>NZ_JANZKX010000001.1 GCF_027257975.1 Pelomonas sp. BJYL3
ATAGGCCAGGTCCTCGCTGCTGGCACCCGCCACCACCGGCTGGGTCGACTCGCAAGCCGCCAGCTGCGCCTGCACCTGCGGCGTGTCCAGGCACAGCGCCTGGTCCTCAGCCACCGGCACCTGCCCCAGCAGCCGCTGCTGCATCAGCACCTTGCGCGCCCCGGAGTCCTGCACCATGTGCGCCAGGCGCTGCGCCGGGTAGCTCGGGTCCAGCGGCACATAGGCCGCACCGGCCTTCAGGATGCCCAGCAGCCCCACCACCATCTCCAGCGAGCGCTCCATGCACAGGCCCACCAGCTCGTTGCGCTGCACGCCGCACGACTGCACCAGGTACTGCGCCACGCGGTTGGACTGCGCGTCCAGTTCGCGGTAGCTCAGGCTCTGACCCTCGAAGCGCAAGGCCACCGCATCAGGCGCGCGCTGCGCCTGAGCCTCGAAGAGCTCGTGGATGCGCACGTGCTGCGGGAAGGACCGCGTCGTGGCGTTGAAGCGCTGCAGCTGGGACTGCTCGGCCGCGCTCACCCACCGCAGCGCCCCCATGGCGTCAGTGGGTCGATCCAGCAAGGTCTGGAGGGCCAGCTCGAAGGTATCGGCCAGCCGATGCACGACGGCGGCCTCAAAAAGCCCATGTGCAAAGCGCCAGTTCAGCGCCAGGCCCTGCTCCGCGGCGCGGATGTCCAGTTCGAGCTCGTACTGGCTGAAGCCCTGCTCCAGCTGCGTGGCGCGGCAGGCCAGGCCCCGCAGCGAGAACGCCGGCAACTCCTGGTTCTGGTAGGACAGGCAGATCTGCACCAGCGGCGCGATGCCGGCGCTGCGGGCCGGCATCAGGCGCTCCACGATCTGGGCGAAGGGCAGCGCCGCATGAGCCACCGCCTGCTGGAAGCCAGCAGTCGCCAGCTTGAGCTCATGGATGAAGCTGTTCTTCAGGTCGAACCGCAGCCGCAGGGGCAGCAGATTCACGAAGTAGCCCACCAGCCCATCGAGCCGGGACGAGGGGCGCACGGCCAGCGGTGTGCCGATCACCACATCCCTCGCATTCGAGTGCATGCCCACGGCCAGCGCCAGCAAGGTGTGCAGGACGACGAACTCCGTCGTGCCGGCCTGCCGTGCCATGGCACGCACCTGCTCGAGCCGCTCAGCCGGCAGCAGGCGCTGGAAGGTCAAGACCTGACCCTCCGAGCCCAGCGCCCGCTCGCGGTTCACGCGCAGGCCGTGGACCTCGGGCGCATCGGCCAGGGCCTCTTGCCAGTAGGCCAGGTCCTGGGCACGCTGTGCCTGGTGCAGCTCGGAACGCTCCCAGACCGCGAAGTCGGCGTACTGCAGGGGCAAGGGCTCCAGCACGGCGCTGTGCCCGGCGTGGGCCAGCTCATAGAGCCGCCGCAGCTCCTGCACGAAGACGCCCAGCGACCAGCCGTCGCTCGCCGCATGGTGGAAGGCCAGCCAGAGCTCATGGGTCTGCGCGTCCAGGCGGACCAGCGCGCCTCGCAGCTTGCAGTCCTTCGCCAGGTCAAAGGGAGCGAGGAAGACCTGCTCACGCAAGCCTTGCAGCGCAGCGTCGCGCAGCACGGCTTCCTGACCCTGCGTGCTGAGGCGGGCCAGGGCCTTGAAGGGGGTCTGGCCGGCCCGCTGCACGAGGCCCGTCGCGCTGACCTCCATCGACGACTCCAGCACCTGGTGCCGTGCGCACAAGGCGCGCAGCGCCGTCTCCAGGGCCTGCTCATCCAGAGCGCCAGCGCATTCGATGCGTGCGCAGAAGTGCAAGCCGGGGTGCCGGCGCTGTGCCTCGTAGGCCAGCCAGAGCGCCTCCTGGCCAAAGGACAGCGGTGCGGCCTCGCCGGTGGCCACCACAGGCCTCAGCTGCGCCTCAATCCCCGTGAAGTCCGATGACGACGAGGCGCCGTCGGAGGCCAGCCTCTCCAGCCAGGACTTGATCTGCGCCTTGCGCTCCCTCAGTTCAGCCAGCAGCTCGCCCTGCAGGACACCACGCGGCGCACTCGTCTTGAGCTGCCCCTGCTCCAGCTGGAAGCGGATCCCGAGCTGCTCGCAGCGGCCAAGAAAGCTGATCCACGATGTGTCCATTCCCTCTGCTCCTGATGCTGGGTTGTCCCAGACGTATCACCCATGTGCGGCCCCTGTGCACAGGCTGCCAGCCCGGCATCGCGGCCTGATGACAAGGCGCTGCCGCCGGTGCTGAGTGCTCACCGGCGGCATGCGCGTCGCGCGCGGCGCTCCCCCGCGGGGGGCGCCGCCGCGTTCATTGCTGGCGTGGCGCGGGCCGGGATCGCTCCCGCCCGCGGCCGCCCTCAGTTCGCTCCGGCCTTGCGGATGCGATAGGTCCAGTTGATGCCGTAGTAATCGCGTCCCACGATGCCGGCGTCTTCGCCGTAGATCACGGCGCTGTACTTGACCTGATAGTTCGCACCCTCGCCCCAGACGAAGCGCAGCCGGCGGACGTGGGCGAAGCGGTAGGTGTCCAGCTTGGCCGGGTCGGTGAAGGCGTCGTGACAGACCTGGAAGCTCGGCTCGGAGACGCCCTGCTTGGAAATGCACTCGAAGCTGACCAGCTCGCCATCGGTGTCGATGAACCAGTGACCGCCGACCGTGCCACCGTCCAGGCTTCCATCGGGGCGGAAGTTGACCTTGACCAGGCTGACGCCATCCACGCTGGGCATGTAGTAGCTGCCGGGGAAGGTCTTGGGGTCCAGCACAGGCTTGGCATCACGGATGATGTCGGTCATGAGGTCCAGATCGGAACCATCCCGTGCGGTGAAGCTGAGCACGGCGCTGTAGCCGCCCTTGATCTCCTTGACGAAGCGCAGGCGGTACTTGGACACCCGTCCCGGCATGTCGTCCAGCTCAAGGGCGATCGCGCCGCTGTCGTCGCGCGACCAGCTGAAGCCGCGGGACTCGCTGTGGCGGCCCTGGATGACATCGACATACTTCATCACCCCGCGAGTCGCCGAGCTGAACTCCAGGGTGTTGCCGATGCCGTCGATGGTGAACTGCGCATCGAAGGCGCCGGGGAAGGTTCCGAAGAAGCGGTCACCCGCCTTCACCTCGGGTCCGCGGACGAACTGGTTCACGATGGAGAAGGCGCTGGTGGCCCTGTGCGGCTTCTCGTACACGTCGACGCCCAGCGCGGCCCGGTCCATGCCGGCCGGCAGGTCCACCTTGCGGTGCAGCTCGTAGCTCACCAGGAGGTTGTTGGATGCGCCGGCCATGAGCACCGCGTTCTCCAGCCACTCCTTCACCTTCACGGTGACCGGCTCACCGGTCACCGGATGGGGCACGGTCAGCTGCGTGTCCACCGCCTCGTCCTTGCCCGTCAGCACGGGCATGGCACGCATGGGCGTGGGCGGCAGCGGGATGGTCAGCACGTGGGGCACGCTGGTGTCGAGCAGGCCCATCTGCATGAACTGGCCGTCACTTCCCGCGGGATTCGCGTAGGAGAACTGCGCGGCCTTGGTCATCAGGAAGCGCCCGCCGGGCACCGTCGAGCGGCTCAGCGTGGCGGGGCGGAAGTTCAGCTCGCGCGTCGACGGCGCACTCGCTCCTGCCGGCGTCGACTCGATGGTCCAGGCGTAGTCCTGGGGACCGACCCGCAGCGCCACCTTGATCCGCTCCGTCCCCACTGCCGGACATTGGCGCAGGTCGGGCAGATTGCAGATGGGGTCCACCTTGGTCAGCATGGCCTCGCCATTGCTGTTCACCGACCAATGGAAGCGTGCCTGGACCTCGCCGCCCACGACGATGCGGCCGGTCTTCACCGCTTCCAGCTCCGCGCTGGCATTGATGCTGGAGGGGGAGAACTCATACTCCACCTCACCCGGCGTCTCGGTACGCCAGCCGCCCAGCAGCTTGTCAGCCTCCAGGCGCACAGGCGCCTGCTGCGAGTCAGAGCCGCCGCCGCAAGCAGCGAGCGCCATTGCGGCGGCCACTGCGGCCAGCCAGCGCGCCATCTTGAATCCAGGGACTGTGTTGAGTTTCATCATTGCGTTCGTTGGTTGTGACAAGCCGTGGACGCCGCAAGGCAGCAGGCGGCGTGGCCTGCCCCGCGCAGCTCCCGTGGCCGGGAGGGATGCCGTCAGGCCGCTTGCGGGGCCTGGCGCGCTGGGCTCTGGACGGCGGAAGGAGCGCTGCCCGCACCGCCTCGGGACGAATGCCCGGAGTCGGCGATGTCGGCGCTGACGCGCTGGCCGCCTTCCATCTTGATGACGGCATCCGCGCAGTGGAAATAGCGGTCGTCGTGCGTGATCGCCAGCACCAGCTTGTTCCGCCTGCTCAGCTCCGGAAGGATCACTTCGTAGAAGGCGCGCTTGAACTCGGGGTCCTGGTCGGCGGCCCATTCATCGAAGACGTACATGTCCCGGTCCTGCAGCAGGGCGACCAGCAGGGCCAGACGCCGCCGCTGGCCGTCGGAGAGCTTGGTCGCGGTGAACTCGCCGTCGCGGTACTGGGTCTTGCCCTGCAGGCCCAGCATGGTGATCAGCCGGTCCACTTCCTGGGTGTCGACCGGCGTCGCCACATAGAGCTTGCGGAACAGGTAGTAGTTGGAATAGATCGCCGAGATCCGACGGCGCAGCGACTGCCGGTTGCCGTCATGGACCACGGTGCCATCAAAGGCCAGCTGACCGTCCTGCGGGCGGTAGTGCAGCGTCAGCAGCTTGGACAGCGTGGTCTTGCCCGATCCATTGCCGCCCACCAGGAAATAGACCTTGCCGCGCTCCAGGTCCAGGTCGATGGGGCCGACCGAGAAGGCCTTCTCGGAGCCGCCGTCCTCCGCGATGACGTAGTGATAGCGCAGGCCGCGCACCGTCAGGTGCTGCCACGGCTCATGCGAGGCAGCGGTCTGCTCCTCGCGCACATCGGCCAGACGACGGAACAGCTCGGTCACGCGCTCCGCCGAGATCTTGCCGGCCTGCAGCTGCGGCAGCATGGCCAGGATGTTGCCGACCGGCGCGGCAATGCACAGCAGCACCATGACGGTCCCGGACACGGTGTCTGTCGGCAGGCTCAGCAGGCGCGGCAGCACGAACACGGTCAGCCCGATCACGAAGAAGGCCAGCAGGTCGCTGAACACGCCGGCCGAATGCAGCAGGGCATCGCCATGCTTTTCCCAGCGAACGGCGGCCTGCTGACTCTGGACGACCTCTTCGTCCATGAAGCGTCGGGACTTGGGGCGGTCCAGCCGCAGTTCGTAGGCCCCGAGGATGACGCCCCGCACGCCCTCCAGCGTCACGTCGCGCAGCTGGGTGGAACGCCGGTAGAAGCGCTCCGAAATGCCCAGCGGCAGCTGGAAGGCCACGACGCCCACGAAGATGGCCAGCAGCACCATCCCCAGCACCGTGAGGTTGAGATAGGCCAGGTAGGCCAGCATGCCCATCACGGTGACGGCCGAGACCATGATCATCGGGATCGCCGCCGCGGCGTTGGCGATCCGGTTCACGTCGTCGACCACCACATTGATCAGCTTGGCGAAGCCGACCGCCTCCAGCGCATCGACCTCCAGGCGGTTCACATGCGAGGTGATCGACACGCGCAGGTCCGCGGCGGCCGACTTGGCAATGTGGTTGATCAGGATCACCGAGCCGGCCTTGGTCAGCATGATCAGCGAGCACAGGCCGAAGAACAGCCACGCGCCGGACGATCCGCCCGCCTCGCCCGCGCCCTGGCTGCCCAGGCCCTTCATGATCATGGGCACCGCCGCGCTGTACAGCGCTCCGGCCAGGGCGCCCAGCGCGATGCCCAGGACCAGCCTGGCCGGCGCCTGCCGGAAGAGCATCCGCCCCACGGACAGCCCGCCGGAGAAGTCGGTCGCCTCACTCGCCGGCGGGGTCGGCGCAGAGGGCGGGAGCTCGGCCGCCAGGGCCTGCTGCATGGGCCCTGCACTCATAGCATCACCTCCTCAAGATCGTCGTCTTCCGTCGGCGCAGGCTGGGTCAGCGACTGCGCCATGCGTTGCATCACAGCGGCCTCGATCACCGCGGCACAGGCCCGCACGGACGAGTTGCCGTAGAACCGGGCGATCGGAAAGTCCACGCCAAAGCCTTCGCGGATCTGCGTCACCAGACGCGAGGCCTGCAGCGAGTTGCCACCGACCTCGAAGAAGTTGGCCGTCACGCCGAAGTCCTCGCGGCGCAGCACGGTCTGGCACAGGGCCAGCAGCTGGCGCTCGGTCTCGGTCGCCGGGGCCACCATGGCGTCGCTCAGGCGCGGTGCCGGCAGGCGCCGCCGGTCGACCTTGCCGTTCGGGCTTTGCGGCAGGCGGTCCAGGCGCATCAGCACGGCCGGTCTCATGGGTTCCGGCAGATGGGTGCGGAAGGTGGCATGCAGGGCGGCCTCCAGCAGGGCCTGCTCGGGATGCTGCGGCGCCGTCACGTAGTACAGGGTCAGCGTGGCCTCTTCGTCGCCCGGCAGCGACGGCACCCAGGCGGCCGCCTGGCTGACGCCGTCCACGGACTGGGCCAGGGCCTCGATCTCGCCCAGCTCGATGCGCACGCCGCGCAGCTTGATCTGGTGGTCGGTCCGCCCCAGGAACTCGAAGCGTCCATCGGCCAGCCGCCGGACCCGGTCGCCGGTGCGATACAGGCGGCCCGAGCCGCGCAGGTGATCCGGCACAAAGCGCTCGGCGGTCAGCTCGGGGCGGTTCAGGTAGCCCTTGGCGATGCTGGCTCCGCCGATGTAGAGCTCGCCTGGCGCGCCTGCCGGCTGCTCCTGCCCGCCCGGGCCCAGCACGTGGAAGCGGGCATGGCGATAGGGGCGGCCGAGCATGCAGCGCTGCTCGTCGTCTTCAGGCTGCGGTTCGTGGCTGGCGCAGACGATGGTGGACTCGGTCATCCCGTACAGGGCCAGCACACGGAGCTCCGGACGCCAGCGCCTGATCTTGCGCAGCAGGGTGCCGGTCACGGGCTCGCCACCGACCAGCATCAGGCGCAGGGGGGCATGGGAGCCAGGCCCCAGGGCCATGGCGGCGTCCAGCCAGCGCTGGGCCAGGCTGGGCACGGCATGCAGCACCGTCACGTCGGAGCTCAAGGCCGCCAGGCGGTCGATGTCGGCCACGTCTTCGCCCCGGACGATCTTGACCGAGCCGCCGCTGGTCAAGGGCAGCAGCAGTTCCAGCAGCGAGGCGCCGAAGGCCTGCGAGCCGATGGTCGGCATGCTGTCGGCCGGGCCGAAGCAGGTCACCTCGCGGTTCGCCCGCAGTGAATGCGCCAGGTTGAGCTGCGTGACCTCCACGCCCTTGGGCTCGCCCGTGGAGCCCGAGGTGAAGAGCACGTAGGCCACGCGCTGCGGATCTGGGGTCAGCGGTGCGAGGGGCGCCTGCCCTTCCGTGCCCAGGGACTCCACCCACCACCGCGCCACGCCGGGCGCCGGCGGGAAGGACTCGGCCTGCGCTTCGCTCAGCAGCACGCCGCGCGCCTGCGAGGTCCGCAGCATGGTCCCGATCCGTTCGGCGGGATAGCGCGGATCG
The DNA here is from genome assembly GCF_027257975.1 of Pelomonas sp. BJYL3. Classification (GTDB taxonomy): domain Bacteria; phylum Pseudomonadota; class Gammaproteobacteria; order Burkholderiales; family Burkholderiaceae_C; genus Roseateles_B; species Roseateles_B flavus. The sequence continues at coordinate 7,472 of NZ_JANZKX010000001.1, forward strand.
ATGGGCAGGTAGGCGGCGCCCAGCTTGAACAGAGCCAGCAGCGATGCGACCCAGTGCACCGAGCGGGCCAGCCCGACGGCCACCACGCTGCCGTCCCCCACGCCGAGCCGGGCCAGGTGCGCGGCGTAGGCGCTGCTGAGTTCGTCCAGCTGCGCGTAGCTGACACGCTGCCCCTCGTCGGACACCGCCAGGGCATCAGGCTGGCTGCGCACCAGCGCGGCGAAGGCCTCGATGGCCGTGGGCAACGGGGCGCCACCCTCGCTGTCTTGCACACGCGCGGCGGCTTCGGCCGGACCGCCAGACGCAGGCGCCACCGGCACCACGGCGAAGCTGGCCAGCGGCCGCTCGGGTTCTGCCAGGCCGCCTTGCAGGAGGCGCACGAAGCTGTGGCTGAGGGCCTCGATGGTGGCGGGCAGGAACAGCGCCGACGCGTACTCCCACGCCAGCACCGTGTCATCGCCATGCATGTGCAGGTGCAGGGCGATGTCGAACTTGGCCACCGGCTGCGACTGGATGATGGGGCGCACGCTCAGGCCCTGCAGACGCAGCGCCTGGGGATCGCCGTCCTGCTGCGTGAGCATGATCTGCAGCAGCGGGTTGTAGGCGGCAGACCGGCCCGGATTCAAGGCCTCCACCAGGGCGTCAAAGGGCAAGGCCTGGTGCCGCAGTCCGGCGACGGACAGGCGCTGTGACACCTCCAGCAGGCTGGACAGCGTGCTGTCCGGCCCCAGCTGGAAGCGCAGGGCCAGGGTGTTGACGAACAGGCCGATGGCCTGGGCCGCCTCGGGGTGCAGCCGGTTGGCGGCGGCCACACCGAACACCACGTCATCCTCGCCACCGTGCCGCGCGAGCGTGGCGGCGAACACGGCCTGGTACACGGTGAACGGCGTCACGCCCCGCTTCAGGGCAAACTGGTGGACGGCGGCAGCGAGCCCTTCCGGCAGCGCCTCGCGATGCACCGCGCCGGCCACGTCGCGCACGGGTGCCCTGGGCATGTCCGGCATCAGCCCGTGCAGCTGCGGCGCCTCGTGCAGGAGCTCGGTCCAGTAGGCCAGGTCTGCGCTGCGGCTCGCGGCACCGAGCCGCTCCTGGTGCTCCATGAGGTCCGCGTATTGCAGCGCGGGACGCTGCGGTGCCTGGCCCTGCCCGAGGGCATGGGCATAGGCCTGTTCCAGGTCCCGATAGAGCCGTCGCGCACTGAGGCCGTCAGCGGCGATGTGGTGGAGCGTCAGGGCCAGCACATGCTCGCCATCGGCCAGTTTCACCAGCAGGGCCCGCAGCGGCCATTCATCGGCGAGCTGGAAGCGATGGTCGGCATGGGCGGCCAGCAGGGCCTCCAGCGCGGCGGGTTCGGCGCCCGCCTGTGTGAGGTCCCGGCTTTCCCACTGCACGGGGCCGGGGGCGTCGACGCATTGCTCGATGCCCTGCTCGCCCCGCAGGTAGCGGGTGCGCAGGATGTCATGGGCGGACACCACCCAGTCCAGCCCGCGCCGCAAGGCCTGCACGTCCAGCGGGCCGCACAGGCGGAGCGCCGCCGGAATGTTGTAGTAGGACCGGCCCTCGGCAAGCTCCTCCAGCAGCAGCATGCGGGCCTGCGCCGGCGAGACCCGCCAGCGATAGGGCGCCTGCTTGGGCGACAGCAGGCGCACCAGCTCCGCCTTGTGCTGGCGCACCAGCGGCAGCAGCGCCTCCAGCACGTCGTCCGTGGCGTGGATGGAGAGGTCGGCGCCGTCCAGCCCGAGCTCCGCACCGCGGGCACGAAGCAGGTCCAGCAATTCGTAGGGGCTCATACCGTAGGAGCTCATACGGTGACCGTCCGCTTCGGGGCTGCCTGCACCGCCGGACGGGCCTGCTGCCGGGCATCGATCCAGCGGGCCATGTCTTCCAGGCGAGGCGTCTCGAACAACTGGGCGACCTGCAGGTCGGGCAGCCCGTACTGGCGCCCGATGGCCGCCACTACTTCCGCGGCCGACAGCGAATCGCCTCCCAGCGCCAGGAAATGGTCCTGCGCGGACACCTGGCTGCGGTTCAGGGCCGCGCACCAGATGGCAGCCAGGGCGCGCTCCGTGGCCGAGTCAGGCGCCCGGCCACTCACCGCGGCCTCGTGCAGCACGCCGGTGTCGGCCAGGATCTCAAGCGTGCCGTCCTGCAGCATCGCCCGCGCCTGGCGGCGCTGGATCTTGCCGCTGGACGTCATAGGCACCTTGTAGGGCTTGACCAGCACGACGCGATTCACCACCGCCTCGTACTGCTCCATCACGGCCGACCGGATGGCGTCGATGACGGCCTGTGCGTCCATGCTGCGGAAATGGGCACGCTCGATCTCGGCCACCACGACCAGCTGTTCGCCCTCCTCGCCGGCCTGCGCGAAGGCCGCCACATGGCCCTCGCGCACGGCTTCATGCGCGCGCGCTGCGCTCAGCTCGATGTCCTGCGGGTACAGGTTGCGGCCATGCACGATGACCAGATCCTTGATGCGCCCCGTGATGTACACCTGGCCCTGGTGCATCACGCCCAGGTCCCCGGTCCGCAGGTAGCGATGGGCGTTGTCCGGCTCGTCGACGATGGCCTGGCCGAAGGTGGCCAGCGAGAGCTCCGGCATCTCCCAATAGCCGCCGGACACGCTGGGCCCGGCGAACCAGATCTCGCCCACCTGGCCTTCCGGCAGGGCTTTGCGGCTGTCGGGGTCGACGATGCGAAGGTCGTGCGGTCCCAGCGCTGCACCGCAGGCCACGATCTGCGTCGCCCGCGGCGAATCGGGCGGCAGCAGGCTCAGCTGGCGATCGGCCAGGGCGAAGCGGTCCGCGCACTGCGTGATGGGCTCGGCCGCCGCGTCGCCGCCGCTGATGAACACGGTGGCTTCGGCCATGCCGTAGCTCGGGTAGAAGGCCGTGGACCGGAATCCGCTCGCCGCGAAATGGCGGGCGAACTGCTCCAGCGTCGACGCCCGCACCGGCTCAGCGGCGTTGTAGGCCACCCGCCAGCTGGAGAGATCCAGGCCCGCCAGACGCTCCGGCCGGATCTTGTCCACGCACAGCTGGTAAGCGAAGTTGGGCGCACCGCACATGGTGCCGCGGTACTCGGTGATGGCGCGCAGCCACATCTCCGGATCGCGCACAAAGGCTGCCGGCGCCATCAGGGTGGATTCCGCCCCCATGGCGGCGGGCCACAGCACGGTCGTGACCAGCCCGAGGTCATGGAACAGCGGCAGCCAGTTGACGAAGCGGTCTGCCGGGTTGCCGGTGGACATCAGGGAGAGATGCTCGACATTGCCCATGATGTTGGCGTGCGAGATCATCACGCCCTTGGGCATGCCGGTCGAGCCGGAGGTGTATTGCAGAAAGGCCAGGTCCGTGAGTGCGGGCCCGGCCTGTGTCACGGGGCCGGCGCCGGCCAGCAAGTCCTGGTCCACCGCGTGGAACTGCAGGCGCGACGCCAGCGGCCCGATGGTCTCGGGGCTGCTCAGCCAGTCGAGTTCGGCAAGGGTGGTCAGCGCCAGCCTTGCATCGCAGCTCTGGGCCACCTTGTCGATGCGCTCCTGCTTGATGCCGCGGCGCGGCAGATAGAGCGGCACGGCCACCCAGCGCGCCATCAGGCAGGCGAAGAACGCACGCACATAGTCCAGGCCCGGCGGGAACAGCAGCAATGCCCGGCTTCCGGCGGGACCTCGCTCCTGCAGAAAACCGGCGAGGCGCTGCGCCTCGTCCCAGAGCCCTGCGTAGCTGAGCACCTGCGGCTCGGTGGACATGTCGGAGAGGAACCGGAATGCCACGGCGTCAGGTTGCGATTGGGCATGCTGGCGCAGCCGCTCCACGATCGTCTTCATGCGTACCCTCCAGGGCCCCCTCGTGAGGCGCCCATAGCTGTGCATCAACCCCAGCCAGGTGGAGTTTGAAATTCAATTGGGATGAAGAAATAACCCGGCACGGTCTTCGCAAGACCCTGCCAGCCGCCCATCGCCCTGGCGGCGCCGGCGGCCCGCCCTCAGAGGGCGCCCGGCCCGCGCTCAGCCGGCGCTCGCGCGCCGCCGAGACACCTCAGTAGGCGCCGCTTTCCTCGAGCTGCTCGAAAAGCTGCTGAACATTACCCTGTTCAAAACCCTGAGCACCGGAAACGCGGGAGATGAATTCAAACATCATCCCCGAATTTGCATCACGCGAAGTGAATATCTGGACGAGCCCTTCACCGCGAATAACGCTGGTGGAGAATTTCATGCCATTCTTCGCCAAGGCCTCGGAGGCACGGGCAACGTCGTCCACCTCGATGGCAATATGCTGAACGCCGGGGCCATATTCGGAAAGATAACGGCTCACCTGCGAATTTTCTGCATTGCTCTGCAGCAGCACGATGGAAAAGCCGCCGGCGTCCATTTCTGCCGAGCGCATGCCGGAGTACTGGCCACGGGTCACACGTTCCGCCATGAGATGGAAGCCGAACACATCTCGATAAAGACTGATCGCCGCATCAAGATCGTGGACTGCGATGGCCACATGATCAATGCGACCGCCTGCCAAGGATTTGGATTTCATACCACCCGCTTTATTCTTGGAATCAACGCTGCGCAATAAGGCTGCCATCCGCTGATGGCAAGAGACAGGCCAAATCAATACCGGCCCGAAACAGAAGACCCATCGCCCTCCACCTCCCCGAGATGCGCATGAATTGCCCAGGCAAACCCAGCCGCATCTTTGACGGGAAAGCAGCCCGCAGCGTACCCCCGCTCAAAGGCGGAATTATGACCTCCACCCCCAGACCATCAAGCCAAGGGTAAACACTTAGCACCACACCCTGTAAGACATTCGTATTGCCATCAATATTCTCAGTAAATTAATTGACTCGGATTTGATCTTTTGTTAGGCACAAAAATCAATCTCCACGTCTATTACAAATTATTTCATTACCATTCGCCTCATTACTTTTGTCATTCGCTGGACTCTTGTGCTTAAGTTTTCTTCCGACAATGCCGCGACAAGCCTCGATACCCCGTTCCCCGACGCGTCCCGGGCAGGCCTCCTGCAGCCCTCCTGGAGCGCCCCGGGGTTCATGGACATGAGAAACTGAGGCATGCGCCTCACCATTGCCAACAAGAACTACTCCTCCTGGTCCTTGCGCCCATGGCTGCTGCTGCAGATGCTGGGCCTGCCCTTCGAGGAACGCCTGCTGCCCTTTGCCACCTCCACCGGCGGCCTGGCCTATGCGGGCCGCACGCCCAATGGCCGGGTGCCTTGCCTGGAAGACGGCGATCTGGTGGTCTGGGACTCCCTGGCCATCGTGGAATACATCGCCGAGCTGGCCCCGGGCGCCTGGCCGGGAGACCGTGCCGCCCGCGCCTGGGCCCGCAGCGCCTGCGCCGAGATGCATGCGGGCTTTGGCCGCATCCGCGACGTCTGCACCATGAACTGCGGCCTGCGCGTGAAGGTGCGGGACTGGAGCCCTGCCCTGCTCGCCGAGTGGGCCCGCATGGATGCCCTGTGGTGCGAAGGCCTGCAGCGCTTCGGCGGCCCCTTTCTCGCGGGCCCGGTCTTCACCGCGGTTGACGCCTTCTTCGCGCCGGTGGCCCTGCGGGTGCAGAGCTACAGCCCGCCTCTGTCTCCCACCGCCCAGGCCTACGCCCAGCGCCTGCTGGACCTGCCGCCGCTGCAGGACTGGTACCAGGCCGCCCTGCTGGAGCCCTGGCGCGATCCGGCGCATGAAGCCGAGGCCCAGGCCGCAGGCGACTGGCTGCAGGACCTGCGCGCGCCGGCCACCCCTTCCCGCCCTTAGCCCGAGACCGCCATGTACATCGCCCTGCTGAGCTACATCCGCCCGCTGGAGGAAGTGGATGCGCTGATCAATGCCCATCGCGCCTACCTGGATCAGCAGTACGCCGCGGGCGTCTTCGTGGCCTCGGGCCGGCTGGAGCCGCGCACCGGAGGCGTCATCCTGATCCGCGAGCATCCGCGGGCACTGGTCACCGAGATCCTGGAGCAGGACCCTTTCCACAGGGCCGGCGTCGCCCGCTACGAGTTGCTGGAGTTCACGCCCAGCCAGATGCTGGCGGGCTTCGAGAACTACCTCTGAACGCGCGAGCCCTGCCCCGCGGATGCGCTAGCCCTCGACGAGGGCCGCGCCGTGTTGACGCATCAGCTCGCGCAGCACCGAGCGGTGGCAGCGGGCCTCGTCCTCACAGTAGCAGCCCATGGAGAAGGCACTGTGCTGCGACAGCGCGGCCAGCAGCTGCAGGCTGCGCTCGGCCCCGGGCTCGGCCATCTCGGCCCTGTACCTGCGCATGAACTGCGCCCATTGCGCGGGCGTCTCGGCCGCCTGGCCCAGCTTCATGGTCTCGACCGAGGGGGCCAGATTGGGGTACCAGACGTCGTACCAGTTGCCGGAGGCGAACTCACTCTTGGGCACGCCCCGCGGCGGTCGCCGCACGGTGCCGATGCGAAGCCCTTCATCGGGCGCCCGGGGGCTGCCCAGCCTGACGATGCGCAAGGCCATGGGGTGTCTCCTGTCCTGCCACCGCGCTCAGCGCTCGCCTGCCGAGAGCAGCAGCTGCGGATGTTTGAGCCGCGCCGGGTCCGGCAGTTGGCGCCGCCAGGTGGCTCCGCGCAGGGCCGGGATCTCTTCCGTTGCCAGCTGGGCCTTCGCAGCCAGGCTGCGGTCGTTCAGCACCAGCACGCCCTGAGGTCCTTCCCTGGACGCGCTGATGCCGCGATCCAGCGCCTCGTAGTGGCCGGCGTAGACGATGTCCCCCTCCTGGATGCGCAAGCGGACCTGCAGCGGGCGCAACGAGCGGTCCACACGGGCGGTCTCACCGGCCTGCTGGACCAGCTCGAAGTCCTCGATTTCGTAGTCCCCCGCAGGCAAGGCCAGCAGCAGCAGCTCGCCCTGGGACTGGGGCGTGCGCCAGGGCCAGGTCTTGCCTCCCCAGCCCGGTTCTGACGGGTACTGCAGGACCTGCGCCGCCTTTGCACTCCCCTGCGCCGGCACGCCGCGCAAGCCCAGGGCGCAGGACCGGTAGGGCCGCTCGGCCGCGGTGCCCAGGCCCAGCAGCAGCCAGCCCGTGCCCGCCTGGGCGCGCACCGCCGGCGGCAGCAGCAGCGCCAGGGCGGCGGACGAAAGGCCGAGCAGGCAGCGTCTTCTTGGCAGGGCAGGCATGGCAGCAGCTCCGGTGGGGTGGCTCACCACTGTACGCTGGGGCCGGCATCCGCCCCGCCGGCCAGCTCGGCCTGCAGGGTGGCCAGCAGACCCCTCATCGAGGCTCGCAGCGGGGCATCGGCCAGCATGGCGGCTTCCGTCACGCAGGCGCCCAGCAGGGGCAGGCTGAGGCTGGACCGGCGCAGCAGCCGCGCATTCATGGTGCGCAGCACCTCCTGCAGGCTCTCGAAGGCATGGTGGGCGCGGGGCGAGGTGTTGACCAGCGCGACCGGCTTGTCCACGAAGCCCTCGAAGCTCACAAGCCAGTCCAGGGCGTTCTTCATCACGCCGGAGATGCCGTGGGCGTACTCCGGGCTGGCGATCAGCAGCACATCCGCCGCCTGCACCGCCGCACGCCACGCCTGCACGGCGGCCGGCGGCTCGCTTTCGAGGTCCGGATTGAACAGCGGCAGGCGCCCCGCATGCTCGCTGACGTGGACCTGCTGCGGCCCCAGCTGCGCCAGCGCACGGCAGAAGGCTGCGTTGATCGAGGCCCGGCGCAGGCTGCCGGCAACGGCCAGTACCTTCATGGCATGCTCACGATCGTCATTTCGCGCCCTGGTCCACGTCCTTGATGAAGCGGACCAGGCCCTGGAACCAGGTCTTCTGGTCGTCGTACATCGACATGTGCGAGCCCTGGGCGCAATGCAGGTAGCGGCCCTTGGGCATCAGCGAGGCCATCTTCTCCATGTGCTTGGGATCCATGGTGTCGTACTGGCCGCCGATGGTCAGGGTGGGGACGGTGATCTTGCCGAGGTCCGCCATCCGGTCCCACTGGGCCAGCTTGCCGCTGGAGCTCATCTCGCTGGGCCCCTGCATGGGCACATAGACCTCGCGGTTGGTCTTGTCGAAGCCCCGCTTCACCGGATCCGGCCACTGGTCCGGCGGCATGCGCAGGATGTGGTGCACGTAGTAGTGAGGGATCAGCAGTGCCATGTAGCGCGGGTTGTCGTAGTCCTTCTTCGCCTCCAGCTTGAGGATCTCCTTGAGGGCCTGCGGGTCCATGGCGGGCATCAGCGTGGTCTCGGCGTAGCGCACGTACTCGGGAATGCTGGCCATCATGTTGGAGATCACCAGGCCCTTGAGGTGCTGCTGGTACTTCAGCGCGTACTCGATGGCCAGCATGCCGCCCCAGGAGTGGCCCAGCAGGTAGAAGTTGTCCTTGTCCAGCTTCAGGGCCTGGCGGACCTGCTCGACCTCATCCACGAAGCGGTCCAGCTCCCACAGGCTGCCGTCCTTGGGCTGGTCGCTGTAGGCGGAGCCGAGCTGGTCGTAGTAGTAGTACTCGATGCCCTCGCCGGGGAAGTAGCTGTCGAAGGCCTCGAAGTACTCGTGCGTGGCGCCGGGGCCGCCGTGCAGCAGCAGCACCTTGATGCGCGGGTTGTGCCCCACCCGCTTGGTCCAGACCTTGAACGTGCCCTTGGGCGTCGTGATGGGGATGAGCCGGACGCCGCCGGTCAGCGCGTCCTCGCCGCTGGCGTCGTGATAGCTGGCCAGGCTGGGCTGCACGGCTCCGGAAGCGGCAGCCGCCGGCTTGTCGGCGCCGGGGGCGGTGGCCGGCGCCTGGCCCGCGGGCTGGCAGGCCTGCAGCCAGGCAGTGGCTGCCAGGATCAGGAGCCATCGCGCAGTCAATCCATGGAGCAGGTAGGGCATGTCAGTCTCCGGACTGGGAAGCCGCCTTTGTAGACGGTCGACGGGCCGCCGGCCACCGGGTCTTCACGGTGGCCACGGTCGCGCGGGGCTCCGGCCTCAGCCCGGGATGTCAGGTTCCACCAGCTGCGCCAGCAGCAGCAGGGACTCCTGCCAGCCCATCAGGCAGGCTTCCTTGGGAATCACGGCGGGAATGCCTTCCTGCACCACCTCCAGCTCGGTGCCGCAGAAGACCTGACGCAGCCGGATGGTGACCGTCAGCACACCAGGCAGGTTCGGGTCCTCGAACTGGTCCGTGTGGCGGATCAGCGAGGACGGCACCAGCTCCAGGTACTCGCCATGGAAGCTGTGGCTGTTGCCGCTTCCGAAGTTCGTGAAGGACATGCGAAAGCGGCCGCCGACCCGCGCATCCAGCTCATGGACCGTGCAGGTGAAGCCATGCGGCGGCAGCCACTTGCACAGCGCACCGGCCTCCAGGAAGGCGCGGTAGACCCGCTCGGGAGGCGCACGCAGGATGCGCTGAAGATGGACGGTATGGGTCTCGGACATGGCGGCTCCTCTCGCAGGTTCCCGCGCATGCTAACCAGCTGCGGGCGAACTGCAAGCCCGCACCGCCCCTGGGTGATCTCTGCAGGCACCAAAAAAAAACGGCCGGGGAGACCCGGCCGTTGCAAAGGCATTGGTGATTGAAGCGAGAGATCAGAGCTTGTAGTTCACACCCAGCAGGGTCTGGCGGCCGTACTTCTCCCAGCCGCGGTAGCGATCCTCGCTGCCGGAGAAGGTCTGGAAGGCCGAGTTCGTCAGGTTGTTGACCTGCAGCAGGAAGGACAGACCCTTGTACGTGCCCTCCTGGATCTCGTAGCCCAGCTGCAGATCCACCACGGTGTCCGCCTTGATGAAGGTCTTCTCGCTGGTGCCGCCGGGGCCGCCGATGGAGCCCAGGAAGTTGGAGCGATGACGCTGGCTCACCCGCAGCGAGTAGCCGTTGTTCTCGTAGTAGGCCGTCAGGTTCAGCACGCTCTTGGACAGGCCGGGCAGCGGCAGGTTCTGGTCACCGAAGCGCGAGTCCTTGACGTTGATGGAGCTGTCCGTCAGCGACAGGTTGCCCTGCACGCCAAAGCCCTTCAGCGAGGGGCTGACCATCTCCAGCGGCACCGACAGCGAGAACTCCAGGCCACGCAGCGAACCGCCCTGGCCGTTCTCCGGGTGGGTGATGGTGCCGATGGTGGTGCTGGGCTTGATCGGCGTGCCATCGGGGGCGGTGCCGGTCAGCGGATAGTCCTTGAAGTCGAAGGGCGTGGTGACGTTGTAGATGTAGGACTTCAGGCGCTTGTAGAAGCCGGCCACGGCCACATAGCCCTTGCTGCCGAAGTACTTCTCCCAGGACAGGTCCAGGTAGTCGGACTTCCAGGGATCCAGCCTGGGGTTGCCGCCGCTGCCGCTGGGCGTGCCGGTATTGCCGGCAGACAGGCCCACCTGGAAGGAGGCGTTCAGGTCATCCAGCTTGGGACGGGCAATCGCCTGACCGGCGCCGAGGCGCAGCTGCTGCTGGTCGGGCAGGCTCCAGGAGAGGTTCAGGGTGGGCAGCACGTCGGTGTACTTCTTGCCATCCTGCACCGGCACCAGGGAGGCCAGCGGCCACTGCAGCAGGGTGTTGGAGGTCGAGCTCTGGTCGGTGTTGACCACCTGCAGGCCGACGTTGCCGCGCACCGGGCGACCCAGCAGCTCGGTCTCGAGGTTGGCCTTGGCGTAGACCGTGCTCACGTTCTCCTTGATCGCCCAGTTCTTGGTGGCGCCCCAGGGGTTCAGCACGGCGGGGGTGTAGGGACCGAAGTTGCTGGCCAGCGCCTTGTCGATGTCCCAGGCCAGGATGGCGGGCAGGCCGACGCGCGAGAGGTCGGTGGGCGACAGCAGGTCGGCGCTGGCGAAGTCGGACTTCAGCGCGTTGAAGCCGGTCTCCAGATGCTGGCGGCTCTTCTCGCGGCGCGAGTAGTTCAGGCCGAAGTCGACGCTGGTGATGATGCCGGCGTCGAAGTCACGCGAGAAGTCCAGGCGCACGGCGTCCAGCTTGTCGCGGAAGCTCGGCACATTGACATAGCCGTTGCCGAAGGGGCCGCCCAGCTTGACGGCGGCATTGCTGTCGTAGGCCTTGCCGAACTTGAAGGTCGGCACCGGACCGGCGTAGTTGTAGGTGATGGTGTCGGCGCCGAGGCCCGAGTTCATCTCGATCAGGGTCTCGTCGTGGTCAGCGGTGGAGTGGCTCAGGTCCAGCACTGCGGTCCACTTGTCGACGACCCACTTGTTGTTCCAGCCGATGGCGCTGAGCTTGTCTTCGCGCGTCAGGATGTTGTTGCGCACCACCGGGGTGGCCTGCACCGTGCCGGCCAGGGCCAGACCGTTGGTGATGGTGGTCGAGTTGAAGTTGGCGCCGGACCAGTTCTCGAAGGGCACTTCCATGCCGCGACGGGTCTCGTCATACGAGAACTTGGAGTGGTAGACGTCCAGCGTCGAGCTGAAGCTGGTGCTCGGACGGTATTCCAGCACGCCCATCACGCCGTCACGCTTCTCGCGACCGGTGTAGTACAGGCCCTTGAAGCCCTGGGGATACAGCGCGTCCTTGTCGGCCGCGCCGGCGCCGCTGAGGTTGCCGCCGTTCTTGACCCAGTTCCAGGTCTCGAACTGATAGCGGCTGACCGGGTGGTCGCTGTGGGCGAAGCCCACGGCCAGGCCCAGGGTCTTGTCGGCGAACTGGTCGATGTAGGAGGCGCTGACGCGGTTGCCGGTCGAGGGGGCGCCGTCGGAGATGGCGCCGTTGGAGTTCTTCTCGCCGCGCACGTTGAAGGCCACGGTGCGCTTGCCGAAGTTCAGCGGCTTGACGGTCTGCAGGTTGACCGTGCCGGCCAGGCCCTGGCCAACCAGGGAGGCGTCGCCGGTCTTGTAGACGGTGACCGCGCTGATCAGCTCGGACGGGTACTGGTCGTATTCGACGTAGCGGTCGCCACTGGTGCTGACCTGTTCGCGGCCGTTGAGCAGCGCAGACGACAGGTCCGGGGCCGTGCCGCGGATGCTGATCTGCTGGGCCTGGCCATTGACGCGCTGGGCGGCCAGGCCGGGCAGGCGCGAGATGGACTCGGCGATGCTGATGTCAGGCAGCTTGCCAATGTCTTCGGCGGAGATGGACTCCACCACCGACGTGGCGTTCTTCTTGACTGAGATCGCGTCTTCGATGCCCTTGCGGATGCCGGTCACGGTGACGGTATCCAGCTTGTTGTCACCCTGCGCCGCGGGCGCCTGCTGTGCCTGGGCGCCTGCCGCCAGCATCAGCAGCGCGCAACCCGCCACGACGGGGCTCAAACGGAATGTGTCGCGATGGACTTGCACTGTCTTCATCCTTGTCTCCTGTAGCTCTTTGAACAACTGCTGCCGCGCCCCTCAGGACGGCTGGGACTGCGGCGCCATGGAACCCTTTGACTGAAACAATTCTGTACTAAAACTAGATTCGCACACAACACGAAGAAAACCCTTATCAGCCCCGAACGATGCCGAAAAGCATCAGATTTGGCCCAAACATCAAGGGTATCCACCAGTATTTCGGCCCCAAACGTGATCAAACGTCCGTGACCTTCGTCACCTGTATGTAGGTCAACTACACACAATCAGAACTTGACTACAGCCGCCCCCGGCAGTGATTGCTCGATCGCCAGGGACACACCGCCCATGGCGGCCAGGGTGTCGGTGATCAGCACCGTGGGAATGCCCGCCAGGTAGGACTGAAAGCGCCCCTTGGCCTCGAAGCGCTCGCGGAAACGGGACTGGAAGAAGGCCTCGCCCAGGCGCGGCACGATGCCGCCGCCCACATAGACTCCGCCGCGGGCCCCCAGGGTCAGGGCCACGCTGCCGGCAAAACCGCCCAGCATGGCGCAGAAGCTGTCCAGCGTGCGCGCACACAGGGGGTCCTGCCCGGCGAGGCCGCGCTCCAGGATCAACTCCGGTGTCAGCGGTTCCGGCGCGGCCTGGCTGCCGAGCACGGCGCACACCGCCTCATGCAGGGTCGGCAGGCCGATGCCGGAGAGCAGGCGCTCGGCGGAGACATGCGCATGGCGCCCCCGCACATGGGTCAGCAGGGCGCTCTCGAAGTCATCGGCAGGCGCGAGCGTGGCGTGCCCACCCTCCCCCGGCAAGGCCTGCCAGCCCTGCCCCGTCTGCAGCACCGCCGCGACCCCCAGCCCGGTGCCCGGGCCGATCACCGCCAGGCAGCCGGCCGCCGCGGGCAGCGGCCCGCCCCAGGCGCGGACCTGGTCAGCGCGCAGACGCGGCAGCGACAGCGCCAGGGCCTCGAAGTCGTTCAGCACCCGCAGGCTTTGCAGCTGCAGCGCCGCCTGCAAGGCCTGGCGGGAGAAGCGCCAGCGGCTGTTCGTCAGCACCACCTCGTCGCCCGCAACGGCGGTGGCCACCGCGACGGCGGCATGGCGAGGCGCCGGGCAGCCGCGACCCTGCGCCTGCAGCTCCGCAGCCAGGTCCTGGAGATAGCGGCGGACCGCCTCCTCCAGGCCAGGGAAGTCCTGGACGGCGTAACTGCGCAGCCGGGCCACGGGCGCACCGGGGCCTTCCACCCAGCCGAAGCGGGCGTTGCTGCCGCCGACGTCAGCTACCAGCCATGGATACAGATCCTGCGGGCCGCTCATGCCCGCCCCTCGTGGCACATCAGGGCTGCTGGAACCGGCACCGGTGGGCCGGACACCCGGGGCCACTTCAACTTGTCTTGCATGGATGATCTTTCCTCGCTCGGCCTGCCGCGGTCCGGCCAGCCGTGGAGCCTGTAGTTTTACAAGCGCATTGCATGCGGCGAAAGGTAGCAAAACTACATGCCACTGACAAGCTCTCGCTAGCCCCGCCCCGCAAGCTGTCAGCAGGACGCCTTCAATACAGGGCGGGCATTGAGGAAGAAATGCCGGGCAAGTCCCTGATCTGTCGAGCTTTCGTTCCACAATATGGCAAGCGCTGGCACTGCGGGCGCCCGCGCTGGTCAGGCCCACGGCCCGGCCCTGGGCATGTACCGATGCCCACCTGCTGTAGTTGCGTTACACCCTGACCCATCCCATGAGCTCCTTCGACAACCCCCGACTGATCGCCGACATCGGCGGCACCTATGCGCGTTTCGCCCTGGAAGCCAGCCCGGGTGAGTTCAGCCACAGCGCCTCGCTGCGTTGTGCGGACTACAGCGACTTCCACGCCGCGGTCTCGGCCTACCTGGACGGGCTGGGGGGGGCCCACATCGAGCACGCTGCCATCGCCATCGCCAATCCGGTGGAGGGCGACCAGGTCCGCATGACCAACTACCACTGGCAGTTCTCCATCGAGGAGATGCGCCAGCGCCTGGGCCTGGACACCCTGGTGGTGGTGAACGACTTCACCGCCCTGGCCATGGCCATCCCGCGCCTGGGGCCCGGCGAACTGCACCAGATCGGTGGCGGCGAGGCCCGGCGCCAGAGCGTGGTCGGCGTACTGGGCTCCGGCTCGGGCCTGGGCGTGTCGGGCCTGATCCCGGCGGGGGACGCCTGGATCTCCCTGGGCTCCGAAGGCGGCCACACCAGCTTCGCCCCGCGCGACGAGCGCGAGCTGGCCATCCTGCGCTTCGCCTGGCGGCAGTTCGACCACGTCTCCTTCGAGCGCCTGGTCTCGGGCCCCGGCCTGGAGCTGATCTACCGCGCTCTGGCCGACCGCGCCGGCGAGGCCGCCAAGCCGCTCAGCGCCCCCGACATCACCCAGGCCGCGCTGGACGGCCGCGACGCCGTCTGCGCCGAGGCCCTGGAGGTGTTCTGCGCCCTGCTGGGCACGGCCGCCGCCAATCTGGCAGTCACGCTGGGCGCGTTGGGCGGCATCTACATCGGCGGCGGCATCGTGCCGCGCCTGGGCGAGTACTTCGCCCGCTCCCCCTTCCGCAGCCGCTTCGAGGACAAGGGCCGGTTCAGCAGCTATGTGGCGGGCATCCCCACCTTCGTGATCACCGCGGAGAACGCCACCTTCAAGGGCGCCTCCGCCATTCTGGAATCCCAGCTCAAGAGCCTGCACAGCAGCGCCGGCGCGGCCATCCTGGGCCAGATCCGGCGTGCCCGCAGCGAGCTCTCGCCAGCGGAGCTGCGCGTGGCCGAGCATGTGCTGGCCCATCCGCGCGACGTGCTCAACGCTCCCATCGCCGACATCGCCCGCGCCGCCCAGGTCAGCCAGCCCACGGTGATCCGCTTCTGCCGCTCCCTGGGCTGCGAGGGCCTGTCCGACTTCAAGCTGCGCCTGGCCTCCGGGCTCACTGGCACCGTGCCCGTCACCCACACCCAGGTCAACATGGACGACTCCATGGTGGAGCTGGGCGCCAAGGTGCTGGGCAACACGGCTTCGGCCATCCTGCAGGTGCGCAGCCAGCTCAACCGCGAGATGATCGACCGCGCCATCCAGCTGATGCTGCAGGCGGGCCGCATCGAGTTCTATGCCGCCGGCCACTACGGCGTGGTGGCGCAGGACGCCCAGTTCAAGTTCCTGCGCTTCGGCGTCTCCTGCGCGGCCTACACCGATCCGCGCCTGCAGCAGCTGGCCGCCGATGTGCTGCGCCCTGGCGATGTCGCCGTGGTCATCAGCAGCTCGGGCCGCCTGCCGCAGCTGATGGACGTGGTGGAACGCGCCCATGCCCGCGGGGCCACGGTGATCGCCATCACCGCCAGCCAGTCACCGCTGGCGCGCAAGGCCGATGCGGCGCTGATCATCGACCACGTGGAGGACGTCAGCACCCATCTGCCCATGGTGAGCCGCATCCTGCACCTGCTGGTGATCGACATCCTGGCCGTGGGCGTGGCCCTGCGCCGCAATCCCGAGGCCATGCAGCTGATGGACGACGACGACAAAGCAGCCCTGGAACAACAGCGCGATGCCGGAGCCCGCCGTGCCGCGCCCGGCGTGGGCGTGGCGGCGCCGCTGGCCAGGCTGACTTCGCATACCCGCTGAAGCACCGCACGCGGGCTCCCCGCCAGCACAGGCGCCCGCCCGCGCTTCCGCGCTCCCGCACTCCCGCACTCCCGCACTCCCGCACTCCCGCACTCCCGCGCTTCAGCGGCTCTTGCTGCCCGTCAGGCCGTTGATCCACGGCCCCAGGGTCGCCCCGGCCGCGGCCTGCAGGCGCGCATCCGCAGGCAGGCCGGCGGGGTCCAGCACGGCGCAGCTCTGCTTGCCGTCCTTGGTCTCGTAGAGGAAGGTGATGCGGTGCGTGCCGCTGGACGAGACCCACACAGCCGGCGATTCACCGGCCGGCTGGCACAGGGCCACGCCCGAGACGCCTGGCAGCATCCAGCGGAAGGCCCAGGGCAGCAGGCCCTTGATGTCGCCCACCAGATTGCGCAGCTGCACGTCCGCACGCCCCACCTGCTCCGGCGTCAGGCTGGCCACCTTGGGGACCACCTCGAGACTCAGGCGCAGGCCCATGCTGCCCTTGGGCTGGTTGGGAATGAGCTTGGCCGTCTCGGCCTGCGCCGGTGTCAGCGGGGGCAGGCTCAGGGTGCCGTCCTCCGCCATGCCCACGGGCAGCTCCTGCTCGTTGTCCAGCTCCACGACCAGGCGGGTGCCGGGGGCCGGCAGCTTCTGCTTGCTGGCATGGGCCTTGAAGTCCAGGCGGATCAGCTCGCTGGCGTGCTTGCGGGCCACGCCATCGATCAGGTAGATGAACTTGGCGGGCATGATGGCGGGATCGGGCGCGCGCTTGCCCTGCACCGCCACGGGCGCCAGGACCAGGTCCGGTGCGGCGGAGGCCGGGCTTGCAGGCACGGCGGCCGCGCCTTCGGTGGCCTGTGCATTCTGGGCCAGCGCGCACATCGCCAGGCCCGCCACGCCAAGGCTGCGGCGCCCGCCGCAGCTGCTCTTTTTCTTGCTCATCGATGGTTCCTCTGTTCCGGCCCTGGCCGGTCCCTGTCATCCGGGCCCCGCAGTGTAGGCAAGGCCCGGCCGTCGCGGATCGCCCAGATGACCTGCTGCCGCGCCAGGGGAACCAGATGCAGTCGGGGATGACGAGTGACGGCCGGATCGCCAGAGGGGGGTCAGGTCTTGCCAGCCGGCGCGGAACGCTCGGCTTGCACGGTCGCCAGCAGCGCGGCCAGCGCCGCGCGCGCCGCCGGCTCGGGCTTCCCGCTGTCAGCCAGCAGATCCAGCTGGCGCTGGCTGAGCCAGCGGTAGAGCTGCAGGGCATCGGCGTCGCGCGCCTCCATCACCTGCAGATGGGCGGCCAGGACCCGCGCATCACCCCGGGCTACCGGGCCGGCGATGGCCCCTGGCAGGCCGCGCTGCGAGGCGGCGTCCAGGGCACCGCGTGCCAGCGGCATCAGGGCCGCCAGGGCCTGGTCGGCGGCCAGCCCGAGCTGCTCGAACAGGCTGCAGGCCTCGCTGAGCACTGACAGCAAGCCGCTCGCCGCGATGTTGGCCGCGGCATGGTAGGCAGCCCGCTGCCGGCCGCTGAGCGCCAGCGGGCGCAGGCCCAGGCGTCCGGCAAGGCGATGCAGCTGCTCACCCAGCGATCCATCCGGTGTCTCGATGGCCACCACCGAGCCCCTCAGGCGCTCGCGGGCCGTCCGGGGATCGGAAAAGATCTGCAGGGGATGAAAGCCCCCGACCATGGCGCCGGCGCGGTGCGCCGTGTCCAGCACGTCCAGGCCGGTGGCACCGCTGCAGTGCACGGCAGCCTGCCCGCGCCGCCAGGGCAGGCTGGCGGCCAGCGCCTCGATGGCGTCGTCCGGGGTGCTCAGGAAGACGATGTCCGCGACGGCCAGGCAGTCGGCCGCCGGCAGCGCGTGCACCCCGGGCAGCTGATCCGCCAGCCGCTGGGCGGCCGCCGGATCACGGCTCGCGATGGCCGTCACCGCCTCGCCCTGCTCCGCCAGCACGGGCGCCAGGCACTGCGCCAGCCGCCCGGCTCCAATGAATGCGATACGTGGACTCATGCCCGCGAACATACCACCCCGTCAGCGGCCGGAGGGCGCGGGCGCGGGTCCGGCCGCTGCATCCCGAGGCTCGGCACCTCCCCCAGGCGCATCTGCAGTGCCTGCGCCCGCTGGCCCTCGCTCAGGCGCGGCGGCCGCGGCTGCACGCCGCCGCTGCGGATCCGCATGCCGGTGAGCCTGTAGCATCTGGCGAGGTCCTGGGTCGAGCGGTAGACCAGGCAGCAGCAGCCGCTGGCGATGGCGCCCGGAGCGTTCCAGGTGAATTCATGGAAGCTCTCGTAGCTCGACCAGCTCAAATTCAGCGTGTACCTGCAGCAGGGCTTGGCACGGCTGCGGGTGTCTTGCCGCCGCTCACGCACCAGGTCGGGCGGTCGTTGCCGTCGCACAAGAAGCCACCCATGAAGATCTGGTCGCCCTGCACCTCCAGTGCAAAGCCGCGCGCGCCCACGGAGGCGCGGCGGCCCATGCGTGCGCCGCGCTGCACTCAGAAGGCGGCGATGCCCGTCTGCGCGCGGCCCAGGATCAGGGCGTGGATGTCATGGGTGCCCTCGTAGGTGTTGACCACCTCCAGGTTCACCAGGTGGCGGGCGATGCCGAACTCGTCGGAGATGCCGTTGCCCCCCAGCATGTCGCGCGCGGTACGGGCGATGTCCAGGCTCTTGCCGCAGCTGTTGCGCTTCATGATGGAGGTGATCTCCACCGCGGCCGTGCCCTCGTCCTTCATGCGGCCCAGGCGCAGGCAGCCCTGCAGCGCGAGGGTGATCTCGGTCTGCATGTCGGCCAGCTTCTTCTGAACCAGCTGATTGGCCGCCAGGGGCTTGCCGAACTGCTTGCGGTCCATCGTGTACTGGCGCGCCATGTGCCAGCAGAACTCGGCCGCGCCCAGGGCACCCCAGGCGATGCCGTAGCGGGCACTGTTGAGGCAGGTGAAGGGGCCCTTGAGGCCGCGCACTTCGGGGAAGGCGTTCTCCTCGGGGCAGAAGACCTCGTCCATCACGATCTCGCCGGTGATGGAGGCACGCAGGCCCACCTTGCCGTGGATGGCCGGCGCGCTGAGGCCCTTCCAGCCCTTTTCCAGCACGAAGCCGCGGATGGCGCCTTCGTCGTCCTTGGCCCAGACCACGAAGACGTCGGCGATGGGGCTGTTGGTGATCCACATCTTCGAGCCGGTCAGGCTGTAGCCACCCGGCACCTTCTTGGCCCGGGTGATCATGGAGCCGGGGTCGGAGCCGTGATTGGGCTCGGTCAGGCCGAAGCAGCCGATCCATTCGCCGGTGGCCAGCCTGGGCAGGTACTTCTGCTTGGTGGCTTCGTTGCCAAATTCGTGGATGGGCACCATCACCAGGGAGCTCTGCACGCTCATCATGGAGCGGTAGCCGGAGTCCACGCGCTCCACCTCGCGCGCCACCAGGCCATAGCAGACGTAGTTGAGGCCGGCACCGCCGTAGGCTTCGGGGATGGTGGGGCCCAGCAGGCCCAGGGCGCCCATCTCGCGGAAGATGGCCGGGTCCGTCTGCTCATGGCGGAAGGCCTCCAGCACGCGGGGCATCAGCCGCTCGGAGCAGTAGTCGCGGGCGGCGTCGCGCACGGCGCGCTCGTCGGCCGTCAGCTGCTGGTCCAGCAGCAGGGGGTCGTCCCAGTGAAAGCTTGCCTTGGTGGCCATGATGATCTCCTGTCCAGTCTTGTCTCTATTGCTGCGGGGCGGCTTTGCTGCACCTTGATGGGCAGCAAGTATTCCTTGTGAGACGATTCGTGTCCAATACGAATAAGCCATTCAACGATAGGCAGCAGATATGGCAAGCTCACTGGCGACCGCCGCCCTCTCCCGCGTGGAACTGCGCCATCTGCGCTACTTCCTGGCCCTGGCCGAGGAGCTGCACTTCGGGCGGGCGGCGCAGCGCCTGGCGATGTCGCAACCGCCGCTGTCCGTGGCGCTGCAGCAGCTGGAGTCGGCCGTGGGTGCGCGGCTCCTGGACCGCGACAGCAAGGGCGTGCGCCTCACCCCCGCCGGTGAGAGCTTCCGCGCCAGCGCGCAGGCGCTGCTGGGCCGCTTCGAGGAGGCCTGCGCCCAGGCCCGCGAGGTGCAGGCCGGCGAGGTTGGCCGCCTGCGCCTGGGTTTCGTGGGCTCCACGGTCTTCCATGGTCTGCCCGACTGGCTGGCCACCTTCCAGGACTCCCATCCCCGGGTGGAGGTGGTGGTGATCGAGCTGAACTCGCAGGACCAGATCCAGGCCTTGCTGCAGGAGGAGCTGGACCTGGCCCTGCTGCACACCGACCGCCTGCCCCCTGCCCTCGCCTGCGAGCCGCTGTACGACGAGCCCTTCCTCGCCTGCCTCCCCGCCTCGCATGCGGCCGCGGGCAAGCGCCGCGTGGCCCTGGCGTCGCTGAGCGACCAGCCCTTCATCCTCTTCTCCCGCCGCGGCTCGCCGGACTACCACGCACGCATCGTCGAGATGTGCCGCCAACAGGGCTTCTACCCGCGCCTGCAGCACGAGGGGCGGCACTGGCTGTCGGTGGTGTCTCTGGTAGCGCGGGGGCTGGGCGTGTCCATCGTGCCCGCGGCCTTTCGGGACGCCGGCATCCAGGGCGCCGTGTTCAAGCCTCTGGCGGAGACCATGGAGCGCAGCCGCGTGTTCGCGGCCTGGCGGCAGGATTCGGCGCCGGCACTGCGCGAAGCCTTTCTCTCGACGCTCGGCAAGACCTGACCCCTGGCCAGGCAGGCAGCCTGCGCCCACAGCGGCGACAGCGGCGAGAAGCAGCGGGGCCGACGCAGAAAAGCCCGCCGAAGCGGGCCTTCATGGAACGTGCTGCGCGCTATTGCGAAGTGGCAGACGCCCCGGCCTGACGGCGGCCGCGTCGGCTACCGGCCAGGGCCAGCAGGCCCAGGGCGGCCAGTGCCACGGTGCCGGGCTCGGGTACGGCCCCGACGTCGCCATCGATGACGGCCAGGGCGTGGTAGGAGGCGAACTTGAACGTCCAGCCCTGTCCGCCATCGTTCATCGCGAAGAGCCAGGCGCCGGTCGTATCGGGGCCGTAAGTCAGACCCGACCAGTAGTAGCCGTCCTGAGCCATGTTCAGGAAATCGCCGACGTTCTGGAGACCGAAGCCCGGCTGGAACAGGCCCGAGGGCGAGTAGTAGGCGTGGTTCCCGAGCAGGTCGTAGTACAGATGGGCCATCTCGCTGCCAGAGGCCTTGCTCGTGTCCACGTTGTAGCCGCTGTCGCCGCCGTTGAACGAGAAGTGGAAGCCGTCATCTCCTTTGTCGACCATCGTCGGCAGTCGCCAGCCCGACAGGCCGAAGCGGTCCTGCTCGGCCCAGGCCTTGGCATCATTCCAGTTCATGGCGCTGAGGCTGCCGGCGCGGAGCCAGGTCAGGTTGCGCGTCGAGTCATAGTAGGCTTCCGCGCCGTTGGCCGAATTGCCGTCCAGGTCACGGGCCTGCAACCCGCCCATGGGGCCGGCGTGCGCGATCCCGCCCAGGCTCAGCGCGAACACGGCGCCAGCAAGCGCCTGCTTGAAGAACTTCATGGATCCTCCCTTGCTTTAACCGCCCCCGGTGGGCGGCCTTCATATTTGCGTGCGGATGCTATTGGAGGTTCTGTGCTGCCTGAATCCGGACTGTCCCGGATGCTCGCCAAGGACTTCGCCAGTAGCGGGACCGCCGGCCCGGGACGCACGTGGTTTCGGTACACCGATCCAGCACCACCTTCTGCGCCAGCGCTTCAGCAGTGGCCCGCAGGGCACCGAAGCGCTTGACCAGGCCTTGCACGCGCAGGAAGTCAGCCATGGGCGCCCTCCCCCCGCGCCAAGCACCGGCGCAGGCCCTCAGCCAGGCCTTTCTGGACACGGTGGGCAAGACCTGCCCCCAAGCGGCCAGCGTCAGGCCGATCGGGGGGTCTGCCAGGGACGCAGCCACTGCAGCAGCTGCTCATACACCGCCGGATCGCCCAGCAGGGCCAGATGGCCCAGGCCATAGCCGATCCACTGCCGCTCGGGTGCGAAAGTCAGGGTGCGCTGAGGGTCCGGGTGGCGGCCCAAGGCGCTGTCCAGGGGCACCAGACCGTCGCCCAGCAGGCGGTCCTTGAGGTCGTCGCGGCGGGCGCCGATGCTGCCGGCGACCGTGTAGCAGCGGATCTGAGCCGGCAGCGGCAGATGCCGGGGCAGCGCCGGCCCGGGGCTGAAGCGATCGCGTCCCTGCCAGTCCTCCTCGAGCAGGCTGCCGTGGCGCAGATCGGTGATGCCCTCGCTGCGCACGCGGCCCAGGCGTGCAAAGGGCGTGGCATAGGGCGTCTGCTCCAGCAGGCGCTCGAACCAGTGGCCCAGGCGTTCCAGCGGCGCGCCGTGGTGGGGCGTGCCCAGGAACAGCAGATCGCTCACCAGCGAGGGCCAGCGGTGCCCTGCCATGGCGCCCTGGTGCAGCGCGCTGCGCGCCACCAGGCCGCCCATGCTGTGGCCCAGCAGGGTCAGGCGGCGCAGCTCGCCGGGCCATTGCGCCACCAGGCGTTCCAGAAGGGTCGCCAGGGCCTGGCCGTTGCGGGCGATGTGCAGGCCGGTGTTGTAGCGGAGGTAGAGCGGCGTATAGCCGAGATCCCGGGCCAGCGCGGCGCCGTGGTCATGGCCGCCGTACAGCCACTGCTGCTCGTTCATGCACAGGCCATGGAGCATCACCAGGGGCGCATCCCCCCCCTCAGGCAGCGCGCCGGACTGGAGGTCCAGCGGATGCCCGCCGTGGTGAATCGCCATGGGAATGGCCAAGGGGTTGTGAGTCCGCTCGAGGTGATCCCCGAGCACGCCGTTGAGGGCCGAGACCAGGGCATCACCCTGCGGCAGGCCGGTGCTGCGGCCCAGCGCGGGCTCCAGCAGGGCCAGCAGTTCGTCGGCCCCCGCACCCGCGACCCGCGTCACGCCTCGGATGCTGCGATAGACCAGCCCCGTCAGCCCGCCGGCGCGGTCCGGGGCCTCGCGCCCGGCCGCCAGCGGACCGTTCAGCACGCGGGCATGCACGGCTTCGACCAGGTCTGCCAGGGCCAGCGTGGCGCTGGCCGTGAGCTTCACGAGGCCGCGCACCGGATGGGCGCGGCGCGAAGGAGGTTCAGCCATGCCCGCATTCCTCGTCTGTTGATGACGGGCCATTCTGCAACAAGGCAGGGGAGTCACCCCTTTGCGCCGTGCACTTGGGGCTGACTATGATCGGCAAGACGCAGAATGCCGGCCCGACATGTCGTCGCCCACCGGGCATCTCGGCAGGGGGATTGGCATGAGAGCTGTCATGGCAAAAGTGCTCGCGCTGCTGCCGGCCTTGCATGCCGGCCCCGCGCTGGCGCATCCACCCCCTGGCGAAGCGCCGCTGCGCCTTTACTACTACGAACGCCCCCCGTTCCACTACACGGACGAGCAGGGCCGTGTCACCGGCCACTTCGCGGAACTGACAGAGCAGATCCTGCGCCGCGCCGGCCTGCGCTTCGAATGGGTGCGCATGCCGGCCAACCGCATCCTGCTCACGCTGCGCAGCGAGCCCGAGCCCGCCTGCTCGCCGGCCTGGTATGCCACGCCGGAGCGGCAGGCCGACTTCTGGTTCAGCAAGCCCATGCTGCGTGACAAGCCGCTGATCGCCCTGCTGCGGGCGGATTTCCCGCTGGAGCCCGGCACCACGGCCCGGGACTTCTTCCAGAGCCCCAAGGTCAGGCTGCTGCTCAAGCAGAACTTCTCGCAGGGCGCCTACATGAACGCGCTGATTGCCCGCATGCCGCCGGCGCAGCTGCAGCAGGTGTCCCTGGAAGTGCCGGCCATGGTCCAGATGCTCAAGCGCAACAGGGCGGATGCCATCATCACCACCGAGGATGAGGCCGGCCTCTTTGTCCGGCAGGCGGGCTATCCCATGAGCGAGTTCCTGGTCGTGCAGTTTCCCGACGTGCCGGCCGAGGAGTACCGCTACATCCTCTGCAAGCGCACCCTGCCCGCGCCGGTGCAGAGGCGCATTGACGAGGCCATCCCCGCCCTGCCCTAGCGGCCGGCCCGGCAAAAAAAAAGCGCCCCGGTGAGGGGCGCTTCGCTTGAGAGTCCGCGGGTGTTCAGCGGGCTGCGCGCTGTGTGCGGCGCAGAACGGCCGGCTTGGCCATGGCGGCACTGAGGAGCTTGGGACTGTCTTGCGCCACCTTGACCGCCTTCGCCGGCTTGGCCGCCGGGCTGGCCGCGCTGGGCAGGAAGTTCGTCATGCGCGTCAGGCCTGGGGCATCGGTCTTGAGGTAGAGCAGATCCATGATGAAGCTGCTGCCGCTGCCGCTGCCTTCCACGCTGAAGACGGGCAGCAGGCTGGCCTGGCCGTAGTTGGACACGTAGGCATAGCTGGTCGCCATCGGGCCGGTGGGCAGCTTGCCGTAGGTGACCAGGGTCTGGCGGGTGTCGCCCTGAACGCTGCGCAGGGTGCCACCGGACATGTTGAAGGGCCCCACGGCGCCGTCGACCATGAACAGGGCCCAGCTGGCCGAGCCACCCAGCCAGGAACGCGCCGGCCACGTCTTGGCGCCCATCCAGCCCACCACCATGCTGCCCGGCAGCCATTGCTGCGAGCCGCCGTCGGGGGCACTGATCAGGGTGCGCACGGAGGGGCTGGGGCCGATGCCCAGCACATTCACGTAGACATTGCCGCCCGAGGTCTGGGACTGGCCGAAGGTTTCACCATCAGCCAGGGTGTACAGCACGCTCTTCGCGCCGCCCGCACGGGCGATGCCGATGACCTGACCCTTCTTGCCGCTCAGGCCGAGGCTCTGCACCACGACATGGCTGGAGGTCAGCTGCACGTCGCTGGCCTGCACGTCCAGCGTGGCCAGGGTGTCGACGGCCAGGGTGTCGGTGATGTGCAGGATGCGGGTGCCGCTCAGGGACGTCAGTGCCAGGTAGCCGTGGGGGCCATCGCTGACCACCGTGCCCTGGTGGCTCTCGTCGGCCGCCAGGGTGGCCAGCAGCTTGGCGCCATCGAGCTTGGCCAGGTCCACGCCGTAGAGCTTGCCGCCTTCGATGAACAGCCAGATGCCCGGGCCCGAGGAGCCGATGTTGCCATCGCTGAGGTTGTTGAAATCGGCGCTGCCCAGCTTGAACAGGGCCGTGGGCGAACCCAGATCGGCGTCCACCCGGCTGAGCTGCGTGCCCTTGCGCAGCACGAAGCCGGCCAGGGTGCCGTCGTTGTTGCGGATCTCCGCCACGGGCATGTCGATCAGGCGGGCGGAGCTGCCGCCATCCATGTTGAGGCGCACGGCCCAGGCCTGGTTGTCGGCGCTGGTGTCGCAGCGGCCGTCCGGGCCGGGTGCGACCATGAACATCCACGAGCGCGACGGATCGACGAAGTCATTGCCCATGCCATCCAGCATCGCCAGGTCCATGGTGACGCTGGAGCGACCGCAGACCTCGCTGCTCTTGAGGCTGGACAGCAGCGCCGGCACCGGCACGCCACTGCTGATGGACTGGTCCACCTTGTACAGGCGGCTGCCCTTGAAGTAGGCGTAGTAGCGCTGCTGGACATTGCTCACCTGACCACCCGACACGCTGGCCTGGATGACGCTGTGGTTCCAGAAGGACATCTGGCCACCGGCCTCGACCGTGCTGGTGCCCAGGCCAGGGTTGTCGGCCTTGACGGCCACCAGGGCCGGCGTGCCCGAGGTTTCTGGACCGTCAGCGAAGGTGGTGGTGACGTTCACCGAGGGGCCGGCGTAGGACAGCAGGTAGTAGCCTGAGCCGCCCGAGCTGCCGGCATTGACCGTCACCGTGGCGCTGCTGCTGGTGACCTTGCCCACGCTGTTGCTGAGCACGACCTGGTAGCGGCTGCCGCTGTCCTTCAGCTCCAGCACGGGCGTGACGTAGCTTGCCGAGGTGGCCCCGGCGATGTCCACGCCATTGCGCTGCCACTGGTAGCTCACCGGCGCGATCTCGTTGGCCTCGGCCACCACGGACAGCGAGGCGTTCTGGCCCACGCTGACCGTCAGGTCACGCGGCTGCGTGGTGATGACGGGGGCAAGGGGCACGGCCACGCTGAGCAGGGCCGTGTCGGAGTTCACCGACTTCTTGTTGGCCGTCACCACGACACGGAAGCCGACGCCGTTGTCGGCCGCGGTGAGCTTGGGCGTGGTGTAGCTGGCGCCGGTGGCGCCTGCGATGTCGGTCCAGGCGCCGGCACGCAGCTGCTGCCACTGGTAGCTCATCGGGAAGCCGGCGGCATTGGCGTCGACGCGGAAGGTCACGGTGGCCCCGACGGCGGCCTTCTGGCTCGCCGGCTGCTGGTAGATCACCGGCGATGCGGCGCTCGTCAGGTGCAGGGTGGCCGGCAGGCTGGTGACGCTGCCGAACTCGTTGCTGACCTTGACGGTGAAGCGGGCGTTGTCGTCGGCCGCGCCCGTGGGCACGAACTCGAAGGTGCTCTGGGTGGCGCCGGCGATGGGCACGCCGTCGCGGCTCCACTGGTAGCTCAGGGTGCGAGCCCCGGCCGCGTAGACGGTGAACGGGGTCGGCCAGGCCACCATGCTGTTGGCGTCCTGCGGCTGCTGCAGGATGACGGGGGCCGAGGTGCTGGCGCTGAGCACCAGGCAGCTGGGCAGGGTGATGTCGGTCGACGAGGGGCCGGCCTTGACGAAATTGGACAGCAGGTCACCCGTCTGGGCGAAGAGCGTGGCCACGCTGCCGCGGCGCATCACCAGATCGAATTCGCCGGTGCTGCCGGTGTAGGCCGTCGTGCGGGCGCTGTAGTCCACGCCGTCGGCGAAGACGGGGACGCCGGACTTGCGCTGACCCTTGTCGTCCTGCACGCAACCGTGCACCCGGATGGAGTCGTAGACGCGGTCCGCGTTCCAGGTCGTGAAGTGGCTGACCTGGCCTTCGTAGTAGCGCTGGCTGCCCTCGCCCACCAGGCGCGCTTCGCCTTCCTGCACCCAGAGGCCGGTGGCCTCGTTCAGGTAGAAGAGCGGGATGGTCGCGGGCACCTCGGGCGAGCGCGTGGCCAGCGGGATGCGGATGACGGCATTGACGCCCTTGGCCAGCTGAAGGTCCTGGCCGGCGCTGTCGCGCAGCGTGACGGTCAGGGCGCCCAGGCTCTCCATGGGCTGCGGGGCGGCGCCCGCGGTGGCCGGCTGCGCCATGTAGCCGCCGGGCATGCGGGCTGCATCGGTCGCGGGATCGATGGGCGTGATCTCCACGGCGATGGTGCCGGTGTAGGCGGCACCCTTGGCGTCCACCACGGCATTGGCGGGCAGGGTGACCCGGGCCGTCGAGTTCGGCACCTGGGCCGAGCCACCGCTGACAGCGCTCACGCTGGCCGTGGCGCCCACACGCACCAGGCTGGCGCTCACGGCGCTTGCCACGCCCTGCTGCACCTGCGTCTTGGTCTGGTGACCGGCATGGCCGGCATGGCTGATGGCCAGCAGCGCATCGCCCACCGGCAGCTCGGCCAGCGTGAAGGCGCCCTTGGCGTCGGTGGTGGCGCTCAGCGTGCCGCTGCGCACCGTGGCGGCTGCGATCGGCAAGCCGGTGCCGGCCTCATAGACGAAGCCGCTGACGGAGCCCGTCTTCACCACGACCGGCGGGATCGGGGGTTCCGGCGTGGGGGTGGGTGTTGACGAGTCGCCGCCGCAGCCGCTCAGCGCGGCGGCCAGACTCACAAGGCACGCGCCAAAGCGCAGGCGCCAGCCATGATTTCGCATGAGATTCCTCCCGAGGCGCCTGGACTTGGGCAGCTCGACCCAACGTCAGCTGCGGGGCTGCACGCGCTCTGCGGCACGCTGTGGACCAGCCCGTCCGTCCAGGACAAGATTGCTAAGGATCAGCGGCCTGCATCGCCCCGGACCTGCCCGCACGCGGGCACGCCGGGCCGCGCAGGGGGCCGCCTGATGTCGCCGCGGATTCTGCCGCCCAGGCCAGCCCCGACATGCCGGGAGAGGTAATGGTTTGTAAGCCACCCCCTGCTTGAGCGGGTCATGCCGCCAGGCCCCTCATGCCGGCTCGACGGCGGGCGATCAGCGATCAGCGATCAGCGATCAGCGATCAGCGATCAGCGATGGGCAATGGGCGATCAGCGCCCTCAGCCCAGCACCGCCGTCACCTCGATCTCCACCTTGGCCCGGTCCTCCATCAGCGCCGCGACCTGCACCGCGCTCATGGCCACGCCGTACTCGCGGCCCAGCACCTCGCGGTAGACCTGCCCCACCTCCCGGCCGCGGGCCAAGTACTCGCGCTTGTCCAGCACATACCAGGTCATGCGGCAGATGTGCTCGGGCCCGGCACCGCCCTCGGCGAGCACGGCCTTGATGTTCTGCAGGGCCTGGCGGACCTGGTCGACGAAGTCGTCGCTCTCGAACTGGCACTGCGCATTCCAGCCGATCTGGCCGGCCACGAAGATCTGGCGGCCGCTGGCGGCCACGCCGTTGGCATAGCCCTTGGGTGCGGCCCAGTCGGCGGGCTGCAGAACGGTCTTGGGGGTCGTGGTCATGGGGTGCTTTCCTGCAGGCCGCCCGGGCTGCTCAAGGCGAGCAGGGCGCTGCGAATGTCGTCGGGCAGGGGCTGGGCACGGTGGGTCTCCAGGGACGTGCACACCAGCGACTGGCGGAACCAGGCCCGTCGTCCGTCGGGGCCTTCGTAGTGATGGAAGAGGCGCAGCGAGCTGCGCCCCAGGTGCTCGAGGGCCACGCGCTGGCGCAGCACGTCGCCCATGCGGCTGATGCGCTCGAAGCCACTGTCCAGCTGCACCGTGGGCAGGCCCACGCGGCGCGCGCCGAGCAGTTGATCGAAGGGAATGCCCAGGCCGAAGGTGAAGAAGTCCTCCACCACGGCATTGAGCATCTCGTAATAGCGCGGGTAGAACACGATGCCGGCCGGGTCGCAATGGCCGAAGCGCACGCGCTCCTCGCGCTCGAAGATGAATCGGGGGGCCGGTGTGCTGCTGATGTCCGTCTCGCTCATGCCTTGCTCCTCAGACACCCAGATAGCGCTGCCACAGGGCCGGATCGGCCTCCAGCGCCGCCGAGTCGCCCTGCCACACCATGCGGCCGCGCTCCATGATGTGATGCGCATCGCCCAGGCGCAGCAGGCGCTGCACGTACTTGTCGACCACCAGGATGGTCTGGCCCTGGGCTCGCAGCTCGGCGAGCACGCGCCAGATCTCCTCGCGCACCAGGGGAGCCAGGCCCTCGGTGGCCTCGTCCAGGATCAGCAGCTGCGGATTGGTCATCAGCGCGCGGGCAATGGCCAGCATCTGCTGCTCGCCCCCCGACAGCTGCGCCCCGCCATGATGGCGCCGCTCGGCCAGGCGCGGGAAGGCCTCGTAGACGCGGGCCAGGGTCCAGGGCCGGGGCAGGCCACGCCGGTTGGCGGCGAAGGCGACGAGGTTCTCCTCGACGCTGAGATTGGGGAAGATCTGCCGCCCTTCCGGCACCAGGGCCAGGCCTTGCCGGGCGATGCGCTCGGGCGACCAGCCGGTGACGTCCTCGCCACACAGGCGGATCCGGCCGGCGGCTGGTTTCAGCCAGCCCACCAGGCACTTGATCAGGCTGCTCTTGCCCATGCCATTGCGGCCCAGCAGGGAGCGCACCTCGCCCTGGCGCACGTCCAGATCCAGGCCGAAGAGCACAGGGCTGCGGCCATAGGCGGCCTCCAGGCCGCGGACTTCCAGCACCGTCTCGCTCATGCCGCGTCCTCCGCTGCGGGCATCTCGTCGCCCAGGTAGGCCTCGCGCACGCCGGCATGGGCACGGATGTGCTCGGGCGTGCCGCTCGCGATCACCCGCCCGCCCACCAGCACCGAGATGCGCGTGGCCAGGCGGAAGACGGCGTCCATGTCATGCTCCACCAGCAGCAGGGTCATGTTCAGGCGCAGCAGCTGCAGCAGCTCCAACATGCGCTCGGATTCGTCAGGTCCCATGCCGGCCATGGGCTCGTCCAGCAGCAGCAGGCGCGGCTTGGCGGCCAGGGCCAGGCCGATCTCCAGCTGGCGCTGCTCGGCATGCGAGAGGCTGCCCGCCGCGCGCTCCAGCTGCGAGCTCAGGCCCACCTTCTGCGCCAGCGCCTCGGCCTCGGCCATCACGACGATCTGGGTGCGGCGCGCCTGCCACCACTGCCGGGCACCGCCGCGGCGGGTCTGCACCGCGAGCACGAGGTTGTCCAGCACACTGCAACGCGGGAAGACGCTGGTGATCTGGTGGCTGCGCACCAGGCCGGCCTGCACACGCGCGGCCATGTCGAAGGGGGCCAGGTCTTGCCCCCGGAAGCGGATGCTGCCGGCGTCAGGCCGCAGGCTGCCCGCGATCTGATGGATCAGCGTGGTCTTGCCCGCGCCGTTGGGCCCGATGAGGGCATGGACCTCGCCCTCCAGCACCTCGAAGCTGGCCTCGTCCGTGGCCCGCAGCGCGCCGAAGCGCTTGACCAGGCCTTGCACGCGCAGGAGCTCAGCCATGGGCGCCCTCCCCCCGCTGCGCCCGGCGGATGCGCAGGCCGGCCAGCAGGCCCGCCAGACCCTGGGGCGCCACCATCACCACCGTCAGCAGCAGCAGGCCCAGGGCCAGCTGCCAGTGCAGGGTGTAGGCCGACAGCAGCTCCTCCAGCAGCAGGAACACCGCAGCGCCCAGCGGACCGCCCCACAGCGCCCCCGCGCCGCCCAGGATCACCATCACCATCAGCTGGCCGGACTGCGCCCAGTGCAGCATCTGCGGGCTCACCAGGCCGTTGAGGTTGGCCAGCAGCGCGCCCGCCAGGCCGGCCAGGGCCCCCGCCAGGATGAAGGCGCTGCACTGCAGGCCGAAGACGGGCGCACCCAGGGCGCGCATGCGGCCCTCGTTCTCGCGCACGCCCTGAAGCAGCAGGCCGAAGGGCGAGTTCAGCAGGCGCTGCAGCAGGGCCATGCAGGCCGCGAAGGCGGCCAGCACGCAGAGGTAGAAGTTTTTGTCATCCTTGAGGTCCACGCCCGGCAGCAGGGAGCGCTGAAGCAGGGGCAGGCCGTCGTCACCGCCATAGGCCTTGAGGGACACGGCCAGGTAATAGAACATCTGCGCGAAGGCCAGCGTGATCATGATGAAGTAGACGCCGCGCGTGCGCAGCGCCACCAGGGCCACCAGGCCCGAGGCACAGGCGCTCACCGCCATGGCCAGCGGCCAGGCGACCAGGGCTTGCTGGCCCAGGCCGCCGCCATTCATCAGCGCGCCCACCGTGTAGCCACCCAGGCCCATGAAGGCCGCATGGCCGAAACTCACCAGGCCGCCGAAGCCCAGGATGAGGTTGAGGCTGCTGGCCGCGATGGCGAAGATCAGCACGCGGGTGGCCACACCGGTGTAGAACTCCTGGCCCATCAGCTGCAGCAGCCAGGGCAGGCCGGCCAGCGCCAGCAGTAGCAAGACCTGACCCCACAGGCCCAGGCCCGGGTGGTCCAGCCTCAGGGGCGTGGAGGAGGACGCAGCGGTGGAAGTGGTGGAAGCTGACATTCAGCGCCGAGCAGGAAAGAGGCCTTGCGGACGCCAGAACAGCACCGCCGCCATCAACACATAGATCAGGATCGACGCCAGCGCCGGGCCCAGGCTCGAGGCCAGCTCCGGCGAGGCAAGCGCGCGCAGCAGGGCCGGCAGCAGCGTGCGGCTGGCGGTGTCCACCAGCCCCACCAGCAGCGAGCCGATCAGCGCGCCACGGATGGAACCAATGCCGCCGATGACGATCACCACGAAGGC
This sequence comes from Pelomonas sp. BJYL3, assembly GCF_027257975.1. Taxonomy (GTDB): domain Bacteria; phylum Pseudomonadota; class Gammaproteobacteria; order Burkholderiales; family Burkholderiaceae_C; genus Roseateles_B; species Roseateles_B flavus. Next base: position 38,966 of record NZ_JANZKX010000001.1, read on the forward strand.
CAGGATCAGGATGCTCTCCCCCATGCCCACCTGCACCGCCAGCAGCGGGCCCAGCAGGCCACCGGCCAGCGCACACAGGGCGGCGCCCAGGCCGAAGACCAGGGTGAAGAGCTTGCGGATGTCCACCCCCAGGGCCTGGGCCATGGCGCGGTTGGACGCCCCCGCCCGCACCCACATGCCCACGCGCGTCCGCGTGACGCCCCACCAAAGCCCCAGCGCCACCACCAGGCCCACGCCGATGATCAGCAGCCGGTAGGCCGGATAGAACAGCCCAGGCAGCAGCTCCACCGGCCCCGACAGCGCGGCCGGCGTGTTGAGCATCAGCGGCTGCTCGCCCCAGAGGATGCGCACCCCTTCGTTGATCATCAGGATCAGCGCAAAGGTGGCCAGCACCTGCGAGAGGTGGTCGCGCTGGTAGAGCCGGCGCAGCAGGCTCACCTCCAGCAGCATGCCCAGCACCGCCGTGCCCGCGACCGCCGCCAGCAGCCCCAGCACGAAGCTGCCCGTGGCCGCCCCCACCGCCGCCGCCAGGTAGGCGCCGACCATGTACAGCGAGCCATGGGCCAGGTTGATCATGTCCATGATCCCGAACACCAGCGTCAGGCCGGCCGCCAGCAGGAACAGCATCAGCCCGAACTGCAGGCCATTCAGCAACTGCTCAGCAATCAGTACGAAGTCCATGGACGATTGAAATGCTCAACGACGTATTTGCAAGCGAGAAGTCCACGCGCCACCGTAGCCACTTCTCCACGGAGCCCTGCCACCGCAAGGTGTGGGCAACACCTCCAGCGGGGATCGCGGATCCGGCTCCGCCGGGCCGCCGATCACGCCCCCCCTGGGGGGCTGAGGTCGGACACAAACGCCTTGGCGTTTGTGCCTGCCGAAGGGCCAGGCCTCTGGCCTGGCGCGGCCTGCAAGGCCGGCGCAGCCGGTAGGGAGGGGTCATTTCATCTTGCAGAGCGGCGCGTAGGCGTCTGCATGCTGGCTGAAGATCTTGCCCAGGGTCTTGTTGGTGACCCGGCCCTGGGCGTCCTTGCCGATGATGCGCAGGTAGTAGTCCTGGATAGGGTACTGGTTGTTGTTGAACTTGAAGGCCCCGCGCACGGAGGTGAAGTGCGCGGCCTTCAGGGCCTTGAGCAGGGCGGGCTTGTCCTCGATCCGGCCCTTCACGTCGGCCACCGCGCCGTCGATCAGCAGCGCGGCGTCGTAGCCCTGGCTGGCATAGAGCGAAGGCAGGCGGCCGTACTCCTTCTGGAAGTCGGCCACGAACTGCTTGTTGGCCGCATTGTCCATGTCATGCGCCCAGTGCGAGCTGTTGAACATGCCCAGCATGGGCTCGCCCACGGCCTTGATCACGTCCTCGTCCGCCGAGAAGCCGGGGCCGAAGAGCGTGATGTCGCGCGAGAGGCCGGCGCCCACGAACTGCTTGATGAAGTTGATGCCCATGCCGCCGGGCAGGAAGATGTACAGGGCGTCCGGCTTGGCCGCGCGGGCCTGCGCCAGCTCGGCGGCGTAGTCCAGCTGGCCCAGCTTGGTGTAGATCTCCTCGGCCACGGCGCCCTTGTAGAAGCGCTTGAAGCCGGTGATGGCGTCCTTGCCCGCGGGGTAGTTGGGGGCGATCAGCACGACCTTCTTGAAGCCCTTGTCCGTGACGACCTTGCCCACGGCCTCGTGCAGGTTGTCGTTCTGCCAGGCCACGTTGAAGAAGAAGGGGTTGCACTGCTCGCCCGCGTACTGCGAGGGGCCGGCGTTGGCGGACACATAGGGCGTCTTGCTGTCGAACACCGTGGGGCCCACGGCCAGCATGATGTTGGAGAAGACCACGCCGGTCATCACGTCGACCTTGTCGCGCTTGAGCAGGCGGTCGGTGGCCTGCTTGGCGGTGTCGGGGTTCTGTTGGTCGTCCGCGATCACCACCTCGGCCGGCAGCCCGCCCAGCTTGCCGCCCTTGTGCTTGAGCGCAAGATTGAAGCCGTCACGGATGTCCACGCCCAGGCCGGCACCGGCGCCGGACAGGGTGCTCAGCATGCCGACCTTGATCTTGTCGGCGGCCTGCGCCGCTGGCGCCAGCGCCGTCAGGGCCAGGGCTGCAGCGACAGCGAGCGTGGGGGTCAGGTCTTGCTTTCGGAACAGGCGGGGCAGGCTCATGCGGGTCTCCATCCGGTCATTTGGGGGAAAGAAGCTCAGGGCTGGCGCAGCTTGAAGCGCTGCAGCTTGCCGGTCTCGGTGCGCGGCAGGCTGGGCAGGAACTCTATCGCACGGGGGTACTTGTAGGGAGCGATCGTCGCCTTGACGTAGTCCTGCAACTGGCGCACCAGTTCGGGGCCCGCCTCGTGGCCGGGGCGCAGCACCACGAAGGCCTTGACGATCTGCCCGCGCTCCTCGTCCGCCTGGCCGATCACGCCGCATTCGGCCACGGCCGGATGGGCCAGCAGGGCGGCCTCCACCTCGGGCCCGGCGATGTTGTAGCCACCGGAGATGATCATGTCGTCGGTGCGGGCCTGGTAGACGAAATAGCCGTCGGCATCCTGCAGGTAGGCATCGCCGGTGAGGTTCCAGCCCTTGAGCACGTAGTTGCGCTGGCGCTCGTCATCCAGGTAGCGGCAGCCCGTTGGACCCTTGACCGCCAGGCGGCCGATGGAGCCGGGTGGCAAGACCTGACCCTCTTCGTCCAGCACGCAGGCCTGGTAGCCCGGCACCACGCGGCCGGTGGCGCCCGGGCGGGCGTCCGATTCGCCATGCGAGATGAAGATGTGCAGCATCTCCGTGGCGCCGATGCCATCGATCAGCTCGATGCCCGTCGCCTCCTTCCACAGCGCTCGCGTGGCCGCCGGCAGCGCCTCGCCGGCGCTGACGCACTTGCGCAGCGACGTCAGGTCATGCTGGCCCACCTGCCCCGCCATCGCCCGGTAGCTGGTGGGCGCGGTGAAGCACACGGTGGCACGGTGCTGGGCGATGGCGCCCAGCAGCACGTCCGGCGTCGCCTTTTCCAGGAGCACACTGGAGGCGCCCACGCTCATCGGGAACAGCACCAGGCCACCCAGGCCGAAGGTGAAGGCCAGCGGGGGCGAGCCGATGAAGACGTCCTCCGCCGTGGCCTTCAGGCAGTGCGGCGGCCAGCAGCGGCAGATGGCCATCACGTCACGATGGAAGTGCATGGTGCCCTTGGGCTGGCCCGTGGTGCCGGAGGTGAAGGCGATCAGGCAGACGTCGTCCGAGGCGGTGTCCACGTTCTGGAACTGCCCGGGCTTGCCTGCCGCGAGCGCCTCCAGCCCGTCTGCAGCCTCCGAGTGATAGTGCACGATCCGCTGCAGCACCGGATGCTCCGCCTGCGCCCGCGCCAGCTCCTCGCCCAGGGCCGCATCGCACAGGGCATGCGTGACCTTGGCCTTGTCGACGATCTGGCCCAGCTCCTTGGCCCGCAGCAGGGGCATGGTGGCCACGGCGATCGCGCCAGCCTTCTGGAGGGCGAACCAGCAGGCCGCCAGCATGGGCGAATTGCCGCCGCGCAGCAGCACGCGGTTGCCGGGCTGCACGCCCATGTCCTGCACCAGCACGTGGGCAATGCGGTTGGCCTCGGCCTGCAGCTGGGCATAGGTCCAGCGGTGGCGCGCGCCCGTCAGGCAAGACCTGTCCCCCAGGCCCCGGTCCACCCAGGCATCAAGCAGCTCGCTGGCGCAATTGAGGCGCTCTGGGAACTGCAGCGCGGGCAGATCGAACAGCAGATCGGGCCATTGCTCAGGCGGCGGCAGCCGGTCCCGGGCAAAGGTGTCGGTGTGGGCACTGCGATGCATGGACGGTCTCCTCGTGGTCTTTGTGTGGTCGTCCGGAATCGTGGGCGGGGCGGGCGGCTGATCAGCCGTTCTTGAGCAGGTCCCGCCCGATGATCAGCTGCTGCACCTCGCTGGCGCCTTCGTAGATGCGCAGGGCGCGGATCTCGCGATACAGGGACTCGACGATCTCCCCGCTGCGCACGCCGCGCCCGCCGTGCAGCTGCAGCGCGGCATCGATGACCTGCTGCGCCGTCTCGGTGGCCATCAGCTTGGCCATGGCGGCCTCGCGCGTGATGCCCTGACCCTGGTCGCGCTGCCACGCGGCGCGGTAGACCAGCAGGGCCGAGCTGTCCACGCCGCAAGCCATGTCCGCCAGCTTGGCCTGCGCCAGCGGCAGGTCGGCCAGGTGGCCGCCGAACATGGGCCGGGACTGCGCCTGGCTCAGGCCTTCCTGCAGCGCGCGGCGTGCAAAGCCCAGCGCGGCGGCGGCCACCGAGGTGCGGAACACGTCCAGCGTCCGCATCGCGATCTTGAAGCCCTCGCCGGGCGCCCCGATCATCTGGCTGCGCGGGACGCGGCAGTTCGTGAAGCGCAGGCGGGCCAGCGGATGCGGCGCGATCACCTCGATGCGCTCGGCGATCTCGAAGCCCGGCAGCCCCGCATCGACGATGAAGGCCGAGATGCCCCGCGCACCCGGCGCCTCGCCGGTGCGGGCGAAGAGCACGTAGAAATCGGCGATGCCGCCGTTGGAGATCCAGGTCTTCTCGCCGTTGAGCACGTAGTCGTCGCCGTCAAGCACGGCGCTGCACTGCATGGCGGCCACGTCCGACCCCGCTGCGGGCTCCGACAGCGCAAAGGCGGCCAGCGCCTCGCCGGCGGCCACGCGCGGCAGATAGCGCTCGCGCTGCGCCGCCGTCCCCGCCAGCGAGATCGCCCCACTGCCCAGGCCCTGCATCGCGAACGCGAAATCAGCGAGGCCATGATGCCGCGCCAGCGTCTCCCGCAGCAGGCAGATGGACCGCGTGTCGATCACCTCCGCCGCCCCGCCCAGGGCCGTGCCCGCCACCGCGTTCCGCAGCCAGCCGCCCTGCCCCAGCGCCTTCACGAGCGCCCGGCATTCGGCATCGACATCCGCCCCATGCCCCGCATGCAAATGCTCGCCGCACCAGGCCTCCAGCCCCACGGCCATCGCCCGATGCCGCTCTTCGAAAAAGGGCCAGGCCAGATGCCTCAACGCCGCACGATCATCATTCATCGATTCATCCTTTGCATCACTCACACCACCGCACGGAGGGCGGGGATGCGGCTCCGCCGGGCCCTCGCCCTCGCCCCCTTGAGGGGGCCGGCGAAGCCGGTACGGGGTGGTCCTAATCACCTTCGAAGACGGGTCGCTGCTTGGCCACGAAGGCGTGATAGGCGCGATGGAAGTCCTGCGTCATCATGCAGATGGCCTGTGCCTGCGCCTCGGCCTCGATGGCCTCGTCCACGCCCATGCTCCATTCCTGGTGCAGCATGCGCTTGGTCATCGCATGGCCGAAGCTGGGGCCGGTGGCGATCTCGGCCGCCCAGGCCAGGGTGTGCTCCAGCAGGTCGTCGGGCTCGACAAGGCGGTTGTGGAAGCCCCACTGCAGGCCCTCCTCGCCGCCCAGCGAACGGCCGCTGTAGAGCAGGTCCGAGGCGCGGCCCTGGCCCACGATGCGCGGCAGGATGGCGCAGGCGCCCATGTCGCAGCCGGCCAGACCGACGCGGGTGAAGAGGAAGGCCGTCTTGGAACGGGTCGTGGCCACGCGCAGGTCCGAGGCCATCGCCATGATGGCGCCCGCGCCGGCACAGACGCCATCGATGGCCGCGAACACCGGCTGCGGGCAGGCCCGCATGGCCTTGACCAGATCGCCCGTCATGCGGGTGAAGGCCAGCAGGTCGGGCATGCTCATCTGGGTCAGCGGGCCGATGATCTCGTGCACATCGCCGCCGGAGCAGAAGTTCTCGCCCGCGCCCTGCACCACGATGGCCTTGATCTCGTCCACGTAGCTGAGGTTGCGGAAGAGGTCACGCAGCTCGGCGTAGGAGTCGAAGGTCAGCGGGTTCTTGCGCTCGGGCCGGTTCAGCGTGACCAGGCCGACGGCGCCGCGCTGCTCCCAGCGGAAGTGCTCGGGCGTGAAACCGGCCAGGCTGATCTTGTTGCCGTTGGCCAGATGGGAACTGATGGGTTTGCTCATGGACTTCCTTTGCGGCGCGGGGCCGGACTCGCGGCGGATGCCTTGGCTGGCTTGCCTGCCTTGCCTGAAGGCCGGGCCTGATCGAGCCCTGCCAGATGGAGTTTCAGATGGGCCAGCAGGTTGTAGACCTCGCCCTTCTGCGCGGCATTCCAGCCGCCCAGCAGCTCCACCACCCAGGCCTCGTGCGTGGCCGCCATACGGCGGAAGAGGCGGCGGCCGGTGGGCGTGAGGGTCACGGTGAAGGAGCGGCGGTCGCTGGCATGGGGCTGGCGTTGTACCAGGGATTCGGCCTCCAGCTGGTCCACCACGCCGGTGACATTGCCCCCCGTCACCATCAGCCGCTGCGAGAGCTCGCGCATGCTGAGCCCCTCCGGATGGCGTTCCAGCTGGGCCAGCAGGTCGAAGCGGGGCAAGGTGGTGTCGAACTGCTGGCGCAGGCGGTTGCGGATCTGGTCCTCGACGCGTGTGGTGCAGGCCAGCAGACGGAGCCAGAGCTTGAGCGCCTGGTGGTCGTCGTCGACCACGCGGGACTCGAGGTCCGGGCCCAGCAGCGCGGCCTCGCCAGCCTGCTCGGATGGCAGCGCCTCGGCCGGTGCGTCTTGGTGCGGCCGGCTCATGTCACGCACTCGCCACCGTCAATGGCCAGGGCCTGGCCGTTGATGCCGACGGCGCCCGGGCTGGCCAGCATCAGCACCTGCAGGGCGACCTCGTCCGGCTGGATCAGGCGCCCCTGCGGATTGGCCGCCGCCAGCTCGGCACGGGCCTCGTCTGCGCTGCGCCCGGTCTTCGCGACGATGTTCTCGACGGCGCGCTGCACGATCTCCGTCTCGGTATAGCCGGGGCAGACGGCGTTGACGGTGACGCCCTTGCGCGCCACCTCGGCCGCCAGCGCCCGCGTCAGGCCCAGCACCCCGTGCTTGGCCGCGCAGTAGGCCGCGACATAGGCGTAGCCCTTCAGTGCCGCGGTGCTGGCCACGTTGATGATGCGCCCCTGGCGCGCCGCCAGCATGGCAGGCAGCACCTCGCGGCTGCACAGAAAGGTACCGGTGAGGTTGACCTGCAGCATCTGCTGGAACTGGGCCAGGCTGGTGCGGGTCAGCGGTGCGGTCTCGACCTGGCCGGCGTTGTTGACCAGGATGTCCACGGCGCCCATGCGCTCGACGGCCTGGGCGAAGGCCGACTGCACGCTCGCTTCCTCGCCCACGTCGCAGACCTCGGTGTGCAGGCGCTCCAGCGCGGGCGGGGTCAGGTCTTGCGCGGCGGTGGCCAGGCGGCTGCCGTCGCGGCCCATCAGGGTCACGCGGGCGCCCGCGGCGAGCAGCTGCCGGGCGATCGCCAGGCCGATGCCGCTGCCGCCTCCGGTCACCACGGCGTGGCGTTCATGCAGGTCCAGGGCCTTCGACGCTGCCATGATCAGACCCCCATCGCCCGGTTGGCCTGCTCCAGCGCGGACAGCCCGGCGCCCTGTGCCGCCTGGGCTCGCTGGCGTTCGTGCTCCTTCTCCAGCTGGCCCTTGCCCGAGAGATAAGGCCTGGGCCAGTCCAGGCCCGGGCCGGCCGTGTAGCCGATCTTCGCGGCTTCATGCAGGGTCCAGGCCGGATTGGCGAGGTGCGGGCGGGCCACGGCGCAGAGGTCCGCACGGCCGGCGGCGATGATGCTGTTGACGTGGTCCGCCTCGCTGATGGCGCCCACCGCGATGGTGGCGATGCCCACGCGGTTGCGGATGCTCTCGGAGAAGGGCGTCTGCCACATGCGGCCGTAGACCGGCTTCTCGGCCTTGCTGACCTGGCCCGAGGACACATCGATCAGGTCGGCCCCCGCAGCCTTGAAGGCCGCGGCGATCTGCACCGCATCCTCCGGCGTGATGCCGCCCTCCACCCAGTCATGCGCGGAGATCCGCACGGACATCGGCCGGTCCTGCGGCCAGACCTCGCGCAAGGCGGTGAAAACCTCCAGCGGGAAGCGCAGGCGGTTCTGCAGCGAGCCGCCGTAGTCGTCAGTGCGACGGTTGGTCAGCGGCGAAATGAAGCTGGACAGCAGATAGCCGTGCGCGCAGTGCAGTTCCAGCCAGTCGAAGCCGGCTGCAGCGGCACGCTGGGCCGAGGAGATGAAGTCCTCGCGGACGCGGTCCATGTCGTCGCGCGTCATGGCGCGTGACCAGGCGCTGACACCCTCCAGGTACTGCTGCGGCGAGGCCGAGATCAGCGGCCAGGCGCCCTCCTGCAGCGGCTGGTCGATGCCGTCCCAGGCCAGGCGCGTGGCGCCCTTCGCGCCGGCATGGCCCAGCTGCATCGCCACCTTGGCGCTGCTGTGTGTGTGGATGTAGCGGACGATCCGGGTCCAGGCCGCCTGCTGCTCGTTGGTGTAGAGGCCCGGGCAGCCGGGCGTGATGCGGCCGTCCTCGCTGGGCGCCGTCATCTCGGCGAAGACCAGGCCGGCGCCGCCCATGGCACGCGCGCCGAGGTGCACCAGGTGATGCTCGCCCGGCACACCGGCCTCGCAGCTGTATTGCGCCATGGGTGAGACCACCACGCGGTTCTTCAGCGTCAGACCGCGCAAGGTGAAGGGCGTGAACATGGGCGGCACGGCCTGCTTCGGCAGGCCGGATCGCTCGGCCAGCCAGGCCTCGTAGCCGCCAACGTAGGCCGCATCGCGCAGGCGCAGGTTCTCGTGCGAAATGCGCTGTGAGCGGGTCAGCAGGGAATAGGCGAACTGCTCGGGCGGCAGCTGGGCATGGCGCTCGATGTTCTCGAACCACTCGGTGCTGTTGCGCGCGGCGTTCTGGATGCGCAAGACCTCGATGGAGCGGCTCGCCTGGTAGGCTGCCAGGGCCGGTTCCAGCGCGCCCTTAGCCTCGCCGATGTCGCGGGCCAGCGCGATGGCGTCTTCCAGGGCCAGCTTGGTGCCCGAGCCGATGGAGAAGTGCGCGGTGTGCGCTGCATCGCCCATCAGCACGACCGGCACGCCGTCGGCGCGGCGGTGCACCCAGGTCCTGCACACCACGCGCGGGAAGCGGATCCACTGCGCCGAGCCGCGCAGGTGAGAGGCATTGGAGATCAGCGCCTTGCCATCCAGCACCTTGGCAAAGAGCTTCTCGCAGAAGGCGATGCCCTCCTCCTTCTCCATGCGGTCCAGGCCGGCAGCCTGCCAGACGCTGTCAGGCGCCTCGACGATGAAGGTGCTGTGCGTGCCGTCGAACTGGTAGGCATGGGCCTGGAACCAGCCCCATTCGGTCTTCTGGAAGTCGAAGGTGAAGGCGTCGAAGAGCTTCTCGGTGCCCAGCCAGACGAAGCGGCACTGGCGCAGGTCGATGTCTGGCTGGTAGGTGGCGGCGTACTTGCTGCGGATGCGGCTGTTGAGGCCGTCGCTGGCGATGATCAGGTCGGCGTCAATGCCTTCGTCGTCCGGTTGCTCATGTTCGTAGACCAGCTCCACGCCCAGCTGCTCGCAGCGTGCCTGCAGGATGTTCAGCAGCTTCTTGCGGCCGATGCCGCAGAAGCCGTGGCCGCTGGAGCGCATGGTGCGGCCGCCGATGTGGACGTCGATGTCGTCCCAGTGGTTGAAGGCGGTGAGGATCTCCTCGGCCGTCTGCGGGTCGGCCTCGCGCAGGCCGGCCAGGGTCTGGTCCGAGAAGACCACGCCCCAGCCGAAGGTGTCACCGGGCTTGTTGCGCTCCAGCACCCGCACCTGATGGGACGGGTCCTGCTTCTTCATCAGGAGGGCGAAATAGAGGCCCGCGGGGCCGCCGCCGATGCAGGTGATGCGCATGATGTCCCTCGCCTTCCAAGCTGGTCTGCGACGCACTTTAGGCATCGATAGTTTAGGTGTCAATTATTTTTGGAATGTGCCAGACTACGGACATTCCCGGGCGTCTGACGACTGCGGACCCGCTTCGCGTCGCCACGCAAGCCTTGTTGGAATTAACCGACACCACGCCCCTGCAAAGCCCCTTAAGGTGCGCGCCGTTGACGAAAGACGCCCATGAAAAAGCTTTGGGACATCTCCCCCCTGGTTCACCCTGACGCACCCATCTTCCCCGGCGACGAGCCCTACCGCCTGCAATGGACGGCGCGGCTCTCGCCCCAGTGCCCGGTGAACCTCAGCGCGCTGACCATGTCGCCCCATGTGGGCGCCCATGCGGACGCGCCGCTGCACTACGCCAACGAGGCGGCCGACATCGCCTCGGTGGACCTGGACGCCTACCTGGGCCCCTGCCGGGTGATCCATGCCATCGGCTGCGGGCCGCTGATCCGCGTCGAGCATGTCGCCCATGCCGCCGAGGGCCTGCCCGCCCGCGTGCTGGTGCGCACCTGCGAGCGGGCGGACACCGCCTGGCGCGAGGACTTCACGGCCTACGCACCGGAAACCGTGGCCTGGCTGGCCGCACGCGGCGTGCGCCTGATCGGCCTGGACACCCCCAGCGTGGACCCTGCCACCAGCAAGTCCCTGGACAGCCACCAGCAGCTGCTGCGCGCCAACCTGCGCGTGCTGGAGAACCTGGTGCTGGACGAGGTGCCTGCGGGCGACTATGAATTGCTGGCCCTGCCCCTGAAGCTGGCCGGCGCCTGTGCCTCACCCGTGCGCGCCGTGCTGCGCGAACTCTGAAGGAGCTCTCTTGATGAAGCAAAGACAAGACTGCCAGGCCCTGGACGCCGCCGATGCCCTGCGCCCCCTGCGTGAGCACTTCGTGCTGCCGGAGGGCGTGATCTACCTGGACGGCAACTCCCTGGGCGTGCTGCCCGCCGCCACCGAGGCGCGGGTGCTGCAGGTGATCCGCCAGGAGTGGGGCACGGACCTCATCAAGAGCTGGAACACCGCCGGCTGGATGGACCTGCCCCGGCGCATCGGCAACAAGATCGCCTGGCTGGTCGGCGCGGGCGAGGACGAGGTCGTGGTGGCGGACTCCACCTCCCTCAACCTCTACAAGGTGCTGGCCGCCGCCCTGCGCATCGCCGGCCAGGACCATCCGGAGCGCCGCGTGATCCTTTCGGAACGCAGCAACTTTCCGACGGACCTCTACATCGCCGAGAGCCTGGCCGCCCAGCACGGCTACACGCTGAAGCTCTTCGACCATGTGGACGAGCTGCCCGGCCTGATCAACGCCGAGCTGGCCGTGCTGATGCTCACCGAGGTCAACTACCGCAGCGGCTACAAGCACGACATGGCCGGCCTCACCCGCCTGGCCCATGCCGCCGGTGCGCTGGTGATCTGGGACCTGGCCCACTCGGCCGGCGCCGTGCCGGTGGACCTCAAAGGCGCAGACGCCGACTTCGCCATTGGCTGCGGCTACAAGTACCTCAACGGCGGCCCCGGCGCCCCGGCCTTCGTGTGGGCCCACCCCCGCCATGTGGACCGCTTCTGGCAGCCGCTGTCGGGCTGGCTGGGCCATGCGGCGCCCTTCCAGTTCACGCCCAACTACACGCCGGCGCCGGGCATCGGCCGCTACATCTGCGGCACGCCGGCCATTCTCTCCATGGCCGCACTGGAATGCGGCGTCGACGTCTTCCTGGCCAGCGAACCCCTGGGCGGCATGCCGGCCCTGCGCCGCAAGTCCATCGCGCTGACCGAGCTCTTCATCGAATTGGTCGAGACGCGCTGCGGCATCAAGGCAGCAGGGGCGCAGGGCGGGTTCCGCGATCTGGGTGTTCGCCTGGCCTCGCCCCGCGATGCCGCCCATCGCGGCAGCCAGGTCTGCCTCCGGCTGGAATCCCCCCTGCAAGAAGCAGGTTATGCTGTCGTCCAGGCTCTCATCTCGCGCGGTGTAGTTGGCGATTTCAGAGCCGGAGACCCGAAGCAGCTCGAGGCCACGCCTCACATCCTGCGCTTCGGCTTCACCCCTCTTTACCTCCGCTTCACGGACGTCTTCGACGCCGTCGAGCACCTGCGTCAGGTGCTTGAAACAAGCGAGTGGCGACAACCCCAATTCAATTCGAAGGCCTCTGTGACATGACCTGCCCTTACCACTCCGCCGGCGCTCGCGGCGAAGCTGTCGTCCAGGAAGAAGGCGCCCAGCTCGACTTCTCCGCTGACATGAGCTATGGCGATTACCTGAAGCTCGACCAGGTCCTGTCGGCGCAGCATCCGCTGTCGCCCGAGCACGACGAGATGCTCTTCATCATCCAGCACCAGACCTCCGAGCTGTGGATGAAGCTGATGCTGCATGAGCTGCATGCGGCGGTGGACCACCTGAAGCGCGATGAACTGCCGGCGGTGTTCAAGATGCTGACCCGCGTCGAGCGGGTGATGGAGCAGCTGGTCAACGCCTGGGACGTCCTGGCCACCATGACGCCGCCCGAGTACACGGCCATCCGGCCGTATCTGTCCAACAGCAGCGGATTCCAGAGCTGGCAGTACCGTGAGATCGAATTCCTGATGGGCAACAAGAACGCCGCCATGCTGCGCCCGCATGCGCACCGGCCGGACCTGCTGGCCGACGTGGAGCAGGCGTTCAAGGCGCCGTCGCTGTACGACGAGGTGCTGCGCCTGATGGCCCGCCGCGGCATCGCCGTGCCCGCCAGCCACACCGATCGCGACTGGACCCAGCCCTATGCTGCCAGCGAAGCCGTCAAGGCGGCCTGGCTGCAGGTCTACCGCGACCCCAAGGCGCACTGGGACCTCTACCAGATGGGCGAGGAGCTGGTCGACATGGAGGACGCCTTCCGCCTCTGGCGCTTCCGCCACGTCACCACGGTGGAGCGGGTGATCGGCTTCAAGCGCGGCACGGGCGGCACGGGCGGGGTCAGCTATCTGCGCAAGATGCTGGACACCGTGCTCTTCCCCGAGCTGTGGGCCCTGCGCACCGAGCTCTGACTCTGACGTTCGCCCCGGGGGCCGGGGCGCCGTTCACCGCCCGGGCCTGCCACCGAGCCGCCCAGCCCGCCATTCGCCGCACCGGAGCGGCGGGCGCGGGCGGGCCCCGGCACAGTACGTTCATCCCCTACGGAGGAACGCACCATGAATGCCAAGACCCTGTCCCTGCTGATCAGCGCCGCCTGCACCCTGGCCGGCCTCCTGAGCGGCCTGGCCCCCACGCGCGCCGCAGCCGAACCGGCCCCGGAGGTCGCGTCTGCCGCGGCGGTCGCCCCTTGCAACGGCCCCACGCTCCAGACTGCCCGGGGCTGACACCCCAGCCCGGAGCCCTCCCGCCGCCGCCCGGCCGTCCGGGCTGTTCTGTGCGCATTCCGGCCGCTTCCTGCAGATACGAAGGGCTGTTCACCCCTGACGAATAGCCGGACGCTGGCATATCTCTAGAATGCCTGGCTTCCGCGACGTGCACGACCTGCGCGCCGCCGACGACCTTCCCGCGCCATCCAGGATCGGCCCATGACGCCGATCCAGCCTCCGGAGACAGCCATGGACACCCGCACTTCCGAGATCAGCCTGCGCATCGCGCGCGTTCGAGACGAGCTCCGCGCTGCCGGCGCCCACGCCCTGCTGGTGCCCTCGGCCGATCCGCATCTTTCCGAATACCTCCCGGAGCGCTGGCAGGCCCGCCAGTGGCTGTCGGGCTTCACGGGTTCGGTCGCCACCCTGGTGATCGGCCTGGACCGCGCCGCCCTCTTCGCCGACAGCCGCTACTGGACGCAGGCCGAGGTTGAGCTGGCCGGCACCGGCATCGAGCTGGTCAAGGTGATGAGCGCCGTGTCTCCCGATTTCATGCACTGGATCGGCAGCACCCTCCAGACCGGGCAGACGCTGGCCGTGGACGGCCAGGTGCTGGGCCTGGGCCTGGCGCACCAGCTGCGCGCCGTGCTGGGTGCCAAGGGCATCCAGGTGGCCACTGGCCGCGACATCGTTCAGGCCGTCTGGGACGGCCGCCCGGGGCTGCCCGCCGCACCGGTCTACGAGCACCTGGCGCCCCAGGCCACGGTGAGCCGCGCCGCCAAGCTGGCCGATGTGCGCGCCGCCATGGCCCGGCATGGCGCCAGCCACCACTTCATCTCCAGCGTCGACGACGTGGCCTGGCTCTTCAACCTGCGTGGCAGCGACGTCGAGTGCAATCCCGTCTTCATCGCCCACGCCCTGCTGGACAGCACCCAGGCCACGATCTTCATCGCCGAAGGCAAGATCCCCGCCGACATCGCCGCCCGACTGGCCGCGGACGGCGTGCAGCTGCGCCGCTACGAGGAAGCCGGCGCGGCCCTGCGCGGGCTGCCGGCCGGCGCGGTGGTGCTGATGGACCCCCGCCGCGTGACGCTGGGCCTGCGCGAGGCCGTGCCCGCCGGCTGCGCCGTGGTCGAGGCCATCAACCCCAGCACCCTGTTCAAGAGCCGCAAGACAGAGGCCGAAGCCGCCTTCGTTCGCGAGTGCATGGAGCAGGATGGCGCGGCCATGTGCGAGTTCTACGCCTGGTTCGAACAGGCCCTGGGCCGCGAGCGCATCACCGAGCTCACCATCGACGAACGCCTCAGCGCCGAGCGCGCCAAGCGCCCCGGCTTCGTGGGCCTGAGCTTCTCCACCATCGCCGGCTTCAATGCCAACGGCGCCCTGCCCCACTACCGTGCCACGCCCGCCGCCCATGCGGTGATCGAGGGCAAGGGTCTGCTGCTGATCGACTCCGGTGGCCAGTACCTCGGCGGCACCACCGACATCACGCGCGTCTGGCCCATTGGCGAGGTCAGCGCCGCGCAGAAGCGGGACTACACCCTCGTGCTCAAGAGCACGATCGCACTGTCCCGCGCCGTGTTCCCCCGTGGCACGCTGGGCCCCATGCTGGATGCCATTGCCCGCGCGCCGATGTGGACGCACGGCCTGGACTACGGCCACGGCACCGGCCACGGCGTGGGCTATTTCATGAACGTGCACGAGGGTCCGCAGAACATCTCCAAGGCCCTGCCGGACCCGAACATGGCGATGGAGGTGGGCATGATCACCTCCATCGAGCCGGGCGTGTACCGCCCCGGCCAGTGGGGTGTGCGCATCGAAAACCTGGTGCTCAACGTGCCTCATGCCACGCCGGAGAACGGCGCCTTCGGCGAGATGCTGGCCTTCGAGACGCTGACGCTGTGCCCCATCGACACCCGCTGCATCGAGCCCAGCCTGCTGACTGCCGAGGAGACCGGCTGGCTCAACCGCTACCACGCCGAAGTGCGCCGCCGCCTCAGCCCCCTGGTGCAGGGCCCGGCCCTGGCCTGGCTGATGACCCGCACCGAGGCGATCTGACCCGGGCGACCGCCTCCGGTCCCAGACGACGCGACCCCCGGGTCGCGTTTTTCATGCGCGCGCCAGGCCTGCACTGGAAGCGAAGCCGGCCATGGCTTACAGTCGGATCAGCCCTGCCCCTTGCACAGCAGGGCGGGAGCGCATCATGACCAGCAAGTCCCTGCATGAGTTCTCCGACAGCGGCCTGCACACGGCACTACTGGTGGTCCTGTTGCTGATGGCGCTGGTCGGCGTCGTCGACGCCCTCTTCTTCACGCCGGAAGGCAAGACGCCCGTGGTCTGGCGGCTCGAGACCGTGGTGGTGGACGGCAAGTCCGCGCCGCGCTGAGGCGCCGCCCCCGAATCGAAGCCAGCGAGGCTTGCCGGACGGCGTCAGGAGACGCGGTCCGCCGGGCTCACATCTGCCGGAACAGGTGCAGGTAGCTGCGGCTGACCGGCAAGACCTCGCTGCGCTTCTTCAGGTGCAGGTCCGCGGTTTCATTGGGGCCACGAGTCACGTGGCTGATCGCGTGCAGATTGACCACCACCGAGCGGTGCACCTGCACGAAGTTCTGAGGATCGAGCTGCTCGATCAACTCGCGGATGGGCGTGCGGATCAAGGCCTCGCCCTCCTCCCAGACCACCAGGGTGTACTTCTCGTCGGAGCGCATGAAGAGGATCTGCTCGACCGGGATGAGGCGCAGCGTGCTGCCCACCGAGGCGCGGATCCACTGGAGATAGCTGCTGGCGGCGGGTGCGGCGCGCGGGGCGGCCGCAGGCAGGCTGCCCTCCTGCACCAGGCGCTGGGCCAGTTGCTCGATCATGGACTCCAATCCGGCCGCCGCAGGCGACTGCCCCGCGCGCTGCTGGCGCAGGCGCTCCTGGAGGCGCTCGACGGTGTCGCCCAGGCGCGCCGGGTCGACCGGCTTGACGACATAGTCCAGGGCCCCCTGCTCGAAGGCCTGCACCGCATACTGCTCGTAGGCAGTGACAAAGACCAGCTGCGCGCGGCGGCCGATCTGGCGCGCCGCCTCGACGCCATTGACGCCGGGCATGTGCACATCCAGGAAGACGATGTCCGGCGTGTGGATCTCGAAGAGCTCCACCGCCTCGCGCCCGTTGCGGGCAGTGGCCACCACCGTCAGCTCGGGCCAGTGCTGCTGCAGGGCCCGGCTGAGACTTTCGCGCAGCAGGGGTTCGTCGTCGGCAATCAGGGCGGTGGCGGCAATCATGGGCTGAACTGGATCTGGGCACGCAGGCCGTGCGGTTGATTCTCTGCCAAATCCAGCGAGGCCGAGGGCCCGTAGAACACTTGCAGGCGCTCGCGCAGATTGCGCAGGCCCGTGCCCGTGCCCATGGACTGCGCCAGGCCCACGCCGGTATCCGTGACACCCAGCACCACGCGTGCCCCCTGGTGCTCGCCGCTGATCACGATGCGGCCGCCTTCCTCGCTGGGGTCAATGCCATGGCGCACGGCGTTCTCCACCAGGGTCAGCAAGGCCATGGGGGGGAAGCGCAGGCTGTGCAGCGGGGCGGGCACCTCGATGCTGAACTGCAGGCGGTCGGGCATGCGCAGGTGCATGAGGTCCAGGTAGGCGCGTACCAGCCCCAGCTCATCGCCCAGCGTGGCCAGCTCATCGTGCAGCCGGGGCATGGCCGCACGCAGATAGGCGATCAGGCTGTGCAGCACCGGCGCGGCCTGCGGCGAGCCCGTCTCCACCAGCGCGCGCACATTGGCAAGCGTGTTGAAGAGGAAGTGGGGTTCGATCTGCGCCTGCAGCAGTCGCAGGCGGACATCCAGCGCGCGGCGCTCCAGCTCGCTGCGCTCCAGCTCGAAGCGCAAGGCCTGGGAGCGCGCCTCGGCGTCACGCTGGCGGTACAGCGCGCCCAGTGCGATCAGCGGCCCCAGCAGCAGCCCCGAACCCACGATCCACTGGAAGCCCAGGATGCGGCCCTCGCTCTGCAGCAGCCGATCGACATCCCCGCCCACCGCGGCCAGGTAGACGATGGCCGTGCCCACCGGCACTGCCAGCACCACGACCATCACCTGCAGCAGCCAGCGCTCGATCCAGCGGGGCAGGCGCCTGGGCCATTGCCCGGCCGCAAGAAAGGCGATCAGCGCCAGGATGGCGACGAACAGCGTCCGGCCCAGCAGGACCGGAAAGGGCGTGATGAAGATGGAATTGAGGAAGCCGGCGGCCACGGCGCCCAATGCCAGGGCGACCCCGACTCGGCGCGGATTCAGCTCGGCAAAGAAGGCGCGCCGGGCTTCAGCATGGCTGGGCACGGGCGGGCGGGGCATCTTCTCCGATTGCATGGAGCGAGACGATAGCCGCCCGCGGAGCCCTCACCAAGGCGCCAGCCCCAAGGAGGCGATGAGCGACGGTATGGCAAGCCTGAAATACGCTCGCCGGCCCCAGGGGTGTCCAGGGGCGCCCAGGGGTATCGGGATGTGTCTGGCCTGCTCAGGCCACCACGGCGCCGTAGGGCCTCTGCGGTGCGCGGCTGCTCACGGCCCGCTGCCCTTCGCGCACCGCGTGGCGCAGGGCTTCCGCCGGGGAGGGCCAGCCGTAGCCACCCGCCATGTTCTCGTCCCTGAACACTTCGTGCTGCGGCCGCCCCTGCTCCAGGCGCATCACTACCACGGCGGCCACATAGCCGTAGGCTCGCGTGCGCTCGATGGCGCCAGCGAAGATCCGGTAGTTCCCGCAGTCGACTTCCTTGAAATGCATGACCAGCTCCATCGCGACCCAGGCTTCAGGCCGCAGTCCCCACTGTCCTCCCGGGCAGGGTTGAGCAGGGGGACTCTTTAGGGGGCCCCCAAAGGAGGGATAAGCCGGACCTGCCCCTCCCTCAGTCCCGCGGATCCCGCCAGAACAGCGGCCCCATGCGCAGGCGCAACTCCTTGAGGCGCCTTCGGCTGCCCTCGTCCAGCCATTGCTCATAGAGGGCCTGCAGCCGTTCGCGCACGCCGGGCTGCGCCAGCAGGCGATCGATGGCCAGCACGGCGCGCCGCCCGGCCGGGCTGACGGAGCAGGCGATGTAGGACAGCTGGGATTCGTCCAGCTCCTCCAGCGGCCACCAGGCCAGCTGCTTGCCGAGCTCGGGCTGCAGGGCCACGAAGTAGCTGAGCTCGAACTCGTAGACCAGGGTGGCATCCACGGCATGCGCGCGGGCCAGCATGGCCAGCACGGACTGGTTGGAGGTGTTCAGCACGAAGCGCTGCACCTGGGCCGCATGGGCACCCAGCATGAGGTCCACCATCCCGCCATGGGCTCGATAGCCCACGAGACCCAGGCGCACCCCGCGGTCCAGCAGTGCCTGCAGGGACAGTGCCTGCAGGGACAGCGGCTGCGGGTCAAGGCGCGGCGCCGGCGCCAGCGCATGGTCTCTGCGCATGACCACGCCCACGGGCAGGAAGCGGAAGATGGCCGAGGTGAAGGCATAGCGCGTCATGCGCGAGGCCGTGCGGCTGAAGGCCGGGCTGCAGACCGCCTGGTCCGATTCCCGCAGCTCACGGTCCAGGCGTGTAGGCGACACATGCAGGGTCTCGTGGCGGTATTGCGGCAGGCCGGGCTGCAGCACCTCGGCCAGCATGCGATCCACATAGCCGCGCCCGCGCAGCGATCCTTCCCGGATGACCATGGGAGCATAGGGCGCCCCCGCCCAGACCAGCCGCTCCAGCGTTCCGTTCGAGGCCCTGACCGCCACCGGCGCAGCAGGAGGCTCGGCCGCCTGGCACAGCAGCCCAGGCCACGCCAGGGCGATCAGCAGCAACAACTTCAAGGCCATCGGGCGCGCCTGGCAGGGGAATTCAAGCGCGGACGATAGAGGATGACAGTCCCTCGCACTACGGGGCCAGCCCGCGCAAACGCCCGCCGGGACCCAAGTTTTGCACGCCAGACGCGCAGAAGACCGCTGCCATGATTGCCGCAAGCCCAGTGCGCCAGGGCATGCGCTTTCCGCCGCTTCCGCCGTTCTTGCCCTGCCCGCGGCCGCAGGGCAGCGAGGGCCATCATCACTGACGGAACCGGATTTCGGAAATGCGGGCCACAAAGCAAAGAAGCCGGCGCTGGGCCGGCTTCTAGGTCCTTGATTCACAAGGCATCTGGCGGAGAGGGGGGGATTCGAACCCCCGGTACGGGGATACCGTACGCCTGATTTCGAGTCAGGTACATTCAACCACTCTGCCACCTCTCCTGATTCGGTGCTCGCGTGGTTGTTTGCGAGTAAGCCCGCTAGTATAGCGACATTTTTCGACCCACCAAGCAATTTCAGCCAGGCAGGCGAAAAAAGTTCAAGCCTTCAGCAGGGCCAGGCCGCCCAGATAGGGGCGCAGCGCTTCCGGCACCGTGATGCTGCCGTCGGCGTTCTGGTAGTTCTCCAGCACGGCCACCAGGGTGCGGCCGACGGCCAGACCGGAGCCGTTGAGCGTGTGCACCAGCTCGTTCTTGCCCTGGGCATTCTTGAAGCGGGCCTGCATGCGGCGCGCCTGGAAGGCCTCGCAGTTCGAGCAGGAGCTGATCTCGCGGTACACGCCCTGCGCCGGCACCCAGACTTCCAGGTCGAAGGTCTTGGCAGCGCCAAAGCCCATGTCGCCCGTGCACAGGCTCATCACGCGGTAAGGCAGGCCCAGCTTCTGCAGGATGGCCTCGGCATGGCCCACCATCTCGTCCAGGGCCTCGTAGCTCTTCTCGGGATGGACGATCTGCACCATCTCGACCTTGTCGAACTGATGCTGGCGGATCAGGCCGCGGGTGTCGCGCCCTGCACTGCCCGCCTCCGAGCGGAAGCAGGGGCTGTGGGCCGTCAGCTTGATGGGCAGCTGGGCCGCATCCAGCACCTGCTCGCGCACGGTGTTGGTCAGCGAGATCTCCGAGGTGGAGATCAGGTACTGCTCCGCCGCTTCGTCGTCACCGCCGCGCAGCACCCAGAACATGTCTTCCTTGAACTTGGGCAGCTGGCCGGTGCCCTCCAGCACCTCGCGGTTGACGATGTAGGGCGTGTAGCACTCGGTGTAGCCGTGCTCTGCGGTCTGCACGTCCAGCATGAACTGCGCCAGCGCGCGGTGCAGGCGGGCCGCCGGGCCCTTCAGGAAGGTGAAGCGCGAGCCGCTGAGCTTGGCGCCGGTCTCGAAGTCCAGGCCCAGGGGAGCGCCCAGGTCCACGTGGTCCTTCAGCTCGAAGTCGAAGGTCTTGGGCGTGCCCCAGCGGCGCACCTCGACATTGCCCGATTCATCGGCACCCGCGGGCACCGACTCATGCGGCAGGTTGGGCACGCTCATCAGCATGGCGAGCAGCTCCTGCTGGATGGCATCCAGGCGCTCGGCGCCGGCCTTCTGCTCGTCGCCGATGCCGCCCACCTCCGCCATCTCGGCCGAGGCGTCCTCGCCCTTGCCCTTCTTCATGCCGATCTGCTTGGACAGCGCATTGCGGCGTGCCTGCAGCTCTTCGGTGCGGGTCTGCACGGCCTTGCGCTCGGCCTCCAGGGCCTTGAAGCGTTCGACGTCCAGGAAGGTCTGGGGATTCTTGCGGGTCTGCAGACGCGCGATCACGGCGTCCAGGTCCTTGCGCAACAGGGTCAGGTCAAGCATGGGGGTCCTCGTCTCAGGGAGGGAATTCTAGGCAGCGGGCCGGCCGACTCAGGCGCGCCCGGGCGAAAAAGGGGCCGTGTGGCCGTCAGGGAGCGGCCAGCGTCAAGATCGGGACGCGGCGTGCTCGGCCATGGACTTGTCGCCCAGGCCCAGGGGCAGCGGGAAGCGCACATGCTCCTCCACGCCCGGCAGGCTGCGCACGGTGGTGGCACCCAGCGCGCGCAGGCGGGCGATGACGGCCTGCACCAGCACATCTGGGGCCGAGGCGCCCGCCGTGAGGCCCACGCACTGACGGCCTTCGAACCAGGCGGCCTGCAGGTCCTCGGCGCCATCGACCATATAGGCCGGCGTGCCCAGGCGCTCGGCGAGTTCGCGCAGGCGGTTGCTGTTGGAACTGGTGGGGCTGCCCACCACGATCACCACGTCCACCTGCGGCGCCAGCAGCTTGACGGCATCCTGGCGGTTCTGGGTGGCATAGCAGATGTCCTGCTTCTTGGGCTCGCGCACCAGCGGGAAATGCTGCTTCACGGCGGCCAGGATCTCGGCGGCGTCGTCCACGCTGAGCGTGGTCTGGGTGACCACGGCCAGGCGGGCGGGGTCCTTCACGCGCACATGGGGCACGTCCGCCGCTTCTTCCACGAGGTAGATGCCATCGCTGAGCTGGCCCATGGTGCCTTCGACCTCGGGGTGCCCCTTGTGGCCGATCATGATGAACTCATAGCCCTCGCGATGCAGCTTGGCCACTTCCACATGCACCTTGGTGACCAGCGGGCAGGTGGCGTCATAGACCTGGAAGCCGCGCTGGGCCGCCTCCTGGCGCACCGCCTGGCTCACGCCATGGGCGCTGAAGATCAGGGTGGCGCCCGGCGGCACGTCCGCCAGGTCCTCGATGAAGATCGCGCCCTTGGCCTTGAGGTCGTTGACCACGAAGGTGTTGTGCACGATCTCATGGCGCACATAGATAGGAGCGCCAAACTTCTGCAGGGCGCGCTCGACGATCTCGATCGCGCGGTCCACGCCGGCACAGAAGCCGCGGGGCTCGGCCAGCAGGACTTCTCCCAGGGATTGCAGGGCCTGCTCACTCATCACAGCACCCCGATGATCTGGACTTCGAAGCTCACCGGCTGGCCGGCCAGCGGGTGGTTGAAGTCGAACAGCAGCCAGTCCTCGCCGAGCTCGCGCACCAGGCCGGCGTAGCTGCCCTTGCCGTCCGGCGTCGGGAACTCGATCACATCGCCCACCGAATAGGTCTGGTCGGGATCGCCCAGCTCGTCCAGGAGGGCGCGCTTCACGCGCTGCAGCATCTCCGGGTTGCGTTCGCCAAAGGCCTCGCCGGCAGCCAGCTCGAAACGGGTGTGCGTGCCCTCGGCCAGGCCGATCAGCCGGGCCTCGATGGCCGGCGCCAACTGGCCGGCGCCCAGGGACAGGGTGGCAGGCTTGTCGTCAAAGGTATTGACAATGTCGGCACCGTCAGGACCGGCCAGACGGTAGTGCAGGGTTAAAAAGGACCCTTGTTGGATGAGGTTCATGCTGTCCCGGCGCCCAGGCCGGTCTCTTTGTCGCTGTGGCGGATTTTAGGCTGGACGACAATGCGAGCCCGGCCGAACCCACATTCCTTTCAATTCCTTGGTCCAGCGCAAGCTCGCCGCGCCTGGTGCCACGCTGCTTCTTCTGCTCCCATGCTGCATGAACTCCCCGCCGCCGCCCGGCCCCGCGAGAAGCTGCTGGCCCGCGGCGCCTCGGCCCTCGCCGATGCCGAACTGCTGGCCCTGCTGCTGGGCACCGGGCTCAAGGGCAAGCCCGTGCTGAGCCTGTCCCAGGAGCTGCTGGACCGCTTCGGCGGCCTGGCCGGGCTCATGCACGCCGACGCGCAGGCCCTGAAGTCCGTCAAGGGCCTCGGGCCGGCCCGGCGCGCCGA
Source organism: Pelomonas sp. BJYL3 (assembly GCF_027257975.1). Taxonomy (GTDB): domain Bacteria; phylum Pseudomonadota; class Gammaproteobacteria; order Burkholderiales; family Burkholderiaceae_C; genus Roseateles_B; species Roseateles_B flavus. The sequence continues at coordinate 61,610 of NZ_JANZKX010000001.1, forward strand.
ACTGGCCGCCGTCCTCGAGATCGCGGACCGCACCCTTCAATCCCGGCTGCAGCGCAGCTCCAGCTTCGAGGCCCCCCACGCGGTGCGCTCCTATCTGCAGCTGCAGCTGGCCCACCTCGACCACGAAGCCTTTGCCGTGCTGTTCCTTGATGCCCAGCACCGCCTCATCCGCATGGAAGTCCTCTTTCACGGCACCCTCACCCAGGCCAACGTCTACCCCCGCGAGGTCGCCAAGCGTGCCCTGGCCCTGGGCGCGGCGGCGCTGATCCTGGCGCACAACCATCCTTCGGGCGTGGCGGAGCCGTCCAAGTCCGACGCACTGCTGACCCAGCAGCTCATCAAGGCCCTGGCCCTGGTGGACGTGCGGGTGCTGGACCACTTCGTCGTGGCGCCCGGGCAGTCGGTCTCCATGGCCGAACGGGGCCTGATCTGACATGAGCCGCAAGCCCGCCACCCCCGCGCTGCAAAGCCTCCAGGACCTGGGCCAGCTGCACAAGGAGCTGCAGCGCCGTCAGCGCGAGGAAGAAGTCCGCCTGGAGCGCGAGGCCGCACAGCGGCGCCTGATGGAGCGCGAGGCACGGCTGTTCGAGCTGAGCGTCGGCCCCGTCACCCAGCTGCCCGACACCGGCCGCGTGCTCCTGAGTGCCGCCCCACCCCTCCCCGAGCCGCGCCAGCGCGAGCTCGACGAACAGGCCGTGCTGCGCCAGGCCCTGTCGGACGACTTCGACGTCGAGTCCCTGCTGGAAACCGACGAGACCCTGTCCTTCCGCCGCCCCGAAGTCAGCCTGGAGGTGGTGCGCAAACTGCGTCGAGGCCACTGGGCCCTGCAGGCGCAGATTGACCTCCATGGCCTGCGGCGAGACCAGGCGCGCGAGGCCCTGGGCGGCTTCATCCATGACAGCGCGCGCCGCGGCATGCGTTGCGTGCGGGTGGTGCATGGCAAAGGCAATGGATCGCCCGGCCGGGAGCCGGTGCTCAAGACCCGGGTGAGGCGCTGGCTGGTGCAGAAGCAGGAGGTGCTGGCCTTCGTCCAGGCCCGCCCCAGCGACGGCGGCGCGGGTGCCCTGATGGTGCTGCTCAACGGCTGCTGAGGGCCAAACCCGCCCAGCATCCCGGCCCATGCTGAACGCCAGCTTGCAAGGCTGGCCGATTGTCGATGCCGGACCACAGTCGAACGCCAGGAAGTTCATCCACAACACCGCCCATTGACGTCCACTCAGCGCCCTCGTTAGTCTGGCCCTGCGGCATGCACCGACGGGAGGTTTTCCCGGCGGCCCGCCAGGCGAGCGCCCGGGACGGTGCCACCGTGTAGTTCTCATTGACCCCATTCCTGAGAGGACCGCACATGAGCGACTTGCACACCCTGCAACTCCCGAAGAGGAGTGTCAAAGGCATCGGCCTGGTCGTCCTGACCCATGCCTTGATCATCTGGGGGCTGGCCTCCGGCCTGAGCACCCATTTCACGAAGAAGGAACAGCCGCCCGCGGTGTTCATCGACAAGCCTGAGAAGACCGTCAAGCTGGAGCCCCCACCCCTGGAGCCTCCCAAGCCAGTCTTCGATGCCGTCAAGCCTGACCTGATCCCGCTGCGGGACATCCCCATCGAGCAGACCCAGCCCACCATCACGGGCGTCACCGAGACCCCGTCCACGCCCAGCGACATCCGGCCGGGCAGCGGCAGCAGACCCGTGGAGAACGGCCAGCCCCAGCTCGCCACCCCGCCCACGAGCGGTCCGATGCGCGCTGAGGCCGTGTGCGATGTGATGGCCATGCCCGAGTTGCCGGCCGTGAACTGGAGCGGACGCGCCTCGCTGACGGTCCAGGCCCGCCTGGTAGGCGGCCGCGTGGCCGAGGTGCAGTTCCTGAGCCTGGCCGGCGGCATGGACGCGCGCACCCGCCGTGCGCTGCAGAGCGCGGTGCAGGCGGCCCTGAGCGCCTACCAGTGCCGCGGCAACCAGGCCTTCGAGCAGGAGTTCGTCTTCAACATCCAATGAGTTAGAGGCGCTGCCTCGGGACGGCAGGGGCGTGGCTGCGCCCCTGCTTCCCAGTGAGCAGACGTATCCATCTGAACCAAGCTGTCACTCCCTTGGCCGTTTCTCCTGGGGCAAGCCCCTGACGCCGCCATTGAGCCGCATTGACAGGCCCGCCGCCGCCTCACTAGTCTGGACTGGCGTCGTGCACCGAGGGAGTCGTCCCGGCACAGGCTGGCGATTCTCGAGACGGTGTCACCCCGTGGTGCCCAAGCCGCATTCACAGAGGAGGCCTGCCCATGAACAGCACCCCTGCCCTGCAGCTGCCCCGTCGAGGGCTGCGAAGCCTGGTCCTGGTGATCCTGATCCACGTCCTCATCATCTGGGGACTGTCCTCGGGCCTGGCCCGTGACATCGTCAAGAAGGTCGTCCCCCCCGCGGTATGGATCGAGGAGGTGGTGGAGCCCGAGAAGCTCGTGCAGCCCAAGCTCGAGATCGCCAAGCCTGAGTTCACGCCGCCGGAAACACCGGTCATCCCCGCGCCGGAGATCCAGATCGACAAGTCGCTCCCCTCGCCCATCACGGTGGCGGTCGAGGCCGATGCCAGCCCGGCGCTCACGCAGGGAAGCCACCCGACCATGCCTGCTGAGGACGGCGCCCCGACGTCCGAGGCCGCCCGACCTGAGGCACTGTGCAGCGTGATGGCCCCGCCGGCCGTGCCGGCCGTGAACTGGGAAGGCCAGGCCATGTTCCGCATTCACGCCCGGCTGCAGGCCGGCCACGTGGCGGACGTGAAGGTGCTCAGCAGCAGCGGCGGCATGGACGCCCGCACGCGCCGCGCCTTGCTGGACTCGGTGCAGTCCGCGCTGGGCGCCTACCAGTGCCGGGGCAATCAGGGCTTCGAGCAGGAGTTCGTCTTCAAGATCGTCCGTTGACCCGCGGGCAGCCCCTGTCCCGGTGCGCCAGGCTAGCTGGCAGTGGTGCCACCAGAGGCCGTCCATCAGCAGCAGGCAGACCAGCAGCTGGTAGGCCAGCAACGACAGCCCCGCCGGCCAGCGCCCCTCCACGCGGCGAGGCCGAAGGGATGCCGCAGCCGCGTGGCCTTGAGCTGCTCGGCCACCCTGGCCAGGCGAATGGCCAGCACCAGGAGGGCCTCCCGGCTTCCTGCTAGGAGTTGAAGGAGACAGCACGCGGGACACCTCTGCGGATCACGGGCTCAATGGCCTCGGTCCCGGGGCGGAACTCGTCAATGAATCGATAGCGGCCGGGCAGCAGCAGAGCCAGCGTCACGAAGGACTCGCCCCTCGGCGAGCCCGTGCCCGATGCGCAGGTCCAGGTTCTCGAACTCGATGGGGCCGGGCTCCTTGTTCTGCAAGCGACGCTTGTGACGCGGGCCCGTCGGCAGCCCGATCAGGTCAGGGCTGATGCGCCCCTTGTGCAGCACCAGCAACACGGCGCGCAGTTCGGCAGGGCCGTACGGCCGGGCAGACGACCATGGGTGCCATGAGCAGCCCCCCCGGCCGCCGCAGAGTGCGAGGAGGCGGCCGGGGCATCACAGCCCCACCCGAGCCCGCACGCCCCAGACGCGGATGGACGGGCTGCCGGCCTGGGCCAGCGGCTGGCGTATCCATTGCAGGTCCGGTGTGATCTGCACCTTGTCGTTGAGTTGGTAGCGGTAGAACAGCTCACAGACCTGTTCCCGTGCGCCAGAAGCCTGTGCCTGACGCCAGGACTGCGCGGCATGCAGCCAGGCTGTGGCCAGCCCCAGGCCGTCGGCACTGCGCCCCCAGCGCCGGCCGTCGAGTTCCAGGCCCAGGGTCAGTGCCCGGTCCACGCGCGGCGAGCCCTTCAGCTGGTGGCCGTAGCGCAGGAAGCCGGTCCAGTCATCACCCAGGCGCTGGTCCAGCGAGGCGCCCCAGCCCCCATGCGCGGCGGGGCGACCCTCGTGATCCCTGGCCTGGCCGTTGCGCCAGGCGTAGACCCGATAGTTGCCCGGCAGGCCGGCCCACAGGCGCCGGCTGGTGTCCAGCTGGGCCAGCAGCAGCGGCCGGCCCAGGCCCCGGCCGAAGCCCGCCGCCTCGCCCGCGGCGAACACGCCCAGGGAGGCGCTCCAGCCCGTCACCCGGTCGGGCGAGGCGCCATAGGCAAGGCGCAGGCCCGGCGCGAAGCCGTAGGCGTCGCCGCCCATGTCTCCCCCCGCGTCCAGCAGAGGGTTGTGCACGAAGACCTTGTTCTGGAAGCGCGCTGTCTCGTCGTCTGCGATGGCGTTCTGATCGAAGAACTGGAAGGGGTCCATCTTGCCCACGGTGATCTCCAGCTGCTCACGGTCCTGGGCCTGCCCTTGCTCACGCGGCAGGGGCACGGTCAGCTGGTACCAGGCCTGGGCCAGGATGGCAAAGGCGTCCGAGGCGCCGGCCTGCGTCTGGAAGGCGATGGCATTCGTGCCGCCCGCCAGGCTGTCGCGCAGCGTGAGCCCCGCCCCCTGCCCCAGCCGCACATGGAGGAACAGGCGGCCCTGGATGTCGTTGAGCCGGCCGGCCGGCACGCCCACAGAGACATCGCCCCGGTAGTTCAGCCGCGACTGAGCGCCGCTACCGTCCCGGGACCCCGCCGACGCCCGCTGCAGCACGCCCGTCAGCGAGGCCGCCACGCTGACGCCTTCCAGCGCCTCGATCTGCCGTTCCACCGCCTTGAGCCCTGTGACGAGCTCGGGCTGCGGCTCGCTCAGGCATTCGGTGGACGGGGCCTTGTCGGTCTGCTGGCGGGCGTCCTCCAGGGCATGGAGCCGCGGATCCGGCGGCGACAGGGCATCCAGCCGCGCGCGCAGCTGCTGGTTCTCCGTCTCCAGGCGCTCCAGGCGCTGCAGCAGGTGCCGGAGCTCGGGCGGCAAGGGCAAGGCGCCCTGGGCGCTCGCCAGCACCGGGCTCAGCAAGGCCGCGCCCAGCAGCGAACGCAGGGACCGGCGCATCTCAGTACCCGCCCTTCTTGCCGGGGGCGCGGAGCTTGACGCTGTCGCCGTGGTGCGGGCCGTCGCTGACAGGCCCTTCGGGCTCCATGTCCACCGGCTGCAGGTAGACGGCAGCGATGTCCATGTCCGCCGGGTTCTGCGGCACGCCGATGGGCGTTTCCGCGGCCTGGGTCTGCCAGCGGCGATTGAACGTCATGCATGCCTCCGAGAGAAAGTGGGAGGCAATGTAAATGCGAACCACTCGCATTCTGTTGAACGAGATCAAGCTTGCTGCGCAGGCGTGCCGACCGCCCCAGCTGGCACGCCGCGCACGTCGCGCACGGTGACTCACGGCAAGCAGAACTGGCGTGCCGAGGCGCCCGGCAGCGGCTGCGCCGTGCAGACAGGCGTGCAGACAGGCGTCAAGCAGGCGTCAGTGCGCCGGTGCCCGCTCAGCCGCCAATATTGCGCATCCAGTCCGCCGTGCCCATGAAGGCCTCGTCCAGGCGGGACTGCAGGGCCGGGTCCAGGGCCAGCTCGGCCATGGCCTGGCGCATGCAGGCCACCCATTGGTCGCGCTCGCGGATGCCGATGCGAAACGGCAGGTGCCGGGCCCGCAGGCGCGGGTGGCCGAAGCGCTCGACGAAATGGTCCGGCCCGCCCAGCCAGCCGCAGAGGAACCAGAAGAGCTTGTCCCGCGAGCCGGACATGTCGGTGGGATGCACGGCCCGCAACTCGGCATAGGCCGGTTCCAGGTCCATGAGGTCGTAGAAGCGGTCGACCAGGGCACGTACGGCATCTTCGCCGCCCACCCACTCATAGGCGCTGCGGGGCGCCTCCTTGCTCGAAGCGGAATAAGTCATGCCGTCAGCTTAGCAGCGCGGCCCGGTGGCCTCAGCTCAGCAGGCGGGTCGCCAGGGCCTTGATGGACTGCGCGGCATCGCTGCCGGGGAAGTGCTCCAGCAGCAGCTGGCGCTTGAGCACGGCCTGCCGCACGGCCAGGTCCGCCTTGACCTCGCCCAGCAGCTCCAGCTTGAAGCCCTGGCCCGGCAGGGAGCCCACGAAGCGCTGCAGCACCTGCTGCAGCTGCCCGCAGATCAGCTTGCCCTCGCCGGGTCGCGAGGCCTGGTTGAGCACCATCCCCACATGGCGGCGATCCTGCTGCGTGACCAGCACCTTGATGGTGGCATAGGCGTCCGTCAGGGAAGTCGGCTCGGGAGTGGCGACGACCAGTACATCGGTCGCCAGGGACACGGCATAGAGCACGACGTCGGAGATGCCTGCACCGGTGTCCAGCAGCACCCAGTCGAAGCGCGGCTTGACCAGTTCGATGATATGCAGGAGCTTCTCGCGGACCTCGGGCGTCAGGCGCGAGTACTCGACCATGCCCGACCCCGCCAGCAGCACGTGAAAGCCGCCGGGCGCCGGCAGGATGGCCTGTTCCAGCGTGGCCTTCTCCGTGAAGACGTCGTGCAGGGTGATCTTGGGATGCAGGTTCAGCACCACGTCGAGGTTGGCCAGGCCCAGGTCAGCGTCAAGGACCAGCACACGCAGGCCGCGGGCCGCGAGGGCGGCCGCGAGGTTGGCAGTCACGAAGGTCTTGCCGACGCCCCCCTTGCCGCTGGTGACGGCCAGGGTCCGGGCGCCGCCTCGGCTGGGCCGGGTGGGAGATGCAGCAGGCGCTGGGGTGGTACTCATTCGCTTTCCTGTTGCGTTAGTGCAAACAACATGCTTTTTTCGTCAGCGCTGACCAGGGAGTCCGGCTGGGCCTCCAGACAGGCACGGTTGCGGCCTTCGGCCTTGGCGCGGTAGAGCTGGCGGTCGGCGCGTTCCATCCACAGCAGGGCCGAGGAACGCACCCATTGCGGCGCAAAGGCGCCGCCCAGGCTGACGGTGATCTTGAGGGACTGCATCGGCGTGACCTGGATGGGCAGGGCCTCCACGGTCTCGCGGATGCGCTCCGCCACGGTGGCGCCAAAGGTGGCCGGGCAGTTCGGCAGGATGATGGCGAACTCTTCGCCGCCCACGCGGGCCACGGTGTCCATGGGGCGCACGGTCTGCATGAGGGCCTTGGCCACCGCCTGGATCACCAGGTCGCCAGCTGCATGGCCGTAGGTGTCATTGACCGACTTGAAATGGTCGATGTCCAGCACCAGCAGCAGGGCCGGCTCGCCGGAGCGGGCCACCCGGTCCACCTCGCGCGACAGCGCCATCTCGAAGCTGCGGCGGTTGTCCAGATGGGTCAGGGCGTCCTTGCTGGAGAGATCGCACAGGGCATCCAGCACGGCCTGCAGCCAAGCCCTGCTGTGGGGTTCAGTGTCGGGCAGCATGGCGCCGGCCTGCTGCAGCAGCTGCAGCGCGGGCTCCAGGCGGAGGTCCTGGATGTCGATGTGAGGGCGGGTTGGACTGGATGGCAAGAGCGTCCCCTGAGGATGCCAGGGCAGTCTAGCAGCGCCCAAGTGCGCAAACTGGCACGAATTGGCCCGTTCTCCCCTCCCAGTTTTTACATTCTTGCCACGGCAGGCTCACAGACACTGGAAAAGACCCGAGAATCGACTCGACAGGGCCATAGAAGCCCTTGCCGACCAACCAGGAGCAGCGAGCAATATCCATGCGGCCCACCCTGCCAGCGTCCCCCGTTGCCGAGTCCGTGGACCACGAGTTCAGTTTCAGCCGCAGCGACTTCGACCGCGTGCGCCAGCTGATCTACCAGCATGCCGGCATCAGCCTGCATGACGGCAAGCACGCCATGGTCTACAGCCGCCTGTCCCGCCGCCTGCGGGACACCGGCTACAACTCCTTCGCCAGCTACCTGCAGTGGCTGGAATCCTCCACCGGCCCCCAGGGCGAGCAGGAGTGGCAGGAGTTCGTCAATTGCCTGACGACCAACCTGACCTCCTTCTTCCGCGAGGAACACCACTTCCATGCGCTGGCCGACGACCTGAAGCCGTTGGCGGGCAAGCCCGTGCGCATCTGGTGCTGCGCGGCCTCCACCGGCGAGGAGCCCTACTCCATCGCGATGACCTGCTCAGAGGCCCTGGGCAGCAGCGCGCAGGTGCAGATCGTCGCCAGCGACATCGACACCAACGTGCTCAACACGGCCCGGCGCGGCGTCTACAACGCGGACTCCCGCGGCCTGTCGCCGGCCCGCCTCAAGAGCTTCTTCATGCGGGGCACGGGGGCCAACGAAGGGCGCATCCGCGTCAAGCCGGAGTTGCAGCGCTGGATCGACTTCAAGACGCTCAACCTGATGAACAACCAGTGGCAGCTGGGCGAGCCCTTCCACATCGTCTTCTGCCGCAACGTGATGATCTATTTCGACGCCCCGACGCAGCGCAAGGTGCTGGAGCGCATCCACAAGGTGATGCGCCCCAACGGCCTGCTCTTCGTCGGCCACTCCGAGAACTTCACCGAATCCAAGGATCTGTTCCGACTGCGCGGCAAGACCATCTACGAGCGCGTCTGAGCCGGGCCTCGGCCCGCCCCTCCATTTTCCCGAGCCCTCAGGCCGATACACCATCATGAGCACGCCTTCCCCCTCATCAGCCGTCAGCGCCTTGCAGGCCAGCGGCGTCGGCGCCGCGCGTGTGGCCCAGTTGAAGGCACAGCCCCGCAAGCAGGGTGAAGCCTCCTTCTTCTTCTACGACGCCCACTTCAAGAACGCCGCGGTCAAGGTCCTGCCCGGTGAATACTTTGTCGACAGCGAAGACCTGCTGGTCATGACCACCCTGGGTTCCTGCATCGCGGCTTGCCTGTGGGACCGTCATGCGCAGGTCGGCGGCATGAACCACTTCATGCTGCCCGAGGGCGCCGGCGATTCGGGCCGCTACGGCTCCTTCGCCATGGAACTGCTGATCAACGAGATGATGAAGCGCGGCGCCTCCAAGGGCCGCATGGAAGCCAAGATCTTCGGCGGTGGCGCCGTGATCAGCGGCATGAACACCATCAACGTCGGCGAGCGCAACACCAACTTCGTGCTGGACTACCTCAAGCTGGAACGCATCCCCGTGGTCTCCAAGGACGTCATGGACGTCTACCCCAGAAAAGTCTGCTTCCTGCCGCACAGCGGCAAGGCCATGGTGAAGCGACTGGCCACCACCAACACCGACGCCCTGCTGCAACAGGATCGCGCCGCCGCCCAGAAGGCTCAGCCCGTGGTGGCGACCGGCGGCTCCATCGATCTGTTCTGAGGCGCAACGAGGGAAAGAGAAATGGCCAAGACCAAAGTCGTGGTGGTCGATGACTCCGCACTGGTGCGCAGCATCCTGACCGAAATCATCAACCGTCAACCGGACATGGAATGCATCGGCGCGGCCGCCGACCCGCTGGCCGCCCGCGAGATGATCCGCAACCTCAATCCGGACGTGATCACCCTGGACGTCGAGATGCCCAAGATGGACGGGCTGGACTTCCTCTCCCGCCTGATGCGCCTGCGGCCCATGCCCGTGGTGATGGTGTCCACGCTGACCGAGCGCGGCGCCGAGGTGACGCTCAAGGCCCTGGAGCTGGGTGCCATCGACTTCGTGGCCAAGCCCAAGATCGGCGTGGCCGACGGCATCCGCCAGCTGGCCCAGGACATCACCGACAAGATCCGCGTGGCCTCCAAGGCCCACATCCGCCGCCATCACGCACCCGCGCCTGCCGCAGCGCCGGGCGAGGCCCCCGTGGCGCCCAAGCCGGTCACCGTGGCCAATATCGGCCGCCTGTCGACGGAAAAGATCATCTTCATCGGCGCCTCCACCGGCGGCACCGAGGCCACCAAGGACGTGCTGGTCAACCTGCCCCCGGACAGCCCGGCCGTGGTCATCACCCAGCACATGCCGCCTGGCTTCACCAAGAGCTATGCGGCGCGCCTGGACGGCCTGTGCAAGATCCGCGTCAAGGAAGCACAGGACGGCGAGCGCATCCTGCCCGGCCACGGCTACATCGCCCCGGGCGGCATGCACCTCAGCGTCGAGCGTTCCGGTGCCAACTACATCGCCCGCGTGCAGGACGGCGAGCCCGTCAACCGCCACAAGCCCTCCGTCGAGGTGCTGTTCAACTCGGCGGCGCGCGTGGTGGGCCCCAATGCCCTGGGCATCATGCTGACCGGCATGGGAGCAGACGGCGCGCGGGCCATGAAGGTCATGAAGGACGCCGGCGCCTACAACTTCGTGCAGGACGAGGCCACCTGCGTGGTCTTCGGCATGCCGCGCGAGGCCATCAACGCGGGTGCCGCGGACGAGATCCTGCCCCTGGGCCAGATCGCGCCGCGCCTGATCGAACGCCTGCGCAGCACGGCGGGTTTCTCGACCAACCGCGTCTGAGGGTCAGGTCTTGCCTGCCGCCGCCTGCCCGCGGCGGTGGCGTCTCGACTGCGGACTTGTTCACGGTCTGAGGCGATTCGTATCAGCTGGGGATCAGGGTCGTCACGCTGTCATCGAGGGCGTCCACAGTGGCGTCCATGTCCCTGGCCTTCTCCGTTCCCGATACCCTTTGCGCCCCGGTCAGCGTTCGCGCCCTGATCGACACCGAGCAGCTGCGCACCGTCTTCCAGCCCATCGCCGCCCTGGACTGCAGCAGCATCCATGGCCACGAGGCACTGGTCCGCGGACCGGCGGGCAGCCCGCTTGAGTTTCCTGACGCCCTCTTCGAAGCCGGTCGCCGCGAAGGCCTCAGCGTCGAGCTGGAGGTCCGCTGCGCCATGCTGGCCATGCGCGACTGGGCGCAGGCCCGGCTACCCGGCAAGCTCTTCATCAACATCTCTGCCTCGGCCCTGTGCATGGCGCTCAGCGAGCAGAACTGGCAGCGCGGCCTGGGGCTGTGCGAGCGCTACGGCATCACGCCCTCGGACGTGGTCGTGGAGCTGACCGAGCACGAGCGCGTGAGCGACATCGACAGCCTGCGCCGCGGCCTGGTGCGCCTGCGGCGCCTGGGCGTGGGCATCGCGCTGGATGATTTCGGCGACGGGCGCTCCAGCCTGCGGCTGTGGTCGGAGATCCAGCCCAATCTCGTCAAGATCGACAAGTACTTCACCCAGCACCTGCCGGCGCACGCCGAGAAGCTGCAGACCTTCCGCGCCCTGCTGCAGCTGGCCGAGACCTTCGGCGCGCAGCTGGTGGCGGAAGGCATCGAGCAGCCCGAGGAGCTTCGCGTGCTGCGCGACCTGGGCGTCTCCTATGGCCAGGGCTGGTTGCTGGGACGACCCAGCGACGGCGGTGCGCGCGAGCTGCTGCCCGCCGCCCGTGCGGTGCTGGCCAGCGCCGACATCGCCGTGCTGCCCGAGCTGCGCCGCGCTGGCGGACCGGGCATCACGGCGGAGAGCCTGGCCCAGCAGGCGCCCGCGCTGCCACAGTCGACCACGCATGAGCAGCTCTACCGCTTCTTCAACGAGCAGGAAGGCCTGCAGGCCGTGGCCGTGCTGGATGCGCAGGAGCAGCCGGTGGCCCTGGTGGACCGCAGCCAGTTCCTGAACCGCTGGGCCAAGCCCTTCTTCAACGACCTCTACGGCCGCCACGCCTGCACGCTCTTCGCCAACACCTCGCCGCTAGTCGTCGACGCACAGACCGGCCTGGATGCCCTCACACGCGTGCTGACCTCGGCCGACCAGCGCTACCTGCGCGAGGGCTTCATCATCACCCGCGAGGGCCGCTACCTCGGCCTGGGCACGGGCGAGCAGCTGGTGCGCTCGGTGACCGAGGCCCGCATCGAGGCCGCGCGTCATGCCAATCCGCTGACCTTCCTGCCTGGCAATATCCCCATCAGCCAGCACATCGGCCGCCTGCTGGCCAGCGGCCGCAGCTTCGTCGCGGCCTATGCCGACCTCAACCACTTCAAGCCCTACAACGACCTCTACGGCTACTGGCGCGGCGACGAGATGATCCGCCTGGCGGCCCGCGTCATGAGCAGCCACTGCGACAGCCAGCGAGACTTCCTGGGCCACGTGGGTGGGGACGACTTCGTCATCCTGTTCCAGAGCGACGACTGGGAGGCGCGCTGCGAGCAGATCTGCTCCCGCTTCAACGAGCTGGCCCGCGGCCTCTTCGACGCCGAGGCCCTGGCGGCCGGCGGCATCATGGCCGAGGACCGCCATGGCAATCTGCGCTTCCATCCCTGCACCACGCTGAGCCTGGGCGTGGTGTGCATCAGCCCCGGCCTCCTGCACCGGGCGGAGGACGTTGCCAGCGCCGCCGCCAACGCCAAGAGGCATGCCAAGCATGCGCAGCAGAGCGTCTACGTGATGGCCGCCTGAGCGAGCCGCAGTCAGGCGGCCAGGAACAGTTCCTGGAGATCGCTAAGGAAGTCGAAGCCCCGCGGCGTGGCGCAGATGCGGGCGGGATCGGCCAGCAGCAGACCCTTCTCGCGGCCCGCCGCCATGGCGCGCGCAATGCTCGAGGGCGGCAGGCCGGTGCGCTCCAGGTACTGCTGCAGGCCCACGCCGTCCTTCAGGCGCAGGGCGTTGAGCATGAACTCGAAGGGCAGCTCAGTCCGCTTGACCTCATGTTCGTTGGAGACGGCCTTGCCGGCCAGTGCCTCGCGCTGATAGGCCGCCGGCTCGCGCCAGCGCACCTGGCGCAGCACCCGGTGCGGGAAAGACAGCTTGCTGTGCGCCCCGGCGCCGATGCCGAGATAGTCACCGAACTGCCAGTAGTTGAGGTTGTGGGCGCAGCGATGCCCCTCGCGCGCATAGGCCGAGACTTCGTAGCGCTCCAGGCCCTGGATGCCGGTGCGGGCGGTGATCAGGTCCAGCATGTCGCTGGCCAGGTCGGCATCGGGCACGGGCGGCGGCTCGACGGCGAAGCGCGTGTTGGGCTCGATGGTCAGGTGGTAGACCGAGAGGTGCGGCGGCCGGAAGGCCAGGGCCTGGCTCAGGTCCTGATCCAGCTCGGCCAGGGTCTGGTCCGGCAGCGCGTACATCAGGTCGATGTTGAAGGTCTCGAAGACCTCGGCGGCCTCGGCCACCGCGGTGCGGGACTGTGCCCCATCATGCACGCGGCCCAGGCGCTTGAGCTTGGCGTCGTCGAAGCTCTGCACGCCGATGGACAGGCGCGTCACCCCGGCCTCGCGGAAACCGCGGAAGCGGTCCTTCTCGAAGGTGCCGGGATTGGCCTCCAGCGTGATCTCGCAGCCGGGCTCGAGCGGCAGACGGGCGCGGATGTCCGACAGCAGCTCGGCGATCTGCTCGGGTGCGAAGAGGCTGGGCGTGCCGCCGCCGATGAAGAGGCTCACCACCGGCCGGCCCCAGATCAGGGGCAGCGCGGCTTCAAGGTCGGCCCGCAGCGCGGCCAGGTAGGCGCGCGCGGTGTCCACCGGCAGGGTGGCGCTGCCACCGGCTTCGGCGCGCCATTCGTGCGAGTTGAAATCGCAGTAGGGGCACTTGCGCAGGCACCAGGGCAGGTGGACGTACAGCGAGAGCGGCGGCAGGGCCGGCAGGTTCAAGGTGCCGGGGCGCATCAGCTCGGCCAGCCGATCGGGATGGGACATGGTCAGACTCCTGGCGCCGCCCAGCGGCCGGCGTCCATCACATTCAAGACAGCTGCCAGACCTCGCGGAACTGCTGCAGCAGGCTGGCGGAGGCCAGCGCGCGGTGGCTCAGGCGGTTCTTGGTGTCGGCGTCCAGCTGGGCCACGGACTGGCCCAGTGCCGGGATGAACATCAGGGGATCGTAGCCAAAACCGCCCTCGCCCGCGGCCTCGCGGCGGATCTCGCCGTTCCAGCGGCCCATGGCGACCAGGGGCTCTGGGTCATCGGCGCTGCGCACGGCCACGAGGGCACAGACGAAGCGCGCGCTGAAGGGCGCGGCATGCCCGCCCAGGGCCAGCTGCTCCAGCAGGACGCGGTTGTTGTCAGCATCGCTCTTGGGCTGACCGAAGAGCGTGGCATAGCGGGCCGACAGCACGCCGGGCGCGCCGCCCAGGGCGTCGACGCTGAGGCCGGAATCGTCCGCCAGGGCCGGCAGACCGCTGGCCGCCGCGGCATGGCGAGCCTTGGCCAGGGCGTTCTCGACGAAGGTGTGATGCGGCTCCTCCGCCTCGGGAATGCCCAGCTCGCCCTGCGTGACGAGGGTCAGGCCAAGGGGCTGGAACAGCGCCTGCAGTTCCTTCAGCTTCTTGGCGTTGTTGGAGGCCAGCACCAGCTTCATGATCGATTCCTCGCGAGCGGGCTCACGCCAGGCCCAGTGCCTGGCGCTGGGCGGCGAGCAGATCGCGGATGCCCTTGTCGGCCAGGTCCATCAGCGCATTCATCTCGGCGCGGCTGAAGGCGGCGCCCTCGGCCGTGCCCTGCAGTTCGACGAAGCCGCCGCTGCCGGTCATGACCACGTTCATGTCGGTGTCGCAGGCCGAATCCTCGGTGTACTCGAGGTCCAGCAGGGGCGTGCCCTCGACGATGCCCACCGAGATGGCCGCCACGGCGTCCTTGATGGGCGAGCGCGAGATCTTGCTCTGGGCCAGCAGCCAGCTGACGGCATCATGCGCGGCCACGTAGGCGCCAGTGATGGCGGCGGTGCGGGTACCACCGTCGGCCTGGATCACGTCGCAGTCCAGGTGGATGGTGCGCTCGCCCAGGGCGGCCAGGTCAAAGACGCAACGCAGCGAGCGGCCGATCAGGCGCTGGATCTCCTGCGTGCGACCACTCTGCTTGCCGCGGGCCGCCTCACGGTCGCCACGGGTGTGGGTGGCGCGGGGCAGCATGCCGTATTCGGCAGTGACCCAGCCTTCGCCCGAGCCCTTCTTGTGCGGGGGCACGCGCTCCTCGACGGAGGCGGTGCACAGCACCTTGGTGTTGCCGAACTCGATCAGCACGGCACCTTCGGCGTAGCGGGTGTAGTGGCGGGTGATGCGCACAGGGCGCAGGGCATCCGCGGCGCGCTCTTCGGCGCGTCGGAACGTCGCAGTCATGGGGAAACCTTTCAGGCTTGTTTCTTGCCGGCGCGGCGGATCGCTTCCTGGATCTCGCGCACGCTGTTCTCGATCTCGGCTTCGCTCAGCTCGGCACCAGCCTCGCCGCGTGCCTGGATGGTGGAGGCGAAGGAGTCTTCGTCCAGCCCTTCGGTGGAGATGGAATCCAGGGCTTCCTGTTCCTCGTCACCTTCCCATTCGACGGCCAGCGCGGTGACGTTGTCACAGCGGGCGCCGCCATTGCGCAGGGCCTGCTCGACCAGCTCCGGCACGGCATCGGAAATGATGCGGGCAGAGAGGCACTGGGCGATGCTGGTGTCGGCCACGGTGCTCCACAAGCCGTCGGAGCACAGCAGGATGCGGTCGCCCGCTTCCAGGGGGATGGGGCCGCAGATGTCCACCATGGGCTTGCCGGGGCTGCCCAGGCAGGTGAAGAGCACGTTGCGGTTGAAGCGCTCCGAGCCTTGCGCCGCATGGCGGCCCAGGGCCTCCTGGAGCTCGCTGTAGGAATGGTCGCGGGTGCGGGCCATCAGCTCGCCGTTGCGCAGCATGTAGAGGCGCGAATCGCCGCAATGGGCCCAGTAGGCCACGCCACGCTGCATGGCACAGACCACGATGGTGGTGCGCGGCGTGTCCGGCAGGCCCTTTTCCTGGCTGTAGCGCAGCAGCTGCTGGTGGGCGATCTGCACCGCGTCGTCCAGGAACTGGGTGGGATTCTTCAGCACGGGCTGGGCCTCGCGCTGGAACATGCTGGCCACGGTGACCAGGGCCATCTGTGCCGCCACCTCGCCCTCGGGGTGCCCGCCCATGCCGTCTGCCAGCACGAAAAGGCCCGCGTCGCGGGTGTAGCAATAGCCCATGCGGTCTTCGTTCTTCTCGCGACCGCCGCGGCGACTCACCTGGTAGACGCCGAACTTCACGCCTTGGCTCCGGTCTTCAGGTTCTCCAGTTGAAGCTTGAGGCGCTCGCTGAAGCTCAGCTTCGTGTAGCGCCGCTCGGTTTCACGAGCCAACTCCTTCTGCAACGCAAAGACGCTTTGCGGGCGGGACAGGGGGTCCAGAGACATGCACCATTCGGTGACTTCGATGAGATTGTCCGAATACACGTTGCGCAGGCGCGAGAGGCTGAGGCTGAGTCGGTCTTTTTCCAGACGCTGGGGGGCGTCGTTGGGCGGATAGCCCTGCATGCAGGCGTAGATGCAGGCGCCGATGGCGTAGATGTCGGTCCAGGGACCCAGGGAACCGTCCCGGCGGTACATCTCCGGCGCAGCAAAGCCCGGGGTGTACATGGGCCGGATGAAGTTGCCTTCCTTGGACAGCACTTCGCGGGCCGCGCCGAAATCCAGCAGCACGGCCTTGTTGTCATTGGTGATGAAGATGTTCGCCGGCTTGATGTCCAGGTGCAGCATCTTGTGCTGGTGCACGATGCGCAGGCCCTTGAGGATCTCGTCGAACAGCGAGCGGATGGTGGATTCCCGGAAGACCTTGTCCCGCTTCAGGTCCCGGGCGGTCACGATGAAGTCCTGCAGGGTGTCCCCCTGCAGGTAGTTCATGACCATGTAGACGGTCTCGTTCTCGCGCAGGAAGTTCAGCACCGAAACCACGCTCGGATGCGAAATCTGCGCCAGCGAGCGCCCTTCCTCGAAGAAGCTGCGCAGGCCAAGGCGGTACAGGGGCTGCTTCTCAGGCTTGACGCGCGGCGTCAACTCGCCGGGCGAACGCTCGGCCAGAGAGGCAGGCAGGTACTCCTTGACGGCAACGAGGTGGTGGTCAGGATCTTCAGCGAGATAGACCACGCCGAAGCCGCCTGCTGCCAGTTTCTTGACGATCTGGTAGCCCCCGACCACGGTTCCCGCAGGCAAAGGGGCCGGTTTCGGCTTTGACATAATCGAGTTTTGCTTGCTCCACCGATAGCTCATGCCAGTTTACAGCATGACGGGTTACGCCAGCGCCTGTGCGCAACCCGTCCCACACCCCGAAACCGGCGTCCAATCCGCTGCCAGCGTGAGCGTGGAGGCCCGATCCGTCAATGGGCGTTTCCTCGATCTCAGCTTCCGCATGCCAGAAGACCTGCGCGGTCTTGAACCCGCATTGCGTGACATCGTCGGGCAACACATCAAGCGCGGCAAGATCGAGATTCGTATCAACACGCAACGAGATGCTGACAGTGGCTGGCCCCAACCGCAGCCCGAGCAGCTCAACCGCCTGTCCCGGCTGGAGGGCACGGTGCAGGCCTGGCTGCCCAAGGCCCAGGGCCTGACGGTGCATGAAGCCCTGCAATGGTGCCGCGGCGGCACGCCCAGCGAGAAGCTGGACGAAGCCACCATCGACGCCGCCCGCCGCTGCCTGCTGGGCCTGGTGGAGGCCCGGGAGCGCGAGGGCGAGAAGCTGGTCGCCATCCTGATGGAGCGCATCGGCGCCCTGCGCCAGCTGGCCGACCAGGCCGAGCCCCTGGTACCGGCCGTGGTGCAACGCCAGCAGCAGCGATTCCTGGAACGCTGGCAGGAAGCCCTGGCCAGCACCGGCGCAGCCCAGACCATTCCGGAAGAGGCTCTGCGCGAGCGGGCCCTCAACGAGGCCGCGGCCTACGCCATCCGCATCGACGTGGCCGAGGAGCTGGCCCGCCTGCGCGCTCACCTGGACGAAATCAGCCGCCTGTTGAAGAAGGGCGGCGAGCTGGGCAAGCGTCTGGACTTCCTGATCCAGGAGCTGCACCGCGAGGCCAACACGCTGGGCTCGAAGTCCGCCGCACTGGAACTGACCAATGTGTCGGTGGAAATGAAGGTCGCCATCGAGCAGATGCGCGAGCAAGTGCAGAACATCGAGTAAGGCCGGGCCCGCCGCCACGCGGGCCGTCCATTGCCATCCTGGGAAGGACGGCAATGGACGCTGACTTTTAACGTTAGCAAACCACCCCCCCTCTCGCACGCCCTGTCCGGACGAGCGCCCGCAGATGGCGCGCAAGACCTGACCCTGTGACATCCGTTCACACCGTCGCCCCTCTCAGCTTGGAGAGGTTACGCACCACCAGACGCATTCCTAGACTGGCCCTGCCATATGCAGCAATGAGCGCATGGCGTCAACAGTCATCCATAGGAGAAACGTCTGATGAGCACGACCACCACTGAAATCAGCCAAACCTTGAAGGCATGCCTGAGCGGCCTGGCACAGGGCGGCTCCGAAGTCGATCTGGTGAACGAGGACACCAATCTGTTCGACGTGGGCATCGACTCGATGAACATGACCGAGCTGGTGCTGCGCATCGAGGAACGCTTCGGTCTGATGCTGATGCCCGAGGAGCTGTCGGCGGACCTCTTCACGCGCTACAGCCGCCTGGTGGACTTCGTCCAGCGGAAGCTGACCCATGAATGAGATCGGCATCGTCGCCTCCTCGGCCTACGTGCCGGCGGCCAGCCGCGGTCTCGTGCAGTTGCTGGCTGAAAGGCAGCCGCACGCCGAAGGCCGGACGGCTCGCTTCCTGCAGGCCTGCTTCGAGGAGAACCTGCGCATGCATGGCATCGCAAGAACGGCGCTGGACGCCGCGCAGGCCGGGCATGACGCGCCGACCCTGCAGGAAGTGACCGGCATGGTGGCCGTGGCCAGCGAGCCGGCCCTCGAGGCCTCCGAGCTGCTGCTGCGGGTGACGCGGGACCTGCTGCAGCCTGCCGGGGAGGCGACGGTGCCACCTGTGTCGACCTTTCTGGTCTGCCACACCTGTCTGGAGAACGACGTCACGATCTCGGCCGCCTGCCGGCTGCAGTCCGAGCTGCAACAGGGTCACGTGCCCTTTGCCATCGGGCAGCTGCAGGGGGCGACCTTCCTGATGGCCCTGTCCCTGGCCGCCGACCTGATGGCCACGAGCACGGACGACAGGATCGTCGTCGCCGCAGCCGAGCGCTGGTCCTGGCCCTACACGCGAGTGATCGGGCACACCACGCTGCTGGGCGACGGCGCCGGCGCGGTGCTGCTGGAACGCGGCTGCACACGGGGATGGATGCTGCGCGCCGTCCGCGTGCAGACGCCACCGCCCACGGCCGAGGTCTACCGCCACATCGTCCAGGGCCAGCCGCTGCCACTGAACCTGGACGGCCTGTGCGCCCTGATCCTGGACACCCTGCGCGAAGCGGGCTGCAGCCCCCGGGACATCGCCATCCTCGTGCCTCACCAGCTCAGCCGCCACCTCGCCGACTGCGTGCGCCGCCGCTGCGGACTGCACAAGGCCTGGTGCGGACCGGCCGACATCCTGGACGGCGGCTATCTCTGCGCGGCAGAGGTGCCGGTGCGCATGCACAGGCTGCTGCAGCAAGCCGTCGCCCATCCAGGCGATCGCATGCTGCTGTGGGGACTGGGTTTCGAAGGTGCGCTGGCCTGCGCGGTTCTCGAGTATGTGGATCAAGGAGTGAGCCATGGGAATCACTGAGACCTTGCCCGCCATCGGCATCCCCGACATTGCCTGCTACCTCCCGGAGCGCAGGGTGTCGGTCGAGGAATGGGGGCAGCGCACCGGGCAGTCCGAGCAGCGCATCCAGGCCATGCTGGCCAATGGCGTCCGCTGCTTCCATGACGCGATGTCGCAGTCACCCGTGGGCATGGGCATCAAGGCAGTGCGACTGCTGATGACCAAGGCCCACATCGCGCCGCGCAGCGTGGACCTGCTGATCTACACCCACACGGTGCAGAGCAGCATCGCGCCGCCGCCCACCAGCACCGCGGGGCACATCCAGGCCTCCTGCGGGCTGCAGAACGCACTGAGCTTCTCCATCGCGCAGCAGAACTGCGTGTCGCCCATGCTGGCGGTGCGCATCGCACGCCAGATGATGGCGCGGCACGAACACATCCAGCGCGCCATCATCGTGTCCGTGGACCTGATGGGCACGACTGCGGACACCATCCGCGGCATCCTGGACCTCTCGCTGCACAGCGATGGCGCCAGTGCCTTCCTGGTCGAGCGCGAGGCGCCCCGCAACCAGGTGCTGGGCTACCACTTCTTCACCGACGGCCGCTTCTTCCGCGGCACCGACGAGAACCACAACCTGGTGCCGGACGAGAAGTACCACTGGTCCTGCTTCGCCACCATGCGCTCGGCGCTGCAGCAGGCCGGCCTGCGGCCCGCCGACCTCACACGCATCCTGCCCAACCACGTGAACATGGAGGGCTGGCGACTGGTCCTGTCCATGCTGCGCCTGCCGCCCGAGCGGCTCTTCACCGACAACTTCGCTCGCATCGGCCACGTGTTCGGCTGCGATCCCTTCATCAACTTCCTGCACGAGCGCAAGACGTCGGGCGGTCACTACCTGCTGTTCAGCAGTGGGCTGGCCGGCTGCTTCGGCGCCCTCGTCCTGAAGCACTGAACCTGAGGCAGGACACCCCATGCAACGATTTTCCTGGAAGGCCCAGGCGGGCCACATGCCCTGGTTTGACGAGGCGCGGACGGCCCTCTCCCTGAGCGCCCACCTGCTGCTCGGGCAGGTCGCCCTGATGCTGATGCCCTTGATGGACCTCTTCACGGTGGCGCCGCTGGGCTCGTCCGCACTCGCGGCGGTGGGCCTGCTCAACAGCTTCACCGCCCTGCTGCTGCTGTTCTGCTTCGGCGTGATGCAGGCCATTGCCCCGCTGACGGGCGCTGCACTGGCACGGACCGATGGCCGGCAGGGGGCGCGGCAGATCCTGTCCCAGGGGCTGCTGCTCGCCTCCGTCATGGGCCTGGCGGCCGCCATGGCCACCCAGCTCTTCGCCTTTGCCGTGCCGTGGCTCGGGCAGGCCCCTGCGGTCGTGCAGGCCTTGCGCAGCTATGCGGACACACTGGCCCCGGCCCTGCTCCCTGCCGCCTGGCTCACCGCCTGGCGGGTGGCCTATCCGCTGCTGGGACAGGCGCGGCTCCTGGCCCTCACCCTGATCGCCTGCTCTTTGCTGCATGGCCTCGCCAACCGCCTGCTGGTCCACGGTCTGGGCGAGCTGGACGGCTTGGGGCTCGCGGGCCTGGGATGGAGCTACCTGCTGAGCTACGGCCTCGCCGCCCTCTGTTTCGCCTGGCAGGACGGACGGACGGCGCGGGCCGCACCGGCCCCGCCGCCCCCCCCGCCGGACACGGCCGCACCGGCCTGGATTCCCCGGCTGCTGGCCATCGGCCTGCCCATCGGCGCGGTCATGGCCATCGAGTACACGCTATTCACCGGCGCCACCCTGCTGATGGGCCGTCACGGCGGACAGGCACTGGCCGCCCATGCCATCGCACTGCAGTGGGTGACCCTGGCCTTCATCGTCCCGCTGGCCATGTCCAACACGGTGCTCACCCGCCTGTCCCTGGCCCTGGGCCGCACGGACGCCGACGAGGTGCGGCGCGTGGTCGGCGTGTCCTGCGGCATCGCGCTGGCCTTCCATGTGGCCATCGCCCTGGTCTATGTGCTGATGCCGACGCCGCTGGCCGGCTGGCTGCTGCCGGCGGGCCACCAGGACCGCGAGGCCCTGCTCGACATCGCAACGCCCCTGCTGCAGCTGGCCGCCCTGCTGCAGGCCTTCAACGGCATGGCCGTCGTCTTCGCCGCCGTGCTGCGGGCCTGCCGGGACACCCGTGCCCCACTGCTGCAGGTCTTCGCCGGCTACTGGATCGCCGGACTCGGCAGCGCCTGGCTGCTGGGCGAGGTGCTGGGCCCGGTCGGCATCTGGCTGGGCATGTGCCTGGGCTTCGGCCTGACCATCGTTCTCCTGCTGCGTCGCGTGCGCCAGCGACTGCTCAACCTGTCTGACATCTTCCCCCAACCGGAGGTAGCTCATGCGCAATCTCGTTGAACTCATCTGCAATAGTGCCGCGCGCACACCGACGGCGGAGGCGCTGGTCGACGGCGAACGCCGGACCGACTACGCCACGCTGCGCAACCGGGTCCTGGCTGGCGCTGCCGGGCTCCGCGCCCGCGGCCTGGCACGCGGCGAACGCGTCGGCCTGCTCCTGGACAAGCGCCAGGAGACCGTCGAGGCCTTCTTCGCGATCACCGCGGCCGGCGGTGTCTGCGTGCCCATCAATCCCCTGCTGAAGGCGGACCAGGTCGCGCACATCCTGAGGGACAGCGGCGCGCGTGGCCTCGTCAGCTCGGCCACGCGGGTGTCCCTGCTGGCCGCCGACAGGCCCGCGCTGCCCGAGCTGCGCGAGGTCTTCCTCGTCGACCAGGTCCGCAGCACGCCCGTGACCCTGGGGCAGGCCGCCACGGTGCGCTGGTCCGTTCTGCTGGACCATGCCCCCTGCGATCCGGGCGACAGCGGCACCATCGACAGCGACCTCGCCGCCATTCTCTACACCTCGGGTTCCACCGGCATGCCCAAGGGCGTCATGCTGACCCACCACAACCTCCTGGAGGGTGCCTGGAGCGTGGCCCACTACCTGGGCAACGGCCCGACGGACCGCATCCTGTCGGTGCTGCCGCTGAGTTTCGACGCCGGCCTGAGCCAGCTCACCACGGCCTTCCATGCGGGTGCCGCCGTGGTGCTGCTCAACTACATCGCGCCAGGTGACGTGGTCCAGCTGTGCGAGCGTGAGCGCATCACCGGCATCACGGCGGTGCCGCCGCTGTGGATCCAGCTCTGCGGCGCCTCCTGGCCCGCGGCAGCAACACGCCACCTGCGCTACTTCGCCAACACCGGCGGGCGCATGCCCCGCCCCGTGCTGGAGCGCCTCCGCGCCCTCTTCCCGCAAGCCAGCCCGTTCCTGATGTACGGGCTGACCGAGGCCTTCCGCTCGACCTACCTGGACCCCGCGGAAGCCGCACGGCGCCCGGATTCCATCGGCAAGGCCGTGCCCAATGCGCGCATCCTGGTCGTCAGGCCCGACGGCAGCCCCTGCGCTGCCAACGAGGTCGGCGAGCTGGTCCACGTGGGCGCCTTCGTGACCAAGGGCTACTGGCGCGACCCGGAGCGAACGGCCCTGCGCTTTCGCCCGTCTCCCGAGCCGCGCCCCTACCCGGAGCTGCCGCCCGAAACGGCGGTGTGGTCGGGTGACCTGGTGCGCCGCGATGCCGAGGGCTTTCTCTACTTCGTCGGACGCAACGACGGCCTGATCAAGACCTCCGGCTACCGCGTCAGTCCCGAAGAGGTCGAGGAGGCCGTGCTGGCCAGCGGCCTGGTGGGCGAGGTGGTGGCCCTGGGCCTGCCCGACGAGCGCCTGGGCCAGGTCATCGCGCTGGTCGTGGCGCCGGTGCCCGGCCTGGCGGCCGATCCCGAGGCCATCCTCGCGCACTGCAAGCAGCGCCTCCCGCCCTACATGGTGCCGCACGCGGTGCATGTGCGAGAGGCCATCGCCCGCAACCCCAATGGCAAGTTTGATCGCACAGGCCTGCTGCACGAGTACAGCAGCGGCAAGGAGTCGGCATGAGCATCTTTGAAAGTTACAAGGCCCCCCAGGGCGTCCTCGAGATCGGGGGCCTGCCCCTGCCACGACTGGCCGAACGGGCCGGTCAGACGCCCTTCTTCGTCTACGACCGCAGCAAGCTTGGCGAGCGCGTGGCCCTGCTGCGCCAGATGCTGGCGCCGGAGCTGCGCATCCACTACTCGATCAAGGCCAACCCCATGCCGGCCCTGGTCCAGCACATGGCCTCGCTGGTCGACGGCTTCGACGTGGCCTCGGCCGGCGAGATGCGCATGGCCCTGGACGCCGGCATGCCGGCCCGGCATGTCTCGATGGCGGGGCCGGGCAAGTCCTCGCAGGACCTGCGCGGTGCCGTGGGCGCGGGGGTGACCGTCACGCTCGAATCGGCCCACCAGCTGGAGGCCGTGGAGCGCATCGGCCGGGAGCTGGGCGTGCGGCCGCGCGTGGGCCTGCGCATCAATCCGGACTTCCAGCCGCGCAGCAGCGGCATGCGCATGGGCGGCGGGCCCCGCCAGTTCGGGGTCGATGTCGAGCAGGCGCCCGCGCTGTTGAAGGTCATCGCCGAGCGTGACCTCGACTTCGTCGGCTTCCACGTCTTCTGGGGCTCGCAGTGCCTGGACCCCGGCACGGTGATCGCCGCCCAGCGCCACGTCGCCGAGCTGGTCATGCGCCTGGCCGACCTGGCCGGCGACAGCCTGGAGTTCGTCAACATGGGCGGCGGCTTCGGCATCCCCTACTTCGACAACGAGCGCCCGCTGGACATCGGCGCCGTGGGCGCGGCCATGCAGGAATGGCTGACGCCCCTGCGCCGGCGCCTGGCCGGCACGCGGCTGATCCTGGAGTTCGGGCGCTACCTGGTGGGCGAGGCCGGCCTCTATGTGTGCCGGGTGCTGGACAAGAAAGTCTCGCGCGGCGAGACCTTCCTGATCACCGACGGCGGCCTGCACCACCAGCTGGCGGCGTCTGGCAACTTCGGCCAGGTCCTGCGCCGCAACTACCCGGTGGCCATCGGCAACCGCATGGACAGCGGGCAGACCGAGACCTGCCATGTGGTGGGCTGCCTGTGCACCCCGCTGGACCGGCTGGCCGACAACGTGGAGCTGCCGGCCGCCGAGATCGGCGACCTGTTCGTGGTGGCCCAGTCCGGCGCCTACGGCCGCAGCGCCAGCCCGAGCGCCTTCCTGAGCCATCCCCTGCCTGTCGAGATCCTGGTGTAGCGCCAGACAAGGAGCTGACATGTCGATTCACACCGAACCCCAGACGGCGTCCCAGTCTGCCGGGCCCTTCTCCCTCAGCATCAGCGAGGACCAGCGCCAGATGCTGGAACCGGTGCGGCGCTTCGCCCGCGAACGCCTGCAGCCGCTGCTCAACGAGGCGGCCACCGAGGTGCGTCGTCAGGAGGCCCGGCAGACCGCGCAGCAGCTGGGCCTGGCCAGCGCGATGTTGTCCGAACGCCAGGGCGGCCTGGGCATCCAGCCCTTCGAGCTGTGCCTGCTGCTCGAGGAGCTCGCCAGCGGCCCCCTGGGGCTGGCGGCCGAGCTGACCATCTCACTGCCTGCCCTGGCCCTCAGCCGCGACCATGAATGGCTATGCCGCCTGCTGCCCCAGGACAGCGAAGCCCTGCTCGCCGGCCAGCGGGCCCTGCCGCTGGCCGTGGCGGCCCCATCGCCCAAGCCCACCTTTGCTCTGTTGCCGCGACAAGCCGCGGGCCTGCTGGTGCTGGCGCCGGATGGGGACGGGCGCTGGCGCCTTCGTTGGCTGGACGAAGTGGCCCTGCACGATCTGGTGCCGCCCAGCGCCGAGGCGCAGGTGAGCGAGGGGCTGCGCCTGGTCCGCCTGCCGCCGGCCGGCGAGATCCACGGCACCGGCTTCAGCGCCACGCTGCCGGCCGGCGCCTGCCAGTCCATCCTGGTCTGGCAGGGGCTGTGGCTGGCGGGGCTCCTGGCCGGCGCCGCCCGCGCCGCCACCGCCTTCGCCTTCAGCTACGCCCAGACGCGGGTCGCCTTCCAGCGCCCCATCATCCACCACCAGGCTGTGGCCCTGAAGCTGGCGGACATGGCCATCGCCACGGACGCCCTGCGCCTGCAGGTCTGGGACGTCGCGACCCGCCTCGCCCGGCCCGACCGCCTGCCAGCGGGGCACTTTGCCGCGATGGCCCGGCAGGTGATGGGCGCCAGCCTGGAGATCCACCGGCATGCCGTGCAGGTCTGTGGCGGCCATGGCTATGTCGAGGGCTTCCCGCCGGCGCGCCGCTTCCAGAATGCGCGGGTGCTGGGTCTCATGCTGATGGAACTGGCACAGGCCAGCGCCCAGGAAGAGGCGGCATTCGAGGAGGCCCGCGGCGATGCGGGCGTCAACCGCAGGGTCCTTGTGTGAACGCCCCCGCGCGCTTCTTCATGCGCAGCCCCGGGCCGGAGGACCTGGACCGGGTGCATGGCTGGATGGCGGACCCGGACGTCCACGGCTGGTTCGACTTCGGCCTGGGCCGCCAGCAGGTCAGCACGGTCGCGCTGACCATGATGGCCCGCAGCCCCCAGTACTGCATGAGGGTCTTCGGTGAACAGGGGACCGACGCCCCCCTGGGCATCGTGGTGCTCAGCGAGGTGCAGCACCCCTTCGGTACCGCCCATTTCTGGGTGGTCCGGGACCGCCGGCGCTCCGCCTACCCGGGCATCACGGCGGACGCCAGCCGGGCTCTGCTGCATGAGGGCTTCGATCAGCTCGGCCGATGCGCCATCAATGCCTGGGTCGTGGAAAGCAATGAACGCTCCCTGCGTCTCCTGCAAGCCGTGGGCTTCCAGATCTATGGCGTGCAGCAGGCATGCCACCGGCTGGGCGGGCGTCTCCTGGGCCGCGTGCACCTGGAGCTGCTGCCCCAATGGTTTTACCGACAGTCCTAGAGATTCGCCAGCGTGGGTTTCTCGTGCATTCGAAGGAGTTGTGATGAGTGAGTTGTGGCGATGCACCGTGACAGGCAGCAGCCTCTGCCTGCCCCATACCCGATCCTGGTTCCACGGCCTGCGGGCGCAGCAGCGGACCCCCAGCAGCCTGTACCTGACGGAACCGGGCAGCGAGTACAACCTGCCCTTCGGTCGCTGGGGCGACCCGCCCTTCCCCCAGGTGGAAGCGATGTACACCCCGGCCCCCGTGCTGCTGCACATGGCCGAGCCCGGCGTCAGCGCCTCGGACCTGGCCCTGGTCGCCGCACGCGCCGTGGTCGCGGAGCAGGGCAAGACCTGGCACGGCAAGAACAGGACCATCGACATCCTCATCTACTGCCACAGCACCTCCAACGAGGACATCGCCGATGCCATCGGCGGACGCCTGCAGTACGAGCTGGGCCTCACGACGCCGCTGGTGTTCTGCCTCTCGCAGAACCTGTGCAGTGCGCTGATGGCCCTGCGCCTGGCCACGGCCCTGCTGCAGGAGGAGCCCGGCCTGCAGCGCGCCCTCATCGTGGCCTCGGAGAAGTGGATCCACCCCTTCGTGCGCAGCTTCGGGCAGGCAGCGGTCTTCGAGGACGGCGCGGCGGCCGTGCTGATTGAGCGGGCCGGCGGCCAGGGCTGGCAGCTCGGCGAGATCCATCACGTCAATGCGCCCGATGCCCCCTCGCCCTTCGACAGCACCGTGCCGGCCATGCTGCGCCTGATGAGCGAGCAGGCACCGCGAGCCATCCGCAGCCTGCTGGAGGCCGAGGGCGTGGCCCCGGCCGATCTCGCCTTCGTCGCCCAGCCCACCCTGGACGCCACCCTGTGCGCCCAGGTGCTGAGGGATGCCGGGCTGGAGCATCTGCGCCTGCGCCCGCACGGGGAGCGCCGCGGCCACCTGGCCTCGGCCGAGGCCCTGGCCAATCTGCATGAGCTGCGGCATGCCGGGACGGCGCAGCGGGGGCAGATGGGCCTGCTATGGGGCGTGGGGCTGCAGGGTGAAGCCGCGTGCTGCCTGCTCAGGCCGGCGCAGGCCGAGATGGAGGAGCAACGATGAGCGCGCCGCGTACCCCCTTCGGCATCGAGGCCGCCAGCCACTATCTGCCATCACGTGTCTCGGTGGAAGACTGGGCACGGGCTCATGGTGTCCCCGACGAGACGCTGCAGGTCCTGCATGACAACGGCATGCGCTACTTCCACCATGCCGGCGAGGCCACGGTAGAGCAGCTGGCCTCCCGGGCCCTGGACACGCTCTTCGAGCAGCACGCGATCGACCCGGCCTCGGTGGACCTGCTGGTCTATGTGCACTCGCTGCCCAGCAGCATGCCTGCCCCGCCCTCGAGCCTGCCGGCCCGGCTGGCCACCACCTTCGGCCTGCGGCAGGCCCGCAGCTTCGCCCTGACCGGCCAGAACTGCGCCAGCCTCCTGGCCGCCCTGCGCGTCATGCGCAGCCTCTTCCTGGCCGAGCCGCAGCTCAACCGGGTGCTGCTGGTCAGTGCCGATCGGGCCTGCGGCGAGCGCTACCGCGAAGTCGGCGCCTTCTCCTTCGAAAGCGACGGCGCCTGCGCCCTGCTGCTGTCCCGCCACCATCCCTTCAACAGGCCGCTGGCCTTTGCGGGGCATGTGGACGGCCGGCATCACGGCGGCTTCCGGCGGCCGCAGGCCCGCACCCACGAGTACCGGGCGCTCTACGGCCTGGTCGCCCATCGCCTGATCAGCCGCACGGCACAGGCCAGCCAGCTGGCCCTGGAGGACTTCCGCCACCTGCTGCCCGTCAACCTGGACCGGCATGTGTTCGAGCGGCTGGCGGCCAGCCTGCATATGCCGGTGGACTGGGTATTCACGGCGAATATTGCCGAGCATGGCCACGTCATGTGCTGCGACGTGGTCATCAATCTGCTGGACCTGTGGGACCGGCATGCCTTGGACGCCCGGGAGAACCTGCTCTTCTTCATGTCAGGCAACAACGGTTCATTTGCCACCATGGCGCTTGGCAACTGTCAATCCTTTCACGAGGGTCGACCCATGAACAAGTGACATGAAGTGCTAGCCTCACGGCCGTGAGCTTGCACGCTGCACGAAGCGTTTGATTCTCGATGTGTAGGCGCGGCCAGACTGCGCCCCGAAGACCATCGATGCGCTACTCACCGGAGGGCTTGCGAGCGCGTACGGGAATCGTCGGAAGAACGACCCGCCCGCTCGAGGTGTTGTGGGAGTTTCTGATGCGCGAATTCATCGAGGACGCCGGCCAGGCTGACAGCCTTCCCGTGCTCCTGGCATCGTTCGAACGGGCGGTCCGCCGCCTCGACTTCGAGCACTATTCCTTCTCCTGTTGGGAGGCCAAGGGTGGCTCCGGCGCCTCGCCGGCGGGCGAGCATCGCATCCTGGCGCAGAACTATCCGTCCCCCTGGGTGGACCGCTACCGGGATCGCGACTATTTCAGCAAGGACCCCGTCATCCGCCATGCGCGCGGCACGGTCAAGCCCTTCCAGTGGAGCGACCTGACCGTGCAGGGCAGCCGCGAAGAGGCGGTGCTGCAGGAAGCCCTCGCCGCCGGGCTGCGCGAGGGCATGGCCGTGCCCATCCATGAACCCTGGGGACGGATCTACCTGACGACCCTGGCCACCCGGCGGGCCGCGTCCTCGGCCAGGATCGACGCGGAGCAGCTGAGGACCCAGGCCCACATGCTGGCCGTCATCTTCCATGCCCGCTATGCGGCGCTGGGCGGGCTGCAGTCCCGGGACCGGCTCGTCGGCCTGACACCGCGGGAAAGCGAGTGCCTGACCTGGGTGGCCCAGGGCAAGTCGTCCTGGGACATCGGGCAGCTGATGGCGGTGTCCGAGCACACGGTCAACTTCCATCTGAAGAATGCCATGCGCAAGTTCGATACCGCCAGCCGGGTGACGGCAGCGGTCCGCGCGGCCAGCCTGGGCCTGATCCACCTGCCCTGAGCCCATCACCGGCGCTGTGCAGCGCGCAGCGCCGGACAACCGTGCGGCAACGCGGGCCCTCGTGCCAGGCGCAGACGCCTCACGCCCTGCCCGCTCGCACCGATCACCGGCCGCCTGGCTGCAGGGCCCCGACTGCGTCCACAGCCACCGAGGCAGGCTTGCGCCCCCCGGCATGGAGCCTGGGGTCAGGTCTTGCCAGCCATGCCTTCGACCCCAGCACTGGCCGGGGCGTCGAACCCCCTGTCGATGACAGCAGCCCCGCACCGCCAAGGCCCTGAGGGCTCGCTGACGTGACGCTGCGCCCTGCCTCGCAGGGGCGCGCCGAGCGAAGCGGGCGCCTCTGCCGCGCCTGCTGCCCTCCGTCATCGTCGATGGCCTCGATGCCTCACCCGATGCGTTACCCGATGCCTAGCCGCCGGCCCTTGCAATCGCCTTGCAATCGCCTTGCAAGTCCCTGCTCTCAGACAGCTTCGTGCATGCGTCGCCATGCCTGTTTCACGCTGGAGCCCAGGCGCGCCGGGCATCGCCTGCGTTCAAGCTCTCTGACTGGGTAGGTGCCTGGCCAGGCTCGATGTTCCTAGCATCCCACGCATGCCAACGGGAGGAGCCCTCCATGATCGAAGTCCATCCATCCCTGCCCGCCGATTCGCCCGTGGCGCAGGAGCTCTACCACTTCCGCTACCGTGTCTTCGTCCAGCATGCCGGCTGGGAATTGCCCTGCCAAAAGCAACAGGAGCGCGACCAGTTCGACACGCCAGGCGCCGTCCATCTGGTCAGCCGTGCGGCCAATGGCCGCATCGCGGGGCTGCTGCGCCTGCTGCCCACGACGGCGCCCTACATGATCGAGAAGCTCTGGCCCGATCTGCTGGCGCCCTATCCGGCGCCGCGCTCCCCACAGATCTGGGAGGTCACGCGACTGGGCACGGACCCCGAGCTGGGCCTGCTCGAGCGCGGCCAGACTGTCGCCGAGCTGGTCACCGCCTGCCTCGAGTACGGCCTGGACCATGGCATCCAGCAGATGCTGGCCGTGATGAGCGAGGACCACGCACGCCGTGTCGTCATGGGCATGGGATGGCGCTACGAGCGCTGCGGTCCCACGCGCCTGCTGGGCGGCTCGCCCGTCATCGCCCTGCGCCTCAGGCTCAGCGAGGACGCGCTGGCCCGCGTACGCCAGCGCACCCGCCTGACGGCTCGACTGTGCCCCCAAGCCCATTCGTCGCGGGCCCTGCCCGCCCTTGCCCTGCCTGCCTGAGAAAGGACCCTCTCCATGAACCTGAGTACCGACTTGCAACTCGAACAGCTGCAGCAGCGGCTGCATGACATGGGCCTGTCCACGCAGGACCTCTGCAGCGCCATGCGGCAGCACGCCGCCGCCGTCGATGAAACGGGCGACATCCCATCCGGATTCTGGAAGCAGGTCTCCGTGCGGGCCTTGAACCTCAACCTCGTGCCCCCCGAGCACGGCGGCGACGAGGGGCTGTGGCCCCTCATGCAGCGCGTGCTGCTGATGGAGCAGCTGGGCCACGCTGACCCGGCGCTGGCACTGGCCCTGCCCGGGCCCGGCCTGTCCACGCCGCCCTTGCTGGCGCTGGCCTCGCAGGAGCAGCAGCGCGAGCTGTTCAGCCGATTCCAGAGCGACGTGCCCGTCTGGGGAGGCTTCGCCATCACGGAGCCGGACATCGGTTCCGACGCCACGGCCCTGCGCACCAGCGCCCGGGCCTGCAGCGAGGGCTATGTGCTGAACGGCACCAAGTGCTTCATCACCAATGGGGCGCGAGCCGACTTTGTGGTCACCTTCGCCACCCTGGACAAGGGTCGGGGTCGCTTCGGCGTGCGGGCCTTTGCCGTCGACCGCCGGACGCCCGGCTTCCAGGTCGTACGCCTGGAGAAGATGCTGGGGCTGCGGGGCAGCCAGCTGGCCGTGCTGTCCTACGCCGACTGCCTGGTGCCGCACGAGAGCCTGCTGCAGCGCGGGGACGAAAGCCGGCTGCATGACGCCTTCTCCGGCGCGCAGAGCTCCTGGGACTATTTCCGGCCGGTGCTGTCCTCGGTGATCGTCGGCAGCTGCGCCCGGGTGCGCGACGAGCTCGTGAGCTATCTGGAAGCCGCCAGACCGCAGTCCGCCCACTGGGGGCAGCAGCAGGTGGCCGCCATGCTCAGCAACATCAGCGGCAAGATCAGCGCGGCGCGCCTCCTGTGCCACAAGGCGGCATGGCGCCATGAGCAGGGCCTGCCGGTGTCCAAGGATTCGTCCATGGCCAAGGCCTATGCCTCGCGCATCGCCATGGAGATCGCGGAGACCGTGCTGCAGACCGTGGGGCTCGAAGGCCTGCACGAGCACCCCGTGTTCGAGCGCTTCTACCGCGACGCCAAGGCCTACGACATCCTGGAGGGCACCGGCGACATGCAGCGCCTGATGGTCGCGCGACTGCAGCAGCGTCAGAGCGTCGAGAACGGCATGCTGGCCTGAGCATGAGGCGCCCTGCCTGAGCGTCCAGACGGGGCGTCAAGCCGCGCGATCAAGCCCTACGCGAAGGCCGCAGCGGCAAGCGGACCGGACGGCTGCATGAAGGGATCTCACAAGCAGCCCGGATGAGAGGCCTGCCCGCGCAGGCCGCTTAGGTAGGCCGCTTAGGTAGGCCGCTTAGGTAGGCCGCTTAGGTAGGCCGCTTAAGCACACCGCTTAAGCAGACCGCTCAAGCGAGGCGAATCATCCAGGCGCGTCCAGTCGCGGCAGCCAAGTGTCGAGCGAGGCCCCGGGGCATGCCCTTCGAGACCCTTGGCCACGCCAAGGCTGCCATCAAGGCCGGAAGTGCGGCCGGCCCTCGGCCTGGACCAACTCAGCTCTTGGCCTGCCGGCGCAGCAGCAGCGAGGTATCCGCCGCCGTCGGCAAGCCGGCCCCCAGGCGCAGTTCCGAATCGAGCACCAGGCGGCTGCGCAGGCCGGCCTGCAGCAGGTCCAGATGCCGCTGGTTCTCGACGATATGCGCCAGCATCAGCTTGCGGACCTGGTCGGCATCCGCCTTGCGCACGGCGGCGAGGATCTTGCGGTGAGCCCGCCAGGCCGCCTCGCCCAGGCGCTGGTGTTCATCCTGCGTGGCGTGCAGAGAGGACACCACCATGGTCTCCAGCATGCGATTGATCAGCCTGCACTGGAAGCGCAGGAAGGGATTGGGGCAGGCCTCGGCCAGGATGTCGTGGAAGTGCAGGTCCTCGACGCGCTGCATGGCCGCCGGATGGGTGTTGTCCTGGCTCGGGTTGGAGATCTCGATGCTGCGCTCCAGGGCTTCGAGATCGGCGTCGCTGAGATGCGGCACGGCCAGCGCAGCCATCTCGGGCTCGAGCATGCGGCGCAGGGCGTAGATGTCCCCGATGGTGATGTCCTGGAAGAAGAGGTAGTTCTGCAGGAACTGGAAGGTCCGATCCAGGGTGACGCGCTCGATGGTAGCGCCACCGGCCGGCCCCGTGCTGAGCCGGATCAGGCCCTGGACCTCCAGCGCCTTCAGGGCTTCACGCATGGTGCCCCGGCTCACGCCGAACATCTCCTGCAGCTCGGCTTCCTTGGGAAGCTTCTCGCCCGGGTTCAGGTTCCGGCCGGTGATCCAGCGCTTGATTTCCTCAACGACCAAGTCCCCTCTTTTGAGGCCGCGCTGCGCAACCTGTTTCTTCGTCACCGCCGCTCCCGGCTGTTCTGGCTGCGAGCGATGATACCGTAGGCCCACCGGGCACCAGGGCGTGGCACAGCCTGCGTCCGCTAGGTCTGCGGTTGGATGCGGGCCAGCGGCCGCCCACCCTCCGACAGCACCAGGGCGACCACGATTTCCCGTGGCAGAGGGGCGTCCGCGATGGAGAAGCTGACGGCGTCGAAGTGGTCAAAGCTCCAGGGGTCCAGGATGTTGTGGACGGGCACGTCGAGGACGCAACCCGCTGCTGCGCGCTTCACGGTCGAGGGCATCACGGACAGGGCCTGCATCAGCCGCGCCCGCACGGCCTTGCCGAACAGCGGATGCAGCAGCGCTGCAGCGTGCTCCACTTCACCGGACGTTCCCACAATGGCCCCCTTGCCATAGGCCTCCACCATGGCGCGCTCCCCGCCCAGCAGCTGCAGCGCGGAGGCTGTCAACTGCTGGCCGAGGTCGCGGCCCAGCCCGTAGAGTGCCGACAGGTCCTCCTGCCAGCGACCGGCGTATTCGTTCTCCAGCACGGCAGCCGTGACTACGCGTCGCACCGGCCGGCCGACGCGATGCCCCTGCTCCTCCTGGATCTCTTCCACCTGGCTGAAGAATTTGCGAATCCTCATGTCGACGCCTCCTCGGCCAGCACCATGGGGGGTGCCGGAAATGCACCGCGGGCCTGTTCATAGCCCCGGCATACACGCAAGACCAGTCCATCGTGGAAGCGCGGCCCAATGACCTGCAGGCCGATGGGCAGCCCCTCCCGGCTCAGTCCGCAGGGCACGCTGGCCGCCGGCTGCTGGGTCTGGTTGCACCAGGAGGTCAGGGGCGGCGCCGTGCGCATGTCCGGCGGCAGGCCTGGCGTGGGCGGGGGCAGGCGATGGAAGCTGGGGCAGACCAGCACGTCGTAGCGTGCAAAGAAGGCATGCATGGCACTGGCCAGCTCCATGCGCGCCTGCAGGGCATCCATAAGCCGGACGGCACTCAGACGCCTTCCGCAGTCCGCCAGCTCCAGGATCTCGGGATCCATCAGCTGGCGCAGCGGCTCCGGTGTGTGACGCACCAACTGTTCTGAGCGCGCCATCCACAGGATCGTGTGCATCTCGCTCTTCATATAGCCCTGCAGGGGCTCCACCGCCTCCAGCCAGCTCACGCGGGCACCGAGTTGCTCCAGGAGGCGCGCCGCGCTGCAGGCGGCCGTGGTGATCTGGGGATCGACGTCGGCGATGCCCAGGGTCGCGCTGAAGGCCACGCGAAGCCCCTCCACGCCCCGATGGAGCCCGCGGCAGAAGTCCTCGACCGGACCGCCGAAGGACTGCCAGTCGGCCGGCCAGGGCCGGGCCATGGCCGTGAGCATGAGGGCCAGGTCTTGCACGCTGCGCGCCATGGGACCGACATTGGACAACTCACCGACGTTGTGGGGTTCCATGGTCGGCACCCTCTTGAAGGAGGGCTTGAGGCCGCAGACTCCGTTCCAGGCAGCGGGCACGCGGATGGAGCCCCCGCCGTCGGTGCCCACGGCCAGCGGACCCATGCGCGCGGCCAGCGCCGCCCCGGCCCCGCTGCTGCTGCCCCCGGCGCTCAGCGCCGGGTTCCAGGGATTGCGCGTCACACCGGTCAGGGGGCTGTCGCTGACGATCTTGTTGCCGAACTCGGTGGTGGTGGTCTTGCCGAAGATCACCGCTCCCGCCCGGCGCAGCAACTCGACGCAGGGCGCGTCGTGCTCGGCCAGATGCCCCGGAGGCAAGGTGCAGGAGCCGAACAGGGTGGACATGCCGCGGGTGGCCACCATGTCCTTGACCGAGACGGGCACGCCGTCCAGCGGTCCGCAGGGCGTGCCTTGCAGCCAGCGCCGTTCGGACGCCGCGGCGTCCTGCAGGGCGCCATCCTCGTCGATGACCCGGAAGGCATTGATGTGCGGATCCAGGCTGCGCACCTGCTCCAGCACGGCGCGCATCAGCTCCACGGGCGACAGCGCCTTGCCGCGATAGGCCAGGACCAGCTCGCTGGCCGACATTTCAAGGAGTTCGTTCATCATCCCGCCAGGCAGTGAACAGGAACCGTGGGGGTGGTATCCAGAAGCTGGAAGGTGCCATCCGCCCTCGCACGCGCGACCAGGGCCACGCCATTGAGATGCGAGCCGCCCGGGCCCAGCACCACGCGCCCGCGCGGTGCGTTGATCACGACACCGCTCACCGCCGCCTTGACCGACGAGGCATCCGCACGCCCCGTCTTGGCAACGGCCGCGGCGAACAGCTTGGCCCCCGTGTAGGTGCTCTC
This sequence comes from Pelomonas sp. BJYL3, assembly GCF_027257975.1. GTDB lineage: Bacteria > Pseudomonadota > Gammaproteobacteria > Burkholderiales > Burkholderiaceae_C > Roseateles_B > Roseateles_B flavus. The sequence continues at coordinate 96,591 of NZ_JANZKX010000001.1, forward strand.
GCCGTGCGGCAGCATCACGACATGCCCGCCGACCCGCAGCGGCGTGGAGTCCGCGAACTGCCGCGTGTAGGCGTCCAGGAAGTGCTGGTTCTCGGGCGTGGGGACGCCCATGAAATAGGGCGACACCCCGACCGTACCGGCGGACGCCCCCTCGGTAGCCATGGCCAGCGACTCATGGGTGATGTCCGTGATCAGTTGCGGCTTCATGCCGAAGCTGTGGTACTGCTTGACAAAGCTGATGGGATCGTCCCCGATGCTGTGCCAGACCACATCGGGCGCCAGGCTCTGGATCTGCTGGAGAACCGGCCCGTAGTCCCGGGTGCCAAAGGGGAAGTAGCGGGTGCCGATCAGCTTGCCGCCGCTGGCCTCCACCGCGGCCTGGATCTGCGGCATCAGCACGCTGCGGTTGCTGCCGATGTCGGACACCAGGGCGAAGAAGGTCTTGCTGCCCTCCTTGGCCGCCCAGTCGATCAGGGGGTCGACGCGCTGGTTGCTGGCCAGCCCCGTGGTCAGGAGCAGCGGATGGCAGCGGCCTTCGTCGAAGTTGGGAAAGATCACCAGGCGCTGGACCCTCCCGGCCACCTGCAGGGCCGCCTCGCGCTCGAAGGGCAGGACCATGCCGGTGATCATGGCCACACCATCGCCGATCAGCAGCTTGCGTGCCTTGTCCAGGGCGACCTTGGCGGACATCTGGGTGTCCTCGGCGATGATCTTCAGCGGCTGCCCCATCAGGCCGCCGGCCGCGTTGATCTCGTCGACCGCCAGCTTCAGGCAGTTCCGGTTGGTCTCCGCGACACGCGCCAGAGGTCCGCTGAACGGGGCCAGCAGACCGATGCGCAGGGGCTCGGCCGCTCTGACGATGGCCGGAGCCCCGCCGCAAGCCAGGCCCGCAAGTGCGCCGCGCAGCAGGGTGCGGCGATGGATGTCTGCATTGATCATGAGGGGATCCTTTCCTTGCATGAGATGAGTGGGATTGCTCTGGCGTGACCTAGACACCCAGGAGCTTCTCGAGCGTCTCGAGCTCGCCGAGACTGTTGAGCCGGCCTTCGTGGACGATGCGGCCGCGCTCCAGCACCAGCCAGCGCTGTGCCGCGTTCATGACCAGGTCCAGGTTCTGCTCGACCAGCACGGCCGAGATCTCCAGTTCCTTGCACAGGCTGGGGATGAGCTCGCCCAGCATCTGGACGATATTGGGCTGGACCCCATCGGAGGGCTCATCCAGCAGCAGCACCTTGGGCCTGGCGCACATGGCCCGCGCGATGGCCAGCATCTGCTGCTCGCCCCCGGACATGGTGCCGCCCATTTGCCGCAGCCGCTGCTTCAGCACGGGGAAGTAGCTGAAGATGATGTCGGGCGGTTCCGTCCCCACGGGGCAGGCGGCTTGCAGGTTCTGCAGAACGCTCAGACGGGGGAAGATCCAGCGCCCTTGCGGCACCAGGCTGACGCCTGCGCGCCCGATGCGATAGGTGGGCAGTCCCAGCAACTGCTGGCTGCGGAACTCGATGCTGCCGCTGGTCTGGGGCAGCATGCCCATGACGGCCTTGACCAGGGTCGATTTGCCGGCACCGTTGCGGCCGAGAATGCCGAGCACCTCGCCCTTGAGAAGATGGAACTGGACCCGGTCCAGCACCTGCGCCCCGCCGTAGCCGGCGCACAGATCACGCAACTCAAGCATGGTGGTCCTCCTTGCCTCGACCCAGGTAGATGCGGCGGATCTGCTCGTCCTGCTCGATGTCTGCGAAGCTCCCTTCGCGGATGACCTCGCCCTGATGCATGACCAGGGTGCGGCAGTTGAGCTGGCGTACGAAGCCCATGTCGTGCTCGATCACCACCACCGCAATCTCCCGCGCCATGCGCCGCAGCATGTCCGACATGCGGCGGGTTCCCTCGACGCTCATGCCGGCCGCAGGCTCGTCCAGCAACAGGAGACGGGGTTGGCACATGAGCGCCATGCCGATCTCCAGCCACTGGCGCTCGCCATGGGGCAGGCATTCGGCCAGCTCATCGGCACGGTGGCGCAGGCCGGTCAGGAAGAGGATGTCCTGGAGCTCGGGGGCCGACGCCGTGCGATCGGCAGCCACCCCCTGGCCTGCCACGACGAGGTTGTCTCGCACGCTGAGCCACTGGAAGACATTGGTTCCCTGGAACTTCCGAATCACGCCGCGCCTCGCGAACTCGTGAGGCGGCCGGCGGGTCAGGTCCTTGCCATCGACCAGGAGACGCCCCGAGTTGGGCCTCAGGGTGCCGGACAGCAGCCCCAGCAAGGTGCTCTTCCCGGCGCCGTTCGGGCCGATCACGCACAGAAGCTCCGCCGGTGCGATGTCCAGCGCGACCTCCTTGACCGCGTGGATGCCACCAAAGGCCACGTTGACGCTCTGCGCCTGCATGAGGGGGGCGGCACTCATCGTTCGACTCCTGCGCTGGCGACCTTGTCCTGGACGGCTGCGTCCGGCGGCGCGGCTGGCTGGGAGGCCGCCGGGAGGGAAGCCTCAGCTTGGGCTGCTTGTTGGACTGTCTGGTGGGCTGTCTGCTGGTGCCCCTTCTGGGCCCTGGCATTGCGCCGCGCCTTCAGCAGGCCGACAAGGCCTTGCGGCAACGCCAGCACGGACACCAGGAACAGCACGCCCAGGATCAGCGGCCATAGATCGGTACTGAAGCTGCTGACCTCCTGCTGGACCCGCGTGAAGAAGACCGCGGCGATGACGGGTCCGATCAAGGTCCCCCGGCCACCGACGGCGACCCACAGAATGACTTCGGTGGACATCAGGATGGAGAACAGATCGGGCGCCACCACCCCCGCGGTCCCGGCATACAGCGCCCCGCTGAAGGCAGCCAGGGCTGCCGACAGCGTGAACACGAACACCAGATGCCAGGAGGTATCGAAGCCACAGTGCTTGGCCCTGAATTCGTTCATGCCGATGGCCGCCAGCACCAGGCCATAGCGGGTCCGGACCAGGCTCCACACAAGCAGCAGGACGAGCGCCAGGCAGACCAGCGCCAGCAGATAGGACGCACGCTCGTCCGACAGCTCCAGCGTCCAGCCGGGAAGCTCGATCCGGATCCCGGGGATGCCCAGGATGCCGACATCGCCGCCAGTCACCGACTGCCAGCTGGTCGCCAGCTGTCGGGTGATCAGCAGCACCGCCATGGTGATGATGGCGAAGAAGTGCAGCCGCACCCCGGCATACAGCAGCAGGTAGCCCACCGAGGCCGCCAGCAGCACGGCAGCGCCCATGCCCAGGCCGACGCCCTGCAGCCAGCTCCACTCCAGCTGTGTCGTGGCAATGGCGACCCCATAGGCCCCGATGCCGAAGAAGACGGCATGCCCGAGGGTGAGGACCATGGCCTTGCCCCACAGCAGGTCATAGCTCACCGCGAAGATGGCCAGGATGAGCGCGTCCCGCAGGGCAGTGGTCGCATAGGGGGAGAAAAGCCAGGGAATGCCGGCCAGAGCCAGCGCCAGCAGCGCGCCCACCAGCAGGATGCGCTTCTCCGCAGGGGTGACCCGGGGCTGGCGAAGGAGCGTGGTCATTGCATGGAAACGATGACGCATGGCGCTCACCCCTTGCCCAGCAGTTGATGTGCCGCACTGAAGCCCGGCACCAAGCCTTGAGGCCGGATGCGGATCAGCGCGATGGCCATGATCAGCACCAGCGCCGAAGCCAGCGAGGGATCGACGCGGTAGTTCAGCAGCGTCTCGACGCTGCCGATCAGGGCACTGCCCGTCACCGCCCCCAGCACGGAGCCGATGCCCCCGACCACGATCACGAAGAAGGCCTTGCTGAGGTAGCTGAGCCCCAGGTGACTCTCCACGGACACGAGTGGCGCCACCAGCACGCCTGCAAACGCTGCCAGCGCAGCGCCCAGCGCGAAGGCGGAGCGATTCATCTTTCGGGTGTTGATGCCCAGGCCTTCAGCCATGGCGGGGTTCTGGATCACCGCACGCAGGCGGATGCCGTAGCGGGTGCCCGTGAAGACCAGGGCACTCAAGGCAATCACCACGAGGCTCGTGGCGATGACAAAGATGCGGTAGGCCGGGTACTCCGCCCCCAGCAGGGTGAGGGAGCCACCGATGGGCGTCTGGACCAGCTGGGGATGCTTGCCGAAGCCCAGCTCCAGCAGCTTCTGGACGATCAGGCTGACCGCGTAGGTGGCCAGCAGGGTGTCCAGGGTTCGGTGATACAGGAGGCGGATGACCGTGGCTTCCAGCAGCCAGCCGGCGGCCGCGCCCACCAGCGGCGCCACCACGAGGGCCAGCCAGTAGGCCTCGGCGCCCCCTGCGTGCTGCAGGGCCGCGAGCGTGAAGGCCCCGAGGGTGACGAAGTCACCGTGAGCCAGATTGACGATGTCCATCATGCCGAAAACGATGGCCAGCCCCAGTGCAACAAGGGCCAGCACGCAGACCTGGCTCAGGACATTGAGCAGCAGCACCACACCCTCACTCATCACACACCTCCCCGTGGGTCCTCGAGGGCACTGCGTGCGCCAGACACCGGTCACCCGGGGCTGACATAGGGCTGCGCACTGCGTCATGGCCGATTCCGCCAGCGTCAACGCGGCTTCCCGCCCCCTTCTCCGGCACTCTTTTCATCTTGGCTCCTTTGATAATTTATGATCATAATAGACAGGACGGCTTCAGAAGGCCGATAGGTGCTTACCCTTTATGACACCTGTCATACCGCTGGAAATCCCCTAGAACAGAGGCCCTACGCAGAGGCCACCAAGAATAGAGGGCAGAAGCCGCATCGAGGCATGTCGCCCTCATCAATCCTATTTATTACCATGATTCATCAAAGGAATGACCATGTCACCGTTGCACCACCTGAGCGCCACCGAGCTGGTCGGCCACTTCGCCACCCGGACGCTGTCGCCCGTCGAGGTCGTCCAGGCCCTGCTCGCCCGGCATGAGGCACTGGCGGAGGAACTCAACGCCTTCTGCTTCATGAACCGGGAAAGCGCGCTGCTGCAGGCCCGCGCTTCAGAGGCGCGATGGCGCGCAGGCAAGGCCCTCAGCACACTGGACGGCATTCCCGTGTCCATCAAGGACAACCTCGGCACGGATGACATGCCGACCCGCTTCGGCTCCCTTGCCGTCAGCCCCGAGCGCATGCAACTGCCGGACAGCCCGGCCGTACGACGCCTGCGCGATGCCGGCGCCGTGATCTTCGGCAAGACGACCCTGCCGGACTTCGCCCACAAGATCACCACCGACAGCCCGCTCAGCGGCACCACCCGCAACCCGTGGAACCTGGCGCACACGCCGGGCGGATCCAGCGGCGGCGCAGCGGCAGCGGTGGCGGCCGGCCTGGGCCCATTGGCCCTGGGCACCGATGGCGGCGGATCCATCCGCATCCCCGCAGCCTTCAGCGGCATCTATGGCTTCAAGCCGAGCTTCGGGCGTGTGCCACACCATCCGCGGGGCGCCTTTGCCCTGCTGAGCCATGTCGGCCCGATGGCCAGGACCGTCGAGGATGCAGCCTCCATGATGAACATCATCTCGCGCCCCGACCCGCGCGACTGGTACGCGCTGCCCTACGACCCCACCGACTACCGAGCCGCCCTGCGGACCCCGCTGCACCGCCTGCGCGTAGCCCTGAGCCCCTCGCTGGGACTGGACAGGCAGGCCGCCCCCGAGATCCAGGCCGCGCTCAAGCGCAGCGCCCGCATCCTCGAGTCGATGGGGGCCCATGTGGAGCTGGCGGATCCGCCCGCCGTGCTGCAATGCCTGCAGATCCACGGCGTGCTGTGGAGCGCCTTCGCGGCCCGGCTGGCGGACTCCCTGGGGGATGCGGCCCACACCCTGGACGCCTCCTTGAAGGCGCTGGTCGAGGCCGGCCGCCAGCTGCCGCCGCACTGCATCCTGGACGCGCTGGCGCGCCGCGGAGACGCCGGCCGCGAAGTCAACGAGTTCTTCACGCGCTACGACCTGGTGATGTGCCCGGTCCACCCCACGCTGCCCCCCGCGCTTGGCGAGGACCTCCAGCTGAACCCTCCCTACCCGGTCTACACCCCCTGGTGCAACCAGCTCGGGCTGCCAGCCGCCAGCCTTTACGCCGGCCCGGCGGACAACGGCCTGCCCATCGGCCTGCAACTGGTGGGCCGGCAATACGACGACAGCACGGTACTGAAGGCCAGTCACGCCTTCCAGCAGGCCACGGGCCAGGCAGGCGTGGCCGAGCACCCCTTCAGCGCGAAGACCAGGCAGCCGGACAGCACCCAGCGACATCGGGACACCGCCTGAGCCGCGTGGAGCGCCAGGTCCCGCTGTGCTCTTTTCGCATCATGCTCGGGTTTTCCCCATGATGGTATTTGTGATCATAAATATCATCCACAAGCACCCACTGGCGCAGTCGAACGGGTGGGGGATCTCGGCACATCAACCAAGGAAATCATCATGAAATGGACCCATGGCCTCCTGGCCGCATCAGTTTCATTTGTCAGCATAAATTCGGCATTCGCACAGAACACGGTCAAGCTGTATGGCGTGCTCAATGCGGGCGCGGGCGCCTACCAGTTGGCGGGCGCAAACCGGATCAAGGCGGTCAGTTCGGGGGACATGAGCACCAGCTTCTGGGGGCTCAGCGGCACGGAAGACCTGGGCGGCGGCCTCAAGGCACAGTTCGCCCTGGAGAGCTTCGTTGGCATGGACACCGGTGCGGCCGGGCGCTTTGCGGGCGACGCGATGTTTGCCAAGAACGCCTATGCCGGCCTGAGCGGCAGCTTCGGGCAGCTGCGCGTGGGTCGCAACACCAGCCAGATGTTCGTGTCCCTGCTGCTGTTCAACAGCTTCGGGGACTCCTTCGGCTTTTCGCCCACGTTGCTGCACTATTTCCTCGACGGTCGCGACATCCCCATCAGCAAGACCGCCCGCCTGCAGAACGACACCTCCTGGCGCAACGCGGTCAGCTACATCAGCCCCGTGATGTCCGGCTTTCGCGTGAACCTGCAGGGCGCGTTGGGTGAAGGCGTCGGCAAGGCCAGCTATGCCGCCACGCTGCAGTACTTCGGCGATCCCTTCAGCGCCACCGTGGCCTACCAGGCCGTGGGGACGGACGCCGCCGCCCCGACCAACGGCCAGCGCGAGAAGACCTTCAACCTGGGCGCCTCCTACGATTTCAGGGCGGTCAAGCTCTATGCCCAGTACGGGCAGATCGACGACGAGTCCTACGGCAGCAAGCTGCGCCTCTATGACATCAGCGCTGAGGTGCCCGTCAATGGCAGCGGGAAGATCCTGGCCGCCTGGGGCCACTCCAAGGTCCGTACGGGCACCTTCGCCGGCATCATTCCGCTGTGGACGGGCAACACGCACAAGACCCTGAGCCTGGGCTACGACCATTCCTTGTCCAAGCGGACGGATGTCTACGCCGTCTACATGAACGACAAGATTGACGGCCTGCACGACGGCAACAGCGTCGCCGTCGGCATGCGGCACAGCTTCTGAGGCGGAGGAGGCCCCCGGCCGCTCGGTACGCCGCAGCTAGCGGGGGCTGCCGGAACCTGCTTCAGGGCAGGCTGCTGTCGCCCCTCCCCGTGCGAGGCCGGGGTCCGCGCCGCTTGTCCGGCGGCTCGCCCTTGGCCCCGGCGCATCGCCCAACGGCCGGTGCCCGCCTGAGTACCGGCGGGCAGGCCTCAGGCTCCGGGGAGGCGCGCAGGCGCCGGCAAGGCCCTGCGGCGGCGCCGTCGCCAGCGCAGGCAGGGTCGAGTTCGGCCAGGGGCAGCGGCTGAGCGACAATCCGCGGATGGAATACCCTGGCAATCTCTTCGTGGTCGCCGCGCCGAGCGGCGCCGGCAAGTCCAGCCTCGTCAAGGCCCTGCTGGAACTGGACGCCAAACTGGCGGTCTCGATCTCCCACACCTCGCGGGGCCCTCGCGGCCAGGAACAGCATGGCCGCGAGTACTGGTTCATCAGCCCGGACGAGTTCCGGGCCAAAGCCGAGCGCGGCGAGTTCTTCGAGTGGGCCGAGGTGCACGGCAACCTCTACGGCACCTCGCGCGCCGCCATCGAGGAACGGATGAAGCAGGGCGAGGACGTGGTCCTGGAGATCGATTTCCAGGGCGCCCTGCAGATCAAGCAGCTCTTTCCCTATGCCGTGCTGGTCTTCATCCTGCCGCCCAGCTGGGAGGAACTGCGCCAGCGCCTGACCCGCCGGGGCGACACCGCAGAGGAGGTCATCGAACGGCGCATGGCCAATGCACGCGTCGAGGTGGCGCAGGCCCACAAGTTCGATTTTGTCGTGGTGAATGCCGTCTTCGAGACCGCACTTTTCGACTTGAAGGCCATCGTGCACGCGCAGCGGTTAAAATACGCCTCTCAGCGTCGCAGCAAGTCCGCCGTCTTCAAGGCACTGGACCTGCCCTGAGCCCTGGTTTCATCCCGACACCACGGCTCGAGACCTCCCTGAACAACAGTACTGGAAACCGCCCATGGCCCGCATCACCGTCGAAGATTGCCTGACCAAGATCCCCAACCGCTTCCAGCTGGTGCTTGCGGCCACCTACCGCGCTCGCATGCTGAGCCAGGGCCACAGCGCCAAGATCGAGAGCAAGAACAAGCCGGGCGTGACCGCCCTGCGCGAGATCGCCGCTGGCGAAGTGGGCATCGAGATGCTGCGCAAGGTGCCGGTCTGAGACCTGGCCCCGCCGAATGAAGGCGCCCCGACGGGCGCCTTTTTTCATGGTTTGCCCGGATGCCAGCAGCGCACCGGCGCCCTTCCCCGTCGCAATTTGTCCCGGCGCCTGCGGGCGGCCCTGGCCTTGTGTTAATTTCGCTCCATGGGTCTTCGCTCCTTTGCCGCCTCTTTGCCCGCTGCCCTGATGCCGGGCCTGCACAAGACCGCCCCCGAGCCCACGCAGGCCGAGGCGGCGTCCTTTGACGCCCTGCTGCACCGGCTGAGCTACCTGCCCAAGTCCGACATCAAGCGCATCCGCGAGGCCTACAAGTTCGCGGACGAAGCCCACCTGGGCCAGTTCCGCGCCAGCGGCGAGCCCTACATCACGCACCCGATCGCCGTGGCCGGCATCTGCGCGGAATGGCGCCTGGATGCCCAGGCCATCATGGCCGCGCTGATGCACGATGCCATGGAGGACTGCGGCGTCACCAAGACCGAGCTGATCGAGCGCTTCGAGGCCCCGACCGCCGAGCTGGTGGACGGCCTCACCAAGCTGGACAAGCTGCAGTTCTCGACCAAGGAGGAGTCGCAGGCCGAGTCCTTCCGCAAGATGCTGCTGGCCATGGCGCGCGATGTGCGCGTCATCCTCATCAAGCTGGCCGACCGTCTGCACAATATGCGGACGATGGGCCACATGGCCTTCGAGAAGCGCCGCCGCATCGCACGCGAGACCCTGGACATCTACGCCCCCATCGCCCACCGCCTGGGTCTCAACGAGATCTACCGGGAGCTGCAGGAGCTGTCCTTCCAGTACATCCACCCCTGGCGGCACGGCGCGCTGTCCAAGGCCATTGCCAAGGCGCGCGGCAATCGGCGCGACCTGGTCTCGCGCATCGAGCGCGACGTGGTCAAGGCCTTTGCGGATGCCGGCCTGAAGGTCGAGATCCAGGGTCGCGAGAAGACGCTGTTCTCCATCTACAAGAAGATGCGCGAGAAGCACCTCAGCTTTGCCCAGGTGAGCGACATCTTCGGCTTTCGCGTGGTGGTGGACGAGCTGCCCCAGTGCTACCTGGCCCTGGGCGTGCTGCACCAGCTCTACAAGCCCCAGCCGGGCCGCTTCAAGGACTACATCGCCATCCCCAAGCCCAATGGCTACCAGAGCCTGCACACGACCCTGGTGAGCCCCCTGGGCACGCCGGTGGAATTCCAGATGCGCACCGAGACCATGCACATGGTGGCCGAGAAGGGCGTGGCGGCACACTGGCTCTACAAGGCCAAGGGCAATGCCCAGGCCGTGCAGCAGCTGGGCTCGCGCTGGCTGCAGTCCCTGATCGACATCCAGGACGAGACCCGCGACGCCAGCGAGTTCCTGGAGCACGTGAAGATCGATCTCTTCCCCGATGCGGTCTACGTCTTCACACCCAAGAGCAAGATCATGGCCCTGCCCCGCGGGGCGACGCCGGTGGACTACGCCTATGCCATCCACTCCGACGTCGGCGACCACTGCGTGGCGGCCAAGGTCAATGGCGAGCCCGTGCCCCTGCGCGCCGAGCTGCGCAGCGGAGATGTGGTCGAGATCATCACCGCCACCGGCGCCCGCCCCAATCCGGCCTGGCTCAGCTTCGTTCGAACGGGCCGCGCGCGGTCCAAGATTCGCCATTTCCTGAAGAACCTGGAGCAGGAGGAGTCCCGCGAGCTGGGCCAGAAGATGCTGGCCCAGGCCTTGCGCGCCGAAGGCCTGGCTCTGCCCAGCCTGGACATCGAAGACCAGGAGGCCCATGGCCTGTGGCAGGACCTGGCGAAATGGGCCGGCAACCGCAATGTGCATGAGCTGCTGGTGGAGGTGGGCCTGGGGCGCAAGATCGCGACCATCGTGGCCAAGAAGATGGCCCGCATGCTGGCCGCCCAGGGCCAGCGGCCGGACGCCGTCACCCTCACCCTCGGCCGCTTCGGCGCCACTGACGACCAGACCACGCAGGGCCAGATCACCCTGGATGGCAGCGAGGGCGCCTCGGTGCGCCTGGCCAGCTGCTGCCGGCCGGTGCCGGGTGATGACATCAAGGGCTATCTGGGCCGCGGCGAAGGCCTCATCGTGCACACCGCCGAATGCCAGGTCGGCCGCCGGCTCTTCCAGCGCGACAGCGAGCACTGGATCGCCGTGGCCTGGGCCGACGAGATGACGCGCAGCTTCGAGGCCGCCATCGGCGTGCTGATGCGCAATGGCAAGGGCGTGCTGGCGCAGATCGCCACCGCCGTCAGCACGGCAGAGGCCGACATCACGCACATCTCGATGAGCGACGAATCACAGGCCCGCGAGACCGCCGAGATGCAGCTGCTGATCTCCGTACGCGACCGCCTGCACGTGGCCGAGGTGCTGCGCATGCTCAAGCGCTCGCCCGCCGTGATGCGGGTGTGGCGCATCAAGCCCTGAGCCCCGGCTGAGCGGGGGTGGGGTCAGGTCTTGCCTGGCTCCGGGTAGCGCACTTCCAGCACCTCCAGCTGCTCCAGCCCGCCCGGCGTCATCAGCTGGACTTCGTCGCCCTCGCGGGCCTTCAGCAGGGCGCGGGCGATGGGCGAGACCCAGCTGACCTCGCCCTTGAGGCTGTCCGCCTCGTCGATGCCCATGATGGTGATCGTGCGCTCCTCGCCTTTGCTGTTGGCATAGGTGACGCAGGCGCCGAAGAAGATCTGGTCGCTGCCATGGTGAACGGCCGGGTCCGCGACCTCGGCGATGTCCAGGCGCTTGGTCAGGAAACGCAGCCGGCGGTCGATCTCCCGCAGGCGCTTCTTGCCGTAGAGATAGTCGCCGTTCTCGGAGCGGTCGCCGTTCTTGGCGGCCCAGGACACCGTCTCGACGATCTTGGGGCGCTCGACATCCAGCAGCTCCATGAACTCGGCGCGCAGCCGCGCATAGCCCTGCGGAGTGATGTAGTTGCGGGTGCCGGCGGGCAGCGGCGGCAGGCCGGGGACATCATCGTCATCGTCCCCGTCGCTTTCCTTGGTGAAGGCCTTGCTCATGGCCGTATTGTCTCGCCAACTGTCAGCGTAGCGCCGGTCCTGAGCGGCTACCCTGGGCGCTGGCAAGCCCCGGGGCGCCAGGAACGGCACCGGGCGATCTTCATGAGCAGTCGGGAAGGAACGGCATGGCAACGGGACCCTTGGCAGGCGTGCGCATCATCGAGCTGGCAGGCATCGGCCCCTGCCCCTTCGCCGGCATGCTGCTGGCCGACATGGGGGCGGAGGTGATCGTCGTCGAGCGCCCTGCCGCGCAGCGCAGCCTGGGCGGCGGCGGGGCCATGAACCGCGGCAAGCGGTCCCTCGTGCTGGACCTGAAGAAGCCGGAGGCGCGCCAGGCGCTGCAGCAGCTGGTCCTGGGCGCGGACGGACTGCTCGAGGGCTACCGGCCCGGGGTCATGGAGCGCCTGGGCCTGGGGCCTGAGCCCTTGGCGGACGCGCATCCGCGCCTGGTCTACGGTCGTGTCACCGGCTGGGGCCAGACGGGCCCTCTGGCCCACGCGGCGGGCCATGACATCAACTACGTGGCCCTGAGCGGCCTGCTGAGCCTCAGCCAGCGCCCCGGCCAGGCACCCACCCTGCCGGCCACCGTGGTCGGTGACATGGCCAGCGGCGGCCTGCTGATGGCCTTCGGCATGGTCTGCGCCCTCCTGGAAGCCAGAAGCTCCGGCCGCGGCCAGGTCGTGGACGCCGCCATGCTGGACGGCGCCAACCTGCTGGGCAGCCTGGTGCGCAGCCTGGCCAGCCAGGGTCACTGGCCCGAGGCGCCGCAGCAGAACTTCTTCCTGCACAGCAGCCCGTTCTATGACAGCTTCGAATGCGCCGACGGCCGCTTCCTCAGCCTGGGCGCCATCGAGCCGGCTTTCTACCGGGACCTGCTGCAGCGCCTGGAGATTGCCGACGAGGAGCCGGCCCGGCAGATGGACAGCGCCCGCTGGCCCGCATTGCGCGAATTGGTCGCCCGCCGCCTGAAGGAGAAGCCCCGCGACGCCTGGGTGGCACTGCTCGAGGGCACGGAGGCCTGCGTGGCCGGGGTACTGAGCCTGGACGAAGCGCCCCTGCACCCACATCAGCAGGCGCGGCAGGCCTTCATGAGGGTGGACGGGCACTGGCAGGCCCAGCCTGCACCCCGCTTCTCCCGCAGCGGGACGCGGACTCCCGGCCCTGCGCCGCAGCCAGGCGCCCAGGGCGCTGAGATCCTGGCCGGACTGGACCTGTCCGACGACGTCAGGGCACTTCTGCTGAAGGACAGCGCGGCAACACCGGGCGGCTGAGCCGCGGGCAAACGGCTCGCACCCAAGGCGCGGCGGCACAGGCGGCATGGACGCTACCGCCCTCCCCTGCCTGCCACCGCCCCGCCGCCTGCAGAATCAGCGACCCCTGCCTCTGCGCCTGCAAGTGCCGGTCAGCCACTGAAGGCAAAACTCGAAGGCAGGACACAAAGCCAAGACACAAAGGCCAGGCGGAAAACAAAAAAGGTCTGTGATTTCTCACAGACCTTTTCATTTCTTCTTGTTGTTGGCGCGGCTGGCAGGATTCGAACCCACGACCCCTTGGTTCGTAGCCAAGTACTCTATCCAACTGAGCTACAGCCGCTTGTATTTAGTTGAGCCTTAGATTGTAGCGCGATTTTCGATTGAATCGCAAGCCAAAGCTCATATTTTTTCATTCCGGATTGTCTAGATACTTTTCAGTATCTCGACTCACACCGCAAATTCAAACCCCGTTGAAGTGCTGCAGGACTGCAGCCATTTCTCCGTCGCTTTCCAGAAATTCTCAGAACAGTATTCCGAAGATTTTCCAGTGAGCTTCAAATCTGAAATCTTGGCGCGGCTGGCAGGATTCGAACCCACGACCCCTTGGTTCGTAGCCAAGTACTCTATCCAACTGAGCTACAGCCGCCGAAGCCTTGAACTATAGCATGGGTTTTTCCAACCATGCAAGTATTCGGCTGAATTTTCCTCTGGAGCGGGTCTCGGGCAGGCGGGTGCTCACCGCCCGGCAGCCGCCCCGCCGCGGAGCAAGGCCGGCTCAGCCCAGCAGGGCCGCCGCCTCGAAACAGCGGGCGCGGCGTTCGGCGTCGCCGTCGTTCTCGGCCAGGTCGGCCAGCTTGAGCCAGCTGCGGCGGCGAGCGCTGATGCTCAGCTGGCGGTCCTCGGCGGCCTGTTCCAGCATGAGACGGGCCTTGCCCCACAGCTGTCGCTCGGCCAGGGCGTGGCCCAGGGCATAGGACAGGCCCGGATCCCGCGCATGACGCTGCATGAGGCCTTCCAGACGCTGCAGCCATTCCGGTCCCAGGCCAGGCATGCACTGGACCAGGGCCTCGGCCAGCGCGGCGCGCTCCTCGGCCTGCAGGTCGCCGTAGTCGTCCCAGGAGGGGCGCAGCCAGCCGCGGCCATCGTCCGGCGCGCCGAGACCGGCGGCACATTGGGCAGCCCGGGCGGCGACGAAGACATCACGCCGGTCGGCGGCATCCAGCTGCTGCCAGCTGCTGCGGAGCTGGTCGATGTCCCGGGAGGACTCCAGGGCCTCCACCGCCAGGGAGCGCAACAGCCCCTGGGCGGCCGATTTGGAGAAGCCCTGGTGCTTGGCCAGCAGGCGCGCGGTGCGCAGCGCCTCCAGCGGCTGCCGGGCCAGGCGGGACGCCTGCAGCTTGAGGCGCAGGGCCTGGGTGCGGCGGGCCACGCCGGGGGTCAGCTCGGCCAGGATCTGGCTGGCGCGATGGGCATCGCGGTCATCCAGGGCCCATTCGGCGGCCAGCAGCCGGGCGCCCTCCTCCTGGGCCTTGGCCTGGGAAGAGGCCTGCGCAAACTGCAGCGCCAGCTGCAGCTGCTCGTCGCGGCGGCGCTTGTCCTGGAGCCGGTGGGCGCTCTGGGCCGCCAGCAAGTGGCTCAGGGCCATGAAGGCCTGGTCCTGGGCGAGGTCCGGCGTCTGGGACTGGATGTTGAGGGCACGCTGCACGGCCTTCTGCGCCCGGCCGTAGCGGGCACCGAAATACTCGGCCAGGGCTTCGCGCAAGGCCAGCTGCGCGCTGCGCTCGCGCTGCGACAGCCGCCATTCGCGGGCCCTGCGCGGCAGGGAGACCAGCGAATTGACGGTCTGGATCAGCGTCACCAGCGCAAAGCAGCCCGCCACCAGGGCCAGCAGGAAGAGGTTGAGCGACACATCGAGGCGCCAGCCATTCCAGTAGAAACTCGCCAGACCGTCATTGCTGCCCAGGGTCAGTGCGGCCACCACGGCCGCGGCAAAGAGCAGCACCAGCCAGATCACAGTACGCATGGACCGGCCTCCCTCAGCGCCCGGCCGCGGCCAGGGCCGCGAGGCTGTCGTCAGGACGCGGCACGGCCACCTGGCGCGCCTGCCCCTGCACCTGGCGCAGCAGCTCGGCAGCGGTCTGGGCCTTGCGCGAGCGCATGTCGACGTAGCGGTCCAGCAGGGCCAGGGCCTCGCGCAGGTCCGACTGTGCGGTGTCGTACTGGCGGCTCAGCAGGGCCAGCCGCGCATTGAGCAGGCGCAGCTTGAGGTTCTCGCGGAGAAAGTAGCCCTGCTCGGGCGTGATCAGCGCCGCTTCGGGATGGTTGATCCGCGTGACGCGCACCAGGGACTTGGTCTCCTGCCAGACCTGGCTGCTGAGCTCCTGCCAGCGGCTCTGGGCCACGTCCCACCAGGCCTCCCAGCCCTCCGGGGCCGGCGCCGGCTTGGACGCCGCGCCGGCGGCCCTGCGGGCCTTGGGGTCCGTGCGGGCGTCGGTCTTCGATTCCAGCCGGGCCGCGCTGCGGGCCTCGCCCTCGGCCTGGGCCACGCGCTCGGCCACCGACAGCAGCGGGAGCTCGTCGGCCAGGCGGGCGACTTCATCGAGCTTGATGCCCAGCGTGGCCACATCGACCACGCTGACCGCCTTGACGCGGTCCAGGTCGCGGATCACGGCACGGCGCACGCCCTCCAGCCGGGGCTGCTTGTAGCGCTGCAGGCGCTCGTCCGCCTGCTTGAGCGCCGACACCAGGGGCTCGGCGCTGCCGGTGATGCTGGTCTGCTGGAGGGCCACGCGCAGCGAGGCCTCGATGTCACCCAGCACGTTCTCGTCCCGCGAGCGGGACATGGACTGGATCAGTTCCTCCAGCTGCCCGCGCTGCAGGGACACCTCGGCGAGGCGGGCATCCAGCAGGGCCAGCTTGGCCGAGGTCTCCTGAGCCACCTCCTGGGCGCGGCTGGCCATGCCGCGGGCGTCTGAGGCCTGGGTCTGGCTCTGTTCCTGGCGGCGCACCAGCTCCTGCTCCAGCTGCCTGACACGGCTGTGCCCCTGCCAGGCCATGGCGAGGGCGCCCAGGGACAGCACGCCCAGGGCCATCAGGATCAGGGTCAGCGAACCCGGCGTGCTAGCGCGGGCCGGCACTTTCTCGGGCAGCACGGAGGCGCTCTCGGGCTCGGAAGCCGGGGCGCTGCGGGGGATGTCTTGCTCGCTCACAGTGCCGCGGATTGTAGGGTTCAGTCCCAGGGGCCTTGCAGGGCGGTGGCGACGGCGGCGGCGTCCGGTCGCGTCAAAACCACATGGCCCAGGCCCAGGCGGCGCGCTCGCTGCGCAATGCGCTCATGCGTGGCGATGGCCCGGCTGCGGGACCAGTCGGCGGTGGTGCCCGCCAGTGCGGGCAAATGATCGATGGCTTCCGCGCTGCTGAAGAGCCACACATGCGCCTGCGGCTGGGCCAGCGCGCGATCCAGCACCGCCTGCTCCGCGGGCGCCAGCCGGGGCGCCTGGCGGCGGTAGACACTGACGGCCCCCACCTGGGCACCCGCCTCGCGCAGGCGGTCCGCCAGCCACTCACGGCCGCCGTCCCCGCGCACCATCAGCACCTCGCGCCCCTGCCAGGCCTCGCCGGACAGCACGGGCCACAGGTGCTCCGAATCCAGGCTGGGCGAATCGGGGGGCGGCTGGCGCAGCAGGGCCGGTGGCACGCCCTGGCGCAGCAGGGCCTGGGCACTGCCCGGCCCGACCGTGGCCGCCAGGGTGTGCGCCGGCCAGCTCATGCCGGGTGGACGGGCCGCGAAGAAATGCTCGACGGCGTTGGGGCTGACAAACATCAGCAAGGCCTGCGAGGCCAGGCGCTCCCAGGCCTGGCGGGCCGGCGCGGGATCCAGCGGGGCGATGTCCAGCAGCGGAACGCAGTCGCAGGCCACGCCCAGCCGCGCCATGCGCTGCACCCAGTCCTGCGCCTGGGCACGGGGGCGCGTGAGGATCAGGCGCGGCAGGGCATCAGGCGATCCGCCCTCGGCACCGGGCCGGGCGGAATCAGGCACAGCGCAGGTAGTCCTCGGCACCTTGGGTGCGCAGGGCCTCGGCGGCCTGCAGGCCCAGGGCGCGGGCCGTGGCCTCATCGGTCGGCTGGCCCTGCACCCGCGCCTTCAGCAGCGGACGCTCGGGATGCTCCGGATGGCCCAAGGCCACCTCCAGCAGCAGCTGCCCGTCCACCCAGCGTGCATGGGCGGCCAGCGGCATGGAGCAGCTGCCGCCGAGGCTGCGCGAGACCGCGCGTTCGGCCTGCGTGGCCAGCCAGGTGGGCTGGTCCGTCAGGGTGCCCAGCGCCTGGGTCAGCGCGGCGGCATCGGCCCGCACTTCCAGGCCCAGGGCGCCCTGCCCGGCGCAGGGAATCATCTGATCGAGGGCGAAACAGCTGCGGATGCGCTGCCCCAGGCCCAGACGCTTGAGGCCGGCTGCCGCGAGCACGATGGCGTCGTAACCGCCTTCGTCCAGCTTGCGCAGGCGGGTGTCGAGGTTGCCGCGCAGGGGCTCGATGCGCAGGTCGGGCCGCAGGTTCTTCAGCTGCACCACGCGGCGCAGGCTGGAGGTGCCCACCAGCGCGCCCTGGGGCAGCTCGTCCAGGCTGGCGAACTTGTTGGAGACGAAGGCATCGCGCGGGTCCTCGCGCTCCAGGATGGCCACCAGGGCGAAGCCCTCGGGCAGGTCCATGGGCACGTCCTTGAGCGAATGCACGGCCAGCTGGGCGCGGTCTTCCTCCAGGGCCGTCTCCAGCTCCTTCACGAAGAGGCCCTTCCCTCCCACCTTGGAGAGGCTGCGATCCAGGATCTGGTCGCCCCGGGTGGTCATGCCCAGGAGTTCCACGGTGGCACCCAGGCGCTGTTCCAGCAGGGCCTTCACGTGTTCGGCCTGCCAGAGGGCGAGCCTGCTTTCGCGCGTGGCGATCACTATCTTTTCCATCATGGTGGGATGCTAGCGCAGCGTCGTGGCCACCCAGCCACGCTCCTGTCAAAGAAACTGATAAAGTCAAACGAAGGTAACTTGGTTACATTGCTGAATCCAGGCTGAAAAGCCTGGGCAGCGCAACCGCGCTACCCTCCCACGAACCCCAGCACCCGCGCCCCGGAGCCCTCCTCCGGACGCCAACCCCGAGCCGCCATGCCTGCCCGTCCTGACGCTTCCGCCCCCGATCGAGCCCCCCGCGCCCCTGCCGCCCGCAAGACCGGCAGCAAGACGGGCACCCGCACAGCCGGCAAGACCGCCCCGGCACGCAAGGCCGAGGAGGACAAGAACCAGCCGCTGATGGAGGACATCCGCCTGCTGGGCCGCATCCTGGGCGAAGTGATCCGCGAGCAGGAGGGCCGCGAGGCCTACGAGCTGGTCGAGCGCGTGCGCAAGCTCTCGGTGGCCTTTCGCCACAAGCAGGACACGCAGGCCGGCAAGACTTTCGACAAGCTGCTCAAGAGCCTGTCCGGCGAGCAGACCGTCAGCGTGATCCGCGCCTTCAGCTATTTCTCGCACCTGGCCAATATCGCCGAGGACCGCCACCATGTGCGCCGCCGCGAGATCCATGAGCGCGCCGGCAGCCTGCAGGCCGGCTCGCTGGCCTACTGCATGGAGCGCCTGCACGAGGCCGGCGTGCGCCCGGCCGAGGTGGCCCGCACCCTGCAGCATGGCTTCATCTCGCCGGTGCTGACCGCCCACCCGACCGAGGTGCAGCGCAAGAGCATCCTTGACGCCGAGCGTGCCATCGCCGAGCTGGTCGAGCAGCGCGACCGCCTGCAGACCGAGCGCGAGAAGCGTGACAACGAGAACCTGATCCGCGCCCGCATCACCCAGCTGTGGCAGACGCGCATGCTGCGCTACTCCAAGCTGACGGTGGCCGACGAGATCGAGAACGCCCTCTCCTACTACCACGCCACCTTCCTGCGCCAGATCCCCAAGCTCTACGGCGAACTCGAGGAGGCCCTGCCGGGCCATGAGCTCAACAGCTTCCTGCGCATGGGCCACTGGATCGGCGGGGACCGCGATGGCAACCCCAACGTCACCGCCACCACGCTGCGCCATGCGCTGCGGCGCCAGAGCGAGGTGGCCCTGCGCCACTACCTGACCGAGCTGCACGAGCTGGGCGCCGAGCTGTCCATCTCCGCCCGCCTGGCCCAGGTCAGCCCGGCGATGCAGGAGCTCGCCGAGCGCAGCCCCGACCGCAACGAGCACCGCATGGACGAGCCCTACCGGCGCGCCCTCACCGGCATGTACGCGCGCATGGCCGCCACCCTGCACGCGCTGACCGGCACCGAGGCCCTGCGGCACGCCGTCGCGCCGCAGGACCCCTACCTTTCGCCCGAAGAGCTGCTGGCCGACCTGCGCGTGATCGCTGACTCGCTCAAGACCCACCATGCCGAGGCCCTGATCGCCCCGCGCCTCAAGCCCCTGATCCGCGCCGTGCAGGTCTTTGGCTTCCACCTGGCCACGCTGGACCTGCGGCAGAGTTCGGACCAGCACGAGCTGGTGATCGCCGAGCTGCTGGCCACCGCACGCGTCTGCCCCGACTACGCCGCGCTGGACGAGGCCGCGCGCCGCCAGCTGCTGCTGGGCCTGCTCAACGATGCCCGCCCGCTGCGCGTGGTCGGCGCCGAGTACAGCGAGCGCTGCCAGGGCGAGCTGGCCATCTTCGAGGCGGCGCGCGAGTCCCTGCAGCGCTTCGGCCGCGAGTCCATCCGTCACTACATCATCAGCCACACCGAGACCGTCAGCGATCTGCTGGAAGTCCAGCTCCTGTTCAAGGAGGTGGGCCTGCTGCGCGGCCTGCTGGACGGCGAGGCCGTCAGCGACCTCATCGTCGTGCCCCTGTTCGAAACCATCGGCGACCTGCGCGAGGCGCCGCTGATCATGGGCGAGTTCTACGCCCTGCCCGGCGTGGCCGCCCTGGTGAAGCGCTCCGGCGCCGAGCAGGACGTGATGCTGGGCTACTCCGACTCCAACAAGGACGGTGGCGTCTTCACCAGCAACTGGGAGCTCTACCGCGCCGAGATCGCGCTGGTGGGCCTCTTCGACCAGCTCAAGGCCCGCCACGGCATCACCCTGCGCCTCTTCCACGGCCGCGGCGGCACGGTGGGCCGGGGCGGCGGCCCCAGCTATCAGGCCATCCTGGCTCAACCCCCGGGCACGGTGAACGGGCAGATCCGCCTGACCGAGCAGGGCGAGGTGATCGCCTCCAAGTACGCCAACCCCGACATCGGCCGGCGCAACCTCGAGACGCTCGTGGCCGCCACGCTGGAGGCCACGCTGCTGCATCCGACCAAGAGCGCGCCCAAGTCCTTCCTGGACGCGGCCCAGCAGCTCTCGGACGCCAGCTTCGCTGCCTACCGCGGCCTGGTCTACGAGACCAAAGGCTTCGCGGACTACTTCTTCTCGTCCACGCCCATCCGCGAGATCGCCGAGCTGAACATCGGCTCCCGCCCGGCCTCGCGCAAGGCCACCCGTGCCATCGAGGACCTGCGCGCCATCCCCTGGGGCTTCAGCTGGGGCCAGTCCCGCGTGGCCCTGCCCGGCTGGTGCGGCTTCGGTGCGGGCGTGGCGGCCTTCCTGGACGCCGACCCGGCCCTGCGCGAGCAACACCTGACCCTGCTGCGCCGCATGTACAAGCAGTGGCCCTTCTTCCGCACCCTGCTGTCCAACCTGGACATGGTGCTGGCCAAGACCGACCTGGGCCTGGCCCAGCGCTATGTGGACCTGGTCGAGGACAGGAAGCTGGGCAAGCGCATCTTCGCAGCCATCGAGGCCGAGTTCCGTCGCACCCAGCAGGCCGTCGCCCTGATCAGCGGCGAGAAGCACAACCTGGCCAGCAACCCGGCCCTGGCGCGCTCGATCGCGCACCGCTTCCCCTACATCGACCCGTTGCACCACCTGCAGGTCGAGCTGATGCGCCGCTATCGCGCCATTCCCGTGGAGAAGCGCGCCGAGGACCCGAGCATGGAGCGCGTGCAGCGCGGCATCCACCTGTCCATCAACGGGATCGCCGCCGGCCTGCGCAACACCGGCTGAAGACCGGGCCGCCAGGCGCGGCGGCGCGGCTCAGCGCCCGCCGCCCGCCGGGCCGCCCGCCAGCGCCTCGCGCACCGCGGCCACCTGGCGGCGCGAGACCGACAGCCATTCATCCACCGGCGCCACGCGCACGGCCCAGCCCTCGCCCGATTCGCCGCCCGATTCGGCGTCCGCTTCGCCGGCAGGCGGCTGGGCGAGGTGCCGGCCCAGCTCGCGCAGGGCCTTGCGCGCCACCAGGGCATTGCGGTGGATGCGCAGGAAGCGCTCGCCCAGGCGCTGCTCCAGCTCGGTCAGCGAGCCTTCCATGATGTAGCTCTGCGTCGCGGTGCGCACGGTCAGGTACTTGAGTTCGGCCTTGAAGAACAGCACCTCGACCAGGGGCACGCGGATCAGGCGCCCACGCTCGGTGATGGTCAGGAACTCGCCCTCGGGCAGGGCCTCGGTCTCGGCCTGCGAGCTCTGCCAGGTCGCGGCCGCCAGGCGCTCGTGGAGCCGGGCACGGGCCCGCTCCACCGCCGAGGCCAGGCGCTCGCGGCGCACCGGCTTGGTCAGGTAGTCCAGGGCCTCGATCTCGAAGGCCCGCAGCGCATGGCCGGCATGGGCCGTCACGAAGATCACGATGGGGCGCTGGGGCAAGGCCTCCAGGGACTGCGCCAGCTGCAGGCCGTCCTGCCCGGGCATCTGGATGTCCAGGAAGACGAGGTCGCAGGCATGCTCCTTCAGCCAGACCAGGGCCTGGGCCGAGGACCCCGCCTCGCCCAGCACGCGCACGGGCAGTCCGGCCAGGCCCTCGAGCAGGCCGCGCAGGCGCAGGCGGGCCAGGGGCTCGTCGTCGACGATCAGCGTGCGCAGCGGGGTCTCACCGGTCTGGGTCATCGCGGCGCTCATCAGGATTGAAGGGGCAGCAGGATCTTCACCACGTAGCGCCCGGGTGCGGCGTGGAGCTCGAACTGGGCGGCCACATCATGCATCAGCAGCAGGCGCTCGCGCACGTTGTCCAGGGCCAGGCCGTGCCCCGGCCGCGAAGGCCCCTGGCCCACCGTGTTGCTGACACGGACCTCCACCTGCCCGCCGCGGCGCCGGGTCAGCACTTCGATCTCGCCGCCTTCGTCATTGGGCTCGACGCCATGGCGCACGGCGTTCTCCACCAGGGGCTGCAGCATCAGCGGCGGCACCCTCACCGCACCGGCCGTGGGGTCCAGGCGCCACTGCACGCGCAGGCGGTCGCCGAAGCGGATCTGCTCGATCTCCAGGTAGCGGCGCGCCAGCTCGATCTCCTCGTCCAGGCTGACCGCCGCGCCGTTCTCGCTGAGCGCCACACGGAAGAGCTCGCTGAGGTCTTCCAGCACCTTCTCGGCCCGCTGCGGGTCCAGCTGCACCAGCACGATGGCGGAGTTGAGCGTGTTGAAGAGGAAGTGCGGGCGGATGCGCGACTGCAGCTCCACCAGCTGCGCCATCGCCGCCGCCGGGCGCTGCCAGCGCTGGCGGCTGCGCAGCCACAGCCACAGCGAGGACGCCACCGCCGCGCCGCTGAGCGCCACCGCCACGAAGCGGAACAGGGAGCCCACCTCGCCGGCGGCCGCGTTGAGCAGGCGCCAGGCGAGGCTGGCGCACAGGGCGCCCAGGGCGGCCAGGACCAGCCATTGCCCGGCGCTGCCCAGGCGCGCCAGCAGATGCTTGCCCGCGCACACCAGGACCAGCCAGGCCAGCACCGCCGTCATGGAGACGAAGCTGGCGCTGGCCAGCTGCCACAGCCATTGCTGCAGGTCCGAGGCCTGCAGCGCGATGCCCAGGGACAGCAGGATCTGCACCCCCAGCACCGCGCGCAGGGCCAGCCCCATGTGGCAGACGTCGAAGAGCTGGGCCCGCAGCGCGGCGTCACCCGTGTGTTCCGGGCGGGCCGCCGCGGAGATCACGGGCGGCAGCAGGGTGGTGCTGGCATCAGTCTGGGACGAAGGCGGCTGCTTCATGAGCTTCGAAGGCTGGACGGCGCGCGCTCAGGTCCAGGCAAGGTGGCAGTCTTTAGAATCGGTGGCCATTCTCCCCCAGCCCTGGGCCTGCGCCACCCGGCAGCGGCCCGCCGCCTTGCAACAAACCATGTCCGACAACCAACTCGCCAACAAGTCCCAAGCCTGGTCCGCGCTGTTTTCCGAACCGATGAGCGAGCTGGTCAAGCGCTACACCGCCAGCGTCTTCTTCGACAAGCGACTCTGGAAGGCGGACATCGAAGGCAGCCTCGCCCACGCCGAGATGCTGGCCGCGCAGGGCATCCTGGCGGCCGAGGACCACGCCGCCATCCAGCGCGGCATGGCCCAGATCCGCGAGGAGATCGAGGCGGGGCGCTTCGAATGGAAGCTGGACCTGGAGGACGTGCACCTCAACATCGAGGCCCGTCTGACCGAGATCGTGGGCCTGGCCGGCAAGCGTCTGCACACCGGCCGCAGCCGCAATGACCAGGTCGCCACCGACGTGCGGCTGTGGCTGCGCGGCGAGATCGACGAGATCGCCCAGCTGCTGACCGCGCTGCAGCTCGCCCTGGTCGACGTGGCCGAGCAGAACGCCGAGACCATCCTCCCCGGCTTCACGCACCTGCAGGTGGCCCAGCCCGTGGCCTTCGGTCACCACCTGCTGGCCTATGTGGAGATGTTCGCCCGCGACGCCGAGCGCATGGCCGACGTGCGCCGCCGCGTGAACCGCCTGCCCCTGGGCGCCGCCGCCCTGGCCGGCACCAGCTACCCGCTGGACCGCGAGCGCGTGGCCCGCACCCTGGGCATGGAGGCCGTGTGCCAGAACAGCCTGGATGCCGTCTCCGACCGCGACTTCGCCATCGAGTTCAGCGCCGCGGCCGCGCTGGTGATGGTGCATGTCTCGCGCCTGTCGGAGGAGCTGATCCTGTGGATGAGCCAGAGCTTTGGTTTCATCGACCTGGCCGACCGCTTCTGCACCGGCTCGTCCATCATGCCGCAGAAGAAGAACCCCGACGTGCCCGAGCTGGCCCGCGGCAAGAGCGGCCGCGTGGTGGGCCACCTGATGGGCCTGATCACGCTGATGAAGGGCCAGCCCCTGGCCTACAACAAGGACAACCAGGAAGACAAGGAGCCGCTGTTCGACACCGTCGACACGCTCAAGGACACCCTGCGCATCTTTGCCGAGATGGCCGCCGGCATCACCGTCAAGCCCGAGGCCATGGAGCGTGCCGCCATGCGCGGCTATGCCACCGCCACCGATCTGGCGGACTATCTCGTCAAGAAGGGCCTGCCCTTCCGCGACGCCCATGAGGTCGTGGCCCATGCGGTCAAGACCGCCATCGCCGAAGGCCGCGACCTCTCGGCCCTGAGCCTGGACGCGCTGAAGGCCTTCGATGCCCGCATCGAGGCCGACGTGTTCGACGTGCTCTCGCTGCGCGGCTCGCTCAATGCCCGCAACATCCTGGGCGGCACGGCACCGGACCAGGTGCGTGCCCAGGTGGCTCGCCACCGGGCACGCCTGGCCTGAAGCCGGCTTTCAGCGGCGGCGGCGGCGCAGGGGCAGCAGGCTCAGCGCCAGCCCCGCCAGCGCCAGGCTGCCCGGCTCCGGCACCTTGCTCACTGTGGGCGCGAAGGTGCTGAAGAGACCGGAGATGTGGGTGTGGTTCATGTCGGCCACATCCATGAGGCCCGAGAAGTCGTAGGCCGTGGCGTCGGTGTCCAGGAACATGAAGTAGGACGACAGGCCCGCACCCAGGCCCGTCATCCCGCCGGTGGGGCCCATGCGCTGGAAGTTGAAGTTGAAGTCGCTGGCCATGGTGCCGCTGAAGCGGTGGGCGTTGACGGGCGACACATCTCCCATGCCGTCATTGCGCCAGTTCACCCGGTACTCGCTGGTGAAGAGCTGGCCCAGGCGGAAGCTGCCGAGGTCGTCGGCCGAGCCCGCATCGCTGGTGACGCGCCAGTAGAAGTCCACGGTGCCGTCGATGGAGCGCACCACCCGCGACTGGATGCTGCCGGACACCGTCCCGTTGGTGCTGCTGAAGCTGAAGGCATCACTGCGGTCCTCGATGATGGTGCCGGCCAGCTGGGGCTCGGCGGCCGAGCTGGTGCCCGTCAGCAGGGCGACGGTGGCCCCTTCCAGCAGCACGTCGGCCCGTGCCAGAGAGGGCGCGGCCGCGGCCGCGACCAGGGCCAGGGCGCCGGCAAGGTGCTTGAACAGGGGCTTATGAGCCTTGAGGGCTTGATCGGTCATGGAAACCTCCTGGGGTGATGAACGTGAGTGGGCTGAACCTTAGGACCGATCGGCCGGCGAGCGTCCCCCTAGCTTCTCAGGAGGCCCCGCAATCAGGGGGCGCGGGCGTCGCCGGCCGGCGACGGCCCGCGGGCGCAGCCGGACCTTGATCACGCGCAAGATTCCCGCCGGCGGCAGGCGCCCGGCCGGGCGTTGTCAGGCAGCTCAGGTATCGTTCGGCCCATGAGCCTGATCACCTGGACCCCCGAGCTCGCGCTGCAGCACACCGAGCTGGACGACACCCACGAGGAATTCGTGGGCCTGCTGAATGACTTCGCCACGGCCCTGGCCGGCGGTGGCGACCCCATGCCCGCCTTCGAGACCCTGCTGGCCCACACCGAGGCGCATTTCGCGATGGAAGAGCGCTGGATGGCCGCCACCGGCTTCGCGCCCGAGAACTGCCACAGCAAGCAGCACGAGATGGTGCTGGACACCCTGCGCGAGGTGCGCCGCTACGCCCTGGAGCTGAAGGACCTGGAGCCCATGCGCATCATCGGCCCCGAACTCGCCCAGTGGTTCCCGGCGCATGCCGAGATGATGGACGCCGCCCTGGTCTTCCACATGCAGCAGGTCGGCTACGACAGCGCCACCGGCGTGCTGCTCAAGCCCGAGGCCAGCGAGGCCACCGCCACGCTGGCCACCCAGGGCGAGAAGGCCATCACCTCCTGCGGCAGCAGCAGCTGCGGCCACTGAGCGCCCGCCACGGCGCAGGGCGCTGCTGACAGCGCCTGTCAGGGCGGCAGCGCGACAATGCCACCATGACTGAGCTCGAGCGCCCTTCCGATGCGGCTGCGCCCCCCCGGCGCTGGATCGCCCATCTGGACATGGACGCCTTCTATGCCTCCGTGGAGCTGCTGCGCTACCCGGAACTCAAGGGCCAGCCGGTGGTGATCGGCGGCCGGCGCATGCATGCGCCGCGCACCCTGGAAGACGGCAGCCGGCAGTACGCGCGCCTGCGGGACTACACCGGCCGCGGCGTCGTCACCACCTCCACCTACGCCGCCCGCGCCCTGGGCGTGTATTCGGCCATGGGCCTGATGAAGGCCGGCCTGCTGGCGCCTGACGCCATCCTGCTGCCCACCGACTTCGACTCCTACCGCCACTACTCCCGCCTCTTCAAGGCCGCGGTGGCCGAGATCGCGCCTGTCATCGAGGACCGCGGCATCGATGAGATCTACATCGACCTCAGCGCCGTGCCCGGCGTCCATGAATCCGTGGGCCACGACCCCCTGGGCGGCGTGCGCGCCGTGGCCCGCGAGATCAAGAACAGCGTCAGCCGGGCGACCGGCCTGAGCTGCTCCATCGGCATCACGCCCAACAAGCTGCTGTCCAAGATCGCCTCCGACCTGGACAAGCCCGACGGCCTGACCGTGCTGACCGAGGAGGACATCCCCACCCGCATCTGGCCCCTGCCCGTCCGCCGCATCAACGGCATCGGGCCCAAGGCGGCGGCCAAGCTGGAGACCCTGGGCATCCAGACCATCGCCGAGCTCGCGGCGGCCGCGCCGGCGATGCTCATCGAACGCTTCGGCCGCAGCTACGGCGCCTGGCTGCACGAGGCGGCGCACGGGCGGGACGAGCGCCCGGTGGTGACGCACAGCGAGCCCGTCTCCATCAGCCGCGAGACCACCTTCGAGCGCGATCTGCACGCCAGGCATGACCGCGAGCTGCTGGGCCGCATCTTCACCGAGCTCTGCGAGCAGCTCGCGGCCGACCTCCAGCGCAAGGGCTATCTGGGCCGCACTGTGGGCATCAAGCTGCGATTCGAGGGCTTCCGCACGGTCACCCGGGACCAGACCCTGGCCCTGCCCATCCAGGACGCCGCCGCCATCCGCCAGGCGGCCGGCCAGTGCCTCAAGCGGGTGGACCTGAGCCAGCGCCTGCGCCTGCTGGGTGTGCGCATGGCCTCACTGAGCCGGCCGGGAGATGCGCCGCCCCCGCCGGCCCGGATCGCGCGGCCCGCGCAGGCGCGGATCGAGAACCTGTCGCTGTTCTGAGCGGCACGCAGCCCCCGGGCTTGTAGGCTGGTCGGCACTGCCGACCCTGGGTATCCTGGATGCCGAACCACTCGGAGCACGGCCTGCCAGGGGCCCGACACCAAGGAGCGGCATGCAGCAGAACCAGCCCTCGCCACCTGCCGAGCAGCAAGCCGGCGCCCCCGCCTGCGACGACGCCGAGGCGGCGCGCCTCATCCACGCCCTGGCCTATGCCGGCATGCGGCATCCCCGCTGCGCCCTGCCCCTTTACGAGCATGCGCTGCAGCGCGCGCAAGACCTGACCCTTCTGAGGCGCCTGCAGCTGCTGCAGGGCCTGTTCTTCTCCAGCGAGCGCCTGGGCCGCGCCGCGCCCTTGCGGCCGGCCCTGCAGCAGGCCCTGGTCGAGGCCCAGGACGCCGGGCTCATCCGCCAGGTGACGCGGCTGCACGAGAACCTGGGGCGGCTGTGCTACCAGGCCGCCGAGTACCAGGAGGCCAGCGCGCACTGGTCCGAGGCCCTGGACCTCGCCGCGCTGCAGCCCGGCAGCCTCGAAGGGGTGGGGCCCTGCATCGGCCTGGCCCAGCTGCACTTCGCGCTCGGCGACTGGCAGACCGGCCAGCACCTGCTGCTGGATGCGCAGAGCCAGCTGCGCAGCGGCGCGCCGCGGCTGGCCGCCCGCTATCTGCAGGCCAAGCTGCTGCTGAACCTGGGCGTGGCCCAGTACAACCGGGCCGAGTACGCCCAGGCCCGCGCCAGCTTCGAGCAGGGCCAGCAATGGGCCCGCAGCATCGGGCACCGGGACTATGTGGCCGAGAGCCAGTGGCACCTGGCCCGCTGCGCCCAGGCCAGCGGCGAGGAATCGGCGGCACGCCGGCTCTGCGAGCAGGCCCTGCAGTCGGCGCACCGCTGCGGCTATCTGTGGCTGGAGGCGATGGCCAGCGCCACCCTCACCGAGCTGGCCATGGAGGACCAGGACTGGGCCCAGGCCATCCGCAGCGGCGAGCAGGCCCTGGCTTTGGCACGCAGCCTGGGGGCGCGCCGCCAGCAGAGCAGCGCCCACAAGGCCCTCGCCCAGCTCTACCAGCACGCCGGCCGCCTCGGCGAAGCCCTGGACCAGCTTTGGCAGCACCAGGCCCTGGAGGCCGAGCTCTACCGCCTCAGCCTGCCCGAGCGCCTGAGCGCCCTGGTGCGCTTCGACCACCTGCGCCAGGGGCCGGAGGAGCGCATGCTGGCCCTCTCCAACCAGCATTTCAGCGTGGAGACCCCCGAGGACCTGCGCCTGGCGCTGCTGCAGATGCGCGAGCAGGTCCTGGCCATCATGAGCCTGGACGACTGGACGGTCTGGTGGGACGAAGGCAGCCAGCAGCAGTTCCTCAGCATCGCCCAGGCCGGCAAGCCCGATGACGAGGGCCTGGACCCCGAGCACTGCGGCGCCTACCTCCAGCTGCTGGCCGACACCCACGAGCCGCTGGTGATCCGCGACATGCGCCTGCACCCCTACGGCGCCGCCCTGCTGCAGCGGCCTCGGGCGCAGCGCCAGGGCGGCCGCATCGAGGTGCCGCTGCGCCTGCAGCAGCAGCTGCGCGGCATCCTGTGGCTGCAGCGCGAGGGCATCGAGCGCGCCTGGACCCGCGAGGACCTGCTCAGTGCCAGCCATCTGGCCAAGATCTGCGAGCGCCTGCTGCTGTCCCTGGACCTCACCCGGGCCAAGGCCGCGCGCCAGGAACTGGAGCAGGAGAAGTTCGCCTCGCTGGGCCGCATGGTCGCCAGCATCGCGCACGACGTGAACACGCCGATCGGCGTGGCCATCACCGCGGCCTCGGGCGTGGCCGACCACGCGCGGCGCCTGGGCCGCGTCGCCGATGGCAGCGAGAAGCTGACCCGCAGCGAACTCCAGGCCCTGGCCGCCCAGCTCGCCAATGCGGCAGACCTGGTCGACCGCAACCTGCAGCGCGCCGCCACGCTGATGGGCGACTTCAAGCGCATTGCCGTGGACCAGAACGCCGAGGCGCCCCAGCGCCTGGCGCTGAAGGACTATCTGCAGAGCGTGCTGTCTGTGCACAGCCCCGCCCTGCGACGTGCCAGGGTCGAGTGCCGGCTGGAGGTCGATGACAGCCTGCAGATCGAGACCGTGCCGGGCCTGCTGAGCCAGATCCTCTCCAACCTCATCATGAACAGCCTCACCCATGCCTTCCCGGAGGGCCAGGGCGGGACGCTGAGCCTGCGCGCGCAGGCCTGCGGGACGCTGCTGCGCATCGACTATGCCGACGACGGCGTGGGCCTCAGCGAGGCGGCCCGCGCCCATGTGTTCGAGCCCTTCTTCACCACGCGCCGGGGCCAGGGCGGCTCGGGCCTGGGCATGTACATCGTGGACAACCTGGCCAGGCGCCTGGGCGGCCAGGCCCAGCTGCTGCGGCCGGAGCGGGGCTTTGCGCTGCGGCTGGAGCTGCCGCTGCAGGGGGCCGCAGCGGCCGAGGCGCGTTGAGCCAGCCGGCGCCTAGCCGGCCTTCAGGCGCTCGCGCGTGGGCAGCGACCACATCCAGAGCCCCACGGCCAGGCAGCAGGCGGCGGGCACCCAGCACCAGGCCAGGGGCAGGCGCCAGGCGGCCAGGGCCGAGCCCAGGGCCATCATCACCCAGGCCAGCTGCTTGGCCCGCCAGGGGATGGCACGGTGGGCGCGCCAGTCGTGGATCATGGGACCGAAGCGGGGATGGCCCAGCAGCCAGGCCTCGCAGCGGCGGCTGCTGCGGGAAAAGCAGAAGGCCGCCAGCAGCACGAAGGGCGTGGTGGGCAGCAGGGGCAGGAAAATGCCGAGAATGCCCAGGCCCAGGCTCACGAGCCCGGCCATGCCCCACAGCAGGCGGCGCCACAGGGGCCGCGGTGCCATCGCTTGATCGTCGAAAGCCTTGTCCATGAATCCATCTTCGCACGCCCCGTCACTGGCGCCGGACCTGCGCCTGCCCTCCATCGAGGGGCTGCGCGCCTTCCAGGCCGTGGCGGCGCTGGGCATGCTGGACCCGGCCGCCGAGGCCCTGCACATCAGCGCCAGCGCGGTGGGCAAGCGAATCAGCGCGCTGGAGGAGCTGCTGGGCCTGGCCCTGTTCCAGCGCCAGGGCGGGCAGTGGAGCCTCACGGCCGCGGGGCGCGAGTACCTGGAGCAGGTGCGCGCCGCCCTGGACCTGCTCGCCGCCGCGCCCCAGCACCGCCGCCCGCAGCAGCGCCGCGAGCGCCTGCGCCTGTGCGCCCCGCCCACCTTCGCCCGCCAGATCCTGGTGCCCGCCCTGCCCGCCTTCAGCCAGGCCTTTCCGCACCTGGAGCTGGAGCTCGTGCTGAGCGTGCCCTATCTGGGCGATGGCGCGCCGGAGGCCGAGCTGCAGGTCTATCATGCCCCCCAGCCGCCCGTGGCCGAGCTGCTGCTGCGGGACACCGTGACGCCCCTGCTCGCGCCCGCGCTGGCCGTGCGCCTGCCCGAGCGGCCCGCGCCGTCGGACCTGCTGCCCCTGCCCCTGCTGCGAACGCCGCTGCAATCCTGGCTGCCCTGGCTGCAGGCGGCCGGCCTGCCCGCCATCGAGCCGGACGAGGGCCCGCGCTTCATCGACCTCGGCCTGGTGCTGCAGGCGGCCGAGTGCGGCCAGGGCGTGGCCCTGGTCGGGCGCTCGCTGGCCCGCCGCCTGCTGGATCAGGGCCTGTTGCTGCGCCCCTGGGCCCTGGAGGTACCGGCGGCCCAGGCCTATGCCCTGCGCCCGCTGCCGGCCCAGGCCTCGCCCGGACTGCAGGCGCTGGCCGACTGGCTGCGCCAGCACTGCCGTTCGCTGACGCCGGCCTGATCCGCCCTCCTCCGAAGTGGCTCGGCAAGGGCTCGGAAAAGCCTTCCGCGCCACTCGGCGGCAGATTCCGCAGCGGACCCACCGGCTGCCACTAGGATCGCGCCTGGACCTGATTTTCAAGGCAAGCAAGCGGAGGCCCCATGCCCGTCATCACCTGCATCGAAGACCTGCGACAGCTGGCCCAGCGGCGCGTGCCCCGCATGTTCTACGACTACGCCGATTCCGGCAGCTGGACCGAGAGCACCTACCGCGCCAACGAGAGCGATTTCCGCGGCATCAAGCTGCGCCAGCGCGTGGCGGTGAACATGGAGAACCGCAGCACCGCCACCACCATGGTGGGCCAGGCGGTGTCCATGCCCGTGGCCCTGGCGCCCACCGGACTGACCGGCATGCAGCATGCGGACGGCGAGATCCTCGCCGCCCAGGCCGCCGAGGCCTTCGGCGTGCCCTTCACGCTCTCGACCATGAGCATCTGCTCCATCGAGGACGTCGCGGCGCGCACCAGCAAGCCCTTCTGGTTCCAGCTCTATGTGATGAAGGACCGCGGCTTCATCGAGCGCCTGATCGACCGCGCGCGCGCCGCACGCTGCAGCGCCCTGGTGCTCACCCTGGACCTGCAGATCCTCGGCCAGCGCCACAAGGACCTCAAGAACGGCCTCTCCGCGCCGCCCAAGCCCACCCTCGCCAACCTGCTCAATCTGGCCACCAAGCCGCGCTGGTGCCTGGGCATGCTGGGCACGCCACGCCGGCAGTTCGGCAACATCGTGGGCCATGTGAAGGGGGTGGACGACATGAGCTCGCTGTCGGACTGGGCGGCCAAGCAGTTCGACCCGGCGCTCTCCTGGGACGACGTGGCCTGGATCAAGCAGCGCTGGGGCGGCAAGCTCATCCTCAAGGGCATCCAGGACGTGGAGGATGCGCGCCTGGCCGTGCAGAGCGGCGCCGATGCGCTGGTCGTCAGCAACCACGGCGGCCGCCAGCTGGATGGCGCGGAGTCCAGCATCCGCGCCCTGCCCGCCATCGTGGACGCCGTGGGGTCTGAGATCGAGGTGCACATGGACGGCGGCATCCGCAGCGGCCAGGACGTGCTCAAGGCCTGGGCCCTGGGCGCCCGCGGCTGCTACATCGGCCGTGCCTTCCTCTACGGCCTCGGCGCCATGGGCGGCCCCGGCGTCACCAAGGTCCTGGAGATCATCCACAAGGAGCTGGACCTCAGCATGGCCTTCTGCGGCCGCACCCGCATCACCGATGTCGACCAGAGCATTCTGCTCAAGTAGTCCCGCCTGAAACACCACGCGCGAAATGCACAAAGCCCTCCGAGGAGGGCTTTTTCCTTGGCCAGGTGCTTGAACCTGAACGCCACCTGAGCTCCGCGACGCACAGTGCCCGCAGCAGGCCACGCGCCCAAAATACAAAACGGGACCCGACGCAGGTCCCGTTTTGTCCTCAGCGGAGCGTGGGGATCCGGCTCTGCCGGGCCCTCACGCTCGCCCCCCTGGGGGGCTGAGGTCGGACACAAACGCCTTGGCGTTTGTGCCTGCCGAAGGGCCGGGCCTCTGGCCTGGCGCGGCCTGCAGGGCCGGCGAAGCCGGTAGGGGGTGGAATTACAGTGCGTTCATTTCCTTGAGCAGGCGATCGGCACGGTCCACGTACTTCATCTGCCACTGCATGTAGCGGGCGTCCAGGCAGATGCTGCGGGTGGTCTTCTCGTTGAAGTCCCAGTCCGAGATCACGGCGTCCAGGGTGCCGTCGAACAGCAGGCCCACCAGCTCGGCGTTCTTGTTCAGCACGGGCGAACCGGAGTTGCCGCCGGTGGTGTCCAGCGTGGCCAGGAAGTTCACCGGCACCGAGTTCAGGGACTTCATGCCGTACTTGCCGAACTCGCCGGCCTTGATGGCGGCCAGTTGCTCGGCGGGGGCGTCGAAGTCACCCTTGCCCTGGTGCTTGGCGGGGATGCCGCGCAGGGTGGTGAAGGCGGTCCAGGTGGTGCCGTCGGCGCCATCGCGGCCGGCGACCTTGCCGAAGCTCACGCGCAGGGTACCGTTGGCGTCCGGGTAGACGGCCTGGCCCTTGCTGCCCTTGAAGGCGATCAGGGCCTTCATCACGTCGGCATAGGCCTGCTGGATGTGGCCGCCGATTTCCTTGGCGCGGTTCTCGCGGGCCTCGGTGTCGGCGTGCAGGGCCACGGCGGCGGCGATGAAGCTGTCGCTGCTCTTCTCGAAGTCCTCGGTGCCACGCTCGAACCAGGCCAGGCGCTCGGCCTTGTCAGCCAGCTTGCTGCCGGCGTACAGGGCGTCCACGCGGGCCTTGAGGGCGTCGGCGGGCATGTTGGCCGTCAGGCCCAGGCCCTTGAGCACGGCCGGGTTGAGCATCTCGGCCGGCTGGGCGAGGTACTGGCCCAGGAAGTGCACGGTCTTGGCCTTGTCGGTCTGCTCGTCATAGCGGCGGTCCAGGGCTTCCAGGCCCTGGCGGCGGCGCAGGGCATCACGCTCCTGGAAGCCCAGCTTGCGCTCGGCATCCGGCAGCTTGCGCTGCACGGCGCCTTCGTACAGGCCGGCGGCCGAGTTCAGCAGCGTGGGCAGGCTCAGGCCCAGCAGCACCTCACGCTTGGCCAGGGCATTGCGCTCGGCCAGCAGGCGGTCGACGTTGTCCAGGCTGGCGCCGTACTGCTCGCGGCGCTTGGCGTCGCCATTCACCCAGGCCTTCAGCTCGGCATAGGCGGCCGACTTGCGGGCGAGGATGTCGCTGCCGTCATAGCTGGCCTGCTGACCCTGCCAGTTCTTGTAGGCATTGCCCAGGCCGGCCACGGTGCCGGCCATCTTGATCTCGCCGTCGCGGCGGCCTTCGGTCTCGCGCTTGATCAGGTCCAGGTACTCGCCGAAGGCCTTGATGCTGGTCGGGCGCTCCCAGCCGAAGGTGAAGTCCACCTCGGTGGGCAGGCGGTAGCGGCTGGTGCGGCCGGGGTAGCCGGTGACCATCACGAAATCGCCTTCCTTCAGCGGGCTGCTGGCCAGCTTCAGGAAGTGCTTGGGCTGGTAGGGCTTGTTGTCCTTGCTGTAGTCGGCCGGCTTGCCGTCCGGGCCCACGTAGGCGCGGTAGAAGCTGTAGTCGCCGGTGTGGCGGGGCCAGATCCAGTTGTCGGTGTCACCGCCGAAGCGGCCGACCATGTCTGCCGGCGCATGCACCAGACGCACGTCGCGGATCTCCATCTGCTTGATCAGCTGGTAGACCAGGCTGCCGTAGAAGGCGCTGACGGTGCAGCGGTGGCCCTTGTCCTGCTCGCAGGCGGCGATCAGGGACTTCTGCTTGGCCTCGATGGCGTCCGTGCGGGCCTTGCCCTTCAGCGCCTGGACCTTGGCGTCCAGCACCTCGGCGCTGACGTCCTTGACGTCCACCGTCACGAAGACGCGGCTGCCCGGCGCGGCCGGCAGCTCTTCCTCGAAGCTGTTGGCCAGGAAGCCCTTCTTGATCAGGTCACGCTGGGGCGTGGAGTTGTACTGGATGCTGCCGTAGGCGCAGTGGTGGTTGGTCACCACCAGGCCCTGCGGCGAGACGAAGGAGGCCGTGCAGCCGCCCAGGCTGATCACCGCGCCCATGGGGAACTCGGTCAGCTTGTTCAGTTTGGCCGGGTCCATGGCCAGGCCGGCGGCCTTCAGGTCCTTGGCGATCTGGGGCAGCTGCTGAGGCATCCACATGCCTTCGTTGGCGTGCGCCAGGCCGGCGGCCAGCGCGAGAGGGGCCAGCGCGAAGCGGGCCAGGGTGACTGCGTTCATGGGTTGGGTCATGAAGAGAGAAGAAGCCGCGACCATACACGCATTCAGGGCCTCGGCGATGTGCCGTCCGGCATTGGGTCATTCCCCAAATGGCAGCCGACCCGGCCGATGGCAAGACCTGTTCAGGGGACAGCGCCAGGGCCCGCCTTCCTGGCGGATTCCCGGGTCATCGCCGATAAATAAACTGACGCGAAACTGACGGAGGCAAGCCATGACCCTCAGCCAGCTGGCCAGCATCAAGCGCTGGCTGATCCTGCATCCGTCGGCCCATGGCGTGGAGCTCTTCACCTGGAACCTGGTGCTCACCAGCTGGCTGATGGGCTGGGTGGGCCTGCCCGGCACGCTGCTGTCGGGCGAATGGGCCGCCCTGCCGCTGTGCTTCGTGGCCTCGATCAGCCCGCGCTGCTATGTGCTGGCGCGGCGCCGGCTGCACCGCAGCGGGCGGCTGCGCTGCGACTGGCTGACGGCGCTTTGAAGCTGCGTCAGAAACAACGAAGCCCTCGCGCGGAGGGCTCGGGCTGACGGGCGGCCGGGTCGCTCAGTGCATGAGCCCGATCCACTCGCCGCGTGCCTGGTAGGCGTCGAAGATGTGCAGGGCCATGCGCTGCAGGGCCTCGCTGCCGCTGCCATGGGCCAGGGCCAGGCAGTCGAAGGCGTAGAGGCGGTCGTAGATCATGCGGGTGGCCTGCAGGGGCAGGCCTTGCGCCTCCATCAGGCGGCTGAAGGCCTGCAGCTCGGCCATGTCGATGCTGGTGCTGAGGGTCAGGCCCAGGCCCAGTTCGGGCAGCTCCTCGAAGGCGCCATGGACGTGCAGCTCGGGCGCCGCGGGGGCGCTTGCCTTGGGAACCAGGTGCAGAGGGAAGCTCATGGTGGACCTCGAATGGTGGTACTGCCTGGGTCCATCATGCCGGCCGGCGCCGGAACTTGAGCGCGAAAAAGCCGGGGAATGCCCGGCTTTTTCGATTCAAGTGCCGCGCTGGGCGGCCGGGGGCGCCCCTCAGGCCTTGGGCAGCGTCACGCCGACCTGGCCCTGGTACTTGCCGCCGCGGTCGCGGTAGGAGGTCTCGCAGACCTCGTCGCTTTCAAAGAACAGGACCTGCGCGCAGCCCTCGCCCGCATAGATCTTGGCCGGCAGCGGCGTGGTGTTGGAGAACTCCAGGGTCACATAGCCTTCCCACTCGGGCTCGAAGGGGGTGACGTTGACGATGATGCCGCAGCGCGCATAGGTGCTCTTGCCCAGGCAGATCGTCAGCACATTGCGCGGGATGCGGAAGTACTCGACGGTGCGGGCCAGCGCGAAGCTGTTGGGCGGGATGATGCAGACGTCCCCGTGGAAGTCCACGAAGCTCTTCTCGTCGAAGTTCTTGGGATCGACCACGGTGCTGTGCACATTGGTGAAGATCTTGAACTCGGGCGCGCAGCGGATGTCATAGCCATAGCTGGAGGTGCCGTAGCTGACGATCTTGCGGCCGTCGGCCTCCCGCACCTGGCCGGGCTCGAACGGCTCGATCATGCCGTGCTGCTCGGCCATGCGGCGGATCCATTTGTCGCTCTTGATGCTCATCTCTCGTCCCCAAGGGCTTCATGGCCCATGTCCGGCGCCCATGAGGGGCGTCCCACCGTTGTTGAACTGTCGCGCGGATTCTAGGCGCAGCTGCGGCTGCGTCCTTGCGGCAGCGCAGCGTCCCTAGAATCCCCGGCTGACGCAGGATCCTGGGAGCGGATGTGGGCACGAGCCTGGCAGAGATGGTGAGGAAGTCGGTCTGGGGCCGGGGCCTGAGCGCCCAGGTGCTGGAGGCCGTGATCGCGCAATGCCACCAGACCGAGGTCGCGGCCGGACAGGCCATCGTACGTGCGGGCGAGCCGGCCCTGCACTGGCTGGGCCTGATCAGCGGCGTGGCCTGCATGAGCGTCAGCATGCCCGACGGCAAGGAGACCAGCCTCACCAGCCTGGCCGCAGGCGGCTGGTTCGGCGAGGGCACGCTGATCAAGCGCGGCCACTGGCAGTACGACGGCCGGGCCCTGAGCGACTGCCAGGTCGCCCTTATGCCCCTGGACTGCTTCGAGCAGCTGCGCCAGACCAGCCTGCCCTTCAATCACTACCTGCAGCAGCTGATGGGCGCGCGCATGGGCGGCTTCATCGCCAAGCTCTGCGTGGACCGCATGCTGGACTCGACCGCGCGCATCGCCCAGTCCCTGGCCGGGCTCTACCAGCCCGAGGTCTATCCGGACCCAGGCCCCCTGCTCCACCTGAGCCAGGCCGAGCTGGGCCAGCTGGCCGGCGTCTCGCGCCAGCGCACCAACATCTCGCTGCAGGCACTGGAGCGCGCCGGGCTGATCAGCGTCAGCCGGCGCGGCATCAGGGTGCTGGACCTGGCGGGGCTGCGGGCCTACCGCAGCGGCGCGCCGGCGGCGGAGGCCTGATCAGTACTCCATCGCCGGGGTGGCGATCTCACCCGGCACGCTGCGGCGCGCCAGCAGCACGTACATGGTGGGCACCACGAAGATGGTCAGCAGCGTGCCCAGGCTCATGCCGCCCACGATGACCCAGCCGATCTGCTGGCGGCTCTCGGCCCCGGCGCCCGAAGCCAGGGCCAGGGGCAAGGCGCCCAGCACCATGGCGCCAGTGGTCATCAGGATGGGGCGCAGGCGCAGGGCCGAGGCCTCGACCACGGCCGCCATCGTGTCCCGCCCCTGCTGGCGCAGCTGGTTGCTGAACTCGACGATCAGGATGCCGTGCTTGGTGATCAGCCCCACCAGGGTGATCAGGCCGATCTGCGAATAGACGTTGAGCGTGCCGCCGCTCCACTGCAGCGCGGCCAGCGCCCCCACCATGGACAGCGGCACCGACAGCATGATGATGAAGGGGTCGACAAAGCTCTCGAACTGCGCCGACAGCACCAGGAAGATGAACAGCAGGGCCAGCACGAACACCAGGCCCAGCGCGCCGCTGGAGGCCTTGAATTCGCGGGTCACGCCGTTGAGCTCGGTCGCGTAGCCCAGGGGCAGCACGCGCTCGGCGATGCGGTCCATGTCCTGCAGGGCCTCGCCCAGGGCATAGCCCGGAGCCAGGCCGGCGCTGATGGTCACGGCGCGGCGCTGGTTGAAGTGGTTGAGCTCCTTGGGGCTGACCGCCTCGCGCACCTTGACCACGGCCGACAGCGGCACCAGCGCGTCCGTGCGGCTGCGCACGTAGAGCTGCTCGATCTGCTGCGGCGTGCTGCGCGCCTGGGCCTCGGTCTGCACCAGCACGTCGTACTGCTCAGCGTCGCGCTTGTAGCGGGTCACCACGCGGCTGCCCAGCATGGTCTCCACCGTGCGGGCGACCTGGTCCACCTGCACGCCGAGGTCCGCCGCGCGCTCGCGGTCCACCTCCATGAAGATCTCGGGCTTGTTCAGGCGCAGGTCGTTGTCCACCTGCACGAAGCCGGGGTTCTTGGCCATCTCGGCCTGGAACTGCTGCACGACCTTGTTGAGGTTCTCGTAGCTGTCCCCGCTGACCACCACATAGCTGATGGGCCGCGAATTGAAGCCCTGGCCCAGGCTGGGCGGCGTGATGGGGAAGGCGTTGACGCCCGGCAGCTGGCTCACCTGCGGGATCAGCGAACGTGCCAGGTCTTGCGTGCTGCGCTTGCGATCGTCCCAGTCCACGGTGCGCAGGATGGACATGCCCTGGGACACCGTCGAGCCACCCGCAAAGAAGAAGCGGCGCTCGAACTCCGGGTACTGCGAGGCGATGCGCTCGACGGCATCAAGGTAGCGGGCCGTGAACTCCAGCGTCGCGCCGTCGGGCGCGGTGATGGGCATCACCACCACGCCGCGGTCCTCCATCGGCGCAAGCTCGCTCTTGGCATGCGAGAACAGCCACCAGCTGCCGCCCGCCGCACTGGCCATCACCAGCAGCACCAGCCAGCGCTGACCCAGGGCGAAGCGCAGGGCCGCGGCGTAGCGATCGCTGATCCAGACGAGGATGCGCTCCATGCCGGCGTCGAAGCGCGTGGGCTGCTCCACATGGCGCAGCAGCTTGGAGCACATCATGGGCGTGAGCGTCAGTGCCACGAAGCCCGAGACCAGCACCGCGCCGGCCAGGGTCAGGGCGAACTCGACGAAGAGCCGGCCGGTGCGGCCCGGCGTGAAGGCCAGGGGCGCGAAGACTGCGGCCAGCGTCAGCGTCATGGCCACCACGGCGAAGCCGATCTCGCGCGCACCGCGCAGCGCGGCCTGGAAGGGGCTCAGCCCCTCTTCGATGTGGCGGAAGATGTTCTCCAGCACCACGATGGCATCGTCCACCACCAGACCGATGGCCAGCACCAGGGCCAGCAGGGTCATGGTGTTGACGGTGAAGCCCGCCGCGGCCATCAGGGCGAAGGAGCCGATCAGGCTCACGGGAATCGTGACCAGCGGAATGACGGAGGCGCGCACCGTACGCAGGAACAGGAACACCACCAGGGCCACCAGCACCACGGCCTCGGCGATGGTGTGGTAGACGGACTTGATGGAGCGGTCGATGAAGACGGCGTTGTCGCTGGCCGGCCGCACGGTGATGCCGGGGGGCAGGTCTTGCTGCAGGCGCGGCATCATGGCCGTCACCGCCTCGGAGACCTCCAGCGGATTGGCCGTGGCCTGCTTGATCACGCCCAGCGAGACCGAGGGAATGCCGTTGAGCCGCACCCGCGAGCGCTCGCTGGCCGCGGCCTCCTCGATGCGGGCCACGTCGGAGAGCTTGACCGTGTAGCCATTGAACTGGCGCAGCGCGATGTCGCGGAACTGGGCCACGGTGTTGAGGTCGGTGCGCGCGGTGACGTTGAACTCGCGCTGCTGGCTTTCCACGCGACCGGCGGGCACCTCCAGGTTCTGCTTGCGCAGCGCGTCCTCCACGTCCTGCACGCTGAGGCGATAGGCGGCCAGGCGGTCAGCGTCCAGCCAGATGCGCATGGCGTAGCGGCGGTCGCCGCCGATCTCGACGTCGGCCACGCCGGGGATGGTCTGCAGGCGCGGCTTGACCACGCGGTTGACGAGGTCGGTGACCTCCAGCGGGTCCATGCTCTCGCTGGTGAAGGCCATGCGCAGCGTGGGCTGGGCATCGGCCTCGACCTTGGCGATCACCGGCTCATCCACGGCGGTGGGCAGGCGGCCGCGCACGCGGGCCACGCGGTCCCGCACATCGGCGGCGGCGTTGTCGGGGTTCTTCTCGAGCTTGAAGCGCACCGTGATCTGGCTCTGCTCGGAGCGCGAGATCGAGGTGACGGTGTCCACGCCCTCGATGCCGGCGATGGAGTCCTCCAGCGGCTTGGTGACCTGGCTTTCGATCACCTCGGACGAGGCGCCGGTGAGCCGGGTGTTGACGGTGACCACCGGCTCGTCGATGCGCGGATATTCACGCAGCGAGAGCTTGGAGAAGGACACCAGCCCCACCAGCAGCAGCATCAGGGACATGACGGTCGCGAAGACCGGGCGGCGGATGGAAATTTCGGACAGACGCATGGGAACTCCTCGCTCT
This sequence comes from Pelomonas sp. BJYL3, assembly GCF_027257975.1. Taxonomy (GTDB): domain Bacteria; phylum Pseudomonadota; class Gammaproteobacteria; order Burkholderiales; family Burkholderiaceae_C; genus Roseateles_B; species Roseateles_B flavus. The sequence continues at coordinate 136,852 of NZ_JANZKX010000001.1, forward strand.
GCCGCTTCAGCCCTTGGCCGGCGCGCTGGCGGCGCCGGGCCTGGCGCCCTGCTGGTCCACGTCGACCCGCTTGACCGGCTGGCCGTCGCCGCGCATCAGCTTGGCCTGCCCGGCGGTGACGACCCAGTCGCCCGGCTTCAGGCCTTCGGTGATCTCGACAAGACCTGGCACCCGCAGGCCCAGCTTCGCCTCGAAACGCTGGGCCACCTGGCCCTGGCCCTCGAGGGCCGGCACCAGCTTGATCAGGTACTGCTTGCCGCCCATCGGCACCAGGGCTTCCTCAGGCACGACCACGGCCTGCTGGCGCTCGCCCAGGCTCAGGCGCACACGTGCAAAGAGGCCCGAGCGCAGCTCAGGGCCGGGTTTGAGCACCTGGGCCCGCACCAGCAGGGAGCGGCCGTTGGCGTCCAGCTGGGCGTCCAGGGCCTGCACGCGGGCGTCGAACTGCTTGCCCGGCAGGGCGTCCAGGCTCAGCTGCAGGGCCTGGCCGGGGCGCACGCGGGGCGCCTCGCGCTCGGGCAGGCGGAAGTCCACCCAGACGGTGGAGCTGTCTTCCAGAGAGACCAGCTCGGCGCCGTCCTTCACGTAGTCGCCCAGGCTCACCGTACGGATGCCGGCCACGCCATCGAAGGGCGCCAGCACCCGCATGCGGGCCAGTTGCGCCTTGGCCAGTGCGACCTGGGCTTCGGCGACGTCGAGCGTGGCCTGCGCCTGGTCCAGGGTGCTGGGGGTCACGAAGCCCTGGGCCAGCAGCTCCTTGTTGCGCTGCAGCTGGGTGCGGGCGATGTGGGCCTGGGCCTCGGCCTGCTGCAGCTGGGCGGCCTGCAGGCTGTCGTCCAGCTGGATCAAGACCTGACCCTTGCGCACCCGCTGGCCGTCCTGGAAACCCAGCTTGACGATGCGGCCGGCGGACTCGGGCTTGAGCACCACGGACTGGTGGGCGCGCAGGCTGCCCACGGCCTGGGTGTCATCGCTGAGGGTGCGCAGCTGCACCTGGCGGGCCTCGACGGGCACGGGGCCGGCGGGCTTGGCATCCTTGCCGTCCTTACCGTCCTTGGCGCCCGGGGCGGGCTTGTCAGTGGTCTTGCCGGCGGCCGGGGGCGGCAGCGAACCCGGTCGCTGCCAGACATAGGCCACGCCCACGGCGGCCAGCAGGCCGACCACCACCAAACCCTTGTGCAAGCTCTTCTTCATGCGCGAAATCCCGGAACGATCGCGCAATGTAGCGGCGCTGTGCCCGGGCTGCGCTGACATGTCCCTTGAAATGCGCCAGGGCACGCAACAGGTGGTGTGAATGGCGGTGTGACTGGCGGTTGCCCCACCCGGGGGCCGGGCTCAGCGGCGACCGGCTTGCGCGACGCCCTTGTTGGCCAGCGCATCGGCGCGCTCGTTGCCCGGGTCGCCCGCATGGCCCTTGACCCAGCGCCAGTCCACCTCGTGCAGCTTGCGCAGCGCGTCCAGGCGCTGCCACAGCTCGACGTTCTTGACCGGCTTGCCGTCGGCCGTCTTCCAGCCACGGCGCTGCCAGCCCTGGATCCACTCGGTCATGCCCTTGCGGACGTACTCGCTGTCCGTGTAGAGCACGATCTTGCAGCTGCGCTTGAGCGAGGCCAGGGCCTCGATCACGGCCGTGAGTTCCATGCGGTTGTTGGTGGTGCCCAGCTCGCCGCCGAAGAGCTCCTTCTCATGGCCGCCCGAGCGCAGCCACGCGCCCCAGCCGCCGGGGCCGGGATTGCCCTTGCAGGCGCCGTCGGTGTAGATGAGGACCTCGGGCTTGGCAATGGCAGGGGCGGGCTTCTTGTCGGTGTCGCTCATGGATCAGGGGATTGGATATCGCGGGGATGGGGATGCATGGCCACGGCCGGCGCGGCCTTGGCGGCGAGTTTCTTGTTGCGGGCCAGGCCCACCAGGCGCATGCCGTGCACGCGCTTGACGGCCACCATGAAGTAGACGGCGCCCAGCACCGTCCACCAGCGCATGCCGGCACCTTCCATCCATTGCCAGCGCTTGAGCCAGGGCTCGGTGCGCAGGGGCGGACGGTAGCAGCCGAACTGCGCGCGCTCGACCTCGAAGTTGAGCAGGCGCAGCCAGTCGCGCAGGCGCCAGTAGCCGATGAACTCGCCGGCACGCGGCAGGAACAGGCTCTCGGGGCTGCCCGGCCACACGTGTCGGCGCAGGCGGCCCAGATTCTGCCTCAGGCCCCAGAGGCTGGCCGGATTCAGGCCCAGGACCACCAGCCGCCCTTCCGGCCGCAGCACCCGCTCCACTTCGCGCAGGGTCTGGTGCGGATCGTCGGCCAGCTCCAGGGCATGGGGCAGCACGATGAGGTCCAGGCTGTTGGCCTCGAAAGGCAGGGCATCGAAGGCGCAGCGCAGGGTGGGCGCGGCCTCCATCAGCAGGCTGCTGCTGTCGAACTGGCTGAAGCAGGCCTGCGGGGCGGGCTCCGTGCCCTCCTCTGGCGGCGGGGCCGGCAGGGCGAACTGCTCGGCGCTGTCCAGGGCCAGCCAGCGGTGGCGCATGCGGTTGGCGCGCAGGCCCTGAAGCTCGGGCAGGCCCAGCTGCAGGGCGTTGAAGCCGAAGAGGTCCACCACGGCCTCGTCGACCTGGCGCTGCTCCCAGTCCAGCAGGTAGCGGCCGGGCGGCGTCTGCAGCCAGCGGGCCAACTCTACAATCTGCGCTTCCCGACTGCTCACCCCCGCACCTCCGCATGCCCGCCGCCCTTGAGTGGATCGCCCTCCCGGCCTTCACTGACAACTACATCTGGATGCTGCACGATGGTGTTCAAGCCTTGGTCGTCGATCCGGGCGAGGCCGCGCCGGTGCTGGATGCGCTGCAGGCCCGGGGCCTGCGGCTCGCCGCCATTCTAGTGACGCACCACCACGGCGATCACATCGGCGGCGTGGCCGGCCTGCGCGGCGTGCTGGAGGGTCAGGTCTTCGCCCCGCCCCATGCGCTCAATCCCCAGCCCTGCGTGCCCGTGCAAGACGGCCAGAGCCTGGAACTGCTGGGCCAGCACTTCGACGTGCTGGGCACGCCCGGGCACACCGCGGATCACGTGAGTTACCTGCTGCAACAGGCCGGCCAGCCGCCCCTGCTGTTCTGCGGGGACACGCTGTTCTCGGCCGGCTGCGGCCGTGTCTTCGATGGCAGCCTGGCCCAGCTGCATGCCTCGCTGCAGCGCCTGGCCGCCCTGCCAGATCAGACGCGGATCTGCTGCGCCCATGAATACACCTTGTCGAATCTGCGATTTGCGAGGACCATTGAGCCCGCCAACGAAGCCCTGGCCCGATATGAGGCCTGGTGCGAGGCCCGGCGGGCGGCGCAAGACCCGACCCTGCCGGCCCTGCTGGCGACCGAGTTGTTGATCAATCCATTCCTGCGCTGCCGGGAGCCTGCCGTGAAGTCTGCGGTCAGTGCCCGGCGCGCCTCCGAGCCTTGCGCCGTCACCGGCGATGCGGACGAGCCCCTGGCCGTCTTCAGCGCCCTGCGCCTGTGGAAGAACGAATTCAGATGATGAAGTTGCCCGCCCTGCCCCTGCTGTCCCAGCCGCGAAGCGTTCTTGGCCTGTGCGCCCTGCTCCTGCTCGGTGCCTGCGCCCACGCCCCCCGTGCCGCGGACGCCCCGGCGGCCGGCACCCTGGCTCCTACCGGCGCCGGCCCGGCCGGCAATGCCGCCGAGCTGCCGCCCATCGTCCAGCACGCCCCCGCGGCCCTGGACTACGGCTTGCTCGAGGACACCCTCAACCCCGGCGAGAAGATCGACCTGGCCGACGCCAACGCCCGCGCCGACCTCTGGGCCCGCGTGCGCAAGGGCTTTGCCATGCCCGAGCTCAGCAACGAGGGCGTGCGCAAGGCCGAGGCCTGGTATGCCGCCCGCCCCGACTACGTCCAGCGCATGACCGAGCGCGGCAGCCGCTACCTCTACCATGTGGTGGAAGAGGTCGAGAAGCGCGGCATGCCCACCGAGCTGGCCCTGCTGCCGTTCGTGGAGAGCGCCTTCCGCACCGACGCCCAGTCCACCGCCAAGGCCGTGGGCATGTGGCAGTTCATGCCCGCCACGGGCCGCGATTTCGCTCTCAAGCAGAACATCTTCCGCGACGACCGCCGCGACGTGCTGGCCTCCACCCGCGCCGCGCTCGACTACCTGGGCCGCCTGAACAAGATGTTCGACGGTGACTGGCAGCTGGCCCTGGCCGCCTACAACTGGGGCCCGGGCAATGTGCAGAAGGCCGTCAAGCGCAACCTGGCCGCCGGCCTGCCCATCGACTACGACAGCCTGCGCATCCCCGACGAGACCCGCTACTACCTGCCCAAGCTGCAGGCCGTGAAGAACATCGTGCTGCGCCCCGAGGCCTACGGCCTGGCCCTGCCCGACGTCGCCAACCACCCCTACTTCCTGACCGTGCGCATCGAGCGCGACATGGATGTGGACGTGGCCGCCCGCCTGGCCGGCATGGAGGTCGAGGCCTTCAAGGCCTTCAACCCCCAGATGAACAAGCCGGTGATCCTGGCGGCCAGCACGCCCCAGATCCTGCTGCCCTATGACAACGCCGGCGCCTTCGTCGCCAACCTGGCGGCCCATGAAGGCCCGCTGGCCACCTGGACGGCCTGGGTCGTGCCCAAGACCATGAGCCCGGCAGACGCCGCGAAACACGTGGGCATGAACGAAGGCCAGCTGCGCGAGGTCAATACCATCCCGCCGCGCATGCTGGTCAAGCAGGGCTCGACGCTGCTGGTGCCACGCACCGCGCACCGGGACCAGGATGTCTCCGAGCACCTGGCAGAGAACGCCAGCATGGCCCTGACGCCCGACACCCCGCCCCTGCGACGCCTGCAGTTCAAGGCCGCCCGCGGCGACACCGTGGCCAGCCTGGCCACCCGCTACCGCGTCAGCGTGGACCAGTTCGCACAGTGGAACAAGCTGAGCAGCAAGGCCACGCTGAAGGCGGGCCAGACCCTGGTGGTCTACAGCCCCAATGCCGCACCGGTACGCGTGGCCTCCAGCAGCGCGGGCAGCAAGAAGGCCACCAAGGCCACGAACGCCCGCGCCACCAAGGTCGGCAGCAAGCCCAGCGGCACCCGCCTGGCGCTCAACGGGCGCAACAGCCCCAACCTGGCCCAGCGCTGAGCCTGGGCTGCGCCTCCCCGGTCAGGAATTCGCCGGCTTGAGCAGCCGGCGCATCGCCAGCAGAGCCGCCGGGTGATACACGGTGGCATGGCCCTCGCCGGCCATGGGCTGGTAATGCCAGTCCAGGCCCTGAGGGCGCAGGCGCCGCAGGCCGGCCACGAAACGGCGGATGGGCGCGGTGTTGCCGTCCTTGTCGGCACTGGCGATGAAGAGGCGGTGCCCCGCCAGGCCTGCGGCCTGGGCCGGCAGGTCCTTCAGCAGCTGCTCGTGGTTCCACCACAGGCTGGGGTCGATCGCGATGCCGGTGCCGAACAGCTGCGGTGCCTGCAGCATCGTCTCCAGCACAAAGAGCCCGGCCAGCGACTCGCCGATGATGGCGCGCTCGGCCGTGCAGCGGTAGCGCGTGTGCAGCAGCGGCAGCAACTCCTCGGCCAGAAAGCGCCGGAAGGCCGCCGAGCCGCCAATCTGCGGCGCGATGACGCGGTCCCGCGCATCCGCGCTGGGCGGCGTGAGATCGCGGCGGCGCTGGGTGTTCTCGATGCCCACCAGGATGTGCGGCCGCACCGTGCCGTTGGCAACGCCCACCTGCAGCAGGCCTGCCACATGCGGGAAGTCCTCGGCCATGCCGCCATCGGGCATCAGCAGCAGGGGCAGGCGCAGGCCCTCCTGCTGCAGGTAGGGCTCGGGCAGGTAGACGTTGATGCGGCGCGTTTCGCCCAGCACCACCGAGGGCAGCAGCAGGCTTTCGCCGCCCAGCCGAAGGGGCTCGACCGCGCTCGGCTCCAGGGAGGGGTCCGCCGCGGCTAGGCTCCGTCCGGAGAGAAGCGGCGTGCCGGTGGCCAGGGCCAGGGCCCGGAGCAGATGCAGGCGTCGTTGCGTGTTCATGGCGGGCAACTTTAAGCGTGATGGGGCCCGCGGTCGTGCGGGCGCCAGCGGGTCCGCGCGTGGCCGGCGCGCCAGGCGCACACGGGCTCGCTCCCGGGGTCAGGTCTTGCCGGGGTCAGGTCTTGCGGTTCAGCGCAGGAAGAACAGCCCGATCGAGCAGGCCAGGCCCAGGGCCCAGATGAGGGAGCGCAGCGTGGCCAGGTCGGCCAGGTAGACGCCGATATAGACCAGGCGCACACCGATGAAGGCGGCGGCCAGGAGGTCGATGCGGTCCTGCGGCGCTTGCATCTGCTGCGCCGCCAGCACGCCGGCGATGAACAGCGGCAAGGCCTCGAAGCTGTTGGCCTGCGCTGCGTTGGCGCGGGCCTGCCAGCCCTGCAGGCCGGCCATCCAGCTGCGCGGATCGTGGTTGTCATAGCCGCCGTCGCGACGGCGCTTGCCGAAGCCCCTGGACTTCGCCAGGCCGGCGCAGACGATGGGCAGCAGCGCTGCGACGATGATGCAGGTGTTGGCGAGGGTCATGTCTTGCCTTTCTCGGCAGAGTTCGGGGCTGGACTGTGCCGCCGGGTCGGGGGCAGGCGCGGGGCCTGATGCGCGCCCTGAAGCGGGCACCGACGCTCAGCGCCGGTCCACCAGGGCGTGCGCGATGGTACCCAGATCCACGTATTCCAGCTCGCTGCCCACCGGCACGCCGCGTGCCAGGCGCGTGGCCTTGATCCCGCGCGAGCGCAGGGCCTGGGCCAGCACGTGGGACGTGGCTTCACCCTCGGCGGTGAAGCTGGTGGCCAGGATGACCTCCTCGAGCGCGCCGTCCTGGGCCCGCTCCAGCAGCTGGCTCACGCCGATCTCCCGACCGCCGATGCCATCCAGCGGGCTCACCCGCCCTTGCAGCACGAAGTAGTAGCCGCGGTAGGAGCCCGTGCGTTCCAGCGCCGCCTGGTCCGCGGGCGTTTCAACGACGGCCAGCAGCCGCGCATCCCGCCCCTCGTCCTGGCAGATCTCGCACAGGCCGGCCTCGCTGAAGGTGTAGCAGCGCTCGCAGTGCCCCACCCGCTCCCCTGCCGCCCGCAGTGCCTCCGACAGACGCACCGCGCCCGCCCGGTCATGCTGCAACAGGTGATAGGCCATCCGCTGCGCCGACTTCTGCCCCACACCCGGCAGGCAGCGCAGCGCATCGATCAATTGCTCAAGTGCGTTCAATGAGGTGACTTCCGTGGACGGGCCCTAGCGGCTCCAACGTGCTCCGCAGCGCCCCATCTCCGCACCGCAGCCCAACCGAGCGACAGCCGAGAATCCAGCTTCGCCGGGCGTAGAGCGTTGGCTACTCAAGGGACAAAGCAGCCCGAAGGGCGCCCCGTGCCTTATCCAGCGACATCCGGGGATCCGGCTTTGCAGGGCCCTCGGATGTGCCCCCTGAGGGGGCGCGCGCAGCGCGTAGGGGGGGAGCCTTAGAAAGGAAACTTCATGCCAGGAGGCAGGGGCATCCCGGCCGTGAGCTTGCCCATCTTCTCAGTGCTGACCTGCTCGGCGCGGCGCACGGCGTCGTTGAAGGCGGCTGCGACGAGGTCTTCCAGCATGTCCTTGTCATCGGCCAGCAGGCTGGGGTCGATGGTGACGCGCTTGACGTCGTGCTTGCAGGTCATCAGGACCTTGACCAGACCGGCGCCGGACTGGCCTTCCACCTCGACCAGGGCCAGTTCGTCCTGGGCCTTCTTGAGGTTGTCCTGCATGGCCTGCGCCTGTTTCATCAGGCCGGCAAGTTGACCCTTCATCATGATTCACACTCCTGGTTTCGTTGTCAGTGTCAAAGGCTGAGCGCCTGGCTCGGAGCAGCCTACGCTCCGGCGCTCAGTGAGGCTTGATGGACCCGGGCACGATGCGTGCCGTCTTGAACTGCGCCAGCAGTTCCTTGACCAGCGGGTCCTCGAGGATGATCTGTTCGGCGCGGCGCTGCCGGGCCTGGGCCTCGGTGGCCTCGCGCAGCGCCGGGGAATCGGTGGCGACGCCGGCCTCGAGCTCGATGCGCACCTCCGCCTGCAGATGGGCGGCCAGCGCGGCCTGCAGCTTGTCCTTCAGTGCCGGTTGGCGCAGCGAATCGCGCTCCACCCGGAAGCGCCACTGCTGCGGCTGCACGCTCTCGTCGATGGCCAGGCACTCCGCCTGCATGCCCAGTTCACGCGGCAGCGCGGTCAGGCCCAGCTGCTTCATGACGCCGGCCCAGCGCTCGCCCAGGGCCGTGGCCTGCAGGGCAATCGTTCCGCCGGCGGTGGAGGCATAGCCACCTTCGCCGCGCGGGCTGGGCTCGGGCAGGTCCAGGCCCGCGTCGGAGGACATGACCGCGCCGTCCTCGTCCGCGGGAGGCGCGTCCAGCCAGGGCGGGGGTTCGTCCCCCTCCGCCTCAGGCGCGTCGGCATGGACCACCGGGCGCGGGCGCAGGCGGGCACTCGGGGAGACGGCCTCGCCAGAACGCGTACGGGCCAGGATGCCTTGCGCCGGCGCCGGGGCCTGGGCCTGGGCCTGGGCCGCTGCCGGCTTCTGAGGTTCTTCGGCCTTGGACAGGACCTGCTGCGGCTCCAGCGGAGGCTCGCCAGCCGGCTCCACGGGCCCCTGCGCCGCTGCAGCGGGCTCGGCCGGCACTGCGTCGGCGGCGGCCTCGCCCGGAGAAACTGGGGCTGGCGCGGTATGGGGCATTGCCAGGGCCGCGGGGGCAGACGCGGCCTCGGTGACAGCCGCCGCGGGCGCAGCAGCCATGGGCGCCGCAGCAGGCGCCGCAGCAGGCTCGGCGGCCGGCATGCGCGCCGGCACCGCCATGGCGGCGGCAGCGGCAGGCCGCAGCAGGGGCGCCGCGGCTGCGGAAGACGAGGTCGATGCCACAGGCGCGGCAGCAGGCGTGCTGCCGGCGCTCAGGCCCGCCCCGCCCCGGGGACGAAAGGCCAGCATGCGCAGCAGCACCATCACCAGGCCGGCATATTCGTCCGGCGCCAGCGGCAGTTCCTGGCGGCCGTGCAGGGCCATGCTGTACATCAGCTGGATCTCGTCGGACGGCAGGGCAGCGGCCAGGCGCTGGGCCTCGGCGCTGTCCGGGTCCTGCGGGTCGAGGGCGCCAGGCGCCGCCTGGGCGATGGCCATCTGCTGCAGGGCCGTGGCCAGGTCTTCCAGCGTGCCGGCCGCGGAGAGGCCCAGGTCACGCAGACGGTCCGCCGCGGCCACGACGGCCGGGCCGTCCGCCGCGATCAGGGCGTCGAGGATGGCGATCACATGGCTGCGGTCCACCGTGCCCAGCATCTGGCGCACGCCGTCCTCGCTGAGCGTGCCCGAACCGAAGGCGATGGCCTGATCGGTCAGCGAGAGCGCATCGCGCATGGAACCGCGCGCTGCACGGGCCAGCAGGCGCAGCGAGCCGGCATCCACCGGCACCTGCTCCGCCTCCAGCACGCGGCCCAGGTGCATCTGCACGTTCTGCGGCGCCATGGGGCGCAGGTTGAACTGCAGGCAGCGCGACAGCACGGTCACCGGCACCTTCTGCGGGTCGGTGGTGGCGAGCACGAACTTGAGGTACTCGGGCGGCTCCTCCAGCGTCTTGAGCATCGCGTTGAAGGCGGTGTTCGAGAGCATGTGGACTTCGTCGATCATGTAGACCTTGAAGCGCCCCACCACCGGCTTGTAGACCGCCTGGTCCAGCAGCTGTGAGATTTCCTCGACGCCGCGGTTGGAGGCGGCATCCAGCTCCACGTAGTCCACGAATCGGCCGGCGTCGATGTCCCGGCAGGCGGGGCAGACGCCACAGGGCTGGGCCGTGATGCCGCCGTTGCCGTCGGTGCCGGTGCAGTTGAGGCTCTTGGCCAGGATGCGCGAGACCGTGGTCTTGCCCACGCCGCGGGTCCCCGTGAAGAGGTAGGCGTGGTGCAGCCGCTGCTGCGTCAGCGCATTGGCCAGCGCCTGCACGACGTGCTCTTGGCCCACCAGTTCCTCGAAACGGTGGGGTCGGTACTTGCGGGCGAGAACCTGGTAGCTCATGGCGGCGGATTCTACGGGCCGGCGGACCCGGCGCCGGGCGCTTCGGGGAAGTCCCGGCCATGACCGATAATCGCGCCCCATGAGCACGCACGCCCCCTCCTCTCCCGACACGCTGAGCTACGAACAGGCCGGCGTCAACTACGACCTCATCGACCCCCTGAAGATCAGCGCCCAGCGCGCCGCCGCGGCCACCGCGGCCCATCTGGGCGGCCATGGTTTCACCGAGGTGAAGGCCTCGCGTGGCGAGTCGGCCTATGTGGTGGACGTGGGCCCCTTCTACCTGGCCTCCATCGTCGAATGCCTGGGCACCAAGACCCTGGTGGCCGATGAGATGTCCAAGCTGACGGGCAAGAGCTTCTACGCCGGCATCGCCCAGGACACCATCGCCATGGCCATCAACGACCTGATCACCGTGGGCGCCACGCCCCTGGTGGTGCAGGCCTACTGGGCCGCCGGCGGCTCGGACTGGTTCGGCGACAAGCTGCGCGCCCAGGCCCTGGTCGAGGGCTGGAAGAAGGCCTGTGACACCTGCCAGGTCGCCTGGGGTGGCGGCGAGACGCCCGCCCTGGCCGGCATCGTCGAGGAAGGCCGCATCGACCTGGCCGCCTCCTGCACCGGCCTGATCAATCCCAAGGAGCGCCTCTCGGTGGGCGACAAGCTCGGCGCCGGCGATGCCATCGTGCTGCTGGCCTCCAGCGGCATCCATGCCAACGGCCTGTCCCTGGCCCGCAAGCTGGTCGAGCGCCTGCCCCAGGGCTACCTCACCGAAATCAGCCCCGGCCTGAGCTATGGCGAGGCCCTGCTGGCGCCCACGGTGCTGTACTCGCCCGTCACCGAGGCCCTGTACAAGGCCGGGATCATCCCGCACTACTGCGCCAACATCACCGGCCACGGCTGGCGCAAGCTGCTGCGCCACCCCGGCCAGTTCACCTACCGCATCCACACGGTGCCGCCGGTCACGCCGGTGCTCAAGTTCATGCAGGAGCATGCCAAGCAGGACGACCGCGAGGCCTACTCCACGCTGAACATGGGGGCAGGTTTTGCCATCTTCGTGCCAGCAGACCAGGCCGCGAAGGTGGTCGAGATCTCCAAGGCCTGCGGCATCGACGCCTGGGTGGCGGGTCAGCTCGAAGAGGGCGAGAAGCAGTTGCTGATCGAGCCGCTCAACATCCGCTTCAGCGACGACGACCTCCAGCTGCGCTGAGCGCCCCGCTCCTCAGCCAAGACCTGCCCCGGCGCTGCGCCTCGGCAGGTTTTTTCATGCCTGCATCCAGGCCAGCCCGGCTTGACAGCCCCGCGCCGGCCGGCACAAGCTCCCCCTCAGAGGAGACCCAAGAAGATGGACTGGTTCTACAGCCAGATGGTGTTCATCCACAGCCTGCTGGCCTGGTGCAGCGTGGGGCTGTTCCTGATCCGCGGCCTGGCCTTCCAGTTCGGGGCCGAATGGTCCATGGACGTCCGGCTGCGCTCGGTGGTCTTCGGCGTGGACACCATGCTCACCGTCTGCGGCCTCAGCCTCTGGGGCTCCATCGGCTACTCCCTCACCCGCGACACCTGGCTCACCGCCAAGCTGATCGCCCTGGTGGGCTACACGGTCTGCGCGCACTGGGCCATGGGGCGCGGCGAGTTCCGCCTGCTGGGCTATCTGCTGGCCCTGCTGCTGCTGGCCTACATGATGGGCGCGTCCATCAGCCGCTCACCGTGGCTGGGCCTGGCCTGAGGCGGGGCGAAGCGCTGGTCAGGCCGACAGGCGCCAGCCCTGGGCCCACAGGGCCTGCACGGCGGCACGGCGCAGGGACTGCAGCAGCGCGGCGGGGCGCTCACCGGCGCAGGCCTTCAGGGCGGGGCTGATCCACAGCGGGCCGGTGTCGCGGCCCAGGCGGGGCTGGCCATGGCGATCGGCGCGGAAGAGCGCGAGACGCCAGGCGGGGTTCAGCGAGCCCTGCGTGCCCTCCTCGGCCAGCACGCCGCACCAGTCGCCAGCCTGCAGACGATGGGCCGCGGCGAGGATGTCCGCCAGGCTGGGCTGGCCCTGCCATTCGGCCACGACATGCCCTTGCGGATCGCGGAGCAGGCGGCTCTGGGTGCGGGCGATGGAGGGAGTGCTGCGCAGCCAGTGGCGCGAGGCGGCGGCGTGGCCGCTGAGGAGGCGATCGAAATCGGCGAGACCGTGCATGAAAAAACTCCGAGTGCCCTCATCACCGGCGTTTGCCGGCCCGGGGCATCATCGGAGCCGCAACGCTTTAGCCGTACTTGTTGACCGCCCGCAAGTAGTTGGTAAATCGGCGGTGTGCCGGACAGATGTCGCAGCACGGGTCGAATTCTACAGGCCTCGCGCCCGGCAATGGAAGGCCTCGGCGCGGCAGCGCTCGTGCACTCCTGCGCGAAGCGAGGCATAGGACGGTATCGACCGGCTTTCCCGGGAGTGCCTCGCTGATCGCATACAATGCGCGCTGACGGGCCTCCTCGCATGGAAGCGCGGCCAACCGGGTCAGGTGGGGAACCAAGCAGCCCTAACCGTTGTGACCAGTGCCGGGGGTAAGGCTCGTCAACCCCAACACCAGTGCACGCTGCCTCGCAGCGGCACGCAGAGAACCCGGCCCAGGCCGGGTTTTTTCTTGCCCGGACCGCCCTGGGCCCGGGCTCAGCTCGCCTGCTTGAAGGCCATCACGGCCTGGTTGCGCAGGGTGCGCAGCAGGGAGAGCTCCTTCTCGTCGAGGTTCAGGCTGCCGGCCTCGGCGCGATCGGCGTAGATCATCGCGAAGCTGCTGCCCTTCATCACCAGGGGCAGGATCAGGAAGCTGGCGCCATGCACGCTGCCCTGGAACCAGGCCGGCAGGCGTTCCGCGATGCGGGGCTGGGAGGCGTCGGCGATGAGGGTGTCCGCCCCTTTCTGGCAGACGGCGCTGAACAGGTCGGCCTGCTGGCCCTCGGCCACCTGCAAGGGCACGCGGAACAGGGGCACCACCTGCTCCACCTGCTCGCCCAGGCCGAAGCGGCCGGTCAGGGCGTTGCTGCGCGGATCCCGCAGGCAGAACACCACGCGCCGGAAGCCCAGGCCGCGGTAGATGGTCTCCAGGATCATGCGCAGCACTTCATTGAGCTTGAAGTTCTCCACCATGACGTTGGTGACGTCATGGATGCCGGCGGCCAGCACCTCGGCCGCGGGCTGGCGAGGCGCGGTGGCCGGCGTCATCACCTGCGTGGGTTCGTACAGGGCCGTCGCATGCAGTTCCAGCGGAGACAGGCTGTCATCGTCAGGCGAAGCCGACAGCGGCGCCAGCAGGCGCTGGGCCTGCGAGCTCTTGGGCAGGCGTATCTCCATGGCCTCGGCCAGCTGGGACAGGCGCTGGCGGGCCTGGTCTGCCGCCTGGTCGATGCGCTCGGCGCTGAGGCCCAGGGCACGCGCATAGCGCTGCCCCATGTGGCGGACCTTGGCATGGGCCTCGTTGGGCTCGCTGTGCAGGATCACGTCGGTCACGTCATTGGCCGCCCTCGCCAGCCAGCGCAGGCGCTCGGTGCCCTGCTCCAGCAGACGCGGCGGAGCTTCGCCCTCCGGCCGGCTCATGCCGCGCTGCAGGGCATCCGGCAGCCCCCACTGGCGGGCCACGCCCAGGCCCAGCTGCTCGAAGCTGAGCCCCAGCACCTGCTGCGAAGCCGCACCCTCGCTGATGGGCGCCGCGGCTGCCGCGCCCTGCCCCCGCTCGGGCCGCACGAAACGGCGGATCTGCTGCGCCTCCTCGGGGAAGTAGAACTCGGTCAGCAGGCGCCCCAGGTTCTGCAGCATGCCCACGAGGAAGGCCTCCTCGCTCTCGCGCTCCGCGGGGCACAGCTCGCGCGCCAGCGAAGCCGCCATCAGCGAGCGCAGGAACTCTTCCCTCAGCACGCGCGCATGGGCCTTGTTCTCCATGCGCTCGAGCAGGATCAGGGACAGGGCCAGGTTGCGGATGCCCGCAAAGCCGATCAGCGCCGCCGCGCGCGACACCGTGCTGATGCTGCCTCCGCCGGCATGCGTGTACTGCACCGTGTTGACCAGGCGCAGCAGCTTGTGGGTCAGGGCCACGTCCTTGAGGATCTCGTTGGACAGGCTGTTGAGGCTCTCGTTCTCCGACGAGGTGATGCGCTGGATGCGCGTCATGGATTCCGACATCGCCGGAAAGTCCGAGCGGTGGCGCATGCGCCGCATGAGGAAGTCCAGCGTGCCGTTGTCGGCCGCGCTGCTGGTGCTCATCACCGGCGGATGCAGCCATTCAGCCAGCGCATCGTGCAGGGCCCGTGCCGTGGGCCAGCGCAGTGCCGGGTCGCGGGCCAGGCCGCGCTGGACGATGGCCCGCAGCGCGTCGTCAACGTCCGGGTCCAGGCCGTCAGGCAGCTGCAGGTCCTCGTCGACCACCCGGCGCACGGCCTTCCAGGGGTCGGGATCGTAGTTGAGGCGCCGGCCGCTGAGCATCTCGGACAGCATCACCGCCACGGCGAAGACGTCCATGACAGGCGACGGCGCCAGGCCCTGCGCCGCCTCCGGCGAGAGATAGCCCGGCGTCCCCACCACCCGGCGGCGATGGCTGGGGTCGCTGGTCCAGTCGGCGATGCCGAAATCCAGGATGCGGGCCCGGCCCTTGGCGTCGATGAGGATGTTGCTGGGCTTGAGGTCCCGGTGCACCACCCCGGTCTCGTGCGCGGCCATCAGGCCATCCAGCACGCCCAGCATCAGCTCCACCGCCTCGCGCGCCTTCATCACGGGGTTGCGCTGCAGCTTCTCCGTCAGCGTGAGGCCCGCCACGTACTCGAAGACCATGTAGGCCTGGCCATCCTGCTGGTCGGCCTCGAAGACCGGCACGATGTGCGGGTGCATCAGGCGGGCCACCGCGCGGGCCTCGTGCAGGCCGGCGTCGATGAGGGCCGGGTCCGCCGCGGGGGCCAGCACCTTCAGGGCGACGTCCCGGTCCAGCCGCGGGTCATGGGCCAGCCACACGGTGGCCTGGGCGCCGTGCCCGAGTTCACGCAACACCCGGAAACGCCCGATCTGCGGTGGTCTGCTGGGGCTGTCGGGTGCGTGCATGGAGGATTGCTGAGGCGAGGTGATCAGGCGGGCGGGATGTCAGCGCTGCTCGGGAAGCGTGTCCGGGGCGGCGTCCTCGCCGGCCAGGCGCCGGCGCAGGGCGGAGGCCTGCGGCCCCTCGGGCGGCACCGAGGGCACGATGGGCGGGATGTCCAGGTTGGCGGTCAGGGTGAGGTTGGCCGAGCCGATCTCGCGCGCGGCCTCGGGGCCATGGCTCGCCACTGCCTCCTTGCGCGCCGTCTCGGGCTTCAGGGCTTCCATCACCTCGCGCAGGCCCAGGCCCAGCACGCGGGCGTAGCGGCGCGTGGCCAGCTCCAGCGCCTGCTTGCGGCGGCCCTCGGGCTGCACCATGGCGTCCACCAGTTCATTGGCGAAGCTGCAGGTGAGCCGGATGATGTCGGTGTCATGGCCGGCGTGGCGCACCGGCGCATCGGGCGAGGCCCGGTGCATCATGTGCTGCACGTCCTCGTCCAGGCCCCAGTAGCGGGCCACGGCACTGCCCAGGGCGTCCAGGTCACAGCCCAGCACCGCGTAGGCGGCGGCCTGCTCGCTCATGCCCGGAGGATGCGGCGCTTCCTCCGTGGGTTCCGGGGGCAGCATCAGCTGGCGGATCTGCTGGGCGTCGTCGGGGAAATGGTATTGCAGCAGCAGGCGCCCCAGGTTCTGCAGCAGGCAGACGAGGTAGATCACTTCGGGGTCGTAGCCCGCCGGTCGCAGGTTCTGCGCGATGAGGCCGGCGCGGTGCACCCGCTTCATCAGGCTGCGCATCACCGTGGCCTGCAACTCGGACATGGGCCCCGGCCAGGGCTTGAGCGAACGCACCGCCGCCTGCAGGCCGTTGAGCCCGATCATCGCGACGGCGCGCTGCATGTTCAGCATGGTGCCGCTGTTGGCGGCGCCGCTCTGCTTGAGCGCGTTGTTGACCCGGCGCAGCAGCTCCAGGGTCAGGGCCATGTCGTCCAGCACCAGGCTGGACAGGGCCGCGGCATGCTGTCCCTCCAGGCCTGCCGCACCCAGGATGCGCGACAGCCGGGCCGAGCTCGCGGGCAGGTGGCCGAAGCGCTGGAGCTTGTCCATCAGCAGGGCGATGGGGCCGCCCTCGTCCTGCTCAGCGGCCGTGCGCCAGCCGTCGAGGGCCCGCAGGAAAGTGCGGGCCTGGTGGTAGCGCTGGCGCGCCTGGCGGTCGGTCGAGCGGTTGGCGATGGCGCGCAGGGCCTCCGGGATGGGGTGCGGGGTCTCCCAGCCCAGGCGCACCAGTTCGCGCCCCTGGGGCTGCATGAGGTCCAGCACCTGGCGCAGGTCGGCCTGGTCCAGCACCGGCTTGCCGCTCAGCAGGCGGTGCAGCAGCAGGCCCGCGCACAGCACGTCCTGCTCGGCCGCCTCACGGACGGCGCTGCGGCTCTGCGTGTTGAAGTCCTGGGCCGTGCCCGTCAGGTCCTGCGCCACCTCCAGGCCGACCAGGCGGATCTGGTCCGTGGCATTGATCAGCACATGGGCCAGCTGCAGATCGCGGTGCACATGGCCGGCCTCGTGGGCATAGGCCAGACCTTCCAGCAGCTGGCTGACCCAGGCAGCAACATCCAGGGGCAGCGGCGCGGGCTGGCGACGCAGGCGCTCCTCCAGCGTTTCGCCCAGCGCGCGGTCGTAGGCCAGGTAGGGCCACAGCTCCACCTCGCCCTGCTCGACGACATGGGCCAGGTTCGGGTGATTGACGCGGGCCCCGGCGTCGGCGGTGCGCTTCCACTGCGCGAGCGCCTCCGCGCTGCCGGGCTTCTCGCGGGGCATGGACAGCAGCAGTTCCTGGCCATTGCGGGGATCGAACACCAGCCACAGCAGGCTGCGCGGCGTCTTGCTGAGCAGGGCACGCAGCTCGAAGCGGCCGAAACGGCGCAAGGGCGCGGCCGGCGCGGCTGTGGCGGTGGTGGCGGGCGTAGAGGACACGGAGACGTTCTGGACCTGGTTAATGTGGGCGGGGCCTGAACGGCCCGCCCCCCAACTTGCTCTATTTGAGCGCGAAGCGCCAGCCGGGCATAGCCTGAACTGGCGCGGGCATGACAGCTTTTTCAGCTTCTCGGCCCGGGCGTGGCGAATTCACGCCGCCGACCTGGGGGGGCTGAGCCCTCTTCAGTGGCTCAGCTGGGTCCAGACCTTCTCCAGACGCTTGACGCTGACGGGCTGGGGTGTGCGCAGCTCCTGCGCGAACAGGCTGACGCGCAACTCCTCCAGCTGCCAGCGGAAATCATCCATCCGCGCGTCCGAGCTGCCTTTGAGCTCGCTCAGCCGGCGCTGCCAGCGCTGCTCCAGCGGCCGGTACTCGGCCATCCACTTGGCATCGCGGGCGGCGTCGGCACGGAGCTTGTCCAGGCGCAGGGTGATGCCCTTGAGGTAGCGCGGGTAGTGCTGCAGCTGGGCCCAGGGCGTCTGCAGCACGAAGCGCTTGCCGCACAGGCGCTGCAGCTGGGCCTGGATGTCCTCGGCCACCTCCTTGGGTGCCCGGCTGTCCTTGAGCTTGCGCAGCGCAGCCTGGTACTCGACAAGCACCGTGCCCGCCAGCCGTGCCACCTCCTGGGCGATCAGGTTGAGCCGCGTGCGGCCCTCCTCGATGCGGGCCTTGAAGCTGAACTCGTCCGTGGGCAGCGGGTCGACCAGGAAGGCGCGGTCCAGGGCCACGTCGATGATCTGGTCCCGCAGTTCCTCGGCCGTGCCCAGGCTCATGAAGGCCACGGCCATCTTCTGCAGGTCGGGGATGTTCTTCTCCAGGTACTTCAGCGGCTCGCGGATCTGCAGTGCGACGAGGCGACGCAGGCCGGCACGGTGCCGGGCGGCGGCCACCTCGGGCTCGTCGAAGACCTCGATCTCCACCTGCGCTCCCTTGTCGATCAGCGCCGGGAAACCGATCAGCGTCTGCCCGCCCTTCTGGATCTCCATCAGCTCGGGCAGCTCGCCGAAGGTCCAGGCGGTGTAGGCCTGGGACGCCTGCTGCGGCTTGGGCGCGGGCATGCGCACCTCCGCGCGCAAGGCCTTGCCGCCACCGGGCGCGGTGATGGGCGCGGGCGCCGGGGCCGCCTCGGGCACGGCCTGGCTCTGCAGCTTCAGCGCGGCCAGGGCCTGGAAGGCCGAGCGCGCCTGGGCGCCCAGCTCGGCCTTCAGGGCCGCCAGGCTGCGCCCCTGGCCCAGCTGGCGGCCGTGCTCGTCCACCACGCGGAAGTTCATGAACAGGTGGGGCGGCACCTGCTCCAGCTTGAAGTCATTGCGCTGCACGGCAATCTGGCTGCGCTCGCGCACGGCCTTGACCAGCACGTCCATGAGGCTGCCCTGGGCGAAGGGGTTCAGCTCGATGAACTCCGCCACGAAGTCCGGCAGCGGCGTGAGCCGCGCGCGGGGCTTCTGGTAGAGGCTCTTGAGCAGGGCCAGGACCTTGGCCTCCAGCATGCCCGGCACCAGCCACTCGCACTGGTCCTCGTTGACCTGGTTGAGCGCGAAGATGGGCACGGTGACGGTGACGCCGTCGCGCGCGTCACCCGGCTGGTGCAGGTACTCGGTCTTGCAGTCCACGCCACCCAGGCGGAGCATCTTGGGGAAGGCGTTGCTGGTGATGCCCGCCGCCTCGTGGCGCATCAGCTCGTCGCGGCTGAGGTGCAGCAGGCGCGGATTGCCTCGGCTGGCCTCGCGGTACCACTTCTCGAACGTCGCCCCGGAGCACACCTCGGCCGGCAACTGATGGTCGTAGTAGGCGTAGATCAGGCCCTCGTCCACCAGCACGTCCTGCCGGCGCGACTTGTGCTCCAGCTCCTCGACCTTGGCGATCTGCTTCTGGTTGTGGGCCAGGAAGGGCAGCTTGGTGTCCCACTCGCCATTGACCAGGGCCTCGCGGATGAAGATGTCGCGGGCGGCCACCGGGTCCACGCGACCGAAGTTCACGCGGCGGTTGTTGTAGATGACGATGCCATACAGCGTGGCGCGCTCCAAGGCCACCACCTCGGCCGCCTTCTTCTCCCAGTGCGGCTCCAGCAGCTGGGTCTTGAGCAGGTGACCGGCCATCGGCGCGATCCAGTTCACGTCGATGTTGGCCAGGCCGCGGCCATAGAGGCGCGTGGTGTCCACCAGCTCGGCCGCCACGATCCAGCGCCCCGGCTTCTTGGACAGATGCGCCCCCGGATGCCGCCAGAACTTGATGCCGCGTGCGCCGAGGTACCACTCGTCGTCGTCGCTCTTGCAGCCGATATTGCCCAGGAAGCCCGCCAGCATCGAGAGATGCACCTGGTCGTAGGTGGCCGGGCTGCCGTTGAGGCGCCAGCCATGCTCGGCCACCACGGTGTGCAGCTGCGAGTGGATGTCCCGCCACTCGCGCACGCGGCGCGGGCTGACGAAGTTGTCCCGCAGCAGCTGCTCGTAGCGGCGGTTGGAGAGCTTGTGTTCGCCCTGCCCGCCCCGGCCTTCCTCGATCCATTTCCAGAGCTTGAGGTAGCCCATGAACTCCGACTTCTCGTCGTCGAACTTCTTGTGCTTCTCGTCGGCCTGCTGCTGCTGTTCCATGGGCCGGTCGCGCACGTCCTGGCCGCTCAGCGCGCTGGCGATGATCAGCACCTCGGTGAGGGCATCACGGCGCTTGGCCTCCAGGATCATGCGGCCCACGCGCGGGTCCAGCGGCAGCTTCGAAAGCTCCTTGCCGATGTCGGTCAGCTCATTGCGGTCGTCCACCGCGCCCAGCTCGGCCAGCAGCTGGTAGCCGTCGGCGATGGCCTTGCGCGGGGGCGGCTCGATGAAGGGGAAGTCCTCGACCGTGCCCAGGTGCAGCGCCTTCATGCGCAGGATCACGCCGGCCAGCGAGGAGCGCAGGATCTCCGGGTCGGTGAAGCGCGGGCGGCCGAGGAAGTCCTTCTCGTCGTAGAGCCGGATGCAGATGCCATTGGCCACGCGTCCGCAGCGGCCGGCGCGCTGGTTGGCCGCCGCCTGGCTCACCGGCTCGATCTGCAGCTGCTCGACCTTGTTGCGATAGCTGTAGCGCTTGACGCGGGCCGTGCCGGCGTCGATGACGTAACGGATGCCCGGCACCGTCAGCGACGTCTCGGCCACATTGGTGGCCAGCACGATGCGCGGCGCGCCGCCGGTCTCGAAGACGCGGTCCTGCTCCTGCTGCGAGAGCCGGGCGAACAGGGGCAGCACCTCCACGCCAGGCGGATGGTGCTTGCGCAGCGCCTCGGCGGCCTCGCGGATCTCGCGCTCGCCGGGCAGGAACACGAGCACATCACCCGAGCCCTCGCGCCACAGTTCGTCCACGCCGTCGCAGATGGCGTTGTTGAGGTCGTATTCGCGGCTTTCCTCGAAAGGCCGGTAGCGCTGCTCGACGGGGAAGGTGCGGCCCGAGACCATCACCACCGGCGCCGGCCCCTTGGCCGAGGCGAAATGCGCGGCGAAGCGCTCGGCATCGATGGTGGCCGAGGTGACGACCACCTTCAGCTCGGGCCGCCGGGCCAGGATCTCGCGCAGATAGCCCAGCAGGAAATCGATGTTGAGGCTGCGCTCGTGCGCCTCGTCGATGATGAGGGTGTCGTAGGCCTTCAGCAGCGGATCGGTCTGCGTCTCGGCCAGCAGGATGCCGTCGGTCATCAGCTTGACGCTGGCGCCCGGCTGCAGGCGGTCCTGGAAGCGGACCTTGTAGCCCACCACCTCGCCCAGCGGTGTCTTGAGCTCCTCGGCGATGCGCTTGGCCACGCTGGAGGCCGCGATGCGCCGCGGCTGGGTATGGCCGATCAGCCCGCCGCCGTTGGCCCGGCCGCGGCCCAGGGCCAGGGCGATCTTGGGCAGCTGGGTGGTCTTGCCCGAGCCTGTTTCGCCGCAGACGATGATCACCTGGTGCTCGCTCATCAGGCGAGCGATCTCCTCCCGACGCGCCGAGACCGGCAGGCTCTCGGGGAAGGTGATGGGAGGCAGCGGATTGGCCGGCGCCTCGCGCTGCGGGCGGCGTTCGCGCGGCCTGGCCGGCGCACCGCCCGCCGGCTCAGCCGCCGGACTGCCGCGCTGCGCGGGCCTGTCCCCGCCGGGGCGGCGCTCACCGGCGCCCGCGGCACGCTCATCGCCCTCCGCCGCAGGCCGCCGGGGCCGGCGTTCCCCTCGGTCAGGACCCATCGCTGCCTGGGCGGGCCGCTCTTGCCGGCGCGGGCGGGAGGGCTGCGCAGACGGCAAGGCAGGCTGGGAGCGTTCAGGCGCCGGCGGCCCGCCGGCTGGATCGGACGGGCGTGCAGAGGCGGCCTCGGCAAAGGCCGCTGCAAGGGCGGAGGGAGGGTTCTTCTTGGAATTCACGGCGCGCGGATTATCCGTGCCCCGCGATGCAATGCCGCAAAGGCAGCGCCGGCCGCCCTTCAGCCCTCACGCGGGAAGTAACTGATGACGTTCACGGTGGCCCCCTGCGGGTCCTGGATGCAGGCCATGCGCCCGACCGTGGGCACGTCCATGGCCGGCATCAGCACCTTGCCGCCCAGGGCTTCGCAGTGACGGATGGTGTCGTCCACGTTGGCAACGGTCACGTAGCAGCCCCAGGCCGGCGGCATGGCCGGTGCGCCCTCGGGGCAGCTGGCCATGCCGCCCACGGCCACCTCGCCGACCTTGGCCACGTAGTACTTGCCCATGGGCATGTCCATGGCCTCGATGGTCCAGCCGAAGAGGCTGCCGTAGAACTCGGCCGCACGGGCGGGATCCTGGGTCATCAATTCGGACCAGCTGAAGGCGCCCGGGGTGGTGAAGACATCCATGATCGATCTCCTGGCAAGGTGAAGTCGGGGGAGGACCATCCTCCCGCCGGCCCTGGACTTGCGCAAGTGCCGGGCCATGGCCCGCCCCCCCCGGGAAAGCCCTGCAGCTGCGGCACAATCGGGGCCCATGAGTCTGGTCTTTCCCCACACCTTCGTGCCCTGGTTCCGCGCCGTGGCGCCCTACATCCACGCCTACCGCGGCGAGACTTTCGTGGTCGGCATGACCGGAGAGCTGGTGGCGGCAGGCAAGCTCAATGCCTTCGTGCAGGACCTGTCCATCATGCACGCCATGGGCATCAACATCGTGCTGGTGCATGGCTTTCGGCCGCAGGTGAACGAGCAGCTCGCCGCCAAGGGCCAGACCTCGCGCTACAGCCATGGCATGCGCGTGACCGACGCCATCGCCCTGGACTGCGCCCAGGAGGCGGCCGGCCAGCTGCGTTTCGAAATCGAGGCGGCATTTTCCCAGGGCCTGCCCAATACCCCCATGGCAAATGCCGCCGTGCGGGTGGTGTCGGGCAATTTCCTGACTGCGCGGCCCGTGGGTATCGTCGACGGCGTGGATTTCCAGCACAGCGGCCTTGTCCGCAAGGTGGACGCCACCGCCATCCAGCGCGCCCTGGATACCGGCGCCGTGGTGCTGCTGTCGCCCTTTGGTTTCTCCCCCACCGGCGAGGCCTTCAATCTCAGCATGGAAGACGTGGCCACGAGCACGGCCATTGCCCTGCAGGCGGACAAACTGCTGTTCGTCTGTGAAGTGGCCGGCGTGCCGGAAAATCCGGGCGATCCCGACAGCGCCATCGATACCGAATTGGCCCTGGCCGACGCCGAGCGCATGCTGGCCGGCAAACCCGCGCCCACGGATCCCCTGGACGTGAATTTCTACCTGCAGCATTGCGTTAAGGCCTGCCAGGCCGGCGTGGAGCGTTCCCACATATTGCCGCTGGCGGTGGACGGAGCCCTGCTGCAGGAGGTTTACACCCACGACGGCATCGGCACCATGGTGGTGGACGAGAAACTCGAAAGCCTGCGCGAGGCCAATGCCGACGACATCGGCGGCATCATCGCCCTGATCGAGCCCTTCGAACGCGACGGCACGCTGGTCAAGCGCGATCGCACGGAAATCGAGCGGGATATCGAGCTCTATTCCGTGATCGAGCACGATGGCGTGATATTCGGTTGCGCGGCCCTCTATCCCTACGTGGAGGCCAAGACTGCCGAAATGGCGGCTCTCACCGTCTCGCCTGCCGTGCAAGGTCAGGGTGACGGCGACCGCATCCTCAAGCGCGTGGAACAGCGCGCCAAGGCCATGGGCCTTAACAGCATCTTCGTGCTGACCACCCGCACCATGCACTGGTTCATCAAGCGCGGTTTCGCGCAAGTGGACCCGGACTGGCTGCCCGAGGAACGCAAGCGCAAATACAACTGGGACCGCCGCTCCCAGGTGCTGGTCAAGAAGCTCTGAGCCCTTCCCGGACCTCGCCTTCCCGACCCCAGTTTCCCCAGGTTTTTCAGCCGCGCGCTACAGTGCGGCATTGCATTCAACCCCACCGATTTCGACGAGGAATACCATGGCCCGCACCGTGCAATGCACCTATCTGAACAAGGAAGGCGAAGGCCTGGACTTTGCGCCCTATCCGGGCGAGCTGGGCAAGCGCATCTACGAGAACGTCAGCAAGGAAGCCTGGCAGCTCTGGATGAAGCACCAGACCATGCTGGTGAATGAAAACCGCCTCAATCTTGCAGACCAGCGCGCTCGCCAGTATCTGGCCCGCCAGATGGAACAGTTCTTCTTTGGCGGCGGCGCCGAACAGCCCGCCGGATACGTGCCCCCTTCCGCCTGAGGCCGGATAACCCGGCACCAGCCGCCAGAGTGCAGGCCAGGAACTTCCTGGCCTTTTTTTCGCCCCTGCACCGGGAAAATGCGGGGAGAGAAACCCGCAGAACGCCCCCGCTTCGTTGCAAAAAAATCAAATCCTGCAGGGACATAATCCCGCCTGCACACGATCAGGAATATTTATCTACAATTCCGGGCAGAGACAATTCGTTCTCGTTACCGCGCGAGGGTTGCAAAATGGCTTCATCACTGAAGGAATTGCTGGCTCAACGAGCCGCACTGGATCAGCAAATTGCTGAAACCAAGGACAAGGAACGCAGCGAGGCCATCGCCAAGGTCCGCTCGCTGATGGCTGATTACGGCCTGACCGCGGCCGATCTCGGCTCGCGCCCGCCCAAGGCCGCCAAGGCGGCCAGCAAGGTGGCGGCCAAGTACCGCAACCAGGCCACCGGCGAAAGCTGGAGCGGCCGTGGCCTGCAGCCCAAGTGGCTGAAGGCGGCCATTGCCGCCGGTGCCAAGCTGGAAGACTTCCACGTCTGAAGACCGGCCCCAGACCGAGGCAAAAAGCGGCTGCGGCCGCTTTTTTCTTGCCCGGCGCCTGCCCCGGCACCACGCCGCCGGCCGGGTCTGCAGCACGCCATCCGGGCAATCCCGCCCCCTCGCCTGAGTGGCCGGGCCGACGGCGCCTCCCGAGACCCGGCTGCTAGCATGGCCTGATCCACCCCGTGTGCCCGCGCCCTCGAAGGGCGCCTCACCCTTCCGAGTCAGCCTCGCTTGACTGTCCGCAATGCCAGGCCGGCGCGCCACGCCAGCAGCCCCTACGCCCAAAGCCTTGCCGTCGCGGCAGGGGTGTCCGTCCTTCTTTACCTGCTGATCCGCCTCTCGCAGCGCCTGCATCTGCCGGTGGACCATGCCTGGACCCAGGCCGGACTGGTGAGCCTGGTGCTGATCGGCCTGCTGCGCGGGCGCTGGGCCACGCTCCCCCTGCTCGGCCTTGGCACCTTCGGGATGCTGCAGCTGCAGGCCTCCAGCGGCCTGGCAGCCCTGTCCCAGACGCTGAACGCACTGCTCGCGGGCGCGGCCGCCCACGCCTTTCTTCTCAGGCAGGACTTCAAGCAATCCCTGGACGACAGCCGGGACCACGAGCTGGGCCTCGTGGCCTGCCTGCTGATCGCCGCACCGCTGGCCGGCCTGCTGCCGCTGATGCCAGGCATCGAGGGCTTTGAACACCGCTGGACGGCATGGCGCAGCGAACCCGCCGCCGCCGGCCTGACCCTCTTGTTCCGCTGGGCCGCCAGCAGCACGGCGCTCACCCTGACGCTGCCGCTGGTGCTGAGCCTGCACCCGCGGCCCGGCAGCACGCGTGAGCCCGCCTCCACCGGCGCCATCGCGGCCGCATTGGCCTTGACCCTCTGCCTGGCCTCGAGCTGGCTGCTGCACTGGCCGCCCCTGCCCGCGCTGTGGCTGGTGCTGCTGACCCTGCTGGCCTGGCAGTCGCCCCCCTGGATCAGCAGCCTCGCCGCCCTGGCCGTGGCCACCAGCCTGGGACTGCACCACGGCGCCGAGGGCCTGGCCGAGGCCATGGAACACGGCGACGAGCCACCGCTGGAGATGGCCTGCGAGCTCCTGGCCGCCGCCATGCTGCCGATGATCGTGCAGCTGATGCGGGCGCGGCAGCGCCAGCAGCTGCAGCAATGGCAGACGCTGTTCGATGCCGGCGGGCTGGGCCTCATGGTCTGGCGCGCCAGCGAGCAGTTGCCGCGACTCAGCCTGCGCTGGCAGGCCTTGAGCGGCCATCGCGGCGGCAAGGACCTCGAGCAGTGGCTGGAGCATGCCCACCCCCTGGATCGCCCCCGCGTGGCCCAGGCCCAGGAGCGCCTGCTCCAGAGCGAGGACGGTGACGCCCAGAGCGCCAACGTGGAACTGCGCGTGCGGCCCGCAGGCGAATGGCGCTGGCTGCACTGGCATGCCCAGGTCATGGAGCGCGACACCTACGGCCATCCGGCCCTGATGGTGGCCAGCCTGCGCGACATCACCAGCCTCAAGGTCGCCCGCGAGCGCGAGCAGCTCAGCGCCCACCTGTTCCAGACCGTGCACGAGGGCATCCTCGTGAGCGACCCGCAGCACCGGGTCGTGGACATGAACCCCAGCAGCTGCGCCATCCTCGGCCGCGACCGCGAGTCCCTGATCGGCACGCCCTGCCTGCTGGTGGATCCCGAGCTGCTGCAGCACAACGGCATCCAGCCGGATGCCCTGACAGAAGCACTGTCCCACCAGGGCCAGTGGGAAGGGCCGCTTCGCCTGCGCAATGCCAAGGGGCAGACCAAGGTGCTGCAGGTCCGGCTGACCCTGCTCCATGACGATGACGGCCTGCTTCGCTACCACGTCTTCGCCCTGCAGGACCGCACGCAGGAGGAGTGGCAGCAGAACCAGCTGCTGCGCCAGAACCAGTTCGACGCCCTCACCGGCCTGCCCAACCAGGCCAGCTTCGTGGTGCAGCTGGGCCAGGCGCTGGAGCTGGCGCGCAGCGAGGGCTTCATGCTGTGCGTCTGCAATCTGGACCTGGACCATTTCAGCGCCATCAACGAACGCCAGGGCCGCCCCGCCGGGGACCAGACCCTGGTGGAGATGGCCCGGCGCCTGCGCAGCAGCCTGCGCCGCACCGAGCGCTGGACCGACCAGCTGGCGCGCATCGGTGGTGACGGCTTCGCGCTGATCCTGCGCTGCCGCAACGCGGAAGAGGCGCGGCTGGCGCTGGCCCGGCTGCTGGACGTGGTGCGTGCGCCGCTCTACGACATCGCCCCCGGCAGCCCGCTGCACCTCACCGCCAGCCTGGGCGCCACCCTGTTCCCGCAGGATGCCTCGGACACCGAGACCCTGATGCGCCATGCCGCCCATGCCCTGTACCGCGTGAAGCGCTCGGGCCGCGACGGCTTCGAGCTCTTCGACACCGACAAGCGCCAGCGCAGCGAAGCCAAGGTGCTGGCCCTGGGTCGCATGCAGGAAGCCCTGGACCTGGGCGAGCTGCAGCTGCATTTCCAGCCCAAGGTGGACCTGCGCCGCGGCAAGGTGCTGGGCATGGAGGCCCTGCTGCGCTGGCATGACCCCGAGCGCGGCCTGCTGCTGCCGGGGCACTTCCTGCCCCTGGTCGAGCACACGGGCCTGGGCGTGCGGATCGGCGACTGGGTCATCGAGCAGGCGCTGAAGCAGGCCGAGCAATGGGCGGCCGACGGGCGCCCGCTGCGGATCGCAGTCAACGTCACCGCGCGGCACCTGCAGTCACCCGACTTCGCTCAGCGCCTGGACGAGCTGCTGGCACGCCACCGCCCAGGCCTGGCCCGGCTGCTGATGCTGGAGGTGCTGGAATCGGCCGCCCTGGCGGACGTGGCCGCGACCCAGCGGCTGATCGAGCACTGCCGCGGCCTGGGCGTGCAGTTCGCCCTCGACGACTTTGGCACCGGCTACTCCAACCTCAGCTACCTCAAGCAGCTGCCGGTGGATTTGCTCAAGATCGACCGCTCCTTCGTCCAGCAGATGCTCAGCGATGCCCACGACCGCGCCCTGGTGGAGGGCGTGATCAGCCTGGCCCGCACCTTCGGCTGCGACGTGATCGCCGAGGGCGTGGAATCGTCCGCCCATGCCCAGGCCCTGCTGGCGCTGGGCTGCGAACAGGGGCAGGGCCATGGCATCGCCAGCGCGATGCCGGCCGAGCTGGTGCCGATCTGGGTACAGGCCTTCGAGCGTTCGCCCGACTACGACGGCCGCATCAGCGTCCCCGCGCCAATGAGCGAGTTCGCCCCCGCCGGCCAGGCCTAGGGACAGCCGGCGAGCGCCGGCTTTCCGATAGACTGCCGCGGTGATTCCACCCGGCTTTATCCAGGACCTGCTCGCCCGCGTCGACATCGTCGACATCGTGGGCCGCCACGTCGAACTCAAGAAGGCAGGCATCAACCACAAGGGTCTGTGCCCCTTCCACGGCGAGAAGTCCCCCAGCTTCATCGTCAGCCCCAGCCGCCAGACCTACCACTGCTTCGGCTGCGGCGTGCACGGCAATGCCATCGGCTTCCTGATGGAACATACCGGCGCGGGCTTCATCGAGGCCGTGGAGGACCTCGCCCAGCAGGTGGGCATGCAGGTGCCACAGGACGAGCGCAGCCCGGCCGAGATCCAGCGGGCCCAGGCGCAGAAGGCTCATCAGCTGAGCCTCACCGACATTTTGGCCAAGGCCACGGAGCACTACCGCAAGCAGCTCAAGGGCAATGCCCGAGCCATCGACTACCTCAAGCGCCGCGGACTGACAGGCACCATCGCCGCCCAGTTCGGCCTGGGCTACGCGCCCGAGGGCTGGCGCGCGCTGGCCAGCGCCTTCGCGTCCTATGACGACCCGCTGCTGGTCGAGGCCGGCCTGGTGATCCTCCAGGACGACCCGGGCAAGAGCGCGGAGGAGCAGCGCCGATACGACCGTTTCAGGGACCGGATCATGTTCCCCATCCGCAATGTCCAGGGCGAGGTGATCGGCTTTGGCGGGCGGGTGCTGGACAAGGGCGAGCCCAAGTACCTCAACTCGCCCGAGACCCCGGTATTCAGCAAGGGTCGCGAACTCTATGGCCTCTACGAAGGCCGCACCGGGTTGCGCCAGCGCGGCTATGCCCTGGTCGTCGAGGGCTATATGGACGTGGTGGCCCTGGCCCAGCACGGCTTCAACAACGCCGTGGCCACGCTGGGCACGGCGTGCACGGCGGACCATGTCCACAAGCTCTTTCGCTTCACCGAGTCCGTGATCTTCAGCTTCGACGGCGACGCCGCCGGACGCCGCGCCGCCGGGCGCGCACTGGAAGCCGCCCTGCCCCACGCGACTGACACGCGCAGCATCAAGTTCCTCTTCCTGCCCAGCGAGCACGACCCCGATTCCTATGTGCGCGAGCTGGGCAGCGAGGCCTTCGAGCGCTGCGTGGAGCGCGCACTTCCGCTGTCACGCCAGCTGATCGACCACTGCGGCGAAGGCCTGGACCTGGGCAGCGCCGAAGGGCGCGCTCGCCTCCTGGCCAATGCCAAGCCGCTGTGGCAGCAGCTGCCCCAGGGCCTGCTCAAGCGCCAGCTGCTGGGCGAGCTGGCCCGCATGGCCCAGCTGCCGGACCAGGAGCTGATGGACCTGTGGCAGGCCGGCGAGCCCCGGCGCCCCGCCGCCCGCCAGGAGCGACGCAGCCCCTCGCACAGTGCTGACGACGCCCCCTGGGACGGCCCGCCGCCAGACCTGGACGAACTCGCCTATGCCCAGTCCGGCCAGCCGGACATGCCCGATGCAGGCCCCTCCCCCGCCGGCCAGGCCCCCGCCCGCAAGCCTGGCGGCGAGAAGAAGCCCTGGAGCAAGGATCGCAAGGACTGGAAGGAATGGAAGAAGCGCGAGCAGGACGAGACCTACGGCCTGCCCCGCCACCAGCCGGCCTCCCCGCGCGACCACGCCCTGCGCATGCTGCTGCTGCACTGCGCGTGGTGGGAGCTGCTGAGCGACCAGGACCACCAGCTGCTGCACGAGCTGCCGGGCGAGCACGGCGAGGTGGTGGCCTGGCTGGAGCGCTACCTGGTCAATCACGGGCCGGGCCCCTGGTCCGTGCTGCAGGCCGCCCTGGAGGAGGAAGGCCTGCTGGAGCTGGCCCAGCGCGCCAGCGGCGGGCGCCTGCATGCCAGTGACGACGAGCTGCAGCTGGAAGACTTCCAGCGCCTGCTGCGCAAGCTGTGGATCTCCCGGCTCGAGGAGGAGTCCCGCCAGCTGAGCGCCGGCCCGGTCACGCCCGCCGTGCTGGATCAGCTGCGCGGCCTGCGCCAGCGCATCCAGGAGCTCAAGGCGAACTGAGCGCCACGGCCCGCGATACCCGAGCCGGGCAGCCCCACGGGCAAGCCCTGAGGCCGGCCTCTTTTGAAAAGCGCCCGTTCTTGATGGATAATTAAGGGTTTTCGCGCGTCAAGAGTGACGGCAGCGCCTCCCGGACCCGGCCACCCACTGACCCTGGGCACCAAGATTAGGTATCAAGGCCACCTATATCCGCTTGAGGGCTGCACTCTCCAACGTACACGCTAGCCTTGTACGCGCAAAGCCCTGGCATTCGCCTTGATTGGTCGGCTCGCGCCACCATCTTGGAAGAGCCGGGGCCCATGTTTGTGCCGCCTGGGCGGCGCCTGACAGCAGGCGCCCGCAGGTGGCCGCTTGCATTGCGCACCCACTCCACTCGAGGAACTGCATGACCGCCAAGAAGACCGCGTCCAAGGCAACCGCCCCCAAGGCCGAGGAACTGGCCGAAGACACCAAGAAGCCTGCGCGCAAGAGCGCCAAGGCCGCGGCCGCGCCTGCGGCCGCCAGCGCGGGTGACGAAGCCAAGCCCAAGCGGGGTCGCAAGCCCAAGGCAGCCACCGAGACCAAGAAGAGTGCCAAGGCCAAGCCCGAGGCCGAGGAAGAGGACTTCTCCGACATCGAAGCCGAGCTTGAAGGCGAGCCCGAAGCCGAAGTCGGCGCCGAAGTCGAGGTGGAGGACAGCGTCGAAGACAAGCCCAAGGCCAAGCCCCTGCGCATGAAGGTCAGCCGCGCCAAGGAGCGCGCCCTGATGCGTGAATTCGGCCTGGACGAGACGGCGCTGACCGAAGAGGAAGTCGCCAAGCGCCGCCAGGAGCTGAAGACCCTGATCAAGATGGGCAAGACCCGCGGTTTCCTGACCCATCAGGAAATCAACGATCACCTGCCCGAGAAGCTGATCAACGAGGAAATTCTCGAGGCCATCGTGTCCATGTTGAACGACATGGGCATCGCCGTGTACGAGCAGGCCCCCGACGCCGCCACCCTGCTGATCCAGGGCAGCACCTCGCCCACGGCCACCGAGGAAGAGGCCGAGGAAGCCGCCGAAGCCGCGCTGTCCACCGTGGACTCCGAATTCGGCCGCACGACCGACCCTGTGCGCATGTACATGCGCGAGATGGGCACCGTCGAGCTGCTGACGCGTGAAGGCGAAATCGAGATCGCCAAGCGCATCGAAGGCGGCCTGCAGGCCATGATGCTGGCCATCTCCGCCTCGCCGACGACCATCGCCGAGATCCTCTCCATGGCCGCCAAGATCCGCGCCGGCGAGCAGCAGATCTCCGAGGTGGTTGACGGCTTCGTGGCCGAGGACGAGGCCGACGACTACGTGGCCGAGGAAGACTTCGACGAGTTCGACGAAGACGATGACGACGACGGCAACGGTGGCTCCAAGGCCCTGACCAAGAAGCTGGAAGAGCTGAAGAACGCCGCGCTGGTCAAGTTCGACGCCCTGGACAGCAACTTCGAGAAGATGCGCAAGGCCTTCGAGAAGGACGGCTACCGCTCCGCGGCCTATGACAAGGCCCAGCACGCCATCAGCGCCGAGCTGATGACCATCCGCTTCACCGTCAAGACCATCGAGCGCCTGTGCGACATCCTTCGCTCGCAGGTGGATGACGTGCGCCGTTACGAGCGTGAGCTGCGCAAGATCGTGGTGGACAAGTGCGGCATGTCGCAGGAGCACTTCATCAAGACCTTCCCGCCCAACGCCCTGAACCTGACCTGGGCCGAGAAGGAAGTCGCCGCCGCCAAGCCCTACTCCGCCGTGCTGGGCCGCAACCTGCCCGCCGTGCAGGAGCTGCAGCAGAAGCTCATCGACATCCAGGCCAAGGCCGTCGTGCCGCTGGACGATCTCAAGGAGATCAACAAGCGCATGAACGAGGGCGAGAAGGCCTCGCGCGATGCCAAGAAGGAGATGATCGAGGCCAACCTGCGCCTGGTGATCTCGATCGCGAAGAAGTACACCAACCGCGGCCTGCAGTTCCTGGACCTGATCCAGGAAGGCAATATCGGCCTGATGAAGGCGGTGGACAAGTTCGAATACCGCCGCGGCTACAAGTTCTCGACCTACGCGACGTGGTGGATCCGCCAGGCCATCACCCGCTCGATCGCCGACCAGGCCCGCACCATCCGCATCCCGGTTCACATGATCGAGACGATCAACAAGATGAACCGCATCTCGCGCCAGCATCTGCAGGAGTTCGGCTACGAGCCGGACGCCCCGACCCTGGCCGAGAAGATGGAGATCCCCGAGGACAAGATCCGCAAGATCATGAAGATCGCCAAGGAGCCGATCTCCATGGAAACGCCGATCGGGGACGACGACGACAGCCACCTGGGCGACTTCATCGAGGACACCAACAACACCGCGCCCATCGAGGCCGCCATGCAGGCCGGTCTGCGCGACGTGGTGAAGGACATCCTCGACAGCCTGACCCCGCGCGAGGCCAAGGTGCTGCGCATGCGCTTCGGCATCGAGATGAGCACGGACCACACGCTGGAGGAAGTCGGCAAGCAGTTCGACGTCACCCGCGAGCGCATCCGCCAGATCGAGGCCAAGGCCATCCGCAAGCTCAAGCATCCGAGCCGGTCTGACAAACTGCGCACGTACTTGGACAACCTGTAAAGGTTGGACAAGTACGTGTCCTGAGGCGCCAAGGCGCCTCAGGATGCCGCGCAGCGGCTACGCAGTTTGCGCCCTGGCTTGCGCCAGCAAGACATGACCCCCAAAGAAGCCGATGCCTGCCGCATCGGCTTTTCTTTTTGCAACAAGCCGCGACCCTCAGCAGGGCCGTCGGAGGCGCTGGGTGGTTCAAACTGGCGTTATCGCCAAGTCGAGGCCCTTCGCCACCCCGCTACACTGCGACTTCTGTCACGCAGTATCGACATCTTTCACCCATGACCCAGATCAGCGAACGCATCGTCCTGTTTGCCGACTTGCGCGGCAGCACGGCCTTGTTCGAGACCCTGGGCAATGCCGAGGCCACCTCGGTGGTCACGCACGCGGTCAACCTCGTCGGCCGTGCCGTGGGAGACAGCAACGGCAAGCTGATCAAGACCCTGGGCGATGGCCTCATGGCGGTGTTCAGCGACGCCGGGGACGGCATCCGGGCCGCCGTGCAGATGCATGAATCCTTGCAGCGCATCGTCTCGCGCGGCCAGCAGCATGGCGCCTCGCCCGGTCTGCGCGGCCTGAAGCTGCAGGTGGCCCTGGCCGGCGGCGAGGTGGTCGAGATGAACGGCGACTGCTTCGGCGACGCCGTCAACGTGGCCGCCCGCCTGCTGGACCACGCCGGCGACAACGAGACCCTGATCACCAAGGAAGTGCTTCAGGGCCTCCCCGTCACGCAGCGTCTGCGTTTCCGCAGCCTCGACCTGATCGCCATCCGCGGCCGGGC
This sequence comes from Pelomonas sp. BJYL3, assembly GCF_027257975.1. Classification (GTDB taxonomy): domain Bacteria; phylum Pseudomonadota; class Gammaproteobacteria; order Burkholderiales; family Burkholderiaceae_C; genus Roseateles_B; species Roseateles_B flavus. The sequence goes on from NZ_JANZKX010000001.1 coordinate 169,775, forward strand.
CGAGCCCGTTCACGTCTACGTGCTGGACAACTACGCCTACAGCAGCGAACCGGCCGCGGCCACCCAGTTCGGCGACCCCATGCCCACGGCGGACCCGGACGGCATCCGCCTGGTCTGGCTGGACCTGGACCGCATCTTCGACATCGGCAGCATGCCCGTGATCCTGGGCCGCAGCACCCAGGCCACCTATTGCATCACCGACGTCCGGGTTTCGCGCTCCCATGCCCGCATCGACTGGCACGGCGGCAGCTTCTCGCTGACGGACCTCAGCTACAACGGCACCTTCGTGCGCTTCGGCCGCGATGGCGAGATCGTCTCCCTCCGCCGCGGCGCCTGCACCCTGCATGGCAGCGGCGTGATCGGCCTGGGCGGCACGCCGTCAGACCTCTCTGCACCGACAGTGCGCTTCGAGGTCCTGCACTTCGCCGACACCGAGCCGCGCGCCATCGGGCAACCCCACAGCCGCGGCTGAGCCCGGCCTGCGGGACAATCGCCCCCCATGAGCTTCAAGAAAGAACCGGGCTACCGCCATGGCAGCCCCCTGAGAACGGGCGTGCTGCTGTGCAATCTGGGCACGCCGGAGGCCCCCACCGCCCCGGCCCTGCGCCGCTACCTGGCCGAGTTCCTGAGCGACCCGCGCGTGGTGGAGATCCCCCGCCTGCTGTGGCTGGTGATCCTGCACGGCATCATCCTGCGCGTGCGCCCGGCCAAGTCGGCGGCCAAGTACGCCACGGTCTGGATGAAGGAAGGCTCGCCGCTGAAGGTCTGGACCGAGCGCCAGGCCAAGCTGCTGCAGGGCCTGCTGGGCGAGCGCGGCCATCAGCTGCAGGTGCGCCACGCCATGCGCTACGGCCAACCCTCCATCGCCAGCCAGCTCGATGCGTTCAAGGCCGAGGGCGTGACGCGCATCCTGGTCCTGCCCGCCTATCCGCAGTACTCCGGCGCCACCACGGGCAGCGTGATCGATGCCGTGGCCCGCTGGGCCCTGCAGACCCGCCATGTGCCCGAGCTGCGCTTCATCAACCGATACCACGACGACCCCGCCCACATCCGGGCGCTGGCCGACAGCGTGCGCCGTCACTGGACCACCCACGGCCAGGGCGACAAGCTGGTGATGAGCTTCCACGGCATGCCCGAGCGCACCCTGCACCTGGGCGATCCCTACCACTGCGAATGCCTCAAGACAGGCCGCCTGCTGGCCCAGGCCCTCGGGCTGCGGGAAGACCAGTACCTGGTGAGCTTCCAGAGCCGCTTCGGCAAGGCCAAATGGCTGGAGCCCTATACCGAGCCCACCCTGCGCCAGTTGGCCGCGAACGGGCTGAAGTCGGTGGACCTGGTCTGCCCGGGCTTCAGCGCCGACTGCCTGGAGACGCTGGAGGAGATCGCCCAGGAGGCCAAGGAGGCTTTCGAGACCTCCGGCGGCCAGCGCTTCAGCTACATCCCCTGCCTCAACGACGACCTGCAGGGCATGCGCGCCCTGGCGGAGCTGGCGGAGCGCCATCTGCAGGGCTGGCCCACGAAGGACATTCCGGATGCCGCCGGGCTGCAGGCCCAGGCGGACCGCGCCCGCCGGCTGGGAGCCTCGGCATGAAGGCCCTGCCCCTGGCCGAGGAGGTGCGCCTGGACAAATGGCTCTGGGCCGCCCGCTTCTACAAGACGCGCGCCCTGGCCGTCGAGGAGATCGGCAAGGGCCGGGTGAGCGTCAACGGCCAGCCAGCCAAGCCCTCGCGTGAGCTCAAGCCCGGCGACGTGCTGCAGCTGCGCCAGGGCGTGGTGGAGCGCGAGGTCGTGGTGCGGGCCCTGTCCCACGTGCGCGGCCCGGCGCCCCAGGCCCAGGCGCTCTACGAGGAAACGGCTGAAAGCCTGCTCAAGCGCGAGCAGGCCGCCGAAAGCCGCCGCCTGGCCCCCGAGCCCGCCTCCACCATCGTCCAGGGCCGCCCCACCAAACAGGACCGCCGCCGCCTGGCCGACTGGAACCGCTGGAGCGCCGAGGCGGAGCCCGACTGAGCCAGGCCCGGCCGGCTGTCGAAATCAAGGGTTTTCCCTTGAAAAATCTGAAGCAATCCCCTCTTGAACTCCAGGGCTTCGCCCCCAGCTAGCCCGCGTCGCCCCGTTTCATGGCTGGACCATGAGTTGCCGGGGCTCTTCTACGCCCACCATCCATGAGCAACGAGAACCACACCCCCGACACCGCCGCCGATGCCGCCCCTGCCGCCAGCGAGCTGAGCCCGGAGCAGAAGCTGGCCGATCTGGAGGCCCGCCTGGCCGAGATGTCCGACGCCTACCTGCGCGCCAAGGCCGAGGTGGAGAACATCCGCCGCCGCTCGGACGAAGAGATGTCCAAGGCCCGCAAGTTCGCCGTGGAAGGCTTCGCCGAGGCCATGCTGCCCGTGATGGACAGCATGGAAGCCGCCATCGCCCGCCCGGACGCCCGCGTCGAGCAGGTGCTGGAAGGCGTGCACGCCACCCGCCGCCAGCTGGCCGCCGCGCTGGAGCGCAACAAGGTGCTGGAGATCAATCCGGCCACCGGCACCAAGTTCGATCCGCATCAGCACCAGGCCATCTCCATGGTGCCGGCGGACCAGGAGGCCAACACCGTCGTCGCGGTCCTGCAAAAGGGCTATTCCATCGCCGAGCGTGTGCTGCGCCCGGCCCTGGTGACGGTCGCCGCCCCCAAGTAATTCACGGTACGCGGCCCTTGAAACGCCGCGACCCAACCGCATTTCGTCCTTAACGAAACCAGATTCAGGATCAGGAGCAAAAAATCATGGGAAAGATCATCGGTATTGACCTGGGCACCACGAACTCGTGCGTGGCCGTCATGGAAGGCAACACGACGCGCGTGATCGAGAACGCCGAGGGCGCCCGCACCACCCCGTCCATCATTGCCTACCAGGAAGACGGCGAGATCCTCGTCGGCGCTTCCGCCAAGCGCCAGTCGGTCACCAACCCCAAGAACACCCTGTACGCGGTGAAGCGCCTGATCGGCCGCAAGTTCACCGAGAAGGAAGTGCAGAAGGACATCGACCTGATGCCCTACACCATCGCGCCCGCCGACAACGGCGACGCCTGGGTGGAAGTGCGCGGCAAGAAGTTCGCGCCCCCGCAGGTCAGCGCTGAAGTGCTGCGCAAGATGAAGAAGACGGCCGAGGACTACCTGGGCGAGGAAGTGACGGAAGCCGTGATCACGGTGCCCGCCTACTTCAACGACGCCCAGCGCCAGGCCACCAAGGACGCCGGCCGCATTGCGGGCCTGGACGTCAAGCGCATCATCAACGAGCCCACCGCCGCGGCCCTGGCCTTCGGCCTGGACAAGCACGGCAAGGGCGACCGCAAGATCGCCGTCTATGACCTGGGCGGTGGCACCTTCGACATCTCCATCATCGAGATTGCTGATGTCGACGGCGAGATGCAGTTCGAAGTGCTGTCGACCAACGGCGACACCTTCCTGGGCGGCGAAGACTTCGACCAGCGCATCATCGACTACATCATTGCCGAGTTCAGGAAAGAGCAAGGCGTCGACCTGACCAAGGACGTGCTGGCCCTGCAGCGCCTGAAGGAAGCGGCCGAGAAGGCCAAGATCGAGCTGTCGAACTCCTCGCAGACCGACGTCAACCTGCCCTACATCACCGCTGACGCCACCGGCCCGAAGCACCTGAACATCAAGCTGACCCGCGCCAAGCTGGAGTCGCTGGTGGAAGAGCTGATCGAGCGCACCATCGCCCCCTGCCGTACCGCCATCAAGGACGCCGGCGTGGCCGTGGGTGAAATCGACGACGTGATCCTGGTCGGCGGCATGACCCGCATGCCCAAGGTGCAGGACAAGGTCAAGGAGTTCTTCGGCAAGGACCCGCGCAAGGACGTGAACCCCGATGAGGCTGTGGCCGTCGGTGCTGCCATCCAGGGCCAGGTCCTGGGCGGCGAGCGCAAGGACGTGCTGCTGCTGGACGTCACCCCGCTGTCCCTGGGCATCGAGACCCTGGGCGGCGTGATGACGAAGATGATCAAGAAGAACACGACCATCCCGACCAAGTTCAGCCAGACCTTCTCGACCGCTGAAGACAACCAGCCGGCCGTGACCATCAAGGTCTACCAGGGCGAGCGCGAGATGGCGCAGGCCAACAAGAGCCTGGGCGAGTTCAACCTGGAAGGCATCCCGCCGGCCATGCGCGGCACGCCCCAGATCGAAGTGACCTTCGACATCGACGCCAACGGCATCCTGCACGTCAGCGCCAAGGACAAGGGCACGGGCAAGGAAAACAAGATCACCATCAAGGCGAACTCGGGCCTGTCCGAGGCCGAGATCGAAAAGATGGTGAAGGACGCCGAGGCCAATGCCGCCGAGGACAAGAAGAAGGTCGAGCTGGTCCAGGCCAAGAACCAGGGCGATGGCCTGGTGCACTCGGTCCGCAAGTCCCTGGGCGAGCACGGCGACAAGCTGGAAGCTGGCGAGAAGGACAAGATCGAAGCCGCCATCAAGGAGCTGGAAGAGGCCCTGAAGGGCGAGGACAAGGCCGACATCGACGCCAAGTCCGAAGCCCTGATGACCGCCAGCCAGAAGCTGGGCGAGAAGATGTACGCCGACGCCCAGGCCCAGCAGGCCGCGGGTGCGGCCGAGGCCGGTGCCCAGGCTCAGCAGCAGGCTTCCGCCAAGCCGGCCGATGACAACGTCGTCGACGCCGAGTTCAAGGAAGTCAAGGACAGCAAGTAATCCGACGGCCCCACCCCGCAGGCTTCGCGGCCCGCGGGGCGTGCTGACCCGCCGCGCCCCCGCCTGGGATCACCCCTCGGCCCCCGGCGCGGCGCAATTGTTTGAGAAGCCAGGATCCGCCCATGGCAAAGCGTGACTATTACGAAGTCCTCGGCGTCGCCAAGAACGCCAGCGACGAGGACATCAAGAAGGCCTACCGCAAGCTGGCCATGAAGTACCACCCGGACCGCAACCAGGGTGATGGCGCCGCTGCGGCCGAGGAGAAGTTCAAGGAGGCCAAGGAGGCCTACGAGATGCTCTCCGACGGACAGAAGCGCGCCGCCTACGACCAGTACGGCCATGCCGGCGTCGACCCGAACATGGGGGGCCGCGGTGGCCCGGGCGCGGAGGGCTTCGGCGGCTTCGCCGAGGCCTTCGGCGACATCTTCGGCGACATCTTCGGCGGTGCCGGCGGGCGTCGCGGCGGCGGCCAGCAGGTCTACCGCGGCAGCGACCTCTCCTACGCCATGGAGATCACGCTGGAGGAGGCGGCCCGCGGCAAGGAAACGCAGATCCGCATCCCTGCCTGGGAATCCTGCGAGACCTGCAACGGCAGCGGGGCAAAACCTGGCACCTCGGCCAAGACCTGCGGCTCCTGCGGCGGCTCGGGCACGGTGCACATGCGCCAGGGCTTCTTCAGCGTGCAGCAGACCTGCCCGCACTGCCATGGCAGCGGCAAGATCATCCCGGACCCCTGCACCACCTGCAGCGGCCAGGGCAAGATCAAGAAGACCAAGACGCTGGAGGTCAAGATTCCGGCCGGCATCAACGAAGGCATGCGCATCCGCTCGGCGGGCAACGGCGAGCCTGGCGTGAATGGCGGCCCGGCGGGCGACCTCTACATCGAGATCCGGATCAAGCAGCACGACATCTTCGAGCGCGACGGCGACGACCTGCACTGCACCATGCCCGTGGGCATGACCACCGCGGCGCTGGGCGGCACCATCGAGGTCCCCACCCTGGGCGGCAAGGCCGAGATCGACCTGCCCGAGGGCACGCAGCACGGCAAGACCTTCCGCCTGCGCGGCAAGGGCATCAAGGGCGTGCGCTCCAGCTATCCGGGCGATCTGTACTGCCACATCAGCGTGGAGACGCCGGTCAAGCTCACCGAGTACCAGCGCAAGCTGCTCAAGGACCTGGACAAGAGCTTCAGGGATGGCGGCGAGCGCCACTCGCCCAATGCCAAGAGCTGGACGGACCGCGTCAAGGACCTGTTCAAGTAAGCGCCGGGCCCACCGCCCCGCGCCTCCGATGAGCCCCCAGCGGGCTCATTTTCATTGGAGAGTGGTAATTTGGCCGCAGCTTTGCGGTTATTGCGGGTCAAGTCGCGCATGATCTGGCCGAAGATCGTCTGGACAGTTCAGGATTGAATCACCCCATGGCGGGAGGCCGCCATTGACCCATGCAGATGCTCGACAAGGACATCCAGGAGGCCTGCGCCCTGGTCATCGACAGCAACGCCACCTCGCGCAGCCTGATGGCGGCGCAGCTGCGCGAGCTGGGCGTGGGCACGGTGCGCCAGGCCACGCGGGTCAAGGACGCCCGCATCATCCTGGAGCACAAGGCCTACGACATCGTCCTGTGCGACTACCACTTTGACGGCTCCGACATGTCCGGCCAGGACCTGCTGGACGAGCTGCGCCGCGAGAACCTGCTGCCCTACTCCACCGTCTTCGTGATGGTGACCGGCGAGGCCACCTACGCCAAGGTGGCGGAAGCCGCCGAGGCCGCGCTGGACGCCTACCTGATCAAGCCCTACACCAGCGCCTCGCTGTCCGACCGGCTGAGCAGTGCGCGCCATCGCAAGCGGGTGCTCAAGGACATCTTCGAGGCCATCGAGCAGCAGAACTTCGAGCTGGCGGCCCAGCTGTGCCTGAAGCGTTTCGAGGAGCGCGCCCAGTTCTGGCTTTATGCCGCCCGCATCGGCGCCGAACTGCTGCTGCGCCTCAACCGCCTGGAGGACGCGCGCAAGCTCTACGACGCCATCATCGAGGCCAAGACCGTGCCCTGGGCCCGCCTGGGCGTGGCCCGCACCGAGCTGGCCTCGGGCAACCTCGTGGCGGCCAAGCGCACCCTGGAGGCCCTGATCGGTGACATGCCCGACCATGCCGACTCCTACGACGTCATGGGCCGCGTGCAGATGGAACAGGGCGAGATCACCGACGCGCTGCGCACCTACCGCACCGCCGCCAACCTCACCCCCGGCTGCCTGCTGCGCCAGCAGCGGGCGGGCACCCTGGCCTTCTATGCCGGCGAACGTGACGAGGCCCTGAAGCAGCTTGAGCGCGCCATGATCAATGGCCTGCGCTCCAAGCTCTTCGACATGTTCACCCTGGTCCTGATCGCCCTGATGCGCTTCGACCAGCGCGACGGCAAGAACCTCAAGCTGGTGCACGAGGCCATGCTGCGCGAGATCGAGCGCGCCCCCAAGGCCACGCGCCTGCTGCGCTTCGGCACGATGATCCAGGGCCTGCGCCTGCTCTACGAGCGCCGGGTGGCCGACGCCCTGCAGCTGGCTCGCGAGATGAGCCAGGAGCTCGACAGGGAAGCCTTCGACCTCGAAGCCGCCAGCCTGCTGCTGGCCTTCTGGATCCGCTTCTCGGGCCAGGAGATCCAGCTCGAGGAGATCAAGGACCTGATCACCCGCATCGGCCTGCGCTACTGCACCTCCAAGGCCAGTACCGAGGTGCTGATCGCCATGTGCGAGAAGCAGGAGATGGCCATGACCGAGCTGCGCGAGTGCCATGCCCGCATCTTCGGCATCGCCGAGACGGCCATGCGCCACACCATGCGCGGCAGCGCCCGGGTGGGCGTGGAGCTGCTGATCCAGCAGGGCGAGGAAACGCGCAATGCCAAGCTGATCGACATGGCGCAGGCCGTGCTGAAGCGGCATGCCGAGAAGATCGAGGACGCCGAGCAACTCAACGTCCAGATCGAGGCCCTGCAGAAGCGCTTCGTCCTGCCCCTGGGCGTGACCATCTCACGCCGCAACGTCCGGCAGGCCGGCGGCCTGGCCCTGCGCAGCTGACAAGACCCGACGCCCGCCGCGGGACGCGCAGCCGGGCCCTCCCTGACAGCGCCCGGCCCGTCACCGGCCTGGGCCACAATGCCGGGCGTCCCCTGCCCAGGTCTCCTGCATGAAGCGATCCGAATTCCAAGCCGCCCCCGTCAAGCACTGGTCTGCGCTCACCCTGAGCTGGCTCGCCGCCCTGTGGATGGGCCTGCTGGCCAACTGGCCCCTGTGGCAGCGCATGCTGACCCTGCCCGAACTGGCGGGCGCCAAGGGCTGGGGTTTCATCGCCTTGTTCGCGGGCATGGTCATCGCCCTGCATGGCGCCCTGCTGAGCCTGCTGGCCTGGCCGCGGCTCTTCAAGCCCGTGCTGCTGCTGTGCCTGCTCAGCGCCGCCGCAGCAGCCCACTTCATGGGCGCCTACGGCACGGTGATGGACCCGACCATGATGGTCAATGTCCTGCAGACCGATGCCAAGGAAACCCGCGACCTGCTGAGCCTGCGCCTGCTGGCCAGCCTGCTGCTGCTGGGTCTGCTGCCTGCCCTGTGGCTGTGGCGCAGGCCCGTGGCGCCGCAGTCCTGGGCCAGGCGCCTGGGCCTGAACCTCGCTGGCTTCGTGGGCGGCCTGGCGCTGATGGTGGGCCTGGCGATGAGCAGCTATGCCGACCTGGCCTCGACCATGCGCAACTACCCGGCGCTGCGCTACATGATCAACCCGCTGGCCTCGTTCTGGTCCCTGGGCGTGGTGGCCGTCGAGTCGCACAAGGCGCCTGCGGGCCCGCCCGCGGTGGTCGCGGCCGACGCGCACTGGCAGCCCGCCGACCCGAAGGCCCGCCCTCGCCTGCTGGTGCTGATGGTCGGCGAGACGGCACGCGCCGCCAACTTCTCCCTGAACGGCTATGCGCGCCCCACCAACCCGCGTCTGGCGGGGCTGGACGTGCTGAGCTTCCGCCAGGTCAGCGCCTGCGGCACCAGCACGGCGGCCTCCCTGCCCTGCATGTTCTCGCACCTCGGACGCAGCGCCTACCTGGACCGCGGCGCCGACCAGGAGAACCTGCTCGACGCCCTGCATCGCGCCGGCCTGGCCGTGCTGTGGCTGGACAACCAGAGCGGCTGCAAGGGCCTGTGCGATCGCGTGCCGCATGCGCACGCCACGCAGGCCGCCGGTGCGACGCCCCTTCCCTCGGGGCTCTGCGAAGGCGGCGAATGCCTGGACATGGCCCTGCTCCACGACCTGGACACCCGCCTGCAGTCCCTCGATGCCCAGCGCCGCCAGCGCGGCGTGGTGCTGGTCATGCACCCCATGGGCAGCCACGGGCCGGCCTACTTCAAGCGCTCGCCCGAAGGCCAGAAGCCCTTCCAGCCCGAGTGCCGCAGCAATGCCCTGCAGCAATGCCCCCGCGAGCAGGTCGTCAATGCCTACGACAACAGCATCGTCTATGCCGACCGCGTGCTGGCAGAGACCATCGGCTGGCTGGAGCGCCAGAAGGGTTTCGACGTGAGCCTGCTGTATGTGTCGGACCACGGCGAGTCGCTGGGTGAGAACAATCTCTACCTGCACGGCGTGCCGTATGCCGTCGCCCCGAAGGAGCAGACCCAGGTGCCCTGGATCGTCTGGCTGCCCGAGACCAGCGCGCAACGCTTTGGCGTGGACAGCGCCTGCCTTCGCGGGCAGCTGGACAGGCCCATCTCCCACGACTGGCTGAGCCACACCGTGCTGGGCCTGGCCGAGGTGCGCAGCGCCATCTATCGGCCCGAGTGGGACCTGATGCGTTCCTGCCGGAAGACCCCTTGAGACGGCCACCGTACGGGGGCCACGAGCGCTCAGCAGCCCCCTGCTAGAACAGCTCGCCCTGGGTCGCCGACGGCCCTGGCACCGACGGCCCGGGGCGCATGAAGCGCGTCAGGTCCATGGGCGTCCGCTCCCGGTTCAGGCCCAGGCGCGCGCAGGCCTTGCGCATGCGCTGCTGCAGCAGCTCGGCCCACAGCCCCTCCCCCTGCATGCGACTGCCGAAGCGAGGGTCGTTGTCACGGCCGCCGCGCAGATCGCGCAGGCGGGCCATCACGCGGGCCGCACGGTCCGGGAAGTGCTGCTGGAGCCAGTCCTGGAACAGCGGATTCACCTCCCAGGGCAGTCGCAGCGGAATGCTGAAGGCCGAGCAGGCCCCCGCCTCGGCCGCCTGCTCCAGGATGCGTTCGAGCTCGGGCTCGTTGATGAAGGGAATCAGGGGCGAGACGCTGACTCCCACCGGCACGCCCGCCTCCGCCAGGGTGCGCAGGGTGCGCAGGCGCCGGTGCGGCGCGGCCGCCCGTGGCTCCAGGATGCGCGCCAGCTGCGGGTCCAGCGTGGTGATCGAGACATAGACCGCAGCCAGGCCCTGGGCGGCCATGGGCGCGATCAGGTCCAGGTCCCGCTCCACGCCCGAGGACTTGGTGACCAGGGAGAAGGGATGGCGGTACTCGGCCAGCACCTCGATCACCTGGCGCGTGATGCCCAGCCGGCGCTCGATGGGCTGGTAGGCGTCCGTGGCGGTGCCGATGCACAGCAGCCGCGGCTGGTAGCGCGGCCGCGAGAGCTCGGCGCGCAGGCGTTCGGCCGCATTGACCTTGGCCACCAGGCGGGTCTCGAAATCCAGACCCGGCGACAGGTTCAGGTAGCTGTGGGTGGGCCTCGCGAAGCAGTAGATGCAGCCGTGCTCGCAGCCCCGATAGGGATTGATGGACAGGTCAAAGACGATGTCCGGCGACTGGTTGCTGCTGAGGATGCTGCGCGCCTGCTCCTCGATCACCTGGGTCTCGGGGGTCAGGTCTTGCGCCTGCACCTGCTGGTCGAGGCTGCCCCAGCCGTCGTCGAAGACCTCCCGCTGGTCCCGCTCGAAACGGTGGGCGATGGCCCAGGCACTGCCGCGCCCCTTGATGGCCTGGGGCCAGGGCAGGACCTGCACGCCCTCGGCGCCTTCGGGGTCGGCGAACAGGGCATCGTCAGCAGGATCAGGGGGCGCGTGGAGCATACTGTATTTTCATACAGTATTTCGCCATTTCAAACCCCGGACCCTGCCCCGTGTGGGGCGATCAGTACTCGTCGCCCGCCGGGCCCACATAGCCCGGCGCCAGGTTCTCGAACTTGGTATGCATGCGCTGGAAGGCCAGCTTCACCGTGCCCACGGGGCCGTTACGCTGCTTGGCGATGATGATCTCGGCCACGCCCGGTTCCTTGCACTCTTCCTTGGTGTAGTACTCGTCGCGGTAGATGAACATGATGATGTCGGCATCCTGTTCGATGGCGCCTGATTCGCGAAGGTCGGACATCATGGGCCGCTTGTCCGGCCGCGTTTCCACGCTTCGGTTCAGCTGCGAGAGCGCGATCACCGGGCAGCGCAGCTCCTTGGCCAGGGCCTTCAGGCCCCGCGAGATCTCGCCCACCACGGTGGCACGGTTTTCCTCGCTGGCACCGCCGTTGCCGCTCATCAGCTGGAGGTAGTCGATGATGATCAGGCCCAGCTGGCCACACATGCGGGCCTGGCGGCGCGCGCGGGCCCGCACTTCGCTGGGCGAGAGACCGGGGCTCTCGTCGATGAAGATGGAGGCCTTGCCGAGCTTGTCCACGGCCTCGGAGAGGCGGCTCCATTCGTCGTCCGCCAGGCGGCCGGTGCGCAGATGGCCCTGGTCGATGCGGCCGATGGAACCCACCATCCGCAAGGCCAGCTGCGCCGCGCCCATTTCCATGGAGTAGATGACGACGGGCAGGCCTTCGTTGATGGCCACGTTCTCGCCAATATTGATGGCGAAGGCCGTCTTGCCCATGGAGGGGCGCGCGGCCAGGATGATGAGGTCGCCGGGCTGCAGGCCGGCGGTCATGCGGTCGAGGTCGTAGAAACCGGTACGCACGCCGGTGACGTCCTCGGCGCCCTGCTCGGCCAGCTCGTTGACGCGGTCGATCAGCTGCACGACCAGCTGGTCCATGGACTGGAAGCCCTGCTTGCTGCGCGAGCCTTCCTCGCCGATGCGGAAGATCTTGCCTTCGGCCTCGTCCAGGATCTCGGTCACGGCCCGGCCTTGCGGTGCCAGAGCGGCAGTGGCGATCTCGTCGCTGGTGGTGACCAGCTTGCGCAGGATGGCGCGCTCACGAACGATTTCGGCGTAGCGCCGCAGATTGGCCGCGCTGGGCACGCTCTGCGCCAGGTCGTTGAGGTACTTCAGGCCACCGCAGTCGGCCGCCTTGCCCAGGGAGGTCAACTCCTCGAAGACCGTCACCACGTCGGCCGGCTTGCCAGCGTTGATCAGCTTGCCCAGGGCGGCAAAGATCTGCTTGTGCTCGAAGCGGTAGAAGTCCGTCTCGGTGAGCAGGTCGCCCGCACGGTCCCAGGCCGAGTTGTCGATCAGCAGGCCGCCCAGCACGCTCTGTTCCGCCTCGACGGAATGCGGCGGCACTCGCAGGCGGGCCACCTCTTCGTCGCGCGGGGTACCGGGGGTCGGGGAAACGATGGCGTTCATGAAACTGCGCGGTCCTTGTCCAGACCCGTCTGCCGCCCGAACGTCGCCGAGCTGTGGACAAGTCTGTGGATGACATGGGGGCAGTCCTGTATAACTGCCAGCCCCAAAAGACAAAAGCCGACGGCCCGTAAGGCTGTCGGCTTTGCTGATTGTGCGCAGGAGCGGGGCCCCTGCGCAATCAGGATTTGGCGAAGGCTTATTCGGCCTCGGCCACCACCTGGACGCTGATCTCGACGACCACGTCGGTGTGGGCAGCGACGTTCACGGGGAACTCGCCGATGGCCTTCAGGGGGCCATGGGGCATGCGCACTTGAGCCTTGACGACAGAGAAGCCGTTCTTGTTCAGGGCTTCAGCGATGTCGGCGTTGGTCACCGAACCGAACAGACGGCCGTCCACGCCAGCCTTCTGGGCGATGCGGATGGTCTTGCCGGTCAGGCTTTCGCCCAGGGCCTGGGCAGCGGCCAGCTTCTCAGCGGCGGCCTTTTCCAGTTCAGCGCGCTTGGCTTCGAATTCCTTGATCGCGGCCTCGGTGGCACGACGTGCCTGGCGGGTCGGGATCAGGAAGTTGCGGGCGTAGCCGTCCTTGACCTTGACGATGTCACCCAGGTTGCCGAGGTTGGCCACCTTTTCAAGCAGGATCACTTGCATGGTGTCTTAACTCCTCAAACCTTGTGCTGGTCGCTGTAGGGCAGCAGAGCCAGGAAACGGGCGCGCTTGATGGCGACGGTCAGCTGACGCTGGAAGAAGGCGCGCGTGCCGGTCAGGCGAGCGGGCGTGATCTTGCCGTTTTCAGCGATGAAATCACGCAGCGTGTCCACGTCCTTGTAGTCGATCTGCTCGACACCGGCGACGGTGAAGCGGCAGAAACGCTTGCGGCGGAACAGCAGCGATTGTTGGTTGCGCTTGGGCTTGCGGTCCTTGGAGAACCGACCCTTACCACGTGCTGGGGGCATAGTGTGACCTCTTAACTTTTCAATCCGGATAACGAATCAGGCGCTGCGAGCCTCATCCAGGGCGGTGACATGGAACAGCGTTCCACGGCCGTTGCGCTGGGCGCTGAGGAAGCCGCTGAAGCGGGCTTGACCTCCGATGCCGAGCGTCTGGATGCGCTTGACGATCTCTCCGATCACCACGGCCCGGATCTCCAGGGAGACCTTGCGGGGCCTTCCGGCTTCCTGGACCTCGGATTCGGCCTTGAGGCTGAAATCCAGGGCCGGCATGCCGGCGGGGGTGTAGCGGATCAGACCGACTTCCTGTACCTGCGCGGTGAGAATCAGTTGATTCACTGTCACTGCAAACGCGGTACGGCTCGCGTCAGAACCTGGGGCTTAGGCTTCCTGAGGAGCCTTGCGGGCTTCCTCGCGCTCGACCGCCTTCATCATGACGGAGGGAGCGGTGTCGGCCTTGCTCTTGACCACGGTCATGTGGCGCAGCACGGCGTCGTTGAAGCGGAAGCCGGTCTCGAGCTCAGCCAGGGTTTCCTTGCTGCATTCGATGTTCAGGCACAGGTAGTGCGCCTTGGCCAGCTTCTGGATCAGGTAAGCCAGTTGACGGCGGCCCCAATCTTCGACGCGGTGAACCACACCACCACCGGTGGTGATCAGGCCCTTGTAACGTTCCAGCATGGCCGGAACCTGTTCGCTTTGATCCGGATGGATCAGCAGAACGATCTCGTAGTGACGCATAAACACTCCTTGTGGATTCCAGCCGAGCTCTCGGAAATGACAGCCTGGCTGAGGAAGCCGAACCCCAGCGTCTTCTCTGGGTCCGGCAAGGGAAAGCCCGCGATTGTAGCCGCAAAACGCGGCACTTGCCAAATCGAGCCCCGCCCGGCCAGATCCGGCAGCCCGGGCAGCCTGCGTGACGAGGCCAGCAGCCTGTGCAGCGCCACCGGCCCCACCCTCCCCTTGGGGCCGGATACGGGGGCCGGATCCAGAGGCCGTTGCCCGGCGGGCCGGGCTCAGGGCTCAGGGCTCAGGGCTCAGGGCTCAGGGCTCAGGGCTCAGGGCTCAGGGCTCAGGGCTCAGGGCTCAGGGCTCAGGGCTCAGGGCTCAGGGCTGCGGCGGCCGGTGCAGCAGCGCGATGCGCTCGCGCACCTCCTGGCTGGGGGCGGGCGTGAGCCAGCTCACCAGCATCATCGCCAGCACGCCCGCCGGGATGCCGAACAGGCCCGCGGAGATGGGCTGGATGCCCCACCAGGTCTGGGCCGGCCCGGGCACGCCCAGGCTCAGGCGCAGCATGGCACTGGCATGGACCATGTAGTAGACGGTCACGCACAGCCCCGTCAGCATGCCGGCCAGCGCGCCGTGCTTGTTCGCCCGGCCCCAGAAGATGCCCAGCACCAGGGGCGGCACGAGGGTGGCACCGGCCAGGGAGAAGGCGGCGGCGACCATGAAGAGGATGTCCGCCGGCTTCTGCGAGGCGATGGCCGCTGCGCTCAGTGCCGTGGCCAGCAGCAGGGCCTTGGAGAGGGTCACACGCCGGGTCGCCGAGGCGCGCGGGTTCACGCCGCGGTAGTAGACATCGTGGGTCAGCGCGCTGGAGATGGTCAGCAGCAGGCCGTCCGCCGTCGAGAGCGCCGCCGCCAGGCCGCCCGCCGCCACCATGCCCGAGATCACATAGGGCAGCCCGGCCAGCTCGGGCGTGGCCAGCATGATGATGTCCCCGCCGATGCGCAGCTCGGCCAGCTGCAGGATGCCGTCGCCGTTGACGTCGGTGATGGACAGCAGGCCGGGATCCACCCGCATCCACTGCCCGATCCAGCCCGGCAGCTCGGCGATGGGTGTGCCGATCAGCCCGTTGAAGATCTCGTACTTGACCATCACCGCCAGGGCTGGCGCCGTGAAGTAGAGCAAGGCGATGAAGAACAGAGACCAGGCCACCGAGTAGCGTGCCTCGCGCACCGTGGCCGTGGTGTGGTAGCGGATCAGAATGTGCGGCAGCCCCGCCGTGCCCACGGCCAGGCAGAAGACCAGGGCCAGGAAGTTGCGGCGGGAGCGGTCGAAGTCCTCGCGCTCGTCCAGCGTGCCATCGGGCTTGCCCGCGAAGGGCTGGGCGTGGGGCGGCATGCCGGCCAGGGGCTGGGCCAGGTGCTCGTCCTGCAGCTTGGCGCGGGTCCAGCGCTCCTCGGCCTCGGCAGGCGTCTTGGGCAGGGCTGCGCGCTGCTTTTCGGCCTGCTGGATCTGGGCCAGCGTGGCCTCGCGGGCCTTGAGCTCCGCAATGCGCCGCGAGGCCTCGGCGCGCTCTCGCGCCAGGGCCTGCTCGGGGTCCTGGAGCTTGCGCTCGTAGTCGCGGGCGCGGCTGGCGAAGAACTCGCGCACCGAGGTCTCGCCCGGGTCGCGCACCAGCTCCTGCTCGCGCTCGGTGATGCGCTGCACCTGATAGCCGTAGACCGCCTGCGGGATGGGCACGCCGGTCTGCTTGACCGAGAGCCAGACCACAGGCACGAGGTAGGCCAGGATCAGCACGATGTACTGCGCCACCTGCGTCCAGGTCACGGCGCGCATGCCGCCCAGGAAGGAGCACACCAGCACGCCCCCTAGACCCACGAAGACGCCGATCTCGAAGGTCAGCCCCGTCAGCCGCGTGGTGATCAGCCCTACGCCGTAGATCTGCGCCACGACGTAGATGAAGGAAATGACGATGGCCGCGGCGGCGCCGAAAAGGCGCACCCATTGGCTGTCGTAGCGCTGGCCCAGGAAGTCGGGGATGGTGAACTGCCCCAGGCGGCGCAGGTAAGGCGCCAGCAGCAGGGCCACCAGGCAGAAGCCGCCCGTCCAGCCCAGCACGAAGGCCAGCCCGCCGTAGCCGCTGAGGTACAGCGTGCCGGCCATGCCGATGAAGGAGGCGGCGCTCATCCAGTCCGCGCCGGCCGCCATGCCGTTGTAGAAGGCCGGCACGCGGCGCCCGGCCACGAAGTACTCCTCCGGGTCCGTGGTGCGGGAGATGATGCCGATGCCCGCATAGACCAGCACGGTCACCGCCAGGAAGCTGAAGCCGATCCAGCTCTTGGGCATGCCCCACTGCTCCAGCAGGGCCAGCAGGGCCACGAAGAGCACGAAGCCCAGCGTGAAGCCCGCGTAAATGCGGTTCAGGCGCGGCAGCAAGGGGCGGGAGGGCATGGCGGCAATGATGCGGGAGAGCGGCCGGCGGCCGCATCAAGATCAACCCGGCCGAGTGTCGACGAGCCGGGCCCCACAAGACAGAGGGCCCCGCGGGGCCCTCTGATTCAGCTCAAGCAGCGATCAACGCTTGGCAAGGCGCTGCCAGGTGTCGATGACGCTGTCCGGGTTCAGGGACATCGACACGATGCCCTCCTGCGCCAGCCAGTCCGCGAAGTCCGGGTGGTCGCTGGGGCCCTGGCCGCAGATGCCGATGTACTTGCCCGTGGCGCGGCAGGCCGTGATGGCGCGGGAGATCAGGGCCTTCACGGCGGAGTCGCGTTCGTCGAAGTCGCCGGCCAGCAGTTCCAGGCCGGAGTCGCGGTCCAGGCCCAGGGTCAGCTGGGTCAGGTCGTTCGAGCCGATGGACATGCCGTCGAAGTGCTCCAGGAACTGCTCGGCCAGGATGGCGTTGCTGGGCACCTCGCACATCATGATCAGGCGCAGGCCGTCGGTGCCGCCGGCGGCGGCGCGCTTGAGGCCGCGCTCGGCCAGCATGGCGACCACACGCTCCGCCTGGCGCACGGTACGCACGAAGGGCACCATGATCTCGACGTTGGTGAGGCCCATGTCATTGCGCACGCGCTTCAGGGCTTCGCACTCCAT
This sequence comes from Pelomonas sp. BJYL3, assembly GCF_027257975.1. Lineage (GTDB taxonomy): Bacteria > Pseudomonadota > Gammaproteobacteria > Burkholderiales > Burkholderiaceae_C > Roseateles_B > Roseateles_B flavus. The sequence goes on from NZ_JANZKX010000001.1 coordinate 186,796, forward strand.
GGCGAAGGCGTCGGAGAACTCGCCGCTGATGTAGCGCGAGGCGCCACGGAAGCCCAGCATGGGGTTCTCTTCATCCGGCTCATAGCGTGAGCCACCGATCAGCTTGCGGTACTCGTTGCTCTTGAAGTCGGAGAGGCGAACGATCACCGGACGCGGGAAGAAGGCGGCGGCGATGGTGGCGATGCCCTCGGCCAGCTTGTCCACGTAGAAGGCGCGCGGCGAGGCGTGGCCGCGGGCCACGGACTCGACGGCCTTCTTCAGGTCGGCATCGATGTTCGGATAGTCCAGGATGGCCTTGGGGTGGACGCCGATGTTGTTGTTGATGATGAACTCGAGGCGGGCCAGGCCCACGCCGCTGGAGGGCATCTGGGCGAAGTTGAAGGCCAGCTGCGGGTTGCCCACGTTCATCATGATCTTGACGGGGCAGTACGGCATCTCGCCGCGGTGCACCTCGGTGATCTCGGTCTCGAGCAGGCCGTCGTAGATGTGGCCGGTGTCGCCTTCCGAGCAGGCCACGGTGACCAGCTGGCCGTCCTTGAGCTTTTCGGTGGCGTCACCGCAGCCCACCACGGCCGGGATGCCCAGCTCGCGGGCGATGATGGCCGCGTGGCAGGTGCGGCCGCCGCGGTTGGTGACGATGGCGCTGGCGCGCTTCATCACCGGCTCCCAGTTGGGATCGGTCATGTCGGTGACCAGCACGTCGCCGGGCTGCACGCGCTCCATCTCGGAGATGTTGTGGACCAGACGGACCGGGCCGGTGCCGATCTTCTGGCCGATGGCGCGGCCCTCGGCCAGCACCACGCTGTGGCCCTTGAGCTTGTAGCGGTGCTCGACCTGGCCCTCGGCCTGGCTCTTCACCGTCTCGGGGCGGGCTTGCAGGATGTAGAGCTTGCCGTCGATGCCGTCGCGGCCCCACTCGATGTCCATCGGGCGGCCGTAGTGCTGCTCGATGATCAGCGCGTACTTCGCCAGCTCGGTGACCTCGTCATCGTTGAGCGAGTAGCGGTTGCGCTGCTCGGGCGCGGTGTCCACGGTCTTGACAAGCTTCTTGGTCGCGGCCTTTTCCTCGGGCGTGCTGAACTCCATGCGGATCAGCTTGGAGCCCAGGTTGCGGCGGATCACGGCGAACTTGCCCTTGGCCAGCGCCGGCTTGTGCACGTAGAACTCGTCGGGGTTGACGGCGCCCTGCACCACGGTCTCACCGAGGCCGTAGCTGGAGGTGATGAAGACCACGTCCTTGAAGCCGGACTCGGTGTCGATGGTGAACATCACGCCGGCCGAGCCGAGGTCGGAGCGCACCATGCGCTGAACGCCGGCGGAGAGGGCCACCTCGCTGTGCTCGAAGCCCTTGTGCACGCGGTAGCTGATGGCGCGGTCGTTGTAGAGGGAGGCGAAGACCTCCTTCATCTTGTGCAGCACTTCCTCGATGCCATGCACGTTCAGGAAGGTCTCCTGCTGGCCGGCAAAGGAGGCGTCCGGCAGGTCCTCGGCGGTGGCGGAGGAGCGCACGGCGAAGGTCGCCTCGAGGTTGTCGGCCGTCAGCGCGGCAAAGGACGTGCGGATGGCCGCTTCCAGGTCCGCCGGGAAGGGCTGGGCCTCGACCCAGCCGCGGATCTCGGCACCGGCCTCGGCCAGGGCACGGACGTCGTCGGTGTTGAGGTCGGCCAGGCGCTTCTGGATGCGCGCATCCAGACCCTGGAACTTCAGGAACTCGCGGAAGGCATGGGCCGTGGTGGCAAAGCCGCCGGGCACGCGCACGCCGGAGGCGGCGAGCTGCGAGATCATTTCGCCGAGGCTGGCGTTCTTGCCGCCAACGACCTCGACGTCGCTCATTCTCAGATTCTCAAACGGGACGACCAGGGCGGCCGCATCGAAGCGAGAGGACATGGGAAAACTCCGTGATGTTGTGAAACCGGGGCTCCCACGCCGGGCGCAGCGGGCTCGCGGGTGGCGAGCGGCGCGTCCTTCGGCGCAGCACTGGCAGCGAACTTCACCCAGGGAAAGGCATGCGCGGCTCCACCATTTCTGAATTCTGCTTGGAGGAGGAACGGCGGCATGGCGCTAGGGTGTGGCATTTCCAGCGATCGAATGCGGCCGATTCTACGGGCATCAGCTTCTATGATGGAACACCACGAAACCAGGTTCGCCGGAGAAACAGGACATGCCCAATCGCACCGTGTATTTCGTCTCGGACGGCACCGGGATCACCGCAGAAACCTTCGGGAACTCGATCCTGGCGCAGTTCGGCGGCAAACCGCGCCATGTGCGGCGCCCCTTCATCGACACGGCCGACAAGGCCAGACAGGTGGTCCGCGAGATCAATGACTTGTGCGATAGCGAAGGCCAGCGGGTCATCGTCTTCGCCACCCTGGTCAACACCGAGGTGCTGGAGGTGGTCCGCGCGCAGTGCAAGGGCCTGCTGCTGGACATGTTCGGCACCTTCATCGCGCCGCTGGAGGAGGAACTGCAGGTCAAGTCCAACCACCGCGTGGGCCGCTTCTCGGACGTGGCCAAGAGCCAGGAATATCACGACCGCATCGAGGCCATCAATTTCTCCCTGGCCCATGACGACGGGCAGTCCGCCAAGAACCTGGACACCGCCGACGTCATCCTCGTGGGCGTGAGCCGCTGCGGCAAGACGCCCACCTCGCTGTACCTGGCCATGCAGCACGGCATCAAGGCCGCCAACTACCCGCTGATCCCCGAGGACTTCGAGCGCGGCAAGCTGCCCTCCACGCTGAGCCCGCACAAGCGCAAGTGCTTCGGCCTGACCATCGACCCGGAGCGCCTCTCGCAGATCCGCAACGAGCGCCGCCCAGGCAGCAAGTACGCCGACATCCTCAACTGCCGCTACGAGGTCAACGAGGCCGAGACCATGATGAAGCGCGAGGGCATCTCGTGGCTGTCCTCGACGCACAAGTCCATCGAGGAGATCGCGACGACCATCCTCCGCGACATTCGCCCCGACAGATTGATCTATTGATTCCCCCCTACTCGCTTCGCGCCCTTGCAGGGCGCACCGGACCAGAGGCCCGGTCCTTCGGCAGGCACAAACGCCACGGCGTTTGTGTCCGGCCTCAGCCCCCCAGGGGGCGCACCCGCAGGCCCGGCTTACTGACCACCCCTTGCTCGCTTCGCGAGCCCCCGTCAAGGGGGCACGCACGGCGGCCCGGCAAAGCCGGATCCGCGTGCGTCGCCCTGAGCGGAAAGGCCCGGCTGCTGCGCAGCGGGCCTTTCCTTTTTTAAGCGCAGCGCTGTTGTGATCGGCGACTGAGAGTCAGGCCAACAGCTTTTGGCGGGCGCTTTCGTAGAGGCAGATGCTCGCGGCGCTGCCGACGTTGAGCGATTCCTCGCCGCCGGGCTGGGGAATGCCCACGGTCAGGGTGCAGCGCTGCATCAGCTCGGGCTGCACGCCCTGCCCTTCGTGGCCCATCACCCAGGCGCAGGGGCTGGGGAGCTGCACGCGGTGCAGTTCATCCTTGGCATGCGAGCTGGTGGCGATCAGGGGGAGTTGGAGGTGGTCGAGGTCGGCGGGCTGCAGGCCCTCGACCAGGCGCAGGCCGAAGTGCGCGCCCATGCCGGCGCGCAGCACTTTCTGCGACCACAGCGCAGCCGTGCCCTTCAGCGCGGCAATCTGGCGGAAGCCCATGGCGGCGGCGCTGCGCAGGATGGTGCCCACATTGCCCGCGTCCTGCAGGCGGTCCAGCACCACGGTGTCCATGCCCGGCTGCAGGGCGGCGTCCGACGGCAGGGCCATCTCGAAGCCCATGCGGGCCGGGCTTTCCAGGCCGCTCAAGCCCTGGAACAGGCCCTCGTTGACGACCAGCACCAGCGGTGCCTCCTCGGCCAGGGCCATCAAGGCCGGATCCTGGCAGGCGGTCTCGGTGATCACCGCCATCGACGGCCGGCAGCCGCGCTGCAGGGCCGCCCGGGCCAGGTGGTCGCCTTCCAGCCAGACGCTGCCGAGCCTGCGGTAGGCCGAGGCCTCCTGGGCCAGCTTGCGCAGGCGCTGCAGCTTGGGGTTGTCGCGGGCGCTGATGTGCTGGAGCTGGGGCTTCATTCGAGGAGTGCTTTCACGGGGCCGAAGCTGCGGCGGTGCCAGGGGGTCAGGCCATGCTCGCGCAGGGCCTGCAGGTGTTCGGCCGTGGGATAGCCCTTGTGGCCGGCGAAGCCGTATTCGGGATGGCTGGCATGCCATTGCTGGCACAGGCGGTCGCGGTGGACCTTGGCCAGGATGGACGCAGCCGAGATGGCCTTCACCTTGGCATCGCCCTTGACGATGGCCTCGGCCGGGATCTTGAGCGTGGGCAGGCGGTTGCCGTCCACCAGCACCTTGGCAGGCTTCAGGCGCAGGCCCTCGACGGCGCGGCGCATGGCCAGCATCGTGGCCTGCAGGATGTTGAGTTCATCGATTTCCTCGACGCTGGCCTCGGCAATGCAGCAGCACAGGGCCTTGGCGCGGATCTCGTCGAAGAGCTGCTCGCGGCGCTTCTCGCTGAGCACCTTGGAATCGGCCAGCCCGGCGATGGGATGCTCGTCGTCCAGGATGACGGCCGCCGCCACCACCGGGCCGGCCAGGGGCCCGCGGCCCGCCTCGTCCACGCCGGCCATCAGGCCCGGGGCGTCCCACAGCAGGCCCAGCTGGTGCGGGGGCTCAGGACGCGAGGACTTGCGCGATGGCATCGGCAGCGCGCTGCGCGGTGTTGCAGCGCAGGGTCAGGTGTTGCTCATGGAAGGTGGCGATGGCTGCGTCGCGGCGCGCCGGATCGTCCAGCCAGGCCAGGCCTTCGCGGGCCAGGGCCTCGGGGGTGCAGTCGTCCTGCAGCAGCTCGGGCACGACGAAGCGGCCGGCGAGCGCATTGGGCAGGCCCACCCAGGGCTGCAGGCGCTTGCCCTTGATGCGCCACCAGTTCAGCGCATGCAGCCGATAGGCAATCACCATGGGCCGCTTGAACAGCGCAGCCTCCAGCGTGGCGGTGCCACTGGCCACCAGCGTGAGGTCGCAGGCGGCCAGGGCCTCGTGGGACTGGCCGTCCAGCAGCGCCAGGTCCAGCCCCGGCGCATGCTTGCGGACCAGCGGGTCAACGAGGCTGCGCAGGCCCGGCACCACCGGCATCACGAAGCGAAGCTGGGGGCGGACCCGGCTCATCAGCACGGCAGCCTGCAGCAGGGGCTCGGCAATGTAGCGGATCTCGCTCTTGCGGCTGCCGGGCAGCAGGGCCACGACGGTGTCGCCCTCCCCCAGTCCGAGCTTGCCACGGGCGGCGGCCCTGGGCGGCTCCAGGGGGATGACGTCAGCCAGCGGATGGCCCACATAGCTCGCCGAGATGCCGGCCTCGGCCAGCAGCGCGGGCTCGAAGGGAAAGAGGCACAGCACATGGTCCGTCGAAGCGCGGATCTTGTTCACGCGCTCGGCGCGCCAGGCCCAGATCGAAGGGCAGACGAAATGGATGCTCTTGATGCCCGCGGCCTTGAGCTTCGCTTCCAGCGCGAAGTTGAAGTCGGGGGCATCGATGCCGATGAAGGCGCGCGGCGGATCCGCCAGCAGGCGCTCGCCCAGGGCCTTGCGGATCCCGAGGATCTCGCGCAGGTGCAGCAAGGCATCGACATAGCCGAAGACGGAGAGCTTGTGGTGCGGCCACCAGGCCTCGAAGCCCTGAGCCGCCATGCGCGGCCCCCCGATGCCGGCGGCCTGCAGGCCCGGCCAGCGCTCACGCAGGCCTGCCAGCAGCAGGCCGCCGAGGAGGTCGCCGGAGGCCTCGCCGGCCACCAGGCTGAGGCGGGGCGCGGCCTCAGGCATGGTCAGCGGATGATGCCGCGCGTGGCGGTGTTGAGGAAGTCCAGCATCAGCTGGATGGTGTCATGCGCGTCCGCGTGCTCGCCCTGCAGCGCCATCATCTCCATCTTGGCCTGGTCGACCGTGAGGCCGCGGCGGTAGAGGATGCGGTACATCTGCTTGACCGCATTGAGCTGCTCGGGCGTGAAGCCGCGGCGCTTGAGGCCTTCGAGGTTGAAGCTGCGGGCCTCGGCCGTGTTGCCGGCGGCCATGATGAAGGGCGGCAGGTCCTGGAAGAGGATGGAGCCCATGCCCGTCATGCTGTGGGCGCCGATGTGCACGAACTGGTGCACCACCGTGAAGCCGCCCAGGATGGCCCAGTCGCCCACATGCACGTGGCCGGCCAGCTGCGCGTTGTTGGCGAAGATGGTCCGGCTGCCCACCACGCAGTCATGGGCCAGGTGGACGTAGGCCATGATCCAGTTGTCATCGCCCACGCGGGTGATGCCGGCGTCCTGCGAGGTGCCCCGGTTGAAGGTGCAGAACTCGCGCACCACATTGCGGTCCCCCACGATCAGCTGCGTGGGCTCGCCGGCGTACTTCTTGTCCTGCGGCGCGGCGCCGATGGAGCTGAACTGGAAGAACTGGTTGTCGCGGCCGATGGTGGTCGGACCTTCGAGCACGCAGTGGGGGCCGATGCGGGTCCCGGCATCGATCTTCACGCCGGCCCCGATGAGGGTGTAGGCACCGACCTCGACCGAGCTGTCCAGCTCGGCCTTGGGGTCCACGATGGCTGTGGGATGGATCTTGCTCATCGACTGCGTTCCAGAGTCCGGGGGGCGGTTGAAGGGCGGGCGCGCAGGCCTCAGGCCTCGATGCGGCGCATGGTGCACATCAGCTCGGCCTCGCAGGCGATGTCATCGCCCACATAGACCTTGCCGGTGTACTTGAAGATGGAAGCCTTGGCGCGGTCCAGGGTCACGTCCAGCACCAGCTGGTCACCGGGCTCCACGGGGCGCTTGAAGCGGGCGCCGTCGATGCCAGCGAAGTAGCAGACGGTCTTGTCGTCCAGCTCGGTGTCCAGGCTCACCAGGGTCAGCACGGTGGCGGCCTGGGCCATGGCTTCCAGCATCAGCACGCCGGGCATCACCGGGCGGTGCGGGAAGTGGCCCATGAAATAGGGCTCGTTGATGGACACATTCTTCAGCGCACGGATGCGCTTGCCCTTCTCGATCTCCAGCACGCGGTCCACCAGCAGGATGGGGTAGCGGTGGGGGATCTTGGCCAGGATCTGGTGGATGTCCATCTTGGTGTCGGTCGCGGTCGTCATTCTTTTCTCTCTAGGGCGCGCAAACGGTCGCGCATGGCATGCAACTGTCTCAGGGTTGCTGCATTCTTTTCCCAGCTGGCATTGTCGTCGAAGGGGAAGACGCCGCTGTACTGGCCGGGTTTGGTGATGGTGCGGGTGACCACGGTGGCGGCGGACACATGGACGTGATCCGCCAGGCTCAGATGCCCCAGCACGATGGCCCCGCCGCCCACGGTGCAGTGGGCGCCGATGCGCGCGCTGCCCGCCACGCCGGCGCAACCGGCCATGGCCGTGTGGGTGCCCACGTGCACGTTGTGGCCGATCTGGACGAGGTTGTCGAGCTTGACGCCCTCCTCCAGGATGGTGTCACCCAGGGCGCCGCGATCGATGCAGCTGTTGGCGCCGATCTCGACGTGGTCCCCGATGCGCACGGCACCGAGCTGCTCGATCTTCTCCCAGCGGCCCTGGCTCAGTGCGAAGCCGAAGCCGTCCGCGCCGATCACCACGCCGCTGTGCAGGATGCAATGCGCGCCGATATGGCAGTCAAAGCCCACGGTGACGTGCGGCGCCAGGCGGCTGCCAGCGCCGATGCGGGCGCGGGCCTCGATCACGCAATGGGCGCCGATGCGGGCGCCCTCACCGATCACGGCGCCGGACTCGATCACGGCCAGGGGGCCGATGTCCACGCCCTGCCCCAGCTGCGCGTCATCAGCGATCACGGCGGAGGGGTGGATGCGGGCCGGCGGCAGCGGGCGCACCTGGCGGGCCCACCACTGGGTGAGGCGGGCGAAGTAGAGGTAGGGATCCGGCGTGACGATCACCGCGGCACCGGGCTGGCGCTGGGCCGCTGCCTCGGCCAGGGCGGGCGCCACGATCACGCAGGCGGCCTGCGTGGTCTTGAGCTGAGACTGGTAACGCACATTCGCCAGGAAGGCGATGGACTGGGCATCCGCCGATTCCAGCGCGGCGATGCGCCGGATGGGGGTTTCGGGCGCACCAAGAAGATCGCCGCCCAAGGCGGCGATCAGGTCAGCCAGGGTGACGGCGGTATCCAATCACTTCTGAGCGTTGAGCTGGTCGATCACCTTCTTGGTGATGTCCACGCGGTTGCTGACGAAGCTGGCGTCCTGGAGGATCAGGTCGTACTTCTCGCTGTCGAAGATCTGCTTGACGATGCGGTTGGTGCGCTCGATCAGGGTCTGCAGCTCTTCGCCACGGCGCTGCTGCAGGTCCTCGGAGTACTCGCGCTTCTTGCGCTGCAGATCGCGCTCCTGCTCGGCCAGGTCGCGCTGGCGGCGGCTGCGGTCGGCTTCGGCGAGCAGGGTGGAGTCCTTGTCGAACTTCTCGGCCGCCTGGCGCAGCTTCTGCTCGGCGTCCTTGATGTCCTTCTCGCGACGGCTGAATTCCGTTTCCAGCTTGGTCTGTGCGGCCTTGGCGAAATTGCTCTCACGCGTGACGCGCTCGAGGTTCACGTAGCCGATCTTGAGTTCCTGGGCTTGCAAGGTCATCACCGGCGCGGCCACGAGGACCAGGGCGCACAGCGATTTCATCAAGGTGCTCTTCATCAGAATGCAGTCCCGACTTGGAATTGGAATTTCTCGATTCTATCTTTCGAGTCCTTGCGGATGGGCTTGCCCATGCTCAGCTTCAGCGGACCCATGGGGGACAGCCAGCTGATGCCGATGCCGGCCGCGACCCGGACGGAGTCCAGCGACACCTTGTAGTACGGGTTCTTGGTGTCCCACACATTGCCGGCATCCAGGAAGGTGAACAGGCGGAAGGACTTGTCATTGCCTGCACCGGGAACGGGCAGGTAGAGCTCGGCGTTGACATTGGCGCGCAGATTGCCGCCGATATTGGAGCCGGTCAGGTCCACGGGACCCAGCGAGTTGGACTCGAACACCCGCACCGAGCCCAGGCCGCCGGCGTAGTAGTTCTTGAAGATGGGGTACTTGCGCCCACCCAGGCCCACGCCGTAGTCCAGCTGGGCGTTGATCATCCAGCTGAACTTGTTGGTGATGGGGAAGAACTGCTGCCACTGCAGGCTGGCACGCGCATAGCGGGCATCGCCCACCGCACTCATCTCGAGGTTCACGCGCTGGTACTTGCCGGCGGTGGGCGAGATGATGCTGTCGCGCTGCTCGTTCTGCCAGCCGATGGTGAGGGGGACTGCCAGGCTGTTGTTGCCCTGCTCCAGCACCTGCAGCTTGTACATCAGCGGGATGCCGGCATCGGTCGAGATCTTGGTCTTCTCGACGCCCAGGCCGAAGAAGACGGTGTCCAGCTCCGAGAAGGGCACGCCGAAGCGCAGCGAGCCGCCGTAGGTGGCGAACTCGTAGACATCGCCGAAGCTGTTGTAGGGCTTGCTGGTGCGGTAGAAGACGTCCACGCCGCGGGACACGCCGTCCACGGTGAAGTAGGGATCGACGGTGGAGACCGACAGCGCACGGCCGGTCTTGGCGGTGTTCACCTCCAGGCCCAGGTAGTTGCCGGAACCGAAGACGTTGTCCTGGCGGATGGAGCCGGTGAACGAGACACCCTGCTGGCTGCTGTAGCCGGCGCCCACCATGATGTTGCCGGTGGGCCGCTCGGTCACGGCCAGGGTGACGTCGACCTGATCGGGCGCGCCCGGCACCTCGCTGGTGTCGATGGTGACGTCCTTGAAGTAGCCCAGGCGCTCCACGCGGTCGCGCGAGAACTTGATGCGTGCGCCGTCGTACCAGGCGCCTTCGAACTGGCGGAACTCACGGCGGATCACTTCGTCTCGGGTGCGCGTGTTGCCGGACACCAGCATGCGGCGCACGTAGACGCGGCGGCCGGGATCGACCACCAGGGCCACCACCACCTGGCCGGTGGTCTTGTCGATCTCGGGGCGGCTTTCCACGCGGGCGAAGGCGTAGCCGAAGGTACCGAGGTAGTCGGTGAAGGCACGCTTGGTCGCGGTGACGGACTCGTCCTTGTAGGCCTGGCCCGGCTTGATGCCCACCAGGCGCTTGAACTCCTCGTCGCGGCCCAGCAGCTCACCTTCCAGCTTCACCGCTGTCACGGTGTAGGGCTGGCCTTCCTTGACGGTGATGGCGATGTTGATGCTCTGCTTGTCCGGCGAGATGGTGACCTGGGTGGACTCGATCGAGAACTCCAGATAGCCACGGTTCAGGTAGTAGGAGCGCAGGGTTTCCAGGTCGGCGTTGAGCTTGGTACGCGAGTAGCGGTCGCTCTTCGTGTACCAGGTCAGCCAGCCGGTGGTGGTCTGTTCCAGCAGGCCCAGCAGGGTGCTCTCGGAGAAGACCTTGGAGCCCAGGATGCGGATGTCACCGATCTTGGCCGGATCGCCTTCCGTCACCGTGAAGGCCACGTTGACGCGGTTGCGCTCCAGCGGGGTGATGGTCGTGGTGACCTCGGCGCCGTAGAGGCTTCGGGTCAGGTACTGGCGCTTGAGCTCCTGCTCGGCGCGGTCGGCCAGGGCCTTGTCGAAGGGCTTGCCTTCGCCGATGCCGATGTCCTTCAGCGACTTGGTCAGGGCTTCGGTGTCGAATTCCTTGAGGCCAACGAAGCTGACGGCGGCAATCACCGGGCGCTCGTCGATCACCACCACCAGCACGTCGCCGTCGATGTTGATGCGCACGTCCTTGAACAGGCCGGTGGCGAACAGCGCGCGCAGTGCGGCCGCGCCCTTTTCATCGTTGTAGGTGTCGCCCACGCGGAAGGGCAGGCTCGCGAAGACGGTGCCGGGGTCGGTACGCTGCACGCCCTCGACCCGGATGTCCTTGAGCACGAAGGGGTCGACCGCCCAGGCGTTGCCCGCCTGCAATGCGGCAGCGAGCGCGAGGGACAGGACGGAGGGGCGAATGCGCGCGCGCTGGGTCAGGTGTGGAGACATGCAGGTGAGAGATCAGTGCAGACCCAGCTTGCGGGTCACGTCGTTGGAAAGGGCCAGAGCCATCATCAGCAGCATCAGGAAGAAACCGGCGCGCTGCAGCCGCTCCAGCCACCACTCGGACACGGGGCGGCCGCTCAGACCCTCGAAAAGATAATACATCAGGTGCCCCCCATCGAGCATGGGCAGCGGCAGCAGGTTCAGGACGCCTAAGCCGACGCTAAGCATGGCCAGCAGGCTCAGGTACTGGTACAGGCCCACGCGAGCGGCCTGCCCGGCGGCATCGGCAATGGTGATGGGGCCGCTGAGGTTCTTCAGCGAAGCCTGGCCGATCAGCATGCGACCGAAGATCTTGAGCGTCATCCAGGACTGCTCCCAGGTCTTGCGCAGGCCGATCAGCAGGGCGTCATCCAGGGCGTGGCGCACCAGCACCGTCTGGGGCGCCGCGCCCACGAGGGCCTGGATGCGGCCGATGCGGGATTCGCCCTCCACCACCACGGCAGGCGTGACCTCCAGAGACAAGACCTGACCCCGGCGCTCGATCCGCCACTGCTGCGCCTGCGCGGCGGGCGTCTGGGCATGGGCGCGGATGCCGGCGATCAGCTGCGCGGCATCGGTCACCATGCGGCCATCCACCTCGAGCACGCGGTCGCCCGCCTGCAGGCCGGCCTGCTCGGCCGGGCCGCCTGGCGCGACCTCGCCGATCACCGGCTCGCGCAGCGGGCCTCCCAGGCCCAGACGGGTCATGGCAGCCAGGTCCGGCTCACGGGTGCCCAGCTCGGCCATGTCCAGGCGGACCTCGCGCCGGCCGTGGCCGTTGGCATCGGCCAGCTGCAGGCTCAGTACCGACTGCTCGGTGATGGCCTCGATCACCGGCCATTGCAGCTCCGCCGCGGAGGCGATGTCCTGCCAGGCGCGGCCGTCCAGGGCGATGGCCATCACCCGGTCGCCGGCGCGCATGCCGGCGCGTTCGGCCAGCCCACCGGGCTTGGGCGAGCCCAGCAGGGCCAGCGGCTCCTGCTGCCCCATCCAGGCCAGGCTGGCGAAGAGCACGATGGCCAGCAGGAAGTTGGCCACCGGCCCGGCTGCGACGATGGCTGCCCGCTGCCGCAGGGGTTTGAGGTTGAAGGCCTGGTCGCGCTGGTCGGCGGGCACGGGCCCTTCGCGTTCGTCCAGCATGCGCACATAGCCGCCCAGAGGCAGCGCAGACAGCGTGAATTCGGTCGAGTCAGCCGTACGCTGGCGGCGCCAGATGACGCGGCCGAAGCCCAGAGAGAAGCGCAGCACCTTGACGCCGCAGGCCCGCGCGACGCTGAAGTGGCCGTACTCGTGCACGAGGATCAGCACCCCCAGCGCCAGGACAAAGGCCACCACTTCCAGCACCATCAGGCCCTCAGCTTTTCAATGCGCTCGCGCGCGGCCTGCCGCGCCTGGGCGTCCAGGGCCAGCAGCCCTTCCAGCGACTGGCACTGGCCGGCCTGCGGATGCACCGTCGCCAGCACCTCGGCATTGAGCGCATGAATCTGGTCGAAGCGCAGGTGCCGGTCCAGGAAGGCGGCCACCGCCTCTTCGTTGGCGGCGTTGAGCACGGCCGTCGCCCCCTCCTCGGCCTTCAGGGCCTGCCAGGACAGGTACAGGCCGGGGAAGCGACGCTCGTCGGCCTCCTCGAAGCTGAGATCCTTGCCGGCCAGCAGGTCCAGGCGCGAAGCGCCGGACTCGATGCGCGCCGGGAAGGACAGTGCATACGCAATGGGCACGCGCATGTCCGGCGTGCCCAGCTGGGCCAGCACGGAGTTGTCGCGGCAGACCACCATGGAGTGGATGATGCTCTGCGGGTGGATCAGCACGCGGATCTGCTCGGGCTTGAGATTGAAGAGCCAGCGCGCCTCGATGACCTCCAGCGCCTTGTTCATCATGGTCGCGGAGTCCACCGAGATCTTGCGACCCATCACCCAGTTCGGGTGAGCACAGGCCTGCTCGGGCGTGACCTCGGCCAGCGTCGCCGGATCACGCTGGCGGAAGGGGCCTCCGGAGGCCGTCAGCACGATGTGGTCGATGCGCTGAGCCCAGGTCGAGCGGTCCTCGGGCAGGCACTGGAAGATGGCCGAGTGTTCGGAATCCACCGGCAGCAGCGTGGCCCCGCCCTGCTCCACCGCCTGCATGAACAGCGCACCGCCGACGACGATGGCTTCCTTGTTCGCCAGCATCAGGCGCTTGCCCGCGCGCGCGGCGGCCAGGCAGGGCGCAAGGCCCGCGGCGCCCACGATGGCCGCCATCACCGCATCCACCTCGGGATGGGCGGCGACCTCGCTGAGCGCCTGCACGCCACTGAGCACCTCGGTGCGGCTGCCCTGCTCGCGCAGCAGGCGGCGCAGTTCCAGGGCTGCGGTCTCCTCGGGCATCACGGCGAAGCGGGGCTTCCACTGCAGGCACTGGGCCAGCAGTGCGTCCACGCGGCTCATGGCACTGAGGGCGAAGACCTCGTACTGCTCGGGGTGGCGCGCCAGCACGTCCAGCGTGTTGGTGCCGATGGAGCCGGTCGAGCCCAGCACGCAGACGCGCTGACGGCGGGAAGTGTTCATGCGACGAGGGAGTTCAGGGCCAGCGCCAGCGGGAACACCGGCAGCAAGGCATCAACACGGTCCAGCACGCCGCCATGGCCTGGCAGCAGCTGGCTGCTGTCCTTGGCGCCCACGGCACGCTTGATGAGGGATTCGAAGAGATCGCCGACCACGCTCATGGCCGACAGGAAGACCAGGGCCAGCAGGCCCAGCGGCAGGCCCAGGCCCTTCAGCAGGCGGGCGTAGAGGCTGGGGCCGTCTGCCGCGATGCGCGGCTCCAGGGCGAAGGTCCAGGCCAGGCCCAGCAGCAGCACGGCCGCCATGCCGGTCCAGACGCCCTCCCAGCTCTTGCCCGGGCTGATGGCCGGGGCCAGCTTGCGCCGGCCCAGGGTGCGGCCGCCGAAGTAGGCGAAGACGTCGGCCACCCACACCAGGCAGAAGACCGAGAGGATGAAGTTCAGGCCCAGTCCGCGCGCCGAGGCGATGGCCGCCCACGCGGCCCACAGCAGCACGAAGCCCAGCACCACGCGGCCCGCCAGCGGCAGGCGCGGCCAGCCCGCAGGCCCCAGGCGCAGGGCCTGGGACGAGCCCAGCACCCAGGCAGCGCCCACCACCCACCACAGGGCGGCAGGCAGGGAGGCAAGACCTGGCCCCAGCAGGGTGAACAGGCACAGGCCGGCCAGCGCCCCACCCATCAGCAGCGAGGCAGGCTGGGCCAGGCCGTTGAGCCGCCCCCATTCCCAGCCGCCCGCGGCGATCAGGACCAGGGTCACGGCCGCGAAGGGCCAGGGCGAGCCAGCGAACAGTGCCGGCAGCAGGATGGCCAGCAGCACGATGGCCGTGATGATGCGGGTTCCGAGCACTCAGGCCTCCAGGGCGGCTTCCGCCTTCACGCCGCCGAAGCGGCGGTCGCGCTCGCGGAAGGCGGCGATGGCCGCATCCAGCTGCGCTTCACCGAAGTCGGGCCACAGGCAGTCCGAGAAGACGAGCTCGCTGTACGCCGCCTGCCACAGCAGGAAGTTGCTGATGCGGACCTCGCCGCCCGTGCGGATGAAGAGGTCCGGATCCGGCGCATAGCTCATGGCCATGAACTCGGACAGCTTGGCTTCGCTGAGCTCCTCGGGCTTCACGCCGGCCTGCATGGCTGCACGTGCCGCCTGCACGATGTCCCAGCGGCCGCCATAGTTGAAGGCCACGTTGAGCGTGAGCTTGCTGTTGTGCCGCGTGGAGGACTCCGCCTCGTTCCAGGCATTGCGCAGCTTCTCGGAGACCGCGTCGCGGTCGCCCACGATGCGGATGCGCACGCCCATGGCACCCATGCGGGCCAGGTAGCGCGACACCGCCGCGAGCACCAGGCCCATCAGGCCGGAGACCTCATCGGAGGGGCGCTTCCAGTTCTCGCTGGAGAAGGCGAACACCGTGAGGTGCTCGATGTTGCGATCGATGCAGGCCTGGACGATGCGTACCAGCGCGTCCACGCCCTGCTTGTGGCCGAAGAAGCGCGGGAGGAAGCGCTTCTTCGCCCAGCGGCCGTTGCCATCCATGACGATGGCCACATGGCGGGGAACCGCCTTGTTCTGATCCGTCACGACGCGTGCGGGCTCAGACGGCCAGGATCTCGGCTTCCTTGGCCGCGATCAGCTTGTCGATGTCGCCGATCACGCGATCGGTCAGCTTCTGCACTTCGTCCTGCGAGCGGCGCTCGTCGTCCTCGGTGATGGCCTTGTCCTTCTGCAGCTTCTTGGCCTGCTCGTTGGCGTCGCGGCGCAGGTTGCGCACGGCCACCTTGGCGTCCTCGCCGGCGCTCTTGACGACCTTGGTCAGGTCGCGGCGGCGCTCTTCAGTCAGCGGGGGCATCGGCAC
Source organism: Pelomonas sp. BJYL3 (assembly GCF_027257975.1). GTDB lineage: Bacteria > Pseudomonadota > Gammaproteobacteria > Burkholderiales > Burkholderiaceae_C > Roseateles_B > Roseateles_B flavus. The sequence goes on from NZ_JANZKX010000001.1 coordinate 202,182, forward strand.
GCGGATCAGGTCGCCCTGGGCCGAGGGGTTCAGGCCCAGGTCCGACTCGCGGATGGCCTTCTCGATCTTGGGACCCATGCCCTTTTCCCAGGGCTGGACGCTGATGGTGCGGGCGTCCAGCAGACTCACGTTGGCGACCTGCGAGATGGGCACGGGCGAACCGTAGTAATCCACATGGACCTGGTCCAGGATGCCCGGGTGAGCCCGGCCGGTGCGGATCTTCTGCAGTTCGGTCTTGAAGGACTCGACCGTCTTGGCCATCTTGGCCTCGGCGTTCTTCTTGATGTCAGCAATGCTCATGATGCTCAACCTTGTTCAGGAATGGACCCGGGCTCAACGCGCCAGGACGCTCAAACGTGGACCAGGGTGCCCTCGTCTTCGCCCATGACCACGCGCTTGAGCGCGCCGGCCTTGAAGATACTGAAGACCTTGATGGGCAGCTTCTGGTCGCGGCACAGGGCGAACGCGGTGGCGTCCAGCACCTGCAGATTCTTGGTGATCGCCTCGTCGAAGCTGATGCGGGCGTAGCGGGTGGCCGTGGGGTCCTTCTTCGGGTCGGCGGTGTAGACGCCATCGACCTTGGTGGCCTTCAGCATGATCTCGGCACCGATCTCGGCGCCGCGCAGCGCGGCGGCGGTGTCGGTGGTGAAGAAGGGATTGCCGGTGCCGGCCGCGAAGACGACGACCTTGCCCTCTTCCAGGTACTGCAGCGCCTTGGGGCGCACATAGGGCTCGACCACCTGCTCGATGCTGATGGCGGACATCACGCGGGCCGTCATGCCTTCCTGGCGCATGGTGTCGGCCAGGGCCAGGGAGTTCATCACCGTGGCCAGCATGCCCATGTAGTCGGCGGTGGCGCGGTCCATGCCGACCGAGCCGCCGGCCACGCCGCGGAAGATGTTGCCGCCGCCGATCACGACGGCCACTTCCACACCCAGCTGCGTCACCTCCTGGATCTCGCGCACCATGCGCACGATGGTGGCGCGGTTGATGCCGTAGGCGTCATCGCCCATCAGGGCTTCACCGGAAAGTTTGAGCAGGATGCGTTTGTGCGCGGGCATTGTGTCCTCGTCGTGGGTGGTGGGGTTGCCGCGATGCCGGGGAGAGCTCCTCCCCGACCGCAGGCGCAAGTGTAAAGGGCGCCAGAGGCGCCCTTTGTTTCCAGCCGTCGCAGTGAATCAAGGAATTTGGGGGCTCCCCCCTCATTCCCAGGTCACGCCGAGCGGCAGGCCAGGCTCGTCAGCCCGGCCAGAAGACGCTCAGGCGTTCTTGGCAGCGGCAGCCGCTTCGGCAGCAGCCTTCTGGGCGGCCACTTCGGCGGCGAAGTCGTCGACCTTCTTCTCGATGCCTTCGCCGACCACGTACAGGGTGAAGCTCTTCACCGCGGTGGCCTTTTCCTTCAGCATGGCGGCGACGGTCTGCTTGCCGTCGGCGGCCTTCACGAAGACCTGATCCAGCAGCGAGACTTCCTTCAGGAACTTCTGCACCGAGCCTTCGACCATCTTGGCGACGATGTCGGCGGGCTTGCCGGACTCGGCAGCCTTCTCTTCGGCGATCTTGCGCTCCTTGGCGACCAGCTCGGCCGGCACTTCGGCGGAGGACAGGGCGGCCGGCTTCATGGCGGCCACGTGCATGGCGACGTCCTTGGCGGCGACGTCATCGCCGTCGAACTCGACCATCACGCCGATGCGAGTGCCGTGCAGGTAGGAGACCAGCTTGCCACCCTCGTAGCGCTTGAAGCGGCGGATGGTCATGTTCTCGCCGATCTTGCCGATCAGGCCCTTGCGCACGTCTTCCACGGTCGGGCCGAAGCCTTCCTGGGACAGGGGCAGTGCCGACAGGGCGTCGACGTCAGCGGGGTTCTTCTCGGCAACCAGGCCGGCCAGGGCGTTCACGAAGGCCAGGAAGGCGTCGTTCTTGGAGACGAAGTCGGTCTCGCAGTTGACTTCGATCAGGGCGCCGGCGCCACCGACGACGGCAGCCGCCACCACGCCTTCGGCGGTGATGCGGGAAGCAGCCTTGCCAGCCTTGTTGCCCAGCTTGACGCGCAGGATTTCCTCAGCGCGGGTCAGGTCGCCGTCGGCTTCGGTCAGGGCCTTCTTGCACTCCATCATGGGAGCGTCGGTACGGGCGCGCAGCTCGGCGACCATGCTTGCGGTAATAGCAGCCATTTCAATCTCCGTTGGACTGGGAGCCGACGCAGCGGCTCCTCAAATACAGATTCAGCGTGGAAAAAAGGGGCTGAATCAGCCCCTGGTGAGCAAGTGCCGAAGGGCTCAGGCGCCTTCGTTCACTTCCACGAACTCGTCGCCGTCGGCGGCAACAGCCTGCACCAGCTCGGCGGTGCTGTTGGCACGGCCTTCCAGCACGGCGTCAGCCACGGCCTTGGCGTACAGGGCGACAGCCTTGGCGGAGTCGTCGTTGCCGGGGATGACGTAGTCAATGCCTTCGGGCGAGTGGTTGGTGTCAACCACGCCGATCACGGGAATGCCCAGCTTCTTGGCTTCGGCGATGGCGATCTTGTGGTAGCCAACGTCGATCACGAACATGGCGTCCGGCAGGGCAGCCATGTCCTGGATGCCGCCGATGTTCTTTTCCAGCTTGGCCAGCTCGCGCTGGAACATCAGGGCTTCCTTCTTGATGGCGGGCTGGGTGCCGTTCTCGACTTGAGCCTGCATGTCCTTCAGGTTCTTCAGCGAGCCCTTGACCGTCTTGAAGTTGGTCAGCATGCCGCCCAGCCAGCGCTGGTCGACGAAGGGAACGCCGGCGCGCTGGGCTTCAGCGGCCACGATCTCGCGGGCTTGACGCTTGGTACCGATCATCAGGATCGTGCCGCGCTTGGCCGACAGCTGGCGCACGAACTTCAGAGCTTCCTCGAACTTGGGCAGCGTCTTTTCGAGGTTGATGATGTGGATCTTGTTGCGATGGCCGTAAATGAACGGGGCCATCTTGGGGTTCCAGAAGCGGGTTTGGTGACCGAAGTGGACACCGGCTTCCAGCATTTCGCGCATCGTGACGGACATGAAGTAACTCCGAAGGTTGGTTCTAAAATCCAGCTCGAATCGCGTCGCAGCACAGGGCAAGAAAAAAGCCCGCTCCTTGAGCCGCCACGACACGACACCTTTCGATTGCCGGGTTTGCGATTTGTCTGCCGAGATCGCCCCACCGGACCACCGCAACGCAAGCCAAGCCAAGGAAAGCCAAGGCGGGGCTAGCACACAGGATCCGGATTGAGTTGCTGAAGTCGCTCACACAGCTGCTAACGCAGTTGCCAACGCAGTCTTCAGCATGCAGTACCCGGCAAAACCCAAAGAGTATAGCACGACTGATGTCCCTCCCTTTCGCCCGCCGCACGCGCCGTGCGGCACCCCTGCCCTGCGCCCGTCTGCCGCGCGCCCCTGAATCCCTCCTCCCCAGCGCAGACGCGCAGCGGCAGGCACTGACGGCGAGGTCCTGAATGGAAGTCGCCATCGTCGGCGCCGGCCTCACCGGCGTCCATGCGGCCCTGGAACTGGCCGCCCAGGGCCATGCCGTGGTCGTGTTCGAGCGCAGTGGCAGCGTGGCCGCCGAATCCAGCTTTGCCCAGGGCGGGCTCTGCGCCCCGGCCCTCAGTCCCGTCTGGGGCGCCCTGTGCGGCACCCAGGCCCTGGCGCTGCAGTCCAGCGGGCTCTCGGACGCCGGCTGGCGCTGGGCCGCCCGCCAGGCCCGCGGCAAGGGCTGGACCGAGGCCCGGCAGACCGCCCTCCTCACCCTCGCTCGCCAGAGCCTCGCCCGCTCGGCCCTGCTGCGCAAGCAGCTGCAGCTGGAGCATGAGCGCAGCGAAGGCCTGCTGCTGCTGATGCGCGACGAGGCCCAGGCCCGCAAGGCCCAGCCCCTCGTGGAGCGCTGGCAGGGCGCGGGGCTGGCCCACCAGTGGCTGGATGCCGAGGCCTGCCGCCGCCTGGAGCCCGGGCTCAGCCCGGACACGCCTCTGCACGGCGGCTGGCAGCTGAACGAGGCCGAAGCCTGCAACGGCCGCGAGCTGTGCCTGCTGCTCAAGCAGGCCGCCCAGCGCCTGGGCGCGCATTTCATGTTCCATACCGAAGTCCGGGCCCTGCAAGCCGGCCGGCGCCCTGCCCTCACCCATGGCCCGGCCGCACAGACCGGGATCGCCGCCGCCGCGCAACGCCAGGAGGCGCTGGCCGCCAGCGGCCCCAGCACCCTGCCCAGCCCACGCGAGGTACAGACACACAGCTTCGATGCCATCGTGCTGTGCGGCGCGCAGCCCGCTGACCCGCTCCTGGCCCAGCTGGGCCTGAAGCCGGCCCTGCGCCGGGTCTGGGGCCGCACGCTAACGGCCCCGCTTCGACAGCTCGAGGCCTTCCCCGACCTCGGACCGCGCGCCAACCTGGTCGACGACCGCCACCAGCTGAGCCTCAGCCGTCTGGGCCAGCGGGTGCGCGTCAGCGGCGGCGCCAGCCTGCAGGCACCCAGTCGCGGCGACAAGGGCTTCGAGCAGCTGCACGAGGTGCTGCACGACTGGTTCCCCGGCGCCATCCAGCCTCAGCAGGCCCAGCACTGGCAGGGCAGCCGGCTGATGGTGGCCGACGGCCTGCCCCTGCTGGGCGCCAGCGGCGCCGAGGGCATCTGGCTGAACCTGGCCCAGGGCGGCCAGGGCGCGGCGCTGGCGGCAGGCGCGGCCCAGCTGATGGCCGCGCTGATCGGCGGCCGCGACCCCGGCTGGGACCTCAGCCCCTTCTCCGCGGAACGCCTGCGCTGAGCTAGAGTGGCCGCATGATCGAGGTGCTCCATCAGGCCGGCCGCTTCCCCCTCTTCAGCAGCGAGGGCTGCCGGGCGCTGGAAGCCGCAGCCCTCGCCCGCTCCCCGGCCCGGGCGCTGATGGCCCGCGCCGGCCTGGCCGTGGCACGCCTGGCCCTGGCCGTGGCGCCCCATGCGCGATGCATCTGGATCGTCTGCGGCCCCGGCAACAACGGCGGAGACGGCCTCGTGGCCGCACGCCATCTGGCGGGCCTGGGACTGGAGGTCCACGTCAGCCATCTGCACGGCAGCAAGCCCCTGCCCGACGACGCGCAATGGGCCTGGCAGACGGCAACGGACGCCGGCCTGCAGATCGACCACACACTGCAGGCGCCCGACGGCTGCGAGCTGGTCATCGACGCCCTGCTGGGCCTGGGCCTGCAGCGGGCACCCGAGGGCAGCTTGGCGCAGGCCATCCAGGCCATCAATGCCAGCGGCGTGCCCGTGCTGAGCGTCGACCTCCCCAGCGGCCTGCATGCCGACACCGGCTGCCCCTGCCCTGATGCGCAGGCCCGGCCCGGCGCCGTCGTGAATGCGCAGCACACCCTGTGCCTGCTGAGCCTCAAGCCCGGGCTGTTCACCGGCCAGGGGCGAGACCATGCCGGCCGCATCTGGTTCGACGACCTCGGCGTCCCGGCCATGGACAGCAACAGCGGCCGCCTGATCGCCCGGGGAGAGCGGGAGCGCTGGCAGGCGCTGGCCCGCCGCGCGCATGTCAGCCACAAGGGCAGCTACGGGCAGGTGCTGGTCATCGGCGGCGCCGCGCACATGGAAGGCGCCGCGCTGCTGGCGGCCAGCAGCGCGCTGGCAGCCGGCGCAGGCAAGGTCCACCTGAAAGCCTTGTCGGGCGCCCTGCAGGCCACCGGCATGGGCCGCCTCGAGCTCATGCGCTGGCCCGAAGGCCCTCTTGACGGCCAGACGCCCTGGCAAGACCTGACCCTCGTCGTGGGCTGTGGCGCCGGGCACGGGCTGGACGTGACGCCCGGCCTGGGGTCGCCCCTGCCTGAGATCCTGCGTCAGGCCCCCCGCCTGGTGCTGGATGCCGACGGGCTCAACACCGTGTCACGCAGCACCATGGCCCAGGAACTGCTGCACGCACGCCGGAGCGCCGGACTGCAGACCCTTCTGACGCCCCATCCCCTGGAAGCCGCGCGCCTGCTGGCATGGCCGGTGGCGCAGGTGCAGGCCGACCGGCTGGCGGCGGCCCGTGCGCTCAGCAGCACCCTGGACTGCAGCGTGGTGTTGAAAGGCTCGGGCAGCGTGATCGCCAGCCCTGGCGAGCCCGTGCATGTGAATGGCAGCGGCAACGCCGCTTTGGCCGGTGCCGGCACGGGCGACGTGCTGGCCGGCTGGCTGGCCGGGCTGTGGGCGCAAGCCCCGGCAATGCCCGTGCACGAGCTCGCCACCCTGGGCGTGGCCTGGCACGGCGAAGCCGCGCACGGCGCACAGGTGCCGCTGCGGGCCGCCGATCTGATCGAGCGCATGCACACGCTGCAGGCCAGCCTGCCCTGAAGGCAAGTGGCGGCGGCGCCTCGATGGCGCCTGTGCCCGGGCTCAGCGCCGCTTGCGACCCTTGCCGGCTTCGCCGGACTTGCGGGCTGCCGTCTTGCGGGCCGCCACCGGCGACTGCGGCGCCGCCGCCGAGCGGCCGGAGCCGCCCGCCTTGGCCCGCTTGCCGCTGGCCTTCACCTCACGGTCCTGGCGCTGCACCTCGGCCAGCTGGTCCGTGGGCTTGCGCGGCGCGGCCTGCCCCGTCTTGTCGCGCAGAGGCCTGGAGGCCGGGCGGAGCTCCTCGCCATCACGCACCAGGCGGAAGTCGATCTTGCGACCGTCCAGGTCCACACGGCTGACCTGCACCTGCACCCGCGCGCCGGTGGCGTAGCGGATGCCCGTGCGCTCGCCGCGCAGCTCCTGGCGCACTTCGTCGAAGCGGTAGTACTCGCCACCCAGCTCGGTGATGTGGACCAGGCCCTCGACGAAGAGCGCATCCAGCTGCACGAACAGGCCGAAGGTCGTCACCGCGCTGACCGTGCCGCTGAACTCCTCGCCCAGGTGCTCACGCATGTAGCGGCACTTGAGCCAGGCCTCGACGTCGCGCGAGGCTTCGTCGGCGCGGCGCTCGTTGGCGCTGCAATGCGCACCCACCACCTCCCAGCGTTCGACCTCGGTGCTGGCAGAGGCCGGGTTGATGGGCTTGGCCTTGCCGGGCCGCTTGGCCGGCATGGGCACATCCATCTTGGCGGCATCCAGCTGGTAACGCTTGTTGCCCAGCATGGCCTTGATCACGCGGTGCACCAGCAGGTCCGGATAGCGGCGGATGGGGCTGGTGAAGTGCGTATAGGCCTGGTAGGCCAGGCCGAAGTGGCCGGCGTTGGCGCCCGTGTAGATCGCCTGCTGCATGGAGCGCAGCAGCATGGTGTGGATCTGGGTGGCGTCGGGCCGGTCCTTGGTGGCACTGGCGATGGCCTGGTACTCGCCGGGCGAGGGATCGTCCGACAGGCCCATGCCGATGCCCAGCGCCCGCAGATAGGCCTGCAGCGCCGTGCGCTTCTCGGGCGTGGGACCCTCGTGCACGCGGTACAGCGAATGGTGCTTGCCACCCGCGATGAAGTCCGCCGCGCAGACGTTGGCGGCCAGCATGGCCTCCTCGATCAGGCGGTGGGCATCGTTGCGCGTGCGGGGAATGATCTTCTCGATGCGGCCGTTGTCGTCACAGACGATCTGGGTCTCGACGGTGTCGAAGTCCACGGCGCCGCGACGCTGGCGCTGGCTCAGCAGCGCACGGTAGACCTCATGCAGGTGCAGCAGGTGCGGCACCAGGTCCTTGCGGCGCGCCGCCTCCGGGCCGTGGGTGTTGGCCAGCACGGCCGCCACCTCGTTGTAGGTCAGCCGCGCATGCGAGCAGATCACCGCCGGGTAGAACTGGTAGGCGTAGGTCTCGCCCTCTTCCGTGATCAGCATGTCGCAGACCATGGAGAGGCGGTCCTGCTCGGGGTTGAGCGAGCACAGGCCGTTGGAGAGCTTCTCCGGCAGCATGGGAATCACGCGGCGCGGGAAGTAGACCGAGGTCGCGCGCTCGTAGGCATCGAGGTCCAGGGGCTCGCCGGGCTTCACGTAGTGACTCACATCGGCGATGGCCACCAGCAGGCGCCAGCCCTTGAAGGCGGTCTTGCCGCGACCCTGCTTGTGCGGTGTGCAGAAGACGGCGTCGTCGAAGTCGCGGGCGTCCTCGCCGTCGATGGTGACCAGGGCCACATCGCGCAGGTCCACGCGGTTCTTCATGTCCACCGCGCGCACGCGGTCGGGCAGCTTGGCAGCCTGCGAGAGGGTCTCGGCGCTGAAGCGGTGCGGCACCTCGTACTTGCGCACCGCGATCTCGATCTCCATGCCGGGATCGTCGATTTCGCCCAGCACCTCGGTCACGCGCCCCACAGGTTGCGAATACAGCGAGGGCGGCTCGGTCAGCTCGACGGCAACCACCTGGCCAGCCGTGGCATTGGCGATGGCGTTCTTGGGCACCAGGATGTCCTGCCCATAACGCTTGTCTTCAGGGGCCACGAGCCACACGCCGGACTCCAGCAGCAGGCGCCCGATGATGGGTCGCTTCTTGCGGTCCAGGATCTCCAGCACCCGGCCTTCCGGACGGCCGCGCTTGTCGTAGCGCACGATGCGGGCGCGCAGGCGGTCGCCGTGCATCACGGCATGCATTTCCTGGGCGGAGAGGTAGAGGTCGGGCTGCCCGTCATCGGGGATGAGGAAGCCGTGACCGTCGCGGTGGCCCTGGACCACCCCCTCGACTTCACTCAGCAGGGCAGCCTGCGAACCGGCATTGTTGCCGGGACCACTTGTGTTCTTAAAATTTTTGATGATAGAATCTCAGCTTTCCTGAAACGGCCAGGCACTTTGTTTAAACGAATCATACGTTTAAACGGATGGCTTGGAAACCTTGCCCAGGTGGCGGAATTGGTAGACGCACTAGTTTCAGGTACTAGCGGGTAACTCCGTGGAGGTTCGAGTCCTCTCCTGGGCACCAGATACTCTCAAAAGCCAGCTTATGATTTCAGAGCTGGCTTTTGTTTTTATGCTTGCACTTCCCTGTGCTTCGCATTGCACTCCATGGCTGCAGATCGAAAGACCTGCGGCCATTTTGCTTTGGGGCCTGCCGCCTGCACAAGATCCCGTCGCGCAAGCGGGGCAATGGCAACACCTGACCCCGCCCTCCCCGTTCCGCCATGAAAAAAGCGCGGGGCCTCGATGACGAGGCGCCGCGCTGCTTCGCGAGCGGATGATGGCAGGTGTCGCGATCAGGGAGGCTCCGTCAGACCGAGAACTTCTTCGCCAGCGCGTCGGGGCGCATGTCGTCGTAGATCTCGAAAGGCTGGTGAATCCAGGGGCTGGTCTCCAGCATCTCGACGTAGTAATCCGGCGTGTAGGTCGAGACCGACTTGGTCCAGATCACTGCCGAGCGCAGCTCCTTCACGGCAGGCATGCCGCGCAGGCGCTCCACCACAGCCTTCAGCGTGACGCCGGAATCGGCCAGATCGTCCACCAGCAGCACACGGCCGGCCAGTTCGCCCTTGGGCATGGTGATGTACTTGGCGATGTCCAGGCGGCCCTGGATGGTGCCGGCTTCCGCACGGTAGGAGCTGGTGGACATGATGCCCAGCGGCTTGTCGAAGACGCGGGACAGCACGTCACCCGGACGCACGCCGCCGCGGGCCAGGCACAGGATCTGGTCGAACTCCCAGCCCGAGGCATGCACCTTGAGCGCCAGGCGCTCAGTCAGCAGATGGTATTCGTCCCAGGACACGTACAGGTGCTTGCCGTCGTCGGTCAACATAGATGCATACTCCAAATTCGATGTGATCGTTGAGAGGGACTCAGCCCTGGTAGGGGTGGCGCAGCAGGATGGTGTGCTCGCGGTCCGGGCCCGTGGACACCATGTCGATGGGCGCGCCAATGACCTCCTGCACGCGCTCCAGGTAGCGGCGGGCATTCAGCGGCAGCGCATCCCAGTTCGTGACGCCGAAGGTGCTCTCGGTCCAGCCGGGGAACGTCTCGTAGATGGGCTTGCAGGCCACGATCTCGTCGGCGTCCAGGGGCAGGATGTCGACCTGCTGGCCGTTGAGCTCATAGCCCACGCACATCTGGATTTCCTTGAGACCGTCCAGCACGTCCAGCTTGGTCAGGCACAGGCCCGTGATGCCGTTGATGATGATGGAGCGCTTCAGCGCGGCGGCGTCCAGCCAGCCGCAGCGGCGGGCGCGGCCCGTCACGGTGCCACGCTCCTGGCCCACGGTCGACAGGTGATAGCCGACGGTACCTTCCTTCTCCCACTCCAGCTCGGTCGGGAACGGGCCCGAGCCGACGCGCGTGGTGTAGGCCTTGGTGATGCCCAGCATGTAGTGCAGCATCTGCGGGCCCACCCCGGCACCGGCGGCGGCATTGCCGGCCACGCAGTTGCTGGAGGTGACGTAGGGATAGGTGCCGTGGTCGATGTCCAGCAGCGTGCCCTGTGCGCCTTCGAACAGGATGTTCTGGCCGGCCTTGTGGGCCTTGTGCAGCATGTAGCCGACGTCAGCCAGCATGGGCTTGACCTGCTCGGCAAGCGCCATGGCCTTGTCGAAGATGGGCTGGAATTCCAGGGCGCTGGCGTTGAGGTAGCCGGTCAGCGCGTGGTTGTGCAGGTCCAGCAGCTCGCGCAGCTTCTTGGCGAAGCGCTCGGGGTGCTTCAGGTCCTGCAGGCGCAGGGCGCGGCGCGCCACCTTGTCCTCGTAGGCCGGGCCGATGCCCTTGCCCGTGGTGCCGATCTTGCCGCTGCCGCTGCTTTCGCGCAGGGCCTCGCGGGCCTTGTCCACTTCCACGTGGAAAGGCAGGATCATCGGGCAGGATTCGCTGATGTAGAGGCGCGAGCGCACGTCCACGCCGGCCTTCTCCAGGCGCTCGATCTCGGACACCAGATGGGCCGGATCCACCACCACGCCGTTGCCGATGTAGCAGGCCACGCCGTCGCGCATGATGCCCGAGGGGATCAGCTGCAGGGCCGTCTTCACGCCCTTGATCACCAGCGTGTGGCCGGCGTTGTGGCCGCCCTGGAAGCGCACCACGCCTTGCGCGTGGTCGGTCATCCAGTCGACGACCTTGCCCTTGCCTTCGTCACCCCACTGGGTGCCCACAACGACCACATTACGGCCGCGCGCGATCTCACTGTGCATGATGCTCATCCAATGAAAAGTATTCAGATTGGCGGGCCGCGTCAACGCGCGCGCACCACCCATTGCCCGCCAACGCTGACCAGCTCGCGGTCGCAGTCGAATTCGTCGTTCTCGTGTTCATGCCCGGGCAGGACGCAGACCACGGTTTCCCCCTGCTCACGCAAGGCGCGCACGGCGGCGCGAAGAGAGGCATCCTCGCCCCAGGGAGCGCGCACGGCCGCACGCAGGGGCGTGACCGGGCACAGCGCCACCAGGGCCTTGAGGTCCAGGCTGAAGCCCACGGCCGGGCGGCGGCGGCCGAAGACGGCCCCCACCTCGTCGTAGCGGCCACCGCGCAGGATGGCGTCGCTGCAACCGGCCGCATACAGCGCGAAGCGCATGCCGCTGTAGTAGGCGTAGCCGCGCAGATCGGCCAGATCGAAGCCCAGGCGAAGGTCCGGATGGCACTGGCGCAGATGGCTGGAGAGCCAGCGCAGATCGTCCAGGGCCGCACGGATCAGCGGATGGTCGGGCAGCTGCTCGCGGGCGAGGTCCAGCACTTCCATACCGCCATAGAGGCCGATGAGGCTCTGCAGGCCGCGAGACACCGCCTCGGGCATGCCGGCCGTGGCCTGGGCCAGGCTGGCCGCATCCTTGGCGGCCAGGGCGGCAACGATGGCCTCCAGCGTGTCCGCCGGCGGCTTCAGCTCGCCCAGCACGCCCTGCACCAGGCGGGCATCGCCCAGGTCCAGGGTGATGTCCGTCAGGCCGGCCTTGTGCAGGGTGGCGATGGCCAGCTCCTGCACTTCCAGATCGGCTTCCAGGCCGGCATGGCCGTAGATCTCGACCCCGAACTGCAGCGGCTCGCGGCTGCCATGCAGGCCTTCGGGGCGCGTGTGCACCACGGGACCGCAGTAGCACAGGCGGGTCACGCCGGCGCGGTTCAGCAGGTGGGCGTCGATGCGGGCGACCTGAGGGGTGGTGTCCGCGCGCAGGCCAAGGCTGCGGCCGGACAACTGGTCGACGAGCTTGAAGGTCTTGAGGTCCAGTTCACGACCCGTACCGGTGAGCAGCGACTCCAGGTGCTCCAGCATGGGAGGCATCACCAGTTCGCAGCCGTAGGTCCGCGCCAGATCCAGGAGATCACGCCGGAGTTCTTCGATACGGCGAGCCTGGGAGGGCAAGACGTCAGCAATGTGCTCGGGCAGCAGCCAAGCAGAGGCCATGGACGTTTTCTGGGGGGGTTAAAAACGGCATTGTACCGGGAAGTCCCCGCGCGGCGAACAGGCGGAGCCTACGTGAGGCGCAAACGCGGCTCACGTGTGGAGGGCAGCACGGGCCGGGCCCGGCCGTCGAGCTCAGCGCATCAGCGCCAGCCCCAGCAGCCCGCCGGCCACGCAGGCCAGGCCGACAAAGCGGATCTGGCCGTCGCTCAGCACCAGCATGCGCTGGAAGAGTGCCCGCCAGCGCCCGGGGCTCAGCAGCGGCATGAGCCCCTCGAAGACCAGCATCAGCGCCAGGGCCGTCCAGAGGACGTCCAGGCTCATGCCAGCGGCCCCGGCGTGGCGCGAGGAAGGTGCCCGATCACTTGCGTGCCGGCGCCGCGGGCGCGCCGGTGGGGGCGCCGCGCATGGCCTTGAAGAAGTCGGTGTTGGGGTCCAGGACCATCACGCCGTTCTTGTTCTTCCAGACCGCGCGATAGGCCTCCAGCGAGCGGTAGAACTGCGCAAATTGCGGATCGCGGCCGAAGGCCTCTGCATAGATGGCCGAGGCCTTGGCGTCGCCCTCGCCCATGATCAGCTGGGCATCGCGGTAGGCTTCCGCCAGGATGACTTCGCGCTGGCGATCGGCGTCGGCGCGGATCTTCTCGGCTTCGGCATTGCCGGTGGCGCGCCATTCATTGGCCACGCGCTTGCGCTCGGATTCCATGCGGCGGTAGACGGCGTCCGTGATGTTGGCGGCGAAGTCCACACGCTTGATGCGCACGTCCATGATCTCGATGCCGAACTGCTTGGCCTCCTCGACCAGGCGGCGGCGCACGTCCTGCATGACCTTGTCGCGCTCGGTGGCCAGCACGGCACGGACGTCACGCTTGGTGACCTCCTCGTTCAGGGCCGCCTGCACGATGGGGCTCAGGCGGGCATCCACGCTGCGCATGTTGTTGCCGCTGTTGCGGATGAACTGGCGCGGGTCGGTCACGCGCCATTTGACCAGCCAGTCGATGACCAGGCTCTTCTTCTCTGCAGTGAAGATGGGGCGCGGATCCGGGTTGTCCAGGGTCTGCACACGGCGATCCAGGAAGACCACATTCTGGAAGGGCGGCGGCAGCTTGAACTTCAGGCCGGGCTCGTTGACGACTTCCTTGATCTCGCCCAGGGCGTAGACCACGGCGAACTGGCGCTGGTCAACGACGTACATGGTCGAGCTCAGGACCATGAAGGCGACCAGGGCGCCCAGCACGATGCTAGTGATTCGATTCATCTGTGCGCTCCCTCAACGGCCTTCGCGATTGCGCAGGGCATCGCGGTTGCGGTCCACCGGCGCCACGGTCGCGGGCGCGGGCTCGACGGTCACCGGCACGGGCGAGCTGCTCGTGACGTTGGAACCGTTCTGCTGGATCAGCTTGTCCAGGGGCAGGTACAGCAGGTTGGAGCCACTGCGGCTGTCCACCATCACCTTGGTGACGTCGCCGTAGATCTGCTGCATGGTGTCGATGTAGATGCGGTCGCGGGTCACGGCCGGCGCCTTCTGGTACTCGACCAGCACCGACTTGAAGCGCTGCGCATCACCCTCGGCACGAGCAATCACGCGGGAACGGTAGCCCTCGGCCTCCTGGCGCAGGCGCGCGGCCTTGCCCTGGGCTTCGGGGATTACGTTGTTGGCGTAGGCCTCGCCCTCGTTCTTGAGCTGTTCCTTGTTCTGACCGGCCTTGAAGGCGTCGTCAAAGGCCGCCTGCACCTGCTCGGGCGCCTGCACGCTGCCGACGTTGACGTTCTTGATCACGATGCCGGCCTTGAGCCGGTCCAGCTGGGCCTGCACCGACTTGCCCAGTTCGGCAGCGATGGCGTCGCGCTGCTCGTACAGCACAGAGTCCATATTGGACTTGCCCACGATCTCGCGCACGGCGGACTCGGCGGCCTGGCGCACGGCGTCGTCGGGCTCGCGGTTCTCGAAGAGGTAGTCGCGGGCGTCCTTGAGCAGGTACTGCACCGTGAAGCGGATGTCCACGATGTTCTCGTCCTGCGTCAGCATGGAGGAGTCGCGCAGGCCCGTGCCCGTCACGGTGGTCTGGCGGCCCACCTCGACCGAGCGCAGCTGCGTCACGGCCACGGTCTCATGCGCCTGGAAGGGATACGGGAGGCGCCACTGGAAGCCGGCGTCGACCGTCTTGCTGTATTTGCCGAAGGTGGTGATGACCGCCTGCTCGCCTTCCTGCACGGTGAAGAAGCCGCTGCCCAGCCAGGCCAGGACCACCACGCCGCCGATCAGGCCCATGCCTACGCCGGCACTGCGCATGTCGGGGCCGGAGCCGCCACCGCCGCCCTGCGGCTCGGGGCCGCCGCGGCCGCCGAAGAAGCCGGAGAGCTTGCGGTTGAAGTCGCGCCAGAGCTCGTCGAGGTCCGGCGGGCCGTCATTGCGGCCGTTGTTGAGCAGCGCGGCGTCGCGGCGTGCGCGCGGCAGCATCAGGGCACGCAGCAAGGCAGCTGCGGCAACAGCGGTCTCTCGCAGCGTGGGGGCGCCAGGGGCGCGCTCAGCGTGATTCATGCTCATGCCTGTTCGTTGGAATGGGGCGCCGGGCCATTGTCCACGGCTTTGCCCTCGTTGTTCGAAGCCGGACCGGACTCCGACCAGGACCCTTCGTCTTCATGTGGCGGCTTGGCCAGGGAAATCAAGCGCGGGTCATGCGCGGGCTCCGGGGTCAGGCCTTGCTCGCGCATGGCGGTGACGATCTGGGCCCGCAGCAGGTCCAGGCCCTCGCCGCTGATGGCGCTGACGAAGATGCGCGGCACGCGCTGGCCATTGGGCCGCTCCATCCAGTCCACGGGCTGGCGCGGGCGCTGGGTGTCCTCGAGCTTGTCCAGCTTGTTGTAGACCAGCAGCTGCGGAATGCCGGCGGCGTCGATTTCCTCGAGCACGCGCTCGACCTCCACCATCTGCTCATCCAGCACCGGCGAGGCGGCATCGACCACATGCAGCAGCAGGTCCGCATCGGCCGCTTCCTGCAGCGTGGCCTGGAAGGCCTCCACCAGCTTGTGCGGCAGGTCGCGGATGAAGCCCACGGTGTCGGACAGCGACACGCTGGCCGCCGCTTCCTCCAGGTACAGCGAGCGCGTGGTGGTGTCCAGGGTCGCAAAGAGCTGGTCGGCCGCGTAGGTGCGGGCCTTCACCAGCGCATTGAAGAGCGTGGACTTGCCGGCATTGGTATAGCCGACCAGGGAGACGCGGAACACGCCGTTGCGCGCACGGGCGCGGCGCTGGGTGCTGCGCTGGCGCTGCACCTTCTTGAGCCGCTCCTTGATGCTCTTGATGCGGTCATCGATCATGCGGCGATCCAGCTCGATCTGGGCCTCGCCAGGGCCGCCGCGCATGCCGATGCCGCCGCTCTGGCGCTCCAGGTGGCTCCAGCGGCGCACCAGGCGTGAAGCCAGGTACTGCAGCCGGGCCAGCTCGACCTGCAGCTTGCCCTCGTGGCTCTTGGCCCGGGCCGCGAAGATCTCCAGGATCAGGGCTGTGCGATCTGCGACCGGCACGCCGAGCACCCGCTCGAGATTGCGTTGCTGCGCCGGCGAAATGGCCTGGTCGAAGAGCACCGTGTGGGCGCCGTGGGCCTGCACCAGCAGCTTGATCTCGTCGGCCTTGCCGGAGCCCACGAAGAGCGCGGCGTCTGGCGCCTGGCGCTTGGCGGTCACCCGGGCCACGGGCGTGTCACCGGCGGACTCGGCCAGCAGCGCGAGCTCGTCCAGGGAGGGATCGAAGGGGGCGCCGCGTCCGAAATCGACACCCACAAGAATGGCGCGCGCCGCCTCTGAGGGCGGCGTCGCGGCGGAATGGCTTGAAGAACTCAAGGTTGGTGGAGGCCGTCACGGGCGGAGCCGCGACGGCGAGTCCTCTCAGGCAGCGTTGTTGTCAGCGCTGTCGTTGGCGTGGAAGTTCACGGCGCGGCCGGGAACCACCGTGGAAATGGCGTGCTTGTAGACCATCTGAGTGACCGTATTGCGCAGCAGCACGACGTACTGGTCAAAGGACTCGATATGGCCCTGCAGCTTGATGCCGTTGACCAGGTAGATGGACACCGGCACATGCTCCTTGCGCAGGAGGTTCAGGAAGGGGTCTTGCAGGAGTTGTCCTTTGTTGCTCACGATATGCTCCGTGTTGTGAGAGGGGGGGAAGAGAGAACTGCACCTTAACACAGCCGCGGGTTTCCCCGCGCCTGGCATTCAGTCATCCTTGTCCAGGAATGGATTCTTGGATGAGCGCATCTCGATGCGCAGGGGCGTACCCGTGAGCTTGTAATGGGCGCGGATGCGGCCTTCCAGATAGCGCTTGTAGGCATCGGAGACGCTGTCCAGCGCATTGCCGTGGATCACCACGATGGGCGGGTTCATGCCGCCCTGGTGCGCGTAGCGCAGCTTGGGCCGCGAGACACCCGAGCGCTGCGGCTGCTGGTGCTGCACGGCCTCCTGGATCAGGCGGGTGAGCACCGGCGTGGTCATCTTCTTGTAGGCCGAGGAGTAGGCATCGGCCAGCGCGTTCCACAGCGGGCCCAGGCCCTGGCGCTTCAGCGCCGAGATCTTCAGCGTGGGCGCGAACTTGAGGAAGGAGAGGCGCGACTCGATGGAGCGCTCCAGCATCTCGCGCTGGTAGCTGTCCACGGCATCCCACTTGTTGATCGCGACGACCACGGCGCGTCCACTGTCCAGGATGTAGCCCGCGATGTGGGCGTCCTGGTCGGTCACGCCCTGCGTGGCGTCGATCAGCAGCAGCACGACGTTGGCGTCGGCGATGGCCTGCAGGGTCTTGACCACCGAGAACTTCTCGATGGCCTCGAAGACCTTGCCCTTGCGGCGCAGCCCGGCGGTGTCGATCAGCTTGAACTTCTGGCCTTGGCGTTCGAAGTCCACCGAGATGGCATCGCGCGTGGTGCCCGGCATGTCGAAGGCCACGAGGCGCTCCTCGCCCAGCCAGGTGTTGATCAGCGTGCTCTTGCCGACATTGGGACGCCCGGCGACGGCCAGGCGAATGACCTGTTCTTCCTCGGCGCCCTGCTCTTCCTCGTCGCCGTAGTCGAAGCCCTCGAGCACGGCTTCCAGCATGCTGCGGATGCCCTGGCCGTGAGCCGCGGAGATGGGATGGGGCTCCCCCATGCCCAGCTCGTGGAACTCGCCCAGCAGGGGCGACTCGCTCATGCCCTCGGCCTTGTTGACGGCCAGGAACACGCGCTTGTTGCAGCTGCGCAGGTAGCGGGCGATGTCCTGATCCTGGGCGGACAGGCCCAGGCGGATGTCGACGACGAAGACGACCGCATCCGCCTCGGCCACGGCCTGGCGGGTCTGCTTGGCCATTTCCTTGACGATGCCGGTGGAGCTGTCGGGCTCGAAGCCGCCGGTGTCGATGACGATGAAGTCGCGGTCACCGAGACGGCCATCGCCATAGTGCCGGTCGCGCGTCAGGCCGGCGAAGTCGGCCACGATGGCGTCACGGCTCTTGGTCAGCCGGTTGAACAGCGTGGACTTGCCCACATTGGGGCGGCCCACCAGGGCGATCACGGGTTTCATCATGTTCTTGTTCTTCTTTCAAAGACGGGAGGCGCCACAGGCGCGCGGCCTCATTGGGGCCGCAGCGCGAAGAGGCCTCCGTTGCGGGTCACGACCAGGACGGTATTGCCGGCCGCCACCGGCGCGGCCACGATGGCCGAGCCGTCGGTGGGCAGGCGCAACTGGGTCTTGCCGGTGTCGCGGTTGAGGAAATGGACCTGGCCTTCGAAGTCGCCCACCACCACGCTCTGGCCCAGGACCAGGGGGGCGGACAGCTTGCGGTTCAGGAACTGCTCGGCATTCCAGAGCACGTCGCCATTGCTGGTGCGCCAGGCCGTCAGGCGGTCGGAGGCGTCGGCGCCCACGATGGCCTGGGCATCGCCGCCCACGCCCATCACGCCACCGACGTTGCGGGTCCAGGTGGTGGAACCACGCTCGGCGTTGATGCAGCTGACGGCCGACTGGAAGCCGCGGGCGCACAGCAGCTCGCCGGTGCGCACCAGGGGGCCGACCACATCCGCCAGGCGCTCGACTTCGTTGGTGCCGCGCGGGTTGGCCACGCTGGCCTCCCATCGCACGGTGCCGCGCAGCGGGTCGACGCCGGCCAGGCGCGAGCCCTGCCCGACCACCAGGGTGTCCTTGTAGCTGCCGATGGCACCGGGCTGCAGCAGCGTCAGGGGATCACCAGGACGACGCAGCTCGAAGAGCTTGCGGCCGTCAAGGGCGTCGAAGGCCAGCACGGCACGGTCGACCGTGAGCACGAAGATGCGCTCGCCAGCCACCAGAGGTGCCGTCAGGATGGGCACGGACAGGGGCTTGCGCCACAGGGTCTTGCCCTCGTCCAGCGAGATCAGCTCGTTGTCGCGGGTGACGACGGCGGCATAGCGGCCATCGCTGCCCACGCCCGCGGCCAGCTTCTCCTTGAGATTGGCACGCCAGACCGCACTGCCGTCGGCCGCCTTGAGGCGCTGCACGGTGCCATTGCCGTCGGCGATGACAAAGCTGTCAGACAGCGCGACGACGTTCAGCCCGAAGCGGACGCTGTCCATGCGCTGCTGCCACACCACCTTGCCGGCGATGCTGGGCGTCACGGCTTCCAGCGGGGCCGGCTTGGCGTCCTTGGAATTGGAGAACAGCGAGCAGGCCGACAGCAGGGCCGGCAGGGTCGCCAGCAGCAGGCCGCGACGGAGGACTTGCAGGGACTTCATGCTCACTTGCCGGACTCCTTGCCCGATTCCTTGCCGGCCTCCGCTGCCGTTTCTTCCGGCACGGCGGCGCCCAGGCTGGCGAGCTTGGCCTCGACCAGCTGGCGGTAGTCCAGGGTCTTGTCCATGGCCTGATAGGCCTTCAGGTATTCGGCCTTGGCCACCTCGGGCTTGGACTGCAGCACGGCGATATCACCGCGGCGGTCGGCCACCAGGGCGGAGAAGTCGGGGGTCTTCACCGCGTCCAGGGTCTTGCCGGCTTCATCGAGCTGCTTGGCGTCGATCTGCAGTCCGGCCAGGCGCAGGCGTGCCAGGTCTTGATAGAGCGCGTCTCCGGCATTCTGGGCCGCCCAGGCCAGGGTGGCGCGGGCACCGTCGTCGTTCTGCTTGTCGTGCTGCAGGCGGGCCTGCAGCAGCGCGCCCTGCGCGGCAGCCACGGTCGAAGGGAAACGCTCCTTCAGCACGGCGAAGGCGGCCGTGGCCTTGTCCACGTCACCGGCTTCCACCTGGTTGGACAGCTGCTCGTACAGGGCCGAGGCCTTGGCGCCCTGATCCCGCTGCCACCAGTTCCAGCCCACCCAGGAGGCATAGGCCAGCAGCACGGCCGTCAGGCCCCAGCTGATGAGGTTGCCCCATTGCTTCCAGAAGGCCTTGAGCGCTTCCAGTTGTTCCTGTTCTTCCAGATCGAGATGCGACGCCATTGCTTTTGTTCGGTAGGGAATGGGGTGAGTGAGCCGCGATTATGCGTTGCGGAGTTCGTGGGCCCAGGAAGCCACCTCGGCCAGCTTGCGGCTGGACTGGGCCTGGCCTTCCTCGCGCAGGGGCTTGAGGCCCACTTCGCCGCGAGCCAGTTCGTCCTCGCCGAAGATCAGCGCCAGGCGGGCGCCGCTGGCATCGGCCTTCTTGAACTGGGACTTCATGCTGCCCTGCCCCGGGTGCAGCACCACCGAGACTCCGGCCGCGCGCAGCGCCTCGAGCGCCTGCATGACCTGGCCCAGCCCCTGGGCGGAGGGGACGATGGCATAGGCATCGGGCGTGGGCAGGTCCATCTCGGTGCCCAGGGTTTCCAGCAGCAGCAGCAGGCGCTCCAGGCCCAGGCCGAAGCCCACGGCCGGCGTGGCCTTGCCGCCGAGCTGCTCGATCAGGCCGTCGTAGCGGCCGCCCGCACAGATGGTGCCCTGGGCGCCCAGCTTGTCGGTGACCCACTCGAAGACGGTGAGGTTGTAGTAGTCCAGGCCGCGCACCAGGCGCGGGTTGATGCGGTACTGCAGGCCCACGGCATCCAGCAGCGCCTTCACGCCGTTGAAGTGGGCCAGCGAAGCTTCACCCAGGAAATCCAGCAGCTTGGGCGCGGCCTCGGCCATGGCCTGCATGGCGGGGTTCTTGGTGTCCAGCACACGCAGCGGGTTGCTGTACATGCGGCGCTTCGCTTCCTCGTCCAGCACGTCCTGGTGCTGTTCCAGGTAGGCGATCAGGGCCTCGCGGTGGGCCTTGCGCTCCTCGGACTGGCCCAGGCAGTTGATCTCCAGCACCACGTCACGGCCCTCGACCAGCCCCAGCTCGCGCCACAGGGTGCGGGCCAGCAGGATGACCTCGGCGTCCACATCGGGGCCGGCGAAGCCCAGGGCCTCGACACCCATCTGGTGGAACTGGCGGTAGCGCCCCTTCTGCGGGCGCTCGTGGCGGAACATCTGGCCGAAGTAGTAGAGGCGCTTGCCACCCTCGCGCAGGAAGCTGTGCTCGACCATGGCCCGCACCACGCCGGCCGTGCCCTCGGGGCGCAGGGCGAGCTGGTCGCCGTTCATCTTGTCCTCGAAGGCGTACATCTCCTTCTCGACGATGTCGGTCACCTCGCCGATGCCGCGCACGAACAGGGCCGTGGGCTCCACGACGGGCGTGCGCACGTTCTGGTAGCCGTAGCGCTGCAGCACGCTGCGCATCTTGGCCTCCAGCCACTCCCAGCGCGCCGACTCCGGCGGCAGGATGTCGTTCATGCCCTTCACGGCCTGGAGGGGCTGCTTCTTCTGATCACTCATGGACTCTCTCGCGGCAGGCTCAGGCGTTCTGAGCGCCGAAACGTTTTTCGATGTAGTTCTCGACCAGGGTCTGGAACTCGGTGGCGATGCCCTCCCCGCGCAGGGTCAGGGCCTTCTCGCCATCGATGAACACGGGCGCCGCAGGTGCCTCGCCGGTGCCGGGCAGGCTGATGCCGATGTCGGCATGCTTGCTCTCGCCGGGGCCGTTGACGATGCAGCCCATCACGGCCACCTTCATGTTCTCCACGCCGGGGTACTTGGCGCGCCAGATGGGCATCTGGGCGCGCAGGTAGTCGTCGATCTGCTTGGCCAGCTCCTGGAAGGTCGTGCTGGTGGTGCGGCCGCAGCCCGGGCAGGCCGTGACGCTGGGATTGAAGGCACGCAGGCCCAGGGACTGCAGGATCTCCAGCGCCACCACCACCTCCTGGGTGCGGGACTCGCCGGGCTGGGGCGTCAGCGAGACACGGATGGTGTCGCCGATGCCCTCCTGCAGCAGGATGGACAGGGCCGTGGCCGATGCCACCGTGCCCTTGGTGCCCATGCCGGCCTCGGTCAGGCCCAGGTGCAGGGCGTAGTCGCAGCGCTGGCTGAGTGCGCGGTAGACCGAGATGAGGTCCTGCACACCGCTGACCTTGCAGCTGATGATGATGTTGTCCGGGTTCATGCCCAGCTCGCGGGCATAGCCGGCGGAGCTCAGGGCCGACTGGATCAGCGCCTGGTACATCACCTGCTGACCGTCCCAGGGGGCGGCGCGGCGGGCGTTGTCGTCCATCATCTGGGCGAGCAGCTCCTGGTCCAGGCTGCCCCAGTTGACGCCGATGCGCACGACCTTGTCGTACTTCATCGCGGCCTCGATCATCTGGGCGAACTGGCGGTCCTTCTTGTCGCCCTTGCCCACGTTGCCGGGGTTGATGCGGTACTTGGACAGGGCCTGGGCCATGGCCGGATGCTCGGTCAGCAGGCGATGGCCGTTGTAGTGGAAGTCTCCGACCAGCGGCACGTCGATGCCCATGCGGTCCAGCTGCTCGCGGATGTGCGGCACGGCCTCGGCGGCTTCCGGCGTGTTGACGGTGATGCGCACCAGCTCCGAGCCGGCCACGGCCAGCTCCTTGACCTGGATGGCGGTTTCGATGACGTCCACGGTGTCCGTGTTGGTCATGGACTGCACACGCACCGGCGCATCGCCGCCGATGGTCACGACGCGGTCGCCCCAGCGCACGCGGGCCTGGCGGCTGCGGCGTGCAGCCGGCCTGGCGGCCGCGATGGCGTCGAGGCTGTCAGGCGTTTCGGACGGGGTCGTCGGGGTCACACTCATCACTTCTTTCAGCTGGTTCTATTCGGCCGGCATCTGGCGCGCCCGCTCAGGGCAGCTCCAGGCGTGCCACGTTGTCACGGGAGCGGGCCTGCAGGTCCACGGCCGCGCCACGCAGGCTCAGGTGGGTGCCGGACACATTGCCCACGCGCAGCTTGACGGGCGTCTGCACCTGCAGATCGGCCACCTCGCCGGCGCGCATCAGGCGGGAATACTGGACCTGGCCCCGGGCGTCGACCACCTCGACCCAGCTGTCGGCGCTGGCACGCAGCACCAGCGGCGCAAGGCCGGCCGTGGCCACGGCGGGCGTCGGGGCCGCGGACGCGGCGGCCGGCCGGGCTTGCTCGACGGGCGCAGCGGCGGGCGAGGATGCAGGAGCAGGAGCAGGAACGACCTGGGCAGGCGCTACCGCCACCGCAGGCGCCATCGGGACGGACGCTGCCGAGGCCGGGGCGCTTTCGAGCGGGGCTGAGGCCAGGGGCGCGGGCGTCAGGGTGGGCAGCATCACCGTCGAGGCGGCATCGGCAACCTGCGAAGGCGGCGGCCCGAAGGCGGGCTCGCTCGCCGCCGGAGCCGCGGCCGTGCGCCAGCGCGAGGCCAGGTCGGCCGGCATCAGGTACACCGCCGCCGCCGCCGCGAGCAGCCCCAGGGGGGCCAGCACCACCGGCTTGCGCAGCACGGCCAGGCTCACGCCTTCACCGCCCAGGGCCTGGGGCCTGAAGGGCTGGTTCAGGCCCTTGCTGACCCGTTCCAGGCCGGGCTCCGTGCTTGCCGGCAGCAGCTTGAGGACCTCGGCGGGATCGACCTTCAGCACGCGGCAGACGGCCTTGGCCAGGGCGCGGGCGAAGGTGGCATCGGGCAGTTCGTCGAGCCGATCGGCCTCCAGCGCCTCCAGGCGCGCCTGAGGCACCTTGAGCGTGGCGGCAAGAAAGCCGATGTGCATGCCGGCGGCCTCGCGCAAGGCCTTGAGTCGGGCGCCTGCCGTCGTCGGCTCGGCTCGCCTGAGGCCCAGGCCCGCGGCATCCTGCTCGGGGAACACCTGACCGTCAGTCATCGAAGCGCCCTTCCCGCAGACGCTGGGTCTCCGCCGCATCGGTGAAGCGGCGACGCAGCTGCTGCCCGAGGTCTTCCACGGCCACGCCGTTGTTGAGCTTGCGCTCGATGCGCAGCTCCAGCCACAGGCTCTGCGCATTGACCAGCTCGGCCTGCGCATTGATGCGACGTGCGTAGAAGCGGGCGCGCTCGTACTGCTGCTGGTGGTAGAGCACCTCGGCCAGGTTCAGGGACACGGCGGGATTGGCCGGGTCCAGCTCGAAGGCCTTGGACAGGCTGTGCTCGGCGGCCGGCCACTCACCGTTGCGGGCCTCGCAGACACCACGCGCCAGCAGGGAGCGGCTCGCGCCGCGGTAGTTGGGCAAGGCCAGGGCCTGCTCGAAGAGGGCGCGCGAGGCCACCCAGCGGCCTTGCTGGCAGAGGAACCAGGCGTAGTTGTGCATGGCATCGCCGTCGCCGGAGGCCGTGGCGATGGCGCGCTTGAAGCCCTCCTCCGCCATGGACGTCTCGCCCATCGCGGCATAGACCAGATTGCGCAGGTTGATGGCCTCGCGCTGCTCCGGCTTCAGGGCCAGGGCCAGCTTGATCTCGTCCAGGGCCGTGGAGTACTGACCGCGAGCGAAGTAGCCCGTCGCCAGCTCCACGCGCACCGCGGCCCGGCGGTCCAGATCGGTGCGGTCGCTTTCCGTCTTGGGTTCGGCCGAGCTGCCCGAGCCCGTGCTGGCGCACCCAGGCAACAGCAGCGCCGCCGAAAGCGCCAGGAGCCCTTGCAGCATCAGGGGGCGCAGAAGGGGGCGGGGTTTCTGAAACACGATCGCTGGCGTCATCATGGAGGGAGCGTAGCTCGGGATCAGGAAGTGGGCTGCCCCGGCGCGGAGCTCGCGCCATCGGCAGGACGGTCGGCCGCATTCTTCACCACAACCACTGGCCGCACCATGCGTAGATGCGCGCGGGTGCGATCTTGCACCTCTCCGGCCAGCTGGCCGCAGGCGGCGTCGATGTCATCGCCGCGGGTCTTGCGCACGGTGGTGACGATGCCCGCCCGGATCAGCACCTCGGCAAAGGCCTGCACGCGCTCCTTGGGACTGCGCTTGAGGCCGGACGCCGGGAAGGGATTGAAGGGGATCAGGTTGAGCTTGCACGGCACCTTGCCCTTGAGCAGGCGCACCAGCTCCTCGGCCTGCTCGGGCGTGTCATTCACGTGGTCGAGCATGCAGTACTCGAAGGTGATGAAGTCGCGCGGCGCGGCGTCCAGGTAGCGATTGCAGGCCGCCAGCAGCTCGGCGATGGGGTACTTCTTGTTCAGCGGCACCAGCTGGTCGCGCAGCGGGTCGCTGGGCGCGTGCAGGGACACGGCCATGGCGACGGGGCAGTCCTCGCGCAGACGGTCCATCATGGGCACGACGCCGGAGGTGGAGACAGTGACCCGGCGGCGCGAAAGCCCGTAGCCGTGGTCGTCCAGCATGACCTTGAGCGCCGGCACCAGCGCAGCGTAGTTCTGCAGCGGCTCGCCCATGCCCATCATCACCACATTGCTGATGACGCGGTCCGGCGTGTTGAGGCGCACGCGCAGGTGATGCTCGGCAAACCACAGCTGGGCCAGGATCTCCCAGGTCTCGAGATTGCGGCTGAAGCCCTGGTGGCCCGTGGAGCAGAAACGGCAGCCCACGGCGCAGCCGGCCTGGCTGGACACGCACAGCGTGCCGCGGTCGTCCTCGGGGATGAACACCGCCTCGACGGCATTGCCCTGCCCCACATCGAACAGCCACTTGATCGTGCCATCGGCGGAGGCCTGCTCGGAAATTACCGGCAGCGCCTGGATGTGGGCGCGGGTGGCCAGCTTGTCCCGCAGGGACTTGGCCAGGTCGGACATCTGCGCGAAGTCAGACGCCCCTTTTTGATGGATCCAGCGGAAGAGCTGGGTCGCGCGAAAGCGCTTCTCCCCCAGCTGCTCGCAGTACGCGGCCAAGCCTTCGAGATCGAACCCGAGCAGGTTCGTGAGTCCGGGTGGATTGACCGCGTCGTTCATGGTCTTGCCTCTCAAGGAGTCGCCAGGGCCGCCCGGCATGACCTGACCCCGAGGGACAGGACCGCCGGCGGCAGGCCCGTGGGCGTTCTTCATTCAAATGCCGACCGCCCCAGGCACTGCACAAGGCAGCACGGCCGCGTTGACGGCCTCCTGAGGCGGCTTTGTTGCGACTCGCCCCTTGAGGCTCGCTGCAAGAGGCTTTGGCGCGATTTAGCGGCTGTAGACGTTCATGCCGGGGAAGAAGAAGGCAATTTCCACAGCGGCGGTTTCGGGGGCGTCAGAGCCGTGCACGGCGTTGGCGTCGATGCTGTCGGCGAAGTCGGCGCGGATGGTGCCCTTCTCGGCCTTCTTCGGGTCGGTGGCGCCCATCAGGTCGCGGTTCTTCAGGATGGCGCCTTCGCCTTCCAGAGCCTGGATCATCACCGGGCCGGAGATCATGAAGTTCACCAGGTCGTTGAAGAAGGGACGGGCCTTGTGCACGGCGTAGAAGGCTTCGGCTTCGCCGCGCGACAGGTGGACCATCTTGGCGGCGATGACCTTCAGGCCGGCGCCTTCAAAGCGCGAGTAGATCTGGCCGATGACGTTCTTGGCCACGGCATCGGGCTTGATGATGGAAAGGGTGCGTTCGATGGCCATTTTTTTCTCCTGGAATCTGAGGCTTGGCAAAGCCGATGATTGTACTGCGTGAACGTGATGGGGCGGTGTCCGCCCCTATTGACTCTTGTGACCGTTTGCCTGGGCGCCCCTGCGCTGGGTCAAGCGCGCCCGGCAACCGGTCTCGCGAGGAGCTCAGCGGCGACCGCGGCCACCGCCGCCACCGCCACCTCCGCGACCACCCCGGCCGCCGCCGCCGCCGCCGCGGCGATGGAAGGCATCGGCGCCGATGTAGCCGACCGAGGTCTGCATGGGATCCGGCTCGCGGGGACCGCCGCCACCCTTCTTGCCTCCGCGCGGACCGTGATCCACGGGATCGGGCGCGCTGCCGCCACGGCCGAAGCCTTGCGGGATGCCGCGGGACTTCCCGCTGGCAAAGCGACGGTCGAAGGTCTGCTCCAGCGGGTTGATGTTGCGCGGGATGAAGTCGTCATCTTCGTCATCGCCGCGGTCGCGGGAACGCTCCTGGGCACGCGGCTGCTCGACGAAGCGCTCCTTGCGCTCCGGACGCGGCTGCTGCGCCTCCTGCGGGCGGCTGGGACGCGGCCCCGTGCCCTGGGCGCGATCGCCACGGCGCTTGCCGTTCTTGCGATCACGTTGCTGCGGCGGCTGATTGCGATCTCCGCCACGCTCGGCGCGCTCCTCGCGCGGGCCGCCGGCCAGGCGGCGGATCACCCGCACGTCGCCATCTTCCAGCTCGACCCACACGCCGCGCTTGAGGCCGCGCGGCAGCACCACGGTGCCGTAGCGGATGCGGATCAGGCGGCTGACGGTCAGGCCCACGGCATCGAAGAGCTTGCGCACTTCGCGGTTGCGGCCTTCGGTGATGATGACGCGGTACCAGTGGTTCACGCCCTCGCCGCCGCCGTCCTCGATGCTCTTGAAGCTGGCCGATTGGCCTTCGATGTCGACACCGGACAGCAGCTTGGCGCGCTGTTCCTCGTTGAGAGTGCCCAGCACGCGCACGGCGTACTCGCGCTCCACGCCGAAGCGCGGGTGCATCAGCTGGTTGGCCAGCTCACCGGAGTTGGTGAACAGCAGCAGGCCTTCGGTGTTGAGGTCCAGGCGACCGACCGACTGCCACTTGCCCTGGTGCAGCTTGGGCAGGCGGCGGAAGACGGTCGGGCGGCCTTCCGGGTCGTTGTGGGTGACGACCTCGCCCGCGGGCTTGTGATAGGCAATGATGCGAGGCGCCGGCGGCTGGATGCGCACCTTGATGGGCTTGCCGTTGACGGCCACGCGGTCCCCGAAGGAGATGCGCTGGCCGATGTGGGCCACCTCGCCGTTCACGGAGATCTTGCCCTCGGCGATCATGTCCTCGATGTCGCGGCGCGAGCCGATGCCGGCCTGGGCCAGCACCTTCTGCAGCTTGGGCGCATCCAGCTCGGGAGCCAGCACGCGCTTGGTCTCCTGGCTGGCGACTTCCTCGACAGGCACCACTTCCTCGCCGTCATAGGCGCCGGACAGCAGCTCGGCAAAGCGCTCGCCAGCCTGGGCCATCAGCTCTTCGGCCACGGGCTCGCCACGGCCGGCTTCGGCGTCGGTGCCCTCACCTTCGGCACCCAGGGTGAACACGGCTTCGACAGGGCGCGCCGGGCGCTCGGCACCGCGATCACCACGCTCGGCACCACGCTCACCATCGCGCTCACGGCGACCCCGGCGGCGGTTGCGACGACCACGGCCTTCCTCGCCGGCATCGCCTGCATCACCCTCGTCGGCGGCCGAAGCCTGTGCCGCGGATTCACCCTCGGCGGGGGCCGCGGGCGCTGCCTCGGCCTGCTCGCGGGCGGCGGGCTCGGCAGCCTGGGCCGGCACAGCGTCAGCGGCATCCACGACCGCCTCTGCAGCGTCGGCCTTGGCGGCCTTGGTCGACTTGCGGGGCGCGCGCGCCTTGACCGGCTTGGCCTCTTCGGCTGCGGGCTCGGCAGCGGGGGCTTCCGGCGCGGCCATCACCTCAGCGGCCTGGTCAGCCACCACGGCCTTCTTGGCGGCCGTCTTGCGCGGCGCTCGCGGCTTGGGCGCCGGAGCCTCGCCTGCGGGCTCGGCCACTTCCGGCGCGGCCACCTCGGCGGCGGCCTTGCTGCGTGCGGGAGCTCGGCGGCGCTTGGGCGCCTCGGCTTCGGGATTCATCGCGCCCGCGCCTTCGGCGGCCGGATCGGTGTCATGGGCATTCATGCGTCAGCTTGCACCTTGTCATTCACATCGGGATGCTGAGCTTGCTGCGGCACCAGGGCCTCGGGCTCAGCGGGGAAGGCGGCGACTTCGGTCACCACCTCGGCGGCGTCACCGGGGACGCCTTCTTCTGCTTGCACTGCTTGTTCGTCTGATTCAATCGCTTCGGCCAGGACCTCGGGCCCGTCGGCAGACTCGGGCAGCGGCCGTTCGGCCGCGGCCTGCGCCTCGTCCGCCGGCACGCCTGCCCCAGCCTCGGACGGAGCCTCTTCCAGGGCATCCGAGGCTCCAGCCTCGGACGGCATCGGTGCCAGGCCAGCCTCCGGATCGGCCCCCGCCCCCTGCGGGGCCGGCTCCGACTCCAGCAGCGAACCCTGCCCTTCCAGCGCCTCCGCCAGGGCCGCGCCGGGCTCGCCGGCCGCCTCCAGGGCGGGCAGCTGGGACAGGCTTTCCAGCCCCAGGTCGTCCAGGAACTGCTGCGTGGTGGCATACAGCGCTGGTCGGCCCGGCGCCTCACGGTGGCCCACCACCTCGATCCAGTTGCGGTCTTCCAGCTGCTTGACGATCTGCGTGGACACCACGACGCCGCGGATGTCCTCGATGTCGCCGCGCGTCACCGGTTGACGATAGGCAATGATGGCCAGGGTCTCCATCACCGCCCGCGAATAACGCTGCGGCTTCTCCGGATGCATGCGATCCAGGAACTCGCGCATCTCGGGCCTGCTCTGGAAGCGCCAGCCGCTGGCAATGGCCACCAGCTCGACGCCGCGGCCCTCCCAATCGCGGGCCAGCTCGTCCAGCAGCATGCGCAGGCTGTCCGCGCCGATCTCGTCGGCGAAGAGGCTGCGCAGATCCTTGATCGTGAGGGGCTGCTGCGCACAGATGAGCGCGGTCTCCAGGACTCGCTTGGCTTCCTGCGTGTTCATCGCGTGTGTCGGCAGCACCTGCTCATCGAGCCGGCCATGGTGTTCAACAGTGTTCTAACGGAGGGCCTGGGGCCCGGGGGCAAACATCAGCTCATGCCGCTGTAGCAGGTCCCGGATGTGCGGCAGGCGGTGCGCGGCGGCGAAGGCCGCCTCCACATCTGGCGCATTCAGGAACATGGTCAG
Organism: Pelomonas sp. BJYL3; assembly: GCF_027257975.1. Classification (GTDB taxonomy): domain Bacteria; phylum Pseudomonadota; class Gammaproteobacteria; order Burkholderiales; family Burkholderiaceae_C; genus Roseateles_B; species Roseateles_B flavus. Next base: position 231,498 of record NZ_JANZKX010000001.1, read on the forward strand.
TCCAGCAACTCGGACGGCGAAACTCTCTCTCGCCCTCAGGCGCCGATCGCCCCTCACGGACGATCACCAGCCACCTGCTCGAAATGGGTCAGACCCTACCGGATCCCGCGCATTGCCCTGCAAGGCGCCGGACCGAGGGCTGTTCACCCAAGCTCTGCGCGCACATTGTACCCTGCCCGCCGCACCTGCCCCTCAGAGAGCCGGCGCAGGGAATCCCGCACGCTGCCAGGCCTGGGCAAGATCCGCAGGCAGCGGCGCCAGGAGGACCATCGCCGCCCCCGTCATGGGATGCTCGAAACTCAGCTTGGCCGCGTGCAGCGCCTGGCGCTCCAGGCCCAGGGCGGGCGCGCCGCCGTACAAGGCATCGGCCACCAGGGCATAGCCCTTCCAGGACAGGTGGACGCGGATCTGATGGGTGCGGCCGGTATGCAGCACGCAGTGCACCGCGCTCATCCAGGGCGAGTCTGGCGTGTGGGCCAGCGGGAAGACATCGGTCTGCGCCGGCTTGCCGCCGGGCACCACCGCCATCTTGACGCGCGATGCCGGGTCTCGCCGCATCGGCGCATCGACGTGCAGCGGCGCGGTCAGGCGACCGTGGCACAGGGCCAGGTACTCGCGATGCACCTGGCGGTCGGCGATCATGCGGGACAGCGCGACAGTCGCCTCCAGCGTCTTGCCCACGACCATCAGGCCCGAGGTGTCCTTGTCGAGCCGGTGGACGATGCCCGCGCGCGGCAGCTGCGCCGCCTGGGCGTGGTGTGCCAGCAGGCCGTTCATCAGCGTGCCGGACCAGTTGCCCGGCGCCGGGTGCACGACCAGGCCCACCGGCTTGTTGACGACCATCAGGTGCGCATCCTCGTACAGGATGTCCAGCGCCATGGGCTCGGCGCGGAAGGCCTGGCTTTCCTCGGTGGGCTGAAGCTCCACACGCACCCGCTGGCCCGCCAGCACCTTGCGCGAGGCCGTGTTCTGCACCTGGCCCTGCACACTCACCAGCCCGCGCTCGATCAGGCCCTGCAGATGGCTGCGCGAGAACTCCGGCGCCATGCCGACGACGAATTTGTCCAGCCGCTGCCCCTGAGCCTCGCGCTCCACGCGCGACTCACGGACCTCCACCTCCGAGGCGCCCGCATCCTCCGGCGCATCGCCCTCAGGATCGAGGGCATCGATACCGGGTTCGATGCCGGGTTCGATACCGGGCGTGGCTTTCAGGTCCACCAAAGCCTGAACCATATAATCGGCGCTCCTTTTTCAGATGGGCTGGCGCCTGAGCGCCTGGCCAATGGACCATGATGGATTTCCTGGGGAAGCGTCACCCGACGCAGAGCGGTTCCGTGCCTGTGCTGTCCGCGGACAGGCCCGCCCGTCGGCTCAACGCCGTGCCCGCCCGAGTGCTGGCGGGCAGCCTGGTGCTGGCCCTGGCCGCCTGCTCGTCCCCCTTCAAGGAGGATCCCAATTCACAGGCCAGCCTGGACAAATTGTACTCAGAGGCCAAGGACGACCTGGCCAACGGCGGCTACGACCGGGCCATCAAGGGCCTGGAAAAGATCGAGGGCCGTGCGGCCGGTACGGTACTCGCCCAGCAGGCGCAGCTGGACATCGCCTGGGCCTACTACAAGAGCGGCGAGCGGGCCCAGGCCATCAGTGCCCTGGACCGCTTCATCAAGCTCAATCCCTCCAGCCCGGCCATGGACTACGCCCTCTACATGAAGGGCACCGTCAACTTCAACGAGGACATGGGCCTCTTCGGCCGTCTGGCCAGCCAGGACGTGGCCGAGCGTGACCAGCAAGCCTCGCGTGATGCGCTGCTGGCCTTCCGCCAGCTGGTCGAGCAGTTCCCGGACTCGAAGTACGCCGAGGACGCGGCCGTCCGCGTCGACTTCATCACCAACACCCTGGCAGCCTACGAGGTCCACGTTGCGCGCTACTACTTCAACCGCGGCGCCTATGTGGCCGCGGCCAACCGCGCCCAATCCGCGGTCAAGGAGTTCGAGACGGCCCCCGCCGCCGAGGAGGCGCTGTCCATCATGGTCCGCAGCTACGAGCAGCTGGGCCTGCCCAAGCTGCGTGACGACGCCGAGCGCGTGCTGCGCAAGAGCTTCCCGCAGAGCCAGTACCTGGCCGGCAACGAGCGCGCGGCCAAGAAGCCCTGGTGGAAGCTCTGGTAACCCCCTGGACGCCCGCCCGCAAGGCGCATGCAGCGAAAGCCGCATGCGCTTTTTTCATGGCCGGAAGGCACGCTGGCTCAGCGCATGAGCCAGGGCTGACGCGGGCGCGGTGCGAGGCGCTACGCCGGCGGCTTCAGGACCCCGTCCAGGCCGCGACCAGCGCGGCAGGTCCACGCTCGGCGGCCAGGCCGCGCAGCCAGCTCAGCGCCTCGCCCTCGTTGGCCACCGGCGTCATGGGCGGCAGGGCTGCGCGCAGCCGCCGGCCGTAGTTCATGCCGGCCATGCGTGGGTCGCAGACGACCAGCAGCCCCTTGTCCGTCTCCGTGCGGATCAGCCGTCCTCCGCCCTGCTTGAGCGCGATCGCGGCCTCGGCGATGAAGTAGTCGGCAAAGGCATTGCGGCCCTCGCGCTCCAGGCGCTGCACCCGTGCCTCCACCAGCGGATCGTTGGGCGGCGGGAAGGGCAGTTTGTCGATCAGCACGCACTGCAGCGCATCGCCCGGCACGTCGATGCCCTCCCAGAAGCTGGCCGAGCCCACGAGCACCGCGCGGGGGTCTTCCATGAACTGCTGCAGCAGCATGCGCTTCGGGATGGCGCCCTGCACCAGCACCTTCAGCGGCGCCCCCAGGGCCTCCAGCTCGGTCTTCAGCGCATCGCCGATCACCTGCAGGGCGCGCAGCGTGGTGGTCAGCACGAAGCAGCGGCCTCCCAGCGCCTGCGCGCAGCGCGCGGCCAGCACGGCCACGCTGGCCGAGTGATGCGGCTCGGACGGCTTGGGGAAACCGCGCGGCACATAGAGCCGCGCGTGATTGGGGTAGTCGAAGGGGCTGCCCACGCGCAGCACCCGCGCGTCCGTCAGCCCCGAGGACTCGGTGAACCAGCTCAGGCGCTCGTCGTCCCCCAGGGTGGCGGAGGTGAAGATCCAGGCCTTGGGCGAGTCCTTCAGCTGCTCCTGCATGGCCTCGCGGATGTCCAGGGGCGACTCCACCAGCCTTGCCTGGTGCGGGCTGATGTCGATCCAGCGCACCGCCCCCGGCGCCGGCTCCAGCGAGAAGGCATGGGCGCGCTCAGAAAGCTGCCGGGCGCGCTCGATCAGACGCAGGAAGTCCGGCGAGCCGTTCTCCACGGCGGCCAGCGCCTCGGCGGCCTCGTCGGCCGCGCAGGCAACCTCGGCCAGCGCGGCGGCGAAGCCCCCCTGCCCCGCCCGTTCGTTCCAGCGCAGCTTGATCAGGCCGCGCAGGTCCTTGAGCGGCCCGGCGCAGACCAGGCGCAACTCGCGTGCCGCCTTCTCCAGTTGGCCATGCAGGGACTGCCAGTCCATCGTGCCGCGCGCTTCGGTGAGCCCCAGGGCCAGCATGTCACGCGCAAAGTCGATCAGCTGCGAGGTGCCCAGGTTCTGGCCGAGGAACTGCACGCCGGCCTCGGTCAGCTGATGGGCTTCGTCGAACACGGCGACGTCGACGCTGGGCAGCAGCTCGGCCACGCCGCTGTCGCGCAAGGCCATGTCGGCGAAGAAGAGGTGGTGGTTGACGACGGCGATGTCGGCCTCCATGGCCTCACGCCTTGCCTTGACGACGAAGCACGAGCTCCACTGCGGGCATTCGCTGCCCAGGCAGTTCTCCCGCGTCGAACTGACGATGGGGATGACGGGCGAGCGCTCGTCCAGACCGTCCAGCTCGGCGAAGTCACCGGTGCGCGTCTGCTGCGCCCAGCGCTCCACGCGTGCCAGGGCCAGCACGGAGCGGCGGTCGGGCAGCTCGGCGCCATGCCGCGCGTACTCGAGGCGATGCAGGCACAGATAGCTGCCGCGCCCCTTCAGCAGGGCGATGCGGGCCGGCACGGACAGCGCCGCGCACAGCCGCGGCAGGTCGCGCAGAAAGAGCTGGTCCTGCAGGCTCTTGGTCGCGGTGCTGATCAGGGCCCGCCCGCCGCTGAGCAAGGCGGGCACGAGGTAAGCGAAGGTCTTGCCCACGCCCGTGCCCGCCTCGACCACCAGGCTCTCCCGCCGCGCGATGGCACGGGCCACGGCCTGCGTCATGGCCAGCTGGGGCTCGCGGGGGCTGTAGCCGGCGTCGGCGCGCGACAGCGGACCGCCCTGGTCGAAGGCGGCCTGCACCCATTGCTCCAGCTCGCTGGGCGGGGTGGTGTCGGTGGCGGGGGTGTCCGGGTCCGGGGAGCTCAAGAGCGTGGCGTCGTCTGGGTCAGGCGCGGGGCCCGGGGCATGGGGAAGTGGTGAGGAGCGATGCTAACGAGACGGCAACTTCAGGTCCGCCTGGCATGACAGCAGGCCCGCGTGTCGCTCATGCCGGCTCGTCGGGCTCGCTGGCCTGTTCCAGGCGGGCAATCCGATCCTTCAGGGCCAGGCGGCGCTTCTTCAGGCGCTGCAGCTGCAGTTCATCCAGCGGCAGCATGCCCGAGGCGCGATCGATGAGACCGTCAAGATCCGCATGCTCCATCCGCAACTCGATCAATTGGCGTGACAGGGAGTGAAGATCTGCGTCCATTTGTGGGGAACCCGGGGGGATGGGCCCGCGAATCGCTTCCGAGGCGCCGGTCCGGCCTTCATTCCCGATTATAGTTTTGGGCAAACTCGCCTGAGACCGCATGAGCCGCAACCCTGGATTTCGACTGAACGCCGCCACCGGCATCCACCGGGGTGACCGCACGTACCAGCAGGACCAGGTCCAGGTCATCAGCCACCCGCGCATTGCGGGCTGCGTGCTGGCCGTGCTGGCGGACGGCATGGGCGGCAAGAGCGGCGGGCGCAAGGCCGCCGACCAGGTCGTGCTGACGGCCCAGCAGCTCTTCGAGCGCTTCTCCCCGGAAGACGAGAACCCGGCCGACCTGCTGCGCCAGATCGCCGACGAGGCCCACCTGATGATCAAGCTGACGGCCATCTCCGCCGAGGAGGAGCCGCACAGCACCATCGCCGCCTACCTGATCACGCCGGACCGCCGCTGCCACTGGCTGCATACCGGCGATTCGCGCATCTACTTTTTCCGTGGCCCCAACATGCTCAAGCGCACGCTGGACCACTCCTATGTCCAGCGCCTGGTCGACGAAGGCAAGATCAGCGAGAGCGAGGCCTCGACCCATCCGCAGTCCAATCTGTTGACCGGCTGCCTGGGCACCGTGCAGGACCCCACGCCCACGGGCGACGTCATCGGCCCGCTGGAGCCCGGCGACTGCCTGATGGCCTGCAGCGACGGCCTGTGGCACTACTTCAATCCGCGCGAACTGGGCACCGTGCTGCACAGCCTGCCTCCGCGCGAGGCCGCCGAGCTGCTGCTCAACAAGGCCCGGCAGCGGGCCCATGGCAGCGGGGACAACCTCTCCCTGGCCGTGGTCCGGATCGAACCCCTGGGCTGAGGCCGTTCAGCGAGGCGCGGACGCCGCGCTCGGGGGCGGCAAGGGCGGCGCCAGCGGCTTGTGCAGGGCACGGTCCTGCAGGCGCTCCAGGGCCTCGCGGCGATGCGCCTCGGCCTTGCGGATGCGGCTCTGCTGGTCACGCGCCCGCTGCGCTGCGGCGGCTTCATCCTGGCGCCGCAGCTTCTCCACATCGGGCACCGGGCGTGCCGGGCGCGAGGCCGCGGAGGCCGGCTGCGCCGCCTCGGCGCGAGGCAGCGGAGGCGCCGCCATCAGGGCTTCGCTGCGGCGCCTGGCCTCCAGCTGCGCCTGCTCCTGCGCCTTCTCGCGCAGGCGCTGGCGGCTCTCCGAGGCCCGCTGCTCGCGCTGGGCCAGGGACTCTGCCAGTTCCTCGTCCAGCAAGGGCTGCAGGGCCTGCTGGCGCGCGAGCCTGGCCTCCTGCTGGCAGGCGTTGACGGCGAAGCGGGCCAGGCAGTCCTGGACGGCCTGCTGGTAGCGCTGCTCGATCGCACTGCGGGCTGCACGGCGCTCATCCTCGCCACGCTCACCGGCACTGGCGGCCACGCCGCAGCAGGCCAGCCAGAGGGCCAGGGCCAGGCGGGTGAAGCGGCGTTGTCGGGCGGCGGGGCTCATGTCAGCGAAGTATCCACTTCCCGGCGCTCCAGCTCCAGGTACTCGCGCGATTGCATTTCCTGCAAGCGGGACACCGTGCGCGGGAACTCATGCGCCAGCGGGCCTTCGGTGTAGAGCTGCTCGGGCGGCACCGCGGCCGAGATGACCAGCTTGCAGCGGCGGTCATAGAGCACGTCCACCAGCCAGGTGAAGCGCCGCGCCTCGCTGGCCAGGCGCACCGGCATTTCGGGCACGCCGGACAGGATCAGGGTGTGGAAACGCGAGGCCAGCTCGAGGTAGTCGTTCTGCGAGCGCGGGCCGCCGCAGAGGGTCTGGAAGTCAAACCACACCACGCCGCCCGCACGGCGCCGTGAACGCAGCTCGCGGTGCTCGATGTGCAGCAGCGGGTCTTCGTCCTTGGCCTCGGCAAGGCTCTCGAAGGCATGCGTCAGCGCGGCATCGGCCTTGTCGTCCAGCGGGCAGTGGTAAAGCTCCACATGCTCCAGCGAGCGCTGGCGGTAGTCGGTGCCATGGTCGACGTTGATGACCTCCATCTTCTCCTTCAGCAGCTCGATGGCCGGCAGGATGCGGTCGCGGTGCAGGCCATTGGGATAGAGGCCGTCCGGATGGAAATTGGAGGTCGTGACGATGGACACGCGGTACTTGAACAGCGCGTCCAGCAGCCGGTGCAGGATCATCGCGTCCGTCACGTCGGCCACGTGGAATTCGTCGAAGCAGATCAGCCGGAAGCGTTTGGCGATGCGCTTGCCCAGCTCGTCCAGGGGATCGGCGATGCCCTTGAGGTCCTGCAGCTCGCGGTGCACCTCGCGCATGAATTCATGGAAGTGCAGGCGGGTCTTGCGCGTGAGCGGCACGGCCTGGAAGAAGCAGTCCATGAGGAAGCTCTTGCCACGCCCCACGCCGCCGTACATGTAGACGCCACGCGGAATGGGCGGGCGCACCAGCAGCTTGGTGACGGCATTGCTGCGGCGGGCCTTGTAGTCCGCCCATTCATCCTGGCAGCGCTGCAGGGCCGCGATGGCGCGCAACTGCGCGGGATCGGCCGTGAAGCCGCGTTCTGCCAGGGTCTGGTGGTAGAGCTCGGTGACGCTGCTCATGGGGCCTCAGGCTGTTCCTCGTGACATCGTGAAAAGGGGCGACCGAGGCCGCCCCTTTGAACCCGTGACTTCCGATCGGGATCAGAAATTCAGGGTGCGCTTGTCCACGGCCAGGGCCGCTTCCTTGGTGGCTTCGCTCAAGCTCGGGTGGGCGTGGCAGATGCGGGCAATGTCCTCGGCCGAGGCCTTGAACTCCATCGCCACCACGGCTTCGGCAACCAGCTCGGAAGCGAAGGGGCCGATGATGTGCACGCCCAGGATCTCGTCGGTCTTGGCGTCTGCCAGCATCTTCACGAAGCCGGTGGTGTCGCCCAGCGCGCGAGCGCGGCCATTGGCCATGAAGGGGAACTGGCCGGCCTTGTACGCGACACCCTCGGCCTTGAGCTGCTGCTCGGTCTTGCCGACCCAGGCGATCTCGGGACTGGTGTAGATGACCCAGGGAATGGTGCCGAAGTTCACATGGCCGTGCTGGCCTGCGATGCGCTCGGCCACGGCCACGCCCTCTTCCTCGGCCTTGTGGGCCAGCATGGGGCCGCGCACGACGTCACCCACGGCCCAGACATTGGGCAGGTTGGTCTTGCACTCGTCGTCCACGACGATGGCGCCGCGCTCGTCCAGCTTCAGGCCCACGGCTTCGGCATTCAGGCCGATGGTGTTGGGCACGCGGCCGATGGAGACGATCAGCTTGTCCACCACCAGGCTCTGCTCGGCGCCCTTGGCGTCGGCGTAGGCGATGGTGACGCTGTCCTTGCCCTTGGTCACCGAGGCGATCTTCACGCCGAGCTGGATGTCCAGGCCCTGCTTCTTGAAGACCTTGGCGGCTTCCTTGGCCACGGCTTCGTCGGCAGCGCCCAGGAAGGCCGGCATGGCTTCGAGGATGGTGACTTCGGCACCCAGGCGGCGCCACACCGAGCCCATCTCCAGGCCGATCACGCCAGAGCCGATCACGCCCAGCTTCTTGGGCGTGGCGGGGATGCGCAGCGCGCCGTCGTTGGAGAGGATCAGCTCTTCGTCGAACTCGGCGCCGGGCAGCTGGCGGGCATTGGAGCCGGTGGCGATGATGACGTGCTTGGCACTCAGCGTCTCTTCAGCAGCGCCAGCCACCTTGATCTCGTAGCCGCCGTCCTTGGCAGCGACGAAGGAGCCGCGGCCGTGGAAGAAGCTGACCTTGTTCTTCTTGAACAGGTAGAGGATGCCGTCGTTGTTCTGCTTCACGACGGTGGCCTTGCGGCCGATCATCTTGGCGACGTCGATCTGGACGTTGTCCGCCGTGATGCCGTGCTCGGCGAAGTGGTGGTTGGCGTGCTCGAAATGCTCCGAGGACTGCAGCAGGGCCTTGGAGGGGATGCAGCCGACGTTGGTGCAGGTGCCGCCCGGTGCGGGGCCGCCCTTCTCGTTCTTCCACTCGTCGATGCAGGCCGCGTTGAAGCCCAGCTGGGCGGCACGGATGGCGGCGATGTAGCCGCCGGGGCCGCCGCCGATCACGACGACGTCAAAGTTCTTGGTGCTCATGTCTTGATTCCTTGTCGCAGCAGGCCCCGAGGGCTCGGGGCATGGCAAACGGCCTCAGGCTCGCGTACAGGTTCCGGGGATGGACCTGCCGCGCTGCCCTGAGGCCGCGCAGTCACCATTTAGATGTCAAACAGCAGGCGGGCCGGGTCTTCCAGCGCTTCCTTCATCGTGACCAGGCCCAGCACGGCTTCGCGGCCGTCGATGATGCGGTGGTCGTAGGACATCGCGAGGTAGTTGATCGGGCGCACCACGACCTGGCCGTTCTCGACCACGGCGCGGTCCTTGGTGGCGTGCACGCCCAGGATGGCCGACTGCGGCGGGTTGATGATGGGGGTCGACAGCATGGAGCCGAAGGTGCCGCCATTGGAGATGGAGAAGGTGCCGCCGGTCAGGTCGTCGATGGAGATCTTGCCTTCCTTGGCCTTCTGGCCGAACTCGGCGATCTTCTTCTCGATGTCGGCAAAGCTCAGCTGGTCGGCATTGCGGATGATGGGCACGACCAGGCCACGGGGCGAGCCCACGGCGATGCCGATGTCGAAGTAGCCGTGGTAGACGATGTCATTGCCATCGACCGAGGCGTTCAGCACCGGGAACTTCTTGAGGGCAGCGACGGCGGCCTTCACGAAGAAGCTCATGAAGCCCAGCTTGACGCCGTGCTCCTTCTCGAACTTCTCCTGGAACTTCTTGCGCATCTCCATCAGCGGCGCCATGTTCACTTCGTTGAACGTGGTCAGGATGGCGTTGGTCGACTGCGACTGGATCAGACGCTCGGCCACGCGGGCGCGCAGGCGGCTCATCGGCACGCGCTGCTCGGGGCGGTCACCCAGGTTCTGTGCGACGGGCGCGGCGACGGCCGGCAGCGGCTTGGCGGCGGCCACGGGGGCGGCGACCGGCGCGGCCACGGCGGCAGGCTTGGCGCCGGCGGCCAGGGCGTCGCCCTTGGTCACGCGGCCGTCCTTGCCGGAGCCGGCGACGTCGGTGGCCTGCAGGCCCTTCTCGGCCAGGATCTTCGCGGCGGCGGGCATGGCCACGTCACCCTTGTTGGCGGCAGCAGCGGGGGCTGCGGCGGCCGGAGCGGCTGCAGGCGCTGCAGCCGGGGCGGCCACGGCACCGGCCTTGCCTTCGGTGTCGATGCGGGCGATGACTTCCTCGCTCACGACGGAGGCGCCGCCGTCCTTCAGGGTCTCGGCCAGCACGCCGGCGCTGGGCGCGGGCACTTCCAGCACGACCTTGTCGGTTTCGATCTCGATCAGGATCTCGTCCACCGCGACGGCTTCGCCGGGCTTCTTCTTCCAGGAGATCAGGGTGCCTTCGGACACCGATTCAGACAGTTGGGGAACCTTGACTTCAACGATTGCCATGATGATTCTTTCTGCTTGCTGCTGCGCTGGCCGCTCACTGCCCGCGGTCCGGCGTCACGAGGTGGACGCCTGAACCGGGCGGGTCAGGAGCGGCACCCAGGGCCGCTTTGACTTATTTGGTGAGAACGAAGCCCTTGAGCTTGGCGAAGGCCTGGTCCAGCAGCGCCTTCTGCTGCTCCTGGTGCAGGTGCGCATAGCCGCAAGCCGGCGAGGCGGACGCGGGGCGACCGGCGAAGCCCAGCTTCTGGCCGTCCAGCATGTTCTCGTGGATGTAGTGCTGCACGAAGAACCAGGCGCCCTGGTTCTGCGGCTCGTCCTGGCACCACACGATGTCCGCGGCGTTCGGGTACTTCTTGATCTCGGCGGCGAAGGCCTTGTGCGGGAAGGGGTAGAGCTGCTCGACGCGCAGGATCGCGACGTCGGTGGCCTTCTTCTCCTCGCGCTTCTTGACCAGGTCGTAGTAGACCTTGCCCGAGCAGGCGATCACGCGCTTGACCTTGGCGGCGTCGATGCTGGCGTCCAGCTCGCCGATCACGGTCTGGAACTCACCCTTGGTGAACTCGGACAGCGGCGAGGTGGCGTCCTTGGCACGCAGCAGGCTCTTGGGGGTCATGATGACCAGCGGCTTGCGGAACATGCGCAGCATCTGGCGGCGCAGCACATGGAAGATCTGCGAAGCCGTGGTGGGCTGCACGATCTGCATGTTGTTGTCCGCGGCCAGCTGCATGAAGCGCTCCAGGCGGGCCGAGCTGTGCTCGGGGCCCTGGCCTTCGTAGCCGTGCGGCAGCATCATGGTCAGGCCGTTGGCACGGCCCCACTTCACTTCGCCCGAGGCGATGAACTGGTCGATCACGACCTGCGCACCGTTGACGAAGTCGCCGAACTGGGCTTCCCAGATGGTCAGCGTGTTGGGCTCGGCAGCGGCATAGCCGTACTCGAAGCCCAGCACGGCCTCTTCCGACAGGATGGAGTCGATGACCACGAACGGGGCCTGGTTCTCGGCCACGTTCTGCAGCGGGATGAAGGTGCCTTCGTCCCAGTTGCTGCGGTTCTGGTCATGGATCACGGCATGGCGGTGCGTGAAGGTGCCGCGGCCGCAGTCCTCACCCGACAGACGCACGGGATAGCCCGAAGCGACCAGCGAGGCGAAGGCCATGTGCTCGCCCATGCCCCAGTCGACGTTGATCTCGCCACGGCCCATGGCGGCGCGGTCGGCGATCAGCTTCTGCACCAGGTTGTGCGGGACGAAGTCCTTGGGCAGCGTGGTGATGCGCTCGGCCAGACGCTTCCATTCGGACACGGGGATGGCGGTGTCGCAGTTGTCCGTCCACTTCTTGCCCAGGAAGGGCGTCCAGTCCGTGGCGTACTTGCCCTTGTAGTTGGTCAGCACCGGGTCCACGGTGTGACGGCCTTCGTCCATGGCGGCGCGGTAGGCCTTGACCATGTTGTCGGGTTCGTCGGCAGCCAGGGCGGTCTGGGCGACCAGCTTGTCGGCGTACAGCTTGCGGGTGCCGGGGTGGGCGGCGACCTTCTTGTACATCAGGGGCTGGGTCAGGGCCGGGGTGTCCTGCTCGTTGTGGCCCAGCTTGCGGAAGCAGACGATGTCGATGACCACGTCCTTCTTGAACGCGGTGCGGTAGTCCATCGCCAGCTGTGCGGCCCACACGACGGCTTCCGGGTCGTCGCCGTTCACGTGCAGCACCGGGGCCTCGATCATCTTGACGACGTCGGAGCAGTACTGCGTGGAACGCAGGTCGCGCGGGTCGCTGGTGGTGAAGCCGATCTGGTTGTTGATGACGATGTGCACCGTGCCGCCCGTGCGGTAGCCGCGGGTCTGGGCCATGCACAGCGTTTCCTGCACGACGCCCTGGCCGCCGAAGGCTGCGTCACCGTGCACCAGCACCGGCAGCACCTGGCTGCCGGCGGTGTCGCCGCGGCGGTCCTGGCGGGCGCGCACGCTGCCTTCGACCACCGGGTTCACGATTTCCAGGTGCGAGGGGTTGAAGGCCAGGCTCAGGTGGACAGGGCCGCCCTGCGTGGACACATCGCTGGAGAAGCCCTGGTGGTACTTCACGTCGCCTGCGGGCAGGTCGTGGGCACCCTTGTGCTCGAACTCGGCGAACAGGTCCTTGGGCATCTTGCCCAGGGTGTTCACCAGCACATTCAGGCGGCCGCGGTGGGCCATGCCGATCACGATTTCCTGCACGCCGTTCTCGCCGGCGCGCTGGATCAGCTCGTCCATCGCGGCGATGAAGCTCTCGCCACCTTCCAGAGAGAAGCGCTTCTGGCCGACGTACTTGGTGTGGAGGTAGCGCTCCAGGCCTTCGGCCGCGGTCAGGCGATCGAGGATGCGCTTCTTGTCTTCCGCATTGAAGGTGGGCTTGCCGCGCTGCTTCTCCAGGCGCTCCTGCCACCAGCGCTTCTCGGCGGGGTCGGAACCGTGCATGAACTCGGCGCCGATGGTGCCGCAGTAGGTCTCGCGCAGGGCCTGAACGATCTGGCGCAGGCTCATGGTCTCGCCACCGAAGTAGGTGTTGGCGGCGGAGAAGGCGATGTCCATGTCGGACTCGCTCAGGTCGTAGAAGGCCGGATCGAGTTCGGGAATCTTGGGACGCTCACCACGCTTGAGCGGGTCGAGCTCGGCCCAGCGGTTGCCCAGGAAGCGGTAGGCGGCGATCAGGGACTGGACGTGCACCTGCTTGCGGGCCACCGCCAGGTCGGCGCTGGATGCCTTGTTGCCGAAGGCATTGGCCTTGGCGCGCTGGGCGAAGGATTCGATGACGGGCGCATGGGCCACGTCGCGGGCGTCGCTGCCGTCCACGGCAGGGACGTGCTGGAGGGCGTCGAAGTAGGCGCGCCAGTTGTCCGGCACGGAACCAGGATTGTCGAGGTAAGCCTCGTACATCTCTTCGACATAGGGCGCATTGCCCCCGAACAGGTACGAATTCGACCTGTATTGCTGCATCATTTCGCTCACCTCTTGTTCCGGTTTCCAGAACTGTTGGCTGGTTGGACAACCTTCCGCGACACGGCTTGACCGGTTGGCGGATTGCGACCCGCCTTTGCTGTTGCCAGAAAAGGGGACGGGAAGGACCTGAGGATGCGCACCTGCCACCACTGGCTTCCGGTACGAATCCCCATCACAGGGAACCGGACTGTAACACCCTTGCCATCTGCCACCAATGCACCGGCCGCCTTGATCTTCGGCAACTTGAGGCCGCTTCTGAGGCTTTTGCACGGCCCGGCCCTGGCTTGCCATTGGAGTGCCGGCAGGCCAAACGTTTGCGAATTCACGGGCCATGGCCTAGACTTCCCGCGCGCGCCACGGCCCCGCGATTGAATGGCCGGGCGACGGGAAGAGAAAAGGACTCCCCCATGCAAGTCAGCGTCGTTGACTACCGCGCCCCGGATGCCGCCGAGCGCTTCACCCGTTCCCTGCATGAAACCGGCTTCGGTGTGCTGGTGAACCATCCCATCCCCCAGACGCTGGTCGAGAAGATCTATGCCGACTGGCTCGGCTTCTTCAACGGCGACGAGAAGACCGGCTACACGTTCTCCAAGGAGACGCAGGATGGCTGGTTCTCCACCGAGATCTCCGAGACGGCCAAGGGCTTCACGCAAAAGGACATCAAGGAGTACTTCCACATCTATCCCTGGGGCCGCATCCCACCGGCCCTCAAGGACGATGCGATGCAGTACTACGGCCTGGCCAACGGCCTCGCGGCCGAGCTGCTGTCCTGGGTGGAGCGGCACACCCCGCCGGACATCGCGAAGAACTACCGCGAGCCGCTCTCCCACATGATCAAGGACAGCCGCCAGACCCTGCTGCGCGTGCTGCGCTACCCGCCCCTCACCGGCCAGGAGCCCGCCGGCTCCCTGCGCGCTGCGCCGCACGGGGACATCAACCTGCTGACCATCCTCCCCGCTGCCAACGAGCCCGGCCTGCAGGTGCAGGCCAAGGACGGCAGCTGGGTCGACGTGCCCTGCGACTTCGGCATGCTGATCATCAACATCGGCGACATGCTCCAGGAAGCCTCGCAAGGCTACTACCCCTCCACCATCCACCGCGTGGTGAACCCCGTGGGCGACGGCGCGAAGAAGAGCCGCATCTCCCTGCCCCTCTTCCTGCACCCGCGCAACGAAGTAGTGCTGAGCGACCGCTACACGGCGCACAGCTATCTGGAGGAGCGGCTCCGCGAGTTGGGCGTCAAGGGCTGACGCAGAGGCCTTCTCAAGAACCAGAAAAAGGGTGCTCGCAAGCACCCTTTTCCTTTATGCAAGCATTCCGTCAGAGACGAGTTTGCTGCCATTCCTCTCATTGTTGTTGTTCTGGGTATTTCGCTCGTTGTTGGTGTCAGCTTGAAGCTGAACGCCACCGGCAACAGCCTGCAACAACTCGGAGCTCAACTCCTGGGCATCGTTCTTCTGCTGAGGAACTCGCTTACCTACAAGCCTGGATTTCATTCATTCTCCTTTTCCATTAATACACCCTCCTCATCCTCCGGGGCTTCAGCCCTCTTGAAACGAAACAAGCCCCTGCCCGATCAGCCAGCGACAGAATTCGAGCGCCTCATCAGGCTTGGCCAGATCTGCTAGGTCATCAGGAGAAAACGAACCGAGTTCGGCGACTCGATCGATCAATATCAGCATTTTTGACGCTGGCACGGTGATCCGGCGACCGGTCACGGTGAACCAGGATTGCTGAGAGGTGTCATTCCAATAAAGCTCCGCGCCCGGCTGAAGCCTAAGCCGCGTTCCGTTGTCAATCCTGGACATGTTATTGATGGTGCGAATGCGCTTCCCAGGAACCAGGGCACCTGAGCGTTCATACAGGAACCTCAGCGAAGTGGCTACCCGCCCCTTGCTGAGCGCCAGCTCCGCCATTTCCATGACCTTTTCCCTGGAAGCTGGATCGTCAAGGTTGCAGAGAATCTCGTGGGGCACGGTCTGGCGCAGTCGGCTGTCCTGCATGGTGCCATCCAGAACCGTCGAACGAATCAACTTGTACCAGGTGATCGGGTGCAGCCCGAATGTGATGTGCATCGAGCACTGCTCTTCGGCAACCCCGCTGTGCACGACACCACGCGGGATGTAGAGCGAAGCCCCTTTGTCCAGCATCACTTCCTGAATCTCGTCGCCGTCATAGTCCCGGTCAACCTCGATGAATTCGGTACGCAGCGCATCTTCGACCGCTGGCAAGTGGATGGCAGGATCCACGCGCAAGCGCCACCGCTTGCTGCCCTCCATTTGCAGGAGGAATACATCATGACTGTCGTAATGCGCCAGGAATCCCTGAGAGTTTGGCGGCGTCAGATAGATGTTCGCCTCTACCTGACAGAGCATTTCGCTTGATATCTTCGCGCACAACTCTGCGAGCTTGGGCCAGCGCTTCTGGGCTCGCGGGAGAATCAAGGTATTTCCCGCCGCATAAAGGGCCAGGGCCTCCTCGACCGAACTGATTTCCGCGCGACGCCCTCCCGTGGGCGCCTTGGCAGCCAGAAGACCGGATCCGCCCCAAGGTTCGACAATCGTCCATGGCATTGCCGAGAAAAGATAGCTTTCGACATCTTCAATGGAAAGAATATCTTCAGGGACTTTGCAGGCATCCGAAAAAAGCTTCCAGTGCTTCTCATAGACCTCGGCCATGAATCTCTCCTGACCAAAGGATCCAAGCAGATATTCAATTCCCTTATCCAGTGACATTGTCCTCGCCTTTTCATTCATTGATCTTAAGGGACGGAGTCCCCAGGTACACCCGCCAAGCCTGTGTGTCCGCCCATTCGCGCTGTAGCCAAGCCTCCATCGCTCCGGAAGCGTGCGTTCGTGCTTCAGCAGCTCTTGCTCCGAAGGGGCAGTCGGCGAGGGCCTCCGGCCAGCCAGTACTCCAGACCTGCTGCCAGCCCTCGACATCGCATTCGGGTTCAGGCAAATGCCAGCCGGGACGGCTCGGTGCTTCCTTTTGGCCGATCAGCGCAGTGCGCCGAGCAATCAAAGATCGGAGCGATTCGGCCAAGCCGCTGCCGGCATCCGGCGCCGCCTCAGCAAACACCCCCCAGCACCCCCCCCCGGGAACCGCAAAGGCAGGGACAGAGATGAAGGGAATGCCCAGACCTTGCTCCCGTGCCAGGGTCCGCAGCTGAAGGCGCAAGCTTGAGCGCCAGTGGCGAGATGCCCAGAATCGCCGGGCTTCCCACGGCTCACATCGAAGCAGCAGGGCACTGGCCTGAGCGTTCGGAGGCAGTGCCACCTCTTGCATGACAGGCCCCAACTCGCGCCAGGCTTCACCCTCTACGGCTGGCAGAGGCGTCTGACAGTCATCGGTCCGCTGTCCCTTGAACGCCCCGTCCGCAAGCCACAGGCGAATCGGCAAATGGCGCCGACGTGCGGCGGGGCTGGTCTTGTCCACACTGGCATTGCTCCGGCCAAATTCGCTCAGCCATGCACTGAGCTGTGAAGGCGTCCGCCCCGCATCGCGCATCATCCGGCCGACGAGGTTCTCGAACGACGGATCCCGCACTTCTTCGTTGGCCAGCCTGCGAAGGACCTCCAGCGCCGCCTCCTGGTCTTCCCGCGCATCGAAGTCACCCAGGACTCGAAGCCATGCGTGCATGGCCCTGACCTGCCAATCCCGACGCCCTCGCAGAGACAGCTCCACCACCGTACCCCTCAGGTGCCATTCCTTGGTCTGCCCAAACCCGTAGTGACTGGGCCCCAGCACGCCGTCGCGCGAACGCCCCCGTTCCAAGGCAATCAGCGCGCGAACTCGGTCCGCTTCATCTAGAGCCGACAGATCGACCTGGGCTCGCATCGTTGCAATGAACGGCTCCTTGGGATTCCCCGGATGCTCGCAAACTGGCCAGTTGAGGCGGCGCCACTCGGCAACGATGTGCCCGGGCGGCAGCCTCCCCCAGCCATCAAATACGAACGGAGCTGGCGCGGCATCAGAAGCCGACCGCTCGATGGGCGGGAGCTGCGGCAGGTCAGGCCAGACGCTGGGTTGTGGGACCCGCTGGCGCCATCGATCCAGCCAGGCCAGGCGCTGCGAGCGATCACCGGGAACCGTCCATGCCGTCATGTCAGTCCAACGAAGCCGGGGCAGCGTCCGCTCGTTCGCGAAGCGCGATGCATGAGATGCGCAATCCTGAAACAAGGCTCGGCCCGAGCAACTGGACAGTGCCGTGGCCATTTGGAAGCCCCATTGCGCTCGAGATGCGACGGGCGCCCACCGCCGGCTCTCCGCTGCCAGCCCCTCATATCGGATGGCGGCCTCGCCCGCCTTCAGGCCCCACTGCTGCCACCACGATTCGATGGCCTGCCGCATCGAGGACATCTGGCTCCGACCGGCGTCCGTGAGGTGCAGACGCAGCCACCAGCGGTCCGCCGCCTCGAAGTAGCGGCTCGCAAAGTTGACGGACAAATCCTTGATCCATCCCCTGGCCCGCAACAGCTGGCGCAGGCTGCCTGGATGGGCGCCTTCCATCTGCGACACCCAGAACTCGCCAACATCGCGCGATCGGAGCTCAGGTGTGGCCCAGACAAGCCACAACTCCTGCGCATGCTCGAATCCCTCCACCGCCGCGATGGCTCCGGAAAACTCCGGGCGCCACAAGGGCCGGGGATCCTGCGCACGCCGGCGGTCGCCGCCGCAGCGCACGCCCTGCCCAGGCGGAGCCTCGCGAACATGCCAGGCGGACTCCAGGATTCGCTGCATTTCGCGCAAAGGGAACGGCGACACAAACACCCATGACAGCGCGCAGGGCTTGTGCTGAACAGCGGACATCCGCTCGGCCTGATGCGCAATGGCCTCCGCACTTGCCAGCGGCAGGCTTGATTCGCTGCCAGAACGGAAACGCGCCGCAGGATGGTCGCGATCGACTGCCAAGCCCTCGATCTTCTCGAGGATCTGAGAATCCTGTCCTTGGAACTCTCGCCATTCCCGCTCCAGCTCCTGGATCTGTTGGCGAACGGTAACGACGGGATAGGCCCGCGGCTTCAGCGCGGCATCAAGACGCTGCAGCAGCTCGCGACTCCTTCCGGCCTCCACTGCGGCAAAGTAGACCGTGTCCGTGTCGCGAGTCTTGAACCAATAGTCCCCCAGATGCTGCCGCCTCACCCAGGGAATGACCGCCTCCGATTCCGGCGATGCCGCATAGCCCACCAAATGCTCGCGCAGGTGCGCCAGCCCGTCATATGCGCGAGGTTCGTCGAAGCTTCCGTAGGCGACGTGAGCCGTCACCTCTGCGCGCTCCACGGCGGCATCCTGCACCAGCAGAACCTTGGTTCCGCGAGCGTCTGTCCATTCCTTGAACGCCAGCACGCGCCCAGCAGATTCGGCCCGCGACGCCGCAGATGCGGTCGCGCACGCAGCCAAGACCGGCGTCAGCAAGCACCAGGCAAGCAGCCATGCCCTACAGAAACCCATCCTTTTCCATCTCTTTATTGTGTTATTCGCATGCCATAAAAATTCGGCGCGATACTACAAAAAAGAGAGGTAGCGTTGCACTGTCAAATCTGACAGGTCAATTCGACAGAATGGTTTCGCCCCAGCCGCAGGCAGCCACACCGGCTGGCGAAGCGGAGAATGCATGGATCCCTGAACAGGCCGCCGGCACAACGGGGACTACAGTCAGACGGATGAACGGCCTCCGCACCATTGAAATCCACGCTGAAGCCCCTGCCAAGCCCGTCGTGGGCCAGCCCTGCAACGGCTGCGGGGTGTGCTGCCTGGCCGAGCCCTGCCCGTTGGGCGTGCTGCTGAGCCGGAGGCTGCGCGGCGCTTGCGTGGCGTTGCGCTGGGAAGGTGAGCGCTATGTGTGCGGCGCCTTGGGCGCGAAGCCCGGTGGCCTGCGCGGCTGGCTGGTGCGCCGCTGGATTGCCGCGGGCCAGGGCTGCGACTGCTCGCTGGAGCCCCAGCCGCCTGAAGCCTGATCAGCCCAGCGCCAGGCGGGCGCGCGCGGCGAGGTACTCGCGCTCAAGGCGATCCACCAGCTGCGCGGCCGGCACGATCTCGCGGATGGCGCCGATGCCCTGGCCGCAGCCCCAGATGTCCTTCCAGGCCTTCTTGGAGTCGCCGCCGAAGTTCATCGCGCTCGGATCAGACTCCGGCAGGTTCTCCGGATCCATGCCCGCAGCGACGATGGAACCCTTCAGGTAGTTGCCATGCACGCCGGTGAAGAGGTTGCTGTAGACGATGTCGTCGCTGTTGCTGGCCACGATCATCTGCTTGTAGGCCTCGGCGGCGCGCGCCTCCTCGGTGGCGATGAAGGCCGAGCCCATGTAGGCGAAATCGGCGCCCATGGCCTGCGCGGCCAGCACGGCGTCGCCGGTGGCCATGGAGCCCGACAACGCCAGCGGGCCGTCGAACCACTCACGGATCTCCTGGATCAGCGCGAAAGGGCTCTTGGTGCCGGCATGCCCGCCCGCCCCCGCCGCCACGGCGATCAGGCCGTCGGCGCCCTTCTCGATGGCCTTGTGGGCGAACTTGTTGTTGATGATGTCGTGCATCACCAGGCCGCCCCAGGCGTGCACCGCCTGGTTGACGTCCTCGCGGGCCCCCAGGGAGGTGATGACCAGGGGCACCTTGTACTTGGCGCACACGGCCATGTCCTGCTCGAGGCGGTCATTGCTCTTGTGCACGATCTGGTTGATCGCGAAGGGCGCGGCGGGGCGGTCCGGATGCGCGCGGTCATGAGCCGCCAGGGCCTCGGTGATCTCGGCCAGCCAGTCGTCCAGCTGCGCTGCGGGCCGCGCGTTCAGCGAAGGCATGGAACCCACGATGCCCGCGGTGCACTGGGCGATCACGAGCTTGGGGTTGCTGATGATGAACAGCGGCGAGCCGATGACGGGCAGACGCAGGCGCTTCAACAGGGTGGGCACGGTCATTCCAAGTCCTTCCGGAAAGACGGATCAATGAGGCGGGAAAACAGGAGGCAAGACCTGGCACCGCACGGGCGGGGTCAGGTCTTGCCTGGGTGGCAGGCCTTCGATCAGAAGGCGTCCAGGGCCATCGCGGTGACGCTGTCGGCGCCGTCGACGATGGCATCACGGTGGGCCAGTGCGCGCGGCAGGATGTGCTCGGCATAGAAGCGCGCGGTGGCGATCTTGGCCTGCATGAAGGCCTGGTCCTCGCCTGCGGCCAGCTTGTCTTCTGCCACCATCAGCGCGCGGGCCAGCTGCCAGCCGGCCACCAGGTTGCCGGCCAGCATCAGGTAGGGCACCGAGCCCGCAAAGGCCGCATTCGGATTGCCCTTGCCGCTGCCGGCGATGAACTCGGCCGACTCCACGAAAGCCTTGCGGGCGGCGGCCAGCTGCTTGAGCATGGCCTTGGCCGCTGCGCTGTCGCGCTGGGCCAGCAGGGCTTCCGTGCCTTCGATCTGGGCCGCGACGGCCTTGGCCATCTGGGCACCGTCGCGCAGGGTCTTGCGGCCCACCAGGTCATTGGCCTGGATGGCGGTCGTGCCTTCGTAGATGGTCAGGATCTTGGCATCGCGGTAGTACTGCGCCGCGCCGGTCTCCTCGATGAAGCCCATGCCGCCATGCACCTGCACGCCCAGCGAGGTCACCTCCAGGCTCATCTCGGTGCTGTAGCCCTTCACCAGGGGCACCATGAACTCGTAGAAGGCCTGGTTCTGCTTGCGGGTGTCGGCGTCCGGATGATGGTGCGCGGCGTCATACGCAGCGGCAGCCACCAGGGACATGGCACGGCAGCCCTCGGTCAGTGAGCGCATGGTCATCAGCATGCGGCGCACGTCCGGGTGATGGATGATGGCAGCACTGCCGGCCACCGAGCCGTCCACCGGGCGCGACTGCACGCGGTCACGCGCATACTGCACGGCCTTCTGGTAGGCGCGGTCAGCAATGGCGATGCCCTGCACGCCCACGCCGAAGCGGGCGGCGTTCATCATGATGAACATGTACTCGAGGCCGCGGTTCTCCTGACCGATCAGGTAGCCGATGGCGCCGCCGTTGTCACCGAACTGCAGCACGGCGGTCGGGCTGGCCTTGATGCCCATCTTGTGCTCGATGGACACGCAGTGCGCGTCATTGCGCGCACCCAGCGATCCGTCGGCATTGACCATGAACTTGGGCACGAGGAAGAGGCTGATGCCCTTCACGCCTTCCGGCGCGCCGGCCACGCGGGCCAGCACCAGGTGCACGATGTTCTCGGCCATGTCGTGCTCGCCGTAGGTGATGAAGATCTTGGTGCCGAAGATCTTGTAGGTGCCGTCAGGCTGCGGCTCGGCGCGGGTGCGCACCAGGGCCAGGTCCGAACCGGCTTGCGGCTCGGTCAGGTTCATGGTGCCGGTCCAGCTGCCGTCGATCAGCTTGGGCAGGTAGACGGCTTTCTGCTCGTCGCTGCCCGCGGTCAGCAGGGCCTCGATGGCGCCGTCGGTCAGCAGCGGGCACAGCGCGAAGCTCATGTTGGCGCTGTTGATCATCTCGCCGCAGGCCGCGCCGATGGTCTTGGGCAGGCCCTGGCCGCCGAACTCGGTCGGGTGCTGCAGCCCCTGCCAGCCGCCCTCGGCGAACTGCCTGAAGGCCTCCTTGAAGCCGGGGGTCGTGAAGACCTGGCCGTCCTTCCAGTAGCTGGGGTTCTTGTCGCCTTCGAAGTTCAGCGGGGCGATCACGCCTTCGTTGAGCTTGGCGCACTCCTCCAGCACGGCCTGCGCGGTCTCGACGCCGTAGTCGGCGAATTCGGGGACCGCTTCGGTCAGCTGCTGCAGGCCGGCGAGCTCCTGCATGGTGAAGATCATGTCCTTGACGGGGGCGCGGTAAGTCATCGTCTTGTCTCCAGATGGACGAAGGGCGCCGCAACGGTGAAGTCCGGCGCCCTGCTGATGTCAGCCCCCGGGCCTGCCACCTCGTGCCAGGCTCCCCCGAAGGGGCAAGAAAGCTTGGGACGGCCCTGCGCTTTCTTGAGAGGCTGATTCCTAGTCGTAGCAGCTCAGAGGCTGTTGACCAGCTCGGGCACGGCAGTGAACAGGTCGGCTTCCAGGCCGTAGTCGGCCACGGAGAAGATCGGAGCTTCCGGGTCCTTGTTGATCGCGACGATCACCTTGGAGTCCTTCATGCCGGCCAGATGCTGGATGGCGCCGCTGATGCCGCAGGCGATGTACAGCTGCGGGGCGACGATCTTGCCGGTCTGGCCCACCTGCCAGTCGTTGGGCGCATAGCCGGCGTCGACGGCAGCGCGCGAAGCGCCCAGGGCGGCGCCCAGCTTGTCAGCCAGCGGGGTCAGGACTTCATTGAACTTGTCGCTGGAACCCAGGGCGCGGCCACCGGAGACGATGATCTTCGCGGCGGTCAGCTCGGGGCGGTCGCTCTTGGTGACCTCGCGGCCCACGAAGCTGCTCTTGCCGCTGTCGGCGGCGGCAGCCACGGTCTCGACGGCGGCGCTGCCACCGGTCGCGGCAGCGGCGTCAAAGCCGGTCGTGCGGACGGTGATCACCTTGACGGCGTCGGTCGACTGCACGGTGGCGATGGCGTTGCCAGCGTAGATGGGACGCTCGAAGGTGTCGGCGCTGAGGACCTTGGTGACGTCGCTGAGCTGGGCCACGTCCAGCAGGGCGGCGACGCGCGGGGCGACGTTCTTGCCGGAGGCGGTGGCGGGGAACAGCAGATGGCTGTAACCGGAAGCCAGGGCCAGGACTTGCGCAGCCAGGTTCTCGGCCAGGCCGTCGGCCAGGGCGGCGCTGTCGGCGTGCAGCACCTTGCTCACGCCAGCGATCTGGGCAGCAGCAGCGGCTGCGGCGCCGGCATTGTGGCCGGCCACCAGCACATGGACGTCACCACCAGCGGCCACAGCGGCCGTGACGGTGTTCAGCGTGGCGCCCTTGATGGACGCGTTGTCGTGTTCGGCAATGACGAGTGCGGTCATGTCTTCTATCTCCATCAGTGCGGCGAAGCTCGCCGCACCGCATCAATCTGTCTTGATTTTCCAAGTGGAGCCCGAGGATCCGGCTCTGCCGGTCCTACGGGCCCGCCCCTTGAGGGGCGCGCGAAGCGCGTAGGGGCGGTCTGTTCCCGGTGGTTAGATCACCTTCGCTTCGTTCCTGAGCTTGGACACCAGGGTGGCCACATCCGGCACCTTGATGCCAGCGCTGCGCTTGGGCGGCTCTTCGACCTTCAGGGTCTTGATGCGGGGCGCCACATCCACGCCCAGGTCGGCCGGCTTGACGACGTCCAGCTGCTTCTTCTTGGCCTTCATGATGTTGGGCAGGGTGACGTAGCGCGGCTCGTTCAGGCGCAGGTCGGTGGTGACCACGGCGGGCAGGCTCAGGGACACGGTCTCCAGGCCGCCGTCCACCTCACGGGTCACGGCCACCTTGCCGTCGGCCACTTCGACCTTGGAGGCGAAGGTGCCTTGCGGCAGGCCGGTCAGCGCGGCCAGCATCTGGCCGGTCTGGTTGCAGTCATCGTCGATGGCCTGCTTGCCCAGGATCACCAGCTGGGGCTGCTCCTTGTCGACCAGGGCCTTCAGGATCTTGGCCACGGCCAGGGGCTGCAGCTCGGCGTCGGTCTCGACCAGGATGGCGCGGTCGGCGCCGATGGCCATGGCGGTGCGCAGGGTTTCCTGGCACTGGGTCACGCCGCAGGACACGGCGATCACCTCGGTGACGACGCCCTTTTCCTTCAGGCGCACGGCCTCTTCGACGGCAATTTCGTCAAAGGGGTTCATGGACATCTTCACATTGGCGATGTCCACGCCCGTGCCGTCGCTCTTGACGCGCACCTTGACGTTGTAGTCGACGACTCGTTTGACGGGAACCAATACCTTCATCGAAGCACTCCAGGCGAATTGACGTAAACGTTAATCAGGATTCTACGGGGGTCTGGCGCCCATCCGCGAAGCCCTGCACGCCGCACGTCCATCAAGGTGAAAAATAAAACGAACGATCGTTCTATTTTAGGCATGAAGATCGGGGCCTTGGCAAGCAGCATTTAGACTCCGCTCCCTGATGATGGACAGCAATCCTTCCGCCAGCTCCCCAGGAGCAGAGGTCCCGCCGGGCATCGGCGTCTTCGACTCCGGCGTAGGCGGACTCACCGTCTTGCGAGCGCTGCGCAGCGCCCTGCCCGACACGCCGCTGCACTACGTAGCCGATTCCGGCCACGCCCCCTACGGCCCCAAGAGCACGGAGGCCATCGTGGCGCGCTGCCTGGCCATCGGCGAGCACCTGATCGCCCATGGTGCGGCGCTGATCGTGGTGGCCTGCAACACCGCCACGGCCCATGCGGTGGCCGCGCTGCGGGCGCGCTGGCCGGCGCTGCCCATCGTGGGCATCGAGCCGGGCATCAAGCCCGCCGTCCAGGCCACGCGCAATGGGCGCATCGCGGTGATGGCCACCCAGGCCACCGTCAACAGCGAGCGCTACCGGCAGCTGATCGCCACCCACGGCGGCACCGTGCATGTGCACAGCCAGGCCTGCCCGGGCCTGGTGGACCGCATCGAGACCGGTCATCTGGACGATGCGCGCCTGCAGGAACTGCTGAAGACCTACACCGATGCCGTGAAGGCCAGTGGCGCGGACACCGTGCTGCTGGGCTGCACCCACTACCCCTTCATCCAGGACCGCATCGAGGCCCTGCTGGGGCCGGAGGTCACGGTGCTGAACACGGAGGGTGCGGTCGCACGCCAGGCGCTCAAACGATGGACGGAGCTGGGGCTGAGTGCCCACGGCGCCTCGGTGCGGCTGGAAAGCACGGGCGATCCGGCGCCCCTCGAACGCCTGGCCACCCTGGCCCTGCAGGCCCCGCAGACGGCCCGCCAGATCGATCTCTGAGCCCATCCAGGCCCTGCCCCGCAACACGGATCCGCCGAGCGCCGGGGCCTGCCGGCGCGGGAAATGAAAAAGCCGACGCAAGGTCGGCATTGGCGAATCCTGAATCTGGTGCCCGGGACGGGACTCGAACCCGTACGCCCCGTTCAGGGCCGCGGATTTTAAGTCCGCTGCGTCTACCAATTTCACCACCCGGGCAAGGGTCGCTGACGGTGCGCATTATCTGCGGCGGCGGCCTTGGCGGCGCCGTGATCACCTGCGGGCGGGCACGAGGGCCAGCCCGGAAACGACAAAGGGGAAGCAGTGCTTCCCCTTTTCGGATCTGGAGCGGGAAACGAGGCTCGAACTCGCGACCTCAACCTTGGCAAGGTTGCGCTCTACCAACTGAGCTATTCCCGCATGGACCGGATGAAATTCATCCAGCGCATCAAAACTGGAGCGGGAAACGAGGCTCGAACTCGCGACCTCAACCTTGGCAAGGTTGCGCTCTACCAACTGAGCTATTCCCGCATGGTGCCGACTGCTTTGGTGACAGCCAGCGTTCGGATCGAATGATGGAGCGGGAAACGAGGCTCGAACTCGCGACCTCAACCTTGGCAAGGTTGCGCTCTACCAACTGAGCTATTCCCGCATGTCATTCTGGAGGCGCGGTCCGGAGTCGAACCGGACTAACCGGATTTGCAATCCGGGGCATAACCGCTTTGCTACCGCGCCATCACAACCGACGCCAAGGCCCTTGGTGCTGACCTTGACGAAAAAGGGAAGCCGGGGCTTCCCTCTGAAATTCCTTTTCAAATCCTGGAGCGGGAAACGAGGCTCGAACTCGCGACCTCAACCTTGGCAAGGTTGCGCTCTACCAACTGAGCTATTCCCGCATGGATCCGAATGGACTTCAACACACGTTTGAGAAAACTGCCTTCAAGACTTTCGTCTTGTTTTCAGTGTCTCGCCGTTTGCGCTGAAGCTCACATTATAGACCGGATTTCACACCCCGCGCAAGAGTTGCGCGGGGCATTTCATCAAAGTCTCAATGCTTGATGGCTTCGCCCGCGGCAGCGGCCGGCTTGGCAGCTTCCTCGGTGGCCTTGGCCGGCACGGCTTCCTCTTCCGGCAGGGCCTTGGGCATGGACTCCAGCGCCACTTCCAGCACGCGCTCGATCCAGCGCACCGGCACGATCTCCAGCTGGTTCTTGACGTTCTCGGGGATGTCCTGCAGGTCCTTGACGTTCTCTTCCGGGATCATCACGGTCTTGATGCCACCGCGGTGCGCGGCCAGCAGCTTCTCCTTCAAGCCACCGATGGCGGTCACCTCGCCGCGCAGCGTGATCTCGCCCGTCATGGCGACATCGGCACGCACCGGAATGCCCGTCAGCGCAGAGACGAAGGCCGTGGTCATGGCGGCGCCGGCGCTCGGGCCATCCTTGGGCGTGGCGCCATCCGGCACGTGCACGTGGACGTCGCGCTTCTCGAAGAGCTCGTCCTTGATGCCCAGGCGGCTGGCACGCGAGCGCACCACCGTGCGCGCGGCCTCGACGGACTCCTTCATCACATCGCCCAGCGAGCCGGTGCGGATGATGTTGCCCTTGCCCGGCATGGCCGTGGCTTCGATGGTGAGCAGGTCGCCGCCCACTTCCGTCCAGGCCAGACCGACCACCTGGCCGACCTGGTTGGTCTTCTCGGCGCGGCCGAAGTCGTACTTGCGCACGCCCAGGAAGTCGTGGAGGTTGTCCTCCGTGATGACCACCTTGCCCTCATAACTCTTCAGCTGGTGACCCTTGACCACCTTGCGGCAGATCTTGGAGACCTCGCGTTCCAGCGAACGCACGCCGGCTTCGCGGGTGTAGTAGCGGATCACGCCACGGATGGCGGACTCGGCGACCTCCAGCTCTTCTTCCTTCACACCATTGTTGGTGCGCTGCTTGGGCAGCAGGTAGCGCTGGGCAATGCTGACCTTCTCGTCTTCCGTGTAGCCGGACAGGCGGATCACCTCCATGCGGTCCAGCAGGGCCGGCGGGATGTTCAGCGAGTTGGACGTGGCCACGAACATGACGTCGGACAGGTCGAAGTCCACCTCGATGTAGTGATCGGCGAAGGTGTGGTTCTGCTCGGGGTCGAGCACTTCCAGCAGCGCCGAGGACGGATCGCCGCGGAAGTCCATGCCCAGCTTGTCGATTTCGTCCAGCAGGAACAGCGGATTGCGCGTGCCCACCTTGGAGAGCGACTGCAGCACCTTGCCCGGCATGGAGCCGATGTAGGTGCGGCGGTGGCCGCGGATCTCGGCCTCGTCACGCACACCCCCCAGGGCCATGCGCACGAACTTGCGGCCGGTGGCGCGGGCCACGGACTGGCCCAGCGAGGTCTTGCCCACGCCGGGAGGGCCGACCAGGCACAGGATGGGCGCCTTGACCTTGTCCACGCGCTGCTGCACCGCGAGGTATTCGAGGATGCGTTCCTTGACCTTGTCGAGGCCGTAGTGGTCCTCGTTCAGCACCGACTCGGCAAAGGCCAGGTCGTGCTTGATCTTGGTCTTCTTGCTCCAGGGCAGGTTGACCAGGGTGTCGATGTAGTTGCGCACCACGGTGGCCTCGGCCGACATGGGCGACATCAGCTTGAGCTTCTTCAGCTCGCCCTCGGCCTTCTTGCGGGCTTCCTTGGGCATGCGGGCGGCCTGGATGCGCTTCTCGAGCTCTTCCATGTCGGCGCCTTCTTCGCCGTCGCCCAGCTCCTTCTGGATGGCCTTGACCTGCTCGTTGAGGTAGTACTCGCGCTGGCTCTTCTCCATCTGGCGCTTGACGCGGCCACGGATGCGCTTTTCCACCTGCAGGATGTCGACCTCATGCTCCAGCAGGTCCAGCAGCTTCTCCAGACGCTTGGCCACGTCGGCCAGGTCCAGCACCGACTGCTTGGCATCGAGCTTCAGCGGCAGGTGGGCGGCGATGGTGTCGGCCAGGCGGCCGGCGTCGTCGATGCCGGCGATGGAGGTGAGGATCTCCGGAGGGATCTTCTTGTTCAGCTTGACGTACTGGTCGAACTGCTGGGTCACGGCGCGGCGCAGGGCCTCCACCTCAGGAGCCAGGGTGGCCTCGGGCGGGATGGGCGTGACCTCGGCGACGAAGTGCTCTTCCGTCTCGCTGATGGTGTTGGTGGTGGCCCGCTGCAGACCCTCGACCAGCACCTTCACGGTGCCGTCAGGCAGCTTGAGCATCTGCAGGATGCTGGAGACGCAGCCGACCTCGAACATGTCGTCGGCCTTGGGCTCGTCCTTGCCGGCGGCCTTCTGGGCCACGAGCATGATCTGGCGGCCGGCGTCCATGGCGGCTTCAAGCGCCTTGATGGACTTGGGACGCCCGACAAACAGGGGGATCACCATGTGCGGGAACACCACCACATCGCGCAGCGGCAGCAGCGGCAGGGTGATGGGTTCTGCGGGCAGGATGGGATGACCGGACATAGAAACCTCTCTTTCTCAAGCCCATCTGGGGCCCGAGGGACTGATTGCAAGGCCGGGACTGCGCCCTGTGCCTGTCATCAGGCCGGTTGTGACTGTGCTCTTTCGCACGGTCAGCCCGGCCGGGCTGCCGTACGGGGCCGGACCGGTCAGGCGCTGGCCTTGGCCTGCTCGCGATAGACGAGCAGCGGCTTGGCGTCTTCCTCGATGTTGTGCTCGTCCAGGACGACCTTGGCCACGCCATCGAGGGCGGGCAGCTCGAACATGGTGTCGATCAGCGAATGCTCCATGATGGAACGCAGGCCACGAGCCCCGGTCTTGCGGGCCAGTGCCTTGCGGGCGATGGCACCCAGGGCCGAGGAACGGATCTCCAGCTCCACGCCATCCATGGCGAACAGCTGCTGGTACTGCTTGACCAGTGCATTCTTAGGCTCGGTGAGGATCTGGATCAGCGCGTCCTCGGTGAGCTCGCCCAGGGTGGCGACCACCGGCAGGCGGCCCACCAGTTCGGGGATCAGGCCGAACTTGATCAGGTCCTCCGGCTCGACTTCACGGAAGAGCTCGGAGACCTTGCGCTCGGACTTGCTCTTCACCGAGGCACCGAAGCCGATGCCGGACTTCTCGGAGCGATTCTGGATGACCTTCTCCAGGCCATCGAAGGCGCCGCCGCAGATGAACAGGATGTTGGTCGTGTCGATCTGCAGGAAGTCCTGGTTGGGGTGCTTGCGGCCGCCCTGCGGTGGCACCGAGGCCATCGTGCCTTCGACGAGCTTCAGCAGGGCTTGCTGCACGCCTTCGCCCGACACGTCGCGGGTGATGGAGGGGTTGTCGGCCTTGCGGGAGATCTTGTCGATCTCGTCGATGTAGACGATGCCACGCTGCGCACGCTCGACGTCGTAATTGCAGTTCTGCAGCAGCTTCTGGATGATGTTCTCGACGTCCTCGCCCACGTAGCCGGCTTCGGTCAGCGTGGTGGCGTCGGCGATCACGAAGGGCACGTTGAGCAGGCGGGCCAGAGTCTGAGCCAGCAGCGTCTTGCCGGAGCCCGTGGGGCCGATCAGCAGGATGTTGCTCTTGGACAGCTCCACCTCGCCCTTGTTGTCCGCCATGTGGCGCAGGCGCTTGTAGTGGTTGTAGACCGCCACGGACAGCGTGCGCTTGGCGACGTCCTGGCCGATCACGTACTGGTCCAGGCTGCTCTTGATTTCACTCGGGACGGGCAGATCGGATTTGCTGGCACGCGGCTGCGCGCCTTCGGCCGGCACCTCATCGCGGATGATGTCGTTGCACAGCTCGATGCACTCATCGCAAATGAATACCGACGGGCCAGCGATCAGCTTCTTCACTTCATGCTGGCTCTTGCCGCAGAAGGAGCAGTAGAGGACTTTCTCGCTGGAGTTGCCTTTTTTCTCGGCCATGGATCTGCTTTACGGTTCAGGTGGGAGACCTGTGCTGATGATAGTTCATAAGAAGAAAGGGCCCTTGGGCGGATAAGGACCCTCATCCGGCACCAGTTGGCGGCGGTGCCGTGTGCGTCATGCGGACAAGGCCAGGTCCCTGCCCCAGCCCTGCCCGCCTGCACTCAGGGGCGCTTCTCGATCACCTGGTCGATCAGGCCATAAGCCTGCGCCTCTGCGGCCGACATGAAGTAGTCGCGCTCGGTGTCGTTCTGGATCTTCTCCAGGGGCTGACCGCTGCGCTCGGCCATGATGCGGTTGAGCTGCTCGCGGGTCTTGAGGATCTCGCGGGCGTGGATCTCGATGTCCGTGGCCTGGCCCTGGGCGCCGCCCAGGGGCTGGTGAATCATGATCTTAGAGTTGGGCAGCGCGAAGCGCTTGCCCTTGGCACCGGCGGTCAGCAGGAAGGCGCCCATGCTCGCGGCCATGCCCATGCACAGGGTCGAGACCTCGGGCTTGATGAACTGCATGGTGTCATAGATGGACATGCCGGCCGAGACGCTGCCGCCCGGGCTGTTGATGTACAGCGAGATCTCCTTGTCCGGGTTCTCGCTCTCCAGGAACAGCAGCTGGGCCACGACCAGGTTGGCGGTTGCGTCGTTGACGGGGCCGACCAGGAAGATGATGCGCTCGCGCAGCAGGCGGCTGTAGATGTCATAGGCACGCTCGCCGCGGCCCGATTGTTCGATGACGATGGGCACCATGCCCAGATTGCTCGTTTCCAGCGCGCTCATGAAGGGTCCTTGCGGTTGGTTCAGCGGGTGATAGCGGGTCATATGGGGTCGGATTATGTCCCGGCAAGCGCGGCTCTTCCGCGCAGGGGATTCATCCACACAACAGCGGCCAGGCCCGGCCCCGGAGGCCCGCTTCCGGGCCCTGTCGACCGCCCCTCATCCGCGCAAAGAAAAAGGCGCCGGCCTTGCGGCGCGGCGCCCTTGGCAGCCCCGGGGCGGACCCGGGGCGGACCCGGGACGTCGAGTCATCAGGCCTGGGCCATCAGCTCGTCGAAAGGCAGGGCCTTGTCGCTGACCTTGGCCTTGGCCAGGACGAAGTCGGTGACGTTGTTCTCGATCACGATGGCTTCGACTTCAGCCAGGCGCTGACGGTCGCTCAGGTACCAGCGCACGACCTCGGCCGGCTTCTCGTAGCTCTGCGACAGCTCTTCGATGTGAGCCTGCAGCTGCTCGGGCTTGGCCTGCAGGTTGTTGGCGCGGACCAGCTCCGACACCACCAGGCCCAGGCGCACGCGGCGCTCGGCTTGCGCGGTGAACATGTCAGCGGGGATATCGACCTTGTCGGCATCCTTCACGCCACGCTTCTTCAGGTCCTCGCGGGCACCCTCGACCAGGCGCTCGGCCTCGCCAGCCACCAGGGCCTTGGGGATGTCCAGCTCGGCGGCGCCGACCAGGGCGTCCATCACGGCAGCCTTGTTGCGAGCCAGCACGCGGAACTTCACTTCGCGCTCGAGGTTCTTCTTGATGTCGGCGCGCAGGGCTTCGACGGTGGCGTCCTTGATGCCCAGGGACTTGGCAAAGGCCTCGTTCACTTCGGGCAGGTGCTGGGCTTCGATCTTCTTGACCGTCACCAGGAAGTCGGCTTCCTTGCCGGCCACGTCCTTGCCGTGGTAGTCCTCGGGGAAGGCCAGGGGGAAGGTCTTGGACTCGCCTGCCTTCATGCCGCGCACGGCCTTCTCGAAGGCCTCGAGCATCTGGCCCTCGCCCAGCAGGAACTGGAAGCCTTCGGCCTTGCCGCCGGCGAAGGTTTCGCCGTCGATCTTGCCTTCGAAGTCGATGGTGACGCGGTCGCCGTCAGCGGCGGCTTCGGCAGCGGGACGCTGGGCGAAGGTGCGGCGCTGCTTGCGCAGGATCTCGACGGTCTTGTCGATGGCTTCCTCGGTCACTTCGCTGGAGACGCGCTCCACCTCAGCGGCAGCCAGATCACCGATCTTGACTTCCGGGTAGACCTCGAAGGTGGCGTCAAAGGCCATCTGACCTTCGGGCGCGTCGTCCTTCTGGGCGATGTTGGGCATGCCGGCGACGCGCAGCTGCGCTTCATTGGCGGCGGCATTGAAGGCCTGACCCAGCTTGTCATTCATGACTTCGTACTGGACGGAATAGCCATAGCGCTGGGCGACCACGCTCATCGGCACCTTGCCGGGGCGGAAGCCGTCAGCCTTGACCGTGCGGGCCAGCTTCTTCAGGCGGGTCTCGACTTCGCTGTTGATGTCAGCGGCCGCCAGCGTGAGCGTGATGCGGCGTTCGAGCTTTTCGAGGGTTTCGACGGTGACAGCCATAGTGGACTCTGTGAACAAAGTGATTCTGGTGCGCGGGGTCGGACTCGAACCGACACGCCCGTGAAGGCGTCAGGACCTAAACCTGGTGCGTCTACCAATTTCGCCACCCGCGCGAGTGGTTTCAAGGCTGCCGTGGCATCAGGATCCGAAAACCCCAAGCCACCTCAGCCTTGTGGCATTTCGGCAAACCGGTGATTGTAGCCGTGAATACCGGCATTTCCCGGACCTAGGGGTTAGCCGCAATCGCCTCCCCCAAAAGAGAAAGGCGCCCTGCCTGTTGCCAGGCGGGGCGCCTCTTGATCGGCTGCTCAGCTCAGCAGCCTGGTTCGGCGCTTCAGAATCGCGAAGGCGTCGGGAAGCGCGAGTTCGCTTCGGCCGGGCGCATCACCCGGAACCAGGCGGCGTACATGGCCGGCAGGGCCAGCAGGGTCAGCACGGTGGCGACGATCAGGCCGCCCATGATGGCCACGGCCATCGGGCCCCAGAACACGCTGCGCGACAGCGGGATCATCGCCAGCACCGCCGCCGCCGCGGTCAGCACGATGGGGCGGAAGCGCCGCACGGCCGACTCCACGATGGCTGACCAGGCCGGCACGCCGCGGGCGCGGTCCTGCTCGATCTGGTCGATCAGGATCACCGAGTTGCGCATGATCATGCCCATCAGCGCGATCACGCCCAGCAGCGCCACGAAACCGAAGGGGCGGTTCAGCAGCAACAGGGCCGCCGCCACGCCGGCAATCCCCAGCGGGCCGGTCAGGAAGACCAGCATGGCGCGCGAGAAGCTCTGCAGCTGCAGCATCAGCAGCGTGAAGATGATGAAGAGCATCACCGGCACGCCCGCGGCAATCGAGCCCTGGCCCTTGCTGCTTTCCTCCACGGCGCCGGCGACCTCGATGCGGTAGCCCGGCGGCATCTTGGCCGACAGCGCCTGCATCTGCGGCCAGACCTGGGCCGAGACGGTGGCGCCCTGCATGCCCTCTTCCACATCGCCCTGCACGGTGACCGCGTAGTTGCGGCCCTCGCGCCACATGACGCCCGGCTCCCATTCGAAGCCCACCTTGGCCACCTGCGTCAGGGGCACGGCGCGGCCGGTGCTCGTGGGCATGTAGGCGTTGCCCAGGTCGGTGATGGCGTTGCGTTCCTCCAGGGGCTGGCGAAGGACGATGTCGATCAGTTTGTCCGCCTCGCGGTACTGGCCGATGACGGTGCCCGACAGAATGGTGCGCGAGGCCTGGGCCAGGCTCTGGCTGCTGACACCCAGGGCGCGCGCCTTGTCCTGGTCCACGTCCAGCTTGAGGGCCTTGATGGACTCGTTCCAGTTGTCGTTGACGCCGCGCATGTGCGGATTGGCCTTGAGCAGCTCCTTGGCCTTGTCGGCCCACTGGCGCACGAGCTTGGGGTCCTCGCCCGTCACGCGGAACTGCACCGGATAGGGCACGGGCGGCCCGTTGGGCAGCAGCTTGACGCGGGAGCGGACCTCCGGGAACTCGGCGGCCATGAGCTCCGGCAGCCGCTTGCGCAGGGCCTCGCGCTGGGCGAGGTCCTTGGGCAGCACGATGGCCTGGCTGACGTTGGACTGCGGGAAGACTTGGTCGAGCGGCAGATAGAAGCGCGGCACGCCGCTGCCCACCCAGGTCGTGACGGTGGACACGCCCTCTTCCTTGAGCATGCGGGCCTCGAAGCGCTTGGCCATCTGCTCGCTCTGCTGGATGGTCGAGCCCTCGGGCAGCCACAGGTCGACGAGGATCTCGGGGCGGCTGGAGTCCGGGAAGAACTGCTGCTGCACGCGGGTCATGCCGAACAGGCCCGCCAGGAACAGCAGCACGGTGATGCCGATGGTCTTCCAGCGGTGCTCCACGCACCAGCGCACCAGCGCGCGGAAGCGGTTGTAGAAGGGCGTGTCGAAGAGCTCGTGGGCCTCGCCGCCGTGCCCCCCCTTGGTCTTGAGCAGGAAGGCGCCCAGGTAAGGCACGAAGTAGATCGACACCACCCACGAGATCAGCAGCGAGGCCGCCGTCACCGCGAAGATGGCGAAGGTGTACTCACCCACCGTGGATTGCGCCAGGCCGATGGGCAGGAAGCCCACGGCCGTGATCAGCGTGCCGGTGAGCATGGGCATGGCCGTGACGTCATAGGCGAAGGTCGCCGCATGCATCTTGTCATAGCCCTCTTCCAGCTTGCGGACCATCATCTCGACCGCAATGATGGCGTCATCCACCAGCAGGCCCAGCGCGATGATCAGCGAGCCCAGCGAGATCTTGTGCAGCCCCACGCCCCAATAGAACATGGTCACGAAGGTGATGGCCAGCACCAGAGGGATGGTGACGCCCACGACCAGGCCCGGCCAGATGTCGATGCGCAGCGGCCGCATGTGCAGACCCAGGCTGATGAAGCTGACGCCCAGCACGATCACCACGGCCTCGATCAGCACATGGACGAACTCGTTCACCGAACGCGAGACCGAGGACGGCTGGTCCTGGATCTGCGACAGCTCCATGCCCGCCGGCAGGCCCTTCTGGACCTCGGCCAGTTGGGCCTTGAGGGCCTGGCCCATGGCAATGATGTCCCCGCCCTTGGCCATGGACACGCCCAGGGCCAGCACCTGCTGCCCCTGGTGGCGCACCATGGTGCTGGGCGGGTCGACGTAGTCGCGCTTGATCTCGGCGATGTCGCCCAGGCGGAACTGGCTGGCCGCGCCGGTGAAGGGATTGACCGCGCGGATGGAGAAGTCGCGCAGGGCCTTCAAGTCGTCGAGCTGGCCCTGCACGCGGATCTGCAGATTGGTGCTGCCGGCATTGAGCACGCCGGCGCCCTCCACCGCGTTCTGGGCACCGATCTGGTTGATCACCTGCGTGAAGTCCAGGCCCAGCTCGGCCAGGCGCTTCTGGGAGACCTCGATGAAGATCTTCTCGGCCTGGACGCCGAAGATCTCCACCTTCGCGACGTCCTTCACCTTGAGCAGCTGGTGGCGCACGCGCTCGGCGTAGACGCGCGCCTCCTCGCGGCTGAAGCCATCGCTGCTGAGGGCGTAGATGGAGCCGTAGACGTCACCGAAGTCATCGTTGAAGACGGGACCCAGCACGCCTTGCGGCAGGGTGTAGCGCATGTCGTTGACGCGCTTGCGGACCTGGTACCAGACGTCCGCCACTTCCTTGGGCGGCGTGCTGTCCTTCAGCTGGAAGATCGTGAGGGACTCGCCCGGCTTGGTGTAGGAGCGGATCTTGTCGGAGTAAGGCACTTCCTGGAGCGTCTTCTCGATCTTGTCCGTCACCTGGTCAGCCATCTGCATCGCGGTGGCACCCGGCCAGAAGGCCTGGACCACCATCAGGCGGAAGGTGAAGGGCGGGTCTTCGTCCTGGCCGAGCTGGAAATAGGCGGCGAAGCCCATCACCATCAGCACGATCATCAGGTAGCGCGTCAGGGCTGGATGTTCCAGCGCCCAGCGCGACACATTGAAGCGGGAGCCTGCGTGGCCCGGTTTGCTGCTCATGGACACGGCGGACCTCCTCAGCGCGAAGCCGCGGGGGCCGCAACTGGCGCGGCATCACCCGCGTAGCGACGCACCTTCTGGCCGTCGTTCAGCACATGGACGCCCGCCGTCACCACCTCCTGGCCCGGCGTGAGGCCACCGGCGATGACCACGGTATTGCCGTCGGCCCCGCCGATCTGCACCGGCTGGGCCTTGACCGTCATGGAGGCCGGGTCCAGCACCCACACCTGGCTCTTGCCGCCCCGCTCCAGGATGGCGCTCAGGGGCAGCTTGACCACATTGCCCAGGCGCGGCAGTTCCAGCAGCACCGCGGCCGTCTGGCCGAGCTTGACGTCGGCCTTGCCCACGTCGGCCTTGACCTGGAAGGTGCGGGTGACCGGGTCGGCCGCGGCCGACACCTCGCGCAGGGTCAGCGGCACGACCTCCTGCTGGCCCCAAAGGCGCATGCGCAGCGCACCGGTCTGGCTGGCAGCGGCGCGCAGGCCGCCCACCTGGTCCTCGGGAACGGAGAACACCACGTCCCGGGGGCCGTCATGGGCCACGCTCAGCACGGGCATGCCCGCACCGACCACCATGCCCGGCTCGGCGCTCACGCCGGTCACGACCCCCGGCGCATCGGCCACCAGCGCCGAATAGGCGACCTGGTTGCCCTGCACGCCGGCCTGGGCACGCGCCTGGTCCAGCTGGGCCTGGGCGGCCTTGAAGTAGGCGTCCCGGCGCTCCAGCTCGGCCGCACTGATGAAGCCTTGCTGGTGGAGCTCGATGAAGCGGCGGTAGTCCGCCCCGGCCTGGTCGCGGTTGGTGCGGGCGGCGATCATCTGGGCCTGTGCCGCCTCGGAGCCCAGGCGCAGGTCCTGGGCATCCAGCTGGGCCAGCACCTGGCCGGCGCGGACCTTGTCACCCAGATTCACCAGGCGCTGCTGGATCTTGCCGCCCACGCGGAAGGAGAGACGGGATTCGGTGCGGGCGCGGATTTCGGCCGCGTATTCACGTGTCATGCCGGCGCTGCCCGCCTCGATCAGCTGGGTCCGGACGGCGCGCTCCGGTTCAGGCGCTACCGCCTGCTTGCCGCAAGCGCTGAGCAGCAGGGCCGCCATCACGGTCAGCAGGGCGGGCGACATGGCCGGCAACAAGGCGGGGAGTCGGGCATTCCGGATTTTGGGCATCGAAGACCTCTTCATGACGGATCGTGCGGCGTGGCACGGCAGCAGCCAGGGAGCCGCCGCCCAGCACGTTCATTCAACACGGCGAATCAGTAACTGACTGACCGGTCAGTAATGTATTGAGCACGTTCCGGCTTGTCAAACCCCGGAACGAGCGCGCCGGCACACCTCCAGGCCGGCGGACATTGCGGACACAATGCCGGCCGTGAGCATAGAGCACTACGAGAACTTTCCTGTCGCCTCCTGGCTGTGCCCCCCGCACTTGCGGCCCGCCGTGGTGGCGATCTACCACTTCGCCCGCACGGCCGACGATCTGGCGGACGAGGGCAGCGCCACGACCGCCGAGCGCCAGGCCGCGCTGCGCGCCTATCGCCAGGACCTGAGGGCCTGCTTCGCCGGTCAGCCTCCCTCGCCCCGCTGGGCGGACCGGGTCTTCCTGCCGCTGGCACCCCGGATTCACCAGCATCAGCTGCCCCAGCCCCTGCTCGAGGCCCTGCTGGATGCCTTCGAGCAGGACCTCGTCAAGACCCGCTACGCCAGCCGTGCCGAGCTGCTGCACTACTGCGAGCGCTCGGCCAATCCGGTGGGCCGGCTGCTCCTGCACCTGTATGGCGTCGGCAGTCCCCAGGCCCTGGCGCAGTCGGATGCCATCTGCAGCGCCCTTCAGCTGATCAATTTCTGGCAGGACTTCAGCCGGGACGGCCCCAACGGTCGCTGCTACGTGCCCCAGGAGGACCTGGATCGCCACGGCCTGCAGGCCGAGGCCTGGGTGCGCTGCGAGGACGGCCCGGTGGCCCGGCGCCTGATCGCCGAGCTCTGCGCCTGGGCCCGGCAGCTGATGATGTCAGGCGCTCCCCTGGTCCACACCCTGCCCGGGCGGGCGGGCTGGGAATTGAGGTTGGTCGTCCAGGGCGGGCTGCGCATTCTTGAGAGAATCGAGGCCATGGATCACGCCTCTCTCGTTCGCCGCCCCCGCCTGAGTGCCCTGGATGCCGCCCCCCTCCTGTGGCGAGTCCTGCGCATGCGCCCTGCCCCGCAAGGAGCCCGTGCGTGACGCCCGACCAGTACGCCCAGCAGCGCGCCGCGGCCAGCGGATCCAGCTTCTACTACGCCTTCCAGTTCCTCACGCCGCCCCGGCGCGCGGCCATCACGGCCTTCTATGCCTTCTGCCGCGAAGTGGACGACGTGGTGGACGAGATCCAGGACCCCGGCGTCGCCGGCGCCAAGCTGGCCTGGTGGCGCAAGGAGGTGCAGGCGGCCTTTGCCGGCCAGCCCAGCCATCCGGCCATGAAGGCGCTGATGCCTCATGTGCGCGACTACGACATCCGCGCCGAGCACCTGCTGGCCGTGATCGAGGGCTGCCAGATGGACCTGGACCAGAGCCGCTACCTCGACTTCGCCGGACTGCAGCGCTACTGCCACCTGGTGGCCGGCGTGGTGGGCGAAGTCGCCTCGGGCATCTTTGGCCGCACCGAGGCCCAGACCATCGCCTACGCCCACAAGCTGGGCCTGGCCCTGCAGCTGACCAACATCATCCGCGACGTGGGTGACGACGCCCGCCGCGGCCGCATCTACCTGCCGGTGAACGAGCTGCAGCAGTTCGGCGTCAAGGCCAACGAAATCCTGATGCGCCAGGCTCCCTGGGGCTACAGCGAGCGTTTCACCGCGCTGATGCAGTTCCAGGCCGAACGCGCCCACCGCTGCTATGACGAAGCCTTCGCCCTGCTGCCCGAGGCGGACCGCAAGGCCCAGAAGCCCGGCCTGATGATGGCCAACATCTACCGCGCCCTGCTGCGCGAGCTGGAGGCCGAGGAGTTCCGCGTGCTGCACCAGAAGATCTCGCTGACCCCGCTGCGCAAGGTGTGGATAGCGATGAAGACCAACTGGCGCGGCCGCTGAAGGCATGGCCCGCATCGCGGTCATCGGCGCCGGCTGGGCCGGTCTCAGCGCGGCCCTCGCGCTGCAGGCGCAGGGTCATGTGCTGAGCCTCTTCGAGCTGGCATCCCAGCCCGGTGGACGGGCCCGCAGCCTGGCCTCGGAGGGCAGCGGCCCGCCGCTGGACAACGGGCAGCACATCCTGATCGGGGCCTATGTCGAGACCCTGGACCTGATGCGTTCCCTGGGCCTGTCGCCAGAGGAGCTGCTGTGGCGCAGCCCCTTGCAGCTGACGGATGCCCAGGGTCGCGGGCTCCGCCTGCCCAAAGGCCCGCCCCTGCTTGCCTTCGGGCGGGCTGTGATGGCGGCCTCGCATTGGCCCTGGGCAGCACGCCTCAGCTTACTGACGCACAGCCTGCGCTGGGCATTGAGCGGCTTTCGATGTGCGGAGACGCTCACCGTGCGTGAGCTGTGCCGCACCCTGCACCGGCAGCCCTATGCAGAGCTGGTGGCCCCCCTGTGCGTGGCTGCACTCAATACCCCGGCGGAGCAGGCCAGCGCCCAGGTATTCCTCCGGGTGCTTCAGGATGCACTTTTTGCCGGCGACGGCTCAGCCGACCTGCTGCTCCCGCGGCGCCCCCTGGCCG
Source organism: Pelomonas sp. BJYL3 (assembly GCF_027257975.1). GTDB lineage: Bacteria > Pseudomonadota > Gammaproteobacteria > Burkholderiales > Burkholderiaceae_C > Roseateles_B > Roseateles_B flavus. The sequence goes on from NZ_JANZKX010000001.1 coordinate 270,788, forward strand.
AGCTCCTGCCCGAGCCCGCCCTGCAGGCCCTCGCCGCCGGCGCCCGAATCCATGCCGGCTGCCGGGCCCTGCTCTGTGCGCCAGACAGCGGCGGCTGGGCCGTCCGCGCCGGCGACAGCGTCCAGCCCTTCGACGCCGTGCTGCTGGCCTGCCCGGCCGCGGAAGCCGCGCGCCAGCTGCAGGCCATCGCGCCGGACTGGTCGACCCAGGCCGCAGCCTTGCGCTACGAGCCCATCGTCACCGTCTACCTGCGTGCCGAGGGCCGCCTGCCCTTCCCCATGGTGGCGTTGCAGGAGTCGGCCGAGGCACCGGCCCAGTACCTGTTCGACCATGGCCAGCTGGGCCTGCAGGCCGGGCGCTTCGCGGCCGTGGTGAGTGGTGCCGCACCCTGGCTGGAACGGGGACAAGGCGGCACCGCCGCCTGCGCGGAGGCGGCGCTGGCTCAGGTGATGAGCCAGGCCCCCCAGCTCAGCGGTCTGCGCCTGGAGCGAGCGGTCGCCGAGAAGCGTGCGACCTTTGCCTGCACGCCCGGGCTGCGCCGCCCCGCCGCCCGCATCGCCCCCGGGCTGTGGGCGGCCGGCGACTACATCGAGGGCCCCTACCCCGCCACGCTGGAGGGCGCCGTCCGCTCCGGCCGGCAGGCAGCCCGGTCGCTGCACGCCGAACTGGCGGCTGTCGCGCCCCGCGCCACACACTGAGACCGGCCTCCAATTTCGCCATGCAAAAAATTGCTGCTTTGCCGCACAATGGTCGGCATGAAGAGCACTGAGGCACAGACCCCTGCCATCCAGGTCCTGGAACGCAGCTTCGCCATCCTGGACGTGTTGGCCAGCCACCAGGATCCCGTCTCCTTGAAGCAGATCAGCGAGACCACCGGGCTGCACCCGTCCACCGCCCACCGCATCCTGAACGACCTGGCCATCGGCCGCTATGTCGACCGCCCCGAGGCCGGCGCCTACCGCCTGGGCATGCGCCTGCTGGAGCTGGGCAATCTGGTCAAGGCCCGGCTGGACGTGCGGGATGCCGCGCTGGAGCCCATGCGCGAGCTGCACAAGTTCACCCACCAGCCGGTCAATCTCTCGGTACGCCAGGGGGACGAGATCGTCTACATCGAGCGCACCTACTCTGAACGCTCGGGCATGCAGGTCGTCCGCGCCGTGGGCGGCCGGGCCCCGCTGCACCTCACCTCCGTGGGCAAGCTTTTCCTGGCCAGCGACGATCCCCAGCGCGTGCGCGCCTACGCCACGCGCACCGGCCTGGCCGGGCACACGCGCAACAGCCTGACCGATCTCGCCGCACTTGAGCGCGAGATGGCCATGGTGCGCCAGCGCGGCGTGGCCCGTGACGACGAGGAACTGGAGCTGGGCGTGCGCTGCATGGCCGCCGGCATCTACGACGACCAGGGCAAGCTGGTCGCCGGCCTGTCCATCTCGGCGCCGGCCGACCGCCTGGAGGAGGCCTGGCTGGGCCGGCTCAAGGACACCGCCGCCCAGATCTCCGCGGCCCTGGGCTACCGGGGCTGATCCCGCGGCGCCCGGCGCATCCGCCCGCCTCCCCGAAGCGGAAAAAGCAACGCCCGGCACCTTGCGGTCCGGGCGTTTGCCTTTATGAGGCGAGCCGCGGGATCAGCCGGCCTTGCCCAGCGTCATCTGGCCCTGCGGCTGGACGCTGCTGCTACTGCTGTTGCCCAACCCTGCGGGGGTCAGGCCGGTATTGGTCAGCCATTTGCGGATGCGTTCGGCGTCGCCGATCCGCGAGTACTTGCCGGTGGAGTCCAGCAGCACCATGATCAGCTTGCGACCGGCCAGGCTGGCCTGCATCACCAGGCAGCGGCCGGCCTCGTTGATGAAGCCGGTCTTCTGGATGCCGATGTCCCAGCTGCCCGATCGCACCAGACCGTTGGTGTTGTGGAAGGCGACCTGGCGGCGGCCCAGGGCCACGGTGGCATCGGGCGTGGTGGAGTACTCACGCAGCAAGGGCACTTCATGGGCCACCTTGACCAGGGCCGCCAGGTCCTTCGCGCTGGACTGGTTGCGGCTGGACAGGCCCGTGGGCTCGACGTAATGGGTGTCCGACATGCCCAGGGCCTGCGCCTTCTGGTTCATGGCAGCGACGAAGGCAGTCAGCCCGCCCGGGTAGTTGCGGCCCAGCGCGTTGGCGGCGCGGTTCTCGGAGGACATCAGCGCCAGATGCAGCATCTCCGAGCGGGTCAGCGTGGTGCCGGGCGCCAGGCGTGAGCCCGTGCCCTTCTCGGTGTCCCGGTCTTCGTCGGTGATGGTGATCTTCTCATCAAGCGACTGGCCACCCTCGACGATGACCAGGGCCGTCATCAGCTTGGTGATGGAGGCGATGGGCAGCACCGCCTGGGTGTTCTTGGACAGCAGGATCTCGTTGGTGTCCTGGTCCATGACCAGGGCCACGCTGCTTTTGAGATCCAGGGGGTCGTCGACCGAATGCAGGCCATACATCTGGCCGAAGGTCGGGCTGGCGGGCGTGGCCACCACGGCCGCCTTGCGCACCACCGAGGCCGGTTTGGCCTTGCGCGCGTTCTTGGCCACAGCCTTGGGCGGCGTCTTGCCGGCCGACTTGCCGCTGGCACTGCTGGTGGCCGCATGGGCTCCTTGCGAAGCCAGGGCCAGCATCACGGCGATCATGCTGCCCGCGGCAGCTCCCAACATGGTCTTTACAACAGCTTTCACGCCAGCCCCCAACAAGGTCTGCGCCAGTTTAGGTCAAGCGGAAAACACCGGCAAGATCAAAAACTTAGCTCAGGCTTTTAAAGTTCACGAACGGGGCGGCTCGTGGAGACCGGACCCGTCACCGGGTCCGGTTGCCGTGACTTCAACCTTGGGCCGCCACGCGCTCCGTCTTGCTCTGCAGCTTGTTCAATGCGGCCAAATATGCCTTGGCTGACGCGACCACGATATCGGGATCGGCACCAACGCCGTTGACCACCCGGCCCGCATGCTGCAGACGGACCGTCACCTCGCCCTGCGATTCTGTGCTGCCGCTGGTGATGGCATTGACCGAATAGAGGATCATTTCCGCGCCGCTTTGCACCTCGGACTCGATGGCCTGCAGGCAGGCGTCCACGGGGCCATTGCCGTCGCTTTCGGCCTTGAACTCCTTGTCACCCACGGCGAAGACCACGCGGGCATGCGGACGCTCGCCGGTCTCGCTGCGCTGGGCCAGGGACAGCAGGCGGTAGTGCTCGTTGTCCTGGATGACGGACTCGTCCATCACCAGGGCGATGATGTCTTCGTCGAAGATCTCGTTCTTGCGGTCGGCCAGGTCCTTGAAGCGCTGGAAGGCGGCATTGATCTCGGCCTCGGACTCCAGCTCGATGCCCAACTCCTGCAGGCGCTGCTTGAAAGCATTGCGGCCCGAGAGCTTGCCCAGCACGATCTTGTTGGCGCTCCAGCCCACGTCCTCGGCACGCATGATCTCGTAGGTGTCACGGGCCTTGAGCACGCCGTCCTGGTGGATGCCCGAGGCATGCGCGAAGGCGTTGGCCCCCACCACGGCCTTGTTGGGCTGCACCACAAAGCCGGTTGTCTGGGAGACCAGCTTGGAGGCCGGCACGATCTGCGAGGCGTCGATGCCCACGTCCAGGCCGAAGTAGTCGCGGCGGGTCTTGACCGCCATCACCACCTCTTCCAGCGAGCAGTTGCCGGCACGTTCGCCCAGGCCGTTGATGGTGCATTCGATCTGGCGCGCACCGCCGATCTTCACGCCCGCCAGGGAGTTGGCCACGGCCATGCCCAGGTCGTTGTGGCAGTGCACGGACCAGATGGCGAGGTCGGAGTTGGGCACCTTCTCGCGCAGGGTCTTGAGGAAGTTGCCGTAGAGCTCGGGGATGGCGTAGCCCACGGTGTCGGGGATGTTGATGGTGCGGGCCCCTTCGGCGATCACGGCCTCGCAGACGCGGGCGAGGAAATCCATGTCGGAGCGGTAGCCATCCTCGGGCGAGAACTCGATGTCGTCCGTGAGATTGCGGCCGAAACGCACCGCCAGGCGCGCCTGCTCCAGCACCTGATCGCGGGTCATGCGCAGCTTCTTCTCCATGTGGAGCTCGCTGGTGGCGATGAAGGTGTGGATGCGAGAGCGGGCCGCGCCCTTGAGCGCTTCGGCGGCGCGGGCGATGTCGCGGTCATTGGCGCGGGCCAGCGAACAGACGGTGCTCTCGCGGATGACGTCGGCGATGGCCTTGACCGCCTCGAAGTCGCCATTGCTGGCCGCAGCGAAGCCGGCCTCGATCACGTCCACGCGCATGCGCTCCAGCTGGCGGGCAATGCGCAGCTTCTCGTCCTTCGTCATCGAGGCGCCGGGCGACTGTTCGCCGTCGCGCAAGGTGGTGTCGAAGATGATGAGCTGGTCAGCCATGGGGTTCTCCGTGAAACGTGAAAGTGGGGGATCGGAAGGATGCGGCCGGAAAAACAAAAAGCCCGCGAAGCAGGTGCTCGGCGGGCTCTTGGTGCGAAAGTACGGTGGCGGTCAGACGTGCGACTGCCTCGTGCCCAAGGGCCCGATGGCTAGTAGCAGAGCGGCGATGACGTTCAGCGTCTTCATGGTGATTGAATGTAGCACGCGACCCGGCGGTGACACCAGGCCTGCCTACGTCAATGGTGAAGGCCCTTTTCATCGGGCTCATCGGTCGAGATGGCGATCACGCTGACTGGCTTGCCCTTCATGCGCTTGTAGGCGTAGACCACGTAGCCCGACAGGCCGTAGGCGCAGAACAGGCCGAAGAGCACACGGGGCGGATCGATGTTGATCAGCGCGATGCCCAGGGCGATCGCGACCACGCTGACGAAGGGCACCGAGCGCTTGAAGCTGATGTCCTTGAAGCTGTAGAAGGGCGCGTTGGTGACCATGGTCAGGCCCGCGTAGAGCGTGAAGCCGAAGGCCAGCCAGGCCAGCCCCGGCGACGAGGCCGGCGCGTGATAGCCCGCATCTTCCATGGCCCAGATCAGGCCCATCACCAGGGCAGCCGCGGCCGGGCTGGGCACGCCCTGGAAGAAGCGCTTGTCGACGACCGCAATATTGGTGTTGAAGCGGGCCAGGCGCAATGCGGCGCCGGCGCAGTAGACGAAGGCCGCGAACCAGCCCCACTTGCCCAGGCCCTGCAGGGCCCACTCGTACATGATCAGCGCAGGCGCGGCGCCGAAGGACACCATGTCGGAGAGGGAGTCCATCTGCTCGCCGAAGGTGCTCTGCGTGTTGGTCATGCGGGCCACGCGGCCGTCCAGGCTGTCCAGCACCATGGCGCAAAACACGCCGTACACCGACTGCTCGAAGCGGCCATGCATGGCCATCACGATGGCATAGAAACCGCCGAAGAGCGCTGCCAGCGTGAACAGATTGGGAAGGATGTAGATGCCCTTGCGGCGCGGGCGCACCGGGGTCAGGACTTCGGCGTCCTCATCGTCGTCGTGAGGCACCGTGGACTGCTTGGAATCGGTCATGGGCAGGGAGGATAGCGCAAGCCTCGCCATAAAAAAGCCGCGTCTGCCCGGAGGCGACGCGGCTCTCTAAAGGGATTCGCAAATCCCGTGACTCAGTGCTTGATCAGTTCTTCGACTGGTCGACCAGGCGGTTCTTCTTGATCCAGGGCATCATGGCCCGCAGCTTCTCGCCGACCTGCTCGATCGGGTGCTCGGCCGTCAGGCGGCGGCGCGACAGCAGGGTCGGGGCACCGGCCTTGTTCTCCAGGATGAAGCTCTTGGCGTATTCACCGGTCTGGATGTCCTTCAGGCACTGGCGCATGGCGTCCTTGGTGGCCTCGGTCACCACGCGCGGGCCGGTGACGTACTCACCGTACTCGGCGTTGTTGGAGATCGAGTAGTTCATGTTGGCGATACCGCCTTCATAGATCAGGTCCACGATCAGCTTCAGCTCGTGCAGGCACTCGAAGTAGGCCATCTCGGGGGCGTAGCCGGCTTCCGTCAGCGTCTCGAAGCCCGCCTTGATCAGCTCGACGGCACCGCCGCACAGCACGGCCTGCTCGCCGAAGAGGTCGGTCTCGGTCTCTTCGCGGAAGTTGGTCTCGATGATGCCGGCCTTGCCGCCGCCATTGGCCGAGGCATACGACAGCGCCAGGTCACGCGCCTTGCCGGTCTTGTCGGCATAGACGGCGATCAGGTGGGGCACGCCGCCGCCTTGCGTGTAAGTGCCGCGCACGGTGTGGCCGGGAGCCTTGGGGGCGACCATCCAGACGTCGAGGTCGGCACGGGGCGTCACCTGGCCGTAGTGCACATTGAAGCCGTGGGCGAAGGCCAGCGAGGCGCCCTGCTTGATGTTCGGCTCGACTTCGCGCTTGTAGACATCGGCGATCTGCTCGTCGGGCAGCAGGATCATGACCACGTCGGCGGCCTTCACGGCCTCGGCGATCTCGGCGACCTTCAGGCCGGCGTTCTCGGCCTTGGACCAGGACGCGCCACCGCGGCGCAGGCCGACCGTGACCTTCACGCCGCTGTCGTTCAGGTTCAGGGCGTGGGCATGGCCTTGTGAGCCATAGCCGATGATGGTGACGTTCTTGCCCTTGATGAGGCTGAGGTCGGCGTCCTTGTCGTAGTAAACGTTCATGTCGGTCTCCAGAAAAACTTTGCAATCAATGTTCGGGCCCCTTGGACTTGCGAACCTCGTGCCGGGGCCACACCGAGCCAGGCTCGCTGCCCCGCTGGCTCATGGCCTGCAGGGCGACGGCAGGCCATGGAGGCCCGCCGCCAGGGGGAAAGGTCAGACGCGCAGAATGCGCTCGCCACGGCCGATGCCGCTGGCGCCGGTGCGCACGGTCTCCAGGATGGCGGTGCGGTCGATGGCGTCGATGAAGGCGTCCAGCTTGCTGGCATCGCCAGTCAGCTCGACGGTGTAGGTCTTCTCGGTCACGTCGATGATGCGGCCGCGGAAGATGTCGGCGGTGCGCTTCATCTCTTCGCGTTCCTTGCCGACGGCCCGCACCTTGATGAGCATGAGCTCGCGCTCGGTGTAGTTGCCCTCGGTGAGGTCCACGACCTTGACGACCTCGATCAGCCGGTTCAGGTGCTTGGTGATCTGTTCGATGACGTCATCGGAGCCGGTGGTCACGATGGTCATGCGGGACAGCGACGGGTCTTCCGTCGGCGCCACGGTGAGGCTCTCGATGTTGTAGCCCCGGGCGGAGAACAGGGCCACGACGCGCGACAGCGCACCCGGCTCGTTCTCGATGAGCAAAGCAATGATGTGTCTCATGGGTCTCGTCCTTCGCGCTCTTCAGGCCGGCGGCGGTAACCGACGGCCCTTGGCCACGCTCTTCGATGGTGGAAAAAGAATGCAGCGGGATGCCGATGCGAGCCATCGTGGACCCTGGCGCCGGTCCGGGGCCGGTAAGCCGACGGACCGTGCAGGGCTCACGGGAGGCTCACAGGTCCTCGGACCCCAGCAGCATTTCCGAAATGCCCTTGCCCGCCTTGACCATGGGCCAGACGTTCTCGGTCGGATCGGTGCGCACATCCAGGAAGACGGTGCGGTCCTTCAGGCGCATGGCCTCGCGCAGCGCCGGCTCCACGTCGGCGGGATGCTCGACGAGGATGCCCACATGCCCATAGGCCTCCGCCAGCTTGACGAAGTTGGGCAGCGCATCCATGTAGCTGTGGGAGTAGCGGCCCTCGTAGTCGAGTTCCTGCCACTGCCGCACCATGCCCAGGTAGCGGTTGTTGAGGGAGACGATCTTGACCGGCGTCTTGTACTGCTGGCAGGTCGAGAGCTCCTGGATGCACATCTGGATCGAGCCTTCGCCGGTGATGCAGAACACATCCGACTCCGGCTTGGCCAGCTTGATGCCCATGGCGTAGGGCAGGCCCACGCCCATGGTGCCCAGGCCGCCGGAATTGATCCAGCGGCGGGGCTCGTCGAACTTGTAGAACTGCGCCGCCCACATCTGGTGCTGGCCCACATCGGAGGTGATGTAGGTGTCGCGATCGCGGGTGAGGTTCCACAGGGTCTCGACGACCATCTGCGGCTTGATGACGTCGCTGTCGCGCTTGTAGGACAGGCAGTCCTTGCGGCGCCATTCGTTGATCTGGCTCCACCAGGCATTGATGGCGTTGCTGTCCGGGCGGGCCTGCGCTTCCTTGATCTGGTGGATCAGCTCCTGCAGGACGTCCTTGACGTCGCCGACGATGGGGATGTCCACGCGCACGCGCTTGGAGATCGACGAGGGGTCGATGTCCACATGGATGATCTTGCGTTCGACCTGCGAGAAGTGCTTGGGGTTGCCGATCACGCGGTCATCGAAGCGGGCGCCCACGGCCAGCAGCACGTCGCAGTGCTGCATGGTCATGTTGGCCTCGTAGGTGCCGTGCATGCCCAGCATGCCCAGGAAGCGCGGGTCGGTGCCGGGCATGGAGCCCAGGCCCATCAGGGTGTTGGTGCAGGGGTAGCCCAGCAGGTTGACCAGCTCGCGCAACTCGGCCGTGGCCTCGCCCAGGATGACGCCGCCGCCCGTGTAGATGTAGGGGCGCTTGGCGCTCATCAGCAGCTGGACGGCCTTGCGGATCTGCCCCGAATGCCCCTTCTTGACGGGGTTGTAGGAGCGCATCTCGACCGTGGCCGGGTAGCTGAAATGGGTCTTGTTGAGGGAGACGTCCTTGGGGATGTCCACCACCACGGGACCGGGGCGGCCGGTGCGGGCGATGTGGAAGGCCTTCTTGAGCGTGCTGGCCAGGTCGCGCACGTCCTTCACCAGGAAGTTGTGCTTGACGATGGGGCGGGTGATGCCCACGGTGTCGCATTCCTGGAAGGCATCCAGGCCGATGGCGGGCGTGGGCACCTGGCCGGTCACGATCACCATGGGGATGGAGTCCATGTAGGCCGTCGCGATGCCGGTGATCGCGTTCGTGACGCCGGGACCGGAGGTCACCAGGGCCACGCCGACTTCGCCGGTGGCGCGGGCATAGCCGTCAGCGGCATGCACGGCGGCCTGCTCGTGGCGCACCAGAACGTGTTGGATGGAGTCCTGTTTGTACAGCGCGTCGTAGATGTAGAGGACGGCGCCGCCCGGATAGCCCCAGAGGTACTTGACACCCTCTGCTTGCAGGCTACGGACCAGGATCTCGGAGCCATTGAGCTCCGAAGCGGAATGGGAAGAAGAATGCGGTTGTGCACGACCATCGGTCGCTGCACGTTTGACGTCCGCGGCAGACATATCCATGTCGAACCTCTGTGAATTTCTCTGACGAAAAACCATCGGTGCTCCTCTTCACACCCTTGTGAGGCGGATTCGGAACGTGCGCGGTCAAAAAACTCGGCGCCCCGGTCGGGCACCAGCTTGAGACCTTGGGAACTCATTGTGCGAAGCAACATTATGCATGGAATTGGCGCTCTGACTGGGGTCTGGACTCCAATTCCGGCCGCAGTGCCATAATCCGCGACGTTTTTCCCGCCGGCGCCCCGGCCCGGGCGCACTGGATCCATCTTGGCGACAGACAAAGAACTCAACGATTTCCTGAAGAGCGTCGACCGGCGGGCTTTCAAGCGCACCGTCTACATGGTCCGCGACGACGATGCCGCCCTGGACATCGTCCAGGACTCCATGATCCGCCTGGCCGAGAAGTATTTCGACCGCCCGGCGGCGGAACTGCCTCTGCTCTTCCAGCGCATCCTGTCCAATGCCACCATGGACTGGTTCCGGCGCCAGAAGGTCCGCAACGCCGTCATGTTCAATATGTCGGACGTCGAGGGCGCCGACCCTGACGACGACTTCGACCTGCTGGAAACCCTCACCAGCAGCAACGGTGGCCTGGGCACCCTCAGTGCGGCGGACGAGGTCTCGCGCAGCCAGATCCTCCAGGCCATCGATGCTGAGGTGAGCCAGCTGCCGACGCGTCAACGGGAAGCCTTCCTGCTGCGTTACTGGGAGGAGTTGGACGTCGCCGAGACGGCCAGCGTCATGGGTTGCTCGGAGGGAAGTGTGAAGACGCACTGCTCCCGGGCCGTTCACGCACTGGCAAAGGCGCTCAAAGGCAAGGGAATCACACTATGAACAAGCACACGACGTCCACGCTGGACCCGGCTGTCGACGCCCGCGTTTCGGCCTATGGCAAGCGCCTGGCCGCCGGCCTGAGCCAGGCCAGCGACGAGCTGCCTGCCGACATCACCGAGCGCCTGCGCTTCGCGCGCGAGCAGGCCCTGCGCAAGGCCAAGGAAGCCCGCGCCGCCGAGCCGGTGACCGCCGAGCAGACCCTGCGCATGGGCAGCACCCTGGCCCTGCAGGGCGGTGATCGCCCGGCCCGCTGGTTCAAGCTGGCCTCCCTCACGCCCCTGCTCCTGCTGCTGGCCGGCCTGCTGCTGATCCAGCACAGCCAGTGGTACCAGCAGATCCTGGCCGCCGCCGAGGTGGACACCGCCATGCTGGCCAAGCCCCTGCCGCCCGCCGCCTACAGCGATCCGGGTTTCAAGGAATACCTGGATGAGAATCCGGACGAGCAACAAGAACGACACGAAGAGTGACCGCCCGCCCATGACGCCTGCGCTGAACGTCCGCCGCCCGCTCGCCCTACTGCTGATCCCGGCACTGCTGGGCACCGCCTACGCCCAGTCCAGCGATGCGCCCGCCGTGGCCGCCAGCGCCACGGCGCCCGCCTCGGCAGCCCTTCCCGTCCTGCCCCAGGCGCCCAAGCCCCTGCCCACCGCCAGCCTGGTGGGTGTGCAGCGCTGGGCCAGCCTCAGTCCCGCCCAGCAGGCGGTGCTGGCCCCCCTGGCGGATGAATGGGACGGCCTGGATACCGCCCGCAAGAGCAAGTGGCTGGAGATCGCCGCACGCTTCCACACCCTCACACCCGAGCAGCAGGCCCGCCTGCGCGAGCGCATGATCGCCTGGACGCGCATGACCCCTGCGGAGCGCCAGCAGGCGCGGGTGGGCTTCCAGTCCAACCCCCAGCTGCGCGACGAGAAGCTGCAGTCGGAAAAGCTCCAGTCCAAGTGGGAGGCCTACCAGGCCCTCACACCTGAAGAGCGCCAGGCCCTGGCCCAGAAGGGCGCCGAGAAGGCGGCCCAGAAGCGCGCCGACCCCAAGGCCGCGGCCCAGGCCCAGAGGCCGCTGAGCGGCGCCAAGACCGATTTCGTGCCCCCGAAGCAGGCGGCCGCGCCGGTGGCTGTCGCGCCGTCCGTGCTGCAGGCCCGCCCGGGTGTCAGCACGGTGCTGATCACGCAGGGCGTGCCGCAGGCGGGCCGCCAGCTGCCCGGCCGACGCAAGCTGATCGTGGACCCGGCCCTGGTCGACCCCAAGACCCTGCTGCCCCGCGTTCCTCAGGCACCCGCCTCCGCGGCTTCCACGCCCGCTCGCTGAGCCATGGAAGCGCAGTTCCCCGGGCAGGCGCCCAGCCTGTGGCGCCGCATGGCGTCGTTTCTGTATGAAGGCGTGCTGCTGTTCGGCGTAACCTTCATCTCGGGCTATCTCTATGCCGCACTGACCCAGCAGCGCAGCGCGCTGATCGGCAAGGCAGGCCTGCAGGCCTTCGAGTTCGTGGTGCTGGGCATCTATTTCATCTGGTTCTGGACCCATGGCGGGCAGACCGTCGCGATGAAGGCCTGGCATCTGCGCGTGGTCGACGAGCACGGCGCCCCGCTCAGCCAGGGGCGTGCCCTCGCCCGCTACCTGCTGTCCTGGCTGTGGTTCCTGCCGGCCCTGGCCTCGGTTCATTTCGCCGAGCTGCACGGCGGAGGCGCCATCGCCGGCGCGCTGCTGGCCGGCGTGCTGGGCTATGTGCTGCTGGCGCGGCTGCATCCCTCGCGCCAGTTCCTGCATGACCTGCTGTGCCGGACCCGCGTGGTCACGCAGCTACCGGCCGCGCGCAAGAAGCCATGAGCAATCCGCACAAGGGCCGCACCGGCCTGGACCGCCTCCTGCATGCGGCCGGCTATTCCTGGGCCGGCCTGAAAGCCGCCTACAGCGGCGAAAGCGCCTTCCGCCAGGAGGTGTGGCTCTGCGTGGTGGCCGTGCCCCTGGCCTTCTGGCTGGGGCAGGGCTGGGTGGAGCGCGCCCTGCTGCTGGGCTCGCTGCTGCTGGTGCTGATCGTCGAGCTGCTGAACTCCGGCATCGAGGCCGCCATCGACCGCGTGGGCTTCGAACTGCACGATCTTTCCAAGCGCGCCAAGGACCTGGCCAGCGCTGCCGTGCTGCTGTCCCTGCTGCTATGCGCCGGGGTCTGGGGCGCCGCGGCCTGGCACCGCCTCTTCTGACAGGCCTTTCGCAATGACAAAGGGCGCCTCGAGGGCGCCCTTAGCATTTGCACGTCGGCGTGGCAGGTCCGCCGGTCAGACGGCAGCTTCGTCTTCCTCGCCGGTGCGGATGCGGATGACCTGCTCGACCGGGGTCACGAAGATCTTGCCATCGCCGATCTTGCCGGTCTTGGCAGCCTTGAGGATGGCCTCGATGCAGCGCTCGACGTCATCGTCCTTGACCACCACCTCGACCTTCACCTTGGGCAGGAAGTCCACCACGTACTCGGCACCGCGGTAGAGCTCCGTGTGGCCCTTCTGGCGGCCGAAGCCCTTCACCTCGGTGACGGTCAGACCGGACGCGCCCACCTCGGCCAGGGCCTCGCGGACCTCGTCCAGCTTGAAGGGTTTGATGATGGCGGTGATCTGTTTCATCGGGGACTCCAAAGCGGATTGATAAAGGCTGTTGCCCCGATTTAAGCATGGATCTCAGCCCGGAATCCTCTGCAGATCGGCCAGCCAGACGCTCGCCTCGCCGTCGCTGGGCGCCCGCCAGTCACCCCGCGGCGACAGCGATCCGCCACTGCCCACCTTGGGAGCGTTGGGCACGCAGCTGCGCTTGAACTGACTGCCCTGGAAGAAGCGTTTGACGAAGATGCCAAGCACCCTTTTGATTTCGGCAAGCTCGTATTCGTTGCGCTTCACATGCTCGCCGTCGGGCCATTCGCCCCGTTCCCGGTCGCCCCAGGCCTGCAGGGCCAGGAAGGCGATCTTGGCCGGCGCGAAGCCATGGCGCAGGGTGTAGAAGAGGTTGAAGTCCTGCAGCTCGTAGGGCCCGATGTGGCTCTCGGTGCTCTGCAGCGCCTGGCCCGGGACCAGCTCGGGGCTGATCTCGGTGGCGAGGATGTCCAGCAGGACCTCACGACCACTGTCATGGCCCAGCTGGTCGGTCTCGGCCACCCAGCGCACGAGGTACTGGATCAGCGTCTTGGGCACGCTGGCGTTCACGTTGTAGTGCGACATGTGGTCGCCCACGCCATAGGTGCACCAGCCCAGGGCCAGCTCGCTGAGGTCGCCCGTGCCCAGCACCAGGGCGCCCAGGTGGTTGGCGAGGCGGAAGAGATGGCTGGTGCGCTCGCCGGCCTGCACGTTCTCGAAGGTGACGTCGTAGACCGCCTGGCCCTCGGCATAGGGATGGCCCAGGTCCTGCAGCATCTGCGTGCAGCTGGGACGGATGTCGATCTCACGCGCCTCGCAGCCGATGGCCTGCATGAGCCGCCAGGCCTGGTCCCGTGTGCGGGTGCTGGTGGCAAAGCCCGGCATGGTCACGCCGATGATGTGCTGGCGCGGCAGGCCCAGCTGATCCATGGCGCGGGCGGCCACGAGCAGCGCGTGCGTCGAGTCCAGCCCGCCCGAGACGCCCAGCACCAGCTTGCGGATGCCGCTGGACTCCAGGCGCTGCACCAGGGCCTGCACCTGGATGTTGAAGACTTCATGGCAGCGTTCGTCCCGGCGGCTCCGGTCGGCCGGCACATAGGGGAAGCGGTCCACGCGGCGGCGCAGCCCCAGGGCCTGCTCGCGCGGCGGGGCCAGCTCCAGGCCCACGCGGCGGAAGCCCTGCAGCTGCGCGGCGTGGCGGCGCACCGAAGTGCCGTAGCTGGTCTGGCGCATGCGCTCGCGGGCGAGGCGCTCCAGGTCCACGTCCGCGAAGATCAGCTGCGAGCCGCGGTGGTAGCGCTGCGACTCGGCCAGCAGGTCGCCGTTCTCGCTGATCAGGGCCTGGCCATCCCAGGCGAGATCGGTGCTGGACTCGCCTGCGCCCGCCGAGGTGTAGACATAGGCCGCCAGGCAGCGCGCCGCCTGCTGCGAAACCAGCTGGCGGCGATAGGCCGCCTTGCCCACGGTCACGTTGGAGGCCGAGAGGTTCACCAGCACCGTCGCACCGGCCAGGGCCGCATAGCTGGACGGCGGAATGGGCGTCCAGACGTCCTCGCAGATTTCGGCATGGATCACCAGGCCCGGCACGTCCTGCGCCTCGATCAGCACATCGCTGCCCACCGGTACGCGCTGGCCCAGCAGCTCGATCTCACGGCTCAGCAGCTCGTCGGCCGCATTGAACTGGCGGGCCTCGTAGAACTCGGCATAGTTGGGCAGATAGGTCTTGGGCCACACCGCCAGCAGGCGGCCCCGGTGCAGGGCCACCGCGCAATTGAAGAGCCGGTGCTCCAGGCGCAGCGGCAGGCCGACGATGGCGATGGGCGTCAGCGCCAGCGAGTGCTGCAGCAGCTCGGCCAGGGCCTCCTCGCAGGCGTCCAGCAGGGCGCGCTGATGGAAGAGGTCGTCGCAGCTGTAGGCCGAGAGACCCAGCTCCGGGAAGGCCACCACGGCCGCGCCGGCCTCGTGGGCCTGCTGCATCAGCGCTGCCGTCTGCAGGGCATTGAAGGACGGGTCGGCGATACGGCACTGCGGCACGCCCACGGCAATGCGTGCCAGCTGATGGTTGTAGAGGTTGTGGAATTCCATGGCCTGCATCCTGCCATCATTTGCACGGGGTCCAAATCCCTCCGCAATGGCTGGCTGCGCCCCTCGCCCTAAGATCCCGCCCACGATGAGCCCTCGACCGCCCCTGGAGGTCCGGATCGACGACGATCCCGGCCAGCTGCCCGCCCCCGCCTGGAATGCCCTGCTGGCCGCCAGCCCGCAGCCCACGCCCTTCATGCGCCTGGAGTACCTGCAGGCCCTGCACGATTCGCAATCGGCCGTCGAGCACAGCGGCTGGACGCCCCAGTTCTTCAGCGTCTGGGAGGGCCCCGTGCTCGTGGCCGCCTGCCCGGCCTACCTCAAGACGCATTCCTACGGCGAGTACGTGTTCGACTGGGCCTGGGCCGATGCCTACGCGCGGCACGGCCTGGCCTACTACCCCAAGCTGCTGGTGGCCGTGCCCTTCACGCCCGTGCCCGGCAGCCGGCTGCTGGCACGCGACGAGGCCGCACGCCGCGTCCTGATCGAGGCCCTGCGTGCGCATGCCGAAGCCTTGAAGCTCTCCTCCGTCCATGTGCTGTTTCCGACGGCCGCGGAGCAGCAGGCGCTGGTCGACGCCGGCTGGCTGGGCCGCAGCGGCGTGCAGTTCCACTGGGAGGCCGGGGCGGCTCCACCGGCGAGCTTCGAGGCCTTCCTCGCCAGCCTGCAGCGGGACAAGCGCAAGAAGATCCAGCAGGAGCAGCGCCGCGTGCGCGAGGCGGGCGTGCGCTACCGGGCGCTGCTGGGCAAGGAGATCCGCGAGCAGGACTGGGACTTCTTCCACCGCTGCTACCGCCAGACCTACACCGAGCACCGCAGCACGCCCTACCTCAGCCGCGACTTCTTCCGCCGCATGGGGGCCGCCATGGCGCGGCACTGGCTGCTCTTCATCGCCGAGCTGGACGGCGAGCCCGTCGCCAGCTCCCTGATCGCCCTGGACCCCGAGCAGGGCGTGGCCTACGGCCGCTACTGGGGCAGCCTGGTCGACATCTCCTGTCTGCATTTCGACGCCTGCTACTACCAGCCCCTGGCTTGGTGCATGGCCCAGGGTTATCGGCGCTTCGAGGGCGGCGCCCAGGGCGAGCACAAGCTGGCGCGCGGCCTGATGCCGGTCGGCACGCAGTCGGCCCACTGGCTGGCCCATCCGGACTTCCGCGAGGCGGTGGCCGATTACCTGGACCGTGAAGGACCGGCCATCGCGAGCTATGCCGAGGACCTGCGGGCCCACCAGCCCTTCAAGCACGCGCCTGCAGGCGAAGCCTAGATGCATGAAAAACGCCGCCGGGGCCTGGGCCATCGGCGGCGTCATCCGGGGGCGTCTTCCGGAGGGGGGGAGCCGACCGGGGGTCAGCTCTTGCCCTGCTCGGTTCCCGGCTTACTTCTGCTGGGCCTTGGCGTAGTTTTCCATGCCGGTCACGATCTCGGCCTTGGCGGACTCGGGGCCTTCCCAGCCCTGCACCTTGACCCACTTGCCGGCTTCCAGGTCCTTGTAGTGCTCGAAGAAGTGCTGGATGGCCTTCAGGCGCATCGGGTTGATGTCCTCGGGCTTGTTCCAGTGGTCGTAGATCGGCAGGATCTTGCTGGTGGGCACGGCCAGCAGCTTGGCGTCACCACCCGCTTCGTCGTCCATCTTCAGGACGCCGATGGGGCGGCAGGTCACCACCACGCCCGGGGTCAGGGCGAAGGGGGTGATCACCAGCACGTCCACGGGGTCGCCGTCATCCGACAGCGTCTGGGGGATGTAGCCGTAGTTGCACGGGTAGTGCATGGCCGTGGTCATGAAGCGGTCCACGAACAGGGCACCGCTTTCCTTGTCGACCTCGTACTTGATCGGGTCGGCGTTCATCGGGATCTCGATGATCACGTTGAATTGCTCAGGCGCCTTGGGGCCGGGGGTCACGTTGTGCAGGCTCATGGTCTTATGGGTAGTCAACGAAAGGGGTCCGCGCTCGCGTCACGGGGAAACCCGGATTCTAGCGGCGCCCCTGATCTCAGCCTGACACAGGCCCCTGCCTGCCCCTGTTTGAGCGTCAAGGGAATTCTGGCAACCACTGGTAAACGATCAATCTTTCGGCACTTCCGCTCGCATAGCATGGCCCGACGGACCTGTTGAACGGCGTGCAGGACTGACGTTGAGAAGCAGGCGTCTTTTTCAAACGGCAGAGACAACGAAGGAGACATGTACATGTCGACGAGTGTGGCGCTGTATTTCGCGCTGGCCTGCGGCCTGGCCGCGGTTCTGTATGGTTTCATTCAACGCAGCTGGATCCTGAGTCAGGACGCCGGCAATGCCCGGATGCAGGAGATCGCTGCGGCGATCCAGCAAGGTGCGGCGGCCTATCTGGGGCGGCAGTACCGCACCATTGCCATCGTCGGGGTCGTGCTGGCCATCGCGATCGCGGTGGTGCCGGGCCTGGGGCTGCAGACGGCCGTGGGCTTCGTGATCGGGGCCGTGCTGTCGGGCATCTGCGGCTTCATCGGCATGAACATCTCGGTGCGTGCCAATGTGCGCACCGCGCAGGCCGCCACCAAGGGCATGGGCCCGGCGCTCAACGTGGCCTTCAAGGGCGGCGCCATCACCGGCATGCTGGTCGTGGGCCTGGGCCTGATCGGCGTGGGCGGTTTCTACTACGCCATCACCGGCGGAACGGGCGCCACCAGCGAGGCTCTGAAGCCCATGCTGGGCCTGGCCTTCGGTTCCTCGCTGATCTCCATCTTCGCCCGCCTGGGTGGTGGCATCTTCACCAAGGGCGCTGACGTCGGCGCCGACCTGGTGGGCAAGGTCGAGGCCGGCATCCCCGAAGACGACCCGCGCAACCCCGCCGTGATCGCCGACAACGTCGGTGACAACGTCGGCGACTGCGCCGGCATGGCCGCCGACCTCTTCGAGACCTATGCCGTGACCCTGATCGCGGCGATGGCCCTGGGCGCGCTGATGGTGGGCGGCTCCGCCACCCATGCCGGCGTGGTCTACCCGCTGGCGCTGGGCGGCGTGTCCATCATCGCCTCCATCATCGGCTGCGGCTTCGTCAAGGCCAGCGAGGGCATGAAGAACGTGATGCCGGCGCTGTACAAGGGCCTGATCGTGGCCGGCGTGCTGAGCCTCATCGCCTTCTACTTTGTCACGACGGCCATGTTCCCCGGCGAGATCGAGCTGGCCGGCGGCCTCAAGGCCAACGCCATGTCCCTGTTCGGCGCCTGCGCCGTGGGCCTGGTGCTGACCGCCGCGATGGTCTGGATCACCGAGTACTACACCGGCACGCAGTACGCCCCGGTGCAGCACGTCGCGCAGGCCTCCACCACCGGCCATGGCACCAACATCATCGCCGGGCTGGGCGTCTCGATGAAGTCCACGGGCTGGCCCGTGATCTTCGTGTGTGCAGCCATCTACACCGCCTTCCACCTGGCCGGGCTGTACGGCATCGCGGTGGCGGCCACCTCCATGCTGTCCATGGCCGGCATCATCGTGGCCCTGGACGCCTACGGCCCCATCACCGACAACGCCGGCGGCATCGCCGAGATGAGCGACCTGCCTGACAGCGTGCGCGACATCACCGACCCGCTGGACGCCGTGGGCAACACCACCAAGGCGGTGACCAAGGGCTATGCCATCGGCTCCGCCGGCCTGGCCGCCCTGGTGCTGTTCGCCGACTACACCCACGCACTCGAAGCCCGGGGCATGCACCTGAGCTTCGATCTCTCCGACCACAAAGTCATCGTGGGCCTGTTCATCGGCGGCCTGATCCCCTACCTCTTCGGTGCGATGGCCATGGAGGCCGTCGGTCGCGCCGCGGGCTCAGTGGTGGTCGAGGTGCGCCGGCAGTTCAAGGAGATCCCCGGCATCATGGAAGGCACGGCCAAGCCGGACTACAGCGCGGCCGTGGACATGCTGACCTCGGCGGCCATCAAGGAGATGATCATCCCCTCGCTGCTGCCGGTGATCGCCCCCATCGTGGTGGGCATGACGCTGGGCCCGGCCGCCCTGGGCGGCGTGCTGATGGGCACCATCGTGACCGGCCTCTTCGTGGGCATCTCCATGTGCACCGGCGGTGGCGCCTGGGACAACGCCAAGAAGCTGATCGAGGAAGGCTTCACTGACGACAAGGGCGTCGTGCACCGCAAGGGCTCCGAGGCGCACAAGGCCGCCGTCACCGGCGACACCGTGGGCGATCCCTACAAGGACACCGCCGGCCCGGCCGTGAACCCCTTGATCAAGATCATCAACATCGTGGCCCTGCTGATCGTGCCCATCCTGCCCATGACGCAGGGCACGGCCAAGCCGGTGGAGGCCAGCCCGGCGCCCGTCAGCGCCCCGGCCCCGGCGGCCTCCGAGCCGGCAGGCGCTGCCTCGATGCCCGCCCTGGCGGCCCCCGCGGTGGATGGCGCTTCCGCCGCCAAGCCCTAGCCTCGGAAGACCTGAGCCGCCCGGCGGCTCAGGAATACCCGAATCTGGGCAAAAGAGCTCGCATCCGCGGGCTCTTTTTCATTGGCGGCCGCCAGCGGCAGGCCACAATAGTGCCCAGTATGTTTGCGAGCCGTGAGACCTGACGCCTTCCCTGGATTTGCCATGCGCCGCCCTGTCCTCACTCGCCACGAATTCGAACGCCGCCGCCAGCAGATGGCGGACCTGCAGCGCTATGTCGCCGAGCAGGAGCAGAGCTTCCACCTGCTGCACACCGCGCTTCAGGCCTTCGTGGACCGCTACACCGCCCTGCTGGGCCCGCTCTACCTGGAACTGGACGCGCTGGAATCCCAGCTGCACGCCGCCAGCGTGTACCTGGCCGAGGCCCTGCGCCGCAACGGCCTGGAAGCGCCTCTGCCCACCCCGCCCCGCGCCACCGCCCTGCCCCAGGTCCCGCGCCTGCCGGAGTCGGCGCCGCTGCCGCAGCAGCCCGAGGGTGGCGGCGTGGTCGAGATCGAACCGCCTTCGCTGAAGCAGCTGTACCGCCGTGCCGCCATGCGCCTGCACCCGGACCTGGCGCCCAGCGAGGCCCAGCGCCGCCAGCGCGAGCAGGCCATGATGGACGCCAACAGGGCTTATGCCGAGGGCAACCGCTTCCTGCTGGAACGCCTGCTGCTGGAGGCCGGCGAGGACCCCTTGAAGGTCACCGGCAGCAACGGCGACGCCGTGCTGGAATGGCTGCGCCGCAGCGAGCTGGCCGTGCAGGGCCGCCTGCGCGTGGTGCAGGCCCACCTGATCTCGCTGCAGGCCCATCCCATGCACCAGCTGATGCAGGCCATCGAGGGCGCCGAGGGCCGCGGCCTGGCCCCCTTCGAGATCATGCAGAGCCGCCTGCGCGCCCAGATCAGCCAGCGCCGCCAGGAGCTCTACATCGGCCAGCGCCTGCAGCCGGAGTCCGAGCTGGCGGTGGCCTTCCTCACCCAGCGCGTGGAGCGCCTGGGCGCTGCGGCCTGCTGAGCACGTCCGCGACCCTTCACAAGAATCCCAGGACGCGCCAGGACGGCGCTGGCGGCACGATCGCTGCCGTGCTGCTCGCCACCACCCTCGCCTCGTTCCAGCGCGCCGCATGACCTGCCTGGCGCTCCGGGCGTCGCCGTCAGTGCGAGGTCCCCTCCTCCCGGCTGATCTTGTTCCAGACGTTGTACTTGCCCACCGGCTTGCTCATGGGCAGGCGCTTGAGTTCCTTGAAGGTCCGGGCGTCATACACGATCAGCGCGCCGTCCATCTCCCACAGGCTGGCCAGCACATAGCGGCCGTCCTTGGTGAACTCGACGTGGGCCAGCGTCTTGCCCGGCTCGCGCACCTGGGCGACGACCTCCAGGCGCTGCTTGTCGATGATGCTCAGCGTGTCCTTGGCCGTGGGGCTCATCATGGAGTCGGTCCAGGCGTAGGGGCTCTGGGCATGGCTGCGCATGAAGAAGCCAGGACCAGGGGTGACGATCTCCCTGACCAGCTGCCAGCTCTTGAGGTCAACCACGCTGATGCGGCCGTCCTTGAGGTTGGGGCTGGCCAGCAGGCGCCGGCCTTCGCGGGTGAAGCTGATGCCCGAACCCAGGTGCGGCAGGCCCGGGATGGGCAGCTCGGCGATCTTCTTGCGCACGTCCAGGTTGACCACCTGCCCCAGGCTGCCGCCGCCCTCGCGGGGCCGGGCCGAGCCCAGCACATGGGCGTAGCTGTCGTCGAAGAAGAAGTCGTCCAGCGGCTCCTCCAGCAGGGTGCGGCGGATGTTCTGGTAGCCCGGCGTGGGCAGGGCCTCGCCCATCTTGTAGTCGTGCACATAGCCCTCGTGGATGGGCTCGGCCTTGGGGTCGTAGCTGATCTCCCAGAGCTCGGGCAGGTCCTTGAGGGCCACGACGAAGCTCCTGCGCGGCGTGGCGTCGTACACCGCCGAGACCCGCGAGCTCTGCGCCCCGTCGCGGCTCTGGGCCGGGTAGCTGCGCACCAGCTGCAGGTCTGCGTCGAAGAGCACGGCCGTGCGCGGCAGGTAGTTGGCCGCCATCACCCAGCGCCCATCGGCGCTGACGGCCACATTGCGCATGTTCAGCCCGGCGCGCACCTCGGCGACCAGCTTCAGGTTCCAGAGGTCGTACTTGCTGATCCAGCCGTCACGCGAGCCGAAGAAGACGTAGCGGCCGTCCGGCGTGAATTTGGGCCCGCCATGCAAGGCGAAGCGGGTGGCGAAGCGGTGCAGGACCTCGAAGCGGTCGCCGTCCACCAGGCTCACGTGGTGATCCCCGCCCTCCACCACCACGAAGAGGTTCATGGGGTCGGCCTTCCACTGGGGCTTTGAGGGCCAGCGGGCGCTGTCGGGCTCGAAGCTGCGGGAGGCCTGGATGTCGGCATCGCTCCAGCGCGGCACGGGCAGCTGGGGCGCGTAGACGAAGGCCTGCAGCGCCTGGATCTCGGTCTCGCTGAGCTGGGCGCCGAAGGCCGGCATCTGCGTGGCCGCACGCCCGCTGCGGATCACCGCCAGGGCCTCGGGCTTGCGCAGGCGCTCCAGGCTTTCGGGCAGCAGGGCCGGGCCCATGCCGCCGGTGCGCTCGGCGCCGTGGCAGCTGGCGCAGTGCTGCTGGTACAACGCCGCGCCGGACAGGGGCTTGGGGGCCTCGTCTGCCGCGCGGGCGTAGTCCAGGCCCACCATCACGAGGCCCAGGGCCAGCAGCAGCTTGCAGAAGGACTTGAAGGATTCGTTCATGCCGACAGCACCTCGATGACGCGGCGCTTGCCGCTGAAGGGCGTGAGCGCCACCCGCGCCAACCGGCTCGCGGCCTCGGGCGAAAGGCCGATCTCGTTGTCGTCCAGGTAGCAGCCTGGATCCTCGGCCCAGTAGTCACCGGTCAGCTGGTGGGCACGGACCCGCGTGTTGCCGCCGCACAGCGCGAAGTGCTGGCACTCGGCGCAGCGGCCCTTGACGGGGCGCGGATGCATCTTGAGGCCGTCCATCAGCGGGTCGCTGCGGTCGCTCCAGATGGCAGAGAACGGACGCTCCCGCACATTGCCGAGCTGGTGGTGCCCCCACATGGTGTCGGGGTGGACCTCGCCCTGGCTGTCGATATTGGCCACGCCCACGCCCGACGCATTGCCGCCCCAGGCCACCAGGCGCGCCCGGAGCGGGGCCTGCCACTGGGGCCAGCGCCGGCCCACCCAGGCGAGCAGGTAGGCGGCATCGGCGTCGTTGTTGCCGGTGACGTAGTCGCGGCTGCTGCCGGCCTCGGCATCAGCCCAGGCGGTCTCGAAGAGCAGGTCCAGGGCCTGGCGCGTGGCTTCGAAGTGGGCGTCGCGGCCGCGATGGATGTTGCCGCGGCCGGCGTAGTTGAGGTGCGAGAAGTAGAACTTGTCCACGCCCTCGTCCTTCATCAGCTGCAGCAGGAAGGGAAAGTCCTGGCCGTTGAGGTCGGTGAAGGTGTAGCGCAGGCCGGTCTTCACGCCGCGCTCGTGCAGCAGGCGGATACCGGCCATGGACTCGTCATAGGCCCCGACCTTGCGGCGGAAGCGGTCGTGGGTGTCACGGCTGCCGTCGATGCTGACGCCCACGTAGTCGAAGTGCTGGGCCGCGATGCGGTCCGCCATCGCGGCGTCGATCATCGTGCCGTTGCTGGAGAGCGCCGTGTAGAAGCCCATCCCCTGCGCGCGGCTGGCGATCTCGAAGAGCTGCGGGTGCAGCAGGGGCTCGCCGCCAGAGAGGATCAGCACCGGCACGCCATAGGCGCGCAGGTCGTCCATCACAGCGCAGATCTCCTCATGGCTCAGCTCACCGGGATAGTGGTGATCGGCCGAGAGCGCGTAGCAGTGCTTGCAGGTGAGGTTGCAGCGGCGGGTCAGGTTCCAGATCACGACAGGGCGCGTCTCGCCGCCCGACTGCGCACGGCGCGGGCTCGGGTACACGCCTTCGCGCTCGGCGGTGGCGATCTCGCGCAGGTATTGGCTGATGCGAAGCATGTTCAGTCCTCCAGGGCTGCCGGACGCGCTGACAGGCGCAGGCCGGTCTTCTTCAGGATGGCGCTGCTGTAGAGGATGTCGTTGGCGCGGCAGGCGTCGCCCAGCAGCTGGCGGATCTGCTGCGCCTGCGCCTCCACCTCCTCGCGGCTGCGGCCGTGCAGCATGGCGAAGAGGTTGTAGGGCCACTGCGGCAGGTGGCGCGGGCGGCGGTAGCAATGGCTGACGCAGGCCAGGCTGCCGATGCGCTCGCCGATCTCGTCGACCAGGGCGTCGTCCACGTCCCACACCGTCATGCCATTGGCCAGGTAGCCCAGGCGGTAGTGGTTGGGCACGGCACCGATGCGGCGGATCAGGCCGCGGTCCTGCATGTCCTGCATCAGGTGCAGGACCTCGGTCTCGCTGATGCCCAGCAGCGCGCCGAGGGCCTCGTAGGGCTTGGCCACCAGGGGCATGCCTTGCTGGGTGGCGGCAATGAGGTGGCGCTCCAGCGCGCTGAGCGGCGCGGAGGCCTGCAATGCGGCGCTCATGGGCGAGCCTCCATCGTGGCGCGGGCCGGCAGGTGCAGGCCCACGAAATACTCGCGCTCCTTGGGGAAGGCCCAGACCTTGAGGCCGGTCTCGGCCTCGATGGCCTGGACCACGCGCGTGATGTCCGATTCCTGCTCGGTGGCCAGCACGAACCACATGTTCAGCAGATGCTCGCGGCGGTAGTTGTGGGCGACCTCGGGATGCGCGTTCACCAGGGCCGTGACGGCCTCGTAGCGTTCCAGGGGCACCTGCAGCGCGGCCAGCACGAAGCGGCCGCCGGCGCGCTCGATCTGGAACAGCGGGCCGAAGCGGGTCAGCGTGCCCTCCCCCAGCAGGCGGTGCAGGCGCTCCAGCAGCTCGGCCTCGCTGCAGCCCAGCTCCTCGGCAACGGCGGCAAAGGGCCGGGGCACCAGGGGCAGCGCGCCCTGCAGGCGGTTGATCAACGCCGCATCGAGGGCGTCGAGGCGCGCCAGGCTGCGGCGCGCGGCGGAAGGCTCATGCATGGGCACACTCCTGGGCCGACGGGCTGGCGGCCGGGGCCGGCAGCGCATCAACGAAATAGCCCGAGCCGCACTGCTTGAAGCGCCGGCGGCTGAACAGCTGGGCCTGGGGAAAGGCATGTAGGCCGGCGGCCTCGCGGGCGACGTCCAGCGCCGCGCGCACGGCGTCGCGCTCGCGGCCATGGATCATGCAGAAAAGATTGAAGGGCCAGCCCTGACCGCGCTCGCGGCGGTAGCACAAGGTGACGCCGGGCTGCTGCGCGAGCACGCGTGCGTGGGCGTCGACCTCGTCGTCCGGCACGTCGAAGACGCACATCGCATTGCTGGCGATGCCCAGCTCATGGTGGCGCACGATGACGCCCAGGCGCCGCAGCACGCCCTCGTCCAGCCAGGCCTGGAGCGTCGAAAGCACCTGGGCCTCGGTCCAGCCCAGGGCCGCCGCCCAGGCAGCGAAGGGCCGGGGCTGCAGAGGCAGTCCCTGCTCCAGCAAGGCCGCCAGCGGCCGCTGCGCCGGTGTGATCGCCCGCACGCGCGCGGGCTGGGCCGCACCCGCCGGCACGGGCGCCGGGCCGCGGGCGCGCAGGTCGAAGCCCAGGTTGATGCGATACGGCCGCACCATGGGCAGGCGCAGGGCCTGCAGGCCGCAGCGCTGCTCCAGCGCCCGCAGACGCTGCTCGATCCAGTCCCGCGAGGGCCCGGTGATCACGAACCACAGCGAGTACGCATGCTCGCGCTCGTAGTTGTGGTTGACGCCTGGCACCGCGTTGACCAGGGCCGCCACCGCCTCCAGGCGTTCCGGCGGCACGGCCAGCGCGCACAACAGCCCCGCACCGCCCGAGCCCGGCGCGAACACGCCGCCCAGGCGCGAGACCGAGCCCTGGCTCAGCGCCTGAGCCAGCTGCTCGATCACCACCGCTTCGCTGCAGCCGTAGCGCCGCCCCATGGCCTCGAAGGGCTGGGCCACCAGCGGCAGGCGCTGCTGCCAGTCGTTGAGCAGGGCTTCACGCAGCGGCGCGGGGCCGGCGCTGGGGTCGAAGGTCCGTGCGTTCACAGGCCCACCTTGCCGGCCCTGCTGGTGAAGAAGATGCCGCTGGGCGAGGTCGAGTCCAGCGTGGCCAGCGTGGCGAAGCTGGCGGTGTCGATCACCGAGACGCGATTCGCGTCACGCGAGGAGATCCACACGGCCTCGCCGCGCGGCGTGAACTCCATGTGCAGGACGGCCTTGCCGGGGCTCAGGGTCTGCACGATCTGGCGGGTCTGGGTGTCGATGACCTGCACGCGGTCGTAGTCGGGCACGGCGAAGTTGACCCAGACCTGGCGACCGTCCGGCCTGGCCATCACGAAGACAGGCTGGCCCTGCACCGGGATGCGGGCGACCTCGCGCCAGGTCTCGGTGTCCACCACCAGCACTTCGTGCCGGCCGATGGCGGGCAGGTAGGCGTGGCGGCCGGCCACGGCCCAGCCGCGCAGGTGCGGCATCTTGAAGACGGGCAGCGGCTCCTGGCCACGGCCGTAGCCCCCCAGGATGCGCTCGACACGCGGCTCGGCGGCCCAGAGATCGATCTTGGCCAGGCCGTCCTCGCCGAAGAGGCCGGCGATGTAGTGGCGGCCATCGGGCGTCACCAGCGCGTCATAGGGCTGGCGGCCGATGTTGCGGAACTTCTGCAGCTTCGGAACCCGGGGGTCGGCCAGATCGGCGACCCAGATCTCGTCGGCATCGAACAGCGCGTAGATGAAGCGCTGGCCGGGCAGGTCCGCCAGGCCCACCACGCGCGAGAACTTCCCTGGCGCGTATTCGGCGGGGATGTCGGCCAGGGGCTGCAGGGTCTGGGCGTCAAAGACCTTGATGCCGCCGGGCTGGTAGTTCTGGGCCACGACCAGGCGGCCATCCTGCGAGATCGCTCCGCCGATCGAGTTGCCGGCCTGCTGCACGCGGGCCACGATGCGGCGCTCGCCCAGGTTCACCTTGCTGAGGGCGCCGTCGCGGCCAAAGACATAGGCATGCAGGCCGTCCCGCGCATAGACGATGGAGGCATGGGACAGGTCGCCCAGCCCCTCGATGCGGCCCAGCACGCTGCGGCTGCTGGTGTTGACCACCTGCAGGCGGCCGTCGGCACGCTCGACCACGAGGCCGAGGTCGCCGGTGCCCATCCAGCGCTCGGCTGGGGGCGCAGAAGCGCAGGCGCCCAGCAGGCCCAGCATCAACGCGGACGCGGCCAGCCACAGGGCCCGCAGGCCCACGCGATTCTTGTTCATGGTTGTCTCCTCGGCACCGCCTCCACAGGCGTCAGGCCACTCGGCGGCGGGCTCAGCAGCTGCAGCGCCAGCCAGTCGGCTTCGTCGCTGCTCAGCATGCTCTTCCAGGGCGGCATGGGCGTGCCGGGCCGGCCGTGGAAGATGGTGGCGCTGAGGCTCTGCCAGGGCTTGCCCTGCAGCGCATCGGCCGTGAGGGCCGGCCCCAGGCCACCGGTGAGCCGCATGCCGTGGCAGGACCCGCAGTCCTGCCTGAGCATGCGCAGCAGCTCGGCCTGGCGCTCGGGCGCCGGCGCGGCCGAGCCGGAGACCGGCCAGGCCAGGGCCAGCAGGAGCAGGCAGACCGCGCTGCGCATGGGCGCTCAGCTCTTCAGGATCTGCTCGACGGCGGCCTTGAGGTCGCCATCGCTGATCTTGTCCGGGCCGACCGGCGCCATCGGGATCGGGCCGAAGGTGCCGGAGCCGCCCTTGCGGACCTTCTCCATCAGCTTGGCCGTGACGTCCTGGCCCCTGTACTTGGCCGCGATGTCCTTGAAGGCCGGGCCCACCACCTTCTTGTCCTTGCTGTGGCAGGCCATGCAGCCGGCCTTGTTCATGGCCTCATCCACGTCGGCATGCGCCGAGAGGGCGGCGAGGCCCAGGCTCAGGGTGATCAACAAAGGTTTCATGTGTGCTCCTTGCTTGCTGTCTTGGAGACCGCCCCGGCCCTCGGTCGAGGGCTGGGGTCAGGTCTTGCCAGCGCTCGATCAATAGACGTCGTGCTGGGTGTTGTAGACGTTGAAGTGGCCCGTCGGCGTGATCAGGCGCGGGTCCTTGATCACGGCCTTGAGCTTCAGCGTCTTGTCGTCCACGACCACCAGGGCGGACTGCTTGTCCTTGGCGGACCAGACGGCGAACCACACCTCGTCACCGGCCTTGTTGAACTCGGGCTGCACGACGCGCTGGGCGCCGCCGTCCGTGATGCCGGCCCATTCGGCGATGGGCAGCACGGTGTAGCCCTTGTCCAGGTTCTTGATGTCGAACACGGCGACCGACTGCGAGAGCTTGGGATCCGGGTTCAGCGGCGTGTCGACGTACAAGTGCTGGCTCTTGGGGTGGCTCTTCAGGAACAGCGAACCGCCGCCCTGCCCCTTGAGCACGGCCACCTGCTTGAAGGCGTACTGCTTGTGGCCCTTGGGATCGGTGGCGATCAGCGAGATGCTGTCACCGCCCAGGTGGCCGGTGGACCACACGGGGCCGAACTTCGGATGGATGAAGTTGGCGCCACGACCCGGGTGCGGGATCTTGTCCACGTCGATCAGCGCGGCCAGCTTGCCTTCCTTGGCGTCCACCGCGGCAATCTTGTTGCTCTGGTTGGCCGCGACCATGAAGTAGCGCTTGCTGGAGTCCCAGCCGCCGTCATGCAGGAAGCGGGCGGTGCCGATCTCGGTGGTCTTCAGGGCGTTGAGGTCGGAGTAGTCGACCATCAGCGTCTTGCCGGTCTCCTTGACGTTCACCACGAACTCGGGCTTGAAGTGCGAGGCCACGATGGAGGCCACGCGTGGCTCGGGGTGGTACTCCTGCTTGTCCACCGTCATGCCGCGGGTGGCGACGATCTTCAGCGGCTCCAGCGTGTCGCCCTTCATGATCACGAACTGCGGCGGCCAGTAGCTGCCGGCGATGGCGAGCTTGTCCTCGTAGCCCTTGTACTTGGAGGTGTCGACCGAGCGGGCTTCCAGGCCCACGCGGATCTCGGCCACGTTGTCGGGCTTCTCCATCCACAGGTCGATCATGTTGACCTTGGCATCGCGGCCGATCACGAAGAGGTAGCGGCCCGAGGCGGAGGTGCGCGAGATGTGCACCGCATAGCCGGTCTTGACGATGTTGATGATCTGCTTGGTGTCGCCATCGATCAGCGCGACCTCGCCGGTGTCACGCAGCGTGGTCGAGAAGATGTTGTCGATGTTGTAGCTGTTCATCTTCTTGGTCGGCCGCTTGGAGGGGTCGATCAAGAGCTTCCAGGTGGCCTTCATCTGCTCCATCCCGAACTCGGGCGGGGTGGGAGGGTCCTGCTGGATGTAGCGGGCCATCAGATCGACTTCCTTGTCGTTCATCTCGCCCGAGGTCAGCCAGTTGGGCATGCCGGCGGCCGAGCCATAGGCGATGAAGACCTTGAGGTAGTCCGTGCCCTTGGCCAGCGTGATGTCCGGCGTCAGCGGCTTGCCGGTGGCGCCCTTGCGCAGCACGCCGTGGCAGCCAGCGCAGCGTTCGAAATAGATCTTGCGACCCAGGTCGAACTCCGCCTGCGTCATGGGTGGCGCCTTGGGATTGCTGCTCTGGTACATGGGCTCGCTGGCCAGGGGCGATGAGCCGGCCTGGTAGTTCACCTCCGCGGGGGTCACGCTCTTCTTGGCATCCTGGGCCTGAGCGTGCAGGCTGGCCAGCAGGGCCAGGGCGGCCACGCTGATCACGGCGAACCGGGGACTTTGCGGTGTCTTCATCACTCCACTCCGACAGGGACGGGGCCCGGCAAACCAATGCAATGGGCGGCGCCCCAGAGGCAGCACGTCGTCCAGACTCTGCTGGGCTCGGCAGGGGCTGCTTGTGCCTGGTCCGAGCGAAGCCATCGTCCCGCCGCCAGCTCCCGGCGTCCTTGAACTGGTTCAAGGACGCCACAAGAGCCCCTTTCCACAATGGGCTCATCCAAGGAGAGCCCCATGAGCCGACTCGACGAGCCGCTGTATTTCTCGACCCACACCAGCGCCAGCGCAGCCCAGCCCGCGCCGGTCACGCTGGTTGGCGCAGGCCCTGGCGACCCCGACCTGCTGACGGTCAAGGCCGCACGCGCCCTCGGCCAGGCCACGCTGGTGCTCTACGACCACCTGGTGTCCAAGGACGTGCTCAAGCTGATCCGCGACGATGCGGACTTGATCTATGTCGGCAAGGAATCCGGCCATCACACGCTCACGCAGGAAGGCATCATCGAGCTGATGATCCGCCTGGCCCGCAGCGGCCGCGCGGTGCTGAGGCTCAAGGGCGGCGACCCCTACATCTTCGGCCGCGGCGGCGAGGAGGCGCAGGCCCTGGCCGCCGCCGGCATTCCCTTCGAGACGATCCCCGGCATCAGCGCTGCGCAGGCCGCGGGCGCGCTGGCGGGCATCCCGCTGACGCACCGGGACCACGCCTGCTCGCTGGTCTTCGCCACGGGCCATCTGCGCGAGGCGGTCGACGGCGAGCCGCGCTCGGTGGACCTGGACTGGGACATGCTCGCCCGGCCGCGCCAGACGGTGGTGATCTACATGGGCCTGGGCAGCCTGGCCATCATCAGCGAGCAGCTGATCGGCCACGGCCTGTCGCCGGACACGCCGGCCGCGCTGGTGGAGAAGGCCAGCACCCCGCAGCAGCGCTGCCTGCGCGGCAGCCTTCAGACCCTGCCCATGCTGGCCAAGCTGCACGGCGTGAAGCCACCGGCCCTGCTGATCATCGGCGAGGTCGCCGCGCTGCACGAGCAGCTGTTTCCGGCCATGAAGGCCACTCACTGCAAGGGGTAGGAAGCCAGGCCGCGGGTGTTGAGGATGCGGATGTCGCGGCGGTCGATCTGGATCAGGCCCTCCGCCTCCAGCTCATGCAGCACGCGCGAGAAGTACTCCGGCGTCAGAGACAGCCGCGACGCGATCGTGGCCTTGCTGACGGGCAGCGAGACGGTCAGCGTGTCACCGTCCTCGTAATCCTCCTCCTGCTCGCTGAGCAGGAAGCCGATCACGCGCTGGATGCCGCTGTGCAGGCAGTAGGACTCCACGTCGCGGATCAGGCCGTGCAGACGGCGCGACACGCCGGCCAGCATGCGCAGCGCGAAGCGCGGGTCGCGCGCGATCTCCTCCATCATCGTGGCCTTGCTGATGGACAGCAGCAGGCACTCCGACAGCGTCTGCGCATTCACGATATGCGGCCGGTCGGTGAACATGAGGGCCTCGCCAAAGCTGTTGCCCGGCCCCACCAGCTCGATCACCTTCTCAGCCCCGCTGGGCGAAATCGCATAGAGCTTGACCTGCCCCGTCACCACCACGTGGAAGGCTTCGCAGGCCTGCCCCACGCGGAACACGGTCTCGCCCCGGCCCATGCGGTGCAGCTGGCAGCCTTGCTCGGCCAGGGCCTGCAGCTCGGCGGGCTGCATGTCGCCGAACAGCGGCAGGACGGACAGGTAGCGGGGGAGATCGAAGGTGGCTGGCATGGGGGCTCCCGGGAATGGCTGGCGACCTTTGCAGGCCTGACGAGCGCGATTCTGTGGAGCCCGCCGAGCGCGGATTTGAGTTGGATCAAGCGTGCCCGGCACCTAGTTCTTCCGAACGATGGTGCCCCTGTGGCGCCCTAGTTCCTCGGTCGTACTGTGTTTGTGTGGCTCAGGCGGCCAGGCGTGCATAAAGGCGCGGGAGGCTGCTGACGAGCTCCTGCGGCCGCCGCAGGTGCACAAAGCCCTGCTGGCCGAACAGATAGGGCAGGTACTCGGCCGGCCCCTCGTCGATGCTGATGCACACGGGGCTCAGGCCCGCCTGGCGTGCTGCCAGCACCGCCTGGCGCGTGTCCTCCAGGCCCCAGCGCCCTTCGTAGTGATCCAGGTCATTGGGCTTGCCATCGGTCAGCAGCAGCAGCAGGCGCTGGCGCTCCGGCCGCTCGGCCAGCCGCTCGGTGGCATGGCGAAGGGCCGCGCCCATGCGGGTGTAGAAGCCCGGCTTGATCGCACCCACGCGGTGGCGGGACATCGCCCCCCAGCGCTCGTCAAAGCCCTTGAGCTGCTGGATGCGCACCTGCTGGCGCTTGACCGAGGAGAAGCCCAGCATCTCGAAGGGATCGCCCAGGCCAGCCAGGGCCTCGCCGAAGACGTAGAGCGCGTCGCGGATGACGTCGATCACCCGCATCTCGCCCTGCACGCAGGCGTCGGTGGACAGGCTCAGGTCCGCCATCAGCAGGCAGGCCAGGCTGCGGTCCTGGCGCTGCGTCTGCTGGAAGACGGGCGGCGACTCCGCCGAGCGGCGTCCACCGGTCAGCCGGGTCTCGCTGGCATGGCGCACCCAGGCGTCCAGGTCCAGCTCGTCGCCCTGGGGCAGGCCCTTCTGCCAGCGCGGCGCGGCGCGCAGCACCTCCAGGCGGCGGCGCATGCGGTGACCCAGCAGACGCAGGGCCGGTGGCGGCTGCCAGGGGTCAGGTCTTGCCGCGACGAAGCGCTGCAGGCCGCAGTAGTCCTCGCGCAGCTGCTGGGCCTTCCAGTCCCACTCGGGCAGGCGCTCAGGCAGGCCCACGGGGGCATCGTCCGCGGCGGCACTGGGCAGGTCCAGGTCGAAGCGCACCCGCGAGGCCAGGGTCTCGCCGCCCTCGGCCACGTCCAGCTGGCGCATGTCATTGGCCACGGCAGCGCCGTCGCTGTCGGGGTCGTCATCGCCGGCCCGGTTGACCTTGACGAACTCGGACCAGGACAGCACTGACTCCGCGCGGAACATCAGGATCAGGCCCTGCTTGCTGCTGCTGTCCTCGTTGCGGCGGGCGCTGCGGCGCTGGCGGTCCTGGGCGGTCTTGCTGCCGGCGGTGGGCGCGGCCCCTTCCTTGCGGGCGGCCATGGGCGCCATCGCGGGCGCCGGCTGCAGCCACAGCCACACGGCGGCCAGGGCCTCGGGCTGCAGCGAATGTGCAGCGGCGGGCAGGCCATCCAGCCGGCCTCGGGCCTGCAGGGCCTGGCGCAGCAGGCGCTCCGGGCCGGCGTCCGCGCCCATGGTGTCCGGGTCGGGCCGCTGGCGCAGGTGGGCGTCCAGCAGGCGTTCATGAAGCTGAGACAGGCCGGGGAAGCGCTCCAGCGCCCGAGCCGTGGCCCGAACATTGGCAGCGAGCCAGCCGCCCTGCCCTGCTCCGTCGGCGTCCCAGCACGAGGACAAGGCCGCCAGCCAGAGGTAGAGACCCCGGTTCAGGGCCGGATCGGGAAACACGTCGAGCCGTGCCGGGAGCGCCAGCACCTCGGGGCCCAGCTGGGCCTGGGCCGCGCGCTGCTCGCTGCCGGCCAGGCGCTGCAGCCAGCCGCGCGGACCACCGTGGCGCAGGGCCTGTGCCTCGGCCAGGCGCAGGGCATGCGAGCCACCGCCGGCGCGGAACAGCAGGCCCAGGGCGCGCTGCACCTGGGCCAGCTCCACCGCGGCCTGCGGGTGCCCCTGCTCGGCGGCGCGGGTGACCCAGCGGTGCCAGGTCTTGCCAACCCACTCTTCCATCAGGCGGCCTCCCGGTCCGGGCGGCTGTCGTTCGTGGCGGGTCCGTCGTTCTCGCGCGGCGTCGTCAACGGGTGGGTCTGCGACTGCTGCAGGGCTTCCAGCTTCTTCTGGCGCAGGGTCTCACGCACAGCCTCGATGCCGACCTGCCACTCCAGCAGCGGCGCCTTCTCGCGCCGGCCCTGCGAGCTTTCGCAGGCGTCCAGGCACTGCCCGCACTGCACGCAGGAGAACATCATGCGCTTGATGTTGCGCGGGTTCAGGCGCATGGGGCAGGCGGTGTCGCAGGCCGAGCCGGCAAGGCCGGGGGCGATGTCGCAGGACTTGCAGTCGCGGGCCTGCTCGCGCTTGAAGGCCACCACCATGCCCTTGGGGTTGGCCATCCACATGAGGCTCTGGAACAGGCCCACGGCGCAGCCGAAGCGGCAGAACAGATGGCGGGCGAAGGCGAACTCGGCGCTGAACACCAGGGTGCCGATGCCGATGAAGCGGGCCTGGTTGGGCGTCAATGTGCCGTTCCACAGGCCGCTCCACAGCTCTCTGGGCGGCAGCAGATAGCTGGCCAGCGTGATGGCCCAGACGAAGCCCATCAGCACGCAGGCCAGGCCGAACACCGGCCACCAGCGGCTGTCCGGGCTGCGGCCGGCTCGCTTCACGGGCAGACGGTCCCACAGCGAGAGCTTGCCAATGGCGCGGTGCAGCAGCTCGTTGAGCAGCTCCACGATGGAGAAGTGCGGGCACAGCCAGCCGCAGTAGAGCCGGCCGTAGCGCCAGGCCACGAAGAGAAAGCTGCCGACGACCAGCGCGATGGGCAGCAGGGCCTTCAGCAGCAGGTTCAGCGCGGCATCGGCACCGCTGGCCCGGCCGTGCTGGACAGCGTCCAGCCCCAGGTGCCAGGGCTGGCCAAAGAGCCACAGCTGCGTCTCGTGCAGGTCGAAGCGCAGCAGGTCCAGCAGCGGCGCCGAGATAAAAAGGAGGAAGAAGCCCAGCTGCAGGCTGCGGCGCAGGCGCTGCGAAGGCGCCGAACGGCCGCTGCCGCCGGCGGGCTTCAGCAGGACAGAAGGAGGGCGGTCCATGTCAGAGTACCGCGCCCACCACCTCGGCCAGGGCGGCGGCCGTGTCGGCCTCATCGGTCAGCGCATCCACGATGGCGGTCTGCACGGCCAGGCGCAGCGGCAGGCCGGCCACGGCCAGGCGGGCTGCGGCCACCAGCAGCCGGGTGCTGACGGTCTCTTCGAGGTCGTGCTCACCCAGGCGGCGCAGCGCACAGGCCAGGCGCACCAGCTGCTGGGACAGCCGTTCGTCGCAGGCCGATTCGGTCTGCACGATGCGCTGTTCCACCTCAGGCGCCGGATAGCCCATCTGCAGCGCGACGAAGCGTTGCCGCGTGCTGGGCTTCAGGCTCTTGAGCAGGTTCTGGTAGCCGGGGTTGTAGGAGATCACCAGCATGAAGCCGGGCGCCGCGGCGATCTGCTCGCCGGTGCGCTCGATGGGCAGCATGCGGCGGTCGTCCGCCAGCGGGTGCAGCACCACCGTGGTGTCTCGGCGCGCCTCCACCACCTCGTCGAGGTAGCAGACGGCGCCCTGGCGGACGGCCCGCGTCAGCGGCCCGTCGCTCCAGACGGTGGCGCCGTCCTGGATCAGGAAACGGCCCACCAGGTCGGCTGCCGTGAGGTCGTCATGGCAGCTGACCGTGATGAGGGGGCGGCCCAGGCGGGCCGCCATGTGCTCGACAAAGCGCGTCTTGCCGCAGCCCGTCGGCCCCTTGATCAGCAGGGGCAGGCGCTGGGCATGCGCGTGAGCGAAGACCCGGCATTCCTCTCCCTGCTCCGCATAGAAAGGCAGTTCGCCTTGCCCCAGCTGGGCGGCGGGTACCTGGAGTCTGTCCACCGGGTTCTCCTCGTTCACAGGTCCATCACAGATCACGCACGCGCTGGGCGGGCTGGCCGCGCAGCAGGCCGCCGCCGCGGGAGTCGGCATCCGCCTGCGTCACCGGCTCGCCGCCGATGAAGAAGCTCGACAGATAGGTCAACAGCCCCAGCAGGAAGCCCACGCCGCCGGCCAGACGCACCCAGTAGAAGAAGCGCAGCTGGTCCTGGGTGGCCATGAAGCCCATGGCGCCTTCGGTGGGCATGCGCTGCAGCCAGACCTGCAGGATGCCGGCGCCGGTCAGGGCCAGCACCATCACGCCCATCCCGATGGTCATGATCCAGAAGCTCCACATCTCCACGTTCTGCGCACGCTGGCTGTTGGCGATGCGGCCGCGCAGGATGGGCATGGCATAGCTGATCAGCGTGATCACCACCAGCACATAGGCACCGTAGAAGGCCAGGTGGCCGTGGGCCGCGGTGACCTGGGTGCCGTGGGTGTAGTAGTTGACCGGCGACAGCGTGTGGATGAAGCCCCAGAGGCCCGCGCCCAGGAAGCCCATCACCGAAGTGCCCACCGCCCACAGCACGGCGGCCTGGTTCGGATGTTCACGGCGGCGACGCTGCACCATGTTGAAGGCGAAGACCGTCATCATGAAGAAGGGGATGGGTTCCAGCGCCGAGAAGATGCTGCCGATCCAGGTCCAGTAGCCGGGCAGGCCGATGAAGTAGAAGTGGTGGCCGGTGCCCAGGATGCCCGTCATCAGCGCGAAGGCGATGATCACGTACAGCCACTTGTCGATCACCTCGCGGTCCACGCCGGTGGTCTTGATCAGCACATAGGCCAGCAGCGAACCCAGGATCAGCTCCCAGACGCCTTCCACCCAGAGGTGGACCACGAACCACCAGTACATCTTGTCCCGCACCAGGTTGTGCGGATTGACGAAGCTGAACAGGAACATCAGCGCCAGGCCCCACAAGCCCATCAGCAGGACCAGGGAGATGGCCGTCTTGCGGCCCTTCAGCACGGTCATGCTGATGTTGTAGAGGAAGCCCAGGGCCACGACCACGATGCCCAGCTTGGTCGGCAGCGGCTGCTCCAGGAACTCGCGCCCCATGGTCTGCAGCAGGTCATTGCCGGTCAGCTCGGCCAGCTTGGCATACGGCACGGCCAGGTAGCCCACGATGGTGAGCGCGCCGGCCACGAGGAAGATCCAGAACAGCGCCAGCGCCAGCTTGGGGCTGTGCAGCTCGGTCTCGGACTCCTCCGGCACCATGTAGTAGGCCGCCCCCATGAAGCCGAACAGCAGCCACACGATCAGCAGGTTGGTGTGCACCATCCGTGCCTGGTTGAAAGGGATGTAGGGGAACAGGAAGTCCCCGACGAGGTACTGCAGGCCCAGCCCCAGGCCGAAGAGGATCTGGCCGGTGAAGAGGGCCAGGGCGGCGATGAAGTAGTACTTCGCCACCGCCTGGGATTTGTACTTGAGGGTGATCATGATGGGTGCGCCTCCTCAGCCTTCGATATTGGGGGGCCACTGCTCGGTATTGATCTCGCCGGTCCACTTGAGGAACTCGACCAGGTCATTGAGCTGCTGCTCGTCCAGGTTGAACTGGGGCATCTGGCGGCGGCCTTCGGCGTGGGTGGGCTGGGCCTTCATCCAGGCCTTGATGAACTCGCCGCCACGGCGCTTGTAGACGTTGCCCAGCTCAGGCGCGAAATAGGCGCCCTCGCCCAGGAGCGTGTGGCAACCGATGCAGTTGCGCGTCTCCCAGATCTTCTTTCCCGCCACCACCGCAGGCGTGATGGCCTGGGCATTGGAGCGCTGCGGGATGCGCTGCTCCGTATGAAACACGATGGCTGCAAACAGGAGGGCGAAAAATACAGAACCGCCCCAGAACATGTTTCGTGCCATCTGCTTGGTGAAACCGCTGCCCTGACTCATGGGGCCTCCTTGCGTGGATCAAACAGATGGGCGCAAGACTAGGCGCCAGGAGGGCAAGAATCCTTGAACCGGTTCAAGAACCTGCCAATTCCGAAAGATATAGGAAAGATATAACTATTGACAAACAAAAAAGCCGCCCGGAGGCGGCTTCTCACAAGCTTGGCAGGTTCAGGCGTCCTGCATCTGCAGCTCTTCTTCGCGGGGATACCAGGCATCCACCCAGCGGCTCACCCGCACCTGCGCCACGGCCGGATAGGCCTTGAGCCAGGCCGCGGCGGCGTCGCGCTGGGCTTCGCTGACCGAGCCGCGGCCCAGGGTGCCGACGAAGCCGTCGGTCTCGGCCAGGGGCAGCCAGCCACCCAGGCCACCGATCTGCAGGCCCTGGGCCGCCAGGGCGGGATAGACGGCGTCGCAGAAGGCATCGAGGGCGGCATCGTCCAGGGCGGACTTGAATTTCAGCTCCACCCAGAAACCCAGCTCCTGGAATTCTCCGACGCGCAGCTTCTTGCGCTGGCGACGGTTCAGGCGGGACAGGCGGCGCTTGGACAGCGAGGGGACGGTGGTTTGAGTCATGGGCGGCATTCTACGGATGCGGGGTCAGGCCTTGCTCAATCCTTCAGCACCGACATCGGGTCCACCAGCGTCACGTCATGCATCTGCTGAAGATAGGCCTCGTAATAGCCCTTGTGGGAAGCGCCGACGATGCTGAGCATCCGCATGCCCCGGTGCTGGCCCAGGACCTCGCGCATATTGGCCACCATGCGGAGGTTGCGGGTCTCCCAGTAGCCCAGGTATTCACGCCCGTAGGCCTTGGGCGAGGGCTCCACCAGGGTCGCCCCGAAGTCGGAAGCGTAGACCAGCGCCGGCGCCTCGGGTGCGTTGTAGGCCCTGTACAGCCTCAGCAAGCCCCCTGGCTCCTTCAGACCGGCCTGCAAGGCCTTGTCCTGCGCCATCCGGGTCCGGGTGGCCTCGTTGTCCCAGGCCTTCTGGATGGCCTCTCCTTGTGCCTTTCTTTCGGCGGGGTCGGCGGGGTCCGGCGTATCGGCGCTGTGGTCGTCGACGGCGTACAGGCGCTCCAGGCCCAGCTCGGCGGCCAGGGTCGCGGCGATCCAGGTGATTTCGCTGGGGGGCCCCGCCCATCGCTCCAGCTGGCTCAAGGTTTCAGCGTTCATGCCGTCACCGGCCCGGCGCTCCGCTGAAGGCAGGCGCAGCCACTGAACCCATGCCGATGCGGGCTCGCCCGCGGCCATGAGCAGGGCCGCCAGGCGCCGACGCTGCGCTGGCGTCGGCGCTGCAGGCCAGGCCGCCAGCTGCCGCTCCACTTCCACGTTGGCGGCTGGCACATCAAGCCCGGTGGCGCTGGCGGCCGGCGCCACGTCGAAGCAGTAGGTCGCCACGGTGTCGGCATAGCGGCCGGGCTGGCGCCGCAGGCTGTCGCACTGCAGACCGGACAGGCGCTCGATGGCGATGCCGGTCGGCCGCCACTGCGCCAGCCTTTTCATCAGGGGCGAAAGCATGCCCTGCTGGATCACGCCCTTCATGCCTGACAGATGCGGCGTGCCCAGCACCAGCACCTCGTTGGCCGCACCCGCGGGCGGGCCCTTGTGCAGGCTGGGTTTGAAAGCTGGCTCATAGGGCATGCCGGGCGATGGCTGCGCCTGGGCAAACTGCGAAGCGATCACCCACGACAAGGCGGCCAGCGCGGGCAGGAGTCGGGATTTCTGGGGCGTCACGGCAGGACCTCTCGATGTGCTCTGGACAACGCCCGGGAGCCCCGCCAGCAGCAGGCCCCGAGCGGGCGGTGCAGCGGTCCGGCCTGCTGGCAAGCCGCATCGACAGCGGGGCAGCCGGCATCGGAGGGAGAAGGATCAGCCGCCCTGCCCTCGCTGCAGTGCCGCCATGGCGTCCGAATGACCTGGATGACGCGAAGCGGCTTGAGACGAGCTGCCGCAGGTGGTGACTCAGCCGTCGCCGCAGTGGCATGAGCGAAACAGGCACCCAGAGCATCAAGAGGCTCCCGGGGAAACGGGGTCAGGTCTTGCCTCCCCGCCAAGAAGGCGGCCCACCGCCCTTGGCACGCATTGCTGCGCCGGCCAGGCGCTCGGCTAACAGCTCGGCCAGACGTTCTGCCAGACGTTCTGCCAGACGTTCTGCCAGACGTTCTGCCAGACGTTCTGCCAGACGTTCGGCCAAAAAACTCGGCCGGTCCATGGCACTTGATGCCACTCCCAAGGACAGGCGCGAGGGCAAGGGCAAGCAGACCAGCGGCGCGCAGATAGCAAAAAGCCCGGTACCTTTCGGTACCGGGCTCGTGCTTATCTTTGGTCGGGGTGGCGGGATTCGAACTCGCGACCCCTTGCACCCCATGCAAGTGCGCTACCAGGCTGCGCTACACCCCGACGAAGAAGAAAGATTATAGAACGATTTTTTAGAGTTGTGCAAGTAGTGTGGAGCGAATTGCCAATAATTCTTCTCGCACCTGCTCCAGGCTCAGTTTTTCCACGCTGACGCTCAGGCGGGCGGACTCATGCTTGTCGGCAGCCATGGCCATGGCCTGCACGTGCGAGGCCTCGAGGGCATGCAGTTCCTGGGCCAGGGCCTCGGCGGCCACGGCTTCATCATGGAAGCTGGCGGCCGTCTCCGGACGCGCCAGGCCATCCGCCAGCTGGTTGCGGGCGCCGCTGATGGTGAAGCCCTGGTCATAGAGCAGATCGCGGATGCGGCGGATCAGCAGCACCTCGTGGTGCTGGTAATAGCGCCGGTTGCCGCGCCGCTTCATGGGCTTGAGCTGCGTGAACTCCTGCTCCCAGTAGCGCAGCACATAAGGCTTCACGCCGCACAGTTCGCTCACCTCACCAATGGTGAAGTAGCGTTTGGCGGGAATGGCGGGAAGCGCTTTGTCCATTGAAATCAAGGGCTTCAGGTGGGGAGGTCAGACTCTACTCGAAGTCCTCGTCGCCGGGAACATCCCCCTGCACCACCCCCTTGAGTTTGTGGCTCGCGTGGAAGGTCACGACATTGCGAGCCTTGATGGGGATGGACTCGCCGGTGCGCGGGTTGCGCCCGGGGCGCGGTGCCTTGCGGCGGATGTTGAAGTTGCCGAAGCCCGAGAGCTTCACCTCGCGCCCCTGCACCAAGCTGCCATGGATGATGTCGAAGAAGGCCTCGACCATGTCCTTGGACTCGCGCTTGTTGAGGCCCAGCTTGTCGAACAGCAGTTCGGCCAGCTCGGCCTTGGTCAGCGTGGGCGTCTCCAGGCTGGGCAGCAGCAGCGGGCCGCCCGCTGGCTTCATCTCGTCCGTGCTCATGCGAAAGCTCCTCCTCAGGCGCGCAGACGCGCGCCCAGCTTTTCACCCAGGGCCGACAGCACCGTGGCCACGGCCTGCTCGATGCGTTCGTCCGTCAGCGTGGCTTCTTCGTCCAGCAGCTCCAGCCGGATGGCCATGCTGCGTTCGCCTTCCTTCAGCTCGCCACTGGGCTGGGCAGGCTTGAAGATATCGAACAGACGCGCCGAGCGTACCAGGGCATCCCCGGCCGTGCCGATGGTTTGCATCAAGGATTCGTGTGTGACGGTATCCGAGACGATCACCGCGATGTCGCGCAGCACCGCCTGCTGGCGCGGCACGCCCTGCCCCACCGGCAAGCTGCGGGCCAGCACGGCGTCCAGCTCCAGCTCGAAGAGCACCGGCGCGCCCGCGCCCTGGGGCAATTCGTAGGCCTGGCGCCACTTGGGATGCAGCTCGCCGATCACGCCGATGGGCTGGCCATCCAGCTCCACACGGGCGCTGCGGCCCGGGTGCAGGGCCGGGTGCCCAGCCGCCACGAAGCGCAACTGGCGAGGGGCGAACAGGGCTTCCAGATCGCCCTTGACGTCGAAGAAGTCCACGGCGCGATCGCGCTGGCTCCATTGCTGCTGGTCCGCCGGGCCGAAGGCCAGGCCACCCAGGCGCATGGGCTGGGCGATGCCGGCCACGCTGGCGGCACCGGTCTGCACCGAGGCGTCGCGCAGGAAGACGCGGCCGATCTCGAACACGCGCACGCGGCTGGCCTTGCGGGCCAGGTTGTGGCGCAGCACATTGAGCAGGCTGCCCATCAGGCTGGTGCGCATCACCGAGAGCTGGCTGGTGATGGGGTTGAGCAGGCGGATGGGGTTCTCCTCACCGGCCAGCTCACGCTCCCAGCGCTCCTCCACGAAGCTGAAGTTGATGGTCTCGAAGTAGTCGCGCGCGGCCACGGCATGGCGCAAGGCATGCACGCCGCGGCGCGATTCCGAGCGCGTCTTGGCCACCACGGGCGCCAGCGGCGGCGTGGCCGGCAGCTTGCCGTAGCCCAGCACGCGGATGACTTCCTCGATCAGGTCTTCCTCGATGCTGATGTCGAAGCGCCAGCTGGGCGGCGTCACCGTCAGGGTGCCTTCACCTTCGCTGAAAGGCAGGCCCAGGCGGCGGAACACGCCCGCACATTCGTCCTGCGTCACGGGCATGCCGATCACCTTGGCGGCACGGGCCACGCGCAGGGTCACGGGCTTCGGCGCGGGCATGTTGACGCGCTGGTCCACCAGCGGGCCGGCCTCGCCGCCGCAGATCTCCAGCACCAGCTGGGTGATGCGCTCGATGTGCTCGGCAATGCTCTCAGGGTCCACGCCGCGCTCGAAGCGGTGGCCGGCGTCCGTGCTGAAGTTGTAGCGGCGGCCGCGGCCCATGACGGCCTCGGGCCACCAGAAGGCGGCCTCGATGTAGACGTTGCGGGTGTCGTCGGAGACGGCGGTGTGGTCACCGCCCATGATGCCGGCCAGGGACTCGACCTGGCTGGCGTCGGCGATCACGCCCACCTTCTCGTCCAGCTCGACGGTGTTGCCGTTCAGCAGCTTCAGCTGCTCACCCGCCTTGGCCCAGCGCACGATGAGCTCGCGGTCGATCTTGTCGAGGTCGAAGATGTGCGAGGGGCGGCCCAGCTCGAACATCACGTAGTTGGAGATGTCAACCAGGGCCGAGACGGAGCGCTGGCCGCAGCGGGCCAGGCGCTGGACCATCCAGGCCGGCGTCTGGGCCTTGTGGTTGACGTTGCGCACCACGCGGCCGGCGAAGCGGCCGCAGAGATCCGGCGCTTCCACGCGCACGGGCACGGTCTGGTCGACCACCGGCTTCACCGGCGTGATGGCCGGCAGGGTCAGCGGTGCGCCGGTCAGCGCAGCCACCTCGCGGGCCACGCCCAGCACCGAGAGGCCGTGGCCGAGATTGGGCGTGAGCTTCAGCGTGAAGAGGGTGTCGTCCAGGTTCAGGAACTCGCGGATGTTCTGGCCCACGGGCGCATCCAGCGGCAGCTCCAGCAGGCCGCCGTGGTCCTCGCTGAGCTTGAGCTCGCGGGCGGAGCACAGCATGCCGAAGCTCTCGACGCCGCGCAGCTTGCCCACCTTGATCAGGAAGGGCTTGCCGTCCTCACCCGGGGGCAGCTCGGCGCCCACGGTGGCCAGGGGCACCTTGATGCCGGCGCGCGCATTGGGCGCGCCGCAGACGATCTGCAGCGGCTCGCCGTTGTTGAAGGCCGGGCCGGCATTGACCTTGCAGACGCGCAACTTGTCAGCGTTAGGGTGCTGCTCGGCCTCCAGGATCTCGGCGACCACGATCCCGCTGAAGGGCGGCGCGGCCGGGCTCAGCTCTTCGACTTCCATGCCGGACATGGTCAGCAGCGAAGCCAGCTCTTGGGTGTTCAGGGGCGGATTGCAGAAGGCCCGCAGCCAGGACTCAGGGAATTGCATGGGATTCTCGTCAGCGTGTTCGGTGGTGTTCTTGCGATGCTCGCGATCAGGGCAAGCGGGGCTTACTTGAACTGGCTCAGGAAGCGCAGGTCGCCCTCGAAGAACAGGCGCAGGTCATTGACGCCGTAGCGCAGCATGGCCAGGCGGTCGATGCCGGAGCCGAAGGCGAAGCCGATGTAGCGTTCCGGGTCCAGGCCCATGTTGCGGATCACCTGCGGATGCACCTGGCCGGCGCCGGAGACCTCCAGCCAGCGGCCCTTGAGCGGGCCGGTCTCGAACATGATGTCGATCTCGGCGCTGGGCTCGGTGAAGGGGAAGTAGCTGGGACGGAAGCGCAGCTGCAGCGCATCCGTCTCGAAGAAGGCGGTGATGAAGTTCAGGTAGACCGACTTCAGATCCTTGAAGCTGATGTTCTCGCCGACCCACAGGCCTTCGACCTGGTGGAACATGGGCGAGTGCGTGGCGTCGCTGTCCACGCGGTAGGTGCGGCCCGGGGCGATCACGCGGATTTCCGGCATGGTGTCCTGGCCGGCATAGCGCTTGGCATGGGCCTGCGCGTAGCGGATCTGCATGGGGCTGGTGTGCGGGCGCAGGTTGAACCAGCGGCCGCCCTCGTCCTTCATGTCCACGTAGAAGGTGTCCTGCATGGAGCGCGCAGGATGGTTCTCGGGATTGTTCAGCGAGGAGAAGCTGAACCAGTCGGTCTCGATCTCGGGGCCGTCGGCCACGTCGAAGCCCATGGAGCCGAAGATGGCCTCGATGCGCTCCATCGCACGCGTGATGGGATGCAGGCCACCGGTGCCGCGCTGGCGGCCGGGCAGGCTGACGTCCAGGGCTTCGGCCTTGAGCTGCTTC
This sequence comes from Pelomonas sp. BJYL3, assembly GCF_027257975.1. Lineage (GTDB taxonomy): Bacteria > Pseudomonadota > Gammaproteobacteria > Burkholderiales > Burkholderiaceae_C > Roseateles_B > Roseateles_B flavus. The sequence goes on from NZ_JANZKX010000001.1 coordinate 313,841, forward strand.
TCGAGCTCGGCGTCGGCGAGCGCCTGGCGGCGGGCGTTCAGCGCCGCCTCGATGCCCTGCTTGAGCTGGTTGATCTCGGCGCCGCGGGTCTTCTTCTCCTCGACCGGCAGCGCGGCCAGGCCCTTCATCAGCTCGGTCACCTGGCCGGACTTGCCCAGGAATCGCGCCTTGGCGTTCTCCAGGTCGGCAGGGGTGGAGGCCTGGGCAAATTCAGCCTGGGCGCTTTGCAGCAATTGGGCGAGATCGTTCATCGCAGCGGCGGACTCGTAAGCAGGAAAGCAATAAGAAAAGGCCGAACACCAGGGTGTCGGCCTTCAAGGGGTGCGCACCCCGGCCTTGCAGCCGGGGCCGCCCTGATGCGGCTTGCACCGCATCGGGACATTTAGGCGAGAGCGGCCTTCACCTTGGCGAAGATGCTGGCAAAGCCAGCCGGATCGTTGACGGCCAGATCAGCCAGGACCTTGCGGTCGATGTCGATCTGGGCCTTCTTCAGGCCAGCCACGAACTTGCTGTAGCTCAGACCCAGGCCACGGCTTGCTGCGTTGATACGAGCAATCCACAGCTGGCGGAACACGCGCTTCTTGGCACGGCGGTCACGGTAGGCGTACTGGCCTGCCTTCATCACCGCCTGCTTGGCGATGCGGAAGACATTCTTACGACGACCACGGAAGCCCTTGGCCAGAGCCAGGACCTTCTTGTGACGAGCACGTGCGGTAACACCACGTTTGACGCGAGGCATGTTGTATCTCCTTAAATCGTGGGATTACAGACCGGCATAGGGCAGCATCGCAGCGATGTGACCCATGTTGGTTTCATGCACGTTCACGGCACCGCGGAGCTGGCGCTTGTTCTTCGTGGTCTTCTTGGTCAGGATGTGGCGCTTGTAGGCCTGACCGCGCTTGACGGTACCACCCGGACGGACGCGGAAACGCTTCTTCGCGCCGCTCTTGGTCTTCATTTTGGGCATGACTGCTCCTTTTAAATGCGTCCCCTGGGGCGGTTGCGGGACTCGCAACACTTGCCAGCCTCAGGGAGACTAATAAGCCCGCCGACGACCAGATCGACGGGCCTGAACCAGTTGTCGGCAAAGCACCGACCACGATGTCGCCCAGAGGGCGACCAAAACCTTCGACAGCGCAGCCTTTCGGGCCGTCCGCCGGGCCGCCCCCAAGGACGGCCTCTTGCAATCAAAACCGGGCCAGCGCCCGGTTTTGATTGCACCCCCGAATTTTCAAACTTCAGGGGGTGGGCCCGCGTACCCGCGGGCCCGGGGGCAAACATCAGCGCTTCTTCGGAGCAAGCACCATGATCATCTGCCGCCCTTCCAGCTTGGGCATGTGCTCGACGACCGCCACATCCGCCAGCTCGTCACGGATGCGCTCCAGCAGCCGCATGCCGATGTCCTGGTGGGTGATTTCGCGACCGCGATAGCGCAGCGTCACCTTGCCCTTGTCACCATCCTCAGCGATGAAGCGGCGCAGATTGCGCATCTTGATCTGGTAGTCGCCTTCGTCCGTGCCCGGGCGGAACTTGACTTCCTTGACCTCGATGACCTTCTGCTTGGCCTTGGCCTCGGCCGCGCGCTTCTGCTCCAGATACTTGAACTTGCCGTAGTCCATCAGCCGGCAGACCGGCGGATTGGCAGTGGCGGAGATCTCGACGAGATCCACATCCATGTCGCCCGCCATACGCAGGGCTTCCTGGATGCTCACGACACCGATGGGTTCGTTCTCCGGGCCGTTCAGACGGACCTCGGGAGCAAGGATTTCGCGGTTCAGCCGATGCTTACGCTCGGGAATCGCACGACGGTCAGCAAAAGTAGCGATGGTGCCACCCTTTCAATGAGCCCAAGGCATGGGGCCCGGCAATAAGCAAAAGCGCGCCCAACTCCAACCACTCAGGCCTTGTTGGTGATGTCCGCCGCCAGCCTCTCACTGAAGCTGGCCAGCGACATCACACCCAGATCCTGGTTGCCACGGGCGCGCACCGCAACGGCTCCGTTTGCCTTCTCCTTGTCACCGACGACAAGGATGTACGGAACCTTCTGCAAGGAATGCTCGCGGATTTTATACGTGATCTTTTCGTTGCGCAAATCTGCGGCCACCCTAAGCCCTTGTTTTTGCAGCGATTTCACGATATCAGCCACGTAATCGGCCTGGGCGTCCGTGATATTGGCCACCACGACCTGGGTCGGGGCCAGCCAGACGGGCAGCGCGCCGGCGTGCTGCTCGATGAGAATGCCGATGAATCGCTCCAGGCTGCCCACGATGGCCCGGTGCAGCATGATGGGGCGCTGGCGGCTGCCGTCCTCGGCCACGAACTCGGCGTCCAGGCGCTCGGGCATGTTGGGATCGACCTGGATGGTGCCGCACTGCCACTGGCGGCCCAGGGCGTCCTTGAGCGTGTACTCGATCTTGGGGCCGTAGAAGGCGCCCTCGCCAGGCAGGTACTCGAACTCGCAGCCCGAGGCGCGCAGGCCCTCGGCCAGGGCGGCCTCGGCCTTGTCCCAGCTCTCTTCCGTGCCGATGCGCTGCTCGGGGCGCGTGGACAGCTTGTAGAGGATTTCCGTGAAGCCGAAGTCCTTGTAGACCTTCTGCAGCAGGGTCGTGAAGGCCGTGACCTCGGCCTGGATCATGTCTTCCGTGCAGAAGATGTGGCCGTCATCCTGCGTGAAGCCGCGCACGCGCATGATGCCGTGCAGGCCGCCCGTGGGCTCGTTGCGGTGGCACTGGCCAAACTCGCCAAAGCGCAGCGGCAGGTCGCGGTAGCTCTTGATGCCCTGCTTGAAGATCAGGATGTGGCCGGGGCAGTTCATCGGCTTGAGCGCGTAGTCGCGCTTCTCCGATTCCGTCGTGAACATGTTCTCGCGGTACTTGTCCCAGTGGCCGGTCTTCTCCCACAGCGACTTGTCGATGATCTGCGGGCCCTTGACCTCCAGGTAGCCGTTCTCGCGGTAGACGCGGCGCATGTACTGCTCCACCTCCTGCCAGACCGTCCAGCCCTTGGGATGCCAGAAGACCACGCCAGGAGCGTGCTCGTCGATGTGGAAGAGGTCCAGGTCCTTGCCCAGGCGGCGGTGGTCGCGCTTCTCGGCTTCCTCCAGCAGGGTGAGGTACTTCTGCAGGTCGTCCTTGGAGGCCCAGGCCGTTCCGTAGATGCGCTGCAGCTGCTCGTTGCGGTGGTCGCCGCGCCAGTAGGCACCTGCCACCTTCATCAGCTTGAAGTGCTTGAGCTTGCCCGTGGAGGGCACGTGCGGGCCGCGGCAGAGGTCGGTGAACGCGCCCTCGGCGTAGAGGGACACGTCCTCGCCCTGCGGGATCGATTCGATGATCTCGGCCTTGTAGGCCTCGCCGATGCTCTTGAAGTAGGACACCGCCTCGTCGCGCGGCAGCACCGAGCGCGTGACCTTCTCGTCCTTCTTCGCCAGCTCGTTCATCTTGGACTCGATGGCCGCCAGATCCTCGGGCGTGAAGGGACGCTTGTAGCTGAAGTCGTAGTAGAAGCCGTTCTCGATGACCGGGCCGATGGTGACCTGCGCCTCGGGGAAGAGCTCCTTGACCGCGTAGGCCAGCAGGTGGGCCGTGGAATGGCGGATGACCTCCAGGCCATCGGCGTCCTTGTCGGTGACGATGGCCAGCTGGGCGTCGGCCTCGATCAGGTGACTGGTGTCGACCAGCTTGCCATCGACCTTGCCGGCCAGCGCGGCCTTGGCCAGGCCGGCGCCGATGGAAGCGGCCACCTCGGCCACAGTGACGGCCTGCGGGAATTCGCGCTTGGAACCGTCAGGCAGTTGGATGGAAATCATGGGGTGCTCCGAATCGCAAGGGCCTCGCCGTTCGTGCGCCATGGCAGCTGGAACGAAGCCCGGAAATGAAAAAGCGCGGCCTGGTGCCGCGCTTTGTTCGGGAGGCATCACCGGATCAGGGTGACGGGGGTGATGCCCAAAGACGAGACGTGCCGCGGCCGACTATGCTCCGGTGGAGGTCGTAGTTCGCGGTGTCATAACCATCTCGCCTTTCTCAGCCCTTGTTGGTCAAAGAGGCCCCGATTGTAGCCACAACGCCTGGCAGAGGCTCAATAGCGCTGCAGCCGGCCGTCGACGATGCGCACGCGGTCACCGCTGCACAGGCCGTCCAGGCGCTCGAAATCGAAGGCCTGCTCGCCTCCGCGTTCCAGGCGCACCCAGACTCGGTAGCGCGAGCCGCCGCCCCGGTTGCCGTCACGCTCGATCTCATTGCCGATCACGGCCCCCACGACCGCGCCGATGGCCGTGCCCACGCCGCGGTCGCGGCGGTCGCTCATCTCATGACCGATGACGCCGCCGATGACACCCCCCGCCACGGCACCCGCACCGGAGCTGCCGCGATCGCCGCCACGGCCGTAGGCCTCGATGCGCCCCACGGTCCCGTACAGCACCCGGTCGCTGCCGTAGCGGCTGGGCGGCGGGGTGTAGCGGCGGTCGTCGTAACGGCGGCCCTCGTAGCGTCCGGCGTCGTAGCCGCGGTTGTCGCCGTAGACCTGCCCATCGTCCCAGTCGCGACGGCGCTCATGGGCGCAGCCGGCGAGCGTCAGCACGGACATAGCCGACAGCGCCAGCGAGAGTGACCAGGAACGGGCCTTGGAGGACAGCATGGGCGTACCCATCGTGAAGTCAGGACAGCCCTCCAACGCATGAGACCCGCCTTTGGTTGATCGGCGCGGAAGGCTCATGCGCTTTGTTACACGCTCACAGCGGCAGCGCCTGGATCGTGTCCTGCCGGCAGGCCTCGGCGAATGCGTCCCGCAGGCGCTGGCTTTCGTCGATGGCGCGGCGCCACGCGGCAGCGCGAGCGGCCACATCGTCCCCATAGCGCTGGAAATCGGCCCGGTCGGGCAATTTGCTGTTGGGCAGGGTGCGCACCCAGTCGGGGTGCGGGGCCAGCAGCACCACGTTGTCCAGGAAGGCGGTGGGGCGGTGGCGGTGCTTGAGTGCCTTGTCCAGCCAGCCCGGCACCACCTCGCGCTGGAAGTGCGGGTACAGCACAACGCCCTCCCCCACCATCGCGGCGTAGTTGAGGTGCAGGTGGTAGTCGGTGATGCCGCCGTCCCAGTAGGCGCCAGCCGGCGCCCCGGCGATGTCGTGCACCGCCTGCAGCCAGAAGGGGATCGAGCAGCTGGCCAGCAGCGCCGCCTGCAGATTGCGGGCGTTCAGGCCGACCTGGCGGCTGCGGTAGTCGCGCAGGTCCATGGGCAGGGGCGAGCGCAGGTCCGAGAACACCACACGCTCCAGCCAGCGGCCCATGGCTCGGCGCGACAGCGCATTGGCTGCAAAGGCCGCGGCATAGCCCACCGGCGTGCGCCAGCGGTGCTCGCGCGCGAGCAGGCCCTGCCCGCGCGAGGTGAAGAGATGCAGACGCCAGCGGGGGTGGCTCAGCACCTGAGCCTCCCGGCCGCCGAAGACCTCGTGCAGCTTCTGCCCGAATCCCCGCGAGACCACCGCCGCCGTGGGGGACTTGCCCGGCGCGCTTTCGTACTGCTGGTGGATGTATTCCTCGGCCAGGCGCTGGAACTCCGGCACGGCCTCCGCGGGCCGGTGCGCCAGGCAGGCCGTCGCCATGCGCCAGGCGCCGATGGAGGCGCCCAGCAGGTGCACCTCCTGGCGGCTGGCGGCCAGCCAGTCGCCGAAGATGTACTGGTCCAGCGGGTTGAGGATCAGCCCCTTGGGACCGCCCGCCGCCGCCGGGATGACCTGGACATCCTCCGGCCGCAGCCCCTGCTGCGCCAAACGGGCGCGGGCCCGAGGGCCCGCGAAGATCTGCAATGCTTTCGTCATGGTCGCGATTAGAACCGCTGACGAAAACCCGAGCGGATCAGAGCTTCATTTCGAGACCGACGTTGAAGTTGGTCCGGCCCTGCCGATCGCTGCGGCTGCCGTAGCCGCTGCTGAGCGTCGTGCTGTTCCAACTGTCGACCGGCACGAAGTTGTTGGCCGCAATGCGCAGCGAGGTCGTGCGGTTGAAGGCCCACTGCGCGAACACGTCCAGCGAGCGGCTGCGGGACTGCTCCACGCCCTGGCTGGCCGTCTGCCGCGTGGCGTAGCCGGGCGTGTAGGCCAGGCTGGCACCGGTGGTCAGCGGCAGGCTGCTGAAGCGGTAGTCGAAGCCCAGGTTGGCGGACCAGGGCTGCTGGCCTTCCAGGCGGTTGTTGGGCCCTTCGACGGCCTCGACCTTGGAGCGGTAGATGTTCAGCGCACTGCGCAGGTTCAGCGGCAGCTTGGCGTCGAACAGGGCCGGCAGCAGCTCGCCGGCACGACCCTTGAGCTCCAGCTCCAGGCCGCTGCTCTGGGCCTTGGAGATGTTCACGGGCTGCGAGATCCAGCGCGGCACACCGGCCCAGCTGACGGACTGCAGCGAGACGACGTTGCGGATCAGGTCCTTCACCTCGCGGTGGAAGACACCGATGCTCAGCATGCCGCCGCCGGTGAAGTACTTCTCGTAGGCCAGGTCCAGGCCGGTGGCCAGCTCAGGCTTGAGCAGCGGGTTGCCCAGGCGGTCCGGCGAGAGCTCGGTGTTGGGCTTGCTGACGTCCGGGAACAGCCCGCTGATGCCCGGGCGGGCCAGCATGGCGTTGAGCTCGGGCGCCTTGTAGCTGCGGGTCAGGCTGGCGCGGATGAGGTCGCGCCCCTTGGGGTCCAGCTTGTAGTTGAGATGCCAGAGGGGCGTCAGCACCGAGCTGCTGTTGCGGATGGTCTCGGCCAGGCCGCGACTCTCGGTGACGATGCGCTCGTTGCGCAGCCCCAGGTAGGTGGACCACTGCGGCGACAGCTCCCATTCGTCCTGGATGAACAGGGCCTGGCGCTGGATGCGGGCGCCGAAGGGCTGGCCGTCGAAGTCGGGCAGCTGCGGGTGGCCCAGCTCGACGACGGTGCGCTCCTCGTCACGGCGGCGCCATTCCAGGTCCCAGCCCAGGGTCAGGCTGTGGGCATCGCCGATCAGCTGGCCGAACTTGCCGGCCTGCGTCACGCTGCGGTCCTCGTTGGAGCCGGTGGTGAGGCGGCGCTCGGCGTTGTCGCGGTAGGTCTGGCTGCGGAAGGTGCCGCCGGAGTCCCCGCCACCCAGCTTGAGCTCCAGCTTCTGCGTGTCATTGAAACGGCGCGACCACTGCGAGTTCAGGCGGATGTTGTGCCAGGTGCCCTTGTTCAGCGCGTCGTCGTCCAGCACCGCATTGGCCGTGGCCGATTCAGTGATGAAGGTCTGGCGGTTGTTCCAGAACCCCTTCTGGATGAAGGCCTGCAGGCTGGCGTTCTCCTCATCGGAGATCTTCCAGTTGATGCGCGGCGCGGTGTTGAAGCCATGGCCCCAGAAGGCCTGCTCGTTGTCCTGCAGCGAGTCCGAGCTGAGGCCGTCGGCACCGGGCATGTGGCGCGCATTGCGGGCATCGTTCTGGCCGCGCCACTCGAAGAGCGACACCGGCAGCGAATACGCAAAGCCGCCCTGGCGCGAGCCATACGTGAAGTTGGCGCCCGGCGTGGGGCGCACGGCGCTGTAGCCGAAGCCCACGCGCAGGTCCTTTTGCGTGACCTTGGGGGCTTCCTTCAGGATGATGTTGATGGCGCCGGCCACGGCCTGCGCGCTCTGGTCGGCGGTGGGGCCCTTGGTGACCTCGATGCGCTCCACCTGGGCCGGATTCAGCTGGGTGAAGTCGAAGCCCGGGGGCGCGGGATCGCCATTGATCAGGATGAGCGTGTAGCCCGCACCCAGGCCGCGCATGCGGGGACCGCCGCCCTGCATGTCCACGCCGGGCAGGCGCTTGAGGACGTCGGCGAGGTTGTTGTCCCCGTACTTGTCCATCTCCTCGCGGCCGTAGATCTGCTTGGCCACAGGCGCGCGGCGACGCAGCTCGGTGTCACTTTGCGGGCGGGCGGTGATCTCGACCCGCTCCAGCTTGTTGCCCTGCTGGGGGCGACCCTGGGGATCGGCTCCCTGGGGCATCTCCTGGGCCAGCGCGGGCAGGGTCGCCAGGGAGACAAGGGCAAGCGCCGCAGCGGCGGCAATGGGGTGAAGGCGCACGGAAACTCCTGAACTTCGTCCTGTTCTTCGGACTGGGGCGCACGATAGCGGCAGCGGCGCGCGCTGTCAGCACCGCTGCGACCAGCGGCGGTTTCAGCGTCGCCACTGGTCAGTGCCTGCGCCGAACTGCAGGATCCGGCGCCTGGCGTCAGCGCTTGCCCTGCAGCTTGGCGAAGGCGGCCGCCATGGCGTTGCCGGCCGGTGCGGCGGGCGTGGCTGCGCGGCCGGGGCGCTCGTTGCGCGCGGCGGGGCGGAAGCTGTTGTCCGCCTTGGCTGCGCCGCGTGGCGCCGCGGCGTCCAGCTTCATCGTCAGGGAGATGCGCTTGCGGGCCAGGTCGACCTCCAGCACCTTGACCTTGACGATGTCGCCCGTCTTGACCACCTCGCGGGCGTCGTTGACGAACTTGTTGGACAGCTGGCTCACGTGCACCAGGCCGTCCTGGTGCACGCCCAGGTCCACGAAGGCGCCGAACTGCGCCACGTTGGAGACCGTGCCCTCGAGGATCATGCCCTCGGCCAGGTCCTTGATGTCCTCGACGCCCTCGTTGAAGCGGGCCACCTTGAAGTCGGGGCGCGGATCGCGTCCCGGCTTCTCCAGCTCGGCCAGGATGTCCTTGACCGTGATGGCGCCGAAGCGCTCGTCGGCAAAGGCCTCGGGCTTCAGGCTGCGGATCACGTCGGCCTTGCCCATGACTTCCGTGATGGGGCGACCGACCTGGCCCAGGATGCGCTGCACCACCGGGTAGGTCTCGGGGTGGACGCCGGAGAGGTCCAGCGGGTTTTCGCCATCGCGGATGCGCAGGAAGCCCGCGGCCTGCTCGAAGGTCTTGGGCCCGAGGCCCGTGACGTCCAGCAGCTGCTGACGGTTGCGGAAGGCCCCGTTGGCGTCACGCCAGCGCACGATGGAACCCGCCACCGTGGCCGACAGGCCCGACACGCGCGACAGCAGCGGCGCCGAGGCCGTGTTGAGGTCCACGCCCACGGAGTTCACGCAGTCCTCGACGACCGCGTCCAGCGTGCGCGCCAGCTCGCTCTGGTTGACGTCGTGCTGGTACTGGCCCACGCCGATGCTCTTGGGGTCGATCTTCACCAGCTCGGCCAGCGGATCCTGCAGGCGGCGGGCAATGGACACCGCGCCGCGCAGGCTCACGTCCAGCTCCGGCAATTCCTTGGAGGCGAACTCGGAGGCCGAGTAGACCGAGGCGCCGGCCTCGCTCACCACGACCTTCTCGATGTGGGTGCCGGGGGCCAGCTGCTGGATGCGCTTGATGAGGTCGGCGGCCAGCTTGTCGGTCTCGCGCGAGGCCGTGCCGTTGCCGATGGCGATCAGGTTCACACCGTGCGTCGCGCACAGGCGGCCCAGGGTGTGGATGGAGCCTTCCCAGTCCTTGCGCGGCTCGTGCGGGTAGACGGTGGAGGTGTCCAGCACGCGGCCGGTGTCACTCACCACGGCCACCTTCACGCCGGTGCGGATGCCCGGGTCCAGGCCCATCACCACGCGCTTGCCGGCCGGCGCGGCCAGCAGGAGGTCGCGCAGGTTCTCGGCGAAGACCTTGATGGCCACGCGCTCGGCCTCCTCGCGCAGGCGGGAGAAGAGGTCGCGCTCCAGGCTCATGGAGAGCTTGACCTTCCAGGTCCAGGCCACGGTCTTGCGGATCAGCTCGTCAGACGCACGTTTGCCATGGCTCCAGCCCAGGTGGCGGGCGATGCGGCCCTCGGCCAGCGAGGGCTGGCCCGGCAGGATCTCTTCGTCGAGCACCAGCTTGGCATCGAGGAACTCCTGCGTGCGACCGCGGAACACGGCCAGCGCGCGGTGCGAGGGCACGGTCTTGATGGGCTCGGCGTAGTCGAAGTAGTCGCGGAACTTGGCGACGTCGGCGTTGTTCTCGTCCTTGCCGTCCATCAGCTTCGACTTGAACAGGCCCTCCTCCCACAGCCACTCGCGCAGCTTGCCGATCAGCACGGCGTCCTCGGCCCAGCGCTCGGAGAGCAGGTCCCGCACGCCGTCCAGCACCGCGTAGGCGTCGGCAAAGCCGGCGTCGGGGTTGAGGAAGGCCTGCGCCTCGGCCTGCGGGTCCAGGGAGGGATCGGCGAAGAGCTTGTCGGCCAGAGGCTCGAGGCCGGCCTCGCGGGCGATCATGCCCTTGGTGCGGCGCTTCTGCTTGTAGGGCAGGTAGAGGTCTTCCAGCTCCTGCTTGGTCGGGGCGGCCTCGATGGCAGCGCGCAGCTCTGGGCTGAGCTTGCCCTGCTCCTCGATGCTCTTGAGCACCGCGGCGCGGCGGTCCGCCAGCTCGCGCAGATAGCCCAGGCGGGACTCCAGCTCGCGCAGCTGGGTGTCGTCCAGCCCGTCGGTGACTTCCTTGCGGTAGCGGGCGATGAAGGGCACGGTGGCCCCGCCATCAAGCAGCTCCACGGCCGCGTTGACCTGGGCCGGGCGCACATTCAGCTCGGCGGCAATCTGAAGCAGGATCTTGTCCAAGACGTCTGGAGAGGGAAATGCTGAAAGCGCGCGAGTGTGCCACAGGCCCCGCGCGGGCGCGTTTCCGCTGGTTTCAGTGCCGCGTCAGGCCTGGCGCTTCGCGTAGGCTGCCGCGCCCTCGCCCGCCACCCAGCCGCTGGCCATGCTGGCCGTCAGCAGGTAGCCGCCGGTGGGCGCCTCCCAGTCCAGCATTTCGCCTGCGCAGAAGATGCCGGGGCGCTGGCGCAGCATCAGGTGCTCGTCCAGGCATTCCAGGCGCACGCCGCCGGCCGTGCTGATGGCCTCGGCCACGGGGCGCGCAGCGGCCAGGCGCAGCGGCAGGCGCTTGAGGGTGCGGGCCAGGCGCTCGGCGTCCTGGACCTCGGCCTTGTCCAGCACCTCGTACAGCAGCGCCGCCTTGAGACCCTCGATGCCCAGGCGGCTCTTGAGGTGCGTGGAAAGCGAGCGCGGGCCGCGCGGCCGGCGCACCTCGGCCAGCACCTGGGCCTCGTCATGGTTGGGCAGCAGGTCCAGGTGCAGCAGGGCCTCGCCGAACTCGGCGATCTCGTCGCGCAGCAGGGCCGAAGCCGCGTAGACCAGGGAGCCCTCGATGCCGCGGGCCGTGACCACGAATTCACCCTGGCGCTCGAAGCGGCGGCCGCTGCGGCCCTCGAAGACGAGCCGCACCGGCTTGACCGGCTGACCCGCCCAGCGCTCGACGAAGAAGGCGGACCAGCCCGCCTCGGCCACACCCTCGCGGCGCGGGCCCAGGTCGAAGCCGCAGTTGGCGGCGCGCAGCGGGGCGATCTCGGCCCCCGCCTCGGCCAGCGGGCCCTGCCAGGCCCCGTTGGAGCCCAGCTGCGGCCAGGACGCGCCGCCCAGAGCCAGCACCAGCGCCGCGGGCGCTGGCACGGTGTGCTCGCCCTCGGGCGCGGCAAAGCGCAGCGCGCCGTCCGCCGCCCAGCCCAGCCAGCGATGGCGCATGTGGAAGCGCACGCCTGCGGCGCGCAGGCGCTGCAGCCAGGCGCGCAGCAGGGGCGCGGCCTTCATGTCGGTCGGGAAGACGCGGCCCGAGCTGCCCACGAAGGTCTCGATGCCCAGGCCCGCGGCCCACTGGCGCAGGCCCGGTCCGTCGAGGCGGTCCAGCCAGGGCCGCAGGGCCTGCGCGCGCTCGGCGAAGCGCTGCTCGAAGGCCTCGCGCCCCTCGGAGTGCGTGAGGTTGAGCCCGCCCTTGCCGGCCAGCAGGAACTTGCGGCCCACGGAGGGCATGGCGTCGTAGAGGTCGACACGCAGGCCCGCCGCGGCCAGGCGCTCGGCCGCCATCAGGCCCGCGGGACCTCCGCCGATGACCAGGGCTTGTGCAGGGAGGGAGGCGTTGGACGACATGGCAGGACTTCAGCGGGCGGGGCCGGCAGTGTGCCAGAAGTGGCCAGGCACCCCACTCCCGCCCTGCTTCAGGCCTTGCGCAGGGCCGCCACCAGCTGCTCGCGCAGCGCCGGCTTGTCCGCGAAGGGGTCGGTGGGATTGCGCTGCTGCAGCACGTCTTCCAGGCGCGTCTGCACCCCGCCCAGCACCTGCGGGTGGCTGAAGACGTAGAAGCGGCTCTCGTCCATGGCCTGGAAGACCAGGGCCGCCACGTCGGCCGCGGTGATCTTGCCGGCGTTCACCGCCTTGTCGGTCATGGCCTGGGAGACCAGCTGGCTCTTGCTGGGCTTGTCCATGGGATGGTCCGGCGTGCGGTTGCGGTGGCTCTGGGAGATGCCGGTGGGCACGAAGTAGGGGCACAGCACCGAGCAGCGGATCTGGTCGGTGACGAGGGTCAGGTCTTGATAGAGCGTCTCGCTGAGGCTCACCACCGCGTGCTTGCTGACGTTGTAGACACCCATGTTCGGCGGGTTGAGCATGCCAGCCATGGAGGCGGTGTTGACGATGTGGCCTTCCCACGATGGGTCGGCCTCGGCCGCGGCCAGCATCATGGGCGTGAACAGGCGCACGCCATGCACGACGCCCATCAGGTTGACGCCCAGCACCCATTCCCAGTCGGAGAGGCTGTTCTCCCAGATCAGCCCGCCCGAGCCCACGCCGGCGTTGTTGAAGACGAAGTGCGGGGCGCCAAAGCGCGCCTTCACGGCTTCGGCCAGGGCCTCCATCTGGTCCGCCTTGGCCACGTCCACCTGGCGCAGCAGCAGCGGATGGGCGCCGAACTCCTCCTGGAGCCGGGCCTTGGCGTCGGCCTGCACATCGCAGAGCACGAGGTTCATGCCGCGCTGCGCGGCCAGGCGGGCGACCTCCAGGCCGAAGCCCGAGGCGGCGCCGGTGATCACGGCCGTGCGGCCCTGGAACTGCTTCATCGTTTCACTCCGCGGGTGCCGGGTCGCGGCACATGTCGATATGGGGAATGCCGTCTTCGTCATAGACCGGGGAGACGGCGCGGAAGCCCAGGCTGGCGTAGAAGTCCTGCAGATGGGCCTGGGCGCTGAGCTCCTGCCCGACGCCCGGCCAGCGCTGCTCGCACTCGCGCAGGGCCTGGCGCACCAGCGGCCGGCCCTGCCCCTGGCCGCGCAGGGCCGGCGAGGTCAGCACACGGCCGATGGCGGCGCGCTGCTGCTGCGGCCCCTTCAGCCCCGGCGGCAGCAGGCGGGCGTAGGCCAGCAGGCGCCCGGTGGCGTCCCGGCCCATGACGTGCAGGCAGTCGCGGTCGCGGCCGTCGGTGTCCTGGTAGAGGCAGCGCTGCTCGACGACGAAGACCTCGTTGCGCAGCGCCAGCATCTCGTACACACCCTCGGCGTCCAGGGCCTGCAGGGGCAGGCAGGACCAGAAGAGCGGGCCCATCAGACGAGCTTCACCAGCTGCTTGCCGAAGTTGCGGCCCTTGAGCAGGCCCAGGAAGGCCTCGGGCGCGGCAGCCAGGCCGTCGGCAATGGATTCCCGGTACTTGAGCTTGCCGGTGGCGACCATCATGCCCAGCTCCTTCAGGGCCTCGGGCCACAGCTGCATGTGCTCGGAGACGATGAAGCCCTCGATCTTCATGCGGTTCACCAGGATCAGCTGGGGCGCCATCATCGGGATGGGTTCGCCGTTGTAGCCGGAAATCATGCCGCACATGGCGATGCGGCTGAAGGCGTTGGCGCGCATCATCACGGCGTCCAGGATCATGCCGCCCACGTTCTCGAAGTGGCCGTCGATGCCTTGCGGGCAGGCCTGCTTGAGGGCCGCCAGGAGCGACTTCAGCTCGCGGTGCTCCTTGTAGTCGATGCAGGCGTCGAAGCCCAGTTCCTCGACGACATAGCGGCACTTGTCCGGGCCGCCGGCAATGCCCACGGCGCGCGCACCACGGGCCTTGGCCAGCTGGCCCACGGCGCCACCCACGGCGCCGCTGGCGGCGCTCACCACCACGGTCTCGCCGGCCTTGGGATTGATGATCTGGGTCAGGCCGTACCAGGCCGTCACGCCGGGCATGCCCACGGCGCCCAGGTAGGCGGCCAGCGGAATGTGGGTGGTGTCGACCTTCTGCAGCACGCCGCGCTGGCTGGCGTCGACCAGCTGGTACTCCTGCCAGCCGCCCATGCCCACGACCTGGTCCCCCGCCTTGAAGGCCGGGTTGCGGGACTCCACCACCTCGCCCACGGTGCCGCCCATCATGACCTGGTCCAGGGGCTGCGGGTCGGCGTAGCTCTTGGCGTCGCTCATGCGGCCGCGCATATAGGGGTCGAGGCTCAGGTAGTGGTTGCGGACCAGCACCTGGCCGTCCTGCACGGCGGGCAGCGAGGCCTCGACCAGGCGGAAGTTGTCGACCGTCGGCTCGCCCGTGGGACGGGACACCAGATGGATTTGGCGGTTGATGCTCATGGCTTCCTCTTTGCAGCTAGCGGTGTCGGTTGGACGGGCCCGGTTCAGGCCCTCATGACAGAGATTGAATCATGGCCCATTCGTGACACTCGTCTCAGTGGCGACAAAAACGAACGGTCGTTCGCCTCTATTCGCAGGAAGCTTGCTTGCAATGGATTCCAGCCATCAGGGAAAGTACTGAGAGAACAAAGCGCCGGGCCCATGCGACAGGGGTCGCACGGGGCGTCAGCGCTGGAGAGACCATGCAATTCACGAATTTCAAGATCGGCACCCGCCTTCTGGGTGCCATGCTGGCCATGGCCCTGCTCGCCGTGGTGGTGGGCCTCGTCGGGCTGCGCGCCCTGGGCACGGTGGCCGAGAACGGCCGGACCATGTACACGCAGGAGCTGATGGCCATCTCCAGCATCAAGGACGCCAACAAGGACCTGGTCCTGCTCGCCCGGGACGTGCGCAACGTGCTGCTGGCCCCCACGCCCGAGAAGCGCGAGGCGGCCCGCCAGACGGTGAAGGCCAACGTCCGGGCCATGAAGGCCGACCTCGACAAGGCGCTGCCGCATTACGTCACCGAGCGCGGCCAGGCCGAGATCGCCCGGCTGAAGGCCCTGATGCAGCCCTGGGAGGCCGCCCTGGCCACCCTGGAAGGCAAGCTGGCCGAGGGTGCGGATCCGGAAGCGGCCCAGCAGTACCTGTACGAGACCTATGTGCCCACCTTCAACGCCGTCGACGACCAGCTCAAGCTGCTCAGCCGTCTCAAGGAGGACTACGCCGACCAGCTGGCCCGGCAGGGCATGGCCGACTATGCCCGCAGCCGCAACATCATCGCCGTGCTGATCGTCCTGAGCCTGGGCGGTGCCGTGCTGCTGGCCCTCCTGCTGGCCGGCCAGGTGAGCCGCGGGCTGCAGCGGGCGGTGGTCGCGGCCCGTGCCATGAGCGAGGGCGACATGACCGTGCGCCTGGACGCCCAGGGCCGGGACGAGGTCGCCCAGCTCACCGCGGCCCTGGAGGACATGCGCAGCAAGCTGCTGGGCGTCGTGCATACCGTGCGAGCCAACGCCGAGAGCGTGGCCACCGGCAGCTCCCAGATCGCCTCGGGCAACTCCGACCTCAGCCAGCGCACCGAAGAACAGGCCAGCGCCCTGCAGCAGACGGCCGCCACCATGGACCAGCTCGGCTCCACCGTGCGCCTCAACGCCGACAGCGCGCAGCAGGCCAACCAGCTGGCCGTCAATGCCTCCGAGGTGGCGCAGCGGGGCGGCGGCGTGGTGTCCGAGGTGGTGGAGACCATGAAGGGCATCCACGAGAGCTCGCGCCGCATCGCCGACATCATCGGCGTGATCGACGGCATCGCCTTCCAGACCAACATCCTCGCCCTGAACGCGGCGGTGGAGGCCGCCCGGGCCGGCGAGCAGGGCCGCGGCTTCGCGGTGGTGGCGGGCGAGGTGCGCACCCTGGCCCAGCGCAGCGCCGAGGCGGCGCGGGAGATCAAGTCCCTGATCACGACCAGCGTGGAGCGCGTCGAGCACGGCACGCAGCTGGTGGACCACGCCGGATCGACCATGGGCGAGGTGGTCCAGGCCATCAGCCGCGTCACCGACATCGTGGGCGAAATCAGTGCCGCCAGCCGCGAGCAGAGCACGGGCATCAGCCAGGTCAGCGAGGCGGTGACGCAGATGGACCGGGTCACCCAGCAGAACGCGGCCCTGGTCGAGCAGAGCGCCGCGGCCGCGGAGAGCCTGCGCGGCCAGTCGGCCCAGCTGCTGGACGTGGTGGCCTTCTTCCGGCTGCAGGCCGGCGGTGCCGGAACGCGGGCCGCGAGCCACCGGGCCGCTCACGAATGAACGGGGGCGCTTCGGCACGGGCCTCCCCACGCAACGTCCCCGCCCTCGGGCGGGCCGCGCAGGCCCGCCCGAGGGGGATTTGAATCGTGAACAAGTCCCTCTTCCGCGGCTGAATCAGGCCCGGCCGGGGGGTTTGCCTGCCTCGAAACGTGTCACATTTGCTTGCACGTTCGATTCAAATTGATAACGATTGCAGTCTCCTGGAATGCCTGGGGGCAACGCCCGGCCGCCTTGCCGGTCGCGACCGTCCACTGCATTCCTCCTGCCCTGCCAGTCCAGAAGGAAGCCCCATGTCGCTGACCGGAAACCCTCGCCTTGGTCTGATCGGCCGCCTGCTGATCATGGCCGCAGCCCTGGCCCTGATCCTCATCGGCGCCGCCGTGCACACGTCTCGGCAGCTGGTCTCCCTGGAGGAGGCCGCGCACGCTGCCGAGTCTTCCAGGTTTCCGCAGCTGCAGCGCATGGCCCAGGCCCAGCTGGAAGTGACGCGCCTGTCCCTCCAGCTGCGTCACGCCATGCTGTCCCGCACGCCGCAGGAGCGTGACACGGCGCTGCAGGACATCAAGCGGCTCAAGGAGGCCATCACGGAGCAGCTGGGCGCCTACGAGAAAGCCCTGCATACCGAGACCGGGCGCCAACGCTTCCGCCCCGTTCAACAGAAGGTCCAGGCCTTCGCGGAGGTCGAGCAGAAGAACCTCGCGCTGATCGAGGCCGGACAGATGAGCGAGGCCTTTGCCTTCCTGGTGGACCAGACCATTCCGGCACGCAACGCCCTGCTCCATGAGATCGCCGAGAACGTCAAGTACCAGGAGTCGCGCCTGCAGGACGAGCTGCAGCTGGTGAAGAGTCAGGCCGGCAATGCCCGGCTCGAGTTCGGCTTCGTGGCGGTGGCAGCGGTCCTGGCCCTGATGGCCACGACCGCCTACCTGGCCCGCGCCCTTCGGCAGCGCGTCCATGCCCTCAATGCCGTCGCCAACCGCCTGCGCGACGGCGACTTCACCCAGCCCGTGCAAGACACGCAAGCGGATGAGTTCTCCGCGGTGATGCGCTCCATGCAGCACATGCAGGACGCCCTGGCCGGCATCGTCCATACCGTGCGATCCAACGCGGAGAGCGTGGCCACAGGCAGCGAGCAGATCGCCCATGGCAATGCAGACCTGAGCCAGCGCACCGAGGAGCAGGCCAGCGCCCTGCAGCAGACCGCCGCCACCATGGACCAGCTGGGCTCCACCGTGCGCAACAACGCCGACAACGCGCAGCAGGCCAATCAGATGGCCCTGCAGGCCTCGGAGGTGGCGCGGCGCGGCGGGGGTGTCGTGGCCGAAGTCGTCGAGACCATGAGGAGCATCAACGAGGGCTCGCGCCGCATTGCCGACATCACCGGCGTCATCGACAGCATTGCCTTCCAGACCAACATCCTCGCCCTGAACGCGGCCGTCGAGGCGGCTCGCGCCGGCGAGCAGGGCCGCGGCTTCGCCGTGGTGGCGGGCGAGGTCCGCATCCTGGCCCAGCGCAGCGCCGAGGCGGCCAAGGAGATCAAGTCGCTGATCGGCGACAGCGCGGCGCGCGTCGAGCAGGGCACCCAGCTGGTCGACCGGGCCGGCAGCACCATGGACGAAGTGGTGAAGGCGATCCACCGCGTGACTGACATCGTGGGCGAGATCAGCGCCGCCAGCCGTGAGCAGAGCACCGGCATCGGGCAGGTCGGCGAGGCCGTGAGCGCCATGGACCGGGTCACCCAGCAGAACGCGGCGCTCGTCGAGGAAAGCGCCGCCGCTGCCGAGAGCCTGCGCAACCAGTCGGCCCGGCTGCTGGAGGTGGTCGCCTTCTTCCGCCTCCAGCCGGGAGCCGCACCGCGCTGAGGTGACCTGCGATGGCACGGCCCCCACCGGCCCTGGACGGGGCTGGCGCGTCCTGCAGACACGGCCCCGGGCGCGGCATTGGTCACGAATGGGCTGGGCCTTTAGTGCAATGCAATCGGTTCCCAAACCGGCAGGAGCCGCGGCCCTGGCATAGACTGCCGGCCGTGTTGCTCCCTGCCCTGACTCGGTGCCGCCTCCTGCGTCAGGGGCTGGCCTTGCTGCTGGGCCTGGCCCTCTTGCAGGCCCAGGCCCAGCAGCTGCGCCTGTGCCAGACCGAGTCGCCCCGCTACGACTACCGGCTCGCCCTGACGCGACTCCTGCTGGAGAAGACCGCGCAGCGCGGCGAGTCCTTCACCCTCATCCGCCATGGCCAGGGGGCAGATCCCTCGCAGGAGCGCTGCCTGGAGCTGCTGCGCAGCGGCGAGGTGGACCTGGTCTATCTGCCGCCCAGCCCGGCGCGGCTGGCGGAGTTTGCCGTCCTGCCCATCGACCTGCACGCCGGCCGCCTGGGCTACCGCCTGCTGCTGATCCGCAAGGAGGACGCGCCGCGCTTCGCCCGCATCCAGACCCTGGCGCAGCTGGGCAAGCTGACGGGCGGCTTTGGCCGCCAGTGGGCCGACCTGGCCGTGTTCGAGGCCAACGGCCTGCCCGTGGTCGCCGGCCCGGGCACCGAGGCCCTGCTGGCCATGCTGCGCGCCCGGCGCTTTGACTACCTGCAGCGCGGCGTCTCCGAGGCCTACGCTGAGCTGGCCAGCTTCGGCGGCAATGACGAGCTCATGGTGGAGCCGCACCTGGCCCTGCACTACGCCTGGCCCGTCTACTTCATGGCGCGCCGTGACCGGCAGCCCCTGCTGCAGCGCCTGCAACGCGGGTTGCAGCTCGCCCAGCAGGACGGCAGCTTCCGCCGGCTGCTGGACCAGCACCAGGGCCGGGACTGGACCCGCGCAGCCATCGAGCGCCGCCGCGTGCTGGCCCTGAAATCGCCCTGGCCGGACATGGCCCTGCCCACGCCGGAGCGTTGACGGCCGCCGCGCGCCGGGCCCTGCGTGGACCCGCTCCCTCTCTCAGTCCGCCTCGCGGCGCTGCAGGGACTTGAGCTGGCGCCCCTGCCCCGGCAAGGCCCGCAGGTACTTGAAGGTGGCGGTGGCGTGAGCACAGAGCCGGCCGTCCTCACCCAGCACCCGCCCCTCGCAGAAGGCCATGGTGGCGGTGTGATGCAGCAGCTCGCCCTGGGCACGCAGCTCGCCCTCGGCGGGTCGCATGAAGCTGGTCTTCATCTCGATGGTGACCACGCCAGGCCCCATGCCCTCCTGGTGCATGTGGATGCTGCGGGCGGCATGGGCCATGGCCACGTCCAGCAGGCTCATCAGTACGCCGCCATGGGCCACCTCCCAGGAGTTGAGATGGCTCTCGCGGATGTCCACCCGCAGCTCCGCGCGGCCGTCGCCCAGGCTGTGCAGCTCGAAGCCCAGCTGCTCGACGAAGGGGATGCGGACAGGGAAGGACAGGGGCGGCGTGCGTTTCATGGCGTCAGTCTAGGGCCTCAGGCACCGTGGATCGCTGACACACCGCCGTCCACCGCCAGCACCTGGCCCGTGATGTGCTTGCCGGCACGCGACGCGAACAGCAGGGCCGCGCCCTTGAGGTCGTCCTCGTCGCCCAGGCGGCGCAAGGGCGCGGCCTCGGCGATCTTGTCCTCGCCCATGGCCGCGAGCAGGCCCTGCGTCATCTTGCTGGGGAAGAAGCCCGGCGCCAGCGCGTTCACGGTGATGCCGTAGCGGCCCCACTCGCCGGCCAGCGCGCGGGTGAAGTTCACGGCCGCGCCCTTGCTGGTGTTGTAGGCGATGGTCTTCATCATCGCCGGGTTGCCGCCCAGGCCGGCGATGGAGGCCACATTGATGATGCGGCCGTGGCGCCGCGGGATCATGCTCGCCTGCGCCGCGGCCTGGCTCATCACGAAGAGGCTGCGGATGTTGAGGTTCATCACCTTGTCCCAGGCCTCCAGCGGATGGTCCTCGGCCGGTGCGCCCCAGGTGGCGCCGGCGTTGTTGACGAGGATGTCGATCTGGCCGAGGCGTTCCATCGTCTGCTCGACGATGCCGCGGGCCTGGGCTTCATCCGCGGCATCGGCAGCGATCCAGCGGGCATCGATGCCCCGCGCCTGCAGCTGGGCCACGGCCTCTTCCAGGTCAGCGGCCTTGCGCGAGCTGAGCATGATCTTCGCGCCCGCCTCGCCCAGGCTTTCGGCGATCTGCAACCCCAGGCCGCGCGAGCCGCCGGTGACCAGGGCCACCTGGCCGCTGAGGTCGAACAAGTCCTGCACCTTGGTGCTCATGGGAGTCTCCTTTGAATTTCCTGAGAGGTCAGAACCAGGCGTCCTGCATCTCGCGACACAGCGCTTCACGGCGCTGCACCACGGGCAGCCAGGCGGCAATGCGTGGCAGCTCGTAGGCGAAGAAATAGGCCTGGGCGGCCCGCTTGCCCTGGGCGAAGTCACGGGTGTCGTCCGGTGCCAGGGCCAGCACCACGTCCAGCCAGATCCAGGCCAGGACCGTGTGGCCAAAGGCCTGCAGATAGGGCGTGGCATTGGCCAGCGCCGTCTCGGGCTCGCCGGTGGCCCACGCCGCCTTGGTCGCGGCGCCCACCTGCGCCAGAGCCTGGGCCAGCTGATTGGCGGCCTCGGCAAGACCTGGCACCTGGCCCGCCGCGCTGATCGTCTCGTTGATGCGCCGGGCCAGCGCCATCAGCGCCGCGCCGCCTTCCATCACCACCTTGCGGCCGAGCAGGTCCAGAGCCTGGATGCCGTGCGTGCCCTCGTGGATCATGTTGAGGCGGTTGTCGCGCCAGTGCTGCTCGACGGGGAAGTCCCGCGTATAGCCATAGCCGCCCAGCACCTGGATGGCCAGGGAGTTGGCCTCCAGGCACCACTCGCTGGGCCAGCTCTTGGCGATGGGGATCAGCACCTCCAGCAGCAGGCGCGCACGGCCCGCGGCCTCGGCCTCGGCCGTGTGCTGCTCATCGACCAGGCGGGCGCAGAACAGCTCCAGGGCCAGCGCCCCTTCCACATAGCTCTTCTGCGCCAGCAGCATGCGCTTGACGTCGGCATGCTCGATGATGGGCCGCTGGGGCGAGGCGGCGTCCTTGCCCGCGGCCGTCAGCGGCCGGCCCTGCGGCCGCTGGCGGGCATAGGCCAGGCTGGCCTCGTAGCCCGCATAGCCCAGCATGGTGGCGCCCAGGCCCACGCCGATGCGGGCCTCGTTCATCATGTGGAACATGGCCTTGAGCCCCTCGCCGGGCGCGCCCACGCGATAGCCGATGGCCCCGCCCTGCCCGCCCGGCTGATGCCGGCCCTCGCCGAAGTTCAGCAGGCAGTTGGTGGTGCCGCGGTAGCCCAGCTTGTGGTTGAGGCCGGCCAGCACCACGTCGTTGCGTTCCCCCGTGAGCTGCCCCTCGGCGTCCACCAGCCATTTGGGCACGATGAACAGCGAGATGCCGCGCACGCCGGGCACCGGCTTGCCATCCGGGCCGGGGATCTTGGCCAGCACCAGGTGGACAATGTTCTCGCGCAGTTCGTGCTCGCCGGCGGAGATCCACATCTTGTGGCCACGCAGGCGGTAGCGCGGGCCCAGGGGGTCGTTCTCAGAATCGGCGCCGTCTGGCTCGGCCCGCGTGGCCACGTCGGACAGCGAGGAGCCCGCCTGCGGTTCGGAGAGGCACATGGTGCCGAACCAGCGCCCTTCGAACTCGGCCCGGGCGAAGACCTCGCGCTGCCGCGGCGTGCCGTGCGCCATCAGCAGATTGGCATTGCCGTTGGTGAGCATGGCGTAGCCGCCCAGCGCGATGCAGGCCTTGCTGAAGAAGGCATTGGCCGCCATCTCCACCGTGCAGGGCAGCTGCATGCCGCCGTTCCCGTAGTCCTGGGCGGCGCTGAGCATGCCCGACTCCACGTAGGCATCCAGCGCCTCGCGCGTGGCCTGGGGCAGGTGCACGCGCTCGCCGTCGAAGTGCGGCTCCTGGGTGTCGAGCAGGCGGTTGACGGGCGCGAACTTCTCGCGGGCGATGCGCTCGCAGGTGTCCAGCACGGCGTCGAAGGTCTCGCGGCTGTGGTCGGCAAAGCGCTCGCGCTGGTTCAGCGATTCGGATTGGAGCCAGTCGTAGAGCAGGAAGTCGAGGGTGTCGCGCATGGCGATCTCCAGCAGTCGATGGGGCCCGCGCTCAGGCGGGCGTGAGTGCCATGGTGGCCGAGGCCTTCATCACCAGCGTGCGGGTCGTGCCGTCCACGGCATGGACCTCGGCCTCGGTGAAGGTGAGCGTGCGCCCGGCCTTGAGGACCCAGGCCTCGCACTCCAGCTGCTGGCCGCGGGCGCCGCGCAGCAGGCTGGTCTTGAGCTCGGCCGTGAGAATCCACTGCCCGGGCGGCGCCTGCGTCTGGGCGGCCGAGCCCATGCTGTGGTCGGCCAGCGAGGCCAGCACGCCCGCATGCACCAGGCCCGTGTGCTGGCGCAGGCCTTCGCGGATGGCCAGGCGCGTGCGCACACGGCCGGGCTCCACGGCCACGGCCTGCACGCCCAGCTCGACCATGAAGGGGGAACGGGCGATGAAGCCCTGCAGCGTGGCGAGGTCCAGTTCCATGGCGTCTCCTGCTGCAGGCTGGGCCGCAGCGCGGTCAGGTCAATGAAGGGCGGCACCGGCACGGCGCCGCCCTCAGGGCTCGGCTCAGAGGACTTCGAACACGCCGGCCGCGCCCATGCCACCGCCGATGCACATCGTCACGCACACCCGCTTGGCGCCGCGGCGGCGGCCTTCCAGCAGTGCGTGGCCCGTCAGGCGCTGGCCCGACATGCCGTAGGGATGGCCCACGGCAATGGCGCCGCCGTTGACGTTCAGGCGGTCCATGGGGATGCCCAGGGTGTCGGCGCAGTAGAGCACCTGCACGGCGAAGGCCTCGTTGAGCTCCCAGAGGTCGATGTCGCCAACGCCCAGGCCCAGGCGCTTGAGCACCTTGGGGATGGCGAAGACGGGGCCGATGCCCATTTCATCGGGCTCGCAGCCGGCCACCGCAAAGCCGAGGAAGCGACCCAGGGGCTTCAACCCTTGCTGCTGGGCATAGCGCTCGCTGACGAGCACGCAGGCGCCGGCACCGTCGGAGAACTGGCTGGCATTGCCCGCGCTCACCACGCCGCCGGGCAGCGCGCTGCGCAGGTCCTTGATGCCCTCGTAGGTGGTGCCCTCGCGCAGGCCTTCGTCCACGCTGACGCTCACCTCGCGGGTGACCAGGCCCTGGACCTTGTCCACCACGCCCGCGGTGACGGTGATGGGCGCGATCTCCTCGGCGAACAGGCCGGCTGCCTGCGCGGCGCAGGCCTTCTGCTGGCTGGCGGCGCCGTAGTGGTCCTGGCGCTCGCGCGAGATGCCGTAGCGCTGGGCCACGTTCTCGGCGGTCTGCAGCATGGTCCAGTAGATCTCGGGCTTGTGCTTCATCAGCCAGCTCTCCGTGATCATGTGCTTGTTCATCTCCTGCTGCACGCAGGAGATGCTCTCCACGCCGCCGGCCACGTAGGCATCGCCCTCGCCGGCCATGATGCGCTGCGCGGCCATGGCGATGGTCTGCAGGCCGCTGGAGCAGAAGCGGTTGACGGTCATGCCCGCCACGCTGACCGGCAGGCCGGCACGCAGGGCGATCTGGCGCGCGATGTTGTTGCCCGTGCCGCCTTCGGGGAAGGCGCAGCCCATCAGCACGTCCTCGATGGCGTCCGGCGCAATGCCGGCACGCTCGACGGCGGCCTTGACCACGTGCCCGCCCAGGGTGGCGCCATGGGTCATGTTGAAGGCACCCTTCCAGCTCTTGGAGAGCGGGGTGCGGGCGGTGGAAACAATCAGTGCTTGGCTCATGTCGGTACTCCCTCGCTCAATCGGTGAAGCTCTTGCCTTCGGCAACCAGGCGCTGGATCAGCGGCGCGGGCTGCCAGAAGCTGGCGTCGTCGAGCGGGTTGCGGGCGAAGCGCTTCATGGCCTCGACCACGTTGTAGAGGCCCACCGTGTCGGCATAGCACATGGGGCCGCCGCGCCACAGCGGGAAGCCGTAGCCGGTGAGGTAGACCATGTCGATGTCCGAGGCGCGCAGGGCGATGCCCTCTTCCAGGATGTGGGCGGCTTCGTTGACCAGCGAGAAGACGAGGCGCTGCACGATCTCCTCGTCGCTGATCTTGCGAGGCGTGATGCCTTGCGCAGCACGGTGCTTCTCGATCATCTCGACCACGACGGCCGAGGGGATGGCATCGCGCTTGCCAGCGGCATAGTCATACCAGCCGGCGCCCGTCTTCTGGCCGAAGCGGCCCATCTCGCAGAGCAGGTCGGCCGTCTTCGAGTAGCGCAGATGCGGCTTCTCCTGGTAGCGGCGCTTGCGGATGTACCAGCCGACGTCGTTGCCGGCGAGGTCGCCCATGCGGAAGGGGCCCATGGCGAAGCCGAACTTCTCGACCGCCTTGTCCACCTGCTGCGGCGTGCAGCCCTCCTCCAGCAGGAAGCCGGCCTGGCGGCTGTACTGCTCGATCATGCGATTACCGATGAAGCCGTCGCACACGCCCGAGACCACGCAGGTCTTGCGGATGGTCTTGCCCAGGGCCATCACCGTGGCCAGCACGTCCTTGGCCGTCTCCCTGCCACGCACGACCTCCAGCAGCTTCATCACGTTGGCCGGGCTGAAGAAGTGCATGCCGATCACGTCCTGCGGGCGCTTCGTGAAGGCGGCAATCCTGTTCAGGTCCAGCGTCGAGGTGTTGGAGGCCAGGATCGCGCCCGGCTTCATCACGGCATCCAGCTGCTCGAAGACCTGCTGCTTGACGCCCAGGTCCTCGAAGACGGCCTCGATGACGAGGTCGGCGTCGCCGATGTCGGCATAGCTCAGCGTGGTGCTCAGCAGGGCCATGCGCTGCTGGTACTTGTCTTCCTTGAGCTTGCCCTTCTTGACCTGCCCCTCGTAGTTCTTGCGGATGGTGGCCAGGCCGCGGTCCAGGGCTTCCTGCTTCATCTCCAGGATGACCACCGGGATGCCGGCGTTGAGGAAGTTCATGCTGATGCCGCCGCCCATGGTGCCGGCACCGATCACCGCGACCTTGCGGATCTCGCGCCGGGGCGTGTCCTCGGGCACATCGGGGATCTTGCTGGTGGCGCGCTCGGCGAAGAAGGCATGGCGCAGGGCCTTGCTCTCGGGCGTCATCATCAGGGCCACAAAGCCCTCGCGCTCGGCCTTGATGCCTTCATCGAAAGGCTTGTAGACCGAGGCGGCCACGGCTTCCAGGCAGCGCAGCGGTGCGGGGAAGTGCTTTGCCTGGGCCGCGACCATGTTGCGGGCGAACTGGAAGTAGGCGTCGGGCTCGGCATGGCGGGCCTTGAGGTCGCGCACGCGGGGCAGCGGGCTGCCGTCGGCATGCCTGGCGATGACGGTCGCGGCAAAGTCCAGGGCCTCGCTCATCAGCTCGCCGCTGATGATCTTGTCGAAGAGCTTCTGGCCGGGGACCATGGCCAGCAGCTGGCTCTCCACCGCCTCGCCGCTGACGATCATGTTCAGCGCCGGCTCCACGCCCAGGGCGCGCGGCAGGCGCTGCGTGCCGCCCGCGCCGGGCAGCAGGCCGATCTTGACCTCGGGCAGTGCGATCTTGGCGCCCGGCGCCGCCACGCGGTAGTGGCAGCCCAGGGACAGCTCCAGCCCGCCGCCCATGCACACGGTGTGGATGGCCGCGATGACGGGCTTGCTGCAGGCCTCGACCTTGGCGATCAGCGAATGCAGATTGGGCTCGGCCAGGGCCTTGGGGCTGCCGAACTCGCGGATGTCCGCGCCGCCGGAGAAGGCCTTGCCGGCCCCGGTGATGACGACGGCCTTGACCGCGGCATCGGCCTCGGCCCGGTCGATCCCCTCGGCCACCGCTTTGCGGGTGGCGTAACCCAGGCCGTTGACCGGCGGGTTGTTCAGGGTGATCACGGCAACGGCGCCGTGAAGCTCGTAGCTGGCACTCATGGGCGGGCTTCCTTCCTTGTGCAGTGGAGGGCTGCGGCCACCCTGAAGCGTGTCATGTGTGCCGCAGAAATAGAACGATCGTTCGATTCTAGGCAGGCCCCGCGTCCCGGTCCTGTCCCAGCGGCGACAAACGGGGGAGAACCCTGAGCGTGCCGCGCACGAAAGACCGGCGGCGCTGCCGCCCGGGTCCCGTGCCGCAGGGCGCGGCCGGACTCAGCCGCGGTTCAGCAGCTGCGTCGGCGCAAAGCCGTCGTTGGGGCGTTCGGGCTCGTCTTCGGGCAGGAGCTCGGGCGTGACGCTGTCCCCGCTCTGCGGCAGGGGCTCGTGGTGCACGACCCGGTGGTGGGCGCGTTCGTCGGCCAGGCGGATGTCGGACAGCTCCTTCTGGAGCTGCTCGATCTGGCGGCGGGCGGCCGTGTTCTGCTGGCCGAGCTGGTTGCGTGCGGCATCCAGCTGGGCCATGCGATGCTGCAAGGCTTTCTGCCGTTGCCAGGCCCACAACCAGGTTGCCAGGACCCCGAACAGCAGGCCGCCCAGTGCAGCCATCAACATCGACATCGTTGCTTGATTCCCCATCATTCCCCCTGCGCCGGTGGTGAACGGAGGCAACCGGTGAGTGCCGCCCCACCGGGCTGGAAAGAATGTAACTCTGCCTCGGGACCCCGACCATCCTCAAGGTAGGGGCAAGCAAGACCTGGCCCCCGCACCAGGGGGGGCCGCTGATTCCTTCACGCGGGCGCTGTGGTGTGGAAGCCGCAGTTCCGCGCCGGGCCTACACCTCCAGCCACTCCTTGCGGATGTAGGCATTGGCCCGCAGCGCGGCCGGACTGCCCTCGAAGACCATGCGGCCGTGGCCCATCACATAGCAGCGCTCGGCGATGTCCAGCGCGATGGCCAGCTTCTGCTCGATCAGCAGCACGGCAATGCCGCGGCGCTTGAGCTCCTTGAGGTACTCGGCCACCAGCTCCACGATCATGGGCGCCAGGCCCTCGGTGGGCTCGTCGATGAGGATGAGGTCCGGATCGCCCATCAGCGTGCGGCACAGGGTCAGCATCTGCTGCTCGCCGCCCGAGAGCACGCCGGCCTCGGTGTGCTGGCGCTCCAGCAGGCGGGGGAACATGCGGTACATGTCCTCGAAGCTCCACCGCGGCGCCTTCTGCCCGCGCTTCTGGCCCAGCAGCAGGTTCTGGTGCACGGTGAGGCGCGGGAAGATGTCGCGGTTCTCGGGCACGTAGCCGATGCCCGCATGCGCGATCTCGAAGGCCTTGCGGCCCAGCAGCTCCTGTTCGCCGAAGCGCACCGAGCCCGTGCCGTCGACCAGGCCCATGATGGTCTTGGCCGTGGTGGAGCGGCCCGAGCCGTTGCGACCCAGCAGGGCGACGATCTCGCCGGGCTCCACCACCATGTCCACGCCGTGCAGCACATGGCTCTTGCCGTAGAAGGCATGGACCTTGTCGAGCACCAGGCGGCGCCCTGTCTTTTCCGATGTCATGCCGTCGCTCCCGCTGCGGCCTGCTCGGCCAGGACGGAACCCAGGTAGGCCTGCTGCACGCGGGCGTCCGCGCGCACGGCCTCGGGCGTGTCGAAGGCGATGACCTCGCCGTAGACCAGCACCGCGATGCGGTCCGCCAGGCCGAAGACCACGCCCATGTCATGCTCCACGGTCAGCAGAGTGCGCCCCTCGGTGACCTGGCGGATCAGCTGGATGAAGCGCTGCGTCTCGCTCTTGCTCATGCCCGCGGTGGGCTCGTCCAGCAGAATCACCGAGGCCCCGCTGGCGATGGTCATGCCGATCTCCAGCGCGCGGGCCTCGGCATAGGTCAGGTTCATGGCCAGCACGTCGCGGCGCCTGTCCAGCTGAATCTGCTCCAGCAGCTCCTCCACCCGGTCGTTGAGCCCGTCCAGCCCTGCCAGGAAGTGCCAGAAGCTGTAGCGGTAGCCCATGGACCACAGCAGGGCGCAGCGGATGTTCTCGAACACCGACAACCGCGAGAACAGGTTGGAGACCTGAAAGCTGCGCGCCAGGCCCTGGCGGTTGATCTTGTAGGGCGGCAGGCCGTCGATGCGCCGGCCGTGCAGGCGCACCTCGCCGCTCGTGGGCGGGAAGCGGCCGCTGATGAGGTTGAAGAGCGTGGACTTGCCGGCGCCGTTGGGGCCGATCAGCGCCACGCGCTCGCCCGCCCTCACCTGCAGCTGCGCGCCGCGGATGATCTCGCTGCGGCCGAAGCGCTTGCGCAGGTCCAGCAGCTCCAGTGCATAGGGCGTCCCGGTGTCAGAAGGGGCTTGGCTCACAGGCTCTCCCGGCGCTTGATGTCCTGCTCGATCTCTTCCTGGGTCTGGTCCCATTCGGCCCGGAAGCGCCGCCGCGCCAGCTCGAAGAGGCCCAGCCCGACGACCATGGCCAGCACCGCGCCGAACCAGGCATCGACCGAGTTGCTGCGGATGCGCGCGCCCATGAAGCCCAGCTCCGGCCCCATCGCGGCGTTGAGCTGCAGGTGGTAGAGCATCTCCACGATGCAGCTGGCGCCCAGCAGCACGGTCAGCCCGGTGCCGGCCAGCGCCAGGTAGGCCGTCCACAGGCGCGAGAGCTTGCCGAAGGCCGCCACGCGCAGGTTCATCATGATCAGCGCGGCAATGCCGCCCGGCGCATACATCACCATGAAGAGGAACACGAGGCCCAGGTAGAGCAGCCAGGCCTGCGTCAGCTCGGACAGCAGCACGCCGGCCAGCACCATCAGCACTGCGCCGATGATGGGCCCGAAGAAGAAGGTCGCGCCGCCCAGGAAAGTGAAGAGCAGGTAGGCACCCGAGCGCGCGGCGCCCACCACCTCGGCGGTGACGATCTCGAAGTTCAGCGCCCCCAGGCCGCCCGCGATGCCCGCGAAGAAGCCCGAGATCAGGAAGGCCAGGAAGCGCACCCAGCGGGTGTCATAGCCGATGAACTCGACACGCTCGGGGTTGTCGCGCACGGCATTGAGCATGCGGCCCAGCGGCGTGCGGGTCAGCGCGAAGAGGGCCGCGGTGCTGAAGAAGCAGTACAGCGCGATCAGGTAGTAGACCTGGATCTGCGGCCCGAAGCTGATGCCCAGCACCGGCGCGCCCACCACGCGGTTGCCCGAGACGCCGCCCTCCCCGCCGAAGAACTCCGGCAGCATCAGGGACATGGACCAGATCAGCTCGCCCAGCCCCAGGGTGATCATCGCGAAAGGCGTGCCGGACTTCTTGGTCGACACATAGCCGAACAGGGCCGCAAAGACGAGCCCCGCCAGCCCGCCCGCCAGCGGCACCAGGCTCACCGGCAAGGCGAGCTGCCCGGCCGAGACCTGGTTGAGCGTGTGCATGGCGAGGAAGCCGCCCAGGCCGCTGTAGACCGCATGGCCGAAGCTGAGCATGCCGCCCTGGCCCAGCAGCAGGTTGTAGGCCAGGCAGGCGATGATGCCGATGCCCATCTGCGACAGCATGGTGTGGGCCAGGCTGCTGGTCCACAGCAGCGGCGCCACGCCCAGCGCCAGGGCATAGAAGCCCCACACCAGCCAGCGGCCGACGTTCCAGGGCTTGAAGTGGAAATGCGCCGCGCTGGCGCGCACAGAGTGCACGGGGTTCATCGACCGGTTCCCTCAGTCATCGCGCGTGCCGAACAGGCCCTTGGGCCGGAAGATCAGGATCAGCACCATCAGCAGGTAAGGCAGGATGGGCGCGACCTGGGCCAGCGAGAGCTTCAGCAGTGGATAGCCCGGCGTGGCCGGCGTGACCGCCAGCCCCGCGCGCTGCGCCAGCGTCGCCAGCGAGGCGTCCACCGTCAGCGGCAGGGTCTGGATCAGGCCGATCAGCAGCGAGGCCACGAAGGCCCCGGCCAGCGAGCCCACGCCGCCCACCACCACGACCACGAAGATGATGGAGCCCACGATGGCCGCCATGGCCGGCTCGGTCACGAAGGTGATGCCGCCGATCACGCCCGCCAGCGCCGCCAGCGCGCAGCCGCTGCCGAAGACCAGCATCAGCACCCGCGGCACGTTGTGGCCCAGGGCCTCGGCCATCTCGGGGTGGGTGAGTGCCGCCTGGATCACGAGGCCGATGCGGCTGCGCGTCAACAGGGCCCACAAGCCCACCAGCATTGCCAGGGCCACCACCATCATGAAGGCCCGGGTCAGCGGGAACTTGGAGCAGGCCGCTGCCGCGCACTGTGCCGGCGTGGCGTCGCCCCACACGAGGGTCAGGCCTTGCGCGGCGCTCTGCATCAGCGTGAAGGCCGAGCCCTGCAGGGCCGGCGGCGGGCCGAAGGGCACCGAGGTGCGACCGAAGACCAGCTGCACCAGCTCCAGGATCACATAGGACAGGCCGAAGGTGATCAGCAGCTCCGGCACATGGCCGAACTTGTGCACCCGGCGCAGCGCCGTGCGCTCGAACAGCGCGCCGAGAAGCCCCACCGCCAGCGGCGCCAGCAGCAGCGCCGGCCAGAAACCCAGCCAGCCCGCCAGCACATAGGCCGCGTAGGCGCCCAGCATGTAGAAGCTGGCATGCGCGAAGTTCAGCACGCCCATCATGCTGAAGATCAGCGTCAGACCCGCGCTGAGCATGAACAGCAGCAGCCCCGAGGCCAGGCCGTTGAGCAGGTTGATCAGAATCTGGTCCACATCACCTCGTGAAACGTCAGAACATGAGGCGACTCCGCCATTGCCACAGGCATCGAGGCAGGCCGGCGCCACAGCGCCGAATCGGGTATGCAGCTGCGGCAGCGAGCGGGTCGAGGTGGCGCTGAGGAGCACAGCCGTACAGGCGTACGGCGAGCACCGCAGGAGCCAGATCGGCCCGCGCAGCCCGCATATGCAGCCCGATTCAGCGCTTCATTTGGCAGGAGGTGGGGGTGGAGGAGACGTACGAGTCGTACATCTTCAGCGGCACCAGCGTGTAGCCCGTGTTCTCAGGGCTGTACGGATACTTGGCATCCGCCTTGTTCCACACCGAGATGAACAGCGGCTGCTGCAGCTGGTGGTCGGTCTTGCGCACCTGCACCTCGCCGTTGAAGCTCTTCACCGTGAGCCCTTCCAGCGCGGCGGCCACCTTGACCGGGTCCGTGCTCTTGGCCTTGGCCATGGCCTCGCCCAGCAGGCTGTAGATGTGGATCACGCTGCCGGTGTAGAAGTCGTCGTTGAAGCGCTTCTTGTACTCGTCCATCCACTTGCCCATCTGCCCACCGAGGTTGTAGTGGTTGTAGGACACCTGGAACACGCGCCCCGCCGAGGCCGCGCCCAGCGCCGTGGGCGTGCCGCTCACGCCGGCGTAGTAGGTGAAGAACTTGCCCGTGTAGCCGGCCTCGTTGGCGGCCTTGACCAGCAGGGTCAGGTCTGAACCCCAGTTGCCGGTGATGACGGTGTCGGCGCCGCTGGCCTTGATCTTGGCCACATAGGGCGCGAAGTCGCGCACCTGGGCCAGCGGGTGCAGGTCTTCGCCCACCACCTGGATGTCCGGCCGCTTGCGGGCCAGCATCTCCTTGGCGTACTTGGCCACCTGCTGGCCGTGGGCGTAGTTCTGGTTGAGCAGGAAGACCTTCTTGACGTCGGCCTGGTCCTTCATGAAGGTGGTGATGGCCTCCATCTTCATGGAGGTATCGGCGTCCATGCGGAAGTGCCAGTAGCTGCACTTGCTGTTGGTGAGGTCCGGGTCCACGGCCGAGTGGTTGAGGTACAGCACCTCCTTGCCCGGGTTGCGCTCGTTGTGCTTGTTGATCGCGTCGATCAGCGCCAGCGCCGCGCCCGAGCCATTGCCCTGGGTGACGTAGCGCACGCCCTGGTCGATGGCGGACTTCAGCGCATTGAGCGTCTCGGCCGGGCTCAGCTTGTTGTCGATGGCGATGATCTCGAACTTCACGCCGGCCGGGTTGGTGGCGTTGAACTTCTCGGCGAAGAACTGGAAGCTCTTGACCTGGTTCTGGCCCACCGGGCCCATGAGGCCGGACAGCGGGTCGATCCAGGCGATCTTCACCGTCTCGCCCTTCTGCGCCTGGGCCCCGAGGCTCAGGCCGGCAAGAAGCAGGGACGCTGCGAGGTGCCGCAGCCTGAACTCACGCGATGCAGTCAACATGGATGTCTCCTTCTGGCCCTTTGGCGGGCCTGTTCTCGGTCTCAACATGTCTTGCAGGTCCCGACCCGCCGGCCGGGCCTGCTTCAGCGAACGCGGTCAGCCCGCCCCGGCTCAGGCGCCGGGCAGGCGGTGCTCGGCAAACTGCTGGCGCAGCTTGAGCTTCTGGATCTTGCCGGTGGCCGTGTGCGGGATCTCGTCGACGAAGACCACGTCGTCCGGGATCTGCCACTTGGCGATGCGGCCCTCGTAGAAGGCCAGCATCTCCTCGCGGCTCAGGCTGGCGCCGGGCTTGCGCACCACCACCAGCAGCGGGCGCTCGTCCCACTTCGGGTGCCGGCAGGCGATGGCCGCGGCCTCGGCCACGGCCGGGTGGGCCATGGCGATGTTCTCGAGGTCGATGGAGGAGATCCACTCGCCGCCGGACTTGATCACGTCCTTGCTGCGGTCGGTGATCTGCATGAAGCCGTCGGCGTCGATGGTGGCCACGTCGCCGGTGGGGAACCACAGGCCCGCATCGACGCCCTGCTCCTTCACCGGCACCAGGGCCGACTCGTTCTGGCCGAAGTAGCTGTTGATCACCCAGTGGCCTCGCACGACCAGGTTGCCGCTGCTGGCGCCGTCCCAGGGCTGGGCGTCGCCGGCGTCGTCGATCACGGCCATGTCGATACCGTAGATCACCTTGCCCTGCTTCTCCAGGATGCGGCGCTGCTCCTCCTGCGGCAGCTTGAGCTGGCGCGCGGTGAGCTTGGACAGCGTGCCCAGCGGCGAGAGCTCGGTCATGCCCCAGGCGTGGATGACCTCGACGCCGTAGTCGTCCATCAGCGTGCGCAGCATGGCCGGGGGGCAGGCCGAGCCGCCGATCACCGTGCGCTTGAAGCTGCTGAACTGCAGCTGGTTGGCGCCCACGTAATTGAGCAGGCCCAGCCACACGGTGGGCACGCCGGCACTGAAGGTCACCTGCTCCGATTCGAAGAGCTCGAAGAGCGACTTGCCGTCCAGGTGCGGCCCCGGGAACACCAGCTTGGCGCCCACGATGGCGCTGCTGTACGGCAGGCCCCAGGCGTTGACGTGGAACATGGGCACCACGGGCAGGATCACGTCCTTGGAGGAGCAGTCCATGCCGTCGGGCAGCGCGGAGGCGAAGGCGTGCAGCACGCTGGAGCGGTGGCTGTACACGGCGCCCTTGGGATGGCCCGTGGTGCCGGAGGTGTAGCAGATGCTGGAGGCCGCGTTCTCGTCGAAGCTGGGCCAGGTGTAGCGGCCGTCCTCGGCCTCCACCAGTTCCTCGTAGCACAGCAGGCCCTGCAGGCTGGTCTGGGCGGGCATGTGGGCGCGGTCCGTCATCAGCACGTAGTGGCGGATGTGCGGCAGCTGCGGCGCCAGCTTCTCGACCAGGGGCAGGAAGTTGAGGTCGAAGCAGAGGGTCAGGTCTTGCGCGTCATTCGCGATCCAGGCGATCTGCTCGGGGAAGAGGCGCGGATTGATCGTGTGGCAGACCAGCTGAGAGCCCGAGCTGCCGTAGTAGATCTCGAGGTGCCGGTAGCCGTTCCAGGCCAGGGTGCCGACGCGGTCTCCCGCCTTGAGGCCCAGCCTGGCCAGCGCCTGGGCCAGCTTGCGGGAGCGCAGCTCGCACTCGCGCCAGTTGTAGCGGTGCAGGTCACCCTCGACCCGCTTGCTGACGATCTCGGTGTCACCCGAATGCCGGGCCGCGTGCTGGATCAGCGAAGAGATCAGCAGCGGCATGGACATCATCTGTCCCATCAAGCCCATCAATGTCTCCTTGGTTCCTGCCCTGCGTGGGGCTGAACTCGACCGAATCGGGCCATGTTAACCCTGCGCCGTGTGGCGACTTAGTCACCCTCGTTACACTGGATCTCATGGTTTTCGACAAGGGCACGCCCCCCTCTTCAGACCCGGGCAGTGACGCCCTTGCCACTCCCTCCACGGGTCGCGCGATGGATTGGCAGGAGCAGCTGGCCCAGGTCCCCGCCAGGCATCCCGCCAGCTTCACCCGCCTGGGTGACGGCTTCCTGACACGTCTCCCGCCCGAGCCGCTCCCCGCCCCGCACTGGGTGGCGTACAGCGAGCCCTGCGCGCAGCGCCTGGGCCTGCCGCCCGACTGGCGCAGCGAGGAGGCCCTGCAGGTCCTCAGCGGCAATGCGCTGTGGGAGGGCATGGATCCCTGGGCCAGCGTCTACAGCGGGCATCAGTTCGGCGTCTGGGCCGGCCAGTTGGGCGACGGGCGTGCGCTGCACCTTGGCGAGCTGCTGCACGAAGGCCAGCGCTGGGAAGTCCAGCTCAAGGGGGCCGGGCGCACGCCCTACTCTCGCCGAGGCGATGGCC
This sequence comes from Pelomonas sp. BJYL3, assembly GCF_027257975.1. Lineage (GTDB taxonomy): Bacteria > Pseudomonadota > Gammaproteobacteria > Burkholderiales > Burkholderiaceae_C > Roseateles_B > Roseateles_B flavus. The sequence continues at coordinate 348,336 of NZ_JANZKX010000001.1, forward strand.
GGGCAGTGCTGCGCTCCTCCATCCGCGAGTTCCTGTGCTCTGAAGCGATGGCCGCGCTGGGCATCCCGACGACCCGCGCGCTGTGCATCACCGGCTCGCCGCAGGGCGTGCAGCGCGAGACGGTGGAAACAGCGGCCGTGGTGACCCGCGTGGCGCCCAGCTTCCTGCGCTTCGGCCACCTGGAGCATTTCGCGCACCACGGGCAGCACGAGGCGCTGAGGCAGCTGATGGCTCATGTCCTGAGCCACCATGCGCCGGAGTGCCTGGACGCGCCGGTGCCGCCGGTGGCCTTCCTCGAGAAGGTCGCCCGCCAGACCGCCGAGCTGCTGGCCGCCTGGCAGTGCGTAGGCTTCTGCCATGGGGTGATGAACACCGACAACATGTCCCTGCTGGGCCTGACCCTGGACTACGGCCCCTTCGGCTTCCTGGACGGCTTCGACCCCGTCCATGTCTGCAACCACTCCGACCACCAGGGCCGCTATGCCTACGCCCGCCAGCCGCAGGTCGCCTTCTGGAACCTGCATGCCCTCGCCCAGGCCCTGATGCCACTGATCAGCGGCGAGGAGGAGGCCGTGGCCGAGCTGCTGGGCGAGGCCCTGGATCCCTACCGCCAGGTCTTCCAGCAGGCCATGCTCACGCGCATGCGGGCCAAGCTGGGACTGGCGCGGGCCGAGCCCGAGGACCAGGGCCTGGTCGACGACTGGCTGCGCCTGCTGGCCCTGCACCGCACGGACTACACCATCGCGCACCGGCGCCTGTCCCGCTGGCCGGCCTTGGCCGAGCCCGAGGGCGGGCCGCTGCGTGATCTCTTTCTGGACCGCGAGCGCTTCTACCTCTGGGCCCTGCGCTACCGCGAGCGCCTCACCCGCGAAGGCAGCGTGGACGCCGAGCGCCTGCCCCGCATGAAGGCCGTCAACCCGGCCGTGGTGCTGCGCAACCACCTGGCCGAGACCGCCATCCGCCAGGCCCAGGCCGGCGATTTCAACGAAATCGAGCGCCTGCTGAAAGTTCTGCAGCGCCCGTTCGACGAACCGGTTCAAGCGTCCGATGCGGACTTCCCGCCCGACTGGGCCTCCCATCTCGAGGTGTCCTGTTCATCATGAGCGACAAGCCCTACCCCATCCAGAAGAGCGACGCCGACTGGCGCGCCCAGCTCGACGACATGCAGTACCAGGTGACCCGCCACGCGGCCACGGAGCGCGCCTTCACCGGCCAGTACTGGGACCACTGGGAGCGCGGCCACTACGACTGCGTCTGCTGCGGCACGCGGCTCTTCGAGGCGCAGACCAAGTTCGACGCCGGCTGCGGCTGGCCCAGCTACTGGGCCCCGGTGAACGCCGACGTGATCGAGCGCATCGAGGACCGCAGCCACGGCATGGTGCGGGTGGAGGTGCGCTGCCAGCAGTGCGGCGCGCACCTGGGCCATGTCTTCCCGGATGGCCCGGCCCCGACGGGCGAGCGCTTCTGCATCAACTCGGCCGCGATAGACTTCGCGCCCGATGCCTGAGCTCAGGCGCTGACACACCCTTCATGAAGCTCCTGCTCGATTTCCTGCCGCTGATCCTCTTCTTCGGCACCTTCAAGATCGCCGAGTCGCACAAGGCAGCCGCCGCGGCCTTCGCGTCCTCGCACTTCGGCTTCATGGTGTCGGGCGGTACCGTCGGCCCTGAAGAGGCGCCTGTGCTGTTGGCCACGCTGGTGGTGATGGCCGCCACGCTGGCGCAGGCCCTGATCACCAAGCTGCGCGGCCACAAGATCGACCTGATGCTGTGGATCAGCCTGGGCCTGGTCGTGGTCCTGGGCGGCCTGACCGTCTGGCTGCACGATGAGACCTTCATCAAGTGGAAGCCCACCGGCCTCTACTGGGGCATGGCCGCCGTCTTCCTGCTGAGCGACCTGCTGTTCGGCAAGAACCTGCTGCGCGGCATGATGGAAAAGGACGTGAAGCTGCCTGCCTTCGCCTGGCGGCGCATGAACTGGGGCTCGGTGCTGTTCTTCATCGCCCTGGGTTTTCTGAACCTTTACGTAGCTTTTCACTACCCCACCGCCACCTGGGCCAACTTCAAGGTCTTCGGCGTGACGGGCCTCTTCGTGCTTTTCACGCTGGGCCAGGGGGTCTACATGAGCCGCCACATCATCGAGTCCGCGCCCGCTGAAGACGGCCCGGCCGACAAGGAAGTCCTCCCATGAACAGCCCCCAGCACGCCCTGCCCCGCGCCTCGCTGGCCGTGATCGAACAGCGCCTGCGCGAAGGCCTGCAGCCTGAGCGGCTGGAGATCGAGGACGACAGCGCGAAGCATGCCGGCCACGCCGGCGCGCGCGAAGGCGGGCACTACACGGTGCGCGTGGTCAGCGAGCGCTTCAGGGGTCTCACGAGGGTCGCGCGCCACCGGCTCGTATATGATTTGATGGCTGAGCTGATGCGTCAGGGCATCCATGCCCTGGCCATCGATGCGAAGGCTCCGGGAGAACCCTGAGCCGCACCGAATGGCGCCCCGAACCGGCAGGTTCTGTGGGCGTCTGTTTTTATTCAAACCTCGCCGCGTAACGCGGTGTATCACTGATAGAACCGGTGGCGTGTTCGCCGGTGGAGTCTGTTGAAAGGCCCAATGTCCATGAAGAAGATTGTGCTCGCCGCCTCGATCGCGGCCCTGACCGCAGCGCTGGCTCCCCTGTCCGCCAGTGCCCAGAACATCGCGACGGTGAACGGCAAGGCCGTGCCCAAGGCCCGCGCCGACCAACTGATCGAACAGGTCACCAAGAACGGCCAGCCCCGCAGCCCCGAGCTGGAAACGCAGGTCAAGGACGAAGTGGTCCGCCGCGAGATCTTCATCCAGGAAGCCGAGAAGCGCGGCATCCCGGCCAGCGCCGACTACAAGAGCCAGATGGAACTGGCTCGCCAGATGATCCTGATCCGCAGCCTGATGGAAGACTTCAAGAAGAAGAACCCCGTCACCGACGCGGAAGCCATGAAGGAGTACGAGCAGTTCAAGGCGGCCAACAGCGGCATGGAATACCGTGCCCGCCACATCCTGGTCGAGAAGGAAGACGAGGCCAAGGCCCTGATCAAGCAGCTCAACGGCGGCGCCAAGTTCGAGGACCTCGCCTCCAAGAACTCCAAGGACACCGGCTCGGCTGCCAACGGTGGCGACCTGGACTTCGCCAACCCCAACAACTTCGTGCCCGAGTTCTCCAAGGCCATGACCGCCCTGAAGAAGGGTGAGATGACCCAGGAGCCGGTGAAGTCGCAATTCGGCTATCACATCATCAAGCTGGAAGACACCCGCGAAGCCACCTTCCCGGCCTTCGACGACGTCAAGGGCCAGATCAAGCAGCGCATCGAACAGCAGAAGATGGGCGAGTTCCAGCGCGAGCTGGTGAGCAAGGCCAAGACCGACTACAAATTCGCCCAGTGAGCTTGAGTGCCCAGACGAGCCACGCCGTGGCTCCCTGAAGAACCCGGCCTGGTGCCGGGTTTTTTCATGGGCTCGGCCGCCGCGCGCCTGCCATGTGCCGGCTTCATGTCGACTAGCACGAGCACAGATTGAACACGTTATCCATCAAGCAGTTCGGCGCCCCTTCCCTCTTCGCCATCGACTGCGTCCATGAGCCCATCCCCAATGAGAACGGGTGGGTCTTCGGGCGAATGTGCCTGTGGGTCGGCGGTTTGAGGCTTGGAAACTTCGATGAACCCGCCTGCATGCTCAACGTCACCGCCGGCCAACTGCAGGATGTGATGGATCGACTCCCGGACCTGCAGGCGCCAGCGTTCGAGCGCCTGACCGATGCCGAGCTGCACAGGCTGCTCAGGCAGGTACTCTACGGCCCATGCGACGGTCCCCATGCCGAGGTACTTGCCGATGCACAGCAGTACCGCAGGTTCGAATTCTTCACCAACGGTGGCGAATCGTTTGACCGATTCACGTCCTTCATTGCCCTGTCGAACGGTCAGGTCCGGATACTGTTCACGGAGTTGGCGTCCGAGCCCATTGGTGCGCACGTGGACGCGACCACCTTCGTCGCCGTCGTCGCAGCGTTTCTTGAATGGATGAGAGCGGAAGCAGTACTGACCCACTAGCCAGCAGAGGAGGTCACGCCAGCCGGCCTGCTTCGATTCGAAGCTGCCGCTCGCAGCGCTCCGCAATCGCCAGGTCATGCGTGACCATCACCAGCGTCGTCCCCGCCTCGCGGTTGAGCTCGAACATCAGCGCCATCACCTGGGCGCCGGTGGCGAAGTCCAGGCTGCCGGTGGGCTCGTCGGCGAGCAGCAGGGCCGGGCGCTGCACGAAGGCGCGGGCCAGGGCCACGCGCTGCTGCTCGCCGCCCGAGAGCACGCGGGGATAGTGGTAGAGCCGCTGCCCCAGGCCGACGCGCTCCAGCATGGCCTGCGCCTGGGCGCGGGCCTCGCGGTCACCGCGCAGCTCCAGCGGCAGCATGACGTTCTCCAGGGCCGTCAGGTTGGACAGCAGCTGGAAGTTCTGGAACACGAAACCCACATGGGCCGCGCGCAGGGCGGCGCGGGCGTCTTCATCGAGTGCATAGAGGTCCTGCCCCTGCAGGCGCACGGTGCCGTGGCTGGGGGTGTCCAGGCCGGCCAGCAGGGCCAGCAGCGTGCTCTTGCCCGACCCCGAAGCCCCCACAATGGCCACGGACTCCCGCGCCTGCAGGGTGAAGCTGATGTCATGCAGAATCGTCAGCTCGCCGGTGGCATCACGGACCGTCTTGCCCAGGTGTTCGACTTCGAGGATGGATACAGACATGAGGAGAGCGATGCAACGCCGGATGTGGATGACCCACTGTAGCCTGAGCCTGAGCCTGCTGCTGGCACCCGCCCTGGCAAGCGCGACGAAACGCAAGATCCTGGTGCTGGGCGACAGCCTGTCTGCCGAGTACGGCCTCGCCCGCGGCAGCGGCTGGGTGGCCTTGCTGGAGGCGCGGCTGAAGTCGCAGCAGCGCGAGCTCGAGGTGGTCAATGCCAGCATCAGCGGCGAGACCACCTCCGGCGGCCGTTCCCGCCTGCCGGCCCTGCTGAGCAAGGAGCAGCCCAGCCTCGTGATCATCGAGCTGGGCGGCAACGACGCCCTGCGCGGCCTGCCCGTAGGCATGACCCGCGACAACCTGCGCGCCATGGTCCAGGTCTGCAAGAAGGCCGGCGCCCGCGTGCTGCTGGTGGGCATGGAGATGCCCCCCAACTACGGCGCCGCCTACGGCCGGGACTTCGCCGACAGCTTCGAGACGGTCGCCCGGGAGGAGAAGGTCGGCCTGGTGCCCTTCCTGCTGGCCGGCGTGGCCGACCGCCCCGATGCGGAGGCCTGGTTCCAGGCTGATCGCATCCACCCGCTGGCCAAGGCCCATCCGCTGATGCTGGAGCATGTCTGGAAAGGCCTCGCCCCCCTGCTCTGACCGGCGCCCGGCCTTCGCCGCTCAGCGCTGCTCGTCCTGCCGGCCCTTGCGCGGCACGTTGTCCTGCTGCGGGGATGGGCGCGACGGGCGTGCCTCTTCCTGACGCTGGGGCGGGGCCACGCGAGGCGGCTCGGGGGCACGCACGGGTTCACGCGCGCGCTCGGGCTGGATCTGCCGCAGGGGCACCTCGCGTTGCTGTTCGCGCTGGTGCTGCTGCATCTGCTCGCGCTGCTGCTGTTCACGCTGCATCTGCTCGCGTTGCTGTTGCTGCTCGAAGCGCTGCTGCCGCTCCTGGCGCTCGACGCGATCCTGGCGGTCCTGTCGCTCCTGACGGTCCCGCTCGGCCATGCGTTCGCGCTCCTGGCGATCACGCTCCAGGCGGTCCTGAAGGCTGCGGTCCGGCACGGCCTGCGGCTGGACGGCCTCGCGGCTGTCCTGGCGTGGCGGCTGCTCGGGCAGGCGGCGCAGCGGCGGGCCATCCTCACGACCGCGAGACGGGGTGGGCAGCACGGCCGGCGGTGCCACCACCGGTGCCGCGGGCTGGATGACCGGGGGCATGGCCGCGGGCGGATTCACGGCCGGCTGGGGCAGCGCACGCAGCGGCACGCCACTGTCCTCCCGCTCGCCGCGCTGGCGGGGATTGTCGCGTCGCACCGGATCCTGCACGACCGGATGGCCCGGCATCGGCGGCACGGCCTGGACCGGTGCGCCCTGGGGGGGCAGACCGCGCAGCGGCACACCGGCATCGCCCCGCCCCTCTTGCGGACGCCATTCCTGGCGGCTGGGCGCCTGCGGCAGCGGGCGCAGGGGCACATTGGCATCGGTATTGGCCACGACGCGCGCGGCGCTTTCACTCCAGATGCTCACGGCACCACGCACCTCGCGATTGCTGCGCGGCGGCGGCAGGGCCGAGCCGCGGTTCACCACCGTCACCGGGTCATGCTCGCGGTTGATGCGCTGCCCGTAATGCGGGCTGTGGTGATAGCTGGGCACATAGACCTCGCGCGGGGCCAGCGGATACCAGCCATAGCGCGGCGGCGGCGGCCGCGAGCCGATGCTGATGCCCACGCTCACCACCGGTCCACCCACCCAGGCGACCAGGGCCGGTGCGTAGGCCGGGCGGGGCACGTAGCGGCCAGGCACCCAGCACCAGCGCTCGCGCACCATGACCCAGCGGCCATAGTGGAAGGGCGCGAAGCCCCAGGGCGCGTCATCCACCCACGACCAGCCCCAGTGACGGGTCCAGACCCAGCGGCCATAGCGGTACGGCGCCCAGTCCGGCGCCACCTGCTGCGGGATCCAGACGGTGCCGTACTCCTCGGCCTGCTCCCAGCGGCCGTAGCGGTCGAGGTCTTCGGCGCCCGTCATTTCGGGCGAGACATAGCGGTAGGCCGGCAGATCACCCTCGCTGCGGCTCATGCCCAGCAGCCAGTCGGCGAAGCGATCGCGCTCCAGCACCATGCGCTCGACGCGCGGACCGTCGCCCCACCAGAACTCGGCCTGTTCATTGGGCTGCAGCCACACGGCCGGCGTACCCGGCGCGCGTGCCTCGAAGCGCAGCTCGCCCTCCCAGTTGAAGGCGCGGCTGCCGCGGTCCAGCTGGTCCACGCGGTACAGGCCCTTGCGATCGAAGAAGAAACGGCCCTCGCGGGTGCGCACCTGGGCCTCGCGCGCCGCCTCGGCATTGCGCAGGCGCAGGCCCAGCTGGCCGCGGGCCAGCACCAGCTCGAGGTGGTCTTCGTCGAGACGGCTCAGCTCCAGGTCGGCCGAATCATCCAGCCACAGGCTGGTGGAGCCCACGCGCAGGGCCAGGCGGCCGTCGCGTTCGGTGCGGATGCGGTCCCCTTCGCCCAGGGTCTGGTTGGGGCTGAGGCGCTGCCAGTCCTTGGTCTCGGCGTCGAAGACCCAGGCCGTGCCCTGTGTATCCGCCACGCGGGCGGCGCGTGTGGGCGGGTCCTCCGCCTGGGCAGGCAGGGCCCAGAGGCTGGCGGCCAGCAGCAGGGCGCTGGCAAAGGCCCGGGTCAGGGGGCGCAGCAGGGACGCACCCTGCAGGTGTCTCAAGGTCATGGAGGCTCTCCTCGGCTGTCGGCCCAACGCAGCAAGGGGCCCGCCCGATGACGGGCGGGATGTAACAAGTGGGCGATGACCGCCCCGCGCCATGCCAGCGCTTCAGTCGTCGGCGTTGGGGTCCAGGCCCGGGAACAGCACCGAGGTGTAGCCGAAGCGGCTGAAATCACGGATGCGCGAGGGGTAGAGCCGGCCGATCAGGTGGTCGCACTCATGCTGCACCACGCGGGCATGGAAGCCTTCGGCTTCGCGCTCGATGGGCTGGCCCTGGGGATCGACGCCGCTGTAGCGGATGCGCTTGAAGCGCGGCACGACGCCGCGCAGGCCCGGCACCGAGAGGCAGCCTTCCCAGCCCTCCTCCTCCTCTTCGCCGAGCGGGACGATGACAGGGTTGAGCAGCACCGTCAGCGGCACGGGCGGGGCCTCCGGATAGCGCTCGTTGCGCTCGAAGCCGAAGATCACCAGCTGCAGGTCCACGCCGATCTGCGGCGCGGCCAGGCCGGCGCCGTTGGCGGCCTTCATGGTGTCCAGCATGTCCTGGACCAGGGCCTCCAGCGCCGGCGTGCCGAACTCGTGCACCGGCTGTGCCTGGCGCAGCAGGCGCTCGTCGCCCATCTTCAGCAATTCCCTCACGGCCATGGGTGAGCCCTCGTGCATCAGTTATCGTTGCAGGCCATTCTAGGGAGCCTGCATGCCACCGTATCTGCTGTCCTTGGGTCCAGGCCTGTACCGCATCGACACCGCCTTCCAGCGTGACGACTTCGATGCCGCCTACCTGCTGGTGGACCAGGGCCGCGCGGCCTTCATCGACACCGGCACCAACCACGCCGTGCCACGCCTGCTGGGCGCCCTCGCCCACCTGGGCCTGGCGCCCGAGGCCGTAGACTGGGTGATCCCCACCCATGTGCACCTCGATCACGCCGGCGGCGTGGGCCTGCTGATGCAGGCCCTGCCCCAGGCCCGCCTGCTCGCCCACCCGCGCGGTCTGCGCCACCTCGTGGACCCGCGTGCGCTGTGGGCTGGCGCGCTGGCCGTCTACGGCGAGGAGGAGATGCAGCGCTCCTACGGCCAGCTGCAGGCCGTGCCCGCCGAGCGCGCCGAGGCCAGCGAGGACAGCCAGCGCCTGCGCGTGGGCGGCCGCGAACTGCTGCTGATCGACACCCCCGGCCACGCCCGCCACCACCACTGCCTCTTCGACGCGCAGAGCGGCTGCTGGTTCACCGGCGATACCTTCGGCCTCTCCTACCGCGAGTTCGACGTGGACGGCCGCCCCTGGCTCTTCCCCACCAGCACGCCCGTGCAGTTCGACCCGCCCGCGCTGAAGCAGTCCATGCAGCGCATGCTGGACCAACGCCCGCAAGGCATGCTGCTGACCCACTTCGGCCGCATCGGCCACAGCGAAGCGGAGGTGCGCGAGCTGCACCAGCGCCTGCTGGTCCTGCTGGACGAGACGGTGACGCTGAGCCTGGCGCTGCGCGAGGCCGAGGACCGCCACGAGGCGCTGAAGCAGGCGCTGTCAGCCCTCTACCTGCGCTCGCTGGCGGCGCACGGCTGCAGGCTGCCCCCCGAGCGCCAGCTCGCGCTGCTGGCCATGGACATCGAGCTCAATGCCCAGGGCATCGGCGTCTGGCTGGACAAGCCCGCCGCCTGAGCAGCATCAGACGTCCAGGCCCAGCTCCTGGATCTTGCGCGTGATGGTGTTGCGGCCGATGCCCAGCTTCTGGGCGGCCTCGATGCGGCGGCCGCGGGTCATGTCCAGGGCCGTCATGATCAGACTGGCCTCGAAGCGGCGGCAGAGCTGGTCCCAGACCTCGGGCTCGCCCGCGGCCAGCAGGCGCCGGGCCTCACGGGCCATCTCGGCCACCCAGGCATCGGGGCCACCGCCGAAGCTCGGCAGGGCCGGGCCGCTGCTGACGAAGGACGGCGCCGCAGGCGCGGGCGCCTCACCGGCCACCGCCTGCTCGGCGGGGCGCTCGGCCTGCAGCAGCTCCTGCGGCAGGTCCTTGGCCTCCACCTGCTGCGAGGGCGCCATCACGCTGAGCCAGTGGCAGATGTTCTCCAGCTGCCGCACATTGCCCGGGAAGTCGAAGGCGCACAGCGAGGCCAGCGCCGCCTCGGACAGGCGCTTGGGCTCCACGCCCAGCTCGGTGGCGCTGCGCTGCAGGAAGAAGCGGGCCAGCACGGGCACGTCCTCGCGGCGCTCGCGCAGGGGCGGCAGGCGCAGGCGGATCACGTTGAGGCGGTGGAACAGGTCCTCGCGGAAGGCGCCCTGGCGCACGCGCTCCTCCAGGTTCTGGTGGGTGGCTGCGATCACCCGAACATTGCTGCGCAAGGGGCTGTGGCCGCCCACGCGGTAGTACTGCCCATCCGACAGCACGCGCAGCAGCCGGGTCTGCAGGTCCAGGGGCATGTCGCCGATTTCGTCGAGGAACAGCGTGCCGCCTTCGGCCTGCTCGAAGCGGCCGCGCCGTGTGGCCTGGGCGCCGGTGAAGGCGCCGCGCTCATGACCGAAGAGCTCGGACTCCAGCAGGTCCTTGGGGATGGCCGCGGTGTTGATGGCCACGAAGGGCCCCTCGCCCCGCGGGCTGTGCTTGTGCAGGGCGCGCGCGACCAATTCCTTGCCCGAGCCCGACTCGCCGGTGATCAGCACCGTGACATTGCTCTGAGACAGCCGCCCGATGGCGCGGAACACGTCCTGCATGGCCGGCGCCTGGCCCAGCATCTCGGGCAGCTGCGCGGCGGACTCCTGCTCCACCGCGGCTTCGCGCAGGCTCTCCTCCTGGGCGCGGCGGATCAGCTCCACGGCGCGCGAGAGGTCGAAGGGCTTGGGCAGGTACTCGAAGGCCCCGCCCTGGAAGGCGGAGACGGCGCTGTCGAGGTCCGAGTAGGCCGTCATGATGATGACCGGCAGGCCGGGGTGCTTCTCCTTGACCTTGGCCAGCAGGTCCAGGCCCGAGCCGCCGGGCATGCGGATGTCGGAGACCAGCACCTGGGGGCTGTCCTCCTCCAGGGCAGCCAGCAGCTCGCGCGTGTTCGAGAAGCAGCGCACCGGCAGCCCCTCGCGCGTCAAGGCCTTCTCGAGCACAAAGCGGATCGAGTGGTCGTCATCAACAATCCAGATGGATTTCATGCAGCTCTCCCCTTCGCCACAAGTACTCCCTCAGGGCAAAGGCAGGGTGATTCGGAAGTCCGTCCGTCCAGGCTCGCTGTCGCAGTCGATCATGCCCTGGTGCTGTTGCGCGATCGTCTGCGAGAGTGTCAATCCGAGGCCCGAGCCGCCTTCACGCCCTGAGACCAGGGGATAGAAGATGCGGTCGCGGATCTCGGGCGGCACGCCCGGCCCGTTGTCCTCGATATGCAATTCCAATGCCAGGCGCCAGCGCTGCTTGCCCAGGGTGACCTGGCGGGCCACGCGGGTGCGCAGCACGATCTCGGCGTCCCCGGCGGCAATGCGCGGCGCCAGGGCCTGGGCCGCGTTCTGAACGATGTTGAGCACGGCCTGGATCAGCTGCTCGCGGTCGCCGCGGAAGTCGGGCAGCGAGGTGTCGTAATCGCGCCGTACCTTGAGTCCCCGGGGGTACTCGACCAGGATCAGCGAACGCACCCGCTCGCACACCTCGTGGATGTTGACGTCCCCCACCACCTGGGCCCGCCGGTGCGGTGCCAGCAGGCGGTCGACCAGGGATTGCAGGCGGTCGGCCTCGTGGATGATGACGTCGGTGTACTCGGCCAGCTCGGGGCCCAGGGCCGTGGGCTGCAGCTCCAGGGCCAGCAGCTGGGCCGCGCCGCGGATGCCACCCAGCGGGTTCTTGATCTCGTGGGCCAGGTTGCGGATCAGCTCCTTGGTGGCCTGCACCTGGTCCAGGGTGCGCTCCTCGCGGTCCTGGCGCGATTGCTGGGCGTTCTCGATCAGCTCCAGCAGGAGCAGGTCCGGCATGTCCGTCTGGCTGACGATCACCTGCACCGGCAGCGGCTCCTCGTGAGGGCGCAGGCCGCGGCGCAGCTGGGTCTCGAAGCGGCTGCTGGAGTAGGCATTGCGCGAGACACCCTCCATGGCCTCGCGCAGCCGCGCGGTGTCCTCGAGCCAGTCCTGTGCATGGCCTCGCGCCAGCACCCGGCGCGAGAGCTGCATCTGGGTCTCGAACGCCGCATTGACATGCACGCAGGCACCATCGGGGTGCACCAGGGCCACCATGGTGGCCAGCATGTCCAGGGCGCGCAGGCCCTCGGGGTCTTGATCAATGGCAGTCATGTCGGAGTCCAGCCCCGGCATGCAGCTCAGGGCAGTTTGGCAATTTCCCGCTTGATGGCCGCGATGTCGGCCTCCTGGCGCGAGATGCTGGCCTTGAGATCGGCCACGCGGTCCAGGTACTTCTGGTAGTTGCGTTCGTCGCCGCGGCGCTCGGGCTGGCCGTTGGCGTATTCCTTCTGCAACTCGCCGAGCTTGGCCTCGGCCTCGCGCAACTCACGCTCCAGCACGCCGCGGCGGTCGGAGTCACGGGCCTTCTGGAGGGCCGGGTCCACCTTGGCGCTTGGCGGCCCCTCGGACACCACCTGCCCCGAGGCAGCGGCACGCGGCTTGGGAACGGACACCACGGACACCGGCGTGCCCTCGATCGTGCGGCAGCCCTTCTCCTGCGCTTCCTTGGGGGAAAGGGCATCGGTATAGAGCACCGGCGGTCCTGGGCAGCGGTAGACCTGGGAGGCCTGAGCCCCATGGGGGGCCGGCGTCTGGGCTGTGGCACCGAAGGCCAGCAGTCCGCACAGGGCGAGCAGGCCGGTCACGACAGGGCCGCGGGACAGGGAGGAAGGTTTGCTTTGCATGCAGCAGGGCGCGATCGAAGCCATGAAGAGCCATTGTGGCGCATTCGCGCCCGATCTTTGCGCGGGATCGCCCCTCGCAAACACCCGGCAACAAAAGAAAAAGGGACGGCCCGGGCCGTCCCTTTTGTTGCGAGGTTCGTGCAGAGACCCCGCGCATCGCCATCACAGGGCGTAGTACATGTCGTACTCGACCGGGTGGGTGGCCATGCGGAAGCGGGTCACTTCCTGCATCTTCAGATCGATGTAGGCATCGATGAAGGCATCGGTGAACACGCCGCCCTTGGTCAGGAAGGCACGGTCCTTGTCCAGGTACTCGAGGGCCTGGTCCAGGCTGTGGCAGACGGTCGGGATCTTCGCGTCTTCTTCCGGGGGCAGGTGGTACAGGTCCTTGGTGGCGGCTTCGCCCGGATGGATCTTGTTCTCCACGCCGTCCAGACCGGCCATCAGCAGGGCTGCGAAGCACAGGTAGGGGTTGGCGCTGGGATCCGGGAAGCGGGCTTCCACGCGACGGCCCTTGGGGTTGGCCACGTAGGGGATGCGGATCGAGGCCGAGCGGTTCTTGGCCGAGTAGGCCAGCTTCACCGGGGCTTCGAAGCCGGGCACCAGGCGCTTGTAGCTGTTGGTGCCGGGGTTGGTGATGGCGTTCAGGGCACGGGCGTGCTTGATGATGCCGCCGATGTAGTACAGGGCGAAATCGCTCAGGCCGGCGTAGCCGTCACCGGCGAACAGGTTCTTGCCGTCCTTCCAGACGGACTGGTGAACGTGCATGCCGCTGCCGTTGTCGCCCACGATGGGCTTGGGCATGAAGGTGGCGGTCTTGCCGTAGGCATGGGCCACGTTCTGGATCACGTACTTCTGCAGCTGGGTCCAGTCGGCGCGCTCGACCAGGGAGCTGAACTTCGTGCCGATTTCCATCTGGCCGGCGTTGGCCACTTCGTGGTGGTGCACTTCGACGGGGATGCCCAGCGATTCGAGGATCAGGCACATCTCCGAGCGCATGTCCTGGCCGCTGTCGACCGGGGGCACGGGGAAGTAGCCGCCCTTGACGGTGGGACGGTAGCCGCTGTTGCCGTGCTCGTATTCCTTGCCGGTGTTCCAGGCGGCTTCTTCGGATTCGATCTTGAAGAAGCAGCCGGACATGTCATTGGCCCAGCGCACGGAGTCGAAGATGAAGAACTCGGGCTCGGGACCGAAGAAGGCGGCGTCGCCCAGGCCGGAGGCCTTCAGATAGGCTTCGGCGCGCTTGGCCAGGGAGCGGGGATCGCGCTCATAGGCCTTGCCGTCGGCCGGATCGATGACGTCGCAGGTCAGGATCAGGGTCGGCTCTTCGAAGAAGGGGTCGATGTTGGCCGTGTTGGGATCCGGCATCAGCAGCATGTCGGAGGCTTCGATGCCCTTCCAGCCGGCGATCGACGAACCGTCGAAGGCATGGCCCGACGTGAACTTGTCTTCATCGAAGTGAGACACAGGCACGGACACGTGCTGTTCCTTGCCACGGGTATCGGTGAAACGGAAGTCGACGAACTTGACTTCGTTCTCCTTCACCATCTTCATCACATCAGCGACGGTCTTGGCCATCAATCACTCCTAGCGGGTAGCAGGTATGGGGGTCTCGGAATTCGGCGGGCGCTGCGGCAGATCGGAAGCCGGCGGCGCATGCACCAAAAGCAGAGCAGGTTTCGTGCCAAAGTCTTGCAGGCGGCTTCCACCCCACGGGGCGGCGGCCCAGCACGGTGCACAGGCCCTGGCGACGCGGGATTATGCGTCGCCCGCCCTGCAGCGCCCTGACGCCGATCTACAAGAGAGGATTCATCTTCCGGGGAGCTGCACCATTGTGGTTCGCATCGCAGGGCATCATCGCACCAATTCAGTGCCAATGGATGCACCAAGTTGGAATAGCCCGGTCTTCATGGCCTCGAAAGCAGCCTCCAGCGAGGCCGGCTCGCCCTTGACCCCCAGTTCCACATGCCGCCCCCAGCGAGGGTGGTCGACGCTGGGCAGGCTGAAGACCTTCACGCCGGGGAAGCGCGCCTCGATCTCCAGCATCAGCGGCGTGAGCGCCGCTTCCAGCGCGCCGGGCAGGATCAGCGAGCGCTCCAGCACACGCCGGGCGCGGTGCAGCTGCGGATAGCGGGTGTCCAGCACCCACTCCATCATCGGGTGGGCCATCACCGGGAAGCCGGGCACGAAATGCACATCGCCCACGAAGAAGCCGGGGATGCGGTTGTAGGGATTGGGGATGAGGCCGGCGCCCTCCGGGAACTCGCCCATCTGGAAGCGGCGCAGGGTGCCCTCGGAGTGCTCGTCCGCCACGGTGCCCTGCTCCTGCGCCATCTCCTGGATGCGCTGCCAGATGAGGGCGCGTGCCTCGGGGTGCAGGCGCAGCGGCCGGCCCAGGGCGGCGGCGGCGGCCTGGCGGCTGTGGTCGTCCGGCGTGGCGCCGATGCCGCCACAGCTGAAGACCAGGTCCCCGCTGGCGAAGGCCTCCCGGAAGGCCGCGGTCTGGGCCTCCCGGTCGTCGCCGATGTAGCGGGCCCAGGCCAGGCCCATGCCGCGCGCGCCGAGCCGCTCGATACAGGCGGTCAGGTGCTTGTCCTGGCGCTTGCCCGACAGAATTTCGTCCCCCACGATGATCAGTCCGACCCGCATGGCAGCCCTCCCCTCACTGCGGCGGCAGTTCCGGCACGACCTCCAGCGCCGGCGGCGGCGTCTGGCCCGGCGGCAGGGGATCCAGCAGATCACCCGGCGCCTCCGCGGCACGCGACTGCCTCAGCTCATGCAGGGCCTGCAGGCAGTAGTGGGCGAACCACAGCGAGCTGAAGGCGAAGACGAGGGTGTAGAGGAAGACCGAGCCCAGGATCAGGAAAGGCGCTAGGGCCAGGCTCAGCACGCCGAAGGCCCAGATCGCCGTGGGCGCGGCGCCCAGGAAGCCGGTCAGCAGGCCCAGGCCCAGCAGGGGCAGCTTGTGCTCGCTGAGGATGCGCCGCCGCTCGATGCGCGAGGCATGCTCGGCGAGCACGTCGAAGGCGAAGACGCGGTAGCCCAGCCAGCCCCAGATCAGCGGCGGCAGGAACAGGGCCAGGGGCGGAATCAGCCAGAAGGGCATGCTCAGCAGCAGGGCCAGCAGGGCCAGCAGCGTGTGCCCGAGGGACCAGGCCACGCTCAGCCAGAAGGGCGCGCCCTTCTTGCGCTCCAGGCCGGGAAAGCGGCGCTGGGCGACCAGATTGCTCATGGCCGGCGTCATGAAGACGGCCACCAGCAGCAGGCTGAAGACCAGCAGCGCCGGTACGGCCATGGACAGCAGCACCAGCGGCGCGATGGCCGTGCGCAGGCCCTGCAGGCCGACGTGGTCCAGCCAGGTCAGCACCGTCTCGATCAGGCGCCAGGACTCCAGGCTGGCCCGCACGCTGTCCAGCGCAGGCTCCCAGAAGAAGTACATGAGCCCCCAGGCCAGCGGTCCGGCGATCAGCAGGGGCAGCAGGGACAGGCCGATGACGCGCGGATGCAGGCAGTAGGCCGCGGCACGCCAGAAGGCATCGGCCACGCGGGACAGGGTGCTGAGCATGGATCTCCTAGAAGAGGCAGGGCCCGGCCAGGTGCCGGGTCCGCTGGGGTGCTCAGCATAGCAAGGCCGCCGGCGCCCTCGCCGTGCCGACGGTCAGGGGTGCTCAGCCCTGGCGTCGAGCCGGGCGCAGCGCCGCCGCGAGGCGCTTCAGGCCCAGCCACTGCTGCGCCCAGAAGCCGCGGCCGTAATCCCGGCCGCCCTCCTGCTCGAGCTGGTCGCGCACGCCGGTGGGGTCGTAGCGCAGCTCGAAGTTGGCGGTGCCGAACAACACGTCCCAGACCGGGAAGAGCACGGCGAAGTTGTGGCCGCCCAGCGTGCCCTTGCCGCCCGATTCATGGCCGATGCCGATGGAATGGTGCAGGCGGTGGAAGCGCGGGCTCACGAAGACCCGCTCCAGCACCGGCCCGAACCACAGGCGCACATTGGCGTGCTGCAGGTTCTCCATCAGCTGCGAGAAGGCCACCACGGCCACGAACTGCCCCGGCTCCACGCCGATGAAGCGGGCCAGCAGCACGAAGAAGACATCGCGCAGGATGTCGTCCAGCAAGTGGTTGCGGTTGTCGCTCCACATGCTCATCGAGCGCTGGCTGTGGTGCAGGGAATGCAGGGCCCACCACCACTCGAACTGGTGCTGGGCGCGGTGCAGCCAGTAGTTGAAGAAGTCGAAGACCAGCAGGTACAGCAGGAAGCTGACCCAGGGCACATCGCTGACACCCGGCCACAGCGCGTCCAGCTGCCAGGTGGGCAGGCCGGCCAGGCGCATCTCGCCCGAGACCATGTCCAGCAGCGGATCCAGGCTGAAGAACATGGCCAGGCGGAACAGGCCCAGGCGGTGGATCAGCGTGTAGAGCACGTCGACGCGGACGGCGCTGCGGTCCTGCTGCGGCTCCACGGGCCGCCAGCGCTCCAGGCCGCGGATCAGCACCAGCATCAGCAGCACCTGGATCAGGCCGACCAGCAGCCAGCCCGTGCCGTCATAGGCCTCCTCCAGGCGATTGCCCAGGCCCAGGGCAAAGCCCAGGGGCTGGACGACAAGCTCGAACAGCCACTGCTGGGCCTGCGCGAAGAGATCAGAGAACCAGTCCATGCCTGTTGATCGGTGCGGGTCGGTGCGGAATCGTGGGGTCAGGGCTTGCGCGCGGCCAGCGGACGCTCGGCGCTGCCGCCGCGCATCAGGCCGGCATAGCGCGGATGCTCGCGCAGGGGCGCGAAGCAGTAGCCCTTGTCCTTGAGGCCCTTCATCAACGGCTCCAGCACGGCCGGCGCCCAGGCATCCTGGCGGGACCAGATGCCCAGGTGGGCCATCAGGATGTCGCCTGGCTTGACGTTCTTCAGGGCACGGCTGAGCAGCTGCTCGTTCGGGTAGCGTTCCGAGGGCAGCTCATCGCCGAGGAAGCCGGCCGGGCTCCAGCCCACGTGGCTGTAGCCACAGGCCTTGGCGGCGGCCAACAGGGAAGGCGAGGTCTTGCCGGCCGGCGCACGGAAGATGGGATCCAGCCGGCGCCCGGTCATCTCGGTGAAGCGCTGGGCGGTCTTGTTGAGCTCCTCGCAGTACTCGGCCGCGCTGAGATCGCGCATCTTCGGCGGCTCGACGCCGGCCTGCACCTTCATGCGGAAGCGCCCGTCGGGCAGGTCCTCCATCCAGATGTCGTGCGACCAGGTGTGGGAGCCGAAGTCATGGCCTTCCGCCGCGCGGGCCCGCCACCAGGGCGCCCACTCCTCGTCCAGCGTGCGACCGTCCGACAGCGTCGGCTCGTTGGCCAGGAAGAAGGTGGCCTGCGCGTCGTAGCGCTTCAGCAGGTCCGCCACCAGGGGCGCAACGCCCATATGGCCGGTGTCGAAGCTCAGGAAGACCGGCTTCTCATCGGGTTTGCAGGCGGCCTGGGCCGCCAGGGCGACGGCCAGGGCCGACGCCACGATCCACTGCTTCATCACTGCCTCGACACATGGTCCAGGGTCCAGACCCCGTGCGGCGACTTGCCCACGTTGACCTGTTTGACGACCTTCCTGGTCTGCAGGTCGATCATGGTCAGCTTGCGGGCCCAGCGCGAGGTCACGAGCAGGGTCTTGCCGTCGGGCAGGATCTCCATGTCATCGGGGCCGCCCGGCGCCTTGAAGGTCTCGACCACGGTGAAGCCCTGCAGGTCGATCTTGCTGATGGTGTTGTTGGCTCGGTTGCTGACCAGCACATGGCGCTTGTCGCCCATGGAGCGGAAGCTGTGGGCGCCCTCGCCCGTCAGCAGGCGCTTGACCAGCTTGGGCGCGGGGCCGCTGACGTCATAGACCTCCACATGGCTGTCGCCGGTGAGGGCCACCAGCAGGTGCTTGTCGTCCTGGGTCAGGAAGATGTCGGCCGGCATCTTGCCCACGGGCACCTTCCAGCGCGGGGCCTGGGTGGTGAGGTCGATGGCGGTGATCTCGTCCGAGTCCTGCAGGCTCGCGTAGACCACGCTGCTCTTGCTGTCCACGTACAAGTGGCTGGGCGTCTTGGGCGCCGGGATGCGCTTGACCAGCTGCAGCGGCTCCTTGGCGTTCTGCGGCTGCCAGCGGTACAGGGCGATGTGGTCCAGGCGGTTGCCCGCGGTGATGAACCACTTCATGTCCGGGGAGAAGCGCAGGTGGTAGGGGTCGGTGATGCCGTGCAGCACGCGCTGCACCTGGGCCGTGACCGGGTCGATGAAGGTCAGCGAATCGCCCAGGGCATTGGCGACGATCATGGACTTGTCGTCGGGCGACAAATACAGGTGATGCGGCTCCTTGCCGGTCGGGATGCGACGCAGCTGGGTGAAGCTCACCGGGTCGATGACGCTGATGTCGGCGTCCAGGGAGTTGAGAACGAACAGCGGGTGCGGGGCGGCCTGGGCCGGGGCCAGAGCCGCACCAGCCAGAAGCGCCAGGGCCAGCAGCGGCCGGCAGAAACGGGACATGAGAATTCCTTGAACCGGGGGGCGGCAATCGTCACCGCCATCACCCTCAAGTGTATTCGCCCGCCTGCACGCCCTGCGGTCCGCGGGCCTGCGCTGGATCAAGCCGGAGGCGGCCCTGGCACCGGCCGCCTCCCTTGTTCACTCGTCGTCGCCGCCCAGGATGGAGCCCAGCACGCCGCCGGCGCCGAAGCCGCCCAGCAGGGAGCCCTCTTCCTTGCGGCCGCCGTTTTGCGGCGCCGCGGCGAAGATGCGCGAGGCCAGGCGCGAGAAGGGCAGGCTTTGCAGCCAGACCTCGCCGGGGCCGGTCAGCTTGGCCAGGAACAGGCCCTCGCCGCCGAACAGCGCCGTCTTGATCTTGCCGACGTACTGGATCTCGAAATTGACGCTCGGGGTGTAGGCCACCACGCAGCCGGTGTCGACCAGCAGGGTCTGGCCCGGCTGCAGGGTGCGGCGCACCACGGTGCCGCCGGCATGCACGAAGGCCAGGCCGTCGCCGTCCAGCTTCTGCATGATGAAGCCCTCGCCACCGAAGAAGCCGGTGCTGAGCTTCTGCTGCACGGCGATGCCCAGGGACACGCCGCGCGCCGCGCACAGGAAGGCGTCCTTCTGGCAGATCAGCGTGCCGCCGAGCTGGCGCAGGTCCATGGGCAGGATCTTGCCCGGGTAGGGCGCCGCAAAGGCCACGCGCTGCTTGCCGCTGCCGTTGTTGGTGTAGACGGTGGTGAAGAGCGACTCGCCCGTGATCAGCCGCTTGCCTGCGCCCAGCAGCTTGCCGAAGAAGCCGCCCTGATTGGCGCCGCCGTCGCCGAAGACGGTGTCCATGGCGATGCCGGCATCCATGAACATCATGCTGCCTGCCTCGCCGATCGCTGCCTCGCCGGGGTCCAGCTCGACCTCGACGAATTGCATTTCCGCGCCCTTGATCTCGTAGTCCACGACATCCATTGCCATTGCCAGTCCTCCTCATAAAAACCTTGGCCCGGCGATGTTAACGAATGCAAACCCCTTTGCTGCGGACCACTGCCTATACTGCGCCGCATGGACGAGTCGACGACGCAGCCCCGGGGGGAGCCCGTACTGAAACCGGGGGACAGCTATGTGCAGTCCTTCGCGCGCGGCCTTTCCGTCATCAGGGCTTTCAGCGCCGAGGCCTCTGCACAGACGCTCACCGAGGTCGCGCGCCGCTGCGGCCTGACCCGTGCCGGCGCGCGCCGCATCCTGCTGACCCTGGAGACCCTGGGCTATGTGCGCACCGAGGGCCGGCTCTTCTCCCTGACTCCCAAGATTCTGGACCTGGGCTTCGCCTACCTGTCCTCGCAGCCCCTGTGGCAGTTCGCCGAGCCGGTGATGCAGGTGCTGGCCAGCGACCTGAAGGAAAGCTGCTCGGCCGCGGTGCTGGAGGGTCAGGACATCGTCTACGTGCTGCGCGTGCCCGCCCGCAAGATCATGAGCGTGAACCTGGGCGTGGGCAGCCGCCTGCCTGCCTGGTGCACCTCCATGGGCCGCGTGCTGCTGGCCGGCCAGCCCGATGCCCAGCTGGACCAGCACCTGTCCCAGGTGAAGTGGCAGCCCTACACCCAGCGCACCGCGATGAGCCTCGACGAGGTCCGCACCCGCATCCTGCAGGCGCGCGAGCAGGGCTGGTGCCTGGTCAACCAGGAACTGGAAGACGGCCTCGTGTCCCTGGCCGCCCCCATCGTCGACCGCCAGGGCCAGACCATCGCCGCGCTCAATATCGGCGCCCAGGTCAACCGCACCCCACCCGAAGCCCTGCTGGAAAACGCCCTGCCCCGCCTCCTGGATTCGGCACGCAGCATTTCCCGGCTCCTCCAGATCAAGACCTGACCCCCCCCTACCGGCTTCGCCGGCCCCCCCCAGGGGGGCGAGCTTGAGGGCCCGGCAAAGCCGGATCCCCAAGCTCCGTGCCTGAAAAACAAAACGGGACTCGATGGTCCCGTTTTGTTTTGTCTCTAGCGTCCGATGCGAAGCGGTCATGCCGCCTTCGTTATGGCTGAGCAGCGACATCCAGGACCGAAGCGCGTGCCCTGACAAACAAAACGGGACCCAACGCGGGTCCCGTTTTGTTTCCCCAGCGGAGCTTGGGGATCCGGCTTTGCCGGGCCCTCAAGCTCGCCCCCCTGGGGGGGCCGGCGAAGCCGGTAGGGGGGGGGATTGTTCACCCCATATGCAATCCACCATTGCAGGAGAAGTCGGCACCGGTGGTGAAGCCAGAGTCCTCGCCAGCCAGCCAGGCCACGATGGAGCCGATCTCGTCGGGCGTGCCCAGGCGCTTCACGGGGATGGTGGCGACGATCTTCTCCAGCACCTCGGGCTTGATGGCACGGACCATGTCGGTGCCGATGTAGCCGGGGCTCACGGTGTTGACCGTCACGCCCTTGGCCGCCAGCTCCTGGGCCAGCGCCATGGTGAAGCCGTGCATGCCGGCCTTGGCAGCCGAGTAGTTGGTCTGGCCGGCCTGACCCTTTTCGCCATTGACCGAGCTGATCTGGATGATGCGGCCCCAGCCCTTCTCCACCATGCCCGGCACGACCTGCTTGGTCACGTTGAACATGGAATTGAGGTTGGTGTCGATCACGGCCTTCCAGTCGTCCGGCGTCATCTTCAGGAACATGCGGTCCCGGGTGATGCCGGCGTTGTTGACCAGCACGTCGATGGGGCCATGCTCGGCGATGGCATTGCTGAAGGCGGCGACCGTCGAGTCCCAGTCGGCCACATTGCCGACGGAGGCGTAGAAGGTGTAGCCATCGGCCTTCTGCTCGTCGAGCCACTTCTGGAAGTCACGGCTGGGGCCGCAGCCCGCGATGACCTTGTGGCCGGCCTTGTGCAGCTTGCGGCAGATGGCGGTACCGATGCCGCCCATGCCGCCGGTGACGTATGCAACTTTCTGTGTTTGAGTCATGTGAATCTCCTTCGCCTCCATGGCTGTTCAGGGGAGCCCGGTGTCGGCGCCGCGTCCTACGCGCCATCCGGGCTGCTGTTGTCATTCGAAGAAGACGCGCATTGCCGGAACCCCAGGCTCGCCCAGCCCCCGGGAGGGGTCAAGCGGGTTCGCCCTGAGAGTCCCCGAAATCCCTCCGGCTCAGCGCTCCACGCAGAGCGCCACGCCCATGCCGCCGCCGATGCACAGCGAGGCGATGCCCTTCTTCGCATCACGACGCTGCATCTCGTGCAGCAGGGTCACGAGGATGCGCGCGCCCGAGGCCCCGATGGGATGGCCCAGGGCGATCGCACCGCCGTTGACATTCACCTTGGCCAGATCCCAGCCCATCTCCTGATGGACCGCGCAGGCCTGGGCCGCGAAGGCCTCGTTGATCTCCAGCAGGTCCAGGTCCTGCGGCGTCCAGCCGGCGCGCTGCAGGGCCTTGCGGGCGGCCGGCACCGGGCCCATGCCCATGGTGGCCGGATCCAGGCCCGCGCTGGCATAGGAAGCGATGCGTGCCAGCGGCGTCAGGCCCAGGGCCTTGGCCTTGTCGGCGCTCATCAGCAGCAGGCCGGCGGCACCGTCGTTGAGGCCGGAGGCATTGCCCGCGGTCACCGAGCCGGCCTTGTCGAAGGCGGGACGCAGGCCGGCCAGGGCCTCGGCATTGGTCTTGCGGTTGATGAACTCGTCCGTGTCGAAGACGATGGGGTCGCCCTTCTTCTGCGGCAGGCTCACCGGCACGATTTCGTCCTTGAAGCGGCCGGCGTCCTGGGCCGCGGCGGCCTTCTGCTGCGAGCCCAGCGCCAGGGCGTCCTGGGCTTCGCGGCTGATGGCGTACTGCTTCGCCACGTTCTCGGCCGTGATGCCCATGTGGTACTGGTTGTAGACGTCCCAGAGGCCGTCCACGATCATGGTGTCCACGAGCTTCCAGTCGCCCATGCGCTGGCCCTCGCGCGAGCCGGGCAGCACGTGGGGCGCCAGGCTCATGTTCTCCTGGCCGCCGGCGATGATGATCTCGGAGTCACCGTCGCGGATGGCCTGGGCCGCCAGCATCACCGCCTTCAGGCCGGAACCGCAGACCTTGTTGATGGTCATGGCCGGCACGGCATGCGGCAGGCCGGCTTTGATCACAGTCTGGCGCGCCGGGTTCTGGCCCGAGCCGGCGGTCAGCACCTGGCCCAGGATGACTTCGCCGATCTGTTCGGGTGCGACACCCGAGCGGCGCAGCAGCTCGCGCACCACGGTGGCGCCCAGCTCCGGGGCGGCGGTCCTGGACAGGCTGCCGCCGAACTTGCCAATGGCGGTACGTGCCGCGGCGACGATGACGATCTCGGTGCTCATGCGGAAATCTCCGAAAAGGGGAATGAGGCAGGCGGCGCACCAGGCTCCGCCTGCGATGCGGGGGTCAGGCCTTGTGCTTCACGTAGCGGCCCGGCGCGGGCTCGATGGCCTTGTGCTGGCGATTGCCTGGCGTCTTGGGCGCAGGCTTCATCGCGCCGGCATGGCCAGCCAGCCAGTGCGACCAGTCGGTCCACCAGGAGCCGGGATGCTCGACGGCGGTCTCCAGCCACTGGCCGGCCTCGGCAGGCAGGGCCGCGGTCTTGCCGGTCCAGAAGCTGCGCTTCTTCTTGGCCGGCGGGTTGATCACGCCGGCGATATGGCCGGAGGCGCCCAGCACAAAGCGCTTGCGGCCCTTGAAGACCTGGGTGCTGCGGTAGGCGGCGTCCCAGGGCACGATGTGGTCCTCGCGCGAACCGTAGATGTAGACCGGGGCCTCGATGGCGCCAAGGTCCAGGCGCTCGCCGCAGACGGTCAGCGCGCCGGGCTTCTTCAGCTCGTTCTGCAGATAGGTGTGCCGCAGGTACCAGCAGTACATGGGGCCGGGCAGATTGGTCGAGTCGCCGTTCCAGTAGAGCAGGTCGAAGGCCGGCGGCGCCTCGCCCTTGAGGTAGTTGCCCACCACGTAGTTCCAGACCAGATCGTTGGGCCGCAGGAAGCTGAAGGTGGTGGCCAGCTCCTGCCCCTTGAGCAGGCCGGGGCCCTTGGGCGCATCGGGGCCGATGCTCATCTCGCGCAGGCGCACCGAGCCCTCGTCGACGAAGAGGTCCAGCACGCCGTTGCTGGCGAAGTCGATGAGGGTGGTCAGCAGGGTCACGCTGGCCGCGGGCTGCTCGCCGCGCGCGGCCAGCACGGCCAGGGCGGTGGCGAGAATGGTGCCGCCCACGCAGAAGCCCAGGGCGTTGATCTTCTTGCTGCCGCTGATGGCCTGCACCGTGCGGATGGCCTGGATGGCGGCCTGCTCGATGTAGTCGTCCCAGGTCCAGCCCGCGCAGGATTCATCGGGATTGCGCCAGCTCACGACGAAGGTGCGGTGCCCCTGCTCCACGGCATAGCGGATCAGGGAGTTGTCCGGCTGCAGGTCGAGGATGTAGTACTTGTTGATGCAGGGCGGCACCATCAGGAAGGGCAGCTCGTGCACCTCCTTGGTCAGGGGCTTGTACTCGATCAGCTGGAAGAAGTCGTTCTCGAAGACGACGTCGCCGGCGGTGGTGGCCACGTTGCGCCCCACCTCGAAGGCGGACTCGTCCGTCTGCGAGACATGGCCGCGCTGCATGTCCGCCCACAGCAGCTGCATGCCGCGGGCGATGCTCTCGCCCTGGGTCCTGAGCGCCAGCTGCTGGGCCTCGGGATTGAGGGCCAGGAAGTTGCTGGGCGCCGAGGCATCGACAAACTGCTGCACCGCGAACTTGATGCGGGCACGCGTCTTGTCATCCCCCTCCACCTGCTCGGCCATGCGCTGCAGGGTCTGGGCATTGAGCAGGTAGAGCTGGGCCGTGAAGGCCGCGACCGGATTGCTGCCCCAGGCCTCGCTGGCGAAGCGCCGGTCCGGCAGCTTGGCGGGATGGCCGGCAGAGGCAGTAACGGCCTGGTTCCACAGCCCGCTGGCCTGGCTGAGGTAATCCTTCTGCAGGGCTGCCCAGGCATCCACGGGCACCTTCAGGCCTGCGAAGGTCTTCATCGCCTCGCCCATGCCGGCCTGGAAATCGGCGGCCATGTGCTCAGCCATCTTGCCGGCGGCCTCTGCGGCAGCGCCCAGGGAGAAGGGATCGGTGGCGGATGCGGCACCCGCATCCTTGCTCTTGGAATTCATGTGTCTCCTCGCGGAAGGAACGGCCGCCGGGGCAGCGCCGTTCATGACAGTCTCGCACCAGGGTCCGGGACCTCGGTCCGGGCCGCATCGCCGGGGGCTCATCTCATGAGCCAGCCCTGCAAGCATACCCAGGCAAGAAGCTTGCCACAGTCCTTGTTGTACGCTTGAAAACTTACCTTCTTATGACGCTCGCGATTCGAGGATCGCGAGGCAAGCCTCCCGCCTCTCTTCCGTCGTCCATGTACCTCATCGCGATCGCCTGGCTCTACGTTGCCCTCATGATGGCCCTGGCCGAAGCCAGCAGTCCGCAGGGCAGCGTCTTCGGTGCCCTCATCACCTTCTTGCTCTATGGCGTGGCGCCGATGGCGCTGGTGCTGTACCTCGTCGGCACACCGGCGAGGCGCCGGGCGCGGCACCTGGCCGAGGCCCAGGCCGCGGCATCGGCCCGTGCGCAGGCTCAGCCCGTGAGCGAGCCCGCCGCCGATTCAGGCCAGGGTGATGGCGGCGACCATGCGCCCGCTGAGCCGCTCCCGCCGGTAGGAAAAGAACCGTGAGGGATCGCTGAAGGTGCACCAGCGGCCACCGCCCTGGCGCGTGACGCCGGCCGCCCGCAGGCGCAGCGCCGCCAGCGCCGCCAGGTTGGCCCGCCAGCGCGGCTCGCCCGCCGCATTGGGCTGGTAGCGGAAAAGCTGGCCCTGGGCTGCGCCCAGGTCGGCGCTCGGCTCGACGCCGAAGGCCTCCAGCACGTCCGCCCCCACCTCGAAGGCCTCGGGGCCGATACAGGCACCGAGCCAGGCCTGGATCTCGCCCGGCTCGCAGCCCGAGGCCTCACACAGGGCCTGCACGGTGTTCTCGAGCACGCCGCCGGCCAGGCCGCGCCAGCCGGCATGCGCGCCGCCGACCGCCTTTGGTGCAGCGAAGAGCACCGGCAGGCAATCCGCCACCTGAATGGCGCAGCCCAGCCCCGGGATGGTGCTGATGCAGGCATCGGCCTTGGGCACACGCGCCTCCGGACGCGCCCACTCGGGCTTGAGCGTCAGCACCTTGCTGCCATGCACCTGGGGCAGAAAGACCAGCTGCGCGCCCAGCGCCTCAGCCACGCGCCGCCGGTTCTCCTCGACGGCCGCGGGCTCGTCCTGCACCGCCGAGCCCACATTGAGGCTGGCATAGGGACCGGTGCTGACGCCGCCGGCGCGCGTGCTCATGAAGGCGCGCACCTGGGGGGCCTCCCAGTCGGGCCGGATCCAGTCAGGGTGGATCGCCAAGCTCATTCAGCGTCCGGGCAGGCCGAGGGCTGGGTCTTGGCGAAGGCGTCCAGCTTCATGCAGGCCTCGTGGATGCGCATCACCGTGTGCACGTGGTCCAGGCGAGCATGGAAGCGCTGGGCATTGAAGACCTGGGGCACGAGCAGGCAGTCGGCCATGCCGGGGGCGTCGCCGAAGCAGAAGGCGCCTGCACGGCCTTCGCCCACCAGGCGGCGCTCGACCACCTCCAGGCCGGTCTCCACCCAGTGGCGGTACCAGCGGTCCTTGTTCTCCTCGCTGACGCCCATCTCCTGCGTCAGGTAGCGCAGCACGCGCAGGTTGTTGAGCGGATGGATCTCGCAGGCGATGTCCTGGGACAGCGCCCGGACGTAGGCCCGGTCCAGGGCCTCGCGGGGCAGCAGCGGCGGCTCGGGATGGGTCTCGTCCAGGTACTCGATGATGGCCATGGACTGGGTGACGCTGGCTTCGCCGTCGCGCAGCAGGGGCACCAGGCGCGAGGCGGAGACCGCGGCGTAGGACTCCTTGAACTGCTCGTTCTTCGCCAGGTGCACGCTGCGGTAGTCGTAGTCCAGGCCCTTGAGCGCCAGGGCGATGCGCACGCGGAAGGAGGCGGAGGAGCGGAAGTAGTTGAAGAGTTCCATGATCGTTCGGATGACGGGTGATGGGGCCCCAGTGCCGGAGTGCTGCCAGGGGCCGATCCCGGTATGTTGCCACGGGCCCGCTACACTGGATCGATGTTCCTCACCCGACGCTTCAAGCATTGCCCCAGCTGCGGCAGCCAGGTCGCCTACCAGGTGCCGGCCGACGACAACCGCGAGCGGGCCACCTGCACCGTCTGCGCGGCCATCCACTACGAGAACCCGCTCAATGTGGTGGGCACCCTGCCCGTGTGGGAAGACCAGGTCCTGCTGTGCAAGCGCGCCATCGAGCCGCGCTATGGCAAGTGGACCCTGCCGGCCGGCTTCATGGAGCTGGGCGAGACCACCGCCGAGGGCGCGCTGCGCGAAACCGACGAGGAAGCCGGCGCCCGCATCGAGCTGCAAGGGCTCTACTGCGTGCACAACGTGGTGCAGGCCGGCCAGGTCCACCTCTTCTACCGGGCCCAGCTGCTGTCCCCCGCGTTCAACCCCGGCCCCGAGACGCTGGAGGCCCGCCTCTTCCGCGAGGACGAGATCCCCTGGGACGAACTGGCCTTCCGCACCGTGCGCGAGACCCTCCTCTGCTTCTTCGAGGACCGCCGCCGCGGCCAGGGCTACGGCCTGCACAGCGCGGACATCCGCTGAAGCCCGCGCGGCCTGCCGCCCTGAGGCTCAGGGCTTGATCATCTGCCCCGTCGCCCAGGGGCCGGTGATGCCGTCGATCTCGATGTCCCACAGCGCCTGGGCATCCAGGCCGTCGTTGACGCCCTCTGCGTAGACCTTCAGCGCCAGGCTGCGCAGCATGATGACCAGGCCGCGCACGAAGGCGGCCCGCGAGGCATCGCCAGAGATGCCGGACACCACCGCGGCATCCAGCTTCACGTAGTCCAGCCCGGCCTGGTAGAGCCGGTCGACCTGGGCCAGGCCCGCGCCGGCATGCTCCAGCCCCAGCGCCACGCCCAGCGGGCGGATCTGCCGGCCCAGCTCATGCAGCAGCTCGAAATGCAGCTGCGCGGCGGACTCTCCCAGCTCCAGGCCCAGGCGGCGCGCGGACTGCGGCGACTGGAAGACCAGCTCGCGCAGCCGCGCCACGAAGCCCCCCTCCTGCAGGGATGCCGGCGCCAGGTTCACGCAGCGGGGCTGGCCGTCCTCGGCGATCGCCGTCAGCGCCAGCTGCACGGCGCGCAGGTCAGTCTCGGCACTGAGCTTGCTGCGCAGCGCCAGGGGCAGCCAGCGCGCCGCCTGGAGGAACTCGCCCTGAGGCAGCAGCTGCAGCTGCAGCGGGCATTCCCAGTGCAGCAGCAGGCCCTGGCGGTCCATCACCGGGAAGGGCTGCAGGCGGGCACGGCCGGCGTCCAGACAGTCGCTGATCTGCTGGCGCCAGACGCGTTCGCCCTGGGCCGGCTGGTCTTCGTCCGCCACGCGCTGGAAGGCCACGCAGACGCCCGTGCCCTGCTCGGCGCGGGCCAGCACGGCATCGGCCTCGGCAAACCACTGGGACATCGGCCGGCTGCGCCCCATGTCGACGGCCGCCACGGCCAGGTGCACGCCGCCTTCGCCGCCGTGCAGCCCCGAGCGCAGGGCCTCGGCCAGGGCCTGGGCCGTGTCCTCGGCGACGTCGGGCGCGGGCAGCCACAGGGCGAGGTCTGCACCGTTGAGCCGCCCGGCGAGGCAGCCGCGCACCCGGTCGGGGTAGGCCTTGACCGCGCGGGCGATGGCCTGGATCAGCTGGTCAACCTGCTGATGGCCCTGGCGCTGGTTGAGCTCGGCCAGCGAGCACAGGCGCAGCAGGATGAAGCCGCCGCGCACCGGGCCGTCATCCCTGTTGAGCGCGGACTCGAACTCGGCCAGGAACTGCTTGCGCACCGTCAGGCCGGTCAGCCCGTCGCAATAGGCCTGACGCTGCAGCACCTGCAGCTGCTCGGCCTGCGCCTCGAACAGGGAGCGGACCTTGGCCACCATGGTGTTGAGTGCGCCGGTCAGGCGGGCGAGCTCGGGAACGCGCGCCTCCTCGATGGTCATGAACTGCCCCTGGACCAGGGCATTGGCCTGCTGCACCGCGGCATCCAGGGGTTCGCGGATGCGGCGCAGGCCCAGGGCCGCCAGGCCCGCGGCCACGACGCCCACGCCGGCCAGCCAGGCAGCGATGCGCAGAAAGCTCTGCCACAGGGTCTCGTGGGCATAGGCGCTCTGGCTGCGCACCTCCACGCTGCCCAGGGCCTTCCAGCCGTCCGAGACCTGGGCCACGCCGGGGTGCACGTCCAGCGGCAGCCAGGCGATGAACCATGCGGGCGCGCCGCCCTGGCTGCCTCGGGCGGTCTTCTCGAAGGCGACCGTGCCGTCTGCCCGCTTCCAGCGCAGGGACTGGTAGGCACCGGTGTCGAACTGCGCCGAGATCAGCAGGCTCATGAGGCTCTCGTCGCCCTGCTGCTGGGACAGGGCCAGGGCCAGGGCGCCGGCGTTGTC
This sequence comes from Pelomonas sp. BJYL3, assembly GCF_027257975.1. Lineage (GTDB taxonomy): Bacteria > Pseudomonadota > Gammaproteobacteria > Burkholderiales > Burkholderiaceae_C > Roseateles_B > Roseateles_B flavus. The sequence goes on from NZ_JANZKX010000001.1 coordinate 377,583, forward strand.
CTCGTTCTTCAGTTGCAGCTGGGTCTGCAGCACCTCGCGCACCGAGCTGGCCGACACCGCGACGCTGGCCATCAGGGCCAGCAGCAGCACGGCGAGCAGCAAGACCGCGACTTGACGCATCAAAGACATGGTGAGTGGTTCCCCTCGGCACTGTTCATTAGAAGCCCTCCGCCCTGGCCTTGCCCAGCGCGTCGCGCCATTGCGACAGGCGGGCCGTGGGATTCCCCGCCGGCGCTCCGGCCACGCCGCTCCACAGTCCCTCGCTGTTGAAGCTGAAGACCGGTGACAGGTCCGTGCGGGCCGACGCCGGCCGCACCTGGGTCTGCAGGTTGTCCAGGATCAAGGGCTCGGATTGTGGCTGCGCATAGTAGGCCAGCACCATATGCGCCTGCGGCCGGCCATCCAGCATCGCGCGGACGTAGACCAGGCGCAGCTGGGCCGGTTCCAGCCCCAGGGCCAGGAGGCTGAAGTACTTGGCGATGGCGTAGTCCTCGCAATCGCCCCGGCCCTTCTCCAGGGTCTCCAGCGGGCTGGCCCAGTAGTCCACCACGCCCCAGACCTCCTGGTCGTCACGGAACTGGATGCGGCGGTTGTAGAAGTCGTTGACCGCGGCGAGGCGGCCCTCCTCGTCCAGCCCCTGAGCCTTCTCGAGCATCTGCGTGAGGGCCCGCGCGCCGGCCAGGGCCTTGGCCGAACGGCCGGCGGCGACCTCCAGCAGGCGGCCGCTGTCCAGCGCCTGGCTCCACAGGCACAGGCCGGTCAGCAAGGCCATCAGCAGCAGCTGCCGCCCACGCCGCAACGCCGGCCAGGGCCACGCCTGCAGCAGGCATGCGGCACGGCAGCTCGCAGGGGCTGGGTGAGCGGTCAGCGACAGCAAGGGATGCCTGGGTTTCTCTGCAACGGGGAGGTCGCGGGATGCATGGACCGGGCCAGTATCGCTCGCCCGTCCGCTCCCCCGCGGTGAATCGAGAAGGCGGCCGCCGCCTGACTTCAGCAAGTCTCCCAGAGCGGGGAATTTCCACAGTTTGCGTCAGGTCCCGGTACGGGCCGCCCCCGATAATCGGGCGCACCGAGGCCCCCTCTTTGCCGGCCCCCGTCCTTCATGAAGTCTCAAGCCATTCGCCAGGAACTGGACCAGGCCCGCGCCACCGGTCCCCTGCGCCAGATCGTCATCCCCCCCTGCCCCGAGATGCTGCAGCGCCTGCAGCAGGCCATGCAGGGACCCGAACCGGATCTCACCGAGGTGGCCCGCATCGCGGCCAGTGACGTGGCCATGTCCGCCACCCTGCTGCGCATCGCCAACAGCCCGCTGCACCTCGCCGACGGCATGCCCTGCAGCGCGGTGGGCCAGGCGATGACGCGCCTGGGACTGGACGAGACCGCGGCCATCCTGACCAGCTTTGCGCTGCGCAATGCCATCCCCGTCAACAGCCCGCACCTCACGCGCTTCTGGCAGCGTGCGGCCAAGCGCGCTCATGCGATGCGCTACATCGCCCGCCAGCTGCCGGGCCTCTCGCCCGACCTGGCCCATACCTACGGTCTCTTCTGCCATGTGGGCATCCCGGTGCTGCTGCAGAGCGTGCGCGGCTATGGCGCGACCATGGTGGAGGCCGGCGCCCGCATCGACCGCCCCTACATCGCCACCGAGAACGCCAACCACAAGACGGATCACGCCGTGGTGGGTGCCCTGCTGGCCCGCGCCTGGAACCTCGCCCCTTCGCTGATGGCGGCGATCCGCCTGCACCATGATTTCGAGTCACTGGGCGACGCCGACATCGAGCCCGAGATCCACACCCTCGTCGCCGCCGGCCTGATCGCCGAGCACCTCATGCGCCGCCACGAAGGACTGCCCGAAGACGCCGACTGGGCCAGCCACCACCGCCGCGCCATGGACTGGCTGCACATCGACGACGAGGAGCTCGACGTCTGGAACGAAGCCGTCCAGGACCTCCTCGCCGAGGAATAGGCGCCACGGAAATGAAGAAAGGCAGGCCAAGCGCCTGCCTTTCGCATTCCGGGCCGGCCCCGGGCCGCTCCCAAGCCGGCCCACTTGGCATTGAGGGCGGCTCGGGGGCCCGACCAGCTTCGCCCGCGTCCAGCGAGGCGAACTGAGCGAGGGACCGCATCCAGGGGCCGGCGCCGGGCCGCCCCAAGCCGGCCCACCTGGCATTGAGGGCGGCTCCACGCCGCCCTCAATGCCGTCCCCTCGGGGGACCGACCAGCTTCGCCCGCGTTCAGCAGGGCGAAACTGGGCGAGGGGCCCCATCCAAGGGGCCGCATCCAGGGGCCGGCGCCGGGCCGCCCCAAGCCGGCCCACCTGGCATTGAGGGCGGCTCCACGCCGCCCTCAATGCCGTCCCCTCGGGGGACCGACCAGCTTCGCCCGCGTTCAGCGGAGCGAACCTGGGCGAGGGGCCCCATCCAAGGGGCCGCATCCAGGGGCCGGCGCCGGGCCGCCCCAAGCCGGCCCACCTGGCGTTGAGGGCGGCTCCACGCCGCCCTCAATGCCGTCCCCTCGGGGGACCGACCAGCTTCGCCCGCGTTCAGCAGGGCGAAACTGGGCGAGGGGCCCCATCCAGGGGCCGCATCCAGGGGCCGGCGCCGGGCCGCCCCAAGCCGGCCCACCTGGCATTGAGGGCAGCTCCACGCCGCCCTCAATGCCGTCCCCTCGGGGGACCGACCAGCTTCGCCCGCGTTCAGCAGGGCGAAACTGGGCGAGGGGCCGCATCCAGGGGCCGCATCCAGGGGTCGGCGCCGGGCCGCCCCAAGCCGGCCCACCTGGCATTGAGGGCAGCTCCACGCCGCCCTCAATGCCGTCCCCTCGGGGGACCGACCAGCTTCGCCCGCGTTCAGCAGGGCGAAACTGGGCGAGGGGTCAACAGCTCACGGCAGACTTGGCGTGTTCTCGGCGAAGTACTCGTGACTGTCTGCGTTGTCCAGCGCCTTCGTCGGATTGGACAGCGCCAGGGACTTGGCCGCGCTCTGGCCATAGGCCCAGTCGTCGGTGCCGGCGACCACGGTGAAGTGGGTCATCTCATGCACCAGGGTGCCGCCCTTGGAGTCCGTGCCCGTCATCGGGGCCGACCAGAAGGCGCCGCAGACATAGATCTTGTAGGGCTGGTTGGGATAGACGTAGGCATAGGTGCCCGAGTCCTTGCAGCTGCAGTCCAGCACCAGGGCCTTGGTCTTGAAGGCGTCCAGGGTCTTGGAATAGTGCGACTTGGCCGTGTTCCAGCCCGTGGTGCTGAAGGCACCGAACCAGGTCTTGTAGCGCGTGGTCGCCGAGGGCGTGGCGCTCAGGTAGGTGTAGGCGGACTGCGAGTAGTTCGTCGCCGCGTTCACGGCGCTGGCCAGCGTGCTCTTCTGCGTGGCCGTGCAGTTGCCCGTGTAGGAGATGGAGGCGGCCAGCGAGGGGGCCAGCGCGGCCTGCGCCTCGGGCTGCTGGGTGCGGCCCTCCAGCCACAGGTAGACCGGGGCGCTGCCGGCATCCGGCGCCAGCAGGGCGGTCTGGCCCGACTGCTGCTTGGCCAGGCCCACGTACTCGATGGCATAGCGGCCGTTCTGGCTCAGGTCGTAGGCACCCGTCAGCTCCACCTGGAAGCTCATGGAAGCACCCGGCGCCAGGCGCACGACTTCATGCTCGGCAGCGGCGGTGCGCTTCACCAGGCGGCCGGTGTAGGCCACGGGCTCGCCGTCACGCGTGATGCGGAACAGCGCGGATTCATGCACCTCGCCCGGCAGCTGCGTTTTGGGCAGGAACAGAGGGGTGCGCGAGGTGTTGGTGAGCGTGAGGGTGACGTGGACGTCCACATCGCCCTTCACGACCGGGCTGGCCACTTCCAGACGGACGGACAGACCTGCGGCCTGCGCCGAGACCGCTGCGGTGGCAGCGCCGGCCAGGATTGCCCACTTGACCATGGTTTGGTTCATCGGTGACTCCATCGAGTTAGAGGGGTGCCTGCCCATCACCCCCGTGGTGATGTGCAGGCTGCCGGCGACTCTAGGGAGGCACCTCCGGGGCGCCAACTGTCAGGACCTACAGTCAACGCTGCAGGGGACAGGCATGGAGGGAAAACGATGAGGCAGGCGCGCGGGCTTTCATGACATCTTCGCCCGCCCTGCCCTGCTGGGCGACGCGCCCCGGCGCACCGCGGCCTCAGCTGCCTGCGGCCTCCACGGGCAGGCCTTCGGCCTCCCACTCGGGCAGGCCGCCGCGCAGCCAGTACACCGTCTTGAACCCCTTGGACTGCGCCATCTTGGCGGCCTTGTAGGACTTCCAGCACTCGGCGCCGTTGCAGGCAAAGATCACCGCCTGCGAGGGCTTGAGCTTGTCGGTCTTGTCCAGGGCGCTGAAGTCGTCGAGGGCGGCGTTGAAGGCCACGTCCTTGAGGCTCTTCTCCACATAGGGCAGCCACAGGGCGCCGCGGATGTGGCGGGCCTGGTATTCCTTCTCGATGCGGGTGTCCACCAGCACGGCGCCCTTGGCCTGCAGCTGCTGGGCCTCGCGGGCACTCACGCGGGTCACGCCGGGCAGCTGGATGGGCGTGAAGTGGCCGAGGTCGGCCACGCGCTTGTACTCCTGCATCTCCGGCTTGAAGCGGGCCTGGCTCAGGCCGGTGCTGGCCGGCACCGCGGCGAACCACTGGGCCAGGCGCATGCGGGCCTCGGGCGGCATGTCCTTCTTGACGACCACGCTGAAGCCGCCGGGCACGGGCTCGGAGCTGGCCAGCACCTTGGCCGACTGGCCGTACTGGCCCTGGAATTCCTTCCATTCGCTCTGGCGCACCACGGTCGCGTCGGCGCTGCCCACCAGCAGCGCAGCGAGGCCGGCCTGGGGATAGCGCTCATGCGCCACGCGCAAGTCCTGCATGGACAGCCCGCCCTGCGTCAGCAGGCCGCGCGCCATGTAGGTGTAGACGGAATCCTGCTGCGGCAGGTACAGGCGCTTGCCGCGCAGGGCGCCGAGGTCCGCCATGTCGGCACGGGCCACCAGCACGAAGGGCTCGGAGCCCTGGGTCGCCCCGAGGAGTTCATAGCCGCGGCTCAGCGCGGAAGCGGCGATCTGCGCCGGGCCGATGAAGAGCTCGTAGCCGCCGCTGCGGGTGGCCCGCATCATGTCGGTGAGGTCTTCGCTGGTGCCCAGGCTGACGGGCTGACCCAGCACCTTGCCCAGGCCGGCCTCCACGCCCTGCTGGGAGACGGTCAGGCCCGCCTTGCGCGCTGTGGGCTCCACCACCACCATGGCGTTGACGCCCGCCTGCGCCTGCCCAGCCAGCTGCAGGCCCAGCAAGACCGCACCCACCACCTGCATGCCTTTTTTATTGCTCATGAACATCCCCAACTGTTTTGATAGGCGCTCAGCGTAGTGGGACATTCGCACACACACTGTCGAATGACGGTGAGTTTTGTTTCAGATCGTCACAGCTGCGTCCTCTGGAACCGGGTCGTGTGCAATCCGTCAACCCCCACAATGCGCGCTGCGCCCTCCGGGCCACGACCATGACGATAAGGAGCCAAGATGAGCCATGACGATCTGATTGCCCGCCGCCGTGTACTGGGGGGTGCTGCCACCGCACTGGGCGCCCTGGGCCTCAGCAGCTGGGCCCAGGCCCAGGGGGCATCCCCCGCCGCCCTGCCGCCCGCCAAGCCCCTGCCCGCCTATGCTGCGTGGAAGAACCCGGCCGCCCTGGTGGTGCACAGCGGCACCACCATCGAGACCCGCCGCAGTGCCTTCGGCAGCAGCGTGATCACGCCGGCCCAGCAGCTCTACATCCGCAACAACCTGCCCGCGCCGGACGCCAGCATCCTGGACAAGCGCGACGAATGGACCCTGGAAGTCAGCGGCGTGAAGCAGCCGCGCAGCCTCAGCCTGGCCGAACTCAAGACCCTGGGCCTGGAGACCGTCGCCACCGTGCTGCAGTGCTCGGGCAACGGCCGCGGCTTCTTCCCCAGCAAGCCCAGCGGCACGCCCTGGACCGTGGGTGCTGCGGGCTGCGTGCTGTGGAGCGGCGTGCCGGTGCGCACCGTCGTCGCCGCGCTGGGCGGCCTGGCCGAGGGCGCTGTCTTCCTGACCGGCACCGGTGGCGAGAAGCTGCCCGAGGGCGTGGACCCGCTGAGCGTGGTCGTCGAGCGCTCCGTGCCCATCAAGGCCCTGGAGGACTGCCTGCTGGCCTGGGAGATGAACGGCGAGCCGCTGTCCCTGGCCCACGGCGGCCCCCTGCGCCTGATCGTGCCGGGCTACCAGGGCGTCAACAACATCAAGTACATCAAGCGCCTGTCCTTTGGCGCCAGCGAGTCCAAGGCCAAGATCATGGCTCACGGCTACCGCATGACCCCGCCGGGCGCGCAGACCAGCCCGGACCAGGCCTCGGTCTGGGAGATGAACGTCAAGTCCTGGATCAACGGCCCGACGGCCGACGCCGGCCCGGTGAAGGCCGGCCGCGTCCAGATCCATGGCGTGGCCTTCGCCGGCACCAAGGCCATCGAGCGGGTCGAGGTGAGCGTGGATGGCGGCGACAGCTGGCACACGGCCCGCCTGGTCGGCCCCGACCTCGGCCGCTTCGCCTGGCGCCAGTTCGCGCTGTCCGTGCAGCTGCCGGCAGGCACTTACCAGCTGGCCAGCCGCGCGGTGGACACCGCCGGCAACGTACAGCCCGCTGACCGCGTCGAGAACGCCCATGGCTACAACAACAACAGCTGGCGCGACCACGCCGTCAAGCTGGTGGTGGCCTGATGGCAAGACCTGACCCCGGCATGCGCCCGTCGCCTGCAGGCCTGCGGCTGACCCTGCTCGCCCTGCTGGCAGCGGGCCTTTCTCCGGCGGCCCAGGCCGCCGAGGATGCCCAGCTGCAGCGTGGCCGCGAGCTCTTCACGGCCAAGGCCACCCCGGCTTGCGCGGTCTGCCACACCCTGGCCGCTGCGGGCAGCAGCGGCGAGATCGGTCCGGTGCTGGACGAACTCAAGCCGGACGCCGCCCGCGTGCGGCGGGTGCTGCAAAGCGGGCTGGGCGTCATGCCCAGCTACGCCGGCAAGCTGGATGCGGCTGACATGGAAGCCCTGGCCCAGTTCGTGTCGCGCTCGGCGGGCAGCGTCAAGCCCTGACCCCGGGGGCCGGGCGCCGTGCCGCACGAGCGTTCGTGCAGTAGTGCACGGCGCTGCGGTCAAACCCTGTGCAGGCACGCCACCCCCTCTCCCTACGATGCGCGCACTCAGGGAGAGGAATGTCATGTCACGTCGCTGGCGCCTGGGGCTGTTCCTGGCCCTGCTGGCCGGATTGGCTGGCCTGAGCTGCTACCAGTACCTGCAGCTCCAGTCCGCATTGCCGCCGCCGCTGCAGGCCGACCCGCGCCTGGCAGAGTACCAGGCCGTGCGGCAGCTGGCCGTTGAACTGGCGCGCCCGATGCGCCGGCCCGGCGCCCAGAACGATGAAGTGATCGCCTTCCGCGCCCGCCAGGAGACCCTGGCCGTGCTGCGCGCCTATGCGCTCAACACCCCCTTCCGTTCGGAGCTGCTGCTGGTGGCCGACACCCCCGCATGGACCGAGGCCTGGCAAGGCGGTCCGCAGGCGCGCCGCGTGCACGACGGGCTCTCGGGCCCGGCCACCTGGATTCTTCCGGTCAACAACGGCCAGCGCTGGTCCCTGCAGGTCCGGCGCCTGGAGGACGCCAACCCGACGCCGGACACCCTCGCGCTGAACCGCCATCTGGCGGGCCTGATCGCCAGCAGCGCCGCGCTGGCCCTGGTCCTGGGCATCGCCTGGGGCCGGCAGCTGAGCCGTGCGCGCCGCGGGCGCGAGCCCACGGGCGTGCAGCCTGCGTGGGACACCGTGCGCACCGACCTCGGTGCACTGGACGAGGCGGTCAGCGACCACATGCGCCTGCGTGGCGAGCTGGCCCGCCAGAGCGAGGAGCTGGCCGCCGTCACCGAGGCCGTGCGCCAGCGCCGCGAGCAGCGCCGCCGCGAAGGGCAGCCCGCCTGACGTCGCGAGGGCTGGACGCCGGGCGTCCGCCAGCGGCCCGACAATCGCGCCATGCCCGTCGCACTGAACTACCTCTCGCACCGCGAGCGCCAGCACCGCATGGCCGCCCTGGTCATCGCCCTGCTCTTCGCGCCGCTGGGGTGGAAGCTCTTCGGCCCGCGCGGTGAGTGGGTCACCATCCAGACCCTGCGCTGGCAGCGCGACATCGAGGTCGAGCGCCTGGTCCAGGTCAATGATTCCAGCTGGTGCGACGAGATGCCGCCCGGCGTGCAGGAGATCCAGCGCAAGGTGATGGAGGACCCCAGCGGCCAGCGCGCCGAGCCCAGCCCGCACTGCCGCTACACCGGCCTGCAATGGCGCACGCTGCGCGCCGTGCGCACGCAGGGCGCGCACCCCGAGCCGCCGTACTGGGGCTCGCCGGTGCTGGCGCCCCTGCGGCCGGACGAGGCCGGCGCCGAGCGCATTGCCCGGTACAAGGGCATCTACGAGGTGCTCATGGTCGACGCCAAGGAGCGCGACTGGACCTGCCGCGTGAGCCTGCAGCAATGGCAGGCGCTCAAGCCGGGCCAGCAGTTCCGGCTGTTCGTGGACCGCTTCGGCGTGGCCAACTGCAGCACGGTGCCCGGCCCGCGCTGAGCGGACCGGCCGGCAGGTGCCGGCCTGGCGCCGTCAATGGCGGACGGTGATGCCGCCCAGCACCAGAGAGCCCCGCAGCTCCAGCTCGCGGCTGGCCTGGGGCAGGGGCAGGGTCTTGTCCTCGATCTGGCCCAGCACCGAGGAGGCCGTGACACGCAGCCGGCAATCCGCCGGCAGGCGCAGCTCCAGGCCGGCCATCAGCACGGAGACCTCCAGCACCGCGCGCTGGAAGCCGGCCTGGCTGAGGTCCAGCTCGACGCCCGCCAGCGCAGCCTGCAGCTGGCCTCCGACGAAGTCCTGAGACTGCACGCGGATCTGCTGGCCGCTGAGCACGGCCTTCACGTCGAGCTGGCGGTCGAGGCTGTCCTGGCTGACGCTGCCGAAGGCCTTGCCGAAGACACCGGCCTGGCCTGGCCGCCGCGTCATCACCAGCACGCCCGCGCCGATCAGCACCAGCGGCCAGAAGTCGCGCCATTCCATGTGCAGCCAGCCCAGGCGGCGCAGCAGCAGCAGGCTGCCCACGCCCAGCAGCAGGCCGCCGATGAGCTGCTCGCCCTTGTCGCCCGGCGCGGCCGTCAGCAGGCGCGCGGCCCCCAGGGCCACCAGCAGCACCGGCCAGAAGGGCAGGATGCGTCGCAGTTCGAGGAAGTGCAGGTTGTCCAGCAGGAAGGCCCCGCCGGCGAGGACCAGGGTCAGGCCCAGCCACAGCTGGTGGCGGGCGGCGCGTGTCGGTGTGTTGCCGGTGTTCATGTGCTGCCCTCCCCTCGCTCCAGCAGGTAATGAAGAATCTTGGCCACGCCCAGTGCGATCAGCAGCCAGGGCCAGGACTGCTGGAAGCCGAAGCCCTGCCAGCCCGTCTCGCAGGCATAGAACCAGGCGGCGACAGCGCCCAGGAACAGGGCCCGTGTGAGCCCGCGTGCCGAGCGTGCCAGCAGCAGGCTCAGGGCGGCGATCGCTGCGATCACCACGGACCAGGGCGCCTCGAACTGGAACCAGCTGGGCCAGCCATTGCGCTGCACCAGCAGCACCAGGCCGGCCAGGATCAGGAAGAGCCCGAAGCCGCTGCGCCCTTCGCCGCGGTGGCGCCTGCGCCCGCAGCGGCGTCGTGCCCGCCAACTCTGCTGTTCGATCTCCATGGGGTCCTCCAAGCAACGCCGGGCATCCCTTGCCCTGTTCCAGCCCGGACCATAGCCCCTGGCCTTGCCGCTGTCTTCAGGAATGTCGTGAACCGGCCGCAGGGCGTGACGAAACGCAGGGGCGAACGACGAACGGCAAGCCGCGCCGGTCCGCCCTGGGGCCGCCCACGCGGCGCCTCAGGTAGGGCCTCAGGTGGGGCCCGCCCCGTAGGCCTTGAAGCTGTAGCGCCCGGGCAGCTGCACGGCCACCACGCCATAGCGCCCGGGAGACTCGAACCAGGTGGACGGGTAGGACTCCTGCGGCTGCGTGCCCAGGGCGGTCGTCAGGGTGTCCTGGATCATGGACTGCAGGTTGTGCTCGGCGTCCGGTCCCAGGAGGAGCTCGGGCTTCGCGGCATTGAGCGCACGGCTGAGCTCGCGGACCAGGGTCTCGCGGTTCTTCAGGATGTAGCTGCGCAGGGCCGGGCCGTCGAAGGTGCCCAGCACCAGCTGCACGCGGGGGATGGTCATGGCGCCGGTGCCCAGGTAGATCTCCAGCGGCTGGTCCAGCAGGTCCAGGCTGCGGGCCTCGCGGTCGCGGGCGGCCTCCTGGGCCTCGCGCTCACGCAGGGCGGGCTGGCGCTGCAGCAGAGCTTCCTTGCGGCGCAGCAGGGCCTGCAGTTCCTCTTCCGTGTGTCCCGGGGCGGAGAAGCTCTGGCGCAGGCTGGCCCAGTCGTCTTCCCGGGCGGCATGGCGGGGCCAGAGCCAGGTCGCCAGGCCGACCCCGAACGCGAGCACCAGCAGGCCCAGCACCCAGCGCCCGCTCGAGCCCGCGGGCGCAGGCCGGGCAGTGCCACGCGTGCCTGCCGTGCCTGCCGTCCGTACACGCGCCGCGCCACCCGTGGCCGCCGAGGCGGCCGCCGCTGCAGGCGACGGGCCCGCGGCCCGGGGTGCCGCCGGGGCCTGCTGGGCCGCCAGCCAGTCGTCGTAGGCCGCGCGCCGGACGGGGTCCGACAGCACGTCATAGGCCTCGGTGATGGCCGCCGCGCGTGCGGCGGCCTCAGGATCATCGGGACGGCGATCCGGGTGGAAGCGCTGGATCAGGCTGCGGTAGGCCGCACGCAGCACTTCGGGGCTGGCCCGGGCGCTGACTTCAAGGGTGTCGTAGTGATTCACGGCGCTCAGTCCAGCCTGTCAAAGGTCGTCTTGCTGCCATCCCGCTCGGCCAGGACAAAGCGCCGCGGCTCCGCGGACAGGACGGTGTTGGCATCGTGCGTCACCTGGCCATTGGCATCGCGGACGGTCCAGATCAGGCGCTGCCCGTCCAGGCGCCAGACACCGTACTGAAGCACGCCGTCATCGGTGCCGCGGATCTCCCAGTCGCCGTTCTCGCGCATCAGCAGCGGCGTGCTCAGTCGCGAGGACTTCCAGGTGCCGACGAACTGAGAAGCCTCGAGCTTCTTCTGGCAGGCCGTGAGGGAGGCGCCGGCAAGCGCCACCACCACCAGGCTGCCGAGGATGCGCAGACGCAGCCTCATTCGTCCTTCATCCGTTCCTTCAACTGGCGCAGGCGCAGCTGCAGGCGCTTGCGGTCCACGTCGTTGTTGCTCAGCGAGATCTCCAGCGCGATCTGCTCGGCCTCGAACTTGAGGCGCTGCTGTTCCTCGCGGGAGGCCTCCATGGCGGCCTGCACATTGCGGGTGGCCTCTTCGCCTCGGCGCCGGGATTCCTCCTCCCAGCGGCGCTGCTCTTCCTCGACGCGGCGGTTCTCGGTGGCGGCCTGGCGCTCGGCGTTCTCCTTGCGACGGCGCTCGGCCTCCATGAGCTCCATCTCGGCGCGGTTGGCGGGCCGCACGCCGTAGGTCTGGTAGTAGTCCTGCAGCACGGCCTGCTCCGCCGCGCGGCGCTCCTGGGCCTCGCGCAGCTCGATCTGGTCGCGCGCGCTCTTGGTCGTGCAACGGGAGACGCCGACCACCACACCCAGCACCACCAGCAGCAGCACGGCGGAGCTCACCAGGCGACGCAGGGCCGGCGACCAGTCGCTGAACAGGCCGTCGCCCTGCAGGCTGGACGGGGCGATGTCGGCGCGCACCATCAGGGCGTCGGCCCGCAGGGCGAGGGCGTCGGCGCGCAGGCCCAGGGCGTCGGCCCGGGCACCGGAGACCGAGGGCGTGGTGGCCAGGGCGCCGCCATAGGGCACGGCGGCGGCGGCCTTGGCGGCGGCGTCCAGATCGGCGTCGTAGCCCGCCCGCGAGATCGGGTCATTGAGGGTGGTGAAGGCCACCCGCAGCAGCTGGACCTGGTCATCGAAATCCTGCTTGGCCAGCACCCCGCGCTGGGCCTCCAGGGCATCCAGTGCCAGCCGATAGGCCGTGCGCACCTCCGTGGCGGTGGCCTGAGGCCGCACGCCCAGCAACTCGTACAGTGTTCTGTTGTCCTTCATTCCCTACCCCATTGGTGCCATCCGGCACGACTTCGTCGCCCCGCGCGCCAAGATGGCAGGCCCTCGGCGTCGGCGTGGCGGGTCGGGGGCAAGTTTAGCGAGGCGCGGGCACCATTCGTGGCGGCCGCCGCACTTTCTGTCGCCGTGGCCGGCCCGATGCTCGGGGTTTTCCAGGAAAAAAGTGGCAGGAACTGCGGGCCTGGCCCCTGCATTCAGGAGCCGGCCGCGCCAGCGCCAGCGGCTTCCAGCTGGCGCAGCCCCTCGTCCACCGTGTCCAGCCAGCGCCGGTCGAGGTCGCGCTGGCACATGAGGTGGCGCGTGGGCGACTCCACCATGCCGGGCAGCATCACCACCTCCAGCGCACGTGCCGCCGTGCCGAGCTCCTTCAGCAGGTGCTCGGCCTCGTCCAGGTCGGTGAACATGAAGTCCGCATGCCCGCGCAGCAGCATGTGGATCTGGCGCGCAGGCGGCGCGCTCACGCGCAGCATGCCCGTCCCGCGCTGGCGCAGCCACAGGTCGAGTTGCGGCCCATAGGAGGCGCCGTCGGTCAGCAGCAGGCGCAGCGAGGGGTCCTCGACCATGGCCTGGGCCGTGGGGTACTTGCGCATGCGAATCGCCGCGGCCCGCGTGGCCAGGAAGACGGAGGGCGACTCCCGGTAGATCGGGCTGGAAAACCAGGCAGCGCCCTCGCGCTCCGCCGTCTTGAACACGCCGACCAGGCAGATGGGCTCGGCGCCCTGCAGGATGTCCTGCAGCGACCGCTTCAGCGGCGCCAGGAGCAGGGGCGGCATGGGCAGCTCCGGGGGCCAGACCTTGCGCAGTCGCTCCACCAGGGTCCCCGCGGCACGGCCCTGGGCGTCCGCGTACATCATGGGCGGGATGTCGAAGTAGTGCAGCTCGCGCGGCACCTGCACCTGCACCTGCGCCTGCACCGCGATCGGCCGGAGCAGGCCGGCGAGCAGCAGCAGCATCGGGGCGAGGAGGCGGTTCACGGCGAGAGGGAGGGGCCAGCAGAGCCTCCAGTTTGCGCCCGGGGGCAGGCTTTGAAAGTCCCATGAATCGGGGCGCAGGACCGAGCCAGGGCCCGCCATGAACAAGGCCCGGGCCGTTGCCGGACCGGGCCTCCTGCCTTCAGCGCTACGGCTTACTTCCGTGCCGGCGGCACATCCGTGCAGCTGCCATGCGCCACCTCGGCGGCCATGCCGATGCTCTCGCCCAGCGTGGGGTGCGGGTGGATGGTCTTGCCGATGTCGACGGCGTCGGCGCCCATCTCGATGGCCAGGGCGATCTCGCCGATCATGTCGCCCGCATGCGTGCCGACGATGCCGCCGCCGACGATGCGATGCGTCTCCTCATCGAAGAGCAGCTTGGTGAAGCCCTCGTCGCGGCCGTTGGCGATGGCGCGGCCGGAGGCGGCCCAGGGGAAGAGGCCCTTTTTGACCTTCAGCCCTTGAGCCTTGGCCTGCTCCTCGGTGAGGCCCACCCAGGCCACTTCCGGGTCGGTGTAGGCCACGCTGGGGATCACGCGGGCGTCGAACTGGCTCTTCTTCAGCTTGTCATCGTTCAGCAGCTCGCCGGCGATGACCTCGGCCGCCACATGCGCCTCATGCACCGCCTTGTGCGCCAGCATGGGCTGGCCGACGATGTCGCCGATGGCGAAGATGTTCGGCACATTGGTGCGCATCTGCACGTCGACGTTGATGAAGCCGCGGTCCGTCACGGCCACGCCGGCCTTGTCGGCGGCGATCTTCCTGCCGTTGGGCGTGCGGCCCACGGCCTGCAGGACGAAGTCGTAGACGCCTTCGCTCTTCGTGCCGTCCAGGCCCTCGAACTGCACCTTGATGCCCTCGGGCGTGGCCTCGGCGCCGACCGTCTTGGTCTTCAACATGATCTTGTCGAAGCGGGGCTTGTTCATCTTCTCCCAGACCTTGACCAGGTCGCGGTCCGCGCCCTGCATCAGGCCGTCCATCATCTCGACCACGTCCAGGCGAGCGCCCAGGGTCGAGTAGACGGTGCCCATCTCCAGGCCGATGATGCCGCCGCCGATGATCAGCATCTTCTTGGGCGTGCCCTTGAGCTGCAGCGCGCCGGTGGAGTCGACGATGCGATCGTCCTGCGGCAGGAAAGGCAGGCGCACGGCCGCGGAACCGGCGGCGATGATGGCCTTCTTGAAACGCACCACCTTGCTCGTGCCCGTCTTGTCCTGGGCCGTGCCGGTGGTCTCTTCCACGCTCAGGTGGTAGGGGTCGATGAAGCTGCCGTAGCCGCGCACGACCGTCACCTTGCGCATCTTGGCCATCTGCGAGAGGCCGCCGGTCAGCTTGCCGATGACCTTTTCCTTGTGGCCGCGCAGCTTGTCAATGTTGACGGTGGGCGCGCCGAAATCGACGCCCAGGTCCGCCATGTGGCTGACCTCGTCCATCACCGCCGCCACGTGCAGCAGGGCCTTGGAGGGGATGCAGCCCACATTGAGGCAGACGCCGCCCAGCGTGGCATAGCGCTCGACCAGCACGACCTTCAGGCCGAGGTCGGCGGCGCGGAAGGCGGCCGAGTAGCCGCCGGGGCCACCGCCCAGCACCAGCACGTCGGCCTCGAGGTCGGCGGCACCGCTGTAGCTGCCCGCGGGCAGCGGCGCCGCGGGTGCTGCAGGGGCGGCTGCCACGGCCGGAGCCGGTGCTGCGGCAGCCGGAGCGGCCACGGCCGGTGCAGGCGCCGCAGCGGCCTCGCTGTCCAGCACCAGGATGGTCGTGCCCTGGTTGACCTTGTCACCCAGGCTCACCTTCAGTTCCTTGACCACGCCGGCGTGCGTCGACGGAATCTCCATCGAGGCCTTGTCGCTTTCCACGGTCAGCAGGCTCTGGTCCACCTTCACCGTGTCGCCGGCCTTGACCAGCAGCTCGATGATGGCCACGTCCTTGAAGTCGCCGATGTCCGGGACCTTCACTTCTAGCAATGCCATGTCTGTCTCCTGGGGCTGCAGGCCGCGCGCTCATGACGCGCAGGCCCGGCCCGGTGGGGTTTCTTTGCGGTGCGGCGAGCTTACAGCGCGATGCGGCGGAAGTCGGCCAGCAGCGACGCGAAGTACACGTTGAAGCGCGCAGCGGCCGCACCATCGATGACACGGTGATCCCAGCTCAGGCTCAACGGCAGCATCAGGCGCGGCTGGAAGGCCTTGCCGTCCCACTTGGGCTCGATCTGGCTCTTGCACACGCCCATGATGGCCACCTCGGGCGCATTGATGATGGGCGTGAAGTAGCGCCCGCCGATGCCGCCCAGGGACGAGATCGTGAAGCAGCCGCCCGTCATGTCCGCCGGGCCCAGCTTGCCGTCGCGCGCCTTCTTGGCCAGCTCGGCCATCTCCTGGCTGATCTGGACGATGCCCTTCTTGTCGGCATCCTTGATCACCGGCACCACGAGGCCGTTGGGCGTGTCCGCCGCGAAGCCGATGTGGAAGTACTGCTTCAGCACGAGCGTGTCGCCATCCAGGCTGGCGTTGAACTCGGGGAACTTCTTGAGCGCGGCCACGGCGGCCTTGATCATGAAGGCCAGCATGGTGACCTTCACGCCGCTCTTCTCGTTCTCCTTGTTCAGGAGCACGCGGAAGGCTTCGAGATCGGTGATGTCGGCATCGTCGTGGTTGGTGACGTGCGGGATCACCACCCAGTTGCGATGCAGGTTGGCACCAGAGATCTTCTTGATGCGGCCCATCTCCTTGCGCTCGATGGGGCCGAACTTGGCGAAGTCCACCTGCGGCCAGGCCAGCAGGCCGGGGAAGGCGCCACCACCGGCGGCAGCCCCCGCCGGAGCGGCGGCCTTCTGCGCGGCGGTTTGCGCGAAGGTCTGAACTTCGCCGGCCATCACGGCCTTGACGAACCCCTGCACGTCGGACTCCAGCACGCGGCCCTTGGGACCGCTGCCCTTGACCTCGTCCAGCGGCACGCCCAGCTCGCGGGCCAGCTTGCGGATGGTGGGCGAGGCGTGCGGCAGGCGGCCCTTGCTGGCGGTCGGGTCATGCGCGGGCAGCGCGGGCAGCGCAGGCACCGAGGCGCTCGCGGGTGCCGGCGCCGCAGCGGCTTGGGCCGGTGCCGGCGCAGGTGCGGCCGGAGCCGGCGCGCTCGCCACCGGGGCAGCGCCGGCGGCGGTCTGCACCACGGCCAGCAGCGTGCCCTTGGCGACCTTGTCACCCAGCTTGACCTTCAGCTCCTTGATCACGCCGGCGTGCGAGGACGGGATCTCCATCGAGGCCTTGTCGCTCTCCACGGTGATCAGGCTCTGCTCGACGCGGATCGTGTCGCCCACCTTGACGAAGACCTCGATCACGCTGACCTCGTCGAAGTCGCCGATGTCCGGCACCACGACGTCCACCAGGCCGCCAGCGGCTGCCGGTGCAGCGGGCGCTGCCACGGGTGCGGCGGCCGGCGCAGGGGCCGGCGCTGCCACCGGAGCCGGTGCGGGAGCCGCTGCCGCAGCACCCGCCCCTTCGACGATCAGCAGCAGGCTGCCCTCGTTGACCTTGTCACCCACGGCGACCTTCACTTCCTTCACGACGCCAGCGTGCGTCGAGGGAATCTCCATGGAGGCCTTGTCGCTCTCCACGGTCACCAGGCTCTGGTCGACCGAGATCGTGTCGCCCACCTTCACCAGCAGCTCGATCACTGCCACGTCCTTGAAGTCCCCGATGTCGGGCACCTTCACTTCAAGCATTGCCATGCGGATGTCTCCGTTGAATACGTTGCGCTGCGCGGGAGCGATCAGGCGTAGAGGGGGTTGATCTTGTCGGCCTTGATGCCGTACTTCGCAATCGCCTCGGCGACCTTGGCCAGCGGCAGCTTGCCTTCATCGGCCAGGCTCTTCAGCGCGGCCACGACGATGTAGTGGCGGTTGATCTCGAAATGCTCGCGCAGCTTGGTGCGGAAGTCCGAGCGGCCGAAGCCGTCGGTGCCCAGCACCTTGTACGAACGGCCGGCCGGCACGTAGGCGCGGATCTGCTCGGCGTAGTTCTTCATGTAGTCCGTCGAGGCAATGACGGGGCCGCTGGTCGTGGACAGCTGCTGCGTCACAAAGGCCGCACGGGGCGCCTCGGTCGGGTGCAGCAGGTTCCAGCGCTCGGCGTCCTGACCGTCGCGGGCCAGCTCGTTGAAGCTGGGGCAGGACCAGACGTGGGCACCGACGCCCCAGTCCTGCTCCAGCAGCGTCTTGGCGGCCATGGACTCGCGCAGGATGGTGCCCGAGCCCAGCAGGTTGACCTGCAGCGCGCTGCCGGCCTTGGCTTCGTCCAGCAGGTACATGCCCTTGAGGATCTGCGCCTCGGTGCCGGCCTTCAGCCCGGGCATCGGGTAGTTCTCGTTGAGCAGGGTGATGTAGAAGAACACGTTCTCCTGGTTCTCCACCATGCGCTTGAGACCGTTGTGCATGATCACGGCGACCTCATGCGCGAAGGTCGGGTCATAGGAGATGCAGTTCGGGATGGTGCCAGCCAGGATGTGGCTGTGGCCGTCCTCGTGCTGCAGGCCCTCGCCGTTGAGCGTGGTCCGGCCCGAGGTGCCGCCCAGCAGGAAGCCGCGGGCCTGCATGTCGCCGGCCGCCCAGGCCAGGTCGCCGATGCGCTGGAAGCCGAACATCGAGTAGTAGACGTAGAACGGGATCATCACCCGGTTGTTCGTCGAGTAGCTCGTGGCCGCCGCGATCCACGAGGCCATGCCGCCGGCCTCGTTGATGCCTTCCTGCAGGATCTGTCCGGCCTTGTCCTCGCGGTAGTACATCACCTGGTCCTTGTCGACCGGGGTGTAGAGCTGACCCTTGGGGTTGTAGATGCCGATCTGGCGGAACAGGCCTTCCATGCCGAAGGTGCGGGCCTCGTCCACGAGGATGGGCACCACGCGCGGGCCGAGTTCCTTGTCGCGCAGCAGCTGGGTCAGGAAGCGGACGTAGGCCTGGGTCGTGGAGATCTCGCGGCCTTCCGCGGTGGGCTCCAGCACGGCCTTGAAGGTGTCCAGGGGCGGCGTGACGAAGCTCTCGTCGGCCTTCACGCGGCGCTTGGGCAGGTAGCCACCCAGGGCCTGGCGGCGCTCGTGCAGGTAGCGCATCTCGGGCGTGTCGTCCGCGGGCTTGTAGTAGGGCAGCTTGGGCAGCTCGCTGTCAGGCACGGGGATGCCGAAGCGGTCGCGGATGTACTTGATGTCCTCGTCCGTCAGCTTCTTGGTCTGGTGGACGGTGTTCTTGCCTTCACCGGCCTTGCCCATGCCATAGCCCTTGACGGTCTTGACCAGCAGCACCGTGGGCTGGCCCGTGCCGTTGTTGTGGGCGGCGTGGAAGGCGGCGTAGACCTTCTCGGGCTGGTGGCCACCGCGGCGCAGCTCGAAGATCTCCTCGTCGCTCATGTGCTCGACGAGCTTGGCGGTCTCGGGGTACTTGCCGAAGAAGTGCTTGCGGACGTAGGCGCCGTCATTGGCCTTCATGGCCTGGTAGTCGCCGTCCAGCGTCTCCATCATCAGCTGCTTGAGCTTGCCGCTCTTGTCGCGTGCCAGCAGCTCGTCCCAGCCCTTGCCCCAGACCAGCTTGATCACGTTCCAGCCACTGCCGCGGAACTCGCCTTCCAGCTCCTGGATGATCTTGCCGTTGCCGCGCACCGGACCATCCAGGCGCTGCAGATTGCAGTTGATCACGAAGATCAGGTTGTCCAGGCCCTCGCGCGCGGCCAGGCCGATGGCGCCCAGGCTTTCGGGCTCGTCCATCTCGCCGTCGCCCATGAAGGCCCAGACCTTGCGGCTGGCGGTGTCGGCGATGCCGCGGGCATGCAGGTACTTCAGGAAGCGGGCCTGGTAGATGGCCATCAGCGGGCCCAGGCCCATGGAGACGGTCGGGAACTGCCAGAAGTCCGGCATCAGCTTGGGGTGCGGGTAGCTGGAGAGGCCCTTGCCATCGACTTCCTGGCGGAAGCTGTCCAGCTGTTCCTCGCTCAGGCGGCCTTCCAGGAAGGCGCGGGCGTAGATGCCGGGGGCGCTGTGGCCCTG
This sequence comes from Pelomonas sp. BJYL3, assembly GCF_027257975.1. Taxonomy (GTDB): domain Bacteria; phylum Pseudomonadota; class Gammaproteobacteria; order Burkholderiales; family Burkholderiaceae_C; genus Roseateles_B; species Roseateles_B flavus. Next base: position 396,767 of record NZ_JANZKX010000001.1, read on the forward strand.
GATGTAGAGCAGGTCGCCGCCGTGCTTCTCGCTCTCGGCGTGCCAGAAGTGGTTGAAGCCCGCGCCCAGCATGGAGGCCAGCGAGGCGAAGGAGCCGATGTGGCCGCCGAGGTCACCGCCGTCCGCCGGGTTCAGGCGGTTGGCCCGCACCACCATGGCCATGGCATTCCAGCGCATGTAGGCGCGCAGGCGCTTCTCGATCTCGATATTGCCGGGGCAGCGCGCCTCCTGGTCAGCCGGGATGGTGTTGACGTAGGGCGTGGTGGCCGAGAAGGGCACGTCGATGCCGGACTGGCGGGCGTGATCGATCAGGGTGTTGAGCAGGAAATGGGCCCGCTCACTGCCCTCCTCGCCGATGACGGCGGACAGCGCGTCCAGCCATTCCTTGGTCTCGAGGGCGTCGGTGTCTTGGGCGGCTGCGCCTGGGAGGGACTGGGGCTGCGCGGACATGCTGTCTCCTTGCAAATCTCGGTATTGCGATGGTGATTCGCGGTGTTGATGCCTGGCTTCAAGCCCCGCCGATTGCCGTCACAGACGCAGCAATCCCGGGGCCCGCCAATGTTCCGGCCGGAGTGTCGCACAGCCCGCCCAATTTTTCCAAATCGTGCGATAGCGTTTCACATAATGAAATTCAAAGGGATTGCTCGCTGCCTCTGGCCCAAGCTGGACGGGATAATCCGCCCCATGTCTTCGCGTTTCGATCTCAAGGCCCAGCTGCGCCGCTGGTCCCAACCCCTGCGCCTGCTGGCCACCACCTGGTGGCGCCGCCAGTCCCCCTCCCGACAGGACCGCTTCGCCACCCTCGGCCCGCTGATCTCGGTGCTGCTCTTCCTGGCGGCCATCATCCTGGCCTTCTGGTATCTGCGTAACGAGGAGATCGAGCGCGAGCAGGAGGCCGTCAAGCGCGACACCGAGATCGCCCAGAAGCAGATCCAGCTGCGCCTGATCGAGAACCAGGAGCAGCTGGTGCGCATCGCCCGGGAGATCGCCACCCGCGCCACCGATACCCACGACTTCAACACCCAGGCCAGCACCTGGGCCCGGGACCGGCCCGAGATCACCCACGTCACCTGGCTCAACAACCGCCGCGAGCGGCGGGCCAGCGTCAGCGCCGCGGGCTACCAGGCGGACAGCCTCATGGCCCTGGAAGGCAGTGATCCATCCATGCCGGCGGGCCATCCCGGCAGCGCCGCGGAAAGCGCCTTCCAGCTGGTCAAGGAACGCCGCCAGCCGGCCTATTCCCAGGCCTTCAGCGACGCCAACAACACCATGGTCTTCCAGGTCCAGGTGCCCCTGATCGACCGCACCGGCTTCTCCGGCGTGCTGATCGCCGAGTACACCGTGGAGGGCCTGCTGCGCTACTACGTGCCTTCCGACGTCGCCGTGCGCCACGCGATCGCGGTGCTGGACTCGCGCGACATGATCGTGGCCAGCACCGTCACCCCCATGCCGGGGCAGAAGCTCAAGAAGCCCTCCATCTTCCACGAGGTGCCGCTGGCGCCGGCCTTCAACGGCCTGGTGCTGCGCGGCCAGGGCTACCGCACCTCGGTCGGCCTCATCTCCAACACCCTGTTCTGGATGGTGGTGGCGCTGTCGGTGCTGACCGTCTGGATGCTGCTGGGCACCTGGAAGCACATGCGCCGGCGCATGCAGGCCCAGAACGCCCTGATCAACGAGACCAACTTCCGCCGGGCCATGGAGAACTCCATGCTCACCGGCATGCGCGCCATGGACATGGAATCGCGCATCTCCTACGTGAACCCCGCCTTCTGCGCGATGACGGGCTTCTCGGAAGGCGAGCTGATCGGCCGCAAGCCGCCCTTCCCCTACTGGCCGCCCGATCGCTACGAAGAGAACGCCCGCCTGCTGCAGCAGGAGATCCAGGGCCGCAGCCCGGCCGGCGGCGCCGAGGTGAAGGTGATGCGCAAGGACGGCACCACGTTTGATGCCCGCATGTACGTCTCGCCCCTGATCGACCCCAAGGGCAAGCAGACCGGCTGGATGACCTCGATGACCAACATCACCGAGGCCAAGCGGGTGCGCGACCAGCTCTCGGCCTCGCACGAGCGCTTCACCACCGTGCTGGAAGGCCTGGACGCGGCCGTGTCCGTGCTGTCGGTCCAGCAGGGCGAGCTGCTCTTCGCCAACCGCAGCTACCGCCTCTGGTTCGGCGCCGACCCCAAAGGCCATGCCATGCTGGCCGGCGGCAAGCTGGGCCGCAGCAAGGAGGACCCGGATCACGACGAAGAGGTCGACGACTACTCCGGCCTGCCCGCACAGCCGCTGATGGAAGTGGGCTCGGACCCGCGCGAGGTCTACATCGACAGCCTGGAGATGTGGTTCGACGTGCGCGCCCGCTACCTGCAGTGGACCGACGGCCGTCTGGCCCAGATGCTCATCGCGACCGACATCACCGCCCGCCGCCGTGCCGAGGAGCAGGCCGCCCAGCAGGCCGAGAAGGCGCAGGTCACCAGCCGGCTGATGACCATGGGCGAGATGGCCTCCAGCGTGGCGCACGAGCTGAACCAGCCACTGACCGCCATCACCAACTACTGCAACGGCATGGTCTCGCGCGTGCGCAATGACCAGATCGGCAAGGACGACCTCCTGGCCGCGCTGGAGAAGACCGCCAAGCAGGCGCAGCGCGCGGGGCAGATCATCCACCGCATCCGCAACTTCGTGAAGCGCAGCGAACCGCAGCGCGCGCCCTCGCAGGCGCATGACATCGTCGAGGATGCGGTCGAGCTCGCGGGCATCGAACTGCGCCGGCGCAATGTGGCCATCCACACCTACGTGGCCCAGCGCCTGCCCACGCTGATGGTGGATCCCATCCTGATCGAGCAGGTGCTGATGAACCTGCTGAAGAACGCCGCCGAGGCCATCGACAACGCCGGCCTGCCGGTCTCGCGCCGCCACATCGAGCTGCGCGTGGTGCCCAAGCACACGCCGGAGCTGGGGGCCAATATCGAGTTCTCGGTGACTGACATGGGCCCGGGTTTGCCCGAGGAAGTCATCGAGCGCATGTACGAGGCCTTCTTCTCGACCAAGGCCGATGGCATGGGCATCGGACTAGGGTTATGCCGGTCCATCGTGGAGTCCCACCAGGGCCGGATCCGTGCCGAGAACTTATACAATGGCTCGGCGATCGTGGGGTGCAGGTTCGCCTTCACCATCCCCGTCGAAATCCCGCGCCACGAGGCGCCGGGCACAGCCCAAAACACTGCAGAGACACCATGAGCCTGATTCCGAAGAAGGGTACCGTCTACGTTGTCGATGACGATGAAGCGGTGCGCGATTCCCTGCAATGGCTGCTGGAAGGCAAGGACTACCGCGTGAAGTGCTTCGATTCCGCCGAGTCCTTCTTGAGCCGCTACGACCCGCGTGAAGTGGCCTGCCTGATCACCGACGTGCGCATGGATGGCATGAGCGGCCTGGACCTCCAGGACAAGCTGCTGGAGCGCAAGAGCCCCCTGCCCGCCGTGTTCATCACCGGCCATGGTGACGTGCCCATGGCCGTCAACACCATGAAGAAGGGTGCGATGGACTTCATCGAGAAGCCCTTCAAGGAAGAGGAGCTGCTGGCCCTGGTCGAGCGCATGCTGGAGCAGGCCCGCGTGGAGTTCTCGCAGCACCAGGAAGCGGCCAGCCGCGAGGCCCTGCTGTCGCGCCTGACCACCCGTGAAGCCCAGGTGCTGGAGCGCATCGTCGCCGGCCGCCTGAACAAGCAGATCGCCGACGACCTGGGCATCAGCATCAAGACCGTGGAGGCGCACCGCGCCAACATCATGGAGAAGCTCAACGCCAACACCGTGGCCGATCTGCTCAAGATCGCCCTGGGCGCCTCGGCCCAGGCCAAGGCCTGAAGCTTCACCCCATCCCAGGAAAGCCGCTGAAGTTCCAGCGGCTTTTTGCATTCTCCGGAGCCTTTCCCCCATGACCGCAACCCTCATCGACGGCGTCGCCCTCTCCAAGCAACTTCGCACCGAGGTGGCGCAGCGCGCCGCCGCCCTCGCACCGAAGGGCATCAAGCCCGGCCTGGCCGTGATCCTGGTCGGAGACAACCCGGCCAGCCAGGTCTATGTGCGCAACAAGGTCAAGGCTTGCGAGGACGTGGGCTTCCATTCGGTGCTGGAGAAGTACGAGGCCACGATGAGCGAGGCCGAGCTGCTGGCCCGCGTCGAGGCCCTCAACAACGATCCGTCCATCCACGGCATCCTGGTGCAGCTGCCCCTGCCCGGCCACATCGACGACCACAAGGTCATCGAGGCCATCTCGCCGCTGAAGGACGTGGACGGCTTCCACGTGGCCTCGGCCGGCGCGCTGATGGTCGGCGAGACCGGCTTCAAGGCCTGCACCCCCTACGGCTGCATGAAGATGCTGGAGAGCATCGGCATGAAGGACCTGCGCGGCAAGCATGCCGTGGTGATCGGCCGCTCCAACATCGTGGGCAAGCCCATGGCCATGATGCTGCTGCAGGCCAATGCCACCGTCACCGTCTGCCACAGCGGCACGGCGGACCTCGCCGCCATGACCCGCCAGGCCGATGTGGTCGTTGCCGCGGTGGGCAAGCGCAATGTGCTGACTGCGGATATGGTCAAGCCTGGTGCCGTGGTGATCGACGTGGGCATGAACCGCAACGACGAAGGCAAGCTCTGCGGCGACGTGGACTTCGACGGCGTGCGCGAGGTGGCGGGCTGGATCACGCCCGTGCCCGGCGGCGTCGGCCCCATGACCATCACGATGCTGCTGGTCAACACCATGGAGTCGGCCGAGCGGGTGGCGGCAGGCCGCTGAGCGCCTGAGCGCCGCCGCAGCTGGCACCTGCACCGCAAGAGCACCAGAGACACCGCAAGAGGCCCAGCGCCCAGGGAGAAACCGTGAACAACCCGCTGCTCAGTACCGCCCCCCTGCCCGCCTTCGCGAGCATCCGCCCCGAGCACATCCAGCCGGCCATCAGCGAACTGCTGGAGGCCGCCCGCCGGGCCCAGGCCGAGGCCACCGCGGACACCACGCCGGCGGACTTCGACACCCTCGAGCGCGTGCTGAGCATTGCCACGGAGCGCCTGTCGGTGTCCTGGGGCGCCGTCAGCCACATGAACTCGGTGGCCAACACGCCCGAGCTGCGCGAGGCCTACAACGCCATGCTGCCGGCCGTCACCGAGTTCTACACGAGCCTGGGCGCCGACGAGACGCTGTTCGCCAAGTACAAGGCCATCCAGCGGGCGCAGGGGGCGACGCTGAACCCCGCCCGCCAGCAGGCCCTGCGCCACTGGATCCGCGACTTCGTGCTCTCCGGCGCCGACCTCCACGGCGAGGCCAAGACCCGCTTCGCCGCCATCCAGGAGCGTGCCGCCGAGCTGGGCCAGGCCTTCAGCGAGCACGTGATGGACGCCACCGACGGCTGGGTGCACTACGCCAGCCCCGCCGAGATGGCCGGCGTGCCGGACGACGTGCTGGCCCAGACCGCCCAGGCCGCCGAGGCCGACGGCAAGCCCGGCCTGCACAAGATCACCCTGCACTTCCCCTGCTACCTGCCGGTGATGCAGTACGCCAGCCACCGGCCGCTGCGCGAACGCGTCTACCGCGCCTACGTCACCCGCGCCAGCGAGCTGGGCGACAAGCCCGAGTGGGACAACAGCGCCCTGATGCAGGAGATGCTGGCCCTGCACCAGGAAGAGGCCGCGCTGCTGGGCTATGCCAACTACGCCGAGGTGTCCCTCGTGGCCAAGATGGCCGAGTCGCCGGCCCAGGTGATGGCTTTCCTGCGCGAGCTGGCCGCCAAGGCCCGCCCCCATGCCCAGCGTGACCTGGACGCCCTGCGCGCCTTCGCCCGCGAGCAGCTGGCCGCCGAGTTCCCCGATGGCCAGCTGCAGGCCTGGGACCAGGCCTATGTCTCCGAAAAGCTGAAGATGGCCCGCTATGCCTTCAGCGACCAGGAGGTGAAGCAATACCTGACCCTCCCTCGCGTGCTGGAGGGCCTGTTCAGCATCCTGGAGCGCGTCTTCGGCGTGCGCCTGATCGCCGACACGGCCGAGGTCTGGCACGAGTCCGTGCGCTTCTACCGCCTGGAGCGCCAGGGGCAGCTGATCGGCCAGGTCTACCTGGACCTCTACGCCCGCACCGGCAAGCGCCCCGGCGCCTGGATGGACGAGGTGCGCGGCCGCTGGCGCCGCCCCGAGGGCTCGCTGCAGCTGCCGGTGGCGCACCTGGTGTGCAACTTCGCGTCGCCGGTGGGTGACAAGCCCGCCCTGCTCACGCATGACGACGTCACCACCCTCTTCCATGAAGTCGGCCATGGCCTGCATCACCTGCTGACGCGGGTCGAGGAAGCCGGCGTCTCCGGCATCTCCGGCGTCGAGTGGGACGCCGTGGAGCTGCCCAGCCAGTTCATGGAGAACTTCTGCTGGGAGTGGGAGGTGCTGCAGCAGCTGTCCCGCCATGTGGACAGCGGCGAGCCCCTGCCCCGCAGCCTCTACGACAAGATGGTGGCCGCCAAGAACTACCAGGCCGGCCTGCAGACCCTGCGCCAGATCGAGTTCGCGCTCTTCGACATGCGCCTGCATGCCGAACCCGGCAGCGAGACCCGCATCCAGCAGGTGCTGGACGAGGTGCGCGCCGAAATTTCCGTCAATCCGCCGCCGGCCTTCAACCGCTTCCAGCACAGCTTCTCGCACATCTTTGCGGGCGGGTATTCTGCAGGTTATTACAGCTACAAGTGGGCCGAGGTGCTCTCGGCCGATGCCTGGAGTGCCTTCGAGGAAGAAGGCGTGTTCAACCCGGCCGTGGGCCAGCGCTACCTGGAGAACATCCTGGAGGTGGGCGGCTCACGCGACGCCATGGACAACTTCAAGGCCTTCCGCGGCCGCGAGCCCAACATCGACGCCCTGCTGCGCCACCAGGGCATGGCGGCCTGAACGGGCGCTCCGCGCCGCGCCTGCCGGGCACGCCGTGCGCAGGCAGGCACGGGGCGCGCCGGGCCGGCGGCTCGGGCCCATGGGGCGGATGCTGCCGCCGAAGGTTCTGGGGGCGGGAGTCTGCCGCCGGGATCAGCTCGACGGGCTGGTCGGATGGACCCGGTCGGATGGGCCCGGTCAGATGGGCCCGGCTAGATGGCCCCGGTCTGGTGGACCCGGTCTGGTGGACCCGGTCTGACGGGCGCCTGAAACGCGGCACGCAAGACGTGACACGGCCTGCATGCCACGGTACTCGGGCCCACCGAGAAGCGGGTCTCGGAACAGCGGGAGCGGTTGGAGTCGCTCGGCCTGGAGCGTCCGCATGGAAGACCCGGTTCGAAGGCTCAGCTCGCCAGGTCCAGCGCCGTTCCCGGTTCCAGGCCCAGGCGGCGCGCCATGCCGGCGCGGAGCTTGAGCACGGAGCGCGCCTGCTGGCAGCGCACGGTGCGCCAGGGCCGCACGCCGGTGACGATGCGCGCCACCGTGCCGTCAGCGTTCAGGAAGACGGCGTCCACCGCCTGGTTCATCCACCAGGTGGACAGGGTGCGGCTGGGCGCAATCCACAGCCCGTAGCTCTTGGCCTGCCCGTAGGTGGGCAGGGGTTCTCCGATGGGACGCCGCCACCAGGGCAGGGTCTTGTGCACGTGATAGGGCGTTGCCTGCCCGTCCACATGCAGGGCAATCGTGGCCATTCCAGTCTCTCCTCGCTGCGTCCTGCGCCGGGGCTTCTCTCTCGAGCCCCTGTGCGGCAAGGCCTTGCTCTCAGGCAGCCCTCCCCGGCTGCCGCGTTCCCGCGGACGTGCCGGCGGGAGAGGGAAGATAGCGTGGCCCCCCCGCGCTGTCCGTCAGCAGCGGTGAACAGAGGTAAGGGAATGTGGAGGGCAGGTGACGGCGCCGCGGACCCGGGCTTCAGTCCAGCGCCAGACGCTGCTGCAGGCGCTGCAGCGCAGCCTCATCGCGGCGGCCCTGGGCACAGCTGTGGCCTTGCTGGCAGCGCACGCCGCCCTGCCCGGGCTGCAGCACGATGCCGGGTCCGGCCTCGCCCCGCCACTGCGCCTGCACGCCCTTGCTGCTGAAGGGCTCGCTGGCTGCGGCGCTGCCGTCGGGCGGCTCGCGGGATTCCACCGCCACCTCGCCGCTGAGCACATGCACCTGGGTGGCCTGGCGGCCGTCCACCTCCACCAGGAATTCCGTGCCGCGCACGGCGGTGACGGCGCTGGGCGTACGCACCTGCCAGTGGCCGCCGGCCACCGGGGCCACCTTCTGGCCCAGCAGGCCCAGCTTCAGCAGGAAGCTGGCCATGCGCGGCTGGCCCGCCACCGCCTCGAAGTGCTCGACCAGCAGGCGGCTCTGTTCGGCCATCACGAGCACGGAGTCGTCGGCACAGTGGAGCTTGAGGCGGGCGCCCTTGGCGGTGCGCAGCTCCATGCCCACCGGCACGGCCAGGCCCGCCTGCACGGCGCCCTGCCGGGTGCCCTGCTGCCACTGCGCGCTGCCCTTGAGCGAGCGCACCTCGCAGGCCGCGAGGGACGGCTCCGTTGCCGCGGCCGGGCCGGCCCAGCCCAGCAGGGCCAGCAGAGCCAGGGCGGCCCGCGCTGCCCGAGGCGCCGGCGCGCCGGGCATGGATGTCCACAAGAAAACGGGCACGAGGCGCATGGACTTCTCCTGCAGGGGACTGCGGCAAGTCTAGCCCGCCCGCCCGAGGCTGCGCAGGCCGCCAATGCGGGGGGCGATGTCGCCGGTTTCCCTGCCATCGCCGCCTTGCCGCGGCGCTCTGCGCGGGCGCAGAATTCCCGCAGCTCGCCAGAGATCTGGCCGGAGGTGCCCGCATGAACGCCTCACCCGCACCGCGCCTGCTGCGCAGCGCGCTCCTCGCGGCCCTGCTGCTGGGGATGATCGCCTCGCCGCCCCTGCTGGCCCAGCAGTCGGCCAATGCGGCGCTGGACCAGTGCATACGCGGCCAGCAGCGCGGCAGCGGCTTGCTGGGCGGTCTGCTGGGCGCGCTGGGAGGCCTGGGCGTGCACCTGGGTCGGCGCAGCGAGGACCGCAGCAACGAGCGCGGCGGCGTCAGCGTCAGCGTGGGAGCCGGCACCGGCGGCGCCCTCGGCCTGGCCTCGGCCTATTTCAATGCCGCCGCGACCTGCTTCAGGAAGCACCCGGAGTGGCTGCCCGAGTCCCGCCTGGAACGCGGCCAGGACGTCGACGCCCTGGCACGCGAGACAGACTACCGGCCAGAGCAGGGCCTGCTGGCCCGCAGCACCCGGGTCGAGATGCCCGCCCAGGCGAGGCCCGACAGCGCGGTGGAGGTGCGCAGCCGCTTCATCCTGCTGACGCCCGACGGTGCCGAGGCCGCCGTGCAGATCGAGCGCCTTCTCTTCGCCGTGGTGGAGGGCCAGGAAAGCGCGCTGCCCCTGCCCGCCCAGGCCCAGGAGCAGCGCGTGCTGCCGCCGGGCGAGCACCTGGACCTCGTGCGCCTGCCCATCCCCAAGGACGCGCCGCTGGGCACGGTCTACCGGCTCGAGTTCCGCATCCGCGCCGGCGAGCTGCCGGCGTCCAGCGCGCAGGCGCAGGTCCAGGTGATCTGAGGCCGGACGATGCGACGCCGCGCGCTGCTGGCCCTCTCCTCGCTGCCCCTGCTGCCGCTGGCGGGTTGCGTCTCGCCCCAGCAGGTGCGCGGCTACGAGCGGGCCTACCTGGCTCATCAGCTGAGCGACCCCCAGCTGGCGCAGCTGCAGGCCCGGCTGCGCGCCGAAGGCCTGGCCGAGGCCCGCGTGGCCCGGGACGCCGTCGGTCGCGCGCAGCTGCAGGGCCGCTATGCCAGCGAGGAACAGGTGGAGACCGCCTTCGTGCTGGCCCAGGCCCTGCTGGGTCCGGCGGCGGTCTCGCCTTTCTATCCGGCGGACATCACCGAGCGGCGCTGGGAACGCGAGGCGGCGCTGGCCCTGCAGGCTCATGCCCAGGCCCGCCAGCGTCAGGCGCCGCCCTCGCGCCGGCGCGCCCTGCTGATCGGCATCAACCAGTTCCTGGATGACCGCCACCTGCGAGCGCTGCAGGGCGAGGACGACGCCCGCCGCGTGCAGCAGTACCTCGACCGGGCCGGCTACGAGACCACCGCGCTGCTCGGGCCCGAGGCCACTCGCAGCGCCATCGAGTCGGCCATCGCCGCCCTCGGCCGCGCGCTGGGCAGCGACGACGAGCTCTTCATCTACGTCTCCAGCCACGGCGCCCTGCCCCTGCCCGGACCGGCGGGCGGAGACGACCGGCGCATGTCCATCGTGGCCTACGACTCCGGCGATGCGCTGGGGCCGCGCAGCCGCGACGCCGCCGAGTACCTGCTGCGCCTGCAGCGCAGCAGCGTGCGGGACAGCCTGCTGCAGGACCTGGCCCAGCGGCCCAGCCGCCAGACCCGCGCCCTCATCGACACCTGCTACAGCGGCGAGATGCTGCAGTCCCTGCGCCAGGAGCCCCTGCCCGCTGGCCTGGCAGAGCAGCGCGAGGGCATCGCCCTGCAGCCCTGGACCGCCACGGCGCGAGCCCAGCGTTCGCGCTACACCCTGCTGACGGCCACCAGCCCCGGCGAGCTGGCCCTGGGTCCGCCCCCGCGCGAAGGCAGCTTCGAGAGCCCCCTGCGCAGCGGCAGGCGCCTGCGCGGCTCCTTCTTCACCCAGCTGCTGTTCGAATGCCTGGAGCAGCGCCAGGGCCTGCTGCAGGAGGCCTTTGCCGATGCCGAGCGCCTGACCGCGCAGCTGGCCCGCCAGGTCAGCGCCGGCCGGCTGACGCAAACGCCGCGCCTGCTCAGCACCATGGCACGCGGCCAGGACCGCCTCTGAGGCCGGGCCGGCTCAGGCGCGGGCCAGCCACGCTGTGGCCTGGGCTTCCGGCAGGGCCTTGGCGAAGAGCCAGCCCTGCCCCACCTGCACGCCGAGCCGGGCCAGCAGCTCGGCCTGCGCCTCGTCCTCCACCCCCTCGGCCAGGGTCTGCTTGCCCAGGGCCAGGGCCAGGCCCACGATGGTCCGCACGATCTCCTGCGCCTCCTGCCCGGCGGCCAGGCGCATCACGAAGCTGCGGTCGACCTTCAGCGTGTCAAAGGGGAAGCGGTGCAGATAGGCCAGGGAGGAGTAGCCGGTGCCGAAGTCGTCGATGGAGAGCTTGAAGCCCATCACGGAGAGCTGGCGCAGCAGCTCGGCGCTGCGGGTGGGGTTGGCCATGGCCATGCTCTCGGTGACCTCCAGCTTGAGCTGCCGGGCCGGCACGGCGCCGAGCGCGGCCAGGGTGTCGCGGGCGTCGCGCAGCAGCTCGTCCTCGCGCTCCAGCTGCACGCCCGAGACATTCACCGCGATCTCGCCCTGGAAGCCCTGCGCGGCCCAGCGCTGCAGCTGCGCCGCGGCCTCCAGCAGGGTCCAGCGGCCGATGGCGGCGATCTGCCCGCTGGCCTCGGCCACGGGGATGAAGTCCCCCGGCATGATCAGGCCGCGCTCGGGATGCTGCCAGCGCAGCAGGGCCTCGAAGCCCAGCAGGCGGCGATCGGACAGGCGGATGAAGGGCTGGTAGTGCAGCTGGAACTGCCCGCCCTCCTGCAGGGCGCGCTCGATCTGCTCGCGCATCCAGCGCCGTGAGTGCTCGACCAGCTGCTCGGCCGCATCGAAGGCATGCAGATGGCCGGGACCCTGGGACTTGGCCCGGGCCAGGGCGGACTCGGCGGCGGCGAGCAGCTCGTCGACCTCCCCCGGTCCCTGGGCCTGGTGCGCCCAGCCCACGCAGGCCTGCAGCTGCACCTGCTGCACCGGCAGGGCCTGGGTGTCGCCGCCCATGGCCACCGGCGTCGCACCGATCTCGAAGGGTGCCGCCAGCTGCTGCAGGGCCCAGACGGGCCAGCCGCCGGGGGCGCCACCGCCCGGCTCCAGCGGCCCGCTGAAACCCAGGCCGAACTCGTCGCCCGACAGCCGGGCCAGCAGCAGGCCCTGCCCTTGTGCGCGCGCCATCACCTCGGCCTCGCGCAGGCGCCGGGCCAGCTGGCGCAAGACCTCGTCACCAGCCAGCGGGCCGTGGACCTCGTTGAAGCTGCGGAACTCGTCCAGGCCCAGCATCAGCAGGCCCAGCTCGCGCCGGCCCGGAGCCAGGCTCATCATCTGAGCCAGCTGGGTGCGAAAGGCCGTGCGGTTGGGCAGGCCGCTGAGGCGGTCATGCAGGGCGTCGTGGCTCAGCTGCTGCTGCAGGCGCTGCTGCTCGCTGATGTCGCTCAGCGAGCCCGCCATGCGCAGCGCCCGCCCGCTGCGCGGCTCGCGGATGGCCGCGCCCTTGAGCAGGAGCCAGCGCTGCTGGCCGCCCTGCTCGAACTGCAGCACCTGGTGCAGTTGCAGGCTGCGCCCCTGCAGATGGGCCTCGATGGCGGCCTGCAGCCCTTCCCGCGCAGCCGGCGCCAGGGGCTTGCCCAGGGTGTCGATGCCTTGCGCCTCATCCGCGGCCAGGCCCAGCAGGGCGAGGCAGCGCGGCGAGAAATGCACGCTGCCATGGACCAGGTCCCAGTCCCACAGCCCGTCGTTGGCGCCGCGGGCGGCCAGGGCATAGCGCTGCTCGCTCTCACGCAAGGCCTGCAGGGCCAGGCGGCGCCGGGCCTGTTCGCTGAGGCCGCGGATGAAGATGGCGCCCAGCGAGGCCAGCACCAGGCTCAGCAGCGGCAGGCCCAGGTCCAGCACATGGTGGCGCGCCAGGCCCCACTGCAGGGCCAGCGCCAGCGCCAGCAGCAGGACGGCCTGCAGCGCATAGGCGCGCCACAGGCCCAGCCGCGCCAGGCTCAGGCCCACCAGCAGGGGCAGGCCCAGCATCAGGCCCATCTCCATCAGCGCGGCCAGCGGCGGGTGGCGCAGCACGCGCTGGCTCAGCAGGTTGTCCACCGCTGTCGCCAGACGCTCGACGCCCGGCAGGCCGCCGTCGAAAGGGCTGGGGAAGGCGTCTCCCGCGCCCAGGGCCGTGCTGCCCAGCAGCAGGATGCGGTCGTGCAGGCGCTCGGGCGGCACGCGGCCCTCCAGCAGGTCGATGAAGCTGATCTGCTCGAAGCGGCCGGCCGGACCGTAGTAGTTGATCCACTGCCGGGACAGCGCATCCAGCGGCAGGGTCAGGTCTTGCCACATCACGGCCTCGCCCAGCTGCACCCGGGCCTGCGCCCAGTCCAGACCGCGCGACGCGCCGGCCAGGCGCAGCGCCAGCGAGGGGTAGAGCTCGCCCTCGTAGGCCAGCACGGGCAGGTCGAAGGGCACGGCGCCGTCCACACCGCGCTGCACGCTGACATGGCCCAGCGCCGCCGCCGCGCGGGCCAGCAGCGGCAAGGGCTGGCGCAGGGTGCGGGCCTGGAACAGCTGGGTCGCGTCGCCGGCATAGCGGGTGAAGGCGCTGCGCAGCACGGCCTCGTCAGGCTCGATGGCCTGCTCGCCCGCCTCCAGCTCGGCGGGCAGGGCAAAGGGCAGCAGCACCGTGCCGAGCTGAGTCATCGCTGCCGCCAGGGCCTCATCGTCGGCAGGATCGGCGGCGGGCGCCAGCAGCAGGGTGTCCAGGGCCAGGGCGCGGGGCCGGGCCGGGGCCAGCTGGGCCAGGGCTTGGGCCAGCTGGGCGCGGTCGGGCACGATGCGCCCCAGGGCCTGCAGGCTGCGGTCGTCCACGGCCACCAGCGTGATGGGCGCCTGGGGCTGCAGGGGGCCGCGCAGCTGCAGCTGGGCGTCCAGCAGCAGGCGGTCCAGGCGCTGCAGCAGCGGCCACTGGGCGCGCTGCGACCACAGCAGCAGGCACAGCAGACCCACCAGGGCCGCCAGCAGCAGCTGCCCGCCGGGCTGGTGCCAGCGGCCGGGGCGGCCGGCGTGCGAAGCTTGTGCGGCATGCATGCGATGTCCTTGATGGCCGGTCTTCAGGCGACGCGGCGCTCAGAAGTCCAGGCGGTCCTGCAAGGCAAGGACGCGCGCCTGGGGCCAGGTCTTGACCTCGCTGCAGCCGGCGTCGACGCGGCAGTCCGTGCCCTGCGCCGGCTGGCTCAGCAGCCGCGTGGGTCCCGCCGCAGCGCCCGCCGGGTCCACGGCCACCGCGCCCGTCTGCACGTGGACGGCCGTCTTGCGGCTGGCGTCCACCTCCACCACGAACTCGGTACCCCGCACCGCCGTCACCGCGGAGGGCGTGCGCACCTGCCAGGTGCCGCCGGCCTGCGGTCGCACCGCCTGGCCGATCAGCCCCAGCGAGAGCCACAGCCGGGCCTGGCGGGCACCGCCGGCCGAGGGGGTCCAGTGCTCCAGGCGCAGCTCGGTGGCATCGCTGAGCACCAGCACCGAGCCATCCTCGAAGCGCAGTCGCAGGCGGCCGGGCTGGCCGGTGCGCACGGTGGCGCCGGCCTGGAGGCGATCGCCCGCGCGCAGCGGATGGCCATCGAGCCAGGCCTCGCCCTTGAGCACCAGCACCTCGCCGATCATGGGGCCGGCGCCCTGGGCGGAGGCGGCCGCCGCCCAGAGGCAGGCGCAGGCGGCGAGCCAGAGGGCGCCAGCGCAAGGCGCTGCCGCGCCCGGGTCCCGACGACGTGAAGTCCGCATGTCCGGCTCCTGCCCCGTCATGCCAGCGGGGCTGCGGTCCATGCTAGCCAGCGGGCGGCGGGCCGACAAGCACCAGCGCCGCCGGCGCTGTGGTGCGCTGTCCCGTGTGCGGGGCTCAGGGCGAGGCTCAGGGTTTGATGCGGATCCCGCGCGCCAGCCACTGCGCGCCGCCCAGCATCACCGCCATCAGCCACATGGGCGCGGCCTTCAGCGTGGCGGCGGCGAGCAGGCCGAAGCCCGTGGGCATGCTCACCGTGGCCGCATTGACCATGAGCATGCGCAGGCCCAGCGCCTGGCCGTGGGCGTCATGCGGCGTCACCCGGTGCAGCATGGACAGCACCATGGGCTGCACCGAGCCCAGGGCCAGACCCAGCAGGGCCGAGCCGAACATCAGCCCCGGCGTGCCCGGCAGCCAGGCGTAGACCGCCAGCATCAGCATGGCCAGGCCCATGGCCCAGCGCAGGGCGCGCAGCTCGTCCAGGGTCTCGCCCCAGCGGGCGATGGCCAGGCGCACGCAGGTGGCGGCGACCGCGAAGGAGCCCAGCACCAGGCCGATGCTGGAGGCGCTGAGCCCCTTGCCGTGGCCGACCACGGGCACGACGAAGCTGTGCGCGTCCCAGCAGGCCGACAGCACGATGTTGACCATCAGCAGGCGGCGCAGGGCCGGCTGCTTCAGCAGGGCCCAGGCCGGGCGCTGGCGTGCCGCGCTGGCATGCGGCACGGGCACATGGCGCGGCACCTGGCGGGCGATCCACCAGGCCACCAGGGGCATGAGCACAGCCAGGGCAAAGGCCCAGCGAAAGCCGGCGTGGTCGATCAGCAGGCCGGTCACGACCGGGGCGATGGCATTGGACAGGGCCGGCCCCAGCGCCACCCAGCTGAAGACCTTCTTGAGCTCCGAGGGGCCGCTGGCCATCAGCCCGGCCTCGCGCTGGATGGCCACGGCGGCCACGGCCACCGCGCCGCCGCTGAGCAGGCAGCTCAGCGCGATGGCCCACAGCTGCAGCGAGGCCCAGGCCACCAGCGCGCCGGCCAGCGCCATGCAGACACCCAGCCCCACGGGCCGGTGAAAGCCATGGCGATCCGCCAGGCGACCGGCCCACAGCGAGAGCGCGATGGGCGCCACCGCGAAGAGGCTCAGCAGCACGCCCACCGCCCATTCGCCGTGCCCCTCGCGCAGCACCCACAGGCTGGCCGCAACGCGCGTGACGGCCATGCAGGCATGGACGGCAATCAGGCTGGCGATGACCCAGGGAAAGGCGCGGCTCAGCGGGGCGGGTGAGGCGGAGGCCGGGGCGGGCTCCGTCATGCAGGCTCGTCCTCGGCCGCCTCGGCTCCTTCCGCCAGACCCAGGGCCAGCAGGCGCTGGCTGCTGTCCTCCGGCAGGGCCTCGACGGTCTTGAGCCGGCGGTTCATGGCGCGGGTGCGGACCTCGGCGGCCTCGATGGTGTTGCTGGCCTCGTCCAGCTTCTTCTTGGTCTTGGCCAGCACCTCACCGAACTTGCCGAACTCGGTCTTGACGGCCCCCAGCACCTCCCAGACCTCGGCCGAGCGCTTCTCCAGCGCCAGCGTGCGGAAGCCCATCTGCAGGCTGGTCAGCGTGGCCAGCAGCGTGGTGGGGCCCACCAGCATCACCTTGTGCTCGCGCTGCAGGGACTCGACCAGGCCCGGGCGGCGCAAGGCCTCGGCGTAGAGCCCTTCCGTGGGCACGAAGAGCATGCCGAAGTCGGTGGTGTGCGGCGGGGCGATGTACTTCTCGCGGATGGTGCGGGCCTCCAGGCGCAGGCGCGTCTCGATGGCCTTGGCGGCCTGTTCGACGCCAGCGGCGTCGGCGCGGTCCTGGGCCTCGAGCAGGCGTTCGTAGTCCTCGCGGGGGAACTTGGCGTCGATGGGCAGCCACAGCGGCACGCCGTCCGCGCGCTGGCCCGGCAGCTTGATGGCGAACTCCACGCGCTCGCTCGAGCCCGGCAGCGTGGCCACGTTGGACGCGTACTGCTCGGGCGTGAAGACCTGCTCCAGCAGGCCGGCCAGCTGGACCTCGCCGAAGATGCCGCGCGTCTTCACATTGGTCAGCACGCGGTTGAGCGAGCCGACATCGCGGGCCAGGTTCTGCATCTCGCCCAGGCCCTTGTGGACCTGCTCCAGGCGGTCGGCCACCTGCTTGAAGCTCTCGCCCAGGCGCTGCTCCAGCGTGGCGTGCAGCTTCTCGTCGACCGTGGCGCGCATCTGTTCGAGCTTCTTCTCGTTGTCCTGCTGGATGGACTGCAGGCGCTGCTCCACCGTCAGGCGCAGCTCGGCCAGGCGCTGCTCATTGCCCTGCTGCAGCTGCTGCAGCTGCTCGCGCAGCCCCTGCGCCAGCTGGGCCAGGCTCTCGGCCTGGGACTGGCTGCTGCGCAGCGCGGCGGCGTCCTGGGCCTCGCGGGCGGCGAGCGCCTGGGCGGCCAGCGATTGCGTGGTGGCCTGCAGGCCCTGGGAGAGCGCCGTCTGCAGGCTGGCCAGCTGCACGCGCAGGCTGTCGATCTGCTCGTTCTGGGTGCGCACGGCGTCGCCGCTCTGCCCCATCAGCGCCTGCTGGAACTGGGCCAGCTGGCCCAGGGTCTCCTGGCGCAGGGCGGTGCTGCCACGCTGCAGCTCCTCGCGCAGCTCGCGCTCCAGGCGCTCGGTCTGGCGGCCCTGGGCGTCCTGGCCCTGCACCAGGGTCTGGAGATGGGCCTGCAGCTGCGGAGACTCCGGGGCCTGTTTCTGGCGCAGGGCCAGCACGACGAGGACGAGGAGGAGGGCCAGGCAGGCCAGCAGGAGCAGTTCGGCAAGCGTCATGGGCCGATTGTCTCAGGCAGCCGGGCCCGGCGCCTCGGGCCCCACCTGCTGTGCGAACAGGCGCGGGCCGCCCCGTAAAATCCGCCCTTCAACATGCCGTCCATCCAAAGCATCCAAGACATCCGGGACCGCCTGCGCGCCCTCGGCGCCCTGCCCAAGCACGAACACCGCGTGCTGCGGCTCTGGAGCCAGGCCCTGCCCCAGGCCACCACCAAGCGCCCCATCGAGGACTTCCTGCCCAAGCCCCTGCGCGAGGCCCTGCCCGCGCTGGAGGCCGAGCTGGACACCCTCGCCCGCGTGCAGAGCGAGCACCCGGCCGAGGACGGCTCCAAGCGCCTGCTGGTCGAGCTGGGCGACGGCCAGACGGTCGAGAGCGTGCTGCTGCCGCGGGATGGGCTGTGCGTGTCCAGCCAGGTGGGCTGCGCGGTGGGCTGCCAGTTCTGCATGACGGGCCGCTCCGGGCTGCTGCGCCAGGTCACCAGCGCCGAGATCGTGGCGCAGGTCGTGCTCGGACGGCGGCAGCGGCCGGTGAAGAAGGTCGTGTTCATGGGCATGGGCGAGCCGGCCCACAACCTGGAGCACGTGATGGAGGCCATCGAGCTGCTGGGCACCGCCGGCAACATCGGCCACAAGAGCCTGGTCTTCTCGACCGTGGGCGACCCGCGCGTCTTCGAGCGCCTGCCGCAAGGGCCGGTGAAGCCGGCGCTGGCGCTCTCTCTTCACACCAGCAAGGCCGCGCTGCGCGAGCAGCTGCTGCCGCGCGCGCCGCGCCTCACGCCCGAGGAGATCGTGGCCGAGGGCGAGCGCTATGCGCGGCTCAGCGGCTATCCCATCCAGTATCAGTGGACCCTGATCGAGGGCGTCAACGACGGCGAGGACGAACTGGACGGCATCGTGCGCCTGCTCAAGGGCCGCTACGGCGTGCTCAACATGATTCCCTACAACAGCGTGCCCGAGCTGCCCTTCAAGCGCCCGGCCTGGGAGCGCGCCGCCGAGATCGCCCGCCAGCTGCACCGCCGCGGCGTGCTGACCAAGCTGCGCAACTCCGCCGGCCAGGAAGTGGACGGCGGCTGCGGCCAGCTGCGGGCCCGCGCGCTGGACGGCTCGGTGGCGGTGCGCGTGATGCGCAAGGCCGGCTGAAGAGGCGCGAGGATCAGGCGGCCGCCGGTTCGCAGTTGACCATCCAGGGCACGCCGAAGCGGTCCGTCAGCATGCCGAAGCCGGGCGACCAGAAGGTGGGGCCATAGGGCATGGTCACCTGGCCTCCGACGGACAGGGCCTGGAAGAGCCGCTCGCCTTCGGCCGGCTCATGGGCCGAGACGGTCAGGCTGAAGCCCTTGTAGCCCTCGAAGGGCATGCCCGGCGGCATGTCCGAGCCCATGAGGGTCAGGCCTTGCGCCTCGATGCGGGCATGCATGATGCGGCCCTTCCATTCATCCGGCGTGGGCGGGCACTCGGGGGCCGGCGGCGCCTCGCCGTAGGTGGAGCGCATGGTCTTGCGGCCGCCCAGGGCGGCGGCGTAGAAGTCCAGGGCCTCGTCGCAGCGGCCGTCAAAGCTCAGGTAGGCAATCATGGGGAGTCTCCTTCCTCGGGTTCGGGGTTCGGGGCCTTGCGCCCCCCGCCCGGTATAACCCGATTCGGAGACGGGCGCCGACGAGACCCTGCCGGCGTCCATGCCGCCAGGGACATCGGCGCCCTGGCCTGGCTCAGTTCAGCGCCGTCTTCATCGTCCCGCCGGTCAGCGCGGCGATGAGGTTGTCCACCGCCAGATCGCACATGGCGCGGCGCGTGGGGATGGAGGCGCTGGCGATGTGCGGCGTCAGCACCACGTTGCGGCAGGCCAGCAGCCCCGGGTGCACGGCGGGCTCGCCCTCGAACACGTCCAGGCCCGCGGCGGCCAGGCGCCCGGCCTGCAGGGCCTCGGCCAGCGCGGCGTCGTCGACGATGCCGCCGCGCGCCACATTGGTCAGCGTGGCCGCGGGCTTCATCAGGGCCAGCTCGGCCGCGCCGATGAGGTGGTGCGCCTCGGGGCTGTAGGGCAGCACGATGACGAGGTGGTCGCTCTGGCGCAGCAGGTCCTCCTTGCTGACCCAGCACGCCCCCAGCGGCTGCTCAACTTCCGGCGCGAGCCGGCTGCGGTTGTGATAGAGCACGGACATGCCGAAGCCCAGCGCCCCGCGCCGCGCAATGGCCTGCCCGATGCGGCCCATGCCCAGGACGCCCAGGGTGCTGCCATGCAGGTCCGCGCCCACCAGCAGGTCCACATGCCACTGCTTCCACTGCCCTTCGCGCAGGTAGCGCTCGGATTCGCTGATGCGCCGCGCCGCGGCCATCATCAGCGCGAAGCCGAAGTCGGCCGTGGTCTCGGTCAGCACGTCCGGGGCGTTGCTGACACGCACACCGCGCGCCGTGCAGGCGGCCAGGTCCACGTTGTTGTAGCCCACGGTCATCAGGCAGACGGCGCGCAGCTGCGGGCAGGCGTCCAGCAGCGCGGCGTCGATGCGCTCGGTGCCGGTGGCGAAGAGGCCGGCCTTGCCCTGCAGGCGCCGGATCAGCTGCTCGGGGGGCAGGGGCTCGTCGCTGTCGGTCTCCTCGACCTCGGCATGCTCGCGCAGACGCTCGACGATGTCCGCAAAGATGCGGCGGGCCACGAAGACGGCCGGCTTGTTCTGGCTCATCAAAAACCTCACTGGTCGAGGAAGCGTACGAACTCGTCCAGCGCGGCGCGCTCGGTCACCAGGCTGTTCTCGATGGCGTTCGGGTCCGCGTAACCCAGGGCCATGCCGCAGACCAGCATCTGCTCGGGCCCGAACTTCAGCTCCTCGGCGATCAGGCGGTGGAACTGGGTGAAGGCCGCCTGCGGGCAGGTGTGCAGGCCGCGGCCGCGGGCGGCGATCATGATGTTCTCGAGGAACATGCCGTAGTCCAGCCAGCTGCCCTGCTGCATCACGCGGTCGATGCTGAAGATCAGGCCCACCGGCGCGTCGAAGAAGCGGTAGTTGCGGCCGTGCTGCTCGTGCATGCGGGCCTTGTCGCCCTTGGTGATGTTGAGCAGGCCGTAGAGGTCCCAGCCCACCTTGCGGCGGCGGTCGATGAAGGGCGAGACCCATTCACGCGGGTAGTAGGCGTACTCCTCCTGGTGCGTGGACAGCTCCTGCGGGTCGTCATAGACGGCCATGATGCGGTCGCTGAGCCGCTTCAGCGCCGCCCCGGTGAGCACATGCACCTGCCAGGGCTGGGTGTTGGTGCCCGAGGGCGCGCGGGCGGCCACGCGCAGGATGTCCTCCAGGGTCTCGCGCGGGATGGGCGTGTCCAGGAAGGCGCGCATCGAATGGCGGGTGCGGATGGCCTCGTCCACGGCCGCCTGGGCCTCGGGGCTGGGTCGATCAAAGACAGGGTTCTTGGCACTCACTTGGGCAGTCCTTCCAGGGCTTGCAGGGCGTTCAGATAGGCCGCGGGCAGGGCCGGCACGGGGCGGCGTGTCTCGCGGTCGACGTAGACATGGACGAAGTGGCCGCGCGCCGCACACGTGGGCGCACCTTCGGCGAAGAGGCCGATCTCGTAGCGCACGCTGGAGCGGCCGCGGTGCGCCACGCGCAGGCCGGCCTCCACGCGCTGCGGGAAGGCCAGCGATTCGAAGTAGTTGCAGCGCGTCTCCACCACCAGGCCGATCACCTCGCCGCCGTGCAGGTCCAGCGCGCCCTGCTCGATCAGGTACTGGTTCACCGCGGTGTCGAAGAGGCTGTAGTAGACGACGTTGTTGAGGTGGCCGTAGAGGTCGTTGTCCATCCAGCGGGTGCTCAGCGGGATGAAGCGGGCGAAGGCGCTGCGGGGCTCGGGGCCGGGGCGCTCGTCAGGGGCGGGGGCGGCGTTCGTCATCGGGCCATTGTTCCACCGGCGTCCTGCCAGCGCTGCCACGCACGCGACGCCGCCTGCACCGTCGCGTACTGCACCTCCACCATGGCGGCCAGGTCCGCGCCATAGCCGCCGGCCATGCTCAGGGCCACGGGGATGCGGCGCTGCCAGAGCCAGTCCAGCACGCGCTCGTCCCGCGCCAGCAGGCCGGCAGCGCTGAGCTTCAGGCGGCCCAGCCGATCGCCCTCGTGCGGATCGGCGCCCGCCAGGTAGAAGGCCAGGCCGGGCGGGTGCGCCTGCATGCGTCGATCGACCTCGGCCAGGGCCTCGTCCAGCGCGGCCAGGTAGGCCGCATCGGCGGTGCCGTCGGGCAGTTCCACATCCAGGCTGCTGGCCTCCTTGCGGAAGGGGAAGTTGCGGGCGCCGTGCAGCGACAGGGTGAAGACGCTGGGGTCGTCCCGGAAGATGGCGGCGGTGCCATTGCCCTGGTGCACGTCCAGGTCGATCACCAGCACGCGCAGGCCTGGCCGTGCGCTCCCGTGGCGGGTGTGCCACTCGGCCTGCATCAGGCGCGCGGCCACCGCCACGTCGTTGAACACGCAATAGCCGCTGCCCTTGTGCGCGTAGGCATGATGCGTGCCTCCGGCCAGGTTCATGGCCACGCCCTCGCTCAGGGCCGTGCGGGCGGCGGCGATGGTGGCGCCCACCGAATGCCGCGAGCGCACCGGCATGGCGGGCGACCAGGGGAAGCCGATCTCCCGCTGCTCGGCCTCGCTCAGGCGGCCGTCCAGCACCCGGGCGATGTAGTCGGGATCGTGGGCCAGGGCCAGCTCGCCCTCGCTGGCCGCGGGCGCCGGGCACAGCCACACGGCACCGGGTTCGGCCTCCACACGTTCCCGCAGCAGGCGGTACTTGGCCTGTGGGAAGCGGTGCTGGGCGGGCAGCTGCAAGGCGTGGGCGTCGGAGTGAAAGGCCTGCATGGGCATCGGGCGGCAGCCCGGCGGGGCGGAGATGGCGGCATCCTAGCCACAAACGCGACCGGCGCGCGGGCCGGCACCGTCCCCAAGAAAAAACACCCCGGGGACGGGCGTCACCGGGGTGTTTCGTGGAGCCGGCCGCAGCCGGTCTGGGCCCGAGCTCAGGCCATCAGAACTCGTACTGGGCCATCAGGCGCACGCGGCGCGGCTGCTGCACGGAGTTGGCGTCCGGCTGGCCATAGGCAGGACGGGGCGAGTTGAGGCCGTTGTCCGACTGCTCGTCGACCGCACCCGGCGTGCGGGCGTTGAACACGTTCAGCAGGTCCACCGAGAAGGTCATGCCTTTCAGCGCGCGAGGCGTGTAGGTGGCCTGGAGGTTCAGCTCCTTGGTCCAGTCCAGGCGCCCTGCGGTACCGCGCGGCGTCAGCTTGCCCATGCAGTAGAACGAGGTGGAGCCGTAGTCGATCGAGTGGCTGTCGATGGTGCCGGCATAGGTGCCCAGGCAGTTGCGCGGGCGGCCGCTCTGCAGGATCAGGTTCGCGCCCAGACGCCATTCGTCGGTGGCGGCGTAGGAGCCCCACAGCTTGAAGGTGTGACGGCGGTCGTTGGGCAGGTAGCCATCCGAGCCCTCCATCAGACCCGGATGGTCCCAGTCCTGTCCGATCCCGGCGTCACGCTGGCCGATGTCCGACTTGATGTAGCCCTCCGTCGTGCCCTTGCTGAAGGCCAGCACGTAGGAGCCCTGCAGGCTCCACTTCTTGTCCCAGGCGCGCTCGACGGTGAATTCCAGCGCGTCATAGGTCCGCTTGGGCTTGACGGGGAAGCGCAGCGCCTCGGCCGGGATCGTCACCGCCGTCAGCTCGCGCTTGCCATCGAGGTCGACGTTGGCAGTCAGGTCCTTGCCCGGATTGGCCAGGAAGCAGCGCGAGATGGTGTTCCCGATGCGGCGTGCCTGGGCTTCCGTGTACTTGCCGGACTTGCGGGCCCAGTCGTAGGCGCCTTCGAAGGAGCAGACATCGTCCATCGAGTTCTTGAGCGCACGGTGGGTGTACTTGACGCCACCGGACCAGCGATCGACCAGGGCCTTCTGGAAGCCGATGATGAACTCATCCTGGAACATCGGCTTGATGTTCGGGTCGACGATGGTGCGGGGGTCGGGGGCCGTGCCATCGGAGTTCGTCTTGCGCTCGCCCAGCTTGGCCCCGAGGGCCGGCAGTTCGAGCTTGTCGGCACTGAAGCTGCCGCCGAACTTGTAGTAGTCGGTCCAGTCGCCCTGCCTGCCGGAAAGGCGGACGTTGGTGTTCGCGTACACCGGGATGTAGTAGCGGCCCAGATTGGAGTAGACCTTCAGCTTGCCGTCGCCGGCCACGTCCCAGGCCGCGGCCAGGCGCGGTGCGAAGGTGTTCTTCACGTCGATGAAGGCCTTGCCGTCACCGTTCTTGTTCGTGAAGGCCTCGCTGCGCAGGCCCGCGCTCACCAGCAGATTCTTTGTCGCCTGCCAGTTGTCCTCGATGTACCAGGCCGAGTTCTCCGTGCGGAAATCACCGCCGTTCTCGAAGTAGCGCACCGTGACAATGTCCAACGGCGCTCCGGTGGTGTTGACATAGTTGTTGGGCAGCTTGCCGTCCGCGGCCAGGGTGGTCAGCGTCCACCAGGACTTGGAGGCGCCCGGGGCCACGGTGCCGTCATGCGTCAGGTAGACCTCGGAATCGAGGCCGGCACGCAGCGTGTGCTTGGCATTGAGCGCGTACTCGACGTCGAAGCGGTAGGCCGTGCGCTTGTCCTTGGCCGCCGGGTCGCCGACCTGGGTCTGGGTGGCACAGCCGCGCTGGACAGCCTCGGTGCCCCGCTCGTCGCTGATGTACTCGCAACCGCTGCTCGGGATGATGGAGGAGCGGCTGTAGCGGCCCACGCCGTACATGGCGGAGACGGTGAGGTCGTCGGTGAGCCAGCTGGTCCACTTCAGGATCTGGGTCGCGCCGCCGGTGGTGTAGATGTCGGTGCCCTGGTCATCGCCACGCTCGGTACCGTAGGCCTTGGGCGACTTGAAGTTGGCGCGGTTGCGCTCCGTCTTGTCATTGAAGGCGGTCAGCTCGATGAGGTTGTTCTTGGTGAGGTTCCAGTCCAGCTTGAGCAGGTACTGAGGCGTCTTGTTGGTCTCGTCGTACTGCGCGGTGTTCCCGTACCAGCGCGTGCGCTCGTTCTGCAGCTGCACCAGGCCGAAGCCGTAGAGCGTGTCCTTGACCAGCGCGCCGCCGGCGTAGGCACTCACCTTGCGGCGGTCGAAGTCGCCCGGGCGGTTCATGGCCTGCCAGTCGCCCCACTTCAAGGCGTCGGTGTTGGCGTTCTTGAAATAGATGGAAGACCCGCGCAGCGAAGCCGGCTCGAAGCTGGCGCTCACGCCGCCGTGCCATTCATCGGTGCCGCGCTTGGTCGTCACCGAGATCACGCCACCCAGCGAGCGGCCGTATTCCGCGCCGTAGCCGCCGGTCTTGACCTGCTGGTTGGCAATGCCTTCGAAGGGCACCGAGTTGAAGGCGATGCCGTTGACGATGTTGGTGACGTTGAAGCCATTGATGTAGTAGGCGTTCTCGGCCGGCGAGGCACCGCCCAGCGAGGGCACGTTGCCGATGCGACCGTCGCCGCGCACCGCACCAGGCGCCAGCAGGGCGATGGCGGTGACGTCCCGCACGACGGGGATGCGGTCGATGTCCGCCTTGTTCAGCAGGGTGGCGCTTTCCGTCGACTTCATGTCGATGGTCTTGACTGCCGAGCCGGTCACGATCACTTGATCCAGGGCATTGAAGTCAGCCACCGACCCTTTGCCCGGGACCACGGCGACGGTCTGCGTGCGGGTGCTGCCATCGCTTCGCGTCACCACCACCTGGTAATCGCCCGGGGGCAGCTGGCTCACCACGTAGCCGCCATCCTTGTCGACCGTGACCGTGCGGGTCAGGCCGACGGCCTTGTTCACGATGGTGATCCGGTCACCTGCGCGGGCCTGCCCGTTGATGGAGCCGGCGCTCTGCTGGGCCAGCACAGGCGTGGCACTCAGGGCGGCGCCCATGGCGATGGCCAGGGCCGAACGCCGCAGGACGGCGGCCGTGGTCAGGCATTTTCTGGAATGGGACATAGTTGTTCCTGTCATCTGATTTGAATGTCATGACGCACACCGCCGGGCCGACCCTTGTGAGGCCGTGCAGATCCTCCTCGCGGCAGCAGTGCTCATGGATCATCCCGACTGTCGCGCCGGGGCGAATCAGCGCCACCACACCTTGACAGCGGGCTCCAGCGCTGCCGGGCTTCTAACCCCCAGAAGAGCAGCCCTCTCAAGCCGGCCCTGCCCCAGGAAGACGCGGGGCTGCCGGCCAGGCGCAGGCCGCGCGGCGGGCCCGTGACAGGTGCATCGGAATGGCCGCTATCCGGACATCCGCGCGCGGGCGCCGGCATGCAGTTGCCTCGCGGCGACGTTTCGTGCGCAGGACGTTTCATTTGCTTGCGAAGTTCGCTGCTCGCCCCGATGTGGCAGTCCCCCCGCGGCGCCGACGGTCGCAGACACAGCGCTGCCGTGACCCGGCTGTGACGATCCTCCCGGATCGTGGCTTTCCCGCCGATTTGCCCCTTTTTGCTGCATCGCAGCAAAAAGTGCTTGCAAGCCGGGCCGGAAGCCCCCACAATTCATTTCATGTTGCAGTGCAACATTATCGCTGTCACCGAGTATCCATCAGGAATCCCGCGGGTCGCCCCGCTCAGACTTAGGAGAGCATCATGCTGACTGCTGAACAAATCTTCGCCGCCCACAAGGCCAATATCGAGACCCTGTTCGGTCTGACCAACAAGGCCTTCGAAGGCGTGGAAAAGCTGGTCGAGCTGAACCTGCAGGTGGCCAAGGCCACCCTGGCTGAAGCCGCCGAGAACACCCAGGCCGCCCTGTCCGTGAAGGACGCGCAAGAGCTGCTGGCCCTGCAGACCTCGCTGCTGCAACCCAGCGCCGAGAAGGCCGCCGCCTACAGCCGTCACCTGTACGACATCGCCACCGCCACCAACGCCGAAGTGGCCAAGGTCGCCGAGGCCCAGTTCGCCGACGTGCAGACCAAGTTCAACGCCGTGGTCGACACCGCTGCCAAGAACGCCCCGGCCGGCACCGAGAACGCCGTGGCCCTGGTGAAGTCCGCCGTGGCTGCCGCCAACAACGCCATCGAGAACATCCAGAAGGCCGCCAAGCAAGCCACCGAAGTGGCCGAGGCCAACTTCGAGGCCGTGACCAACACCGCCGTGAAGGCCTCGCAAGGCAGCAGCCGCGCCAAGCGCTCCGCCTCCGCCTGAATTTGACGAGTTGTCTCCTCGGTACCCCGTGGTGACCGCGTCACCCAGGTACCCTTGAAGCCCGATGCCTTGTGCCTCGGGCTTTTTTTATGGGCTTCCCCGGGCCTGAGCTCCGTGCAGGCGCTGCTAGCATCCGCGCCTGACCATGAGCGAGCGCGCCGCCCCTTCCCTTGCCGACTGCCCCAATTGCGAGGCGCCGCTGGCCCGGCCTCCCGCGCCTTTCTGCGCGCAGTGCGGCCAGGAGGCGCGGGTCCGGGCGCCCACGCTGATGGAGTTCCTCCAGCAGTTCGGCGGGGCCTACATCTCCACCGAAGGCGCCCTGTGGCGCACGCTGAAGCTGCTGCTGACGCGCCCCGGCGCCCTGACGGCGGCCTACCTGCGCGGCAAGCGCCGCAGCCATGTGCTGCCCCTGCGCCTGTACCTCACCTTCAGCGTGCTGACCCTGGCCCTGCTGAAGCTGCTGGGCCATGCGCCCTTCAGCGAGGAGAAAGCCGAACGCACCCGCCAGAGCCTGCAGACCGGCACCTTCTCCGTGGTCGGGGTCCCGCCGGTCGTACTGGCCATGGAGCACCGGCAGTTCGTCTGCACCGGGCTGCCAGACTGGTACTGCACGCGCGCCCGGGCCCGGCTGGAGCAGGATCCCGGCACCGTGGTGCAGGCCGTGCAGGCGGCGCCGGAGCAGGTCATCGGCAGCATGGGGCGGGCGATGTTCGTGCTGCTGCCGGTCTTCGCCCTGCTGCTGAAGCTGCTGCAATGGCGCCGTGACGGCCAGGGCCTGCGCTACACCGAGCACCTGGTCTTCGCCCTGCACCTGCACTGCGTGTGGTTCCTGAGCCTGTGGGCGGTCGCGCTGCCCTCCCCGCTGCCCCTGGGCGCGCTGGCCTGGAGCCTGGGCTACACCCTGCTGGCCCTGCGCAGGGTCTACGGGCGCAGCTGGTGGGGCACGGCCTGGCGGGCCGTGCTGCTGCTGGCGACGCAGGTCGTGCTGATGTTCGGCATGTTCATCCTCTCCGTCCTCTGGTCCGTGGTCTCATGAACTGGTTTCGCAGGCAGTTGCTGGTCCCCTCCCCCGTGCCCGGCCACTGCGCCAACTGCGGCAGCGCGCTGCCCGAGCCGCGGCCGCGCTTCTGCGGCCACTGCGGCCAGGAGACCGAGGTCAAGGCGCCCTCGCTGGGCGAGTTCATCCAGCAGTTCGGTGGTGCCTACTTCTCCACCGAGGGCGCGCTGTGGCGCACGCTGTGGCGGCTCTTCATCCCGGGGCAGCTGACGCTGGAGTACTTCGCGGGCCGCCGCCGGCATTACGTGCTGCCGCTGCGGCTGTACCTGACGATGTCCGTGGTGTTGCTGCTGGCCCTGCGCTTCAACAGCCAGCTGGAATGGACGGACGACGCGCCCGCCGACGGTCCGCCCGCGGCCGCCTCCGCGCCAACGTCCACGCCGCAGGCCGGCACCGGTGCGCTGAAGCCGGCCCGGGCGGCCAGCGGGCCGCAGCGGGTGCACCGCGGCCTGATCATCGACGACAAGGACCGCGACGAGCTGACCATGTTCGAGCTGGGCGCCTGGCGCGCCGGCATGCACCAGGGGAAGTTTTACTGCGAAGGCTTCAGTGACAAGGTCTGCAAGCGCCTCGAACGCCGCCTCACGGCCGACCCGCAGACCGCCCAGCAGGAGTTCGCCGACCTCCCCTCCCGGGCCCTGGACCACCTCGGCCAGGCCATGTTCGTGCTGCTGCCGGCCTTCGCGCTGTGGCTCAAGCTGCTCTACGTGGACAAGCGCCGCCGCTACACCGAGCACCTGGTCTTCGCCCTGCACCAGCACGCCTTCTGGTTCGCGATGCTGGCCCTGCTGACGCTGAAGGCCGAGCCGGTGGCCGTGTTCTGCGCGCTGGCCATGGTGGTCCACCCGCTGCTCGCACTGCACCGCGTCTACGGCACGCGCTGGTGGAGCACCCTGCCCCGCGCCTTCGGCCTGATGGTGGCCTACTCCGTCAGCCTGGGCCTGGTGATGACGGCCGTGTTCATCTACCTGTTCGCGTCTTAGCCGCCAGACGCTGGCGCAGCTGCGGCATGGCGGCCAGCGCGGCCTCGCGCCCCGCCTGGATGCTGCGCTTGCGGGCCGAGAAATCGGCGCTGCCCACGCCCTCCAGTTTGGGGCGGATGATGACGTCCGCCTCGCGCAGCTCGAAGTTGTTGATGGAGCGGCCCATGATGGAGAAGGTCTGCAGCAGCATGCGCATGGCGTCGCCGGGCGGCTTGGCCTCGGGCGGCTCGGAGATGTCCACCGCCACGACCAGCTCGGCGCCCATCTGCTTGGCAAAGCGCACCGGCACCGGCGCTACCAGGCCGCCGTCCACATACTCGCGCTGGCCGATCTTGACCGGCTGGAACACCGCCGGCACCGAGCTGGAGGCGCGCACCGCGGCGCCCGTGTCGCCGGTGCGGAAGAGGATGGGCGAGCCGTCCGAGAGGTCGGTGGCGACGATGCCCAGCGGCAGGGGCATCTGCTCGATCAGGCGGTGGCCGGTCTTTTCACGCACGAAGCGCGCCAGCGCCTCGCCGCGGATCAGGCCCCGGGTGGGGAAGGCCCAGTCGGTGATGGCGCCCTCGTCCATGGACTCGGCCATCTGGGCCAGCTCCTTGCCGTTCTTGCCCGAGGCGTAGAGCGAGGCCACCAGGCTGCCCGCCGAGGTGCCCGCCACCAGGTCGACCTTGATGCCGTTCTCCTCCAGCACCTGGATCACGCCGATGTGCGCGAAGCCCCGCGCCGCGCCGCCGCCCAGGGCCAGGCCCAGCTTGGGCGGCTTCGGAGGCGGCAGGGGCACGACGGGGTCCACTGGCTGCACGGGCTGGGGCGGCGGTGTCTCCGTGCCGGGGTTGCGGGTGGGCGCGGTGGCGCAGGCAGCCAGGCCCAGGGCGAGCAGGGCCGCCAGAGCGGCACGACGGGGGCGGACAGTGGCCGCAATATCAGACGATCGCATGGCGCGGCATTCTATTGAGGCGGCCGGCACTGCGGCGCCGGGGCCACGTCTTGCCTCCCCGCCGCCGGGCGCGATGCCACAATGCAGCTGCGCCTGCGCCTGCCAGGCGCGCCACCGGGGAGTCGTGCGTGGACGAATCGGAACAGGTCAGGGAACGCATCGCCGCCATGCTGCGCAGCAGCCCGGTGTTCGGCCCGCTGTCCGATGCCCTGCGCCTGGCCCTGGCCGGCGCGATGCGCCTGCACACGGTGCCCGGCGGCAGCCCCCTGTTCCATGAAGGCGAGCCCGCGGACAGCATGGCCGTGGTCCTCAGCGGCGGCCTGCGCGCCTGGCGGCAGACGCCCGCCGGCGAGCTGCTGCTCTACAACCAGTTCCATCCCGGCCAGAGCGTGGGCGAGCTGGCCATGATCCTGCAGCAGGCGCGCGCCCAGCACGTCACCGCGCTGCGGGACTCCCTGGTCGCTCTGCTGGACCGCCAGGCCTACGAGGCCCTGCTGCTGCTGCACCCGCTGGAGCTGAGCCGGGTCATGATCAAGACAGTGGCGGACCGGCTGCGCAACCAGGCTGACGGCAGCGAGCAGCGCCTGGCACAGACCTTTCTCGTGCTGCCCCTGTCACCCGACGCGGCCACACGCCAGGCCGCCGCCACGCTGGCCCGCCAGCTGAGCCAGGCCCTGGGCCACGGAGGCCGCGCCGGCCACCTGCTGGAGCACGGCCCCGAGCAGACCCTGCGCCTGGATGGCCAGCCCTGGCCCCGCGATCGCCTGCCGGAGCTGGACGACAGCCATGACTACCTGGTCTACGAGGCCGACGAACAGGCCAGCGACTGGACGCGCTACGCCTTCCGCCACGCCGACCAGCTCGTGCTGGTGGCCCGCGCCGGCAGCGGCCCGGGGCTCAGCGAGATCGAGCGCCAGCTGCAGCGCGAGACCGGCTGGTCCCTCAAGCGCCAGCACCTGGCCCTGCTGCACCCGGCCGCCGCGCGCGATGCCGAGGCGCCGCAGCCCTGGTCGGTCGAACGCCAGCTGGAGCGCGTCTACCCGCTGCGCGAAGGCCATGACGAGGACGTGGCGCGCCTGGCCCGCTTCCTCACCGGCCAGGCCGTGGGCCTGGTGCTGGGCGGCGGCGGTGCGCGCGGCTTCGCGCACCTGGGTGTGCTGCGCGCGCTGCGCGAGGCGGGCGTGCCGGTGGATCTCATCGGCGGCAACAGCATGGGCGCGCTCATCGGCGCCCAGCTGGCCCAGGGCCATGACATCGCCACCGTGCTGGCGCAGACGCGCCGCTTCGCCACCGGCGGTGAGCGGCTCACGCTGCCGCTGGTGTCGCTGGTGGGCGGGCGGCGCATCGAGCGCGACCTGCGCACCCTCTTCGGCGAGCAGCAGATCGAGTGCCTGTGGCGCCCCTTCTTCGCCGCCAGCTGCAACCTGAGCCGCGGCAGCACGACGGTACTGGACCAGGGGCCGCTGTGGCGCGCCGTGCTCGCCAGCAATTCGCCCGCCGGCCTGCTGCCCCCCGTGCTGCAGGACGGCGACCTGCTGGTGGACGGCGCCATCCTGGAGAACGTGCCGGCCCAGGCCATGCGCGTGCGCCTAGGCACGCCCCTGGAGCGGCGGCGCGGCAACGGGCAGATCATCGCCATCGACGTCGATGCGCGTGCCGAACTGCGCGCCGACCCGCAGCTGCACCGCCTCAGCGCCGGCAGCCGGCTGCGCTCGCTGATCCGGCGCAGCGCCCCGTCCGCCCCGGGCATCGCCGACATCCTCTACGCCGCCGGCCACGTGGGCGGGGCCAGCCAGCGCGGCCGCACCATCGCGCAGGCCGACGTCTACCTGCAGCCCGACCTCAGCCGCTACGCGCTCATGGCCTATGCCCGCGCCCAGGAGATTGCGGACGAAGGCTATCGCCACGCCCTGCAGCAGGTCGAGCAATGGCAAGACCTGGCCCCCGGAGGCCGGAGGCGATGAGCGAGGCGCAGGCCACGCTGCCCCTGTCCCTGAGCCAGCGCGAGGTCTGGCTGGACCAGCGCGCCTGGCCGGGCAGCGTGCACCTGCACATCGGCGGCTTCGCCTTCCTGCATGGGCCGCTGGACCTCGCCCTGCTGCGCCTGAGCCTGCAGCAGCTGGTGGACGAGAACGAGGCCCTGCGCCTGCAGCCGCTGCCGGACGAGGGCGGCCAGCGCCTGCTCGAGCACTTCGCCGCGCCGCTGGACATCCTGCCCCTTGATCCCGGCCGCGACGCCCGCTCCGCCATGCTGGACTGGTGGCACCAGGAATGCCACCAGCGCTTCGACCTCGGCCGCGCCCCGCCCTGGCGCTGCGTGCTGCTGAGCGACGGCCATGCCCTGCACGGCCTGTCCATCCGCTTCCACCACCTCGTCATGGACGGCTGGTCCACCCAGCTCTTCATGCAGCGCTGGACCGAACGCTACACCCAGCTCCAGCAAGACCTGACCCCCACGCGCGAGCTTCCCGGCGCCTACCTGGCCTTCATCGAAGCCGGACGCGACTACCTCGGCAGCGCCGCCTGCCTGCGCGACGCCGACTACTGGGCCGGGCAATGGCCCACGCTGCAGGAACCGGCGCTGCCGCCACGCCATGCCCTGCGCGCCCCCGACCGGCTGCCGCGCGCCCACGTCGCCCGCCTGCAGGTGCCGCGGCGCGAGCTCCAGCCTCTGCAGGCCGCGCTGCTGGCGCAGGAGGCCAGCCTCTTTGATGCCGCCCTCTGCGCCATCGCCCTGTACCTGCAGCGCAGCCGCGGCATCGAGCACCTGGCGGTGGGCATGCCCAGCCTCAACCGCGGCGGTGCGCGCTGGCGGCAGACCCTGGGCATGTTCGTGAGCGTCCAGCCCCTGCTGCTGCACCTGCGTCCGCAGATGAGCATCGGCGCCCTGCTGGCTGAAGGCCGCCACCAGGCCCGCACCGGCCTGCGCCATGCCCGCTACCCGCTCAGCGAGACCGCCCACCGCCTGCAGCTGATGCGCAGCGGGCGAGACAGCGTGCTGGACGTGATGGTGTCCCTGGAGCGCCAGAGCTATGCCCTGGGCTTCGGCGCCTGCCGCCTGGAGCAGGCGCGCCAGAGCTTTGCCGAGGAGGCCCGCTACCCGCTGGCCCTGACCCTGTGCGAGTTCGGTGACGCCGAAGAGGTGGAGCTCGTGCTGGAGCTGTCAGAGCGCTGCTTCGAGGCCGACGAGGCCGAGCTGCTGCTGCGCCGGCTCTGGCATCTCATGAAGCTGCTGCCCGGCGCGCTGGACAGCCCGCTCGACGCCCCCGCCCTGATGCCCGCTGAGGAGTCCTGGGCCCTCATCCACGGCCTGCACAAGAACCTGGCCAGCATCGAGGCGCCGCAGCCGGTGTGGCTGCAATTCAGTAGGCAGGCCGGGCTGAATCCCGAGGCCGTGGCCCTGGTCTGGGACGATGCCGCCGGGCAGGCTCAGTCCATGAGCTATGCCGAACTGCAGCAGCGCAGCCTGAGCCTGGAGTCGGCCCTGCTGCGCGCGGGCCTTCGCCCGGGCCAGGTGGTCGCCCTGCTGCTGGACCGCAGCCCGGCCCTGCTGGTGGCCCTGCTGGCGGCCTGGCGCTGCGGCGCCTGCGTGCTGCCCCTGTCGACCGAGCTGCCCGGGGAGCGCCTGGCGGAGCTGCTGGAGACCGCCGCGCCCGCCCTGCTGCTGGGCCAGCGCCAGGAGGTGCTGCGCTGGAGCACGGGCCTGCTGCCGGGCATCAGCCTGACGCCGCTGGGCGAGCTGCTCGACGCACCGGCCCTGGCCGGCGCCGCGCGCCCGCTGCCTGACGCCGCCTACCTGCTCTTCACCTCGGGCTCGACCGGCCGGCCCAAGGCCGTTCGCATGGGCCATGACGCCCTGGCGCGGCGCCTGGCCTGGCTGGCACGGCGCTGGCAGATCGGCCCGCAGGACCGCTCGGTGCAACAGGTGCAAGCCAGCTTCGACCCGGCCCTGATCGAGCTGCTGCTGCCGCTCGTGCAGGGCGGCAGCGTGGCCCTGATTCCGCCGGGCCGCCACCATCCCGAGCGCCTGGCGGCCTTCATGCAGCGCCACCGCGCCAGCTTCTGTGCCCTGGTGCCCTCCAGCCTGGCCGGGCTGCTGGCCGGCCTGCAGAAGCACCCGGTGCCCAGCCTGCGCGTGGCCTGCTGCGGCGGCGAGGTGCTGGCGCCGGCCCTGTCCAACCGCTTCCTCGCGGAGACGGGCGCCGCGCTCTTCAACGTCTACGGGCCGACGGAAGCCTGCATCTTCGCCAGCGCCTGGCCCTGCGAGCCCTGGCCCGAGACCGAGGCCCTGCCCCTGGGCCCCGCGGTGGACGACACCCGCATCTACGTGCTGGACGAGCAGCAGCGCCCGCAGCCCTTCGGCGTCAGCGGCGAGGTCTGGCTGGCCGGACCGACCCTGGCCCTGGGCTACCTGGACCCGCAGGACACGGCCGCCGCCTTCCTGCCCGACCCCTTCCACCCCGGCGAGCGCATGTACCGCAGCGGGGACCGCGGCTGGCTGGACGTCCAGGGCCGCCTGCACTTCGCCGGCCGGTGCGACCGCCAGCTGAAGCTGCGCGGCTACCGCATCGACCTGGGTGACGTGGAGGCGGCCTGCCTCAAGCTGCCCGGCGTGCACCAGGCCGCCGTGCAGTGCCTGGACATGGGCGACGGCCCGCGACTGCATGCCTGGCTGGCGGGCCCGCGCGCCCAGGCCGAGCCCACCCTGGCCGCCCTGCTGCGCCAGCGCCTGCCCGACTACATGGTGCCCGCCAGCCTCACCCTGCTGCCGGAACTGCCGCTGAACAGCAGCGGCAAGCTGCTGCTGGAGCGGCTGCCACCGCCCACGCTCGCCACCGGCCCCTTGGCCGAGCCCCGCGCCGCCACGGCGCTGGAGGCAACGCTGCAAGATCTGTGGCGCGAGCACCTGAAACGGACCGCCGTTGGCCTGGAGCAGAACTTCTTCGACCTGGGTGGTGATTCCCTGGCCGCGCTCGCCATCCTGGCGGCCATGGAGGAGCGGCTGGGGCGCCGCCTGCCCCTGCAGCTGATCGTGGACCACCCCACCGTGCGCCAGCTCGCCTTCGCCCTGGCCGCACCGCAGGCCGCCGAGGGCGTCCTCCTGTCCCTGAGCCGCGACATGCAGGCACCGCGCCTGTACGTCGCGGCCTCCGGCCATGGCGACGTGCTGCGCCTGCAGGCCCTGGCGCGTGCGCTGGAAGGCCGGCTGAGCGTGCTGATGCTGCAGCCGCCGCGCGAGGCCCCGGCGCACATGGGCGCGCTGGCCGAGGTCTATGCCGATGCGATCGCGAGCGAGCCCTCGCGGCGCTTCTGGCTGGCCGGATTCTCGGTGGGCGGGGTCAGTGCCCTGGCCTGCTGCCGGGCGCTGGAAGCCCGCGGGCTCGCGCCGCAGGGCCTGGTGCTGCTGGACAGCATCCACCCGGAAGCCGTCATCGGTGGCACCAGCTCCTGGCGCGCCCTGGGCTGGCTGGTCCGTCGACTGCATGTGCAGGACCTCAGCATGAATGGCCGCCGCCTGGGTGCCATGTTCGCCGACCCCGGCCTGGTGGCCCAGGTCATGGCCCTGCGCAGCCACCGGGTCGAGCCCTGCAGCACCCCGGTCTGGCTGCTCAAGACCACCGGCCTGCTGCGCTGGAACCGCCTGCTCTTCCAGGGCTGGCAGCGGCTCTTCGGCGAGCACCTGCGCAGCACCGTGGTGCGCGGCCTGCATGGCTCCATGTTCGAGCCCGAGCATGTGCAGCACCTGGCCGACAGCCTGCTGGCGCTGATGGGCACCAGGATCGAGCCATGAGCCGGGCCGCGCTGGCACCGGGCCTGCGATGGCGCCTGGTCCTGCTGTTCGTCCTGCTGACGGGCCTGCTGCTGCTGGCCTGGGCCTGGCAGCAAGACCATTGGCAGGCCTGGCTGCGCGGCGGGCAGGCCCTGCAGTGGCTGCGCGCTCAGGCCGCCGCGCTGGGGCCGCTGGCCGTCTGGCTGATGATGAGCGCCGCCCTGTGCCTGGCCCTGCCCCTGGTGGTGCTGAGCCTGCTGGTGATCGCCGCCTTCGGCCCGGCCTGGGGCATGGCGCTGTGCTTTGCTGCCGCCGGGCTGTCCGCGCTGGTGAGCCACCGCATCGGCCACGGGCTGGGCCATGCGCTGCTGCTGCGCCTGGCCGGGCCGCGGGTGCGCCTGCTCAGCGAGGCCCTGGGCCGGCGTGGTCTGCTGGCCGTGATCCTGATGCGCCTGACGCCCATCGCGCCTTTCGCGGTGGTGAACATGGTGGCGGGCGCCACCCACATCCGCCCCTGGCAGATGCTGCTGGGCACCTGGATCGGCATGGCGCCCAGCACCCTGGTCATGGGCCTCTTCCTCGACCCGCTGCTGCGCCTGCTCGGGCGACTGGACCTGCCGGTGGTCGCCGGCATCGTCGCGCTGACGGCCGCGGCGGCCGCGCTGCTGGCCTGGCGCCGCCGCCGGGCGCGCGCTCAGGACTGAGGCCGTGCCTGCACCCGCAGCTGCTGCTCGCCCAGGCCCTGCACGCCCAGTCGCATCTCGTCACCCGCCTTCAGGTAGACGGGCTGCGGCTTGCGGCCCATGCCCACGCCGGGCGGCGTGCCGGTGGAGATCAGGTCTCCCGGGTACAGCGTCATGAAGCGGCTGATGTAGCTCACCAGCTGCGCCACGCCGAAGACCATGGTGCGCGTGCTGCCGCGCTGCATGGGCTGACCGTTGACGTCGAGCCAGAGGGTCAGGTCTTGCGGGTCGGCCACCTCGTCCGCCGTGACCAGCCAGGGGCCGACGGGGCCGAAGCTGTCGCAGCCCTTGCCCTTGTCCCAGGTGCCGCCGCGCTCCAGCTGGTACTCGCGCTCCGAGACATCGTTGACCACGCAATAGCCGGCCACGTGGGGCAGCGCATCCGCCTCGTCCACATAGCTGGCCTGGCGGCCGATCACCACGCCCAGCTCCACCTCCCAGTCGGTGCGCGTCGAGCCCCGGGGCAGCCAGACGGTGTCCCGGGCGCCGATGGCGCAGGAGGGCGGCTTCATGAACAGCACCGGCTCGGCCGGCAGGGCCATGCCGGCCTCGGCGGCGTGGTCCGCGTAGTTGAGCCCCACGCAAAGGAACTTGCCCATGCCGCTCCAGGGCAGGCCCAGGCGGGTGTCGGGCGGCAGCAGCGGCAGGTGCGCTGGATCGATCCCGCGCAGCCGCTCCAGGACCTCGGGCGCCAGCGCGGCGCCATCCAGCCGGGAACAGTGAGCGCTGAGATCGCGCAGCTGCCCGTCAGCGTCCACCAGGCCCGGGCGCTCGGCCCCGGGCGCGCCCCAGCGCATCAGCTTCATGCGTGCTCCTTGCTTTGAATGCCCGGGCCAGTCTACGGCCCGCGGACGCCCCGCGGTTTCAGGACAGCTTGTAGGTCTGCAGGTGGATGCTGGTCTCGGTCGCACCGATGCCCTTGATCAGGCGCACCCGCTCCAGCACCTCGGCGAGCTCGCCCAGGGTGGCGGCGCGCAGCTCGGCCAGCAGGTCCCAGCGGCCGTTCGTGTCGAAGAGGCCGGACACGCCGGGCTCGCCCAGCAGGATGGCGATCACCTCGCGGGTCTTGTTGCCCTCCACCGCGATGCTCATCCAGGCGGTGATGGCATTGGGCGTGACGTCGGGCCGCAGCTTGACGGTGTAGCCCACGATCACGCCGCTGTCTTCCAGCTTGGCGATCCGGTTGGTGACCGTCCCGCGCGAGACCTTGAGCTTGGCCGCCAGCGTGGCCACGGTGGCGCGGGCGTCCTGGCGCAGCAGCGCCATCAATTGCTGGTCGAGGGTATCCATGGTTGGCTCCGGCGGAAGGGGGGCCTCGTGCGATCCCAAGGCCCTGGTGCGAGGGGTATTTTGCCATTTTGGCAATTTCTACTGCCGAAATGGCAATGAACCTTGAGTTATTGAACAACTCTTGCGCTTCTTTCTAACGCGAGGCTTGAGAAGAATCATGTCCATCACAACAACGGAGACTTCTCATGGCACTCCTGCTGAGCACCCACGATGTGGCTGCAATGACCCGACGACTGGGCCTGCCTGCGCTGCTGAAGCGCCTGGTGGGCTATCTGGAAGCCGACTACCTGCGCTGGCAGGACTTCGACAAGACGCCCCGCGTCGCCGCGCATTCGGCGGACGGCGTGATCGAGCTGATGCCCATCGCCGACCACGAGCTCTACACCTTCAAGTACGTCAACGGCCACCCGACGAACTACCGCTTCGGCCTGTCCACCGTGATGGCCTTCGGCGCCCTGGCCGAAATGGCCACCGGCACTCCGCAAGTGCTGTCCGAACTGACCATCAGCACAGCCCTGCGCACGGCCGCCACCTCGGTGATGGCCGCCAAGCGGCTCGCACGGCCTGATGCCAAGACCATGGCCCTGATCGGCAATGGCGCGCAAAGCGAATTCCAGGCCCTGGCCTTCCACTACCTGCTGGGCATCGAAGAGATCCGTCTCTTCGACATCGACCCCGCAGCCACCGCCAAGCTGATGCGCCATCTCCAATCCGTGCCGGGCCTGCGCCTGGTTCCCTGCCAGAGCACCGCCGAGGCGGTGAAGGGCGCGGACATCGTCACCACGGTCACCGCAGACAAGACCAACGCCACCATCATCACGCCAGAGATGCTGGAACCCGGCATGCACATCAACGGCGTGGGCGGTGACTGCCCCGGCAAGACGGAGCTGCACCGCGGCGTGCTGGAGCAGTCCAGCGTGTTCGTGGAGTTCGAGCCCCAGTCGCGCATCGAGGGCGACATCCAGCAGATGCCGGCAGACTTCGCGGTGACCGAGTTCTGGCGCGTGCTGTCAGGTCAGGCCCCGGGCCGCCGCGGCGCCGAGGAAATCACGGTGTTCGACTCCGTGGGCTTCGCGCTGGAAGACTTCTCCATGCTGCGCCTGCTGCGCGACTGCGCCCGTGAACTGGGCCTGGGCAGCGAGATCAGCCTGGTGCCGCGCATGGCCGACCCCAAGGACCTCTTCGGCGAACTGATCACGCCCGAGGCCGAATCCCAGCGCCGGGCCGCCTGAGCAGGCTCACCTCTACGGGGGGCGCCCCCTCCCCCGATGGAGTGATAGGGGCGCCGGTCAGCAACACCGAAGATGCCACCCCAGCGGCGCCGCCACAGGCAGGGCCGCCCGGGTGGCTGAAGCATGGAGGTGTTGCATGAGTCCCGATCTGAGACGGGTGCTGGGGGTCCAGACCCTGGCCCTGCTGGCGGCCCTGCTCTGCATTCTTCATGAGACGGCGCCGGCGCAGCCGGGGCCCATCGGCCTGGGTCAGGCCACTCGAGGCAGCATCCCTGCGGGCGCTGCCTCGAAGTCAGGCCAGCCTCAGGCGGCCAGGCTTGCCTTGAAGGCGCGCGCCTCCCGGCGCTTGGCCTTGGTGGCCTCCTGACGGTAGAGCTCCTCGGCTTCCTGGCGCAGCAGCACGGCCTTTTCCAGGGCCTGCATGTAGCGCTCCACGGTGTAGGTGGACTCGGAAGCGATGTAGACGCTGCGGCGGCGTGCCGGCTCACCATAACGGGGCAGGAGCACGGTGAAGCTGCAATCCCTCAGCTTGCCGCGGCGCTGGCGCACGATGGGACCGGAGATGCCCACCGGCAGCTCGCTGGTCTTGTTGGCATTGGGTTCGGGCTTGAGGCGGGTGGGGGCCGGGAGCTTGGCCACGCGCTTGAGCAGTTCCTTGGTCGCCGCGGCGAGGGCCCCACCGGCTCCGCCGGGGAACTTGCTGTCGGAATAGAACTTGGTGCCGCCGTAGCGCAGCTGCCAACCGTGGGTGGAACGTGAATCGATACGCTGCACGCCCTGCGGAACGGTGAACTGTTCACCGGTGTAGATCAATACTTCTCTGGTTTTCATGAGGTATCCCCATACAACTGGATAACTCCCTGTGTGCGCTAGTGTAACGGTCGCGTCACAGAAGCAGACTTGTGTCGTTAGGAAAGGGGACGGCGCCTGCAGGCTGGATGCCACAGTGGCCGCCCCAGTGTCACCCGGGTGACAAGCCAAGGCCCATTACGGGGCCTTGCCGGGCCCTCGCGCCTCGTCCTCAGCCCTCGCCCCCAGCCTCGTCTCCCGTCTCGTGCTCCGCTTCCTGCCGGCTCCGTGCACGGTCGCGGCGCAGGCTGTCCCACACAGGCGCGGCGTCTCGAAACTTAGGTCCGACTGAAGCCCTCCCGCGGGTCCCTGGCCGGGTGGTCTTGATCCTGCACAATGTGGCATCTGTCACCGAGAGGGTCTATGCAAAGGCGTCAATTCATCGTCCAGGGCAGCGCCAGTCTGTCCATGCTTGCCGTGCCTGCGCTGAGCCAGGCACAAGTCCGGCCGACCGAAGGCCGGCAATACCTGAAGCTGTCCACGCCCCTGCCTGGCGCGGCTGCCGACGGCGAGGTGCTGGAGTTCTTCTCCTACACCTGCCCGCATTGCCATGCCTTCGAGCCGTCTCTGCACCAGTGGCTGGCGCGCAAGCCGGCCAAGGTCCAGTTCCGCCGGGTCCCCTTGGTCATCAATCCCATCGCCCGGGTCACGCAGAAGGTCTACTACGCCCTGGAAGCCATGGGCCAGCTGGAAGCCCTGCACAGCACTGTCTTCAAGGCGGTGCAGGCGGACCTCACCAAGTTCCAGACCCTGGAACTTGCCCAGGCCGAACTGGTGAAGCTGGGCGTCGATGGCGCGCGCTTCAAGCAGATGGCGGAGTCCTTCGGCGTGCAGTCCAAGTGCCAGCAGGCCACCAACCTGGGGCAGGCGATCGCCAGTCATGGCGTGCCGACCATCGTCGTCAATGGCCGCTGGGTGACCAGCCCCTCCATCGCCCAGGGCTACCCTGAGGCCCTGGCTGCCATCGACCACCTGCTGACCCTGCCCCGGGCCTGAGCCCCATGGCCGGCTATGGTGCGCTGATCAAGGAAGTCGGGCGTGGCGCGCGAGGAGCGCGCAGCCTGGATCGGCCTCAGGCCGCCGCCCTGTATGGCGACATGCTCGACGGCCGGGTGCCCGACATGGAGCTCGGCGCCCTGCTGATCGCCCTGCGCATCAAGGGTGAAAGCTGCGACGAGCTGCTGGGCTTCCATGACGCCCTGCAGGCGCGCACCGCCAGGATCGAGCCGCCCGCGGGTCCGCGCCTGGTCCTGCTGCCGGCCCTCAACGGGGCCCGCAAGCTGGCCAATCTGATGCCGCTGGTGGCCCTGCTGCTGGCACGGCGGGGCGTGCCCGTGCTGATCCATGGTCGTCATGACTTCGACAGCCGGGAGAACTCCTTCGACCTCCTCCGGGCCCTGGGCCTGGAGCAGGCCACGACCCTGCCCGACCTGCCCGCCGCGCTCGCGGCCGGCCGGCCGGCGGTCGCCCCCCTGAATCTGCTGTGCCCCGGCCTGGACGCGCTGATGGCCCTGCGCCCGCGCCTGGGGGTGCGCAACAGCGCGCACATCATGGCCAAGCTGCTGGACCCGGCGCCCGGGCGCAGTCTGCGCGTGGTGGCGGTCACTCATCCCGAGTACCTGGACAGCATGAGCGAAGCCCTGCCCGCCCTCTGCCGTGACAGCGGCGGCCAGGCCCTGCTGATGCGTGCCTGCGAAGGCGAGGCCCATGCCCACCTGCGCCGCAAGGCCTGGATGCGCCGCTTCGGCCCCGACGGCAGCTCCGAGCTGCAGACGGGCGACGATGACCTGAACCAGCCGCTGCTGGAACTGCCGGGCACCGATGACAACGCGGCCCTGATCCAGGACTTCCTCGCCGGCCGGCGCCCCTTGCCGGCGCGCATCGAGGAGCAGGTCGAGGCCCTGGACGCCCTGGCGCGGGCCTGACGCACGGGCCTGAATCACGAGCAATTGGCGGGCCCACCCGGCGCCGTGGACCCGAACGATTTGTGCGAACTGGTTACCAGCCGTTCCGCCATCCGCACATTTTCAGCCCGGGCGACCCCCTTCGCGGGACCATGCCCCGCGGCTGACGACCCCGCCCCACCCTGATCTGGCCGCGCCCGCAGCCGCCGGATCGGCGCCGCGCCAGGCCCGGCGACATCGCCCCCCGCGCCTGCGCATGGGGGTTTTCACGGCCCCCGTGACGTCACGGAGCCGCGCCGCCAGGGGCGCCGCCGTCGCGGCGCCTAGGCGAGAAGGTCGCCCTGGCGCAAGTCGATACAAAGCGTCACCAACACCCCAGGGATTTCCTCTTGTTAAATATTTCCAGCGTACGTCCAATATATTGTCATCAGCAGATGTACATCGTTGTGGTACGCA
Source organism: Pelomonas sp. BJYL3 (assembly GCF_027257975.1). GTDB lineage: Bacteria > Pseudomonadota > Gammaproteobacteria > Burkholderiales > Burkholderiaceae_C > Roseateles_B > Roseateles_B flavus. The sequence goes on from NZ_JANZKX010000001.1 coordinate 438,484, forward strand.
GGACTGCTGATGCAGGGCTCGGCCCTTACGCGAGCCCGTAGTTCCCGGTCCGGCCGGCCGGGACTCGTCCCCTCTAAACAAATCGGAACCCCTCCTATGCGAACCCCCACTTTGACGGGGCTTGGCCTCGCCATGTCCTTTTGCCTGAGCCTGTCCCACGCCGATGCCATCCCTGCGGGCCCCTTGCCGCAGAACCAGCAGGCGGACAGCCGCCTTCCCGCAGCCCATAGCCACGCGGAGCACCGCACGGTCGATGCCAAGGACCGCCCGCCCGTGTCTGCGGAACGCTCGCGGCCCAGCGCTGACAACGTTCGGCGCAGCAAGCTCAGCGTGAACAGCAAGGCAGCGCTGGCCGCCTCCTGCGACACCACGCTCTTCACCACCCGCACCGGCAGCGCCCTGGTCGAGGCGGTACGCACCAGCACCGGTGACTGCATCAACTCGCTCTTCAGCCTGCGCGGCACCGACGCCCAGCGCGCCTTCAACGAGACTCAGATGCGCAGCGTCGCCGACGGCCTGCGCAGCTACGCCTCGGGCTACAACGGCACCAACAGCAGCGGCGTGCTGCAGCTGATCCTGTTCCTGCGCGCCGGCTACTACGTGCAGTACAACGACAGCGCTTCGGTCGGCACCTACGGCAGCACCCTGAAGAACGCGCTGCGCGGCGCCCTGGACACGCTGTATGCCAACGGCAGCATCTTCGGCGTGTCGGACGCCAACGGCGAGGTGCTGGCGGAGTCGGTCATCCTGATCGACTCCTCCACCGAGAACGCGCGCTACTCCTGGGTGGTCAAGCGCCTGCTGGACTCCTACACCAGCAGCTGGAACAGCTCGTACTACATGAAGGTGGCGGTCAACAACACCTTCACCGTGCTGTGGCGCGGCCACCAGAACGCCGACTACCAGGCCCTGGTGAAGTCCGACCTCTCGCTGCAGACGGCCGTGAGCAACTTCGCCAACCGCAACTGGGGCCTGATCGGCACGACCGAGAGCTACCTGGTCAGCAATGCCGCCAAGGAGCTGTCGCGCTTCCTGCAGTACCCCACCATCATCTCGACCACCCGGCCGCAGGTGCAGGCCCTGATGAACCGCGGCGGCCTGGGCACGTCCAGCCAGGCCATCTGGGTGGGTCTGGCCGACATGACGGACTACTACGACCCCGGTCAGTGCAACACCTATGGCAGCTGCAACTGGAAGCCCCGCGCCGAAGCCGCCGTGCTGCCGCTGAAGCAGGTCTGCAGCCCGAGCCTGACCCTGCGCGCCCAGTCCATGAGCGCCGCTGAGCTCAACGCCACCTGCACCTCGGTGATCAACGAGGAGGCCTACTTCCACAACAAGCTGCAGACCAACCGCACGCCTGTCGCCAACGACAACAACAGCAGCCTGGAGCTGGTGGTCTTCGACAGCAGCTCGGACTACCAGGACTACGCCGGCGCGCTCTTCGGCATCGACACCAACAACGGTGGCATGTACATCGAAGGCAATCCGGCCCAGGCCGGCAATGTGCCGCGCTTCTATGCCTATGAGGCCGAGTGGTCGCGGCCCACGTTCGAGGTGTGGAACCTCAACCATGAGTACACCCACTACCTGGACGGCCGCTTCGACATGTATGGCGACTTCGGCGCCAACATGACCACCCCGACCGTCTGGTGGGTCGAGGGCCTGGCCGAGCACGTGTCCTACTGCTACCGCAATGTGCGCTACAGCAATGCGCTGACCGAAGCCGGCACGCTGCGCTATGCCCTGAGCACCCTGTTCGACACCACCTACGACAACGCCGACCAGACCCGCATCTACAACTGGGGCTACCTGGCCGTCAGCTTCATGATGGAGAAGCACCGCGCTGACGTCACCACCCTGCTGGGCCTGTACCGCAAGGGCGACTGGACGGGCGCGCGCAACCTGCTCAAGACCACCATCGGCAGCCGCTACGACAGCGAGTTCCGCAGCTGGCTGGGCACCGTGGGCACCAACGGCGTGAACTGCGGCAGCGCCGCCCAGCAGGCGCCGGTGGCCTCGTTCAAGACCAGCGTCTCCGGCCTGACCGTGGCCTTCACCGACACCTCCACCGACGCCGACGGCAGCATCGCCAGCCGCGCCTGGAGCTTCGGTGACGGCAGCAGCTCCACCGCCGCCAACCCGAGCAAGACCTACACCGCCGCGGGCAGCTACACCGTCAAGCTCACCGTGACGGACAACAGCGGTCTGAGCACCACGACCACCCAGGTGGTGACGGTCTCGGCGCCCGCGTCGCAGCCGCCGGTCGCGTCCTTCTCGGTCGGCAGCACGGGTCTCACCGCCTACTTCACCGACACCTCCACCGACGCTGACGGCACCATCGCCAGCCGCCTGTGGGACTTCGGCGACGGCAGCAGCTCGACCTACGCCAACCCCGCCAAGACCTACGCCGCCAGCGGCACCTACACGGTGAAGCTGAAGGTGACGGACAACAGCGGTCTCAGCACCACCACCTCCAAGTCGGTGTCGGTCTCCGGCACGGTGCCCTCCACCTGCCCCACCCGCACGGACAGCATGAGCAACGGCTGCGTGCGCACCGGTCTGGCCGGCAACGCAGGTGACCTGCTGTACTACTTCATCTACGTGGACAAGCCCAATGTGCAGCTGAGCATCAGCACCAGCGGCGGCAGCGGCAATGCGGACCTCTACGTCAACACCCAAGGCTGGGCCTCGCCGACCTCCTACAACTACCGCTCGAGCAACAGCGGCAATGCGGAGACGGTGGTGGTGCCGGTGTACACGCCGGGCTACGTCTACCTGACGGTGTCGGGCAAGGCGGCGTTCAGCGGACTGAGCCTGAGCACCAAGTACTGAGTGACTTGAGATGAGTGGCCGGATCTCGCGGCCACCTCTCCAGGCGGCGCCTTCTGCGGCATGCGGAGGCGCCGCCTTTTTATTGGCCGGCTGATGCGCGGCCGCAGGCGCCGCCAGCCGCGGCTCAGCAATAGAAGGGGATCAGTCCGGTGAGCAGCCCCACGATCACGCCAATCACCCCGCCCAGCGCCACGCCCAGGGCGGCGCATACGAGCGTCCAGACCCAGCGGGCTGCTCGGGCCAGAGGCGCGGGCGCGACCGCCGGTGCGGGCGGCGCCGCAAGGGTTTCAGCATCCGCCGCGCTCATGGCGTCTCCTTCCTGCGCGCCTTCACGGCCCTCTCGATGCGGCCCTGCAGGTCGTCGGCTTCCTGGCCTGCTTTCTGCACCGCGGTGACGATGGCGCTGCTCGAGAGCCCGTCGGCGCGCGCCGCCTCCGCCAGGGCCCAGGTGCGGGCCGCACGCTTGCCGCTTCGGCAATACAGCAGCACGCTGCCGTGCGCCTCTGCCAGGACCTCTCTCAGCCGATCCGCCGCGGCCTCCGGAATCTCGCCATGAGGCACCGGGATGTAGCGGAACCGCAGCCCCTGCTGGCTCGCCTCAGCCTCCATCTCCTGCGACGAGGGCTGCCCGGCCACCTCGCCGTCAGGGCGCAGATCGACGATGACGGCATAGCGCCATCGCAGGGCTGCCAGGTCGGCGGGATGCAGCTGCGTGGTGACATCCACGGACGCCGCCAGCTGGCGAGGGGCGATCCTCCGCAGGGTCTGCGCGTCCAGATACTGCAGCCAGCCGGCGTAGGCAAGGACGCCGATTGCCGTGAACAGCAGGCTGAACAGGAAGGCCTTCCCGGGGGAAAGCCAGGGGCGGGCGCTGCGCGGCAAGGTCGTCATGGGCACGGGAGGTCAAGTTTGAGGGGCTCCATTAGACGCTGGATTGGATGCCCGAACCGGGGCCTCTGCAGGCGAAAGTCCGTGGCAGGCCGAGGCATGATGCGCTTGCACCCGCTGGACTCCTCCATGACCCACCCGACTTGCCCTACCCCGACTCCCACAGGCCCAGGAAGGGCCCGATGGTTGCTCCAGGCCCTGTGCTGCCTGTTCGCCGGCCATGCCGCAGCGCAAAGCCTGTGCCGGACGGATGAAGAGGTCTTCTTCAGCTGCAGGATCGAGCGATCCGAGAAGACGGCCTCGGTATGCGGCGTGGCCGTGGACGGGCTGCTCACCCGCCTCCAGTATCGATTCGGCACGCCCCGGCACCTGGAACTGACCTACCCGCCTGCGGTCAAGGATTCCGTGACCCACTTCCAGCTCGAGCACGTGAACTCCAATGACGGGAAAGGCGGTGGGCAGTTCTACAACGAGCTGTTCTTCCGCTCCGGGACCTTCTATTACGCGGTCCTCAGCGGCAAGCACTCCAGGGAAGATGGCCGGTTTGAGGGGGACCGCCAGATTTCGGTGTTCGACGCCGATCCCTGGCTCTCCTCGCCGCTGCGCACCTTGACCTGCGCCCCCTCCGGTGCGGTGGACCACCTGCCGCGGCTCTACGACCTCATCGGCGAGGGCGAGCAGATCCTGCCCAGGCACTAAGCCTCCCCGAGCGGGCCCTGCTTCGCCCGGCCCTCTGATCCAGCGGCCACCCGCCAGGTGCCGGGCGCGTCCAGGCGCAGGCTGGCCGCGCGGGAGCGCGGGTCGGCCCAGGGCGTGCCCCCGAGGCGCGGGAGCGCCAAATGCCCCGCCCCGCCGCCAGCGCTGCCCAGCGCCCGGGTGTGGGCCTGGGCCGCAGCCTGCCGGCGCCACAGCGCGCTGCCACCTGAAGGAGCCACGATGAATGCAAGCACCTTGCCCCTGGGCAGCCGCGCCTCGACGGCAGACGCAGCCCCGGCCGCCCCTGACACCGCCCGCGTGCACAGCATCTGCTGGGGCGCCGTCCTTGCCGGCGCGGCCGGGGCGGCCTCGCTGGCGCTGATCCTGCTGATGCTGGGCGTCGGGCTGGGGCTGTCCTCGGTCTCGCCCTGGTCGTCCGAAGGGGTGTCTGCCGAGACCTTCGGCGTGGCCTCCATCCTGTGGCTCACCTTCATGCAGCTGGCGGCCTCGGGCCTCGGCGGCTACCTGGCGGGTCGACTGCGCCAGCGCTGGAGCCGGGTGCATGCGGACGAGGTCTACTTCCGTGACACTGCGCATGGCTTCCTGGCCTGGTCCGTCGCGGCGCTGGCCTCGGCCGGACTGATGACGGGTGCCGCCAGCGCCATCCTCAGCGGGGGCGCCAAAGTGGGGGCGATGGTCTCCGGCACGGTCGCGCCTGCCGCCGCGGTGGTGGCCAGCGCCGGCGGCATCAACCCGGACTATTTCGTCGACACCCTGTTCCGGCGCCCCCTCGCCGGCGCCGGCACGGGCGCCGCCCCTTCGCCCTCGACGCCGGACACCCCGCCCACAGCGGAGGTCACCCGCATCTTCGCCAGTGCCGCCGGCGCCCCTGCCCTGCCGGTCGACGATGCCCAGTACCTGGCACAGCTCGTGGCCCAGCGCACCAGCCTGAGCCCGCAGGAGGCCCAGACGCGCGTCACCGACACCTTCGCCCGGCTGCAGGCCCAGATGGCGGCGGCCCGGGAGCAGGCCAAGGCCAGCGCCGACAAGGCACGCCGCGCCTCGGCCAAGGTCGCCCTCTGGGGCTTCATCTCGCTGCTGATCGGCGCCTTCGTGGCGAGCTATCTCGGCACCCTGGGCGGCCGCCACCGCGACCAGTTCTGACCCACCGCTGACCAAGAAATCAAGGAGACCTGCCATGCGATCCCTGCTGCTCTGGCTTCTGGGCGTGCCCATCCCCATCATCATCCTCATCGCCCTGTTCGTGCGCTGAGGCGCCCGGCCGTGACCTTCATCAAGCTCTATATTCCATTTCAACCATAAGCAATCTACGATTCAGTAGTTCTCATATATATAAAGGACTTCTACAGTCCGCCACCTAGGCTGCCAATGGGGGCTGCCACAGGGAGCGGAAGTGGACTGGATTGCGGTTGCGAGCGGCTTCGGCGTCGGCGCCATCGTCGGGATCACCGGCGTGGGCGGCGGCTCGCTGATGACGCCCCTGCTGCTGTCGGTCTTCAAGCTGAACCCGGCCGTGGCCATCGGCACGGACCTCTGGTTCGCCGGCCTCAGCAAGCTCTCGGGCTCCGTGGCGCACAGCCGCCACGGCCATGTGCGCTGGGACATCGTCCGCCAGCTGCTGGCCGGCAGCATTCCCGCCACCCTGGCCACCGTGGCGCTGATGCACTTCACGGGCCTCACCAAGGGCTGGGCCAGCGCGCTGACCTTCTCGCTGGGCATCGCCCTCTTCCTGACGGCCCTGGTCGTGGCCTTCCGCCCGGTGTGGCAGCAGGTCGGCCTGCGCCTGGAGCGCTACATCCCTGAATCCCGCAAGCCCGCGCTGACCGTGATCAGCGGCCTGATCCTGGGCGTGCTGGTCTCCCTGTCTTCCATCGGGGCCGGTGCCATCGGCGCGACCCTGATCCTGCTGATCCACCCCCGGCTGCAGGCCCGCTACATCGTGGGCAGCGACATCGCCCATGCCGTGCCCCTGACCCTGGTCGCCGGCATCGGCCATGCCAGCCTGGGCCATGTGGACTGGGCCCTGCTGGGCTCCCTGCTGATCGGTTCCATCCCCGGCATCTGGCTGGGTGCACAGGCCACCCGCCGTCTGCCCGACGGCGTGATCCGCAGCCTGCTGTGCGCCTCCCTGCTGATGGCCGGCTGGAAAGTGCTTCACTGAATTCTCGAGTTGAACTGACATGTACGCCTACACCGACTTCGATCGCCAGTTCGTCCACGCCCGCGCCGCGCAGTTCCGCGACCAGCTGGAGCGCAACCTGGCCGGCACCTTGACCGACGACGAATTCCGCCCCCTGCGCCTGCAGAACGGCTGGTACGTGCAGCGCCACGCCCCCATGCTGCGCGTGGCCGTGCCCTACGGCGTGCTGGCCTCGCGCCAGCTGCGCCAGCTGGCCCGCATCGCCCGCGAGTTCGACCGCGGCTACGGCCACTTCACCACCCGCCAGAACCTGCAGTACAACTGGATCCCGCTGGTCAAGTCGGCCGACGTGATGGACCTGCTGGCCGATGTGGACATGCACGGCATCCAGACCAGCGGCAACTGCATCCGCAACATCACCAGCGACGCCACCGCCGGCGTGGCGCCCGACGAGATCGTCGACCCCCGCCCCTACGCCGAGGTGCTGCGCCAGTGGAGCACCCTGCACCCCGAGTTCGCCTTCCTGCCGCGCAAGTTCAAGATCGCCATCTCCGGCGCCCGCGAGGACCGCGCCGCCATCGCCTGGCATGACATCGGCCTGCAGCTCAAGAAGAACGAGGCCGGCGAGATCGGCTTCGAGGTGCTGGTGGGTGGCGGCATGGGCCGCACGCCGGTGATCGGCACCTCGATCTGCGACTTCCTGCCCTGGAACCAGATCCTCGTCTACATCGAGGCCATCGTGCGCGTCTACAACCGCTACGGCCGCCGCGACAACGCCTACAAGGCCCGCATCAAGATCCTGGTGAAGGCCGAGGGCCAGGCCTTCATCGACGACGTCAACCGCGAGTTCGCGCAGATCCTGCAGGACGACCCGGCCGGCCACGAGCACATCATCCCGCAGGCCGAGCTGGACCGCGTGGCCGCCAGCTTCGTGGTGCCCGCCGGCGTGGCCCCGGTGCCAGGTCTTGACCTCTTCGAGGGCGTGCAGCCCGGCGCCTACAAGCGCTGGCTGGAGCGCAATGTGCACGGCCACCGCCTGAGCGGCTACCGTGCCGTGACCCTGTCGCTCAAGCGCGTGGGCCAGGCCCCCGGCGACGTGACCGACGCCCAGATGGACGCCGCCGCAGCGCTGGCCGACCAGTTCAGCCAGGGCGAGCTGCGCGTCACGCATGACCAGAACCTGCTGCTGCCCTGGGTGCGCGAGAGCGACCTGCCCGGGCTCTTCGAGGCCGCCCGCGCCAACAGCTTCGCCACGCCCAATATCGGCCTGCTCAGCGACATGATCGCCTGCCCCGGCGGCGACTTCTGCGCCCTGGCCAACGCCCGCTCCCTGCCCATCGCCGCCGAGATCACCGAGCGCTTCCAGGACCTGGACGAGCTCTACGACATCGGCGACGTGGACCTGCACATCAGCGGCTGCATCAACTCCTGCGGCCACCACCACAGCGGCCACATCGGCATCCTCGGCGTCGACAAGGACGGCACCGAGTGGTACCAGATCACCCTGGGCGGCTCCGACGGCTCCACGCTCTCCGGCGCCTCGCAGGCCGGCAAAGTGATCGGCCCCTCCTTCGCGGCCGATGAGGTCAGCGACGTCATCGAGTCCGTGATCAGCACCTACAAGCGCGAGCGCCAGGCCGCCGAGCGCTTCATCGACACCGTGCGCCGCGTCGGCATCGAGCCCTTCAAGACGGCGGCCAATGCCGTCCGCTCCTCCACCGCCGCGCGCTGAAGACTGCCCAGGAAGACACGCCATGAAGTTCATCGACACCCACCACGACCAATGGCATCGCGCGGCAGGCGAGGACGGCCCCGTGCCCCACCCCAGCGCCGCCGCGAACCTGCTGCTGACGCTGGAGCAGTGGCACGCCGTGCGCGACACCTGGCCCGCCGGCCTGCCCGTGGGCGTGCTGCTGGCCAATGATTTCGACATCGAGGAGCTGGTGGCCGACCTGCCCCGCCTCGCCCTGATCGCCCTGCAGTTCCCCAAGTGGGTCGACGGCCGCGCCTACACCCAGGCCCGCCTGCTGCGCGTGCGCTACAAGTTCAGCGGCGAGATCCGCGCCGTGGGCGACGTGCTCGTGGACATGCTGCCCCTGCTGGCCCGCACCGGCTTCGACGCCGTGCAGCTGCGCGGCGACCAGAGCCGCGAGGCCGCCGAGCGCGCGCTGGGCTTCTTCCCCGGCCACTACCAGGGCGATGTCAGCGAGCCCCGCCCGCACTTCGCCAAGCTGCTGGCAGCCCACGCCTGAGGAGCGCCTCATGAGCTCATCTGACAGCACCAGCAGCGTCTCCTTCCTGCCCTCGGGCAAGACGCCGCAGAGCTCGGCCATCAGCCTGTATGCACGGGCGACGGCCGGCTTCGAGGAACGCCTGGAAGAGACCCGCCGCCTGCTGCGCGAGGCCCATGCCGAGTTCGGTGACGCGCTGCTGCAGTCCAGCAGCCTGGGCGCCGAGGACATGGTCATCACTGCCCTGCTGGCCGAGCTGCAGCTGCCCGTGGCCGTGGCCACGCTGGACACCGGCCGCCTGCATGCCGAGACCCTGGCCCTGATCCCGCAGATCCGCGCGCAGTACGGCATCGAGGTGCAGGTTTTCACGCCGGTGGCCGATGCCGTCGTGCATTTCGTGAAGACCCGCGGCGAGAACGCCATGTACGAGAGCCTGGCCCTGCGCAAGGAATGCTGCGGCATCCGCAAGCTGGAGCCGCTCTCCCGCATGCTGGCCGGCCGCGGTGCGTGGATCACCGGTCTGCGCCGCGAGCAGTCCGCCAACCGCGCCGAGGTGCCCTTCAGCGAGCCGGACGGCCAGGGCCGCACCAAGCTCAACCCGCTGGCGGCCTGGAGCTGGGCCGATGTCTGGCACTTCATCCAGACCCGCGCCGTGCCCTACAACGCCCTGCATGACCAGTTCATGCCCTCCATTGGCTGCGCGCCCTGCACCCGCGCCATCGCCGTCGGCGAGGACTTCCGCGCCGGCCGCTGGTGGTGGGAGGACGAGAACGCCAAGGAGTGCGGCCTGCACAAGTCCAAGAGCAACGAAGAACTGAAGTCTGGAGCGCACGCATGAACGCCCCCGTGAACCTCGAACACCTGGTCGCCAACGTCGACCACCGCCATCTGGACCACCTGGAGGAAGAGGCCATCTTCATCCTGCGCGAGGTCGCCGCCGCCTTCGAGCGCCCGGGCCTGCTGTTCTCCAGCGGCAAGGACTCCTGCGTGGTCCTGCGCCTCGCCGAGAAGGCCTTCAAGCAGCGCGTCTCGGGCAATGAATTCAAGGGCAAGCTGCCCTTCCCCCTCGTGCACGTGGACACCGGCCACAACTTCCCCGAGGTGATCGAGTTCCGCGACCGCCGCGTGGCCGAGATGGGCGAGCGCCTGGTGGTGGGCCATCTGGAAGACTCCATCAAGAAGGGCACCATCCGCCTGGCCCACCCGCTGGAATCGCGCAACGGCCACCAGACCGTGACCCTGCTGGAGACCATCGAGGAGCACCGCTTCGACGTGCTGATCGGCGGTGCCCGCCGCGACGAGGAGAAGGCGCGCGCCAAGGAGCGCATCTTCAGCCACCGCGACAGCTTCGGCCAATGGCAGCCCAAGGAGCAGCGCCCCGAGCTGTGGAACCTGTTCAACACCCGCATCCGCCCGGGCGAGCACTTCCGCGCCTTCCCCATCAGCAACTGGACCGAGCTCGATGTGTGGCTCTACATCCAGCGCGAGAACATCCCGCTGCCGCAGCTCTACTACGCCCATGAGCGCCAGGTGATCCGCCGCAAGGGCCTGCTGGTGCCGCTGACCGAGGTGACCCCGCCCGAAGCTGGCGAGACGGTCGAGACCGCCACCGTGCGCTTCCGCACCGTGGGCGACATGACCTGCACCTGCCCGGTGGAGAGCGACGCCGCCAGCGCCGCCGACATCGTGGCCGAGACCCTCACGGTGACGGTCAGCGAGCGGGGCGCCACGCGCATGGACGATCGCACCTCGGACGCCTCCATGGAGCGCCGCAAGAAAGAGGGCTACTTCTAAGCCCACCCCCTACGCGCTTCGCGCGCCCCCTCAAGGGGGCAAGCCCGATGGCCCGGCAAAGCCGGATCCACGGGCTTCACTCGGTGAATACAGACAGCAGATTGAGCAAGCCATGAGTGCAGTTCCCCACTTCGAGACGGTCCACCAGCAGGACGTGGACACCCAGCACCGCGCCCTGCGCTTCCTGACCGCGGGCAGCGTGGACGACGGCAAGAGCACCCTGATCGGCCGCCTGCTGTTCGACAGCCGCGCCATCCTCGCCGACCAGCTGGACACCCTGGAGCGCCGCGCCGCCGGCCAGCCCATCGACCTCTCCCTGCTGACCGACGGCCTGGAGGCCGAGCGCGAACAGGGCATCACCATCGACGTGGCCTACCGCTACTTCGCCACCAAGGCGCGCAAGTTCATCATTGCCGACGCCCCGGGCCACGAGCAGTACACCCGCAACATGGTCACCGCCGCCGCGGGCAGCGACGCCGCCGTGGTGCTGGTGGACATCACCAAGCTGGACCTGGCCCAGGCCGAGGTGCCCCTGCTGCCGCAGACCCGCCGCCACAGCCTGCTGGCCCACCTGCTGCGCGTGCCCAGCATCGTGTTCGCCGTCAACAAGATCGACGCCCTGGCCGCGGACGCCTCAGGCGAAGGCTTCGCCAAGGTCAGCGCCGCCCTGCGCCGCTTTGCCGAGGAAGCCGGCATCAGCGTGACGGCCATCGTGCCCGTCTCGGCCCTGAACGGCGACAACGTCACCCAGCCCCTGGACGCCGCCTGGTACAACGGCCCCTCCCTGCTGCAGGTGCTGGAAGCTCTGCCCACCGCGCAGGAGACCGTCGAAGGCCCGCTGCAGCAGCCGGTGCAGTACGTGAGCAAGGAAGGCGAAGGCACGGGCTACCAGCCGCGCACCTTCTGGGGCCGCATCGCGCAAGGCCAGGTGAAGGCGGGTGATGAGGTCGAGGTGCTGCCCAGCGGCGTCAAGGCCCTGATCGCCGAGGTCCGCCGCGCGGGCGAGACGGTGGCGCATGCCGTGGCCGGTGAATCCGCCGGCCTGGTCTTCGACCGCCAGGTGGACGTGAGCCGTGGCGACTGGATCGTCGCCCCCGGCAGCGCCGCGCCGCGCCAGCAGTTCGAGGCCACGCTGGCCTGGCTGGACACCGAGCCGGCCCAGATCGGCCGCAAGTACTGGGTGCGCCACGGCAACCGCTGGGTGCAGGCCCGCATCAGCGCCATCGAGCACCGCCTGGACATCCACACCCTGGCCGAGACCGAGGCCCACGAGCTGGCCGTCAACGAGATCGGCCACGTGGTGGTCGAGCTGCAGGCGCCCCTGCCTCTGGCCGCCTATGCGGACAACCGCGTGGCCGGCGCGCTGATCGTCGTCGACCCCACCAGCAACCGCACCTCGGGTGCGCTGCTGGTGCGCTGAGCCACCGGTTCCAGCAAGACCTGACCCCAAGGAGCTCCACATGGGACGCGTCATCTTCGTCAGTGCAGGCCCCGGCAGTGCCGACCTCATCACCCTGCGCGGCCTGCGGGCCCTGCAGCAGGCCGATGTGGTGCTGTTCGACGCCCTGACCGACCCGGCGCTGCGCGAGTTCGCCCCCCACGCCCGCTGGCTGGACGTGGGCAAGCGCGGCTTCTGCGACTCCACCGCCCAGACCGCCATCAACGCCGCCCTGGTGCGCGAAGCCCGCCAGGCCGGCGTGGTGGTACGGCTCAAGGGCGGGGACGCCAGCATCTTCGGCCGCCTGGAAGAAGAGCTGCTGGCGCTGGACGAAGCCGGCATCGATTCGGAAGTGGTGCCCGGCGTGACCGCCGCCATCGCCGCCGCCGCCCACACCCGCCGCCCCCTGACCCGCCGCGGCCAGGGCCGCAGCGTGGCCCTGACCACCGCCATGACCAAGGACGGCGACCTCCAGGCCCTCAAGAGCGCCGACACGGAAGTCTTCTACATGGCCGGCCGCCAGCTCGGCGCCCTGGCGCGCAAGCTGGCCCTGGCCGGATGGGCAGGTGACACGCCGGTGATGGTGGTCTCCCGTGCCGGCTGTGCCGATGCCCTGAGCAGCGAGCACACCGTGGCCACCCTGCCCGCCGCCAGCCTGCTGCACCGCGGGCGGCCCACCGTCGTGACGGTCGGGGCCGGTGCCGCGCCCGTCCTCTCCACCCGTCGCGCGCGTTCCGCGGGCGATCAATGCCCCCAAGTTGAGCCCCATCAAGTGGAGCCGACGAGCGCGCACGATTAAAATCCGCCCTTTGCCGCCCGTGCGCCCGCGCTCTGGCGGTCCCCGGGCCCCAACAACTCTAGAGCTGCTCCATGACCCACGTCGTTACCGAAGCCTGCATTCGCTGCAAGTACACCGATTGCGTTGATGTCTGCCCCGTCGACTGCTTCCGTGAAGGTCCGAACTTCCTGACCATCGATCCGGACGAGTGCATCGACTGCGCCGTGTGCATCCCCGAGTGCCCCGTGAACGCCATCGTTCCCGAGGAAGACGTGCCGGGCAACCAGCAGCACATGATCAAGATCAACGCCGACCTGGCGAAGAAGTGGCCCAGCATCACCAAGCGCAAGGCCGCCCTGCCTGATGCAGACGAGTGGAAAGACAAGAGCGACAAGCTCTCCGAACTCATCCGCTGATTACTCCCCTGCGGGCCACGAACAAAGGGGCCCGGACTCGATAGATTGGATCCTCAAGTGACTCAAGCGACCTCCTCCGCCTCGGCTGGCGTGATCGAAACCGATGCCGTCATCGTTGGCGCCGGCCCCGTGGGCCTGTTCCAGGTGTTCGAACTCGGCCTTCTGGAGATCAAGGCCCACATCATTGACTCCCTGGCCTACCCCGGTGGCCAGTGCATCGAGCTCTACCCCGACAAGCCCATCTACGACATCCCCGCCCTGCCCGTCGTCACCGGCAAGGAGCTGACGGACAACCTGATGAAGCAGATCGAGCCCTTCGGCGCGACCTTCCATCTGGGCCAGGAAGTCACCACGGTGGAGAAGCAGGAAGACGGCCGCTTCTTCGTGGCCACCTCCAAGGGCACGCAGTTCCTGACCAAGACCATCTTCATCGCCGGCGGCGTGGGTTCCTTCCAGCCCCGCACCCTGAAGGTCGACGGCATCGACAAGCACGAGGGCTCGCAGGTCCACTACCGCGTGCGCAAGCCCGAGCAGTTCGCCGGCAAGAACCTGCTGATCGTCGGCGGCGGTGACTCCGCGCTGGACTGGGCCCTGAACTTCTGCGCCGGCAACGAAGACGGCAACCCGCACAAGGCCGAGAGCGTCATCCTGCTGCACCGCCGCGACGGCTTCCGCGCCGCCCCGGCCAGCGTGGCCAAGATGAAGGAGCTCTGCGACAACTACGAGATGCAGTTCATCGTCGGCCAGGTCACGGACCTGGATGAAGCCGAGGACGGCGCGCTCAAGGGCGTGAAGGTCACCGGCGGCGACGGCGTGACCCGCGTCGTGCCCTGCGACCAGGTCCTCGTCTTCTTCGGCCTCTCCCCCAAGCTCGGCCCCATTGCCGAGTGGGGCCTGGCCCTGGAACGCAAGCAGATCCTCGTGGACACCGAGAAGTTCCAGACCAGCGTGCCTGGGATCTTTGCTGTGGGCGACATCAACACCTACCCCGGCAAGAAGAAGCTGATCCTGTCGGGCTTCCATGAGGCCGCCCTGGCGGCGTTTGGTGCGATGCCGATCATCAATCCGGAGAAGCGGGTGCATCTGCAGTACACGACGACGAGTCCGAAGCTGCACAAGGTGCTGGGCGTGGAGACGCCGGTGTTTGACTGAGTCGGCGCCTGCCTGAGATTGAAGAACCCGCCCGTGTGGCGGGTTTTTTATTGGCTGGGCGGAGAGTTTCAGCAGGCTTGGTGAGGCGCGTTGCGTAGTCAATGCCGACACTGGCCACGGTCCTGCCTATCAGGACCAGGGATTGGCGTCCCGATGAGATCTGCGGGTAACCCGAAGGAGATCTCATGGGCGAATCTGGTCAATCCAATCCTGGGCGTGTTCTGCGCTTGGGGATTCCCGACATTCTTGATGAATTGGATCGGCTGCTGGAGATGCGGGCGGTGGATGCGCCTGCGTGGGTCGAGTGGGGGCGGGGTGTGCGTGCGGGCTTGGCGGGGGCGTATCGGCGGCAGTTGGAGGTATTGGAAGCGCTTGAAGTGATACTGGATTTGCTTGGGGTGGATCCTGAGAATCGAGTGCACTCGGGCGGAATGGTGTGCCTGCTGGGGCCGTTGGTGGAGAAACTGGGGGCAGCTTGTGGTGGCATCACAGCTTCGCTCAATGCAACTGCAGGATGACGATCCAGCCCAGTTGGCTTTAACTGCGGCTATGCGGCGTTCTCGGTCGGTCGACACCGTGGGTCGTCCAACCGAGCCTCAGCTCACTCCGGACATCAATCCACGAGCTGACTCAAGGCTTGCCGACCCTTCTGCGGCATGGACCTTCCGTTCGTTGCACCCAGGCTGCCTGAGCGAAGCGGAAGTCTGCTTTCATTTTGGAACATCGGGATACCGAGACTATGGAGACAAAGGTACCCCTTCAACAATTATTCGCTCGTATCCTTCGATTACCCGGACCTCTCGGGATCCACCACAAGGGAGAAGCAATGAATATCAGAGCCAAATTTGTCACCTCATGCGCCGCACTTTTGATAGCGTTACCAACACAGGCCCATGCCTTGAAGATTGAGCCGCTCGTTCTCCCCATGCTCAGCGTAGAAGTGGGCATGGACAAACCCACTCGAGATCTGCTCAATTCAATGCCGGCCAACGTCAGGGCCGAAGTAGTAAAAGCTGTAAATGAGTCCCGCACTCTGATCGACGAGAGCGTTGAGAAGTACCTAAAGAAGATTGATGAAATCATGGAAAAGCAAGTGGCTTCGCTTGCTTGCCGAACTGATGCTTCAATATTTAAGGGCTTGGAATATTTGAGAACGACAATCAACCCATTCAAAAGATTTCCGACAACATTTACGGATTTGCAAAGCAGCATCGACGAGATGCCGTCGGATTTGAAGTGGGAAATGTCTCTCCGGCAGATTTCTCAGGCGCAGGCCAATTATTTAGCAGTTGCAGTATCGATAGGATGCGCATCAAAAGGTGAGCCAAACCTAGAGATAATTGCAGGGGAGATTGCCGCCCAGTTGAATGATCAGCTGAACATAATCAGGTGGACGTCGGATCAAACATGCAAGAACGCCACGGACTGCATGTCTCTAGCCAAAGAGCAGCTAAAAGTAGCCTTGACTTCCGCCGATAGTCGAGATCTTGCTGATTCGAAGGCTTTGGAAAGGCTGAATGCTATCGCCGTGCCGGAGAAGCCCACGCTGCTTAGAAGATTCGACGGCGCCAAGTACATCGCATCGCTACGCGAAATCGCAGCGATAGACAGGCATGTGAAATTCCTTACAGGGGTGCGTGAAGCGGCCTTTGACGCTTACAAGAACCGAGCTCAGCAACTAATCGACGAATCATGGGTGCCAGTGAATGCAGCGGCGAAAGCAATCAATGCAAGCTACCCGACGAAGGACGCCAAGTTTGCTGCTACGGAGCAGGCTTTGAACGCGGTGCGAGGCATCACGGAGGACACCTATTCAGAGGTGCGGCGGACTGTATCTATTGCCCGCGACGCAGTACCAAGGCGCGCAGCGGAATTGAATGCCCAGGACGAGGCGACATGGAAGCTGCCAGCACATGCTCGCGAATTTGCTAGTGGGATCAGGCGGCAACTTGACGAACAGCAGCGAATTCTTCTGAACGAATGTGCAGACAAGTGCAATGGCTCAGCAAGCCGCTTCTGTCCGAGTTACACGCGGAGACCACAGCAACAGTGTGACCCAAAGTAATGCACCAAGCAGTGCGGCCTAGTGCAGCAGGGTCACGAGTGCACCAGCAGGGTAGCCAGGGGCAGATACCGTCTCGAATTTCAAGCTTTGGCCCAGACAAAGTTGGATCATACGGACGGCCTGAGCGCAGCACGCCGAAGATCAGCATTGCCATCTTGTGCATGCAAGCCCCGATGATGGCCTTGTTGGGGGCATGACCTGTGGTCTTGAGCCGCTCAGCGAAGCGCCTGACGAGCGGATTATGCCGCTGCGCGGGTCATCACCGAAGCTGATCGTTCCAGCACGACCATCCTCCTGCCCGAGGACTACTAGGGCCCAAAAGAATGAAGGGGACCGCGTGGTCACCTTCATTCTTGTGGCTACGCATATTCCACTCTACTGAGAGGCGATTTCCTTCCACTTTGCGTCGAGCGCCCACAAGGGCCCCAGGATCTCAGCGTCCTGGCGAGCCCGTTCTCGCTCAAGGTACTGCTGTCGGATGCCTTCAGCAACTTCCTTGGAGTTGTCAGGATCGCAAAGGCGCAATTCTTGTCCGTCGAGACGGCATGCCCAATACAACTTGCGACCTCTAATCGGTCGCTCAGGGCGGTCATGATCATCGCCTTCACGATCACGAAAGGCGACAACTTCATAGACCATGTACGGGGGCTCCCAGCGCGATGCATTCCATGCGGCGACCATCTGAGCAAAAGAAGGGCAATACGATGAAAACTCTTTTGCAGCGGCCTTGAGGTTCTTCTTGTCTCCTTCTGCATTCGACGCGAGGTAGCGTTGTTGGAGAACTGCAAGATGAATTGATCCGCAAATTCCGTAGGCGGGCACGCCTCTCAGGCCTAGTGATTTCGCTTCTGACGTTAAGTCGCTTGAGGAAACCTGCAGCAGTGTGAGCATGAGCGGGTCAGGGCTATTCTGGTACTGAATCCACATCCGCTGGGTTGACTCAGCCAAGGCGGCTAGTCGCCGGAGTTCGTTCTCGGCGATGGCGGCACGTACGATTGCGGCGAACGCTTCTAGGTATCTCTTTAGCGTAGATTCAAGCGGGTCGTCGAACAACGCTCCAACAATGAGCTTGCCTGCAATGCCTGCAATGATTCCCTCACAAATGTTTATTCCGACCCATGCCCACGTGAAAGGCTCAACGACGAAATGAACGTTTCGCGAGGCTCCAAACTCCGCTCGATAGAGGAGGACACGAGGCGCGCTCTTCTCAGAGTTGTCGAGTTGCACTGGCTGAATCGAAAGCGGAATCATGTGACCTCCGTGTGGGAACTGGTCGGAGCATCAGTCTTTCCGTCTAACCAGGCGCTGTCATCCCTTCATATGATGAGGGGGCTGCTTGCAATGAGTTGGGCCGGTGCAGTATTTCCAAGTACTCCTTGAACATGTCCACTACGACGGGTGCGACACCTAGGACGCACAGAACCACGAGGCCGGTGTAGACGCTCAAATCAAGGGGGAGCCGGGGGAGCCGGGGTCAGGGAGCCGGGGTCACCAGGAGCCGGGAGCCGGGGTCAGGCCTTAAGTTTCAAGTCCCTGCCGCCCTCGCAGCACGGGGTCAGGTCTTGCATCCAACAAGTAGCCAGGGTCAGATACCGTCTTGAATTTCAAGCTTAGGCACAGCCAAAGCGGGATCAAACGGACGGCCTGAGCGCAGCACGCCAAAGATCAGCATCGCCATCTTGTGCATGCAAGCCCCGATGATGGCCTTGGGGGCGTGACCTGTGGTCTTGAGCCGCTCAGCGAAGCGCCTGACGACCGGGTTGTGCCGCTGCGCCACCAGCGCGGGCATGTAGAGCGCCGTGCGCATCCCCGCGTGCCCCTCCCTCATGCTTAGCCATTCGCGCCATGAGCAAATTCCAGCACCACTCTCGTTTCCCGAAGCCGAAGCATGTGCAGGCGTATCGCTTCCCGTTTGTCTGCTTCCATTGCCGCAAGTCCTTCAAGCTGCCGGTCAGTACCGGATCGCGGCTTTGCCCTCAGTGCAGGCGCCCGATGGAGATGCTCAGCAGGAAGTTCTCGGCCCCCAGGTCTGCTGATGTAGCGCAGTGGAAGAAGGTGCAGTTTCTCGTGGAGCACGGCTTCCGCTTCTACTCCGTCTACAGGCCCAGCGAGTCGGGAGGCAAGCAATCTGTCCGCTATCCGGCAACGTTGGAACAGGCAAAGGCCTTTGTCCTTGCGTTTCGCGAGCATGCTCATCAGCCTGCGGTTATCGACGTGTACTGACCCCGACCCGCCTCTCATTCAAGCGGCCCGTCTGCGGAATTCGCCCACCTTCACCTTGCCAACATGCACTGCACTTCCTGCTCAGCCAAGTTCACTCCAGGCGAAGACAACGGTCATTGCTGGAAATGCGGCGCCAAGCAACCCTTGCACCCGTTCATCGCATGCCTGCTCCGAGCAGTGATCGGATTTGTCGTGTGGGTGGTTTTACTGATGACGGCCATAGCTCCCGCCATTCCCTATGGCGGCGCGGTTCCGCTGTTCCCCATGGTCGTGCTCGCCACTTTCGTCATTCCTGTATGGGTCCTCTTGCCCCTCGCACGTTTGCTTCCACGGCAAGAGCAAGCAGATTCGCCTGAAGACGCTGACTGGCAGGTCAAGCACGATTCGGACAGCCGGGGTCCAGGGGAGCCGGGCTCAGGCCTTGAATCTAAGGACCTTCACCGTTGAGCCCTGGCCCCAGCCGCCTGCATGGCAGGCTCATCCAGGTACCAGAGGGGGAGCCGGGGTCAGATACCGTCTTGAATTTCAAGCATAGGCACAGCCACAGCGGGATCAAACGGACGGCCTGAGCGCAGCACGCCAAAGATCAGCATTGCCATCTTGTGCATGCAAGCCCCGATGATGGCCTGGGGGGGCGTGACCCGGGGGATCGGGGTCATGGGGGATCGAGGTCAGGTCTTGAATCTAAAGTCCTCTATCTACCTGCCCAGGCCTCTCAAATGAACTTCCACATCCGCACCTCCACCGGCGGCGAAGTCATCTTCGACGGTATCCCCACCTCACCCGCCACCGTCCACTACGGCGGCCCGCCGCCCGAGACCGGCCGCTGGCGCGTGGACATTCCTGCCTTCGAGGACTTCTGCGCCCGGCACCTGGCCCCTGTCCAATTCGGGACCTCCATCGACACCTACTACTTCGGGCTGGAGATTGCAGAACTGGATGGATGGGGGGATACCTTCACCGCCACGCGGAACTACTGCAGCCATCGGCCGAAGATGCGTGCCCTCGTGTCCGTGGGGCAGCTCGAATGGGCGGAGGTGAAGCACTTGCCTTGCGAGGCGCAGGTCGCGGCACTGTGGGACGCGCTGTTGTCGTCCATTGAGCAAGTCGCCACGATGAAGCGCCAGCCCAAGGACTTCGACGCCTTCGCCATGGCAGACGCCGTCCGGCTGATCAGGGCCAGCAGCGAGGCGTCCATGTTTGCCATCGGCCAGGGGTAGGCCACCCGATAAGTTGGGGTCAGGTCTTGCGTGAAGATGCCGGGGGAACCCTGAGGCTGGCCTTTGCTAATGCGGGCGGCAGCGCAGCAGGGGGCAGCTGTTGACGTCGATGGTCTGAGCCGTGCAAGGCACGCCATGCCTCCACAAAGAGCACGACCCGGACCACTGCGGAGCCTCTCGGATCTTCGTTGTCATTGGAAAATGACACTTTGAGTATGCGGCCCGGATTGGCGGCACCCTGAACACGCCTGCGAAGTTCTGGGCATTCATCGGCAACACCTGCACGCCATTCACGTCCCGCGTTTTGTTCCGCCACCCTGACGGAGACCGCAGAGAGGGTCGGCGTTGTCCCTGCAAGTAGCAGGCCTCCTGCAGTTCGCCCGGGCGCCCCCCTGCCCAGCCCATCCGGCGTCTTGCCTGTTAACCGGATAACAGATAATCTTGAACCATGGCCATCCAGTCCTTCGCCTGCCCAGACACCGAAGCCTTGTTCACCACCGGAAAATGCGCCCGCTTCGCCAACATCAGGACGGTGGCGGAACGCAAGCTGGCTCAGTTGGATGCCGCCCCTTCGCTGAACTTCATGAAGGCCCCGCCAGGCAATGGCCTGAAGGAATACCAGGGGGCCTGGCATGTGAGGATCAATGACCAATGGCGACTGACGTTCAAGTGGGGCGACAGTGGCCCCTTCGACGTGCTGATCGAAGACCCCCACTGATCGCCCGAGGCCCTCGCCTCGCTTCACAGGAGCTCCTATGTTCAAGAACGGAATGCGGCCGGTCCATCCCGGTGAGGTCTTGCTGGAGGACTACATCAAGCCGCTGGGCACGAGCGTCCATGCGCTGTCGAAGGCCCTGCATGTGCCCTACAGCCGCCTGCGTGAGATCGTCGACGGCAAGCGCGGCGTGAGTGCCGATACCGCCCTGCGCCTGGAGCGCTATTTCGGCAGCGAGGCACAAGGCTGGCTCAATCTCCAGACGGCCTACGACCTGCGTGTGGCCGAGAAGGCCGTGGCCAAGCAGATCCAGAAGGACATCGAGCCGCTGGCAGCACTCTGAGCACGTTGGAAGACCCGTTCGTCCACTGGAGCCCGGGTCGGGCCATGAATCTGCAGGCATTCGATTCGCGCCGCTGCATAGGCCCCGCGCTTCCCTGCCCCCACGCCCTCATTTCCAAGGACATGACACCCCGTTCGCCATAAGGACAATTGCACCATCCGCGAACTTCCGCCGTCCCGGGATGTGCAACCTCTACCACGTCTCCCCCAAGGGCGACCTCACCACCTACTTCCGCGCGCTGCCGCCTGAGGGCCTGGTGGCCGGCCCGGTGGGGCCCTTTGGCGTGGGAGCCTTCCTCCGAAGGGTCGATGGTGAGCTGCGCTGCACGCTGGGCCAATGGGGCCTGATCCGGCCCGGGCAGCCGGAGCGCATCGACTACTTGCCGGCCAAGCCCGGCCCCAGTGGCAAGACGCTGAAGCCGCGCCCGCGCTCCACCAACAACGCCCGCCTCGAAGGCATCGAGACCAAGCCCACCTTCAAGGCCGCCTGGAAGGCCGGGCAGCGCTGCCTGGTGCCGGCGCAGTGGTACCAGGAGCCCAACTGGGAGACGGGCAGGAACGTCTGGTGGCAGCTGCGCCGCGCAGGCGGCCTGCCCTGGGCGCTGGCGGGGCTGTGGTCGGAATGGGTCGATCCGCAGACGGGCGAGGTGGTGCCCAACTTCACGCTGATCACCTGCAACTGCGACACCCACCCGCTGCTCGCCCGCCTGCACAAGCCGGACCCGGCGCTGCCCGCTGACGGCCAGGACAAGCGCTCGCTGATCCACATCGAACCCGAGCACTGGGCGCAGTGGCTGGAGGGTTCGGCGGACGAGGCCCGCGCGCTGATCCAGCCGCCGCCGCTGGCCCTGTTCGACCTGGCCGATGCCCGGCGCACGGACGAGCTGCTGGCCGCGCAGCGCGCCGCTAGCGCCTGAGCGTCTCGTCGTCCAGCACCACGCGGCACCACCAGCTCTGGCGGAAGAGCTGCGGGGCCTTCTCACTGAAGCCCAGGTCCTCGATGCCGGTGACGATGAGCTGCCAGCTGCGCACGGTGCGCACCTCGGCCCAGTCCAGGGGCGGCAGCAGGCTTTCGCGGTCCCGCAGGAGGGCGGCGAGGAGCGGGGTGGTGTCCTTGTCCACGGCCGGGCGGAAGCGGGTGATCCACAGCTGGCCGCGGATGGGCGTGCGCATGCGCAGGGTCGCGGCGGGCAGGCGCTGGCCGCGGTGGCGCAGGGGGATGACGTCGACAAGCATACTGTTTATTTATACAGTATGTTACAAGCCAAAACGAGGAAGGAAGTCGCAGCTGCGGTGGGTGGCGATGATAGAGGTGACAGCGACTCGCACTAGAAGCTCATCGATCGGGAAAACAAAGCAAAAGCTGTAAATTGACAATACAGCCTTTGATAAGTAAATTGATAAAACAGCACATAAGCTGTGAATTCAAAATACAGCCTTCCATGCGTATGGACCAGTTCACGGTACGGACCCCCGATCAGCTGCCCGCCTTGCTGCGTGCCTTCCGCAAGCAGGCGGGGCTGACGCAAGCCGAAGTGGCGCTGCGGCTGGGGGTGACCCAGCAGACCTACTCCGCCCTGGAACGCAATGCCGACACCGTGGGCTTCGACCGGCTCCTCAAGCTGCTGAACCTCCTGGGCGTGCAGCTGAGCCTCGGCACGCCAGCCCCCACACCGCCCACCCCGCCTGCTCCGGGTGATCAGGGGACGATCGCCGGCGAACCGCCGCAGTGGTGACACCCCATGGCACGCAAGCGACCTCGCGCCCTGGCGCTCTGGATGAACGGCACCCGTGTGGGCACCTGGGCCCTGCCCGCCCACGCGCCCGAGCTCCTGCAGTACGACCCGCAGTGGACGCAGTCGCCGGCCGGGCGCCCGCTGTCCCTGTCCTTGCCGTTCACGCCCGGGAATCAGCCCCTGCGCGGCGATGCGGTCAGGAGCTACTTCGAGAACCTGCTCCCTGACAGCAAGGAGAGCCCCCATGCACGCTGGGGGTCAGGCCTCGCATGCACGCAGGGGGTCACACGCTGCCCCCCTGTGCACGCGTGACCTCGTGCGAGGCCCGGGCGCATTCGCTCAGCGCTGCTGCTCGGCTTTCGCCTCACGCCGCACACGAACCACCCCGATGTAGTCAGCAATGCCAGGCACGCTGGCGCGCCGAAGGTGCCTGGCCGCCAGGATGGCGCAGCCCTTGCTGCCCGCAAGGTTGCGGGTGCAGCCGTGCAGCTTGCGGGGTCAGGTCTTCAGTCTGAAGGCCTTCAGCGTTGAGACCTGACCCCGGCCTGCCAGCCGAGGCGATCCTCCACGGACTCCGCCTGTCCCTGCGCCCACGCAGTCCGTCGCACCGCCGCTGCGTGCCCGCCGGCAGGCGGCCATAGTCGCCCCCCATGCCGTGGCAAGGGCCACCGCAGCACAACGATGAGGAGACCCCATGCCTGCCTTCACCCCGCGCCTTCGCGCCCTCCCCCTGCTGATCGCCACCAGCCTGGCCCTGGCCGCAGGCACCACCCGCGCCGCCGAGCTCGACAGCGCCAAGATCGACGCCGCCAAGATCGACGCCGTCTTTGCCGCCTTCACCCAGGCCACACCCGGCTGCGCCCTCGGCGTCTACCGTGAGGGTCAGGTCTTGCTGGCGCGCGGCTACGGCCTGGCCGACCTGAACCATGGCGTGCCCATCACGCCCGAGACGGTGTTCGACATCGGCTCCAGCTCCAAGCAGTTCACGGCCCTGGCCGTGCTGATGCTGGCCAAGGAGGGCAAGCTGGACCTGCAGGACAAGGTGTCCAAGCACCTGCCCGAGCTCCAGGCCCTGGGCCAGCGCTTCACGATTGACCAGATGCTGCGCCACACCGCCGGCCTGCGGGACTACAACGAACTGATGGAGATCGCCGGCCACGACTTGGGCGACGTCACCAGCTCCGACGACGCGCTGCGCCTGCTCGCCGCCCAGCAGGGCCTGAACTTCGAACCGGGCACGCGCTTCAGCTACAGCAACAGCGGCTACTTCCTCGCCGCCATGATCGTCGAGCGGGTCAGCGGCCAGAGCCTGGACGCCTTCCTGCAGGCCCGCGTGTTCAAGCCCCTGGGCATGACGGCCACCCATGTGCGCACGGACCACACCGTCGTGGTGCCTCACCGCGCCACGGCCTATCGGCCCAACGGACCGGAAGGCTTCGCGATCGACATGTCCAACTGGAACCAGCCCGGTGACGGTGCCGTCCAGACCCATGTCCGCGACCTCGCGCGCTGGGACGCCGAGCTGGCGCAGCCCAAGCACATCGACCCGGCCCTGCTCAAGGCCATGCAGACCCCTGGCAAGCTGGCCGACGGCTCGCCCATCTCCTACGGCCTGGGCCTGAGCATGGACAGCTACCGCAGCCTGCCGCGCGTCCAGCACGGAGGCGCCTGGGGCGGCTACCGCGCCATGGTGATGCGCTTCCCCGAACAGCGCCTCGGCCTGGCGCTGACCTGCAATGCCGCGCAGGCCAGCACGCCGACGCTGGCCCAGCGCGTGGCTGACGTCGTGCTGGCCGGCCAGTTCAAGGACACCCCCGCGGCCCAGGCCGCCCCGACCGCAGCGCCCGCGGACTTCAATCCCGCCGTTTTCGTCGGTCTCTACGAAGGCGAGCCGGGCGACATCCTGCGCATCGAGAAGCAGGCTTCGGGCGCACTCGCCATGCGCCGCGCCGGGGGCGGTGCGGCCCTGCGCGCTCTGGGCCTGCGCCGCGTGCAGAGCCACAGCGGCATCACCCAGCTGGACCTGGCGGACGATGGCAAGACGCTCACGCTGACGCGCAACGACGACCCCAAGCCGGTGCCCTTCAAGCGCCTGCCGGACTATCAGCCCGGTGCCGCCGAGCAGGCCGCGCTGACCGGCCGCTACTACAGCGCCGAGGTCGGGACCGAGTGGACGCTGTCGAGCAAGAAGGACGGCCTCACGCTCAAGGGCCCAGGGGCCCAGGAGGCGCAGGTGTCCGCCCTCAAGGCCGACCTGCTTGAGGGCCCGGGCTTCAGCCTGCGCGTGGAACGCGATGCCAAGGGCGCGCCGGTGGCGCTGGTCTATGACAGCGCTCGTACGCGCGGCCTCAGGTTCGCGAAGCGCTGAGACAGGGGGCTGCAATGCGGCCCCTGCATCGGATCCATCGGATCCATCGGACCTATCGGATCGATCCGATCGGACTTGGACCTGGCTCAAGGTGCTCTCATCTCGGACGCACAAGCCCGATGAACACGGGCATTTGCGCCCCGCTACAATCCGCGCCGAGGCGGCACCTGCCGCCCACCACTCGCTAGGGGTGCTGGCTCATCTGATGAGCCGGCTGAGAAAGTCCCTTTGAACCTGATCGCGCCCGGGCTGGCTGCCAGCTGGCTTGGGACCGAGGTAATCCTCGCGCAGGGAAGCACGCACGCCACGGCCTGAGCTCTCAGCAGGCCCCCGATGTGGCCGCTCGCCGCCCTGCCATCGCTAGAAGCAGTCCGACGATGGCCCGACTCCACACCGCCCTTCCCCAGGTGCTCGCCGCCGCTTGCGCCCTTGCCTGCGCGCAGGCCGCGATCGCCCAGTCCAGCAACAGCCTCCCGAGCGTGGCCGTCAGCGGCCGCAGCGCCGATGCGCCCGTCAACGTGGGCGGATTCGGGGACACCCCCGCCGCCAAGCTGCCCTTCCAGGCCAGCGTGCTCAACGCCGAGCGCCTGGCGGATGCGGGCCTGAGCAGCCTCGCCGGCCTCGTGAACCTCGACGCCTCGGTGCAGGACAGCTACAACTCCAGCGGCTATGTGTCCTACCTGAAGGTCCGCGGCTTTGACCTGGACAACCGCTTCAACTACCGCCGCGACGGCCTGCCCATCAACGCCGAGACGGCGCTGGCGCTGGGCAACAAGAGCAGCATCGAGGTCTTCAAGGGCACCAGCGGCATCCAGGCCGGCACCAGCAGCCCCGGCGGCCTGGTGAACCTGGTGGTGAAGCGCCCGACGTCGAAGCTGCTGAGCGCCACCCTGAGCGTCTCGGAGCGCGGCACGGCGGAAGCGGCGCTGGACTGGAGCCAGCGCTTCGGCGCGGGCGAGGCCTTCGGCGTGCGCGTCAACGCCGCCAGCGCGCAACTGCGCCCCGAGCTGCGCGACGCCGACGGCAGCCGCCACCTGCTGGCCGTCGCCGCCGATGCCCGCCTGAGCCGCGACACCCTGCTCGAGGCCGAGCTCGAATGGAACCGCCAGTCCCAGCGCAGCCAGCCCGGCATGAGCCTGCTGGGTGACAAGCTGCCCTCGGCCCGGGACTTCGATCCGCGCATCAACCTCAACAACCAGGACTGGAGCCTGCCGGTGGTCTTCGACAACCGCCACGCCTCCCTGCGCCTGACGCAGCGCCTGAACGCCGACTGGCAGGCCCAGGCCCACCTCGGCCTGCAGCGCCTGAAGACGGACGACCGCCTGGCCTACGCCTTCGGCAAGTTCGATCCCGCGACCTACGACTGCAATCCCTGCGACCGCTATGCCGCCGACGGCAGCTTCTCGATCTGGGACTTCCGCAGCGAGAACGAGCGCCGCAACACGGACGCCCTGGACCTCTCCCTGGCCGGTCGCCTGAGCACCGGCGCCCTGCAGCACCGCCTGAATGCCGGCGTGCTGCTGAGCCGCTTCGAGAGCCGCTTCCAGCAGCAGGCCTACAACCTCGTGGGCGTGGGCACCATCGACGGCAAGAGCCGCGTCCCCGCCGATCCCAGCCTCACCGACGAGAACACCAACCGCGACGAGCGCGGCACCGAGTTCTATGTGCGCGACGCGGTGCAGATCGACGCCCAATGGCAGGCCTTCCTGGGGCTGCGCCACACGCGGGTACAGCGCGACAGCGTCCGCACCAACGGCTCGCGCGCCACGAGCTACTCGCAGAACCTCGACACCCCCTGGATCGGCCTGAGCTACGCGCTCAGCCCCAGCTTGATGGCCTATGGCAGCTGGGGCCAGGGCATGGAATCTGACGTCACGCCCAACCGCAAGCGCTTCGGCACCCAGGCCGGCCAGGCCCTGCCCGCGATCAAGAGCCGCCAGGTGGAGCTGGGCCTCAAGTCCGGCAGCAGCACGGTGGACTGGTCCATCGCCTGGTTCGACATCCAGCGGCCCGTGTGGGTGGACGCCGGCGCCTGCGATGACGCCACGCCGGGCTCCTGCACCCGCGTGGAAGACGGCAGCGCTCGCCACCGCGGCCTGGAAGCGCAGGCGGACCTGAAGTGGAGCGGCGGCGGCCTGCTGGCCAGCTGGATGGAGCTCAAGGCCCGCCGCGAAGGCAGCGCCGATGCCGCCACCAACGGCCTGCTGCCCACCAACGTGCCCAAGCGCAACATCAAGCTGCAGCTGCGCCAGGCCCTGCTCGCCGGCCTGCAGGGGCAGCTGGGCCTCGTCTACGAAGGCCCGCGCGCCGTGCTGCCCGACAACAGCGTGATGATCGCCGGCTGGACCCGCCTGGACGCCGGCCTGCGCTACGAGCAGGCCATGGGCACCCGCCTCTACACCTGGCGCGTGGGCGTGGACAACCTGACGTACAAGCGCGCCTGGCGCGAGAGCCCCTACCAGTACGGCCACGCCTACCTCTACCCCCTGGCCCCGCGCACCTGGCGCGCCAGCCTGGAGGTGACGCTCTGAGCGCAGCCACGGCAAGCCGCCAGCGCCGGGGCACCGGCAGGCCGGCCGCCGGCGCTAGGGGCTTTCCAGGCCTCCTGCATGCCACTCTTGTAGAACCCCAAAAATTCTGTCTATAATCCAAGGCTCTGTTCCCC
Organism: Pelomonas sp. BJYL3; assembly: GCF_027257975.1. Classification (GTDB taxonomy): domain Bacteria; phylum Pseudomonadota; class Gammaproteobacteria; order Burkholderiales; family Burkholderiaceae_C; genus Roseateles_B; species Roseateles_B flavus. The sequence goes on from NZ_JANZKX010000001.1 coordinate 466,204, forward strand.
GATAGCTCAGTCGGTAGAGCGCCGGACTGTTAATCCGTAGGTCCCTGGTTCGAGCCCAGGTCGGGGAGCCAAGAACAGAACGCAAGGCAGGTCATGATCTGCTGAGCACGCACAAGCCACCGCGATTCCCTCAAGGTGGCTTTGCTATTTATGAAAGCCTGCTTTTTGCGCCGCAGTGATTGCACAGGTGGCACAGGGAGCAGGCAGTACCGATCAATTCCCCGATAGCTCAGTCGGTAGAGCGCCGGACTGTTAATCCGTAGGTCCCTGGTTCGAGCCCAGGTCGGGGAGCCAAATCAAGACGCGTGGTGCCACCGCTTGCCACGCCGACATAGAACAATTCCCCGATAGCTCAGTCGGTAGAGCGCCGGACTGTTAATCCGTAGGTCCCTGGTTCGAGCCCAGGTCGGGGAGCCAAATTCAAAAGCCTCACATGCGCAAGCCTGTGGGGCTTTTTCTTTTTCACGGTCGCTGCTCGCACCCAGATGCGTACAAGCGCGCGGGCATCGCGACAATGGGCGTCCGATCCGCTCTCAGCTTCCGGACCACCCATGACTGCCTGGCTCCTCGAAGATGGCGACGCGCTCGCCAAACAGTACAGATACACCTTCTACAAGCCCTCCCCCGCGACCATCGCCCGGGTGGCGGTCGGCGAGACTGTCAAGCTGATCTTCCGCTTCGAGAGCGAGGATCCAGAGGCGCCGGCCGCGGAGCGCATGTGGGTGCTCGTCGATGAGATTGGCGTGGACGGCCATTTCAAGGGCCGGCTCGACAACGACCCTGCGTACATTGCCGATCTGAAGGTGGGCGACCCAATAGCGTTCGAGGCAAGGCACATCATCAACACAGAACACGACGATGACGACAACATCGTCGAGCGCTACCTCCGGCGCTGCTTCGTGACGAAGCGCGTGCTGCACGACGGCCAGCCCGCCGCCTACCTCTACCGCGAAGAGCCCGAACACGACGACGACAGCGGCTGGCGCATCACGGCCAACGACGAATCGGACGAGTACATGGACGATGCAGACAACTGTGCCTACGTCTCCCTGGGCGCGGTCCTGAACGTGGACGACGCGTTCATTGACCTGCTGGACGCGCCCGCCGGCTCTGCCTTCGTCCTGAACCCCGAGACCGGGCACTTCACCGCCGTGGACGACTGATCGCAGCAGGACAGGGGACAATCGCCCCGTCTGCAGCACCTGCGACGGCATGCCTCTTGGCAACCGCCAGTGGCTGCTCCAATCCTGCAAAGACGTCGACCATGAGCACCCTCCCCCCCTGCCCCCAATGCGCCTCCACCTACACCTACGAGGACGGCGCCAACCTCGTCTGCCCCGAGTGCGGCCATGAATGGTCCGCCCAGGCCGCGGCGGCCGAAGGCGCGGAGGAGGCCCGCGTGATCAAGGACGCGGTGGGCAATGTGCTGCAGGACGGGGACACCGTCACCGTCATCAAGGACCTCAAGATCAAGGGCTCCTCCCTGGTCGTGAAGGTGGGCACCAAGGTCAAGAACATCCGTCTCACCGAAGGCGACCATGACATCGACTGCAAGATCGATGGCATCGGCGCGATGGGGCTGAAGTCGGAGTTCGTGAAAAAAGTCTAACAACTTTTATCAGCGCACCATAAAGCCGCCGATCCCCATCTCCCGGAGGTGCGGGCCCCGGGCACAATCCGGCAGCCAAACCAAGAGGGAGAGCGGCATGACTGCGCCAGTGACAGAACCAAGCCCGGGTGGCCAGGGCCTCGCCCCACGACCTGTCCATCTGTGCCTCTCCGGAGGTGGTTTCAGAGCCGCCTTCTTCCATCTGGGCGCACTGCACGGCTTGGCTGAGCAGGGGCTCCTTCAACGCACGCGACTCCTGGTCACCGTCTCGGGTGGCTCCATCGCAGCCGGGGTGTTCTTCAGCAAATGGGAGGCGTCATCACGCCGCATGCAAGGCGCAGGCGCATCGCTGACCGACCTGGCCTGGCAAGCCCATTGCCACCTGCTGAAGGTGACGCGCAACAACCCACGGATGCGGGCCATGGGCTCGGTCCGTGCGCTGAGCCGAGCTCTTGTCTTCGCAGAGACCGGTGTCCGGGAGGCCATGGCCCGTCAGTTTGAACGCTGGATGGGAGACTCCGGCTCAGCACCCTTGACGCCCATGCCGGCGATCGCCCTCCCGGAGTGGCGGATCGCTTGCAGTGACTACGTTTCGGGTGCGCGGACCATGGTGGTTTTCAACGGCCGCCATGGATACCGAAATCCGACCGTCCATTACATTGACGGCGAAACGCTGGGCCGGGCACAAGCCATCAGCGCTTCAGCCGCTGTTCCCGGCATTTTTGAGCCGCTCCGCCATGGACAGTACCTTCTGTCGGATGGCGGTGTACTGGACAACCTCGGCACGCGCGAGCTGACGGACCTGGGAGCCGAGCGAATCTGCATCGACGCCGCTGCCCCGCTGCAGCCCATGATCAAGCATTCGCGGGCAAGCGCCATTCGTCAGGCCATGGACATGCTCATGGAGCAGGCCCGTGTGGATTGGCAGCAGCCGGATATCAAGACGTACTGCATTCGAGACTTACCCCATGATCCGCATCCCAGCGATTGGCGCAAGGCGCTCGTCAATCTGCGGACAGACCTCGACGACTTCTCCACTCTCGAAGCGGATTTGCTGTACCTGGCTGGCTATCAGAGCGTCGCCGGAGCGGACAAGATCCCCGACCTTCCTATGGACGTGGCAAACCGCCGGCGCGTCACAGCAGTCTGGAAGTTTGCCAGTCAGCCGGTATGCAGCGACCACCCGGAAGCGGCAAAGCATCGCGAGAAGCTGCTGAGGCATCTGGAGCGAGGTCGCTATCGCATGCTGGCTCGACTGAAAGTCTGGACCCCTGGGTCATTCACGCAATGGTTGTTGTCCATGTACATGGGCCTCAGCATTCAGCTGGCTGCGTTGATCTACGTCTTGATTGGCGCACTGTTCCTGGCTGTCCTCCCACAGCGCTTGTTCAGCACTGGCTGGATGCCGGGCGTAGCACTGGTTTGGGTGCTATGCAGTCTGCTGCTCGCGTGCATGCATCCTCCACCGAGCGGGACATCACGATGGAGGCAAAGGATGCAAATGGTGCTGCTAGCCCCACTGTTGATTCCAATCGTGACCTTCGGCCCAGTGCTGTGGCTCGCCGCTTACACGTCACCTCAGAGGGAAGGGCTGAACCCCTTCAAGCTGTCTGAGGCATTTGAGAGTGCCATTCTTGACACGTCCCTCGCCACCCACTCCCTCGGCGAACACCCCATCCGCTGCGCAAAGGCCCGCGAGAAGGCCGAGGGTGTGGCGTAGCCCAGTTCGTCGGCCAGCTGCTTGACGGCCTGGCCGCGGCGCAGGGCCTGGCAGGCGAGGCTCAGGCGCCAGGCCAGCACATACTCGGCCGGGGTGTCGCCCATCAGGTCCTTGAACAGGCCGGCGAAGCGGCTGCGCGAGACGCCGGCCTCCGCGGCCATGCGCTCCAGGCTCCAGGCCTCGCCCGGCCTTTCATGCACCGCCACCAGGGCACGCGCCAGCTGCGGATGCCCCAGGCCGCGCAGCAGGCCCGCCGGCAGGCCGCTGGCCTCGGGGTGGGCCAGCATCCAGCGCAGCAGCTGCATCAGCAGGACTTCGAACAGGCGGTCCGCCATCAGGCGCTGGCCGCACTGCACGCGCTCGGTCTCAGCGAAGAGCAGGGTCAGGCAGGGCTCAAGACCCGGCACCTGGGCCAGGGGCAGCACGATCAGCGGCGGCAACGCTCGCACCAGGGGGTGGGCGTCACCGCCTTCGAACGCCAGCGTCGCGCACGTGAAGTCCGAGCCCTCGGCCGGCGCGTTGTGGAAATCATGCGCCAGCGGCCGGGGGTAGAAGAGCAGGCTGGGCTCGCGCACCTCCAGGCGGCGCGGCGTGCCCTCCTGCCCGCCGGGATGGCTCAGCGACATCTCACCCCGACGCATCACATGCAGGAAGCCGCGCCCGGGCTCGGCCGCGAACTGCGTGGTCCCGCACAGCGGGCCGGCATGGAAGAGATGGGCGCGCACCCGGCAACGCTCCAGCAGGCCGGAGAGGCGGTCCAGGCCCTCGCCGTCCGGTGTGGTGGGTGCCAGGGCGGGGTCAGGTCTTGCGTCCATGGGGTCAGGTCTTGCTGGGTTCTTCATGGCCTCGTGCCAGGGCGGGGCAGTCGTCGTCTCTTGCGCTTCAGTGCCTCAACGGCTTGAAGCGCAATTCTGTACCAATTGGACTGTTTCAAGTACGAATTGAACCCTTTCATCCAGACCTGAACGAGACACTGGCGCCATGCCTCAGGGCATGAACCTGTCCACCCCACGATGAAAGGATCGACCATGAACCGCCTCTCCCTGCCCTCCCCCGAGCAAGCCCCCGCCGCCAGCCGCCCGGTGCTGGACCAGATCCAGCAGGCCTTCGGCAGCACGCCCAAGATGTTCCGCACCGTCGCCCATTCGCCCGCCGCGCTGCAGGCCATGTGGGCCTTCTTCGGCGCCCTGGGCGGTGGCAGCCTGGGCGCCCGGCTTGGTGAGCAGATCGCCGTGGCCGTGGCGGACCGCAACCGCTGCGACTACTGCCTGGCCGCCCACACCGCCCTGGGCCGCAAGGCCGGCGCCTCGGCCGAGGAACTGCGCGCCGCGCAGCAGGGCGAGTCGGCCGACCCGCGCACGGCCGCGGCCCTGCGCTTCGCGCTGCAGCTGGTCGAGCACCGCGGCCAGCTGAAGGACGCCGACCTGCAGGCCCTGCGCGCCGCCGGCTTCTCCGAAGGCGAGACGGTGGAGATCCTGGCCCATGTGGCCCTGAACCTCTTCACCAACTACGTCAACGTGGCCTTCCAGGTGCCGGTCGACTTCCCGCCCGTGCCCCTGAGCCGCGCGGCCTGAGGCCTGGGGATCAGCGCAGCTGCAGGCGCGCCGACGCCCCGTCCGGCGCCTGCAGCTCGCCAATCTCCGCCGCCTGCGCAAAGCCTGCGTCACGGAAGCACTGCAGCACCTGGGGCACAGCCTCGGCGCTGCAGCTCACCAGCAGGCCGCCGCTGGTCTGCGGGTCGGTGAGCAGCGCCCGCTGCCAGTCCGACCAGCCCTCGACGCCGCCCACCTCATGGCCATAGGCCGTCCAGTTGCGGGTCGAGGCGCCGGTCCAGATGCCCTGCTGCGCGAAGACGAGGGCGCTGTGGATCAGCGGCATCTGCCGCCAGTCCACCGCCGCCTGCAGGCCGGAGCCGCGGCAGATCTCCAGCAGGTGACCGGCCAGGCCGAAGCCGGTGACGTCGGTAATGGCATGCACCGCGTCCAGCTGGGCCAGCTGGACGCCGACCTTGTTGAGCCGCGTGGTGTGGGCCAGCATCTCCTGGTAGCCGGCGGCATCCAGCAGGCCCTTCTTGAGCGCGGCGGAGAGCACACCCACGCCCAGGGGCTTGCCCAGCACCAGGCGGTCGCCGGCACGTGCGTCGGCATTGCGGCGCACCTGCTTCGGATGCACCAGGCCCAGGGCCACGAGGCCGTAGATGGGCTCGACCACGTCGATGGAATGGCCGCCCGCGATGGGGATGCCCGCCTCGCGGCAGACGCTGGCCCCGCCTTCGAGGATGCGGCCGATGACGTCCGGGCTCAGTGTGTTGATGGGCATGCCCACGATCGCCAGGGCCATGATGGGCGTGCCGCCCATGGCGTAGACATCGGACAGCGCGTTGGTCGCGGCGATGCGGCCGAAGTCGAAGGGATCGTCGACGATGGGCGTGAAAAAGTCCGTCGTGGCCACGAGGGCCTGCTCGTCGTTGAGCTGCCAGACGGCGGCGTCGTCACTGGTCTCGGTGCCCACCAGCAGCTGCGGCGGCACGATGCCGGGCGCCGTGCGGGCCAGGATGTCGGAGAGCAGCCCCGGGGCGATCTTGCAGCCGCAGCCGCCGCCGTGGGCCAGTTGGGTGAGTCGCGGTGCGGTGGAATCGTTCATGGCTTGTGTGCTGCGGAGGACGCATCCGGCGGGAAGCGGGCCGGATTTCTGCGAGGATTGTGCCGCCTGCCAGGATCCCGCCCCTCATGTCCCGCCCCCGCCCCATCACGCCCGAGCGCATCCACGAGTTCGACAGCCTCATCGACGCCCGCTCGCCGTCGGAATTTGCGCTGGACCACATCCCCGGCGCCGTCAACTGCCCGGTGCTGGACGACGACGAGCGCCGCATCGTCGGCACGCTCTACAAGCAGCAGGGCACCTTCGAGGCCAAGCGCGTGGGCGGCGCCATGGTGGCGGCCCAGCTGGCGCGGCACCTGCGCGAGTCCTTCGCGGACAAGCCCAAGTCCTGGCGCCCCCTGGTCTACTGCTGGCGCGGCGGCATGCGAAGCGGCACCATGGTGCAATGGCTGCGCCTGGTCGGCTGGGACGCCCAGCAGCTGCACGGCGGCTACAAGGCCTTCCGCGCCCATGTGATGGAGCGCATCGCCACGCTGGCGCCGCAGCTGAAGCTGCAGGTCATCTGCGGCCCCACGGGCAGCGCCAAGACCGCGCTGCTGCAGGCCCTGCGGGCCGAAGGCGCACAGGTGCTGGACCTGGAGGCCCTGGCCCGGCACAAGGGCTCGATCCTGGGGCGCTGGCCCGGCCAGGAGCAGCCCTCGCAGAAGGCCTTCGAGACCGCGCTGGCGCAGGTTCTGCAGGGCTTCGACCTTGCTCGGCCGGTGTTCGTGGAGGCCGAGAGCCGCAAGATCGGCCGCCTGATGCTGCCGGATGCCGTCCTGGACGCCCTGCGCGGGGCGGACTGCATCGCCATCGAGGCCCCGGCGCATGCCCGCCTGGCCTACCTGCTGCAGGACTACGCCTATCTGGGCAAGGATGGCGAGGAACTCGCCAACCTGCTGGGCCAGCTCAATGCCAACACCGGCCTGCATGCCAAGGAGACCATCGCCCGCTGGCAGGCCTGGGCCCGCGCGGGCCAGCTGGCACCCCTGTTCGAGGCTCTGATGACCGAGCACTACGACCCGCTCTACGCCCGTTCGCAGCGCAGCAACTACCTGCGCCTGGCCCAGGCCCGGCCCCTGGCCCTGCCGCGCCTGGAGGCGCAAGACCTGGCCCTGGCGGCCCGGCAGCTGATGGCCTGACCGACCCGTGCGCTTGGTCATGCGCACATCCCCGGGCTTGTGGCGCGGAGTCTGGCCGGTATCCAATGGCCCCTTCGCTTGCTGAAGAAGCCCGACCATGCCCTCCCTGCCTGCCTGGACCCGACGACGCCGCACCTGGCTGCTCTCCCTCGCCCTCCTGATGCTGGCCCTGGCCGGCTGGAAGCTCAGCCACACTGGCGAGGACCCGAAGGACGCCGAGGCCCTGCCGCAGGCCAGCGCTTCTGATCAGGCCCATCCGGCCGTCCCGCCCTCGCTCGACGGCATCCCCCTGGCCCATGGCATGGCCGCGGCCGTGCGCACCCCCAGCGACGCCAAGGCCTGGGGTGGCGCCCGCAGCGGCCAGGAGGCCACGCTGTCCGACCGGGTGGTGGACTACCGCATCGAGGCAAGACTTGACCCCCAGCGCCACACGCTGGAGGGCAAGCAGCAGATGCGCTGGCGCAACCGCAGTGACCGCGAAGTGCGCTCGGTCTACCTGCACCTCTACCTGAACGCCTTCGAGGGCGAGGGCAGCACCTTCATGACGGAGAAGCGCCAGGGCTTCTCCTTCCGCACCGACGTGGAGTCCAAGGACGGCGAATGGGGCCGCATCGAGCTGCGCAAGGTGCTGCAGCAGGGCCGGGCCGTGCCGTATCACTTCGTGCAGCCGGATGGCGGCCCCAAGACCGACCGCACCGTGGTCCGCCTGGACCTGCCGCAGGCCGTGCCGGCGGGCGGCAGCACCGTGCTGGACATCGACTTCTTCGACCAGCTGCCGCGCGTGGTGGCCCGCACGGGCCACTTCGGCAGCTTCCATCTCGTGGCGCAGTGGTTCCCCAAGATGGCCGTGCTGGAGCTGCCCGGCGAGCGCGGCGCCACCGAGCCGCGCTGGAACGCCCACGAGTTCCACCTGCACAGCGAGTTCTACGCCGACTTCGGCAGCTACGACGTCACGCTGGACGTGCCGGCGGACTATGTGGTGGGCGCCACCGGCGAGGAGCAGGGCGCGCCGCGCAAGGAAGGCGGCCGCAGCATCCACCGTTTCGTCCAGGGCGATGTGCATGACTTCGCCTGGACGGCAGACAAGCGCACCGCCGCGCCCCTCACCGGCCGCTGGACCTTCCCCGGCAGCCCCGAGGTGACGATCAAGGTGCTCTCGCCGCCCGAGTACGCCCACACCATGCCCTCGGTGCTCAAGGCCACGCAGGACGCGCTGACCTGGTTCTCCAAGACCCTGGGCCCCTACCCCTACCGCACCGTCACCGCCGTGATCCCGCCCTTCAACGCGGGCGAGGCGGGCGGCATGGAGTACCCCACCTTCTTCACCACCGACGCCTACAAGACCGACAAGGAAGGCACGATCGAGCGCTACGGCCTGGACTTCGTCACCATCCACGAATTCGGCCACGGCTACTTCTACGGCATCCTGGCCTCGAACGAATTCGAGGAGCCCATGCTGGACGAGGGCATGAACCAGTACTGGGACCAGCGCATGCTGCAGGCCGCCGGCCGCCGCATCCCCGTGGCGACGGGCCTGATGCAGCGCCTGGGCATCAACCCCAGCGTGGACGTGTTCGACGCCGAACGCATCGCCTCCCAGGGCAATCCGCCCGATGGACTGGGCAGCAACTCCTGGCACCGCTACTCCAGCGGCAGCTATGGCAGCGTCTATTCCCGCACCGCCACCGTCATGCGCAGCCTGGAGCTGCAGCTGGGCAGCGAGGTGATGGACCGCGCCATCCAGACCTACTACCAGCGCTGGAAGTTCCGCCACCCCTCGGTGGCTGACCTGCGCGAGGTGCTGGCCGAGGTCTCGGGCAAGCCCGCCCTGATCGAGCAGGTCTTCGCCACGCATGTCTATGCCGCCGCCGGCGTCGACGACCGCGTCGAGAAGCTGGAGAGCGAGGAAGTGAAGCCGCTGCTGGGCCTCTACGGCGCGAAGGGCAGCGAGGTGACCGAAGAGCAGCGCAGCAAGGTGGTCCGTGCCCAGCGCAAGGCCTGGGACAAGGCCCATCCGGACGCCGAGGCCAAGGACGGCGGCGCCCTGCCCTACCGCACCACCGTCACCCTGCGCCGGCGCGGCGCGGCGCAACCCCAGGTGCTGGTGGTGCGCTTCGCCGACGGCAGCGAGGAGAAGGTGGTCTGGGACGACCAGGAACGCTGGAAGCGCTACAGCTGGGTCAAGCCCGTCAAGGCCGTCTCGGCCGAGCTGGACCCGCAACAGGCGCAGCGCCTGGACATGAGCGTGGCCGACAACAGCCGCCGCCTCAAGCCCGACAGCAGCGGCACGCGACGCCTCATCAGCGACGCCGCCGCTGCCCTGATGTCCTTCCTTGCCCTGCTGAGCACGCTATGAACACGGTGACCGATATGGGCTCGTCCCTGCCCTCCTCCCGCCCCGCACCCTATGCCGCGGCCCTGCGAACGGGCCTGCACCTGGGCCTGCAATGGCGCCTGCTGCTGAGCTGGCTGCTCGTGCTGGGCCTGTCCACCCTGCTGGCGCTGCTGCCGCTGTGGAGTGCCCTGAGCGATTACTTCAACCGCTCGCTGGCGGCCGAGCGCCTACTGCAGCACCTCGACCCGGCGATGCTGGTCGACGCCATCGCCAACCTGCCGCAGCGCGGCTACAGCCCGCTGTCCACGCTGCCGGGCCTGGTGCTGGCGGCCCTGTGCCTGCCCTGGCTCAGCGGCATGGTGCAGGCTGCGGCGCGCTTCCACGTGGGGCGCCCCACGCTGGGCCAGCTGTGGCTGGGCGGCTGGAAGGAGTACCCCCAGATGGCACGGCTGTGGCTGTGGGGCCTGCTGCCCCTGGGCCTCATCGCCGCGCTGATCGGCGGCGTGATGGACGCGGTGGACGAGCAGGCGCGGCACTGGCTGCTGGAGTCCGACCTGGACCTGCACCGCCGCGTCATCCTGCTTGCCGGCCTCGTCCTGCTGCTGCTGGTGACGGCTTCGCTGGACGCGACGCGCGCGCTGCTGGTGCTGGAACCCACCCGCCGCTCGGTGGTCGCCGCCTGGGGCCGCGCCGTGCGCGGCCTGCTGCGCCGCCCGGCCCGGCTGTGCATCAGCCTGAGCCTGCTGGTGCTGGGCCTGCTGCTGGGTGCCCTGCTGGGCTGGGCCCGCATCCAGGTCCTGCCCATCGGCCCGCTGGGTGTGGCGGGCGCCGCCCTGCTGAGCCTGCTGCTGGTGCTGGCCCTGGCCTGGCTGCGCGCCGCCCGGGTGCTGGCCCTGGTGCAGTACGGACGCCAGCTGGGCGCCCGCTGACCCCTGCCGGCCGGCAAGGGGGTCAGGTCATGCCAGGCCTGCGCCCTGCAGGCCGTAGGCCGCGTCCTTGGAGCCCGGCACCGCCGCGAAGCCGACGGCCAGGCGGTTCCAGCCATTGATGGCCACGATGGCGAAGCTCAGCGCCGCCAGCTCGGCCTCGCTGAAGTGGGCGCGCACGGCGGCGTAGTCGGCGTCCGTCACGCCATGGGCGGGCAGCTGCGTGAGCTGCTCGGTCCAGGCCAGGGCCGCCCGCTCGCGGGGCGAGAACAGGGGCGACTCCCGCCAGATCGCCACATGGTGCAGGCGCAGGGGGCGCTCGCCGTGAAGCGTGGCCTCCTTGACGTGCATGTCCACGCAGAAGGCGCAGCCATTGAGCTGCGAGGCCCGCAGCGTCAGCAGGTCCACGAGTGCGACCTCCAGCGGGCCTTTCTTGAGGCTGAGCGCGAAGTCCAGGTATTTCTTGAAGGCATCGGGGGCCAGCTGAGCGTAGTCGAGACGTTCGGACATGAAGAGACTCCTGAGGTTGATCGAGCCCGGGGCCCGGGCTTGCACCTCTCAAGACGCTCCAGCCTCCCGCCTTGTGACAGCCTCCGCCCAGGCCGCGGCCAGGCCCTGCAGCTTCCGGGGATTGCGCTGGGTGTGGATGCGGGTGATGCGCTGCCCGTCGGTCTCCAGGCTCTGGGCCGATTCCAGGCGCCCGTCGATGAAACGCAGCAGGCCCCACTGGCCATTCATGCGCACGATCTCCAGCTGCAGGCGGTGATGGCCCAGCGCATGGCGGCGCGAGGACGCGAAGTACAGCCGGGCAATGCGCCCCGCCCCCGCCAGCACCCTGCCGAAGCTGGGCACCACGCCGCCGCCATCGCTGATCAGCTCGGCGTCCTCGGCCAGCAGGGCCTGCAGGCGGCGGTAGTCACCCTGCCGCGCGGCCTCGGCAAAGCCGGCGAGCAGGCGGTAGTGGGTGTCCACGGGCACCCGGTAGCGCGGCCGCTGCGCCTTCAGCTGGCCCCGGGCGCGGGAGATGATCTGCCGGCAGGCTGCCTCGCTCTTGCCCAGGGCCTGGGCCACCTCGGCGTAGTCGGCATCAAAGACCTCGCGCAGCAGAAAGGCCGCGCGAGCCTCGGGGGTCAGCCGCTCCAGCAGGGTCAGAAAGGCCATGGAGATGTCGTCGGCCCGTGCCAGCTGCTCTTCCGGCGTGGCCGGACGCTCCACCTGCGCAGCGGGCGCCAGCTCGTCCAGCTCCAGCCAGGGCTCGGGCAGCCAGAAGCCCACGTAATGCGCCCGCTGCGCCTGGGCCGCGCGCAGGCGGTCGATGGACAGGCGCGTGGTCACCGTCACCAGCCAGGCCTCGGCATTGGCCAGGCTGCCCTGATCCGCCTCGTGCCAGCGCAGCCACACGTCCTGCACCAGCTCCTCTGCCTCGGCGCGGGAGCCCAGCATGCGGTAGGCGATGCCCTGAAGGCGGGGGCGGCGCTGCTCGAAAAAGTCGGTGGGGTCGTTCATGAGGGCCTAGACGGATCCGCGGGGTCCAGTGTGACAGGGACGACGCGGCCGCCGGCAAATCCCCAGTCCTGCAAAGACAGGGTGGCCTGGCCATACTGCCGCCCATGCGCCCCACCCTGCTCTGGTTCAAGCGGGACCTGCGCCTGCAGGACCACGCCGCCCTCTGCGACGCCGCCCGGCGCGGCGGGCCGGTGCTGCCCCTGTTCATCGTCGAGCCCGAGGCCTGGCGGCAGCCTGACAGCGCGCGCCAGCACTACGAGTTCCTCACCGAATGCCTGCGCGAACTGCAGGCCGAGCTGGGGCAGGCGGGCTGCCCGCTGCTGGTCCGGGTGGGCGAGGCCTGTGCCGTGCTGGAGCGCCTGTGGCAGGCCCGGCCCTTCGAGGCCCTGGTCTCGCATGAGGAGACGGGCAACGACTGGAGCTACGCCCGCGACCGCGCCGTGGCCGCCTGGTGCCGCTCGCGCGGCGTGCGCTGGACGCAGCATCCCAGCCACGGCGTGGTCCGCGCGCTGAAGGACCGCGACGGCTGGCGCGCGCACTGGGCCGCCTGCATGGCGCGGCCGCTGCTGCCGGTCCCGCCCCTGCCGTCGGCCCCCTGGCCCCTGTCGTCGCAGACGCTGCCCGACTGGGCTGCACTGGTTCCCGAACGTGCGCATGAGGGCCAGCCGCCGCAGCGCCAGCGCGGCGGGCGGCGCCTGGCGCTGCGCTATCTGCAGGGCTTTCTGGACGACCGCGCGGCCCGGTACCGCGGCGGCATCTCCTCGCCGCTGAGCGCGCGCACCGCCTGCTCGCGGCTCTCGCCCTACCTGGCCTGGGGCTGCCTGGGCCTGCGGGAGGTCGTGCAGGCGACGCAGACCCGCATGGACACCGCCGGTCCCGGCCGCCTGGCCCAGGGCCTGCGGGCCTTCCAGAGCCGCCTGGCCTGGCATGACCACTTCATCCAGAAGCTCGAGAGCGAGCCTGAACAGGAATGGCGCAACCTCCACCGGGGCTATGACGGGCTGCGAGAGCACGACTGGCGTGCCGAGCACTTCGAGGCCCTGCAGGCCGGCCGCACCGGCTGGCCGCTGGTGGACGCCTGCGTGGCGCAGCTGCGCGAGACCGGCTGGCTGAACTTCCGCATGCGGGCCATGCTGGTGTCGGTGGCGGCCTACCCGCTGTGGCTGCACTGGCGCGAGGTCGGCCTGTGGCTGGCCCGCCAGTTCCTGGACTACGAACCCGGCATCCACTGGCCCCAGATGCAGATGCAGGCCGGCACCACCGGCATCAACACCACCCGCGTCTACAACCCCGTCAAGCAGGCGCAGGAGCAAGACCCCCAGGGCCTTTACGTCCGCCACTGGCTGCCCTGGATGCAGACGGTGCCCGACAGCTGGCTGTTCGAGCCCTGGCGCATGCCGCCGGCGCTGCGGCAGCGGCTGGGCCTGCTGGGCGGCGGGCAAGACCTGACCCTGCCCATTCCGCTGGTCGACCTGGAACTCGCCAGCCGGCAGGCCAAGGCACGCCTGCATGAGCGCCGGGCCGAGCCCGCCGTGCGGGCGGCCAAGGCGGAGGTCCTGCGCCGCCATGCCTCGCGCGACCCCGCGGGCTGGTCGGCGCGCCTGGCGGGCTCATCGCCCGGCCCGCGCCGGGCTGGCCACGGCCCCGATCAACTGACACTGGAACTCTGAGATGGCCCGGATGCGCCTCAAGTCCGAACTGCCCAGCAAGCCCTGCCTGCACTGCGGCCGCCCCTTCACCTGGCGCCGCAAGTGGGCGCGGGACTGGGAGCAGGTGCGCTACTGCTCGGAGCGCTGCAAGCGTGCGCGCGGCGCCACCCCGCCGCCTGGCGAGGGCCTGGCATGAGGCAGGATCTGGTGCTGTGGTGGGTCCGGCGCGACCAGCGCCTGCATGACAACCCCGCCCTGCGCGCCGCCTGCGCGGAGGCTCGCCAGCGCGGCCTGCCCCTGCTGTGCCTGGCCCCCCTGCCGCCGGACGGCCCCACGCGCTGGGGCTTCGCGCGCCTGGGCCCGCACCGGCGCTGGGTGGAGTGGCAGAGCCTGCAGGCCTTGGACGAGCAGTTGCGCCGCCACGGCCAGCGGCTGGGGCGGACGACCCTCGCGCCCGCGCAAGCGCTGGGCGAGCTGGCCGCGCGACATCGCGTGGTCGCCGTCCATGCCCAGCAAGGCCTGGCCCCGGAGGAAAAGGCCGAGGAGGCCGCGCTGGTCGCGCAGGGCCTGCCGCTGCATCGCCATGAAAGCGGCGGCCTGTTCGAAGCCGCTGCGCTGCCCTTCGCGCGGGACCCGGGCACCGGCCTGCCAGCCCTGCCGCGCAGCTTCACGCCCTTCCGTCAGGCCCTGGAGCGATCGCAGCGGCAGCCGGGTTCGCCGCTGCCCGAGCCGCAATCCTGGCCGCCCTCGCCCGCCGGGGAGCTGCCGCCGCCAGCGCCGCAGCCCCCCTGCCCGCCTGTGGACCCGCGCAGCTGCCATCCCTACACGACGACGCCCTGCGCCCCGGGCGAGGCGGCGGCGCTGCGACATCTCGAGGCCTACCTGTCCTCGCCGGCCGTGCCCGTCTACAAGAAGACCCGCGACGCGCTGTCGGACCCGCAGGCCTCCACCCGATGGTCGCCCTGGCTGGCGACGGGCGCGCTGTCCCCACGCCGTGCCTGGGCGGCGCTCGATGCGCACGAGGCCGCACAAGGCCGCAGCGAGGGCAGCGACTGGATCCGTGTCGAGCTGCTGTGGCGCGAGTACTTCCGCTGGCTCATGGCCGTGGAGGGCGCGCGCCTCTACCACCCCACCGGCCTGAAGCCGGACGCGCACGCGCCCCGGCACAACGCCGCAGCCTTTGAACGCTGGTGCCAGGGCCGCACCGGCCTGCCCCTGGTCGATGCCGGCATGCGCGAGCTGGCGGCAACGGGCTGGCTGTCCAACCGCCTGCGCCAGGTCTGCGCCAGCGCCCTGCTGCACGAGCTGGGCGGCGACTGGCGGGCCGGCGCCGCCTGGTACGAGGCCCAGCTGCTCGACTTCGACCCGCAGAGCAACCAGGGCAACTGGGCCTACATCGCCGGCTACGGCACGGATCCGCGCGGCGGCCGGCATTTCGACCTGGCCTGGCAGGCGCGGCAGCATGATCCGCAGGGCACGTACCGGGCGCGCTGGAACGAGGGGCATCCATCGTGAACCGCGTCCCGCAAGACCTGGCCCCCGCCGCGGTGCTGCGCCTGGTGCTGGGCGACCAGCTCGACCCGCTGCATCCCTGGTTTGAGGCAAGACCTGACCCCCAGGTGCTGGTCGTGCTGATGGAGATCCGGCAGGAGACGGACTACGCCCTGCATCACGCGCAGAAGGTGCTGGCGATCTTCGCGGCGATGCGGCGCTTTGCGCGGCGCCTGCACGAGGCGGGCCACCGGGTGCACTATCTGCGCATCGGCAACCCGCACAACCGGCAGTCGCTGACGGGCAACCTGGACGCGCTGGCCCAGGCCACCGGCGCAACGATGGTCGAGGTGCAGCTGCCCGACGAATGGCGGCTCGACGCCCAGCTGCGCGCCCATGCCGCGCAGGCGCCCTATGCCCTGCATTGGGCCGACAGCCGGCATTTCCTCAGCAGCCGCGACGAAGCCGCCCGCTTCTTCGGCGACGGCCCCTGGCTGATGGAGCGCTTCTACCGCCACCTGCGCCAGCGCGAGCAGGTGCTGATGGAGGGCCGCCAGCCCGCCGGCGGGCGCTGGAACTTCGACAGCGAGAACCGCAGCCGCTGGCCCGGCGATCCGCCCGAGCCGCCGGATCTGCGACGCCGCCATGCGCTCAGCGCCCTGTGGCAGGAGATCGAAGCGGCCGGCGTGCGCACGATGGGCGAGCCCTGTGCAGAGGCCCTGCCCTGGCCGCTGGACCGCGAAGAGGCGCTCGAGGACCTGCAGCACTTCATCGCGCACGGCCTGCCGCATTTCGGGCCCTACCAGGACGCCTTGAGCGACAGCCACGAGCGCCTCTTCCACTCCCTGCTGTCCTTCGCGCTGAACACCAAGATGCTGCATCCGCGCGAGGTGATTGCCGCGGCCGAGGCCGCCTGGCGCGAAGGGCGGGCGCCGCTGGCCGGCGTCGAGGGCTTCATCCGCCAGATCCTGGGCTGGCGCGAGTATGTGCGGGGCGTCTACTGGGCGCGCATGCCCGGCTATGTGGAGCTGAACCACCTCGGCCACAAGCGCCCCCTGCCCGCCTGGTTCTGGACCGGCCGGACCCGCATGCGCTGCCTGCAGCAGGCCATCGGCCAGTCGCTGCGCGCGGCCCATGCGCACCACATCCAGCGCCTGATGGTGATCGGCAACTTCGCGCTGCTGGCCGGGCTCGATCCCGCCGAGGTGCACCCGTGGTACCTGGGCATCTACATCGACGCCTTCGAGTGGGTGGAGGCGCCCAACACCCTGGGCATGAGCCAGTTCGCCGACGGCGGCGCCATCACCACCAAGCCCTATGTGAGCAGCGCCGCCTACCTGGACCGCATGGGCGACCACTGCCGCCACTGCCCCTACGACAAACGCCAGCGCCTGGGCGAGCGCGCCTGCCCCTTCAATGCGCTGTACTGGGACTTCATGGACCGGCATGCCCAGCGGCTGCGCCATCTGCCGCGGCTGGCGCCGGTGTACCGGCAGCTGGAGCGGATGGCGGCGGAGGACCTGGCCGCCGTGCGGGCGCAGGCCCGGGCCACGCTCGAAAGGCTGGAATCCCTCTAGGCAGGGACTGGCACGGAGGCGGGCGTGCTGCAGAATGCGCCGCGGCCTCGACGGCCCATCAAGGAGGAACCATGGCCAACAGAGCCTGCCTGATCAATGCCGACATGCCGGGGGTGCCGCCTCAGCTGCATCCACCCGGAGCCGGGAGCGAGCCGTCGCAAGCCCTGCGCGTGGCCGAAGCGGCCAACCGACTGCCACTGCCCTGGCTGCTGTGCTTCCGCCCGGAGGACCTGCTGCCGGCCGTGGTCCGTCTGCAGAATGGACCGGAGCAGTTCAGCACCGTCGCGCTGAACCTGCCGTGCACGAGCGTGGCGGCGGCCCGCGAGCGCCTGCAGCAGGCCCTGCCCATCTACGTGGCCCTCACCGGAGACGCCGCGCTGGCGAAGTCCTACTGGCGCCGGGCCTGTGAGGGCCTGAACGATCTGCCGCACCCCTGGCTGACGATGGATCCCATCGAGGTCCTGTGCCTCAATGACTTCGACGAAGACGCCCGGACGCTTGCCGAGAGTCTGGGCGGCGACGCCAGCGCCTTGCCCGATCTGAAGTGGCTGAGCGGCTATGACGACGGCTTCGCGCCCTATGGCGCTGCAGCGTACTTCGACGGCGACCCCGGCGCGCTGGACCATGTCGCCCGGCTGGGCAACAGTGCGGCACTGGATCCGGGGTATGTCCGCCCCAGTCCGCTGGAGGGTGTGTCACGGGCGCGTAAGGAGGCGCCGCCCCAGGTGGCCGCGCGCGCGCCCCTGGCAGCCAACGACAGCGCCAAGCTGCACGAAGGGCTCACGCGCGGCCCCCTCAGCCGCCCCGGCACCTGGCTGCTGCTGGGCATGCTGGCGGCCCTGCTGCTCTCGCTGCTGCGGCGCTGAATCACGTCCGACGGTGCAAGAAAAAGGCCTGGCCACCCGCAGGTGCCAGGCCTTGCCCGCCGATGACGGACGCTTACTTCGCCGCCACCTTGCCCTCGGCACTCGCCTTGACCTTCAGACCGCGGCGCTCCAGCAGCGGCTCGATCTGGGGCTCATGGCCGACGACGCCGCGGAACAGCTCCAGCGCGTCGCGGCTGCCGCCCTGGCTCAGCAGCTTGGCACGGAAGGCGTCGCCCAGCTCGCGCTTGAGGCCGCCCTGGCCCTTGAACCAGGCCACGGTGTTGGCGTCCAGCACCTCGGACCAGATGTAGGCGTAGTAGCCGGCCGCGTAGCCGCCCATGATGTGGCTGAAGTAGGGGGTGCGGTAGCGCGGGGGCACGGGGGCGTAGTCGAAGCCCTCTTCCTTCAGCACGCGGGCCTCGAAGGCCATGACCTGCTCGGGCTTGGGCACCTCGCCCGCCTTCAGCTGGTGCCAGCGCTGGTCCAGCACCGAGGACGCGAGGTACTCGGTGGTGGCATGGCCCTGGTTGAACTTGCCGGCAGCCAGCACCTTGTCCAGCAGGGCGCGGGGCATGGTCTCACCGCTCTTGTAGTGCTTGGCGTAGTGGGCCAGGATCTCCGGCCAGTCGGCCCACATCTCATTGACCTGCGAGGGGAACTCGACGAAGTCGCGCGGCACGGCGGTGCCCGCGAAGGTCGGGTACTTCACCTGCGAGAACATGCCGTGCAGCGCATGGCCGAACTCGTGGAAGGCGGTGCGGACCTCGTCCCAGGTCATCAGCGTGGGCTCGCCGGCCGGCGGCTTGGGGATGTTGAGGTGGTTGGCCACCACGGGCAGCGTGCCCTCCAGACCGTTCTGCGAGACGTAGGCATTCATCCAGGCGCCACCGCGCTTGGAGGGCCGGGCGTACATGTCGGCGATGAAGATGGCCAGCTGCGAGCCGTCGGCATTGAAGACGTCGTAGACGCGCACATCGGGGTGGTAGACGGGCAGGTCCTTGCGCTCCTTGAAGCGCAGGCCGTAGACCTTCTCGGCGGCGTAGAACACGCCGTTCTCCAGCACGTTGCTCAGCTCCAGATAGGGCTTGAGCTGGCTCTCGTCGAAGCCGAACTTGGCGGCGCGCAGGCGCTCGCTGTAGAAGGCCCAGTCCCAGGCCTCGAGCTTGAAGGAGGGCTGGCCCTTGGCGGCCTGCTCCTTGTCGATGAGGGCCTGCAGCTCGGCACCCTCGCGGCGGGCGGCGGCCACGGCGGCGGGCGCCAGCTGGCGCATCATGGCGTTCACGGCCTGCTGGCTCTTGGCGGTCTCCTCCTCCAGCACGAAGTCGGCATGGGTGGCGTAGCCCAGCAGCTGGGCCCGCTCGGCGCGCAGGGCGGTGACCTGGGCGACGATGGCCGTGGTGTCATGCTCGTTGCCGCGGCTGCCGCGGGCCACGGAGGCCTTGTGCAGGCGCTCGCGCAGGGCGCGGTTCTCCAGCTGCGCCTCGAAGGGCTGGCCGGTGGTGTTGAGCAGGGCGATCACGAACTTGCCCTCCAGGCCGCGGGCCTTGGCGGCCTCGCGGGCGGCGGCGATCTGGCCGGCGGACAGGCCCTTGAGCTCCGCCTCGCTGTCCACCACCACGGCGCTGGCGTTCACCTCGGCCAGCACGGCCTGGTTGAACTGCGCGCCCAGGCGGGCCAGCTCGGCGTTGATGGCCTTGATGCGGGTCTTCTGGGCCTCCTCCAGCTTGGCACCGGCACGCACCAGGCGCTTGTAGTAGCGCTCGGTGAGGCGCTGCTCCACGGCGCCCAGCTTGTCACGCTGCGCGTAGAGGGCCGAGATGCGCTGGAAGAGCCTGGGGTTCAGGGAGATGGCGTCGGCATGCGCCGCCAGCTTGGGGGCGTACTCGGCCTGCAGCTTGAGGCGGGCCGGGTTGGAGTCGGCGCCCAGCAGGCTGAAGAGCACCGTGGTGGCGCGGTTCAGCGTGCGGCCCGAGCGCTCCAGGGCGACGAGGGTGTTCTCAAAGGTGGGCGCGGCCGGGTTGTCGGCGATGGCGGCCACTTCCTTCAGCTGCTCGGCCATGCCGGCGTCCATCGCGGGGGCGAAGTCGGCGTCGCGGATCTTGTCGAAGGGCGGGTAGCGCAGCGGCAGCGGGCTTTCGCTGAGCAGGGCGTTGGGGGCAGTCTGGGCAGCGGTCACGGCGGCACTCGCGGGCGAGGAGGATTCGGCGGCCTGGGCGGCCAGCAGGGGCGACGCCAGGCTCATGCCGGCGGCCAGGACATAGGGGAGCTTCACGTCAGGGGTACCTGTCTGGATGCAAAGGCGCGAGCCTAGCAAAAGCGCCCCCCCCTGCCGGGAGTCACGCCCCCAGCAGGCGCCAGGACATGCCAAGAAGGGCACACACGCCCACCACCTCCAGCACGCCGCGCTTGAAGCGGATCAGGGCCAGGCCCGCCGCCGCCGTGAGCAGCAGGGCCATGGCGTCCATCCCGCCTTCCAGCCCTCGCGGCCAGATCACGTGCAGCGCGAAGAACAGGGCCAGGTTGAGGATCACCCCCACCACGGCCGCGGTGATGGCCGTCAGCGGGCCGGTGATGCGCAGGTCCTGGTGCGTGGCCTCGACCAGGGGCGCGCCGGTCAGGATGAAGACGAAGGACGGCAGGAAGGTGAACCAGGTGACCAGCAGGGCCGCCACCGTGCCGGCGGCCAGGGCCGCCCACTCGCGGCCCACCACTGCGGCCCAGCCCGCCTGCAGGGCCTCGGACTGCCAGCCGCCGACGAAGGCGATGAAGGTCACCACCATGATCAGCGGCCCCGGCGTGCTCTCGCCCAGGGCCAGGCCGTCCATCACCTGGCCGGGGCCCAGCCAGCGGAACTGATGAACGGCGGCCTGGGTCACGTAGGGCAGCACCGCGTAGGCGCCGCCGAAGGTCAGCAGAGCCGCCTTGGTGAAGAACCAGGCCATCTGCGTGTAGGGCCCCGTGGCACCCTGCCAGGCCCACAGCAGGCCGAAGGGCAGCGCCCACAGCAGCAGGGCCACGGCCGCCTGCCGGGCCAGGCGGGGCCAGCGAAAGCGGGCGCGTTCGGGCAGGGGGCTGTGGTCGTCGATGACGGTGGGCCGGTGAGGCTCGTCCTTCGCGCTGCCATGCCCCGCCCCGGTCCGCACCAGGGCCGGCCGCCAGCGCCCCAGGGCCCAGCCAGCCGCCGCCGCCGCTGCGACGATGGCCGGGAAAGGCAGGTGCAGCACCGCCAGGCCGAGGAAGGCTGCCCCGGCGAGCGCCCACAGCCAGGCATTGCGCAGGGTGCGCTGCCCGATGCGCCAGGCGGCCTGGGCCACCAGGGCCGTCACGGCCGGCTTGACGCCATAGAACAGGCCCGCCACCCAGTCCAGCTGCCCGAAGGCCATGTAGACCCAGGACAGGCCGATCAGCAGGAACAGCGAGGGCAGCACGAAGAGCGCGCCCGCGGCAATGCCGCCGGCCGTGCCATGCAGCAGCCAGCCGATGTAGGTGGCCAGCTGCTGGGCCTCCGGGCCCGGCAGCACCATGCAGTAGTTCAGGGCGTGGAGGAAGCGGCGCTCGCTGATCCAGCGGCGCCGCCGCACCAGTTCCTCGTGCATCAGGGCGATCTGCCCCGCGGGACCGCCAAAGCTGATGCAGCCGAGCCTGAGCCAGTAGCGCAGCGCCTCGCCCAGGCGCGGGTGCGCCGGCGCGAGGGTGTCGGGGTCAAGAGGGCGTGTCATGGCGGGCCGATGCTACGTCAGCCGGCCGCCATGGGCGATGCCCAGGCTCTTCGGTTTGGAAACATCCATATGCAAAACCTGACAGGACGGCCACCGTCTTCAGGCGCTAGGCTTGCCCCGTTGCCACTTCCCGTCCCACCAGGAGCCCCCATGAGCCAGAACCCTCACGCCGCCGAATGGCGCTTCGAGACCCGCGCCGTGCATGCCGGCTACGCGCCCGATCCCACCACACGCGCCGTGGCCGTGCCCATCTACCAGACCGTGGCCTATGCCTTCGACAGCGCCCAGCACGCGGCCGACCTCTTCGACCTCAAGGCCGAGGGCCACATCTACACCCGCATCAACAACCCCACCAACGCCGTACTGGAGCAGCGCCTGGCCGCGCTGGAAGGCGGCATCGGCGCGCTGGCCCTGGCCTCGGGGCAGGCGGCCGTCACCTATGCCATCCAGACCATCGCCGAGGCGGGCGACAACATCGTGGCCTCCAGCGCGCTCTATGGCGGCACCTACAACCTCTTCGCCCACACCCTGCCGCAGCTGGGCATCACCACCCGCTTTGCCGACTACCGCCGCCCCGAGAGCTTCGAGGGCCTGATCGACGAGCGCACCAAGGCCGTGTTCGTGGAGTCCCTGGGCAATCCGCAGGGCAATGTGACGGACATCGCCCGCATCGCCGAGGTCGCCCACCGCCACGGCGTGCCCCTGATCGTGGACAACACCGTGCCCAGCCCCTACCTGAGCCGCCCCATCGAGCATGGCGCGGACATCGTCGTGCACTCGCTGACCAAGTACCTGGGCGGGCACGGCGCGGCGGTGGGCGGCGCCATCATCGACTCCGGCCGCTTCCCCTGGGACCAGCACAAGGCCCGCTTCAAGCGCCTCAACGAGCCCGACCCCAGCTACCACGGCGTGGTCTACACCCAGGCCGCGGGCGCGGCGGCCTACATCACCCGGGCGCGCGTCGTGCCCCTGCGCAACACGGGCGCGGCGCTGTCGCCCTTCAATGCCTTCCTGATCCTGCAGGGCATCGAGACCCTGCCCCTGCGCATGGACCGCATCAGCCAGAACGCCCGCGCCGTGGCCGAGCACCTGAAGGCCCATTCCAAGGTGGCCTGGGTCAACTACGCCGGCCTGCCCGACCACCCGGACCATGCCCTGGTGCAGCAGTACCTCTCGGGCCAGGGCTCGGGCCTGCTGACCTTCGGCCTGAAGACCGCGCCGGGGCAGAACCCGCGCGAGGCCGGCGCCCGCTTCCTCGATGCGCTGCAGCTCTTCACCCGCCTGGTCAACATCGGCGACGCGAAGTCCCTGGCCACGCACCCGGCCTCCACCACCCACCGCCAGCTCTCGCCGGCCGAGCTGGACCAGGCAGGCGTGGGCGAGGACACGGTGCGGCTCTCGCTGGGCATCGAGCACATCGAGGACCTGCGGCAGGACCTGGACCGCGCGCTGGCGGCGGTCTGAGCTCAGGCGCTGGCCAGGTCCTGGATGACCTCCAGCGCCGTCTTCACCTTGAAGGGCTTGAGCAGGATGCGGCGCACGCCCTGCTCCTTGTAGAGCTGGGCGGTGGCGAGGTCGCAATGCTCGGCCGTCAGGGCCACCGGCAGGTCCGTCGCGCAGCTGGTGGCGCCGCCGCGGATGTTGTGCAGCAGGTTCAGGGCCTCCAGGCCTTCGCCGATGTCCATCAGCAGGCCGTCGACCGGGCGCCGCTCCAGCAGGCGCTGGGCCAGCTCCAGGCTGGCGGTCTCCTGGACATCGGCCAGATGCAGGTCGCGGGCCACCATGGCCAGGGTGCGACGGAACAGGGAGTGCGGGTCCACCAGCAGCAGTTGCTTGACAGTGCCTGCCATCTCAAGCCCCTTCCTGCCGCTCGCGCAGCTCTTCCACGCACAGGTCGCGAAGGGCGCAGAGGATGTGCCGGTCCACCTCGTCCAGCTGGCGGGGCTGGCGGTCGATCAGGCACAGGGTGCCGAGGTTGAGGCCAGGGCTCACGTTGAGCGGGGCGCCCGCATAGAAGCGGATGTGGGGCGGGCCCAGCACCAGGGGGTTGTCCGCGAAGCGGGGGTCCTGCAGGGCATCGGGCACCTCCAGGACGTCGTCGGCTGCCAGGGCGTGAGCGCAGAAGGACTCGTCGCGGCCCGTCTCGCAGGCGTCCAGGCCCACGCGAGCCTTGAACCACTGCCGCTGCGCGTCCACCAGGCTCACCAGCACGATGGGCACCTCGAACTCCTGGGCGGCGAACTCGACGATGCGGTCGAAGCGCTGCTCGGGCGGCGTGTCCAGGATCAGCAGGGCGCGCAGGGCGGCCAGGCGATCCGGCTCATTGGCAGGCAGGGGGGCGGGCGGCATCCGGCGTCTCTCCTGTGGTCTTTCCTGTGAACAGGCAGGCCAGCCTAGCGCAGCCGAACGGGTCCGCCAAGAGCGCTTATGCCGGATCGAAGCAATGCTTATTCCGGATAAGCAAATACAAAAACTGTCGTTTATCGAATAAGGGACTTTGGGCACATTGGCGATTCATTGCACAGAAGCATTGCCTCAAAGGACCCGTCATGTCGTTGCGCACCCTGCCCCGCCGTTCCCTGCTGCTCGCCGCCGCCCTGCCCCTGGCCGCGGTGCTGATGCCGGCTCAGGCGGCTGAACCTGGCCTGCTCAACGTCAGCTACGACGTCTCCCGCGAGCTCTACAAGCAGATCAACCCCGCCTTCGCCGCCAGCTGGAAGGCCAAGACTGGCCAGAGCGTGGTGCTGAACCAGTCGCACGGCGGCTCCAGCAAGCAGATCGGCTCCGTGATCGGCGGCCTGGAGGCCGATGTGGTCACCATGAACCAGGCCACCGACGTGGACCAGCTCGCCGAGAAAGGCCTGACCCCCGCCGACTGGCGCCAGCGCTTCCCCCACAACGCTGCGCCCTACACCTCCACCATCGTCTTCCTGGTGAAGAAGGGCAACCCCAAGGGCATCAAGGACTGGGGCGACCTCGCCAAGCCCGGCGTGCAGGTCATCATCCCCAACCCCAAGGTCACCGGCAACGGCCGCTACAGCTACCTCGCGGCCTGGGGCAGCGTGATCGCCAAGGGCGGCAGCGAGGCGCAGGCCCGCGAACTGGTCGGCAAGATCTTCGCCAACGTGCCGGTGCTGGACGGCGGCGGCCGCGGCGCCACCACCACCTTCACCCAGCGCGGCATCGGTGACGTGCTGCTGACCTTCGAGGCCGAGGCCGAGCTGATCGAGAACGAGTTCGGCAAGGGCCTGTTCGATGTGGTCGCGCCCAGCGTGTCCATCGAGGCCGAGGCGCCGGTGGCCCTCGTCGACAAGGTCGCCGCCAAGAAGGGCACCACCGCCCTGGCCAAGGCCTACCTGGACTTCCTCTTCACGCCCGAGGCGCAGGAAATCATCGCCAAGAACAACTTCCGCCCGCGCGACGCCGCCGTGTTCAAGCGCCACGCGCAGCGCTACGCCGACATCAAGCTCTTCAGCGTCGACCAGCTGCTGGGTGGCTGGCCCAAGGTGAGCAAGACGCACTTTGCGGATGGGGGCACCTACGACCAGATCGTCTCCACCTTGAAGCGCTGAGGATGCCCCACCCCCTACGCGCTTCGCGCGCCCCCTCCAGGGGGCACGCCCGCAGGCCCGGCAAAGCCGGATCCTCGGGCGTCGCTGGTTTCAATGCGGCAGCAACTGCCCGCCGGAACACTGAATGAACACCGCCGTCCTTTCTCCCGATCAGGCCGCCGCCGTGCCGATCCCGAAGCGCCGCCGCGTGCTGCCGGGCTTCGGCCCCACGATGGGCTTCACGCTCTTCTACCTCTCGCTGCTGGTGCTGATCCCGCTGGCGGCCGTGTTCCTGAAGTCCGCAGGCCATGGCTTCGAGGCCTTCTGGGCCGCGGCCACCTCGCCGCGCGTGCTGGCCTCTTACAAGCTCAGCTTCGGCGCCGCGCTGCTGGCCGCGGGCATCAACCTGGTCTTCGGCCTGATCCTGGCCTGGTGCCTGGTGCGCTACGAGTTCCCGGGCAAGAAGCTGGTGGACGCCCTCGTGGACCTGCCCTTCGCCCTGCCCACCGCGGTGGCGGGCATCGCGCTGACGGCGCTGTACGCGCCCAATGGCTGGATCGGCTCGCTGCTGGCCCCCTATGACATCAAGGTGGCCTTCACCCCGCTGGGCGTGCTGGTGGCCCTGATCTTCATCGGCCTGCCCTTCATCGTGCGCACGGTTCAGCCGGTGCTGGAGGACATGGAAACCGAGCTGGAGGAGGCCGCCGCCTCGCTGGGCGCGCACCGCTGGCAGACCTTCCGCTACGTCGTGCTGCCCACGCTGACCCCGGCCCTGCTGACCGGCTTCGCGCTGGCCTTCGCCCGCGCCGTGGGCGAGTACGGCTCGGTGATCTTCATCGCCGGCAACATCCCCCTGGTCAGCGAGATCACGCCGCTGATGATCATCTCCAAGCTGGAGCAATACGACTACGTGGGCGCCACCGCCATCGCCACGGTGATGCTGCTGTTCAGCTTCGTGCTGCTGCTGGGCATCAACGGGCTGCAGGCCTGGAGTGCCCGCCGCAACGGACTGGAGGGTCGCAAATGAGCGGTGCCGTCTCTTCCCTGGGCCACGGCGCTGCCGCCGGCGGCCGCTACCAGAGCAACCCCGCCACGCGCGAGGCGCCGTGGGTGCGCTGGACCCTGCTGCTGCTCGGCCTGGGCTTCTTCGCCCTCTTCCTGATCCTGCCTCTGGTGGCCGTGTTCACCGAGGCCCTGCGCAAGGGCTTTGATGTCTACCTCGCCGCGCTGATCGAGGAGGACGCGCTCTCGGCCATCAAGCTCACCCTGATCGCCACGGTGGTCGCGGTGCCGCTGAACCTGGTGTTCGGCGTCAGCGCCGCCTGGGCCATCGCCAAGCACGACTTCCGCGGCAAGCAGCTGCTGATCACGCTGATCGACCTGCCCTTCTCCGTCTCGCCCGTCGTGGCCGGCCTGATCTATGTGCTGCTGTTCGGCGCGCAGGGCTGGTTCGGGCCCTGGCTGCAGGCGCATGACGTGAAGATCATCTTCGCCGTGCCAGGCATCGTGCTGGCCACCGTCTTCGTGACCTTCCCCTTCGTGGCCCGCGAGCTGATCCCGCTGATGCAGGCTCAGGGCCGTGACGAGGAAGAGGCCGCCACCGTGCTGGGCGCCAGCGGCTGGCAGACCTTCTGGCACGTGACGCTGCCCAACATCAAGTGGGGCCTGCTGTACGGCGTGATCCTGTGCAATGCGCGGGCCATGGGCGAGTTCGGCGCGGTGTCGGTCGTCTCCGGCCACATCCGCGGCCAGACCAACACCCTGCCGCTGCACGTCGAGATTCTCTACAACGAGTACCAGTTCGCCGCCGCCTTCGCCGTGGCCTCGCTGCTGGCGCTGCTGGCGCTGGTCACCCTCGGTCTGAAGCAGTTTGTCGAATGGAGAGCAGCCGTCGCCGCACGCGCTGCGAAGGAAGAAGCATGAGCATCCAGGTCCGCAACATCCACAAGCAGTTCGGCGACTTCACCGCCCTGGGCGACGTCAGCCTGGACTTCCCCACCGGCGAGCTGGTGGCCCTGCTGGGCCCGTCCGGCTGCGGCAAGACCACGCTGCTGCGCATCATCGCCGGGCTGGAGACGCCCGACCGGGGTCAGGTCTTGCTCGACGGCGAGGACGCCTCCGACACCCATGTGCGCGAGCGCCAGGTGGGCTTCGTGTTCCAGCACTACGCGCTGTTCCGCCACATGACCGTCTTCGACAACGTGGCCTTCGGCCTGCGGGTGAAGCCGCGCAAGCAGCGGCCCAGCGAGGCCGAGATCAAGCGCAAGGTGCACGAGCTGCTGCAGCTGGTGCAGCTGGACTGGCTGGCCGACCGCTACCCGCCCCAGCTCTCCGGCGGCCAGCGCCAGCGCATTGCCCTGGCCCGCGCGCTGGCGGTGGAGCCGCGCGTGCTGCTGCTGGACGAGCCCTTCGGCGCGCTCGACGCCAAGGTGCGCAAGGAGCTGCGCCGCTGGCTGCGCCGCCTGCACGACGAGCTGCACATCACCAGCATCTTCGTCACCCACGACCAGGAAGAGGCACTGGAGGTGGCGGACCGCATCGTGCTGATGGACCACGGCAAGGTGGAGCAGGTGGGCGCGCCGCAGGAAGTCTGGGAGCGCCCCGCCACGCCCTTCGTCTACGGCTTCCTGGGTGCGGTCAACCGCTTCGAGGGTGAGGCACAGGGCAGCGTGCTGCACATCGGCGAGCAGCAGCTGCGCCATGGCGGCAGCCTGCAGGCTCAGGGCCGCGTGCTGGCCTATGCCCGCCCGCACGAGCTGCAGATCCTCACCGACGCCCAGGCCCGCGGCCTGCCCGCCACGGTGGACCGCGTGCTGAGCTTCGGCGCCGCGGCCCGCGTGGAACTCAGCGGCCCCAATGGCCAGCACCTGGAAGCCGAGCTGACCCGCGAGCAGGCCTCGCAGCTGCAGCTGCAGCCGGGCCAGCGCGTGCAGCTGCAGGCCTCGCGCCTCTCGCTCTTCGAAGCTGCCTGAGGCCGCCCGCGACATGAACTTCCAGCAGCTGCGCATCATCCGCGAGGCCGTCCAGCAGAACTTCAACCTGACCGAGGTGGCGGCGGCGCTTTTCACCTCGCAGTCCGGCGTGTCCAAGCACATCAAGGATCTGGAGGACGAACTCGGCGTGGAGCTCTTCGTGCGCCGCGGCAAGCGCCTGCTGGGGCTGACCGCGCCGGGCAAGGAGCTGGCGATCATCGTGGACCGCATGCTGCAGGACGCCCGCAACATCAAGCGCCTGGCCGACCAGTTCGCCGATGCCGAGGCCGGCCAGCTGACCGTGGCCACCACCCACACCCAGGCCCGCTACGCCCTGCCGCAGGTCGTGGCGCGCTTCAAGGCCGCCTTCCCCAAGGTGCACCTGGTGCTGCTGCAGGCCAATCCGGCGGAGATCGTCAGCCTGCTGCAGTCCGGCGAGGCGGACATCGGCATCGCCACCGAGGCCCTGGGCGAGGACCCGGCCTTCGTCACCTTCCCCTTCTACGACTGGCACCACAGCGTGGTCGTGCCCGAGGGCCATGCGCTGGCCACCGAGCCGCTGACGCTGGAAGCCCTGGCCGAGCAGCCCCTGATCACCTACCACGAGGGCTTCACCGGCCGCGCCCGCATCGACGCCAGCTTCGCGCAGGCCGGCCTGGCGCCGGACATCGTGCTCTCGGCCCTGGATGCCGACGTCATCAAGACCTATGTGCAGGTCGGCCTGGGCCTGGGCATCATCGCCTCCATGGCCTTCGAGCCCCAGCGCGACGCGGGCCTGCGCCTGCTGGACGCCTCCCACCTCTTCCCCAGCAACACCACGCACCTGGCGCTGAAGAAGGGGCACTACCTGCGCGGCTACGCCTACCGCTTCCTGCAGGAATGCGTGGGCTCGCTGAGCGAGGAGCGCATCCGCGAGGCGCTGGGCACCGAGGCCTGAGGGTCTTCACTTTTCCTCTTTGCTTAGCTGAATTTCTTGGAGGACAGCCGCGGAGCACTTCTGAAGAATGGGCATCACAGGACGCAAGACCTGCCCCCCAACCTCCAAGTTCCCGCTGTTCATGCAAGCCTTCACCTTCCTCCGCCGCCTGACCCTGAGCGCCGCGCTCCTGAGCCTCGGCGCCGCCGCGCTGGCACAGACCCAGCTGCTCAACGTCTCCTATGACCCGACGCGTGAGCTCTACCAGGACTTCAACGCCGCCTTCGCCAAGCAATGGAAGGCCAGGTCCGGCGAGACCGTGTCCGTCAAGCAGTCGCACGGCGGTTCGGGCAAGCAGGCGCGCTCGGTGATCGACGGCCTGGAGGCCGACGTCGTGACCCTGGCCCTGGCCTATGACATCGACGCCCTGCACGATGCCGCCAAGCTCGTGCCCGCCGACTGGCAGAAGCGCCTGCCCCACAACGCCAGCCCCTACACCTCCACCATCGTCTTCCTGGTGCGCAAGGGCAATCCGAAGAAGATCACGAACTGGCCGGACCTGGCCCGCAGCGGCATCGACATCATCACGCCCAACCCCAAGACCTCGGGCGGCGCGCGCTGGAACTACCTGGCGGCCTGGGGCTACGCCCTGAAGCAGCCCGGCGGCAATGCCGACTCCGCCAAGGCCTTCGTCAAGCGCATCTACGCCAACACCAAGGTGCTGGACTCCGGCGCCCGCGGCTCCACCACCACCTTCGTGGAGCGCGGCATCGGCGATGTGCTGATCGCCTGGGAGAACGAGGCCTACCTGGCGGTGAAGGAGCTGGGCAAGGACAGGTTCGAGATCGTCACCCCCAGCATCTCCGTGCTGGCAGAGCCGCCCGTGGCCGTGGTGGACAAGGTCGTGGACAAGCGCGGCACCCGCAAGCAGGCGCAGGCCTACCTGGACTACCTCTACAGCCCCGAGGGCCAGGAGATCGCCGCCCGCCACTACTACCGCCCCCGGGACATCAAGGTCGCGGCCCGGTACGCCAGGCAGTTCGCGCCCTTGCAGCTCTTCACCGTCGACGAGCTCTTCGGCGGCTGGCGCCTGGCCCAGAAGACGCACTTCGACGACGGCGGCGTCTTCGACCAGATCTATTCGCCGGGCGCCCGCTGATCCAGGCAAGACCTGACCCTCAGCACCATTCAAGCACCGTTTGTCTCCTCGTCAGCCCCCCGCGCGCCCAGCTCTCGTGAGCTGCGCGGCCTGACCTTGGACCTCCCCGGCCCCGGCCGAGGGAGGTCCTTTTCTGATCCTCGAAAACCTTGCTCCTCGTCAAATGCCTGACACAAACGCGGCGCACAATGCGAAGCATCAGGAAGCGAGAAATCGGCTGCAACATAGGGCAGAGGACTGGAACCCGTGACCAGCGCTGAATGATCCGTCAGGGCCTTGCGCCCTGTCCGGTAGCAGGGCCACCGCTGGTGGCCCTTTGCTTTTTTCGGGCCCGATGTTGACTGCCCGGGCCTGGGTACCCACCCGGTGAAGCGCCTGTAAAGAAGTTAAAAAAGCAGGCATGCCAAACGTCAGGGCCAGGCCCGCGTGAGATGCTTCGCCCCGTGCAGTGATCGCCCTGAACACTGCAAGGCCAGCCCCCCTCCCCCTGCTCGGCCGTCCACGAAAATGCACAGTCCGCCGCCGCCGCTGTGTTCCTGCCTGCAGTCACCATGTCGCCCTTCTCCGCCTTGCCTTCCGAGCCTTCCACGTCCCGATTCGCCCTGCGCGGCCTTTGCCTGAGTCTCGGCCTGATGGGCTGCGCCCACCTCGCCCTGGCGCAGGAGGCGGCCCCCGCGCCCGCTGCGCCGGCCAGTGCGCCGCGCGCCCCGGTGAAGCCGGCCGCCGAACGCAAGCCCGCTGCCGAGCCGCGCCAGACGCTGGAGAAGGTCGAGGTCAGCGGCGGGCCGAGCGACGACGCCACGCGCCGCGCCGCCTCGGCCGCCAGGATCGTGATCAGCCGCGAGGAGATCGAGAAGTTCGGCGACAACAGCCTGGGCGAGGTGATGAAGCGCCTGCCCGGCGTCACCACGGGCGGCCGCCCCGGCCGAGGCGGCGACATCCGCATGCGCGGCATGGGCGGCGGCTTCACCCAGATCCTGGTCAATGGCGAGCGCATGCCGCCGGGCTTCTCGCTGGACCAGCTGCCCCCGGAGCAGGTCGAGCGCATCGAGATCATGCGCGCGCCCACGGCCGAATACGGCGCCCGCGCCATCGCCGGCACCATCAATGTGGTGC
The DNA here is from genome assembly GCF_027257975.1 of Pelomonas sp. BJYL3. Taxonomy (GTDB): domain Bacteria; phylum Pseudomonadota; class Gammaproteobacteria; order Burkholderiales; family Burkholderiaceae_C; genus Roseateles_B; species Roseateles_B flavus. Next base: position 497,098 of record NZ_JANZKX010000001.1, read on the forward strand.
TGCGCGAGGCCTACCAGCGCAAGGTCAACGACCTGCGCGCCGGCCTCACCGTGGAGCGCTCGAACGTCAATCCCAACCTCTCCTGGCAGCGCAACGACAAGCTGGACGACGCCGGCAGCAGCTACAACCTGGCCGTCAACGCCGCGCAGATGAAGCACGAGGACGACCAGAACGGCCGCACGGTGGCCGAGGACCTGCACGGCGGCCCGACCCGCGTGCTGAACACCACCGGCAGCAGCAGCGACGAACGCCGCATGCTCAACGCCAACGGCCGTGTGCAATGGCGCCTGGGCGAGGGCGAGTCCTTCTCCGTCCAGCCCTTCCTGAGCATCAACAAGGGCACGAGCGGCAGCCAGCAACGCCAGGCGGGCGATCGCAGCGACGGACGCCCCCTGGCCTACGACAGCGCCCAGACCGAGGGCCGGACCGAGTTCAAGATGCTGCGCCTCAACACGCAGCTGCAGAAGAAGCTGGACCCCGACACCCGCCTGGACCTGCGCGCCGGCCTGGGCCGCGCGCTGATGGACTCTCACACCCTGCGCCAGGAATTCCTCGGCGGCCTGGGCTCGCGCACGCAGGACGACACGCTCAACGGGCATGACAGCAACTGGAGCCTGATCGCCAAGGTCTCGCGCCAGCTGGAGAACGAGCACAGCCTGGTGGGCGGCGTGGAAGCCGAGAACCAGACCCGCGACCAGACCCGCGTGAGCCTGCAGAACGGCCTGCCGCGCCCCGAGCTGGCGGACTTCGGCGACAACCTCTCGGCCTCCGTGCGCCGCTTCGCCGCCTATGGGCAGGACGAGTGGTCCATGGGCCCGCACTGGTCCTTCTACGCCGGCCTGCGCTGGGAAGGCATCGAGACCCGCAGCGATGCCGCCAACTACGCCGTGCGCAACAAGTCCAGCGTCTGGACCCCGCTGCTGCACGCCGTCTGGAAGCCGGAGGAAAAGAGCCGCAACCAGGTGCGCATGAGCCTCACCCGCAGCTACCGCTCGCCGCAGCTGCAGGACCTGATCGCACGCCCCAGCGTCAACAGCGAGTACCCCTGCCCCGCCGACGGCGCCTGCGGCCCCAATGCCGTCCAATACCCCGACCGCAGCGGCAACCCGGACCTGCGCCCCGAGATGGCCACGGGCGTGGAGCTCGCCTTCGAACGCTACCTGGTCAAGGGCGGCCTGCTGAGCGCGAACTTCTTCTACCGCCACATCAATGACCTGATCCGCACCGAGACACGCCTGGAGACCGTCTCCTGGGCCTCGGTGCCGCGCTGGGTGGCGCGCCCGCAGAACATCGGCACGGCCAAGACCTTCGGTGTGGAGCTGGAGGCCAAGTTCCGCCTGGACGAGTTCCTTGAGGACGCCCTGCCCCTCAACCTGCGCAGCAACCTGAGCCTGTTCAGCTCCCGCGTGGACGGCATCCCCGGCCCCAACAACCGCATCGATTCACAGCCCAAGGCCACGGCCAATCTCGGCGTCGACTACAAGCTGCGCAGCCTGCCCCTGACCCTGGCCGCCGGCCTGAACTGGACGCCCGGCGGCACCCTCCAGCAGACCCTGATCCAGCAGAGCGTGACCCCCACCAAGCGCGTGATCGACGCCTCCGCCACCTGGGCCATCGACCGCGACACGCAGCTGCGCCTCTCCGCCTCCAACCTCGCCCCGCTGGACTACAACACCAGCTCGGTGATCACCACGGCCGACAACCGCATCACGTCGGACAGCCTGGGGCGCAGCTTCACGGTGTGGCAGCTGAGGTGGGAGAAGAAGCTGTAAGGCACGTGTGACCCTCCGCCGGGGCTCTGGCATCATGGCGCGGCGCCGCACAGGCGCCCTGGAGCCTTCGCATGCACGCCCTGAGCAGCCCGCCGGAATCCCCGCCCACGCCCACGCCCACGCCGGGCCTGTGCACTGCGCCGCTGGCCGCCGTCCTGCTGGCGCTGATCAGCCTGTGGATGCTGGCCATGCCGGCACCGCTGCACGCCGTGGCCTGGCGTCTGGACGATGCCTGCACCGAGGGGGAAGCACTGCCTTCGCGCGTCCACACCGTGCGCATCGCGGCGGACAACGCCGTCTTCCTCGACGGGCAGCGCCTCGACGGCCGCACCGCGATCGAGGCCCGCCTGCAGGCGCTCGCCTCGCCGCCTGACGGCGTGCCACCGGTGGTGCAGGTCGTGCCGCATCCGGCGGCCGACTACCGTACCACCGTGGCCGTGCTGGCCGCGGCTCAGCGCCAGAACATCGCCCACCTGCAGGTCCAGGCCGAAGGGTTCCTGCTGCCCATGGCGGCCTGCCCCCGGCGCATCGACGACGACGGCGCGCTGGGCAGTCGCTGAGACGGGCTTTGGCGGCCGGGGTGGATCCGCGCCAGACACCATCAAAAAAAGCCTCCGACCGGCGCCGGGCGCCGTGCGGAGGCCGAAGGGCGGGGCTGGCGGCGTCTGGCGGCCCGCCCCGCCACCAGCAACTTACTCGTCCGAGCTGCCGAAGCCGAACAGCGCCAGCAGGCTGGTGAAGAGATTGAAGACCGAGACATACAGGCTGACGGTCGCCAGCACATAGTTGCGCTCACCGCCGTTCACGATTTGGCTGGTCTCGAACAGGATCAGGCCCGCCGAGAGCAGCGCCACCATGCCGGACACGGCCAGGCCCAGCGCCGGGATCTCGAAGAACACGGCGGCCAGGCCGGCCAGGACGGCGATCACCATGCCGGCGAACAGGAAGCCGCCCATGAAGCTGAAGTCGCGCCGCGTCGTCAGCACCCAGGCCGAGAGGCCGAGGAAGGTGGCGCCCGTCGCGCCCAGGGCCAGCGCGATGGTCTGAGCGCCGCCCGGCAAGGCCAGCGTCTGGCTCAGGACGGGGCCGAGGCTGTAGCCCATGAAGCCCGTCAGTGCGAACACCGCGGGCAGCGCCCAGCCGCTGTTCTGCAGGCGATGGATGGCAAACAGCAAGCCGAAATAGGCACCCAGCGTGAGCAGGAGACCGGGAGCCGGCAGCTTCATCGCCACGCTCGCAGCAGCCACGGCGGCGCTGAAGAGCAAGGTCATGGACAGCAGCGCGTAGGTGTTGCGAAGCACCCGGCTGGTGCCTGCGGGCACGGCCATGTCGGGAATCGAGCGCACCGTGGCGGGCGGGGTAGCCGTCGGGGCCGTCGGCATGGGGTTCAGGGGGTTCATCGAGCTCATGGCTTTCTCCTTCAATCGGTCGGTGATCGGGGTCATCATTCGTCGCGCTGCGGGCGCTGGCGCCGGCGCCCGTGGTCACGGGTGCGCCGCCACTGGCGGACCAGAAAGCGGGCCGCCCGGGCCAGGGCCTGGTCCAGCGCCGTGCGCCAGTGACGCGCCACGGACGCCACCACCACCGTGCCGGCACCGTCAGTCCGAAGGGCGATCTGGCAGCGCTTGTCGAGGCCGCCCCTGGGCCCGTTCAGGTCCGAGAGCTGCACCTCGGCGTGCGGCACCCGCCACGCCAGGCGCCGCAGCGCGAAGCGGATGCGTTGCTCGCTCAAGGCCCGGAATTCGGCGGCCAGGGGGTGGCGGGATACGAACAGCACTTGCATCGGAATCTCCTTCGATGAGGGACGCTCCGCCACTGTGCCGCCAGGATGACTTCCGAAAAACAAGCAATTTGCAGAACAACACTTCGGAAAAACATGAATGAAGAGCTAAGCCCCCGTCAACAGGCGCTGCGCGGGGCTTTCCGGGAGAGTGCCACCCGTCACACACCCTCAGTGGGGGTCGGCCATGGCTGAAAACCCTGCGTCTTCTGGTGGATACTCTGTCCCGCGGTCACCCCGACCGCATTGACTGGAGTCTGGAGGGTCACCATGGGTTTGATGGATTTCATCAAGAAACAATTCATTGACGTCCTGCAATGGACGGAAGACGGCGACGGCACCCTCGCCTGGCGCTATCCCATGCAGGACTTCGAAATCCAGTACGGCGCCCAGCTGGTGGTGCGCGAGTCGCAGCTCGCGGTCTTCGTCAACGAAGGCAAGGTGGCCGACGTCTTCGGCCCCGGCACCTACAAGCTCACCACGCAGACCCTGCCGCTGCTGACCAACCTGAAGAACTGGGACAAGCTCTTCGAGTCCCCGTTCAAGAGCGACGTCTACTTCTTCAGCAGCCGCCAGCAGATCGACCAGCGCTGGGGCACGCCGCAGCCCGTCACCATCCGTGACAAGGACTTCGGCGCCGTGCGCCTGCGCGCCTTCGGCAACTACGCCTACCGCATCGCCGACGCCAAGCGCTTCCACCAGGAGATCTCGGGCACCCGCGATCGCTACACCGCGCAGGAGCTGGACGGCCAGCTGCGCGGCACCATCCTGCAGCACATCAGCGACGCCGTCGCGCAGAGCGGCATCCCCTTCCTGGACCTGGCGGCCAACCAGGTCGAGTTCGCCTCGCAGCTGCAGGCCGCCACCTCGCCTGCCTTCGAGAAGCTGGGCCTGAAGCTGGAGTCGGTCACGCTGCAGAGCGTGTCCCTGCCCGAGGAGCTGCAGAAGATCCTCGACCAGAAGATCGGCATGGGCATGATCGGCCAGAACATGGGCCAGTTCATGCAGTACCAGACGGCCCAGGCCATCCCGAAGCTCGCCGAAGGCGTGGGCCAGGGCGGTGGCGGCATCGCGGGCGATGCCATGGGCCTGGGGGCAGGTCTTGCCCTGGGCCAGACGCTGGCACAGCAGATGGCCGCCGGCCTCGCCGCCCAGCCGCAGGCCGCCGCCCAGCCGGCCGCCGCCGCGGCGCCGGTGACGCAGAGTGCCGACGACATCATGTCCCTGCTGGAGAAGCTGGGCGAGCTCAAGGCCAAGGGCATCCTCACCGAGGAAGAGTTCGCGGCCAAGAAGGCCGACCTGCTGAAGAAGCTGGGCTGAGGCCACCGTCAAACCTGCACGCAGCGCCCCGGGTTGATCGCCCGAGGCCCGCGTGCGCAGCCTGACACCGAGTGGCAAGCACTTCTCCCCAGCGCCGCTGGCAAGCGGCCTGCCCCAATTGCGGAGCGCCCGTCGAGTTCGCCTCGGCGGCGTCGCACAGCGCCGTCTGCAGCTACTGCCGCGCCACCCTGCTGCGCGAGGGCGAGGCCCTGCGCAAGATCGGCCAGAGCGCCGAGCTCTTCGAGGACTACTCCCCCCTTCAGCTGGGCGCCAGCGGCAAGTACCAGGGCGAGCCCTTCACCGTGCTGGGCCGCATCCAGCTGCGCACCGAGGAGGCCAGCTGGAACGAGTGGCACATCCTCTTCGGCCATGGGCGCAGCGCCTGGCTCTCGGAGGACAACGGCGCCTTCGTGATCGGCTTCGAGCTGCCGCTGGCCGAGGCCCCGCCGCTGGCGGCCAATGTCATCGTCGGCTCGCCGCTGACCCTGGGCGGCGCGCGCTGGGAGGTGGCCTCCAAGGTGAACGCCACCGTGCTGGCCTGCGAAGGCGAGCTGCCGCGCCCGCCCGAGCTGCTCAAGAGCTACTGGGTGGTGGAGCTGCGAAGCAGCAAGGGCGAGGTCGGCAGCCTGGAGTTCAGCCAGCCGCAGGCACCGGTCTGGACCGTGGGCCGCAGCGTGCGCCTGGCCGACCTGGCCCTCAGCGGCCTGCGCGAGGACAGCAGCAAGACGCTCAGCGGCAAGTCCCTGCCCTGCCCGGGCTGCGGCGCCTCGCTGACGCCGAAGCTGGACAGCACCCAGTCCATCGTCTGCCCCCAATGCCATACCGTCACCGACATCTCCAAGGGCGTGGGCGGGGACCTGGCCCACTATGCCCAGGACAACGGCATGGAGCCGCTGATCCCCATGGGCAGCAGCGGCAAGCTGGCCCTCATGGGCGGCACGCCGCAGGACTGGCAGGTCGTCGGCTACATGGAGCGCTGCGACCTGCCCCAGGGCGGTGACGAGGAACAGACCTTCTGGCGCGAGTACCTGCTCTTCAACCGCCTGGAGGGCTTCGCCTTCCTGGTGGACACCGAGGAAGGCTGGAGCGTGGTGCGCCCGCTCACCGGCGCGCCCACGGCCGACAAGGGCGGCGCCGTCAGCTGGCAGGACAAGCGCTTCGCGCGGCGCTGGCAGTACACCGCCCTCATCACCTATGTGCTGGGCGAGTTCTACTGGCGCGTGAAGCGCGGCGAGAAGTGCCTGGTCACCGACTACGAGTACCGCGCCGGCAGCCGCACCGAGCTGCTCAGCCGCGAGCAGACGGGCAACGAGGTCACCTGGAGCCACGGCCGCAAGCTGGACGCCGACGAAGTGCTCAAGGGCTTTGCCCTGGCACCGGAGAAGCGCGCCGCCTTCGCCCGCGACGCCGGCGTGCGTGCCAGCGGCGATGCCCACGGGCTCTTCGCCAAAATCATCCTCGGGGCCTTCGTGCTGCTGGTGCTGCTGCTGCTCTTCCGGGCCTGCAGCAGCGATGATTGCCAGTCCTACAAGGAGACCTTCGGGGAGTCCAGTGCCGAGTACCAGGCCTGCAAACGCAGCGGAGGCGTGCGTTCCAGCGGCGGTTCCGGCGGCTCCTGGGGCGGTTACAGCAGCGGTGGAGGCGGGCATAAATGATGCCCGCCCGGATCAGAGCGAACACAGGAAAGGCGTGCACCTCATGAACGGCTTCGAATACCTCAAGCCCGGCATCGTGCTGGGATCCATCCTCTACGCCATCGTCGGCGTGCTGGTGTTCTGGATCAGCTTTGTCATCATCGACAAGCTCACCCCTTACAAGCTGTGGGAGGAGATCGTCGAGCACAAGAACATGGCCCTGGCCGTCGTGGTGGCGGCCATGTGCATCTCCATCGGGCAGATCGTGGCGGCGGCCATCCATGGCTGAAGGCGGGCCGCGGTGACACTGCGGCCCTCCCTGCTTCGCCGGCATGCCCTGACTGACTCCCGCGCGGCTGCGGTCCCGCTCTCATCGACGCCCCATGCTTTTCATCGTCCGATTCCATGACCGCGAGGAGGCCCTGCCCCTGCGCCACGAGCACATGCAGGCCCACCTGGACTGGCTGGCCCTGCATGCCGAACAGGTGCGCATCGCCGGCTCCCTGCGCGAGGACCCCGTGCTGCCGCCCCTGGGCGCGCTGTGGATCGTGGAGGCGCCCAGCCGCGAGGCCGTCCAGGCCCTGATCGCCACCGATCCCTTCACCCTGGCGGGCCTGCGCGCGCGCTGGGAGATCCTGCACTGGTCCAAGGCCTTCCCGGGCCAGCAGGTGACGATCTGACATGAGCCCCCCTCCTCTCGACGAGGCCCTGCCCGCCGGCCAACGCGTCAGCCTGCAGGAGCTGCTGCTGCTGTCCAGCGTCTTCGTGATCGCGGCCTGCGGTCTTGTTTATGAGCTGACGGCCGGCGCCCTGGCCAGCTACCTGATGGGCGATTCGGTGCTGCAGTTCAGCACCATCATCGGTTGCTACCTCTTCGCCATGGGCCTGGGCTCCTGGCTCTCGCGCTTCGTGGAACGCCAGCTGGTGGCGCAGTTCCTGCGCATCGAGCTGCTGGTGGGCGTGATCGGCGGGCTGATGCCGGCGGGGCTCTTCCTCGCACACAGCTGGCTGCCGCCCTCCGAGCTGCTGGTGTTCCGCAGCCTGCTCTACGGCCTGGTGCTGCTGGTGGGCATCCTCGTGGGCCTGGAGATCCCGCTGGTGATGCGCATCATCAAGCGCCAGGTGCGCCAGCGCTATGCGCTCAAGGACCTGGTCTCCCAGGTGCTGACCTTCGACTACCTCGGCGCCCTTGTCGTGGCCCTGGCCTTCCCGCTGCTGCTGGTGCCGCAGCTGGGCCTGGTGCGCACGGGCCTGGTCTTCGGCCTGCTCAATGTGGCCGTGGCCTGCTGGGCGCTGTGGATGTTCCGCGGCGAGCTGCGCGGCTGGCGCCAGCATGCCCTGGCCTGCGCGGGCTCGGCCCTGCTGCTGCTGGCCGGCCTGGCCGGCGCCGAACGCCTCACCACCTGGGCCGAGGACCGCTTCTACGGCGAGCACATCCTGATCAAGGAGAGCAGCGCCTACCAGCGCATCGTCGTCACCCAGGGCAAGGCCGGCGTGCGGCTCTTCCTCAACGGCAATCTGCAGTTCCACTCGAAGGACGAATACCGCTACCACGAGGCCCTGGTCCACCCCGCCATGGCTGCGCATGGAGCGCCACGCCGCGTGCTGGTGCTGGGCGGCGGGGACGGCATGGCGGTGCGCGAGATCCTGCGCTACCCCTCGGTGCTGTCGGTGACGCTGGTCGAGCTGGACCCCCACATGACGCGGCTCTTCTCCTCCCTGCCCCTGCTGCGCAGCCTCAACCAGGACGCGCTGCGCAGCCCCAAGCTGCGGGTGGTCAATGCCGACGCCTTCGGCTGGCTGGAACAGCACGAGGAGCGCTTCGACGTCATCGTGATCGACTTCCCCGACCCCAGCAACTTCGCGCTGGGCAAGCTCTACACGACCAGCTTCTACCAGCTGATCGACCAGCACCTGGACGCCGGCGGCTACGCGGTGGTGCAGACCACCTCGCCCCTGATCGCCCGGCGCAGCTTCTGGACCGTGGTCAACACCCTGGAGGCCGTGGGCCTGTCCACCACGCCCTATCACACGCATGTGCCCAGCTTCGGCGAATGGGGCTTCGTGCTGGCCGCGCGCCGGCCCTGGGCCCAGCCGCGCGGTCTGCCGCCGGGCCTGCGCTTCCTCACCGTGGACAGCCTGCCGACCATGATGAGCTTCCCCGCCGACATGAGCCGGGTCGAGACCGAGGTCAACCGCCTCTCCAACCAGGCCCTGGTGCGCGAGTTCGAGGCCGAGTGGGGCAAGGTGCACTGAGCATGCGCCGCCGCGAGCTGCTGGCTGCCCTGGGCACCGCGCCCGCCTTGCTGGGCGGCTGCGCACCTCGCGATCGGCCGCCGCTGGCGGGCGCCTGGGTGGGCGCGCATGCCGACCGCGGCCATCTGCTGCGCGAGGCCGGCACGCGCGAGCGCCTGCTGCGCGCCGCGCGCGAGGCCCCAGCCCGGCGGACCGGCACCCTCATCGTCGGCGGTGGGGTGTCAGGTCTTGCCTGCGCCCGCCGCCTGGCGCAGGCCGGCCGCGACTTCGCCCTGCTGGAGCTGGAAGACGAGGCCGGCGGCAACGCGCGCGGCCATCGCATGGGCGGCTTCGGCTGCCCGCTGGGCGCCCACTACCTGCCAACGCCGGGCCCGCAGGCGCCCGAAGTGGCCCAGCTGCTGGAGGAGCTGGGCGCCAGCCGCCGGCAGGGCGGGCGCACGGTCTACGAGGAGCGCTACCTGTGCCACAGCCCGCAGGAGCGCCTCTACTTCGAGGGCCAGTGGCACGAGGGCCTGCTGCCGCCGGCAGACAGCGCCAGCACGCGCACGCAATACCAGCGCTTCGGTCAGGCCGTGGCCCGCGCCCAGGCCCTGGGCTTTGCCATGCCCTCGCACCGCGCACCCTGGTCCGCCGAGCATGCCGCCCTGGATGCGCAGCCCTTCGCGCGCTGGCTGGACGCGCAGGGCCTCGACGACCCCGCCCTGCGCTGGTACCTGGACTACTGCTGCCGTGACGACTACGGCGCAGGCGCCGGCACCGTCAGCGCCTGGGCTGGCCTGCACTATTTCGCCAGCCGTCACGGCTTCCATGGCGGCGAGTCCCGCACGGGGGAAGAGGAACGCGAGGCCGTGCTGACCTGGCCCGAGGGCAATGCCTGGCTGACCCGGCACATGGCCCGTCCGCTGGGCGATCGCCTGCAGGCCGGCCGTCTGGTGCTGCAGGTGACCCAGGGCCGCCATCAGGTGGAGGTGCTGGCCTGGAACGCGTCCACCCAGACCGGCGAGCGCTGGCTGGCGCCGCAGCTGGTGATGGCCACACCGCTGTTCATCGCCGCGCGCCTGCTGGACGAGGCACCCACCGCGCTGCGCGAGGCCGTCGCCCTGCAGCCCCATGCGCCCTGGCTGGTCGCCAATCTGCAGCTGGCCGCGCCCCTGCTGGACCGCAGCGGCGCCAGCCTCAGCTGGGACAACGTGATCTATGGCAGCGAGCAGCTGGGCTATGTGGATGCCGGCCACCAGCGCCTGGACCCCACCCCCGGCCCCACCGTGCTGACGGCCTACTGGGCCCTGCCCGTCTCGCAGCGCGGCGAGCTGCTGACGGGCTCCTGGGACGCCTGGGCACGGCGCGTCCTGGCGCCGCTGCAGGCCGTGCATCCGGACCTGCCGGACAAGCTGCAGCGCATGGACCTGATGCGCTGGGGCCACGCCATGAGCATCCCCGTGCCCGGGCTGCGGGGCAGCGCCGCCCTGCAAGCACTGCAGCAGCCCCATGGCCGCCTCCAGTTCGCCCACAGCGACCTGGCCGCCTACTCGGTGTTCGAGGAGGCCTACATCGCCGGCTGGCGCGCCGCCGGCCAGCTGCTCGGCGACAAGGCCTGAACTCCGCCCAGGCCGGCCGCCAGGCGCCAGGCGCCGGATCTGCCCGGCATCTTCTGGCCCATCGTCCGGCCAATGTCCGGTCAATGCCGGTCCGCCCTGCCCCTTTCTATTTGCGGCCGATGCCGATTTCAGTTCTTGTATTTGCGCATTTACTCAAATAGTATATGAACGACATCCACAGCAATGCCGGCCTCCTGGTCCACGCGGGGCGGAACCGGTCCACAGGAGACAGCCATGGCTCACATCGTCATCCTTGGCGCCGGCACCGGCGGCATGCCGGCCGCCTATGAGCTGAGAGAGAAGCTGGACAGCAGCCATCGCATCACCGTCGTCAATGCCGTCGACTATTTCCAGTTCGTGCCCTCCAACCCCTGGGTGGCCGTGGGCTGGCGCACGCGGGAGGACATCACCTTCCCCATCCGCCCCTACCTGGAGAAGAAGGGCATCAGCTTCGTGGCCCAGCGCGTGGACCGCATCGACGCCGCCGGCAACGCCCTGCAGCTCGCTGACGGCAGCACCCTGCCCTACGACTACCTGGTGATCACCACCGGCCCCAAGCTGGCCTTTGACGAGGTGCCCGGCGCCGGCCCAGGGGCCCACACGCACTCCATCTGCGCGGTGGACCATGCCGACAGCACCTGGGCGGCCTATCAAGCCTTCCTGGAAGACCCGGGCCCGGTGATCATCGGTGCCATGCCCGGCGCCTCCTGCTTCGGGCCCGCCTACGAGTTCGCCTTCATCCTCAACCGCGACCTGCAAAAGCGCAAGCTGCGCCACAAGGTGCCCATGACCTTCGTGAGCAGCGAGCCCTACATCGGTCACCTCGGCCTGGGCGGCGTGGGCGATTCCAAGTCCATGCTGGAGAGCGAGTTCCGCAACCACCACATCCAGTGGATCACCAATGCCCGCGTGACTCAGGTCGAGCCGGGCCGCATGCACATCAGCGAGCTGGACGAGGCCGGCGCCGTGAAGAAGGAGCACCAGCTCCCCTTCAAGTTCAGCATGATGCTGCCCGCCTTTCGCGGCGTGGACGCCGTGGCGCAGGTGGAGGGCCTGTGCAACCCGCGTGGCTTCGTGCTGATCGACGAACACCAGCGCAGCAGGAAGTACCCCAACATCTTCTCGGCCGGCGTCTGCGTGGCCATCCCGCCGGTAGAGGCAACGCCGGTTCCCACGGGTGCGCCAAAGACCGGCTACATGATCGAGACCATGGTCAGCGCCATCGTCCAGAACATCGCTGACGAACTGGCCGGCCGGCCCGTGAGCGCCAAGGGCACCTGGAATGCCATCTGCCTGGCCGACATGGGCGACACCGGGGCCGCCTTCGTCGCCCTGCCCCAGATCCCCCCGCGCAACGTCAACTGGTTCAGGAAGGGCAAGTGGGTCCATGTGGCCAAGATCGCCTTCGAGAAGTACTTCCTGTACAAGATGAAGACCGGCAGCTCGGAGCCCATCTACGAGAAGTACGTGCTCAAGTCCCTGGGCATTGAGCGGCTGGAGCGCTGAGCCCTGACCCGGTGTGCTGCGTTGCGCCCACAGCGCCGGCCCCGGCCTGCCAACTCTGAACGCAGACCGCCTCCCGAGGCAGCGCGCCCAGCCTCGGTGGCCCTCATTGGAGGTAGGCTTGCCCTCCTGATGGAGAAGGCACCTTGATCACCTTGGAGAGCCCGCCGCAACCCGCCGGGCAGGGCGAGGCCAGCGCCCCGGCGCCGCGGCCCAGGGGCCTGGCCATGCGCTGGGCCCTGCTGGGCCTGGTGGCGCTGCCGGTGCTGGTCCTGGTCCTCACCCTGGGCTACGACACCTGGCAGCAGTACCAGGCCAGCCTGGCCGCCGCCTACCGCCAGGCCGCCGCCACGCGCCTGCTCTACGGCACCCAGACCGAGCTCTTCCTGACCCAGGCCGAGCGCGTGCTGGCCCGCCTGGCCGAGCGTCCGGGTGTGCGCGCCCTGGACCGGTCCCGCTGCGACCCCATGCTGGGCGAGCTGATGCAGTTCCAGACGGCCTATGCCAATGTGCTCACCCTGGACGCCGGCGGCCGGCTGATCTGCAGCGCCACCGACGTCGTCGCCGGCAGCAAGGCCGGCCCGGACCCGCGCTACTACTTCAACGAGGTGCTCACCAGCGGTCGCTTCACCGTGGGCAAGCCCGCGCAAGGCTTCATCACGGGGCGCTGGGTCTCCACCCTGGCCTACCCCATCCGGCGCGAGGACGGCTCCATCAGCGGCGTGGTGGGCATCGCGGTGGATCTGACCAACTACCGCCCCCTGCTGCCCTCCGGCACGCTGCCGCCCCGGGCCTTTGTCGGCGTGATCAATGGCGACGGCATCGTGATCGCGCGCTCCGAGCGCGCCGAGGAGCGGGTCGGCAAGCCCGCGCACCCGGAGACCTCCGCCCGCATGCGGCGCGAGCGCGAAGGCGTGCTGGCCGCGCCGGACTTCGAGGGCATCCCGCGCCTCTTCTCCTTCGGCCCCGTGCCGCACAGCGACTGGATCGTCTTCGTGGCCCTGGACCAGGCCGTCGTGATGGCGCCGGTGCTGCAGCTGGCCTGGCAGCGCCTGGGCTTTACCGCCTGCCTGCTGCTGGCGGTAGGCCTGATCACGGCGCGGCTGACACGGCGCATTGCGCGGCCGGTGGAGGCGATCTCGCGCACCATGGCGGCCGTGGGCGCCGGCGCCATCTACGAGCGCGCCCTGCCCGAGGGCCCCGCCGAGCTCCAGGCCATCGCCCACGAACTCAACGCCATGCTGGACGCCCGCATGCGCGCCGACGCCCGGCTGCGCCAGAGCGAGGAGCGCTTCCGCATCGCCTTTCGCACCAGCCCCGATGCCCTGTGCATCACCCAGCTGAGCACGGGCCGCTTCATCGAGGTCAACGACAGCTTCCAGCCCCTCACCGGCTGGCCCCGCGAGAGCCTGGCAGGCAAGACGGTGCATGACATCCACCTCTGGCGCCATCCGGCGGACCGCCAGCGCCTGATCCAGCCGCTGATGAAGACCGGCACCTGCAGCAATATGGAAGCCGAGTTCCAGGCCCGGGACGGGCGTATCTGGACCGGCCTCATCTCCGCCCAGCTGATCAGCCTGGACGGCATGCCCTGCATCCTCTCCATCACCCGCGACATCAGCGAGCGCAAGGCCGCGGAGGAGCGCATCCACAGCCTGTCCTTCTCCGACCCTCTCACCGGCCTGCCCAACCGCCGCCTGTTCCTGGACCGGCTTCAGCAGGCCATGATCGGCTGCCAGCGCCACCACCGACTCGGGGCCCTGCTCTACGTCGACCTGGACGACTTCAAGACCGTCAATGAGACCCTGGGCCACGACCAGGGCGACCTGCTGCTCCAGGAGGTGGCTCAGCGCCTGAGCCAATGCGTGCAGGAGGGTGACACCGCGGCCCGCCTGGGCGGCGACGAGTTCGCCATCGTGCTGGACGAATTCAGCGGCCAGAGCGAGGAAACCGCCTCGTACGCCGAGGCCATGGCAGAGAAGCTGCTCCTGGCACTCAAACAGCCCTATTTGCTGGGCGAGTCCACGCAGCATCGCACGGCCAGCGTGGGCATCGCGCTGTTCGGCCATCCCGCCGAGGGGGCGGCCGAGCCGCCCACCGAGCCGCTGCGCCGCGCCGAGCTGGCCATGTACCAGGCCAAGGCCGCGGGCCGAAACACCCTGCAGTTCTACGATCCCCGGATGCAGTCCGTCGTCAGCGCCCGCGCGGCGCTGGAGACCGGCCTGCGCGAGGCCATCGAGCAGCAGCAGTTCCAGCTGTACTACCAGCCCCAGGTCAATGCCGAGGGTCGCGTGGTGGGTGCCGAGGCCCTGGTGCGCTGGCTGGACCCGCGCCGAGGCATGGTGTCGCCCGCGGAATTCATCCCCCTGGCCGAGTCCTCCGGCCTCATCCTGCCCCTGGGCCGCTGGGTGCTGGAGACCGCCTGCGCCCAGCTGGCGCGCTGGCGCTCCATGCCGGGGCTGTCGCAGCTGAGCCTGTCGGTCAACGTCAGCGCCCGGCAGTTCGGCGAGGTGGATTTCGTCGAGCAGGTCATGACCACCCTCATGCGCAGCGGCTGCCGCGCCCAGGCGCTCAAGCTCGAAATGACCGAGAGCATGCTGGCCACCAACATCGAGGACGTGACCGCCAAGATGAACGCGCTGAAGGGCCTGGGCCTGGGCTTTTCGCTGGACGACTTCGGCACCGGCTACTCCTCGCTGTCCTACCTCAAGCGCCTGCCGCTGGAGCAGCTCAAGATCGACCAGGGCTTCGTGCGTGACATCCTGGTCGACCCCAACGATGCGGCCATCGCCAAGATGGTGGTGGCCCTGGCCGACAGCATGGGCCTCACCGTGATCGCCGAGGGCGTGGAGACCCAGGCCCAGCGCGCCGCCCTTTCGGAGCTGGGCTGTGCGCACTACCAGGGCTATCTGTTCAGCCGACCCCTGCCTGCGCCAGAATTCGAGGCCTGGGTGGCCCAGCAGGTGGTGGACAGCAAGACCTGACCCCGCCAGGACGGCGCCCTTCCCCGCCGCACGGCTCCGAGCTCCTTCCGCATCCCCATGAACCGACTCCACGCCCAGTGGCAACGCCTCTTCCTCGCCCCCGGCCTGCAGCCTGAGGACGGGCAGACCCCGCCGCTCACCGACGCCCAGGGCCGCACCCGCGCCCTGCTGCTGGAGCTGGCCCGGCCGGCCGATTGGCGCGCCCTGGCCGGCGTGTGGCAGGCCGTGCAGCAGGAGCTGGGCCTGCCGGCACCGGCCATCGCGGTGTCGGGCAGCGAGGGCTTCCAGCTCTGGTTCGCCCTGGCCGAGCCGGTGGCGCCCGCCGACGGCCTGGCCTTTCTGCAGGCCCTGAGCCAGCGCTATCTGCCGGACGTCGCGCCCCAACGCCTGCGCCTGCAGGCCGGCGTTCTCAGCGACAGTCCCGTGGCCGCCCTGCCGCCCCAGCTGCAGGCGCAGGCCGGGCAGTGGTCGGCCTTCGTCAGCCCGGACCTCGCGCCGGTGTTCGCGGACACGCCCTGGCTGGACGTGGCCCCCGGCGCCGACGGGCAGGCCGATCTGCTGGCCGGCCTGCACTGCCTCAGCACGGAGGACCTGCGCGTGGCCGCCGCACGGCTGGCCCCGCTGCACCTGGACAGCGAGTCGACCGAGCCCCGCGCCGCAGCCCCGGCAGACCCAGGCGCTGCGGCCCGCCAGACGCCGCAGGCCTTCCTCAGCGAGGTGATGAACGACGCGAGCGTGCCCCTGGCCTTGCGCATCGAGGCAGCCAAGGCGCTGCTGGCGCATTCACGCTAGCGGGACCGCCTGCAGGCGTGAGCGCCGCGGCGTCTGCGGCGCGGATTCAGGCCATCACGATGTTCTGGAGCTCGAAGGCGAAGGGCTTGGCCTCGGGGCCGGCGCCGCCGCCGGTCATCACGATGTCTGCACTGGCGATGCCCAGCAGCGAGATCTCCGTGTTGAGCTCGGACAGGATGGCCGCGTTCATCACCTCCCCTGCCTGCACCTGAGACACCACGCCGATCCAGATCGTGGGCTTGAACTGGAAGGACGCCACCTGCTGGGGAGCGACCTGGTGCTTGACGGCCAGCAGGCGGCCGTCCCGGAAGCACAGCGCGTCGATCGCGCCCCTGTCCAGGGCATTGAGCACCTGCACTTCCTGCGGGCTGGCACCGGCGCCCGCCGGGACCAGCTGGTTGCCTGACGGGGTCAGCGTCATCTTGAACAGCTCGCCGTCCTGCGCCTGCAGCTGCGGCGTGTAGTTGCCATCGCTGTCCCTGGCCCCGACCGACAGGCTCAAGGGAAAGA
Source organism: Pelomonas sp. BJYL3 (assembly GCF_027257975.1). Taxonomy (GTDB): domain Bacteria; phylum Pseudomonadota; class Gammaproteobacteria; order Burkholderiales; family Burkholderiaceae_C; genus Roseateles_B; species Roseateles_B flavus. Next base: position 513,247 of record NZ_JANZKX010000001.1, read on the forward strand.
CGAAGGGGTGGTGGCTGCCCTGGCCGCAGTTCCTGATGACCGTCCAGGCCACGGCGAGCTCGCCGGAACCGCCCGCCGTGTGCTGCTGGAAGACCACGACCTCCGAATTGCTGGCGTCATTGGACCGGTTGATGAAGTTGAGCTGGATGTCCATGGCAAGGGCAGGTGAGGATGTCGACCGCCCGCATTCTGGTGCAGTCCGGTGGGCCGGCAGGTCGGCGACGGCGGGATGACGCCCGACTGATGACGCAACTGATCTCCCACTGCGCCAGTCTGCGCTTCAGGGCCAGCCGACGAAGCGCGGATGGCAGTCCCGGCGCAGGGCCTGCAGCGCCGCCTCGGTGTCGAGGTCCTGCACCGGCCCGGGCCCGGGGACGTCCAGGAAGCAGACCTGCCCCGGGTGCGCTGCCAGCCAGTGCCGCACACCCTGCCCGGGCGGCTGCTCGTCCACGGCCGTCAGCGCCGCCGCCGACAGCAGCACCGGATGGCCGCGCTGCCCCGCCACCGTCGGCACCAGGGCCTCGATGCCCGGCGGGCGCTGCGCCCAGGCCTCGCGCAGGCGCTGCAGGTCCTCGGCCCCCAGGGCGGTCAGGTCGCCCAGCAGCAGCCACAGCGGCTGAGCGGGCAGCAGGCGGCGGTGGGCCTGCACCGCCAGGCGCTGGGAGTCGATCAGCGAGGGCTCGTCTCGCTCGTGCAGCAGAGGGTCCAGGCCGGCGCGCAGTGCCAGCGGCAGCAGGGTCTCGCGGTAGGGCCCCAGCACCACGCGGGGCTGGGCCACGCCGGCCTCGCGCAGCGCCTGGGCGAGGCGCTCCAGCAGGCTCTCCCCGCCGATGTGCAGGGCGGCCTTGGGCCGGCCACCCAGGCGGCGCCCCAGGCCGGCGGCGAGGATCACGGCCCCGGGGGCGCGGGCCTCACTCAGCGGCCGCACACCAGGGCGTCCTGCGGCAGTGGCGCGTCCGCGTCCGCGTCTGCCACCGCCTCCTCCAGGCCCTTGGCCTCGGCCACCTGGACCTGCGGCGGCAGGGCGATGCCGTTCTTGCGCGCAACGATCTCGGCCATGATGGACAGCGCGATCTCGGCCGGCGTCTTGCTGCCGATGTAGAGCCCCGCCGGGCTGCGCAGCGCCTCCATCTGGGCCGGGCTGAGGTCGAAATGCTCCAGCAGGCGCTGGCGGCGCTGCTGGGCATTGCGGCGCGAGCCGATGGCGCCCACGTAGAAGGCCGGGGACTGCAGGGCGTCGATCAGGGCGAGGTCGTCCAGCTTGGGGTCGTGCGTGAGGGCCACGACGGCGGTGCGGGCATCGGGCCGCAGGCGCTGGATCAGGTCGTCCGGCATCTCGTGGCTGACGTGCACGCCAGGCAGGGTCCAGCTGGCGCGCTGCTCCGGGCGCGGGTCGCAGACCATGACCTCGAAGCCCAGGCTCAGGGCCATCTCCGACATGAAGCGCGAGAGGTCGCCCGCGCCGATCAGCACGAGCCGGGCGCGCGGGCCGAAGTGGTTGACCAGGGTCTCGCCGTCCCAGCGCGGCACGCCATCGGCACGGCCCGGCCTCAGGGTCACGGCGCCGCTGCGCACATCGAGGCAGCGCTCGGTGCTGTGCCGCGCGGCGCAGGCGGCCAGCAGCTCGGGCACCTGGCTCTGCGCCTGCAGCGGCTCCAGCACCAGCTCCACCGTGCCGCCGCAGGGCAGGCCGAAGCGGTGGGCCTGGTCGGCCGAGATGCCATAGCGCAGCACCGCCGGCCGGCCCTGCTCGCAGACCGAAGCGATGCCTTGCTCGCGGATGCGCAGGATGAGGTCGTCCTCGATGCAGCCGCCCGAGACCGAGCCCACCGTCTCGCCCCGCCCGCTGATGGCCATCAGCGAGCCCGGCGGCCGCGGCGAGGAGCCCCAGGTGCGGGCCACCGTCACCAGCAGCGCTGGCTGGCCCGCGGCCTGCCAGCCGGCGGCGGTGCGCAGCACCAGGGTGTCCAGGTCTTCCATCAGGCGCTCAAGTTCAAGCGAGCTTGAAGGGCAGCTGGCGCTGCGGCTTGCCGGTGAGCTTGGCGATGGCATTGGCGAAGGCCGGCGCCAGTGGCGGCAGGCCCGGTTCGCCCATGCCGGTGGGCGGCTCCGCGCTGGGCACGATGTGCACGGCGATCGCCGGCATGTCGGTGATGCGCGGCACCACGTAGTCGCCGAAATTGCCCTGCTCCACCACGCCGTCCTTCAGCGTGATGGCCGCGCCGGGCAGGCACATGCCCAGGCCCATCAGCGCCGCGCCCTGCACCTGGGCCTCCACCGTGCGCGGGTTCACCGCCAGATTGCAGTGCACGCCGGCCGTGACCTGGTGCAGCACGGCCTGGCCCTTCTTCACCGAGGCCTCCACCACATAGGCCACCACGGTGTCGAAGGACTCATGCACCGCCACGCCAAAGGCCCGGCCTGCCGGCAGCTTGCGCCGGCCATAGCCGCTCTGCGCCACGGCCAGCTCCAGGGCGGCGCGGTGGCGCGGGTGCTTGTCGCCGAACATCTTCAGCCGGTAGGCGACGGGGTCCTGCTTCGTCGCCCGGGCGATCTCGTCCACCAGCGTCTCCATCACGAAGGCCGTGTGGGTGGAGCCCACGCTGCGCCACCACAGCACCGGCACATTGAGCTTGGGATGGTGCACGCGCAGGCGCATGGGGAAGGGATAGGGCTCCTTCATGCCTTCCACGGCGGTCTGGTCGATGCCGTTCTTGACCATGAAGCCTTCGAACATGGTGCCGGAGACGATGGACTGGCCCACGATGACGTGGTCCCAGGCCAGCACATTGCCCTGCTTGTCGAAGCCCAGCTGCGCCTGGTGCAGGTGCATGGGGCGGTAGTAGCCGCCGTGGATGTCGTCCTCGCGGCTCCACTGGGTCTTGATGGGCGCCTCGATGCCGGCGCTGCGGGCCGCCTTGGCCACGGCGCAGGCCTCGGTGACGAAATCGCTGGTGGCCACCGCACGCCGGCCGAAGCCGCCCCCGGCCATCTGCACCTTGACGGCCACCTGCTCGGGCTTGAGGCCCAGCACCTTGGCGGCGGCCATGCCGTCCACGCCCGGGAACTGGGTGCCCACCCACAGCGTGGCGCCCTCGGGCTGCCACTGCACGGTGCAGTTCAGCGGCTCCATGGGCGCATGGGCCAGGTAGGGGAAGTGGAACTCGGCCTGGATCTTGTGCGGGGCCTTGGCCAGCGGGGCCATGTCGGCCTTGAAGTGCTCGGGGGCGTCCTGGCGGGCGAGCTGGCGGTACTGGGCCAGCTGCTTCGCGCTGTCGACCTTCTCGACGGCCGAGCTGTCCCAGTCGATCTTGAGCGCCTCCCGGCCCATCTTGGCGGGCCAGTAGCCCTCGGCGATCACGGCGATGCCTTCCGCACCGCGATCCAGCGGCACGCGCAGCACGGCCTTCACGCCACGCACGGCGCGCGCGGCGGCATCGTCCACCGAGCGGGGCTTGGCGCCGAAGACCGGCGGGCGGGCGATCACGGCGGTGAGCTGGCCAGGCAGGCGCACGTCGATGCCGAAGTCCTGCTTGCCACTGCTCTTGGCCTTGCTGTCCAGGCGGTCCATGGGCTTGCCGATCAGACGGAAGTCCTTGGGGTTCTTCAGCGTGACCTGCTCGGGCACCGGCTGAGCCATGGCGGCCTCGGCCAGCTCGCCATAGCTCGCCCGGCGGCCGTCGGCGCCGATCACCTGGCCCTGCTCCGTGCGCAGCGTGGCCACGCCCACGTTCCAGCGCGCCGCGGCCGCGCCCATGAGCATGGCCCGGGCGCGGGCGCCCAGCTCGCGGTACTGCATGAAGCTGTTCTTGATGCTGTTGGAGCCGCCGGTCATGTGCAGGCCGAACGCGGGGTCCACGAAGGCCGGGTCATTGCTGCCAAGCTCGGCGCGCACACGGGACCAGTCGGCATCCAGCTCCTCGGCCAGGATCATGGGCAGGGCCGTGTGCACGCCCTGGCCGAACTCCAGGCGGTTGACCAGCACCGTGACCGTGCCGTCCGGCGCAATGCGCAGGAAGGACACCGGCTGCTGGAAGGGCTTGAGGCCCTTGGCAGACGCCTCGGGGGCGTCGGCAGCCGTGGCGGCCAGCGGCGCGAAGCCCAGCGCGAAGCCGGCGCCGCCGGTGATCTTGAGGAAGCCGCGGCGACTCAGCGCCGACGGCGCCTCGGCCGAATCGCGCGAGAGGATGTGCTGCAGCGCACGGGGCATCTCGGCGGCCAGGGCCGCGCCGAGTTCGGGAGACAGGTGGCGGTTCAGCATGGGGGTCTCCTTCAGGCCAGGGCGCGGGCGGCTTCGGCCACGGCGGCGCGGATGCGGGCATAGGTGCCACAGCGGCAGATGTTGCCGGCCATGGCGGCGTCGATCTCGGCGGCCGTGGGCTGCTTGCCCTTGGGCAGGCTCTTCAGGAAGGCGGTGGCCGACATGATCTGGCCGCTCTGGCAGTAGCCGCACTGGGCCACGTCATGCTTGACCCAGGCGGCATGCACGGCGGCGCCCACGCGGTCGCCACCGGCCGTCACGGCCTCGATGGTGGTCACCGGCTTGCCTTCGACGGCGGAAACGGGCGTCACGCAGGCCCGCACGGCCTGGCCGTCCACGTGGACGGTGCAGGCACCGCACAGCGCGGCGCCGCAGCCGAACTTGCTGCCGCACAGGCCGAGGTTGTCACGCAGGGCCCAGAGGACGGGGGTGCCGGGATCGATGTCGAGCTGGTGCTCGCGGCCGTTGACGAGGAGCTGGGTCATGGCGTCGGGTCTCCGCACGATGAAGAGGGGGGCGCAGCCGCCGTCCGGACAGCAGTCCGGAGAACGGAGCGGCGAAGCAATCAGCCGCTGAATGTAGGCCCTTCCCCGCAGCGCGGATAGCCCAGCGGCGCTTGCTGCACTGTCAAGCGTTGCTTGCCAATCGGGCGCTCGGCCGGAGGTGCTGGCGCCGGCCCTGCGCTTCCAGGCGGGCCAGCTCCTGCTCGCCCAGCACATAGTCCGTGTTGCCGGCCAGGCGCTCGATGGCCAGGTCGATGAAGGCCCGCACCCGCGCCGGCTGCGCGACCCGGCTGCCCCAGTAGATGTGCAGGCCGTACTGGTCGGCCACATGGGCGCTCAGCAGGGGCACCAGGCGGCCGGCGCGCAGATGGGCCGCGCCCATGATGCCGCTGACCTGGCCGATGACCCGCCCGCTGAGCAGGGCGTCCAGCTCCAGGCCCTCCTCGTTGGTGGAAAAGCTGGACAGCACGTCCTGCTCCAGCGTGGCGCCATCGACCTTCACCGGCCAGGGCATGAGCCGGCCCGTGCCCGGCTTGCGAAAGCCGCTGCAGCGGTGGGCCGCCAGCTCGGCCAGGCTGTCGGGCGCGCCGTAGCGGGCCAGGTAGGCGGGGGCGGCGCAGATGATCATCTGCAGGGGGAAGAGGCGCCGGGCGATGACGCCGTCCGCCGGTGCCGAGCCCACGCGGAAGCCCACGTCCACCCGGTCCTCGACCCAGTTGCCGATGCGGTCGTCCAGCTGCACATCGGGCTGGGCGTCGGGGTGGCGGCGGCAGAACTCGTCCACCAGGGCACCGATCACCGGCTGGAAACTGGAGCGCGGCCCCACGATGCGCAGGGGCCCCGCCACCTCGTCCCGCGCCTGGCGCACCACCTGGAAGGCGCGCTCCAGGCCCTGCAGGGCCGGCAGGGCGGCGTCCATGAAGAGCCGACCCTCGTCCGTCAGCGACATGTTCCGCGTGGTGCGGTGGAACAGCCGCGCGCCCAGCTTCTGCTCCAGCTGGGCCAGGGCCTGGCTGGCCGCCTGGGGGCTGATGCCCTCGGCCGCCGCCGCGCGGCGCAGGCTGCCCAGCTCGGCGGTCTTGACGAAGATGGTGAGGGTACGCAGCTCGCTCTGGGACATGGGGCAGGCGCCTCCGGCTGGAAATGGATCAAGACGGCTTGGAGCAGATTATCAAGCCGGACTTGCCAATTCCAGTGCCTGCGCGCCCACCCCTCAGGCCTGGCCTTCCAGCATGCGCTGCGCCACCTGGCGCCAGCGCGCGTCCGGCGCCCGGACGTCCTCCTGCCAGCAGGCATGGACGCCCTTGATCACGTGCTCATCGTCCTGGGCCAGGGCGGCGCGGTGCAGCGCCGGCCAGGGCAGCAGCGCGCCTGCCGGCACGCCCTCCTGCCAGTGCAGGCGCCCGGCCATCCAGCCGGCCACTGCGGCGCGGTCCAGCGCGGCGACGAGGGGCTGCTGATCGGCCGACGCCGGCAACAGGGGCAGCAGCACCCGCAGCGCCCGCAGGCCGGTGATCAGGTGCAGGACCGTGAAATTGCGGCTGTGCAGATAGGCCTCGCGGGCCACGGCCAGCAACTGCTCGCGGCGCTCGGCCAGGCCGGAGGCCGGCGCCAGGCACTCGGCCAGGCCGGCATAGAGCGGCGTCTCCCCTGCGCTGCGCATGCGATAGATGATCATGGGCAGCTCGCTGCGCCAGCCCTGCGTGCGGCTGCGCAGCGCCTGGGCCCAGGCCTGCGGTGGCATCGCCTCACCGTCCTGGCGCCCCGCGGGCAGCAGTTCCCACCAGGCGGCCCAGGTGGCCAGCGCCGCGGCCAGCTCGGCACGGTGGCCGCTTTCCCAGGCATGCGCCGTGCGGATCAGGCCATGGAAGGCGAAGGCATGGGGCGAGCGCAGCAGCGCTTCGAGGTGGGCTCCCAGGACCTGGGCGGCCGGCTGCTGGCCCAGCTGGGCCGCGAAGTAGGCCTGCAGCCAGGGGAAGGACTCGGGCTGGCCGCGATGCAGCAGCCATTCGTCCGCCCCCGCTGCGCCCGTCATGCGCCGCTGGGCGGCGCGCCGGGCCGAGGCGGCCTCGGCGTCCGAGGCCGGCCGTACCGGCTCCAGCTTGGGCCGCTCATGGTCGACCAGGGCCTGCAGGCGCGGGGCCTCCGCGCCCATCTCCCAGGCCGCGTGCAGGGCCATGGGCAGGTGGTTGCTCATGGCGCCGTCGAAGGCGGGGCCGAAGGCCTGCGCCGCGTCCAGGCCCCCATGGAGCAGGGCCTGCGAGCCGGCCTTGGGCGGCAGCGCCCTGCCCGCGGGCGCTGCCGGCCCGGCCGGCTCCTCAGCCAGGCGATGCGCCCCATCCTGGAAGGCATGGTTCAGTACCTCATCCATCATCGTTCTCCTCATTGCGTCACGACACGATGGGTGCATACTGCAAGTTCAAGTGAACTTGAAGTCAAGCCTTCATTTCATTCCCCCTCTCGTCCTGCCGAACCGTCATGAGCGATGCCTCCCCCGCCCTGCTTCCCATCGGCGATTTCGCCCGCCGCGCCGGCGTGGCCGCCAGCGCCCTTCGCTTCTACGAGGAGCAGGGGCTGCTGCTGAGCCACCGCAGCGCCTCGGGCCGCCGCCAGTTCGCCCGCAGCGACCTGCGCCGCGTGGCCTTCATCCGCGCCGCGCAGCAGGTGGGCCTGAGCCTGGACCAGATCCGCGCCGCGCTGGCCAGCCTGCCGGACGCGCGCACACCCAATGCGCGCGACTGGGAGCGCCTCTCGCGCGACTGGCAGCCCCTGCTGGCGGCACGGATCGCTGAGCTGCAGCAGCTGCAGGACACCCTCGCCTCCTGCATCGGCTGCGGCTGCCTGTCCCTCAGCAAGTGCAAGCTCTACAACCCGCAGGACGCGGCCGGGCGCCGCGGCGCGGGCGCGCGCTACTGGATGGGGGACCGGTCCAGCGAGGTGCTGGCGGAGCAGGCCGTGCCGCAGAAGACGCGGCGCCAGGGCCCGGGCTGAGAGCCACAGGTGACAGGGCAGGAGCGGCCCTCTATCCTCCCCGCCAGGGCCTGCAGCGATGCCTGGACAAGGGGTCAGGTCTTGCCAGCCAGGCGGCCGTGGTGTGGAACGATCGGGAGAGTCCCATGGATTTCATCGGTTTCAGCAGCTCCCGGGCGAGGCTCGGCGAGCTGGACATCGCCTACTGCATCGGCGGCTCCGGCCCACCCCTGCTCCTGCTGCACGGCTTTCCCCAGAACCGGGCGATGTGGGCCCGCATCGCGCCGCAGCTGGCGCGGCACTACACCGTGGTGGCGGCCGACCTGCGCGGCTACGGGGATTCCGGCAAGCCCCGCGACCTGCCGGACCATTCGAACTATTCGTTCCGCGCCCTGGCCGACGACCAGCTCGGTCTGATGCGCCAGCTCGGCTTCGATCGCTTCCACCTCGTCGGCCATGACCGCGGCGGGCGTACGGCCCACCGGCTGGCGCTGGACCATCCCGAGGCCGTGCGTTCGCTGACCGTCATGGACATCGTGCCGACCCTGGCCATGTTCATGGACACCAACCGGCAGGTCGCGGCCACCTACTGGCACTGGTATTTCCTGCAGCAGCCCGAGCCCTTCCCCGAGCGCCTCATCGGCCAGGACCCGGACTACTTCTACGAGACCTGCCTGCTGGGCTGGGGCAAGGCGCGGCTGGGCGACTTCGACGCAGCGCAGCTGGCCGACTACCGCCGCTGCTGGCGCGATCCCGGCATGATCCATGGCTCCTGCTCGGACTACCGCGCCGCGGCCAGCGTGGACCTGGCCCTGGACCAGGCAGACGCCCAGCAGCGGGTCGAGTGCCCCACCCTGGTCTTCTACGGCGAGGCCGGCGTGATGAACGCGCTCTTCGACATCCCGGCGCAATGGCGCACGCGCTGCCGCACCGTGCAGACGGCGACGCTGCCAGGCGGCCACTTCTTCGCGGACCAGTTCCCCGACGAGACGGCCGCCGAGCTCCTGCGCTTTCTGGAGGGGGTGGAGGCGGCCTGAAACCTCACCCTGAGACCTCCCCCTGAAACCGCCGCCGTCAACCGGCGCGGCGCATCGGCGTTCAGGAAAGACGGCCGGCCCCACAGCGCCGGCTTCGGAAGGATGCCCACCATGACCACGCTGACCCTCACCTTCACCGGCACCCCCGGCCAGGCCCGCAAGGCCCTGGGTGAGCTCCTGCTGCGCTACCGCTCCGCCTATTTCGTCGAACGCAACAGCCATGAATACCTGGTGACCGCCGACGAGCGCACGGCGGCAGAGCTGGCCGCTCAGGCCCAGTGGTCTATCCGCCGCGCGCCGGATCCGGTGCGCTGAGCCCGCGCGGCGGGCGTCCCGCCGCTCTCCTGCCCCTCCAGGCAAGTCCCGAGGCCGGGGCTGCGCCTCGGTGATAGCGTCTGAGCTGCGCAGCCGGGCGGTCCGCCTGCGCGCAACAGGCGCATCGGAGGCAAGCATGGCTTGGAATTGGTTGAAGGCGACGGGGCGGGTGGCGATCGGCATGGCAGCGGCGGCACTGATCGCGCTGCCTGCGCAGGCAGGGGCGGAGGAAGGCCTGGCCCATCTGGCACGGGGCTGGCAGCCGGACGTCTCCTTCATCAGCTTCCCCTCCCCCAACCTGGCGTCGCCCGGCGCGATGTTGACGATCCAGGGCAAGCTGAGCCTGCCCGCGCACGCGATCCGGGGCGCCGGCCATGGCCACCGCAAGCTGCCGGCCGTGCTGATCCTGCATGGCTCGGCCGGCGTCGATGCCCGCGGAGACTTCTACGAGGCCGCACTCAACGCCGCCGGCATCGCCACCCTGCAGATCGACATGTGGCAGGCCCGCGGCATCAGCAACCCCAGCCAGCGCCCCAGCGCGCCGGTGCTGACCTACCCCGATGCCTTCTCGGCCCTGGCCTACCTGGCCCAGCGGCCGGAGATCGATGGTGCCCGCGTCGGCGTGATGGGCTTCTCATGGGGCGGTCTGGTGAGCCTGGGAGCGGCCGAGCGCCTCTATGCCGGCAGGTTCGGCGGCGGCCGCAGTTTCAAGGCGCACGTCGCGCATTACCCGGTCTGCTATCCCTGGAACAACGCGTCCCTGTTGGCGGCCCTGCACACCACGCCGGCCCAGTTCGGCGTCCAGTGGATCAACCTCACCGGCGCGCCGGTGATGATCCAGGTCGGCAGCCAGGACGACTACGACAACAGCGGCGCCCCCTGCCAGGCCCTGGCCCAGTCGGTCAATGCCAGCAATGGCGGCATCGTCAGCGTGAACGTCTACCCCGGCGCCGCCCATGGCTGGGACCGCCTGATGGTGCCCATCACGGTGACGGACCCCTACGCCAACCAGGGCAGCTACTTCAGCACGGGCGTCGTGCCCAGCGTGCGGATGAGCCCGGATGCCGAGCAGGCCTATCTGTCACGCGCCCGCGTGGTGCGCTTCTTCGCGAAGCACCTGTGAAGCGGCCTGCGGGCTCTTCACCGCGGCGCGCCGGGCTGCCACAGGCCCAGCAGCTGCCGGTGGAGGGCCGCCGGTGCCGCGAGAAGGCCCGAGCCGGGCTCGCCCAGCGGCACGGTCCCGAGGCCTGACACCGTCGCCCCTGCCTCGCGGGCGATCAGCAGGCCGGGAAGCCAGTCGACCAGGTGCCGGCCGCATTCCCAGTAGGCATCGAGCCTGCCGCAGGCCACCAGGGCCAGTGACAGCGTGGCCGAACCGATCCAGCGCTGGGCCAGCACGGCCGGCACCGTGCGGGCCAGGTGACCCAGGAAGTCGTCGACCTCCGCCTGCGGCCGGGGCGGCACATTGGGAAAGCTGGTCCCCAGCGTGGACAGGGCCAGCGGCGGCGCCTCGCTGCAGCGGATGGCCTCGCCATCGCAGCCCGCGCCCTGGCCCCGCAGCGCGTGGTAGCTGCGATCCAGGCAGGCATCGTGCACGAGGGCCAGCAGCGGCTCCGCGCCCTGCATCAGGGTCAGGTTGCAGGTCCACATCGGCAGGCCGGCCAGGTACTGGATCGCGCCGTCCAGTGGATCGCAGAGCCAGTAGAGGCCCGTCACGGCAGGCAGGCGGTCCGGCGTAAGGCCGGCCGGGAACACGGGAACGTCCGGCCACTGCGCCCGCAGGGCCTGGCCCAACTGGCGCAGGGTGCTGGTACCGGCGTCGTCCACGCATTGACGCATCAGGCTGGCGTCGTGCCGGGCCCGCGAGGGTTGCCGGGACAGCAGGCGCTGGCCCGCCTCCCGCAGCAGGGGGAGCAGGCGCTCGAGCAAAGGATCGCCAGCCTGGGGGGTGCAAAGGTCGTGCGGCATCCGGATCTCCGGTGAACAAGGCCCTTCAGTGTTCCTGCGCGCGCTGCCGCATACTTGCGCGCTGTCGCCATCCGCCTTCCCGATCGGGCCAAGCGGCCATGCCCCGCCTCCACAGCCAAGCGCTGGACCACCAGCCCTCCGACGCGCCTGCACCGCATCGCCACCCGCAAGGGCAGCTGCTGTGGGTGAGCTCGGGCCTGCTGACGGTGCTCACCGAGGATTCGCGCTGGACCCTGCCGCCGGGCTTTCTGGCCTGGATGCCGCCCCAGGCCCTGCATGGCGCGCAATACCTGACCCCCACCCGCGGCCTCAATTTCTATGTGGACGAGGCCTGGGCCACGGCCGGCTTCCCTGCGCAGTGGAAAGTGCTGCTCACCACGCCCCTGCTGAAGGCCCTGCTGCAGGCCCTGCACGACGAGGCCCATTGCCGCGCGCATGAGGCCTACCAGGCCGTGCTGGCCGACCTCGTCTGCCAGGCCCCCGCGCAGCCGCTGTGCATTCCCATGCCGGCCGATCCCCGGCTGCGGCCCCTCTGCGAGCATCTGCTGGCCCACCCTGACGACGCCACGGACCTGGACCACTGGGCCCAGCGCCTGCACATGAGCCGGCGCACCTTGAGCCGCCGTTTCCAGCTGGAGACAGGCATGGGCTTTGCGCAATGGCGGCAGCAGGTCCGGCTGACGCTGGCCCTGGAGCGCCTGGTGGCCGGCGCCCCCGTGACCACCGTGGCCCTGGACATGGGCTACGAGAGCCCCAGTGCCTTCATCACGCGGTTCAAGCAGCGCATGGGCCTGCCGCCCAGGGCCTGGCTGGCCCGCGCCAGCTCAGGCGGCTGAACCGCCCTGGCCCCTGTGCAGGGTCTGGCGCTGCACCGCGCCGGGCGCAAAGGCGCGGACCAGCGCGGCCATCAGGGACTCGGCCTTGGCGCTGTTGTCGGTGCCGTAGTTGCACACATAGACGTCCAGCGTCACGCCGCCCAGCTCGGGCCAGGTGTGGACGGCCAGGTGCGATTCGGCCAGCAGCACCACACCGGTGATGCCGCTGGGCTCGCCCTCCACGGCCGGCGTGAAGCGATGGAAGAGCTCGGCGACCGCGCCGAGCCCGGCCTCGCTGACCGCCGCCACGCAGCGCTGGCGCAGCGCCGCAGGGTCGGTCATCAGCGGGAGGGCGGGGTCGCAGCCGCGCAGATCGGCGGTGAGGTGCAGGCCTTGCATCAGCCGTGGTCCTGAGTCTGGAGTTGCCGGGCCCGCCATTGTCGCGGCGCGGCACCATGCTGTTGGCGGAACTTGCGGCTGAAATGCGCACTGTCCTTGAAGCCCAGCTCGTAAGCCAGGGCCGTGATGGAGGGCGGCAGGGGCGCCAGCAGCGCCAGCCGCGCACGGTTCAGGCGCTCGGCCCAGATCAGCTGGGTGGCCGTGAGCCCCTCCTGCGCCAGGGCGGCGTCCAGGTGGCGGCGGCTGACGCGCAGCTGCCGGGCCAGGCCTGCGGCATCCCATGCGGCCGGATCCTGTGCCAGCAGGGCGCGAGCCTCGGCGCGCAGGCGTTCGGCGGGTGTCTGCGGCAGGGCCCGCAGCCCCTGCCACCAGCCCTTCACCGCCTGGGCGGCGTGCCATTGCGCCCGCCAGGGCATGGTGGCCGAGCCCCGCGACCAGCTGCCGAGAAAGTCGCCCAGCGGCGTGGGCAGGGGCCGGGGCGACTCGCTGGCGCGGGCCTCGCGGCGCAGCTGCCCGTCCTCGTCGGGCAGCAGGGCCATCAGGTGCTGGAAGGGTGCGTCGCACTGCAGGTGCAGGGGCTGGGAGGGATCCAGCAGCAAGGCCTGGCCCGGGCGCAGGCTCAGCGGGCGGCGGCCCAGGCGCAGGCTCAGGGCGCCGCTGCGCACCCACAGCAGCTTGGCGGCAGCCGGCGCTGCGCGGCCCAGCTCCGCCCGCCAGTCCAGGCCCTCGCCGGCCAGCTGGCAGGCGCCCAGGCCCTGGGCCAGGGCCTGTTGAAGGGGCGCGGGCAGGGGGTCGCTCAGGGGTGCCGGCGGGGCCGCATCTCCATCCTGTCCTGCGCGTGCTTCCAGCTCATCCCTGCGGCCCATGGCGCTCCTGACTATGGTCTGGGCCTGCTCAACCACAGGAGGCCTCGGTGCCGCAGTCTACGTCCCCCGAATTGCAGTGGCTGGCCCTTTCGGCCGGCTGGTGCGCCCTGCTCTGGCTGCCCTATGTGGCCAATCGCTTCAAGGAGCTGGGCCCCCCGGGCTGGGCCTGGTTCCCGCCCGCCGACCCGCCGCCGCGCGCGCCCTGGGCGCAGCGGGCCTGGCGCGCCCACCTGAATGCCGTCGAGAACCTGGTGGTCTTCGCCCCCCTCGTCCTGGCCGTGGTGCTGGCCGGGCGTCAGGATGCCGGCACGGCGCTGGCCGCCCAGCTCTATTTCTGGGCCCGCGTGGGGCATTACGCCGTCAGCATCGCCGGCCTGCCCATCATGCCGCGCACCGCGTGCTTTCTGCTGGGTGTGGGGGCGCAGCTGTGGCTGGCAGGGCGGCTGATCCAGCCCGGGTGATCAGGGCAGCGCGCAGTCAGAACGGTCGTGCTGCTGCCTGCCCGTCCCTCATGCGCATCGGGTGTTCGATCGCGGATGCACGGCCGTCCAGGGCGTGCTGCGGCGGGCTCAGCCCCCCGTCACCGGCGGGAAGAAGGCGACCTCCGCCCCGGCCGGGATGGCGGCAGATTCCTTGGCCAGCTGCTGGTTCAGCGCGCAGCGCACGGCGCGCGTGCGGGCCAGGGCGCTGGCATGGGGCTCACCGCGTGCCAGCAGCGTGTCGCGCAGCTGGCCCAGGGTCTGGCCCTCCTGCCAGGGCAGCGTCTCCTGCTCACCCAGGGCCTCGCGCAGCGAAGCGAAGTAGCGGACGGTGATGGAGCTCATTGCAGGGCGCTGAAGGGAAGGAAGCGCACAGTATCGCCGGCCTGGATGGGCGTGCCTGGCGCTACGTCAACAAGGCCGTCGCCCCAGACCGCCGAGCTCAGCACGCCCGAGCCCTGGTTGGCGAAGAGCTCCAGGCCGCCTTGGGGCGTGAGCCGGGCGCGCAGGAACTCGCGGCGCTTGTCGGCGCGCGGCCAGTTGAAGTCGGCACGCAGGAGGTAGGCCTTCGGGGCGAGGTCGGCCGCCCCCTGCAGGCGCAGGATCACCGGACGCACCGCCAGCAGAAAGGTCACGAAGCTGGACACCGGATTGCCAGGCAGGCCGATGAACCAGGCCTGGCGGCCCTCCTGCCCCGGACGGCGCACCGCGCCGAAGGCCAGGGGCTTGCCGGGCTTGATGGCCATCTGCCAGAGGTCCAGCTGGCCTTCGGCCTGCACGGCGGGGCGCAGGTGGTCCTCCTCGCCCACGGACACGCCGCCCGAGGTGAGGATCAGGTCGGCGCTGGCCGCGGCGGCGCGCAGGGCGGCCCGGGTGGCGTCCAGGGTGTCGGGCACGATGCCCAGGTCCTGCACCTCGCAGCCCAGCTGCTGCAGCAGGCCGCGCAGGGTGAAGCGGTTGCTGTTGTAGATGGCACCGGGCTTCAGGGGCTCGCCGGGCATGGCCAGCTCGTCGCCCGTGGAGAAGAGGGCCACGCGCACGCGGCGGGCCACGGTCAGCGAGGCGGCCCCCACGGTGGCGGCCAGGCCCAGGGCGGCCGGGTCCAGGCGATGGCCGGCGGCCAGCACCACGCTGCCGGCCTGCACATCCTCACCGCGGCGGCGGATGGCCGCGCCGGCATCAGGGCGATCCAACACGCGCACCGAACCCAGCCCCTCGCCGGGGATGGCCTCGCAATGCTCCTGCATCTGCACGGCATCCGCCCCTGCAGGCACGGGCGCGCCGGTGAAGATGCGGGCCGCCGTGCCGGGCTGCAGGGCCTCAGGCACGCTGCCGGCGGGCACGCGCTGGCTGACGGGCAGCACGGTGCCTTCAGTGCTCTGGTCGGCCGGCAGGTCGGCCAGGCGCAGGGCATAGCCGTCCATGGCGCTGTTGTCGTGCGGGGGCACGTCCAGCTGCGAGCGCACCTCGGTGGCCAGCACGCGGCCCAGGGCGTCGAAGGTGGAGAGGGTCTCCGTCTCGCCCAGGGGCTGGACGGCGGACAGCAGGCGCGCCAGGGCCTCGTCGAGACTCAGCAGCGGCTTGCGGGCGGGGCTGGGGGCGGGGGTTTCAGCGGACATGGGCGTCAATGTAATCCTTCACGCGCTGCACATCGGCCGGCATCAGCTGCACCCGCTTGGGCAGGGCCTCGATGCCCTGCAAATGCGCGGGCCGCGGCGGCTCCTCGCCCAGGGCCTCGACGATGGTCGATGCGAACTTGGCTGGCAGGGCCGTCTCCAGCACGAGCATGGGGATGCCGGCCTGGCGCCAGGCCTTCGCCACCTTGAGGCCGTCGGCCGTGTGGGTGTCGACGATGACGCCGTACTGCTGCTGCGTGGCGCGGATGGTGGCCAGCCGGTCCGCATGGCTGCTGGCGCCGGAGACGAAGCCGTAGCCGGCGATGGCCGCCTTCTCGGCGGCGCTGATCTCGAAGCGGCCCTCGCGCTCCAGGGCGTCCTTGAACAGGGCCTTCACGCGGGCGCCGTCACGGCCCAGCAGGTCGAAGACAAAGCGCTCGAAGTTGCTGGCCTTGGAGATGTCCATGGAGGGGCTGGAGGTCTCGTGCGTCTCGGCGCTGCCGCGCGGGCGGTAGACGCCGGTGCGGAAGAACTCGTCCAGCACGTCGTTCTCGTTGGTGGCGACCACCAGGCGCTCGATGGGCAGGCCCATCATGCGGGCCACGTGGCCGGCACAGACGTTGCCGAAGTTGCCGGAGGGGACGCAGAAGCTGACCCGCTCCTCGTTGGACTTCGTCGCGTAGAAGTACCCGGCGAAGTAGTAGACCACCTGGGCCAGCAGGCGAGCCCAGTTGATCGAGTTGACGGTGCCGATGCGGTGCTCGCGCTTGAAGGCCAGGTCGTTGGACACGGCCTTGACGATGTCCTGGCAGTCGTCGAACACGCCCTCGACGGCAATGTTGTGGATGTTGGCGTCCTGCAGGCTGAACATCTGCGCCTGCTGGAAGGGGCTCATGCGGCCATGGGGCGACAGCATGAACACGCGCACGCCGGCCTTGCCGCGCATGGCGTATTCGGCGGCACTGCCGGTGTCACCGCTGGTGGCGCCGAGGATGTTGAGGGTCTCGCCGCGGCGCTTGAGCTCGTACTCGAAGAGCTGGCCCAGCAGCTGCATGGCCATGTCCTTGAAGGCCAGCGTGGGGCCGTTGGACAGGGCCTGCAGCGCCAGGCCCGGCTCCAGGGGCTTCAGCGGCGTGATCTCGGGCGTGCCGAAGACCTCGGCCGTGTAGGTGCGGGCGCACAGGGCGCGCAGGTCCGCGGCGGGAATGTCGTCGATGTAGAGCGAGAGGATCTCGAAGGCCAGCTCGTGATAGGCCAGGCCGCGCCAGCGGGTGAGCGTGGCCGCATCGACCTGCGGGTAGTGCACAGGCAGGTAGAGGCCGCCGTCCGGCGCCAGGCCTTCCAGCAGGATTTCGCAGAATCGGCGTTCGGTCTTGTCACCGCGGGTGCTGATGTATTTCACGGGCTTGAGCTTCCAGCTTGAGGTTGATCGGGTGGGGTGTCGGACGGCACCGTGGGCGCCGCGGACTTCGCATTCGAAAGCGCACATCGCTGCAGCAGCCGCCGGTAGCGATCGACGCCAGGGTGACGGCCGCACAGCCCGGCGAGGATCTGGCCGGCCTCCTCGCGGTAGGCCTCGGCCCGGGGGCCGGGCAGTGCGGCCGCGTCCAGCAGGGTGGAGGCCAGGTCGGCTTCGAGCTCGGGCGCCGCGCCGCCTTGCGCCAGCTGGGCGCGGCTCTGGGCCAGGCGCTCGGGCAGGCCGCCCTGCTGCTCGATGAGCTGGCGGCGCAGCGTCAGGGCTTCTTCATACGCCTCGGTGCCGCGCGCCCAGTCGCCCTGCGCCTCGGCCACGCGGCCGATGTTGTCCAGGGCCACGGACAGATCGCGCAAGGCGTCCGGGCTGTCGCCCAGCCGACGGGCCAGCAGCTGCCGCAGGGACAGGCTCTCCTCGTAGACGGCGCCGGCGCGGTACCAGTCGCCCAGGGCTTGCGCGGCATGGCCCGCGCGGTCCAGTGCCAGGGCCAGGCCGCGCAGGCTGTCCGGGGTCTCGCCCAGGCGGCTGGCCAGTCTGCGATGAATGCCCAGGCTGTCCTCGGCGGCGGCGGCGGCCCGGTGCCAGTCGCCCAGGATCTGTGCCGTGCGGCTGAGCTGGTCCAGCGCGAGCGCCAGCGCCTGCAGCACGGCGGGCGACTCGCCCAGGCGCGCCAGCAGCTCGCGGCAGACGGCCACGTGCGCCTCGCCCAGTGGCAGGGCTTCCTGCGGGCGACCGAGATGCAGCAGGATCCGCACCTGGCCCTCCAGGGCGGCGCACAGCTCGCGGCTGCTGGCGATGTCCAGCAGGCCCCGGCCCTGCGCCCGGCGGCGGCGCGCCAGCGCCACCCATTGCCGCGCCAGCTGCAGCGCCTCCTCGGCGCGCCCCTGGCGCAGCAGGGCGTCCTGGCAGGCCAGGCTGTCCTGCAGGGCGAAGGCCGGCAGGGCGTCATCGGCCAGGTCCAGCTGCTCGACGGAACGCCCGGCCAGCAGGTCCTGCCAGCGCTGCAGCCACAGCGCCGAGGCGGCATCGGACAGGATGGCCGAGGCGGGAGCCGGGCCTGCGACGGGCGCGGGAGGCTCACCCACCGCGCAAGGATCCGCTTCCGCGGCCAATACCGCGGGCGGAGGTTCGGGAACGGAATGAGCAAGAGGCAAGACCTGACCCTCCGGACCCGCCAGCGCGGGCAGGCTCAGGCCCAGGCTGCGCACGTGCCACAGATCAGGCGCCTGACCGGCGGCGCTGCGTTGCGCGCCTTCCGGCAGCACGAGCACCAGGGTGCCCGCCAGCTCGGCCTCCAGCCGGCCGCGGCGCTCATTGAGGCGGCTCAGCAGCTCGCCGCGCGCCTGCTCCCAGGCCGGCTGGCCGGCACCGCGGTGCGCCTCCAGCCAGACCAGGCGGGGCGCAGGCTCGGCGGACAGGCTGTCGAACAGCGCCGTGATGCTGCGCTCGGCGAAGCCCGCGCTCTGGCGCTCGGACAGCGTCAGCCAGGGCCAGCCCCGCTCGCCCATCCAGGCGGCCAGGCGGGCCTTGAAGGGCGCCAGCACGGCTGGATCCGGCACGAACAGCACGATGTAGCCAAAGCCCTGCAGCTGGCCGACGCGGCGCGCGAGGCGGGCCCAGGCCGCTTCGGCAGGGGCGCTGAAGGCCTCAGTTGCCACGGTCATGGGCGACCGCCGGCGGCTGCCAGCGGGCGATGAGATCCCACAGCAGGGGATTCAGGTCCAGCCAGTCCACGCCATTGCGGTAGTTCAGCACGGCGCGCACGTCGAAGAAGTGCGCCACGGTGGAGAGCTCGTCGCGGTGGCGCAGGTCCAGGGCGTTCTGCTCGGCGATGCCCTTGAGCAGCGCGTATTCGTCCTGCACGACCAGGCTCTCGAACTCCACGCGATGGCGCTGGACCACGGTGTGCAGGATGGGGTCGTCCTCGCCCAGGGGCAGGCGTTCCAGCGCGAAGGCGGCCTCGTCCAGGGTGTCCAGCAGGAGGCGGCGCAGCAGCTGGCGGAGGTCGCCGCCGGAGGTGAGGATGAGGCGGTCCAGGGCGGGCTCGCTGAGCAGCTCGCGCCAGCGCGGGCAGCGGCGCTCCACGACCTGGCGCATGGCGTCCAGGCCGGTCGCGCGGGGCGCGCGCCGGGCCTTGGACGGCGGCTCGCAGACCCGCACCGAGGCCAGCATGAAGAGCTGGACCAGGGCCTTGATATTGGTGAGGTAGGGCAGGTAGGGCGGCACGGAGTACACCATGTGCAGGTCCGGCACGCGCAGCTGGTTCATGTCGCCGTCGAAGACCTTGACCACGCGGTCGAACATCTCCGAGGCCTCCTTGCCGATGCCGCGCAGGCGCTCCAGGGAGTCGACCATCAGCACGATCTTCGGTGCCTGCCAGCGCCGCCGCACGGCCTCGGCCATCTGCCCGATGTGCTGGCGGCATTCGGCCATCACCCGCTCCTGGCGCGAGAGGTCGAAGGTGCGCAGGCGCTGCACGATGCTCTGCTGCTGCTTCTTGAACTCGGCCTTGACCCCGCCCAGGGTCACGCCCGTGATCTCCACCTCTGCCCCCAGCCAGTGGGTGAAGCGCTGCAGCGGGCTCTCGTGCGGGTCCTGGTCGGAGCCCAGGGCATCGGGCTGGCTGAGGCGGTCGGCAAAGGCGGCTGCGATCACCAGCAGCAGGTCCAGGGTGTCGATGGGGTGGGTGTCGCCGATGTAGTCGAGTGCATCGACGATGTAGGCGCGCGTGCCCGGCTGGCCATTGAGCAGGATCTCCAGCCGCCGCAGCTCGGTGCTCTTGCCGGTGCCGCGCTGGCCGCTGAAGTAGTAGAGCTGGGCCTCGCTGTGGCTGCGGCGGATCGCCCGGTCCAGCAGGGCGACCACGTCCTCGGCCCCGGTGCCGTGCAGGTTGGGCACGTAGTAGCCGCTCTGCGTGGAGAGCGCACCGGGATCGTTGGCCAGCAGTGCCGAGAAGTCATCCAGCAGCTGGCCCGGGTCGCTTGGCGTCATCACGGCATGTCCGGCGGGCGGTGGCTGGGCGGGGCGGATGCTTGCAGGCGCCCCGCAGGCCTCAGGCCAGCTCCTCCTTGCGCAGGCGCACGATGGGCGCCAGCACGGTGGGCAGGCTCTGCATCTGGGCCAGGGCCGTGTTCATGCGGCCTTCCTGCGTCTCGTGGGTCAGGATGATGAGGTCGGTCTGCTTCTCGCCCTCGGCCGACTCCCGCTGCAGCACGGCGTCGATGGAGATGTCGTGCTCAGCCAGGATGGTGGTGATGCGGGAGAGCACGCCGGCTTCGTCCGCCACACACAGGCGCAGGTAGAAGCAGGTCAGCACCTGCGCCATGGGCAGGATGGGCGTGTTGCTCATGCTGTCAGGCTGGAAGGCCAGGTGCGGCACGCGGTGATCGGGGTCGGCGGTGTGCAGGCGGGTGATGTCCACCAGGTCGGCGATGACGGCCGAGGCGGTGGGCTCGGAGCCGGCGCCCTTGCCGTAGTAGAGCGTGGTGCCCACGGCGTCGGCCTGGACCACAACGGCGTTCATCGCGCCTTCCACATTGGCGATCAGGCGCTGGGCCGGGATCAGCGTGGGGTGCACGCGCAGCTCGATGCCGCCACCCGCGACGTCACTGCGGCGGCGGGCGATGCCCAGCAGCTTGATGCGGTAGCCCAGCTGCTCGGCGTACTTGATGTCCGTGGCCTGGAGCTGGCTGATGCCTTCCACATGGGCCTTGTCGAACTGCACCGGGATGCCGAAGGCGATCGCGCTCATGATGGTGGCCTTGTGCGCAGCGTCCACGCCTTCGATGTCGAAGGTGGGGTCGGACTCGGCATAGCCCAGGCGCTGCGCCTCCTTCAGCACGGTGGCGAAGTCCAGGCCCTTGCTGCGCATCTCGGACAGGATGAAGTTCGTCGTGCCGTTGA
The DNA here is from genome assembly GCF_027257975.1 of Pelomonas sp. BJYL3. GTDB lineage: Bacteria > Pseudomonadota > Gammaproteobacteria > Burkholderiales > Burkholderiaceae_C > Roseateles_B > Roseateles_B flavus. The sequence goes on from NZ_JANZKX010000001.1 coordinate 533,853, forward strand.
TGATGCCGGCGAGCCACTCGATGCGGTTGGCGGTGAGGCCCTCGCGCAGGGCCTTGATGATGGGGATGCCCCCGGCCACCGCGGCCTCGAAGGCCACCATGACGCCCTTCTCGCGGGCGGCGGCGAAGATCTCGGTGCCATGCACGGCCAGCAGGGCCTTGTTGGCGGTGACCACGTGCTTGCCGGCGGCGATGGCCTCCAGCACCAGCTCGCGGGCCACGCCGCAGCCGCCGATCAGCTCGACGACGATGTCGATCTCGGGGTTGGCGATGATCTCGCGCGGGTCGGCCACCACCTGGGCGGCGTCCCCCACGATCTCGCGCGCCAGCGCCACATTGCGGCGCGACACCATGGTGATCTCGATCCCCCGGCCGGCGCGGCCGCGAATCTCGGCCTGGTTGCGACGCAGCACGTTGAAGGTGCCACTGCCCACGGTGCCGATGCCAAGGAGGCCGACTTTGATCGCTTTCATGGTGTGTTCTCGTTCTGACTGTATGGGGGGGCGACTCAGCGCCCGTGACGTTTTCGGTAGTTCGACAGGAATCGCTCGATCCGGCCCACGGCCTCGCGGAGGTCGTCGGTGTTGGGCAGGAAGACGAGTCGGAAGTGATCGGGGGCACTCCAGTTGAAGCCCGTCCCCTGCACGATCAGCACCTTTTCCTCGGCCAGCAGTTCATAGGCGAAACGCTGGTCGTCCTCGATCGGGTAGATCTTGGGGTCCAGGCGGGGGAACATGTAGAGCGCGGCCTTGGGCTTTACGACGCTGACGCCGGGGATCTGGCTCAGCAGCTCGTAGGCGAGGTCGCGCTGGCGGCACAGGCGGCCGCCGGGGGCCACCAGGTCCTTGATGCTCTGGTAGCCGCCCAGGGCGGTCTGGATGGCCAGCTGGCCCGGCGTGTTGGCACACAGGCGCATGGAGGCCAGCATGTTCAGGCCGGTGATGTAGTCCGCCGCATGGCGCTTCTCGCCCGAGACGACCATCCAGCCGGCACGGTAGCCGCAGCTGCGGTAGTTCTTGGACAGGCCGTTGAAGGTCAGCGTGAGCACGTCCTCCGAGAGCGAGGCGATGCTGGTGTGGACGTTGCCGTCGAACAGCGTCTTGTCGTAGATCTCGTCGGCCATGATGATCAGCTGGTGCTGACGCGCGAGCTCGACGATCTCCAGCAGCAGCGACTCCGGATAGAGCGCGCCCGTGGGATTGTTCGGGTTGATGACGACGATGGCCCGGGTGCGCGGGGTGATCTTGCGCTTGATGTCCTCGATGTCGGGCATCCAGTCGCTCTGCTCGTCACAGACGTAGTGCACCGGGTTGCCGCCCGAGAGGGCCACGGCGGCGGTGTACAGCGGGTAGTCGGGCGCGGGCAGCAGCACTTCGTCGCCGTTGTCCAGCAGCGCGTTGAGGGCCATCACGATCAGCTCGGAGGCGCCGTTGCCCAGGTAGACGTCGTCCACGGTCACGCCGCGGATGTTCTTTTCCTGGCAGTAGTGCACCACTGCCTTGCGGGGGGCGAAGAGGCCCTTGGAATCGGTGTAGCCGGCGGCGTCGGGGAGGTTGCGGATCATGTCCTGGACGATCTCGTCCGGGGGGGCGATGCCGAAGGCGGCGATGTTGCCGATGTTCAGCTTGATGATCTTCTGCCCCTCCTCCTCCATCTGGCGCGCCTTGTCCAGCACAGGACCACGGATGTCGTAGCAGACATTGGCGAGCTTGGCGGACTTGGAAATCGGGTTCAAGACAGGGACTCCTCGTGGATGCCGCGCATGTTGCGCCGCAAAACGTAGAATTTAACAGGGTAGCAGGGCTTTCCCTGGATGGATCTCTCCATGGTTCGAAAGCCGCGCAGCTAGGCTTCGTCGCCCCGGCCCGCGACGCTTGCGTCCCGGGGCGGCCCCCTGCCCTTCCTCCTTCATCCACCGACCCCATCCCAGCGCTCCGGCATGAAATTCCAGCTCGACGAACAGCAAGGCGGCAACAGCATCTCCCGCCATGAGAAGAACCGCGTGTGGGTCAACGGCCAGGCCCACGGCAGCAGCCTGCTGGTGCCATGGCGCGGCGCGGTGCAGGCCTGGGGCGTGGACCGCTTCGAGTCGCTGGACGAAGCCGCCTTCGAGCGCATCCTGGCGCTCAAGCCCGAGCTGGTGATCTTCGGCAGCGGCGAGCGGCTGCGCTTCGTCCCGCCGGCCCGCTACCGGGCCCTCATCGAGGCCCGCATCGGCCTGGAGACCATGGACCTGGCCGCCGCCTGCCGCACCTACAACGTGCTGGCCGCCGAGGGGCGCTCGGTGCTGGCGGCGCTGCTGATCGAAGCGCAGGCCTGAGGGGCCTGGCAACCGCCGCCACCTCCGGCGCCGGCCTCATCCGGCAAGCCCGGACAATCCCCCGAAAGGCCGGCAAAGCCGGAACTTGGCGTTCAACGTATAATTGCAGGCTATGCCCAGTCGGGCAGGCCTACTAGCAAAAACGCCCACATGACGCCAGCGCTCAACAAACCCCTCCCGGAAATTGAAGCTCTTGCTACCGGAGGCGTGAAGTTCACACCCCAGGCTTTCCATGGCCAGACGGTGGTGCTGTACTTCTACCCCAAGGACAATACCCCGGGTTGCACCACCGAAGCCATGCAATTCCGTGACCGACACAAGGACTTTGTGAAGGCCGGCGCCGTGGTGCTGGGGGTGTCGCGCGACAACATGGTCTCGCATGACAAGTTCAAGCAGACCCTGGAGTTGCCCTTCGAGCTCATCGCCGATACCGAAGAGAAGCTCTGCCACATGTTCGGTGTGGTCAAGAACAAGATCATGTACGGCAAGAAGGTGAAGGGCATCGAGCGCTCCACCTTCCTGATCGACGCCAGCGGCGTGCTGCGTGCCGAGTGGCGCGGCATCAAGGTGGCCGGCCATGTGGACGAAGTCCTCAAGGCCGTGAAGTCGCTGAAGAAGGAAGCCGCCTGATCCAGGCCCCCAGGCCCGGGCGCCCGCCCGAGGCCCGCGGAATCCGGGGTCAGCCCCGCAGTATCCCGCTCGAGCCGGCCCCGTCAGATGACGAGGCCGGCTTTGTTGTATTTGGACGCCGCCGCCTGCCGCCCTCCGGGGGCCCGGACGACTTGTGCATAATCAAACCATGCCCTCGCGCTCCGGACCCTGCCCTGAACAAAGCCGCCCTCCGACGAAGGCGGCTTTTTGCTTTTCAGGACCCGATGCCGGGTGGCGGTCTCCGCACCCACTGCCAAGGACGGCTTGACCCGTCCCTTCAAACGCCTCATGCCACTGCCCAAGCCCCCGACCAAGCGCGCCAGCCGTCTGGACGCCAGCGAGTACGCCACCAGCCTGGTCCCCAGCAAGAAGAAACCGGTGTTGGCCGCCCTGCCTGAGGCACCGGCCCCCACCCCGCCCGCGCCGGTGCTGAGCGTGGTTGCCGCGCCCGCCCCGTCCCGACCCCAGCGTTCGGCCAAGGTGCTGCGCACGGCCGAGCCGGCCGCGCCTGCCGTCATCGAGGCCCGCGCGCCCAAGGTCGAAACCCCTGCCGCCAGAGCGCCTGCCCCCGCACCTGCTCCTGCACCCTCGCCCGCGCCCGCGCCCGCTTCGGCGGCCAAGGCCCGCGCGAGCAAGGCGGCCAAGCCGAAGGGCACCGGCAGCAGCAAGCTCTTCGTTCTCGACACCAACGTGCTGATGCACGACCCGATGTGCCTGTTCCGTTTCGAGGAACACGACATCTACCTCCCCATGATCACCCTGGAGGAGCTGGACGGGCACAAGAAGGGCATGACCGAGGTCGCCCGAAACGTGCGCCAGGTCAGCCGTGACCTCGACGCCCTGGCCGCCAGCCTCAAGAGCAGCACGCTGGAGGAAATGGCCAAGGGCCTGCCCCTGGACCAGACCGGCCACCGCGAGGCCGGCGGCAAGCTCTTCTTCCAGACCCAGCTGATCGACGCCCCCCTGCCCCAGGGTCTGCCCCAGGGCAAGGCGGACAACCAGATCCTGGGCGTGGTGCAGGCGCTCAAGGCGCAGCAACCGGAGCGCGAGGTCGTGCTGGTGTCCAAGGACATCAACATGCGGATCAAGGCCCGGGCCCTGGGCCTGCCCGCCGAGGACTACCGCAACGACAAGACCCTGGAAGATTCCGACCTGCTCTACACCGGCGTGCAGGCCCTCCCGGCCGACTTCTGGGAGCGCCATGGCAAGACCATGGAGAGCTGGCAGCAGGGCGGCCTCACCTTCTACCGCATCAGCGGCCCGCTGGTGCCCTCGCTGCTGGTCAACGAGCTGGTCTACCTGGAAGCACCGGGCACCGCGCCGCTCTATGCCAAGGTCACCGAGATCACCGGCAAGAGCGCCGTGCTGCGCACGCTCAAGGACTACGGCCACCAGAAGAATGCCGTATGGGGCATCACCGCCCGCAACCGCGAGCAGAACTTCGCCCTCAATCTGCTGATGGACCCGGACGTCGACTTCGTCACCCTCACCGGCACCGCCGGCACGGGCAAGACGCTGATGACCCTGGCCGCCGGCCTCTCGCAGGTGCTGGACGAGCGCCGCTACAGCGAGATCATCGTCACCCGCGTGACCGTGCCCGTGGGCGAGGACATCGGCTTCCTTCCCGGCACCGAGGAGGAAAAGATGGGCCCCTGGATGGGCGCGCTGGACGATAACCTCGAGGTCCTGGCCCGCGGTGACAGCAGCGCCGGCGAATGGGGCCGGGCCGCCACCAACGACCTCGTGCGCAGCAAGATCAAGATCAAGAGCCTGAACTTCATGCGCGGCCGCACCTTCCTCAACAAGTTCGTCATCATCGACGAGGCGCAGAACCTGACGCCCAAGCAGATGAAGACCCTGATCACGCGCGCCGGCCCGGGCACCAAGATCGTCTGCCTGGGCAACCTCGCCCAGATCGACACGCCCTACCTCACCGAAGGCTCCTCCGGCCTGACCTACGCCGTGGACCGCTTCAAGGGCTGGGCCCACAGCGGCCATGTCACCCTGGCCCGCGGCGAGCGCTCGCGCCTGGCGGACTTCGCCTCCGAGGTGCTTTGAGGCCAGGCTTGCCTGACGCTTTCCCTGCGGCGCTGCGGCGCCGCTTTTCATTTGAGCTGCGATGACGCTTTACGTATCCGACCTCGACGGCACCCTGCTCAACCGGCAGGGCCTGCTGTCCGACACCACCCGCACCGGGCTCACCGAGCTGCTGGGCGCGGGCCTGGTCTTCACCGTGGCCAGCGCGCGCCATGTGGTGTCCATCCGCCAGCTGCTGGCCGGACTGCCGCTGAGCCTGCCGGTGATCTCGTCCAACGGCGCCTTCATCAGCGACCTGGCCACGGGCCGGCACGAGCTGGTGCACGGCATGGACGGCGCCCTGGGCGAGGCGATCTTCGCCCTGGTGCGCCGCCATGGGCAGATGCCCTTCCTCTCGGTCCACACGCCCGAGGGCGACCGGCTCTGCTGGCAGGGCGTGGAGAACGAGGGCCAGCGGCATTTCGTCGACGAGCGGGTGCTCAACGGGGATCCGCGCCTGCGCCAGTGCACGGACCTCGCCCGCGAGCTGGGAGGCGGTCCGCTGATGACGCTGGTGGTGGTGGGCCCGCACGGCCCGTTGCAGGCGCTGTACGAGGACATCCAGGCCGAGTTCGGCGAGGCGGTGCAGTGCCACCTCAACGAGGACCTCTACCGCCCCGACTGGCCCTGGCTCACCGTGCATGACCGCCGCGCCACCAAGGACCAGGCCCTCCACATCCTCGCCCAGCGTTACGGCCTGAGTGATCGCGAGGTGGTGGTCTTCGGCGACCAGGTCAACGACATCACCATGCTGCGCGCCGCCCACCGGGGCGTGGCCATGGCCAATGCCATCGACGAGGTCAAGGCGGAGGCGCAGACGGTGATCGGCCACCACGACGAGGACGCCGTGCTGGCCTTCCTCCAGCAGGAGTGGGCCGCCCGGCGCTGACACAGCCGTTTACACGGCCAGCGCCGATCCGGGCGAGCATGTCGGGTTGCCAGCAACTGACCGAGTCCATGTCCTACCTTCTGCAGATCGCCGAATCAGAGTCCTTCGGTCCGGCCAAGTTCGTGAACAAGGCCGGCCACACCGAATGCGTGGAGTATGTGCGTCAGGCCACCGGTGCCCCTTCGACGCCGGAATGGCGCCAGGGCGTGCAGGTGGTCGGCGCGCGGCCGGGCAGCATCCGCCGCGGCACGGCCATCGCGACCTTCGACGAGCACGGCCACTACCCCCGCGACGGCCGGGGCCGCCATGCCGCCATCTTCCTGGAGGAGAACGCCCTGGGCATCGTGGTGCTGGACCAGTGGAACAGCCAGGGCGAGGTCAAGCGCCGCACCATCTACCTGAAGCGGCCGGACTACCCGCGCGTCGACTGCGCCCGGCAGTACTTCGTCATCGAGTGAGGCAGATTTGCGACCAATTGCTACACCACTGAGGACCGCCGCGCTGGCGCTGTGCCTGGCCTCCGCCGCCTGGGCGGGCCCTTCCGAGCCGGCACCGGCGCTGGCCTGCCCGGCCAGCCTCGAGGTCCGGGAACAGCCGGTCAGCGCGCCCGCCTCGCCCTGGCTGGCCCTGACCGACCCCGGCCTGCCGGCACATGCGCTCAGCGGGGTGTCGATGCTGCAGGGGCCGCCCGAACAGGGCGCGCGGCTGGTGCCTGACTTCGAACGCAAGGCCGGCCGGCTGCGGCACTACGGCTGGACCTTCAAGCCCGTGCCCGCCTCCGCGGCCACCGAGGAGGCCCTCTGGCTGGCCTGCTCCTACCACCACACCGCGCTGATGCTGGTGCGGCCCGTGCCTGCGGGCATGAAGCGCTGCGAGGTGCAGGAACGCCTGCTGCCGACGGGCCGCAGCCTCGGCATCGAGGGCCTGCGCTGCGAGTGAGGCCGAGGGCCCGTCCTCAGGCCAGCGGCTGCAGGCTCAGCCGAGCCTGCTCGCGACCGAGCGTCGCGCCCAGCAGGCGCGTCAGCGCATAGACCGCATCGAGGTTGGGGCTCGGCGTTCCTGTGATGCGGGCCAGTTCCACCACCGCGCCGAGCAGCGCCTCCAGCTCCAGCGCGCGACCGGCCTCGACATCCTGCAGCATGGAAGTCTTGTGCGCGCCCACGGCCTCTGCGCCGGCGATGCGCTTGTCCAGCGAGATCTTGAACTGCACGCCCAGCTGCTCGCCCACGGTCTGCGCCTCGGTCATCATGCGAGCCGCCAGCTCGCGGGTGAGCGGGAAGCGGCAGATGTCCTCCAGCGTCGCATGCGTCAGCGCGGAGATGGGATTGAAGCTCAAGTTGCCCCACAGCTTGACCCACAGCTCGGAGCGGATGTCCCGGCTCACCGGTGCCTTGAAGCCGGCCTGCATCAGCACCTGCGACAACGCTTCGACGCGCTCGCTGCGCGTGCCGTCCAGCTCGCCCAGCGAGAAGCGGTTGCCCTCGATGAGACGGACCCTACCCGGTGCCTCCAGCTGCGCCGCCGGGTAGACGATGCTGCCGATCACCTGGGCGGCCGGCAGCGTGCGCGCGATGGCGCCGCCCGGGTCCACGGACTCCAGCACCCGCCCCTCGTGCGGGCCCGCCAGGCCCTGGAAGTACCACCACGGCAGGCCGTTGATCATGCTGACGATGAGTGTCTGCGGCCCGATCAAGGCTGGCAGCTCCGCCAGCAGCTCGTGCAGCTGGTGTGCCTTGACGGTCAGCAGCACCACGTCCTGCACGCCGGCCTCGGCCATGCGCTGCACGGCACGCAGGCTCTCGCCCGCCGGCGCCTGCAGGGCACTGCCGTCTTCCTCGATGAGGGTGAAGCCCTGGCTGTTGATGGCCGCCAGGTTGCGATTGCGGGCGATGAAGGTGACCGCGTTTCCGGCCAGGGCCAGGCGCGTACCCAGCAGGCCGCCGATGGCACCGGCGCCGACGATTGCGAACTTCATGCACTCACCGCGAATTCATTGCGCGCCGCACGGCGCTTGAGCAGCCCCCACAGGGGCCAGACCAGCATCAGCAGGGCCAGGGCCGTCAAGCTGCCGACCAGGGCATTGGACCAGAAGATGCCCAGGCTGCCCTGCGAGAGCAGCATGGACTGCCGGAAGTTGGACTCGGCCTTGTCGCCCAGCACCAGGGCCAGCACCAGGGGCGCCAGCGGGATGCGCAGCTTCTTGAACACATAGCCCATCACGCCGAAGACCAGCATCATGTAGACATCGAACATGGCGCCATGCACGGTGTAGGCGCCGATGACGCAGGTCACCACGATCACCGGCGCGATGATGGCGAAGGGGATGCGCAGGATGGCGGCCCAGAAGGGCACCGTCGTCAGCACCACCAGCAGGCCCACGACATTGCTGAGGTACATGGAGGCGATCAGGCCCCAGACGAAGTCCTTGTTCTCGGCGAAGAGCATGGGCCCGGGCTGCAGGCCCCAGATCACCAGCCCGCCCAGCAGCACCGCCGCCGTGGGCGAGCCGGGAATGCCCAGGGTCAGCATGGGCAGCAGGGCCGAGGTGCCGGCGGCGTGGGCCGCGGTCTCGGGCGCCACCACTCCGGCCAGCTCACCCTTGCCGAAGCGCTCGGGGTGGCGCGAGAGCCGCTGCGCGACGCCGTAGCTCATGAAGGAGGCCGGCGTCGCGCCGCCCGGCGTGATGCCCATCCAGCAACCGATGGCCACCGAGCGCAGGAAGAGCTTCCAGTGCTTCAGCAGCTCCCACCAGGTCTGGAACACCACCCTGGGGCTGATGCGCGCCGACTGTCCCTTGAAGGCCAGCCCCTCCTCCATGGTCAGCAGGATCTCGCCGATGCCGAAGAGGCCGATCACCGCGATCAGGAAGTCGAAGCCCTTGAGCAGCTCGGCAAAGCCGAAGGTCATGCGCAGCTGCCCGGTCATGTCGTCCATGCCGATCGTGGCCAGGGCAAAGCCCATGAGCATGGAGATCAGGGTCTTGGCCGGCGCCTCGCGGCTCATGCCGACGAAGCTGCAGAAGGTCAGCAGCTGCACGGCGAAGAGCTCGGCCGGGCCGAAGCTCACGGCAAAGCGCGCCAGCACGGGTGCCAGGAAGCTGATGAGCAGCGTGGCAAAGAGCGCCCCCACGAACGACGAGGTGAAGGCCGCCGTCAGCGCCTGCGCCGCCTCGCCCCGCTGGGCCATGGGGTAGCCGTCGAAGGTCGTGGCCACGGACCAGGGCTCGCCCGGGATGTTGAAGAGGATGGAGGTGATGGCCCCGCCGAACAGCGCCCCCCAGTAGATGCACGACAGCATGATGATGGCCGTCGTGGGGTTCATGCTGAAGGTCAGCGGCAGCAGGATGGCCACGCCGTTGGCGCCACCCAGGCCGGGCAGCACGCCGATCAGCACGCCCAGCAGCAGACCCACGAGCATGTAGCCGAGGTTGGGCAGGGTGGCTGCGACGGAGAAGCCGTGCAGCAGGCTGTTGAAGTCGTCCATCGCGCGATCCTCAGAAGCCGAGCCAGTGTTCCAGCGGCCCCTTGGGCAGCGGCTGGACAAACCATCGCTCGAAGAGCAGGAAGGCCAGCAGGGCGACGCCCACCGACACCGGCAAGACCCGACCCCAGCCATAGCCACCCTGGCGCCGCATGAACCAGGCGATCAGCAGGGCCGAGGGGACGTAGATCCCCAGCCAGGGGATCACGGCCGCATAGGCCACGGTGGGCAGGAAGACGGCCGCCACGTCCCGCAGCGGCCCGCTCTCGACGAAGCGCTGGGTCGTCGTCGACCAGCGCCGCAGCTGCTGCAGCAGCAGCCAGCCGCTGCACAGGGCCAGGCCCAGGCCGATGCGGAACGGGAAGTAGCCGGACTGCGGGCCATCTTCGGCCCAGCCCGTGCCCAGGCGCAGGCTGTCACGGATCAGCAGCAGGGCAAAGGCCAGGATCAGGCCCGCCGTGATCAACTCCACCCAGCGCTGGGACCATCCCCGCCCTGGCGCCGTAGCCTCCGGCCGGTCTTGTGCGTCCATGTCGTCTCCCCTTGCATCAGCGGGCGCGAGGGCCCGTCGGCGTCACTGGGCCAGGAAGCCCGCGTCCTTCATGAGGGTGCGGTGCAGCTGCTCGTTGCGGGCCAGCCAGTCGAAGTAGGCCTCGCCCTGCAGCGCCTCCTGCCGGAAGGCGCCCTTGGCCATGAAGTCCTTCCACTCGGGCAGCTGGCGCAGCTTGTCCAGCATCCCGGCGTAGAAGGCCTTCTGCTCGGGCGTCACGCCCGGCGCCATGAAGATGCCACGCAACATCACGTAGGACACCGGGATGCCCTGCGAAGCGCAGGTGGGCAGGTCCTGCCAGCTCTGCTTCGCGGTCACCTTCTCGGCGTAAGGCATGGGCTTGTCGTCGAAGACGCACAGGGGGCGCAGCTTGCCCGCGCGCCAGTGGGACTCGGCCTCGATGGGGTTGTTGACCGTGGAGTCCACATGCTTGCCCACCAGCTGCACGGCCACGTCGCCGCCGCCCTTGAAGGGCACGTAGATGATCTTCTTGCCGGCGGCCTTCTCCAGCATCACGGTGATGATCTGGTCCTCCTGCTTGGACCCGGTGCCGCCCATCTTGAAGGTGCCCGAGGGCTGGCTCTTGATGGCCTTGAAGTAGTCGCCGGCTGTCTTGTAGGGCGAGTCCTCGTTGACCCACAGCACGAACTGGTCGAGGGCCATCATGGACACGGGGGTCAGGTCTCGCCAGTTGAAGGGCACGCCGGTGGCCAGGGGCGTGGTGTAGAGATTGGACAGGGTGATGACCAGCTTGTGCGGATTGCCCTTGTCGCCCTTGACGTCGAGGAAGCCTTCCGCGCCGGCGCCGCCGGACTTGTTCACCACCACGATGGGCTGGGGCGAGAGCTGGTGCTTGGCCACCATGCCCTGGATGAAACGGGCCATCTGGTCAGCGCCTCCGCCAGTGCCGGCCGGGACGACGAACTCGACGGGCTTGCTCGGCTGCCAGGCAGCTGCCAGGGCATGTCCGCTGAAGGCCAGCGCCAGGGCGCCGAGGGCGTGAATCGTGTGCTTGTGCATGACGTGGAACCCTTCCTCTGCTTGAACTTGTTCTGTGCGCCTGGCTCAGGCCAGGCCCAGCTTCTGCGCCAGACCGATGCGCTGCAGCTTGCCGGTCGCACCCTTGGGAATCTCGGCCATGAAGAGGATCCTGGCCGGCACCTTGAAGTCCGCCAGGCGCTGGCCGACGAACTGCTGCAGCTCACGCTCGGTCGCGCTGGCACCTTCGCGCAGCACCACCACGGCGCCCACCTCCTCGCCCAGCTTGGGATGCGGCAGGCCGAAGCACACGACCTGGGCCACGGCGGCGTGGTCCATCAGCACCTCGTCGACCTCGCGCGGGCTGATCTTCTCGCCGCCGCGATTGATGATCTCCTTGAGGCGACCGGTGATGGAGACATAGCCCTCGGCATCCATCTGACCCTGGTCCCCGGTGCGGAACCAGCCCTCGCGGAAGGCCTCGGCATTGGCCGCAGGATTGCTCTCGTAGCCCTGGGTCACATTGGGGCCGCGGATGACGATCTCGCCCGTCTCGCCGGCGGCCAGCAGCGCGCCGTCGGGGCCCATGATGGCCACCTCGGGGCCGGCGGCCAGGCCTACGGTGCCGGGCTTGCGCACGCCTGGCGGCAGCGGGTTGCTGGCCATCTGGTGAGTGGCCTCGGTCATGCCATAGGCCTCGATCAGGGGCGCGCCGAAGACCTGCTCCAGCTCGCTGATGACCTGCGGCGGCATCGAGGAGGACGAGGAGCGCATGAAGCGCAGCGGATGGCGCCGGATCACGTCGGCGTTCTTGCCCGCGCGGGTCAGGATGGCCTGGTGCATGGTGGGCACGGCCGTGTACCAGGTGGGGGCGGCCTCGTCCATCCAGGCGAAGAACTTCAGCGCATTGAAGCCGGGCGTGCAGAAGACCTGCGAGCCCGCGCTCAGCGGCGCCAGCACCCCGGCGATCAGGCCATGGATGTGGAACAGGGGCATGATGTTGAGCCCCCGGTCCGCCGCCGTGAACTGCAGGGTGCGGCGGATGTTGGCGGCAGACGCGCAGAGATTGCGCTGCGACAGCGGCACGATCTTGGGCCGCGAGGTGGTGCCCGAGGTGTGCAGCACCATGGAGACGTCATCCGGACGGGCCATGCCCCCCTCGCTGCTGGCCGTGCTGCCGCTGAAGTCGCCCGCCAGGCGGAAGTCGCCCGCGGCTTCCAGCGGCTGCAGCCGGATGATGGGCACGCCCAGGGCCTGTGCCACCGCGACGGCCGGGGAGTCGCTGCCCTCCTCCACGATCAGCGCGCGGGCCTGCAGGTCACGCAGGTAGAAGTCGAACTCCTCGGCGCGGTAGGCGGGGTTCAGCGGTGCGCTGGCCACGCCGCAGGCACAGGCCAGGAAGCAGGCCGCCATCTCCGGCCCGTTGGGCAGCACGATGGCCACGCGGTCATTGCGCCCCATGCCCCAGGCATTGAGCTGCTGCACGCTGCGCTCGATCAGCGCACGCAGGGCGCCATGGCTCAGCGCGGGACGCCCCGGCGCACGCAGCGCCACGGCCTCGGCAGGAAGCGACTGCAGTTGCAGCCAGAGAGAGTCTTGTGACATGGCATTCACCTTCTCGACAGCTCAGGGGACTTCAGCGCAGTGCGGCGCACGGCCGGGCAGCGGCGGCAGTGCAGCATACGTGCTGCCGATGCGCGCCGGGCCGGCCGCGCGCCTGTCACTGGCGTTCAGCGCACGTCCAGCCATTCGCCCAGCTTCATCATCTCGGCCTGCTCGAAGCGGGCGAATCCCTTCCACTTGGTGGGCTCCAGCTTCTTGCGGCCCTCCTCGCTGGCATCCAGGCTGGTGAGGTAGCTCTGCACCTTCTCGAACTGCTCGGCGCTGAGGCTGGGGCTGGCGATGACGTGCTTGATCGGCACAGGCCGGGTGTAGCCCAGGATCTTGCCGCCCTTGGCCTGCCAGGCCTTGAGCACCGCGCTGGAGGCCGTCACGCCCGCGTGGGTGAGGTAGTTCTCGACGAAGAAGGGCACCGCGTCCTGGTAGCGGGTGTACGTGATGCGCACCTGCGGGGCGCTCATCTTCAGGTCGCGCAGCGTGGCGCGCAGCATCACCGAGGTGATGGAGTCCTCGTCCGGCGCGCCCAGGTGCTGGCCGCGCAGGTCGGTGAGCTGGGTCCAGGGGGCATCGGCCCGCACCATGAAGCCCGCCTTGTAGTCGGTGAAGCCCTTGGTCACGGCCACCAGGCGGTAGCCCGAGTTCCGCATGGCCTGGATGGAGATGTGGGCCGGGTGCACGAGGGCCAGTTCCCAGCGCTTCTCGGCCAGGCCCTGGCGCAGGCTTTTGTAGTCGCTGACGGGCTCGATGGTGACCGGCTGCTGCAGCAGCTTGGAGAGGTCAGCGGCCATGCCCGCATAGCGCGCCGCGATCTCGGCATTGCTCACCCGGTAGGTGACCCCTTCGTTGACGGCAAAGCTCAAGGCCTGCGCTGCAGAGCCTCCCGCCAGCAGGGCTGTCACGCCCAGGACCACGCCCGCTTGCTTCACCCACAGCCTGAACCATTCCATACCCATGCTCACTTCCGTCCTGCATCCCGACACGCCGGGTCATCGCAAGGCGCCCGGACTGTTGTGCGCCTTCCCCGACAGAACCTCCCCCGGGAGAAGACGCGCGCATTGTGGCCATCTCGCCCGACCCCACAGTCCAGCAAAACCCTCAGTTGAGGCGCAACCTGAAACATCTGACAGGGGTGACGCAGGCATCGCACAAAACACATTCGCACACACAAAGCGACAGACACGGCGGCCACCAATGAAAACGGCCCGCCAGGGCGGGCCGTCAGCAGCGCAAGAACGCCGGGGGCGATCAGTGCTTGAGGTAGTCGAAGAAGGCCGCGTTGCTGGGGTTGCGCCCCAGGAAGTCGCGCACCAGCTCCGGTGCCGGCTTCTGGCCGCCCTGGGCCAGGATGCGCTCGCGGTAGCGGCGGCCGACCTCGGCATCCAGCTTGTTGGCCTCGAAGGGGCTGCGCAGGTCCATGGCCAGCACCAGGCTCCAGAGATAACCGTAGTAGCCCGCGCCATAGCCGCCGGCGATGTGGGAGAAACCGGCCACGAACTTGCTGCCCGGCACATGGCCCATGGGCGTGGCGCCCTCCATCTTCGCCCACAGGGCCTGGGGGTCCTGCGGGTCCTTGCCGTGCAGGGCCAGGTCATAGCTGGCATAGAGATGCTGGCGACCGTACTGAGTGCCCTTGCCGAAGTGCTTGGCAGCCACGACCTTGTCCACCAGCGCCTCGGGCATGGGCTTGCAGTCGGCGCAGACCTCGCGCATCAGCGGCAGCACCTGCTTGTTGACCACCCAATCCTCCAGCATCTGCGAGGGCGCCTCGACAAAGTCGTGCATCACCGCCGTGCCCGCCTGCTGCAGGTAGAAGGTGTTGCTGAGGTTGTTGTGCACGGCATGGCCCAGCTCGTGCAGCAGGGTCTCCATCTCATCGACGGTCAGGCCCTTGCGATTGAAGTTGACCACCAGCGCCGCGGCGGGCAGGCGCCCGATGCGCGTCGCGCTGCCGCGCAGGGGCCAGACGGCCGCGTGGTTGTACTTGCCTTCGCGGGGGAAGAGGTCCACGTAGAGATTGGCCAGGGGCTTGCCGGTGGCGGCGTCGCTCACGGCAAAGGCCTGGACCTCGGGGTGCCACAGCTCGGCGGGCACCGGGGTGTACTTCACGCCCATCAGGCGCTCGATGATGCGCATGGCGAAGCGCAGGCTCTCCTGGGCAGGGAAGTATTCGCGCAGCGCTTCCTGGTCCACCTGGAAACGGGCCTGGCGCAGGCGCTCGGCATAGAAGCTGGCGTCCCAGCGCTCGACACGGACCTGGGCCAGCGGCAGACCCAGGTGCTGGGCCTTGGCCGCCTGCAGCTCGGCGACATCGGCGCGCTCACGCTCTGTCACCGTAGCCTGGACCTCGTCCAGGAACTTCCAGGCCGCCTGCGCATTGCCGGCCATGCGCCGGCGCAGGTTGAAATCCACGTAGTTGTCATAGCCGAACAGGCCCGCGTACTCGCGGCGCAGCTGGGCGATCTCGGCCAGCAGGCGCAGGTTGGGCTCACCGCCCTCGTTGACCTTGGCCTCCCACATGCGGCGGCGGGTCTCGGGATTGTCAGCCGACTGCAGCACCGGCCCATAACTTGGATAGTCCACGCCCAGCAGGATGCGCCCCTGCGCGTCGCGGCGGGCGTTCTTCCAGACGCCTTCGGGCACGCCCTGCAGCTCCGCCTCGGTGTAGGCGATCTGGAGGCTGGCGTCGCGGATGTTCTTGTTGAACTGCTGGTCCAGCTCGCCCAGCTTGTCGATGATGGCCTTGGCGCGCTGGCGCTTGGGCGCGGGCAGGGACACGCCGCTGTCCTCGAAGGCCCCCAGGGCCACGCGCTGCAGCTCGCGGTCGCGCGGCTGGGGCGTGGGAGCGCGCTTGAGCGCCTTGTAGAGCTGCTCGTTCTGGGCGACGGTGGAGTTGAACTGCGTCCAGCGCATGGAGCAGGCCTGGGCGGCGTCGCGGCCGGCCTTGTCCGGGTGCACGTACTGCACGAAGTCGACGGCGCTCTGGCCGTCCTCCACCGTGGCGGCATAGTCGTCGAAGGCCGCCATCCAGCCCAGGTCCACTTTGCGGCGCTCCAGCTGGGCCAGGGCCTTCTTGGCCGAAGCCAGGCCGCTGTCGCAGGCCTGGCGGATCTGGGCCACCGTCTTCAGCGTGGGAAACAGCGGCGCGGGCAGCGTGGCGCTGGCCTCGGCCTGCGCGAAACCCGCAATGCCGGTCAGTCCGGCCAGGAGGAGCGCGCCGACGAGGCGGCGCGGAGTCTGCATCGATGTCATGGTGTGGCTGCGCGAGGGCGCGGTCGGCGCCACCGCCTCTGCTGGGAATGATGCGCGGATTGTGCCCGCGGCCCCGCCTCCGCCCGGAAGTCAGCGCACCGGGACAAACACCAAGGCCGGCGCCGTTCGCAGCCCTCGGCCGCCCCTCAGCCGCCCACCAGACTGCGGATCTGCTGCAGGGCCGTCGGGTCCTCGATGGTGGTCAGGTCGCCCGGGTCGCGCTGCTCGCACACGGCCTGGATGGCGCGGCGCAGCAGCTTGCCGGAGCGGGTCTTGGGCAGCACGCTCACGAAGCGCACGCGGGCGGGCCGGGCCACGGCGCCCAGCTGCTCGTCCACGCGCTTCATGATCTCGGCCTCCTGCTGGCGGGCGCCCTCCTCCGTGGCCGCCCGGCTGGCATCCTTCAGCACGGCGAAGGCCATGGCCACCTGGCCCTTGAGCGAGTCGGCCACGCCCACCACGGCCACCTCGGCCACATTGGGATGGCTGGCGATGCTCTCCTCGATCTCGCGGGTGCCCAGGCGGTGGCCGGCGACGTTGATCACGTCATCCGTGCGGCCCAGGATGTAGAAGTAGCCATCCTCATCGCGGATGCCCCAGTCGAAGGTCGAGTAGACCAGCTTGTCGGGGATGCTGGACCAGTAGGTGTTGACGAAGCGCGCGTCGTCGCCCCAGACCGTCTGCAGGCAGCCCGGCGGTAGCGGGCCCTCGATGGCCACCACGCCCTTCTGGTTCGCCCCCGTGAGTTCCTCGCCGCTGTTCTCATTGAGGAGCTTCACCTTGTAGCCGTACATGGCCACGCCGGGTGAGCCGAACTTGCTGGGCTTCTTCTCGACGCCATTGGCGATGGAGAGGATGGGCCAGCCGGTCTCGGTCTGCCAGTAGTTGTCGATGATGGGGCGCCCCAGGCTCTGGGCAATCCACGTGGCGGTGGGCTCGTCCAGGGGCTCGCCGGCCAGGAACAGGGCGCGCAGGCTGCTCAGGTCGTACTTGGCCAGGTAGGCCGGGTCCTGCTTCTTGAGCACGCGCACGGCCGTGGGCGCGCTGAACATCACCGTTACCTTGAAGCGCTCGACCAGCTGCCACCAGATGCCGGCGTCCGGCACGGTCGGCAGGCCCTCGTACATCAGCGTGGCCATGCCGGCGATCAGCGGGCCGTAGATGATATAGCTGTGGCCCACCACCCAGCCGATGTCGCTGGTGGAGAAGTAGGTCTCACCCACGTTGCCGCAGTAGATGTGCTTCATGCTGGCCGCCAGGGCCACCGCGTAGCCACCCACATCGCGCTGCACGCCCTTGGGCTTGCCGGTAGTGCCGCTGGTGTAGAGCGTGTAGCTGACGGCATTGGACTCCAGCCAGGCGCAGGGCACCTGAGCGTCCTTGTGCTGCTCGCGCTGGGCGGCGTAGTCCAGGTCGCGCCCGGCCACGCGTTCGAAGGCGGCCAGGCCGCGGTCCACCATCAGCACGGACTGGGGCTTGTGCTTCGCGAGCTGGATGGCCTCGTCCAGCAGGTGCTTGTAGGGCACGACCTTGCCGGAACGGCTGCCGGCGTCCGCGCTCACGATGAGCTTGGGCGAGGCATCGTCGATGCGACTGGCCAGGGACACGCTGGCGAAGCCTCCGAATACCACCGAGTGGATGGCGCCAATGCGCGCGCAGGCCAGCATCGCGAAGGCGGCCTCGGGAATCATGGGCATGTAGATCAGGACCCGGTCGCCCTGCCCCACGCCCTGGGCCAGCAGGATGGCGGCCATGCGCTCGACCTCCCGCTGCAGTTCGCGGAAGCTGTAGATGCGCTCTTCCTTGACCTCGGTGGAGACCCAGATCAGCGCGTTCTGATCGCCCCGGTCGCGGGCGTGGCGGTCCACCGCGTTGTGGCAGAGGTTGGTGGTACCGCCCACGAACCATTTCGCGAAGGGCGGCCGGCTGTAGTCGCAGACCTGCTGGAAGGGCGTCTGCCACTCGATCAGCGCGGCCTGCTCGCGCCAGAACTCGTCCGGCTGCTCGACCGAGCGCCGGTAAAAGCCGGCGTAATCGCCCGGGACCTGGGGAACTGCGCTGCCGGGAATGCTGCTCATGGCTGACCTCTGCACTTCCATAATTACGAATTACGGCGCATTTCACGACGGGGCTCTGACGGCAGGCTGACCTTGCCGAGTCACGCCGGAGACAATTGCCGAGGATCAAGACAGGTGCCGCTGGTGTGCGCTTGGACACATGTCCCGGCGCCCCCCTATGGTCCAATAGGACTTGTTCCCCACATTGAAACGCGGGGCGATTCGGGTACCGAACGGGGCCCGGAATTACCCGCGGTTTGCCCCTGCCTTGCTTGACACTGCCAAGACCCGCTTCTTAAGCTGCGCGGCCGAGATCAAGTTCCCGATGCTGCCAGCCCGACGCCTTTTCCACCGCCGAAGCCCCTTGCGCCCCCTGCGCTCCGTGGTGGCCTGCGCCGCGCTTGCGCTGGGCCTCGGCGCCACCGGCGCGCTGGCGCAGCAGCAGCCGGCCCAGGGCAATGCCCCGCTGGCGCCGCCGCCGGGCACCATGATGGGCGCCTATGGCCAGAGCCAGCAGGTGGCCGCCCAGCCGGGCAGCGCCACGGCGAGCAAATCCACACCGGCCCCCGCCGATCTGGCCGCCGCGGCTGCCGCAGGCGCCGGCACCAACGGCAGCGACGCCATCACCCGTTTCCTCCAGGACACCGGGCTGATGAAGAACGCCAGCGAGAACAAGCTGCTGAACCAGGTGCGTGACACGGCCTCCGACCTGGTCATGTCCGCCATGAACTTCCTGGGCGTGCCCTACAAGCGCGGCGGCAAGTCCCTGGAGAGCGGCTTCGACTGCAGCGGCTTCACCCGGCATATCTTCGAGATGTCCGTCGGCCTCGTTCTGCCCCACCGGGCAGACGAGCAGGCGCGCCTCTCCAGCCTCATCCCGATCAAGCAGGAAGAGCTGAAGCCGGGCGACCTCGTCTTCTTCAACACCATGAAGCGCACCTTCTCCCATGTGGGCATCTATGTGGGGGACGGCAAGTTCATCCACAGCCCCCGCGTGGGCAGCGCCGTGCGCGTGGAAGACCTGCGCGAAGCCTACTGGGCCAAGCGCTTCACCGGCGCGCGCCGGGCTGACCTCAGCGCGGCGCAGGCCAACGCCGACGCTCGCAATGTGCAGGGCCAGGCGCCGCTGATTCGCTGAACGCCGTCACAGGACTGCATTGAAAAGAGGCCCCGCGGGGCCTCTTGTGCTTCATGCCTGCGGGCTTGATCACTGCCCGGGACGGGCCTGACGGCGCGTCCCGGTGTGCCCTCCTGGGCAGCCCTCGTCGGCAGCCTTCTTACTTGGCCGGCGCGGTGTTGGCCGTCTTGAGGTGCTTGTCGAGGAATTGCAGCATGCGGCCGCTGGCCTCGATGTTGTTCTTCTTCTTCGAGAAGCCATGGCCCTCGTCGTCGAAGACCACGTACTCGACCGGCACGCCGTTCTTCTTGACGGCCTCGACAATCTCGTCGCTCTCGGGCTTGATCACGCGCGGGTCATTGGCCCCCTGGATCACCATCAGCGGCTTGCGGATCTCCTTGGCATGGAACAGCGGCGAGGTGGCGATGAGGAAGTCCTTGTCCTTCACCGGATCCCCCACCTCCTGGTACAGCGCCTGGCGGAAGCTCTCCCAGTACGGCGGGATGGATTCCAGCGTGCGCAGCCAGTTGGAGACGCCGAAGATGTCGATGCCCACCTTGAAGGCTTCGGGGCGGAAGGCCAAGGCGGCCAGGGTCATGTAGCCACCGTAGGAGCCGCCGATGATGCCGATGCGCTCGGGGTCGATCACGCCGGTGCTGGCCAGGTAGGTCTTGGCCTCCACGCAGTCCCACAGCGGCTCGCGGCCATGCTTGCCGTCATCGGCGGTGAAGAAGGTCTTGCCATAGCCCGAGCTGCCCCGGTTGTTGATGCCCAGCACCGCATAGCCGTGGTTGGCGAAGTACTGCATCAGGGCCGAGTAGCCGCGCATGGTCTGGCCGCCCGGGCCGCCATGCACCCAGACCAGGGCCGGCACCTTGTTGGTAGGCGAGGCTTCCTTGGGCTGGTAGTAGACCGAGGGGATGCTCATGCCGTCGAAGGACTTGAAGCGCACGATCTTGGCGTCCACCAGGTCATCGGGGTTGACCTCCTTGGACATGCTCTGCGTCAGCTGCTTGACCTGCTTGCTGGCGAAGTCATAGACGAAGAGATTGCTGGGCGAGCGGTCGCCGTTCACGTAGAAGGCCATCTTGCCGCTGCTGCCCGAGAAACGGACGCCGCGGATCTCGCCACCCGGCAGCTTGGGCAGGGCCACCTCGCGCTCCACGCCGTCCTTGCCCGTCTCGCGCAGCTTGAGCGCAATGCTGGCGTCGGCGTTGATGCCGGTGACGCGGTAGCGGCCGTCGTCGGAGAAGTCGGTGTAGACCACGTCCCAGTCGGCCTTCTCCAGCTCGCTCATCTTGCCGCTGGCCAGGTCGTAGCTCATCAGCCGGGTGAACTCCGCGCCCTCGTTGCTGGTGATCAGCAGGCGCTTGGAGGCCGGGTCGAAGCCGACCGGGCTGTTGTCGGCCACGCCCTGGTGAGGCGTCACGTGCTTGGTGGTCTTGGCCTGGGTGTCGTAGAGGTAGACGTCCTTGTCGGCCGTGGTGTTGGTCTTGCCGATGGCGATCCAGCGGCCGTCGTCGCTGACCTGAGCCACGTTCATGCCGGTCTCGTTCTTGTAGATCAGCTCGCGGGCGTAGCTCCTGGCGTCGTAGCGGTAGACATCGAAGAAGCGCGCATCGCGCTCATTGGTGGCCACATGGAAGCTGTTCTTGTCACCGGACCAGCCCATGAAGAGGGCCTTGAGCTTCTCGCCGGGGGTCAGGTCTTTCTCGCTGCCGTCCAGCTCGCGCACATAGAGGTGGTTCAGCTCGTTGCCGCCCTGGTCGCGCGTGAAGAGCACGCGGTCGTCCTTGGGGAAGTAGCCGACGGCGTAGTGGCTGTCCTTGGTGGAGCTGGTCAGGGCCACCGGCTCGCCGCCCGTCACCGGGATGCTGTAGAGGTTGAAGATGCCGGTCTTGTTGCTGTGGAAGAGGATGCGCTTTTCGTCGGCGCTGAAGGAGGCGCCGCCGATATTGGTCGTCGCCATGAACTGCTCGATGGTGTAGCGCTTGGGCGCGACGGGCGTGGGGCTCTGCTTGGCGGTGGTCGCCGCCTGGGCCGGCAGGCTCATGAGCAGGCCGCCGGTGCTGGCCAGGGCCAGGCACAAGGCCAGGCGGTTCAGGGCGGCGCGGGGTGCCGTGGACTTCTGCTGTTCGTTCTTCAAGTGAGGCTCCTCGTTGGCTTGGCTGGGCAATGACCCAGCACCGCGCCAATGTAGTGAGACCCCGCGCCCTTGCCAATCCCTGGCGGATGGCCTGCACCCCGGGCGGACGAACTGCAGACCTGGCCACACGGGCGGCGGCCGCCCATGAAAAAAGCCACCGGCCTCGCGGCGGGTGGCTTCATGCGGCAGGCAATGGATTACTTGCCGGAAGGCACCTTGCCTTCGACGCCCTTCACGTAGAAGTTGATGCCCGAGAGGAACTTGTCGTCGGCGACCTCGTCCTTCTTCAGCACGTCCTTGCCGTCCTGGCCGACGATGGGGCCCTTCCAGATCACGAAGCTGCCGTCCTTCAGGCCGGCCTTGACCTTGTCGATCTGCGCGCGGGTGTCGGCCGGCACGGCCTCGGCCAGGGAGACCAGGTCGATCGCACCTTCCTTGACACCCCACCAGCTGTGCGTACCCGGGCCGGCCGTCCACTTGCCGTCCAGCGCGTCACGCACGGCCTTGATGTAGTACGGACCCCAGTTGATCACGGCGGACGCCAGGTGGGCCTTGGGGCCGTAGGCGGTCATGTCAGAGTCCCAGCCGAAGGCGTACTTGCCGTTCTTCTCGGCGGTCTGCAGCACGGCGCTGGAGTCGGTGTTCTGCATCAGCACGTCGGCGCCGCCGTCGATCAGGGACTGGGCGGCTTCGGTCTCCTTGGGCGGGTTGAACCACTCGTTGACCCAGACCACGCGCACCTTGACCTTGGGGTTCACGCTCTGCGCGCCCAGGGTGAAGCTGTTGATGTTGCGGATCACCTCGGGGATGGGAATCGAGCCCACCACGCCCAGCGTGCCGCTCTTGCTCATCTTGCCCGCCACCACGCCGGCCATGTAGGCGCCTTCGTAGGTGCGGGAGTCGTAGGTGCGCATGTTGGCGGCCTGCTTGTAGCCGGTGGCATGCTCGAACTTGACGTCCGGCGTGTCAGAGGCGACCTTGAGCATGGGCTCCATATAGCCGAAGGTGGTGCCGAAGATCAGCTTGTTGCCCTGCCCCACCATGTCGCGGAACACGCGCTCGGCGTCGGCCGCCTCGGGGACCTTCTCGACGAAGCTGGTCTGGACCTTGTCGCCGAATTCCTTCTCGACGGCCTTGCGGGCGTTGTCATGGGCGAAGGTCCAGCCGCCGTCCCCCACCGGGCCGACATAGGCGAAGGCGATCTTCAGCGGCTCGGGCTTGGCCGCCGGGGCGGACGCCGCCGAAGCGGCGGCGGCGGGGGCGGCGGCTTCTTCCTTCTTGCCGCAACCGACCAGCAGGGCCGCAGCGGCCAGACTGGACCAGCCGGCCCACTTGATCAGATCACGCTTGCCAATGTGACGCATGGGTGCTCCTTGGAAATCCCGTGAGGGGAATGACGGGGTGAAGACTGCAGAAAATTCCAGCCGGCGATCTTAGCCGCCCGGATGGAAAGGCTTGCCCAGCGAAGCCGGCATATTGGCGCGGATGAAGCCGCTGTTGCGCGAGATCAGCACCAGCACCACGATGGTCGCCAGGTAGGGCAGCATGGACAGCAGCTGGCTGGGCACCTCCACCCCCTGCCCCTGCAGATGGAACTGGAGCATCGTGACGCCGCCGAAGAGATAGGCCCCCAGCAGCACGCGGGCGGGCCGCCAGGTGGCGAAGGTGGTCAGGGCCAGGGCGATCCAGCCCTTGCCGGCGATCATGCCCTCCACCCACAGCGGCGTGTAGGCCACCGAGACGTAGGCCCCGGCCAGGCCGCACAGCGCGCCGCCGGCCAGCACGGCCAGCAGGCGGATGCGGCGCACCGGGTAGCCCAGGGCATGGGCCGACTCGGGCGACTCCCCCACGGCCCGCAGCACCAGGCCGGCCCGCGAGCGGTAGAGAAACCAGGCCAGGCCCGCCGCCAGCGCCATCGCGCCATAGACCAGGGGATGCTGCTTGAACAGCGCCGTGCCCACGAAGGGCAGATCGCTCAGGCCGGGGATGGCGAAGCTGGGCCGCGCCGAAAGCTTCTCCTGCACATAGCCCTGCCCCACGAAGGCCGAGAAGCCAGTGCCGAAGAGGCTCAGCGCGAGGCCGGCCGCGTACTGGTTGGTGTTGAGCCACAGGGCCAGCAGCGCGAAGACGCCGGCCAGCGCCGCGCCCGCGGCCATGCCGGCAAGAAAGGCCAGCGTGTCGCTGCCGGTGTGCACGCCGGTCGCAAAGCCGGCGATGGCGGCCACCAGCATCATGCCCTCGGCTCCGAGGTTGACGACGCCGGCGCGTTCGTTGATCAAGAGGCCCAGGGCCGCCAGGGCCAGCAGCGTGCCGGCATTGAGCGTGGCGGCGACGAGTGCGGCGAGTGCGTTCAGATCCATGGTGCGACCTCAGGCAGCCCGGCGCGCCCAGCGCACGCGGTAGTGGATCAGCGTGTCCGAGGTCAGCAGCGTGAACAGCAGCAGGCCCTGGAAGACGCCGGTGATGGACTTGGGCAGGCCCAGGCGCGACTGCGCCAGCTCGCCGCCGATGTAGAACATGCTCATCAGCAGGCCCGAGCCCACGATGCCCACCGGATGCAGCCGTCCCACGAAGGCCACGATGATGGCCGCGAAGCCATAGCCCGCGGGCACATGCGGTGTCAGCTGGCCCAGCGGCCCGGCCGCCTCCAGCGCCCCGGCAAGGCCCGCCATGCCGCCGGACAGCAGCAGCGCGGTCCACAGCGCCCGGCGCGAGGAGAAGCCCGCATAGCGCGCCGCCGCGGGGGCCAGGCCGCCGACCTGCAGCGCATAGCCCGCATAGCTGCGGAACATCAGCAGCCAGAAGCCCGCCACCGCGCCCAGGGCCACCAGGACGCCGATATTGACCCGCCAGCCGCTGAACAACCGCGGGATCTTGGTGGCCGCGGCGAAGGTGATGGTCTGCGGGAAGTTGTAGCCGTTGGGGTCCTTCCAGGGCCCGTAGACCAGATAGCCCAGCAGCAGGTCCGCCACGTAGACCAGCATCAGGCTCACCAGGATCTCGTTGGCATTGAAGCGATCACGCAGCAGGGCCGTGATGGCCGCCCAGGCCATGCCGCCCAACACGCCGGCCAAGAGGATCAGCACGACGATGCCGCGGCCCGTCTGCGCATCGGCCTGCATCGCGACCCAGCCCGCCGCCAGCGCGCCGACGATGAACTGACCCTCGGCCCCGATGTTCCAGACGTTGGAGCGGAAGCACAGGGCCAGGCCCAGGGCGATGAGGATCAGGGGCGTGGCCTTGAGGCCCAGCTCGCTCCAGGCATAGGCGCTGCGGATGGGCTCCCAGAAGAACATCTGCAGGCCGCGCAGCGGGTCCTTGCCCAGGGCCAGGAAGATCAGCACGCCCAGCAGCGTGGTCAGGGCCAGGGCCAGCAGCGGCGAGGCCAGGGCCATCAGCCGCGAGGGCTCGGGGCGGGTCTCAAGCCGCAGCATGCGGGGCCTCCTTGGCGTCGGTCGCGTCCCACAGGCCGGACATCCAGGCCCCGATGCGCTCCACCGTGGCCTGGGCCACCGGCACGCTGGGTGAGAGGCGGCCCTGGGCCATCACCACCAGGCGGTCACTGATCTCGAACAACTCGTCCAACTCCTCACTGAAGACCAGGAGCGCGCAGCCGGCGTCGCGCAGCTTGAGCAGCTCCCCACGGATCTGGGCCGCCGCGCCCACGTCCACGCCCCAGGTGGGCTGGGCGATGAGCAGCAGCTTGGGGGCCGCATCGATCTCGCGGCCCACGATGAACTTCTGAAGATTGCCCCCCGAGAGGCTGCGGGCCGCAGCCCCCGAGCCGCCGCAGCGAACGCCGAAGCGGGCGATCAGCTCCTCGGCCAGGCGCCGGGCCTGGGCCTTGTGCAGCCAGCCGCCAGCCTTGACGGCCTCGGTGCGGGTCAGCAGGGTGTTGTCGGCCAGGGAAAGACTGGGCACGGCGCCGCGCCCCAATCGCTCCTCGGGCACGACATGCAGACCCAGCCTGCGGCGCTTGCGGCAGCTGGCCTGGGCGATGTCCGCCTCGAACAGGCGGATGCTGCCCCTGGGCGCCCGCGGGTCCTCGCCCGACAGCGCGGCCAGCAGCTCCTGCTGGCCATTGCCGCTGACACCGGCCACGCCCAGGATCTCGCCCGCGCGCAGCTCGAAGGCCAGGCCGCGCAGGGCGGTGCCGAAGGGGTTGTCGGTGGCCAGGTCCAGGCCCTGCACGCGCAGCACCGGGGCACCCGGCTCGCCGCGGGCGGCCTGCAGGCGCGGCGGCTCGCTGCCGATCATGAGGCGGGACAGCGCGGCGTTGTCCACGGTGCGCGGGTCCACCTCGCCCGTGACCTTGCCGCCGCGCAGCACCGTGCAGTGCTGGCACAGGGCGCGGATTTCGTCGAGCTTGTGGCTGATGTAGAGGATGGCGCAGCCCTCGGCGGCCAGGCGGCGCAGCACCTCGAAGAGCTTCTGCACGGCCTGCGGCGTGAGCACGGAGGTGGGCTCGTCGAGGATCAGCAGGCTGGGATTCGTCAGCAAGGCCCGCACGATCTCCACCCGCTGGCGCTCGCCCACCGACAGCGTGTGCACCGGCCGCTGCGGGTCGACCTCCAGCCCGTAGGCGGCGGACAGCTCGCGGATGCGCTGCGTCACCTCGGCCAGGCTGAGGCTCTTGTCCAGGCCCAGCCAGACGTTCTCGGCGGCGCTGAGGGTGTCGAACAGCGAGAAGTGCTGGTAGACCATGCTGATGCCGAGCTGCCGGGCCTGGGCCGGGCTTCTGACCTGCACCGGCTGCCCGTTCCACAGCAGCCGGCCCTCGTCGGGCTGCACGGCGCCATAGATGATCTTCATCAGCGTGGACTTGCCCGCGCCGTTCTCGCCCAGCACGGCCTGGATCTGCCCGGGCATCACCCGCAGCGAGACGCCATCGTTGGCCTTGACGGCCGGGTACTGCTTGCTGATGCCTTGGAGTTCGAGTCGGGGGACGGGTTCGGCCATGGCGATCAGCAAGACTTCTGCGTTTCAGGGGTGGGACGGGGGTTCCGGACGCCGATGGCGCGCCACGCCAGCCACGAAGGCCGCGGCGAGGTTGCGCTCGTCGGACAGCGTCATCCAGGCAAAGACCTTCTCGTGCAGTTCGCGGGCCACCGCGAAGCGCGCCTCGGCCACCGGGCCGCGGGCCCAGTCCCAGATGCAGACGTCGGCCAGTGTACCCACGCCGAGGTGGCCGATCTCCTGGGACAGCCCCAGGCCTTGCGCTGCGCCAAGCGTGGCCGCATGAAGCCCCGCCCAGGCGGTCATCCGCCGGCCTGCCAGGGCCTGCACCTTGTAGGCATCGCCCAGGCTGCGCTGGGTGGACAGCGAAGTACCGCCGCCCACGTCCGAGGCCACGCTGACGGCAAAGCCCGCCTCGCGGGCCGCGACCCAGTCGAACAGCCCGCTGCCCAGGAAGAGATTGGACGAGGGGCAGAAGGCCAGCTGCGCGCCGCGCTGCGCCAGCAGGGCCCGGTCCTGCGCGTCCAGCCAGATCCCGTGGGCCAGCACGGCGCGCTCGTGCAGGAGGCCGACGCGGTCGTAGACGTCGAGGTAGCTGCGCGCCTCGGGAAAGAGCTTCGCCACCCATTCGACCTCGGCGCGGTTCTCGGCCACATGGGTCTGCATGTACAGCGAGGCGTCCTGGCGGCAGAGATCGCCGGCCATGGCCAGCTGGGCGGGCGTGCTGGTGGGGGCGAAGCGCACGGTGATGGCATAGCCCAGGCGGTCCTGGCCGTGGAAGCGGCTGATGAGGTCCTCGCAGTCGCGCCGGGCCTGCTCCACGTCGTCGCGCAGGCCCTCCGGGGCATGGCGGTCCATCAGCACCTTGCCCGTCAGCAGGCGCATGCCGCGCTGGCGGCCGGCCTCGAACAGCGTCTCGGCGGACACCTTGTGCACCGTGGGGAAGACCATCGCCGCGGTCGTGCCATGAGCCAGCAGGGCATCGAGGAAGCGCTCCGCCCCAGCGTGCGCCACGGCCGGGTCGGCGTAGCGTTGCTCGGCGGGGAAGGTGTAGGTGTTGAGCCAGTCCAGCAGCTCGGCGCCGTAGCTGGCAATGACGTCCAGCTGCGGGCAGTGCACATGGGTGTCGATGAAGCCGGGCAGGATCAGGCGGCCGCGGTGGTCCTCGCGGGTCCAGCGGGCATCGGGGTCTTCGGCCTGGGCGCCCACGATGCGTCCGTCCTCGATCAGCAGCCAGTGGTCCGGGCGGAAGCGCACGGCCGGGTCGTCCAGCGCGCCCCAGGCGGGCGTGCCGGTGAAGTCCAGGAGGTCGCCGCGCAGGGCCAGGCGGGAGGAAGCGGTCACGGTCTCTTTCGTCATGGGGTTCAGGCGCGCGCCAGCTGGCGCGCGAGCTCGCGCACCTGCTCGCGCAGCCAGCGATGGGCGGGCGCCGCGTGGCCCAGCTCATGCCAGAGCTGGTAGTAGTTCAGGGGCGGGAAAGGCACGGGGCAGCGCAGGATCTTCACCGGCAGCCGGTCCACGAAGCGGCTGCAGAACTGGCGCCCCGTCGTCAGCACCAGCAGGCTCTGGGCCACCATCTGTGGCAGCTGGCCGAAGTGGGCACTGCGCACGGCGACGGAGCGGCTCAGGCCCAGGCTGGCCAGATGCTGGTCGACGAAGCCCGGCTGCGCGGCGGCAAAGGGCATGGGCGCGAGATGCTGGCAGGCCAGGTAGCGCTCCAGGGTCCAGCTGCGCGCAGGGGCCCGTGCCATGGGGTGGTCCTGGCTCATCAGCACGACCAGCTCGTCGCTGAAGAGGCGGCCCAGGTGCAGCTCCTCGGGGGGCTCGGGCCAGTTGCCGATGACGAGGTCCACCTCGCCGCGGGCCAGGGCGGCGCGGTAGTCGAAATCCGCAGAAAGCGCCTGCAGGTCCAGCTGCACACCCGGCGCCTCGCGCTGCAGGCGGGCCACCAGCTCGGGCAGGAAGAAGGGATCGAGGTAGTCGCTGGCGGCGATGCGGAAGCGCTGCCGGGCCGTGGCCGGCTCGAAGGCCTGCAGGCGCTGGCGCGGGCTGAAGATGCGCTCCGCCTCCAGCAGCAGGCGCGCCGCCGGCTCCTGCAGCGCCAGGGCCGTGGGCGTGGGCGCCATGCCCTGGCCGCTGCGCACCAGCAGCGGGTCGCCCGTGAGCGCGCGCAGACGCCGCAACTGGCCGGAAACGGCCGGTTGCGAGCTGCCGAGCCGCAGGGCGGCCCGGGAAACGCTGCGTTCGCTGATCAATGTGTGCAGGACCCGGATGAGCTGAAGCTCGATCTTGGCCAGTGCCGCCGCTTCCGCCATATTCGCTCGCTGATATCCACTATTTGAGTGAGCATATCCCGTCCGCGCGACCGCGCGCGTAAGGTGCGAGGCTGGAACAGGATTCTCATGAACACACGCCCCATCCGCTTCTTCTTCCGTGGCCAGATCCAGGAAGTGCGCGCGCTGCCCCCCACGACCAGCGTGCTGCGCTGGCTGCGCGAATCCGCCGACGCCTGCGGCAGCAAGGAAGGCTGCGCCGAGGGCGACTGCGGCGCCTGCACGGTGCTGGTCGGCGAGCTCGACGCCCAGGAACGCCTGCAGCTGCGCAACCTCAATGCCTGCATCCAGTTCCTGCCCATGCTGGACGGCAAGGCCCTCTTCACCGTGGAGGACCTGGGCTCCTCGCGCCAGCTCAATCCCGTGCAGCAGGCCCTGGTGGACTGCCACGGCTCGCAATGCGGTTTCTGCACCCCGGGCTTCGCGATGACCCTGCAGGCCCTGTATGAATCGCACCAGGCGGCGGGCACGCGCCCCAGCCGCCAGCAGCTGGCCGACGGCCTGGCGGGCAATCTGTGCCGCTGCACGGGCTACCGCCCCATCCTGGACGCGGGCGAGCAGATGTTCGAGCGGCCTGTCCAGCGTCTCGACACCAGCGCGGCCGAAGCCGCGCTGCGCCAGCTGCGCGAGGACGCCCCGCTGGCCTACGAGGCCTTCGATCCCGCCCAGCAGGGGCCGCGCCAGTTCCTCGCGCCCCGCAGCCTGGAAGACCTGGCCGCGCTGCGCCAGCAGTGGCCGCAGTCGCGCCTGCTGGCCGGTGCCACCGACATCGGCCTGTGGGTCAACAAGCAGCACCGCGACGTGGGCACGCTGATCAGCACGCTGCAGGTGCCCGCCCTGCGCGAGCTGCGTGCCGAGCCCTGGCACGACGGCCAGCCCGGCTTGTGGATAGGCGCCGCCGCGTCCCTGGAGGACGCCTGGTCAGCGCTGGTGGACCGGGTCCCTGCCCTGCGCGAGCTGTGGCTGCGCTTTGCCTCGCCGCCAGTGCGCCATGCGGGCACGCTGGGCGGCAACATCGCCAATGGCTCACCCATCGGCGACGGCGCGCCGGCCCTGATCGCCCTGGGCGCCGAGATCGTGCTGCGCCTGGGCGCCGCGCAGCGCCGCCTGCCCCTGCAGGACTTCTACCTCGACTACATGAAGAACGCCCTGCAGCCCGGCGAGTTCGTCGAGGCCCTGCACCTGCCCCTGCCCGGCGAGGACTGGCAGCTGCGCGGCTACAAGATCGCCAAGCGCTATGACAGCGACATCTCTGCCGTCTGCGCCGTGTTCGCGTTGCGCCTGGCGCAAGGCACGGTCCGCGAGGCACGCCTGGTGTATGGCGGCATGGCGGGCATCGTCAAGCGCGCCTCGCAGGCGGAAGCCGCCTTGCTGGGCCAGGCCTGGGATGAGCACACGCTTCAGGCAGCGGTAGCGGCCCTGCCCCAGGACTTCCAGCCCCTCAGCGACCTGCGAGCCTCCGCGGCGTATCGACTGCAGGTCGCCGGCAATCTGCTGCGGCGCTTCTGGCTGGAGACGCGCACCGACAGCCCCCTGCCCGCCGCGCGCAGCGGCATTTGGTGGGCCACGCAGCTGGGGCGCGATGGCCAGCAGCCGGTGACCGGAGCTCAGCCATGAACAAGGCCTGCCCACCCCTCGCTGCGGAGACGCTCTCGCCCACCCCCGTCGCCGGCAGCAGCCGGCCGCATGAATCGGCGGCCCTGCACGTCAGCGGCGAGGCCCGCTACACCGACGACCTGCCGGAGTTGCGCGGCACCCTGCATGCCGCGCTGGGCCTGTCGCCCATCGCCCATGGCCGCTTGATCGGTGTGGATCGCGCCGCCCTGCTGGCACTGCCCGGCGTCGTGGCCGTGCTCACCGCCCAGGACATCCCGGGCGAGAACAACTGCGGGCCGCTGCTGCATGACGACCCCATCCTGGCCGACGGCGAGCTGCGCTACCTCGGCCAGCCGGTGTTCGCCGTGATCGCGAGCGATCGGGACCTGGCCCGGCGTGCGGCCGCACAGGCCGCCCGCTTCATCCAGTGCGAGGCCCGGCCGGCGCTGCTCACCGCGCTGGACGCCCATGCCGCCGGCCAGTACGTCGTGCCCCCCATGCACCTTCGGCGTGGCGATGCGGCGGCGGCGCTGGCATCGGCACCGCGTCGCTGGCAGGGCGAGTGGGCGGTGGGCGGCCAGGAGCAGTTCTACCTGGAAGGCCAGATCAGCTACGCACTGCCTCAGGAAGACCACGGCCTGCTGCTGCACTGCTCGACCCAGCACCCCTCGGAGATGCAGCAGCTGGTGGCTCACGCATTGAGCTGGGAGAGCCACCGCGTGCAGGTGCAATGCCGGCGCATGGGGGGTGGCTTTGGCGGGAAGGAATCGCAGTCGGCGCTCTTCGCCTGTGTGGCCGCCCTCGCGGCCCACCGGCTGCAGCGCCCCGTCAAGCTGCGCCTGGACCGTGACGACGACTTCCTCATCACCGGGCGGCGCCACGGCTTCGACTACCGCTGGGACGTGGGCTTCGACGCCGACGGCCGGCTGCTCGCCGCCGAGGTCGATCTCATCGCGAACTGCGGGCATTCAGCGGACCTCTCGGCGCCGGTGATGACGCGCGCCCTGTGCCACTTCGACAATGCCTACTGGCTGCCACACGTGGCCCTGCACGGCTTCTGCGCCCGCACGAACACGCAGAGCAACACCGCCTTCCGCGGCTTCGGCGGGCCCCAGGGCGCACTGGTCATGGAGGTGATCCTCGACGGCATTGCCCGGCAGCTGGGACTGGACCCGGCCGTGGTCCGGCAGCGCAACTTCTACGCCGACGACGGCGGGCGCAATGTCACGCCCTACGGCCAGGTGGTGGAGGACAACCTGCTGGAGCCGCTCAGCACGCAGCTGCTGCAGGACTGCGACTACGCGCAGCGCCGTGCCGAGATCGCCGATTTCAACGCCCGCAGCCCGGTGCTCAAGCGCGGTCTGGCCTTCACGCCGCTGAAGTTCGGCATCTCCTTCAACGTCGTCCATCTCAACCAGGCCGGCGCGCTGGTCCATGTGTACACCGACGGTTCGGTGCTGGTGAACCACGGCGGCACCGAGATGGGCCAGGGCCTCAACACCAAGGTCGCGCAGGTGGTGGCCCAGACCCTGGGCCTGCCGCTGGCAGCCGTGCGCGCCACCGCGACCGACACCAGCAAGATCGCCAACACCTCGGCCACGGCCGCCTCGACCGGGGCCGACCTCAACGGCAAGGCTGCCCAGGACGCCGCGGGGCGCATCCGCCAGCGGCTGGAACCCCTGGCGGCCGAACTGCTGCAGGCGCCGGTCGATTCGCTGCGCTGGGCCGAGGGGCAGGTCCGGGTGGCCGGGCGCCCCGACGCCGCCCTCCCCTTCGGCACGCTGGTGCAGCAGGCCTATCTGCGCCGCATCCAGCTGTGGAGCGAAGGCTTCTATGCCACGCCCGGCCTCCACTGGAATCGCGAGACCCTCCAGGGGCGGCCCTTCTTCTACTTTGCCTTCGGCGCGGCCGTGGCCGAGGTCCTGGTCGACACGCTCACCGGCGAATACCGGGTGCTGCGCGCCGATGCCCTGCATGACGTCGGCCAGTCACTGAACCCGGCGCTGGACATCGGCCAGGTCGAAGGCGCGTTCGTGCAGGGCCAGGGCTGGCTCACCACCGAGGAGCTGCGCTGGCATCCCCAGAGCGGCAAGCTGCTGACCCATGCGCCCAGCACCTACAAGATCCCCACGGCCAACGACATGCCGCTGGATTTCCGGGTGAAGCTCTTCGGGCGGCCCAATGGGGCCGACAGCATCCACCGCTCCAAGGCCGTGGGCGAGCCGCCGCTGCTGCTGCCCTTCGCCGTGCTTCTGGCCCTGCAGGATGCCGTGGCCAGCGTCAACCCCTCGGCGCCGCCCCTGCAGGCTCCGGCCACGGCGGAACGGGTCCTGCGGGCCTTGCATCCGTTCTGAGCGCAGCAAGCTCAGCCACCGCGACCCACCATGAAAAAGCCCCGAGGCCTTGCGGCACTCGGGGCTCAATCTTGAGGACTTGACCTGCCGCCACTGCGGCAGGTGTCAGGCCATCAGGCGCGACGGCGGCGACCGATCAGGCCAGCACCGATGGCGGCGATGCCCAGCAGAGCCAGGGAGCCGGGTTCCGGCACCAGGGACGGGGGCAGGCCCAGGCCAGCGAAGCCGTAGCCGTAAGCCGGGGCGAAGTCGCCGTCAGCCACGCTGTTGCCGGTGGTGTAGGAGTAGGCTTCCACGCCGACGGAACCGAGAGCCGACTTCAGGCCACCCACGGTGCGCGAAGCGCCGATGAAGGTGTTGAAGGAGGTGGACTCACCGGCGTTCAGGGCGCCGAAGCCGAAGACGAAGTAACCGCCCTTGTCACCCCCCGAGTTCACCACATTGGTGTTGGCCTCTTGAGCGCGGAACACCATGGGATCCGGCACGGCGAAGGGGTTGGTGGAGGTGTGCAGCACCTTGCCGCCGGGGCCCGCGGGGGTGCCGCCGTAGACGGTGGTGTAGTTGCTACCGAAGTAGCCCGGGGTCACGTCCCAGTCCAGGGTACGGGCATAGCGCACGTCGCTCAGGGAACCGGCGGTGGTGTTGGTCAGCACCACTTCGATCTTGAACAGCGAGCCGCCAGCGGCGTACGAGTACTTGTGGGTGACTTGCAGACCGTTGGACAGCATCACCACGGATTGGGCCGACAGGCCGGCACCGGAAGCGGTGGTGGTGGTGGTCAGTGCGGACACGACGCCCGTGCCGCCCAGGCCGTACACATAGCCCGAAGCGCCGCCAGCGGCAGCGCCCCAGCCTTCGCACAGGCAGCCCGGGGTGATGGCATCACCCGTGGGGCCGGACAGGCCGACGCCCAGGGCGCCCAGGCCGCCGTTGTCGGCCACGCCCATCTGCAGAATGCCCGTGTCCAGCACGGTCGGTGCAGCTTGGGCTGCGAAGCTGCCTGCCACCAGGGCTAGGCCAGCCAGAACCTTGTATGCCTTCATCTTGTTTCTCCGTTGATTAGATTCGTTACAAGCCCCGCCGGTAACAAGGCCGGCCAGAGACTGCGCAAGACTCAATGCATATGCCGTGCCAACACCCCTTTGCTGTTCAGAATCAATAACTTGGGAAATCGTTTCCAAATGATTCAAATCTTTCTGTCAAAGCACCCGACACCCCTAGGTTGATGGACAAGACGTAACTGGCAGCATACTGGTATCCGACTGGAATCTAAATCCGTTGCTCGGCAGCGGTGCGCGACTGCTGCGGCGCCGCCCGGCCCTGCATTCAGGTGGGACGACAAAGTCTGGCGCTTGGGCTCCAATAGCGGTCCATCCCCTCCACCCCTCCTCAACTGGCAGGCCTGGACACGCCGGAGCCCGCCCATCGACGCCATGCAATTGCCCCGCCCCCATCGCCTCGTCATCGCATTGGCCTTCGCGCTGAGTCTGCCGACCTTCGCCAATCCTGTGGTCAACGAGACGGCGCAGAAGAACCGCCTGGCGCAGCGCGAGGCCGGCGGTCAGCGTCCGCTGGGGTCAGACAGCGCCCTGCTGAGCCAGCACGAGGCCGAGGAAGCCTGGCGCAAGGGCAACCAGGCCATGGACAAGGGCCAGTGGGCCGAGGCCGATGCCGCCTTCAACCTGGCCGCCAAGCTGGCCCCCAAGGCCTATGAGCCGCTCCTGGGCCTGGCCGACGTGCAGCTGCGCCGCTCCAATGTCGCCGCGGCAGAGAAGCTGGTGCAGCGCGCCCTGGCGCTGGCGCCCAAGTCGGCCGAGGTCCTGACCACTGCAGGCCGGCTGGCCGCAGCCCAGGGCAAGGCGGCCGATGCGGAGCGTCAGTTCCAGCTTGCCACCCGGTCGGATGCCAAGTACGCGCCGGCACTGCTCGACCTCGGCGAGCTGCAGCTCAGCCTGGGCAAGGCCAAAGAGGCCGCCGCCAGCTTCCGCATGGCCAGCCAGGCCGATCCCCTGCATCCCGCCGCTGCCTTCGGCCTGGGACGCGCCCTGGTGGCCCAACGGGACCTCGCCGGCGCGCTGAAGGCCTTCGAGCAGTGCAGCGGCCTCGCGCCCCGCAACCCCCTGCCCCTGCTGGCCGCCGCCGAAATCCATGCCGCCCAGCGCAGCTGGGACAAGGCCATCGAGCTGGCCCGCCAGGCAGAGTCCCTGGACCCCGCCCTGGCCCGCAGCAAGCTGCTCCTGCTGGATCTGCAGGCTGGCGCCGGGCGCTGGCCGGCCGCCCAGCAGGACTACGAGCGCTTCGCCGCGCAGGGCAAGGGCGAGGACACCGCCGCGCTGCACCTCAAGTGGGGCAATCTGCTGGAAGGCCAGGGCAAGGCCGCGGAGGCCATGGCTGCCTATCGCAAGGCAAGCGAGGCCGATCCGAAGCTGGCAGGCGCCTGGAACAACATGGCCTGGCTGGCCGCCCAGCAGCAGAAGGACCTCGGTCCGGCGCTGGAATGGGCCCGCAAGGCCGTGGAACTGGAGCCGCGCAACTTCGGTTTCCTGGACACCCTGGCCGCCGTACAGCTGGCCAGCGGCGACGCCGAGGCGGCGCTGCGCTCGATCCAGCAGGCCCAGAAGCTGGCACCGCAGCTGCCCTACCTGAAGTACCGCCAGGGCCTGGCCCTGGAGAAGCTGGGCCAGACGGCCCAGGCAGCGCAGGCCTACCAGGAGTCGCTCAAGTCGGGCGCGAAGTTCGACGGCGCCGAGGATGCGCGCAAGCGCCTGGCCGCGATGGGCAAGCCGGTCGGCAAGACCTGACCCCCTCGCCCGGTCAAGCCGGGCGGCGGGCTGGGGCCCTCAGTGCAGCAGCAGGTCGGCGTCGGAGCTGAGGTCGCCGGCGGCCTCGAGCCGGGCGCGCAGATAGTCCAGGTCCAGATGGACATGGCCCACCAGCTCAGGCACAGCCGCGTTGAGGGCCTTGACCGGGTCCTCGTGCGCCTGCTGAGCATCAGCCAGCACCTCCGCCATGTGCAGGACAGCGGCCATCAGCGAGAAAGGCCGGATCTCCATCGGGGCGTTGGCATCCTTGAAGGCCTCGACCATGGCCGGCGGGAAATGCCAGTGCTGGGCCAGGGAGGCCGTCACGTCGGCATGGGTGCAGGCAAAGCGATGCATTTCCAGCGAGAAGCGGCTGCCCGGTTCGGCGGCATGCTTCTCCACGTCAGCCACCTGGCCGGGATCCGACAGGGCCATCATCAACTGCCCGGTCCGCATCATGAGGCCCGCGAGGTAGGTGGTGTCGGCATCCAGCTGCAGCATGCGGCCGAGGATGCGCGCATAGCCGGCGGTGGCCAGGCTGTGGCGCCAGAACAGGGTCCGGTCCAGGCCCGGCACCGAGGGGAAGGCACCGCACATGCAGGCGGCGAGCGACAGGTTGCGCAGGCTGTCCATGCCCAGCGCGGCCGCGGCGTCCTGCAGGGTGGCGATGGTGTGCGAGGGGCTGTAGCGCGCCGAGTTGGCCAGGCGCAGCACCTTGGCAGCCAGCGAGGCGTCCTTGGCCACCAAGTCGGCGATGGCACCGAGGCTGATGCGGTCGTCGTCGAAGCTGCGCAGCAGCCTGCTGGCGACCTCGGGCATGGTGGGCAGGGCGTTGTGGTTCGAGAAGAACTTTTCTGCGGCTGCAAGCACGGGGCGCTCCTTCCAGGACAGATGAGGTCTGGGTCAGACTGTCGATCCAGTCTAGATGAGCCGGTGCCGCGCAGGTATCGCCGGCGCACCACGCTTTTCCGCGCAGACGCTGTGAAAAGTCACGGTTGAGGTGCCCTTGAGGTGCGCTTGAACACGGCCCACGCCGCGGAACCACCGGCCTGAAGCGGGCGCGGGAGGCATGCTGCGGCGCAGCAGCCTCGAGCGGCGCGGCGACGCTCAGTCGCCCGCGAGCGCGCGCAGCGCTGGCAGGTCCAGCACGCGCACCTGGTAGCCCTGCACCTCGATCAGGCCCTTGCGGTTGAGCTGGCGCATCATGCGCGACAGCGTCTCCGGCGTGATGGCCAGCTGGGCGGCGATGTCCCGCTTGCGTTCCTTCAGCACCACGCGACCCTCGCGTTCATCAACGGCTTCGCAGGACTGCAGCAGCCAGGCCGCGAGGCGCCGTTCGGCGTCCTTGTGCATCAGGTCATGGGTGACGCTGGTGAGGCTGTGCACGGTGCCCGCCAGAGCCACCAGCAGCCGTTCCTGCAGCGCCGGCTGGCGCATCAGCAGGCTGCGCAGGGGCTGCAGCGGCAGGCCGACGACGCGGGCATCGTTCACCGCCCGGGCGTCCTGCGCGTGCTCGGCACCCAGCCAGGCGCTGGCCAGGTCCAGCCACTGCGGGCCGCGCACGGTGCGCTCGAGGTGAAAGGGCTCGTCGGCACGGGCCAGGCCCAGGCCCACCGAACCGTCGAGCACGGCATAGAGCTGCGTGGCCGGCTGCTGCCGGGTGAACACGAAGCTGCCGGCCGGCACCCATTGCTGGGTCGCCATGCCCTGCAGGGCCTGCAGCTCGGAGGTGCTCAGTGCCGGCGTGCCCAGCAGGGGCGTCCAGTCGGAGGGCAGGCACAGCACGGAGCCGGCGTCAAAGCCGGCCGGACGCACGGTGGCGTGGGCGGATTGCAGGCTGCGGCTGTCGAGGGTGTCCACGTGTTGGTCAGGGTGCCAGGATGATGGGCAGACTGTCCCGCATGGCCCGGCCGGCGTCCTTGCGCTGAATCAAAGGGACATGGCTGCAAGGGGCAGCCCGGCGCGGCCACAATGGGACGCATGGCCCAGATCAAATTCCAGGCTCCCCAGAGCCAGACGCCGGAGCAGCGCTTCGGCAGCAGCTATGAGCAGCCCTTCGAGCTGCTGCAGGCCTGCCATGAGCGGGTGGAGCGCAGCCTGCAGCTGCTGATGCGCCTGTGCCAGCATCTGAAGGTCCAGGGCGTGGATGCCAGCGCCCGTGACGCCGCCCGGGACATCCGGCGCTACTTCGACCTCGCCGCCCCCCTGCATCACCAGGACGAGGAGCTGCATGTCTTCCCCGTGCTGGAGCAGCTGGACGACGAAGCGCTGCAGGAGGTCTGCACCCGGCTGAGGGACGACCACCAGCGCATCCACGCGCAATGGCAGGTGCTGCGCACCCTGCTGGCCCAGCTCGACGGCCTGCCGGACGGCCTCCTGCCCACCCTGCAGCAGGAGGTGCTGTGGCGGGCCAGCGACGCCTTCGTCGACATCCACAAGGAGCATGTGCGCCTGGAAAACCAGCTGGTCTTCCCCAGCGCGCAGCACGGCCTCAGCACGGCGCAGCAGCAGGCCATGGGCGAGGAGATGGCGGCACGGCGCGGCCTGGAGCTGCATCAGCCCCGCTGAGGCCTCTCTTGCGCCGGATCAAGGCAACAGCAGCGCGCGGAAGTCGTTGACATTGGTGAAGGTCGGCCCCGGGCTGAAGAGATCTCCCAGGGCCTCGAAGAAGTCATAGGCCCGGTGCCGGGCGAGCAGGTCGGCCGCGGACAGGCCCAGCGCCTGCGCGCGAGCGAGGCTGTCCGGCCCGATGAAGGCCCCGGCATTGGCCTCGGAACCGTCGATGCCGTCGGTGTCGGCCGCCAGCACATGAACGCCCGGCTCGCCCTGCAGGCCCAGGGCGCAGCCCAGCAGAAACTCGGTGGCGCGGCCGCCGCGGCCCTGCAGACCGGCGGCCATGCTCACCGTGGTCTCGCCGCCGGAGAGGATCACGCAGGGCCGGCCGAAGGGCTCGCCATGCCGGGCCGCCGACTGCGCCAGGGCCGCGTGCATGCGGCCGATCTCGCGAGACTCCCCCTCGATCTGGTCCGACAGCACATGGGCCGCCAGCCCCAGGCTGCGGGCCAGCGCGGCGGCGGCCTGCAGGCTCAGGCGCGGCGTGGCCAGCATCTGCACGCGGTGGCCGGTGAAGCAGGCATCGCCCGGCTTGGGTGTTTCGAAGGCGCCGCTGCGCAGGCCCGCCCAGGCGGCCTCGGGCAGCTCGAGCGCGTAGCGCTGGCACAGCGCGAGGGCGTCCTCGCAGCGGGTGGCATCCGGCACCGTCGGGCCGGAGGCGATCACGGCGGGATCGTCACCCGGCACGTCCGAGATCAGCAGGGTCGCGACGCGCGCCGGCGCGCAGGCCGCCGCCAGATGCCCGCCCTTGATGGCGGAGAGGTGCTTGCGCACGCAATTCATTTCCTGGATGGAGGCGCCCGAGGCCAGCAGCTGGCGGTTGAGGGACTGCTTGTCCGCCAGGCTCAGGCCCGGCTGGGGCAGGCTCAGCAGCGCGGAGCCGCCGCCGGAGATCAGGCAGATCACCCGGTCCTCGGGCCGCAGGCCCTGCACGAGGGCCAGGATGCGGGCCGCAGCCTGCGCCCCCGCGGCATCGGGCACCGGATGCGAGGCCTCGACGATCTCGATGCGGCGGCAGGCCGCCCAGGGTGGGGTGTGAAGGCGGCGGGTGATGACCAGGCCCTCCAGCGGCGCCGCGGCCGGCCAGTGGGCCTCCAGGGCCGCCGCCATCGCGGCCGAGGCCTTGCCGGCACCGATCACCAGGCAGCGGCCGGGAAGCGCCTGCGGCTCGGCGCCCAGCAGATCGGTCCAGTCGATGCGGCCGGGCTGGAAGAGCTCCAGCGGCGCAGCCCGGTCGACCGCGGCCTGGTAGAGCCGGGTCAGCAGTTCACGGGGGGTCAGGTCCATCGGGCCAGTGTAGGCCGGCCGCAGCGGGCATCAGGGCCGCGCGCCGCCCTGCACCCAGCGGCCGATCAGAGCGCGCTCGTCCTCGGTGATCTGCGTGGCGTTGTTGAGGGGCATGGTCTTCTGCAGCACCACCTGCTGGTAGACCTGGGGGGCCTGCGCCCGCAGGGCCTCGGCGCTGTCCAGCCGCACGCCCTTCTGGGCCAGCTCCGCGCCGTGGCACATCACGCAGCGCTGCGCCACCACCGCCTGCACCTGGGCCAGGCTGGGCGCCGCGCTGCCGGCCGCGGCCACCGGCGGCGCCGGCCTCACCAGCCACAGCAAGGCCGCCAGCATCAGCGCCACGACGACCAGCAGCGGCCAGGCATTGACGCCCTTGTGGCGCTTGACGAACCAGGTGCGGGTCAGTGAACCACCCAGCATCAGCAGGATCAGCACGAGCCAGTTCCAGGCATGGCTGTAGAGCATGCCGTAGTGGTTGGAGAGCATGCTGACGAGCACCGGCGCCGTCAGGAAGGTGTTGTGCACGCTGCGCTGCTTGCCGCGCTGCCCGTAGATCGGGCTCACCGCGCGGCCCGCGCGCATGTCCGCGATCACCTGCTTCTGGCCGGGGATGATCCAGAAGAAGACGTTGGCGCTCATGATGGTGGCGATCATGGCCCCCACGATCAGGAAGGCCGCCCGCCCCGCGAAGAGCTGGCAGGCCGCCCAGGCCGCGAAGGCGACGAAGACGGCGATCAGGCCCAGCACCAGGCCGTCATTGCCGATGCTGCCGTCCTTGCGATGCCCGAAGCGGCGGCAGATCTGGTCGTAGACCAGCCAGCCCGCCGCGAGAAAGCCCAGTGCGCTGGCAATGGCCGCGGGCGCCGACCAGT
Organism: Pelomonas sp. BJYL3; assembly: GCF_027257975.1. Taxonomy (GTDB): domain Bacteria; phylum Pseudomonadota; class Gammaproteobacteria; order Burkholderiales; family Burkholderiaceae_C; genus Roseateles_B; species Roseateles_B flavus. Next base: position 573,797 of record NZ_JANZKX010000001.1, read on the forward strand.
CGTGCACCCGCCGGTCGATCAGGAAGCTCTCGGCATTGAACAGGTACAGGACCGTGAACAGCGCGAAGCCGCTCATCCAGGTCCAGTAGCTCTCCCAGTAGAACCAGTGCAGGTGCTGAGGCAGGTTGGGCGGCGCGACCAGGTACTTCTGCGGGTTGTAGAAGCCGCCGCCATGCACGGCCCACAGCTCGCCGTCGACGCCGCGGGCCTTGAGCTCCGGCGCCTCCGGCTTGAGCAGGTGGTTGTCCAGCCAGACGAAGTAGAAAGAGGCGCCGATCCAGGCGATGGCCGTCACGATGTGCAGCCAGCGCAGCAGCAGATTGGCCCAGTCCAGCAGATAGCTTTCCATGCGGTATCAGCTCCAGTGCGGCTCACCACAGCGGGCCCTGTGAACCGGGAAGGTCGCGGATGTGCTGCCGGATGTCTTGCCATCGGGCAGCAGGCGGCCGCGGCGACCGAAGCGAAAGTGTATACAGTTTCTTGAGCACCGGCGTCCGTGCGAAGACTGAACCCGCCGCAGGGGCCCGGGTCGCCCTGACGGCATACTGAGGGCATTGAACCCTCCACAGGAGCCCTGTCGATGACATCCTTCCCCACGTCTCTCCGTCACGCCTTCGCCCGCCCCTTGCTGGGCCTGGCCCTCTGCAGCGCGGCCCTGGCCGCGCAGGCCCAGGTCAGCGTCAAGGACGCCTGGGTGCGTGCCACCGTTGCCCAGCAGAAGAGCACCGGTGCCTTCATGCAGCTCAGCAGCGCCAAGGCGGTCAAGCTGGTGAGTGTCAGCAGCCCGATGGCCGGCGTGGCCGAGGTGCACGAGATGAAGATGGACGGCGGCGTGATGAAGATGCGCCCCGTCGAGGCCCTGGACCTGCCCGCAGGCCAGGCCGTGGAGCTCAAGCCTGGCGGCTTCCATCTGATGCTCATGGAGCTGAAGGGCCCCGTCAAGGACGGTGACACCGTGCCCCTGAGCCTGGTCTTCGAAGGCGCGGACAAGAAGCGCGAGACCGTGGAGATCAAGGCCAGCGTGCGCGGCATGGGCATGATGCAGGGCGGCATGCCGGCCGGCATGGGCATGGGCGCTGGCCACAAGCACGGCGCAGCCTCTGCGCCGGAAGAGCACAAGCACTGAGCTCAGGCGTCCGGCAGGCCCAGCAGCTGGGCGGCCACGGCGATGGCGATGACCTCGGGCTGCTTGCCGGCAATGCCCGGCAGGCCGATGGGGCAGTGCACCGCCGCCAGCTCGGCCTCGCTGAAACCGCGCTCGCGCAGCCGGGCCTGGAACTTCGCCCACTTGCTGCGGCTGCCGATCAGCCCGATGAAGGGCAGGTCCGCATGTTCACGCCGGCGCTTCAGGCAGGCGGCGAGGATGTCCAGGTCCTCGGCGTGCGAGAAGCTCATGATCAGCACCCGGCTGCCCGGGGCAAGACCTGGCACCGCGCCCTGCACCGGCTCCGAATGCTCGGCGCGCACCCGCTCGGCCAGCGTGCCGGGGAAGATCTCGTCCCGGCTGTCGATCCAGTGGATGCGCATCGGCAGGCGCGACAGCACCTCGACCAGCGCCCGTCCCACGTGGCCGCCACCGAAGAGCGCAACGGGCCGCCACTGCGCCTCGCCGCCCAGTCGTTCGCGCAGGCCGGCGATGTGCGAGGCGTCCAGCCATTCGAAGTCCAGGTGGACGACACCGCCACAGCACTGGCCCAGGCTGGGCCCCAGCGCGAAGCGCCGGCGCGCCTGCAGCACATGCCCTGCGGCCAGGCCGGCGCGGGCCTCGGCCATGGCCTCGTGCTCCAGCTGCCCGCCGCCGATGGTGCCCAGCAGGCTTGAGGCGTTGACGGCCATCCAGGCCCCGACCTCGCGCGGCCCGCTGCCCTCCACCTGCGCCACACGCACCAGCACCGCGGGCCCGCGGGTCAGCCATCGCGCCAGTTCCTGCCAGACGCTCATCGATCAGCTGCCGCGGTAGGTGGAGTAGCTCCAGGGGCTGGCAAGCAGCGGCACGTGGTAGTGAGCGGCCGTGTCCGCGATGCCGAAGTCCAGCGGCACCTCGTCCAGGAAGGCCGGCTCGGGCAGCACGGCACCCTGGCTCCGGAAATAGTCCGCCACGGCAAAGACCAGGCGGTAGCGGCCCGCCAGCAGGGCATCGCCCTCCAGCAGCGGGCCGTCGACGCGGCCGTCGGCGTTGAGATGCAGGGACTTGAGCAGCTGCAGCGTGCCACCGGGCGCCGCATCCAGTCGGTAGAGCCGCAGCAGCATGCCGGCGGCGGGTCGTCCGTGCATGGTGTCCAGCACGTGGGTGGTGAGCTTGCCCATGGAGTTCCTCGATCCTGGTCAGGGGTGCCGTCCTGCGGCGTTGGACAAAGTGTATACACTCCAGCACACAGCCAGCGAATTCACATGCCCAGCCCGTCCCGCCGCAAGGCGCCCGCCCCATCCCAGGACGGCGACAGCGCCACCGACCGCATCGCCGCCGCCCTGACCCAGGCCATCATCGAGCGCCGCCTGATGCCGGGCACGCGCCTGGCGGAGCAGAAGCTGGCGGATCTCTTCCAGGTCTCGCGCACCCTGGTGCGGCAGGCCCTCAACCAGCTCAGCCGCGACCGCCTCGTCACCCTCACCCCCGCCCGCGGCGCCTGCGTGGCCGAGCCCAGCGTGGAGGAGGCCCGCCAGGTCTTCGAGCTGCGCCGCATGCTGGAGGCGCAGCTGGCGCGTGAGCTGGCCGGCCGCATCACGCCCGCGCAGGTCCGCGCGCTTCGCACGCATCTGCGCGAGGAACGCGCCGCTGTGAAGCGCCAGGACGTCAGCGGCCGCACCCGCCTGCTGGCGGACTTTCATGTGCTGCTCGCCCGCCTGCTGGGCAACGAGGTGATGGCCGATCTGCTTCAGGAGCTGCTCTCGCGCTCCTCCCTAATCGCGCTGATGTACCAGAGCAGCCACTCGGCGGCCGAGAGCCAGGCCGGGCACGAGGCCCTGGTCGATGCCCTCGAGGCCGGTGATGCCGCCCGCGCCGAGCAGCTGATGCTGGACCACCTGGGCCATGTCGAGGCCCATCTGCGCCTGCAGCAACCCTCTTCCGACCTCAGGACCGCCCTGCAGCTATGAACGCACGCTATCCCCGCGACCTCATCGGCTACGGCCGCAATCCGCCCCAGGCGCAATGGCCGGGCCAGGCCCGCGTCGCCCTGCAGTTCGTGCTGAACTACGAAGAGGGCGGCGAGAACTCCGTGCTGCACGGCGACGCCGGCTCCGAGCAGTTCCTCTCCGAGATGTTCAACCCCGCGGCCTATCCCGCGCGGCACCTGAGCATGGAAGGCATTTACGAATACGGCTCGCGCGTGGGCGTGTGGCGGCTGCTGCGCGAGTTCGAGCGGCGCGGCCTGCCGCTGACCGTCTTCGGCGTCTCGATGGCGCTGGAGCGGCATCCCGAGCTGACGCAGGCCTTCGCCGAGCTGGGCCACGAGATCGCCTGCCACGGCTGGCGCTGGATCCACTACCAGGGCATGGACGAGGCCCAGGAGCGCGAGCACCTGCAGCGCGGCATGGCCATCATCGAGCGCCTGACCGGCCAGCGCCCCGAAGGCTGGTACACCGGCCGGGACAGCCCCAACACCCGCCGCCTGGTGGCCGAGCACGGCGGCTTCGCCTATGACAGCGACTACTACGGCGACGACCTCCCCTTCTGGCTGCAGGTGCGCAAGTCCGACGGCACGCTGGCACCGCATCTGGTCGTGCCCTACACCCTGGACTGCAACGACATGCGCTTCGCCCTGCCGCAGGGTTTCAGCCATGGCGACGAGTTCTTCGAGTACCTGCGCGACAGCTTCGATGTGCTCTACGCCGAGGGCGCCGAGACCCCGCGCATGATGAGCGTGGGCATGCACTGCCGGCTGCTGGGCCGGCCCGGCCGCATGAAGGCGCTGCAGCGCTTCCTGGACCACGTGCAGTCGCACGAGCAGGTGTGGATCTGCCGCCGCCTCGACATCGCACGGCACTGGCGCGCCACGCATCCCTTCGATCCCGCCACCGCCTTTGTCTGGGAGTGAGCCGTGAGCCTGGACCTCCAACACCTCAACACCCTGGACGACGAGGCCTTCGTAGCCGCGCTGGACGGCGTCTACGAACACTCGCCCTGGATCGCCGGCCGCGCCGCCGCACAGCGCCCCTTCGCCAGCCTGGCCGCCCTGAAGCTGGCCCTGGCTCAGGCGGTGAGCCAGGCCTCGCTGGAGGAGCAGCTGGGCCTGATCCGCGCCCATCCGGAGCTGGCCGGCAAGGCTGCCGTCGCGGGCCAGCTGACCGCCGAATCCACCGACGAGCAGAGCCGCGCCGGCCTGCAGCACTGCAGCCCCGCCGAGTTCGAGCGCCTGCAGGCGCTCAACAAGGCCTATGGCGAGCGCTTCGGCTGGCCCTTCATCCTGGCGGTGCGCGGCCCGCGGGGCCTGGGCCTCTCGCGCCAGGCCATCATCGAGGCCTTCGAGCGCCGTCTGCACGCACCGCCCGATGTGGAGCGCGCCGAGTGCCTGCGCAACATCCACCGCATCGCCGAGATCCGGCTGGACGACAAGTTCGCCGCGCCGCCTCTGCTGGGCAACGCAGTGCTGGACGCCGCCGATCACCTGGCCCGCCACTCCGAGACGCCCTTCGCCGAGCAGGGCCAGCTCTGCGTGACCTACATGACGCCGGCCCACCAGGCCGTCGCGCAAGACCTGACCCTGGCGATGCAGGACGCTGGCTTCGACGACGTGAGCGTCGACGCGCTGGGCAATGTGGTGGGCCTTCTGCACGGCACGCGGCCGGACGCGCCGCGCCTGCTCACCGGCAGCCACTACGACACCGTGCGCAACGCCGGCCGCCACGACGGCCGGCTGGGCGTGCTGGCCACCATCGAGGCCGTGCGCCAGCTGAAGCAGCAGGGCCGCCGCCTGCCCTTCACGCTGGAGCTGGTGGCCTTTGCCGAGGAGGAGGGCCAGCGCTTCGCCGCCACCTTCCTCAGCAGCAGCGCGCTGGTGGGCCGCTTCGACCCGGCCTGGCTGGATCAGCAGGACGCCGAGGGCATCCGCCTGCAGGACGCCCTGCGCGCCGCCGGCCATCCCGGCACGCTGGCCTCCATCCAGGCCCTGCGGCGCGATCCCGCCCGCTACCTGGGCTATGTGGAGCTGCACATCGAGCAGGGCCCCGTGCTGTGCGAGCTGGACCTGCCCCTGGGCGTGGTCACCTCCATCAACGGCAGCCGCCGCTACCTGGGCGAGATCACCGGCCTGGCCAGCCACGCCGGCACCACGCCCATGGACCGGCGCCGCGACGCCGCCGCGGCCGCCGCCGAGCTGGTGCTGGCCGTCGAGCACGAGGCGCAGGCAAGACCTGGCACCGTGGGCACCGTGGGGCTGCTGGAGGTGCCGGGCGGCTCGATCAATGTGGTGCCCGGCCGCTGCCGCTTCAGCCTGGACCTGCGCGCGGGCGACGATGCCCAGCGCGATGCCCTGGATGCGGCCGTGCGCGCCCGCCTCCAGTCGATCTGCGAACGCCGTGGCCTGCAGTGGACGCTCACGCCCACCGTCGTGGCCTCGGCCGCGCCCAGCGATACAGCCTGGCAGGCACGCTGGGAAGCCGCTGTGCAGAGCCTGGGCCTGCCCGTGCACCGCCTGCCTTCGGGCGCCGGCCATGACGCCATGAAGATCCACGAGGCGTTGCCCCAGGCCATGCTCTTCGTGCGCGGCGGCAATCTGGGCATCAGCCACAACCCGCTGGAAACGGTCAGCAACGACGATGCCGACCTCGCCGTGCGCGCCCTGCTGGCGCTGCTGGATGGATTGAGCAAGGAACACCAGTCATGAGCCCCATCATCCCCCCCACCCCTGACAGGCAGGCGCTCTACGCGCAGCTGGACGCCTGGATCGCCGCCCACTTCGAGGAGGAGGTGGCCTATCTGCAGGCCCTGGTCCAGGTCCCCACCGACACGCCGCCCGGCAACAACGCGCCCCATGCCCAGCGCACGGCCGAGCTGCTGGCCACCATGGGGCTGCAGGCCGAGCCGCATGCGGTGCCGCAGGAGGAGGTCGAGGCCGCCGGGCTGCAGAGCATCACCAACCTCATCGTGCGCCGCCGCTACGGCGAGGGCGGCCCGATGATCGCGCTCAATGCCCATGGCGACGTGGTGCCGCCCGGCGAGGGCTGGACCCACGGCCCCTACAGCGGCGAGGTGGCGGACGGCCGGCTCTATGGCCGCGCCGCCGCCGTCAGCAAGAGCGACTTCGCCACCTACACCTTCGCCCTGCGCGCACTGGAGAGCCTGCAGCAGCCCCTGCGCGGCGGCGTGGAACTGCACTTCACCTACGACGAGGAGTTCGGCGGCGAGCTCGGCCCGGGCTGGCTGCTCAGGAAGGGCCTCACCCGCCCGGATCTACTGCTGGCCGCCGGCTTCAGCTACCAGGTGGTGACCGCCCACAACGGCTGCCTGCAGATGGAGCTCACGGTGCACGGCCGCATGGCCCATGCCGCCATCCCCGACACCGGCATCGACGCCCTGCAGGGCGCGGTGAAGATCCTCAACGCGCTGTATGCCCAGAACGAGCGCTACCGCCAGCTCCGCAGCCAGGTGCCCGGCATCCAGCATCCCTACCTGAACGTGGGCCGCATCGAGGGCGGGACCAACACCAACGTCGTCCCCGGCAAGGTGGTGCTGAAGCTGGACCGCCGCATGATTCCCGAGGAGGACCCGGTGCAGGTCGAGGCCGAGCTGCGCCAGGTGATCGCCGAGGCGGCCCAGGGCTTTGCGGGCACGGTGGAGATCCGGCGCCTGCTGCTGGCCCGTTCGCTGAAGCCGCTGCCGGGGCACGAGCGCCTGGTGGAGCCGCTGCAGCGCCATGGCCAGGCCCTGTTCGGGGAGCCCATCCCGACCTCCGGCACGCCGCTCTACACCGATGTGCGCCTCTATGGCGAGCAGGGCATCCCGGCCGCCATCTACGGCGCCGGGCCGCGCACCGTGCTGGAGTCCAATGCCAAGCGGGCCGACGAACACCTGGTGCTGGACGACCTGCGGCGGGCCACCCAGGTCGTGGCCCGCACGCTGCTGGATCTGCTCTGCGCCTGATACCGCCGCCGTTGCAGGGGCGCACTGCCGGCAGGTCGCCGGCCAGGGGTTTGAGCGCATACTGCGGGCCTGCGGGGGATCACTCCCGAAGTCAGGTCCCTGCCACGCTGGAGCCGCCATGCCCGAGTCCGCCCTGCGACGCCGACACTGCCTCGCCCTCGCCCTGGCCCCGCTGGCCGGGGTGGGCAGCGGGGCCAGGGCGAGGGCGGCGGGCCCACCGGTCCTGCCGGTGCTGAGCTACTACGACTACCCGCCCTTCTCCACCGGCCCGGGCCAGGGCCTGACGCAATCACTGCTGGCCCTGCTGCAGGATCGCGCCGGGCCGCTGCTGCCGACCCTGCATGAGGAGCTGCTGCCGCGCCGCCGGGTGGCCGCGCTGGTCAGGCGCAGCGACTGGACCGGCCTGGTACCCTGGGTGAGTCCCGCCTGGTTCCAGGACCCCGACCGTCACCGCTTCATCTGGACCGAGCCCTTGATGCAGGACGAGGACCTCGTGGCCTCGCTGAAGTCCAATCCGGTCGACTACCAGGGCCCCGATTCGCTGAAAGGCCTGACCCTGGGCGGCGTCTTCGGCCACGTCTACCCCGAGACAGAGGCCCTGGTGAAGACCGGTGAACTGCAGCGCCTGGACTCCTTCAGCCAGGAGGCCTGCCTGCGCATGCTGCTGATGGGGCGGGTGCAGGCCATCTTCATCTCCCGCAGCGGACTGGCCGGCTGGCGCCAGCGCCTGCCGGGCTTCGATGCCCGGCTCCATCTCGCCGAGACGCCCCGCCAGCGCTACCAGCGGCGCCTGCTGCTGTCGCCGCTGATGCCCGCCGAGCAGAGCGAATGGCTGCGCCGGACCGTGGCCGGCCTGCTGCAGGATCCCGCCTGGCGGGAGCTGCTGCAGCACCATGGCGTCGATCCCACCCTGTCCTGAACCTGTCCTCCGGGCTTGATCCAGTTCGTGTTACTGGCGGAAGCCTTTGGCTACACTGCGGCCCGTGAACACCCGCCAACCCGCCCTGCTGATGCGCTGCCTCGTGCTGCTGAGCCTCTGGTTCGGTGCGCTGGCGCCTGCGCTGTCGCAGGTGGTGGCGGCCCAGCGGGGTGAGCTGACGCCCTTCACCCAGGTCTGCCGCGCCAGCCTGGTCTCGCCCCGCGCCCAGCAGGGCGAGTGGCCCGATGGCGGCCGCAGCGGCGTCGAGGACCACGGCCTGTCGGCCCACTGCAAGTTCTGCGCAGCCCATCAGCAGGACCTCGCCCCGCTGCCGACCGTCCTCCCGGTTCAGCCCACGGCTGCCCGGGTGCTGGCCCTGGTGCCCGAACGATTTCTCTCCTCGCCTGCACAGCGCAGCGTCTGGCAACCCGCCCTCTCCCGCGGACCGCCCCAGGGAAGCCTGCTTCTCTGATTGACACCCGCGCCGGCGCCGCGTCTTGCGGCAGCCGGCCGGCAACTCCCTCCCAGTCCCGCCCTGCCCGTGCCCCTCGGCCCTGGCCGGTCGTGACGGACTGCGTGGCCGCCCCCGCCCTGAGCCGGCCCGGGCCCCGCGCACCGCTGTGCCTCCATCATGAACAAGCCCTTCCCGCTGCAGCCCCTGCTGCAGGCCCTTGCCCTGGCCTGTCTCGCCACGAGCGTCCAGGCCCAGACGACCGACACCGCCACCCCGCCCGCAACGCCCCCCGTCGCCGACCAGGGCGACACCCAGACCAAGCAGCTGGGCGTGGTCACCGTGCATGGCAACTCGCCCACCTCGCTGCCCACCACCATCCCGACCACCATCGAGGGCATCGACGCCGCCACCCTGGCCCGCACCGTCAACGCCACCGATGCCGAGGATGCGCTGAAGTACTTCCCCAGCCTGCTGGTGCGCAAGCGCTACATCGGCGACTACAACCACGCTGTGCTCTCCACCCGCGCCTCGGGCACAGGCAACAGCGCCCGCTCCCTGGTCTTTGCCGACGGCATCCAGCTGTCCAACCTGCTGGGCAACGGCGCCACCTTCGCTCCGCGCTGGGGCCTGGTGACGCCGGAGGAGATCGCCCGGGTCGACGTGCTCTACGGGCCCTTCTCGGCCGGCTATTCGGGCAACGCCGTCGGCGCGGTGGTCGACTACCAGACCCGCATGCCCCAGGCCTTCGAGGCCCACGGCCGCGTGGCCACCGCCGTGCAGCCCAACCGCCTGCACGGCCAGGAGGAAACTTACCGCGCCACGCAGGGCAGCCTCTCGGTCGGCAGCCGCGACGGCGCCCTGGCCTGGTGGCTGCACGGCAGCCGCAGCCAGAGCCACGGCCAGCCCCTGGTCTTCGCCAGCAAGCTCTCGAGCACCGGCACGGCCCCCGGGGCTGGCCTGCCCGTGGTCACTGGCGCGGTGCTGGAGAAGAACCGCAGCAACCAGGACTGGTACCTCATCGGCAGCGCCACCGAGTACGACACCACCCAGGACCACCTCAAGGCCAAGCTCGCCTGGGACTTCAGCCCAACTCTGCGCCTGAGCTATGTGCTGGCCGACTGGAAGAACCGCAGCGAAGGCAGCTCCCGCAGCTATCTGCGCGACGCCCAGGGCAAGACGGTGGACAACCGCTACGGCGGCGACATCAGCCAGGGCGTGATCATCGACGGCAGGCGCTACACCCTGGCCGCCTCGGACTTCAGCCGCAGCCGTGACGTGCTGGAGCACCGCATGCAGGCCCTCACGCTGAAGTCCCACACCATGGGCTTCTTCGACTACAGCCTGGCCTGGAGCCAGTACGACTACCTCAGCGACCAGACCCGCAGCTACGCCCCCAGCAGCAAGGCCCAGCCCGAGGCCGGCCGTCTCACCGACCAGCAGGGCACGGGCTGGAAGACCTGGAGCGCCCGCGGTGTCTGGCGCCCGGGCGGCGCCCATGTGCTGGAGGCCGGCCTCTCCCGCGAGGAAGGCAGGCTCAGCACCCGCGTGGACAACACCGCCGACTGGCGCTCGGGCGACGCGGCCAGCTTCGCCTCGCTCTTTGCCGGCAAGACACGCAGCGATGCGCTCTACCTGCAGGACAGCTGGGAGCTGGGCCGCGACTGGCAGGCCGTGCTGGGCCTGCGCGCCGAGCACTGGCAGGCGCTGGACGGCCGCACCGAGGCCGCCTACACCGGCACCTCCGACAAGGGCGCCTGCAACCCCGCCACCCAGCGCTGCGTGCTGGGGCATGCCGAGCGCAGCCTGCAGGCCCTCTCGCCCAAGGCCGCGCTGTCTCATCAGCTGAGCGAGAACTGGATGCTCAAGGCCAGCACCGGCCGCGCCGTGCGCTTCCCCACCGTCAGCGAGCTCTACCAGGGCGGCTTCGACAGCAAGACCGGCGGCGTGATCAACAACAACCCCGACCTGCGCCCCGAGAAGGGCTGGACCACCGAGCTCAGCGCCGAATGGGGCGAGGCCTGCAGCCAGCTGCGCATCACCTGGTTCCGCGAGGACACCCGTGACGCGCTCTACTCGCTGCTGAACGTGGCGACCAACGCCAGCACCGTTCAGAACGTGGACTACGTGCGCACCAACGGCCTGGAGCTGTCCTTCAGCACGGCCGGCGGCTGGACCGAGCGCCTGCTCAAGGGCCTGGGCCTCAGCGGCAGCCTCACCTACGCCGATTCGCGCATCCTGGCCAGCAGCGGCTACGTGAGCGTGCCGGGCGACGTGGTCGGCAAGTGGCAGCCCCGCGTGCCGCGCTGGCGCGCGACCCTGCTGGCGAGCTGGCAGCTCAGCCCCGAGCTCAGCCTGAGCTACGGCGCGCGCTACAGCGGCCGCCAGTACAGCACCCTGGACAACAGCGACCCCAACGGCTTCGCCTACCAGGGCGCCAGCAAGTACTTCACGACAGACCTGCGGGTGCAGTGGCGCATCAACCGCCAGTGGAGCCTGGCCGGCGGCATCGACAACCTCAACAACTACCGGTACTGGAACTTCCATCCCTATCCGCAGCGCACCTTCCACGCGGAACTGAAGTTCGACCTCTGACGGCCGCAAGGCCCAGCACCAAGGCACACCATGCAATCCACGACGTTCCTCTTCACCGCCCTGGCCCTGCTGATGGGCAGCCAGGCCCAGGCCCACGTCTCGCTCGAGCAGGGCGAAGCCATCGCCGGCAGCCCCTACAAGGCCGTACTGCGCATTGGCCACGGCTGCGACGGCGCACCCACCACCCAGGTCACCGTGACGCTGCCCGAGGGCCTGCGCGGCGCCAAGCCCCAGCCCAAGGAAGGATGGACCCTGACCATCCGCAAGAAGCCCCTGGCCCAGCCCTATGACAGCCATGGCAAGACCATCCGCGAGGACGTCACCGAGATCAGCTGGACGGCCCGCGACGAGGCCCACTACCTGCAGGACGGCTGGTACGAGGAGTTCGTGCTGCGCGGCGGCCTGCCCGAGTCCGTGGGACCGGTCTGGTTCAAGGTCCACCAGCGCTGCACCGAGGGCGAATGGAACTGGGCCGATCTGCCCGCCAGCGGCACCAGCACGGCCGGGCTCAAGGCCCCGGCGGTGCGCCTGATGCTCAAGGCCCCGGGCGGTGGCGAGCACGCCCACTGAGGCGCGGCACGCCGGCAAACGCGAAATAGCACCGGAACTTCCCCGTATCTAAGTGAGCCTGCCGACCCGCCTTCTTCAGGCTTTTGCAAAACGTCCGCCGCGCGAAGATGCCATGCATGACGCCTCGACACACACCACAAGCCCTGCGCCGCGGCCCTGGCCGCAAGACCTGCCCCCACGGGGCGGATCCCTGCGCCCGGGCCTGTCCGTCGGGCTGAGTCGTCCGCTCCTCACACGACCGCGCCCGGACCGCGTGCCCTCAGGGGCTCGCCTGATCTGCGCGGCTCGGCGCCCAGGCTCTCCATCCCACGCTGCGGCCCCACAGGCAGGATCGCTCCTGCCATGTCTCTTGGGCAGCGTTCGTCGGCGCCTCCTGGCGGCCCCCTCACCCGGGGCCGCCTTTTTTATTGCCTTGATCTGAGGCAGTCCCGCCAAAGGTCATGGCCGGGATCACGCGCATTGGGCGCTTGCCGAGGCGCCGGATAATCGCGTCCGTTTGGAATGAGGAACGCCGCACCGCGGCGTCGAGGACAAGAATGACATTACCCAACCTGCTGGCCACACGAAATGGCCGCCTGGGCGCCTTCTTCGCGCTGTACGTCACCGAGGGCATCCCGTTGGGCTTCGCCGCCATCGCGGTGGCGACACAGCTTCGCCGCATGGGCGTGGGCCCGGCCGCCATCGGCGCTTTCGTGGCCTCGTTCTACCTGCCCTGGGCCTTCAAGTGGGCCTTCGGCCCCGTGATCGATGTGTTCCGCTCCAAGCGCTTCGGCCATCGCCGCGCCTGGATTCTCTTCACGCAGCTGATGATGGCCCTGACCATCCTCGCGCTGATGGCCGTGCCCCTGCCCACCGGCCTGGCCCTGTTCACCAGCGTGCTGCTGGTCCACAACACCTTCGGCGCCATGCAGGACGTGGCCATCGACTCCCTGGCCTGCAACACCCTGCATGAGGACGAGCGCGGCCTGGCCAACGGCCTCATGTTCGCCGGCGCCAATGTCGGCCAGGCCGTCGGCGGCAGCGGCGTGCTCTACCTGATGGGCACCGTGGGCTTCCAGCCCAGCTTCGTGATGGTGGCCCTGTCCATCCTGCTGGTGACGGGCTTCATCGTGCTGCCCATGAAGGAGGCGCTGGCGCAGCAGCTGGAGCAGCAGCAGGCCGGCGCGGCTGTGGGGGCGGAGCCGCCCCGCGCCACGCTGAGCCAAGCCGCGAGCGAGATGAAGGCCTTCGCCGTGCAGTCCTTCCGCTCCTTCCTGGGCTCGCGCGGCGCCTTCTCGGCCATGTTCTTCGGCCTGCTGCCGGTCGGGGCCATGTGCCTGGGCCTGGCGCTGCAGTCCAACCTGGCTGTGGAATTCGGCATGAACGACGAGGGCGTGGCCCTGCTGAATCTGTGGTGCACCATCGTCGGGGCCGTCTCCATGGTGGTCGGCGGCATGCTGTCCGACAAACTGGGGCGCCGCCGCATGCTGGGCCTGTACATCGTGCTGATGAGCGGCCCGGTGCTCTACCTGTGGTGGCAGATGCGCCTGAACGGCTACGACATGCCGCGCCCCTCGAACAGTCCGGCCGTGCCGGCCCTGATCACGGCCCTGTGGATCGCGTCCATCAGCTACAACGTCTTCAACGGCATGATGTACGGCACGCGCGCGGCCATCTTCATGGACGTGACCAACCCCAAGGTCGCCGCCACGCAGTTCACCGCCTACATGGCGCTGATGAACCTGGCCATCGCCATCGCCGCCACCTGGCAGGGCGTGGTGTCCGAGGCCTTCGGCTACCGCTGGACCCTGCTGATCGACGTGGCCACCGGCCTGATCTGCCTGCTGGTGCTGCCCATGATGAGCAAGCCGGCCGGCGACCGCATCAGCGACGACAAGACCGAGGGCCGGGCGCGCAAGTCGGCCGTGGTGCTGGGCCTGCTGTGCCTGGCCTGGGTGCCGGCCTGGCTGCATCGCGGCCAGCTGGGCGACGGCGCCCCGCTGATGCAGACCTTCTTCACCCTGGTCTTCGTGGCCTCGGCGCTCTTCCTGCTCGCCGCCCGCGAGGTGATGGGCAGCGACATCGGCCGCCTGCGCCGCCCGGCGCTCGCCTGCGCCCTGCTGCTGCTGGCCGTGTACTTCCGCAAGGACCTGGCCCTGCTGGCTGCCCGGCCCGTCCTGCATCAGGCGGCCGAAGCCCTGATCCTGGCGGGCCCGGTGCTGGGTGGCCTGACCCTGCTGGGCCTGGCGGCACGCTCCTGGGCCTCGCTGCACCGCGAGGACTGAGCCCGCGTGGCGCGTCTGGCAAGTGCAGGAAGGGGCCCACGCGGGCCCCTTTTTCATGGCGGGATTCAGGCCGCCAGCAAGCCCTGCAGCGCCTGCTCGCGGATGCCGTAGAAGCGCTTGATGTCCTCGATCTGGGCCAGCAGCTGGGCCCGGCGCTCGGCGCTGATGCCCTGCGGGCGGCGCACGGCCAGGATCATCTTGTTCTTGCTGGTGTGCTCCAGCGAGATGAACTCGAAGACCTGGGTGTCGTAGCCCTCGGACTCCAGCAGCAGCGCGCGCAGCCCGTCGGTGATCATCTCGGCCTCCTGGCCCAGGTGGATGCCGTGCTGCAGCAGAGGCTTGAGCAGGGACGGGCTCTGCATCTGCGGTCGCAGCTGCTTGTGGCAGCAGGGCGAGCACATGATGATCTGCGCCTTCGCCCTCAGGCCCAGGTGGATGGCGAAGTCGGTGGCGATGTCGCAGGCATGCAGGGCGATCATCACGTCCAGGCGCTCGGGCCGGTACTCACGGACATCGCCCTGGTCGAAGCGCAGGCCCTCGCAGGCATTGCGCGCGGCGACCTCATTGCACAGGCGCACCATGTCCTCGCGCAGCTCCACGCCCAGCACCTGGGTGGTCTTGCCCAGCGCGCGCAGGTAGTCGTGCATGGCGAAGGTGAGGTAGCCCTTGCCCGAGCCGAAGTCCGCCACATGCACATCGGGCGAGCTGGCCAGCGCCGACTGCGACAGGGCCTTGCCGAAGATCTCGATGAACTTGTTGATCTGCTTCCACTTGCGGGACATGGCCGGCACCAGCTCCAGGCCCTGGCGCCCTTCGTGGGTCAGACCCAGGTCACGCCAGAACGGGCGCTCCATCGCGAGATGGCGCTGCTTGCTGCGGTCGTGGCTGGCCGCTTCGGCGGAGGACTCGTCCGCCGAGGCGGGCGGCTTGAGCTTGCCAACCCGCAGCGTGGGCCGGCCCTTGCGGCTGTAGGCCAGCTGGAGCTCGCGGCTGTCGGTCAGCAGGTGGGCGTTCTGGAAAGGGTGGCCCAGCAGGCTGGCCAGCTCGTCCAGGCCGGCCTCCAGGCCGTGGTTCTTGGTGATGTCGCGGGTCTTGTAGCGCCACAGAAAGCTCAGGGCGCGCTCACCGCGCAGCTCGATCTCGCGCACCATCAGCCGCTCCAGGTCCGGCTCGCCGCCCTCGGGCTTGGAGAGACTCAGCCTGAAGCCCTGGCGCCCCGCCAGCACGCTGCGCAGGCTGTGCAGGAAGCGGGCGACGGCATCGTCGGCATCGGGGGCCGGGGCGGCAGGGGCGATCAGGTGGCTGAACATGGGAGGGCGGGTGGGAAAGCGGGGGTCCGTGGCAATCCGGACGGATGCCGGATTGTCCCCGATGCGCCCCTGCAGCGCCGCAAGCCGGGGCCGGCCAGACCGGATCTGGGCGTTGCCTTGCCGGCTATTCATGGCTTAGGCCCAGCGCGCCGGCTGGGACACTGCGGCGACAATGCCCTCGAACGGGGCTTGTGTCGCGTCGTGATATCGCGCCGTGCACGGCGCGCACGCCCTGTCGTATCTCCCCATCCTGCCGTCCCGGACACCTGCCACCCGCCATGCAAGCCCTGGAAACGCTGCTGTCCACCCAGTTGGCCGCCTGGCACAACAGGCATCCGCTGGCGCGCCATGTGCGAGCCCAGGACGTGCACACCATGGGCGTGGTGGCCCTGCCCTTCATGCGCAGCGGCCCGCCGCGCGAGGCCCAGGAACCGGTGCTGGGCGAGCCCGGCACCGAATCGGCGGCCCCCTCCTTCACGCAGCCCCCCAGGCCCGGCCTGCTGCAGCGCCTGCTGGCCTGGCGGCCGGGCGGCAAGGCGTCGCGGGAGCGCTGGCCGGTGTTCAGCGAGCAGTTCGTGGTCGGCGTGTCGGCCGCGCAGGCGGGTGAGTTCGCCCGCCGCCACGGCTACAGCCAGCGCCCAGACGACGGCAGCTGGCCCTTGCGCAACATCCCCGTCGACGAAGCCCTGGCCGCCCAGGGACCAGTGGACGGCGGCGGCGCCTGGCCGGAGGAAATCTATGTGCTCAGCGCCGCCATCGATGCCGGCCCCGGGCGCACCCGCGTGCTGGTCGCCCAGGGCGCCGGACTGCGGCTCTACATCCGCGGCCCACGCTGCCTGCACCCGGTGAAGGTCGGTGCCTTCGGCCTGCTGATGGCGCTGCTGCTGGGCCTGGTGCTGCTGGCCGGCATGGGATCGAAGAAGACACCGGCTCGCCCGGACGCCCCGGCGCCTGCCGCGCCGGCCCCGGCCAGCAGTGCGGCCAGCAGTGCAGCGAATAGTCCAATTGCGGGCATGACCGCGGCCTCGGCTCCCATGGCCGCGGCCAGCGCTTCGTCCCCGCAGGCCGGCGAGGCAGGGGCGAGCAGCCCGGGCGCTGTCCAGCCCGGCGAGGGGCAGGCCCCGCGCCCCCTGCTGAGCGCCAGCCAGCTCCCGGACAACATGGCCTCGGCCCCGGACATCCGGCCGCACCTGGTCACCCGCCCCGAAGGCAGCTCGCCCGTGCCGTCCCGGGAGGCCGACTCCCCGCGCAAGTCCGGGGTCTCGCCCCGCGAGCCCATCCAGGCGGCCGGCAAGGACGCGCCCAAGGAAACACGCGCCACCGACCAGATCATCGAGCGCGCCAACAGCGCCGGCCCATCGCTGAGGGCGCCGGCGGTCGTGCGCCCGGCGATGAAGATCGAACGCCCGCCCCTGCGGCTCAGCGAAGGCAGCAGAGACAGCACCGCCAAGGACGCCCCCAGCGCGGCGGCGGCCGCGAGCCGCGAGGCGGCCACCGCGGCCGAGACGCTCTCGCAGCGTCCGGCAGGCAAGTCACGCGAGACGGGCGCGCGCACCAGCGGCCCCGACAACGCCCCGCTGGTGGCCCTGGTGGGCCCCGTCATGGGCAGCAAGGCCGAGGCCGAGGCCTATCTGCAGAAGATGCAGCCCCTCATCCAGCCCCTGGTGGGCAGGAAGCAGCTCGAGCAGCAGGTGCTGCAGACGCCCGAAGGCTGGCGTGCCGCTGTCTGGCCCTTCGCCAGCCGCGAGGAAGCCCAGCTGATCAACGCCATGCTGGTGGCCCGAGGCCTGCGCACCCGCGCCGTGGACTTCTGAGCGCGACCGGGCCAGGCCCGCCCGGTCAGCTGCGGTAGTCGGCGTTGATGGTGACGTAGTCGTGGCTCAGGTCGCAGGTCCAGACCGTGGCCTGCGCCAGGCCGCGGTGCAGCGTGACGCGCACCGTGATCTCCGACTGCTTCATCACCCGCTGCCCGTCTTCCTCGCGGTAGTCCGGGTGACGGCCGCCCTGACGCACCACGTGCACGTCGTCCAGGAAGAGGTCGATGAGCGTCTGGTCCAGGTCGGCGATGCCGGCATAGCCCACCGCGGCCAGGATGCGGCCCAGGTTGGGGTCGCTGGCAAAGAAGGCGGTCTTGACCAGGGGCGAGTGGGCGATGGCGTAGGCGGCCAGCTGGCACTCGGCTTCGTCGCGGCCACCCTCGACCTTGACAGTGATGAACTTGGTCGCGCCCTCGCCGTCGCGCACGATGGCCTGCGCCAGCTGCTGGGACACCGCGATGACAGCATCACGCAAGACCTGACCCTCGGGCGAGGCCAGCGACTCGATGCGCGCATGGCCGGCCTTGTGCGTGGCGATCAGCACGAAGGAATCGTTGGTGGAGGTGTCGCCGTCGATGGTGATGCGGTTGAAGGAGGCATCGGCCGCGTCGCGGACCAGGCCCTGCAGCAGCTCGGGCGCGATGTGGGCGTCGGTGGCCACATAGCCCAGCATGGTGGCCATATTGGGGCGGATCATGCCGGCGCCCTTGGAGATGCCCGTGACCGTCACGGTGCGGCCGCCGATCTGCACCTGACGCGAGGCGGCCTTGGGCAGGGTGTCCGTGGTCATGATGCCTTCGGCGGCCTCGGCCCAGGCGTCCGCGCGCAGGGCCTCGACAGCCTTGGGCAGGCCCGCGACGATGCGGTCCACCGGCAGCGTCTCCATGATGACGCCGGTCGAGAACGGCAGGATCTGCGCGGGCTGCAGCCCCATCAGGCCGGCCAGGGCCTCGCAGCTCTGGCGCGCGCGCGCCAGGCCGTCCTCGCCGGTGCCGGCGTTGGCATTGCCCGTGTTCACGAGGATGGCGCGGATGCCCTGCCCCGCAGCCAGGTGCTCGCGGCAGATCTGCACCGGCGCCGCGCAGAAGCGGTTCTTGGTGAACACGCCAGCGACCGAGCTGCCTTCATCCAGCGCGATCACGCTGAGGTCCCGGCGGTTGGCCTTGCGAATGCCCGCCATGGTGATGCCCAGGCGAACGCCAGGAACAGGGTGGAGCGAGGCAGGATCGGGAGCGGTGAGATTGACGGGCATGGTGCGGCAGGCTTCAGGTGGCGCCCCATGGCGCCGTTCGCCGGCGATTGTAGGACCGCACATCGGCGGCATGGGTGCAGCGCCGCAAGGAAAAGGGAAGAGCAAAGGAAAAGGGCGGCGCCCTCGCGAGCGCCGCCCTTCTGAAATCTGGCAGGCTGACCCGCCGCGGCGCTCAGCGGCGCTGGCGGCGCCCGGCCATGAAGCCGACGGCCCCCAGGCCTGCCAGCATCATGGCCATGCGGCTGGGTTCCGGCACCGGCGCGATCTGGGCGACGATCAGGTCCTGGTAGGTGGGATTGCTCAGGCGGTTCAGCTCATAGAGTGCCGGCCCGTGATAGGCCTCGGCATTGTGCAGATAGCCGTTGACCAGGTTGACGAAGCTGCTGTTGTCGGCCGAAGTGCCGCCGGTGAGCTTCTCGAAGTAGAAGGTGCCCGCCCCTTCGGTCACGCTGAAGGCGCCAGCGTTCTTCTCATGGGTGATCTCCCAGACGGCGGTCTGGAAGGCGGCACGCTCGACAGCCGTGTCCACGCTGGACCAGCTGGTGACGAACAGGCCCTGCAGCGCAGAGGCCTCGCGGCCGGAGAAGCTGCTGAAGGTGAAGGTCTGGTAGCCGTCGTCGTGGGTGGCGTAATCCTGCTTCAACTCGACGCAAAAGGCGGCGAAGCTCGCCCCCGTGGAAGAGGTGTAGTTCAGGAGACCGGTGTCGTACTTGTCGGACCCGGTCGTGGTGAGGTTGATCGATGCCGGCTGGGTGCTATCGAAGAGCAGGGACACGGACTGGGCCTGGGCAGGCAGGCTCATCCCCGCGAGCGCGGCAAGCACCACGCCACAGGACACAGCAAATTTCGTGACGTTCATCATCGATCCCCGACAGCAGGCTGAGACATGGCCGGATTCCGAAGAATCCAGGCCTCACTCACACAGGCAGGCGTGCCTGCTCAGGCCTGACGGCGGCGACGCGCGCCCACCAGGGCGGCGGCGGCCAGGCCGGCCAGGGCCAGGGAGCCCGGCTCGGGGACGTGCAGGAAGCCCTGGAAGTTGCCAGCGGCCTTCTTCACGGTGTCCACGCCGGAAATCGTCAGGTGCCATTCACCGGCGCTGAGGTCGACGGGGGCCAGCTTCCAGAATTCGGTGCCGGTGCTCAGGGCGGCAGCGGGCGTGAAGGCGAAGGACTGGACGCCATTGCTCAGCACGATGCTGCTGATGTGGACGTCATCCTCGACCTTGCTGAAGGTGTGCAGCTCGCCGTGGTAGGTCTGCTGATTCAGCACGTTGAAGCTGTAGTACTGGGTGAAGGCACCCTTGGCGAGGCCCAGGACGCTGAAATCGACACCCGCAGCCGTCGGGCTCAGGGGGGTGTAGACCGGATCAGCATGCACCAGGGGCGCGAAGGCGGCAAACGCAGCGGCAGCAACAAAGGTCTTGATCGACATTTCGTAAACCCAACGATTCAGTTTTTTGGCATCGCAAGGGCTGTGCTCCTTGCCTTTGCGATGGCCCGACTGTAGAGGAGTTGCAACAATTCGCATCCCCCTCAAGCGTGTGGCGGCCCTTGAAAAGCCGCCAAATAACGCACGCTTTTGACGGGGGTCGACCTTATTACGACATCCGCCTCCGCCCGATCAGCTCAGCTTGCCGTGGCAGGACTTGAACTTCTTGCCGCTGCCGCAGGGGCAGGGATCGTTGCGGCCCACATGGCCGAATTGCTCGGCGATGGTGGCGGGATCGATGTCCTGGGACACCGAGCCATCCTCGTTGGGATGGGTGTAGGTGACGTTGCTGACGCTCTCGGCCCGCTGCTCGATGGCTTCGGCGGCGGCACTGGCCTCTTCCTGCGTCTGGATGCGCACATTCATCAGCACGCGGGTGACTTCCATCTTCACCACGTCCAGCAGCGCGGAGAACAGCTCGAAGGCTTCGCGCTTGTACTCCTGCTTGGGGTTCTTCTGGGCGTAGCCGCGCAGGTGGATGCCCTGGCGCAGGTAGTCCAGCGAGGCCAGGTGCTCGCGCCAGTGCTGGTCGATGGATTGCAGCAGCACCATGCGCATGAAGGGGGTGAACTGCTCTTCGCCGACCAGGGCCAGCTTGGATTCGAACAGCGCATCGCCGGCCTTCACGACCATCTCGACGATGTCCTCGTCGGTCACGGCATCGCGCTTGGCGACCTCGGCCACCAGGGGCACGTCCAGCTGCCATTCGTCCTTGAGCACGCGCTCCAGGGCGGGCAGGTCCCACTGCTCTTCCAGGCTCTCGGCGGGCACGAAGGTGCGGACCACGTCCTCCAGCGAGCTGCGGCGCAGGTTGCCGATCTGGGCCGTCAGCTGCTCGGCTTCCAGGATGTCGTTGCGCTGCTGGTAGATGACCTTGCGCTGGTCGTTCGACACGTCGTCGTACTCGAGCAGCTGCTTGCGGATGTCGAAGTTGCGGGCTTCGACCTTGCGCTGGGCACCCTCGATGGAGCGGGTCACGATGCCGGCCTCGATGGCCTCGCCCTCGGGCATCTTCAGCCGGTCCATGATGGCGCGCACGCGGTCGCCGGCGAAGATGCGCATCAGCGGATCGTCCAGCGACAGGTAGAAGCGCGAGGAGCCCGGATCGCCCTGGCGGCCGGAACGGCCGCGCAGCTGGTTGTCGATGCGGCGGCTCTCATGGCGCTCGGTGGCGATGATGCGCAGGCCACCCTCGGCCTTGACCTTGGCATGCAGGTCGGCCCACTCGTCCTTGAGCTGCTGGATGCGGGCGGCCTTCTCTTCGGCAGGCACCGAGTCGTCGGCCTCCAGGAACTGGATCTGCTTCTCGACGTTGCCGCCCAGCACGATGTCAGTGCCGCGGCCGGCCATGTTGGTGGCGATGGTGATCACGCCCGGGCGGCCGGCCTGGGCGACGATCTCGGCCTCCTTGGCATGCTGCTTGGCGTTGAGCACCTGGTGCGGCAGCTTGGCCTGGGTCAGCAGCTGGGAGATCAGCTCGGAGTTCTCGATGGAGGTCGTGCCCACCAGCACCGGCTGGCCACGCTCGTGGCAGTCGCGGATGTCGAGGATGACGGCGTTGAACTTCTCCTGGGCGGTCTTGTAGACCAGGTCCAGCTCGTCCTTGCGGATGGTCGGGCGGTTGGGCGGGATGACCACGGTCTCCAGGCCGTAGATCTCCTGGAACTCGTAGGCTTCCGTGTCGGCCGTGCCGGTCATGCCGGACAGCTTGCCGTACATGCGGAAGTAGTTCTGGAAGGTGATGGAGGCCATGGTCTGGTTCTCGGCCTGGATGGCCACACCTTCCTTGGCTTCCACGGCCTGGTGCAGGCCGTCGCTCCAGCGGCGGCCCGTCATCAGGCGGCCGGTGAATTCGTCGACGATCGTGACCTCGCCGTTCTGCACCACGTAATGCTGGTCGCGGTGGTACACATGGTGTGCACGCAGGGCCGCGTACAGATGGTGCATCAGCGTGATGTTGCCAGCGTCGTAGAGGCTGGCGCCCTCGGCCAGCAGGCCGGCCTCGGCCAGCAGGCGCTCGGCGTTCTCGTGGCCGTCTTCGGTCAGGTAGATCTGGTGGGACTTCTCGTCCACGGTGAAGTCGCCCGGCTCGATGACGCCTTCGCCCGTGCGCGGGTCCAGCTCGCCGATCTGCTTCTTCAGCTTGGGCGCGACCAGGTTGATGGCCAGGTAGACCTCGGTCTGGTCCTCGGCCTGGCCGGAGATGATCAGGGGCGTGCGGGCCTCGTCGATCAGGATGGAGTCCACCTCGTCGACGATGGCATAGGCCAGCTGGCGCTGCACACGGTCACGCACGTCGTGGACCATGTTGTCGCGCAGGTAGTCGAAGCCGTATTCGTTGTTGGTGCCGTAGGTGATGTCGGCGGCGTAGGCGGCCTGCTTCTCTTCCCGGCTCATCTGGGGCAGATTGATGCCCACCGTCAGGCCCAGGAAGTTGTAGAGCTTGGCCATCCACTCGGCGTCGCGGCGGGCCAGGTAGTCGTTGACCGTCACCACGTGCACGCCCTTGCCGGTCAGGGCATTGAGGTAGACGGGCAGCGTGGCCATCAGCGTCTTGCCTTCGCCGGTGCGCATTTCGGCCACCTTGCCGGCGTTGAGCACCATGCCGCCGATCAGCTGCACATCGAAGTGGCGCATCTTCAGGGCACGCTTGCCGCCCTCGCGCACGACGGCAAAGGCCTCGGGCAGGATCTGGTCCACCGTCTCGCCCTTGGCGATGCGGTCCTTGAATGCCTGGGTCTTGGCCCGCAGCGCGTCGTCGTCCAGGGCCTCCATCTGGGGCTCCAGTGCATTGATCTGCTGGACGATGCGACGGTATTGCTTCAGCAGACGCTCGTTGCGGCTACCGAAGATCTTGGTGAGAAGCGAGGGCAACATGCAGTGATTCTTGGACGGTAAGAAGGTGGCACCAGGCCCGCCAGGCTCGTGGTTTTTCTGTGCTGGGCAGGCGGGCTGGCACGGCAGGCCCGCTGCGCCTGCGCGCAAGAGACCCGGGAAACATTTCCGTTCCTCCATCTCGGGGCGCAGCGGCCACTTGCAAGGCCCGTCGCGACAGCCCCAGGCGCGGCGCCCGACCTGGGTCGCAGGAGGCGCGGGAGGGATCAGCCCGAAAGGCCCGCCAGGCAGCTGGACCAGGGCGGAGGACAACCGGCGGAGTTTAGCATCCGGCTCCCCTCCCCTTGCGTCCGGACGCCCGCCCCGCCCTCCGGGTCTACACTGAGCGCCATGCGCAGAACCGACGCCCCTCCCGCCCCCAAACCCGGCGGCCCTGCGGTGCCCGACCCCACGCCCATCAGCCAGGCGCTGGCCCAGCACCAGGGCCTGGCGCGCCTGGGGCTGCTGATGCAGGAGTCACAGCGGCGCATGGCCCTGGTGGCGCCCGCCCTGCCCGGCGCCATGACGCGCTTCGTCAAGCCCGGCCCCATCGACGAGGACGGCTGGACCCTGCTGGCCGCCAATGCCGCCGTGGCCGCCAAGCTGCGCCAGCTGCAGCCTCGGCTGGAAGCCCGCCTGCAGGAGCAGGGGCTGCAGCCGAGCCGGGTGCGGATCAAGGTGCAGGGCTGAGGCCCTGTTCGTCCATTTCTGGCCATTTCAGGGCATTTGCCAGCCCCCGCCTGGCCAGCACGGGCCCGTTTCGGCGCCACAAAGAAAAACACAGGCGCGAGGCCTGTGTCTTCATGGGGTCTGGTGCCGGCTATCGGATTCGAACTGATGACCTACCGCTTACAAGGCGGTTGCTCTACCAACTGAGCTAAGCCGGCTTTCGTGAACGCCCGGGACCGGAGTCCCAGGCAGGCGCGCATTGTAGGGGCAATTCGAAGGCTTGCTCACCTGCCGCAGCGCGCCCCGCCGACCTCACTTGATGCGCTTGAGCGTGGGGCGCGGCCCCGGACCGTCGCCCGGCCCCGGGTCCGGTCCTTCGCCCGAGGACTCCGGCGCCGCGACCTCAGAGGTGGACTCGTCCGCCCCCTGCACCGCGGGCGCCGGCGCCAGGCGCAGGCCCGCGGAGGCGGGCTTGGGCGCCGGCTTCGGCACGGCACTGGGCGCAGGCTTGACCGCCGCCGCATCCGTCTCGACGGCAGGCGCGGGGAAGGCCATGCCCTGCCCGTTCTCACGGGCATAGATGGCCACGACATGGTCCACCGGCACGATGATCTCGCGCGCCACGCCGCCGAAGCGGGCCTTGAACTGGATGAACTCGTTGCCGAGGTCCAGGCCGTTGGTGGCATCGAAGCCCACGTTGAGCACGATCTCGTTGTTGCTGACGTACTCCAGCGGCACCTGCACCGAACGGTCGACCTGCACCGCGATGTAGGGCGTGAAGCCGTTGTCGGTGCACCAGTCATGCAGGGCCCGGATCAGATAGGGCCTCGTAGGGGTGCCGGTGGGTGCGCCACCGTCAGGGGTCTGGTCCATGGCAGCAGCGACTTACTTGCGCATCACCTTTTCCGAGGGCGTCAGCGCCTCGATGTAGGCGGGGCGAGAGAAGATGCGCTCGGCGTACTTCAGCAGCGGCAGGGCGTTCTTGGACATGTCGATGCCGTAATAGTCCAGGCGCCACAGCAGCGGGGCGATGGCCACGTCCAGCATGGAGAAGTCGTCACCCAGCATGTACTTGTTCTTCAGGAAGATGGGCGCCAGCTGGGTCAGACGGTCGCGGATCTGCGAACGGGCCTTCTCCAGCTGCTTGTCCGTCGGCTTGACGGCCTGGCCGCGGTTCTCCAGCACGTTGACGTGGGCGAACAGCTCCTTCTCGAAGTTCAGCAGGAACAGGCGCACACGGGCACGGGCGACGGGGTCGCCGGGCATCAGCTGAGGATGCGGGAAGCGTTCGTCGATGTACTCGTTGATGATGTGCGACTCATACAGGATGAGGTCGCGCTCGACGAGGATGGGCACCTCGTTGTACGGGTTCATCAGCGCGATGTCTTCCGGCTTGGCGAACAGGTCGACGTCACGGATTTCGAAGTCCATGCCCTTTTCAAACAGCACGAAGCGGCAACGGTGCGAGTAGGGGCAAGTGGTTCCAGAATAAAGCACCATCATGGCGGCGGACTCCTGAGTTCAGGTCAACAATCGATTCCGTGTGCCCGACATGGTAGCGGCACACAAAAGGCAAACGCAGTGGGTGCCCGTGAAGGCCTCCCACTGCGCAACAGGGCCCGGCTGGCGGCCAGGGCCCGAAGGCTTACTTCACATCCTTCCAGTAGGACGCATTCAGGCGCCAGGCAAACAGCGTGAAGATGCCCAGGCCCAGCAGCACCAGCACACCCAGACGGAAACGCTGGGCCTGCGCCGGCTCGCCCATCCACTGCAGATAGGCGACCAGATCACCCACGGCATTGTCATAGGCGCGGGCGTCCATGGTGCCGGGCGTCAGCTGCTCGAAGCCCTTGAAGACATGGACCTTCTTGGCGTGGTCATGCGGGTCGGCTTCCTCGACGAACTTGGCGGCACGCTGGCCCTGCAGTTCCCACAGCACATGCGGCATGGCGACGCTGGGGAAGGCCAGGTTGTTCCAACCGGTGGCCTTGGTCTCGTCGCGGTAGAAGGTCCGCATGTAGGTGTAGAGGTAGTCGGCACCGGAGCCCTTGGCGCCGTCGGCGCGCGAGCGGGCGATCACGGTCAGGTCCGGCGGGGTGGCGCCGAACCAGTCCTTGGCCTGCTTGGGATCCAGGGAGACCTTCATGACGTCGCCCACCTTCTCGGTGGCGAACATCAGGTTGCCCTTGATCTGGGCTTCCGTCAGGCCGATGTCCCGCAGGCGGTTGTAGCGCATGAACGCGGCCGCGTGGCAGTTCAGGCAGTAGTTGACGAAGATCTTGGCGCCGTTCTGCAGGGACGCCACGTCCGTCATCTTTTCCTTGGGGAACTTGTCCCACTCCATGCCGCCGGTATTGGCCATGGCACCCGAGGCCAGGCCCAGACCGATCAGCAGCGTAGCGATGAATTTCTTCATGAGATGCAACTCCTGGACTGATCAGTGGGGGTGGAAGGTGACGCGGTCAGGCACAGGCTTGAACACGCCTTGCTTGCTCCACCACGGCATCAGCAGGAAGAAACCGAAGTAGTACAGGGTGCCGATCTGGGCGACGATGGTGCCGATCTCGGTCGGGGGCTGGATGCCCAGGTAGGCCAGCACCAGGAACACCACGACGAAGATGCCGTACACGTACTTGTGCCAGTCCGGGCGGTAGCGGATCGACTTGACCGGGCTGTGGTCCAGCCAGGGCAGGAAGAACAGGATCACCACGGCGCCACCCATCACGACCACGCCCCAGAACTTCGCGTCGAAGGTCTTGAGCAGGAAGATGGCGACGGCGGCGATGACCAGCGTGGCGATCTTGCCCTTGCCGGAGAACGTGCCCTTCAGCACGGCCAGCACGGCGCCCAGGCCCACGATCACCGACAGCACGTTGACCATCACGTCGGTCGTGGCACGCAGCATCGAGTAGAACGGCGTGAAGTACCAGACCGGCGCAATGTGCGGCGGGGTCTTCAGCGGGTCGGCCGGGATGAAGTTGTTGTACTCCAGGAAGTAGCCGCCCAGCTCAGGCGCGAAGAAGATGATGGCCGAGAACACCATCAGGAACAGGCCCACGCCGTAGATGTCGTGCACGCTGTAGTAAGGATGGAAGGGGATGCCGTCCAGCGGGCGGCCCTGCGCATCCTTCTTGGCCTTGATCTCGACGCCGTCCGGGTTGTTCGAACCCACTTCGTGCAGCGCGATGATGTGCGCCACCACCAGGCCCAGCAGGACCAGGGGCACGGCGATCACGTGGAAGCTGAAGAAGCGGTTCAGGGTGGCGTCACCGACGACGTAGTCGCCGCGGATCATCAGGGCCAGGTCGTTGCCGACGAAGGGCACGGCAGCGAACAGGTTCACGATCACCTGGGCGCCCCAGTAGGACATCTGGCCCCAGGGCAGCAGATAGCCCATGAAGGCCTCGGCCATCAGGCACAGGAAGATCGCGCAGCCGAAGATCCAGACCAGCTCGCGGGGCTTGCGGTAGGAACCGTACAGCAGGCCGCGGAACATGTGCAGGTACACGACCACGAAGAAGGCGGAGGCGCCCGTCGAGTGCATGTAGCGGATCAGCCAGCCCCAGGGCACGTCGCGCATGATGTACTCGACCGAGGCGAAGGCCACGGCGGCATCCGGCTTGTAGTGCATCACCAGGAAGATGCCGGTGACGATCTGGATCACCAGCACCAGCATGGCCAGCGAGCCGAAGATGTACCACCAGTTGAAGTTCTTCGGAGCGTAGTACTCCGACATGTGCTCCCGGTACATCTTGCTGAGCGGGAAGCGGTTGTCCACCCAGGTCAGCAGTTGCTCGCCCACGGACGCGCCCGCGGGAGCTTCTTTGAATTCAGCCATATCGACCTCTGTCCTCTCGCTTAGGCAGCCTTGTCTTCACCAATCAGGAGCTTGGTGTCGGACAGGTACATGTGGGGCGGCACCTCGAGGTTGTCGGGTGCGGGCTTGTTCTTGAACACGCGGCCGGCCAGGTCGAAGGTCGAGCCGTGGCAGGGGCAGAGGAAGCCGCCGTTCCAGTCATCGGGCAGCGAGGGCTGCGGGCCGGCCTGGAACTTGTCGGAGGGAGAACAGCCCAGGTGCGAGCAGATGCCCACGCCGACGAAGTACTCGGGCTTGATCGAGCGGTAGCCGTTCTTGGCGTAATCGGGCGTCGGGTAGGCGGTGCGCTTGGAGTCCGGATCAGCCAGCTGCGGATCATTCTTCTTCAGGGCTTCCAGCTGCTCGGGCGTGCGGCGCACGATCCAGACCGGCTTGCCGCGCCATTCCACCGTCAGCTTCTCGCCCGGCTTCAGGCTGCTGATATCGACTTCCACGGCTGCACCGGCAGCCTTGGCGCGCTCGGACGGCGCGAAGGTACTGACAAAGGGCACGGCGGTCGCGACGCCGACACCGGCACCGGCGCAACTCGTGGCGATGAGCCACGTGCGCTTGCCTTGATCCACTTGCTGGTCACTCATGAGGGTCCTCAAAGGAGACTTCTGATCGGGAGCAACCGCGGATTCTAGCGGACGCCCACCCCCACCCTGACTTGATGCACCTCCGGGAATACGCAAATCGTCTCGCCAAGGCATCAGTTCGGCGCTACCGCAGGCATCAGCGACGGAAATCCCCGTGTTTGGCCCGATTTGCGACGCCTGCAAACGTAGACAATAGCGCCACAACACAGCCGGGATCCTCCCGCAGGAGTAGATGAAGATGGGAATGCTGAGCGAGTTCAAGGAATTTGCCGTCAAGGGCAATGTGGTGGATCTCGCCGTGGGCGTGATCATCGGCGGCGCCTTCGGCAAGATCGTCGACTCGATGGTCAAGGACCTGATCATGCCCCTGGTGGGCAAGGTCGTCGGCGGCCTGGATTTCTCCAACTACTTCCTTGTGCTGGGCAATGTGCCGGCGGACTTCAAGGGCCCGCAGACCTACGAGGCCCTGACCAAGGCCGGGGTGCCGCTCTTTGCCTACGGCAGCTTCCTGACCGTTTTGCTCAACTTCATCATCCTTGCCTTCATCATCTTCATGATGGTCAAGCAGATCAATCGCCTGAAGCGCAGCGAGCCTGCAGCGGCCCCCGCGGCCGAGCCGGTGACCCCCGAGGACATCGTGCTGCTGCGCGAGATCCGCGATTCGCTCAAGCGCTGAGAAAGCCTTCACGCCTGCCGGCCCGGGAATTGCGGTACCGTGCCTTCCGGCGCGCGCAGGCTGCGCTTGGTCACAACATGAGTCCTCAAATCCACGGATACTTGGCAAGCGTCGCGTGCCCTGACGTGGCGCGCGCCCGGCCCCCTCGTCCATGAACCAGCCCGAGTCACGACTCAACCCGCATCTCGAAGCCGCCTTCCAGCGCGTCCGGGCAGCCGCCGAGCAGGCGGCTGAGCGCTGCGCCGAAGGCCTGGGGCTGGCGGCGCTCTCGGCCGGCTATGCCAAGCGCCGCGACGCGCTGCTGGCCGCCCAGTACCTGTTCCGCGAGAACCTGCCGAAGTTCATCCAGGAGTTCCAGGCCAGCCTGCGCCGCCAGATGGCCGGTGAGCAGCGCGACAAGGCCGCCCCCGCCGCCAAGAAGGCCTGGGGTGAGCTCTCGCTGATGGACGATGAGCAGGTCGATGCCATGGTCGCCGCCGATCGCATCGGCATGGCCATCGGCCACCAGAGCGAGTGGGAGCTGCGGGACGTCGAATCCTTCCTGGCCGGCCTCAGCTCGTCCGAAGGCGGCCTGGACCGCAACCCCCTGCGCCCCGAGCTGATCGCGCAGGCCCTGCTGGACGGCATCCACAGCCTGACCGAGGAGCAGGACATCCGCCAGTCCCTGGTCGACGAGCTCACCCGCGCCTTCACCACGGAGATGCGCGCCTGCTATGCCGACATCGCCACCCTCTTCCGCAACCGCGGCCTGCGCCAGCAGGACCTGCGCGTGCGGGCCATGAACCCGGCCGGTGCGATGGGCGGCATGGGCGGCCCCAACAGCGTGGCCGGCGACCTCGGCGGCCCCATCGGCAACTCGCGCTTCGGCGGCCTCGGGCCGGCGGGCCAGAGCGGCTTTGGCGGCGTGGGTGGCTATGGCACGCCGGGCTATGGCGCACCCATGCAGGGCGGCGGCTTCGGTGGTGGCATGAATGCGCCCAGCGGCTACGGCACGGGCGTTGGCGGCTTTGCCCCGGGCTATGGCGGCGGCTATGCGCCGGCGGGCGTGATGGGCAGCGTCGACCCCCAGCTGATGGACCTGCTGCGGCGCCTGTCCAGCCTGCCCATGCCGGCAGGCAGCGGCATGACGGGCACCCTGACGGGCGGCATGGGCTCCGGCTTTGGCGGCAGCACGGTGCCGGGCACCCTGACGGGCGGCGCCGCTGGCAGTGCCGGCATGCCCCTGGGTGCCGGTGACTGGGGCGACGACACCGTCCCGGGCGGCGCCCTGCCACTGCCCCCCAACCTGATCCACCTGCACCGCGACGCCCTGCGCCAGGCCGCCACCGGCTCCCTGGATCACATGGTGATCGACGTGGTGGGCAGCCTCTTCGACCACATCCTCTCCGACGCCAAGGTGCCGCCCCAGATGGCGCGCCTGCTGGCCCAGCTGCAGCTGCCCGTGCTGCGCGCCGCGCTGGGGGACAACACCTTCTTCTCCTCGCGCCGTCATCCGGTGCGCCGCTTCATCAACCGCCTGGCCTCCCTGGCCTGCGCCTACGACGACTTCGCCGAGTCCCCTGGCAAGGAATTCCTGGAGCACGTGCGCGCCCTGGTCCATGACGTCAGCGGCGGCGACTTCGAGCGCATCGAGATCTACGAACAGAAGCTCGACGACCTCGAGACCTTCGTCAGCGCCCAGACCGCCCAGGTGCTGCAGGCCCACGGCGATGCCGCGGCCCTGGTCGAGCGCAAGGAAACCGATCTCCGCCTGCAGCAGCGCTATGCCAAGCAGCTGGCCCAGAACCTGGCCAAGGTGCCCATGCCGGATTTCCTGCGTGAGTTCCTCTCCCAGACCTGGAGCGGCGCGATCGTGCAGGCCTCCCGCCACGAGGGCGGCAGCGTGGACCGCGAGAAGCGCTTCCGCCAGTTCGGCCGCGACCTGGTCCTGAGCGTGCAGCCCAAGGCCCCAGGGCCGCAGCGCCAGGCCTTCCTGAGCGCCCTGCCCCGCATGATGCAGACGCTCAACGAGGGCCTGGACCTGATCGCCTGGCCCGAGGCTCTGCGCAAGCCTTTCATCGGCCAGCTGCTGCCCGTGCATGCCGAGTCGCTGAAGGGCCAGGGCCTGTCCGCCCTGGACTACAACCTGCTGGTCAAGCAGCTGGAGGCGGTCTTCGGCATCGAGGCCCCCAAGGAGCAAGACCTGCCCCCGGTGCAGCCGGACGAATTCCGGGACACCGAGTCCGGCGAGGTCGACATCGACCTGGCCCAGGGCCTCAACGCCAAGGAAGCGTCCAGCCTGGGCCTGGTCCAGGAGGCTTCGGTGGACTGGAAGGGCGAGGTCGACATCGACATCACCGCCCAGGAGGCCCCCCTGCAGGCGGTGGACATCAGCATCGACGGCCTGCCCTCCGCAACCGAGGAGCCCGAGCCCAGCTCCGGCGTCCTGCTGATCGACCACCTCCAGCTGGGTTTCGCCTACCAGATGAACACCGGCGAGCACTGGCGCAAGGTGCGCCTGGCCCACATCAGCGCCGGCCGCAGCTTCTTCATCTTCACCCAGGGCCACAAGCACCAGCAGACGGTCACCATGACCGCCCGCATGCTGCGCAAGCTCTGCGAGACCGGCCGCCTGCGCGCCTTCGAGAACGCCTACCTGCTCGAGCGCGCCACCGCGCGTGCACGCAAGCAGCTGGCAGCACTCAATACCCAGCAGTGAGTCGACGGCGGGGCGGCTGGCGTCGCCCCCCCGCAGCGCTCGATCAGAGCCTCAGCGCCGCCTGAACCGCGCACGTGGGCCCTCCACCCCTGCCGAGGCGGAGCCCTCGCGCTCAGGCACCGCAGAGCTGCCACGCCATCCGCAACGCCGCCCGCATGCTCGCCGGATCGGCCCGGCCCTGGCCGACGATGTCGAAGGCCGTACCGTGGTCCGGGCTGGTGCGCACGAAGGGCAGGCCCAGGGTGACGTTGACGCCCTGCTCCACGCCCAGGTACTTCACGGGGATCAGGCCGTGGTCGTGCGTCATCGCCACGACCACGTCGAACGCGCCCGGGTGATGCGGGGGCGCGTGGCGGGCGCGCATGAAGATGGTGTCCGGCGGGAACGGCCCCTGGGCGTCGATGCCTTCGGCGCGGGCCGCGGCGATGGCGGGGATGATCTCCCGGATCTCCTCGTCACCGAACAGGCCGCCTTCACCGGCATGCGGATTCAGGCCCGCCACCGCGATGCGCGGCGCCGCGAGGCCGAAGCGGCGCAGCGACTCCTGGGTGATGCGCAGGGTCTGCAGCACGGCCTCCCGCGTGACCTGCTCGATGGCGCGGCGCAGGGACACATGGATGGTCACCAGCACCGTGCGCAGCTCCTCGTTGGCCAGCATCATGCGCACCGCTGGCGGCTCGGCGCCCGGCGCGGTGGCCAGGGCCTGCAGCATCTCCGTGTGGCCGGGAAAAGGCACGCCCGCCGCATGCAGGGCCTCCTTGTGGATGGGCGCGGTGACGATGCCGGCCCCCTGCCCCGCCTGCACGGCGGCCACCGCCGCCTCGATGCAGCACGCCGCGGCTGCACCGGCCTGGGCGCTGATCTGCCCCAGCGGCTCGTCCACCAGCCCCGGGGGCAGGCCCGGCGGCTGCCACACGGGCAGGCAGCGCACGGGCGCGCCCGCGGCCTCCGACGGATCGTCCAGCAGGGCCACCGGGCGGTCCAGGCCGGCCAGGCGCAGGGCCCGGCGCCAGACGGCGGCATCGCCCACCAGGCACAGGGGCCGGGCGCCAGGCGCGGTCTGTTCGGCGGCCCAGGCGGCCACGGCGACTTCGGGGCCGATCCCGCAGGCATCGCCCTGGGTGATCAGCAAGGGCTTGAGACGGCTCATCGCTCGGGGCTTCATGCAGGGTTGGGGAGGTCCAGGAACTCGACGTCGAGGCCGGCTTCATCGGCCAGGCGCCGGCCCAGGGCCTGCACACCGTAGCGCTCCGTGGCATGGTGGCCGGCGGCAACAAAGGCCACGCCGGTCTCGGCCGCGTAATGGGCCTGGGGCTCGGAAATCTCGCCGGTCAGGAAGACGTCGGCCCCGCTGGCGATTGCCGCCTCGAAGAAGCCCTGCGCCCCGCCGGTGCACCAGGCCACGCGGCGCAGCGGACGCCCATCGCCCGGGATGGCCAGGACGGGGCGCGCGAGCTTCCGTTCCAGCACGCCCGTCAGGCCGGCCAAGGTCTGCTGATCTTCGGGCAGGGGGCCCGAGAAGCCCAGGTCCTGGTCACCGAAGCGGGCATCCGACGTCCAGCCGAACTGGCGGCCCAGCTGCGCGTTGTTGCCCAGCTCGGCATGGGCGTCCAGCGGCAGGTGGTAGGCGATCAGGTTGATGTCGTGGGCCAGCAGGCGCTGCACGCGGGTCTTCATCCAGCCTGTCAGGCGCTGCTCCTGGCCGCGCCAGAAGAGGCCGTGGTGGACCAGCAGCGCATCGGCGCCGCGCTCGATGGCCGCCTCGATCAGGGCCAGGCTGGCGGTCACGCCACACAGCACGCGCCGCACCTCGGGCTTACCCTCAAGCTGCAGACCGTTGGGCCCATAATCCTTGAAACGACCCGGCTCCAGCCAGCCGTCCAGCAAGCGCAGCAGTGCCTCGCGCGGCAGGGCCTGGGGCCTGATCCGCCCGGTCGTTGCAATGTCTTCCTTCATGTCCACATCGTCCTCGTCTTCCTCCCAGCCTGCAGGAGCGCACTCGCCCCTGCGCCGGTCCTGGCTGATTTTCTCCCAGGCCACGACCGTGGCGCTGGCCGGCTACTTTGTGGTGGCCACGCTGAAGCCGCAATGGCTGCAGGGCAGCCTGCATCCGGCCCCCAGCCTGCAGCAAGGCGCCAGCAGCGGCAAGCGGCCCGGCTATGCGGAGGCCGCCCGCCTGGCGGCGCCAGCCGTGGTGAGCATCAGCGCCAGCAAGCCCGGCCAGCCGCTCAGCGAGGAGGAGGAAGCCTGGCTGCGCTACCACGGCGGCAGCCCCGACGAGGACGAGCCCGACGGCCCGCGCGGCACCGGCTCCGGCGTCATCGTGTCGCCCGAAGGCTATGTGCTCACCAACAACCATGTGGTCGAGAACGCCACCGAGATCCTGATCCAGCTCAGCGACGGCCGCGAGACCACCGCCGAGCTGATCGGCACCGACCCCGACACCGACCTCGCCGTGCTGCGCATCCGCCTGCCCAATCTGCCGGTGATGCGCCTGGGCGAGGCCGACAGCCTGCAGGTGGGCGACGCCGTGCTGGCCATCGGCAACCCCTTCAATGTGGGCCAGACGGTGACCTCGGGCATCGTCAGCGCCCTGGGCCGCAAGCAGCTGGGCCTGTCGACCTTCGAGAACTTCATCCAGACCGATGCCGCCATCAACCCCGGCAACTCCGGCGGCGCCCTGGTGGACACGCAAGGCCAGCTGCTGGGCATCAACACCGCCATCTACTCGCGCAGCGGCGGCAGCATGGGCATCGGCTTCGCCATCCCCGTGAGCC
Source organism: Pelomonas sp. BJYL3 (assembly GCF_027257975.1). Lineage (GTDB taxonomy): Bacteria > Pseudomonadota > Gammaproteobacteria > Burkholderiales > Burkholderiaceae_C > Roseateles_B > Roseateles_B flavus. The sequence goes on from NZ_JANZKX010000001.1 coordinate 607,696, forward strand.
TCGCCCGCGAGGTGATGGAGGCGCTGATCAAGCAGGGTCAGGTCTTGCGCGGCTGGGTGGGCGTGCAGACGCGCGAGATCACCCCCGAGGTGCTCGAGGCCTTCCATCTGCCGCAGCTGCGCGGCGTGATGGTCAGCGGCGTGATCCTCAAGGGGCCGGCGGAGCAGGCCGGCATCAAGCCGGGCGATGTGGTGCTCAGCGTGGCCGGCAAGACCGTGCAGAGCCCCAACGAGCTGCTGACGACCGTGGCGGCCCTGACGCCCGGCAGCCAGGCCAGGCTGGAGGTGCAGCGCGGCGCCGAGCGCAAGGCCTTCGTGCTGAAGGTCGGCCAGCGGCCGCGGCCCAAGGCGGAAGACAACCCGAACTGAGCAACCCGAACTGAGCACCCCGAACTGAGCACCCCGAACTGAGCGGGCGGGATGCGGGCGGAACCCGCCCTTTGCCGCCTGCCGGGGCGGGCGATCAGCCCGCGGCGTCCTTGGCGTCCTCGGTGTCGTCGGGGGCCTTGGTGGCGCGGATGAAGGCGCCGGCGGACCAGATGCCCAGCTCGTACAGCAGGCACATGGGGATGGCCAGGGCCAGCTGGGAGACGATGTCCGGCGGCGTGATGATGGCTGCGATCACGAAGGCCAGCACGATGAAGTAGCCGCGGAACTCGCGCAGCTTCTCGACCGTCACCAGGCCCATGCGGGCCAGCACCACCACCACCACGGGCACCTCGAAGGCCGCACCGAAGGCGATGAACATGGTCATCACGAAGCCCAGGTAGGCCTCGATGTCCGGCGCCGCCATGATGCTCTTGGGCGCAAAGCCCTGGATGAACTTGAAGACCTGGCCGAAGACGAAGAAGTAGCAGAAGGCCACGCCGATGAAGAAGAGCACCGTGCTGGAGACCACCAGCGGCAGGACCAGGCGCTTCTCGTGCGAGTAAAGCCCCGGCGCCACGAAGGCCCAGACCTGGTACAGCACCACCGGCAGCGCCACGAGGAAGCCCGCCAGCATTGTGATCTTCAGCGGCACCAGGAAGGGCGAGAGCACATTGGTGGCGATCATCGACGAGCCCTTGGGCAGATGCGCCACGAGCGGCGCCGCCAGCAGGTCGTAGAGGCCGGCCGGGCCGGGATAGAGGCACAGCAGGCCGAAGGCCACGCCGATGGCCAGCAGCGCGCGGATCAGGCGATCACGCAGCTCGATCAGGTGCGACACGAAGGGCTGCTCGGTGCCAGCCAGTTCGTCTTCGGGAGAGGAACTCATGGGAAGGGGCGCCTTCTCGGCTTGTCAGGGCAGGATCAGAATCGCGAGGAACGCGAGGAAGGGCGGAACCGGGCCACGCGCGCCGCACCGGACTGCACATGGCGGCGCACCCCCTGCTGCTTCTTGTACCAGAGCGGCACCGCGCCGCGCTTGACGCGCCACTTCTTGCCCGGGTGGCGATAGCTGGGCGGCAGCGGCTCATAGCTGCTGCCTTCGCCGCCAATGCTCTGCCAGGTCTGGTCAAAGGCCTGGGTGGCGGAATTGACTTCCTGCTGGACGCTCTGTTCGACGTCGCGCGCGGCGTCCTCGAACTGGCCCTTCATCTTCTTGAGCTCCTCGAGCTCCATCGAACGGTTGACCTCGGCCTTGACCTCGGCCACATAGCGCCGGGCCTTGCCCATGAGATGACCGGCCGTGCGCGCCACCTTGGGCAGGCGTTCGGGGCCGATCACGATCAGGGCCACGGCGCCGATCAGCGCCAGCTTGTCAAAGCCGAAATCAATCATCCGTGCTCAGCTCAGGACTTGGTCTTGGCGTCGACGTCGACCGTGTTCGGGTCCTGCGCCTTGTTGTGGCTCACCTGCTGAGCCGGTGCGTCAGCGGCGGAACCGTCCTTCATGCCGTCCTTGAAGCCCTTGACCGCCGCGCCGAGGTCCGAGCCCACATTGCGCAACTTCTTGGTGCCGAACACCATCACCACCACCACCAGCACGATCAGCCAGTGCCAAATGCTCAGTCCACCCATAGTGGTCTCCTCAAAAGCGAATAACGGATTCTAGGCGCCTGCCGTGTCAGTCCCTTGCGACTGGACAGATGCCCCTTATTCATCAAAGTTTCAAGAAGGCGCCGTCAGCCCTTCAGCCACGGCCTGGGTCCGCCCATGGCATGCATGTGCAGGTGGTAGACCTCCTGCCCGCCGTCCGGCCCGGTGTTGATCACCGTGCGGAAACCGTTGCTCACGCCCAACTCCCTCATCAGCTTCGGTGCGAGCACGCTCATCTTGCCCAGCAGCGGCGCATGCGCCTCCGTCAGCTCCACCATGCTGGCGATATGCAGCTTGGGGATGATCAGCACATGGACCGGCGCCCAGGGGTGGATGTCATGGAAGGCCAGCAGCTCCTCGTCCTCGTAGACCTTCTTCGAGGGGATCTGGCCGGCGATGATCTTGCAGAAGATGCAGTTCGGATCGTGGGACATGGTGTGCTCCGATGGTTCAGTCGACTGCCCGGCTCAGCCAGACGTGCCGCGATGTTCGTTCCAGTTCAGGTGGCCGCGCCGGGCTCCGGGGCAACAGCGGGGCGTGGCCCGGCGCCATCGCTTACCACTCTCGCTCCCGCGCCTGCCGGCCGCCGTGGTCTCGCCTGCTCAGCCCTTGGGCCGCGCCGCAAACTCCTCCAACCCCGACAGCCCCTCGCGCCGCGCCAGCTCGTTCAGCACGTCCGCCGGCTTCAGGCCCAGGGCGCTGAGGGCAATCATGGAGTGGAACCAGAGGTCGGCCACTTCGTAGGTGAGCTTGGCGGGGTCGCCATCCTTGGCGGCCAGCACGACCTCGGTGGCTTCCTCGCCGATCTTCTTCAGGATGCTGTCCAGGCCCTTGTGAAAGAGCTTGGCCACATAGCTCGCCGACGGGTCGCCGCCGGCCTCGGGCTTGCGGGAATCGATGGTCTCGCCCAGGCGGGCCAGGATGTCATTGCCGTTCATCGCGCTCACTTGCTGTAGATCTGGTGTGGGTCCTTGAGCACCGGCTCCACGGCGGTCCATTGCTGGCCGTCCAGGCGCTGGAAGAAGCAGCTGTGGCGGCCGGTGTGGCAGGCAATGCCGGGCTCGTGGCCGCGCTGGGTGATCTTGAGCAGGACGACGTCGTGGTCGCAGTCCAGGCGCATCTCGTGCACCTGCTGGATGTGGCCGGACTCCTCGCCCTTGTGCCACAGCTTCTGGCGCGAGCGGCTCCAGTAGACGGCCTCGCCCTTCTCCGCGGTGAGGCGTAGGGCCTCGCGGTTCATCCAGGCGAACATGAGCACATCGCCCGTGTCGCGCTCCTGGGCGATGACGGGCACCAGGCCCTGCTCGTCCCACTTGATCTGATCCAGCCAATCCATGCCGGCAGTGTACTCAGCCATGGTGGGTGGCCCCCTGGAAGCCGCGCTCGGCGGCGAACCACTGCAGCACGGGGATGGTGCCCGGCAGCACGGGCTGCACCGTCACCGGCAGCCCCTGCCAGGCCATCTGCTGGCCCTCGCGCATCTCGAACTCGCCCTGCCAGTCATAGACCTTGCAGAAGTGCAGGCGGACGCGGGCGTGGGGGTAGTCCATCACCTCGATCTTCCAGGGGTGGGCCGCGCCGATGGTGATGCCCAGCTCCTCGTGCAGCTCGCGGCGCAGGGCCTGCTCCACGGTCTCGCCGGCCTCCAGCTTGCCGCCCGGGTATTCCCAGTAGCCGGCGTAGACCTTGCCCTCGGGGCGGGAGGTGAGCAGGAAGTCGGCCTCGCGGCCTTGCGCGTCGCGCTTCACCAGCACGCCCACCGCCACGTCCACGGGCACGCGGTCGGCGGGGTAGGCGGTCGTCGTCGATTCGTTCGTCATGGGGTCAGGCCTGGTCCAGGTCGTCGGGGATGGGCGCGTCGCCCGCAGGGGCCGCTGCCGCGGCGTCGGGGCCCCCTCGCCCGGCCAGGTCACGGGCGAACTGGTAGGCCACGCGGCCGGAGCGCGAGCCGCGCTCCAGGGCCCAGACCAGCGCCGGCTGGCGTGCGGCCGCGATGGCGGCCTCGTCCAGGCCGAAGTGCCGCAGCCACTGGGCCGCGATGGCCAGGTACTCCTGCTGGCTGAAGGGATAGAAGCTGATCCACAGCCCGAAGCGCTCGGACAGGCTCACCTTCTCCTCGATGGCCTCACCGGGGTGCAGCTCGCCGTTCTCGTCGACGCGGGCCGCGAGGTTGTCCCGCATCTGCTCGGGCAGCAGATGGCGGCGATTGCTGGTGGCGTAGATCAGCACGTTGTCGCTCGCGGCGGCGATGGAGCCGTCCAGCATGGACTTCAGCGCCTTGTAGCCGGCCTCGCCTTCCTCGAAGCTGAGGTCGTCGCAGAAGATGATGAAACGCTCGGGGCGCTCGGCCACGAGGTCGACGAGGTCGGGCAGGTCCACGAGGTCGGCCTTGTCCACCTCGATGAGGCGCAGGCCCTGGTCCGAGAATTCGTTGAGCACCGCCTTGATCAGCGAGCTCTTGCCCGTGCCGCGTGCGCCGGTCAGCAGCACGTTGTTGGCCGGGCGGCCCTGAACGAACTGCCGGCTGTTCTGCAGCAGGCGCTCCTTCTGGGCGTCGACCTCCTTCAGCGCCTCCAGCCGGATGGCGGCCACATGGCGCACCGGCTCCAGCACCGGCACGCCGCGGCGGCGGCGGTAGCGGAAGGCGCTGGAGGCGGACCAGTCGGGCGCGCCGAGCTGCGGCGGCAGCAGGGACTCCGCGCGGGCCAGCAGGCTTTCCGCGCGGTTCAGGAACTGGGCAAGGGCATCGGTGGACATGGCAGTGATCCCGGCGGGCCGGGGCATGAGAGGTAAAGCGCAGACGCGGCAGCCCGCACGGGCCACTGACTCAGCGCGTCAGCAGGGCCAGGGCGACGTCCAGCTGCTCGGTGGGCATGCGCTTGAAGCCTGAACGGGCGTAGCGCTGCAGCCGGCCGATGATGAAGCTCACCAGCACCGAGGCCTGGGCATTGGCCTGCACCGTCGGGGTCTCGGAGCCTTCGGCCTCGGCGGCCTGGCGCAGCACCTGGCGCAGCGTGGCCTCGACGCGATCAAAGAACAGGTTCATGCGCTGGATCAGCCGCTCGTTCTCGTAGACGAGGGCGTCCCCCACCATCACCCGGCTCATGCCCGGGTTGCGCTCGCCGAACTGCAGCAGCACCGAGACGATGCGCTGCGCCTGCACGAGGCCGGTGGCCTCGCGCTCGGTGATCTGGTTCAGCAGGGTGTAGATGCTGGACTCGATGAATTCGATCAGGCCCTCGAACATCTGGGCCTTGCTGGCGAAGTGGCGGTACAGCGCGGCCTCGCTGACTTCCAGGCGGCCGGCCAGCGCGGCGGTGGTCACGCGTTCGGCACCGGGCTGCTCCAGCATGCTGGCCAGGGTCTGCAGGATCTGCACCCGGCGCTCGCCCGGCTTGGGGCGGGTGCGGCGCTTGGTCTCGGGCGCTGCCGCTTCGGGGGCACCGGCGGCAGGGTCTTCGGGGTCCAGATCGGGGGAGGCGGCGACGTGCATGGCGCTGTGGATTCTGGCACAGGCCCGTGGCGCCCTCGGCCATCTTCAGGCCCTCGCGGGCCTGTGCGGGTCCGTCGGTTCAGTCGCGCAGCCAGCCCAGGCGGCGCGCCTCGTAGATGGCCTCGACCTTGGAGCGCACCTGCAGCTTGCGGTAGATGCGCTTGACATAGGTCATGACGGTGTGCGGCGAGACCTGCAGGAACTGCGCGATCTCGTCGAAGGTGAAGCCCTTGGCCGCCAGGTGCAGCACGCGGGACTCCTGCTCGGACAGCGCGATCACGTTCTCGTCCAGCGGCGCCGCGCCGGTCTCGGCGGGCAGGCCGTGCAGATGCTGGGTGCCGGCGTTCAGGCGCAGCAGCAGGCGGCGGGCGATGACGGGGCTGATAGGGCTGCCGCCACTGCGCAGCGCGCGCAGCTGGTCGGGGAGGTCCAGGGCCAGGCTGTCCTTGAGCAGGTAGCCGGTGGCGCCGGCCTCGATGCTGGACAGCACGTGCTGCTCGTCACCGAAGACAGAGATCACCATGACCTCGCAGTCGGGATGGGCCTGGGCCGCATGGCGGATGAGCTCGATGCCGCTGCCGCCGGGGAGGTCCAGGTCCACCAGGAGCACGTCGGGGCGCAGCTGGTCGAACATGCGCCGGCCCTGCTGCAGGTCGGACGCCATGCCCAGCAGACGGATGTCACTGGCCTGGGACAGGGATTTCTCGAAGGCTTCCCGGAACCGGACCTGGTCTTCGACGATCAGAACGCTGAACAATGACATGGGCTTGTCGTTCTTCTGTACCCGGCTGTGCGGGGCAGCCGCACCGCTGCTTCTGCGTGGCGGATGCTACCGTCAAAAACAGGCCGTTGGCATCGGGCGATCGGGGGGCTATGGAAAACCCCCGCCGTGCCGGCCGGGAGCGTGGACGAGTGCACGCCAGCGCAGATCGCCCAGGCCATGGACGCGCTGGTCCACATAGGCCGGACGGCGGCGCAGCGGCAGGTGGGCCTCGGGGCCATGCACGGAGGCCTTGGTCCAGCGCTGGATCCAGACCGTGCGCAGGCCCAGCGAGCGGGCGGCCTTCTGGTGCATCAGGCTGTCCTCGACCAGCACGCAGCGCGTGGGTTCCAGCTTCAGACGCGCCAGGACATGCCGGAACATGCGCCGATCCGGCTTGGGGCGCAGCTGGCCGAACATGGCCATCTGCTCCAGCGCGATCACACCCTCGAAGGCATGGGCCAGGCCCACCGCGTGCAGCACCCGCCAGGCATAAGCGTCGGGCCCGTTGGTCAGCAGGAACTTGCGGCCGGGCAGGCGGGCCAGGGCCGCCAGGTCATGGGCATGGCCGTGCAGGTGCGCCTCCATGCCGGGCAGCGCGTGGGTCTGGGCCAGGAAGTGAGCGGCGTCCACGCCGTGGTGGCGCACCAGGCCGGTCAGCGTGGCGCCGTAGCGGGCCCAGTAGAGGCGGCGCAGGCGGTTGGCCTCGGCCGTGTCAACGCCCAGGTGCTGCTCGATGTAGGCCGTCATGGCCACATTGAGCGCGGCGAACACCCGGTCCGAAGCGTTGTGCAGGGTGTTGTCCAGATCGAAGAGCCAGACCGGCCCCTCGCCATGCTGGCGAGCCCGGCCGGCGTGGCGCAGGGGTGGGCGCCGCATCAGGCCCGCGGCTCAGTGCGAGCGGATCATCGTGCCGTAGGCCTGGTCGGACAGGATCTCCAGCAGCATGGCGTGCGGCACGCGGCCGTCGATGATGTGCACCGCATTGACGCCGCTCTTGGCCGCGTCGATGGCGCCGGCGATCTTGGGGATCATGCCGCCGCTGATGGTGCCGTCGGCCACCAGCTCGTCGATGCGGCGGGGCGTGAGCTCGGTCATCAGCTGGCCTTCCTTGTCCAGCACGCCGCGGATGTTGGTGAGCATCAGCAGCTTCTCGGCCTGCAGCACGGTGGCCAGCTTGGCGGCCACGACGTCGGCGTTGATGTTGTAGCTCTCGTTGTTCTCGCCGAAGCCGATGGGGCTCACGACGGGGATGAACTGGTCGTCCTGCAGGGCCTTCACCACGCTGGGGTCGATGGAGACGATGTCCCCGACCTGGCCGATGTCGTGCTCCTTGCTGGGATCGTCCTTGTCCTGGACCTTGAGCTTCTTGGCGCGGATCATGCCGCCGTCACGGCCGGTCAGGCCCACGGCCTTGCCGCCGGCGGCGTTGATCAGGCCCACGACGTCCTGCTGCACCTCGCCGGCCAGCACCCACTCGACCACGTCCATGGTCTCCTTGTCGGTGACGCGCATGCCCTGGATGAAGTGGCCCTTCTTGCCCAGCTTGGTCAGCAGTTCCTCGATCTGCGGGCCGCCGCCATGCACCACCACGGGGTTCATGCCGACCAGCTTGAGCAGCACCACGTCCTCGGCGAAGTCCTGCTGCAGCACCGGGTCGGTCATGGCGTTGCCGCCGTACTTGATCACGATGGTCTTGCCGTGGAACTTGCGGATGTAGGGCAGCGCCTGGGACAGGATCTCGGCCTTCTCGCGCGGGGCGATGTGGGACACGTCGGTGTGCAGGGCGGGATCGTTCTTCATGGGGCTGCTCGGCAGAAAACGCGGGAGGGACAGACGAGCCCGCGGAACTCGCGGCGATTGTAGGACCGCCACCTTGGCGGCAGCGGACGCAGCATTCACGAAAGACGAACCGTTCGCATTGCAAAAAGGCAAGCCTGGCTGCGGCGAGAATCCGGTCCATCATGCAAGTCAGCAGCTACCTCAAGCTCTCCATCGCGGTGGCCGCCGTCACCATCGCCCTGAAGACCGGGGCCTGGTACTGGACGGACTCCGTCTCCCTGCTCTCGGACGCCCTGGAGTCCCTGGTCAACCTGGCCGGCGCCATGTTCGCACTGGCCATGGTGACCGTGGCCCAGCGCCCGCCGGACGAGGACCACCCCTTCGGCCACCACAAGGCCGAGTACTTTTCCAGCGGCTTCGAGGGCGTGCTGATCTTCGCGGCGGCGGCCGGCATCATCTGGGCGGCCGTGCACCGGCTGCTGAGCCCGCAGCCCGTGGAGCAGCTGGGGCTGGGCATGGTGCTGTCCCTGCTCAGCTCGGCACTCAACGGCGGCCTCGCCTGGGCCATGCTCAAGAAGGCCCGCGAGCACCGCTCCATGGCCCTGGAGGCCGACGCCCGCCACCTCTTCACCGACGTCTGGACCTCCATCGGCGTGGTCGCGGGCCTGATCGGCGTGATGGCCACGGGCTGGCTGTGGCTGGACCCGGTGATCGCGGTGCTGGTGGCACTGAACATCCTGCGCGAGGGCGCGCTGCTGGTGATGGAATCCGCCGCGGGTCTGATGGACGAGGCCCTGGACGGCGAGAGCCAGGCCGCCATCCACGCGGTGCTGGAGCGCTGCAGCCACCAGCAGGTGCGCTTCGACCACATCGCCACCCGCGTCTCGGGCGCGCGCCGCTACGTGGACATGCACATGCACATGCCCGCCGGCTGGTCCCTGGGCCAGGCGGCGGCCGAGCGCGGCGCCGTGGAGCGTGCATTGATGGAGGCCGTGCCGGGCCTGCGGGCCAGCATCCAGCTGCTGCCCATGGACGTCGAGGCGCATTTCAACGACCCCAAGGACATGGAGGGCATCGGCCCATGATCGCGATCCTGCAGCGCGTGCGCGAAGCGCGCGTCGAGGTGGCCGGCCCCGTCAATAGCCGAGTCACGGGCCAGATCGGCCCCGGCTTCCTGATGCTGGTCTGCGCCGAACCTGGCGACACCGAGGCCGTCGCCGAGAAGCTCATCCAGAAGGTGCTCAAGCTGCGCGTCTTCAGCGACGAGGCGGGCAAAATGAACCGCAGCGTCCAGGACGTCGGCGGCGGCCTGCTGATCGTCTCGCAGTTCACCCTGGCAGCCGACACCAGCGGCGGCAACCGCCCCAGCTTCACCGGCGCCGCGCCGGCCGAGCTGGGCCGCCGGCTCTACGAGCACTGCCTGAGCTTCGCGCGCAGCCAGCACCCGCTGGTACAAAGCGGCGAGTTCGGCGCGGACATGCAGGTGCACCTGGTCAACGACGGCCCGGTCACCATTCCGCTGCGCATGACCTGACCCCCTCCCCGCCTGCTCCTGTTTCAGAAGGACCCGCCATGATTTCCTACGCCACCCTGGGCAGCAACGACCGCCAGGCCGCCCGGCGCTTCTACGACGCCGTGCTGGCACCGCTGGGCCTCAAGTCCACCTATGCCGACGACGAGTTCTGCGGCTACGGCCCGGACGCCCCCGATGCCAAGGCCTTCCTCTGGATCTGCAAGCCCTACGACGACGCCCCCGCCACCGCGGGCAATGGCAGCATGCTGGCCCTGGCCGCCGCCACGCGCGCCCAGGTGGACGCGGTGCACGCGGCCGCCCTGGCCGCTGGCGGCCGCTGCGAGGGCAAGCCGGGCCTGCGTGACTACGCCCCGAATTTCTACGCCGCCTACTTCCGCGACCTCGACGGCAACAAGCTCGCCGTGGTCTGCACCGCGGCCGAGGCCTGAGACGAAGCGAGCCGAACCATGAGCACCGCCCCCCGCATCATCCCCATCACCGGCACCGAGGGCCTGGCCCCGCAACGGGACCAGCCGCGCGAGGACCGCCGCGTCGAGGGCGCGCCACAGCGCCAGACCTGGCTGATGCACGAGGCCGGCCCCATGAGCGCGGGCGTGTGGGCCTGCGAGGTGGGGCGCTGGCGCATCGAGTTCGCGCCCGGCAAGCAGGAGTACTTCCATGTGCTGGAGGGCCGCGTCTGCCTGCATGGCACCGACGGCAGCCGCACCGAGGTGGGCCCTGGCGAGGCTGCGGTCATCCCGCCCGGCTTTCGTGGCGAGTTCGAGGTGATCGAGCCGGTGCGAAAGCAGTTCGTGCTGGTGGAGCTGCCGGGCTGAAGTCCTGCGGCGGCAGGCGGCTCAGAGCCGCGTCCATCCCGCCACGCGGGCATTGAAGAAGCCGCACTGCTCGTAGGCGCGGCGGACCACGCCCTGCTGCCGCAGCCGGGCCAGGCCCGCATTGAGCTGCTCGCGCAGCCTCGGTCCCAGCAGATGCGTGCGGGAGACCAGGAAGTGCCGCGTGCCCCGCATGCGCAGCTTCAGGCCGGGCACCGGCACCAGGCGAACGCCCTCCACGGTCATGGAGAGATCCGACGTGGGCTGGAAGGGCGCCAGCAGCAGGTCGGCGCGGCCCTGCTGCACCATGCGCGGCATCAGGTTCCAGCTGGCCACGTGCTGGAGCTCGGTGAAGCCCAGCTGCTCCAGCGTCAGCCAGTCCACGCGCCAGCTGCGGTTGCTGAGCACGCGCAGGCCCTGCAGATCGCGCAGGCTGCGGGCGGACAGGGCCCGTTCGTGCTCCGGCGTGGTGTAGAAGCCGACCTCGAACTCGCCTTCGCCCAGCAGGGCGTCGCTGAACAGCAGGCCGTCCGCCTGGGGGAAGTCCTCGCGCCAGTAGCTGGTCGCACTGCAGGCGGCATGGCCGGAGCGCAGCTCGGCCTGCAGGCGCTGGCTGGTGGGCATGGGCGTCAGGCCCAGGCGCAGCTCGCCGTCCTGCAGGGCCAGGGCCTGCTGCATCAGCAGCACCTCGATCACGTCACGGCGCGCATGCGGGCCGCCGAAGTCGCTGATGCCCACGGGGTCCCGGCCCGCCAGGAAGCGCTGGTAGTCCAGCAGCACGTCGTCGGGAATGAGGGCGGGCAGGCGCTTGTCGGTGGCAGGCACGCTGGCGGCGGGGGTGGCCAGGCCGCCCCGCGCGGCCAGCGCCAGCCCCAGGCCGAGGCTCAGGCCCAGCCAGTGACGACGCGGCAGGCTCGCCGCGTCGGTCACGTCGCTGGCGTGAAGAGAAACGCTCATCGGGACGCGGCCCCTCAATCCGCGTACTGGCCGGCCGCCTTGATCACCACGCCCCACTTGGCGATCTCGTCCGTCACGAACTTCTTGTGCTCGGCCGGGTTGACGCGCCCGTCCTGCACGATCACCGCGCCCAGGGCCTCCTGGCGCTTGTGCAGGTCCGGATCCTGCAGGGCCTTCTTGAGGCCGGCACTGAGCTTGTCCAGCACGGGCTTGGGCGTGCCCTTGGGCGCATAGAGACCGTGCCAGATGGCCACGTTGAAGCCCTTGAGGCCCAGCTCGTCCAGCGTGGGCAGCTTGGCCAGGGCCGGGCTGCTGAGGCGCTTGGTGGAGGTCACGGCATAGGCCTTGATCTTGCCGCCTTCGATCTGCGAGCTGGTGTTGGTGGTCTGGTCGCACATGATGTCGACCTGACCGCCGATCAGGTCCGTCATGGCCGGGCCGGTGCCCTTGTACGGCACGGTGGTCATGTCGATCTTGATGGTGCTCTGGAACAGCAGGCCGCACAGATGGGAGGCCGAGCCCAGGCCCGCATTGGCCAGGTTGACCTTCTCCTTGTTGGCGGCGATCCACTTGGCCAGCTCGCCGTAGTTCGCGGCGGCCATGGTGGGCTTGGCCACCAGGGTCATGGGCACCTCGTTGATCAGGCCCAGGTATTCGAAGTCGTCCAGGGTCTTGTACTGCAGGTTGCGGTAGAGGGCCGGCGAGGTCGCCATGCCGATGTGGTGCAGCAGCACGGTGTAGCCGTCCGGCGCGGCCTTGGCCACCTTGGTGGCGCCGAGGGTGCCGCCGGCGCCGCCGACGTTCTCGATCACCAGCGTGGCATTGAGCGTCTTGCGCAGGGACTCCGCGAGGTCGCGGGCCACCTTGTCGGTGGGGCCACCGGCCGAGAAGGGCACGACGATGGTGATGGGCTTCTCGGGGTACTCAGCCCGGGCGGCCAGGGGCAGCGCCATCAGGCTGGCAAGGGTGATCATGCCGAGGGCAGTCGGACGGGTTCGCATGGCTGTCTCCTTTGTTGTGGCCAGGGGCAGCGACATGCTAGTTGAGCCGCTGCTGATCCGCACATCGGAAACTACGAATGTGGGCACCTAGTGCACACAAGCGACGGCCGGATGCCCGCCGCGGGTCCCTCAGTCGAACTTGCGCCGGTCCTCGATCACCCGGCCGTCATTGGGCAGGCTGCCGGGCGGCACAAACTGCACTTCGCCGCGCAGCTTGGTGACGTCGCGCAGGGCCGAGACCAGCAGATCCGCCAGGCCTTCCGGCACGCTGGCCAGCTCCACTTCCAGGCGCATGCGGTCCTGGGCCAGCTCACCCTCCACCACCAGGCGGCCGCGGCCCAGCATGGGGAAGCGCTTGAGCACCTCGCTCACCTGACCGGCGTGCACGAACATGCCACGCACCTTGGCGCTCTGGTCCGCTCGGCCCATCCAGCCCTTGATGCGGGCATTGGTGCGGCCCGTGGGGCAGGCGCCGGGCATCAGGGCGGAGAGATCGCCCGTGCCGAAGCGGATCAGCGGATAGTCCGGGTTCAGCGTGGTCACCACCACCTCGCCCACCTCGCCCTCGGCCACCGGATCCCCGGTGCCCGGGCGCACGATCTCGACGATCACGCCCTCGTCCAGCACCAGGCCTTCGCGGGCCGGGGTCTCGTAGGCGATCAGGCCCAGATCGGCCGTGGCATAGCACTGGTAGCCGGCGATGCCGCGCTCCAGCAGCCAGTCACGCAAGGCCGAGGGGAAGGCCTCGCCGCTGAGCAGGGCCTTGCGCAGGGACAGGGTCTGGCCGGCCTCGGCAGCCTTCTCCACGAGGATCTTGAGGAAGCTGGGCGTGCCGATGTAGCCGGTGGGCCGCAGCTCGGCCATGGCCTGCAGCTGCAGCTCGGTGTTACCCACGCCGCCCGGGAAGACCGTGCAGCCCAGCGCGTGCGCGCCGCCTTCCATCATGGAGCCGGCCGGGGTCAGGTGGTAGCTGAAGCAGTTGTGCAGCAGCTCCCCGCCGCGCAGGCCGGCGGCATGCAGGGCGCGGGCCATGCGCCAGTAGTCGGGCCTCGCTCCCTCAGGCTCGTAGATCGTGCCGGGCGACTGGAACACCCGCCGCGCCGCGCCCCAGCCGATGGCCGAGAAGCCCCCGAAGGCATCGCCGCCCCCGGCGCGCACCGACTGCTGGCGCGCCAGCAGCTCGGACTTGCGCGTGACCGGCAGCCGGGCCAGGGCCGCACGGGAATCGATGCGGGCGGCGTCAACGCCGGCCAGCAGTTCCGCAAAGGCCCTCGTGTTCGCCTGCGCCTGCGCCACCTGCCGCGGCAGGGCCGCCATCAGCGCCGCCTCGCGCAGCTGCGGGTCGCGGGCCTCCAGGGCATCGTAGAACTCACTCATCGGCATCACTCCAGCCAGAGAGGTTTTTCTTCACCAGGGCCAGGAAGTCGCGCAGCTGCGCGCTGTCCTTGACCGTCTTCTCGATCCATTCGGGCGTGCGCGCCGGCCGCTTCACGATCGCCACCTTCAGCGTCGAGCCGTCCACCGCCGCCCGGGCGATGGCCGTGCCGCGCCGCTCGAAGCGCCCTTCCCGCTCCGTCAGCCCCAGCTCACGCAGGTCCCGCCGCAGCTTCTGCAGCGCCTCGTCCGGCTTGAAGGCCGGCAGAGCAAAACCCCAGTTCCCATCGCTCATGGCCTCTCACCTCATGAATTGGCTCGCCGCGTCGTCATACACAAAGAGCGCCCGGCCCAGCCGGCGCTCGCCCCACGCGACGCCCGAGGATCCGGCTTTGCCGGTCCTTCGGGCGTGCCCCCTTGAGGGGGCCGGCGAAGCCGGTAGGGGGTGGTTCACGAATCCCCAGTCGTTGTCGCTACTCATTGCATGCCCCGATTGATCGAGTGACGCCCGAGGATCCGGCTTCGCCGGTCCTTCGGGAGTGCCCCCTTGAGGGGGCGGCCGAAGGCCGTAGGGGGTGGGTCATGCCAACCAGCGCTTGCGCCGCTTGTAGCTCTTGACGTCCTTGAAGCTCTTGCGGTCCCCGCCGCCCATGCCCAGGTAGAACTCCTTGACGTCCTCGTTCTCGCGCAGGTCCTTCGCCTCGCCGTCCATCACCACACGCCCGTTCTCCAGGATGTAGCCGTAGTCGGCGTAGCGCAGGGCCATGTTGGTGTTCTGCTCGGCCAGCAGGAAGGTGGTGCCCTCCTTGCTGTTGAGGTCCTTCACGATCTCGAAGACCTCTTCGACGATCTGCGGCGCCAGGCCCATGGAGGGCTCGTCCAGCAGCACCATCTTCGGATTGGCCATCAGCGCGCGGCCGATGGCGCACATCTGCTGCTCGCCGCCCGAGGTGTAGGCCGCCTGGCTGGTGCGGCGGGTCTTGAGGCGGGGGAAGTAGTTGTAGACCTTCTCCAGCGTCTGCTGCACCGCGGCCTTGCCGTCGCGGCGCGTGTAGGCGCCGGTCATCAGGTTCTCCTCGATGCTCAGGTGGGCGAAGCAGTGCCGCCCCTCCATCACCTGCACCACGCCGCGGTTGACCATGTCGGCGGTGGAGAGCTTCTCGATGCGTTCGCCGCGCAGCTCGATCGAGCCCTTGGTCACCTCGCCCCGCTCACCCTCCAGCAGGTTGGAGACGGCGCGCAGCGTGGTCGTCTTGCCCGCGCCATTGCCGCCCAGGAGGGCCACAATGCCGCCCTCCTTCACCTGCAGCGACACGCCCTTCAGCACGAGGATCACATGGTTGTAGATCACCTCGATGCCGTTGACGTTCAGAAGCACATTGCTCATAGCTGGCCTTTCACTCGGCACGATTCACTCGAGACAGCACCGCCCGCGATGCTGTGTCCAGCCCCCGCAGGAAGTTCCCCGCCCCGCGGGGGCGGGGACAGGGGTGGGGTCACTGTGCCCCGCCCTCCTGGAGGGCGGGGATGGGGTGGGAGCTCACAGGAACTCCGGCCCCGCCGGAAGGCAGCCAGTCCGATCAGGACTGGCAGTCTTCCGGCGTCCTGCGCTGCATCTTCTTCTCGGCCGCGTACTTGTCCGCCGTGCTCTTCACCAGCGGCTTGATGATCTGCTCATCCGCCTGGTACCAGTCGCCGACGAAGTTCCACTTCTTGCCATCCCAGGTATGCACGCGGGCCCAGTTGGCGCCCATGTGGTCGGCGCAGGAAGTCGAGACCGGACGCATCACGCCGGCCAGGCCCAGGGCGTCGAGCTTCTTCTGGTCCAGGGCCAGGTTCTCCAGACCCCAGCGGACCTGCTCGCCCGTCATGACCTTGCCCTTGCCGAAGCGCTCCTGCGCGCGGCGCACGCCTTCCACGCCCATGGCCGCGGACAGCAGGCCGCGCATGTACAGCACCTGGCCGACTTCTTCCTTCGGGCCCGTGCCCTGGCCCTTGCCGTGCAGCTCCTTGAGGATGTCCTGCGCGACCTTGGACTGCGGCTCGGCACCATGCTGCATGGTCACGGCGCTGTAGCCCTTGGCGCCCTCGCCCACGTCCTTGACGTCAGGCTCGGCACCGGCCCACCAGACGCCGTACATCTTCTCGCGCGGATAGCCGGTGGCCTGCGCCTCCTTCAGCGCGGTGGAGTTCATCACGCCCCAGCCCCACAGGAAGACGAAGTCCGGCCGGCTCTGGCGCACCTGCAGCCAGGTGGCCTTCTGCTCCACGCCCGGCGCCGTCACCGGCAGCAGCTGCAGCTCGAAGCCGTGCAGCTTGGCGCGCTCCTGCAGCAGCGGGATCGGCTCCTTGCCATAGGGGCTGTCGTGGTAGACCAGGGCGATCTTCTTGCCCTTGATCTTGTCCCAGCCGCCTTCCTTCTTGACCACGTGCTGCAGCAGCACGTCGGCGGCCACCCAGTAGGTGCCCAGCAGCGGGAAGTTCCACTTGAAGACGCCGCCGTCCTGGCTCTCGCTGCGGCCGTAGCCGGCGGTGATCAGGGGGATCTTGTCCACGGGCGCCTTCTCGGTCAGCGCGAAGGTGGCGCCGGTCGAGAGCGGCTGGAACAGCGTCGCGCCCTTGCCCTTGAGACGCTCATAGCACTCCACCGAACGGTCGGTGGCATAGCCCGTCTCGCACTCCTCGAAGGTGATCTTGACGCCGTTGATGCCGCCCTTGGCATTGATCAGCTTCAGGTAGTCCACATAGCCATTGGCCCAGGGCGTGCCGTTGGGCGCGTAGGCGCCGGTGCGGTACACCAGCACGGGGAAGAACTGTTCCTTGGCATCAGCGGCAGCCACCGAGGTGGACAGCCCGGCCAGACATGCCGACACGACGGTGGCGGCGATTGCAAGCGACTTCAGTTTCAACATGGTGCCTGTCTCCTTGGCGTTTGCACTCGTGGTGCTGTTTTGAAACGGTGTGATCAATGGGGGAAGGGCCAGAGGCGCAGCTTCTCTTTCGCGGTGGCCCACAGGCGCGCGATGCCGTGCGGCTCGACGATCAGGAAGAAGACGATCAGCGCGCCGAAGATCATGAACTCCAGGTGCGCCGCCGTCTCGGTGCCCAACGGGATGCCCAGCCAGTGCGGGATCTGGTTCAGCAGGATGGGCAGCACGATGATGAAGGCCGCGCCGAAGAAGGCGCCGGAGATCGAGCCCAGGCCGCCGATGATCACCATGAACAGGAGCTGGAAGCTGCGGTCGATGGAGAAGGCGGCCGGCTCCCAGGATCCCAGGTGCACGAAGCCCCACAGCGCGCCGGCCACGCCCACGATGAAGCTGGACACCGCGAAGGCGCTGAGCTTGGCGTAGACCGGGCGGATGCCGATCACGCTGGCGGCCACGTCCATGTCGCGCATGGCCATCCATTCGCGGCCCACGGCCGAGCGCACCAGGTTCTTGGTCAGCAGCGCGAACAGCGCCAGCACGCTGAGGCAGAAGAGGTACTTCTGCACCGGCGTCTCGATGGGCAGGCCGAAGACCTGCAGGTCAGAGACCGAGACATTGCCCGAGGTGGAGTCATGCGTGAACCACTTGATGCGCAGGAAGGCCCAGTCGCAGAAGAACTGCGCCGCCAGCGTCGCCACGGCCAGGTAGAGACCGCGGATGCGCAGCGAGGGGATGCCGAAGAACACGCCGACCAGCGTGGCGCAGAAGCCGCCGCCCAGCAGCGAGAGGATCAGGGGCAGGCCCTCCAGCCGCACATGGAAGTTGTAGGCCGCATAGGCGCCCACGGCCATGAAGGCGCCTGTGCCCAGCGAGATCTGCCCGCAGTAGCCCACCAGCACGTTCAGGCCCAGGGCGGCGAGGGAGAGGATCAGGAAGGGGATCAGGATGGCGCGGAACAGGTATTCCGAGGCCAGCAGCGGCACACCGACGAAGGCCAGGGCCAGCAGCAGCACGATGAAGATGGCGTCCTGGCGGATGGGAAAGATCTGGCTGTCGGCGCTGTAGCTCGTCTTGAACTGGCCGTTCTCGCGGTAGAGCATGGGTGTCTCCTGCTTTCTTGTTCTGGTCGCTCAGACGCGGTCGATGATCTTCTCGCCGAAGAGGCCCTGCGGACGCACCAGCAGGAAGACGAGGGCCAGCACATAGGCAAACCAGATCTCGATGCCGCCGCCCAGCATGGGGCCGAGGTAGACCTCCGAGACCTTCTCGCCCACGCCGATCAGAAGCCCGCCGATGATGGCGCCCGGCACCGAGGTCAGGCCGCCCAGGATCACCACCGGTAGCGCCTTCAGCGCCACCAGCGAGAGCGAGAACTGCACGCCCAGCTTGGAGCCCCAGATGATGCCGGCCACCAGCGCGACAAAGCCCGCCACGCTCCACACGATGATCCAGATGCGCGACAGCGGGATGCCGATGGACTGCGCCGCCTGGTGGTCATCCGCCACCGCACGCAGCGCGCGGCCCGTGGCCGTCTTCTGGAAGAACAGGGCCAGCAGCGCGACGAGGCCCGCCGCGATCAGCGCGGCCACCAGGTCTTCCTGATTGACCAGCACGCCGCCCTCGAAGGTTTTCTCGAAGAGGAAGAGCGGGTCCTTGGGCAGGCCGATGTCGATCTTGTAGATGTCCGAGCCGAACAGGGTCTGGCCCAGGCCCTCGAGAAAGTAGGTGATGCCCAGCGTGGCCATCAAGAGCGTGATGCCTTCCTGGTTCACGAGCTTGCCCAGCACGAAGCGCTCGATGGCCCAGGCCACCGCCACCATCACCGCGCAGGCCGCGGCAAAGGCCAGCACATTGGCCAGCACGGGGTTGTCGAAGCCCAGCCACTTCGGGATCCATTCCGAGAAGCGGGCCATGGCCAGGGCCGCGAACAGCACCATGGCACCTTGCGCGAAGTTGAAGACCCCCGAGGCCTTGAAGATCAGCACGAAGCCCAGGGCGATCAGGGAGTACAGCATGCCCGTCATCAGGCCGCCGAACACGGTTTCAAGGAGGAATCCCATCGCTGTGGTCCTTCAGTGCGAGGTGCCCAGATAGGCACGGATCACGTCTTCGTTGGCGCGGACTTCATCGGGAATGCCATCCCCGATCTTCTTGCCGTAGTCCAGCACCACCACGCGGTCGGAGATGTCCATCACCACGCCCATGTCGTGCTCGATCAGTACGATGGTCGTGCCGAACTCGTCGTTCACGTCCAGGATGAAGCGGCACATGTCCTGCTTCTCCTCCACGTTCATGCCGGCCATGGGCTCGTCCAGCAGCAGCACCTGCGGCTCCATGGCCAGGGCGCGGCCCAGGTCCACGCGCTTTTGCAGGCCGTAGGGCAGGCGGCCCACCGGCGTCTTGCGGAAGGGCTGGATCTCGAGGAAGTCGATGATGCGCTCGACCTTCTCGCGCTGCGCCACCTCCTCCGCCTCCGCCTTGCTGAAGCCGAAGGGATTGCGGAAGGCCTGCTGGAAGAGGTTGCTCTTCATGTGGAGGGTGCGGCCGGCCATGATGTTGTCCAGCACGCTCATGCCCTTGAAGAGCGCGAGGTTCTGGAAGGTGCGGGCGATGCCCATCTCCGCCACCTGGCGCGAGTTCATGTGCTTGAAGGTCTGGCCCTTGAAGCTGATCTGCCCCTGCGTGGGGTGGTAGACCCCGTTGATGCAGTTGAGCATGGAACTCTTGCCCGCGCCGTTGGGGCCGATGATGGAACGGATCTCGTGCTCGCGGACGTTGAAGCTGATGTCGGTCAGGGCCTTCACCCCGCCGAAGGCCAGGGAGATGTTCTTGACCTCCAGGATCACGTCGCCGATCTTCTTGCTGCTGCTCGTGCTCATGCCTTGTGCTTTCGTGACTGGGCGTGATCAGGCCGCGCGGCCCACGGCCGGGAAGGTCCGGGTGTCGGCAATCTTCAGGTCCGCCGAGACCTTGCCGCTGCGGCCGTCCTCGAACTTCACCGCCGTCTCGATGAACTGGCTCGTGCGGCCCTCGTAGAGCGCGTCGATCAGCACGCCGTACTTCTCGGCGATGGCGCCGCGGCGGACCTTGCGGGTGCGCGTCAGTTCGCCGTCGTCGGCGTCCAGCTCCTTGTGCAGGATCAGGAAGCGGGTGATCTGGCTGCCGGCCAGCAGCGCGTCCTGCGCGAGGTCGGCATTGACCTGCTCCACGCAGCCCTTGATCAGCTCGTAGACCTCGGGCTTGGCCGCCAGGTCGGTGTAGCCGGCATAGGGCAGGTTGCGGCGCTCGGCCCAGTTGCCCACGGCCTCGAAGTCGATGTTGATGAAGGCGCAGACGCGGTCGCGGCGGTCGCCGAAGGCCACGGCCTCCTTGATGTGCGAGAAGAACTTGAGCTTGTTCTCCACGTACTTGGGCGCAAACATCGCGCCGTCGTTGGCGCCGCCCACGATGCGGCCGACGTCCTTGGCGCGGTCGATGATCTTCAGGTGCCCCTGGGCATCGATGAAGCCGGCATCGCCCGTGTGGTACCAGCCCTCGGGCGTCAGCACCTCGGCGGTGGCAGCCTCGTTCTTGTAGTAGCCCTTGAGCAGGCCGGGCGACTTCACGAGGATCTCGCCCGACTCGGCCAGCTTGATCTCCACGCCGTCGATGGGCACGCCCACCGTGTCGGCCCGCGCCTCGTGGTCGGGCTGCAGGCACACGAAGACGGCGGTCTCGGTGGAGCCGTAGAGCTGCTTGAGGTTGATGCCGATGGAGCGGTAGAAGCTGAAGAGGTCAGGCCCGATGGCCTCGCCCGCCGTGTAGGCCACCCGCACGCGCGAGAAGCCCAGCGTGTTGCGCAGCGGGCCGTAGATCAGCACGTCGCCCAGGGCGTACTTGAGGCGGTCCAGCAGGCCCACGGGCTTGCCGTCCATCAGCGTGGGGCCCACGCGCCGCGCCAGCTTCATGGCCTGATGGAAGAGCCCGCGCTTGAGCGCCGAGGCGTCCTCCATGCGGATCATCACCGTGGTCAGCAGGCCCTCGAAGACCCGCGGCGGCGCGAAGTAGTAGGTGGGGCCGATCTCCTTGAGGTCGATGGACACCGTGCTGGCGGACTCCGGGCAGTTCACCACATAGCCGCAGGCCAGCCACTGCGCGTAGCTGAAGATGTTCTGGCCGATCCAGGCGGGCGGCAGGTAGGCCAGCACTTCCTCGTGCGGGCCGAGCTTGTCGAAACGGGCGCCGGCCTGGGCGCGGTCGATCAGCGTGGCGTGGGTGTGGACCACCCCCTTGGGATTGCCCGTGGTGCCGGAGGTGAAGAACATGGCCGCCACGTCCGCGGACTGGCCGGCCTCCACCCACTGGTCGAAGAGCTGCGGATGGGCGCGGGCTTCCGCCTCGCCGGCGGCGATCAGCGCGTCCAGCGGGTTGAGGCCGTGTTCATCGTAGTTGCGCAGGCCGCGCGGGTCGTCGAACCAGATGTGGCGCAGCTGCGGGCACTGCTCGCGGATCTCCAGCAGCTTGTCCACCTGCTCCTGGTCCTCGACGATGGCATAGGCCACCTCGGCATTGTTGAGCGGGTAGACGAACTCGGCGGCCACCGCGTCCTGGTACAGCGGCACGGGGATGGCGCCCAGGCTCTGGGCCGCCAACATGCTGGCATAGAGCCGTGGCCGGTTCTCACCCACCACCACCAGGTGCTGGCCGCGCTCCACGCCCGCCTGGTGCAGGCCGTGGGCCAGGGCCTTCACCATCTCGGCGAGCTGGCGCCAGCTGAAGCTTTGCCAGATGCCGTATTCCTTCTCGCGCAGGGCCGCGTCTTCAGGACGCTGCTGGGCGTGGGCCAGCAAGAGCCGGGGAAAGGTCGTCGCCGCAGAACTGCTCACCTTTGTCTCCTGGTATCCGGGTCGTCGCCTGGATGGCGCTCGCCCGACTTTGTTGGCAGCAATGCTAGACCTTTACTTTGACGTCGTGTTGTCGTTGGAACGACATTTGAGAGAAATCACACCGGGCGTTTTCCCGGGGGCGCAGATCACGGTCGCGTCAGGCTCCTGTCATGCGCAGCGGCGATGAATACGGGACCATGCGCACCAGCCCTCTGCACGACCTGCCCCCGCCGGCCACCCTCCCGCAACACCTGACCCTGCGCCAGCGCGCCCGCGCCGCCAGCGCCAGCGAACTGGCGGCCATTCCCTGGCTGCGGGTGCTGGACGAGGAGCACCGGCAGCTGGCCATCGCCCACCTGCAGATCGGCGAGGCCGAGGTGGGCGAGCGGGTCTGCCGCATCGGCAAGCCGGCCAACTTCTGGTTCGGCGTGGTCGACGGCCTGCTGAAGATGAGCAATGACGACGCCGCCGCGCAGTCCATCACCTTCACCGGCGTGCCGCCCGGCGGCTGGTTCGGCGAGGGCACCCTGCTCAAGCGCGAGGTCTACCGCTACAACATCCAGGCCCTGCGCAAGAGCACCGTGGCCGGCCTGCCCATCGAGACCTTCCACACCCTGCTCGAGACCAGCCTGGCCTTCAACCGCTTCGTGCTGAACCAGCTCAACGAGCGGCTGGGGCAGTTCATCGCGGCCCGCGAGATCGACCGCATCTCCGATCCCGACCTGCGCGTGGCCCGCAACCTCGCCGCCCTCTTCAACCCCCTGCTCTACCCCGGCGTGGGCGGCATGCTGCGCATCACCCAGCAAGAGCTGGCGCGACTGGTGGGCCTCTCGCGCCAGCGGGTCAACGAGGCCTTGAAGCACCTGCAGGAGGCCCAGCTGATCGCGGTGGACTACGGCGGCCTGCGCGTGCTGGACCTCGATGGCCTGAGGCGCTACCGGCCCTGATCTGACACCGGCCAGGGTCCGATGGGTGGAGGCCTGCTTCGGCTTCCAGACCCGCCGCCTAGCTCACCAGGTGAGCACCACACCAGGACGCCACCGACCCTCGCCTGACATCTCCGAAGCTCACCGGATGCACAGGCGACGCATGGCCTCCAGGTGCAAGGCCTTCAAGGGCTCGAAGACCTCCTGGCAGCGCGCATAGGGCTGCACCTCGCCATCGCCCAGGTCATCCCGCCGCGCGCTCATGCAGGCCTTGCGCAGGGGCGCATGCGCCAGGAACTGGCCCTGCTGGTGCATCAGCTCGGCGCCCAGATAGCCCACGCCCTGCATGAAGGTCTTGCGCCGGGCCAGGCCCTCGGCGTCCAGCGGCAGCCCTTCCGCATAGGCCTGCGGGCTGAGGCGGCCCAGGCGCCGCATCACGGTCGGCCCGATGTCGATGTGCGAGCTCACGTGCCCGGTCTCGAAGGGCAGCTCGCGGCCGCCGTCGTAGATCAGCAGGGGCACGCGGCTGGACACGCCCGCCAGCCAGCCCGCGGGGATGCCCTCGTATTCCGCCTGCGTCCGCAGGCCGTGGTCGCCGGTCACCAGCAGCAGCGTCTGTTGCAGGCGCCCGGCCTGCTGCAGCTGCGCGACGATCTCATGCAGCCAGGCCATCTGCAGCCGCCCCAGCGCCTGCGCCCGCTCCGCCAGGCTCACCGGGCCGGCCCGCGCCAGCAGGTCCGGCCAGGGTCCGTGGCCGATCTGCGGCGCGAACACGGCCACGTAGGGCCGGCCCTGGCCGCGCCAGGCTTTCATGTCCTGCAGCAGCTGCTCCAGGGCCTGCTGGTCCAGGATCGCCTTGGCTGGCAGGGAGGCCACGCTGCCCGCAAAGATACGGCGCTGAATGCGCGCCAGCCGCTCCTGCGCCCGCGCCTGGCTGCCGGCATCGTTCGCGGCGATGTAGCGTGTACTCAGGCCCAGGCGTTCGAGCATCAGGCCGTCGCTCTCGAAGCTGTCCGGCGAAGGGGCGTAGTGCCGGGTGGCGTAACCGGCCCTGCGCAGCTCGTCGACCCAGCCCAGGGCCTGGGACTCGCGGCACTTCAGCCACTGCCGGCGCCCCTCGGGATACAAGGCCGACAGCACAGAGAAGGTGGCGTCGCTGGTGTAGGGGTAGCTGGCGTAATGGCGGCGGGCCAGCCAGGCCTGGCGGGACCAGCTGCGCAGCAGCGGGTCCTCGGCCATCAGCGCCTGCAGGTCGAAGAATTCGGCCGGGGCCGTTTCCATGATGAAGAGGATCACGTCGCGCGCCGCGACAGGCGCATTGGCCGCCACGGGGTGTGGTGCGGGGGGTGGCGCGGGGTGTGGCGAACGTGCCGTCGAGTCGGCCTGGGGATGGACTGCAGGCAGGGCTGGCTGAGGGGGCCGCGCGCCCGCTGCCTCGGGTGCTTGCTCCGTGCAGGGGGCATCCACCATGGCACAGAAGGCCTCCTGCAGCTGCGCCTGGCTGTGCCCCCGGTACTGATGCATCTGCGGGTCCGGCAGCATGGCCGAGAGGGCACGCGCCAGGGCCGCTGACGATTGAGGGTAGGCCGTCACCGGCTGCAGAAAGGCCAGCAGCACGGCCATCGACAACCCGATCGCCATGCTGGTGGCCGCCCAGGCCGCCGAGCGCCTGCGCAGGCGGGGCGGCCAGCGCCAGCGTCCGCTGTCCAGCCACAGCAGGAGCAGCATGAGGCCCGCCGTGCTGGCGAGGATCTTCAGCCAGGTGCGCGGGGTCACGTAGTACTGGATGATGTCGGGATCATCCCGGGCCCAGGCGAGGGCCTCGGCAATCATGTCCCAGTTGAGCAGGGTGCTCACGTTGGCGAAGGCCGCCATGTCGGCGTGCAGCAGCATCACATAGGCCAGCAGCAGCGCCGCCAGCACGGGGCGCAGGCCCGGCAGCTGCCGCTGGGCCGCCATGACACCCGCCAGCAGCGGAATCAGCAGCAGGCCCCAGGCGATGTCGGCGCCATAGAGGCCCAGCACCTCCCAGGGGCTGAAGTCCTCGACCTGCCGGTGCAGCACCCGCGCCAGCAGCGTGAGCCCCGTGAGGTGCTGGAGCTGCAGGTGCTTGAACAGCAGCCATCCCAGGCCTGCGAGGAAGAAAGCCCCGGCATAGGCCAGGAAACTACGCCAGCGAAAGCTCGCGGCCAGCTTGGACATCCACATAGAAACACTCGATCACGGCCGCCGGATGGCGCCTCCCGGGCCCAGACGGCCCCGCGGCCATGCGCTTGCCCGACCGTCCTGTTGGGACGGCCGGCTCACGCAGCCCGCGCGAGGGGGCCCTCAGGGCTCCGGCCTGTGACCGTGAGCCGATCGGCCCAGCCCGGCGCGCAGGGTACGTCCATGTGCAGCGCGACGCGAGGGGCAGGCCCGCTTTTGAGCCCTGACATTAACCCCTTGGCACAAAGAAGCAAACGCCCTCACAGCTCGTATTCAAAAAGCCAGAAATTGTCGAGGCGCTGGTAGCGGGTATGGCGGGCCACGCCGGCCACCAGGGCCTGGAGCTCCGCCTGCGTGGGGAAGTTCTTCAGCACGCGATGCACGCTGCCGTCGCGCAGCGGGCGGTGCTGGTAGGTGTTGCCGCGGGCGTCGGTCTCGGCGATGGGAAAGTCCTGGCACTGGCGCTCGTGGTTGTCGATCCAGAGCACGCGGGCGCCGGCATTCAGCCGCCCATGCAGGGAGGCCACAAAGGCCTCGCGCGCCTCCACCGGCACGTGGGAGAACCACAGGCCGGCAAAGGCGGCATCGAACTGCCCCAGGTGCGGGGGCAGCGCGTAGGCGTCAGCCTGTTCGAACTGCACCGCCTGCACGCCCGGGCGCTGGCGCGCGAAGGACAGCGGCTCGGCGGTGTAGTCCGTGGCCACCATGCGCAGCGCTGCAGGGGCCAGGTCTTGCGTCCAGTAGCCCGTGCCACAGGCGATCTCCAGCAGCGAGCGCCCCCCGAGGCGCTCCGGCAGGTGCTGGCGCAGATAGGCGATGTCCGCGGCCCGTTCCGGCTTCAGGTAGACGGCGTCGTAGTAGGGCGCGCGGCCGGCGTAGTAGGCCTGCATCTCGGCCGAGGCGTGACTCATGCTTGCTCTCCTCCCTCAAAGCGGGGCCTCACCGGTCCCGTGCGTTGTGCGTTGTGCGTTGTGCGTTGTGTGTTGTGCGTTGTGCTTCGTTCGCTGACTGCTGACTGCGCACGCGCTGCCTGCCATCTGCAAGCTGCGGTCCAGCTTCAGGCGCCCGCTCATGCTCATGCTCATGCTCGTGGCCAGTCCAAGTCCAAGTCCAAGTCCAAGTCCAGCTCAGCTCAGCTCAGCTCAGCTCAGCTCAGCTCAGCTCAGCTCAGCTCAGCTCAGCGCTGATCATGCGCTGCCAGCTGTCTGACTGCTGCATGCCCGTCCTCGTGCCCGTGCTCGCGCGCTGAAGGCAGCGTGCCCGGTCCCGTATGGCCGTATGGGCGGCCTGTCGCGTATGGCCGTCTGGCCGGCCGGTCGCTTGTCGAAGGGCTTGCTGCCTGCTGCGCGCTCGCGCCGGGTGTCCGCTCGCGCCGCAGGCGCAGGTGAGGCGCCAGGGGCTTGCTGCGGCCTGCCCGTGCGGGGCCTTGCGCACGCCCGGGCGCGGAGGCTAGCGGTCCCGGGGCTTGCAGCAATGTCCGGCGGCGCGCTGTTCCAGGTAGCAGCCCTCGTTCATCTCGTAGATCAGGCTGGCCGCCTGGCCGGGCACGTCCCCCCAG
Source organism: Pelomonas sp. BJYL3 (assembly GCF_027257975.1). Classification (GTDB taxonomy): domain Bacteria; phylum Pseudomonadota; class Gammaproteobacteria; order Burkholderiales; family Burkholderiaceae_C; genus Roseateles_B; species Roseateles_B flavus. The sequence continues at coordinate 633,910 of NZ_JANZKX010000001.1, forward strand.
GCGCCGATGAGGCGAAGGCCGGCTCGCTCCAGGGTCCGGCGCGCAGGCTGGTTGGCTGGCCGCACCACGGACAGCACCTCGGCTTCATGCAGCTGCTCAAAAGCCAGGGCCAGGGCGGAGCAGGAGGTCTCGGCCGCATAGCCCTGCCCCCAGGCCTGGGGACGGAAGCGGAAGTGCAGATTCATCGCCTGCTGGCCATCGATGCGCTTGCGCATGATGCCGCCAACGCCCAGGACCTCCTGCGGCCGCTCGCGCCGGCAGACCAGCCAGTAGCCGAAGCCGTGGTGCTGCCAGTGCAGCAGCCAGCGCTCCAGTTCGGCCTCCATGTCGGCCAGCGCGTGCAGGCAGCCGGCCGGGTTGTAGCGATGGGTGGCTGGATCGGCATGGAATTCATGCAGGGCGGGCAGATCGGCCGCCTCGGGGGCACGCAGCCAGAGCCGCTCGGTCAGGCGCTCCGCCGGCCCCAGCGAGGCCAGGGACGCCGGGCCGCCCAATGAAAAATCGCCCCCCGGCTGAGACCGGGTGACAGGCGCGGCTGCGGCAACAGGGGCCGCAGCCCAGGCAGCGGGAACGGCAGGAACGGCAGTGGACACGCAGAAATCCTTGGGCTGAGTCATGGCTTCAGTCCCCCTCCAGCCTTTTTCGGGTTTTCCCTGATTATGCAAGTCTGCCCCTTTCCCGGTGGGCAACCCAGGACTTCAATCCCCCAAATTCTTGGGGGATTGGTCCTGCTCAGTACGCCTTGCGTACAAGCACACCCATCTGGACATCCTGCCGCCAGCTTCTATACTGGTTTTTTATACAGTATTGCTTGCCTCCCCATGTCTGCCGCCCCGCCCTCCCTCGCCCGCGCTGCCCTGCTGGACCATCCGCTGCTGCGGGACGGGCGGCTGTGGCAGGCGGGCAGCCTGGGGCGCTGCCAGAGCCGCACCTTCAGCAGCGGTTTTGCAGCCCTGGATGCCGAGTTGCCTGGCGGTGGCTGGCCCAGCCAGTCCCTGTGCGAAGTCCTGCAGCCGGCCGGCCAGCATGCCGAATGGCGCCTGCTGGCCCCGGCACTGCGCAGGCTTTTTGCGGCCGCCTCCGGCGAAGAATCCCTGGGCTGCCGCTCGACAGGCCACAGCGCCACGCTCGGCAGCTCAAGGGGCAGCCCGGCCACCGGCGGCAGCTCTCCGGCGATGCCCCCCATCCTGCTGATCGCACCGCCCTTCGTGCCCCATGGCCCGGGTCTGCTGGACCTGGGCCTGGAAGCGGCGCAATGGGTGTGGATCAAAGCCACCCCCGAGCCGGAGGACATGGGCACGCAGGGGTGGCCGGAGAAGCGATGGGAGCAGCGGGGGGAGAGGCGGGAGGACCCGCTGGGGAGGTATCCGGGGGCCGATCAAGGAGCGCATCAAGAAGGCCATCGAGGACTGCCTCGGGGCGTGCATCAGGGCACATGGCAAGGGGGACATCAGCCAGAAGCTCAGGCAGCACATCAGCCAGCACATCAGCCGGCACGTCAGGCGCCCCATCTCGCGTCCTATGAGCGCTGGAATGAGGCACTGCATGGGGGACTGCATGCGGAGGTGCATGAGGCGCTGCGTCAGCGGCCTCCCCTGGGGGCACCGCTGGCGGCATTGCAGAGATCCCAGCAAGTACCTCAGCAAATGCCGAAGCAGGGATCGCGGCAGCGCTCTCTGCAGGGGGCGTATCGCGGGTCGCCTGCGGTCAGACATTCGAGGGCTCAGCAGACGCTGCATGAGGCCTTGTGGGTAGCCGAGCAGGCCATCAAGTCCCAGGCGGCCGGTGCGGTGCTGGCCTGGTTGGACGGCGCCCAGCCTGAGCAGATCCGGCGCCTGCAGGCCGCGGCCCTGAACTCGCCCGTGCCCATTTTCCTGATGCGGCCGGACAGCGCCGCGACCCAGTCTTCCGCGGCCCCCCTGCGCCTGCGCCTGAGCCAGCCCGCCGCCTCGCGAGGGCTGGCCCCGGGTCTGCTGGAGGTCCTGCTGATCAAGCGCCGCGGACCGGCCATGATCCAGCCCCTGCAACTGCACAGCCTGCCTCCACGCCTGCAGCAGAGCCTGCCAGCCCGCTTGCGCCAGGGCGTGGCACCGCCGCAGCCGCCCGCCCAGGCCGGCGAGCCGACCCGGACGCAGCAGGCACCAGGCCGCCTCTCACCACTGGCCCGGTCTTCGACGCCAGAGGTGGAAGCATGAGCCCGCCAAGCCACCTCCGGGGGCTCGTGCTTGATACGCCTGCGGCAGAGCGCGTGCCTACCCCTTCCCCGAACAAACGCCAGGGGGACAGGCCTGATGCACGAGGCAGAGGTTTGGCAGCCCATGGGCAGGCTCACGCGCCGGGTGGCTGCCGCGGGCCCCTGCCCGAGGCACAAAGTGCAGAGGGCACGCCTGCCCATGCGCCGCATGCGTGTCAGGAGGTCAGGTCTGAGGCGCCAAGCAATGGCTTGGCAGCCCATGGGCAGGCTCACGCGCCGGGTGGCTGCCGCGGGCCCCTGCCCGAGGCACAAGGTGCAGAGGGCACGCCTGCCCATGCGCCGCATGCGTGTCAGGAGGTCAGGGCTGAGGCACCAAGCAATGGCTTGGCAGCCCATGGGCAGGCTCACGCGCCGGGTGGCTGCCGCGGGCCCCTGCCCGAGGCACAAGGTGCAGAGAGCGCGCCTGCCCATGCGCCGCATGCGTGTCAGGAGGTCAGGGCTGAGGCACCAAGCAATGGCTTGGCAGCCCATGGGCAGGCTCACGCGCAGGTCGACTCGCAGATCCATCTGCAGGTCCATCTGCAGGCCCGCTCGCAGATTCACTTGCAGGGTCACCTGCCGGGCTGCTCCCCGGAGCTTGCACTTGTGTCGCCTGGTGTACAGAGCGAGAAAGACGCCCAGGAATGCCCGCGAGTCAGTCCCGGTGTGATCAGTCCCGGTGTGATCAGCCCCGGGTTGATGCCCCGCCCTCATGCGGCGCCGGCCTCGAGCGCCCCGCATTGGCTGGCCCTGCGCCCCCGGACCGATTCCACGCAGACGGACGCCCCGGGGGCCGGCTCTCCACGGGCTGATGGCGCGCAGGTCGGATCGGGCCAGCCCAGCCCTCAGCAGCAGCTGGCCTGGTGGGCGCTGCAGTTCACCCCCCGGGTCTGCCTGCTGGAGGAGGCAGTGCTGCTGGAGGTGTCCAGCTGCTTGCGCCTGTTCGGCGGCTTGCGAAACCTGCATGAGCGCATCCAGCGCGAGGGTCGAGCCCTGGGTTTGCTGCCTGCCGCTCCACCTCCGACTTCCACCCCTTCCGGCGCTTCCGCCCTTGCTGCCTTGCCCCCCGAGCTCCCAGCCATGGCCTGGGCGCCCAACGCCCTCGCGGCCCTGGCCTTGCTGCGCGGCGGACGGCGCAATGGCCTGACACGCCCGCTGCATCCCTTGCTGGATGCCCTGCCCCTGTCCTGCCTCAGCGCCGTGCAGGTGCAGTCGCCCATGCTGGCGCGGCTGGGATGCCGACGCCTGGGGGATGTCCGGCGCCTGCCACGGGCCGGCCTGGCGCGGCGCTTCGGGGCCGAGCTGCTGCTGGCCCTGGACCGGGCCTATGGCGATCTGCAGCAGGCCCATGACTGGGTCCGGCTGCCCGAACGTTTCGAGGCCCGGCTGGAGCTGCCCTGGCGCCTGGACGACGCCCCCGCCCTGATGCCGCATGCCGAGAGCCTGCTGCGCAGCTGCTGCGCCTGGCTCAGCGGCCATCATGCCGGCCTGAGCAGCCTGCGACTGGGCTGGCAGCATGACGCCATGCGGGCCCGCGACTGCCCACCCGGTGGCGAGCTGCTCCTGCGCAGCGCCGAGCTCACCCGCAGCTTCGAGCACCTGCAAGGCCTTCTGCGCGAGCATCTGGCCCGGCTGACCCTGCCTGCCCCTGTGGCTGAATTGCGGCTCTGGGTGGAGCACATCGAGCCCTTGCGGCCGCCCAATGCCGCCCTGCGCCTGGATGAGCACGCCCGCGCTCCTGCCCGCGAGCCCCTGAGCCTGCTGCTTCAGCGCTGCGCCGTGCGATTGGGACCCAGCCAGGTCTGCCAGAGCCGGCTGCAGGCCGATGCCCGCCCCGAAGCCATGCAGGCCTGGGCTCCCTGGGGCGAAGACCCCACTGCCCCGGCCGCCCCGACGGCCCCGACAGCCCCGAACAAGGCGTCCAGGACAGGCCGGACGCCCTTGCCCGGCAGGAGCGTTGCCGCTGGCAGCGCGGGCATGCTGGGCAGCCCGGCGTCCGCCTGGCCGGGCCCCCAGCCCAGCTGGCTGCTGGATCCTCCCTTGCGCCTCTCGAGCTCGCAGGAGCGCCCCTTCTACCAGGGGGAACTGCAGCTGCTGCTGGGCCCGCAGCGGGTGGAAAGTGGCTGGTGGGGCTGGCCGGGCCAGGCCCTGCTCCCTGAGCGCGGCAGCTCTGCCCCTCAGGTCCAGCGGGACTACTACCTGGCCCGCAATCCCCAGGGGCAGCTGCTGTGGATCTTTCGTACGCGGGAAGGCCTGGCCTCGCGGTCGGCCGGCGCCGGCAAGCCCGCCCAGGAGGATCCGGACGCCACGATGCACTGGTATCTGCAAGGCCTCTTTGCCTGAGGTGCACCTGCCATGCCCTCCATCCCTCATGCGCACGAAGAGGACGGTGCCCACCCTCCGGGCAGCCACAAGTCCCAGCGCCCTCTGCCGCCGGCCCTGCAGCGCATGCTGCAGGGCGCCAACACGCCGGGCACCGCGGGGCGCTCGGGCGAGGCTCGGCCCGGGGCACGCGTGCTGCCAGGCTATGCCGAGCTGCAATGCCTGAGCAACTTCAGCTTTCTGCGCGGCGCCTCGGACCCCGAGGAGCTGGTGCTGCGCGCCCAGCAGCTGGGCTATCGCGCCCTGGCGCTGGCGGACGAATGCTCGCTGGCCGGCGTGGTGAGGGCCCATGTGGCCCTGAAGAAGCTCGTCGGCCAGCTTCGCGAGGAGGCGCCGGAGCTGGACCCCGAGCTGGAGGTGGTGCAGCTGATCATCGGCAGCCAGTTTCGGGTGAGATGGCCGGGGACTGCGCAGGACCCTGCGCAGCAGAGTGGGCAGGCGCGCCCCCAGAGCAGTGCACAGAGCAGCGCACAGACCGATGAACAGCCCGATGAACAGCCGGGCGCGAAGGCAGAGCAGGCGGAGCAGGACGAAGACGCCCGGCCGTCCGCCTCTGCGATCGGAGGACGCTCCCCTGCACCGGGAGAAGACCCGGAACCCGGCTTCCAGCTGGTGCTGCTGGCCCGCCACCGTGAAGGTTATGGGCAGCTCAGCGAGTTCATCACCCGGCTGCGCCGGGCCTCTCCTGTCAAGGGCCGCTACCGCCTGGACTGGCCGCTGCTGCGGGAGACCCTGGCAAGCGGACAGCTTGGCGGCTGTCTGGCCCTGCTGCTGCCGGACCGCCGGCTGGAGGCGCCCGACGAACTGATCGAGCAGGCCCGAGCCCTGCAGGCTGCCTGCGCGCCGGGCCAGCTGTGGCTGGGCCTGTGCCTGCTGCGCGAGCTGTCCGACGAGGCCTGGCTGCAGCTGCTGCGCGAGATGAGCGCGCACCTGGCCCTGCCCCTGGCGGCCTGCGGCGACGTGCATTTCCATGTGCGCTCCCGCAAGCCCCTGCAGGACGTGATGACGGCCACCCGGCTCAACCGCCCACTGCATGCCTGCGGAGGAGCCCTCCATCCGCAGGCGGAACGCCATCTGCGCAGCCGCCTGCGCCTGGGCCAGATCTACCCGGCCGACACCCTGGCGGAGACCCTGCAGATCGCCTCCCTGTGTCATTTTTCGCTGGACGAGCTGCGTTACCAGTACCCCGAAGAAGTGGTGCCGGCCGGCTATACGGCCCAGAGCTGGCTGCGCAAGATGACCTACGACGGCATGCACAGACGCTGGCCCCAGGGCGTGCCGCCCGAGCACCGCCAGACCATCGAGGACGAGCTGACTCTCATCTGCGAGCTGGGCTATGAGCACTACTTCCTCACCGTGGCGGACATCGTCCGCTTTGCCCGCTCCCGCAAGATCCTCTGCCAGGGCCGGGGCTCGGCAGCCAACAGCCTGGTCTGCTACAGCCTGTACATCACCAGCATCGGCCCCGAGCGCGGCAAGCTCCTCTTCGGCCGCTTCATCAGCCGTGAGCGCAACGAGCCGCCGGACATCGACGTCGACTTCGAGCACGAACGCCGCGAGGAAGTCATCCAGTACCTCTATGAGCGCTACGGCCGGGACCGCGCCGCGCTGACCGCTGTGGTGATCCGCTACCGCGCCCGCAGCGCCCTGCGCGATGTGGGCCGTGCCCTGGGCGTTGAGGAGGCCCTGGTCGAGCGCCTGGCCAAGGACCACTCCGGCTGGGCCCAGGAGATCCTGCCCGAAGACAGGCTGCAGGCCCTGCAGCAGGAGATCCTGGAGCGCCAGGGCCGGGACCTCGTGCAGGAGCTGCCCCTTCGTCAGCTGATCGTGCTGGCCCGGCAGCTGATGGGCATGCCCCGCCACCTGAGCCAGCACGTGGGCGGCTTCGTGCTGACGCAGGGCCGGCTCTCGCGTCTGGTGCCCATCGAGAACGCCACCATGCCCGGTCGCAGCGTCATCGAGTGGGACAAGGACGACCTCGATGCCCTCAACCTGCTCAAGGTGGATGTGCTGGCCCTGGGCATGCTCTCGGCCCTGCGCCGCTGTTTCGCGCTGGTCAATGGCCTGCGCGAGGAGTACCGCGACCACCCGCTGGAGCTGGCCCGCATCCCCGAGGGTGACGAGGCCACCTACGACATGATCTGCAGGGCTGACACCGTCGGCACTTTCCAGATCGAGAGCCGGGCCCAGATGTCCATGCTTCCGCGCCTGAGGCCACGCTGCTTCTACGACCTGGTGGTGGAGGTGGCCATCGTGCGACCCGGGCCCATCGAGGGCGGCATGGTCCACCCTTATCTTGAGAACCGTCGCAAGGGCAAGGATGGCATCCGCTATCCGAAGGAGGCCTTGAAGGAAGCCCTGGAGCGCACCTATGGAATCCCCATCTTCCAGGAGCAGGTGATGCAGGTGGCCATGATCGCCGCGGGGTTCACGCCAGGCGAGGCGGATCAGCTGCGGCGCGCCATGGCAGCCTGGAAGCGCCCCGGCGACCTGGCCCAGTTCCATGCGCGCATCCTGAGCGGCATGCGGGCGCGGGGCTATGAGGACGAGTTCGCCGAGGCCATCTTCCGTCAGATCCAGGGGTTTGCGTCCTACGGCTTTCCGGAGTCGCATGCGGCGAGCTTCGCCCTGCTGACCTATGCCAGCTGCTGGTTCAAGAGGCATGAGCCCGCGGTCTTTCTGTGTGCCCTGCTCAACTCGCAGCCTCTGGGTTTCTACACGCCGGCGCAGCTGGTGCAGGATGCGCGGCGCCATGGCATCGAGGTGCGGGCGGCAGATGTGAACCTGAGTGACTGGGACTGCAGCCTGGAAACCACCCCCCGTGCCGGTGAGCGCGAGCGCAGCTGGATGCAGGGCGAGGCGCCCCCGCTCGCGCCGGACCACGCCCGCCCCTTCGAACACACCCGCCCCCAGCCCGCCGTGCGCCTGGGCCTGCGCCTGGTGTACGGGCTCAGTGAGGAGACGGGACGGCGCATCGTGGCCTGCCGGGAAGGGTGGGCGGTGCCGGCGGCCGCCCCTGCCTGGCATGCCCGCAGCCAGGGAGTGGCCGCCCCGGGACCGGGGGCACTCCCTTCGCCGCCAGTGCCGCCAGTGCCGCCAATACCTCAAGCACCCGCACCTTATCGAGATGCGCAAGACCTGGCCCTGCGGGCGCGCCTGGATGCGCGCGAGATGCAGCTGCTGGCCGCGGCCGACGCCCTGCACAGCCTGGCCGGCCACCGCCGTCAGCAGATCTGGGAAGCGAGCGCACAGGGGCGCACACCGGCCCTGCTGCAGGACGCCCCCATCCATGAGCCGCCCCTGCAGCTGAGCCTGGCCCCCGAGGGTGAGGAGCTGCTGTGGGATTACCGCTCCCTGGGCCTCAGCCTGCGCCGCCATCCGCTGGCCCTGCTGCGCGGGCGCCTGCAGGCGCATGGCCTGCGCAGTTCGGCCCAGCTGGCCCAGGTGCCCCATGGCCGGCGGGTCCGTACCGGCGGCCTGGTGACGGTGCGCCAGAAGCCCCAGACCGCAAAGGGCACGCTCTTCGTCAGCCTGGAAGACGAGCACGGCAGCATTCAGGTCATCGTCTGGGCAGATGTCTATGCCCGGCATCGCAGCACCATCCTGGCCGCCCGGCTGCTGGCAGTGCACGGCCGATGGCAGCGCAGCCGCGAAGGCATCTGCAACCTGCTGGCCGAGAGCTTCGAGGACCTCAGCCCCTGGCTGGGGCGCATGGCAGACGAAGCGGGGAGCCGGGATTTCCGATAGCGCCCTGCCCGGTCGGGGCCGACCCGGGGAAGCTGGGGCAGGCCCGGCATCCCCGACGCGCGGGTGAGCGCTGCCGGTGGCAACGACATCAGGGCCTGCACCTGCACCTGCACCTGCACCTGCAGCGGCAGAGGCAGCCTCATCGACATCGACATCGACATCGACACCGACACCGACGTCAACGTCAAAAAAGGTCATGGCACCAGCAGGCGGGGAGGTGATCGCCGAGGGCATCATGGCGATGCCTTGGAATCACCGGCCTCCTGCCCTGTCGTGGCCAGTACATGGGTGTAGACCAGGGTGGTCCGGACATCTCGATGGCCCAGGAGCGCCTGGAGGCTGCGGACATCATGACCGGCCTGCAGCCGGTGCAGGGCGAAGGCATGGCGCAGCGCCTGTGAAGAGCAGGGCGTGGGGATGCCGGCCCGCCGGGCCGCATGGGCGATGGCACGCTGCACAGCGCCTTCCAGCACCGGATGGCGGCGCACCTCGCCACTGCGGGACTCAACCAGCAGCCGGCTGCCGGGGAACACCCACTGCCACCCCAGAGAGCGAGAGGCCGTGGGGTGACTGGCGGCCAGCGCCTGGGGCAGGGGCACCTGGCCATAGCCGGCGGCCAGGTCCTGCTCATGCAGGGCCTGCACCTGGTTGAGCTGGGCCTGCAGGGCCGGCACCAGCGCCTCCGGCATGACCGTGAGGCGGTCCCTGCCTGCCGGGTCCTCGCGCACGAGCAGCTCGCAGCGGCTGAAATCCAGGTCCTGTACGCGCAGCCTGAGGGCCTCCCGCAGACGCAGCCCACTGCCGTACAGCAGGGCAGCAATGAGCCAGAGCTGGCCATGCAGCTCGCCCAGCAGGGCTTGCACCTCGGAGATCGACAGGGCCATGGGCAGGCGCTGCCGGGCCTGATCCCGCACCAGCTCACTGAGCCAGGGGGCCTCAAGCCTGAGCACCTGCCCGTACAGGAAGATCAGCGCCGCCCGGGCCTGGTATTGCGTGGACGGGGCGGCCTTGCGCTCCAAGGCCAGATGCGTCAGGAAGGCCGCCACCGCCCTGGCATCCAGCTCGGCGGGATGGCGCTGGCCATGGAAGAGGATGAAGCGGCGGGCCCAGTCCACATAGGCCCGCTCGGTGCGAAAGGCGTAGTGGCGCAGACGCAGCGTCTCGCGCATCTGGTCCAGCGCCTGCATGGCAGGGCTGGCCTGCTGCCGGGCCAGGTGCAGGGGAAAGCCGCGAGCCCGGGCCGAGGCCTCACGGGGGGACAGACCCTCGACGCACTGGGACTCGGCGGCGACCTTGCAATGGTTAGATTCCATGCGGCGGAATCTAGACAGCATAAGAAGCCGCGGCATCCACCATCCGGTGGGCCCAGCGTCCAACGGAAGCGCCCCCATTCCTGACGATGGCCCGGCCACTTATCAATGCCACAGTCCGTGACCTCAACCAGGCAAGCAAAAAAGGCGCTCCTTTGCAAGACTATTCTTCAGGCATTCAGTGCGTGCCCACCGGTGCGCGGGCGGCCGGCAGCCCGGAGCTACGCCCCTGCATCAACGTGGCCTTCATGGAGCATCTGTTCCGGCAGATCCCCAGCCTCCCGTGCGCGTCTTGCTGGCAGCTGCCGCCAGCACCGACGCCATTCCGCCCCCCCATTGAGGATGCGCTCAGCGCCCCTTCAACCCTCTCTCACGTGAGGCAGGCATTAGACTGCGCCCATCGCCCTGCCCGCCTAGCCGCATCGCCCCGCACCGCACCACACGGTCCCTGCGACGCTGCTGCGCCGGACCGGCACCAAGACCATCACCGGCATGCCCGAGGGCGGCAGGCATGCCTGGGAGGAGAAGACCATGAACCCACCAAACCTGGGCCCCGCAGTACGACAAGGCCTGCAGCACCGGCTGCTCTGCGGCGGACTGCTCCTGGCCTTCCTGCCGGTCCACGTGCTCAGCTTCCACATCGAAGGGTCGGCCCTCCACCTGCTGCCCATCCTGGCTTGTCTGCTGATGTCGGCCCTGGGGTTTCTGGCGCCCCTCATCCTCACCGAAGGCTTCAACAGACCCATGCCCTCGAGCCAGCATCTGGCCTTGTGCTCGGTCGCGGTCCAGCGGGTGCTGATGCTTGCAGCCGCCCTGCTGATGATGGCGCCTTCCCTGAAGAGGGCGCTGGGTGCGGCCTGAGCGGATGATGCGCGCTGGACGACCTGGGCGATCTGAGCGGCCTGGACGATCTGGGCGGCCTGGGCGGCCTGGACGATCTGGGCGGCCTGGACGACATGTCCCACCTGGGCGGCCCGAGCAGTCCATGCGCTCGCGGGCGCTGCCCGGCCTGCCCTGCGCCGAGGCCACGGACCGCACCGGCCCTGACGGTCCGCGTTCCCGGACCGGCGGTGGCCGTCATCGCTGAGTTGCGCATGGCACTGATCGAACACAGCACGCTCATTGCCGCGCCCATCGCGGAGGTCTATCGCATCTCGCAGGACTATGCGGTGCGCTATGAGTGGGACCCCTTCCCTGAACGCATCGAGCTCGTTGCGGCGTCCGCTGGATCAGCTGGGGCGGCTGGGGCGGCTGGCTCGGCTGGATCGGCTGGATCGGCTGAAACAGCCGGGGCGGCTGGACCTGCTGAACCTGCTGAACCTGCTGAACCTGCTGAACCTGCGGACCCTGTTGGATCTACAGGATCTACAGGACCTTCTGGGCCTGCTAGACCTTCTGGACGTGCAGGACCTGCTGAACCTGTTGGATCTGCTGGATCTACAGGACCTGCTGGGGCGGCTGTACCTGCTGGGGCGGCTGTACCTGCTGGGGCGGCTGGCGAGGTCGCCGTCGGCAGCGAGGTCCTGATCCGATCGAAGTTGGGCATGGGCATGCGGGTGGCCTTCGTGCAGCTCCAGCCGCCGACCCGCGCCGCGGTGAAGATGGTCCAGGGGCCGTGGTTCCTGGAGAAGTTCGCCGGCTCCTGGGTCTTCAAGGCGCAGTCGGCGGACATCACGCTGGCACGGTTCCGCTACACCGTCGTCGCGCGGCCCGGGCTGCTGCGCGGCCTGATCGAGCCGCTGGCGGCGCTGTACTTCTCGCGGGTCGTCGAGAAACGGCTTGCGGGCCTCAAGGCCTTCTGCGAACGGCCGGCTTGCCTCCCGACCTCTCATGAACGCGCCTGATCTTCCTGCCCTCCAGCCCCCATGCCAATCACACCCCAGCCCCCCGGCTACCAGACGCCCCTCAGCGCCGAGGGCCTGCAGGCGGCCGTTCCCGCCCGGCGCAGCCTCCTGGCCCTGCTCTTCCTGGTGATCTGGCTTGGCGGCTGGTGCTTTGGCGAGGTGCAGGCCATCGAGCAGCTGCGCCAGCCCTCCGACAAGCCACCCACCGCCGTCCTGCTCCTGTGGCTGGCCGGCTGGACGGTGGGCGCCCTGGGCATCATGCTGGGGCAGTTCCCCGGCCGGGAGCGGCTGACGGTCGATGCCATGGCACTGGCCCATCGCATCGAGATCTTCGGCCTGGGCCTCACGCGGCGCTATGCCGGGGCCGAGATCAAGGCCCCGCGGGCGTCGCCGGCCGGCAGCCTGGCGCAGTACCAGGCCTGGCGGCCCGCGCTCATGGGCCCGACCCGTGACGCATTAGCCTTCCACTGCGGCGCCAGGACCATCCGCCTGGCCCCGGGCTGGACGAGGCCGAGGCCCGTGAACTGGCGGTCCAACTGGCGGTCCAACTGGCGGTCCAACTGGCCGCCCGCCTGCCCCCGGCCGCACGCGCTGGCTGGAGGCCACATCACCTCCGCCTGCGGCCGCGACCGCGAGACAAGACCTGACCCCGAAGGAGCATCGACACCATGGGCATCTGCTGCAGCCTCTACGCCCTATCCCCCGAGCAGCTGGCGCGGCTGCGCGCCGATCCGCCCCTGATCTGGCGGCTTCTGGAGCCCGACGACGCGAGCCCCTACCTTGCAGAAGTAGCGCCCCCGAAGCGGGTCTCCTGGCTGCAGCGGCTCCTGGGCCGGGCCCAGACGCCCGCCGCGCCTGCAGTGGCGGTGCCGGAATTTCCGGGGCATGAGCGGCTGGAGGCCGACCTGGACAAGTCCTGGGACGGCCTGCGGCACTGCATCGGCCGCTGCGCCCCGGACGCGCCGGACCTCTTCGCCGGAGACGGCCCCATCGGCCGCATCGAGGTGGGCTATGGCCCCGCCCTGGCCGTCGACAGCGACACCGTGGCCCGCTATGCCGCCTTGCTGGAGGGTGTCGGCGAGGAGGGTCTGCGGCGGCAGCTCCAGTCCTCGGACTTCAAGGACGTCTACCTCGGCGATCTCTGGCGTCGGCAGGGGGCAGACGTCGAAGACTATCTGCTGGAGAATTTCCGTGAGCTCCTCGGCTTCCTGCGGCAGGCCGCTGCACAAGGTCAGGCCGCCGTGATCTGCTACACCTAGCAGCACCCACCCCAGGCCGGGGAGCGACACCCCCACAGGAGCCTTCATGCCATCCTCCCTCATCCGGCCCATCCCGCTCGCAGCGCTGGCCCTTGCCGCCGCCTGCGCCGCCCTGCCCGCCCGGGCGCAGTCCGTCCATGACATGGCCTGGCTGGCCGGCTGCTGGCGCGGGCATGGCGGCGAGGCCGGCACGGTGGAGCACTGGCTGGCGCCGGCGGGCGGCACCATGCTGGGCATGAGCCGGACGGTCAGGCAGGGCAAGACCGTGGAGTTCGAGTTCATGCAGCTGCGGCAGCTGCCGGACGGCACCCTGGCGCTCATGCCCCAGCCCTCGGGCAGGCCCGCGACGGTCTTCCGGCTGCTGAGCAGCGGCCCTCGGGAGGCCGTCTTCGAGAACCCGACGCACGATTTCCCCCAGCGCATCGCCTACGCACGGCAGGAGGATTCCCGCCTTCTCGCCAGCATCGAGGGCCTGCGCAACGGGGCACCGCGCCGGATCGAGTTCGCCTTCTCGCGGGTGGTCTGCGAGGATGCCGCCAGCCAGCCCTGAGCCCGGTGCAGCGCCCCTCCTCACCGCGACCCTGCTGGCGCCCGCAGCCCAGGCCCTCGCCCCCCGGCGCCCCCTGCGCCTGGCGCTGGCGGCGGTGCTGTGCCTGCCGCTCGGCCTGCTGGCCCTGGCGGGCTGTCTCACGTCCACAGTGCAATGCCCCTCCAGCGGTGCCCTGCTGTACCCGGCCTGCGAGAACGCTGGGGATGGCAACGGCGGCGCACCCCTTGGCATCGCACTGCTGGCCTGCTGGCCTGGATGGTCCCGTGCTGACCGGCAGGGCGCTGTGCCGGCGCTTGCGGGCACCGTTCGCGACGCCACCCGGCAGGAGAACACATGGAGCCCCCATGGAGCCCCCATGGAGCGGCCATTGAACCTGCAGGGCGCAGGCCTGGGGCCCGCAGGCTGCTCCGGCTCGACCCGCCCGGGCACCGGCGCTGCAGGCCAAGCAGGCAGGGCCGAGGACCGGCGCCCTCCGCCCGGCCCTGCACACGGCAGGTGCTTGCGCCCGCGGCCCCGCTTCTGGCATCCTGCGCTGCGGCGAACGTCGGGTTCGCCATCACGCGGGCAAGACCTGGCACCCGCCGCCTGCCCTGCGGCCCATGACCGGTGGCGGTCCAGTGCAGGATTCAGTGCATCGTCAGCGCAGTTTCAGCGCAAGGTCAGCGCAAGTGCCAACACAAGGGAGACGCCATGTCCGGAGGAAACTGGAAGGAGCTGTTCCACGCGGCCTGCAGCGGGGATCTGGCCCTGGTCGGCTATCACACCCGCAACGGGGTGGACCTCAACTACGCCCATCCGGAGTTCCTCGGCACGCCGCTGGTGGCCTGCATCCTGGCCGGGCAGGAGGAGGTGGCGCTGTACCTGCTCGAACAGGGCGCCGACCCTCGGCTGCGTTCCGAGTTTGACGGCGCCACGCCGCTGCAGGCGGCCCGCCGGGCCGGCCTGGCCGGCGTGGAGCAGCGCCTGCTGGCGATGGGCGTGCAGGAAGACCCGCCCGCAGCGCCCGCCCGCCAGGGCTTCGGCCGCTGGCTGCTGCGCCGGGCCGGCCTGGCGGCCTAGGCTGGCACGACCTGTCTGCAAAGGCTGGCGGGGCTGCCGCCGGAACCAGGCACGCAAGACCTGACCCTCCCTGGGCGGGACCGCCGCCCCTTCTCTCCACGAGCTCTCGATCCAGGAGGCCCCCTTGAGACACCTCGCCGTGATGATGCTGTGGGCCGCCGCCACCGGGCTGGCGCATGGCCAGGGGGAACCGGTGGTCGGCCTGCCTTGCGAGGGCTGCGCGTCCGTGTTCGTCGGCATGCCGGCGCAACTGGGCGCCCGGGCCCGCATCGCCCCGGCCGACGAGCCGGGCGCGCCCATGGTCATCACCGGCCGCGTGTTCAACCGCAAGGGCGAGGCGCAGGCGGGCGTGGTGATCTATGCCTACCAGACCGACAGCCGGGGCCGGTACCCCGAGCCGGCCGGAGCCCCGGACTTCGAGACCCGCCGGCAGGGCCGCCTGCGCGCCTGGGTGCAGTCTGATGCCGCGGGGCGCTACACCTTCGACACCATCCGGCCCGGCAGCTACCCGGGAGAAGACGTGCCCGAGCACATTCATCTCCATGTGCTCGAGCGCGGCTGCGCCACCTACTACATCGACGACCTGATGTTCACGGACGATCCCAAGCTCACACCCAGGCAGGCCCGCCGCATGACCCGGGACCGGGGCGGCTCGGGGCTCTCGCGCCCGCTCATGAAGGCGGGCGTCTGGCAGGTGAGCCGGGACATCCACCTCGGCCGCAACATCCCCGGCGACCCGGCCTGCGGCGCCTAGCCCAGCCCCTCTTGCAAGGAGCCCCCATGTTCGACCATGTCAAGTTCGGTGTCAGCGACTACGCGGCCAGCAAGGCCTTCTTCCTTCAGGCCCTCGCGCCGCTGGGCATTGCCGCCGTCGGCGAGGGCGTTCCCAGCTACGGGATCGAACTGTGCCAGGCGGGCAGCGAGGCCTCGCTATGCCTGCACCTGAGCCAGGACAAGCCGGCGCCCCTGCACCTGGCCTTCAGCGCCGCCAGCCGCGAGCAGGTCGACGCCTTCTACCGCGCGGCGCTCGCCGCCGGTGGCCGGGACAACGGCCCGCCCGGCCTGCGCCCGCACTACCACGCGGGCTACTACGCCGCCTTCGTCATCGGCCCGGACGGGCACAACATCGAGGCCGTGTTCCACGAGCGCGGGGCGGCCTGAAGGCCTGGGGCGGGCGCCGCGTGAACAGGCCCTAGGTCCGCGTGATGGACACCCCGCCGTCGACCAGCAGGGCCGTGCCCGTGGTGAAGGAGGAGGCCTCCGAGGCCAGGTACAGCACTGTGCCGGCGATCTCCTGGGGTGTCGCCAGGCGCTTCAGCGCGTGCAGGCTGCCGACCTGCCGGCGCTTGTCCTCGGTGTCCGCGAGCTGCCGGCCCATGGGCGTGTCCGTGCCGCCGGGCAGGAGGGCGTTGACGCGGATGCCCTGCCCGCCGAACTCCGCGGCCAGCGCCTGCGTCAGGCCCAGCAGGCCGGACTTGCTCGCAGCATAGGCCGCCATGCCGGGGAAGCCCACCGTGTAGCCGACGAAGGTCGAGGTGAAGATCACCGAGCCCTTCCCCCGCCTCAGCATCGCGGGGATCTGGTGCTTGGCCGCCAGGAAGGCGCTGCTGAGGTTGATGGCCAGGGTCTCGTCCCAGGCCTCGCGGGTGATCGCGGGGCTCTCGCCCATCGCGCCCAGGGTGCCGGCGTTGTTGAAGGCGATGTCCAGGCCGCCGAAGGCCGACACCGCCTGGTCGACCAGGGCCTGCGCATAGGCCTCGTCCTGCACATCGCCGGCCAGGGCATGGGCCTGCCCGCCGGCCTGGCGGATCTGCTCGGCCACCGCCTCCAGCCGCTCCCGGCTGCGCGCTCCCAGGACCAGGTGCGCGCCCGCCCCGGACAGGGCCAGGGCCGCGGCCCGGCCTATGCCCGAACTCGCACCCGTCACCAGGGCCACCTTGCCTGCCAGACATGCCATCGTTCACTCCTTTGATCTTGATTGAGGCAGGCCATGCTCGCCGCGGGCGTCGCCCGGCGCATTCCGTTTCTTGCGACCGGGGCAGGCAGTCGGGCGGCTATCATCCCCGGCCGGACCTGCGCCCCTCCCCCTGGGCTGACGCAGCCGCCTTGGTCATCGACAGGAGCCCCCGGATGTTGCACAAACGCTCAAGCCCCGCGGACCGGCCGGCCGCTTCCCGCACCGTTCAATGCCCTGCGGCCTGGCTGGGCCTTGCACTGCTGCTGTGCGCCGTGCAGGGCGCCCAGGCCGCAGACCGCCCCGGCTTCGCGCTGAGCTTCCACCCCGTGGGCAGCTCGGCCTTTGACGGGCCGCCGAAGATCGGCGAGCCGGGCTTCATCCCGCCCGTGGCCCTGACCATCGTGGCGCCCCAGGATGCCCGCTGCCTGGCCCGCAAGCCCGTGGGCGAGTACGAGGCCCTGATCGAGGCCGACGGCCGCGTGGCCGGCGTGCACTCGCACCATGAGCCCGTCGAGGGCGATGCCTGCGAGAAGAGCCAGCTCTTCCCCTACATCCGCCAGTGGCGCTTCGCCCCGGCCACCTGGGAGGGCAAGCCCATTCCGGTCTATCTCTGGATCGGCATCGAGGGCTCGGTCGAGTCCGTCCAGCCCAGGCGTCCGGCGCGGCGCTGAGCCCGTCGTGGAAACGACAAGGCCCCGGGCAGCACACTGCCCGGGGCCCCGACGCTCCTCTTCCTCTGCAGGCCTTGCTGGCCTGTCCTGGGATCAGTACTTGTAGCTGGCGTTCACGTAGAAGGTGCGGCCCAGCGGGTTGGCATAGCGCGCATCAAAGCCGATCTGGTTGCCGCCGCCGGAGGTGCGCAGCGAGAAGGGCGGCGCCTGGTCCAGCACATTGCGGATGCCCACGGTCAGCGCGGTGGACTTCAGCAGCTGCATGCGGGTCTGCCAGTCCAGCGTGCCGTAGGACTCCACGTCGCGGATCACCGTGGCGTAGGCGCCCAGGCTGCCGTCGGCATTGACCACGCGCACCTTGCCGTCCGCGGCGGACTGCTCCTTGTCGTGGTAGCCGCTGCGCCAGTTCCAGGTGGCGGTGTGGCTGAACATGCCATGGCTCAGCGTGGCGCTGGCGCGCTGGATCACGCGGAAGGTCACGGTGTTGTAGGCGGAGAAGCGGCCCACCGAGTTCTCCACCGTGCCCGCGCCGTCGTCGATCTCCGACTTGAGCATGTAGGTGCCCGACCAGCTCAGCGCCAGGCGGCCCAGGCCTTCGAGCTTGCGGGCATAGGCCAGCTCCCAGTCCACGCCGCTGAAGCGCGAGCTGCCGAGGTTGTAGCTGGGCAGCAGCACGGCCAGCTTGTCCGAGCCCCGGGCCGGGTCGTAGACGGTGCGGATCAGGCTGTCATAGGCCGTGGGGTTGCCGAAGACCAGGGACTCGGGGAGCGCGACGATCTGGTGCTTCATCTTGACCGCCCAGTAGTCCAGGCCGGCGCTGAGGCCCTTGACGGGCTCGACCTTGAGGCCCAGGGTCATGTTGCGGGACTCCTCCGGCTTCAGGCCGTTGGCGCCCGACAGCGGATTGCCACCGCTGAGCAGGTCGTACTGCGTCGTGCCCTCGCAGTTGACGGCCCGCGGGTCCGGTGCCTTGACCGGGCAAGGATAGGAGCCGCTGGTGTTGGTGCCGCCCGAGATGGCCTGGGTGATCAGGTCCATCTCCGGCACCTTGAAGCCCGTGCCGTAGGAACCGCGGACCAGCACGCTGTCCTGCGGCTGGAACTTGAAGGCCAGCTTGTAGGTCGCCTTGCTGTTGGCATTGCCCTGCTTGGCCGGCGCTGCGAGCTTGCCCTGGTCGTCCAGCACGATGTTGTTCTGCACGGCGCTGTAGTCGTCATAGCGCAGCGCGGCCGTGGTCTCCAGGGTCTTGGTGAGCGGCAGGGCCAGCTCGGCGAAGAGGCCCCAGTTGCGGCGGCTGGCCTCGATGGGCAGGGCACCGGTGCCGCGACCGAAGGCTGTGTCGGTGCCACTGTGCAGGGCATTGGGGCCCATGGCCAGGGCGCTGGGGTCGTAGTCGTACTTCCGGCGCGTCAGGTCGCCGCCGGCGCCCAGCATGGCCGGGCCTGCGGGCATGCGGAACAGCTCGCCGGACAGGCGCGCGCCCACCGTGTCCAGCGCGGTGCGGGTGCTGTCGTTGCGCTCCTTCAGGATGCAAGGGGCGAAGGCGCTGGCATTGCCGCCCACCGGCGCGAAGGGGTTGAACTTGCCGCTGTCCAGCAGCGCGTTGTAGCAGCTCTGGCGCAGGTAGCCGCCGTCGTAGTAGGTGTCGGCGCGGCTGGTGGAATGCACATAGCTGGCGCTGTAGTCGAAGTCGCGGAAGACGCCCTCCACGCCCACGGCCAGGTGGCGTGCGTCGGTCTTGAAGAGGTCCGAGCGGCCGCCGGCGTCGCTGAAGCGGTTGTTGGTCGTGGCCTTGCTGACGTTGGCGGGGTCGATGCCCAGCTTGGCCAGATGGGGCTGGACGTTGGCGGCGTACAGCGGATCGCTGAGGCTCAGCCCGATGGCCTGGGCCACCGGCGCATGGCGCTCCTTCAGCTCGAACTTGGAGGCCACGGCCTCGAAGAAGGCGCTGGTGTTCTCGTTGATCTTGACCGTGCCCGACGCGAACAGGCTGTCGCGCTTGGTGGAGGGCTGCAGCTGCACGGTGGCGGCGTAGTCGAACTGGCAGGCCTGGTCCAGGCCCACGGTGGCCAGCACGGTGTTGGGGCCGCACTTGCCGTTCTTGAGGTAGTCCGGCGAGAAGGTCAGCGCGCTGATGGCGCTGCCGCCCGGGCCGGTGATCGGGTTCTTCAGGCCCAGGGTCACCGAGGACGGCGCCGTGTTGCGGGCGGACTCGTACAGCGTGTAGGTCTTGCCCTCATGCGTGAAGGGCACCACGCCGGACCTGGCGAAGTCGCGGTCGGCCGCATTGAGCTCGTTCTGGCGCTCGTGGGCAAAGGCCAGCAGCACGTTGTAGCCGTCGACCGGATAGTCGCCAAAGCCCTTGCTGAGGTTGACGCTGCTGGAGCGGCCGCCGTGCTTCTGCGGCACCGAGACGGAAGCCTCCAGCACCAGGTTGGTCTGGTTCTTCTTCAGGATGAAGTTGACGACACCGGCCACGGCGTCCGAGCCGTACAGGGCCGAGGCGCCGTCCGTCAGCACTTCCACCCGCTCGATGGCGGCCAGGGGGATGCTGGAGAGGTTGACCGCGGAACCGGCGTTGTAGGCGGCCAGGCGGCGGCCATTGAGCAGCACCAGGGTGTAGGCGGCGCCGATGTTGTGCAGCGAGGCGTTCTGCACGCCGCCGGGGCCGTCCCCGTTGACGGAGGCGGACGACGTCTGGAAGCCCTGCATGGCGGGCAGGGCCTGGATCAGGTCCTCCACATTGCGGGCGCCCGAGCGCTCGATGTCGGCACGGGTGAGCGTCTGTACCGGTAGCGCACCCTCGTTGGCAATGCGCTTGATCGAAGAGCCCGTGACCTCCACGCGCTCCAGCGTTTCCTGGGCGAGCACCCCTCCGGTGGCGGCCACCCCCAGCGAGAGGAGGACGGCCTTCGTGATCAGATTTTTTTTCAAGATTGCACCTGTGTTGCACCCTGTGGTGCAGCGGTTGTTGGGCGGCGGAACGAGGGGTCCCGGCCTTGGAGCCCTGCGTGTCCCGGTGGTTCCGCCGACCTTGGCTTGGGCTTGGCTGCACAGGGACGATCTTGTATATCGTTTGTGCTTTCGTAATATATTTAATGTCGACTAACAAGATGGATAGGTGTTTTCAGCAGGACAAGCCGGGAGGCTCCGTGCTAATCGCCCGCGCGCGGTGGGCTCGGGCAGGTCGGTGGCACACTGGCCGCACTTGCAGGGAGGAACGATGAACGGCATGTGGATCGAGCTTGGGGCGGCAGTCCTGGGCCTGCTGGCGCTTCACGCGCTGTGGCAGCAATGGCAGCTGCGCGGGCTGCGCCGCCAGGGCCTCTATCCCGCCCGAGGCCAGGCGAAGCCGGCGGACGTGCAGCGCCTCGTCCAGGCCGGAGAGCGGCTGCTGGCCATGCGCTGCCATCGCGAGCTGTACGGCAGCAGCCTGCGCGAGGCCCGCGACGCGGTGCAGGCCTTGAGCGAGAACCTCGCGGCGCCCGGCATCCTGGAGACCGCCCCGCTGCAGCTGCGCCCCGGCAGCTCGGCCGAGTTCGAGAAGGCCTTCGCCCAGGCCCAGGCGCTGATCGCCGCCATGCCCGGCTACCGCGGCCACGAGCTGCAACGCTGCCTGGAGCGACCCGACCACTACCTGCTGCTCGTGCGCTGGGACAGCGTGGCCCACCACGAGCAGGGCTTCCGCCAGTCGCCCGAGTACCAGCAGTGGCGCGCCCTGCTGCACCATTTCTACGAGCCCTTCCCCACCGTGCTGCACTACGAGGCCGTGCCGGCCTGCACGGCGCCCCTACCCACCTGAAGCGGTGGTCCCCCCCTCCGAACAGCCCTCATGCCCCGATACATCGCCCTCCTGCGCGGCGTCAGCCCGCAGAACGCCAGGATGCCCGTGCTCAAGGCCTGCCTGGAAGACGCCGGCTACACCGAGGTCCGCACCCTGCTGTCCAGCGGCAATGTGGTCTTCGACGCTCGTGCCACGCCCCTGCCCACGCTGGAGAAGCGCCTGGAGAAGGTCATCGAGGCCGGCATGGGCCGGCACTTCCCGGTGATCCTGCGCCGCCAGGACCAGCTGCAGGCCTGGCTGGACGCCGACCCCTTCGCCGGCCACGCCCTGCCGGCGGACGCCAAGCGCATCGTCACCTTCCTGCGCCAGCCGCCCGAGGCGCCGCCGGCCCTGCCTCTGGTGGCGGAAGGCGTGCGCATCCTGGCGCTCAGCGAGACCCAGGTCGTCAGCGCCTACCAGCCCCATGAGGACGGCCCGCTCTTCATGCGGCGCCTGGAGCAGCTCTTCGGCCGCGAGATCACCACCCGCACGCTGGACACGGTGAAGAAGTGCCTCAAGGCATGAAGGCCTGACGCCATGAAGCGCCCCGTGCCATGCCTGCTCCCGGGCCTCCTGCTGGCCGGCGCCGCCTGCGCGCAGCCCACGGAGGGCGGAGCCCTGCGCAACTGGTTCGACGATCCCTTCCTCGCTCTCAGCCGGGACCAGGCCGGCTGCCCCGAGCCCGCCGGCCCGCGTGTCAGCGAGGCCGAACGGCGCACCCAGGCCCACCGCCGGGCGGAGAAGGGCACGACCTGCTGGCTGGCCGGCGAGCCGGACTGTGCGCAGTCCAGCGCCTACCGCTATGACGCGGGCATTGCCGACGCCATCCGGGCAGACGCCACGCTCGGCGCAACGCTGGCGGGCAGCAGTGTCTGGATCACGGTGCAGGGCCGGGTCGTCTATGCCGAGGGCTGCGTGCGGGATGCGGCCCAGGCCGAGGCCCTGGAGCGCCGGCTGCGCGCCCTGCCCCATGTGCAGCAGGTGATCCCCCTGCTGCGCCTGCAGGCCGGCCAGCCACCGCCCTATCGCGTCTTCCCCGGCCGCTGAGGTCCGGCAGGCGCGCGGGGCTTCAAGCCCCTTCTTGCAGCGAAGCGCGGCGGGGTCCACACTGGCCCTCGTCCGTCCCCAAGGAGCAGCTCATGGCCCTTACGCATGTCATCGCCGGCCAGCCCGTGCCCATCCAGCCCCTGGGCCCCCGCCTGCAGGGCGCCAAGACCAGCGCGCTGTTCAAGTCCCAGGATCTGGAGCTGATCCACCTGGTGCTGCTGCAGGGCAAGTCCCTGCCGCCGCACAAGGTGGCCGGTGAGATCACCATCCATTGCCTGGAAGGCCGGCTGGAGGTCAGCGTGGACGGCCACAGCCAGGTGCTGGCGCCCGGCCAGCTGCTCTTCCTGCAGCGCAATGCCCTGCATGGCGTCACCGCGCTGGAGGATGCCTCCGGCCTGGTGACCATCGCACTGCGCAGCGGCAGCTGAAGCCCGCCGCTCCCTGACTTGCGGCGCCCGCGCCGCCGCCCGGGCACAATGCGTGGGCTGGCCGCCCGCCTCCTGTGGCGGCCCCCGGATGCCCTCGCCATGCAAGACCCAGACCCCCATGACCAGCGCCTCACCGAGCTGGAAATCAAGGCCGCCTACACCGAGGACATGCTCGACGAGCTGAACCGCGTCATCGTGCGCCAGCAGCAGCAGATCGACGTCCTGCTGCGCGAGCTGCTGCAGCTGCGCGACCGCATGCCCGACAGCGCCGGCGGCTCTGCCCGCAACCTGCGCGACGAACTCCCTCCCCACTACTGAAGCCCCTCCATGAGCGCACCCACGCCGCAGGCCCTGCTGATCATCGACGTGCAGCAGGCCCTCTTCGACCCGCCGCCCTTCGAGGCGTCGGCCGTGATCGAGCGCATCAATGCCCTGGCCGAACGTTTCCGCGCCCAGGGACTGCCCGTCTTCCTGATCCAGCACCAGAGCGCGCAGGGCGTGCTGCAGGCTGGCTCGCCGGGCTGGGCCTTCGCCGAGGGGCTGCAGACGCGGCCCAGCGACACGGTCATCGCAAAGACCACGCCCGACTCCTATCTGCGCACCCCGCTGGAGTCGGCCCTGCGCGAGACGGGGGTGGGCCATGTCGCCGTCTGCGGCTATGCCAGCGAGTTCTGCGTGGACACCACCGTGCGGCGCTCGGCGGCCCTGGGCTTCGAGGTCACCCTGGTGGCTGACGCCCACACCACCCACGACAAGCCCCATGCCGGCGGCGCGCAGATCCGGGCCCACGAGAACGCCACCCTGCCCAGCATCAGCAGCTTCGGTCCGCGCATCCGGGCCCTGCCGGCGGCCGAGCTGGCGCTGTAACGCCTGTAACGCGAGGCCCTGGCCCATGAAGCCCGGACGGCCCGCCCACCCGGCCCACAATGCCGCCGTGAGCCCCGACACCCGCCCCCCCGCTTCTGATGCCAGCGCCCCGCCGCTGCTCATCGCCCTCGACAGCCAGCAGCTCACGCTGGACCCCGGCGCCGCCTCGCCCCGGCGCCTGCGCAACCGCCTGCTGCCCCGCCTGCTCGCCGCCCTGCTGCTGGCCCATGCCGAGGGGCAGGCCCGCGAGGCCCGGCCCTGCAGCCGCAAGGCCCTGCAGCAGCGCCTGGGCGACCGCGCCGAGCTGCACCGCACCCAGCTGTGGCGCGCCCTGCAGGCCCTGGACGACAGCCCCCTGCGCGGCCTGATCCGCCATGGCGCCCGCTCCGCCGGCCCCTTCTGGCTGGACGAGACCCTGCTGGCCCGCTGCAGCTGGCAGTACCGTGGCGAGCTGATGGACCGGGCGGCCTGGCTCGCCCTGCTGAACCCGCCACCCGCCGATGCCCCGGCGCCGAGCCCGACCCTGACCCGCCAGGCCCTGCCTCTGGCCTATGTGCAGGCCCTCTCCCGCGCCGACCTGGCCCTGGAGCGCGGCGAGCTCTACCCCGCCCGCCTGGCCCTGGCCCAGGCCACGGACCATGCCCCCGCGGGCGACCTGCCCGCCCAGCTCTCCCTGAGCCTGCGCCGCGCCCGCATCGCCCGCCGCCTGGGCGACTGGGCCACGCTGCAGCAGGAGCTGCGCACCCTGCGCCAAGGCCTGGAGCAGCCCGGCCTGCCCCTGGGCCAGGCCCGGCAGATCGGCTGGCGCCTGGTGGTGCTGGAGGCCTGGCATTGCCATGGCAGCCTGGGCGAGAGCGCCGTGGCCCTGCAGAAGCTCGCCCGGCTCGATGAGCAAGACCTGGCCCTCGATGCCGGCCTGCTGGTCGACTACCTCAATCTGCGCGGCATGGCCGGCCGCGAGCTGGCCCTGCAGGCGGCATCGCCCGAGCAGGCACTCGCAGCGCTGGAGGACCTCGCCGCGGCCCTGCGCCAGGCCAGCCTGGCCGGCCTGCCGGATGCGCTGCAGGTCAGCGCCGCCAACCTGGCCAATGCCCTGTGCCTGCTGCAGGGCGCCGGGCTGCTACCGCCGCAGCGCGGGGCCGAGGCCTGGGGCTGGCTGCTGCTCAGCGAGAGCGTCTGCGAGCGCTGGGGCCTGGCCCGGCATTCGCTGCTCAACACCATCTTCCTGCTGCGCATCGCCGAGCAGCAGGGCTGGAGCTTTGCCCAGGCCCAGCAGCGCGCCGAGGCCGAGGGCCTGCCCCTGGCCGGCGACAGCTTCCGCAGCCTGGCCGCCGAGCGCTGGGAGGCCTGCCGGCGCCTGCACTCCCAGCTGCCGGCCGAGCAGCGCTGCGCCTTCCTGCTGCTGTGGGCCCGCCATGCCTGGCGCGAGGGCGACGCCCTGTGCGCCGCCGAGCTGGTGCAGCAGGCCCGCCATCACGGCCGCAAGCTGCGGGCGGAGTCCCAGCGCGAGCGCTACGAGGGCGAGGCGCGCCAGCTGCTGGCCGCCCTGGGCCTGCCCGCGCAACAAGCGTAACGTCGCATTGGCACTGACACGTGTCACCCGCGCCGACACACTGCGGTCTTCCATCCAACAGGAGATTCCATGACCTTGACCGCAGCCCACCAGCCCCTTCTTGCGCTCGCCACCTTGAGCCTTGCCCTGCTCGCCGGCAGCAGCCGGGCCGACAGCGCCGCCGAGGCCTTCCGCATCGCGCCGGAGCTCGACCAGGGCTTCCAGGCCCTGGGTACGCGCGGCGTCATCGCCCTCTATGACGAGCAGGCCCGGCGCTGGACCGTGTCCGACGCCCGGCGGGCCTACCAGAGCTTCCGCCCGGCCTCCACCTTCAAGATTCCCGGCACGCTGATCGCGCTGGAGGCCGGCGTCGCGCGCGACGAGACCCAGGTCTTCAAGTGGGACGGCCAGAAGCGCTGGAACGAGGACTGGAACCAGGACCAGACCCTGCAGACCGCTTTCCGCTTCTCTGCGGTGTGGGTCTATCAGCACATCGCCCGACAGGTCGGCGCCGAGGGCATGCAGTCCCGGCTCTGGGCCTGGCGCTACGGCAACGCCGTGGCCGGTCCCCGGCACGACAGCTTCTGGCT
Organism: Pelomonas sp. BJYL3; assembly: GCF_027257975.1. Taxonomy (GTDB): domain Bacteria; phylum Pseudomonadota; class Gammaproteobacteria; order Burkholderiales; family Burkholderiaceae_C; genus Roseateles_B; species Roseateles_B flavus. The sequence goes on from NZ_JANZKX010000001.1 coordinate 659,229, forward strand.
GGACGGCGATGTGCGCATCACGGCCGTCGAGCAAGTCGACTTCCTGCGCCGCTTCGCCGAGCACCGCCTGCCCATCAGCGATCGCACCGAGACCCTGGCGCGGCGGGTCTTTCTGCGCGATGAGACGCCCGCCTGGCGCCTTTTCGCCAAGACCGGCTGGGATGGCACCGGCCCGGTCGAGCTGGGCTGGTTCGTGGGCTGGACCGAACGCAAGACCGGCTCCGGCCGCTGCTTCTTCGCCCTCAACATGGACATGCAGGTCGACGCGAAAGCCCTGCCCAAGGGCGCAAAAAAGCCCACGCAGCACGAGCTGATCCGCCAGCTGGGCCCGCATCGCGAGCGTCTGGCGCGCGAAGCCCTGCAGGCGCAGGGCTGCCTGGACTGACCGTCAGCTGAGACTTAGGCCCTCGCCTGCGCTGCGTCCAGATCGCCCCCGGCCTGCAGCCAGGCGATGGTGTCGCCGATCAAGTGGCCGGCGATGCTGAAGCGCGGCGGCAGGCCCGGCAGGGCGTCGAGCTCGAACCAGTCGGCATGCTCGATCTCGCCGGGCTGCTCGCGGATCTCGCCGCCCGCCCACTCGCAGCGGAAGGCCAGCATCAGGCTGTGCGGGAAGGGCCAGCTCTGGCTGGCGTAGTAGTGCAGCCCGCGGACCCGCACGCCCACCTCCTCCGCCACCTCGCGGTGCAGGCAGGACTCCAGCGATTCACCCGCCTCCACGAAGCCGGCCAGCGCGCTGTAGAAGCCCGGCTTGAAGTTCGGCGAGCGGGCCAGCAGCAGTTGCGGCCGCCCCTGATGCCGGCGCCACACCAGGGCCATCATGGCCGGGCTGATGCGGGGATAGGACACATGCCCGCAGGACGGGCAGCGCCGCGCGCGTTCCTGCGCCTGGCGCTCGGTGGGCGTGCCGCAGACGCCGCAGAAGCGGTGCGCGCGGTCCCACTCCATCACCTGGGCGGCGCGGCCGGCGAGCTGCAGCAGGGAGGCGTCCATCTGCATCATCGCGGCCCGCAGGCCCTGGGGCTCCCAGCCCTCGGGCACCGAGCTGGACTGCTGGGTCCAGCAATCCAGGCCGTCCAGCCGGCCGAGGTAGTGGCGCTCCGCCGGTGAGGTGAAGGCATCCGGCTGCGGGGTCAGGCCTTGCCTCTCGGCGTGGATCAGCAGCTGGCCCTCCACGAAGACCAGATGCCAGCCCTGCGCGCTGGGCGTGGCCGGCGCCTCGATGCCGGGGATGAAGCCTGGGGTGTCGTCCATGCGTGTCATGCCCGCACTGTAGAGGCAATCAGGCCGGGCCGCTGCGCCGGCGTGCGCGTGGCGCGCGCGGGGCCGGCAGGGCCGCAAAGCCCTCGACCAGGTGGTCCACCAGGGCCCGCACCCGCTGGGGCAGGAAGCGCTGGCTGGGCATCACCGCATGCAGGGGCAGCTCGTCCCCCAGCCAGCCGGGCAGCACCTGCACCAGCTGCCCATCGATCAGGGCGCGGCGCACGTCCAGCTCGCTCTTGTAGATCAGGCCCTGGCCTTGCAGCGCCCAGCGGTGGGCGATCTCGCCGTCGTCGGTGCTGAGCCGGCCCTGCACGGGCACGCTCACCGGCTCGGCCTCGGGCGTCTCGGCGGGCCGCAGGCGCCAGGCCCGCTCGTGGCGGTTGCGGATGCGGAAGGTGATGCAGTCATGCGCCGCCAGATCCTCCAGCTGGCGCGGCGTGCCGGCGCGCTTCAGGTAGTCCGGGCTGGCCACGACCTGGCGGCGCACCAGGGCCAGGCGCCGCGCGACCAGGCTGGAGTCCGGCAGCTGGCCGTAGCGCAGGGCGACGTCGATCTCGTCCTTGTAGATGTCCTGCAGGGAGTCGCTGACGCTCAGGTGCAGCTCGACGGCCGGGTGCCGGGCCATGAAGTCCTGCAGCATCGGCAGCACCCACTGGCGCGTGAGGTCGCTGGAGGCACTCAGCCGGATGCGCCCGCGCAGCCGCTCACCCGACTTGCCCTTGAGGCTCAGCGGCGCCTCGCTGACCTGGGCCAGGCCCTCGTCCAGCAGTTCCAGGGCGCGCTGGGCGTAGTCCCGCAGCTGCTCGCCCGCGGCGGTGAGGCGCAGGGCGCGGGTGCTGCGCTCCATGAGCCGCACGCCCAGGCGTGCCTCCAGGCGCTTGAGCATGGCGCTGGCAGCGGCGGGGCTCAGCTGCATCTCCCGCGAAGCGGCGCTGAGACTGCCGCGGCGGGCGCATTCCACCAGCAGGCGGAGTTCGGATGTATTTTCAATCTTCATTTGAAAGTGAATGATGCCAGAGCCGCTGGTTTGAAAGTCATCCGGACCGCACAGTCACGGTCATGCCCACCGCCGTGGCGGGCAAAGCCAAACCAGGAGTCCTTCATGAAAGCCGTCGGCTACTACCAGTCCCTGCCCATCAGCGCGCCCGAGTCCCTGATCGACCTCACCCTGCCCGAGCCGCAGCCGGGCCCCAAGGACCTGCTGGTCGAGGTGCGCGCCATCGCCGTCAACCCCGTGGACGTCAAGGTGCGCCAGCGCCGCCCCTCGCCCGACGGCCAGGCCCAGATCCTGGGCTGGGACGGCGTGGGCGTGGTGCGCGCCCTGGGCGCCGAGGTGCAGGGCTTTGCCGTGGGCGATCGCGTCTGGTGGGCCGGCGAGATCAACCGCCCGGGAAGCTACGCCGAGCTGCAGGCCGTGGACCATCGCATCGCCTCCCACGCGCCGGCCCAATGGAGCGACGCCCAGGCCGCCGCCCTGCCCCTCACCGGCATCACCGCCTGGGAGCTGCTCTTCGACCGCCTGCAGGTGCAGCAGACGCCCGAGCGCCCGGTGAGCCTGCTGGTGACGGCCGCGGCCGGCGGCGTGGGCTCCATCCTGCTGCAGCTGGCGCGCAAGCAGCCGCACCTCACGGTGGTCGCCACCTTGGGCGATGCCGGCTCGCGCCCTGGGGAGGTCGCGCGCCTGAAGGCCCTGGGCGCCCACCATGTGATCGACCACCGCCAGCCCCTGGCCCCGCAGCTCGCCGCCCTGCAGGCGCAGGGCCTGCCGCCGGTACGCCACATCGCGAGCCTCTCGCACACGCCCCAGCACTTCGCGGACTTCATCGCGCTCATCGAGCCCCAGGGCCGCCTGGCCATGATCGACGACTTCGAGCCCGGCGCCCTGGACGTCATGCTGCTCAAGGGCAAGGCCCTGTCCCTGCACTGGGAGATGATGTTCGCGCGCCCGCTGCACCAGACCCACGACATCGCCGAGCAGGGCCGCCTGCTGGCCCAGCTCGCCCAATGGGCCGACGCCGGCCAGCTGCAGAGCACGCTCAGCGAGGTGCTGGGGCCCGTGGATGCCAAGCACCTGAAGCTGGCGCATGAGCGCCTGGAGAGTGGGCATACGCAGGGCAAGCTGGTCCTCGAGTACTGACATCCCCCCCCCTACGGCCTTCGGCCGCCCCCCCAGGGGGGCACACCCGTAGGGCCGGCGCAGCCGGACCCTCGGGTGTCGTGCCGGGGCGAGCGCCGGCTGCGCCGGGCGCTCTTGGTGGGGCGGGTCGGGGTTGGGTTCGTGTCATGGGCCGGGCTGCGGGAGGCGCCTCGCATGCATGCCGGCAGGGCCGGCGCAGCCGGACCCTCGGGTGCCGTGCCGGGGCGAGCACCGGCTGCGCCGGGCGCTCTTGGTGGGGCGGGTCGGGGCTTGGTTCGTGGTCATGGGCCGGGCTGCGGAAGGCGCCTCGCATGCATGCATGCCGGCAGGGCCGGCGCAGCCGGACCCTCGGGTGTCGTGCCGGGGCGAGCGCCGGCTGCGCCGGGCGCTCTTGGTGGGGCGGGTCGGGGCTGGGTTCGTGGTCATGGGCCGGGCTGCGGGAGGCGCCTCGCAAACATGCCGGCAGGGCCGGCGCAGCCGGACCCTCGGGTGTCGTGCCGGGGCGAGCGCCGGCTGCGCCGGGCGCTCTTGGCGGGGCGGGTCGGGGTTGGGTTCGTGGTCATGGGCCGGGCTGCGGGAGGCGCCTCGCATGCATGCATGCCGGCAGGACCGGCGCAGCCGGACCCTCGGGTGTCGTGCCGGGGCGAGCGCCGGCTGCGCCGGGCGCTCTTGGTGGGGCGGGTCGGGGTTGGGTTCGTGGTCATGGGCCGGGCTGCGGAAGGCGCCTCGCAAGCATGCCGGCAGGGCCGGCATGACTTCCTGGAGGGTGGGACCGGGCCGCGACACTGCGCGAACAATTCAGGGAGGATCACCATGACATCTCGCTCCTCGCGCGGCGGCGCCAGTTTGCGCCCATCCGGCTGGCGGCGCCTGGCACTGCCGCTCGCCCTCGGGTTTGCCGCCATGGGAGCGGCCCGTGCCGCGCCGGCGGCCGATCCGGAAGCCTGGCAGCTGCAGATGCACGGCGAGCTGCTCGCGCGCGAGCAGGCGGCGCATCCGGGTGACGCCTCCGTGCCGGTACCGGCGCGGCAGACGCTCTGGCTGGCCCGGGACGGGCATTTCCGGCTGGAGACGGAGAACCGCTTTCCCGGCGAGATCGTGTTTCGCTACCGGGAGGCCGGCGATGCCCAGGGCGCGCAGCGCATCGACCTCCTGGGCTGGCGGGACGGCACCGCCATCCAGGCCGTGGACGCCAAGGCGGCCCGCGAGCATCTGGCCGACCAGCTGCTGTGGCTGCCCGCCGAGCTGCTGCGCCAGTCCACGCCCCTGACGCCGGCGCAGGAGCAACAGGGCACCTGGCAGCAGACCCTGCGCGACCCGGCCGGCCGCGAGCTGCAGCTGCGCTGGTCCGGCGCCCAGGGCCGGCTGATGGAGGTGCGGCAGGGGCCGCTGCGCTACGTCTACCTGAGCAGCCATGACGAGCGCGGCCTGCAGCCCGCCGAGATCGAGATCTTCAACGGCGAGCGGCGCACCCAGCGCTGGCAGCTGCAGCCGCCCGCTGCCGTGGACGCATCCAGCACGCGCCCGCCCCTGCCCGCTGGCTACGAGCCCCAGGCGCCTGCCGGCGCGCTGCGCGCCGAACGCCTGGCGCCGGATGTCTACCGCGTCGAGGGCCTGGCCTCGCGTTACCACAACCACTTCGTCGTCGGCCCCCAGGGCGTGGTGGTCTTCGACACGCCCGTGAGCCGCGAGGAAGGCAGCCGGGTCCGCGCCCTGATCGAGCGCACCGCGCCGGGGCTGCCCATCGCCGCTGTGGTGCTCTCGCACGGGCATCGCGACCATGCCGCGGGCCTGCCCGCCTACCTGGAGGAAGGCACCCGGCTCTTCGTGGGCCAGGGCGGTCGCCAGGCGCTGGCCCGGCAGCACGGCGCCGCGCAGGCCGAGCGCGCCGAGGAGGTCCGGCAGGCCCTGGCGATCGAGCTGGGCGGCCGGGCCCTGCGCCTGCTGCCCGTCACGAGCAGCCATGCCGAGGACATGCTCGTGGCCTGGGACGACGCCAGCCGCTCGGTCTTCCACGGCGACCTGTTCTACGTCCCCGAGCAGGGGCCGGTGCCGCCGGCCTTCGAGGGTGCCGAGGAGCTGCAGCAGGCGCTCAGGCAGGCCGGGCTGGAGCCGCTGCGAGTGCTGGGCGTGCATGGACGGGCGGCGAATGCCGACGATGTGCGGCAGTCGCTGGCCTTGCGCCACCGACAGCCTTGAGGCGAAGAGGCCTGGGCCGGCGGCGCGAGCGCCGTCGTTCGGAAAGCCAGCCGGGCGCCCTTGCGGCACACTCCCACGCATGCCTGCCACCAAGCCTCCACTTCAAGCCCAGGCCGACCCGGTCCTGTTCAAGAACGCCAAGGCCTTCGAGACCTGGCTGAGGAAGCACCACGCCAGCTCGGATGGCCTCTGGCTCAAGATCGCCAAGCGCGGCGCCGAGGCGCCCAGCGTGAGCTACGCCGAGGCCGTGGAGATCGCCCTGTGCTGGGGCTGGATCGACGGGCAGAAGAAGAGCCTTGACGCACAGCACTATCTGCAGCGCTTCACGCCGCGGCGGGCGCGCAGCATCTGGTCCAAGGTCAATGTCGAGAAGGTGGCCGCGCTGATCGAGGCGGGCCGCATGCAGGCGCCGGGCCATGCGCAGATCGAGGCCGCCAAGGCGGATGGGCGCTGGGCCAAGGCCTACGACAGCGCACGCACGGCCACGGTGCCCGAGGACCTGCAGGCCGCGCTGGACGCCAAGCCTCAGGCCCGCGCCTTCTTTGCGACCCTCAACGCCGCCAACCGCTACGCCGTGCTTTGGCGCATCCAGACGGCCGTCAAGCCCGAGACCCGCGCCCGGCGCATCGCCCAGCTGGTGGCGATGCTGGCGCGCGGGGAGGCGGTCCACATCTTCAAGCCACGGGACAAGGGCTGAGCTGCGGGGCGGGGGCCGCCCTTTGCCAACCCGCCCTCACCAGCTCGCCTGGAACGAGTCCCCCTTGAACCGGCTGTCGCGCGTGATGGCGCCCATGTCCACGAACTCGAAGTCCGAGGCCCTGAGGGTCTTGAGCTGCGAGATCGTCGCGTCCTGCCACTGCGCGCTGGGCTCGCCCTGCACGTAGAGGTCGGAGCCGATGTCGGCCACGTAGAGGCCGTAGCGCTGCATGGCCAGGGCCAGCGCCTTGGCCTGGGCGCTCCAGGACGCGGGCGGCGTGAAGCCGGCCTTGAGCCGCAGGACGGCGCCGAAGGGCACGCCGCCGGGGGTGTCGCCGCCGGCATGATGGCGGGCCGGCCAGACATGGCTGCGGGCCATCACGCTGTCGCGCAGGGTGACGCGAAGGGCGTGGCGGATCTCCCCGCCGCTGGCCTCGGCGGCGCGCGCCAGCAGGGGCAGCAGGGGCAGGCCGGCGGCGTCGCCCGAGGTCCAGGTGTCGGGGCGCATGGCATTGCTCTTCAGGTCCCAGGCCGCGGTGGAATAGGCATACCACTGGCCGCCGAGCTCGTAGCTGGCATAGCTCTCCCACAGCCGGCAGCTGCCCTGCTCCACGACGAGCACATGACGGTCCCCGCACTGCCGCGCATCGTTGCAGGCGCCACCTTCGGCCTTGAGCAGGTCGTCGCGCGGATAAGGGAAGCGACGGTTGGCGGCGGGCAGCGTGGTGCAGTCGCGCACCAGGGCGTAGCCGTTCACGGCGGGCGCCGCGCAGTCGCTCTCGTCGGGCGCACTGTCACCGCTGCCGGCGCGCGGGTCGGTCGGGTTGAAGTTCACCGTCGGCCAGCTCGTGGTGGCGGCCGGGCTGCTGCCATCGACCACGTTGTAGGGAATGCCGTAGTAGTCGGACGTCTGCTGCGGGTTCTCGTTGCTGCCCCAGTCGGGATGGAAGGCCCGCGCGGTGCCGATGCTGGCGAGCCACGTGGCGCTGCTGGCGTGAACCGGAAAGCGCTGCGGGTCGTCGATGCGGGTGTTGAAGACGGCGGAAGCGGGGAAGAGGTCGCAGCCGGCGATCTGGGGGGCGGCGCCGGGGGTTGGCGTTGGGGTCGGCGTAGGCGTAGGCGTAGGCGTAGGCGTAGGCGTAGGCGTAGGCGTAGGCGTGGGCGTGGGCAGCGGCGTCGGAGTGGGTGCCGGGACGGGTGTGGGAGTAGGTGCCGGTGTGGGGGTCGGTGCCGGAGAGTCAGCACCTCCGCCGCCGCAGGCCGCCAGGGCCATGGCACTGGCCAGCAGGCCGGCCTGCCCTGCCCGCTTGATCTTGTTGCTTCGCATCTGTCACTCCGTGCGACGCATGGCGCCGCGTTGTCCGGTGGCATTGAAGCAGGGGGGCTGCGGGGGCGCTGCAATTTTTTGTGACAGGGCCCGGCCCGGGCTGGAGGCCCGCTGGACACATCGTCAGGCCCTGGGGGCATGGGCGTGCACCGGGCGCCATCGATCGAGCCAGAATCTCGCATCACCTGACGTTCAACCGCCCCCCTGCGTCGCCGAGGCGACCAGGCCCTGACTGAGGACTGCCCGATGCGCAAGTACCTGATCTCCTTCCCCGCCCCCGCCATGAAGGTCCCCGCCGAGGACCTGGCCGCCGTGGGCGAGGCCGCACGCCAGGTCATCCGCGAAGCCAAGGCGGCGGGCGTGTACGTGTTCGCCGGGGGCATCAACGGGGACGCCGCGCCCGTCATGGTCGACGCGGATGGCACGGTCCGCCCAGGCACCTATCCGCAGACGAAGGACTTCGACGGCGGCTTCTGCGTGCTGGAGCTGCCCTCGCGCGAGGCGGCCCTGCTGTGGTCCGCGAAGATCGCCGCGGCCTGCCGGTGTGCGCAGGAGCTGCGGGAGTTTGGGGACGACCCGGAGAGCTGAGGGAGGAGTGGCAGCTGAGGGCACGCGCCTGCAGGGGTCAGGTCTTGCGGGGGACAAGGGTTCCTCAAACCTTCAGCTTCAGCGGACGCAGGGCTGCTACGCTGCGCCCTCACCTGTTTCCTCCAGAAATGCAGCCGCCATGCGTTCCCTCTTCCTTGCTTCCCTGCTTCTGCTGCCGCCCACCCTGCATGCCACCGAGGTGACGCTGAAGACGCATCCCGAGATGAACGCCTGGTCGTACTACGACAAGCCCCTGCCCAAGCCCTCATGGAACAAGGACGGCTCCCTGTCGGCCTGGGGCCTGGGTCACAGCACAGGTTCCGCCTCGATACAGGAGACCGGCGCGCGCGCCGATCGGAACAAGCAGGCACTGACCCTCTGCTATGCGACCCGTCCAAGGGAGCACGCGCCCGGAGCGCCCGTGCCGGCCATCGCCCTTCCCGTCGTTCTCGAGTTCCGTGTGCGGGGCTTGCCCGCGGGTGACTACGTCGTTCAGGAGGTGGGAGTCTGCAAATGATGGGTTGGATGCGCCCATCGAGGCACCCCCACCCCCGCGCCGCCCGCGGGCTGGCGCTCGCTGCGCTCACGCTTGCCGCGTGCGCGCCCAAGCCCGCCGAGCCGGCAGCAGACCGGCCCTTCACCCGCTGCGCCGCCTTCGAGTTCCGCGTCCCGGACGAGCAGGCGCTCAAGCAGGCGCAGCTGCTGATGTACGAGGCCGCGATCGACCTGGGCCTGCGCTTCGAGGCCGAGACGCCGATGGGCGGCTTCGTGCTGCGGATTGGCGGGCCCGGCCATCCCATGGTGTTCCAGCTGCAATCGCAGGCCGGCCCCTGGACTGACAAGTACTGGCTGGGCGCCGAGCACCTCGCCGGCGGCCCGCCCCAGTTGCACCCGCCGGGTGCGCCCTCGCACTGGGAGCCCTACGTGCCGACGGCCGCCTGCCTCGAGGAGAATGCGCTGAAGTTCGCGGAGCTGCGGCGGCGCTTTGCGGCGAGGTGGGCGGTGAGGGAGGGTGATCCCAAGGGTTTCCTGCCGCTGAAGTCCCGCTCGGCGCATGCGACGCCTTGAGATCACGAACCTGCCCCTTACCGAGTCAGTACAAATGCCACAGCTGAAGCTCCCCGCCGGTACGGATGTCGCCGAAATGGACTTGTTCGACATCGATGCGCTGCCGCGCCGGCGCGCGCCTGATGATGCGGCCGCCAATGCGCTTGCAGCGCAAGGCCGCCTGATTCGATTCCAGACGGGGGCGGACGGCGGCTATCTGCTGCACCTGTTCGTCGACGAGCCAATCCCCGATGGTCTTCGGCGCCATTGCCTGGACGACGACAAGCTGTCTGGCACATTTCGAACCATCAAAGGGAACATCGGATTTGGAGGGCTGGAGTCCGCATTTGCCGGCTTCAAGCCCAATCCAAACATTCGATCGGACGGGAGGATCGATCCGGGCGACTACAGCTACACGGCCTTCCACACCGAATTCCCCGACGAGCTCCTAGAGCAGGCGCTCCGGATCGAGAAAACGCCAGGAGAGCGATGGCTTGCGCGAGCACCCATGCTTGCCCTGCTGACCGCAGTCGTTTCAGGAGTCGTGCTGGCCGTTGCCTGGCGGCAGCCCATGGCTGCGGTATTGGCGTACGTGGCGGGACCTCTGGCATTCAGGCGGCTGACCCGAATCCCTGCGTACCAGGGGCTCGTGGCAAGACGTAAGGAAGCCGAGCTCGGATTTCCCGGCATCGTCGTGGAACTGAGAGCAAGCCACTTGTCCGGGCGACCGGCTTGAAGCAAGGCGTCGGGCGGCGCGACAGACCGCCCCGGGGTCGCACGCCATTTGCCAATGCATCCACCGTGCATCCTTCATGCCGTCCCCTTGCGCATGACTCGCAACCCATCGAACCGAACATCCGGCCCGGCATCCCGCCACCCTTGCTTTGCATAGAACGCTAGCGCCCGCCGATTGGAGGCCGACACCCGCAGCCAGGCCTCCGACAGGCCCACACCCTGGAAGCAGTCCAAGGCGTAGCGCTCCAATTGGCCTCCCAGCCCCAGACCCCGACAGTCAGGCCGCAAGTAGAAGAGGTTCACCTTGCCTGCCGACAGATCCTCAGGATCGCGGATCATCTCGACCTGGCCGACGATCTCCTCCCCGCGTCAGGCGTGGACGCAGCTGCCCGGCAGCGCGTGCATATAGGCCGCCAGGCGCTTGAGATAGTCCTCGCCCGCAGGACCGGCGGTGGCCCAGAAGCGGCGGGCATCGCCATCCCCGCAGACGTAGGAGTCGGCGCGGAACTCGACGCACAGGGCGGCGTGGCGAGCGAGGTCGACGGGGTGGAAGGCGAGTGAAGGCGCGGGCCTCAGAAGTGAATGCCCCGCATCATCTGCTGCAGCGCAATCGCCTCCGGCGACAGCTGCGGCTTGCCGCCCTTCTCGCCCTTGGCGGCGTCGCTGTCGGGGAACATGCGGAAGCTGGTGTTCATCACGATCTGGGCCACGCGCGGCATCAGCGCATGCAGCAGCTCGCCGGTGATGCCCAGGCGGGTGGCGATGCGCACGGGCTTGGCGATGCAGGCCTGGGCGATCATGTCCGCGGCTTCCTCGGGGGCCAGGGTCGGGACGTTGTTGTAGATCTTGGTGGGCGCGATCATGGGCGTGCGCACCAGGGGCATGTTGATGGTGGTGAAGGTGATGCCCAGGTCGGCGTACTCGCTGGAGGCGCAGCGGGTCCAGGCGTCCAGCGCGGCCTTGGAGGCCACATAGGCCGAGAAGCGCGGCGCATTGGTCAGCACGCCAATGCTGGAGATGTTGACCACATGCCCCTTCTTCTTCGCGACCATGCCCGGCAGCAGGCCCATGGTGACGCGCAGGCAGCCGAAGTAGTTCAGCTGCATGGTGCGCTCGTAGTCGTGGAAGCGGTCGTAGCTGGACTCGATGGCGCGGCGGATGGAGCGGCCGGCGTTGTTGATCAGGAAGTCGACGCCGCCGAAGTTCTCGTTGATCCAGGCGATCATGCCGGCGCAGCTCTCCTCGCTGGCGATGTCGGCCGAATAGCTGTGCACCTGCGCGCCCTTGCCGGCGTGCTCGCGGATCTCCTTCACCGCCTCGTCCAGCTTGCCCTCGTCTCGGGCGCAGATGATGGTGATGGCGCCGGCCTCGGCGAACTTCTTGGCCGCGGCCAGGCCGATGCCCGAGGAGCCGCCCGTCACCAGCACGACCTTGCCGCCCGTCGCGCCCTTGAGGCTGCGGTCGATGAAGAGGTCCGGGTCGAGGTGGCGCTCCCAGTAGTCCCACAGGCGCCAGGCGTAGTCGTGCAGATTGGGGCAGGCAATACCTGACCCCTTGAGCGCCTTCTCGGTCTCGCGGCTGTCGAAGCGCGTGGGGTAGTTGATGAAGGTGAACATGTCCTCGGGCAGGCCGAGGTCCTTCATCACGGCATGGCGGATGCGGCGCACCGGCGCCAGCGCCATCAGGCCCTTCTTGACGCTCTTCGGAATGAAGCCCAGCAGGGCGGCATTGACGAAGAGGTTCATCTTGGGGGCGTGCGCGGCCTTGGAGAAGATGTCCAGCACATCGCCCACGCGGTAGCCCACCGGGTCCACGAGGTGGTAGCAGCCGCCGCCGGCCTTCACCTGGTGGCTGATGTGGTCCAGCGCGTTGACCACGTAGTCCACGGGCACGATGTTGACGCGGCCGCCTTCCAGGCCGATGGAGGGCATCCAGGGCGGCAGGATCTGGCGCAGGCGCTGGATGGGCTTGAAGAAGTAGTAGGGGCCGTCGACCTTGTCCATCTCGCCGGTCTGGGAGTCCCCCACGACCATGGCGGGGCGGTAGACGGTCCAGGGCTTCTTGCAGTCCTTGCGCACGAGCTTCTCGCTCTCGTGCTTGGTCATGAAGTAAGGGTGGTCGAGGTTCTCCGCCTCGTCAAACATGTCTTCGCGGAACACGCCTTCGTAGAGGCCGGCCGCGGCGATGGAGGACACATGGTGCACATGCCCGGCGTCGATGGCCGCGGCGAAGTCCAGCATGTTGCGCGTGCCCTCGATGTTGGTGCGGACCTGGCTGTCCTCGTCGGCCTTGAGGTCGTAGACCGCGGCGAGGTGGTAGAGGTGGTCGATCTGGCCCTTGAGGCTCTTGATGTCCTCGTTGCTGACACCCAGCTTGCGCCCGGTGAGGTCCCCGAAGACCGGGATCGCCCGGTTCTTGCTGACGCCCCAGTAGGCCAGCAGCTCGGGCAGCTTGTCGCGGCTCTCCTCGCGCAGCAGGAAGTACACCGTGCTGCCGCGCCGTGCCAGGAGCTTCCTGACCAGCCGCTTGCCGATGAAGCCTGTGGCGCCCGTGACGAAGTACTGCATCGTGTCTCTCCTGTGTTCTTGGTTGGCCTGTGGGAGGCAGAGGGTCGGACGATTCTTGTCCAAACCCCGGGTTTCACCGCTGCGCGCTTTCCCCAGGGCCGACTCTAGAGCATAGAGACCGCACACTAGGATTGGGTGAGCACCGCAGGGTGGCGGGGCCTATAGTGGTTCCATCCCTGCTGGAGGGCCTGCGCTGGCGCGACAATGCCGCGTGGAAAGTTTCAGCGACTCTCGCGTAGTTCCACCTCAAGAAAAGGACTCAACAATGGTCAAGAAGCTGCAGAAAATGGCTGCCAAGAACAAGGCCTCCGCCAACAGCGCTTTCGGTGGTGCACTGCCCGCCGGCCTGCTGGACAACCAGGTGGCCCAGACGATCAAGGATTCCGCGCAGCAGATCTGGGCCGCCGGCCTGGGCGCTTTCTCCAAGGCCCAGGGCGAAGGCGGCAAGGTCTTCGAGACCCTGGTGAAGGAAGGCATGAAGCTGCAGAAGAAGACCCAGTCCGCCGCCGAGGAAAAGCTCGGCGCCGTGGCCAACAAGATGAGCGGCATGGCCGGTGAAGTCGGCGCCAAGGCCGGCCAGCACTGGGACAAGCTGGAGACCATCTTCGAGGAACGCGTGGCCCGCGCCCTGAACCGCCTGGGCGTGCCCAGCAGCAAGGATGTGGAGCAGCTGATCGCCCGCATCGACGCGCTGAGCGCCGCCGTGGGCATCGCCCCGGCCAAGAAGTCGGCCAAGAAGGCAACCGCTGCGAAGCCGGCGGCCAAGGCTGCTGCCAAGCCGGCCGCCAAGCCTGCCGCAAAGAAGGCCGTGAAGGCGGCGGCGAAGCCCGCTGCCAAGCCTGCTGCCAAGCCTGCTGCCAAGCCTGCTGCCAAGAAGGCCGCCGCAAAGCCGGCCGCGAAGCCTGCTGCCAAGAAGGCTGTCTTCAAGTCGGCCGCCAAGCCGGCGGCTCGCAAGGCCGCGGCCAAGCCCGCCGCCCCGGCTCCGGCAGCCCCGGCCGCCGAGGCCGCCCAGGCCTGAGCCTGAATGCAGAGCCCCGCCTGAGCGGGGCCCGCAAGGCGCCTCCAGAGCGCCCGTGACCAGCCGCCTCGCGCCAGTCCCGACCGATCGGGGCGAGGCCCACCGAGGCGGCTTGTCCATTTCTTGAGCGAGACAAACAGGATCCGCCACCGCATGAACGCCCGTTCCCGCCCCCGCCCCTCGACGCGCAGCTCCACCGAGGCTCCTGCCGCTCCCGCGGCGCCCCGGCGGCGGCGGGCTGACCAGCCCAAGGGCGGTCCGCGCATCGGCCTGGCGCTGGCCGGCGGCGGCCCGCTGGGCGCCATCTACGAGATCGGCGCCCTGTGTGCGCTGGAGGAATCCATCGATGGCCTGGACCTGCGCAACTGCGACAGCTACATCGGCGTCAGCGCCGGCGGCTTCATCGCCGCGGGCCTGATCAATGGGCTCTCGCCGCGCGATCTCTCGGAGGCCTTCATCGAGAACAGCGCCCGCTCGCCCGACACCTTCGACCCCTCCGTCCTGCTGCATCCGGCCTGGGACGAATACTGGCGCCGCCTGCGCACCGTGCCCGGCCTGGTCGGCACGGCGCTGTGGCAGACCGTGGTGCAGGGCCGTTCCGTGCTGGGCGCCTTCGAGCGCCTGGGCCGCGCGCTGCCCGCCGGCCTGCTGTCCGGCGAAGCCCTGGCCGAGCAGCTGCACGCGCAGTTCAGCCGGCCCGGCCGCAGCGACGACTTCCGCGAACTGCGCCACCGCCTGGTCCTGGTCGCGACCGACCTGGACAGCGGCGAGGCCGTGCCCTTCGGCCTGCCCGGCTGGGACCACGTGCCCGTCTCCAAGGCCGTGCAGGCCAGCGCCGCCCTGCCCGGCCTCTTCCCGCCGGTGGAGATCGACGGCCGCTACTACGTGGACGGCGCGCTCAAGAAAACGATCCACGCCTCCGTGCTGCTGAAGGAAGGCCTGGACCTGCTGCTGTGCCTGAACCCGCTGGTGCCCTACGAGGGCGAGCCGGGCGTGCAGGAGCACGAGCCGCACCGAAGCGTGCGTCCCAAGGGGCAGCGCATCCCGCGCCTGGTCGATGGCGGCCTGCCCGTGGTGCTGTCCCAGACCCTGCGCTCGCTGATCCATTCGCGCCTGGAGCTGGGCATGAAGGGCTATGCCCGCAGCCACCCCGACACCGACATCCTGCTCTTCGAGCCCAGCAAGCGCGATGCCGAGCTCTTCATGGCCAACACCTTCAGCTATTCGCAGCGGCGCCACCTGGCCGAGCACGCCTACCAGGCCACGCGCCGCCAGCTGCTGGAACGCGCGCAAGACCTGACCCCCAAGCTGGCGCGCCACGGCCTGACCCTGCGCGTCGACCGGCTCTGCGACAGCAAGCGTGAACTAGTACCGGGCGCACTCAAGCCGCCGAGCCGCTGCTCGCTGGCCATGGCTCGCCTGGATCAGACCCTGAGCCTGCTCGAGGCACGGCACGGCGTGCGCGCGCCCTGAGCTGCGCGACGAACGCCGGGCGCCGAAAGTCGAAGCCCGCGTGACGGGCTTCACACCCCGCAAGGCCTGACCCCACAGTCAGAGGGGGGGCGCCGAGGCCCCGCCCAAAGAACAATGGCGTCATCGCACCGCCGGTGCTCCTTCAGCAGTTCAAACCGTGTCCAAGAAGTTCCTCATCGCCCTCGGCCTGAGCGCCGCCTCCCTGCTGGCCCAGGCCACGCCGATCAACCTGATCAGCAATGGCAGCTTCGAGTCCGTCGCGCAGGCCAATGGCAGCTGGAGCACCTACGGCAGCCTGAGCGGCTGGACCGTCGGCCCGCAGAAGGTCGAGATCCGCAACAACGTGGCGGGCTCGGCCTACGCCGGCCTGAACTTCGTGGAGCTGGACACCAACCGCAACAGCTGGATCTCCCAGACCTTCACGACCGTCGTCGGCCAGACCTACCACCTGAGCTTCATGTGGGCCAACCGCCCCGACCAGGTGGGCGCCAACAGCAACGGCATCAGCTGGCAGGTCGCCGCCCTCGATGGCGTGGTCGGCAAGAACACCATCACCAGCTGGACCCAGTTCGAGCAGGACTTCGTGGCCGCCGGCACCAGCACCACCCTGCGCCTGGGCGCCACCGGCGCGTCTGACGGCATGGGCACCTCGCTGGACGCCGTGTCCGTCACCCAGCTGCCCCCGGCCGCCGCCAAGAGCACCGTGCCTGAGCCCGGCAGCCTGGCCCTGCTGGCCATGGCCGCTGGCGCCCTGTTCGTGGCACGCCGCCGCAAGGCCTGAGCCCGGAACGAATTCAAGAAGCGACGTCGTTGAAAAACCGAGCGGGCCCGAGCCCGCCACCCTGCCGCCCCGCGCGGCTGTTCCATTAGAAGAAGCGAGAAGAGGCCCCCCGGGGCCTCTTCTTGTTGGTGGGTGCGACGCCCTCAGCCGAGATAGCGCGCGCGCAGATGGGCCTGGAAGTGGGCCGGGTTCAGCGCCTCGCCGCTGGCACGGCGCACGAGCTCAGGCGTCTCCCAGCGGCTGCCTTCGTTCCAGATGCGGCTGCGCAGCCAGTCGAAGACCAGGCCCAGCTCGCCACGGGCGATGCG
Organism: Pelomonas sp. BJYL3; assembly: GCF_027257975.1. Classification (GTDB taxonomy): domain Bacteria; phylum Pseudomonadota; class Gammaproteobacteria; order Burkholderiales; family Burkholderiaceae_C; genus Roseateles_B; species Roseateles_B flavus. The sequence continues at coordinate 675,365 of NZ_JANZKX010000001.1, forward strand.
GGCGTCGAGGTCCGGCGTCTCGCGGCGCATGGCGGCGAAGAACTGCGCGGCATACATCGCGCCCAGGGTGTAGCAGGGGAAGTAGCCGAAGAGGCCGGCGCCCCAGTGCACGTCCTGCATCGGGCCGTCCTTGAAGTTGCCGCGGGTGTCCAGGCCCAGCAGCTCCTGCATCTTGGCGTCCCACAGCGCGGGGATGTCGTCCACCTCGATCTGGCCCTCGATCAGCGGCCGCTCGATCTCGTAGCGCAGGATCACGTGGGCCGGGTAGGTGACCTCGTCGGCATCGACACGGATATAGCCCGGCTTCACGCGGGTCAGCAGGCGGTTCAGGTTGCCGACCTCGAAGGCGGGCTGATCGCCCAGGTGCTTCTGCAGCAGCGGGCGCAGCAGGCCGGCAAAGCCGGGATGGCTGCCCAGCTGCATCTCGAAGGACAGGCTCTGGCTCTCGTGCAGGCCCATGGAGCGGGCATTGGCGATGGGCAGGCCCAGCCACTCGCGGCGCAGGTTCTGCTCGTAGCGGCCGTGGCCGGTTTCGTGGATGGTGCCCATCAGGCTGGGCAGGAAGTCGTCCTCGCGGTAGCGCGTGGTCATGCGCACGTCCTCGGGCACGCCTCCGCAGAAGGGGTGGGCGCTCTCGTCCAGGCGGCCGGCCTCGAAGTCGAAGCCCATCAGCTGCATGGCGTCATGGCCCAGGGCCTTCTGGGCGGCCTGCGAGAAGGGTGGCACGGGGCGGGTCACGGCCTCGCGCGACTGCTTCTCCAGCACGTCGCGGATCAGGCCGGGCAGCCATTGGCGCAGGTCGCCGAAGACGCGGTCCACCTCGGCCGAGCGCATGCCGGGCTCGTACTGGTCCATGAGGGCGTCGTAGGGGGCAAGACCTGTCACCGCCGAGAGGCAGCGTGCCTCCTCGCGGGCCAGGCGCACGACCTCGCGCAGGTTCTCGGCATAGCCCGCCCAGTCGTTGGCGGGGCGCTGGCTGCGCCAGGCGTGCTCGCAGCGCGAATTGGCCAGGCTCTTGGCCTCGACCAGCGACTGCGGCAGCGCATTGCTGGCGAGCCAGGCGCGCTGCATCTCGCGCAGATTGGCGCGCTCGATCTCGTCCAGCGGCTCCTGCGCGGCGGCTTCCAGCAGGCCCTGGAGCGCGGGCTCTGTGGCCAGCTGGTGCAGCAGGCCGCCCATCTCGGCCAGGGCCAGCGAGCGGGCCTCGTTGCCCTTGGCCGGCATGTTGGCGGACTGGTCCCAGGACGCGATCGACTGGAGATGGGAGAGGCGGTAGATGCGCACGTGGCGGGCGCACAGCGATTCGTAGGCGGTCTTGCTCATGGTCTTGTCTCTTGTCCGAGGGCGCGGCAGCCCTCGTCATTCATGAAAGGGCGTTTCCTCGACGCCCGGCCGGCGGCAGTCAGGCGGCCGGCCACTCGTGGCTGGGATTGTGGCCGCCTTTGAGGCGCATCAAGCGCCCCACTGGCCCGGGAAAACCCACAGCAGCAGGGCCGTCATGCAGAGGTAGCGCAGGAACTTGCCAATGCCCATGTAGAGCAGGCAGGGCCAGAAGGGCAGCTTCAGCCACCCGGCCACCGCACACAGCGGGTCACCCACCACCGGCAGCCAGCTCAGCAGGCAGGCGCGCGGACCGAAGCGCTCCAGCCAGCGCAAGGCCTTGTTGGCAGGGCTGTGGTGGGCGCGCCCCTCGTAGATCCGCTCGGCGCCGTAGCCCATGCCCCAGGTGATGGCACCGCCGATGGTATTGCCTGCCGTGGCCACCAGCACGGCCGGCCAGAACAGCGTCGGCTCCAGCTTGACCAGGGCCAGCACCGCCGGCTCCGACCCCAGCGGCAGCAGCGTGGCCGACACCAGCGCGATCACGAAGATCGCCGGCAGGCCCACCTGCGGCAGGGAGAAAAAAGCCAGCACGGCGGCCAGCGCATCCATCACCGATTGCTCCATGCGGGCCATTATGCGAGGGACGCCACAGTTCCTTGACCTGTCGGGTTGCACCCATGACGGAAGGCATGCACACTCAGTGGTTCAGGGAGCGCACACCTGGATCAGGGTCGGTACGACCTCGTCCGGGCTTGGCCATCAAAGAGGTCACGGGCAATGCTGAATTTCGCGAGGACTGGGTTCGTCTGTCTTGGAGTCCTGGGCTCGGCGCTGGGTCTGGTCCACCCGGCCATGGCACAGGAGGCTTGCAAGCATCTGCTGGCGTCCGGCAATCCGCAGTACCCGCCCTATCTGTGGCGCGCCCCGGAAGACGAAAGCCGGCTTGTCGGCGCCAATGCCGAGATGATGCAGTGGCTGTCCAAGGAGATCGGCATCCCCATCGAGGTGCGCTACGTGGGCCCCTGGGGCCGCGTGCAGGAGGAGGTGCGGGCCGGCAAGGTCGACCTCATCGCCGGCGCCTTCTTCACCGTGCCGCGTACCGAGTACATGGACTACTTCCACCCGCCCTTCCGCGACACGCGCTCGGCGGTCTGGACCAAGGACGGCAGCAAGCTCAAGTACCGCAAGTGGGGCGACCTCCAGGGCCGCCAGGGCGTCACCGTGATCAACAACAGCTTCGGCGAGGAGTTCGACCGCTACGCCCGCGAGAACCTCAAGATCACCCAGGTGGCCAGCCTTGAGCAGGCCATCCAGATCCTGCAGAAGGGCCGCGCCGACTACCTGGTCTACGAGGACAGCCCCGGCGACGCCTTCCTGGCCAAGATGGCCATCACCGACATCAAGCAGCTGGACGGCGCCGTGGCCAAGGAGCCGCTGTACCTGACGCTGTCGCACAAGTCCGCCTGCAACACGCCGGAGCTGCGCGGCAAGCTGGCGCGTGCCGTCTACAAGCTCTCCAGGACCACGCAGATGAACGACTGGATCGGCCAGTCCATCCAGCTCTGGCGCAAGCAGAACGTGCCGGCGCAATGAGGGTGCGGCGGGCGTGAGCGGTGCGGGCCGAGGCGCTCGATGCTCGTGACGCATTGCGCAATCCATCTCGTCCGCACGGGTCAGACGCGGGGGCCTCGTCCGGCCCTGCGACGATCACGGAGGTGGCGGGCGTTATAATCCTGCCTCTTTTTTGAGCAGCCGCCCACCCCCCTCCCATGCCTTCCCTCCTGCCCACCCCGTTGCGGCTAGGCGCCCATGTGCTGCCGAACAATCTGTTCGTGGCGCCCATGGCCGGGGTGACGGACCGCCCTTTTCGCATGCTGTGCAAGCGCCTGGGCGCGGGCTATGCGGTCTCCGAGATGGTGACCTCGCGCAAGGACCTCTGGAACAGCCTCAAGACCTCGCGCCGCGCCAACCACGAGGGCGAGACCGCGCCCATCGCCGTGCAGATCGCCGGCACCGAGGCGCAGATGATGGCCGAGGCCGCCGTCTACAACATCCAGCGCGGCGCCCAGATCATCGACATCAACATGGGCTGCCCCGCCAAGAAGGTCTGCAACAAGTGGGCCGGCTCGGCCCTGATGCAGAACGAGCCACTGGCTGAGGAGATCGTCCGCGCGGTGGTCGAGGCCTGCCGGCCCTTTGACGTCCCCGTGACGCTGAAGATGCGCACCGGCTGGAGCGCCGAGGCGCGCAATGCCCTGGCCCTGGCCCGCATGGCCGAGGACGCCGGCATCGCCATGCTGACCATCCACGGCCGCACCCGCGAGCAGGGCTACAAGGGCCTGGCCGAGTACGACACCCTGCGCAGCGTGAAGGCGGCGGTGGGCATCCCGGTGGTCGCCAACGGTGACATCGACAGCCCCGAGAAGGCCCTGCAGGTGCTGCAGCACACCGGCGCCGACGCGCTGATGGTGGGCCGCGCGGCGCAGGGCCGGCCCTGGATCTTCCGCGAGATCGCCCACTTCCTGGCCACCGGCGAGCAGTTGCCCGCGCCGCGCGTGCTGGAGGCCCGCGACTGGCTGCTGGAGCATCTGCAGGACCACTACAGCCTCTACGGCAGCGACAGCGGCATGCGCAGCGCGCGCAAGCACATCGCCTGGGCCGTGAAGGCCCTGCCTGGCGGGGAAGACTTCCGCCAGGCCATGAACCGGCTGGACAGCTGCGAGGCGCAGGTCCGGGCCCTCTCCGACTGGTTTGCGGCCCTGGCCGACCAGCACGAGCGCCTGCCCTACCTCCCGCCCGCCCTGGACGCGGCCAACGACGACGACGCAGAAGAACAAAGGCTATCGGCATGACGCCCAAACCCATCGACCAGTGCATCCGCGAGAACCTCGAGGTCTATTTCCGTGACCTCGACGGCGAGGTGCCGCACTCCATGCACGACATGCTGATCAAGCTGGTCGAGAAGCCCCTGCTGGAAGTCGTGATGGCCAAGGCCGACGGCAACCAGAGCAAGGCCGCCGAGTGGCTGGGCATCAACCGCAACACCCTGCGCCGCAAGCTCAGCGACCACGAGCTGCTCTGAGCCGCGCCCGATCTGCTCCACCGAATCCCCACCATCCCGAGTCCACCATGACGCAACTGACTGCCCTGATCTCCGTGTCCGACAAGACCGGCATCGTCGACTTCGCCCGCGCCCTGCACGCCCTGAACGTGCGCCTGCTGTCCACCGGTGGCACCGCCAAGCTGCTGGCCGACGCCGGCCTGCCGGTGACCGAGGTCGCCGACCACACCGGCTTCCCCGAGATGCTGGACGGTCGCGTCAAGACCCTGCACCCCAAGATCCACGGCGGCCTGCTGGCCCGCCGCGACGTGCCCGAGCACATGAAGGCCCTGGCCGACCACGGTATCGCCACCATCGACATCCTGGCCGTCAATCTCTACCCCTTTGAAGCCACCGTCGCCAAGGCCGGCTGCACGCTGGAAGACGCCATCGAGAACATCGACATCGGCGGCCCGGCCATGGTGCGCAGCGCCGCCAAGAACTGGAAGGACGTCACCGTGCTGACCGACGCCGGCCAGTACGCGGGCGTGCTGGAGGAGCTCAAGGCCCACGGCAAGACCAGCGACAAGACCCGCTTCGCCTGCAGCGTGGCCGCCTTCAACCGCATCGCCCAGTACGACGCCGCAATCAGCAACTACCTCAGTGCCCGCCAGGACGACGGCAGCCTGGCCGCCTACCCGGCCCAGATGAACAGCACCTTCGTGAAGGTGCAGGACCTGCGCTACGGCGAGAACAGCCACCAGACCGCGGCCCTCTACCGGGACCTGTATCCCGCCCCCGGCTCCATCGTCACGGGCAAGCAGCTGCAGGGCAAGGAGCTGTCCTACAACAACATCGCCGATGCCGATGCCGCCTGGGAGTGCGTCAAGTCCTTCAGCGCCCCGGCCTGCGTGATCGTCAAGCACGCCAACCCCTGCGGCGTGGCCGTGGCCGCGACGCCGGCCGAGGCCTATGCCAAGGCCTTCAAGACCGACCCGACCAGCGCCTTCGGCGGCATCATTGCCTTCAACCGCGAGGTGGATGGCGCAGCGGCCGAGCTGGTGTCCAAGCAGTTCGTCGAGGTGCTGATGGCCCCGGGCTTCACGGCCGAGGCCCGCGAGATCTTCAAGAGCAAGGTCAACGTCCGCCTGATGGAAATCGCCTTGCCCCCGGGCGGCGACACGCCCTGGCTGCAGGGCCGCAACCTGGGCGACAGCAAGCGCATCGGCTCCGGCCTGCTGCTGCAAAGCGCCGACAACCACTTCCTGAAGGCCTCTGACCTGAAGGTGGTCACCACCCTGCAGCCCTCGGCCCAGCAGCTGGAAGACCTCATGTTCGCCTGGACCGTGGCCCAGTACGTCAAGAGCAATGCCATCGTCTTCTGCGGCGGTGGCATGACCCTGGGCGTGGGTGCCGGCCAGATGAGCCGCGTGGACTCCACCAAGATCGCCGCCATCAAGGCCGCCAACGCCAGCCTGGATCTGAAGGGCTCGGTCGTGGCGAGCGACGCCTTCTTCCCCTTCCGCGACGGCCTGGACGTGCTGGCCGATGCCGGCGCCAGCTGCGTGATCCAGCCGGGCGGCTCCATGCGTGATGAGGAAGTGATCGCTGCCGCCAACGAGCGCGGCGTGGCCATGGTCTTCACCGGCGTGCGCCACTTCCGGCACTGAACAGGCACCCCCTACGCGCGTCGCCGGCCTTGCAGGCCGCGCCAGGCCAGAGGCCTGGCCCTTCGGCAGGCATAAACGCCAAGGCGTTGATGGCCGGCCTCAGCCCCCTCGAGGGGGCCATACCGACGGCCCGGCAGAGCCGGATCAGCGGTATGCGCTGGGGACGAGCACTGGCTGCGCCGGCTGCTCTTCCCTATCGCCGCTTGCGAAGGGGATGCCAGGCTCAGGCGGTGAGGAAGGTGATGGCGTCCGTGGCGCCACGGTGCGCGTTGATGACGCCCGTCTCGTTGTTGCTGGGCGAGGTCCGGGCGCAGCTGCCGGCGAACTGGCCGCCAAAGACGAAGGGAGCCCAGATGACGTCGTGCTCCTCGAACGCTCCCGCCGGGTTCCTGGCCAGCAGGCGCTCTGCCACGCAGAGCTCCTGGGCGATGTACTGCCCGGGCCTGGCGAGTGCCTGGTCCACCACCGCCCGCCATGACGCGGCGTCGAGCCGGTTGCCCACGCTCACCTCGCGCCCCTGAAGCCCGTCGATGGGCTTGATGACGAACCCGTCCTGGCGCTGCAGCAGCAGCTCCAGCAGCTCCTGCTCCACCCCCTGATACACGATCGTTCCCGGGCGGACCAGCCGCGTCCAGGGCAGATGCTTGTTGATGAGCTGGCGCTCCTCGTCGCTTGCCTGTGGCGACTGCGCATGCTCGGACAGCAGGCTGAGCCCGGACTTCTGCCCAAGAATGGTAGAGCTGCGGGTATTGAAGATCGGGAAGCGCCCCTGCTGGCTGAGCTGATGAACGAACTCAGGCAGCAGCTGCGGCCGCCCGAACAGCAGCATGGAATCGAGCCGGCCCTGCTTCGTGAAGACCGCCCCCTCCTCCAGCATCAGATCGTCCGCGTGGGTGCAGCAGGTGAAGTCAATCGCCAGCGAGGACTGTGACAGCAGCTGCCGCTTGATTCTCGCGATCATGTCCTCTGCCTCGGCCAGCCGCGCGGGCTGCTCGACGAAGACGCCCACATGGAGCCGCGGATCTGCAAAACCCAGCCGCCGCCGGTACACGGCGCTAACGCGCAGAATGTGCGTCACCATCTCGTTCAGCGGACCGTAGGTGCTGAAGGTCTGGCCACTGCCTTCCATGAAGCGCTTGATCAGGGGCTGGGCCCGGTACATGCCCTCGAAGAGATAGATGCCCCAACCGCCCAGGTTCCCCGACACGTTGAACTCAAGCAGCTTGAAGCCCTCGGCGGTGGACATGAAATCCCCGCGCGCCAGGCAGTAGTCCAGCCCCGTGTCGCCCTCGAACAGCGTCAGCAGGTCCTCGTCGCAGTCGCTCTTGAAGTACTGCGCAAGGCGGACGGGGTCCTGCCTGGCCAGCTCCTGCACCAGCTTCTTGTAAAGCGAGAACAGATCGACGGCCACCTGGCCCCACTCTTGCGACTTCGCATGGCTCAGGAAGAGCGGCAGCATCTGCAGCTCGAAGGGGTAGTTCTGAACATAGACGGGCTGCTGGTCGCGATCGCCCAGCCGGGCCTGCTCCGACTCCTCGTTCTGCAGCGCGTACCGTATGAAGTCCAGGCCGACGGGCGACAGCTTGAAGTGATTCTCGGCCAGGGTTTCGGTCAGCAGTTCAAGCCTCGATTGTTTGTCCATTGCAGGCATCCTCCAGTTTGTATTCTTTAACGACGGGGAACTCTTGATCACCATTGAAGACGTTGGAAAGGTGGATGGGCTTGAACTGACCGCTGAGCAGATTGCTCTTGAATTGGCGGCTGCGGACATAAGCCGCCAGCGCATCGCGATCCACCACTGAGGCCCGCAAGGGCAGCAGGCTGAGGCCGGCGCGTTCCCAGTTGTAGCCCATGGAGATTCGACGCAGCTCGGCCTCGACCTCGCCCAGGAACTCCTGCATGTTGGGCAGGTCGCGGTCCAGCACGAGCCTGTAGAAGCGCTCCTGCGTCGGGAAGAAGATGAAATGATCAAAACGCACCCCCAGCTGGCTGCAGACGGCGCTGGTGACGTCGGTCACATCCTTCTCGGTGATTCTTTCGTTGTTGATCGACACCTGGCGCGCACGCTTCGACAGGAACTCCAGCACCGGCACCTTGCCCTCGAAGCCGCTGATCAGCACCAGGTCTTCCATGTTGTAGCGGTACATGCCGCCCATGGTGCTCACCACCTGGTAGTACGTCTTGCCCTGCTCCAGCGCCCACACCGGCAGGACCTCCGGCCGATCGAGGTCGATCTGGTCCTCGGGGATGAACTCCAGGAAGTGCCCCGTGATGGCGGCGATGCCCCCTTTGGCATTCGCCTGATGCGGGACCGAGAACGTCCCCTCGCTGGCGGAGAAGGGCATTTCGTAAAGATCCTTCTTGCCAAAGTAGCGCTGCAGCTCCATCAGCGAATAGGACATGTTCCCACCGCTCCAGGTGACGAAGATCTGCAGGCGATTGAACAGGACCCCCATCAGCGCAACCGGGCAGGGATCCTCCCCCTGGCGCAGCCGCTCGCTGAAGTCCTCCAGGGCCGCCAGCTTCTCCGGCTGGAGCCGGAAGCGAAGCCCGTGTGTGCGTGACTGGTTCTCGGGACTCAGGCTGAGGCTTTGCTGCCGCAGGTCGGCCGCCAGCTTCCCGCTGTTGGCAAGGATGGACTTGGCAACGTTGATGATCTTCAGCGGCGAAATGGCACCGATTGCCACCAGATCGTCCGCATCAATCATGAAGCGCGCCATGGCGTAGTAGCAATCATGCGGATTGCTCAGCGTGAACACCCAGTACGGAATGAGGAATCGGCGGGTAATGGCCTTGGGCAGGTTCTTGTAGTTGAAGCCACTGACAAAACCTTGCGGCACGCCCGCCGGCGAATGCCCGCCGTCTCCGTTGCCGACCAGGAACTGCACTGAATGGCGCTGGATGACGGGATAGCTCTTTTCCAGCAGATGCATGAAGGCCAGGATGCTCCGACTGACCTCCTTGCGGCTGCTGACGGTAATCGGGATGTACTTGTAATCCCCCGTGCTGCCGGTGGTCATGGCGAAGTAATACGGATCCTCCCTGGTGATGACGTTTCTTTCACCACGGTAGACCCGCTGCAGGTAGTCCAGATACATCGCGCTGGTCCGGATCGGGACCCGGGCCCTGTAGTCCTCGTAGGACTTGATCTCCGCAAAACGATGTTCCCTGCCGAAAGTCGTGTCGCGGTTCTCCTTCAGGATCCTCCGAAGAATCCTTTCCTGAATGGCCCGCGGATCATCCTGGTAGTACCTCAACCTGCCATAGCTGAGGCGCTTGCTCAGGTTCGCGGCCAATTCAACGAGTTTCTTGGAAAGCATCGGTGTCCTTGAGTCATTCATGAACGCCGCCGGCTGGCCACCGCGCCGGCGGCGGCCATCAGCAGAAAACCTGGGGTCGATCGAGGCGCCGGCGATCCCGGCCCGGGGCAGCGCCGCCACCTGGCGCGCCCCGGCTGGGCGGCGCGCACGCGCTGGCGACTCCATGTAACCAGTTATTGCAGCAGCGCCAGGCCTGGCCGTCACCTCGCCAGCGCCCCAGCGTCGTGCGCGACTGTACCGATTCCCAACCGGTCCGCGCCAGGGCCGCGTATCGTCTCAGGTCTTCAAGGCTTGCGACATCAGGCTTTCACGGAAGCCGGGCACACCTTTACTTACAAACACCCCCCGCCCATCCCCCGCCCATCCCCCGCCTTTGCGCAGATCCTCGATGTCATGGGCATCAGCAGCGGCGCCAGCACCGCACCGTGCGGCCTGCACAGGTCTGTCAATCGATGGAAACACCGCCGCCTGCAGCGCCCAGGCAGCTCATCAGCGTGAGTCCGCAGGCACGGTCTACCTCATGGAATGCATGCCCCGGCCAGGCATCCACTGTCTGTTGCCCGCCACTCCTGCCACGCAAAATCACCCCCCTGGCGGGGATGTGCTTGATCTGACATGCAAGTTCCATAGAATCGCCGCGCACTATCAACGGCAGTACTCGATAGCGACAGCTAACCCATTAGGGTCTCACTTCACTTGCCGCACAAGGTCTCTCCTCGAGAGCGTGAGTCGCGGTCACGATGTAGAACATGACGCAGACGACGCCGAGCCCGGAGGGGACATGCATGCACGCGAGGACGCGCGCGCCCATCGCCGCAAGGGCGCCGCTGGCGCCACGCGAGCCGGGCCGCCCTCGGGCCAGGACCGGGCACTTGCGGGGCCCCCTGTGGCGTCCGCCTTTCCTCGCGGGTCGATGTACCGGTTCGCCGTGCAGCAGGGGTTCCCCCGCGGTGAGCTGGCGACAGGGGAGGCACTGATCGGGACATCGCCGTGCCGCCTGGCGGAGCCCCGCGGTCCGGCCCGGCCCTCGCGTCGAGGCGTCTGTGCCCTGGCACCCGGCCCTTGCCCGCCACGGTCTCCGCGGGCCTGAACGCCTCTTGCGCCGTGCCACGCACCAGCCGGGTGCCGGCCCTGCCTTTCGGCGCCACCGGCGTTCGGTCCGCCGCGCCCCAGGTGCCATCCGCCTGCGCGGCCCGGCCGGCGCGATGCCCTGCCAGGGAGACGCCGACCTGGCGCTGAAGCCTGGCAGCCCTCGGGCGCTCGCCTGGCTGATATCGAAGTGACGCGCCCCTGGGGCAGGCCCCGCGCGGGAGGACTCCAGGCACCGGACGACGGCGCGCCGGCCTGGGAAACGACAAGTCGGCGAACGCCGGCCGATAACAGTTGGACGGTGCACAGCACCAAGCTTGGAGGAGGATTGATGTTTGCTTGCCCACATCCGATGGCCATCACGGGGACTGGCTACGCCCTGGGAGACGAGTTCCTCGACAACGCTGCCTTGGCGGAGCGCCATGCGATCCGCATCAAGCCTTCCTTCATCAAGAACTCGATCGGCATCAACAGCCGCTACTTCCTCTCCGAGGGCCGCAGCACCTCGGACATCGCCACGGAGGCCGCGAAGCAGGCCCTCAGCCAGGCCGGTCTCCCGGCCCAGCAGCTCAGCCGGATCATCGTCGCCACGTCGACGCCCGACTACCTGTCCCCGTCGACGGCCTGCGTCGTGCAGCACAAGCTGGGCGCCAGCGGCTTCCCCGCGCACGATGTCTGCGCCGCATGCAGCGGCTTTGTGTATGCGGTGGACCAGGCGCTGCGGTACCTGGCGACCGGCGACGAGCATGTGCTGGTCATCGGCGCCGACGTCCGCTCGCGCACGCTTGACTTCAGCAACCGGCGCACGGCCTTTCTGTACGGGGACGGTGCGGGCGCCGTGGTGATCAGCCGCCTGAAGGACTCAGGTGCCGAAGAAGACAGCGGCTTCCTGGCCAGCTACCTCTATGCCGATGGCGCCGGGCATGATGCGGTCTACGTGCCCTCCGTGGGCACGGCGGCCACAGCCAGCGCGCAGCTGGTCATGCCGGACGGGCAGCGGGTGTCGCACAACGCCAGCGTGGGCGTGCCGGGGCTGGTCAAGGCCGTGCTCAGCCAGGCGAAGCTGCCGCAAAGCGCCATTGACTTCTACCTGTTCCACCAGCCGAACCTGTACCTGCTGCAGTCCGTCTGCGAGGACCTGGCGGTGCCAGCAGACAAGACGCACATCAGCTTCCCGGACATCGGCAACACGGTGGCCGCCTCGATCCCGATTGCGCTGGCCCAGGCCCATGCCAGCAAGAAGCTGCAGCTCGGCGACCGCGTGCTGCTGTGCGCGATGGGCGCGGGATTCACCGGAGGCGCCCAGGTCCTGCGCTGGTCGCTCCCCTCATGAGCGAGCGCCAGGAGCAGGACATGCACACCGACGCCTCACAGGCCTTCACCACCCTGGTCACCGGCGCCAGCGCGGGCATCGGATTCCAGGTGGCGCAGCGGCTGGCCGCCACAGCACCGGGCGCCCTCGTGATCACCGGCCGCAACCAGGCGCGCCTGGACGAGGCCGTCTCAAGCCTGCAGGGCCGCAGCAGCGGACCGGTACGCGGCGTGGCTTGCGACCAGCGCCACAGGGCCTCCATTGACCAGCTGCTGGAGGCCCTGCATGGGCTGCCACCCGTGTTGCAGCTGGTGGCGAACGTGGGCGTGAATCCCGTCCACCAGCAGGGGCCGGGCAGGACGCACAGCACGGACTACGCGCTGTTCGCCGACACGCTGACCACCAATGTGACGCATACCTTCTACTTGCTCTCGCGTCTGCTCCCCGCCATGCGCCAGGCCCGTGCCGGGCGAATCGTTCTGGTGGGTTCCATGGCCTATCGGTACGGCCTGCCGGGACAGGTGAGCTACAACGTGAGCAAAAGCGCGCTCGTCGGTCTGAAGAACACGATCGTCAGCGAGTACGGGGCGGCCGGCATCGGGTGCCACCTCGTCAATCCAGGCATCGTCCTGAATGAGCGCACCGAGCGCCTGCGCAGGCGTCTCCCTGACGCCGAGCAGCCGCTACCCCTGACCGAATCCCAGGTGGCCGAGGCCATCGTCTCACTGCTGGCCGACGCCAACGCCGAGCCCCGGGGCCGGGAGCTGGACCTGTAGCGACGCCAGACCAGACCAGAGCAGCAAGAAGCGGGCCGGCACGGCCTCGGCCCCAGGCCGCCAGGCCCCCAGCAGCACCCAATATCAAACCAAGGGAGGTGTTTCATGATTCCACAGGCTGAAAGGCTTGAGCAGCGCGCCGAGCGCCCTGTTTCCAGCGAAGAAACCGAGTACCACTGGATCTCCGAACGGGTGTCCGACTGCGCCTTCCTCGGGCCGCTCCGGGACCAACTCGGCAGCGTGGTGGAGTTCTTTGTGCCACGCTCGACCGCGCAGGTGCAGCGATCGGCCCTGGACGGGACATGGCTGCTGCGCGCGACCTTTCAGGGTCACGCCATCGCGCTGGTCTGGAGCGACTTCCGCGTCAAGGGCGGCAGCATCGGCAAGGACATCTCGCACCGGTTCTGCGCCTTCCTGCAGGCCCTGTCCGCCTTCAATCTGCCGCTGGTCATCAAGGTCAGCTCCCTGGGTGTCAGGTTCATGGAGGGGCGCACCGTCTTCGAGCCGGCCTTCTCCGTGCTACCCGCCATCGATCGCTATCGGCGGCGCAATCTGGTCATCACGCTCGGGCATGGCAACGTGCTGGGTATCGGCGTGCTCATCTTCGGGCTGGGACACTACCGGCTCACCGTCAGGGAGGACACCTTCGTCAACCTGACCGGCCCCGAGGTGTGCCGCATGGTGTTTGGCAGTGGCGTGAAGTTCGACGACATTGCCGCCGCCGAGCACCAGTTCCGGCGCACGGACCTGATTCACGAGCTGGCGGACGACCTGCCGGGCGGACTGGAGCGCGTCGGGGAGCTGCTGACAGCCTTCCATGGGACGGCAGCGGGACTGAGCCCTCCGTGCCAAGAGGACGCTGCCCCGGACACGGACGACGAGCGGCCGGCCATCGACCGTCTGATCTCTGGCTTCACGGACAGCTACGTCGAGCTGTTTCGCCAGTATGACGACCGCCTGCGGGCCTATATCGCCGTCATCGGGGGCCAGAAGTTCGGGATCCTGGCCAACCCGGTAGGGAACAGCAACAACATGATCCGGGCGCGAAGCCTGGCCCTGTTCTCCGAGGCGCTGACCCTGTTCCAGCAGCTGAAGCTGCCCGTGCTGTCGCTGCTGGACACCCCGGGTGCCGATCCCCGCATGGACGGCAACAACCTGCAGCTGATCGAGCGCATGCTGGGCGTGGCCGAGCAGATCATCCAGTACCCCTACGGCAAGCTCGGCATCGTGGTCGGGCGGGCCTTCGGCGGCGCCTGCGTACTCGGCTTCCCCAAGGTCTTCGGCAGCCAGCACCTCTTCGGCCTGGAAGGGTCGACGATGGGGATCATGCACGAGAAGATCATCAACCAGCTGCTGGCCGGATCCGCCAAGTTGAAAGAGCAGTGGGATGAGGTCGCCCAGACCCAGGCCCCCAATCTGGACGACCTCATCGCCTCGGGCGCCGTGGACGCCGTCATCCGAAAAACGGACATTCGGCGCTATGTGAGCTGTTTCCTCCTCGAGCCCAGCCGCTCCTCCAAGAACATACTGCGGCAGTTATCTCCGCACTAGGCAGAGGCCCGCCCAGGAAACCCCGCCGCCCACGGCGTGAAACACGAGGGGGGCTCCTGGCGCGAAGTCGGCGCCGCCGGCCCCACGTTTCTGCTGCCACCGGTGGTAGTTGATGAATACCGTGGGGCAGCCCATGTTCCCAAAATCGGAGAAATTCGTGGCCACCGCCTCACGGCGGAGGCCGCAGGCTTCTGCGACGGCCGCATTCTTCTTCGCATCGACCTGATGCGCAAAATAATGCTGGACATCGGCGCCGGAGATACCTGCATTTTCCAGAAGCTGCCGCAGGGAACTCACCCAATAACGCCCGATGGCTTCAATGCCCTCGGGTTTCTGGTTGAACGTGAAATAGTAGTCCTCCGGCCTGTATTCCCCAGGACCGGGAGGAAAGGTGGCGTTGACGATCATGCTGCGGGCCAGCGACGCATCCGTTCCATGGACGACGGATTTCAGGGTCCAGTCCTGAGACCGCTCGACGAACAGGGCCACCGCACCGTCGCCGACGGAGGCGCTCATCTGCAGGACGTCCGGATCGCTGAACTTGCTGAGCGTCTCGGCGCACACGATGACGCCTCCCCGTGCACCCGCCTGCATCCAGCCCTGGGCTTGGATCAGGGCCAGCACGCCTGTCGAGCATCCCGACTTCAAATCCCAGCAGCTGGCATTTCGAAACCCGAACTCGCCCGCGAGCAGGGCGCTGGTCGTCGTCACCGGCATGGGATTGGAAATCCCGCAGAGTATGAGGAAATCTGCATCCTCCAGCACCCGCGGGCATTGCCGGACCAGGCGACCCAGCGCATCGCGCGCCAGGTCCAGCGCATTCTTGTCCGGCGGGCAGAGGTGGCGCCGCTCAATTCCCATTTCCTGCACGAGAAACCTGGATACACGGTCAGAGCCTGTGCTGCGGCCAAACCGGCGGAGCAGCTCTGAATTGTCGACCTGCTCCAGTGCCTCGAAGTCACAGGTAGCGATATCAGTTATTGCGAAGCCAACGGCATCCTTGTGATTGATCAGCATTTCCCCAATGCTCCCCCTGAGTGTTTATGTTGCGGACGGTGTATACCACGGTGGCCGGCGCCCCGTTCAATCCCCCGGCCTCCCCACCGGCCTGCGCCCTGCCTGGGCCCCGACTGTCCAGGCAAGGCGGGCGCCGCCCCCCGCGCCCGCCGCTGAAGCCGTGGAACTAGATGGGCATCTCTAGCCAAGGGTCGGCACGCTTGGTGGGGCTGCGCTTTGGCCTTAGCCTCGCGGAAGGAGACCTACCGCGATGGAACATTCCACTCAAGAAACCCTGCAACTGGCCTTTGAGACCCAGCGCGTCGCCTATGCGCGGGAGCCCATGCCCAGCCTGGCGGTGCGCAAGGACCGCCTGCGGCGGCTCATCACCATGACCCGGCTGAACGAGCAGGCGCTGTGCGAGGCCATCGCGCAGGACTTCGGCCATCGTGCGCATCAGGAAACCCAGCTGGCCGAGGTCTTCACCAGCATCACCGGCGCCGAGCACGCCATCAAGCATCTGCGCGGCTGGATGAAGACCCGCCGCATGCCCACGGCCCTGCACTTCATGCCCGGCAGCAATGCCCTGATGCCCCAGCCCCTGGGCGTGGTGGGCATCATCGCGCCCTGGAACTACCCCTACTACCTCACCGCCGGTCCCGCCATCGCCGCGCTGGCCGCCGGCAACCGCGTGATGATCAAGCCCTCCGAGTTGACGCCCGCCACCTCGGCCCTGATGGCCCGTATGGTGGCCGCCCACTTCAGCCCCGAGGAAATGACCGTGCTGACCGGCGACGCCGACCTCGCCCGCGCCTTCTCCGCCCTGCCCTTCGACCACCTTTTCTTCACCGGCTCCACCGCCGTCGGCCGCCACGTGGCCCAGGCCGCGGCGAAGAACCTCACGCCGGTCACGCTCGAGCTGGGCGGCAAGTCGCCCGCCATCTTCGACCGCAGCTGCAAGCTGGAGCTCAGCGCCTCCCGCCTGGCCTACGGCAAGCTGCTCAATGCCGGCCAGACCTGCGTCGCCCCCGACTACGTGCTCGCCCCGCGCGACCTGGTCCGCCCCCTGGCCGAAGCCGTGCTGCGCCACTGGCGCCGCATGGTGCCCACGGTGCACGCCAACCCGGACTACACCAGCATCGCCACGCCCCGCCACCGCGCCCGCCTGCAGCAGTTGCTGGACGACGCCAAGGCCCAGGGCGCCGAGCTCCTGCCCAGCCATCCGCAGGAGCTGGACCCCGGCGCCGGCCGCAAGCTCACCCCTCATGTGGTGCTGGACGCCAAGCCCTCCATGCAGCTGATGCAGGAGGAGATCTTCGGCCCCGTCCTGCCCATCCTGCCCTATGACAGCCTGGACCAGGCCATCGCCCAGGTGAACGCCGGCGATCGCCCGCTGGCCCTCTACTTCTTCGGCGAGGACGCACAGGCGCGCGAGCAGGTGCTCAGCCAGACCCACGCCGGCGGCGTGACCATCAACGACTGCATCTGGCACCTCGGCCAGGAGTCCCAGCCCTTCGGTGGCGTGGGCGCCAGCGGCATGGGGGCCTATCACGGCGAATGGGGCTTCGACACCTTCAGCAAGCTCAAGCCCGTCTTCGTCCAGTCCCGCTTCGCCGGCACCCGGCTGTTCCAGCCGCCCTACGGCGAGACCTTCAAGACCGTCTTCGGCCTGCTGCGCAAGATCGTCTGAGTTCGGGCAGTACGCCCGGTGCGGCGCCAGCAAGGCTTCGCCGTCACGCCCTCGATCGGTCAGCGCAGCGGCCGGGCCCTTGGACAGGCGCTGCCGGACGAGGATGCAAGCCCCATGCCCGCGCCGAATGCGTCAGGCGCGCTTCTCTACCAGCACCTCCCAACCACCGACCAGCTTGTAGGATCGGCCCAAGAGATGCCATGGCGCCTTGAGCGAGTAGGCCGCCAGGGTTTTCAGGAAGTTCTCGCCAAAGCTTGTTTCGACAATCGAAGGCTGGCTCTGCAGCATGCGGAAAGTGCCTTCCGCAACGACGTGGTCAAAAAAAGCTTCCCAGAACTGCTGGCCCAGGTCATGGACATGGCCCGGATAGGTCAGGTCCAGCCTGACCCCGACCCGGGCCGCCAGACGCATCAGCGGCACCATGTAAGGGGTCCGGGCATAGAAGAGACCGCCCTTCTCCACCAGCCTCAGACAGCGATCCAGGACCTCCCGGGGTCTGGGGATGTGTTCGAGCACCGCGCTCGCAATCACGAAGTCATGCGGGCTGCTGACGTTCTCGAGAGCGTCGACCTTGGTGATCGAGATGCGCGCGTCAAGCGGCTGGATGACGGTCCTGTTGTAGTCCACGACGGAGATGTCCACCTTTTCGACACCGTTCCTGAGCAGCTCAAGGGCCACCGCATGGGAGATGGAACCATCCCCACCACCAAAATCCAGCATGGACACCCCGTGACTGCGCCTGTGCCGCAGGTACTTGACGGCAAGGTGCCTGCCGAATCTGGACACGCCATGGAAGGTGATCTTGTGGCTTGCCTCGGCCAGCTGAGGCGACTGGTAATAGGCACCGTAGTACGCGTCCAGCGCGCTGTCCGTAGGCATCCTCGAGGCGCTGGCCGCATGGCAGCGAGCACATTCCAGCAGGAAGACCTCGGGCGCGTCCTGCAGCTTGACAACCGGATTCCGGTCAGCTGATCCGCAGAACGGGCATGCCGGATCAGGCGGTTCCAGCTGCCCGGCATTCAGATGCACCGAATGGTGGAAACCCGTGGCGCTGATTTTCATGTGTTTGTTCCTTTGTCCTTCACTCGGCGAACCACTGCGCTCCCGCAGGCGTCGCGCCGACTTTGACCCTGTCTACGGTGCCGCTGCCAGCCCCGACTCATCGCTGGGTCGCCCAGCCGGCCCCACAGCCCCCGCTAGCGGGCATTGGCGACCAGCAGGCAGCTGCCGCCAAAGACCATGTGACGCCGATGTTCGACATGCCCAAGCTCCCTTGCAAGCAAGGCATCCAGCAATGCGGCGGCTCGCCCCTGGGGCGGGCGATGGTCTTCCGCGGTTTCCGCGGCATCGTTCCTGGAGCGGCCAATCCCGAGCCGATAGGGCAGCGCCCTGAACAGAAAGATCGGCAGCGGGAGGAACCTGAAGAGGTAGCTTGAGTACTCCACGGCGAACCCGGCACGCTGCACCAGGGATGCGATCGACGCCCGGGTGTACCGGCGGAAATGCCCTGCAGCCGCGTCCTCGGCGGACCAGAGCATCCGGTACGCCGGCACTGTCAAGTAAAGTCGCCCACCCAGCTTGACCAGCTCTCGGATCTCCTTAAGGAATTGCAGATCATCTTCAATGTGCTCGATCACGTCGAAGAGGCCCACCGCACCGAGCGTTGATGGTTTGAACCCGGCGCTGCGTGTGGTTGCGCAGATCACCGTCGGTATGCCCCGCCGTTTGGCGTTGACGGCGCCGCACGGGCCCGGCTCGACCAGGGCCGTGTCAAAGCCAGCCTGGTTCAGGCCCCGGCTCACAAAGCCATTGCCGCCACCGATGTCGAAGATCAGCTCA
The DNA here is from genome assembly GCF_027257975.1 of Pelomonas sp. BJYL3. Classification (GTDB taxonomy): domain Bacteria; phylum Pseudomonadota; class Gammaproteobacteria; order Burkholderiales; family Burkholderiaceae_C; genus Roseateles_B; species Roseateles_B flavus. The sequence continues at coordinate 693,971 of NZ_JANZKX010000001.1, forward strand.
CCGCTGCCAGGCGGAAAGTTGCGCACCGCCGCCGCGATGCAAGCATTGCGATGCCTGAACCAGAACGAGGACTCCTCGATCTGAAGGCAGGCCTCATTGCCGCCGGATGGATAGGAGATGGACTCCTGCTGGATGCTGCGCCAAATCCCGTCCGGGCCGAGTGTGAGCTGGTCTGCGAGAGTGGATATGTCAAACACAGGACTTCTGTTCCTAGAAAGCGCCCCAAGCTGGTCGTGCAGTGCAAGCCGGTCGCATGCTTGGAGCCCGCTCGCCGGCGGTCGGCATGACCAAGCCCAGGCAAGCTGGCAGCGCAGGGCCAAAGAGAAGCGAATCTAGCATCCTCCTGCCTGCCAGTGGCTGGCAGATGCCGGCGCTCCCTGCAACTGCCAGTCACGGCTGGCGGCAGGAACCGTATGCGCAGCAAGCGGCGTGCGCGGCGCTCGTCGCTCCGGCGTGCGACCGCGCTCAATAGCCGGGCGGCCGCTCCTCAGCAGCGGGCTTGCGCGCCTTCGCCTCGATGGCCGTGGAGAGCTTCACCAGGCCGCCCGCGCCGCTGACCTGCAGCGCCTGTGGTGCTCCGTCCACCAGCTGGTCCACGTGCCAGACGCGCACCCGGGCCGGGCCCTCGGGCACGCCGGCGAGCAAGACCTGACCCTTGTCGTCGCTGACGGCCGCCCAGGGCGTGTCGCTGACATAGACATGGCCCCGCATGGAGCCGTGCAGGTGGCAGCCCAGCAGATAGGGCCCGGGCTGGCTCAGCTGCTGGGTGGCGGAGGCCAGGGGCTGGCCCTCTCGCTTGGCCGAGAGCTTGAAGCTGAAGCCCTGGGTCGGATCGAGGTAGACGCCACCAGGGCCGCTCAGGCCCCCGCGCACGTGGTGGTTCCACTTGTCCAGGTTGGTGAAGGCCACCTTGGCGCCGGGCGACACCACGCTCACCTGCGGCTGGAAGCGCATCTGCTGCTGGGTGATGGTCTGCTCCAGGCGCGGGGCGGGCCGGGGGCCGGGCTGCTGGGTGTCCAGCAGCACCACGGCCTCGGGCAGGGGCTTGCCGGTGCGGTCCAGCACCTGGATCTGCAGGTCGACCGCCCAGGCGGCCGCCGAGACACTCATGAGGCCGGCCAGCAGCACAGGCCTGGACAAGGGGGAAGAAGGCATCGTCTGGGTCTCCTGAAGGGCGGGGGTGGCAGCACGGCAAGGTGGCGCCTGGGGTTTCCTCTCCATCCTAGGCCCGTCGGGCCCCGCCTCAGCCCCCTAGAATCCCGCCCATCATGTCCATTGCCGACTCCACCGGCCTCTTCCTGGCCTTCCTGGCCCGCCTGATCACGGGCGCCCAGGGCCACTGGAAAGGCTGCCCGCCCATGGCGGAGCAGCGCATCTACTTCGCCAACCACCAGAGCCATTTCGACTGGGTGCTGATCTGGGCCTCGCTGCCGCGTGAACTGCGCGCCGCGACCCGGCCCATCGCCGCGCGCGACTACTGGACCTCCAGCCCGCTCAAGACCTGGCTCACCTCCAATGTCTTCAACGCCATCTACGTCAGCCGCACCCGCAGCACGCCGGACGAAGACCCGCTGGAGCCCCTGGTCGAGGCCCTGTCCAAGGGGGACTCGCTGGTGATCTTCCCCGAGGGCACGCGGTCCAACAAAGGCGAGCCGCAGGTCTTCAAGGCCGGGCTCTACCACCTGGCCGAGCAGTTCCCGCAGGTCAAGCTCATTCCCACCTGGATCGACAACGTGCAGCGTGTCATGCCCAAGGGCGAGGTCGTGCCCGTGCCCATCCTGTGCACCGTCACCTTCGGCGCCCCTCTGCAGATCCGCGAGGGCGAGGACAAGCGCGCCTTCCTGGAGCGCGCCCGTGCCGAGGTCATGGCCCTCAAACCCGGCGGGTGGCGCGAATGAACGGTCTGCGCTGGCTCAAGTCCCTCAACTCCAGCGAGCAGGTGGCCTTCCTGTTCGTCATGCTCTTCGGCGCGCTGATGCTCACCAGCATCGGCAGCTTCCTCTTCTCGCTGAAGAAGCGGGCCGAGGACGAGGATGACAGCGAATGGCACCGCGGCTGGGGCCGCTTCCGCCATGAGCTCAACATGCTGTGGCTCTTCGCCAGCCTGTTCTGGGCGGCCTGGATCTCCGGCCCGGTGGGCGCGACCCTGCTCTTCGGTGTCTTCAGCTTCCTCGCCCTGCGCGAGTTCATCACGCTGATGCACACGCGCCGCGGCGACCACCGCAGCCTCATCCTCGCCTTCTTCGTGATCCTGCCCCTGCAGTACGTGCTGGTGGGCACGCGGCAGTTCGACATCTTCTCGGTGCTGATCCCGGTCTACGCCTTCCTGGCCATTCCGGTGGCCAGCGCGCTGGCGGACGACCCGCGCCGCTTCCTGGAGCGCAATGCCAAGATCCAGTGGGGCATCATGGTCTGCGTGTACGGGCTCTCGCATGCGCCGGCCCTGCTGCTGCTGGACTTTCCCGGCTTCAAGGGCCGCGGCGCCTTCCTGCTCTTCTACCTCGTGATCGTGGCTGCCTGCGGGCAGATCGCCCAGTACCTGGCCGCCAAGCGCCTGCGCCGCCGGCCCCTGGCCCGGCGCATCAGCCGCAGCTTCTCCATGCGCGCCTGGTGGGTGGGCACGCTCACGGCGGCCGTCGTGGGCACCCTGCTGTACTGGATCACGCCCTTCAAGGCCGGCCAGGCCCTGGTGATGTCCTTCATCGCGGCCGGCGCGGGCAGCTTCGGTGCCCTCGTGATGAAGGCGCTGAAGAAGGACGCCGGCGTCGAGTACTGGGGCAACCGCAGCAACATCACCGGCGCCGTGGGACTGCTGGACCGCATCGCCGTGCTGTGCTTTGCCGCGCCGGTGTTCTTCCATTCGGTGCGCTGGTACTTCAAGCTGCCGTTATGACAACCCCCGAACCTGTCACTCCGTGCCAGGCCCCCCGAGGGGGTCAGGAAACTTGGGGCGGCCCGGCGTTTCCTGAGCCCGCGCATTCAAGGACTCAGCGATGAGAATATTGGGCATCGACCCCGGCCTGCAGACCACGGGCTTCGGCGTGATCCACGCCGACGGCCCGCGCCTGAGCTATGTGGCCAGCGGCACCATCAAAACCTCAGGCGTGCCCACGGGCGACCTGCCGGGGAGGCTGAAGATCCTCTATGACGGCATCCGCGAGGTGCAGCAGCGCTACGAGGCGCAGTGCGCGGCGGTGGAGATCGTCTTCGTCAATGTGAACCCACAGTCCACGCTGCTGCTGGGCCAGGCCCGCGGCGCGGCGCTCACGGCCCTGGTGTCCTGCGAGCTGCCGGTGTCCGAGTACACGGCCCTGCAGATGAAGAAGGCCATTGTCGGGCACGGCCATGCCAAGAAGGACCAGGTCCAGGCCATGGTCCAGCGCCTGCTGAACCTGCCCGGCCTGCCGGGCAAGGACGCGGCCGACGCGCTGGGCATCGCCATCATGCATGCCCACGCCCGGGTCTCCTTCGAGGCCATGGGCAAGCACACCGCGCTGCAGCGCAGGCAGCATGCGCAGTTCAAGGGTGGGCGGACGTACTGATCCCTGCCTCCGCCCTTCTCATCCACATCCCATCCCGCCTCCTGCGCTGCATGCAACACGACTTCGAAGCACTGCTCTCTTTCCTCGGGCGACTTCCCGCCATCGATCTGCCCGCAGGCCGCGAGTCCATCGGCTACGGCCAGTTCGAGGACGGCAACTGGTGGGTCAAGTTCTCGCTGGACCTCTCACATCCGCTGGCGTGGCGTCATGTACAGGAGCTGGGGCATGTACTGAACTACATCTCACCCGACAATCGCCTGCCCATGGCCTTCATCCCTGTCTCCCCCCGCCCTACATGAATGGCGGGGTGGACTTCCTGTCCTGGGTGCTTGAATCCAGGCTCCCGACCTTCACACCCCAGGCCTGCGCCCAGGTGCTGGAACACCACCTGCCCTCACCCGTCGAAAGCCTGGAGGAATGGCTGCTGGACGACGAGGACGAGAGCGCAGAAGAGGCCTAGGCTGGCTGAGCCCACGCGGCCCGGCCTGAGGTGCCCGAGCCGCAAGCCCCGCGCCAGCCAGCCCCCTTAGCATGGTCGCTCATTGATCTGGAGCCGCTCATGCTGGGCATCGCCGACTACCCCGCCTTCGTCATCGCCGTGCTGGTGTTCCTCGCCATCCCCGGCCCGGGCAACCTTGCGCTGATCAGCGCCACCGCCGAGGGCGGGGTGCGCGGTGGCATGGCGGCGACGCTGGGCGTGATCCTGGGGGACCAGGTGCTCATGTGGGCCGCCGTCGCGGGCGTGGCGGCCTTGCTCGCGGCCTCGCCCACGGCCTTCAGCGTCGTGCAGTGGGGCGGCGCGCTCTACCTCGGCTGGCTGGGCTGGCAGATGCTGCGGGCGAAGCCGGGCGAGGCGGCCGCCCTGCAGCTCAAGCCCGGTCACTTCCTGCGCCAGGCGATGCTGATCACGCTGCTGAATCCCAAGGCCATCGTCTTCTACATGGCCTTCTTCCCGCTCTTCGTCGACCCCGCGCGGCACCGCGGCCTGCTGACCTTCGCGGTGATGGCCGCCACCATCGCCGCCCTCACCTTCGCCTACGGCCTGGTGGCGGTGCTGCTGGCGCATCGCCTGGGCGAGCGCGTGCGCGGCAGCCCGCGCATGAGCCTGTGGCTGCGGCGCGTTGCGGGGGTCTGTCTGATCGGGTTCGGGGTGCGGCTGCTGAGCCGCTGAAGGGCAGAAGCCCCGCGGCCTCAATGTCGACCGAAGGGGTCGCCGGCAAGTGACTCGGTGTGCATCGCACAGACCCACTGGCCGTCGCGCCGGGTCCAGAGGCTGGTGTCATAGGCCACCAGCCGGATCGTCCGGCCCTCGAGCTCCAGTTCCTCGCGGACCTTGTAGGCCACGGCCATGACGTCCTCGCTGATGGGGCGCAGGCGCAGCTCCTCGATGGAGAAGTCTCTCAGCTCGTAGCTCGCGCCCCGCAGCATCTTCTCCAGCGCTGCCTTGCTCAGCGCTCCGATGCCCTGGGCGCCGACGACCAGGCAGTCCTCGTCGCTCAGCGAGAGGGCCGTGGCCGCGTCTTTCTCCTTGATGGCATTCCAGTACTGTCTCTCCTTGGCCAGCAGTTCCTGCTGGATGGCGTCGGTGTTCGGCATGGCGGGTCTCCCGGGTTCAAACTGCCTGCGCCAGGGCGGCAATCGGCATGCCAGCGGCCCGCCCGCGCACAGACGGAGGCCGGGGCGCGAGCCGCCCGCTCCGGCACAATGCGCCAGCCTTCACCGTCCGCATGTCGAGGCCGCCGGCCCGGCGGTCGCTGGGCGTGGGGCATTCATACGGGCTCATGGCTTCCCAGATCGCATTCATCGACGGCGTCGGCGGCAAGCGCTACATGCGCGGCCGCCTCATCCGCCATTTCCAGAGCAAGGGCCAGCAGGTTCACTGCTTCGACTACGCCCCGTCCCGCCAGTCAGTGGACGAGATACGCGCCCAGCTGCGGGACTTCCTGCGGCAGGTGGCCGCCCAGGGCGAGTTCCATGCCATTGGCTATTCCTTCGGCGGCGTGCTGCTGCGCCTGGCCCTGGCGGACCTGGAGGCCGAGGGCATCCGGCCGGTCAAGGTGGCCCTGCTGGCCTCGCCGCTGACAGCCATGCGGTTGGCCATGCGGCTGCGGCATTGGCGCCTGTACCGCTGGATGTCCGGCGAATGCGGGCAGTTCGCGGCCCAGCAGGCGCTGATGGCGCAGGTGCCGCTGCCTGGGGTGCCCACGGCCTGCGTCTACGGCACCTGGCCCTGGCTGGGTGTCTTCGGCTGCTTCTTCGGCAATCGCATCGGGCACGACGGCATGGTGGCGGTCGACGAGGCCATGGCGCCGCAGCATGGGCATCTCCGGGCATTTCCGGTGGCCGCCAGCCATGCCTTCATTCCCTCCAATGCCCGGGCCCTGGACGCCCTGCATGGCTGGTTCGAGGGTTCGGGACGCTGAGCTTGCGGCACTGCCGCACGGACTGGGAGCGGTGGCCGCGCCGCAGCTTACACGGCCCAGGCCCGCATGACCGACAATCACGCATGACCCGCAGCACCCCCAGCAGCCCGACGGCTGCCCCTTCCACCGGCGCTTCCAGCGCTGCCACCTCCTTCTCCACCCTGCCCCTGCCGCCCGCCATGCAGGCCAATCTGCAGCAGCTGGGCTACCTCGCGATGACGCCCATCCAGGCAGCGAGCCTGCCGCTGGCGCTGGCCGGCAAGGACCTCATCGCCCAGGCCAAGACGGGCAGCGGCAAGACGGCGGCCTTCACCCTGCCCCTGCTGATGAACCTGAACCCGCGGCGCTTCGCGGTGCAGGGCCTGGTGCTGTGCCCCACGCGCGAGCTGGCCGAGCAGGTGACGCAGGAGATCCGCCGCCTGGCCCGCGCCGAGGACAACATCAAGGCCCTGACCCTGTGCGGCGGCGTGCCGGTGCGCAACCAGCTGGCCAGCCTGGCGCATGGCGCGCACATCGTCGTGGGCACGCCGGGCCGCATCCTGGACCACCTGCAGCGCGAGACCCTGGACCTCTCCGCCCTGAACACCCTGGTGCTGGACGAGGCCGACCGCATGCTGGACATGGGCTTCGCCGAGGACATCGCGCAAGTGGTGGCCTGCGCGCCCAAGGCCCGCCAGACCCTGCTGTTCTCGGCCACCTACCCGGATGGCGTGAGCAGCATGGCCTCGCGCTTCATGCGCGATCCGCAGGAGGTGCGGCTGAAGGAGGCCCACGCGGCCACCAAGATCCGCCAGCGCTTCTACGAAGTGACGGAGGCCGAGCGCCTGCACGCCGTGGGCCTGCTGCTCAACCACTTCCGCCCGGCCAGCACCCTGGCCTTCTGCAACACCAAGCAGCAGTGCCGCGACCTGGTGGCCGTGCTGCGCGCCGAAGGCATCGCGGCACTGGAGCTGCACGGCGACCTGGACCAGCGCGACCGCGACCAGGTGCTGGTGCAGTTCGCCAACCGCAGCTGCAGCGTGCTGGTGGCCACGGACGTCGCCGCGCGCGGCCTGGACATCGCGCAGCTGGAGGCCGTGATCAATGTCGACATCACGCCCGACGCCGAGGTCCACACCCACCGCGTGGGCCGCACCGGCCGGGCCGACGGCGAAGGCTGGGCCTTCAGCCTGGCCAGCCTGGACGAGATGGGCGCCGTGGGCCGCATCGAGCATGCGCAGGGTTCGCCCTTCACCTGGCACCCGCTCGCGGAGCTGACACCGGCCGACGATGGCGAGCCCCTGCATCCGCCCATGGTCACGCTGCAGATCCTGGGCGGCCGCAAGGAAAAGATCCGCCCGGGCGACGTGCTGGGCGCGCTGACCAAGGACATGGGCTTCGCCGGCGCCCTGATCGGCAAGATCAATGTCAACGAGTTCTCGACCTATGTGGCGGTGGACCGCAGCATCGCCCAGCAGGCCCTGCAAGCGCTCAATGCGGGCCGGGTCAAGGGCAAGTCGGTGAAGGTGCGCGCGCTGTGAGCACGGCCCCGGACACCGACGCCAGCTTTGCCGCCCTGGGCCTCTCGCCCGCGCTGTTGAAGGCCGCCCGCGAGCTGGGCTTCGAGGCGCCCACGGCAGTGCAGGCCGCGGCCATCCCCGCGGCGCTGGCCGGGCGCGATGTGCTGGCCTCGGCCCAGACGGGCTCGGGCAAGACGGCGGCCTTCGCCTTTCCCGTGCTGCAGCAGGTCGAGCGGCAGAACGGCCAGGCCGCAGCCGGTGCCGCGCGCCACCCGCAGGTGCTGGTGCTGGTGCCCACGCGCGAGCTGGCTGCGCAGGCGGGCGCCCTGCTGCGGGCTGCGGCGCGCTGCCTGGCGGTGTCGGTGCGGGTGTCCATCCTCTACGGCGGCGTGTCCATCAACCCGCAGCTGATGGGCTTGCGCGGCGGCGCGGACATCGTCGTGGCCACGCCAGGCCGGCTGCTGGATGTGGTCGAGCACAACGGCCTCTCGCTTGCGGCCCTGCGCTGCCTGGTGCTGGACGAGGCCGACCGCCTGCTGGACGCCGGCTTCGCCGAAGAGCTCGCCCGCGTGCTGGCCCTGCTGCCGGCGCAACGGCAGAACCTGCTGTTCTCCGCCACCTTCCCGGCTTCGGTGCAGGCGCTGTCCGAGCAGCTGCTGCACGATCCGCTGCGGGTGGAGATCGGGCAAGACCTGACCCTCGACGTGGAGCCGGGTGACCGCAAGCTCACCGAGCGCGCCATCACCGTCGATGCCGCCCGGCGCACGCCCCTGCTGCGTCAGCTGATCGAGCAGGAGCAGTGGCCGCGCGTGCTGGTCTTCGTGGCCACACGCTATGCCTGCGACCACGTGGCCGACAAGCTGCGCCGCGCCGGCCTGGCCGCCGCGGCCTTCCATGGCGATGCCAGCCAGGGCGCGCGCTCGCAGGTGCTGGCAGCCTTCAAGTCCGGCGAGCTGCGCGTGCTGGTGGCCACGGACCTCGGCGCCCGCGGCATCGACATCGCCCAGCTGCCCGTGGTGGTCAACTACGACCTGCCGCGCTCCACGGTGGACTATGTGCACCGCATCGGCCGTACCGCGCGGGCCGGGGCCGAAGGACTGGCCGTGAGCTTTGTCAGTGCCGCCACCGAGGCGCATTTCCGGCTGATCGAGAAACGCCAGGGCCGGCGCGTGGCCCGCGAGCAGCTGGCGGGCTTCGAGCCGACCGAGGAGGCGCCACCGGGCGCCGCCAGCGGCGGGATCAAGGGACGGCGGCCCAGCAAGAAGGACAAGCTGCGGACCGCGGGCGGCTGAATCAGGCCCCGGGCCCGCCCTGCGGCGCCCCCTGCCGCCGGAACACCCAGTCCCCGGGCTCGAAGGTCATCAGCACCGGCGCCAGCGCGGGCGCCACGCGCGCCTAGCCGCAGCGCTCAAGCAGGCGCCAGCTGCGTTCATTGGCCGGCAGCGTCGTCGCCCAGCAGGGCGTGCCGGGGCTCACGCGGGCCAGCTCACCGTGCAGCCAGCGCAAGGCCTCGCCGGCCAGGCCCTGCCCCCATTGCGCGGGTGCGAGCAGGTAGGCCACCTCGGCGATGCCCTCATGCAGCGTGGCCTGCAGCAGCCCGGCGTATGCGCCGCTGTCTTGCCGGCGCAAGGTGTAGTTGAGCCAGCGCTGAGGCGGCTCGTCGGCGGGAGGCCCCGCCAGCGTGCGCCGCAGCCAGTCCTCCACGTCCGCGGGCGCCTGCGGCAGGCCGCCGATGTGCCGGTACACCGCCTCGTGCCACAGCTGCCGGGCCAGCGCCATGATGTCTTCCTCGGCCATCACGGAGACCTGCAGGCGGGCCGTGCGGCCGCCATCCGGCGCGGCCGCACGGTTAGGCAGGGTGTCCGAGGTGAAGGGCTGGATCTGGGCGCTGCGCATGGCGGGCATGCTAACGGCATTTCTGCGCACCCCGTGGACAGCGCCTGCCGCAGCCCTCAAAAAAAAGCCCCGCACGAGGCGGGGCATCAAGGGACTGGCATGCAGGTACCAGAACCGAAGAGCCGCTGATGAGCTCAGCAGCAGAGACAAGGGTTTCGCAGGCTCAGCGCACGGTGTAGCGGGCGGCCAGCTGGATGATGGGGCCGTAGCGGTCGTCGTAGAAGCCGCCGTAGCCGGTGGAGAAGCGCGGCTTGATGTCGAAGATGTTCAGCACCGTCAGGTTGAGCTTGAGGTCCTTCCAGCCGGTGTAGCCCACCGAGAGGTCCCACACCGTGCGGCTGGGCATGCGGCCAGGATCCACGCCGGGCTGCAGCACGGCCGGGCTGCTGACGTTGAGCACGCCGGCATAGGTCAGGCCATTGAGCTGCACACGCCAGGCGCCACGCTCGCCGCCCACGCGCAGGGTGTTGCGCCATTTCTCCTGGCTGTAGCCGCCCACGCGATCCTGCAGATCGCCATCAGGCGTGAAGGCCGACTTGTAGCGCAGGATGGCGTTGTACTCGTTCTCCAGCCAGAAGCGGATGCCGGCCCACTGCTGCTCCAGGCGCAGGGTCCAGTCCACGCCGCCCGTCTCCACACCACCCACGTTCATGTAGGGCAGGGTCAGGTACTTCAGGCGGCCGTTCTTCAGGCCCGGGTAGCGCTGCTCCAGCACGGGGTTGCGCGGGTCCCGGGTGACGAGCTCGGCGTAGCCGGGGATGTCGAACTCGTGGTCGATCAGGTACTGGCCGTCCAGCAGGTTGATGGAGTCCTTCTGCTTCAGGTAGTACAGGTCCACCGTGGTGTTCAGGGCCTTGGACGGATTGAAGGCCAGGCCGGCGCTCCAGATGTCGCTGCGCTCGGGCTTGAGCTGCTCGTTGGGCACATAGGTCAGGCGCGGGTAGTAGGCGCACTGGTTGTAGTCCAGGCCCATGGGCTTGCAGCGGATCCAGTCGCGGATGCCCTCGCCCGGATAGGCGTTGGTCGAGCCCATGTGCATCTGCGGCAGCGAGGGCGCCTTGAAGGCCGTGTTGAAGCCCGCGCGCAGCAGCCAGTCGCTGTTGGGGCGGAAGGCCACGGCGATCTTGGGATTGGTGGTGGTGCCGAAGTCGCTGTAGTGGTCGCTGCGCAGGGCCAGCTGGATCTCGGTGGCCTTGTTGGGCTGCAGGTTGAACTCGACGAAGCCGGAGGCCACCTTGCGGCTGCCGTCCGAGGAGGTGCCGCTCCAGTTCTCGATGTTCTTGGCGGCCAGCTGCGGATCGGCCACCTCCTTCATGCTCTCGTGCATGAACTGCACGCCGGCCGCCATGCCCAGGGGGCCGCCCAGGAAGCGGGTCAGCTCGGGGTTGCTGACCTTGGCGTCCAGGGTGTTGAGCGTGGAGGTGGCCTGCTTGGTGATGTCGGTCAGCAGGGCTTCGGCAGCGGCGCGGCTGTTCACCGGCACGAAGGGGTTGTAGCCGCCTTTGGCCAGCGCGTTCAGCACGGCATCGCGCTTGAGCATGTTGAACTCGGTCTGGTCGCCGCGGCTGCGGCTGAACATGGCGGCCGCCTCCCAGTCCCAGTTGCCAGCCATGCCGCGCACGCCGGCCAGGGCCCGGCTGCTGGTGACCAGGGAGCGCGTGCCGCGCTCGCCAGCCTCGTCCACCGAGCGGTAGGCCTGCAGGGGGCTGTTCTCGTGGACCACGCCCTTGTCATCCACCCAGCGGCCCAGGGCCGGCACATAGGCGGCCATGCCCGGCGTCACACGGTGGTCCACGCCCGACTCCATCGTGGGATAGCCCCCGCGCCAGTCGGTCTTGTTGTGGCCCAGCACCAGCTCGCCGAAGAGGCTGGTGTTGCCGCCCAGGGACTTGCTGCCCATCAGCGAGGCATTGACGCGCTCCAGGGTGGGGCCCAGACGGGCGTCCGCGGCGATGTCGGTGCGGCAGTATTCGTCACCGATGTTGTCCACCTCCACCTGGGCCGCCGGGCAGGCCGGATGCGCCTTGCGGTAGCCCTCGTCGATGCGCTGGATGGAGCCGGGGCTGCGGCCGGTGTCGCGCAGGTCCAGACCGCCGTAGGGGCGCAGGTCGGTGCTACGGGTCAGGCTGTGCTTGCCTGCCAGCGCCGGTTCACGGCGGGAGGCCGCCACCATGGCCAGCAGGTTGTAGCCATCGCGGTCGAAGTCCCCGTGGCCGGCCGTCAGGCTGAACTCGCCGCGGCGCTGGTCGCCCGCCGTGCGTTGGCCCAGCTTGCCGGCCAGTTCGATGCCCTGGTAGTCGGTCTTGGTGACGAAGTTCATCACGCCGGCCACGGCGTCCGAGCCATAGAGGGCCGAGGCGCCGTCGCGCAGGATTTCGACCCGCTCCACCGCCGCCAGCGGGATGGTGTTGAGGTCCACGAAGGGCGTGTCGGTGCCGGCCGCGAAGGCGTAGTTGGCCAGGCGGCGGCCATTGAGCAGCACCAGCACGTTCTGGGCACCCATGTTGCGCAGGCTGGCGCTGGTGGCGCCGGCGGAGAAGGAGTTGCTGTTGTTGCCGTCATCGAAGGCGGTCACCGCGGCCATCTTGGACAGCAGCTCCACGGTCGAGGTGGCCCCGGTGGCCTCGATGTCCGAGCGCTTGTAGACGGCGATGGCGCTGGGGCCCTCGGCCGTGATGCGCTTGATGCTGGAGCCGACGATCTCGACCCGCTGCAAGGTCTGGGGCGGCTTCTCGGCCGGCGCATCCTGGGCGGCGGTCTGCGCCTGGGCCTGGGCGGCGAGCGCGGCCAGGGCGCAGGCAAGCAGGCTCAGCCGGGCCGGTAGCGGACGCTGGAGGTGGCGGTTCATGGAGTCTCCTCGAGGGGGTGTTCTGTGACGCTGAAGGGGTGCCGTCGTGCGGCGAAAGGATTTGTATCCTTCACGAATAATTCTGGCATTTCAGCAATATATTTATCTAAGGACTTGCCCCAGGGCCCAAATTGACCCGAATTGGCACAGATTGGGACACCTGACGCCGCCCGCCTCCCTCGGTCTCGGTGTTTACAGCATGCTACGCATATATTTATGGCATTTTCGCGGAATACATCTTGAAATGTGCGCGGCACGCCCGGCGGCGTGCACAACACCCCCTCAACGGAGACCAAGATGTCCGAAACCTCAAGAAATGCATGGCCCCCGCTACGCCATGCCGCGCCCTGGCTGGCGCTGGCCTTTGGCCTGGGCGCTGTGTCCGGCGCCCAGGCGGCCGACACGGCCAGCCTGCGTGCCCTCCAGGCCCAGCAGGCCTACAGCAGCCAGCCCGGCGAACCCCTGCAGGGTGAGCATGTGGGCAAGAAGGGCCTGCACCCCTCCCAGCTGCCCCTGCGCAACGCGGACAGCCTGGTCCCGCCCCTGCAGCGCGAGAACCACAAGCCAGAGACCAGCAGCGCCCGCCGTCGCAGCCTGGCGGTCAAGACCCTGGCCTCCGGCACGACGGTCTGCACGGGCAATGACTTCGTCGGCAAGAGCGGCAGCACCCTGCTGGGCTTCATCGACAACGCGTCCCTGCGCGACTGCATGTACAAGCTCTACATCGGCTCGGCCGCCCAGTACCGCACGGTGTTCAGCGACGCAAACATCATCACCGTCTCCGACGAGCTGAAGCGCCGCGCCCTGAGCTACAACGGGACCGACAGCAACAAGGCCATGAACCTGCTGTCCTTCCTGCGCACGGCCGGCTACTGGAACTACATGTCGGTACGCGGCGACAGCTGGAACGGCATCCCCGCCGGCAGCACCGCCATGCTGAACTCGGCGCGCGGCGCCCTGACCCAGCTGATGAGCGCCCCGGCCTTCATGAACCAGACCGAGGACAACGCCTACTTCGCCAGCGAAGTCTTCAAGACCGCAGCCTCGGGCTTTGCCGCCAGCATGGCGCCCGTCGCCAAGCGCTGGATCGACCAGACCCAGGCCAGCACCTTCGCCACCGGCTACTGGACCAACGAGACCATCCTGGCCGCGATGAACGTGCTGTTCTACGGCGACGGCCAGGACGACTACGCCGCCGCCGTGGCCAACGACGCCAGCTATGCCCGCTCGCTGGACGCCTTCCTGACCCGCAACCGCGCCCAGGCCGGCACCAGCTATGGCTACCACCTGGCCAATGCCATGGGCGAGATGCTGCGCTTCCTGCGCTATCCGGCCCTGACCAGCACCGTGCGCCCGCTGGGTGTCAACCAGCTCAGCAGCTACAAGGCCAGCGACGACGCCACCATCGACGCCTGGATGCGTGCCGGCACCATGGTCGACAAGTACGACAGCGCCAACTGCGGCAGCTACGGCACCTGCAATGCCTACGACACCGTGGCCCGCATCAAGCTGCCGATCACCTATGCCTGCGGCACGCAGTACGTGATCCGCGCCCAGGCCATGACCAGCCAGCAGCTGGCCGACACCTGCACCAGCATCAGCAACCAGACCGGCTACTTCCATGGCCTGTTCGGCACCAATGCCTCGCAGCCGGTGGCCAACGACACCAATGCCAAGCTGGAGCTGGTGGTCTTCGACAGCTACGCCCAGTACTCGCGCTTCTCGGGCTTCCTGTTCGGCAATGACACCAACAACGGCGGCATCTACCTGGAAGGCGATCCCTCCCAGCCCGGCAACCAGGCCCGCTTCCTGGCCCACCGCGCCGACTGGCTGGCCGGCTTCGAGATCTGGAACCTGAACCACGAGTTCACCCACTACCTCGACGGCCGCTACAACCTGTGGGGCGGCTTCGGTGCCTATCCGCTGGAGCTCAACGGCACCGTCAAGAACTCCTCCGTCTGGTGGATCGAGGGCGTGGCCGAGTACGTGTCCTACAGCTACCGCCGTGCCTACAACGCCGACGCGACCTCGCGCGCCCAGACCGCGCCCGTGGCCCTCAGCGAAGTGATGCGCAACACCTACAGCAGCGGCCAGACCCGGGTCTACAACTGGGGCTACCTCGCCGTGCGCTACATGCTGGAGCGCCAGCCCAGCCAGGACCAGGCCTTCCTGCCCCTGATGCGCAAGGGTGACTACGCCGGCTACAGCAACCGCATCGACGCCATCGGCACCAGCCTGGACGCCGACTTCAAGTCCTGGCTGACCCAGTGCATCGGCAACGGCGACCTCGCCAGCTCCAACTGCACGAGCCGCCGCGCCAACACCCTGCCGTTGCTGAACGCCGACGCCATCGGCGCCTGCAACCTCTCCAGCACCAGCGTCCTGGCCAATGGCTGCAGCCGCGCCCTGAGCGGCACCGGCCCCTTCAGCTTCTCGATGAACGCCAACAGCTGGGAACTGGCCATCTTCCGCCTGTCCAACCTCAAGGGCGGCGCGGACGTCTACGCCAAGGCCACCGGCTGGCCCAGCACGACGGACTACGACTTCAAGGTCGGCGGCAGCAACACCGACCTGCGCCTGCCCCTGCAGACGCGCGGTGCCGGCTATGTCTACGTGATGGTGGTGCCCCGCAGCGACTTCGTCTCCGCCAACCTGCGCGGCATGTTCAGCGACCTGCCCCTGCAGCCCGCCACCCCGGACTGGAGCCAGGGCCCTGTCTGCACCGACACCAGCAGCTATGCGCTCAACACCAACGGCTGCGTGCGCAACGGTCTCACCAGCAGTGGCAGCAACCCCGGCTGGTATGCCGTGCTCGTGCCCACCGGCAAGAGCGCCATCACCGTCAAGACCACGGGCGGCACCGGCAATGCGGACGTCTACCTGAAGCACAACGCCTGGCCGTCCACCTCGGACTATGGCTGCCGCTCGGTCGCAGCCGGCAACACCGAGACCTGCCGCCTCAGCGGCCTGCCCTCGGGCACCTGGGTCTACGTGATGCTGACGCCCGGCTATGGCAACCTGAGCATCGCCGCCACGGCGGACTGATGGGCAGACTGACACAGCGCCTGCGCTGAAGACAGGAAGGGCCGGCACTTGCCGGCCCTTTTCTTTTTTCGAGGGCGATGGAATATTCGGCCTGGCCGCGGTGTTCTACCTTCACCTCAACAGGAGACGCCCATGAAGCACCCTCGCCTCGCCCTGCCCCTGATCGCCACGATCGCCCTGACCCTGGCCGCCTGCGCCAGCGCCCCGCCCTCGCCCGCCCGCGCGCAGGACGGCGCCCTGGTCGGCGCCAATGGCATGACGCTCTACACCTTCGACAAGGACAGCGCTGGCAAGAGCGCCTGCAACGGGCCCTGCGCCGCCAACTGGCCGCCGCTCATGGCCGCGGCCGATGCCAAGGCCGGCGGCGACTGGTCCGTGATCACCCGCGACGACGGCAGCCGCCAGTGGGCCTACAAGAGCAAGCCCCTGTACTACTGGACCAAGGACCAGAAGCCGGGCGACCGCACGGGCGACGGCTTCAACAAGGTCTGGCACCTCGCCACCCCATGACCCTGGACGACACGCTCCCCCACCTGCCCCGGCTGCGGCGCCATGCCCGCCTGCTGACGGGTGATGCCAGCCGCGCCGACGACCTGCTGCAGGACACCCTGGAGCATGCCGCGCGCAAGGCGCATCTGTGGGTGGCGCCGGCGGAGGAGCGTGTCCCCGGGGCGGCCTTGCGGGCCTGGCTGCTGACGCTGATGCACCGGCGCTTTCTCAACCAGTGGCGGGACGAACAGGCCGCCCGCATGGAAAGCCTGGACGAGGCCCATGAGGCTCACGCGGCCCGGGCGCCGCATGAGCTGCACGCCTCGAACTGGCAGCATCGCCCCCACGAGCAGCTCCAGCTCCGCCTGGACCTCGAACGCGGCCTGGCCGCCCTGCCCCCGGCCGCCCGCGAGGTCCTGCTGCTGGTCTGCGTGGAGGAGCTCAGCTACGAAGCCACCGCCCAGGTGCTGGACGTGCCCGTGGGCACGGTGATGTCCCGCCTCTCCCGCGCCCGCGAGCGCCTGCGCGTGCTCATGAGCGAGCCCGCCCGCCCCGCGGCCGGCGCGCCCGCCCTGCGCGTCGTCAAATGAGCCCGGCCCCGCTGCCCCAGGAATCCGCATGAGTGCCCCCCACGATCCCCACGGCCCCGGCAATGTCGGGCAAGACCTGACCCCCACGCCACCGCCCCCGCCTGACGAAGCCAGCCTGCATGCGCTCGTCGATGGCGAGCTGACGTCCGACGAGGCCCAGGCCCTGCGCCGCCAGCTCCAGGACTGGCCCGCCCTGGCGGCCAAGGTGCAGGACTGGCAGGCCCAGCGCGAAGGCTTGCAGGCCCTGCATGCCGACGAACTCCAGCAGCCGGTGCCCGCGCGGCTGCTCGACAGCTGGCGCAAGGCGGCCGCGGAACCTGGCCGCCTGACCGACGACACCACCGCCTCAGGCCGCGGCGCGGCAGCGACCGACGCCGTCAATGCGTCCACCGCCATCCCCTGGTGGGCCCACCGCCAGGCCGCGATGTGGCTGCTGATGGGCAGCGTGGCCGTCTCGGGCGCCGCAGGCAGCGCCCTGGGCTGGCACTGGGGCCAGCACGAGGCCGGCGCCGCGAGCCCCTCGCAGGCCGCACTGCGGCCGTCCGCGACACCGCCCTTCGTGCGCGACGCCGCCATCGCCCACGCCGTCTACCAGGTCGAGCGCCGCCATCCCGTCGAGGTGGCTGCCAGCGAGCAGGACCACCTGATGCAATGGCTCTCCAAACGCCTGGGCCAGCCCCTGCGCGCACCGGACCTGCAGGCCGAGGGCTACCGCCTGATGGGCGGCCGCCTGCTGCCCGCCGGCGAGATGGCCTCAGGCCATACGCTCGCCCGCGCCCAGCTGATGTACGAGAACGGCCAGGGGCAACGCCTGACCCTCTACATAGCCGTCGACGGCAGCCCCGCGGGCCGCGAGGGCGGCACGGCCTTCAGGCGCAGCGAACAGCGCCAGGGGGAGCTGCTCACCCGCAGCATCTACTGGATGGATGGGGCGTTGGCGTATGCGCTCAGTGGGTCGGTGGGGGCGGGGGAGCTCGATCAGTTGAGTCAGAGGGTGTATCGGGAGTTGCAGGGGTGAGGGCGAGCTAGTCGAGCCACTGGGAGTACGGCTGCTTGTCGAACTCCGGGAAGTCTGACCTGTACACCCCCCATCCCATGTACTCGTAGTACTTGCTCATCGCCTCGAAATGGCTGTCGGCATCGACCGTCCACGCGAGTTGGGCATCGGGTTCAAGGAGCGCGCGGGCCGCCTCCCCATGGGGACCTGCGAGGCAAAACGTCTGCCCGTTTGATTCGATCCAGAGTTCATGCAGCATGCCGCCCACCTACCCAGTCTTTCAGAGCGTCATGCCCAGCCAGATAACCGCCTCGGTGGACGAGGTCACGACCGGCTGGAGCAAGCGCAGCCACCACCTCTGCCGCACCGGCAGATGCAGGGCTGATTGGTCGTGATGGTGCTGCTCCTCGGCAATCACCGAACGGATGACGTCTGCAGCCCTTGGGTCGATGTCCCACAAGACTTCGATCTGCTCGTACAGGTGCCGAAGGACGACGCGCTCCACCGCGACCGTAGTGGCGGCCATCGCGGAGCGGCCGAACAGGGCTGTCACGAAACCCAGGACCAGGCCACCGACAGCGCAGAGCCAATAGCTGCGACAAGCCGCGTGCCCGCGCCCGCTGAGCGCGCTCCAGAAGATGTCACGATGGTGCTCCTCATGCGACTTGAAGGCCAGCAGCTCCGGCACCATGGAAGGTGCGGTCAGGCGGGCGACAAAGGCTTGCGCCAAGTAGATGTGAATCGCTCCGTTCTCCCCGGCATGGTTGACCTTGAGGATGCGAGCGCCCAGGTCAGGGTCGGCAGCGGGCGCAGTGGCCGTCTTCATCTGATGCATCCTAGGCGAAAGAGGGCTTTGGTGAACGAGTGCGTCTGGCCGACATCGAATGTCTGGCCATGCCGATCTTCAGTATCAAGACCTGACCCCTGTCTGTCCTGGATGAAGTGTCAACGAACCCTGCCTCCTGAAGCCCGCACGCGCTCGACGATGAACGCCGCAGCCTCGGGCGTCATGTCAGCGAGGGGCAAGGTCAGGAATTGCGACCTTGAAAGCAGGAGCAGCCAGCACGACCGGAGCTGCCACACCTCGGCCACGGCCGACCAGGGCAGCATTGCCGTGCCAGCACCGGATGCCAGCGACAAGGACTCCGCCGAGGCCTCCAGCGTCGCCTGCGGCTCACCCATGGCCCTGAGCCTGCTCAGGGCGTTGCGATGGTGGACAACATACAGTGCGGCCATGAAGGCGATGCCCATGACCATTGCGCTGGCCAGCACGCCCACCAGCCATGAGCGGTCACCGTCCAGGACCAGCTTGACGAGAGCGGCTACCACCACAGCCAGGGCGACGAGGAATCGGAGGCCGATCACACGCCACCAGAAGCCGGCGACGGCTTGGCGAAGGAGGGGTGGGCTGTAGGTGAGGGTGAGGCGGTGCATGGCCTGCCTTTTGATCCGGGTGTGCACGGCGAGCAGGTGCCTGCCGCTGGTGAATGACTTTTGAATGCTGGGTCAGGCGTCAGATGCATCGTGCCCGCAATAGCAGTACAGGTCGAAGTCAACCGACAGGCCCAGGGCCGCGAGACTCGAAATGAGCTTCGCATCCATGTGAAAGCCCGGGTTCTCGTCGGTGTAGTAGCCCACACACTGCAGCCCGCAGTCGAAGCTCGCCACCGCTTCGAGAATGCGATCACGCCTCAGCTCCAGTACATCCAGCAGGGCTTGCAGATGACGGTCTTGATGGACCTCCGTTCTTGGCAGCGGGCTGTGGAACTCCCACCTGCTGAATGCCTGAGGCCTCCCACGGCTGTTCAGCTCGCCCTTGAGCCAGGTGCAGCTGGGTTCGAGCTGAAGAAGATCGGATATCTCCTGAGCGCTGCCCGCGAAGTTGCTAACGAAGAAGTAGGCGTAGGTATCGAATGGCATGCAGTGGCCGCAGGGTCAAGTGGTCGCAGGGTCAGGCCTTTAGTTTCAAGATCAACGGCGGCGGAACTCCACACTTATGGCCTGACCTCGCTGCCGAAAGCCGGATCAATCGAACAGCCTGACCCCGCTGACGAATGCGATCGCCCAGGTCCGGGTCAAGACCTGACCCCCGCCTGACCCGCACCAAGCCGCTCACCGCCTCAGCGCCGCCGACAGCTCCACCATCCGCATGAACTCCGCCCGATGGCCGTAGCGGTCCACGCCACGCGACTCGCGGGCCAGCGTCTGGATCTGCTGCGGTCCGTAGTCACCGATCAGGGTGCTGCCGCGCAGCCACTGGCCCCAGGCGGCCACGGCGACGGCAAAGCGCATCTCCTGCTCGGACTGCTCAATGGCCGGCAGCTGCGCTGGCCGCACCACCGGGAACTGGACCAGCTGGCTCTCGGATTCGCCGGGCTTCTTGTAGCGCAGCTTGATCCACGCCAGCTCCTGGCTCCTGCCCTTGGCCACGCCCTTGCTTCCGCGCGCGCTCTCGCGATTGGCCTTGGACGGCTCCTTCTGATAGCGCAAGGGGTCCACGCTGCCCTTGGCGCCACGCGGCACCCATTCGTACAGCGCGGTCACGGTGTGGCCGGCGCCCACGTCACCGGCATCGACCTTGTCGTCGTTGAACTGCTCGCGCGTCAGGGCATTGAGCTCATAGCCGATCAGGCGGTATTCGTCGACCTGCTCCGGATTGAATTCGATCTGCAGCTTGAGGTCCTGGGCCAGCACGGCCAGGGTCGAGCTCATCTCGTTGACCAGCACCTTGTGCGCCTCCTGCAGCGAGTCCAGGTAGTGGTAGCTGCCATCGCCGGCATCAGCCAGCTTCTTCATCAAGGCCTCGTTGTAGTTGCTGTCGCCCACGCCCAGTGTGGTGAGGCCCACGCCGGCCTTGCGCTGCTCCTCGACCAGGGCCTTGAGCTGTGCCGGGTCCACCACGCCGATGTTGAGGTCGCCATCGGTGGCCAGCAGCACGCGGTTGATGCCGCCGGGAATGTGGCCTTCACGGGCCTGGCCATAGGCCATGCGGATGCCGGCTTCGCCATAGGTGGCGCCGCCCGCAGACAGGCTGTCGATGGCCCGCTGGATCTCGGTCTTGCGGTCCCCCGGGGTGGCCGGCAGCACGAGCTGCGTGCCGTTGGCATAGCTGACGATGCTGAGCCTGTCCTGCGGGCGCAGTTGCTGGACCAGCAGCATCAACGCCGACTTCACCAAGGGCAGCCGGTCCTGCGGGCTCATGGAGCCGGACACGTCGACCAGGAAGACCAGATTGGCCGGCGGCAGGCTGGTCTTGGCCAGGTCTCGGGCCTTGATGGCGATGCGCAGCAGGCCGCGCTCGGCGTGCCAGGGCGAGCGGCTCAGCCGGGCGTCGACCGCAAAGGGCTGCGCCTGCGAGACCGGCGGCTCGGCGTAGTCATAGCCGAAGTAGTTGACCAGCTCCTCCACACGGACCGCGTCCTTGGGCGGCAGCTGGCCCCGGGCGATGAAGCGGCGCACATTGGCGTAGCTGCCGGTGTCGACACTAGCACTGAAGGTGGACACCGGCTGCTCGGCAACGCGGCGCCAGGGGTTGTCGCTGAAGCTGGCGTACTGGGCGGTGTCCCGAGCCGGCGGCACCGGCACGGGCGGGGGCGGGGCCGCGGGCGCGTGGGAATAGCTTGACACCCGCGGGGCCGCCGCAGCCGGTATCTGCACCTCGGGCGGTGGCAAGACCGCGGCGTGCGCGGGCGCGACCACGGGCACCGGCTCGGACGAGGCGGCAGGCTCGCCCGTGGTCGCGCAGGCGGCGAGCACGGCGGCCGTCAGGACGTACAAGGGCAGCAGCGCCCTGCTTCGATACTTGTTCATGTGGATCCCCCTTTTCGGTCGGGTCAGTATAGGCAGCGTCAGCAGTGACGCGGCCTGCCGGAGACAGCCCACGGATCGGCAGCGTCAAGACCTGACCCTGCCGCCCGGCAAGCCCTTCGCGCATGCCGCTGACCCTGGCCTCAGGCCTACCGCTCATCAGACGTCACCTCATAACGTACGTCATGCGCCTCCCATGGAAGGGGCACCTCCCACCGGTGCAACATACGCTCGAGATCCTTTTGCTTGAGCGTGGTATCGCGCCTGGCATTACGCCTGAACAGCGCGACAGCCGGAACTTCGAGGTAGAGCAGCCGTACGTTTGCGTCGTAGGCGAACAGCAGGTCCAGCGTCTTGTTGCGCATCTGCTCGCTCAAGTGCGTCGCGTTCCAAACGAAGGGCTCCTTTCGGCGCAGGAGCGCCTTCGCCTTGTCGATGGCGCGATGGGCTGCCAGTCCATCGTTCTCGCCATGCTTCAGGCCGAGTTCTGCCTTCGCGTCGTCGAACGATACGATTTCGGTGTCCCGAGCGTGGCGAGCCACCCAGCTGTCCTTGCCAGAAGCCGGCAGGCCGCAGAGCACCGTAACCTCGGAGCCCTGCACCTGGAAAAAAGGCGTGTCCAGGTGCACCGCCGCTCCCCTGGCATACATCAGGCGCGTGTGCGCCGAGGCCGCCGCCCGAGGTGTGCCCCAGCAGCCATCCTCGCGTGCAAGTTGCTCGAACAAGGCAATGTCCTCCAGCCGTGCCTGCTGATCGGCGCAGACGCGGCCCCGCATGTCGGCGCGGGCCACGCAGATCAGGTCCGCCAGATCCAGACCCCACGACAGCCGCCGAGCGATGAACTCCGGTGACTCGCCGCGGCGCGAATCGAAGGCGAAGAACGGCACCTGATGCACGGCGATGATGCGGCAGACCGCCTCGCGCAGCTCAAACGGCACCCCCGCGCGCCAGAGCAAGGCCCGCACATCGACCGCCCCTCGGCGCGAGTGGCCGGGCTGGCCGATCTCTCCGGTGACCGGATCAATGAACGTCGTTTCCGGCTTGCACAGGTCGTGCAACAGCGCCGAGAGGAACAGCGTCTCACGCCGCGTTCCGCTGGCAGCCTGGAAATGCTCGCACGACAGCAACGCGTCGAGCACCATGCGCGTATGGACGCCGACATTGCCTTCGGCGTGATAGCGCGGGCTCTGCGGCGTGGCTTCAAGCGCATGCAGCCGCGGAAAGACCTCGCAGCAGCTGGCCCAGTCGTAGCCGGCACCAGCTCCGGCGGGGCAAAGTGAACGGATCATTTCGTAGCTCATGTTCTGCTCCCTCTCAGGGCATCTCTGACGACTGCAGAGGAGTCATGCCAGCCTGCTGTGGCCACTGGCGCGTAGAGATCGGCCTCCGGCGCCAGCCCGTTTGGAATCACCGGTCGCGTGCTGTGATGAGAGCCCGAATCGAGGATGGTCTGGACAAAGTCCGGACGCACCCACTTGTAGCGACCCAGCACCTGCCGCTCGTCTTCGACCTTGATGTACAGGCCCTCGGACAGGTCAGATTTGTCGGTCTGCTGCCAGGCCAGCGGCAGGTCCAGCTCCTGCCGCCGCACGCTTTGCTCGAAGGCATTGCGCCACTGCGCGCTCTTCGCAAGTGACGGCCGCACCAGCGCGCGCAGCGACTTGACGTCACGAGGCATCGCGCCCACCTGCAGGACCGGGACACTGACGACGGGCGAGCCCGCCAGCATGGCGTGACGCCTCGGCGTGCTGAGGAACTCCTGCGCGACGCGGTCATAGATGTCGAACTCGCAGAACCAGTGCGGCAGGCAGTCATAGCTGACCGAATGCTTGGCATACAGCCATTCACCGTACATCACATAGCGGTCTTCCAGCAGCTCGAGCAGCCGCGCTTCATGTGCACAAGCCCAGCGCTTGAACGGAGTGAATTGCCGCTCACGGCCACCGCCGACCAGGTAATGGCCGCGGGATTGCAGCAGAAGCTCGCCTCCGCTGGTGAATGAAACACCGACATTGGCGCCGTCGAGCTTCTCCTCAATGACGGCATGACAGCCAGCCAGGCTGGCGAGGCGGACGTGCTCGTGACCTTCGTCGCCAACTTGCAGGCGCGAGCCTTCGAGGTGCGGAGTCCTGGGGTACTTCAGGATCTCCAGGGATTGGATTGGAGAGCCGGCGGATGGCGTCGACCCGATGTGCGCAGACATGATCGTCTCCTGGTTCGATGGAACGAACCGACGACGGGGCGTGCGCGGTGCTTGGCGGGCTAGGCGTCCGCCGCCTGCATGGCGTGGGCGGGGGAGACGCGGAGAACGGCTGCAGCGGCCGAGTTCATGGTGGGCATGAGACGGATGGCGGTCGACGGCTTAGAGGGCGGCGATGCTGCGGAACACGTTGAACTCCGTGAGGCAAAAAGGTGATCGAAGGACGCGCAGTCTATGCACGCCACCCTGTCGATGCAAGTCAGTGCGTGTCGCCGTGACAACGCCGCTGAGGCTCAATCTGGCAGCGAAGTTGGCGCGGCAAGACGCAGCCACGGGGTCAAGCCACGGGGTCAGATGACGTCTTGAATTTCAAGTTCAACTGCGGCGGGACTTCAAGTTGAAGGCCTGACCCTGCGCCCTGCGCTGTTCACGCAAGGCGGTAGGCTGGCAACCAGCTTAAGGCCTGACCCTGCCGCGTGACCCTGCCGCGTGCCGTTGACTGGCGTAACCCGGACAAGGCCGAAGGCCGCCGGCGTCAGGTCCGGCAAGGAGTGGTCCCGAAAGACCGCCTATCTTGACCCGGACCGACCGCTTGCCTTGCGCCAGCCACGGGTCGCGAAGCCCAGCACACCACTGCCTTCCAGCGGCACCTGCCTCAGCAACGAAGCAGGCCCGATGATGTCCAGCAGACCATCTCGATTGACGTCGGCCAGAGCCAGCGACTGGATGGAAACCGACCGCCCCAGGATCCCATAAAGTTCTTCAGGGGCGAACTGTCCTGATGGCTTCTGAAGATAGAGGCCGACCTGCGACCAGCCCTCGTGCTGCACCACGAGGTCCATGCGCCCGTCTCCGTTGATGTCGCCCGCGACCACGGCGTAGGCCCCGTCCATCGTCGGCAGGGTCGTGAAGCCGGGAAAGCCGCCGTCCGCCGCTTGAAGGAACAGCAGCAGCGAAGCGGGCCGGTTGGCTTGCGTCGTGCCCGCGATGTCCAGGCGGCCGTCCCCGTTGAAGTCGCCCACGGCAATGCCCCACACGCCGTCGCTCAGCCCCGTTCTCAAGTAGCGAGGCGCCGAGAAGCGGCCATCCGGCTGTTGAAGAAGAAGGGCGACCTTCGCTGCGTCCGCCCCCTCGGTCCGGAGTGCCACGACCAGGTCTGGGCGGCCGTCGCCGTTCATGTCGCCAATGGCCACATCACGTCCGGCCACGTCGCCGAGGCCCGGTGTCTGATCCAGCACCAGTGAGCCATCTGGCTTCTGCAGCCAGACGAAGGCCTTGTTCCAGTAGTTCTGGACGCCGACCAGGTCGAGACGGCCATCGCCATTGATGTCGGCGATCCGCAGTACCTGGATCAGCTCATCAAGAAACTGCCGGGGCTCCAAGGTACCGGCGGCTGTCTGGGCAAGCACCAGCACGCCACAATTCCAGCTGCTCACGGCCACGTCGGCGCGTCCGTCACCGTTGAGATCTCCGATGGCCAGACCGGTGATGGGGCAGCGTCGCGTGCTGCTGGAATTGAAGTAGGTGGACAAATCCAGCTTGACCGGGGGAGCCAGCTGACCATCGGCTCGCCCGACGCGGAGATAGACAGCATCCGGATAGCGCTCGGCGCCCAGATCGGCATAGACGATATCGGGGATGCCATCACCCGTCACATCGCCTGCAGCCAGGCTGTTGGCACCGATCGATCCATTGTCTGCGGCCAGGACGCGCTCCGGCTCCCCGAAGCGGCCGGGCGTGGTATCGAAGCCGAAGCGCAGGCTTTGCACCAAGGGGTTGCCAGCCGTGTCGGTCACGCCGGTCACAGCGACTTCATAGTGCCTGCCGCGTGCCAGGGCTCCGAGGGGCTCGATGCTGATGGCATTGGTGACTGCACGCACGGTGGCTGGCACTGCCGCGCCATCGAGGGTCAGCTGCACGTTGGCACCAGTGACGCTCTCGATGGCGGGCATCTCACTGAGGCTGACGCTGATGGAGGTCGTCAGCGACACGTTGATTGCATCGGCCGCCGGCCAGGTCGCGACGATCTGCGGCCGGGCGGCATCAACGACGAAGGAACTCACCATGTCAATCGAGGGGTGGCGTCCGAACAGGTCCTGCACCGCAGTGCTGACGGTGAGAAGGTAGTTGCCACTTGCCAGCGCTTCGGCTGGGGTAAAGCGGACCGAGCGCCCGGATACCTGCAACACGCCAGCCACCGCACGCCCGTCGGGGCCGGTCACGGCAAAGGACGCCGGGGTGATGGTGGCTTCGTCCATCTCCTCATTGAATGTGGCGATCACTCGGGCATTCGCCATGGCCGGACTTCCGGTCGCGGGCTGAACGGACTGCAGCGAGGGGGCGTCGTTCTCGTTGGACCGCGAACCAAAACGGTACTTGATCAGGTTCAGCGTGACCGGGCTGCCGGCCCCCAGGCCCTGCGACGCCTGGGCCTGGCGCACGATACCAACGCCCGGGGCAAACCAGGTGTCTGTGGTGGTGACGAGCTGCTGCTCTGCCTTGCCCGAACTGGGCTGGACCGTCTGCCTGAGCACCTGCTGGTGATGCACCGCATTGGCGAAGGCGCCTGCGGCTGTGGTGATGGTCTCCGTGCCCAGGATGGTCACCTGGGCATGCAGGGCCACCCGGTCGGGGCGACCATCGCCGTCGAAATCCATGCCGGAGTCGATCGTCGTGTCCAGCTGCACATGCGTGTCACCGGCGTAGGCGGGCCATCGCATCACGTAGCTTCCGTCGAACGCACGCTCGATTGCATCGGCGCCCGCAGCGGCGTACTGGCGCAAGCCCGTCGCCGACGACGCGTAGGCCCGGAAGCTGTCAGCCGCCGCAACCGGGTCCTGCCGCCGAAACAGCGTGGCCCCTTGCCCATCCGCCAGCAACTGCGTGCCTGCCACCCGCACGACGACGGACTCGGTGCCCGCCGTGGTGGCGTAGACGGCCACCCCGTTGGCGTCGAGCGGGAAGAGGCCGCTGGCCAAGGTGGCCAGCGGCGTCTTGGTGGTGGGCGAGGGATCGACCTGCCCGCCGCTACTGCCACTGCCACTGCTGCCACCGCCCCCGCCACCGCCGCAGGCAGCAAGCCCGATCAGGAACCCCAGGATCGAAGCTCTGAAGACCCAATGGTTCGTCAGCTGAGCGCCGTGCGCCCTCCGATGCGCATTCATGTGCCGTCCTCCCTGATCGGCCGGCAGCTGCCGCCGATCAACTGGTCTGTTCATTTAAAGCGGCCGGATATTACCTCTGCAGGGAAGGACTCGCATCGGCTTCAGCATGGAATGCCACTCCTTCTCAGCACAATTTGCCAGCAGCGGAGGTCAGCGCAGGGCAAGGAGATTGAAGGCCCCTCCGGCCTTTTGGGGCTTCAGAGTCAAGAGCCACCCCTCCGGTGCCGGCTGGCCACTCCGGTGGCCGACGCCTCTTGGACTGTCCCTGAGGCCCGCGGCAGCCTCAGGGGCACACGTAGCCGCAGGGTCAGGCCGTGAACATCAAGATCAACTGCGGCAGGGCTTCAAACTGAAGGCCTGACCCTGCGCCCTGCTTGACCCTGCGCCCTGCTCGAAGCCTACGGCGCCCTGTAGAACGCGGCGATCCTGGGAATGAAGAGCTCCGGATTCCCTCCCACCAGATTGGTCAGCACGACGACGGCGAGGCCTTCGTCGGGGTAGACCATGAACGCCGCCCGATGGCCGCCAATGCCGGCGACCTGCCGCGGACTGGCGGACAGCACTGGCCAGCCCGCCGCCCAGTCGCCGCGGTCGCCGTTGTTCAGCGTTTCCTGCGTCCACATGGCCTGCAAGCTGTCCTTGCCGAGGAGCCGGCCCTGGGTCAGGGCGATGAGCCAGGCCGCCAGCTCGTCGGCCGTGCTCAGAAGGCCGCCGCCCGCGTGCAGGCTGTAGGGGATGTCGTAGATCCAGCGGGACAGGCGCTGAGCGTCGTTCGGTGCGAGCGTGCGGCGCGGGAAGTAGCTGTAGATCGTGGCCGCCTGCGGCACCGGGTCATAGCTGTCGCCAAAGGTGCTCAGCCGCATCTTCGCCACGGCGAACTGCCCGTCGGCCAGGTACTGCTCATACGGCTTGCGCGCCTGCTTGACGATGATCTGAGCCAGCAGGCCATAGTTGGTCTGGTTGTAGGCAAAGCGCTCGCCGGGCGCCGCAGCGAGGGGCTGGCGCTTGACGGCCTGCCACATGCTCTCCTCGGTGGCGCCCGTGGTCGGACCGGGCTGGTCCACGATCTCGGGCAGGCCCGAGGTATGGGCCAGCAACTGCCGGACGCGGATGCCCTGCCAGGCCTCCGGCAGGTCCTCGAGATAGCGCGACACCGGTGCCTCCAGGTTCACCAGCCCCGCCTCGGCCAGCTGCATCATCGCCACGCCGGTGAAAGCCTTGGTCGCGGAGTTGATCGGGAACAGGGTGCCGGCACTCACGGGCACGCGGTTCTCCACATTGGCCAGGCCATAGCTTTCCGACAGCACGACCCGCCCGTCCTTGACGACGGCCAGCTGCAGCCCCGGGATCCTGCGCTCCTGCATGGTCTGCCGGACCAGCTGCCGCACCTGTGCGTTCGCCTGCTCCAGGGTGCTCTGGGCCCGTCCCAGGCCCGGCATCAGGCCCAGCAGCGCCGCGACGACAAGTGTTGCCTTGAGATGCCTGATTGCCACGGTGCCCTGCCCTGCGAAGCTTCGAACCCGCCGCAATGTAGCTACAGCGGTCGAGGGTGGCGAAAGTTTGCGGGCCCGATGTCGCCGCTGGAGGCAGCATTCATACGGCCGTGCAGTGCATCAGGACGGACCGTCGCGGCGGCCACCCGGGAGGCGGTGCGGCAGAATGCCCGTCATGCGCGATCACCCGGAGTATGACCTTGTCGAGTTCCTGCTTTGCGGGCTCTTCATCGCAGCCTCGGGCGCCAGCCTGGTCTGGGCCGGCGCCTCGTTCTACCGGGGAGAGCCCTTCTCCGCGCTTGAAGGGGCCGGCCTGGGGCTGATGTTCCTGGGGGGTGGTGCGAGCCCCAAGCACTACCTGCTGGACTGTCTGACCTTCCCGCTGTCGTTCATCGAAGGGACGGGCCGGGAGACCCCCACCACGGTTCTTGCGGCCGGAGCGGGGCTTCTTCTTTGGCTGGCGGGCATGGCCGGGAACCACTGGGGCTAGACCTGGCGAAAAAAGGCGCCGCAGAGACCCGGCAGGACCAGGCCTTGAACATCAAGATCAACTGCGGCAGGGCTTCAAACTGAAGGCCTGACCCTGCTCGCTGTGTGACCCTACACGATGTGCAGAGCCCGTAGCTGCGACAAGCCGCTCGCCCGCGCCCGCTGAGCTCCGTCCAGAAGTTCTCACGATGGCGCTCCTCATGCGACTTGAAGGCCAACAGCTCCGGCACCATGGAAGGCGAGGCGAGGTCAGGCGGGCAACGAAGGCTTGCGCCGCGTAGATGTGAATCGCACCGTTCTCGCCCGCGTGGTTGACTTTGAGGATGCGAACGCCCAGGTCGGGATGGGCAGCGGGCGGAGTAGCAATGTTCATCGGATGAATGCATCCTTGGCGATTGAGGGCTTTGCTGAACGCGGGCGCATAGCGGACCACGAGCGATCGGATTCAACAACAGATTGCGCCATTTCAAGCGGCGCCAAGGCTAAAGTCCACCTCGTTTGAACGTTAGCCTTCGTCGCGCGCAGTCAAGTCAGGGCGGCTGCAGGCCACAGTGAGGAGCCGCAGATGGGCTGAAGAAGCTTCCATTCGTTTTAGAAGCCTGATCGTTTTCTCACTTTTTATCCCGAACGCATGAAGCCATGAAGAAGAAATTCGCTATAGCCTGCACGGCAGCCGCGATCGCGGCGGCAGCATGCATGGGATATTTTTACGACCCAGACAGCGACAAATCGGTGGGCATATTTCCGCCGACGCCGGCCTCTGAAGCGACGTCAGCGAAGAGGGATGGCCATGAACCCGCGCGGGCGTCCCTCCCGATATCCGGGAGTGCGTCAGAGGGAAACGGCACCAGGCTGCTGGAAAAAAATACCAGCCGGATCGGGATCGCATCATCCGCGCTCAAGAGTGAAGATCCCTTGTTTGTCCGCGAGCAGCAGGAAATAGTCAGGAACTGCGCTGCACTGAGCCGGCGCGAACAAGATTTGAGGGTCATGGCCTCGGGCGTATTCAATAAATCCCAGGAGCCTGCGTCCCCGTCAGAGAAGGCGCTGGTGATAGACGCCATCAACAATACCCTGGCAGCCTGCAAGGACTTCCTTTCCCTCGGGATCGTGGCGCTCAAGCAATTGAGCGAAAACATCGGGGAGCACGGAAAGTCACTCAATTCCCCCCTATTTTCCGATTCGGAAGACAAGGTTCAGTTGCGCGCGGTCGCTGCTCAGTTGTTGACCTCCAGTTCGCCGCCCTTGATCGAGCTTGGATCCTATAGCTTGATACGAGGCATTGAAGACGATGGCCTGGACGATCCCCCCCCCAAGAGCCGCGAACTCTGGGACCGGGCGATTCTTGTAGCGGGCTGTCGGCTCGGGGGGTATTGCGATGCGAGCTCACTTCAGTCGCAGCGCTTGTGCTGGCAATCGCGCAAATGCGATATGGGAATGCAGGACTACTGGCTGTCGGAGCTTGACGACAAAGAGGCCAGCGAAGTCAAAAGAAAGGCCGATCTGCTTGTGAAGTGGATCAAGGCTTCCAGCGCAAATGGCATTTCCACAATCAAGAAATATGCCGACTTCGAGAAATTGGCCCTGCACTGAAACCGGGCCATCCTCTCGAATTCAATAGATCACCGCGCATCCGAGAAAAGCAAACAAAGTAAAGCGGCCGAGCTGTTACCGCACTTCCGGACTGA
Organism: Pelomonas sp. BJYL3; assembly: GCF_027257975.1. Classification (GTDB taxonomy): domain Bacteria; phylum Pseudomonadota; class Gammaproteobacteria; order Burkholderiales; family Burkholderiaceae_C; genus Roseateles_B; species Roseateles_B flavus. The sequence goes on from NZ_JANZKX010000001.1 coordinate 724,141, forward strand.
GAGATCGGGAGCCGGGTTTCTTTCGCACGACCCATTGAGCGCCGGACTCTCCAGGGCGCGAACGTCAAAACCATAGCAAGGGAGGATAGGAAGATGAAATCAAGGTTCAAATATCTTGGGCCCGTCACTTTATTGGGAACCTGCCTGGTGGCATTCGCCGCCATCATCGGCCCGTATTATGTGGGGGCAGCGAGCCCGAAATGGGGATCGCAGACTTATCAAGATGACGCCAGGTCAGACTACGATGGCGCTGAAGACGTATTTACGGCCCTTGTACAACCCGCGATCACCTCGCCGGCAGCGCGCATCAATGCAATCAAGAATGACTACCTGAGGGTGATCTATTACGACAACAAGATCGCCGACTTCAAGATCACCGGATTCGACTTGCATTTGAATCTTCGATTTGTAAAGCTGCAGCCGTCTGCCGATGCGCCTGCGCCGCCCGGCCGGGTCGCGTCGAAGGCAGTGGAGGGCAAGTGCGGAGCGGGGGCCAGTTTCTTTACGACCCGAACCACGTATGAAACCGGGTATTGGGGATATTCCTGGACTGATCCCGTTGTTCCGGGTCCTCCCCTGCCCATGACTGCCACGCCAAAATGGATCTCGACAGGGCAAGTGACTGAGGTGACGCGCGAGACATGCAAGTAGCTTTCACCTCGACAGGCGGCAGCGCCGAGCAGGGCGTGCGGAACTCGGTCACCCGTGCATTGCTCCACCCCGAGGGCTGCTCTCCGCGATTCAGGACATCGTCCGAGAGGCGCAGCACGAGCACTCTGCCGTCAATGGCCAGGCCGTCGAATCCATGCGAAGACAAGGGCTCGGGTTCCTTCACCGCATCCGCGATGACAACGGCCCATTCACGTACTGTATGAGGCCAGGGGTCAGGCCTTGCCTCTTTCATGCCCCCTCCGCAAGTCAGGGCTTCGACCGGGTGGCAAACCATGAATGCCTCGCCTTGTTCATCGTCGTAGCCCGGCTGGGTGCCGTCCTTCGCAATGCGAAAGATGCCGTTCCCGTTGGACAGTGCGTACTCATGCGGGCATGCATGCTTTCATGCCGCCAGGCTCCATCGAGAGCAGACGGACCTTGCATGGGGAACCTCACCCTTGTTAGGCAAGCGAGGCTGCCTTGCCACGAAAAAGGGCGCCGCAAGCGGCGCCCCTCAGGCAGTCAGCCGAATCGATCAGCCCTTGCGCCGCCTCACCAGCGCCACGCCGCCCAGCGCCAGCAGGCTCAACGCCAGGCTCGCCGGCTCCGGCACGGCCGAGGCCGCGTCCTTCACGGTGTAGGCCCCGCTGCTCTCCACCCCGCCCGTCAGGCTGTAGTGCAGATAGGCATCGCTGCTGTCAAACGAGCCGGAGGTGAAGCTGAGGCTCCAGTCCGGCGTACCGTCCAGGTAGCTGAGGCCGAGGAAGACACCGTCCTGGAAGTCGGCGGTGGCCGTGGCGTTGAGGCCGTGGCTGGCGCCCAGGAAGTCCAGGCCGAAGGTGCTCAGCGCCAGGGACTCGAAGCCCGTGGAGGTCAGTGCGGCGTCGTCGTAGCTGAAGAAGCCGGTGAAGGTCTCGTTCAGCAGCGGGCCGGCGTCGATCAGGCCTTCGAAGGTCTTGCTGACGGGCGCGGCGTGCGCGCCGAGGCTCAGGCCGGCCGCCAGCAGAGCGGCGGTGGCGAGGGTCTTGAGTGTCTTCATGGTGATACTTCCTGGTTCAGAACTTGAAGATGGAGGGCGTCACGGCGCTGCAGGCGAGGCCCTTGAGCAGCACCACCGGCCGGGACTTGGCCGCGCCCACGGCGCCGTCCGGGTCGTAGCCGATCAGGGCGCTGCCCGAGGACGGCGTGCAGGTGATGAAGCCCTGGCCCAGCGGGTCCGCGCTGCTGATGCCCACGTTCTTCAGCAGCTCGGTGAAGACCAGCAGGTCCTCGCCGGGCGTGAAGTCGGTGATGGTGTCAATGCCATCGGCGCCAGTGCGGAAGACAAACTGGTCGCGGCCCTTGCCGCCGGTCAGCGTGTCGCGGCCCAGGCCGCCTTCGATGACGTCGTCGCCGTCGGTGCCGACGATCGTGTCATTGCCCGCGGTGCCGGTGAAGCGCTTGGTCAGGTCCAGGCCCATCACCATGGGGTCGTGGTCCGAGCTCTTGAACGCGGTGGGCGTGTAGTAGTCCGGGCCGCAGCTGGCGCAGGCCGGCTGCTTGAACTCCAGGTTGTAGTCGATGATGGTGGGCTCGTCGGCATTGATGTGCCAGGAGGTCGCGTAGACCACCTTGGGGCTCAGCTCCGCGGTACTGAAGCCGTGGTCCAGGCGGCCGGCCATGGCGTCGAAGACATAGGAGTAGTCCGCCGGATCGAAGCGGCCGACCTGGTCCACGATGCTGCCATCGCTGGTCAGCGCGAGGATGGGGTCTTCCTTGGCATAGGCGTTGAAGTCACCCAGCATCACCACCTGCGGCGTGCCGAAGCTGCTCTTCACCGTGCCCAGGAAGGTCTTCAGGCGCTGGGCCTGCTTGACGCGCGTGGCCGTCCAGCAGCCCTGCAGGCCGTCGTCCACGTCCGGGCCCGAGGAGGGGCAGCTGCCCTTGGACTTGAGGTGGTTGACGATCACCGAGAACTTCTCGCCATTGGCCAGCAGGAAGCCCTGGGCCAGCGGGGGCCGGTTGTTGACGTCGTCCGGGTCCGAGATGGGCACGCCGTTGAGCGTCAGCTTGCCGGGCTTGTAGATCATGGCCACGCGGATGGCATCGTCGCCCGTGCCCTGTGCCGGGGTGGGCACGATGGCATAGGTGCCGGCACCGACCTGCGCATTGAGCGAGTCCACCAGGTGCTGCAGCGCGGTGTTGCCGTTGTTCTGGATCTCCATCAGGCCCACCACATCGGCGTTGAGGCCGGCGAGGTTGGCCACGATCTTGGCGCGCTGGCGCTGGAACTCGGCGAGGCTGTCCGCACCGCGGCAGTTGCTGGCCGAGACCGAGCCACCCAGCGAGCAGCCCTGGCCGGTCTTGCCGTCGAAGGTCTGGCCATTGGTGAAGGTGGTGAAGAAGTTCAGCACGTTGGCGCTGGCGATGCGCACATTGCCGCCGGTCACTTGCGGCGTGGCCGTGCGCGGGTTGGTGCGCGCGAAGTCCGGGGCCGCCAGCGGGTGGATCTTGTAGGATCCGGCGCCGCCGCTGCTGCTGGTGGCCAGGCCGTAGTCGATCACGCCGGTGAGCGTGGCCAGGGTGTCCCCCGCGCGCACCGTGCCGTCCGCGGCCATGAAGGGCGTGGGGTTGGGGTTCTGCAGCGAGGTGCCGTCGTCCAGGATGATGGCGCGGCGCAGGTTGTCGGCCTTCAGCGCGAGGGCGTCGGGGCCGGCGGGCAGCACGTTGGTGGGCGTCAGCAGGCGGCCACCGGCGGCCAGCGTCAGTTGCCCGAAGCGGCCCAGGAAGTAGTTCTGCTGCACGGTCAGCGGGCCGCGCAGGGTCACGACCATGCCTTCATAGGCTTCCAGGCCATCGGCCGGCAGCGTGGCCAGGTCCACCTCCACGGGCGTGACGGCATAGCCGCTGCCCTGCACCACGATGGCCGTGGGCGAGGTCAGCTGGGTCAGGGGGCGAGCCAGGGTGGTGGCATTGCCGGCGGCGCCCACGTTGAACTCCGCCACCTTGGCGTTGAGCTGGATGAGCTGGCCCACGCTCACGGTGGGCGCGGTGCTGGTGAAGACGAAGATGCCGTCCGAGGTCGTGGGGTCGCCATCGCCCACCGGGTCCTGCAGGAAGAAGCCGTTGCTGTTGAGCTTGGTGACCACGCCGCGGGTCGTCACCGTCTGGCCCTCGTAGGGGCTCTTGGCGCCGTTGCCCTGGATCTTGTAGACGGGCACGGGGCCGCTGACATTGACCTTGAAGCTGCAGCTGGCGTGCTGGCCGCCGTCATTGCTCCAGTCCAGGCTCAGGCTGTAGAGGCCGGGCAGCACGCTGCTGTCCACGCGCACCGACTGGCTGGCCGTGCCGCCCACGCTGCCCGCGGCGCTGAAGCCGTTCAGGGTGATGCCGGCGGGCCAGCTGCCCACGATGCTGGCGGCGTTGACGATGCTGTCGGCATCGGCGGCCGTCACGGTCAGGGTGCTGGTGCTGCCCGAGGTGGCGTTGCCGTCCGGGCAGCTGGGGATGATGGGCTGCGCCACGGGCGTGCCGCCGCAGGCCTTGAAGGGGCTGGCGCTGTTGCGCGGCAGGGGTGCGGCGAGGCTGAAGTCGGCGCTGTTGTTGTTGGTGTCGGTGCAGCCCTCGGCCGCGCGGAAGGCGGCGCTGCTGGCGCTCAGCGTGGGCGTGGGCGAGCCCTCGGTGGGCGTGGCGGCGCTGCCGAAGCTGACGATGTCCTCGACCCCGGCCGGGTTCGTGCCGCTCAGGGCCGCCGTGCTGCGCACCAGGGCCACCTTGCCCGCCGTGGCGGACATGGGGATGTTGCCGTTGATGTCGCCCGGCACGTCCACCGTGCCGCCCGCGCCGGCCTGCTGCCTGATCAGCAGGTACTGGCCCGCCTGCAGCTGGGTGCCGGCGGGGATGCCGGTCACCTGCCAGCTGCTGCCGCCCGAGGAGGCGTACTGGACGGACCAGCCGCCGACGTTCACCGCGGTGGCGCCCGCGTTGAAGATCTCGATGTAGTCGTTCTTGTAGGTGGCGCCACTGTTGCCGCCTGCGCCGTAGATCTGGCTGATCACGACGCCGCTGGACGAGGCCAGGGCCGCCGGCGCGGCGAAGGCCGCGGCCAGCAGGAATGCCAAGGGTTTGAGCTTCATGGTTTGCATCTCGTGTGCTGCTAGGGGGTAGACCGTCGTGCACGGGAGAGGCCACCCGGGGCAGCCGGGGATCCGCAAGCCAGGGCGGCAGAGACGCCGCATGAAGACCGCAGGAAAGTGCGCGAAAGGCAGGCGCCGCCTGGAGGCAAACCTTTGCGGTGACCGGGAGTCGCAAAGGTTTGCGCTCTCCTGGCTCTGCCCGCTGGCACGCCCCTGGCTCGTCCGGCCCTTCCTCGATCCTTCCTCAGTCCGTTCCCGTCTTGAAATCCCATGGCTCGCCATGGGTGCCTCTGTGTGGCACGGTTCGCGCCCGGCCCACAACCTCTGCCACGACGCAGGCGCATGCTAGCGAGCGCTTGTGACAAATTCACGTGTCAGGTCTAGCGGGGTCGGGTCTTGCCTGGCCTGCGCCGCGCCTGCCCTGCGTCAAGCTGGGGCAGGCGCGGAGGCCGACAAGTGCCGTGCCCATGGGCATCGCCCGGGAACGCCGCCCGTGGCGCCCCATGCCGGGGCGCCAGCGGCCCGGCGCGCCCTGGGGCAAACCATGTGGAAGCCAGGCAACAGCCCGCGCCCTCGGCCCGGGCTTGGCCGGGCGGTGTCACCTTTGGATGCGTCTGAGCGGCCTTGGCACAATGAGCGGCGCACGCGCTTGCCGGATGCGCTTAAGCTCCGCCCCCCATGACACTCACCCGCCTTCTTTCGGCCTTCGTGGCCCGGCACTGGCGTGCCTATGCCTCGTCCGCCGTGATGCTGGCCAGCATCGCCCTGCTGACCGTCTGGATTCCGCGCCAGGTGGGCCATCTGGTCGACGGCCTGGCCCAGGGCCGGCTGCAGGGCGCGGACCTGCTGATGCAGCTGGGCCTGCTGCTGGCGGCAGGCCTGTCCATCTACCTGCTGCGCGTGGGCTGGCGGCTGCAGCTCTTCGCGGCGGCCTACCGCCTCGGGCGCGAGCTGCGCACCCGGCTCTATGAGCGCATGACCCTGCAGGGCCCGGCCTTCTTCCAGGCCCAGCGCACCGGGGACCTCATGGCCCTGGCCACCAATGACATCGACGCCGTCGAGATGGCCGCCGGCGAGGCCCTGCTCGCCGCCTTCGACGGCAGCCTCACCCTGATCCTGGTGCTCAGCATGATGACCCTGGGCGTGGACTGGCGCCTGGGCCTCGCCGCCCTGGTCCCCTTCCCGCTGATGGCCCTGGCCTTCTGGTTCATCTCCAACCACGTGCACCTGGCCTGGAAAGACTCGCTCGCCCGCTTCTCCAGCCTCAACCAGCATGCCCAGGAGAGCCTGGCCGGCGTGCGCACCCTGCGCGCCCTGGGCCTGATTCCGCGGGCCGGCCGCCAGTTCCATGAGCTGGCCGACCACGCCGGCGAGGCCGCCTTCCGCGCCCAGCGCTGGGAGGCGGCCTACGAGCCCGCGGTGGGCATGGCGCTGACGGCGGCCACCGTGATCGCCCTGGGCCTGGGCGGCTGGCTGGTGGCCCGCCAGGAGCTCAGCATCGGCCAGCTGACCAGCTTCACCATGTACCTGGGCCAGCTGATCTGGCCGATGTTCGCGGCGGGCTGGGTGCTGTCCCTGCTGGAGCGTGGCCGGGCCGCCTGGGGGCGCCTGCAGCCCGTGCTGGACGCCCCGCTGAGCCTGCATGACGGCGGCCGCCTGGCCATGCCCACCGAGGTGCCCCTGCATCTGCAGAGCCTGGGCTTCGGCTATCCCGGCAGCGAGCGCCAGGCGCTGTGCGACATCAGCCTGAGCCTGGCGCCCGGCCGCACCCTGGGCATCGTGGGCCCCACCGGCTCGGGCAAGTCCACCCTGCTGAAGCTGCTGCTGCGGCAGTTCGAGCCGAGCGAGGGTCAGGTCTTGCTGGGCCAGCTGCCCCTGGTGGACGTGCGCCTGGAGGCCCTGCGCCGCGGCCTGGCCTGGGTGCCGCAGGAGCCCTTCCTCTTCTCGGCCTCCATCGCCGAGAACATCGCCCTGGCCCGCCCCGAGGCCGACCGCGAGGCCATCGAGCACGTGGCCCGCCTGGCCGCGGTGCACGAGGACATCGCCGCCCTGCCCCAGGGCTACGAGACCCTGGTGGGCGAGCGCGGCGTGACGCTCTCGGGAGGCCAGCGGCAGCGCGTGGCCATCGCCCGCGCCCTGCTCAGCGAGGCGCCCCTGCTGATGCTGGACGACGCCCTCTCCGCCGTGGACACCGGCACCGAGACGCAGATCCTGTCTCACCTGCGCGAGCTGCGCCAGCAGCATCCCGAGCGCGGCCTGGTGGTGGTGAGCCACCGCCTCAGCGCCGTGATGGAAGCAGACGAGATCGTGGTGCTGAAGGCCGGCCGCATCGTCGAGCGCGGCACCCACGAGGCCCTGCTGGCCCTGGGTGGCTGGTATGCCGCGCAGTGGCGCTATCAACAACTGGAGGCCTCGCTCGATGCAGCCTGAGGACAAGAACAAGGCCCCGAGCCCCTGGCGTGCCGTCGGTCTGCTGCTGGAAGCGGCCCGCCCCGAGAAGCGCAGCCTGCGCTGGGGCGCGCTGTGGCTGCTGATCGCCGCCGGCCTGGAGGCCATTGGCCCGGCCCTGGGCAAGCGCTTCATCGACGAGCACCTGCTGCCGCGCCAGTTCGAGCTGCCCGCCATGGCCGCGCTGCTGGCCGGCCTGCTGCTGTGCGGCTGGACGGCCTCCTGGGTGCGCTACGCCCAGCTGACCCGCATGGCCGGCGTGGCCCGGCGCTCGGTGCTGCGCCTGCGCGACCGCGTCTTCGCCCACGTCATGGGCCTGCCCATGGCTTTCTTCGACCGCTCCATCTCGGGCCAGCTGCTGAGCCGCGTCACCAACGACACCGAGGCCGTCAACCAGCTCTACCGCCAGGTGCTCTACGTGATGCTGGACTCCAGCCTCGTGATCCTGGGCGCCCTGGCCGCCATGGCCTGGCTGGACTGGCACCTGATGCTGATTGTGCTGGCCCTGGTGCCGGCGAGCGTGCTGATCATCTGGCTCTATCAGCGCTGGAGCGCGCCGGCCGTGCAGCGCGCACGCGAGCTGCGCTCCGACATCAACGCCCAGATGGCCGAGAGCCTGGCCGGCATGGCCGTGCTGCAGGCCACCGGCGCGGCCGGGCGCTTTGCCCAGCGCTTCGAGCAGACCAATGGCCGGCACTGGGGGGCCCGCGTGTCCGAGCTGCGCGCCAATGCCTGGCTGCTGCGCCCGGCCCTGGACCTGCTCAACGTGCTGCTGATCATCACGCTCATCTACGGCTTCGGCCAGCGCGAGGCCCTGCATGTGGCCGGCCTGGGCGAGGCCATGGAGGTGGGCCTGCTCTATGCCTTCCTGAGCTACATCTCGCGGGTGGTGGAGCCGCTGATCCAGATCACCATGCAGTTCGGCCAGCTGCAGCAGTCCATGGTGGCCGCCTCACGGGTGCGCGCGCTGCTGCAGGAAGCGGGCGAGGCCAGCCAGCAGCAGGACGGGGCGCACATCACGCGCGGCGAGCTGAGCGTCCAGCGCCTGAGCTTCGCCTACAAGGACACGGCCGAGGGCCAGCCCCTGTGGGTGCTGAAGGACCTCGACCTGCGCTTCCCCGCGGGCAGCTTCACCGGCATCGTCGGCCACACGGGCTCGGGCAAGAGCACCCTGCTGGCCCTGCTGCTGCGCTTCTACCAGGCGCAGCAGGGTCAGGTCTTGATCGACGGCCAGCCCCTGGCCCACATCCCCGACGCCGCCTTCCGCGACGCCGTGGGCCTGGTGCCGCAGGAGCCCTACCTGATGGCGGCCTCGGCGCGCGAGAACATCACCATGGGCCGGGACATCTCCGAGGAGGCCATGGTCCGCGCCGCGCGGCAGGCCCGCATCCACGACTACATCGCCACCCTGCCCCAAGGCTACGACACCCTGCTGGGCGAAGGCGGGGCGCGCGTGTCCACCGGCCAGAAGCAGCTGATCGCCATGGCCCGCGCCCTGGCCGGCGCGCCGCGCGTGCTCTTCCTGGACGAGGCCACGGCCAGCATCGACAGCGCCACCGAGGCCCTCATCTCCGAGGCCCTGCGCGAGCTGCACGGCCAGGTCAGCGTGATCGCCATCGCGCACCGGCTCTCCACCATCCGCGAGGCGGACCAGATCCTGGTGCTCAACCACGGCCGCCTGGCCGAACGCGGCACGCACGACGCGCTGATGACGATCGAGGGCGGGATCTACCAGCGGCTCGTGCAGCTGCAGGCGCTGGAGGAGTGAGCGGCGCGGCCCCTGCGGACGCGCCCGTCATTCCCCTCAGAGCATCACGGCCAGCCGCTCCAGCAGCAGCACGCCGAAGAAGCCGAAGGCCGCGAGAAGGGTCCACTTGACCAGCAGCTGCCCGCGCCGCCGCCACAGCGGCTGGCGGGTGCCGATGTAGAGCGCGAAGCACAGGAGCGCCCCGAGCAGGAGCAGGCCGAAGACGAGGCGGAAGAGCATCATGGCGGCGATCCTTCCTCAGCTCACCACGCCGGCGCCAGCGCCGCAAAGCCCTGGGGCGCCTCGCGCTCGTCTTCGAAGCTGACGATCTCGTAGTTGGCCTCGTCGGCCAGCAGGGCGCGCAGCAGCTGGTTGTTCAGGGCGTGGCCGCCCTTGAACGAGGTGTAGGCGCCCAGCAGCGGGTGGCCGGCGACGTGCATGTCGCCGATGGCGTCGAGGATCTTGTGCTTGACGAATTCGTCGTCGTAGCGGAGGCCGTCGGCGTTGAGCACGCGGTAGTCGTCGACCACGATGGCGTTGTCCATGGCGCCACCCAGGGTCAGGCCGCGGGAGCGCATCAGCTCGATGTCCTTGGTCATGCCGAAGGTGCGGGCGCGGGCGATCTGCTTCTTGTACTGGCCGGAGCCCATGTCGAAGGTGAACTGCTGGCCGGTGGCGGCCACCGCCGGGTTGTCGAACTCGATCTGGAAGGACAGCGTGTAGCCGTGGAAGGGCTCCAGGCGGGCCCACATGAGGCGCTTGCCCTCGCCCTGGCGCACCTCCACGGTCTTCTTCACCCGCAGGAAGCGCTTGGGGGCGTCCTGCAGCTGGATGCCGGCGCTCTGCAGCAGGAAGACGTAGCTGGCGGCGGAGCCGTCAAGGATGGGGACCTCGTCGGCATTGATGTCCACGTAGAGGTTGTCCAGGCCCAGGCCGGCGCAGGCGGAGAGCAGGTGCTCGATGGTCTGCACGCGCGGCGCGCCCGGGTCTCCGCCGGGGCTCACGGTGGTGGCCATGCGGGTGTCGCAGACGGTGCTGGCGCGCACGGGAATGTCCACGGGCGTGTTGAGATCGATGCGGCGAAAGACGATGCCGGTGTCCGGGGCGGCGGGCCGCAGGGTCATCTCGACCTTCTGGCCGCTGTGGATGCCCACGCCGACGGCGCGGGTCAGCGACTTCAGGGTTCTTTGCTTGAGCATCCGCCCATTGTCGGCGATCAGGCGCCGCCCTGCCCGTCCGGGGCCTTGGAGGGCGGCCCCGAAACGCCACCCCCTGAGCAATCCTCCACCTTGCTCACCGGCAGGCGCAGGCTCAGGCGCGTGCCCAGGCCGGGTGAGCTGTCCACATGCAGGGTGCCGCCCAGGCGCTGCACCCGCTTGACCTGGTTGCGCAGGCCGCGGCCCTTGCGCGCCGAGGCCATGTCGAAGCCCTGGCCGTCGTCCTCCACGCGGATCTCGATGCGGTCGCCCAGGTCGCGCGTGGCGATGCGCACCCGCTGGGCACGGGCATGCTTGAGCACGTTGTTGAGCGCCTCCTGCAGCAGGCGCAGCACATGCAGGGCATCCGGCGGCTCCAGCCAGGACAGCGGCGGGAGGTCCTGCACGTCCCACTCCATCACCAGGCCCGAGCCCTGCAGGCGCTTGGCCAGGCGGTAGCGCATGGTGGCCAGCAGGGAGACCAGGTCGTGGCCCACGGGCTCGAGCGAGTCGATCACCAGCCGCAGGTCGTCCACGCATTCGCGCAGCACCTCCACCACCACCGGCTGCTCCATGCGGCCCTGCTCCACCGCCACCATGGCCGATAGCAGCGACGAGCCCAGGCCGTCGTGCATGTCCTGCATGAGGCGCTGGCGCTCCAGCAGCAGGGCCTGCTGGCGCTCGGCCTCGCGCAGCTGCTCGTGCTGGGCCGAGAGCTGGTGGCTCTGCTCCGACAGGCGCAGGGCCAGGTGCTCGTTGGCCTGCTCGACCTGGTTCAGGGCGCCCAGGTAGCGGCTGCGCACCGCATAGAGGAAGCTGGCCACGATGATCAGGGTGCTGAAGGGCATGAGGTAGATGTGCTCGGGCCAGCCCCAGCCAGCGAGCAGGCCCAGGTCATGCACCCCCAGCCCCAGGCCGATGACCAGGGCGATGACGATGGCCCACAGCTCGCGGCTACGCGCCTGCCAGGCCACCCGCAGCATGAAGCCCGTGCCCAGCAGGCCCACGATGCCGTTGGCCAGGTGCTGGGCCACCACGGTGTCGTAGAAGCGGCCCCAGGTCGGCAGGGTCAGCAGGCCCGTGACAACCACGAAGCCCAGGCCGAAGCGCTCGAAGCGCCGGTAGCGCGTGGGCACGAAGCGCAGCGCGAACATGAAGGTCAGCAGCATCACCCAGGACATGGAGGCATGCGTCAGCCACCAGAACCAGTCCAGGGCATTGAGGCTGCGCGGCATGTCCAGGTGGTAGTGCAGATTGCGCACCAGCCAGGCCAGGCTGGCCAGCGTGAAGAGCAGATAGGCGGGCTCCTGGCGGCGGCGCCACCACAGGGTGATCGAGAACAGGGCCAGCACCACCAGGGTCAGGCCGGTGGCCTGTGGCACGCCGATCTGCAGGGCCCAGCGGCGCTCGACCATGGGCTCCAGGTCCTCGCGTGCCCCCAGCCAGGCGGTGGTGACGGTGTAGAAGCCCTTGCGGTGCACGGGCACGGCCAGGACGATCTCCATGTCCTGCCCCTCGTGCAGGGCTGTCAGCGCGCCGGGAATCAGCGCCCACAGGGGCCGCACCCACTGCTCGCGGGCGCCGGCCTGGCTGTCGTAGATCGGGCGCCAGCCGGCCTCGGTGCGCACCAGCACCGCGGTGGCCATGCCCACCACCTTGGGGCTGTAGAGCGCCACGCTGGTCGGCCAGCGGTCATCCGGCGCGCGGTAGCGGAAGCGGTACCAGCGCATCTGGTACTCGGCAGGGCCGGAGAAATCGGTGCTGATGGCGCGCTGGCGGATGTCCGGCAGGCCCACCTGGCGCCAGGCCTGCGCCTCCTCGGGCGGCAGCAGGGCCGCGGGCAGCGCGGCATTGCTGCCGTCGATGCGGCGCAGTGCCGCCCACCAGGCCTTCAGGTCCTCACGGCTCAGCGCGGTGACGGCCAGCTCGGCCGTGCGGGCCTGCTCGCCCGCACGCGTGGCCGGCAGCTCGGGGTGCAGGCGCGGCGGCACCTGGGCCTGGCAGGCCCAGGCGCACAGCAGCAGCGCCACAAGCCCCAGGAAGCGCCATGGGAAATGCAAGAAGGTGTCCGGCCGACGAAGCCGCCCAACAACAGCCATGAATTATTGAATTTGTGGCGGCAGGCTTGCCGCGAAGCGGCTGGAGTCTGCGCCGTGCGACCGAGACTGCCAAGAAGGAGGCCCCGCGCAAGCATGGGGAGCGTCGCGTAAATACGAAGCGCGGCCCAGCACATTTACAAACAAAAACACCCGTGCGCGCCTGAAGGAGGTAAGGCGCGACGGGTGAAGTCAGCAGAGCCCACCGGCGGGCACAAGTCGCCGGGGGGCGGCGGGCCTCAGGGGCCCGCGGGAGACTCAGTCAGCCTGCTTGCGCAGGAAGGCCGGGATCTCGATCTCATCCATGCCGTTGGACGACAGGGCCTCGACCTTGGCGGCCGCGGTGCGGCCGTGACGCCAGACGCTGGGCACGCTCATGCCGCCGAAGTCCTGGGCCACCGATTGCGCGGTGGGCACCGGGGCGCCCATGGCGGGATTGCCCATCATCACGGGGTTGGTCAGCACGGGCATGTTGTCGGTGCCGGTGCGCAGCTGGGTCTGCTGCTGCACCACCTGCAGCGGCTGCTGCTGGGCGGCACGGCGCGACAGGCCGGTGGCGATCACGGTGACGCGCATGGCGTCGCCCAGGCTCTCGTCGTAGGCGGTGCCGTAGATGATGTGAGCGTCTTCGGCCGCATAACGCTTGATGGTGTTCATCGCGTTGCGGGACTCGCTGAGCTTGAAGTTGCTCTTGCCCGCGGCGATCAGCACCAGCACGCCCCGCGCGCCGGAGAGGTCGATGCCCTCCAGCAGCGGGCAGGCCACGGCGGCTTCGGCGGCCTTGGCGGCGCGGTCCGGGCCGGTGGCTTGCGCCGTGCCCATCATGGCCTTGCCGGGCTCGCTCATCACGGTCTTGACGTCTTCGAAGTCGACGTTCACGAGGCCGGGGATGTGGATGATGTCCGAGATGCCGCCCACGGCGTTCTTCAGCACGTCATTGGCGTGCGCGAAGGCCTGGTCCTGGGTGACGTCCTCGCCCAGCACGTCCAGCAGCTTCTCGTTCAGCACGACGATCAGGGAGTCGACGTTGGCTTCCAGTTCGGCCAGGCCGCTGTCCGCGGCCTTGATGCGGCGCGAGCCTTCGAACTCGAAGGGCTTGGTCACCACACCGACCGTCAGGATGCCCATCTCCTTGGCCACGCGGGCGATCACGGGGGCCGCGCCGGTGCCGGTACCACCGCCCATGCCGGCGGTGATGAAGAGCATGTTGGCGCCCGTGATGGCCTCGCGGATGCGGGCCTCGGCCTCCTCCGCGGCAGCCTTGCCGGCTTCGGGCTTGGCGCCTGCGCCCAGGCCCGTGGTGCCCAGCTGCAGCAGCTGGTCGGCCTTGGAACGGTTCAGTGCCTGTGCATCGGTATTGGCGCAAATGAATTCCACGCCTTGCACGCCCTGATCAATCATGTGATCGACCGCGTTGCCGCCGCCGCCACCGACACCAATCACCTTGATTTGGGTGCCCTGATCAAACTCTTCGATCATCTCGATCGCCATAACATACCTCCTTCAGCAATTGTGCAGTTGCCAGCAGAAAAAAACGAGAGGGATCTACCCTTTTTTATGGGTACCCCCCTTGTTTTTTGGGGGTTTGTATCCCTTTACACCACATTCCAGGGCCCTTGCGGGCTCATCCCGGTCCCATATTCACCAACACGTCCTCATCAAACCCGCCCAAACCGGTCCATACCCTTTGGCCGGTGGGTCTCAGAAATTCCCCAGAAACCAGTCCTTGGCACGGCCGAACAGGGTTTTCACCGAGCCCGCCTGCTGTGCCGCCTTCAGGCCGCGGGTGCGCGACAGCCGCGCCTCCTCCAGCAGGCCCATCACCGTGGCGGAGCGCGGGTTGGCCACCATGTCGAACAGGGCGCCGCTATAGGTCGGGTTTCCGCGCCGCACGGGTTTGAGGAAAATGTCCTCGGCCAGTTCGACCATACCCGGCATGACCGCCGAGCCGCCGGTCAGCACAATCCCCGAGGACAGCAGCTCCTCATACCCGGATTCCCGGATGACCTGCTGGACCAGGGAGAAGATTTCCTCGACACGGGGTTCAATGACGCCCGCAAGTGCTTGTTTTGAAAGCATCCGGGGCGCCCGATCGCCCAAACCCGGCACCTCGACCTGGTCGGAAGGGTCGGCCAGCAATTGCTTGGCCACGCCGTGCTCGACCTTGATTTCCTCGGCATCCTTGGTCGGGGTGCGCAGGGCCATCGCAATATCGCTGGTGATCAAATCCCCGGCGATGGGAATCACGGCGGTATGGCGGATGGAGCCGCCGGTGAAGATGGCGACGTCCGTCGTGCCGGCGCCGATATCCACCAGGGCCACGCCCAGGTCGCGCTCGTCCGAGGTCAGGGCGGCCAGGCTGGAGGCGCTGGGGTTGAGCACCAGCTGGTCCACCTCCAGGCCGCAGCGGCGCACGCACTTGACGATGTTCTCGGCGGCACTCTGAGCGCCGGTCACGATATGGACCTTGACCTCCAGGCGCCCGCCGCTCATGCCGATGGGCTCCTTGACCTCATGACCGTCGATCACGAATTCCTGCGGCTCGACCAGCAGCAGGCGCTGGTCGTTGGGGATGTTGATGGCCTTGGCCGTCTCGACCACGCGGGCCACGTCCACCGGCGTGACCTCCTTGTCCCGCACGATGACCATGCCGGTGGAGTTCTGGCCGCGGATGTGGCTGCCGGTGATGCCGGTGAAGACGCGGCTGATCTTGCAGTCCGCCATCATCTCGGCCTCTTTCAGCGCCTGCTGGATGGACTGCACGGTGGCGTCGATGTTCACGACCACGCCGCGCTTCAGACCGTGCGAGGGCGCCACGCCCAGCCCCGCGATGCGCAGCTCGCCATTGCCCATGACCTCGGCCACGACGGCCATGATCTTGGCGGTGCCGATGTCCAAGCCGACGACCAGATCCTTGTATTCCTTGGCCATGTCAGTCCTTAATTTTTCTTTGCGCCGGGTTTGCCCGGCGTCGCTGCGGAAGTCGAGATGCCGCGCAGCCGGACCGCATAGCCATCGATGTGGCGCAGGTCCGCACTGAGCACGGCGGTATGGAAACGGGCGCTGACCTGCGTGATGCTGCTCACGTACTGCGTGTAGCGGGCCAGCACTTCGGCGTCGGTCCCGCGGCCCAGCTCGATGACCGTGCCCTTCTCCAGCGTGGCGCGCCAGGAGCCGCGGCCGGAGAGGTCCAGGCGGCTGATGCTGTCTTCCAGGCGCGCGGTCTGCGCCTGCAGTTGCTGCCACAGCTTGAGCATGTGGGCCGAGCTCTTCTCCGGGCCCGAGAGCACGGGCAGGTCTTCGTCCTCCACATCGCCCAGATTGGCCTGGAAGACCTCGCCGTGGTCGTTGACCAGCAGGCGCTCCACGGTGGCGTCGCTCTCGGCATCGGCACCCTCGGGCTTGGTCTCCCAGTAGGCGGCGGGCTGGTGCTCCTCCAGCGTGACCTGCAGGCGGGCCGGCCACAGGCGCTGCACCGTGGCATGGCGCACCCAGGGCACGGCCTCGAAGGCGGCGCGGGTCTGCTGCAGATTCATGCTGAGGAAGCTGCCGCTCATGCGCGGCAGCGCATTGGCGCGCAGCGAGGCGGCGCTGTTGCGGTTGACGTCGCCCTCCACGGTGATGGCGCGGATGGCGAAGACCGGCTGGCGCACCAGCCACTGCAGGCCCAGGCTGACGGTCGCCAGCAGCACGCCCAGCACCAGCAGCGCCGACACGCCGTTCATCAGGCGGATGTCCGGCGGCAGCGGGGTGTTGAGGGTGGTCGAACGCATGGCGTGTCGGGCGGTCGGGTCAGGGGGTCAGGTCTTGACGGCGGGCAGCTTGCGGTCGGTCCGGGCCTGCGCCAGCAGCCACAGGCACAGCTGCGGGTACTCGATGCCCACGGCCTTGGCTGCCTTGGGCACCAGCGAATGTGAAGTCATGCCCGGGCTGGTGTTCATCTCCAGCAGGAAGGGCTTCATGTCGGACTTGCGCAGCATCAGGTCGGCGCGGCCCCAGCCGCGGCAGCCCAGCAGGCGGTAGGCCTTGAGCACCATCTGCCGGATCTCGGCCTCCAGCGCGGGCGGCAGGGTGCCGAAGCAGTACTGGGTGGTGTCGGTGACGTACTTGTTCTCGAAGTTGTAGTCACCACCCGCGGCGCGGATCTCGACGACGGGCAGCGCCACCGCATCGGCGCCCTGCCCCAGCACGGCGCAGGTCAGCTCGGGCCCTTCGATGCATTCCTCGAACAGCAGCTCGTCGTCAAAGCCCAGGGCCAGCTCGACGGCCTCCTGCATCACCGAGTAGCCCACGGCCTTGGTGATGCCGATGCTGCTGCCCTCGTGCGGCGGCTTGACCACCACGGGCAGGCCCAGCTCGTCGGGGATGCTGCGGATGCGCTCGCGGGTCAGTTCCGCGCGACTCAAGGCCAGGTACTTCGGCGTGGTCAGGCCTTCGGCGGCCCAGACGCGCTTGGTCATGGTCTTGTCCATGGCCACGCCGGAGGCGGTCACGCCCGAGCCGGTGTAGGGGATGCCCAGCCATTCGAGGGCGCCCTGCAGCGAGCCGTCCTCGCCGCCGCGGCCATGCAGGGCGATGAAGGCGCGGTCAAAGCCCTCGTCCTTGAGGGCCTGCAGCGGGCGCTCGGCGGGGTCGAAGGCATGGGCGTCCACGCCCACCGACTGCAGCGCGGCGAGCACGCCCTGGCCGCTCATCAGCGAGACCGGCCGCTCGGCGCTGTGCCCGCCGAAGAGCACGGCCACCTTGCCCAGGGCCTTGGGATCGATGTTCAGGTCCAGGCTCATTCGGCGGCCTCCTTCAGCAATTCAACGGTGCGTGCCGGCACGGCGCCGATGGAGCCTGCGCCCATCACGATCACCACGTCGCCGTCGCAGCTCTCGCTGGCGATGGTGGCGGGCAGCAGGGCCACGTCCGGCACGAAGACCGGCGTGCCGCCCGCGGCCTCCAGCGCGGCGGCCAGGGCTTCGCCGTCGGCACCGGGGATGGGGGCCTCGCCGGCGGCATAGACCTCGGTCAGCAGCACGGCATCGGCCGCGGCGATCACGCGGACGAAGTCGGCGAAGCAGTCGCGGGTGCGGGTGTAGCGGTGCGGCTGGAAGGCCAGCAGCAGGCGGCGGCCGGGGAAGGCACCGCGCGCGGCGGACAGCACGGCGGCCATCTCCACGGGGTGGTGGCCGTAGTCGTCGATCAACGTGAAGCGGCCGCCGTCACCGGCCGGCAGCTCGCCGTAGCGCTGGAAGCGGCGGCCCACGCCGCCGAACTTGGCCAGCGCCGCCACGATGGGCGCGTCCGGCAGCTCCAGCTCGGTGGCCACGGCGATGGCCGCGAGCGCGTTGAGCACATTGTGCTGACCGGCCAGGTTCAGGGTGATGTCCAGGTCCGCCAGCGGGGCGCCGTCGAAGCGGCGCTGCACCGTGAAGCGCATCTGGCCGCCGGCCAGGGCCTGCACATCCACCGCGCGCACCGCGTTGTGCTCGCCCAGGCCGTAGCTGATGATGGGGCGGGACACCAGGGGCATGATGGAGCGCACACCCTCGTCGTCCCCGCACAGGATGGCCGCGCCGTAGAAGGGCATCTTGTGCAGGAAGTCCACGAAGGCCTGCTTGAGCCGCGCGAAGTCATGGCCGTAGGTGTCCATGTGGTCGGCGTCGATGTTGGTGACGACGGCCATCACGGGCAGCAGGTTCAGGAAGGAGGCGTCGGACTCGTCGGCCTCGACCACGATGTAGTCGCCCTGCCCCAGCGCCGAGTTGGCGCCGGCCGAGTTCAGCTTGCCGCCGATCACGAAGGTGGGGTCGACGCCGGCCTCGGCCAGTACCGAGGTCACGAGCGAGGTGGTGGTGGTCTTGCCATGCGTGCCGGCGATGGCGATGCCCTGCTTCAGGCGCATCAGCTCGGCCAGCATCACGGCGCGCTGCACCACGGGGACGCGGGCGGCGCGGGCGGCCAGCACCTCAGGGTTGTCGGCCTTCACGGCGGTGGAGGTGACGATCACCTGCGCCCCGGCGACGTGCGCGGCCGCATGGCCGATGTGCACCTGCAGGCCCAGCTGCGCCAGGCGCTGCGTGGTGGCGCTCTCGCCCTGGTCCGAGCCCGAGACGGTGTAGCCCAGGTTGTGCAGGATCTCGGCGATGCCGCTCATGCCGGCACCACCGATGCCGACGAAGTGAATGTGCTTGATGGCGTGTCTCATGGGAGTCTCAGGCCTGGGCCAGCCTCTCGATTTCATCGGCCACACGCGAGGCCGCTTGGGGCCGGGCCAGGGCCCGGGCATTCGTGGCGAGCTGCAGCAGGCGCTCGCGGCTCAGGGTGGCCAGCAGCTGCTGCAGGCGCTCGGGCGTCAGCTCGCCCTGGGGCAGGTGCAGGGCGGCGTTCTTGTCGGCCATGTAGGCGGCGTTGTCACGCTGGTGCGAGGTGGTCTTGACGACCAGGGGCACGAGGATGGACGGCACGCCGGCCGCGCACAGCTCGCTGACCGTCACTGCGCCGGCGCGGCACAGGATGAGGTCGCAGGCTGCCAGCTCCTGGGCCATGTCGTCGATGAAGGGGCGCACGTCGGCGTCCACCCCCGCGGCCTTGTACGCCGCCTGCACCTGAGCCTGCTGGCCCTGGCCGGTCTGGTGCACGACCAGCGGGCGCTGATCGGCGGGCAGGCGGGCGAGGGCCTGGGGCAGCACATCATTGAGGGCCTTGGCACCCAGCGAGCCGCCCACCACCAGCAGGCGCAGCGGGCCGCTGCGGCCGGCATAGCGCTCGGCCGGCGCGGGCAGGGCCTCGATGGCCGCGCGCACCGGATTGCCGCTGACGAGGGCCTTGTCGCCCAGTTCCTTCGCGGCCTCGCCCTCGAAGCCGAAGGCGATGCGCCGCGCGAAGGGCTTGAGCAGGCGGTTGGACATCAGCGGCGCGGCATCGGCATTGACCAGCACCAGCGGCTTGCGCATGAGCCAGGCCATGAAGCCGCCGGGCACGCAGACGTAGCCGCCCATGCCCAGCACGGCGTCGGCGTCGCGGGTGACGTAGACCATGCGCGACTGCACGAAGGCCTTCACCAGCGTGAAGAGACCGGTGAAGGCGTGCTTCAGGCCTTTGCCGCGCAGGCCGGCGAAGGCCAGGCGGTCCAGGGGGATGCCGGTGGGGGGCACCAGGCGGTTCTCCATGCCCGTCTCGGTGCCGATCCAGCTGACGCTCCAGCCGCGGCGCTTCATCTCCTCGGCCACGGCCAGGCCCGGGATGATGTGGCCGCCGGTACCGGCCGCCATGATGACGAGGTGGCGGGTGCTCATTGGGGCACCCTTCGCACTGCGTGCTGTCCCGCAAGGCGGGAATGAGCCCCTACGGGCGGCCGTGCGGTGATGACTTGGGGCACCCTTCGCACTGCGTGCTGTCCCGCCAGGCGGGAATGAGCCCCTACGGGCGGCCGTGCGGTGATGACTTGGGGCACCCTTCGCACTGCGTGCTGTCCCGCCAGGCGGGAATGAGCCCCTACGGGCGGCCGTGCGGTGCTCATGCCCGCCCTCCTCGCATGAGCTGCCGGTTCTCGATGTCAATGCGAAGCACGATCGCCAGCGCCACGCAGTTCATGAGAATGGCCGAGCCGCCGAAGCTCAGCAGTGGCAGGGTCAGGCCCTTGGTCGGCAGCGCGCCCAGGTTCACGCCCATGTTGATGAAGGACTGCGCGCCCATCCAGATGCCGATGCCCTGCGCGTAAAGCCCCGCGAAGACGCGGTCCAGCGCGATGGCCTGGCGGCCGATGTGGAAGATGCGGCGGGTCAGCCAGAAGAAGCCGAAGATCACGATGGCCACGCCCACGAAGCCCAGCTCCTCGCCGATCACGGCCAGCAGGAAGTCGGTGTGGGCCTCGGGCAGGTAGTGCAGCTTCTCCAGGCTGCCGCCCAGGCCCTGGCCGAAGAACTCGCCGCGGCCGAAGGCGATCAGCGAGTGCGTCAGCTGGTAGGCCTTGCCCTGGGCGTACTTCTCGTCCCAGGGATTGAGGTAGGCGAAGATGCGCTCGCGGCGGAACTCGCTGAAGGTGATCATCAGCACGAAGGCGCCGATCAGCACCGCCACGATCAGGAAGAACATGCGCCCGTTGACGCCGCCCAGGAACAGGATGCCCATGGCGATGGCCGCGATCACCATGAAGGCGCCCATGTCCGGCTCGGCCAGCAGCAGCACGCCGACCACGGCCAGCGAGACAGCCATGGGCCAGACGGCCTGGAAGAAGTTCTCCTTCACGTCCATCTTGCGGACCATGTAGCTGGCCGCGTACATCGCGATGCCCAGCTTGGCCAGCTCCGAGGGCTGGAAGTTCATCACCCCCAGGGGCAGCCAGCGCCGCGCACCGTTGACGCCCTTGCCCACATGCGGGATCAGCACTGCCACCAGCAGCACCAGGGCCGCCACGAAGAGCCAGGGCGCCACCTTCTCCCAGGTGCTCACCGGCAGCTGCACCGTGATCAGCCCGGCCAGCAGGCCCAGGCCGATGGCCACAATGTGGCGCGTGAGGAAGTGCGTGGGCAGGTACTTGGCGAACTTGGGGTTGTCCGGCATCGCGATGGAGGCCGAATAGACCATCAGCAGGCCCAGGGCCATCATGGCGATCACCACCCACAGCAGCGTGATGTCGAAGCCCTGCAGGCGCGTGGGCTGGCCCGCCGAGGTGGACACCCAGTCCCGCACCGGCACGGCGTCGGCCGTGCTGCCCTCGCGGCCGCTTCGTGCACCTCGTGCGAAGAGACCGCGGAGCTTCTCGCCCAGGTTCAGGAGCGCGTCGGCAGCCATCAGGCCAGGCCCTCCTCATTCGCCAGGACCTCGACCGTGGCCACGAAGACCTCGGCGCGGTGGGCGTAGTTGCGGAACATGTCCAGCGAGGCGCAGGCGGGGCTCAGCAGCACGCTGTCCCCGGACTGGGCCTGTTCGAGGCACCAGCGGGTGGCGGCTTCCAGGCTGTCGTGGGTCTGCATGGGCAGGTCCAGGCCGTCCAGCGTGGCGGCCAGCTCGGGCGCGTCGCGGCCGATCAGGGCGATGGCGCGGGCATGCTGGGCCAGGCCCTCGCGCAGGGGCGAGAAGTCCTGCCCCTTGCCGTCGCCACCCAGGATCATCACCAGCTTCGCGGGCGCGCGGTCGGCGCCCAGGCCCTTGATGGCGGCCACGGTGGCGCCGACATTGGTGCCCTTCGAATCGTCATAGAAGTCCACGCCGCGCACCGTGGCCACGTAGGCGACGCGATGCGGCTCGCCGCGGTACTCGCGCAGGCCGTGCAGCATGGGCGCCAGCGCGCAGCCCGCAGCCGAGGCCAGGGCCAGGGCGGCCAGGGCATTGGCAGCGTTGTGGCGGCCGCGCACGCGCAGGGCGTCGGCGGGCATCAGGCGTTGCAGCAGGATTTCTTCCGGCTCATCCTTGCGACGCTTCACGGTGTCGTCGGATTCGCGGGCGCGGACCAGCCAGGCCATGCCGCCCTCCACCACCAGGCCGTAGTCGCCAGGGTTCGTCGGGGCATTGAGGCCGAAGCGCACGACCTCGCGCGAGACCAGCTTCGTCGGCCGTCCGCGGCCCTGCTTGACCGGCACCGGCGCGGGCACCATGGCCTCGACCTCGGGGTCGTCGCGGTTGATCACCATCAGCGCCTGCTGGCCGAAGATGCGGGCCTTGGCGCGGCCGTAGGCGGCCATGTCGCCATGCCAGTCCAGGTGGTCCTGGGTCAGGTTCAGCACGGCGGCGGCGGTGGGTTCGAAGCCCACCACGGTGTCGAGCTGGAAGCTGGACAGCTCCAGCACCCAGACCTCGGGCAGGTGCTCGAAGACCGGCGGCTTCGGCGGGGGCGGCTTGATGGGCAGGGGCTGCTCGTCCAGCAGGGCGGCGACGGCCTCGAGGGTCGTGGGTTCGTCGGCGGGCAGGGTTGCGGTGGCGTCGGCGCTGGCGGTCTCTGCGGCCGTGGCTTCGACAGCCGGCACGGCGTCTTCATCGACGCCAGACTCGGCGGACTCAGCCACGCCTCGGGCGTCCAGCACCTCCTCGCCCTCGCCCTCCTCTGCCACCGGCAGCGCCTCGGCCTCGGGGGCCTCGGCCGGCCACTCGATGGCGGCTTCCAGCGGCAGCGTGTCGTCATCAGCGGCATCGGCCGGCGCCTCGACGGCGGCCGGCGCCGGCTCCAGGTCCATCGCCGCGCCCAGCAGGCCCAGCATGCTGGGGCCGATGTTGCCGGCCACGGCCACACGCTTGCCCGCGCGCTCAGCCAGCAGGGCCGTCATGCAGGTGGTGGTGGTCTTGCCATTGGTGCCAGTGATGGCCAGCACGGCGGGCTCGTAGCGGCGCTCGGCCTTCAGGTCGGCCAGGGCGCGGGCGAAGAGGTCCAGCTCGCCCTGCACCGGGATGCCCGTGGCCTTGGCCAGCGCCAGCAGCGGCACCAAGCGGCCGTCCAGTGGCGACAGCCCCGGGCTCTTCAGCACGAGGTGCACGCCGTTCAGCGCCGACTCCGGCAGCTCGCCATGGAAGAACTCGGCCTTGGGCAGCTGCTCGCGCAGGGCTGCCAGCTGCGGCGGCTGCTCGCGCGAGTCCCAGACCTGGATGCGCGCCGCGCCATGCTTCGCGCCCCAGGCGGCCATGGCCAGCCCGGAGTCTCCCAGACCCAGGATCAGCAGGCTCAGGTCCTTGAGGTGTCGCATGGGCTTATCTGAGCTTCAGGCTGGACAGGCCGATCAGGCACAGCAGCATGGTGATGATCCAGAAGCGCACGACGACCTGCGTCTCCTTCCAGCCCGACTTCTCGAAGTGGTGGTGCAGCGGCGCCATCTTGAAGATGCGCTTGCCCTCGCCAAACTTCTTCTTGGTGTACTTGAACCAGGTCACCTGCAGCATCACCGAGAGCACCTCGGCCACGAAGACGCCGCCCATGATGCCCAGCACGATTTCCTGGCGCGTGATCACGGCCAGCGTGCCCAGGCCGCCACCCAGGGCCAGCGCACCGACGTCACCCATGAAGACCTGGGCCGGGTGGGTGTTGAACCACAGGAAGGCAAGACCTGCCCCCGCCAGCGCACCGCAGAAGATCAGCAGCTCGCCAGCGCCGGGGATGTAGGGCAGCAGCAGGTACTTGGCGTAGACCGAGGAGCCGGTCAGGTAGGCGAAGATGCCCAGGGCCGAGCCCACCAGCACCACGGGCATGATGGCCAGGCCGTCCAGGCCGTCGGTGAAGTTCACCGCATTGCTGGTGCCCACGATGACAAAGTAGGACAGGCCGATGAAGCCGAACACGCCCAGCGGGTAGCTCACCGTCTTGAAGAAGGGCACCATCAGGTCGGCCCGCGGCGGCAGCTCGGTCGAGAAGCCGCTGGAGATCCAGCGGAAGAAGAGCTGGACCACGCCCAGGAAGCTGGTCTCGGACACCGAGAAGGCCAGGTACAGCGCGGCGATCAGGCCGATCAGGGACTGCCAGAAGAATTTCTCGCGGCTCTTCATGCCCTCGGGGTCCTTGTAGACCACCTTGCGCCAGTCATCGACCCAGCCGATGGCACCGAAGCCCATGGTCACCAGCATCACCACCCACACGAAGCGGTTGGACCAGTCGAACCACAGCAGCGTGGAGATGCCGATGCCGATCAGGATCAGCACCCCGCCCATGGTGGGCGTGCCGCTCTTGGCCAGGTGCTGCTGCACCCCGTATTCGCGGATGGGCTGGCCGATCTTCATCTCGGTCAGGCGGCGGATCACCCAGGGGCCGAAGGCCAGGCCGATCAGCAGGGCCGTCATGGCCGACATCACCGCGCGGAAGGTGATGTAGTTGAAGAGGCGCAGGAAACCCCACTCGGGGAACATCCCGGCCAGCCATTGCGCCAGACTAAGCAGCATGAGCGCCCCCTTGGTCCTGCGTGCCGGCCAAGGCCGCCACCACCCGTTCCATGCGCATGAATCTCGATCCCTTGACGAGCACGTTCTTGACTTCCGGTGCGGCGCCCAGCGCCGCGATGAGCTCGTCCACCGTCACGAAGGCACGGCATGCCGTGCCTCCTGACGCCTCATAGGCCGCGGCCGCATGGGCCGCCGCCGGCCCCGCGCACCACAGCGCGGCCAGGCCCCGCTGAGCCGCGTAGGCCCCCACCTCACGGTGGAATTCCGGGCCCTGGTCACCGACCTCGCCCATGTCCCCCAGCACCAGCCAGCTCTCGCCGGGCAGGTCGGCCAGGACCTCGATGCCCGCCCGCACGCTGTCCGGGTTGGCGTTGTAGCTGTCGTCGATCAGGGTCAGGACTTGCCCCGCCCACTGGACGCGGCGGAGCGCCGAGCGGCCCTTGACCGGGCGGAAGGCCTCCAGGCCCTGCACGACGGAGGCCAGCGGCACGCCCGCGGCCAGGCAGCAGGCGCTGGCGGCCAGGGCGTTGCGCACGTTGTGCAGGCCGGCGACCGACAGCACGACGGGGGCATCGCCCGCCGGCGTGTGCAGCTCCAGGGCCCAGTGGCCGGCGTCCACCCATTGCGCGCGGCCCGTCACGTCGGCCGCGCCCTGCAGCGCGAAGCTCAGCTGCGCGCGTGCGCCGGCCAGCTCGTGCCAGACGGGCGCGCAGGCGTCCTCGGCCGGGAACACGGCCACGCCGGTGGCGGCCAAAGCGCGGATCACCTCGCCGTTCTCTCGCGCCACGGCCTCCACGGTGCCCATGAACTCCTGGTGCTCGCGCTGGGCGTTGTTGACCAGGGCCACGGTGGGCTGGGCCATGGCGGCCAGCGGGGCGATCTCGCCGGGGTGGTTCATGCCCAGCTCGATCACGGCGGCGCGGTGCCAGCGGGCCTCGTCCTGGCGCAGGCGCAGCACGGTCAGGGGCACGCCGATCTCGTTGTTCAGATTGCCTTGCGTGGCCAGCGCATCCTCGCCCAGCCAGGCCGTGAGGATGCTGGCGATCATCTGCGTGACCGTGGTCTTGCCATTGCTGCCGGTCACAGCGATCACGGGCAGCTGCAGGCGGGCGCGCCAGGCCTGGGCCAGCAGGCCCAGCGCCGCCTTGGCGTCCGGCACCTCGATGCCGGGCAGGCCGGCGGCCTCCAGGCCGCGTTCGGCCAGGGCCGCGGCGGCGCCGGCCTCGCGGGCCTGGGCGAGGAAGTCATTCGCGTCGAAGCGCTCGCCGCGCAGGGCCACGAAGAGATCGCCGGGCTGCAGGCTGCGGGTGTCGCTGTGCACGCGCTGCAGCGGGGTCGCGCCCTCGCCCACCAGCCGGGCCTGCGGCAGCAGGGGCTGCAGCAGGGCGTGGGCCTGGGCCAGGGTCATGAGGCAGGCAGCGCTCACAGGCCGGCCCTCTCGATCAGGGCGGCGCGGGCCTCCTCCACGTCGGAGAAGGGATGGCGCTGGCCCTGGATTTCCTGGTAGTCCTCATGGCCCTTGCCGGCCACCAGGACCACGTCGGCCGGCGAGGCGCCCAGCACGGCCTCGCGGATGGCCACGCGGCGGTCCACCACGGCGGCATGCGGGGCGCCCGCGGGCAGGCCGGCGACGATGTCGGCCAGGATCCGGGCGGGGTCCTCGGTGCGGGGGTTGTCGCTGGTCACCACAACCTGGCCGGCCAGGCGGGCGGCGATGGCGCCCATCTGCGGGCGCTTGGTCCGGTCGCGGTCACCGCCGCAGCCGAAGACGCACACCAGCTTGCCACCACGGGCCTCGGCCAGCGGCGCCAGCGCGGCCAGCGCCTTCTCCAGGGCATCCGGCGTGTGGGCGTAGTCGACCACCAGCTGCGGCAGCTCGCGCCCATTGCCCACGCGCTGCATGCGGCCGGG
The DNA here is from genome assembly GCF_027257975.1 of Pelomonas sp. BJYL3. Taxonomy (GTDB): domain Bacteria; phylum Pseudomonadota; class Gammaproteobacteria; order Burkholderiales; family Burkholderiaceae_C; genus Roseateles_B; species Roseateles_B flavus. The sequence continues at coordinate 750,152 of NZ_JANZKX010000001.1, forward strand.
CACCGGCGTCACGAGGCCAGCCACCGGCACGAGGGCCTCCAGCGTGTGACCCAGGGCGCGCAGGCCACCGATCACGGCCAGCAGATTGGCCACGTTGTACTCGCCGATCAGGCCGGTCTCGATGAGCTGGTCCGCCGCGCCCTGCTCCTTCAGCGTGAAGGCCAGGCCGCCCGCGCGGTAGTGCAGCGCATGGGCCGAGAGGCGCACGTCGCTGCGGTTCAGGCCGTAGGTCCAGAGCTCCAGCGTGCCCTGCTGCTGCAGCTCGGCGGCCAGCGCGGCGCCCTGCGCATCGTCGACGTTGATCACCGCCGCCTGCAGCCCGCTCCAGCCGAAGAGCTCGCGCTTGGCCTCCCAGTAGGCAGCCATGCTGCCGTGGTAGTCCAGGTGATCCTGCGTGAAGTTGGTGAACAGGGCCACGCGGACCTGCGTGCCGTCCAGGCGGTGTTCCTTGATGCCGATGGACGAGGCCTCGATGGCGCAGGCGCCGAAGCCCTCGTCGCGCAGGCGGGCGAAGGCCTGCTGCAGCATCACGGGGTCAGGTGTTGTCAGGCCGGTGTACTCGATGGCCGCGGCCTGCGCGGTGCCGGGAATGGGCGGCACGCCCACGCCCAGGGTGCCGACCACGCCGCAGCGCTGGCCCAGCAGGGTCAGGGCTTGCGCGGTCCACCAGGCGGTGGAGGTCTTGCCGTTGGTGCCGGTGGTGGCGATCACCGGCAGGGTCTGGCTGGGCTGGCCGTAGTACTGGGCGGCGATGGCGCCGGTGCGGCTCTTGAGGCCGGGCAGCGAGGCCACGCGGGCGTCCACGAAGCCGAAGGCGTCCACGCCCTCGTCCTCCACCAGGCAGGTTGCGGCGCCCGCGGCCAGGGCGGCGGCCACGTAGTTGCGGCCGTCGCGCGCATAGCCGGGCCAGGCGATGAAGGCATCACCGGGCTGGACCAGGCGGCTGTCGGTACGCAGGGCGCCCGTGGTCCATTCCTGGAGCCAGCGGGCGGCAGCTTCGGGGGATTTGAGACGGGTCAGCATGGCTCAGAAGCTCTCTTCCACCGCCTCGAGCTTCTGGCTCGCGACGATCTGTGTTTTGACATCCAGGTCCGGCGCCACGCCCATCAGGCGCAGGGTCTGGGCCACGACCTGGCTGAAGACCGGGGCGGCCACGGCGCCGCCGAAGTAGACGCCGTTGCTAGGCTCGTCCACCATCACCGCGACCACGATGCGCGGCTTGCTGATGGGCGCGATGCCCACGAACCACGAGCGGTACTTGTGGCCGGCATAGCCCTTGCCTTCCTGCTTGTGCGCGGTGCCGGACTTGCCGCCGATGCTGTAGCCCGGGACCATGGCCGCCGGCGCCGTGCCGCCCGGCGCGGCGGCCGTCTGCAGCATGGCGCGCACCTGCTGGGCGACCTCGGGCTTGAAGACGCGCAGGCCGCTGACGGGCTCACTGCTGGCGCGCTTCATGATGGTGACGGGGATCACCTCGCCGTCACGGGCGAAGGTGGTGTAGGCGCGGGCCAGCTGGAACAGCGAGGCCGAGAGGCCGTAGCCATAGCTCATGGTGGCCTGCTCGATGGGCCGCCAGCTCTTGTAGGGCCGCAGCTTGCCGGTCATCGCGCCGGGGAACTCCAGCTGCGGACGCTGGCCCAGGCCGATGGCGGTGAACATCTCGTGCATTTCTCGCGCGGGCATCTGCATGGCGATCTTGGCCGTGCCGACGTTGCTGGACTTCTGGATCACCTGCGCGACGGTGAGGTCGCCATAGGGGTGGACGTCCGTGGGCGACCAGCCGGCGATCATCACGGCGCCGCGGGCGGTGTTGATGACGGTGTCCGGGCGCACGCGGCCGGTCTCCAGGGCCAGGCCGATGGTGAAGGGCTTCATCGTCGAGCCGGGCTCGAAGACATCGGTCAGCGCGCGGTTGCGCAGCTGCTCGCCCAGCAGGTTCTGGCGGTCGCCGGGGTTGTAGCTCGGCCAGTTGGCCAGGGCCAGGACCTCGCCGGTCTGCACGTCCAGCACCACCACCGAGCCGGCCTTGGCGCGGTGCTCGGCCACGGCGTCGCGGATGCGCTGGTAGGCGAAGAACTGCACCTTGGCGTCGATGGAGAGCTGGATGTCGCGGCCATTGCTGGCCGGCACGCGCTCGCCCATGTCCTCGACCACGCGGCCCAGGCGGTCCTTGACCACGGCGCGGCTGCCGTCACGGCCCTGCAGCTCCTTCTGGAAGGCCAGCTCGATGCCTTCCTGGCCCCGCTCTTCCAGGTTGGTGAAGCCCACGATGTGTGCGGCGGACTCGCCTTCCGGGTACTGGCGCTTGTACTCGCGGTCCTGGAAGACGCCCTTGAGGTTCAGGGCCTTGATCTTGGCGGCGGTGTCGTCGTCGGCCTGGCGGCGCAGGAAGACGAAGCGGTTGGACGGGTCCAGGCGCTTGTCGAGTTCCTGCGGGCTGACCTTGAGGATGCGGGCCAGCTCGCGGCGCTTGTCGGGGTCGGTGTCGACGTCCTTGGGGAAAGCCCAGATGGAGGGCACGGCCACGCTGGAGGCCAGCACCTGGCCGCTGCGGTCCTTGATCTGGCCGCGGCTGGCGGGCAGCTCCAGGGTATGGGCGTAGCGGGCCTCGCCCTGGCGCTGGAAGAAGTCCTGGGCGATCAGCTGCACGTAGACGGCGCGCCCCAGCAGGCCGGCGAAGGCCAGGCCCACCAGCGCGACGAGGAAGCGCGAGCGCCAGGGCGGCGTCTTGGCGGCCAGCAGCGGGCTGGTGGCGTAGTTGACGCCGCGCGGGCTCAGGGCATTGCCCGCCGGGCGCTTGGCGCTCATGGCTGGCCTCCGGCGGCGGCGGCGGCGGGCCGGCCGCTCAGCTCGACGGTCTGGGTGATGGCCGGCGAGACGGCGCGCATCTTCAGGCGCTCGCGGGCGACCTGCTCGACGCGCAGGTTCGTGGCCTGCGCATGGCGCTCGGCCAGCAGGCGCTGGTGGTCGGCCTCCAGCTTGCGGCCCTCGTTCTGGGCACGGTCGACCTCGGTGAAGAGACGGCGCGCCTCATAGCTGCTGCGCACCAGGTAGTAGCCCGAAATCATCACCGCAGCCAACAACACCAGCGTGATGCGAGACCACATCAGCGGCCTCCCTTGCGCTTGGCCGGCCTGGGCGGGGCGGCGGGCGCCTCGACCAGCGGCGCATCCGTGCGCTCGGCCACGCGCAGGATGGCGGAGCGCGAGCGCGGGTTGGCCTTCACCTCGGCCTCGCTGGGCTTGATGCGGCCCAGGGCCTTCAGCACCAGGGGCTTGGGCGCGGCGAACATGGCGCGGCGGTCGACCACGTCCTTGCTGTGCTGGGCGATGAAGTTCTTGACGATGCGGTCTTCCAGCGAGTGGAAGCTGATCACCGCCAGGCGGCCGCCCGGACGCAGCAGGCGCAGGGCCGAGTTCAGACCCTGCTCGAGCTCCTCAAGCTCGGCGTTGACGAGTATCCGTAGAGCCTGAAATGTGCGCGTTGCAGGGTCCTGGCCCGGTTCGCGGGTTTTGACCGCACCAGCCACGACTTTGGAAAGCTCGGCGGTTGTTCGAACAGGGCTCCCGCCTTCCCGGCGAGCAACAAGCGCCTTTGCAATCGGGAGAGCAAACCGTTCTTCGCCATAGTCGCGTATCACCTCAGCAATCTGGCGCTCGTCGGCACGGGCCAGGAAATCCGCGGCACTTTCGCCGCGGGTCGTGTCCATGCGCATGTCCAGCGGGCCGTCGAAACGGAAGCTGAAACCGCGCTCGGGGTTGTCGATCTGGGGGCTGGAGACGCCCAGGTCCAGCATCAGGCCGTCGATGGCGTGCACGCCGATGCGCTCCAGCTCGGCCGCCATCTGCGCGAAGGGCGCGTGGCAGATGCAAAAACGCGGGTCCTCGACCCGCGTCTCGCCTGAAGTGGCGGCCGCGATGGCCTCGGGGTCCCGGTCGATGGCAATGAGCCTGCCCTGCGGCCCCAGCCGGCTCAGCAGCAGGCGCGAATGCCCGCCGCGGCCGAAGGTGCCGTCCACATAAATGCCGTCCGGCTGGTGCAGCACGCCCTCGACCGTCTCGTTCAGCAGGACGGTCGTGTGCTTGAAGGGCTCGGGGGTGACGGTAGGCGTGGCGCTCATGATCAGAAGCTGAAGTCCTTGAGCGCATCCGGCAGCTCGGATTGCATGACCTGGGCCTCATGCGCGGCATAGGCCGCGGCGTCCCAGAGCTCGAAGTGGCTGCCCATGCCCAGCAGCATCACGTCCTTCTGGAGGCTGGCGCTGGCACGGAGTTCAGGGGCGATCAGCACGCGGGCGGCGCTGTCGATCTCGACGTCCTGGGCATTGCCCAGGAAGACACGCTTCCAGCCGGCCGCCGACATGGGCAGCGCGGCAATGCGATCGCGGAAGGTTTCCCAGGCCGGGCGGGGGAAGACCATCAGGCAGCCCTCGGGGTGCTTGGTGATGGTCAGCTGGCCATTGCACAGGCCCTGCAGCAGCTCGCGGTGGCGTGTAGGGACGGTCAAGCGCCCCTTGGCGTCCATCGCCAAGGCACTCGCCCCTTGAAACACGTAATTCGCCACAGCGACCCACAATCTGACAATTTCTCCCACTTTACTAACCGACTTTCCCCAGGTCAAGGAAAATCGGAAAAAAGTTCAATGAAATCAATCACTTACAGTTGATTTCAGTGGCGCGGCGCAGAAAAAAAGTCCTTCAAAAATAAGGACTTGCAGATCGCACTAAAAGTGCTGGATGAACTGCGCACCCCCGGTTTGAGGACTTTCCCGCAGTGCCCGCCACGAGGCGCGCGGGGCCTGGCGCGCACGCCGAACGCTGCCCTTACACTCGCGCAAACCTTCACGCAAACGCTTTCATAGCGCTCCGCCCATGGCTCGTACCCCCGCTCCGCCCTCGGCCCGCAAGGCCGGCCCCGTCACGCTCGGCATGGTGGCCGAGGCCAGCGGCGTGTCGCCCAGCACCGTGTCCCGCATCCTCAACGGCACGGCGGTGGTGAGCGCGGAGAAGAAGGCGGCGGTGGACCGCGCCATCGCCGAGCTGGGCTTCGTGCCCAACCCGATCGCGCGCGGCCTGGCGGGCGGGCGCACGATGAGCATCGGGGTGATCACCCAGTTCATCGACAGCCCCTTCTTCGGCGTCGCCATGCGCGGCATCGAGGAGACGCTCAGCGAGGCGCACTACAGCGCCCTCTTCGTCAGCGGCCACTGGGACGTGGAGGTGGAGCAGCGCTGCATCGACACCCTGATGGGCCGCCGCGTGGACGGCATGATCATCCTCAACGGCCGGGTGGGCGACGCTGCGCTGCGCCAGCTGGCCAAGCAGGTGCCCACTGTGGTGACGGGGCGCAGCATCAAGGCGCCCAATGTCTACGCCATGGACTACGACCACCGCGAGGGTGCGCGCCTGGCCACCCAGCACCTGATTGCGCGGGGCCACCGGGACATCGCCCACATCGGCGGTGACCAGAGCCACTCCGACGCCCGCGAGCGCCTGGCCGGCTACCAGGCCGCGCTGGAGGCCGCTGGCATCCCCTTCCGCCCGGCCCTGGTGGAATGCGGCAACTACCTGGAGGAAGGCGGCCGCCAGGCGGCCGAGCGCCTGCTGGCCAGCCCGCAGCGCTTCACCGCCCTCTTTGCCGCCAATGACCAGATGGCCATGGGCGCCGCCGTGGCCCTGCACAAGGCCGGCCTGCGCGTGCCGCAGGACATCTCCCTGGTGGGCTTCGACGACCTGGCCCTGGCCACGCACATGACCCCGCCCCTCACCACGGTGCACCAGGCCAGCCTGGAGCTGGGTCGGCTCACCGCCCAGGCCCTGCTGGAGATGCTGGCCGGCGGCAAGCCCACGCTGAAACTGCCCGAGCCCCGCCTCGTGGAGCGCGACTCTGTGGCCGCCCTGGCCCGCAGCGCCGGGCGCTGAAGGCGCCGCCAGAAATCGGTTTCAGTCCGCCACAGCAGGCCTTCCCGGGCCGCTGTTGCTTTGCTGCAGGGCAGCACGTTCGTATTAGGGTGATGCCTAGGTCACACCGCTTGGTGGCTGGCGCTACTATTTGAAAGCGCTTTCAATGCAGCAGGGTTCGAAGCGCCCCTGTTGCCACACCAAAACCACCAGGAGACAGACCCATGACCCGCAACCCGCGCCGCCGCCACCTCGTGCCCTTGAGCCGGCTGGCCGCCGCCTGCGCCGTTCTCATCGCCCCGACCCTGCAGGCCCAGACGGCCGAGCCTGCCAAGAAGGACGAGGGGGCGCAGCTGGACACCGTCGTGATCACCGGCATCCGCAAGAGCCTGGACAGCTCCCTGGACCTCAAGCGCAAGGCGCAGGGCGTGGTGGACGGCATCGTGGCCGAGGACATCGGCAAGTTCCCGGACACCAACCTGGCCGAGTCCATGCAGCGCATCGCCGGCGTGTCCATCGACCGCGCCAACGGCGAGGGCTCGCGGGTGACGGTGCGTGGCGTGGGCCCCGACTTCAATCTGGTCCTGCTCAACGGCCGCCAGATGCCGGCCGCCAACCTGGCCGACACCACCGCCTCCAACGCCCGCTCCTTCGACTTCGCCAACCTCGCCTCCGAAGGCGTGGCGGCGCTGGAGGTCTACAAGACCGGCCGCTCGGAGAATCCCACCGGCGGCATCGGCGCCACCATCAACATCAAGACCGCCCGGCCGCTGGACAACCCCAAGACCGTGGCCAGCTTCGGCGCGAAGCTCGTCAGCGACGACTCCAACAAGCGCCTGCCCGGCGTGATCGCCGGCTCGCAGACCACGCCGGAGCTCTCGGGCATCTACAGCCAGGTCTTTGCCGACGGCACCTTCGGCATCGCCCTCAGCGGCAGCCTGCAGAAGCGCAACTCCGGCTACAACCAGGCCGGCGTGCCCAATGGCTGGTACAGCAAGCCCGGCAACCTGGCCAATGCCAATGACTGGACGGCCCTGCCCCTGCCCAACGAGCCCGGCGGCAGCAAGATCACCAACCGGCCCAAGCCGACGGATCTGTACGAGGTGCCCCAGAACCTCATGTACAGCATGAACGGCATCGAGCGCACGCGCACCAACGGGCAGCTGGTGCTGCAGTACCGCCCGATGAAGGACCTGACGCTGACGCTGGACAAGACCTACTCCGAGAACAAGATCCACACCAAGCGCAGCGAGCTCTCGGCCTGGTTCAACTTCGCCTACGACAAGACCACCTGGGCGGATGGCCCCATCGCCTCGCCCCTGATCTTCTCGGAGCTCTACACCAACGGCCCGGCCGACGTGGCCATGGGCGGCGCCTACTACGGCACCAGGAACAAGAACGACTCCACCGGCTTCAACGCCGCCTGGCGCGCCTCGGAGCGCCTGAAGCTGGAGCTCGACGCCCACCACTCCGTGGCCACCGCCGGCGCCGACAGCCCCTACGGCACCAACAACGCCCTGGGCGTGTCCATGCAGAACCGCGCCAGCGACCGCGTGGACTTCTCGGGCAAGTTCCCGGTGCTGGGCATCGGCCTCTCCGGCAATCCGGCGGACAGCGCCAGCCTCATGCAGGTCACCGGCTCGTCCTTCCGCAATGCCTACATGCGCAATGCCATCGACCAGGCGCAGATCAAGGGCAAGTACACGCTGTCGGACGCGTCCAACCTGGACTTCGGCGTGGGCCTGACCAAGGTGAACAACCGCACCGCCTTCGCCAACGTGCAGCAGAACGACTGGGGCGGCCACAACAAGCCCAGCGACTACGCCGACACCCTCTGGCAGGCCGACACCATCCAGCAGTACTTCAGCCGCGCCATGGACTCGGCGGACCGCTCGGCCATGGTCAACAACTTCTTCGTCTGGGACTTCAACGCCGTGCGCGACGCCGCGGTGAAGGCCGACGGCAGCGACAAGTGGTTCAAGGCCACCGACAACTTCGACGACGACCGCCGCACGCAGGAGCGCAGCACCAGCGCCTTCGTCCAGTACAGCGCCGACTTCGACTGGGGCGTGCCCATGAGCGCCGCCCTGGGCCTGCGCTACGAGCGCACCAAGGTTGACTCGCAGGCCCTGGTGCCCATCGCCACGGGCATCCAGTGGGTCTCGGCCAACGAGTTCGCCATCCTCAAGGGCGCGCCGGGCTTCACCAGCCTCTCCGGCAAGTACAGCTACCTGCTGCCCAGCATCGACTGGGAAGCCGAGCTGAGCAGCCAGTGGAAGGTGCGCGCCAGCTTCGGCGAGTCCATCGGCCGCCCGGGCTGGGACAAGATCCAGGGCGGGCAGACGCTCACCGAGTACCGCGCCGGTGGCGGCACCGGCAACCAGGGCAATCCGGGCCTGAAGCCGCTGCTGTCCAAGAACTTCGACTTCTCCGCCGAGTACTACTACGCCAAGAGCAGCTACGCCGCGGTCGGCATCTTCCGCAAGAACATCAGCAACTACATCGGCACCAGCGTGGTCCCGATGACGCCCTTCAGCCTGACCTCGCCCATCAACGGCGCGCTGTTCAAGGAGGCGGCTGCTTCTTGCGGCGGGGCGGACCTCACCTGCGTGCGCAACTACCTGCTGAACACCTACAACGGCCGCAATGGCATCGTGAAGACCGGCGTGGACGGCTCGGGCAACGCCCTGGGCACCATCGCCGGTCAGTCGGGCGACCCGATGGCGGTGTTCAACATCAGCGTGCCCACCAACCAGCGCAGCGACCACATCAACGGCCTGGAGCTCAACGTCCAGCACGCCTTCGGCCGCAGCGGCTTCGGGCTGGCCGCCAACTACACCTACGTGCGCTCGGGCCTGAAGTTCAAGGACGACGACCTGCAGGATCAGAACGCGCTGGTGGGCCTCAGCAACTCCGCCAACCTGGTGGGCTTCTACGAGGACGACCGCTACAGCGTGCGCATGGCCTACAACTGGCGCGGCGAGTTCCTCAACAGCACCAATGCGGCGGTGAACGGCGGCTCCGGCCCGTCCTACACCGAGCCCTACGGCCAGTGGGATCTCAGCATCGGCTACAAGTACAGCCCTCACCTGAGCTTCCAGTTCGAGGCGATCAACCTCAACGACGGCGTGATCCGCACGCATGGCCGCACCCGGCTGGAGGTGCAGTCGGTCACGCAGACCGGCCGCCGCTTCATGGTGGGCGCGCGCTACACCTTCTGAGCGCCGCCTGATCAGGGATCCTGCCCTCCCCGGCGGGATCCCTGTCTCCCTACCATCGGCCCACGCCCGCCCTGGAACGCCCATGCGCCCCGCCCTGCTCGACAACATCAGCCACCAGGCCCTGCGCCTGGACCCCGCGCCCTCCCGCGCCTTTGGCGACGACCTGCCGGTGGTGCCCACCGTGCCGGCGGAATTCCGCCTGCTGCAGGCCTGCTTCCCCATCGTCTTCCAGGCCTGCACGGGCGAGCTGCCCTTCCAGCCGGTGGCGCTGATGAGCCTCAGCGGCGCGGGCAATCGCTTCCTCGGCCCGCAGGGCTGGGACGCGCCCCATCTGCCCTGGGCCCTGGCGCGCCAGCCGCTGATGGTGGGCCGGGACGCCACGCAATGGGTGGTCCACATCGACCTGGACAGCCCCCGCCTGAGCGACAGCACGGGCGATCCCCTCTTCCTGCCCCAGGGCGGCCTCTCGCCGCTGCTGGAGCAGCGCATCAGCGTGCTGCAGGCCCTGCATGAGGGGCTGCAGACCCTGCCGGCCTTCATCGCCACCCTGCTGCGCCTGGAGCTGCTGGAGCCCATGGCCCTGGACCTGCCCGTGGCAGGCGGCGGCACCCGGCGCATTGGCGGCTTCCACGTCATCCACGAGGAGCGCCTGGACGCGCTGCCCGGCACCGTGGTGGCCGATCTGCACGAGCGCGGCTACTGGCTGCCGCTGGCCATGGCCGTGGCTTCGCTGTCGCGCTTTGGCGAGCTGATGCGGCGCGAGCAGCACCTGTCCTGAGGGCCCCGAGATGCCGGCGATGCGCGAGCTGCCCTGCACGCCCGGCCAGGTGCCGCCCTCGCTGACGGGCAGCGGCCCGGACGGCGACGCGCCCTGCGTGCTGCGCGGCCTGGTCTCGCACTGGCCCCTGGTGCAGGCCGCGCGCCGCAGCCCGCGCGAGGCCGCCGAGCTGCTGCGCGGCCACTGGCGCGACGCCACCGTGGGCGTCTACCAGATGGCACCAGAGACCGGCGGCCGCATCGCCTACACGCCGGACTTCAAGGGCTTCAACTTCCAGCGCGCCCTGCTGCCCTTCGGCACCGTGCTGGACCAGCTGATGGCCTGCCTGGACGACCCGGCGCCGCCCACCGTCTACATGGGATCCACCACCGTGGACGCCTGCCTGCCCGGCCTGCTGGACGCGCACCCGCTCGCCTTCGAGGCAGCGGAGCCGCCCCTGGTGAGCCTGTGGCTGGGCAACCGCGTCACCGTGCCGTCCCACCAGGACTGGCCCGCCAACATCGCCTGCTGCGTCAGTGGCCGGCGCCGCTTCACGCTCCATCCGCCGGACGCCGTGGGCGATCTCTACATCGGCCCGCTGGACCTCACGCCGGCCGGCCAGCCCATCAGCCTGGTCGACGCCGCCGCGCCGGACCTGCAGCGCTTCCCGCGCTACGCCGCCGCGCAGGCCCGTGCGCAAGCGGTGACCCTCGAGGCGGGCGACGCGATCTACATCCCCAGCCAGTGGTGGCACCAGGTCCAGGCCCTGGACCCCTTCAGCGGCCTGATCAACTACTGGTGGCGCCGCACGCCCGCCTGGCAGGACTCGCCCATGAACGCGCTGTGGCTGGCCCTGGCCACCGTGCGAGAACTGCCGCCCGCCGAACGCGCGGCCTGGCGCGCGCTGTTCGACCACTACGTCTTCGAGGCCGGCGAGCACACCGCCGCCCACCTGCCGCCCGACGCGCGCGGCCTGCTCGGCCCGATGGACGAGACCGCCCACCGGCGCCTGCGCGCCCTGCTGCTCAACAAGCTCAACCGATGAGCCCCCCTTTCCCGAGAGGCCAGCCATGACACCCTTCCACACCACGCAAGCCGTCCGCCGCGTCGTCATCGCCGGAGGCGGCACCGCCGGCTGGATGGTCGCGGCACTGATGGGCAAGCTGCTCGGGAAGCAGCTGCAGATCCGCCTGGTGGAGTCTGAGGAGATCGGCACCGTGGGCGTGGGCGAGGCCACCATCCCCGCCCTGCATGCGTACCACGAGCTGCTGGGCATCAACGAGGCCGAGTTCATGGCCGCCACCCAGGCCACCTTCAAGCTGGGCATCCAGTTCGAGGGCTGGAAGACGCCGGGTGAGTCCTACATCCACGCCTTCGGCCGCACGGGCCAGGACCACTGGAGCGCCGGCTTCCAGCACTTCTGGCTCAAGGGCCGGGCGCAGGGCCTGGCCCGGCCCTATGGCGAGTACTGCCTGGAGCTGCGCGCCGCGGAGGCCCAGCGCTTCGCCCACCTGCCGCGCAACGGCCTGAACTACGCCTACCACCTGGACGCCTCGCGCTACGCCCGCTTCCTGCGCGCGATCGCCGAGAGGCACGGCGTGCAGCGCCTCGAAGGCAAGATCGCTGCCGTGCTGGCCGAGGGACCGGACGGGGCGCTGAGCGCGCTGCGCATGCAGGACGGCAGCCTCGTCGAGGGCGAGCTCTTCATCGACTGCACCGGCTTCCGCTCCCTGCTGCTGGGCGAGACCCTGGGCGTGGCCTACGAGGACTGGACCCACTGGCTGCCCTGCGACCGCGCCGTGGCCGTGCAGACCGCCGCGGTGGGCGAGGCCCCGCCCTACACCCGCTCCATCGCCCATGACTTCGGCTGGCAGTGGCGCATCCCCCTGCAGCACCGCGTGGGCAACGGCCTGGTCTACAGCAGCCGCCTGCTGGCCGATGCCGACGCGCCCGACATGCTGCGCCGCCACGTGGAGGGCGAGCTGCTCATCCAGCCCCGCCTGCTGCGCTTCACGCCCGGGCAGCGCCTGCGCAGCTGGGAGAAGAACTGCATCGCCGTGGGCCTGTCCAGTGGCTTCATCGAGCCGCTGGAGTCCACCAGCATCCACCTGATCCAGCGTGCCGCCATCCGCCTGCTGCAGATGTTCCCGGCCGGCGGCATCCAGGCCTGCGACATCGAGGAGTTCAACCGCCAGTCGCAGAAGGACCTGGAGCACATCCGCGACTTCATCGTGCTGCACTACCACCTCAATGCCCGCCCAGGTTCGGCGCTGTGGACGCACTGCCGCGAGATGGCGGTGCCGGCCAGCCTGCGCCATCGCCTGGAGCTCTTCGCCCAGACGGGCCGCGTGTTCCGCCCTGCCGACGAGCTTTTCGCCGAGAACTCCTGGATCCAGGTCATGCTGGGCCAGGGCCTCACGCCCCAGGCCTGGCACCCGGTGGCCGACCTGATGGGCGAAGCCGAGCTGCGGCAGTTCCTGGGCACCCTCCACGAGCAGGTGGCCCACACGGTGCAGTCCCTGCCGCCGCACGAGGCCTATGTGCGCCGCTTCTGCGCGGCCGCGCAGGCCCGGGCCGAGCAGGCCATGGCCTGAGCCCCTCCGTGATGGCGCCACCGAGGGCCCGCGCCATTGACACAGGCACCCGGCTTCCCTATAGTTTGAAAGCGCTTTCATAGTCGATGCGCGCAGGCGGCATCGAACGCCAGGCGTCACCAGGCGCCCAAGACAAGGACAAGAGACAAAGTGGATGCAAAACGCGTGGATGCGCAAAGACGCGCCGGCCTCGGGCTGGCCCTGGGCCTGTGGGCCGGGGGCGGACGGGCCCAGGCCCCGCTGCGACTGAGCGTCGCGGCCTATCCCAAGCTGGACGCCATCGTCCGCGCCGCCGTGCCGGCCTGGACAGCGCGCCACCCGGGCGTGGAGGTGGAGGTGATCAGCCGCGAGATGAACGACCACCACGCCGCCATGATCACCGCGCTGTCCACCGGCAGCCACCTGCCGGACCTGATGGCGCTGGAGGTGGGGTACGTGGGCCGCTTCGCCCAGGGCCGCGGCCTCTTCGACCTGCGCCAGGCCCCCTGCCAGGCGGAGCGCCTGCGCGAGCGCTTCGTGCCCTACACCTGGGGCCAGGCCGGCAACCGCCGCGGCGAGATCGTCGCCCTGCCCTCGGACATCGGCCCCGGCACCCTGCTCTACCGTCAGGACCTGCTGGCGCGTGCCGGCCTGCAGGCCGAGGACCTCAACGGCAGCTGGGCCGGCTATGTGGCCGCGGGCCGCGAGATCCGCCGCAAGACCGGCGCCTATCTGCTGGCCCATGCGCGGGACATGAAGGACATCCTCATCCGCACCGGCGTGCAGCCCGGCGAGGGCCTCTACTTCAGCGAGGACAACCGCGTGCTGGTCAACGGCCCGCGCTTCCGGCGTGCCTTCGAGCTGGCCCGCCAGGTGCGCGCCGAGGGGCTGGACGCCAAGGTCTACAACTGGTCCAGCGACTGGACCGAGGGCTTCCGCCGCGGCCTGATCGCGACCCAGATGATCGGCGCCTGGCTCGTGGGCTTCATGGGCTCCTGGCTGGCGCCCAAGACCCGCGGCCTGTGGCGCGCCGCCCAGCTGCCCGAGGGCGCCTTCGCGGCCTATGGCGGCAGCTTCTACGCCCTGCCGGCCAAGGGGGACGCGAGCCGCCGTGCCCTGGCCTGGGACTTCATGCAAGACCTGACCCTCAACAAGACCCTGCTGCTGGACGCCTTCCAGACGCACGACATCTTCCCCGCCCTGGTCGACACCTTCGAGGACCCCTTCTTCGACGAGCCGGTGGCCTTCCTGGGCGGCCAGCGCGCCCGGCATCTGTGGCGCGAGGCCGCCCGCCGGATCACGCCCGTGGCCGTGCACCGCCAGGATGCCTTCGCCGACGAAGTCATCAACACCGAGCTGGACAAGGTGCTCACCCGCGGCAAGGACATCGCCAGCGCCCTGGGTGACGCCGAGCGCCTGCTGCAGACGAGGGCCCAGCGATGAAGCGACTGCGCATCCGCCCCGCCGGCGCCCCCTATCTGTTCCTCGCGCCCTTCCTGCTGCTCTTCGCCGTCTTCGGCCTCTTCCCGCTGCTGTTCTCGCTGTGGCTGGCGCTGAACCGCTGGGAGCCCACCAGCGGCCTCGCGGCCATGGAGTGGGTGGGCCTCGACAACTTCGCCTTCGCGCTCAAGGACGCCTGGTTCTGGAAGTCCCTGGGCAACACCGTGTGGCTGGGCGTGGCCAGCGCCGTGCCGCAGCACCTGGTAGCCCTGCCCCTGGCCTGCGGGCTGCAGGCGCTGGGCCAGCGCTGGCGCAATGCACTGATGGGCGCCTACTTCCTGCCCTACATCACCTCGACGGTGGCCATCGCCATCCTGTTCAGCGCCCTGTTCTCGACGGACTACGGCCTGATCAACAGCGGCCTGGCCGCCCTGCGCCAGGTGCCCGGCCTCGGCCTGCTGCTGCCCGCGCAGGCCATCGACTGGCTCAACGACCCGGACCGCCTGCGCCCCGCCATCGCGCTGGTCGTGTTCTGGCGCTACGTGGGCTTCCACACCGTGCTCTACCTCGCCGCGCTGCAGACCATCCCCAAGGACCTGTACGAGGCCGCGACCATGGACGGCGCCGGCCCCTGGCAGCGCTTCCTGCACATCACCCTGCCGGGCCTGCGCAGCATGATGCTCTTCGGCTTCACGCTCTCGGTGGTGGGCAGCCTGCAGCTCTTCGAGGAGCCCTTCGTGCTGACCAACGGCCGGGGCGGCAATGACCAGGCCGGCATGAGCAGCGCGGTCTACCTCTACCGCCTGGCCTTCGACTTCAACGACTTCGGCGCGGCTGCGGCCATGTCCTGGCTGCTGTTCGCGATCCTCGCGGCGGCCACGGCGGCCCTGCACCGCGCCTTCGGCAAGGAGCGTGCGTGATGAGCAGCCGTCCTTCCCTGCAGCGCTCGCGCTGGATGGCCTACGGCCTCGTGGGCTGCGGCGCCCTGCTGATGCTGGCGCCCTTCTACGTGATGTTCGTCTTCGCCACGCAGTCGCGGACCGACATCTTCAGCGTCCCCCCGCCCCTGTGGTTCGGCGACGACCTCTGGGCCAATCTGCGCCTCCTGGGCGAGCGCATCCCCTTCTGGCGCAGCGTGGGCTGGAGCCTCTACGTGGCGCTGATGTCCACGGCGCTGACCCTGCTCTTCTGCGCCATGGGCGGCTATGCCTTCGCGATGTTCGAGTTCCGCTTCAAGCGAGCGCTGTTCGCGCTGGTGCTGGGCACCATGCTGCTGCCCAGCTTCATGAGCATGATTCCCAGCTTCATGGTGATGGACCTGCTGGGCTGGATCGACGAACCGCGCGCCCTGTACCTGCCCGGTGCGGCCAACGCCTTCGGCATCTTCCTGATGCGCCAGTACGTGCGCAGTGCCGTGCCCCGGGAGCTGGTCGAGGCCGCACGCATGGACGGCTGCGGCGAGTTCGGGCTCTTCGTGCGCATCGTGCTGCCGCTGCTCAAGCCGGCCCTGGGCACGCTGGGGCTCATCAGCTTCATCGGCAGCTGGAACAACTTCGTGGGCCCGCTGATCGTGCTGCGCAGCCCCGAGCACTTCACCCTGCCCCTGGCCCTGCGCCTGCTGCAGAACCCGGTGGACACCGAATGGGGCGCCCTCATCGCCGGCGCCGCCGTGGCCACGCTGCCCCTCATCGCCCTCTTCATGCTGGCCTCACGCCAACTGATCGCCGGCCTGACCGCTGGCGCCGTCAAGTGAGCCGGAACCCACTCAATCCCGCCATCTCCTGCTGAACTTCCCATGAGCGACCCGACCACTGCCCTGCCCTTCCCGCGCGATTTCGTCTGGGGGGTTTCCACCAGCGCCTTCCAGATCGAGGGCGCCGCCGATGCCGACGGCAAGGGCCCCAGCATCTGGGACACCTTCTGCCGCCAGCCCGGCGCCATCGCCGATGGCAGCGACGGCCGCGTGGCCTGCGAGCACTACCAGCGCTGGGCCGAAGACCTGGACCTGATCCAGAGCCTGGGCGTCAACGCCTACCGTTTCAGCGTCTGCTGGCCCCGCGTCCAGCCCACGGGTCAGGGCGCCTGGAACGAGGCCGGCCTGGCCTTCTACGACCGCCTGGTGGACGGCATGCTGGCCCGCGGCCTGCAGCCCCACCTGACGCTCAACCACTGGGACCTGCCCCAGGGCCTGCAGGACCGCGGCGGCTGGGGGAACCGCGAGACGGTGGACCGCTTCGTGGACTACGCCCTGGGCATCCAGCGCCGGCTGGGCGACCGCCTGGCCTCGCTGTGCACGCACAACGAGCCCTGGGTCGTGGCGGTGCTGGGCCACCATAACGGTGTCTTCGCGCCAGGGCTCAAGGACGAGGCCCTGGCCCTGCAGGTCTCCCACCACCTGCTGCTCAGCCATGGCCGCGCCCTGAAGGCCCTGCGTGCCGAGGGCGCGAAGGAGAAGCTGGGCATCGTGCTCAACCTCGCCCCCACCCACCCGGCCACGCCCTCCGCCGCTGACAAGGCCCGGGCCGTGCTGGAGGACGGCCGCCTGCTGCGCTGGTACATGGACCCGCTGTGCCAGGGCCGCTACCCGCTGGACATCTGGCTGGACCTGGGCGAGAAGGCCCCCAAGGTGCACGAGGGCGACCTGGCCGAGATCCGCCAGCCGCTGGACTTCCTGGGCGTCAACTACTACTCCCGCTCCGTGCAGAGCGCCGACAAGCCCTGGGATCCCAAGGCCGCCGGCAAGGAGGTCAGCGAGATGGGCTGGGAGGTCTACCCCGAGGGCCTGACCGAGCTGCTGCTGCGCCTGCACCGCGACTACCCGCAGGTGCCCAGCCTCTGGGTGACCGAGAACGGCGGCGCCTTCCCCGACCCCTGGGTGGACGGTCGCGTGCAGGACGAGGCCCGCACCCGCTACCTGCAGCGCCACATCGCCGCCGTGCATGCCGCAAAGCAGGAGGGCGTGCCGGTGGATGCCTACATGGTCTGGAGCCTGCTGGACAATTTCGAGTGGTCCTCCGGCTATGCCAAGCGCTTCGGCATCGTGCACGTGGACTACGAGACGCAGCAGCGCACGCTCAAGGACAGCGCCCGCTGGTACCGCCAGTTCCTGGCCGCGCAAGCCAAGGGGGCCTGAGGTGGCACGACTGAGCCTGCAAGGCATCCACAAGCGCTACGGCGAGCAGGACGTCATCCGCGGCATCGACCTGGACATCGAGGACGGCGAGTTCCTCGTCTTCGTCGGCCCTTCCGGCTGCGGCAAGAGCACGACGCTGCGCATGATCGCGGGCCTGGAGGACATCTCCGAGGGCACGCTGCTGATCGACGGCCAGCGCGCCAACGAGCTGCCGCCGGCCGAACGCGGCGCGGCCATGGTGTTCCAGAGCTACGCCCTGTACCCGCACATGAGCGTGGCCGAGAACATGGGCTTCGCCCTCAAGATGGCCGGCGTGCCCAAGGCCGAGCGCGAGGCCCAGGTCCGCAGGACCGCCGAGACGCTGAAGCTCACCGCCCTGCTGGACCGCCGCCCGGGCCAGCTCTCGGGCGGCCAGCGCCAGCGCGTGGCCATCGGCCGAGCCATCGTGCGCAAGCCCAAGGTCTTCCTCTTCGACGAGCCGCTGTCCAACCTGGACGCGGCCCTGCGCCTGGAGATGCGCATCGAGCTGGCCCGCCTGCACCGCCAGCTCGGCGCGACCATGGTCTACGTGACCCACGACCAGACCGAGGCCATGACCCTGGGCGACCGCATCGCCGTGTTCCACCAGGGCCGCATCGAGCAGCTGGGCACGCCGCTGGCGCTGTACGAGGACCCGGCCACCGAGTTCGTCGCCGGCTTCATCGGCTCGCCCGCGATCAATCTCGTGGACCGCCCGGCCTCGAGTGCCAGCCCAGCGCACCTGGCCCTGTGGTCGAACTGGACCGCAGCCCTGCCCGGCTCTGCCCAGCGCCTGGGCGTGCGTCCGGAGCACCTCCAGCTGGCCCCTGCCGGCGAGGGCGTGCCCGCCCAGCTGGACTTCGCGGAGCACCTGGGCGACACCCACCTGCTCTACGCCCGCGTCGAGGGCCTGGAGAAGGCCTTGACGCTGAAGGTCAACGGCGCCGTGCCGGCCCTGCAGCCCGGCGAGCGCATCGGCCTGGCCGCGTCGACGGCGCGGGTGCTGGGGTTTGATGCGCAGGGGCAGCGGGTGCGGAGCTGACGCGGGTCGGCCGCGCCTGCGCGGCCAGGGGCGCGGGATCCAGCCACAGGCAGGCGCCAGCGCCGCGTGCCCCTGCGCCAGGCAGGGCGCCTCGCCGTGCGCGTCTCCATGACTCAGGAGAAGAGCGTATGCTTCCAGGCAGGCTGTCGTGGTGCCGGCGCAGGAAAGGCCGGCATGCAGCCCCTGGAGCGCAGGCGGCGTGTCCGGTCCGTTTCAATCCCGCCAATCAAGGAGAGGGACTCATGACCGCCTCCGACGGCATCGAGGCCAGGCAGCGCCGCCTGGCTGAACTGCGCCAGGAGATTGCAGAGGCCGAGGCCACCTTGTTCGCCTTGCAGGAGACGATCCGGGCTGAACGCGGCGATGCCGGGCAAGAGGCCATACGTGGCATGGTCGCCGAGAACCAAAGGCTGACGGCCGCCAACCAGGTCGCCCATCAGGCCACCGCGACGGCCTATGCGGCACTCGAGATGGCCGTCCATGCCTCGCGCACCGACTCGCTGACCGGCCTGCTGAACCGTGTGGCGCTGTGGGACCGCCTGGAGCACGATCTCCATCTGGCGCGACGTCACGGCGCCATGCTCGCCGTGTGTTTTGTCGACGTCGACAACTTCAAGCACGTCAATGACACCCTGGGGCACGCCATCGGCGACAAGCTGCTGCAGGGCATTGCCCGGACCCTGGTCGGGGCCGTTCGCGCCAGCGACACGGTCTGCCGGCTCGGCGGCGATGAGTTCGTGGTGTTCGCGCCAATCAGCACCCGCGAGGACGGCATCCAGCTGGGCATGAAGATCACCGACGCCGTCAGCCAGCTTCAGCTGCAAGTCCCCTGCGCGCTGACGGCTTCCGTGAGCGTGGGCGTCAGCACCTATCCCCAGGATGGCGACACCGTCAGCGCCCTGCTCGCCAAGGCGGATGACGCGATGTACCTCATCAAGAAGGCAAGGACGGGCACGGCCTCCGGGACCTAGCTGCGCGGCACCGGCTGCCCCGCTCAGGGCTGCCGCTGATAGACCCGCACATGCTCGATCTCGTAGCTCAGCGGGAAGATGGTGTCGTCCACCGTGCCGCCGAGGTCCCCGCCGATGGCGAGGTTGAGGATGAGGAACTGCGGCGCATCGAAGGGCCATTGGGCCGGGCCGGTGCCGAGATTGTCGTAGCGGGCATGCTCGACGCCGTCGACACCGAAGCGCAGGCCCTGGGGCGTCCACAGCATCTGGTAGTCATGGAAGGCGCTGCAGGCGGTGGGCACTTGCACGGCGCCGCCCTTGCCATTGCCGCCGGACCCGCTGCTGGTGTGCACAGTGCTGAAGACATTCGCCGGCTCGCGGCCGACCTGCTCCATGATGTCCAGCTCGCCCTGCGCGGGCCAGCTGCCCTGCGCGCCCAGCATCCAGATGGCGGGCCAGCTGCCGCGGCCGCAGGGCAGCCTGGCGCGAACCTCGAAGAAGCCGTAGGTCCACTGGGCCTTGCCGGCGGTGAGCAGGCGGGCGGAGCTGTAGCGCTGGCCGCCCCAGTCGGGCTGGTCGGAACGGCTTTCCAGGCGCGCAGTGATCACCAGGCGGCCGCCGCGGACCTCGCTGTTCTCCAGCCGCGCGGCGCTGTAGTACTGCAGCTCGTGATTGAACCAGCCCTGGGCATTGCGGCCGGTGTCATAGGACCAGCGCCGGGGATCGGGCAGGCCGGGCTGATCGAACTCGTCGGACCAGACCAGCACATGGTCGGCGGGACGGGTCAGCGCAGGGGGTGCAGGTGCAGGTGCGGGGGCAGGTGCAGGTGCGGAGGCAGGCGTGGGCGTGGCCGCCGGTGCGCCGCCGCCGCCACAGGCGGCCAGGGCCAGGCCGGCCACGGCGGGCCAGCGCCTCAGGGGCAGCAGAAAGCCGGGGCGCGGAAGCACCCTCGCGGGCGCCGAGGGGGCAGTCGGGGTGGAAAGCTGGGTGGAAGGCTGGGTGGAAGGCGGGGCCATGGGCAGTCTCCAGCCGGCCGCAAGGCGCCCCGGCGCGGCTGGGCACGGGCAGGCCCTGCGCGGCGACCGGTAGGCATCGGGGCCGGTGAATTGATATGAAAGCGGTTTCATTATCTCGACCGCAGGCCGAACGGCGTTGAGTGGAAACACCGAGCCGCGCTCCCACATCTCCCCTTGTGGTTTGAAAGCGGTTTCAAGCACAATCCGGACATTCCATCCCGAACCGCACCAGGAGACCCCCATGAGCCAGGCCCATCCGCTGCAGGCCCCCGCGACCCAGGCCCCCTTTCCGCGCCTGCTGGGCGACATCGGCGGCACCCACGCGCGCTTCGCCTGGATGGACCGGCCGGGCGCGCCCCTGAGCCATGTCCAGACCTACCGCTGCGCCGAGCACCCCACCCTGGGCGACGCCATCCGGCACTACCTGCACGACCAGGCCCCCTCTCGGCCGGCCGCCTGCGCGCTGGGCATCGCCAACCCGGTGACGGGCGACGAGGTGCGCATGACCAACCACCACTGGGCCTTCTCCATCCAGGCCCTGCGCCAGCAGCTGGCCCTGCAGCGCCTGGAGGTCATCAACGACTTCACGGCGCTGGCCCTGTCCCTGCCCAGCCTGGAGGGCACTGCCCTGCAGGACCTGGGCGGCGTGCGCCCCTCTGCCGAATGCCTGGCACAGCCGCGGGCGCCGCTGGCCCTGCTGGGGGCCGGCACGGGGCTGGGGGTGTCCGGGCTGCTGCCCTCGGCCCAGGGCCCCGTGCCCCTGGCCGGAGAGGGCGGCCACGCCACCCTCAGCGCCATGGACGACGAGGAGTCCGCCGTGCTGGCCCTGCTGCGCGCCAGCTTCGGTCATGTCTCGGCCGAGCGGGCGCTGTCCGGCCCAGGGCTGCTCAACCTCTACCGGGCCAGCGCGCAACTGCTGGGCCTCGCCGCCGACCCGCAGCTGCAGCCCGAGCAGGTGCTGCCGCGCGCCCGCGCGGGCGATCCGGTGTGCCAGCGGGCCGTGGACCTGTTCTGCCGCTTACTGGGCAGCACCGCCGGCAATCTGGCCCTGACCCTGGGGGCCACCGGCGGGGTCTATATCGGCGGGGGGATCGCGCCGCGCATGCTGCCTGAGCTGCGCGCCTCGCGCTTCCGGGAACGCTTCGAGGGCAAGGGCCGCCTGCAGCCCCTGCTGGCGCCCATCCCCTGCTTCGTGATCGACAGCCCCACCTCGCCCGCTTTGCTGGGGGCCGCCCGGGCCCTGGACCGCGTCCACTGAAGCCGGCCTCGCCAAACCCGGCCCGGCGCGACATTTGCCACGCCGGATTTGACACAAACAAGACAGCACACCCCTCTGGATCAGCCAGAGCCTCCGCGAAGCCGTGCACAATCCCCGCAGGTGGCTGGCACCGACCTTGCAGAGGCGGCAGCAGTCCCCCGGCGCGCCCTGCGCCGGACCCCTGACGGTCCTGGAGTCTTTGTTTGAGTCGCAAGCGCACCAGTTCGCTCTTCGTGGCCCTTGCCATTGGGGTCAGCACCGGCCTCCTGCTGCCGGCGCTGAGCGTTGGCGGCCTGCTGATCGGTCTGCGCGAACCCCAGGTGGCCCAGCAGAACCTGGAGCGTGACCTGCAGACCAAGCTGGACGTGCTGGCCAGCAGCCTGCCCGAGCTGCTGTGGAACCTGGACCAGGTGGCCGCCCGCGAGGTGGCCGCGGCCATCATGAAGTCCCCGGACGTCGTCCGCGTGGCCGTCAGCGACGCCTCCCAGGGCCTGCCCTTCATCGAGATGCGCCACCCCGAGCGCCAGCTGGGCCAGCTGATCAAGGGCGAGCGCGACATCTTCCGCGGCAGCACCCGCATCGGCCATCTGCAGATCGAGATCGACGACCACCTGGCCGCCGCCGCCCTCAGCCGCCAGCGCTGGCTCTACGCCGCCACGGTGGGCGGGCAGCTGCTGATCTCGGTGGCCCTGGTGCTGCTGGCCCTGAACTCGCGCGTGATGCGGCCGCTGCGCTCACTGGGCCGCTTCGCCAACGACATGGCACAGGGCCGTTTCAGCACGGAGCTGGAGGGCGGGCGCAATGACGAGATCGGCCGCCTGGGCAAGCATCTGCAGGACATGCGCGATGCCCTGCAGCACCAGTTCGACGCGCAGCGCCAGCTGATCGAGCGCCTGCGCGGCATGGCCGAGACGGTGCCCGGCGTGGTCTACCAGCTGCGCCGCAGCCCCGAGGGCCGTTTCAGCTTCGCCTACGTCAGCGAGGCGGTGAAGGACTACTTCCGCGTGCCCGCCCAGCTGCTGCTGAGCGAGGCCGAGGCGCTGTTCGAGCGCATCCATCCCGAGGACCGCGAGGCCGTGCGTGAGGCCCTGGCCTCCTCGGCCCGCCACCTGAGCCCCTGGCAGCAGGAGTTCCGCACCGACAACGCCGACGGCAGCGAGCGCTGGCTGTACGGCAACGCCATCGCCCAGCTGGAGGATGGCGGCTCGGTGCTGTGGCACGGCTTCCTGACCGACATCTCCCGCCAGCGCCGCGACGCCCTGGAGCTGGACCGCTACCGCCATCACCTGGAGGAGCTGGTCGAGGCCCGCACGCAGGCCCTGGCCACCGCCACCCAGGCCGCGGAGGCGGCCAACCTGGCCAAGAGCGCCTTCCTGGCGAACATGAGCCACGAGATCCGCACGCCGATGAACGCCATCATCGGCCTGACCTACCTCGCCCGCCGCGACAGCACGGAGCCCGCCCAGCAGGACCGGCTCAAGAAGGTGGCGGACGCCGCCGAGCACCTGCTCAGCGTGATCAACAACGTGCTGGACATCTCCAAGATCGAGGCCGGCAAGCTGCACCTGGAGTCCGGCATCTTCTCGGTCAACCAGCTGCTGGACAACATCGCCAGCATGATGGCGCAGCGGGCCGCGGAGAAGCAGCTGCAGGTGCAGCAGGACGTGCCGGACGAGCTGCAGAACCGCGTGCTGATGGGCGACGCCCAGCGCATCACCGAGATCCTGATCAACTTCGCCGGCAATGCCATCAAGTTCACCGACCAGGGCTTTGTGCGCCTCAGCGCCCATGTGCTGGGCGAGACGCCGCAGCAGCTGCGCCTGCGCTTCGAGGTGCGGGACAGCGGCATCGGCATCAGCGAGGAAGCCCAGGCACGACTGTTCCAGGACTTCGAGCAGGCCGACAGCTCCACCACCCGGCGCTATGGCGGCACGGGCCTGGGCCTGGCCATCTCTCGCCGCCTGGCGCGGCTGATGGGCGGCGAGGTGGGCGTGCAGAGCGCACCCGGCGAAGGCAGCCTGTTCTGGCTGGAGCTGGAGCTGCCCCTGTCAGACCAGCCCCTGGCCGCGGCCGGCCTGCAGCGAGGCCAGGCCGCGCGCGAGCTGCTGACGCCCTTCCAGGGCCGGCGCGTGCTGCTGGCCGAGGACAATGTCGTCAACCAGGAAGTGGCCGTGGCCCTGCTGCAGAGCGCGGGGCTGGAGGTGGACGTGGCCAACGACGGCGTCGAGGCCTGCGAGATGGTGCAGCGGGGCGACTACGGCCTGGTGCTGATGGACGTGCAGATGCCCGCCATGGACGGCCTGGACGCCACCCGCGCCATCCGTGCCACCGAGAAGGGCCGCCAGCTGCCCATCCTCGCCATGACGGCCAATGCCTTTGCCGAGGAACGCCAGCGCTGCCTGGATGCCGGCATGAACGACCACGTGGCCAAGCCGGTGGTGGCAGAGCAACTCTTCCTGACCCTGCGCCGCTGGCTCCATGCCGGCACTGGCCACTGAGGGCGGCCGGCGCTACAGTCGTCTCGCAGGGCTGCCTGGCGCGGCCCTCGGGAGGGGCCCATGAAGGTCTGGATGTTCTGCCTCTGGCTGCTGGCAGGCTGCGGCGCCAGCGCGCAAGCGCAGCAGCGCCTGATCCTCACCACCGAGGAGTACCCGCCCTACAACATGAGCGACGCCCAGGGGCGCGTCACCGGCCTGGCCACCGACATCGTGCGCAGCCTGCTGGACAGTGCAGGCATCGAGTACGAGATCGCCGTCTATCCCTGGGCACGCGCCATCGCCATGGCCCGGACCCAGGTCAACACCTGCGTGTACTCGATGTCACGCACCCCGGAACGCGAGGAGCTTTACCGCTGGATCGGCCCGCTGGTGACCAATGACTGGACCCTCTTCGCGCGCAGCGGCGCGAGCCGGCCCGGCCATCTGGAGGAGGTGCAGAACATGCGCATCGGCAGCTACCAGGGCGATGCCATCGTCAGCTATCTGCAGACCCGCGGCTACACGGTCGAGGCCGCGCCCAGCGATGACGCCAACCCGCGCAAGCTGCTGGCCGGCCGCATCGACTACTGGGCCACGGGGCGCCTGATCGGCCTGTACCGGCTCAGGCAGCAGGGCATCGGCAATATCGAACCGGTGCTGAACTTCAACCGCACCGAGATGTACCTGGCCTGCCACAAGCAGCTGCCGGAAGAGACCGTCAGGCTGCTGAACGGCCAGCTGCAGACCCTGCATCAGAAGGGCGTGATCAAGGGCATCCACGCCCGTTTCGGCTACGCGCAGTGAGCACGGTCTTCACTGCGACTCCTTGATCAGCCGCCCCGAACCCGGCTGCACCGGCCGGGCGTTCATGGGGTAGAGCCGGCCGAAGATGTTGAGCTGGTTCGCCGACAGCTGCACCGGCTGGCGCATCACCATCCACAGCACGCCCTCCGAGCACGGCGGCGTGGTGAGCGAGCCCATGTAGGTGTAGTAGCCGCGGTCCTCGGGCAGCAGCTGGTTGAGGTCCATCTGGCCCGGCGCGGGCAGGGGCTCGCCCTTCTCCAGCGGGAGGTTGTTCCAGACGGTCTGCACCAGGGGCTGATCACGCCCCCGCTCCAGCAGCACGGCGACCACGGCCAGGCGGCCGTCCGCGTCCTTGTGCACGAGGTGGGCCACCATGTCGAACTGGCGACCGTTGATGCGCTCCTCGCTGGGCCGGTGGAAGTGGAACTGCAGCAGCTCGTAGCGGCGCCCCATCACCTGCAGGCTGTTGCCGGGCGCGATGTTCACCTGGATGGTGTGGCCGTTGTCCAGCACCGCGAAGCCGCTGGGCTGGTAGTCGAACTGGATCTTCTCCAGATCCACGCGAATGCCGTCGCGGATGTCGATGGGGCTCTGGCGCTTGCCACTGGCACAGAGCCGGTACTCGGGCTTGAGCTCGCCCCAGTGCTCGGGGCCGCCCTCGCCCTCGTAGGCCCAGTGCAGCTCGCCGCCATGGCCTTTGGGCTCGGCACGCTTGCCAGCCCGGGACTCGGCCTTGGCCTCGGACCGGGCCTCCGCCTTGGCCGACGGCGCAGGGGCGGGATCCGGCCGGGTGGCCAGGCGCTCCGCCAGGCGCTGGCGCAGGACGCCCAGGTTCTCGGCCGCGCCCTCCTCCTTGCCGGCATCCCTGACTGGGGTGGCGGACTTGTCGGATGACTGCTTGTCGGACTTCTCCGTCCTTTCGGCCTTCTCGACCTTGGGCTCGCTCTTCTCCGTGGGCGTCGAGCGCGCCTGCGCCGGCCGCGGCCAGGCCAGGCACAGGGCGGCCACCATCAGCCAGCTCAGGCAGGCCAGCGTCGGGCGCTGAAGGGACGGCAGAAACGGGGCGACAAGGGATCGGTGGTGCATGGAAGGCTCCTGAGCATGCGCGGCCGCACCCGTGGACGGGCCGGCTCGGCATGCACCTGCTTCTACATCGGCCGGATGACGGCAGTCTTGAGCGCCCGGCCCCGGCGGTTCAGACCTCGCGCTTGACCCAAAGCCAGGCCACGAGGCCGATGGCCATCATGCCTGCGGAAGCCAGGGCCAGGCCCAGGGTGGAATGCATGACCAGGGGCACCAGCACGCCGGCCACCAGGCCGTTGGCCGCGCTGCTGATGCAGGCCTGCAGCGAGGAGGCCATGCCGCGGCGCTCGGGCACCTGGTCCAGCACCATCAGCGTCACCACCGGCACCATGAGGGCCCAGCCCAGAGCGAAGACGCCGATCACCGGCAGCGCCCACCAGGCGCTGGGCGGCAGGGCCAGGTTCAGCGCCACGTTCAGCACGGCCATGGCCAGCATGATGGAGAAGCCACGGCGGATCTGGGCCCGGGGCTTGATCTTGCCCGCCAGGCGACCGCTGAACCAGGCGCCGCCCATGATGCCGCCGATGCTGAACAGGAAGAACAGGAAGAACTGCGTGGGCGCCAGGTGCAGGTGCTCGCCCAGGAAGACCGGGGCGGC
Organism: Pelomonas sp. BJYL3; assembly: GCF_027257975.1. Classification (GTDB taxonomy): domain Bacteria; phylum Pseudomonadota; class Gammaproteobacteria; order Burkholderiales; family Burkholderiaceae_C; genus Roseateles_B; species Roseateles_B flavus. Next base: position 776,421 of record NZ_JANZKX010000001.1, read on the forward strand.
CAGCACGTAGAGGAACATGCCGTTGAAGGGGATGCCGCTGGCGAGGGTCAGCAGCAGGAACTTGCGGCTGCCGCAGAGCTGCCCGTAGCCGCGCATCAGGTCACGCGGGTGGAAGGGCTGGGCCAGGTCCTTGTGCAGGGTCTCGGGCAGCAGGCGCCAGTTGGCCACGAACAGGGCCGTGCCCACCAGCACCAGGAACCAGAAGATCGAGTGCCAGTCGGCATGCACGAAGAGAAAGCCGCCCACCATGGGCGCCACCGCGGGCGCCACGCCGAAGAACAGCGTCACCTGGGACATCACCCGCTGTGCCTCGGAGGGCGGGAACATGTCGCGGATGATGGCCCGCGAGACCACCACGCCCGCGCCGGCCGACATGCCCTGCACCGTGCGGAAGAAGATCAGCTGGCCGATGCTGGCCGACAGCGCGCAGCCCAGCGAGGCCAGCGCGAAGATGGCCGTGCCCACAAGGACCACCGGACGGCGGCCGAAGCTGTCGGACAGTGCCCCATGAAACAGGTTCATCAGCGCAAAGCCCAGCAGGTAGCTGGACAGGGTCTGCTGCATCTGCACCGGGGTGGCATCCAGGGCCTGCGCGATGCCGGCGAAGGCCGGCAGGTAGGTGTCGATGGAGAAGGGGCCTACGGTGCCCAGGCAGGCCAGCAGGACGGCCAATGTCCAGCGCGGACCGCGCCAGAGGGTGCCGGCATCAGGATTCATCGGGAGTGTGCGTTGTGCGCCGGTCCCGGGCGCCAGGCCCGGGCGGCAGGAGGAAGGGAGCGAATCAGTGTAGCGGCCGGCGCCGGAACGCGCTGGCACAGGGCCTAAACTCCGGCGCGCTTGCGTGAATCCTCAACATGCCCGAACCCTACGCCATTGGCCTCATCGGACTGGGAGTCATGGGCCAGCGAATGCTGGACCGGCTCCACAGCAACCCCCGCTTCCATCCCCAGTGCGCCTGGGACCCGGACCCGCAGGCGCGGGCGGCCCTGCGCGGCCGGCATCCGCAGCTGCTGATCCCCGAAGAGCCCGAGCAGCTGCTGGGCCATGCCGGGCTGCGCGGCGTCTACATCGCCAGCCCGCCGGCCTCGCACCTGCACTGGGCCGAGCGGGCCTTCGAGCACGGGCTGCCGGTGCTGTGCGAGAAGCCCCTGGCCGTCGATGCCGAGGCCGCGGCCCGCACCCTGCAGCGCCAGCGCCAGGGTCAGCATCGGGCGGCCGTCAACTTCTCGCTGGCGTCCAGCAGCGGCCTGGCGCAGCTGCAGTCCTGCTTCGGCGCGGCCTCGCGCCATCCCATGGGCGAGCTGGAGTCGGTGCAGCTGACCCTGCGCTTCGCCAGCTGGCCCCGCCCCTGGCAGCGCGACGCAGGCGCCTGGCTGGCGGGCCGCGCGGAGGGCGGTTTCTGCCGCGAGGTGCTGTCCCATTTCATCTTCGTGCTGCAGCGGGTGCTGGGCGCTGCCGAGGTGGTGCACAGCGAGCTGCTGTACCCCGCCCAGGCCGACGCGGCCGAGATCGGCCTGCGCGCCCGGCTGTTCGCGGCCGGCGTGCCCATCGACATCGACGCCGCCGTGCTGGGCCAGGAGGCTGATGTCAACGAGATGCGCTGGCGCGCCCGCGGCGGCGAGGTCTGGCTGAGCAACTGGTTCCGGCGCATCCGCCTGCGCAAGGACGAGGACTGGCGCGAGCTCGGTGAGCGCGACCTGCGCCCCGACCTCACCGAGGCCGACCTGCTGGAGCACTGGAGCGCCCTGCTGGACGGCCGTTCGCACGCCCTGCCCGGCTTTGCCGAGGCCCTGGCCGTGCAGCAGACCGTCGAGGCCCTGCTGAGCCAGGGGCACCCCGGTGCGCCCTTGCCTTCGAATATGGGTGAAGCAGATCGATAGGCCGGATTCTGTGCAAGACCTGACCCTTGCGGGCCCGGTCCCGTGACCGCCATTCCTCTGGGCCGGACATCACTGCCCGGCTCGGTGCCACCTACCCGCCAGCTCTGCGAGCCGCATCATCGCTGGCCTACTTGGTGTTGCTGCGCGTAGAGATTGCCCGTTTCACCCAGTCAGGCCTCCCGAGGAAGGCCCTCCTGACTCGTCTCTGTTGCTCTGATCCTCGGCTTTCGCCGGGCAGCCGTTAGCTGCTACGCCGCTCTGTGCAGTCCGGACCTTCCTCCAGTGCCGTGTTTCCACGCTCGCACCAGCGGCGGTCTGATCTGCTTCACGGGCCGCATTATCCCAGAAGCGGCACCGGCTCCCGCGAAGCCGGACCGGGGCACAGGTGGCGAGGCCTCAGCTGCGCGGCACGATGGCGTACCGCGGGTCGTGGTTGAAGTAGTAGGTGCTGCGGGACCACGGCCCCACCACGGCCCAGGCCGCCGCCTGGTCGGGGTTGCCGTTGGACGTGGCGATGGCCGCCGCCGCGATGGCGCCATAGCCTTCCACCGTGACCTGGTAGGTGCCCGGCGTGCCACCGCCCGGGAAGCCGCTGCTGCTCTCGGCCGGCATGCTCGGGGGCGTCGAGCCCTCGGCCAGGAAGGACCAGGTGCCGTAGAGCTCGTCCAGGTTCTGGTAGTAGCTGCCGTCCTTCTTGTTCTGCGGGAAGACGTAGTCGGCCAGGTGGCGCGGATGGGCGGACTTGGCGATGGTCGTGGCCTGCTTGCCCACCCAGTTCGCGAGGGGCAGCGCGGCGCTGCAGCCCAGCTCGACCGCGTGGTTGACCGACATCGTGATGAAGTTCTGCATCCAGGGCGCCGTGGAGGCGCCGCCCCAGTCGTCCGGCGGCACGCCGACGGAGCTGATGAACTGGTCGCGCGTGTAGCCGCCATTGCCCTCCCAGAAGGCCAGGCCGTTGGGGCGCGGCTGGGCGGGGCCGTTGGAATACCAGGCCATGTAGTTGGCATTCCAGCTGACGCGGATCGGGTGGCTGTCCAGGGAGCTGCTGATGGCATAGAGGCCGTAGCGCTGGGCCAGAGCCTCGTTGAGGCTCTGCTCGAGCAGGGAGCGCTCCGGGCTGCCGTCCAGGGCCGCCCACCAGGCGCGGGCGCGATTGCGGAACTGCCAGCCCCAGCCCCGCACCTGGACGCCGTTGAGGATCATGGACTTGTTTGACGAGCCGCTGCCCACGGAGTTGAAGGACAGGCCGGGGTTCACCACGAACAGGGACCAGGCCCCCAGCTGCATCAGCTTTTCCTGCCAGAAGGCCTGGCCGCTGCTGAGGTACATCCACCAGAAGGTGCCGGGCGTGTGTGCGACGTCATGCTGCCAGCCGTCGCGGCTCATGTTCAGTGTGCCATCCACCTTGAAGCGGTCGGCCACGGCGGCCTGGCTCCAGTAGTTGTTGTTGTCATGGAGGAAGACGGTGGGCCGAGAGAGCTTGGAGAGGATGCGCCCCTGCCCCGAGGTGGTGCCGATGATGGTCTTGGCGCTGTCCCCCTCACGGAAGAAGAAGGCCCAGGAGCCCGCCATCTCGGCCTGGCGCTCGCAGATGGCCTGCATGGATGCCGCGCCGGAGTAGAGGGAGACGCAGTCCCACTTGGGCATCAGGCCCAGATCCTGGCGGCCGCCGACGCTGGACATGGCGATCTGCCAATAGCCCTTCGCGCCCAGGCCCTGAGGCCGCGTGGCCCAGTCGCTGGCATAGCTGGCGACCGAGCCGGAGTGGATGACGATGCTGCTGTCGTAGTTGGGCAGTGCCCGGGTCTTGGCGAGGTAGGCCACGCCGTGCTTGATGTTGGCACGGGGCAGCTCGCGGCCGCCCCAGTAGGCCCGCGACTGCCAGGTGCCTGCGTAGAGGTTCACGCTGGTCTGCGTCAGGCGCGCGACCGGGCTGGCCTTGCCGGTGGTGAAGCTGAGGGTGGTCGTGGTCTCGTCCTTCAGCCGGGTGACGTCGGCCACCTCAACGATGTGGCGCACGTGGTACTTGCCGATGGTGGGCCAGAACTGCACATGGAACATGGGACGGATGGCCCGCGTGGCATTGCTGCCGATGTCGAAGGCCTTGGTCTTGTGGTCACACAGCAGCACCGTGGTGCACAGGGGGCCCTGCGTCCAGTAGCGGCTCTGCACGCCGCCGGCCGCCGTCTCGGCGGCCAGGCCGGCGTCGGTCTGGGCGGCCAGCATGGCGCGGGCGGAGACCGTCGTGGGCGAGGTGTCCGTCTGGCCGAAGGTGATGCTGATGGTCGCGTCGAAGTCGAAGTTCGCCAGCATGTCGGCCAAGGGCAGAGGCGTCACCGTGGGCCGGGGCTGGTTGCCGAAGCTCAGTACGCGCTCGGTGGTGCCCAGGGTGGGCAGCACCACGGAGATCACCGCGAACTTGACCGAGCCGTCGGCGTGGCGGGACTTGACGTCCGCCTGCGAGGCCACGATCACACCGTCCAGGAACACGCTCGGGGTGTCGGCGATCTCGCCTGCCGCGAAGGGCCGGCCGAACTGCAGCGGGTAGTTGGTCTCGCTGCCCGTGGGCAGGCTCACGCGCAGCTGGTTGTCGGGGCTCACGGGCGACCCACCGTCCGTGGGCGTGCCGCTGGTGGGCGTGGTGTTGGGCGTGGTGCTGGGGCTGGTGGCCGCCATCGCGCTGCCCCCGCCTCCGCAGGCGGTGAGATGCATGCCGCCCAGTACGCTCAGTGCCGAGCCCAGCAAGAACTTGCGGCGCACCACCACCGTCACGTGTCCCTTCGAATCTTTCATTGTGTGCCCCTCTCAAAGACCATGAGCCTGAAACGCCCGGACGGAACGCTTCAGGCCCGCATTGTCAGCCTGCCTAGCCTTGCAGGGGGTAAGCACCTGTCCAAATAAGTGGCATCCCCTGGCTCTCTTACCCGCAGTTACTTAGACGATGTGGTCATAAGCCGCGGCGCTACCATTGGTGGCCTTGCACAGGAGCGACCATGCCTTTCGACAATGTTCTGGCCACCATCGGCAACACCCCGCACATCCGCGTCAACCGTCTGTTCGGCAATGCCCAGGTCTGGGTGAAGTCCGAGCGGAGCAATCCGGGCGGCTCCATCAAGGACCGCATCGCCCTCTCCATGGTCGAGGACGCCGAGGCCCGGGGCCTGCTCAAACCCGGGGCCACCATCATCGAGCCGACCTCCGGCAACACGGGCGTGGGCCTGGCCATGGTCGCCGCGGTCAAGGGCTACAAGCTCGTGCTGGTGATGCCCGACAGCATGTCCATCGAGCGCCGCCGCCTGATGCTGGCCTATGGCGCCACCTTCGACCTCACCCCGCGCGAGAAGGGCATGAAGGGCGCCATCGCCCGTGCCGAGGAACTGGTGGCCAGCACGCCCGGCGCGTGGATGCCGCAGCAGTTCAAGAACCCCGCCAATGTGGCCGTCCATGTGAACACCACCGCCCAGGAGATCCTGCGTGACTTCCCCGGCGGCCTGGACGTGCTGATCACCGGCGTGGGCACCGGCGGCCACATCAGCGGCACCGCGCAGGTGCTCAAGAAGGCCTGGCCGCAGCTGAAGGTCTTCGCCGTGGAGCCGGCCCAGTCGCCCGTGATCAGCGGCGGCGCGCCCAGCCCCCACCCCATCCAGGGCATCGGCGCCGGCTTCATCCCCGACAACCTGCACACCCAGCTGCTGGACGGCGTGATCCAGGTCGAGGCCGAGGAATCGCGCGAGTTCGCGCGCCGCTCGGCCCGCGAGGAAGGCCTGCTGGTGGGCATCTCCAGCGGTGCCACCCTGGCCGCCATCGCGAAGAAGCTGCCCGAGCTGCCCGCCGGCTCGCGCGTGCTGGGCTTCAACTACGACACCGGCGAGCGCTACCTCTCCGTCGACGGCTTCCTGCCGGCCTGAGCCCGCAAGGCTGCCGCGCGATCCGGCCAGCCGCCATGAGAAAGGCCCCTCGGCGAGGGGCCTTTGTTCGTCGGTCAGTGCCGGCTCATTCCTCCATGCCGTCCTGGCTGGGCAGGTCGTTGTCGCGTGAGGCCTGGCGCTTCAGCTGCGCCTCCAGGGGCGCCAGCGACTCCACCAGGGCATCCACCGGCTTGGGCGAGGCCAGGCGCATCACCGGCGGCGGCAGCACGCTCAGGTAGGCCGGGCCGAACCAGTGCTGCTGCTCCCAGCGCTTGCCGACCATCAGACCCATGCTGACCACCAGCAGGCTGGCCAGGCCCACGGCCAGCATGCGCCGCGCCCGCGGCCAGACCAGGGCGGCGTGCCACCACAGCAGGGCCGCCAGGCCCAGCGGGAACACCAGCGCCTCCACCACCATCAGCCGCGGCCACGAGAAGGCATAGGCGATCACCGGCAGGCCCATGCCCAGCAGGTGCAGGCCCACCAGCACCAGCAGCACCCGCCGCAGATGCGGCAGGAAGGCGAACCAGCGGTGGAACAGCATGCTCACCAGGGCCCACAGGCCCGACCAGGCCAGCACCAGCGCGAAGGGCGCCAGCAGGGCCGGGGCGTACTGGATCCAGGGCGTGCCGGGGTCCGAGCCCAGCCACTGGTCCAGCCACAGCAGCAGGGCCCACAGCAGGGCAAGACCTGGCACCAGCAGATGGCGCAGGCGGCCGCGCGCGAACTCCGGATGGGCCAGCGGCTTCTCCGGCGCCAGCGCCGTGCGCGTGCTGCGCAGGCGCAGCCGGGTGTTGCCCAGCTGCCAGACCACATCGTCAGGCAGCTCGCGGGACTCGCCCGGCAGCAGGCGCTGGCGGCCCAGCCAGCCGCCGTTGAGGCTCTCCAGCAGGTGCAGCTGCAGGCCGGCCTCGTCCCAGCTCAGCTCGGCGTGCTCGCCCGCCACATGGGCGTCGTCCAGCACCAGCTCGCAGGCCGGCGAACGGCCGATGCGCAGGGGCCAGGCCTGCACCTTGTGGACCGAGCGCACCTGGCCGTCGCGGTCCAGGACTTCGATCACTGCGGCCTGGTCCATGCGAAGCCTTTCAGGTAGTGACGGGTGAGGGTCTGGGCGTTGGCGAAGCTGACGCCCTTGGCGTCGAAGCGGCCCAGCGCGCCTTCGGTGTTGGCGTCGACCGTGGTGACCAGCACGCTGAGGTCGTGCAGGCCCGGCAGCTTGCGGTAGGCCCGCAGGCAGACCACGGCGCGCAGGGGCAGGCCCTGCTGCTCGACGAAGTCCTCGCGGCAGTAGGGGGCGGTGCGGTCGCGGTCATCGCGGCCCAGGCGCTCGTTGCGGAAGCTGTTGCCGTACTGGCGCGCAAAGCGCAGCGAGCCCAGCTTGCTGCCGTCGTAGGCCTCGTGGGCCATGTCCAGGTAGCCGGTCTGCATGCCGCCGTTGATGAAGATGGCGTGCTCCATGCGGCACTGCGAGCGCTGGAACTCCAGGCCCTTGGTGTCCGCCCCCGTGCCCCGGCCCCAGCAGCGCATGTACTGCTCCTGCGGCACCGGCAGCTGGTAGCGGGCATGGCCGGCATCGCGCCAGGGCTGCTTGACGAAGGCCTGCACGAGCTCGTCCTGGTAGGCCATCAGCTGCGCGGTGAGCTGGGGCCAGACGGGCTTGTCCAGGGGCTTGGCGTCACGGCTGCGCTGGAGCAGGTCGGCGGCGAACTGCCCCGGCACCAGGAAGCTCATCTGCTGAGCGAAGAACATCGCCGAGACATTGACGCCCACCACGCGGCCGTCTTCGTCGACGACGGGGCCGCCGCTCATGCCCGAGTTGATGGAGCCGGAGTAGTAGATCAGCGGATCGAAGCTGCGCTCGACCAGGCCGTTGTAGGTGCCCTCCACCACGGCAAAGGCCACGTCATGCGGATTGCCCATGGAGTAGATGCGGTCGCCCTTGGACAGGGGCTGCTCCAGCGGGCGGAAGCGCAGCACGCCCTCGGGTTTGAAGTCCTTGATGCGCAGCAGGGCGAGGTCGCGGCGGACGTCGATGTCCAGCAGTTCGATGGCACCGCCCTCGCCTTCCGTCGTGGCGTAGCGCAGGCGGTAGCGGTCGGGCTCCAGCGCGAACTGGCTGACCACGTGGTAGTTGGTGATCACATGGCCCTGCTCGCTGACCACGAAGCCCGAGCCCACCGAGGCCTGGCTGTCCTGGCTCTTGAGCAGGGTGCGGATCTGCATCAGCTGGCCGCGGGCGCGCTCGTACACACGGCGCGCCACGGCCGAGACGGGCGCGGGCTTCTTCGCCTCCTCCTGCGGGGCGGAGGCGGCCGGGCGGGCGCCCGTCTGGGACCAGGCCGCCGGGGCCGCCCCGAGGCTGAGGACCAGCGCCAGGGCCAGGCCCCAGGCGGGGCGATGGCGGCGTTTGGGAAGTGGATTCAAAGGGACTCCCTTGCTTGACTTTGCCGCGATGCTAGCTGCATTGCGGCTCCGGTGACGGACGAAACACCCGTACATCGCCGTAGAAGCCGGCCTCCTCGTTGGCCGGCCACCAGCCCGGCACGCCCAGCACGGGCAGCGGGGCAAAGGGCTTGCCGGCCCAGGCGGCGGCGTCCAGGCCCTGCGGGTCCTGCAGCAGCACATGGGCGCAGATGGGGGTGCGCGGCTGCATCAGCTTCTCCATCAAGGCATGGCCGATCAGGTGCAGCCGGGCCTGGGCCCAGAGCGGACGCCGCTCGATGAACAGGCGCCGCCAGTCCCGCGCCTGCAAGGCCTCGCACAGGGCTGGCGGCGCCTCGAGCCAGGCACCGTTCTCGTCGAACAGTGTCAGGGCATCGCGCAGGGGGCCGCGCCGCCCCTCGTCCTGCGGCGCCTCCAGGCCCTGCTGGTGCAGCGCGTTCAGGCGCGCCTTGAGCGCGGGCCAGCGCAGCCAGACGAGGCCATTGAGCGCGTCATGCCAGTGCTCGCGGGTAGGCACGGCGGCCTCCAGCGCGATGAAGGCCTCGTAGCCCGGACCGCCATCCAGCGCGGCCTGCGGCACGAAGCGCAAGGCCTGACCCCGCAGGCGCGGCCGCTCGGCGTCCGGCATGGCGTCGACCAGGACATTGAGCGCCTGCGCCACCGTCAGCCCCGCATGCAGACGCTGCTGCAGGGCGAGCCCGGCGGCGCGGTAGTCCGCCAGCCAGGGCGCGGTCCAGTCCGGGGCGGGCCCAGGCAGCGCGGGCTCGCTCAGCGCCGGCTCCTCAGACCAGCTGCCAGGCCAGCGCCTCGCCACCGCGCAGCGGCTTGAGCAGCGCATCGCCGAAGGGCACGCTCTCGGGCAGGGTCCAGGCCTGCTTGCGCAGGGTGATGGTGCCGCCGTTGCGCGGCAGGCCGTAGAAGGCCGGGCCGTTGAAGCTGGCGAAGGCCTCGAACTTGTCCAGCGCGCCCATGGCCTCGAAGGCATCGAGGTAGAGCTCCAGCGCCGAGAGCGCCGTGAAGCAGCCGGCGCCGCAGACCGAGTTCTCCTTCATCTGCGAGGCGTGCGGCGCGCTGTCGGTGCCCAGGAAGAACTTGGGGCTGCCCGAGGTGGCGGCCTTGATGAGGGCCTGGCGGTGCTCCTCGCGCTTCAGCACGGGCAGGCAGTAGTAGTGCGGGCGCAGGCCGCCGGTGAAGATGGCGTTGCGGTTGTAGAGCAGGTGCTGCGGCGTGAGCGTGGCGGCCACGTGCTCGTCGCTGGCCATCACGTAGGCGGCGGCTTCCTTGGTGGTGATGTGCTCGAAGACGATCTTGAGCTCGGGGAAGTCCTTGCGCAGCGGCGTCATGACGCGGTCGATGAAGACGGCCTCGCGGTCGAAGACGTCGATGTCCGGATCGGTCACCTCGCCGTGCACCAGAAAGCGGATGCCCTCGCGCTGCATGGCCTCCAGGGTCTTGTAGCACTTGCGCAGGTCGGTCACGCCGGCGTCGCTGTTGGTCGTGGCGCCGGCCGGGTAGAGCTTCAGCGCCACCACGCCTGCGGCCTTGGCCGCGGCGATCTCCTCGGGCGGTGTGTTGTCCGTCAGGTAGAGCGTCATCAGCGGCTCGAAGCTCAGGCCCGCAGGCACGGCGGCCAGAATGCGCTGGCGGTAGTCCGCGGCCTGCGCGGCGGTGGTCACCGGCGGGCGCAGATTCGGCATGATGATCGCGCGGCCGAACTGGCGGGCCGTGTAGGGCACCACGCTCTGCATGGCGGCGCCGTCGCGCACGTGCAGATGCCAGTCGTCGGGGCGGGTGATGGTGAGTTCGGTGAGGGGGGCGGGGGTGCTCATGGGGGCGTATTGTCCCAAAAGCGCGGAGGTCAGTGGCTTGCCGAGGCGCGGGGCGCGGGGCGGGCGGTCAGGCCGCAGATTCTAGGTCCCGAGGCAGTTGGTCTTGAAATTTGAGGCCGGCCCCTGCTGCCCTCTTTATCAAGATCGACCAAGCAACCGGAGCGTGGACAACCCGAGTCGAGCGTTCTGCTAGACCGGACCTACAGGTCCTTCCAAAGGCCGTCGTCTTCGTGCCAAGCGGCCAGGATACCCGCTCGGGACTCCAGGAGCTCGCCGAGCGTCTCGAGACTCGCGCCATCACCGAAACGTACACCGGCCGGTTGCCTTCCCGCCTTTAGTGATGGGACATAGGTTCGCCAGCGCTCAAGCAGCAACTTCAAGGCGTCCCGCGGATGGCAGTTCCCGTCTTCCGAGACATAGTCGGTCGGGCAGTCCCCAGAGAACGCCCACCAGCCCACCTTTCCGGGGACGCGCTGAGATTCAACTGCCCAGATTGCAAAGTATGGAGGAACGTCGAACGCCGGCCATCCCACATTCGGCGACGCAAGGCCCTGCCCCTCCAGGTAGTCCTTCACACGCCTGCGCTCTCCGGTCACCCACTGTTCATACTCGGTGTCGTTCAAATCCGCTCCCTCTCCACTGTGCGGCCTAACGTTCGACGTAAGGGGCGGCCTGCGCCATGGCGCAAGACGTCCCCTTGACGGAGGGGTTAGGCGGCTGGTTCATTGCGCTTCACCCCTTGGGTCGACGTTGAACGCAAACTGCTCGGCCACTCTGACCAGTCTGCGAGAGCTTGACTGGACGGAACCCTGCTCGGTCCATAGGAAGGGGTAGAAGGTGAAGCACTCGTCACCTCCAGCACTTTTCACTTCAACTTCCCACCCTGGCCATCGCAAGCCTTCGTAGAAGACGGTCAACTTCTCGCTCACGGCCCAACGGAGGAATTCGGAGTAACCGAGGCCCAAAGGCTCCCATTTCAAAGTGTCCGGCGCCCAGTAGTACATAGAGCCGCGATCTTCGCCGAAGGCTCCACCATTGATGGAAAAGAACCCACCAATCGCATCGTCCGCCACAAGTAGATGGCCATTGGATCGGCCGGTGTTCCATTCGACAATGTTCCGCCGTAGCTTTGGGTTGCCGGAGCCGAGAACTCGCAGCCAGCCGTTGTCAATCAGGATTCCGCCAGTCTCGTAGGCGATTGCTCCCATTGGTGACCGGGTCGTCACCTGCAACCCGAGCAACACATCACCGCGTGATTCCGACGGCTCAAGGACCTCAAACTTCTGGGCAGCTTGCGAAAGCCATTGGTGAACCAGTGGCAACGCTGGCTCGACGCTATCGATCAGTTCCTCGAGTGTCCGCATAGACGCCTAACTATTGGTTTATCCAGCACGTTGTGCTGCAGAACTCAGCGGCTTGCCGCATAACCAACCGCGACTGCGCGCTTGCAAGTCCTTGATCGGCATCCACAATCAGTCGATGGACTGGTGCTCCCTACAGCATTAGATTCTCGCGCAAACCGGCACCTCCCAGGCCGGTGACTGTGCCAGTAGCTTCCGGAGCATGCAACGGTGGGTTTTCACTTCAGCGGGGAAGCATGCATGCCCAGTCCAACGTGCGAAATGCCGACTCGCGAAACGCTGCGTCCCGGCTCAGCACACCGCCTGCTCCCATTGACGGCTCCTCGGCTGCCGGACCCGTTGCGCGAGCGGATCCGCTATCTGCACTACAGCCGCAGCACCAAGGACATACGAGCCGTGCGGGAACTGCTGGGCCACTCCGATGTGGCTAGCACCACACTCAACATTCATGCGCTTAACGTAGGCGGCGGCGCTGTGCGAAGCACCTTGGACTCGCTGCCCAAGCCTGACGGTCCGCGAAGCGTCCATTGGTGAACGAAGGCAACCAGCCCAAAACCGCCTCCACCCCCTCAACCCACCAACAAAAAAGGCGGCCCCTGCGGACCGCCCTTCCGATCAGATCACCGACCCGATCACTTCTTGACCGCGTACTCTTCCATCGGCTTGTCATTCGGGTTCGCCCAGGCGTTCTTGGTGGCCTCGTTGAGCGGCATGCCGATCTTGGCGCCTGCGGGCGGGATGGGCTGCAGGAACCACTTGTCGTAGGTCTTGGCCAGTTCGCCGGACTTGATCATGGCCTTGATGCTGTCGTCCACGGCCTTCTTGAAGGCGGGGTCGTCCTTGCGCATCATGATGCCGATGGGCTCGACGGAAAGCACCTCGCCGACGATCTTGTAGTCGGCCGGGGTCTTGGAGGTGGCGATGTTCTTGGCCAGGATGGAGCCGTCCATCACGAAGGCGTCGGCGCGGCCGGATTCCAGCAGCAGGAAGCTGTCGGCGTGGTCCTTGCCGAAGACCTCCTTGAAGTCCACGCCGGTGGCGCGCTCATGCTTGCGCAGGGTCTGGACCGAGGTGGTGCCGGTGGTGGTGGCCACATGCTTGCCATTGAGCTGCGCAATGGAGGTGATGCCCGAGTTGGCCTTCACCGCGATGCGCACTTCTTCCACGTAGGTCGTCACCGCGAAGGCCACGTCCTTCTGGCGCGTGGCATTGTTGGTGGTGGAGCCGCACTCGATGTCCACATTGCCGTTCTGCACCAGGGGGATGCGGTTCTGCGAGGTCACCGGCTGGTACTTGATCTCCAGCTTGGCCAGGCCCAGCTGCTTCTTCACGTCTTCCAGCACATGGTGGCAGACGTCGATGTGGAAGCCCACGTACTTTCCGTCACCGATGGTGTAGGACAGGCCGGAGGACTCCCGCACGCCCATGGTCACGGCGCCGGAATCCTTGATCTTCTTCAGCGTGTCTTCGGCATGGACCGCCGTGGCGGCCAGCAGGGCCAGGCTCAGCACAGTCAGGCTTTTCTTCATCGGGTTCACTCCTTGATGAAAGGACAGGGGATGGGGATGGTGCGGCCTCGGGGCAGCGCACGCGTGACGAGCTTGTACCGCAAAAAGCGGTCACCCGGGCAGACGGCCCTCTGCCGCCCTCGGTCGCCCTCAGCCCGTGTGTGCGGCGCCCTGCGCTTCCTTGAGGTAGTTCCACAGCGCCAGCGCCGCGGGCTTGCTGCGCTTGGCGATGGCCGGGCGCTCGCGGTAGATGCGCAGGTCCATGCTCAGCTCGAACTGGCCCTCCGGCGCGGCCCGCACCAGGCGGCCGGACTTGAGCTCGCGCGCCACCGAGCTGGCCGGCAGGAAGGCCAGGCCGTGGCCCTCGATGGCCATGGCCTTGAGGCTCTCGGCCATGTCGGTCTCGTAGAGCGCATCGAGGTTCAGGGGCGTGGGCGAGGCCTTGACGATCAGCTCCACCAGGCGGCCCAGGTAGGCGCCCGCGGCGTAGCTGAGGAAGGGGATCTTCTGGCCCGGATGGCCAGGCAGGCTGAACAGGGGCCGCCCCTGCGAATCCGAGCGGGCGTAGGCGGCCAGGGTCTCGTGGCCCAGGGAGGCCATCTCGTAGCGCTCCGGGTCCAGCTGCAGGGGCTGGCTCGCGTGGTGATACACCACCAGCAGGTCGCAGTTGCCTTCGCTGAGCTGCAGGGTGGCGTCGTGCACGTTCAGGGCATTGAGCCGGCTCTTGACCGCGCCGAAGCGCTGGCGCAGCTCCATCAGCCAGTGCGGGAAGAAGCTGAAGGCGAGCGAGTGCGGCACGGCGAACTCGATCATGTCCTGCCCGGCCGACTGATGGCTGCGCAGCATGTTGCGCGTGGCCTGCAGGTTGCCCAGCACCTCCATCGCCTGCCCGAGCAGGGTCTCGCCTGCCGCGGTGAGGCGCGTGGGGTAGGACGAGCGATCCACCAGGTCCACGCCCGCCCAGGCCTCCAGCGCCTGGATGCGGCGCGAGAAGGCCGGCTGGGTCACGTGCCGCAGCTGGGCCGATCGCGAGAAGCTCCGCGTCTCGGCCAGGCTGACGAAATCTTCAAGCCATTTGGTTTCCACGGGGGCAGTGTAGCGAACGGGTCCGGAGATGGGGTCCAGGGGATCAATGGGCGGCCTGCTGCAGCGCCCACATGCGGGCGTAGCGGCCCTGCTGCGCCAGCAGCTGGGCATGGGTGCCGCGCTCGATGATGCGGCCCTGCTCCATCACGAGGATCTCATGCGCGTCCACGATGGTGGAGAGCCGGTGCGCGATCACCAGCACGGTCTTGTTCTGCGCCGCGGCTTCCAGCTCGGCCTGGATGGCGCGCTCGTTGCTGGAGTCCAGGGCCGAGGTGGCTTCGTCGAAGATCAGGATGGGCGGGTTCTTCAGCAGCGTGCGGGCGATGGCCACGCGCTGCTTCTCGCCTCCCGAGAGCTTGAGCCCGCGCTCGCCCACCGTCGTCTCGTAGCCCTTGGGCGTGGCCGCGATGAAGCCGTGGATGTGGGCCGCCTTCGCCGCGGCCTCGATCTCGGACTGCGTGGACCCGGGCCGGCCGTAGCCGATGTTGTAGGCGATGCTGTCGTTGAAGAGCACGGTGTCCTGGGGCACGATGCCGATGGCGCGGCGCACCGAGCCCTGCTGCACGGTGCGGATGTCCTGGCCGTCGATGCGGATGCTGCCGCCGTCGACGTCATAGAAGCGGTACAGCAGGCGCGCCAGCGTGCTCTTGCCCGAGCCGCTGGGGCCCACCACGGCCACCTTCTTGCCGGCCGGGATCTCGAAGCTGATGCCGTGCAGGATGGGCCGCTCGGGGTCGTAGGCGAAGTGCACGTCCTCGAAGCGCACGGCACCCGTGGGCACCTGCAGCGCGGGGGCATCCGGGGCGTCCGCCACCTCGCGCTCCCGGGACAGCAGCTGGAACATCTTCTCCAGGTCGGTGAGGCTCTGCTTGATCTCGCGGTAGATCACGCCCAGGAAGTTGAGCGGGATGTAGAGCTGGATCATGAAGGCGTTGACCATCACCAGGTCACCGAGGCTCATGTGGCCGGACACCACGCCCTGCGTGGCCCGCCACAGCATGGCCACCAGGGCCAGGGCGATGATCAGCTGCTGCCCGGTGTTGAGCATGGACAGCGTGCTCTGCGACTTCAGCTGCGCGCGGCGCAGCTTCTCCAGGCTCTCGTTGTAGCGGCCGGCCTCGAAGTCCTCGTTGTTGAAGTACTTGACGGTCTCGTAGTTCAGCAGGGAGTCGATGGCCTTGCTGTGCGCCACCGAGTCCAGCTCGTTGAGCTGCTTGCGGAACTGGGTGCGCCACTCGGTCACGTAGACGGTGAAGGCGATGTAGATCACCAGCGCGGCGATGGTGATCAGCGCGAAGACGGCATCGAACTTGATCCCGAGCAGGCCCAGCACCAGCACCACCTCGATCAGCGTGGGCAGGATGCTGTAGAGCGAATACGAGATCAGCGAGTGCACGGCGCGGGTGCCGCGCTCGATGTCGCGCGTCATGCCGCCGGTCTGGCGCTCCAGGTGGAAGCGCAGGGAGAGGTCGTGCAGGTGCCGGAAGACCTGCAGCGAGATGGCCCGCGAGGTGCCCTCGGTCGCCTTGGCGAAGACCAGCTCGCGCAGCTCGGTGAACAGGGAGGTCGAGAGCCGCAGCAGGCCGTAGGCCACGAGCAGGCCCACGGGCACCACCAGCATCGCCTCCGCCGAGCCGGGCTTGAGGCTCAGGCTGTCCACCAGTTCCTTCAGCAGCAGGGGCACGCCGACGTTCGCCAGCTTGGCGGCCAGCATGAAGCCCAGGGCCAGGCTCACCCGCCAGCGGTAGTGCCACAGATAGGGCATGAGCTTGGCGACGGTGCCCCAGTCGCCCTTGACGGTGGTGTCCAGCCGCGGCGCGGTGCCACCCTGGGCCGAGCCTGCGTGCGAGGAGGAGGCAGTGGTCGTGACAGAAGGATGACGGCGCATGGTGATAGGGAGAGAATGGGCCGCATTGTCACTGCAGTCCCGATTGCCATCATGTCCGACACCCAAAGCCCCCTGGCTCCGGCCCCCAGCGCCGCCCCCGCCCCTGACGCCCGCGTCTGGCCCCGCGAGCTGGTGCTGCGCGTGATGCCCATGCCGGCCGACGCCAACCACAACGGCGACGTCTTCGGCGGCTGGATCATGGCCCAGGTGGACATCGCCGGTTCCATCCTGCCGGCGCGCATCTCGCGCGGCCGCATCACCACGGTGGCGGTCAAGGAGTTCCTCTTCAAGCAGCCGGTGTCCATCGGCGACCTGCTGTCCTTCTATGCCCAGGTGGTGCGGGTGGGCCGCACCTCCGTCACCGTGCAGGTCGAGGTGATCGCCGAGCGCAACCCGGCCAGCCCGCATGTGGTCAAGGTCACCGAAGCCCAGCTGACCTACGTGGCCATCGACAAAGACGGCAAGCCCCGCCCCTTCACCCTCGAAGACTGAACACCGCCCATGCCGGACAGCCTGCTGATCATCGGCGGCGGCGCCCTGGGCAGCGCGGTGGCGGCCAGCCTGGCCGAGCGGCCCGGCTGGCGCGGGCGCATCACGGTGCTGGAGCGCGATCCCAGCTATGAGCGCGCCTCCTCGGCGCGCTCGGCCGCCTCCATCCGCCAGCAGTTCTCCACGCCGCTGAACATCGCCCTGTCCCTGCACGGCCTGGAGGTGCTGCGCGCCGCCGGGCCGCAGGCCGGGCTGGTGGAACAGGGCTATCTCTACCTGATCCCGCCCTCGGGTGCCGCGCAACAGCAGGCCCTGAACGCGATCCAGCGCGCGCAGGGCGCAGACGTCACCCTGCTGGACCCGCCCGAGCTGCAGCGCCGCTTTCCCTGGCTGGCCACGCAAGACCTGGCCCTGGGCAGCTGGGGCCGCAGCGGCGAGGGCTGGTTCGACGGCTGGGGTCTGCTGCAGTCGCTCAAGCAACGGGCGCAGGCGGCGGGCGTGCAGTACCTGAAGGACGACGCCCAGCGCTTCGAGCTCGACAGCCAGGGCCAGGTCTGCGGCGTGCATGCCGCCAGCGGCGGTCTGCTGACGGCAGACCGCTTCGTGCTGGCCTGCGGCGCCTGGTCCGCGCCGCTGGCGGCCACGGCGGGCATCGCCCTGCCCGTCAGCGCCCGGCGGCGCAGCGTCTATGCCTTCCGCACCGAGGAGCCGGCACCGGGCTGCCCGCTGGTCATCGACCCTTCCGGCCTCTGGTTCCGCCCCGAGGGCGCGGGGCAGTTCATCTGCGGCGGCCCGCCCTTCGGCGAGGACGCCGCCGACCTGCCGCTGGATCCGGAGGACTACCTCTTCGAGGAACGCCTCTGGCCCGCCCTGGCCGAACGGGTGCCAGGTTTTGCCAGCCTGCGCCAGGCGCGCAGCTGGGCCGGCTACTACGAGATGAACGACGTCGACCACAACGGCCTGGTGGGCCCATGGCCGGGCCAGGAGCGCCTGCTGATGGCCTGCGGCTTCTCGGGCCACGGTCTGCAGCATGCGCCGGGCGTGGGCCGCGGCCTGGCCGAGTGGATCGCCACGGGCCGCTACGAGACGCTGGACCTCTCGCCCCTGGGGCCGGACCGCCTGCTGCGCGGCGAGCCCTACCGCGAGCTCAACGTGATCTGACGGCCGCTCAGTCCGCGCTCGACCACACCTTGCGCTCCCGCACCAGGCGCTGGCTCAGGGCCTGAGCCCAGACCTCGTAGCCCGCCGGGCCGGGATGAAAGCCGTCCTCGGCCATGTGCTGCGCAGCGGCCGGGCCATGCAGATGCGCCGGCAGGGACTGCAGGCCGCGATCGCGCCGGCCGATCAGGTGGCGGGCCAGGCGGCGGTTGAGGCGCTGGGATTGCGCGCCCAGCATCCAGCGCAGGGGCTGAGGCAGCAGCGGGAAGGCATGCATGGGCGGCACGGCGCTGTGCAGGCTGTAGCGCACGCCGCAGCGCTGCACCGCCATCTCGTGGATGGCGTCCAGGTCCTGCAGGCAGTGCGTGGCGCGGCGCTGGCCGACGACGTCGTTGACACCCAGGGCCGTCACCAGCACATCGGCCGGCTGCAGCTCGGCCTGCGCCAGATGCTCGCGGGCGTCGGCGCTGTCATGGCCGGTGCGGGCCACCAGCTGCCAGTGCACACGACCGCCCAGGGCCTGCGCCAGGTGCGCGGCCAGGCGGCCGGCGAGGGCCAGGTCTTGCGTGGGCGCGCCCACGCCGGCGCCGGAGGAATCCCCGACGATCAGCAGGCGCAGCTTCAACGCGCCCTCCCCGGCCTGGCCGGCCCGCGCGCCGGCCGCCTCCGGCAGCTGCAGGGCGCGCCTGCGTACCTGCCGGCCCTGCCACAGCAGCACCGGTGCCAGCAGCAGCTTGGCCGGGCCCAGCATCAGTCGAACTGGGAGAAGTCGGGCTGGCGCTTCTGGAAGAAGGCCTGGAAGGCCTCGGTGGCCTCGGGCGAGCGCAGGCGGGCGCCGAAGATCTCGGCCTCGGTCTTGATGGCTTCCTGCAGCTGCTCCAGGCTGTGGCGGCGCATCAGGCGCTTGCTCTCGCGCACGGCGCTGGGCGCCAGGCTGTTGAAGCGCTCGGCCACGCGGCGGGCCTGGTTGACCACCTCGCCGGCTGGCAGCACGGCGTTGGCGATGCCGCATTCCACGGCATCCGCGCCGGTGAAGGGGTCGCCCAGCAGCAGCTTCTCGGCGGCCTTCACATGGCCCATGAGGCGCGGCACGACCAGGCTGGAGCCGAACTCCGGCACCAGGCCCAGGCTCACGAAAGGCATGGCCAGGCGGGCGTCGTCGGCCACGTAGACAAAGTCGCAGTGCAGCAGCAGCGTGGTGCCGATGCCGATGGCCGCGCCGTTCACGGCGGCGATCACCGGCTTCTCGCAGCCCAGCAGAGCGCGCATGAACTGGAAGACCGGCGCGTTCTCGTCCCGCGGCGGGCTGCCCATGAAGTCCTCGATGTCATTGCCCGAGGTGAAGATCTGGGGCTGGCCCTGGATCAGCACGGCGCGCACGGCCTTGTCGCCATTGGCGGCGATCAGGGCGTCGGCCATGGCCTGGTACATGGCGCGGGTCAGGGCGTTCTTCTTCTCGGGGCGTGCGATCTCGAGGGTCAGCACGCCATTGACGGTGGCGGTCTTGATGGTCACGACATTCTCTCCAGGCAAATTCCTTGGGGGCGGATGATGCCAGAGCGGTGCGCTGCCCTGGCAGGTCTGAGGGTCAGGCGGCGGCGGGCTGCAGCCGCTCCCAGTGGTGGGCGAGGTGCATCAGGTGGGCCCGCTGGTACTCGGGCTTGCTGAGCGGGCCGTAGGCGAAATGGGGTTTCAGCGGGCCGGTCCAGGCCGCGAAGGCGTCCATGGCATCGAGCAGGCGCTGCACGCCGTGCTTGAGCGTGGCCTCGGCATCCAGGGCCGGTGCGCCGGGGATGGGCTCGTCGCGGTCGTGGTTCATCTTGCCGCGGGCGTCGAAGAGCGCGAAGGCCGTCTTGCCCAGGGTGGACTGGAACCAGGCCGGCTTCGCCTGCGGATAGCCGCTCATCGAGTACTCGATGCTCTGGGCCAGATGCTCCAGCAGCTGGGGCACGGTCCAGGTGCCGTCGTGGCGGCGCGGATGGAAGCGCAGCTCCAGCACGGCCTTCTGGGCCTCGGTCCAGCCCTGGAAGCCCTCGGGCAGCTGGCCTTCGCAGCCGCTCAGCAGGCCGGTGCCGGCCAGCAGCGCGCCGCCGAGCACCAGGCGTCGCGAAGGCTGCCCGGCGTCGTGGGGGTCAGGTCTTGCGTCCATGGTCAGGCGCCCTGCAGCCACAGGCTCACCCGCGGCCAGAGCTTGGCCTCGAAGCGCGCGCGGAAGAACCCGAAATGGCCGATGCGGCGCTCGCCCACGTCCTTCGGTGCGATGCGCTGCAGCTCGGGCCGGGCGCCGGCGTAGAAGCCGTGCAGGCTCTCGGTGTTGCGGCGGGACATGAACTCGTCGTCGGTGAAGGACAGCGACAGCATGGGCAGCGCCAGCGACGCGTACTGCTGGCGCAGCGCGGCACCGCCCTCGCCCATCAGGTAGTCGCGGTCCAGGCACCAGCGCCGCCATTGCGCCATCACGCCGCGCGGCAGGTCCCCCACCTTGCGCAGCCGGCGGCCGGGGAAGTAGCCGAAGAGCGGCAGGCTCAGGGGCACCACCACGTACCAGAGCCACCAGACGTAGCGGCGCAGGCCCGCGGCGTTCTCGCGCCAGTAGCCGCTGCCCGTGCCCACGGTCACCGCCTTGGCGATGCGTTCGCGGTTGGGCAGCAGGCCCAGGATCTGCCCGCCCAGGCTGTGGCCCAGCCAGTGCAGGGGGCGGTCGGGGCCCAGCAGGCGCGAGAGCTCATCGACCGCGCCGGCCGCATCCTGCTCGGCCCAGGTGCGGATGTCCGCGTCCAGGCCCTTGAGCGAATGCCGCATCTCGGCCGGGCGCGAGGCGCCCATGCCGCGGTAGTCGAAGCTCATCACCAGCCAGCCCTGGGCCGCCATCCAGTGGGCGAAGTCGGCGTAGTAGCGCTGCTCCACGCCCATGGCCGGGGCGATCAGCAGGCCGGCGCGTGCAGTGGCGGGGTCGCCGTAGAGATGGCCGTTCAGCGGGAAGCCGTCGCGGGCCTTGAAGTGCAGCATGGGGGACTCCTCTCTCGACAGATGCGGACCTGCAATGAAAAACGCGGCCCGCAGGCCGCGTTCTCAGCAGTGGATCACAGGCGTTCCAGGATGCCGGCAGCACCCTGGCCAGCGCCCACGCACATGGTCACCATGCCGTACTTGCCGCCGGTGCGGCGCAGGCCGTGGATGACGGAAGCCGCGCGGATGGCACCAGTGGCGCCCAGCGGGTGGCCCAGGGCGATGGCGCCGCCGTTGGGGTTGACCTTGGCGCGGTCCAGGACGATGCCCTTGCTGTCCAGGTCGTTCAGCACGGCCAGGGACTGGGCGGCGAAGGCCTCGTTCAGCTCGATCCAGTCCAGGTCAGCCGCGGAGATGCCGGCCAGCTTCAGGGCGGCAGGGATGGCCTCGATGGGGCCGATGCCCATGATCTCGGGCGGCACGCCACGCACGGTGAAGGACACGAAGCGGGCCAGCGGGGTCAGGCCAAAGCGCTTCACGGCGGCTTCAGAAGCCACGATCAGGGCGCCGGCGCCGTCGGAGGTCTGCGAGCTGTTGCCGGCGGTGACGCTGCCCATGCCCGTGGCCTTGCCCGTGGGGTCCTTGGGTGCGGCGAACACGGGCTTGAGCTTGGCCAGGCCTTCCAGCGAGGTGTCCTTGCGGGGGCCTTCGTCGATGTCGACGGTGCGCTTCTTCAGCGTGATCTCGCCGGTGGCCAGGTCGGGCACGCGCTCGAGGATCTCGAAGGGCGTCATCTCGGCCTTGAAGTGGCCGGCCTCGATGGCGGCCAGGGCGCGGCGGTGGGATTCCAGCGCGAAGGCATCCTGGTCTTCGCGGCTGACCTTCCACTGCTGGGCGACCTTCTCGGCGGTCAGGCCCATGCCGTAGGCGATGCCGATGTTGGCGTCGCGCTCGAAGATGGCGGGGGACAGCGAGGGCTTGTTGCCGCCCATCGGGACCATGGACATGGACTCCACACCGGCGGCGATCATCACCTCGGCCTCACCCACGCGGATGCGGTCGGCGGCCATCTGCAGGGCGGTGATGCCCGAGGCGCAGTAGCGGTTGACCGTCACGCCGCCCACGGAATTGGGCAGGCCGGCCAGCACGGCGCCGACGCGGGCGATGTTCATGCCCTGCTCGCCTTCGGGGAAGGAGCAGCCCACGATGGCGTCTTCAATGGCGGCCGGGTCCAGGCCCGGCACCTGGGCCAGGGCGGCCTGCATGGCGCGCACCAGCATCTCGTCCGGGCGGGTGTTCTTGTAGTAGCCGCGGCCGGACTTGCCGATGGGCAGGCGCGTGGCGGCGCAGATATAGGCTTCTTGCACTTGCTTGGCCATGATTTCAACCTTTCAGTTCTTGGCGGGCGCTGGGGCGTTCTTGGGAACCCAGGCCCAGACAAATTCACATTCCACCGGGTTCAGCCCGGCCTCGTCGGTCACCGTCACCTGCACCGTGACCTCGCCCTTGGGCTCGGCCTGCATCAGCGCGCGCTGCTGCTCGGTCAGCACGGCCTGGGCCTTGAGGGCCCCGGTCGCGCGCTTCTTGAACGCCACGTGCATGGACTTGCACAGGGGCAGGCAGTCGTCGCGCACGTTCATGCCGACCACCATGCCCGTGGCCGTCTCGGCCAGCAGGCCCATGGCGGCGGCGTGCACGCCGCCGATGTGGTTCTGCACAGGCCGGCGGTTGGCGATGGCGATCTCCGCCACCGCCGGCTCCAGCCGCAGGAAGTCCAGCTTGGCGGTGCCGGTGAAGGGCACCGCACGGCGCAGCACCGCATTGCGCGCCAGGGGGCGCAGGGCGGCGGGCAGCGCGTCCAGCTTGGACAGGGTGCGGGCGAGGCGGTTGGCGGTGGTCATAGGACAGAGGACAAGGCTTGCGGGCTATCACCGGGCGTAGCGAGCGGACGTCAGGCTAGGCGGACGGAGCGCAGGAACCGGAACGTACTGGAGGTACGTGAGGATTCCGAGCACCGCCCAACGACGCATGACGTTCGCGCAGTAGCCCCGCTTAGTTGCGAACGGGCTTGCCCGTCTGCAGCATGCCCATGATGCGTTCCTGCGTCTTGGGGTTCTCCAGCAGGCTGCAGAAGTGCTTGCGCTCCAGGGTCATCAGGTATTCCTCGTCGACCACGGTGCCGGCTTCCACTTCGCCACCGCAGACCACGTCGGCGATCAGGCTGGCCAGGTGGTAGTCGTGGTCGCTGATGAAGGCGCCGTCACGCATATTGGCCAGCTGGCCCTTGATGGTGGCGATGCCGGAGCGGCCGGCCACGGGGATGCGGGCCTTCATCGGGGCGCGGTAGCCGGAATCGGACAGGGCCTTGACCTGGGCGCTGGCCACGAAGAGCAGCTCGTCCTTGTTCGGCACGATCAGGTCGGAATCCAGCAGGAAGCCGTTCTTGCGCGCTTCCACGGCCGAGGTGGCGACCTTGGCGGTGGCGGCGGTGGTGAAACCGTCCTTCAGGAAGGCGAAGATGTCGGCGCCGGAGTTGCCGGCAGCCGCCATTTCAGCCGCACGGCGGGCGATGTAGGTCAGGCCGCCGCCGCCGGGGATCAGACCCACGCCGACTTCCACCAGACCGACATACGACTCCATGTGCGCCACGCGGCGGGCGCAGTGCACGGCCAGCTCGCAGCCGCCGCCCAGGGCCAGGCCGCGCATCGCGGCGACCACGGGCACCTGCGCATAGCGCACGCGCAGCATCATGTCCTGCAGCTTCTTCTCTTCCGGGGCGATGCCCTTGGCGCCCTTGGTCATGAAGACGGGCATCAGGGCTTCCAGGTTGGCGCCCGCGGAGAACACGTCATCCGGCGACCAGATCACCAGGCCCTTGTACTTCGCTTCAGCGATCTCGACGGCCTTCAGCAGGCCCTCGGTCACGGTGGGGCTGATCAGGTGCAGCTTGGCGGTGATGGAGGCGATCAGCACCTCGCCGTCCAGGCTCCAGACGCGCACTTCCTCGTTCTTGAACTCTTCCGTGCCGGCCTTCAGGGGCTCGACAGCGCCCTCGCCCACCAGGGACTCGGGGAAGGCCTGGCGCTCGTACACAGGCAGCTTGGCGCGGGGCTTGAACTTGCCTTCGGCGGCGCTCCAGGAACCGTTGGCGCTGTGCACGCCGCCGTTCTCGGCCACGGGGCCTTCGAACACCCAGGCGGGCAGCGGGGCGCTGGCCAGGGTCTTGCCGGCCTCGATGTCTTCCTTGACCCACTGGGCGACCTGCGTCCAGCCGGCGGCCTGCCACAGCTCGAAGGGACCCTGTTGCGAGCCGAAGCCCCAGCGCATGGCGAAGTCGATCTCGCGGGCGGTGTCGGCCACGGTGGCCAGGTGCACGGCCACGTAGTGGAAGCTGTCACGCAGGATGGACCACAGGAACTGGGCCTGCGGGTTGCTCGATTCACGCAGCAGCTTGATGCGCTCGGCCGCGGGCTTCTTCAGCATGCGGGCCACGATCTCGTCGGCCTTCTTGCCGCCGGCGACGTACTCACCGGTGGAGAAGTCCAGGCGCTGGATGTCCTTGCCGACCTTCTTGTAGAAACCGGCGCCGGACTTCTGGCCCAGGGCGCCCTTCTCGATCAGGCCGGCCAGCACCTTGGGGGTGGCGTAGGTCGAGAAGAAGGGATCGTCCTTCAGGTTGTCCTGCATGGTCTTGACGACGTGGGCCATGGTGTCCAGGCCCACGACGTCGGCGGTGCGGAAGGTGCCGGAGCTGGCGCGGCCGAGCTTCTTGCCGGTCAGGTCGTCGACCACGTCCACGGAGAGGCCGAACTTCTCGGCCTCGATCATGGTGGCCATCATGCCGGCGATGCCGACGCGGTTGGCCACGAAGTTGGGCGTGTCATTGGCGCGCACGACGCCCTTGCCCACGGCGGTGGTCACGAAGCCTTCGAGCTGGTCGATCACTTCCGGACGGGTGGTCGGCGTGTTGATCAGCTCGACCAGGTACATGTAGCGCGGCGGGTTGAAGAAATGGATGCCGCAGAAGCGCGGCTTGATCTCTTCGGGCAGCACTTCGGAGAGCTTGGTGATGCTCAGGCCCGAGGTGTTGGACGCGACGATGGCGTGCGGGGCGATGAAGGGAGCGATCTTGGTGTACAGATCCAGCTTCCAGTCCATGCGCTCGGCGATGGCCTCGATGATGAGGTCGCAGTCCTTGAGCAGTTCCAGGTGCTCCTCGTAGTTGGCCTGCTGGATCAGCGCGGCGTCCTCGGGCACGCCCAGCGGGGCGGGCTTGAGCTTCTTCAGGCCTTCGACGGCCTTGGTGACGATGCCGTTCTTGGGGCCTTCCTTGGCCGGCAGGTCGAACAGCACCACGGGCACCTTGACGTTGACCAGGTGCGCAGCGATCTGCGCGCCCATGACGCCAGCGCCGAGCACGGCGACTTTGCGAACTTGGAATCGACTCACGGAATTACTCCTCTTTCAATTCAGGGGTGGGCGCGGCCTTCCGGAGGTTCCGAGGGCCGCGCCCGCTTGAGGCCTTACTCGACGCGGACCCAGACCTGGGTGCGGTAGAAGAAGCCCACGTAGCCACGCATTTCCAGCTTCTTGCCGCCCTCGATGGGCTTGAGCCGGGTGCGGTAGGTCTTGCCGTTGTTGGGATCCAGGATCTCGCCACCGGTCCACAGCGCCTTGTCGTCGGCATCGTGCTTGACGCCGCGGATGATCTGCAGGCCCAGCACCGGCTTGTCCTTGCGATCGTCCTTGCAGAGATCGCACTTGGAGTCCTGGTGCGTGGGATCGAAGATCTTCTCGATGCTGCCGACCAGCACGCCATTGCTTTCGCTGATGCGCACCAGGGACTTCTCGGTCTTGCCGTCGTCATCGATGGTCTTCCACAGGCCCACCGGCGAGCTCTGGGCCCAGGCGGGTGCGGCGAGCAGCACGGTGGCGATCAGGGAAGTGGCAAGGGCACGTGTCATGGGCGAGTCTCCTGTGTTTTATGTGAGGGCCCCACCTTCTCCGAGGCGGGGCTTCGGGAGCGCCAGCATCGCAGAGCCTTTCCTGCTCTGCAATGCCAGGTCCTTCATTGACCCTGTCTTCAGAACAGGGCTTCGTCCATGGCCATCAGCGGCTGCAGGCCGGCACGCGCGGTGCGGATCAGCGAGGCCGTCTCGGGCAGCAGCTTGGCGAAGTAGAAGCGGGCGGTGTGCAGCTTGGCGGTGTAGAACGGGTCGCCGCTGCCCTGCTTCTCCAGCGCGATCTTGGCCGAGCGGGCGAAGAAGTAGGCGAAGCACAGGTGGCCCACGACGCGCAGGTAGTCCACCGCGGCGGCACCGACTTCATCGGGGTTCTGGAAGGCCTTCATGCCGATCTCGGTGGTCAGCTTGGTGACCTTGTCGCCCAGGTCGGCCAGCGGGTTGATGAACTCCTGCATGGCTTCGCTGGTGCCCTCTTCCTCGACGAAGCTGGCGATCTTCTTGCCGAACTTCTTCAGCGTGGCGCCGTTGTTGCCCAGCACCTTGCGGCCCAGCAGGTCCAGGGACTGGATGGTGTTGGTGCCCTCGTAGATCATGTTGATCCGCGCATCGCGCACGAACTGCTCCATGCCCCACTCGTGGATGAAGCCGTGGCCGCCGAAGACCTGCATGCAGTGCGAGGTGGCGATCCAGCCGTTGTCGGTCAGGAAGGCCTTGATGATGGGGGTCAGCAGGGCGACCTCGGCCTCGCATTCCTTGCGCTCGTCTTCGTCATCCGAGCTCAGGGCCTTGTCCAGCTGCAGGGCGACGTAGGTCGACAGGGCGCGGCCACCTTCGGCATAGGCGCGGGCGGTCAGCAGCATCTTGCGCACGTCGGGGTGCACGATGATGGGGTCGGCGGCCTTGTCCGGTGCCTTGGGGCCCGACAGGGCGCGCATCTGGATGCGGTCCTTGGCGTAGGCGGCGGCGTTCTGGTAGGCCACCTCGGTCAGACCCAGGGACTGGTTGCCCACGCCCAGGCGGGCGGCGTTCATCATCACGAACATGGCGGCCAGGCCCTTGTTGGGCTCGCCCACCATGGTGCCGATGGCGTCTTCCAGCACCATCTGGCAGGTGGAGTTGGCGTGGATGCCCATCTTGTGCTCCAGGCCGGCGCAGAAGATGCCGTTGCGCGCGCCCAGCGTGCCGTCGGCGTTCACCAGGAACTTGGGCACGATGAACAGGGAGATGCCCTTGGAGCCGGCCGGTGCGTCCGGCAGGCGGGCCAGCACCAGGTGGACGATGTTCTCGGCCAGGTCATGCTCGCCGGCCGAGATGAAGATCTTCTGGCCCGTGATCTTGTAGGTGCCGTCAGCCTGGGGCTCGGCCTTGGTGCGCAGCAGGCCGAGGTCGGTGCCGCAGTGCGGCTCGGTCAGGCACATGGTGCCGGTCCATTCGCCGCTGGTCAGCTTGGTCAGGTAGGTGGACTTCTGCTCGGGCGTGCCGTGGGCATGCAGGGCCTCGTAGGCGCCGTGGCTCAGGCCGGGGTACATGGTCCAGGCCTGGTTGGCCGAGTTCATCATCTCGTACATGCCCTGGTTCACCAGCACCGGCAGGCCCTGGCCGCCGTAGGCCGGGTCGCAGGACAGCGCGGGCCAGCCGCCTTCCACGTACTGCTTGTAGGCTTCCTTGAAGCCCTTGGGCGGGGTGACCTCGTGCGTGGTCTTGTCCAGCTTGCAGCCTTCGGCGTCACCGCTGAGGTTCAGCGGGGCGATGACCTCGGCGCAGAACTTGCCGCCCTCTTCCAGCACGGCGTTGATGGTGTCGGCGTCGATGTCGGCATGGGCGGGGAGCATCTTGAGCTCGTCAACCACATTCAGCAGCTCGTGCATCACGAACTGCATGTCGCGCAGGGGAGGGGTATAGGTGGGCATGGTCGGCTCCTGGATGGACTTGTGGTGAGAGATCAGCTGCGCTTGCGGGAAGTGGCAGCGCCGCGGGACTTGGACCCCGTGTCGGGGGCGTGGGTTTCGGCCCCCCGCATCGCGTCGCCGCGGTCGACCTGTTGGCCCAGCGGCGTGATGCAGGAGGCGATGACGCGCTCGAAGCCCTTGCCGGCGCGATCCAGGGCGCCGGGGCTGCGCATGAAGCGCGCGTCGTGGTGAAGCGAGAGGATCAGGCCGTGCAGCTCGAAGAGGATCTGCAGGGCGTCGGCATCCGCGCCGAGGTGACCTTCTTCCTTGGCCAGCAGGATGGCCTTGTGCAGGGCCGCGTGCCAGGCCTTGACCATGGAGACCAGGGCGTCACGCACGGGGCCGGGGCGGTCGTCGAACTCGACGGCGCCGGAGATGTAGATGCAGCCCGAGTCGATTTCCACCGACACCCGGCGCACCCAGCGCTCGTACAGGGCGCGCAGGCGCGGCAGGCCGCGAGGTTCGCGAATCGCCGTGAAGAAGACCTCTTCCTCGAATTTGGCGTGATACTCACGCACCACCGCGATCTGCAGCTCCTCGCGGGAACCGAAGTGGGCGAAGACGCCGGACTTGCTCATCTTGGTCACATCGGCCAGCGCGCCGATGGACAGGCCCTCCAGGCCCATGTGCGAGGCCAGTCCCAGGGCCGCCTCCAGGATGGCGGCACGCGTCTGCTGCCCCTTCTGCAGGGAGCGGACGGCGCGGCGCGGAGCCCGGGTCTCGGGCTGGCTGGCGGGCGGGGTGGCGGTCGGCACGGTGGTCTTTCGTGAGCGCTGAGGGCGTCAATAATAAAACGAACGATCGTTCTATTTTTGCCCAAAAGACCGTGTGCTGCACAAGCCTCGCACCCGGCTTTCTAGGGGCATCCGCCTAGAAGCGCACGCTCGGCGGCCCAGCTTCAGGGAGAACCCTGACATTTGCTGCAGTGCAGCAGCAAAGACGAACCGTCAGCGTCTCCAAGGGCCCCGGCTCCCCTGCCCGGCAAGGCGCGGACCCGCCAGTCTGCGCGGCCCCCATGACAGGCGCTTGACGGGGTCGCCACCTGTCCACAAAGCCCATGAATGCAAGCCGTTGCGGGGCTGACGCCTTGAGTCCGTTGGCGGACCTGCAGTACGCTGCAGGCTTGGAGGTCAGCGCTGTGGATGTTCTGCAATTGGATGTCTCGGGGCGACCGCAGGCCTGGATCACCACCCGGGAAGCGGCCGCCATCTATGCGAATGACGGCATCGCCTGGACGCTGGGCGAGCCCTGCCAGGTCCTGCGCGGCGGGCTGCAGCGCCGCACGGGGCTGCAGTCGCGCATCGAGGTCCACCCCATCATCGCCGTGCGCGGGGCCGTGCCCTCCCGGGCCTGGCGCCAGGAACCCGCCCTCTCCAACCACAAGCTTTTCGCCCGCGATCGCTACCTCTGCGCCTACTGCGGCCGCGCCTTCCCCGAGGACGACCTCACCCGCGAGCACATCGTCCCCAGCTCCCGCGGCGGACGCGACAGCTGGATGAACTGCATCACCGCCTGCCGCAGCTGCAACGGCCGCAAGGCCGACCGCCTGCCCGAGGAGGCCCGCATGAGCCTGCTCTACCTGCCCTACGTGCCCAGCCTGCACGAGGACATGATCCTGCGCGGCCGCCGCATCCTGGCGGACCAGATGGAGTTTTTGCTGGCAAGCGTGCCCAGGAGCAGCCGGCTGCATGCCTGAGCCCGCGGTGGGGCCCGGATCTGATCCGCTGCGCTGCCTGGATTGCTCAGCGCACGGGGGGCGTCGTCCCTGTCCGATGGGCCGCAGTGGAACCGCACAATCGGCTCTCCTATGAGAACGCCGGCGCAGGCCCGGCCAGTCGACAGCGCATGAAGACCACGAACACCCCGTCAGATGACTACCGCTCGGCCTGCAGGCAGGCCCTCAGCCAGGAGCAGGCCCGATCGCTGGCCGAAACCAATCAATGGGCTCACGTCGACAAGCCCCAGGTTCACGCCGACTGGGACGTCCTGTACCGAAAGCTCACGCCCCTGATTCAGGACCACCCCGCCGCATCGCCGACCATCCAGGCCGTGATGGCCGAGCATTACGCGCTCGTCTCCCGCTTCTTCCGGCCCTCCAGGCAGGCCTATATCGGCATGAGCCTCTTCTATGCCGAGAATCCGGGCATGAAGGCCTTCCACGACGCCTACGACCCCGGCTTGGTCCCCTTCCTGGCGGAGGCCATGGCTGTCTACGCCGACGCGCATCTGTAGACCCGCCGGCCTGCCGACGCCGGTCGCTACCGCCCCATCGTCACAAAACGTACACAATACTCCGACCTGCTCGCCACGCGCGCCACAGCCAGCGGCGGCCTTCGCTGGGTAAAGTTGCTTCAGCCGTCAACGCCACCGGCATCGCGTTGGAGGCACAAGACACCTGCCGGAGAACCATCCACATGAACAAGACCTTCACCCTTTGCGCCAGCGCCCTCGCCCTCAGCCTGCTGGGCGCCTGCTCCACCAGCAACCCGGACGTCGTCTCGCGCCATGACGCGCAACGCATGTCCCAAGTCGTCGACGCCACCGTGCTGAGCGTGCGCCCCGTGACCGTGGACGGCAGCCAGAGCGGCGCCGGTGCCGTGACCGGCGGCGTGGTGGGCGCGGTGGCCGGCTCCTCGGTGGGCGGCCGTCGCGAGGGCCAGGTCGTGGGCGTGCTGGGCGCCGTGGCCGGTGCCGTGATCGGCAATGCCATCGAGCGCAGCGCCACCCGCGAGGAGGCCCTGGAGATCCTGGTGCAGCTGCGCAATGGCGAGCGCCGCGCCGTCATCCAGGCCAAGGGCCAGGAGAGCTTCAACCCCGGTGACCCGGTCATCCTGGTGACGACCGGCGGCAAGACGCGTGTGAGCCGCGCTCCCGTGGTGAGCCAGCCCGCGCCCGCCCACTGATCCTTGCCCCCAGGCTCAGGGACTGAGCCTGCCAAGCCCCGAGGCCCGTCGTGCCGGCTCGTCAAGCCCGTGCCGCGGGCCTTTTGCATGGGGCCGGGCTCGCTGCCTGACTGCCTGCCTGCCTCCGGGCCAGCCGGGGTGACGACCGGCCCCCCCGCATCCTGGGGACGCCCTTCAGGGGGGGCTGCCGTGAGGCCCGCAAGCAGCGATGCTTCGCCCCATCGCCAGCGTCGTGAGTCCCCGACATGCCAAGCCTCAGCCTCGACTTCTACTTCGCCCCCTATCAAGTCCGTACCTCCCAGCACCCGGAACTGCATGAGCTGCCCGCCTCCCTGGAGGGGCTGGAAGTGCATGACAGCACCCTGGCGGAATGGCTGGAGGTGGGATCCGGCTTCGACCAGCTGACGCCGATGGAGCTGGTGGACACCGAGCTGCTGGACCGCCTTCCCCCCAACTGAGCCTGGCACCCGAAGCGGGAAGCAGGCGGGCCGCGGACAGCGGCATTGAAGGCAGGGCCCCGAGGGGCCCGGTCAGTACACCCGGGCGCAGAGGCGCCCGTTCAACACAAAAGGGCGCCTCGGCGCCCTTTTTGCAGTGCGGA
Organism: Pelomonas sp. BJYL3; assembly: GCF_027257975.1. Lineage (GTDB taxonomy): Bacteria > Pseudomonadota > Gammaproteobacteria > Burkholderiales > Burkholderiaceae_C > Roseateles_B > Roseateles_B flavus. Next base: position 807,336 of record NZ_JANZKX010000001.1, read on the forward strand.
AGGGGCCACATGGGCCCCCGGCCCCGCGGCTCAGCGCAGCAGGCCCACCGAGATCTCCGTCTCGGGCAGATTGGGCATGAAGGCATGCCGGGTGGTCTTGTAGGGCAGCAGCTGCTCGCTCTCCACAAAGCTCATCAGCTCGCCCAGGGTGTAGCCGCGGCCCGAGGCCCAGCAGCGCACGTCGATGCGCTTGTCGCCGTACTGCAGGGGGATGCAGGGCAGGCGGCGCAGGCCCAGCAGGCGCGCGGCGGCCAGCCGGTGGTTGCCGTCCATCACATAGCCGCTGCCGGCCTCCACGGGCAGGGCCGAGGTCCACAGACCCAGGGCCGAGATGCGGTTCGCCAGCTCCTGCACATGCGCGTCGTCGATGACCTCCGACTGGCGGAAGAACTCGATGGGGCGCACGGCCACGAGGTAGCGCACCTGGCTGCGCACGGCGTCGGTGTTGGCCTGCTCCAGGTCGCCGCCAGCCTCGGCGGGGGGAGCGAAGATGCGGTGGACTGTCTCCGTCATGGTGTCAGCTCACTCGGCAAAGAAGCGGGACGGGGTGAAAGGGGCGGCGGGTCGGCAGGACCTGCGGCGGGCGGTTCGGACTCATTCTTGTCTCCCTGGCCCGGCGGCTGCTAACGCGCTGCCGGTGCGCCTGGATTTTCACCAAAGCCGCGGCAAATGTCCCGCCCAAAAGCCGGCCGCAGGATGTACGAACGAACAGGTTTCCCGGCTTGCACCCTTCGATATCCTTCGGCCCGGTCGACGCCAGCCTTGCACGGGATGCCCCTGCGTGCTGGATCCCCCGCCCGACAGCCCCCAGAACTTCGCAGGCCCACCATGATCGCCGTGCACCTCCACGCCGTCGCCAAGACCTACCACCTCGATGCCGTGGGCGTTGCCGCGCTCCAGGACATCAACCTGGAACTGCGCGCCGGCCTGCTGACCGTGATCAGCGGCGCCTCCGGCAGCGGCAAGACCACCCTGCTCAACCTCATCGGCGGACTGGACCGCCCCGATGCCGGCCGCATCCACGTGGCCGGCCACGACATCGTCGCGATGGACGACGACCAGCTCTCCGACTTCCGCGCCCGCCACCTGGGCGTGGTCTTCCAGAACTTCAACCTGCTGCCGGTGCTCAATGCCGCGGAGAACGTCGAGTACCCGCTGGTGATGCTGGGCATGGACAAGGCCGAGCGCAAGGCGCGCGCCGCCGAGATGCTGGCCGCCGTGGGCCTGTCCGAGCAGGCCCGGCGCCGCCCCGGCGAGCTCTCGGGCGGGCAGCGCCAGCGCGTGGCCATCGCCCGTGCGCTGGCGGCGCGTCCGCAGCTGGTACTGGCCGACGAGCCCACGGCCAACCTCGACAGCCAGACCGGCGCCAGCATCATCGAGCTGATGCGCCAGCTGCAGCGCGAGCAGCAGGTCAGCTTCGTCATTTCCTCCCATGATCCGCAGGTCCTCGCGGCTGCCGACGACACGGTCCGCATCAAGGACGGCCGCATCGTCGAGCTGCGCCGCGCCGACACCCTGAAGGTGGCCGCATGAACACGCTCTCCCTGGCCTGGCGCAATCTGCTGCGCAACCGCCGCCGCTCCATCACCACGCTGCTGGCCATGATCGTCGGCGCCAACGCGGTGCTGCTCTTCGGCGGCTACAGCCGCAACATCACCTACGGCCTGCAGACCGACTACGTGAAATACGGCGGCCACCTGCAGATCCAGCGCGAGGGCTACTACCGCTACGGCAGCGGCAACCCGGCCGCCTACGGCCTGGCGCAGTACCGCGAGATCATCGCCGCCATCCAGCAGGACCCGGTGCTCAAGCCCCTGGTGCTGGTGGCCACGCCGACCCTGCAGCTGCAGGGCATCGCCGGCAACTTCGGCGCCGGCGTGTCGCGCACGGCCCTGGGCCTGGGCGTGGTCGTCGAAGACCAGAACCGCATGCGCGCCTGGAACGGCTACGACTTCCCCGTGCAGGTGCCCCAGATGGCCCTGACCGGCACCGGCCCCGAGACCGCCGTGCTGGGCACCGGTCTGGCCCGCGTGCTCCAGCTGTGCGGGCCGCTGAAGCTGCAGGACTGCCAGGCCGCCGCCGTGAAGCCCGCGGCCACCGCCCAGGCCGGGACCGGCGCGGCCGCCGATCTGCCCGCTGACATCGCCGACCTCGGCACGCTGGCCAATGGCCCGGCCGCCGCCGCACCGTCCTCGGCCGCCGCCATCGAGATGCTGGCCGCCACGGCGCAGGGCGCGCCCAATGTGGCCCGTCTGCAGGTGGTCAAGGCCGAGGAGCAGGGCGTCAAGGAGTTCGACGACGTCTACGTGGGCCTGCACCTGGCCCAGGCCCAGCAGCTGGTCTTCGGCAAGGAGGCCCCCAAGGCCACGGCCATCGTGCTGCAGCTGCAGCACACCGATCAGATTCCCGCCGCCAAGGCACGCCTGGAAAAGCTGCTGGCCGAGCGCTTCCCGCAGGAGCCCGTCGAGGTGCTGGACTTCAGCGCGCTCAACCCCTTCTACGGCCAGGCCCTGGCCATGTTCGCGACGCTCTTCGGCTTCGTGGCCCTGCTGATCGCCGCCATCGTGCTCTTCACCGTGGGCAACACCATGAGCATGGCGGTGATCGAGCGCACCGTGGAGATCGGCACCCTGCGCGCCATGGGCCTGCGCCGCGCCAAGCTGCGCCGGCTCTTCATGCAGGAAGGCCTGCTGCTGGGCATCGTGGGCGCCGTGCTGGGCGTGAGCATCGCGGCCAGCCTGGCCGGCCTCATCAACCACAGCGGCCTGACCTGGACGCCGCCCGGCCGCTCGCCGGTGCCGCTGATCATCCGGGTCTGGGGCGAGACCGGCCTCATCGCCGGCACGACGGTGGGCCTGATCCTCGTCGCCTCGCTCTCGGCCTGGCTGCCCTCGCTGCGCGCCGCCCGCCAGAACATCGTGGACGCGCTGCGCCACGTCTGACCCGCCTCACTGCCTTCGTCCCCTCATCGCGGAGCCCTTCCCATGACCACCGTCCACCGTCTGCTGCCCCTGCTGATCTCCGCCCTGGCACTGGGCGCCTGCGCCCCGCATGGCGACATGAACCACGGGCAGATGGCATCGCACCCCTCCCCCGACCTCAACCTGGCCCTGCAGCGCAACACTGACGGCGGCACCTACCGCGTCGAGCTGAGCCCGCCCGCCGAGCCGCTGCGCGTCAACAAGATCCACAGCTGGAACATTCGCCTGCTGGACGCCAATGGGCAGCCCGTGCCCGACGCCCGCATCGCGGTGGACGGCGGCATGCCCGAGCACGGCCATGGCTTCCCCACGCAGCCGCGCGTCAGCGCCGGCGGCGCGCCCGGCGCCTACGTGCTGGAGGGCATGAAGTTCAACATGACCGGCTGGTGGGAGATCAAGCTGGAGGTGCAGTCCGCCCGCGGCGCCGATCGCATCACCTTCAACACCGTGCTGCCGCCCTCGGCCTCCTGAGGCCGCGCACCCGACTTTCCCGCAGGACGACCGCATGCGCCGCTTCCAGACTCCCCTGCTCCTGTTGCTGGCCCTGGGGCTGCTGGCCGGGTCCCCGGCTCAGGCCCAGGGCGCCTCGGCCAGCGCTGCCGCCCCTGTCGTGAGCCCCGCCCTTGCCCGTGTGTCGGCGCCCGCCGAGGCCCACCCGTCCCAGGACCGGCTGACGCCCTACCGGCCCCGCCTGGGGCGCAGCAAGCCGCTGGTGGCCATCGTCGCCGAGAACTACTACACCGAGCTCACCGACTACGTGCTGCCCTACGGCGTGCTGAGCGCCGCGGGCGTCGCCGAGGTGCAGGCGCTGGCCACGCAGCCGGGTCCCATCCGCATGTTCCCGGCGCCGATGAACGTGGAGCCGCAGGCCACCACCGCCCGCTTCGACGAGGAGCACCCGGAGGGCGCCGACTACGTCATCGTGCCCGCCGTGCACAAGGACGACGACCCGGCGCTGCTGGCCTGGGTCAAGTCCCAGGCGGCCAAGGGCGCGACCATCGTCGGCGTGTGCGACGGCGTCTGGGTACTGGCCCGCGCCGGCCTGCTGGACGGGCGCCGCGCCACCGGCCACTGGTACTCGCGCGAAGACCTCCGCAAGAAATTCCCCCAGGTGCAGTGGCAGCAGCAGCTGCGCTACGTCGAGGACCGCCGCGTGATCACCACCACGGGCGTCAGTGCGACCATCCCCGTCTCGCTGGCCCTGGTCGAGGCCATGGCGGGCACCGAGCGCGCCACGCAGCTGGCCCGCGAACTCGGCGGGGCCGGCATGGCCTGGTCCGCCCAGCACCCGAGCGAGCGCTTCCAGATGAGCTGGAAGCACAAGCTCACCATTGGCGGCAATGCCATCGCCTTCTGGTCACACGAGGACGTCGGCATCCCGGTGGACCAGGGCGTGGACGAGATCGCGCTGGCGCTCAAGGCCGAGGTCTACTCCGCCACCTACCGCTCCACGGCCCTGGCCGTGGCGCCCCGCCCCGGCCTCGTCAAGTCGCGGCGCGGCCTGAGCATCGTGCCCGACCGCGTGATGGGCGCCGATGCTCCGCGCCGCATGCTGTCCGCCCCCGATGCCAACGAACCCCTGCAGGCGCTGGACCAGGCGCTCAAGGGCATTGCCAGCGACTACGGCCCGCGCACCGCCGCCTGGGTGGCGCTGCAGATGGAATACCCCGGTTACTGAAAGCCCCCAGACCCGCCACCCGGTGCCGGGCCCCCGAGGGGGCAGAAAGCCTGGGGCGGTCCGGCGTTTCCCTGAGAGCCCCGCGCCATCCGGCAAGCGCGCCCCGCAGGCGGCGCCGCGGCGCCGGCTCACCACGCCACGTCCCCACGTCCTTGACTGAGCCCATGTCCGAGTCAACGCCTCTCACCGCCCCGTCGGATCCCGCTCTGCCCTCCTGGGTGGCGCTGCTGCGCGCGCAGGCGGCCCGCCGGCCGGGTCATGCGGCCCTGGTCTTCCTGCCCGACGGCGAACGCGAAGGCGCGCGCCTGAGCTACGCCGAGCTGGACCTGCGAGCGCGCGGCCTGGCCGCCGCCCTCCAGGCCCAGGGCCTGCAGGGCCGCCATGTGCTGCTGATGCTGCCTTCGGGCCTGCACTACGTGCTGGGCTTTCTGGCCTGCCTCTACGCGGGGGCCATCCCCGTGCCGGGCTATCCGCCCAGCAACAGCATGCATGCGCGGCGCATGGCCCACATCGCCAGCGACTGCGAGGCCCGCGCCGCCCTGGTCAGCGCCACGCAGGACGGCAGCGAGGCCCTGCGCGAGGCCTGCGAGGGCCTGGCCTGCCCCATCCTGCGCATCGACGACGACGCCCGCCTGCAGGGCGAGGCCGCCGCCGCCTGCGATCCCGAGGCCTGGCAGCCGCCGCGGCTGGACCGCGACAGCGTGGCCTATCTGCAGTACACCTCCGGCTCTACGAGCCAGCCCCGCGGCGTGATCGTCACCCACGGCAACCTCCTGGCCCACGCGGCCGGCTGGCATTGCGCGCCGGGCCTGGGCGAAGACGACGTCTTCGTCAGCTGGCTGCCCCTATTCCATGACATGGGGCTGATCCTGGGCCTGCTGCAGATGTTCCACGAGGGCGGCACGGTCGTGCTGATGCCGCCCCTGGCCTTCGTGCAGCAACCGCTGCGCTGGCTGCAGGCCCTCAGTCGCTACCGGGGCACGGCCAGCTACGCGCCCAACTTCGCCTACGAGCTGTGCTGCCAGGCCGCCGAGTCTCAGCCCGCGCTGGCGCTGGACCTCAGCCCCTGGGCCGTGGCCGGCAACGGCGCCGAACCGGTGCGCGCCGAGACCCTGGCCCGCTTCCACCAGCAGTTCGCCCGCTTCGGCCTGCGCGCCGAGGCCCTGAGCCCGGGCTATGGCCTGGCCGAGGCCACGCTGACCGTCACCCGCCAGCCCCGGCTGCAGGCCCCGCCCGTCGTGCGCGCCAGCAGCGCCGCCCTGGCCCGCGGCCGCCTGCAGGCCGCGGTGGACGGCGAGCCCGTCACCGAACTCGTGGGCTGCGGCCGCGCCTGGCCGGGCGCCGAGGCGGTGATCGCGGACCCGCAGCGCGCCGAACGCTGCCCGGACGGCCGCATCGGCGAGATCTGGGTGCGCGGCGCGGTCGTCGCCCACGGCTACTGGCGCCAGCCCGCGCTGAGCAGGCAGGCCTTCCTCGCGCAACTGAGTGACGGCACCGGCCCCTGGCTGCGCACCGGCGACCTGGGCGCCTGGCATGAGGGCCAGCTCTTCATCACCGGCCGCATCAAGGACGTCATCGTGATCCGCGGCCAGAACCACTATCCGCAGGACCTGGAACGCAGCGCCCAGCAGGCCCACCCGGCCCTGGCCGGTGCGCAGGGCGCGGCCTTCGCCGTCCAGCTGGAGGGCCAGGAGCGGCTGGTACTGCTGCAGGAAGTGCGCCGCTCCGAACGCCACCGCCTCGACGGCGAGGCCATCACCCAGGCGCTGCGCGAGGCCATGGCGGCCAGCCACGGCCTGCATCTGCATGCCGTCTGCCTGCTGCGCCCGGCCAGCCTGCCCATGACCTCCAGCGGCAAGATCCAGCGCCATGCCTGCCGGCAGCTGTTCGTGGAAGGCGGGCTCAAGCCGCTGTACCAGTGGCAGGACAGCGCCACGCCCGCGGCCCAGGGCATGACCGCATCGCCCGCCAGCGCCGAGCTGTCCCGCTGGCTGCTGGCGCGCTGCGCCGCACTGAGCCACCTGCCGCAGGAGCTGCTGACCCTCGAGCAGAGCTTTGCCAGCATGGGGCTGGATTCCATGGACCTGGTCACGCTGTCCGGCGAGCTCTCCGCGCGCCTGGGCCGCCGCGTCGAGCCCACCCTGCTCTACGCGCAGCCCTGCATGGCCGCGCTGCTGGCCGCCCTGGCCAAGGAGGCGCCGGCCACCGCGCCCACCGCCACGGCCGCGCCGCAGGACGACGCCATCGCTCTCATCGGCATGGCCTGCCGCCTGCCGGGGGCCGACGGCGCCGAGGCCTTCTGGCAACTGCTGGACCAAGGCCGGGACGCCATCACCGAGGTGCCCGCGGACCGCTGGGACGCCCAGGCCCTCGCCGCCAGCGAGCCCGGCCAGCCCGGCCGCAGCGCCAGCCGCTGGGGCGGCTTCATCGAGGGCATCGACCAGTTCGACGCCGCCTTCTTCGGCATCTCCGCCCGCGAGGCCGATGCCATGGACCCGCAGCAGCGCCTGCTGCTGCAGGCCTGCTGGCATGCGCTGGAGGACGCCGGCCTGCGCGCCGACAACCTGGCGGGCAGCGACACCGGCGTCTTCATCGGCGCCATGACGCATGACTACCAGCTGCTGCAGCTGCGCCATGGCCAGGCCCTGGACGCCTACTTCGGCACCGGCAACCAGGCCAGCATCCTGGCCAACCGCCTGTCCTATGTGCTGGGGCTGCAGGGGCCCAGCTGGACGGTCGAGACGGCCTGCTCCTCCTCCCTCGTGGCCCTGCACCAGGCGCGCCGCGCCCTGCTGGATGGGGACTGCAGCCTGGCCCTGGTCGGCGGCGTCAATGCCCTGCTGGCGCCGGAGCTCTACGTGGCCCTGTCACAGGCCCAGATGCTCTCGCCGGACGGCCACTGCCGCGCCTTCGACGCCCGCGCCAACGGCTATGTGCGGGCCGAGGGCTGCGCCATGGTCGTGCTCAAGCGCCTGTCCGAGGCCCAGCGCGACGGCGACCGCATCCTGGGCCTGCTGCGCGGCTCCGCCGTCAACCAGGACGGCCGCAGCAACGGCCTCACCGCGCCCAACGGCCCTGCCCAGCAGGCGGTGATGCGCAAGGCCCTGGCCAGCGCCGGCCTGCAGGCTCAGTCGGTGAGCTACCTGGAAGCCCACGGCACCGGCACGGCGCTGGGGGACCCCATCGAGATGGAGTCCATCCAGCAGGTCTACGGCCGCAGCGAAGGCGCGCCGCTGTGGGTGGGCTCGGTCAAGAGCAATATCGGTCATGCCGAGCCCCTGGCCGGCCTGGCGGGGCTGTGCAAGGTGCTGCTGGCCCTGCGGCACGAGCGCATTCCCGCCAGCCTGCATGTGCAGCAGCTCAACCCGCTGCTGCGCCTGGAGGGCAGCGGCTGCCAGGTCGCCCGCGAGGCCCAGCCCTGGCCGCGCTCCGATCTGCCGCGCCGCGCGGCGATCAGCTCCTTCGGCTTCGGCGGCACCAATGCGCATGTGATCGTCGAGGAGGCGCCCGACGTGGCGCCCGGCGCCGCGGCGGCCGGTGAGGGGCCGGCGCTGCTGGTGCTGTCCGCCCGCAGCGATCGCGCGCTGCAGCAGCTGGCCCTGGCCTATGCCCAGCGGCTCGAGCACGCACCGACACCGCTGCAGGCCCTGTGCCAGGCCGCGGCCCTGCGCCGCTCCGCCCTGACGCACCGCCTGGCCGTGGTGGCCGGCGATGTGCCTGGCCTGGCCGCCGCGCTGCGCGCCCATGCGCAAGGCGAGCAAGACCCGACCCTCTTCACCGCCGAGCACGCCCAGGCGGCCCCGCGCCGCACCGCCTTCCTCTTCACCGGTCAGGGCAGCCAGTACCCCGACATGGGCCGCGGCCTCTACCTCAGCGAGCCCGTCTTCCGCCGCAGCATGGACCAGTGCGCCGCGCTGCTGCAGCCCTGGCTGGGCTTCTCGCTGACCGAGGCTCTCTATCCGGAGGCCCCCGGCGCCTCCACGCCCCTGCGGCTGGACGACACCGCCCATGCCCAGCCCGCGCTCTTCGCGCTGGAGTGGTCCCTGGCCCAGCTGTGGGCCGCGGCGGGCGTGCGCCCGGACGTGCTGCTGGGCCACAGCCTGGGCGAGTACGTGGCGGCCTGCCTGGCGGGTGTCTTCAGCCTGGCCGACGGCCTGCGCCTGGTCGCCGAGCGCGGCCGCCTGATGCGGGACCTCTGCCCGCCCGGCGCCATGCTCGTCCTGCAAGGCCCCGCGCCGGCGCTGCAGGCCTTCCACCAGGAGACGCAAGCCGGTGGCGAGCTGGCCCTGGCCGCCCGCAATGCGGCCGACTGCATCGTCCTGGGCGGCAGCCCGGAGGCCATCGAAGGCGCGCAGGCCCGCGCCCTGCAGCTGGGTCTGGAGGCCCGCCGCCTGCCGGGGCAGCGCGCCTTCCATTCGCCCGACATGCAGCCCATGCGCGCCGCCTTCGCCGAGGTGCTGGCTGGCATCACCCTGCAGGCGCCGCGCCTGCCCCTGATCAGCAATCTGGACGGCCAGCTCTGCGGCGAGGCCCTGGCCTGCGCCGACTACTGGCTGGACCACGCCTGCCAGACCGTCGAATTCGAGCGCTGCCTGCAGACGCTGGCGGCCCAGGACTGCGGCCGCCTCATCGAGATCGGCCCCGACCCCGTGCTCAGCAGCCTGGCCCGCCGCCACCCCTTGCTGGACGGCCCCGGCCGCCTGTGGATCGCCAGCCTGCGCCGCGGCCGCGACGAGGCCTCGCACTGGCTGGAGGCCCTCGCCCGCTGGACCGTGGCCGGCGGCGAGACCGACTGGCCAGCCTGGTACGCCGCCCGCGGTGCCGATGCGGCCCGGGCCTGGCAGCAGGTCGGCCCACTGCCCGCCTATCCCTTCCAGACGGAGTCGCACTGGTTCCAGCCCGGCGCCGGCAGCACGCTGCCCGCCGGCTCCCTGGGACAGCGCAGGCCCGGCGCGGCCTCCACGGTCGCGGCCGAACCGCAGTCCCGGCCCGCGCTGCCGGACACCCTGCTGCAGCTCCCGCCCGAGGACGCCCGCCAGGCCTTGCTGGACCACCTCCGCCAGCTTGCCTTCCAGGTGCTGCGCCTGAGCAGCGCACGCCGGCAAGACCTGACCCCCAGCTTCCCCGACACCGCGCTGAGCCAGCTGGGCTTCGATTCCCTGATGGCCCTGGAGCTGCGCAAGCAGCTGGCCCGCGACACCGGCATCGAGCTGCCGCTGCGCCAGCTGCTGGTCAACACCACCGCGCGCGAGCTGGCCGGCGTCCTGCACCGCCTGCTGCTGCTGCAGGACATGCGCCCCGCCGACGAGACAGCCAGCGCCGATGAAGGCCTGGAGGAGATTCTTCTGTGAACACCGACTTTAGCCTGAGCCAGCCCCCGGCCCTGGACGAGACCGCCGCGCCTGCCACCCCGCCGGACAGCATGGAAGCCCTGCTGCTGCGCCTGCGCCAGCGCGGCGTCCAGCTGCAGGCCGAAGGGGCGCAGCTGCGCATCTCCGCGCCCAAGGGCGCCCTGGACGACGATCTGCGCGCGGCGCTGAGCGCCGGCAAGTCCGAGATCCTGCGCCTGCTGCAGAGCCAGGAGCGCCGCAGCGCCCTGCCCCAGATCCAGCCGCAGCCGGCCCAGCGCCACGAGCCCTTCCCGCTCACCGACGTCCAGCACGCCTACTGGATGGGCCGCCAGCCTTTCGTGGAGCTGGGCGGCTTCTCCACCCACTGCTACTTCGAGTTCCAGCGCGCCGGCCTGGACATCGAGCGCCTGGAGACGGCGCTGCAGGCCCTGATCCTGCGCCACGACATGCTGCGCGCCGTGATCAACGAGGACGGCACCCAGCGGGTGCTGCCCGAGGTGCCGCCCTACCGCATCGAATGCCTGGACCTGCGCGAGCAGGGCGAGGCCCAGGCCGAAGCGGCGCTGCTGGCCCAGCGCGAGCAGCTCTCGCACAAGCGCGGTCCGGTCGACCAGTGGCCGCTGTTCGCCATCCGCGCCGCGCGGCTGCCGGGCGAGCAGCTGCGGCTCTTCGTCAGCCTGGACATGCTGATCATCGACGCCTCCAGCATGTTCCTCTTCTTCCAGGAATGGCAGCAGGCCTACGAGGACCCGCAGCGCCTGGCCCCGGCCCAGGCCTTCAGCTACCGCGACTACGCCCTCTTCGAGCAGACCCTGCACGAGCAGCCCGAGTTCCAGCGCGCCCGAGACTACTGGACCGCCCGCCTGGACAGCCTGCCTCCCGCACCGGGCCTGCCCCTGGCCCGCCAGCCGCACGAGCTGACCGAGGTGCGCTTCGAGCGCCGCGAGCAGCGCATCGCCGCCGCGGACTGGGCCCGGCTCAAGACCCTGGCCGCGCAGCACGGCGCCACGCCCACGGTGCTGCTGATGACGGCCTTCGCCGAAGCCCTGCGGCCCTGGTCCGCCACGCCGGACTTCAGCCTCAACGTGACCCTCTTCCACCGCTTCCCGGTGCACCCGGAGGTCGATCAGCTGATCGGCGACTTCACCGCCACCAGCCTGCTGGCGGCCCGGGCCCAGGCGGGCGACAGCTTTGCCGACCGCCTGCAGCGCCTGCAGGCCCAGCTGGCCGAGGACCTGGACCACCGCGCCTACAGCGGCATGCGCGTGCTGCGCGACCGCGCCCGCCACCTGGGCCACGCGCCCGGCGCGGCCATGCCCGTGGTCTTCACCAGCACCCTGGCCCTGGACGGCCGGCAGTCCACCACCGGCGGCCTGAGCTTCTTCGGCGACATCGTGCACGGCGTCAGCCAGACCCCGCAGGTGTGGATGGACCACCAGATGGCCGAATTCGACGGCGAGCTGCGGCTCTTCCTCGACGCCATCGAGGACCTCTTCCCCGCCGGCCTGCTGGACGACTGCTTCGGCGCCTACGCCCAGCTGCTGCGCACCCTGGCGGCCGATCCCTCGGCCTGGGCGCAGCGCCCGCTGCCCGCCACCCTGCCCGCGCGCCATCTGCCGCTGCTGGCGCAGCTGAACGCCACCGAGGACCCCGCCATCGGCCACGGTCTGCTGCAGGACGGCCTGATCATCCAGGCCCGCCGCCAGCCCGAGTCCCTGGCCGTGATCGCGGCCGACGGCCAGCTGTCCTACGGCCGCCTGGCCCGCGAGGCGCAGGTGCTGGCGGAGGCCCTGCAGGCCCTGGGCGCCGGGCGCGAGCAGCCCGTCGCCGTGATGATGGACAAGGGCTGCGAGCAGGTCCTGGCCGTCTACGGCGTGCTGATGGCTGGCGCTGCCTACCTGCCCATTGACCCCCGCCTGCCGGCCGAGCGCCGCCGCCATCTGCTGAGCGCCAGCGGTGCCCGCCTGCTGCTGACGCAAGCCGCCCACCACCCCGGGCAAGACCTGACCCCGGGCCTGCGGGTGCTGTGCCTGGGCGACGAGGCGCTGGCCGCGCCGGCCATCGCACCGCCCCCGGCAGCGACCCGCCCCGGCGACCTGGCCTACGTGCTCTTCACCTCCGGCTCCACTGGCGCGCCCAAGGGCGTGATGATCGAGCACGCCCAGGCGGTGAACACCCTGCAGGACATCAACCGCCGCATGCAGGTGGGCCCGCGGGACCGCGTGCTGGCGCTGTCGGCCCTGCATTTCGACCTCTCCGTCTATGACCTCTTCGGCGTCATCGCCGCCGGCGGCTGCCTGGTGATGCCGGACCCCGCACGCCTGCATGACGCCCAGCACTGGGCCGAGCTGGTGCAGGCGCACCGCGTGAGCCTGTGGAACTCGGTGCCGCAGCTGCTGCAGCATTTCGTCGAGCATCTGGAGCATCTGCAGGCCCAGGGCGAGCCCCTGCCCGGCGGGCTGCGCCAGGCCATCCTCAGCGGGGACTGGATCCCCGTCGGCCTGCCCGACCGCGCACGCCGCGTCTGCCCCGACCTGCAGCTGCTGGCCTCGGGCGGCCCCACGGAAACGGCCATCTGGTGCACGCAGTACCCCATCGGCAAGGTGGATCCGGCCTGGTCCAGCATCCCCTACGGCCGGCCGCTGGCCAACCAGCGCATGTGGGTGATGGATGACCTGCTGCAGGAGCGCCCGGTCGGCGTCACCGGCGAGATCTGCATCGGCGGCGCCTGCGTGGGCCGCGGCTACCTGGGGGACGAGGCCCAGACCGCCCAGCGCTTCCTGCGCCACCCGCGCACCGGCGAGCGCCTGTACCGCTCGGGCGACCTGGGCCGCGTCACGGCCGAGGGTCAGATCGAGTTCCTCGGCCGCCAGGACCACCAGGTCAAGCTCAACGGCCTGCGCATCGAGCTGGGCGAGATCAACGCCTGCCTGCTGCGCCAGCCCGGCATCCGCCAGGCCTGGACCGGCGTGCGCAGCGAAGGCGCGCAGAAGCAGCTCGTGAGCCTGCTCGTGCTCGACCCGGACGACGCGGCCGCCGCCGCCCGCCTGGCTGACGGCTCCCTGCGCCAGGCCCTGGCCGCCTGGCTGCCCGACTACATGCTGCCCCAGCGCTTCCAGCGGCTGGAGGCCCTGCCCCTGAGCGCCAATGGCAAGGTGGATGCCGCCCAGCTGCAGGCCCTGCTGCAGGCGCAGCAGGCCGAGGGCGCGGCGCCCGCGGCGCAGACCGACGCCGCTGCCCAGGCCCTGCAGGAGCAGCTCCTCCCCTTGTGGCGTTCCCTGCTCGGTCGGCAAGACCTGACCCCTGCGCAGAGCTTCTTCGACGTCGGCGGCGACTCCCTGCTGGCCCTGCGCCTGCTCAGCCGCGTGCGCGAGCAGCTGGGCCTGGCGCCCGCGCTCCAGGGCCGGCTGATGCAGTGCTTCTTCCAGCAGCCCCGCCTGGCTGACTTCGCCGCGGCGCTGGCCCGCCTGCAGCAGGACCCGCCGGCACAGGGCGCGGACGAACTGCCCCTCATCGAGCCCGCCGCGGCACCGACGGGCGAGGACTTCCCCGCCGCCGACGTGCAGCTGGCCTTCCTGATGGGTGACGGCGAGGACCTCGAGTTCCATGTGCGCACCCACCACTACGTCGAGGTGGAGATGCCCGCCTTCGACCCGGCCCGCTACGAGCAGGCCCTGCAGCGAGAGCTCCAGCGCCAGGCCGCCAACATCGTGGTGGCCACGCCCGAGCTTCGCCTGCTCCCCGTGCAAGACCTGACCCCGCTGCCGCTGAGCCTGGACGACTGCCGCGCGCTCGACGCTGCGGCCTGCGAGGCCCGCCTGCTGGCCACCCGGGCCCGCATGGAGCGCCAGACCCTGCCCGTGCACCACTGGCCCTGGATGGACGTGCACGCCACCCTGCTGCCGGGCGGCCATGCGCGCCTGCACATCAACTGCAATGCCGTGTTCTGGGACGGCTTCGGCACCCAGCAGTTCTTCGCCAACGTGGAGCGCTGCTACCGCGAGCCCGGGCTCGTGCTGCCGCCGCTGACCCTCACCTTCCGCGACTGCGTGCTGGCCCTGGAGCGCCTGGAGCAGGGCCCCCAGGGCGAGCGTTCGCGCCGCTACTGGATGGAGCGCCTGCCAGCCATGCCCGCCGCGCCCGCCCTGCCGCTGAAGCCGCGCCTGAACCGCCGCCAGCGCTCGATGATGAAGCGCCGGGAGATGGACCTCAGCGCCGCGCAATGGCAGGCCCTGCGCCAGCGCTGCGAGGCCCGCGGCCTGCGCCCCGAGGCCGGGCTCTTCGCCGCCTATGCCCAGATCCTGTCCTTCTGGAGCGGCTCGCGGCACTTCCTGCTCAACAACATGGTCTCGCACCGCCTGCCGATGCACGAGCAGATCTTCGAGATCGTGGGCAACTTCTCCGCGCTGTACCCGCTGGAGGTGGACTGGCGCGAGGGCGGTGGCTTCGCCGAGCGCTGCCGCCGCCTGGATCAGCGCATGCAGCAGGACGCGCAGCACCTGCACTGCAGCGGCGTGCAGGTGCTGCAGGCCTACAACCGCGTGCACGGCCAGGCCGGCCGCGCCGCCTGCCCCTTCGTGGTGGGCAACGGCCTGGCCATGAAGCCCTTCACCCGCTCCCTGCACGGCTGCCTGGAGACCCCCCAGGTGCTGCTGGACAACCAGTTCTTCGGCCTGGAGGACGGCGGCATCTGGATCACCTGGGACGTCTTCGAGGACGTCTTCCCCGCCGGCCAGGTGGACGCCATGTGGCAGGCCTACGCGCGCCTGCTGGACCAGCTGGCCCATGACGACGCAGCCTGGGACAGCGAGGGCTTCGACCTGCTGGACGAGGCCGCCCGCGCCCTGCGCCGCGCCTACAACGACAGCGCCGCCCCGCGCCCAGAGGGCCGCCTGCTGCAGGATGGCCTCCTGGAGCAGGCCCGCCAGCAAGGCGATGCCCTGGCCCTGGTCGCCGAGGGTCAGCGCCTCAGCTACGCGCAGCTGGCCGCGCAAGCGCTGGCGCTGGCCGGCCAGCTGCAGGCCCGCGGCCTGCGCAGCGCCGAGCCCGTGGCCGTGCTGCTGCCCCGCGGCCCCTGGCAGGTGATCGCCGTGCAGGCCATCCTGGCGGCCGGCGGCGCCTATGTGCCCATGGACCCGCAGTGGCCGGCGCAACGCCTGCAGCAGCTGCTCGACAGCACCGGCGCGCGCCTGGCCCTGTGCCTGGCCGGGCTCGATGCCCCCGCGCTGCCGGGCCTGCACTACCTCGCCGTCGACCAGCTTCCTTCTGGCCCCGCCTGGCAGCCGCCCGCCGCCAGCGAGACGCAGCTCGCCTACATCATCTTCACCTCGGGCTCCACCGGCGTGCCCAAGGGCGTGATGATCGACCACCGCGGCGCGCTCAACACCATCGCCGACATCAACCGCCGCTTCGGCGTGAGGCCGGCGGACGTGCTCTTCGGCGTGTCCTCGCTGTACTTCGACCTCTCGGTCTACGACCTCTTCGGCAGCACCCTGGCCGGCGCCCGCCTGGTGCTGCCGGACGCGGCCACCGGCGTGGACCCTTCGGCCTGGCTGCGCCAGATGCAGGACGAGGGCGTGACCGTGTGGAACTCGGTACCCGCGCTGATGCAGCTGCTGGTGGACGCCGCGCTGGCGGCCGGCGTGCAGCTGCCGCAGCTGCGCCTGGTGATGCTCAGCGGGGACTGGATCCCGGTGACCCTGCCCGACCAGGTCCGCCGCATCGCGCCCAACGCCCAGGTGGTGAGCCTGGGCGGCGCCACGGAGGCCTCGATCTGGTCCATCGTCTACCCCATCGGCAGTGTGCCGGCGGACTGGCCCAGCATCCCCTACGGCCGCCCCCTGGCCAACCAGCGCTGGCATGTGCTGGACGAGGACGGCCGCGAGCTGCCCGACGGCGTCACCGGCCAGCTGCACATCGCCGGCACCGGGCTGGCCCTGGGCTACTGGGGGGACGAGGCGCGCACCGCCGCCGCCTTCATCCGCCACCCGCGCAGCGGCGAGCGGCTCTACCGCACGGGCGACCTCGGCCGTATGCTGCCCGAGGGCCAGATCGAGTTCCTGGGCCGCGCCGACTTCCAGGTCAAGATCCAGGGCTACCGCATCGAGATCGACGAGATCGAGCACGTGCTGCTGGCCCACCCCGGCGTGCGCGGCGCGGCGGTCATCGTGGTCGGCAGCCAGGCGGGCAAGCAGCTGCAGGGCTTCGTCATCGCCGACGAGGACCTGGACCTGGCGGCCGTGCAGGCGCATGTCGGCGCCCGCCTGCCGGCCTATATGGTGCCCAGCCGCCTGCAGCGCCTGGCCCAGCTGCCGCTGACCGCCAATGGCAAGGTGGACCGCAGCGCCCTGGCCGCCATGGCGATCAACGAGCCCCGAGAGCAAGGCAGCGTGGCGCCGCGCAATGCGCTGGAGCGCAGCCTGGCCGAGATCTGGTCGGCCGTGCTGGGCGTGCAGCCCGGCGTGCATGACGACTTCTTCGCCCTGGGCGGCCAGTCCTTCGCCGCCGTGCGGGTGATGACGCGGATCGAGCAGCAGCTGGGCCTGCGTCTGCCGCTGTCCCTGATGCTGGAGGGCCGCACCATCGCCGCACTGGCCCAGGCCATCGAACAGGCCCGGACCCAGCGCACCGAGTCCCCGGCCGTGGCCAGACGCTCACGCGCCCTGGTCTGCCTGCAGCAGGGCAGCAGCCAGGAGCCGGGCTGGTACTTCGTTCATCCGGCCGGCGGCCATGTGCTGTGCTACCGCGAGCTGGCCCAGAGCATGCCCGGCCACTTCCATGCCTTCCAGGCGCCGGGCCTCTCCAATGACGGTGCGCCGCTGGACGAGGTGCCGGCGCTGGCCGCCCACTACCTCGCGGCCCTGCGCCAGCACCAGCCCCAGGGCCCCTACCGCCTGGGCGGCTGGTCTTCGGGCGGCACCATCGCCTTCGAGATGGCCCGCCAGCTGGAGGCCGAGGGCGAGCAGGTCGCCTGCCTGGCCCTGCTGGACACCCCGGCGCCGCTGGCCGGCGAGCCTCAGGCGCCGAGCCCGCGCCAGCTGCTGCAGTGGTTCCTGCAGGACCTGGAGGCACCGCTGTCCGCCGACATGCTGGCGCAGATCCAGACGCAAGACCTGACCCTCGCGGCCGCCCTCTCGCTGCTGCACGGCCAGGGCCTGGCCCGCCACCTGGACGCCCGCGCCCTGCAGGCCGTGCATGCCGTGTTCTGCGCCACGGTCGGCGCCTGCCAGCGCTACCGCCCCGGCCCCGTCGGCCTGAACGCACCGCTGCTGGTGCTGCAGGCCAGCGAGGGCGAGGTGGCCGAGTTCGCCGGCCACCCGGATGCCCACCGCAGCGACTGGGGCTGGCGCGCCTACGCCGCCGGCCGCCTGCGCAGCCTGCGCGTGCCGGGCAGCCACTACAGCCTCTTCAAGCCCCCTCAGCTGGACGGCGTCGCCGCCCTGCTGCAGACCCCGTTCTGAACTGATCCGGAGCAAGACATGACCCCTCCTGTTGCCGCCACACATTCGGCCCCCCTCCGCATCGCCTTCCTCTGGCTGGCCCTGAGCCTGACCCTGCTGATGGTGATCGCCTCCACCCTCGTCAAGGCCGCCATCCAGACCGACTTCAGCGAGTTCGTCCACCACCCCGGCCCACGCGGCTGGGAGGTGTTCTGCCTGCAGTTCTTCGTCTACCTGAGCCTGGGCACCGCTGCCCTGTATCTGCAGACGCCCTGGTTCCGCTGGCTGACCCTGCTGCTGTTCACCTTGGCCGGGCTCTACATGCTGGCGCACCAGATCGGCCACATGGCCGAGGGCTGGCGCTACGGCCTGACCGGCGCGGTGGACCTGGCCCATCACCTGCTCAGCGCCCTGGGCGTGTGGCAGGCCTGGCGCTGGTGCCGCCAGGCGCGCCAGCAAGAGGGCGCCGCCCTGAAGCCGCAGGAGCTCGCATGCTGAGCGCCGCTTCACGCGCGGCCCAGGAGCCCCCGCGCCTGCTCCTGCTGTGCTTCGCCCATGCCGGAGGCCACACGGCCTGCTTCCTCAACTGGCAGGCGCAGATGCCGGCCGGCGTGCGCGTGATGCCGGTGGAGCTGCCCGGCCACGGGCGGCGCATCCGCGAGGCCTTGCTGACCGACTACGAAACCCTGGTCGACAGCCTGGTCGCGCAGCTGCTGCCGGAGATCGAGGCGCTACAGCGCCAGCACCCCGGCCTGGGCTATGCCGCCTTCGGCCACAGCGCGGGGGCGAGCTTCGGCTTCGGCGTCTGTGCGCGCCTGGCCGAGCGCCTGGGGCAGGCGCCCGTGCACGCCTTCTGGTCGGCCGGCGCGCCGCCCCACATCCCCCGGCCGCCCCGCTCGCGCTACAGCGACGCCCAGCTGCTCGAGGAGGCGCGCGCCCTGGCCGGCACGCCCGGCGAGGTGCTGGACAACCCCGAGCTGATGGCCTTCTTCCTGCCCATCCTGCGCGCCGACTTCGCGGCCTTCGAGGGTGCCAGCCTGGACGCCGCCCGCCAGCTGGACTGCCCCTTCACCGTCTTCGCCGCCACGCGGGACCGCATCCCGCCCGAGGACATCTGGGCCTGGCAGCGCCATGCCAGCCAGGGTGCGCGCCGCGTGCTTCTGGACGGCGACCATTTCTCCGTGCTCTACACGCCGCAGGCTCTGTGGAGCCACGTGCGCCAGACGCTCGGCGAGGAGCTCACGACATGCTGATGAACCCCGCCCGCCGCCGCCTGTGCGGCGTCCCCTTCAGCCTGCTGCTGGCCGGCCCCGCCCTGGCAGCCGCCAGCCCCACGGCCGAGGAAGTCATCGAGCGCTTCGACAAGCTGCTGTGGGGCAGCACCCTGCAGGGCCAGTTCGAGATGACCATCACCACGCCTTCGTGGTCGCGCAGCCTGACGCTCAAGCTCTGGACGCACCGCCCCGCCAAGTCCTTCGTGCGCATCGTGGCGCCGGCCAAGGACGCCGGCATCCTCTCGCTGCGCCTGGGCTCGGAGATGTGGAACTACCTGCCCAATATCGAGCGCAGCATCAAGGTGCCGCCGTCCATGATGCTGCAGCCCTGGCTCGGCTCGGACTTCAGCAACGACGACATGGTCAAGGAAAGCAGCATCGTCCACGACTACCAGCACCGCTTCGTCGGCGAGCCGCGGGTGGAGGGCGTGGACGCCTGGGAGATCGAGTCCCTGCCCCGCCCCGAGGCCGCCGTGGTCTGGGGCCGCCTGCTGAGCCTGGTGCGCAAGGGCGACTACGTGCCCCTCAGCACCCGCTTCTTCAACGAGCGCGGCCAGCTGGTGCGCACGCTCAGCTACTCCGACGTGCGCCCGCTCGGCGGCCGCCAGCTGCCCACACGCTGGGAGATGCAGCCCGAGAACCAGCCGGGCAAGAAGACCACCCTCGTGATCCAGGAGGCGCGCTACGACCAGCCCATCGCGGAGGACGTCTTCTCGCTCCAGAACCTCAGCCGGAGGCGCTGACCCATGACCCGCTTTCCCCTCATCGAAGCCCGCGACCTCTGCCGCGAGCACCAGCAGGGCGAGCAGACCGTGCCCGCCCTGCGCCACGTCCACCTGCGCATCGAGGCCGGCGAGTTCGTGGCCCTGGCCGGCCCGTCCGGCTCGGGCAAGACCAGCCTGCTCAACCTGCTGGGCGCGCTGGACCGCCCCAGCAGCGGCGAGCTGCGGCTGGACGGCCAGGACCTCGCCCTGCTCAGCAAGACCGAGCTGGCGGGCCTGCGCCTGCGCAAGCTGGGCTTCGTCTTCCAGCACTACAGCCTGATCCCGGTGCTGTCGGCGCTGGAGAACGTCGAGTACGTGCTGGTGCTGCAGGGCGTGCCCGCGGCCGAGCGCCGCCAGCGTGCCTCCGAGGCCCTGGCCTCCGTGGGCCTGGGCGCCCTGCTGGACCGCCGGCCGGACCAGCTCTCGGGCGGCCAGCAGCAGCGCGTGGCCGTGGCCCGCGCCATCGTCGGCCGCCCGGCCCTGGTGCTGGCCGACGAGCCCACCGCCAATCTCGACTCCGACACGGGCGACGGCCTGCTGGCCCTGATGCGCGACCTGAACCAGCGCACCGGCACCAGCTTCGTGATCGCCACCCATGACAGCCGCGTCATGCAGAGCGCCAGCCGGCTCGTGCGCCTCAAGGACGGCGCCATCCTCGAGGACTCCGCCCATGCCCTTCCTGAAGCTTGCCCTGCGTAATGCGCGCCGCCAGGTGCGGCGCTCCCTGCTCATCCTCGGCGTCACCAGCCTGGGCGTGCTGGCCATGGTGCTGGCCTGGTCCGTGCTGGACGGGCAGAACCAGCAGATGGTGCGCAACATGACCGAGGTCTACAGCGCCCATGCCCAGCTGCAGCGCGTCGACTTCCTGGACCAGCCCAGCCTGGACCTGAGCTTCCCCGCCCACATGGCCGCGGACCTCGCCGGCCAGCCGGGCGTGAAGGCGGTGAGCTCGCGCATCACCGGCACCGGCCTGCTGAGCGCCGCCACCCAGGTGCGCGGCGTGCTGCTGGTGGGCATCGACCCCGTTCAGGAACCCCAGGTCACGCGCCTGGACCGCCAGATCGTGCAGGGCCACTACCTGCGCCCCGGCGAACGCGGCGGTCTGCTGCTGGGCCGCAGCCTGGCGACCAGCCTGGGCGTGCGCCCGGGTGACGAGGTGGCCGTGCTGGCCGAGGGGCGCCACGCGGCCATCGGCTCGCTGCGCCTGCAGGTGCGCGGCATCTTCGACACCGGCAACTCGCACACCGACGCGCAGCAGGCCTTCCTGGGCCTCGGCGACGCCTCCGAACTCTTCGGCACCGAGGGCGAGATCACCAGCGCCGCACTGCGCCTGGACAGCCTGGCCGCATCCCCCCGTCTCCTGCAGCAGCTGCAGGCCGGCCTGCCCTGCGGCCTCGTGCTGCGCGACTGGGCGGCCCTGCTGCCCTCGGTGGCGCAGTCCGTGCAGTTCCACGAGGGCCTGGCCCATCTGCTGATGCTGATCCTCTTCGTCGTCGTGGCCACGGGCCTGGCGACCAGCCTGCAGATGTCCGTCTCCGAGCGCCTGAACGAGTACGGCACCCAGCTGGCCCTGGGCACCACGCCCTGGCAGCTGTGCCGCAGCATCGTCTACGAAGGCCTGCTGCTGAGCGGCCTGGGCTTCTTCATCGGCTATGCCCTGGCCGCGCTGATCGCCACGCAGCTGGCACGCGAGGGCATCAGCCTGCCCCAGCACGGCGAGGCCTTGGAGACCATGCAGGGCCTGGGCCAGCGCATCCATCCCTACCTGGACCCGCGCCGCCTGCCCACGCTGCTGCTGGGCCTGGGCCTGGTGAGCTTGCTGGCCACGCTGCTGCCGGCCTGGCGCGCCGCGCGGCTCACGCCGCTGGCGGCGCTGCGCGGCGTCTGGAGGGAGCGGCCGCCGCGGCGCCGCAGCCGCCGCGACGTGGCCTCCTCGAGCAGCCCGCGCTGGCCCACGCTGGCCCTGGCCTGGCGCAATGTGCGCCGCTCGCCGTGGCGCTCGGCCCTGGCCGGTGCCGCGCTGAGCCTGGGCCTGGCGGCCTTCATCTTCGTGCAGGCCCTGGCCGCGGGCTTCATGAAGCAGATGAGCGACAACACCACCGGCTTCGTCACCGCGGACCTGCAGGTCCAGCACCCGCTGTTCCGCCACCAGATGCAGCCGGCCTGGCACTTCAGCGCGCAGGAGCCCTGGCTGGCCCGGCTGCGCGAGCGGCCCGAGGTGGCGGGCCTGAGCCTGCGCCTGCAGTCAGAGGCCACCGTCAGCAGCACCCGCAAGGCCGAGGCCGTGCTGCTGGTGGGCATGGACGCCCAGGCCGAGCGCCAGGTCACGCGCCTGCACGAGGCCGTGGTACAGGGCCATCTGCCCGCCCGGCCGCAGGACGCCGTGCTGGGCAAGAAGCTGGCCGAGCGCCTGGACCTGCATGTGGGCGAGCGCCTGGTGGCCATGGCCCAGGGGGCGGACGGCGGCCTGGTGTCGGAGGCCTTCGTGGTCAGCGGCATCCTGGACACCGGCGCCCACGGGCCCGACACCGGCATGGTCTACATCGACCTCGCCCGGGCGCGCCAGCTGCTGGGCCAGCCCGGCAGCGCCAGCGCCGCCCTCGTCCGCCTGCAGCATCCCGAAAGCCTGGCAGCCCAGCGTGCGGGCCTGCAGGCCCTGCTGCCCACCGATGGCAGCCGCCAGCTGATGAGCTGGCAGGAGCTGGTGCCCGAGGTGGCCCAGACCGTCAACCTGGTCAAGCACGGCGTGCTGCTGATCCTGGCCATCGTCTTCCTGATGGTGGCCACCATCGCGATGAACAGCCTGCTGATGTCGGTGATGGAGCGCAGCCGCGAGTTCGGCACCCTGATGAGCCTGGGCGCCAGCCCGCGCACCCTGCTGCGCCTGGTGGCCGGCGAGGCCGGCGTGCTGGCCGCCCTGGGCGCCGGCGCGGGCCTGCTGATGGGCGGCGCCCTGGTCGCGCACTACGCCTGGACCGGCCTGCGCCTGCGCGCCCATGGGGCCGAAAGCCTGGGCCTGGGCGACATCGTCCACCCCCAGTTCTCCGGCCCCGCCATGCTGGGCGCCGCCGCCGTGCTGTGCCTGCTGGTGCTGCTGGCCTCGCTGGTGCCGGCCCTGCGCATCGGCCGCCGCGAGCCCGTCGCCGCCCTGCGTCAACCCTGAAGCTTCCTCCCATGTCCCCTTCCCACTTTCGCGCCCCCTCGCGCTTCATGAGCCTGCTGCTGCCCCTGGCCCTTCTGACGCCGCAGGCGCAGGCCCATGGTGACCACGTCCATGCCCAGCGCAATGCGGCGGGGCCCTTCCCGGTCGAGCAGCTGGACTTCGGCATCCCCGGCAATCCCCGCAAGCTGCAACGCACCTGGCTGCTGGAGCTGGACGACGACGAGCGCCTGGAACCATCCCAGATCAGCATCCCCCTGGGCAGCACCGTGCGCCTGGTCATCAGCAACAACGGCAAGCGCCCGCATGAGCTGGCCCTGGGCAGCCCGGCCACGCTCAAGGCACTGGCCGACGCGCGCCGCCAGCGTGGCAAGGCGCTGGACGAGAGCGTGCACGTCTTCACCATTGCCCCCGGTGACAAGGACGAGCTGGTCTGGGAGTTCAACCGCGCCGGCACCTGGCTGCTCCAGTGCCTGGATCCCGCCCTTGTGGGCAAGGCGCAGCCGCTTCGCGTGCTCGTCCAGCCCAAGCCATGAGGCGGGGCAGGACGGCCGGCCGCCCCCTGCTGCCGGCGCTGGGCCTGTGCCTGCTGGCACAGCTCGCCCAGGCCCAGTCACCGGACGGCAACCCGGAGGACCCCTGGCGGCTCAGTGGCAGCTACCGCGCCCTGGGCGTATACCAGCAGCCGCAGGACCTGCCGCGCCAGCGCAGCCTGGGCCAGCGTCTGCGCCTCAGCCTCGCTGGCGATCTGGCCACCTGGCCGGAAGGCGGCCTGCGCCTGCAGCTGGACCACGACAGCGAGCTGCTCAGCGGCGACACGGCCTACCGCGCCGCGCTGGACGAGGCCCTGGCCGTGCCCCAGGACCAGGCCCTGCGTGACCGCAGCGTCTGGTGGCGGGACCGCCGCAGCCTCGGCCGCCAGCAGTTCTTCCGCGCCTTCGTGCAGGCCCGCGCGGGCGACTTCAGCGCCACCCTGGGCCGCCAGCGCATCGCCCTGGGCCAGGGCCGGCTGTGGAGCAGCCTGGACCTGCTGAACCCGCCCAACCCGCAGCAGATCGAGCGCGAAGACTTCATCGGCGTCGACGCCCTCCTGATGGAGCAGGCCCTGGGCCCGCTCTCGCGCGCCAGCCTCGTGCTCGCCCCCAGGCCCGGCGGCGGGCCTGCGCGCTGGCTGCTTCAGTGGCGCACGCACGCCCTGGCCATGGACCTCAGCGTCAGCCATGCACGCTATGGCGAGGACCGGCTGCTGGCCGTGGACATGGCCGGGCAATGGGCCGATGCCGGTCTGCGCGCCGAATTCACCCGCACCGCCCCCGCCGCGGGCCCGGCCTACTTCAGCGGCGTGCTGGGGGCGGACTACGCCTTCAATCCCCAGCTCAGCGCCAGCCTGGAGTGGTACTGGCGCAGCCGGCCCCTCGCTCCGCAGGCGGCGGTCGGCGGCCAGGCCCGACCGCCCCAGGGCGCCCATGCCATCGGCCTGAACCTCAGCTACGAGCTCACGCCCCTGCTGAAGCTGCAGGGCCTGTGGCTGCGCAATGCCGGCGACGGCAGCCAGCTGATCGCCCCGGGCTTCAGCTGGTCGCTCAGCGAGAACGGCGTGCTCAGCGCCGGCCTGCAGCGCTTCAGCGGCGACGCCCGCAGCGAGTACGGCCCGGGCGGGCGCCTGGCCTTTGTGCGCTACCAGCGCTATTTCTGAGCGCCTGAACGACGAAGGCCCCGGCGCGAGCACGGGGCCTTCTGCCATTGGGCGCGGCAGCGCTACTCGACGGCCGCGGCCAGCGGCGCGCCCTGCTCGTCGATCACGGCCACGCGCATCAGGCCCTGCAGGCTGGCACGGCGCATGAGGTTGGCATCGGCGTCGGGCGGCGGTACTTCGCCCGAGGCCAGGGGCGGCGAAGTCTCGAAGAGGCGGAACACATCGCCGGGGCTGACGCCCAGGGAGCCGCGGCGGCGCAGCACGTCTCGGTAGCGGTGGAAGGGCAGGCCCGGCATCTCGTGGTGCAGCTGGTGGGCCCAGGCGCCATGCGGAAACACGAAGAAGCGCCACAGCGGCGAAGGTTCGGCCAGCGACAGGGTGTGCGCGCCCACATGCTCGCAGTAGCCCCGCAGGCGGAACACCGCCCAGAAGCCGGTGGCATAGCCGCCGAACCACAGGGCCAGCAGCATCGGCCAGCCGCTGTAGTCCAGGGCCTGACCCACGCCATAGGCCAGGCCCGTCAGCAGCGCCAGGCGCAGGGCCACCTGGGCCAGGCCCAGGCCCAGGTCCCGCGCGATGGCGCCGCGGCCGCGCGGCAGGTGGCGCAGGCGCAGGGGGAGGATGTCGCTGTCCTGGTCCTTGCCCTTCTTCAGCAGGTGCATCAGCAGCTGGTTGATGCGGGCGAAGCAGCGCGGCGAGGCCATCCAGAGGATGAAGATGACGGCGCCCGGCAGCGCACCGCCGCACAGGGCCATGCCGGTGAACAGCGCGACCTTGCTGCGCCTGATGGGCAGGCCCCAGCTGTTGTCCACGCGCTTGAAGACCAGCTCGGGGTCCCGCAGCGTGCCGGTGTGGATCTTGGGGTGGTGCCCCTCGTTGTGGAACATGCGCCAGGCGTTCAGGCTCACCAGCAGCGGGCCGTAGATCAGGCCGGTGGCCAGCAGGTCATTGACGGTGGCATTGGGGCAGATGGTGCGGTGGCCGGCGTCGTGGGCCAGCAGGGCCAGGCGGTGCTGGAACACGCCCACCATCCACATGCCCGGGGCCAGGCAGAGCGCCTTCAGCGCCCAGTGCTGCACCTGGCCGAAGGCCCAGAGGCTGCAGGCCATGGCGAGGGCGATGCCGCCCCAGTCCAGCAGGGCACGGCCCAGCCAGGGCCAGATGCGGCGGTCGGCCATGCAGTGCGCCTCGAAGCGCTGCCGCTCGGCCTTGGCGTCCAGGGTCAGGGTGGCTGACATGGGTGTTCTCTCCCGAAGTGTGTGCGTGGTGTAGGCGTGGTGCGTTCGTGCGTTCGTGCGTCCGTGTGTGGCGTGGGCGCGGTGCTCGCGCGCAGAGCGTGCGTGCTGACAGGGCGAGAGCTTGGTCCCTCGCCCCCGGGCCTGTCACCTGACCCTTGGGGCAAGGCGCCCGGCCCTCACTCGGGCACCGTGGAGAGGTCGCTGCAGACCTGGGCGATGGCGCGCACGAAGTGCTGCGCCTGCGCATCGCTGAGCGTCAGCGGGGGCTGGATGCGCAACACCTTGCTGTTATTGGCGGTGACGAAACTCAGGATGCCGTGCTCCTGCGAGAGCTTGCTGACGATGCGCAGCACCAGCATCTCCTCCAGGCTGCGTTCCAGCTCGGGCACGGCAGCCTCCAGATGCGCGCGCGCACGGTCGGACAGGAAGCGGTACATCGCCCGCGGCTGGCCCGGCAGCCGCGCGCTGAACTCCTGCACGAAGGCCTGCACCGCGCCCTCGAAGCTGGGCGCGAACTCGATGGCGATCATCAGGCCGCGACCCCGCACCTCGCGGATCAGGCCCTGGCCCGCGGCCACCTCCTGCAGGGCGGCGAGCAGGGCCTCGCCCGTCCGCAGCGCGCGCCCGGCCAGGTCTTCCTCCTCCAGCACGGCCAGGGCCTCCAGGGCCACCGCTGCGGCAAGATTGCCGCCGCCGAAGGTGGAGCTGTGCAGGCTGAAGCGGTCGCGGCTGCCATAGGCGCGGTCCCACAGATCGGGCCGGGCCAGCATCGCGCCGATGGGCACCAGGCCGCCGGAGAGGGACTTGGCCAGCACCATCAGGTCCGGCGCCACGCCCTCCCATTCGCAGGCGAACATCCGGCCGGTGCGGCCCAGGCCGGTCTGGATCTCGTCGAGGATCATCAGGCAGCCGTGGCGGTCGCAGAGCTCGCGCACGCCGCGCAGATAGCCCGGCGGCGGCAGGATCACGCCGCCCTCGCCCTGGATGGGCTCGAGGATGAAGGCCGCCACGTCGCCCGACTGCAGCGCGGCCTCCAGCGCCGCCAGGTCCCCGAAAGGCAGCGCGCTGCAGCGCTCGATGAGGGGCATGAAGGGCTGGCGGTGCTTGTCGCGGCCAGTCACCGAGAGGGCGCCCAGGGTCTTGCCGTGGTAGCCGTTGTCGCAATAGAGCACGCGGCGCTGCCCGGGAGCGGCGGCCGCCATGGCCAGCTTCAGCGCGGCCTCGACGGCCTCGGTGCCGGAGTTGCAGAAGAACACGCGCGACAGCCCGCCCGGTACCAGCGCCGCCAGGCGCGCGGCCAGGCGGCTGCTGAGCTCGGGGGCCGAGACGTACTGCACGAAGCTCGGCGCCCCGCTGTCCAGGAAGTGCCGCAGCGCGCCCACGCAGCGCGGGTGGTTGTGGCCCATGTTGAGGCAGCCGTAGCCGGCCACGAAGTCCAGGAACTCGCGACCCTCGGCGTCCTGCAGGGTGCAGCCCTCGGCCTTCACGAAGACGCGATCGATGTGGTTGAGCTCGAAGAACTCGCGCATCACCGGGTTGATGTGGGCACCGAAGTTCTGCAGGACCTCCTCGTGCAGGCGGCCGGGGCGCTGCACGGCACGCGGCGCGCCCGCTGCGTGGAAGCGGGCCAGGGCGCGCACGTCCGCGGGCTTGAGCGGCTCGCCGTACGCGCTCATGCGCTCGGGCGTGATGCCGTGGCGCTGGGCCAGGCGGCCGATCTCGCGGACCTTGTCCACGTCCAGCTCGCGGCCGATGGAGAAGGCTTCGCGCCGGCCCTCCAGCGCCAGCACCATGGTCTCGGCCAGGCAGCCGTTCATCATGCGGGTGGGGCTCAGCCCCAGGGTGTCGGTGCCCAGGCTGAAGGCGCGGTCGGCGCTGACCAGGCCGCCGTCGATGATCAGCACGTCCTCGCGGCGGCGCGGGGCCGGCCGCACGTCGCGGGGCAGCGCGGCGTCGACCACCACCGAGCCCGGCGCCAGGCGGGCTTCCTCGATCACGTCGCCGCTGGAGGTGGCCGCCAGGAACAGGCGCGGCTTGTCGTAGCAGTCCTCGATGCGGTCGGTGAGCCGCACGCGCTCGCGCAAGCCGGGGCCCAGGTACTGCAGCTGCTCGGCGAGGCGATCGCCGCCGCCACGGTGCACCAGCAGCAGCCGGCCGACCGAATCCTCCAGCAGCTTGGCCACCACCAGGGCGATGGAACCCGGGTAGCCCACGATGGCCACCTCCTGCTGCTGCGGCTCCAGCTCCAGCAGGGTCATCACGTCCAGCAGATTGCGCCAGCTGGCGTAGGCCGTCAGCGAGTTGCCGGTGGTGACGGGCACGCGGGCGCGCTCCAGCGTCTGCAGCCCGCGGTTGCCCACGATGCCGGTGAAGCCGCCCAGGCCCACCAGCTCGGCCCCCTGCCCGGCCAGCGCGTCGACGGCGCGCAGCACGCGCTCGGCGATCTGGCGCGGCTGGCGCAGCATCTCCTCGGCCGTCAGCGGCAGGTACTGCAGCAGCCCCTCGCAGCGGGCCCCGGCGCCGCTGTGGATCTGCCCGAAGCGGGCGAAGGGCACCAGGCTCTGCGCCTGCCACAGGGCGGGGTCGAAGCCCTGCTCGGCGTCCTGCACGGCGCGCCCGAGCAGGTCGCACAGCTTGACCTGGCGCTTCAGGGCCAGGCTGGTGGGGTGGGCGATGAAGCCGAATTTCATGGCGCGTGTTCCTCGCTGGGCGTGATGCGGCTCCAGGTGCCTTCGGAGGCCAGGCTCATGCCGTCGCCGCTGGAGTTGTGGGTGAGCTGGACCTCGAAGACGTTGAGCCGGCCGCGGGCCTGCAGGTCCTCGCGCAGCCGGGCCTCGTCGAAGCGCAGCAGGCGGCGGCGCTGCAGGGCGAGCGGGCCGTGCCGCTCCAGGCTGTCGTCCCGGGGCCGCCAGGGCACGTGCACCTGGGCCGCACCGTCGCGGGCGAAGCGCAGGTCGATGTAGCTCTGGATGATGGAGAGCATGCCGTTGTGCAGGTAGAAGACGCTGACGTTGAGCTCCGCCGCATCGGGCCGGCCGGACATCTGGCGCAGCAGCTGCAGCTCCACATCGGGCACCAGGGCCCGCGCGCCGTCGCCGATGAAGGCCAGCACCTGGCGCGGGCTGTGCAGGGCGATGGCCGGCAGCGCCATCAGCGCATCGCCCATCAGCGCGCGGCCGTACCAGCCGGAGAAGCCGGGGTCGGTGCGCGGCACATTGCGCAGGGCCGAGACCCCACAGCGGCCGACGTCATAGACCCCGTGGTAGCGCAGGCCTTCCTCCTCGATCAGCCGGCGCAGCAGGCCGCCCAGGCGGTGGAAGAAGTAGTTGGCCGTCATGGGCAGGGTCTCGATGCGGTCCACCAGGTGCTCCGGCGGGCAGCGCCGCGCCTGGGCGATGGCGTCCTGGCGCCAGCGCCGCACATCGGCCTCCACCTGCAGGCCGGCCTTCAGGCGCTGCAGGAAGTCCAGCAGGTCCATCTGCAGGGGCAGGTCGGCAAAGGGGGCCAGGTCTTGCCCCCGGTTCGTGACCTGCACGATGTGCAGGTGGCGGGCCAGGCGGCCCTCCGAGAAGGGCGTGCAGATCTGGTCGGCGCGGCTCTTGAGGAAGAAGAGGCTCTGGGCCCCCACGGGGCGCAAGGCCTCGCCCTCGTGCAGGTAGCGGTGGACCGCGCGGCTGAAGCCGTAAAGGCCCAGGGTGCCCAGGTAGTGGGGCTGCTCGCGCCCGCCCGCGTAGGCGGCCACGCTGCCCGGGTGCGCGATGCCGTCGCACAGGGCGATGCCCGCGGCTTCGGCGATCTCGTGCACCAGCGCGCGCTCCTCATCACTGAGCCGGCCGCAGAACCACAGCAGTCGCTTGTGCTGCGTGTTGACCAGGGACAGCAGGGCCCCCCAGTGCGCCGGGTCGACCTCCACCCGCAGGGCCGGCTGCGCCGGGGCGGGCTCGGCGAGGGCCGTCTCGTCCACGCCCAGGCCGCTCTCCAGCACCGCGGGGCTGGCGAAGATCACCACGGGCCCCTCGCCCTGGTCCAGCGCAGCGAAGGCCTGGCGCAGCCCCGCCTCCAGCTGCTCGGGCGACTCGAGGTAGACCTGCGCCAGGCCGCGGGCCTGCATCAGCGTGCGGCCGTCCCCCGCCTGCTCCACCGTACCCTGGAAGGCGTGCCACTGGCCGCGCGCGCTGTCGGCGCAGACGATGAATCCCGGTGCGCGCGTGCGCTGCAGATTGGCGAGCGTGCCCTTGAACTCGTCCACCATGCCCGAGGTGACTGCCAGCACGTAGGCCCGCCCGAAGAGCTGCCAGCCCGCGATGGCGGCGCAGGCCAGGGCATGCTCGTTGACGCCGCCGAGCTGCGGCCGGCCGTCCGCCTGGCCCAGCTGGCGCATGCCCTCGATGAAGGCG
Organism: Pelomonas sp. BJYL3; assembly: GCF_027257975.1. Classification (GTDB taxonomy): domain Bacteria; phylum Pseudomonadota; class Gammaproteobacteria; order Burkholderiales; family Burkholderiaceae_C; genus Roseateles_B; species Roseateles_B flavus. The sequence goes on from NZ_JANZKX010000001.1 coordinate 837,314, forward strand.
GCGATCACCGAGCCGGTGTAGCTGTGGAAGTCCCAGCGCCCTGGCCAGCGGCGCTGCATGAAGGCATGGAGCGCGCGAGCCAGAGCCGGCGGGCGCTCGGCCGCATCGACGCTGCGCGCCAGCAGGCGGTTGTGGTGGGCATGGTCCAGGTGGTCCAGCAACACGCGCAGCAGGTCGGCGCGCCGCGTGTCGGCATCGGCGTGCGGCAGGCGCAGGTGCAGGCCGCCGGTGCTGGCATCGGGCCAGAAGGCCGATGGCGGCTGGGAAGAAACGTCATCGTCCCCCTGCAGATAGAGCAGGAAGGAATGCGGCGAGCAGCGCAGGGGCTGGCCGGCCGCCTGGGCGAGGGTGCGCAGGCGCGCGGGCAGCTGCAGGGCCTCGGACGCCTCGCCCGCCTGCAGCACGAAGAGCTCCTGGCTGCAGCCGCGCAGGCCGTGCGCCGGATCCTGCAGGGCCTGCTGCCAGTCCTGCAGCGTATCGAAGAAGAAGGCGCGCCAGGCCACCGGCCGCGCCTGCTGCGCGAGGTAGCGCCGGGCCTGGTCCAGCAGGCCGGCGTACAGCGAGGGCGGCGGCGCCTCGCCAGCGGGAAGGGGCGATCCATGCAGGGCATCGACCACCACGGCAATGTCCCGGCGCAGCCAGGGCTGCGCGGCCAGGACGCAGAGCGCCAGCGTCTTCATGGGACCTCCTCGATGGGCAGGCCCGCACTATGCACAAGGCCTGGGCCTAGCGGCGCGCTGCAAGGCCTGTCCGAAAGGACAAAGACGCGAGCAGGCTTATCCACATTGGGAAGGTCCTCACTACCATGCCGACCCATCGCTCCGACCCAGAGCGGCCCGCACGTCCCGTCGGCGCTGACGCCGGGGATGCTCGTCCTCATCAGGCCTCCGCACGCTCATGAAGCACCGTCCACTTGCTCGGCCGCAGGCCGGCCTAGGCGCCACCTTGCTGGCCCTGAGCAGCACCGCGCTGCACGCCCAGGGCGTGGGCACCGACGCCCAGCTCGCCCCCGTCACGCTGACCGGCGCGGCGGTGCGCAGCGGCCTGGCCGCCAACCTGCCCAGCAACAGCGCCAGCGTCACGGCCGAGGAGCTGCGCGAGCAGAACCTGATCAACCCGGAAGATGCGCTGCGCTACCTGCCCAACACCAGCATCCGCAAGCGCTACATCGGCGACCGCAATGCGCTGATCGGCGGCCGCAGCTTCGGCACCCTGCAGCCCGGCCGCGGCCTGGCCTATGTGGACGGCTACCTGATCTCCAACTTCCTGGGCCGCTTCGACGCCCCGCGCTGGAACGTGATCACGCCCGAGGCCATCGCGCGGGTGGACATGCTCTACGGCCCCTTCTCCGCCATCTACCCCGGCAACTCCATCGGCACCACCGTGGTCACCACCGAGCGCGAGCCGCGCCGCCTGGAGGCCTCGGCCCGCCTGAGCGGCCACAGCCAGCGCTTCGAGCTCTACGGCTTCTCCGAGCGCTACGGCGGCTACCAGTTCTCCAGCTACGTCGGCACCCGCCTGGACAGCGGCCTGTGGCTCAGCGCGGCCTACAACCGCCAGGACAGCGAGTCCCAGCCGATGAACTACTACACGCTGGGCGTCAACAGCAAGACTGGCAGCTTCGACCCGGCGCGGCCCGGCGACAAGCGCGTCAGCGGCATCACCTACGACACCGACCCCCTGGGCCAGCCCCGCGCCATCCTGGGCGCCGGCAGCGGCGCGGTGGACCACACGCGCCAGGACACGCTCAAGCTCAAGGCCGGACTGCCCCTGGGCGATCGATGGGTGGCCAGCGGCATGCTGGCCCTGTGGACCAACAGCACCGAGAACAGCAACCGCAGCTTCCTGCGCGACAGCGAGGGCGCGACCGTCTGGTCCGGCCGCGTCAGCGATGGCCAGTTCAGCTTCGACGTGCCCGACGGCAGCAAGGCCGCCGCCGCCTTCGCCCCCTCCGAACGGGAGGAGCGCCACCGCCACGTGGGCCTGACGCTCAAGACCCGCGGCACCGCCGAGTGGAACGGCTCCCTGGTCTATTCGAACTACCGCATCCTCAGCGACCTCAGCCGCCAGGCCAACCTGGCCGAGGACCAGGCGCGCCAGGGCGGCCCCGGCGTCTGGACCTACCGAGACGGCACCGGCTGGAACACGCTGGAGGCCCAGGCCGTGTACCGCCCGGCGGCCAGCCTGCACGAGTGGGTCTTCGGCCTGCACCGCAACGCCTATGTGCTGGACAGCCCCAGCTACCAGGCCCCGGACTGGCGCAGCAGGCTCGGCGCCCTCTCGCAGCGCTACCAGGGCCGCACCGAGGTGCGGGCCGCCTATGTCCAGGACAGCTGGCAGCTGCAGCCCGACTGGCGCCTCACTGGCGGCCTGCGCCAGGAATGGTTCCGCAGCACCGACGGCCAGCAGCTGCTGCGGCTCAAGGCCGCGGACTGCAAGCCCGGCACCGAGGCCCGCTGCCTGCCCGCCCCCGAGGGCATGGCGGATCGCGTCATGCCCTACGAGGCGCGACGCCTCTCCGGCGCCTCGCCCAAGCTCTCCCTGGCCTGGCAGCGGGACGCCGAGACCCTGCTCAAGCTGAGCTACGGCCGCGGCGTGCGCTTCCCCAATGTCGAAGAGCTCTACAACGGCACCCTCACGCCCAATAGCGAGACCACCAGCGACCCGAACCTGCGCGCCGAGCGCTCCAACGCCTGGGAACTCAGCGGCGAGAAGGACTGGGGCTCGCAGCGCCTGCGCGTCTCCCTGTTCCTGGACGATGTGCGGGACGCCATCCTGCGCCAGTCCGACAACAGCGGCGGCGTCACCCGCAACCGCGTCTCCAATGTGGACCGCGTGCGCACCTACGGCCTGGAGGCCGTGTGGCAGGTGGACGACCTCTTCGTGAAGGGCCTCGGCCTGGACCTCAACGCCGCCTGGGCCCGCTCCCGCGTGCTGGCCAATCCGCGCGACCCGCAGTCCGAGGGCAAGACCTGGCCCCGCATCCCCCGGCTGCGCGCCAACGCCCGCCTGGTCTACCGGCCCGACGCCCTGTGGATGGGCAGCCTGGGCCTGCGCCACTCCGGCCGGGCCTACAACGATCCCTACAACCGCGACGTCAACCCCGATGTCTACGGCGGCGTCTCCTCCTTCACCCTGCTGGACCTGCGCCTGAGCCGCCAGCTGCGCCAGGGCCTGGAGGTGGCCGTGGGCATCGACAACCTCGGCAACCAGCGCGCCTACCAGGCCCACCCCTACCCCGGCCGCACGCTGTTCACCGAGCTGCGCGCGAGCCTGTGAGCACCTCCCAAGGATGAAGCCCATGCATGCGTTCCTGACAGCACGCCTCCTGCCCGCCCTGGCCCTCGTGATGGCCGCGGCGGTCATCACCCCCGCCCTGGCGGCGGACGCCAAGCCTGCCGGCCACGCGCCTGGCATGCAGCACGGCCAGTCCAAGACCGGCAAGGCTGCCAAGGCCCGCGCCGCCCTGGCCATCAGCGTCGCGGCCGCCGAGGACGGCAGCTTCTGGATGGTGGGCCTCGACGATCAGGGCCGCCTGGCCCTGCAGCGCAGCACGGACCAGGGCCGCAGCTGGGACGCGCCCCGCCTGCCGGACATCGGCGACGACGGCGTGGCCGCGGACGGCGAGAGCCGGCCCAAGGTCCTCATCGGCAAGGGCGGCCTGGTGCTCGTGTCCTACAGCAGCCCCCTGGCCAAGCCCTACACCGCCCAGGTGCGCCTGCTGCGCTCCACCGACGGCGGCCGCAGCTTCGCCCCGCCCGTGACCGTGCACGCGGACCGCCAGGTGATCACGCACCGCTTCGAGTCCCTGGCCTTCGACACCCAGGGCCGCCTGCACACCGTGTGGATCGACAAGCGCGACCTGGAGGCCAGCAAGGCCGGCCCGACCGGCGAGGCCCCGCCCTACCGTGGCGCGGCGATCTACCGCAATGTCTCGGAGGACGGCGGCCTCACCTTCGGCCCGGATACGCGTGTGGCGGACCATTCCTGCGAATGCTGCCGCATCGCCCTCGCGCCCTCGCCGCAGGGGGATGTGGTGGCGATGTGGCGCCACGTCTATGCGCCCAACGAGCGGGACCACGCCTTCACCCACCTGGGGCAAGACCTGGCCCCCGAGGCCGAGCCCGTGCGCGCCACCCAGGACCGCTGGGCCCTGGACGGCTGCCCGCACCACGGTCCCGGCCTGGCGCGCGATGCGGCCCAGGGCTACCACGCCGTGTGGTTCGGGGACCGCGGCGGCCTGGTCGGCGTGCGCTACGGCCGGCTGGACGATGCGGGCCGGCCGCTGGGTGACGTCCGCCTGCTGCCCGACGAGGCCGCCGAGCATGCCGATGTGCTGAGCAGCGGCCCGCAGGTGGCCATCACCTGGCGCAGCTTCGACGGCCAGCGCACCCGCTGGCGCGCCTGGATCTCCGCGGACGGCGGCCAGAGCTTCACCCTGCGCGAGCTGGGCCGCACCACCCAGGACAACGACCACCCCAAGCTCTTCCTCGCCGGATCGGCCATCTACGGCCACTGGCGCAGCACCGAAGGAGTCCGCATTGAACGCCTCACGCCTTGATCACCGCCTGCGCCGCCTGGCCTGCGCCGGCCTGCTGGTCTTCCCCCTTGCCGCCCTGGCCCACCCCAGCCGCGTCGAAACCCTGGACGCCGCCGCCTGGTCGCGCCTGCAGCAGAGCGAGAAGGGGCCCAGCGCCGTGGTCTTCAGCACCACGGACTGCGCGCACTGCCCGGGCGTCATCGCCCAGCTGTCCGGCCACATCCGTGCCCAGAAGAGCCATGCCCGGCTCATCGTCGTGGTGATGGACGGCGCCGGGCCCGAGCTGCTGCGCCACGAGGCCTACCTGCCCGCGGACCGCCTCTTCGTCTTCGACCCCGCCACGCCGCCCGCGGCCCTGCGCCATGCGGTGGACCCGCGCTGGCGCGGCGTCACGCCCTATGTGGTGCTGATGAAGCCGGCGGCGCCCGCGGTGGCCCAGGCCGGGCCGCCACCGGCCGAGCTGCTGCAGCGCTGGCTGGGCGAGGCCGGCGGCAGCGCCGCGGGGCTGGCGCGGCCCTGATCCGCAGAGCGCCCGCCATGCCCGAAAGGGCAGTTGGGCGCCCGCGCCGCCTTGGCTAATCTGCGCTCGCCAGCCCGCGCCCGGCGGGCCGGCCAACGACCTGATGGATGGACCCATGCTGAAGAATCCGGCCCCCGCCCTGGGCCTCGCGCTGCTGTGCGCACTCGCCCCCCTCCGGGCCCTGGCCCTCGACGCCCAGCAGATGCTGGCCGCCAGCGACGCCGTGCGCAACCCGGCCAAGCCCTTCGTCACCACGGTAAGCCTCAACGAGTACAAGGGCGGCAAGGCCAGCGACAGCAGCACCCTGCAGGCCTATTCGCGGGCCGAGCCCGGCGGCCAGTTCCGCACCCTGCTGCGCTTCGCGGCCCCCGCGCGGGACGCCAACAAGCTGATGCTCAAGACCGGCAACGACCTCTGGTTCTACGACCCGGCCAGCAAGGCCAGCGTGCGCATCTCGCCGCAGCAGCGCCTGCTGGGCCAGGCCGCCAACGGTGACGTGGTCACCGTCAACTTCGCCCAGACCTACCAGGCCAGCCTCGCCCAGGAGGAAGAGGTGCAGGACGGCGAGCGCCAGAACCGCCGCGCCGTCAAGCTGCAGCTGGAGGCCAAGGCGCCGGACGTCACCTACCACGCGATCGAGATGTGGCTGGACCGTGACAACTACCGCCCCATCAAGGCCCGCTTCCTCAGCGAGAGCGGCCGGCTGCTGAAGACGGCCTTCTACCGCCGCTTCAAGGAGGAGCTGGGCGCCGTGCGGCCGACCGAGGTGGTCATCATCGACGGCCTGGACCCCGCCCTGGTGACCGTGATGCGCTACGGCGAGTTCCAGGCACGCGACATCCCCGACAGCTGGTTCCAGCGGGACTACATGGCGCGCTTCCAGGCCGAGTGATGGCGCCCTTCCTCCGTGGCCCGCTGGGCCTGGCCTTGCTGGCCTTGCTCCTGCCGGCCCAGGCGCAGACGGCGCCGCCCCCCGATGCCGAGCTCGCCGGCCTGGCCCTGGCCGACGCCGCCCCCACCGAGACCGCGCCCACGCGCCGCGCCTGGCAGGCCAGCATCGAGCCCGCCCTGCGCCAGGTGCGCCTGCGCGGCGAGACCGGCCCGTGGCGCTCCGCCCAGGGCCTGGGGCTGGACCTCGCCCTGGACCTGCCCCTGGGCGGCGAAGGCCCCACGGCCTGGCGCCTGCTGGCCGCCGACCGCCTGGACCTCACCGGCCCCGAGCGCCTGCCCGGCGAGCGGCGCGCCGTCAACACGCTCAAAGAGCTCTACGCCAGCCAGCGGCCCAGTGCCGAATGGGTGCTGGACCTGGGCCGCATCAACAACCGCCTGGGCGTGGCCAGCGGCTACAACCCCACGGACTACTTCAAGCGCCAGGCCCTGCGCAACACCACCGCCATCGACCCGGCCAGCCTGCGCGAGAACCGCCTGGGCGTGGCCATGGCGCGGGTGCAGAAGGTCTGGGACGGCGGCTCGCTGACGGGTGTCTTTGCACCCAAGCTGGCCGATGCCCCTTCCAGCGGCGCCTGGAGCCCGGACTGGGGTGCCAGCAACGGCCGCCCGCGCTGGCTGCTGACCTGGACGCAGGCCTGGGCCGAGGACCTCGCCCCGCAATGGCTGCTGCACGGCGACGGCCAGCCGGGCCACTCGCCCCAGCTGGGCCTCAACCTGACCCGCCTGCTGAACCAGGCCTGCGTGGCCCACCTGGAGCTGAGCACCGGCCGCAGCCGCACGCTGCTGGCCCAGGCCCTGGGCGATCTGCAGGCGCCCGTGGCGCAGCACACCCAGCTGGCCACCGGCCTGAGCTGCACCACCTCGCGCAAGCTCACGCTGACGGCCGAGTGGCAGCACAACGGCCTGGCGCCCGGCCGCGCGGACTGGTCCGCCCTGCAGACCGGCGATCCGCTGCGCTACGGGGCCTACCGCCAGGCCGCCCAGGCCCAGCAGGAGCCCGCCACCCGGGACAGTCTCTTCCTGATGCTGCGCTGGCAGGACGCGCTGGCCCCGAAGCTGGACCTCAACGCCTTCGCCCGCATCAGCCGGGTCGACCACAGCCGGCTCCTGTGGCTGGAGGCCCGTTATCACCAGGACAGCACGGACTGGGCGGCACAATGGCAGCAGCACCGCGGCCAGGGCCTCAGCGAGTTTGGCGCCCTGCCCCAGGCCCGCGTGATCCGCCTGCTGGTGCGCCACTACTTCTGAACGGCCCGCCGGCCCTTTTTCTGTCCGTCACTGTCCATGCTGGATGTCTGGTATTCCCTCGCGCCGCCCGACGGCCCGCCACTGCTCGATGCCGAGGAGCAGGCCCGCCATGCGCGCTTCCTGTGCCAGCGCACCGCCCGCACCTTCGCGCAGGCGCACACGCTCAAGCGCTGCCTGCTGAGCCAGCACCATCCGCAGCAGGCGCCGCTGGGCTGGCGTTTCGAGAGCGGCCATGCCGGCAAGCCCGCCCTGAAGGCGCCGGCGCCCTGCCACTTCAACCTCAGCCACAGCGGCGATGCCATCGCCGTGGCGGTGGCGGACCAGCCGGTGGGGCTGGACATCGAAAGCCACCGCGAGCTGAAGGACGGCCTGGCCATCGCCCAGCGCGTCTTCCATCCGCGCGAGCGCCAGTGGCTGCTGGCCCAGGCCGACTTCGCCGCCGCCTTCTACCGCCTGTGGACCCTCAAGGAGGCCCTGCTCAAGGCCACGGGCGAGGGCTTCACGCAGGCCCCCGAAGCCCTGTGCTGGGACGAGCTGGACGCCGCCATGCCCGCCATCCACCACGCCGGCCAGCACTGGCATGCGCTGGGCCTGGCCCTGCCGGGCAGCACGCTCGCCGTGGTCATGGCGGACGCGCAGGTGCTGCGCAACGCCACGCTGCACGAGCTGCAGTCGCGCACGGGCGCGCAGCTGCAGGGGCGCCCGCGCTGCTTCCCTCCACTCTGACCGGGATTTTCCATGTCGCGTCACTTCATCAGCAGCGGCCCCGGCCTGCCGGACTGGCCTTCGCCCATCAGCCAGGCCGTGGTCGTGGACCGCACCTGCTACCTCAGCGGCCAGCTCTCGCTGGACGAGTCCGGCCGCTATGTGCCGGGCACGCCGGCCGAGGAGGCGCGCCGTGCCTTCGGCAACCTCTTCGCCGCACTGCGGGCGGCGGACTTCGGCCCGGAGCATCTGGTCTTCGTGGACATTGCCTTCACCGACATCGGCGCACTGGCCGAGGTCAACAAGGTCTATGCCGAGCTCTTCCCCGAAGGTCGGCGCCCGGCCCGCACGGTCTACGAGGCCGCGGCCCTGCCCTTTGGCGGGCAGGTGAAGGTGATGGGCGTGGCCGTCAAGAGCGCGGACGGCGACTGAGCGCCGACCGCCGCCGCCCGGCTCCCGCGGGGCAGCGGCCGCTTCATCAGGGCGCCGGCGCCGGCTGCAGCGCCGGCTTCTCCAGCACGGGCCCGGAGAGCGCGCGCAGGAAGCTCAGCAGCTGAGCCTGCTCCTGCGGGCCGAGGTCGCGCGGCTTGAGCTCGCGCAGTTCCGAATGGCCCAGTTCCGCCTCGGGGGCGCGCGCATAGTGCGCCAGCACCTGCTCCAGCGTGGCGAACTGGCCCGCATGCATGTACGGCGGGCGCAGGGCCACATTGCGCAGGCTGGGCGTCTTGAAGGCGCCCACCAGGTGCGGGTCCTTGCCGTTGGCAAAGCGCAGCTCCTCGCACTGCTGGGGCTTGGCGTCGCTGTAGGGGCCCAGGCAGTTGAACTCATCCGCCAGCGCCGCACGCAGGCCGTCCACGCGCCCGCGCTCGGGCTGCTCCGGATTGAAGGGCGGGATGCCGGTGTTGTGGAAGTGCTGGTCCGTCATCAGCGGGCCGGTGTGGCAGGTGATGCACTGGCCGCGGCCGATGAAGAGGCGCAGGCCGGCCTTCTCCTGCTCGTTGAGCAGGCCCGCGTTGCCGCTGCCCTTGAGCGTGGCGGCGATGTAGCGGTCCACCCGCGATTCGCCGTACTGCAGCCGGGACTCGAAGGCCGCGATGGCCTTGCCCAGGTTGGCGTACATGCGGTTGATGTCCTGCCGGCGCGACTCGGGGATGGCGGCCCAGGCGGCGCGCTCGGCCTCACTGCCCTGGGGGCTGGCATGAGCGGGCAGGCCGTCCAGGCGGGGCAGATCGCCGAAGAGCTCGCGGTAGGGCTGGGCATAGTGCTGGCTCAGCAGGCGCGCGTACTGCAGGCGGTTGCCGCCATGCTCGCGCGCATCCTCCAGCGGGCCCAGGGCCTGGGCCCAGAGGCTGTCCTTGCGGCCGTCCCAGAAGAACCAGGCGCTGTGCGCCATGCCGATGGAAGGCATGGTGCGGCGCAGGCCCTCGGCCACGCCCAGACCGCGCGGCCGCCCGTCCTCGAACTGGCCCTGCGGGTTGTGGCAGGTGGCGCAGGAGACCTTGCCATTGCTGCTGAAGCGCACGTCATTGAAGACCTGCTTGCCCAGGCGCGCCGCGGCCTCGTTGCCGACGAAGCGGTTGCTGGGGTCGGGGTCGGCGCTGCGCAGCTGGGAGATCTGCAGCGAGCCCATCAGGGCCAGCTCCTGGTCCGACCAGCGATCAGCGGCCCCTTCCGAATGCGCCAGGCCCAGCACCGCGCCGCCGCCCAGGGCCAGCAGGCACAGGCTCAGGCCCAGGCCGGAGCGAAGGTGGCGGCGCCAGCCCTTGCGGCGCGCCGGCAGGGTGGGCACCAGTTCCACGCCCAGAGGTCGCTTCATCAATCCACTCCCAAGAGTCGACGGGCATTGCCCGACATCAACCAGGCCCGCTGCCCGCGCGAGACGCCGGCCAGCGGACCGTCCGCGGCCAGGAAGAGGTCCATGACCTTCTTGTGGCCGCCCGAATAGCGGAACACCGGCCAGTCGGTGCCGAACAGGATCTTGTGGTTCAGGTTGAGCTTGAACAGCTCGGCCAGCCCCGCCTGCCAGCCCCCCGGATGCTGCGAGCCCAGGAAGGCGCTGATGTCAAGGTAGACATTGGGCCGGTAGGCGCACAGGGCCGCACAGTCCTGCACGTGGTGCACGGCGCCGTGGGCCAGGATGAAGTTGACGTCGGGGAAGTCCAGTGCCGCCTGGTCCACCAGATAGGGGTGCGAGAACTGGAAGGACAGGCTCGGGCTGGTGGGCCCGATGTGCATCAGCACCGGCAGGCCGTGGGCCTGGCACAGCTCGTAGAAGGGGTACAGCGAGCGGTCGCTGGGGCTGTAGCCGCAGGGCGGGTAGAGCTTGAGCCCCTTGAAGCCGTACTCGGTGATGCCGCGTTCCAGCAGGGCCAGGCCGTCCGCGCCCCAGCGCGGATCCACGCCGCCGAACACGAAGAAGCGGCCGGCATGGCGCTTCAGGATCTCATGGTGCTCGGCCCACATCTCTGCAATGGTCAGCTGGCTCTGCATTACCTGGGTGAAGTCGGGCAGCAGCAGCACGGCCTGCTGGATGCCGGCCTCGTCCATCTCGGACACCAGCGTGTCGCCCTGGTGGTCCTGGCTCATGCGCAGGTACATCTCCATCAGCTCGATCAGGGACTTGCGCACGCCCGTCGCCGCCAGGCGCACGGCCACATTGCGGCACAGCCCCTCGTAGAAGCCTTCGGGAATGAAGTGGGTCGAGGCGATGTGGCAGTGCGCGTCCAGCACATGGCCGGTGTAGACCGGCCCGGCTGCGCCAGACCCAGCCGCCGCGACGGCGCTGGCGGCTGTCATGCCGTCTGCCCTTCCGGCTGGGCGCGGGCCACGCGGGCCTGCAGCATCTGGGCCGCGCGGGCCTTGAGGTCGGAGACCTTCTGCATCATGAAGTGGCCGGCGTGCACCTTGCCCTGGGCGCGGGCGTAGTCGGGCAGCGTGCCGTAGGTGGTGAAGCCGAAGCGCTGCCAGGCGTGGTGGGCGGGCGTGCCGTCGCGCACGTCCAGGGTCAGCAGCTCGACGCCGTCCTGCTCGCACTGCAGGGCGATCTCCTGGAAGGCCACGGGCAGGACCAGGCCGCCGCGGTAGTCCTCGTGGATCATGCCCTTGGCGAGGTCGGTGATGTGGCGGTTGTTGGGGTTGAGATTGCGCCGCAGGGTGCACAGGCCGATGAGCTCGGCGCCGCCGGTCACGATGCTCAGCAGGCGGATCTTGCCGGCAGCGAGGTTGCCGCGCAGGTCCTGCAGGTACTGGCGGGCCTCGGCGTCGGTGATCTCCTCGGCGAAGCCGATGATGGGAGCCGAGGCCGTGGTGAGGCGCATCAGGCCGATGATCTTCTCTTCAAGCACCGCGTCGATCTGCTGCGGCCAGCCATAGCAGAGCTCCACCGTGCCGAGGGCGCCCATGGGGACTTGGTAGCTGGCCTCTCCGGCCGTGTTCAGCGTGCGGTTCATGTCCGTCCTTGTGTCAGTGTTCAGGCCTGCGGGCCCTTGTTGAGTTCATCCAGCACCGAGCCCAGCTCATGGCTCTTGAGCCATTGGTCGTCGTAGACCGTGTCCAGGTACTTGACGCCGCTGTCGGGCATCACCAGCACGACGTTGCAGGGCCCCTGCAGGCCGGCGAGGAAGTGGCGGGCCGCGGCGCTCACCGAACCCGAAGAGCCGCCCAGCAGCAGGCCTTCGTCCAGAGCCAGACGGCGGGCGGCCACGAAGGCCTCGTGGTCGCTGACCTTGTGCACCTCGTCCACCAGCTCGGCGCGCACATTGCCCGGCGTGAAGCTCAGGCCGATGCCGTTCTGCAGGAAGGGCTTGAACTCGCCGCCGAAGACGACGGAGCCGTGCGGCTCCACGCCCATCACCCGCAGCCCGGGATTGCGTTCCTTGAGATAGCGGGCCACGCCGCTGAGGTGGCTGCCGGTGCTGACGCAGCCGATCAGCACGTCCACCCGCCCGTTGAGCTGGCGGTGGATCTCGGGCCCGGTACCGTAGTAGTGGGCATCGATGGCGGCGGGGTTGTTGTACTGGTCCAGGTTGATGCAGTTCGGCAGCGTGGCGGCGATGGAGCGGGCCACGGCGATGCGCTTCTTCTGGAAGCTGCCGCTCTCGTCGGGCGTAGTGACCATCTCGACCTGGCCGCCGAAGGCGCGCACCAGGTTCACATTGGCCTTGGGCGTCTTGGGGTCCAGCACGCAGATGAAGCGGTAGCCGTGCACCGCGCAGAGCATGGCCAGCGCGTGGCCCATATTGCCCGAGGTGGACTCGACGATGGACCAGCCCGGCGCCAGCGCGTGATCGCGGCGGGCCTGGTCGAGCAGTTCCTTGGCGCTGCGGTCCTTGACGCTGTTGCCGGGATTGCGGCATTCCAGCTTGGCGAAGACCTGGATGCCGCGCGCGTCATCCGAGAGGCTTCGGAGCTTCAGCAGCGGCGTGTCACCGATCAGCTCGGCGATGGTGTTGGCATACATGATGTGAAGACTCCCTGCTGCTGGATGGTGTCCAGGGACTGTAGTGAGCGCGCATCCGGGCGGGTAGCTGTCCGTTTGGGTAAGACAGGCCCGGCCTGCCCACACATCTGGGGGAGGCCGGGCGCAACGGGCTCAGAGCTCGCCGGACACCAGCGCCTCCTCGGCCGGTGTGAAGCGGCGCAGGCGGGCGTCGCTCACGTCCAGCTGCAGGCCCTCGCGCATGAAGGCGCGCTGCAGCTGCGCGATCAGGCCGGCGTCCTGGTGGATCAGGTAGTGGCCCGCGGCGCGCAGGCCCAGCTGCAAGGTCTGTGACGTCAGCGCGCCCATGGCACGGGCGCGTTCGGCGCAGGTGGCCGTGTCGCTGTCGCCCATGAGGAGCAGGCAGGGCTGGGCCAGCGGCTCCACGGCCGGCGGCAGGCTCATCGCGTGAGCCCGGAAGTGAACCAGCTGGCGGCTGTACTGCCGCATGCGCTCGGCGGACACATAGGGCTCGTGCAGCCAGTGCGCGGTGTGGGCATCGGGCAGGCTCCACAGGCGCTGGGGGTCGTCGGCCGCGCCGTCGCCACGCTGCAGCAGGGCCAGCATGGAGCGGGCCATGCTGTCCGCCGCGGCGGGCGTGCGCTGCACCAGGCGGCACATGGTGTTGAGGCTGGTCTCGAAGCTGGAATCGCCGCCCGCGCCACAGTCCACCCCCGCATAGGAGGGGGCGACCAGGCACAGCGAAGCCACCTCCTGCGGCAGCGCCCGGGCCAGGTCCAGCGCGAACTTGGCGCCACCGCACCAGCTGAGCAGGTGCAGGGGCCCCGTCTGCTGCGTGGCCAGCAGCTGGCGCACGCTCTGAAGGAACCGGGGCCAGGAGTCCTCGCTGTCGTAGTAGGTGCTGGACAGGGCCTCGGCGGCCACCGCCGCATCGTCCCGGGCCTCCAGGGCCAGCACGCGGCAGTGCGGGCTCAGCGCCATTGCCAGCTCGCACCAGACGTCCAGGCTCAGGCCGAAGGCATTGAGCAGCAGCACCGTCTGCGGCCCCTCGCCCAGGCACCACACGCGCAGCGGCGCGCCCTCGATGGCTTCGAGGCGCATGCCGGGCAGCGCGGTCCAGCGGCGGGCGATGGGGGCGGCGCTGTCCTGCTGCGCGCGGCGCAGCGCGTCCAGCTGCGACTGCCACGCGGCCGCCCAGGGCGAGGCGCTGGGGCCGCAGGCCAGGGCGCTGTCGAAGGACTGCCGGTCGAGCAGGGCCTCCTGGCCCAGCTGCCAACGCTGGCGGGCCTGCTGCAGGCTGTCTTCCAGCAGCTCGCTGAGGGTGTTCTCCGCGCAGGAGGCCTCGGCCACCGGGATGTCCAGAGCCAGGGCCAGCTCGCGCAGCAGCAGCGCGCCGCTGCCCAGGGCCGGCGCATGGATCAGATGACAGCCCGGCGGCAGCGCGGGCGTGGCATGGCGCAGGCAGTCCAGCAGGGCCGCGGGCTCCAGCAGATGGAGGCTGGGCCCCTGGCCGCCGCTGAAGGGCAGGACCAGCGGGTGCTTGCTGAAGTAGTCCGGCGCGCGGCGGCGCACGCCCTGCATCCAGTGCACCAGGCCTTCGCTGAGCGCGGCCAGGGCGGCGGGCAAGGCCGCGGACGCGGCAGGCTGCTCGCTCACCGCATGAGCCAGCACCAGCACGCGCAGCGCCGCCCCCCCGATCTGCGGGGCCAGCGCGGCCTCCAGCAGGGCCTTCAGCCGGCCGGGATTGCAGAAGGGGGCGAAGCCCTGGTGGGGCAGCACCACCTGCAGGCTGCGCTGCGCCTGGGCGAGCGCGCCCAGGGTGTCGGGCAGCTGCAGCGCCGGGGCGGCCTCGCCCGCGAGGAGCTGGCGCACCGCCGCCTCGTCAAGAAACAGCGTGGCCGGCCCCTGGCCCGCCGAGGCGATGGCGTCCCAGGCCTTCTGCAGGGCTTGCCAGCCCGAGGCGGCCGGATCCTCGGCTGGGGCGGCTGTCATGACTTGCGGCATGCTCACCTCAGACTTTCGCGGCCTGCAGGGACTCGATGAGATCCAGCGCATCACCGACCGTGGCGAGCTTGGCGATGGACTCGGTGTGCTCGGCGAAGCTGATGCCGAAGTGCTCTTCGGTCAGGGCCATCAGCGAGATCAGCGAGATGGAGTCCAGCATCAGGTCGCTGGCCAGGTTGGAGTCGCGCGAAACCGTGTCCGCAGCCAGCTCGACCGGGGTGATCTGCGCGATGAGGTTCAGGAAGGCATCGAAATGTGCCGCGGAGGGTGCATGCATGGAAGGCTCCGGTGGGAAGTGGACGCGCCGTCCTGCAGGTAGCGCAGACAGGGTCCGACGGGCAGGCCGTTTTATACCGAGGCCCTGACCCCTTGCCTACCTGACCTGAAGTACGGGTGGGAGTCCTTGCCCCAATGGACAGGTTCGGGCCGGCGCGCCGCTACGTACAGTGATCGAGCACTTCTTCACGATCGAACAACCCATACCGCCGGAGCCCACCATGACTGTTTCCACCCCCGCCGTGGCGCTGGACAAGGACGCCTTCGCGATCCAGCTGCGCGCCACCCTGGATGCCCACCTGACGCTGAACCACCCCATCTTCAAGGAGCTGTTCACGCCCGAGCGGAACTGGCACCTGCTGAAGATCATCTCGCTGGAGGGCTACCAGATCACCAAGTACTTCCTCGAGTACATCGAGAACCTGTACTTCCGCTGCCCCCTGCCCATCCACAAGCGCCGCCTGCTGTTCAACCTGTTCGAGGAAGAGACCGGCCGTTTCTCCAAGACCAAGAACCATGTGGAGCTGATGGAGGACTTCATCCGCGCCCAGGGCATCAGCGACGAGGAGCGTGACGCCTGGACGCCCTCGGAAGCCACCAAGGAGCTGATCACCTACCGCCTGGACAACTGCAAGGGTGAGCACACCTACCACATTGGCGCTGCGGCCGTGATGATCGCCAGCGAGGGCCAGAGCCTGGAGACCCGCGCCGGCGAGGCCCGCCACGCCATCCTGGGCAAGATCTACGGCCTCAGCGAGGAAAGCACGCGCTTCTTCTCGGTCCACCAGAAGGAAGACGTGGCTCACGTGGCCGAGGGCATCCAGCTGGTCTCCGAGCTCTGCACCACCCCGCAGATGCAGGCCGAGGCCCTGTTCGCCATCGACCACACCTGCAAGCTCTTCTGGAACATGTACGAGAGCGCGGCCCAGAAGTACTACGCCGAGCGTCCCAACGCCGCCCTGGAAGCCCAACCCGCCTGAGGCCAAGGACATGCGCATCGCCGACATCCTCGCCCGCCTGCAGGGCCGCTCCACCGCCCTGGTCCTGGTCGACGACAAGGGCCAGGAGACCCACAAGACCTTCGACGATCTGCACCGCGACACCCTGCACGTGGTCGAGCGCCTGAGGGCGCTGGGCCTGGGCCCGGGCTGCCGCGTGGGCATCGCCGCGCCCAGCAACTACGGCTGGATGGCCTGGGACCTGGCCTGCGTGGAGCTGGGCTGCGTCTCGGTGGCCCTGCCCAACGAGCGGCCGAGCCGCCCCTGGGCGGAGCTGATCGAGGCCTACCAGCTCAGCGTGATGGCCGTGGACCCGGCCTGGCTGGACGGCGATGCAAGGCATGAACGGCTGCAGAGCATGGCGCTGGACGCGCCCATGCCCCAGAAGACCGCGGAGCCGCGCCCGCTGCCACACCAACCGGGCACGCACTCCCTGGTCTTCAGCTCGGGCACCACGGGCAAGACCAAGGGCCTGATCATCAGCGCCGCCGGCACCGAGCGCCTGCTGCAGCTCTACCACGATGCCTTTGGCGTGGAATCGCAGGACCGGTTCATGACCTTCCTGCCCTTCGCCAACTACCAGCAGCGCATGATCTATTACTTCTGCCTCTACCACGGGGTGGAATTCGTCTCGGTGCCCTTCCCCCTGCTCTTTGCGGGGCTCAAGAAGTACCAGCCGACCTTCGTCATTGCGCCGCCCATCCTCTACGAGACCCTGCAGGCGCTCACCCGCGCCAGCGCCGGCGCGGCGGCGGCACAGGACCCCGAGCTGCTCACCCGCAAGCTGGCCGAGCTGACCGGCGGCCGCATGCGCTACATGATCACCGGCATGGCGCCCATCAAGCGCGCCGCACTGGACTTCTTCTGGCAGCACGGCATCTCGCTGTACGAGGCCTTCGGCATCACCGAGGCCGGCATGGTGGCCTGGAACAAGCCCGGCCAGGTGCGGGTGGGCAGCGTGGGCAAGCCGGCTGAGGCCGGCAGCGTGAGCCTCTCGGACGAGGGCGAGGTCATCGTGCGTCGTGACGCCCTGCTCTCCCTGGGCTACTTCGAATCCTCGGAGGAAGACGCGCGCAGCACCTTCATCGAGCCCGGCGCCGTGGCCACCGGCGACATCGCCGAGTTCGATGCCGACGGCTTCCTGCACATCGTCGGCCGCAAGAAGGACGCCATCATCACCAGCAACGGCGAGAAGTTCCACCCGGAACCCATCGAGTCGATGCTGCATGCCGATCCCCGCATCGGCGTGGCCGTGGTGCTGGCCGGCGCACGCCAGGGTCTGGCCGCCGTGATCTCCACCAAGCTGCATGAGGACGAGGCCGCAGTGCAGGCCCTGCGCGCCCATGTGCACCAGGTCAACCAGCAACTGCCGGCCCAGCAGCAGATCAAGCAGGTGATCTTCACCGGGCGGGACTTCAGCATCGAGAACGGCCTGCGCACCAAGAACATGAAGCTGGCGCGCAAGGCCATCGCGGCCGCCTTCCTCGACTCTGCCTGATGGCACCCGGGCCGGCCGCGCTCCGGCCCGATCCCGGCCCAGACCTGCGCTCCTCGGGGCCTCCGCCGTGATGGCCCCGGCCCGTCACCTCACCCAGACACGCCCCATGGACCGCTCACTCTTTCCCCTGCCGCAGCTGCCGGCCTCCATCATCGAGACCCTGCAGGCCTGGCGCGACCAGACCCCCGACCGCGTGGCGCTCACCGTGCTGCGCGAAGGCGAGGAGGTCGAGCGCCAGGCCAGCTATGGCGAGCTGTTCGACGAAGTCGGCCGCGTAGCCGCCGCCCTGCACGGGCAGCTGCCCGCGGGCGCGCGCGTGCTGCTGCTCCTGCCCACCGGCCTGGAGTTCGTCAGCGCCTTCTATGCCTGCCTGATGGCCGGGCTGGTGGCCATCCCGGCCCACCATCCGCAGCAGGCCCGCAAGCTGGCGCAGTGGCAGAAGCTGCAGGCCATCGTGGACAGCAGCGGCGCGAGCTTCGTGATCGCGCCGGACAAGTCCCTGCCCCTGCTGCAGCAGATGCAGGCCGAGCAGGGCCTCTTCACCGGCTGCCGCCTCAGCGACTACGCCACGCTGCTCGACGCCGGCGCAAGACCTGACCCCGCCTTGCCGCTGCCCCGGGCCGAGGACCTGGCCTTCCTGCAGTACACCTCGGGCTCCACCGGCACGCCCAAGGGCGTGATGATCACGCACGGCAACATCATCAACAACCAGCAGGTGATCGCCCAGCTGATGGGCCACCACCGCGACACCCGCGTGGTGTCCTGGCTGCCGCTGTACCACGACATGGGCCTCTCGGCCGTGCTGCAGATGGGTTCGGTGGGCTCCAGCCTCGTGCTGATGTCCCCGGTGGCCTTCGTGCAGAAGCCGCTGCGCTGGCTGCAGGCCATCTCGCAGCACCGCGCCACCACCTCGGGCGGCCCCAACTTCGCCTACCAGCTCGCGGCCCAGGCCCTGCAGTCCGAAGAGGCGCAAGGCCTGGACCTGAGCCGCTGGGACCTGGCCTTCTGCGGCGCCGAGCCCATCCAGCGCGCCACCGTCGAGGACTTCCTCGCCGCCGCCGCACCGCATGGCTTTGCGCCCGGCGCCTTCTTCCCCTGCTACGGCATGGCCGAGGCCACGGTGCAGGTCACCGGCGTCAGCAAGGGCGGGGGCATCCAGTACCTGGACGTCAGCAATGCCGCCCTCGCACGCGGCCGCATCGAGGCCTGCGCGCCCGGTGCGCCGGAGTCGGACCGCAAGAGCCTGGTCTCCTGCGGCGGCACGCGCCTGGGCCATGAACTGCTGGTGGTCGACGAGCACGGCCGGCCCGTGGCCGACGAGCACCAGGTGGGCGAGGTCTGGGTGCGCGGCGGCAGCGTGGGCGCCGGCTACTTCGGCCTGCCCGATCTCAGCGAGCAAACCTTTGGCGCCCGGCCCGCCGCGGCCTCGCCGGCCGAAGGCGGCTGGCTGCGCACCGGGGACCTGGGCGCCGTGGTGCAGGGCCAGCTCTACATCACCGGCCGGGTCAAGGACCTGCTGATCATCCGCGGCCGCAACATCTACCCGCAGGACGTCGAGGACTGCGTGCAGGACGCCGTGCCCGAGCTCAAGCGCGGCGCCGGCGCCGCGGTCTCGGTGCTGATCGACAAGGAAGAGAAGCTGGTCGTGGTGCAGGAGATCGGCCGCAGCCAGCGCCGCAGCCTGCAGCTCGACGAGACCCTGCGCACCATGGTGCAGGCCATCGGCGAGGACTTCGGCCTGACCCCGCACCAGGTGGTGCTGGTGGAGCCCGCCACCATCGAGAAGACCTCCAGCGGCAAGATCGCCCGCGCGCTGTGCCGCAAGGCCTGGCTGCAGGGGCAGCTGCGCATCGTCGCCAGCTGGACCGAGGGCCTGGGCGAGGCGTCTGGCCAGGCCGCTGGCGAAGCGGCGGCCGCGCCCGCGGCCGAGGTGGCCAGCACCGCGCTGAGCCTGCCGCGCCAGGTCGAGCAGATCATCGCCGGCGTGGTCGCCGAGCTGCTCAAGACCCCGCCCGGCCGTGTGCCCCTGGACCGCGCCTGGGTGGAGATGGGCTTCGACTCCGTCAACGCCCTGCAGCTGGCCCTCAAGGTGGGCCAGGCCACCGGCATCGAGTTCGAGGCCACGGTGCTGTGGGACTGCGCCAACATCGCCGAGCTGGCCCAGCACCTGGCCGGCATGAAGGGCGCCGCCGAGGCCCTGGCCTCGCGCAGCGGCGCCGCGCAGCCGGGTCCGGCCCCCGCCGCTGCGCCCTCCACCCCCGCCGCCGCGCCCGAGGCGCTGGCGAACTCCCTCCACTCCCTGTCCGATGCCGAGGCCGAGGCCTTGCTGCTGAAGGAACTGGAACGCTAGTCCCCTGCCCATCATGAGCGAGTCGACCCCCGATCTCTCCCCCATCAAGAAGGCCCTGCTGAAGATCGAGTCGCTGCGACGCGAGCTCGACGAGGCGCGGCAAGGCCGGGAGGAGCCCATCGCCATCGTCGGCATGGGCTGCCGCCTGCCTGGCGGGGCCGACTCGCCCGACCAGCTCTGGACCCTGCTGGCCGAGGGCCGCGATGCCATCGTGGAAGTGCCGCCGGACCGCTGGACGGACGATCTCTACGACCCCCAGCCCGGCCGCCCCGACACCAGCTACAGCCGCCACGGCGGCTTCATCGAGGACGTGGACCGCTTCGACGCGGCCTTCTTCGGCCTCTCCGGCCGCGAGGCCCGGCGCCTGGACCCGCAGCAACGCCTGCTGCTGGAATGCAGCTGGCGCGCGCTGGAGGACGCGGGCTTCTGCCGCGACAGCCTCAAGTCCCAGCTGACCGGCGTCTTCGTGGGCCTCTCGCTGGACGACTACGCACGTCTCAGCGACCAGGTCCCGCCCGCCGAGCAGAGCTTCGCCCAGACCTCGCTGGGCACGGCGCGGCCCTTCTCGGCCGGCCGCATCGCCTACCTCTTCGGCTTCCACGGCCCTACGCTGCAGCTGGACACGGCCTGCTCCTCCTCGCTCGTCACCGCCCACCTGGCCTGCCAGGCCCTGCGCAACCGCGAGTGCGACCTGGCGCTGAGCGGCGGCGCCAACCTGATGCTCTCGCCCGAGATGAGCATCGCGCTGAGCGAGCTGCAGGCCCTGTCGCCCGACGGCCGCTGCAAGACCTTCGACGCCGCCGCCAACGGCTATGTGCGCGGTGAAGGCGCGGGCATGGTCGCGCTGATGCGGCTCTCCGACGCGCAGGCCCAGGGCCGGCCCATCCGCGCGCTGATCCTGGGCTCGGCCATCAACCACGACGGCCGCAGCAACGGCATGACCGCGCCCAACGGCCGCGCCCAGCGCGACGTGATCCGCGCGGCCCTGCAGCGTGCCGGCCTGCGGCCCGAGCAGGTGGACTATGTCGAGGCGCATGGGACCGGCACGCAGCTGGGCGACCCCATCGAGCTGCGCGCGCTGGAGGAGGTCTACTGCCGCGACGTCGCCCGCCGCCAGCCCCTGCACGTGGGCAGCATCAAGACCAATATCGGCCATCTGGAGGGCGCCGCCTCGGTGGCCGCGCTGATCAAGGTGGCCTGCTCGCTGGAGCAGGGCCAGCTGCCCCGCCACTTGCACTTCCAGAACCCCAGCACCCATGTGGACTGGGCCCGCAACGGCATCCGCGTGGCCGACCGCCACATGCCCTGGCCGGCGCAGGACCCGCAGCGCCGCATCGCCGCCATCAGCGCCTTTGGCATGAGCGGCACCAATGCCCACCTGATCATCGAGGCCGCACCCGCTGCCGAGCCGCCAGCCTCCGCGCTGCAGGACGAGCGCCCGCAGCTGCTGGCCTTCTCCGCCCACAGCCCCGAGCTGCTGGCCCGCAGCCTGCAGGACACCGCCGCCCTGCTGCGCCGGCCTGAGGCGCCCGCCGTGCCCGACCTGGCCTGGAGCCTGCGCCATCGCCGGGACCGCCACGCCTGGCGCGCCTGCGTCGTGGGCCAGGACCGCGAGGCCCTTGCCGCCGCCCTCGACGCCGAGGCCCGGCGTTGGGCGTCCTCGCCGCCGGCCGCGGCCACGGGCCGTTCGCGCCTGGCCCTGCTCTTCACCGGCCAGGGCGCCCAGACGCCCGGCATGGCCCGCGCGCTGTACCAGAACTTCGCCCTCTTCCGCCAGACCGTCGATGCCTGCGACGAGCGTTTCGAGGGCCGCGCCGAGCACGGCCTGCTCGACGTGCTTTGGGGCGATCAGCCCGCTCTCATCCACGAGACCCGCTACACCCAGCCCGCCCTCTTCGCCCTCGAGCTGGGCCTGGCCCGGCTGTGGATGAGCTGGGGCGTCGAGCCCGAATTCCTGATGGGCCACAGCGTGGGCGAGTACGCCGCGGCCTGCGTGGCCGGCGTCTTCACGCTGGAGGAGGGCATGGACCTCATCAGCGCCCGAGGCGCCCTGATGCAGGACCTGTGCCCGCCCGGCCGCATGTGTGCCGTGCTGGCCTCGGCGCAAGACCTGACCCCCTTCCTCGCCCCCTGGCAGGGCCGTGTCGAGCTGGCCGGTGACAACGGCCCGGGCAGCGTGGTCGTGGCCGGGGACGGCGAGGCCCTCGACGCCCTCCAGGCCCAGCTCCAGGAGGCCGGCCTGCAGTGCCGCCCCCTGCAGGTCAGCCGCGCCTTCCACTCCCCGCTGATGGAGCCCATGCTGGCGGCCTTTGCGCAGGAGGCCCGCAAGATCAGCTTCCAGCCGCCGCGCATCCCGCTGGTGTCCAACGTCACCGGGCGCCTGGAGCAGACCGCCTTCTGCGACCCGGACTACTGGGTCCGGCATGTGCGCCAGGCCGTGCTCTTCCGGCCCGGCATGCAGGCCCTGCTGGAGGCCGGCGCCACCGACTTCCTGGAGATCGGCCCCGGTCAGACCCTCAGCAAGCTGGCGCGCGCCTGCGCCGCGCCCCAGCTCACGTCCAAGGCGGTGCGCCTGCACCACAGCCTGGACGGGCAGTCCGACCTGGCCTCGCTGTGGACCGCACTGGGCGCCGTCTTCGCCGCCGGCCAGGAGCCGCAGTGGAACGCCGTCGACCGCTCGCTGGACCAGCACGGCGCGCCCCGCGCCGTGCCCCTGCCGCCCTATCCGCTGGCGGACACCCGCTACTGGCTGGGCGAGCGCAAGCCCGCGCGCGCCGGCCTGCTGCAGGGTTCGGCCTTCCAGGGCAGAGCCCGCGATGCGAGCCTGCTGGGCCCCGCCCTGCACCTGCCGGGCAGCGGCCGCGAGCGGCGGCATGAGCAGCGCCTGTCTCTGGCCAGCCATGCCTTCCTGGCCGGACATGCCGTCCATGGCCAGCCCCTGTTCCCGGCCGCGGGCTATCTGGCCCTGATGCTGGATGCCCTGCGTCCCGACGGGAGCGAGGCGCCTCTGCAGCTGCGCGACATCGCCTTCGAGCAGGCCCTGCCCCTGTCCGCCGAGCAGGCCCTGCGCCTGGTCACGGTCGTCGATGGCGGCGAGCGCATCGAGATCCACACCGCGCCGGACACCGGCCCGCAGCCGCCCACCTGGACCCTGCATGCCAGCGGCCAGGCCGTGACGAGCCCTGCTGACGCGCCCTCCGGCGTGCTCCAGGCCTGGCGCGAGCGCTGCACCGAAGCCCTGCCCCCCGAGCAGCTCTACGCAGCGCTGGACGAGGTCGGCCTGCAGTACAGCGGCGCCTTCCGCGCCCTCACCGGCCTGTGGTGCGCGCCCGGCGGCGAGGCCAGGGAAGCGCTGGGCCGGGTCGAGCGCGTGGGCGCCGCGAACGGCGCCAGCCGCTTCGCCGATCCAGCCCTGCTGGACGCCTGCCTGCAGGTCGTCGCCGCGGCTTGCCTGAAGCAGGACATGGAGGGTCAGGTCTTGCTGCCCGTGGGCCTCGAGGCCCTGGACTGCCATGTCCAGAGCGGCCGCGCCCAGCGCCTGTGGTGCGCCGCGCGCGTGCAGGCCACGGGACAGCAGCGCCGGGCGGATCTCTGGATCCATGACGAGGACGGCCGCTGCCTGCTGGCCCTGCGCGGCCTGCAGCTGCATGCCGTGGCCGCCTCGCAGCTGCGCCCGGCCGGCGCGGCACCGGTCCAGGCCCACACCGTGCAATGGCAGGCCCTGACACCGGCTCCGCGCCGAGGCGCCGCGCCGCGGGTCGCCCTGCTGGCATCGCCCGCCGGGTCCTCCATGGCCGAGGACCTGCGCAGCCTGTGGCGCGACCACCAGCTCTCGCTGGACCTGCTGCCCGCCGCACCGCCCGCGGGTGAGGATCACGCGCCCTGGCAGCAGGCCCTGCGCGACTGGGCCGCCCAGGCCGCGCCCGGCCAGCCCCTGGTCCTGCTGCAGGACTGGCAGACGAAGGGTGCCGAGGACGCCGGCGGCCCGCAGCGCCAGCAGGCCGTCAGCGAGGCCTACGCCGCGCTGGCCGGCCTCTGGCAGGCCCTGCAAGGCCTGGACCTGGGCGAGCACCCGCTGAGCCTGGCGCTGCTGACCCATGGCGCGCAGGCCGATGACGGCGGCCCCGTGCAGCCCGAGCAGACCGCCGCCTGGGGCCTGGGCCGCAGCCTCATGCATGAGGCCGCCGAGCTGCCGGTGCTGCTGCTGGACCTGCCGGTCCGGCCCACGCCGCAGGCCCTGCAGCGGCTGCATGCCCTGCTGTGCGACAGCGACCCCGGCGAGGAGCGCCAGTTCCTGCTGCGCGAGGAAGGCCTGCGGGTGCCTCGCCTGCAGCCAGCTGCCCTGCCCGCCCCGCAAGCCCTGGCCCTGGAGCCGGGCTCCTACCTGCTGACCGGCGCCCGCGGCGCCCTGGGCCTGCAGCTGCTCGAGCGCCTGCTGCAGGGCCCGGGCCGGCGCGTGGTCGCCCTGGGCCGCCAGCTGCCCGAGCCGGCCGTGAGGGAACACTGGCAGCAGCAGGCCCGCGCGGCCGGCAGCGAGCTGCGCTGGCAGGCCCTGGACGTGGCGGACGGCCCGGCCGTGCAGGCTCTGGTCGACGGCCTGGTCGGTGACGGCGGGCCGGCGCTCAAGGGCGTCTTCCACTGCGCCGGCGTGCTGCAGGACGGGCTGCTGGCCGCGCAGGACCAGGCCGCCGTGCGGCAGGTTCTGGCCCCCAAGCTGGCCGGCGCCTTCCACCTGCACCAGGCCACGCAAGACCTGACCCTCCAGCACTTCGTGCTCTTCTCCTCGGTGGTGTCCTGCATCGGCTCGCCCGGGCAGTGCGCCTACGCCACCGCCAACGCCTGGCTGGACGGCCTGGCCCAGCTGCGCCGCAGCCAGGGCCTGGCCGCCTTGAGCCTCAACTGGGGCCTGTGGGGCGGCGAGGGCATGGCCGGGCAGCTGGACGAGGCCCAGAAGCAGCGCGCCGCAGCCTTCGGCCTGCTGGAGATGCCGCCCGCGGCCGCCCTGCAGGCGCTGGACGCCGTGCTGGCAGACACCGCGACCGGGCCCGGCGCGCACCAGCGCCTGCTGTGGTCCGTGGACCCGGCCCTGCTGGCCCAGCGCACCCGCGCCCCGGGCCTCAGGCGCCTGCTGGCCGATGTCGCAGGCGGCAGCGCCGCGGCGGCACCGGGCCTGCCCGCCGGCCAGCTGAAGGCCGCGCTGCAAGGCCTGAGCGGCGAGGCCCTGCAGCAGGCCCTCACCCAGGCCCTGGTCGACGCGCTGGCCGCCACTCTGCAGTCGGACGCCCGCCAGCTGAGCCCCCAGCGCCCGCTGATCGAGATGGGCATGGACTCGCTGATGGCCGCCGAGTTCCGCAGCGGCATCCGCCGCGAGCTGGGCGTGGACATCCCCTTCGGCCGCCTGCTGGAAGGCGCCAGCCTGCAGGACGTGGTGGAGACCATCGCCCGCAAGCTCGAGCAGGCCGCCAGCCTCCCGACGACACCGTCTGACGCGCCCGCCACCCCGGCCGCGCAGACCCTGGACCAGGTCTCCACCGAGGCCTTCTTCGACATGGAAATGGAAAGCGGTCAGCTATGAGCTCGCTCGACTACATCAATGCCCTGGCCGCACGCGGCGTGCAGCTCTGGACCCAGGACGGCAAGCTGCAATACAAGGCGCCCAAGGAGCTGATCACGCCCCAGCTGCTGGCGGAGCTCAAGGCCCACAAGGAGGGCCTGATCGCACTGCTGGAGCAGTTCGGCACGAGCGCGGGCAGCTATGCGCTGTCCTACTCGCAGAAGTCCCTGTGGTCCCTGCACCAGCTGCAGCCATCCAGCCCGGCCTACAACGTCACCTATGCCTGCCGGCTGCTCGACGATCTGGACCTCCCCCTGCTGGCGCGCTGCGTGGACTACCTCATCGCCCGCCATCCCATCCTGCGCACCCGCTATGAAATCGCCGAGGGCCAGCCCCGCCAGCAGGTGAGCCTGGACGCCGCGGCGCGCCTGGACATCAGCCGCGTGCAGGGCCACACACTGGCGCAGGTGCTGCACTGGGTGGACGACGAGGCCAACAAGCCCTTCGACCTGAAGGTCTCGCCCATCCGGCTGAAGCTGCTCGTCAACGAGTGCGCGCTGGCCGAAGAGGCGCCGCGCCACGCCCTGCTGCTCAATGTGCACCACGTGGCGGCGGACTTCTGGTCCCTGGAGATCATGG
Source organism: Pelomonas sp. BJYL3 (assembly GCF_027257975.1). Taxonomy (GTDB): domain Bacteria; phylum Pseudomonadota; class Gammaproteobacteria; order Burkholderiales; family Burkholderiaceae_C; genus Roseateles_B; species Roseateles_B flavus. The sequence goes on from NZ_JANZKX010000001.1 coordinate 863,035, forward strand.
TGCGCGAGCTGTCCGCGCTCTACGCCCTGGGCAGTGCCGGGCAGCCCCTGCGCCTGCCGGCCCTGCAGCACCAGTACAAGGACTTCGTGCAGCACGAGGCCCAGCGCCTGGCCGGCCCCGAAGGCGCTGTGCTGGCCGCCTTCTGGGCGCAGGAGCTGCAGGGCGAGCTGCCGACGCTGGCCCTGGAAGGCGACCGCCCGCGCCCGCCCCTCAAGACCGAGGCCGGCCGCGTCCACAGCCGCACGCTGGACCCGGAGATCTCCGGCGCGCTGCGCCAGGCCGCCCGCGAACGGCGGGTGACGCCTTACATGTGGCTGCTGGCCGTCTACCAGCTGCTGCTGCACAAGCACACGGGCCAGGACGAGCTGATGATCGGCGCGCCGACCTCCGGCCGCAGCATGCCCGGCAGCGAGCAGGTGCTGGGCCATTTCGTCAACACCATCCCCCTGCGCTGCCGGCTGCAGGGCCTCGCGCGCTTCGACCAGCTGCTGGAACAGACGCGCCAGATGATGCTGCGCGTGCTGGACCACCAGGACTACCCCTTCCCGCTGCTGGTCGAGCGCCTGCGCCCCGCGCGCGACGCCAGCCGCTCGCCGGTGTTCCAGGTCATGTACAACTGGAACCAGCTGCGCAAGGGCACGGAGGCCGTCCAGGAGACGCTGTTCGGCCCCGTGCTCGCCGCCTCCAGCACCGGCACCCGCGGCGCCACGCATGACCTGACCCTCAACATCCAGGACGATGGCCAGGACTACGTGGCCGCCTGGACCTACAACTGCGACCTCTTCGATGAGGCCAGCATCGCCGGCTTCGGCGAGCAGTTCGAGCAGCTGCTCGCTCAGTCCCTGCGGCAGCCGGACGGGCAGCTGGACCAGGCCCGGCTGCCCGCCGCACCGGCCAGTGAGGGCCAGCCCCTGGCGCCCTCCGTGCTGGGCAAGACCTGGCACCAGGCCTTGCTGGACCGGGCCCAGGCCCAGCCTCAGCGGCCCGCCCTGCAGGAGGACGCGGCCGATTGCACGCTGGCCCGCCTGGCCCGTCAGGCCCGCGCCTGGCTGGCGACGCTGCAGGCCCAGGGCCTGCGCGAAGGCAGCCGCGTCGGCCTCGCGCTCAGCCATCCCGTGCAGGGCGCCCTGCTGTGGCCGGCCCTGCTGGCCGAGGGCGCGCAGGTCCGCTGGCTGGATGCGGGCGAGACCGCCCCGGGGCTGGACCTGGTGGTGCGCGTGCCGGCCGGGTCCTCCCAGCTGCTGGCGGACCTGGACTGCCAGCCTGGCGACGGCGCCACCGCGCGCACGCACGCCGAGGACCCGCTGCTGGGCCTGGCCGCCGGCGAAGCCCTGCAGCTGAGCGCCAATGACCGCCTGCTGCTGCCCTGGTCCCAGGCGCCGCGGCTGCTGGCCCTGGCCAGCGCGACCCTGGCCCTGGCCTGGTCGCGCGGCTGCAGCGTGCAGCTGGCGAAGCTGTCCGGCGACCAGACGGCGCAGGCCCTGGCGGACGAGCTGGCCGAACGCGTCGCCACCTTCGCGCCCACAGCCCTGCTGCTGCCGACCCTGCTGACGCCCGCGCTGGCCCAGGCCCTGCGCGCCCTGCCGGCTGACCATCCCCTGCCCCGCCTGCTGGCCTACGGCGAGCAGGCCGAGCCCGTGCGGCGCTGGCCGGGGGCCTCGCCCCGCTTCCTGCGCCTCGCGCCGGAGGCCGCCGCGTCTCGCCCCTGGGTCTTCGAGCCCGTGGCCCAGGGCTGGCGCTGGCTGCCCCTGGCGGGCTGCGGTGCGCCGCTGCTGCGCTCGGCCTCGGGCGAAGCGCCCGCCCAGCGCCAATGGGCCCTGGCCGATGCCGGCAGCGGCACGGCCCTGCGCCTGCGCGCCGTGGGCATGGACCTGCAGAGCCCGGACGCCAGCGGTCGCCTGCTGATGCGCGCGGGCCGCCCGCTGGCGGCCGGCCCCGTCGAGCGCTGCCTCATGGGCCAGGCCGGCGTGGCCCTGGCCCTGCTGGCCGAGGTCCCCACGGCCCAAGGCCCGGCGCTCACCGCCTATGTGCTGCGCCAGTCCGGCCCTGCGGTGCTGGACGACGCCACGCTGACCCAAACGCTGCAGGACCGCCTGCGCGCCGAGCTGCCCGAGCTGCAGTGGCCCCAGGCCCTGGTGCTGCTGGATCAGCTGCCCCTGGACGCCGCCCTGCGCCCCGACCTCACCCGCCTGCCCGCGCCCGATCTGCAGGCCGCCGGCCGCGCGGCCGAGGGCGCCGTCGAGGCCCAGCTGGCCGCGCTGTGGTGCGAGGTCCTGGGCCTGGAGAGCGTCACCGTGGACGACGACTTCTTCCAGCTGGGCGGCGACTCCATCCTGGCCGCCGTCATCGTCTCCAAGGCCGGCCAGCAGGGCCTCTATCTGCGTCCCAAGGACCTCTTCGAGCACCCCAGCATCGCCCGCCTGGCCCGCGTCGTGAGCAGCACGCCGGGCATCGAGGTGGAGCAGGGCCCGGTCAGCGGCGAGTTCCCCCTGGGCCCGGCCGCCCACTGGATGTTCGACAAGGTCGACCAGGACCTGGCCCACTTCAACCAGGCGCTGCTGCTGGAGCTGCACGAGGTGCCCGACCCCGCGCTCATGCAGCAGGCCCTGCAGCAGCTGGCCCGGCATCACGACGGCCTGCGCTCGCGCTTCGAGCGGCGCGAGGGCGGCTGGGTGCAGTGCATTGCCGCTGCGCCGGAGGACGCGCCGGACTTCGCGGTGGTGGACTGCCGCGCACCCAATGGCCAGACCTCGCTGCCGCTGTGGCGCGAGGCCATTGCCCAGGCCCAGGCCGGCCTGGACCTCGGCCAGGGCCCGCTGTGGCGCCTGCGCTGGCTGCAGGGCGGCAGCCTGCAGCAGAGCCGCCTGCTGGTGGTCATGCACCACCTGCTGGTCGACGGCGTCTCCTGGAACATCCTGCTGCAGGACCTGGGCCAGCTCTATGCCCAGCTCAAGTCCGGCAGCAGCACGCCGCTGCCGCTGAAGACCAGCTCAGTGCGCGACTGGGTGCAGGCCTGGCAGGGCCGGCTGGCCGCCACGCAGGACACGGCCCTGGCCGCCGAACGCGCGCACTGGCAGCAGTTCGCCACCCAGCTGCAGGCCCGCATGGCCGAGGGCCAGGAGCGGCCCGCGCTGATGCGTCACGCCCTCAAGCCCCGCGCCCCTCGCCATGCCGAGGAGGCCCACGGCTGCTGCCAGGTACGGCTCAGCGCCGCGCAGACCGCCGCCTTCCGCGGCCCGGCCCACCAGGCCTATGGCACCGATGCCAACGACCTCCTGGTGGCCGCCCTGCTGGCCGGCTTCCAGCACTGGGGCGGCTGCCAGTCTCTGCTGCTGGACCTCGAGGGCCACGGCCGCGAGGCCCTGGCCGAGCAGGTGGACCTCAGCCGCAGCGTGGGCTGGTTCACCTCCATCTACCCCGTGCTGGTGGAAGGGGCGGACATCAGCGACCCCGGCCGCCTGATCAAGACCGTCAAGCAGCGCCTGCGCGAGGTGCCCGCCAAGGGTGACGGCTTCGGCGCCCTGCGCTACCTCGCGCCCGCCGGCGACCCCCTGCGCCAGGCGCTGGAGACCATGCCGCCCTCGCCCGTGCTCTTCACCTACCTGGGCGTGGTGGAGCAGATGGTGGGCAGCAGCGCTCTCTTCACCGGCCGGGCCGAACCGGCCGCGGGCATCCGCAGCCCGCGCCAGGCGCGCACCCACCTGCTGGATGTCTGTGCCTACATCAGCCAGGGCCAGCTGGTGCTGGAGTGCGCCTTCACCGGCGCCAGCGCCGTCGAGGAGACCATGGGCTGCCTGATGACTGACATGGCACAGGCCCTGGGCACCCTGCTCGACCACTGCGGGAGTGCCGAGGCCGGCGGCCTCACGCCCTCCGACGTGCCCGCCATCGACATCAGCCAGGACGGGCTGGACGCGCTGCTCCAGGAACTGGACGGCCTGCTCTCCACGCCGGCCTGAGCCCTGGCACCGCAAGCACCGCATCATGAATCCCAACGTCGACACCATCCACTACCTCAGCCCCCTGCAGCACGGCATGCTGCACCACTCGCGGCTGGACCCGCGCTCGGGCGTCTACGTCGAGCAGTTCTCCTGCCTGCTGCGCGGCACGCTGGACTGGGACCGCTTCTGCCAGGCCTGGCAGGCGGTGGCCCAGCGCCACGATGTGCTGAAGACGCTGTTCATGCGCCTGCAGGAGGCCCAGCCGCTGCAGGTGGTGCTGAAGTCGGTGCAGCTGCCCATCACGCAGCTGGACTGGTCCGAGCTGGATCCGCTGCAGCAGCAGGTGCGCTTCGAGGACCTGCTGCACAGCGACCGCGTGCAGGGCTTCGACGCCGGCCGCCCGCCGCTGATGCGCCTGCACCTGGTGCGCCTGGGCGCGCAGCAGACCCGCTTCCTCTGGACCTACCACCACGCCATCCTGGACGGCTGGTCCATGCCCATCGTGCTCTCGGAAGTCTTCGAGCACTACGCCGGCCGGGCTGCCGCCCAGCCGCGCCCGGCCCGGGACTACCGCCACTACCTCGCCTGGCTGCGCCAGCAGGACGTGCCCGCCGCGATGGACTTCTGGAAGGCCCAGCTGGCGGGTTACCGCCAGGCGCTGCGCTGGGCGCCCTCGGTGCAGCCGGCCGATGCCGACGCGCAAGGCCCGCGCCGCCTGGGCCACTGGCAGGGCACGATGCCGGCCGCCTGGGTCCAAGAGGCCCAGCAGCTGTGCCGCGGCAGCCGCCTCACCCTCAACACCCTGTGCCAGGCCGCCTGGGCCCTGCTGCTGGCCCTGCACGGCGGGCAGGACGACCTCTGCTACGGCATGGTGGTGTCCGGCCGCAACCCGGCGCTGGCCGGTGTCGAGCGCATGGTGGGCCTCTTCATCAACACCCTGCCCATGCGGGTGCGGCTCGAGCCCCAGGCTGCCGTGCAGGACTGGCTGCAGGGCCTGCAGCAGCAGTCGCAGGAGGTGGAGGCGCGGGCCTACAGCGCGCTGTCCGACGTGCTGGCCTGCAGCGAGCTGCCGCGCCAGCAGGCCCTGTTCGACGCCATCTACGTCTTCGAGAACTACCCTGGCCAGGCCGCCTTCCGCGACATGGTGGCGGCCCAGGGCCTGGCGGTGGACGATGTGCGCGCCGTCGAGGAGACCAGCTACGGCCTGGCCCTGATCGTGCTGCCGGGCGAGTCCCTGCAGTTCACGCTCAGCCATGACCAGGCGCTCTTCAGCCGCGAGGCCGTCGCCAGCCTGGGGCAGCAGTTCCAGGGCCTGCTGGGCCGCCTGGTGGCCCAGCCGCAGGCCGCGCTGGGCAGCATCGGCCTGTTGCCGGCGCCCTCGCCCGCCGCTCCGCCCGCCGCCGTGCCGGACACGGCCACGCTGCTGGACCGGCTGGAGGCGCGCACCCGTCAACAGCCGCAAGACCTGGCCCTGCTGGCCCAGGGCCTGCGCTGCACCCATGGGCAACTGCTGGAGGCCTGCCATCAGGGCCTGGCCGCCTGGCAGGCCCAGGGCCTGCAGCCGGGCGACCGCGTCCTGCTGTGGCCCGACGAGCAGGCCCCCGTGCACAGCCTGGCCATGCTGCTGTCCGGCCTGGGCGCCGGCCTGGACTGCCTGTGGCCGGCCGATGAGACAGTGGCCTGGCCGCCCCAGCTGACGCAAGACCTGACCCCACGTCTGGCCGTCTGCGCGGGCGCGGCCCTGCCCGCCGCCGCGTGGGCCGCCTGCCCGCTGCGCCCCTGGACGGCCCTGCTGGCCGAGGGCCAGGCCCGTCCCGCTCCGGTGCCGCCGGCGGCCGCCGCAGCCGGCGCCTGCAGCCTGCTGGACGCGCCCGCCGGGCCCGCATCGCCGGACCTGCGCCTGCTCCGCTACAGCCAGGCACAGCTCGTCCAGGCCCTGGCTCCTGATGCCTCTGGCGCTCCGGCACTGGCCGCCACGCGCTGGCTCAGCGGGAGCGCCCTGTGGTCCGCCCTGCTCACCCTGCTGCAGGGCGGCACGCTGCACACGCTGGCCGCGTCCGAGCTTGACGCCCTCCTGCGGGGCCAGTCCACCGGGCCGCAGCCCTTCGACACCCTGCTGCTGAGCCCGCGCGAGGCCCGCCGGCTCGACCTGCTGCCCGAGCTGCCCGCCCTGCCGGCACCTCTGGCGCTCGCCCGCTGGACCGTAGACGCCGCCGCCCTCAGCCCGGTCGGCCAGCAACGCCTGCAGCGCCTCGCCCCCGGGGCACAGGTGCAGCGGCACTGGCATCTGCCCGCCCATTCCCTGCCCCATGCCCGCGCGCTGGGGGCCGCCCCCCACCTCGCCCTGGAGGCAGCGCCGGGCACCGTTCTGCAGCTACGGGACCTGCATCAGCAGGCGGCCGGGCCCTTCGCCCGGGGCCTGCTGCAGGTGGCCGGCACCAGCGTGCCCAGCCTGCTGCGCACGCAAGGCCAGAGCCCCGGCGCCATCGCCTGGCTGGCCGGTCAGCAGCCCCGGCTGCTGAGCGGCCTGCCCGCCTGGCTGGGTCCGCAAGGCCTGGCCCTGGAGACGCAGGCCCTGCTCGCCTCGCCCACGCGCGAGCCCCTGCCCGGCAGCGCGGCGCTCGAACAGGCCCTGGCAGGCACGGCGGGTGTCCGCGAGCTGGCCTTGCTCGAAGGCGTGGACGACGCCGGGCGCTGGGCCTGCTGGCTGTTCGTCGTGCCCGAAGAGGGCCTGGCGGTGCCGGAGGCTCCGCTGCTGGCGGCAGCGGCCGCCCTGGGGCTGGGCCAGCCCCTGCTGCGCCCGCTGCCGGCCCTGCCGCGGCGGGAGGGCGCGATCGATCGCGCCGCCCTGCTGCAGCTCACGCAGGCGCCCGCCGAGGCGCAGGACCACGTCGCCCCGCGGGACGCGCTGGAGCAGCAGCTGCATGATCTGTGGGCCGCCCTGCTCAAGAGGCCGCAGATCAGCGTGCATGCCAACTATTTCGACCTCGGCGGCCAGTCCCTGCTGGCCTCGGTCCTGCTGTTCCAGATCGAGGAAAAGCTGGGCGCACGCTTGGGGATGGAGCAGTTGATGGCGGGGCCCACCATCGCCGAGATGGCCGAGCGCCTGCGCAGCGGCGAGACGGCGCCCGAGCCGGCGCCCCTGGACCTGCCCGGCGAAGCCGTGCTGGAGGCCGCCATCCGCCCCGCCGCCCCCGCCCGCGACGGCGAGGCCCGCGAGATCCTGCTTACCGGTGCCACCGGCTTCCTGGGCGCCCACCTGCTGGCCGAGCTGCTGGCCAGCACCGAGGCGCGCGTGCACTGCCTGGTGCGAGCGCGAGACGCCCAGAGCGGCCACCAGCGGCTGGTCGAGGCCCTGCAGGCGCATGGCCTGTGGGACGAGCGCCACGCCGCGCGCATCGTGGCCCTGCCCGGCGACCTCGGCGCGCCGCAGCTGGGCCTGACGCCTGCGCTGCACGCGCAGATGGCCGAGCAGCTCGACGCCATCTATCACAACGGCGCGCTGGTGAATTTCGTCTACCCCTACGCCATGCTCAAGCCGGCCAATGTGGACGCCACGGCCGACATCCTGCGCCTGGCCTGCGAGCACCACGCGAAGCCCGTGCACTACATCTCCACGGTGGGCGTGCTCAACCGCCGGGCCGAGGTGATCGGCGAAGACCTGGACGTCCCCTTCCACGAGCTGCTGCAAGGCGGCTACGAGCAGAGCAAGTGGGTGGCCGAGCAGCTGGTGGCCGAGGCCGGGCGCCGCGGCCTGCCGGTGTGCATCTACCGGCCCTCACGCATCGTGGGGCATTCCGTCACCGGCCGCATGAACACGGATGACCTCTTCAGCCGCCTCATCAAGGGCATCGCCGTCTTCGGCAAGGCGCCGCAGGACGTGGGTTTCGACAACATCCTGCCCGTGGACCTGGCCGCGCGGCTGATCGTGGAGGCCTCCCGGCATCCCGCCGCACCGGGCCATGCCGTGCATGTGCTGAACCCGGACTGGAACTCGCTGGACGAGGTGGTGGACCTCATCGAGGCCCGCGGCTTTGCGCTGGAGCGCCTGCCTTACGAGGACTGGCTGGCCCGGCTCAGCGCGCATGTGCGCCAGGACAGCAGCCATCCCCTGGCCATGCTGATTCCCGTGCTGCACAAGCTCAATCCGGTGGCTGACCCGAGCGTGGGGGCCCGGCTGCCCATTGCCCTGGACCACCTGAAGGCCTGGGCGCCCCGGGCCCTCGCGCAAGGCCTGCGCCCGGCCGCCGAATGGCTGGACCGTTACTTCGAGCACTTCCAGCGCAGCGGCTTTCTTCCCTCCGCCGGCGGCGTGAAGCCGGCTATTCAATCGGTTACTCAACAAGGAGGGTGAAATTTACCCAAACTGCGGGGGAAATTAGCATTGAGGCCCGTTTACAAACAGTGTCAGTCCTTACAGGTCTGAGCGTGTGTTCATGGGATATTTTCTCGCCGGAACGTCGCTTATCCTGTTCAACACTGAGGCTGCCATTGTTGCCATCAATGGTCAGCACAATTCGAGGCGATGGGCGCAGGTTTCTATCGCCAAAGAGAGAACCGCATAGTTTTCTCTATATTTCGCCGAGACCCACTCCGCCATCCATGGGGCCCGGGTCATCGTGTTGACACAGGAAAGCCTTCTGATCACAGCCGTGATGCAGCCCTGCCGCTGCCGGGCTGAGATAGGGAGTTATTTGTTCTAAGAGATTGGTATGTCTAATATTCACGCCACGACCGGAGAACTGGAAACCCTCTCGAAAATCATCAACGAAATCCGCCCTTCGGCAGATTTCATTGATCAGCTGGACCAATTCACCCAGCGCCTCAACGAGGTGATTCCATTCAAGCGCTGTCTGCTGCTCCACGAGCGCGAGGGCAAGTCCCTTTCCAGGGGTTTTGCTTATTACAACGGAGGACGGGACGAGGGGTTTGTCGGGCAATCCAAGCTGAGCAGTGCCATCGGTATCGAGGCCTACAGCGCGCGCTTTGCCAAATTCAACCAGATCGACCACGCCTTCCAGTGGGCCAGCCGGGATCACCTGGACCTGGGCGTGCCCGAGGGCTCCAATGAGCTGCTGAGCCGCATGCAGGGCCGCTCGGGCCTGGCCGCCAGCGTGCGCTCGGCCATTTCGGGCACGGATGACGTCCACACCTTCTGGCAGTTCGAATGCGACGAGGTCGGCGTGCAGCACCCGCTGCTGCTGAGCTTTGTGGCCTTCTACCTGCATTCCACGTTCACCCTGCACGCGGTGGACCACCAGGTGAAGGACGACTTCTTCGGCATCAACCTGACCAACAAGGAACGGGACGTCCTGCGTTGGGTGGTGGAGGGCAAGACCTCCTGGGAAATCGGTCGCATCCTCTACACCTCGGAGCGAACCGTGAAATTTCACCTGAAAAACGTTTACGCGAAACTCAATGTCTCGAATCGGGCCCAGGCCGTGGCCGTGGTCAACCGGCTGAGGCTCATTTGATTCAAGGGCGCATGCGCTACGCTGCGCCCCCATGAGCAAGTCTTACGTCGATGCCAATTACCGCTTCATCGCGGCCTACCAGGAAGTCAATGCCCGCGTGACGCAGCGCCAGCAGGTGCTGGCGCTGTACGTCAGCCTCGTCGTGAGTCTGCTGGCCGCCCTGGTCGCGCTGCGGCCCGCGCCGGGACAGACCGCGGCCCCCGTCGAGTGGCTGATCCTGGGCTTTCCCGTGGCCTCCCTGTGCCTGGCCTTCCTCAACGCCAAGGCCGAGCGCGCCATCACCAATCTGCGCCAGTTCCTGGCCCAGATGGAGCAGCTGGACGAGGCCCATCGGCGCCTGCCCAGCTACAACACCGACCCCCACTGGTCCGCCGGGGCCAACCGCGCGCGCCGCTTCCACGACTACACCGCCGCCGTGCTCGCCACCTTCGGCAATGGCGCGGGCCTGGGCGCCGCGCTGGACATCTACGGCCAACGCCTGCAGGGCCAGGCCTGGTCCGTCGCCCTGGCGGTGGGCCTGGCCGCCCTGTCCCTGCTGGTGCTGGTGCTGACGCCCCGGTGGAGCTACCGGCCCGGCGCGGCCTGAGCCAGCTGGCCCGCGGCTCGCCTTGGGCCGCATCGCATTGCAGCGGTGCCTTCACATGCTTTGCGTTTTTTCTTGGAGGACAGGGCCGGCCCGCCTCGCAAAAATGAAAAGCGCATAACGAGAAGGCACTCCATGAATTTCCAGCAACTCCGATCCGTCCGCGAAGCCCAGCGCCGTGGCTTCAATCTCACCGAGGTGGCCGCCGCGCTGCACACCTCCCAGCCGGGCGTCAGCCGCCAGATCCGGGAGCTGGAGGACGAGCTGGGCATCGAAATCTTCATGCGCGCCGGCAAGCGCCTCACGGGCCTCACCGACCCGGGCCGCAATGTGCTGCCCATCGTCGAGCGCCTGCTGCAGGAGGCCGAGAACCTGCGCCGCGCCGGGGACGACTTCGCCCGCGCCGGCCGCGGCGTACTGCGCATCGCCGCCACACACAGCCAGGCGCGCTACGCCCTGCCCCCGGTGGTGCGCGACTTCCGCCTCAGCCATCCCGAGGTGGAGCTGACCCTGCAGCAGGGCTCGCCGCAGCAGGTCGCCCGGCTGCTGCTGGACGGCGAGGCCGACATCGGCATCGCCACCGAGGCCCTGGCCCAGTACGAGGAGCTGGTCGCCCTGCCCTGCTACCGCTGGACCCACACCGTGGTCACGCCGCTCAACCATCCGCTGGCCGAGGCCCAGCGCCGCGGCGAGACGCTCACGCTGCAGCGCCTGGCCGACTACCCCATCGTGACCTACGAGACCGGCTACACCGGCCGCTCCCACATCGACCAGGCCTTCAAGGCCGCGGGCCTGGCCCCGCACGTGGTGCTGGCCGCCATGGACGCAGACGTGATCAAGACCTACGTGGAGCTGGGCCTGGGTGTGGGCATCGTCGCGGCCATCGCCTATGACGACGAGCGCGACCGCCACCTGGCCGCCCACGACGCCCGCCATCTCTTCGCCGACAACATGACCCGCCTGGCCCTGCGGCGCGACGCCTACCTGCGCGACTACGCCTACGCCTTCATCGAGACCTTCGCGCCGCCCTGGACCCGCGAGGCCGTGCAGGGTGTCCGTGAGGGTCAGGTCTTGCCCGCCTGAGCGGCCGCTGCCTTCGGCGCGTCACGCATGAGCTGCTGCGCTTTGCTTCCTTCCGCCCTTGCGCGGTGCTGCCTAAGCTGGAGCCCATGTCCTGCCGTGATTCCCGGGCCCATCGCCCCACGGCAGCCGCTCACCGCCCATCATCGCCACACAGGAGCTTCCATGAGCATCACCGCCATCAATGTGCGCAACCAGTTCCGCGGCACCGTCAAGGAAATCATCGAGGGGCCGGTCGTGTCCGAGGTGGATGTGCTGACGCCCGGCGGACTGATCGTCACCTCCGTCATCACCACGCGCTCGATCAAGGACCTCGACCTGGCTGTGGGCCGGGAAGTGGTGGCCCTGGTCAAGTCGACCGAGGTCTCGATCGCCACGCTCTGAGGAGACCGCCATGGCCTACCGCGCCCCCCGCCTGCTCATCATTCCCGGCCTGCACGACAGCGGCCCCGCCCACTGGCAGACCTGGCTGCAGCAGCAGTACCGGGACTCGCGCCGCGTCGTGCAGCGCGACTTCAGCCACCCCGACCTGCCGCGCTGGGCCGAGCGCATCCAGCGCACGCTGGAGAGCGCCTCGCGCGAGCAGGCCGGCGGTGAGTGGATCGCCGTGGCCCACAGCTTCGGCTGCCTGGCCCTGGCCCGCCACCTGGCCGACCATGCCGACACGCCCATCCGCCAGGTGCTCTTCGTGGCCCCGGCCGAGCCAGACAAGTTCGGCCTGGCCGAGGCCCTGCCCCACCACCGCCTGGCCGTGCCCAGCAGCCTCGTCGCCAGCCAGAACGACCCGTGGATGAGCGCCGCCAGCGCGCTGCGCTGGGCCAGCCGCTGGGGCGCCAGCTACAGCAACCTGGGCGCGGTGGGACACATCAACACCGAGTCCGGCTTCGGCCCCTTCCCGCTCGCCCGGCGCTGGGTGGAGGCGGCACGGGCCCGTGCCGCCCGCGAGCAACGGCCGGCGCATGCGGCGATCCAGGAGTGGCGCTTCGCCGTCTGAGCGCCCGGACGAAGCACGCAGGGCGAAGCGCGCCGGCCTAGGCCGCGTAGGCCCAGCAGGCCTCGGCGGGCAGGTCCACCCAGTAGTCGCGGCCGGCCTCGCGAGGCTGCTGGCCGAAGGCGCGCAGACGCAGCCCGCTGCTCTCGAGCAGATACTCCCAGCGGTCGCCCAGGTACATGGACGTGATCATGCGGGCCTGCATGCGGTTGGGCCCCGGTTCGTCGGCCACGCCCACGCGCTCCAGGCGGATGACCACCTGCGCCTTGTCGCCCACCCGCAGCGGGCTGCGGCTGCGGGCCAGCAGCGAGCCGGCCGGCCCCTGCAGGCGGACCTCGTCGGCACCGACCTGGTCCACGGTGGCCTCGAACCGGTTGTTGCTGCCCATGAACTCGGCCGTGTAGAGGGTCTGCGGCGCGCCGTAGAGCTCCTGCGGCGTGCCCTCCTGCTCGATGCGGCCATTGCGCAGCAGCAGGATGCGGTCGCTCATGGCCATGGCCTCGGTCTGGTCGTGGGTCACGCACAGGGCGGAAAGGTTGAGCCGCACGATCAGCGCGCGCAGCCAGGCCCGGGCCTCCTCGCGCAGCTTGGCATCGAGGTTGGACAGCGGCTCGTCCAGCAGGATCACCGGCGGGTTGTAGACCAGGGCCCGCGCGATGGCCACGCGCTGCTGCTGGCCTCCGGAGAGCTGGAAAGGGTAGCGCTCGCCCAGGTGGCCCAGGCCGAGGTTGTCCAGTGCGGCCTGCACGCGCTCCTTCACCTCGGCCGCGGGCACCTTGCGCAGCACCAGTCCGTAGCCCACGTTCTGCGCCACGGTGCGGTGCGGCCACAGGGCGTAGGACTGGAAGACCAGCCCCAGCGAGCGGCGCTCGGCCGGCTGGTCGATGCCGCGGGCGGCGTCGTAGAGCGCCTCGCCGTCCAGCAGGATGTTGCCCTGGGAGGGGTGCTCCAGGCCCGCCACGGCGCGCAGCAGCGTGGTCTTGCCGCTGCCCGAGGCGCCCAGCAGCGAGACCACCTCGCCGGCCTTGAGCTTGAAGGAGACGCCCTGCAGCACCGGCACGGTGCCGTAGCCCAGGTGGATGTCATTGACGACGAGCTTAGTCATGGAGCTTCACCCCGAAACGCAGTGCCACGGCCAGACCCAGGCTGACCATGACGATGTTGATGACAGACAGCGCGGCGACCAGGTCCGTGGCGCCCGAGGCCCACATGGACACCAGCAGCGCGCCGATGACCTCGGTGCCCGGCGAGAGCAGGTAGACGCCGGTCGAGTACTCGCGCTCGAAGATCAGGAAGACCAGCAGCCAGCTGGACAGCAGGCCAAAGCGCACCAGGGGCAGGGTCACGTGCCGGCTCACCTGCGAAGCCGTGGCACCCACGGTGCGGGCCGCTTCCTCGAGATCGGGACCGACCTGCAGCAACGCGCTCTGCACCACGCGCTGCCCGTAGGCCAGCCAGATCACGGTGTAGGCGATCCAGATGGCGAACATGGAGTTGCGCCATTCCTTGAGGCCCGGCACGAAGAGGAAGACCCACAGAAAGGCCAGGCCCGCCAGCAGGCCCGGCACGGCGCGCGGCACCAGCACCAGGTAGTCCATCAGCTTGGTGGCCAGGTCATTGCGGCGGTGGCCGGCAAAGGAGATGGCCGTGTAGCAGGCCACCGCCAGCGCGCCGCCGATCACGCCCATCCCCAGGGTGTTGAGGATGGCGCGCACCAGGTTGTCCTGCTCGAAGACATCCACGTAATGCTGCAGCGTGAAGGCCTCGACCAGCGAGATGCCCTCGCCCCACTGCGACACCAATGAGCGCAGCACCACGCCCGACACCGGCACGAGGACCGTGAGGAACAGCCACAGCGCGACGATGCCGATCGCCAGCCAGCGCCAGCCGCCCAGGCGCAGCGGCACCTGGCGGCCGCCCTTGCCCTTGATGGACACGTACTTGCTGGCGCTGCGCAGCAGGCGGCGCTGCAGCAGCACCAGGGGGAAGGTGACGAGCACGATCAGCACCGCGACCACGGCCATCAGGTGGTAGGACGGCGAGCCCAGCTTGCTGGCCAGCTTGTACATATAGGTCGTCAGCACCAGGTAGCCATTGGGATCGCCCAGCACCAGGGGCAGGCCGAAGACCTCGAAGCCCAGGAAGAAGACCAGCACCCCCGCAAAGAGGATGGAGGGCATGACCATGGGCAGGCTCACATCGCGAGCCACCCGCAGCGGCGAGGCGCCGGCCACGCGGGCGGCCTCCTCCACGTCGCTGCCCAGGTTGCGCAGCGCGGCCGAGGCGTAGAGGTAGACGTGCGGCACATGGGTGAGCCCCGCGATGACCGCGATGCCGCCGATGGAGTACACGTCCCACCACTCCGGCCCGAAGGCCTGGCGCCACCACAGCGTGTAGATGCCGCTGGGGCCGGCGGCCACCACATAGCCCAGGGCCAGCACCACGGCCGAGACGAAGATGGGCGTCAGCAGCAGCGGCTCGATCCAGCGCCGGCCCGGCAGGTCGGTGCGCACCATCAGAAAGGCCAGCAGCGCGCCCAGGGGCACCGCGATGCCCACCATGCCGCCGGCGATCAGCAGCGAGTTGCGCAGCGCGTACCAGAAGTCCGGGTCGTCGAAGACGAAGCGGTAGGCGTCCAGCGAGACCTCATGGCGGGGCATGAAGAAGGGCGCGGACAGCAGGCTCTGGTACGCGATCATGGCAAGCGGCAGCAGCACCACCAGCACGGTGATGCTGATCACCAGGGCGCGGAGGATCGCCGGGCCGCCCGGGAGTCCCGGGCGTCCTGCGAGTCCTGGCCATCGGGCCCGCTGGCGCGGCAAGGGTTGTGTCATGGGCATCACGGTCACTCCCGGGGGTCAGGTCTTCACTTGCGCGCGACGTAGGAGCGCCAGGTCTTGATGAACTCGAGGCGCTTGCCCTGCTCCAGGTAGGTCAGCAGGCTCTGGTCGATGCCGATGGGGCGCAGGCTCAGGCCCATCTCCTTCTGCAGGGTCTGGGCCGTCATCTCGCCTTCCACGTCGGAGCGGATCGAGTACAGCTCGGAGGCCGTGGACAGCGTGGTCTGGCCGCGCCGCGAGAGCAGGTAGTCCATCCACAGCCTGGCCGCGTTGGGGTTCTTAGCGCCCTTGGCGATGAAGGCCACGCGGCTCATCACCAGGGTGTGGTCCTTCAGCAGCACGTAGCCGATGTTGCTGTCCTTCTTGGCCCGGGCGTGGGCGTAGGAGGTGATCATGTTGTAGCCCAGCAGCTGCTCGCCCGAGGAGATGCGCTCCATCATCGTGCTGCTGGAGGACTGCAGCTTCACACCCGCGCCGGCCATGGCCTTGACCACGTCCCAGGTCAGGGCCGCGTTCACGTGCACGTCCGCCGTCAGGTAGAGGAAGCCCACGCCGGCCTTCTCGATGTCGTAGGTCGTGACCTTGCCCTGGAAGCGCGGATCGGCCAGCAGCTTGACGAGGTCGGCATGGGTCTTGGGCAGGTCGGCCGCGGGCAGCAGGCGCTTGTTGTAGACCAGGCCCAGGGGCTCGAAGGTCGTGCCGTAGGCCGTCTTCTGGTAGACGGCCCAGGCCGGCAGCGCGCGGCTCTCGATGGACTCATACGGCTGCGCATAGCCGTCGGCCACCAGCTTGACGGCCTGGTCCATGGCGGAGTTCCAGACCACGTCGGCGCTGGTGGTGCCGGCCGCCGTCTCGCTGATGAAGCGGTTGAACAGCTCCACGCTGTTCATGTCCATGTACTCGACCTTGACACCGGGGTAGAGGCTCTCGAACTCCTTGACCAGGGGCTTGCCGGCGGCGGCGTCGGTGGGCGTGTAGATCGTGACCTTGCCCTCCTTCTTTGCCGCGTCGATGACAGCCTGGTAGCTCGCCGGGTAGCCGGCAGGCACCTGGGCCAGTGCAGCGCAGGACAGGGCCGTGGCGGCCAGTGCCAGGCAGGTGCGTCGGGTGATGTTGTTCATGAATGACTCCTCGCAGGGCGGGCTTCAGAAGCGGTGCTGGATGCCCAGGCCGAAGCTGGACTGGGTGTCGTCGAAGGCGGGGTCGTCGCGCGAGACGCTCACCACGCCGCTCTTGGCGCCGGCGCTGGCGGCCACGGCATAGAGCCAGGTGCGCTTGGACAGCGCGTACTTGGCGCGCAGGGCCAGCAGGTGCGGGTTCTCCGGCGTGGCGGGGCCGCTCTTGATGGACTGGAAGTAGTAGACCGGCGTGAGGTCCAGCTGCGGGGTGACGGCCCAGGTGACGCCGACCCAGCCGAGCGTGCTCTTCTGCTCGACACCGGTGGTGGGCGTCTTCTTGTACTGGCGCAGGCCCACGAAATACTTCACCGGCTTCATGTCGTAGCTCAGGGCCAGGTGGGTCGTCTGCTCCTTGCTGGTGGCGCCGGTCTGGTGGTCGCGCTGGTCCAGCACCAGCACGGCGCCCAGGCCATCGGCCTCGTAGACGGCGCCGAGGGCGGCATAGCGGCCGGTGGAGGCCCCCTCGCCCGCGGCCACCGTGGCACCCAGCTTCACGGGCCCGAACTTGCCTTCGTACTTGATGAGGTTGGGCGCGCCGGTGATCATGCCGTCCTTGCGCGTGCCGGCGGCGCCGGCCGAGGTAGCCCAGGAATAGAAGGGCGCATAGCCCATGGGGTCGAAGGGCAGCAGGAAGTCGTAGGCCGTCGTGTAGGACCGGCCGGCGACCACGCGGCCAAAGGCGCCCTGCAGACCCACATTGGCCTGGCGACCCCAGAAGTTGGAGCCCGCGGCGCCGGTGTCCATGCCGACCTCAGCCTCCAGGTTGAACACGGCGCTCAGGCCGCCACCCAGGTCCTCGCTGCCGCGCAGGCCCCAGCGCGAGGTGTTCATACCGCCCGAGGTCACCGAGGTCCGGCTGCCGCCCGTGGCCGACATGTGGTTGCGGTGCTCGACGATCACGTCGGCGATGCCGTAGATGCTCACCGAGCTCTGGGCCACGGCGCCCAGCGGCGCCACCAGGCACAGGGCGGCGAGGCCGCAGGCGGTCAGGGGATGGAAGCTCTTGTTCATGGATGTCTCCGTTGGTCTTGGGGTCAGGAAAAGGCAGTCGGGACGGCTGGACAGGGCGCGGTCAGGCCTTTGCAGGCAACACCTGACCCCGGCCTGTCCCTCACGACAGGCCCGCGTTGTGCAGGCAGGAAGGGGTCAGGCGCCCGTCATCGGCGCAGGCCGAAGCGGTCGGCGATGTCGGCGAAGCGCCGGGTCTGGTCGTCGAGGTAGGCCTGCAGGGCGGGCCCGGTCAGGGCCAGGGGGAACAGGCCATGCTCGGCCCGCAGCTTCTCGAAGGCCGCACTGGCCATCAGCTGCTCGAAGCGCTGGCTCCAGGCCTGGAAGGCGACATCCGGGACCTTGGGCCCCATGTAGAAGCCGCGCACGCTGGGCCAGACGATGTCCACGCCCTGCTCCCGGGCCGTGGGGACCTGGGCCAGCAGGCCCGGCAGGCGCTTCTCGGACATCACGGCCAGCACCCGGAAAGGCCCTTTGGGCGGCAGCTTGTCCGCGACCTCGGAGGCATCGCCCGCATAGACCTGCACATGCCCGGCCTTCAGCGCCGCCGTGGCCTCGCCGCCGCCCTCGAAGGCCACGAAGCGCATGGCCTTGTGATCCACGCCGGCCGCCGCAGCCACCAGGGCCGACTTGACCCAGTCCTGGCTGCCGATGGTGCCGCCAGCCGCGAAGGTGACCCGGGCCGGGTTGTCCTTCAGCGCCGCCAGCAGCTCCGGCAGGGTCTTCCACGGGGACTGGCTGCTCACCAGCACGATGCCGTAGTCCGCCCCGACGGCGGCCAGCCAGCGCACATCGCGCAGGCTGTGCCGGCCGAAGCGGCCATGGACCAGGTTGAGCAGGGAGCCGCTGGAGAAGGCGACCAGGGTCTGCTCCTCGGCGGGGCGTCGGGCGGTGATGGTGTCGAAGGCGATGGCCCCGACGCCGCCGGGCATGTAGCTGATGTGCAGCGGCGCCAGTCCCAGGCCAGCCTGGCCGAAGGCCGCACGGGCCAGCTTGCAGGTCAGGTCGAAGCCGCCGCCGGGCTTGGCGGGGGCGATGCACTCGGGTGCCGTCGTCGGCGTCGGCGTCGGCGTCTGCGTTGGCGTCTGCGTCTGGGCCCGGGCCCCTGGCGCAAGCACCAGGGTCGCCAGGACCAGCGCAGCCATCCATGGGAAGGCTTTGAGCATGTCGTCTCCATGCGGTGATCTGTGCCGTCCCCCGGGAGCCGGGGCCATGGGGAACGGTCTGCCACCTGCTATGGCTGCACTCTACGAAGTCGCGCCTTTCAGTCGCCTTTCAGTGGCCGACAGCCTGCAACGGCAGCCGCAGAGACACCGCGGTGCCCCGCTCGCCGCCGTCCGGCGAGAGCTGGGCCGCGCAGATCTCCAGCCGGCCGTGATGCCGCTGCATGACGGCCCGGACGATGGCCAGGCCCAGGCCCGAGCCCGGCTGCTCCACATTGCTGCCGCGGAAGAAACGCTCGCCGGCCCGGGGCCGTTCGGCGGCGGGAATGCCGGGGCCGTCGTCGACCACGCGGATGCAGGCGCCCTCGGCGTCGGCGAACACCTGCACCGTCACCTGGCCCCCGGGCTGCACGTAGCGCAGGCTGTTGTCCAGCAGGTTCAGCAGGGCCTCGCGCAGCTGGCCCGCATGGCCCAGCACCGTGAGGGGCGCGGGCGCGGGCTCCAGGCCCAGGTCGACCCCCGCGGCCCGCGCGGCGGGCCAGCTCTCGCGCGCGCAGCGCTCGGCCAGGGCGTTCAGCTCCAGCGGCTCCATCTGCACCTCGGCCGTGTCGGCGCGGGCCAGGGCCAGCATCTGGTTGGTACGCCGCACCGTGTCCTCGATCTGCGACTTGAGCGCCGCCAGCGCCTCGGAGACCCGCGCCGGGTTCTGTTCGCGCAGGGCATAGCCCACCAGGGTGGACAGCGTGGCCAGCGGCGTGCGCAGCTGGTGCGAGGCGTCGTCCACGAAACGGCGCCGGCCCTCGATCAGCTCGCGCTGGCGCTGCAGGTGGTGGTTGATGGCGGCGACCAGGGGCGCGGCGTCGGCGGGCACCTGGGTCTCGTCGACGGGGGAGAGATCGTCCTCGGAACGCGCCTCCACCTCGCGCCGCAGCCGCTCCAGCGGCTGCAGGGCCCAGCCGATGACCAGGGCCAGCGTGGCCATCACCACCACGATGGTCAGCGCATCCCGGGCGATGGCCTGGAAGAGCAGGCCGCGCGAGAACTCGTTGCGCGAGTTGGTGGACTCGGCCACCTGGATCACCAGCCGGCGCCCCGGGCGTTCCGGGTCCAGCTCGCGGGACAGCGCCCCCACGCGCACCGGCTCGCCGAAGTACTCCGCATCGATGAACTGCGGCACGCCCAGGGCCAGACCCTGGGCCGGCAGGGGCAGGCCCGCATTGCCGATCTCGACCAGGCCGTCGTCCGTGCTGACCCGGAAGAAGACCTGGCCGCTGGCCGTCAGCTCGAAGAACTCCAGCAGGCGGTAGGGCAGTTCGACGGACAGGCCGGTGTCCGTGGACACATTGCTGTCGATGGCCTTGATGGCGCCCAGCAGCGAGCGGTCATAGGCCGCGTTGGCCGCCTGCAGACCCGTCTTCCAGGTCAGGGCGGACTCGATGCTGACCATGACCAGCATGATGGGCAGCGCAAGGGTCAGCAGCGTCCGACGCACGCTGAACCGGTGCCAGGCCGTTGGCAGGTGCGGCAGCGTCAGCGGCCAGCGCACGCTCATGCAGGCTCCAGGACATAGCCCAGACCGCGCAGCGTGGTGATGCGCACCTTGCCCGACTCCAGGCGCCGGCGCAGCCGGTGCACGAGCACCTCGACCGCCTCGGGCCGCACGTCCTGCTCGTCCGAGAACAGGCGCTCCAGGATCTCCTGCTTGGAGAGCGGCTCGCCGCTGTGCTGGATGAGGGTGCGCAGGACCGCATGCTCGCGCGGAGACAGGGCCAGGGCCTCGCCGTCCAGCGTGAACTGCTTGCTCGCGGCGTCATAGCTCAGCGGCCCGCAGCTGAAGCGCGGCTGCTCGCGCCCGCGCGAACGGCGGATCAGGGCCACGAGCCGGGCCTCCAGCTCCTCGATCTCGAAGGGCTTGGCGAGGAAGTCGTCCGCGCCCTCGTGCAGGGTGCTCACGCGCTCGGCGAGCGAATCGCGCGCCGTCAGCACCAGCACGGGCACCCGCGAGTCGGCCTTGCGCAGCTGACTCAGGACCTCATGACCGCCCAGGCCCGGCAGGCCCAGGTCCAGGATGAGGGCGTCGTAGCGCGTGGCGTGCAGCTGGCCGGCCACCAGGCGGCCGTCGTCGACCCAGTCCACGACGAAGTCGCTCTGCCGCAGGGCGCGGACCAGCCAGTCGGCAAGGGCACGTTCGTCTTCGGCAAGGAGCAGGCGCATGGCGGCAATGCTAGCCCAGGCGTGGAGCCGGCCCAAGCCAGGGGCCGCATCTTCAGCGCCAGGCTGAGGGCGCGGCGCCCTGCCCGGCTGGCGGGGCGGCCAGGCCGGCGCCCGTGTCGCCGGCCTCTGCGGCGGCCTCCGCGCGGATGAGCCCATGCCGCTTGAGCAAGGTCCGCGCGGTGTTGCGCGTCACTCCCAGCTGCCGCGCCGTCTGCACCTGGTTGGACTGGGCGTGGGCGTAGGCCGTGCGGATCAGCGCTGCCTCGACTGCCTCGTACAGGGCCGGCCGGCCTTCGTGCAGCAGCTCGCGGAAGGCATCGGCCAGGCGCTGCAGCGGGTCGGAGGCCGCGCCGGCCTGCGCCAGGGCGGCGTCGGCCGTGAGGGCGGACGCTGGCAGGGCCGCGCTCCATTCGCCAGCAACGGCCTCGGCGCTCATCGGCGTCAGGGGGCTGAGGCGCAGGTCCTCGGGCTCGATCTGGTCGCCGCGCGCGACGATCAGCGCGTAGTGGATGACGTTCTCCAGCTCGCGGATATTGCCCGGCCAGCCGTAGTGCAGCAGGGCCTTGACCGAGGCCGGGCTCAGGCCCGCATCCGGCCGGCCCTGGCGCTGGCAGTACTGGTGGATGAAGTGCTGGGCCAGCGGCAGGATGTCGCCCGGCCGCTGGCGCAGGGCGGGCAGCACCAGGGTGGCCACGCTGAGGCGGTAGTAGAGGTCCGCGCGGAAGTGCTGGGCCTCGACGGCGCGGGCCAGGTCGATATTGGTGGCAGCCACCAGACGCACGTCCAGCGGGATGGGCCTGCGCGAGCCCAGGCGCACCACCTGGCGCTCCTGCAGCACGCGCAGCAGCTTGACCTGCAGGCCCAGCGGGAGGTCGCCGATCTCGTCCAGGAAGAGCGTGCCGCCGTTGGCCGCCTCGAACCAGCCCGCCCGCGCGCCGGAGGCGCCGGTGTAGGCGCCGCTCTCGTGACCGAAGAGCTCGGCGTCGATCAGGGACTCGCTGAAGGCGCCGCAGTTCACCGCCACGAAGGGGCCCGGGCGACCGCTGCAGTGGTGCAGGTGACGAGCCACCAGCTCCTTGCCGGTGCCGGTCTCGCCGATGATCAGCGCGGTGGCATCGCTGCAGGCCACGCGCTCCACCTGGGCCAGCAGGCGCAGGGACGCGGGGTCGTGGAACACCAGGGCCTTGGCCCGGATGGACAGCGGGGCCGACGGGCTTTGCGGCAGGGTCAGGACGCGCTCCATGATTCTTCTTCTGTGATGGGATGGCAGAACGCTCACCTTACGTGCGAAGACCGCGCAGGCCAACGTCCAAATGTGTTGCCCCATATGCGCAGACTGCCTGTCCCTCGCCGACCCAAAAAAATGCCGGCGCGAGGCCGGCATCTCAAAGGAAGCTCGGGGCGCCACCGGTCATGCAAACCCGTTGGCCGAGGCCTCCTACCCCATGAAGATCGGACTTCGCTGGTCCAGGAGCAAGGTCTGCATGATGGAAGCGATGGGGCCGCGAGGGAAGGAAGCAGGCCGAGCATGCATATGCCGCCGGCGCAGGAGGGCCCGCCGCACTCAGGGCCGCGGCGCGCCGGCCTTCTCGATGCTGGCCTGGATGTCGCGATGCAGCGCCGTGCCCGGCAGCACCTGGTCCAGCACGCGCTGCCACAGCCGGCGCGCCTCCTGCGGGCGGCCGGCCTCCAGTGCGATGCCGCCGGCCAGGGCCAGGGCCTGCAGATGGTTCGGGTCGGCCTGCAGCGCGCGCTGCACCAGCCCGGCGGACTCGCCCCGCAGCTGCCGCTGGCCCTGCTGCAGCGCCAGCACCAGGGCCAGCTCGCACAGGGCGTCGGCATCGGCGGGCTGCTGGCGCAGCAGCTGGCGGTAGGCCTGGACGGCGGCCTCGTGGCGCTCCAGGGTCTCATAGGCGCGGGCGAGGCGGCGCCAGCCTTGCACATCGGCCGGCTCTGCGGCCAGGCGGTCGGCCAGGCGCTGGACCATGGCCTCGATGTCGGGGGCCGCTGGCGGCGCGGCCGCCGATGGCGCGGCTGCGGGCGCCTGCCAGAGCAGGCCGCCCTGCCCCGTCTGCCGATGGCTCAGGGTGGCGAGGGTCGCGGCCAGCAGCAAGGCCGCGGGCAGGCGCCAGGCCGGCGGTCCGAGGGCGCTCATGGGAGCTGGTCCTCGGTCACGTCCGCCCGCGCATTCACTGGCGAGCGCAGCTGCCGGCCCAGCAGCAGCAGGCCCAGCAGCAGCAGCAGGGCCGGCCCGAACCACAGCAGGCCGGTGCGGGCCTGCAGGCGCGGGCGGTACAGCACGGCCTCGCCGTAGCGCTGCACCATGAAGTCCAGCACGGCTTCGTCGCTGGCGCCGGCCTGCAGCTGCTCGCGCAGGACCTGCTTGAGGTCCGTGGCCAGCTCGGCGGGGGAATCGGCCAGGCTCTGGTTCTGGCACACCACGCAGCGCAGCTGGGCAGCCAGGGCCTGGAAGCGTTGCTCGAAGGGCTCGCCCTGCTGCGCGGCGGCACCGGCGCCCAGTGCCAGGCTCAGCAGCAAGACCTGACCCCATCGCCGGACCACCTCGTGTCGTCTCGTCATGACTCACTCCTCTCTCAGCCGCTGCAGCAGCGGCAACCACTCCCGCGCCAGCAGCTCGGCCGTCAGCGGCCCGGCATGCCTGGCGCGCACGCGGCCTGTCTTGTCGATCACGAAGGACTCCGGCACGCCGTAGACGCCCCAGTCGAGCCCGGTGCGCCCCTTCGCATCCAGCAGCACCTGGGCGAAGGGATTGCCCTGGTCCTGCAGCCAGGCGGCGCCGGCCGAGTCCTTGTAGTTCAGCCCCACCAGCGGCCAGCCCTCGCGCTGCAGACGCAGCAGCTGGCCGTGCTCCTGCCGGCAGGGATCGCACCAGGAGGCCCAGACATTGAGCACCCAGACCCGGCCCGCCAGCGCCTGGGCGTCGAAGCGCCGGGCCGGATCGTCCAGGCGGGGCAGGTCCAGCGCTGGCGCAGGCCGGCCGATCAGGGGCGATGGCAGGGGCGCGTCCGCGGCGCGGGGCTGGCGCAGGCCCAGGGCCAGCAGGGTGATCAGCGCCACCAGGGCCAGCAGCGGCACCCAGAGGCGGCGCGGCGGGGGAGATTCGGGCAACGCATTCATTCGCAGGCTCCGATCGGCCGGGACCAGCGAGCGGGGTCAGGTCTTGCCGTCTCCACGACCTCACGGCGCTGCCGGCGTGGCGCACCGGCCCACAGCGCGCCCAGGCCCATCAGCGCGGCGCCCAGCCACAGGGCCGTCATGCCGGGCTTGACCTGCAGGCGCAGGCCCCAGGCGCCCTGCGGCTGGGCCTCGGCGAGCGAGAGGTAGAGGTCGCGCCACAGGCCCCGCTCGATGGCGGCCTCAGTCATGGGCATGGACTGCACCGGATAGAAGCGCTTCTCAGGCCGCAGCTGCGCAATCCGCCGGCCCTCGGACCACACCTCGAAGCGCGCCTGCGCCGCGATGTAGTTGGGCCCCTCCACGCGCTGCAGGTCCAGGAAGCGGAACTCCAGCCCCGCGAGGGTGGCGCTCTCGCCGGGCCGCAGGGCCAGGTCCCGGCTCTGCTCCAGGCTCTTCACCGCACCAACGCCCAGCACGAAGACCGCCAGGCCGACGTGCGCCAGCCACTGGCCCCACAAGGCGCGCGGCGTGCGCTGCCAGCGGGCGGGCCAGGGGCGATCCGCCTGCGTCTGCCAGTGGGCCCAGGCCTGCGCGCCGGTGGCCAGCAGCAGCCACAGCGCCAGGGCCAGGCTCAGGCTGGCCAGCAGCGAGTAGCGCAGGGCCAGGCCCAGCAAGGCACCGCCCAGCAGCGCGCCCAGCAGCAGGCCGCGCACCCGCCGCCACAGGGCCCGCCCCTCGAAGTGGCCCCAGGGCACGAAGGGCGCCAGGCCGGCCAGGGCCAGCAGCGGCAGGGCCAGCGGCACGAAGACGGCCTCGAAGTAAGGCGCGCCCACGCTGATGCGCTCGCCGAGCATCACGTCCAGCGCCAGCGGATACAGCGTGCCCAGCAGCACCGTGGCCGCGCTGGCGCACAGGAAGACGTTGTTGAGCAGCAGCAGGCTCTCGCGCGAGGCCGGCGCCACGGGATCGCCGCGGCCCAGGGCCGGCGCGCGCCAGGCGTAGAGCAGCAGAGGGACGCCCACGGCCAGGCCCAGCAGGAGCAGCAGCACGCTGCCGCGCATCGGGTCGCTGGCGAAGGCGTGGACCGAGCTCAGCACGCCGGAGCGCACGAGGAAGGTGCCCAGCAGCGAGAGCGCGAAGCCCAGCAGCGCCAGCAGCAGGGTCCAGTGCCGGAAGCGGTCCCGCTTGAGGGCCACGGCCAGCGAGTGCACCAGGGCCGCGCCGATCAGCCAGGGCATGAAGCTGGCGTTCTCCACCGCATCCCAGAACCACCAGCCGCCCCAGCCCAGCTCGTAGTAGGCCCAGAAGCTGCCCAGCAGGATGCCGGCGCTCAGGCAGGCCCAGGCGCGCAGGGCCCAGGGCCGCAGACGCTGGGCCTCCGCACGGCCGAAACGGCCCTGCCACAGCGCGGCCACCGCCTGCGCGAAGGCCACGGCAAAGCCCACATAGCCCATGTACAGCAGCGGCGGATGGAAGACCAGGCCCGGGTCCTGCAGCAGCGGGTTCAGGTCCCGGCCGTCGGCGGGCGCGGGCCAGTGACGCTCGAAGGGGTTGGAGCTGAAGAGCAGAAAGGCCAGGAAGCCCGTGGCGATGGCGCCCAGCACGGCCAGGGCCCGGGCCTCGAAGGCACGGGCCTCGCCCTGCGCCCCCTCATGCCGCCCCGACCACAGCAAGGCCGCCTGCCACAGGCCCAGCATCCACACCCACAGCAGCAGGGAGCCCTCGTGGCCGCCCCAGCTGCCCGCCAGGCGGTAGGCCAGAGGCAGGCGGGTGTTGGCATGCGCGGCCACGTAGCGCAGGGAGAAGTCGTTCTGCGCAAAGGCCCACAGCAGGGCAGCAAACGCCGCCGTGAGCGCCGCCACCTGTGCGCCGGCCAGCGTGCGCACCGGCAGCCAGGGCGCGGACGCCCGGCCGCGGCCCAGCACCGACAAGGTCTGCGCCAGGGCCAGCCACAGCGCGGCATGCAGGGCCCAGTGGCCCCATTCGATGATCATGGCCGTCCTTCCTTCTCCGCCTGACCTGCCTGGATGGCCCGCGCGGCCTCGGGCGGCATGTAGTTCTCGTCGTGCTTGGCCAGCACCTCGTCGGCGATGAAGAGGCCTGCAGGGTCCAGCCGGCCCTGGGCGACCACGCCCTTGCCCTCCTTGAAGAGGTCGGGCAGCAGGCCGCGGTAGTGCACCGCCACGCGCCGGACCTGGTCCGTCACGACGAAGCGCGTGTCCAGGCCGCCGGCCGAGCGCTGCAGGCTGCCGGCCTCCACCAGGCCACCCAGGCGGAAGGCCCGGCCCTGCGGCACCTCCCCCGCCTGCACCTGGCTGGGGCTGAAGAAGAAGACCAGGTTCTGGCGGAAGGCCGAGAGCACCAGCGCGCCCGCCCCGCCCAACAGCAGCACGATCAGGGCCAGCGCCAGGCCGCGCTTTTGGCGGGGGCTCATGGCCGGTCTCCCGGCCAGCGCCGGCGTTGCGCCCGCTGCAAGGCCAGCTCCAGCAGCAGCACCGCCAGCGTCAGGCCGAAGGAAGTCCACACGAAGCGGCCCTGGCCGCCCATGGCGAGGAAGTCCTGCCAGTCGCGCCAGAAGGGGGTCACGAGGAGGTGCCAGCTCATGGCGCAGCCCCCGGCAGCCCGCCCAGGCGCCGCAGCAGCAGGCCCTGGAAGCGGCCCAGCACCACACCCGCCACCTGCGCCCACAGCGCGGCCGTGCACAGCAGCAGGCCCAGCAGCATCAGGCCGGCCATGCTGGGCGCGGCGTCCAGCTTGATGGAGGCGCCCTGGTGCAGGGTGTTCCACCAGCGGACCGAGAAGTAGATGACCGGCACGTTCAAGGCCCCCACGAGGGCCAGCAGCGCCACGGCGCGGTCCGCCCGGCGCTCGTCCTCGATGGCCGACTGCAGCGCCAGCACGCCGAGGTAGAGGAACAGCAGCAGCAGTTCGGAGGTGAGCCGCGCGTCCCACACCCACCAGCTGCCCCAGGTCGGCTGGCCCCACAGCGCGCCGGTCAGCAGGGCCAGGGCCGTGAGCAGCGCGCCGCTGGGCGCCAGCGCGCGGACCATCACGAAGGACACGCGGGTGTTCAGCACCCAGCCCAGCGCGGCCCAGAAGGCCATGGCGAGGTACAGCACCATGGACAGCCAGGCCGCGGGCACATGGACGAAGATGATGCGGTACGCCTCGCCCTGCTGGTGGTCCGTGGGCGCGACGCCGAGACCGATCCACAGCCCCAGCAACCATAGCAGGGCAGCGGCCCACAGCAGCGGCGCACGCAGGCGCCCGGCGAGTTGGAAGGCCTGGCGGGGCGAGGCATAGCGGCGCCAGCCGCCGGGCGTGGGGCTCGCAGGCGCGCGTGCCGGCGCGGTGCGGAGGATCGAAGTCATGGTCATGTCATTCCAGGGCCAGGCCCAGGGCCGCGCTGGCGGTCCAGGGCGCCAGGGCCAGGGCCAGCAGGCTGAGGCCGGCCAGCAGTTGCAGATGGGCTTGGGCCGGCAGGCCGGCCTGCACGGCGGAGACGGCGCCGGCCCCGAAGACCAGGGCAGGCGCATAGAAGGGCAGGCTCAGCAGCGCCACCAGCACCGCTCCACCGCGCGTGCCCAGGCTCAGCGCCGCGAACACCGCGCCCAGCAGGCTCAGGCCCGGCGTTCCCAGCAGCAGGCTCCACAGCAGGCTGTGCAGGGCTTCGGTCGGCAGGCCGTACTGCAGGGCCAGCAGCGGGGCCAGCAGCAGCAAGGGCAGGCCGCTGAGCAGCCAGTGGGCCGCGCACTTGACCCCCACCAGCAGCCAGCGCGGCTGGGGCGCGAGCCAGAGCTGCTCCAGGCTGCCGTCGGCATGGTCGGCCGCGAAGAGCCGCGGCAGGCCCAGCAGCGTGGCCAGCAGCGCAGCGATCCAGATCAGGCCCGGCGCCAGACGCTGCAGCAGCTGCGGCTCGGCACCCACGCCCAGAGGCACGAGGGCGGTCACTGCCGCGAAGAAGGCCAGTGCGCCCAGCACATCGGCCGGGTGGCGCCAGGCCAGCAGCAGCTCGCGCCTCAGCAGGGTCAGGGTCCAGGCCGTCATCGTGGATTCAACTCGCGGGCTCAGTGCCAGTGGTCCCAGGCCGACGCGGCCGCTGCGGGCCGGCTCTGTTCCAGCGGCGCCAGCGCCAGCGTGGCGTGATGCGACAGGGGCAGGTCCACCGCCTGGTGCGTGGTGTAGGCCAGCAGGGCGCCCTCCTCCACCAGCTGGCCCAGGCGCTGGGCCAGGCCCTGGCCGGCTTCGGCATCGAGGGCATCGAAGGGTTCGTCCAGCAGCAGCACCTGGGGTCGGGCGGGCAGGAAGAGCCGCGCCAGGCTCACGCGCTTGCGCTGGCCCTGCGAGAGCTGGCGCACCGGCAGGTGCAGGCCTTCGCGCAGGCCCGTCGCACGCAGGGCCCGCACCACGTGCTCGGCGCACACGGCGGCGCCGGCCACGCGGGCGGCCAGCAGCAGGTTCTCGGCGGCGCTGAGATCGTCCTTGAGGCCGCTCTGGTGGCCGCAATAGACCAGACCGCGCTGCCAGCGCTCGCGCTGGGCCTGCAGCGGCTGCTCCTGCCACAGCAGCTCGCCCGCCACCGGCTCGCCCAGGCCCGCCAGCAGTCGCAGCAGGCTGGACTTGCCCACGCCGTTGGCGCCCCGCACATGCAGGGCCTCGCCTGGCGCGAGGCTGAAGCTGAGGTTCTCGAAGAGCAGGCGATCGCCGCGGGCGGCGGCCAGGTGCAGGGCGCGTAGCGTCATGGCAAGGGCCTCGGAAGTGGAAGGACCCCGGGGCCACGGCGCCTCGTGGGCGGCCGCAGCGAACCGGGACCTTCACTCTAGGAGGCCGGGCCCGCGGGCCCAAGCGATGCAATTGCAGATGGATATGCAGCCAGCGCTCAACACTTAAAATCTGCCCCCGCTTGCTCAAGAGGCCTGCCATTCATGACTGACAAATCCTTGCTGCAGCAGCAGGTGCTGGAACGGCTCGCCGACGACCTGCTGCAAGCCGAGCAGGCAGCACGCGTGGCCCATGAAACGGCGACGCATGAAGAGAACATCGCCGAGAACAAGTACGACACCCTGGGCCTCGAGGCCGCCTACCTGGCCACCGGCCAGGCGCGCCGCGCCGAAGCCATCCGCCAGGCGATGAGCCATTGGCGCCAGTTCCGCCCGCGCCCCTACGACCCGAGCCAGGGCATCCAGCTCGGCGCGCTGGTCTGCCTGTCCGACGCCGAGGGCGAGCAGCAACTGCTCTTTCTCGGCCCGGACGGCGGCAGCATGAAGCTGCCAATCGGCGATCAGCTCGTGCAGGTCATCAGCAGCGAAGCCCCCCTGTGCAGGGCCATGCTGGGGAAGTGCGAGGGGGATGAGGTGACGCTGAGGGTGGCTTCCCTCCCGCAGCAGTGGGAGGTGATGTGGGCCCGGTAGGGCGAGAGGGAGCGCAAGGCTCGTGGTGTTGCCGCCGGGTGAGAGGCTGCGCTGCAGCGGGTGCGGTCCTTCGATTTGCCGAACTCGGCGCCTAGAAGCGGGCGTTCAACGTTTGAGTTCAGCGGCTTGCGACAGAGTGGCGAAGCCGGTCAAGAATGAAATGAAGGCCGGCGTAGGCACGCCGGCGCAAGTCCGGTTGAACGAGGGGCTAGGCGTCAATGTCCTTGCCACTCTTGCCAACGACTCCCTGTCGGATGTGACGCAATGCCTCTGCCAAGGGCCACATCGTTCCAGCGCTCAACTGGTTCGGCATGCTCTTCGCCATGCTTCAGGGCTTCTGGCTTGCCGATGAGATAGATACCTTGCTCCGGGCCCCGACCGAAGAGTTGAGTGAAGCTGTAGTGCTGCTTCATTCCAGGAACCCATACTGTGACCGTAAGTACGTCCGTGCCAGTTCCATCTGATTGTCGAGAGATCCCTTCCCTTCCAAAGGCCCACCAGACTTTTGATCGCTTTGCCTCAGCGAGGCTTGCCCAGCCCTTTGCAACGGCTTCTTCCTGAGTTTCTGACTCAAAGTCCAGTACCTGCCGGCCTGTTGCGTCAGTGATAACTGCAAACGGGCAGATGAGTTCTCCTTCGCGGTTCGCATCAGCAATGGCTGCGCAGTGCATGAGCACGAAGCCAGCATACTCAATGGCATCGTCGGGGAGAGAAGAGCGGAACAGCGAACCGAGCATGGTGTGTGTGATGCCTAACGACCAATTTCAGGGGTGCCAGCTTGGCATGGCCGAATCGTGCAGTGATGGAGTCGCCCCCACAAAGACGAGGGTCACGCAAGGACGAGCGCAAGGACGAGGATCAGGCCTTGAGTTTTACAGGGCTAGGTAGGGCCCAAGGCCCCACCCCCAAGCCCCGCCGCCAGCCCTGAGTAAAAACGCCCAATGTCCGCTGCACTTAATACTTGATGCCTGACCCCGCCCCTGCGCCCCTGCTTGACCCCGCCCCTGCTGATTCCGCTAAAGAATCAGCAGTTGAGCAGGTGTTGACGACGCCTGCGGTTGCCGACTCGACAGCCCGTTGAAGCCTCGGGCCAACAAGCCCATACGTTAGCGTGGGGCTGGTCTTGCCTGCCCTCTGATCCTGAGGCCCCTTGTTGAACGGATCGAAGTGGTGGGGATTCAGAACTTAATGCCTGACCCCGATCCGCGCGTGCCCCCGATCCGCGCGATCCGCGATCCGCTCCGGATCAGCGCGCCCTGGCAGCCTCGGCTCCATCGGGGCCTTCAAGCGCACGACAGGAAATTCAAGGCGGGACGCGTCCTGCCTTTCTTCCACATGATGGCGATCAACTGGTGGCTGGCCTTGCATCGACCTGCACAAGCCTGAGTTGTTGGACGATTTCTTCCAAGGACTGGCTGTACAGATGACCGTCTTCAAGCTCCAGAGAGTCCTCTGGCCTTTCCTCCCGGGGCATCTCAAACCTCCGCCAATTGACGACCCCCTCCCCGACTGGTTCGATGCCGTAGGGCAGGCCGGTTTGGCGGTTGCTGAACAGCCGCACTCCGCCACAGGGGAAGACCCCTGACTCAACGAGCTCGTAGAGATACTGACCCGACAGAAAAAGCGTGCCGCCGTTGGTCGCGAGAAGGAAGTGCATGCCTTCATCCTCCATCTCTTCGACTTCAACGACGTCAGACACCCGGTAATCCGCCGTCTTCAGGTGCCCGCTCCACAACGCACTTTGCATCGGCTCCTGTCGCACAGCCAGGGACGACTTTGGCCACAGGTGCAGAAGGAGCGCTGGCAGCAGGATGT
This sequence comes from Pelomonas sp. BJYL3, assembly GCF_027257975.1. Taxonomy (GTDB): domain Bacteria; phylum Pseudomonadota; class Gammaproteobacteria; order Burkholderiales; family Burkholderiaceae_C; genus Roseateles_B; species Roseateles_B flavus. Next base: position 893,871 of record NZ_JANZKX010000001.1, read on the forward strand.
AGGCCGAACCGAAGGACACAAGGCCGAGCAGCATCGGGTCCTTGACGATGTTGCTCGAGTAGCCAGCGATCGGGATGAGCAGGAACGTACAGATACCTGCGATGAAGATGAGACGCAGCATGAGAGACCGTGTGGGCCTGGGGCCAGGCCTTGAGTCTACTGACCTTCGGACTGGCCCGGACGCTCGGCATGGACTTGAGCCTCCCGTGAAGGCCGGGGAACTCGCAGGGGCACCAGGGTCAAGTCTTGCCTGCCCTCCGACCCTGAGGCCCCTTGTTGAGCGGATCGAGATGTTGGGGACTTGAATCTTGATGCCTGACCTCGCCTGCGGCTCCCGTAGCCGGTCGGCCTGAACGAGGGCTCAGGACGCATTGAGCACCCTTTGAGTTTGCTGGGAAGCTTGGGGCATCGTTGAGCTTCGTAGCTCGCGCTGAAGTGCTGTGCGTGCTTCGTGGGTCAGCGGTGACGATGGCGACAGCAGACGCTCTTGGCTCTCCATCGAGGCAAACCAGACAGCGCCTTCCTCCAGCACGCACCGAAGGATCTCTTCCGCACAAGCGTCCAAGCTCGCTGGATCTGCGCCGAACGAGAAGTCGTAGCGCCTGAGACTGTGATCGTTGGAGTCCCGCATCTCGTCCGACGACGGCCCATTCAAGTGCGCTCCGGGAAAGTCGTCGGTCCGCACTCGGACACCAAATTGGACCCTGAAGGAAGCTTCGAACGAGAACTTGTGGAGATGAACGAACTCGATCACCAGCGGCTTTGGCCGCGTGTAGAAGCTCGTCCTGGTGCGCTCGAATCCGAGGGGCTTCAACTTGTTGGCAAGAAGCCGTGCGACCTTTTGTGCATTGCGTGACTCCAGCTTCTTCTCGGGCGAACCCGGCGCGGCGTAGGGTGGCATGTGGTGTCGGCTATGTGGCTCAACGAATGAAAGGGACTGCCCAGTACCGAACCAGCCACGTCGCCCTGAAGCGAGAACGGGCTCAAAAAGGGACGGGGGTCAGGTCTTGAGTCTAAAGGGATTGGACCTCAAGCCCTGACCCAGTCCTACGGTGACCCTGCCCCACCGCACCCCCTGAGTCAAAACGCCCAATGTCCGCCGCGCTTGTTTTCAATCAAGATGGACGGCGTCGTGCAACAGCCAGGAATGCTCAGGTGGATTGGGTTCTCGTCGTCTTCGTTCTATTCAAGGGCCTGGTCTTCGTCACCGGCATGGTGTTCGCCATCAAGTGGCATTACGACCGCGAGAAGATGACGGTGGACCGGCACGCGCTGCTCGGCATGGGCGCCAAGGTCCTCGCGGTGTTCGTCCTGTTGCTTCTCGTCTTGCTGACCCTGACCTTCGGGCTGGCCAGGTCGCTCGGCATGGACTTGAGCCTCCCTTGAAGGCCGTGGCACTCATGCGCATGCAGCGGGCGACGGGCGGCTGTGCCCATGCCGGACGGCCCACCCGGCCCATCGCCCCCAATGCAAAAGGCCCGGCAAGCCGGGCCTCTTCTCAGGCAGCGCGCCTCACTCCTTGTTCTTGAAGTCGTCGTGGCAGGCCTTGCAGGTCTTGCCCAGCTTGCCGAACTGCTCCTTGGTCTTGGCCTGATCGCCCAGGAGGGCGACCTGGGCCAGCTCGTTGGCCTCCTTGCTGAAGGCGCTGGCGTACTCGCCGACCTTGGAGCCTGGCTTGAAGAGCTCGGGCTTGACGGTGGTGTCGTGCCAGCCCTTGCCGGTCTCGGTGCCGGGCGCGAAGAGCGCGCCCAGGCCGCTGTTGGCCAGCGCGGCGATGGTGTTGGCGGCCTTGATGACCTCCTCCTTGTTGTAGGTGCCCTCGACATTGGCCTTGATGCGGCCGTTGTTCCAGGCGATGACCTGATACGCCGACTGGCGCCATTTGATCAGCTGCTCGGGCTTGGGGCCCTGCTGGGCCTGGGCGCCGCTGCTCACGGCCAGGCTGGCGATGGTCAGGGCAAGTGCGGCGAGGATTGAGTTGCGTTTCATGAAGCGCTTTCTTGGGTGGAATGGAGGAAGGGATGTCATTTGGCGCGGCTGGCCACGCCCGGCGTCAGCACGGCCAGCTGCCAGGCGGCGCCGCGGCCGACGACGTAGAGCTGGCGCTTGTCCGGCCCGGCAAAGGCCAGGTTCTGCGGCGCGCGCGGCAGCGTGATCGTGCCCAGGGCCTCGCCCTTGGGATTGAAGACCTGCACACCCACGCTGCTGGCCACGTAGAGCCGGCCCTCGGCGTCGACGGCCAGGCCGTCGGCCCCGCTGCTGGTGCTGCCGTTCTCCAGGGTACGGAAGCCGGCCAGGCGGGCGAAGTTGCGGCGCGGGCCCAGGCGGCCGTCCGCGGCGATGTCATAGGCCAGCACCCATTCGCCGGCGGTGTCGGCCACGTAGAGCGTGCGCTCGTCGGGGCTCAGCTGGATGCCGTTGGGGCGGGTGATGTCCGCGGCCAGGCGCTCCAGCACGCCGCCGGCGCGGATGCGGTAGACCGCCGGCTTCGCGTAGTCCACGGCCGCAGCAGCGCCCTGGCGCTGGCCGGGGGCGGAGCCGGAGTCCGTGAAGTACACGTTGCCGCGGCTGTCCAGCACGAGGTCGTTGGGGCGGTCGAAGGGCTTGCCCTCCCAGCTGTCGGCCAGCGTGCGCGCCCTGTCGGCGGGGTAGACGACGCCCACGCGCGCCTGGCTCACCTGCACGGCGAAGAGCTCGCCGTCGCGGCTCCAGCCGAGGCCGTTGGCGCCATTGCTCTGGGTGAGGAAGGGCTGGGTGCTGCCGTCCGGCAGGATCTGCGTGATGCGCTCGGCCTGCGTCTCGGTGAAGACGAAGCGCCCATCCGGCAGGCCCAGCGGTCCTTCGGTGCCCTTGAAGCCGTCCTTGAGGTAGCGCACCGGCGTGCCGGCGGCCACCACGCCGGCGATGGCGGGCGTCTGGGTGGGCGTGTCGGCGGGAGGCTGGGCCGGGGTCTGCGCTGCGGCGGCACCGCCCAGCGTCAGGGCCACCGCGGCGATCAGGCTGCGGTCCATCCAGGGAATCAGGTGAGACATGTCGGGTCCTTGACGAGTGAAGGTCAGCGGGGCGCGCTGGCGGCGCCCTGCCTGGAAAAGTAGGAGGCGAGCTGCTCGATCTCCGCCTCGCGCAGCGCGCTGGCGATGCCGGCCATGCCGCTGTCGACCGCCTCGCGCCGCTGGCGCTGCTGGAAGTCCCGCAGCTGCTTGGCCAGGTAGCGGGACTCCTGGCCGGCCAGGCGCGGCGCCGGGCTTCCGGTAAGGCCCTCGCCCACCGCGCCATGGCAGCTGCTGCAGGCGGCGATGCCGCGGGCGGGATCGCCGTGAAGGGTCAGGTCTTGCGCGCTCCGATGTGCCGCGGGATCCAGGGCGCCCTCTCCCTGCATGACCGGCAGCTGGGCGAAGTAGGCGGCGATGTCGCGCAGGTCCTCGGGGTCGACGGCCCGCGCCGTGATCAGCATGCTGTCGTTCTTGCGCAGGCCGGCCTTGAAGTGGCGGACCTGCTGCTCGATGTAGTCCGCCTTCTGGCCGGCCAGGCGGGCGAAGATGGCTTCCGGCCCGTGGCCCACGCCCAGGCCCTGCTCGCCATGGCATTCGAAGCAGCGCTCGGCCTCGGCCTTGTCGCGGCCCAGGCGGGCATCGCCTGCGGGCGGCGCCTGCAGGCCGGGCTTGGCAACGGGCCTGGCAACGGGCTTGGGCGCGGCCTTGGCCGCGTGCAGCTCCGGCGCCATGAGGCTCAGGCTCAGCCAGGCTCCGGGCAGCAGCCAGCGCCAGGCGCTCACCGCTTGGCCGCCAGCTGCTGCACCGCCAGCAGGGCCTGCTCCACGTTCTCGATGGGGCTCAGGCCGCCCACGGTGGCGGCAATGCGGCCGTCCTTGCCGACGATGAAGGTGGTGCGCTCGGCCAGGCCGTGGTCGATGTCCTGCCCGCGGCTGTCCTTGCGGCCCGTGGGGGCCTCGCGCACGTTCAGCGCGAAGGCCTTGGCGATGCGACCGTCGGCGTCACTCGCCACGCTGAGCTTGCCGGCGCAGTAGTCGGGGTCGGCGCTGAATTCGCGCAGGCGGCCGATGCTGTCCAGGGACACCCCCACGACACTCGCGCCGGCGGCCTTGAAGGCGTCGAGCTGCGTGGCGAAGCTGTGCGCCTGGATGTTGCAGCCGTTCGTGTAGGCGGACGGGTAGAAGTAGACGACCACCGGGCCGGCCTGGCGGGCTGCCTTGAGCTGGAAGGTGTAGCCCTTGCCGGCCAGGGCGGCCTCGGCCTCGAAGTCCGGGGCGGCATCGCCCGGCTGCAGCGCGGCATGGGCCAGGCCACCGGCCAGCAGCAGGCTCGCGAAGAGGCCATGGGAGAAAGTGGCAGCGAATCGCATGGGTCAGGATTTCTTGTAGAAGGTGTGGCAGGAACGGCAGGCGCGGGAGATGCCGGTCGCCGCATCGGTCGCCGCCTCGAAGTCGCCGCGGCCGACGTGCTGGACGATGGCGGCGCTGAGGTCCTTGCTCTTCTTCGCGAGGTCCACGGCATCCTGCGCGTCCGGCTTGGCGGCGAAATGGCCCTCGACCTGGATGAAGAGCTGGTGCAGCTCGCTCGCGTCGCTGCGGCTGCCCTTGGCGTCGCGCAGGGCGATGTTGGAGGCCAGGCTCTTGTTGAGGTCCTCGATGGTCTGCATCAGGTCCATGTCCAGCTCGGCCTCGGCGGAGCCGGCGATGCCAGGGCTGATCAGGGCCGCTGCCGTGAGCAGGCCGGCCAGGGATGCGCGGAAGAAGGGAAAGACTCGGGTCATCGTGTACTCGGGGAACCAGGACCGGGGCCAGGCAAGACCTGACCCCGGATGCATCGATCAGCGTTCAGCTTGCGGCGCTCAGGCCAGCAGCTCCTTGATCACCTTGCCGTAGACCACCGTCGGGCGCTCGGAGCGGCCGTTGTTGAGGAAGGTGGTCTTGAGGTGATCCAGGCCGAAGAGCTGCAGCACGGTGGCGTGGAGGTCGTAGGTGTCCACGGCCAGGTCCTTGTCGGCCACTTGCAGGCCGATGTCGTCCGTGGCGCCGTGGGTGTAGCCCGCCTTGATGCCGCCGCCGGCCAGCCACTGGGTGTAGCCCCAGGGGTTGTGGTCGCGGCCGGAGCCGCTCTCGCCCCAGGGCGTGCGGCTGAACTCGGAGGTCCACACGACCAGCGTGGTGTCCAGCAGGCCGCGCTCCTTCAGGTCCGTCAGCAGGCCGGCGATGGGCTTGTCGACCATGCGGGCCATCAGGCCGTGGTTGTCGTCCAGCTCGTTGTGGGCGTCCCAGCTGCGGCGGTCGTTGTCGGCCACGCCTTCCGGATGGCCGGACACCACCTGCACGAAGCGCACGCCGCGCTCCACCAGACGGCGGGCGCGCAGCAGCACGCGGCCGTAGCTCTCGCTGGTCTTGTCGTCCAGGCCGTAGAGCTTCTTGGTGGCGTCCGTCTCCTTGTCCAGGCTCACGGCGTCGGGCGCGGCGGCCTGCATGCGCTCGGCCAGCTCGTAGGCCTTGAGGCGGGCGCGAAGCTCGGTGTCGTGCGGGCGCTTGTCGGCGCCCAGCTGGTTGAGGTGCTTCAGCAGGTCCAGCTGCGTGCGCTGCTGGCCGGCGGTGCGCAGGTCCGGGCGGTCCAGGTAGAGGATGGGCGAGTCGCCGGGCCGGAAGGCCGTGCCCTGGTAGACGGCAGGCAGGAAGCCGCTGTTCCAGTTCTGCGCGCCGGCCTGGGGCTCGCGATCGCCGTTGTAGAGCACCACATAGGGCGGCAGGTCCGGGTTGGCCGAACCGAGGGCGTAGCTGATCCACGCGCCCAGCGAGGGCCGGCCCGGGTTCAGGTCGCCGGTGTTGAGCTTGAGGATGGAGATGTCGTGCGTGGCGCCCACCGTCACGCTGGACTTGATGAAGGCCATCTTGTCCGCATGCTGGGCGAGGTTGGGCAGCAGGTTGGAGAACCAGGCGCCGCTCTCGCCGTACTGCTTCCACGTGCGGTTCTTGGAGACCCACAGCTTGCCCACGCCGCCCTGGGTGCTGGTCTTGATGCCCTTCAGGAAGCTGGCGGGCACGGCCTGGCCCGAGAGGCGCTGCAGCTCGGGCTTGTAGTCGTAGAGGTCCAGCGTGGAGGGCGCGCCGTTCTGGTGGAGCCAGATCACGGACTTGATCTTGGCCGGGAAGTGCGGCGCCTTGGGCGCCAGCGGATCGACGAGGTCCGAGGCCAGGGCCACGCCCTGGAAGCCCGGGATCAGGCTGGCCAGCGCGGCGATGGACAGGCCCTGCCCGCTGCGCAGCAGGAAGTCGCGGCGGTGGTGGTCGTGGTGGTCATGATGGCGATGGCTCATGGTGATTCCTTTGTTGTAGCCGGGTGCGGGCAGGTCAGAAGCGGTAGGAGAAGTCGTTGGAGTTGGCGACGGTGTGGACCAGGTCCACGAAGGCCGCGGCGCGCAGCGGGTTGACGTTGGCGTCCTTCTTCAGGCCGGTGGGCACGGCCACGGCGAACTTGCCGCCCTCCAGGGACTTCTGCGCGATCACCTTCTCCTGCTGGTCCAGGAAGCCCTGCAGGGCCTTGCGCTCCTGGGCCGAGGGCTTGCGGGCGAAGAGGGTCTCGTAGAGGCGGTCCAGCTGCGCGGTCTCGGTCTTGCCGGCCTCGTTGATGAGGCGGCCGGCCAGGGCCTGGGACCAGGCGAAGGTGATGTCGCTGTTGAAGAGCGTCAGCGCCTGCAGCGGGGTCGTGGTGACGTCACGCTTGTGGTGCGGCTGGGCCGGGTTGGCCGGGTCGAAGTTGACGGTCAGCGGATAGGGCACGCTGCGGCGCACGAAGGTGTAGATGCTGCGGCGGCGGGTCTCCTCCTCGTTGCGCGGCGCCTGCCAGAGCTGGCCCGCATTGAGCTGCTGCGGCACGGGCGGGAACACGGCGGGGCCGCCCACCTTGTCCACCAGCTGGCCCGAGGCGTAGAGCAGGGAATCGCGGATCACCTCGGCCTCCAGGCGCTTGCGCGGGAAGGCGGCCAGCAGCTTGTTCTCCGGGTCGGCCTTGACCAGCTCCTCGCGCTCGTCCGAGGCCTGGCGGTAGGTGCTGGAGAGCAGGATGTCGCGGTGCAGCTGCTTGACGCTCCAGCCCTTCTTCACGAAGTCCTGGGCCAGCCAGTCCAGCAGCTCCGGATGCGTGGGCTTGGCGCCGGCGCGTCCGAAGTCCTGGACCGTGCTGATGATCCCCTTGTCGAAGTACTGGCTCCAGACGCGGTTCACATAGACACGGGCCGTCAGCGGATTGCTGTCGCTGGAGAGCCATTGCGCCAGGGCGCTGCGCCGGCCGCTGGACTTCTCCAGGGCCACGACCTTGGGCTGCTCGCCGCCGCCCAGCCACAGCGCGGGCACGCCGGGCTGCACCTCGTCCAGCAGCTTCTCGTGCTGGCCGCCGAAACGCACGAAGGTGGGCGGCGCGTCCTTGCCCAGCTCCAGCGCGCTGGTGTAGTTGTTCACCACACCGCTGCCCTGGGGCTTGAGCTTGTCCAGCTTGTTCAGCTCGGCGGTGAGCTTCTGGTACTCCTTGTAGAGCTCGACCAGCTCCTGGCTGTGCGCGGGGAAGGTGTCGTCCTCGGCGGCCAGCTTGAGGTAGGCCTGCGCGGCCTGCTGGTCGGTGGTGACGAACTTGTGGCGCCAGTTGACCCAGCGGTCCAGCGCGCTCCATTCCTTCTCGGGCTTGAAGAGGGCGTCGCGCGTGTCGGTGAGGTAGCGCTCCTTCTGGTACTTGATGCCGGCGGCCATCACCTTGGCGAGGATGGCGCGCTGCTTGTCGCGGATCTCCTTGCTCGCGGCCTGGTAGGCGGCCTGGGCCTTCTCGAAGGCCGGGTCGACGGGCTCCTTCTCCTTCACCGCCGCGCGCTCGTCGAAGGCGGTGTTGGCGAAGAAGGCCTGCAGCTGGAAGTACTCCTTCTGGCTGACTTTGTCCGCCTTGTGGTTGTGGCAGCGGGCGCAACCGATGGTGCTGGCCAGGAAGACCTCGCCCACCAGATCGGTCATGTCGGTCTCGATCTGGTACTTGCGCTGCACCATGTCGCGCGAGTTGGCGTTGTCCGGGTAGCCGGCCAGCAGGCCCGTCGCGATGCGCGCCTCCTGGCTGTCAGGGAAAAGTTCGTCGCCCGCGATCTGTTCCTGGATGAAGCGGTTGAAGGGCTTGTCGCTGTTGAAGGCCTGGATCACGTAGTCGCGGTAGCGGTACATGTTCGCCCGCGTCAGGTCGTTCTGGAAGCCGGAGCTGTCGGCGTAGCGGGCCAGGTCCAGCCAGCGGCGCGCCTGGCGCTCGCCGAACTTGGGCGAGGCCAGCAGGCGGTCCACCAGCTTCTCGTGGGCATTGGGCGACTTGTCGTTGACGAAGGCCTGCACCTCCTCCGGCGTGGGCAGCAGGCCCCAGGCGTCCAGCGTGGCGCGGCGGATGTAAGCGCCGCGGTCGGCATCCTTGCTGGGCTTGAGGCCGGCGCTCTCCAGCCGGGCCAGCACGAAGGCATCGATGGGGCTGCGCGCCCAGGCCCGGGTCTTGACGGCAGGCACGGCGGGGGCCTGCACCGGCTGGTAGGGGGACCAGGCCCTGGTTGGCTTGGCGGCGGCCTTTTCGGCAGGCTTCTCGGCAGCCTTCTCGGCGGGCGCATCGGCAGCGCCCGCGGCCACGACGGCGGCTCCGAGGGCCAGTGCCAGCAGCGGTTTCTTGAACATGGTGCAACTCCTGTGAGGACACGAAGACGGCGATGAATTCCGGGGCCCGCGAGGCCCCTGCTGTTGCGCCAGCAGGCCTCGGGGCGGTCCAGCAGGAATTGCAAGCGCTGTGCCAGGCCGGGCGCCCCGCGGCCTGGCGGGCGTGATGGCGCGCCCAAGTGCCTGTCACCCTTCGGATTTCAGGGCCTGCACATGCACATGCGCTGGCTGCATGTGGGCGTGCGGCACGGGCTTGCGGCGGCCGGCGAGGCCGCTGCGTGAAATGCAGCAGGGCGTCTTGCGTGCTTTGCAGCAGCCCGCTGACGAAAAAGGGGCCTGCCCCATGCGCGGCAGGCCCCTGGCAGGCGATGCGCTCCCTCAGCGCTGCGCCACCGACTTCTCCCCCGTGACCGTGCGCAGCTCCGCCACCGTGACCGTGCGCGGCCCGTGCAGCGGCGCGATCTGCTCGACCTGCAGGCCCAGGCGCTCGATGTTCTGCAGCAGGTTCACGGTGTAGGGGTTGGGCGCGCCCGTGGGCGGCGTGGCCGTGGGGCCGGGGTTGTAGGCATCGGCCTGGATGGCGATCTTCTCGGCGGGCAGGTAGATCAGCGCGAAGGCGTCGTTGTGGCCGTTGCCGGCCAGCTCGTGCAGCTCGATGCGGCGCTGGCCGTCACTGATCACGTGGCGGCCCTGGAACGTCTCGAACTGCGCCCGGCGGCCGGAGCGGGACAGGGCGTCCGGATTGAGCGTGTGTGGCTGCGCCCAGGCCTGCTCGAAGAAGGGCTTGTTGGCCGCGACCGTCACCACCGTGGCGCCGGCATCGACCAGGGTGCGCAGGCCGCCGGCGTGGTCGAAGTGGGCATGGGTGTTGATCACGTAGCGGACCGGCTTGGCGGGCAGGCGCTCGCGGATGGCGGCCAGCAGGGCCAGGGAGCGCTCCTCGCTCTGCGGCGCCTCGACCAGCACCAGGTGGTCGCGCTGCTCGACGAGCACGCTGTGGTGCGTGCCCCCCGTCAGGTAGTGCACGCCGCTGGCCAGGGCCTTCCATTCGACCTTGGGCGCGGGCGACTGCGTCTGGCGGGCCTCCGCCGGGGCCTCGATGCCACCCGCACGCCCGGGCCGCACCTGGCTCACCTGCAGATCCAGCACCGGGTGCCCGCCCTGCAGGCGCAGCACGCGTGCGGGGAAGCGCAGGCCGCCGAAGTCGCGGTACTGCTCGAAGCGCGTCTCCAGCGGGGTGTCGCCCAGCACAGGGCTGTCGACGAGGGTACGCACGCGCTCGAGATCGCCCTGCGCATTGATCCAGCCCTCGTAGGGCACGCCCGTCTTGGTCTTGAAGCTGACGCGCGTGAGGGCGCCGTCACGGCTGATGCTGGCGCCGGCTTCGCGCGCGGCGCGCACAAAGCCCTGGGGCGTGGACCACAGCTCGGCCTGGCGCTCGGCCACCGCGGCGGGCTGGGCGCTCACGGCGCCGGGCTGGCCGTTGGCCGCCACCGCGCGGTTCCAGGCCCAGGCGCCCAGCACGGCCTGGTCCACCTGCTGGTCCACGGGCGTGGGCCGGGCGCGGCCGGGCTCGACGATCTGCCGGCGGGTCTGCTGCACTTGCGCGGCCTGGGCGGGGAAGTCCAGCTCGGCGTGGTAGCGCAGCAGCTCGAAGGCCGGCCAGGCCTGGCCCGGCGCGGGCGCCTGGCCGAACTGGTACCAGCGGCCCTGGGCGTCGATGCTCAGCCGGGTCGCGGCCTCACCGCCCAGCGAGCGCTCGACGGCGGCCAGGTCCAGGGGCGGCGTGCTGGCACAGCCGGCCAGGGCCAGGGTCGCGGCCAGGGCCAGCGGAGCGAAGGGGTGAAGGGAAGCGCGCATGCAATGTCCTTGATGAAGAGCGGCGGATGGGCGCAGTGACGCAAGTTGCATACCTGCCGCTGCGGGCCGCCCCGCGCCGTACTCGTCGCCTTTGCAGCAAGGCCTGACCCCGGCCTGCGTCATTTCCAGCACCCCGGCGCCGGCCTGCTGGCTTGCGTGCAGCCCCGATGCCATCGGGCCCGCCGCTGCATATGCATCTGCAATTTGCTTTGTTCCTGCACTGCGCCCGGGCCACCAGACTGCGAGGCCTGGCAGCAACAAGCCGCAGACGAAGCGCCGACTGCCAACTCACACGATCCGCAGCCCCCGACATCACCCAGAGACCACCATGACGACCCTGCTCCAAAAGACCCTCCTCGCCGCCGCCCTGGCCGCCAGCAGCGCCGTGGCCTTCGCCAAGGACATCACCCTGCTCAACGTTTCCTACGACCCGACGCGTGAGCTCTACCAGGAGTACAACGCCGCCTTCGCCAAGTACTGGAAGGCCAGGACGGGGGACACCGTCAGCGTCAAGGCCTCGCACGGTGGCTCGGGCAAGCAGGCGCGCTCGGTGATCGATGGCCTGGAGGCCGACGTCGTGACCCTGGCCCTGGCCTATGACATCGACGCCATCGCCAACGAAGGCGGCAAGCTGGTCAATCCCGACTGGCAGGGCAAGTTCAAGCACAACAGCACGCCCTACTCCTCCACCATCATCTTCCTGGTGCGCAAGGGCAATCCCAAGGGCATCAAGAGCTTTGCCGACCTGGCCAAGCCCGGCGTGGGCGTGATCACCGCCAATCCCAAGACCTCGGGCGGCGCGCGCTGGGCCTATCTGGCCGCCTATGGCGATGCGCTGCTGCAGCCTGGCGGCAATGACGCCAAGGCCAAGGACTACATCGGCAAGGTCTTCGCCAACGTGCCGGTGCTGGACTCCGGCGCCCGCGGCGCCACGGTGACCTTTGCCGAGCGCGGCATCGGCGACGTGCTGCTGTCCTGGGAGAACGAGGCCGGCCTGGTGCTGAAGGAATTCGGCCCCGAGAAGTTCGAGGTGGTCTACCCGCCCAGCAGCATCCTGGCCGAGCCCCCGGTGGCCGTGGTCGACAAGGTCGTGGACAAGCGCGGCACCCGCGAGGTCGCCCAGGCCTACCTGGACTACCTCTACTCCGACGAGGGCCAGGACATCGCCGGCAAGAACTTCTACCGCCCCAGCAGCCCCAAGGCGGCCGCCAAGTACGCCAAGCAGTTCCCGGCCCTCAAGCTCTTCACCATCAACGACGTCTTCGGCGGCTGGACCAAGGCGCAGAAGACCCACTTCGCCGATGGTGGCGTGTTCGACCAGGTCTACACCAAGAAGTAAGCAAGACAGCAAGCGAGGCCCCCATGCGTTCCAAGCACTTCTCCCTCCGATCCAGCCGCGCCCTGCTCGTGGCCACGGGCCTGCTGGCCCTGGCCTGGGCTGCACAGGCCCAGGACCCCGCAGCGGCGGCCAGCGCCGTGAAGGCGGCCACCAGTGCCGCCACCGCTGCGGCCCCCGGCGAAGACCCCTACAGCGTCGGCGCGCTGTGGGCCCAGAGCAGCGGCGTGCAGCGCACGGTGCTGGCCCTGCTGGCCGTCATGAGCGTGGGCAGCTGGTTCATCCTGATCACCAAGACCATCGAGCAGCTGCGCATAGTCCGCCAGGGCAAGGCGGCGCAGGAGCAGTTCTGGGGCAGCAACACCGTGCGCGAAGGCGCCGAGGTGCTGGCCCAGGACAGCCCCTTCCGCTTCATCGCCGAGGCCGGGCTGGACGCCACCGCCAAGCACCAGCGCCTGGCCCGCCACATCGGCCTCAACGAGTGGGTGAGCCTGGCCATCGAGCGTGCCGTGGAGAAGGTGCAGGGCTCGCAGCAGAAGGGCCTGGCCTTTCTGGCTGCCGTCAGCTCGACCGCGCCCTTCGTGGGCCTCTTCGGCACGGTCTGGGGCATCTACCACGCGCTGACGGCCATCGGCGCCGCCGGCCAGGCCTCCATCGACAAGGTGGCCGGCCCGGTGGGCGAGGCGCTCATCATGACCGCCATCGGCCTGGCCGTGGCCGTGCCCGCCCTGCTGGGCTACAACTGGCTGGCCCGCCGCAACAAGGCCACGCTGGACAGCGTGCAGCACTTCGGCGACGAGCTGCACACGGCCCTGCTGGCCCAGTCCGCCTGAGCCCGGGAGCCCTGCCATGGCCCGCAAGAAGTCACGCCGCCTCGAAGACGACGAGATCGTCTCCGCCATCAACACCACGCCGCTCGTGGACGTGATGCTGGTGCTGCTCATCATCTTCCTGATCACCATCCCGGTCGTGAACTTCTCGGTGCCGGTGAGCCTGCCCAAGGAGCGCAACGAGGTGCGCGAGAGCCGGCCCGAGAACATCGTGATCAGCGTCGACGCCCAGGGCGAGACCTACTGGTTCGACGCCCATTTGAGCGGCAGCGAGGCCCTGGTGGAGCGGCTCAAGGCGGTGGCGCAGCAGTCGCCCCAGCCCGAGGTGCACATCCGCGGCGACCTCGATGCCAACTACGACTCCGTGGGCCGCATCGTCTACGCCTGCCAGCGCGCCGGCATCGCCAAGGTGGGCTTCATCACCGAACCGCCGTCGCGCAGCTGAAGCCGCGGCCCCAGCCATCCACTCATCCACGCACAAGGAGTTGCCATGGGCATGAACATCCCGAGCGCCAAGCGGCGCGGCGAGCCCGACATCATCATCGACATCAACACCACGCCCCTGATCGACGTGATGCTGGTGCTGCTGGTGATGCTGATCATCACCATCCCCATCCAGCTGCATGCAGTGAACCTGAACCTGCCCCTGGGCCAGCCGCCGGTGAGCCTGGTGAAGCCCGAGGTGCTGAAGATCGACGTGGACGCGCACAACGTGATCTACCTGAACGGCACGCCCGTGGCCGGCGGCAAGCCCGAGCTGCTGAGCCGCCTGCACGAGGCCGCGGCGCAGCCGGTGCAGCCCGAAGTCCATCTGCGTGCAGACCGGCAGGCCAAGTACAACACCTTCGCCGAGGTGATGGTGGCGGTGAACCAGGTCGGCCTGTCCAAGGTCGGCGTGGTGGGCAGCGAGCAGTTCATCACCCAGTGAGGAGTCCTTCCCATGAGCGCCATCCTGCCGCCCGGCGGCTTCCATCCCCTGCGTGAATCCACCCCGCGACTGCAGACGCCCGGCGGCAAGCCCGGCACCGGCCTGGCCATCGTCGTGGGCCTGCATGTGCTGCTGGGCTATGCCATTGCCAGCGGACTGGCCCGCGAGGTGATCGACGTGGTCAAGAAGCCGCTGGAGGCGGCCGTGATCGTCGAGCTGCCACCGCCGCCGCCGCCCCGGGTCGAGAAGATCAAGGAGATCGTCAAGAGCGAGGTCCCGCCGCCGCCCGCCTTTGTGCCGCCCCCCGAGGTCGCCGTGCCGCCCTCGCCCGCGCCGGTGATCACGCAGACGCAGGCGGAGCCGCCCCGGGCGCCGGTGGAGATCGCGCCGCCGGCCCCGCCCGCCCCGCCGCCGGTGGTGGCCAAGCCGGAGCCGGTCAAGCAGGACATCACCCTGGCCTGCCCCGGCTACCAGGCCACCATCGCCCAGGCGCTGGAGGATGCCTTCGACCGCGTGGGCATCACCGGGACGGTCCGCACCCTGATCAAGCTGCGCGGCAGCCAGATCGTGGAGGTGGTCCCGCAGTCCGGCCCGCAGGCCTATTTCAAGTACCTGGCGCCGGCCATCAAGCGCATCAAGTGCGCCTCGCAGGGCGCTGACGAGGTGCATGTGGTGCTGGACGTGAACTTCGCCAAGTAAGCCCCTCCTCCCGACACCCCCGCCGGACTGCGTGCCGCGGGGGTGTTTTGTTTTCCAAACCCCTCAGGCAAGACCTGACGCAAGACCTGACCCCGGAGATCCATCCATGTCTCGACACCGTCCCCCGCCCTCTCAAGGCCCCTCTCAACGCCGCCGCCTGTTGCAGGGCCTCGGCGGCCTGGCCCTGGGCTCGGCCCTGCCAAGCGCCAGCGAGGCTCAAGCTGAGGCACCGCCCAACATCGTCTTCATCCTGGCCGACGACATGGGCTACGCCGACCTGGGCGTCTACGGCCAGCGCGACTTCGCCACGCCCCACCTGGACCGCCTGGCCAGCCAGGGCATCCGCTTCACCCAGGGCTACGCCAACTCGGCCGTGTGCTCGGCCACGCGCTTCGGCCTGATCACCGGCCGCTACCAGTACCGCCTGCGCGGCGGCCTGGAGGAACCCATCGGCGGGGTCGGCGAGCAGCTGGGCCTGCCGCCCGAGCACCCCACCCTGCCCTCGCTGCTCAAGCGCCAGGGCTACCGCACGGCCCTGATCGGCAAATGGCACCTGGGCTCGCTGCCCAAGTTCGGGCCCCTGAAGAGCGGCTACGACGAGTTCTTCGGCAATGTGGGCGGCGCGGTGGACTACTTCACCCACAAGGCCGGCGTGGGCGCGGACCTGCCGCCGGGGCTCTACGAAGGTGAGACGCCGGTCGAGGCCGTGGGCTACTACACCGACCTCATCGCCGAGAAGGCGCAGGGCTTCCTGAAGCGGCAGAGCGCGCGGCAGCCCTTCTTCCTCTCCCTGCACTTCACGGCGCCGCACTGGCCCTGGGAAGGCCCGGGGGACGAGGCCGTCTCGCGCAAGCTCAAGAACCTCAGCCACACGGACGGCGGCAGCCTGCAGAAGTACGGCGAGATCGTCGGCGCACTGGACGCCGCGGTGGGCCGCGTGCTGGAGACGCTGGAGCAGCAGGGCCTGGCCCGCAACACCCTCGTCGTCTTCACCAGCGACAACGGCGGCGAGCGCTTTAGCAACACCTGGCCCTTCTCCGGCCAGAAGTCCGAGCTGCTGGAAGGCGGCATCCGCGTGCCCACCCTGCTGCGCTGGCCCGCGCGCGTGAAGCCTGGCCAGGTGAGCGAGCAGGTGCTGATCAGCATGGACTGGCTGCCTACCCTGCTGTCCGCCGCGGGCACGGCGCCCGATGCGGCCTATCCCAGCGACGGCCGCAACCTGCTGCCGCAGGTCCTGGGCCAGGCCGCCCCCGTCGAGCGCACACTGTTCTGGCGCTACAAGGCCGGCGGCCAGCGCGCGCTGCGCAGCGGGGACTGGAAGTACCTGCGCATCCGCGGCAACGAGTTCCTCTTCCGCCTGGACCAGGACGCCCGCGAGCGTGCCAACCTCGCCCAGCGCGAGCCGGCGCGCCTGGCGGCCCTGCGCCAGGCCTGGGAAGCCTGGGACGCGCAGATGCTGCCCATCACGCCCGAGGTGCGCACCTACCAGGTGACGGGCAAGGTGCAGGCGGACCGCCACGGCGTCGTCGACTGATCACGCCACGGCGGGCCCAGAAAGAACAAGGGAGCGGTCCCCACCGCTCCCTTTTTTGTTGGCCCTGCAGATCGGCCGCACCTCCTTGTCGTGTTTCAGTCCTCCGGTCCAAGCGCCGCGAAGCCCGGCCCCCAGGCCGGAGCAGCCGCGGCGCCCCTCCTCACACCTTGCCCGTGAAGACCAGGCTCACCGTGCGCGGGATGGCCGGCGCATAGCTGTTCCAGGTCTTGGACAACGGTGTCTTGTCGTTGAAGAGGTTCTTCACGACCAGGCTCACATCGAAGCTCTTGTCGCGGCGGCCCAGGCCGATGGCGTAGTCCGCCACCCAGGCCTTCGGGATCACCGAGTAGCTGGACAGCGCGTTGTCCGAGTAGAAGCTGCTCGTGAAGGCCACGTTGGCGCTGGTGTGGAACTCCTTGTCGCCCCAGACCGGGCGGCGGTAGTCCGCGCCGATGTTGAAGCTCAGCTTGGGCGCGCCGGCCAGGGGCTGGCCGCTGAGGTCGCGGTAGGGCGAGGCGCCCGCGTAGCCGTTCTCCACCGGCTGTGCGGCATTGGGGAAGCTGCGGTACTTGGCCAGGTTGTAGGCGCCGGCCACGCGGATCTGCGTGAAGGGCAGGCCCGCGTAGACCGCGTCCACCTCGATGCCGCTGACCCGCACCTTGGGCACATTGCCGGTGGCGCTGGTGTAGGCGAACTGGCCGTTGTTGTTCAGCGCCGTCGTGTACTCATCGACGATGCGCACCGACTGCTGGTAGTTCCTGATGTTGCTGACGAAGACGTCGGCATTGACGATCAGCGTGCGCTTCAGCCAGGCGGACTTCAGGCCCAGCTCGAAGCTGTCGGTCTTCTCGGGCTCGACCTTGAAGGACACGCCGTTGACCACCTGCGAGATGCCTGCCTTCTCGCCATGCTGCCAGCTGAGATAGCCCGTGGCATCGGCGTTGAACTTGTAGCTGGGGCTGATGACCAGCGCCGGCTGCGTGGCCTTGTAAGGCTCGGCCTCGACCGGGTTGAAGATCACGCCCACCTGTGAGGCGCGGATGGCCTTGGCATAGGCGACCTGCTGCTTCTGGGCGGCGCTGAGACTCGCATAGGCCGCACCCGGCGTGGCCGTGACAGCCTTGCCGAAGTAGAGCTGGGCCACGCGGTCCGCGGTGCCCAGCTGGGTCGCCGTGTTCGTGGCATCCAGCTCACCCTTGGCGCTGTTGAGGAAGCCGCCCAGCGCGATGCCGTTGACGGCCGCCGGGTTCAGGTCGGTGCCCGAGCCATTGGACTTGATCAGCGAGAAGGCCGTGTTGCGCCGGCTCTCCTGCGTGATGCGCAGGCCCGTGGTCACCGTGAGCTCAGGGCTCAGGTGCCAGTTGCCCTGGCCGAAGACGGCCGTGCTGGTGTTGCGGATGTACTGCTGGCCGGCCGGCGAGTTGAAGGCCATGTTGAGGTTGGCCAGCGAGTCCGCCAGCAGCTGGCGGCCCGAGGTGTCGGCGTCCAGGGCCTTGTACTGCGCATCGTTGGCATACCAGGCACCGGCGTCCGTGCCCCAGATCTTCTGGTACTCGGCGTCGTTCTTCACCTTGATCAGGTAGAGACCGGCCTGGTAGTCCAGCAGGCCGCCCAGCGGCGAGCTGACGCGCAGCTCCTGGCTCCACTGCTTGTAGTCGTTCCAGAAGCCGCCGGAGTTGCGGTGGATGTCGAAGGGCGTGCCCTCGTCGTTGACGGCGTTGAAGTGGTAGTCCTTGTACGCGCTGATGGAGGTGAGCTGGTGGCCGCTCTCCAGGCGGTAGTTCAGGTCCACCGTGGCGCCATGGCTGCCCGTGACCAGCGGGCGGGCGGCGTCGTTGTTGACCAGATTGCCGGTCTTGCCGCCGTAGTAGAAGTCGTCCTGCGTGAAGCCGGTGTTCTGCGTGAACCAGCGACGGCCGAGCTTGGTGCCGCTGTCGGTCTGCAGATTGGTGGCCGTGCCATTGCTGTAGGTCCGCGGCGTGGGCGTGTTGATGGTGCGGCCATTGGTGGCCTCGGCCGCGCGGGGCTGGGCGTCCAGTGCCAGGCGCGCGCTGAAGTCGCTGCTGGGCTTGAACAGGAACTGCACGCGGCCGGAGACGCGGTCGGTGTTGGTGTAGGTGTTGTCGCGGTTGAAGGCGTTGACGAGATCGCCCTTCTGGCGATTGACCGAGACCACGCCGCGCCAGGCCAGCACCTCGTCCACCACGGGCCCGCCCGCGGCCACCCAGCCGGCCACGCCGTCGCGCTGGCTGAAGCTGACGTTGTAGTCCGCGGTGGGCGTGAAGCTGGGGCGGCGCGTGGTGATGTTGATCACGCCCAGGCTGGTGTTCTTGCCCAGCAGCGTGCCCTGGGGGCCGCGGGCGACCTCGACGGTGTCCACGTCAATGAAGTCGAAGCTGGAGCTCAGTGCGTTGTAGGCGTAGTTGACGCCATCGACGATCAGCCCGACCGACGGATCCTGCGCCTCCGTCTGCCCCACCTTGCCCACGCCACGGATGGAGATGCTGCTGGTGCGCTGGTTGCCCAGGTTCCAGGCGACGTTGGCGGCGCGCTTGGTGATGCTGTTGATGTCCGTCGCATTGAGGCGCTCCAGCTCATTGCCCTGGACCACGGAGACGGACAGCGGCACGTCCTGCAGCTTCTCGATGCGGTTGCGGCTGCGCACCGTCACGCCTTCGAGCTGGCGTTGCTCGACGGCGGGGGCCTCGGCGTTGGCTGCCGTCGCCGGAGCCTGCTGGGCCAGCGCCGGCAGGGCCACGAGGCTCAACAGCAGGGCAAGGGGCGTCGGTGCGAAGGGAGCGGAGCGGGAAGCCGCGTATCGTTGTTGTCGTGCTTTCATTTCTGGATTTCCTGCGTACGGATGGACAGTGACGCCCTCTCGTCGCAAGCGCTGTACCCGGATGGAAAGCCGAGCAAGCTCATGCCCGCAGCGCAGAAGCCGGCCTCGCCAGGGCGATCGCTGCGGGGGAGCGGTGTCCGTGCCGCCCCGCAACGAGCACCGCACCGGGCGGCCCCGGCAGAGTGCGCGCTGCAAATGCAGCCGGCCGGTGCTGCATTTCAAGCACCCGGATCCACCCTGCTGGATTGGCAGCACCCTCGCCGCGGGCCAGGACGTCTCGCGTGCTTCGCGGGGTCAGGTCTTGCCAGCGATGGGAGCTCGCGCCCATCCATGCAGCGAAGGGAAGGCGGGCATCCGGCCTCACATCTGCGGGACGCATGAGCTTCCTCGCCCGGCACATGGCGCGTGGCATGGGCCCTGCTTGCGGGCCTGGCGTTCACATCACAGAAAGGTCACGACCATGCAACACGCCCCCCATCGCTCCCCCGCGCCCGCACGCCGCCGGCATGCCCCTGCAGCCGCGCTGCTGGCGGGCCTGTGGCTGGGCCTGCCCCTGGCCGGTCATGCGCAAGGCAGCGCCCCTGCGCCTGCCGCGGCGGCCTCCGCGCCCGCGTGGAAGTACCAGACCCAGCGCCTCAGCCGCGCCCAGGTGGACGCCCTGCTGGCGCGCCCCGAGCAGCTGCTGGTGCTGGACATCCGCCGCCCGGACGAGCTGATCAAGTACGGCTCCTTCCCCGCCTTCCTGAACATCCAGCACAAGGACCTGGAGAAGCAGCTGGCCTACCTGCCGCGCGACCGCGTCATCCTGACCGTCTCCAACCACGCCCAGCGCGCCGGGGCTGCCGGCGACCTGCTGACGTCCAAGGGCTTCAAGGTGGCCGGCGCCACGGGCTCCGAGGACTACGAGCAGGAAGGCGGGCAGCAGGTGCAGCACATCCAGGCGCCGCCACCGCGGGCGGCCGGGACCACGGGCGCGCAGCCGGCGCAGCCCTGAGGGAGGCGGCATGAGCACGGTACTCGGCCCCCCTGGATCCGTGGCGACGCAGGCGCCTCCCGCGCAGGCCGCCACCGCAACACCCGAGCGCCTGCCGGCCGCTCAGGCCCCGCCGACCGTCTGGGACCTGCCCCTGCGCCTCTTCCACCTGGCCCTGTTGCTGAGCGTCGGCACCGCGCTGGCCACGGCCTGGATCGGCGGCAACGCCATGGTGTGGCATGGCCGCGCCGGCGCCGTCGTGGCGGGGCTGCTGGGCTTCCGCCTGGCCTGGGGCGTCCTCGGCTCGCCGACCTCGCGCTTCCGGCAGTTCCTGCCCTCGCCGCGTTCGCTGCGGGACTATCTGCAGGGGCGCTGGCAGGGCGTGGGGCACAACCCGCTGGGCGCGATGGCCGTCTTCGCCATCCTCGCCGTGCTCGGGGGTCAGGTCTTGACTGGGCTGTTCAGCAATGACGAGATCGCGTTCACGGGGCCGTATGCGGAGGCGGTGTCGGAGGCGCTGTCACTGAAGCTCACCGCCTGGCACCACCGCCTGGCCTGGGCGGTCTACGGGCTGCTGGCGCTGCACCTGCTGGCGATCGCGGTGCACGAGGGCCTGCGCCGGCACCGGCTGATCCGGCCCATGTTCCGGCTGCGTCCGTTCCGGGGCCGCCTCGACGCGGCCTCCCCCGGCGTGGCCCGCAAGACCGGCGAGGCCACCCACCGCCTGGCCCGGGTGCTGCCTCTGGTGCTGGCCCTGGCCCTGGGCACGGCCGCCGGCCTGTACAGCTGGGAGCGCCCGCCGCCGGCCTCCACCGGCGTGGCCGAGTGAGGCGCGGCAGCGGCCTGCCTCACCAGAAGCGGTACTTCGCCGCCAGCTGGAAGAAGCGCCCCAGCTGGTTGTGATAGGCCGGGTTGAAGCCCTGGAGGTAGGCGATGCGGTCGGCGTCGAAGGGCGCGGCCCGGTCCTCCAGGTTGCGCACCGACAGGCTCAGCTCCAGGTCCTTGAAGCCGCGGTAGGACACATAGGCATCGGCGGTCGTCCAGGCGCTGATGCGGCAGTAGTCCGGGCGCGGCGTGCCCTGCGAGGCATAGCTGCAGTTCACGGTGGCGTCCGCGACCTGCGCATAGGCCCCCGTGTAGTTCCAGTTGAGGTTCAGCTGCCAGGGGCCGCGGCTCCAGCCCAGGCCGAAGCGCATGCGCTCCTTGGGCATCAGGTAGAAGCCCGCGTTGTCCCGCAGCTCGGCGCCCGGCGCCTGGGCCTGCTCGTAGCTGGACAGGCGGTTGTAGGTCCCGCTGAAGGTGATGCGACCGCTGTCGGCGGGCAGGTCCCACTGGATGCGGCCCTCCACGTCCAGGCCCCGCACGCGGGTCTCGGCAAGGTTGGTGGCCGTCAGGAAGATCTTGTCGATCTGACCCGAGGCCGCGCCGCGGACGACCTTGTCGGCGAACTCGGCCTCGTGTTCCAGCAGGTAGTCGGTGCTCATGGACGTAACCTCCCCCTTGCGCCGGATGTCGAAGGCATCGATGGCCAGGCTGCTGTTGCGCGTGGGCTGCAGCACCAGGCCCAGCGAGTGGCTCTTGGAGGTCTCCGCGCGCAGGTCACCCGAGGTGCCGTAGACACCGACGACGTAGCGGACGCAATCGGGGTTCTCGGCGTCGTAGCTGGGGCACCGCTTGGGATCACGCACCTTGATGTAGTAGGTCTGCGTGCCCATGTGCTGCTCGGGCAGCGTGGGCGCGCGGAAGCCCTCGGCGTAGGTCCCGCGCAGCAGCAGCTGGGGCAGCACCTGCCACTTCAGGCCGAGCTTGGGCGTGCTGGAGCGGCCGAAGTCGCTGTTGTCGTCCATGCGCGTGGCCAGGGACAGCTCCAGGGTCTTCAGCAACGGCGCCACGGCCTCCGCGTAGACCGCACTCACCCGGCGCGAACCGGTCGCGCCCTGCGAGTTGTAGAGGGAGATGGCCCCGGAGGACAGCAGCGCGTCCGGCACCGCGTCCACCTTCTCGCGGCGGTATTCCGCGCCAACGGACACCCCCAGCTTGCCGCCCGGCAGCGCCCACAGCTCGCGGCTGGCGCGCAGGTCCAGGGTGTCGGTGCTGCTCGTGCCCTTGTTGACCATCTGCGGATACAGGCGGGCCATCAGCGCCGGATCGTTGGCGGCCGCATTGCCCAGGATGAAGCTGTTGCGGACCTTGCCCTTGGCGTCCAGCACCTCGCTGGTCAGCACCGCGTCCTGCAGGAAGCCCACCAGGGTCGTGTTCGTGCGGGCGCGTGACAGCATCAGCGCGGCCTCGACGTCCCAGCCCGCGTACTCGCCGCGGATGCCGGCGGTGTAGCGCTGGTTGAGGGTGTCGCTGGCCATGGTCGAGGGCACGTCGTTGAACAGGTAGTGCACGCCCACGTCACCGCTGCTGAGCGGGTTCTGCGGATGGCCCGCCGGCAGGATCAGGTAGTTCACCTGGGCCCCCGGTGCATTGCCGTACTCGCCCAGCTTGTCCACCAGGTCGTAGGTGTAGTAGCCATAGGCATTGGAGCCGTAGCTGAAGCTGCGGGTGTGGTAGCGGCTGCGGGTCAGCGAGAGGTCCCCGAAGAGCTCGAAGCCCTTGGGCAGGGCCAGCACGCCGGCGCCGTAGAGGCTGTCGGAGCGCCAGCCGGCCACGAGGTTCACGGCCTCGGTGTTGTCGTTGAGGCAGCGGCCGTTGAGGCTGGGCTTGCTGCTGACGGCCGGGGTGCAAGGGGTGTCGAGCCCGGTGAGCGGCGCGATGAAGTTGGCGCTGCTGTTGTAGGGGCCCGAAGTGGGCGTCAGGCGATAGACGTTGCGGTAGTAGGGCGAGCGCGCGTCGTACAGGTCGAAGCGGGTGAAGTCGCCGTCGCGGGTGCGTTGGCGGTCCGTGGCGCGGACGGGGTCCTGCTGCCGGTGCGACAGCGTGGCGAAGACGTTGTAGCCGTCCTGGCTCAGCTGGCCCCGGCCGTAGGTGAAGGCGAAGCTCCTGCTGCCGCCGTCGCCATGGCTGGAGACGCCCGCGTCGACACTGCCCGTCAGGCCTTCGAAGTTCTTGCGCAGGATGATGTTGACCACGCCGCCGATGGCATCCGCCCCGTAGATGGCGGAGGCGCCGTCCAGCAGCACGTCGATGCGCTCGATGGCGTCGACGGGGATGGAATTGGTGTCAACGAAGGAGGCGGTGCCGAAGCCAAAGGGCGCCACGCGCCGGCCGTTGATCAGCACCAGGGTCGAGCCCACGCCCAGGCCGCGCAGGGAGATGCCGGCGGCACCGAAGGTGGTGTCAATGGGCCCGTCACTCGAGATGCCGCCCATATTGCCGGCGGCCACGTTGCGCAGCACGTCGGACACCGTCAGGGCGCCGGATTTGGCGATGTCTTCACGCGTGAGCGTCTGGATGGCCGAGGCCGTCTCCGCCTCCAGGCGTTTGATGCGGGAGCCTGTCACCTCGACGCGTTCCAGTTTCTGCGACGCCTCGGGCGGCGCCTCCTGGGCCAGCAGCGGCAAGGCGGCGGTCGCGGCGCAGGCCACGGCGGCGGCTCGGACAATCGGGCGGATAGGGGGCATGAGGATCTCTCTCGGTGTTGGCATGGGCATCGCCGGGCGGCCTTCTTGTGCCTCGGCGGCGGGGCGCAGCCGCCGGATGGGCGGCTGCGGCGGCGCCGCCCCGGTCGGGCGGCGGCCAGCGCGCATCGAGACGCGCCCGGGGTGCCGGGCCGTCGCCATCAATGGCGCTCACGGCGCGATTCTTGGAAATCGGCCGCGGCGCGGCGCCTCAATTCCTGCGCAACTTGCACCGTCCTGCTGCTTCCCAGCAGCTTTGAGGGAAAGTCCCAGGGTCAGGTCTTGCTTCGATGCAACTGCCGGTAGCGTGCCGGGGGCATGCCGTAGCGCTGGGCAAAGGCCCGGGAGAAGTGGCTGGGGCTGCTGAAGCCCAGCTCCAGGGCGATGTCCACCATGCGGTCCTCACTGCCGGTCAGCGCCTCGCAGGCGCGCTCCAGGCGCAGCTTCATCGCGTACTGGTGGGGCGGAAGGCCGGCGGCCGCATGGAAGGCCCGCGAGAAGTGCGCCTCGCTCATGCCGCAGTGCCGGGCCATTTCGGTGATGGGGATCTCGCGGGTGACGTTGTCCGCGATGAAGGCCAGCACCCGGCGCAGACGCGCGCCGTCCAGCGCGCCCTTGCCGGCCGGCGCCTGGCGCGAGCCGCCATGGCGCTCCAGCAGATAGCACAGCAGGGCCGTCGCCAGGCCGTCGCAGTACTGCGCAGCCAGCGCGCCGGCCGAGGCCTTGGCGTCCAGCATCTTCCAGGTGAGGTCCAGCACCTGGCGGTCCGCCGAGAAGGGGGTGTCACACAGGCCCATGCCTTCGGGCAGACCGGCCGCCTGGCTGAGCCGCTCGACCGTCTGGACCGGCACGAAGAGGTTGACGATGTCGCAGCCACTCAGCTGCCGCCAGCGGCCCGGCGAGCCCGGCGCGCAGATGCGGAAGCGATTGGCCCCGATCACCCCACCCCAGATGGCCTGGTCCCCCACCCAGATCTGCGACTCCAGCGGCTCCAGCATCACCGCGATCCGGTAGCTGCCCGGATGCGGGCTGACCGGCTTCACGCCCCCGTCCGCCTGCCGGCGGGACCACCGCGCCAGCGACACCCCCGTCGCCGGAAACGGCCCCTCGCAGGCATCCAGCGGCCCGGTCACGCCGCTGCGGCGGAACCAGTCCAGGAGGGCGGCGCTGCTGTCGATGGCGGGGGAACTCATGACGGGGCGGGAGCTGGGGAATGGCGAGGGATGCTAACCCAAGCCGGCAGGCGCGGATTCAGCGGGGCAGTTCGGCGGAGCGGGTGACACTGCTGGATGCGCGCCCCGGGCGGCGCTACGCTCGCACCACCATTCACTGCACAAGGGAGTCAGCGCCTATGGATGAATCGTCCCCCCAGGCGAGCCCGCCAGCCGGGCAGACGCCGGAGCTGCGGAGCCTTCGCCTGGCCCAGCAGCTGCTCGAAGCGCATGGGCAGGCGGCGGCCAAGGCCGGCACCTTTCTGGGCCTGCTCATCACCGCCCTGTACTTCATCAACGCGGGCGCCATCCCCCTGGACAGCCTGTCGAGCCTGGGGGCCCTGGCCGTCGTCGTCGCCCTGATCGCCCTGTTTTTTGCGCTGGCCTTTCTGGTGCTGTGGGTCATGCCGCTGGCCGTGGCGCTGACATTCCAGGCGGAAGACCCCCACGGCTACCTCAAGCACTGGTTCCATCGGAGTGCCGAGGGTCAGGTGTTGCCGAAGGCCCGGCAGTGGCGCAGGGTGTTCCTCTTCTCCTTCGTGATGGGAGCCGTTGCCTGGGTGTGGTTTGCCACCAGGGCCCTGCCTCGACTGTTCATCGGCGAGTGGCTGCGCTGGGGCTCGCTCTCGGTGAGCGCTGCCGCGGCAGGGATCCTGTGCTGGAAGTTCACCACCCATCCCCTGCCGCAATCGAACGCACAGCCCCCGGCG
Organism: Pelomonas sp. BJYL3; assembly: GCF_027257975.1. GTDB lineage: Bacteria > Pseudomonadota > Gammaproteobacteria > Burkholderiales > Burkholderiaceae_C > Roseateles_B > Roseateles_B flavus. Next base: position 919,028 of record NZ_JANZKX010000001.1, read on the forward strand.
GGAAGCCGGCTTGGGGCCTTCTTCAATCGGCTGCTCTTCGTCCTCACCTACGCCGGCATGTGCGTAGGCCCACTGCTGCTGTTCCTGGCGCTGCTGACGGCGTCGGACCTTCCCCAGCACGCCCCGGCGCCCGCCTTGTGGGGCTTGCTCGCAGCCGGCTTCGTGCTCGCTTCCCTTGCCAATGGCGTGGGCCTGGGTGCGTTTCAGCAGCTCAGCCGACCCCGCGCCTTCGTCGTGCTCGCCTGGGTGGGCATCCTCACCCTGGCGGGCATCGCCGTGCCGCTGGGCTCATCGCATCAGCTGCTGAACGGGGTGATGCAGATGTCCACGATCCGGATGGCGAATGTGACCCTCGCCCTGGACGACAAGAACTGCGCCACCGCGCGGATGCTGGGCGTGCTCACCAGCCCGGCCCCCGCAGCCAGCAGCCCCGCAGACGGCCACTGCCTGCTGGAAAACGTGACCGTCATCTCACGCGTGGGCGAGCGGTGGGTGATCGCCTGCGACCGCGACGACTCCGCGACGGACCCGGCCCGCTCGCCCAAGCGCCGGAACTTCCGGATCGAGGCCAAGGGAGTGGTGGGCGAGGTGGACGCGAGTGAGGCGGTGAGGGAGCGCACGGGGAAGGTGGGGGTGTGCGGGTGAGGCGTCCGGAGCTCGGGGGCGAAGATGGAACCAGCAAGACACAGGGGGAGCCCTGAATTTCAGGGCGCCTGGCGTGACCCTGTTGCCTGGCGGGCTGCTCGACGCGAGGGTCAGGTCTTGCGTGACGGACGCGAGGGTCAGGTTTGAACTTAACGTTTAAGGCCTGACCCTGGGGATGCTTGGCCGAGTCGGCTACGCGCGAGGAGGCGCTCTGGCTCGCGCATGCAAAGTCCGTCATGACCATGACCCAGATCGGACGCGAACTAGGACTGACGACGGCGAGGGTGAGCCCGCTGATCAAAAGGCATCAGGGTGGGATGAGGCCTTGAAATCTAAGGCCTGACCCTGGTGCCTGGTGCCTCAGCGGGCGTGGTGAGGCGCTCTGTCGTTCAGACATCCCGACATCCCGGCGAGAGGCTATAAAGCAGCGTCTTGTGGCACCGGGAGAGCGGGATGGAGTCTGTGAATCGCCGAGAGGGCCTGGCCTTGCGCCTGGGCGGCCGACTGCGCCGGGGCCTGACGGCCGGCTCCCTGCTGGTGGCGAGTGCGGCGCCCGTCCTGGCACAGGTCGCTCCTGCAGCGCCCTCCTCCGCCCCCGCGGCTGTGGCAGCGGCTGACGAGTCCCCGCCGCCCCCGTATCTCCAGCTCGCCCGCGACTTCGTGGCCCACACCAGGCCGGAGAACAACGCGTACTCCAACCGCAATCCCTACACCCGCATGCCGGGCGATTTCTTGAGCCGCGAGTATGTGGTGGCCTCGGACTGCAGCCGCTTCGTGGAGGACATGTTCCGGCGCAGCAAGTCCGGCGTGGTCGAGCAGCTGCGCACCCGGCACGCGAAGATCGGGCACAGCGTCCGCGACTGGCATCCCAGCATCGCTCACGAGGAGGCTTTCGTCCGCATCCGCAAGGTCGGCGACATCAAGCCCGGTGACGTCGCCGCCTGGCTCTACCTGAACATGGCCGAGCACACCCAGCCCGGCCACATCCTCTTCATCGACTCAACGCCCGTGAAGCTGGCCCGCCCGCGCAAGCCCGTCGTCGAGGGGCTGGACCAGTACGAGCTGGCCATCATCGACACCTCCCAGGAAGCCAAGAGTCGTGACGACACCCGCTACGTCAGCGACGCCTCCCTGCGCGACGCCAACGAGGCCAAGGGCAAGGAACGCGGCAGCATGGCCAGCCCGAACCAGAAGGGCGTGGGGCGCGGGCATATCCGGTTCTATGCCGATGGCTCGGGGGAAATCAGGGGCGTGGCCTTCAGCTTCGAGCGGGCGAAGTTTCATGGGTTGGGGGAGTGGGATGTGATGGTGGGGAGGCCGAGGGTGGGGGGTGAGTGACTGGGGAATCGGGGGATTCGCGGCCGGAAGGGCTGCAAATTTCGTATGCGGGTCAGCAGCATTGATGCAGGCGTTGAGCACCGCCGCCAGTCAATCAATAGTCCCAGGTCTCGTGCCGCACCGGCAGCCGATTGAGCTGCCTTTTCAAGTGCCGCCAATTCGGCAAATACAGGTCCATCAAAGCCACGAAGCGCTCGTTATGCGTCGGCTCCAACAAGTGCACCAGTTCATGCACCAGGATGTACTCCAAGCACTCGGGAGGCTTCTTGGCCAGGTCGGTATTGAGCCTGACGTAAGCTGAGCCCGGCGTGCAACTGCCCCACTTGGTTTTCATCCGCTGCACGAAGACCCGATTGGCCCTCACCTGCAGCAGCGGTTCCCACTTGGCCAGCAGCGCAGGCAGCGCGTCCCTGACTTGCTGCCGATACCAGCCGTTAATCACTTCTTCACAACGCTGCGGGTCAGCGCCTGGCCTCACCTGCAGCATTAGCTTCCGAGGCGTCAGGCCAACGGCCGGCGCGGCGTCAGCGTAGGTGATCTCCAGCAAATGGCGCTTGCCCCAGAGGTAGTGACTCTCCTTGCCCAAGAATTCACGAGGGGTCTCCCGCTCCTGAGTCTGGAACTTGCGCTGTTGAGACCGGATCCAGCCGAGCTTCGAGACCAGGAATAGGCGGATCGTATCTAGCGGCATGCCCTGCGGTGCAGCGACGCGCACTTTCCCTGCAGGCGGCAACACGCTCAGGTGTACATGCTTGACGGGCTTGCGCGTCACCTCAGCCTGCAGCCCACCTAGGTCGAGACAGTCCCGCACGGCTCAGTACTCACTCTGGGCAAAGACGATGGGGAACAAGCGGTTCACTTCTTTGACGTCCTGAAGCACTTCGAGCATTGCTTGCTTGATCATTTGTTCCTTGGCCACTACGCCACGCCATCCGTCCGGCCGCGTTGTCTTTATGGCCGCATCCAACTTCAATGCCACATTCAGCGCAGCTGTCGTGCCTGCATAGGAGGCCTTGGGTTCTTGTGTAACGCCCGCTAAGACATGGTCCCTGAGGTTGTTGTAGAGGGCCAGTTGTCCGGCCGTCGCCAACTGAGGCGGCGTGTCAGCGGTTCTGCCGGCGCTGACCTTCCTAGCCACATCAGCGATGCGAGCCAGGTAGTCCTCGTACTCAATCGCCCTTTGCTTGCGCAGGCGGATGACCTCGTCCAGCAATGCCGACATCTTGGCGAAGTAGGCGGGGTCGGTCAGTTCCCCTTTCATAATCTTGCTGCGCACATTGTTTTCGATGGTCTCGGCGATGGCCTCCTGGTTCCCCTTCATGTCGGCCAAGCCTTTGGCGATTGCTTCGGCAATGCCGGTCTTGACAATCAGGTCCAGCAGACCGATGCCGTCAAAGGGTGAGATCTTGCGCGGCGACTGAGCCTCGATGTAGGAATCGATGAGATGGCGCATGTCCGCCTCGTAGGGCTTCAGATCCAAGGTTTCGCCTGCCGCCTTGCGGATGATCTCGCGGAGGCTGAGGTAGTGCTTCTGTTGCGCTTTCAGGTGTTCGATCTGCGCCTGCGTATAGCCGGCTGTTTCCAGTTCGTCCGCGATGTTGGCGTAAGCACGCACCAAGGCGACGACCCCCTTGTAGAGCGCAACCCGGAATGGCTCGCGCAGCTTCAGATCGCTGGCGATCTCGGTGTTGCCGCAGAAGTACTGGATGTGCTGGAGATCCCCTTTAGGCGGAGCAACAGGCTCGCACAGCATGGCCAGGGCTTCCAATGCGTCATCAAGGCGCTCACGTCCGGTGGCGATGCGGTTCTTCATCACGACATCCGGCGCAGCGCCTTCGGCGCTGCGGTCAAGCTCGGCCGTGTAGACAGCGATGGCCTTCTCCACGTTCTTGAACAAATCCTTGTAGTCGACGATGTAGCCGAAATCCTTGTCCTCGCCATCCAGCCGATTCGTGCGGCAGATGGCCTGGAAAAGCCCATGGTCCTGCATCTTCTTGTCCAGATACAGGTAGGTGCAGGACGGCGCGTCAAAGCCCGTCAACAGCTTGTCGACCACGATCAGCAGCCTCATCCGTGCAGGTGTCTTGATGAAACGTTCCTTGACGTCTTGCTCGTAAGTCTCCGCCTTGCTCATCCCGGGTCGGGCCACCACGTCTTTCAGCAACTCGGTGTAGGTCTCGTATATGAACTGCTTGTCGGTGTCGGTGTTAGCGCCCGTTTCCTCTTTGCTGATGTCCGCGGCGTTGGGGTTGTACGAGGTGACCACGGCGCACCGGCCGGCGAAGCCGGTGTCGCGACCGTTGAACAGCTCGAAATAGCGGCAGGCCTCATAGATGCTCGAGGCAACCAGGATTGCATTGCCGCGCTCATTCATCAGGCGCGTCTTGGTGGCGAAGTCCATCATGATGTCCGCCACGATGCGGCCCATGCGCGCCTTGGAGCTGAGCACGCGCTGCAGGGTGCCCCAGTAGGCCTTCAATTCGTTGCGCTGCCACTCATTGAGCGCGCGCGTCTTGGCTTCGAACCAGCGGTCCACGGGCTCCGTGCCCACCAACTTCTGGTCCACGTCCCGGGCCTCGTAGACCAGATCAAGGACGACCTTGTCCTCGACCGCTTCCGAAAACTTGTAGGTATGGATGTAGCTGCCAAACACCTCCAGGCTGGTAGCCACATCGGACGTGAGCAGCGGCGTGCCGGTGAAACCGATGAACACCGCGCTGGGCATCATGGCCTTCATCAGGCGATGCAGCTTACCGCCATGCGTGCGGTGGCATTCATCCACGAAGACGTAGATCTCACCCTGCGTCGCACTGGGCTGTGCGGCCAGGTCGCGCAAGAAGGCCTCGAAATCATCCACGTCGCGCCGGCCAAACTTGTGGACCAACGAGCACAGCAGGCGCGGGTTGGGCTGGGCCAGCTGCGCCATCAGGTCCCGGCCGCTCTGGCTGCGATGGATGGTCTGCCCGGCTTCCTTAAACACCCGTTCGATCTGCCGGTCCAACTCATCACGATCGGTGATGATGGCGACACGGGCCGCTGGCTTGTTCTCCAGGATCCAGCGGGCTAGCAGCACCATCAGGATGCTCTTGCCTGCGCCCTGGGTGTGCCAGATGATGCCGCCACGCCTCTCGTTGACATGCTTCTGCGCTTCCTTGATGCCGAAGTACTGGTGCACGCGCGGCAGCTTCTTGATGCCACCATCAAACAAGACAAAGTCACGGATCAGCTCCAGCAGCCGCACCTTGCTGCACAGCTTGCTGATGTACTTGTCGAGCTTGTAGCCCGTGTTGTCGGCTTCATCTTCCTTCCAGGTCAGGAAGTACTTTTCCTGCGTTTCGATGGTGCCGTAGCGCAGACCTTCGGAATCGTTGCCTGCCATCACCAGCTGCACCGAACTGAAGAACCAGTCGTTGAATTCGGGCCGCTGGTTGGACAGGCACTGGCGAATGCCCTCCCCCAGGCCCACCCGGCTGTTCTTCAGCTCCAGCACCCCCACGGCGATGCCGTTGAGATACAGCACGAGGTCCGGCCGCCGCTCATGGCCACCCTTGAGCGTCACCTCCTCGGCGATCGCGAAATCGTTCTGGGTGGGAGCCCCCCAGTTCACGAGATGCACCGTCTCGTTCACCTGATCGGCGGCCACCTTTACCGAGATGCCGTAGCGCAAGAGCTGGTACACCGCCTTGTTGGCGGCATAGAGCGAGCGCCCATGCAGCGAGGCTTCCGATCGCAGCTTGTGCAGTGCGGCACTGATGTGGGCCGAGCTGTACCCACTGCGGGCCAGAAAGGCCGTCAGCAGCCCTTCTTCAATGCAATGGTTGCCCGCCCGACTGGACCAGTCGCCGAGGAACTCGTAGCCCAGTTGCTGAACAAACAGCTGAATCACGCGCTCCTGGGTGGCGCGCTCCGGTTTGGTAATGCTCGCGGTCATGCAGCCCTCCCTGGGCCTCTTTCGAATGTTGATAAAGGGTTCTAGGCGGCCCCCGGGGGCGCATGGAAGGACTGCCACAGCGTGGTCCCAGTGAACCAGGCCGGCAGCTCCGGGGCGTGAACATGCAACTCCTCGCCATCCACGACCTCTGCCAGCAACTCATGGGCCTCACCCGAGTTGTCGAACACATAGGCGCGATCGGCCGCCGAGCAGGCCTCGTCCAGCAGTCCGATGGAGCGTTCATAGCGCTTGCGTACCCGATCCTCGGGCACGTCATGCCCGCCTTGCGCCACCCGCTGGGCCACGCGCGCCAGGTTGATGGCTGGATCGTCGGTGGCCACGAAGTAAAGGTAGGTCCGGTAGCCGCGCTGCTGGGCCTCGCGCATGAAGGCGATCTTGTCAGGCGAGGACATCACCGTTTCAAAGGTAAAGGTGCTGCCCTGATCCAGCAGCTCGCGCCGGATGGCGTCGGCCAGCACCGCGGCCACATAGGAATTGACCTGTGCCGGAGGAAGCTGCAGCTGGTGTTGCTCGCTCACGAGCAAGTCGTTCGCCACGGCGGCAAGGCCGTGCTGAAGCAAGAGCGGGGAGCCCGCCAGATGGGCGCGCATGTCGTTCTGCAGGGCCTCGCGCCCTGGCTGCAGCCCAAAGTCGTTCAGATCCAGCGTGCCGGTGCTCTTCAGCTGCCGCTCGATGTCATCCGCGTTGACGTAAGCGCCGATCCACTCCGGTCGAAGCAGGGCGAGGATGGTGCTCTTGCCCGAGCCATTGGGGCCGGCAAACACCCGCATCCGGGCCTGGGCGGCTTTGGCCGAGTTCAAGGACGAGGCTGGCGTCAAGGCGCGCTCAGCGCACGGTGCCCGTCTTGCGTGCCGGGCTTTTGGTCCGCTTGAGGACCGTCCCCGTTGGCGTCGGCGTCGTAGCCGGCAGCCGCTTGATCACCACCACCTGGCCGCTGGCCTGACGCTCCACCAGCATCCCGCCGGCGGTCTTCATCACCACCCGCCCCGTCTCCGCCAGCGCGCGCTGATGCGCGGCCCGGCCGGCTTGGGCGGCCAGTTCGGGAATGCGTGCTTCGGCATTCAGCATGGAAGCTTCGCTGAGCGGCGCGGGACGGCGCATGAGGGGCTCCTTGCAGGCGGTGAGCTGCTATTGTGCAACGGAAGCCCCTGCGTCGCACCCGCGGCCCTTGCACCCAGCTGCGCCAGCGCAGACTTCAGGCAGTTCTCTGCAACTTGAAGCTCAGTTGATAGCGGTAAAAGCTGATGGCAGGCACAGCGGCCAGGGCCCAACGCAGCTTCTGGTCGTCGTCCAGCGCAATGATCGCGCCTTCCACGGCCTGATGCGGCTCGGCGATCTGCTCCTTCACATAGCCCATGTAGCGCAAGATCTGCCCCACCACAACATCCGAGGCACGCCCGCGCTTGAGCTCCACCACCAGCAGGCGCTTGCCGTCACGGCTGACCGCCAGGATGTCGATGGGGCCGGCGTCGGTGTGGTACTGCTGGCCCACCAGCTCACCGTCTTCCTCGTAGATCTTGAACTGCTGCGCGAGTTCGGTCTGCGCCCAGTTCTGCACCAGGAAGTCCTCCAGGTGCTTCTCCATCGCGAAGGCCACCGGGTCTTCCACCACCGGATCGGTGGCCACGATGCCGGGCGACGCCTGGCCGGGCAGCGCGGCTAGGAACTGGTCGATCTCCTGGTGGTAGTCGCTGATCGTGCTCACCGTGCCGATGGAGCCCGTGGAGTTGCGCAGCGCCTCGCTCATGGCCGTGCGGGCGATGGTGACGGGCAGCCAGTTCACCGAGCGGCGATGCGGGAGCACCTGGCCCGGGGCGTAGCGGTACTCGCCCTCCACCAGGCCGACGTGGTAGACGCCCGTGCCATCCGGGCAGAGCACCACGTCACCTGGGCGTATGCCTTTGCTGACCGTCCACAGCGCACCGCAGGCCAGGCCGGCGGAGATCTTGCTCTTGTGAGGAAAGCGGGCCATCAGCACCGGGATGAACTTGGCGTTGAACTGCCGCATGGCGTCGGGCAGTTGGCCGCTGAGGTCCTGGTCGATGTCGAAGTCCGCGCCGATGAAGCCACCGGCCCGGCATTCGGCGGCGTGGGCGCTTTGGCGGCCCAGCATCACGCGGTAGTAGTTCCTGGCAGGCTTGTGGTTCATGCGGTGGGGGGCACGAGGCGGATGCGGCCGGTCAGCAGGGACTGGGCCATGGCTTGTTTGAGGGAGCGGGCTTTGGTGAGGCGGGCTTCGACAGCGGCGACTTCAGTGTCCATGTCGGAGAGAGCTTGAGAGATGGCCTGCTGTTCCTGCATCGAGGGTTTTGGAACGGTGATTGATCGGATCAATGTCAAATTGAGACCTCCTCGACCGCCATCTCCCGCAGACAGCTCACGCAGCTCTTCATATCGCCAGTCAAGGTTGTGATAAAGAAATTCTGTGTCGTAGCTCTCGCAAGGAAAGATCGCAGCAATCGACTGATTCGTGCACAGCGGGATCAAGTTCATGGCAGCGGTGCCGCGTGTTTTCCCTTGACCAGCGAGGCCGATCAACACGCATCTTTCAGGAACCCACTTGGTGCTGGAGTTATTCAGGCCTTCAACTGTGATCCGCCCGTCCACCTCATGAACCCGTTTCAAGTGGAGATCGCCTGAACTCATCCAAGGGATCGACCCGCCCCAAAACCGATCTTCCCGAGTGCTTGGCGTCCCGCCTGCAGTGCAATCAGTAAAGTCGCCGATCCGGCATTCCTCCCAGGCATCAGTGAACCCCGGCAACCGCCGCTTGCCGGTGAGCAGTTCCTGCATGGCGCCTTGCTTGATCTGGCGCTTTTTGGTCAGCAGTTGCTCCAGTGAGTCGATCAGGGCGTCGGCGTCGTTGAGTACCTCTGCGATCGAACGCTCTTCCTCGATGGTTGGTGGGAAGGGTATGGCGACTCGGGAAAGCACGCCTTGGTTCATCGACGCCATGGTCGTGCCAGTGGAGTTAGAAGCCAACCATTGGCGCACCCTGAAGCTCTGAAATTGAGCTGCGACGTACTCCGGGCAGTGTTCCCCTGACGGGCGAACGGCGATTCCATCCGAGCCAAGAAACCAGCCAGCCTGGGGCTGCCGAACAAGAGCCGAACGGTCGACGGCTCCCTTCCGGCCAAAGACAACATCGCCTGCTTTCAGAAGGTACTGCGGCAACCTTCTTTGCACGCTTTCAGGAACGAGCGGCGTGTGCTCAGTCAGGCGAAAGTAGCCCTCGCGAATCTCGCCAACCGAAATGACAGGCACGCCATCAACTTCTGAGTATTCGCTTGCCTTCAGCAGCGTACCGAAGGGGCCCGTTTTCACGGTGCAAAACTGCCCAATGGCTTGCTCTGTCCAGTCAGTAGGCAAGGCACCGACCGCTGCAGCAGCTCGTCCTGAGGCAGGGGCTACATTTGATGAGGTTAGTTCCATGCAAACCCCATCCTCGCCAAATGCCCCGCCACTCGCGCCTCCAAGTCATCCAGCTTCTGCGTCAGCTCCGGCATCGTGCGCCCATAGCGCTCGGCCAGTTCCTTCACCCGCCCCGTCAGCGCCTGACTCACGCGGTCCAGTTCCCCATGCACGGCCGCCTCCAGTGCCGCCAGCCATTTGTGGTCCACCACCAGCGCCTTCACTTCATCGGGCGTTAGCGAGGGATAGCGTGCCAGCGCCTTGGCATCCAGCTCCGCCTCCAGGGTCTTGATACGCTTCTTCAGCTCGCTGACCTGCATGGAGAGCTTCCGCCACTGCTTCAAGATGGCCAGCTCCTCTCCATCTTCTTCCAGCAGTAAATGGGTGAGCTCCCAGATCCGCGACTTCACTTCCTTGTCGTTGATCTTGTCAAAGCCGCCGAACACGGCGTCGTCGCCGCTGTGCTCTTCTTCCAGCTCGGTCTGCGCGGCCTGCGTGCTCTCCAGCTCGGCAGCCAGCCGGTCCAACTCGGCCTGCTCGGCGGCGAAGTAGTGCTTCACCAGCAGGGCCTTGGGCACCAGGTCGCAGGCCCAGCCCTTGTCCACGGTCTTGCCGGGTGAGCCGTCCTTGTTCTTCCGGGTCTCCAGCACGCGGTAGGGCTCGGCCTTCCAGCCGTCTTCGGCGATCAGGTAGGCGTCGTCCTGCATGGTTTCGGCCCAGTAGTCCATCAGGTGCTGGTAGACGGCATAGGGGTCGATCAGGGCCTGCGCCGTGGGCTGATGCTCGTAATGGGCCAGCAAGCCCTCGGCCCCCTTGATCAGGTCCTTGGGATGGAAGGCGCCCTTCTCCAAGGACTTGAGGCTGCTCACCGCCGCCTCGCGCCAGGCCTCGAAGTGGCGGTTCATGGCCTTTGTGAAGGCCTGAAACTCAGGGTGTGCGTGGATGACGCCCTTGATGGCTGGGGGTGTGACTGTCAAGTCCACATAGCCCGGCCGGCGCGGCTTGAACAAGGCCTCGCGCAACTGCGGGCACACGGCCCAGTAACGACTGAGCGCCTGCACATCGGCTTCGGGGATGCCGCCGTTCAGGTGGGCATCGATGTCCTGCGGGTCTTCGGGCGTGCTGCTGTCGATGTAGCGCGGCAGGTTGAGGTTGAAGTCGTTCTTCTCGATCTCGTCCAGGCCCACCAGGCGGGCGTAGCGCGGGTCGCTGCCGTCCAGCTGATTGAAGGTGTCGACGATGCGGTGGATGTCGCGCTCGCGCAGGCGGTTCTTGGGGCCGTCCTTCATGAAGCCCTGCGAGGCGTCGATCATGAAGATGCCCTTGCGCGCCACCGCGCCCGCCTTGTCGATGACGACGATGCAAGCCGGGATGCCGGTGCCATAGAACAGATTGGCCGGCAGGCCGATGATGGCCTGGATGAGGCCGCGCCGCACCAGGCTCTTGCGGATCTCGGCCTCGGCATTGCCGCGGAACAGCACGCCGTGCGGCAGGATGCAGGCGGCCCGGCCGGTGCTCTTGAGCGAGCGAATGATGTGCAGCAGGTAGGCATAGTCGCCCTGCTTGGCCGGTGGCACGCCGAAGCCCTCGAAACGACCGTAGACATCGGCCTCGGGGATCAGGCCGGTGCTCCAGCGCTTGTCCGAGAAGGGCGGATTGGCCACCACATAGTCGAAGGTCTTGAGCTGGCGCCCCACCAGGAACTTCGGGTCGACCAGGGTGTTGCCTTGCTCGATCTCTGCCACCGGGTTGTGGTGCAGGATCATGTTCATGCGGGCCAGGCCGCTGGTGACCTCGTCCTTTTCCTGGCCGTAGACGCTCACCTTGGTGCGCGCCGCCTCGGCCACCTTCAACAGCAGCGAGCCCGAGCCGCAAGTGGGGTCGTACACGGTGGTTTCAGGGCTGGTCTCGGCCTTTGCGATACCTAGCACCTGGGCTATCACGCGGCTCACCTCCGCCGGCGTGTAGAACTGCCCCTTGCTCTTGCCACTCTCGGTGGCGAAGTGGCGCATCAGGTACTCGTAGGCGTCGCCCAGGATGTCATCGCCATCGGCACGGTGGCGGCTGAAGTCCAGGTCCTTCGATTCAAAGATGCCGATCAGGTTGCTCAGCTTCTGAACCTTCTCGTTGCCTTGGCCCAGCAGCGCATCGTCGTTGAAGTCGGCCTTGATGCGCAGGTGGTTGGCGTCTTCCAGCGGGCGGATGATCTTCTTGTTGATCTGATCACCGATGTCGCTCCTGCCTTTGAGCGCCACCATGTCGGCGAAGCTGGCGCCGGGCGGGACTTGGATGGGTGTGAAGTGTTCGCCCGCGTATTTGTCGCTGATGTACTTGATGAACAGAAGGACCAGCACGTAGTCCTTGTACTGGCTGGCGTCCATGCCGCCGCGCAGTTCATCACAGGAGGCCCAGAGCTTGGCGTAGAGGTCGGACTTCTTGATGGGCATGGTTTGTCGGGTTCAATACTGCTGAGTGCGCCCGGCGCGTCACCCGCCTTGTGCCTGCTCAGCATGCCGACCGCCCGGTGCGTGAATCGCCGGCAGCGATTGACCACGCCCCATTTGGCAAGTACTGGTAGGCCGTACAGGACTTGAACCTGTGACCAAAGGATTATGAGTCCTCTGCTCTAACCAACTGAGCTAACGGCCCCCGTATTTCCAGCGCCGGGGAGGCGCCGCAAGACAACCCGGCGGGGAGCCGGGAGCGCGGATTGTACGGGGTGGATTTCGAACGCCCGGCTACTTCTGCGACAGGGCGTTGGACACCATGCGCGAGGTGATGTCCACGATCTGGATCATGCGGTCGTAGGCCATGCGGGTGGGGCCGATCACGCCGAGGGTGCCGACGACCTGGCCGTCCACCTCGTAAGGGGCGGAGACGATGGAGAGCTCCTCGTAAGGCACGACCTGGCTCTCGCCGCCGATGAAGATGCGCACGCCCTCGGCGCGGCTGGAACCATCCAGCAGGCGCATCAGCTGGGTCTTCTGCTCGAAGAGGTCGAAGAGGCGGCGCAGGCTGTTCATGTCCTGGCTGAAATCCTGCACGGTCAGCAGGTTGCGCTCGCCGCTGATGATGACCTGCTCCTCCTGGGCGCTGGCCTCGGTGCCGACCTGCACGGCCGCGTTCATCAGGAGGGCGATCTCGCCGCGCAAGGCGTCGACCTCGGTCTTGAGCTTCTCGCGCACCGCCTCCAGGCTGAGGCCGGCGTACTGGGCGTTGAGGCGGTTGCTGGCCTCGGCCAGCTCACCCTGGTTGTGGTCCTGGGCGGTGAAGATCACGCGGTTCTGCACGTCGCCGTCCGGGGAAACCATGATGACCAGCACGCGGCGCTCGCCCAGGCGCAGGAACTCGATGTGGTGGAAGACGCTGGGCTTGCGCGGCGCGGTCACCACGCCCACGAAGCTGGACAGATTGGACAGCAGCTGCGCCGCGCTGGTGATCACGCGCTGGGGCTGGTCGGGTTGCAGGTGGGCGTCCAGGGCGATGGGCTCGGCGCCCAGCAGGCCGGGGTTGGCCGTGAGCATGGTGTCCACGAACAGGCGGTAGCCGCGCGGCGTGGGAATGCGCCCGGCGCTGGTGTGGGGGCTGGCGATGAGGCCCAGCTCTTCCAGGTCCGCCATCACATTGCGGATGGTGGCCGGAGACAGCTCCAGCCCCGAAGCCTTGGACAGGGTGCGGGAGCCCACGGGCTGGCCGTCCGCGATATAGCGTTCGACCAGGGTTTTCAGCAGGGATTTGGATCGCTCGTCGAGCATGGTTTTCATTGTACGGACATGGGCGAACCCGTCATTCGGCCCGGGAGCCCTGTGGTGTAATTCTGCGCATGGCCAAACGATTCCAACATGTGGCGATTGTGGGCAAGCACCAGGCGCGCGGCATCCGGCCGGTCCTGGAGGAGATTGCCCAATTTGTGGCCAGTCAAGGCCTGGAGGTTTCCCTGGAGCGCGACACGGCGCTCAACACGGGGATCACCGCCTATGACGCGCTGGACAACGACGAACTCGGCCAGCGCTGCGACCTGGCCATCGTGGTCGGGGGCGATGGCACCATGCTGGGCTTCGCCCGCGAGATGGCCCGCCACGGCACGCCGCTGGTGGGCATCAACCAGGGCCGCCTGGGCTTCATCACCGACATCTCCATCGAGCACTTCCGCGAGGCGCTCTCCCCCATCCTGGCTGGCGACTACGACGCCGAACAGCGCGCCATGCTGGAAGGCGAGGTCTGGCGGGACAACGCCATCATCTTCGAAGGCGTGGCCCTCAACGACGTGGTGGTGAGCCGCGGCGCCACGGCCTCCATGGTCGAGCTGCGGGTGGACGTGGGCGACGAGTTCGTGGCCAATATGCGGGCGGACGGCGTCATCGTGGCCTCGCCCACGGGCTCCACGGCCTACTCGCTCTCTGCCGGCGGCCCCATCCTGCACCCCAGCATCGCCGGCTGGGTGCTGGTGCCCATCGCCTCGCACACGCTCTCCAACCGGCCCATCGTGCTGCCGGACCTGGGCGAGGTGAGCCTGGAGATCGTGGCCGGCCGCGACGCCAGCGTGAACTTCGACATGCAAAGCCTCGCCAGCCTGCTGCACGGCGACCGCATCACGGTGCGGCGCTCGGCGCACAAGGTGTCCTTCCTCCATCCCAAGGGCTGGAGCTACTACGCCACGCTGCGCCGCAAGCTGCGCTGGTACGAGGGCGTGAGCTGAACGCCCTCCCCCTCATTGACTGACACCCCGACTGACACCACCGACTGAGCCCGCCCGATGCTGCGCCGCCTGAGCCTTCGAGATTTCGTGATCGTGCCCGCGCTGGAGCTGGACTTCGGCACCGGCTTCGCCGCCCTGACCGGGGAGACCGGCGCCGGCAAGTCCATCCTGATTGATGCGCTGCAGCTGGCCCTGGGCCAGCGCGGTGATGCCGGCGTGGTGCGCGAAGGCGCCGCACGCGCCGAGATCAGCGCCGAGTTCGACCGCCCCGCCACGCTGCTGGCCTGGCTGGAGGAGGGCGGCTTCGAGCCGGAGTCCGACACCCTGCTGCTGCGCCGCGTGATCGACGCCCAAGGCAAGAGCCGCGCCTGGATCAACGGCAGCAGCGCCACCGTGGCGCAGCTGCGCGAGCTGGCCGACCACCTGCTGGACATCCACGGCCAGCACGCCTGGCAAGGCCTGACCCGTGCGGCGTCCGTGCGCGAGCTGCTGGACGGCTACGCCCAGGCCGACACCCGCGCCGTGGCACAGGCCTACGCCGCCTGGCGCCAGGCCCACGAGGCCCTGGAGACTGCCCGCAGCCAGCAGGCCCAGCTTTCCAGCGAGCACGAGCGCCTGAGCTGGCAGCTGGGCGAGATCGAGCGCCTGGCGCCCGGCGAGGACGAATGGGACGGCCTCAACGGCGAGCACCAGCGACTGTCGCATTCACAGTCGCTGATGGACGCCGCCCGCCAGGCCCTGGAGGCCCTGGGCGAGGCGGAGATCAATGCAGAGTCCCTCACGCAGCAGGCCCTGGACGGCCTGCAGGACGTGCTGAGCTATGACGCCAGCCTGGCCCCGGCCGTCGAAGCCCTGCAGGGCGCACAGGCCCAGCTGCAGGACGCCGTCCATACCCTCAGCACCTATCTGCACGGCGCCGAGCTGGAGCCCGAACGCCTGCAGCAGCTGGACGAGCGCCTCTCGGCCTGGGTGCAGCTGGCGCGCCGCTACCGCCGCCAGCCCGCCGAGCTGCCCGCCCTGCAGCGGGAATGGAAGGACGAGCTGGCCCGCCTGGACGCCGCGACCGACCTCGATGCCCTGGAGCGCCAGCTGGCCGCCGCCCGCAAGGCCTACGACGCCCAGGCCGCCGCGCTGAGCAAGACACGCAAGGCCGCTGCGCCCAAGCTGGCCGCGGCCGTCACCCAGGCCATGCAGCAGCTGGGCATGGCCGGCGGCGCCTTCGAGATCGCCCTGCTGCCGCAGGCCGATCCGCAGAGCTTCGGCCTGGAGTCCGCCGAGTTCCTCGTGGCGGGCCATGCCGGCAGCACGCCACGCCCGCTGGCCAAGGTGGCCTCCGGCGGCGAGCTCTCGCGCATCGCCCTGGCCATTGCCGTGACCACCTGCCAGCACAGCGGCGGCGCGGGCACGCTGATCTTTGACGAGATCGATGCCGGCGTGGGCGGCGCCGTGGCCGAGACCGTGGGCCGCCTGATGAAGCAGCTGGGGCGCGACCGCCAGGTGCTGGCGGTCACCCACCTGCCCCAGGTGGCCGCCTGCGCGGACCAGCATTTCGTGGTGTCCAAGGCCCTGAAGGACGGCGCCACCTGCTCGGACGTCCGCCCCGTGGCCGGCGAGCAGCGCGTGGCCGAGATCGCCCGCATGCTGGGCGGCGAGCGTCTCTCGTCCACCAGCCTGGCCCATGCGCAGGAGATGCTGGAGCTCTCCGCCCAGGCCGCCCGGCCCGGCCCCGCCACCGCCAGCCCCCGAAAGACCAAGCCATGAAGAAAGCCAAGCCCGAGGCCCGCGAGCAGAGCGATGTGGTGCTGGTCACCGGCGTGTCCGGCGGCGGCAAGTCCATCGCCATGCATGCGCTGGAGGACGCCGGTTTCTTCTGCGTGGACAACCTCCCGCCCGAGCTGCTGCTGGACTTCCTGAAGCTGGAGCAGCAGCGCGGCAAGCGCCGTGTGGCCATCGCCGTGGACGTGCGCAGCGCGGGCTCCCTGCCCCATCTGCTGCCGCTGATCAAGCAGCTGCGCAGCGAGGGCGTGGCCCTGCGCTCCATCTTCCTGGACGCCAACACCGAGACACTGATGCGGCGCTTCTCCGAGACGCGCCGCCCGCACCCGCTGCGCCAGCACCCGGCCGTGCCCGGTCCGGCCGGCGAGAGCGGGGAGGACGAGCACCGCGCCCTGCTGGACGCCATCCATCTGGAGCGCGAGCTGCTGGCGGCGCTGCGGGTCGAGTCCACCGTGATCGACACCAGCCAGCTGCGCCCCGCCCAGCTGCGCGCCTGGGTGCGGGACCTTGTCGTGGTCTCGGGCGATTCGCTGACCCTGGTCTTCGAGTCCTTCGCCTTCAAGCACGGCGTGCCCAGCGACGCCGACTTCGTCTTCGATGTCCGGGTCCTGCCCAACCCCTACTACGACCGCGAGCTGCGCCCGCTCAGCGGCCGCGACGAGCCCGTGGCCCGCTTCCTCGAAGCACAGCCCGAGGTCCGGCTGATGCTCAGCCAGATCAGCGCCTTCATCGCCCAGTGGCTGCCCAACTTCTCGGCGGACCAGCGCAGCTACCTCACCGTGGCCATCGGCTGCACGGGCGGGCAGCACCGCTCGGTCTACCTCGTCGAGACCCTGTGCAAGCAGTTCGCCTACCACGGCCAGGTGCTCAAGCGGCACCGCGAGCTGGACGCCAAGTGAGCCCGCGCGAAGGGACGCCAGCGCCATGGGCAGCCTGAGCTGGCTGATCACCAAGTACCTGATCACCGCGGGTCTGGTGGTGGGCATCTCCGAGCTGGCCAAGCGCAGCGACCGCCTGGGCGGCCTGGTGGCGGCCCTGCCCCTGGTGACGCTGCTGACCCTGGTCTGGCTCTATGTGGAGCGCCAGCCGGCCGAGCGCATCGCCAACCACGCCTGGTACACCTTCTGGTACGTGCTGCCCACCTTGCCCATGTTCCTGGCCTTCCCCTGGATGCTCTCGCGCTGGGGCTTCTGGGGCGCACTGGCCGGCTCTGCCGTGCTCACCGTGCTGTGCTTCGTGCTGACGGCCTGGGCGGTGCGCCCGCTGGGCATTCTTCTGCTGGACTGAGCCCCCGGGCCGGCGCCAGGCCGCAACTCACCTGGCGCGTGGCGGCTGGCCGGCGTCAGGCCCTCAGGGCGATTCCGGCGCTTCGCCCGCGGCGCTGCTGAGCAGCACCATCGCCACCACCGACACCCCCGGAAGCAGCACCATCGCCACGGTCCAGGGCCAGACCGAACGGCCGGCGCGGTGAAGGCCCACGCCCACGTAGGCGATATGGGCGATGTAGCCCACGCCCATGCCCATGCCGCCGAAGATGGCGCGCACCGCGCTGCCCGAATCCTCGGCGGACAGCACCAGCCACAGGCACACCGCAAAGACCAGCGCGGCCAGCAGGGCGGACTCAAGGGCGTTCTTGACCTGGGCGTTCATGGTGGGGGGCGTTTCCTGCGAATCGGGCGGGGCGCAAGCATACGCGCATTCGCCGGGCGCAATCAAAGGTTTGGGCGCGCCGGGCCCTAGGGAAAGGCCTGATCAGCCCAGCAGCTTCTTCAGCGGCGCGGGCAGGGCATAGCGCGGCAGCTCCTCGCGCGCCACCCAGGCGCCCTCGCCCGGCCGGGCCGCCTGCTGCAGGGGCAGGCGGCGCGGGTGCAGCACCCAGTCGAAATGCGTCAGCGCGTGCTCGATGCGGGGCAGCGGCTCCGGCGCCTGTGCCGACAGCAGCCGGGCCTGGCTCAGCAGCTGAGCCTCGTCCTCGAACAGGGGCAGGGTCCACAGCCCGGCCCAGACGCCGCGCGCCGGGCGCTGCTCCAGCCAGATCCGGCCCTCGTGCTCCAGCCACAGCCACCAGTGCTCGCGGCGGCTGCGCTTGAGCTTGCGGGTCCGCACCGGGAACTGCTCGGCCGTGCCGCGCCGCCGGGCCTCGCACAGGTCCTGCACGGGGCACAGCAGGCACTGCGGCGAGCGCGTGCTGCACAGGCTGGCGCCCAGGTCCATCAACCCCTGGGTGTAGGCCGCCATGTCAGCTTCCGCGGCGGGCAGCAGGGTCTCGGCATGACGCCAGAGCCGCTTTTCCTGGGCGCTGGAGGCCAGGTCGCCGTCGAAGGCCAGCAGGCGGCCCAGCACCCGCTTCACATTGCCGTCGAGGATGGCCGCGCGCTCGTCAAAGCAGAAGGAGGCGATGGCCGCCGCCGTGGAGCGGCCGATGCCGGGCAGCCCGGCCAGCTGCGCCGCCGATGGCGGGAAGGCGCCGCCGTGCTGGTCTCGCACGGCCTGGGCGCAGCGGTGCAGATTGCGCGCACGGCTGTAGTAGCCCAGGCCCTGCCACATCGCCAGCACCTCGTCGAGATGCGCGTCAGCCAGCTCGCGCACGGTCGGGAAGCGCTCCAGGAAGCGCTGGTAGTAGCCCAGCACCGTCGTCACCTGGGTCTGCTGCAGCATGATCTCTGAGAGCCACACGCGGTAAGGGTCGCGGGTCTGCTGCCAGGGCAGGGCATGGCGGCCGTGCTGGCGCTGCCAGGCCACGAGGCGCGGGGCGAAGTCGGGCGCCAGGGCGGTGGCGGTGGCGGCTGAGGTGTCGGCTGAGGAGTCGGGGGTGGGCGTCAAGATCGGCTCAGGAACGGGTCTGGCAACGGGGGCAGAAGAAGGTCGAGCGCTGGCCCTGGACCAGGCGGCGGATGGCCGTGCCACAGTGCCGGCAGTCCTGGCCTTCGCGGCCGTAGACCTGCGCCTGCATCTGGAAGCTGCCGGCCACGCCGTGGGCGTCCTTGAAGTCGCGCAGCGTAGTGCCGCCCGCCTCCAGGGCCTGGGCCAGCACCTGGCGAATGCTGGCGGCCAGGCGCTCCGCACGGGGCCGGCTGACGCGGCCGGCCGGGCTCGCCGGGTGGATGCCGGCCAGGAACAAGGCCTCGCAGGCGTAGATGTTGCCGGCGCCGACGACGATGTCCCCGGCCAGCAGCGCCTGCTTGATCGCCACCCGCCGGCCCCGCAGGCGCTCGTGCAGGTAGGTGCCGGTGAAGCGCGCATCGAAGGGCTCCAGGCCGAGGCCTGCCAGCAGCGTGGACACGGGCGGCGCGTCCAGCCCCGTGGACCAGACCACCGCACCGAAGCGGCGCGGGTCATGCAGGCGCAGCAGGCCGCGGTCGGTCTGCAGCTCGAAATGGTCATGCGGCCCGGCGGGCCCGAGGTCGCGACCGAAGGCCAGCGAGCCGGACATGCCCAGGTGCAGCAGCAGGCCCTCCTCGCCCACGGGCAGCCAGAGGTACTTGCCGCGGCGCTGGGCCAGGCCGGCGCGCTGCCCGACCAGGTGATCCACGGCGCAGCCCAGAGGCCAGCGCAGGGGCTTGCCCAGGCGCAGGGCCAGCACCGTCGCCCCGTGGATGGCGTCGGCAAAACTGCGGCGTGTGACTTCGACTTCGGGCAGCTCGGGCATGGCCGGCATGATACGCAGCCGCCTCGACGCCTGCCGGCGCAGGCACCGGACGGGGCCGGGCGGCAGGGCCGCTCAGGGTGCCCTAAGGGATGGGCCCCCCGCCATGCCTAGAATGGGCCGGCAGCCCTTCCCGGAGCGGCCTGCGTCCTCTGGAGATTTCATGCCTCGTTCCCTGTTCCCGCTGCTTCGCCCCTCTCGGCTGGCCCTGGCTTGTGCCTTGAGCCTGGGCGCCCTCGCCCTGTCGACGCATGCCGACGAAGCCGCGGCCACGGACCCCGCAGCCCCTGCCCTGCCGGTCCAGAACTCCACCATGGACGCCCCCATGTTCTACCAGCTGCTGGTGGGCGAGATGGAGCTGCGCTCGGGCGAGGTCGGCGTGGCCTACCAGGTGCTGCTGGATGCGGCCCGGCGCTCACAGGACGAGACCCTCTACAAGCGCGTCGTGCAGATCGCCGTGCAGGGACGCGCCGGCGAGCAGGCGCTGGTCGCCGCCAAGGCCTGGCGGGACGGCGTGCCTGGCTCTCTCGAAGCCCACCAGACCACGCTGCAGCTGCTGGCTCTGCTGAACAAGCCCCAGGAGCTGGCCGGCCCCGTGCAGAGCCTGCTGAAGCTGGGCAGCGAGTCGCAGTCGCAGCATCTGCTGCGCACGCTGCCGGGGCTCTTTGCCCGCGCGCCCGAGCCGCAGCGCGTGCTGGACGCCCTGCAGCCGACGCTGCAGACCGCCGCCCGCAACCCGGCCCTGCGCCAGGGCGCGCAGCTCTGCGAGGCCCGCCTGCAGCTGGCCGCCGGCCATGCGGCACCGGCCTGGACGCTCACCGAGCAGGTGCTGCAGCAGGAGCCGGCCCAGGAAGAGGCCCTGAGCCTGGCCCTGGACCTGATGGACCGTCAGCCCGCGGCCGAAGCGCCGGTGCGGGCCGCCCTGACTGCCCGGCCTGATCACCACGGCCTGCGCCAGGCCTACGCCCGCGCCCTGGCGCGCTCGCAGCGCCTGGTCGAGGCCGCGGCCGAGTTCCGCCGCCTGACCGTCGATCAGCCGGATCAGCCCACGCCCTGGTATGCCCTGGGGTCGCTGGAGCTGGAGCTGCGCCACCCCGAACGCGCCGAACCCGCGCTGCTGACCTTCCTGAAGCGCCTGGAAGAGTCCGCCAGCAGCGGCGAGCTCACCGAGTCCGGCCGCGAGGCCCGCCAGCAGGCCTGGCTGCTGCTGTCGCGCGTGGCGGAGCAGCGCAAGGACTGGAAGGCCGCGCAGGCCTGGCTGGACCGCATCGAGGTGGCCACGCCGCGTGCCGACCTCAGCTACCGCAAGGCCCTGCTGCTGGCCCGGCAGGGTCGCCTGGACCAGGCCCGCCAGCTGATCCACGAGCTGCCCGGCGAGACCGACGAGCAGCTGCGCACCCGCTTCATGGCCGAGTCCCAGCTGCTGCGCGACCTGCAGCAGTGGCCCGCCGCCTACGAGCTGCTGGGCCAGGCCACCGCCCGCCTGCCGGCCGACGCCGACCTGCTGTACGAGCAGGCCATGATGGCCGAGAAGCTCAACCGGCTGGACGAGATGGAGCAGCAGCTGCGCAAGGCCATCGAGATCAGCCCCAAGCATTTCCATGCCTACAACGCGCTGGGCTATTCCCTGGCCGATCGCAAGCTGCGCCTGGACGAAGCCCGTGAACTCATCGTCAAGGCCCTTAGCCTGGCCCCCAAGGAGCCGGCCATCGTCGACAGCATGGGCTGGGTGGAATACCGCCTGGGCCGCCTGCAGGAGGCCGCGCGCTGGCTGGCCGAGGCCTATGCCAGCCGCCCCGACGGCGACATCGCCGCCCACCTGGGCGAGGTCCTGTGGCAGGCCGGCCAGAAGGACAAGGCACGGCAGGTGTGGGCCGAGGGCCTCAAGCGTGAGCCGGGCAATGAGGCCATACAGGAGGCCCGCCAGCGGCTGCAGGCGGCACCCTGATGCGTGGTCGCCTGCGTGATCAGTCGCATGCCCTGATGCGTGCCTTGATGCGTGCCCTGCCCCCGGCGGCCTTCGCCGCCGTGCTGGTGTCGGCGCTGGGCGCCTGTGCTCACGGTCCGCGCCGCGCGGACATTGCACCGGCCCAGGCAAGACCTGACCCTGGCGCCGTACCGGCGCGCAGCTTCAGCGGCAAGCTCAGCGTGCAGGTGCCGGCGCAGCCGGGCCAGCGCGTCGCCCAGGGCGGCAGCGGCAGCTTCGAGCTGCTGGGCGATGCCGGCGAGGGGCAGCTGGAGTTGTCGACCCCCACCGGCTCGCTGCTGGCCCGCGTGCGCTGGAGCCCCACCAGCGTCAGCCTGGAGCAGCCCAGGGAGCAGCGCAGCTTTGACAGCCTGGATGCGCTGACCCTGGAGCTGCTGGGCGAAGCGGTGCCCGTGGCCGCCCTCTTCGACTGGCTGCGCGGCCGCCCCTGGGCCGGCGCCGCCACGGCGACGCTGCCGGCGCCTGCGCAGGGCTTCGAGCAACTGGGCTGGCGGGTAGAGACCGACCGCCTGGCCGAGGGCCTGCTCGTCGCCCAGCAGCAGGGCGGACGCGCCGCCACGTTGCGGGTGAGACTGGCTCGCGAAGACTGATCGCTGATCGGCGAGCCGGCATACTGCTCGCCTGGCGGCCTCCTTGTCCGCCCCTTCTGCTCCCGACCCCATGCAAGCGCTCTACGACGTCCCGGCCCCGGCCAAGCTCAACCTCTTCCTCCATGTGGTGGGCAAGCGGCCGGATGGCTATCACCTGCTGGAATCGGTCTTCGCCCTGGTGGACTGGGCCGACACCCTGCATTTCGAGCGGCGCGGCGATGGCCTGCTGCAACGCCACGACCGCGGTGACGCCCTGCCCGCAGACGATCTGTGCCTGCGCGCCGCCCGCCTGCTGCAGGCCGAGAGCGGCTGCACGCTGGGCGCGGACATCCACATCGAGAAGCGCCTGCCCAGCGGCGCCGGCATGGGCGGCGGCTCCTCAGATGCCGCATCCACCCTGCTGGCGCTGAACCGGCTGTGGGGCCTGCACTGGCCGCTGTCGCGCCTGCTGCCCCTGGGACTGAAGCTGGGCGCCGACGTGCCCTTCTTCCTGGGCGGACGCAACGCCTTCGTGCAGGGCATCGGTGAAGACCTGACCCCCATCGAACTGCCGGAGCAGACCTTCGCCATCGTCAAGCCCGACGTCAGCATCCCGACCAAGGATATTTTTTCGAGCCCCCTCTTGCAGCGCTCCGAAAGTCTGGCTATAGTTGCGGTCTTTCCTGAGCACGGCAGCAAAATTAGCACCGAGCCAAGTGAGAGCAGCAGAACAGATGTTGCCGACACTTCGCAAAATGCAAAAAATTCTGCTTCGCGAGTGGAACTGAACGCTGAAAGTTGTGCTAGAATCGCAGGCTTTCTGGAAATCGAAAAAAATTCCTCGCAGGAAACAAATTCCTCGCGGAATGATTTGCAGAAACCCGCTGAGCAGTACAGCAGTCAAGTGACGCAGGCCCTCGCTCTGCTCGAATCGAGATTCGGCAACAGCCGGATGACAGGTTCAGGCAGCGCAGTGTTCGCTACTGTTCAAGGGAAAGATGGCATGTCGAACCAGCCCATGGCGACATTACCGGAGCTGCCTCCGGGATGGGTTGGCAAGGTGTGCCGCAGTCTGGTCCAGCACCCGCTTCGCGGATGGGCTGAAGACTGAAGAGTACAAGGGTGCTGCAGCTCTGCAGTGTCCTGTGTAGGGGAGTCGCCAAGTTGGTTAAGGCATCGGATTTTGATTCCGACATGCGAGGGTTCGAGTCCTTCCTCCCCTGCCAAATTTCATTGCTTACCTCCCGGACCCGCTGGGTAGGCCACGGGGCCATTGACTCAAAGGATGGCCTGTGCTGCTGAATACCGTCCTCTTCACCGGCAACGCAAACCCGGTGCTCTCCCAAGAAATCGCCACCCATCTGGGTCTGGAACTCGGCAAGGCTTCGGTCGGCCGTTTCTCTGATGGCGAAGTCGCGGTCGAGATCCAGCAAAACGTCCGCGCCCGCGACGTCTTCGTGGTCCAGCCCACCTGCGCCCCCACGAACGACAACCTGATGGAACTGCTGGTGATGGTCGACGCGCTCAAGCGCGCCAGCGCCCGCCGCATCACCGCCGTCATTCCCTACTTCGGCTATGCCCGCCAGGACCGCCGTCCGCGTTCCACCCGCGTGCCCATCTCGGCCAAGGTCGTGGCCAATCTGCTGGAGACCGTGGGCGTCGAGCGCGTGCTGACCATGGACCTGCACGCCGACCAGATCCAGGGCTTCTTCGACATCCCCGTCGACAACATCTACGCCAGCCCCGTGCTGCTGTCGGACCTCAAG
Organism: Pelomonas sp. BJYL3; assembly: GCF_027257975.1. Classification (GTDB taxonomy): domain Bacteria; phylum Pseudomonadota; class Gammaproteobacteria; order Burkholderiales; family Burkholderiaceae_C; genus Roseateles_B; species Roseateles_B flavus. The sequence continues at coordinate 942,817 of NZ_JANZKX010000001.1, forward strand.
GCCCGCAACTACAGCAACCTGGTGGTGGTGAGCCCGGACGTCGGCGGCGTGGTCCGCGCCCGCGCCCTGGCCAAGCAGCTGGGCTGCGACCTGGCCATCATCGACAAGCGCCGCCCCGCCGCCAACGTCTCCGAGGTGATGCACGTCATCGGTGACATCGACGGCCGCAACTGCGTGATCATGGACGACATGATCGACACCGCAGGCACCCTGGTGAAGGCCGCCGAGGTGCTGAAGGACCGTGGCGCCAAGCGCGTGTTCGCCTACTGCACCCACCCCATCCTGTCCGGCCCGGCCATCGATCGCATCACGACCTCGGCCCTGGACGAAGTGATCATCACCAACACCATCCCGCTGTCGGAAGCCGCCAAGGCCTGCGGCAAGATCCGCCAGCTGTCGGTCGCCTTCCTGTTCGCCGAGACCATCCGTCGCATCTCCGACGGCGAATCGGTGACCTCGCTGTTCTCCGAGCAGAACAACAATTTCTGATCTGAAGCCGGGCGCTCCTCGCAAGGGAGCGCCCGCTTGTTTGTGACCGGCCCGTCGGGCCGGTTTTTGTCAGCGACCTTCGGGTCGCATCCACGGGTGCCTGGTCGCGGGCATCCATCCATTCTTGGAGAAACCTATGAAATTCGTCGCTTTTGAGCGCAAGCTGCAGGGGACCGGAGCGAGCCGCCGCCTGCGTATCGCTGGCAAGGTGCCTGGCATCGTCTACGGCGCTGGCGAACCCGCCACCATCGAGCTGGACCACAACGCCCTGTATCACGCCCTGAAGAAGGAAGCGTTCCACAGCTCCATCCTCGAGATGGAACTGAACGGCACCGTGACCAAGGTCCTGCTGCGTGACTTCCAGATGCACCCCTACAAGCCGCAAGTCCAGCACATCGACTTCCAGCGCGTGGATGCCACCACCAAGATCTCCAAGAAGGTGCCCCTGCACTTCGTGGGCGAAGCCGAGTCCCCGGCCGTCAAGACCGACAAGTGCACGGTCAACCACGTGATCACCCAGCTGGAGATCAACTGCCTGGCCGAACAGCTGCCCGAGTTCATCGAAGTGGACCTGAGCAAGCTGACCCTGGGCCACTCGGTGCACGTGAACGACCTGGTCGTGGCTTCCCACGTCAAGATCGTGACCCACGGCAAGCCGAACCCCGTGGTCGCCACCGCCGTGCCCCCGGTCGTGGAAGAGATCGTCGTGGCTGCCGCTCCGGCCGCCGACGACAAGAAGGGCAAGAAGGGCAAGAAGTAATTCTTCGCCGCCTTGCGCAAGAAGCCCCGCCCTGGCGGGGCTTTTTTTCGTCTGTACGGCCCGGCTGCGCTGGGTGGTGTGCCGCCCATCGCACGGCCGCCCTGACATCCTGAATCCTTGGTGGCCCCGGCAGGCCTCTGGCGTCTGAGCGCCGGCATGTCGCCGGCGTCCAAGCCAAGGAGCTTTCCATGTTCTTCCTTCCGGCGCTGGGCCCCCAGCATGCCCGTGTCAATGACCCGTTCGGTACACGGGGTCAGGTCTTGTCCTGCAGTGGCGGCATCGCCGAACATCGGCGTCAGCACACGCATTCGCAACAGGGAGACCTCCGATGAGCTCGAGCTACCAGACCCCCGAAGACCTGCTGCTGGCCCGCCAGCTCGCCGAGAAGGTGCCCCTGGAGTCGCAGGCCTGGCTGGCCTTCGACCATGCCGTCTTCCGCGAGGGCGGCCGCATCGGCGCGAAGGAGCGCGAATGGATCGCCCTGGGCGTGGCCCTCGCCACGCAGTGCGCCTACTGCATCGACGTGCACGTGCGCGGCGCGCGGCGCCAGGGCAGCACGGCCGAGGAGCTGGCCGAGGTGGCCGCCGTGGCCGCGGCCGTCAAGGGAGGGGCCACCCTCGCACACGGCCTCATGGCGCTGCGCCTGCACGAGTCCCTCGGCGCGCCTGCCGCTGCCGCTGCCGCAGGCGCGGCACCGCAGGCCTGAGCAGCTCTGCGGATGCGGGGCGGACATCGGGGCTGGGATAATCAGCCCCATGATTCGACTCTTTGTCGGCCTGGGCAACCCAGGCCCTGAATACGAGGACACCCGCCACAACGCCGGCTTCTGGTGGATAGACCAGCTGGCCCGGCGCCTGGGTGGCAGCCTGCAGCTCGACAAGAGCTACTACGGCATGGTGGCCCGCATCAACAACGCCCCCGGTGCCAGCGGCCCCATCTGGCTGCTGCAGCCGCTCACCTACATGAACCTCTCGGGCAAGTCGGTGGCGGCGCTGGCGCGCTTCTTCAAGATCACGCCCGAGGAGATCCTGGCCATCCACGACGAGCTGGACCTTCCCCCCGGCGAGATGAAGATGAAGCAGGGCGGCGGCACCGGCGGCCACAACGGCCTCAAGGACATGCAGGCCCAGCTGGGCTCGGGCAATTTCTGGCGCCTGCGCCTGGGCATCGGCCATCCAGGCCACAAGGGCGAGGTGGCCGCCTATGTGCTGCGCAAGCCGCCGGTCGATGAGCGCATCGGCGTCGAGCAATGCATTGCCAAGAGCCTGGACGCCGTGGAGCTCATGCTCAAGGGCGACATGGCCAAGGCCCTGGCCCAGATCCATGCCAAGCCGCCCCGGCCCAAGCCACCGCGCCCCGCCCCCGCCGAGGGCGCTCCCGCTGGGGCCGGCGCACCGACGGTGCCGGGCGGCCCGGTGCCAAGGGCCGCGGCGTCATCGGCAGCCGTGGCAGGCCCGCAGTCAAGCCCGCAGCCAGGCCCACAGCCGAGTTCCCCCACCGCTTCGGCGGCACCTTCGCTGGCCACAGCACTGCCAGCTTCGCCCGCAACGTCTTCCCAGGCCGCGCCGGCTGGCACGCAGGCGCCAGCCGCAGGAGCCGCCCCCCGCACCGCCCCGTCACCGGCCAAGGCGGCGGGGGCGTTGTCCTCCGCCTTGTCCTCCGCCCTGGCTTCGGCCCTGGGCAGGAACAAGACCTGACCCCGCTGGCCGGGGCCGCGCACCATGCCGACGATGCCGCCCCGCGCGATCCAGGCCCTGCTGCTCGGCGCACTGGCTTTGGCCCCCCTCGCAGCGCTGAGCCAGGCTGGCCCCGGGCAGCTCACCCTCTACCGGTGCGGCACGCAGGGGCGCGAGCTGCGCAACACGCCCTGCCCTCAGGAGCCCGGCGCCAGCCAGGTGCTGCACTACGACCCTGACGATGCGCAGGCCGCGGCGGCCGCGCAGGAGCGGATCCGCCGGGAAGGCCTGCTGATCGAGCGGCAGGCCCGCGAACGCGAAGCACGCGACCGTGCCGAGCGCCGCGCCGTGGAGCGGGCAGACCCAGGAGTGTCGATGGGGCCCAAGGCCCAGCCCCTGAGCGCAGCCACAGCGGCTCCGGCACCGCCAGCCCCGCAGCGCCGGGCCGGGGCCCGCCACGGCAGGCCGCCAGGCAAGACGGCCAACAAGGCGCCCAACCAGACGCAGCACAAGCCGCAGCACAAGCCGGAGCCGCCGCCACCACCGCAAAAGGGCGTCGAGCCGGCACCGCAAGGCCCTGCCGCGCAAACGCCCTAGCGTCCTGCGCGGCCCGAGGCCACTGCGGCGGGCGGGCGGGCGGGCGGGCGGGCGGGCAGGCAGGCAGGCAGGCGGGCAGGCGGGCAGGCGGGCAGGCGGGCAGGCAGACCGGCGGGCGTGCGGGCCCATGCCTAGGCCCATCGCCCGGGCGCTGCCCACGCGCATGCCCACGGCATGCGCCATGCACCCCCTTCACCGCGCTTCGTCACCCCTGCCCGGGTCACATGCCGGCCCCTGCGCCTCTACCGTCGCCGGCGCTCCCGAGTGCTCCCGGGGCCGCCCGCCGCGAAGGTCCCACCCAAGGCTTGACGGCGCCCGGCCCGTGGCGCCGGGGCGGCTTGAGCCCGGTCAAGCCACGCTGTCAGCGATCACTCGGCCAGCCTGGACTAGAATGCGCGCTGTTGGTGCTCGCCCCGACCCATCGGTCAGGGCAGTTAAACGGGAATCAGAAAGGAACGCCTCCACGAGGCCGCCCCAACCTGAGCTGTCCCCGCAACGGTAAGCGGACAAGGCTGCAAGGCCTTCAGTCGCTGCACATGAATCCACTGGTGCCCCGGCACTGGGAAGGATGCAGCGACGCGATCCGCCAGCCCGGATACCGGCCAACGGGTGAGGTGACTGCGCAAGCAGCGCCTCGTTTTCACAGGAGCCTGCGGGGAAGCTGGCACCTGGACCGCCTCGTAGTCCCGTTTTTCTCATGTCCGCTTCCTTCTTGCGTGCTGCACGCCAGCCTTCGCCTGCGCGCCTGCCTGCCTCCGTCCGTCCCTCCTCCACCTTGAGCATGATCGCGCTGGGCTTGCTGGCCCTGTCGGCACAAGCCCAGGCACAGGAAACGCCCAACAAGCTGGGCCAGGTCCAGGTCACCGCCACCCGCTCCAAGCTGGACTTGAGCCAGGTGCTGGCCGACGTCACCGTGCTGACCCGCGCCGACATCGAGCGCCAGGGCTTCGGCAATCTGGTGGACCTGCTGGGTCGCCAGTCTTGCGTCGAGCTCGTGCGCAACGGCAACCCCGGTACCAACACCAGCCTCTTCCTGCGCGGCGCCAACACCCAGCACACCCTGCTGCTGGTGGACGGCGTGCGCATGGACACGCAGTCCGGCTCCGGCGGCGCTGCCTGGGAAGCCATTCCCCTGGCCCAGATCGAGCGCGTGGAGATCGTCCGCGGCGCGGCCAGCAGCGTCTATGGCTCCGATGCCGTGGCGGGCGTGATCCAGGTCTTCACCCGCAAGGGCAAGCGCACGCCCACCGTCGAGATCGGCGCCGGCGTGGGCAGCCTGGGACTGGTCAAGGGCGACCTCAGCGTCAGCGGTGCCGCGGGCGCCCTGGACTACGCCCTGAGCCTGGCCCAGGAAGTGGCCGACGGCTTCAACATCCGCAAGGTCACCAACGATCCCGCCTACAGCCCCGACATCGACGGCTGGCGCACCCACAGCGTCAACGCCCGCCTGGGCTACCAGCTGGACGCCGGCCAGCGCCTGGAGCTGGTCAACACCTACAGCAGCCTGGACAGCGACTACGACGCCTCGGCCAAGCCCAAGGTCGGCGTGCGCGACCGCAATCTGCATGACACCCATGCCAGCCGCGCCCTGTGGAGCGCCCAGTGGAATGCGGACTGGCAGACCGAAGCCAGCATCGGCGACTCGCGCGAACGCTACGAGACGCTCAGCAACAACGCCTCCACCTACCTGACCGAGACCCAGGTCCGCCAGTACACCCTGGGCGGCACCGTCAAGCTCCCCGTGGGCCAGCTCAATGCCGTGCTGGAACGCCGCGAGGACAAGCTGATCAACTCCGGCCTGCTGCCCGCCACCGGCGGCCAGGTCAAGCGCCACCAGAATGCCGTGGCGGCCAGCTACCTCTACAGCAACAGCAGCATCGACGCTCAGCTGCACCTGCGCCATGACCAGGACAGCGCCTTCGGCGGCATCAACACCGGCACCGTGGCCGCGGGCTGGCGCTTCCTGCCGGGCCTGCGCGCCTGGGCCAGCGCCGGCACCGCCTTCCGCGCCCCCACGCTCTACCAGAGCTTCAGCGAGTACGGCCCCAAGCCCGGCGTGGCCGCCCTCAACCCCGAGCGCGGCCGCAACACCGAGCTGGGCCTCAACTGGAGCCAGGGCGACAGCGAGCTGGGCCTGACGGTCTACAACAACCGCATCCGCGAACTGATCTCCTGGGACAGCAGCTTCGCGGCGAACTGCGTCTCCACCTACGGCGGCTGCTACGGCAACCTGGCCAAGGTGCGCCTGCAGGGCGTGAGCCTGCAGGGCGAGACGATGGTCGCCGGCCTGCGCTTGCAGGGCTCCGTGGACTTCCAGAACCCGCGTGACCTGACCACCGACAAGCTGCTGGGCCGCCGCGCCAAGAAGCACGCCAGCCTGCGCCTGGAGAAGACGCTCAACCAGTGGTCCGGCGGCCTGCAGATCCAGGCCCACGGCAGCCGCTTCGACGACAACGCCAACACCAAGCCCCTGGGCGGCTACAGCCTGGTCAATCTGGACCTGAGCTATCGCGTGAACTCGCAAGTGCGCCTGCAGGCCAACATCGACAACGCCTTCAACAAGGACTACGAGACGGCCAAGGGCTATGCGCAGGCTCCGCGAACCTTCTTCATCGGCGTGCGCTTCACCCCCACGCTGTAAGGACTCTCCCTGGGCGCTTCGTGCGCCCACGAGGAGCCCGAGCCCGGCCGGAGGGCGCCCAGCGGGCCTCTTCCGCCTGGCGAAGAGCCGGGCCTCAGGGCCCACCGCGGGCGTCGCTCGGTGAACGGTGAAGGCAGATTGATGCGGAAAGGTCCACGAGCATGAGCACGCAGTCACACACACTCATCGTTGGCGGGCAGCGCAGCGGCAAGTCGCGGCAGGCCGAGCGCCTGGCGCTGGACTGGGCCCGCGAGCCGGGTCACAGCGTCTGCGTGATCGCCACGGCCGAGGCCCATGACGAGGAGATGCGCCAGCGCATCGCCCGCCACCAGGCCGAGCGTCCGGCGGGCTTTGCGACGGTGGAAGCCCCCCTGCATCTGGCCGAGGCCCTGCGCTCGGCGGCGGCACCGGGGCGGCTGCTGATCGTGGACTGCCTGACCCTGTGGCTCACCAACTGGCTGATGCCCATGGACGGCCAGCCCCGGCGCGAGGCCTGGCAGGCCGCCTGCGATGCGCTGCTGGCCACGCTGCCCACGCTGGCCTCGCCCGTGGTCTTCGTCTCCAACGAGGTGGGCTGGGGCGTGATGCCCCTGGGCCGCGAGGTGCGCGAGTACGCCGACGAGCTGGGCCGCCTGAACCAGGCCGTGGCACGCCGCTGCAAGCAGCTGACGATGATGGTGGCGGGCCAGCCCTGGACGCGCCCCGTCGAGAACCTGGAGTCCTGAGATGAGCAAGCCCATGGGCAAGACCCGACCCTTTGCTGCCGCGCTGCTGTGCCTGGCCGCGGCCCTGAACGGGCACGCCGCCGGCGCAGCGCCAGTGCAGATCAAGGATGACCGCGGCGTGGGCGTCACGCTGGCGGACGTGCCGCGGCGCATCGTCAGCCTGCTGCCTTCGCTGACCGAGTCCGTCTGCACGCTGGGCGAATGCGCGCGTCTGGTGGGGGTGGACCGCTACTCCAACCACCCCGCCTCCATCCAGTCCCTGCCCAAGCTGGGCGGCATAGATGACACCAGCATCGAGAGCATCGTCACCCTCAAGCCCGATGTGGTGCTGGTGGCCATCTCCTCGCGGCTGACCGACCGGCTGGAGGCGCTGGGCCTCAAGGTCATCGCGCTGGAGCCCAAGACCCATGCCGATGTGCAGCGCGTGCTGGGCAAGGTGGCCCTGCTGCTGGGCAAGCCGCAGGCCGGTGCCCAGGTCTGGCAGCGCATCGACGAAGGCATCAAGGAAGCCGCCGCCAGCCTGCCGTCGGCGGCCCGGCAGCTGAACGTCTATTACGAGGTGGACAGCGCGCCCTACGGCGCCGGCACCAGCTCCTTCATCGGCGAGACGCTCACCCGCCTGGGCGCCCGCAACATCATCCCCGCCGAGCTGGGCCCCTTCCCCAAGCTCAACCCGGAGTACGTGGTGCGCGCCAACCCGCAGGTGATCATGGTGGGCCAGCGCAGTGCGCCGGGGCTGCCACAGCGCCCCGGCTGGAACAGCATCCTGGCGGTGAAGAACCAGCGCATCTGCGTCTGGACGCCGGACGAGTCCGATGTGCTGGTGCGCCCCGGCCCCCGCATGGCCGAGGCCGCCGCGCTGATGGCCCGCTGCCTGCGCCAGGCCGCCGCCGGCCCGGTGCCGCTGCCCACCACGCCCTTCAACGCCCCGCCCGGCGGCATGCGCTGAGAGGGCTCCGCACCATGAAACCCTGGACCCTGCTGCTGCTGCTGGCAATGATCGCCACGGGCCTGTGCCTGGCCGGCGTGGCCGTGGGCAGCACCGGCTTCACCTTCGACATCCTCGCCAGCCAGGACGCCATGCAGGAGCAGATCCTGTGGCAGATCCGCTTCCCGCGCTCCATCGGCTCCCTGCTGGCCGGCGCGCTGCTGGGCCTGGGCGGCGCCATCGCGCAGGGCCTGTTCCGCAATCCGCTGGCCGACCCCTACCTGCTGGGCGCCTCGGCCGGCGCCTCGCTGGGCGTGGCCGCGCTGCTGGTGGCCATCGGCGTGAGCCCGGCGGCCGTGGCGCTGATGCTGCGCATCGGCCTCACCGGCACCGCCTTCATCGGCGCCCTGGCCGGCGTGAGCCTGACCCTGCTGCTGGCGCGCGGCGTCGAGCAGTCCATCCGCCTGCTGCTGGCCGGCGTGATCGTGGGCGTGGTGCTGTTCGCCCTCACCTCCCTGCTGACCCTGATGACGCCGGACATCATGCGCCCCATGCAGGCCTTCATGCTGGGCACCAGCGGCTTCCTGAGCTGGGCCTCGGTGTGGGTGCTGGCCCCGGCCCTGCTGCTGTGCCTGATGGGCGCCGTAGGGGCCAGCCGCGCACTGGACGCGCTGACCCTGGGCGAAGCCACCGCCCGCTCGCTGGGCGTGCGCCTGTCCCTGGTGCGCCTCTTCCTGATCGCGCTGCTGGCCCTGGCCACCGGCGCGGCCGTGGCCCAGGCCGGGCTGATCGCCTTCGTGGGCCTGGTGGCGCCGCACCTGGTGCGCAGCCGCGTGCTGTGCACCCATGGCTGGCTGCTGCTGCTCTCGGCCCTGGCCGGCGGCTGCCTGCTGCTGTCCGCCGACATCGTCGCCCGCTGGGTCATCGCCCCGCAGGAGCTGCCGGTGGGCGTCGTCACCTCCCTGCTGGGCGGAGCCTACCTGCTGGTGCTGATGCACCGCGGGCCCTTGTCGGAGAAAAGATCATGAGCCGAGGCCTTCACCTGCCCATGGCCTTCGAGGTCGACCTGGCGGGCCTGCAACTGCAGGGCCTGCCCGTGCTCAAGACCCTCTACACCGCGCTGCCGCGCCAGCGCTGGACGGCCATCGTGGGGCCCAACGGTGCCGGCAAGTCCACCCTGCTGCGCGCCATGGCGGCCCTGCTGCCCGCCCAGGGCCGCATCGACTTCCTGGATCGGCCCCTGGGTGACTGGGGACCCAAGGCCCGCGCCCGCAGCCTCTCCTGGCTGGGCCAGAACGAAAGCGGGGGCGATGATCTCAGCGCCTACGAGGTCGTGATGCTGGGCCGCCTGCCCCATCAGGCCTGGCTCTCCCCGCCCAGTGCCGAGGACCACGAGGCCGTGGCCCAGGCCATGCGCCAGACCCAGTGCTGGGACTGGCGCGAGCGCCGCCTGCAGCGCCTCTCCGGTGGCGAGCGCCAGCGCGTGCTGCTGGCCCGCGCCCTGGCCGTGCAGGCCGAGGTGCTGCTGATGGACGAGCCCCTGGCCCACCTGGACCCGCCCCACCAGGCCGACTGGCTGGACTGCGTGCGCCACCTCACCGCCCAGGGCCGCACCGTGATCAGCGTGCTGCACGAGCTCAACATCGCCCTGCAGGCCGACGAGCTGGTGGTGATGGCCGCCGGCCAGGTCCACCACCAGGGCGCCCCGGCCGATCCGGCCACGCACCGCGCCCTGCAGGCCGTCTTCGACGACCGTCTGCAGATCCTGCAGGTGCAGGGCCAGTGGCTGGCCCTGCCCTTCAGCCCCACGCCTGCCGCCCCGCCGCCGGCCGCGGGCGATCTCGCGCCCGTGCTGCCCCTGCGACGTCCTGCCTGACGCCTTCCTCGACACCGGGTCCGACCATGCCCTCCTGCCCCGCCCTCATGATCAGCGCCCCGGCCTCCGGCCAGGGCAAGACCAGCCTCACCGCCGCCATCGCCACCCAGGCCCGTCGCCGGGGCCGGCGGGTGCGCGTCTTCAAGACCGGCCCGGACTATCTGGACCCCATGATCCTGGAGCGCGCCAGTGGCGCGCCCGTCTATCAGCTGGACCTCTTCATGGGCGGCCTGGCGCATTGCCAGACCCTGCTGGCCCAGGCCGCCGCCGAGGCCGACCTGATCCTGGTGGAAGGCGTGATGGGGCTCTTCGACGGCGACCCGAGCAGCGCCGACCTCGCCGCCGCCTTCGGCCTGCCGGTGCTGGCGGTGCTCGATGCCTCGGCCATGGCCCAGACCTTTGCCGCCCTGGCCACCGGCCTGGCGCGCTACCGCAGCGACATCCGCGTGGCCGGCGTGGTGGCCAACCGCGTGGGCAGCGAATCGCATGCCCGCATGGTGGCCCAGGGCCTGCCGCAAGACCTGCCCCTCGTGGCCGCCCTGCGCCGCCAGCCCGAGCTGAGCCTGCCCGAGCGCCACCTGGGCCTGGTGCAGGCGCTGGAGCTGCCCGGGCTCGAAGCCCAGCTGCAGGCCTGGGCCGATGCCTGGGAAGCCGGCTGCGCGCTGGGCCAGGGCCTGGAGGCCGCGCTGGCGCCCGTCGATTTCCAGGCACCCGCCCGGGTCGACCATGGCCAGCCCCTGGCCGGCCGCCGCATCGCCATCGCCCGCGACGCCTGCTTCAGCTTCATCTACCCCGCCAACCTCGACTGCCTGCGCGAACTCGGTGCAGCGCTGTGTTTCTTCTCGCCCCTGGCCGGCGAGGACCTGCCCGACTGCGACGCCCTCTGGCTGCCCGGCGGCTATCCCGAGCTGCATGCCCAGGCCCTGGCCGCCCACCCCCGCTTCTTCGCTGACCTGCGCCGCCACCAGGCCGCGGGCAAGCCCCTGCTGGCCGAATGTGGCGGCCTGCTCGTGCTGCTGGAGCAGCTGGTCGATGCCGATGGCAAGACCTGGCCCCTGGCCGGCCTGCTGCCCGGCAGCGGCCACATGCAGGCCCGCCTCTCGGCCCTGGGCCTGCAGTCCATCACCTGGCCCGAGGGTGAGCTGCGCGGCCACAGCTTCCATTACTCCACGATGGAAACGCCGCTGCCCGCCATCGCCCAGGCCGCCAATCCCAATGGCGGCAAGACCCGCGAGCCGCTCTACCAGCAGGGCGCGATCCGGGCCAGCTACATACACCACTACTTCCATTCCAACCCGGCCGCCGTGGCGCAGTTCTTCCGCGCCTGAACCTTGAAGCTTCCACCATGTTGATCGAATCCGGATTCGCCCAGATCACCCAGGCCCTGCTGTGGCCGGTGCTGATCCTCGTCGCCCTGGGCTTTGCCTACGCCCTCTGGACTGCCGGTGTCACGCTGATGGACGCCCTGCTGCGCCGCCGCGGCCGCCGCCTGCTGCAGGCCACGCCGGAATGCCGGCTCGAGCAGCTGGAGCTGCAGGTCCTGCGCCAGCTGGAGCCCGCACGCCTGCTGGGCCGTGTGAGCCCGCTGCTGGGCCTGATCGCCACCATGGTGCCCCTGGGCCCGGCCTTGCAGCAGGTCGCCGCCGGCCAGGGGCACCAGGCCCTGGCCGTGTTCGGCTCCGCCTTCTCGGGCGTGGTGCTGGCCATGACCGCCGCGGCCATTGCCCTGGTCGTGTATTCCGTGCGCCGCCGCTGGCTGCTGGCCGAGCTGCTGGACATCAAGAAGGAACGGGGATGGGCATGAGTGGACATCGCGTGCACATCCTCGCCGAGGAGGACGACGATCCCATGCTCTCGGCCGTCAACCTCGTGGACGTGTTCCTGGTCCTGGTCGTCGCGCTGCTGACGGCCGTGGCCCTGCAGCAGCAGTCGCAGGCGGACGAGACCGTGATCCGCCGCGCCGGCGAGCCGGACATGGAGATCGTGGTGCGCAAGAACGGCCATGAGATCAAGTACCGCGGCAATGGCGGCAGCAGCGAAGGCCAGGGCGTGAAGGCCGGGGTGGCCTACAAGCTCAAGGACGGGAGTGTCATCTACGTCCCTGAAGAAGGTGCACCGGATGCGCCTTGACCGGCGGCTGCGGCACGTCCTCCTGCTGCTGGGCCTGCTGACGCTCGCCAGCCTGGCCCAGGCCCAGCTGCTGTGGATCTCCACCGACGTGACGCCCGCGGCCCGCGAGGCGCTGCTGGTGCGCGAGGCCCAGGCCGCCGGCATCTCGCTGCAGCGCTGGCAGGTGCCGCTGCAGGCCGAGGCCCTGGGCGACAGGGAGCGCCAGGCCCGCCAGCGCCAGCTGCAAGGCCTGGTGCAGGCCGCGCGCTGGGTGTGGATCGACGCGCCCCATGCCGTGGCCGAGACCCGCCTGCGCGGCCTGCTGGCGGACCAGCCCGGCCTGGATGCGCGCCAGCCGCTGTGGATCCCCGGCGGCGAGCCGCCCGCCAGCGAGCGCAGCCTGCACGCGCTGCTGCAAGCCGGTGGCGCGGCCAATACGCGGGCCGCCCTGCAGGTCCTGAAGGCCCAGGCCGACGGCCGCAAGATGGACATGCCCCTGGCCCAGCGCCTGCCGCTGCGCGGCTTCTACCACCCGGACGCCCCAGCCCTGCTGCCGGATGCCGGCGCCGCCCGCCGCTGGGCCGACCAGCACGCACAAGGCGGCGTGCGCAAGCGGGTCGTGATCCTGCTGCACCGCTACCACTTCGTCCAGGGTCAGACGGCCTGGCTGGACGCCTGGCTGCGTCAGTTCGAGGCCCAGGGCCTGCAGGCCCTCGCGGCCTTCGCCAGCCCCCTGGACGAGACCCAGCTGCAGGCCCTGCTGGCGCCTGAAGCTCAGCCTCTGCACGATGTGCTGGTCACGCACACGCTGATGCCCAAGGCCAGCTCGCTGCAGACCCTGTTCGAGCGCTGGGGCAGGCCGGCGCTGGCCACGCTGCCCTTCCGCCAGGGCGACAGCGCGCAATGGGACGCCGGCAGCACCGGCCTCGCACAGAGCGACATCCCCTTCTACCTGGCGCAGCCGGAGAGCGCCGGACTGATCGACCCCGTGCTGGTCGTGGCCCATCCCGCGGGCGGCGCCGAGCCGCAGCTCATCGAGCGCCAGTCCGCCGCCGTGGTGGCCAAGGCCCGCCGCCTGATCGCCCTGCAGGCCAAGCCCGCGGCGGACAAGCGCCTGAGCCTCTTCGTCTACAACTACCCCGCCGGGGCCAGCAACTTCGGCGCCAGCTTCCTCAACGTGCCCCGCAGCCTGGAGCAGCTGAGCCGGGGCCTGCAGGCCGCGGGCTATGCCGTCGAGCCGCGTGACGAGGCCCAGTGGCTGCAAGGGCTGCAGGGCCTGCTGGCCGCCTACTACCCGGGCGCCGATCTCGACGCCCTGCTGCGCAGCGGCCAGGCCGCCGCCCTGCCCGTGGCGGACTACCAGCGCTGGTTCGACACCCTGCCCGCCGCCGTGCGCCAGCCCATGCTGCAGCGCTGGGGCCCGCCCGCGCAGAGCCGCTACGTGCGCCCGCATCAGGGCAAGCCCGTCTTCGTGATCCCGCGCCTGCAGCTCGGGCACCTGGCCGTGCTGCCCCAGCCCCCGCGCGAAGAGGACCAGCACCTCGGCCGAGATGCGATGCAGCATCGCAGCAAGACCCCGCTGTCCCACCACTACCTGGCCGTCTACCTTTGGGCCCGGCAGGCCGATGCCTTGATCCACTTCGGCACCCACGGCACGCAGGAATGGGCCCATGGCAAGCTGCGCGGCCTGGACGTGCACGACGACGCCCTGCTCCCCCTGGGCGACGTGCCGGTGATCTACCCCTACATCGTCGACAACCTCGGCGAGGCCCTGACCGCCAAGCGCCGCGGCCGGGCGCTGATGGTGAGCCACCGCACGCCCAGCTTCGCGCCGGCCGGCTTCAATGCCCGCATGGCCCGCATGCACGAGCTGATGCATGAATGGGAGACCGTGGACCCCGGCCCCACGCGCCAGGGCCTGGAGCGGCAGATGGTGGAGCAGTTCGTCGAGCACCAGCTGCACCGCGACCTGGGCTGGACGGCCGCACAGATCAGCGCCAATTTCTCCGGCTTCCTGGAGCTGCTGCACCCCTACCTGGACCGGCTCGCGCAGAGCGCCCAGCCCCAGGGCCTGGCCGTCTTCGGCCGCGTGCCAGACGAGGCCCAGCGCCGCGGCACCCTGCTGCAGATGCTGCGCGCGCCCCTGATCGAGGCCCTGGGCGAGGACATCGACGAAGCCTTCCTGATCGACTACGACCGCGTAGCCACCGCACGACCCGCGCGCTGGCTGGACCTCGCGCTGCAGGATGCCCGGGCCGCCAGCGAGCTGGACCTGCGCCCCGCCCAGCCCGACGGCCCGGTGCCCAACCACGCCGCCCGCAAGCCCATCGACACGCCCGCCCTCTACCAGCTGGCCCTGCGCGCCCAGGAGATGGAGCGCCGGCTGAAGCACGAGGGCGAGCTGCCCGGCCTGCTGGCCGCGCTGGAGGGCCGCTTCGTGCCCGCGGCCTATGGCGGCGACCCGCTGCGCAACCCCGACAGCCTGCCCACCGGCCGCAACCTCAGCGGCCTGGACCCGGCCCGCCTGCCCACCCCCCAGGCCTACGAGGCCGCCCAGCGCCTCTTCAGGCAGTGGTGGGCCGAGCAGGCCAGGGACCCGAAGCCGCCGCAGCGCCTGGCCCTGTCCCTGTGGGCCGGCGAGACCCTGCGTCATCAGGGCCTGATGGAAGCCCAGGCCCTGGCCGCGCTGGGCGTCGAACCTGTGTGGGACGAGAACGGCCGGCCGACGAAGCTGCGCCTCATCCCGCTGGCAGCGCTGGGCCATGCCCGCATCGACGTGCTGCTGTCCATCACCGGCTCCTACCGCGACCAGTTCCCCGGCCTGATGAAGCTGCTGGATGAGGCCGTGGCCCTGGCCGCGTCGGCCTCAGAGCAGGAAGGCGACAACGCCATCACCCGCCACAGCCGCGAGGTCGAGCAGGAGCTGCGCAAGCAGGGCATGAGGCCTGCGCAGGCCCGCCAGCTGGCCCAGGCCCGGATGTTCGGCAACAGCGTCGGCGCCTACGGCACGGGCGTGGCCGAAGCCATGCAGGCCGACGGCCTCAAGCGCGAGGACCCGCGCCTGGGCGGGCTGTTCCTGCAGAGCATGAGCCAGCCCTATGTGCAGGGCGAGCCGCTGGCCGTCGACGAGCGCACGGCGCGCAGCGCCTTCGCGTCCCAGCTCAAGCGCACGGACGCCGCGCTGATGTCCCGCAGCTCCCACCTCTACGCCATGCTCAGCTCGGACGACCCCTTCCAGTACCTGGGCGGCCTGGCCGCAGCGGCCAAGGCGGCCGGCCGGAAGGAGGCGCTGCAGCTGCATGTGAGCCAGCTGCAGGACGCCGCCGAGCCGCAGACCGAAAGCGCCAGCCGCGCCATCGCCCTGGAGATGCAGGGCCGCTACCTGCACCCCGGCTGGCTAAAGGCCCAGCGCGACGAGGGCTACGCCGGCGCGCTGCAGGTCCTCAAGACCGTGCAGTTCACCCTGGGCTGGCAAAACATGGCCCCCGAGACCGTGCGCCCCGACCACTGGCAAAGCCTCTTCGACGTGCTGGTGCGCGACAAGCACCAGCTGCAGCTCCCGCAGTGGCTGGCCGAGCACAGGGAGAGCTATGCCCAGACGCTGGCCGGCCTGGTCCGCGCCGCCGCGCAGGGCCATTGGCAGCCGGATGCCGCCACCCGCCGCGAGCTGGCCCAGCGCTACGCCGAGCTGCGCAGCACCCGCAGCCGGCCCGACGAGCTGGCCGGCGTGCAGCGCTGGGTGCAGGGCCAGCTGCCCAAGCCCGCCGCGCCGCGCCCTGCCGCGCCCAAGCCTCCTCCGACGAGCGACGTCACCCAGCCCCCCCTGGTGCGCGGCCTGCAGCTGCAGCCCGTGCCTCAGGCCCCGCCGCCGCGCTTCACAAACGCCTCGCCGCTGTCCACCGCCCTGGCCTGGGTGCTGATGGGCCTGCTGATGGCCTGCGGCGCCAGCTGGCGCTGGTTCCGCGCGGCGCCTTCTCTCAACTCCACGGGCGCTGCTGCGCTGCCTGCATGAAACTGAACCGAGTCCCTTCCCGCAGTCCCGTCCGCCCGCTGCCCTGGCTGCTGGCGCTCTGCTACCCCTGGGTGCAACCCTTGCATGCGGAGGAGCTGGAGAAAGTGGAGCTGCAAGGCCGGGCCGTGCTGGGCAGCGCGGAGAGCGCCTCGCAGGGCGAGGTCGGCGCCGAGCGCCTGGCCTACAAGCCCCTGCTGCGCCCGGCCGAGCTGCTGGAGGCCATGCCCGGCATGATCGTCACCCAGCACAGCGGGGACGGCAAGGCCAACCAGTACTTCCTGCGCGGCTTCAACCTGGACCATGGCAGTGACTTCGCCACGATGCTGTCGGGCATGCCCGTCAACATGGCCAGCCACGCGCATGGCCAGGGCTATATGGACCTGAACTTCCTGATGCCCGAGCTGGTGGACAGCCTGCGCTACCGCAAGGGCGCCTTCGCCGCCGAGGACGGGGACTTCGCCACCACCGGCGCCTCGCGCATCGCCTATGTGCGCGAGCTGGCCCAGCCCTTTGCCGAGCTGGGCCTGGGCCCGCACAACTTCCGCCGCGCCCTGCTGGCAGGCAGCCGCCCGCTCGGCGGCGGCCAGGCCCTCGCGGCGCTGGAAGCCAGCCGCAACGACGGCCCCTGGGACCAGCCCGAAGGCCTGCAGCGGCGCAATGCCGTGCTGCGCTGGTCAACGGGGGACGAGCGCGAGGGGCTGTCGGTCAGCCTCATGGGCTACACGGCGCACTGGAAGGCCAGCGAGCACGTGCCGCTGCGCGCCATCGAGTCCGGCGAGATCGGCCGCTACGGCACGCTCTCGCCCGATGACGGCGGCATCACCCACCGCCACAGCCTCAGCCTGGACTGGGCCACGCGCTGGGGAAGCTGGCAGCAGCAGGCCACGGCCTATCTGATCGACTACGGCCTGCAGCTCTACTCCGCCCCTTCCGGCTTCATCAACGGCCCGGACGGCGACCAACACGAGCAGCTCGACAAACGCAAGGTACTGGGCTTCGCCTGGCAGGCCCAGCAGCCGCGTCTGGCCCTGTGGCAAGACCTGGCCCCCGCGCAGTTCAGCTGGGGCCTGCAGTGGCGCCAGGACCGCATCGCCACCCTGGGCCTCTACGACACCGTCGATCGCGTGCGCCAGCGCACCGTGCGCGAGGACCGCGTGCGCCAGGACGCCCTGGGCGCCTTCGCCGAACTGCAGCAGGCCCTGACGCCGGACTGGCGCGCCGTGCTGGGCGCGCGCTGGGACCGCGTCCAGGCCAAGGTCCAGGCCCTGGGCGGCGAGTTCAATGCCGGCAACGGCGGCACGGCCAGCGACAACCGCCTGAGCCCCCGCCTGGGACTGGTGCACCGCTGGAATGCCGAGACCGAGCTCTACGCCCACTGGGGCCGCGGCTTCCGCTCCAACGACGCCCGCGGCGCCACCAGCCGCTTCAATCCGCAGGACGGCAGCGCGCAGGATCCCCTGCCCCTGCTGGCCGGCACGCGCAGCCAGGAGCTGGGCCTGCGCCACCGCTTCGGCCCGGGCTGGCAGGCCAGCTGGAGCCTGTGGCAGGCCGACCTCGATTCGGAGCTGGTCTTCGTGGGCGATGAGGGCGTCACGGAGGCGCGCGGCGCCTCTCGCCGCATGGGTCTGGAATGGTCCAACGACATCCGCCTGGGCCGGGACTGGCTCATCGATGCCGACATCGCGTGGTCCCGCGCCCGCTTCGTGCAGGCCGAGAACGGCGGCCGCCAGGTGCCCAATGCCATCCCGCTGAGCACCTCGGTCAGCGCCAGCTACGACCCAGGCGGCGCCTGGAGCGCCGGCCTGCGCCTGCGCTACATCGGCCGCTATGCGCTGGAGGAAAGCGGCACGGAGCGCTCCAGCGGCGCCTTCACCGTCAATGCCAAGCTGGCCTGGCGCCCCGCGCCGGGCTGGGAGCTGGGGCTGGACCTGCTCAATGCCCTGAACACGAAGGCGCATGACATCGAGTACTGGGGCAATGCCTGCACGCGCCGCGAGGGCGCGGCCTGCGGCGGTGGCGAAGGTCTGGCCGGGCGACTGGTCCATCCCATGGAACCGCGCAGCCTGCGCTTCAGCGTGCGGGTGAGGCTCTGAGGTCCGCATGTCCCTGATCCCGCCCTTCACCCCCGAGCAGGCCGCCACCGTGCGCCAGGCCATTGCCCTGCGCCGCGACTGCCGGCACTTCCTGCCGGGCCCGACCCTGCCGGACGCGCAGCTCGAGCGCCTGCTGCAGGCCGCGCACCAGGCGCCCTCGGTGGGCCTGATGCAGCCCTGGCGCTTCATGCGCCTGTCCACGCCCGCCTGGCGCGAGCGCCTGGCCCCGCTGGTGGAGGCCGAGCGCCAGGCCACCGCCGCTGCGCTGGGCGCGCGGGCCGACGAGTTCCTGCGCCTCAAGGTCGAGGGCCTGCGCGACTGCGCCGAACTGCTGGCCCTCATCCTGCCGCCGGACGACGGCACCGTCTTCGGCCGCCGCACCCTGCCACAGGAAATGGCCCTGTGCTCGGCCGGCGCCGCGGTGCAGAACCTGTGGCTGGCCGCCCGCGTGGAGAATCTGGGCCTGGGCTGGGTGTCCATGTTCGAGCCGCAGGCCCTGGCGCGCGTGCTCGAGCTGCCGCACGGCGCCCTGCCCCTGGGCCTGCTGTGCCTGGGGCCGGTGCCGGCCTTCTATGAACACCCCCTCCTGGAGCAGACGGGCTGGCGCCAGCGCCGCCCCCTGCAGGACCTGCTGATGAAAGCCCCCGATCATGGAAATTGAGACCCCGCCCGTCGACCGCGAACGCGTCATCCCCACCGCCGAGCGCCGCGGCCTGATCCTCGTCCACACCGGCGACGGCAAGGGCAAGAGCACGGCCGCCTTCGGCCTGGCCCTGCGTGCCCATGGCCGCGGCAAGGCCGTGAAGATCTACCAGTTCATGAAGGTGCCCTCGGCCCGCTTCGGCGAGCACCGGCTGTTCGAGCAGCTGGGCGTGCCCATCGAAGGCCTGGGCGACGGCTTCTCGTGGAAGAGCAAGGACCTGGACCACTCCGCCGAGCTGGCCCGCGAGGGCTGGGCCCGGGCCGAGGCGACGATCCGCGCCGGCGAGCACTTCCTCGTGGTGCTGGACGAGATCATGTACCCCCTGCGCTACGGCTGGCTGCCGCTGGAGCCGGTGCTGCAGGTCCTGCGCGAGCGCCCCTCGCATGTGCACGTGGTGCTGACGGGCCGGCGCGCGCCGCAGGAGCTGATCGACCTGGCGGACACCGTCACCGAGATGACGCTGGTCAAGCATCACTTCAAGGCCGGCGTGCCGGCCCAGCGTGGCATCGAGGACTGATGCGGGCCTGAAGTGGACGTGATGTGGACGCGATGAACACGGTCTGGCTCTTCCCCGCCGCCATGGCCCTGGCCCTGCTGGTGGACCAGCTGCTCGGCGAGCCGCCCCTGTGGGCGCACCCCGTCGTGGCCATGGGCCGCTACCTGGGCGCCTTCAAGCGCTGGCTGCCGGGCCTGGCCGCCGCGCCGGCCTTCGTCTGGGGCGGGCTGCTGTGGCTGCTGGGCGCCAGTGTGAGCGTCCTGGTCGCGCTGCTGGCCGAGCAGCTGATCTGGCAGGGGATCCGGCCCTGGCAGAGCTCCCTCCGGTGGGGGATGGCCCTTGTTTTCATGGGCCTGCTCTTGAAGCCCTTGCTGGCCTGGCGCATGCTGCGCGAGGAGGTGATGGCCGTGGAACACGCACTGCAGACATCGCTGGAGGCCGGCCGGGAGCGGCTGTCCCGCCTGGTCAGCCGGGACACGCGGCCGCTGAGCGCCGCCCAGGTGCGCGAGGCCGGCATCGAGACCCTGGCCGAAAACCTCAACGATTCCGTGGTGGCGCCCCTGTTCTGGTTCGCCATCGCCGGTCTGCCGGGCGCGGCACTGTACCGATTTGCCAACACTGCCGACGCCATGTGGGGCTACCGCGGCCCCTGGGAATGGGCGGGCAAGTGCGCGGCACGGCTGGACGACCTGCTGTCCTGGATCCCCGCCCGCCTCACCGGCCTGCTGATGACGCCCCCGGCGCAATGGCCGGCCCTGTGGCGGCAGTCCGGCCTCACGCCCTCGCCCAACGGCGGCTGGCCCATGGGCGCGATGGCCCTGCGCCTGGACCGGCGCCTGGGCAAGCCGGGCGTCTACCTGCTGCATGCCGAAGGTGGCGAGCCGGCGGTTGGCGACATCGCCCGGGCGGTGACGGTGGCCCGGCAAGGCCTGGCCCTCGCCGCCCTGTTGCTGATGGGACTGGCCCTGGGTCTGCGCGGAGGCCTGGCATGGTGAACACGCCGCTGCTGGAACACGGCGGACCCGACGGCGGGCCGCCCGTGCTGCACGACTTCTCCAGCAATGCCAGCCCCCTGCCCACGCCCGAGCCGGTGCTGGCCGCCCTGCAGGCCGCGGACCGCCGGCACTATCCGGACCCGGCCTATGGACAGCTGCGCGAGCAGCTCTCGGCCCTGCTGCAGCACCCCGCCGAGCTGATCCTGCCCAGCTCCGGTGGCGCCGAGGCCATACGCCGGCTCACGCTGTGGGCCTCGCTGGAGGGTCTGCGCCATGTGTGGGTGCCGCAGCCCGGCTTTGGCGAATACGCCGCCGCCGCGCAGGCCCTGGGCCTGCGGGTCCATGCCTACGAGGACTTCACCCAGCTCACCCGCGAGCTGTGCGCCCAGGAAGACGGCCTGCCCATGAAGAGCCCGGCCCTGGTCTGGGCCTGCGATCCCCTGAACCCCAGCGGCAGCAGCCCCTCCGCCACCGCCTGGCAGAGCGTGGCCGACGCCCTGGTCAACAGCGGCTCCCAGCTGGCCATCGACCTGGCCTACGAGGCATTGCGTCTGGACGGCAGCAGCCAGCTGCCCCAGGCGCTCGCAGACCAGGCCTGGCGGCTGCGTTGCCCCAACAAGGCCCTGAGCCTCACGGGCGTGCGGGCGGGCCTGCTGCAGGCCCCGCTGGGCGCGCACGGGACCGCCCAGCGATTGCGGCAGCTGGCGCCCAGCTGGGTGTTGTCGGCCGAGGGCGTGGCCCTGCTGGGCGAGGCCTGGCGCCCCGACACCCTGCAGGCGCTGAAGCAGCAGCGCGATCGCCTGCGCCCCTGGCGCCTGGCCCAGCACAGCGCCCTGCACCTGCGCGGCTGGGCGGCCCGGCCCAGCGTCTGCAACTTCGCTCTGTGGCGCCCGGGATCGGGCACCCACATCCCCACCCTGCTGGCGGCCCTGCGCCAGCGCGGCATCAAGCTGCGCAATGCCGAATCCCTCGGCGCGCCGGGCTGGCTGCGGCTCTCGGTACAGAGCCCCGACAGCCAGGACGTGCTGCTCCAAGCCCTGATGGACCTCGAATGCCTCTGAACGACAAGAACAGGCGCGCGCGCGCCGTGATGGTGCTGGGCACGACCAGCGGTGCCGGCAAGAGCTTCCTGGCCACGGCCCTGTGCCGCTGGTATGCGCGGCAGGGCTTCAAGGTGGCGCCGTACAAGGCGCAGAACATGAGCAACAACGCCCGCGTGGTGCCTGGACTGAACGGGCACATGGGCGAGATCGGCTCCGCTCAATACTTCCAGGCCCTGGCCGCACGCTGCCGGCCCGAGGTCCGCATGAACCCGGTGCTGCTCAAGCCGGAGGCCGACACCGCCTCGCAGGTCATCGTGCTGGGCGAGGTCGACGAGGCCTTGAGCCGCGCGCCCTGGCGCGAGCGCAGCGAGCTGCTGTGGCCCCATGCCCGCGCGGCCCTGCATGAACTGATTGACGAGAACGAGGTGGTGGTGATCGAGGGCGCGGGCTCGCCGGCCGAGATCAATCTGCATGCCAGCGACTACGTCAACATGCGCACCGCCCGCGAGGTGCAGGCCGCCTGCCTGCTGGCCACCGACATCGACCGCGGCGGCGCCTTCGCCCATCTCTACGGCACGCACCAGCTGCTGCCGCCCGAGGAGCGGGCGCTGTTCCGCGGCTACGTGCTCAACCGCTTCCGGGGCGATGCCCGCCTGCTGGCGCCCGGCCCCGAGATGCTGCAGCAGCTGACCGGCGTGCCCACGATGGCCGTGCTGCCCATGTGGCGCCATCACGGCCTGCCGGAAGAGGACGGCGTCTTTGACGAGCAGGTGACGGGCCAGGGCCTGCGCATCGCGATCGTGGCCTATCCGCGACTCTCCAACCTCGATGAATTCCAGCCCCTGCGCCAGGTGCCCGGCGTGCAGCTGGTCTGGGCCCGCGATGCCCGCACGCTGCAGGGCGCGGACTGGATCATCCTGCCCGGCTCCAAGGCCGTGGCGGCGGACCTCGCCTGGCTGCGCGAGCAGCGCCTGGATGCGGCCATCGCCGCCCATGCCGCGGCGGGCAAGCCGCTGATGGGCATCTGCGGCGGCCTGCAGATGCTGGGCGAGACCCTGGTGGACCCGCATGGCATCGACGGCAATGCGCCGGGCCTGGGCCTGCTGCCCCTGGTGACGCGCTTCGAGCGGGAGAAGCTGCTGAGGCCGGCGGCATTGTCCTTTGCGAAGACGATGGCGTCACCCTGGTCGGCCTTACAGGGACTTGATCTGGAAGGTTATGAGATTCACCATGGCCGCACCGTCCAGCATCCATCGCTGGGCGCAGCAGAAGAGATCCTGCACGAGCGGGACGCAAGCGTCGTGGGTTGGCAGCAAGCGAACGTGCTGGGGCTCTATGCCCATGGCCTGTTCGAGCAGCCTGCCTTGCTGAAGGCCCTGTTCGGGTTCGACGGAGGAGGGTTGGAGCCGGTGTTCGAAGGTCTGGCGGACTATGTGGACCGCCATTTCGCACCGGGTGCCCTGATGCAATTGCTGGAACCCTCCGCATGACACTCCTCGCCCCTGCTACTCCCGCGCTGTCCCCGGCCCTGTCCACGGCCCCGGCTGTGCCTGCCGCCCCGCAGCGCATCGCCTGCCTCTCCACCGAAGCCGTGGAGGTGCTCTACCGCCTCGGTGCCCAGGACCGCGTGGCCGGCATCTCCGGCTACAGCGTGCATCCGCCCGAGGCCCGGGCCGAGAAGCCCAAGATCAGCGGCTTCTCCAGCATGAAGCTGGAACGCATCCTGGCCGTGAGGCCGGACCTCGTCATCGGCTTCTCCGACCTGCAAAGGCCCCTGCTGGCCGAATGCGAGACCGCCGGTCTGCCCACCCTGTGGTTCGACCAGCGCAACATCGCCGGCATCCATGCCATGGTGCGCCGGCTGGCCGCCCTGGTGCAGAAGGAGGTGGAGGGCGAAGCCCTGTGCGCCGGCCTCGTGACCCAGGAGCTGCGCCTGGCCGAGGCTGCGGCCGCCCTGCCCTGGCGGCCGCGCGTCTTCTTCGAGGAATGGGACGATCCCCTGATCTGCGGCATCGGCTGGGTCAGCGAGATCATCCAGCTCTGCGGCGGCCACGACATCTTCGCCGGCCGCGCCCGTGCCGGCTTCGCCAAGCAGCGCATCGTCAGCCATGAAGAGGTGCTGTCGCACGAGCCGCAGCTCATCCTCGGCTCCTGGTGCGGCAAGAAATTCGTGCCTGAGAAGGTGCTGGCCCGGCCCGGCTTTGCCAAGCTGGGCGCGCGCCTGGCGGAGATCAAGTCCGCCGACATCCTCGCGCCCGGCCTGGCGGCCCTGGAGCGGGGTGCGCCCCAGGTCCTGGCCGCCATCCAATCCACCGTCCTGCAGTAGACCCATGACCGACCTGATCCCCCACATCCCCAGCCTCCACGACGAAGCCCTGGCCCAGCGCCTGCAGGCCCGCATCGACAGCAAGACCAAGCCCCTGGGCTCCCTGGGCCAGCTCGAGGCGCTCATGCAGCGCCTGGGCCTGATCCTGGGCAGCGAGACGCCCCTGCTGAAGCAGCCTCAGCTGATGGTCTTCGCGGGCGACCACGGCCTGGCGGCGCGCGGCGTCTCGGCCTTCCCGCCGGACGTCACCTGGCAGATGGTGGAGAACTTCCTTGCCGGCGGCGCGGCGGTCAGTGTGCTGGCCCGCCAGCACGGCCTGGCCCTCACGGTGGTGGACGCGGGCGTGCGCCATGACTTCGCCCCGCGCCCGGGCCTGATCCAGGCCAAGGTCGCGCCCGGCACGGCCGACGCGCTGGAGCAGCCCGCCATGACGGCCGACCAGTGCGCGACCGCCCTGGGCGCCGGCCGCGAGCTGCTCGCCACCCAGCCCGGCAATGTGCTGATCCTGGGCGAGATGGGCATCGGCAACACCTCGGCCGCGGCCCTGCTGCTGGCCCGCCTGGCCGGCCTGCCCATCGCCGACTGCGTGGGCCGGGGGACAGGTCTTGACAACGCCCAGCTGGCCCGCAAGACCGAGATCCTCGGCCAGGTGCTGGCCCGTCATCCGCAGGCCCTCTCGCCGCTGGAGGCGCTGCAGGCCTTCGGCGGTTTCGAGATCGCGATGATGGTCGGCGCCGTGCTGCAGGCCGCCCTGGAGCGCCGCGTGATCCTGGTCGACGGCTTCATCACCAGCAGCGCCATCCTCGTGGCCGCGCGGCTGCAGCCGGCCGTGCTGGAACGCTGCGTCTTCGCTCACCGCTCCAACGAGCAGGCTCACCGCCTGATGCTGGACCAGCTGCAGGCCCAGCCCCTGCTGGACCTGGGCCTGCGCCTGGGCGAGGGCTCGGGCGCGGCGCTGGCCTGGCCGCTGCTGGAGTCGGCCTGCCGCATCCTGGTCGAGATGGCCAGCTTTGCCTCTGCGGGCGTGAGTGAGCGACAGTCCTGAAGCACTGAGGGACCGCACTGACGGACCGCACTGACGGACCCCACTGAGCAGCCGGACTTCCTACCAGAACTGAGGCAGGCGCGCGACGGCGCTCGCGCGTGCTGCCGGGCGAAGTTCCCGCAGGGCGGAACAGCTGCACGCTTTTCGCCAACGACCTGCCACTTCCCCGCCACAGCCGGCCCCGCGGCCCTCCCCACAAGGGCAAGACTTGCCACCATAATGAGCCCAGCCTCAGCACATGGGAGCCAGTGATGTCCGACTTGGTGTTTGCCGACGAACTGCCTGAGGAAGTGCCTCAGGGACGCACGAAGGCAATCGACCCCTGGGTAGTGATGATCGTCGACGACGACCCCGCCGTGCACCAGGTCACGCAGCTGGTGATGGCGGACTTCGAGTTCGCCGGCCGACGCCTGCAGTTCCTGGACGCCTACAGCGCCACCGAGGCGCGCGAGCTGCTGCAGACCCGCCAGGACATCGCCCTGGTGCTGCTGGACGTGGTGATGGAATCCGAGCATGCCGGCCTGGACCTGGCCCGCTACATCCGTGAGGAGCTCGAGAACCACCATGTGCGCATCGTGCTGCGCACCGGGCAGCCGGGGCAGGCGCCCGAAGAGCATGTCATCAAGACCTACGACATCAATGACTACAAGGAGAAGACCGAGCTCACCAAGCGCAAGCTGATCACGGTCTTCTATTCGGCGCTGCGGTCCTACCGCGACATCATGATCATCGATCAGTCGCGCCAGGCCCTGCGCCGCTCCATCGACGCCATCACCCGCATCTACGACAGCCAGAACCTGCGCCGCTTCGCCTCGGCGGTGCTGGAGCAGGTGGCGCATCTGCTGGGCTACGAGGCCCAGGGCCTGTGCGCCAGCCGCATCTCGGCCTATGCCGCCTCGCACATCGAGGGCCGGCTCAAGGTGCTGGCGGCCACCTCGGAATACTCCAAGCTGCTGGTCGACGAGGAGGTCGACAGCCTGCCCGACGACGTCAGGACCTCGCTGGACAAGGCCCTGCATGACCAGCAGAGCCATTTCGAGGATCTCTGCTTCGTCGGCTACTACCGCACCAGCAGCGGCAACGAGAGCCTGCTGTACATGGTCTTCTCCGAGCCGGTCGATGCCGAGGCGCGCGAGCTGCTGGAGATCTTCTGCGCCAACGTGGCCATCACCTACGAGAGCCTGCTGCTGCGCGAGGAGATCGCCGACACCCAGCGCTCCACCGTCTACATCATCGGCGAGGCCGTCGAGAAGCGCTCCAAGGAAACCGGCGCCCACGTACGCCGCGTGGGCGAGCTCGCCGCCCTGCTGGCCGAGCTGGTGGGCATGAAGGCGGGCGATGTGGAATTCATGCGGCAGGCGGCGCCGCTGCATGACGTCGGCAAGATCGGCATCCCCGACCGCGTGCTCAACAAGCCCGGCAAGCTGGACGAGGAAGAGTGGGAGGTCATGCAGACCCATGCGCGCATCGGCTACGAGCTGCTCAGCAAGTCCGACAAGCGCATCCTGCAGCTGGGCGCCATCATCGCCCACGAGCACCATGAGCGCTGGGACGGCCAGGGCTACCCCCGCGGCCTGGCCGGCGAGCAGATCCATGTGGCCGGGCGCATCGTGGCCCTGGTCGACGTCTTTGACGCCCTGGTCAGCGACCGCTGCTACAAGAAGGCCTGGAGTTTCGACGAGACCCTGGCCTATGTGAAGGCGCAGGCCGGCACGCAGTTCGACCCCACGCTGGTGGAGCTGATGCTGAGCCACCTGGATGCCGTCCAGGAGATCTACCAGCGCCTGCCCGACCGCAGCTGAGTGGCCGCCATGAGCAGCACGCCGGGGCCGAACATCGAGCAGGCGCTGCGCGCACTGAACCTGGCCATCGGGGCGCTGCATGGCGCGCCCTTCTTCGAGGCCGTCAGTGCCAGCCTGGCGCACGAGCTGGGTGTGCAGGCCTGCTTCATCGGCAAGATCGAGCACGCGCCGCCGGGCCTGCGCGCCCAGCTGCTGGCGTTCTGGCAGCGCGGCCGCCACCTGACGCCCTTCAGCTACTCCCTGCAGGGAACGCCCTGCCGCAACGTGGCCGACGGTGCCGTCTGCTACCACGCCAGCGGTGTCCAGCAGGCCTACCCCACCGACACCCTGCTGGCCGAGATCGGCGTGCACAGCTACCTGGGCCTGCCGCTGGTGGACGGGGACGGCCTCGTCATCGGCCTGCTGTCCATCATGGACTGCGCCCCCATTCCCTGGGAGCGCCGCCTCTTCGCGCTGGAGCTGATGCAGGCCCTGGCCGGCCGCTGCAGCGCGGAGCTGCTGAACCTGCTGGCCCGCGAGCACGAGCAGCACCTGCTGATGACGCACGGCCAGCGCGAGCTGCGTGCCACCGGCCGCCTGATCGAGCAGGAACGCATGGCGGCCCTGGGCAGCCTGGTGGCGGGCATGACGCATGACATCGCCTCGCCCATCGGCGTGGCGGTGACCGCCTGCTCGGGGCTGGACGAATTCGCGCAGCGCCTGCTGCAGGGCCTGCGCGGCGGCAAGCTCACCGCGGCCGAGGCCGCCGAGCTGGCCCAGCGCATCGCCGACGCCAGCCAGCTGGCCGGCGCCCACCTGCGCCGCGCCTCGGACCTGCTCTCGGGCTTCAAGACCTACGCCGCCGACCAGGCCCAGCAAAAGGTCAGCGCCTTCGACCTCTGCGAGTACCTGCGCAACATCCTGCGTGTGCATGGCGCTCTGCTCAAGGGCGCGCGGGCCCGGCTGGAACTGGACCTACCCGAGGCCGCGCCAGTGGTGATGTGCGGCGGGCAGTTCTCGCAGCTGCTGGCCAAGCTGCTGCGCAACAGCTGTGCCCACGCCTTCGAAGGCATCGGCGACCGCCGCATCACGCTCAGCCTGCAGCGCGACGGCGACTGGGCCCGGCTGCACTACCGCGACAACGGCCGCGGTCTGCCCGCGCCCCTGCGCGAGCAGCTGCTGCAAGGCTGGGACGCCGTGCAGGACCAGGGCCTGGGCCTGCATCTGATGGCCCAGCTGTGCCAGATGATGCAGGGCCGCATCCGTCTGGACCCGGACGCGCGGCCGGGCACGGGCTATATCATCGAGCTCCCCCTGAATCCGCCCGAGCAGGGCTGAGTGCGCGGCCCCGCGGCGGTGCGCCCAGCCGGCCTCCCGCATGTCACGCCTGCTGCACGAGCTCCGCCTCTTCTTCATCGCCCTGCAGTTCTTCACCCGTGTGCCGATCCCGGCCTGGGTGGGCTTCGAGCCGGCTTGGCTGCAGCAGTGCGCGCGCCATTTCCCGGCGGTGGGTGCGCTGGTGGGTCTGTTCAGCGCGGCGGTCTTCGGCGGCGCCCTGCTGGTCTTCCCGCCGCTGATCGCCGGCCTGCTGGCCATCGCGGCCAGCGTGTGGCTCACGGGCGGCTTCCATGAAGACGGCTGGGCTGACACCTGCGACGGCCTGGGCGGCGCCGTGAGCCGCGAGAAGGCCCTGCTGATCATGAAGGACTCCCGCCTGGGCAGCTACGGCGCCCTGGGCCTCATCCTGCTGCTGGGCCTCAAGGCCGCGGCCCTGGCCGCCCTGGCCGAACGTGCGCCGCTGCTGGCCGTGCTGCTGCTGGCCTGGGGCCACATGGCCTCGCGCCTGGCCCCGCTGCTGCTGATGCGCAGCCTGCCCTACGCCGGCGATGCCGAGCACGCCAAGGCCAAGCCCCTGGCCACGCAGATTGGCGCGGGTTCGCTGGCCGCCGCAGCGCTGATGGCGGTGGGCCTCACGCTGCCGCTGCTGGCCGGCCCCTGGCCGCTGGGCGATGTCCTGCTGATGCTGGCCGCACAGATCGGCGCCGCAGCCCTGACGCTGCTGTGGATGCACCGCTGGCTGCGCCGCCGCCTGGGCGGCTACACGGGCGACAACCTGGGTGCCAGCCAGCAGCTCAGCGAGCTGATGCTGCTGATGGCCGCGCTGGCCGTGCTGCCGCATCTCGGCCTGGGCACGACCTGACCCCATGGCGGGCCCAGAAGGCATCACGGTCTGGCGCCATCCCCGCCCCGAGGGCGTGAAGGGGCGCTGCATCGGCGCACGCAGCGACGTGCCCGTGCACTGGCGCCGGGCCAAACGCCTGGCGCGGCGCATCCAGGCTCATGCGCGGCGGCATCGGCTGCCGCATGAGATCTGGACCTCGCCCCTGCAGCGCTGTGCCGAGGTCGGCCGCTGGCTGCGGCGCTGGGGCTGGACGCACCACACGCGAGACGAGCTGCGGGAGATGGACTTCGGGGCCTGGGATGGCCGCTCCTGGCGCGACATCCCCAAGGCCGAGGTGGACGCCTGGGTGGCCGATTTCCTCGGCTTCGCGCCCGCGGGCGGCGAGTCCCTGCAGGCCCTGCTCGACCGCGTGGCGGCCTGCGCCCTGCCGGCGGGCGCCCTGGCGGTCAGCCATGGGGGCTGGATGCTGGCCCGGCGCTGGCGGCACGAACAGCCGCAGCGGCAGCCCTCGGCAGACCGTTGGCCCCGGCCGCCGGACTATGGCGAGGCCTGGCGCGTGGGCTGAGTCAGGCCGCCTGCGTCAGCCGCACGAACTTCTGCATCAGCGTCTCGCGGCTCTCCACGTGCTCGGGATTGACCGGGATGCAGGCCACCGGGCACAGCTGCACGCACTGGGGCTCGTCGAAATGGCCCACGCATTCGGTGCACTTGCCCGGGTCGATCTGGTAGAACTCCTCGCCCATGGAGATGGCCTCGTTGGGGCATTCGGGCTCGCAGACGTCGCAGTTGATGCATTCGTCGGTGATCATCAGTGCCATGGCGCTACTCCTGCCTTCTGCCTCAACCCTGCTTGGCCACGCGGTCCGCGAGGCGGGCGCTGACCGAGGGCGAGACGAACTGCGAGACGTCACCGCCCAGCTTGGCGATCTCGCGCACAAAAGTGCCGGAGACAAACTGGTACTGGTCCGAGGGCGTCAGGAAGACGGTCTCCACGTCGGGCATCAGCTTGCGGTTCATGCCGGCCATCTGGAATTCGTAGTCGAAGTCGCTCACCGCGCGCAGGCCGCGCACGACCACCTTGCCGCCGTGCTGGTGCACGAAGTCGCGCAGCAGGCCGCGGAAGGCGATCACCTCCACATTGGGGTAGCGCGCGGCCACCTCGCGGGCGATCTCCAGGCGCTCGTCCGGCGAGAACAGCGTGTTCTTGTGATGGCCGGCGGCCACCGCCAGGATCAGGCGTTCGAAGAGCTGGCTGGCGCGGCGCATCAGGTCCTCATGCCCGAGGGTCATGGGATCGAAGGTGCCGGGATAAACGGCGGTCAGCACGGTGGCAGAGGTCAACACGGGCTCCTGGCCGTCGCCAAGGTGGCGGAAACTGCAAGGGGCAGCGACGGCGGCCCGATTATCCCCTGCCCGGTGTGATCCGCCCGCGTCAGGGGTCTCGGCCCTCAGCCCTCGCGGCGGAACAGGGCGTAGTGCACGGCGCCAGCCTTGCCGCTGCGGTGCGGCAGCAGGCCCAGCTCGGGCGCCGGCGTCAGCGCCTCGGGCGCCTCGACGTAGAGATAGCCGCCCGGCACCACCAGGGGCGCCGCGGCGCGCAGGGCGGGCTCGAAGAGGCCGGCGTCGAAGGGTGGGTCCAGCATCACCAGCTCGAAGCGGGCCGGCGCGCTGCGGGCCATCCAGGCCAGGGCGTCGGCGGCCTCCACGCGCAGCGTCTCGGCCTTCAGCCGGGCCTTTGACGCATTGAGGCTGCGTGCCAGCTCGGCATCGCGCTCCAGCAGCAGCACTTCGTCCGCGCCGCGCGAGGCGGCCTCGAAGCCCAGGGCGCCACTGCCCGCGAAGGCGTCCAGCACGCGCCAGCCAGTGAGGTCCTGGCCCAGCCAGTTGAACAGGGTCTCGCGCACGCGGTCCGGCGTGGGGCGCAGGCCCGGCTTGTGGGCCACGGGCAGCTTGGAGCGCTTCCACTGGCCGCCGATGATGCGGACCTCGGCCGGCGCCAGGCGCGGCGCGCCCTGAGGCTTGGCACGCGCGGCCGGAGCGGCCTCGGGTTTCGATCGTGACTTCACTGCCGCACCTCGATGCCGCGCGAGGCCATCAGCGCCTTGGCCTCGCCCACCGTGTGCTGGCCATAGTGGAAGATGCTGGCGGCCAGCACCGCATCGGCACCGCCGATCTGGATGCCCTCGACCAGGTGCTCCAGCGTGCCCACGCCGCCCGAGGCGATCACGGGCACGGGCACGGCGTCGCTGACGGCGCGCGTGAGCGCCAGGTCGAAGCCGATCTTGGTGCCGTCGCGGTCCATGCTGGTCAGCAGGATCTCGCCGGCGCCGAACTCGGCCATCTGCCGCGCCCACTGCAGGGCGTCGAGCCCGGTGTTCTTGCGCCCGCCATGGGTGTAGACGTCCCAGCCCTCACCGCGCGCGGCGAGATCGTCGCCCTGGCGGCGCTTGGCGTCGATGGCCACGACGATGCACTGCGAGCCGTACTTCTCGGAGGCATCGCGGATCAGCTGCGGGTTGGCCACCGCGGCGGAGTTGAAGCTGACCTTGTCCGCCCCTGCATTCAGCAGGCGGCGCACATCGGCCACCGCGCGCACGCCGCCGCCCACGGTCAGGGGGATGAAGACCTGGGAGGCCACGGCCTCGATGATGTGCAGGATCAGGTCCCGGCCATCGCTGGTCGCGGTGATGTCCAGGAAGGTGAGCTCGTCCGCGCCCTGCTCGTTGTAGCGGGCGGCGATCTCCACCGGGTCGCCGGCGTCGCGCAGGGACTCGAAGTTGACGCCCTTCACCACGCGACCTCCGGTCACGTCCAGGCAGGGAATGATGCGTTTGGCCAGCATGGGGCGGGTCTTTCAAGAACAAGGGCCGCTGCGCGAGCGGCCCCATGATGGAGTCGGGCGGGATCAGGCCTGGGCTTCGGAGAGCTCGTCGGCCCGCTTCTGGGCGGCGGCGAGGTCCAGGTCGCCCGTGTAGATGGCGCGGCCGCAGATCACGCCCTCGACGCCTTCGCTCTCGACGGCGCACAGGGCCTCGATGTCCTGCATATTGGAGAGGCCGCCCGAGGCGATCACCGGAATGGACAGGGCCTGCGCGAGCTTGACCGTGGCCTCGATGTTCACGCCGCTGAGCATGCCGTCGCGGCCGATGTCGGTGTAGATCACGCCCTCGATGCCGTAGTCCTCGAACTTGCGGGCCAGGTCGATCACCTCATGGCCGGTGAGCTTGCTCCAGCCGTCGGTGGCGACCTTGCCGTCCTTGGCGTCCAGGCCAACGATGATGTGGCCGCCGAAGGCCGAGCAGGCGTCCTTCAGAAAGCCCGGGTTTTTCACCGCGGCGGTGCCGATGATGACGTAGGACAGGCCGTCGTCCAGGTAGCGCTCGATGGTGTCGAGGTCCCGGATGCCGCCGCCCAGCTGGATGGGGATGTCATCGCCCACCTCGCGGATGATGGCCTTGATGGCCGCCTCGTTGACGGGCTTGCCCGCGAAGGCGCCGTTGAGGTCCACCAGGTGCAGGCGCCGGGCGCCGGCATCGACCCAGCGTCGCGCCATGGCCGCGGGGTCCTCACCGAAGGTGGTGGAGGCGTTCATGTCGCCTTGTTGCAGGCGGACGCATTTGCCGTCTTTCAGGTCAATGGCAGGGATCAGCAGCATGGCCGAGATGCAGGTGGTGGGAGAAGGTTGAAGGGGAAGACGGGGCGGGGAAAAGCGGTGCTCATGCCGGGGCGGGAGACGGGGGGCGTCCTCATGGCTTCCAGTGCAGGAAATTGCGGTACAGGGTCAGGCCCATCGCGGCGCTTTTCTCAGGGTGGAACTGGGTGGCGAAAATATTATCCCGGGCCACGGCGCAGGTAAAGCGGTCCCCGTACTCGGTCTCGGCGGCACGGTGGGCGGCGTCGGTGGGGGCCGTGTAGTAGCTGTGCACGAAGTAGTACCAGCTGCCGTCCGGCACGCCGGCAAAGACAGGGTGCGGCCGGGTCTGGAACACCCGGTTCCAGCCCATCTGCGGCACCTTGTAGCGGCTGCCGTCGGGCTGCAGGCGGCCCTGCAGCTGGAAGCGCTTCACCTGGCCGGGGATCAGGCCCAGGCCGGGGGTGTCCTGCTCCTCGCTGTGCTCCAGCAGCATCTGCATGCCCACGCAGACGCCCATCAGCGGCTTGCGCGCGGCGGCATCCAGCACCGCCTCCTGCAGGCCGGAGTCGCGCAGCTCGCGCATGCAGTCCCGCATGGCGCCCTGGCCCGGCAGGACCACGCGCTCGGCGGCGTAGACCTCCTCCGGCTTCGAGGTGATCAGCACCTCCACGCCCTGGCCGTCGGCGGCGTGGATCACCGCCTGGGACACGGAACGCAGATTGCCCATGCCGTAGTCAACGACGGCCACGGTCCGGCTGGCCATCACAGGGTCCCCTTGGTGGAAGGGATCACGCCCGCAGAGCGCGGATCCAGCGTCATCGCCATGCGCAGCGCGCGGCCGAAGGCCTTGAACATCGTTTCGCACTGGTGGTGGGCGTTGTGGCCCTTGAGGTTGTCCACGTGCAGGCTTACCAGGGCGTGGTTGACGAAGCCCTGGAAGAACTCGTAGGTCAGCTGGGTGTCGAAGGCGCCGATGCTGCCGGCGGTGAACTTGACGTCCATCTCCAGGCCCGGGCGGCCGGAGAAATCGATCACCACGCGCGACAGCGCCTCGTCCAGCGGCACATAGCTGTGGCCGTAGCGAGTGATACCCCGCTTGTCACCGATGGCCTGGGCCACGGCCTGCCCCAACGTGATCCCGACGTCTTCCACCGTGTGGTGGCCGTCGATGTGCAGGTCGCCCTGGGCTTCGATCTCCAGGTCGATCAGGCCGTGGCGCGCGATCTGGTCCAGCATGTGGTCGAAGAAGCCGATGCCGGTGGCGAGCTTGGCCTCCCCCGTGCCATCGAGATTGACGCGGACGCGGATCTGCGTCTCCTTGGTGTCGCGGCGGACTTCGGCGATGCGTGCGGCGGTGCTCATGGTCTGGACTTCGGCAGGTTCAAGGCAGGTTCAAGTCGATGAGGGTGGCTTGCAGGGCGCTCAGCAGGGCCTGGTTCTCCACCGGCGTGCCGATGGTGATGCGCAGGCATTGCTGCAGCAGCGGGTGCAGGCCGGAGACGTTCTTGATCAGCACGCCGCGAGCCTTGAGGCCCGCGAACACGGCGGCGGCATCCGGCACGCGCACGAGCAGCATATTGCCCTGGCTGGGGAAGACCTGCACCCCCCTCAGTTGCTGCAGGGCGGCATGCAGGCGCTCGCGCTCGGCGCGCAGGGCGGCCGCCTGCTCGGCGTAGACGGCCTCGTGCTCCAGCGCAAAGAGCGCCGCCTCGGCATTGAGCACGCTGACATTGAAGGGCGGGCGCAGCTTCTCGATCTGGTCCACCAGCTCGCGCCGGCCCATCAGGTAGCCGATGCGCACGCCGGCCAGGCCGAACTTGCTCATGGTGCGCATGACCAGCACTCTGGGATGGCGCTGCATCAGGGCCAGGCCGTCGCGCTCGGCAAAGGGCTGGTAGGCCTCGTCCAGCACCACCAGACCCGGTGCGGCCTCGATGAGGCGCTCGATGACCGCCTCGTCCCAGAGATTGCCGGTGGGATTGTTCGGATACGAGAGGTACAGCAGCGCCGGCCGCTCGGTGGCGATGGCGTCCAGCATGGCGGCCTCGTCCAGCTCGAAATCGGGCCGCAGGGGCACGCCCACGAAGCGCAGGTGCTGGTACTGGGCCGAGATGCCGTACATCACGAAGCTGGGCAGGGGCGACATGATCACCGCGCCCGGCCGGGCCACGGCCAGGCTCAGCAGGGAGATCAGCTCGTCCGAGCCATTGCCCAGCGTCAGGCCGTAGCCCTCGGACGGCAGGCTGGCGTGGCGGGCCAGGGCGGCGGCCAGCTGCTGCGTGCCCTCGGCCGGGTAGCGGTTCAGGGCCACGCGGCCCAGGCGCTCGCCCAGTTGCTGCTGCAAGGCCTCGGGCAGGCGGTAGGGGTTCTCCATCACGTCCAGCTTGACCAGGCCGGCGCCGGACTGCACCGGGTAGGCCTGGGTCTGGCGCACGTCCTCGCGGATGCAGGAGAGGGCTTGGCTCAGTTCGTCCGTGGTGTTCATGCGCGTTCCGGGGTCAGGCCTTGCCTGCGGCGAACAGGGCGTCCGGCGCGGCCTGCAGGGGATTGAGGATCTGCACGCTGTCCAGCTGCAGGCCGTGGGCCAGCTCCAGGCTCAAGAGCCATTCGCAGCCCTGGGCCTTGGCGGCGGCCACGACCAGGGCGTCCATATAGGCCAGGCCGAAGCGGCTTTCGATGGACCAGGCGCTCTCCACGGTCGCGTGGTCGATGGCCCAGGGTTGCCAGCGCTGGTAGCGGCGCACCTCGGCGCGGGCGTCGCCATTGGGCATGGCGGGCTGCAGCCGGGTGGTGACGAGGCGATAGAAGTCGTTGAGCACCTGGGTGGAGACGCGGCCGGCGCGGCGCTGCCAGAGCTCGCGCAGCCAGGCCAGGGCCTGGGCCTGATCGGCGGGGCGGGCGCCGTCCTCGCTGAGGATCAGCACCGAGGTGTCGACGAAGACCACAGGCGCGGCGCTCACAGGGCGCCCCGCGCGGGATAGGCCTGGCCGTCGCTGGACCAGCTGCGCTCGCGATGCAGCCAGTCCTGCATGGCGCGCTCGTAGGCGTCGTCATGGCGCATCTTCTCGGCCAGCAGCTCACCGACCAGGCGCGAGACACTGGTATTGCGGCGCGCCGCCTCCAGCCGGGCCCATTCGGCCACGCTGTCTTCCATGGTCACGGTGACGTTCTTCATGAGGCGAAGACTAACACGAAGTTCGTGTTGCACGAACTTCGTGTGATCAATGCAAGCTTCGCCGAGGCCGAACGACGGAAGGCAGACGCCTGACTCAGGCGGTCTTGAAGCCGGACACCGCCGCGCTCAGCTGCGCCGCCTGGTCCCTCAGCGACTCGGCCGCGGCGCTGGATTCCTCCACCAGGGCGGCGTTCTGCTGGGTGACCTCGTCGAGCCGGTTCACCGCCTGGCCCACCTCGGTGAGGCTGACGCTCTGCTCCTGGGTCGCCCGGCTGATGTCCTCGATGATGTGGCTGACCCGCTGCACCGCCTGCACCAGCTCCTGCATGGTCTGGCCGGCCTCGGCGACCAGGCGGGTGCCGGCATCGACCTTGTCGACCGAGGTCCCGATCAGCGCCTTGATCTCGCGCGCCGCCTCCGCGCTGCGCTGCGCCAGTGAGCGCACCTCGCCGGCCACCACCGCGAAGCCGCGGCCCTGCTCGCCGGCCCGCGCGGCTTCCACCGCGGCGTTCAGCGCCAGGATGTTGGTCTGGAAGGCGATGCCGTCGATCACGCCGATGATGTCGCTGATCTTGCGCGAGCTGGTGTTGATCTCCTCCATCGTGCCGACCACCCGGCCCACCACGGCCCCGCCCTGTTCGGCCACCGTGCTGGCATCGCGAGCCAGGCTGGTGGCCTGGCGCGTGGCATCGGCGTTCTGGCGCACGGTCTCGCTGAGGGTCTGCATGGTGGCCGAGGTCTCCTCCAGGCTGGAGGCCATCTGCTCGGTCCGTGCGGACAGGTCGCTGGAGCCCGCCGCCACCTCGCTGCTGGACAGGGCGATGCTCTCCGCACTGCTGCGCACCGTGCCGATGGAACGGTTCAGGGACTGGCGCATGTCCTCCAGCGCGGTGGCCAGGCGGCCGAACTCGTCGCGCCGCGAGGTGTCCACGTCCACGCCCAGGTCACCGCCGGCCACCCGCTCCGCCACGCTGACCATGCGCTGCAGGGGGTCGACGGTATTGCGTGTCAGGAACATCGCCACCAGGCCGCCCGCCACCAGCTGCAGCGCCAGCAGCACCATCAGGGTGAGGCGCACGCTGCTGTAGGTGTCCTTGGCTTCGGTGTAGCTGGCCCCGGCGCCGTCCTCATTGATCTTGACGACC
This sequence comes from Pelomonas sp. BJYL3, assembly GCF_027257975.1. Classification (GTDB taxonomy): domain Bacteria; phylum Pseudomonadota; class Gammaproteobacteria; order Burkholderiales; family Burkholderiaceae_C; genus Roseateles_B; species Roseateles_B flavus. Next base: position 979,248 of record NZ_JANZKX010000001.1, read on the forward strand.
TTGGCCAGGGCCGTCGACGCTTCCGCCACGGACTTCAGCGAGTCCCCCACCACCAGGGCCTGGTACTCCGCCCGGTTGCCGGCCTTGCGCTGCTCGACCAGCCGGTCCTGCACCGCCAGGTAGGCATCGATGCGGGCCTTGGCCTCCTTCCAGGCCGCCTCTTCCTCGGGGCTGGAGATCATGGAGATGTAGGCCGCCTGCAGCTGCTGCAGATCCTTCTCGCGCTGGGATTTGAGCGTCTCCATGACGCTCTGCACCTCAGCCACTGTCTCGATGATGCACATGCGCAGCTCGAGGCGGCGGATCTCCTGCAGTTTGTCCTCGATGGATGCGATGGATTTGATGCTGGGCATCCAGTTGGTCGCCAGGTCGCTGACATTGGCCTGGATCAGCCCCAGCCGCGAGATCGAGAGCAGGCCCAGCAGCCCCGACATCAGCAGCACGGCCGCGAAACCCAGGCCGATGCGCATCCCCACTTTCATGTCCGACAGTCTCATCACGAGCCTCCGCAGGATTGGCGATGGGCCATCCTAGGGCAAGTGGTCCGCGGCTGGCGAGTCCCTGATCCATGAAGAAAGCCCGGGCAGGCCGGGCTTTGCAGAGCGGAAACAACACTGTCGCGCGGACAGCGCGACCTCAGCCTTTGAGCCGATACTCCGCCGCCAGCGCATGGCCCTGCAAGCCCTCGCCGTAGGCCAGGGTCGCGGCGATGGGGCCCAGCTTCTGCGCGCCGGCCTCGCTGACCTCGATGAGGCTGCTGCGCTTCTGGAAATCGTAGACGCCCAGCGGCGAGGAGAAGCGCGCCGTGCCCGAGGTGGGCAGCACATGGTTGGGGCCCGCGCAGTAATCGCCCAGGGACTCGCTGGTGTAGGCCCCCAGGAAGATGGCGCCGGCATGGCGCAGCAGGGGCTCCCAGCGATGGGGCTCGTGGCTGGAGACCTCCAGGTGCTCGGGCGCGATGCGGTTGCTGATCTCGCAGGCCTCTTCCATCGAGCGCGTGAGGATCAGCGCACCACGGCCCTCCAGCGAGGCGCGGATCACCTCCTGGCGCGGCATGGTGGGCAGCAGGCGCTCGATGGCCGCGGCCACCTGCGCGATGTAGCCGGCATCCGGGCACAGCAGGATGCTCTGCGCCAGCTCGTCATGCTCGGCCTGGCTGAAGAGGTCCATGGCGACCCAGTCCGGCGGCGTGCTGCCGTCGGCCAGGACCAGGATTTCGCTGGGGCCGGCAATCATGTCGATGCCCACCTGGCCGAAGACATGCTTCTTGGCGCTGGCCACATAGGCATTGCCGGGGCCGGTGATCTTGTCCACGCGAGGCACGGTGGCCGTGCCGTAGGCCAGCGCGGCCACGGCCTGCGCACCGCCGATGGTGAAGGCGCGGTGCACACCGGCCACATACGCGGCGGCCAGCACCAGGGCGTTCTTCTCACCGCCGGGGGTGGGCACGACCATGATGATCTCGGGCACGCCGGCCACCTGGGCCGGGATGGCGTTCATCAGCACGCTGCTGGGGTAGGCCGCCTTGCCGCCGGGCACGTAGATGCCCACGCGGTCCAGCGGGGTCACCTTTTGCCCCAGCAGGGTGCCGTCCTCGTCGCGGTAGCTCCAGCTCTCGCCGCAGGCGGCCTTCTGGCGCTCGTGGTAGCTGCGCACGCGGCACGCGGCGGCCTCCAGGGCCTCGCGCTGGGCGGCCGGCAGGCCGTCGAAGGCGGCCTTGAGCTCCTCGCGGGTCAGCTCCAGCGCACCGAGCGATTCGGCCGTCAGCCGATCAAAGCGGGCGGTGTACTCCAGCACCGCGGCATCGCCACGGGCGCGCACATCGGCCAGGATCTCGGCCACGCGGGACTCGATGGCGGCGTCGGTGTCGGCGGACCAGTGCAGCACGCGCTGGAACTCGGCCTCGAAGTCGGCGCCCTGGGTGTTGAGTTGTCGCAGCTTCAGCATCTCATTCCCCTCAGGCGGCAGGCGTGGCGGAGGCGAAGGCGTCGATCAGCTGGCGCAGCGGCTCGCGCTTGAGCTTCAGCGCCGCCTGGTTGACGACCAGGCGCGAGGAGATCTCCATGATGTGCTCCACCTCCACCAGGCGGTTGGCCTTGAGCGTGCTGCCAGTGGAGACCAGGTCCACGATGGCGTCGGCCAGGCCGGTCAGCGGGGCCAGCTCCATGGAGCCGTAGAGCTTGATCAGGTCCACGTGCACGCCCTTGTCGGCGAAATGCTGGCGGGCGATCTCGGTGTACTTGGTGGCCACGCGGATGCGCGAGCCCTGCTTGACCGCGGCGGCGTAGTCGAAGTCGTCGCGCGTGGCCACGCTCATGCGGCAGCGGGCGATGCGCAGGTCCAGGGGCTGGTAGAGGCCCGCGCCGCCATGCTCGATCAGCACGTCGCGCCCGGCCACGCCGAGATCCGCACCGCCGTACTGCACATAGGTGGGCACGTCGGTCGCGCGCACCAGCACCACGCGCACCTCGGGCTTGTTGGTGGGCAGGATCAGCTTGCGGGAGGTCTCGGGGTCCTCGAGCACCTCGATGCCGGCGGCCTTCAGCAGCGGCAGGGTCTCTTCGAAGATGCGTCCCTTGGAGAGGGCCAGGGTGATCATGGGCGTCCTTTGCGGTCTGGATTTCTAGACTCGGCGGACGGCAGCGGGATCACCGGGAGCGGCACCACACCGCCACCCGCCCGGTATCAGGCGGATGGGGTGTCAGGGATGGTGATGGCCGGCAGCGGCCGGCTCGGCCCCGTGCTCGGCCGGCGTCAGCGTCTTCATGGACAGGGCGTGGATCTGCTCGCGCATGCGCTCGCCCAGGGCCTGGTAGACGCGCTGGTGGCGGCGGATGCGGGACAGGCCCTCGAACTCCGCGGAGACGATGGTGGCGAAGAAATGGCGGCCGTCACCCTCGACCTGCAGCAGCTGGCAGGGGAGTCCGTCGGCAATGTATTGCTGAACTTCAGCGGGAGTGGGATCGGCCATGATGGGCGGGATTCTACCGAGACGCAGACCGCCCCGGCCAGGCCGGGGCTTCTGAGTTGATGCAAGCGGGCTTCGCGGGCGCTGTTGCGGCGGGCCTCAGCCGCGGATCTTGTAGCCCCGCTTGAGCAGCCCCAGCGCGATGGCGGAGACCGCCACGAAGCTCGCGCCCACGATGGACAGGCTCAGCCAGGGCGAGACGTCGCTGACGCCGAAGAAGCCGTGGCGGAAGCCGTCGATCATGTAGAAGAAGGGGTTCAGGTGGCTCACGCCCTGCCAGAAGGCCGGCAGCGAATGCACCGAATAGAACACGCCCGAGAGGAAGGTCATGGGCATGATGATGAAGTTCTGGAAGGCCGCCATCTGGTCGAACTTCTCGGCCCACAGGCCGGCGATCAGTCCCAGCGCGCCCAGCATGCCCGCGCCCAGCAGCGCGAAGACCAGCACCCACAGCGGCTGCGCCAGCCCCGGTGGCGCGAACCAGGCCGTCACCAGGAAGACGCCCAGGCCCACGGCCAGGCCGCGCACCACCGAGGCGCCCACATAGGCCAGGAACCAGGCCCAGTGCGACAGCGGCGTCAGCAGCACGAAGACCAGGTTGCCGGTGATCTTGCTCTGGATCAGCGAGGACGAGCTGTTGGCGAACGAGTTCTGCAGCACGCTCATCATCACCAGCCCCGGGATCAGGAAGGCGGTGTAGGCCACGTGGCCGTAGACCTTCACATGGTCCTCCAGCACGTGGCCGAAGATCAGCAGGTACAGCACGGCGGTCAGCACCGGCGCGGCCACGGTCTGGAAGCTCACCTTCCAGAAGCGCAGCACTTCCTTGTAGAACAGCGTGCGCGCGCCTTCGAGTCGGATCCCGCTCATGCCTGAGCTCCTTGCATGATCTCCAGGAACACGTCCTCCAGGTCGGCACGGCCGATCTCGAGGTCCTCCACCGGCACGCCGGCCGCGCGCAGGCGGGCCAGCACGCTTTCGACCTCGGCCGCGTCATGCGCCTTGATCTGCACGATGCGGCCGGTCACGCGGGAGAGGGGGGTCAGGTCTTGCGGCAGCGCAGCGTCGGTCTTGAAGCGCAGCATGGTGGAGGCCTTGCCGGCCAGCAGGTTGCTGGTGCGGTCCAGGGCCACGATGCGGCCGGTCTTGAGCATGGCGATGCGGTGGCACAGGGCCTCCGCCTCTTCCAGGTAGTGGGTGGTCAGCAGGACGGTGTGGCCTTCCTTGTTGAGCCGGGCGATGAAGGCCCATAGCGTCTGGCGCAGCTCCACGTCGACGCCGGCGGTGGGCTCGTCCAGCACGATCACCGGCGGGCGGTGCACCAGGGCCTGGGCCACCAGCACGCGGCGCTTCATGCCGCCCGAGAGCTGGCGCATGTTGGCCTGGGCCTTGTCGGCCAGGCCGAGGTTCTCCAGCAGCTCGTCGATCCAGGAGCCGTTGTTGCGCACGCCGAAGTAGCCGCTCTGGATTTCCAGGGCCTCGCGCACCGAGAAGAAGGGGTCGAAGACCAGCTCCTGCGGCACGATGCCCAGGCACTTGCGGGCGGCGGCGTAGTCGTCCACCACGTCATGGCCCAGCACGCGCACGCGGCCGCTGCTGGCCTTGGAGAGGCCGGCGAGGATGGAGATGAGGCTGGTCTTGCCGGCGCCGTTGGGGCCCAGGAGACCGAAGAATTCGCCGGGCTGGATGTCGAAGGAGACCTGGTCCAGGGCCTTCACCTGGCCGCCGCGGTAGGTCTTGGAGACCGCCTCGAAGCGAAGGGCCGGGTGCTCGCGGCCTGTGGGGGCGGCCGCTGCAGGGGTGGGGCTTTGCATGGCGGCGGATTGTAGGGAGCGTGCCAAATTCCTGCTGGCGCTGGAGCCAAACCCCTAGAGTAGGGACTCGTCTTGGTGCCAGAATCAGCCGAGACAGCCACTAAAAGCATTCCATGGCCACCAAGAAGCCGCGGCGCACCGCAGAACGCATCCTCGAAGTCACGCTGGACCTGTTCAACCGCTTCGGTGAACCCAACGTCTCGACCACGCTCATCTCGGCCGAGCTCAACATCAGCCCCGGCAACCTCTACTACCACTACCCCGCCAAGGACGAGCTGATCAACGCCTTGTTCGCGGCCTACGAGCGCGAGCTCACCGAGCTGCTGGGCGCCTCGGACAACGTCCGCAACGTGGAAGACGCCTGGCTCTTCTTCCACATGCTCTTCGAGCTGATCTGGAAGCACCGCTTCCTCTACCGCGACCTCAACGACCTGCTCTCCAAGAACCGCAAGCTGGAGACGCACTTCCAGACCGTGCTGGCGCACAAGGGCCAGGCCATGCGCGCGGTGCTGTCCGGCCTGCAGCATGGCGGCGCCCTGCGCATGGAACCCCGCGACGCCGGCCCCACGGCCGAGGCCATGGTGGTGCTGCAGAGCTACTGGCTGAGCTACGAATACGTGCGCGACCCGCGCCACGCCCTGGAGCCCGAGCGCGCCGGCAGCGCGCTGATGCGCGGCGCCTTCCATGTGCTGAGCACCCTGCTGCCCTATCTAGAACCCGGCTCGCGCGAGCACCTCTTCACGCTGGCCGGCCGCTACAACGGCTAGCCGGCCGCCAGGCGCAAGACCTGCCCCCGGCGGCATACCCCACACACAACACGGAGACATCGATGGCCAAGTGGACTGCCTTCCCCTACGACAACGCGGCCTTCCAGTACGACGCCGCCAGCCTGAAGAAGCACTGGGCCCGCCTGCATGCCGGCGACGCCGAGCCCTTCCCCAAGGACGCCGCCGTGCAGCAGGCCTGGATCCATTTCCACGCCGGCGAGTTCCAGAAGGCCTACGAGGCCGGCCTGGCCGCGGGCGGCGCCGGCATCACCGTGGCCAACAAGGCCCAGGCCATCTACGCCAACTACCTGGAGAAGAAGGAAAAGGCCAAGCTGGAGATGTTCCTGGAGGTCGCCGAGCGGGCCGAGAGCCTGCAGGAGACCGAGCCGAAGAACGCCAACGCCTGGTACTGGCAGGCCTATGCCCTGGGCCGCTACAGCCAGGGCATCAGCGTGGCCAAGGCCCTGGCCCAGGGCCTGGGCGGCAAGGTCAAGGCGGCGCTGGAGAAGGCCATCGAGCTGGCCCCCAAGCATGCCGACGCCCACATCGCCCTGGGCGCCTTCCATGCCGAGGTGATCGACAAGGTCGGCAAGCTGCTGGGCAAGACCCAGGGCGCCGACACCGCCACCGGCCTGAAGATGTTCGAGCAGGCGCTGAAGCTCAACCCGACCAGCGCCATCGCCATGATCGAGCGTGCCAACGGCCTGGTCATGCTGGAGGGCGACAAGCGCCTGGCCGTGGCCGAGCAGCTCTACGCCGACGCCGCCGCCTGCGAGCCCATGGACGCCATGGAATGCCTGGACGTGGAGCTCGCCAAGGAAGAGCTGGAGGAGTGAGGCCTCGCGCGGGAAGGCCCGGGATCCGGGGCTTCCCGGGCCCCCGCAGCCGCGGGGGCACCCCCGGCGATTCGTGGGAAAGCGCACGGATTTCGCCCCTGCTCGGTGGATGCCCTCAATGGTCATCAGGCCTGCGGGCCGCTAAGCTGTGTGCACTTTTACCGCCGGGCGGGTCCACGAGGCCCGCTCCGCACCGTCTCACCGCACTCGTCGCAAAGGTTGCATCATGAAGAAGTTCCACCTGATCGCCCTGGCCGCCCTGCTGGGCACCTCCCTGGCCCAGGCCGCCAAGCCGGCTGAAAACCGCGAAGTGCAGGCCCTGCGTGCCGAATGCGCCGCCCAGCACACCGTGAGCTTCGACACCGCCCGTGACGACAACGAATACCGCTTCGTCTATGCCAAGGGCCAGCTGCGCGGCGAGTACACCGAAGGCAAGGCCCTGAAGTGCACCGAAGCCCAGTACGCCGCCTACCTGGACAACGGCGCCGATCCCGCCCGCGTGATGTCGGCCTACCCGACCGCCGCCGGCCGCCCCAAGGCCCAGAAGTCCAAGTGAGGAGCCGGGCCGGCGCCCTGCCGGCCCCGCCCATAAGAAAAGAGCCAGGCCCGCAGCCTGGCTTTTTTCATGGGCGCGCGCGGCGCGCCGCTCAGGCGCCGTCGACGTCCGACAGCTGCTCGTCGCCCCAGGGCAGCATCAGGGCCAGCATCAGCAGCTGGTTGAACTCGGGCGCGAACTGGTCGATCACGGCCTGTGGATGCGGGCACAGCTTCTCGTCGGTGATGAGGCCGAACTGCACCTTGCCGGCGTAGGTCAGGATGGACACGCCCACGCCCATGTCGCCGGACTGCGGCACCCAGAACATCACGCGGTCCACGGTGGCACCGCAGAACTTCAGGGCCTCCGCCGGGCCGGGCACATTGGTCATCACGGCCGTCGCCTTCTTGGCGAAGATGTTGAGCATGGCGTGCTGCACCGGCTTGATCAGCAGACCCGCCACCGAGAGCAGGCCGAAGGCCATGATGGGCTGGAAGCTGCCCTTGAGCTCCTGCATGCGGGCGCGCACCGCGTAGAGCCGCTCCACCGGGTTGGCAATGCCGATGGGCAGCACCAGAGGCACCAGGCCGAAGCGGTTGCCCAGCTGGTAGGCCTTCTCCAGCGGGCGCAGGTTGACCGGCACCATGGCGCGGATCTCCTTGCCATCCACCGCCTCCCCCCGCGAGCGCAGGTAGCGGCCGATGGCGCCGGCCACGCAGGACAGCAGCACGTCATTGACCGAGCAGTTGAAGCCCTTGCCCACGGCCTTCACCGCATCCAGGGGCAGGCCTTCGTCCCAGGCCACGCGCTTGACGGTGCCGGGCTTGCCCTTGAGGCTGGTGGGCGAGTCATCGGACATCAGCGCGAAGGCCGCGACATCGCTGACCGCCTGGTAGCCCAGCTTGGCCGCATGCAGGGAATGGTCGATGGGATGGTCGGCCGCCATCATCAGGTCCACGCCCTTGGACATGGCCGCGCCCGAGACGCCGATGGCCTTGATGGTGAGGTCGGTGATGGGCTTGAGCAGGGCATCGGTCAGCCAGTCGTGGTCTTCCTCGACCGCGGGCTCGTGGCGGCGGCGCTTGGGCGGGGGCTTGCCGCCGTCGGTGATGGACAGCATCACCGCGATCAGCGCCACGCCGTCGGCGATGCAGTGGTGGATGCGGGCGATCAGCGCGCTCTCACCGTCCATGTCCTCGACCAGCTCGAACTGCCACAGCGGATGCGCCGGATCCAGCGGCTGGGCGCACAGCGCGCCGACGCGCTCCTGCAGGGCCTGCTGCAGGGACTGGCCGCGCGCGGGCTTGAGCGTGCCGGGCACGACGTGGCGGGCGATGTCGAAGTCTTCATCGTCGACCCACTGCGCGCCCAGCGCGTCTTCCACCACCTTCTGGCGGAAGCGCCGGTACTGCAGCAGGCGCTCCTCGACCCGCTGGCGCAGGTCCTGCAGCGAGAGCCGCGGCCGCAGGGTCCAGATCCCGACGATCATCATCAGGTTCTGCTCGGTATCCATCCGCAACCAGGCGGTATCGACCCGGGACATGCGTTCTGCTGCGGCCAAGGCGTGCTCCTCGTTCTAGAGTGTCTGACCCAGACATTGCTGGGTAATATGCTCGGTGTCCATCCCGATTGTCACCAAACTTTGGTGCCGCAAAACCCAAGGAGACGAGATGAGCCTCAAAGAGCAATTCGACGCCGCAGTGGCCGATTCCAAGAACCTGCCCGAGCGTCCCGACAACATGACCCTGCTCAAGATCTATGCCCTGTTCAAGCAGGCCAGCAGCGGTGACGTGGAAGGCTCGCGCCCCGGCTTCACCGACATGGTCGGCCGCGCCAAGTACGACGCCTGGGCCGCGCTGAAGGGCACCAGCACGGACGAGGCGATGCAGCAGTACATCGATCTCATCGAAGGCTTGAAGTAAGCCCCCCCCCTACTCGCTTCGCGAGCCCCCCCAGGGGGGCGATCGTGGCGGACCGGCGGAGCCGGATCCGCACGATCCGTGCGGGGTGCGGGCTTGCGCCGCGCGGGTCACACCTTGTGGCGGTGGGGCGGTTTGCCACCACGGATGAGCCGGGCGTTCAGCCTGGCTTTTTCTTTTGGGCAGCGCCTCGTTCCTTGCGGACCGGCAAAGCCGGATCCGCACGATCCGTGCGGGGCGCGGGCTTGCGCCGCGCAGGTCAAACCATGTGGCGGTGGGGCGGTTTGCCACCACGGATGAGCCGGGCGTTCAGCCTGGCTTTTTCTTTTGGGCAGCGCCTCGTTCCTTGCGGACCGGCGGAGCCGGAGCCGCACGATCCGTGCGGGGCGCGGGCTTGCGCCGCGCAGGTCAAACCATGCGGCGGTGGGGCGGTTTGCCGCCACGGATGAGCCAGGCGTTCAGCCTGGCTTTTTCTTTTGGGCGGCGCCTCGTTCCTTGCGGACCGGCGGAGCCGGATCCGCACGATCCGTGCGGGGCGCGGGCTTGCGCCGCGCAGGTCAAACCATGTGGCGGTGGGGCGGTTTGCCGCCACGGATGAGCCAGGCTTCAGCCTGGCTTTTTCTTTGCCGCCTTCTTGCCGCTTGCGGACTTGGCCAGCAGGGCGTCGAGTTCCTTCTGGACTTCGGCCTCGATGGTGGACTTGAAGGCGCCCAGCAGGAAGCCGAGCTTGGCCTCGAGCTCGAAGTGGTCGCCGGTGACGATCAGCTGGCCCTTGACGCCGGAGCGCTCGAACTCCACGGTGTCGCTGGTGTCGCCCTCGATCACGGTGCACTCCATGTCGAACTTCTGCTCGACCTGCTCGGCCCAGGCCCAGGCCACTTCGCGGGCCTTCTCGAGGCCCAGTTGATGGTCGCGGTGGATGTGGATGTCAGCCATGGTGAGGGGGTCGCAGCAGCGTCATTCGGGAGAGCCCAACTCTAGCCGACGCCGAGCCTTGGGCAAGGCCGCCAGGCGCTTCACCTCGGCATGGAAGCGCGGCCAGTCCGAGCCCTGGGCCACGAACAGGCGCTCGAAGGCCGGCACCAGGCCGTGATAGGCGGCCAGCACGCCGAAGGCGGCGTTGTTGGCGCGGGCGAACCAGCCGTCATAGCCCGCCCAGCCCTGCCAGGGGCCGTCGCGCCAGCGGCGGTAATCGGCCTGGATGGCGGCCATGGCCTCGCGCTTGGCCGTCTCGCGGCCCTCAGGGGTCAGGTCTTGCCCGTAGACGCCGGCCAGGCGCTCCCGCCCGCGCAGGGCAAGGGCCAGGAACTCGTCCCGCCGCTGACGCTGGCGCTCATAGGCCAGCGCGGCCTCCGCACTGCCATGCTCAGCCAGCCAGCGCCGGGCGCCCATGCGCTCCACGGCGGTGGCGTAGCTCTCGTTGAACTCCGTGTCGTCGGCCGCATAGGCCTGCTGGTGGGCCAGCTCGTGGAAGATCAGGCCGGCGAGCTCGCCCTCGCCGTCGCGGATGAAGGTGTTGAGCAAGGGGTCGCCGCCGAGCCAGTTGCCCCAGCCCAGCGTCGAGTAGGCGGGCACGGGATAGACCTGCAGCTCCCAGCCCTCGGCCTTGAGCTGATCGGCCAGGGCCTGCGCCGCGGCGCGGTCGAAGAAGCCGCGATAGCCGGCGCAGCCCATCAGCGGATAGCACCAGGTCTTGAGCTGCAGGCTGTAGGGCGGGGCCGCGACCACGTTCCAGACGGCGGCAGGCCGCCCCAGGTCGGCATAGCGGCGGTAGCTGGCGTTGTCCGGCAGGGCCAGGGTGGCGGTGGCGTAGTCGCGCAGCCGCTGGCTGAGCAGCAGGCGCTCGCGCAGGGCCGGGTCGAGATCCGGCTGGCTCAGCCATTGATCCACGGGCCGGGCCGCCTGCACCAGCTGCAGATGGCCGCTGACGGCCTGCCCCAGGTAGCCCAGCTGGGCACAGCCCGTCAGCCAGGGCAGCAGCAGGGCCGCCCACAGACCGGCACGACCCGGGGCCCGGATCAGCCCCCTCATCAGACGGCCGCGATCTCGACCAGGCAGTCGTAGAAGGTGGCGCCGCCGCCGATGTCCGTGAGGCCTTGCTGCGTCACGGCATTGACGTTCTCGCCGCCCGGCGAGAGCTTGCGCCACCACACGCCCAGGCCATTGACCACGCCGGGCCGTGCACGCTCGCTGATGTGCAGGCGGCATTGCAGGCTGCCGCGGTCATTGAAGATGCGCACCATGCGGCCATGCTCGAGCCGGCGCGCCGCGGCGTCGTCGGCATGCATCTCGACCAGGGGTTCGCCCTCGATGTCGCGCAGGCTCTTCACGTTGACGAAGCTGCTGTTGAGGAAGTTGCGCGCGGGCGGCGAGATCATGGCCAGCGGGTAGCGCGCCGCAAGCTCCGGGCTGCTCAGCCGGCTCTCGCGATTGGGCACGTGGTCCGGCAGGCCGTAGCGCGGCGAGATGCACTGCACCCGCCCCGTGGGCGTGGGCCAGCCGCCCTCCGCAAAGGGCGCCTCGGGCACATCCAGGCTCACGAAGCCCTGGGCCTTGAGCTGGTCCTGGTCGATGGCGTCGGTGAAGGCCTGGGCGGCGAGCTGCTCGTCGGTCTCGCGGAAGCAGGGGTCGTCCAGGCCCATGCGGGCGGCCAGCTCGCGGAAGATCTGCGTGTTGGGCCGGGCCTCGCCCAGTGGCGCAATGGCCGGCTCGTTGCGCAGCACATCGGTGTGGCCGTAGCTGGTGTGCACGTCCAGGTGCTCCAGCTGCGTGGTGGCAGGCAGCACGTAGTCGGCCTGGTCGGCCGTGTCGGTCATGAAGTGCTCCAGCACCACGGTGAAGAGGTCCGGGCGCTGGAAGCCGCGCAGGACCTGGGCGGTGTCAGGCGCCACGGCCACGGGATTGCTGTTGTAGACGATCAGGGCCTCGATGCGCGGCCCGAACTCGGGCGAGGCCTCGCGCAGCAGGGCCTCGCCGATGGCGCTCATGTTGACCATGCGCGGCTGGCGGCCCGCCAGCAGGTCCGGGCGCTCCAGGGCCTGGGTGTTCTTGACCCGTGCCGCCCAGCCCGAGGCCGACAGCAGCAGGCCGCCGGCACGGTGCTTCCAGGCGCCGGTCAGGCAGGGCAGCAGCGCGATCAGCCGCACCGCATTGCCGCCGCCGTGCACGCGCTGCATGCCGTAGTTGAGGCGGATGGCCGCAGGGGCCGTGGTGCCGTACTCGCGGGCCAGCTGGCGCACTTCGTCCGCCGTGATGCCGCAGACCTCGGCCGCGCGCTGCGGCGGCCACTGCAACGCCCGCTCGCGCATCGCGGGCCAGTCGTCGACATGACGGTCCAGGTAGTCCTGGTCCAGCCAGCCGTGCACGATCAGCTCGTGCATGAGGCCCAGGGCCAGGGCGCCGTCGGTGCCGGGCAGCAGGGCGATGTGCTGGTGGCACTTGTCGGCCGTCTCGGTCTTGCGGGGATCGATGCAGACCAGCCGCGCGCCATTGCGCTTGGCCTGGTTGGCGTAGGTCCAGAAATGCAGGTTGGAGGCGATGGAGTTGCTGCCCCAGATCAGGATCAGCCGGCTCTCGGCAAAGAAGCGCAGGTGCATGCCCACGCGGCTGCCGTAGGTCGCATTGAGCGCCTCGGCCCCGGCGGAGGCGCAGATGGTGCGGTCCAGCCGCGCGGCGCCGAGCGCGTTGAAAAAGCGCGCGGCCATGCTCTCGCCCTGGATCAGGCCCATGGTGCCGGCATAGCTGTAGGGCTGGATGGCCTGGGGGTCGCGCGCGGCGATGGCGCGCAGGCGGCGGGCGATGTCGTCCAGGGCCTCGTCCCAGCTGACCGGCTCGAAGCGCGGCGCCTCATGCTTGGCGCTGACCCGCTTCATGGGCTGCAGCAGGCGTTCGGGATGGTAGGTGCGCTCCGGGTAGCGGGACACCTTGGTGCACAGGGCGCCATGGGTGGAGGGGTGTTCCGCCCGTCCCTGGACCTTGACCACCCGCTCGTTCTCGACGGTGATCTTGAGGGCGCAGGTGTCGGGGCAGTCGTGCGGGCAGGCGCCGTGGACGACGCGGCTGGCGATGGCGGGCTCGGGGGCGTTCATCCGAGCACTATTGCACAAGCGCCCTGCCCAAGCCTTTCGCAAGGGCGAAGTTCGGCAATTAGTTACAGGGTAAACCCTAGATTTGCGATACGCTCCGCGGCTTTTTGCAGTCCCGTCCCCGCCCATGAACCGCCGCCTCGCCCTTGCCCAACTCGCCAGCCTGTCCGCCCTGCCCCTGTGGAGCCAGGCCCAGGACCAGAAGAAGATCGTGCTGGGCCAGTCGGCACCGCTGAGCGGCCCCGCGGCCCAGCTGGGCCTGCAGATGCAGGCCGGGGCGAAGCTCTACTTCGATGGCGTCAACGCCAGTGGCGGCATCGGCGGCCTGCCCGTGGAGCTGCGCACCCTGGACGACGGCTACGAGCCCGAGCGCTGCAAGGCCAATACCGAGCAGCTGATTGCCGGCCATGCCTTCGCCCTCTTCGGCTATGTGGGCACGCCCACCTGCCTGGCCGCCCTGCCCCTGGTGCAGCAGGCCAAGATCCCCTTCTTCGCCCCCCTGACTGGCGCGGAGGCCCTGCGCGATCCGGCCAACCCCTGGGTGTTCCACCTGCGCGCGTCCTACAACGACGAGACGGCCCTGATCGTCCGGCAGCTGACCCAGCTGGGGCTCAGCAAGATCGCCGTCTTCCACCAGGACGACGCCTACGGCAAGGCCGGCCTGGACGGCGTGGTGCGCGCCCTGATGCAGCGCAAGCTGACTGTGCATGCCACCGCCACCGTGCAGCGCAACAGCGTGGACGTGGCCGAGGCGGCCCGCAAGCTGGCGGCCTCCCAGCCCGAGGCGGTGGTGCTGGTCAGCGCCTACAAGAGCTGCGCGGCCTTCATCCGCGAATCGCGCCGGGCCGGCTACTCGGGCCAGTTCTTCAACGTGAGCTTCGTGGGCACCCAGGCCCTGCTGGACGAGCTGGGCCGGGAGGCCAACGGCATCGTGGTCAGCCAGGTCATGCCCTATCCCTTCGGCGTGGCGTCCGGGGTCGTGGCCGAATACCAGGCCGCCGCGCAGAAGGCGGGTGGCAGCCACGTGCTGAACTACACCGCCATGGAGGGCTTCCTGGCCGCCAAGGTCATCAGCGAAGGCCTGCGCCGCATCAACGGCAAGGGCAGCCGCGAGGCCCTGGTCAGCGCCCTGGAGAGCCTGCAGAACTACAACGCCGGCGGCTTCCCGGTGAAGTTCGGCCCCGGCCGGCGCGTGGCCTCCAACTTCGTCGAGCTCTCCATGCTGACTGGTGACGGCAAGGTCAAGCGCTGAGCGGTCGGTCGGGGCTCGACGGGTACACTGCCCCGGGACCGGTCCCGCACCGGCGCCTGGAGCCTGTCCATGAAACTCATCCCCGACATCCTCGCGGACGCCGCGGCCCTCACCGCCCTGCGCCGCGACATCCACGCCCACCCCGAACTCTGCTTCCAGGAAGAACGCACCTCGGAACTCATCGCCCGGCAGCTGACGGCCTGGGGCATCCCCGTACACCGCGGCCTGGGCAAGACCGGCGTCGTGGGCATCCTGAAGAACGGCAGCAGCACGCGCACGCTGGGCCTGCGGGCGGACATCGACGCCCTGCCCATGACCGAGCACAACACCTTCGCCCATGCCAGCCAGCATGCGGGGAAGATGCATGCCTGCGGCCATGACGGCCACACGGCCATGCTGCTGGCCGCGGCCCAGCACCTGGCCCGCCACCGCAATTTCGACGGCACCGTCTACCTGGTCTTCCAGCCCGCCGAGGAAGGCGGCGGCGGCGCGCGCGAGATGATCAAGGACGGCCTCTTCGAGCAGTTCCCGATGGAGGCCATCTTCGGCATTCACAACTGGCCGGGGATGAAGGCCGGCGAGTTTGCGCTCAAGAGCGGGCCGGTCTTCGCGTCCAGCAACGAGTTCAGGATCACCATCCGCGGCAAGGGCTGCCACGCCGCCATGCCGCATCTCGGGATCGACCCGGTGCCCGTGGCCTGCCAGATGGTCAATGCCTTCCAGGCCATCATCAGCCGCAACAAGAAGCCGCTGGACGCCGGCGTGATCTCGGTGACCATGTTGCGCGCCGGCGAGGCCACCAATGTCGTGCCCGACCACGCCGAGCTGCAAGGCACGGTGCGCACCTTCACGCTGGAGCTGCTGGACCTGATCGAGCAGCGCATGGAGAAGGTGGCCCGCGCCACGGCCGAGGCCTTCGACTGCGAGGTCGAGTTCCATTTCCGCCGCAACTACCCGCCCACCATCAACCACCCGGCCGAGACCGCCTTCGTGCGCGGCGTGCTGGAAGACCTGGTGGGCCCCGCGAACGTGCAGGAGTTCGAGCCCACCATGGGCGCCGAGGACTTCAGCTACTACCTGCAGAAGATCCCCGGCTGCTACTTCCTGATCGGCAACGGCGACGGCACCCACCGCGTGGGCGGCCACGGCCTGGGTCCCTGCACGCTGCACAACCCCAGCTACGACTTCAACGACGAACTGATCCCGCTGGGCGGCTCCATGTGGGTGCGTCTGGTGGAAAGCTGGTTCAAGCCTTGAGCCCTGATATGGACAAAGACCAAGTGATCAACGAGACCCGTGACTGGGTCCAGAAGGCCGTCATCGGCCTGAACCTCTGCCCCTTCGCCAAGGCGGTCGAGGTGAAGAAGCAGCTGCGCTACGTGGTCAGCGAAGCCACCACGCCCGAGGAGCTGCTGAAGGAGCTGGCGCATGAGCTGCTGCTGCTGCGCCGCACGGATCCGGAAGAGACCGAGACCACGGTGCTCATCCACCCCCTGGTGCTGACCGACTTCCTGGACTTCAACGACTTCCAGGGCGCCGCCGACGCGCTGGTCGAGGACCTGGAGCTGGACGGCCTCCTGCAGGTCGCGAGCTTCCACCCGGACTTCCAGTTCGAAGGTACCGAGCTGGACGACATCAGCAACTTCACCAACCGCTCGCCCTACCCCACCCTGCACCTGCTGCGCGAGGAAAGCATCGAGCGCGCCGTGGAATCCATGCCGGACACCGACGCCATCTACGAGGCCAATATCGCCACCCTGGAGAAGCTGGGCCTCGAAGGCTGGAAGGCCCTGGGCCTGAAGACGCACGGCTGAGGCCAGGGGCAGATCCGGACACCGTCGATGGATGTCCTGATCTGACCGAAAGCGGTCCGCATGCGGCGCGACGCCCGGGTGCCCACCCGGCACCATGAGCACATTCCCAACCACCGCAAGGAATGCACTCATGAACACCGCCCTGATCTTCATCGACGTCCAGGAATCCTTCCGCCACCGCCCCTACTGGAACGAGGCCGAGCTGCCCGCCTACCTGGAGCGCAGCAACGCCCTGCTCCAGGGCGCGCAGGCCGCGGGCATCCCCATCGTGCGCATCCTGCACAACGACGGGCCCGAGACCGCGGACAACGCCTTCGCGCTGAAGTCCGGCCATGTACGCCCGCTGGACGGCCTGGTGCCCTATGAGGCGGCCGTCGAGTTCATCAAGCACCGCCACAGCGCCCTGGTGGGCACGGGCCTGGCCATCTGGCTGCATCAGCAGGGCATCCAGCGCCTGATCGTTGCCGGCATCCGCACCGAGCAGTGCTGCGAGACCACCACCCGCCATGCCAGCGACGAAGGCTGGCTGGTGGACTACGTCACCGAGGCCACGCTGACCTTCGCCATGCAGCACGACAGCGGCGCGGTGCTGAGCCCGGCGGACATCAAGCTGCGCACCGAGACCGTGCTGAAGGACCGCTTCGCCCACATCTGCACGGTGGAGCAGGCCCTGCAGCGCGCCAAGGCCATGTCCTGATCTGACAGGCATACTCAGCGCCATGCGCTCGCCCGACACCCCCATCGACGCCGTCTTCCTGATCCAGCCCCGTGCCCTGCTGCTGGACCTGGCAGGCCCGGCCGAGGCCCTGCGCCTGGCCAACCAGGCCCTGCAGCGCCAGGGCCTGGCGCCGGCCTTCCGCCTGCGCTACGTGGCCGCGCAGCCGCAGGCCGTGAGCTCGGTGGGCCTGATGGTGAGCGGCCTCGAGCCCCTGCCCTCGACCCTGACGCCGGACAGCTGGCTCTTCCTGCTCGGCTGCCGCCACATGCAGCCCGACGAGCCAGCGGCGGGCAGCGCCGAGCGTGCCGACCAGTTGCGCACCCTGCGCTGGCTGCACGAGGTGGGCGGCACACTGCTGGAGGCGGGCTCCGGCCGCGTGATCAGCATCTGCTCCGGCGCCCTGCTGGCGGCCGAAGCCGGCCTGCTGCAGCAGCGGCGCTGCACCACCCACCACGAGCTGCTGGACGAGCTGCGCCAGCGCGCCCCGGCCGCCGAGGTGGTGGACAACCGCGTCTTCGTGCTGGATGGCTCCCTGGCCACCAGCGCCGGCATCACCGCCGGCATCGACCTCACCCTGCACCTGATCCAGGCCCGCTGCGGGGATGCCATCGCTGCCAGCGTGGCCCAGACCATGGTGGTCTACCTGCGGCGCAATCCCCAGGACCCCGAGCTTTCGCCCTTGCTGGCCCACCGGCATCACCTGCATCCGGCCCTGCATCGGGTGCAGGACGCCATCAGCGCCCGCCCCGCCGAGGACTGGAACCTGGATCGCATGGCCGCCGTGGCCCATGTGACCCCGCGCCACCTCGGGCGGCTGTTCGGCGAGCATGCGGGCACCACACCCCTGCGCTACCTGCAGTCCATCCGCCTGGAACTGGCCGAGCGGGCCCGCCAGAAGGGCGCCAGCCTCTCGGAGGCCGCCCGCCTGGCCGGATTCAGCTCGGAGCAGCAATGGCGCCGCACCCGTCATGCGCTGGCGCATTGACGCCCCTCGGGTCAACTAGCACAAAGTGCCATGCCCGTAGTCAAGCAGGCGCCATTGCCATCTGTTAACTTGGCGAACCACAACAATCAGAGGAGCCCCCCTTGAACAACTGGCCGCAGCGACTGGAAGCACTGGACCGCGAGCGACTGCAAGGCATGCGTCGCGGCGTGGAAAAGGAAAGCCTGCGCACCGCGCCGGAGGGTTCCCTGGCCGCAACGCCGCATCCGCTGGGCCTGGGCTCGGCGCTGACGCATCCGCATGTCACCACCGACTTCAGCGAAAGCCAGCTGGAGCTCATCACCGGCGTGCACGCCACGGCCGAGGCCTGCGAGGCCGAGCTGACGGAAATCCACCAGGCGGTCGACGCCCTGCTGGGCGAGGAAACCATGTGGGCCTCCAGCATGCCCTGCTTCCTGCCCGCCGACGAGACCATCCCCATCGGCCGCTACGGCTACTCCAACATCGGGCGGGCCAAGAGCGTCTATCGCATGGGCCTGGGCCACCGCTATGGCCGGCGCATGCAGACCATCTCGGGCATCCACTACAACTGGTCCCTGCCCGGCATCACGAGCGAGCAGTACTTCGACCTGATCCGCAATTTCCGCCGTCACAGCTTCCTGTTGCTGCTGCTGTTCGGGGCCTCGCCGGCCCTGTGTTCGAGCTTCGTCGAAGGCCGGGACCACGGTCTGCAGCCCTTCCCCGCGCCGGTCCAGGGCAAGGCGCCCTGCGGCACCCTGCACCTGCCCTACGCCACCTCGCTGCGCATGGGCCGTCTGGGCTACCAGAGCGATGCGCAGTCCACGCTGGCCGTCAGCTACAACAGCCTGGAGGGCTATGCCGCCTCGCTGCAGGACGCCCTGCTGCGGCCCTATCCGGCCTACGAGGCCATCGGCATCATGAACCCGGGCGGCGAGTACAACCAGCTCTCGACCAGCCTGCTGCAGATCGAGAACGAGTTCTACGGCACCATCCGCCCCAAGCGGGTGATCCGCAGCGGCGAGCGCCCCCTGCATGCGCTGCGCGAGCGGGGCGTGGAGTACGTGGAGGTCCGCTGCATGGACCTGGACCCCTTCGAGCCCGTCGGCATCAGCGCATCGACCATGCGCTTCATCGACCTCTTCCTGCTGCACTGCCTGCTGTCGGACAGCCCGCCGGACACGCCCGCCGAGATCGCCGCCCTGGCCCGCAACCAGCAACTGACGGCCTCCCGCGGCCGCGAGCCCGGCCTGCAGCTGGAGCGCGCCGGCCAGCCCGTGCTGCTGCGCGACTGGGCCGCCGAGCTCCTGGAGGAACTGGGGCCGCTGAGCGCCCACCTGGACCGCCAGCTGGGCGGCGAGGCCTATGGCCAGGCCCTGGCCGTGGCCCGGGAGCGCTTCCAGCATCCCGAGCAGCTGCCTTCCGCCCGCGTGCTGGAGACCATGGCCCGCGAATTCGGCCATTCCCACCTCCGCTTCATCGGCCACTGCTCGCAGCAGGCGCGCGCCCATCTGCGGGCCCAGCCCCTGAGCGCCGAACGGCAGGCCGCCTTCGCGGAAATGGCCCGCCAGTCCCTGGCCGAACAGGCCGCGGTCGAGGCCGCGGACACCCTGTCCTTCGAAGAGTTCCGGCAGCAGTACCTGGCCCCGGCCCAGCTCCAGGCCTGAAGACGTCCGCGCCGGGCCCGCTCAGAAGCGCAGGCCCAGCGAGACGCGCGTGGCGTCGCTGCCTGAGAAGTTCTGCTTGGGGTCGCGCGCCAGGCGCAGGAACAGGGTCTGGCCGTCCAGGCCCAGGGTCCAGCCCCAGGCGCGCACGGGGCCGGCGTCGCCCTGCCCAGTCTTGCGCAGCAGGTCCACGAGCACGCGCTGGCCGGCCATGGTCCAGCGCCCGCTCAGGTGCAGATGGCGCTGCCCGGTGTGCAGGCGGTCGTCGGCGATCCAGGTGGCGGACCAGAGCCCGCCGTGCTCGTCATGCAGGCCGGCGCCCAGGGTGATGGCGTCATTGGGATCGAAATTGAGGTTGTAGTAGGGCCGCAGATTGGTGCGCCCCCAGCCCACCAAGCCGAACCAGCGGCTGCCCCACTGCAGGTTCACACTGCCGCCGACGAAACCGCCGGTGGCCGCCTGCAGCGAGGGCTGCAGGGACCAGTCCCCGCCCAGGTCCAGTGCGGCATCGCCGCCGATGCGGGCCTGCGCACCGAAGACCGGGTCGCGGTAGTGGCCGATCCACAGGCTGTTGTCGTCCTTGCGCCAGCGCAGGTTGAGGTCGGTGCCGGCGCCCTGGTCGCTGTAGTGGTAGTGGCCCAGTGTCAGTTTGAAGGCCGGGGCTGGCTCGGCATCCGCGCGGGCGCCGGTCGCGGCCATCAGCGCCAGGCAGGCCAGCAGGACCGCGGCCAGCCCTTGCGGGCAGCGGCGTGCATCGTTGGTCATCGACATGTCGGGGGCCCCTCCAAAGGTCCCGCCGCTGCTCCTCGGCGGCGGCGGGCCTGCGCATGCTACGCCCGGACAGGACGAGCCGGGCCGGCGCCGCGTTCTGCCCTGTCTTCAGAGCGAAGCCGGCGGCCACGGGTGGTCTGTGATCCGGCAGGCCGGCGACTGCGAGGCCGGCACCGCCTGGGCGCGCAGCACGGCGCCCGCGGGGGTCAGGTTCTGGATGAAGAAGCAGGTGTAGTCGTCGTAGAAGTGGTTGGAGACCTTGTCGAGCTGGGCCTGGCCCACACGGCGCGGACCGTACTGGACGCCCACCGCCGCCCGCTGCTGCGCCGAGGGATTCAGGGACAGGAAACGCGCCGCCAGCGCTGCGCCGAAGTTGGGGTGGTGCTCGTCGAAGCAGCCGCTGTCAGTCAGGCCCGGATAGTCGACTGCCCGCGGCTCGTAGCAGACGCCCTCCTTCATTGGATCCTTCCCCTCGGGCGCCACGCGCGTGCCCAGCGGCACCACGGCGAGGTTGCCATGGTCCGTCGGGGCACGCTCGTAGCGCATCCAGAAGGGCGGGTCCGTCAGGTCCAGGGCCGCGAGGGCGCTGCCGGGGGCGATGAAGGGCGGGTCGTTGCGATCCAGATAGGCCCGGTAGTCGAAGCCCGGCTGCGTGTAGGGCGGCACGGGCACGGTGGCCTGAGGCATGACGAAGGTGTCGCGCAACTCGACATGCTCATAGCTCGTCTGCGCCTGCACCACGAAGACCGCACGCGGCTTCGAGGACTGCGCGTGCCAGTCGGGCCGGCTGCGGTCGATCTGGTCGGGCATGAAGGCGTTCAGCAGGGCCAGGGAGCCCCGGGACTGGCCCAGCAGGAAGATGTTGTCCGGATCCACGCCCAGGTCCGCGGCACGGGAGCGCACCCATTGCACGGCCTGGGCGATGTCGGTGTGCGGCACCTGTGGGTCGAACTTCCGCGGATCGACCGACTGGCTCGCCCGCGGGTGGCGGAACTGGATGGACATGAAGGCGAAGCCGGCATGGACGGCCGGCACCACCAGCTTCTCCATCAGCGGCGAGGTCTCGTCCGGCCGGGCATTGCCCTCGATCATCACCTGCGAGGGACCGCTGGGATGCGCCCAGATGATGAGCGGCAGGGCCTGCTTCTTGGGCAGGGCATTGCTGCGGTACATCTCATAGCGCTGGTCATAGGGCGCGTCCTGGTCGGTGCCGTACTTGCGTTCGATCCAGGGCGTGCCGTCGGCATAGCACAGGCCGCGCGACTGCCACATCGTGCTGCCGTAAGCGCCCGGCGCCGGCTTCAGATGGGACGCGAAGTCATAGTGGCCGTTGGCCTGCAGCGGCACCTGAGTGCAGGCGGTGCCTGCAAAGGCGCCGCCCGCCGTCATGCACAGAAGGCCGGCCATCAGGCGATGGGGCCAGGTCTTGCCTCTTGTCATCCTCAGTCTCCTCGTTGAATGGGAGACCGCATGCTCCAGGGGCCCATTTGCGGGCACTTTGCTCGGACGTTGAGCGCGCGGACACAGTCGCAAGCAGTCGTATCAGCGGTCCGCCCTTGTGCCAGTTCATCCACGCCGGCTGTGGACAAGTGTGTGGGTGGCCCGGTGAGGGCCGCGCCAAGCCCTTGATTCAGAAGGCGCCGGCAGACTTTGCCTCTTTTTTGCGCAGCGGCAGAGCCGGTGGCGCACCGGCCAGGTTGTCGATCAGCTGGGCCAGGGTGGCTTGCAGGGTGGGGCGCACCTGCGCCGCCGCCACCTCCCATTGCGGCAACTGCCCATCGATCTGCATGCGCACCAGGCCATAGGCCATGGCCCGCAGCCCAAGTGCCACCTGCCCGGGAGCGAGCCCCGCGAAGTAGCCGGCCGCCTGGGCCTGCTGCACGCGCTGCAAGGTGTGGCTGCGCAGGGCGGCGAACTGCGCACGCAGGCGCTCCGAACGGTCAAAGCGGTAGAGGCGCCTGGCCGAGGTCAGGCGAAAGGCCGTCGGGTGGCTCAGGGTCCAGTCCAGAAAGGCGGCGCCCAGCGCCTTCAGCGGTGCGAGCGCCCCGGGACCCAGCCCGTGCTGCTCGCGCTCCAGCTGCAGGCGCAGGCTCACCTGGAGACTGGGCACGGCCGCGCTGCTCCTGCTGTGCGCCTGGACGCTGGGACTGTCACCCGATGTCGACAGCGTGCGGCTGCAGATCCGCGCCACCGCCCGCAGCTCGCTGTGCTTCTTCCTGCTGGCCTATGTCGCCTCGTCGTGGCGGGTCCTGCATCCGGGGCGCTTCAGCGACTGGCTGCGGCAGCGCCGGCGCCAGTGGGGCCTGCTCTTCGCCACCTCGCACGCCCTGCACGCGGCCGGCCTCGTGGCGCTGCACCACATGGCCAGCCCGGCGCTGTGGGCGCAGCTGACCTCGCTGCCCAGCTGGATCCTCGGCGGCTCGGGCTATCTGGTGCTGACGCTGATGGCTCTCAGCGCTCATGACGCCGCCGTCCGGACACTGGGCGCCGAACGCTGGTCCCGCCTGCACCGCCTGGGCCTGCACTGGTTGTGGACGCTGTTTCTGCTGTCCTGTGCCAAGCGGGTGGGCGGCAACCCTCTGTACCTCCTGCCGGTGGGACTGCTGCTGGGGGCGCTGGCAGCACGCTTGTGGGCTCACCTCTTGAAACGCCGCGGGTCATCCCTATAATCCTTTCCTGCTAGCACTCTCATATGTCGAGTGCTAACAACCCGGATTCCTCCGGTTTGTCCCGATGTGATGGCTGGGGCGCCCTCCCGGCGTCCGGCCCGCAACGACCCAAGACTCTCAGCAAGGAGATGTGATGAAACTGCGTCCTCTGCACGATCGCGTGATCGTTAAGCGCCTGGAAAACGAAACCAAGACGGCCTCCGGCATCGTCCTCCCCGACAACGCCGCCGAGAAGCCCGACCAGGGTGAAGTGCTGGCCGTGGGTCCTGGCAAGCGCAACGACAAGGGCGACTTCGTGGCCCTGAACGTGGCCGTGGGCGACCGCGTGCTGTTCGGCAAGTACTCCGGCCAGTCCGTCAAGGTGGACGGCGAGGAACTGCTGGTGATGCGCGAAGAAGACCTCTTCGCCGTCGTCGCCAAGTAATCGCTACTGCGCGGCTGCCTGGCGTCGTTGGGCGGTGCTCGGGATCCTCACGTAGCGCTGCTACGTTCCGGTCCCTGCGCTCCGTCCGCCTAGCCAGCCAGCCGCTCGCTACGCGCTTCCTTGGCGCCGCCTGAGCGCAAGGAAGCCGCCAACGCAAACCCCAAGAATTTCGGAGAAATCAACATGGCAGCAAAAGACGTGGTCTTTGGTTCCGACGCCCGTGCACGCATGGTCGAAGGTGTGAATGTCCTGGCGAACGCCGTCAAGGTCACCCTGGGCCCCAAGGGCCGCAATGTGGTGCTGGAGCGTTCCTTCGGCGCCCCGACCGTGACCAAGGACGGTGTGTCCGTGGCCAAGGAAATCGAACTGAAGGACAAGCTGCAGAACATGGGCGCCCAGATGGTCAAGGAAGTTGCTTCCAAGACCTCGGACAACGCCGGTGACGGCACCACCACCGCCACCGTGCTGGCCCAGGCCATCGTGCGCGAAGGCATGAAGTACGTGGCCGCCGGCATGAACCCGATGGACCTGAAGCGCGGCATCGACCGTGCCGTGGCCGCCCTGGTCGTGCAGCTGAAGGCCGCCTCCAAGGCCACCACCACCTCCAAGGAAATCGCGCAGGTCGGCACCATCTCGGCCAACAGCGACTCCGACGTGGGCGAGATCATCGCCTCCGCCATGGACAAGGTCGGCAAGGAAGGCGTGATCACCGTTGAAGACGGCAAGAGCCTGAACAACGAGCTGGACGTCGTCGAAGGCATGCAGTTCGACCGCGGCTACCTGTCGCCCTACTTCATCAACAACCCGGAAAAGCAAGCCGCGATCCTGGACAACCCGTTCGTGCTGCTGTTCGACAAGAAGATCAGCAACATCCGCGACCTGCTGCCCACGCTGGAAGCCGTGGCCAAGGCCGGCCGTCCGCTGCTGATCATCGCTGAAGACGTCGAGGGCGAAGCCCTGGCCACCCTGGTGGTGAACACCATCCGCGGCATCCTGAAGGTCGTGGCCGTCAAGGCTCCGGGCTTCGGCGACCGTCGCAAGGCCATGCTGGAAGACATCGCCATCCTGACCGGTGGCAAGGTCATCGCCGAAGAAGTCGGCCTGAGCCTCGAGAAGGTGACCCTGGCTGACCTGGGTCAGGCCAAGCGCGTCGAAGTGGGCAAGGAAAACACCACCATCATCGACGGCAACGGCGCAGCCGCTGACATCGAAGCCCGCGTCAAGCAGATCCGCATCCAGATCGAGGAAGCCACCAGCGACTACGACCGCGAAAAGCTGCAAGAGCGCGTGGCCAAGCTGGCCGGCGGCGTGGCCGTCATCAAGGTCGGTGCAGCCACCGAAGTCGAGATGAAGGAAAAGAAGGCCCGCGTGGAAGACGCCCTGCACGCCACCCGCGCTGCCGTGGAAGAAGGCATCGTGGCCGGTGGTGGCGTGGCCCTGCTGCGCGCCCGCCAGACCGCTGGCGAGATCAAGGGTGACAACGCTGACCAGGACGCCGGCATCAAGCTGATCCTGAAGGCCATCGAAGCCCCGCTGCGCGAGATCGTGTCCAACGCCGGTGGCGAGCCCAGCGTCGTGATCAACAAGGTCCTGGAAGGCAAGGGCAACTTCGGTTTCAATGCCGCCAACGACACCTACGGCGACATGATCGAGATGGGCATCCTGGACCCGACCAAGGTCACCCGCACCGCCCTGCAGAACGCCGCTTCCGTCGCTTCGCTGATGCTGACCACCGAGTGCATGGTCGCTGAAGCCCCGAAGGACGAGTCCGCTGCCCCGGCCATGCCCGGCGGCATGGGCGGCATGGGCATGGACATGTAAGTCCAGGCCCCCGGCAGTCCCTGCCGGTGCCTCTCTGAAACCCGCGACGGCCGCCCGGCCTCGCGGGTTTTTTCATGGGCGGCCGCGGCGTCTCTGTTGCCAATCCCCCTCACATGAAGGGGCCTTGCCGCCCGGGTGCGCACTCTGTCGCTCAAATGGCAGGAGGCGGACCGCCCGTCCCAGGTTCCTGTGTCATGCCGGCTTCATAATGCGGAACATCATGTCCAACGCCCCGAGCCTGCAATCCCTGGTTGACGAGGTCATCGTGCAGATGCCCTCGATGAGCCACACCGTGGCCCACCAGATCCAGGACGACCTCAAGGCCGATCCCCTGCTTCACGCCCTGCAGTACGCCTGGGCCGTCAACAAGGGTCGCTTCGCCACCGATTTCCAGGCCGCGCTCCAGCCCCTGCTGGAATCCGCCCGGCGTGGCGAGGACCCCCTGCAGCGGCGCAGTGGCTCGCTGGGCCTGCAGTCGCTGAGCCTCGTGGACGAGAAGCAGGCCCTGCAGGACGTGTCCATCGCACACGTGGTCTCGGCCGTCGAGGAACATTCGCGGCCCGAGCTGCACCAGTTGGTCAACTTCTTCGCCGCGCTGCGGGGCATCGCCCGCCCCATGAAGCAGGACAACCCCCTGCGCCCGGCCGTCTTTGCCAATGCCCTGGTCACCGCCATCCAGAACATGCAGCTGGATGGCGAGGGCTGCTACGCCATGACCAAGGTGGCCACCCCTCATGTGACACAGGCCCTGGGCCTGATCTATCAGCGCCTGTGCGACCAGATGCGCAGCGCCCAGCTCGCGCCGCTGGTGGAAGGCTATGGCATCGGCAGCACGCGCGACATCGAGACCCGGCTGCGCCAGGCCGCCGTCCCGGGCGTCAACCCCACGCTGGACACCCTGGCGCGACGTGTCGATGCCATCAACTCCCGGCCCCAGGCCCTGCGCAGCGGCTCGAGCACTTCCCAGGCCCTCGGCCCCAACACCCTGCTGCGCGGCGGTGGCGACCTGCTGACGCGCCTCTACGACCAGATCCTGGCCGACCCCAAGCTGCTGCCGCCGGTCAAGGCGCTCATGTCGCGTCTGCAGGTGGCCGTGGCCCGGCTGTCCCGCACCGACCCCAGCCTGCTGCGACGCCAGGACCACCCGGTGTGGAGCCTGCTCAACCGTGTGGCCGCCCATGGCGCCGGTTTCCAGCGGGCCGACGACGAGCGCCTGCGTCAGTTCCTGGACTTCATGAACGGCATCGTCCAGCAGCTGGTGGAAGCCCAGTTGCTGACCGGCCTGCAGTTCCAGCAGGCCCTGGGCCTGGTCGACCAGCACATCCGCGAGCAGGCAAGCCGCCACGGAGAGCGCAGCGCCTCTGCCCTGGCCGCGCTGGAGCGTGAAGGCCAGCGCGTGGCATGGCTGGAGCTGCTGCAGGGCCAGCTGCGGGAACAGCTCTCCGACACCGCCCTGAGCCCCACGCTGCGCAAGTTCCTGCTCAAGCCCTGGGTGGAGGTCATCGTGCAGAACATGGTGCTGCACGGCCGCGAGGCGCCCGAGGCCCAGGCCAGCATCGAGCTGGTGGACGAGCTGCTGGACAGCCTCCAGCAGCGCCAGAGCGAGATCGCCCGCACCCAGCTGCGCAGCCGCCTGCCCGGCCTGATCAAGCGCATCGAGGCCGGCATGGACCTGATCGCCTTCCCGGCGGACAAGCGCCAGGTCGTGCTCCAGGACCTGATGAACCAGCATGGCCGCGTGCTGAGCGGCCTGCCGGCCCATCACCACACCGCGCCGCAGGACCGCGCACCGGTGCCGCGCCGCGACCTCAGCCCCGAGGAGCTGCTGCAGCAGCTGCTCAACGAGCGTGAGTCGCAGATGCCCTCGCGCTGGGCCCATGACCAGGTCAACCGGGGCGAGCTGCCCACGGTGCCGGTGGGCCTCTATTCGGAGTCCAGCTCGCCGGATTCACGCATCGCCCTGCAGGCCTGGATGGGCAATCTGCAGGTGGGCAACTGGTACCACATGTTCGTGCAGAGCCAGTGGATCACCGCCCAGATCGCCTGGATCAGCGAGAGCCGCCAGTTCTTCCTCTTCGTGGGCCAGGACGCCGACGAACGCCACTCGCTGACGCGGGGCGCCATCGAGCAGCTGCTGGCCAATGGCCTGATCACGGCCCTGGAAGAGGACACCCTGGTGCAGCGGGCCGTTTCGTCCCTCATGCAGGACCTGGACGACGCCCCCTGAGCCGGTGAAGCCCCGCATGCAGCCCCGCCGCCCCGGCACCGCCGCCCGCCACGTGTCCGGGCGCTCCGCCCTGCTGCGCCCCCTGGTGCTGCTGGCGCTGGCCCTGCCCCTGCAGGCAGCCCGGGCCGAGTCCCTGCCCCCGCCCCGCGCGACCGAGCTGCCGGCGCCCGGCATGCTGCAGCCGCAGGGCGCCCGCCCACGTCTGGGCCTGGTGCTGTCCGGCGGCGGCGCCCGCGGCCTGGCGCATGTGGGCGTGCTCAAGGTGCTGGAGCGGGAGCACATCCCGGTGGACGTGATCGCCGGCACCTCCATGGGCGCCATCATCGGCGGCCTCTACGCCAGCGGCATGAACGCCCGCGAGCTGGAACGCGAGATGCAGCAGATCGCCTGGGACCGCATGTTCGCCAGCCGCGTCGAGCGCCAGCAGCTCTCGCAGCGGCGCAAGGAGGAGGACTTCGAGTTCTCCGCCGTGCTGGAGCTGGGCCTGCGAGGCGGCGAGGTGCGCGTGCCGCAGAGCACCCTGTCAAGCCGGGGCCTCGACGCCCTGCTGCGCCGACTGACCCTGCCCGTGCGCGGGGTGGACCATTTCGACCAGCTGCCCACGCCCTTCCGCGCCGTCGCAACGGACATGGAAAGCGGCGCCCAGGTCGTGTCCGAGTCCGGCGACCTCGCCCAGGCCCTGCGCTCCAGCATGAGCGTGCCCGGCGTCTTCGCCCCGGTGGAGAGCGACGATGGCCGCATCCTCGGCGACGGCGGCCTGGTCAACAACCTGCCGGTGGACGTGGCCCGGCGCATGGGCGCCGAGCGCGTCATCGCCATCAATGTGGGCACGCCGCTGTCCGGCCGCGACTCGCTGAATTCGCTGGTGGGCGTCACGGCCCAGATGATCAACATCCTCACCGAGCAGAACGTGCAGCGCTCCATCGCCAGCCTCTGGCAGGAGGACCTGCTGATCACGCCGCAGCTCAACGGCATGGGCTCGGGCAGTTTCGAGCGCAGCAAGGACTTCATCGCCCTGGGCGAGGCGGCCGCCGAGCAGGCCCTGCCCCAGCTGCGCGCCTTCGCCATCAGTCCCGAGGCCTATGCCGACTGGCTGCTCGCCCGCACCCACGCCCAGCCTCCCGCCCCCGTGCTGGCGGGCATCAGCTTCGTGGGCAGCGACGTGGCCAATCCGGAGCGCTTCAAGGACCAGCTGGAGGCTCGCCCCGGCCAGGTCTTCGATGCCGAGCGTGCCGAGCGCGACGCCCGTTTCCTGGCCTCCTCCGGTGACTTCGTGCGCGTCGACTACCACGTCGAGGAGCACAGCGAGGGCAACCAGCTGGTCTTCATGATGGAAGACAAGCCCTGGGGCCCCAACTACTTCCGCGCCGGCATCGACCTCAGCACCGACTTCAACGGCGAGAGCGCCTTCAACCTGCGCATCAGCCACAACAGGCACTGGCTGACCCCGAACGGCACCGAATGGCGCAACCAGCTGACCATCGGCCAGAGCCCGCGCCTCTACACCGAGCTGTATCACCCGCTGATCCAGAAGCTGGGGACCAGCAATGACTGGTTCGTCTCCAGCTGGGGCGAGATCGAGCGGCACAACCTGACCCTCTACAACGCCGAGACCGGCCAGGGCCTGGCGCGTCTGGGCCGAAAGAGCCTGCGCTATGGTCTCGATGTGGGCCAGCCCTGGGGCCGCCTGGGCGAGGTCAGGCTGGGCCTGGTGCGCGAGCACTGGCGCGTGCACCCGGACCTCATCACCGTGGATCCCAGCCAGCTGGGCGAGGCCGACCAGCAGCGTCTCAACAAGACCTGGACCGAGACCGGCCTGCGCCTCAAGGTGGTGGTGGACCAGCTGGACTTCGCCAACTTCCCGCAGCGCGGCTACCGCACGACCTTCGAGCACACGGCGGGCAAGCAGAACCAGCCGGGCGGCCGCAGTGACGCCTTCAGCCGCACCGAACTGCAGGGCACCCTGGTGGGCAGCTGGGGCCGCCATACGCTGAACCTGCACCTGCGCGGTCTCAATGCCCATCAGCCCGAGGACTCGGCCCAGGGGCCCTACAGCCTGGGCGGCTTCCAGCAGCTCTCCGGCTACCAGCCCGGGCAGCTGACCGGCAACACCCTGCTCTTCGGCCGCCTGAGCTACTACCAGCGCCTGGCCCAGACGCCGGTGCTGACACGCGGCTTCTTCGTTGGCGGCTCGCTGGAGGCCGGCAATGCCTGGGACACGCGCCAGAACGTGAGCCTGCGCGGCCTCAAGCTGGCGGGCAGCCTCTTCATCGGTGCGGACACCGGCCTGGGCCCCCTCTACCTGGCCCTGGGCAAGGGGCGCACGACGGACACGGCGGTCTACCTCTTCATCGGCCGCCCCTGACGCCGCGGGCGATGCAGAATTCGGGCATGCGGCCCCGCACCCCTCTTCTGCGTCGAATGCTGCTGCCGGTCCTGCTGGCGCTGGCCCTGGCATCGAGCGTCAGCATGGCCGGTGCCGCCTCTGCCTCCGCGCCCGCCGCAAGCGCGGCCGCCAGCGAGCCCACGCTGAGCCTGGCCACCGGCACCGACGCCCAGAGCAGCGACGGCCGCTGGCTGCGCCGCATCTTCACCGAGGCCCTGCACCGCCTGGGCTGGCGCCTGGTGGTGCAGGAAATGCCGGCCCGGCGCGCCGAGCTGGCCATGCAGCGCGGTGAGGTCGACGGCGAGATGGTGCGCACCGCCGCCTATGGCGAGCTGCACCCTGAGCTGCAGCGGGTGGACGCGCCCCTGATGCAGGCCTCATTCGGCATCTACGGCACCGGCACGTCGGGGCGCCCGCAGACGCTGGACGAGCTGCGGCGGACCGAGGGCGTGGTGATCTACCGGCGAGGCGTGGTGGTCTGCGAGCAGCGCCTGCGCGAGCTGCTGCCGCCGGAACGGCTGGTCGAGATCTCGGCAGCCGACAACGCCGTGCGCATGCTGGCCCGCGGCCGGGCACGCTTCGTCTGTGACATGGACAGCACCTTCGTCCTGAGCCTGGCGCATCTGGGCGAGACCCGCTCGCCGCCCCTGCACCGCCTCTTCGAGCTGGGCTCGCCCATGGCGCTGTATCCCTATCTTCATGCCCGCCATGCGGCGCTGGCACCGCGGCTGGCCGCGACGCTGCAGGCCATGCGCGCCGAAGGCTGGCTGACGCCGGCCCCGAACGCGTCCGCCGTCGGTCATTGACGGCAGGCCCCCGGCGGTGCGAACGCCCGGACGGCGCTCAGCGTGCGGCGGCCTGGCTCAGCGCAGGTCGGCGTCGCCCGCCGAGCCCGGGCCCGCGGACGGGTCTTCGGGCAGGTCGTCCAGGTCCGGCATGGCCGGCACCACCGGGGCCTGGCGCACCCAGTCGTAGAGGATGTGGGCCACATCGGCCACGCCCTGCTTCTTGAGCGCCGAGAAGAGGGTGATGGAGACATCCGACTCCTCGGTGGCCATGCCCCCCAGCACCTCCTGGGTGGCGGCCAGCGCGGCCTGCGCCTCCTTGCGGTTGAGCTTGTCGGATTTGGTCAGCAGCACCAGCAGCTTGACTTCACCGTTGGCCACGCGCGTGGCGACGAAGTCCAGCAGCTGGCGGTCGAGATCGGTGAGGCCCAGGCGGGAGTCCACCATCAGGACCACGCCCGACAGCGAACGGCGCACCTCGAGGTAGTCGGCCATGACCTTCTGCCAGCGCAGCTTGGCATCGCGGGCCACGGCGGCATAGCCGTAGCCTGGGAGGTCGGCGAAGAGCGCATCGGGGGCGTCCTTGGGGCCCAGATGGAAGAGGTTGATGTGCTGCGTGCGGCCCGGCGTCTTGGAGGCGAAGGCCAGGCGCTTCTGCTGCGCCAGGGTGTTGATGGCCGTGCTCTTGCCGGCATTGGAGCGGCCGACAAAGGCGATCTCCGGCAGCTCGCTGGCTGGCAGGTGATGCAGCTGGCTCGCCGTGGTGAGGAAGCGGGCAGTGTGGGTCCAAGCCAACACAGTCTTGTCCGAAGGGGCGGTCTCGGCCGCTTGCGGCGCTTGGCTGGGGTTATTGCTGCTCATGTTGATCCAGTGGGCTGAGTTTGCCATTGTAAAATCCGCCGGTTGCGCTTACAGACCCCCTTACTCATGAAGAATGCTGCTTTCCTGTTGATGGGCCTCGTCTTCACCGTTGCCGCCAGTGCATCGGAAGCTCCGGCGCCGGCCAAGCCCGATCTCAACAAGGGCCAGGCCATCTCGGCCCAGGTCTGCTCGGCCTGCCACACGGCCGATGGTTCGCGCGGCAGCCCGGCCAATCCCATCCTACAGGGTCAGCACGCGGACTACCTGGTCAAGCAGCTGACCGAGTTCAAGTCCGGCAAGCGCGACAACGCAGTGATGAAGGGCATGGCCTCCACGCTGTCTGAAGAAGACATGAAGAACGTGGCCGCCTTCTACGCCTCCAAGCAGGCCAAGCCCGGCTTCGCCAAGGACAAGACCCTGGTGACCCTGGGCGAGAAGATCTACCGCGGCGGCATCGCCGAGCGCCAGATCCCCGCCTGCGCCGGCTGCCACAGCCCCAACGGTGCCGGCATCCCCGCCCAGTACCCCCGCCTGGCTGGCCAGCACAGCGACTACACCGAGCTGCAGCTGAACAGCTTCCGCGCCGGCAAGCGCGGCAACAGCGTTCAAATGACCGCCATCGCCGCCAAGATGAACGACCGCGAGATCAAGGCCGTGGCCGATTACATCGCCGGTCTGCGCTGATCCGCAGCCGGCCCGGGCCGTAGCGCCCGAATTGATCCATGGCAAGAGGCCGGCGCTTTGGCGCCGGCCTTTTTTCTTGGCCCCGGTCTTTGCCGGCCGCTGCGACGACAATTCGGTTCATGAGCGACTCCATCAGCGACTCCTTCAGTCCCACCACGCCCGAGGCGCCGCCGCCCGCGCGGCCGCAGGGCCCCGGCGCCGGCCGCGAATTCATCGAGCTGCTGTCCTCGATGCGCTTCGCCATCGCCCTGCTGACGGTGATCTGCATCGCCTCGGTGATCGGCACCGTGGTGCGCCAGCGTGAACCGCTCAACAACTACGTCAACCAGTTCGGGCCCTTCTGGTCCGAGGTCTTCGGCAAGGTGGACCTCTACACGGTCTACAGCGCCTGGTGGTTCCTGCTGATCCTGGGCTTCCTGGTGGTCTCGACCACCCTGTGCATCGCCCGCAACACGCCCAAGATCCTGGCGGACCTGAAGAGCTACAAGGAGCAGGTCCGCGAGCAGTCGCTGCAGGCGCACAAGCACAAGGCGCTGGGGCAGCTGCCGCTGTCGCTGGAGGCCTCGCTGCAGCAGGTCTCGCAATGGCTGGACGGCGGCGGCTGGAAGGCCCGCGCCCAGGTGCGCACCAACGGCATCATGATCGCCGCGCGCAAGGGCGCGGCCAACAAGATCGGCTACCTGGCGGCGCACTCGGCCATCGTGCTGATCTGCCTGGGCGGGCTTTTCGATGGCGACCTGCTGGTCAAGGCCCTCATGTGGGCCCAGGGCAAGAGCGTCTACCAGGGCGGCGGCTTCATCAGCGAGGTACCGGCCCAGCACCGGCTGTCGGACCGCAACCCGAGCTTCCGCGGCACGCTCACCGTCACCGAGGGCTCGCGCAACGGCACGGCCGTGCTGAGCATGACCGACGGCGTGCTGCTGCAGCCCCTGCCCTTCGACGTCGAGCTCAAGAAGTTCAAGGTCGAGTACTACAACACCGGCATGCCCAAGCTCTTCGCGAGCGACGTGCTGATCCATGACCGCGACGGCAAGACCAGCGCCGCCACCATCAAGGTCAACGAGCCCCTGATCCACGAGGGCATCGCCATCTACCAGAGCGACTTCAGCGACGGTGGCTCCCTGCTGAAGCTGCGCGCCATCCCGCTCGACGGCGCCGAGCCCTTCGTCCTTCAGGGTCGCGTGGGCACCAGCACCGAGCTGCAGCAGGGGGCACAGCGCCTGGGGCTGGAGTTCAGCGGCCTTCGGGTGATCAACGTCGAGAACATGGGCGGCAACGCCGGCGCGCCGAACGCCGAGGGCGGCACGGACGTGCGCAAGGTGGACCTGGTCGATTCGCTGCAGGGCCATCTGGGCAGCGGCGCCAAGACACGGACCGAGAAGTCCTTGCAGAACATCGGCCCGTCCTTCAACTACAAGCTGGTGGACGCCAGCGGCCAGCGCCGCGAGTTCAACAACTACATGGCCCCGGTGCTGCTGGACGGCCAGCGCGTCTTCCTGCTGGGCATGCGCGAGTCACTCAACGAGGGCTTCCGCTACCTGCGCGCTCCGGCCGACGAGAACGGCTCGCTGGACGGCTGGCTGCGCCTGCGCCAGGCCCTGCAGAAGCCGGAGCTGCGCGAGCGCGCCGCCAGGCTCTACGCCGAGGCAGCCACGCCTACCGACAAGCCCCAGATGCTGCCCCAGCTGACCGCCACCGCGCAGCGGGCCCTGGGCCTGTTCTCCGGGGCTGACACGGTGCGGCCCGATGACAAGAAGCCCGCCAACGGCTGGGGCGGCCTGATGGCGCTCTCGCAGTTCGTGGACCGCGAGGTGCCCGAGGCCGAGCGCTCGCGGGTCTCCGAGGTGCTGCTGCGCATCCTCAACGGCAGCCTCTATGAGCTGCTCAAGATCAGCCGCGCGCAGGCCCAGCTGCCGCCCCCCGCCAATGACGCCGCGACCCAGGCCTTCATGACGCAGGCGGTGCTGTCCTTGTCCGACGCCGTCTTCTACCCCGCCCCGCTGCTGCTGCAGCTGGAGGACTTCCAGCTGGTCCAGGCCAGCGGCTTCCAGGTCGCCCGTGCGCCGGGCAAGACCCTGGTGTACCTGGGGGCGATCCTGCTGATCATCGGCGTCTTTGCCATGCTCTACATCAAGGAGCGCCGGCTGTGGATCTGGCTCGAGGCCGCCCCCGGCCAGGGCGAGGAGACGCGGGTGCGCATGGCGCTCTCGTCCACCCGCGAGTCGCCCGACACCGCCACCGAATTCGACCGCCTCAAGTCCGAGCTGCTGAAGGACACCGCATGAACACCACCACCGCCCCCCTCATCGTCGGCCGCCGCGGCTGGCTGGCGCAGCGCTCCCCCCTGGACTGGGCCTTCGCAGCCCTCATCATGCTGGGTGGCGGCTTTGCCTTCAGCCGCTATGGCGCCTCGATGGACGGCTACGAAAAGGGCATCCTCACCTTCGCCATGCCGTCCCTGGTGCTGCTGGGCTGGTTCTGGCGTCCCCTGCGCCTGCTGAGCGTGCTGGTGGGCGGCTTCAGCCTGCTGGCCATCAGCCTGTACCAGCGCAAGCTGGATGACTTCGGCGCGGACCTCAGCGCCGTGGACCAGGTCTTCCTGCTCAAGTACATGCTGGCCAGCCAGAGCGCCATCCTGTGGATGAGCCTGCTCTTCTTCCTCAGCACCCTGTTCTACTGGCTGGGCTTCTTCCGGCGGGGCAGCGGCACGGCCGAGCTGATCGGCTCCAAGCTGGCCTGGGGCGGCGTCTTCATGGCCCTGCTGGGCACCATGGTGCGATGGTTCGAGAGCCACCAGATCGGGCCCGACATCGGTCACATCCCGGTCAGCAATCTCTACGAGGTCTTCGTCCTCTTCTCCTGGATGACGGCCGCCTTCTACCTCTACTACGAGGACCGCTACCGCACCCGCGCCCTGGGCGCCTACGTGATGCTGGTGGTGAGCCTGGCGGTGAGCTTCCTGCTCTGGTACACGGTGGCCCGCGAGGCCCACGAGATCCAGCCCCTGGTGCCGGCCCTGCAGAGCTGGTGGATGAAGATCCACGTGCCGGCCAATTTCGTCGGCTACGGCACCTTCGCGCTGGCGGCCATGGTGGCCCTGGCCTACCTGCTCAAGACGGCCTCGCCGCGGGCCCTGCAGATCGGCCTGATCGCCCTGCCCGCCGCGCTGGTGGGCGTGCTGGTGCTGGCACGCGTGGGCATGACGCTGCAGCCCGAGACCCTGGCCGGCCTGGACGGCTGGATCCGCAAGATGGGCGGCGTGCTGGCCTTCTTCGTGGTCTGCGTGCTGCTGCGCGAGCCGCTCACCGCCCGCCTGCCGCCCCTGCAGACCCTCGATGACCTGATGTACAAGGCCATCGCGCTGGGCTTCGCCTTCTTCACCATCGCCACCATCCTGGGCGCCTTCTGGGCAGCCGAGGCCTGGGGCGGCTACTGGAGCTGGGACCCCAAGGAGACCTGGGCGCTGATCGTGTGGCTCAACTACGCCGCCTGGCTGCACATGCGCCTGATGAAGGGCCTGCGTGGGGCGGTGTCGGCCTGGTGGGCCCTGGGCGGCCTGCTGGTCACGACCTTCGCCTTCCTGGGGGTCAATATGTTCCTGAGCGGCCTCCACTCCTACGGCACCTTGTGAGCCCCTGCCCCCGGCCCCGGCAGCTGCTTTCGGGCCTGGGGCTCGCCCTGCTCGCATCGGCCGTGCCGGCGGCCACCGTGCGCATCGCCACCGGCGAGCTGCCGCCTTACGCGACGGCAGAAGCAAACGACTCGGGCACGGCCCTGCAGATCGTGCGCCGCGCCTTCGCGCTGGCCGGCCATGAGGTGCGCTACCAGTTCATGCCCTGGCAACGGGCCCAGAACGAGACCCGCGCCGGGCTCTGGGACGCCTCCGCCTACTGGGGGGCCAACGAGGAGCGGCAGCGCGACTTCCTGCTCAGCAACAACGTGATGAGCGAGCAGTGGGTCTTCGTCCACCGCCGGGACAAGGCCCTGACCTGGCGCAAGCTCGGCGACCTCAAGCCCTACACCCTGGGCGTGATCAAGGGCTATACCTACACGCCCGAGTTCTGGAGCCTGGCCCGCAAGGGCGAGCTCAGAACCGACGGCACGCCGGACGACCTCGCCGGCCTGCGCAAGCTGCTGCTGGGCCGCCTGGACGCCATGCCCATGGAGCGGGGCACTGCCTGCTACCTGCTGCTGAGCCATTTCAGCCCCGAGGAAGCCCGGCAGGTCGACTACCACCCCCGCCTGCTCACCGACAGCTTCACCACCCACGTGATCTTCCCCAAGGGCAGGCCCGCCAGCCCCCAGTTGCTGGAAGACTTCAACCGCGGCCTCAAGCAGCTGCAGGCCAGCGGCGAATACCAGCGCCTGCTGCGCAGCGTCGCCTGCCCGCCGCACTGGCAGGAAAGCCCCGGCCGGCACTGAGCGGGGCAGAAGCCGAGTCCGCACGCGGGCATTGGCACACAGCGTAAGCTTTTCGCACGCGGGACGACCAAGACTCGTCACCGATTCAAAAGGACGCGCTGCCATGCATTTCCACCCCGACCGCGGCCACGGCCGCTCGCTGGCTTCTGAAGTCACGCCCCAGGCCCTCTACGAAGGCCGGCGCGAGTGGCTGCGCCTGATGGCCTCCGGCGTGGCCGGCGCCGCCCTGGCCAGCTGGGCCTCGCGCGAGGCCCTGGCCCAATCCGCCGACAAAGCCCGCCTGACCGCAGCGAAGAGCCGGCTGCCCGGCGCGCAGGTGATGGACAAGCCCACCCGCTACGAAGACGCCACCCGCTACAACAACTTCTACGAGTTCAGCACCGACAAGGCCGAGCCCGCCCAGCTGGCCCACACCCTGCAGACCCGGCCCTGGACCGTCAGCATCGAGGGCGAGGTGGCCAAACCCGGCGTCCACGACATCGACGCCCTGCTCAAGCTGGCGCCCCTGGAGGAACGGCTGTACCGCCTGCGCTGCGTCGAGGGCTGGAGCATGGTGATCCCCTGGATCGGCTATTCCCTGGCCGAGCTGATCCGCAAGGTCGAGCCCACGTCCAAGGCCCGCTACGTCGAGTTCACCAGCCTGGCTGACAAGGCCCAGATGCCAGGCCTGCGCTCCGGCGTGCTGGACTGGCCCTATGTCGAGGGCCTGCGCCTGGACGAGGCCATGCACCCGCTGACCCTGCTCGGCTTCGGCATGTATGGCGAGGTGCTGCCCAAGCAGAACGGTGCGCCCGTGCGCCTGGTCGTGCCATGGAAATACGGCTTCAAGTCCGCCAAGTCCCTGGTGCGCATCCGCTTCGTCGAGAAGCAGCCCGTCAGCTCCTGGACCCGGGCCGCCCAGCAGGAGTACGGCTTCTTCTCCAACGTCAACCCGCAGGTCGACCACCCGCGCTGGAGCCAGGCCAGCGAGCGGCGCATTGGCGAGGACGGCTGGTTCAGCAAGAAGCGGCCCACCCTGATGTTCAACGGCTACGGCGAGCAGGTGGCCTCGATGTACAGCGGCATGGACCTGCGCAAGTTCTTCTGAGGGTCGGCCGTGCCAAGACATTTCCTGCTGCATCCGGCCACCAAGCCCCTTCTGTTCATCACCGGCCTCGGGCCCCTGGCCTGGCTGCTGGCGGCCGCCGTGCAGGACGGGCTGGGCGCCAACCCGGCCGAGGCGATGATCCGCGGCCTGGGCGACTGGAGCTTGCGCCTGCTGTGGCTGACTCTGGCCGTGACACCCCTGCGCGAGGCCCTGGGGCTGCCGGCCCTGGCCCGCTTCCGCCGCATGCTGGGCCTCTTCACCGCCTTCTATGCCAGCCTGCACCTGCTGGCCTATGGCTGGCTGGACATGGGGCTAGACCCGGGCGAGATCGCCCATGACATCGCCAAGAGGCCCTTCATTCTGTTGGGCTTCCTGACCTGGCTGGGCCTGCTGCCACTGGCCGCCACCAGCTTCAACCGGGCCATCAAGGCTCTGGGCGCGGCGCGCTGGCAACGCCTGCATCGCCTGGTCTACGGTCTGGCCCTGCTGGCCCTGCTGCACTTCGTCTGGATGCGCGCGGGCAAGCACAACTTCGCCGAACCGGCGGTCTACGGTCTGCTGCTGGCGGCCCTGCTGGGCTGGCGCGTGGGGCGCCGGTGGCGTCGCCAGACCGCGCTGGCGTGAGGTCCTAGACTCCCGTCAACAAAGGCTGTTGCTCAAAAAAAGGGCGGGGCGGCGATAATCGCGGGTTCGGCCGCTGGCAAGGCGGCTGTCCCCGCCTTGTGGCAACCCCACGCCCCGGCCTCCCAAAGTTCCGCCACCACCCCGCCAAAGAGCGCCCATGAGCTCCAACGCCAACGCGTCCGCTGCCCCCTGCGGTGACCCCGCCGCCGACGGCCACACCGACAGCACGACCGACATCGCCATCCTGGGCGGCGGCCCGGCGGGCTGCTCGGCCGCGTCCTGGCTGGCGCAGCTGGGCCTGCGCGTGGCCGTGGTCGAGCGCCAGAGCCAGCTGTGCGCCTCGCTGCAGGCGCTGCAGTTCCCGCAGGACTGGGTGCTGGGCCATGCGGGCGAGGACCTCGCCGCCCTCGGCCGGCAGTTCGCGCGGCAGCTGCAGGCGCAGACGGGCGTGCAGCTCCTGCTGGACCGCAGCCTGCAGCATGCCGACTGGCAGGCGGGCGCGGGCTGGCGCCTCCAGCTCTCGGACGGCGGCTGCCTCGCGGCCCGCGCCCTGATCCTGGCCACAGGCCTGCGCCCCCTGCGCCCCGAGCCCTTCTTCCCGCCGGGCCGCACGCATGAGCGGGTGCTCGATGCCATCGACCTCACCGCCCGGCGCGAGTCCCTGACGCCGGGCCGCATCCTGCTGCTGGGCGGCGGCGACAACGCGGCCGAGAACGCCCTCTTCCTGCAGGCCCGCGGCCACCAGGTCACGCTGTGGTCGCGCTCGGACTGGCGGGCCCAGCAGATGCTGGTGGACCGCATCCAGGCCCAGCCGTCCATCGTGCAGCGTCCGCGCTGCCCCATGCCTGCCGAGTTGCTGCCGGATGCCTCGGGCGTCACGGTGCGCTCGCGCGAGCACGGCGAGGAGCGCTTCGACCACGTGGCCGCGCTGCTGGGCTACGAGGCCGAGCCTTCGGCCTGGCTGATCATCGGCGACGCCCTGCAGCGGGCCGGCATCACCGCGCCTTCGCATCCCTTCCGCGACGAGCCCCGCTTCGCGCCCCTGGGCCTTTTCGTGGCCGGTGATGCCAGCGGCCGCCAGCATCCCTGCGTGCAGACCGCCCTGGGTGATGGCGTCGTGGCTGCCAAGGCCGCCGAGGCCTTCCTGCGGCCGCTGAAGGAAGGCCAGCCCACGCTGGCCCTGCGGCGCAACAACCGCCAGATCATCCATCTGCAGGGCCTGCGCTTCGGCGCCAACCTGGGCGTGCTGGACTTCGAGCGCGAGGGGCCGCAGCCCATCCAGGTCGACGCCGAGGTCAACCTCGGTGCGCAGATGATCGTCTCGCGCGATGCCGACATCGGCCACGTGCTGGACTACCGCCGCGTGCGCCAGATCATCATCGACGAATGCACGGCCGAGCACACGGACCTGCTGGAGGCCCTGCTGGGCAAGCTCTGCACCCGGCTGATGAAGCTGGCCGGCGTGGTGGGCGTGCGCATCAAGGTGACCAAGCTTGAGATTTTTGAGGATTGCCAGGTGGCGATCAGCGCCGAATGTGGCCAGTGGTGACCCCACGGCCAGGAGTTGACGAGGTTGACATGACGAACGAAACGATGGAACTCGACAGCGCGAGCAGCGCTGATGCCGCCGCCCTGGCTGCGGACAAGAAGCACGCCCACGAGATGAACAAGCTCTCCAAGCGCCTGCACCGCCTGGTGGGCCAGGCCATCGGCGACTTCAACATGATCGAGGACGGCGACAAGGTCATGGTCTGCCTCTCCGGCGGCAAGGACAGCTACGCCCTGCTGGACATCCTGATCAACCT
Organism: Pelomonas sp. BJYL3; assembly: GCF_027257975.1. GTDB lineage: Bacteria > Pseudomonadota > Gammaproteobacteria > Burkholderiales > Burkholderiaceae_C > Roseateles_B > Roseateles_B flavus. Next base: position 1,019,147 of record NZ_JANZKX010000001.1, read on the forward strand.
GAAGCAGCGCGCGCCGATCAAGTTCGACATCGTCGCCGTCAACCTGGACCAGAAGCAGCCCGGCTTCCCGGCGGAGGTGCTGCCCACTTACCTCAGCGGAATCGGCGTGGACTTCCATATCGAGACGCAGGACACCTACTCCATCGTCAAGAAGCTGGTGCCCGAGGGCAAGACCACCTGCTCGCTGTGCTCGCGCCTGCGCCGCGGCATCCTGTACCGCGTGGCCAAGGAGCTGGGCGCGACCAAGATCGCCCTGGGCCATCACCGCGATGACATCGTCACCACGCTGATGCTCAACATGTTCTTCGGCAGCCGCATGAAGGGCATGCCCCCGAAGCTGGTCAGCGACGACGGCCAGAACGTGGTGATCCGCCCCCTCGCCTATGTGCGCGAGAGCGACCTCGTCACCTGGGCCGAGCACCGCCAGTTCCCCATCATTCCCTGCAACTTGTGCGGCAGCCAGGAGAACCTGCAGCGCGCCTCGGTGAAGGCCATGCTGCAGGACTGGGACCGGAAGTTCCCGGGCCGGGTCGACAATATGTTCACGGCCATGGGCAATATCGTGACCTCGCACATGATGGACCGGAACCTCTTCCCCTTCCAGACCATCAAGGCCACCGGCGTGCCCGACGCCAACGGCGACATCGCCTTCGACGAGGACGAGAGCTGCGCCGAGCCCAAGCCGGCCACCATCAGCATCGTGCGATGAGCCGCTGCCTGGCCGTGCTGCTGGGCCTGCTGGCGACCCATGCCAGCCAGGGCGCCACGCCGCCGGCGCCCTTCCAGCAGCGCTACGGCGACTGGACTATTGCCTGCGACAACGTCCGCGCCTGCTCGGCACAGGGCTACCGGGTCCTGGGCCCGGACGAGGATGAGGGCCAGAGCGACTCGCAGGTGCAGGCCGGCCTCTGGCTGTCCCGTGACGCCGGCCCGCAAGGCGCCGTGCACCTGCAACTGCACCTCGGCAGTCGGGACGGCCAAGAGGTGCCAGAGGGCAGCCGGGTCGACGTGCGCATCGGTGGGCGCGACTTCAGGCGACTGCCACTGGACGCCGACCTGCCGCCGGCCATCGCCCAGGCCCTGGTCAGGGCCATGGTGGAGGCACCCCGCATGCGACTGTCCGGACGGGGCAGCGAGGCCTCGGTATCCCTGCAAGGCCTCAAGGCCGCGCTGCTGAAGATGGACGACACCCAGGGCCGCGTCGGCACGGTGACGGCCTGGGTGGCCAAGGGGCAGGCCACCGCGGCCCGGGTGCCGCTGGCGCCGCCCCTGCCGGTGCTGGTGCCCGCCGCGATGCCCACCAGGCTGCCCGCCGACGCGGAGCTGGTCTTGAGCCGTCAACTGGTCCGCCACCCGGCCGTGATCCAGGATTGCTACCTGCTTCAGGACGACCCTCCCGAGGCGGACAGGCTGCCGGAGACAGCGATCCACCAGATCCGTCCGAAGGAGTACCTGGTGCTGATGGAGTGCGCCCGTGCGGCCTACCAGACCAGCTACCGGCTCTGGCGTGTGAAGCAGGGCGGCAAGGCGCTCGATGTTGCGCCTGAAGTGCTGCCTGACCTCCAGGAGCCGGCGCTGGACCTGATGAATGCGGAATTCAACGCGGGCAAGCTCAGCACCTGGCACAAGGGTCGCGGCCTGGGTGACTGCGGCGGCAACCGGGAGTGGGTCTGGACCGCCTCCGGCTTTGCGCTGCGCCTGGCCAACGAAGCCCCGGACTGCAATGGCATGGATGGCGGCGGCCCTGGCCTGACGCTATGGCAGGCGGAGGTCCAGCCAGTGCCGAAGCCGGCCAGCCGCCCATGACCTGCCGAACACGCCCGCACCGCAGTCACAAGCCGCAATGAAAACGAGCCCCGCGGGGCTCGTATTTCATGGGACTGTGCCCCGCCTTCAGCGCGGGGGCAGACTCACTCGCTCAGCGGCGAGGTCCAGGCGATGTCGTAGTGGTTCAGCGCCAGGATCTTGGTCTCGACTTCCAGGAAGCGGTTGGCTTCTTCCTGGCCGATGGCCTTGACCATCTTGGGGTGGTACTTGCGCAGCAGCTTCAGCTCGGCCTCGGCCAGGGCCAGGGAGTCCTTGGAGGCCTGCTTGGCCTGGGCGCCGGTCAGCTTGTCGCCCTGGTTCACGGATTCCACGACCATGCGGGTGCGCTGGCGGGCCAGCTCGCCGGCTTCCTTGGAGTAGGCCTCGTAGACGGTGTTGAACTTGGCGGTCTGGGCAGCATCCAGCTTCAGGTTGTGCAGCACCACGGCCTTGCGGTCCGTGCGCAGCTTCTCGCGGACGGCCTGGACGCGCGCGGCATCCGGGCCGGGCGTCGATTCAGCCGCCAGGGTGGGCAGGCTCAGGCACAGGGCCAAGCCCAGCAGGGGCAGCGTACGCAGCAGGGGCTTGCGGACCAACATCAGAACTCTCCTCAACTCAAAACAGAAAAACCCGAGCGAGTGTTTCAGTGGAAACGCTCATCGTCAACATGGTTTTCCTCAGCGCGGCCCCAGGGTGGCGGCCCTGCGACGCAGGCGGCGTCCGGAGCTCGCCCAGCACCTTCACCAAGCTTTGCAATGTGGCTGGGTCATCGCTTGCCCGGCTCCCTAGAATGAAGCCATTCGGCCTGAGCCGAGAGAGGAGCCACCATGGACCGCCGTCACTGGATGTTGGGAGTCACCGCCAGCGCCCTGCTGGGCCTCAGCGCCTGCAGCAGCACCTATGTCGTCAGCGCGGACGTCAGCAGCTTTGGCAGCTGGCCGGAGGGCCGCAAGCCGGCAAGTTATGCCTTCGACCGCCTGCCCTCGCAGCAGCAGGAGTCCGAGCGGCAGGCCGCCCTGGAGGCTGCCGCCGCGGCCGCCCTGGGCAAGGCAGGTTTCAGGCCCGCGACCGATGCCAAGAGTGCCGACGTGCTGGTCTCCATCGGCATGAGTGTCAATGCCAATGACCGCGCGCCCTGGGATGATCCGCTGTGGTGGCGCTGGCACGGCAGCTACGGCGGCTGGCGCTACGGCAGCTACTGGCGCGGCGGCCTGGGCCCCCTGTGGATGGAACCCCGCTACGAACGTGGCGTGGCCCTGCTGCTGCGCGACCGCAGCAGCGGCGAGCCGCTCTATGAGGCCCGCGCCAGCAACGAAGGCATGACCCAGGGTGATTCGCGCCTGCCCGGCGCCCTTTTCGATGCCGCGATGAGCGACTTCCCCAGAACCGAGCCCAAGCCCCACCGCGTCAGCGTCCAGGTCAGCCGCGAGGCCCCCTGAACCCGGGCCGGACCGGGCCCCGCCGACAGCCATAATCGCGGCTTCTTTCCAAGACGCGTCGCGATTTTCGACATGGCACTGAACATCGTCATCATGGCTGCCGGCAAGGGCACCCGCATGAAGTCGGCCCTGCCCAAGGTCCTGCACAAGCTGGCCGGCCGCTCCCTGCTCCAGCACGTGCTGGATTGCACCGAGCCCCTGGCCGCCAGCCAGCGCATCGTCATCACCGGCCACGGTGCGGCCCAGGTGGAATCGGCGGTCGCGGCCAGTGGTGCGGCCTTCGTGCGCCAGGAGCCGCAGCTGGGCACCGGCCACGCCATCCAGCAGACGGTGCCCGTGCTGCCGGAGAGCGGCACCACGCTGATCCTCAATGGTGACGTTCCCCTGATCCGCACCGAGACCGCCCGCCGCCTGGCCGAGGCCTGCGACGGCCGCGCCCTGGTGCTGCTGACCATCGACCTGGCCGACCCCACCGGCTACGGCCGCATCGTGCGCGCGGGCGGCCAGCCCGACGGTGCCGTGCAGGCCATCGTCGAACACAAGGACGCCAGCCCTGAGCAGCGCCTGATCCGCGAGGGCTATACCGGCATGATGGCGGCGCCCACGGCCCTGCTGAAGCGCTGGGTCATGGCCCTGTCCAACAACAATGCCCAGGGCGAGTACTACCTGACCGACATCGTCGCCATGGCCGTGGCCGAAGGCGTGCCGGTGCTGGGCGTCAAGGCACCCAACGAGACCGAGGTCCTGGGCGTCAACAGCCCCCTGCAGCTGGCCGACCTGGAGCGCCGCTACCAGCGCCAGCAGGCTGAAGGCCTGATGGAAGCCGGCGTGCGCCTGGCCGATCCGGCGCGCTTCGACGTGCGCGGCACGTTGCGCTGCGGGCAGGACGTCGAGATCGACGTCAACTGCATCTTCGAAGGCCAGGTCAGCCTGGGCGATGGGGTGCGCATCGGCGCCAATTGCGTGATCCGCAACGCCAGCATCGCGGCCGGCGCCCGCATCCATGAATTCACCCACATCGACGGCGAGTCCGCCGGCGCGAGCGTGGGCGAAGGCGCGCTGATCGGCCCCTTTGCCCGCCTGCGCCCGGGCGCGCAACTGGGCGCCGAGGTGCACATCGGCAATTTCGTCGAGGTCAAGAACTCCACCCTGGCACGCGGCGCCAAGGCCAATCACCTGGCCTACCTGGGCGATGCGACGGTGGGCGAGCGCGTCAACTACGGCGCCGGCTCCATCACCGCCAACTACGACGGCGCCAACAAGCACCGCACCGAGATCGGCAACGACGTGCACGTGGGCTCCAACTGCGTGCTCGTGGCCCCGGTCAAGCTGGGGGCTGGCGCCACCATCGGCGGGGGCTCCACCATCACCAAGGACGTGGCCGAGGGCGAGCTGAGCGTGGCGCGCGGCAAACAGGTGGGCATCAGCGGCTGGCAGCGGCCCGTGAAAAAGCGCTGATCCGGCAACAGTTTGCGTGACAAACTTCATCCGCCTGCCTAGGATGGCGCCATGTCCCCCTCTTCAGGGGGCGCCAAATGCGCCGAGCCTGCCTAGCATTGCGTCAGCAGGTGGAAGAAAGCAGTACCCCATGGCACACACGCATCTTGAGCCTTTGATGACCGAACCGCAGCACGCCGAGGCCGACAGCCTGGCCGAGGCGGAGCGCAGCCAGTTGCTCGCTGGCCTGGATCCCATGCTGGACGCCCAGGCCGAAGCCCTGGCCGACGAGCAGGCCCGGGCCGAGGCCCTGGAGCGCATGGCGCTCTACCATGCCCGCTGCGACGACGCTGCCAAGGCCTGCTGGTATCTCTGCCGCAGTCTGGGCCTGGCGCGCCAGGAACCCGGCGAACCCAATCTGGACCTGCTCTTCGACCTGCTGGGCGCCCTCGCCGACCTGCCGGCCGAGGTGGCAGCTGCCCCGCAACCCGAGACCGTGGGCGATGCCGATGGCCTGGGCGTGTTCGAACTCTGCAACCAGCTGGCCGCGGCCCGCGAACTGACCCAGGAAGCGTGGGAAGAGGCGGAGGCGCAGGCCTTTGTCAGCGCGCCCTGCCCGACCGGCGCTGCGCACGCCCTGCACTGAGCGCTGCAGCTCCGCAGAAAGAAGGCACCGTCAAGCGGTGCCTTTTTTTTCATCAATCCAGGGAATGGCCTTGCCATTCAAGCACTTGGCGTCACTACCGCCAGCTTTTGCACGGACTTGTCCACAGCGGACGGGGACAGCCCCTGGCAGGGGTTCGGCGAAGACAGCGGACCGTCGCCCGGCCTTCAGTGCTGGTGCCGCTGGCGCTCGTGCCCCGCGATCAGGCGGCTGACCCGAGACACCGACAGCCCCAGCTCCTTGGCCAGGCCGGTCATGGACAGGCCGCCCTCGGTGTGGGCGCGGTACAGGGCCTCCTCACGGCTGCCGGCTTCGTGCAGCCAGTCGCGCCAGGGCCGGGATTTCAGTGAAACGCCGCCACGGGCGGACTTGCGCGCAGTGGCCCCCACGCCCTTGAGCTGGCCCTTCAGGCGATCGACAAAGGCGGCGTCGCCCAGGTAGATCTGCTGGCGCAGGTGCTTCCACAGGTCCAGGCCACTGGCCTCGGCGACCAGCTTCTCGTAGCGCTGCGCTGCCTTGCGGCGATCGGCAGCGCCTTGCAGGGGCCGACCCATCACATAGGCATGCAGACCTTGCACATCCAGCCACTCCGGCGCCTCGACCTGCCCGATATGGGCGGCATAGCTGGACCAGGGCCACTGAGCCGGCGAGGCCGCCACGCCGCGGCGCACGCCACCCAGTTCGACATAGCGGCAGGCATCCAGCAGCAGCTGTTCGCGGTCCACCAGCACGGCCTTGAAGCGCCCCTGGAACAGATGCCCCACGGTGCCGTGCCGCCTGTTGCTGCCTTGCGTATAGACGCCGTTGATGTGCCGCATCAGGCGCGAGAGATTGGCCTGGCGGGTGAAGAGCAGGAGCTCGTAGGAGTCGGGCTCCAGGCAGTAGGCCAGCACCTGGGCGTCGAAGCGCTCCATGGCCTGCGCGATCACCGCGAGCAGGGCTCGGCGGTCCGCGTCATCGTGGAACACCACCGCGCCCGCCTCGGCCTTGGAGCTGAGGTGGTAGACGGCGCCCGCAAATTCGATCCGCAGTGGTCTGGCCATGCTGCAACTTAGGCCAGCAGCCCGCAAAACGCAAGTGCCAGGCAAGGCCTGACCCCCATGGAAAGGGGACGCCCCCAGGGAAGCCTGTCTCAGTCATGGGGCCAGGTGTTGCGTCCCCGCCAAGGAGCGGGGCACGCAGGGCCGCTGGGGCTCAGTGCTTGAGCCCGTCGAGCACCTTGAGCACGGCGTCGTCGCCCATGTTGCGGGCATCGGCCAGCTCGCCACCGCTGGTGGCGCTGAGCACCTGCCCGTCGCGGCCCAGCACGGCCACCGCGGGGATGCCCTTCTTCAGCGGCACGCCCATCTGGGCCGCCAGGTCGGTGTTCTTGTCGAAGCGACCGACATTGACCTTGAGCACCACGAAGCGCTTGGCCACCGGCCCGGCCAGCGTGCCGCCGGAGAACTTGCGATCCAGAGCCATGCAATCCCCGCACCAGTTGGCGCCGAAGACCACCAGCACATTGCGCTGCTGGGCATTCGCCTGCGCCAGGGCCTGGTTGAGGTCGGCACGGGCATCGGCCTGCTCGTTGTAGACCTGCGGCTTGGGCGCGTCCTCGGCCAGGGCGGGGACCAGGGCGGCTGCCAGGCCCAGGGCCAGCGCCGTGCTGCGGAAGAAGGTGGCGACGGTGTTCATGGGGCGCAGTGTGCCGCAAGTCATTTCACCCTGCCGGAATGCATGCCGGTCCGGCCCTGGCGGGATCCTGATGCGAGATCATGTACAAAGCAGGGTTTTCAACTTCGTGCCCATCATGGCCTCAACCCTTCTCGCCCTGCTCGACGACATCGCCACCCTGCTGGACGACGTCGCCGTCCTCTCCAAGGCTGCCGCCCAGAAGACCACGGGGGTGCTGGGGGATGACCTCGCGCTCAACGCGCAGCAGGTCAGCGGCATCCGCGCCGAGCGCGAGCTGCCGGTGGTGTGGGCCGTCGCCAAGGGCTCGCTGCGCAACAAGGCCATCCTCGTGCCGGCCGCGCTGGCCATCAGCGCTTTCGTGCCCTGGATCGTCACGCCCCTGCTGATGCTGGGTGGCGCCTACCTGTGCTTCGAGGGCGTCGAGAAGCTGGCGCACAAGTTCCTCCACAAGGCCGAGGAGGAGGCCGAGCATGCCCAGCAGGTCCAGGCCCTCAGCGACCCGGCCGTGGACCTGGTCGCCTTCGAGCAGGACAAGATCAAGGGGGCGATCCGCACCGACTTCATCCTGTCCGCCGAGATCATCGTCATCACCCTGGGCCTGGTCGCCGGCTCGTCGCTGACCACGCAGGTTCTGGTGCTCAGCGGCATCGCGGTGCTGATGACGGTGGGCGTCTACGGCCTCGTGGGGGCCATCGTGAAGCTGGACGACCTGGGCCTCTACCTCAGCCGCAAGGCCGAGTCGTGGAAGCAGTCGCTGGGCGGCCTGCTGCTGGTGGCTGCGCCGCGCCTGATGAAGACCCTGGCCGTGGTCGGCACCGCCGCCATGTTCATGGTCGGTGGCGGCATCCTGGTGCATGGCATGCCGCCGGTGCACCATGCCATCGCTCACCTGGCGCAATCCGTGCCCGGCGCTCCTGTGCTGCCCTGGCTGGTCGCGACCCTGGGCGATGTGCTGGTGGGCATTGCCTGCGGCGCCGCGGTGCTGGCCGTGGTCGAGGGCTTCGGCAAGCTGCGCGGCCGCTGATCAGATGGCGTCGCGCTGGTAGGGCGGCAGGGGCGCGCCGCAGTCGCGGCAGTAGCGCGCCTCGGCCAGATGGCCTTCGCTGAGGCATTGCGGGCAGCTGCGGGTGGTGGGCGTGCCGCTGCGACGCTGGGCCGTCATCTCGGCCGTCACGATGCCCGTGGGCACGGCCAGCACGCCCCAGCCCAGCAGCATCATGGCCGAGGCGATCAGGCGGCCCAGGTCCGTCTTGGGCGTGATGTCGCCGAAGCCCACCGTGGTCATGGTGGTCACGGCCCAGTACATGGCGGTGGGGATGTTGACGAAGCCATGGGCCGGCCCCTCGACCACATACATCACCGTCCCCATGATCAGCACGGCCATGATCACCACCGACAGGAAGACCAGGATCTTGCGCGCACTGGCCTGCAGCGCGCTGCCCAGACTGCGGAACTCGTGCAGGTAGGCGCTGAGCTTGAAGATGCGGAAGATGCGCAGCAGGCGCAGCACGCGAACGTCCACCAGGGCATAGGCCCCGGGCAGGAACAGCGCCAGGTAGGTGGGCAGCACCGCCAGCAGATCGACGACTCCATAGAAGCTGCGCACATAGCGCCAGGGCTGCGGCACGCAGGCCACGCGCAGCAGGTACTCGACGGTGAACAGCGCGGTGAAGAAATACTCGGCGACGTCGAAGGCACGGCCATGGCGCAGGCGCCAGTCGGCGACGCTCTCGGCGATCACCAGGGCCACGCTCAGCAGCACGGCCACGACCAGGGCCACGTCGAAGGCCTTGCCGGCGCGCGTGTCCGCCTCGAAGATGATGGTGTAGCAGCGGGCCCGCCAGCCGCTCAGCGCGGCGGGGCCTTGGGCAGGGGCTGGATGCGTCATCCCGCCAGCCTAGCATCCGCCGCTGCGCCGCGACGAGGGACAATCAAGGCATGAAGACACACACCATCGAAGTCCAGAAGTTCAAGGCCGCCGGCAATGCGCACGGCCTGATCATGCTCAAGGTGGACGCATTGGTCGCTCCCAAGGCCAATGTGGAGGGCATCGAGCCCAGCTCCATCCTGAGCATGACCGAAGCCAATGCCCGCGTGCTGATGTCGCTGCTGAAGGCTCAGATCGCCGAGCTGGACACCAAGAAACCCAAGAGCCGGCACGGCCGCCACGGCTGAGCCCTCACTGAAGCCCCACCATGGAATATCCCAGCTACAACCCCGCCTCCGACTACCTGCCGCTCAGCGACGAGGAGCTGTCGACCCTCGACGACATGCTGAGCAAGCTGTCCAGCGACGCCGCGATGAACATCGAGGCCCTGGACGGCTACCTGACCGCCCTGCTGCTGAGCCCGCAGCCCCTGGCCGGCCTGCCCGGCGCGGCCTGGCTGCCCGAGGTCTGGGGCGGCGATGGCGCCGATGGCATCGCCCCCTTCGTCAGCGGCAAGCAGAAGAAGCGCGTGATGATGCTGGTGCTGCGCCACGTGCACAGCATTGCCGTGCAGCTCAAGAACCGGCCCGACGCCTGGGAGCCGATCTTCAGCATTGCCGTCGATGAGGACGGCACCGAGCTGACCGACGCCGAGGACTGGTGCATCGGCTTCATGCTGGGCGTGGACCTGGCCGCCGACGACTGGGCCACGCGCTTCGAGGACGAGACCCAGGGCGCCCTGCTCTCCCCCATCGCCCTGCTGGGCGGCGACGAGAGCCAGCAGGACCCGCAAGACCTGGCACAGCTGGCCAATGCCCAGCTCAAGGATGCCCTCAGCCGCGAGATCCCCGACGCCGTGCTGGCCCTGGCCGGGCACGGTGGGAACGGCTGACACAGCCCTCGTGCCCATGAAAAAAGGCGACCCGCGGGTCGCCTTTCTCTTGGCCGGGACCGCTTACTGCGCGCGGCCCAGGTGCTGCAGCCAGAAGGCCTCGTACTTGCGATGCCAGCCGGCGGTCTTCACCACGCCGCCCATGCCGTGCTCGCCGTCCGGGTCCAGGAAGAGCTCGACCAGCGACTCCTTGCCCGAGCCCAGCAATGCGCGGTAGACGTTGACCGTGTCCTGGTAGAGCACGTTCGGATCCATCATGCCGTGCACCAGCATCAGCGGCTTGCGCAGGCCACGGGCCATGGGCAGCAGCGAGTACTTGCGCAGCACGGGCTTGCTGCGGTCCACCTTGCCGATGGTGCGGCCGCTGTACCAGCTGTTGTAGTTCTCCCATTCGGTGGGGCCGGCACCGGCGATGCCGGCGGCGAACACATCGGGCTGGGTGTACATCGTGTACTGCGTCTGGAAGCCGCCGAAGCTCCAGCCATTGAGGCCGATGCGCTGGGCGTCCACGCCGAAGTTGGCCTTCATGTGGGCGACCAGGTCCAGCAGGTCCTCGGTCTGGGGCAGGCCGACCTGCTCCCAGTTGGCGTCGGCAAAGCGGCGGCCGTAGTTGGAGTGACCGCGGGTGTCGATGGACACCGTCACATAGCCATGCTTGGCCGCCATGTACATGCCGAACATGTAGCCGGTGGGCTGGAAGCTGTCGGTCTCGATGGTGTGGCGGTCGTTGAGCGGGCCCCCGTAGACATAGACCACGGCCGGGCGGCGGTCGCTGGCCTGCCAGCCCTTGGGCTTGAAGACGTAGGCGCTGAGCACGTCGCCATGGCGGTTCTTGAAGCTGAAGCGCTCGGGGCGCAGCACGTGCACGGCGTCGAAGGCCGGGTCATAGCTCTGCGTCAGCACCTTGGGCGCCCGGGCCTCGCCCTGGCCCGCGATCAGCTTGAGCTCGGGGCGCTGCGACCAGTGCCCGGCGTTGGCCGCCAGCCAGCGCCCGTCGTCGGAGACCACGGCATTGCGGTGGTAGTCGGGCGACTGGCCCAGGGCCTGCATGTGGCCCGTGGCCATGTCCACGCGCCAGAGGTTCATGGCGGCAAGGTCGTCCCGGTTGCTGGCCACGAACATCTGCTTGCTGTCAGGCGTGAAGCCCAGCACGCGGTGGGCCTCGAACTCACCCTGCACCAGGCGCTTGAGCCGCTTGCTGGCGAGCTCGTAGGCATAGGGCTGGCGCCAGTCGTGGTCGGCCAGGACCAGGACCAGGGTCTTGCCGTCCGGCGTGAAGTCCGGGGCCATGACGTTGACCAGCTCGTGGTGCACATCGCCGCGGCGCTCCAGGATCATCTCGGGCTTGGCGCTCTCGTCGGCCTTGCCCAGGTAGACGCGCAGCAGCTCCTTCTCGCGCTCGAAGGTCACGAAGGCGTAGTGACTGCCGTCGCGAGCCCAGGCCACGGGGCTCATCTCGAACCAGACGTCACCGCCCTTGTGGGTGAACACCGGCTGCGGCTGGGCCGTGGGCGCTGCGCCCTCGGCCGCGACCTTGCGGATGTACAGCGCCAGCGGCTGCTCCATGCGCTTGTCGTCCGAGACCTCGCGCTCGACCTTCTTGGCCGTGGCGAAGCGGGTGTTGTAGTCCATGATCTCGACCATGCGGCCGGGCTTGGGCGCCGGGCCCTTGCCGTCGGCGGCCGTCAGCGGCGCCTGGGCCAGCAGGGACATCCAGCGGCCGTTCTCGCTCAGGCGGGTGTCGCTGATGCGGTACTTCTTCTCGGCGTCATCGTCATGGATCAGCTCGCGGTTGAGCACCTGCACGCCGGCGGCGTTGAAGCGGCTGCGCAGCACGCGGGTCTCGTCCTGGTAGATGAAGCCCTGGTCGTCAGGCGTGTAGGCCACCATGCGCAGCGAGCGCTGCGTGCCCAGCAGGGGCTGGACCTTGCCGTCCGCGGCCTGCCAGCGGAACAGACTGCCGCGGTACTGGAAGACCAGCTCCTCGCGATGGTTGGCCCAGACCACCTGGCTGACGCCGGGGTAGAGGTCGCCCGGCTTTAGCTTGTTCTTGGCTTCCTTCTTCTTCAGCTCGTCGCGCAGCTCCCAGAGTTCCTTGTCCTTGTCCTTGTCCTTTTCGGCGGACTTCGCGGCGGCGCTGGCCGCCGAGGCTGCCGGAGTCGCCGCATCGGCCACGGGCTTGCCGCTGCGCTTCGCGGCCAGTGCCTCAGCGGCTTTCTTCTCGGCCTCGGCCTCGGCCTTGTCGGCGGCCTTCTCGGCTTCGTCCTTCGCCTTCTTCTCGGCCAGCTCCTTCTTCAGCTGCTCCAGGGCGCGGGCCTCGAACTGGCCCAGGTCCACGTTCTCGCCGCGCAGATAGGCCTGCTGCAGTTCCTCGCGCTGCTGGCGCTCGTTCCACTCGGTCTGGCGCTGCTGGGCCTTGCGGGCGAAGCGGGCCAGGTCTTCCGGCGCCTCGAAGGCGGCCATGGCGGCCGGCGAGGTCACGCGCAGGGTCTTGCCGGTCTGGGTGTCGTGGATGTAGAGGTCGGTCCCCGGCTCGCCGAAGGGGTTCCACAGATAGGCCAGGTAGCGGCCACTGTGGCTGAACTGGAGCTCGCGCGCCGATTCACCACGGTAGGGCTGGGCGCGGAACAGGCTTTCCAGGCTCAGGGAGGGGGCGGCCACAGGGGTGGTGGCGGTGGCGGCCTGCGTCTGCAGGCTGGTCGCGGCGGCACTGAGGGCCAGCGCAATGGCGCAGGCGACCGAGGCGGGTTTCCAGGCTTTCAAAGGGGATCTCCTCAACGCCTCCGGGCTCTGGAGGCGGCGGGATTCTAGGGAGCGGGACCGGGCTTGGATCAGCCCCGGCAGGGCTGATGCGCTGGACGACGGAATCGAGCCCCCCAAGTGCGGAGCAACAGGGCGGTAAACGCCGGGAATGCGCAGAAATACGGGTTTTGTTCGAAGCCATGATGACAGGGGCTGCGCTACCATCGAAGCACCGATGCGCCAGGGTCAAGCCTTGCGCGAGGCAACCGGGGGCCCATCGTGGCTGTCACGCTCCAGAAGATCATCGCTGCGTTCGGACTGCTCTGCGTGCTGTGGATGGCCGCGCACATGATGCTCGGCGCCCGCCAGCGACAGGCCCTGGAACGCTGGCCCCGCGCCAGCTGGCGCTGGCTGCAGCGCTACTTCCTGTGGCGCTTCAACACCCGCGAACGCCGCCGCCTGGCCCGCGAGGAAGCCCTGGGCGCCATCCAGCGCGCGAAGCGGGCCGCCAATGACGATGGCCTCTGGGAAGGCAACGTCTACCGGCCCAAGAAATTCGAGAAGCCGAACAAGCCGCACTGAAGGCGGCCGGCGTCACAGCAGGCGGTCCACGGCCTGCAGGCCCTCCAGCGCGCCGCAGGCCAGGCCGACATCCAGCCGGCCGGGCACCTGCCACTCGCGGGGGTTGATGCGCAGCAGCCGTCCTTTCAGCCGCTGCAGCACATGCTGGCTGAACATCCGTACCGAGGGCACCGCCGTACCGGCGCCCAGCTCGATCACCAGCGGCCGGCGCGCCGCCGCCAGCTGCGGGGCCACGCGATGGGCCTGCGCGCGCTCGCGGGTGTCCACCCAGGCCTCGTCGCCGAACATCAGCACATTGGGCCGGGCCAGCGCGCCACAGTGCGGGCACAGGGGCCAGGTGTTGCGCAGCTCGCAGCGCTCCTCGTCGACATCGGGCAGGAAGTCGTCCGCCGACCAGACCGAATCCCCGCACGGCCGGCTGCACTGCAGGTGGCGCAGCGAGCCGTGGCATTCCCAGACCTGCGCCTCGTCGACACCCGCCTGCTGGAACTGCCCGTCCACATTGCTGGTGTAGACCACGCCGCCCAGATCGGTCCGCGCCATCCAGCGCTGCAGCAGGGCGAAGCCCTCGTGCGGGACCGTGCGCCGGTACAGCGCCAGGCGATGGCCATAAAAGCCCCAGGCCTGGCGCGGCGCTTCGCTGAAGCGCGCCGGGTTGGCGGCTTCGTAGAAATCGATGCCGCTGCGCGCCAGGGCCGGGTAGGCCTGCCAGAAGCCCTCGCGTCCGCGGAAGTCCGGCAGGCCGGAGTCCACGCCCATGCCGGCGCCGGCGGCGACGACGATCAGGTCGGCCTGCTCGACCAGCTCGGCCGCGTGCTGCAGCAGCGCAGGCTCAAGCACGCTGGAGCACCGGCGCCAGCGCGCGGCCCGTGTGGCTGCCGGAGGCCACCACCGCTTCGGGCGTGCCCGCCACCACGACGCGGCCGCCGCCCGTGCCGCCCTCGGGGCCCAGGTCCAGGATCCAGTCGGCCTCGGCGATCACGTCGAGGTCGTGCTCGATCACCACCACCGAATGCCCGCCCGCCACCAGACGGTGCAGCACGCGGATCAGCTTTTCGACGTCGGCCATGTGCAGGCCCACGGTGGGCTCGTCCAGCACGTACAGCGTGTGCGGCGCCTTCTGGCCGCGCCGCGTGACGTCGTCCCGCACCTTGACCAGCTCGCTGACCAGCTTGATGCGCTGCGCCTCGCCGCCCGACAACGTGGGGCTGGGCTGACCCAGCGTGAGATAGCCCAGGCCCACGTCCTGCAGCAGCTTCAGCGGATGGGCGATGGAGGGCATGGCCGCGAAGAACTCCACAGCCTCGTCCACCTCCATGGCCAGCACGTCGCCGATGCTCTTGCCGCGCCAGCTCACGCCCAGGGTCTCCGGGTTGAAGCGCTGGCCGTGGCATTGGTCGCACAGCACCTTCACATCCGGCAGGAAGCTCATCTCGATGGTCTTCATGCCCTGCCCCTCGCAGCCGGGGCAGCGGCCCTCGCCGGTGTTGAAGCTGAAGCGGCCGGCAGCATAGCCGCGCGCCTTGGACTCCAGGGTCTCGGCGAAGAGCTTGCGGATGGCGTCCCAGAAGCCGATATAGGTGGCCGGGCAGGAGCGCGGGGTCTTGCCGATGGGGGTCTGGTCGACCTCCAGCACGCGGTCCACCTGCTCGTGCCCCGTGACCGACTCGCAGCCGATCCAGCGCGAGGGCGACTTGCGCAGCGGCACAGCCATGGCCATATTGGCCAGCAGCACGTCGCGCGCCAGCGTGGACTTGCCCGAGCCCGAGACCCCCGTCACTGCGACCAGGCGCTGCAGCGGCACGTCCACCGTCACGCCCTGCAGATTGTGCAGGGTCGCGCCCTGCACCACCAGCTTGGGGCCCTCGCCCGTCCAGGGGCGACGCTCCTGCAGCGGGTGGCGCAGGGGATGAGCCAGGAAGCGGCCCGTCAGCGAATCCGCATGCTGCGCCAGCTCGGCCGCCGTGCCCTGGGCGATCACGCGGCCACCGCGCTTGCCGGCGCCCGGGCCGATGTCGATGATGTGGTCGGCGCGGCGGATGGTGTCCTCGTCATGCTCGACCACGACCAGGGTGTTGCCCTTGTCGCCCAGCGTGGCCAGGGCGTCGAGCAGGATCTGGTTGTCCCGCGGGTGCAGGCCGATGGTGGGCTCGTCCAGCACATAGCAGACGCCCTGCAGATGGCTGCCCAGCTGGGCCGCCAGCCGGATGCGCTGCGCCTCGCCGCCGGACAGCGTGGGCGCCGCGCGCTCCAGCGTGAGGTAGCCCAGGCCCACCTGCTCCAGGAACTCCAGGCGGCCGCGGATCTCGCTGACCACGTCGCGGGCGATCTCGGCATCACGCCCGCTCAGGGCAAGACCTGACACCCATTCGCGCGCCTGGCTGACGCTCCAGCTGGCGACCGCCGCAATGCCCTCGCCCTCGAAGGTGACGGCCCGCGCGGTGGGGTTCAGGCGGGCGCCGTGGCAGTCGGGGCAGGCCTCGTCGGCCAGGCCCTCGACCTCCACCTCGGCGTTGAAGCTCTGCTCGCGGCCGCGGTTGTCCTTGTCCTGCTGGGAGTCGTCCAGCAGCTTGCGCTGCTCCTTGCTCAGCGCCAGGCCCGTGCCCACGCAGCTGCTGCACCAGCCGTGCTTGGAGTTGTAGCTGAACAGGCGCGGGTCGAGCTCGGGATAGCTCTCGCCGCAGGTGGGGCAGGCGCGCTTGGTGGAGAACACGCGCACCGCGCCCAGGCCGGCCGTGGAGCTGCCGCTCTTCAACGCGGCCTCCAGCCCGTCCAGCGGGCTCAGCACATGCAGCACGCCCTTGCCGTGATCCAGCGCCTTGAGCAGCAGCTCGCGCAGCGCGCCTTCCTTCTCCGGCGAAACGACGAGATCACCCACCGGCAGCTCCAGCGTGTGCTCCTTGAAGCGGTCCAGCTTGGGCCAGGGCGCCACGGGCAGGAACTCGCCGTCCACGCGCAGATGGCTGTGGCCGCGGCCCTTGGCCCATTTGGCGAGGTCGGTGTAGAGGCCCTTGCGGTTCATCACCAGGGGCGCCAGCAGGCCGATGTGCTGGCCGCGGTAGTCCCGCATCAGCTGCGCGAGGATGGACTCCACGCTCTGCGGCTTCACCGGCGTGCCGTCATGGCGGCAGTGCTGCACGCCCAGCTTCACGTAGAGCAGGCGCAGGAAGTGCCAGACCTCGGTGGTGGTGGCCACCGTGCTCTTGCGGCCGCCGCGCGAGAGGCGCTGCTCGATGGCCACCGTGGGCGGGATGCCCCACACCGCGTCCACCTCCGGCCGCCCTGCCGGCTGCACGATGGAGCGCGCATAGGCATTGAGCGATTCGAGGTAGCGGCGCTGGCCCTCGTTGAAGAGGATGTCGAAGGCCAGGGTGGACTTGCCCGAGCCCGAGACGCCGGTGATCACATTGAACTTGCCACGCGGGATGGCCACGTCGACCGACTTCAGGTTGTGCTCGCGCGCGTTGACGATGCGGATGGCCTCCTCGGCCTGTGCACGCCGGGCACGCACCACGCTCTGCAGCGGGCGGCCCTCCTCCACCTTCATGGCCGGGCGGTCCATGTGCAGCGCGTACTCGCGCAGGGCCTCGGCGGTGTGCGACGTCGGGTGCTCGCGCACCTCCTCGGGCGTGCCCTGGCAGACGAGCAGGCCGCCGTCCTCGCCGCCCTCGGGGCCCAGGTCGATCAGCCAGTCGGCCGCGCGGATGACGTCGAGGTTGTGCTCGATCAGGATCAGCGAATGCCCGGCGCTCAGCAGCTTGCGCAGGGCGCGCATGAGCTTGGCGATGTCGTCGAAGTGCAGGCCGGTGGTGGGCTCGTCGAAGAGGAAGAGCGTGCCCTTCTTCGCGACCGCCTGGCGGCTCTTGCTGGCGCTGGTGGCTGCCTCGGCCAGGAAGCCGGCCAGCTTCAGGCGCTGGGCCTCGCCGCCGGACAGCGTGGGCACGGGCTGGCCCAGGCGCACGTATTCCAGGCCCACGTCGAGGATGGGCTGCAGCTTGAGCAGCACCTCGCGGTCGTAGCGGAACTGGTGCACGGCCTCGCTGACCGTGAGCTCCAGCACCTCGGAAACCGACAGCTCGCGCTCATCACGAATGATCTTCACGTCGAGGATCTCGGCACGGAAGCGGCGGCCGTCGCAGTCCGGGCAGCGCAGGTAGACGTCGGAGAGGAACTGCATCTCGACGTGCTCGAAGCCCGAGCCGCCGCAGGTGGGGCAGCGGCCGTCGCCCGCGTTGAAGCTGAACATGCCCGGACCGTAGCTGCGCTCCTGGGCCATGGGCGTGGCGGCGAAGAGCTTGCGGATCTCGTCGAAGGCGCCCACATAGCTGGCCGGGTTGGAGCGCGCCGTCTTGCCGATGGGGGACTGGTCCACGAAGACCGCGTCAGCCAGCCAGTCCGCGCCCAGCAGGCGGTCATGCGCGCCCGGCGCCTCGGTGGCCTGGCCGAAGTGGCGGGCCAGCGCGGGGTAGAGCACGTCCTGCATCAGCGTGCTCTTGCCCGAGCCCGAGACGCCGGTGACCACCACCATGCGCTGCAGCGGGAACTCCACGCTGACGTTCTTCAGGTTGTGCTCGCGCGCGCCCTCGAGGATGAGCCGCGGCGTCGAAGCATCGACCAGGCGCTTGAGCCCCATGCCCACCTGCTTGCGCGCGCCCAGGTAGGCGCCGGTGAGCGTGTCGGCCGAGCGGATGGCCTCGGGCGTGCCGTCGAAGACGATGCTGCCGCCCTTCTCGCCGGGGCCCGGGCCCATGTCGATGAGGCGGTCGGCGGCCAGCATCACGGCGGGGTCGTGCTCGACCACCACCAGCGTGTTGCCCGCGTCGCGCAGGCGGTGCATGGCCTGCACGATGCGGTTCATGTCCCGCGGGTGCAGGCCGATGCTGGGCTCGTCCAGCACGAACAGCGTGTTGACCAGGGAGGTGCCCAGGGCCGTGGTGAGGTTGATGCGCTGCACCTCGCCGCCGGAGAGCGTGCGGCTCTGGCGGTCCAGGGTGAGGTAGCCCAGGCCCACGTCGCAGAGGTACTTGAGGCGGTTGCGGATCTCCTCCAGCAGCAGCTTCAGGGCCTCGTCCAGCATCGTGGAAGGCAGCTGCAGCTCGTCCATGAAGCGGCGCAGGCGGTGCATGGGCAGCTGCATCAGGTCATGCAGGTGCAGGCCGGGCAGGGACTCCAGCTGCGCGCGGCTCCAGGCCGTGCCGCTGGGCAGGAAGCGCTGCTCGCGCGGCAGGGCGGCATCCGCCAGCGCGGCCGAGCCCACGCGCCACAGCAGGGCCTCGGTCTTGAGGCGCGCGCCGCGGCAGTCCGGGCATTCGGTGTAGCTGCGGTACTTGGACAAGAGCACGCGGATGTGCATCTTGTAGGCCTTGCTCTCCAGGTACTCGAAGAAGCGGTGCACGCCGTACCACTGCTGGTTCCACTTGCCCTTCCAGTTGGGCGAGCCGTTGATGACCCAGTCCTTCTGCGCGGGTGTGAGCTGGCTCCAGGCGGTGTCGCGCGGGATGCCGGCATCGCCCGCATGACGCATGAGGTCGTCCTGGCACTCGGCCCAGGCCGGCGTCTGCAGGGGCTTGATGGCGCCGGCGCGCAGGGTCTTCTTGTCATCGGGGATGACCAGGCCCAGGTCCACGCCGATCACGCGGCCGAAGCCCCGGCAGGTCTCGCAGGCGCCCATGGCCGAGTTGAAGGAGAACAGCGCGGGCTGCGGGTCCTGGTAGCGCAGGTCGCTGTCCGGGCAGTGCAGGCCGGTGGAGTAGCGCCAGATCTCCGGCGCCTGCTCCTCGCTGCCACCCGCATAGACATTGAGACGGCCGCTGCCGCGCTTCAAGGCCAGCTCGATGGCCTCCATGGCGCGCTGGGTGTCGACGCCCTGCATGCGGAAGCGGTCCGCGACCACATCGAGCACCTTGCGATCCCCGAGCTCGCGCTCCGCCTGCACGCGCGTGAAGCCGCTGGCGGCCAGCCACTGCTGCACCTGCTCGGCGCTGGTGTTGGCCGGCAGCTCGACCGGGAAGGTCAGCACCAGGCGGGGATCATCGGCCAGCGTGCGGGCCTTGAGCTCCGCGAAGATGGTCTGGGCCGTGTCATGGCGCACCGGCTGCGCGGTCTGGCGGTCATAGAGCTGTGCCGCGCGTGCGAACAGGAGCTTCAGGTGGTCATTCAGCTCCGTCATCGTGCCGACCGTGGAGCGCGAGGTGCGCACCGGGTTGGTCTGGTCGATGGCGATGGCGGGCGGCACACCCTCGACCTTGTCCACCGCCGGCCGGTCCATGCGGTCCAGGAACTGGCGCGCATAAGCTGAGAACGTTTCCACGTAACGCCGCTGGCCCTCGGCATAGAGGGTGTCGAAGACCAGGCTGGACTTGCCCGAACCGCTGGGGCCCGTCACCACCGTCAGCTCGTGCGTGGCGATGTCCAGATCGAGGTTCTTGAGGTTGTGCTGGCGGGCACCGCGAATCTTGATATGACCGTCGGACATCGTGGCGGGTCTCTGACTGAAGGAGGCGGTCATTCTAGGGAGCGCGATGACATGAATCTGTCAGCAGACGGCGAAGGCCCTGATGGCGCATCCGGCTCCCCCTTCCGGGAGCAATGGATTGCGGTGTATCAAGACCTGGCCCCGTATCGGCCTGTTCAGGAACGTAAATGAAAGCGGCGGGCATTGCGCCGCCGCGAATCCGGGTGCAACATCACGCCCCGAACGAGCCGCAAATCAAGAATGCGGGTTAACCCGTGGCTTGTTCACCTGCTGGTGCGGGGATGTCCATCCTGCCCCCTCAGGGAGGTGCCGACGCGTTGGGCGGCACACGGAAGTCCGGCTCCAGGGCCAGGGGCTCCGCCAGGCACAGCGCGAGGCGAATGGATCTTGGCCAACAGCAGGTGGGCAGTTCATGATGACAACGGGCACGAACAGTATTTCCATGGGCGCCATCGGGGCGGCAGCCGCAAGGGCGCAAGTGCTGCTGGTCGAGGACAACCCCATCAACCAGGTCGTGGCCCTGGAGTTCCTGTCCCTCATGGGCCTGCGCAGCCGCCTGGCCAGCAACGGCCTGGAGGCCGTCGACGCCTGCATGCAGGCCGCCCCCGACCTGGTGCTGATGGACATCCAGATGCCCGGCATGGACGGCCTGGAATGCGCCCGCCGCCTGCGCGAGCTGCAGGCACGCGCCGAGCTGCCGCATTTCCCCATCCTCGCCCTGACCGCCCATGCCCTGGAGAGTGACGTGAAGGCCAGCCTGGCCGCCGGCATGGACGAGCACCTCACCAAGCCCCTGGACTTCACCGCCCTTCGCGGCCGTCTGGACCACTGGCTGGGCCGCCTGCCCGCGCAGTAAGCGCTTCGTCGCGATTCCCCTGCGCCTGCCCCTGGGCTCGCCATAATGCGCGGCCAAGGAGAGGCCATGATCGAGATTCCCAAGCTGAGCAAGCCCGCGGGCGAGGACAAGGCGCCGCGCTGGTTCCACGTGGCCGTGGCCCTGAGCATGCTGCTGAGCGCGGGCGCCGCGCTGGTGTCGGCGCTCAAGACCAGCGCCACCATGCAGGCCCTGGTCGAGCAGAACGCGCGCCTGGTGAAGGCGGGGTCCACCCCCATCCTGCAGTTCTATGCCGCCAACATCAATGCGAGCGACAAGTCGGAGATCCAGCTCGCCGTGGAGAACGCCGGCACCGGCCCGGCGCGCGTGGTCTGGCTGGAAATGCGCTACGACGGCAAGCCGCTCCAGAGCAGCCATGCCCTGCCCGTCGTGGTGGCGCGTGAGCACCGGTTGGAGGTCGACAAGAGCGCCCTGCTGCACACGCGCAGCGGCTCCCTGGCCGGCGACGTGCTGATGGCCGGCAAGCGCCAGATGATCTTCAGCTGGCGCGCCGAGGACGTCCACGACGAAGCCGTCAAGACGCTGTTCGAGACGGTGGACCGGGACCGCACCAAGCTGAGCCTCGCCGCCTGCTATTGCTCCGTCTTCGATGAATGCTGGGAGACCGACTTCGGCCCGGACCTCCCGAAGGCCGTGCAGCGCTGCGAGCGCCAGGGCCATGTGAGCGTCAACGGCGGCTGAGCCTCAGTTCCCTTCGAGGAAGCGACGCACCAGCTCCAGCTGCGCCGGCACATTCAGCGCCGGGGCATGGCCGCAGCCCGCAATGGTGGCCACCGCCGCGCAGGGCCCGCGCACCCGCATGGCTTCGGCGGTCTCGACCAGCAGGAGGTCGGAGTCCTCGCCGCGCAGGCACAGCACGGGCAGGCTGAGGCTGTCCCACTCGGTCCAGCGCTCGTAGTCATCGGGCCGGGTGACGAACTGGCGCACCATGGCCGGGTCGTAGTGCGGCGTCACGCGGCCGTCGGGCAGGCGCCGCAGGGAGGTCTCGGTCAACAGGCGCCACTGCGCGTCGCTCAGCCAGCCATAGGGCTTGTAGACCTGGCGGAAGTACTGCTCCAGCTCGGTGACGGTGTCGAAGGCCTGCGGGTTGCCGGCATAGGCGCGGATGCGCGCGATGGCCGGCGCAGCCAGCGAGGGACCGTTGTCGTTCAGCACCAGTCGCTCGATGCGGCCGCGCAGCGTGGTCGCCGCGGCCAGCGTGCCGATGGCGCCGCCCATGGAGGTGCCCACCCAGTGGAAGCGCGTCAGCTGCAGCTGATCCACGAGTTCGGTGGCCAGCTGCACGTAGAACTCGAGGCAGTACTCGCGGTCCGGGTCGGGGCTCCATTGCGAGAGGCCGCGGCCCAGGGTGTCCGGGCAGATCACGCGGTAGCCGTCGCTGAGGAAGGCGGCCAGCGCGTCCATGTCCCGCCCCGTGCGGGCCAGGCCGTGCCAGGCAATCACCACGGGCGCACCGGCCGGCCCCCAGTCGGTGTAGTGGATCTCGCGGCCGGCGCAGCGCAGGTAGTGGGAGGTGAATCCCGGGGAGGTGACGCTCATGCCTGCTCCTTGCTCAGGGCCGCCAGCGCGCGGCGCGCGGCCCGCAGCCGCAGGCCGCCGACGATGCCGGCCGGGAAGTGATAGACCGCCAGCACGAAAAGCAGGCCCAGCCACAGCAGCCAGCGGTCCGGCGAGACCAGCTGCGCCAGCACGGGCACGCCCTCCACCGCCGTGGCGCCCAGGCGCATCAGGTCCTGCAGATAGGCTTGCGCGCCCATGAAGAGCACGCTGCCCACGACCGCGCCGTAGACGCTGCCCATGCCGCCGATCACGCAGATCAGCAGCACGTCCAGCATCAGCTCCAGGGAGAGCGAGGTGTCCGGCCCGTTGTAGCGCAGCCAGACGGCCAGCATGGCGCCGGCCAGGGTCGCGAACAGCGCCGCCAGCACATTGGCCCAGACACGGTAGACCACGGTCCGGTAGCCGATGGCCTCGGCCCGGAAGTCGTTCTCGCGGATGGCCTGCAGCACGCGGCCGAAGGGCGAGTTGACGATGCGCAGCAGCAGCAGGGTCAGCGCGAGGGTGCAGGCGCACAGCAGGTAGTAGGCCGCGAAGCGCCCGTCGATGCTGGCCCCGAGGAAGGGCTCTTCCAGGAACTCCGTGCCTGGCTGCAGCAGCTCGGGCACCTGGAAGCTGAGGCCGTCCTCGCCGCCGGTGAACTCGGACAGCTGCGAGGCCAGGCCCAGGAAGGCCGAGGCCACGGCCATGGTGATCATCGCGAAGAACAGCGCCTTGACCCGCAGCGAGAACAGCCCGACCAGCAGGGACAAGAGCAGGCTCAGGCCCAGGGCCGCGCCCACGCCCGCAGCCAGCGCCGGCCAGCCCGGCCCCATCTGGTTGCTGGCGATGGCCACGCCATAGGCCCCGATGCCGAAGAACAGCGTATGAGCGAAGCTGACGATGCCCGTGTAGCCCAGCAGCAGGTCGTAGCTGGCCACCAGCACGATGAACACGAGGATCTTGGCCGCCACGTTCAGCGCCTTGATGCCGGGAAAGAGAAAGGGCGTCAGCAGCAGGCCCAGCACGCAGGCCACCAGCAGCGCGGCCAGCAGGCGGCTGCGCGGCAGGTCATGGGAAAGCAGGGCGTGAATGAGGCTCATGCCTGTACTCCGAGTCGATCATCTGCACGGCGCCAACGCAACCATGCGGAGTCCGTGGATCCGGCTTTGCCGGGCCATCGGGCTCGCCCCCTTGAGGGGGCGCGCGAAGCGCGCAGGGGGTGGGTCATCGTGCCCCCACCGGATAGAGCCCCTGAGGCCGCCACATCAGCACCGCCACCATGAGCCCGATGCTGGAGAACAGCGCCGCCTTGGGGAACAGGAAGCCGCAGTAGTTGGCCATCAGCCCCACGGCCAGCGCGCCGACGAAGCAGCCCAGGGTCGAGCCCAGGCCGCCGATGATGATGACGATGAAGATCAGCGTGTTGACCTGCGCCCCGATCTGCGGCGTGACACCCTGCTGGTAAAGCCCCCACATCACCCCGCCCAGACCAGCCAGCGCCGAACCCGCGACGAAGACGGCCACGAAGAGCCGGCGGATGCGGTAGCCCAGGCTCTCCACCATCTCGCGGTCCTGCACGCCGGCGCGGATCAGCAGCCCGAGCTTGGTCCGGTTGAGCACCCACAGCAGGCCCGCGAACACCGCCAGGCCCAGCACCACGGCCAGCAGCCGGAACTTCTCGATGGCGACGTCACCCAGCAGCAGCGAACCGCGCAGACCCTCCGGCACCGGCAGCGGCACCAGCTGCGCGCCCCACAGCAGCTTGATGCATTCCTCGCCGATGATCATGCCGCCCATGGTGATCAGGATCTGCTTGAGATGCATGCCGTAGACCGGCCGCACCAGCACGCGCTCGAAGACCAGGCCCGCCGCGCCGGCCACCGCCATGCCGGCCAGGCTGGCCAGGCCCACGGCCACGAGGTTGGCGGCCAGACTGCTGCCCTCGCCCGTCCAGGCGCTCATGCCGCCCATCACCGTGGTGGCCATGAAGGCGCCCAGGGCGATGAACACGCCGTGGCCGAAGTTCAGCACGTCCATCAGGCCGAAGACCAGGGTCAGGCCCGAGGCGATGATGAAGATGATCAGGCCCATGGCCAGGCCAGCCAGGGTCAGGGTGGCCCAGCTGGAGGCGCTGCCCATCAGCGGCAGGGCCAGGGCCATCAGGCCCAGCAGCAGGACCAGCGGCTGCCAGTCCACGTTCAGGCGCGGGCCGGCCGCGCGCGCGGGCGCACCCGCGGTCGTCATGGGGATGCTCATGCGTCCCTCCTCATTGATGCGCCGCCAGCGACAGCCCCAGCAGCCGCTGCTGCAGGGCCTCGTCGGCGGCCAGGTCGGCCATGCGGCCGGCGTGGACCACGCGGCCGTCGTCCATCACCGCCACGCTGTCACCCAGCTGGCGGGCCATGTGGAAGTTCTGCTCCACCAGCAGCACCGTCGTGCGGCTGCGCTTGAGCGCCTGCAGGGATTCGATCAGGTTCTGCACGATGGCCGGCGCCAGCCCCTTGGAAGGCTCGTCGATCAGCAGCAGGCGGCGCGGCTCGATCAGGGCACGGGCGATGGCCAGCATCTGCTTCTGCCCGCCCGAGAGCTTGCCCGCCGGGTAGTGCCAGAACTTCTTCAGCGCCGGGAAGAGGCCGAAGAGCCAGTCCAGGCGCTCGCCGTCCAGCTGCTCGATGCGGCGGGCCTCGCGGGCC
The DNA here is from genome assembly GCF_027257975.1 of Pelomonas sp. BJYL3. Classification (GTDB taxonomy): domain Bacteria; phylum Pseudomonadota; class Gammaproteobacteria; order Burkholderiales; family Burkholderiaceae_C; genus Roseateles_B; species Roseateles_B flavus. The sequence continues at coordinate 1,043,915 of NZ_JANZKX010000001.1, forward strand.
GCCAGCAGCAGGTTCTCCGCCACGCTGAGCGCGCCGAAGATGCCCATGTTCTCGGGCACGTAGGCAATGCTGCGGCGGGCGATCTCCGGCGTGGCCAGCTGCGCGCCGGGGCCGCCGATGGCCTGGCCGTCCAGCAAGACCTGACCCTTGCTCGCCTGCCACAGGCCCATGATGCTGCGCAGCGTGGTGGTCTTGCCGGCGCCGTTGCGGCCCAGCAGCAGGGTCAGCTCGCCCTCGGGCACCACCAGGTCCACGCCATGCAGGATGTGATACGCGCCGATGTGGGTCTGCACCCCGCGCAGTTCGAGCAGGGCCTTCATGCCGCGACCTCCTCGGCACCGTCCGCCACCACCGCTGCGGCCACGCCCAGGTAGGCCTCCTGCACCACCGGCAGGGCCATGACCTCGGCCGGCGCGCCGTCCGCCACCAGGGCGCCCTGGTGCAGCACGATGACGCGGTCCGCCAGCTCGCGCACCACGTCCATCTTGTGCTCGACCAGCAGGATGGTGTGCCGCCCTTCCCGCTTGAGCTCGCGGATCAGGTCCAGCACCACCGGCACCTCGTCCACGCTCATCCCGGCGGTGGGCTCGTCGAACATGAAGACCTTGGGCTGCAGCGCCATCAGCACCGCCACCTCGAGCTTGCGCTGGTCGCCATGCGGCAGGCTGGCGGCCAGGGCGCCCGATTTGGACGCCAGCCGCACCCGCTCCAGCAGCGCCATCGACTCCTCGATCAGCGCCCTGTGATTCACCCACACCGACAGCATCTTCAGGCCCAGGCCCTGGCGCGCCTGCACCGCCAGCCGCACGTTCTCCAGCACCGGCAGGTGCGGGAACAGCTGCGTCAGCTGAAAGGCCCGCCCCAGCCCCTTGCGCGTGCGCAGCGGCGCCGACAGCGCGCTCAGATCCTCGCCATCAAGCAAGACCTGACCCTCACTCGCCGGCAACTGCCCCGAGATCAGGTTGAAATAGGTCGTCTTGCCCGCCCCGTTGGGCCCCACGATGGCCGTCAGCGAGCCCGGCGCGAACGCGCAGGAGACGTGATCGACAGCCACATGCCCGCCGAACCGTATCGTCAGATTCCGAGTTTCAAGCACAAACACAGCTCCAATTCCGAAGTGCACCATCCCCAGCTTCCAGAGCCCGAGGCGTAGCGAGCGGACGCTGGACTAGGCGCGGGGGGGTCCCAAAGACCGGAGCGACCTTGAGGGTCGTGAGGATCTTTGGGAGGACCCGCAACGACGGCCAGCGTTCGCGCAGTAGCCGAGCCGCGAGCGGACGCTGGACTAGGCGCGGGGGGCCCCAAGACCGGAGCGACCTTGAGGGTCGTGAGGATCTTTGGGAGGACCCGCAACGACGGCCAGCGTTCGCGCAGCAGCCGAGCGCAGCGCAGCTGCCGAGCGAGTCAGCGTTTATTGCGCAGGGGGACGTTCATTTCCTCCGGCTTGATCTCCCGCACCAGCTCCGGCACCCCCCACTCAAACGCCTTGTCCACCTTGATGCGGAAGTGGTACATGGACTGCATCGCCTGATGGTCTTCTGGCCTGAAAGTCATGCGGCCCTTGGGCGTCTCGAAGCTCATGCCTTCCATGGCCTTGATCAGCTTGTTGGTGCCGGTCTCGCCGCCCGTCTTCTTGAGGGCTTCCACGAGGGCGATGGCCGCCGTCATGCCGCCCGCAGTGAAGAAGTCCGGCGGCGACTTGAACTGCTTGTAATGGTTGGCCACCAGCCATTCATTGACCGGGTTCTTGGGCATGCCGAAGTAGTAGTAGCTGGCGCCCTCCATGCCGGGGAACTGCTTGTAGGCCACCATGGCCGGCAGGATGTTGCCGCCCGTGGCGATCTCGATGCCGTAGCGCTTCAGGTCCAGGTCGGCGATCTTGAACGGATTGCCGCCGCCGGCCCAGATGATGAAGATCACCTTGCGGCCGGGCTGGTCCTTGAGCTTGTCGATCAGGCGCTGGGCGCCGGCGGTGAAGTCCGTCGTGTTGGTGGGCAGGTACTCCTCGTGCACCAGCCTGGCCTTCTTGATCGCGTCCTTGAAGGCCTTCACGCCGTCGCGGCCGAAGGCGTAGTCCTGGGCCAGGGTGGCGATCACGGTGCCGGGCTTGTCCAGGGCGACCGCGTTGGCGATGGCGTCCTGCGAGCTGTTGCGGCCGGTGCGGAAGATGTACTTGTTCCACTTCTCGCCGGTGATGGCGTCGGCCACCGCGGGCTCCACCAGCAGGATCTTCTTGTACTCCTCGGCCACGGGCAGCAGGGCCAGGGCCACGCCGCTGGACGAGGGGCCGACGGCGATGTCGGCCTTGTCGTCGCCGTAGGCCGCGGCCAGCAGGCTCTTGCCCACGTCGGGCTTGCCCTGGTCGTCCTTCTCGATCACCACCAGCTTCTTCCCGTTGACGGTCATGGTGCCGCCGGTGGCGTAGTCCAGGCCCATCATCAGGCCGGTCTGCGTCTGCTTGCCGTAGGCCTCCAGCGGGCCGGTCTTGGAGTAGACGTGGGCGATGCGGATCTCGTTGCCGGCGGCCTGCGCAGGCAGGGCCAGCAGGGCACAGGCGCCGATCAGGGCAAGGCTCGCCGCACGGCGGTGGATGAGGGGCATGTCGTGTCTCCTGTTGTGGTGCTGCCCGAAGTCTGCGCCCGGGCCTGGCCATCATGGTGCAAGGCCCGTGCCTGACGCAGCCCCGGAGACGCCACAGCCCGCACAAACTCGCGTAAACCCCGAGCGGCAGCCCCCGCAGGGGCCCTGCCCTGCGCCCTACCATCCGGGCCGGCGGCTGCGTCATGGGCCGTGGACCCGCGCCCACCGGGCGCACCCAGGCTGGACCATGACCGATTCATGGACAGCGCTGTTCAATCTTCAAACACAAGACCCTGGCTGTCTGCCTCGCAGACAGCAGGGCCCCAGCGGGAGGCGTGGCGATGAATGCAACGGTGCCGAGGCGTCAGGTCTTGCGTCAGGGGCTGGCCGCCGGACTGGGCCTGGGCGCAGGACTGGGGCTCGGGCTGGGCAGCGCGCAGGCGGCCCCCGCGCGTACCCCCGCATCCCTGGACAGGATGGACCGCTATGCCCGGCAGTGGCTGAAGGACCAGCAGATGCCCGGCCTGGCGCTGGCTCTGCTGCAGGACGGCGAACCCCTCTACGCCCGCGGCCTGGGCTGGGGCGACGTGGGGCACCAGCGCCCCGTCACCGAAGACCTGCGCTTCGACATCTGCTCCCTCTCCAAGCCCCTGCTGTGCTGCGCCGCACAGCTGATGGTGGAGGAGGGGCAGCTGCGCCTGGAGCAGCGCCTGGCCGATCTCATCGAGGACCTGCCCGCGTCCTGGCAGGCCATCACGCTGCAGCAGCTGATGCAGCACACAGCCGGCCTGCCCAAGAACGTCGACTTCAGCGACCCCGAGGTGCAGGCCCTCTTCCCACGCAACTATGGCGAGCAGGAGTGGCTGCCCATCGTCCGGCGCCAGCCCCTGCTGAGCCCGCCCGGGCAGCGCTGCCACTACAGCAACATCGGCTACAACCTGCTGGCCAGCGCCCTCGGCCGCCTGGCGGGCCGCCCCTATGAGCAGGTGCTGGCGCAGCGGCTCTTCGAACCGCTGGGCATGACGAGCGCACGGCTGATGGCGCCCACCCCCGGCTTCGCGGACATGGCCGCCCCCCACCAGCGCCGCCCCGGTGGCATCGTCGACATCGGTGCCGAGCAGCCGCCCGGCGTGCGCAGCTGGATGGCGGCCGGCTGCGGCGGCTTCGAGATGAGCCTGCGGGACATGATCCAGTGGGAGCGCGCGCTGCAGGGCTGGGGCCCCTACAAGCCTTACCGGGCCGTGTTCGAGAAGCTCTGGGCCCAGGGCGTGCCCACCGAGCAGGGTCATGCCTACGGCCTGGGCTGGAACTTCCAGCGCGACCCGGCCGGCCGGCTGCAGGTCTGGCACGAGGGCCAGAGCGAGGGCTTCTCGGTGCGCTTCGAGCGCTTCCCCGAGCAGGGCCGGGCCCTCATCCTGCTGGGCAACCTGGGCGACTTCAAACCCGAGGACCTGGGCCGCGCGCTCCGGGACATGGTGTGGAAGGCTCGCGCGTGAGCCGCCCCATGACCCTTGGCCGCGCCGCCCGGCTTCACTAGAGTCGCCCCATGAGCCTCCTCCACACCCCCCGACTGCGCCTGGAACCCATGGTCCCCGCCCATCGCCTGGGCCTGAACCGCCTGAACAGCGACCCGGTGGTGATGCGCTACCTCAGCGGCCGCCCCGAGACGCAGGAGGAGACCGACGCCGTCATCGAGCGCGTGCAGGCCCGCTGGGCGGCGCACGGCTTCTCGTGGTGGAGCTTCATCGAGCTGGACAGCGGGGAGATCATCGGCGCCGGCTGCATCCAGCACCTGGGCCGCATCGTGGGCGAGCCCCTGGAGATCGGCTGGCGGCTGCGTCAGGACCGCTGGGGCCGCGGCCTGGCCAGCGAGGCCGCGCAGGCCATGGGCGACTTCGCCTTCCGCACCCAGCCCATCGAGCTGCTGGTCTCGGTCTGCCATCCCGACAACGAGAACTCCTGGCGCGTGATGGAGCGGCTCGGCATGCGCGACGTGGGCCTGAGTCGCGCCTATGACATGGACGTGCGCCGCTACGAGATCAGCCGCGCGGAGTGGGCGGTGCGGGCTGCCGCACGGCTCGCGCGCTGAGCCCCATCAGGCGTCCCCGAGCAACGGCAGCTTGTCGTACAGCGAGGCGCGGGACATGCGCAGCAGCTTGGCCGCGGCGAGCTTGTTGCCGCCGGTCGCGCGCAGGGCCGCGCGCAGGGCGGCTCGCTCCAGTTCGGCGATCTGTTCGGAGAGGGGGCGCAGCAGGCGCGGGTCGTCCGGACTGGGCTCGGCCAGCAACGCGGCACCGGGACGATCGCCGGGAGCGGCGGCCACGCTGCGTGCCGCGGCGCCGGCGGCATGCTTCAGATAGGGCGCCAGCTGCGCGGACTGCAGCAGCATCTCGTCCCCCATGAGGCAGGCCTGCTCCAGCACATTGCGCAGCTCGCGGATGTTGCCGGGCCAGTCCTGGCGCATCAGCAGCTCCAGGGCGTCGGGCGCCAGGCTGCGCGAGGCCATGCCGGCGCGGCGGACGATGTCCTCCAGCAGGGCCTCGGCGAGGGCCTCGATGTCGTCCAGGCGCTCGCGCAGGGGCGGCACGCGCAGGGGCAGCACATTGAGGCGGTAGAAGAGGTCGGCGCGGAACTCGCCGCGCGCCACCATGGCCGGCAGGTCGCGGCTGGTGGCGGCGATCACGCGCACGTCGACACGGATCACGGTATTGCTGCCCAGCGGCTCCAGTTCCTGCTCCTGCAGCACGCGCAGCAGCTTGCTCTGCAGCGGCAGGGGCATGTCGCCGATCTCGTCCAGGAACAGCGTGCCGCCGTCCGCCAGCTTGAACTTGCCCTCGCGGCCCTTGCGGTCGGCGCCGGTGTAGGCGCCCGGCGCCACGCCGAAGAACTCGGCCTCCAGCAGGGTCTCGGGCACGGCGGCGATGTTGAGGCTCACCAGCGGCTTGGCCGCGCGCGGCGAGGCCGTGTGGATGGCATGGGCCAGCAGCTCCTTGCCGGTGCCGGTCTCGCCCAGCAGCAGCACGGTGGCGTCGGACAGGGCCGCGCGGCGCGCCTGGCGCTTGATCTCCAGCGCAGGCCCGCTGCTGCCCACGAAGCTGGCGATGCTGTACTTGGGCCGGCGGTTGCGCACCTGCTCGGCGGCCAGCTGGCGGCGGGTCTCGTCCAGCTCCTGCTGCAGGCGGCTGAACTTGGCGATCAGCGGCTGCATGGTGGTCTCGGGATGGTCCAGCAGGACCATGCCCACCGCGCCGATCACCGCGCCGGAATCGTCACGCAGGGGCAGGCGGCTGACCAGAAAGGTGCCGGCCTTGTTGGTCAGCAGGTCCACCAGCATGGGCTGGCCCTGGTCCACCACCTGGGCCATCAGGGTGTTGGGCACCACCTCCTCGACGCGGCGGCCCACGAACTCGGTCTCGTCGCCAAAGCCCAGGGCGGGCAGGAAGCGCTTGTAGCCGTCGGAGATCCAGACGATGCGGTGCTGGCGGTCCACCACCATCATGCCCTCCACCGCCTGGGCGAAGACCTCGAACATGGACTGCGCGGCGAGGCGCAGCACGCCATCGGCGTCTTGGGGCAGAAGGGGCAGGTTCATCGGGTGCGGTACTGCTGCAACGGGACCAGCGGGGGACTGTAGCGCCCGGGCCGGCGCTTGACGGCGCCGGCGGGCACGGGGTTTACCCGGCCGGCCGCTGCGCCAGGGCAAGGCGGGTGCCGGGCGCCCGTTGCACAATGCCGCCCCATGAGTACCGCCGCCCCTTCGGACAACGCCAACCTCTTCAGCGCCCTGCGCGCCGCCTTCCCCGCGGACCTCGACGCCTGCGCCATCGAATGCGCCGACGGCGAGCACCTCCGCTACAGCTGGCGGGACCTGGAGCGTGGCACGGCCATGATGGCCAATCTGCTGGACTCGCTGGACCTGCCGCCCGCCAGCCGCATCGCCGTGCAGACCGAGAAGAGCGTCGAGGCCCTGATGCTCTACCTGGCCGTGCTGCGCGCCGGCCACGTCTACCTGCCGCTCAACACCGCCTACCAGGCCGCGGAGCTCGAGTACTTCATCGGCAACGCGGAGCCGGCCGTGGTGGTCTGCGCCGGGCGGCATTTCGGCTGGGTGTCCAAGCTGGCCTTCCTGGCCGGCACGCAGCGGGTCTTCACCCTCAACGAGGACCGCACCGGCACCCTGCTGGACCGGGCCTCGCAGATGAGCGACGTGCACACGCCGGTGGCCAGGCAGGCCGGCGACCTGGCCGCCATCCTCTACACCAGCGGCACCACCGGCCGCAGCAAGGGCGCCATGCTGAGCCATGGCAACCTGCTCTCCAATGCTCGCGTGCTGCAGCAGGCCTGGGGCTGGCGCACGGGGGATGTGCTGATCCACGCCCTGCCCATCTTCCATGTGCACGGCCTCTTCGTGGCCTCGCACGGCGCCCTGCTCAACGGCAGCAAGATGATCTGGTTCAGCCGCTTCGAGCCGCGCGCCGTGATCCAGCGCCTGCCGGAGGCCACCGTCTTCATGGGCGTGCCCACGCTCTATGTCCGCCTGCTCGCCGAGGCCTCGCTCACGCGCGAGGCCTGTGCCCGCATGCGGCTCTTCATCAGCGGCTCCGCGCCCCTGCTGATCGAGACCTTCCGCGACTGGCAGCAGCGCACCGGCCACACCATCCTGGAACGCTACGGCATGAGCGAGACCATCATGCTGACGTCCAACCCCTGGGAGGGCGGCGAACGCGTCGGCGGCACCGTGGGGCCGGCCCTGCCCGGCGTGGGCCTGCGCATCATCGACGACGCCGGTCGGCCCTGCGCGCCCGGCGAGATCGGCCACATCCAGGTGCGCGGCCCCAACGTCTTCGCCGGCTACTGGCGCATGCCCGAGAAGACGGCCGAGGAGTTCACCCCCGACGGCTGGTTCAAGACCGGTGACGTCGGCCAGCAGGACGCCGCGGGCTATGTGCGCATCGTGGGCCGCAGCAAGGACCTCATCATCACGGGCGGCTACAACGTCTACCCGGCGGAGGTCGAGGGCTTTCTCAACGAGCTGCCCGGCGTACTGGAGTCCGCCGTGGTGGGCGTGCCCCACCCGGACTTCGGCGAGGGCGTGATCGCGATCGTCGTGCCGCGCCCCGGCCGGCCGCCCGAGCCGCAGGCCCTGATCGATGCGCTGAAGGCCCGCATCGCCAACTTCAAGGTACCCAAGGCCGTGTTCGTGCAGTCCGAGCTGCCGCGCAATGCCATGGGCAAGGTGCAGAAGAACCTGCTGCGGGCCCAGCACCAGGCCCTGTTCGGCAAGACCTGACCCCGCGCTGCCGGCGCCAGGCGCTCAGCGCTTCTTGAAGAGCTTGCCCAGGGCCTCGCCAGCCTGGCGCGCGGTCTCGCCGGTGGACTCCAGCGCGCGGTCAAAGAAGAAGGAGGCCTTGAGCCGCTGCTGCAGGGCCTTGGCCACCTGGGCGCCCAGCTCGCCGCCGCTCAGCCCGCCCTCGGCACGGCCGAGATCGCGCAGGTCCATCTCCGGCAGCTTGAGGCTCACCGTCCGCCCCTGCATGAAGGCCGCGCTGGCCTGGGCCTGGGGCCGCAGCAGCTGGAAGCGCTCGACGATGAACTTCTTCGGCGCGGCGCCCGAGGCCGAGGGCTGCGGCGCACCGCTCTGCAGCTGGCGCGCCAGATGGGTCTGCAGCGCCTCGATATTGGTCTGGGTGGCGCCCTTCTCGTAGATCACGTCCGGTGCCTCGATCTCCACGGCGTTGATCAGGATCACCGGCTGCGTCAGCGTGCTGACGTCCACCTGCACCCGCACCCGCCGGACCTGCAGCAGGTGCGGCGTCCTGAAGCCCGGCGGATTGCCGATGACCAGGCCGCGCAGCTCACCGGCACCCGTGCGCGGATCGATGTGCACGCCCTGCAGCTCGATGGGGGCGCCGATCAGGGCGCTGCCCTGCTCCACGATGGCCCGGTGCACCAGGCGGTCCAGATTGCCATGCAGCCACCAAAGGCCTGCCGCGATCGCCAGGGCCAGCAGCACCAGCAGGGCGAAGCCGCCCAGGATCCATTTCTTCAAGCTCATACCTCGCGCGTCGCGGCCCTTGCCTTCACTGGCGCTCATGCTAGCGGGTCGACGGCCTCCAGGCGGGAAGGCAGGGTCTGCAGCGACAGCCAGGGCGCCTCGAGCTGCCAGTCCAGCAGCCAGCCGGCCAGCGCCTCCGCCGGCATGGGCCGCCCGATGCCGTAGCCCTGCATCAGCCGGCAGCCCTGCTGCAGCAGGATGCGGCCATGCTCCAGGGTCTCGACGCCCTCGGCCACCACGTCCATGCGGAAGGCACGGGCCATGCGGATCACGCCCTCGACGATGCCCATGTCATCGGCGTTGCCCAGCATGCCGCGCACGAAGCTCTGGTCGATCTTGAGGGTCTGCACCGGCAGCTTGCGCAGGTAGGTGAGCGAGGAGTAGCCGGTGCCGAAATCGTCCAGCGCGAAGCGCACGCCCAGATCGCCGCAGCGCTTCAGGATGGCGACGGCCGCGTCCATGTCCTCGATCTGCGCCGTCTCCAGCACCTCCAGCTCGAACTGCCGGGGCGGCTGGCCCGGATGGCGCTGCAGGGCCTCGGCCAGCTTGTCGTGGAAATCGGGCTGCTGCAGATGGGCTGCGCTGACGTTCACGCTCACCCGCAGGTCCAGGCCCTGCTCGCGCCAGCGCTGGGCCTGGCTCAGCGCCTCCTCGATCACCCACTCGCCCACGGCCAGCTCCAGGCTGCTGGACTGCAGCTGGGGCAGGAACTCACCCGGCGGCACCAGGCCGCGGCCCGGGCAGTTCCAGCGGATCAGGGCCTCCACGCCCAGCAGGCGGCCGTCCACCAGGTCCACCTTGGGCTGGTAGTGCAGCACGAACTCGCGCGCCTCCAGGGCCTGCTGCAGACGCAGCAGGAACTCGCGGTGGGACTGGGCGCGGCGGTCGCTGACCGGGTCGAAGAGCTGGTAGCGGTTCTTGCCGGCTTCCTTGGCCAGGTACATGGCCTGGTCGGCGTGGCGCATCAGGGTGTCGGCATCGGCGTTGTCATTCGGGAAGAGGCTCACGCCGATGCTCACCGTCACCCGCAGCTCCAGGCCCTCGATGCGCAGGGGCTGCTGGACGGTCTGCAGCAGGCGGTCCAGCACCAGGGTGCAGTCCAGCTCGCTGCTGATGTCGGTGAGCAGGATCACGAATTCGTCGCCGCCCAGCCGGGCCAGGGTGTCCTCGGCGCGCAGCACCTGGGTCATGCGCTGCGTCACCTCGATCAGCAGCCGGTCGCCCACGGCATGGCCATGGGCGTCATTGACGACCTTGAAGCCGTCCAGGTCCAGGAAGCAGACGGCCAGGCTGCTCTCGCTGCGGGCGGCGCGCGCCAGGGCCTGGTGAAGGCGGTCCACCAGCAGGCGGCGGTTGGGCACGCCGGTGAGCGGGTCGAAGTGGGCGATGCGGTGCAGCTCGGCCTCGTGGCTCTTGATCTGGCTGATGTCGGAGAACACGCCGATGTAGTGCTGCACCACGCCCTTGGCGTCGCGCACGCAGGAGATGGTCAGCAGCTCGGCATAGATCTCGCCGTTGCGGCGGCGGTTCCAGATCTCGCCGCGCCAGACGTCGTGCGCGGCGAGGGCGCGCCACATCTCGCGGTAGAACTCGGGGCCCTGGCGGCCCGAAGACAGAATCCGGGGGCTCTGCCCCTGCGCCTCCTCCGCGCTGTAGCCGGTGATGTGGCAGAAGGCGGCGTTGACCTTGGTGATGCGCATCTGGGGGTCCACCATCATGATGCCCTCCAGGCTGCTGTCGAAGACCATGGCGGCCTCCCGCAGCGCCAGCTCCAGCTGCTTGCGCTCGGTGATGTCCGTGTGCGTGCCCGACATCATCAACGGCCGGCCCTCGGCATCGCGGCTGACCACGCGGCCCGAGGTGCGGATCCATCGCCATTCGCCCTCCCTGGTGCGGCAGCGCATTTCCATCTCGTGGGCGTGCGTCTCGCCGGCCAGGTGCTGCTGCACGGAGGCCATCACCTGCGGGAAGTCGTCGGGATGCACCAGCCGGGGCCAGTTCTCCACCGAGACGTCGACCTCGCCCGGCTCGTAGCCCAGCATGGTCTCCCAGCGCGCGCTGACCTGGAACTCGTTGGTCTGCACGTTCCAGTCCCAGTAGCCAAGGTCCGAGCCTTCGAGCACGCGGCTGAGCTGGGCCTCGCGCAGCGCCAGGGCCAGCTCGGCGCGCTTGCGATCGCCGATGTCCTGCACCGTGCCGACCAGGCGGATCACCGCGCCGTCCTCGTCGAGAATCGCCCGCCCGCGGGCGGTGATCCATGTCCGGCTGCCGTCCGTCCTCAGGACTTCGGCGTCCACCTCATAGGGCGTGCCGTCCGAGAGCGCTCGGCGCACCGCCGCCTCGATGGCCGCCCATCCCGGGGGCGTGAAATAGTGGGAGACCTCCGGCACGACGGCAGGCCCCAGTGCCGGGTCCCGCCCGTAGATGCGGAAGACTTCCGGCGACCATTGGTGCTGGTCCCGGGTCACGTCCCAGGACCAGTTGCCCACATGGGCCAGCGCCTGGGCCTCCCGCATGGCGGCGGCCGCCTCGCTCAGGGCCTGCTCACGACGCGCCTCGCCGCTGACGTCCCGCGAGATGCCGAAGAGCCCGCGCACCGCGCCGGCCTCATCGCGCCAGGGCCCCTTGGTCACATGGAAGACCAGGGCCTCGCCCGCCTGGGTGCGCAAGGACTCCTCATGGTTGCTGGTCAGGCCCGAGGCCATGACCGCCTCGTCCCGGGCGCGGATCATGCGGGCGGACTCCGCCGGGAAGATGTCGGCATCCGTGCGCCCCTGGATGGCGTCGCGGGGCAGGCCCACAAAGCCCGCGGCGGCCTCGTTGACCATCAGATAGCGGCCCTGCGCGTCCTTCACGAAGACGGCGTCGGTGGTGCCGTCCACCACCGCGGCCAGCAGCTGACGGTTGGCCGCCATGGCCTGCAGGCTGGCGCGCAGGCGCCCCGCCAGGAGGCTCACGGCCAGGTTGTTGCCCAGCAGGAACATCAGCTGCAGCCCGTCCAGCGCCTGCAGCTGGGCCCAGCCGCCGCGCAGCTTCCACAGGGTCAGCAGGGCGGCCAGCAGGGATGTGAGGGTCGCGAAGAGGCCCGGCCCCAGGCCGCCCAGCATGGCGCTGAGCATCACAGGCAGCATGAAGAGCCCGACCAGAAGCCGCCCGTCCAGCGCGGGGCCCAGGGCCAGGTACGCCCCCATCGCCGACAGGCTCAGCACCAGGGCCAGCAGGTACCAGGGCACCGCGGACTGCGCGCCGGCCCGCATCGCCCAGGAGGTCTCGCGTTCCTGCGCCCCGATCATGGGCACGGTGCGCAGTGCCAGGTACAGCAGGGCGGCCGTCACGAAGACGAAGAAGAAACCCTTGGCTGTGGCGGCGGCGAGACGCTGCGGCTCGTCGACCAGCAGCTCCAGCGCACGGTCCGAGAAGAAGATCCACAGCAGGGCGAAGGCAAGGTAGGCCAGACAGACCAGTCCTGCGTGGCGCGCTTGCACCGGCGACGCCCGGAGCGCACGCCTGAACCATCCCGTCATTGCCTGAAGCCTCCCACCGGTCGGGTCATGACTTGAGAGACCATGGTCTCACGAAGTGGCTGGAACCAGGCAATAGCCGGTGCCCAGGACTGGGCAAGACAGCACGGCGTCAGCGACTTGCGCCTCGGGGCGCCGGTGCCTCAGCCCCGCAGGCGGCAGAGCTGGGCGGCCACCATCTCCGACATGACGAGGGCCACGGCTTCGGCGTCCAGACTGGGATCGTCGAACAGCAGCTCCTGGGCGGCATACAGGGCGTCGATGGCCAGGCGTATGGTCAGCTTGGCCCGGACGGCGTCGGCCCCGGGATGGGCGCTCATGAAGGGCAGCAGCAGCAGGTCCGTCACCTGATCATGCGAGAGGTTGCGCACCGACTGCAGCGAGGGCACGGCCCGCAGCGCCCGCGTCACCCACACGCCGGCCGGCATGCGCTCGGTGAGGGCCAGGGTCTTGAGGAAGAGCTCGGCCACGCTGGCCGCGAACTCCGGCTCCGGCAGCTGGAAGGTGGCCGGCACCGCCCAGGGCATCAGCAGCTCGTTCTGCACCTGCATCAGCCGCGTGCCCAGCTCGTGGAGGATGGCGTACTTGTTCGGAAAGTACTGGTACAGCGCCGGCGGCGAAATGCCCGCCCGCTGACAGACCAGGTTGGTCGACAGCCGCTCGATGCCCACCTCGCCCAGCAGATCCGCACAGGCCGCGAGGATGCGCTCGTAGGTCTCCACCGCCCGGGCCTGGGTGGGGGCCTTCTTCACTTCGAGGTCGGGGGCGGCGGGGCGGGTGGCGGGCATGGGCGGGAGTCTATGCGAGCAGGCGCGCACGCCTGCGCTGAAAAAAGGAAATGGCCCTTGACGGGCCATTTCAAGCCGGCCTGGGCCGGGACGGACCGCAAGCCGGCCGCAAATCAGCGGCCGGCATGAACGCGTCACGCCATGGTCGAGACCCCCAGCTGTGGCAGCTGATGCAACGCGGGCCTGTCGCCCTCGAAGTGCACCGCCGGGCCGCTGGAGAAACCTGCCATGGCCGACACCAAGGCCTGGACCTGGGTGTTGGTCAGCACGTCACCGTTGGCAAAACGTAACTCCTCGACCTGGTTGGCTGCGTTGAGATACCAGTCCTGCAGGGTCAGGCTGTCCGTCGTGCCATTGACCGAGGCCACGAGGTGGTTGCCGCTGCGGCTGAACGTCAGGTCGGCGGCCGACAGGCCTGCGCCCAGCTGGACCACGTCCTTGACCCCTGCCGTGGCGTCGTTCTCCACGATGCGGTCACTGCCATAGCCCCTGTCGAAGACATAGGTGTCAGCGCCCGCACCGCCGGTCAGCAGGTCGTTGCCCAGGCCACCGTTCAGTGTGTCCTGGCCGCTGTCGCCGGTGAGCGAGTCGTTGCCCGCGTCGCCCAGCATGCGGTTGGCATAGCCGGCCAGGGCCTTGAGCGTGTCGTCGCCGGAGCCGCCCGCGACCAGCGCCACCGTCTTGGCACGAATCGCGGTCTGGTCCCAGTTCACGCCGTCGGCAAACTGGATCTGGTTGATCCGCGCTTGCCACCAGGTGTCACTGTTGTAGTAGTTCGTCAAGCTCAGGCTGTCACCCGTCTTGAAGGTGATCACCAGGTGGGCGCCTACACGCTCGAAGCTCTTCAGGTCCGTGCTGGCCAGGTCGGTGAACTTCACCACGTCCCAGCGGCCGCTGCTGCCGTCGTTCTGGTTCAGCACGTCCTGCCCGAAGCCGGAGGCGAAGACGAAGGTGTCCTTGCCGAGACCACCGTCCAGCGTGTCATTGCCGGTGCCGCCCTGGAGCACGTCGTCACCGTCGTCGCCATACAGCGCATCGGCTCCTTCGCCACCATGCAAGGTGTCAGCGCCAAAGCCGCCACCCAGGGTGTCATTGCCTGCCCCTCCGTCCAGCGTGTCGTCGTCATTGCCGCCGAACAGGACGTCATTCCCCTGGTCGCCGGTCAGCAGATCAGAGCCGTTGCCGCCCAGGACGGTGTCGTTGCCATTGCCACCCGACAGCACGTCATTGCCGTCGCGCCCGTCAATGGATTGGTCTTGATCATTGCCCACCATCAGGTCAGGTCGCGAACCACCGATGAGGTTGCCGTCGGCCGCTGAGGCGAAACGCACAGTCCAGCTGCTCAGCTCTTCTGTGAATGCACTGACCTTGGCGGCGTCGGGGATGGCAATCAACTTAGCGTGCAGGTATGCAATGCTGTCCCACCCTTGCAACAACGCCTTCTTTTCGCCAAAGGCGCTGATGAACTCCGTCAGCGCGACGATGCCGTCTACGGGGTACACCTCAATGTAGGCATCAAAGAAGGCTTGCAAACGCGCGTAGTCATAGCGTCCATCCTTCTTGGCAGGATCGACAAGGAAGCTGGCGTACCGGGTCGGCAGCAGCAGTGATTCGTACACGTCCGTCTTGAAGCGCTCGTAGGCCAAGCTGATGTTCGCCACCTGCTCCGCCGACAGGGAGACGCTCATCAGTCCTTCGCTACCGGTCAACGCGGTGAATCGCGGCTGTCCGCCGGCACCACCATAGGTAAACCCCATGAAGCGCTCGACCACGCCAAGCTTGCGCAGGAATTCCTCATATGCCGGGGTGCCTGCGGTGAGTCCTGCCAAGTTGTAGGCGAGCTTGACACCGCGCGAAGCCAGCGCTTCCGCCTGGCTCTTTAGCGGCTGGAGGTCAGACGTCTTGGCCCAGGATTCCAGCAAAGCGTCCAGGCGATCCGCCTGCATCCCCCTAGTGGCCAGCCGGGAGTATTCGCCCAGCAGTCGACCAAGTTCAGGAGACAGGCTCACAGCCTCGTTGAGATCCCGCACCCGTCCGGAACCGCGAAGCGACGGGAGGCGCTTGGCCAGATCCGTAAGAGGAATGCGGTCAGTGAACTTTCGATAGAAAGTATTGACCAGCAAATCCAGGTTGGCCGCCGCACCGTTGGTTTCGCCCGCCACCCCGGCGGCCCCATCAGCTCGAGTGAAGACGCCGGCCGCAGTTTGAATATTGCCGTTGCCTAGATCCACTCGAACTGCCTTGGGATTGACCCCAATCGAAGAAATACCCAAGGAGGCCAGACCGATCAATTCTTCAGCCTGGCTCACGCCATCCTGATTCAAGTCACGCCAGACCTTCAGCTGGGCAAAAGCTGCGTCAAGCGCATCGATCTTCCCATCGCCGTTGTCATCCAGATCACCGAGAGCATCAAAGCCATCTGTGGCGAACTTTCCATCTTTCTTGAGCGTATCAACGCCAAAGAGCTCGCGCCCGGAGTTGATGGCGCCGTCGCCATTGCGATCCAGTGTCAGCCAGCCGTCGTCAGGCAGCACCCAGCCCGTGCCGGTCTTGACTCCGTCACCATCATGATCAAAGAGGACCACGGCGCCCGTCCTGGTGCCGGTGGTTTCAATGCCGTCACCGTCCAGATCCAGCACCAGGGGATCCCTGCGAGGGGGCGTACTGCCGGCAGAGCCAGCTCCTGCGCCGCCCGCGCCTGTACCGCCAGCGGAGCCATGCCCGCCGCCATCGCCACCGGCACCGCTGCCGGCGCCTGCGCCACCCGAGCCACCCGAGCCACCATCGCCGCCGTCGCCGCCCGAGCCGCCGTCGCCGCCCGAGCCGCCACCGCCGTCTGATCCGCCGTCATCAGGAAGCGAAAGATCGCCGTCCGTGTCATACAGATCAGTTTCAACAGCTGTTTCTGGCATCGTCTGAATGTTCTTCTCACCAGGCCGGCGGCCGTACAAATGTTCAAGCGCCCGAACTTGAATAGCTCGCATAGTATCCGGCTGCTTCTGCATTTGCCTCTTATATGCAGCCGCCAGCCCATTCATAAACGAATCATAAGTTTCCGCAGGACCCGGCTTCGAAGCAAACTCCAGGTATATTCTTTCCGCATCGCTATATCTTATATACCCCATTTCACCTGGGGCAGACAAGCCAGAAGTATATTGAAATGCGACAGCCATAGCCTCTCGACTAGCAATCGCATCAGCCAACCCTGCAAGATCCCTATCCGATTCCGCGCGCGTCAATTCAGCCTTCTTGTATCTCCTAAACAGGACGTGTCCAATTTCATGAGAGAAATCAGATAGCAGTCGACCATCGTTCTGATCTGGTCGCATTGAAATTGTAAAATTTCCGCACCCATCTTCACGCGTCTCAGAATATTTACCGGGCTCACCCCAAACCACTCTAATTGGAGCACCCTTCAACTATTCAATCAGCGCACGAATGTACTGCCGCTGATACTCAGTCGTAGCTCCGTCGAGCAGTCTTTGAAGAAACTCAATTGGTGTCTCAATTGCCATTTACATCACCCTCCATGTCAATCCCATAATTAAACTGAAAGCCGCGCAACGTGCCAGTACATAAATAGCCATCTCTTATTGAGTCAATTTCGATAGAAAAGCCCCACGCGCCCATCCCGTCGGGCTTTGATTCAGAAGTACCACATGGAGTTCTGTAGAATTTTTTCTGATGATTACTCAGTATCGAAGTCCACCCCTCCATCTCGCGGTACATTTCATGCAAATGGACGGGAGCATCGGCTTTGTATAGAAAATACATCCGAAAGCCAGAATATTGAGAATACCTTCGGTGCTCGTAAAATACTGCCCGCCAGCTCACTCGATATTTATGCCGCCCCACCTCCACATCACATTCCTGAGAACTAGGAATAGAGCCTTCGGACTTTTCAGGATCGAAGCCACAGTCAACAGGCGACCCGAACAAATCCTCAAAAAACAATCGACTAGGCACGCCTTTTAGATTACCAATCCTTATAAACTCTCTGAGTACAACATTCGGTGCAGAACGGTCCGCATCGCCAGCTGATAAGCAGCTGGATGCGCAAAAAGCAAGCAGTAGACAAAATATATATTTCACAACACCCTCTGATTAATTTGAATCACAAAAAATCTTAAAGAAAGATCTCCCGTATTTTCTTGCAGTAGCAACCGATCGCAGTTGCTGGCCTCCGGTGCCTTGACTAATAGGCGGTATCTGCGCCAGGCCGCCCCCTATTGCCTCCGGCCTGAGCCCATCCACCAGCATCCCGCGGTGCCCTTCCGCTTCCGGATCCAGCACCTCCCTCACCGGCGCCGTATCTGAGCCCACTAGATAGCACCCTGTCGCCATCGCCTCCAAACACGACCAACTCAGCACAAACGGGTAGGTCAAATACACATGCGCTGACGACACCTGCAGCACCCGCTTGTAGTCCGCATAAGGCACTTTGCCGAGGAAGTGCGTGCGCGTCGGGTCCAGCTGGTTCCCCACCTCGGCGAGCATCTTTTCGCGCCAGTGCTTGGCGTCCTTGGGCCGCGCGCCATAGCTGACGTCGTCGCCCCCCACGATCACCACATGCGCATTCCTATGCTCCCGCTGCACCGCCGGCAGCGCCCGCATGAAGGTGTGGAAGCCGCGGTAGGGCTCCAGGTTGCGCGCCACATAGGTGATGACCGGCTTGTCGGGATCGTTGGCACGCAAAACCTCGCCGCTGGGGGTCTTGATGACGGCGTTGGGGTCCGGGCCCAGGTTTTCGGTATCGATACCCTCGTGCGCCACCGTGATCTTGTCCAGATAGGCCGCGGGATGCTGGGCCTTCTGCCAGTGGGTGGGGCTGATGCCGGCATCGCAGTTCTGCAGGTTCAGCAGGTGCAGGGCGTTCCAGCTGCGGATGCGGGCGAGGTCATCGAAGGTGACGGGGAACTCGGGGTCGAAGCCCACGTCGGCATAGGGCCAGGTGGCGCGGTCGAGCTGGTCCAGGCCGTCCAGCGGCGGGGTGTTGTAGAACCACTCGCAGTAGTGCACGAGGCGGGTGTGGGGGAAGACGTCCTTGGCGTAGAGCGTCTCGCCCCAGCCGGGGTGGGCCAGGATCACGTCGGGCGTGAAGCCCTCCTTCTTGAGCTGCAGCAGCACGCGCGCCACGGCCTGGCCGTGCAGCACGGCGTCTTCCATGCGGCGCAGGTAGTGGTGCTGCTCGCGGTGCACGCCGCGATGGGGCTTGTAGCGGATCAGGCGCAGGGCGCCGGCGCCGGTACCGATGTCGGTCAGGCCAGGCAGGCCCGGCGCGGTGTCCCGCCCGATGCCGACGACCTGCCAGCCCGGGCGGCGGGCCCACTCCGCCGCCACATGGCGGAACTGGCCGGGGAAGTTCTGGTGGATGAGCAGGATGCGCATGCGTGAGGCAGACAGGAGGGCCCGCGGGAGGCGGGCCAGGCATAGGAAAAGTGAGGGGGCGTGGGGGCGCGCTCAGCGCTCTCCCAGGCTTTCCTGCACATGCTGCTGCAGCGGACTCAGCAGGTAGTCGATCACGCGGCGCCTGCCGGTCTTGATCTCGGCCGTGAGGTTCATGCCCGGGGCCAGTTTGATGGTCTTGCCGTCCACGTTCAGCTGGTGGCGTTTGAGCACCAGCGTGGCGGGAAAGATGGCGCCGCGCTTCTCGTCGTTGACCGCATCGGCGCTGATGTGCCGCACCTGCGCCTCCACCGTGCCGTAGCGGGTGTAGGGGAAGGTCTCGAGCTTGATCTCGGCCACCTGGCCTTCGCGCACAAAGCCCACGTCCTTGTTCTCCAGCACCACCTCGGCGGTGACTTCCGAGTCGTCCGGCACCAGCACCAGCAAGACCTGCGCAGGCGTCACCACGCCACCGGGCGTGTGCACGGCCAGCTGCTGCACGGTGCCGGCCACGGGCGCGGTGAGCCGCGTCAAGGCATCGCGCTTCTGGGCCTTGACGGCTTCCTCGCCCAGCTCGCGGGTCTTGAGGTCAGCCTGCGCCAGGCGGTCGCGCCAGCTGCGCTCGGTCTCGGCGACGAAGCTCAGCCGGCCGTGCTCGCTCTCCTTCAGCGCGGCTTGCGCCTCCTGCAGCCGGGCCTGCGCAGTGGCCAGGTCCCGCTCCAGCTCGATGCGCTCGCGCGTGCGGTCCTGCCCCGCGTGACTGGACATGAAGCCCTGCGTGGAGAGCTGCTGGTAGTCCTTCTCCCGGGCCTGGGCCAGGGGCAGCGTGGTCTGCAGCTTGGCCACGGTCTGCTCGGCGGTGCGGATCTCGGCCTGGCGGCGCGCGAGCTCGGCCTGCAGCCGCGCCTGCTTGGCGGCGATGTCCGACCAGTCGCTGCGCAGCTGGGTGCGCGCGGCGGCGAGCTCGGCGGTGCTCAGTTCGGGGACCGGGCTGAGCGTGGGCAGCGGCCCGCCGCCCAGCGCCTGTAGCACGGCCTGCGCCCGCAGCTTCTCGGACCACGCAGCGGCGCGCTCCTGGGCCACGCGGCTGGCGTCGGCCGCGGTGAGCGTGGCGTCCAGCTCGATCAGCAGCTGCCCGGCCTGCACCTTGGCGCCGTCCTGCACATGGATGGCCTTGACCACGCTGGTCTCCAGCGGCTGCAGGGTCTTGCTGCGCTGGCTGACGATGATGCGGCCTTGCGCCACGGCCACGATGTCCAGCTGGCCCAGGCAGGCCCACAGCAGGGCGATGAGGAAGAGCCCGCACAGCACCCAGGCCGCGCGGCGCGGCGCGGGGTGCGGGGGCGTCTCCTGCAGGGCCATCGCGGCGGGCAGGAAGGCGCGCTCGTCAGCCAGGCGTTTGGGGCCGGCCAGCTCCTCGCGCATGGCCCAGGCGGCGCGGAAGATGGCGGCGTAGCGGGCGAGCAGTTCGCGCACGGGGTGGCGTGGGGTGTTGTTGGCCTGGGCTGGCGTAGCAGCGTTCACGGTGGTCTCCGGTGCCGTGCTCATGCCGTCCTCCCGGCCGTTTGCAAGGGATGCGGCTGCTCCACGACGGGTGCCTCCTCGGCATCCACCCCGCCCTGCGCCTGCATGCGCCACAGATGCGCGTAAAGCCCTTGGGGGCGCTGCAGCAGCTGCTCATGCGAGCCCATCTCCACGATGCGGCCGCGCTCCATCGCGATGATGCGGTCGGCGTGACGCACCGCGCTGAGCCGGTGGGCGATGATGAAGACCGTGCGCCCCTGGCAGATCTGGCGCATGTTGTGCTGGATGATGGCCTCGCTCTCGTAGTCCAGCGCGCTGGTGGCCTCGTCGAAGATCAGGATGCGCGGCTGCGCAAAGAGCGCCCGCGCGATGGCGATGCGCTGGCGCTGCCCGCCCGAGAGCCCCGCGCCCTGCTCGCCCACCACCGTGTCATAGCCCTCGGGCAGCTCGCTGATGAACTCGTGCGCCCCGGCCAGCTGCGCCGCGCGCATCACCAGTTCCAGCGGTGCAGCCGGGTCGGCGATGGCGATGTTCTCGCGCACGCTGCGGTTGAAGAGCATGTTGTCCTGCAGCACCACGCCCACCTGGCGGCGCAGCTGCGCGGCGTCGATCAGGGCGATGTCCTGCCCGTCCACCAGCACGCGGCCGGCCTCGGGCACATAGAGGCGCTGGATGAGCTTGGTCAGCGTGCTCTTGCCCGAGCCGCTGCGGCCCACGATGCCGATCACCTCACCGGGCTTCACCTCCAGGCTCAGCTCCTGCAGCACCGGCGGCGCGTCGGGCCGGTAGCGGAACGTGACGCGCTCCAGCGCCACGCGCCCCTGCAGGCGCGGCAGCGGGCTGGCGCTGTGCGCCGGGAGTTCGGTGCGGGTGTTGAGGATGTCGCCCAGGCGGGCCATGGAGAGGCCCGTCTGCTGGAACTCGGTCCACATATTGGCCAGGCGCATGATGGGCTGCGCCACGCGGCCCGCGAACATATTGAAGGCGATGAACATGCCCAGGGTCAGTTGGCCGTCCATCACCAGGTGCGCACCCCACCACAGCGTGGCGGCGTTGACCAGCTTGCCGATGAGGTTCACGGCCTCGTTGGCGTACTGGGCCAGAGTCTGGGTGCGGAAGCTCGCGGCCACGTAGGCCGCCAGCTGCTCGTCCCAGCGCCGCGCCATCTGCGGCTCCAGGGCGCTGGCCTTGACCGTCTGGATGCCCGTGATGGTCTCCACCAGCAGGCTCTGGTTCTCCGCGCTGCGGGCGAACTTCTCGTTGAGCCGCGCACGCAGCACCGGCACCACCACCAGGCTTACCGCGGCATACAGCGGCAGCGAGAGCAGCACGATGAGCGTCAGCGTGCCGCTGTAGGCCAGCATCATCGCGATGAAGATCACCGAGAACAGCACGTCCAGCAGCAGGGTCAGCGCATTGCCGGTGAGGAACTGGCGGATGTTCTCCAGCTCGCGCACCCGCGCCACCGAGTCCCCCACGCGGCGGGCCTGGAAGTAGGCCAGCGGCAGGTGCATCAGGTGGCGGAAGAGGCGCGCGCCCAGCTCCACGTCGATGCGGCTCGTGGTGTGGCTGAACACATAGCTGCGCAGCACGGTGAGCGTGCTCTCGAACAGCATGATCACCACCAGGCCGATCACCAGCACGTCCAGCGTCGAGAGGCCCTTGTGCACCAGCACCTTGTCCATCACCACCTGGAAGAACAGCGGGCTCACCAGCGCGAAGAGCTGCAGGAACAGCGACACCAGCAGCACCTCGCCCAGCAGCCGGCGGTGCTTGACGATGCTGGGGACGAACCAGCTGAAGTCGAACTTGGCCAGCGCCCCGGCGAGGCTCGCGCGGCTGCTGATGAGGATGAGCTCGCCGGACCAGGCGGCGGCGAAGTCGGCCAGCGGCTCGATGGTGGGCCGGGCGCCGGCGTCAACGCCCGCACCGGCGGCGCCTTGCGCCGGGTCCATGAACAGCACCCGCTGGCCGTCCGTCTGCGCCAGCACCACCACCCGGCCGTCCTTCATCAGGGCCAGCGCCGGCAGGGGCACCAGGCCCAGCCGCTCGGCGCTGCTGCGGCTCAGCTTGGCGCTCAAGCCGAGGTGCTTGGCGGCCAGCAGCAGGTCCTGCGTGGAGCCCGCCTGATGCTCGCCCAGGCCCAGCTGATGGCGCAGGGCCTGCGGCTCTGCCGGCACCTGGTGCAGGCGGGCGATGATGGCCAGGGCCTGGAGGCAGGCATGCGGCGGCGGAACTTCCCCCCCTGTGGAACTCATATCCAGCAATTTCCTCGCTTTGACGGCAGCTCTTGTGTCAGTTGGCACCGTCTTTGAATTCGATAGCGACGCGCCGCCCTTCAGGGCTGCGTCGCAAAGTCGCAAATTGTTCCAGCCGCTGTTCGCCCTCGCCTCCCACTTTTGGGGGTATCCAGCAATAGAACTCAACAAATCGGCTGAAAACTACCGCCGAATTGATCCAAGTCGAGACAGTACGCAGCCCTCCCCCCGCGCATCCATGCGCATTTGCCCCAGAGCGGAAGTCTTTCTCATTAAATATAGTCATAACTACATTAAGGAGCCACCCCGGCCACCAGGAGACTGCCCATGCCCACGATCCACCGGCGCCTGCAGCGGCGTCAGACCTTGCTGCCCCACGCCCTGTGCCTGGCCATCGGCGCGCTGGCGGCCCAGCAGGCGGGTGCGAAGGCCGCCGAGCCGGCCGAGAGCGCGGACAAGGCCAAGCTGGAGGCGGTGGTGGTCTCCGGCCAGGGCCGGGTGCAGCAGCTGCAGAGCGTGCCCATCCCCATCCAGGTGCTGGGCGCCGAGCAGCTGAAGAAGAGCGGGGCGGCCAATCTGGGCGACATCGCCGCCACGGTGCCAGGTCTTGCCATGGACACCACCCAGGCCACCCAGCCCAGCCTGAGCCTGCGCGGCATCGGCACGCTGGACTTCGGCATCGGCACCGATTCGCCGGTGGGGATGTATGTGGACGGCGTCTATGCCGGCAAGACCGGCGGTGCCCTGCTCAACTTCAACGACGTCAAGCGCATCGAGGTGCTCAAGGGGCCGCAGGGCACGCTCTTCGGCCGCAACAGCGCCGGCGGCGCGATCAGCATCGTGACGAACGAGCCCGAGTTCGAGCGCAAGGGCAGCGCCCTGCTGCGCCTGGGCGAGCGCGGCCAGCGGGATGTGCAGCTGCTGGTGAACGAACCGCTCAACGCCGACCTCGCCCTGCGCGCCACCCTGGTCAGCCAGCGCAGCGACGGCTTCACGCAGGACGCCGGCACGGGCCAGCGCTTTGGTGGCGACCACAGCTGGGGCCTGCGCGCCAGCCTGCTGTGGCAGGGCGAGTCCGCCCGCGCCGTGCTGAGCCTGGAGCAGGAGACGCTGAAGCAGAACGCGCGTCCGGCCATCGGCCTGGTCCCGCTGCAATCGGGCGTGCCGCCCTTTCCTGCCGACCCGACGAGCTATGCCAACCCGCTCACCACGCCCTGGCGCAACGACGTCGCCGACCAGGGCGAATCCCGCGACTACCAGGGCGCCACCCTGCGCCTGAGCTGGCCCCTGGGCGGCTGGCTGGCGGGCGCGGAGCTGCAGTCGCTCACCGCCTGGCGCCACTTCAACAGCCGCAACCGCCAGGACAACGACGGCACCGCCAACCCCGCCCTCTACCTGGCCACCACCAACCGCGAGGGCAACACCAGCTGGCAGCAGGAGTTCCGCCTCAGCGGCAAGAACAGCCTCGTGGACTGGATGGCCGGCCTGAGCTTCTACCGCGAGCAGGCCCGCCAGGGCGCGGACGTGGACAGCAGCACCACCGCCCTGGACACCCTCTCCGGCAATGTTCTGGGCCTGCCGCTGTTCAGCACGGTCAACGGCCTGATCGACGCCGTGGGCATCCCCGGCCTGAACCTGCGCGAGCAGGCCTGGCACGAGCAGATGGACAACCGCGGCGCCTTCCGCGCCGTGGCCGTCTATGGCGACCTGATCTGGACGCTCGCCCCCGCCACCCGCCTCACCACGGGTCTGCGCCTGACGCAGGACCGCAAGACCTTCAGCTGGTCCAACCCGCTGCGCAGCGCGCCGGGGCTGGATGCGCAGCTGGCGGCGCTGGACGCCGCCGGCTTCTTCCCCGGCCTGGTCGCGGCCGGCGCCCTGAGCGAGGAGCAGGCCGCGCAGCTGCAGGGCGCCATGGCGGGCAATGTGCTGATCGCCACCAGCGGCGCCAGCACCGCACCGGTGGAGCGCCGCCAGCGCTGGCATGACGCCAGCCCGCGCCTGGTGCTGGATCACCGCCTGAGCCAGGACCTGATGGTCTACGGATCCTGGAGCAAGGGCTACCAGGCCGGCGGCTTCAACAGCCTGCAGGTCAATTCGGTCTACGAGCCCGAGCATGTGCGCAACATCGAGCTGGGCGCCAAGGGCCGGTGGGCAGACGCGGGCCTGAGCTATGCGGCCTCGCTGTTCCAGTACCGCTTCGACAACCTCCAGACCCTGCAGCTGGTGCCCAACGCCGGCGGCGGCATTCCCGCCTACCAGGTCACGATCAGCGACCAGCAGGCCCACGGCGCCGACCTGGACCTGCGCTGGCAGCCCGCCCGCAGCTGGCAGCTCTTCGCCAATGTGCAGTGGCTGGACCAGACCTACCGCCACGGCCAGAGCAGCCTGGGCCATGCGCTGGACGGCCAGCCCGCGGGCGCGCCCAAGGTCCAGGCCAGCGCCGGCTTCGAACATGGCTGGGCCATGAGCGGCGGCCTGGCGAGCCTGCGCCTGCAGTGGAGCCACCAGAGCGCCACGCGCTGCAGCGAGGAGTCCTATGTGCAGGGCCTGTGCCTGCAGGGCCAGGGCTGGCGCGTGGGCGGCAGCCGGCAGCGCCTGGACGGCCGCCTGGCCTGGGAATCGGCCGATGCCCGCTGGGGCCTGGCCCTGGTCGGCCGCAATCTGCTGGACCGGCGCGAGATCCAGCGGGTCTGGTACGAGGCCACGCCGCTGGGCGCCGCCTACGCCACCCTCGCCCGGCCCCGCAGCCTGGCCCTGGAAGCGCGGGTGAGCTACTGATGGGCAAGACCTGGCCCCACGGCCTGGCGCTGCTGGCCGCGGCCCTGCTGTGCGCCTGCGGGCAGGCGCCGCAGCCGCCCGGCCCCGCTGACGTCGAGCGTGCCGAACGGGCCCGCCCCGCCGACGCCCGCCTGGCCCAGCGCTACGAGCAGGCCTGCGTGCTGTGCCATGCGCGGCCCGACAGCGGCGCCCCGCTGAGCCACCATGCGCCCAGCTGGTCCGCCCGCCTGGAGCGCGGCCTGCCCGCGCTGGTACAAAGCGTGCAGGCCGGCAAGGGCGGCATGCCCGCTGGCGGCCTCTGCGCCGACTGCAGTCCGCAGGACCTCGAATCCCTGACCCGTTTCATGAGTGGCCCCTCGCCATGACTTCACGACGCGATTGCCTCAAGACCGCGGCCGCCCTGGGCGGCGGCCTGGCCCTGCCCGCGCTGGCACAGACGGAGGCGGCTTCCGCGGCCCCCGCGGCCAGCGCCGCTGCTGCACCCCGCCCCCGTGCACCCCAGCGTCCGGCCGTGCCGGCTGCCGGCACGGCGGCCTCCGCCGCGCCTGCCGCCCCTGCCATCCCGCCGCTGGCCGCCCAGCCTGCGCGCGCCTGGCAGAACTGGTCCGGCCTGCAGCGCTGCGAGGCCGCCTGGCTGCTGCCCACGTCCGAGGAGCAGCTGGCCGCCAGCCTGCCCGCGCTCCAGGGCCCGATTCGCTGCGTGGGCGCCGGCCACAGCTTCACCGCCCTGGTGCCCACGCCGGGCACCCTGATCTCCCTGGACCGCCTCAGCGGCATCGTCGAGGTGGACAAGGCCGCGATGACCGTGCGCGTGAAGGCCGGCACCCGGCTGGGCACGCTGGCCCGCGAGCTGGACGCGCAAGGCCTGGCCCTGCACAACCAGCCGGACATCGACGTGCAGACCCTGGCCGGCGCGCTGTCCACCGGCACCCATGGCACCGGCCTCACCCTGCCGGCCCTGCATGCCGAGGTCCAGGCCCTGCGCCTGCTCACGCCCCAGGGCGAACTGAAGG
The DNA here is from genome assembly GCF_027257975.1 of Pelomonas sp. BJYL3. Taxonomy (GTDB): domain Bacteria; phylum Pseudomonadota; class Gammaproteobacteria; order Burkholderiales; family Burkholderiaceae_C; genus Roseateles_B; species Roseateles_B flavus. Next base: position 1,069,820 of record NZ_JANZKX010000001.1, read on the forward strand.
AGGCCAGCCGGCTCAAGGAGCCCGAGCTCTTCGATGCCGCCCGCGTCTCCCTGGGAGCCCTGGGCGTGATCACCGAGTACACCCTGCGCGTGCGGCCCCGCTACATGCTGCGCCGCAAGGTCTGGCTGGAGCGCACCGAATCCCTGCTGGAGCGCGCGCCGACCCTGGCCCGCGAGAGCCGGCATTTCGAGCTCTATGTGCTGCCCTTCACCGGCTACGCGGCCGGCATCACCCACATCGAGGTGCCGCCAGGCGCGCCCGAGCGCCCGCACAGCGCCGACGAAAACGTGCTGGCCGACCTGCAGAAGCTGCGCGACTGGCTGGGCCGCTGGCCGCAGCTGCGGCGCTGGGCCGCCGCCAAGCTCATCGACCCGGCGCAGACCGAGCACGCGCTGGACTGGTCCCACAAGCTGCTGTCCACCGCGCGCCCCACGCGCTTCAACGAGACGGAGTACCACCTGCCGCGCGAGCAGGGCCTGCCCTGCCTGCGGGCCGTGGTGGCGCAGCTCGAGAAGCGCAACGAGGTCTTCTTCCCGCTGGAGTTCCGCTGGGTGCGGGCCGACCACGCCTGGCTGAGCCCCTTCTTCGAGCGCGACAGCTGCTCGGTGGCCGTGCATGCCAAGGCCGGCGAGGCCCATGACTACCTGCTCGGCGAGATCGGCCCGATCTTCCAGCGCCACGGCGGCCGCCCGCACTGGGGCAAGCTGCACACGCTGGGCGCGCGCGAGCTCGCCGCGCTGTATCCGCGCTTCAAGGACTTTCAGCAGCTGCGCGAGCAGCTGGACCCGCGCGGCCGCCTGCTCAACAGCCATCTGCAGCAGATCTTCGCAGGAGCCCCCCGTGCCTGAGACGCCCCCGCCCCAACGCTGGAACCGCCGCTGGAGCCGCCGCCGCTGGCTGGGCACCGGCGCCCTGCTGGCCGCCGGGAGCGCCTGGCTGGCCCGCCCTGCCGACCGCGGCGGCCCCGCCGAGCCCTACTTCCAGGGCCTGTCCCATGCCCTGCAGGCTGAGGGCCTGGCCCAGGCCCGCCTGGTGGTGGACCTGCCCCGGCTGCGCGCCAACCTTGCCCGCATCGGCGCCCATCAGCAGAAGACCGGCATGGCCCTGCGCGCCGTGCTGAAGTCCCTGCCCTGCCTGCCCCTGATGGATGAGGTCGCCAGCGCCTGGGGCAGCCGCAAGGTCATGGCCTTCAACGCCGCCCAGACCGCCGCCTTGCTGCAGGCCCGCCCGGACGCCCAGGTGCTGCTGGGCAAGCCCTTCCCCGTGGCCGCCGCCGCGCAGCTGCTGGACCAGCTGCCGCCGCCGCGCGTCGCCGCCATCGAATGGCTGGTCGACACCGAGGCGCGACTGGCCCAGTACCGCCAGCTCGCGCAGGCCCGGGGTCAGGTCTTGCGCATCAACCTCGAGATCGACGTAGGCCTGCACCGCGGCGGCTTCGAGGACGAAGCCAGCCTGGGACGCGCCCTGGCTAGTTTCAAGTCCTCTCCCGGCCTGCAGTGGCGTGGCTTCATGGGCTATGACGCCCACGTGGCCGCACTGCCGGACGTCGCGGGCATGCGCAGCACGGCCTGGGCGACGGCCCGCCAGCGCTACGAGCGCGCCTGGGCGCTGGCGCAGCAGCTGCTGGGCCCGCAGCGCCGGCAAGACCTGACCCTCAACACCGCCGGCTCGCCCACCTTCCGCCTGCATGACGGCCAGGGCGTGCCCAACGAGGTCTCGGTGGGCTCCGCGGCCGTGCTGCCCTCGGACTTCGACAAGCCCCTGCTGTCCGACCTGCAGCCCGCCCTCTTCATCGCCACGCCCGTGCTCAAGGCCTGGCCGCGCTTTCGCCTGCCCGAGGGCGCGACCTGGCTGAGCCGCGCGGCCCAGGCCTGGGACCGCAACCAGGAACGCGGCTACGCCATCCACGGCGGCCACTGGCTGGCCGACCCGGTCTCCCCGCCGGGGCTGCAGGCCAGCGGGCTCTACGGCCCCAGCTCCAACCAGCAGGTGATGGTGGCCAGCGACTCGGTGGAGCTGCAGGCCGACCAGCTGGTCTTCTGGCGGCCCCGCCAGAGCGAGGCCCTGCTGCTGCAGTTCGGGGACCTGCTGGTCTTCGACGGCCAGCGCATCACCGGCGCCTGGCCCGTCCTGCCCGCCTCCGCCTGATCCCCCGATGGGGTGTGGCGCCGGCGCCGATGACTTCAGTCATGCCTCTCCCGGGCATGCCTAGAATGCGCGCACTTTGCATTCGGCCCCGTCCCGGGGCGGCATGCCAAGACTGGCCGGCGGCACAGCCCGCCGGCAAGACAAGCATTCAACTCAAGAGGGAAAACTCATGAAGAAACTGATGGCCCTGGCCATGGCCGCCGCATTCGCCGCTCCCGCCTTCGCTGGCGACTTCTACGCTGGCGCCGACATCGGCCGCGGCAAGATCGACGGTCACACCGAAGTCATCGGCGGCACCACCGTCACCATGGCCGACTGGAAGGACACGACCTACTCCATCTTCGGCGGCTACCAGCTCAACGAGACCCTCTCGTTCGAACTGGGCTATCGCGGCATGGGCAAGAACACGGTCTCCGTGGGCACCAAGTCCGTTGAAGTGAAGGGCTCGGCCATCCAGGCTTCGATGCTGGCTTCCCTGCCCGTGGGCAATGACTTCAGCGTCTTCGGCCGCCTGGGCGTGAGCTCCTTCAAGGCCAAGGCCAGCTACAACGGCAACAGCAACAGCAGCAGCGAGTCCAAGGCCCTGGTGGGCTTCGGCGTCCGCTACGCCGTGAGCAAGGAAACCAACATCCGCGCCGAATTCCAGAAGCTGGCCTCCGACGCCAGCGCCCTGACCGTGGGCGTGGACTTCAAGTTCTGATGTCCTGAATCAGCATCGCTGATTTGAAAGCCGGGCCTGGTGCCCGGCTTTTTCATTTGACGATCAGCACCGCCACCGGCGACAGCGTCAGCACCTTCTGCGCCACGCTGCCCAGGATCACCGCATCAAGCCCGCGGCGGCCATGCGAGCCCATGATGATGAGGTCCGCCCCGCTGGCCCGTGCCTGCTCCACCACCGCCACCGCCGGGCCGTGTTCGCGCAGGATCAGGCTCTCGAAGGGCACGCCGGCCGCCTCGGCCTGCTGGCGGGCCTGGGCGATGCCCTCGTTCGCCGCCTGCTCCGCGGCCTCCAGGTAGTAGGCCAGGGCCTCGCCGCCGCCTTCCGGGAAGGCCACGAAGGGCACCGGGTCGATGACGCTGACGACCTGCAGGGTGGCGCCGTAGCGGCGCGCCATGTCCACGGCCACGCCGCAGGCCTTGAGGGCGGTGGAGGAACCGTCGGTCGGGAAGAGGATGCGCTGGAACATGGGGAGCTCCTGGATCTGTGCAGAGGGTTCGGGGTGCCGGCCGCAGCGGGCGCGTGCCAGGCCGAGCTTAGCCCTGCCGCGGCTCGCGCCCAAGCAGGCCAGGGCCGCAAGCCCGCTTCGATTGATTCAGCTCAAGCCTGGCCCGGCAGCGGTGCCGCGCGCACGCGCTGCACGCACAGCTGCAGCAGACGGGCATCGCTGCTGGCACGGTGGCGATCAGGGCGCAGCTCCTCGCGCAGGGCGCGCAGGCTGTGGTCCCAGCCGCCCAGTTCCCGCTCGCTGAGCAGGGTGCGCACGTCCTCCAGGCGGAAGGCCGGGTTCAGCTCAGCCTCGTCAAAGAGCCGGGCGACCCAGGGATAGTCATGGGCCCAGCCGTCGCAGTAGACGGTCTGGCCGGCCAGGCGGCGGTTCAGTTCCGCGGCCACCCAGTCCACCGGCCGGCCGTGGCGCTGCAGCAGCTCGCGGCTGATGCCGTGAAGGGTCTCGGCGGCAGGGTCCCAGTGCAGCCAGGCCGGCGCGGGCCGGACCAGGGTGCAGAACAGGGCGCCGGCGGGCTCCACGAAGCCGATCTCGATGGGATAGCTGCCACGGCCGAAGCCGGAGGCTTCCACGTCGAGCACGGTGGGCAGCAGCATGGGCGGGTGGGCAGGAGGGATGGGCACAGTGTAGGCCGCCTGCCGGGCGCGCACAGCGTGTGGAGTCACCGGATCCGGGGGCGCTCGGGGCAAGCCAGGACCCCCGGCCGTGGCGCGGCGGTGTCCAATGGCCTTTTCCCAGCAAGGGCTCAGGCAGGCCCGGCAAGACCATGCACGACTTTCCCCTGACCGGACTGGTCCTCAGCGGAGGCGGTGCCCGTGCGGCCTACCAGGTCGGCGTGCTGCAGACCCTCATGCGGCTGCGGCGCGAGGCCCAGGGCGAGGGCAGCGGCCGCAGCAACCCCTTCGGCGTGATCGTGGGCACCTCGGCCGGTGCCATCAACGGCACGGCCCTGGCCTGCGGGGCGGACCAGTTCGACGGCGCGGTGGAGCGACTCGCCCACGTGTGGCGCCACTTCCGCGCCGAGCAGGTCTACCGCAGCGATTCGCTGGGCGTGGCCGGCAGCGGCGCGCGCTGGCTGACCATGATGTCCTTCGGCTGGGCCATGGCGCGGCTGCGACCGCAGTCCCTGCTCAACAACGACCCGCTGCAGGACCTGCTGCACGAGCTCGTGCCCATGGACCGCCTGCCGGCCATCCTGGGGCGGCGCCACCTGCACGCCCTGGCCGTCACCGCCTCCAGCTACAGCAGCGGCGAGCACGTGACCTTCTATCAAAGCGCCCGGCCCATCGAGCCCTGGGTGCGCTCGCAGCGCCTGGCCGTGCCGGCGCAGCTGAACCACCAGCACCTGCTGGCGAGCGCGGCCATCCCCTTCATCTTCCCGGCCAAGCAGCTGGGCAGCGAGACCGACCGCGGCTGGTTCGGCGACGGCTCCATGCGCCAGAGCGCGCCGCTGTCCCCCGCCATCCACCTGGGCGCCAAGCGCCTGCTGGTGATCGGCGCCGGGCGCATGCACGAGCCGCAGGGCCGCCGGACGCCCGACCAGGGCTATCCCAGCCTGGCCCAGATCGCGGGCCATGCGCTGTCCAGCATCTTCCTGGACGCGCTGGCGGTGGACATCGAACGCATGCAGCGCATCAACCGCACGCTCTCCCTGATGCCCGCCGAGAGCCGCAAGTACAGCCCGCTGCAGCCCATTGAATGCCTGGTGATCTCGCCCAGCCAGCGCCTGGACGACCTCGCTGCGAAGCATGTGGAGGACCTGCCCAAGCCCATCCGCCTGCTGCTGCGGGCCGTGGGCGTGCAGCAAGGCCAGGGCCAGGGCGCGGCCCTGGCCAGCTACCTGCTCTTCGAGGCCCCCTACACCCAGGCCCTGATGGACCTGGGGGAGCAGGACACGCTGGCCCAGAAGGAGCGCGTGCTGGCCTTCTTCGGCTGGGACCAGGCCCCGCAGCGCGCGGGGCAGACGCAGACGCAGACGCAGGCGGCGCTGGCCGCCGGGCGCTGAGTCAGTCCGGCAGCGAGGCGAACAGCGCCTGTGCGCTGCGCCCGACCTGCCGGGTGTCCCACCAGGCATAGGCCCCCACACCGGCCGCACCCGCCAGGGGCACCCAGCGCGCCACGGCGCTGCCCAGGCTGCGCTCGCCCAGCTTGACGCCGATGGCCTGCAGCACCCGCTGCAGCACCGCCTGGCCGGCACGCTCGCCGGCTCGCACGGCCAGGTCGCGCACGGCCTGCGCCGCGGTGTGGCGGAAGAGGCAGTAGAGCATCTGGTCCCGGCCGAGTTCGGCACTGTGGCCGTGCAGGGCGGCCACGTCGGCCACCAGCTGGGACTGGATGCGCCAGACAGCCAGCAGCTCGGGCAGGACCGTCAGCCAGCCCAGGGGCCCGGGAGGCAAGGCCAGGCCGGCCGCGGTGGCGGCGGCCTTGCGCGCCGCAGCCTCGGTCAGCGCGCGGGCCCGGGCCTCGCGCTCGGCCAGCGGGCGCTGCGCCTCGTCCGACGCGGGCTTGCGCGCCACCAGCTCCAGCAGGGCATCCGACCAGGCCCGATGGGCCTCCGGCAGGGCAGGCAGGGTGTTCATGGGGCCATTGTGGCGTCTCCAGCCCCGGCCCGAGGCCTGGCGTGGATTTAGGCGGGAGACTCTATCTACGCGTGCACCCTCTTGGTGTGCCCGGCCTCTTGCGACTAGGCTGAGCCCAACTTGGATACACACGGCCCGTGCCGGCGCGCCAGACCGGTGCGCCGCGGGCCCTCGCCGACCGCCATGCAACGTCGAACCCTCATGAAGCTGGGCCTGGGCAGCGGACTCCTGCTGACCCTGGCCGGCCTCGGCCTGCGCGGCATCGAGCCCGGCCTCCAGACGCCGGCCGACGGCCCCGTCCGCCAGAGCCCCCGCAGCCGCGCGCTGATGGGCGCCATCGCCCTGGCCGTGCTGGACAGCGCCTGGCCTGCCGATGCCACCCAGCGCAGCCGCGCCCTGCAGGCCCATCTGGACCTGGTGGATGGCGCCATCGCCGGCTTCCCGCCGGCCATGCAGGCCGAACTGGGCCAGCTGCTGACGGTGCTCAGCAGCGCCGCCGGCCGCCGCGGCCTGGCGGGCCTCGGCACGGACTGGCCCGAGGCCGCCACGCCCGCCGTGCAGGCGGCCCTGCAGTCGATGCGCGACTCGCGCCTCAGCCTGCGCGAGCAGGCCTACCAGGCCCTGCGCGACCTGCACTGCGCCGTCTTCTTCAGTGCCCCGCAGCACTGGTCCCTGATGGGCTATCCCGGCCCGAAGTCCTTCGAATGAGGCCGCGCCCATGAGCATGTTCCAAGACCCCATCCGCGAGGGGCTGGCCCAGGGCTGGCGTGTGCTGGGCGGCGGCCACGCGCCCCTGCCCGCGCAGCTCGACTGCGACGTCGCCATCGTGGGCAGCGGTGCGGGTGCCGGCATCAGCGCCGAGCTGCTGGTCCAGGCCGGGCTGAAGGTCGTGATCATCGAGGCCGGCCCCCTGCGCTCCAGCAGCGACTTCAAGCAGCGCGAGGCCGATGCCTACACCACGCTCTACCAGGAAGGCGCCGCCCGCAAGACCGCCGACAAGGCCTTCAACATCCTGCAGGGTCGCTGCGTGGGCGGCTCCACCACGGTCAACTGGACCAGCAGCTTCCGCACCCCGGCCGACACCCTGGCCTTCTGGGGCCGCGAGTTCGGCCTCACGGACCTCGGCGAGGCCGCCATGGCGCCCTGGTTCGCCCGGGCCGAGGCCCGGCTCAACGTGCACGACTGGGAAGGCACCCCCAATGCCAACAACAGCGCCCTGGAGCGCGGCCTGCAGGTGCTGAAGCTGGAGGCCAAGCGCATCCCGCGCAATGTGAAGGGCTGCTGGAACCTGGGCTCCTGCGGCCTGGGCTGCCCCACCAACGCCAAGCAGTCCATGCTGCTGACGACGATTCCTGCGGCCCTGGCCGGCGGCGCCACGCTGCTGGTGCAGACCCGCGCCGAGCGCCTGGAATGGTCGGGCGACACGGTGCAGGCCATCGTCTGCCGCCCCGTGGCGCTCAACGACGCCCCCGCCGGCCCCGAGCTGCGCGTGCGGGCCCGGCACTACCTCGTGGCCGGCGGCGCGATCAACTCGCCCGCCCTGCTGCTGCGCTCACAGGCGCCCGACCCCCACCAGCGCCTGGGCCGCCGCACCTTCCTGCACCCGGTGGTGATCTCGGCGGCGATGTTCGACGAAGCCATCGAGGGCTGGGCCGGCGCGCCGCAGAGCGTCTACACCGACCACTACCTGCACACCGACCCCATCGACGGCCCCCTGGGCTTCAAGCTGGAGGTGCCGCCCCTGCACCCGGCCCTGATGGCCTCCACCCTGGTGGGCCTGGGCGAGGGCTATGTGCAGACCCTGAAGCAGTTCCCGCATGCCCAGGCGGTGCTGGCCCTGCTGCGCGACGGCTTCCATCCGGAGTCGCCCGGCGGCCGCGTGCAACTGCGTGGCGACGGCAGCCCGGTGCTGGACTATCCCATCAACGCGACCCTGCTGGACGGTGCCCGCCGCGCCCTGCTGGCGATGGCCGAGCTGCAGTTCGCGGCCGGCGCCCGCACCGTGATGCCTCTGCACGAGCAGGGCCGCTTCGTGAAGAGCTGGGCCGAGGCCCGGGCGCAGATCCAGGCCCTGCCCCTGGGCGCGCAGCAGCTGCGCCTGGTCAGCGCCCACGTCATGGGCGGCTGCGGCATGGCGGCCGACGCCTCGCGCGGCGTGGTGCGCCCGGACGGCCGGCACTGGCAGCTGCGCAATCTCTCGGTGCATGACGGCTCCCTCTTCCCGACCAGCATCGGCGCGAATCCGCAGCTGTCCATCTACGGCCTGGCCACGCGCTTGACGGTGGGACTGGCCCGCGAGCTGGGCGGCCGGGACCTGAGCCACCCGGGCGCCGCCTGACGCCAAATCACAAGCCCCGCGTCGCCAAAGACCAAGCCAGGCGGCCCGCCGCTCCTTAAGCTTCAAGCCCATCTGATCATGAGGGGAAGACGCGATGCGACGCTGGAACGGCTGGGGCGAAGAATCCATCCACGCGACCATTGACGAGGGCGCCCGGGGCTTTCTGGAGGAGGCCCTGGGGTCGGGCGCGCCGCCGCAGGACGCGAGTCTCGCGGCGGCGCTGGCACGGCTGCCGGCCTCGCGCCTGAGCGCCGCGCAGCTGCATGGCGCCCCCGTGCCCCTGAGCATCGAGGCCGAGGACCGCCTGCGCGCCAGCTTCGGCCAGAGCCTGGGGGACTGGCTGCGCCTGCGCTTCGGCCAGATCGGCCCGGTCTGCGACGCCGTGGCCTCGCCGGACGCCGTCGAGCAGGTCCGCCCGCTGCTGGACTGGGCCCGCCAGCAGGGGCTGGTGGTGATCCCCGTGGGCGGCGCCACCAGCGTCGTTGGCCACCTCACGCCGCCGGCCGGCGAACGGCCCGTGCTGATGCTGTCGATGCAGCGCCTGCGCCGCCTGCTGAGCCTGGATGCCGCTTCGCAGCTGGCCCGCTTCGAAGCCGGCGTGCTGGGCCCGGACCTGGAGGCGCAGCTGCGCGCCGAGGGCTGGATGCTGGGGCACTATCCGCAGAGCTTCGAGTACGCCTCGCTGGGCGGCTGGATCGCCACCCGATCCTCGGGCCAGCAGTCGGCCCGCTACGGGCGCATCGAGGCGCTCTTTGCCGGCGGCCGCGTGGAGCTGCCGTCGTCCACGCTGGACATCCCCACCCTGCCCGCCACCGCCGCCGGCCCTGACCTGCGCGAATGGGTGCTGGGCTCGGAAGGCCGCCTGGGCGTGATCACCGAGGCCAGCGTGCGCATCAGCCGCGTGCCCGAGCGCGAGGACTTCGTCGCCTGGTTCCTGCCCAGCTGGGAGCGCGGCCAGGCCGCCGTGCAGGCGCTGGCCCAGGCCCGCCTGGGCCTCTCGATGATGCGCCTGGCCAATGCCACCGAGACCCTCACCACGCTGAAGCTGGCCGGCCACGCTGGCGCGATCGCCTGGCTGGAGCGCTACCTGGCGCTGCGCGGCTGCGCCGAGGGCAAGGTCCTGCTGATGCTGGGCTTCACAGGCGGTGCCGCGCAGGTGCGCGCGATGCAGGCGCTGGCGAGGCCGCTGCTGCGCGCGCAGGGCGGCGTCTCCACCGGCACCCTGCTGGGCCGCAAGTGGGCCGCCAAGCGCTTCCGCGGTGTCTACCTGCGCAATGCGCTGTGGGAGGCCGGCTATGCGGTCGACACCATGGAGACGGCCTGCGACTGGCCGCGCGTCACGCCCATGATGCAGGCCATGGAGCACGCCGGCCGCAGCGCGCTGGCGGGCCATGGCGAGCGCTGCCATGCCTACACGCATCTCTCGCACGTCTACCCGCAGGGCTCCAGCGTCTACAGCACCTTCGTCTTTCGCATCGGGCCGGACTTCGACGGCGCCTGGGCGCGCTGGCAATCGCTCAAGGCGGCGGTCAGCGAGGCCATCGTGCGCGAGGGCGGCACCATCAGCCACCAGCATGGCGTGGGCAAGGACCACGCGCCCTACCTCGGCGCCGAGAAGGGCGCGACGGGCCTGCGCCTGATCGACGGCCTGATCCGCGAGGCGGATCCGGGCGGCCTGCTGGACTCCGGCAATCTGCGGCCCTCGACGGCCCGCGCCCAGCCATGAAGCGCGCCGACAGCTGGGCCGCCCTGCGCCTGCACGAGACCGAGCCGCTGGACCTGCTGGTCATCGGCGGCGGCATCGCCGGGGCCGGCGTGGCGCTGGAGGCCGCGCGCTGCGGCGCCCGCGTGGCCCTGGTCGAGGCGCGGGACTTCGCGGGCGGCACCTCGTCCAAATCGTCCAAGCTCGTGCACGGCGGCCTGCGCTACCTGGCTCAGGGGCAGATCGGCCTGACCCGCGAATCCGTGCGCGAACGCAAGGCCCTGCTGCGCGACATGCCGGGCCTGGTGACGCCTCTGCGCTTCCTGCTGCCGGTGCGCCGCGGGGATCGCAAGGGCCGGCGCATCCTGGGCCTGGGTCTCGCGATGTACGACTTCTTCGCCGGCCGCCGCACGCGCCAGTGGCACGCGCCCGCCGCGGTGCTGGCGCAGGCGCCGCATCTGCAGGAGCAGGACCTCGCGGGCGGCTGGTCCTACCTTGACGCCCAGACCGACGACGCCCGCCTCGTGCTGCGCGTGCTCGCCGAGGCCCGGCTGCACGGCGCGCTGACGCTCAACCACGTGGCCGCCGAGAGCCTCATCGAGGCCGAGGGCCGCGTGCAGGGCGCCTGCCTGCGCGATGCGGCCAGCGGCGAGACCCGCGTGGTGCAGGCCCGCGTGGTCGTCAACGCCACCGGCGCCTGGGCCGACCGCCTGCGCCAGAACCTGGGCGAGGGCCCCAAGCTGCGGCCCCTGCGCGGCAGCCACCTCGTCTTCGAGGCCTGGCGCCTGCCCGTGGCCCAGGCCCTGGCCTTCTTCCATCCGAGGGACGGCCGGCCCGTGTTCGCCCTGCCCTGGGAGGGACGCACCCTGCTGGGTACCACGGACCTGGACCACCGCGACCCGCTGGACCGTGAGCCCGGCATCAGCGCCGCGGAATTCGACTACCTGATGCAGGCGGTGCGTGCCGCCTTCCCCAGCCTCGACCTCGGCCTGGAAGACGTGGTCTCGACGTTCTCAGGCGTGCGGCCGGTGCTGGACTCCGGGGACCAGCGTGACCCGTCCAAGGAAGCGCGCGAGCACCTGATCCTCGCCGAGCGCGGCCTGCTGACCGTCAGCGGCGGCAAGCTCACCACCTTCCGCGCCAGCGCCATCCAGGCGCTGCGCCGCGTGCAGGGCCGGGTGCCCGCCCTGCAGCGCCTGCGCCCCGATGCGCCCCTGCTGCGCACGCCCGGCATCGCCAGCCTGCAGGCCGCGCGTGCGCTGCCGCCGGCCCTGCGCGAGCGCCTGCTGGCCCGCTATGGCGACGCCACCGCCACCCTGCTGGCCGAGGCCCGGCCGGGCGAGCTGCAGGACATCCCGCATGCCCAGTGCTGCCTGGCCGAGCTGCGCTACGCCTGCCGCCACGAGGCCGTGCTGCATCTGGACGACCTGCTGCTGCGCCGCAGCCGCATCGGTCTGCTGCTGCGTGACGGCGGCGCGGCCCTGCTGCACACGCTGAGGCCCCTGGTGCAGGAGACCCTGGGCTGGAACGACGAGCGCTGGGACGACGAGTGCCACCGCTACCGCGACCGCGTGTTGCGCTGCTACGGCATTCCCACAGAATGGCGCCCATGACTGCCGAGACTACCCCCGCCCACCCGGATGAACTGATCCTCAGCCTGGACTGCGGCACGCAGAGCGTGCGCGCCCTGCTCTTCGACCTGCAGGGCCGGCTGCTGGCCAAGTGCCAGCAGTCGCTGGACGATTACGTGAGCCTGCAGGAAGGCTGGCTGGAGCATGACGCCGAGGCCTTCTGGCAGGCCGCGTCCGGTGTCTGCCGCGGCCTGTGGCAGACGCACCCGCAGCTGAAGGCCGCGGTGAAGGGCCTGGTGGTCACCACGCAGCGGGGCAGCCTGGTGCCGGTGGATGCCGGGGGTCAGGCCTTGCGCCCCTTCATCATCTGGCTGGACCAGCGCCGCGCCAGCCGTGCGCGCCCCATGGCGCCATGGTGGCGCCTGGCCTTCAAGGCCGCGCGGGTCGACGGCACCATCGACTACTTCAGCCGCGAGGCCGAGATCAACTGGATCGCCGAGCACGAGCCCGAGGTCGCGCGCCGCACGCACAAGCTGCTGCTGCTCTCGGGCTGGTTCCACTACAAGCTGACCGGGCGCTTCGCCGACTCCGTGGCCTGCCAGGTGGGCTATCTGCCCTTCGACTTCAAGCGCCAGGACTGGGCGGCCAGCTGGGACTGGAAATGGCAGGCCCTGGCCACCACGCCCGAGCAGATGCCCGAGCTGCTGCCGGTGGGCTCCACCATTGGCGGCCTGACCCGCGAGGCCGCCGCCGCCTGCGGCCTGCCCGAGGGCCTGCCGGTGATCGCCGGGGCCGCGGACAAGGCCTGCGAGATCGTCGGTGCCGGCGCCATCACGCCGGACATCGGCGCGCTGAGCTATGGCACCACGGCCACCATCGACATCACGACGCCGCGCTATGTCGAGGCCCTGCCCTTCATCCCGCCCTACCCGGCCCTGCTGCCGGGCCAGTACAACACCGAGGTGCAGATCTTCCGCGGCTACTGGATGGTCAGCTGGTTCAAGGAGCAGTTCGGCCACCCCGAATGCGTGGCGGCCGGCGAGCAGGGCGTGATGCCCGAGGTGCTCTTCGACCAGCTGGTGCGCGCCGTGCCACCCGGCAGCGAGGGCCTGATGCTGCAGCCCTACTGGACGCCGGGCATCCGCCACCCGGGGCCGGATGCGCGCGGGGCGGTGATCGGCTTCTCCGATGTGCACACCCGCGCCCACCTCTACCGCGCCATCCTCGAGGGCCTGGCCTACGCGCTGCGCGAGGGCGCCGAGCGCATCCAGCGCCGCGGCAAGACGGCCATCACCAGCCTGCGGGTCTCGGGCGGGGGCTCGCAGTCCGACGCCGCGCTGCAGCTGACGGCCGACATCTTCAACCTCCCCACCTCGCGCCCGCACACCTACGAGACCTCGGGCCTCGGGGCCGCCATCGCCGGCGCCGTGGGCCTGGGCCTGCACCGCGACCACGCCAGCGCCGTGGCCGCCATGACGCGCCTGGGGCAGACCTTCGAGCCCGTGCCCGCGCACGCCGAGCGCTACGAGGCGCTCTACCAGCGCGTCTACAAGCGCATGTACGAGCCGCTGCGGCCCTTGTACGCCGAGCTGCAGGACATCCTCCACCCGCGCTGAGGCCGGACCGGGCGAAGGGCCGCCGCGCTTGCGGCACACTTCGGCCCATGCCCGACCATTCGGCCCTCGCCTCCGCGGAGTCCCACCCGCTGCAACGCCTGCCTGGCGCCGCCCACGCCCGCGTGGTGGGTGCCTACGCACGCACCGCGGTGGAGACGGCCCAGTCGCTGGGCGTGGACCTGACCGCCCTCGCCCAGGCCTGCGACTGGCCGGCCCTTGCGGCCCAGCCTCTGCAGCTGCCCGAGGCGCTGCCCGTGGACCGCTACATCGCCTTTCTGCACGAGGCCGCGCTGCAGCTGGGCCACCGCCGCTTCGGCCTGGAAGTGGGCCGGCGCATGCAGCTCTCCACCTTCGCCAGCTACGGCCTGGTGCTGTGCGCCTGCCCCGACGTGCGCTCGGCCCTGGTCCAGACCCAGCGTTTCGAGGGCCTGGCCCACGACCTGGGCCGCAGCGAGCTGAGCGTGGAGGGCGACACGGCCGTCTACCGCTGGCACAGCCCCTGGCTGGACCGCCCCGGCGCGGACCAGCTCGTGGAGAGCGTGATGATGGGCATCTACAGCTTCGGCCACTGGCTGGTGGGCCGCCAGCTGCCCCTGAGCCAGCTGCGCTTCGCCCATGTGCCTTCCGAGGCGGACACGGCCGCGTGGTACGGCCAGCTGCTGGGCGTGCCGGTCGAGTTCGGCGCCGCGATCACCGAGGCCCGCTTCCCCGCCGCCCTGCTGGACCTGCCCCTGGCCAATGCCGACGCCAGCATGTTCCCCGCCCTCGCCCAGGCCGCGGAGGCGCGGCTCTCGGCCCGCCTGCGCGAGACCCAGGAGCCCGCCCTGGTCCAGGCCCTGCGCCAGGACATCGCCGCCCAGCTGATGCAGGGTCGCGCCACCCTGGCCCTGCTGGCCGAGAGCCGCCAGCTCTCCGCGCGCAGCCTGCAGCGGCGGCTGGCGGAATCGGGCCACAGCTTCAGCCAGCTGCTGGACGAGGTCCGCAAGGAGCTGGCCCAGCGCTACCTGCGCCAGCCCGAGCTCTCGCTGACCGACGTGGCCTTCCTGCTGGGCTTCAGCGAGCAGAGCAATTTCAACCACGCCTTTAAGCTGTGGTTCGGCGCCTCGCCCGCGGCCTGGCGGGCGCAGCAGCGCTGACGCGCCGGCTCACTCCCGCGACGTTCGCAGCCAGCCGGGGGCCGGGTCCCCGGGCACATGGATGCGTGCCTTGATGTGCTTGAGCTGCGCCACCAGGGTGAAGCTCATCAGCACCAGCAGGCTCCAGGCACTCCACTTGCTGACATGCACCGTGGCCCAAGCGCCCAGCTGGTTGGGGTAGCGCCACAGGCCCAGGAAGGTGCCCAGGTTCTCGGCCAGCCAGATGAAGAAGCCGATCAGCACGAGCGCCAGCGGCAGCGGCATGCGCAGGTCGCGCTGCCAGGGGCGGAAGACTACGGTCGAGCGCGCGTAGAGGCCCAGCGCGCCAGCGGCCAGGTACCAGCGCCAGTCGCCGATGTAGTGCTGGGTGAAGAAGTTCAGGTAGAGCGCGCCCGCCATCGCACCGGCCATCCAGTACGGTGGGTGATGAAGGATGCGCAGGTCGAAGAGCCGCCAGGCCTGGATGATGTAGCTGCCCACCGCGGCATACATGAAACCCGAGAACAGCGGCACGCCGAAGAGCTTGGTGTAGGCCGCTTCCGGATAGCTCCAGGACCCGATGGCCGAGGAGGTCTTGAACAGCTCCAGCGCCAGGCCCAGCAGGTGGAAGGCCGCGATGGCCTTGATCTCGTCCAGCGTCTCCAGGCCCAGGCGCCACAGGCCCCATTGCAGGGCCAGGGCGATGCCCAGCAGCAGGTCGTAGCGCGGCACGCCCAGCACGCCGCCACGGGGCACCAGGAAGACGGCCAGGAAGAAGAGCCCGGCGAAGATGCAGGCCTGGGCTTCCTTGCGGGTGAAGTGCCAGAGTTCAAGGGCCGGCACGCGCCAGCCTTCAGCGCTCATCTGTGCGTGACTCCAGAGCCTTGATCTTCACACCCAGCAGGGAGCGCACCAGCTTGAGCTCGTCCTGCGCCTGGATGTGCATCTCCGGCAGGTTGGGCGCGGTCAGCGTGATGTTGGCGGTGTAGCGCAGCTTCGCCTCGGTCCAGGGGAAACCGCCGCGCTGGACGGAGAAATCGGCAAACTCGGTGTGCACCGAGGCGCCCAGCAGCACATAGGCGGCCGAGGCGTGGCGGTAGTAGTCGCAGAGCTCCGCCTTGCCGCCCTCGACTTCCCAATGGCCCTTGCGCTCCTCCGCCCACAGCGTGACCTCGACGTCGTCGGTGTAGGCATCACAGGCGGTGGAGTCACCGGCATAGATCTGCATCTGGTGACGCATGACCCAGGGAATCAGCCGGGACTGCGCAAACAGCTGCTGGCCATGCACGAACCAGGCCGCGAGCAGGAACAGCGGCCAAAACAGTTTCTTCAAGGGGACCCTCCTCAGGCAATCCGGGGCATGTGCTGTGGATGGCGAGGCCTGCCCATGCCATGGCGGCCACGCTGCGGCCGGCATGGTAGCGGGTCTGTCACCCGATGGGATGGGCAGCGCTCCCCAGCACGCAGGCGGGGGATCTCAAGCCTTAAGCCCCAAACCTCAGGCCTCAGGCAAGGGCAGCGGCCCCAGCCCCTGCGCGCAGCGCGGGCACAGGCAGGCCTGCATGCGCAGCTCGGGCGGCACGCGGGCCAGGGCCTCGGGGCTGATGGGCGCGGTGCGGCACCAGCAGTCGCCCTCGAAGCTGCCGGTGCGGGCCGGCGTGCACTCGTTGTTCCCGCCGCACAGGGGGCAGCGGGTGTTGGGCAGGGGCATCGGGGCTGAGCTCATAGCGGGATCCATCGTGTGGCGCGGCGGCGCAGGCGCTCGTCCAGGGCCTCGCCGTCGAAGCTCACCTCGGCGCGCTGCAGCAGGGCGGGGTCGACACCATCGAAGGCGTTGACGCTGACGACGGCATAGCGGCGCCCCTCGATCTCGCTGACCACCCAGGGCGCGACGCCGCAGCGCGTGCACAGGTGGAAGTCCGCCGTGCGGGTCTCGAAGGCATAAAGGGTCAGGTCTTGCGGATGTTGGACCTGCAGGTCCAGCTGCGCGCCCGGATGGGCCGTCCACACCCCGCCGTGCTTGCAGCAGAAGCTGCAGCCGCAGGCGCGCGCGGGGATGGGCAGGGCGTCATCCGGCCACTGCAGGCGAAAGCGCAGGTTCTGGCAATGGCAGCTGCCGTGGATGAGCATGGCGAGGGCACTCCTGCAGTCGGGCGTCAGGGCTGGACGGGGTGGACATCGGCAGCGGCGCGCGCCGCGGCTGGGGCCGGCCCGGGCATTGGTCGAAGCCGACCTCGGCCTCGTACTGGGCCTCCAGGCGGTCGGCCTCTGCGGCCTCCGCCGGATCCAGGGGACGATAGTAGCGCCCGTAGGCCCAGCCATAGCCCCAGCGGAAGCCGGTGGGCCACAGGGCGCTGCCGCCCATGCGCACGCCTTGGAACATCGTCGCGGCACGGGCTGGGTCGTCCGTGCGCTCCAGCACGCAGGCGCGCAGGGCCTCGTCGGCCTTCAGGCGTTCGGCCTCGGTGCCGCCGCGCCAGTAGGCCCGGTCATGGGCCACGCAGCAGGTGCACCAGTCCTTGCCCGTGCTCGCGGAGCGGTCGGGGTAGAGGCTGCAGCCATCGGTGGTGAAGGGGCGCAGGGTGTTCGGTGAGGCGCAGCCGGCCAGCAGGCTGGACAGCGCCAGCAAGCCCATCAGGCCGCGACGATTTCTCCGTGGAACTTCTGCGCAACTCACGGCTGATCCTCCTCTTCAAAGACTGGGGCCAGGTCTTGCCTGGCCCGCGTGCTTACGGCGGCGGGGTGCGGAGTCTTGCGCAGACAGGGACGCGGGCCAATCACAACAGCTCCAGCACGGCTTGCGGTTCCTGGCCGGTCGACGCCACATGGCGCACCTTGAAACGGCAGCGAGCCTTCGGCAGGCCCTGCGCAGGGATGTCAACGTCCAGGCGCCCATTGGCCTCGGCGTGCAGCTCCAGGTGCGTCAACTGTCCATCCGCCAGCGCGAAGACCAGGGCCTGGTGCCCCGCAGGCACCGCCTCGAAGCGCACGACGCGCCCGCACTGGTTCCGCTTGGCGCCGATGAACCGGCACAAGGCGCTGCGAGGAGTCCCCGCCTTGAGCACGAAGAGGCGGTCCCACCCGAAGCTCGTGAGGACCGCCAAGTCCAGCTCCCGACTGTCGGGCGAGCGGGCGATGCCCCCGATGCGCTCGCTGATCTGCCCCGCCGAGTCGGCCGCCAGGCCGCAACTGGACAAGGCCCCGCAAGCAAGGACCCAGCCTGCCAGGCTGCGGATGCCTCGAGCGTTGCTCATGGCAAAACCTCGTCGAAGCACGCGGCCAGCCGCCGTGCCGCCGCCTCGCTGAGCCCCACGATCTTGTCCGTGGCCTGGAGATCGACGGTCAGGCTCACACGGGGTGTCTGGCGTGCCAGGCCCGGACGCGGCGGGCAGGCGCTCACCGCACGGACGTCGCCGCGCGCCACCCGGCCGCGTCCGCCGCTGTTCTCGCTGGCAAAGAGGTAGACCACGTCCCCCGCGGCGATGTGCTGGCCGCCGTACATGGTCTTCTGCGCCCCAAAGTGCCCGCTGGCAGCGCCAGCGTCCGGCAGCGCTGCCTTGAGCGCATACGCAACCCTCGCGGCTGGCGCGGGGTCAGGTCTTGCGCCGTGCGTGGCCATCAGAAGCTGGACCCCGGCTGCTGCAGGAAGGCCAGCTCCTCTGGCGTCGACTCGCGCCCGAGGATGGCATTGCGATGCGGGTAGCGGCCGAAGCGGTCGATGATGGCCTTGTGGCGCCGCTCGAAGTCGAGATTGCTTGCGGGCGCCCATTGCTCGAAGAGGCGCTCGGCGGTCTCATGGATCCGGCGCGACTCGCTGTGCATGAAGGGCATCAGCAGGAAG
Organism: Pelomonas sp. BJYL3; assembly: GCF_027257975.1. Taxonomy (GTDB): domain Bacteria; phylum Pseudomonadota; class Gammaproteobacteria; order Burkholderiales; family Burkholderiaceae_C; genus Roseateles_B; species Roseateles_B flavus. The sequence continues at coordinate 1,087,956 of NZ_JANZKX010000001.1, forward strand.
TTGCGCTCGTCCGGCGACAGCGCCTCCAGCGCGCCCGCGGCCACGGCCTCCTGCGACAGCGCCAGGGCCAGCGGGTCCTGGGCGAAGGCGCGTGGCGTGCCGCGGAAGATGTTGCGGGAGAACTGGTCCAGCACGATCACCTCGGCGAGGCGACCCTGCGGCGTGTGGCGCCAGTCCTGCAGCTCCGCCTGCGCGGCCCGCTCCAGCAGGGGCAGGAAGCGCTCGCGCAGCTGCGCATCGAAGGCGGGGTCGACGGCCCACCACTGGCGGGGTTCGATCTCCCGGAACCAGAAATCCAGAATCTGCTGAGGCATGTGAGTTCCTGTGAGTGGCGCGACGGTCGGGGCCAGGCCCTGCGGCGGTCCGGCCGTCAGTGACGGGTGTCGAGCAAGGCCAGCAGGACGCTCACCCCGCTCGCCAATGCGGTGAGGGCCAGCAGCACGGCGACAGCGATCAGGACCGGCTCCACCCACCCCTTGCGCGGATAGCCCCGCCCGAAACGTGCCAGCACGCGGGTGGTCTGCGCCTTGCCCGAACCGTAGTACCAGGCCACCAGCAGCGTCAGGCTGGCCAGATTGCACAGCAGGTCCATGGCTCGGTTCCCCACAGCGAACAGGCTCACGAGCAGCAGCAGGCCCATCGCCACCGCCATGCCCACGGCCCACTGGCGGGACTGCGCGGCGCGGGCGTGCTCGCCCATCGCCTCCCAGTTCTTCATGTGCAGGATGGCTCCGAAGACGGGGCTGAAGAACAGGCTCCAGGCGGCCGCGGCGTTGGGATTCCAGAGCCTGGGCGGGCGGGTGGGCGGGGGTGTGGCGCCTTGCTGGGTCGCTTGTGTTGCATCCATTTGCTTCTCCCTCTTGCTTGTCTTCAGGGGGTGGGCGCGGCCACCTCGGTGGGAGGGCTGCGCCGGCGCAGCCGCTGCCAGCCCGCGCCTGCCAACATGGCCAGGGGCAGCACGATGGGCGCCAGGAACCAGACGGCCAGCGCGGCGCAGTAGAAGCCGGCCTCGAAGCCCGGTCTGGCGGAGCCGTGCAGGAAGGTGAAACCGAACAGGAAGCCGTAGACGAAGGGCAGCAGCAAGACCAGCACGACGCCGGCGGCCAGGCCGCCCATCGCTGCACGGCGGTATCGCGAATGCCAGAGCCGCCAGCCCAGCCAGGCCAGGCCCGCAAGCAGGAGCGCCATCAGCAGGAGATACATCAGCCGCCGGCCCCCGACGGTGTGGGCACCAGGCGCTCGGCCACCACCGCAGTGCCGCAGGCCGTGACCATCAGCAGGCTGCCTTGCGGCCCCACGGTCTCGTGGTCCAGCTTCACGCCGACGACGGCATTGCCGCCCAGCTCCATGGCCTGGGTCTGCATCTGCCGCAGGGCCTGGCTGCGGGCCTGCGCGAGCTTGCGCTCGTAGCCTCCCGCGCGGCCGCCGTAGCGGTCCCGGAAATCGGCCACCATGTCCTCGAACAGGTTCGTGCCCAGCACCACCTCGCCGGTGACGATGCCCAGGTAGCGGGTGATGACGGCGCCATCAATACCCGTCGTGGTGGTGGTGATCATGCCCTGCCCTCTCCTGGCCGCTGTCTGCAGCAGCCGTCTCATGTATGGACTGCATGGTAGCGGAAGGCCTTGCCCCGCCGCTCAGGCGGGGCGATGCTCCGTGCCCTCGCCCCAGGTGATGAAGAGCAGGCGGCTGGGTGCGGCGACCTTGGCGGTATGCCAGCAGCCGCGCGGCACGATCACCGCGCCCCGCCCGCTGAGGCGCGTGCGCTGCAGCCCGCCGGCCTGCTCGATGAGCATCTCCACCTCGCCGTCCAGCAGGTAGACGAACTCATCGCCGCCGGGATGGCGCTCCCAGCTGGACCAGTCCTCGCTGCAGCAGAACTCGGAGACCAGCCAGGCCCGGCCCAGCGCGTCCAGCTCCTGCGGGAGCCGGGACCAGAAGGCCGCGCCACCGGGCATGGCCTCGATGGCGCCTCCGGCCCGCAGAAGTGCGTAAAGCTGTTCAGGATCAATGGACATGGGGACGCTCCAGGGGTCAGGTCTTGCCTGATGGGTCTGCGGCGACGCCATGCCCCAGCATCCGCTGGTGCAGGCGCCGCCAGGCCGAGGCACCGGTCTGCTCGATGAGGGAGACGCTTGCCAGCGTGAGCCGCAAGGGCGGGGCCTTCGCGCAGGCGGCGAAGGCCGGCTCGTCATTCCCCGCGGCGACCGGGTTGCGGGGATGGGCCAGTGTCAGGTGGGCCGGATGCATGCGTACCGACTCGTTGCGCAGCACCCAGCGGCGCAGGGCCTGGAAGCCGTCCGCGCCCGCCGTGCAGGGTCGCAGGAGGCCATGCCCCTGGAATCGCTCGGCCGGGCCGAACACCAGGACCAGGGCACCGAAGGGCCAGCAGTCCAGCCGCTCCTGCAGCTGCGGCCAGCCCATCGCCTGGATCTCGTCCTCGCGGCACAGGGTGACATGGGCCGCGATCAGGCCGGCCTGGACCGGGTCGAGCCGCGCGCGCAGCGCATCGAGCGCCGGCCCCTCGGGAGGCGGGACGAAGAGCGTCAGCTGGCGGCGCACACAGGGGGCATCATTCATGGAGATGGGGGGGCTTGGCGATCAACGCAGGCGGCCCACGAAGCCCTCGGCAGCCTGTCGCGCTGGCGCGATACTGCCCGGACTCGCGGTCCGCGTCCACCAAACCCGGCCCTGCCCCGTTGAGGGCTGGGCATGCGGGCCGCGCCCATGAGCCCCAGCCCCGGAGAAGAACCATGAACTACAGAAGACAGCTGCTGCAGGCCAGCCTCGCCACCGCCCTGCTGGGCCCCTTCGCCCGCCCGGCCCTGGCCGACCGCGACGACGGCGACTACAAGATCCTGCAGGCCCGCTACGGCACGGCCGATCGCAATGTGGACGTCACGCCCCGCCTGCGCGAACTGGCCCGCGAGGACCGCCGCGTGCGCATCACCAACGACCTCTTCGGTGTCGACCCCGCACCGGGCCATCGCAAGACCCTGCGCATCATCGCCCAGGGCCCGGACGGCCGCACCCGGACCTTCGACTACGAGGAGTTCAGCCACATCGACGGCAACCAGTTCATCGGCTGGGGCCGCGGCAACTGGGGGCATGACAACTGGAACGGCGGCTGGAACGGCGACCGCCGCGATCCCGAGGTGCCCCGCCGCAACGGCGACGACGGCGACTACCAGATCCTCCAGGCCCGCTACGGCACCTCCGAGCGCAACATGGACGTGACGCCGCGCCTCAGGGAGCTGGCGCGCAGCGACGCCCGCGTGCGCATCACCAACGACCTCTTCGGCGCCGACCCCGACCCTGGTCACCGCAAGACCCTGCGCATCTATGCCCGCGGCCGCGGCGGCGACGTCCGGACCTTCGAGTACGAGGAGTTCAGCCATATCGACGGCAATCAGTTCACCGGCTGGGGCGGCGGCAACTGGGGTGACAGCAACTGGCGCGGCGGCTGGCATGGCCGCGAGGAGCGCGGCAATCTGCGCATCCTGCGCGCCACCTACGGCGCCAGCGGCCGCGACTGGGACATCACCGACCGCCTGCGCAAGCTGGTCCGCAACGGCCAGAGCCTCGAGGTCTACGTGGACAACCAGCTGGGCGGGGGCGACCCCTACCCCGGCCAGCGCAAGATCCTCATCGTCAGCTACAGCTTCGGCAACGGGCCCGCGCAGGAGCTGCGCGTGGAAGAGCGCGAGACGCTGCGCCTGCCCTGATCTGACCCTGTGAAGGCAGTCTCCAAGGGCTGCCTTCCTGTCGTCAGCCCCGCCTGGCCGGCGCCCCCTATTGGCGCCGCAGCCCTCCCATCCTGCCCGCCGCCGGCGTGCGCCCAGGACCCACTTCTGCCGCGAGCCGGTGCCAGGCGGGCCTCTCCCGTGACGGCTTTCACGCGGCCACCGGCCCGGCGCTGACCCCCTTCGCTTGACAACTGACCGCCGGTCATTTCAAATTCACGCATCAACTGACCGCCGGTCATTTACAGATGGAGCAAGCGATGAGCAAGAAGAGCGAGTGGTCCGGCCAATGGGCCCTGGTGACGGGCGCGTCCAGCGGCTTCGGCGTGGATTTCGCCACCCTGCTGGCCGAACAGGGCGTGAACCTGGTGCTGGCGGCGCGTCGCACCGAGCCCATGGAGGCGCTGGCCGCCGAACTGCGGGCCCGGCATGGTGTCGAGGTGGTGGTGGAAGGCGTGGACCTGGCCCAGCCGGGCGCGGGCAGCGCGCTGAAACGCCGCCTGGACGGGCATGGCCTCCCCATCGACATCCTGGTCAACAACGCCGGCTACGGTCTCTATGGCCCCTTGCTGGCGCAGCCCCTGGATCGCACCCTGGACATGCTGCAGCTCAACACGGCCAGCCTCACCGAGCTGACCCACGTCTTTGGCGCCGACATGGCGCGCCGCGGCCACGGCCACATCCTGCTGGTGGCCAGCATCGGCGGCTACCAGGCCACGCCCACCTATGCAGCCTATTCGGCCAGCAAGGCCTATGTGCTGCTCTTCGGCGAGGCGCTCAATGCCGAGCTGGCGCCGCAGGGCGTGAAGGTGAGCGTGCTCTCGCCCGGCATCACCGCCACGAACTTTCTGGCGGTATCCGGCCAGCGGCCGACGCTCTACCAGCGCCTGCTGATGATGAAGTCCCGCCCCGTGGCGGCCACCGGCCTGCGGGCGCTGAAGGCGGGCACACCCAGCGTGGTGCCGGGCCTGGGCAACAAGCTGACGGTCTGGAGCGCCCGCCTGGTGCCGCGCCGCGTGCAGACCTGGATGGCCCAGCGCCTGATGGCCAACTGAGGCCGAGCGCCCGGCTACCATCGGGCCTCCCGCACCGTACCGCCTTCCCTGCAGCAGCATCCCGGCCATGAGCACCCTCCTCCTCCTCGGCAGCACCGGCCTGGTCGGCCAGCAGCTGCTGGCCCTGGCCCTGGCCGACCCCGCCGTGCGCCAGGTCGTGGCACCCACGCGCCGGCCCCTGCCTGCGCAGGAGCGGCTGCTCAACCCGCAGGTCGACTTCGACCAGCTGCCCGCCGACGCGCCCTGGTGGCGGGCCGACGCCGTGCTCTGCGCCCTGGGCACCACCCTGCGCCTGGCCGGCTCGCCCGAGGCCTTCCGGCGCGTGGACCACGACTACGTGCTGGCTGCCTGCCGCCTGGCCCGCGGGGCCGGCACGCCCCGCTGCGGCTTCGTGTCCTCGCTGGGCGCCGATGCGCACAGCCGCGGCCTCTACCTGCGCGTCAAGGGCGAGACGGAACGCGACCTCCAGGCCCTGGGCTTCGAATCGCTCGCCTGCATCCGCCCCTCCTTGCTGGACGGCGGCCCGCGGCCGGACAAGCGCACCGGCGAGGCCCTGGCCCTGGCCCTCAGCCGCGGCCTCATGCCCCTGCTGCCGCGCCGCTGGCGGCCGGTCAGCACGGCGCGCGTGGCGCAGGCTCTCTATGACGCCGTCCGTGAGGGCCGCCCCGGGCTGCACCTCATCCCCTCGGAGGCCCTGCAGCCATGAGCAAGCCCCGGACACCACCGCCGCCCGCCGCCCCGGCCCGCCTGCAGAAGGCGCGCGCCCTGGATGGCGAGGACAAGGCCGTCCGCCGCGCCGACATCCTGGCCGCCGCCCGCGCCCTGTTCATCGCCGACAGCCGCCAGCTGCCCTCCGCCGCCCAGATCGCGCAGGCGGCGGGCCTGGCCAAGGGCACGGTCTACCTGTACTTCAAGACCAAGGAGGAGATCTTCGTCGCCCTCCTGGCCGAGGACTTCGCCGGCCTGCTGCAGGCCGTGCAGGAGGCCTTTGCCGCGCCAGCCTCGCCGGCCCTCGCCCTGGCGCATTTCGTCGACGGCTTCGTGGCCTACCTTGACGCGCGGCCCGAGCTGCTGCGCCTGGACGCCATGGCCTACAGCGTGCTGGAGCAGAACCTCAGCGACGCGCAGCTGCGCCAGTTCAAGATGGACCTGGTGCAGGGCCTGACCCGCGTGGGCGCCACCCTGGAGGCGGCGCTGCAGCTGCCCGCCGGGCGCGGCGTGAGCCTGCTGATGCGCAGCTACGCCCTCACCCGCGGCCTGTGGCAGACCCTGGACTACCCGCCGCAGCTGCGCTCGCTGCTCAGCGAACCTGACTTCGCACCCATCCGCCCCGACTTCCGCCAGGAGCTGCGGGCCGCGCTGGCAGAGTACTGGCGGGGCGCCCTGTCCGCCTGACCGCGGCTCAGTCGACGTTGCCGGCCTGCGAGGAGGAGGCCTCGCGCCGGTCCAGCTGCAGCACCACCATGGCGATCACGACCAGGCGCTCATCGCCCGCCAGCACCTCGATGGTGTGCCGGTCGCGCAGTGTCAAGACCTGACCCTGCGCTCGGGCCAGCAGCCGGCCATGCTGCGCGAGCTCGAAGCTGTAGTCGAAGAAGCTGCCCTTGAGCGCCGCGCCATCGGCCGGGCCGCCCAGCACACGGTACTGGCGCGTCCAGGACAGCAGCTTGCGCTGGATGAGAAAGGGCCCCAGCTCGCCGTCCACCTCCCAGGTCGGCCGCCAGCTGAGCAGCCGGCGCCGCACCTGGGCGACCTCCCGACCGGCCGCCTCGATGCGCCAGGTCGGCGACCACAGGGCGAACTCGCCGCGGGCCTCGTAGGCAAGGCCCCCCGCTTCATCGGTGATGGCGATGCGGCCGCGCAGGGACAGCAAGGTGTTGGCAAGGCTGAGGGTACGGGGCATGGGCGAAGGGGCAGAAGCTGCGCAAGGGTCGAGCCGCGCATCTTCGCAGAGTGGCGAGCGAGCGGCGGCGGGGCTGCGGGCAGGCAGGGACCCCGAGGTCTCTTTGCCGACGCTCCCGTTCACCGGGCCAGATGGCGGCTCAGGAAGTCCCGCAGGCGCGCGCCCACGAGGTCTGCGGCGCTGCCGAAGTCGGCATGCCCGGCGTCCGGAATCACCCACAGCTCGGCGGGAACGCCCAGGCGCCGGGCCTCGGCATGCAGTTGGCGGGACTGCGCCACCGGGACCACGGCATCGCGCTGCCCGTGCACGAGAAACAGGGGCGGTGCATCCGCCCGCAACCAGCGCAGCGGGCTGAGCGCGGACTGATGCGCCGCATCCGGGGCCCGCCCCAGCAGGGCTCGCAGGTTTTCGTGCTGCCCCTGGCTGAAGGCCGACGGAGCCCCGGGCGGTTCCCGCAGCTCATAGCCGCCCCCGTGCAGGATCAGGGCCTGCACGGACTCGTCCTCCCCGGCCCAGGGCGCATCGGCGCTCAGGGGCGTCCGTGGCTGCAGCGCCACCAGCGCCGCCAGATGGGCCCCGGCCGAGCCGCCCAGCAGGGCGAGACGATGGCCGCGACCGCTCCACTGCGCCGCATGGTGGCGCATCCAGCGCAGGGCGCAGCGGATGTCCTCGCCCTGGGCGGGCCAGTGCGCCTGCGGGGCCAGCCGGTAGTCCAGGCTGGCCGCCACCAGGCCCCAGCGGGCCAGGCTGCGGATCAGCGGCGCATAGTCCTGGCGGGAGCCGGCCACCCAGCCGCCGCCGTGCACCAGCAGGATCATGGGGCGCCCGCCCGGCGGGGCTGGCGCCCCGGGCACGGCCAGGTCCAGGTGCAGGGGCTCGACGCCCGCCCGAGGGCAGTACTCGATCCCCTCCTGGACCCGGGGCTCCGGCGTAGCCGCGTCCGCCTGGGCCGGGCGCCCGGCCCCCAGCAGTGCCCACAGCAACGCCCCCAGCAGCACCACACCGCCCAGGGTGCCGCCCAGGGTGCCGCCCCAGGACCCGAACGGGCCGGACCATCGCTGTGGCATGCGGATTGAAGTCACTCCCTCTCCCTGGACAACACGGCGCAGACGCTGCCCGCCTGCGCACGATACACGGCCCCCCGGCTGCCGGTGCATTCGCCTGCTGCGGAGCCTGCCCTGCCAGCTGGCGCTGAGCGGCCCGTCCCACCCGCCCTACGATGCATGCCCACGCCCCTTCACCCTCGGGGGCAGGAGCCAGCCCATGACAACGCTCATCACCCGTGAGCCAGCCCAGGACCTGCAGGGCTACGAAACCACCTTCGTCGCCGCCCAGTCCATCCACCTCGACGCCGCCGCCCGCCAGCACCAGGCCTATCGCGACACACTGGCCAGCAGCGGCATCGAGGTGATCGCCCTGCCCGCCCAGCCCGGCCTGCCGGACAGCCTCTTCGTCGAGGATGTGGTGCTGGCCCTGCCGGAGTGCGTGGTCCTGACCCGCCCCGGCGCCGCCTCACGTCAGGCCGAGGTCGCGCTCTTCGCGGCCGACCTGGCCCGCCACGGCCTGTTCGACGGGCGCCCCGTCCACGTGCTGCAGGCGCCTGCCACCCTGGAGGGCGGCGACGTGCTGCGCCTGGGGCGCACGCTCTATGTCGGCCTGTCCTCGCGCACCAACGCCGCGGGCGTCGCCCAGCTGCGGGACTGGCTCGCCCCCATGGGCTACACAGTGCAGGCCGTGCCGGTGATGGGCTGCCTGCATCTCAAGACCGGCGTCACGGCCCTGGACGAGCACACCGTGCTGGCCCAGCCGGACTGGGTGGACCTGTCCGCCATGCCCGGCCTGACGGTGCTGCACGCCGCGCCCGGCGAGCCCTGGGCGGCCAATGTGCTGAAGATCGGCCCGCGGCTGTTCATGAATGCGGCCAGCCCGCGCACGGCCGAGACCCTGCGCGCCCGCGGTCATGCCGTGCAGTCGATCGACATCGGCGAGTTCATGAAGATGGAGGCCGGTCTCACGTGCATGCACGTGCTGTGGCGGGACTGAGCGGCGGGTGACGGGGCGGCGGAAGACCTACCAGGCCTTGACCGGCTTGCCGACGACGGTGGCAATGCGTGCGGCGGCGATCGACGCATCCACGTCGTACTCGCTGGAACCCACGCGGACATCGGCGAACCATCCCTTCACGTGCAGGTCCACGGACCAATACGCCGGATGGTCGTCGCCCCCCCGGTGGTGCGCAAGCCGGACCTGGCTGATCGCCTCGAAGCTCGCGACCACACGCCCGGCCTTCTTCACAACGTGACGGCGGCGCTCGAAGCACAGGACGCCATCACAGCCCCGGATCAAGAGCTGTTCCTCATCGAACCGCAGGATCTCTAGTGGGGGCTGCGCAGGCTGCTGGGCCGTTTGCGGCGTCAGGGCTCGCGCCAGCTGCGCCAGTCGTGCAAGAAGCCGTTCCATGGTGGACCGCATGGTAGCGCGCCCTCCGGAGAAAGCTCCCGGGAGGCGTCACCTCCGGCAGGCCCTGTGCTGACACCTACACTGCGCGCTCCCGAATCCGAGCCTTCCAGCCCATGCCCGCGGTGCCCCCCTCTGCCGATGCCTCTTCCGCCCTGACACCGCCGTCATTCTGGCAACGCGCGGGCCGCCGCACGGTCCTGCTGCTGGCGGTGGTGGCAGCGGTCGCGGGCCTGCTGGTCTGGGCGATCCCTTCCCCGCCGACGCAGCTCACCATCGCCACGGGTTTCAAGGGCGGCGCCTACGAGCACTTCGGCCAGCGCTATGCCCAGGCCCTCGCCGCCTCCAAGGTGCGGGCCACGCTGCGTCCGACGCAGGGCACGCTGGAGAACCTGGCCCTGCTGAGCCGCGCCGACCACCCCGTGCAGGCGGCCTTCGTGCAGGGCGGCGTCGGCGATGCCGCGGCCTATCCGGGCCTGGTCTCGCTGGGCCGCGTCAACCGCCAGGTGCTGTGGATCTTCCAGCGCCCCGGCCTGCAGCTGCAGCGGCTGCAGGACCTCGCCGGCCTGCGCCTGGCCCTGGGCCCCTCGGGCAGCGGCACCCGCATGCTGGCCGAACGGCTGCTGTCGCTGTACGACCTCGACGACCAGCGCACGCGGCTGCTTCCCCTGGCCGGGGACGAGGCCGCGCAGGCCCTGGTCGACGGTCGCGTGGACGTGGTCTTCATGGCTTTCGCGGCCGACGCTCCGGTGGTCCAGCGCCTGCTGCACCGGCCCGACATCGCACTGATGAGCGTGCCCCAGGCCGAGGCCATCAGCCGCCGCCTGCCCTTCCTGGAGCGCGTGACCCTGCCGCAGGGCGTGGTCGACCTGGCGCGCTCGCTGCCGAAGCAGGACATCGAGCTGCTGTCCACCAGCAACGCCGTGCTGGTGCACGAGGACCTGCATGAGGACCTGGTCCAGGAGCTGGTGGAGGTGCTGCGCCGCGAGCACGGGCAGCCCAGCTGGCTGGACCGTCCCGGCGAGTTCCCCAAGGCCAGCGACCCCGAATACCCGATGTCTGGCGCCGCCCTGCGCTACTACCGCCAGGGCCCCAGCCTGCTGCAACGCCTGCTGCCCTACTGGCTCACCGCCCATGCCGAGCGCCTGCTGGCCCTGCTGGCCGCCAGCGCGGCCTTGCTGCCCCTGCTGAGCCAGGGGCCGCGCCTGTATCGCTGGTATCTGCGCGAGCGCATGCGGGGCCTCTACAAGCGCCTGCGCGGCCTGGAGGCGCAGCTGGACGCCCTGCCCGGCCCCGCGGCGCAGCAGACCCTGCGCCAGGAGCTGGACGCCCTGCACCGGGCCGTGCGCCTGCTGCAGGTGCCCATCCGCCACTCCGACCTGTTCTTCGAGCTGCTGCACGGCATCCAGCTGGTGCGCCGGCGGCTTGACGAGCTGGGCATGGTGGCGCATCCTGCCGCCGCAAGTAACAGTAGGTGACGGTGGCCCATTCAGCGGATTCCATCGCGGTTTTCGCTGGCAATCACCCGGGAGGGCTGCTGCATGTCCTCAGCGGGCCAGGGGCGAGCTAGGATGCCCGGCGAGTGCCGCGGCAGCGCCGCCGCGCCCCTACAGATCACCGCCACGCCAGCCCTTCGCGCCCGGCGCGGCGCCCCGACGGAGACGCCTCATGAAACTGACCCGCCGCCCCCGGCTCCAAGCCCTTGCATCGACCTTTCTGCTGGCCTCGGCCCTGGCCTGCGCGCCCGTGCGTGCCGACATCGTGGTCGGGCAGACCATCGGCGTCACCGGCCAGGCGGCTGCCACGGTCAAGGAGGCGCTCAACGGCGCGCAGCTGTGGATCGAGCACATCAACGCCCAGGGCGGGATCAAGGGCGAGAAGATCCAGCTGCTGACGCTGGACGACGAGTTCGACGTGCAGAAGGCTGCAGCCAACGCGCGCGTGCTCATCGAGCAGAAGAAGGCCGTGGTGCTGTTCATGAACCGCGGCACGCCGCACACCGAGGCCATCCTGCCCCTGCTGCAGCAGCATGGCATCGCGCTGGTCGCCCCCTCCACCGGCGCCATGCTGCTGCACAATCCGGTGCAGCGCTACGTCTTCAATGTGCGCGCGCCCTATCAGCGCGAGGCCGAGAAGGCCATCGAGCATCTGCACTCCACGGGCACCACCCGCATTGCGGTGGTCCATGTGGACGACTCCTTCGGGCGCGATGCCATGGAAGGCGCTTCCAAGGGCTTTGCCAAGACCCGGCTGCAGCCCGTGGCCGTGCTCAAGGCCGATCGCGAGAAGCCCGCCTATGCCAGCCTGGTGCCCGCGCTGGTCAAGGCCGAGGCCCAGGCCGTGCTGTGGGTCGGCTCCAGCCAGGTCGTCGCCGAGGGGGTCAAGGCCCTGCGGGCCGCCGGCTCCAGCGCCCAGGTGGTCACGCTGTCCAACAACGCCTCGGCCGGTTTCGTCAGGCAGCTGGGCGATGCCAGCCGCGGCGTCATCGTGAGCCAGGTCTACCCCGGTGAGCGTGCCGTCAAGTACCCCCTGGTGCAGGAGGCCCTGAAGCTGGCCAAGGCCAAGGGCTACGACGAGCTCACGCCCGCGATGCTGGAGGGCTTTGCCGCGGCCAAGGTGCTGGCCGAGGCCCTGCGCCAGGCCGCGCCGCAGTTCACCCGCGAGAAGGTGCTGGCGGCCCTGGAGGGCCTGCGCCGCTTCGACCTGGGCGGCCTGGAGATCAGCTACGGTCCGGGCGACCACAGCGGCCTGGACTTCGCCGACCTGGCCATCATCGGAGCGGACGGGCGCTTCGTGCGCTGAGGCCGCGGCCCAGGCGTGAACAGAGGCACGGCAGCTGGGCTCACCAACGCCCAGGTGACGCAGCCGTGCGCCCTCTCTTGCCCACGGCCACCACCTGCCCGAAGGCCCCCACGGTGGTGAGATCCCGGTCGTGCCGCGTCCAGGACAGCAGCCCAACGCTGTGATAGCTCACCGGCAGATCCGCCAGCTCCTGTGCGCCGAAGCCCGCAGCCACCGGATGCTGCGCGTCGATGGCCTGGCGCAGGGCCTCGCGGTGGCGCGCCTCGTCCGGATTGAGCAGCAGGGCAAGCGGCAGCAACAGAGCGGGCAGGCCCCAGTTCCACAGCTTGCGCCATGGCGGCCGCCTGCCGCCAGAGCCGCCTGAGCCGGGCGCTGCGCTGCTGTCCGGAGGGGCCATCAGGGCGCTCCGCTCAAGCTCGTCATGCATGGGGCTGGGCCCGGCAGGGTCGGCACGATGCCCGCTGCCGGCGGCACGCAGCACGGCAAGCGATGGCGATGGAGGGGAAGCAGGGAAGCTGGGTCATGACAGGGCCTCGGGCGCCAAGCATACGACTCCAGCACAGGGCGGGCGCCAGGACAGCGCAGGATAGGCGCCTGGGCCCGCCAACCGGCGCATGCCATGCCCCGCGCGCCCACCGGTGTCAGCCGGGATGCGCGCGGGGCCGGGTCAGCGCCTGGCAGCGCGGCCGCGGAGCGCTCGGCCCCTCAGGGCTTGGGCAGGATGACGGTGTCCAGCACGTGGATCACCCCATTGCTGGCCAGCACGTCGGTGGCCGTGATGCCGGCCTTGCGGCCCCGGCCATCGGTGATGGCCAGCGAGCCGTCGACGGTGAAGGTCTGCCCCTGCAGCGTGGTGATGGCGGCGCCCACGGGCACCTCGGCCTTCAGCACGCGCCCCGGCACCACGTGATACGTCAGCACCTGGGTCAGCAGCGCCTTGTTGGCCAGCAGCTGCTCCTTGCTCACGCCCAGCTCGGCCAGCAGCTTGGCAAAGGCGGCGTTCGTGGGGGCGAACACGGTGTAGGGACCGGCGCCGTTGAGCGCGTCCACCAGCCCGGCCGCCGCCACGGCTTCGACCAGGATGCTGAAGTCCGGCAGGGCCTGCGCCGTGGCCACGATCGTCCGGTTGGCCGGCAGCAGGACCTTGTCGATCACATGCACCACGCCGTTGGAGGCCATGACATCCGTGGCCAGGATCCTGGCCTGCCGGTTGCGGCCGTCCGTCACGACCAGGCCGCCAGGCGTGCTGTCGATCTTGAAGATGCCCCCCTGCAGCGTCGTGATGGCCTTGCCCACCGGCACGCTGGCCTTGGGCACCTGCGCGCCCAGCACGTGGTACTGCAGCACCGTGCGCAGGAGCGCCTTGTCGGCGAGCAGCTGCTGCTTAGTCATGCCCAGCTCGGCCAGCAGGGCCGTGAAGGCGTCGTCCGTCGGTGCGAACACCGTGAACGGGCCGGTCGCGGACAGCGTGCCGGCCAGGTCGGCCGCCACGACGGCCTCGGCGAGCACGCTGAAGCGCGGATCGCCCTGGGCAACGCCCACCACCGTGGGCTCCGAATCGTCACTGCCACTGCCGCAGGCGCTGAGCAGGCCGGCAACGCACACCGCGGCGAGCCAACGCCACCAACTGGTTTTACGCATCGTCTTCTCCTTGATCCTGAATGTCCGACGGGACGGAAGGTGCCGGTCTGCCCCTCCCGGACGGATCCGCCGAGGGGGGAAAGACTGGTCAGGCCGCAATTTGAACTGCTCAGTTCATTTTGTCAACACGTCAGTTCTTTCACGAACCAATTGGTTCATTTGCATACAGTCAAGTCTTCGTTGGCATCAGGGTCATAGAATCCGCGGCATGCAACGTCCACGGTTTCGCGATCAGGTGCTTCAGGCCCGGGAGGACGCCATCGTGGCCTCCGTCAACCGGCTGCTGGCCGAGAAAGGCTTCGAGGCCATGACGGTCGACGAGGTCGTGGCCGAGGTGGGCATCGCGAAGGCGAGCCTCTACAAGCACTTCACGTCCAAGGAAGACCTGGCGGCGGCGGCCATGGTGCGCGTGCTGGACCGGGCCCTTGAGGAATGCCGGCGCCTGCAGGCCCTGCCGCTGGACAGCAAGGCCCGGCTGAAGGCGCTCATGCAGTGGACCTATGGCGAGCAGCTGGGCGGCCGCATGCCGGCCCTCCCCGCGCAGAATTCGAGCCTGCGAGCCGCCCTGATGGTCAACCCGGCCTACATGGACCGGCTGAACAGCCTGTCGGAGCTGCTGGGCGAATGGATCGTCGAGGCCCAGAAGGCGGGGCAGCTGGATGTCAGCCTGCCGCCCGAGCTGGTGCTCTACACCGTCTTTGCCCGCGCCTGCGACCCCGTCCTGCCCGTCATGCGCGCCACAGGCGCCCACACCGACGCGCAGATCGTCGACTGGCTGGTGCTGACCTGCCTGCGAGGGCTCGGCGGCTGAGCCGTTTGCAGAGCGCCCTCAGAGGGTCAGGTCTTGAGGGGCTGGTGTGCCGGCCGCTCAGCGCAGCCGCGGCGCGCAGCTCAGGCCGGCGCGCAGGCCCAGCTGTTCCAGGCCGGCGCGGTCGTTGCGCAGGGCCATGCTCTTGACCCGCTCGAAGTCGCTGAGCGAGTTGTCGGCCACACATTCGCAGAAGTCGCGGAACTTGCCGGGCTGGCTGGCGGCCAGGCGGCGCAGGGTGGCGTCCCCCCGGGTGTTCACGCTGCTGGCACAGGCGGACACCAGGGCCTGGCGCATCTCGCCCGGCGTCACCGAAGGGGAGAAGTTCGCCGAGCCGGTCAGGCTGGGCAGGGCCGATGAGGTCCAGCGCAGGTCCAGCTCCGCGCTCTTGGTCGACTCCGGGCAGGGCTGGGACTGATAGGCCGTCTTGCCGCTGCTGTCGGTGCATTTGAACACCTGGGCGGAGGCTGGCACGGCGGCGGCCAGCAGGCAGACCAGGGCCAGGTGACGTGGGCGCGGGAGCAGGGATTGGAGCAGCATGGATGACAGCCAAGACGCCCGGTCATGCCGTGACCAGCTGCGTTTCTGGATGCTGGATTGTGCCGCTGCCGCCACGAGCCGTGCACCGGCGACGGGCCGCTGATGGCGGGACGCGACACTCGCGTCTGCCACCGGCCCCCTCGTCCGGCCCCGCCCGCGCAGCGCCCTTACTTCAGGCTCAGCACCTCGCCAAATCGATCGGCGGCCTCGGTGCCCGCCAGGCGCAGGGACTCGAGCGCCGGCAGACGCAGTCGCGGCAAGACCTCGGCCAGGCCGTCGGCAGGCAGGCCCGTATGACTGAGGTCCAGCCGCTTCAGCCTGGGGAAGGCTTCGGCCGTGAGCAGGACGTCGAGCGCCTGGGTCGTGAGCGGATTGCTGGAGAGGTCCAGCGCCTCGACCACGCGGGCCAGGGGACAGGCCGCCAGCGCCACCAGGTCAGCGGAGGCCAGATCGGCCGAGTTCAGCTGCAGTGACTTCAGCGCCACCAGGCCAGCGCCGCCCAGGGCCTCGCTCACGCCGCCGGCGAGGCGGATGCCGGACAGCTCGAGCGACTCCAGCCGGCCCAGCGACTCGCTGCGCGTGAGCGGGGCCAGGCCTTGCGCAAGGGTCTCGACCCTGTGCAGGCGCAGCCCGCGCAGGCCAGCGATGTAGGGGTGCTCGCACAGGGCGCGAACGGTGAATCCGTGCAGGTCCTCCATGCGGTGCAGGACCAGCATCCCCACGAGGGCCAGGGCCACGCCCCGGTCACGCGCCAGCACGGCGGCATTGTGGTCCAGCCGGCGGATGCGCCAGTCCCACTGCCCCAGCGGTGCGGCGGCACGAGCCACGACGGGCTCGATGGACTCGCCCGTGGGCCAGTGGAAGAGCAGTTCCAGCCAGGCGCCCCAGGCCGCCCTGGAGGCAGGCACCGTGAGCAGCCTCTCCAGAAGGGTCCTGCGGTCATCGGGGGACCAGCGCTTCAGGGCTGCCGCGTCGGCAAAGCCTGCCAGGTATTCGGAGTGCGACAAGACGTCCATGGTGCACGAAACCTCCAGATTGCCAGTCAAGCCTGGGGCAGCGGGCCTGTGCCCCCGCCACCCACCGGGCATGACTTGCGGCCCGTCGAGGGCTGCCTGCCATTGTGGGACCTGCCGGCCAGGCACTGCCGCGGGCAGGGAGATGCGCAGCGGCGGCCGCCTTCTCGCTGGAAGCTGGCCGGCTCCCGGTCATTTGTCTTCGTCCTTCTTGGTCCGGCGCTTCTTGTCCTTGACCGCTGTATCTTTCACGACCTTCTTTTCCTTCTCCGCGTCCTTCCGGGCCCCCTTCTCGGCGCTCTTCAGGGGGCGCTCGCCACTCCCCCGCCCCTCGGCCTTGCGCTCCTTGCCAAGGCTGCGCTTGCGTTCCTTCTCCCCGGAGGCCTTGCGCTTCCCCTCCCGGGCCTTCTTCTCTTTGCCCCCCTCGGGCGGGCCATCCTTGCCGCCGCCGATCAGCTTTCTCGCCGCCTCGTCCTCCTTCTCGAAGTGGGTCAATGCGGCTTCGAGCACGATCAGGTCGCCGTCGGTATAGCGCCGCTGGTGCGGGGCAGGCTCGGCGCCCTCGGCCGCGGCTTCCTTGAGGGTCTTCGCGGGCGTGAGGAAGCCTTCTTCTTGCAGGAGACCGCCCAGCTGCTTCGACAGGCCCATGTTCCGGCTTCGCAGCCACCAGATCCTGTCCTGGACCTTCTGGAGCCGGTCGCCGAGCCCGACCTTTCGACGGGCCTCGGTGACGTCGCCGTGACTGCCGATGTCGACGTCGGACACATTGGTGGCGCGGATGAAGACCTCGAAGGGATCCGACTTGTCCACCCCCGCAATCTCGCCTTCGCCGGAGGCCTTGGCCCCTTTCTCCTCGGGCAGCAGGCCCGCCATGGCGTTGTTCACCGCAGCCTCGAAGGAGCGAAGCGGGGGAATCTTCTCGCTCTTCACGCTGCCGCGGTCGACCGCCGCCCCAGCGCTGATGGCATACACGGCCAGGGGCGGCGCGTCGAGGTTGGCGTCGATGTCGAACTTCTCGGGCATGAAGCGGATGTACTGCTTCGGCGCGCTCTTGTAGCCCTTGGCCAGGCTGCCGATGTAGTCGAGGTCCCCCAGCATCCTGGGATTCATGTAGCTCAGCCCCTCTTCCCGCTTGCCCGTCATCCACGCCTCGATCTGAGGCCTGTAGGTGCTCCACAAGCTGCCCAGACGCTCGTTGACGGCCTGGACCGAGGCCCACCAGCGATCGCGCCAGATCGCCTCGCCCTGCTCGCTGCGAGCTCCCTGGACGTGCCCCTGAGCCAGGGCGGCGAGCGCGCCGCCACCGCTCGGGGCTGAGTGCGCGAGCATTTCCTTGCTCAGGGCCTCCACCTTCACGGTCACTTCCCTGAGCTGGCCGAAGTACACGTCCTGCAGGGCGCTGACCTCCTCGGTCACTTCGAAACTCCGCACCTGCTTCTTGTAGGCCAGCGAATGGGCCTTCACCTCGCCGGCATAGTCCAGCAGCCGGTCGCCGTAGTGGTGCTCGGCATTGAACTGCGCGAAGGCCGGCCAGTCCCGCTCCAGCGCCAGCTTGATGTTGTGCGCCTCGTGGAAGGCCTTGCGGAAGGGCTGGTAGAGCGGCGGGTCCTCCGGCCGCGCCGAGCCCTCGCGCCTGGATGGACGCCAGATCCCGACGTCCTTGCTGATGTCCGCCCTACCCTTCTTGCCGTCCTTGTCCGTCGTCTCTCTGAGGTCGATGCCCATGCGTTGCGCATCGTCCTCGTCCTCCACGAACTCCCGCAGCTTGTTGGGGTCGAGGCGATGGAGGCGGTTGCGGTCGCCGAAGGCCTCCATGTCGATCACGCGCCGGTTCTTGCGCGTCCCGTCGCGACCGTAGTAGCCGAACTCCTTGCTGTTGACGTCGTCCCGCCCGAGCTGGGCCGGCATCGTGCCGCCGCTGCCTGGGGCGCTCGTCGTGGTCGACGCCGTGGCCGCCTTGCGCTGCGCCGGTCCGGCGGCCGCCTTGGCCCCCATCACGTCGGCCTCACGCTCCAGACCGGCGTTGTCGTTGACCGCCGTGCCGGCGACCTGCGTCGTGGCCTTCACCCGTCCCTGGCGCTGCTGCACCAGATGCCAGGCCTCGTGCGGCAGGTGCCGCTCCTGCCCAGGTCCGAGGTGGATGTCATTGCCCTGCGCATAGGCCGACGCGTTGAGCTGAGCAGGCTTGCCCGAGGCCCGATGCACGCGGACGCCCGACATGTCCAGGCCGGACAGCGATTCGATGCCCGCCTTGAGCGAGTCCGGCAGGCCCGTGCGGTTGACGTCCGGCGCGGCCTGGGCCGGCGCCGCCTCGCTGCCATCGGGCTGGCGCTGCGCGGGCACCTGGGGCGATGCATAGCCCTGCACGACGCGCCGCTGCGCCTGCATCTGCGGCGACTGCGCGATGGAGGCCTGCAGCTGGGCGAGCCGTCCATCCGCGACGGCGGCATCGGGCCGCGCGGCGTCGCGCTCGCCGGCCGCGGCGGCGGGCTGGCCGCGCCGATGCCGGTCTGGCGTTTGGGGAATCTTCATCTCGCGTCTCCCGAGGTCGGCATCCAGCCGCCACCAAGCGCGAGCGTATCGACATCGCCTGCCCGCAACCATCAGCAGAATGCTGAGAAACGCCTGGGAGCCGGGCCGCGCGAACGGCCCGGCTTCGCTGAAGCCTGCGCACAGCGGCCGGGCGCCTGGCCCGACATCGCGGATCCGGCCGCGCAGCGCTCCTACACTGCAGGGCGGACGGCCGCCTGGACCGGCGCTTGCGCTCCTGCCTGTCCCGCGCCCCACGCCCATCAGGACCCCGTGAACCTCTACAGCCGAACAGCCGTCATCCTTGCCGCATGCACGGCAAGCCTCGCCGCCTTTGCCGCAAGGCCGACGCCCCTCAAGCAGCTGTTCGTCCTGGTCGCACTCATCCTGCTGGCCGCGATCTTCTTCAGAGGCAGCTGGCAAGCGTTCAGGTCGTGGAAGGTCCGCCGTGTTGCCGCGCTTGTCGTTCCCCTCTTGGCGGCCTGCGCCATCCCTGCCGGCCTCGGACTGGGCCAGGCATGGCGGGCCTGGGCGTTTTCACTGGATCAGCCCATGTATGCCCAAGCCGCCCAGTGGGCCGTGTCGAAGGCGAATGGCGGCAGTGACGTGCTCCTGCAACTGCCCACGGAATTCCAGGATCTCGCGTATGCCGTTCATGTGCAGGACGACCCCCTGTGCGGCACCGTCGTGGACTTCGTGTGGGGCAGCGGCTTTCCCGTCAGACACATCATCCGCCGCACTGTGCCGGCGTCATCGCCAGCCAGCTGCCGCTCCCCGCACGGCCACGCTCACCCGATTGGCGAGCACTGGTACGAGTACGTCCACTGAATGCGCCCTACGTCCATGCAGCGCCGGCAGCGGCCACTCGGGGTTCATTCGCACCCATCGGCACCGGAACGCCATCAATGCAAGGCTCAGCGGAATCAGCCCTTGCCAGCGTGACCTCAAACCACCAGCTGCCCTCGCGTCCGCGCCACGCAGACCGTCACCTCCACGCCTGCCGTGAAGCGGAGGAAGTCGGCCTCCATGCCGTCCGAGAAGATGACGCCGTGCTCCGGCATTCTGGACCGCAACCTCAGCGGCGCAGCGGCCGTCACCTGGCCGTAGACCATGGTGGCTTGCGTGCGTTGCGTGGGAAAGGGCTCGCGCACGGCAAAGGTAAGGTGATCGGTGTCCCAGCTCATGGGCGTGTAAGCCCCGCCCCCCTGAGCGCCGGCCGCCGAGGCCAGCGCCAGGGACCCGGTCATCACGCTCTTGAGCCAGGCCGTGGAGCCCAGCCCGGTCGACACGATGACGCCCGACGACGACTGCTGCTCCTGCCGCTCACCCAGCGCGATGTCGTACAGCGCCGACGTATGGCTGCGCGGCCCGATGAACAGGTCGTTGACGGCCCGCAGGGTCTGCCCATCGGACAAGCGGGCCTCGGCCATGGTGACGGTCTTGGTCGGGCGCCGCTCGCGCGCCACATCGCGCAGCAGGGCATCGAGATGCCCGGGCTCGAAGGGCAGCAGCACGCCGTCCCAGCGCGAGGGCTCGGGATTCACGCCGATCAGCGGCTGCCCCTCCAGGTACTTCATCGTGTTGGCCACCAGGCCATCCTGGCCCAGCGCGATCACGATGTCGTCCGGCGCAAAGACGAAGTTCGGCAGCAGCGATCGATCCAGCACCTGGTGCCGCCCCCAGTCCCGCAAGACGGCGCTGACCCGCTGCAGGCTCTGCGCATAGGCCATGTTCTCCTGGACGTAATCGGTGAAGTCCGCGCCCAGGTGCTCGAGGTAGAAGCGGGCCTGCTGCAGCGTGTGGTACTTAGCGACCAGCTCCTCCAGCCGGGTCTTGCGGGTCACCAGCACCACCTTGCGGTCAGCGGGCGCGTTCACGCTGGCCCCCTTGCGGCTCCGAGCTCGTGTGCCCCAGCAAGGCCTGCAGCAGCTCTGGCGCCATATTGAACTGGCCGATGCGCTCGGCGTTCTCGGCAATGCCGCCGAAGGCCTGCGCAATGAGCTGGGCCGGCTGCATGCCCACGGCGGCCAGGGCCTGCACGACACGCGTGTCGGCCTGGCTCAGCGCACTCATCACGCTGGCGACGCGGTGCGCTTCGGCCTCGGCCAGCGTGCGGCTGTTGGCCGCCTGGCCGGAGACAAAGGCCTTGCGGCTTTCCTCCAGCTCGATGTCTGCCGTCATCTGCTCGGCGCGCAGGCCGTTGTCCTTGCGCATGAGCGCGGCCTTGGCCTCCAGCTTGGTCTCGCTGATCTCGCGGCGCTTGTGCTCGACGGCGATCTCGGTGTCCAGCTCGTTCTGGCGGATGGCGCGTTCCTTCTCGACGGCAGACATGCGGCGCGCATACACGGCGTCATCGGCTGCACGCAGATTGGACTCGCGCGCCTCCGCCTCCAGCGCACGGGCGATGTCGGGCGTGGGCTTCACGCTGAGGATGGACACGCCCAGGATCTCCAGCCCCAGCGCCTGGATCTCGGGCTGCACGCCCAGCTCGCGCTGCGCGGTGCGCGCGATCAGGGCCGAGGAGCGCAGCGCCTGCTTCAGGTCCAGCGCCTGCACAGCCTGCTGCACGATGACCTCGGCCTGCTGCGCCACGCGATCCGCCAGGCGGGCCGGGTCTTCAGAGGCATAGGTCTTGCCGTCCGGCCTCAGCGAGAAATCCATCAGGGCCGCGGTGCGCTGCGGCTCGCTGATGCGGTAGGTCACCTGCCCCTGCACCGTGACGCTCTGGAAGTCCGAGGTCACCAGGTCCAGCATGAAAGGCCGGTCGTGGCTGGCCACGGGCACCGCGACGAGCGTGGTGGTCGGGGCGTAGTAGTAGAAGGACAGGCCCGCACCCTGGCGCGCCAGCTTGCCGCCGCGGAACTGCATCAGGTGCGTGGTGGGTTGGGACTTGATGAAGCGAATGCCGAACATGTGGAACCTCCTTCTCCTATAAGTTGCTCAGTACATCTTGCATAAGGTGTACAGTACAACCTACATTACGGAGCGTCAAGAGGCCAAGCAAAAATGACCCGCAAGATTTCCTCCAGCCACGCAAGCAAGTCGGCAGGCGCTGCAGCCGCCAATGACTTTCCTCGGCCCTTCACCACGGTGGACGTGGTGATCTTCACCGTGCTGAACGACGCTCTGCAGGTGCTGCTGGTGCAGCGCCCCTCGGACGCCGCCGACCCCTTCCCCGGGCACTGGGCCTTGCCCGGCGGCTTCGTCAACGTGAGCCTCGATGACAGCCTGCTGGCCTGTGCGCGCCGCAAGCTGCTGGAAAAGACCGGCGTGGCCTCGCCCTATCTGGAGCAGCTGGGAAGCTGGGGCGGCGCCTCGCGGGACCCGCGCGGCTGGTCCGCCACGCATGCCTACTTCGCGCTCATCCCTGCGCAAGACCTGGCCCTGGCCAAGGGCGCCAATGCGGCGGACGTCGCCTGGTTCCGGGTCGACGAGGTGCTGCAGGCGCCGCAGCTGGCCTTTGACCATGGCGAGATCCTGCAGGCGGCGGTGGAACGCTTGCGCAGCAAGGTCGAGTACACCTCGCTGCCGGCCTTCCTGCTGCCGGAGCCCTTCACGCTGCCGCAGCTGCAGCGCATGTATGAGGTCGTGCTCGGCCGGCCCGTCGACAAGAGCGGCTTTCGCACGCGCATGCTGGCCGCGGACTTCCTGGAAGAGGTGGGCCACATCGAGAGCGAGTCCAACCGGCCGCCGATGGGCTACCGGCTGAAGGATCGATCCGCGCCCGTTTACTTCCCGCGCACCTTCAGCCCACGCCATGGGAGCTGAGCCCGGCATGGGTCTCAAGCCTGACGTCGAATCCTCAAGGAGTTGTTCATGAGCCCACTGCGAGCCCTTCGCGCCGACATCACCACCCTGGCCGTGGATGCCATCGTCAACGCGGCCAACTCATCGCTGCTGGGCGGAGGTGGCGTCGACGGCGCCATCCATCGTGCCGCAGGACCGGAGCTGCTGGAGGCCTGCCGGGCGCTGGCCGGTTGCAAGACGGGGCAGGCCAAGATCACGCCCGGGTTCAGGCTGCCGGCGTCGTACGTGATCCACACCGTGGGCCCGGTCTGGCAAGGGGGTCACAAAGGAGAGGCGGCCCTGCTCGAGAGTTGCTACCTCAGCTGCCTGCGCATCGCCCGAGAGAAGCGCTTGCGTTCGCTGGCCTTCCCGAGCATCAGCACGGGCGCCTATGGCTACCCCATCCAGCAGGCAGCCCGGATTGCCGTGGCCTGCGTCCGTCAGGGCTTGAGTGCCGAGGATGGGCCGCTGGACGTCACCTTCTGCTGCTTCTCTGCGGCGGATCTGGCGATCTACGAAGCGCTGCTCGGCACCGCCCCCCAGGCCGAGAGCGGCCCGCGCTGAGCACGACCCAGGGCACGGCGTCTGAGCACGGGCCCGGGCGAATCGCTCAGGAAATGCCAGGCCGGGCGGGCACCGGGACTCCAAAGAAGAAAGACCCGGAGGCCGGGGCTTTCAGGGCGCGTTGTCAGCCGCACTGCCCCACGTACCCGCAGGCCGTGCAGAAATCGCAGCCGTCCTTGTGGATCATGGTGGCATTGCCGCATTCCGGACAGGGCTTGCCGGCCATGGCGGGGACGGTGGCGCCGCCGCCGCTGAGCTTAGGGGCAGGCGCCTGCAGCAGGCCCATCTCGACCAGGGGCATGCCATGCTCGTCCAGGATGCCCAGCATGGCGTAGCGGTGGATCACCAGGCGAGCCACATAGGCCACGGTGGAGGGCCAGATCTGCTGGCGTCGCTCACCGCTGAGGGTAGGCACCGGCGCCATGAAGTGGCCCAGGGGCTCGCCCACATTGAGCAGCTTGCGCAGCTTCATGCCGATCCAGGCCGGATCCATCACGCGCATGTCCAGGGACAGCAGGCGCGCCATGCCGTCCAGGGCCTTGGGATAGTTGCCCGAGAAGCCCATGGCGCAGGGGCGGGTGATGTGGCCGCCGTCCGGCGTGGGCAGGGTCACCTCCTTGAGCGTGAGGGTGAACTGCTCGCCGGTGGCGGGATTCTCGACGTCCACGGCCCAGGCCAGGGTGCCCATGGTGCTGGTGCGGGGTTCCTCCCGGCTGAACATGGCATCCAGCACGGGCGTGGGGCCGCCTTCCTGCAGAGCGCCCAGCTGCTCGCAGCGCCAGCGGATCACGGCCGCGGTGGCAGCGACCACACCGGGGAAGAGGCGACGCTCGCCGCCCGGCGGCACGGGCATCTCGAAGGAGCGCTCCTCGGCCACGGTGGCCAGCGCGTCCAGCTTGAGACGCAGCCAGGCCGCGTCATTGGTGCGCAGGTCCATGGACAGGGTCTTGGCCACGGCAGACAAGCCGCGCGGCTGCTCGGCGCCGTTGACCCACACC
Source organism: Pelomonas sp. BJYL3 (assembly GCF_027257975.1). Classification (GTDB taxonomy): domain Bacteria; phylum Pseudomonadota; class Gammaproteobacteria; order Burkholderiales; family Burkholderiaceae_C; genus Roseateles_B; species Roseateles_B flavus. The sequence continues at coordinate 1,111,795 of NZ_JANZKX010000001.1, forward strand.
TCGAAGGGCAGGTTCTTGCCGAAGAGGCCAGCATCCGGGCCTTCGGCGGGCAGCTCGCCCACGAAGAGCGCGAAGTCGCCATGCGGGTGGCGGATCATGTAGCTCCAGGCCGGGTTGCCGTTGGGCAGCTCGGGCCGGCTGGGCCAGCGCAGCGAGGCCAGCACCGCATTGGGCAGGCGTTCCAGGCGCAGGCGGCGGTTGGTGCCGTCCTCCTCGGACACGGGCTTGAGCGGCTCCGGCGTGGCCGTGGGCTCCACGCTCAGCACGGAACCGAGCACGCTGTTGGGGCGGTAGGTGGCCAGGCCCTTGAGCCCGCTCTTCCAGGCCTGGGTGTAGAGGTCCTGGAAGTCGGCATAGGGATAGTCGGCCGGCACGTTCACCGTCTTGGAGATGGCCGTGTCCACATAGGGCGCCACCGCGGCGACCATGGAGGCATGGTCCGAGGCGGAGAGCTCCAGCGCGGTCACGAAGGCGTCCGACAGCGGGGCGTCCTTGCCGAAGAGGTGCCGGTACAGGCGCCAGGCATGGTCCTCGACGGCGTATTCCTTGAAGCTGCCATCGGGCATGCGCTTCTTGCGGGTGTAGCTCCAGCTGAAGGCGGGCTCGATGCCGTTGGAGGCGTTGTCCGCGAAAGCCAGGCTGATGGTGCCGGTGGGCGCGATCGACAGCAGGTGCGAATTGCGCAGACCCTGGGCACGGATCTTGTCCTTCAGGCCTTGCGGCAGTCGCGAGGCGAAGTTGCCGCCCGACAGGTACAGGTCCGCATTGAACAGCGGGAAGGCGCCGCGCTCCAAGGCCAGGTCCGCGCTGGCGTCATAGGCAGCATTGCGCATGACCTCGCTGATGCGGCGGGCCATCTCGCGGGCGGCCTCGGTGTCATAGCGCAGATTCAGCATGACGAGGGTATCCCCCAGGCCAGTGAAGCCCAGGCCCACGCGGCGCTTGTTGCTGGCCTCATGGGCCTGCGCGGGCAGGGGCCAGGGCGTCACGTCCAGGACGTTGTCCAGCATGCGCGTGGCCGTGCGGCAGACCTCGGCAAAGCCTTCCTCGTCGAAGCGGGCATCGGGGCCGAAGGCGTCCTGCACGAAGAGCGTGAGGTTCACCGAGCCCAGGCAGCAGCAGCCGTAGGGCGGCAGGGGCTGTTCGGCGCAGGGGTTGGTGGCGTCGATGCGCTCGCAGTAGTAGAGGTTGTTGTCGTTGTTGATGCGGTCCAGGAAGAGCACGCCTGGCTCGGCGTGGTCATAGGTGGACTGCATGACCTGGTCCCACAGCTCGCGGGCGCGCAGCTTGCGGTAGACCCACAGGCCGTCACCGCGCTGGTAGGCACCGGCCTTCTTGAGCTTCTTGCCGGGCTCGGCCTTGTGGGTGAGTTCGACCTCGGCATCGGCCTCCACGGCCTCCATGAAGGCGTCAGTCACGCCGATGGAGATGTTGAAGTTGCGCAGGTCGCCCTGGTCCTTGGCGTGGATGAATTCCTCGATGTCCGGATGGTCGCATCGCAGCACGCCCATCTGGGCGCCACGGCGGGCGCCGGCGGATTCCACGGTCTCGCAGCTGCGGTCGAACACGCGCATGTAGCTCACCGGACCGGAGGCACTGCTCTGGGTGGAGCCCACCCAGGCGCCCTTGGGGCGGATGCGGGAGAAGTCATAGCCCACGCCACCGCCACGGCGCATGGTCTCGGCGGCTTCGGTCAGCGCGGTGTAGATGCCGGGCACACCGTCATCGGCCAGGGCGATGGAGTCGCCCACCGGCTGCACGAAACAATTGATCAGCGTGGCGCTGAGCTCGGTGCCGGCAGCGGAGTTGATGCGGCCGGCCGGCACAAAGCCTCGGCGCTGGGCTTCGAGGAACTTGGCTTCCCACTGGGCGCGGGCCTCGGGCGCCTCGGCCTGGGCCAGGGCTCGGGCCACGCGGGCGCGGAGTTCGTCCAGGGTCTGCTCGTCGCCCTTGGCGTATTTCTCCAGCAGCACCTCGGCGCTGATGTCCTGGGCCGGCAGCGATGCCGCGGCAGCCAGGGGCATGAGAGAGGTGGTGGGCAAGTCGAGGGAGGCCTGGTTGGGCGGGGGCATGGAATCTCTCCGGATTTCTGATCGGTGATCGTTCGAATATGGCAGCGAATGCTCGTCGCAGGGGCTGCCGCGGGTTTTGACCCTGATCACTGAGCATGCATCCGGGCACCGCCCCGGGCAAGCCCCCAAAAATGCTTGTGAGTGGCCACTCGCGCTGGGTGCATTGTCCACCCGGAGCTCATCGAAAACCCCGAGAGCCCGGGGCTTGACGGACACCCCCGCAGGGGTGAGGGCTGCAGGGGCAGGCACAGAGATTGATATACCGGCCCGCCATACCCGGCATGCAGCCACTCCAGGCCTGCAAGCGCGGCGGCCGAGCTTGCGCGGCATCGCCCGCAAGAATCGGGGATCCCCCGAAAGACGCCGAAAGCGCCCGGCCGCAGATCGGCCGCGGGTCGGCCGATCGCCCTCGCCTCAGAAGGGGTTGTAGGACTTCTCGCGCCGGTAGTGGATGTAGCCCACGCTGGCCCCGGTGCGCAGGCCCACGCCGAGGCGGATCGGGGCCAGGGTGACCCCGTTGAGCCGCTGGTAGTTGATGCCGGCGCCGCCGATGTAGTACAGACTGCCCTCGACGCCGGGGAAGCGCTGGAAGATGGCCGCGGTATTGGGCAGGTGGTAGCACAGGGTGAAGACCTTGGACGCATTCGCGCCGAAGTCGAAGCCGATGGAGGGCCCGGCCCAGTAGACACGGGCACCGCCGCCGCCCTTCATGATCAGCTGGCCGTCGCCGTAGCGCAGACCCACGGTCACCGCGGCCCCGGCTTCCTCGCCCTTGATGTAGGCATTGGGCCGGCCCTGCTCCTTGAAGGCCTTCTCGATGACCTTGGCCAGGCCCTCGGTGGTGCTGCCGAAGAACTCGGTGGCGGCCGTCAGGATGGAATCCTCGTCATAGGTGTCTTCCTTCTTGTCAGCGGCCAGGGCCAGGCCCGGCAGCAGCAGGCCGGCCCCCAGCGTGCCCAAGCCCTGCAGGGCCTCGCGGCGCGCCGGGTCTGGCAAGGTTTGCAGGGATGCGTGGTGTCGGTTTCCGCTCATCTAGGCCTCCTCGGCGAATTGGATTGCGCAACAATAGCGCAGACTTTGGCGCCGGGAAAACCATCAGCCGTGCCACACACAAACCGTGACAAAGCACCAGCCCCGGCACTCGCGGCCGGGCAAGGGGCAGACCTACACTGCCGGGCACAAAAGTACAGGAGAGAGGGCACAAGATGTCCGGAGGGATACTGCTTGCCGAGCGACCGTCAGCCACGCGAAGTGCTGCACCGTCGCCCATCCCATTTGCCACCCCACCGCGCGCACGCACCATGAACGCTGACATGCCCAAGCTGGCCCTGGCGCTTGAATATGCAGACATCGCGGCCGGCCTCTACATCGACGGCGGCAGCGATCACGCGGCGCGCCTGCTGGCGGGTGCGGCGGAAAAGCTCCTGGGTGACCTGGGGCGTCTGGTGATGTCCATGCCGGCCAAGGAGGAGGTCCAGCATCTGCTGACCGAGGTGGCACTGAGCCACGAGGCCCCGGTGGAGCTGCCGCGCAGCCACCTGAGCTCGCGCAACCGCCAGCCCTCGCTGGACCGCGTGAGCGAGCTGGGGGCCCTGCTGGACAGCGAGGCTCGCCAGGAGACCAGCGCCCTGCTGCGCGCCTGCTGGTACACCCTGGAATCCCTGGGCCTGGAGGCGGTCGCCCCCGACCGACTCGAGGAAGCCATTGAAATGAGCACGATCTACGCGCCGGATTGAGCCGGGCGCAAGGCACACGGGCCCAGGCCCCTGCTAGCATGGTCTCATTGAAGTGCCACGGTCGGAGACCGCCATGAACAAGCCCCAGGAACGCCGTCAGTTCGCCCGTGTCAGCTTCGACGCGCCGGCCGAGCTGGTCACCGTCGACGCCCGGCTCAGCGTGGGCGTGCTGGACCTTTCGCTCAAGGGCGCACTGCTGAAGCTCTCGGGCACCGACCTCGTCGGCATGGGCGAGCCCTGCCTGCTGTGCGTGCGCCTGGACGGCGGCGACCAGCGCATCGTGATGGGCGCCGAGGTCGCCCACCTCGAAGGCGATCGGGCCGGCCTCATCCTTCGCAGCATCGACATCGAGAGCGTCACCCATCTGCGCCGCCTCATCGAGGTCAACCTGGGCGAGGCCTACCTGCTGGAGCGCGAGCTCAAGGCCCTGCTGGCCACCTGAGCGCGCGCCACGCCATGGCTGCCACGCTCCATGGCTCCTGCCTGTGCCGGGGCGTGCGCTTCGCGCTGGACAGCCCGCCCCTCTTCATCAACCTCTGCCATTGCAGCCTGTGCCGCAAGCTCAGCGGCAGTGCCTTCGGCAGCTTTGTGCATGCCGATGGCCTGGGCTTTCCCTGGCTGGAGGGTCAGGCCCTGGTGCGCAGCTATGAGTCCTCGCCCGGCAACTGGCGCGCCTTCTGCACGCGCTGCGGCAGCCTGATGCCCGTGCTGGAGGACGAGGGTCGCCACGCCATCGTGCCGGCAGGCAGCCTGGACGACGACCCGGGCCTCAGGCCGCTCGTGCACATCCACTGCGCGTCCAAGGCCCCCTGGTACGCGCTGCCCGAGGACGGCCTGCCGCGCTTCGAGGCCTTTCCGCCCCCGGACTTCTGGCCTGCCACCCCAGGCGCGGAGGGCTGAGCGCCGCGTTCACTCCAGGATGAAGCGCCGCAGCCGCTCGAAGGCGGCGGCGGGTTCATCGCGCCACACCCCATGGCCACAGGCCGGGAAGCGGGCCAGCTGCATGCAACGCGAAGGCAGGGCCTCCGCGATCTCCAGCGCATCCTGGAGCGGGCAGACGGGGTCTTCCTCGCCGGCCACCACGAGCACGGGGCAGCGGGCCCGGCTCAGGCCGGGCAGCAGCTGCATGTCCTGCATCTCGCCGCGGATGAAGTGCAGCAGGATGTCCAGCTTCAGCAGCGTGCGCTGCGCGGCCATGGGGTCGGTCTGCGGGGTCGCTGTGTAGAGGTCGCGGCAGGCCTCCCAGTAGGCCGCAAAGGTCAGCGGCGTGGGCTCGGTCCAGAGGCCGCGCACCTTTTCGCGCACGCCCTCACCCCCGCGGCGCACGAAGCCCTCGATCTTGCGGTCCAGGCCCATGTGGTGCGAGGTGCTGGACAGGATCACCTTGCCCGGATGCTCCGGATGACGCTCGATGTAGCGCTGGGCCACGAAGCCGCCGAAACTCTGACCCAGCACGATGGGCTTGACGATGCCCAGGGCGTCGCAGAGCCGGACGATGTCGTCGGCCCAGGTGTCCAGGGTCCATTCGCTGCTGGGGCGGGGGTCGCTGCGGCCATGGCCGCGGTGGTCGTAATAGACGATCTGCGCCACATCGGCCAGGGCACTGAAGGCCGGCTTGAAGGCACTGTGGTCAAAGCCGGGCCCGCCATGCAGCAGGATCAGCGTGGGCTTCTCCCGCATCCAGGCGCCATCGGGCACCAGGCCTTCTCCCTCGATATCCACGAACAGGTGGACACCGGGTTCAATCTCGATTCTCATGCTTCTCCTACTTCTCCGGGGGCGGGAGTCTATGCAAGTTCGACGACATCCGGCGCCCTCTGCACCGCACTTACATCTGCTTGCACTCCCAACCCCAGCCTCTCATGGTTGATCCTGAGCCGCTGCTGTCGCCTGGATGACGCTCGCGCGGCCTTCGCTGACCACAATGCATCCAGGCCCCATCCGGATGACTGCCCCAGAGGAAACCCCGATGAACACGCGTGAAACGAACGCACCGCGCGGACACTACCGCATCTGCCCCCTGTGCGAAGCCTGCTGCGGTTTACAGGTGCAGACGGCCGGCGGCCGTGTCACAGGCATCCGCGGTGCCCAGGACGACCCGTTCAGCCAGGGATTCCTGTGCCCCAAGGGCATCTCGCTGAAAGACCTCCATGAGGACCCCGACCGCCTGCGCCAGCCACTGCTCAAGCGCGATGGCCGCCACGAGCCCGTCAGCTGGGAGCAGGCCTTCGAGGAGATCGAGCGCCGCCTGCGCCCGCTGATCGAGGCCCATGGACCAGACGCCGTGGCCCTCAGCTTCGGCAACCCGGCCGCGCACAAGGTGGGCCTGCTGGCCTACACGCCCCGCCTGGCCCGGGCCCTGGGCACGCGCAATGTCTTCTCGGCCTCCACCCTGGACCAGATGCCCAAGCAGCTCTCCAGCGCGCTGATGTACGGCCACTGGCTCAGCATCCCCGTGCCGGACCTGCCGCGCACGGACCTGCTGGTGGTGCTGGGCGCCAACCCCATGGTCAGCAACGGCAGCCTCTGGACGGTGCCGGACTTCCGCGGCAAGGCCCGGGCCCTGCGCGAGCGTGGCGGCCGGCTGATCGTCATCGACCCACGGCGCACCGAAACCGCGGCGGCGGCCGACGAGCATCTCTTCATCCGCCCCGGCAGCGACGTCTGGCTGTTGTTGGGCCTCGTCCACACCCTGTTCGACGAAGGCCTGGTGCGCAGCAGCCCGCTGGATGCCTGGGTTCAGGGGATTGAGGAGATCCGCTCGGCGGTCAAAGCCTACCCGCCCGAGTCAACAGCCCGGCATTGCGGCATTCCAGCGCCCGAGCAGCGCCGGATCGCCCGACTGCTGGCCACCACGCCGCGGGCCTCGCTCTATGCGCGCATCGGCAGCTGCACGCAGCGCCACGGCACGCTCAACAGCTGGCTGGTCGACGTCGTCAACATCCTGTGCGGTCAGCTGGACCAGCCCGGCGGCGCCATGTTCCCCAAGGCCGCGGCCTTCGCCGTCAACACCCAGGGGCGGCCGGGCAGTGGCCGCGGCGTGAGCCTGGGCCGGCGCAAGAGCCGGGTCAGCGGCGCGCCGGAGGTCTTCGGTGAGCTGCCCATGGTCTGCCTGGCCGAGGAGATCGAGACCCCGGGAGAAGGCCAGGTGCGGGCCCTGATCACGGTGGCCAGCAACCCGGTGCTTTCGGCGCCGAACGGCCCCCGCCTCGCGCAGGCGCTGGACGGCCTCGACTTCATGCTCAGCCTGGACATCTACCTCAACGAGACCACGCGCCACGCCGACCTCATCCTGCCCGCCCCCTCGCCTCTGGAGGACCTGCACTACGACATCGCCTTCGGCCAGCTCTCCTGGCGCAACCATGCGCGCTACAGCGCCCCGGTCTTCGAGCGCCCGGCCGACATGCCCGAGGAATGGGAGACCCTGACCCGGCTCGCCGCCCTGGCCGCTGGCGCGGACTGGCGCCAGCCCGTGGACCAGCTCGACACCGCGGCCCTGCGCCAGGAGCTGCGCCATCAGCTCAAGGACAGCGAGGGCACGCAGAGCGAGGCCCTGCTCGCTGCCCTCGCACCGCGGGTGGGGCCGCAGCGCCTGATCGACCTGGCCCTGCGCAGCGGCCCCTATGGCGACCAGTTCGGCCGCAAGCCGGACGGGCTCACGCTGGACCGCGTGCAGGCCGCGCCCCATGGCATCGACCTCGGCGAGCTGCAGCCCCGGGTGCCCGAGCTGCTGCGCACGCCCTCGGGTTGCATCGAGCTGGCTCCGGCGCCCTTCATGGCGGCGCTCGGCGCACTGGCCGGCGACGCGCCGCCCTCCTGCGCGCCGGACGAGCTGCTGCTGATCGGCCGGCGCGACACGCGCTCGGGCAACAGCTGGATGCACAACCTGCCCGTGCTGGCCAAGGGGCCGGACCGCAGCGCGCTGATCGTCCACCCGGACGATGCCCGCCAGCGCGGCCTGCGCGACGGCGACCGCGCCCTGCTGCGCAATGCGGCGGGCACCAGCCTGGAGGTGCTGCTGCAATGCTCGGACGAGATGATGCCCGGCGTGGCCAGCCTGCCGCACGGCTGGGGCCACGACCTGCCGGGCACCCGCTTGAGCGTGGCCCAGCTGCGCCCGGGCGCCAACCTCAATGCCCTGCTGGATGAGCGGCCGCGAGATCCACTGTCCGGCAACGCCGTGCTCTCGGGCCAGCCCGTGACCCTGAGCGCCCTGCCTGCCTGAGCAAAAAAGAGACCGGCCACTCCGCATGGAGTGCCGGTCGCAAGGCCGGCGTTCGGTGGACTGCGCCGGGGAGGAGAAGATCGGTCCTCAGAACTTGTAGCTGACCCCCACGCTGAGGGTCCGCGGTGCGCCGTAGAAGCCGGTCAGCACGCCCAGGGCGGCGATGTTGTAGCCATCGGTGCGGTAGGCCTTGTTGGTGAGGTTGCTGCCCTGCAGGGAGAAGCTCAGGTGCTCGTCGCGCTCCCAGATCAGGCCAGCGTTGAGCAGGGCGTAGGCGTCCTGGGCGATGGCCTCGCTGAGGTCCGTCGTCGGATAGACCTTGGTGCGGTAGCTCACCCCCACCCGCGAGCGCAGCGTGCCGCTGCCCAGCGCCGTGCGGTTCTCCAGATTGAAGGCGGCCTGGAACTTGGGCGCGTTGGTGAACTTCTTCTGGTCCGCCACGTTCACGCCCTTGTCCAGGTACTCGTCGTAGCGTGCATGCAGGGCGGAGACGTTGCCGCTGAAGGTCCAGCTGCTGCTGGGGCGCCAGACGAATTCCAGCTCGGCACCGTCCACCGTGGCGCGGCCGGCGTTGGTGAAGTCGCCGAAGAATCCGGGCGTGCCATTGGCCTGGGTGTAGGAGGTGAACACCGAGAGCTGCACGTTCTTGTACTTGTTGTGGAAGACGGCGGTGTTGAGCTCCAGACGCCCGCCGTCCAGCACCATCTTGGCGCCGCCCTCGATGGAATCGAGCACCTCGTCCTCGAAGGGCTTGCTGGAGATGGGCACCGCCGCGGTGTTGGCGCGGATGTTGAAGCCGCCCGACTTGAAGCCGCGCGAGGCGCTGGCGTACAGCGAGGTGGCGCTGGAGAGCTTGTAGTCCAGCGAGACCTTGGGCGAGGTGTTGCTGACCTCGCGGGTCTTGTCGAAGTCGGCCAGCGTGGCGATGGGCTTGCTGAAGGTGGCATCGCTGAAGGCCTGGTTCAGCACCACGGCGCGCTTGCTCTCCTTGGTGTAGCGCAGGCCGGCGCTGAGACTGAAGCCCTGCGCCAGGCGCCAGCTCCAGTCGGCATAGGCCGCCTTGCCGCGCGTGTGGACCGTGCCGTTGGTCGTGCCGAAGGAGAGGTTGAAGAAGTTGTTGGAGACCTTGCCGCCCGCCTCGCCATTGAAGAAGTAGACACCCATCACGCCCGAGGAGCCGGCGCCATCGAAGGCCAGCTGGGCCTCGGCGCTGTTCTGGGTGTCCTGGTAGATGGCCAGCACGTCGGCGATCTTGTTGGGCAGGCCGTCGAAGTCGATGCCCGTGCTGGTGTCGTTGCTGCGGTGGGCGGCGATGAACTTGGCCGTCCACTGCGAGTCCACGTTCCAGCTGAGGCTCAGCGAGCTGCCGCCGGTCTCGGTGCGGTTCTGGTTGGGCATGCCGCTGGCGATGTCGTAGCGGCTCTCGCCGGGTGGCGTCTTGGCGGGGTCGAACTTGTTGACGTCCAGGCGCTGGAAGCCGCGCATATTGGATTCGTCATAGGTCTTGTCCGTCGTGAACTGCACGTTGAAGGGCTGGCCGCTGGGATAGAACCCCAGGCTCAGCCGGCCGGCCTTGGTCTTCTGGTTGCTGACCTCGCTGCCATCGGTGAGGTTCTTGCCGTAGCCATCGCGGTTCAGCGTGGCCAGGGCCAGGCGGGCACGGAACTGGCCGTCGCTGCTGGCCCCGCCGACCGAGCCCTTGGCGTCCATCTGGCCGTAGCTGCCGAAGGTCAGGCTGGCGCTGCCCTCGGTCCGGGTGCCCAGGGGGCGAGACACATACTTCACCGCGCCACCGATCGTGTTCTTGCCGTAAAGCGTGCCCTGCGGCCCCCGCAGCACCTCGATGCGCTGGGTGTCGAAGACGTCCAGCAGCGCGCCCTGGGGCCGCGCCACATAGACGTCATCCAGGTAGATGCCCACGCCCGGGTCCACACCCCACAACGGGTCGGCCTGGCCCACGCCGCGGATGAAGGTGGTGATGGTGGAGTTGCTGCCGCGGGCGGCGTAGATGGTCAGGTTGGGCACCTGCGACTGCAGGTCGCCCAGATTCTTGACGTTGAGGCTTTCGAGCGCCCCGGCACCGAAGGCCGTGACCGCGACCGGCACATCCTTCAGCGATTCCTCGCGACGGCGAGCGGTCACCGTCACGGCTTCGAGCTTCTGCGTGTCGGCCGCAGGCGCGGGCTCGTCGGCCGGCGCCGGGCCGGGCTCGGCCCAGGCAGGCGCTCCGGCGGCCAGGGCGGCCAGCAGGGCCAGGGTCAGGGGCGTACGGCGCAGGGCCGCGCCAGGATGGGCGGCGGCGATGGGGGTCAGGCTCATGCGTTGTCTCCGTGATTCTTTGAGGTGTCGACGCGGACGTCGCCCCAAGGGAGTGCAAGTGCCATGCCCGTGGGCGTGCCAGACCCGCCTTCTACGTGCAAACCATGAGAGCGGCGCGCGCAGGCCGGGTCCTCGGCGGCCTGTCAGGCCGGCATCGGGGGATGTTCGAGCGTCTTGCGGCCGCTCAGGGGCGTCCGGGCCTGCGCTTGCTGTCTGATTGGCACACAGCCCGGGGAGCGCTGATGTCCACGGATCGGGCATTGCCTGAAGCCCGGACACCGCTTTCCCACCGCAGCCAGCCCAGCAGGCGCAGCGCCCAGCCGCCCATGCACAGGGCCCACAGCAGGGCCGCCAGGACCAGCGTCACCGCCGGGGCCGTCTGTCCCAGGGCGGCCCATAGCCGCAGGATCACGGCCGTTTGCATCAGAAGAAAGAGCGCCAGCAAGGGGCGGTCCGCCGCCAGCGGCCGGCCCGCATGCGCGCTGCTGACACGGCTGACCTGGGCCATCATCAGGCTGCCCAGGCCCCCTGCCAGCACGGCATGCAGCGGCGCCAGCCCAAGCCCGGCACGTCCAAGCGCCAGCAGCCCCGAGGACAAGGCCGACAGCCCGGCACCCGCAGCCAGCCACAGACCGCCGGCCAGCATCATCGCCATCAACGGCAGCCGGGCCATGCGCCGCCAATGCCAGGCCTGCCTCAGCAGCAGGAGGGCCGCACAGCCCTCAAGCCCCGCTCGCAGCGCCCAGGCCCACGCGGGCAGGGCCGCGGGCGCCAGCACCTGCCAGGCGCCCCCCCAGGCACAGCCCGCCAGCCCGGCCCACAGCAGGGCGCGCTCGGGCGCTGGCAGGCGCCCGGCCACCCGCAGCCAGACCGCGGGTTCGGCAAACATGGGCACCATGCGATGCAGGGCGATCAGGAACACGGGCAGCAGCCCCCACCACAGCACCGCCTGAAGGGCGTAGCGGGCCAGTTCCTCATGCCCCGCCATCAGGCCGGCGCCCATGACGGCCATGCCGCACAGGCCCAGCAGCCAGGCCCCTTGCACGCCGCGCAGGTGCAGCCGGTCCGGCACCTCGCTGGCGGCCAGCAGGCGCCCGGCCTGCCACCAGGAGAGGCCCCAGGACAGCGCCACCAGCATCAGGCCCAGCCCGGTCAGCCGCGCGTCGACATGCACGCCCGGCAGGGCCAGGGCCCAGCCCAGGCCGGCCAGCCACAGCGAGGGCCACACGGCTCGCCCGGCCGGGCCCGGCACGCGCAACCAGCGCGGCCCGGCGGTGAAGAAGAAGCCGGCGATGAACTGCGGCATCGCACCCAGTCCGAAGAGCAGGCCGTGCGCCAGCCCCGGCGACACCGCCCAGGGCAGCGCCCAGGTCCTCCAGCGGGCCAGCAGGACCAGGCACCACCACAGGCCTGACAGGGCCAGCACCAGCAGGCCCAGCTGGAAGAAGGGGCGGTGCGGCTGCGGTGCCGGCGCGGCGGCGCTGCTGCGGCGGTCTGGCATGTCAGGGTCCGGCATGGGGGAGATCTTGCCGCCCTGACGGGCATGGGCGCTTGCTCAACGACAAGTCCCGGCGTCCCTCGTGGGCGCGATGACAGTCATGGTGCTACAATTCATTCCCATACATTCGCTCAAGACCGTTTCTTCAAGGTCTTTGCAGTGGTCTCCGGCGTCAGATCTCACACGATGCCGGCTCGCCCATCAGCCTCCAGCGCCATCACTCGGGATCCGCCGATTCCGTATCCGGGCCCCGCCCGAAGCGCCCGCCCCCAAGCGATCCGCTGGGTGGCTTCAATCACCGGCTTGATCTCTCTTGCGTGTCTGTACGTCCCCCGTGTGTCGCCGCTCGCGCACACGGTTTCCACATATTTTCGGAAAGAAAACACCATGAGCAGCATTCAGAACGGCATCGTCAAGTGGTTCGACGACGGCAAGGGCTTCGGTTTCATCACCCCCGCCGACGGCAGCAAGGACCTCTTCGCCCACCACAGCGAAATCCGCAACGGTGGCGGCTTCCGCAGCCTGGCTGAAGGCCAGCAGGTCGAATTCGAAGTCAAGCAAGGCCCCAAGGGTCTGCAGGCTTCGAACATCAAGCCCCTGTAAAGCACTTCATCCGGGCCTGGGAAGGCCTGGGGTGTCCGTGTGGACGCCCCACTCCAGACGGCAGTGATCTCCGCAGATCACTGCTTCGGGCGCCCCCTCTCACGGGGCGCCCACTCCCGAGCCAGGCCCTGCGCCTGCCCTCGACCTTCATCACCATCCGCGCCAAGACGGCTCTCTGGACCTCCAAGCAGGGACGGCTCCTTCAAGGCGCACACCTCGAGATAACCATGCAAAAGAAAAGCATCGAGGTGGGGCGATTCCTTGTCTCACCTTTCATCAAGACTTCCGACGACGGCGGCTTCTACGCCAGCGTCTCCATCCGCTCCGGCCAGGGTTCGGCCAATCACGATCGCGTGGTGCGCTTCGCCCCGCGCTTCAGCGGGCACCGACAGGCCCTGAACTACGCCTGGTCGCAAGGCCGGGCGTGGGCTGAAGCGATGTAATCGAACAAACGGGGCCACCCCCTACCCGCTTCACCGCCTTGCAGGCCGTGCCAGGCCAGAGGCCTGACCCCTCGGGCAGGAGGCCTGCCCCTTCAGCAGGCACAAACGGCTCGCCGTTTGTGTCCGGCCGCAGCCCCCTCAAGAGGGCACAGCCGCCGGGCCGGCGACGCCGGATCCGCGGCGGTCGCGCGGGGCGTGTGCCGGCTTTGCCGAGCACTCTTTGTGATGGCGCTTCAGAAAAAAAGCCCACCGGCTTGCACCGGTGGGCTTTCTTGTTTGTGGGCTCTGTCAGCGCCCGTGGCCGGCCCTGCTGGCGGGCCGCTCAGGCTGCCTGGGACACCAGCGCCTGCGGCTTGTCGCGGGCAAAGAAGTCAGGGGCCAGCAGGCCCGGTGCGCCGCGGCGGGGCGCATTGCCGATCAGCACGTCAGCCAGGGCATCGGCGATGGGCAGGCCGGGGTGCTGCTCCAGCCACATGAATTCGCCGGCCGGGTTGAGTTCGAGGAAGACATGGCGGCCGTCGGGGGTCAGGATGAGGTCGATCGCGCCGTAGTTGAGGCCGAAGGCGTCCATCAGGGCCAGCAGCTTGGCCTGGATGTCCGCCGGCAGGGTGTGGTGCTGCCAGTCCTGCAGCATGCGCCGGCCCTCGCGGCGCCAGTCGGTCCGTGCGCGCTCGTTGGCCTGGGAGTCGATGGCCGCGGCAAAGACCTGCTCGCCCACGATGGTCACCCGCAGCTCCAGGGCCTTGGGCACCAGGGCCTGGAAGGTCATCGGGCCATGACGGAGGGCATCCAGGTGGTCCAGGTCCTCGGGCTGGATGCGGTTGGTGAACATCACCTTTTCCTGCCCCTGCTCATAGATGGCGAAGGAACTGAGCATCTTGCCCACGATGCCTTGCGGATGTGCCGCGAAGAACTCGCGCACGGCCTGCGGATCGTTGGTGGAGAGGCTGTCCGGGATCTCCAGACCCAGGTGGGCCGCCGTCTTGAGCTGCAGCTGCTTGTGATCGGCGCGGCGCACCTTCTCGTAGCCGTCCAGCTGGAAGCAGTCCAGGCTGTGCAGCAGGCCCAGGACCTGGGCCCGGCTCTCCTTCTGGGCGGCCTCGCGGTAGGCGCCGGGCACGGTGTCCGGGATGCCACCGCCGATGCGCAGGCGGCGGTAGTAGCAGGACTGGAGCTCGGCCATGTCCAGCTGTCCCAGGGGCGTCTTGAGCAGCAGGGTCTGCTGCCGGCTGTCGGCATGCAGGCTCAGCTGCACGGACGAGGGGAAGAGGTCAGTCTCGAAGCACCAGGCCGTGGCACCGCGGGCCATCAGGGCACGGGTGATCAGGGGGGTGCAATGGTGGTCGCGGGAGTGGGTGACGATCAGGACGTTCATGGGATCAGGGCATCAATCTCAAAGATTCCGGCTCAGGGATCAGGCAGCCGGCGCGGCAGCAACAGGGGGCGGGGCATCAGCCAGCAGGGCGGCGGCCAGCGCATCGGCAATGGGCAGGCCCAGCTCGCGCTGGAGCATGCCCCACTCGCCGCAGGCATTGACTTCCAGGAAGACCCAGTCGTCATCCGGGGTGTGGATGAAGTCCGCTGCACCGTAGCGCAAGCCGAGACGGCGCATCAGGGCGAGGAACGGCCGGACCACCGCTGCAGGGAGTTGGGCCGGCTGCCAGGACAGGCCCGCCTGCGGACGCCAGTCGTCCACCCGCCCTGCCCCGGCCTGCGGACGGATGGCGCCGCAGAACAGCTGATCGTCGACCGCGATGACCCGCAGCTCCTCGGCCTTGGGGATGCGCTCCTGGAACAGCGGCGGGCACAGGGCAAGGCCGTGATCGTCCTGCAGGTCGGCGGCCTCGATGACGGTGGTGTAGAGATTGCCGCCACCGCCGCTCATGCCCGGCGCCAGCACCGTCTGCATCTTCATCACCACGCCCTGCGTCTGGCGGGCGTGGAAGGCGCGGACGGCCTCGGGGTCGTTGCTGCAGAGCGTGTCCGGCACGCGCAGGCCGGCCTCGCGGGCCAGGCGCAGCTGCCGCAGCTTGGCCGCGGCGCGCTCCACCTGCGGGAGACCGTTGATCCAGCGAGCCTGCTCCAGGCGGTCCCACAGGGCACGCAGGACATGGCGGCATTCCTGGACGCAGCTAGCCCGGAAGCGTTCATCGACGGCATCGGACAGGGCCGGCGGCTGGAGCTGGCGCAGCCAGACGGCCTGTACGGCGTCCAGGGCGTGCGTGCGCCCCTGCAGGCGCAGGAAGCCGGCGTCCACGCCGCCCTCCAGGCTCAGGCCCAGCTGCCAGTGCAGCGGGAAGCGGTCGCTGTCCACACGCAGAGGCTCGGCGCCACGGCGGCGCAGGGCCTCGGCCACCCAGTCCACGGTCGTGTGGTCGGCGGCGTGGGTCAGCAGGAGTACAAGGGGCGACACATCGAATCCAGACGGTCAAGCAATGCCGCCCCGCTCACCCGGAGACAAACGAGGGCGAAGGGGGCGGACAGGAAAGGCAGGCGCCGGCCCCGGGGCACGGCGCCCGGAGAGGATCAGACCTCGTTGCCGAGGTGATCGTCGCCGTCGGAGGGGTACTTCAGGGTGACGACGATGTCATCCTTGAGCGGGCTGGTGCCGGTGGCAGCGGCCGAGACCGTCTCGGGCAGGTGGTCATCCCCGTCGGAGGGGTACTTCAGGGTGTGCTCGGGCTGGTCCAGAGTCTTGGAGGTGGCAGAGGCGCCACCACCGCTGACGGCGTCCAGTTCCTGGGCTTCCAGGAAGCGGGCGAAGAAAGGCAGTTTTTCGGACATGGTTCATTCCTCCATCGGTTGCTGAAATCAGCGGCCGGCACCGGACCTCCCGATCCGTGCGTGACAGCCGCTGCGCATCATAGGAGCGATGTCACCCATGGATAACCGTTATTCCTCAGTGCCAACCCCGAATTGACACGAACACCGCCCAGGGATTGTGTCGGCATGAAAAAGGGCAGGCCGATGGGCCTGCCCTTGTCATGGTCCTGACACGCCCGGCCAGCGCCGGGACGCACAGGCTGACTCAGCGCTGTGCGCGCAGCTCGGCTGCAGCACCGCCGCCCAGCACCTTGTAGAGCTGAACGCCGGACTGCAGCGCCGCCAGCCGCACCTGCAGCGCGGCCTGCTGCGCGGCGAAGCTGCCGCGCTGGGCATCCAGCAGCTCCAGGCTGCTGGAGGCGCCGTTGGCGAAGCGCAGCTCGACCAGGCGCAGGCGCTCGGCCTCTGCCGCGGCCTGCGCTTCCTGGGCACGCAACTGCTCGGTCAGCGTGCTGCGGGCAGCCAGCGCATCGGCCACCTCGCGGAAGGCCTGCTGGATGGACTTCTCGTACTGCGCCACCGCGATCTCGCGGGCGGCCTGGGTGGCCTTGAGGTTGGCGCTGTTGCGGCCCGCATCGAAGATCGGCATCAGCGCCTGGCTGGCAAAGCTCCAGGCCGTGTTCTTGAACAGGCTCGAGAGCTCCGAGCTGGCGCTGCCGACGCTGGTGCTCAGCGTGATGCTGGGGAAGAAGGCCGCGCGGGCCGCGCCCACATTGGCCTCGGCGGCCACGAGCAGGGCCTCCGACTGCCGCACATCCGGACGCTCCAGCAGCACGCTGGACTTCACGCCCGCGGCCAGCGGCGCCAGGGCCTGGCTGGCCAGCGGCGCAGAGGCCGGCAGATCCTGTGGCAGGGGCTGGCCCAGCAGCAGCACCAGGGCGTTCTCGTCCTGGGCGCGCTGGCGCTGGGCCTGGGCCTGGGCGGCACGGGCCGCTTCCAGCGCCGAGATCGCGCCCTGCAGCTCCAGGCTGGAGGCCGCGCCCTGGTCGAAGCGCAGGCGGGTCAGGCGGTGGCTGTCCTCGCGGCTGACCAGGGTCTTGCGGGCGTAGTCCAGCAGCGCGTCGTCGACCTGCAGCGCATAGTGGGCCGAGGCCACGCCGGCGACGAGGCTCAGCTGGGCGGCACGGGCGCCGTCCTCGCTGGCCAGGTAGCGGGCCTGGGCGGCGTCGCTCTGGTTGCGCAGCTTGCCCCAGAGGTCCAGCTCATAGGCCGTCACCTGCAGGCCGGCCTGGTAGCTGGCGGTGATGGTGTCGTCCTTGGCATTGGGCTGGCGGTTGCTGATGAGGCCGGCGGCCACCGTGGGCCAGCGGTTGGCATCGCTGACGCGGGCCAGGGCCGCAGCCTGATCCACGCTGCGCAGCGCGACGCGCAGGTCGCGGTTGTTGCGCAGGGCGATGTCCACCAGGGCCTGCAGGCGCGCGTCGGCGTAGAAGTCGCGCCAGGCCGGCAGGGTCAGGTCTTGCCCGGCGGGCTGGCCCGCCTGCTCGGCCACCGGCAGCGCCGGCCGTTCATGCCTGGGGGCCAGGTTCATGCAGGCCGACAACGCGGCCAGGGCCACGACGCTGAGGCCGAGGCGCAGTCGAGAAAGTTGTGTCTGATTCATATCGCTTGCTCCGTTGCTTGCGCAACCCCTCGCAGTGCCCCCTGCGACCGAGTGACATCCGAGGATCCGGCTTCGCCGGGTCTGCGGATGTGCCCTCTCGAGGGGGCCGGCGAAGCCGGTAGGGGGTGGGTGCTCCGTCAGTGGCCCTCTGCAGCGTGACCGATACCGTGCGCATGGTGCGCATCGAATGCCTTCTGACGCTCGCTCGGCTTGAACAGCTTGCGCACCACCAGGAAGAACACCGGCACGAAGAGCACCGCGAGCACCGTGGCCGAGATCATCCCGGACATCACGCCCGTGCCGATGGCCCGCTGGCTGGCGGAACCGGCGCCGCTGGCGAACACCAGGGGCAGCACGCCCAGGATGAAGGCCATGGAGGTCATGATGATGGGACGGAAGCGCAGGTGGCAGGCCTCCAGGATCGCATCCACCAGGCTGCGGCCTTCGGCCTGCAGGTCCTTGGCGAACTCGATGATCAGGATGGCGTTCTTCGCCGACAGGCCGATGATGGTGATCAGGCCCACCTTGAAGAAGACGTCGTTGGGCATGCCCCGCATCGTGGCCCCCAGCAGCGCGCCGAACAGGCCCAGGGGCACCACCAGCAGCACGGCAAAGGGAATGGACCAGCTCTCGTACAGCGCGGCCAGGCACAGGAACACGGCCAGCAGCGAGAACAGCAGCAGCACGGTGGCTTGCGAGCCGGAGATCTTCTCCTCGCGCGAGAGGCCCGTCCATTCGTAGCCGATGCCCGGCGGCAGCTGGGCCACCATCTTCTCCAGCTCGGCCATGGCGGCGCCGGTCGAGGCACCGGGCGCGGCATCACCGGCCAGGCGCATCGCGGGGTAGCCGTTGTAGCGCACGGCCTGCATCTGGCCCGTGATCCACTTGGTCGTCGCGAAGCTCGAGAGCGGCACGCTCTGGCCCTTGTTGTTGACCACGTTCAGGCGCAGCAGGTCCTCGGGCTGCATGCGGGCGCCGGCCTCGGCCTGCACCACGACACGCTGCAGGCGGCCGTTGCTGGGGAAGTCGTTCACATAGGCCGAGCCCAGCTGGGTGCCGATGACGGTGCCCAGGTTGTCGAAGCTCACGCCCAGGGCGTTGGCCTTGTCGCGGTCGATGTCCAGCTGCAGCTGGGGCGCGTCTTCCAGGCCGTCCGGGCGCATGCCGGTGATGACCTTGCTCTGGCTGGCCATGCCCATCAGCTGGTTGCGGGCGTTCAGCAGGGCCTCGTGGCCCAGGCCGCCGCGGTCCTGCAGGCGCAGGGCGAAGCCGGTGGCCGTGCCCAGCTCGGGGATGGGCGGGGGCGAGAGCGGGAAGATGAAGGCGTCGCGCACGGCCATGAAGGCACCGAAGGCGCGGCCGGCCACGGCCTGGGCGCTGTGCTCCTTGCCCTTGCGCTCGTCCCAGGGCTTGAGCGGCACGAACACCAGCGCGGCGTTCTGGCCCTGGCCCGAGAAGGAGAAGCCGATCACGCCCACGGTGTTCTGCACCTCGGGCTGCTTGAGCATGAAGTCCTCGACCTGCTTGACGGCGGCCTCGGTGCGGTTGGCCGTGGCGCCCGGCGGCAGCTGCACGTTGACGATCAGGTAGCCCTGGTCTTCATTGGGCAGGAAGGAGGTGGGCATGCGCACATAGAGCAGGCCCACCACGGCGATCACCGCCACGTAGACGAAGAGCATGCGGCCGCTGCGCTTGAGCAGCTTGCCCACCCAGCCTTCGTAGCCCTTGGCCGTGGCCGAGAAGCCGCGATTGAACCAGCCGAAGAAGCCGCTCTTGGAATGCGCCTCGCCCTGCTTGACGGGCCGCAGCAGCGTCGCGCACAGCGCGGGGGTGAGGCTCAGCGCCATGAAGGCTGACAGCAGCATGGACGCCACCATCGCCAGCGAGAACTGACGGTAGATATTGCCCACCGAGCCGGCGAAGAAGGCCATGGGCACGAAGACCGAGACCAGCACCACGGTGATGCCGATGATGGCGCCGGAGATCTGGCTCATCGCCTTCTTGGTGGCTTCCAGGGGCGAGCGCCCCTCCTCGTTCATGATGCGCTCGACGTTCTCGACCACCACGATGGCGTCATCGACCAGGATACCGATAGCCAGCACCATGCCGAACAGCGTCAGCACGTTGATCGAGAAGCCCATCCACAACATGATGGCGAAGGTGCCCAGCAGGGCGATCGGCACCACGATGGTGGGGATGAGGGTGTAGCGCCAGTTCTGCAGGAACAGGAACATCACCAGGAACACGAGGATGATGGCCTCGACCAGGGTCTCGACGACCTGCTCGATGGAGATCTTCACGAACTTCGAGGAGTCGTAGGGGATCTCGTAGACCACGCCTTCGGGGAAGAAGCGCTGCAGCTCGACCATGCGGTCCTTGACAGCCTGCGCGGACGCGAGCGCATTGCCGCTAGGCGAGAGCTGGATGCCGATGCCGGTGCTGGGCTTGCCGTTCAGGCGCGAGTAGGAGCCGTAGCCCTGCCCGCCCAGTTCCACGCGGGCGACGTCCTTCAGGCGCACGGTGGAGCCGTCCGGATTGGCGCGCAGCACGATGGACTTGAACTGCTCCACCGATTCCAGCTGACCCTTGACCACCACGGTGGCCGACATGGTCTGCGTGCTCAGATTGGGCAGCTCACCGATGGAGCCGGCCGGCACCAGCGCGTTCTGTGCGCGGATGGCAACGTTGACCTCGGCCGGGCTGATGTTGAAGGACTGCAGCTTGGCCGGATCCAGCCAGATGCGCATCGCGCGCTCGGTACCGAAGAGCTGGGCCTGGCCGATGCCGGGCAGGCGCTGCAGTTCGGGAATGATGGCGCGCGAGGCGTAGTCGCCCAGCGCGATGGGGTCCATGCTGCCGTTCTTGCTGGACAGGGTCACGAACAGCAGGAAGTTGTTGCGCGCCTTGTCCACGCGCACGCCCTGCTGCACCACCGAAGCGGGCAGGCGCGGCGCGGCACGCGAGATGCGGTTCTGCACCTCGACCTGGGCCAGGTCGATATTGGTGCCGGGCTCGAAGGTCACGGTGATGGCGCCCGTGCCGTTGGCCTGCGAGACGGACTCGATGTAGGCCAGGTTGGGCGAGCCGTTGAGCTCCTGCTCCAGCACGGAGATGACGCTCTCGTCCAGGGTCTGGGCGGAGGCGCCGGGATAGGCGGCGCTGACCACCAGGGAGGGCGGCGCCACCGTGGGGTACTGCGCCACCGGCAGCTTGGTGATGGACACGGCGCCGAACACCAGGATGAACAGTGCGATCACCCAGGCAAAGATCGGCCGGTCGATGAAGAAGCGTGACATGCCTTCTCCTTGGGATCAGTGGGCCGCGGCGGACGCCGAGGAGGCGGGCGCGGACGCCGGGGCGGGAGCAGCAGGCGCGGACGCCGCGCTGGCCGACCACGGCACCGGCGACACCGGCGCGCCCGGTACGAACATCTTCTGGAAGCCGTCGACGATGACCTGCTCACCCGGCTTCAGGCCGTCCAGCACCACCCAGTGGCTGCCCTGGGCGCCGCCCAGCTTGACCGTGCGGGGCTCGGGCTTGTTGCCGGCGCCGACCACCAGGACGGTGTCGCCCTGCGTGCCGCGCTTGACGCCCTGCTGGGGCACCAGCATGCCGGCCGGCATCTCGCCCTGGGCCAGGCGCACGCGCACGTACTGGCCGGGCAGGAGCTGGCCGTCGTCATTGGGCATCTCGGCGCGCAGCAGGACCTGGCCGGAGCCGGGGTCCACGCTCAGGTCGGTGAACAGCAGCTTGCCGGCCTTGGCCGATTCATGGCCGTCGTCCATCACGGCGCGGACCTGGGCGGCCGCGCCGTCCTTGCCGGCGGCGCGCAGCTGGCCCGAGGCCAGGGCGCGGCGCAGGCCCTGCACTTCGTTGGCGCTCTGGGTGAAATTGACGTAGACCTTGTCGGTCTGCTGGATCAGGGCCAGCTGGGTCGCCTCGACGGCGCTGACCAGGGCGCCCTCGGTCACCAGGGCGCGGCCGATGCGGCCGGAGATGGGCGCGCGCACGCTGGCGTACTCCAGGTTCAGGCGGGCGGTCTGCACGGCGGCCTTGGCGGCGGCCACGTCAGCCTCGGCGGCCTTGGCGGCGGCCACGGATGCCAGGTATTCCTGCTGGCTGATGGCCTTGGCCTCCACCAGTGGCTTGTTGCGCTCGGCCTGGGCCGCGGCCTGGCTGACATTGGCCTGGGCCTTGGCCAGCTGGGCATTGGCGCTGTCCAGCGCGGCCTGGTAGGGCGCGGCGTCGATCTGGAACAGGGGCTGCCCTTCCTTCACCAGGCTGCCCTCGGTGAACAGGCGCTTCTGCACCACGCCGTTGACGCGGGCACGGACCTGCGCCGTGCGCAGGGCTTCCACCCGGCCCGGCAGTTCCACCTGCAGGGTCACGGCCTGAGGCTCCACCTTGATCACGCCGACCTGGGGCGGCGGCATGCCGCCCGGGCCGCCCTGGGCGCCGGCCTGGCCGCCCCCGCAGCCCACCAGGGCCGCGGCCAGGGCCACTGCCAGAGGCATCAGGTACAGGGCACGCGCCCGGGGGGAAATCGAAAGATTCGAGGCCGTCACGGCGGCCATCTTGTTCTGGGACATCACGAGCAGTCCTTTCTGAGGCAATCACGGCCCCCAGTGTCGGAGGCAGCAAACACAAAACTGTCAGGAGCGCTGCCGGCACGGCGGGTGCAGGCACGGCCAGAGGCGAAAGCGCAGCATCTTGCTGCAGATCAAGCCTCAAGACCATGACGAAGAAGCCATGGCCATTTCGACAGCAGTGCGGCGCAGTATACATACATTCGTGTATGTATGTTTCATGGCGTGTGATCTACAATCCGCACATCATGGTCCGCAAAACCAAGCAAGAAGCCCTCGAAACCCGCCACCGCCTGCTGGACGCAGCGGAGCAGCTTTTCCATGAGCGCGGCGTTTCCCGCACCTCCTTGCAGGACATCGCCAGCGCCGCCGGCGTCACCCGCGGCGCCGTCTACTGGCACTTCCAGGACAAGGTGGAGCTCTTCACCGCCATGATGGACCGGGCCACCATGCCCCTGGAGGAAGGCCTGCTGCCCCAGGAGGCCTCCAGCCAGCCCATCACCCTCACCGACCTGCGCTGGGGCCTGCTCAACGTCTTCCACAGCTGCAGCCACAGCGAGCGCACGCGCCGCGTCTTCGAGATCGCGATGAAGAAGGTGGAGTTCAGCGGCGAGATGCAGGCGCTGCAAGCCCGCAAGCTGGCCAACCACCGCGCCTGGCGCAGCCAGAACGAGGATTGCTTCCGCGCCGCGCAGGCCACCGGCCAGCTGCCGCAGAGGCTGGACGTCTCGGCCGCCGCCATCGCCCTCGTCGCCCTGGTGGACGGCCTGATCCACCAGTGGATCATGGACCCCGCCGCCTTCGACCTCATGGCCATGGGCGAGGCCGCCATCGACCGCTTCATGGACAGCCTGGGCCAGAGCGGCACCCGGCTGCTGCCTCCCGTCACGGCCGAGGAACGCGCCCGC
The DNA here is from genome assembly GCF_027257975.1 of Pelomonas sp. BJYL3. GTDB lineage: Bacteria > Pseudomonadota > Gammaproteobacteria > Burkholderiales > Burkholderiaceae_C > Roseateles_B > Roseateles_B flavus. The sequence continues at coordinate 1,134,611 of NZ_JANZKX010000001.1, forward strand.
CTGGGCACCCAGGCCATCTGCCGCCCCACGCAGGACGGCCTGCACATCGCCCCTCCCGGCGCCGAAAAAGCCGTCCGCTGAGCCAGATTCACGCCCGCAATCTCCGGCAGCACATGGGGCCATGCCCCGGATCCCGCCTTGACCCGCGACAATAGCGGGTTGCCCGCGAGGGCTGTTACCTGCCCGCTCCTCGCCAGCCTCTCCAAGAACGCATCCGATGTCCGCCCACGCCACCCTCACCCCACCGAAGCCCGCCAAGCCGCTCAGCGGCTACAAGCCCTTCTGGGCCAAGCGCTTCGGACCGGCCCCCTTCCTGCCCATGAGCCGGCAGGAGATGGAGCAGCTCGGCTGGGATTCCTGCGACATCATCATCGTCACCGGCGACGCCTATGTGGACCACCCCAGCTTCGGCATGGCGGTGATCGGGCGCACGCTGGAGGCGCAGGGCTTTCGCGTGGGCATCATCGCCCAGCCCGAGTGGAACTCGGCCGAGCCGTTCAAGGCCCTGGGCAAGCCCAATCTGTTCTTCGGCGTGGCGGCCGGGAACATGGATTCCATGATCAACCACTACACCGCGGACCGGAAGATCCGCAGTGACGACGCCTACACCCCCGGCGGCGAAGCCGGCAAGCGGCCCGACCGCGCCAGCCTGGTCTACACCCAGCGCTGCCGCGAGGCCTACAAGGACGTGCCCGTGGTGATCGGCGGCATCGAGGCCTCGCTGCGCCGCATCGCCCACTACGACTACTGGCAGGACAAGGTCCGCCGCTCGGTGCTGGTCGACTCCAAGGCCGACCTGCTGGTCTACGGCAATGCCGAGCGCGCCATCGTCGAGATCGCCCATCGCCTGGCGCGGCGCCAGCCCATCGAGTCCATCACCGATGTGCGCGGCACCGCCTTCATGCGCCACCCGGACGATCCGGCCCTCGCCGGCTGGTACGAGCTGGACTCCACGACGGTGGACGCCCCCGGCCGCATCGACGAGATCCTCAACCCCTACGCCACGACCGAGGAAACGGCCGAGGCCAAGGGCGCGAGCTGTGCCAAGAGCGAAGGCACGGCTGACGCGGCCGTCCCGGCCGTCCAGCCCATCCAGATCGTGCGCCGCACCGTCTCGCGCGATGACGGCCGCGCCGTCACCACCCCGCGCGATCGCACCGTGATCCGCCTGCCCGCCTTCGAGCAGGTCAAGAGCGACCCGGTGCTCTACGCCCACGCCAACCGCGTGCTGCACCTGGAGACCAACCCGGGCAACGCCCGCGCCCTCGTGCAGCGCCACGGCGAGCGCGATGTCTGGCTGAACCCGCCGCCCCTGCCCCTCTCGACGCCCGAGATGGACCTGGTCTTCGACCTGCCCTACGCCCGCAGCCCGCACCCGCGCTACGCCGACGAGAACGGCAGCCACGACCACAGCACCAAGATTCCCGCCTGGGAGATGATCCGCTTCAGCGTGAACATCATGCGCGGCTGCTTCGGTGGCTGCACCTTCTGCTCCATCACCGAGCACGAGGGCCGCATCATCCAGAGCCGCTCGGAGGACTCCGTGATCCGCGAGATCGAGGAGATGCGCGACAAGGTCAAGGGCTTCACCGGCATCGTCTCCGACCTCGGCGGCCCGACGGCCAATATGTACCGCATCGGCTGCAAGTCGCCCGAGATCGAGGCAGCCTGCCGCAAGCCCAGCTGCGTCTACCCCGGCATCTGCCAGAACCTCAACACCAACCACGACCCGCTGATCAAGATGTACCGCCGGGCGCGTGCGCTGCCGGGCGTCAAGAAGATCCTGATCGGCTCGGGCCTGCGCTACGACCTGGCCATCCAGAGCCCCGAGTACATCCAGGAGCTGGTCACGCACCATGTGGGCGGCTACCTGAAGATCGCGCCGGAGCACACCGAGTCCGGCCCGCTGTCCAAGATGATGAAGCCGGGCATCGGCACCTACGACCGCTTCAAGCAGCTCTTCGAGGCCGCCAGCGAGGCCGCGGGCAAGAAGCAGTTCCTGATCCCCTACTTCATCGCCGCCCACCCGGGCACCTCCGACGAAGACATGATGAACCTGGCCGTCTGGCTCAAGCGCAATGGCTTCCGCGCCGACCAGGTCCAGACCTTCTATCCCAGCCCGATGGCCACCGCGACGGCCATGTACCACTCCAGCAAGAACCCGCTGAAGAAGGTGACCCGGGACAGCGAGGCCGTGGACATCGTGCGCGGCGAGCGCCGCCGCCGCCTGCACAAGGCCTTCCTGCGCTACCACGACCCCAACAACTGGCCCCTGCTGCGCGAGGCGCTCAAGGAGATGGGCCGGGCCGACCTCATCGGCAATGGCAAGCACCACCTGATCCCGACCTTCCAGCCGGCGACCGATGGCAGCTACCAGAGCGCGCGGCGCAAGAACTCCACGCCGACCTGCGGCAAGACCTCGGTGACCAAGCCCCTGGCCAAGGCAGCGAGCCCGCATGGGGCCTCGCCGCGCGGCGCCGCCGCCTCGGCCCCTCGCAAAGGCCAGATCCTGACCCAGCACACGGGCCTGCCGCCGCGGGTGACCGGCGCCGCCAAGCCCGGCGTGAGTCGCACGACGGGCGTCAAGCCAGCAGCAGCGCCAGGCACCCGGGCCGGCGCCAAGCCGGCCGGCCGCCCCGGCATGCCGTCAGCCCGCCCCGCAGGCAAGAAGCCGCGCTGAGGCGCTGCGCCCCCGGGCCCGGAGATCGCGTCGCGATGAGGGCCGGCTCAGGCCCCAGGCGCCTGGTTCGGCGCGGCGTTCGCCGCCGCCGGTGACTCGGCAGGCGCCGCATCGTGCCCGCCCGTGGGGCCCGCAGCAGGGTCCGCGGCGGGTCCGGCATCGCTTCCTGCGCCACGGCCCTGCGTCCCCGCGCCCCAGGCCCGCCACAGCCCGTAGGCCGTGCGCCCCAGCCTCAGCCAGGGCAGCCAGCGGCGCCAGCGCCTCTGCGCCGAGCGGGCACCCAGACCTGCGAGCAGACCCAGGCCCATCGCGCTCCAGCGGCCGGCGGGCGCCTGGGTCCAGGAGCGCCAGCGTTGCCACAGGCCCAGGCCCAGATCACCAACCGCCAGGGCGGGACGCAGCCGTGCGGCATCAGCGGCCAGCTCGGCACGCAGCTCGGCCTGGCGCAGGCGCAGCTCGAGCTGGCGCTGCTTCAGGGCGAGCCGACGGGCCTCAAACATCGGGACCTCCACGCAGCAGGGCGCGGTCACGCTGGAGCTCGGCCAGGCTCTGCTCGAACAGGCTGCTGGGTGCCGAGAGCCTGGCCAGGGCCCAGCGCCAGGCAGCCCAGGCGCCAAGCCCATAGAGCAGGGCCAGCCCCAGGGCCATCAGCCACTGCCAGGGCGCCGGCAGCACCCACACGAGGGCCAGGCTCAGCAGCCCCAGGGCCACCGCGCCCAGCACCAGGCACATCAGCAGGCCGGCGAGCCCGGAGAACAGGCGCAGCTTCTCCGCTTCCCACTCCGTGCCCAGCAGGGCCAGTCGCAGCTGCAGGCTCTCCAGCACACGGTCCAGGCTGCGGCGCAGCTGGCTCTCGAGGCCGGTGGCAGGGTTCTCGGGTGGGGCGTCCTGGGACATGCGGGCGGCGGGCGCAAGGGGCCCGCAGGATTGGCAACGATGTCATTGTGCGCCGCCCTCGGGCGGGCCCGCCCACAGTGTGGCGCGCAGGACGCAGGAGGCCCCGCCGGAGGCACCGGACAAACCCTGAAGCCGGGCGCGCACAGGGCGGCGTCCCTGGGGCGATCCCCGAGGCCGATCCGCTTTGCAGCCCCCGTGCTTTGCGAGATAGTCCGGGCTATGTGGTCTGTCGACTCCTCGCCGAATGCGGCACAACTCCACGCGCCACGGATGCCGGAAGCGCGGCCTTCGCGTGTAAGCTCAGGCCAGCCGTCGCTGCAAGCTGCCCGACCAGGCTGCTCCACCCATTGCGGGATTCGGGGCTGGCAGCGCAGCGACATCGTTTCCGCCGTACAGGATCCGCTTCATGCCTGAGAACCACAGCCTGGCACCAGCAACCGGCGTCCCCGAGGACGACGATGACCTGCTCGAGTTTCTGGACGGTCCCGAACATCACGACGAACATGAGGCCGGCAATGACCTGCCCCCCTGGCGCATCCTGATCGTCGACGACGACGCCGACGTCCACAAGGCCACCGAGCTGGCCATGCAGGGCCTGCGCGTCGAGGGGGTGCCCCTGAGCTTCCTGCATGCCGACTCGGCCGCCGCTGCGCGTGACATGCTGGCCCGCGAGCCCGACCTGGCCGTGGTGCTGCTGGACGTGGTGATGGAATCCGAGGATGCCGGCCTGCAGCTGGTGCGCTTCATCCGCGACGATCTCAAGCTGCGCGCCGTGCGCATCGTGCTGCGCACGGGCCAGCCGGGCTATGCCCCCGAGATCGAGACCGTCCAGTCCTACGACATCAACGACTACAAGACCAAGTCCGAGCTGACCCGCACCCGCCTCTACACGGTGCTGACGGCCGCGATCCGCTCCTACCGCCAGATCCGCGCGCTGGAGTCCAACCGCAAGGGCCTGGAGCTGATCGTCGAGGCCAGCACCGAGCTGAGCCGCCTGCATGGCATCAACCGTTTCGCCGAGGGCGTGGTCACCCAGCTCTGCGCCTTGCTGGGCATCCTGCCCGAGGGCCTGGTCTGCGCCCACATGAGCAGCGACGAGCGCCAGCCTGCACGCGTCATCGGCGCCGCGGGCCAGTACAGCAGCCTGATCAACTCCCCGCTGAGCGCCGTGAAGGTCAGCCGCATCCGCGAGATGCTGGAGCGCTGCCTGCATGAAAAGCGCAGCCTCTACGAAGACGTCACCTGCCTCTACTTCGGGCTCAGCGAAGGCCGGGCCATGGCGGCCATGGTCGACGTCGGCCGGCCCCTGGAGGAACTGGACCAGCAGCTGCTGCGGGCCTTCTGCTCCAACATCGCCGTGGGCTTCGAGAACGTCGTGCTCTACGGCCAGCTGCTGGACCATGCCTACAACGACCAGCTGCTGCACTTGCCCAACCGCACCCGCTTCATCGAGGTGCTGGAGCAGAACCTCAAGGCCCCCGAGGGCGTGACCCTGGCCCTGATCGACCTCGACGACTTCGCCGAGATCAACGACGCCTTCGGCCACCGCTTCGGCGATCAGGTCCTGCAGGCCGTGGTGCAGCGCATGAGCGACCAGCTCGGCTTCAACACCTCCATGGCCCGCATCTCCTCCGACGCCTTCGGCCTGCTGGGGCCGGAGGGCATGGTCAATGGCGATCGCATCCGCGCGCTGTTCGTCGAGCCCTTCGTGGTCGCCGGCGAGCGGCTGCAGCTGTCCGCCACCACCGGCCTGGTACGGCTGACCGAATCCGAATCCATCGGTTCCGAGCTGCTGCTGGACGCGCAGATCGCGCTCAAGCGTGCCAAGGTGCAGCACCGCGGCTCCTCGCAGTACTTCTCCTCCGCGATGGGCGTCGATGCCCGCGAGCGCTTCAAGCTGCTCAAGGGCCTGCGTGCCAGTTTCGAGGAGCGCCGCCTCTTCGTGGTCTACCAGCCGCAGGTGGACCTGGCCACCGGCCGGCCCATTGCCGCAGAGGCCCTGCTGCGCTGGCGCACGGCCGAGGGTCAGTTCGTGCCCCCGGACCAGTTCATCCCGCTGGCCGAGCAATCGGGCCTGATCATCAGCATCGGCGACTTCGTGCTGCGCACCTCCTGCCACCAGGTGCGCCGCCTGATCGACCAGGGCCACCGCGACTTCCGCATCGCGGTGAACATCTCGCTGGCCCAGTTCCGCCATGCCAGCTTCATCGACACGCTGAAGGCCGCGCTGACCGACGCCGGCATCAAGGGCAGCAGCCTGGAGCTGGAGATCACCGAGTCCATGGCCATGGAGGACATCGCGACCGTGCTGCGTGTGCTGGCCGAGATCCGCGAGACCGGTGCCTCGGTGGCCATCGACGACTTCGGCACCGGCTTCTCCTCGCTGAGCCAGCTGCGCCAGCTCCAGGTGGAGCGCCTCAAGATCGACCGCGCCTTCGTGCGCGAGGCCCAGCATTCCAGCGCCGGCAACACCATCGCACAGATGGTGGTGAACCTGGGCTGCGGCCTCGGCATGCGGGTGATCGCCGAGGGCATCGAGACCGAGGAGCAGCGCCAGCAGCTGCTGGCACTGGGCTGCCACGAGGGCCAGGGCTGGCTCTTCGCCAAGCCCATGCTCTCGGACGACCTCGAGCGCTGGCTGCAGCAGCCGCGCTGACATCGCCCGCCAGCCCTCCCGGGCCGTGAAGCGGCAGCGCCCTCGCGGCGCTGCCGTCCCCGTTCAGCGCCGCGCGATCAGCATGCCCAGCAGCAGGCCCACGCCGGCGGCCACGCCGATGACATGCCAGGGCTTCTCGTGCACGTAGGCGTCGGCGGCCTTCGCCTTCTCGACGGCCGTGGCCTGCAGGTCCTGCAGGCCGCGCCGCGCACGCTCCAGCGTGGCCTGCACCTTGGCGCGCAGCTCGGCTGAGCCTGCGCCCGTCTCGTTGACGGTGGCCCGCAGCAGGGACTCGGCCTCGGCAACCACCGCATGCAGATCCGCCATCAGGCGTTCCTTCTGGCCTTGACTCATTTCGCTCATCGTCGGCTCCTCATGAATCCCGTGGGACTGTGTTTGTACACCCGGTGCCAGGCTTGCGGTAGCCCGATGCCTCGGCGCCGGCAGGGCCTCTTGCTCTGGCTCAAGTCAGGTCCAGACGGTAGCCCACGCCGTAGACCGCGCTGAGGGGCTCCTGCGGCGGGCTCAGCTGGGCCAGCTTGCGGCGGATGTTCTTCACGTGGCTGTCGATGACGCGGTCGCTGACGTCGCGGAAGTCCTCATGCAGCTGCTCCAGCAGCTGGGCCCGGCTGAAGACCCGCCCGGGCTGGCGCAGCAGCAGGCGCAGCAGGCGGAACTCCAGCGGCGTCAGGTGCAGGGCCTGGCCCTGCCAGAAGAGGCGCTGCCCGGCTTCGTCCACCGCATAGCCGCCGTCCAGTGCCTGCGGTCCCGCCGCAGCCAGGCCTGGCAGACGGCCCTGGGCGCGGCGCAGCAGAGCCTTGACCCGCGCCACCGCCTCGCGCGGACTGAAGGGCTTGCAGAGATAGTCATCGGCCCCCAGCTCCAGGCCCAGCAGGCGGTCCAGCTCGTCCACCCGCGCGCTGACCATCAGCACCGGCAGAGCCGAGAACTGGCGCAGTTCCCGGCACAGGCTGAGTCCGTCCAGGCCGGGCAGCATGAGGTCCAGCACCAGCAGGGCCGGCGGCGACTGGCGAAGGAGGGTCAGGGCTTGCGCGCCGTCGCCGAGGATCCGGGTCGCGTAACCCGCGGCCTGCAGATAGTCCGCGAGCAGGGCCGCGATCTTGGCCTCGTCCTCGACGATGAGAATGCGCTGCGGATCCAGTCCCGGCGCGTTCATGCCCGCTCTCCGCCACCGGCCACCAGGGGCAGGCTCAGGCATTGAGCCAGGCCGCCCAGGGCCGAGGCTTCGGCATGGAGGCGGCCGCCGTGGCTCAGCGCCAGCGCGCGCGCGATGCTCAGCCCCAGGCCGCTGCCCCCGCTGGCGCGGCTGCGCGAGGCCTCGGCACGGAACAGGGGGTCGAAGAGCTGGCGCAGCTGCTGCGGCGGCAGGCCCGGCGCGCTGTCCTCGACCACGATCTGCACCTCCTCGCCACGCCGCCGCGCCCGCAGCAGCACGCGCCCCGGCGCATCGGTGTAGCGCAGGCTGTTCTCCAGCAGATTGCCCAGCAGCTGGGCGATGCGTTCGCCGTCCCAGCGTGCCGTGCCCAGCGAATCGTCGAGGTCCAGCTGCAGCTGCAGGCCCTTGGCCCGCAGGCGTTCCTCGACACGCTGGCCCGCCTGGCGCAGCAGGGCCGCCACGTCCACCGGCTCGAACTGGCAGGGCAGGCGGCGCAGGTCGGACATGGCCAGCAGGTGAAAGTCCTCGATCAGCCGGTGCAAGCGTTGCACCTCGTCCTGCAGCGAGGCCAGCGCCGCGGCGCTCCAGGGCCGCACACCATCGGCCAGGGCCTCCAGCTCGCCGCGCAGGATGGCCAGCGGCGTGCGCAGCTCGTGCGAGAGCTGGGCGATCCAGCGCCGGCGCTCGGTCTCCGTCTGCTGGAGAGAGGCGGCCATGGCGTTGAGGTCCCGCATCAGGGCGCCGATCTCGTCGGCCCGGTCTTGGGGCACGCGCACCGCCAGCTCGCCCAAGGCCATGCGACGGGCCGCCTGCTGGGCCTGCTGCAGGGGGCGCAGCCAGCGCCGCGCCAGCAGCAGCGCAAGGCTCAGCGCGACCAGCAGGCTGAGGCCGGCGACGGCCGCGATGCCCAGGGTCTGGCGGCGCAGGAACTGGCCGTCGATGTCATCGGAGACCTCGCTTCGGTCGGCCAGGAACAGGTAGGCCTGCGTCACCCCCTGGCGCTTCAAGGCGCGCCGCTGCCCGGCCTGCTGCAGCGCCTCGGGGCGCCCGGCCAGCCACTGCCCCTGGGCATCCAGCAGGACCAGGCGCTGGCCCAGGCGGGCGGGATCCCGCGGGGGGCGCGGCGGGCGGGGCGGTGGTGGCAGGGCCTGCGGCGGCCGCGGGCGGCGCAGCTGGGCGGGGGGCGCCTGGGCGTCGGGGGGGCCTGCCGGCCGGGCCTCGGGCGCTCGCGCGGCCGGGTCCTCGCCCAGGGGATCGGCGTCCTGCTGGGGCGCCGTGCGCTCCAGCCACTGGTGCATGAAGGCCCGCAGCTCGCGGGGCGGGAGGCCGTCCAGCCGGCCGAGGTCCGCCTCGGCCGCCACCATCAGGCGGTCCAGGACCAGGCCGTCCTGCACGCGCAGGTAGTCGCTGAAGCCGCGCCTCAGGTTCCAGACCTGCAGGGTGGCCATGGCACCGACCGCCAGCAGCACGGTCAGCGCCATCAGCAGGGCCAGCTGGTGCACGAGTCGCAATCGCATGGCCTCATCTTAGGCGGGTGGCCCGGCCGAATTGTGGAGCCCGTCTCCACAGTTTCTCCATGCTCGCTGCCCAATCGGCGCGCAGGCTGGAGGCCTTGCACACCACGGAGGAACGACCATGTCCCCACGCCCTCTCCTGCACGCCGTGCGGTCGGCACTGCTGCCCTTGCTGGCCCTGTGGCCCCTGCTCCCGGCGCAGGCCCAGACAGCGCCCGCCAGCCAGGCGTCCAGCCCGCGGGACGTCCCCCCCGCGCATTGCGGCACGCTGCCGCATCCGCCGCGACCGCCACGGTTGACGGAGCAGCAGCGCGAACGGCATCTGCAGAAGGCCCTGGGCCTGAACGCCGATCAGGCGCATCAGCTCGACGCCCTGCTGAGCCAGGCCCATGAGCAGCACCAGCCCCCCGACGAAGCCCGCCTGGCCCGCCTCCTGAATGCCGAACAGCTCAAGCGCCTGCATGAGCTCCAGCCTCCGCCGCCCCCGGAGCCCCCTGCCCCGCCGCCGCTGCCGGAGGCCCCTGCCTGCCAGGGCTGCGACAAGCCGACACGTTCCGCTCCGCCGGCCCGCCCGGCGGGCTGAACGCCTGCCCCGCGCCGGCCCTCAAGCTCCCCTACCTCGACAGGAGTCCCCCATGTTCAGCCTGCCCCTTGCCTTGCGCCCTCTCACGCTGGCCCTCGTCACCACCCTGCTTGCCGCCTGTGGCGGCGGCAGCCCGGGCACCGTGTCAAGCCCGGACAGCAGCGGCACCGCGGCCCGCGAGCAGGCCGAGGCCCTGCGCAGCCCGCCGCCCAGCCTCGCCAGCGTGGGCGAGCGGCTGTTCAACGAGACCCGGCTCTCGGCCAGCGGTCAGCTGTCTTGCGCCGGCTGCCACGTGGCGGCCCAGGCCCATGCCGACAAGGCCGGCGGCTTCCTGCCCGTCGGCGGGCTGGCCATGGACCAGCAGGGACTGCGCAGCAGCCCCAGCCTGCGCTACCTCAATGGCACGCCGGCCTTCAGCATCGACGACCAGGGGCGTGCCCATGGCGGCCTGTTCTGGGACGGCCGCGCCAATGACCGCGTGGCCCAGGCCCGCGGCCCGCTTTTTGCCGCCAAGGAGATGGCCAACGCTGACGTGGCCAGTTATGTGCGCAGGCTCCGCACGGCCGCGGCCTTCGCCGACCTCCTCGCCGCGAGCGGTCTGCCCGCTTCGGCCAGCGATGCCCAGCTGCTGGACGCCAGCCTGCAGGCCCTCGCCCGCTACCAGCAGCAGGACCCGGCCTTCGCGCCCTTCAGCAGCAAGTTCGACGCGGTACAGGACGGACGGGCCCGCTTCAGCGAGCAGGAAGCGCGCGGCTTCGCAGCCTTCACCGATCCCCGCAAGGGCAATTGCGCGGCCTGCCACAGCGCCAGCCCACCCGCCAATGCGCCGGCCGGCGCCCGGGCGCTGTTCACCAACCATGCCTACTTCGCGCTGGGCGTGCCGCGCAATCGCAGCGCCGCCACCCAGGATCCGGCCTTCCACGACCTGGGACTGTGCGGACCGCAGCGCAGCGACCTCAGTGCGCAGGCCTCGCTCTGCGGCAAGTTCCGCGTCCCCAGCCTGCGCAATGTGGCCCTGACGGCGCCCTACTTCCACAACGCCCGCTTCCAGACGCTGGAGGAGGTGGTAGGCTTCTACGCGACGCGAGACCTGGACCCGGCGCGCTGGTACCCCGTCGTCAATGGGCAGGTGCAGCGCTTCGACGACCTGCCGGCGGTCTACCAGGCCAATGTGCACCGCGGCCCGCCCTTTGACCGGCGGCCAGGCCAGCTGCCGGCCCTGAGCCCGCAGGAGGTCAGCGACATCGTCAGCTTCCTGAAGACACTCAGCGACGGCTTCCAGGTCCCGGCAGGACCGCAGAGCTGAACCCCGGGGCCGGGCGGGGCGGCTCAGCTGGACTTGGTGGCCTTCTCAGCCTTGGCACCCCTGGCGGCAGCTCGCCGCGCGCGCCAGCCCTTCAGGGCCTGGTGCCAGCCCTTGGCCCGCTCCAGCCACTCGCCGAACAGGCGCTCGGCCAGGCACAGGGCCGAAGTCCGCAGGCTGGCCTTGTACAGCAGCAAATGGCCGCGGATCTCGACCCGGTTGGAGGACTGGTGGCTGTGCGAGGGCGAGCTGTAGCCGAGGTCGATGGCGCTGAAGCGCCCCTCGCTGCTCAGGTCCTCGATGGCCAGGTACAGGATGGACGTGCCGATCGAGAAGCGCAGCATGGCCGGATCAGTCAGCACATTGTGCAGATGCAGGGTCTCGCCGTACTGCGTGGCGATCAGTGCCGCCACCGGCACGCCGCCCGACTGCAGCACATAGCAGCGCAGCATTCCCAGGCGGGCCATGGCCGCGAACTTCTCATGCGAGATCAGCACCGCCTTGACCTCGGGCGGCGCCAGGCGCTCGATGGCCGCGGCCAGCTGATCCAGGGACCCGGGCTGGTCGATGCGCAGCAGCTCCAGGGGCGCGTGCTCGCGCAGCAGACGGATCTGGCGCTTGAGGTTGTAGCGGTGCTTGCTGCCGAACTGGGCCAGGTAGGCGTTGAAGTCACCGGGCAGCGGGATCTTGTGGCATTCGCGCCAGCCGTTGAGCACGCAGATGCCGAGGTCGCGCTGGCTGGCCGCCAGCTGGTGCAGACTCTGCTGGCTGAGGCTTTGCTGCGGCAGGGCCGGCAGGGACAGCGCCACCACCCGCGGACGCTCGGCCAGCAGGAAGCGCACCATGCTCTCCAGCACGGCCGGCGATTCCTCGCCCAGCACGCCGCTGCCCATCACGGTGCCCACATGCAGGGAGCCCAGCTTCATCCGCCAGTACCGGACCTGCAGGCCCATGGCCAGGTCGCGGTAGCGGATCGGCGTGAGGGCCAGCAGGCGGCCGTCCGCGGCGTCGCGCACGGTGAGGATCTCGACCTCCGCACGGTCCTGGCTGGTGGCCCGGATGTATTGCAGGAACTCGGGGGACTGGTAGATGGGTTCCGGGCCGCTGCTGGCCGCCATCAGGGCCTGCCATTCACGCAGGAAGACGGGGTCGTGCTCGCGCTCGGTTTCCCACTGGACGCGATAGGGCTGCAGCCGTGCAGTGTCGCTCGCGCCCGGCCGGCGAGGAACGGCCGGCGACGCCGCAGGCGCATCTGTGCGGCACGCCCAGGCGCCCACTTCCGCACTTGAGATGTCGACCTGCTTCAGCACCTTTGCCCCACCCATTGCCATCTTCCGCCCTGCAGCCTCGCTCTTGCGAGCCGGCCGCGCCTCCCCTGTCCTTGAGCCATCGGCCTCGAAGGCCGGCACTGCCGTCGTCACCCAGAAACAAAGTGCAACGCTCTCGCAGTGGCGGCGATGATATGCGCGCCGACCACGCCGGCAGACCCTGCCAACGGCCTGTCCCTCCATTCGAGGGGACCCCACGATGTGCAGGTCCGCACACTTGATGCGGGATTGCGTCGGGGCTGCTTACGAGGAGGCCTTCGAGGGACCTTAGCACCCTGGAGAGAGGCAAACTTTCAAAGAGCTTTCAGCCGCGGAAAAATGAAAAAAGCCGGGCGGGCCCGGCTTTCGTTCGAGGGCAGCAAGCTGCTCAGGCAAGCAGTGCATCGGCCGCCACATAGTCGTAGCCCAGGTCGCGGGCCACGGCTTCGTAAGTGACCTGGCCCTGGGCCACGTTGAGGCCCGCCTTGAGGTGGGCGTTGTCCTTGAGGGCCTGGCGCCAGCCCTTGTCGGCCAGGGCCACGGCGTGGCCGATGGTGGCGTTGTTCAGCGCAAAGGTGGAGGTGCGGGCCACGGCACCGGGCATGTTGGCCACGCAGTAGTGCACCACGCCATCAACAAGGTAGGTGGGCTCGGCATGGGTGGTGGCATGCGAGGTCTCGAAGCAGCCGCCCTGGTCGATGGCCACATCGACCACGACGGCGCCCTTCTTCATGCGGGAGACCATGTCGCGGGTCACCAGCTTGGGGGCCGCGGCGCCGGGGATCAGCACGCCGCCGATGACGAGATCCGCCGCCAGCACGGACTCCTCCACGCTCTGCGCATTGGAGTACAGCGTGGTGATGCGGTTGCCGAAGACCAGGTCCAGCTGGCGCAGGCGGTCCACGCTCTTGTCCAGCACGGTGACGCGGGCGCCCAGGCCCACGGCCATCTGCAGGGCATGCGTGCCGACCACGCCGGCGCCGATGACGGTGACATGCGCCGGGGCCACGCCAGGCACGCCGCCCAGCAGCACGCCCATGCCGCCCTTGCTCTTCTCCAGGTGGGCCGCGCCGGCCTGGATGGACATGCGACCGGCGACCTCGCTCATCGGAGCCAGCAGGGGCAGGCCACCGCCAGGGCCGGTAATGGTTTCGTAGGCGATGCAGATGGCACCGCTCTTGACCAGGGCCGCGGTCTGCTCGGGATCCGGCGCCAGGTGCAGGTAGGTGTAGAGGATCTGGCCTTCGCGCAGCATGGCGCATTCCTGCGGCTGCGGCTCCTTGACCTTGACGATCATGTCGCTCTGGGCGAAGACGGTCGCGGCGTCCGGGGCGATCTGCGCGCCGGCGGCAACGTACTGCTCGTCGCTCAGGCCGATGGCGGCGCCGGCCTGCGTCTGCACCAGCACGCGGTGACCACGGCTGGTCAGCTCGCGCACGCTGGCCGGCGTCAGGCCGACGCGGTACTCATGGTTCTTGATTTCCTTCGGGCATCCGATCTGCATGGCTTGTCTCCTTGGTTGGCCTTGTGAGCCGTGATTCAGAAGCCATGGGTTTTACGACCGCCGCCCGCGCCCCCGCAAGCGCCATTCACCGATCTCGGCCCTTATTAGCCGCGCTTATGGCGCAGCGCAGCATGACCGGCGCGCCCTCTGCCGGCCCTCAGGCCGGTGTCCAGGACTCGATCTGCAGCAGCCCGCTTTCCAGCTGGCGCGCCCGGACCTGCAGGCGCTGCCCGAGCAGCGGCTCCAGCACCTCGTCACGGAAGTCATTGCCGCCCAGGCGGCGCACGGGCAAGACCTGACCCTCATCCAGGCGCAGCACCAGCCCCTGGCGCTCGCTCTTGCTGCCCGCGGCGAGCAGGCGGCGTTCCAGCCGGCCGGTCCAGGTCTGCAGGGGCAGGCTCATGCGGCGCCCTCACAAGCCGCGGGCGTGCAGGCGGCGCACATGCAGCAGCTCGCCGTCCTGCTCCGTGGCCACCAGGGTGACGAGCTGGCCGTTGCTGCGCCGGCCCTTGAGCACATGGATGCTGCGCGCTGGCATCCGGGGTCCCTGCTTGGCCGCCTGCAGCACGTAGCTGCGCCGGCGTACCTGGCGGAGATCCAGGCCGCTTTCCTTCGCCATGGCGCGCAGCACCTTCTCCACCGGCGCGGCGGGCTCCTGCTGGCTGTCACGCAGCTGGGGCAGCGATCGGCCCAGGTTCAGGCCCTCACGCTCCAGCCGCTCGCGACGCAGGCCCCGCACGCCGCGGTCCTGCACCTTGGCGAAGGCCGTCTTGAAGGCGCGGGTCTTGGCCAGGGCGTGGCTGGCAAAGCCCACCGGCTGCAGCGAGGGATCGCCCAGCAGGTAGAACTGCGCCAGGGTCTTGAGGTCCACCGGGTCGAGGTGGGTGCGCTCCCCCGCGAACTTCTGCCGCGCCTCCAGGGCCGCGCGGCCCAGCGAGGCGCCGGCCAGCACGCGCTGCAGAAAGTACTGGCAGATCAGGTCCGCGGAGCCGTTGCCCTCGCTGGGACCGTAGGCGATGGTGGTGCTGCCGAAGAAGCCGGCAGCGCCATCGGCCAGGTAGCTCAGTGCAATGCCCAGATGGCCTCCTGCGTCTTCGGGGTCGTAGAGTTGCGCGCCGTAGCAGCACTCGGCGGCAATCACCGTGCCCGCGCTGATGCGGTCGCGCAGCAGGCTGGCGCGGTGGGCCACCGGGTAGGCGTCTCCCTGCTGGCCGAGGTACTCGGGGCTGGTGTCGCCGCCATGGCAGTTGATGAAATGAACCCGCGGCGCCAGCTCGGCCTTGCTCCAGCGTGGGCCCTGGGGCGGCGCGATCTTCAGTTGCTCGCCCTGCCCGAACAGGTTGCTGAGGCTCAGCCGCGTGGAGGCCTGCCACTCGGCGGCGCTCAGGCCGAAGTAGGCATGGAACTGCTCCCGCGGCAGGGGCTTGGCCCGCGCCGCGGCGCGGATCAGCTGCAGCAGCAGGTCCGGCTTGCTGGCGCCGGGGATGTCCGGCAGGCGGCCCACCACGCGGCTGGGCCCCTGGAAGCGCGCGGGGTCCGTGCTGTAGGGCGCCTCGCAGGCATAGGGCAGGTCGCTGGGCACGGTCTTGTCGGTGTCGCCGTCATCGCCGGTGTAGGCCGGATTGAGCAGGGGCACCAGGGGCAGCACGTCCTGGGCGCCCAGCAGCAGGAAGTAGTGCGGCGCCAGCGTGCCGGCCAGGCCGTCGATGGCGGCCTTGAGGGCCTTCGCATCCGTGCGGGCCACGGGGGCCAGGCCATGGGCCTTCATCGCCGCCGTCTCGTCCACGCTCAGCACCTGGGTGTCGATGCCTCGGCGCCGGTCGGCCGTCACCAGGGTCTTGAGGGCCGCATCGATGCGTTCGAGGCCGGCCTTGCCGTACTTGCTCTTCAACGCGGCGCCGTGACGAAGAATCAGCTTGTCCATTCGATGAACTCCTGGTGAGTCGAAGCGCGCATTGTTGCGGTCGCGTGCCTGTCAGGACAAGGGCCTCTCCCTAGTTCATCCGGCCGCCCCATCCCGACGGGGGGCCGCCGCACGGCCACATGGCGCAGGGCCTGTCACCGGGGCATCAAAGTCGCTGGGCATCATCCAGGCTCCGACGACCCGCCCCGCGCGGTTTGCCACCGACCTTCGCCCTGGAGCCCCCATGAGACTGCAAAAGACCGATCTGGCCCGCCAGATGCTGGGCAGCCCCCGCCGCGACCTGCCGGCCGGCCATCGCATGCTGCTCATCACTGTGGACGGCCGCCGTGACCTGCGCCAGCTGCGCGAGCTGGCCCGCAACATGGGCCTGGACGCCAGCGTCGTCGAAGACCTCTACGGTCGCGGCCTGATCGCACCGATGGAGGCTGATCTGCAGGCACAGCAGGAGGCGCACCGCGCGGCCGAGCGCGAGCGCGCCCATCGCGAGGCCCTGGCCCGTCAGCAGGCCGCGACGCAGCAGGCACGGCAGCTCGCGCGGGCCAAGCTCTACGCCCTGGACCTGGTGGCGCGCATGCTGGTCGGCCAGGACGGCGAGCTGCGGGCCCTGGCCCGCCACATCGACAGCGAGGACGGCCTGCAGCTGTGGATCGAGGCCGCCGCCCAGCAGATCCGCGAGCGCTCCAGCGACGAGCGTGCCGAACGCTTCAAGGCGCGTGTGCAGGAGGAGATGGGCTTGGCGCTGGCCTGAGGGCGCGCGCCAGCCAGCGCAGGGTGCTCAACGCCCCGCTGCCCGGGCCTGTGCGGCACGGTCCTGCAGGGTCTTGAGCTCGCCCGAGCTGCGCAGCGCCTCGAAGGCCGCGGCAAAGCGCTGGAACAGCGCCTCGTTGACCTGGCGGTTGAAGGCGAAATAGCAGCCATAGCCCTTCTGCAGCACGTGAGCCACCATCAGCTGGCCCGCGTCCAGGCCCAGGCGGGCCGCCTGGTGCTGGTAAGGCAGGGACAGGCCCGCGACCATGTCCAGGTGACCGGCGTAGAGCATGCGCGTGGAGGTCTCGCTGCCGGGGGTCTGGTAGATGCTGCGCTCCGGCATGCCGGCCTCGCGCACCATCTTGCCGGCGGGCGAGCCCTTGATCACGCCGATGCGCAGGGCCCGGGCGTCCGGCGCATGGGGGCTGAAGTCCACGCCGCTGCTGCGCAGCGTCATCACCACCAGATCGCAGTCG
This sequence comes from Pelomonas sp. BJYL3, assembly GCF_027257975.1. GTDB lineage: Bacteria > Pseudomonadota > Gammaproteobacteria > Burkholderiales > Burkholderiaceae_C > Roseateles_B > Roseateles_B flavus. The sequence goes on from NZ_JANZKX010000001.1 coordinate 1,151,379, forward strand.
TCCAGCGGCCCGACCCAGCGGTACAGCGGCTCGCGGGCCGGCGTGCGCACGACGACGTAGAGAAAGCTGTTGGGCAGGTCCTCCACCGTCTTCAGGCCGCGGGCGAAGGGCTGGATGCTGCGCTGCACGCGCAGCCCGCTCTGCGCGGCCACGCGGTCCAGGACCTCGTTGGCCAGGCCGACAAAACGCCCGCGCTCGAGATAGGTGAAGGGCGGCACATCCTCGGTGATGCCCAGGAGATCACCGGCCCGCGCGGCCGGGATCGCGCCAGGCATCAGCGCCGCGGCTGACGCCAGCGCAGCGAGGCTCCGACGCCATGCAGGGACTTCCATCATTGCCTCCCGGACGTCCGCACGCGCCCACGGGGCCGCATTGGGCGTCAGCGGACGCCTGCGGTCAAGCGCGGGACTGCCCCAGTGGCCGGCCCGCGGCACGTGGCGCCTGAGCCCTCAGCCCTGGCGCTTGGCCAGCAGCGCGCGCGCCACGCGCGAGACCGGCGGGCGGCCCAGCTGCTCGGAGATGTAGGCGCCAGCGTCGACCAGCTTGTCCAGATCGATGCCGGTCTCGATGCCCAGGCCATGGAGCAGGAAGACCACGTCCTCGGTGGCCACATTGCCCGTGGCGCCCTTGGCATAGGGGCAGCCGCCCAGGCCCGCCACGCTGCTGTCGAAGGTGTGGATGCCCATCTCCAGGCAGGCGTAGATGTTGGACAGGGCCTGGCCGTAGGTGTCGTGGAAATGGCCACTGACCTCGTGCAGTGGGTAGTGCTTCAGCGCCCGCTCCATCGCAGCCTGCACCCGCCGGGGCGTGCCCACGCCGATGGTGTCGGCCACGCCGAGGTGGTCCACGCCGATGTCCTTCATCAGCTGCACGACGCGCTCGACCTGGTCCGGCGAGATCTCGCCCTCGTAGGGGCAGCCCAGCGCGCAGGACAGGGCGCCGCGCACCTTGAGCCCGGCCGCATGCGCGGCTTCCACCACAGGCGCGAAGCGCTCGATGCTCTCGGCCACGCTGCAGTTGATGTTCTTCTGGCTGAAGGCCTCGGAGGCCGCGCCGAAGACCACGATCTCGTCGGGCTTCGTGGGCAGCGCCGCTTCCAGGCCCTTCATGTTCGGCGTCAGCACGCTGTAGCGCACGCCGGGGCGGCGCTCGATGGCGGCCATCACCGCCGTGTTGTCGCCCATCTGCGGCACCCACTTGGGGCTGACGAAGCTGGTGACCTCGATGTTCTTCAGGCCGGCGTCCTGCAGCATCGAGACCAGACGGGCCTTGTGCTCGGTGGCGACGGGCTGCTTCTCGTTCTGCAGGCCGTCGCGGGGGCCCACATCGACGAGGGTGACACGGTGAGGCAGGGTGCTCATGAAGGACTCCTTTGCAGACTTACTCGGCGGCCTTGAGCTTCAGCAGCTCGGCGCCATCGCCCACCTGGTCGCCCACGGAGAACAGCAGCTCGGCGACCACGCCATCACGCGGGGCGGTGATGGTGTGCTCCATCTTCATGGCCTCCATCACGGCCAGAGGCTGACCCTTGGTGACGGCGTCGCCGGGCTGGGCCAGGAAGGCCACCAGCTTGCCGGGCATGGGGGCCGTCAGGCGGCCGCCCTCGCCCTGCCCTTCGCCGGCATGGGCGATCACGTCGACCTCGGTCAGCAGGGCCGAGCCGGTGTCGGCGAACACCGCCACCTGCTCGCCCTGCTTGTAGGTCTTCACGGTGACGCGCTGCAGGCCCAGGCCTTCGCCCAGCAGCAGCTCGTGCTGCTCGGTGCCCGTGGAGCGCACGGCAAAGGCGATCGACTCACCGCCCACCGTCAGCGCCATGCCGCCCTGGTGATGGCGCGAAAGCAGCACCTCGTGATGCGCGTCGCCCTCCGCCAGGTCGAAGCGGCGGGCCGAGGCGCCGAAGAGGCGCCAGCCGTCGCGGCGGCTCCAGGGGTCGCTGCCCACGGTGGTGGCCTCCTCGGCCAGGGTGTGGGCCACGACGGCCGCGGCAGCCACGCGCAGGGGCAGACCCGGCTGGCCGAAGAGGGCGGCCTTCTCGCGCTCGATCAGCGCGGTGTCCAGGTCCGCACGGGCGAAGGAGGCGGTGGCCGCGCAGCGACGCAGGAAGGCGACGTTGGTCTGGAGGCCGACGATGTGGGTGTCACGCAGGCTGGCATCCAGGCGGGCCAGGGCCTGCTCGCGGGTCTCTCCCCAGACGATGAGCTTGGCCACCATGGAGTCGTAGAAGGGGCTGATCTCGTCGCCCTCGTCCACGCCCGAATCGATGCGGACATCACCACGCTGGAACTTCACATGGGCGGGCCAGCGGGCCACGCCCAGACGGCCGGTGGCGGGCAGGAAGCCGGCCTCCGGGTTCTCGGCGCAGATGCGGGCCTCGATGGCGTGGCCGTGCATGCGCAGCTCGTGCTGCTGGAGCGGCAGGGGCTCGCCCGCAGCCACGCGCAGCTGCCACTCGACCAGGTCCTGCCCGGTGATGGCCTCGGTGACGGGATGCTCCACCTGCAGGCGGGTGTTCATCTCCATGAAATAGAAGCGCCCGTCCTGTTCGGCGATGAACTCGACGGTACCGGCGCCCACATAGCCCACGGCCATGGCGGCGGCCACGGCGGCCTCGCCCATCTCGCGGCGGCGGGCCTCGCTCATGCCGGGGGCCGGCGCCTCTTCCAGCACCTTCTGGTGGCGGCGCTGCACGGAGCAGTCGCGCTCGAAGAGGTAGACGCACTGGCCGTGGGTGTCACCGAAGACCTGGATCTCGATGTGGCGCGGGCGCTGGACATAACGCTCGATCAGCACGGCATCGTCACCGAAGCTGTTGATGGCCTCGCGCTTGCAGGAGGCCAGGGCCGCGTCGAATTCCTCGGCCGCGTGCACCGCGCGCATGCCCTTGCCGCCGCCGCCGGCGCTGGCCTTGATCAGCACGGGATAGCCGATGCGGTCGGCCTCCTTCTTCAGCAGAGCGGGGTCCTGGTCCGCACCGTGGTAACCGGGCACCAGGGGCACGCCGGCCTGCTCCATCAGGCGCTTGGACTCGGCCTTCAGGCCCATGGCCTGGATGGCCGAGGCCGGCGGGCCGATGAACACGAGGCCCGCGGCGGCGCAGGCCTGGGCGAAGTCCTCGTTCTCGGACAGAAAGCCATAGCCCGGATGGATGGCCTCGGCGCCGGTGGCCTTCGCGGCCTCGATGATGCGCTGCCACTGCAGGTAGGAGTCCTTGGGCGCCGGGCCGCCGATCAGCACCGCCTCGTCGCAGGCCTGCACATGGCGGGCGCGCGCATCGGCCTCGGAATAGACCGCCACGGTCTTGACGCCCAGCCGGCGTGCGGTGGCCGCGACGCGGCAGGCGATTTCGCCGCGATTGGCGATGAGGATCTTCTTGAACATGGCGGTGACTCCGGTTTTCTTTTGATCAGCGGGCGGCCGGTAAGCCGCAGTGTGCATCTGAAGGGCTGGATGGCCTCTTGGATCCAAAGACTCAGTTCGAGTGGCAGAACGGCTTGCAAAGCGCTGACTTGAGTCCAGCGGCGCCCGAGGATCCGGCTTTGCCGGGCCTGCGGGCTCAGCCCCTTCGTGGGGCCGGCGAAGCCGGTAGGGGGAGGGTCAAGCCGCGGCGCTGCAGCCGCGCAGGGTGCCGACAGGGGCCGGCTCCGCGGCATTGAGGCGGATCTTGGCTTCCTTGCCGTGGCCCTCGGACAGCTCGGCCTCGGTCGCGCAGTGCATGCCCAGGCGGTCCAGCAGCGCGCGGTCCTTCTCGGCCTGCGGGTTGGAGGTGGTCAGGAGCTTGTCGCCGTAGAACATGCTGTTGGCGCCAGCCAGGAAGCACAGGGCCTGCAGGCTCTCCGGCATCTCCTCGCGGCCGGCCGACAGGCGGACCATGGCGCGCGGCATGATGATGCGGGCCACGGCGATGGTGCGCACGAACTCGAAGGGATCGAGCTGGGCCGTGCCCGACAGCGGCGTGCCCTCGACCTGCACCAGGTTGTTGATGGGCACGGACTCCGGATACGGGTCCAGATTGGCCAGCTGCACCAGCAGGCCGGCACGCTCGCGGCGCGTCTCGCCCAGGCCGACGATGCCGCCGGAGCAGACCTTCAGGCCCTGCGCGCGCACACGCTCCAGCGTGTCCAGGCGGTCCTGGTAGGTGCGGGTGGTGATGATCTGGCCATAGAACTCGGGCGAGGTGTCGAGGTTGTGGTTGTAGTAGTCGAGGCCCGCACTCTTCAGCTTCTCGGCCTGGCCATCCGCCAGCATGCCGGCGGTGAGGCAGGTCTCCAGCCCCAAGGCCTTGACCTCGCTGATCATCTCGCCGATCGCCTCGATGTGGCGCTCCTTGGGCGAGCGCCAGGCGGCGCCCATGCAGAAGCGGGTCGCGCCGTTGGCCTTGGCGGCGCGGGCAGCTTCCATCACCTCCTGCAGTGGGATCAGCTTCTCGGCCTTGAGGCCGGTGTCGAAGTGGGCCGACTGCGGGCAGTAGGCGCAGTCCTCCTCGCAGCCGCCGGTCTTGATGGACAGCAGCGTCGAGAGCTGGATCGCGTTGGCATCGAAGTGCTCGCGGTGCACCTGCTGGGCGCGGAAGAGCAGGTCGTTGAAGGGCAGCTCGAAGAGCGCCGCGACCTCGTTGACCGTCCAGGGCTTGGCGTTGCGGCGCTCGGCGTCGGTGGTGGGCGTCAGCGACTGGATCTGGTTGGTGGTCTGGGTCATGGTCAGGGTTCCTGGACTTGCCGCACAGCCTGCAGCAGGGCCGCTGGCGTCAGCGAGAAATGCGCGGCGACGGCCGCGGGAGAAGGATCGGGAAGGCGGGGCACGTGGCCCCAGCAAGGCGCCCCAAGGCGGGCGGCCAGCGCGGCGACATTGTCGGCCACATGCGGCTGATGCGGATCGGCCGTGTTGGCCACCCAGCCGGCCAGGCGCAGGCCGCGGGCGCGGACGGCCTCGGCCGTCAGCAGCGCGTGGTTGATGCAGCCCAGGCGCAGGCCCACGACCAGCAGCACGGGCAGGGCGAGGTCCACGGCGAGGTCGGCGGTGTCGTAGGCGTCGTTGAGGGGCACGCGGAAGCCGCCCACGCCTTCGACCAGGGCCAGCTCGCCGAGCCGTGCGCTGGCGCGGATGGCAGCCAGCAGCGGTTCGCGGTCCAGCGTCTTGCCTTCGAGACGTGCCGCGATGTGCGGCGCGCAGGGCTCACGGAACTGCACGGGGCCCACCTGCGCGGGCGTCAGGCCCAGGCGTTGGGCGGCGTGCAGCTGCTGCACATCCTCGTTGACCCACTGGCCTTGCGCGTCCTGCACCTGGCCCGCGGCCAGGGACTTCACCGGCACCACGCGCGCACCGGCCTCGGCCAGGGCGTGGGTGAGCCCCGCGGTGATGCAGGTCTTGCCGATCTCGGTGTCGGTGCCGGTGATGAACAGGCCCTGGAAGCGGACGCTCATGCCGCCGCCCTTTCCATGTCGGCCGCTGCAGTTTCGAGCGCGGCCAGCAGGCGATCGACGTCGGCCGCGGTATGCGTCGCGCACAGCGTGATGCGCAGGCGCGCCTCGCCCACGGCGACGGTCGGCGGACGGATGCCGGGCACCCGCAGGCCTTCGCGCTCCAGGCGCGCGGCCAGCTGCATCACCTCGGCGTTGCCGCCCACGATCAGCGGGCGCACGGGTGTCTCGCTGGGCGCCAGGCGCCAGGGCAGGCCGCGGTGGCGCTTGAGCAGGGCCTTGATGCCCTGGGCCAGCTGCTGCTGCAGGGCCTTCAGGTGCTCACGGCGCGCCTGGCCGATCTCGCTCTCGATGAGGTCGAAGCTGGTCAGCAGCGCATGCTCCACGGCGGGCGGCGAGGCGGTCGAGAAGATGTAGTTGCGCGCCGCCTGCAGCAGGTACTCGGTGATGGTCTCGTGAGCGACGACGAAGGCGCCGGCCAGGCCCGCGGCCTTGCCCAGGGTGCCGACGAGGATCAGGCGCTCGCTGCGCAGGTCGAAGTGCTCCAGCGAGCCCCGGCCCTTCGCACCCAGCACGCCGAAGCCATGGGCGTCATCGACGATCAGCCAGGCGTCGAACTCCTCGGCCAGTGCCAGCAGCGCGGGCAGCGGGGCGATGTCGCCGTCCATGCTGAAGACGGCATCGGTGACGATCAGCTTGACCTTGGCCGTGCTGGCCGCCAGCAGGTCGCGCAGGCCGGCGACATCGGCATGGCCGTAGCGCGTGGTCCTGGCGCGGGCCAGGCGCGTGCCGTCGATCAGGGAGGCGTGGTTGAGGCTCTCGGAGAAGATCTCTGCCTCGACGTCGCCCAGCGCCGTCACCACGGCCAGATTGGCCATGTAGCCGGTGCAGAAGCCCAGCGCGCGAGCGTGGGGGATGTGGGGCGAGAACCAGTCGGCCAGGGTGTCGGTCACGCGCTTGTGCGCGACCGAATGGCCGCTGACCAGGGGCGAGGCCCCGCTGCCGCCGCCATAGAGCCGCGCGCCTTCGGCCAGGGCCTCGGCAATGCGCGGATGGGCGGCCAGGCCCAGGTAGTCATTGCTGCAGAACATCAGCAGCTCGCGGGCAATGCCATCGGCGCCGCGCACGGTCTGGTGCGGCGCGGTGGGGCTTTCCGCCTCGCGCAGGAAACGGGTCAGGGACTGCGCTTCAATGGCGCGCAGCTTGGATTGCAGGTGATCAAGCAACATCGGATTCAGGGAAGAGATCGGCCAGGGTGCGACGCACCGCCTCCGCCAGCCAGCGCGCCACGGAGGCGTCGATCAGGTAGGGCGGCATCAGGTAGACCGTGCGGCCAATGGGGCGGATCAGCAGCTCATGCCGCCGCGCGGCCAGGTGGAAGGCCTCGGCAAAGCCCGCAGGCGCCTCCTCCACGTCAAAGGCCAGAATCATGCCCTGCTGGCGCAGATGGGCCACGCGCGCATGCTTCGCCAGCGGGGCAAAGGCCTCGGCCAATTGCGAAGCCTGTTCTGCGTTGTGCTGGAGCTGGCCGGCATCGAAGCGGTCCAGCACGGCGTTGGCCGCGGCGCAGGCAAGCGCATTGCCGGTGTAGGAGTGCGAATGCAGGAAGCCGCGGGTGACGTCCTCGGACCAGAAGGCGCGGTAGATGGCGTCGGTGGTGAGCACCAGCGACAAGGGCAGCGTGCCGGCGGTGATGCCCTTCGAGAGCAGGATGAAGTCAGGCCACCGGGACTGCTCGCCCCCACGCTCGCTCGCAAGCGAGCTGCTCCCCACGGGGGCTTCGCCAGCTTGGGACGGCCCGGCGCTGGCGAGCTCGCCGGCTGTCAGCGTGTGCTGCCACGCAAAGAACTGCCCCGTCCGCCCGCAGCCCACGGCGATCTCGTCGGCGATCAGGTGCACGCCGAATTCGCGGGTCATCGCCCGCACCTGGCGCAGGTAGTGCGGCGAATGCATCACCATGCCGGCCGCGCCCTGCACCAGGGGCTCGAGGATCACGGCGGCGATGTGGGCATGGCGCTCGGCCAGCAGCGTGCGCAGCGCGGTCAGTGCCGCGGCCTCGTTGCCCAGGCGGCTGTCGGGCGAGTCCACGATGTGGGCGCGCATCAGCAGGGGGTCGTAGGCATCGCGGAAGATGGCGACGTCGGTCACGGCCAGCGCACCGATGGTCTCGCCGTGGTAGCCGTTCCTGAGGCACACGAACTCGCGCTTCTCGGCCTGGCCCAGGTTGCGCCAGCTGTGGAAGCTCTGCTTCAGCGCGATCTCCACCGCGCTGGCGCCGTCGCTGCCGAAGAAGACGTGGCCCAGCGCGCCGCCCGTGCGTGCGCTCAGGCGCTCGGCCAGGCGGATGGCGGGCTCATGCGTGCAGCCAGCCAGCATCACGTGCGGCAGGGTGTCCAGCTGCTGCTTGATGGCGGCGTTGATGCCGGCGTCCGCATGACCGAAGAGGTTGACCCACCAGGAGCTGTTGGCGTCGAAGTAGCGCTGGCCGTCGAAGTCGAAGAGCCAGGCCCCCTCGCCACGGGCGATGGGCAGGGGCGGCACGCGCTCGGCGCGCGCCATCTGCGTGCAGGGGTGCCACACCGCGTCGAGGCTGCGGCGTTGCAAGGCGGCGGTGGAGCGGTCGTCAGCCATGGTCCGGGGTCAGGCGAGCCACGACGGCTTGGACTTGTTCAGGAAGCTCTGCACGCCTTCACGGCCCTCGGCGGACGCTCGGATGTCGGCGATGCGGCGCGCGGTGTCGTCGCGCAGCTGCGGCGTGATCTCATGATGGGCGACGTCCTGGACCAGCCGCTTGCAGGCGCGCACGGCGGCCGGGCCGTTGGCGCACAGCGCGTCGACCAGCGACTGCACCTTGGCGTCCAGCGTCTCGGGCGTGGCCAGCTCATGCACCAGACCCAGCCGGTGGGCCTCGGCGGCGCCGAAGCGCTCGGCGGTCACGAAGTAGCGGCGCGAGGCCTGCTCGCCCAGCGCACGCACGACGTACGGGCCGATGGTGGCCGGCAGCAGCCCCAGCTTGGCCTCGGACAGGCAGAAGCCCGCGCCCTCCACCGCCACGACCATGTCGCACACCGAAACCAGACCCACGCCGCCGGCGTAGACATCGCCCTGCACGCGGGCGATCACGGGCACGGGGCAGCTGTAGATCGTCCAGAGCATCTCGGCCAGGCGGCTGGCATCGGCGTGGTTCTCGTCCCAGCTATAGCCTGCCATGGCCTTCATCCAGTTGAGATCGGCCCCGGCGCAGAAGGCCTTGCCCTCGGCGGCGAGCACGATGGCGCGCAGGGCCAGGTCTTGCCCCAGCGTGGCGAAGGCCGCGGTCAGCTCGGCGATGACGCCCTCGTTGAAGGCGTTGCGCACATCGGGGCGGTTGAGGGTGACGCGCGCCACGTGGCCCTCGCGTTCGATCTTGAGCGTGCTCGTCATGGGGTTCTCTCGTCAGTGCTTCCAGACCTTGAGGCCGCGGTGGACCTCCAGGGCGTCGAAGTCGCGGTCCTTGTGCAGCAGGGCGTAGTCGTTCTCGATGCAGAAGGTGGCCAGCAGGACGTCGATGGGGCTGCGCACCGTGTAGCCCTGGGCGCGCAGATTGCGGTAATGGTCGACAGCGGCCATGGCCAGCGCCTCGCCGCCGGTGGTCTCGACGGCCAGGCTCTGCATCAGCAGCGTGGCCTGGCGCAGTTCGCGCGGGTGGCGGAAGCCGCGCAGGACCTCGAACAGCACCAGGTCCGGCACCACGAGGCGCAGCTCGCCCTGCTCCAGCAGCGCGGACAGCTGATCGACGGCCGGGTGCGCGGCACCCGAGAAGAAGTCGATCCAGACGCTGGAATCAACGACGAGCACGGCGCTCCCCCGGAGCCGGTTCGTGGACGGCCAGCGGCGCGGACTCGGGCGCGGCGGCCCAGTCGACGTCATCACCGCCTTCCCACTTGAGCTTGCCGCGCCACTTGAGCAGCTCGCGGTAGGCCGCCTGGCGCGCCAGCAGCTTCAGCCCGGCCTCGACCGCTTCCTTCTTGGTCTTGAAGGGGCCGGCCTGCAGGGCCTTCGCCATCAGCTCGTCATCGATCTCGATATTCGTGCGCATGATGTGTACGTTTTCCTGAAGGAGCACACATTGTATACATCACATGCGGAAGACGCCGAACTTGGCGTCCGGGATGGGCGCGTTCAGCGAGGCGGAAAGACCCAGGGCCAGCACGCGGCGGGTGTCGGCCGGGTCGATGACGCCGTCGTCCCAGAGGCGGGCGCTGGCGTAGTAGGGGTGGCCCTGGTCCTCGTACTGCTGGCGGATGGGGGCCTTGAAGGCCTCTTCCTCGTCGGCGCTCCACTGGCCGCCCTTGGCCTCGATGCCGTCGCGCTTGACCGTGGCCAGCACGCTGGCCGCCTGCTCGCCGCCCATCACCGAAATGCGGGCGTTGGGCCACATCCAGAGGAAGCGGGGCGAGTAGGCGCGGCCGCACATGCCGTAGTTCCCGGCGCCGAACGAGCCGCCGATGATCACGGTGAACTTCGGCACGTTGGCGCAGGCCACGGCCGTCACCATCTTGGCGCCGGCGCGGGCGATGCCCTCGTTCTCGTACTTGCGGCCCACCATGAAGCCCGTGATGTTCTGCAGGAAGACCAGCGGGATCTTGCGCTGGCAGCACAGCTCGATGAAGTGCGCGCCCTTGTTGGCGCTCTCGGCGAAGAGGATGCCGTTGTTGGCCACGATGCCCACGGGCATGCCCTCGATGTGGGCAAAGCCGCAGACCAGGGTGTTGCCGTAGCGGGCCTTGAACTCGTCGAAGGCGGAGCCGTCCACGATGCGGGCGATGACCTCGCGCACGTCGAAGGGCTTGCGGGTGTCCGTGGGGATCACGCCGTGCAGCTCGGCCGGGTCGAACAGCGGGGCCTGGGGCGCCTGCAGACGCAGGGGCTGGGGCTTGGTGCGGTTCAGGCTGGCGACCACGTTGCGGGCCAGGGCCAGGGCGTGGGTGTCGTTTTCGGCCAGGTGGTCGGCCACGCCGGAGAGGCGGGTGTGGACGTCGCCGCCGCCCAGGTCCTCAGCGCTCACCACCTCGCCGGTGGCAGCCTTCACCAGGGGCGGGCCGCCCAGGAAGATGGTGCCCTGGTTCTTGACGATGATGGTCTCGTCGCTCATGGCCGGCACATAGGCGCCGCCGGCGGTGCAGGAGCCCATCACCACGGCGATCTGCGGGATGCCCTGGGCCGAGAGATTGGCCTGGTTGTAGAAGATGCGGCCGAAGTGGTCGCGGTCCGGGAAGACCTCGTCCTGGTTGGGCAGGTTGGCGCCGCCGGAGTCCACCAGGTAGACGCAAGGCAGCTTGTTCTGCTCGGCGATCTCCTGGGCGCGCAGGTGCTTCTTGACGGTGACGGGGTAGTAGGTACCGCCCTTGACCGTGGCGTCATTGCAGACGATCACGCACTCCACGCCGTTGACGCGGCCGATGCCGGCGATCATGCCGCCGCCCGGCGCGGCGTTGTCGTACATATTCAGGCCGGCCAGGGGCGCGATCTCCAGGAAGGGCGTGCCGGGGTCCAGCAGCATCTCCACGCGGTCGCGCGGCAGCAGCTTGCCGCGGGCCGTGTGCTTGGCGCGGGCCGCCTCGCCGCCACCCTCGGCGATCTTGGCCAGGCGGGCGTTGAGGTCGGCGATCAAGGCCTGCATGGCCTCGGCATTGGCCTTGAAATCGGCGGAGCGCGCGTTGAGCTTGCTGTGCAGCACGGACATGGTGTCTCCTGGCGGGCGGGGTGCGGAGCCTGATCTGAGTCAAGCTCAATTCATCATGTGAAACCCATTGAATCGTGTTCGCCGGGTTCGCGAAGCCAAGAGGATACGACAGAGGAACGACCCCCAGCAAGCAAGACTTGAGTTCAACTCAGAATTTCGGGGAGAATGGCCCGCATGAGCTCCCCCGCCCACAGCGCCATCCCCCTCGCCCCCGCGGCGCCGCCTGCCATGCAGCGCCGCGCGCCCGCCGGCGCCAAGGCCGAGCAGCGGGTGCGGGACATCCTGCGCGTGGGCCGCGAGGTCTTCGCCGCCAAGGGCTACGAGCGGGCCACCACCATCGAGATCGCCAAGCGCCTGGGCATCTCCGAGGCCACCGTCTTCACCTACTTCCGCGGCAAGCGCGAGCTGTGCATGCGGGTGATCGCCGACTGGTACGACGAGATCATCGAGGCCATCGAGCAGGGCCTGCCCCGCGAGGCGCCCATCCGCGAGCAGCTGGAGTTCGTGGTCCACACCCATCTGCGGCTGTTCCTGATCCAGGGCACGGGCCTGTGCGAGCTGGTGCTTTCCGAAGGCCGCAAGCGCGAGGCCGACATCACCGGCGGCAGCGAGTTCGGCGAGGCCTTCATCGAGCTGCAGCGCCGCTACACCGCGCCGCTGATGGAGCTGCTCTCGCGCGGCCAGCAGCGCGGGCAGGTGCGTCAGGACATCCCCCTGCGCATGCTGCGCTCCCTGGTCTTCGGCCCCATGGAGCACATGCTGTGGGAGGTGATCATCGCCGGGCGGCAGATCAATGTGGATCAGAGCGCGCGCGACCTCGTCGCCCTGCTGTGGCCCGCCCTGCAGGCGCCGGACGAGGAGCTGCTGCGCCTGCGCGGCCTGAAGGACGCACTGCAGCGCGCCCTCGAACAGGCTTGATCGGCCCCATGAAAAAACGCCCCGGCGGGGCGTCTGTGGGGCGAGGCGGCCGAGGGCTCAGCCTTCGAGCTTGGTGAGGCCCAGCAGCCCCTCGCGGGTGGAGTCGCGCACCTTGGGGCCGATCCACACCTTCATCATCATCGGGAAGAAGGCTTCGCCGGCAATCGGGTCACCCAGGCGCTTGCCATTGAGCGAGAACTCGGTGTTCTTCTCCACCGGGTTGTAGTCGATCACCACGAGGTCGCCCTTGCTGACCTTGCTGCGCTGGCCGAAGACGGCGCCCAGCTGCGAGGTGGCGATCACATTGGCCGAGAACTCCTCGGTCGTCACGTTCTGGCGGATGCGGTCCAGCATGGCATTGGCCAGGTCCTTGGCGGACACGGCACGCAGCATGTAGAACTGGATGCGCTTGGGGCCCTTGACGCCGGTGGCGCCATCCATGGTCGTCTGCTTGCTGGGCAGGTAGAAGGCCACGACGGTGGAACGCGTCGAGAGAATGCTGGACGCCGCCACGCCGTTGAGCACCAGGGTCTGGTTGCCCACGGCGGCGGTGGCCGGGAATTCGAAGCCTTCGAACTTGACATCGCTCGCCTGTGCGGCACCGGCCAGCAGGAGCAGGCCCATCGCGAGGGGTCGCAGGTATTGCAGCATCTTGTCTCCTTGACATGCGGCAGCGCCACATCGGGAAGGTACTGCCAGGGCGCGGATTATGAAGAAGTGCGCCTCGACGCGCAGCAGGCCGGGGCGGCAAGATTGCGCAAGACGCCGCGATTCGGCAGTCCTCTCTAGCCGGATCGCTGTGCATTTCACGCCAAGGCTGGCAGCATCCGCCCCATTCCCCCGTGTTGCCGCTCGACGCCGATTCCCCCGGCGTCTGCGGCCGCATGCTTTCCAAACCCGGCTTTCAGGACCACCCATGAAGAAGTACACCCTGGCCCTCCTCGCTGCCCTGGCCCCCATGGGCTCTGCGCTGGCCACCGAAAACGGCCAGCTGCGCGCGCTGCTGGGCGCCCCCAGCTACGAGCTCGCCACGCCCCAGTTCCCCGGCTGGTACGGCCAGCTCTGGCTGCAGCACTACAGCGCCCGCCGCCTCAAGGGCGACGACGGCCAGGCCCTGCAGACGCAGGCCGCCACCCCGCTGGGCACGCTGCCGGTGCAGATCCAGGGCGAGATCGAGGCCGATGTCTTCGTGGCCCGCGGCACCTGGGTCACCGAGAAGCTGGTGGCCGACGGCCGCCTGGGCTTCTCCGCCACCCTGCCCCTGGTGCGCCAGCGCAATGACATCCACCTGAGCGCCACCCTGCCCGCCGGCGCGCCGGCCGGTGCCGCCGCCGCCGTGCAGAACCTGCTGGACCAGCAGGGCGCCCAACGCTCCGGCAGCAAGAGCGGCCAGGGCGACCTGGACCTCGCCGGCTTCGTGGACTGGCAGCAGGACGACAGCCGCCTGGTCCTGGGCCTCAGCGTGGTCGCCCCCACCGGCGCCTACGACGCCCAGCGGGCCGTGAACCCCGGTGCCGGCAAGTTCTGGACGGTGCGCCCGCTGGTGCTGGCGTCCAAGGTCTGGGAGAACGGCCTGGAGCTGGGCCTGCGCGCCACCTATTCGGTCAACACCCGCAACACCGACACCGAGGTGCGCTCCGGCCAGTACCTGCATGCCGACTACGCCGCCATGTACCGCGTCAACGACGCCTGGCGCCTGGGCCTGCAGGGCTATCTGGTCGAGCAGACCACGAACGACAACGGCCCCGGCGTGGCCGCCGGCGGCAACAAGGCCCGCGTGCGCGCCCTGGGCCCCATGCTGGCCTACGTGTCCGAAGACGGCGTGTGGTCGGCCGACGTGAAGGTGCTGAAGGAATTCGCCGTGCGCAACCGCCCCCAGGGCACGACCACCTGGGTGCGCCTGAACCTGCGACTGGACTGAACCCCGGGCGCGCGCCACTGAGGCGCCGTGAACGAAAAAAGGCCGGGCATCTGCCCGGCCTTTTGCTTGGGAGAGCCGCGAAACCGCGGCCGCCCTCAGCAGGATCAATAGAAGGTGTACTCGGCGCTCAGGCGCAGCATGCGGCCCTGCACGTCCTCGCGGTCCGGCGGAATGATGCCGCCAACACCGAAGCCGCGGTAGTCCACCGGCGGACGGGTGTCGAGCAGGTTGCGGACGTTGGCACTCAGGCGCAGCGCCTTGATGGGGCTGTAGCTGATGTTGTAGTCCACGCGCGAGTAGGCGCCATAGCGGCACTGGTCTTCAGCCAGGCCCTTGGTCTTGGCGCAGTCCGCCACGGTCCATGCGGCCGAGTTGAAGTCGCTGTTGAGGGCCGTGCTGTTCTGGTAGTGGAAGCTCAGCTGCTGAGCCACCTTGCCCAGGCTGTGCGACAGCGCCAGCTTGGACTTCCAGCGCGGGTAGGTGTAGCGGCCCGCCAGGTTGTCGCCGTAGCCACCGTTCGTGCCCAGCAGCGGGCTCCAGTTCTTCAGCTGGATCAGGTAGGTCAGGTCCAGGTCCAGGCCCAGGGTGCCGATGTCGGTCGAGCGCTGCGCCTTGAAGCCCAGGTCGATGCCCGAGGTCTTGGTGCGGAACAGGTTCTCGAAGCTGGCCACCACCGAGGACAGACGGCCGGCGGTCACGCCGTACTTGGCCTGCGCTGCGGCGTCGAAGATGGGATCGTTGGCCAGGCTGTCGCGGTTGACGATGCCGGGCGCCAGGGTGTCCTCGACGTTCAGCAGGTCATTGGTGGACTTGCGGCCGATCTCGTCCTTGCGAACGATGTGCCAGTAGTCGACGGTCACCGACACGTCCTTGGCCGGCGAGAAGGCCATGCCCAGGGTGCGGCTGACCGAGGTCTCGGGCTTCAGGTCCGGGTTGTGGGCCACGATGCTGGCGACGCCGCGCGAGCACTCGCCCACCACGTTGTCAGCCTTGGCGATCAGCAGCTGCTTGTTCGGATCGCTGTTGGGCAGCTTGGCGGCATCGGCCTTCAGGTCGCGGGCGTAGTCCGTGGCGGCCTTGCAGCGCTTCGGGTCGTTGACGCCGTTGTTGAAGGCGAACTTGGTCGAGGGGGCGCTCTCGGTCAGGTTCGGGGCGCGGAAGCCGCTTTCGATCGTGCCGCGGAACAGCAGGTCACGCATCGGCTGGAAGCGGGCGCTCAGCTTGGGCGAGAAGTGGGCCGAGATGCCGGGGAACTTGTCCACGCGGCCGGCGGCCTGCAGCTCCAGGGACTTGAACACCGGGATGTTCGCCTCGCCGAAGAAGGCCGAGAAGCTGCGCGAGGCATTGGCGCTGACCGAGCCGTAGCCGACGATGTCGCCGTTCTGCAGGCCACCGGTCGGGGTGATCTTCATTTCCTCGCGGCGCACTTCGGCACCGGCGGCGAAGCCGATCGGGCCGGCCGGCAGGTTGCCCACTTCACCCGACACGCGGGCGTCGGCGAAGTACTGCGTGATGCGGGCGTCGTAGCCGAACACCGGGAAGAGCTTGTTCAGCACTTCGGCGCTGTTCTGCTGGCCGATCTTGTAGCCGTTGGGCTTGTTGAAGAAGTCAGCATCCAGCACCGGCTTGGTGTAGTCACCGATGACTTCCTTGAAGCCCTTCACGCTGAAGGAGCCGCGCTGGTCCGAACGGGTCTTGCCACCCATGGCGCCGACGGCGGTCTCCCAGTCGTAGTTGCCCGTCGTGCCCTTCAGGCCGGCCAGCACGCGGTACTGGTCGGTGGTGGAGCGCTTGCTGGCGTCGGAGTCGACGAAGCGATAGCGGAATTCGGCCTCGGCACCCGTGTTGTTCAGCGGGTGGCCGGCGGGCAGGCCGCGGTCACGGTAGCTCAACAGGCCGTTGGTGCTGGGATCCCCCCACACCGTGGCGCCCAGGGCCGAGCCATAGGCCGGGTGCGCGCTCTGGTAGCTGGTCTTGTTGCGGGCGAACACGGCCTCGGCGAAGCCTTGCAGGTCCGCGTTGAACTGGTACTTGCCAGAAACGATGCCCGTCACGCGGTCCGACGAGGGCTGGGCCTCGAAGCGCTCGTAGCGGTTGTACTGGCACAGGCCGTTGATGATGCTGGACTCGGCGCAGCCAGTCACCGGCACCAGGCCCAGCTTGCCGTTGGGCAGCTTGGACATCACGTTGCCCGGATAGGAATAGCTCGAGGGGGTGCCGTAGCCGCTGGAGTACTTGCCGTAGGCCGGGTTCACGTCGTCCAGCACCTCGTTCCACATCACCGTCTCGCGGGTGTAGACGTCGACGTTGGCCAGCACGTTGAAGCGGTCCTTGGCCAGATCGCCAAAGCCGGCGGTCAGGGTGACGGCCTTGTTGTCGAAGCGCTGGTTCTGCAGCGAGGTCTCGGACGTGACCTTGCCGATCAGACCCTGGAAGTCGCGGCGGGTGATGATGTTGATCACACCGGCCACGGCATCCGAACCGTACAGCGAGGAGCCGCCGCTGCGCAGGATTTCCACGCGCTCCACGGCTTCCACCGGCAGGGTGTCGATGTTGGTGAAGACCTGGTTGTAGTCGGCCAGCGGGTAGGAGGCCACGCGGCGGAAGTTCAGCAGGATCAGGGTGGACTGCTTGCCCAGGTTGCGCAGCGAGGCCGAGCTGGCGCCGCCGGCGAAGTTGTTGCTGCCACCGAGGTCGCTGAGGCTGCCGGTGCTGGCGGCGAGCTGACCGATCAGCTCACGGACGGTGCCGGCACCGCTCTTGGCGATGTCCTCACGACGCACCACTTGCACCGGAGACGAACCCTCGGCATCCACACGCTTGATGTGGCTGCCGATGATTTCAACCCGTTCCAGCTGTTGCGGCTCAGCGGCGCTGGCTGCACCACAGCTCAGGCTGCTGGCGATGGCAATGCTGGTCAGGGCCAGCTTGCCCTGACGATCGATATAGCGAGACATGGGAAACCCTCTGTTCAACGAGCCCCTCACTGCGGCGAGGGGCGTTCTTGGTGTTGCGCCCGCCGGAACCGCAAAGGGCCCCCACAGCTGAGCGAGGGGCAATTGTTTCACCAGCTTTACAAACAACGCAGCACATCGGCACAAAGAGCCGCATTTCGATGCGTGTTAGCTACAGGCAAACCCTGTGCTTCACAGTACGAACATCAAATCAAGGGCAAACCCTGATTCCTCAGGGCGGCGCGCTCAGCCAGCAGCGGGTGGGTAGCCCGCCTCGCTCAGCAGGGCGGCCAGGCGGGCGTCGTCCAGACGGCTCTGAACCTGCACCGTGCGGGCCTCGCGCTGGAACTCCAGGCGGACCTCGGGATCGGCGGCCTTCAGGGCCTCGGTGATGGCGGCCACGCAATGGCCGCAGCTCATGTCGGGAAGGTGGAAGCTGCTCATGATGGGTTCCTCACGGGTTCGATGACGGCCGCAGCTTAATCATTCCCATCATGGCAAGGTCAAGCCGCTGGCGGCTTTCCTCACTGCCCGAACGGGCATCGTCGGGCGCTTGACCTTACCATCAGGTGAAGCTTGAGACTGCAGCCATGAACACATCCGCCACCCTGAGCCTGCCCGTCACGGGCATGAGCTGCGCGTCCTGCGTCAAACGTGTTGAGCGCCTGCTGGGACAGGTGCCCGGCGTCAGCGCCGTCACGGTCAATCTGGCCACCGAACAGGCCGACCTCAGCGGCCAGCCCAGTCTGCAGGACCTGGCCCAGGCCCTGCGCAAGGGGGGCTACGGCCTGCGCGAGAGGCAATGGCAGCTGCACATCACGGGCATGACCTGCGCGTCCTGCGTCGGCCGCATCGAGAAGGTGCTGCGCAAGCTGCCGGGGGTGCTGGAGGCCAGCGTCAACCTGGCGACAGAGACCGCCAGCGTGCGTGCCCTGTCCAACACCGACAGCGACGCCCTCATCGCCGCCATCACCCAGGCCGGCTATGGGGCCCGCCTGCTGGACGACGGCAGCGAGCCGGCGGGCGAGGAGCCACAAAGCCTCTGGCAGTCCCTGCAGGAGGGGCGGCTGGGCCTGGTCCTCGCCGTGCTGCTGAGCCTGCCCCTGGTCCTGCCCATGGTGGGCATGCTCTGGGGCGCCCACTGGATGCTCAACGGCTGGATCCAGCTGGTCCTGGCCACGCCGGTGCAGTTCCTGATGGGCGCGCGCTTCTATCGCAAGGGCTGGGCCGCACTGAAGGCCGGCAGCGGCACCATGGACCTGCTGGTCGCCCTGGGCACCAGCGCAGCCTACGGACTCTCGGTCTACGAGCTGCTGCGCCACGGCCCCATGAGCATGTCGCTGTACTTCGAATCCGCTGCCGTGGTCATCACGCTCGTGCTGCTGGGCAAGCACCTGGAGGCCCGCGCCAAGCACCGCACCACCGAGGCCATCCGCGCCCTGCGCCAGCTGCGCCCCGAGACCGCCCGCAAGCGCCGCGCCGACGGCAGCGAGCAGGAGCTGCCCGTGGCCGCCCTGATGCTGGGCGACCGCGTGGTGGTGCGGCCGGGCGAGCGCATCCCGGTCGACGGCACCGTGCTGGAAGGCGCCAGTCATGTGGATGAGTCCCTGATCACGGGCGAGAGCCTGCCCGTGCCGAGGGGCGTGGGCGAGGCCGTCATCGGCGGCGCCGTCAATGGCGAGGGCCTGCTGCTGCTGGAGGTGCGTGCGCTGGGTGCGGAGTCGACGCTGTCGCGCATCGTGCGCCTGGTTGAATCGGCGCAGGCGGGCAAGGCGCCCATCCAGCGTCTGGTCGACCAGGTCAGCGCCGTCTTCGTGCCGGTGGTGGTGGTCCTGGCCGTCCTGACCCTGCTGGCCTGGGGCTTCGGCACCGGCGACTGGGAACGCGCCCTGCTGCATGCCGTGGCGGTGCTGGTCATCGCCTGCCCCTGCGCCCTGGGCCTGGCGACGCCTGCCGCGCTGATGGCCGGCACCGGCGTGGCGGCACGCCGCGGCCTGCTGATCAAGGACGCAGAGGCGCTGGAGCTGGCCCGCAAGCTGCAGGTCGTCGCCTTCGACAAGACCGGCACGCTCACCGAAGGTCACCCCAGGCTGCTGGACCTGCAGGCCAGCCCCCTCATCGACGACACCGGCCTGCTGCGCCTGGCGGCCATCCTGCAGCAGGGCAGCGAGCACCCGCTGGCCAAGGCGGTGCTGGCCTCGTGGCAGGCACGCCCGGAAGGCGGGGGTCAGGTCTTGCCAAAGCCCACCGATTTCCGTGCCGTGGCCGGCCGCGGGCTGGAGGCCATGCTCGAGAACGAGCGCTTGATGCTCGGCAGCAGCCGCTACATGCAGGAGCTGGGCGTGGACCTCGGCGCCCTGCAGGACCGCGCGCAGGCCCTGCAGTCGCAGGGGCGGACCCTCTCCTGGCTGGCTCGCCGCACGGAGGCGGCTGCGGCGCCCGAGCTGCTGGGCCTGCTGGCCTTCGGCGACCCGGTCAAGCCGAGCTCCCGCGAGGCCATCGCGCAGCTGCGCCGGCTGGGGGTGCGCACCGTGCTGCTGAGCGGAGACAACCGCGGTGCCGCCGAAGCCGTGGGGCGCGAGCTGGGCCTGGACGAAGTGCACGCCGAGGTGCTGCCTGAGCACAAGGCCCAGCAGGTGACCGCGCTCAAGGCCGGTGGCCAGTGCGTGGCCATGGTGGGCGACGGCATCAACGACGCGCCGGCGCTGGCCGCCGCCGACGTGGGCCTGGCCATGGGCAGCGGCACCGACGTCGCCATGCACGCCGCCGGCATCACCCTGATGCGCTCGGATCCGCGTCTGGTGGCCGAGGCCATTGCCCTGTCGCGGCGCACCGTGGCCAAGATCCGCCAGAACCTCTTCTGGGCCTTTGCCTACAACGTCGTGGGCATCCCGCTGGCGGCACTGGGCCTGCTCAGCCCCGTGATCGCGGGCGCGGCCATGGCGCTGTCCAGTGTCACCGTGATCAGCAATGCGCTGCTGCTGCAGCGCTGGAGGCCGCGCGAATGAACGGACTGCTCAACATCGGCGAAGCCGCGGCCCGCTCTGGCGTGTCGGCCAAGATGCTGCGCCATTACGAGAGCCTGGGGCTGCTGGGCGAGGTCTCGCGCACCGACGCCGGCTACCGCCAGTACAGCGAGCGCGAGGTCCACATCCTGCGCTTCATCCGCCGCGGGCGGGACCTCGGCTTCTCCATGGCCGAGATCGCCGAGCTGCTGAAGCTGTGGCAGGACCGGCGCCGTGCCAGCAGCCAGGTCAAGAAGATCGCGCAGGCCCACATCGCCGACCTGGACCGCCGACTGGCAGAGATGCAGGCCATGCGCCAGACCCTGCTGCAGCTGACCCAGTGCTGCCATGGGGACGAGCGCCCCGACTGCCCCATCCTGGACGGCCTGGCAGGAGGGCCGGCCGCCGAGTGAAGCGGCCGGGGGCAGCCGCTGACTCAGGCCGCCAGCGCCGCCAGCAGGGTGTTCTTGAGATCCTGCCGTCCCAGGCGCGCCGGGCGTGAGCCGTCGGGCACGCCGATGTCGAAGCGGAAGTCCTCGTCCACCAGCTCGATCCAGCGGCGCAGGCCGTAGCGCTCCCGCAGGCGGGCGGCGAAGTCGGTCATGCCGGACGCGTCGGCGGGAATGCCAGAGACCAGCGCATTCCAGCCCGGATCGGCGCCGGCAAGCAGCTCACGCGCCTGGTCCAGGTTGGCCAGGCAATCACAGGCCAGGCCGGCCTGGCCCAGCAGGCGGGCGCTCTCGACGCGGCTGGGCTCATGCGGATCCAGGACCAGCACCCGCAGGGCCCGGTCCAGGCGGCGGCGCGGCAGGCGTTCGTCCTCGACGCTCTCGGGCTCGGCGTCGAGATGTCCCAGGTGCAGTGTCAGGTCCACCGTGCCGGCGTGCTGACCTTCGCGCCGCTCCAGGGCCCAGCCTCGCGCCCGGGCCAGCAGGCGCAGCAGCTGCCAGTGGAGCTCGTCCTCGCTGGCCGCCTGGCCCACGCCCGACAGGCGCAACACCTGGCGCGACTCGTCGAGGGCCGCCACACCGAGGCGCACATCGCGCCCGCCCGACAGACCATGGCCCAGCATCAGGTCCAGGGCGTGCTGCAGAAGACCGGCGTCCAGCGACTGGACCAGGGCGGGCCCAGCCTGCAGCTCGGCCTGCAACCCGGCCTTCTGCCAGGCCGGTTGCCACTGCTGCAGGGCCTGGGCGGCCGCGGCCTGCAGGTCCACGGGCTCGGCTGCTGCCGGCCGGGTGCCCCGCAAGGCATGGACCAGGGCCTGCATCTCCAGGCCCAGCTGCTCCAGCTCGGTGCCTGCCTGCAGGACGAGCCCCGGATCACCGGCCGCGGCCTGGAGCCGCAGGGCATGGCGGGCCAGCCATTCGCCCAGGCTGCTCAGCAGAAGGGCCGGCACTTCGAGGCTCAGGGGGCCGGCCAGGAGGGCGGAGGCGGGTGTCGGCTTCATCGGGGGCTCCTTCAGGTCACAGGTGATTCACTGGTTGCTGGCGGCCAGCACCTCGGGGAGGTCGGTCAGGCCGGCCAGCACCTTCTCGATGCCGTCCTGGCGCAGGGTGCGCATGCCCGACTGCAGGGCCAGCTGGAACATCTCGGCGGCCGGGGCGCGGCGCCGCACCAGGATGCGCAGCGCGTCGTCGGCCACCAGCAGCTCGTGGATGCCCAGGCGCCCGCGGTAGCCCGTGCCGCCGCAGGCATCGCAGCCATGGTGGCGGTACTGCATCAGCTGGCCGCCGACGCCGAAGCGATCGCGCCAATGGGCCAGCAGGGCATCGGGAGACAGGCCCGGCGGGGGCGTCTGCAGGTAGAGCTGGGCCAGGGAGTGCGCGGCCCGCTCGTCCAGGGGCTCCACCACGCGGCAGTCGCGGCACAGGCGGCGCACCAGGCGCTGGGCCAGCACGGCCAGCAGCGAGTCCGAGAACATGAAGGGGTCCAGGCCGATCTCCAGCAGCCGCGTCACACTCTCGGGCGCCGAGTTGGTGTGCAGGGTGGACATCACCAGGTGGCCGGTCAGCGAGGCCTCGATGGCGATGCGCGCGGTCTCCTCGTCGCGCATCTCGCCGATCATGATCACGTCCGGATCGGCCCGCAGAAAGGTGCGCATGGCCGCCGCGAAGGTCCAGCCGATGCGGGCATTGACCTGCACCTGGCGCAGGCCCTCCTGGGTGATCTCGATGGGGTCCTCGGCCGTCCAGATCTTGCGCTTGTCCTCGTTGAGCTCGCGCATCACCGAGTGCAGGGTGGTGGTCTTGCCGCAGCCCGTGGGGCCGCAGATCAGCAGCAGGCCGTAGGACTTGCTCATCACCCGCCGCAGCCCCTCCAGATTGCTCAGGGAGAGCCCGATCTCGTCCAGCGGCAGCGGCTTCATGCCGCCCAGCAGGCGCAGCACCACGTCTTCCAGGCCGGTGTTGGTGGGCACCGTCACCAGGCGCAGCTCGACGGGCGGACCGCCGAAGCGGCTGAAGTCGATCTTGCCGTCCTGGGGGCGGCGGTGCTCGGAGATGTCCAGGTCCGCCATGATCTTCAGGCGGGCGACCAGCGCGAAGCGCACGCGGCTGGGCAGCTCCAGATAGCGCAGCAGGTCACCGTCGATGCGCAGGCGGATGCGCACGGGGCGCGGCGCATCGGAGGCTTCGATGTGGATGTCCGAGGCGCCCAGCTCGATGGCATCGGCGATGAGGCGGTTGACCAGGCGCACCAGCGTGTTGTCCGACTCGGCCACCACGCCCACCTCGGTGTCGCCCGACACGTTCTCGGCCTCCGCCAGCTGCTGGGCCAGCTCGCGGATGGTGGCGGCCTGGGCGGCCGGCGCGATGGCCCTGTCCGGCATCTCGCCCGATGATTTGGCGATGCCGGCCAGGTCCTGCTGGTAGGCCCGGGCAATGGCGGGGAGCAGGGTGCCAGGCCGCGCCAGCACCGGCTTCACATGCAGCTCGGAGACGAAGCGCAGCACCTCCAGCAGGTGCTGGTCCCAGGGGTCCGCCACGGCGACCACCAGCACGTCGGCCCGCACCATCAGCGGGCAGACCGACTCTCGCAGCGCGATCATGCGCGGGATCTGGGCCAGGGCATCGGGCTCGGGCCGCACGCAGCCCAGGTCCACGGTGGGCACGCCCTGCCAGGCGGCCAGCATCTGGCGCAGCTGGGCCGGGGTCAGCACGCCGTCCTTGACCAGCTGCTCGCCGAGGGGCACATGGGGCACGGCGCCCAGCTGCCGGCCCAGGGCCCGCTGCAGCTGCGGGCGGCTCAGCAGACCGGCCTCGATCAAGGCCTCGCCCAGGCGCGCGGCGCGGGCCACGGGGCCGCCCTGCATCTGCTGCCAGAGCTGGTCCAGATCGGTGTGGACCTGTGTGCTGGTCCGGGCGCCGCCGGGCGAGGCGGCATGGGCCAGGGCGTCCAGAGCGGCGGGGACGGTGTCGTGCTCGTACTGCAAATTCGTGCTCATGCAACAAAGTGTGAACGCACGGGCGCACGTCGCACAATGTGCAAATTGCGCCGGCGCCACGACTCGCTGCACTAGCCTCGCAGTTCTTGAGCAATGTCAATCGAGGCGGACCGCCCCCGGAGCGGGCCTCAGGCCAGGCGGCCGCTCTGGAAGTCGCGCACCGCCTGCATGAGCTCCGCCTCGGTGTTCATCACGAAGGGGCCGTACTGCGCGATGGGCTCGCCCAGGGGCCGGCCGGCGATCAGCAACAGCCGCGCGCCCTCCTCGCCCGCCTGCAGGCGCACGCCGTCGCTGCCCGGCGTGTTGGCCATGATGGCCATGCGCTGCTGCGGCACGGTGCAGCCGCTGTCGAAGCGCACGGCGCCGCGGTAGACGTAGACAAACGCGTTGTGGCTGTCCGGCAGGGCGTGCTCGAAGCGGGCGCCGGGCGGCAGGTGCACGTCCAGATAGACGGGCTCGGTGTGCTCGCGCTGTACCGCGCCCGCCACGCCGCGGTGCTCGCCGGCGATGACGCGCACCACCACGCCCTCGCCTTCCCACTGCGGGATCTCGCTGCTCGGGATGTCGCGGTACCAGGGCTCGCAGAGCTTGTTGCGGCCCGGCAGGTTGAGCCACAGCTGGAAGCCCTCCATGCGGCCCGCTTCCTGCTCCGGCAGCTCGGAATGGATCACCCCGCGACCCGCCGTCATCCACTGCACGCCGCCGCTCTGCAGCAGGCCCTCGTGGCCGGCCGAATCGCGATGGCGCATGCGGCCTTCCAGCATGTAGGTGATGGTCTCGAAGCCGCGGTGCGGGTGGTCGGGGAAGCCGGCGATGTAGTCGTCGGCCTGGTCGGAGCCGAAGGCGTCCAGCATCAGGAAGGGGTCCAGGCGCTGCTGCAGGGGGTGGGTCAGCACCCGGGTCAGCTTGACGCCCGCGCCATCGCTGGTGGGCTGGCCGGTGACCAGGCGTTCGACCTGGCGCGGCTGGTTCAAGGTCTGCTGCAGGGTTTGCAGGCTGGCTTGCATGAGGACTCTCCTTTCGATGCGGGCCGCGGCTCAGGGGCCGCGGCGCCGGGGCCAGTGGGCCCAGGCGACGGCAAGGAGGCAGCTGATCATCAGCACGCTGAACTCCATGCCGCCCTCTCCCGGGCCAACGACGTACCAGCCCAGGGGGTAGTGAAACACCACGATCCCGGTCAGGAGCACCACCACGTGGGCTGCGCAGGCCGGCACCACCAGGCGGCCCGCCAGCATCAGCAGGCTCGCGGCCGTCTGGGTCAGCAGCACCGCCCAGGCCAGGGCCCCGCCGAAGGGGAAGCCCAGCGAGGACAGGTACTCGCCGAAACGCGGAATGTTCTCCGCGTGAAAGTAACCGTGCAGCGGGTGCATCAGGATGACGAGCGCCACCGCCCATCGCACCAGCGTCACGCTCACCTGAGCCTGTGTGGGCTCGCTTCTGATCCAGGCTGCCAGCATCTTGCGCTCCTCCTCGCGGACCTCGGGGCCCCGTTGAAATGCGCGCGATGGTGACATGCCCCGCGTCAGCAGACCGCCTTCGCAGGCCAGGACTTACCCTCAGGCAGGCTGGGCCTCTGCCTGGAACAGGGCGGCGATCTGCTCACGGGCGCCGGCCAGGCCGCGGGCCTCGGCTTCGGGACCCATGGCCAGGCCCTCGGCGTAGATGAAGTGCAGGTCCGTCATGCCCAGGAAGCCCAGCACGGTCTTCAGGTAGGGCACCATGGTGTCGGCCGGCTGGTCGCGGTAGATGCCGCCGCGGGTCAGCACGATGTAGACCTTCTTGCCCGACAGCAGGCCCTCGGGGCCGTTGGCGGTGTAGCGGAAGGTGACGCCGGCCTTGGCGATGGCGTCGATCCAGTGCTTCAGCTGCGTGGGGATGCCGAAGTTGATCATGGGCACGGCCAGCACCAGCACGTCCTGGGCCTTGACCTGCTCGATCAGGGCCATGTCCTGGGCCACGCGGGCGGCCTGGGCCTCGCTGCGCTGCTCGACCGGGGTGAACAGGGCCTGGAGTGTGGCTTCGTCGAGCTCGGGCAGGGACTGCTGGCCCAGGTCCAGCACATTCAGCTGGGCAGCGGGCTGGTGCTCGCGCAGGGCCGCGACCAGCTCATTGGCCAGGCGGGTGGAGTGGGAGCCCTGGCCGTTGTCTTGCAGGCGGCGGGCGCTGGTGTTGATTTGCAGAATGTTCATACCGGGCTCCTTGGTCGCCGCGGCGCGGCGTGTTGATGGCATGGCTGAACTTTATTGATCGCACAGGAGCACCGGAAGATCGCGAAATGGATAAGATTGTTCCACCAAAGGAACAATCCCGATGAGCCTGGAAGCCGACGACCTGCTGCTCTTTGCCCGCGTGATGGAGGCCGGCAGCTTCAGCCGGGCGGCTGAGCGCCTGCATCTGCCCAAGTCCACGGTGTCGCGCCGCATGGCCGCGCTGGAGGAGCGCCTGGGGGAGAAACTGCTGCAGCGCTCCACCCGGCGGCTGGCGCTCACCGAGTTCGGCCAGGGCGTGCTGGAGCATGCGCGGGTGGTGGCCTCGGAGGTCGACGGCGCGCTGGCGCTGGCCCTGCACCGCCAGCAACGGCCGCGCGGGCGGCTCAAGGTGTCCATGCCCGGGGACTTCGCCCAGCAGGCCCTGCCCGACATGCTCGCCCGCTTCGTGCGCGACAACCCCGAGGTGCAGCTGGAGCTGGACCTCTCACCCCGGCGCGTGGACCTGATCGCCGAGGGCTTCGACCTGGCCATCCGCATGGGCACGCTGCCCGAAGACTCGCAGCTGGCCGCGCGGCGCCTGGCCCTCATCGGCACCGGGCTCTATGCCTCGCCGGGCTATCTGGCGCTGCATGGCGAGCCGCAGCTGCCCGAGGCACTCAGCAGCATGCACGGGCTGATGATCCTCAGCCGCCATGGCGACGCCCAGCCCTGGAAGCTGCGCCGAGGCGAGGACCCGACGCGGGAGCACTGGGAAGGCCTGCCGCAGCTCAAGACCCTGGTCAACGCGCCCGACATGCTGCTGCGCATGGCCTGCGCCGACGTGGGCATCACCGCCGTGGGCTCGCACTTTGCGCAGCCCTTCGTGGACCGGGGCGAACTGGTGCGGGTGCTGCCCGACTGGGAGCTGCCGCCGGTGCCCTGCTGGGCCGTCTTCCCGGAGCGCCGCCTGATGCCGCTGCGCACCCGGGCCTTCCTGGACGCCATGGTGGAGGTGCTCAGCCGCTGCCCCAAGGCGGTGGCCGGCTGAGGCGCCGGCCGAGCCGGCTCAGTCCAGCTTGAAGCCGATCTCCACGGTGGCTTCGCGCTGCTTGGGGATGGGCGCGAACTTCCATTGCTGGACCGCCGCGATGGCGCTGGAGGCCAGGCGCTTGTTGGCGTTGCCCAGGCTCTCGACCTTGGTGGTCGTGCCATCCGGCTTGACCTGGAAGCGCACCATCACCGAACCACTGCGGATATTGCTGGCCAGCTGGCGGGGGATGTCGGGGTCGACCTTCTGGATCAGGCGCAGGGCCACCTCTTCCTCCGGCTCGGGCGCGGGCGCGGCGCGGGTGGGCTCGGTGGCCGGCGGTGCAGGCGGTGTGGCCGGGGCTGCGGCCACCAGCTCGGGCTTGGGCGCCGGCGCCTCGGGCTCACGGCTGGCAGCGAGCTGCTGCTCCTGGCTGGCCGCCGGGGCGGGCGCGGAAGCTGCCGCCTGAGCGGTCGGCGCCGCGGCGGCGGGCGTCGGGGCCGGCGCCGTGGCGACGGCGGGCTTGGGTGCCGGCGCCTTGGCGGCCGGCGCCGGCTTGGGTGCCGGGGCCGGCGCCTCAGGCTTGGCGGAATGCGTGGCGTGGAACTTGATCCATTGCAGGACCTTGTCGGCGTCCCGCTTGGCACGGTCGGAGTCGCTGATGCCCGAGGCGGACCCCGCCTTGCCGGCCGGCTCGGCCGTCTGGGCAGACGCAGGAACGCTGAACAGCAACTGGCAGGCCAGCGCCAACGCGGTGGCGGAATACAGCTTGGTGGACATGCTCATTGCAACCCTAAGACCCCTGGCACGGCGTCGTGCCATCCCACGAACGGCGGCACCTCTGTGGGTGCGTCCGCTGTTCTGATTCAACAAAGCAGGCGGTCTCTAGCGCCTATGACTTTCAGTAACAAGTGTCTCGCACCGGTCTGCAAGCGGCACTGCGGGATTCCCCCGAGCCGGCGTGCAGATCGCACGCTTGCTTCTATACTCGCGGCTTGCTCCGGGGAGCCCTGATGCGCCAAGGCGATGGCTTTGGCGTCGGGCTGAGACGTGGTGGAAGCCATGGACCCGCTGAACTTGATCCGGTTCGTACCGGCGTAAGAAGAGCCTGCCAGCCCGTGCTTCCTGCCGGGGCTGCGGGCCCTGGACCCAGGGCCGCCATCCACCCTCGATGGCGTACCGCGGCATCCATGGCCCCACCCCCTGAACGCCTCGCTGGCGCCCTCGCGCCCCGACCCGTCCTGCTCGGCCTCCGGACCTCACCTGGAGACCGCGCATGAACAGCATCACCGACCCCGGCCTGGACGCCGACAGCCCCCTGGCTCAATCCCTGAGCCAGTCCCTGCAACTCACGCGCGAGCCCCTGCCGGCCTCGCGCAAGATCCACCTGCCTGGCCAGCTCCATCCGGACCTGCGCGTGCCGCTGCGCGAGATCGCGCTGACCAATGGCGAGCGCATCAGCGTCTACGATCCCTCCGGCCCCTACACCGATCCCGGCGCCGCCATCGACGTCAAGAAAGGCCTGCCCACGCCGCGTGCAGCCTGGGTCGAGGCACGCGGAGACACGCAGGCCTACGAGGGCCGCCCCCTCCAGCTGATCGACGACGGCCTGCGCGACCAGGAACAGCAGCTGCGCCTGCGCGAGCTCAGCGCCGGGCTGCAGCGTCAGCCGCGCCGGGCCAAGGCGGGCGCGAACGTCAGCCAGATGCACTACGCGCGTCGCGGCCTCATCACGCCCGAGATGGAGTTCGTGGCCATCCGCGAGAACCAGCGCCTCGAATGGATGCGCGAGTACGAGGCCGACGCCGAGCGCCAGCAGCGCCTGGCCGGCAACCCCTTCGGGGCCAGCATCCCGGACGTCATCACGCCGGAATTCGTGCGCGACGAGATCGCCCGCGGCCGCGCCATCATCCCCGCCAACATCAACCACCCGGAGCTGGAGCCGATGATCATCGGCCGCAACTTCCTGGTGAAGGTCAACGCCAACATCGGCAACTCGGCGGTCAGCTCCTCCATCGAGGAAGAGGTCGAGAAGCTGGTCTGGGCCACGCGCTGGGGCGCGGACACGGTCATGGACCTCAGCACCGGCCGCAACATCCACACCACCCGCGACTGGATCATCCGCAACAGCCCCGTGCCCATCGGCACCGTGCCGATCTACCAGGCGCTGGAGAAGGTCGGCGGCGTGGCCGAGGAGCTGACCTGGGAGCTCTTCCGCGACACGCTGATCGAGCAGGCCGAGCAGGGGGTGGACTACTTCACCATCCACGCCGGCGTGCGCCTGCCCTTCGTGCCGATGACGGTCAAGCGCCGCACGGGCATCGTCTCGCGCGGGGGCTCCATCCTGGCCAAGTGGTGCATCGCGCATCACCGCGAGAACTTCCTCTACACGCACTTCGAGGAGATCTGCGAAATCATGAAGGCCTACGACGTCAGCTTCTCGCTGGGCGACGGCCTTCGCCCCGGCTCGCTGGCGGACGCCAATGACGAGGCCCAGTTCGCCGAGCTGCGCACCCTGGGCGAGCTGACCAAGATCGCCTGGAAGCACGAGGTCCAGACCATGATCGAAGGCCCCGGCCATGTGCCCATGCACATGATCCAGGCCAACATGACCGAGCAGCTCAAGCACTGCGATGAAGCGCCCTTCTACACCCTGGGCCCGCTGACCACCGACATCGCCCCCGGCTACGACCACATCACCAGCGGCATCGGCGCCGCGATGATCGGCTGGTTCGGCTGCGCCATGCTGTGCTACGTGACGCCCAAGGAGCACCTGGGCCTGCCCGACCGCGAGGACGTCAAGCAGGGCCTGATGGCCTACAAGATCGCCGCCCACGCGGCCGACATCGCCAAGGGCCACCCCGGCGCGCGGGCCCGCGACGATGCGCTCTCCAAGGCCCGCTTCGAGTTCCGCTGGGAAGACCAGTTCAACCTCGGCCTGGACCCCGAGACGGCGCGCGAATTCCATGACGAGACCCTGCCCAAGGACAGCGCCAAGGTCGCCCACTTCTGCTCCATGTGCGGCCCCAAGTTCTGCTCCATGAAGATCACGCAGGACGTGCGCGACTACTCGGCCAAGCTGGAGCAGGAGGCCGGCATGCAGGCCAAGAGCGAGGAGTTCAAGGCCCAGGGCGGCGAGCTCTACATCCCCATCCAGAAGGCCTGAGGCCGCACCGGGAGCACGCATGAGCGCCACCATCGCCATCGCGGGCGCCGGCCTGGCCGGGCGCCTCTTCGCCTGGGCCCTCGCCCGGGCCGGCCACCGCGTGCAGGTCTTCGACGCAAGACCTGGCCCCGAGCCCCTGTTCGACGGCCAGGGTGCGGCCGCCTTCACCGCCGCCGGCATGCTGAGCCCGCTGGCCGAACTGGAGAAGGCCGAGCCGGCCATCGCGGCGGCGGGCTGGCGCTCCCTGGCGCTGTGGCCTGCCGTCGTTCGCCAGCTGGCCGCGCGCCAGCCGGTGGGCCTGCAGCTGAACGGCAGCCTGCTGCTCGCCCAGCGCAGCGACGCCGGCGCCGCGCAACGGGTGCTGGATCGCCTGCAGCAGCCCGGCCTGGAGGCCTTCCCGCAGCCCCAGCCGCTGGATCCCCAGGCCCTGGCCGCGCTGGAGCCCGCCCTGCGGCGCAGCCCGGGCCTGCTGGCCTGGCTGCTGCCGGGCGAGGGCCTGGTCCATCCGCTGGAGGCCATGGCCGCGCTGCACGCCGATGCGCCCGATGGCGCCTGGCACTGGTCGCAGCCGGTGGCCCGTTGCGAGCCCGGCTGGCTGCAGCTGGCCGACCACCGCCGCATCGATGCAGACTGGGTCATCGACTGCCGCGGCCTGGGCGCCCAGGCCCAGCTGCCGGCGCTGCGCGGCGTGCGTGGCGAGGTCATCGCCCTGGACGCTGCAGGCCACGGCCTGACGCGGCCGGTGCGCCTGCTGCATCCGCGCCACCGCGTCTACCTCGTGCCACGCACCGCCGACCAGCTGCTGATCGGCGCGACCGAGGTCGAGAGCGAGGACCGCAGCCCGGTGAGCCTGCAAAGCGCCGTCGAGCTGATGGCCGCGGCCCACAGCGTGATGCCGCAACTGTGCGAAGCCCGCATCGTGCGCCTGGACCGCAACCTGCGCCCCGCCTTCCCCGACCACCAGCCCCACCTGCACCACGAGCCCGGCCTGCTGCGCCTCAACGGCCTGTACCGCCACGGCTGGCTGCTGGCGCCCGCGCTGGTCGACCAACTGCTGAAGGGCAGCGGCCTCGGCGCGCTGCCGCACATGTCATGAACACTGCCAACAGTCCCCGCATCGACCACTACGCCACCACCGTGCCCAGCAGCCTGCGCGTGCACCTGGACGGCCAGGCCATGGACGTTCCCGAAGGCTGCAGCCTGGCCCAGCTCCTGAGCCTGCTGGGCCAGTCGCCCGAGGCCGTGGCGACCGCCGTCAACGGCCAGCACATCCCGCGCGAGGCGCGTGCCGGGCACGCGCTGGAGGCGGGCGACCAGATCCTGCTGTTCCGCCCCATCGTGGGCGGTTGAGGACATGCCCATGGACGATCTGCTCCACATCGACGGCCGCGCCCTGCGCAGCCGCTTCTTCATCGGCTCCGCGGGCTATCCCAGCCCGCAGGTGCTGGGCGAGGCCATCCGCGCCTCGCAAAGCCAGGTGCTCACGGTCGGGCTCAAGCGCAGCCTGCAGGGCGCGGGCGACAACGGCGTCGTGGCCCTGGCCCTGCAGGCCATCCAGGCCCAGGGCGGCCACCTGCTGCCCAACACCGCCGGCTGCCGCAGCGCCCGCGAAGCGGTGACGCTCGCGCAGATGGCCCGCGAACTCTATGGCACGGCCTGGATCAAGCTGGAGGTGACCGGCGACGAGCACACCCTGCAACCCGATCCCTTCGAGCTGCTCAGCGCCGCCGAGCAGCTGGTGCGCCAGGGCTTCACCGTCTTCCCCTACTGCACCGAGGACCTGGTGCTGTGCCGGCGCCTGCTGGACGCCGGCTGCGAGGTCCTGATGCCCTGGGGTGCGCCCATCGGCTCGGGCCAGGGCCTGCTGCACCGCCATGGTCTGCGCACGCTGCGCGAGCGACTGCCGGACGCCGTGCTGATCGTCGACGCCGGCCTGGGCGCGCCGTCGCATGCGGCCGAGGCGCTGGAGCTGGGCTTCGACGCCGTGCTGCTGAACTCGGCCGTGGCCCAGGCCCGCGACCCGGTGCGCATGGCCGCAGCCTTCCGCGACGCCGTCAGCGCCGGCCGGTCGGCCTGGCGCGCCGGGCTGATGGCGCCGCAGGACTTCGCCGTGGCCAGCACGCCGGTGGGCGACCACGCCTTCCTGCTCGGATGACACCCATGGCCCATCCCCTGCCCCACCCCTGCCTGCCCTCGCCCTGGTTCGAGGCACCGGACCCCGCGCTGGCGTGTCTGCCTGCCTGGCATGAGGACCCGGCGCCTCCCGTCGTCTGGAGCATCGCGGGCCATGACAGCGGCGGCGCGGCCGGCATCAGCGCCGACGCCCGCGCCGCCGCCGCGCTGGGCGTGCACCTGTGCCCCGTGCTGGCCGCCGTCACGGCGCAGAACTCCCTGGGCGTGCAGGCCGTGCTTGCGCTGCCGGGCGCCCAGATCCGTGCGCAGCTCGCGGCGCTGAGGCAAGACCTGACCCCGAGGGTGATCAAGACCGGCCTGCTGGGCAGCGTGGACGCCGTCGAGGCCCTGCTGGAGGTGCTGGCCCAGCTGCGCGCGCAGGGCCAGCGCGTGGACCTGGTCGTCGACCCGGTGCTGGGCGCCAGCGCCGGCGGGGCGGCCTTCTGCGACGAGGCCCTGCTGCAGACCCTGCGCGAGCGCCTGCTGCCCGCCGCCACGCTGATCACCCCCAACCGCCGCGAGGCCCTGCGACTGCTGCAGCACCTGCCCGGCGCCGAGGCGCGCGCCGGCCTGGACGTGCCCGCGCTTGCCGCCGCGCTGCGCCATCACCTGGCCCCGCAGGCCGGCGTGTGCATCACCGGCGGCGACGACGCCCTGCCCGTGCCCGGTGCGCAAGACCTGGCCCTGGACTGGCTGGACCTGCCCGACCAGGGCAGCGGCCCCGCCCTGCGCGGCTGGCTGGCCCTGCCCCGCCTGCGGCAGGCGCCGCTGCATCACCATGGCAGCGGCTGCACCTTCGCCAGCGCCGCCGCGGCTGCCCTGGCCCGCGGCTTCCCGGTGGGCGACGCCCTGGTGCTGGCCAAGATGTGCAGCTGGCACGGCCTGCGCCAGGGCCATGCCGCCGGCGCGGGCCCCGGCCCGCTGCGCCCGACGCCGGACTTCATCCACAACCCCGAGGCCCTGCCCGTGATGGGCTTCGGCGACGAAACCCGGCCCGACGCCACCACGCTGGCGCGCTGGACGGCCGTGCTCTCGGGCACGGCCGGTGCAGCGGACGTGGGCACAGGGCTCTACGGCATCGTGGACGACGAGCAAGGGCTGGCCACGGTGGCGGGCGCCGGCCTCGCGCATCTGCAGCTGCGCAGCAAGGCCGCGCCGGACCAGGACAGCGCCGCGCTGCGCCGGCGCATCGCCACCGCCGTGCAGTGCATGCGCGACCATCCCGGCACCCGCTTCTGGGTCAACGACCACTGGCAGCTGGCCCTCGAGCTGGGCGCCGGCGGCATCCACCTGGGCCAGGAAGACTGGGCCTGCCTGGACGCCGCCCAGCGCCGGCGCATCCTGGACAGCGGCACCGCCCTGGGCCTCTCCAGCCACAGCCTGTGGGAGCTGGCCCGGGCCCGCGGCCTGGCGCCCGCCTACATCGCCTGCGGCCCCGTCTGGGCGACGACGACCAAGCGCATGCCCTGGCTGGCTCAGGGCCTGAGCCAGCTGGCCTGGTGGGCGCGCATGGCCGGGCGGCCGGTGGTGGCGATCGGGGGCGTGCTGGCGCCGGCGCAGGTCGAGGCGGCCGCCCGTGCGGGTGCGTCCGCCGTGTGCCTGGTGCGCGGGCTCGCTCCAGAGCGCCTGGAGGCCTACCGCGCGGCCTGGCGGGCCGGTCGCCGGGACGTCAGCGGCTGAGTCCCCGGGCCTCGATGGCCCAGACCGCCTCGACGCGGCCGGCACGGTGCGCCACGATCGCATCGTGCAGGTTCAGCGTGGGATCGCAGTGCCCCGGCACCAGCAGGACCTGCTCGCCCAGGCGCGGCTTGGCGCCGCCGGGCGTGCGGCACTGCAGGATGCCGTGCTCGTCATTGGCCGAGACATAGTCCCAGCGCTCGCTGGGGCTGCCGGCCTCCCAGACCCAGGGCATGCCCGACTCGGCAGACAGCGACTTGAGCCCGGCATCCAGCACCGCGCGGTCGCCCGTGCCCTCGCTCATCACCCTGCTGGCCAGCAGCAGGCTGTGCTCGAAGCGCAGGCCGTCGTCGGCCGTCTCGTTGCGGCCGTAGTCCGCATCCATGAAGACATAGGAGCCGGGCTGCAGCTCGGTGTAGAGACCCAGGCCCAGGTCGAAGGCGGCGCTGCCGGTGCCGCCGCCGGTGACGGTCTCGCAGGCAATGCCCTCGCCCAGCAGGTCCTGCACCACGAGGCGAGCGCGCTCGGTGGCGCGCAGCACGGCCTCGCGGCGGGCCTCCGCGCCGCGCACATGCTGCAGGCCGCCCTGGTAGGCCTGCAGGCCCTTGAAGCACAGCTGGCCGGCGTACTGCGCGATCACCTCGACCAGGCGCAGCACCGCCGGCGCGTCGGCCACGCCGCAGCGGTCCTGGCCGATATTGATCTCGACCAGCAGCTCCAGCCGACTGCCGGCCTGCTCGCAGGCCTGGGCCAGCTGCTCCACCTGCTGCTCGTGGTCCACGCAGACGCTCATGCGCGCATGGCCGGCCAGCGCGGCCAGCAGCCGGGCCTTGGCCTCGCCCATGAGCTCGTTGCTGACGAGGATGTCCGGGATGCCCGCCGCCACGAAGGGGATGGCCTCGCTGACCTTCTGGCAGCAGATGCCCACCGCGCCCGCCTGCATCTGGGCCTGGGCGATGGCCACGCACTTGTGCGCCTTGGCATGCGGGCGCAGGGCCAGGCCTGCAGAGTCGGCCGCGGCCTGCATCTGGCGCACATTGCGCTCGAAGGCGTCCAGGTCCAGCAGCAGGGCCGGGCTGTCCACGGCACTCAGCAGATCACCGGGCCTGGCGGCCGGCGGCAGCAGCGAAGAGAGGAGGTCGGACGGTTTCATCGCGCCATTGTGACCCAGCCTGCTAGCGCTTCAAGCCCGCGCCCGCATCCCCAAGTCGTACAGGTTGACGGGATGAAAGCCCCGCGCAAAGCCCCTGTTCATCCACAAAAAGTGGGATGCTCAGCCTTCACAGCGGCGAAACACTGCCGGCTCAACCTTGCTTCACTGAGGAGAGCGCCATGGCCCAGACCCGTCTCTATTCGCACCAGCAGCTGATGAACGACCCCACGCTCTTCATGGGGCAGGTGCCGCTCATCGCCCACGGGGATTCCTGGTTTTCCTTCGGGGACTTCTTCCCGACCAAGACGCGTTCCCTGCTGGACTTCTTCCAGTTCGGCCGTGACGCCGGCATCGTGAACTACGCCATGCCGGGGCAGAAGCTCAAGGACTACCCCGAGCCGCAGCGCTATGCCAAGTTCCACCTGGCCATGACCTTGCGCGGCATGCCGCGCTGGGGCGCGCTGCTGCTCTCGGGCGGCGGCAACGACATGATCGCCTGGCTGCGCCGCGGCCCGGGCACCGACCTCAGCCAGCGCCTGCTGCGCGCACCGGCCGAGTGGCTGCCTGAGCATTTCGGGCCGCTGCGCTATGTCTCGGAGCATGGCTGGAGCAATCTCTGCGCCGAGCTGCTGCAGGCCTACACCGAGCTGGACACCCTGCGCGACCAGTGCGCCAACCCCCAGGCCTCCATGGTCACCCATGTCTACGACTACATGGTCCCGCGCTTCGCCTACGCCGCCGGAGGGCTGGCCGGACCCTGGTGCGCGCCCAGCCTGCAGACCTTCCAGATTCCCGCCGAGGCCTGGGCGCCGATCATGCGCGTCCTGGTGGACTGGAACCACAGCTTCCTCACGCACACCGTGCAGAACTGCATCGGCAACTTCGTGGTGCTGGACACGCGCGGCGTCAGCCAGCCCGCGGAGGCCGGCAGCACCGGCCGCAGCGGCGACTGGCAGAACGAGATCCACCTGACGCCCGAGGGCTACGACAAGCTGGCCCGCCGCAGCTGCAATGACACCCTGGCCAGCCTGGTGGCGGGCTACGAGATCTGAGGCGCCGCTGCGAGGGGGCAGGCGCAGCGCGCAGCTCGCGCGGCCGCGATCGCCCGGCGCAGGCTGGCGGGCATACTGCGCGCTCGCCACCGTGGGCCCCTCGGCCCGTCACGGTGAAGCCCCTGCCGCCCGCCCTGCCCGCCGATGTCCACCCTTGCCCTGCTGCTCGTCCTGGCCGCCGCCCTGTGCCATGCCCTCTGGAACCTGGTCGCCAAGCGCCAGGGCGGGGGCAGCGAGCTGGTGCTGATCAGCGCGATCCTGGTCAGCGTGGTCTGGGCGCCGCTGGCCGTCTGGCAGGGCTGGGACACGCTGCCGACGCTGGGCCGGGTGGAGTGGGGCGCCCTGGTCGCCAGCACCGTGCTGCACCTGGTCTATTTCCGCTGCCTGCTGCATGGCTACCAGGTCTCGGACCTCACCGTGGTCTACCCCGTGGCGCGCGGCAGCGGCCCCCTGCTGAGCACGGCCGGCGCCGTGCTGGTGCTGGGCGAGCGCCTCAGCCTGGCCGGCGGCCTGGGCGCGCTGATGGTGGTGGGCGGCGTCTTCCTGATCGCCGGCGGCCCGGCCCTGTGGCGCCAGGCCCATGACGCCGCGCGCCGCGAGCGCACGCTGCGCGGCCTGCGCTGGGGCGCGCTGACGGGGGTCTGCATTGCCGGCTACACCCTGCTGGACGGCTATTCGGTCAAGGTGCTGATGATCTCGCCCATCGTGCTGGACTACGTCGCCAACGTGCTGCGCGTCCCGATGATGCTGCCGGTGGCCCTGCGCGACCCGGCGGCTTTCAAGGCGGCCTGGCGCCGGCTGTGGAAGGCCGGCCTGGCCATCGCCGTCCTGAGCCCCGCGAGCTATGTGATGGTGCTGTACGCCATGCGCATCGCCCCGCTGAGCCATGTGGCGCCGGCACGCGAGCTGTCCATGCTGTTCGCGGCCCTGGCCGGCGGCAGCCTGCTGGGCGAGGGCGACCGCCTGCTGCGCCTGCTGGGCGCGGCCTGCATCGCCCTGGGCGTGATGGGGCTGGCGCTGGCCTGAGTCCCGCGCAGGCCCGGCAGCCGGCTGGAACTCAGGGCGAGGCGAAGTCCTGCGTCCAGGTCAGGCGGCCCGTGCCGCCGTTGGCGCGCAGGCAGGCGAGGCCCATGTCCTTGAAGCGGGCATTCATGAGGTTGCGGCAGTGGCCCTCGCTGCCCATCCAGGCCTGCACCACCGATTCCACCGTGGGCTGGCCGGCGGCGATGTTCTCGCCCCAGGACGTCCAGCGGTAGCCCGCCTCGCTGATGCGCTGGCCGGCATTGCTGCCGTCCGAGCCGGTGTGGTCGAAGAAGTTGTGGTCCACCATGTCCTGCGAATGGCGGCGGGCGGCGTCGGTGAGGGCGGCGCTCCAGCGCAGGGCCGTGACCGGCGGCATGGCCTGGCTGCCGCACACGGCCCCGCGCTGGCGCTGCTCGTTCACCAGGCGCAGCGCCGTGGCCTGGAAGTCGGGCAGGCCGCAATCGGCAGCGGTGGGGCCGGGCGTGGGGGTGGGGGCCGGCGAGGGGATCGGCGTGGGCGTGGGCGTGGGCGTGGGCGTGGGCGTGGGCGTAGGCGTAGGCGTAGGCGCCGGTGCTGGTGCTGGTGCTAGTGCGGGCGCAGGGCTCGGTGCAGGCGCGCTGGCGGAGCCGCCACCCCCGCAGGCCTGCAGCAGCAAGGTGGCGCCCAGCAGGCAGGAGGCGGCAAGGGTCGGGCGCTTGAGGGCGGGCATGGGCGGGGCAATTCGTCGTGACAGGCGGCGCATTGTGCGGGGCCGGCCGGCGCCCGGGGCACCGGCGCAACATCTGCACACGCTCGCTCGCAGCTTGTTGCCGCGCCCGGCCCCGGCCCGGCAGCGCCGCAAGCGGTGAAGTCCCCAGGCGTCAAGGCGGCGGCCGGGTGCTAGGCTGCCAGCCTTCTCCGCCCGGTCCCCTTCCATGATTCCCATGCCTCCGCCCGGCACGGTCCTGCCGCCCATTCCTCCCACCGCTCCGCGTCTGGCCGACGACGGCCTGGAGCAGGGCCGCAACTACTGGGTCTGCGACGACATCCTCCCCAATGCCGCCGAGATCCGCGAGCGCTGCCTGCGCCACCAGGGCTGGCACTACGGCTTCCCGCATGCGAAGGAGAGCTGGCCGGGCATGCGCTTCCATGGCGCGCTGGACGCCGCCGAGCTGGCGCAGATCGAAAGCCGCGTGCGCGAGCTCACCGGCGCCCGTCGCCTGTGGGTGGGCACCGCGCCCAACGGCGCCACGCTGGACTTCAACGTCGCGCAGCTGGTGGGCGAGAAGGAATGCGGCGCCCGCCCCCACACCGACCGCCGCGACCTCTGCACCTACGCCGCCGTGCTCTACCTGCATCCCGATCCGCCGGCCGACAGTGGCACCAGCTTCTACCGCCTGCGCTATCCCAACGGCGCCATGGGCGGCAACCTGGTGGGCGCGCCGCACAAGAACCTGGTCGACGCCCTCAATGTGCGCAGCCTGCCGCCACAGGCCTGGTACGAGGAGCGCCGCGTGGACAACCGCTTCAACCGCCTGCTGGTCTACAAGGCCGCCCTGGTCCACAGCGCGACCCGCTACTTCGGCGAGGCCCTCGAGGACAAGCGCCTGACCGCCGTCTTCTTCTGGCTCGCGGAGCATTGAGCGCACCGGGGCACGGACTTCTTCACGCTCTGCGCGCCCCTGCAGCACCCACCTTGCCCGCCGGGCTTGCCAGTGCCCGGGCGCTGGGCTAGCGTTCGTCAACGCCCCGGAATGCCACCATGAAAAAGATACTGATCGTCGATGACCAGCACGAGATCCGCGAGCTGCTGCGCATGACGCTGGAGCTCGCGCAGAGCTTCAGCATCAGCGAGGCCGGCACGGCGGCCGAGGCGCTGGAGCGGGTCCGCCTCGACGGCCCCGAGCTGGTCTTGATGGATGTCATGCTGCCGGGCGGCATGAGCGGCCTGGAGGCCTGCCGCCTGATCAAGCAGATGCCCGAGGCGCGCCCGACCCCCAAGGTGATCATCGTCAGCGCCCGCCCCTTCGAGGACCTGCGCGCGGAGTTCGAGGCCTCGGGCGCCGACCTCTTCATCGCCAAGCCCTTCGGGCCCATGCAGCTGGTGCAGGGCATCAGCAAGCTCTACAGCCAGCCCCCCGGCTGAGCTGCTGCGCGGGCCTGCCGGCCGGCATTGCCCGCACCACACCGCCTCTTCACGGCCTGCCGCAGCGCAGGCCTGTCTCTTTCAAGCGCTCCCTGCGCCTTGCTCATTCCACGCCATGCCCGTTCTACTCCATCGCCACGCCCTCATTGCCCACAGCCTGCTGGTGGCGGGCGCCTTCAGCCTCAGCCCTGTCCTGGCCGCGGTGGCTGACGCGGCCGCCTCGCACCCACCCTCGCCCTCGACCGCTCCCGCCACCCAGGCCGCCGCCAGCCTTGCCCGGCGGGCCATCGTCCACAGCGACTACGCCCACTGGCGCAGCGTGCAGGGCGCCGCCCTCTCGCGCGACGGCCGCTTCGCCGCCTATGCCCTCGTGGGCCAGGAGAGCGACGGCGAGCTGGTGGTGCGGCGCCTGGCGGACGGCCAGGAATGGCGCGTGCCGCGCGGCCTGCAGCCGCAGTTCAGCGCCGACGGCCGCTTCCTCGCCTTCGCCCAGGCCCCCACGCGCGCCGCGCAGGACCAGGCCAGGAAGGACAAGAAGAAGGGCGACGACGCCCCCAAGCCGGGCGCCGGCTGGATGGACCTGGCCAGCGGCCAGTTCGAGACCGTGGACCGCGTCAAGCGCTTCGCCTTCGCCGAGGACGGCGGCACCCGTCTGGCACTGTGGCTGGAGCCCCCCGCCAAGCTCGACAAGCAGGCCGACAAGAAGGCGGCCGGCAGCGGCGCCAGGACCGATCAGGTCATGCAGGACAGCGACCAGACGGCGCCCAACGAGCACGGCTTCTTCGGCGCCAGCCATGCCAGCGCCGAAGCCGGCAAGAAGAAGGAAACGGGCAGCCCCTTGCTGCTGGTGAATCCGGCGGACGGCCAGCGCCAGCGCCTGGAGGACGTCAGCGGCTTCGCCTGGAGCCGTGACGGCCGCTGGCTGGCCTTTGCGGTCAGCACGGCCCCCGCCAAGGACAGCAAGGACAGCAAGCCGGCTGCGCCCACGCGCGACGGCGCCTACCTGCTGCCCGCCGAAGGTGGCGAACCCCGGCTGCTGCTGGGCGGCGCCGGCGTGTACAAGCAGCTGCAGTTCGACGAGGCCGGGCAGCAGCTGGCCTTCGTCAGCAACCGCGATCACCTCAGCCAGCATCCCGAGGCCAAGGACACCAAGGACGCCGGCAAGGACGCTGGCAAGGACGAGGCCAAGCCCCCCGCCACGCCCTTCAAGCTCTACCTCTGGCAGGCCGCCGGCAAGCCCGGCGCCGTGGAGCTGCTGGCCGCCGGCAGCCCGGGCCTGCGCGAGGGCTACGCGCCCAGCGAGCATGCCAGCCTGCGCTTCAGCAAGGATGGCCAGCGCCTCTTCCTGGGCACCGCCGCCCTGCCCAAGGAGGCGGCGAAGGACGCGCCCGAGCCGCTGAAGGTGGACCTCTGGCACTGGAAGGACCCCGAGCTGCAGTCCATGCAGAAGGTCCGCGCCGAGAAGGAGAAGCTGCGCAGCTACCGCGCCGTCATCCACCTGGGCGAGCCAGCCGGCCCGCGCTTCGTGCAGCTGGCCACGCCCGAGCTGCCCGAAGTCGTGGTCAATGACAACGCCGACTTCGCGCTGGGCTTCGACGAGCAGCCCTACCGCGCCCTGCAGTCCTGGGACGATCTGTACCGCGACGCCTACGCCGTGAACCTGCAGGACGGCAGCACGCGCCTGCTGGCCCGCAAGCTGCGCGGCATGCCCCTGCTCTCGCCCGGCGGCCGCTATGTGACGGCCTTCCTGCCCGAGCGCAAGCAGTGGATGGCCTGGCGCACGCGCGACGGCAGCGAGCGCGCCCTGACGGCGGCCATCAAGGGCGAGCACTTCGAGAACGTGGAGCGCGACGTCGTCGAGCCCGCCGGCGCCTACGGCCAGGTCGGCTGGATGGACGAGGACCGCGCCGTGGTGCTCAATGCGCAATACCACCTCTGGTCCGTGGACCCCGAGAGCCTGCAGGCCCGGCGCCTGACGGGCGGCCTGGCCCAGCCCCGGATCCAGCTGCGTCTGCAGCGCGTGGACGAGGACGCCGCCGACCGCGAAGAGCGGCATCACAAGCCCCTGCCCGCCGGCCCCTGGATCCTGCTGGGTACCGACGAGCAGGACAAGTCCACCGCCTTCTACCGCCTGGACCCGGCCACCGGCAGCGCGCCCGAGCGCCTGCTGCACAAGCCGCAGCTGCTGGGCGGCCTGGTGAAGGCCCGCAATGCCGAGGTCTGGCTGCACACCGCCCAGGACTTCCGCACCTTCCCCGACCTCTGGCTCAGCCAGGGCCCACTGGGGCAGCAGGGCCAGCCCCAGCGCCTGTCCGACGCCAACCCGCAGCAGGCCGAGCTGCGCTGGGGCACGCAGGAGATCATCGGCTACACCTCGGCCAAGGGCCGCAAGCTGCGCGCCCTGCTGGCCAGGCCCGATGACTTCGACCCGAAGAAGAAGTACCCGCTGATGGTCTACATCTACGAGAAGATGACGGACAACCTGCACCGCTACGTGCCGCCGGCACCAGGGCAGAACATCAACGTCAGCCGCTACGTCAGCAATGGCTACCTGGTGCTGCGGCCGGACATCGTCTACACCATCGGCCACCCGGGCCAGAGTGCGATGGACACGGTGATTCCCGCCATCCAGCAGCTGGTGAAGCAGGGCTTCGTGGACGAGAAGCGCATCGGCATCCAGGGCCATAGCTGGGGCGCCTACCAGATCAACTACCTGCTGACGCGCACGACGATGTTCCGCGCCGCGGAGGCCGGCGCGTCGATGGCCAATATGGTCAGCGGCTACGGCGGCATCCGCTGGGGCACGGGCAAGAGCCGGGCCTTCCAGTACGAGCAGCAGCAGAGCCGCATCGGCGCCACGCCCTGGCAGCGGCCCGATCTGTACGTGGAGAACTCGCCCATCTTCCGCATCGACCGCGTCACCACGCCCTACCTCACCGTGCACAACGACGAGGACGATGCCGTGCCCTACTACCAGGCCATCGAGTTCTTCACCGCCTTGCGCCGCCTGGGCAAGGAGGCCTACTGGTTCAACTACAACGGCGAGAAGCACGGCCTGCGGGACCGCGACGCCCTCAAGCACTTCACCGTGCACATGGGCGAATTCTTCGACCACCACCTGCTGAACGCGCCCCGCCCCGCCTGGATGGACCAGCCCGTGCCCTATCTGGAGCGCGGCAAGCGCGACGTGATGCCGCTGTTCAGGCCGGCCGGCGTGAAGTCCCCTGAACGGGCGCCGGTGATCGAGGACCCGACGGCGCCGCCGCAGCAGCCGCTGCAGACGCGTTGAGCGCCGCCAGCCGCCGCGGCGGCCCCGTCAGTGGGCCGCCTGCGCCGGCTGCTGCCGTGCCAGGGTCTCGAAGAAGCTCTCGCTCATGGTGCCGGCGCTGAGCCGGTGCACCAGGGCCATCATGAAGCGGCGCTTGGCCGCGAGGGTCAGGTCTTGCTCGGACCAGGCCTTGACCCGGCCGGCGTAGCCCGGTGTCATCAGCCAGCCGAAGACCTCGGCCTTGTCCTCCTCGGGACCGTACTGCGCATAGCGGCTGACCAGGCCGGGCGCCGGGTGGCCCAGGTTGTGGAAGACGCCGCCATAGGCCGTGGCGCCGCCCTGACCGTAGTCCAGGCCCTCGGGATTGAGGGCCAGCCAGGCGGGGTCGCGGTAGTAGAAGTCGCCGAAGAGCCGCTCCTCGACCAGGTGGTAGAGCTCGTGGTGCACCCGCAGCTCCATGCCGGCGGCGCACAGCGGGTTGCCATTGTCGGCATAGACCACGGCCGAGCGGTCCGGTGCCGGCATGGCCAGGCGCATCTGGGTGTCACCCACGACCAGGTCCTTGACCAGGCCCACCTCCTGCAGTCCGGCGCGCTGGAAGAAGCCGGGCTGGTAGCGCTCCAGGGCCGGCAGCACCACGGCCAGCAGGCGGCGCAGGCGGGCCAGATCAGCGGCCTGGGGGCTGAACTGCTGGGTCTGCGCATGCGCCCAGGGGCCGTCCCAGTTCACCCGCAAGCCCAGGGCCTGCAGGCGCTGGACGGCATGGGCCTGCAGCGCGTCCAGGCCCGCGCCGGCGGGCAGGGGCAGCTCGTAGCGGAACTCCGAGGGGCACTCCATGGCCAGGCTGTCCGGGCCCTGCGCGGGACGGCCGGGCGCCCCGCCCGTCCCCGGGCCCAGCGCGGCGCAGGCGCCCAGGCCCAGCATCAGCCCGGCCAGCCCGGCGCGGATTCCCATGCGCACGCTGGCGCTCCCCATTCGATGCAGCATCTCGTCGTCCTGTCTGTCCTGGTGTCGGTCGGTGCGGGTCAGCGCCGCATGGTAGCGGCCTGCGCATGGGATGATGGCGTCGCGGCGCGACTGCCGCACGCCCTTCATGCCCCGTCACGCCCGGTTCCCGCTGGCCCCCCACCATGCTCGACACCATCGAACTCCAGACCCAGGCCGAGCCCCGTGCCAGCCTCATCGTGCTGCACGGCCTGGGCGCCAGCGGCGACGACTTCGTGCCCGTCTGCCAGGCCATGGACCTGCGCAGCGTCGGCGGCCTGCGGGTGCTGCTGCCCCAGGCGCCGGAGCGGCCGGTGTCCATCAATGGCGGCTACCGCATGCCGGCCTGGTACGACATCGGCCTGGATGCCAGCGGCCAGCGGGTGGAGGACGAACGCGGCCTGCGTGAGTCGCAGCGCGCGATCGAGGCCCTGATCGCACAGGAGGTCGAGCGCGGCATCCCGGCGTCTCGCATCGTGCTGATGGGCTTCTCGCAGGGCGCCGCCATGACCCTGATGACCGGCCTGCGCCATGCCCAGCGCCTGGCGGGGCTGGTGGCGCTCTCGGGCTATCTGCCCCTGGCGGGCACGACCGAAGCCGAGCGCCACGCGGCCAATGCCGACGTGCCCCTGTTCCTGGCCCATGGGGACAGCGACGAGGTCGTGCTGCCCGCCCGCGGCCTGGCCAGCAGGGCCGAGCTGGAGCGCCTGGGCTTTGCCGTGCAATGGCACGGCTACCCCATGGGCCATGAGGTCAGCATGGAGGAGATCGCCGACGTGGCCGGCTTCATCCGCCAGTGCCTGGCCTGAGGGTCGCCAGCCGCCGCTTCAGAAGCTCAGCACGAAGCAGGCCCCGCCCTCCGCGCGGCGCTGCAGGCGCACGCTGCCGCCCATGCCGTGCACCAGCTGGCGCACCACCGCCAGGCCGATGCCGCGCGCGCCGCTGCCGGGCTCGCGCTCGCGGGTGCTGAAGAAGGGCAGGAAAATGTCCCGCTCCAGGCCGGGCGGCACGCCAGGGCCGTTGTCCCGTACCTCCAGGCTCAGCCGCCCGCCGCGGCCCAGCCGCGCCTGCACCCAGGCCTGGGGCTGCGCCAGCGCCTGCGTGGCCTGCTCGGCATTGCGCAGCAGGTTCAGCAGGGCCTGCTCCAGCTGGCCCGCGTCCGCCTGCAGCAGCAGGCCCGGTGAGTCGAGCTCGAAGTGCAGCGCCCCGCCGCGGGCCTGCCAGCGCGCGGACTGCAGCGCGGCCAGGCGCTCGAACAGGGCCTGCAGGGGCACGGGCTCCAGGCGGGGCGCCGGCCAGTCGCTGATGTGGCGGTAGTCGGCCACGAAGCGGGACAGGGCCTCGGCACGGCGCGCGATGGCCTCCAGCGCCACGGCCAGGTCGGCGGCGTCCTCGCCAACCGGCGCGCCCGCCTCCGCCTGCAGCTCCTGCGCGCTGCGCGCCAGCGAGGCGATGGGGGTCAGCGAGTTCATGATCTCGTGCGTCAGCACCTGCACCAGCTGGCGCCAGGCGCGCAGGGTCTCGGCCTCCAGCGCCGACTCCAGCGGCAGCAGGGCCAGCAGCCAGCCCGGCCGGCCTTCGCGCACCCAGGGCCGCGAGGCCAGCAGGCAGCGCTCCTCACCGCGTTCGGCGTCCACGCGCAGCCAGCTGCGCTGGCGGCTGGCGGGCTCGGCCTGCTCGCGCAGCTGGTCCAGCAGGGCTGCCGCGTCGCGTGCACCGCCGGGCGC
Source organism: Pelomonas sp. BJYL3 (assembly GCF_027257975.1). GTDB lineage: Bacteria > Pseudomonadota > Gammaproteobacteria > Burkholderiales > Burkholderiaceae_C > Roseateles_B > Roseateles_B flavus. The sequence continues at coordinate 1,196,330 of NZ_JANZKX010000001.1, forward strand.
CAGCCAGCGCCGCGCAGCACCGTTCAGGGCCTCGGGCTGCCCGCCCTCCTGGCACAGCCACAGGGCGACGGGCGCCTGGTCCAGCAGGGACTCGCTCAGCGCTGCGGCGCGTTCGCGGTGCCGCAGGACAGCCTCGGCGCCCTCGCCGGCCCGGCCTCGCCGGCCCAGTACGCGGGCTTCACGCCACAGAGGCAAGACCTGACCCCACATGAGGGCCAGCACCAGCAGCAGGCCCAGCGCCGCCGCCACGCGGGCCCGCTGGCCGTCCACCCAACCCCACGCCCCGCCCCACGCCCAGGCGGCGGCCAGCGCCAGCGCGAGCAGGGGCAGCAGCCGCCAGGCGGTGCGGCGCATCAAGGCGTCGAGGTCCGGGCCTTCAGAGTCCATGCTTCTCCAGCCGGCGGTACAGCGCCGCGCGCGAAACGCCCAGGCGCCGCGCCGCCTCGCTGATATTGCCCTGGGCCTCGCGCAGGGCCTCGTCCAGGGCGGCGCGTTCGCGCTCGGCCAGGGTCAGGCCCGGGGCCGACGCAGGTGTGGCGGCCAGGGCCTGCAGCTGGAAATCGCCGGGCTCGAACTGCGGCCCCGGCGCCAGGATCACGGCGCGCTCGCAGGCCTGGCGCAGGTCGCGCACATTGCCAGGCCAGTCATGCGCCTGCAGAGCCTGCAGGGCCGCCGCCGCCAGCGGCCGGGGCGCGCGGCCGTGCTCGGCGGCATAGCGGGCCAGGAAATGCGTGGCGAGCTGCGGGATGTCCTCGCGCCGCGCGCGCAGCGGCGGCACACGCAGCACGATGGTGTTGAGGCGGTACAGCAGGTCGGGGCGGAAGCGCTGGGGGTCGAAGAGCGCCGTCTCGTCCAGATTGGTCGCGCTGATGATGCGGGCCTGCAGCGGCAGGGGCGCATCGGCACCCAGCGGCGTGAACTCGCGCCGCTCCAGCACCGCCAGCAGGCGGGCCTGGCCGGCCATGGAGAGGTTGCCGATCTCGTCCAGCAGCAGGGTGCCGCCGGCCGCCGACAGGAAGCGGCCCGGGCGGTCCTGGCGAGCGTCGGTGTAGCTGCCACGGCGGTGGCCGAAGAGCTCGCTCTCCAGCAGGGTGTCGGGCAGGGAACCGAGATCCACCGCCAGCAGAGGCCCGCCGCTGCGCTTCGAGCGCGCATGCAGCTCGCGCGCCACCAGCTCCTTGCCCGCGCCCATCTCGCCCAGCACCAGCACGTGGGCGTCCGTGGCGGCCACGGCGGCGATCAGGCGACGCAGCTCCTGCATGGGCGGCGACTGGCCAAGCAAGGCGCTGGCCGGCTCATCGTCCAGCGCCTCGGCGGCCGGCTGGCGCAGGGCCAGGGCGGCGGCCACCGCGGCCAGCAGGCGCGGGTGGTCCCAGGGCTTGGTGATGAAGTCCAGCGCGCCCGCCTTGAGGGCCTGCACCGCCAGCTCCACGCCCGCATGGGCCGTCATCACGATCACCTGGGGCGCGCCGGGACGCTGGCGCAGCTGCTGCAGCAGGGTCAGGCCTTGCGCGCCGTCACTGTGGCCGGGCAGGAAGTTCATGTCCAGCAGCAGCAGGTCCGGCCGCCATTGCGCCAGCGCCGCGTCCAGCTCGGCCGGGCGCTGCAGGCAGCGCACCTCGCCGAAGCGGCGCTGCAGCAGCAGGCGCGCGGCCACGCCGACGTCGGGGTCGTCGTCGAGCACGAGCAGGCGGGCCGGGTTCTTCAGCATGGGCGCGACCATACCAGCCCGGCCGGCGAGGCGGCCAGCCCGTGTCCGGATCCGGACAGGGCCTGGCCCCGGCTGTGCCGCGGCCGGACAGGCCCGGTGCTGCCGGCCCCCTCGGCACGGGGCTCGCGCCGCTGGCATGCGGCTTGCGTTGTCCGGCGCATGACTGTCCCACCGACCCTTCATCTGCAGGCGCTGTCCGGCGCCGGCATGGACCGCGCCCTGCCGCCCAGCCACTGGAAGCGCTGGCGCCGTGCCGCCTGGCTGCTGCTGCCCGCCAGCGCCGCCCTGGCCTGGGCGCTGGCGCCGGAGGGCTTGCGCGTGCCGGCCGAGGGTCTGCAGCTGGCGACCGTGCAGCAGGGCCCCTTCCGCGATGACATCGCCCTGCGCGCCCAGGTGCAGCCGCAGCACCAGCTGATGATCGACGCCACCGAGGGCGGGCGCGTCGAGGCTGTGCTCGTGAGGGATGGCCAGGCCGTGAGCGCGGGGCAGCCGCTGGTGCAGCTGTCCAGCCCGCAGCGGGAGCAGGAGGTGCTGGCGCGCACGGCCGAGGTGGCGCAGCAGCTGGCCAATCTCTCGACCCTGCGCGCCGCGCAGGCCGGCGCACAGGCGCAGTGGCGGCGCGAGCTGGCCCAGCGGCGCCACGAGCTGGCCCTGGCCGGCGAGGAGGCCGAGCGCCAGCAGGTGCTGGCGGCGCAGGGATTTGTCTCGCCCCTGGCAGAGCGCAACGCGCGCCGCCAGGCCGAGCTGCAACGCCAGCTGCTGCTGCAGGCCGAGCAGGACAGCCAGGCCGAGCTGCAGGTGCGGGCCCAGACCGTCAGCGAGATGGAGCGTGCGGTGCAGGGCCTCTCCGCCGGCCTCACCCTGGTCCGCCAGGCCGCGGAGCGCCTGACGGTGCGTGCGCCGGCCGATGGCCAGCTCAGCGGCTTCAGCCTGCAGCCGGGGAGCGTGATCCGCGCCGGGGAGCGCCTGGGCCGCATCGACGACCTCCGCAGCTGGCTGCTGAGCGCCGAGGTCGACGAGTTCTACGACGCCCGCATCCAGCCCGGCCTGACCGGGCAGCTGCTGCAGGGAGGCAAGACCTGGCCCCTGCTGCTGCGCGAGCGCCAGGCCACCGTGCAGCAGGGCCGCTTCAAGGTGGAGCTGGCCTTTGCCGGCAATGCGCCCGAGGGCCTGCGGCCAGGTCAGGGCTTCGAGCTCAGCCTGCGCCTGGGCGCACCGGCGCAGGCGCTCTGGCTGCCTACCGGTGCCTATCTGGCCGACGGCGGCGGTGCCAGCGTCTATGTGCTGGACCCCGACGGCCGCCATGCTCGCCGCCGCCCCGTGCAGCTGGGCCGGCGCAGCAGCGCACAGGTGGAGGTACTGGGGGGACTGCGCGCCGGCGAGCAGGTGCTGGTGGGCCCCACCGCCGCCTACGAGGGCCATGCCGTGCTGCGCCTGGCCGGCCCCGCCACGGGCGGCACGCCGCAGCCATTACATTGATCCACGGAGACCGCGATGATCCATTTGAAATCCCTCAGCAAGCACCACCGCAGCGGCGACATCGAGACCACGGCACTGGACCGCGTCGACCTGCAGATCGAGGCCGGCGAGTACCTGGCGATCACCGGCCCCTCGGGCTGCGGCAAGACCACGCTGCTGTCCCTGCTGGGCCTGCTGGACCGCCCCAGCGCCGGCGAGTACTGGTTCGAGGGCCGCGAGCTCTCGCGCTGCACGGAGCGCGAGCTGGCGGGCCTGCGCCGGGGCCAGATCGGCTTCGTGTTCCAGAGCTTCAACCTGATCGACGAGCTCAGCGTCGAGGAGAACGTGGGCCTGGCCCTGGACCACGCCGGCCTGCCCCGGCGCGAGCAGCGCCAGCGCGTGGCCGCGGTGCTGGACCGCCTGGGCCTGGCCCACCGCGCCGGGCACAGGCCCTCGCAGCTCTCGGGGGGGCAGCAGCAGCGCGTGGCCATCGCCCGGGCCATCGTGCGGCGCCCCAGCCTGCTGCTGGCCGATGAGCCCACCGGCAACCTGGACAGCGCCCAGGGCCAGGAGGTCATGCGCCTGCTGCGCGAGCTCAACGAGGAGGGCACGACGCTGGTGATGGTCACCCACTCCTCCGCCCATGCCGCCCTGGCCCCGCGCAGCGTGCGCCTGCTGGACGGCCGCGTGCTGGTCGACGCCCTGGCGGCCTGAGGAGTCACGCATGAGCTTCCTCGACCTCCGCGTGGCGCGGCGCCAGATGGCGGCCGCCCCCCTGCACACCCTGGCCAGCCTGGGCGGCCTGGCGCTGGCGCTGGCGGCCTGCCTGCTGCTGGCCACCCTGATTGCCGAGCGCCTGCTGCCGGACCGGCTGCTGCAGGACCCCGACCGCATCGTGCTGATCGATTTCAAGGGCAATATGCCCGGCCGCCAGGAGGACTGGTTCCTGCGCACGCCCTTTGCCTTCCATGACGCCCTGCAGCAGGCGCATGCCCCGCTGACGGACCTGGGCCGCTACACCGAGGTCCGCCGCACCCTGCGGCTCAACGAGCGCGGCCCGCTCGACGAAGGCCGCGAGGTACGGGTCGCCGCCATGGACCCCGCCCTGGCCCGGCTCTTCGCGCTGCGCTCGGTGCAGGGCGACGCGCTGGCGGCGCTGTCGCGGCCGGACCGCGTCGCCGTCACGGAAGCCTTTGCCCGCCGCAGCTTTGGCCGCGCCGAGGTGCTGGATCAGCCGGTGAGCCTGGGCCGGCACACGCTCACCATCGGTGCGGTGGTGGCCTCGCCTTCGCCGCGGCATCCGGTGCAGGCGGAGCTGATGGTCAATTTCGACAGTCCGGCCGCGGGCCTGAGCCAGGAGCTCAAGACCGCCTGGTTCTTCATGAACGGCCAGGTCTGGGGCCGGCTCGCGCCCGGCGCCAGCGCGGCGCAGGTCGGAACGCTGGCGCAGTCCCTGCTGGACCGCAGCCCGGTGATCGCCCAGCTGCCGCCGGACTGGGTGGCCGACGGGCGCAAGGCCGCCTTCATGCGCGCCCTGCCGCTGAGCGAACGGGCCTTCGAGGGCCGTGTCGGCCAGACGCAGCGGCAGGTGCTGACAGCCCTGATGGGGGCCGCTGTGCTGCTGTGCGTGCTGGCCCTGGTCAATGCCGTCAACCTGGGCGGCGTGCGCATGCTGCAGCGCCAGCGCGAGATCGCCATCCGCAAGAGCCTGGGCGCCAGCCCGGCCTCGCTGCTGGGCCTGAGCCTGGCCGAGGCCGGCCTGCAGGCCCTGCTGGCGGGTGGCCTGGGGCTGCTGCTGGCCTGGCTGCTGGCGCCGTGGATGGCCGATGCGCTGGAGCTGCCGGTGCCGGAGATCGCCTCCTGGCCGGGCCTGCTGCTATGCGGCGGCCTGGTCGGACTGAGCACCCTGGCCATCGCCGCCTACCCCGCCTGGCTGACCTGGCGGCTGCGCAGCGCCGAGGCCCTGCAGGGTCGCCTGGCCGGCGAGGGCCGCTCGGGCCCCTGGCTGCGCCGGCTGTTCGGCGGCCTGCAGTTCGGCAGCGCCCTGCTGGTCCTGGCCCTGTCCCTCACGGTCTGGGGCCAGAACCACCACGTCCTGGGGCGCGAGCTGGGCTACCAGCCAGAGGGGCTGCTGGCCCTGACCCTGCCGGCCGGCACCACCCGGACGCAGCAGCAAGCCCTGCGCCAGTCCCTGACCCAGCTGCCTGGCGTCCAGGGCACGGCCTGGACGGAATGGATCCTGGGTTCCGGTCGCGAGGTGCAGGAAGCCCTGCTGGAGCGCCCGCCCCAGCAGGCCGCGGTGCGCGTCCAGCCGGTCGATGCGGACTTCTTCGAGCTCTACCAGGTGCGGCCGCTGGCAGGCCGCCTTGAGCCCGCCTCGACGGCCGAGCAGCGCCTGGTGATCGACAGCCTGGCCGCGCAGGCCCTGGGCTGGGCGGCGCCACAGGACGCCATCGGGCAGCGGGTCCAGGAACAGGCCCGCGGCCTGGGCCAGCTGCCGCAGTACAGCCGCGTCGTGGCCGTGGTCCCTCACCTGGCGTTGGAGAACACGCGGGAGGCGCGCCTGCCTCAAGCCTTCCGCCTGCAGGCACCGCCGGAGCAGGCGGGTGAGCGCGAGGCCGGCGTGCTCAGCATCCGCACGGGGGCGCCCCTGGACGAGGCCTCGCTGAAAGCCGTCTGGTCGCGCCACTTTCCCCAGCAGCCTCTGCCGCTGGAGCGCCTCGCCGACACCCTCATGGAGCCCTACACGCAGGACCTGCGCCTGGGCCGCCTGGTGGCGCTGTGCGCCGTGCTGGCCCTGGCCATCGCGGGCTTCGGCATCTACGCGCTGTCGGCCCATCTGGTGCAGCGCCATGCCCGCGAGATCGTGCTGCGCAAGCTGCATGGCGCCGGCCCCTGGCAGGCCCTGGGCCGGCTGGGCCGGGAGATGGCCCTGCTGCTGCTGGCCGGCTCGACGCTCGGCGTGCCCCTGTCCTGGATGCTGGGCCAGCTCTACCTGGGCGGCTTTGCCGACCGCGCGGCCCTGGGCGCATGGCCGCAGGTGCTGGCCCTCGCCGGCCTGCTGGCGGTGGCGGCGCTGGCCTGCCTGCGTCATGCCCGGCAGGCGATGGCCCTGAAGCCCATCGCCGCCCTGCGCGGCTGACAACGGGCCGCCGAGCGCTCAGCGCTGTGCCAGCAGGGCGCGGCAGCGCTCCTCGTGCTGGCTGATCTCCTCCAGCGTCACCTCGATGTCCTCCAGCTGCTGCTCCAGCTGGCGGCGGTGCTGGGCCAGCACTTCGAGAAAGGCCTTGAGCTGGGGGGCGGTGTCGGCGCCGGCGGCGTCGTACATGTCCACCAGCTGCTTGATCTCCTGCAGCGAAAGGCCCAGGCGCTTGCCGCGCAGGGTCAGCTTGAGGCGCGTGCGGTCGCGGTGGGTGTAGACGCGGTTGCGGCCCTCGCGAGCGGGGCTCAGCAGGCCCATGTCCTCGTAGAAGCGGATGGCGCGGGGGGTGATGTCGAACTCCGCCGCCAGCTCGGTGATGGTGAACAGGCGGGAGCCGCTGTCCATGGAGGCATCCGCGGCGGCATCGGCCGCGTCCTCGGTCCCCGCGAGGGCTTTTGCTGGGGAACTCAGGTCGGACGAGGGGCTCATGGCTACACTGCGCTGAATGACGTTTACGTTAACGTTAGTCTAAGCCCTTGCAGTCCATGGCCAATCCACGCGAATCCGAGCTGAGCTATCCCTGGGGCGAGTCCCTCCCTGAATCCGGCGGTCTGCTGCCGCTGGAGCCGGGCCTGGCCTGGGTGCGCATGGGCCTGCCCTTTGCGCTGGACCACATCAACCTCTGGCTGCTGCGCGACGAGATCGACGGCCGCCGCGGCTGGACCCTGGTGGACTGCGGCGTGGCCAATGACGCCACGCGCGGCCTGTGGGAGCAGGTGCTGAGCGAGGGCCTGCAGGGCGAGCCCCTGCTGCGGGTGCTGGTCACGCATTTCCACCCCGACCACCTGGGCCTGGCCGCCTGGCTCACCGAGCGCTTCAGCACGCCCGAGCAGCCCTGCCGCCTGTGGATGAGCGCGCCGGACTACCACCTCGCCCGCATCGCCAGCAGCTCCACCGTGGGCATGGGCGGCGAGGCGGCAGCGGCCTTCTTCGCCAGCCACGGCCTGACCGACCCCGAAGCCCAGGCCAAGATCCGCGGCCGGGCCAGCTACTACCCCAGCATGGTGCCGGCCGTGCCTGCCAGCTACCGGCGCCTGATGCCTGGCCAGACGGTGACGATCGGCGGCGCGCGCTGGCGCTGCATCGGCGGCTACGGCCATGCGCCGGAGCACCTGAGCTTCTTCCGCGAGGACGGCCCGCCGGTGCTGATCTCGGGCGACATGCTGCTGCCGCGCATCTCCACCAACGTCAGCGTGGTGGATGTGGAGCCGGAGGCCAATCCCCTGCAGCTCTATCTGGATTCGCTGGCGACCCTGCTGGACCTGCCACCCGACACCCTGGTGCTGCCCTCGCATGGCCGCCCCTTCCGCGGCGTGCAGGCGCGCGTGGCCCAGCTGCAGGAGCATCACCAGGAGCGCCTGGACGAGGTGCTGCAGGCCTGCACGGAGCGCCCCTGCCATGCGGCGGAGCTGCTGCCCCTGCTCTTCAAGCGCCCGCTGGACCTGCACCAGACCACCTTCGCGATGGGCGAGTCCATTGCCCATCTCAACGCCCTGTGGCTGCAGGGCCGGCTGCGGCGCGAGCGCGGCAGCGACGGCGTGCTGCGCTTCAGCGCCTGAGCCGCGCCCGCAAGACCTGCCCCCAGAAAAGAAAAACCGCCGACGCTTGCGCGCCGGCGGAGTCCTTTTTGTTGTCGATCGGGCCGGGCGGAACCCTGGCTCGAAGACCCTTTGCTGATCCCAGTCGAATCAGCTGGGATCCCCTGAACACAGCCCGGGCAGAGCGGCCGCGATGGTGGCGGGTCCTGACTCTGCTGGTGGCAGCCCTGTTCCTCTCAGGGCTGCCGGGACCGTGTCGTGATGACAGCTTGTAGACCAGAGTGTGCGTTTGGCGGTCCAGCGGCGCCTATCCTCCTTAAGGGGGAGATCGGTATCGGGCCGGTATCACTCGCTGAAATCGGGCAGGGCAGCACGGCGCAATTGCTGCCGAGCCTGCTCGTAATCGGGCAGCACGGCGCCCACCACGGCCCAGAAGCGCGGGCTGTGGTTCATCTCGTGCAGATGGGCCAGCTCATGCACCACGACGTAGTCGATGGTGGCGGGCTCGAAATGGATCAGCCGCCAGTTGAGGCGCACCGAGCCGTCGATGCTGGCACTGCCCCAGCGGGTCTGGGCCGAGGACAGGCGCAGGCGGCTGATGCGCACGCCCATCTGGGCCGCGAAATGCGCACAGCGCTGGGTGAAGAGGCTGCGCGCCTGGGCCTGCAGCCAGCTCAGCACGGCGTCGCGGATCTGTGCCGGCGCGGCCTCCTGGGGCAGGCCCAGGTAGAGGGTCTGGCGCGGCACGCTGGCCAGGCTGGGCTGGGGATCTGCCAGGCCGGAATCCAGGCGGGCCTTGAGCGGCAGGCGGGCGGCCGAAGGGTCCAGCACGATGATGAGATCCTGACCCAGATAGGGCACCACGCAGCCGTCGGCCCAGCGGATCTGGGCGGCCGCCAGGCGCTCGCTGCGGTCCTGCTGCTCCTGCAGCTTGCGCAGGATCCAGCCTGCCTTGTGCTGCAGGGCGCGTTCGATCTCGCCCACGGGCACCCACTTGGGCGCGCTGACCCGCAGGCCGGCCTCGCTGATGGTGAAGCCGATGCTGCGGCGCCGCGCCCGGCGCAGCTCATAGGCGACCTGCGCCGTGCCCAGTTGCACGCTGCGTGCGGGCGCGGTGGGGATGGCGGGCGCAGGAGGCGGGGACTGCAAGGGCGAAGGCGGCATGCTGGAGCGGCGCGGCGGCCTGCGCACGGGCGGCGCCGGCTCCTGGGGCGCCGACGCTGAAGGCGGCTCAGGCTCCCGCTCGAACAGCGAGAGCTGGACGTACTGAAAGAGGCCAGCCAGGCGATGCAGCATGGCCGCCAAGTTTACGGGCGGAACGCCGGCCCGGCGAGTGCCATCAGGGCGCCGGGGTCGGGTCTTGATAGGCCTCGGGATCCAGGCGGCGCATCTCCGACTCGATCCAGTCCTCGACCTGCTTCATCAGTTCGACAGGCTCGCGTCCCACCGAGGGGATGGGCTGGCCGATGGAGATGTCCACCACGCCGGGGCGCAGCAGGAAGCTCTTGCGCGGCCAGCAGCGGGCCGAGGTGGCGGCGATGGGCACGACCGGCACGCCGGTGGCCACGGCCAGGCGGGTGCCGCCGCTCTTGTACTCGCCCTTCTGGCCACGGGCGATGCGGGTGCCCTCGGGGAACATGATCACCCAGTTGCCCAGCTCGGCCATGCGCTTGCCCTGCTTGAGCACCTTGGCCCAGGCCTCGGAGCGGCGACCGCGGTCGATGTGGATCATGTCCATGGCTGCCATGGCCCAGCCGAAGAAGGGCACGTAGAGCAGCTCGCGCTTGAACACATAGGCCATGGGGTGGGTCATGATGGCCGGGTAGGCGAAGGTCTCCCAGGTGCTCTGGTGCTTGGACAGCAGGATCACCGCGCTGCGGCGGTCGGCACGGCTGGGCAGGTGCTCCATGCCCTGCACGCGGTACTTCACGCCGCAGATCACCTTGGCGCCCCAGATGGCCAGTGCCAGCCAGCGCGCGCAGGTCCAGTAGACCTTGTCACCCCGCACGAACAGGGACAGCAGGACCGCGAACAGGGCCCAGGGGATGACGGTGACGATCAGGAAGAGGACAAAGATCAGCGAGCGGATCGCCGACAGCAGCAGGCTCAATTCAAGTCTCCGGGGACGGTGTTGGGGGACAGCTGCTCACCGCGGGCATCGGCCCGCGCGCGCCGTTCTTCTTGGATCAGGTGATCGGCGAAGCTCGCCAGGGTGTCATGCAGCCGTGCGCCCGGCACCTGGGCCAGCTGGGTCTGGATCTGGCCTTCGTCAGCCAGGCCCAGGCGCTCGCCGCGCAGCAGGTGGGGGATGCAGCCGGCAGCCTGCGCCGTCTGCAGGTCCTTGAGGCTGGCGCCCACCATGTGCACCTGGGCCAGGTCCACATTGAAGCGCTCGGCGATCTGGGTCACCAGGCCCGGCAGGGGCTTGCGGCAGGTGCAGCCCTCATCGGGCGCATGGGGGCAGAAGAAGACGGCGTCCAGGCGGCCGCCCTTCTCCGCCAGCAGCTGGTTGAGGCGCAGGTGCACGGCGTTGAGCGAGGCCATGTCCAGCAGGCCGCGGCCGATGCCGGGCTGGTTGGTGGCCATCACCGTGTGCCAGCCCGCATGGTTGAGCCGCGCCACCGCCTCCAGGGCCCCGGGCAGGGGCTCGAGCTCGTCGACCGACTTGACGTGGTCGTCGCGGAAGCGGTTGATCGTCCCGTCTCGCCCCAGGATGACGAGTTTCATGCTGTGGCTGTGGTCGGAACGGGCGGGCATGGCGTGCTCCTCAGGAAGCCAGACGGGAGAGGTCGGCCACGCGGTTCATGGCCCCGTGCAGGCGGTTCAGCAATGCCTGGCGGTTGGCGCGCAGGGCGGCATCCTCGGCATTGACCATCACGCCGTCGAAGAAGGCATCGACCGGGCCTTTCAGCGCGGCCAGGGCCTTCAGCGAGCCGGCGTAGTCGTGCTGCTCGAACAGGGTGTCGGCCTGCGGCTGGACCTCGGCCAGCGCGGCGGCCAGGGCCTGCTCGGCGGGCTCCGTCAGCAGGGCGGCGTCCACGGCCGTGGGCAGCTCACCCTCGATCTTCTTGAGGATGTTGCTGACGCGCTTGTTGGCGGCGGCCAGCGAGGCGGCCTCGGGCAACGCGGCGAAGGCGCGCACGGCCTCCAGGCGGCGGGGCACGTCGCCCAGGCGGCTGGGGTTCAGGGCCAGCACGGCGTCCACTTCCTGGGCGCTGTAGCCCTGGTCGCGCAGCGAGACGGCCACGCGGTCCGCGAAGAAGCCCAGCAGGGCCTCGCGCGGGTTGGTGATCAGCTCGCCAAAGGCCGGCACGGCGGTGTCGATCAGCGCGGGCAGATCCAGCGGCAGGTTCTTCTCGACCAGGATGCGGATCACACCCAGCGCATGGCGGCGCAGCGCGAAGGGGTCCTTGTCGCCCGTGGGCAGCTGACCGATGCCGAAGAGGCCCACCAGGGTCTCGAGCTTGTCGGCCAGGGCCAGCACGGTGCCGGTGTGGTTGCGCGGCAGGGCGTCGCCGGCGAAGCGCGGCTTGTAGTGGTCCTCGATGGCGATGGCCACGCCGTCACGCAGGCCCTCGTGGCGCGCGTAGTAGGCGCCCATGATGCCCTGCAGCTCGGGGAACTCGCCGACCATGTCGGTCAGCAGGTCCGCCTTGGCGAGCATCGCGGCCTGCTGCACCTTGCTGTCCAGCACCTCGAACTCGTCGCGGGCCTCGACCGTGTAAGGCACGGTGGCCATGCGCAGCATGTTGACGAGGCCGTGGGCGATGGCGCGCACGCGCTCGGCGCGGTCGCCCTGGCTGCCCAGCTTGCCGTGGTAGACCACCTTGGCAAGACCTGGCACCCGCTCGGCCAGGGTCTTCTTGCGGTCCTGGTCGTAGAAGAACTTGGCGTCCGACAGACGCGGGCGCACCACGCGCTCGTTGCCGCCGATCACCGCGCTGGCGTCGGCCGGGCGGATGTTGGAGACGACGAGGAACTTGTGCGTCAGCTTGCCCGCGGCATCCAGCAGCGGGAAGTACTTCTGATTGGCCTTCATCGTCAGGATGAGGCATTCCTGCGGCACGGCCAGGAACTCGGGCTCGAACTGGCAGGTGAGCACATTGGGGCGCTCGACCAGCGCGCAGACCTCGTCCAGCAGGGCCTCGTCCTCGATGGGCTTGAGGCCTTCCTTGGCCGCAGCAGCATTGAGCTGGGCCAGGATCTCGGCCCGGCGCTCGGTGAAGCTGGCAATGACGGCGCCCTGCTCGCGCAGTTGTTGGCCATAGCTGTCGGCGCTCTCGATGGACAGCCGCGGCTGCGCGGCCTCGAAGCGGTGGCCCAGCGTCTCGCGGCCGGACTGCAGGCCCAGCGTGGCCACGGGCACGACGGTCGAGCCATGCAGCGCAAGCAGGCCGTGGGCCGGGCGCACGAAGTTGACGCTGCTCCAGCCGTCGGCCAGCTGGTAGCTCATCACCTTGGGGATGGGCAGCTTGGCCAGGGCCTCGTCCAGGGCTTTCTGCAGGCCTTCGGCCAGGGTGGCGCCGGCGACCATGGAGTCCAGGAACAGCGCTTCGGCCTTGCCGTCCGGCAGGCGCTTGAGCTGGGGCACGACGCTGGCGTCGGCGCCCAGGCTGGCCAGCTTCTTCAGCAGGGCCGGCGTGGGCTGGCCATCGGCGGCCAGGGCCACGGCGACGGGCATGAGCTTTTGCTGGACGGCGCGGTCGGCGGCCTTGGCGGCCACGCCCGTCACGTGCACGGCCAGGCGGCGCGGCGAGGCGAAGGGCGTGACGGCGGCATCAGCGCCTGCCAGGCCCTGGGCCTTCAGGCTGTCCGCCAGCACGGTGGCGAAGGACTCGCCCAGCTTCTTGAGCGCCTTGGGCGGCAGCTCTTCGACAAACAGTTCGACGAGGAGGTTCTGCGGAGTGCTCATACGGTTCAGGCCGCCTTCTTTGCGTTCTTTTCAGCTTGCTTGGCGAGGTTCGCCAGCACTTCCTCGCTCCAGGCCTTGGGCGCCATGGGGAAGCCCAGGCGGGCCCGGCTGTCCACATAGGCCTGCGCCACGGCACGGGCCAGGTTGCGGATGCGGCCGATGTAGGCAGCGCGCTCCGTCACCGAGATCGCGCCGCGGGCGTCCAGCAGGTTGAAGGTGTGGCCGGCCTTGAGCAGCTGCTCGTAGGCCGGCAGCGCCAGCTGCTGCGTCATCAGGTGCTGGGACTGCTTCTCATGCGCGGCGAAGGCCTGCAGCAGGAAGTCGACGTCGCTGTGCTCGAAGTTGTAGGTCGACTGCTCGACCTCGTTCTGGTGGAAGACGTCCCCGTACTTGATGTCCGGGGCACCATTCTTGCCCTCGACATAGACCAGGTCGTACACCGACTCCTTGCCCTGCAGATACATGGCCAGGCGCTCCAGGCCGTAGGTGATCTCGCCGGTAATGGGCTTGCAGTCGATGCCGCCGACCTGCTGGAAGTAGGTGAACTGCGTCACCTCCATGCCATTGAGCCAGACCTCCCAGCCCAGGCCCCAGCAGCCGAGGGTGGGGTTCTCCCAGTCGTCCTCGACGAAGCGGACGTCGTTCTTCTTCAGGTCGAAGCCCAGGGCCTCCAGAGAGCCGAGGTACAGCTCCAGGATGTTGGCCGGTGCGGGCTTCAGGACCACCTGGAACTGGTAGTAGTGCTGCAGGCGGTTGGGGTTCTCGCCGTAGCGGCCGTCCTTGGGACGGCGGCTGGGCTGCACATACGCCGCATTCCAGGGCTCTGGGCCCAGGGCGCGCAGGAAGGTGGCGGTGTGGCTGGTGCCGGCGCCGACCTCCATGTCATAGGGCTGCAGCAGGGCGCAGCCTTGGGCGGACCAGTATTCCTGAAGTTTCAGAATGATTTGCTGGAAGCTCAGCATGGTGGTGTACGGCGGTAAGGCCCGTTTGCAGCCGCGACGGCGGCACGGGCGTTGAAGGAAGCGGCCCATTCTACGGGTGCCCATGGCGGGCACCGGCCGCGGTGGATCAAGCGCGCCGCGCAGGCCGGCGCAGAGCCAGCACGGCGGCAAGGGCCAGGACCCAGGCGGGCCACAGCCCCAGAGCGGCCAGCCAGCGCGCATAGGGCGTGGCGCCGGTCCGGCCCTGGACCTGCACCTCCAGCACGCCCGGCACCTCGGCGGGCAGGCGGGCGGTCACGCGGCCTTGGTGGTCGATGGCGGCGGTGGCGCCGGTGTTGGTGGAACGCACCAGGGGGCGCTGGAACTCCAGCGAGCGCATCTGCGAGAACTGCAGGTGCTGGTCCTGCACCATGCGCGGGCCGAACCAGGCCAGGTTGCTGACATTGGCCAGCACCGTGGCGGCCTCGGGGCCCACGAGGCTCTGGGCGAAGTCCTCGCCGAAGAGGTCCTCGTAGCAGATCAGGGGGCGGATGCGCTGCCCGCCCAGCACCAGGGCGCGCTGGTGCGTGCCCGTGGCCTGGTCGTCCAGGGGAATGCGCAGGGCCTGCACGAACCAGTGGAAGCCGGGCGGGATGAACTCGCCGAAGGGCAGCAGGTGGCGCTTGCCGTAGCTGTAGGCATTGCCATCCGGCTGGACCGGCGCGCCGACGGCCACCAGGGAGTTGATGAAGCCGGTCCTGTCGTCCCCCAGGAAGCTGCCCAGCAGCAGCGGGCGCTCCTTGCCGATGGCAGCGATGCGCTGCACCACCTCGGGCTCCAGGTAGGCCAGGGGCAGGGGCACGACGGATTCCGGCGTCAGCACCAGCTGGCCGCGGGCACTCTCGGCCTGCCTGAGCAGGGCATCGAGGTTGCGGTCCCAGAGCTCGCGATCGAATTTCTGGTCCTGGGCCACATCGGGCTGCAGGAGCGACAGGTGGATCTCGCCGCTGGCCTGGGTAAAGGAAGACGGCAGCAGGGCCGGCAGCCCGGCCAGCAGCAGCACCGCCACCAGCGGAGCCCAGGCCCGCGCCAGCGTCAGCGCCGCCAGGGCCGCTGCCAGGCCTGCCGCCAGGGCCGTGATGCCGTAGACGCCGATCCAGGGTGCCCAGCCCGCCAGCGGACCGACGGCATGCGCGTAGCCACTGGCGATCCAGGGAAAGCCGGTCAGCCATTGCGCCCGGGCCAGCTCGGCCATCAGCCACAGCGCCGCGAACAGGCCCACCCGGGCGGCCGCCCCGGGCCGACGCCAGCGGGCAAAGGCCCACAAGGAGCCAGCGTAGTAGAGGGAGAGAAAGGCCGCGAGCAGCAGCACCGCCGCGACGGCGAAAGGCGCCGCCAGATGGCCGTAGTCATGCAGGCTGATGTAGAGCCACCACAGGCCGCTGGCCAGCCAGCCCAGGCCGAAGAAGAAGCCGGCCCAGGCCGCGCGGCGCGGCGAAGCGTCCCAGGCCAGGGCCACCAGCAGGGCGAGGGCCAGGGGCTGCAGCCACCAGGCCTCGGTGGGGGCGAAGGCGGCCGTCTGCAGCGCGCCGGCCCCCACGGCCAGCAGCAGCACGGCGCCCGGCACCAGCCGCTCCGTCCAGCGGGCCAGGCGCGTCACAGGCCTCATGCAGCCGGCTCGGCCGGCGTCGCGGCGGGCAGCCGGGTGACCTTGAACCAGCGCACCGAACCGCCCCGCGTCAGCATCACGCTGAAGCTCAGGCCGCCCAGCTCCACCACCTCGCCGCGGCGCGGCACACGGCCGTGCTCGTGGGCCAGCAGGCCGCCGATGGTGTCGAAGTCCTCGCTGGCCAGGTGCAGGCCGAAGGCCTCGTTGACGGCTTCGATGTGGGTGTCGCCGGCGACGCGCTGGCTGCCGTCGGCCAGGGTGTAGATGCCGGCGTCACTGGCTTCGTCCACATCGAACTCGTCCTCGATTTCGCCGACGATCTCTTCCAGCACATCCTCGATGGTGATCAGGCCGGCCGTGTTGCCGAACTCGTCGATCACGATGGCCAGATGGCTGCGGTTCGCGCGGAAGTCGCGCAGCAGCTCGTTCAGGCCCTTGCTTTCCGGCACGAAGACGGCCGGTCGCAGCAGGGTGCGCAGATTGAGCTCGGGCGCCCGCTGCAGCTTGAGCAGGTCCTTGGCCATGAGGATGCCGATGATGTTGTCGCGCTGGCCCTCGTAGACCGGGAAGCGCGAGTGGCCGGTGCCGATCACCATGGCCAGCAGCTCGTCGTAGCTCGCATCGATGGAGAGCAGGTCCATGCGCGGCGCGGCCACCATGACGTCGCCCGCGCTGAGCTCGGCCATGCGCAGCACGCCTTCCAGCATCTGGCGCGACTCGGGGGCGATCAGGGCGCGCTCTTCGGCGTCCGCCAGGGTCTCGATCAGCTCGCGGGTGGAGTCCGGCCCGGGGTGGAGGAATTCCAGCAGGCGTTCGAGCAGATTTCTCTTGGCCGCGGGCGATTCCGCTCCGGGCCTCGTACCCCCACTCTTGGCATGGGGGTATCGACTAGGCTGTGGTTCAGACACAGGCACTCGTGTCGTAGTTGGGGGACGCAAAGAATAACCGATTGACTTTGACAGGGACTTGAAAGACAGTCGGCCGCCTCCATTTGTTGGGGCCTCTGTCTATTTTTCTCCGGGCGGCTGCCGTCGCCTGCGCCAGCCATGTCTCAAGGTAACTCCCCTGGTTTGATCCCCGCCACCATCCTCACCGGCTTCCTGGGCTCGGGCAAGACCACCCTGCTCAAGCGCGTGCTGTCGGAGGCCCATGGGCAGAAGATCGCCGTGATCGAGAACGAGTTCGGCGAGGAGAACATCGACAACGACATCCTGCTCACCGAGACCAAGGAGCAGATCATCCAGATGAGCAACGGCTGCGTCTGCTGCACCATCCGCGAGGACCTGCGCACGACGCTGTCGGACCTGGCGGCCAAGCGCCGCAAGGGCGAGGTCGAGTTCGACCGGGTGGTCATCGAGACCACCGGCCTGGCCGACCCCGGCCCTGTCGCCCAGACCTTCTTCATGGACGACGAGATCGCCGAGAGCTACCTGCTGGACTCCGTCCTGACCCTGGTGGACGCCAAGCATGCCGAGGAGCAGCTCAACACCCGCCAGGAGGCGCGCCGCCAGATCGGCTTCGCGGACCAGATCTTCCTGTCCAAGACCGACCTCTGCGACCCGGCCGCCGTGGACGCCCTGGCCCACCGCATCAAGCACATGAACCCGCGCGCACCGCAGCAGCGCGTGCATTTCGGCGAGGTGGAGCTGGCCCGCGTCTTCGACCTGCGCGGCTTCAATCTGAATGCCAAGCTGGAGATCGACCCTGACTTCCTCAAGGCCGACGACCACGACCACCACCATCATCACCATGATCACGACCATGAGCATGGCGAGCACTGCGACCATCCGCACCACCACGCCCATGACGATGACGTGAAGTCCTTCGTCTACCGCGCCGAGAAGCCCTTCAACCCGGCCAAGCTGGAAGAGTTCCTGGGCGCCATCGTGCAGGTCTACGGTCCCAAGATGCTGCGCTACAAGGGCGTGCTCTACATGAAGGGCACCGACAAGAAGGTGATCTTCCAGGGCGTGCACCAGCTGATGGGCTCGGATCTGGGCCCGCGCTGGATGCCCGGCGAGAAGAAGCAGAGCAAGATGGTCTTCATTGGCATCGACCTGCCCAAGGAGATCCTGCTGCAGGGACTGGAAGGCTGTCTCGCCTAGTGACACACTCTGTCAGTTGGGTGCCACTCCCTATGGCTACAATCCGCGGCGCCCAAAACTGACAGAAGCGCTGGCTCAGGGGATGACCTCCCGTCACCCCCTGGCACCGGCCCTGATCCCCCAGGGGATCGCCCTGCCCCACAAAGGCAGGACAGCAGGATTGGCAAAAGTTTGGCGAAGCTGGTCCCCAGAACTGGTCCCGTTGGCGAAGTGCCCTTTGAAGCAGGTATAAACACCCTGCGAGGAGACTGAAAGTGAGCAAGACCCAGGCCCCGAAATCCACCGCTGCCCCGGCTCCGGCCGCTGCGCGGTCGGCACCCAAGGCCAGCAAATCTGCCGCCAAGGCCAGTGCCGCCCCTTCCGGCGATGCCGACACCGTGGTGACGGAGGCTCCGGCCGCCGCCAGCCGCTTTGCCGATCGCTTCGCCCCCCCCAAGCCGCCTGCGCGGTCCTCGAGTAGTCCCTTGATTGAAACGCCCCGCCCTGCCGTGAAAGCCGACCCCAAGCTCGCGAACGCCTGGAAATCCAAGCCTGGCAACGAACTGACCGACGCCGAAGTCCTGGCCATGCCGGACAGCGAGTACATGAATGACAAGCAGATTGAGTTCTTCCGCGCCAAGCTGAACGAACTCAAGGAGAGCCTGCTCTCCAATGCCGGCGAAACCACCGAGCATCTGCGCGAAGACACCTCCATCGTCCCCGATCCGGCCGACCGCGCCACCATCGAGGAAGAGCACGCCCTGGAACTGCGCACCCGTGACCGCGAGCGCAAGCTGCTGAAGAAGATCATGCAGTCGCTGCAGCGCCTGGACAGCGGCGAGTACGGCTATTGCGACGAGACCGGCGAGCCCATCGGCCTCGGCCGCCTGATCGCCCGCCCGACGGCCACGCTGTCGCTGGAAGCCCAGCAGCGCCGCGAGCTGAAACAGAAGATGTTCGGCGACTGAGTCGCCGCGACCCGCCCTTGCCGGCCCCCCGTCCCAGCCCATCAGGAACCGCATGACCGACCCCAAGGACAGCGAGAGCTTCTTCCGCAAGGTCGCGCGCTTTGTCGCCAACCCGACCACCGACTGGGCTGAGATCAATTCGCGCCAGGACGACCCGCAGGCCGACGCCGCCAAGGCCGAGCTGCGGGCCATGGTGGAGCGCAAGCGGCGCAATGACTTCGTCCGCAAGCGCGAGCTGGACATGCTGCGCCGCATCCGCCGCGAGGGCCTCTCGCCCGAGCAGCTGGCCGCCCTGGGCGCCTCCTCGTCACGCATGGACGAGGTTGAGCGCATGAACAGCGACATGGGCCAGCGGGTGGACCTGCAGGTCAAGGCCAAGATCGACGAGATCGAGCAGCAGATGGTGGGCGAGAGCTTCGCCCGTGCGCCCTCGCCGCCCTCTTCCGGCTTCTTCGAGACCAGCACCCGGGCGGCGGCCTTCGCGCCGACCATGCCCGCAGTCCCCAACACCGAGATTCCCAGAGGCGGCGCCGCCCCTGCGGCCGCCTCGCCCGCGCCCACCTCGGCCGCACCGGCGCCTGGCCGCGAGCGGCCCAGCAATACGCCGGTCCCCGCGGCCGCCGTGGTCGACACCAAGCTCCCGCCGCCCGCCGAGGGCGCGCCCAGCGAGCTGCCCGAGCTGATGCCCATGAACCCGGGCCTCAGCTTCCGCATGACGGAGAGCGCGGCCATCGAGGTGAACGAGGTCGTGCACGACGCCGAGCTGGACGAAGCCGTGATCGCCTTCGCCAACGCGGACAACGAAAGCTGCGAGCGCAGCCTCACGGAGCTCACCCAACCCGGCGGCAGCCGCAATCTGCATGCCGAGACCTGGCTGGTGCTCTTCGACTTCTACCGCGCCACCGGCCAGCAGAGCAAGTTCGAGGCCCTGGCGCTGGAGTACGCGCAGCAGTTCGGGCTGTCGGCGCCGCAGTGGTTCTCCATGCCCAAGATGGTGGCCGAGCAGCAGCGCAAGGTGCGCCCGCCCAAGGGCAGCCCCGGCGCCGTCTGCTGGTCCGCCCCGGCCTACCTCGACGCCGAGGCCGTGCAGCAGATGCGCTCGCGCTGCGAGTCCTCGCCCATGCCCTGGGTGCTGGACTGGAAGGACCTCCAGCAACTGGACACCGAAGGCTGCGCCAAGCTGCAGTCCGTGTTCAAGGACTGGTCCAAGCAGGCGCTGGACATCCGCTGGCTGGCCGGCGACCAGTTCCTGCAGGTGATCAAGGACATGGCGCCCGTGGGCGTCCGCGATGTCGATCCGGCCCTCTGGATGCTGCGCATGGAAGCGCTGCGCCTGGTCAACCGGCCAGACCAGTTCGACGAAGCTGCCATCGACTACTGCGTCACCTACGAGGTCTCGCCGCCGTCCTGGGAGAAGGCCAAGTGCCTGGTGCGGGTCAGCGGCAACAGCCTGTCCACGCAGGGCCCCACCTCCACCACGCAGCAGCAGGCCCTGGACGCGCAGAGCACCTTCCTCGAGACCAGCCTGGGCGAACAGACCAAGCTGGGCCAGGCCGTGCAGCTGGAGCTCAGCGGCCAACTGCATGGCGACATCAGCGAGACGCTCAATCTGATGAGCAGCGAGCTGGGCGCGGCCTCATTGATCGAGGTGTCCTGCCCGGCCCTGATCCGCCTGGACTTCCTGGCCGCCGGCGACCTGCTCAACTGGGTGCTCAGCCGCCGCAGCGAGAACCGCAACGTCGTCTTCAAGGACACCCACCGCCTGGTGGCCCTGTTCTTCGGTGCGATGGGCATCAACGAGCACGCGCGGGTCAAAGTCAGAACGGTCTGATTGACCACCCCCTACGGCCTTCGGCCGCCCCCTCAAGGGGGCACGCCTGGCGGCCCGGCAAAGCCGGATCCGCAGGCGTCGTGCGGGGCGAGCACCGGCTGCGCCGAGTGCTCTTGGTTTGGAGCCGTGCAGGGGTAGGGGCCCTGGGGCTCTATCAGCACCGGCTGCGCCGAGTGCTCTTGGTTTGGATCTGTGCAGGGGCGTGGGCCCTGGGGCTCCATCAGCACCGGCTGCGCCGAGTGCTCTTGGTTTGGAGCCGTGCAGGGGTAGGGGCCCTGGGGGCTCTATCAGCACCGGCTGCGCCGAGTGCTCTTGGTTTGGAGCCGTGCAGGGGCGAGGAGGGCGCTTCGCACAGCGGGACTGGCTCCTGAGCCGGGATGCGCCGCCCTAGCCCTTCCTCTGCGCTCAGGCACTGACGGGCCTCGAGGCATCGGCTTGAAAATGCCCTTCCCGCCCTCAGCTGGAATGGCTATGACTGCATCCGCTTCCCAAGATCCGGTGTTCCATGGGACCACCATCGTCAGCGTGCGCCGCAACGGCCAGGTCGCCATCGGGGGTGACGGCCAGGTGACGCTGGGCCATATCGTCGTGAAGGCGAGCGCGCGCAAGGTGCGCAAGCTCTACAAGGAGCGCGTGCTGGCCGGCTTTGCCGGCGCCACGGCCGATGCCTTCACGCTGTTCGAACGCTTCGAGTCCAAGCTGGAGAAGCACCAGGGGCACCTGGTGCGGGCCGCCGTGGAGCTCACGCGGGACTGGCGCACGGACCGCGTGCTGCGCCGCCTGGAGGCCATGCTGGCCGTGGCGGACGCCGAGACCTCGCTGATCATCACCGGCAATGGCGACGTGCTGGAGCCCGAGATGGGCATCGTGGCCATCGGCTCCGGCGGGGCCTATGCGCAGGCCGCCGCGCGCGCCCTGCTGCAGCACAGCGAGCTGGGCGCGGCGGACATCGTCAAGCGATCCCTGGAGATCGCCGGTGACCTCTGCATCTACACCAACCAGACCCACACCCTCGAGACGCTGGACGGCGTCGCCCGCGCCTGAGCGCACGCCATCGCACCGAACGAGGACGCCCATGTCCATGACTCCGCAAGAAATCGTTTCCGAACTCGACCGCCACATCGTGGGCCAGCAGGAGGCCAAGCGCGCCGTGGCCATCGCCATGCGCAACCGCTGGCGCCGCCAGCAGGTCGAGGAGAAGCTGCGTGGCGAGATCACGCCCAAGAACATCCTGATGATCGGCCCCACCGGCGTGGGCAAGACCGAGATCGCCCGCCGCCTGGCCAAGCTCAGCGACGCGCCCTTCATCAAGGTCGAGGCCACCAAGTTCACCGAGGTGGGCTATGTGGGCAAGGACGTGGACAGCATCGTGCGCGACCTGGTCGAGATCGCCGTCAAGCAGGAGCGCGAGCTGCAGATGCGCCGCCTGCGCACCCGCGCCGAGGACGCCGCCGAGGAGCGCATCCTCGACGCGCTCGTGCCACCGCCCCGCTCCGCCAGCGGCAGCGAGTTCGGCTTCACTGCCACGCCCAGCGCCCCGGCGCCGGACAACACCGCCCGCCAGGTCATGCGCAAGCGCCTGCGCGAAGGTCAGCTGGACGACAAGGAAATCGAGCTGGAACTGGCCGAGCCCAAGCCCAGCATGGAGATCCTCGGCCCCCAGGGCATGGAGGAGATGACCGAGCAGCTGAAGGGCCTGTTCTCGCAGATGGGCGCCGGCAGGAAGCGCAGCCGCAAGCTCAGGATCGGCGAGGCCATGAAGCTGCTGGTCGAGGAGGAAGCGGCCAAGCTGGTCAACGAGGAAGAGATCCGCGCCGCGGCCCTGCTCAATGCGCAGGAGAACGGCATCGTCTTCATCGACGAGATCGACAAGGTGACCAGCCGCTCCGAGGGCAGTGGCGCCGAGGTCTCGCGCCAGGGTGTGCAGCGTGACCTCCTGCCCCTCGTGGAAGGCAGCACCGTCTCCACCAAGTACGGCATGGTCAAGACCGACCACATGCTCTTCATCGCCTCGGGCGCCTTCCACCTGGCCAAGCCCAGCGATCTCATCCCCGAGCTGCAGGGCCGCTTCCCCATCCGCGTGGAATTGAGCTCGCTGAGCGTGGATGACTTCGAAGCCATCCTCTCCAGCACCCACGCCAGCCTGGTCAAGCAGTACCAGGCCCTGCTGGCCACCGAGGGCGTGACGCTGGAGCTGCTGCCCGACGGCATCCGCCGCCTCGCCCAGATCGCCTGCGAGGTCAACGAGCGCACCGAGAACATCGGCGCGCGCCGCCTGGCCACGGTGATGGAGCGCCTGCTGGATCCGATCAGCTTCGACGCGCCGAACATGGGCGGGCAGACCGTGCGCATCGACGCCGCGGCCGTGGACGAGCGCCTGGCGGCGCTGGCAGCCAACGAGGACCTGTCGCGCTTCATCCTCTGAGGCCGGCTGCTTGACGGACATCAAGACAGCAAGACCTGGCACGGCTTAGGCTTGCCGGATGCCGCATCGCATCAGCACCCGCAGCTGGGGCCTCTCCCGGCCCAGCCAGCTCAACACCGCCGCCACGCACGCGGAGCAGCGCTGGCGCTGGCCGGTGCTGATCGCCCTGCTGTGCACCATTCCGGCCTTCTACATCGAGCTGATCGAGAGCCTGCCCACGCCGCTGGCCATCGCCATCTACCTGGTTGCGGCGGGCCTCGTGGGCCTGTCGCTGTGGCGCGTGGGGCGGCTGTGCTCGCATCCGCAGCAGTACTGGCGCAGCAATATGCTGGACCTGGTGCTGATGGCCGGCCTGCTGGCCTCCGCGCTGCTGCCGCCCAGCGCCGAGTCGGGCCTGGCGCTGGCGGGGCGGCTCTTCGTCTCGCTGCTGACCCTGCTGAGGATGGTCTGGGCCATCAAGAGCTGGGTCACGCGCGGCGGCCTGGGCTACCTCCTGCTGCTGGCCCTGATGGTGCTGCTGTTCTGCGGCGTGGGCTTCTGGGTGCTGGAGCCGCGCGTCAAGACGCCGGCCGACGGCATGTGGCTGGCCTTCACCACCGCCGCCACCGTGGGCTATGGCGACATCGTGCCCACCACGGCTGCCGCCAAGATCTTCTCGGTCTTCGTGGTGCTGCTGGGCTATGCGGTGCTCTCCCTGGTCACCGCCGCCATCGCGGCCATGTGGGTGGAAAGCACCGAACGGGAGGTCGAGAAGGACATCCTGCGCGACCTGCACGCCCAGCTGCGCTCCGTGCATGAGGAGCTCGGCGCCGTGCGCGAGGAGCTCCGCCAGCTCAAGCGTCCCGACTAGGCGCGCCGCGCGTCCCCACGCCCCACGCCCGGCGCTTCTCACGCCACGGCCACGGCTGCGCCGGTGCAGCCTGTCCGCCCGCCGCGCCACTCTGTCTGAATCCCCGTGCCCCGCCGGGGTCGCCTCGCTACGCTGCGCGCCAGATTCATGAGGAGGCGGCATGCTGAGCATTCAAGAGCTGGTCAAGACATTCGGAGACCACCGGGCCATCGATGGCCTCAACCTGGAACTGGGCGCCGGCCTGGTGGGCCTGGTCGGCCATAACGGTGCGGGCAAGACCACGCTGATGCAGATGCTGGCCACGCTCAGCCGGCCCAGCCAGGGGCGCATCCTGCTGGACGGCCAGGACATCGTCGCCCGCCCCGAGCTGATGCGCCGCCGCCTGGGCTATCTGCCGCAGGACTTCGGCGTCTACCCGCAGCTGACGGCGCGCGAATTCCTGCAGTACTTCGCCGCGCTCAAGGGCGTGCGCGATGGCCGCCGCATCCAGCAACTGCTGGAGCTGGTCAACCTTCACGAGCAGGCCGACCGCATGGCCGCCGGCTTCTCGGGCGGCATGCGCCAGCGCCTGGGCATCGCGCAGGCCCTGCTCAACGACCCGGACGTGCTGATCGTCGATGAGCCCACCGCCGGCCTGGACCCCGAGGAGCGCCTGCGATTCCGCCAGCTGCTGTCCGAGCTGGGCTTCTCGCGCCTGGTGATCGTCTCCACCCACATCGTCTCGGACATCGAGAACATGGCCACCCACCTGGCCATCCTGCGCCGCGGCCGCCTGCTGGCCTTCAGCAGCCCCGAGGCCCTGATGGCACGGGCCGAGGGTCAGGTCTGGACCGCCCTGCTGGAGCCCGGCCACTACGAATCCCTGCGCCAGCAGGTGCACGTGCTGCAGGCCCAGCGCCAGGGTGGCCTGATCCAGGTCCGCATGGCCCACACGGAACGCCCCTGCGCCGAGGCCCAGGCCGCCCTGCCCAGCCTCGAGGAGGCTCTGATGGCACAGCGTTATGCGGACACGCAGGGCCTGGGGATGGCCGCATGAGCGCCCGCCACGGCATCGTCGGCGGGACGCTCGGCCTCGTGCTCACGCTCGCGCGCCACGAGTGGGTGCTGCGCGCGCGCCGCAGCTCCAGCCTGCTCATCCTCGGGCTGGTGATCGCCGCCAGCTGGCTCATGATTCCCGACAACACCGGCGAGGTGACCCTGTTCGCCGTCAATGACCAGCGCATGCTCTATGACAGCCACACGCTGTCGGTCGGCGGCGGCATGATGGGCAACCTGCTCTTCGGCCTGCTGGGCTTCTTCCTGGTCCGCGGGCGCACGCAGCAGGACCTGCAGCATGGGGCGGCCGCCCTGCTGGCGACGGCGCCGGCACCGGCCTTCGGGCTGCTGCTGAGCCGATGGCTCGGTGCCGTGGCCTTCCTGATGACGCTGGCCGGCGTCGACCTCCTCACGGTGATGCTGCTGCAGCTGATGCACGGCGAGGCCCCGCTGCAGCTGGGCCCCTACCTGGCCATGTGGCTGCTGGGCATGGGCCCGCCGCTGCTGCTGTGTGCCAGCGTGGCCCTGCTGTGCGATGCCTGGGCCCCCCTGATGCGACGCCGGGGCGACCTGTTCTTCTTCGCCTGCTGGGTGGGCCAGTTCGCGGCCCTGCCCTTCACCCTCGACAAGGACGCCCAGGGGCTGCATCCGATACTGGCGCTGGACCTGTCGGGCATGTCGGCGCTCGCCCTGCGCCTGGGCCAGCTGATGGGCACGAACAGTGTGAGCATCGGCGTCTCGAGCTTCGACCCCGCGCTGGGCGTCGGCCAGCTGCCCGAGGGCGTGTGGTCCTGGCCGCTGGTCGCCCTGCGTCTGGCCTCGGCCGGGCTGGCCCTGCTGCCCCTGCTGCCGGCCCTCTGGCTGTTCCACCGCTACGACCCGGACCGCGTCCGGCCCGCGGCGGCCAAGACGGGCTCACGCTGGCGCACGGCGCTGGTCAACGCCCAGCAGCCCTTGGCTCGCCTGGCGGGCCGCCTGCTGCCGCTGTGCGCGCGGGTGCCCGGTTGGCCCGGTCAGGTGCTGGCCCAGGTCTGCCTGGCCCTGGTCGGCCAGCCTTGGGCGCTGCTGGCCCTGCCCCTGATGATGGTCCTGGGCCTCAGCCTTCCCCTGGCTTCGCTCGGGCCGGTGGTGCTGGTCTCCACGGCCTGCTGGGGCGTGATGGTCTGCGGCCTGGGCGCGCAGGACCACCAGGCACGCACGCTGGCGCTGGCCGCCGTGGCGCCGGGCGGCCCCGAGCGCAGGCGCCTGACCCCCTTTGCCAGCGCGGCGCTGCTGGGGCTGCTGTTCCATGCGCCGGTCCTGGTGCGCTGGGGGATGCAGGCGCCCCTGCAGGCGCTGGCTCTGCTCAGCGGCCTGCTGCTGCTGAGCAGCCTCAGCGCCCTGCTGGGTCACTGGACCGCCGGTTCGCGCACCTTCCTGGCCCTGTTCCTGTTCTGGCTCTATGCCGCCACCCAGGCCTCGATCTTTCCCTGGCTTGACCTGATGGGCTTCAATGGCCGCGCTCTGCCGCTGACGGCCGGCGTCTATGCCCTGGTCGGTCTGACAGGCCTCGGGCTGCTGGCCCTGCGGCGCGGCCGGGCCTAGCCCCGCCGGGCCGGTGCGGCGCTCAGAGCGCCAGGCGATGCGCCTGCAGCGCCAGGATGCCGTCGAAGAGCAGGCTCTCGACCAGCTCGTGGCGCACCTCCAGGGCCGGCGCCACCTTCCAGCCCGCGCCGCCCGTCATCAGGGTCAGGGGCTCATGGCCGGCACGCTGACCCAGGTGGCGGTGCATGCGCTCGATGGCGCCGGTGATGGCATAGGTGCCACCGCTGGTCAGGGCGTCCGAGGTGTTGGTGGGGAAGGCGCGCACCTCGCCGGTGGGCACGCGCAGGCCGGCCGTGCCGCTCTCCAGCGCGCGCAGCATGATGCCGTGGCCGGGCAGGATGAGGCCGCCGAGGAAGTGGCCCTCGGCGTCGACGGCATCCACCGTCACGGCCGTGCCCACCATCACCACCAGCACGGCCCGCGGTGCGCCGCGCTGCATCACGTGGGAGCGGGCCCCGACCAGGGCCACGAAGCGGTCTGCGCCCAGGCGCCCCGGGTGGTCGTAGCCGTTGATGATGCCGCCGGCCTGGTGCGTGGAATGGACCCAGCGCGATTCCAGGTCCCAGGACTCCATCTGCTCGATCTGCTCCTCGACCCGGTGCCGCACGGCATCGCCGGCCACATTGCAGCCCAGCATGCTGCGGGGCGCGGGCAGGCGCCGCCATTCGTCCTCCGCGAGGCGCTCGATGTTCTCCAGGAACACGGCGCCATGGGCCAGCACCACCGCGCCCGGCTGGGGCGATGCGTAGAGCGCCCACTTGAGGCGGGTGTTGCCGATGTCGATGGCCAGAAAGCTCATGGGAGGGAGGCTGCGCTGGAAACAGCGGGAGCCTACCAGCGTTCCCGACGCGGCCGTAGCGGAAATGCCTCAGATCCCGCCAGGGAATGCTACCGGTGCGGGCGCGTCTGAATCATCATCGGCACGCGGGCGGCACCCGACGCCCGTGCAAACCAACAAGATTCAGTGGAGACGCCCATGAAGCACCTGTCGATTGCGACGCGCCTGTGGCTGCCGGTAATCGCGCTCACCGTGGTCACCGTGCTGATGACGGCCGGCGCGGCCCTGCGCACCTCCCACCTGCTGCAGGAGGCCATGAAAGCCCAGCAGGACCAGCAGCTCAAGCTGAGCCATTCGCTGCGCTGGCGGGGCATGACCGAGACCAATGCGACGCGAGTGATCCTGGGCCTGGCCGCTCCCGACGACTCGGTGAGCAAGCTGGCCAAGCCCATGATCGAGGCCACCACCCAGCAGATCAGCGGTTTGCAGAAGCAGCTGGAGGAGCTGGCCAGTTCCGACGAGGAGAAGCGCGCCATGCAGCGCATCGCCGAGCAGCGCCAGGCCTACATCGGCCTGCGCAATGAAGTCGGCAAGCTCAAGGCCGCCGGTGACGCCGATGGCGTGCGCAGCGGCCTGGGCCGCATCCAGCAGGCCGTGGACAGCTACCTCGAAGCCCAGCAGGCCTTCGTGCAGATCCAGGCCGACAAGGCCCAGGCCATGCAGCAGCGGGCGGGCGACGAGCGCATGCGCACGGTGTGGAGCGTGGCCGCACTGATGGGCGTCATCGTGCTGGCCCTGGGGCTGGGCACCTGGTCCCTGGTGCGCTCCATCGCGAACCCGCTCAAGGCCCTGGTGGGCGAGGCCGAGCGCATCGGCAATGGCGACCTCAGCGGCCGCCTGGACAGCAGCCGCCAGGACGAGATCGGCGAGGTGCAGCGCGCCCTCTCCCGCATGAAGGAGGCGCTGAACCGCATCGTCAGCGAGGTGCGTGAGAGCACCGAGAACATCCAGACGGCCAGCGCCGAGATCGCCTCGGGCAATCTGGACCTGAGTCATCGCACGGAGCAGACGGCCTCCAACCTGCAGCAGGCCGCCGGCGCCACCGGTCAGCTGACCGGCACCGTCAGCCACAGCGCCGACAGCGCGGCCACGGCCAACCAGCTGGCGGGCAGCGCGGCCGAGGTGGCCCAGCGCGGCGGCGCCGTCGTGGGGCAGGTGGTCAGCACCATGGAGGAGATCAACGCCAGCTCGCGCCGCATCAGCGACATCATCGGCGTGATCGATGGCATCGCCTTCCAGACCAACATCCTCGCGCTCAATGCGGCCGTGGAGGCGGCGCGCGCCGGCGAGCAGGGCCGCGGCTTCGCCGTGGTGGCCGCCGAGGTGCGCAGCCTGGCCCAGCGCAGCGCCGAGGCAGCCAAGGAGATCAAGAGCCTGATCGGTGCCAGCGTGGAGCGGGTCGAGGTGGGCTCGCGCCTGGTGCAGCAGGCCGGCAGCACCATGGACGAGATCGTGGCCAGCGTGAACCGGGTCAGCGACATCATCGGCGAGATCTCGGCCAGCACGGTGGAGCAGCGCGACGGCATCGGCGCCGTCAACCAGGCCGTCACCCAGCTGGACCAGGCCACCCAGCAGAACGCCGCGCTGGTGGAGCAGAGTGCGGCGGCCGCCGAGTCGCTGAAGGAGCAGGCCAGCCGCCTGGCGGAACTGGTCAGCGGCTTCCGCCTGGCCGGCAGCGGCCGCTGACCTCACGCAGGGCGCCCGCTCGCCCCGCCGGTCTGTGGCAGATTGCCCACCGGCCGGGCCGGCATGGGGTCCGCACGGGCGGCGGGTCATGTCAGGCCGAAGGCAGGCATGCACAATGGACCCGGCACGGGCGCCGTCGCGCGCCCGGCGAATTCGCAGCAGGGAGCGGCGATGAGAAGCCCACAGGGCCCGGGCCTGGCAACGACACGACCCCCCGATCTCTCCGGGCGCTGGCATGGCGTCTGGCAGCTGCTGTCGCGCCTGGAGTCCAACGAGGGCCTCGTGCCCCAGGCCTTCGCCCGCCGCCGCGAGCATGTGCTGCGAGTAATGGCCTGGCTGACCATCCTCGGTTCGCTGCCCTGGGCCGCCCACTTCCTCTTCATTGGCAGGCCCTGGGTGGCCGCCATGCCGGGCATGGCCGTCGCCGGCTCCGCCTTCACGCTGCTGCTGCTGAAGCACAGGCTGCCGCGCACGGCCTCGGTGTTCTACTGCTTCTGCGCCTGGCTGGTGGTGCTGGCCCTGAGCCTGCTGGCGGACCTGCCCTCAGGCGGCGTGCCGCGCAGCACCCAGCTCTACCTGATCCCGCTCTTCGTCTGCAGCTACTTCCTGCTGCAGTACCGGCCGGGCTGGCTGCTGAGCGTGATGTCCGTGCTGATCCTCGGCGCCTTTGTCGCGCTGCAGACCTTCGAGCTGCGCTTCGTGGAGACGCCCACGGTGCCGCTGCAGACACGCCAGGTCGGCGTGGGCCTGGTCGCCGTGCTGACGGCCCTGCTGATCTATGCCTGCATCGTCACCATGCTGCGCGACGCGCGCCAGGCCTCGGCCCAGGAGCTGGACTTCGCGCGGGGCATCGCGGCCGGCGAGATCGAGCCCTTCTTCCAGGCCCAGTGCAATGCCGAGGGCGAGCTGATCGGCGCCGAGGTGCTGATGCGCTGGCGCCATCCCAAGCGCGGGCTGGTGTCGCCCGCCGAATTCGTGCCCATTGCCGAAGCCACCGGGCTGATCGAGCCGGCCGGGCAGCGCCTGCTGGAACAGGTCTGCCGCCTGCTGGTCGCCTGGCAGGACGGCGGACCGCTGCATGGGATCCCCATCTCCATCAATGTCAGCTCCATCCAGCTGCAGTCCGAGAGCGCCACCGAGAAGCTCATCGCCACCGTGCCGCCTGCCCTGGCCCAGGCCGGGCTGCTGAAGTTCGAGCTGACCGAGTCCGCCTACTCCGACAACTTCGAGCAGCTCCAGGAGCGCATGCAGCGCATGCGCGAGCGCGGCATCCGCCTGGCCCTGGACGACTTCGGCACCGGCTTCTCCTCGCTGAGCCGCCTGCGCGGCCTGCCCCTG
The DNA here is from genome assembly GCF_027257975.1 of Pelomonas sp. BJYL3. GTDB lineage: Bacteria > Pseudomonadota > Gammaproteobacteria > Burkholderiales > Burkholderiaceae_C > Roseateles_B > Roseateles_B flavus. The sequence continues at coordinate 1,226,379 of NZ_JANZKX010000001.1, forward strand.
GACCAGCTCAAGGTCGACCAATCCTTCGTGCATGACCTGCCCGACGACGCCGACGCCTGCCGCATCGCCGAGACCATCGTGCACCTGGGCCTGGACATGGGCCTGGAGGTGGTGGCCGAGGGCGTGGAGAACGTGCGCCAGCTGGACTGCCTGCGCAGCATGGGCTGCATGGGCTACCAGGGCCACTGGTTCTCGCGGCCGGTCTCCGCCGCCCGCTTCATGGCCCTGGCCGAGAAGTGGCAGCTGCGCGAGCCCGGCCAGCAGCGCTTCATGCAGACGGCGCCCGCCTCGCTGCAGAGCCTGTGACCGTGCCGCCTCCCCGCCTTGCCTCCCTCGCCGGCCCAGCCTCGCCGGAACGCGAAGGATTGACGTTTACGTAAACGTCAAGTCGCACCTAGAATCGGGCCCTTGTTGCTGATAGAACCGGGCCCATGCCGTCACCCCGGCCGGCCCAGCAGGAGACCCGCGATGACCGACTTGTCCGCCGAATTCAAGGCCCTCGCCGACTACCGTCCCACCCACAAGGTGCGTTTCGTGACGGCCGCCAGCCTCTTCGATGGCCACGATGCCGCGATCAACATCATGCGCCGCATCCTGCAGGGCATGGGTGCCGAGGTGATCCACCTGGGCCACAACCGCTCGGTGGACGAGGTCGTCACCGCCGCGCTGCAGGAAGATGCCCAGGGCATCGCCATCTCCTCCTACCAGGGCGGGCACGTCGAGTATTTCAAGTACATGGTGCAGCTGCTGAAGGAGCGCGGCGGCGAGCACATCCAGGTCTATGGCGGCGGCGGCGGCGTGATCGTGCCGGCCGAGATCCGCGACCTGGCCGAGCACGGCGTGCGCATCTTCAGCCCCGAGGACGGGCAGCGCATGGGCCTGCAAGGCATGATCGGCGAGATGGTGATGCGCTGCGACAAGGACATCAGCGCCTTCGCCCCCACCGACATCGCCGCCATCCAGGGCCAGACCGAAGGCGCCTGGCGCGCCCTGGCCCAGCTCATGACGGCCCTGGAGAACGAGAAGGCGGACGCCGGCCTCGTCCAGGCCCTGCGCGAGCAGGCGGCTGGCCTCAAGACCCCCGTGCTGGGCATCACCGGCACCGGCGGCGCCGGCAAGTCCAGCCTGACCGACGAGCTCATCCGCCGCCTGCGCCTGGACCAGGACGACCGCCTGCGCGTGGCGCTCATCTCCATCGACCCCTCGCGCCGCAAGAGCGGCGGCGCCCTGCTGGGCGACCGCATCCGCATGAACGCCATCTCGCCGTGGAGCCAGGGCTCGCGCGTGTTCATGCGCTCGCTGGCCACGCGGGACTTCGGCAGCGAGATCAGCAAGGCCCTGCCCGATGTGATCGCGGCGGCCAAGGTGGCCGGCTTCGACCTGGTCATCGTCGAGACCTCGGGCATCGGCCAGGGTGACGCCGCCATCGTCCCGCACGTGGACATCCCCATGTACGTGATGACGCCCGAGTTCGGCGCGGCCAGCCAGCTCGAGAAGATCGACATGCTGGACTTCGCCGAGTTCGTCGCCATCAACAAGTTCGACCGCAAGGGCGCGGCCGATGCCTGGCGCGACGTCGCCAAGCAGGTCCAGCGCAACCGGTCAGCCTGGGGCAAGAAGGCCGAGGACATGCCCGTCTTCGGCACCATGGCCAGCCGCTTCAACGACGACGGCGTGACCGCCCTGTTCCAGGCCCTCAAGCCGCGTCTGGCCGAGCTGGGCCTGCAGCTGGCCGAGGGCCGCCTGCCCCTGGTCAGCACTCGCTTCAGCACCCACCAGACGCCCATCGTGCCGCCGGCCCGCGTGCGCTACCTGGCCGAGATCAGCGACAGCGTGCGCGGCTACAAGAAGCGCGCCCGCCAGCAGGCCCAGCTCGCCCGCGAGATCCAGCAGCTGCACGGCGCCAGCCGCATGCTGCTGGAGGCCAATCCGGAGAAGCAGAACGCCCGCGGCGCGCTGGCTGAGCTGGCCACCGCGCGCGAGGCGCGCCAGGACGCCGACGCCCGCCAGCTGCTGGCCCAGTGGCCCGACATGCAGAAGGCCTACGCCGGCGACGAATACGTGGTCAAGATCCGCGACAAGGAAATCCGCACCAGCCTCGTCTCGACCAGCCTTTCGGGCACCAAGATCAAGAAGGTCGTGCTGCCGCACTACGAGTGCCAGGGCGAGCTGCTCAAGTGGCTGATGCTGGAGAACGTGCCCGGCTCCTTCCCCTACACCGCCGGCGTCTTCGCCTTCAAGCGCGAGGGCGAGGACCCCACCCGCATGTTCGCCGGCGAGGGCGATGCCTTCCGCACCAACCGCCGCTTCAAGCTGGTCTCGGAGGGCATGCCCGCCAAGCGCCTGTCCACGGCCTTCGACTCGGTCACGCTCTACGGCGCCGACCCCGCCCCGCGGCCGGACATCTACGGCAAGGTGGGCAACTCCGGCGTCAGCATCGCGACGCTGGACGACATGAAGGTGCTGTACGACGGCTTCGACCTCTGCAGCCCCACCACCAGCGTGTCCATGACCATCAACGGCCCGGCGCCGTCCATTCTGGCCATGTTCATGAACACGGCCATCGACCAGCAGATCGCCAAGTTCAAGGCGGACAACGGCCGAGACCCGACCGCCGACGAGACGGCCAAGATCAAGGCCTGGGTGCTGGCCAACGTGCGCGGCACCGTGCAGGCCGACATCCTGAAGGAAGACCAGGGCCAGAACACCTGCATCTTCTCGACCGAGTTCTCGCTGAAGGTGATGGGCGACATCGCCGAGTACTTCGTGCACCACAACGTGCGCAACTTCTACTCGGTGTCGATCTCCGGCTATCACATCGCCGAGGCCGGCGCGAACCCCATCTCGCAGCTGGCGCTGACGCTCTCCAACGGCTTCACCTTCGTCGAAGCCTACCTGGCGCGCGGCATGCACATCGACGACTTCGCGCCCAACCTGAGCTTCTTCTTCAGCAACGGCATGGACCCCGAGTACACCGTGCTGGGCCGTGTGGCGCGCCGCATCTGGGCCGTGGCCATGCGTGACAAGTACGGCGCCAACGAGCGCAGCCAGAAGCTCAAGTACCACATCCAGACCTCCGGCCGCTCGCTGCATGCGCAGGAAATCGCCTTCAACGACATCCGCACCACGCTGCAGGCGCTGATCGCGATCTACGACAACTGCAACTCGCTGCACACCAACGCCTACGACGAGGCCATCACCACGCCCACGGAAGAGAGCGTGCGCCGTGCCATGGCCATCCAGCTGATCATCAACCGCGAGTGGGGCCTGGCCAAGAACGAGAACCCCTCGCAGGGCGCCTTCATCATCGAGGAGCTGACCGAGCTGGTCGAGGAAGCCGTGCTGGCCGAGTTCGAGAAGATCGCCGAGCGCGGCGGCGTGCTGGGCGCGATGGAGACGGGCTACCAGCGCAGCAAGATCCAGGAGGAGTCGCTGCACTACGAGATGCTCAAGCACACCGGCGAGTACCCCATCATCGGCGTCAACACCTTCCGCAACCCGCATGGCGAGCCGGTGCCCGAGCACATCGAGCTGGCCCGCTCGACGGACGAGGAAAAGCAGAGCCAGCTCTCGCGCCTGGCCGCCTTCCATGAGCGCCATGCCGCGCAGTCGCCCGCCATGCTGCAACGCCTGCAGCAGGCCGTGATCGACAACAAGAACGTCTTCGAGGTGCTGATGGACGCCGTGCGCGTCTGCTCGCTGGGCCAGATCACCTCGGCGCTGTTCGAGGTGGGGGGCCAGTACCGCCGCAGCATGTAAGCCCGGCCTCGCCGGCACGCCAGGAGGCCTCCCGCGTGGAGGCCTTTTTTCATGCCTGCCTCGTTCATCGCAGACGCACCTGAGCTGGACTTGATATTTCTCAAAACCACACTCACCATGGCCCCCGAACCTTGAGCATTGTCTAGTAGACGGCCCCAGGCCGCGCCCATCCCGGAGGGAACAAAGGGAGTTGAACAAGATGGAAAGCCTTAGGAGTTTGAGGATTGGCCCGCGCCTGGGCCTGGCTTTTGGTGTGGTGCTGGTGCTGATGCTGCTGCTGGGCATCCTGGGCTGGCAGAGCAGCCACCGCATGGGGGAACAGGCCCGCGCGCTGCATCAGCAGCGCATGCTGCCCATCCAGCAGATCGGTGCCATCGACGCCCTGATGCTGCGCAACCGCGTCCTGGTGATGGAGATGCTGCGCGATCCGCAGCCGGCCAAGGTCGAGGCCCTGGACCAGCAGCTGCGCGCCAATGTGGCCGAGGTCACCGAGACGTGGAAGCGCTACACCCAGGGTCCGCTGGGTGCCGAGGAGAAGGCGCTGGCTGATCGCTTTGCCGAGACACGGGGGGCCTACGTCAAGCAGGGGCTGCTGGCGGCGCGGGACCTGCTCAAGCAAGGGGAAAGCGCCAGTGCCGAGCTGATCTACGGTCAGAAGATCCAGCCGCTGGGCGTGCAGGCCAAGGCCGCCATCGACCAGCTCATCGCCTTGCAGAGCAAGGAGGCGCAGGCCAGCTTTGACGAGCTGGAACGGCTGGAGGCACGCGTCAAGCTGTGGTCCGTGCTGCTGTCGGCCGCAGCGACCCTGCTGACAGGCGTCGCGGCCCTGTGCTGCACGCGATCCATCGTCCAGCCCCTGCACCAGGCCGTGCAGCTGGCCCGCAGGGTGGCGGACGGCGACCTGCGCGAGCAGGTGCACACGCGCGGCCGCGACGAAGCCCATGAGCTGCTGGAAGCGCTCAACACCATGTCGGCCAGCCTGTCGACCATGGTGCAGCGGGTGCGCGAGAGCAGCGACACCATCGCCACCGGCTCCTCCGAGATCGCCACCGGCACGGCCGACCTCAGCCAGCGCACCGAGGAGCAGGCCAGCAACCTCCAGCAGACGGCGGCCTCCATGGAGCAGCTGGCCGGCACCGTCACCAACAATGCAGACACCGCCTCGCAGGCCGATCGCCTGGCGCGCGAGGCCTCCTCGGCCGCGGGCCAGGGCGGCGCGCTGGTGGGTCAGGTGGTGAACACCATGCAGGGCATCGCCGACTCCTCGCGCCGCATCGCCGACATCATCGGCACCATCGACGGCATCGCTTTCCAGACCAACATCCTGGCCCTCAACGCGGCCGTGGAGGCGGCCCGGGCCGGCGAGCAGGGCCGCGGCTTCGCCGTGGTGGCTGGCGAGGTGCGGGCCCTGGCCCAGCGCTCGGCGCAGGCGGCACGCGAGATCAAGAGCCTCATCAGCCAGAGCGTCGAGCAGGTCGACCATGGCAACCGCCTGGTCGAGGAGGCGGGGCAGTCCATGAGCAGCATCGTCTCCCAGGTGCAGCGGGTGAGCGACCTGATCGGCGAGATCGCCACGGCCAGCCAGGAGCAGTCACGCGGCATCGCCCAGGTGGGCTCGGCGGTGACGCAGCTGGACCAGGTCACGCAGCAGAACGCGGCCCTGGTCGAGCAGAGCACGGCGGCGGCGGAAAGCCTGCAGCACCAGGCCTCGCGCCTGGCGGAGATGGTCAGCGCCTTCCGGACCAGCCACTGAGCTCGCCCCAGGCAAGACCTGACCCCGCCGCGCGTCGATTCACAGCTGGAAGCGCTGCACGCATTCGACCAGCCGCCCGGACTGCCGTGACAGGCTCTCGGCCGCCGCGGCGCTCTGCTCCACGAGCGCGGCGTTCTGCTGCGTCATGCCGTCGAGCTGCGCCACCGCGCCGTTGATCTGGGTGATGCCCTGCGACTGCTCGCTGTTGGCATGGCTCAGGCGGTCGATCAGGTCGCGCAGGCGCTGCATCTGCGCCACCAGCTCGCCCATGGTCTGGCCCGCCTCGCCGACCAGGGCATTGCCGCGTTCCACGCGTGCCATGCTGTCCTGGATCAGATGGGCGATCTCCTTGGCCGCGCCGGCACTGCGCTGGGCCAGGGCCCGCACCTCGCTGGCCACCACGGCGAAGCCGCGGCCCTGTTCGCCCGCCCGGGCCGCCTCCACGGCCGCGTTGAGGGCCAGGATGTTGGTCTGGAAGGCAATGCTGTCGATCACACCGATGATCTCGCCGATGCGCTCGCTGGCGCCATGGATGCCCTGCATGGTCTGCACCACCCGCTGCACGGTGCCGCCGCCGCGTTCGGCCACCTGATGCACCTCGCGCGCCATGCTCGCGGCCTGGCCGGCGGTCTCGGCGTTGTCGCGCATGGTGCTGCTGAGCTGCTCCAGCGCGGACGCCGTGCGCTCCAGGTTGGACGCCTGGTTCTCGGTGCGGTGGCTGAGGTCGGCATTGCCCGTGGCGATCTCGCCGATGCCCTGGGCCATGTCGTCGGCACTGGCCCGCACATGACTGACCAGTGAGGAGAGGTTCTGGTTCATCTGGCTCAGGGCCTGCAGCAGTTGCACCGTCTCCCGCGGGCCCTCGACCTGGATGCGCGAGGAGAGGATGCCCTGGGCCACGGCCTCAGCCACGCTGACGGCCCGGCGGATGGGCTCGCAGATGCGCCGCCCCATGAGGCGACCGAAGAGCAGCAGCAGGGCCATCGCCAGCACGGTCAGCAGCGCCTGGCTGCCGATCAGACGCCGGCCGGTGGCGTCGAACTCCGCCACCGAGCTCTCGGCGAAGCGGTTGGCGGCCTGCACCGTCACGTCCACGCCGGCGCGGTGCTCCAGGTACTGGGCATGGGCGCGGGCCAGGGCGGCCTTGCGCTGCTCGGCGTCCACGTCCGCCGGCAAGGCCAGCAGCTGCTGGGCGCTGTCAAAGAAGCGCTCAGCGGCCTGGTGCTGCGCGCCCATCAGCTGCACCTCCAGCCCATGCGGCGGATTGGCCTTCCAGTAGGCGATGCGGGCGTCGTACTCCGTGCGCAGCCGGCCGAGCTCGGCCGTCGCCTGCTCGCGGCTCAGCAGGCCTTCCTGGGCCTGTGAAAGCACCAGGCGCAGCTCGATCAGGTACAGCGGCGGCGGCAGGATGTCGGCGGCGACGTCCTTGGCGTCGAAGGTCTGGCGGGCAATGGCCTCGCTGTGCCGCACGCCCCATAGCGAGGCGCCCAGCAGGATGGCCATGGTCAGCAGCGCGGACACGCTCAGCGCGGTCAGCATGCGCGTGATGGTGTTCAGCATGGGAGCCCCCTTCCAGACGTCCAAGCGTCCAAGGACTGTCATGGCTCCCTGCCGGCTGCCATGCGGGCGGGCACGTCGGTACCGCCTCGTGGCTTCCTCAAGACCTGTCGGCCTCTGCCTTCTGAGTGTCTATTGGCTGCTTGCCAGGCCCGGCCGTCAAGCCCCGGACCGACGGCTCCCGACGCGGGCGGGCCTCTCAGGCGGCGGGCAGCGGGCTGGCGTCCTCTCCCGCATCGGCAGGGCCGGCAATGGGGATCCACACGCTGAAGCAGCTGCCCTCGCCCTGGCGGGACTCCACCTCGATCCGCCCGCCATGCTTCTTCACGATGGAGAAGGACAGCGACAGGCCGAGCCCGGTGCCCCGCCCCACGGGTTTGGTCGTGAAGAAGGGTTCAAAGATGCGGCGCAGGGTGGCCTCGCTCATGCCGGAACCGGTGTCCTGCACGCTGACGCACACCCAGTCGCCCTCCTGGCGCGTGGACAGGGTGATGACGCCGCGCCCCGTGATGGCGTGGGCCGCGTTCACGATCAGGTTCATGAAGACCTGGTTCAGCTGGGCGGCGCGGCAGCGCACCGTGGGGATGGCCTGGTAGTGCTTGACGACGTCCGCCTTGTACTTGACCTCGTTCATCACCACGTTGAGCGTGGAGTCCAGGCCCGCGTTCAGGTCCGCGTCCTGCCAGTCGGACTGGTCCACGCGCGAGAAGTCCTTGAGGTCCTGGACGATCTTCTTCACACGGGTCAGGCCCTCGTCGCTCTCATCCAGCAGCTGGGGCAGGTCCTCCTTGAGGAAGTCCATGTCCAGCGCCACGCGCTGCTGCTCGATCGCCTGCCTCAGCTCGGGCGGCAGCTGGCTGCGGTCAACCTGCTCGTAGTGGTCGAGCAGCATGAACATGCCCTCGACATAGCGCCGCAGCGTCCCGACATTGGAGCTGACGAAGCCGATGGGGTTGTTGATCTCGTGCGCGACACCCGCCGCCAGCTGGCCGATGGACGCCATCTTCTCGGACTGCAGCAGCTGGTTCTGCGCCTCCTCGAGTCGGGCATTGGTTTCCTTCATGCGCTCGAAGTTCTGCTGCAGCTCGGCCTGCACGCGACGCACCTCGGTGCGGTCCTGCAGCAGCCACCAGGTGCCGGCCTGGGTGTTCTGAGGATCGGCCACATAGGCGATCATCTGCACCCAGATCCGATTGCCCCGCAGCGTGCACATCTCCATCTCATGCAGCAGGGACTCGCCGCGGGACAGCAGGGGATAGGCCACAGCCCCCAGCGAGTCGTAGGACTCCTTGCTCGTGAAGAGCTCGACGCTGTCATGGTCCAGCGGGCTTTCGCTGCCGAACTCGAACATCTCGGCGAACTTCTTGTTGGCGCGGGTGATGCGCTGGCGCGAGGTGGTGATGATGCCCACCGAGGCATTCTCGAGAAAGGCCTCGAGCTCATGGTGCATGCCCAGCAGCTCGGCGGTACGCTCCGCCACCAGCTCCTCCAGCTCCTGGCGATGCCGGCGCACCTGCTCCTCGGCCTGGCGCCGCGCCGTGACATCCTGCAGGGTCTCGATGGCGCCCACCACACGACCCTGGGCGTCGGTCAGCGGGGCCGCGGTCAGGTACAGCCAACGCCCATGCTCGCCCATCTGGGGGAAGAAGCGCTCCGCCTCGAAGGCGCCCGGGATCAGCAGCGAGGCCTGGCAGCGCTCGCCCTCGGCGGTCTGGGCCGTTTCGGACACCGTCCCGTCGATGATGAGATCGGCCAGCAGGGGGCGCGGCCATTTGTAGAAGGCCTGCCAGGGCTCCTTGTCGCCCATCAGCAGGTCCACCATCTCGATGCCGGTGAGCTTGGTGCACGCGGCATTCCATTGCGTGACCCGGTGCTCGGCGTTCAGCACGAAGGTGGCCACCGGGCTGTTCTCGATGATCTGGTGCAGGACCCGGCCTACGTCCAGCAGGCTGCTCTGCACGTGGCGCATGTCGCTGAGGTCCTGGCAGGTGATGACTGCCAGGACCTGCTCGTCCAGCCGCACCTGGCGGGCATGGAGCTCCAGGTAGCGGATGGCCCCGCTGGCCGTGACGGCCTCCGCCTCCGCCGACGGCAGCTCCCCGAGCTCGTGCAGGCAGCGCTGGCCATAGTCGAACAGCGCGGCCCGGGTCTGCTCACTGGCCCAGGCATCGAAGCGCATGCCCTGCAGGGTCTCCAGATCAAAGCCCAGCAGCCGCTGCATGCTGGCATTGGCATGCAGGACCTGTTCGCCTGCATGCACCAGCGTCGGCGTGCTGACCGCTTCCAGCGCCGCAACGAACAGTGGCGGCAGCACATCACTCACAACTGGACCTCGCCGGGGTCCTCCAGCAGGAAGGAGCCGTCCGGTCCCCAGTTCACCTTGGTCAGCCCGGGCTCCAGCCGTTCCAGCCGGCGCAGCTCCACCTCCTGGGCGCTGAGCTTTCCCTGCTGCTCGCGGACCAGATCCGCCAGTCGCTGATTCTCAAGGGCGAGCTCGCGCAGGCGCAGGATCTGGCTAAGCCCGCACAGCAGCTCATGGTCATTCCAGGGCTTGGCGATGAAGCGCATGATGCCGACGTCGTTGATCGCCGCCATCAGACCGTTCAGGTCGGCGTAGCCGGAGAGGATGACTCGCGCGCAGTCCGGCTGCAACTCGCGCAGGGACTTGAGGAAATCAACACCCGTCATCTGCGGCATCCGGTAGTCCGAGACCACCAGGGCATAGGGCACCGACCGCGCCCGGCGCAAGGCCTCGGCGGGATCGGTGAAGGCCTCCAGGGCATAGGGCTGCAGCTGCGCGTCCTGCAGCCCCAGCCGCAGGAGTCGTTGCAGGGCCCGCAGGATATGGGGCTCGTCATCCACCAGGAGAATCTTTTCAGCCATGAGACCTCTCCTCACACTGCTTGCTGAACACCCTGTCCGGCCACCGGGCCCGAAGGCGTGGCCGGGTCGAGGCGCACATGGAGCTGCAGCTTGACGCCCTCACGCCTCGCATACTCCCGCACCTGCTTGACCACCCGCGCGTCGAAGACGTAGCCACGGGCCAGGAGCAAGGCCCCCTGCGGACTGGTCAGATCCCGCGAGAGCACCATGCCCTCGACCAGGTCCTGGGCCAGGATCAGGCGGTCCTGCGGCCCCTGCTCGGCCAGGCTCTGAAGCGCGACGCCAAGGGCCTCGACGACGACCTTGGCATAGCGGACATCGGCGCCGCCCTTCACCATGGACAGCGCTTCCTCCGCGCTGTAGCGGCGCTCGGCCAGGCGTCCGCTCTGCAGGCCGTGGTAGTCCACCGCGGCCGCGAGGACCTGCGCCGCCAGGGACAGCTGCTCGCCCGCGAGCCCGTCCGGAAAGCCCTTGCCGTCCAGGCGCTCGTGCTGGGCACGCACGAGGCGCGCGGCCCGCTGCAGCTGGGCCAGCGGCATCAGCGCCGACTCCGCATGCAGGGGATGACGCCTGAAAAGCTGCAGCTCCTCGCCCCGCATCAGGGACATGGGCTTGCGCAGCAGTGCATCGGGAAAGCCCAGCTTGCCCACCTCGTGCAGCAGGCCGGCGATGTGCAGGTCCTGTTCGGCCAGAGGGCCCAGGCCCAGCTGGTGGGCGGTCGCCCTGGCCAGGGCCGCGACCTGGCGCGAGTAGCCGGCCATGCTGCCATCGCGCAGCTCCGTCAGGCCCGCGAACACATTGATGGACAGCAGGAAGTTGCTCTGCAGCTCGGCATAAGCCTGCTCCAGCATGCCGTTGATCTGCTCGATCTCCTGGGTGCGTGCCTTGACGCGCGCCTCCAGGCCGGCGTTGAGGGCCTGCAGTTCCTGGTTCTGGACCTGCGTCAAGGCCTGCAGGCGCAGGTTCTCCTGCTCCAGGCGCCGACGCCGCAGCCCGTCCTCGACGACCATGAGCATGTTCTGGTCGTCCCAGGGCTTGGCGATGTAGCGGTGGATCTCGCCGCGGTTGATCGCTGCGATGGTGGAGCTCACGTCCGCATAGCCCGTCAGCAGGATGCGGATCACCTCGGGCCAGCGCAGCCGGACCTGCTCCAGGAATTGCGCGCCGTCCATCTCGGGCATGCGCATGTCCGACACGACCAGGTCCACCGGCTCGCGGGCCAGCGTGTCCAGCCCCGCCTGCCCGCCTTCGGCCAGCAGGACCTTGTAGCCCTTGGGTCGCAGCAGCCGCCGAAGCGAGCTGAGGATGGCCGGCTCGTCATCGACACACAGGACCACGGCCACCGCAGCCTCGGTGGTGCTGGCAGGCGGCTCGGGGCGCGCGGCGGGGAGTTCGCTCATCGATGCCATGGCAGACCCATCATCCGGCCTGTGCCGGGCCTTGCTCGTCCGGCCCGTCAGGCTGCTCGATGGGCAGTATCACGCGAAAGCGCGTGCCGGCCCCCAGCTGGCTGTCAACAAGGATCTGACCATGGTGCTTTTTCACGATGCCATAGGACAGCGACAGCCCCAGCCCCGTGCCCTGGCCGATGGGCTTGGTCGTGAAGAAGGGGTCGAAGATCCTGTTGAGGTTTTCTGGAGAGATGCCCGAGCCGTTGTCGGCGATCTCCACCCAGACCTGCGACCCGTCCCTGCCGCTGCGAATGGTGATGCAGCCCTGCTCACCGCTGATGGCATGCGAGGCATTGATCAGCAGGTTCATGAAGACCTGGTTCAACTCCGACGGCAGGCACAGGATCTCGGGAATCTCGCCGTAGTCCTTGACGACCTTGGCCTTGTACTTGATCTCGTTGTTGACGATGTTGAGCGTCGATTCCAGACCGTGGTGCAGGTCCGCCAGGGCCCATTCCTGGCTGTTGTCGACGCGGGAGAAGTCCTTGAGGTCCTGCACGATCTTGCGAACGCGGCTGATGCCCTCCCTGGACTCCGCCATGAGGGTCGGAATGTCCTCCTTGAGGTAGTCCAGCTCGACCTTCTGCCGCAAGGCCGAGAGCTCAGCGCCGACCTTCGTGCCCGCCAGCAGGGGTTCCGCCGCCTCATAGGCCGCCAGCATCTCGAACAGGTCGGCCAGGTAGCGTTCCAGCGTGCCGAAGTTCGAGAAGATGTAGCCGATCGGGTTGTTGATCTCATGCGCCACGCCCGCTGCCAGCTGCCCGATGGAGGCCAGCTTCTCGGACTGCACCAGCTTCTCCTGCGCCTCACTGAGCCGCGCATTGAGCTGCTTCAGCTCCTGGTTGCTGCGCAGCAGTGCCTGCACCTCCTGCGCCGGCAGTGCACCGGCAGGGCCTTGTTCATGTGCGTTCATGGAGACCCCTCGCCAGGAAAGAAGGCCTGGCACAAGACAGCGTGCTCCGACTCCACGTCGGCAAAAAGGCGGAACCACTGCGGCTCCTCCATGTCCAGGCGGCGCCAGCTGTGCAGGGCCAGGGAGGGGACCGACTCGTCCGCCCGCCCCTCCAGGCCCAGCCCGTGGGCCACGCAATCGGCCACGTGCACCAAGTCCGCCAGCGGTGCGCTGCCGTCCTCGGGCGGCTGGTGATGCAGGGCCACGCTGTCCACCAGCGCGGGTGCCAGCAACCACTGCTCGGCCAGCGCGCCGCCAACGACGGCATGGTCCTGGCCCAGGCAGGCGTGCTCAGCCTCGACAAGGCGGGTTCCCTCGTCAGCCTGCCAGCGCAGCGCCTGGGCGTACTCCTCCGGGGCCAGGCTGGCCAGGGCCACGCGCCCCAGGTCATGCAGCAGGCCGCCGGCAAAGGCCAGGCCGCTGTCCTGCCCCCCTGCACGAGCCAGGGCCTCCGCGCACAGAGCGCAGGCCAGCGAATGACGCCAATAGGCCCCCAGGTCGAAGGACGGGCATCGCCCGAGGTCGAAGCTGCGGGCCAGGCCCGCCGCGAGGGCCAGGTTGCGGACGGAGCGCCAGCCGATGATGGCCACGGCGTCCGAGATCAGCGTCACGCGCCGGGGCAGGCCATAGAACGGTGAGTTCGCCAGCCTCAGGACTTTGGCCACGATGGCCTGGTCCAGCGAGATCTGCTGGGTGAGCTGCTCGATGCTCAGGTCCTCGTCGGCCAGCGAGACCAGCAGCTGCATCGCCACGGCATTGGGCGTCGGCAGGTCCCGGATCCGGCGGACCATGACGGCGGCATCGGTCGCGCTCATGGTGACGCCCCCTCCCCCGCCTGCGCCCTGAAGCGCTGCAGGAGGAAGTACAGGGGGTTCACCCGCTCCTCCTTCAAGGCATGGCGAAACAGATGCTCCAGCTGGCGTTGCGCTTCGCTGCGGTGCTCGCTGGCGGCGTCGGGTCGGGCGGCCAGGGCAGGCGCCGGATGCTCGTTCATAGGTACTCCCTTTCGTGTTCCACGGGCATCAGCACCAGCAGGCGGCCCCGCTGTGTCGGCTGCGCTTCCCAGCCGGCCCACAGGGAACGGCACAGGGCCCGGTAGCCATGCCCGTCGATGTGGACCAGGGTGCTGGCATCCCCGGATTCGCTCCACAGCGCGCGCAGGCCGTCGGGCAGCACCTCGTCCAGGAAACGGCCGACGGGCGCCGGCTGGTGCTTGAACAACTGCTCCGATGCCTCGTTGGCATAGCTGATCATGCCGCTCGGGTCCGCCCCGATGATGGGCAGGGGCACGCGCTCCAGCAGCTCGCGCATCACCTGCAGGCTGACTTCCTCGCGGCTGATGCGCTCATGCTGGGACTGCAGCAGCTGCTGGAGCCGGCGGTTGACCTGAGCCAGCTCCTGGTTGGCCTCCGTCACTGCCGAGTCCAGGCGCCTGTTCTCGTCCGCCAGCTCCTTGCTGCGGAAGGCCTCCTGCACATGCGCCCTCAGCCGCTCATCGTCCCAGGGCTTGGTCAGGAACTTGTAGATGGCGCCCTCGTTGATCGCGTCCGTGATGGACTGCAGCTCCGTGTAGCCGGACAGCACCATGCGCACCGTGCCGGGATAGAGCTCTTTGGCGCGCCGCAGGAACTCGACCCCCGTCATGCCCGGCATGCGCTGGTCGGAGAGGATCACGTCGACCTCGTGCTCGGCCAGGCACTGCAGGCCTTCGCTGCCGCTGTTGGCGGTGAGGATCTGGTAGCCGTCGCGGCGCAGCAGGCGCCTCAGTGCGGCGACGATGTTCTCCTCGTCGTCCACCAGCAGCAGGGTGCGCCTGCGTTCGGCGGCGAACAGATGCCTCGGCAGCTGCTGCTCCGCGCGCAGCTGGGCCTCGAAGGCCACGGCATCCACGCCCGGGCTGAAGAGGAAGCCCTGCATCTGGTCGCACTTGTTGGCCATCAGCATGGACAGCTGCCCTTCGGTCTCCACCCCCTCCGCCAGCACCTTCAGCTGCAGGCTGTGCGCCATGTTGATGACCGCCCGGGTCATGGAGACATCATGCGCCGCTGCCTCGACGTCGTGGACGATGCTGCGGTCGATCTTCACGATGTCCACCGGCAGCCGGCGCAGGTAGCCGAGGTTCGAGTAGCCGGTGCCGAAGTCGTCCAGCGAGATCTCCACGCCCAGCGCCTTGATGGCATGCAAGGCGCGCAGGATGTGCTGGCTTTCCTCGATGAAGAGGCTTTCGGTGATCTCGATGCCCAGCCAGCGCGGGTCCATGCCCGTCTCGCGAAGGATGTTCTGCACCCGCCAGGCGATGTCCGGCAGCTGCAGCTGGCGCGCTGACAGGTTCACGGCCAGGCGAATCGGGCGCAGGCCCGCCTTCTGCCACTTCACGGCCTGCAGGCAGGCCTGGCGCATCACCCACTCGCCCAGCTCGACAATCAGCCCGCAGGCCTCGGCCACGGCGATGAACTCCACCGGCGGCACCTCGCCGCGCACCGGGTCCGTCCAGCGCGCGAGCACTTCGGCGCCGATGATGCGCCCCTGCCGGAGCTCCAGCTGGGCCTGGTAGTGCAGGTGCAGCCCATCCTGATCCAGGGCACGGCGCAGCGCTGTCTCCGTCTCCAGGCGCCGGAAGGCGCGCGCATGCGCAGCAGGGTCATAGCGGCAGACCAGGCCCTCGCTCTCGCGCGCCTGCCCCAGGGCCGCCTGGGCCTGGTGGAGCAGCCTGGGGCCCTGGTCGCTGTCCAGGGGCGCCTGGCTGAATCCCAGCGAGCAGCTCATGGCGAACTCGACGTCGCCCAGCTGCACAGGCTCGTTGAGCGCCCGCAGCAGCGCCCGGCATTCCTCCAGCAGCTCCGCCTGCCCTTCACCAGCGGGAATGCGCCGCAGGCAGGCGTACTCGCCCTGACCCAGGTGCGCCAGCACCAGTGCGGTCTTGCCGGCTGCCGTCTCCAGCCGCTGCGCCACGAGCTGCAGCAGGCGGTCGCCACCGTCATAGCCCAGGGAGTCCATCACCATGCCCAGCTGGTGCACCTGCATGACCATCAGGACCAGGCCGGCGTCGCCCTCACGCAGCGGCTCCAGGCATTGCTGCAGGCGCTCCAGCAAGGCCTTGCGGTTGGACAGCCCGGTGACGGGGCAGCTCTTGTCCAGCCGCTCGATGCGCTGTTCGGCGTCGTGGCGCTCGGTGACGTCCTGCAGAATCGTCAGCGCCCGTCGCGGCCAGCCCTTGTCGTCCAGGTCGATGACGGCCCGGTGCAGGACCGTGCGAAAGCTGCCATCCGAACGCTGGATCCGGTGCTCGAACTCGCAGGGTTGCTGGGGCGCGACCAGGCGGCTGTTGCGCTGCACGCTGTCGCGCTCGCCCCGCGGCACGCGCAGGTAGAGCCAGTCCGGGTCGACGGGCGTCGAGGACTCGGGCTCGCCGAACAGGTGGAACATGCCGGCGGTCCACCGGACCTGCTCGCTCATCAGGTCCGTCTCCGCGCAGCCGATCTTGGCGAGCTCCTCGGCGTGTCCCAGCAGCTTGGCTCGATGGTGCATTTCCTGGGTGCGGGCCAGGTAGTCCCGCACGATCAGGCGGCCCAGCTGAGCCAGGCTGGCGAGAAACAGGAGCAGCAGCAGGATCTGCCCCGTCTGCGCGCTGCGCAGAACGCTTCGCTGGTGATCCAGCTCGCGGTCCAGCTGGTAGGCACCGACTTCCAGCCAGGCGACCAGGGCCGCCTGCGCGCGCTCGAGGTCCTCGGCCGTGGGTTGCGCGCGCAGGCGGGCCAGGCTGTCGTCCAGCCCCTGCAGAGGCGCTGCCAGTGCCTGCGACATGGCCGGGTTCGCTTGAAAGACCTTGCCCATCATCTGGCGAAGCCGATGGGCACTGCCATCGTCCGTCCAGGCGCCCTTGCCAGCGGCATCCTGCAGCTGCTCGGCCAGCTCCATGCCCTGCATGAAGCAGGCGGCCATCAGATAGTAGGTATCGGTCCGGGGATCCAGCACGAGCGCGTATTCGTCCAGCACCAGCTCCATCATCTGCTGGAATTTCGCCTTCAGCTCAGCGCTCACTTGCCTCGTCGGTTCCGCGGACGCGACCCGGGACTCATCGATGGGCAGTTGGCGCACCAGCTGCCGGGCTTCGTCAGCGGCCTGGCGCAACGCCGTGGAGGCGCCCTCGGCGTCCAGCCGCGCCTGCAGCGAATCCAGGCGCTCCCGCAGCCGTGCGGCGTCCCACGCCCGCGAAGCGGCAGCGTCCCCTGCGAGGCTGGCTGCCTGCAGGCGCCCCAAGGACTCATGGCTTTGCTGCAGGAGGCTGGCGTGGGCGACACCCTGGCGCTCTCGGTCTATCGTCCGAATCAGCGCCTGACTCAGCTTCAGCTGCTGCCACACCGGCACGCCAATGGCCGCCATGCAAAGAATGGCCGCCAGCAGCAGCTTCTGCTTGAGTCCCAGGCCCTGAAGCCAGCCCCGGGCTCCGGCGGCCGACGTCGAGCCCCATCCGGACGTGAACGCGTTGGTTGAATCCATCTCCAACTCAGCCGAACGCCGCGCCTGTGCATGGGCATGCTGACAACGCGGCAAACTCGCCCGGGCCGCTGACTTTGTTTGCCATGCGTACCCGGCACCCTCGGCCCGTGGGGCCTCCCTCGACCGGCTGCGTTCGCCGGCGTCGTGACGCACAGCGCAAGCCTCCGGTCGCCAGACCGGTCCAGCGCGGACCGGCTCTTGCAACCGCAGTGGACGCCTGCCGATGGCGCACTGTCAAGCCGGGTTGCCGACTGTTGTATGCGACCTTTCGCACACCCGCCGCCAAAGACTCCCCCGTCGGCGACCGACTGGCGAACCCGCCGACTTAGGCGTAAAAAGAGGGCCTGGGCGCAAGCCCGCCGCCTCTCGGAGGTCTCCATGCTCTGGACGTCTTCGCTGCTGCCGCCTGAGGTCCAGGCCGGCCTGTCGATCACCGAACTGCCCGCCATGGCCGAGCCGCCCGGCCTGCCGCAGGCGCCCTCGCCTCTTGATGCGGAGATGGTCCTGCTGATCGACGTGCGCTCCTACTCGGAGTTCATGGCCGGCCATGTCGCCGGGGCCCATTGCCTGCCCCTGCCTCGCCTGGCGGACGACATCGTCCACCTGGCTCCGGATCCAGGCCAGCCGATTGCCCTCTACTGCGCCAGCGGCCACCGTGCCGAGCAGGCGCTGGGCCTGCTGCAGCGCCTGGGCTACCAGGCGGCCTGCAATGCCGGCACGCCGGTGCTGCTGGCGCGCCGCCTGGGACGGGCGCTGGAGTCCGGTCTCTGATCACCCGACAGGAGGTCACCGTGATGCTGTGGGTTTCTCAACTGCACTGGCCCGAGCCCATGATGGACAGCGGCGCCGAACCGCCCGCCGAGGCCTCGCCATCGGCCTCCGAGCCGTCCTCTGACTGGCCTCCCGACGCCCTGCGCGTCGATGTGCGCTCCTACGCCGAGTTCATGGCCGGCCACCTGCCTGGCGCGCACAGCATGCCCCTGCCCAGACTGGGCGAGATCATGGCGCTGCAGCACTGGCCGATGGAAACGCCGCTGCTGGTCTACTGCGCCACCGGCGCGCGCGCCGAGCTGGCCGTGGCCGAACTGCGCCGACTGGGCTGGGCACGCGCCTACTATGGCGGCGGCGCGCTGGAATTGTCCGGCCGCCTGCACGAGCCGCTGCTGCGCGGCATGTAGTACCAGCCCATGCAGGATCCCCGCGTCGACGCCTACATCGAAAAGTCCGCCCCCTTCGCCCAGCCCCTGCTGAGCTTCTGGCGCGAGCTGGTCCATGCCCAATGCCCGGGCGTGGAGGAGACCATCAAGTGGGGCTTCCCTCATTTCATGTGGGGCGGACGCATCCTCACCAGCATGGCGGCCTTCAAGGCCCATGCCAGCATCGGCTTCTGGCAGGGCGAGGCCGTCACCGGCGCCAGCGAGCGCCGTGAGGGCATGGGTGAACTGGGCAAGCTCACCCAGCTTGCGGACCTGCCCCCCAAGGCCGAGCTCAAGGCCATGCTCAAGAAGGCACAGGGCCTGATCGACCAGGGCGTCAAGCCGCAGCGCCAGGTCCGCCAGGCACCCAAGCCGGTCCCGGACATGCCGCCGGCCTTCGCCCAGGCCCTGAGCGTGCAGCCGGCAGCCCAGGCCTTCTTCGAGCGGCTGCCGCCGGGCCACCGCCGCGAGTACCTCGACTGGATCGCCGAGGCCAAGCGCGAGGAGACGCGCGAGAAGCGCATCGCCCAGGCCGTCGAATGGCTGGGCGAGGGCAAGCGCCGCAACTGGAAGTACGAGAACTGCTGAAGCCTGCCCTGCTCAGGGCACCACCGCCAGGAACAGGAAGACGGCGAACAGCACCAGGTGCACGGCGCCCTGCAGCACGGTGGCGCGGCCGCTGCCCAGGGTCAGGGCGCCAACCACCAGGCTCAGCACCAGCAGCACGATGCCCGTGGGCGGCAGGCCCAGCACCAGCGGGTTCGGCAGGAACAGCGAAAGCACCGCCACCGCAGGAATCGTCAGGCCGATGCTGGCCAGGCCCGAGCCCAGTGCCAGGTTGAGGCTGGTCTGCAGCCGGTTGCGCGCAGCGGCATGCACGGCGGCCAGGGTCTCGGGCAGCAGCACCAGCAGGGCCACCATCACGCCCACCAGCGAGGGAGGCGCCCCGAGGTTCTGCACCAGGGCCTCCATGGGCGGCGCCAGGCGCTTGGCCAGGCCCACCACGCCCACCAGGCAGACCATCAGCAGGCCCAGGGCCGCCCAGGCCACGGCGGTGCTGGGGGGCTCGGCGTGGTCGGCGCTGTCACCGCCGTCGTCCTGCACGGGCAGGAAGTAGTCGCGATGCCGCCAGGCCTGCACGAAGACGAAGGCGCCATACAGCACCAGCGAGACCACCCCGGCAAACATCAGCTGCGGCCGCGCGAAGGTGGGCCCCGGCGAGCTGGTGGTGAAGCTGGGCAGCACCAGGGTCAGCGTGGCCAGGGCCGCCAGCACGGCCAGCGCGGGGCTGGTGCCGTCGACGCGGAAGGCCAGCACCCGGTGCTTCAGGCCGCCCACCAGGATGCACAGGCCCAGCACGCCGTTGCAGACGATCATGATGGCCGAGAACACGGTGTCTCGCGCCAGCGAACTCGCCCCCTCGCCGCCGGCCAGCATCAGGGACACGATCAGCGCCACCTCGATCACCGTGACGGCCACTGCCAGCACCAGCGATCCGAAGGGCTCGCCCACCCGGTGAGCCACCACTTCGGCGTGATGCACGGCCGCCAGCACGGCCGCGCCGAGGCACAGGCCGACCAAGGCCAGCACGCCCCCCTGGGCGCCCGGCCAGGCCAGGGCCAGCAAGGCGGCGATCGGCGCCACGAGGGACCACAGAGGAAGGGCAGCAGGCAGGCGTGAGATCAGGGTGCGCATGGCAGGACGCTAGCACAGCCGGGCGACGCCCCCATGCCCAAAGTCACTGCGGGACTTCCTGCTGCCGAAAGTCCGCAGACACCGCTATGGTGCGCTCTCCAACAAGGGAGGGACCGATGCGTTCTGGTGCGAGCACGAAAAAGGGCCACGGCCTGCGCGCCCTGCTGCTGACCGGCATGATCGCCGCCGCGCTGGGCCCGGCACCAACGCAGGCCCAGGTTCCCAAGGCCCAGGATCGCCCCTACCCCGGGCTGATGCAGGTCCGCGTGGACGCCACCGACCTGGACCACCGTGTCTTCCAGGTCCGCCAGCGGCTGCCCGTGCAGCCCGGCCGGCTGACCCTGCTGCACCCGCGCTACCTGCCCGGCGCGCATGGCCCCTATGGCGAGGTGGACCGCATCGCCGGCCTGCAGATCCAGGCGGAGGGTCAGGTCTTGCCATGGACGCGGGATACCGTGGATCCGAGCGCCTTCCATGTCGAGATCCCCAAGGGGGTGCGCCAGGTCGAGATCCGCCACCAGTTCCTCAGCGCCCTGAACCGCGAGAGCGGCCGGGTGGTGATGACCCGCGAGATGCTGAACCTGCAGTGGATCAGCATGGTGCTCTATCCGGCCGGACACCGGGTCGACCGCATCCAGGTGCAGCCCGAGCTGCGCCTGCCCGTCGGCTGGCAGCAGGCGAGCGCCCTGCGTGTGCAGGAGGGGGGCAGCGGCGATCCGGAGGTGTTGCGCTTCGCACCGGTCAGCCTGGAGACGCTGATGGATTCGCCGATCTTCGCCGGCCGGCACCTGCGCCGCATCGAGCTCGATCCGCCGGGCCAGCCGCGGCCCGTGGTCCTGAACATCATGGCCGACAGCCCCGAGGAGCTGCAGGCCAGCGAGGCGCAGGTGGAGGCCCATCGGCGCCTCGTGCAGCAGGCGGACCGGCTCTTCGCCTCGCGGCATTTCGAGCATTACGACTTCCTGCTGGCCATTTCCGAACGCATGGGCGGCATTGGCCTCGAGCATCACCAGAGCAGCGAGAACGGTGTGCGGCCCGGCTACTTCAAGGACTGGGCGCGCCGCCCGGGCGCCCGCAGCCTGCTGCCCCATGAATACGCGCACTCCTGGAACGGCAAGTTCCGCCGCCCGGCCGACCTGCTGACGCCCGACTACAACGTGCCCATGCAGGACAGCCTGCTGTGGCTCTACGAGGGCCAGACGGACTACTGGGGCCGTGTGCTGGCCGTGCGTGCCGGCCTGGTCAGCCCCGAGCAGATGCGCGACACCCTCGCGGAGACCGTGGCCATGCTCAGCCACCGCGCGGGCCGCGTCTGGCGCAATCTGCAGGACACCACCAACGAAGGCGCCATGGCCCGCTCGCGCAGCGAGCCGGACTGGAGCAACTGGCAGCGCAGCGCCGACTACTACCCCGAATCCACCCTGATCTGGCTGGATGCCGACACCCTGATCCGCGAGAAGAGCGGCGGCCAGCGCAGCCTGGACGATTTCGCCCGCCGCTTCTTCGGCATCCAGGACGGCCGCCAGCAGCCCCTGAGCTACCGCTTCGAGGACATCGTCGCGACCCTCAACGAGGTCCAGGCCCACGACTGGGCCCGCTTCCTGCGCGAGCGCCTGGACAGCCACGGCCCCGGTGCGCCGCTGGACGGCCTGTCCCGCGCCGGCTGGCGCCTGGACTGGGCCGAGCAGCCCAGCGAGTTCCAGCGCCACCAGGCCGAGGACGGCGAGTGGCGCAGCGACGACTTCAGCTACTCCCTGGGCCTGGTGCTCAAGCGCGACGGCAAGGTGGAGCGCGTGCTGTGGGACAGCCCCGCCTTCCGCGCCGGCATGAGCCGTGCATTGACGGTGGTCGCGGTCAATGGCACGGCCTACAAGGGCGAGCGACTGTCCGCCGCCATCACGGCCAACAAGACGGGGCAGGCCCCGCTGGAGCTGCTGGTGCGCGAGGGCGAGCAGTACCGGCCGCTGCGCATCGACTACCGCGAGGGCCTGCGCTATCCGCGCCTGGTGCGCAGCGCGGGCGGCACCGAGCGGCTGGACGCCGCCATCCTGCAGCCCCGGTGACCTTTGCCTGCCCGCCTTGGGGCGCGCCAATAATGTGGGCCTCTCGTGATTCCCGGAGAAGGAGCCCCTCATGCCTGCGCCGTCCGCCCTGCCTCGCGCCCTGACCCCTGTCCTGCGGCGCCCCCTGCTGCTGGCCGCCGGCCTGTCCCTGAGCCTGCTGGGCGCGACCGCCAGCCTGGCACGTCCGGACACCATCGGCGAAGTCGACACCGTGTTCAAGCTGATCGGCCCGGACCACAAGATCGTGGTCGACGCCCATGAAGACCCGCGCGTGGAAGGCGTGACCTGCTATGTGTCGCGCGCCAAGACCGGCGGCATCAAGGGCGCGCTGGGCCTGGCCGAGGACAAGAGCGAGGCCTCCATCGCCTGCCGCCAGACCGGGCCCATCCAGTTCACCAAGGCCCTGCCGCAGCAGGAAGAGGTGTTCAACGAGCGCATCTCCCTCGTCTTCAAGCGCCTGCGCATCGTGCGCATGGTCGATGCCAAGCGCAACACGCTGGTCTACCTGACCTACTCGGACCGCCTGATCGAGGGCTCGCCCCAGAACAGCGTGACCGCGGTGCCCGTGGACCGGGCCACGCCCATCCCCGTCAAGTGAGCGTCATGCCCCGGCCCAGCGGCCCAGGTGCACGCTGACGGGCTGCGGCACCGGCACATGCAGGCCGGTCGGGCTCAGCCCCATGCCGGGCTCGACACGCAGCACGGCCAGCTGGTCGCTGCGCTCGTTGCAGACGTAGAGGTAGCGGCCGGCGGGGTCCAGCGCAGCGCTGCGAGGATAGGAGCCGCGCGTCCAGACGTGGTCCAGCACGCGGGGCAGGCCCGAGGCCTCGAGCGCGATGAGGCTCACCGCGTCGAACAGGCGGTTCAGCGCGTAGAGATGGCGGCCGTCGGGGGCCAGCAGCAGGTCGGAGGCATAGCTGGTGCCGGCGAATCCTGCGGGTAGCACGCTGGTCTCGTCCAGCAGCTGCAGGTGGCCGGTGGTGGCGTCGAAATGCAGGGTCGCCAATGTGGAGGACTCCTCGCACAGCACATGCACGCGGTCCCCCCGGCCGGGTGCGAAGAGGAAGTGCCGCGGCCCTGAGCCTGGCGTCAGCGCGATGCCCTCCAGCGGCCGCAGCTGCAGCGGCCCCTCATGCCGCCAGACCTGCAGGCGGTCCAGGCCCAGGTCGGTGGCCAGCACATGGCGGCCGTCGGGGCTGATCCGCACCATGTGCAGGTGCGCCGCCTCATGACCGCTGCAGGCGCGGCTGCCAGGCGGCGCGTTCTGCGGGCAGACGGGACCTGGTCGCCATCGGCCCTGGGGATCGCTGGGCCAGAGCCGCCCCGGCCCTGAGGGCAGACCGGCCGCGTCCAGGCGCCATTGGCTCAAGGCGGCCTGCTCATAGTGCGCCAGCAGCAGCGACCCATCCAGCAGGGTCAGGTGGACGGGACTGTCGGCGCCGCTGCCCTGCCGGTGCAGGCACTCGGTGCCCTGCGGCCCAGGGCGATAGACAGCCAGGGCGCCTTGGGCACGGCCGTCGAAGTGGCGCAGCTCATGGGCGGCGTAGAGCAGGCCACGGGCGGCATCCGCCAACAGCCAGCTGGCCCTGGGCAGCGCCGGCACGGCCGCCTCGGCCTGCAGGGCGCCGGTGGTCTCATGCTGGCGGAACCGCCACAGTCGGCCGGACTCGGGATCGGCGCTGCCCACATGGGCCAGCACGGGCATCGCGACAGAGAAGGAGGACATGCGGGAGCTCGGGCTTCCGGCCGGCCGCATCAGCGCATTCGACCGCAAATTGGTACTTGATTGGACTGCTCCATTGTGGACCGAACCCGCAACCCAGTGCCCCTAGTACTTGGGGGAGCGGCCGCCCAGGTCCGCTCGACAGGCGTACAAGCCCGCCTGATGCAGCCCCGTGTCGTGCGGGGCCTGCACAAGCAAGGAGTGATCCCATGAAACACAAGCCAATGCGCACCTGGGCCGTCCTGCCCACGCTGCTGCTGGGCCTGGCCGGTGCCGCTCAGGCGGCGCTGGTCGGCAGCACCAGCCTGGTGAGCTTCAACACCGCCAGCGCCGGCCTGGGTAGCCAGAGCCTCGTCGACTTCGAGTCCCCACCGCCCGGCGGCTTCAGCGTCAGCGGCAGCACCGCCGTGGGCCTGGCGCCCAGCGTGCGCAACCAGGCCGGCCTGTGGAACCCCTCGGGCACGCACTTCCTGGGCGTGGACGATGCTGGCAACCTGGACCAGTTCAGCTCCGGTGACACCCTCACCTTCACCTTCAGCAGCGCCCTGCGCGCCTTCGGCCTCTACGTGGTGGCCGGCGGCGACGTGATCGAGGGCGATCTGACGCTGTCGATCGGCGGCACCGTGCTGAGCAACGGCCCGCAAAGCGGCGCGCTGACGGACGGCGCCGGCAGCTACGCCTACTTCATGGGCTTCGTGGCCGGCGATGCGGGCGACGCCTTCAACAGCATCACGCTGAAGAGCAACGGCGACTTCTTCTTCGTCTTCGACGTGGACGACCTGCGCTTCACGCCCGCCGGCAAGGCCAGCGACGTGCCCGAGCCGCAAGCCCTGTCCCTCGCCCTGCTGGCCGCCTGCGCCGCCGGGGCGGCCAGCCGCCGCAAGGCCCTGAAGCGCTGAGTCTCTGCCGCACCGGCAAGACCTGACCCCATTTCCGGATCCGCATACCGACATCAAGGAGCACAACGCATGAACACCCTCCGCATCCGCAGCGCCCTGCTGGGCCTCGTCGCCACCCTGGGCCTGGCCCAGCAAGCCCAGGCCCAGGCCGAGCCCTTCATCGGCCAGGTCATGTGCGCCGGCTTCAACTTCGCGCCGCGCGGCTGGGCGGCGATGAACGGCCAGCTGCTGCCCATCGCCACCAACACGGCGCTGTTCTCGCTGCTGGGCACCACCTACGGCGGCGACGGCCGCGTGACCTTCGGCCTGCCCGACATGCGCGGTCGCGTCATGATCCACACCGGCATGGGCCCTGGCCTGACCTACCGCAACCTGGGCGAGCAGGGCGGCACCGAGAACCAGACCCTGAGCGCCTCGCAGATGCCGCCGCACAGCCACAGCGTGGCACCTGTCGCCAGCAGCAATGACGCCAACAGCATCTCGCCCACCGGCAAGGCGCCGGCCACCAAGGCCCGCACCACGCTGTATGCCGATGCCACGCCCGGCAACACCATGGCCCCGACGATGAGCAGCGTGGCCGGCGGCGGCCAGCCCTTCAACAACATGCAGCCCTTCGTCACGATGAACTGCTTCATCGCCACCGAAGGCATCTTCCCCTCGCGCCCCTGAGCGCAAGGCCCCGGCGAGGGGCCGCGGGAACGAAGAAGGCCAGCCCGCGGGCTGGCCTTGTGCTTGGTGCAGAGTCCCTCCTCAGTTGCCGATTACGAAGACCACCGCCGAGCGCGCCGGCACCGTGAACCGGCCCGTGCCGCTGTCGTAGTGGGCCTCGGCCGCGATGCGCGCATCGGCCGCGGCGCTGGCCAGGTGCACCGGATGCAGGCGGTAGCCCTTGCCCTGCAGGGCCGGGATGTCGACGCTGCGGGCCTTCTTGTCGGCATTGAAGACGTAGACCAGCTCCTGGAAGCCCGCCCCTGCCAGGCCGCGGCCCTCCAGCTGGCCCACGATCAGCGCCTCCTGCTGGCCGGAGCCGGTGTTGTGGAAGCGCAGGCGCTGCCTGATCTCCGCCGCGCTGGGCAGGCGGAACAGGCTGGAGCTGGCGCGGATGCGCAGCAGGTCCCGGAAGGCATCGCGGGTCCAGGCGATCTCGGTGGCGCCGGGCTTGATCGAGGCATCGGCCAGCAGGGGCTTCATCAGCGCCCAGCTGTCGCCGTTGTCGCTCTTCATCGGCAGGCCGCTGCCCCAGCCGTTGTCCTGGTAGCTCCAGTCCAGACGATTGAACCAGTCGCCGGCGTCGTAGCTGTTGCGGTCCAGGCTCTTGCTGCGCAGCACGTCCACGCCGGCATGGAAGTAGGCCACGCCCTGGCTGAAGGCATTGATCGCCGCACCGAGGATCTGCACCCGCGCCCGGTCCATGCGCGAGCTTCCCTGCGGCAGGCGCCAGGCGTTGATGTCGAAGAGCGTCTGGTTGTCGTGGTTCTCGATGTAGTTGACCGCCTCGCCCGGCTCGGCCACATAGCCTGCGCCGTTGAGTTGCTCCAGGGTCACGTGGGCGTCCCAGTGGGTCTGCAGCGGGAAGCCCTTGATCGAGCCGGCCAGGCCGGACTTGATCAGGTCGCCCTGCCACATCAGGTCATTGCGGCTGCGACCGCCGGATTGCGCGTTCGGATCCAGGTAGAGCCCGTTGATCCAGCCCTGGTTGGCGATGAGCGCGTTGCCTGAATCGAAGGGGCTCCCGCCGCGCACCGCGTCGCGGATGAAGGGGTTGAAGCTGCCGATGCCCGAGCCGTTGAGCGACCCCATGGAGGCCTGCACGAAACGGGCGCCGTCCATCACCTCGCCGAAGTTCCAGCCCTCGCCGATGAGCTGCACCGGGCGGCCCGCGGCCGCGGCCACCGCGGCCTTGAGCTGCTCCATCACGGCGCGCGGCTGGTGGCCCATGATGTCGAAGCGGAAGGAGCTGATGTGATAGTCGCGGGCCCAGCGGATCGCGGTGTCGATCATCAGCTTGCCCATCATCAGGTTCTCGGTCGCCGTGTTGTCGCAGCAGGTGGAGGTCTCCACGCCGCCGCTGGCGTTGAGCCGGTGGTAGTAGCCCGGCACGACGCGGTCCAGCACCGACTTGACCGTGTCCTGCCCCGAGGCGACGGTGTGGTTGTAGACCACGTCCATGCCCACGCGCAGGCCGGCGGCGTTGAGCCCCATGACCATCTGGCGGAACTCGAGGATGCGTTTGGCACCGTCAGCCGCATCGCTGGCATAGCTGCCTTCGGGCGCGCCGTAATGGTAGGGGTCGTAGCCCCAGTTGAAGCAGTCCCCCGCGGCAGCTGCGGCAACGGCGGCCTGCTGGGTCTCGGCGTCGGGCGCGCCGCTGATGGCTGGCGTGCTGCAGCCGCTTTCGGGCACGCTGCCCAGGTCGAAGACGGGAAGCAGGTGCACATCGGTCAGGCCGGCCGCGGCCAGCGCCTTCAGGTGCTGCATGCCCCGGCTGGATGCATCGGTGAAGGCCAGGTACTTGCCGCGGTGCTCGGCCGGCACGCTGGTGTCGGTGGCCGAGAAGTCCCGCAGGTGCAGCTCGTAGATGCTCATGTCGGTGTTGCGGCTCACGGTCGCCGGCGGCGCGCTCTGGTCCCAGCCGGCGGGCTTGAGGGCGGCAGCGTCCAGGCTGGCGATGTAGCTGCGCGCAGAGTCCAGGCCCAGGCTCACCGAATACGGATCCGTCACGAAATTGCGCAGCAGGCCCTTGCCTCGCACGAACACGTCCACGGCATAGCGGTAGTAGCGCCCGCTGAGGTCCGCTGCCTTGCTGAGGGACCACACGCCCGTGGCGGCATCGAAGGTCAGCAGGTCCACGCTGAGCGGATCGCCACTGCTGCCCGCATAGGTGTACACGCGCACCGCCTGGGCCGTGGGCGCCCAGAGCTTGAAGCGCGTGCTGCCGCCGGCCACGGTGGCGCCGAGGTCAGTGAGCGCGGCGGCGGAGGCATAGAGGTCGTCCAGCGCGCCGGCCAGCTGCACGGTCGTGGCGTTCTGCACCAGGCCATTCGCATCTTCCTGCACCAGCACCAGCTGCTGCTTCAGCAGCTCGCCGAGGCGGGCCTGGTCGCCGTCCTTGAGGCCCAGCACCACGCCGGGAGCAACGTACTTGAAGCGCTCGGCCACGGCCGCGGGCACGGCTGCCGTCGAGCGGCTCAGCACCAGCGCACCATCGGCCCCGCTGAGCTTCGCGTCCTTGGCCACCACGATCTGGCCGGTGGCCGAGTGGTAGAGCTTGTGCACCCCGCCCGCGTCCACCCGCGGCCACTGGATCAGGCTGCGGTTGAGCCACACGGCGCGGGCGTCGCTGGCGGAGACGGAGCGGGTGTCCGGCGCAGCGGTGTAGACCGTCGCGTCCTGCTGCACCAGCCAGACCTCGCCGATCTGGTTCGTGATGAGCAGGGCGGCGTAGTCCACGCGGATGTTCTGCTCACGGCCGTCCTTGTCGCCCTCGCGGGGTGGCAGGCCGTGGATGATGAACTCCACGGTCTTGCGTGAGGCGTCGCCCTGCGGGTTGAGTACGGGCAGGTCGAAGACGACCTCGCTGCTGCCGGCGCTGTAGCCCGGCATCTGGGCCAGGGGGACGGGCGCCCCCCAGTTGCCCACATTCAGGCCAGTCAGGCGTGAGACGTCCAGCCCGCTGCCGTCCCACAGATGCAGGCCCCAGGCCGCATAGTTGGCGTCATAGCGCTTGTAGTGCACGCGGACGGTCTTGAGATCCGGCAGCGCCGCCCCGCTGGGATTGGCGGAATAGGTGCTCGGGTCGCCCTCGATGCGCCAGATCTCGTTCCTGCCGGCCTTGAGGGTGTAGCTCTGGTCCGTGCCGCCGTGGTCCTTGGTGTCGCCCTTGTGGAAGAGGTAGCCCACGGTGCCGGAGCTGGCCACCAGGGGCACCTGGTAGATCGCGCCGAAGCTGTCGCTGCCGCTGGGGTTGTGGCCGCTGTTCCAGCCCGGGTCCTGGGCCGCCCCCCAGCTGTGGAGCTGCCAGCCGCTGGTGTCGCCGTCGAGGCGCTTGTAGTGCACGGTGAGCGTGGTGCGGTCCGTGCTGCCGCCGCTGCCGCCCGTGCCGGGCGCCGGCAGCGCCTGCAGCAGGAGATGGGGAGCCGCAGTGCTGCCCTGGCTCAGCAGGGGGTCGTCGGCGGGTGGCGGCGGGGTCGACGCGGCGGGATCGCCACCGTTACCGCCGCCGCAGCCAGCCAAGGCCAGGGTGAGGGTCAGGAACAGCAGACCGGCCCAAAGCCAGCCGCGGCCCTGGGGCCGGTTCATCGCATTCATGGTGTCTCGCTCCGGTGCTGGCGCGGTCCTGGCCGCGGCCTGCCGGCATGTTATTGAAGTAAAACTACATTCAATAGATCGGAGCAACCCTCGGAAACTTCCCGTAATCACCAATGAATTCGGCAAATCTCGCTTCATTTAGTAGCTTTACTACTTGAACGCGAGGCCTCTGCTTCCGAGCCACAATGGATCCAGGAGCCTTCATGAAGATTGCCAACACCGCCCCCTTCGTCGCCCCCCAACGTTTCCAGGAGGCCGAGGCAGCCTGGCAGCAGGTGCAGCTGATCTATGCGCAGGGGGTGAGCCATCTGCGTGAGGCCCTGCAGCGCTTTCTGCGGGGCGAAGACGTAGGCCGCGTGCGAGCCTGCTATCCCTTTGTGCGGCTGCGCAGCGAGCGGCTCACCCGTGGCGACTCGCGCCTGGCCTATGGCTTCGTGGCAGGGCCCGGCGTCTACGAGACCACACTCACCCGGCCCGAGCTCTTCGGCCGCTACTACCGCGAGCAGTTCGCGCTGCTGCTGAAGAACCACGGCGCCGAGCTGGAGATCGGCAGCAGCACCGCCCCCATCCCCCTGCACTTCGCGCTCAGCGAGCACGAGCATCTCGAGGGTGATCTGCCACCCGAGCGCCGCCTGCTGCTGCGCGAGTGCTTCGACCTGCCGGACCTGGCCGCCATGGACGACGGCATCGCCAATGGCACGCACGAGCCGGCGCCCGGCGAGCCCGAGCCGCTGTCGCTGTTCACCGCGCCGCGGGTGGACTACTCCCTGCACCGCCTGCGCCACTACACCGGCTGCTCGCCCGAGTACTTCCAGAACTTCGTGCTCTTCACCAACTATCAGTTCTACATCGACGAGTTCATCCGCCTGGGCCGCGAGCTGATGCAGGCGCCGCCTGACCCCGCTGCAGCCCATGAGCTGGACGACTGCATCGGCTTCGTCGAGCCCGGCAATGTCTGGACGGCCCGTGCCGGCTGCGAGGCCGAGTTCGCCGCCATGGCGCCGGGCCTGCCGCCGCTGCGCCTGCCGCAGATGCCGGCCTACCACCTGCTGCGCCGCGATGCCAGCGGCATCACCATGGTCAACATCGGCGTCGGCCCGGCCAATGCCAAGACCATGAGCGACCACATCGCCGTGCTGCGCCCGCACTGCTGGCTGATGCTGGGCCACTGCGCCGGCCTGCGTAACAGCCAGCAGCTGGGCGACTACGTCCTGGCCCACGGCTACGTGCGCGAGGACCACGTACTGGACGAGGAGCTGCCGCTGTGGGTGCCCATCCCGCCGCTGGCTGAGGTGCAGGTGGCACTGGAGCGGGCGGTGGCCGAGGTCACGCAGCTGTCGGGCTTCGAGCTCAAGCGCATCCTGCGCACCGGCACCGTGGCCTCGACCGACAACCGCAACTGGGAGCTGCTGCCCAGCGCGCACCAGGGCGGACCGGAGCGGCGCTTCAGCCAGAGCCGGGCCATCGCACTGGACATGGAAAGCGCCACCATCGCCGCCAACGGCTTCCGCTTCCGCGTGCCCTACGGCACCTTGCTGTGCGTCTCCGACAAGCCGCTGCATGGCGAGATCAAGCTGCCCGGCATGGCCAACCAGTTCTACCGCGAGCGGGTGGACCAGCACCTGCGGATCGGCCTGCGCGCCATCGAGCTGCTGCGCGCCAGCCCGGCCGGCAAGCTGCACAGCCGCAAGCTGCGCAGCTTTGCCGAGGTGGCCTTCCAGTGATCGGCCCCACGGTGGTGTGCACCATCGCGTGACTTTTGCGGCCGGCCAGCCCCACAATGGGAAACGCCCCGCTCCCAGGCAAGACTCGACCCCATGCTCCTGGACACCCCCACGCTGCTGAGCCTGCTCCTGCTGGAGCTGCTGAGCCTCATGGTGATGCTGCCCCTGCTGATGGGCGCCGCCGTGAGCCGTGCGGCCCGCTTCGCGCAAGGCTATATCGCGCTGCAGTGCGTGGGCTGGATGGCGCTGTGGCTGCGCCAGTCTTCCGGGGCCCAGATCAGCGATGGCCTGGGCGGCTTCGTCGCCATGCTGGCCCTCAGCGCCAGCCTCAGCGCCCTGTGGCTGGCCCTCCGGGACTGGCTGGGCCGGCGCCCGGGCCGCTGGGCGATGATGGGCGCGCCCCTGGTGCTGGCCCTCGCCTCGGTGCTGGACGGCAGCGGCGCCGACCACTTCGCCATCGCCTGGTCCGGCCTGGGCCTCTCCGTTCAGATGCTGGCGCTGGCCCTGGCCTGCTCCTGGCCGCGCGAGGCGGAGCAGCAGGGCCTCGAAAGCAGGCACATCACGCCCGTCGAGCACAAGGATCGGGCATGGCGCACCTTGCTCGGGCTGGGGTTTGGCGCCATGGCCAGCGTCACCCTGCTGCGCGCCAGCCTGCATTTCCTCGGGCGGGAGGTGGGCTGGGAAGCGCTGCTCACGCAGGCCATCATCCTCGGCGCACACGTGATGCTGCTGGTCAGCGTGCTGGCCATCCTGGTGGCCTGGCGCGGCGAGACCGAGCTGCACCTGCAGCGCCAGGCCCACACGGACGCGCTGACGGGGCTGGCCAACCGCCGCGCCTTTGGCAGCCGCTCCGAGGAGCTGATCTCCCTGGCCCGGCGCCATGGCGAGCCGCTATGCCTGGTCATGCTGGACCTGGACCTGTTCAAGAAGGTCAATGACGACCACGGCCACGAAGGCGGAGACCGCGCCCTGGCCCTCTTCGCCAGCTGCGTGCAGCAGGTGCTGCGCGTGGGCGACCTGGCCGGGCGCGTGGGCGGCGAGGAGTTCTGCGTGCTGCTGGCCCGCAGTGACGAACTGGGGCCGCGCGCCATGGACGCCCGGCTGCGGGCGGTGCTGCGTGCGCGCGCCGAAACGGAGCTGGGCTTTGCCCTGGATTTCAGCGCGGGCTGGGCCCTGCTGCGCCCGGGCGATCGCAGCGTCGAGGACATGATGCGCCGCGCCGATGCCGCCCTGTACGAGGCCAAGCGCAGCGGCCGCGGCCGCCTGTGCGACGAGCCCGGCTGGACCCCTGCCGAAAGGACGGGCTGACCCCGTCATCTGCCTGCCTTTGCGCACTGGCACGCTGCTTGCTTGGAATGAGGCGAACCCGTTCACCCGACGGGCCGACCTGAACCCAGGAGCGCAGCACCATGCAAGCCTTTGACGCCCCCTTTGCCTACACCCCGGCCGCACTCTCCTCTTCCGTCGCCCCCCTGCAGACACCGCCAGCCCAGCCGCAAGGCGCTGGCGCCGCCCGCCTGCGCGTGGTCGGGCAGGCACGCAAGCGCGGCGCGGTGCAGGTGCGGGCGCTGGGTTCGCGGGACCTGCAATGGCTGCCGGCCCTGGCAGACCTCCTGATCGACAGCGTGCACCACGGCGCCTCGCTGGGCTTCCTGGCCCCCTTGTCCCGCTACCAGGCCATGGACTACTGGCACAGCGTCTACGCGCGTCTGGGCAGCCACCACCACCTCTGGATCGCCTGCGAGGGAGATGGCCATGGCCCGCTGCAGGGCGCGGTGCAGCTGGCCCTGCCCCAGCCCTCCAACGCGCACCACCGCGGGGAGGTGCAGCGCCTCATGGTGCACAGCCAGGAACGCGGCCGGGGCATCGCCAGCCAGCTGATGGCGACGCTGGAGTGCACGGCCCTGCGCCAGGGCCGCCGGCTGCTGGTGCTGGAAGCGCCCGCGGACTCCCAGGCCGAGGCCGTCTACACCCATCTGGGCTGGCAGCGCGCCGGCGCCATCCCCGGGCACAGCGTCTGCGCCGAAGGCCGGCTGCATTCGGCCGCCCTGCTGTACAAGACCCTGTGAGCGGCATCGCGGCGCCCCGCTGGCATATCGAGCCTTGCGACGCCCGCAGCGAGGACGCCGCCGCCTTGATGGACGAGCTGAACGCCCTGCTCGCCGCGCTCAGCGGCGACAGCGGCGCCGCCCGCTTCGATCCGTCGCAGATGCAGTCGACGGGCTGCGCCTTCCTGTTGGCCCGGGATGGGCAGGGGCAGGCCCAGGGTTGCGGCGCCCTGCGCCCGCTCCCTGAGGGGCCGCCCGGAACGGCCGAGCTCAAGCGCATGTATGCCCGGGCCCGCAGCCAAGGCCTGGGGGCGGCCCTGCTGGCTGCCCTTCTGGACGAGGCCCGCCGCCTGGGCTATCGGCGCGTCTGGCTGGAGACCCGGCGCGTCAACGCCCGCGCCCTGGCCTTCTACCAGCAGCAGGGCTTCACGGAGATTCCGGGCTACGGCCACTATGCGGGCCGCACAGACGCCGCCTGCCTCGCCCTCCCCCTGTGAGCGCCTCGCGCCTCAGCGGAAGACGCGCAGCAGCCGGCCGCTGTCGGTGAGCATCAGCAGCGCGCCGTCGGGCGCCTGCCTGACGTCCCGGATGCGCTCCCCGAGGTCGGCATACATCGCGCTGCGCTCCTGCACCGTGTTGCCGGCCAGCTTCAGTCGCCACAGCGCCTGGCCCGCCAGGCTGCCGGAGAAGAGCTGCCCCTGCCACTCGGGGAACATGCTGCCGGTGTAGAACAGCAGGCCGGCCGGCGCGATGGAGGTCGGCACCCAGAAGGTCAGGGGCTCGACATAGGCCGGCGCATGCGTGCCGCCACCGATGCGGCAGGCGTCCCCCACCGGATCACCGTAGTTGCAGCCATAGCTGCGCACCGGCCAGCCGTAGTTGCCGCCGGGTGCAATGCGGTTGATCTCGTCACCGCCCTGCGGCCCGTGCTCGCTGATCCAGAGCTCGCCCGTCTGGGGATGCAGCGCGGCACCCTGCGGATTGCGATGCCCCAGCGAATAGATGCCCGGCGCGGCGCCTGGGCCGAGCGCAGGGTTGTCGGCCGGGAGGCTGCCATCGCGCTTGATGCGCACCACCTTGCCCAGGGTCTTGCCCAAGTCCTGGGCGGGGCTGCCCTGCTGGCGCTCGCCCAGGGTCACGAAGAGGGTCTTGTCGCGGGCGAAGACCAGGCGGGAGCCGTAGTGCCCGGAGCCGCTGACCTTGGGGCTCTGGCGGAAGATCACCTGCCCCTCCACCAGGGCCGTGCCCTGCAGCCGGGCCTTGAAGACCGCCGTGCCGCTGCGCCCCGCCTCGCTGCCACTGCCCGGCTCGCTGAAGCTCAGGTAGACGAGGCCGTTCTGGCTGAAGTCGGGGTCGAGGGCCAGGTCCAGCAGGCCGCCCTGGCCCGCCGAGTCCACCGCTGGCGCGCCGCTGATGACCTCCTTCTGGCGCGCGTCGGCGCTGAGCCTCAGCAGGCCGCCGCTGCGCTGGGTCACCAGCAGGTGCCCGTCAGGCAGCACGGCCAGGGACCATGGGTTGCCCAGGTCGGTGCGGAGCGTGGCGAGCTGGGGAGCAGGGCTCGGCGTGGGGGTAGGCGTGGGGGTCGGTGTCGGCGTGGGCGTGGGCGTCGGTGTGGGGCTGGCGCTTGAGTCACCGCCGCCCCCGCCGCACGCCACCAGGGCCGCCACCATCAGGGCTCCCGAGCTTCGATGCCAAGCCGCCATGCGCCATCTCCTGTCGTGGATGCAGGCAGTCTAGGAGTTCATCGCCGCCATCGTTGTAAGAAGCTGTGGCCGGCTTCGCGCCGCCTGGCCGGGTCAGTCGAGGGAGGCCAGCGCCTGGCGCACCGCGGGCAGCGCGCGCTCGCGCAGGCCCGCATCGGCTTGCTCCTGCAGGGCCACATAGAGCGGCCACAGGAACTGGCGGGCGTTGTGCGCCAGGCGCAGGCGGCGGGCATCCCAGCTGCCGCCGCGAGCGGGCTCCACCACCGTCAGCAGCCAGGCCTTCACCTGCTCTGCCGACCAGGCACTGCGCGCCAGGGCAAAGCGCGCAGCCCGCGCCAGGCGCTCGCCCTCGCCATGCTGGTAGGCGACCTGCCCCTGGGCCAGCACCTGGGCGCCCAGCGAGGCCAGCATGAGGGCCGCGCCATCCGCATCCACGGCGGGGTTCAGGGCCAGCTGCATCAGCAGATCGGCGCCGTGGGCCACCCCATGGCGCCAGCCTTCGTGGTCGTCATGCGCGCGGTAGTCGCGCCATTGCCGCAGCCAGGAAGCGCCTGCCACCAGCAGGGCCTCGCGCTCGGCTGGCTGCAGAAAGGGCTGGACGCGATCGACACGGGCGACCTCGGACAGCGCCAGCGCCGCAAAGGGCGCGTGAAACCCCGGAGCGTCCGGCGGCGCCTGCAGCACGGACAGCCAGCGATCGCGCAGCAGGCGCAGGGTTTCAGGGGTGAGCCGGCCGGCGCGCATCCAGGCGGAAAGCAGCTCGAAGCCCAGCTCGTCACGCAAGGCGGGATCGGGCGAGGACAGACAGTCGGCCAGAGACAGCGCCACGCGCTGGAAGGGCGCCGCCGGGCGCGCGGCGTCCTGCGTCCAGGCTCGCAGCTGCGCGGCCTGCTGGACCTGGCCCTCCAAGGACGGCGGGCAATCCGCCGCAGCCGGGGCCACGAACGCCACCATCAGGGCCAGGCCAGCCCAGGTCCGGCCTCTGATGCAGAACTTTGCAGTGCGTCCCATGCGGACCTCCTTGGCGCGCATCTTGGGCGCGCCTCGGCACCCGCGCCACCGGACTTGCCCGCCGTGCACAAAGCCATGGGAGACCGCAGGCGCGTGCAGCCCGCTTGCCGACGGCCGCCCCGGCCACGTACACTGCGCGTCGGATTCAGGAGAGTGCAGACCCCATGCCATGTTCATGCGGGCCTGCCGCCGAAGGCGCAAGCTCCCATACTCGCTCAGGCCCCGTACTGGATCCGTCATCAAGCCGAATGCTGGAGAGTGAGGCCAGGCCCCGAGCCCGGCTTCCGCCGAAGGAGCAAGGCCGCAGACCCTGAAGTCCTGCGGCTGAATCTCTCAGGTACCAAGGACAGCGGGAGCGGCGCGCACAGGCGCACGCTCTCTTTGGCATCCCCTCGCCCGAGTCATGCACGCCTGCGCGTTCAACCCTCAGTTCATCGAGAGTTCCGCATGCATGTCATCGTCCTGGGCACCGGCGTCACCGGCATCAGCACCGCCTGGTATCTCCGCCGGGCCGGCCACGAAGTCACCGTCATCGACCGCCAGCCCGCCGCCGGGCTGGAGACCAGCTTCGCCAACGGCGGGCAGATCTCCGTCTCCCATGCCGAGCCCTGGGCCAATCCCGGCGCACCGCTGAAGGTGCTCAAGTGGCTCATGAAGGAGGACGCCCCTCTGCTCTTCCGCCTGCGCGCGGACCTGGCCCAGTGGCGCTGGGGCCTGCAGTTCCTGCGCGAGTGCACGCCGGGCCGCACGGCGCACAACATCCGCAACATCGTCAAGCTGGGCCTCTACAGCCGCGAGCAACTGCGCGAGCTGCGCGGCCAGCTGGGCCTGCAATACGACCAGCGCACCCAGGGCATCCTGCACTTCTACACCAGCGAGGCCGAGTACGAGGCGGCGCAGGAACCGGCCCGCATCATGCGCGAGCAGGGCTGCGAGCTGGACATGAAGACGCCCGACGAATGCGTGGCCATCGAGCCCGCGCTGGCCCAGTGCCGGCAGCAGATCGTCGGCGGCTCGATGACGCCCAGCGACGAGTCCGGCGACGCCCACCGCTTCACCCAGGCCCTGGCCGCCCGCTGTGTGGAAGCCGGCGTGCGCTTCGTCTACGACACCCGCATCCTGGGCCTGGAAGGCAGCCGCGAGTCCGGCATCAGCCGCGTGATCTGCGCCGATGCCAACGGCGTGGTGCAGCGCCTGGCCGCCGACCGCTTCGTGCTGTGCATGGGCAGCTTCAGCCGCGGCCTGGCACGCGAGCTGGGCATCCATCTCAACATCTATCCGGCCAAGGGCTACTCGGTGACGCTGCCGGTGATCTCGCCCGAGCACAGCTACCAGGTCTCTCTGACGGACGACGAGTACAAGCTGGTCTTCTCGCGCCTGGGCGACCGCCTGCGCATTGCCGGCACGGCCGAGCTCAACGGCTACAGCACGGAGCTGAACCTCACCCGCTGCGAGGCCATCGTGCGTCGCACGCGCGAGCTCTTCCCCGCCATGACCGACGGCCGCGGCGCGCAGTTCTGGACCGGCCTGCGGCCCGCCACGCCGTCCAACCTGCCCTATATCGGCGCCAGCCACGTGCCCAACGTCTACCTCAACACCGGGCACGGCACCCTGGGCTGGACCCATGCCTGCGGCTCGGCGGCGGCCATTGCGGACATCGTCAGCGGCCGGCGGCCCGTCCTGGACTACGCCTTCACCGCGGCCACGCAGGAGCAGTTGGAAGACGGCGAGCTGCGCTACGCCTGAACGACGTCAGGTCTTGCGCACGCCCCCTTGTGCGGGGCCATGCCTTGCCCTAGGCTCAGGCCACGGCATTTGTGCATCGGTCCCGACCTCAAGGAGCACGCCTATGGCCTCCAGCCCTTTGTCCGCAGGAGGCGCTGCCTCCGGCCTGTCCGGCAGCGCGCAGGATTCCCGCCTGCAGAGCCTGCGCACCCTGGCCCTGGTCGGCCCCGCGGGCAGCGGCAAGACCACCTTGTGCGAGGCCCTGCTGCTGCAGGCGGGCGCCATCAAGCAGGCAGGGTCCGTCGAGAAGGGCAACACCGTCAGTGACCACGAAGCCCTGGAGCGCCGCATGCAGCATTCGCTGCAGACCAGCGCCGTCCACCTCGACTGGCAGGGCCTGCGCCTGCATGTGCTGGACACCCCGGGCGCGCCGGACTTCATCGGCCAGGCCCTCCCCGCGCTGGAAGCCGTGGAGAGCGCGGTGCTGGTGCTCAATGCGCAGGCTGGACTGGAGCTGATGGCCACGCGGCTGATGGAGGTCGCGGCCCAGCGCGAGCGCACGCGCCTGGTCGTGATCAACAAGATCGACGCCCCGGAGGTCGACCTCCCCGGCCTGCTGGCCCTGCTGCAGGAGCGTCTGGGCAAGGAATGCCTGCCGCTGAACCTGCCGGCCGGCGGCGGCACGCGGGTCTCGGACTGCTTTTTCCAGCGCGACGGTGACAGCGACTTCGGCTCCGTGGCCGAGGCCCATCGGGCCCTGGTGGAACAGGTGGTGGAGGTCGACGGTGACTTCGTCGAGCGCTACCTCAACGAGGGCGATGTGCCCGCCAGCGAGCTGCATGCGCCGCTGGAGCAGGCCCTGCGCGAGGGGCACCTCATCCCTGTGTGCTTCACCGCGGCGAAGTCCGGTGTGGGCGTGCCCGAGCTGCTGGATGCCATCGCGCGCCTGCTGCCTCACCCGGGCGAGGCCAACCCGCCGCAGTTCCTGGAGGGAGAGGGCGCCGACGCCCGCCCGCTGAAGCCCCTGCCCGATGCCGACCGCCACGTGCTGGCCCACGTCTTCAAGATCCAGGCCGACCCCTACCTCGGCAAGCTGGCCCTGCTGCGCGTCCATCAGGGCACGCTGAAACGCAATGCCCAGCTCTATGTGGGCCATGCACGCAAGCCGGTGCGCGTCAGCCATCTCTTCATGCTGCGCGGCAAGGAGCATGTGGAGGTGGAGCAGGCCCTGCCAGGCGACCTCTGCGCCCTGGCCAAGATCGACGAGTTGCACTACGACGCCGTGCTGCACGACGCGCCCGAAGACGAACGCCTGCACCTGGCCCCGCTGCAATTCCCTGAGCCGGTGCACGGCCTGGCGATCAGCCCTGCCCGGCATGGCGACGAGCAGCGCCTGTGGGACCAGCTGCGCCGCCTGGTCGACGAGGACCCCTGCCTGCGCCTGGAACATGCCGCCCAGACCAACGAGACCCTGGTCTACGGCCTGGGCGAACTGCACCTGCGCGTGCTGCTGGAGCGCCTGCGCGAGACCTACAAGGGCGAGGTGCAGACGCAGCCGCCACGCGTGGCCTACCGGGAGACCATCTCCTCGCCCTCCGAAGGCCATTACCGCCACAAGAAGCAGAGCGGCGGCGCCGGGCAGTTCGGCGAGGTGTGGCTGCGCATCGAGCCCCTGGAGCGAGGCGCCGGCTTCGAATTCCGCGACGAGGTCAAGGGCGGCACCATCCCTGGTGTCTTCATGCCCGCCGTCGAGAAGGGCGTGCGCCAGGCCCTGGCCCAGGGCGTGATCGCCGGCTTCCCGCTGGTAGACCTGCGGGTGGTGGTGTTCGACGGCAAGCACCACTCGGTGGACTCCAAGGAAATCGCCTTCGTGACCGCCGGGCGCAAGGCCCTGATGGCCGCCGTGCTGGAGGCCCGCCCGCAGGTGCTGGAACCCATCGTGCAGGTGGAGATCCTCGCCCCCGCCGCCACCATGGGTGACATCACCGGCGACCTGGCCTCGCGGCGCGGGCAGGTGCTGGGCACGGGCAATCCAGTGCCGGGCAGCATCAGCATCCAGGGCCTGGCCCCGCTGGCCGAGCTCGTCAGCTACCAGACCCGGCTCAATGCCCTGACCAGCGGCCAGGGCCGCTACACCATCAGCCTCTCGCACTACGAGCTGGTGCCACCCAATATGCAGGCCCAGCTGGTGGCGGCCCACAAGCCGCACGACGAGGACGAGTGAGGACAATCACACCGGGCTCGAGTGAACAAGGCTTTATCATTGCGGGATGTGTTCCGCTGCCCGGGACGTCGCTCAGGTCCGTCTGGACAACGCGATGATCCTGTTTGAAGAGTTCGTCGCTGCCACCATCAAGCACCCCGATGCCGCCGCTCTGCGCGGCCTGGAGCGGCGTTTCGCGGAGCGCTTGCAGATCCAGCCCAGCTACTGGAGCCAGATCAAGAGCCGTTCGCGCCAGATCGGCGAACGCCTGGCCCGGCAGTTCGAGCAGCTGTGCCACAAGCCGCCCGGCTGGATGGACCTGGAGCACGGCCAGGCCCCGGCGCCCGCGGGTGAGACCGAACCGGCCCTGCCCCGCGATGACGACGAACGCTTCATCATCGGCCTTGTGCTGACCTACTATCGCCGCCATCCCCAGCGCGCCCGCACGCGCCTGCTGGACCTGCTGGGCGAGGTGCTGACGCCCGAGAGCCCGGCGCCCGCCCCGGTGGTGCATCCTGCCGCCGGCACGGGGTCGCGCAGCGCGGCCGCCAAGCCGCCCGTCGCGCCCGCTTCGGCGGCGTCGCACGCCAGCGACCTCGACGACTGGCGCCGACTCCAGCAGGGCATCGCCCCGCTCAAGCCCAAGAAGCGTTAATCAGGGACAGCGCTGCCATCGTCCGGCCACGGCCGGCGCGCTTTCTTTCGGGGCCGCCGCCGCCCGCCCCCGCCCCCCGTACAAGGCCCATGCCCAGGCGCTTCCCGCGCCTGGCGCGCTCATCGCACGCGCCGCGCGAGCTTCGCACGGCGCTCGGGATTGCTTTGCATCAGAGATAAAAAGCGCTTGCGCAAGATAATCAATCGTTTATCATTTGCGCAAGTCGCGGACGGGTTCACCGCGATGAGTTCCTCACCACCGCGCGTCACCCCGCCCCTGCAGTGCCAGGATGACGCCGCCTCGGTGAGCACCAGCAACCTCACCTGACCCTGGTCATCAGGGCCATGCCAGCCACGCGTCACCGCCGAACCCGGGCCGACGCCGGCTTGCTCAAGGCCCCCGGGCGCACCCTGCGCCCCGATGTGCCAGCGCCTGCCTGTGCCCTGCGGCCGGCCGCCCTGCGCGTGGCTTCGAACCACCGCCTGCGCAAGCGTCCCTGCCGCCATGCCCTGACTTGAGACCGGTCCCGTGCCGGGCCAGCCTGCGGGTGGATCCGTCCACCGGCCTGGCGCCGCCTGTGCATCGTCCGATCAACCCTTCATTGCCTGCGCCTGCCCGACGAACCCGGGAGGCGCCAAGGAGAGCGACATGTCCCAGTTCACCGCCCCTCGCCCGCAGCTGACGCTGCAGGGCCGAAAACCGCGCAATCCCTTGGTGGCGCCGGCCCTGCTACGGCAGGCCGGCCGCCACCAGGCCCAACGCGCCGCCGAACGCCAGCGAGCCAAGCAAGACCTGGCCCTGGAAATCCGCCGCCTGCGCCCAGACGAGCGCAGTCCGTGAATCGCAAGCCTCGCCGCCTGCCGGCGCGAGGCCCGAGGGAGCACCATCATGCAAAAGATCATCAAGACGACGCGCTTCGGCATCGTCAGTACCAGCAGCGACTTCCTGGCAGCCCTGTCCCTGCGCCTGGTGTGCTGGCTCAGCGCCCCGCCAGCACCCAGCAGCCGTGTTGAGACGGCCGAGCAAGGCACGGAAGAAGCCGCCACCGAGGCCCTGCCGCGCCGCCGTGCCGGGGACCCCATCGGCAGCGTCCGCTTCGACGGCGAACGCCTCGGCGGCTGGCCGGGCGAAGGGAGGATCCGATGAGACGATTTTTCCTCACTTTGCTGCTGGCCGTCGGGAGCCTGGCGCTCAAGTTGGGCACGGCATTGCCGATACTCGACAAAAGCGCCTACGCTATGGCCTGCGATGAGCACCCCGTCCCCCCAGCCGTTCACTCCACTGAGCAAGCCCTTCCTGGACTTGAATCGCTGGACTGCGTTTTTCCGGGAGGCGGAGATCCCTGTCTTGGCATCGACAGCCGAACAGCTCGAGCTCTGGCGTGCTAACGAGGACGCCGTCGATGCCAACAGCATCGGCGAGGGCCTGGCCACCGACCCGCTGATGACGCTCAAGGTGCTGCGCTTCGCCTCGGCCCATCGGTCCAGCCGTCTGCTGGCCGATGCCGAGACGGTGACCGCAGCGCTGGTGCTGATGGGCATCACGCCCTTCTTCAAGTACTTCGGCCCCCAGCCCACTGTCGAGGACCGCCTCGCCCACCTGCCCGTGGCCTATGGCGGCCTGATGCGGGTGATGCGCCGCGCCGACCGCGCGGCGCGCTTTGCCCTGGGCTTCGCCGCCCACCGGCTGGATCCAGACGCCGCCATCATCCACAGCGCAGCCCTGCTGCACGACTTCGCAGAGATGCTGCTGTGGTGCCACGCCCCGGACCTCGCCCAGAAGGTTCAGTGGCGCCTGGCCTCGCAGCCCGGCACACGCAGCGTGACCGCGCAGAAGGAAGTGCTCAACATCGAGTTGGGGGACCTGGAGCAGAGCCTCATGCGGGCCTGGCGCCTGCCCGAGCTGCTGACCCACTGCACCGACGACAAGCGCGGGCATGATCCGCAGGTCCAGTGCGTGCGCCTCGCCGTGCGCCTGGCCCGACACACCGCGGACAGCTGGGAGAACCCCGCCGTCCCCGATGACCTCCGCGACATCGGCGAGCTGCTCACGCTGGGCCCGACGCACACGCTCAAGCTGCTGCACGAGCTGGACGTCCGCTGACGCCGTCGGCGGGGGTGGGCCTCGGCGCGTCAAGGCGCCCTCGCCCGCCACCATCGCCCAGCCTATGATGCGGGCCATGGCCGGCCCTACCCAAGACTTCTGGCAGCAACGCTTCGAACAAGGGCAGACGCCCTGGGATCGCGGCGCACCTCACCCCCAGCTGCAGGCCTGGCTCGATGCCGGTGTGCTGCGCCCAGGCCAGCGCGTGCTGGTGCCGGGCTGTGGCAATGGGCACGAGCTGCAGTCACTGGCCCGGCACGGGCTGATCGCCCGAGGCCTCGACTACGCTCCAGCGGCCGTCGCTCGCGCCCGCCAGGGCCTGCTGGAAGCCGGCCTGAGCGCCGATGTCGAGGAGGCCGATGTGCTGCAATGGCAGCCGCCGGAGGAAGCACGCCCCGGGGTGGTCTACGAGCAGACCTGCCTGTGTGCCCTGCATCCCGACCATTGGCAGGTCTATGCGGCCCAACTGGCTCGCTGGCTGCCGCCCGGTGGCCTGCTGCTGGCCCTGTTCATGCAGGCCCGGCGTGAATCCGCTGCGCAAGGCCTGGTCGAAGGCCCGCCTTATCACTGCGACATCAACGCCATGCGCGCCCTGTTTCCCGCCACGCTGTGGGAATGGCCGGCGCCACCCTATGCCGCCATCGCGCATGCGCAGGGCTGGCAGGAGCTGGCCCTCGCACTGCGCCGCCGCTGAGGCCCTCGGGCGAGGGCCCGGCCGTGCTCACAGCGGCAGGGCCGTCGTGTTCTTGAGCCGGTCCAGCACAAAGCTGGTCTTGCAGTCCTGCACGCTGGGATGCTTGAGCAGCGTCTCGGTGATGAAGCGCGAGTAGTGCGCCATGTCTTCCACCAGCACACGCAGCAGGTAGTCCATGTCACCCGTCAGCGCCGAGCATTCGACGACTTCCGGCCACGTCTGCACCGCGGCGCGGAAGAGGTCCATCGGGTTGCGCTTGTGCGATTCGGTGTGTTTTTCGAGCCGCACGTTGATGTAGGCCGTGAGCCCCAGGCCGACGGCTTCCGGATTCACCAGGGCCACATAGGCCGAGATGACGCCGATCTCCTCCAGCCGGCGGACCCGCCTCAGCACGGCCGAAGCCGAGAGGTTGACCTGTGACGCCAGGGCATCGTAGGTGACGCGGCCATCGACCTGCAGCGCCCTCAAAATGCGCCGGTCGATGGCGTCGAGCTGACTTTCCTTGTCCATATCAAGATTCTTGCAGCTTTCCTGCACACCCCTTTGGTGACGTCCACAAGATCGCATGAATCCTGCGGCCCCATCCTCGTACAGTTTTGCGCTATCGCAAAACTTTCCGCCTGGAGACGTGTATGGCCTTTACTCCCTGGGACAACCCCATGGGCACCGACGGTTTCGAGTTCATTGAATTCGCCGCCCCCGATCCCGCCGCCCTGGGCAAGCTTTTCGAGACCATGGGCTTCAAGGCCGTGGCCAAGCACCGCCAGAAGAACGTCACCCTGTACCGCCAGGGCGGCGTGAACTTCATCATCAATGCCGAGACGGACGCCTTTGCCCAGCGCTTTGCCCGCCTGCACGGCCCGTCGATCTGCGCCATTGCCTTCCGCGTCAAGGATGCCGCCTTCGCCTACCAGCGCGCGCTGGAGCTGGGAGCATGGGGCTTTGACAACAAGACCGGCCCGATGGAGCTCAACATTCCGGCCATCAAGGGCATCGGCGACTCGCTGATCTATCTGGTCGACCGTTGGCAGGGCAAGGATGGCGCCCAGCCCGGCGCCATCGGCAACATCAGCATCTATGACGTGGACTTCGTGCCGCTGCTGGACGCCGCCGGCAAGCCCGTGGATTCCAATCCGGAAGGCCATGGCCTCACCTACATCGACCACCTGACGCACAACGTCTTCCGTGGCCGCATGAAGGAATGGGCGGACTTCTACGAGCGGCTGTTCAACTTCCGCGAGGT
The DNA here is from genome assembly GCF_027257975.1 of Pelomonas sp. BJYL3. GTDB lineage: Bacteria > Pseudomonadota > Gammaproteobacteria > Burkholderiales > Burkholderiaceae_C > Roseateles_B > Roseateles_B flavus. Next base: position 1,270,227 of record NZ_JANZKX010000001.1, read on the forward strand.
CCGCTACTTCGACATCGAGGGCAAGCTGACCGGCCTGAAGTCCAAGGCCATGACCAGCCCTTGCGGCAAGATCCGCATCCCCATCAACGAAAGCAGCGACGACAAGAGCCAGATCGCCGAGTACCTGGACCTCTACCACGGCGAGGGCATCCAGCACGTGGCCCTGGGCACCAACCAGATCTACAAGTCGGTCGAGGGCATGAAGTCCACGGGTGTCGAGTTCCAGGACACCATCGAGACCTACTACGACCTGGTCGACAAGCGCCTGCCCGCCCATGGCGAGAACATGGACGAGCTCAAGCGCCTGCGCATCCTGATCGACGGCGCCACCCACCAGGGCGCACCCAACGAGTTGCTGCTGCAGATCTTCACCAAGGAAGTGATTGGCCCGATCTTCTTCGAGATCATCCAGCGCAAGGGCAACGAGGGCTTCGGCGAGGGCAACTTCCAGGCCCTGTTCGAGAGCATCGAACTCGACCAGATCCGCCGCGGCGTGCTGAAGGCCGAGGCCTGATCGAGCACAGGCCTGCGCCGGGGTCTAGGGAGGCCTCGGCGCAGACCGCTCCGATGTTCGCGTTGAAAGACAAGGCCCGGCAGCGCCCGGGCCTTGTCATTGCTGGAGGCGGCGCGTCAGTCCGCCCGCAGGCGCTGCAGCACCAGCGCCATCACTGACGGCTCGAACGCCAGCTGGAGATGCCCGCTTGCCGGCACCACCAGCGTCTGAGCCTCGGGCAGCAAGGCCAGCACCGAAGGGCAGACCACCTGGTCGCAGCAGCTGTAGACGCAGGTGAAGCGCCGCCACCAGTCGGCGGATTCACTCTCTGCCAGGGCCTGGAGCCAGGGCGAGCGGGCCCTCATCTGTCGCGCATTGGGCGCGCCGGACAGCTGGGCCATCAGCGTGCCGGCGTGCGGGGTGCCCAGCGTGATCACGTGGTGCAGGCGCCCGGGTGCCGCCTTCATCGCCCGCCGCCAGGCGCGCAGGGCCAGTCCGCCCATGCTGTGGGCCACCACGAGAGGCGGCAGGCCGGTGGCCTGCTCCAGGCGCCGGATGGCGGCCTCGATCTGCTCGGCATAGGCATCGATGCTGGCAAAGGGCGGATCGAGGCTCAGGGAGACATGCGGGATGCCCTGCACGTCCAGCTGCCTCGCCCAGTGCTGCCACAGGCCCCGGTTGCAGCGGAAGCCATGCAGCAGCAGCACGCCGCGGCGGCCCCGATGGCCAGCGTCGCATCGATCGGGATGGCGCCATTCGCCAAAAGGCTGATGCCAAGAAAAGACCTTCTCGTAAGCCCACCACTCCAGCCCCGCGGCGCGCAGGCACTGGGCCACCGTGGGCCGAGGCTGGCCCTCCGGCCGTGGCAGGCGCCTCAGCAGCAGGAAGACGGGCAGCACCAGCAGCGTCCAGCCGAACAGGCCCGTCCAGGTCATCAGCACGGCGCCCGGCAGGCCCCAGTGCAGCCCACCCCAGGCGCCCAGCAACAGGCCCAGCAGCAGCCGCAGCGCCAGCACCAGCTGTTGTTGTCTCGCATTGCTCATCGTCAAGCGGCCCTTCCTGTGCGTCATTCGAGTCTTCGCTCCAGCGAAGCGGCGCCAGTGTAGGCGGACAATCCTGCCCTGGCACGGACCCAACCCAGCAGGCATCGCCCTTGGAAACGCGCATCCTTCAGCACTTGCAGATGGTCGAGCTGGAACGCCAGCGCCGGCTGGCCGATCCCGCATTGAACGCCTGCGTCCAGGCACTCAAGCAGTTCCAGCAGCAGCGCTTCGCACGCACCTATGCGGATCTGCTCGCTTCACCACGCTATGCCGCGGCGGCGCGCTTCTTCCTCGAGGAACTGTATGGGCCCGGCGACTTCTCCAGCCGCGATGCCCAGTTCGCACGTGTCGTGCCCGCGCTGGTCCGACTCTTCCCTGAGCAAGTGGTGCAGACGGTGTCGCACCTGGCCGAGCTGCATGCCCTGTCCGAGCGGCTGGATGGCGAGATGGCGCGCGAGCTGATCGGGACGCCGGTGACGGCGCTGCGCTATGTGCAGGCCTGGCAGGAGGTCGGGCAGCCCGCTCGCCGCCAGGAGCAGATCGAGCTCACGCTCGCTGTGGGCGTCTCGCTGGACCAGCTCACCCGCAAGCCCCTGCTGCGCCAGGCCTTGCGCATGATGCGCGGGCCAGCAGCGGCCGCAGGGCTGGCCGAGCTGCAGCATTTCCTGGAGCAAGGCTTCGACACCTTCAAGGCGATGCGCGGCGCGGAGGACTTCCTGGGCACCGTGCGCCAGCGCGAGCAGGCGCTGGCATCGGCCCTGTTTGACGCGCCTGTCCCGCCCGGGACGGACTGTCTCCCAAGCGACGGAAGGCTAGGGCAACTCCCGTAGGCGCTGGGCGAAGTGCCACTCACCATGCGTCGAAGCCCAAGCAAGGAGAGTCGTCCGCCATGAGTGCCGTGCTCGAGTCCCCCGGCAAACTGCCGACATCCAGGGACAAGCCCTGGTTGAAGTCCTATCCCCGCGAAGTGCCTGCCGAGGTCGCGGTGGACACCTACGGCTCTCTCGTCGAGCTGCTGGAGGAAGCCTTCAGGACCTATGCAGACCGCGACGCCGCCGTGTGCATGGATCAGCGGCTGAGCTACCGGCAGCTTGACGAGATGTCTCGTGCGCTGGCCAGCTATCTGCAGGGCCTGGGCCTGCCCAAGGGCGCCCGCGTGGCCATCATGATGCCCAACGTGCTGCAGTACATGGTGGCCATTGCCGGCATCCTGCGGGCCGGCTGCATCGTGGTGAACGTCAACCCACTGTACACGCCACGCGAACTGGCGCACCAGCTCAAGGACAGCGGCGCCGAAGCCATCATCGTGCTGGAGAACTTCGCTGCCACGCTGGAGGAAGTCATCAACGACTCACCGGTGCGGCATGTGGTGCTCGCCTCACTGGGCGACCTGCTTGGCTGGTGGCGAGGCCCCGTGGTGAACTTCGCGGTCCGGCATCTGAAGAAGATGGTGAAGGAGTTCCGGCTGCCGCTGGGCGAAGGCCGCTCCGTGCTTCGATTCAACGCGGCCATCGCCCGCGGCCGGAGCCGGACATTGCAGCCAGTGAGCCTGACGGGCGACGACGTGGCCTTTCTCCAGTACACCGGCGGCACCACGGGCGTGTCCAAGGGGGCCACGCTCCAGCATCGCCAGGTGCTGGCCAACATCCTGCAAAGCGAAGCGTGGTTTCAGCCCATGCTGCAACGTGTCGCGGGCAAGCAGCTGACCGTGGTCTGCGCATTGCCGCTGTATCACATATTCGCCCTGACGGCCTGCTACATGCTGGGAGCAAGACAGGGGATGCTGAACTTGCTGATCACCAATCCGCGGGACATCCCCGGCTTCATCCGCACGCTGCAGCAGTACCGGGTGCATATGTTCCCCGCCGTCAATACGCTGTTCAACGCGCTGGCCAATGAACCGGCCTTCGCGCGCCTGGACTTCTCAGAGCTGGTGATCTCCAACGGCGGCGGCATGGCCGTCCAGCAGGCGACGGCGGAGAAATGGTTGCGCATCACCGGCTGCCCGGTGGTCGAGGGCTATGGTCTCTCCGAGACCTCTCCCGTCGCTACCGTGAACCGCCTGGATGTGCGCGAGTTCACCGGCGCCATCGGGCTGCCCATTCCGAACACGGAGATTGCCATCCGAGACGACGAAGGGCGCGACCTGCCGCTGGGAGAGCGGGGCGAGATCTGCATCCGCGGCCCGCAGGTGATGGTCGGCTACTGGAACCGGCCGGACGAAACGGCCCAGGTCTTCTGGCCTGATGGCTTCTTCAAGAGCGGCGACATTGGCGTCATGGACGAGCAAGGCTTCGTGCGTATCGTCGACCGCAAGAAGGACATGATCCTGGTCTCGGGGTTCAACGTCTATCCGACAGAGATCGAGCAGGTGGTCAGTCTGCATCCGGGCGTCTTGGAATGTGCGGCGGTGGGCGTGCCCGATGCCAAGTCCGGCGAGGCCGTGAAACTCTTCGTGGTGAAGCGCGACCCGGCCCTGGCCGAAGAAGACCTGACGCAGTACTGCCACGCCCAGATGACCGCCTACAAGCGCCCCAAGTACATCGAATTCAGGGATGAACTGCCCAAGAGCAATGTCGGCAAGATCCTCAGGCGCGAACTGCGCAGCTGAGCGCACACGGGACTGCCTTGCACTTGCGCGGGGCGTGCGGGCATGAAGCTGCCTGCCTCTATCGATTTTGTCGAGCGCGGCTGGCTTTCCGCCAACATGGTGCTGCTGGGCGGCGATCTGCGCGGCCCGCTGGTGGTGGACACCGGCTATGTCACCCATGCACCGCAAACCCTGGCCCTGGTGGCGCAGCATCTGGCCCGGGAGGGTCATGAAGCGCCGCGTGCCGTGCTGAATACGCATCTGCACTCCGACCACTGCGGCGGCAATGGCGCCTTGCAGGCCCGCCATGGCAGCCCGGTCTGGATGCCTCCGGGCGAGTTTGAGGCCGCCAAAGCCTGGGATGAGTCGAGGCTGAGCTTCGATGACACGGGCCAACGGTGCGCGCGCTTTGTGCCGCACAAGCAGCTGTTGCCGGGCCAGCAGATCGAGCATGGCCCCTGCCGCTGGGACGTCCATGCCGCACCCGGCCACGACCCGGCCTCCGTCATCCTCTTCGAACCGAGGCAGGGCATCCTCATATCCGCCGATGCACTGTGGGAGAAGGGCTTTGGCATCGTCTTCCCCGAACTGGCACCTGGGTCGGCATTGGGAGCGGCTTTCACGGAGGTCGAGCAGACCCTGGACCTCATCCAGGCGCTGCAGCCGGCCCTGGTCCTGCCAGGCCATGGGGCCCAGTTCACTGAGACGCGCACCGCGCTCATGGAAGCGCGCAGCCGCCTCGCCTACTTCCGCTCGGACCCGATACGCCATGCCCTGCATGCCGCCAAGGCGCTGGTGATGTACCACCTGCTCGAATGGCGGGAGCGGTCCTGGGAGGCCTTGGGGACCTGGCTTGAAACCACGCCAGTGCAGCAGAGGCTGCGGGCACTGGCCGGGGCGTCCAACGAGTCAATGGACGCGCAGGCTTGGGCAAGAGGCCTGGTGGAGAGTTTGTGCAAGTCGGGGCAACTGCAGGCGGATGCACAGACGGTGCGTCTGAAGCAGCAAACCTGAAATTGGCGGCAACAGCGACCAGTTCATCGCCATCACTTGCGAAAATCCTCGCCCCAAAAGCAAAACCCCCGATCCTTTGGGGACCGGGGGTTTGGCGGGATATTAGCCTGACGATGACCTACTTTCACACGGGAATCCGCACTATCATCGGCGCTGACTCGTTTCACTGTCCTGTTCGGGATGGGAAGGAGTGGGACCAAGTCGCTATGGTCATCAGGCTTAAACTTTGTGGCTTGCTGCTGCTGTGAGCAACAAACCCAATTTGTAGAGTTGCAGTGCTGCTTGTTGAAGCAGTCTCTGCGTGAATCAGCGATTGTATTTGATTGCGTCTTCAGACTTCTGAAGAACGACGTCACTTGAATACCGTCCACTTTGACTGTGAAGTCAAAGTTATAGGGTCAAGCCTCACGAGCAATTAGTACTGGTTAGCTTAATGCATTACTGCACTTCCACACCCAGCCTAT
>NZ_JANZKX010000010.1 GCF_027257975.1 Pelomonas sp. BJYL3
CTCTGTTCGGTGCTCCAGCACCATGCGCACGGCGCGCTCACGCACCTCGGGCGAAAACTTCGGGGACTTCTTCATGGCTCCATTCTCCAGAGTTGGAGCCTCCTCGAAACCCGGGGCGATTCAGTCCCGATGAACCGCAGCGCCACACTGAAGCTTCGGTACGACCACCCCATGGAGGCGTGAAGGCCTGATGCAGGCAGCCGAGTCCCTGCCCGGAGGGCTGGGAGCGCATGACCTTCCCCGATGCTTCGGCGCACAGCACGAAGCGAAGTCCCTCTGGGCCTTGGTTGAGCCACGAGGCATCGTGTTCGGAGCCCACATGGAGCCCGCGTTGTGGGTGGCCTGGTTTGAAGACCTGTGCACGCGACGCTCTCTTGCGCAGGGTCGCCTCGTGCATGACGTCGACACGTCGCCGCATCGCCAGGCCTCGCACGCCGAGGTCAGCAGGGGACCGTCTGGCGCATGTCCTTCAGTTAGTCGCCTGTGAGGTCCGCACCGGATCTCGCGAGGGGACTGCCTCGGGCGCCCTGGGCATCGGGATCATGAAACCGCATCTCAAGCAAGGCCGCCGTGCATCGTCAGAACCCGGAAGTGAGGCGGCTCCGCGACAGCGACGTGGATCAGTTCGAGATCCTGCAGCCCCGCGCCTCGGCCCGGGAGCACAGCCCTTGCCCCTCGCCGACGCCCTGTGCAAGGCCCCCTGAGGCACCAGCCGCCGCGCCTGCAGGTGGTGCGGGGTGTCGGCGGCCTGTCAGCACTTACAGATTCCCTTCCCCTGCCCCCATGCGAGCCTGCGGACCGCGGGCACGGCTGAACCCTGCCGCAGCGGCCGGGACGGCGTCCCTGCGCACGCTGGCATCAGCAGCGCACCAGTTGGTGCGTCCTGGTGTTCGTCCGCAGCGGGAACGCCTATCTACAAGACGTCTGCTGTCAACACTTGGGAGACCCACGATGAATCTCATGCAAGCCCTGTCGATGCCTTCACGTGCCGCGCGCCGTTCGCGTCCTTCGATCGCGCATGCCACGCTGGCGGCGGCGGCCCTCGCGCTGTGCCAGGGACCTGCCGCGGCGCAAAGCATGCCCGCCACCGCATCGCCGGCTGCCTGCAGCCTGCCCCTGAAGCCCGCCGCCACGCAGGAGGAGACCGCCTGGCAACTCTTCGTGGCCGCCCACTGCACGGTCAACACGCCCGGGGGCCAGAAGCTCAACTGGGAGACCTGGACGGAGCAGACCTGCTGGCTCAACCCCGGTGCACCGGGCTGCAAGACCGGCGAGGAGAAGAAGCGCTTCAGCCACGCCATCAGCCTGCTGGCGACCCGCGGCAAGCTGCACACCCCTGCCGCAAGCACCGCCGCCAGCGGCCTGCCGGGCTGCCAGCCCATGACGTCCAAGTCCAGCCAGACGCCCAAGTCCCTGCTGCCCTTCGTGCCAGGCAATCTCGGCGCCAATCCGCAGTTCTGCGAGGAGGTCTACGTGAATGCCAGCGAGGCGGCCTTCGTCACCGCGCCGCCCGGCGGCAAGCCGGGGGCGACGCTGACCACGCGGACCGGCCAGGCCGACTACATCGCCACGACCGGCAAGCCGCTGGACTTCCCCAAGGAAGCCGTGGAGATCAAGGCCGACTGGATTGCCGCCAGCTCGCTCAACGCCGCCAGCTTCTTCAACTGCAGCGACAAGAAGCCGGCCGGGGTCTATGTGCAGAACATCGACGGCGTCTGCTACGCCCTGGTCGGCGTGCATATCTCGTCCAAGCTCTACCCCAACTGGCTGTGGGCCACCTTCGAGCCGCAATCGCCGGTGACCAACCCCAACCGCTGCAAGCCCTCGCTCTACTCGTCCTGCAATGACCCCTGGGGCTCCAACCCGGCGCTCAGCACGGGCCAGGCCACCGCGGCCACCAAGAACCTGACGAACCTGATGGACCAGGCCGGCCTGCCGCCCGAGTTCCGCAACTACCGCCTCGTGGGCACGCAGACGCAGTATGAGCAGCCGCTCGCCAGCAAGGGCAAGCTCGGCAATTCCTTCGTCGAGTTCAATGCCCAGGTCCTGCCCCAGCAGGCCTCCTGCATCACCTGCCACGGCTATGCGGCCATCAACGTGGCCCTGAATCCGCCGGGCACCGGCAATGGCGGCCCCATCGGCAATGGGCCGTCCATCGGCAAGCCCGTGATTCCGCCCACCATCCCGGGCCGCCACTGGGAACCGGTGGACTTCTCGTGGATGCTGGGTTTCATGCCCGGCAAGTAAGCCCGGGGTGTTGACGAGACACCGCCTGAAGCCTGCGCCCCGGGGCACACCCCCTGGGGCGCAGGCGTCCACAACTTCTGTGGACAAGTCTGGGGACGGCCTCGGGACCGTGCGCCACAGCCCCGATGCCTACGGGGCTGGGCCTGGAGTGCCGCAAGATGAGGCAGGTGGGGGTTGTCTGAAGACGAAAGCCTATGGAGCAGACGGTGCACGCCCTTGCCAGCGCTTCCGGGCGAGGTCAACTTCCGCCCTAACGGCGTCCGCTTGCTGAGGGTCCATCGGAGCCATGCGGGCCGTCAGCGCCAGCACTTCGGACTCGACAGCCGGAAAGGGTTCGGCCCCCAGCAGCAGCATCGCCAACTCGGCCATGACCGAAGGCGACTGGCATTTCGACGCCAGGCGTAGCCATGGAATCGCCTCGGCAGATTGATTGCGCCCCAGGCTGTAGTGGTGCGCAAGTTGGAGCGCCGCGGAGCAGTCCCCCCCTCTGGCGAGGGCTTCCTGACGCGCGAGCTCGATCGTATCGAGGGTGTAGACAGTCGCGCTACTCGACGGCTTCTGCGGCTTCATCAGCATCAAGCCTCCCACGGCAAGAAGCACAAGCACCCCGGCTGCAGTCACGAGCGACATACGAACGGCTCTCATATCACTGGCCTTTTGGATAGAAGGTCTGCCAGGGACCGGGGTTCCCGGCAGTTGGCGGATCGGACATACGCCATGCGCCCAGCAAGGCCGCCCCCGCCGCTTTGAATCTGGCTGTCGGCCACCGGGTGATGAGCAGCCGGGACCCGACACGTCAGGCTCATGGGCCCGTCGTAGCGTCAAGTGACTTGGGATGGGAACTCGGCCTAAGACCCGGCAACGGGCGCAGGGACCGTCCACTCGAATGAACAACGTCGGCCACTCTGGTGGCGCCTCGAATGTCCGAGCCGACGTGCGTGAGGCCATTGCGCACTCCATCGGCCGCCCTGAAGCATGCAGGAGCATCAGAACCATGCGCAGCACGTCGGACCGTCACATCGCTGGCTCCGCCCTTCCCGGCGAAGGACGCGGGTCGCCCTCTGCTGTCACCGTGCCAGCCTGGCCCACGGCAGACACCGCTCAAGTCGGGCGTCGAACGGCAAGGCTGGCCGCCTACCTTCAAGCTCAATGCGTGAGGGAGCGCAGAACATGCTCGGCCTGCTTGAACCCTTTGTCAGCAGCCTTGCGCAGCAACTCCAGCGCAGGCTCGGTCGGCTTGCCATCCTTGAATTGCCGGATGGCGACCAGGTACAGCGTCTCGGGATGCCCTTGCTCAAACGCCCTTTGATACCAGCTTTCCGCTGCCACCTTATCGGCGGGGTAGTCGTACTCGCCGAACTCGTAGTACCAGGCCAGGTGGTGCTGCGCCTCACCGTAGCCCCCTTCGGCTGCACGCTCAAGCCAACGGTTGGCTAGTTCGACATTCAGGGGCAGCAGGTCGCCCCATCGGTGCATGCCGCTCAACTCATACTGAGCTACCAGGTTGCCGTCTTCCGCGAGCTGTTCAAGGCGCTGCAACCAATACGTGCAAAGCATGGAATCTGGAGGTGCACCTTCACCGTTCTTGTACCAAAGCGCTGTCATATAGCAGGCCACCGGGTCGCCTGCCTCGGCACATCGCTCCATCAAGCGCAAGGCCAGCGACTCATTGTCGGCGTCGTATGCCGCCATCGCCTCCAGAAACTGAGCTGATGGTTTCATCAATCACCTGGCTGTTTAGGACCACCTCCACGACCGCGCCATCCGCCAAGTCGTAGAAGTTGATTGACGCTTGGACCACCACGGTGGAAGACATTTCGATTGACCCGGTCGAGGAACTTCTTCTCGCCCTCGGTCAGGTCAGCGCAAGCGCGCTGCATCTGCTTGCTCTGGTTGTACACCTTCGCGTCCTCCGGCGTCAGCGGCTTCCACGTTTCCGTGGATATCCGCGCCTCGCGCCCTTCTTTGTCGAACAAGTGGACATGGTAGTTTCCCCCAGGGCCCCAGCGTGCATGCTCAATGCCCCCGGCTTGCGGACCAGGGTAGGACTGCATCACGACGCCTTCACCTCGATAAATCGGGACCAACCCGTCGGGGTCAACGAAGCTCAGCGGGTTGCCTTCGACGTATGCATAGGTGTTGATGCCCCCGTCCAAGCCGATGGGGTCAGATTGGGTATACCGCCCTATCTGCGCGTCATAGTATCGATGCCAGTTGTACCAAAGCCCCGTCTCCCCATCCAGATACTGCCCGGGGAAGCCCAGGTTGAGTCCGCCCACGGAGTCCTGGACGACCTTGCGATCCCAGGCGTTGTTCTCGGCGCGCCAGACGACCGAACCCGCACTGTTGCTCAAGGCCTCGGGGCGACCCAGCTGATCATTGTGAGCGGTGAAGAACTGGCCGTTTCGAGCCAGGCCCAGCAACTCCGAATCCAGCCACACATAGCTGGTGGCAGTGCTGGCGGCCTCATGCAGGAGCTGGCCGGCGGTGTTGTAGGCATAACGGGTCACAGCCCCACCCGCCGTCTTCTGGGCACGCTGATTCAGGCCGTTGCTGAGGTACTGGCTGACCACACCATTCACGGTGACGCTGTTGAGCCGGTTGAAGGCGTCGTAGCCATAGCTGCGCGAGCCATCCCACCGGGACTCTGATTGCAGATTGCCCACTGCGTCGTAGCTGAAGTTCCGCCATTGCCCACCGCCGACGGCGCTGAGGCGGTTGCTGTTGCCGGCGGTGGTGTAGCTCAGCGTGGCGCCCTGGCGGTCGCTGCTGCTGCGGTTGCCGACGGTGTCCCAGCTGAAGCCCTGGCTGTCGCCGCTGCGGCTCACGGTCTTGAGCCTGTCGTTGGCGTCATAGGCCAGGGTGGCGTTCAAGGCGGGGAAGAGGCCGTTGCTCAGCTGGCTGATGGTGTCGTTGGAAGCCCAGCCGATGCCGAGGTTCTGGGCCGCCCCGCTGCTGAGCTGGGTCACCCGGCCATCGTTGTCCAGGGTGATGAGGCGCGGCAGGCCGTTGCCGTAGCGCCAGGCATAAGGCCGGCCGGTGGCGGGCTGGTAGAGGAAGCTGTCCGCCAGGGTCAGGGCTTGCCCATTGAGCGTGGCGCGCACCTTGCTGAGCAGGCCATAGCTGCCGTAGTCGTAGTTCAGCTGCAGCCCGCCGGGATAGCTCATGCTGTTCAGGCGCCCTTGGGCGTCATAGCCCCAGCTGTGGACGAGGCTCTGCCCGTTGATGGTGCTGGTTTGCCGCAGCAGCTCGCCTTCCGGCCCGTATTCGAACGTGGTACTGCCCGAGGCGTCGGTGATGCTGGTCAGCCGGCCTTTGCCGTAAGTGCCGGTGTCGTAGCCGAACTGCTCCGTCTGGCCGGCACTGCTGCGGCTGAGCATGCGATCCAGGGCATCCCAGGTGTAGGTGATGACCTTGCCATCCGCCCGCGTCTCGGTCTGCACACGGCCCCAGCTGTCCAGGGCGTAGCTCGTGAGCCCCGTGTCCGGACTGGACTGGGTCAAGCGGTCTCCGAAGCCGTTGTAGGTATAGCTGGTCTGGAGGCCGCGGGGATCGCTCACGGATTCCAGCTGCCCCGCCGCGTTGTAGCGGTACGCGGTCTGGCCCCCATCCGGCGCCGTGTGCCGAGACAGGCGGTTGCGGGCGTCGTAGTCGTACTGGGTCAGGTGGCCGGCCGCGTCGCTGACGGTCTTGATGTTGCCATTGCCGTCGTAGCCGAACTGCAGGCGCTGGCCGTTGTTGCCCGTGCGGATCCAGGGGCGACCCATGCTGTCGAACTGGGTGGACGAGGAGAATTCACCGGCCGCATTGGCCACCGGCACGCCCCCACTCAGGCTGGCGGTCTGGCGCGGATGCCGGACGGTCAGCCGGCGGTTGGCAACGTCCAGCTGATGCGACACATACTGGGCCGCCGGGTTCACCTTGCCGGACAGGATCAGGCGCCCGGCGCTGTTGTAGTCGTACTTGTCGACGCTGCCATCGGGATGCTCCACGAAGGCCACGGTCCTGTCGTCCAGGGTGTAGGAGATCCGCGTGACCCGGGTGCCCGTTGGCGTTGCCACGGACGACTGCGTGGGCAGGCCGCGCAGGTCGTATTCCAGGGTGCTGACGACGCCATTGGCGTCCGTCACCCGCGTGGGCTGGCCGAATCCGTTGTGCCCCGCATAGCTGACCTGATGCCCCTTGACGTTCGTGAGGGCCAGCAGATTGCCTGCCGCGTCGTAGCTTTCTGTGGAACTGCCCAGGCCCACCTCTTCCGTCGTCTTGAGGGCCAGGGCCCCGTTCGGATGGAAGCTGTAGCTGGTGTTGATCTGCCGGCGCGTGCCACGGGCCACATCGTCCTGGGTGACCGAGGCCAGCCAGCCCAGGCCTGGGCCGGAAGCCACGTAGCTGTAGCGGGTGCGCAGGTAGGTGGCGCCGGTCGCGTCCTGCCTCGCCGTCTCCACCAGGTCCGTGCCCTGCCAGGTGTAGACCAGCGTCTCCTGCGCAGCCGTCCCGGAAGCCAGCGTCTTGCGCTGGATGCGCCCGTCCGCTGAATAGACGAACAGCGTCTTGACGCCGTTTCGGTCCGTGGTGCTGGACAGATAGCCGTTGCTGTCGTAGGTATTGCTGGCCACTGAGGCCAGGCAGCTGTCAGTGGCTGGATTGCTGACGGACAGGAGCTTGTGCGAGCTCGACCCATCCTCGAAGACGTAGACGCTGCTCAGGCCCTGCGCATTGGTCACCGTGGTGCTGTTGGTGAAGACATAGTCGAAGCGCTCCTTCTCCTCGCCATTGTCCCAACCGCTTTCCTTCACCCGCCCGAGCAGGTCGTAGACATAGCGGGTGCGTCGCGTGGAGCCGATGGTGTAGCCGGTCAGCAGCTTGGGGTTCTGGCTGTCCTCGTAGTGATAGCGCTTGACGTCCAGCGGCAACATCTGCAGGGTCGCGGCCGCGGTCTTCTGACCAGTGCGGGCGGGGATGAATTCCACCGAGGGCGCATTGACGGTCACGAGGCGCTTGGCCGCGTCATAGACAAAGGTCCAGTAGGCGCCATTGGGAGCCTGGACCTTGGTCACACGGTCGTCCGTCCAGGTCAGGCGGACCGGAGCGGCCCCGAGACCGGTGACCTGGGTCAGACGTCCGCTGGTGTCATAGGTGTACTGACGGGTTGCCACGCCACCGCGATTGCGCTCGGCCAGGATGCGGCCCGCGCTGTCGAAATCAAGGGTGGACACCGGCGTGACCAACTGGGACCCGGTAACCCCGTTGCCGTAGCTCGCCCTGCCTGCCGCGGCATTGCCGCGCGCGAGATAGAAGCCATCGGCCTGGCGCTCATACACGACATAGGCGCCATCGGGCTCGGTCAAGGTAAGCAGCTGCGGGTTGCATGCCGGGGCACCCGGCGTGCAAGCGCCCCCGCGCAGGGAGCGGCCCTCCAGGCTGGAGACCCAGTTGGGGCCGAACAGCCGGCCGCTGATCCCGTTGCTGCGGTAGGTCCGCTTCAGGTCCACGCCATGACGGGACTGCGTCACGAAGTCCTCTTCAAGCAGGACTTTCTCGCCGGTGGCCACCACCACGGGATGCGGCGTGACGGGGTTGTTGCAATCCGAGAGGCTGCTGTTCTGCGCAGCTGCCGGTGCTGCCAGGGGGTCGGGTGTGCCGTCGCTGATGCGCGCGGGCACCACCTGCGGCCGCTTCCCGAAACCCGAGCCGCCCAGGCCTCCCATGGACGAGCCGCTGGAAAAGCCGAAGAGCTCCACCGGCTCCAGCTTCACCGGCGCCTTCTTCTCCTCGGCCTTCAGCGGCACAGTGACAAGCAGTGCCAGTGCACACAGGCCTGCGGCCCACGGCCGAGGCATTCCCTCGCGCATCTTCATTCCGTCTCCCCCTGGCTTTCTCGCCTTTTGTTGGGGGCCGATTCTTGCAGCGGTCAGCGGGCCGTCAAGCCCACTTCATGATGGCGTTATTCCATGATCCTTCGTCAATGAAACATGCTGCCATCGCGGAGTGCATTAGCCTGCCGGCCATCAACGAAGGAGCAGCGCAGTTCAGCCCTGCACCGCCCCACCCAGCGCCCGATACAGCGCCGCATGGTTGAGCCAGGCCTGCAGCTGCAGCTGCACAAGAGACTGCTTCGCCTCCAGCAGGGCCACGCGGGCCTGCAGCCAGTCGTGGCGGCCGATGGCGCCGACTTCCAGGCGCAGCGCGGCCAGGCGCTCGTTCTCCTGGGCCTCGGCCACGCGCCGGGCCTGGGCCTCGGTCTGACGCTGCAGCTTCTCGCGCTGGGTCCACTGGCCTTCGGCGTCGACCAGGGCCTTGTGGACCGTGTCACGCAGACCCAGGGCGGACTGCTCCAGGGCATTGCGGGCGCCATCGCGCTCCAGGTTGAGACGGCGCCAGTCGATCAGGGGGATCAGCAGGGAGGAGCTCAGCGCCAGCACGGGCTGGCTGAGCCAGTCGCTGGTCTTCGAACCACCCGTGCCCACGGAGGCGCTGAAGCTCAGGCCGGGATAGCGGCTGGCCTCGGCCACCGAGAGCTGGGCCAGCGCGGCGTCCACCTGCAGACGGGCCTTCTGCACGTCGGGGCGGGCGCCCAGGACCTGGGCGGGCGAGCCCAGCGCCCAGGCCGGCGGGCTGGAGTCCGGCAAGCGGCCGCGCGCGCCCGCCGAGGCAAGCTGCTCCAGCTGGTCCAGCAACAGCGCACGCTGCTGGGCCTGCAGCTGCTGCTCGGCCTCGATGTCGGCCAGGCGGTGCTGGGCCGCCAGCACGGACTGCGCGGCGCGGTCGGACTCCACCGGCAGCAGCTTGCCCTCGCGCACCCGCAGCTTGACGATGCCCAGCAGCTCCTCGGCCGCCTCCAGCTGATCGCGGGCCAAGGGGCGCAGGCGCTCCTGGGCGCCGAGCGTCCAGTAGATCTCCGCCGCGCGGGCCTCGATCACCACACGAGCCGCGGCCACGTCGGTCTGCACCTGCTCACGCTGGGCCAGCAGGCCGCGGTCGCGGGCGGCCAGGCGGCCCCACAGGTCCAGCTCGTAGCTCGCCGAGAGCGAGGCGCTGTAGCTATGGCTCCAGCCGACCCGTGTCTCCACCGGCACCGGCACACCGCCCACATCCACCGTGCGCGTGCTGCCGCCGCTGTCCAGCGGGCGATTGGCCGAGCTGCCCAGCGATGCCAAGGGCTGCAGGCGCAGGCCCTGCTGCTCCAGCTGGCGCTGCGCGTCCTTGAGCCGCAGCGCCGCCAGGGCGATGTCGCGGTTGCGGGCCAGGGCCTCGCGCTGGAAGGCGCGCAGCTCCTCGTCCATCGCGGCTGACCAGGCGCTGACCTGGGCCGCGGACTCGGGGCTGTGCTGCCACTGGGCCGGCGGCACGGGCTCGACCGGGCGCTTCAGATCGGCTGTCGCCGCGCAGCCGCCCAGCAGGGCCAGGGTCGCGGCGGCCACGGCCAGCGTGGACAGGCGCAGGCCCGGGGACTTCAGTTCATTGTTCTTCATGTCTTGCGCCTCCACTCACTCACGCGCCAGGGCATCGACCGGGCTCAGCGCCGCCGCGCGGCGGGCCGGCAGCGTGCCGAAGAGAAGGCCGATGCCGCCCGAGACCGCGAAGGCCAGGGCCACGGCCTTGCCGCTGACGTCCAGCGTCACCTTGTCCTGCACGGCATTCGCGCCCTGGGCCGCCAGCCAGGACAGGCCCAGACCCGCCAGGCCGCCCAGGCAGCACAGCATCACCGCCTCGATCAGGAACTGCATGCGCACGTCGCTCTGCCGCGCGCCCACGGCCATGCGGATGCCGATCTCCCGCGTGCGCTCCGACACCGAGACCAGCATGATGTTCATGACCCCCACGCCCCCCACCAGCAGCGCGATCGCGCCCACGCCGGTGAAGATGCCCGCGATGATGCCCATCACCTGCTGGACCTGGCGGAACATGGCGTCGCCGTTCCAGAGCCCGAAGTCCTGCTGGCCATGCAGCGCCTTCAGCCGGTGCCTCACCTGGGCCTCGATGCTGGAGGGATCGAAGCCCTTGGCCACCAGCACGCGGAAGCTGCCCACCGCGGGTCGGGCGTCGATCTTGCTGAGGTAGGTGCTGACGGGCAGGTAGAGGTTGGGCGAGCGGCCGTCGTCCCCGTCACCATCGCGCTTCTCCTTGAGGATGCCGATCACCTGCACCGGCAGCGCGGCGCCGACCTGCGGCACTGCCATCGCGCCCGGCTGGGCACCGTCCGCAGGCCCGGGCAGGATGTCGATCAGCATCGTCGAGCCCAGGGCCGAGGCCCTGCCCTTGTACAGGTCCTGCCAGAGCCGATGGCTGATCACCACCACCTGCGCACGCGCCTGGAGGTCGGCGCTGGTGAAGTCCCGGCCCAGCTCCAGTGCCAGCTGGTAGCTCTTGAGCGTGTCGGTCGTGGCGGCCACGGTCTGGCCGTTGACCTGCTGCGTGCCGTGGCGCAGGCCGCCCATCATGCGGCGCTCGCCCTGCACGTCCTGCACGCCCTCGATGGCGCGGATGGCGTCCAGCTCGTATGGCCGGAAGTCCCGCGGCAGCGCCCCGGGTGCCAGCTTGGCCGGATCGGACCAGACCCACAGCTTGCTCGCCACGGCCGCGCCCAGATTGCCCTCGATGCCCTGCCGTGCCGCATCGCCCAGCGCCGCCGTGCACACCACCGCGGTGATGCCGATGCAGATGCCCAGCATGGACAGGCTGGAGCGCAGCCGGTTGGCATAGAGCGCGCCCAGGGCCGAGCTCAGCGCCTCGCGCAGCTGCCCGCGCCAGTGCGCCCAATAGCTGCCCGGGCCCGAGGCCATGGTCAGCGCGGCCGAGGGCACGGTGTGGCCGGCGGGCGTGCCGCTGTCGCGCAGCACGCGGCCGTCGGAGAGCTCGATCACGCGCCGCGCGTGCGCCGCCACCTTGGCGTCGTGCGTCACCAGGATGATGGTGTGGCCGGCCGCATGCAGGGCGTCCAGCTGGCGCAGCATCTCCTGGCCGCTGGCGGAATCCAGCGCGCCCGTGGGCTCGTCGGCCAGGATGATCTGCCCGCCGTTCATCAGGGCCCGCGCGATGCTCACCCGCTGCTGCTGGCCGCCGGAGAGCTCGTTGGGCTTGTGGTGCATGCGCTCGCCCAGGCCCAGGTCCGACAGCAGGCGGGCCGCACGGCCCATGCGCTTGCCGGTGCCGATGCCGGCATAGACCGCCGGCAGCGAGGCATTGGCCTGCGCGTCCATGCCGGGCAGCAGGTGGTAGCGCTGGAAGATGAAGCCGAAGCGCTCGCGCCGCAGGGCCGCGAGCTCGTCGGCGTCCAGCTCGCTGGCATCCTGCCCGTCGATCAGGAACTGGCCTTCGCTGGGGTTGTCCAGGCAGCCCAGGATGTTCATCAGCGTGCTCTTGCCCGAGCCGGACTGGCCGATGATGGCCACGTACTCGCCGGCCTCGATGCGCAGGCTCACGCCCTGCAGCGCCGGCACGATGACGGCCTGGGGATCGTCGGCCTTGCCCATCACGTAGCGGCGGGCCACGCCGCGCAGCTCGATCAGGGGCGTGCCGTGTGGTTGCGATGTGCTCATGGCGGCCTCAGTCGACGGTCACGCCGGCATCGCCGTCACCTGCCTTCTTGGCCACAGGCGCCAGCAGCAGCTTCTCGCCGGGCTTGACGCCCTCCAGCACCTGGGCCTTGCCGCCGTCCTGCAGCCCGATGCGCACCTTGCGCATCTCCGGCTTGTGGGCGGCGTCCTGCTCGCTGCCGGGCTTGTAGAGCTGCACCTCGTAGCGGCCCTGCGCATCGCGCTCGCCGAGGGCGACCATGGGCAGGGTCGGGACCTGCTTCGCGCTGCCGGTCTCGATGTTCACCTGCACCGTCATGTCGGACAGCAGCGTGCGGTCCTTGTTGTCCACCTCGAAGAGCACGTTGTAGTAGACGGCGTTGCCCATGCGCTCGGGCACCGGCTGGATCACGCGGACCCGGCCCTCGTACTGCCGGCCCTCGCCGGACAGGGTCGAGAAGCGTGCGACCTGCCCCACCTTCACCGCGGACACATCGGCCTCGGGCACGCGAGCCCGCACGGTGATGGTGTCCAGCTGCGCGAGCGTCACCATCACCGGCGTGATCTGCACGGCGATGACGGTCTGGCCGGCCTGCACCGGGATGTTGACCACGGTCCCGTCCATGGGCGCCGTGATGCGGGTGTAGCCCAGGTTGAGCTGGCGCTTGGCGAGGTCCGCCTGCAGGCGCTGCATGCTGGCCTGCTGGCCGCGGTAGTCGGCCTGCAGCTTGTCCAGCTGGGCCTGGGCGTTCTCGGCCTCCTGGCCTGCGGTGGCGCTGCCCGCAAGCAGGCGCTGCTGGCGCTGGACCTCGCGCTGGGTCAGCTCGATGTCCACCCTCATGCGCTCCAGCTGCGCCTTCTGCTGGGCCACGGCGGCCTCGGCCTGGGCGAGGTCGCTGCGGGCGATCTCGGGGTCCAGACTCACCAGCAGGTCACCCTTCTTCACGTTCTGGCCCAGCTCCACATGCAGGGTCTGCACCTGGCCGCTGACCTGCGCGCCCACGTCCACCTTGGTGCGGGCCTGCAGGATGCCGGAGGCCTGGACCAGCTGGGTGATGTCGGCCAGCTTGACCTCGCCCACAGGCGGTGCGGCAGTCGGCTTGGGCGGATGCGTGAGGCGCCAGCCGCCGGCCACCACCGCCAGCACGGCAGCGACAATCAGCGGCGTGCGCCAGCGGCGCCAGCGCGAGCGCACCCGCCTCGGCGCCGGTGCCGGCCCCTGCGGCGGGGCGGACTGCTCACCGGGCTGTGCCGGCGGATCAAACGGATGGCTGGACGGCGCATCGGCAATGCGCGGGGCCGCGGGGTGGCTGCCCGGTGGAATCACCAGGGTGGTGGAGGCGCTGTCGCTCACGGTCTCTCCCGTCGTTCTTGTCGGTCCGAGGGCTCCTGCTCAGGGGCCCGGTGTGGAGCCGGAGTCTAATGACGAGAAGGCGAGGACCGGGGTGCCGAAAGGCAGGTTCCGGACAGTCTGCCAAAGGAGCGGTGCCAAAGGTCCTGGCGTGCGATGGACCGGAGGCGATGTGGGCTGGGCGGCTGGCGCAAGACCTGACCCCGTGCGATACGCTGGCGAGGATTTGACGCCCCTCCCCGGCATGTCGAGGTCCCCCATGCACCACAGCGAGGCCACTGGCCCGCACGGGGGCCCAGCTTCGCCGCGGCCTGACAGCAAGGCAGGCCCAAGGCCACCCTTCCCGTCGTGGATGTCAGTAGAGGTCGTCGAAGTAGTCGCACTGGCTGCCGAGTCCCTGATTGAGGTCCAGTCCCCTGCGTGCCTGGGCAGCGGCAGCTGGCGAGAGGGCCTGCAATGTCGGCAGTAGAAGGTCCAGCGTCTCTCGGCACAAGGTCGCCTGATAGGGCAAGTCCGAATCTCTCTCGTCCACGCTAGTGCCCGCCACCCGCTCCATGGCCGCGCCAGCCGCCGACGGGTCCGCGGTAGCCAACGCCGCAAACTCATCTCGCAGCCGTTGATGCTGCTTGCGGTTCAGTCCTTCGTGGGGAATATGACGGACCAGGGTGACCCGATGGCGCAGGGCTGCGCCAGGCACTTCGCGAATCACCCGATCCATGAAGTCGTCCAGCACCCGGTCGACCATCGTCAGCACCGGCGAATCCGGCGCAGCGGGCAAGGCAGAGTTGCGCTCCTGCAGAACGAGATCGCCCTGGGTCTTCCAGCGAAACCACCGCCGCGAGGATTGTCGCCATGCATCGTTGCTCGCCGGCCGCTCGGTCAAGCACCCCAGCAGACTGCGCAGCCACCCGTGCAGGGACTCCATCCTGGGCTTCTGAACATCGGCCAGCCATTGGCCGGCCAAGGCCTCCAGCCGTTCAATCGCCGCGCCAGGCAGCCCGGACGCGGGGTCGGCATAGGCCGCGACCAGTCCCAGCAGCTGCATGCCCAGCATCTCCTGGGCCGGCTCGAGTCGGGACTGCAGCGCAAGGGCAAGAGCGGGGAGCTTTGCCCAGTAAGTCGCGTTGGGGTCACCGAATCTGAAGAGCCGCCGCAGCGACTGGCCCTGGTCCGGCAGTGGCAGGGGAGGTTCTGCAAGCAGCATCGAGAACAGGTCCTCGGCCATGGCTGCCATGAGCTGCTGCAGGACGGGTCGCAATGTGCCCCCGGCTTCCTGCGAGTCCAGTTGGTAGGCGGTGTAGAGCAGCCCCTCTCCCATCAGTTGCGCGGCGATGGCTGGCCTCGCAGGCCGCAGCAGCCGCGCGACACTGCAGAGCGTCTCCGCCTGAGGGAACAGGCACTGAGGCTCCAGGCGAACGCCCGTGCCGGTCCGACGCCAGTGCAGATCGATCAGCTGCAAGGCCTCGGGTGCTCCCTGCGCGAGCAGCCCTTCCAGCAGCGGCCAGGCCTGCCGGTCCAGCTCATCGGGCCGCGTCGTCCTGGGCACCAGGGCATCCGGCAGATCCGCGCAGCGCTGAAAGGTGGCCAGGCGCTCTGCCGCCGGAGACTGCATGTCCTCCAGGCAGGCCTGTGCAAGCCGAATCCAGGACTTGCCGATTGCGGATTCCCGGCCTTCAAGCTCACAGAGCGGGTCCACTGCGCGCAGGACGTACAGGGCACCGAAGAGCGTGTTGCCAGGAACCTCGCCACTGGCCTTCCACAGGCGCGCCAGGAAGCGTTCCCTCAGCCACAGCTTCCTCCTGGCGTTCAGGGCATTGAGCGAGCGCTCCACTCGTGCGAGCCATGTCAGCCAACGGGGCACGGCCGGGACCGGCTTCCCATGCAGGCTGGCGTACGTGTCATGCAAGTGGCGGTCCAGCATGGCCACCTGCGCACGATAAAACGGGGATGGCCGAGCCGCACCCGGGGCTGACTTCGCCTGTGCCAGCGCGCAATTTTCACAAGTAGTGCCTGCTCCGCCGGCGAGCACAGGGCGAACAGCTGGTCGCGCCTGGCGACCCGGCGGTCACGCTCCTCCGCATCCAGCAGATGGCGGGGAAGGAAAGCATCAGGCGGGAGCGTGGGCGGGAACATGGGCTAAGCCGTCAGACCAAGGCGGCTCGCATCTTAAGTCCGTGCCCGCCCGCCTCACTTCACCCGCTGCTTCTCCAGCTTCCGCGCCAGCGTGCGACGGTGCATGCCCAGGCGGCGGGCCGTCTCGGAGATGTTGAAGCCGGTCTCGGCCAGGGTCTCGTGGATGCGTTCCCACTCCAGGGTCTTGATGGAGGTGGTGCGCTCGGTGAGCTCGACCTCGGCATCGCCCTCGGCCTTGTCGAAGGCGGCCTCGATGTCGTCGGTGTTGGCCGGCTTGGCCAGGTAGTGGCGGGCGCCCAGCTTGATGGCCTCGACGGCGGTGGCGATGCTGGCGTAGCCCGTCAGCACGACGATGACCATGGCCTCGTCGTGCGCATGCAGGGCCTGCACGCAGGCGAGGCCGGAGTCGCCGCCGGCCAGCTTGAGGTCCACCACCGCGAAGCCGGGGCGGTGCTCGGCCAGATGCGCCTGGACCTCGGCCAGGTTGGCGGCACGCAGCACGCGATAGCCGCGCCGTTCGAAGGAGCGGATCAGGGTGCGGGCAAAGCTGTCGTCGTCCTCGACGATCAGCAGCAGGCGGTCTTCAGCGTCCACGCTTGTCCTTCAGGGATGGGCTTTGCCGCTGGACGCTGAGGCTGGACAGGGGCAGGCGCATGCCCACCTCGGCCCCGCCTTCCCAGCGGTTGCGGGCCTCGATCTTGCCACCCAGGCTGCGGGCCACATTGACCGAGAGGAACAGCCCCAGGCCGCCACCGGGCTTGCCCTTGCTGCTCTGGTAGGGCTTGCCGAAGCGCTCCAGCATCTCGGGGGCAAAACCTGGCCCCTGGTCCAGCACGGTCAGGGCGAGCACCTCGCCGTCCTGCTCAAGCTCGGCGCGCAGGGTGATCTCGCCGTCCGGGCAGGCTTCGAGGGCGTTGTCCAGCACGTTGTCCACCATCTGGCGCAGGGCGAAGTCCGAGTACATGGGCACGTCGGGAAGGTTCTGCGCCTCGAAGTGCAGGGCCTTGGCCGGACGGGTGCGGCGCCATTGGGCCACGAGCTCGTCGAGGAAGGCGTGCAGATGGGTCTGTGCTGGTGCCTCGCCGCGGGCCTCGCCGGCCGAGAGCAGGATGCCGCTGACGATGGTCTTGCAGCGCTTGAGCTGCAGCTGCATCTCCTCGATCTCCTCGCGCAGCTCGGGGTCGCCCGCAAAAGGCGCCATGCGGGCCCAGTCGCCCAGGATCACCGACAGCGTGGCCAGCGGCGTGCCCAGCTCATGGGCCGCGCCCGAGGCCAGCAGGCCCATGCGCACGATGTGTTCCTCTTCCGCCGCACGCTGGCGCAGCTTGGCCAGGCTGGCGTCGCGCTGGCGCAGGTTGCGCACGATGCGGTGCATGAAGACCACCAGCAGCACCGCATTGAGCAGGAAGCACAGCAGCAGGCCGCCGATGAAATGCACGGAGAGCGCCGGCACGTCCACGTCCGGCAGCGCCACGGGCCGGTAGACATGGGTCAGCGTCATGAAGCTGACGCTGGCGATGAAGACCATGGCCCAGATGTAGGCGGGCCTCAGCAGCACCGTGCCCACCGCGATCTGCAGCAGGAAGAGAAAGCAGAAGGGATTGGTGATGCCGCCGCTGTAGTAGAGCTGGCCGCTGAGCACGGCCACGTCGATCAGCACGCCACCGAAGAGCGCGCCGTTGCTGACGTCACGCCCGCTGCGGCTGTGCAGCCAGCTCGCCACGTTGAAGAGGGCCAGCGCACCCAGCAGGGTCAGCATCTCGACCAGGGGCAGGCGGATGGCCAGCAGGAAGTGCACGGCCAGGATCGTGGCCAGCTGCCCGGCCACGGCCAGCCAGCGCAGCTGGATCAGCTGCAGCAGGTTGCGCCGGCCGGCCAGCGTTTCCGAGGCACGGCCCGCCGCACCGAGGTGGGCCACCTCGGCCTGCTCATGCGCTTCAAGTGTCGGATCCAACAGAGGCCGCTCCAGGGACTCGGCGCCTCTCGAAGCGCCACACAAACACCAGCGCCCCGGCCACCATGGCCGCGAGCGCGAACCAGGTCAGGGCGTACATCAGGTGATTGTTGCTGAAAGCCAGGACGGTCAGCCCGGCGCGCGGCCACTGGCCCTCGGCGCCCTCGCTGGCATCCACGAAGAACGGCGCCACCTCGCCCGGCAGTTGCTGTGCGGCGGCGATGGCCTCGACGTCGCGGGAATACCAGCGCCCCGTGCCGGGGTCGTTGTGCTGCCAGAGCCGGCCTTCGGGCTCGGTCAGGCGCAGCAGGCCCAGCAGCGTCACCTCGCCCTGCGGCTCGGGCCGGGTGGCGGGATCGCGGTGCTCGGCATCGACAAAGCCCCTGTTGACCAGCACCCAGCGGCCGTCCGGGGTTCGCAGCGGCGTCAGCACCCACCAGCCCGAGCCCAGCACGGTGCTGGCCTGGACCCGCGTCTCGCGGCCATGATCGAAGTGGCCGGACAGCTGCAGGCGCTGGTACTCGTGCGTGTCACGCTGGACACGGGGCCAGTCCTGCGGCGCAGGCAACGGCTGGGGATCGCCGTGCTGGCTGGCCTCGATGCGGGCCAGCAGCGCCTCCTTCCAGGCCAGGCGCTGGACCTGCCAGAGGCCCAGGGCCAGGAAGACGCCGATCAGGACGAGGCCGCCCAGCGTCACCGCCAGCAGCCGCCACGAGGGGCGGTGCGGGGCGGCGAAGGTGGGCGGCTGGTTCATGGCAGCTGGATCGGCGGCATGGCTCCGATCCTCTCGCATCAGGGCAGGTTGCGCATGTCGTGCACGGGCATCATGTTGGCGTTCATGTGGTACATGACCCAGATGGAGCCCGCCAGCATGATCAGCACCAGCGCCGCGGTGAAGATCAGGGCCAGCAGGGACCAGCCGCCCTCGACCTTGCTGTTCATGTGCAGGAAATAGACCATGTGCACGACCATCTGCACGGCCGCGAAGGCGAGGATCACCAGCGCGGTGGCGTTCTTGCTCGGCAGCACCTGGCCCATGACCAGCCAGAAGGGAATCGCCGTCAGCACGACGGACAGCAGGAAGCCGATCACATAGCCCTTGACCGTGGCGTGGTAGGCCAGGTCATCGTCGTGGTGGCCGTGATCAGCGTGTTGATCGTGATGTTGTTCGCTCATGTGACTTCTCAATCAGTCTTAGCAGTAGGCCTCCCAAGCCCAGCGGCGCTTGCAGATCCGGCTTTGCCGGGCTGCCAAGCGCGCCCCTTCGAGGGGGCGGCAGCAGGCCGTAGGGGGTGGGTCACATCGACCCCATGAGATAGACGAAGGTGAAGACCCCGATCCACACCACGTCCAGGAAGTGCCAGAACATGGAGAGGCAGATCAGGCGGCGCTTGTTCTCCTTGATCAGACCATGCTTGCTCACCTGCAGCATCAGCGTGACGAGCCAGACGATGCCGAAGGTGACGTGCAACCCGTGCGTGCCAACCAGGGTGAAGAAGGCCGAGAGGAAGGCGCTGCGCTGCGGGCCGGCGCCCTCGTGCAGCAGATGGGCAAACTCGTAGAGCTCCAGGCCCAGGAAGGCCGCGCCGAAGAGGCCCGTCACCGCCAGCCACATCAGCAGGTGCTGCTTCTTGCCGTGGTTCATCGCGATCATCGCCAGCCCATAGGTGATGGACGAGAACAGCAGGAAGCCCGTGTTCACCGCCACCAGGGGCAGGTCGAAGAGGTCAGCCCCCGAGGGGCCGGCGGCGTAGGACTTGCCCAGCACCGCGAACACCGCGAACAGCACGGCGAAGATGAGGCAGTCGCTCATCAGGTAGAGCCAGAAGCCCAGCAGGGTGCCCTGCTGCGGGTGGTGCTCGCCCTTCAGGTCATAGAAGCGCGGCGCGCCGTCGGCTTCGGTCAGGGAAATGGTGTGACTCATGATTCGGTCCTCCAGGCGATCAACGCGCCGCCAGCGCCGCCAGGTGGGCGGTACGGGCGTCTTCGCTGCGCTTCACGGCATCGGCCTGGATGTAGTAGTCGCGCTTGTAGTTGAAGGTGTGGGCCAGGATGGCCACCAGCGTCACGAGGAAGCTCAGGCCGGCCACCAGCCACATGTGCCAGATCATCGCGAAGCCGAACAGCGTCGACAGGCCGGCGATCACCACGCCTGCGGCGGTGTTGGCGGGCATGTGGATGTCCACGAAGCCGCTGGTCGGGCGCTTCACGCCGAGCTTCTTCATGTGGTGCCAGGCGTCCAGCTCGTGCACGACGGGCGTGAAGGCGAAGTTGTAGTCCGGCGGCGGCGAGGCGGTGGACCACTCCAGCGTGCGGCCGTCCCAGGGGTCACCGGTCTCGTCGCGCAGCTGGTCACGGCGCAGGTAGCTGACCACCAGCTGGATCAGGAAGCTGCCGATGCCCAGGGCGATCAGCACGGCGCCCAGCGCGGCGATCTGGAACCAGATCTGCAGCGAGGGATCCTCGAAGTGGCTCATGCGGCGGGTCACGCCCATCAGGCCCAGCACATACAGCGGCATGAAGGCGAGGTAGAAGCCCACGAACCAGAACCAGAAGCTGCACTTGCCCCAGAACGGGTCCAGCTTGTAGCCGAAGGCCTTGGGGAACCAGAAGGTGATGCCCGCCATCAGGCCGAAGAGCACGCCGCCGATGATCACGTTGTGGAAGTGGGCGATCAGGAACAGGCTGTTGTGCAGCACGAAGTCCGCCGGGGGCACGGCCAGCAGCACGCCGGTCATGCCACCGATCACGAAGGTGACCATGAAGCCCACCGTCCACAGCATGGGCACATCGAAGTTGATGCGGCCGCGGTACATGGTGAAGAGCCAGTTGAAGATCTTCGCTCCCGTCGGGATGGAGATGATCATGGTCGTGATCCCGAAGAAGGAATTCACGCTGGCGCCCGAGCCCATGGTGAAGAAGTGGTGCAGCCACACGAGGTAGGACAGGATGGTGATCACCACCGTCGCGTACACCATGGAGGCATAGCCGAACAGCTTCTTGCGGCTGAAGGTGGACACCACCTCCGAGAAGATGCCGAAGACCGGCAGCACCAGGATGTAGACCTCGGGGTGGCCCCAGATCCAGATCAGGTTCACGTAGACCATGGCATTGCCGCCGAGGTCCGTCGTGAAGAAGTTGGTGCCGATGTAGCGGTCCAGCGAGAGCAGCACCAGCACGGCGGTCAGCACCGGGAAGGCGGCCACGATCAGCACGTTGGTGCACAGGCTGGTCCAGGTGAAGACGGGCATCTTCATCATCGTCATGCCCGGCGCGCGCATCTTGATGATGGTCGCGATCAGGTTGATGCCCGAGAGCGTGGTGCCCACGCCCGCGATCTGCAGGGACCAGATGTAGTAGTCCACCCCCACGCCCGGGCTCGCCAGGATGCCGGACAGCGGCGGATACGCCAGCCAGCCGGTGCGCGCGAACTCGCCCACGAACAGCGACATCATGATCAGGATGGCGCCGCTGGCCGTCATCCAGAAGCTGAAGTTGTTCAGGAAGGGGAAGGCCACGTCACGGGCGCCGATCTGCAGCGGCACCACGTAGTTCATGAAGCCCGTCACCAGAGGCATCGCCACGAAGAAGATCATGATCACGCCGTGGGCAGTGAAGATCTGGTCGTAGTGGTGCGGCGGCAGGAAGCCGACCTGGTCCCCGAAGGAGATGGCCTGCTGGGCCCGCATCATCAGCGCGTCTGCAAAGCCGCGCAGCAGCATCACCAGGCCCAGGATGATGTACATGATGCCGATCTTCTTGTGGTCGATGCTGGTGATCCAGTCGCGCCACAGCACGCCCCACAGGCGGTACTTGGTCAGCAGGAAGAGCATGGCCAGCCCGCCCAGCACGACGCCGGCGAAGGTGGCGAGCAGGATGGGTTCATGCAGGGGGATCGCATCCCACGTGAGCCGCCCGAACACGAGGCGGCTGAGGTCTTGAGCGTCAGACATCTTGGTACTTCAGCGGATCAATCTTGGCGGGCCGCGGTGGCCGCGGGGAGGAACTGCTCGGCATTGGCCGGCGTGCACTGGGCGGTCACGAAGGACTTCTCGCCCTGGCCCCAGGCCTTGCGGGACACGCCGTCCACGCCGCCCTTGCCCTGGCCGCCGGCCGCGTCGATGGCCATCATCTGGCCCATGCACATCTTGGCGCTGTCCACGCAGCGGTTCAGGATGGCGTCGTACAGGCCGTTGGCCACGCGGGCGTAGCGGCGCACGGGCTCCTTCTCGCTGGGCTGTTCCAGCTGCTGGTAGACGGCGCGGCTGAGTTCGCCACCTTCCTGCTTGTTCTTCGCGACCCAGGCCTGGAAGTCGGCGTCGGAGAGGCCATGGAACTGGAAGCGCATGTGCGAGAAGCCGTCGCCGCTGAAGTTGGACGAGAAGCCCTCGTACGCGCCAGGCTTGTTGATCACGGCATGAAGCTGGGTCTGCATGCCCGGCATGGCGTAGATCTGGCCGGCCAGTGCGGGGATGTAGAAGGCGTTCATCACCGTGGAGGCGGTGATCTTGAAACGGATGGGGCGGTCCACCGGGGCGGCCAGCTCATTGACCGTGGCAATGCCCTGCTCGGGGTAGAGGAACAGCCACTTCCAGTCCAGGGCCACCACTTCCACTTCCAGAGGCTTGACGCCTTCGGGCAGGGGGCGGGACTCGTCCAGCCGCTCCAGGGCGCGGTAGGGATCCAGCTTGTGGGTGCTGATCCAGGTGATGGCGCCCAGCGCGATGATGATCATCAGCGGCGCGCCCCAGATGATGAGCTCCAGCTTGGTGCTGTGGTCCCAGTCGGGGGTGTAGGTCGCCTCCTTGTTGGACTGGCGGTAGCGCCAGGCGAACAGCAGGGTCAGCAGGATCACCGGGACGATGATCAGCAGCATCAGCAGCGTCGAGGTGGTGACCAGGTCGGCCTGCTGGCGGGCGATGTCACCCGAGGGGTTCATCACCACCGTGTTGCAGGCGGCCAGGGGCAGGAGAGCCAGGGCCAGCACGGAGCGGCCGAGGACGGGGGCCAGGGCGGCCGGGGACAGCAGGGGTTTTCTATACATCGGGATAACCAGCGCCGGGTTAACGAGCTTGCGTTTCGGGCGCGAATGTATCCTGATTGACCCATGTCAACGATTGGACATTTTGTCCCAGGCCCCATGGTTACCAGCAGTGCCCTGCCCCTGAATTCCTTGAGCGCGATCAGCCCCGGCGGGGCGGATTCAGAGCAGCAGAACGTCGCCCCGGGCGACATCGCCGTGGGGGTCGTGATCGGCCGGGCGTCCGAGTATTTCGACTTCTTCGTCTACGGCATCGCCTCGGTGCTGGTCTTCCCGGCCCTCTTCTTCCCCTTCGCCGACCACCTCACGGGCACGCTCTACGCCTTCGCCCTCTTCGCGCTGGCCTTCGTGGTGCGCCCCATCGGCTCGCTGCTGAGCATGGCCATCCAGCGCCGCTGGGGCCGCAGCGTCAAGCTCACCGCCGCCCTCTTCCTGCTGGGCGCCTCCACTGCCGGCATGGCCATGCTGCCGGGCTACGCCAGCCTGGGCTCCACGGCCATCTGGCTGCTCGCGGCCTTCCGCCTGGGGCAAGGCCTGGCCCTCGGGGGCTCCTGGGACGGCCTGCCTTCCCTGCTGGCCCTGAACGCCCCCGAGCACAAGCGCGGCTGGTACGCCATGCTGGGCCAGCTGGGCGCGCCCCTGGGCTTCTTCGTGGCCAGCGGGCTCTTCGCCTATCTGTGGACGCACCTCAGCAGCGCGGATTTCCTCTCCTGGGGCTGGCGCTATCCCTTCTTCGCGGCCTTCGCCATCAACGTCGTCGCGCTGTTCGCCCGCTTGCGCCTGGTGGTGACGCATGAATACGAGCGCGAGCTGGAGGCCCACGAGCTGGAGCCCTGCAACGAGGCCGAGCTGATGCGCCAGCAGGGCCACAACGTGCTGATCGGCGCCTTCGCCTCGCTGTCCAGCTACGCCCTCTTCCACATCGTGACGGTGTTCCCGCTGTCATGGATCCTGCTGTTCTCCAAGCAGGATGTGGGTGACTTCCTCGTGGTGCAGGTGGTGGGCGCCCTGCTGGCGGCCGCGGCCATGCCGCTGTCCGGCCTGCTGGCCGACACCTTCGGCCGGCGCCGCACCCTGGGCGCGGTGGCCATCGGCATCGGCCTCTTCGCCCTGGCGACGCCGGCTCTGCTCAAGGGCGGCGCGCTGGGCCAGGACATGTTCATCCTGGTGGGCTTCATCCTGCTGGGCCTGTCCTATGGCCAGGCCGCCGGCACGGTGACCTCCAACTTCCTGCCCCAGTTCCGCTACACCGGCGCCGCGCTGACGGCTGACCTCGCCTGGCTGCTGGGCGCCGCCTTCGCGCCGCTGGTGGCCCTGGGTCTGTCGGCGGAGTTCGGCCTGATCTCGGTGAGCCTCTACCTGCTCTCGGGCGTTGCCACCACGCTGCTGGCGCTGCGCGTGAACCGCCGGCTGCAGACCATCAAGGACTGACCCCCGTCGCCCTCAAGTGACAACGGACGCCTCGGCGTCCGTTTTTCATTGGAGCGACGCCCTGCCTTCAGCCGCGCAGGGGCAGCGCCGCCCCCAGGGCCATGAAGACCCCGCCGCAGCCCTTGTTGAAGCGCCGCCCCACCCGCTTGAGCCAGGGGCTGATGCGGTGCGCCGCACTGGCCAGGCCCCATTCGGTGAGGAATTCCACCACGGCAAAGGTGCCGGCGAGGATCGCGAACTGGACCCACAGACTGCGGGCCGGGTCGATGAACTGGGGCAGGAAGGCCGCAAAGAAGAGCAGGCCCTTGGGATTGGTCAGCGCCGACAACGCGCCCTGGCGGAACAGCGACCAGCCGCTGCGCGGCGCCGCCGCCTCGGGCAGCTCCACCCCGATGGGCGGCGAGCGCCAGACCTGCACGCCCAGCCAGAAGAGGTAGGCCCCGCCCACCCACTTCAGCACCGTCAGCCACAGCAGCGAGCTCTTCAGCAAGGCGCCGATGCCAAACAGCGAGAGCGCGATCACCCCCACAAAGCCCAGGGCGCCGCCCAGGATGGTCCACAGCGCACGCTGGCGACCGTGCAGGGCACCGTGGGTCAGCGCGAGCAGACCGTTGGGGCCGGGCGAGAGGGACAGGCCGGTGGCGGCCAGCAGGTACAGGAGCCAGGTGTCGAATGCCATGCGGCGACTGTCGCGGCAGGCCCGCGGGTCGTCAAGCGCCGAGGCGGCAGCCTCTGCACTGGCCTTCAGGGCAAACCGTTGGCGCCATGGCGCAGAAAGGCGGGCCGCTCGCAGAGCCGCGCGTGATAGGCCGCGATGGCCTCAAAGACCGGCCGCTGCTGCTGCGGCGTGCGCAGCCAGCGCTCGACCGACAGGCCCAGCACCACGTCCGCCAGGGTGAAGCGCGGCCCGGCCGCATAGGCGCCGGTGCGCTGCAGCTGCGCCTCCAGCACGGCCATCTGGGCATTCCAGCCCTGCAGCCCCTGGGCGATGAGGGCGGTGTCCTGGTGCGCCGGACTCTGGCGGACCAGGCCCATGAAGGCATAGCGCCAGCTGTTGTTCAGCTCGGTGGCCTGCCAGTCCATCCACTGCTCCACCTGGGCGCGGCCGCCGGCATCGTCCGGCAGGAGGTCCTTGCGGCCGGCCCGCTGGGCGACGT
Source organism: Pelomonas sp. BJYL3 (assembly GCF_027257975.1). GTDB lineage: Bacteria > Pseudomonadota > Gammaproteobacteria > Burkholderiales > Burkholderiaceae_C > Roseateles_B > Roseateles_B flavus. The sequence continues at coordinate 24,830 of NZ_JANZKX010000010.1, forward strand.
AGCGGCACAAGGTGTTGGACTCCCGCAGCACAAGGTCGCCATCGACCAGCACCGGCACCATGCCCAGCGGATTGAGGGCCAGAAACTCCGGACTCTGCAGCGAGAGCGCGCCCTCGCCCCAGGGCTCGTGCTCGTGGGGCAGCCCGGTTTCATCGAGCGTCCAGAGCACCTTGCGGACATTGATGGAGGAGGCGCGCCCCAGCAGGCGCAGTCGCTGGCTCATGAGCGTTCCGGGCCGGGCCCTGGCTGCTGTCGATGGGGAGAGGCTAGCGCAAGTCCGCCCCGGCGGAGGCCCTCATTCGCCGAGGTCGATGCGGGATGCGAACAGGGAAGCATCCAGCCCGGACGGCGCGGCGTAGTCGGCCATCACCCAGATCTGCCGGCACTGCCGGGCGGCGTCCTCCAGCAGCTCCAGCAGCACGCGCCGGGAAATGCCGTCCAGCGCGGCAAAGGGCATGTCCAGCAGCACCAGCTCCGCCCCGCTGGCCGCGGCCGCCAGCAGGCCCAGCTTGCGCCGGCTGCCGGCGGAGAGCATGTGCATCTGCTTGGCCATGTGGGGCCCCAGCTGCCAGGCCTCCTGCAGGGCCGCCGCCGTGTCGGCATGCCAGGCGGCATGCCTGGCGCGCTCCTCGGCCAGCCAGTCGGCGGCCTGCTGCGCATCGCGCGCGGGGTCCAGCGGGTCCGGCCAGGCCTGGCTTGCCAGCTGCCGTTCCAGCTGGCCGGCATCCGGCACCAGAAGGCCTGCGAGGAGGCGCAGCAGCGCGGTCTTGCCACGGCCCTCCCCGCCCTGAACCAGGTGCAGGCCGGGGCCCAGCTCGAAATCCAGCCCGGCCAGCAGGAGAGGCGACCCGGCGCCCGGCGGCTGCCAGCCCAGGCCCTGGGCCCGCAGATACGGCGCCGTGCCGGGCGCCTGCAGGAGGTGATCGTGTCCAGTCATGGCGGCCATGGTAGTGCCCGCTAACGCCCGGACCTGCAAAGGCACTGTCGGACTTCTTGACAGACTCCAGGCCTTGCGTTCGCAATTCGCCCAGACAGCGCGAGCAAGTGCTTGATTTCCCAGCATTTCGGGGGAGTGGGCACGGCCCATGCATGCCTCGGGATTGACGAGGATGGGTCGGCATGATTTGTCGCGGTCGCAGGACAGGTCCGTCAGTGGCCTCCGCCATCGCAGGACGATCATGGACGGGAAGACTTCATGGAGTTGCCATGGGCCGCCGTCTTCGCCTCGCTTCCCCGCTGTCCTCCACCCTGCTGGTCTGCCTGGGCCTGAGTACCAGCCCGCTGGCACTGGCCGCGCCGGGCATCAACCTGAGCAGCGTCCAGTACGTGCAGTACGGAGACGGCCAGTCCTACTCCCTCCCCTTTGCCGTCATCGACCAATGCGGCGGCACCAAGGCCGGCTGCCAGTACTACGTGCCGTCAAGCCCCGGGCAGATCGACAGTCTGGTCGTGCTGGCCACGGGCACCGAGAGCGGGCCGACGACCACCAACTTCCTGGGCATGGACAACGCCTACCGCACGCCGGACGGCGCGGGCGGCGCCCCCTTCTTCCGCCCGGATGCCGGCAACTCCCGCGGCTCACAGGGGAGCATCACCGGCAACCTGTCCAACACCTGGGACGCCTCCTTGACCTCCCTGAAGTCCTTCCTGGCTTCGGACCAGATGGTCTTCTTCTTCAACAACAACCAGACCAAGAGCGGCGGCACCGCCACCGAGAGCCTGGCCGCCTGGGCGCGCGTGTGGATCACCGACGACCAGGGCATGAACCTCGGCTACTACGACTTCACCAACCGCGCCGGCCGCTACGCCCTCTTCACCGAGGGCGGCGGCGGCACCTTCTTGGGCGACGTCGGCACCTACACCTCACTGGGCGGCGGCCCGCTGGCCGGTGACAACAGCAGCACCGACTACGTGCTTTCCGGCGGCGCCATCTGCCGCAACAACTTCGGCATCCCGGTCTCCTGCAGCACCACCAGCAACAAGCCGGTGGACCACAACCTGGGCGCCAATGAAGCGGCCTACGCCATCCTCTTCCCCGAGCTGAACGCGCAGATGAACACGCTGTTCGCGACGGTGCTGGACGACACCGTCCTGGCCAAGTACACCTTCCACGCAGACATCCGCCTGGGCTGCGATGCGGCCACCACACCGGGCAATTGCACGGGCGACCTCAAGGGCGGCGTGCCCTTCGGCCGGGACCTCAACAACGGCTACGAGCAGATCTTCATGGGCCGCGCCGCACAGTTCGCCTGCACGGCCAGCACGCCCGGCTGCTCCGAGGTGCCTGAACCGGCGTCCGTGTGGCTGGCACTGGGCGGGCTGGGCGCCCTCGGCCTGCTGACGCCCGCCGCGCTGCGCCGCCGCTCACGCGCCGCCTGATCGGCACCATCGTCCTGCGCGGGGGTGACGCCTGCCGGGCGCCATTCCAGCGTGCCGTCCACCCGCTGCGCCATCGCATCCAGCGCCCGCGCCTCCTCGGCGCACATCTTTCGCTGCGTGCGCGCCACGCGCCCCGTTACGGGGTCGCGCAGCGTCCATTGCCAGAATTGGATTTGCTTCATGGGCCCATGCTGAGACCTGGGTGGCTCATGGCGTGAGCCAGGTCGGGCCTGAGGCGCATCGAATGGCGCGGACCGTGGGCCGGGCGCCAGTTGTCCGCAGGAGCCCCGTGCGCCATGCAATGCCACGTGCCACGACAAGAGGCCGCAGGCAGCGGCGCCGACCCCGCGCCCCCTGGGGGGGGCCACTCCTATCCGGCCAGCAGCAGGCAGACCAGGACGCCCCCCGCCAGCAGGGCTGGCCCAGACAGCAGCGCGAGCTCGATCTTTCGACGGCCTTTCCGTGGGGCGGGCAGACGCCAGTACGCAGCGCCGGCCAGAGCCATCGACACCAGCGAGAGCGCCCCGGCACCCAGGATGGCCACGCCATAGATGCCAATGATCGGCATGCCGCAACCCGGGGGCGGGTGCAGCCTGTCGAACGAGGCCAACTGCACCCTGGCCCACGCAGCCGGCAGGATCAGTGCGGCCATGAAGAGGGCCCAGGAGAACCGGCGGAGCATGCAGTCGTGTCGTGTCAAGGTTTGGAAGGGGCCGCCGGCGTGGCAGCGCCAGGGCTGGCAGGATTCTCGGGCATCGTCCGTCAAGGTACAGAGGCCCGTGCTTGCGGGCTGACAGCGACAGCTGCCTCTTCTGCTGCGACGCGATCGCCACCAAAGGAAAAGCCCAAGTCAATCGATGACTTGGGCTTTCGTGGTTCAGCAGCATTCGCTGAACGCTGTATTGGTGGAGCCGGCGGGAATTGAACCCGCGTCCGCAAGCCATCACCGGGCAGTTCTACATGCTTAGCTCTCTGATTTGATTCTCACGGTGCCAACGCGCAGGAGCACGCTTTGGACGCCGCCAGCTGAATAATCTCGTCGCCTGCCGTACAGCCCAACCGGCGACCAGCCTATGTGAATGACTCCGCAGGTGTTGCCACCCCAGCCCATAGGCCAACTGTTGCGGAGCCTCGTGCTAATTAAGCAGCGAGGGCAAACTTTTCGTCGTTTGCAGGTAGTTTTTTCCAGTGGATTTACGAGCGAACTGGTGCTCGGCATGCCCTACTCCGGATCCGCACCCACGTCGAAACCAGGTCGGCCCCTTTCAGAACTTCAGATTATGCCAGTTGCAGAGACTTCAAGAGGGCATCTGGCGTCTGAACGATGAAATCGGCACCCCAGGCCTCGATGGGCTCGCCCTGCCCCAGGTAACCCCAGGCCACGGCCACGGTGAGCATGCCGGCTGCACGGCCGGCCACGATGTCGCGCTCGTCGTCTCCCACATAGGCGCACTGCTCGGGCGCGACGCCCAGGCGGCGTGCGGCTTCCAGCAGGGGCGCGGGATGGGGCTTGGCGTGCGGCGTGGTGTCCCCGCCGATCACGGTGCCGGCGCGGGCTGCCAGACCCAGGCCTTCGGTCACGGGCAGCGCGAAGCGCTCAGCCTTGTTGGTCACGATGCCCCAGGGCATGGCGGCCAGCTCCAGGGCGTCGAGCAAGGGATGGACCTCCTCGAAGATGGCGGTCTCCTGGAGCATGCGGGCCTCGTAGCGCGCCAGGAAATCGGTGCGCAGGGACTCGAAGTCCAGGTGCGCCGGGGTGACCTGCAGGGAGACGGCCAGCATGCCGCGCGCGCCCGAGCCCACCATGGGGCGCAGCAGCGCGTAGTCCAGGGGCGGCAGGCCGCGCGCGGCACGCAGCTCGTTGGCGGCGCCGGCGAGGTCGGGTGCGCTGTCGATCAGGGTGCCGTCGAGGTCGAACAGCACGGCACGCAGGCCGGCCAGGCGGGTCTGCAGCGCGGCGCCCGTGTCGGGGCTCAGGCAGGTGTCCATGGGCGGGCCGCTCAAGCTGGACGACGCAGCGCGAACAGATAGTTCACGTCGGTGTCGGTGCCCAGGCTGTAGCGCTGGGTGAAGGGGTTGTAGCTGAGGCCCTTGCTGCTGTGCAGCTCCAGGCCGGCGTCGCGCGCCATGCGGGCCAGCTCGGCCGGCTTGATGAAGCGCGCGTACTCATGGGTGCCGGCCGGCAGCATCTTGAGCACGTACTCAGCGCCCACGATGGCCAGCAGGAAGCTCTTGAAGTTGCGATTCAGCGTGGACATGAAGACCCAGCCCCCCGGCTTCACCAGCGTGGCCAGGGCCTGCACCACCGAGGCTGGGTCGGGCACGTGCTCCAGCATCTCCATGCAGGTCACGGCGTCGAACTCGCCCGGGCGCTGCGCGGCCAGTTCCTCGACAGCGATTTCCTGGTAGCTGACATGGGGCGTGCCGGCCTCCATGGCATGCAGCTGGGCCACGCGCAGGGCCTTGGTCGCGAGGTCGATGCCCAGGGCCTCGGCGCCCTTGCGGGCCAGGGAATCGGTGAGGATGCCGCCGCCGCAACCCACGTCCAGCACCTTGAGGCCGGCCAGGGGGCAGAGGCTGTCGATCCAGCCCAGGCGCAGGGGGTTGATCTGGTGCAGCGGCTTGAATTCGCTCTCGGGGTCCCACCAGCGATGGGCCAGCTCGCCGAATTTGGCCAGCTCTTGGGGGTCGGCATTGATCGTCATGGGGCGCAATGGTAAGTCAAGCACCCCTGCCCTGGCTTGACGCAGGCCCTGATGCAGCCGGGGTCAGCAGGCGCTGGCGGGCAGCGGGGTGTCATCCCAGCGCCGGCCTTCCGCCAGCCAGATCTCGTTGTGCGCGGCGCCGGCAGGGATCATGGGGAAGCAGTTCTCCTGCGCCGCCACTGCCACGTCCAGGAAGAAAGGGCCGTCAGAGGCGAGGCATTCGGCCAGGGCCTCCTCCAGCTCGGCCCGCTCGCTCACGCGGCGAGCCTGCCAGCCGAAGGCCCGGGCCAGGGCCACGAAGTCGGGCAGCGCCTCGGTATAGCTGTGGCTCAGGCGGTTGCCGTGGATCAGCTGCTGCCACTGCCGCACCATGCCCATGTAGCCGTTGTTGGACAGCACCAGCTTGACCGGCGTGCGGTGCTGCACGGCGGTGGACAGCTCCTGGATGTTCATCAGCACGGAGGCATCACCACTCACGCACACCACCAGGGCCTGCGGATGCCCCACCTGCGCCCCGATGGCAGCCGGCAGCCCGAAGCCCATGGTGCCCGCGCCGCCCGAGCTGAGCCAACGCCCCGGCGCATCCGGGGCCAGGTATTGCGCGGCCCACATCTGGTGCTGGCCCACGTCCGTTGCAACGATGGGCTCGCTGCCTTGCGCCGCCGCCCGCGCACGCAGCTGCCGCTGCAGCGTGCGCATCAGGGCTTGCGGCAGGATGGCGTCCTGCCTGTCCTCGAAGTCCAGGCATTGCCGGGCCTGCCAGCGGGCGATGCGGGCCCACCAGGGCGCCAGGCGCTCGCGCCGCGCCTCGGGGCTGCCCGGCTGCCGGGCCTGCCAACCTTGCAGCAGCAGTCCCAGACTCTCGCCGCAGTCGCCCAGCAGGGCCACGTCGGCCTTGACGACCTTGTTGAGCGAGCGCGGGTCGATGTCCAGGTGCACGATGCGCGCCTGCGGACAGAAGCCCTGCAGCCGGCCGGTGACACGGTCGTCGAAGCGGGCGCCGACGCACACCACCAGATCCGCCTCATGCATGGCCAGATTGGCTTCCAGCGTGCCGTGCATGCCCAGCATGCCCAGGCTTTGCGGATCCCGGGCCGGGAAGGCGCCCAGGCCCAGCAGGGTCAGCGTGCAGGGGGCGGCCGTGGCACGCACCAGCGCGGCGAAGCGCTCGCAGGCCGTCGGGCCGGCATTGATCAAGCCGCCACCGCCATAGAAGACCGGCCGCCGGGCCTCGAGCAGCAGCGCCAGCGCCGCGTCGACCTCGGCGGCCCCGGCCGCCACCGGCTGCTGCTCCGTCGCTTGCTCAGGCCGCCAGGGCGCGCTGCGGGCCGGGCCCTGCCAGTCCGGCAAGGGCGTCAGCTGCACGTCCTTGGGCAGATCCAGCAGCACCGGGCCGGGTCGGCCGCCCAATGCCACCTCATAGGCCTTGACCACCGCCTCGCTGACGGCCGCGGCGCTGCGGATCTGATGGTTCCACTTGGTGACCGAGCGGGAGATGCCCAGGGCATCGCACTCCTGGAAGGCATCGGTGCCGATGGCCGTGGTGGCGACCTGGCCGCTGATGCACAGCACCGGAATGGAGTCGCACAGCGCGTCCAGCAGGCCTGTCGTGGTGTTGCTCATGCCCGGGCCCGACGTCACGAAGACCACCCCCACCCGACCCGTCGCGCGCGCATAGCCCTCGGCGGCGTGCACGGCAGCCTGCTCGTGGCGCACCAGCACATGGCGCAGGCGCGGCTGGGCGTGCAGGGCGTCGTACAGCGGCAGGACCGCGCCGCCTGGGTAGCCAAAGACGGTGTCCACGCCCAGGCTCAGCAAGGTCTCGATGAGGGCCGCAGCGCCATTGAAGGCGGGCGCCGGGGCAGGCGATGCAGCAGGCAATGCAACAGGCAGGAGGCAGGCGGAGGCGAGCGGAGCATTCATGGATTCAGTGTCCCTGAGGCCGATCAGGAATACTTCCTGATTTTTCGCCAGCAAAGGCTATATTCAGCAAATCTTCCTGCGCCAAGAAAAATTCACAGAATGAAGCTGGATAAATTCGACCTCGCCATCCTGTCCGAGCTTCAGAAGGACGCCCGCAAGAGCCTGCAGGACATCAGCCAGGCCGTGGGGCTCAGCACCTCACCGTGCTGGACCCGCATCAAGCGCATGGAGGAAGCCGGCGTGATCGAGGGCTATGCCGTGCGGGTGAACCCGGCCGCCGTCGGACTGGGGGACACGGTCATCGTGCATGTGACCCTGGACAGCCACTCGGACGAAGCCCTCTTCGAGTTCGGCCGGGCCCTGGAGCAGATTCCCGAGGTGCTGGAGGCCTTCCTGGTCTCGGGGGACTATGACTACTACGTGCGCATCGCCGTCGCCGACACCCGGGACTACGAGCGACTGCTGCGCGAGCGGCTCTACAAGATTCCCGGCATCCGCCACAGCAAGTCCAGCTTCGTGCTGCGCCAGCTGAAGCAGAGCCTGCTGCCCCTGCAGCGCTGAGCCGGCAGGCGCCCCAATGAAAAAACCGCCGGTCCCCGAGGCCGGGGCGGCGGTTTTCACGGGCTGGCGCAGGGGCTGTGCCGGCGGCCGGACTCAGTGCATGGCCTTGCCGTGCTTGTGGCTGGCCTTCACCTTGGCCGGTGAGGTGGCCTTGTGCTGTTTGCCGGCGGCCTTCTTGCCGGACTTCTTGGTGGCCTTCTTGCCTGCGGTGGCCGACTTCTTGTGGGCCTTCTTGGCCTTCACAGCAGGCTGCTGCACGGCGGCCTGCTGCATGGGCTGGGCAGCCACGGCGGGAGCCACGGCCGGCTGAGGCGTGACCAGGGGAGCCGCGGGCTGCACGGTGCCCTGGGCTTGCTGAGCGAGGGCTGGCAGAGCCAGCAGGCTGGCAAGGCTGAGGGTCAGGATGCTTTTCATGTGCGGAATTCCAATCAAGGGACTGCTGCGAAGTCTAAGCGCTGCTCTTCACTCGAACACGCCCTGGCGCAGCCATTTTGTTGCCACCCATTTCTCCCCTTCCAGCACCGGCGAACCGCCGTGCAGGGTGAGGGTCGAAGGATCTGGCTGGCCATAGCTGAAGAACACGGCATTGCCCTTCACCGGCGCCACTTCCAGGCGGCTGTCGGGGAAGATGGTGCCACCGCCGCGGCGCGGCGTATTGAGATACATCACGAGCGTGCCCACGCGCTGCCCGCCGCGCTGGAGGATGGACGGCGTGCTGGCGTGGTAGGGGTCGAAGTAGTCGTAGTGCGGCAGGTACTCGGCGCCCGGCTTGTAGCGCAGCACCTGCAGACCCTCGCCGTTCTGCACCGGCCAGTTCAGCAAGGCCGCGATGCGGGCCTCGATGCGCGCGCACAGCTCGTTCTCGCCACGCTCGAAGAACATGCCGTCGCTGGTGCGGGCGGTGTTGACCTCGCTGCCGTCGACCTTCACGGCCACGGTCTCCGAGCGGCTCAGGCGGTCGCGGCTGAACGCCACCAGGGCGTCGCACTCCTCGTGCGAAAGCAGCTCGCCAAAGAGCACGACGCGGGGGTGGGCCAGGGTCAGCAGCACCTTGACGTCACGGTCCAGGGCGCGGATCACCGTGGGCTGCCCCGTCAGGTCCGGCTCCGGCAGCGAATCGGTGAAGGGCTTGCCCGCGCGCCGGGCTTCGTCCTTCTGGTGGGCTTGGGAGACCTGCGCGAATGCCGTCTTCGCCACGGTCTCGTCCCAGCCGCTCTGCACCATGGCCTGCAGGATCTTGTCGCCAGACACGCCGGCGCTGATCTGCTCGATGATCCAGCGACACAACTCGGGAGATGCAGCCTGCCCCATCGTCCTCTCCTTGCTCTCCTTGATTCAGCGCTTGCGGCGGAACACCAGGCGCTCCGGCGTGGAGGCCTCGGCCGCGAAGGCGTAGTCGTCCACGGCAAAGTCTTTCAGCCCCTCGGGGCGGTCCACGCCCTGCTCGATGCAGTAGCGGGCCATCAGGCCGCGCGCACGCTTGGCAAAGAAGCTGATGATCTTGTAGCCGCTGCCTTTCCAGTCCTCGAACTGGCAGTCGATGACACGCGGATGCAGCGCCTTGCGGTCCGCGGCCTTGAAGTATTCCTGCGAAGCCAGGTTGATGATCACCGGCACATGCGAGGCGGCCGCCCGGGCATTGAGATGCTCGGCGATGCGGTCGCCCCAGAAGCCGTAGAGATTGCGCCCCCGCGGCGTGGCCAGCGAGGTGCCCATCTCCAGGCGGTAGGGCTGCATGCGGTCCAGGGGCCGCAGCACGCCATAGAGGCCCGAGAGGATCAGCACATGATCCTGCGCCCAGCGCAGCTGCTTCAGGCTGAGGCTTTTCGCGTCCAGCCCGTCGTAGACGTCACCGTTGAAGGCCAGCACCGCGGGCTTGCTGTTCTCGGGCGTGAAGCGCGGCTCCCAGGCCTGGTAGCGCGCCACGTTGAGGGCGGCCAGCGCATCCGAGAGGTCCATCAGCCGCGCGATGTCGGCCGTCGTGTGCCGGCGCAGGACCTCGATCAGCTCGATGGACTCGGGGATGAACTGCGGCTCGGTGGCCAGGGCCTCGACGGCCGGCGAGACCGGGCTGTCGTAGTCCAGGGATTTCGCGGGCGAAAGCAGGAACAGCATGGATCGGAGAAGACTCGTGCGAGCGGAGGCGGCAGGCGGGGTCAGGTGATGCCCCCATTGTGTCGCAGTACCAATGACAAGGCCCGCTGCACGGCACAGCGGGCCTGGAGTGATGCCGGGCAGCGCCCGCGCCGCCTACTTGGCCAGCAGGGCGTTGACGGCAGCCAGGTCCTCGGGACGCAGCTGGCCCGAAGCCTGACGCAGCTTGAGGCTGTTGAGCACCACGTCGTAGCGGGCCTTGGCCAGGTCGCGCTGGGTGGAGAAGAGCTGAGTCTGGGCGTTCAGCACGTCCAGGTTGACCCGCACGCCCAGCTTGTAGCCCAGCTGCGTGGCTTCCAGGGCCAGCTTGGTGGAGGCCTCAGCGGCCTCGTAGGCCTTGACCTGGGCGCGCAGGGACTGCACGCCGAAGAAGGCGCGCTTGGTGGCTTCGGAGATGCTGCGGCGGGCGAAGTCGAGGTCGTTGCGCGACTTCTCTTCCAGCTTCAGCGTTTCCTTGATGCGGTTGTCGTTGTAGCCGCCCGTGTACAGCGGGATGTTGAGCTCCAGGCCCACCTTGGCTTGGCGGGTGGTGCCGGGGATCTGCACGTCGCCGCGGTTGTTGACCACGCCCAGCGAGCCGTTGGCATCCACCGTCGGGCCGTTGGCGGCCTTGGCCTTTTCGGTCTCCAGGCGCGCGACTTCCAGGCCCAGCTGGGCCTTGCGGATCACCGGGTGCTGCTCGGATTGGCTCACCCAGGTCTCGACCTGGTCGGAGGCCAGGGCCGGCAGGGCCACGGGCTGGGCCAGGGGCTTGGGATCGACGCCCACGCGGCCGACGATCTGGTCCAGCGTGACCTGCTTGACGCGCAGGTCGTTGTCGGCGGCCAGTTCCTGGGCGGTGGCCAGGTCATAGCGGGCCTGGGCTTCGCGGGTGTCGGTGATGGTGGCGGTGCCCACCTCGAAATTGCGCTTGGCGGAGGCCAGCTGCTCGGCCACGGCCTTCTTGTTGCCCTGGGCGGTGGCCAGGGTGTCGCGGGCATTGAGCACGTCGAAGTAAGCCTGGGCCACGCGGACGATCAGGTCCTGCTCGGCCGATTCCAGGTCGGCGCGGGCCACGCCCAGGCCGCGCTGGGCCTGCTCGATGGTGACGGCATTGCCGCGGTTGTAGACCGAGTACTTGGCGCTGAGGCCCAGCTGCGTGGCCGTGGAGTTCATGGTGGCCGAGGGCACCGTCACCGGGCCGGCGGCGCTCATCGCGCCATAGCTGGGCGTGTGGGTCTGGGTCTTGTAGACGCTGGTGCCGGCGCCGAGCGTGGGACGCGCCAGGGCATCCGCCTGCCCTGCCTTGAACTCGGCCGACTCGGCCTGCGCCCGCGCGGCCAGGTAGCTGGCGTCATAGGCACGGGCTGCGTCATAGAGCTCCTGCAGGCTCTGGGCCTGCACCGTCGACACCCCACCGAACAACAGGCCCAGGGTGGCGGCCAGGACACTGGCCCGCGGACGCAAAGAGGAAGAGAGTCGATCAGCAGCCATGAAGCTTCCTTGCAGCAATGGTTTTGATGGTTGTTCGGTTGGCAATCAGTATCGAGGCAGCGAGGGGTCCACCTGAAGGGACCAGGCATCGATGCCGCCGGCGAGGTTATAGACGGAATCGAAGCCTCGGGCCGAAAGAAATGCGACGACCTGCAGACTTCGCACCCCGTGATGGCAATAACAGACGACGGCCCGTGAGGCCTCCAGCTCGCCCAGGCGGGCCGGCACCTCGTTCATGGGGATGTGCAGCCAGTCCATTCCCTCGTGGCGCAGGGCCACCTGCGCCACCTCCCAGTCCTCGCGGACGTCCAGCAGCAAGGGGCGCCCCTCGGGCGCCACCTCGGCCAGCCAGGCCTGGAATTCGGTGGGGGGCAGCTGCCAGGCCATGCCGCTCAGAAGGTGAAGGCCGGACGCGACTCGAAGCCCGGCAGGCGCTGGGCAACGGTGTCGAAGAGCTCGGTGGTCTGGAATTCCTTCTCGCTCACGCGGCGCACCTGCACGGCGCGCATCATGGGCTCCTCACCGACGATGCCCAGCAGGCGACCGCCCACCTTGAGCTGGTCCAGCAGGACTTGCGGCAGCTCGGCCACGGAGCCTGCCAGCACGATGACGTCGAACGGAGCCTCGCCCGGCGCGCCCTGACGGCCGTCGGCCTCGCGCACCTGCACATTGGACAGGCCGGCACGGCGCAGCTTCTCCGCTGCCGCCTTGGCCAGGGCGGGGTCCGCCTCCAGGCTCACCACAGACTGGGCCTTGTGCCCGATCATGGCGGTCAGATAGCCGATGCCGGTGCCGATCTCCAGGACCTTCTCTCCGCGCTGCACCTGCATTTCCTGCAGAAGGCGGGCCTCCACGCGGGGCGCCAGGGCACGGCGGGTGCCGACCAGCGGCAGCTCGGTGTCGGTGAAGGCCAGGGTGCGCAGCTCGGCCGGCACGAAGTCCTCGCGCCGGACGCTGCTCAGCAGGGCCAGGACGCTCGCGTCCAGCACATCCCAGGGGCGGATCTGCTGTTCGATCATGTTGAAGCGGGCTTGTTCGAAATTCATGGCAATGCTCGGCGTTTCATCTGGAAGGGGCGCCGGGGCTTCCGGCGCAACCCGGGCATTCTATTTCCCGGACGAGGGGGCGGCCCCGGGGGCTGCGGCGGCAGCACCACGCCAGCGCCGCCGCGCCCATTGCGCCAGGTCATCCAGCAGGCAATAGACCACCGGCACCACCACCAGGGTCAGCAGCGAGGAGGTGATCACGCCCCCGATCACCGCCTGGCCCATGGGCGCACGCTGCTCCGAGCCCTCGGACATGGCAAAGGCCAGAGGCACCATGCCGAAGACCATGGCCAGGGTGGTCATCAGAATGGGCCGCAGCCGCACGCGGGCCGCATGCAGCAGGGCCTGCTCCCGCGTCATGGGCTCTGCATCGACCCCATGCGCATGCACCCCCTCGCGGGAGCGGATGGCGAAGTCGATCAGCAGGATGGCGTTCTTGGTCACGAGGCCCATGAGCATCACGATGCCGATCACGGAGAACATGTTCAGCGTGGAGTTGAAGCTGATCAGGGCCACGGCCACGCCGATCAGCGTCAGGGGCAGCGAGGTCATCAGCGCCAGCGGCTGCAGGAAGCTCTTGAACTGGCTGGCCAGGATCATGTAGATGAACACGATGGCCAGGGCCAGGGCGCCGACGGCGTACTGGAAGGACTCGGTCATGTTCTTCGTCGAGCCGCCGAAGCTGTAGCGGTAGCCCGGCGGCATGGGCGTGGCCTGCAGGATCTTCTGGATGTCGGCCGAGATCTCGCCGGCGCTGCGGCCCAGGGCGTTGGCGTCGATGTTGATCTCGCGGTTCATGTCGCGCCGGTTGATCTGGTTGGCGCCGAAGGACTCGCTCAGTTGCGCGACCTGGCCCAGGCGCACCACGCGGCTGCCGCCGTCCGCGGCCGCGGCGATGTTGAGCGGCATGGCGGCGAGTTGCTCCATGTTGTCGCGCAGGACCAGGGGCAGGCGCACGACGACGTCGTAGTTCTCGCCGTCCGGCGCGCGCCAGTTGCCCACCGTGGTGCCGGCCAGCAGGGTGCGCAGGCTGGTGGCCACGGCGTTGACGTTGAGGCCGGCGTCGGCCAGGGCCTCGCGCTTGAGCTCCACCGAGGCCGTGGGCTTGTTGGCCTTGAGCGTGCTGTCCAGGTCCACCAGGCCGGGGATCTTGCGCATCTGGGCCATCACGCCGTTGGCGATGCGCTCCAGCTCCTTGAGGTCCGGCCCCTGCAGCGAGAACTGCAGGCTCTTGCTGCCGCCGAGATCGGTCTGGCCGATGTTGGTGACGGTGATGCCCGGGATCTGGTCCAGCTTCTGGCGCAGGGGCGTGGCCATCTCCACCACGCTGCGCTGGCGGTCCTTGCGGTCGACCAGGCGCACATAGGTGGCGCCGTAGTTCTTGCCCGCTGCGAAGCCGCTGTTGATGGTGGTGACGGTGTACCGCACTTCCGGCAGGCTGCGCAGGGCCTCGTCGACCTGGCGCGCACGGGCCTCGGTCAGCTCCAGCGAGGAGCCCACGGGCGTGTAGAAGTTGACCTGCGTTTCCGAGAGGTCGGCCTTGGGCACGAACTCCTTGCCCATCACGCCGAAGAGCGTGCAGCCGCCCAGGAAGCAGGCCAGCGCCAGGGCCAGGGTCTTGCCCTTGTGCTGCAGGGCCCAGCCCAGGATGGTCTGGTAGCCGTCTGACAGCCGCTCGGTGAAGCGGTCGAAGGCGCCGGTGACGCGACCCAGGGTCTTGTCGTAGAGGGTCTTCGGCCCGCCCTGCCCTGCCCCATGACCATGGATGGCCGGGTCGTGCCAGACGCTGGACAGCATGGGGTCCAGCGTGAAGCTGACGAACATGGAGATCAGCACCGCCGCGACGATGGTGATGCCGAACTCGTGGAAGAACTTGCCCACGATGCCACCCATGAAGCCGATGGGCAGGAACACGGCCACGATGGAGAAGGTGGTGGCCAGCACGGCCAGACCGATCTCGGCCGTGCCGTCCAGCGCGGCCTGGCGCGGGTTCACGCCCATGGCCACGTGGCGCACGATGTTCTCCCGCACCACGATGGCATCGTCGATCAGCAGGCCCACGCACAGGCTCAGCGCCATCATGGTGATGGTGTTGATCGTGAAGCCGAAGGCATACATGAACAGGAAGGTGCCGATCAGCGCGATGGGCAGCGTCAGGCCGGTGATGACGGTGGAGCGCCAGGAATTCAGGAACAGGAAGACGATCAGCACCGTCAGGGCCGCGCCCTCGATCAGGGTGCGCTTGACGTTGGCCACCGAGACGCGGATGCCGCGCGAGTTGTCGCGGTTGACCTCCAGGCGCACGCCGGGCGGTGTGAGCTTGCGGGCCTCCTTGAGCGCTTCCATGAGGCCGTCGACCACGGCGATGGTGTTCTCGCCCTGGCTCTTCTGCACCGAGAGCAGCACCGTGCGCTGCCCGTTGTAGAGCGCCAGGCTGTCCAGCTCCTGCGGGCCGTCGACCACGCGGGCGACCTGGGCCAGCTTGATCGGCGAGCCGTTCTTGCGCGCCACCACGATGGACTCGAAGTCCTCCGGCCGCTTCATGCGGGCATTGACCTGCACCACGCGCTCCTGCTCGGCCGAGCGCAGGGCGCCCATGGGCAGCTCCTGGTTCTCGCTCTTCACGGCGGCCAGGACCTGGTCCACGCCCACGCCCAGGGACTCCATGGCCGCGGGCTGCAGCTCCACGCGCACCTGGCGCTGCAGACCGCCCACCACGGCCACCGAGCCCACGCCGCGCACGTTCTCCAGCTTTTTCTGCAGCACCTGGGTGGCCCAGGTGGTGAGCGCCTGCGGGCTCTGGCGGCCGTCGTCGGACAGCAGGGCCACGTTGAAGATGGGCACGGACTGCGGGTCGAAACGCGAGATGCGCGGCTCCTTGACTTCCTCGCGCAGGCTGGGGCGGATCAGGGCGACCTTCTCGCGCACGTCATCGGCGGCCTTGCGGCCATCGACGTCCAGGTTGAACTCCACGATGACCACCGAGGTGCCCTCGTAGGAGCGCGAGTACAGCGAGTTGATGCCGGCCACCGTGTTGACGGCCTCCTCCACCTTCTTGGTCACCTCGGCCTCGACGATCTCGGGCGAGGCGCCCGGATAGTCCATGCTGATCACCACGGTGGGGAAGTCGACGTTGGGGAACTGGTCGACCGAGAGGCGCTGGTAGCTGAACAGACCCAGCACGACGAAGGCCAGCATGACCATGGTGGCCATGACCGGGTTGTGGATGGAGACGCGGGTGAACCACATGGGGCGCTCCCGTGTTCAGCGCGAGGCCGCCACAGCGGGGGCCGGGGTGGGAGCCGGGGTGGAGGCCGGGGTGGGGGCCGATGCCGGCGCAGCACCCGGCAGCACCAGGCGCGTGCCCGCCGCCACCGTGCCCGCCGTGCCGGACAGCAGGCGATCTCCGGCCTGCACGCCCGACTTCAGCTCCACGGCGGCCCGCAGGCGCCCCTCGCGCAAGACCTGACCCTGCACGCCCAGGGCCACCGTCTGCCACTGGGCTTCGGGGCCTTCCTTGCCCGGCACGATCTTGATCACATAGGGCTCGCTGCGGTCCACCCGCACGGCGCTGAGCGGCAGGCTGAGCGCCTCGCGCTCGTCCATCAGCACGCTGCCGCGGGCGAACAGGCCGGCGCGCAGGCCCGGCTGCGAGGCGGGCAGGCGCAGATAGGCCAGCACCGCGCGCGAGCCGCTCTGGGCGGCCGGGTTGATGCGCTGGACCTGGGCCATCACCGGCTCGGCCAGGCCGTCGACTGTCAGCTGCGCCTGCTGGCCCACGGCCAGGCCGGCGGCCTTGTCCGAGGGGATGGCCGCCTCCAGCTCCAGCTGGCGCAGGTCCACGATCTCCAGGATGCGGCCGTCCAGGGCCACGCGCTCGCCCGGCTGGGCCAGGCGCTGCGAGACCTGGCCGCTGATGGGGGCGATCAGACGGGTGTCGGCCAGCGCCTTGCGGGCCAGGT
Organism: Pelomonas sp. BJYL3; assembly: GCF_027257975.1. Lineage (GTDB taxonomy): Bacteria > Pseudomonadota > Gammaproteobacteria > Burkholderiales > Burkholderiaceae_C > Roseateles_B > Roseateles_B flavus. Next base: position 41,033 of record NZ_JANZKX010000010.1, read on the forward strand.
CCACGGCGGCGGCGGCAGCCTGCCAGTTGGCGGCGGCCGAGGCCTCGGTGGAGACGGCGCTCTCCAGTGCCGTCGAGGAGACGAAGCCCTGGCTCACCAGGCCGCGGCTGTTCTCGAGGTTGCGGCGGGCGATGTCGAGCTGGGCGCGGGCGGCGGCGGCGGTCTGCTCGGCCTGGCGCAGCCGCATCTCGAATTCGGTCGGGTCCAGCTGGCCCAGCAGTTGGCCAGCCTTGACGGCATCCCCCTCGCGCACCGTCAGCGACTTGAGCTCCGCGGCCACCTTGGCCTTCACCACGGCGGAGTCCACCGCCCGCAGGCCGCCGGACACATCCACCGAACGCGCCAGCCGGCCGGACTGCACCTGCAGCACATCGGACTCGGCCAGACGCAGCTGGGGCGTGGCGGTCGTGGCCACGGGCACCGCCGCCTGGCGGGCCGCCCGTGCGCGGTGGACGCCGGCGGCGATCAGCACGCCCAGCACCAGCAGCAGCCAGATCGACCAGTGCAGGCGCCCCCGCTGGAAGCGCTGCGGGCGAGAACAGTTCAGGCGGGACTGGGGCATGGCACTCGGGGCGTGATGAGGTGGATCGGAAGGGGGATGTCGGGCCGCTCAGCCTGCGCCAGGCCGTGGACACAAGCCATGCAGCAGCAGGTCGAGTTCCAAGGCCAGCACGTCGGCCGGGTTCTCGCAGGGCAGGTGCAGCGCGCAGGCGCCGAAGGAATGCTGGAACAGCACGAGGTGCAGCATGGGCCCGATCAGGACCTGCACGGTCATCATCGGGGACACCGGGCGGAACTCGCCGCGGTCGATGCCGCGCTGGATCACCTGGGCCAGCAGGGCCTGGGTGGGCGCGATCACTTCCTCGTGGAAGAAGCTGGCCAGCTCTGGGAAGTTGCGCGCCTCGGCCATCATGATCTTGGTGATGCCGCCGGCGGGGCTCAGGCCCACCTCGGTCCACCACAGGTGCATCACGCGGTGCAGCAGCTCGGTCGTGGCGCCTTCGTACTGCGAGATCAGCACACTGGCCTCGGCAATGCGCGAGGACAGGCTCTCCCGCACCATGGCCTTGAACAGCTCTTCCTTGGACGGGTAGTAGAGGTACAGCGTGCCCTTGGACACCCCGGCCCGCTGCGCGACCTCCTCGGAGCGGGTGGCGGCGAAGCCCTTCTCGACGAACAGCTCCAGTGCCGCGGCCAGCAGCTCCTGCGGGCGCGCCTCCTTGCGCCGCTGGCGCGGGGCGGGCGCCTGGCGGGCCGGGGCGCCCGTGGCGGGCAGCTCGGCGGGCGGTGCAACGGAGGGGGCGTTCTTGCGTGGGCTCATGGTGTACTGACTGACCGGTCAGTACTGTATGCACTGCCCCGCCAGGGGTCAAGGCGGGTGAGGCACGGCTTTACCTGGCATTTACAGGAGTTGCGCCGCTTGACCGGAGTCTGCAAGGCTCAGCGCTTATCATCCGCCGCTTCAATTTCCAGCCCGAACCGACGGAGCTCTTCTTGGATCTTCTCCTGCTCATCAAGGCCGCGATCATGGGGATCGTGGAAGGCCTGACCGAATTCCTGCCCATCTCTTCCACGGGCCACCTGATCCTCACCGGCTCCCTGCTGGGCATGACGGACGACAAGAGCAAGGTCTTCGACGTGGCCATCCAGACCGGCGCCATCTTCGCCGTCATCCTGGTCTACTGGCAGCGTCTGCGCGACACCGCCGCCGGTCTGGGCAGCGACGTCCGGGCCCGCCGCTTCGTGCTCAACGTCGCCATCGGCTTCCTGCCGGCGGTGGTGCTGGGCCTGCTGTTCGGCAAGGCCATCAAGGCGCACCTCTTCACGCCGGTGATCGTGGCCTCCAGCTTCATCGCGGGCGGCTTCGTCATCCTCTGGGCCGAGCGTCGCCCGGCCAGTGCCGTGCGAGTGCAGGACGTCGACGCCATGGGCCCCCTGGACGCCCTGAAGGTGGGCCTGGTCCAGTGCCTGGCCATGATCCCGGGCACCAGCCGCTCGGGCGCCACCATCATTGGCGGCATGCTGCTGGGCCTGTCGCGCCAGGCGGCCACGGACTTCAGCTTCTTCCTGGCCATCCCCACCCTGATCGGCGCCGGCCTCTACAGCCTCTACAAGGAGCGGGCCCTGCTGTCCATGGCAGACCTGCCGCTGTTCGCGGTGGGCCTCGTGTTCTCCTTCCTCTCGGCCTGGATCTGCGTGCGCTGGCTGCTGCGCTACATCGCGAGCCACAGCTTCGTGCCCTTCGCCTGGTACCGCATCGCCTTCGGCATCGTGGTGCTGGCCACGGCCTTGACGGGCGTGGTGACCTGGAAGGATTGAAGCACGCCCTCGGTGCGACTTCGGCCCTGCGTCCGGCAGGGCCGGGGCGTCTCGGCCATAATTTCGCCCCATGACGATCACCATCAAGAGCGCGGCCGACATCGCCGCCATGCGCGTCGCCGGCCGCCTGGCCTCCGAGGTGCTGGACTATCTGACACCCCATGTGAAACCCGGGGTCAGCACCGAGCACCTGGACCAGCTGGCGCATGACTACATCGTCAACGTGCAGCAGGCCATCCCCGCGCCGCTGAACTACTGCCCGCCGGGCTACACGCCCTACCCCAAGTCCATCTGCACCTCGATCAACCACCAGGTCTGCCATGGCATTCCCAACGAGCGGCCGCTGAAGAACGGGGACATCGTCAACATCGACGTCACCGTCATCAAGGACGGCTGGCACGGGGACACCAGCCGCATGTTCGTGGTCGGCGAGGGCTCCATCGCCGCCAAGCGCCTGTGCAATTTCACCTACGAGGCCATGTGGAGGGGCATCGCCAAGGTGCGGCCCGGCGCCCGCCTGGGTGACATCGGCCATGCCATCCAGACCTTCGCCGAGAACGCCGGCTTCACCATCGTGCGCGAGTTCTGCGGCCATGGCATCGGCCAGAAGTTCCACGAGGAGCCGCAGGTGCTGCACTACGGCCGCCCCGGCACGTTGGAGGAGCTGGTGCCCGGCATGGTCTTCACCATCGAGCCCATGATCAACGCCGGCCGGCGCGAGATCAAGGAAACGGGCGACGGCTGGACCATCGTGACCAAGGATCGCTCGCTGTCCGCCCAGTGGGAGCACACCATCGCCGTGACCGACACCGGCTACGAGGTGCTGACCGTCTCGGCCGGCAGCCCGCCGCCGCCCGCCTTCGTCAACACCTGACCCTCCCGCGTCGGCCGACTGCCGGCGCGCCCTCCTTGCATCCCATGCGCCCGGAGTCTCACGCATGAGCGATCTGCCCGTCCTGGGCGTGGCTGAGCTGCGCCAACACTTCAAGTCCGGCAAGCTGAGCCTGCTGGAGGCCTTCCGCGCCGCCGAGCCGACCGTGGCCGCGGCCAGCCGCCTGATGCGACAGCTGGCCGGGCATGTGGACCGCACCCTCGCGATGCTGTGGTCCCAGTCGGGCCTGCCACCGGGCGCCGCCCTGCTGGCAGTGGGCGGCTACGGCCGGGGCGAGCTCTTTCCCTACTCCGACATCGACGTCCTCCTGCTCCTTCCCGAGGGGCTGGACGCCTACCAGCCCGGTCCGCTGAAGAGCGCCATCGAGGGCTTCATCACCGCCTGCTGGGACGTGGGCCTGGAGATCGGCTCCTCGGTGCGCACGCTGGAGGAATGCCTCAACGAGGCCGCCGGCGACATCACCATCCAGACCTCCCTGCTGGAGGCCCGCTGCCTGGCCGGCGAGCGCGGCCTGTTCAAGCGCTTCGAGCAGCAGATCCTGCAGGCGCTGGACCCGCGCGCCTTCCTGCGCGCCAAGCAGCTGGAGGCCCGCCAGCGCCACACCAAGTACGACGACACGCCCTACGCCCTGGAACCCAACTGCAAGGAAAGCCCCGGCGGCCTGCGCGACCTGCAGGTGCTGATCTGGGTCGCCCGCGCGGCCGGCCTGGGCAAGACCTGGCCCCAGCTCGCGGCCAAGGGCCTGATCACGCCCTTCGAGAGCCGCCAGCTGCAGCGCAACGAGGGCGTGCTGAAGCTGATCCGCGCCCGGCTGCACGTGGTGGCAGGCCGGCGCGAGGACCGCCTGGTCTTCGACCTGCAGACCGCCGTGGCCCAGAGCTTCGGCTACGAGGGCAGCAAGGGCCAGCGCGCCTCCGAGGTGCTGATGCGGCGCTACTACTGGGCAGCCAAGGCCGTGACCCAGCTGCACCAGATCCTGATGCTGAATCTGGAGGAGCGCATCAATGGCTCGCAGGACGCCGCGATGCACCCCATCAACGAGCGCTTCCTGGACCGCGGCGGCATGCTGGAGGTCGCCAGCGACGACCTCTATCAGCGCGAGCCCCATGCCATCCTGGAGACCTTCCTCGTCTACCAGCAGGCGCCGGGCATCAAGGGTCTTTCGGCCCGCACGCTGCGCGCGCTCTACAACGCGCGCGGGCTGATGGACGGCAGGTTCCGCAGCGACCCGGTCAACCGCGAGACCTTCCTGCGCATCCTCCAGGAAGGCAAGGGCCAGACCCACGCCTTCCGGCTGATGAACCAGACCTCGGTGCTGGGCCGCTACCTGTGGGTCTTCCGGGCCATCGTGGGCCAGATGCAGCACGACCTGTTCCACGTCTACACCGTGGACCAGCACATCCTGATGGTGCTGCGCAATGTGCGGCGCTTCTTCATCCCCGAGCACGCGCACGAGTACCCCTTCTGCTCCCAGCTGGCCGCGCAGTTCGAGCGGCCCTACGTGCTCTACATCGCCGCCCTCTTCCATGATGTGGCCAAGGGCCGCGGCGGAGACCACAGCGAACTGGGCGGCGAGGAGGTCCGGCGCTTCTGCCGCGCCCACAAGCTGCCCAAGGCCGATGCCGAGCTGGTGGAATTCCTCGTCAAGCAACACCTGACCCTATCCCGCGTGGCCCAGAAGGAGGATCTCTCGGACCCCGAAGTGGTCGAGTCCTTCGCCAAGCTCGTGGGCGACGAGCGCCACCTGACGGCGCTGTACCTGCTCACCGTGGCCGACATCCGCGGCACCAGCCCCAAGGTCTGGAACGCCTGGAAGGGCAAGCTGCTGGAGGACTGCTACCGCCTCACCCTGCGGCGTCTGGGCGGCGCCCAGATCAACCGCGAGGCCGAGATCGAGGCCCGCAAGCAGGAGGCCAGGCAAGACCTGGCCCTGCACTCCCAGCTGCCCGGCACCGAGGAGCCGCTGTGGAAGACGCTGGACCTCAGCTACTTCGCCCGCCAGGAGGCCGGCGAGCTGGCCTGGCATGCGCGCGCGCTGTGGCGCTATGTGCAGACGGCCGAGCCCGTGGTGCGCGCCCGCCCCTCGCCCGTGGGCGAAGGCCTGCAGGTGCTGGTCTACTCGCCGGACCGGGCCGACCTCTTCGCCCGCATCTGCGGCTACTTCGACGGCGCGGGCTTCAACATCCTGGACGCCAAGGTGCACACCACCCGCACGGGCTACGCCCTGGACACCTTCCAGGTCATCGCCCCGGACCTGGATATGCACCACCGCGACCTCGTCTCCCTCGTCGAGACCCGCCTGCTGGCCGCGCTGATGGCGGAAGGGCCCCTGCCCGAGCCGCGCCGCGGCCGCCTCTCGCGCCGGGTCAAGAGCTTTCCCTACACGCCGCGCATCTCGCTGCGGCCGGACGAGCGCGCCCAGCGCTGGCTGCTGTCCATCAGCACCAGCGACCGCGCCGGCCTGCTCTACGCCATCGCCCGCGTGCTGGCCCGCCATCACATCAATCTGCAGCTGGCCAAGATCTCGACCCTGGGCGAGCGGGTGGAAGACACCTTCCTGATCGACGGCCCGGCGCTGCAGCAGAACAAGCTGCAGCTGCAGGTCGAGGGCGAGCTGCTGGACGCGATTTCCCTGAGCAGCTGAGGTCCTCGGGCCGGCGCGGGCTCGCGTATGCTCGCCCCATGCAGCCCCACGACACGACCCGCACCGCTCAGATCCATCCGCTGTCCGACGTGCAGACCAGCGCCATCGGCCCCGGCACCCGGGTCTGGCAGTTCTGCGTGATCCTGCCCGGCGCCCGCATCGGCGCGGACTGCAACATCAATGCCCAGGTGCTGATCGAGAACGATGTGGTGCTGGGTGACCGCGTCACCGTCAAGAGCGGCGTGCAGCTGTGGGACGGCCTGCGGGTCGCCGACGACGTCTTCATCGGCCCCAACGCCACCTTCACCAACGACCCCACGCCGCGCTCCAAGCAGTACCCGGCCAGCTTCCAGACCACGCGCATCGAGCGAGGCGCCTCCATCGGCGCCAATGCCACCATCCTGGGCGGCGTCACCATCGGCGAAGGGGCGCTGATCGGCGCGGGCAGCGTGGTCACGCGCGACGTGCCGGCGGGTGAGCTGTGGGTGGGCAACCCGGCCCGCTCACGGGGGCCGGCGCCCAGGCGCTGATCGCCTGATCAGGCGCTGCGGCGCACCGCCTGCACCAGCTGGTCCAGCTGCTGCTCGCTCATGCCCGGCCACAGGGGCAGGCTCAGCACCTGCTTGTGGATGGCCTCGGCGATGGGGAAGTCCCCGGCGCGGTAGCCCAGCTCGGCATAGGCCGGCTGCAGATGGGGCGGCACAGGGTAGTGGATCAGCGTGCCGATACCCTGCTGGGCCAGCGCGGCCTGCAGGCGGTCCCGGGCCTCATGGCGGACGACGAAGAGATGCCAGGCGTGTTGCAGCCCGTCCGGCACCTGCGGCAGCTGCAGCGGCACACCGGCCAGGCCTTCCAGCAGGCTGGCGGCCAGGCGGCGGCGCTCGCGGGTGGCCGCCTCCAGCTGGGGCAGTTTGGCGGCCAGCACCGCGGCCTGGATCTCGTCCAGGCGCGAGTTCACGCCCTTGCATTCGTTGTGGTACTTCTGGCGCGACCCATAGTTGCGCAGCACCCGCACCTGTTCGTCCACCGCGGCCAGGTCCGTGGTCACGCCGCCGCCATCGCCCATGGCGCCGAGGTTCTTGCCCGGGTAGAAGCTCCAGGCCGAGACATCCGCCAGGCTGCCCACCGGCCGGCCGTGGTAGCGCGCGGCATGGGCCTGCGCGCAGTCGTCCAGCACCTTGAGGCCGTTGCGGCGGGCGATGTCCATCAGCGGGTCCATGTCCGCCGGCAGGCCGTAGAGGTGCACCGGCAGGATGACCCGGGTCCGCGGCGTGAGGGCGGCCTCGACGCGGGCGGGATCGATGTTGTAGGTGTGCGGATCCGGCTCCACCGGCACCGGCGTCGCACCGCACTGGCTGACGGCCAGCCAGGTCGCGATATAGGTGTTGGAGGGCACGATGACCTCGTCCCCCTCCCCCACGCCCAGCGCGCGCAGGCCCAGCGTCAGGGCATCCAGGCCGTTGGCCACGCCCGCGCAGTGGGCGGCGCCCACGGACTGTGCATAGGCCTCCTCGAAGGCCGCCAGCTCCTGGCCCAGCAGGAACCAGCCGCTGCGGGCCACGCGCTGCAAGGCGGCGTCGATGGCCGGCTGGCTGGCCGCATAGGCGGGCTGCAGATTGAGAAAAGGCAGGCTGGTGTCAGCCATCACGCATGCTCCTTGCCGGAGGGCTTCCCCGGTCCACGAATGCTCAGGCGCCCGGGCGGCCCAGGGCGGCGAGGAAGTCCTCGTACTTGCGAATGTAGTCATCCGCGGCATAGGTGTCCGACGCCAGCACCAGCAAAACGGCGTCCGGCGAGAACTGGTACTGGATTCCCCAGACCATGGGCGGGATGTGCAGGCCCATGCGGGCGCTGTCCAGCGTGATCTCGTCGCGCGCACGGCCGTCGTCCAGCACCACGCTGACACTGCCCTTCACGCAGACCAGGAACTGGTGACAGGCCTTGTGTGCATGCTCGCCCCGCACTTCCTTGCTGGGCACGTCGTAGACCATGAAGAAGCGCTGCGGAGTGAAGGGCAGATGGGTGCCGATCTCGCCGAAGCTCAGCGCGCCGCGCAGGTCCACGATCTTGGGCAGGGCCACCAGGCGGGCGGCGGCCACGTGCAGCGCCGGTGGGGCCTCGAGCTGGCTGGCGGCGCGCGGCGCGGCCGGCAGGTCCAGGTGTGGCGTGTCCGCGTAGCCGACGATGTGCGCCGGATTGCCGCTGACGATGGCATTGGGCGGCACGTCGCGCGTCACCACCGCGCCGTCCTGCACCCGGGCGCGCGGGCCGATGCAGAGGCCGCCGCGGACGGTCGCATTCGCGCCGATGGTGGCGCCCGCGCCGACGCGCGTCACCGCCGCGGCTCCGTCGGCGCCGGAGGCCCCGCTGAAGACCGTGTTGGGACCGATGCTGACATCCGCCTCCACCACCAGCGGGGACCACAGCTGCGCGCCGGGCCGCACGCGGACCCGCGGGCCCAGCTGCACCTCGCCGTCGATCAGGGCGTGGTCGCCGATCTCGGTGTCCTCGCCCAGGCGCGCGCCCGGCAGCACATGGGCGAAGGCGCCGATGCGGCTGCCCGGGCCGATGAAGGGCGATTCGACCAGGGCATGGCTGTGGATGAAGACATCCGGGCACGATGCGGCGGCAGTTGCGGCGGCAGTTGCGGCGGCTTTGAGGCTCATGGGCTCGTGGGCAGGCAGGCGGCGATGAGGCATCCTATAGCGTCGGGCGCCGGCGCATCGCCTTGATTGACGGGTCGGCGCCGCCCTGTTCCGCCGGACGCGGCATCGGCGCCACGGCAGCCCTCAGCGCAGGTACTGCAGCAGCGGGGGCGAGTCCGCCAGGCGCTGGGCCAGCCGGGCATGCTGGCGGCGCTGGAAGTCCCATTGCAGCGCGGGGTCGCGCCACCAGGCCTCCAGCTCGTCCAGGCATTCGCCCAGGGGCAGCGAGGGCACGAGCTCGCGGTCCAGCAGGGCCTTCTCCTCCCACACGAGGGCGCGCAGCTGGCAGTGCAGCATGGGCACGGCATGCATCAGGGGCTCGATGGCGGCGCTGGTGGGGATGTCATAGCCCAGGCAGGCGTCGCAGCCCTGGACGAAGGCCACCAGGGGCTGGGCCACGCCGCGCTGCAAGCTCTCCGGTGTCACCCCCAGCGACTCCTGCAGCAGCAGCGGGAAGCCCTCGGTCGGCTTGTAGCGCAGCAGCACCTCCACCCCACGGCGGCGGCCCCAGTCCAGCAGCTGGCGCAGACCGTAGAGGTAGGCGTGGATGTCCGCGGTGCTGAGCCCGTTGTGCGACAGGCCGCTCAGCAGCACGCCCAGCGTGCGCAGCGGCTGGGCCGGGGCCTGCGCGGGTACCGGCTGGTGGCGCTCGCCGAAGCGCAGCAGGGCGCCCGGCACGCGGCGGTCGTCGGTGTCCCGGCAGTCCGCGCCCTGCACCGGATGGTGCAGGCATTGCATCTGGCCGCCCAGCTTGGGCAAAGGGATGTTCTGGAACTTGGCGTGCGGCAGCATCAGCACCGGCAGGCGGTGGCGGCGAGCCAGGCTCAGCAGCCCGCCCAGCAGGCCCGAATCGTGGTTGGACAGCAGCAGCTGCCCGGGCAGCGCCTGCACCCGCTGCTCGACGTCATGGAACAGCGTGAACTGCAGCAGCAGGGCCTCGACGAGGGCCTGGGCCTGAAGCTGGATGAAGGCTTCGTTGCGCAGCTCAGACGCGAGCAGCTGCAGCACGACGGGCCGGACCCGTGCCGCCAGTTCCTCGCACTGCTGCTGATGCGCCGGCCCCAGCGCGGCGCGCACCTCGTCCAGGGGCCGCAGCGGCAGCCGCTCGATGCCGCTCAGCTCGACGTCGTAGAACTGCGCAGGCACCTGCAGGCAGTCGCCCTGGGCGGCCAGGATCTGGGCGGCCAGGTAGTCCTTGTCATAGAAGCAGGTGGGCAGGTGGGCCCAGCGCCTGGCCGCAGGACGCTGCTCAAGCGGGCGCCAGTCCGGCAGTTCCGGCCCGGGCAGCTGGCCGACGTCGTAGAGATAGCTGCGGTGCTGCACGCCCGCGCCCTGCAGCGCGGCCGCCATGGCCATGCAGGCAGCGCCCGAAGGCTGGCCGTAGCGGTAGGGCGCGGCGGCTCCGAGCAGATGGACCACCGCGCCGGCCGGCGCGTCCTCGGCCAGGCAGCGCCCCAGGGCCGCATAGCCCCGCAGGTTCAGCAGGGCGTAGAAGGCGTTGAAGTAGCCCCACTGGCAGCCCTCGGCCTCGGGCAGCAGCTCGGCGAGCACGGCATCGAGGCGCGCCTGATAGGCCGCCATGTCCGAGCGCGCCCGCCGGAACACCTCGCTCATGAAGCCGGGACCCACGGTCCTGGCCAGCCGGGCATTGCCCAGGCCCAGGCTGCGGGCCTGGTCGAAGAGCTGGGGATCGAAGAGCAGCAGCTCGGCGCCCTCCAGCTGATTCTGCAGGGCCGCGGCGGCCGGCAGATCCAGGCGATGGGTGACGGTGATCAGCGGCTTCATGCCCGGCCCCCCGCCTGGGAGGCCCGCAGCGCCTGGACGCAGTCCTGCGCCGGGCTGTCCAGCGTCAGGCCGGATTCGTCCACCAGGGACTGCAGCCGCTGCAGATGGGCCGGCTCGTCGACATCGAAGCGCAGTTCAGGGAAGGCCAGCGCCGCCGGGGCGCGGGGACAGGTCTTGCGGCAGTCGCGCGCCCAGGGGGTGGTCTCGTCCCACAGGGCGAGGGTCACGTGCTCGCGGTGGCGGGGCTCGGCGCACTCGGCCGCGAGCCGGTGCAGCAGCGCGGCCGGCAGGATCTCGGCGCCGAAGCCATCGGCATAGCCGCTGCCCAGGCGATCCAGGTGGTTGCAGGCGTAGTCGCAGTCGCTGGCGGCGTAGAAGTCCACGAGCTGGTCCACCACAGCGCCGTCGATGAAGGGGTTGTCAGCGCAGACGCGCACCACGGTGTCCGCCTCGAACTGGCGCGCGGCCCGGCTGAAGCGGTCCAGCACGTCGGATTCGCTGCCGGTGAAGGTGGCCACGCCCATGGACTGCGCCAGCTCGACCAGGGCGGCATCGCGCGGGAGCCCGGTGGTGGCCAGCACCAGGGTGTGGAGGCGCTGCGCCCGCTTCAGACGCTCCAGCACCCAGGCCAGCAGCGGCCGGCCCGCCAGCGGCGCCATCATCTTGCCGGGAAAGCGGCTGGAGCCCATGCGGGCCTGCACCACGGCCACCACGCGGCCTGGCCGTGCGGGTCGGGGGTCGCTCATCGGCTCAGGCGCCCTGCCCCAGATCGGCCCATTGCAGCACGTGGTCGGACTCCAGCGCGCGCAGCACCGGCCGGCCCAGCACCGCGTCCCAGTGCAGCGGGCTGATGCCGGTGCCGGGGCGTTTGTAGGTCAGGTGGGCCTCGCTGAGGACCTCGCCAGCGGCCACGTCGCGGGTCAGCACGATGGAGCGGCGGGCATTGGCGCGGGCCGGGCCTTCGGTGGGCGTGGGCTGCTTGTGATCGCTCTCGCCCAGCAGATCGTGCACCGTGTCCAGGGCCGTCATGAAGCGGCGCAGGTCATGCACGTCCATGGCGTGGTAGTGGTCGTTGCCCGGCAGGGTCTTGTCGTGGGTGAAGTGTTTCTCCAGGACGACGGCGCCCAGCAGGTGCGCACTCATCAGCGGGTACATGGCCTCGTCGGGCAGGGTGTGATCGGAGTAGCCGATCAGCAGCTCCGGATAGGCCCGCTGCAGGCCCTTGATCATGCGCAGATGCGCCTGTGCATTGGGCGTGGGGTAGTTCAGCACGCAGTGCAGCAGCACCAGCTCGCGGCAGCCGGCGGCGCGCAGGGTCTGCACGGCCATGTCGATCTCGCCCAGCGTGGAGGCACCGGTGGACAGCACCACCGGCTTGCCCTTGGCCGCGATCTTGCGCAGGAAGGGGACGTTGGTGAGGTCGGCCGAGGCGATCTTGTGGAAGGGCATCAGATCGTCCAGGAACTCCACCGCGGCGTCGTCGAAGGCGGTGGAGAGGAAGTCGATGCCGACCTGCTCGCAGTGGCGGGCCAGGGCGCGGTACTCATCGGGCCCGAAGCGGTCGTACTTTTTGAAGAGCTCGAACTGGCTGCGCGTCGGCTCCTTGCTGATGTCCCAGTAGAACGGCGAATGCCTGGAGGCCAGGGTCTCGGCCTTGTAGCTCTGGAACTTCGCGGCGTCGGCCCCGCCCTCCTTGGCCAGCTCGATCAGGCGCTTGGCCTGGTCCAGGGAACCCTCGTGGTTGACGCCGATCTCGGCGATCACATAGGGGCGGCTGTCGGGGGTGAGGCGGCGCTGGCCGAGGGTCACCGTGGGGGTCATTGCATGCTCCTGCGTTCGGCGGCACGGGCCGAGGAACCATCGACACCATGCTTGCTGATCAGGCGCTGGCGGTGCAACTCCATGGCATCGAGGTCGTTGGTGATGTTGTGGTCATGGCGGCGGTAGCGGTACAGCGGCAGCTCCAGCCGGGCGATGTGGTGCTTCTGCTCGAAGCGGATGCGCAGCTCGCGCTCCTCGTGGCGGTGGAAGCTCTCGTCGTAGAGCCCCGTCTCCATCAGGTGGGCCTTGCGGAACATGATGCCGCAGGCGATGGGCTCGTCCATGCAGTTCACGCGTTCCAGCACCTGCTCGTGGTCGTCCACCAGGAGGTAGTCGCAGGCCACGGCGTCGTGCAGGGGGTTCTGGTCCAGGAAGAAGTGCAGGATGTTGAGGAAGTTGGCGTTGACGTAGTCGTCGGAGTCCACCCGCACGATGAAGTCGCCGCGCGCGGCGCGGATGCCGCGGTTCAGCGAGGCCGGCAGGCCCAGGTTGCGCTCATTGCGCAGGGGCACGATGGCGTCGTGGAAGAGCTCCAGGGCATAGGGCGTGCGGTCGGCACTGCCGTCGTCGATGACGATGATCTCGTACTGGTCGCGCGCCAGGGTCTGGTTCAGCAGGGAGCGCAGGCAGCGGCCGATGAAACGCTCCTGGTTGAAGACCGGCACGATGACCGACACCAGCGGCTTGAAGTTCATGCGCTCACCTCCTGCAGCTGCAAGGCCTCGATCAGGGCCTGGCGGGCCAGCGCGGGGGCCTCCTCGCGCAGCTTGACGCCCACCGGCAGAGACACCGCCCGCGACAGCCAGGCCGCCGACTGCGGGAAGGCCGTGGCCAGCTCGCCGCCATGGGCCGCGGCCAGCTCGGGCATGTGGGTCCAGGTGCCGGCGAAGTGCCAGGTGTAGGCCTCGGGCAGGATCTTGGTCGCCAGGCCGCGGGCCAGCAGGGCCTCGCGGCAGCGGCGGGCGGCGGCGTTGTCCTGCACGAAGAAGACCAGGGCGTCGGCCGTCTCGTAGCTGCCGGCCGGCACCTCGCGCGGCGTGATGCCAGGCAGGTCGTGGATGGCCTGCCACAGCAGCTCGCGGTTGCGGCGCTGGGCCTTGACGATGTCCGGCAGCTTGCGCAGCTGGGCCAGGCCCACGGCGCCCTGCAGCTCCATCATGCGGAAGTTGAAGCCGCTGCTGGCGCGGGTGTCCTCCCAGCGCGGCACGGCGGGGTTGTTCTCGTGGCCATGGTCATGCCAGGCGGCGCCACGGGCCCAGTCGGCCTGCTCCTGGAACAGCACCAGGCCGCCCTCGCCCGTGGTCATGGTCTTGGCGAAGTCGAAGCTGAAGGTGCCCAGGCGGCCCCAGCTGCCCAGGGCCCGGCCGTTGAGCGAGCCGCCGCAGCCCCAGGCCGCGTCCTCGATGAGGGCGATGCCATGGGCGTCGCAGATGGCCTTGATCTCCGGCAGGCGCGAGGGCGTGCCCAGCATGTGGACCACGATGACGGCCTTGGTGCGCGGCGTGATGCGGCGCTTCAGGTCCTCGGGGTCCATGTTGAGCGTGGCATCGATCTCGGCGCAGACCGGCGTGGCCCGCGACTCGATGATGGCCTCCACCGTCGCCACGAAGGTGAAGCTCTGGGTGATGACCTCGTCGCCAGCGCCGATGCCCAGCGCCGCCAGGCCCACGCGCAGCGCGGCGGTGCCGGAGGACACGGCCAGCGCATGCGGCGAGCCCATGGCCTGGGCGAAGGCCTGCTCGAACTCGCGGACCTTGTAGCAGTCCCCGCGCAGGGCGTCGAAGCCGTGGCGGAACAGGATGGCGCCGCGGGCGAAGATGTCCTGGATCTCGGCCAGTTCCTCTGGGCCCATCACTTCATAGCCTGGCATGGTGTCTCCCGGTCTCGTGCTGTGAGCTGTGTGCTGCTGTCGCTGTTTACATCAGGCGGAAGAGTTCCGCCACTTTCTGGGGCGTCAGCACGGACTTGAAGTCCTCGCCCAGCGCATTGGTCAGGGGTTTGGCATGCACGATGGAGCTCTTGTAGAGCGCCTCGAAGCCGGCTTCGTCCAGGCCCAGGCAGACGCCCTTGGGGATCTCCACGCCCTGTGCCTCCACCATGCCCCAGAACTCGTCATAGGCCTGCGGGTAGAACTCGCCCATGGCCCGCATCACGATGCAGTTGGCCACGCAGTGGTGCAGGCCCAGCACGACCGACAGGCCGGCGGACAGCGGGTGCACCAGGCCCACATAGCTCGTGGCGATGGCGCAGCCGCCCAGATACGAGGCCACCATCAGGCGCTCGCGGTTCTCGGGGGCCATCATGTCGCCCTGGCCGAAGACCTGGCGGCAGAGGTTGATGGTCTCGCGCGAGTAGGCGTCGCCGATGGCATTGCGGTAGCTGCCGGCCAGGGACTCGATGCAGTGGATGTAGGCATCCATGCCCGTGTAGAAGTACTGGTTGCGCGGCACGGTGGCCGTCAGCTGCGGGTCCATGATCACATGGTCGAAGACCGTGTAGTCGCTGTTCATGCCCAGCTTCAGGCCGGTGGCGGCATTGGTCATCACGCAGGTGCGCGTGGCCTCGGCGCCGGTGCCCGAGACGGTGGGGATGCCCACCTTGAAGACGCCCGGATGCTTGAGCAGGTCCCAGCCCTGGTAGTCGGCCGCATGGCCGCCGTTGCCCAGCAGGTTGGACACCGCCTTGGCCGTGTCCATGGTGATGCCGCCGCCCATGCCCACCACGGCCGCCGGCTGGCTCAGGCCGCGATCCAGCAGGGTGGCCACCAGGGCGTCGATGCCCTCGGTCTTGGGCTCGTGCGCGGTCTGCACGAACTGCAGCACGTCGTCCCCGCCCACGCCCAGGCGGGCCGCCAGATCAGGCTGGGCGGCGAAGAACTCGTCGACCAGGAAGACGACCGCGCCCCCCTGCCCCTGCGCCTGGGCCTGCGAGCGGCGGCCGTCCAGCAGGCCGCGCAGCTCGGCCAGGGAGCCGGCGCCGATGTTGTAGCGGCCGACGTTCTTCACGAGCTTGACGCCGGTATCGAGGATGTTTGCCATGGTGTGCGTGGAACGGTGTCCGTGAAATCTCAGGAATCGTGCCGCGAGGGCACGCAGCTTCAGCGCAGCGGCGCCATCACGCCCCGCCCCAGGGACCACAGCATGGCCACGGCCTGCTGCCCGTCGAACAGGGCGTTCACGTGCGCGATGCGCAGCGAGTAATAGTCTGACTCCGATCCCATCACATCGAACAGGGAGCGGCGGCCCAATTGCTGCCACTGTTGCAATGTGGCGGTGCGCAGCTGTGAACTGTTGCGCAGGATCTCGGTGATGCGGCGCGCCCGGTCGAAGGCCGAGGTGGCGGATTCGTGCATGTCGATCAGGCGGTAGCGCCGGGCCTCCAGGGCATCCTCGCGCTGCAGCCGGGCGGCCTCGGCGCGCTTGCTGGCGGCATTGACGGAGGCGTCCTGGCCCGGCGTCATCAGCGGCACGTTCACGCTGAAGCCCACGGCCCAGTCGCGGCTGCGGGTCACGCCCGCGCTGGCGCTTGTGCCCACGATGGCGTTGACCTGGGGCTTGGCATTGGCGCGCACGCTCTCCACATAGCTGCCCTGGGCGCGGGCCTGGGCCTCGAGCTGGATCACCTCGGGCGCGCTGAGGGCGTCGCGTTGCATGTCATCGAGCTCGGGCACCCGGGTCAGCAGGTTGGAGAAGCTGGCGCTGGGCGGCAGATCGTCGCCCACGAAGCGCTTGAGCCGCGTCTCGGTCTGGCGCAGGGCCGACATGGTGGACTCCACCGCCAGGTCGGCCTGCAGCAGGTTCTTCTGGGCCTGCACCAGCTCGCTGGCCCGCCCCTTGTCAGCCTTGACGATGGCTTCCAGCGAATCCACCAGGCAGGCCATGCGGCGCACGTACTGGCTGTAGACCTGGGCCTGCAGCAGGTAGCGGCCGCGGTCCAGGGCCAGGGAGACGGTCTGCAGGGCCAGCTGCTGCTCGGCGCTGAAGTAGCCCTGGCGCGCGGCCTCGGCCAGCTGCGAACGCCAGCCGGCCAGCTGGCGGTTGCGCCCGAAGTCGAAGAGGGTCGCGCTCAGGTTGAAGGCCACGCGCCCCTGCGCGCCGCTGCCGTTGCTGGCGCCGTCGGTGCTGGAGCCCATCTGGTTGCCCTGCAGGTCCAGGCTGGCACGGGGCTTGTTGGCCTGGCTGACCTCCTCCCAGTCGTCGCGGGCGGCCTGGGCCAGCAGCTTGACCATGCCCACCGACTGGCTGCGAGCCAGGGCCCGGTCCACCAGGACCTGGATCTGGGCACGCGGGTCGGCGTCGCTGATCACCAGCTGGCTGGCGGCCTTCTGGGCGGCCGGGGAGTTGGCGTCGTCCTCGTTGCAGCGGCCCTGGGCCAGGGCGGCCGTGGTGGCGCCCAGCAGCAGGCACTGGAACAGGCTCATGCCGAGATTGCGCAGCGTCCCCATGGCCTCATCCCCCAGCGTACAGACAGGTCTTGCTCATGCCTGTACTGGACCACAGGGCGGCCGGGAACTTGAGCAGGAAAAGCCGCCGCTATGCCCCGCTTCTCTGCGGCTGGCCGGAGGCCGCGGGGCTCAGCGCTCGCGCAGGGCCTCGCGCGAACGCATCATGGGCCGCAGCAGGAAGCTCAGCACTGAACGCTCGCCGGTCTTGATCTCCACCGAAGCCGTCATGCCGGGGATGATGGCCAGGGTCTCGCCCTTGTAGCGGATGTTGTTCTGCTCGGCCCGGATGAGGGTGCGGTAGTAGCGGCCGTCATTGCCCAGCGGGTTGGCCTCGCCGATGGCGTCCGGGCTGATCTGCTCGACCTTGCCCTCCAGGCCGCCCAGGGCGTTGAAGTCGATGCCCGAGAGCTTGATCACGGCATGCTGCCCCACCTGGATGAAGCCGACGTCCGCCGGGCTGACCCGCGCCTCGACCAGCATGCGCGTGCCCAGCGGCACGATCTCCATGATGGGCGAGCCCATGGCCACGACGCCGCCGATGGTGTTGATCCGGATGTTCTTGACCAGGCCCCGCACCGGCGAGCGCAGCACCGTGCGGTCCAGGGCGTCCTTGCGGACCACCTGCTGCTGCTTCATCATGGCCAGGTCGTTCTGGAGCTTGACCAGCTCGCTCATCGCCTCCTGGCGGAAGCGCCCCTGGCGTTCCACCCGGGACTGGCGCATCTCGTTGACCTGGCGGCTCAGGCGCATCACCTCCACGTCCGACATCAGCCCCTTGGCCGACATCTCCTGGGCCACCTTCAGCTCCTTGCCCACCAGGGCCGCGCTGCGGTCGATGCCCGCCAGCGACTCCTCCAGCAGGCGCTGGCGGGCCTGGAAGGCCTGGGTCTCGGCGGCGGTGAGCGCAGGGGCGGCCTTCAGCTCCTCGGGGAACTTCAGCGCCGTGCCATTGGCCTCGGCCTGCAGGCGCGCGGCCTGGGCCATCATGGCCAGCTCGCGCAGCTGGCCCTCGTTCTGCTGGGCCTCGACCCGCGTGGGGTCCAGGCGCACCAGCTCCTGGCCGGCCTCGACCTGCTGGCCTTCGCGGACCAGCAGCTCGCGCAGCAGGCCGGAGTCCAGGCTGGCGATGACCTGCTCCTTGCCGTCGGGCACCACCCGCCCCTCGCTGCGGCTGACCATGTCGACCTGGGCCAGCGAGGCCCAGACGATGGCGGCCACGACCGCCGCCAGCATCAGGTAGACGGCCCACATCACGCGCGGCAGCGGCTCGTCGACCTGTGCGGCCGCCAGGCTGCTCAGGAACAGACCTTCGTCACGGGAGGAAGAAGCCACTCAGCGCCCTCGTTCGGTGTTCAGACGGATGGCGAGCGCTGCACCGGCTGCGCCGCCGGGTGCATGTGCAGATTGGAGGCCTGGGCGGCCGCCGCGGGGTCGGGCGCGGCGGGCCGCACGCCGGACAGCGCCGCCAGGACCTGATCGCGCGGGCCGTCCATGACCAGCTTGCCGTTGTCCATCACGACGATGCGCTGCACCAGCTCCAGCACGGCCGGGCGGTGGGTCACCACCAGCAGGGTGCACTGCTGGGCGGCGTCGCGCAGCTGGCGCAGGAAGAGGATCTCGGACTGGGCGTCCATGGAGCTGGTGGGCTCGTCCATCAGCAGCAGCTTGGGCCGGTTCACCAGGGCGCGGGCCAGGGCCACCATCTGGCGCTGGCCGCCGGACAGCAGGCTGCCCATCTCGCCCACGGGGAGGTCCCAGCCCAGGGGATGGCCGGCGACCACGCGGTCCAGGCCCGTCAGCTTGGCGACCTCGACCAGGCGGCCCGCATCGACGTCAGCCCGGCCCATGGCGACGTTGTCACGCAGCGTGCCGTGGAAGAGCTTGGGCTCCTGCGAGACAAAGCCCACATGGGCGCGGAACTCGGCCGGGTCGATCTGGCGCAGGTCGATGCCCTCGATCTCCACCATGCCCTCGGTGGGCTGGTAGAGCCCGGCCAGCAGGCGCAGCACGGTGGACTTGCCGCTGCCGATGCGCCCCAGCACGGCGATGCGCTCGCCGGGCTCGATGCGCAGGCTCACGCCCTTGAGCACCTTGGGCGCCTGATGCTCGCCAGTCATCGGATAGGAGAAGCCCACCTCGCGCAGGCCGATGCGGCCGCTGAACTCGCTCATGGGCACGTAGTTGCGGTCCGAGGCGCGCTCGACGGGCTTCTTCATGACCTCGTCCAGCGACAGCATGGCCGCACGCGCGCTCTGGTAGCGGGCCGTGAGGCTCACCACGCTGCCCAGCGGGGCGATGGCGCGGGTCGCGAACATCACCGCACCGATCAGGCCGCCGGCGGAGATGATGCGGTCCTGGATCAGGTAGACGCCCCAGACCAGCATCACCAGGGTCACCGCCTGCTGCATGGTCATGGTGAGGTTGTTGGTGAAGGCATGCATGGCCCGCATGCGCAGGCCGGACTCGGCGGCCACGGCATTGCTGATCTCGTAGCGGTGCAGGAAGCGGCCTTCCGCGCCGGAGGTCTTGAGGTCTTCCAGCCCCTCCACCACCTCCACCAGGGAGCCCTGCAGCTCGGCCTGCTCCGCCATGTTCGCCCGCACCACATTGCGCAGGTACTTCTGCAGAGCAAAGGTCAGCAGCACCAGGCCCGGCACCGCCAGCGCCACCACCCAGCCCAGCGGCCCGCCCAGCATGAAGGTCATGGCCACGAAAAGCACGATGAAGGGCAGGTCCGACACCACCGACATGCTGGCCGAGGTGAAGAACTCCCGCACGGTCTCCACCTGGCCCAGGTAGTGGGCATAGGAGCCGGCCGAGGCGGGCTTGTGCTCCATGCGCACCAGCAGGGTCTGCTTGAAGAGCATGGAGCCGATGATCAGGTCCGCCTTGCGGCCGGCGAGGTCGATCAGGTGGGCGCGCAGCTGGCGGGCGAAGAGGTCGAAGATCAGCGCCAGGGAGGCCCCGATGGCCAGGGTCCACAGCGTGGCCATGGCGTCGTGGTGGGGGATGACCTTGTCGTAGATGACACTGGTGACCAGGCCGCTGACCATCATCAGCAGATTGCTCAGCAGGGCCGCGGTCATGGCGCCGCGGTAGTAGGGGATGAAGCGCTTGAGCGTGCCCCACAGCCAGTGGCTGCCCTGCCCCGCCAGCAAGGCGTGATGGCGAGGGTCCGCCTGGGAGACTTCCTTGGGCGTGGCCACCAGGGCGAAGCCGCTGTACTCACCCTCCAGCTCGGCCTGGGCCACGACGCAGGCCTTGGCCTCGGGGCCGGGGAAGACCACCTCGAAGGCCTGCTGGCCCTCCACCTCGCGGCGGGACACCAGCACGCAGGCGTCGCCGCCATGCAGCAGCAGCACGGCGGGCAGCACCAGCGGGTTGATTTCGGCCAGGCCCTTGGAGAGCATGCCGGCCTCGTAGCCGGCCTCGCGCATCATGCGGATGGCCTGGTTGGGCGCCAGCGGGCCGTCGGTGGGCACGCCGGCGCGCAGGGAGGCCGGCGAGCGGGCCTTGCCATGGTGCTGGGTCAGCCAGACCAGCGCCTGCAGCAGCGGGTCACCGATGTCTCCCTCGGGCACGGCATGCTCGCGCCCGGCCTGCGGCTCGGGCGCCGCGGCCAGGTGCAGCGCCGCCCCGCGGGGGGGCTTGCCGCCATCGAAGAAGGAATCGTGTCGCTGACTCACTGGGGATCCCTACCGGGCGTCAGGCCCCCGGGGCCTTGCGCCGGTGCTCCAGCACCAGGCGCTCGAATTCATGCTCAAGATCGCGCACCAGGGCGGGAATGTCAAACAGGGGCGTCTGCCGGCCCTGCTCGCGCAGGTAGCGCTTGTAGGATGCCGCACGCAGGGGCTGGCGGCCGATCTGCACGGCGCGCTCGACGTACTCCGGCAGGGAATAGGTCACGAGTTCCGGCAGTCCGGCGGCCGTCAGCAGGCTGCCGGCCATGCGGGAGATGTAGCAGCGGCCGGCCCGGGTCAGGATGGGCGTGCCCATCCAGAGGCAGTCGCTGGCGGTGGTGCCGGCGTTGTAGGGGAAGGTGTCCAGCACCAGATCGGCCAGCTGGAAGCGCGCCAGGTACTCCGGCGGCGCCACGCGCGGCGCGAAGTGCAGGCGCTCCGGCGCCACGCCCCGGGCCTGGGCGGCGGCCCTCATGTTGGCCTCGGCCCAGCGGTTGTCCGCCAGCAGCCACAGCAGGCTGCCCGGCACCTGCTGCAGGATCTGCATCCAGGCCGAGAACATCTCTTCCGTGTACTTGTGGTTGTTGTTGAAGCTGCAGAAGACGAAGGCGTCCTCGGGCAGGCCGTAGCGGGCGCGCTCGGGCGTGGGGCCGACCTCGCGCTGGCGGTCACTGACCTGGTAGCAGTGGGGCAGGTAGATGGGCTTCTCGGTGCACAGCGGGAGGTACTCCGGCGGCATCGTGAAGCGGTCCGCGATGATGTAGTCCTCCCCCGGCAGGGCCGAGGTGGCCGGCAGGCCCAGATAGCCCACCTGCACCGGCGCCGGGCGGTAGGCCAGGATGTTGGGGCGCGCGCCGCTGGTGAGGCCCTGGAGGTCGACCATCACGTCGATGCCGGCCTCGGCGATCTGCCGCGCGGCCTGCTGGTCGTCCACGCCGGCCAGGGGCATGAAGCGGTCCATGGCCTTCAGGATGCGGGTGCGCTGGGCCGTGCCGTCTTCCTTGCTCCAGCACAGGGCATGGACCTCGAAGCGGCTGCGGTCGTGCAGCTCGAAGAGCTCGGGCGTCAGCAGGCCCACGGCATGCATGCGCAGGTCGCCGGACAGATAGCCGATGCGGATCTTCTCCCCCGCCGGCCGCGCATGCAGCTGGTGGAAGGGCTTGCCCTTGTACTTGACGACGCGCTCGTTGACGAAGCGCTGAGCCACCATCAGCTGGATGGCCGGGTCATCGGTGGCGCTGAGCGTGGCCAGCAGCGAGGTGTTGACCAGCAGCTGGTTGTGCGTCACCTCACCCACCGGCTGGTAGATGGGCCACTCGCACTGCTTCTGGCGGATGTGCACGTAATGCTGCTGCACGTCGCCCTGCTCGGGCTTGAGCAGCAGGCTGCGCTTCATCAGCGCCTCGGATTCATCGAGGCGGCGCTCGCTCTCCAGCAGGCGGGCGGCATTGTTGAGGGCGTGCAGGCGCAGGTCGATGGGCTCGGCGCCGATGGCCATCAGCTCGCCGGCGTCATAGACCGCCTGCCACTGGGCCAGGGCCTCGGCCGTCTTGCCCTGGTGCTCCAGCTGGTGGCCCAGGTTGAGCTTGGCCTGCGCGAAATCCGGGTTGAGGGCCAGGGCGCGCAGGTACACGGCCTCGGCCTCGGCATGCCGGCGCATCTCGCCCAGCACCGTGCCCCAGTTGAACAGGGCCAGCAGGCGCTGGGGGCTCTGGTTGCTCTCGACCCAGGCCTCGTACAGCGCCAGGCAGTCGGCCTGCCGGCCTCCCGTTTGCCATTGGTGCGCCAGGCTCATCAGTTCCTGCAGAGGCATGGCGCCGGCGCGGGCGCGGGCGATAACGGCCTCGGCCGAGGCGGCCTGGTCCAGCAGTGCAGCAGCGGGTTGTGACATGTCCATGGCGAGGCGCCTGCTTCCGCGAGGGCAGGCAAACAGTTGCGCTTGCCAGCCATCTTAGGGAGAGCCCTCGGAATCGATCCCGCCAATTGAGCGGTATTCACCCGCCATCACGGCGTGAACCATGACCGGCATCACGGTGTGCGACGGGCAGCCAAAAATCTAATGAATTGCTCGCAGTCTCATGCCCAATGCCTTGATTTAGAAGGCACAATGCCACGAGCATGCCATGAATATCATCATTCTCGACGACTATCAGGATGCGGTGCGCAAGCTGCGCTGCGCCAGCAAGCTGGATCCCTTCAATGCCAAGGTCTTCACCAACACGGTGAAGGGGATCGGGCAATTGTCCGTCCGCCTGCGGGATGCCGAGGTGCTGGTGCTGATCCGCGAGCGCACCCATTTCCCCCGCCAGCTGCTGGAGAAGCTGCCCCGGCTCAAGCTGATCGCCCAGACCGGCCGGGTGGGGCCCCATATCGACGTCGAGGCCTGCACCCGCCTGGGCATCGCCGTCGCGGAGGGCGTGGGCTCCCCCATCGCCCCGGCGGAGCTGACCTGGGCGCTGATCATGGCCTCCATGCGCCGACTGCCGCAGTACATCGGCAATCTCAAGCACGGGGCCTGGCAGCAGTCGGGGCTCAAGGCAGCGTCCATGCCGCCCAACTTCGGCGTGGGCATGCTGCTGCGGGGCAAGACCCTGGGCCTGTGGGGCTATGGCCGCATCGGCCAGCTGGTGGCCGGCTACGGCCGCGCCTTCGGCATGCAGGTGCTGATCTGGGGCAGCGAGTCGAGCCGCGCGCGTGCCATGGCGGACGGCTACATGGCCGCCGAGAGCCGCGAGGCCTTCTTCGCCCACTGCGATGTGCTGAGCCTGCACCTGCGCCTGTGCGAGGACACCCGCGGCATGGTCACCCTGGACGACCTCAACCGCATGAAGCCCACGGCGCTGTTCGTCAACACCTCGCGCGCCGAGCTGCTGAGCGAAGGCGCCCTGGTGTCCGCCCTCAACCGCGGCCGGCCCGGCATGGCCGCCATCGACGTCTTCGAGAGCGAGCCCATCCTGCAGGGCCACCCCCTGCTGCGCCTGGAGAACGCCGTGTGCACGCCGCACATCGGCTATGTCGAACAGGACAGCTACGAGCTCTACTTCGATGCCGCCTTCGACAATGTGCTGAACTTCGTCCGCGGCGAGCCCAGCAACATCGTCAACCCCGACGCCCTGAAGGCGCTGCGCTGATGGATGAGCAGGGCCAGCGCCCGGCCCCGGCCCACCCCTGGGCCCTGTTCCTCGCCTTCAACCGCCTCGCCCTGCAGGGCTTCGGCGGCGTGCTGGCCGTGGCGCAGCGCGAGCTGGTAGAGCGCCTGGGCTGGCTCAGCAAGCAGGAGTTCATGGAGGTGCTGGCCGTGGCCCAGGTCATGCCGGGCCCCAATGTGGTCAACATCTCCCTGATGATCGGTGACCGCTTCTTCGGCCTGCGCGGCGCCTTTGCCTCGGTGGCGGGCATGTTCGCCGCGCCCTGTCTGATCGTGCTGGGGCTCACCGCCCTGGCCGGCCAGTGGCTGCACGAGCCCGTGGTGCAGGGCGCCCTGCGCGGCATGGGCGCGGTGTCGGCCGGCCTGATCCTCGCGACCGGCGTCAAGCTGCTGGGCACGCTGAAGCAGCACCCCCTGAGGCGGCCGGCGGCCCTGGCCTTCGCCGCCCTCGCCTTCGCGGCCATCGCCCTGCTGCGCTGGCCCCTGATCTGGATCGTGCTGGGGCTGGGCGGCCTGGGCATGGCCCTGGTCTACCTCCGGCTGGGCCCGCCGCAGGACTGACATGCTGCTGGACCTCTTCCTGCATTTCCTGGCCCTCTCCCTGCTGGCCATCGGTGGGGCCATCACCACGGCGCCGGAGATGCACCGCTATCTGGTGGGCGACCGGGGCTGGCTCAGCGACGAGAGCTTCACCCAGTCCATCGCCCTGGCGCAGGCGGCGCCGGGCCCCAACATCCTCTTCGTCGCCGTGCTGGGCTACCAGGTGGCGGGCCTGCCGGGCGCGCTGGCGGCCATGGGCGGCATCATGCTGCCCTCCACCACCCTGGTGCTGGTGGCCACCCGCTGGGCACGCGCCCACCAGGAAGACCGCCTCGTGCGCGCCTTCACCCTGGGCCTGCAGCCCCTGACGCTGGGCCTGATCATCGCCACCGGCTGGCTGCTGGCGGCGCCCTATCTGCAGCAGGCCGACCGCCGCCTGGCCACGCTGGCGCTGGTCGCCGGGACTCTGGTGTTGACCCTGAGAACGCGGCTGTCGGTGGTCTGGATGGTGTTGCTGGGCGGCATCGTCGGGGCCGTCTGGATGCACTGACCCCCGTCAACGCGGGGTGGCCGCCGCGGAGGTGCCAGTGATACTGCCGGCTCCTTCCCCCTCCGCTTCCAAGACCATGAAGAAGCTGGCTCTTTCCCTCGCCCTGCTGGCCGCAGCAGCGGTGCAGGCCGCCCCGGTCCTGAACGCCGCCAACGGCCACTACTACGAGTACTTCGCCGACGCCGTCTCGGCCGAGGACGCCTTCACCCTGGCCGCCAGCCACAGCTACCTGGGCATGACGGGCTATCTCACCACCATCACCAGCGCGGACGAGAACAGCTTCGTCGCCACCACCGCGGGCGGCCAGCTGGCCTGGATCGGCGGCTCGGACCACGGTGACGCCGTGAACCACTGGACCTGGCGCACCGGCCCCGAGACCGGCCAGGACTTCAGCTTCACCAGCTGGGCCCCCGGCGAGCCCAACAACTGCTGTGGCGGCGAGGACTACGTCCACATCAACTACGGCGGCTTCGGCCTCTGGAACGACCACGGCGGCCCGGCCAACACCTGGCAGCGCAATGGCTATGTGGTCGAGTACAGCGCCGCCGCCAGCGCCGTGCCGGAACCCGCCTCCCTGGCCCTGATCGGCCTGGGCCTGGGCCTGGCAGGCCTGGTTCGTCGCCAGCGCAAGGCCTGACCCCCTGCGGCTCGCCGCCATCAAAAAGGGCGCCCTCAGGGGCGCCCTTTCTCATGGGGATCATCGCGAGTTCGCGAGTTCGTAAATTCGCGAACTCGCTAAAGGCGGCTCAGCCTTCCTTGGTGCCGAAGATCTTGTCGCCGGCATCGCCCAGGCCGGGGATGATGTAGCCGTTCTCGTTGAGATGGCTGTCGATGGCCGCGGTCCAGCAGCGCACGTCCGGGTGCGCCTTCGTCAGCGCGGCCACGCCCTCGGGCGCGGCGACCAGCACCAGGGCGCGGATGTCCTTGCAGCCGCGGCGCTTGAGCAGGTCGAGCGTGGCGATCATGGAGCCGGCCGTGGCCAGCATGGGGTCCACCACCAGGGCCGTACGCTCTTCCAGATGGCCGACGAACTTCTCGAAGTAGTGCACCGGCTGCAGGGTCTCATGGTCGCGGGCCAGGCCCACCACGCTGATCTTGGCGTTGGGGATCATGTCCAGCACGCCGTCCAGCATGCCCAGGCCTGCGCGCAGGATGGGCACCACGGTGACCTTCTTGCCGGCGATCTGCTCGACCTCGGTCGGGCCGCTCCAGCAGTTGAGGGTGGTCGTCTCCAGGGGGAAGTCGGCGGTGGCCTCGTAGGCCAGCAGGCGGGCGACCTCGCCGGTCAGCTCGCGGAACTTCTTGGTGGAGATGTCGGCCTCGCGCATGAGGCCGATCTTGTGCTTGACCAGGGGGTGACGGACTTCAATGACAGCCATGGTGCTTGGGGTCTCGTGAATCGTTGATGGGCCGGATTATCGCGAGCCGGCCCCGCGCTGGCGCAGGGCTTCGTAGAGGCACACCCCTGCCGCGACGGACACATTGAGGCTCTCGACCGCCCCCTGCATGGGAATGCGCACGAGCTCGTCGCAGGTCTTGGCCGTCAGCTGGCGCATGCCCTCGCCTTCGGCGCCCAGCACCAGGGCGATGGGGCCCTTGAGGTCCAGGTCGTAGATGGATTTCTCGGCCTGGTCCGAGGTGCCGATCACCCAGATATTGCGCTCCTTGAGCTCATTGAGCGTGCGCGCCAGGTTGGTCACCATCAGGTAGGGCACGGTCTCGGCCGCACCGCTGGCCACCTTGGCCACGGTGGCATTGAGGCCCACCGCATGGTCCTTGGGCGCGACGACGGCATGGGCTCCCGCACCGTCGGCCACCCGCAGGCAGGCGCCGAGGTTGTGGGGATCCGTGACGCCATCCAGCACCAGCACCAGGGGTGCGCCTTCCACGCCGTCCAGCACATCGTCCAGCGAGTGCTGCTGGGCCACGGCCGTGCAGCGGGCCACCACGCCCTGGTGGCGGCTGTTGCCCGCCAGGGCGGCCAGGCGATCGCCATCGCTCTCCACCAGCTTGGCGCCGGCCTCGCGGGCGCGGTCCAGGAACTGGCGCATGCGCTGGTCACGGCGCGCGCCCTCGAAATGGATCTCGCTGATGGACTGGGGCGCGGTCTTCAGCCGCACGGTGACGGCATGGAAGCCGAAGAGGATGTGTTTGGCGCTCATCCCCGCATTGTCGCCTGCCACAGCATCAGCCCGCCGATCAGCACCGGTTGGTGGACCATGTAGTAGCTCAGGCTCCAGCGCCCCAGCAGGGCCAGGCCGCGGCGCAGGGGGCCCGAAGGCCGCGCGGCCCCCAGCCGTGGCAGCAGCCAGCGCGCCAGGACCGCACCAGCCAGCATCAGGCCCAGCCAGGGCAGCACGGGCACGTAGTCTTCGGTGACGGGCTTGTGGGTCACCAGGCCCACCCAGTTGGTCCAGCGCGTGTCGAAGAAGGGGTGCTGGACGAAGACCGGCAGCAGCAAGCAGCCCAGGGCCAGACCCAGCAGCGCGCCCTGCCCCAGGCGCGGCAGCCCCCAGCGCAGCAGGATCAGCATCAGCGCCATGCCATGCAGCACACCGAAGCTGATGAAGGAGCGCGGGAACATGAACCAGGACCCCAGGCTGACCAGCAGGGCGCAGCCCGCCACCTGGCCCCAGCGCCGCCAGAAACGCGGCCAGCCCTGCCCCTGGGCCAGGGCCACCGCCTGCCCCATGCCCGCGCACAGCAGGAAGAGGCTGACGATGCAGCTGCGCTGCCAGGTCCAGAAGGGATCGCCGTAGAAGTCGGCCCTGAAGAAGCCGTAGTGCTGCAGGTCGAAGCTGAAGTGGAAGACCGTCATCCAGACCATGGCCAGGCCGCGCAGGGCATCGAGGCGGTCATCGCGGGGGAACGGTGGCGGCGTGGCGTGGCTCATGTCAGGCAAAGGACGGCAAGGGGCGCAGTCTAAGTCTTGAATAATGAAGCCCTGCTCTCATTCTCGGACCTGACCCCGTCCCACCCACCCAAGAATGCCCGCCCTGCCCCGCCCTTCCCTCCGGAGCGCTCCGATGGCGCTGCTGCTGGCCACCTGCCTGGCCTGGACGGCGAACGCCCAGCCCCGGCCCGTCACCCCGCGCGGCCCCCTGGATGCCGCCGAGCAGAACAACATCAGCGTCTTCAAGCGCGTCTCGCCCTCGGTCGTGCACATCACCACGCTGGACATGCAGCGCGACTTCTTCTCGCTCAACGTCGAGCAGGTCCCTCGCGGCACGGGCACCGGCTTCATCTGGGACGAGCAGGGCCACATCGTCACCAACTTCCACGTGATCCAGGGCGGTGACGCGGCCCGGGTCACCCTGGCGGACCAGAGCAGCTACAGCGCCCGCCTGGTCGGCGCCTTCCCCGACCGCGACCTGGCCGTGCTGCGCATCGAGGCCCCGCGCGACAAGCTCCAGCCCATCCCCGTGGGCAGCAGCCGCGAGCTGCAGGTGGGCCAGGGCGTCTATGCCATCGGCAATCCCTTCGGCCTGGACCAGACGCTCACCCGCGGCATCGTCTCCGCGCTCAACCGCGAGATCGAGTCGGTGAACCGCCGCGCCATCCGTGGGGTGATCCAGACGGACGCGGCCATCAACCCCGGCAACTCCGGCGGCCCGCTGCTGGACTCCGCGGGCCGCCTGATCGGCGTCAACACGCAGATCTACAGCCCCAGCGGCGCCAGCGCGGGCATCGGCTTCGCGATTCCGGTGGACGAGGTCAACCGCGTGGTGCCCCGGCTGATCAAGGACGGCCGCTTCATCCGCCCTGCGCTCGGCGTGAGTGCCGGCCCGGCCCAGCTGCACCAGGCCCTGCAGCTGCCCCGTGGCGTGGCCATCGTGGGCATGGGCCCGCGCAGCCCGGCCGCCGAGAGCGGCCTGCAGGCCTTCCACCGGGGCCGCGACGGCCGCATCGTGCAGGGTGACGTGATCACCGCGCTCAACGACGAGCCCATCAAGGACCTGGACGACATGCTGGCCCTGCTGGAAAAGCGCCAGGTCGGTGAACGGGTGACCCTGACCCTGTGGAACAAGGGCAAGACGCGCAAGCAGGCCGTGGTGCTGGGCGCGTCCAGCGACTGAAGCCTGCAGCGCCACGGGGTCAGGTCTTGACCCTCAGGGTTAGCCCCGATCACCGCCAAGCTGCCCGACCGGCGCCTTAGGTCCATTTTTGGCCCATTTTTGGCCGGACCAGGCCACCGCTCCACCAGGCGCCCCTGCGCCCACGCGAAAGAAGAACCAGGGCACTCGGGCCGGGGAGCCCAAGGGGGGATTCATGAATAGAACGATGGACGCGGCCGCGCAGGGCCGCTGGAGGGTCGCGAGCCTGGCTAGTAGTCCAGCGTGAGGCGCAGCCCCGCCACGAGCCGCCAGTCCGACTGGCGGTAGGCCGGCTGCGAGACGGCCAGCAGGCGCCCGGAGTCCATCCGGACCGCCACGGGTTCGCCCGCGCGGCTGCGCAGGCTTTCCCAGCGCCAGCCCAGCCAGGGCTGCCAGCGCCCGGCCTGGGGCGCGGGGCTGAGGGTCCAGGCCAGGGCCAGAGACGACCAGCGGCCCTCCTCCAGCCGGACGGCACGGGCCCCGAAGGCCTCGCCGTCCAGGCTCAGGCGCGCCCGCGGGCCGCTGTCCAGCCATGCTTCCCAACGGCCCTGCCAGGCGGCGGGCAGCTCATGCTGCCAGCGCGCGCCCAGGCCCAGGCGCCAGCGATCACGGCTTTCCTCGTAGCCCTGCACGGCCCCCACGGAGGCCAGCGCGCGGCGGCTGTCGGGCTCCCAGCCCAGGCGGGCGCCCACAGACCAGGCGCTGCCTTCGAACGGGCGCCAGGCCTGCAGCTGCAGGCGCTGGGAGCGCACGCGGCTCTCGGTGCTCAGGGGGGCGCCGGTCGTGCTGCGACCCTGGTAGTCCCGCGTGCCGGACTCGAGGTCCAGCTGCGCCACCCATTGAAGCCCTGCACACGGGAGGCCGACGGCCAGGGAGGCCGCACGCAGCGTGCCACGCTCCGACAGCAGCCGCTCCCCGCTCTCGCCCTCCTCGTGCCAGCGGCTGGCCTGGGCGCCCAGGCCCAGGTCCAGCTGCGACGGCACGCAGGCGGCCTGCACCGCCGGGGCCAGGAAGGCAAGACCTGGCACCAGCATCCGCCACAGGCCCTGCGGCGGGGGCGTCAGGCCCGGCTTCATCGCTGCAGTTCGGCCCAGGACTTGGTGGTGCTGGTCTCGAAGACGTTGTCGCCATTGGCGTCCAGCTCGAGCAGCGCCCTGCCGCTGCCTTGCACGGTGACGCGCACCTGGCTGCCATTGGCGCCCTTGACCAGGACCTGACCGCTGCTCGGGTAGCCGAGCGACGACTCCTGCACCAGCGCCACCGGCGTGGACACGGTGATGTCACGCGACTCCAGCGCCGTGCTGTTCACCGTGCCGCCGAAAGTGAGCGTGGCGCGATAGCCGAAGCCGCTGGCCACCGTGCTCACGTTCAGGTTGAAGCCGGTGATGCTGGACTGGAAGCTGCTGCCCGCCACCGTGCCGCTGGTGGTGAAGGTCGGGATGCTCATCGCCACCGAGGTGACATTGACGCCGGTGGTCGCGATGGTCATCTGGAACTCGCCCTGGCCGGTCACGGCGCCGCTGGAGGAGGTCACGCGCAGATTGCCCAGCTTGACGCCGATGGTGGCGGTGTACTGGCTGCTGCCGAAGTTGCCGCTGACGGCCTTCAGCGAGTAGTCCATGGTGCCGTCCAGCGTGCCCTCGGCTTCCTTGCAGGCGGAGGCCTTGAAGGCCATGCTGTCGCCGGAATCGAGGAGCTGGTTGCCGTTGGCGTCATTGATGGTGACCTCCACGCTGCCGCCCAGGCTGCAGGTCTGCACCACGGTGGTCGTGGCACCTTGCACCAGGGCCGTGCCCTGGGCCTGCTTGAAGCGCTCGGCCAGGCGCAGGGCCTGCTGCTGCGCAACCCACAGGGGCTGCGGCAGGGCCTGGGCGTCGACGCCCAGCACGTTACCGGCCCCCGCGCTCATCATGTAGGTGCCGGCGCCCACGCCCTGCGCAGCCACCGTCTGGTAGTTGCTGCTGGTGATGGCCAGCGGTTGGCGGCCGGGCTGAGGGTCCGTGCCGCTACCACCGCCGCCGCCGCCGCCACAGGCACTCAGCAGCAGGGCCGTCGTCAGAAGGGAAAGGCTGGAAGGCAAGAGACGCTGGGTATTCATGGGATCCTCCCTGGATCACAGATTGATTGAGGGAACGTTTCGGTGAAAGGGCGCGAGGCAGTGTAGGCCGCCGCCGGACGCTCGAGTCTTCCCCCCGAGGGGGGCCTGAACGGCGCCTCGGCCGGGTCAGGCCAGAGTCTCCGGCCCGGGGTGCAAACGAGCGATGACACGCATCAGCGCAACGCCCGCCGGAACACCCGGGATGACACCCCCGCGCTGGCGCCTCGTGCCGCCTGGGCGATTGGCGCACATCCGGAATCCCGCCTCGTTGCGCAGGGTCAGGTCTTGCCCCGGCCCAGGCGGCTTACTCGCGCCAGCGGAATCGCCAGAGGGCCAGGCCGGTGAGCAGGAGGGCGCTGCCGAACAGCACCGCCGCCGCGAGGGCCGCCGTGCCGAGGCCCTGGCCGCGCCAGGTCATGGCATCCAGGCCGTCGACGGCCCAGCGGAGCGGCACCCACAGGGTCAGGTCTTGCAGCCAGGCCGGGAAGACGAAGCTGGGCACCCAGGCGCCGCCCAGCATCACCAGCATCAGCGAAGCCATGATGGCCAGACCGCGGGTGGCTTCCGGCGAGCCGCCCATGGCCGCCAGGGCCAGGCCGAAGCCCGCGGTGAAGGCGCCCATGCCCAGCACCACCAGCAAGAAACCCGGCAGGCTGCCCTGCACGCGGAAGCCGAACAGCGCCATGCCCGCGGCCATCACGACCAGCAGCACGACCGAGGCGATGATCCAGATGCTCAGGAAGTGGCTGCCCAGCAGCAGCCCCCTGGACAGCGGTGCAGCACGCAGACGCTGCCACATGCCGCTGCGCCGGGCCATCAGCAGCCCCACGCCCAGCTCCACGCCCAGCATCAGGACGAACTGAACCCCCATGCCCGAGAAGCTGTGCGCATAGCCGTTGTAGCCTGCCTGCCCGGCGCTGAGGGCCTGGGTCTTCAGCGCGTACGGCAGGCTCAGCACCTCGCCGGGCGAAGCGCCGCCCGACGCACCCCCGGATGCAGCCGTGGCGGGCCCCTCACCCGGCTGCGGCGTCTGCAGCTCGTTCACCGTGCGGGCCAGGACCTTGAGCTGCTCTCGGCGCAGGGGCGGGAGCTCGCTCGCCTCGAGCTCCGATTCGAGGGTCGCAAGCCCCCCGGCGCCCGGGCCCGACTTGAAGCCCTGTGCCAGGGTCTCGCGCATCGCGTGCTGGGCCAGCAGGCCCTCCAGCAGCTGGGCCGACAGGGCTTCGCTCGGGTCGTACCACAGCTGCACCTCGGGCAGCTGGCGGCGGTCCCACCAGCGCGAGGCCTGGGCGCCGAAGCCGGCCGGCATCAGCAGGGCCGCACGGCGCTCCCCCTTGCGGACCGCGGCCTCGGCCTCGGCGCGTGTCATCACCTGCACGGCCAGCTTGCCGTCCTGCTGCAGCTGCTGGCCGATGCGCTGGCTGAGCGCGGAGCCGTCTTCGTCGACCCAGGCGACCTTCAGCCGCGCCATCTCCCGGTCCCCGCTGCCGCCGAAGAGGCTGCCGAAGAAGGTGGCGATCAGGACGGGCATCAGCAGATGGGTGATCAGGGCCTTGCGGTTCTTCAGGTACAGCTGCAGCTGGGTGCGCACCAGCGCGATCAATGCATGCATCATGTTCGTCCCCTCGCTCAATCGCGCAATTGACGTCCCGTGAGGGACAGGAAGAGCTGCTCCAGGCTGGGCCGCTCGGTCTGCAGGCCCTGCAGACCCAGGCCCTGGCCGGCCAGGCACTGCAGTACGGCCGGCAGGCCTTGCACCAGCGAGGCCAGCTCCAGGCGCAGCTGCTGCGGGCGTTCGCCGCCGGCCAGCAGCTGCACGCCGGGCAGCCGGCCCAGGGCCTCGGCCAGGCCCGCTGGCGGCGCCCGGTCGAGGTCCAGGCAGACGGTGGGCACCAGCACGGCCGCATCCAGCAGCTCATGGGTGCGGCCGGCGGCCACCACCTGGCCGTGGTCCACGATGAGCAGGCGGTCGCACAGGCGCTCCGCCTCCTCCATGTAGTGCGTGGTGTAGAGCAGGGCCTTGCCGGCGTCGCGCAGGGCCAGCAGGGCCTCGAAGATGGCGTTGCGGCTCTGGGGGTCGACGCCCACGGTGGGCTCGTCGAGGATCACGATGGCGGGGTCGTGCAGCAGGGCGCAGGCGATGTGCAGGCGGCGCTTCATGCCGCCGCTGAACTCGGCCACCGCATCACCGGCGCGGTCCCGCAGACCGGCGATGTCCAGGGCGGCGTCCACCCGCTGCGCCAGGCGCTGGCCGGACAGGCCGTACAGGGCCGCGAAGGCGCGCAGATTGCTGGCCGCGCTGAGCGTCTCGTGCAGGGCCAGCTCCTGGGGCACCAGGCCCAGCAGGCCCTTGCGCGGGTCGGCATCGCCCCGCACGGGCTGGCCGTCGATCAGGCAATCGCCGCCGTCCGCCTCGATCAGACCCGCGATCATGGACACCGTGGTGCTCTTGCCCGCGCCGTTGGGCCCCAGCAGGCCGAGGATCTCGCCGCGCCGCAGGCTCAGGTCCATGGACCGGACCACCTCCTGTGTGCCGTAGCGCTTGCGCAGGCCGCGTGCCTGCAGGATCACCGAGGGGTCGCTCATGCCGTCACTCCATGAAAAGTCTGGATGGGCGCAGTCTAGGCAGCCGCCCCGCCGCCGGCGCCTGCCGTGGGGACGAACGGTCAGCCCGTGCGATGAATCGACAGCCACAGGGCGCCGATAAAATCGAGGCCATGAGCGCATCGCCCAAGCACCTCGAACTCCTGGCCCCGGCCAAGACCGCCGACATCGGCATCGAAGCCGTCAACCACGGCGCTGACGCCGTCTACATCGGCGGCCCCGGCTTCGGCGCCCGGCACAACGCCAGCAACGAGATCCAGGACATCGAGCGCCTGGTGCGCCACGCCCACCGCTACGGCTCGCGCATCTTCATCACCCTCAACACCATCCTGCGCGACGACGAGCTGGAGGATGCCCGCCGCATGGCCTGGCAGGTCTACGAGGCCGGCGCCGACGCCCTGATCGTGCAGGACATGGGCCTCACGCAGATCGACCTGCCGCCCATCCAGCTGCATGCCAGCACCCAATGCGACATCCGCACGCCGGAGAAGGCCCGCTTCCTGCAGGACGCCGGCTTCTCGCAGGTCGTGGCCGCCCGCGAGCTGACCCTGCCGCAGATCCGGGCCATGGCCGAGGCGCTGAGCAGCGCGCAGCTGGAGTTCTTCATCCACGGCGCCCTGTGCGTGGCCTACAGCGGCCAGTGCTTCATCAGCCATGCCCACACCGGCCGCAGCGCCAACCGCGGCGACTGCTCGCAGGCCTGCCGCCTGCCCTACGAGGTGCTCGACGCGCAAGGCCGCATCGTGGCCCACCAGAAGCATGTGCTCTCCATGAAGGACAACGACCAGAGCGCCAATCTGCGCGCCCTGGTCGATGCCGGCGTGCGCAGCTTCAAGATCGAGGGGCGCTACAAGGACATGGGCTATGTGAAGAACATCACCGGCCACTACCGGCAGCTGCTGGACGCGATCCTGGAGGAACGCCCCGGCCTGGCGCGCGCCTCCAGCGGCCGCACCCGCCTCTTCTTCACGCCGGACCCCGACCGCAGCTTCAACCGCGGCAGCACCGACTACTTCGTCACCGGCCGCAAGGAAGACATCGGTGCCTTCGACACCCCCAAGCACGCCGGCCTGCCGCTGGGCTGGGTCGGCAAGGTCGACGGCGAGGGCTTCGAGCTGGAGCTGGACGAGGGCGTGAGCCCGCTCAACAACGGCGACGCCCTCACCTACCTGGACCTGCAAAAGGAGCTGGTGGGCCTGCGCGTCAACGTGGCCACGCCGCTGGATGCGAAGGGCCGGCGCTGGCGCGTCGAGCCCAACGAGGCCATGGCGCAGCTGAAGGACCTGCGCCGTGGCGTGGCCCTGTCCCGCAACCGCGACATGGCCTGGGACCGGCTGCTGGAGAAGAAGTCGGCCGAGCGCCGCATCGCCCTGGACGTCAGCCTCATGGAGACGCCCGAGGGCCTCGCCCTGCAGCTGACGGACGAGGACGGTCATGCCGCCTATGTCGAGATGCCCCTGGACAAGCAGCCCGCACAGCAGGCCGAGCGAGCCGAGGCCAGCGCGCGCGAGGCGCTCGGCAAGCTGGGCACCACGGTCTTCGAGGCGCGCGAGCTGAGCCTGCTGTGGTCGCGCCCCCTGTTCGTGCCGGCCAGCCAGCTCAATGCCCTGCGCCGTGAGGCCGTCGAGCAGCTGGAGGCTGCGCGCCTGGCCGCCCTGCCCCGCCTGCCGCGCGCTCGGCCGGTGGAACCGCCGGTGCCCTATCCGGACGACACGCTCTCCTACCTGGCCAATGTCTTCAACCACCCCGCGCGCGACTTCTATGCCCGCCACGGCGTGCGGGTGATCGAGGCCGCCTACGAGAGCCACGAGGAGCACGGCGAGGTCAGCCTGATGATCACCAAGCACTGCGTGCGCTACTCCCTGTCCCTGTGCCCCAAGCAGGCCAAGGGCGTGACCGGCGTGCAGGGCACGGTGCGGGCCGAGCCCTTGCAGCTGGTCAACGGCAAGGAAAAGCTCACCCTGCGCTTCGACTGCAAGCCCTGCGAGATGCACGTGGTCGGCAAGATCAAGAAGAGCGTGCTGCAGCAGCTGCCGGCGGCCCCCATCCAGTTCTACAGGGCCCGGCCCAAGACCGCGCACTGAACGAAGCACTGAACGAAGCACTGAACGGAGCACCGGGCGGCGCACAGAGCGGCGCACCAGTCCCGCCCCCCGCCCGGGCTCGCGCGGGACGCCCTGCCGTACGGCGGCGCCCGCCCCTGAGGGCACGGCG
Organism: Pelomonas sp. BJYL3; assembly: GCF_027257975.1. GTDB lineage: Bacteria > Pseudomonadota > Gammaproteobacteria > Burkholderiales > Burkholderiaceae_C > Roseateles_B > Roseateles_B flavus. The sequence continues at coordinate 76,571 of NZ_JANZKX010000010.1, forward strand.
TGAAGCCCGGCACGCCCCCCGCATTGACACGCTGCGCGGCGGGACCGGCCTGTGATACCGTGGGGCGGACCCCTGCTTCCCCTGCAGTCCGGCATGCCGCTTTCCGCATCTCCATCCCCGCGCCCGAGAGGTTCCGGCCATGGCTGAAGCCCTGCCGCACCGCCTCTTTCGCGGCTGGATCGCCCTGGGCACCGGCTACTGGCCGGTGGCGCTGAGCCTGGTGCTGAGCCTGCTGGTCTGCGCGACCCTGGCGCGCCTGGATGCCCGCCAGGCCGCCGAACAGGAGCGCCAGCGCGTGGCCGGGCAGCTGGACCTGCTGCGCAGCCGCCTGGAGCTGGCGGCCCGCAACACCTTCGCCCCCAGCCAGTCGCTCGAGGCCATGATCCAGCTCGATGGCGCGATCAGCGAGGCCCGCTTCGCGCTGCTGACGGAGAAGGCGCTCAAGCTCTATCCCCAGGTCCGCAGCATCGCCATCGCGCCCGATGACGTGGTGCGCCTGGTCTACCCGCTGCCCGGCAATGAACGGGCGCTGGGGCTGGACTACCGCAGCGTGCCCGCGCAATGGCGCCAGGTGCAGCAGGCGCGCGAAAGCCAGTCGGCCGTGCTGGTGGGCCCGGTGCAGCTGGTGCAGGGCGGCCAGGGCCTGATCCTGCGCAATCCCATCTTCCTGCGTGACCCGCCGCCCGCGCCGCCGCGGTACTGGGGCATGGTGTCGGTGGTGGCGGACCTGGACCGCTTCATGGCCGATGCCGGCCTGGGCGCCCATCCCGAGCTGCACCTGCTGCTGACGGAATCCAAGGGCGGCAAGGAAGCCGGGCGCCTGATCTGGGGCCAGTCCGCCCTGCTGAAGCAGCCACCGCAGGAACTGGTCCAGCAGCGGGTGGAGGTGCCGGGCGGGCATTGGCTGCTGGCCGCCCAGCCTGCCGATGGCTGGCTGGACCAGCCCTTCCGCTGGGACTCGCCCGAGGTCCTGACCGCGCTGGCCGCCGGCACCGTCCTGAGCCTGCTGCTGGCCCTGCTGGTCTGGCAGAGCCGCGTCCTGCAGCAGCGCAACGGAACCCTGGCCCGCGAGATCCAGGAAGGTCAGCTGATGCGGGCGCAGCTGGAGGAATCCCAGGCACGCTTCCGCAGCATGGCCGCCCTGGCCTCCGACTGGGTCTGGGAGCAGGACGAGCAGCTGTGCTTCACCTACATCTCGCGCATCGCCGAGGAAGCCACGGAAGTGCAGAGCAGCTCGGTGCTGGGCCATCACCGCTGGGACTCCCCCGCCCTGCTGCCCGGCACCGACTGGGAGGCGCACAAGGCCGTGCTGGCGCGCCGCGAACCCTTCCGCGATTTCGAGTATGCGCAGCGCACGCCCGACGGCGGCGTCCGCCATGTGAGCATCTCGGGCGTGCCCATCTTCGATGCCGAAGGCCGTTTCAAGGGTTACCGCGGCACCGGGCGCAACATCACCCCGGCCAAGGAGGCCGAGGCCGCCCTGCGGCGCTCGCAGCTGGAGCTCAGCACGGCGCGCGACCGCCTGCAGGCCGTGCTGGACGCGGCCCAGGAGGTCGCCATCATCGCCACCGACATGGCCGGCCACATCCTGCTCTTCAACCGCGGCGCCGAGCACATGCTGGGCTATGCCGAGGCCGAGCTGCTGGGGCGCTCACCGGCCTGTCTGCATGACCCGGGCGAGGTCCAGCAGCGTGCGGCGGAGCTGAGCCGGCTGCGCGGCACCACCGTCGAGGGCTTCGAGACCTTCGTGCTGCTGGCCCGCGAGCTGGGCAGCGAGACGCGCGAGTGGAGCTACCTCCGCAAGGACGGCCGCCGGCTGTGGGTCTCGCTGAGCGTCAGCCATGTGCGCGCCCGGGACGGCCAGGCCATCGGCTATCTGGGCGTGGCGCGCGACATCAGCGCCCAGCGCGCCGCCGAGACCCAGCTGCGCCAGCTCAACGCCGAGCTGGAGTCCCGCGTCCAGCAGCGCACGCTGGAGCTGCGCGAGGCGCTGCGCAACCTCAAGGAGGCGCAGGACGGCCTGCTGCGTTCCGAGAAGCTGGCCGGCCTGGGCTCCATGGTGGCCGGCGTGGCCCACGAGCTGAACACGCCCCTGGGCAACTGCCTCACCACGGCCTCGACCCTGCAGGAGCGCACCGATGAGATCCGGCAGGAATTCGGCAGCGGCCAGATGCGGCGCTCCTCGCTGGAGGCCTATCTGCTGGAGGCCGGCCAGGCCTGCGACATCATGCTGCGCGGCCTGGGCACGGCCACCGAGCTGGTCAGCCACTTCAAGCAGCTCTCGGTCGACCAGACCAGCATGCAGCGGCGCAGCTATGCGCTGGACGCCGTCGTCGGCGACGTGATCAGCCTGCTGCGCGCCCGCTGGAAGACCACGCCCTGGCTGCTGGAGTCCGAGCTGGATGTCGCGGACACGCTGGAAGGCTATCCCGGGCCGCTGGGCCAGGTGCTGGGCAACCTGCTGCTCAACGCCCTGCTCCATGCCTTCGAGGGCCGCGAACAGGGCCGCGTGAAGATCAGCGCCCGCAGCCTCGGCGCCAGCGACTACCTGCTGGTGGTGGAGGACGACGGCATTGGCATGAGCGAGGAGGTGCGGCGCCGCGCCTTCGACCCCTTCTTCACCACCAAGATGGGCCGCGGCGGGACGGGGCTGGGCCTGAACATCGTCTACAACCTGGTCAGCACGGTACTGGGGGGCAGCATCAGCCTGCACAGCGAGCCCGGCCAGGGCAGCCGCTTCGAGATCCGCCTGCCCAAGGTGGCGCCCATCGTCACGATGGTGTAAGCGGGGCGCTGGAGCGGGCGGGGGGCTCGGCTATCATCGCGCCCACTCAAGGGACGGATAACAATGAAGATCATCAGATGCAGCCGCGTCTGGCTGCTGCTGCTCGCCATGTCGGGCAGCAGCTGCAGGCAGGACGGACCACCGCCACTGCCCGCGCTTGCACCTGCCGCGGGCCCCAGCCTCCAGGCCTCGGCCCAGGCCCGGCCCGGTGCCAAGCCGCTGACCAGCGCGTCGCGGCGGAGCACCGTCTCACCCGACTTCGACGGTGACGGCCGCGCGGACCTGCTGTGGAATGTCCAGCAGCCGGAGAGCGGCAGCGCGGTCCAGACCTGGTGGCGGCTCGACGGTCCCAACGTGACGGACACGCACCGCCTCGAGCCCCAGCCCGCCGCCGGCGAGGGCTGGGCGGTACGCGGCTACGCCGACTTCAACGGTGATGGCAAAACCGACCTGCTCATGGTGAACGAGCCTACCCAGGCCTACGAGGTCTGGCTGAACCGGGGCGACCAGGCCCCGCTGCGCTACTCCCTGCCGGGGCTGGATGGCCGCTCCAACGCCTGGGTGCGAGGGATCGCCGATCTCGATGGAGATGGCCGGGCAGACCTCGTGGTCGGCATCGGCAAGACACCGAATTGCAACTGGACGGGCTCCTTCGGTTGGCAATGCAAGCGTGACTATGAGGAGATCCGCGTCAATGCCTTGCTGATGGACGGTGGCCAGGTCCGGCGCGTCTGGACCCTGCTGGACAAGGCGTCCGAGCCGGACGCGGGCGATGGCCTCGTCACCCGCCTCATCGGACTGGCGGACCTGGACGGCGATGGCCGGCCGGACCTGCTTCTGGAGCGACGCCCGCTGGTGATCGGCCAATGCTGCACGCCCGCGCCGGGCAGCGACGGCATGGGCAGCCTGATCCTGCGCTCCAGCCCCTTCGCGGCCACCGCCCGTCCGGAGCTGCGGCGCCCGCTGCCGCTGGGGCAGCTGGTGCTGGCGGCGGTCGATCTCAATGGCGATGGCCGCGCCGATCTCATCGTCGAGGACACCACGACACGCAGCTTCCAGGCCTGGGCCACCACCGGCTGGGGTCAGTTCGAGACGCGTTCGCTGATGGACGATCCCACCGGCGCCTGGTCGCTCGCCGGCACGGCGGACCTGGATGGCGACGGCAAGCAGGACCTGATCTGGTTCAACCATCTGGAGCGCACCACGACGGCCTGGTTGATGGATGGCGTCTGGCCCAAGGCCACGGCGCCCTTGCTGTCAGGCTCCCCCTATCGACTGGTCGGCACGCTCGACCTCGACGGCGACGGGCGCAGCGACCTGATCTGGCGGCGGGACGACACCGGCCGCACGGTCGCCTGGAGCATGCAGGGGCTGGACAAGCGCTGGGCCAAGGAGCTTGTCACCGATCCCAAGGCCTACGCGGTCGTGGAGGAGCGCTGGGGCGTCGCGCGCTGCGATTGGAAGCAGCTCTTTGGATGGCGTCTAGTCGCTGGTGGCCCCCCCGTTGCAGGACTGAGCTGCTCGCCGCGCTACTGACATGAGGACCTTTATGTGGAACCGAACGTGGCGCCTGCTGGCGCTCGCCCTTCCCATGGCGATCTCGGCCTGCGGCGGTGGCAGCAGCAGCGTGGACCTCCCCTCCGACGCGCCGACGGCCCTGCGCAGCCCTCTGGCGACGAGCCGCCTGGCGGCCTCGCGCAAGGGGGCCATCCCCGGGGACTTCGATGGCGATGGCCGCATCGACTTGATCTGGTCGGGCGAACTCATTGATGAGGGCAGCAATTTCGCCGGTATCTACATCGGGTTGCAGGCCGCGGCGGACAAGCCGCAGCGCCTGGCGCTTGGCGGTCCCCTGCCCTCGACGGGCTTCCCGGTCCGGTACCACCTGCAGGACACCGCGGACTTCGATGGCGACGGCAAGGCCGACTTGGTGGTGGAGGCTCAACCCATCTCCTGGGCCGGTCCCATTCCCGCGCTGTGGACGGATCTGATGCTGCTGGACGGCGCCCGGCTGGTGCAGCGTGTGCGGCTTCCTCTGGCAGAGGGCGAGCGCGTCATCGCCGCGGCCGACTTCGACGGCGATGGTCGCCCCGATCTTCTGACGGTCAGCAATGAATGGGGCGACGAGGACCCGGTCTATGCACTGCTGCTGATGGACGGCACCCGGCTCCGGAGCCGGCATGTCCTGATCGACAATCCAGCCCGCCCGTCGTGGCGGGGCCGGGAGCGCATCCTGGCGGTGGTGGATGCCGACGGAGACGGCCGCGCGGACCTCATCACCAGCCGGCGAACCGAGTTGTCCCCGTATAGCTCCACCTCCTTCAATTGGGACTATGCACGCCGCGAGCCCCTGAGCATCTGGTACATGAACGGTGCCAGCCCGCGCCAGGTCGTGACCGTCGTCCCGGCTGGGGTCCTGCTGGCAGTGGGTGACTTCAACGGCGACGGCCACGCCGACCTCCTGTTGCGCCAGGACGATCAGATCGACAACGGCCGGAACTTCATCCGCCTGCTGCGCGACGGGAAGGTCCTGGAGGAACGCCTGCTGGCCACCGGAAGGCCGTACAACCAGTCCGGCACCTCAGAGCAGGTGCTGGACATCGACGGTGACGGCAAGGACGACCTCCTGTTTGATGGCGTCAGCCTCTGGGCGATGGACGGGGCCTGGCCGCGCGCCACCTGGAACCTGCAGGAGAATCTGTGGCAACCCCCACACCTCTACTATTCGCGCGCGACCTACATCCCGCAGCACAAGACGCCGTTCGCCCTGTTGCGCGTTGACAGAACCCTCAGCGAACCCGGCTGCTTTACCTATATCGGCCTGACATGGAGCCAGGGGCGGTGGGTCGAGGCCCCCTACCCCTTGGATACGGAATGGTTCGGCGGCGCAATGCCCAGTGACTATTCATCCATCGCAAGCCCCTGGCGGCGGGGCCAGCAGCGGGCAACGGCGCGTTGAGCCCCTGCCCCGAACGGCCCGGCTGCCCCGCCCAGGGCAGCCGCTTCGAGATCCGCCTGCCCAAGGTGGCGCCCATCGTGACGATGGTGTGAACGGGGCAGGCAAGACCTGACACCCGCAGGCCTCGGTCGCGGCCCCGGCAAGGAACGGGGCCCCGCCGCATCAGCCGCGGGGCCCGTCCGCGGAAGGATCAGCCTCCACTGTCCCTCCCCTGCCCGCATCCAGGCCGACGCCTTGGTCTCGTCAGCCGGACTGCCCCTGCAAACCGGGGCGGCGGGACTCCTCTCTCCTGAGCTACGACTGCCGTCGTGCGCGCATTGCAAGGCCTGCCGCGCGGGCGCGCAAGCAAGATGCCGGAGCGGGCATGGGCCTCATGCCTGGGCGGCATGGACCTCAGGGAGGGGCTGGGCGAAGTGCTGCGCCACCAGCGCCCGCAGCCAGCCAATGGCCGGGTCCTGGTCCTGGCGGCTGTGCCAGTACTGGTAGACGACGATGGGCGGCAGCGTCAGGGGGCAGGGCAGCAGGCGCAGGCCCGGCAGCTGGGCCATCTGCCGGGCGATCTGCTCGGTAGCCGTGAAGATGTGGTCGGACTGCGCCACGATGAAGGGCGCGGTCAGCAGCGAGTGCACCCGCAGGCCGATGGCGCCCTCACCCGCCGTCTGGACGATGGCCTGCTCCACCCGACGGTAGGCATGCTGGGTGTCGCTGATCGAGGCCACGACGTGCTTCTCGGCGCAGAATCGCTCCAGGGTCAGGTCTTGCCCAATGCGTGGGTGGCCCACGCGCACGAGGCAGCGGTGCCCCACGCTGTACAGCGCCTGGGAGCTGAGCCCCGGCCGCTGGGCCTGGTAGGCCGACAGCACCAGGTCGATCTCGCCGGAGGCCAGCAGGCCGCCCAGCGCGTCGCCGGCCAGGGGCACCACCTCCCAGCGCACGCCCGGAGCGCTGTCTCGCACCGCAGCGAGCAGGCGCGGCATGAAGTGGATGGCGCCGACCTCGGTGCAACTGATGCGGAAGGTGCGCGAGGAGCGCGCCGGATCAAAGCCCGAGGGCGCGCGCAGGCGCTCCTGGACCAGGCCGACCAGCTGCTGCACGTCAAGCGCCAGGCGGCGCGCCAGCGGCGTGGGCCGCATGCCCTGCTTGCTGCGCACAAAGAGCTCGTCGCCGTAGTAGCGGCGCAGCAGGCCCAGGGCCTTGGACAAGGCCGGCTGGGTCATGCCCAGCTCCTGCGCCGCGGCGGTCAGGCCGCCCAGGCGGTGGATGGCCTCGAAGGCCCGGAAATGCTGGAGCTCGGGCGAACGGCCGCCGCCCTCGGGCAGCGAAGGCGGCAGCACGCGAGCCACCCCGATCAGCCCAGCCAGCGGCGCGCGTTGCGGAACATGCGGGTCCAGGGGCTCAGGGCACCCAGATCACCGGAGGTCCAGCTCATCTGCGCATTGCGGAAGACGCGCTCCGGGTGCGGCATCATGACCGTGAAGCGGCCGTCGGCGGTGGTCACCGAAGTCAGGCCCTCGGGGCTGCCGTTGGGATTGAAGGGATACGCCTCGGTCGGCTGGCCGTGGTGGTCCACGAAACGGGCCGCGCGCACCACCTGGGCGGCATTGCCGCGCTGGGCGAAGTTGGCGAAGCCTTCGCCGTGGGCCACGGCCACCGGCAGGCGGCTGCCGGCCATGCCCTGGAAGAAGAGGCTGGGGGATTCCAGCAGCTCCACCATGGCCAGGCGGGCCTCGTACTGCTCGCTCTGGTTGCGCGTGAACTTGGGCCAGGCCTCGGCACCCGGGATCATGGGGGCCAGGGCCGCCATCATCTGGCAGCCGTTGCACACGCCCAGCGCGAAGCTGTCGGAGCGGGCGAAGAAGGCCTGGAACTGCTCGGCCAGCACCGGGTTGAACATCACCGAGCGGGCCCAGCCTTCGCCGGCACCCAGGGTGTCGCCATAGGAGAAGCCGCCGCAGGCGATGAAGCCCTTGAACTGCTCCAGGCTGACCTTGCCGGACTGCAGGTCGCTCATGTGGACGTCATAGGTGTCGAAGCCGGCCAGGGCGTTCACATAGGCCATCTCGACATGCGAATTGACGCCCTGCTCGCGCAGGATGGCCAGCTTGGGGCGCGCACCGGTGGCGATGAAGGGCGCCGCCACGTCCTCGCTCGGGTCGAAGCTCACGTGCACGTGGCGGCCCGGGTCACCGGCACGGCCCACGGCCTCGTGCTCGGCATCGGCGCAGGCCGGGTTGTCGCGCAGGCGGGCGATCTGCCAGGAGACGCCGTCCCATTCCTTGTGCAGCATCTCCAGCGGCGCATCGAAGACCTTCTTCGCGTCACGCCAGACCTCGACCACGCCGCGGTCATTGGGCTTGCCGATGACGTGCGCATGCCTGGACAGGCCATGCTGGCGCAGCACCTGCAGGACGGCATCGCGGTCCTCGGTCTTCACCTGCAGGACCACGCCCAGCTCCTCGTTGAACAGGGCCTTGAGCGCCAGTTCCTCGCGGCGGGCGCTGACCTGGCTGGCCCAGTTCTTGGAATCGCCGACGTCGGCCCGGCTGTCCGAGACGCCGTCGCCCTCGGTGATCAGCATGTCGACATTGAGGCTCAGGCCCAGGTGGCCGGCGAAGGCCATCTCGCAGGCCGCCGCCCACAGGCCGCCGTCCGAGCGGTCGTGGTAGGCCAGCAGGCGGCCCTGGCCGCGCAGCTCGTTGACGGCCGCCACCAGCGACTTGAGCAGGGCCGGGTCGTCCACGTCGGGCACGGCGCCGCCGAACTGCTGCAGGGTCTGGGCCAGGATGGAGCCGCCCATGCGATGCTGGCCCTGGCCGAGGTCGACCAGGATCAGGCTGGTGTCGCCAGGTTGCAGCTGCGGGGTCAGGGTGCCGCGCACATCGGGGAGCGTGGCGAAGGCCGAGACGATCAGCGAAACGGGCGCGGTGACCTGGCGGGTCTCGCCGCCGTCGCTCCACTTGGTGCGCATGGACAGGGAGTCCTTGCCCACCGGGATGGACACGCCAAGCGCCGGGCACAGTTCCATGCCCACGGCCTTGACGGTGTCGTAGAGGGCGGCGTCCTCGCCGGCCTCGCCGCAGGCGGCCATCCAGTTGGCGGACAGCTTCACGCGGGACAGCTCGATGGGCGCCGCCAGCAGGTTGGTGATGGCCTCGGCCACGGCCATGCGGCCGGAGGCGGGGGCGTCGACGGCGGCCAGCGGCGTGCGCTCGCCCATGCTCATGGCCTCGCCGCGCAGGCCCTTGAAGTCGGCCAGGGTGACGGCGCAATCGGCCACCGGCACCTGCCAGGGGCCGACCATCTGGTCGCGGTGGTTCAGGCCACCCACGGTGCGGTCGCCGATGGTGATCAGGAAGCGCTTGGAGGCCACGGTCGGGTGGCGCAGCACCTCGACGGCCGCCTGCTCCAGCGTGGCCTGCGAGAGATCCAGCGCGGCCGTGCTGCGCTGCACGCGGTTCACCACGCGGTGCATCTTGGGCGGCTTGCCCAGCAGCGTGTCCATGGGCATGTCGATGGCGCGCTCGCCGCCGGGGCCGTCTTCCAGGATCAGCTCACGGGCCTCGGTGACCACGCCGACGACGCCGAAGGGGCAGCGCTCGCGCTCGCACATGGCCTGGAACATCTCGAGGCTCTCGGGCGCGATGGCCATCACATAGCGTTCCTGGCTCTCGTTGCACCAGATCTCCTTGGGCGCCAGGCCGGACTCCTCCAGCGGCACCTTGCGCAGGTCGAAGATGGCGCCGCGGCCGGCGTCGTTCACCAGCTCGGGGAAGGCGTTGGAGATGCCACCGGCGCCGACGTCGTGGATGGCCAGGATGGGGTTCTTGTCGGCCAGGCCCCAGCAGTGGTTGATCACCTCCTGGGCTCGGCGCTCGATTTCAGGGTTGCCGCGCTGGACGGAGTCGAAGTCCAGGTCGGCGGTGTTGGTGCCCGCCGCCATGGAGCTGGCGGCGCCGCCGCCCATGCCGATGCGCATGCCCGGTCCGCCCAGCTGCACCAGCAGCGTGCCGGCGGGGAACTCGATCTTCTTCGTGAGGTCCGAGCGGATGGCGCCGATGCCGCCGGCGATCATGATGGGCTTGTGATAGCCGCGCACCACGCCGTCCACTTCCTGCTCATAGACGCGGAAGTAGCCGCCGAGGTTGGGGCGGCCGAACTCGTTGTTGAAAGCGGCGCCGCCGATGGGGCCCTCGATCATGATCTGCAGCGGGCTGGCGATGTGCTCGGGCTTGCCCACGCCGCCCTGCTCCCAGCGCTCGGCCAGGCCGGGCAGGTGCAGGTTGGAGACGGAGAAGCCGGCCAGGCCGGCCTTGGGCTTGGCGCCGCGGCCGGTGGCGCCTTCGTCGCGGATCTCGCCGCCGGCGCCGGTGGAGGCGCCCGGGAAGGGCGAGATGGCCGTCGGGTGGTTGTGCGTCTCGACCTTCATCAGCACGTGCGAGGTCTCGGCACGGGCGTGGTACTTCGGCGCGGCGTCATAGCCCTCGGGGATCCAGCGCTCGATCTCGTGGCCTTCCATCACGGCGGCGTTGTCCGAGTAGGCGATCACCGTGTGCTGGGGCGAGAGCTTCTCGGTGTTGCGGATCATGCCGAACAGGCTGAGGTCCTGCTCCACGCCGTCGATGGTGAACTTCGCATTGAAGATCTTGTGGCGGCAGTGCTCGGAATTGGCCTGCGCGAACATCATCAGCTCGACGTCGCTCGGGTTGCGCTGCGCTGCGGTGAAGGCGTTGACCAGGTAGTCGATCTCGTCGTCGGACAGGGCCAGGCCGAAGCGGCTGTTGGCCTCGTCCAGGGCAGCACGGCCGCGGCCCAGCACGTCCACATGCTCCAGGGCCTCGGCGGTCTTCTCGTCGAAGAGATGGGCGCAGTCCTCGCGGCGGAACAGCACGCTCTCGGTCATGCGGTCGTGCAGGAGCGCGGCGCAGGCGCGCAGCTCGGTCTCGCTGAGGGTCTTGGTGCCGCCCGTCAGACTGCTGATCAGGCCCGGCTTGAGCGTGATGCGGAACTCGGTGACGCGCTCGACGCGGTGGATGTCCAGGCCGCAGTTGTGGGCAATGTCGGTGGCCTTGGAGGCCCAGGGGCTGACGGTGCCCAGGCGCGGCGCCACCACCACCAGCTGGCCCTCGGTGCCGCCTTCGTAGCCTTCACCGTAGCTCAGCAGCGCGGCCAGCTTGTCCTGCACGCCGGCCTGCAGCGCGCTGTCCGTCCAGACCCAGTGCACGTGGCGGGCCACCAGCCCCGTGATGCGCTCGTTGATGGCCTGCAGGCGCGGCAGCAAGGCCTGGGCGCGGAAGGCGGAAAGAGCGTTGCCGCCCTCGAAGTGGGTCAGGTGCTTGGAGGTGGATGCCATGGATGCTGGACTTGCGCGCCGGAGCGCGTGAGGTTGGGGCGCGGCCGCCGGGCAGGCGGACGGCTTGAAGCGCGGGATTTTACCGAGGCTTGGGCCGGATTCCGCTCGGGGCCTGGCTCAAATCAACGCGCAAACGTTAGCGCTCACGGCGGGCCGCCTGGTGCCTGGCGTCGGGCCCGGATCTCCTGAGCCGCGCTGCGCCGCGCGGGTCCAGAAAGGGCGACCCGGCGGCCGCCCACGGGCCTGCATCCCCCTTGCCCTGCACAGCGCGGACTTCACACGCCGGCTCGCCCGACAACTGTCAGACCTGACACGGCGCGTCGCTGGAGTCCGGGATAGGCTGCCGTGGCCGCGCTTCCAATAATGAAATTGGACGCTACTTATCGACGTTATCTACTTGTCACCCCCCCGGCGTCCCGCCCTGCCTCCAGCGACTTGGAGGCTTGAAGGAATTCCCATGCACCTGCCCTTTTTCCAGGCCGGGACCGCCTCGCGGCGCCCTGCCCGCTTCCAGGACCTGCAGGCCAGTGCGGCAGCGGTGGCCTTGCTGATCGCCGCCACCGCGGCCTCGGCCGCGCAGCGCCAGGACCTGAGCCAGCTGCCACCGGCCCCGGCCACCCTTGGCGCGGCGGCAGCCGTCCATGAGCGCCTGGGCCTGGCCGCCCAGGACCTGCAGGCCCAGCGCAGCAAGACCTACGCCAATGGCCGCACCGTCACCCGCTACCAGCAGCACTACCAGGGCATCCCGCTGTGGGGCGAGGCCATCGTCAGCCAGCAGGACGCCGGCCTGGCCGCGCCCAGCCTCCACGGTCAGTTGGTCCGCCAGATCGAGCAGGACCTGCCCGATGTGCGCCCCAGCCTCAGCCAGCAGGCCGCCCTGGCCCTGGCCAAGGGCCGCAGCGGCTTCGCTCAGCACGCCTCGCAGGAGGAAGCCCAGCTGTGGATCAAGCTGGACGGGCAAGGCCGCGCCCGCCTGGTCTGGGCCCTCTCCTTCATGCTCCACGGCAACAAGCCGGCACGCCCGCATTTCCTGATCGACGCCCGCAGCGGCGAGATCCTGGAGCAGTGGGAAGGCCTCACCACCAACAACGCCACCGGCCCTGGCGGCAACCTCAAGACCGGCAAGTACGAATACGGCGTCAACTTCGGCTATCTGGACGTCAACGCCAGCTGCCAGATGGACAACGCCAACGTCACCACCATCAACCTCAACGGCGGCACCAACGGCAGCACGCCCTTCCTGTTCACCTGCCCGCGCAACGAGTTCAAGCAGATCAACGGCGCCTACTCGCCGCTCAATGACGCGCACTACTTCGGCGGCGTGGTCTTCGCCATGTACCAGAACTGGCTGGGCCAGCGCCCCCTCACGCAGAAGCTGCAGATGAAGGTGCACTACGGCAGCGGCTACGAGAACGCCTTCTGGGACGGCCAGGCCATGTTCTTTGGCGACGGTGCGAACACCTTCTACCCCCTGGTGTCACTGGACGTGACCTCGCACGAGGTCAGCCACGGCTACACGCAGCAGAACTCCAACCTGCAGTACAGCGGGCAGTCCGGCGGCATCAACGAGGCCTTCTCCGACATGGCCGGCGAGGCGGCCAAGTACTACATGCGCGGCAGCAATGACTTCAAGGTCGGCTACGACATCATGAAGGGCGCGGGCGCCCTGCGCTACATGAACAACCCGCCGCAGGACGGCCGCTCCATCGACCACACCAGCCAGTACTACGACGGCCTGGACGTGCACTACTCCAGCGGCGTCTACAACAAGGCCTTCTACCTGCTGGCCACGAGCGCGGGCTGGAACACGCGCAAGGCCTTCGAGGTCTTCGCGGACGCCAACCACCTCTACTGGACGGCCACCACCAACTTCTCCGGCGGTGTCTGCGGCGTGGAACGCTCGGCTTCCAACCGGGGCTACAACGTGGCGGACGTGACCCGGGCCTTCAACACCGTCGGCGCGGCCTGCCTGCCGCCCCTGCCCTCTGACGCCGGCACCAAGTGCGCGGACGAGAATGGGACCTGCAGCTTCACCGGCGTGCGTGCGGTGAGCTACGGCTACCAGCCCACCTTCTTCCGCAAGTTCGCCAACGGCAGCCTGGCCTGCAACAACGCGACCTTCGGGGACCCGGCATCGGGCAAGGCCAAGAGCTGCTACGCGGGCAGCACGGCCTACACGGCCTGCGCCTCGGAGAACGGCACCTGCAGCTTCAGCGGCCGCCGCCTGGTGGTCTATGGGGCCGGCAACCGCTTCACCTCGCGCGTCAGCAACGGCCCGGTGGCCTGCAACAACGCCACCTTCGGCGACCCGGCCCCGGGCGTGGTCAAGGCCTGCCATGTCAGCCCCGAGACCTACACCACCTGCGCCAGCGAGGGCGGCACCTGCAGCGTCAGCGGCGCCCACCTGGTGATCTACGGCGCCAACAGCGGCTACTCGGTGCGGGACTTCAACGCCCCGCTGAGCTGCAGCAACGCCACCTTCGGCGATCCGCAGGGCGGCATCACCAAGGCCTGCCACGTCAAGGACTGACCCCGTCCTGAACCGCGCCTGAAAGCACGAGGCCCCGGGCTCCATTGCTGGAGCACCGGGGCCTTTGTCTTGCAGGGTTCCGGCGTGCGCTCAGCGACCGGCCTTCATCTGCGTGACGATGGCCTCGCTGCGGTCCAGCAGGGCCGGCACGTCGATGGTGGTGAGCTGGCGCTGCTGCAGCACGCGACGGCCGTTGACCCACACATCCGACACGTGCTCGCGGCCGGCCACATAGACCAGCTGGGCATCGGCGTGGTAGACCGGGCGGCATTCCAGCGCGTCGAGCGACACGGCCACCACATCGGCCAGCTTGCCCACCTCCAGCGAGCCCAGGTCGGCCTCGCGGCCCATGGCCCGGGCGGCACGGATGGTGGCCATCTCCAGCGCCGTGCGGGCCGAGACGGTCAGCGGATCGCCCGTGATGCCCTTGGCCAGCAGGGCCGCGGCGCGGATCTCCGCGAACATGTCCTGGCGGTTGTTGGAGGCGGCGCCGTCGGTGCCCAGTACGGTGTTGACGCCCGCGGCCTCCAGGGCCTTCACCGGCGCGACGCCCGAGGCCAGCTTCAGGTTGGAGCTGGGGTTGTGGACCAGGTGCGTGCCCTGCTTGGCGATCAGCTCGATCTCGGCCTCATCGAGGTGGACCATGTGCACGGCGATCATGCGCTCGTTGAGCAGGCCCAGCTTGTGCAGACGTTCCAGAGGGCGCACGCCGTACTGCTTGAGGCTGCCCTCGATCTCATCCTGGGTCTCGTGGATGTGGCAGTGCATCTGCAGGCCGTGCTGCTCGGAGAGCTGGCGCAGCTTGACGAAGGTCTCGTCCGACACGGTGTAGGGCGCGTGCGGCGCGCTGGTCCAGTCCAGCAGGGCCTCGCCCTTGTACTGCTCGTAGGCCTCCAGGCCCTTGGCGATGTAGTCGTCCGGTCCCGAGCCGTAGCCGGTGGGGAAGTCGATCACATTGATGGACACGCCGGCACGGATGCCGGAGTCCAGCGCCGCCCGGGCCATGGCCTTGGGGAAGAAGTACATGTCGTTCAGGTAGGTCACGCCACCGCGCAGGGCCTCGGCGGCCGACAGCAGCGAGCCCTGGTAGACCCAGTCGTCGCTGACCCACTGCTTCTCCAGCGGCCAGATGTGGTTCTGCAGCCAGTCCATCAGGGCGCGGTCGTCGGCCACGCCGCGCAGCAGGGACATGGCGCTGTGCGTGTGGGCGTTGATCAGGCCGGGGATCAGCACGTGCTGGCCCAGGTCCACCTGCTCGGCATCCGGGTAGGCGCTCGCGGCCTGCGCCTGCGGCAGCACGGCGGCGATGCGCTCGCCTTGGATGACAAGGGCGTGCTGCTCCAGCACCTGGCAGCCCGGGGTCATGGGCAGGATCCAGCGGGCCTTGAGGACGGTGGTATGGCTCATCGGGGGTCTCCGGAAACGGCCGCGGTGGCGGCCTTGGACGTATCGTCGAACAGTTGCATGAATTCGTCGCGCACGCGCTGGGCGTCCACCTCGACACAGACCTGCTGGGCCGGGCAGCCGCGCCAGGGGGAGGCGGGGTTGTCGTCGTGCAAGCCCAGATGGTCCTGGATGGTCTGGCCGCGCGCAATGCCCTCCAGGGCCACGCGGACCGGGCCGGCGCGCAGCCGGAAGGCCTCGGGGGCCACGCAGTACACCACGGCGCTGGCATCGTGGGCGTAGAGACCGCCGATGGCGTCGCGGCCGTCGTAGTAGCGCTGGTAGTGGCGGGTGATCTGCCAGAAGAAATCGCCCACGGGCCCCCTGCGGCCCTGCAGGGACTGCAGCAGGGCCTCGGGCATCACCACCTGCTGGGTGACGTCCAGCCCCACCGTGACCACGGGCCAGGGCGCGGTGAAGACGAGGTCGGCGGCCTCGGGGTCGTTGATGATGTTGGCCTCGGCCACCGGCGTCACGTTGCCGCCATGGCCGTGCAGGCCGAAGGCGCCGCCCATCAGCACGACTTCGCGCACCTTGCGGGCGATGCCGGGATCGTGGCGCAGGGCCAGGGCCAGGTTGGTCAGCGGGGCCACGGCCACGAGAGTGATCTCGCCGGGCGCGGCGTTGATCTCGTCGCAGATCAGCTGCCAGGCGGGACGCGGGTCCGCCTGCCGCCGGGTGGCCGGCAACAGAGGCGCTCCGCCGCCCAGGCCGTCCTCATGGTGGACCTGGGTGGGGAAGAAGCGCTCGGTGCGCGGCAGCAGGGCGTCGTCCGCGCCTGCGGCCACGGGCACGTCCAGGCCGAAGAAATCGACCAGGGCCAGGGCATTGCGGGTGGTCGTACCCACCGGCGCATTGCCGTGCACGGTGGTGATGGCGCGCAGGTCCAGGCCGGGGTGGCGGGCCAGCATCCACAGGGCCATGGCGTCGTCGATGCCCGGGTCCGTGTCGAAGATCACGGGCCGGGGCGGCAGGGCTTGGCTCATGCGGACCTCAGGCGCTGCGGGCCGCGTAATCGGGGCCCAGTTCCTCGCGCCGGGGCATTGCGCCCTGCACGCCCACGCGGCTCACGGCCAGGGCGGCGGCGGCCTGGCCCAGGCGCACGGCCTCATCCAGCGACTGCCCCTCTGCCCAGGCGGTGGCGACGCCGCCCACGAAGGTGTCGCCGGCGCCAACGGTGTCCACGGCCTGAACGCGCCGGGCCGGCAGCAGGCGCTGGCCGGCTTCGTCCACCACCAGCACGCCTTGCGCACCCAGGGTGATCAGCAGGCGCTGCAGGCCCTGGGCCTGCAGCGCGTGGGCCGCGGCGCGTGCCACGGCCTCGGCGGATTGCACGGCATCGGGCAGGCCGGCCAGCTGGGCGGCCTCGGTCTCGTTGAGCACCAGGCAGTCGGTCAGGGCCAGCAGAGCCGGGTCGACCGCCAGGGCCGGCGCGGCATTGAGGATGGTCCGCACGCCCTGGGCGCGTGCCAGGCGGAAGGCCTCGAGAATGGCCGGCTGCGGCACCTCCAGCTGCGCCACCAGCACCCGCGCCTGCTGCAGCGGTGCAGTGGCCCGCTGCACATCGGCCGTCGCCAGCTGCGCATTGCTGCCGGGCACGTAGATGATGCTGTTCTCGCCGCCCTCGCGGCCCACCATGATGACGGCGATGCCAGGCAGCGCCGATTCATCCTCGACCACATGCGTGGTGTCCACGCCCTCGGCGCGCAGGGCGGCGATCAGCGCGCGGCCATGCACGCGGGTGCCCACGCGGGAGACGAAGCTCACCGAGGCCCCGAGCCGGGCCGCGGCCACGGCCTGGTTGGCGCCCTTGCCACCGGGCGTCATCTGGAAGTCCTCGCCCGGCAGGGTCTCGCCCGGACGCGGCAGGCGGCGCGCATGGGCCACCATGTCCATGTTGATGCTGCCGACGACGACGACACGCGCGGAGCTCATGCGCTCTTTCCTGCCTTGGCGGGCTTGGCGGGCAGCGTCTTGGCGGCCGGCGCGGCGGTGCTCTCGCGCCGCACCAGCTGCGGCTTCATCAGCACCTCGCGCAGGCTGGCCTGCGGCTGCTCGATGCGCGCCAGCAGGGCCCGCCCGGCCTCGCGGCCCAGTTCCTTGATGGAGCAGCCCACGGTGGTCAGCGAGGGATAGGCATAGGCCGAGAGCTCGATGTCATCGAAGCCGACCACCGACAGGCTGGCCGGCACCGGGCGCGCCGCCTCGGCCGCGGCCCGCATGAGGCCCAGGGCCATCAGGTCATTGCTGGCGAAGACGGCGCTCAGCTCGGGCGCCGTCTCCAGCAGGCGCTTGCCGGCCTCGTAACCGCCGTGCGAGCTGAAGTCGCTGTGGACCAGCCAGTGCGCCTGCGGCTCGATGCCGGCGGCCTGCAGCGTCTCGCGCCAGCCGGCAATGCGCTCCTGCGCCACCTCGAACTCCACCGGGCCGCTGATGCAGCCGATGGCGCGGTGACCCAGCTCCAGCAGGTGGCGCACCGCGGCGGCCGCGCCCTCGCGGTTGTTGACGCTCACCCGGTCGGCACGGGCGCCCGGCACCAGGCGGTCCACCGTGACCGAGGGCACGCGGGCCATCTGGAAGATCTGGGCCAGTGCTTCGTCATCGCCCGCGGAACTCAGCAGCAGGCCGTCGATGCGCTTCTCCAGCAGGGTGCGCATGTACTGCTGCTGGCGCTTGGGGTCGTTGTCGGAATTGCAGAGGAAGACGGAGTAGCCAGCCAGGCGGCAGGTCTCCTCGACGCCGCAGACCAGCTCCGCGAAGAAGGGGTTCTGCACATTGGGCACCAGCACGCCGATGATGCGGGTCTCGCTCTTGCGAAGGGAGCGGGCCACCGCACTGGGCAGGTAGCCGATCTCCTCCACCGCCGCCAGCACGCGCCGCCGCGCCTCGGCACTGACCGGGCGCGTTTCGTTCAGGACATGGGAGACGGTGGTGAAGGACACGCCGGCAAGGGCGGCAACGTCTTTGATCGTGCTCACGGTGAGGCAGGTCTCGGCAGGAAGGAAGAGGCAGGCAGCCGGTGATTCCGCAAGGGGGCTGAACGCTCGCAAAACTGCACTGGGGCAAACGTTTGCCGCAGCATACCCGAAATGGCGCCTTCCGCGACAGGCGCCGCGTCGCCAAGGGCGGTGACGGACTTCGCCCGGCACGAACCATGCGGTCCCATGAAAAAAGCCGCCGGGGCCTTGCGACCCGGGCGGCTTTCGAGGGTGGGCCCAAAGGCCGACCCACGACCGGCCATCAGGCCAGCTTTTCCTTGATTCGAGCGGACTTGCCCGAACGCTGACGCAGGTAGTACAGCTTGGCGCGGCGCACATCGCCACGACGCTTGACTTCGATGGACGAAATCAGCGGGCTGTACAGCTGGAAGGTACGCTCCACGCCTTCGCCGCTCGAAATCTTGCGGACGATGAAGCTGGAGTTCAGGCCGCGGTTGCGCTTGGCAATCACGACACCTTCATAGGCCTGCACGCGCTTGCGGGTACCTTCGACCACGTTCACGCTGACGATCACCGTGTCGCCGGGGGCGAAAGCGGGGATGGTCTTGTTCAGGCGAGCAATTTCTTCTTGCTCAAGGGTTTGGATCAGATTCACATCGATCTCCTGACGATCTTACCGGCGCACCTGAAATTGACTGGAACCGGCCCGAACTGGCCTGCATTCCTGGAGCTGGCTGAAGGTCAGCAACACTGACCTGAACCTGGGCCCCGCCCGATAGAGGATCGCGAAAAGCCTTCGATTGTAGCTGAAAAAATCTCAGCCAATCAAGGACTTGAGGAAGGCTTCGTCCTTCTTGCTGAGCTTGCCGGCGGCACGGGCGGCCTCGATCAGCTCGGGGCGGCGGCGCCAGGTCAGCGCCAGCGACTGCTCGCGGCGCCAGCGCGCGATCTGGGCATGGTGACCGGACATCAGCACCGGCGGCACCGGCAGCGGCTCGGTCTGGCCAGGCAGGCCTTCCAGCACCTCGGGGCGGCTGTAGTGGGGGCAGTCCAGCAGGCCGTCGGAGAAGCTGTCCTGCTCGTGAGAGGCGGCGTCATTGAGCACGCCGGGCTGCAGCCGCGCCACAGCATCCAGCAGGGCCAGGGCCGGCAGCTCGCCGCCGCTCAGGACGAAATCGCCCAGGCTCACCTCCAGGGTGACATGGCGGTCCAGGAAGCGCTGGTCCATGCCCTCGTAACGGCCGCACAGCAGCACGGCGCCGGGCCCCTGGGCCAGCTCCTGCACCAGGGCCTGATCCATGCGGCGGCCGGTAGGGCTGAAATGGATGATCTGCGGCGCGGCGCCGGCATCGGCGCCACTGGTCTGGCGGGCCGCCAGCACGGCGGCCAGCGCGCGCTCCAGCGGCTCGACCAGCATGACCATGCCCGGGCCGCCACCGTAGGGGCGGTCGTCGACGCGGCGGTAGTTGTCTTCGGCGTAGTCGCGCAGCTGCCAGAGCTGCACATCGACCTGCCGGCTCTCGAAGGCACGGCGCGTCACGCCCACCGACAGATGCGGGGCGAAGAGCTCAGGAAACAGGGTGATGAGGTCGAAGCGCATGCGCCAGGCGCCACGGCAAGGCAGGACTCAGAAGTCCAGGCCCCAATCCACCGAG
This sequence comes from Pelomonas sp. BJYL3, assembly GCF_027257975.1. GTDB lineage: Bacteria > Pseudomonadota > Gammaproteobacteria > Burkholderiales > Burkholderiaceae_C > Roseateles_B > Roseateles_B flavus. The sequence goes on from NZ_JANZKX010000010.1 coordinate 96,232, forward strand.
ATGCGGCGCTCTTGCAGGCTCACATCGTCGACAAAGGCGGACACGAAGGGGATCAGACGCTCCTGCTCCGGCTTGACCGGGGCCGTCAGCCCGGCGGGCTGGATGCGCAGCACGGCATGCGGGCCGGTGTCGAGCAGGCCGATGACCTCGCCCAGGGTCTCGCCCTGGCGGTTCACGACCGTGAGGCCCACCAGGTCCACCCAGTAGAACTCGTCCGGGTCGGCCTTGGGGAAATGCGTGCGGGAGACGAAGACGCGGGCGCCGCGCAGGGCCTCGGCCCCATTGCGGTCCGACACACCCTCGGCGCTGGCCACCAGGCCGTCGCCATGCTCACGCAGGGAAAGAATCTTGAGCAGCTTGGGCACGGTGCCCTTGCCTGCGGCCATGCCAGGAATGGCAGTCTCGGCGGGTTTCAGGAACCAGCGCCGGGTCGCAAAGATCGCCTGGGGATCCGTGGAATGGGCTTGGACCTTGAACCAGCCCTTGATGCCCCAGGCGTCGGCGATGCGCGCGACCTCGATGGCGTCATCCGGCCAGGCTGCCTCGGCAGCGTCAGCGGGGGAACGGGTCTCGGGAGCAGTCACGCGCAAGGCTCGATTTCAGCTGAGCGGATGCTCAGGCAGCCTTCTTGGCCTGGTCGACCAGACGGGCCACGGTGGTCGACAGCTGAGCGCCGACGCCGGTCCAGTAGGCCACTCGGTCTTGAGCCACGCGCAGGCTTTCGGCAGCGCCGGAAGCCACGGGGTTGTAGAAGCCCACGCGCTCGATGAAGCGGCCGTCACGACGCTCCTGGCTGTTGGCGACGACGATGTTGTAGAAGGGGCGCTTCTTAGAGCCGCCGCGTGCGAGTCGAATCACGACCATGATGAGTCCTTTGAGTTGAAGCGTTCTACCGCACCAGGAGACACTCAGGGCAAGCAGACCATTGGACACCCCGTTCGCCATCTCCAGGCCTCCGGGGTGCACCGGTTGTTGGTACCGTAGATACGCCGCGAGTCTCCCGCGACCGGCACCAAAACCTGGCATTATAAACTCGCAAATTCAATTGCGACAGCAAGTTGCCACAGAGAATCTCTGGCGCCGCAGTTCTTCCGCCAATTCCACCCTCCCCCGCCCCGGGGTTTTGCCATGTCCACACCCCTTCCGCTGCTGATCCGCCCCAGCCAGGACGCCGATCTGCCCGCCATCCAGGCCATCTACGAGCATGCCGTGCTGCATGGCACCGGCACCTTCGAGACGGACGTGCCCGACGTGGCCGAGATGAGCCGCCGCCGCGCCGAGGTGCTGTCCCGCGGCCTGCCCTACCTGGTGGCCGTGCGCGGCGAGCAGGTCCTGGGCTATGCCTATGCCAACTACTTCCGCCCCCGCATGGCCTACCGCTTCTGCGTGGAGGACTCCATCTACCTGGCGCCGGCGGCCCAGGGCCAGGGCGTGGGCCGCCTGCTGCTGGCGGAGCTGATCGCCCGCTGCGAGCGCGCCGGTGCGCGCCAGATGCTGGCCGTGATCGGCGACTCCCAGAACCACGGCTCCGTGGGCGTGCACCGCGCCCTGGGCTTCGAGCCCACAGGTCTGCTCAAGTCCTCGGGCTGGAAGTTCGGCCGCTGGCTGGACGTGGTGCTGATGCAGCGCCAGCTCGGCCATGGCGACACCCTGCCGGCGGAGGGCGCATGAGCCAGGCCGCCGCCCCTGCCCTCGCCTACCGTTCCAAGACCCTCGCCACCTGGCTGGCCCTGGGCCTGGGCGCCTTCGGCCTGCACCGGCTCTACGTCCACGGCTTCAAGGACAAGCTGGCCTGGCTCTTCCCCTGGCCCAGCCTGGCCGGGCTCTACGGCATCCACCGCATGGACGTCCTGGGCCAGGACGACCGCCTGGCCTGGGTGCTGATGCCTCTGCTGGGCCTGATGCTGTCCATCGCCATGCTGCAGGGCATCGTCTGGGGCCTGACGCCGGACGAGCGCTGGAACCAGGCCCACAACGGCGGGCGCAGCGGCCGCGCCAGCGGCTGGGGCGCCATCATCGGCGTGGTGGCCTGCCTCATGGTGGGCGGGGCCTGCCTGATGACCACCATCGCCTTCTCGGCCCAGCGCTACTTCGAGAGCCAAGCGGAAGCCGCCAAGGAGCTGAGTCAGTAAGCGGCGCGCGCCGGTCTCTCAAACACAAAGGCCCGACTGCACTGGCAGCCGGGCCTTTGTCTTGGTGCTCCCGAAGCGCGAGGCTCAGAACAGCTGGAAGCTGACCCAGTAGCAGACACCCGCCACGAAGGCCGACGCCGGGATGGTGAAGATCCACGCCCAGACGATGTTGCCCGCGACACCCCAGCGCACGGCCGAGGCCCGCTGCGTGGAACCCACACCCACGATCGCACCGGTGATGGTGTGCGTGGTCGAAACCGGCACGCCCAGCGCGGTGGCCAGGAACAGGGTCAGCGCGCCGCCCGTCTCGGCACAGAAGCCGCCGACTGGCTTGAGCTTGGTGATCTTCTGGCCCATGGTCTGCACGATGCGCCAGCCACCGAACATGGTGCCGGCACCGATGGCCAGGTAGCAGACCCAGATCACCCAGGTCGGCGGCAGCTTGGCTCCCGCCTCGGCATAGCCCGCCGCCATCAGCAGCATCCAGATGATGCCGATGGTCTTCTGCGCGTCATTGCCGCCATGGCCCAGGCTGTAGAGGCCCGCGGAGACCAGCTGCAGGCGGCGGAACCAGTTGTCCACGCGCAGCGGTGAGGAGCGGCGGAACAGCCAGGCTACCGCCACCATCAGCAGCGAACCGAGCACGAAGCCCAGCACCGGCGACACGAAGATGAACAGCACCGTGATGCCGATCTTCTTGGCCACCAGGCCCTGCACCCCGACCTTGGCGATCACCGCGCCCACGATGCCGCCGATCAGCGCATGCGAGGAGCTCGAGGGAATGCCGTAGTACCAGGTGATCAGGTTCCAGGTGATGGCCCCGATCAGCGCACCGAAGACGATGTGGTGGTCCACGATGCCCGGCTCGACGATGCCCTTGCCGATGGTGGCTGCCACATTGAGCTGGAAGAAGGCGATGGCGATGACGTTGAAGAACGCGGCGAACAGCACCGCCTGCTGCGGCTTCAGCACGCCGGTGGAGACCACCGTGGCGATCGAGTTCGCAGCGTCATGAAAACCGTTCATGAAGTCGAACAGCACTGCCAGCACGACCAGCAGCACCACGACCCAGAACGCAACGTTGATGCTTTCCATGAATCGAGGCGCGTCAGGAGTTCTCGAGGACGATGCCCTCGATCAGGTTGGCGACGTCCTCGCAGCGGTCGGAGATGGACTCCAGCTGCTCGTAGATGGCCTTGAGCTTGATCAGCTCGCGCACGTCTTCCTGCTCGCGGAACAGGCGGGACATGGCGGAGCGCATCACGCGGTCGGCGTCGGACTCGAGCTTGTCGATCTCTTCGCAGGTCTTGATGGCGGCTTCGGCCGTCTGCGGCTGGCTCAGCTTGGGCAGCAGGGTCACGGCATGCTGCACGCGCTCGCAGCACTTGGCGGACAGCTCGGCCAGGCGCAGCACATCCTCGGGGATGGAGCGCACGTCGTAGAGCTGCATGGTCTCGCTGGAGTCCTGGAGCAGGTCCAGGATGTCGTCCATGGCGTTGATCAGGCTGTGGATCTGCTCGCGGTCGATCGGGGTGATGAACGTGCGATGCAGCAGGCGGTTCACCTCGGCGGTGACGCGGTCGGCATGGTGCTCATGGGCATCGACCTCCGCCGCGTACTTCTCGCGCAGCGTGATGTCGCTGTAGTTCTGGCACATGGCCATGAAGGCCCGGGCACCTTCGGCGATCTTGGCGCCGTGCTCGTTGAAGAGCTCAAAAAAATTGCCCTCTTTGGGCAGCAGCTTGCCAAACAGCATGGGTTCTCCTGGCAGATGAGGCAGGCGGGTGAGCCGGCCTCCGTCCACAGTGAGTCAATCGGGGTGAGATTTAAAGAAATGGTCATCGCCACGTCATCACAACATGGCAAAGGCGGAAGTGTAATGGCGAGTAGCGCACGAACTGTGACAGTTCCGTGACGCTTGATGACGGTCAGGAGGGCGCCAGGCAGCCGCCCGGACATTGGCCCCCCGGCCATGGAGCCAGGACCTGCCAGCTGGGCTGGCGGGTCCTGGCGGGCGGACGGGCTGTCCAGAGGGCGACGCCCGGTCCGGGGAACAGACGCAGCCGCAGAGCCAGAGTTCCGGCCCGGAAGCCAGCCCTCCCTGCGAAGGGGCAAGGCCGGAAAGCCCCCTGCACCGCCCGCCATCCGGGCGGGCGCTTCAGACCCCGGGCATTGACAGCATGTCCAGCATCATGTTGCCGCGGCGCCAGTGGCCGACACCGGCATTCGTCGCGGCGGCCCAGCCTCCACCACCAAATGCCGCCATGGCACTCACCAAGCCCTGGGCCTGCGAAGCCGTCACGACCGCGCCATCGACAAAGCGGAATTCCTCGACCTGGTACTGCCCGCCCAGATACCAGTTGGTGACCGTCAGCTTGTCTGTGGTGTTGCGGATGCTCACGACCAAGTCGTTGCCACTGCGGGTGAACTGGACGTCCGCCTTTGCGACGCCATTGGCAAAGGCCACGATGTCCTTGACGCCAGCGGTGCTGTCGTTCTCCTGGATGGTGTCCAGCCCGTAGCCGAGGCCGAAGCGGTAGGTATCCGCCCCGGCACCGCCCATCAGGATGTCATTGCCGGCGCCGCCGTCGAGGGTGTCCGCCCCCCCGCCACCTGTCAGGCTGTTGGCCACGGCATTGCCGGTCAGGACGTTGTCCAGGGTATTGCCGGTGCCACTGATGGCGGAGGTGCCCGTCAGCGTCAGGTTCTCGACGTTGAGGCCCAGCGTGTAGGTCACGCCGATCTTCACCGTGTCGATGCCCTCGCCTGACTGCTCGGTCACGACGTCGCCCAGCACATCCAGCACGTAGAGGTCGTCGCCGGTGCCGCCTACCAAGATGTCGTTGCCCGCGCCACCGGTCAGCGTGTCATTGCCGGCGCCGCCGGTCAGCGTATTGGCCGCACCGTTGCCGGTGAGGCTGTTGGCCAGCCCGTTGCCGGTGCCGTTGATGGCAGTCGACCCTGTCAGCGTCAGGTTCTCGACGTTGGCGGCGAGGGTGTAGGTCACACCGATCTGCACCGAGTCCACGCCTTCGTTCTCCTGCTCCTTCACGGCATCGGTGGCCACGTCCAGCACATAGAGGTCATCGCCCGCGCCGCCGATCAGCGTGTCGTTCCCGGCGCCTCCCGTCAGCGTGTCAGCGCCAGCACCGCCGGTCAGTGTGTTGTTGGCGCTGTTGCCCGTGATCGAGTTGTCGATCTCATTGCCGGTACCGCTGATGGCTCCGGTCCCAGTCAGTGTCAGCTTCTCGACGTCAGCGGACAGCGTATAGCTCACGCTGCTCTGCACCGTGTCTAGGCCTTCGCCGGCGACTTCGATCACCACGTCGCCCACGTTATCGACGACGTAGGTGTCATCACCCGCGGCACCCAGCAGGACATCGGCCCCGGCGCCCCCATTGAGCGTATTGGCGGCCGAGTTGCCCTGCAGCCGGTTCGGCAAGGTATTGCCGGTGCCATTGATGGCACTGCCCCCAGTGAGCACGAGGTTCTCAAGGTTGGATCCCAGGGTCCAGGTCAGCGAGGCGTAGACGGTGTCCGTGCCCAAGCCACTGGCCTCAGTGATCACGTCACCAGACACATCGACGTAATAGGTGTCATCCCCCCGGCCGCCGTTGAGCGTGTCGGTACCGACGCCACCGTCGAGGGTGTCATTGCCGACGTCCCCTGTCAGGGAGTCGTTGCCCGCCAGGCCAAACATCTGGTCTCCCAGGATCGTGCCGGTCAAGGTGTCATTGCCGGCCGTCCCCTCGAAGCGAGTCACCATGGCCAGCAGCTGTGCCGTGCTTCGGAGGGTGCCGTCTGCGAACTCAAACACGTCCACCCTGGCATCGCCGATAGCCAGCGCGGTGATGCGGAGCGAGTCCGCGGTCCCCTTGACCTTGACCAGGATGTCCTCCCCGTCGGCCTTGAACTCGACGTCGGCGAGGTTCAGGTCCGTGAACTGCACACGGCCGCCCGAACCCTGCAAATCATCGATGGTGTCAGCGCCGTCGCCACGCCCGAAGCGATAGGTATCGCTTCCCTCGCCGCCCAGCAGCGCATCGTCGCCCGAGCCGCCCGCCAAGGTGTCGTCCCCTTCCCCGCCCAGCAGCGTATCCGCACCGGCGCCGCCGATCAGGCTGTCATGGCCGGCCTCGCCGCGAAGGATGTCGGCGTCGTTGCCGCCATCCACGGTGTCATTGCCGTCGTCTGCGTAGATGGTGTCGTTGCCCGCGCCGCCCAACAAGACATCGGCGCCAGCGGTGCCCGCCAAGGCATCGGGCGACGCCGTGCCCTGGCTCGGATTGCCGTTGACCATCCGGTTGATGAAGAACGCGGTCGGGATCTCCTCGCCCGTCGACAGCACCACGGACTGGAGGCGTCCGTCAGGGACCACGCTGGACGCATCAGGGAACAGGTCTTCAAGCCTCAGCGAATCTCCCAGCCCCAGGCTCAGCACCATGGCCCTGCCGCTGCGCGTCACGGTGATCTCGGAGAGCTTGATCCCGCTGCTCAGCTGGATCTTGCTGCCCGAGCCGATCCCGGCCGTCCAGATGTCATTCCCAGATCCCCGGCCAAACAGAACTGTGCCCAGGTGGATACCCCTCAAGGTGTCATTGCCTGCGCCGCCATCGACCGTCGTCGAGTACGAGGACGTGAAGGAAATGACGTCGTCGCCAGCGCCACCGAAGATTTTCACGTAGCCCCCCTCTCCCGAGAGCACATTGGCCTCATCGGAGCCGACCACAGTGACACTGGTCCCCACGACGCTGAGATTCTCAACATTCGAGAAGGCCGTCCCAAGCACGATGGCCTGGTTCGACGCATTCAAGACCTTGACCGTGTCGGTGCCGCCGTTCGCCAGCTCCACCACCTGGTCGCCCTGCACCCAGTCGATGACATAGCTGTCGTCGCCTGCGCCGCCCGCCAACACATTGGCCGCGGTATTGACGCTGGCATCCAGAACGTTTGCGAGCTGGTTGCCGGTGCCTGCGATCGCCTCAGTGCCCGTCAAGGTCAGGTCTTCGATCTGGGTCTGCCCCGCAAGCGAATAGGAAATACTTGACCGCACCAGATCGCGTCCGGCATTTGCTCCCCCGAAGTCAATGACCTCATCGCCGATGTTGTCCACGGCGAACACGTCGCCGTAGCTGCTCGAACCCTGCATGGTGTCGGCCCCGGCGCCGCCATCTATCCAGGCTCCCCCGTAGTTGGTGTCATTGGCATGGATCACGTTGTCGAGGTTGTTACCGGTCAACTTGCCCAGAACGCGCGTCCCGCCGGCCCCGGTCCAGGACGCGACCGGGGACCAGACAAGCACTTCAACGTTGTCGGGGAGGGTGTAGTAGTGGCTGGAGGCGACCACCTTGTCATAGCCTCCACCCGCCTGTTCCACCACGGTGTCGTCGCTGAAGCCGGGCTGTCCCGTACTGCCGCTGGAGACGTAGTAGGTATCGTTTCCTCCAAAGCCGGTCAGCGTGTCCATGCCGACGCCTCCGGTCAGTGAGTCATTGGTACTCGTCCCGGCCAGGCTGTCGTTGCCGCTTGTGCCGGACAAGATCGCCGGTGCCACGCCCACAACGGTGGCAGCCGACATGGCGTTGGCGTCCCAAACAGTCCCGTCGGCGAACTCGATCGCCTCGACCGCTTGCGCCGCGCGCTGCCCGGAGGCGTCATAGGCACCCTTGACTCGCAACGTGCCGCCACTGTCGGTCAACACCAGCAGCAGATCCACCCCACTCTTCTCCAGCCGAACGCCTGAAGGAAAGATCCCTGCCCCCAACAGAATTCGGTCCGTGCCACCCAGGTCGAGGATCTGGTCATCGTCGTAGCCAAGGCCGAATCGGTAGACGTCGTTGCCGCCACCGCCCTGCAGAAAGTCCATGCCTGCGCCGCCGTCGAGCGTGTCGTTGCCATCAGCAGCGCCAAGCAGGTAGGCATCACCGTACAGGGCGTCATGCCCCGCGCCGCCGATGATCAGGTCTGCCCCTGACTGCCCTTCGATCGAGTCGTTGCCCGCGCCGCCTGCAAGCGTCTCGTTCCAGTCGAAGCCGACGATGGAGTCGCTTCGAGCGGTGAACTGGTAGCGGGCATCGCGTGCAACGACATCGGCGAAGCTCAGGGTCACGCCACCCGAGAGCACGATGGACTCGATGGACTTGCCGTTGAAGTAGTCCGTGACGGATATGTACGCAGGCTTGCTGGAGGTTTGGACCTGCAGCGTGCTGCCGAAGCGGGTGAACTGAACGTTGTCCAGGGACGCATAGCTGGAGATGTCGAGCACGTCGGCCGACGAGATGGCATCGGCCTCTTCGGTGATCTGTCGGTACGAATCAGAAGCCCCCAGTTCGTAGCGGTCATTGCCGCTCCCGCCTTCCATGTTCTCCCCGTTGCGCAACAGATCGTCACCCGCGCCACCCCACAGGGTGTCTCCGCTCTCGCCGCCATCCAGCGTGTCATTGCCATCGCCGCCGTTCAAGCGGTCCCAGCCAGCCCCGCCCTCAATCGAATCGTCCCCCTCCATCCCGGACAGGGAGTCATCACCCGCGCCACCGGCGAGCAAGTCCCTGGTGTAGAAGCCGGTGATGGTGTCGTTGCCACTGGTGGCCTGCGCCAGCAGGTAGCGGCTCAGCCAGTCTTCGCGATTCCAGACCGTTCCGTCGGCAAACTCGATCCGCTCCAGGCCACGGTTGATGCTGCTCAGCGAGGGGGCCGTGAAGGCGACGCTGTCGTTCGTGCCGATGATCCGCAGGCGCATCGGTGTGCCGGCAGCGGTGACGTCGAACTTGACGTCGGCAGGGGTGATGCCCGCATCCAGGTGGATCACGTCGATGCCGCTGTCGGTGCCCAGCTCCGTGATGCTGTCTGCACCGCTGCCTCGTCCCAGCAAGTAGACGTCCGAGCCGTCACCGCCGTTTAGCACGTCGGCCGCATCGTCACCTCGCCCATCGAGTGTGTCATTGCCATCACCGCCGACCAGAGAGTCCGTGCCAGCGCCCCCGATCAGCAGGTCGTTGCCCGCTTCTCCATTGAGTGTGTCGTTGCCGGCACCGCCATTGACCTGGTCGTTGCCCTGCTTGGCGTTGACCGTGTCATTGCCGCCCTTGGCATCAACGAAGTCGTCGCCGGCCGTGCCGTTGTAGAGATCGGAAAGATCCGTCAGCTCGTTGGTGACATGGGCAGCGATCTCCGCGCCGTTCCACACCGTGCCATCGGCGAAGGTGAGCCGGTCCAGCGCAGACGTCGTGAAGTGGTTCAGCACCCGGATGGAATCCGACCCGTCGCGCACACGGATGAGCAGGTCGTCACCCACGCGCCCCAGGGCCAGTTGGCTCGCAGAGAGCCCCGCCAGGATGCGCAGCTCGTCGACGTCTGTTGCCGTGGAACTGTCGTCGATCGTGTCTTCGCCGGCACCCAGGCTCCAGTCATACACGTCGGAGCCTGCGCCACCGCGCAGCGTGTCCTTGCCGGCGGTCGCGTAAAAGCGGTCGACAAAAGCCGTGCCGGACTGGAGATCATCCCCCTCGGTGCCAATGGCCTCCAGGCCCTTGGCCAGCAGCTGGTTGAAGCTCAGCACCGTCCCGTCGGCGAACTCGAACTCGTCGATGGGCGTGGCCGCTGTCGCATTGCCCAGGTCGCCTCCTTCGATCTGCACGGACTGGTCAGGCGAGCCGACGTACAGGGTCAATCCACCCTCGTTGGTGAGCAGCACATTGCTGGCCGTGATGCCGTCCTCGAAGCGGATCCGGTTCAGCAGACGCTTACCCTCGGCATCGACCTTGCTGCTGGTGTCGATGATGCGTTTCTTGCCCGAGCCCAGGCCGACCACATAGGTGTTCTGCCCGCCGCTGCCCTGCATGACGTCGCTGCCGTCACCGCCGAAGAAGACCGTCTTGCCGCCGTAGCCATTGAGGCTGTCGATGCCCTTGCTGCCAACGACCGTCGTGGTGCCGGTACGGGTGTTGGTGTAGCTCCCGACGGTGGGCTGGAAATCGGCGAGCAGGGATCCGTAGCTGTAGCTGACGCCATCGATCTCGTAGGTCGACACAGCGCCGGCCGCACCGTTCGAGACCACCAGCTGCTGGCCCGTCCCGAAGCTCAGCACCAGCTTTCCGCTCACGACCTGGACCTGCTGCGGAGCGCCACCGGTGATCACCACCTTGTTGATGCCCTCGTCGTCGACGATGCCCTCGCTGACGCCTTCCGACGTCATGGCCAGGTCGGCCACCGAGAACACATAGGTGTCATCGCCAGCGCCGCCAGCCAGGTAGTCGGTGCCGCCACCGCCGGTGAGCGTGTCGTTGCCGTCTCCGCCATAGAGCGCGTCGTCGCCGGCGCCGCCGGCAAGCACGTCATCCCCCCCGTAGCCAAACAGCTTGTCCTTGCCAGCACCGCCGTCCAGGTAGTCGCTGTCATGGGCGCTTGCGGGCAGGTCCGACAGCTCGTCATCCCCCTCCAGCTGGTCGTCTCCCTCGCCGCCTAGCAGGGTGTCCTTGCCACCCCCGCCCTTGAGGAAGTCGTTGCCGGCGCCCCCGTCCATCCAGTCGTTGCCGTGGGCAGCTGCCGGGACATCGTCGTCGCTGTCGTCGCCCCACATGGAATCGCTGCCCTCACCGCCCAGCAGCGTATCGTTCTTGCCACCGCCGATCAGCTGGTCGTTCCCCTCGCCGCCCTCCAGGTAGTCTTCGCCGTGGATGCCCACCGGCACGGTCTGGGCCTTTCCGTCGCCGCGCATCACGTCGTTGCCGTCACCGCCCAGCAGGATGTCGTTGCCGCCATCGGCCGTCATGGTGTCATTACCGGCACCGCCATCGAGCACGTCGTTGCCATGCGCTGAAGACGGGGTCAACGAAATCTCTTGGTGCGCGGGATCCACGATCACATCGCCATTGAGCTGGTCGTCGCCGTCGCCGCCGAAGAGCTGGTCGCTGCCTCCCTGGCCAACGACGGCATCGTTGCCCTCGCCGCCCATCAGGGTGTCATCGCCATAGCTGTCGGTGGCGCCCAGCTGCCCGGCCCCGACGAGGCCATCGCCCCAAAGAATGTCGCTGCCCTTGCCGCCGGACATGACATCCGCGCCGCCCATGCCCAGCAGATCGTCATCGCCTTCGCCGCCGTCCACTACGTCGTCGCTGGCGCCCGCCAGCACCACGTCGTTTCCTGCGCCGGCGTCAATGACATTGCCTCCGACGTCAGCCTCGCCATCGGCAGCGCGGAAGCCGATCAGCTGCCCCTCATTCGTGTACAGGCCCGCGCTCCCGGTCACGACCGTGCCATTGAAGGTCGCGGTGCTGGCGCTGAAGCGTTCCGCGTTGGTGCGTTCGACGGCCCAGGTGAACCCGACCGACTTGAGGGCCAGGCCTCCCGCCGTGCCGGAAACCACCTTGGTGGCAAGTTGCGGATCCTCCTTGGCCGTGATCAAGGTGGTGAAGTACTCGCCGGGGGCGCCCGCCCAGTAGAGGAAGCGGGCTTCGCCACCGATGATGACGTCGTTGCCGCTCCCCCCTGCCAGCGCGTCCTCGCCCTGGCCGCCGATGACCAGGTCGTCGCCGTCACCGCCGTCGATGACGTCATTGCCTGCCTGGCCCGCCAGGCCGTCGTTGCCGAGCCCCCCGAGCAGTTCATCTGCGGCACCGTTGCCGTTGAAGACGTCCTGGGCCATGGCAACAGACGAACCGGTGACATAGCCGAAATCCCCGCCGATCAGGAACTTGCCGTCCTTGTCGGTGAGCTTCTGGACGTCACCGATGGCATGCCGGGTGGTAGGGGGAGCGGTGGAACTGTCGACCAGGGTGATGCCGAGGTTGCGGGAGGGGGACCAGTCTTCGATGCGGATGGCGCTAGAGGCTCCTTGGACCAGGACCAGCAGCGCCTGCGTGCCATCGGAGCCCGGGCAGAGCACATACCTGACCTTCTTGTCGGCACTGTAGTAGACGCTCTTGCTCCCGTACACCAGCTTGCCTTCAGGAAGCCCGCCCTCAAAACCCTCCACTTGCAGATTGCCCACGCCGTCGGCGTCGATCACGGTGTCGTTGCCCCATTTGCCGGTGAACGCGTAGACATCCGACCCGATACCGCCCATCAGGCGATCATCACTGCTGTCTCCACCGCTCAACCAGTCGTCGCCCGCGCCGCCCAGCAGCGTGTCGGCACCATCGCCCCCCTTGAGGCTGTCGTTGCCGGCATTGCCTTCGAGCCAGTCACCCCCATCGCCGCCGGTGATCGTGTCATTCCCATCGCCGCCAAACAGGTAGTCGCTGCTGCTGTTACCGGTCAAGCTATTGGGCTTGCTATCTCCAAAGGCGATCTCCGGCATAGGCCTGCTGAACGACTCAATGTCTTTTGCGAATACCACGGAGACACCTGACTCGACATCCCGATAGCTGGCAGCGGGGCTGCGGCCTGCGGGCGGCGGTTGATTCAGGAGCGGGCTACCTCCGTTCAAGGTGTTCCGCGCCACGACCGCAGCAGTCAACTCGTTGCGCTTGGCGATCCAGGTATCGGAATAGGTTTCCAGCCCCTTGTCCCGGCTCGCCGCAGCCAGGTTCCGGTCAGCCAGCCACATGCCATACACCGCCGACCACTTGGAATCCAGATGCGTTTCAAGCGCCGCCGCCGCTTCTGCCGTTTGGCCGCCAAAAACCACCGGGCTCAGGGTGTAAGCGCTCAGGAAGGCGCTGAAGTCACGGCGGCCGTTCATGTCACGGCCGCTGATCTGGGCCGTCAACGTGCCCTTGAACGTGTCCGCGAGGCTCTTCAGAGGCGCCAGCCCGGTCTCCAGTCGCTGCCGGGACTGGATGTCCGCCCAGGTGCCCCCCTCCAGCAAAGACCTGCCGTTCTTTGTCTTGCCGTCCGCCACTGTCCCCTTGCTGCCAAGGAGCAGCCAGTTCATGGCATCCGTGAAGCGTTCGAGCGTATCGCCATCCGCCTTGCCCTGGGTGCCCGACGCCTCGGTGGCCTTGGCATTGGACGACGCGCGCAGCAGGCCCTCCAGGGTCCCTTGGCTCGTCTTGGGCGCAAGACCCAACACCGTGTTCTGCACCCGCAAGGAGTCTTCGATGAGCACGATGCTGTGGGTGTCGCCGAAGTCGTTGAGGTCGTAGCTGGGGTGCAGGAAGCGGATCTCACCCTTTTTCCACAGCGCCGAACCCACGTCGCCAATAAACGAACCTCTGTAGAGCGGCTGATCCTCGATGAAGACCGGCGTCGCTTGCCCGTAGTGGCGCTGCGAGTTGGCGACAGCAGAGGGCTGACTGGCGGCATACACGTCGTAAAAGCCATTCGCCGTCCCACTGGAGCGCCCTGCACGAGTTGAACTGCCAAACAGGTAGCTCAGTACGGTACTCCTGACGCTCGACCCGAAATTGTTTTCCACCAGCTTGCCCGCCCGCAGAACGGAGAGCTGATAGTCAAGCCGCAGCGCATCGATATTGCCTGATCCGGAAATCTGAGCCGGCCCCACGGCCTCCGGGTCACTTGGCTTTACTTTCGCTGCGACTTCAACGCCCTCTGCGATCGCCCTGATCCGATTGAGCGCGTTCGCAAGCAACTCAAAATCCGGATAGAGCGCTACCTGGCGAAGTGCCGCCACATCCGGCCCATATGCCGGCACGGAATAGGAGCCATGGCTGTAGATCTTCGCAATATCAGCCTTGATCTGCTCAAGCGACACGGATTTGTTGGAGCCATAGTGAATCGCCCCGGGTTTCGAGGAGGCTCCAACTCTGGAGAATGGAGCCATGAAGAAGTCCCCGAAGTTTTCGCCCGAGGTGCGTGAGCGCGCCGTGCGCATGGTGCTGGAGCACCGAACAGAG
>NZ_JANZKX010000011.1 GCF_027257975.1 Pelomonas sp. BJYL3
CCGCAAGGCCTTGCCGGAGCCGGAGCTGGGCGGGCAGGCCCGCGAGTACGTGGCGCCGCGCAACGAGATCGAGGCGCAGCTGTGCGAGATCTGGCAGGAGGTGCTGGGCGTGGCGCAGGTGGGGGTCATGGACGACTTCTTCCTGCTGGGCGGGCATTCGCTGCTGGCCACCCGCGTGGCGGCGCATGTCCAGCAGCGTCTGGCCGTGGAGCTGACGCTGGCCCATGTGCTGACGCAGGCCACGGTTCGCTCGCTGGCTTTGCAAGTGCAGGCGCTGCAGCGTGAGGCGCTGCCGCCGCTGCTTCCGGCGCCGCAGGGTTCGACACCCGTGCTGTCCTTCGGCCAGCAGCGCCTGTGGCTGCTCGATCATGTGGAGGGGGGCAGTGCCCAGTACAACGTGGCGGGCGCCTTGCGCCTGCACGGCGCGCTGGACACCGCCGCCCTGGGCGAGGCCGTGCGGCAGCTGGTCCGGCGGCATGAGGTGCTGCGCACGGCCGTGAGGCTGGATGAGCAGGGGCACCCGGTGCCGGTGCTGCTGCCGGCCGAGGGGTTCGAGGTGCACGACGCATCGCTGGCGGCGCTGGCGCCCGCGGACCGGGAGGCCGCGCTGCCCGGCCGTCTTTCCGAAGAGGCCCGACGCCCTTTCGACCTGGCCAGCGACTTCATGCTGCGGGTCCAAGTGCTCACGCTGGACGACGAGGACCACGTCCTGCTGGTGACCCTGCACCACATGGCCTCCGATGGCAGCTCCATCGAGCCGCTGGTTCGGGAACTCAGTGCGCTCTACAACGGCCTCGTGCGGCAGTCGCCTGCGGCCATGCCCCCCATGACTCTGCAGTACGCCGACTACGCCCAGTGGCAGCGCCAGGTCCTGCAGGGTGAACGGCTGGAGCGTCTGCTGGGCTACTGGAAGCAGCAGCTGGACGGTGCGCCGCCGGTGCATGGCCTGCCCACGGACTTTCCTCGCCGCATCGATGGCAGCCGTCAGGGCGGCCTCTGGCTCAGTCAATGGAGCCGTGAGCAGGTCGAGGCCCTGAAGCGCTTCTGCGCCACCCGCGGTGCCACGGCCTTCATGGGCCTGCATGCCGCCTTCTCCGTCTGGATGGCCCGCTATGCCGGCAGCCGCGACATCGTGGTCGGCACGCCGGTGGCCAATCGCGGCAGGGCTGAACTGGCGGAGATGATCGGCTTCTTCGTCAACACCCTGGTGCTGCGCCTGGAGCTGCAGGGCGAGCTCAGCTTCGAGGCCGCCGTGCAGCGCAGCAGGCACGCGCTGCTGGAAGCGTACGAGCATCAGCAGGCCCCCTTCGAGCTCCTGGTCGAGCGCCTGCAGCCGGAGCGCAGCCTGGCGGTCTCGCCCTTGTTCCAGGTGATGCTGGCACTGCACGAGGACCGCCGCGATGTGCCGGCGTTTGCCGGTGTGCAGGCCCGCTATCTGGAGCGCCAGCCCCAGACGGCCCGCTACGACCTGTGCCTGGACGTACAGGAACGGCAGGGCGCCTGGGTCCTGGAATGGGAATTCAACCGCGATCTCTTCAGCGAAGCCACGGTGCAGCGCTTCGATGCCACCCTGCGGAAGCTGCTGGAGGCGGCGCTGGACCAACCCGGGGCCGATGTCTTCGGCCTTCCCATGCTGCCGGCGCAGGAGCAGGCGCTGCTGCAGGGCTTCAACGCCACGACGCGGGCCTTCCCGCATGACGCGCGCATCCACGAGCTCTTCGAGGCCCAGGCGCAGCAGGCCCCGCAGGCGCTGGCGCTTTCGTTCGAAGGGCACAGCCTGAGCTACGCGGAACTGGACGAACAGGCCAACCGCGTGGCGCAGTACCTGGTGCACACGTGCGGCGTGCAGCGCAACGAGCTGGTGGGCCTGTGCATGGAGCGCTCGCTGGAGATGGTGGTGGGGCTGCTGGGCATCCTCAAGGCCGGCGGCGCCTATGTGCCGCTGGACCCGAGCTACCCGGCGCAGCGCCTGGCGCACATGGTGCAGGACTCCGGGGCGCGCAAGGTGCTGATGCAGCAGCGGCTGCTGGGGCAGGTGCCGGTGGCTGAGGAACAGGCCGTGTGCCTGGACGCGCCGCAGGTGCAGGCGCAGCTAGCAAGCTACGCCGCGGTGAGGCCGGAGGTCGTGGGCGCGAACGCGCAGGACCTGGCCTACGTGATCTACACCTCGGGCTCGACTGGCCTGCCCAAGGGCGTGCTGGTGGAGCACCGCAGCGTGGTGAACTTCCTCAGCGCCATGGCCCATGCGCCGGGGCTCGGTGCCACGGACCATCTGCTGGCGGTGACCTCGCCCTCGTTCGACATCCACGGCCTGGAGCTGTTCCTGCCGCTGTCGCTCGGCGCGCGCGTGACCATCGCCTCTGACGAGGCCGTGCGTTCGGCGACGCTGCTCGCAGCGCTGATGGAGCAGGGCGGCATCACGGCCATGCAGGCCACGCCCGCGACCTGGCGCCTGCTGGTGGAGGAGGGCTGGCGCCCGCATCGGCCGATGAAGCTGCTGTGCGGTGGCGAGGCCCTCAGCGCCTCGCTGGCGCAGCAGCTGCTGGCGATGCCGGGGGCCCAGCTGTGGAACCTGTACGGGCCGACCGAAACCACCATCTGGTCCTGTGCACAGCAGGTCCGGCAGGCTGGCGATGCGCTGTCCATCGGGCGTCCCATCGCCAACACCCAGATCTTCATCATGGGCGAGGGCGGCGGGCTGGCGCCACTGGGCGCGGCGGGCGAGCTGTGCATCGCCGGCCTGGGCCTGGCGCGCGGCTACCTCCACCGCGAGGCGCTGACGCGAGAAAAGTTCGTGGCCAATCCCTTCCACGACGAGGCCAATCCGGGCAGCAGCCCGCGCATGTACCGTACCGGCGACCTGGCACGCTGGCGCGAGGACGGCACGCTGGAGTTCCTGGGCCGGATGGACCACCAGGTGAAGGTCCGGGGCTTCCGGATCGAGCTGGGCGAGATCGAAGCAGCGCTGGCGGCCTGCGAAGGCGTGCGCCAGGCCGTGGTGCTGGCGCGCGAGGTGGCGGGCGACAAGAAGCTGGTGGCCTACCTCACCGGCGAGGCCGAGGTGGCCGCGCTGCGCGAGGCCCTGCGTCGGCGCCTGCCGGAGTACATGGTGCCGGCGCTCTTCGTCACGCTGGAGTCTTTGCCCCTGACGCCCAACGGCAAGCTGGACCGCAAGGCGCTGCCGGAGCCGGAGCTGGGCGCCGACGCGCAGGCCTATGTCGCGCCTCGCAACGAGGTGGAAGCGCAGCTGTGCGAGATCTGGCAGGACGTGCTGGGCGTGGCGCGCGTGGGAGTCACCGACAACTTCTTTGCATTGGGCGGCTCCTCGCTGGACGCCACCCGGATCACGGCCAGGGTGCGCCAACGCTGGGGCCTGGCGCCCACGGTGCAGAAGCTGTTCGCCCAGCCGACGCCAGAGGCCGTCGCCGCCCACCTGGAAAGCCTGAAGCAATCGGCGCTGCTGCAGTTTGACCAGCAGGACGCCCTGAACGAACACGAAGTCGAAATCCAAATCTGATCACCATGAACAAGCTGCTGAACCAACTGAGCGAAAAGGGCATCCGACTGAGCGTGGGTGCCGACGGCAATCTCCTGGTCCGGGGCAATCGAAGCGCCCTGGATGCCGGGCTGCTTGCCGCCCTGCGCGATCAAAAGACAGCGCTTGTGGAGTGGTTGCGTGAAGCGGAGGCGGCGCAGGCCCGGTCCGCGCTGTCGCCGCTGCCGCGGCGCGACGGCCGCCTGGCCGCGTCCTTCGCCCAGCAGCGGCTGTGGGTGCTGGACAGGGTGGATGGCGGCAGCGCCCACTACAACCTCAGCACGGCGCTGCGGCTGCGCGGATCCCTCGACATCCAGGCCGTGGCGCAGGCCCTGAGCCGCATCGTCGAGCGTCACGAAAGCCTGCGCACCGTCTTCGGCATTGACGCCGAGGCGCAGGTCTTCCAGCAGATCCTGCCGGCGTGTCCGGTCCAGGTCCGGTTCGAGGACCTGTCGGTGCACGAGACGGCGCTGCGGGAGCGCCGCCTCGAGGCCGCGCTGGACCGCGAGACCGCGACCTCCTTTGACATCGAGCGCGATCCGCTGCTGCGCGCCGCCGTCTTCAAGTGCGCGGCAGACGAGCATGTGCTCAGCGTCACGCTGCACCACATCGCTTCGGACCGCTGGTCGCTGTCCCTGGTGCTGCAGGAGTTCTGCCAGCTCTATGCCGAGCAGGTCGGCGGAGCGCCTGCGTCCCTGCCAGAGCTGCCGGTGCAGTATGCCGACTACGCCGCCTGGCAGCGCCAGCACACCCAGGGGGAGGCGCTGGAGCGGCAGCTGCAGTTCTGGCAGCGCCAGCTGAGCGGTGCGCCGACCCTGCACAACCTGCCGCTGGACACGCGCCGGCCGGCCCAGCAGTCCTATCGCGGTGGTCTGGTCACCCAGCTGATCCCCCACGCGCTGGCCGAGCGCGTGCGGCAGTGGTGCCAGGGCGCGAATGCCACGGTCTTCCTGGGTGTCCACAGCGCCTTTGCCGTGCTGCTGGCGCGCCTGAGCAACGAGCGCGACCTGATGGTCGGCACGGCCGTCGCCAACCGAGACATGCCGGAGATCGGCAGCCTCATCGGCTATTTCGTCAACACCCTGGTGCTGCGCAGCGACCTGTCCGGGGCTCCGGGCTTTGCCGAAGTCGTGGAGCGCCATCGCGCCTTGATGGGGGCGGCCTTCGAGAACCAGGGCGCGCCGTACGAGCAGGTGGTCGAGCGCCTCAACCCGGCCCGCTCCCTGGCCCACAACCCGGTGTTCCAGATCATGTTCGGCCTGAACGGGGCCGAGAGCACCGAGATCCCGCTGCCCGGGCTGGCAAGCGAGCTCCTGCCCCGGCACGGCACCCTGTCGCAGTACGACCTCTCTCTGGACGTCACCGATCGCGCACAGGGCCTGGAATGCGTGTGGGAGTACAACACCGACATCTTCGAGAAGGCCACCATCGAGGCCTTCTCCCGTGCCTTCCAGCATCTGCTCGCTGCGCTGCTGGACGAGCCGGACCGCTGCGTCTTCGACCTGCCCCTGATGGACGAGCAGGAACGGCGCTCGGTGCTGGCCAGCTCCCAGGGGCCGCGCCGCCCGCAGGAGGCGCGGCAGCGCGTCCATGAGCTGTTCGAGGCGCAGGCGCAGCGCGCGCCTGATGCGGTGGCCTTGCGCTTCGAAGCTCAGAGCCTGAGCTACCGCGAGCTGGACGAACAGGCCAACCGCGTGGCGCAGTACCTGGTGCACACGTGCGGGGTGCAGCGCAACGAGCTGGTGGGCCTGTGCATGGAGCGCTCGCTGGAGATGGTGGTGGGGCTGCTGGGCATCCTGAAGGCCGGCGGCGCCTATGTGCCGCTGGACCCGAGCTACCCGGCGCAGCGCCTGGCGCACATGGTGCAGGACTCCGGAGCGCGCAAGGTGCTGATGCAGCAGCGGCTGCTGGGCCAGGTGCCGGTGGAGGAAGCGCAGGCCGTGTGCCTGGACGCGCCGCAGGTGCAGGCGCAGCTGGCGGCTTGCGAGGCGACCCAGCCGGTGGTGGCGGGTGCCAGCAGCGAGGACCTGGCCTATGTGATCTACACCTCGGGCTCGACGGGCCTGCCCAAGGGCGTGCTGGTGCCGCACCGCGGCGTCGTCAACCTGTCCCTGGACCTGATCGAGCGCTACGGCATGACGGCCTCCGACCGCATGCTCCAGTTCGCGCCGATCAGCTTCGACATGTCCGTGGAGGAGATCTTCACCACGCTGTCCAGCGGCGCCTGCCTGGTGCTGCGCACGGACGCCTGGATCACCTCGGCCGCCGAGTTCTGGCAGCGCTGCGAGGCCGAGCGCCTCACCGTGCTGAACCTGCCGACGGCCTTCTGGACCGAGCTGGCCACGACCCACGCCGCGCGACCCAGTGCGAGCGTGCGCCATGTCTCCATCGGCGGTGAGATGGTCTCGGACGCCGCCCTGAAGGCCTGGTACCAGCACGAAGGCCCGCTGCCCCGGCTGATGAATGCCTATGGTCCGACGGAATGCAGCGTGAACGCCACCGTCGCCCTGCTGCAGGCACAGGGGCGCAGCACCATCGGCACTCCGATTGCCAATACCGGCACCCTGGTCCTCGACGATCGCCAGGCGCTGGTGATGGACCGCCTGGTGGGCGAGCTGTACCTGACCGGCGAGGGCCTGGCCCTGGGCTATCTGAACCGGCCCGAGCTCACCGCCGAGCGCTTCGTGCCCAATCCCTTCCATGACAGCACGGACCCCGCGAGCAGTGCGCTGATGTACCGCACCGGCGACCTGGTGCGCCGCCTCCCCGGAGGCGAGCTGGAGTACATGGGCCGGACCGACGACCAGGTCAAGATCCGCGGCTTCCGCGTCGAACTGGGCGAGATCGAATCGGCGCTGGGCCGGGTTGACGGCGTGCAGCGCGCCGTCGTCCTGCCGGTGGTCGGTGACGCCGGCGTGCCCCGCCTGGTGGCCTACTGGGTCGGCCAGTCCGACGAGGAGGCGCTCAAGGCCGCGCTGGGGCGCCAGCTGCCGGACTACATGATGCCCAGCGCCTTCGTGGCGCTGGACGAGCTGCCGCTGCTGCCCAACGGCAAGATCAACAAGAAGGCGCTGGCCGAGCTGCAGGTCGAATGGACAGCGGCTTACGTGCCGCCGGCCAGCGAGGCCGAGCGCCTGCTCTGCGACATCTGGTCGCGGGTGCTGGGCGTTCCGCGCGTGGGCGTGACCGACAACTTCTTCGCGCTGGGCGGCCACTCCCTGCTGGTGATGCGCCTGATGGCTCTGCTGCGGGAGCAGGGCCATGTGCTCGGCGCGCGGCATGTCTTCGAGGCTCCGACGGTGCGCGAGCTGGCCAGCCGCCTGGTGCCCGCCGTGGCCGCCGAGCCGCTGGCCGAGCTTCCTGCGCGCTTCGACTGGACGGATGCGCCGCGCATCCAGCCGGAGATGCTGCCGCTGCTGGCGCTACAGCAGGAGCAGATCGACCGCATCGTGGCCCAGGTCCCGGGTGGCCAGGCCAATATCGTGGACATCTACCCCCTGGCGCCGCTGCAGGAGGGCATCCTGTTCAGCCACCTGATGGCCTCGGGCAGTGATCCCTACATCATCCCCACCTTGCTCTCCTTTGCCAGCCGGGCCCGCTTCGAGCGCTTCCTGGCCGCCCTGGACGAGGTGGTCCAGCGCCATGAGGTGCTGCGCACCGCGGTGTACTGGGAATCGCTGCCCAAGCCGGTGCAGGTGGTCCTGCGCCGCGCGCAGGTCCCGCTGCAGTGGCTGGACATCGAAGGCGAGGGCACTGCACTCGAGGCACGCATGCGCGAGCTGTGCGAGCCCGAGCGTCAGTGGATGGACCTCAACCAGGCGCCGCTGATCCGCCTGAAGGCCGTGGAGGACCCGGCCAGCGGCCGCTGCCTGGTCTGCCTGCAGGTGCACCACCTGATCGACGATCACGTGGCCATTGAGGTGATCGAGCGCGAGACCTCCCTCATCATCGACGGGAGGGCCGCCGAGCTCCCGCCCTCGGTGCCTTACCGCAACTTCGTCGCGCATGCGCTGCGCACCTTCGACGCCGGCCGCGCCAAGACCTTCTTCAGCCAGATGCTGGGTGAGGTCAGCGAGCCCACCTTGCCCTTCGGCCTGGCCGAGGTGCAGGGCAGCGGCGATGGCATGGACGTGGCACAGGTCCGCCTGCCAGCGGCGCTTGCCAGCCGTATCAAGTCCCTGGGCCGGCAGGGCAGCCGCAGCCCGGCGGCCCTGTTCCATGCCGCCTGGGCCCTGGTGCTGGCGAGCTGCTCGCGCCAGGAGGAGCCGGTCTTCGGCACGGTGATGTCCGGTCGCATGGGCGCTCTGGCCGGCATGGACCAGGCCCTGGGCATGTTCATCAACACGCTGCCGGTCAGGGTCAGCCTCTCCGAGAAGAATGCCGCCGCCCTGGTGGACCAGGTGGCGCAGACGCTGCAGTCGCTGGTCGAGCACGAACAGACGCCGCTGCCCCTGGCCCAGCAGTGCAGCGGGGTCGCGGCAGGGCAGGCGCTGTTCAGCGGCATCCTGAACTACCGCCATACCGCGCCCAGGTCCGAGGTGCCCCACATCTCCGACATCGAGGTCCTGACCTCGCATGAGCGCACGAGCTATCCCTTCAACCTGGCCGTCGACGACCTCGGCGATGGCTTCTCCCTGGAAGTCCAGGTGCCACCCGCCATTGGCGCGGCCCGCATCGCGGACTACGTGATGCGGGCGGCGCAGGGGCTGGTGGAGCGTCTCGAGACGGGCAGCGAGGAAGACGTGCTGCGCATCTGCGTGCTCGCCGAGCAGGAACTGCAGCGCCAGATGCACGAGTGGAACAGCGGCTTCACGCCCTATCCCTCCGACACCACCATCCATGCCCTGTTCGAGGCCCAGGCCGCGCGCACGCCCGACGCACTGGCGCTAGTCCATGAAGGCGAGCACGTCAGCTTCGCCGAGCTGAACCGCCGTGCCAACCAGCTGGCCCACTTCCTGCGGGCCCACCTGGACCTGCGCCCGGACACCCTGATCGGCGTGTCCATGGAGCGCTCGATCGACATGATGGTCAGCCTGCTGGGCATCCTGAAGGCCGGCGCGGCCTATGTGCCGCTGGACCCTGCCTATCCCAGCGAACGCCTGCTCTACATGATCGAGGACGCCGGCCTGGGTCTGACGCTGTGCTCTCAGAGCCAGGCTCAGCGCCTGAGCCTGCCGTCGACGCAGACGATCTGCCTCGACGAGGCGGGCACCCGCGAGAAGATCGCCGCGGCACCCGACGGCAATCCCCAGGTGCCTGCGCTGCATGCCCACAGCCTGGCCTATGCCATCTACACCTCCGGATCGACGGGCAAGCCCAAGGCCGTGCTCATCGAGCACCGGGGCCTGTGCAATCTGGCCCATGACCAGCGCTTCACGCTGGACATCACGCCGGACTCGCGCGTGCTGCAGTTCGCCTCGCTGTCCTTCGATGCGGCGACTTGGGAATGGGCCATCGCGCTGATCAATGGTGCCGCCCTGGTCATCCCCAGCGGCGAGGTGGCGAAGTCGCCGCCCCTGCTGTCGGAGCTGGTCGAGCGCACCGGCGTCACGCATTCGGCCATGACGCCGGCCATGCTCCCGCTGCTGGACTTCCAGCAATGGGCGGGGGTGCGGGTGCTGGTCGTCACCGGCGAGGCCTGCCCCTACGAGCTGGCCGAGAAGTGGGCGCATGGCCGCCGCCTGGTCAATGGCTATGGTCCGACGGAGTCGACCGTCTGCTCCAGCGAGGGCGACTTCAAGCCCGGCCAGGGCCATCTGCACATCGGCCGTGCCATCCGCAACCTGCAGATGCATGTGCTGTCGAGCCGCATGCAGCCGGTGCCCACCGGCGTGCCGGGTGAGCTCTATATCGGTGGCGTCGGCCTTGCCCGCGGCTATCTCAACAGGCCCGAGCTGACGGCGGAACGCTTCGTTCCCAACCCCTTCTTCAATCCGGTGGACCCCTCCAGCAGCGACCGCCTCTATCGCACCGGCGATCTGGCGCGCTGGCTGGACAGCGGCAACCTGGAATTCGTCGGCCGGGTGGACCATCAGATCAAGCTGCGCGGCCAGCGCATCGAGCTGGGCGAGATCGAAGCGGCCATCCAGGCCGTCCCGGGCGTGGAGATCGCCGTCGTGCTGGTCAAGGAAGTCGTGGCCGGTGACCGTCAGCTGATCGCCTACGTCACCGGTGGTGTGACCGCCGAGGTGCTGCGCACCGCGCTGCAGGCGCGCCTGCCCGACTACATGGTGCCGGCGGCCTTCCTGACGCTGGAGCAGATGCCGCTGACACCCAACGGCAAGATCGACCGCCGGGCGCTCCCGGACCCCGATCCCAGCCTGTTCCAGTCCGAGTACCAGGCGCCGCGTACAGCGCTGGAGACGGCCCTGTGCGCCCTCTGGGCTCAGACGCTGGGCCTCGAGCGGGTCGGTGTCTCCGACAACTTCTTCCTGCTCGGCGGCCATTCGCTGAGTGCGATGAGCGTGGTGGCCCTGGCCAAGGAGCAGGGCCTGTCGATCTCCATCCGCCAGATCTTTGCCAACCCCACCGTCGCCGGCCTGGCCGCGGTCCTCGAGGCGGCCGCCCCGGCCAGTGAGGCGTACGCCGCGCCCGCCAACCTCATCCCCCCGGGCAGCCCGCACATCACGCCGGACATGCTGCCCCTCGTGGCCCTCAGCCAGCAGGAGCTCGACACCGTGGTGGCGGCGGTGCCGGGTGGTGCGGCCAACGTCCAGGACATCTACCCGCTGGCACCGCTGCAGGAGGGCATCCTGTTCCATCACCTCGCGGCGGGCACGGGGAGCGATCCCTATGTGATGGCCACGGTGTGGGACTGCGACAGCGAGGACTCGGTCGCGTCCTTCCTGGAGGCCTTGCGCTTCATGACCACGAGGCACGACGTGCTGCGCACGGCCGTCCAGTGGCGGGACCTGTCCAGGCCGGTGCAGGTGGTGCTGCGCCAGGTCGAGCTGGACATCGAGACGCTGTCCTTCGACACACTGGCCCAGGCGCATGCGCAGGTGCTGGAGCTCAGCGATCCCCAGCGTCAGCGCCTGGACCTGGGTCGCGCGCCGCTGCTGCGCGTCACCATCGCCCGTGCGGGTGATTCGTCGCGGCGCTACATGCTGCTGCAGTTCCACCACCTGATCGGCGATCACGTCGCGATGGAGATCATCGAGCGCGAAGCGGCGATGTTCCTGGCGGGGCACGCGGCGCTGCTGCCGCAGCCGACGCCGTATCGCGACTTCGTTGCACACGCCCTGCGCCAGCGGGATCGCGACGATGCCCGCCAGTACTTCAGCGACAAGCTGGGCGAGGTGAGCGAGCCGACGCTGCCCTTCGGCCTGGCCGATGTGCAGGGCGATGCGGGCGCCATCGAGGAGTCCCAGCTGCGCCTCGCCCCCGGGCTGGTGGAGCAGCTGCGCCAGCAGGCGCGCCGCCGTGGCCAGAGCGCAGCGGCGCTCTTCCATGCGGCCTGGGCCCTGGTCGTGGCCGCTTGCGCCGGACGCAGCGACGTGGTGTTTGGCACCGTGCTGTCCGGCCGTGTGGACGACGGCGCCGCCGCGGCGCAGATGCTGGGCATGTTCATCAACACCCTGCCGCTGCGCCTGCAGCTGCAGGGGCAGGGCGCGGAGGCGCTGCTGCAGCAGGCCGGCACGGCCTTGCGGGAACTGATGGCGCATGAGCAGACGCCGCTGAGCGTGGCGCAACGCGCGAGTGCCGTGCCCAACGGGGTGCCGCTGTTCAGCGCGCTGCTCAACTACCGCCACAGCGAGGAGCCGGACCAGTCCACCCAGGACGTGCTCGGCCTGAAGCTGATCGCCGGCCAGGAGCGCACGAACTATCCCTTTGCGCTCAATGTGGACGACCTGGGTCGTGGCGGCTTCGAGCTGTCCGTCCAGGTGCAGCGCCCCATCGGCGCGGCGCGCGTGCTGAGCTATGTGCACACCGCCCTGCAGGGCCTGGTGCGTGCGCTGGAAAGCCAGGACCCGACGCCGGTGCGCCAGCTGGCCATCCTGCCCGAGGAGGAGCAGAACCGCCTGCGACTGACCTTCAACGCGACGACCCGCTCCTGCGCCGGCGAGGCGCTGACCCATCAGCGGGTGGAGGCGCAGGCGGCGCAGCACCCCGATCGCATCGCCCTGAACTGGGGCGATCAGGCCTTGAGCTATGGCGAGTTGAACCGCCGTGCCAACCGCCTGGCGCATCTGCTGGCAGGCATGGGCGTCGGCCCGGATGTGCGGGTGGGCCTGTGCCTGCCCCGTGGTCTGGACTGGCCCGTCAGCCTGCTGGCCGTGCTCAAGGCCGGGGGCGCCTATGTGCCGCTGGACCCGCGCCTGCCGGCCTCGCGCCTGCAGTTCATGGCCCAGGATGCCGGCTGTTCCGTGCTCATCACCCATCGCAGCCACAGCACGCTGGTGCAGCTGGAGACAGCCGCCACGCTGTGTCTGGACGAGCTGGAGGCGCCGCTGGCAGCCAGTGCCGAGCACAACCTCGATCGCCCGGTCGACGCGGAGGACCTCGCCTACTGCGTCTACACCTCGGGTTCCACCGGCCAGCCCAAGGGCGTGGCCGTGCCGCACCGCAGCCTGCTGGGCTTCATGACGCATGTGGACTATGCGGCCTTTGACGCGGACTGCGTCAGCCTGCACTACTCCTCCGTGTCCTGGGACGTGCTGACGCTGGAGCTGTGGCCCGCCCTGTGCCACGGGGGCCGCTGCGTGCTGTTCGACGGCGAGGACATCAGCCCGCAAAGCCTGGCCCGTTCCCTGCAGACCGGGCAGGTCAACACCCTGTGGCTGACCGCCGCCTTCTTCAGCACCTTCGTCGACTCGCAGGTCGAGGCGCTCGGCGGTCTCAAGCAGCTGATGGTCGGCGGTGACCGGGTGTCGGCGGCGCATGTGCGCCGCCTGCGCGCCCGTTGGCCGGCGCTGCGTGTGATCAATGGCTACGGGCCGGTCGAATGCACCGTGTTCAGTGCCTGCTATGTCGTGCCCGAGCAGCTGGATGGCGAGCTGCCCATCGGCCGGCCCATTGGCGATCGACGCATCTACCTGCTGGACGATGTGGGCCATCTGGTGCCGTCGGGCGCTGCCGGCGAGCTGGTGGTGGCGGGCGGCGGTGTCGCCCGTGAATACCTCAACCTGCCCGAGCTCAGCCAGGAACGCTTCCAGGCGGACCCCTGGGTGGCGGGCGAGCGCATGTACCGCACGGGCGACCTGGCGCGCTGGCGCGAGGACGGGGTGCTGGAGTTCCTGGGTCGCCTGGACCACCAGGTGAAGATCCGGGGCTTCCGGATCGAGCTGGGCGAGGTCGAGGCGGCGCTGGCGGCCTGCGAAGGCGTGCGCGAAGCCGTGGTCCTGGCCCGCGAGGTGGCGGGCGACAAGAAGCTGGTGGCCTACTTCACCGGCACCGCCGAGGTGGAAGCCTTGCGCGGCACTCTGAGCCAGGTCCTGCCGGACTACATGGTGCCCTCGGCCTTCATGGCCCTGGAGACCCTGCCGCTGACGCCCAATGGCAAGCTGGACCGCAAGGCGCTGCCGGAGCCCGAACTGGGCGCGCAGGGCCGCGAGTACGTGGCACCGCGCAACGAGATCGAGGCGCAGCTGTGCGAGATCTGGCAGGAGGTGCTGGGCGTGGCACAAGTGGGCGTCACCGACCACTTCTTCGAGCTGGGCGGGCATTCGCTGCTGGCCATGCAGCTGAGTTCCCGGGCGCATGAACGCGGCCTGGCGCTGACCATCCGCCAGGTCTTCACGACCCCGACGGTGCAGGGCCTGGCCGCGGCATTGGGCCAGGCTGCGCCGGTGGCGCCGGACTTCGTGGTGCCGCCCAACGCCATCCCGTCGGACTGCGAGCACATCACACCGGAGATGCTGCCCCTGGCCACGCTGAGCCAGGAAGAGATCGACGCGATTGCGGCGCAGGTGCCGGGCGGCATGGCCAACATCCAGGACATCTACCCGCTGGCGCCGCTGCAAGAGGGCATCCTCTTCCACCACATGGCGGCGACCGAGGGCGGTGACCCCTATGTGCTGGCCATGCTGTGGTCCTGCGAGAACGAGCAGGCGGTGACGGCCTTCCTGGACGCGCTGCGCTTCATGCTGCAACGGCACGACGTGCTGCGCACGGCGGTGCAATGGA
The DNA here is from genome assembly GCF_027257975.1 of Pelomonas sp. BJYL3. Taxonomy (GTDB): domain Bacteria; phylum Pseudomonadota; class Gammaproteobacteria; order Burkholderiales; family Burkholderiaceae_C; genus Roseateles_B; species Roseateles_B flavus. Next base: position 13,661 of record NZ_JANZKX010000011.1, read on the forward strand.
AGCAGCTGCAGCAGCCCATGCAGGTGGTGCTGCGCCATGCGGAGCTGAAGGTGCAGGAGCTGTCCTTCGAGACGCAGGAGCAGGCACTGGCGCAGATGCAGGCACTGTGCGCACCCGAGCTGCAGCGCATCGAGCTGGACCGGGCGCCGCTGCTGCAGGTGCGGGTGGGCCGCGCGGCCCAGTCGCAAGCGTGCTATCTGCTGCTGCAGTTCCACCATCTGATCGGCGATCACGTGGCGATGGAGATCATCGAGCGCGAGGCCGCCGTGTTCGCGGCTGGCCAGGCACAGCAACTGCCCGCGCCCGTGCCCTATCGCACCTTCGTGGCACGAGCGCTGCAGCAGCGCGAGCGCAGCGATGCGCAGGCGCACTTCCGCGCCGAGCTGGCGGACGTGACGGAGCCCACGCTGCCCTTCGGTCTTTCCGACGTGCAGGGCGACGGCGCTGGCGTGGACGAACGCAGCCTGAAGCTGGATGCCACGCTGGCGCAGCGCCTGCGCCGGCAGGCGCGCGAGCGCGGGCTGAGCGCGGCGGTGCTGTTCCACGCGGCCTGGGCCCAGGTGGTCTCGGCCTGCGCAGGGCGCAGCGACGTCGTGTTCGGCACCGTGCTGACGGGCCGCGCACAGGAAGGCGCGCAGTCCGCGCAGATGCTGGGCATGTTCATCAACACCTTGCCGCTGCGCGTGCAGCTGCAGGGGCAGGACGCGGAAGCCCTGGTGCGCCAGACGGGCCGCAAGCTGCACGAGCTGATGGACTTCGAGCAGACGCCGCTGGCGCTGGCCCAGCGCTGCAGCGGGGTGACCAATGGCGTGAGCCTGTTCAGCGCGCTGCTGAACTACCGCCACAGCGAGGTGATGGACGAAGCCGCGCAGCGCGAGCTGGGCATGCGCATGATCGCCGGCCAGGAGCGCACCAACTACCCCTTCGCGCTGAACGTGGACGACTTCGGCGAGGCCGGCCTGGAGCTCAATGCCCAGGTGCGCTCGCCGGTGAGCGCCCAGCGCGTGCTGGGCTATATGCAGGCGGCGCTGGAGAGCCTGGTGCAGGCGCTGGAGACGCGCAGCCCGCTGCCGGTGCAGGCGGCCAGCGTGCTGCCGGCGCAGGAGCTGGCGCAGCTGCAAGGCTTCAACGCCACGACGCGGGCCTTCCCGCAGCACGTGCGCATCCACGAGCTCTTCGAGGCCCAGGCGCAGCGCGCGCCTGATGCGGTGGCCTTGCGCTTCGAGGGTCAGAGCCTGAGTTACCGCGAGCTGGACGAGCAGGCCAACCGCGTGGCGCAGTACCTGGTGCACACGTGCGGGGTGCAGCGCAACGAGCTGGTGGGCCTGTGCATGGAGCGCTCGCTGGAGATGGTGGTGGGGCTGCTGGGCATTCTGAAGGCCGGTGGCGCCTATGTGCCGCTGGACCCGAGCTACCCGGCGCAGCGCCTGGCGCACATGGTGCAGGACTCCGGGGCGCGCAAGGTGCTGATGCAGCAGCGGCTGCTGGGCCAGGTGCCGGTGGCTGAGGACCAGGCGCTGTGCCTGGACACGCCGCAGGTGCAGGCGCAGCTGGCGGCTTGCGAGTCGACCCAGCCGGTGGTGGCGGGTGCCAGCAGCGAGGACCTGGCCTATGTGATCTACACCTCGGGCTCGACCGGCCTGCCCAAGGGCGTGCTGGTGGAGCACCGCGCGCTGGTGAACCGCATCGACTGGATGCACCGCGAGTACGGGGCGGATGCCCAGGACGTGTTCCTGCAGAAGACGCCGTTCGGCTTCGACGTGTCGGTGTGGGAGTTCGTGTGGCCGCTGACGGCCGGATCGCGGCTGGTGATGGCGAAGCCGGAAGGGCACAAGGACCCGCAGTACCTGGCCGAGCTGATCCAGCGCGAAGGGGTGACGAAGCTGCACTTCGTGCCCTCGATGCTGAGCAGCATGCTGGCGCACGAGGGGCTGAAGCACTGCGAGACGCTGAGGCAGGTGTTCTGCAGCGGTGAGGCGCTGGCGCCGCACCAGGTGCAGGGCTTCCTGGCGCAGTGCCCGTGGTCGCAGCTGCACAACCTGTACGGTCCGACGGAAGCGGCGATCGACGTGAGCTACTGGGACTGCGCGCAGCTGAAGGAGGGGGAGGCCGGGGTGCCGATCGGCCGGCCGATCCAGAACATCCAGCTGTACGTGGTGAGCGAGGGCGGCGGGCTGGCGCCGCTGGGCGCGGCGGGCGAGCTGTGCATCGCGGGCGTGGGCCTGGCGCGGGGCTATCTGAACCGCGACGAGCTGACGCAGGAGAAGTTCGTGGCCAACCCCTTCCACGACGAAGGCGATCCGGGCAGCAGCGCACGCATGTACCGCACGGGTGACCTGGCGCGCTGGCGCGAGGACGGGGTGCTGGAGTACCTGGGCCGGCTGGACCACCAGGTGAAGATCCGGGGCTTCCGGATCGAGCTGGGTGAGATCGAGGCGGCGCTGGCGGCCTGCGAGGGCGTGCGCGAGGCCGTGGTGCTGGCCCGCGAGGTGGGGGGCGACAAGAAGCTGGTGGCCTACCTCACGGGCGAGGCCGACGTGACCGCGCTGCGCGAGAGCCTGGGCCGGCGCCTGCCGGACTACATGGTGCCCTCGGCCTTCGTGGCGCTGGAGGCGCTGCCGCTGACGCCCAACGGCAAGCTGGACCGCAAGGCGCTGCCGGAGCCGGCGCTGGGCGGGCAGGCCCGCGAGTACGTGGCGCCGCGCAACGAGATCGAGGCGCAGCTGTGCGAGATCTGGCAGGAGGTGCTGGGCGTGGCGCAGGTGGGCGTCATGGACCACTTCTTCGAACTGGGCGGGCATTCGCTGCTGGCCATGCAGCTGAGCGCGCGCCTGCGCGCCCAGGGGCTGGAGCTCTCGATCCGCCAGGTCTTCGCCACGCCGACGGTGGCTGGCATGGCCCTGGCGATGCAGGCACCCTCGCGGGCCGAGGGCCAGGGCACGGTGGTGCCGCCCAACCGGATCCCGGCGGACTGCGAGCGCATCACCCCGGACATGCTGCCGCTGGTGGCGCTGAGCCAGGACGACATCCAGTCCATCGTCGAGCGCGTGCCCGGGGGCACCGCCAACGTCCAGGACATCTACCCCCTGGCGCCGCTGCAGGAAGGCATCCTCTTCCACCATCTGATGGCCCAGGGACACGATGCCTACGTGACCCCCATGCTGTTCCGCCTCGAGTCCGAGGCCTTGCTGAACGCCGCCCTGGCGGCGACCCAGCAGGTCGTGGACCGGCATGACGTGCTGCGGACCCTGGTGCTGTGGGAACGTCTGCCCAAGCCGGTGCAGGTGGTCTGCCGGCGCGTCGAGCTGACGCTGGACTACATCGAGACCGATCCGTCGCGCAGTGTTCGCGAGCAGATGTTGGAACTGTGCGCACCGGAACTCCAGTGGCTGGACCTGGGCCAGGCCCCGCTGCTGCGCCTGCGGGCGGCCCGTGAGGCCTCGACCGGCGCGGTCTACCTGCTGGCGCAGATGCACCACCTGATCGACGACGCGACCTCCCTGCAGCTGCTGATGGACGAGATCACCGCCGTCATGAGCGGTCGTCAGGCGGAAGGGGCGGCAGGTGCATACAGGGACTTCGTCGCCTATGCCCTGTCCCAGGCCGAGCGCGCCGAATCGGACGCCTTCTTCCGCGCCATGCTGAGCGATGTCGACACGCCGACCCTGCCATTCGGGCTGGCGGATGTCCATGGCGATGGATCGGCCGTGCGTGAGGCTCGCCTGGCGCTGGACGACGGCACTGCGGTGGCGCTGCGCCAGAGCGCCCGCGAGCTGGGCATCAGCCCCGCCGCGATCTTCCATGCGGCGTGGGCGCTGGTCATCGGCGCCTGCACCGGACAGCCCGACGTGGTGTTCGGCACCGTGGTGCTCGGGCGCTTCCAGGGCGGCAGCGAGGCTGCACGCACGCTGGGCATGTTCATCAACACGCTGCCCTTGCGGGTGCGCCTGGACGGCGTCGATGCCTTGCAGCTGGTGCAGCAGGTCAATCGCTCGATCTTCGAGCTGCTGGCGCACGAGCAGGTGCCGCTGACGCGGGCCCAACGCCACAGCGGCCTGTCCGCCGACACGCCGCTGTTCAGCACCACCATCAACTACCGACGGGTCGGCGCCGTGGATGCCCAGGGTCTTCCAGGCGTGGAGACCTTCGGCGGTCAAGAGCGCACGAACTATCCGCTCAACTTCGCGGTCAATGACGCGGAGACGGCCTACGAGCTGGAAGTGCAGGGCAGCGCCGTGCTCAATGTGGAGGCCGTGCTGCGCTATGCCGACACCGCGGTCCGGGCCCTGTTGCAGGCCTTGCAGGCCCGCAGCCCGCTGCCGGTGGCGGCGGTGAGCGTGCTGCCCGCCCAGGAGCAGGCGCTGCTGCAGGGCTTCAACGCCACGACGCGGGCCTTCCCGCAGCACGTGCGCATCCACGAGCTCTTCGAGGCACACGCGCGGCAGGCCCCGCAGGCGCTGGCGCTGAGCTTCGAAGGCCGCAGCCTGAGTTACCGCGAGCTGGACGAGCAGGCCAACCGCGTGGCGCAGTACCTGGTGCACACGTGCGGGGTGCAGCGCAACGAGCTGGTGGGCCTGTGCATGGAACGCTCGCTGGAGATGGTGGTGGGGCTGCTGGGCATCCTGAAGGCCGGTGGCGCCTATGTGCCGCTGGACCCGAGCTACCCGGCGCAGCGCCTGGCGCACATGGTGAAGGACTCCGGCGCGAGGAAGGTGCTGATGCAGCAGCGGCTGCTGGGCCAGGTGCCGGTGGCTGAGGAACAGGCGGTGTGCCTGGACGCGCCGCAGGTGCAGGCGCAGCTGGCGAGCTACGCCGCGGTGAGGCCGGAGGTCGTGGGCGCGAATGCGCAGGACCTGGCCTACGTGATCTACACCTCGGGCTCGACCGGGCTGCCCAAGGCCTCCATGGTCGCCCATGCCGGCCTGTGCAATCTCGCCCTGGCCCAAGGCCAGTCTCTGCACGTGACCCAAGGGTCCAAGGTGCTGCAGTTCGCCTCGCTGTCCTTTGACGGCGCGACCTGGGAATGGTCCCTGGCCCTGGCCAATGGCGCCCAGCTGGTGCTTCTGCATGCCGACGATGTGCGATCGCCCCAGCGTCTCGGCACCTTGGTGCGCGAGCAGGGCGTGACCCACGCGGCCCTGCCGCCGGCCCTGCTGCCGCAGCTGGCCGAGACGGACTGGGCGACCGTCAGCACCCTGGTGGTGGCCGGCGAGGCCTGCCCGGTGCCGCTGGCGAAGAAATGGGCGAAGGGGCGCCGACTGGTCAACTCCTATGGCCCCTCCGAGGCCACGGTGTGCGCCACCGAGGCCTTCTTCGACGCCGAGGACGAGGTGCTGACCATTGGCCGGCCGATCGCCAACGTCAAGGTCTATGTCCTGAGCCGTTCCGGCGGCTTGGCGCCGCTGGGCGTGGCGGGCGAGCTGTGCATTGCGGGCGTGGGCCTGGCGCGGGGCTATCTGAACCGCGACGCGCTGACACAGGAGAAGTTCGTTCCCAATCCCTTCCACGACGAAGGCGATCCGGGCAGCAGCGCACGCATGTACCGCACGGGCGACCTGGCGCGTTGGCGCGAGGACGGGGAGCTGGAGTTCCTGGGTCGCCTGGACCACCAGGTGAAGATCCGGGGCTTCCGGATCGAGCTGGGCGAGGTCGAGGCGGCGCTGGCGGCCTGCGAAGGCGTGCGTGAGGCAGTGGTGCTGGCCCGTGAGGTGCGCGGTGACAAGAAGCTGGTGGCCTACTTCACCGGCAATGCCGACGCAGAGACCCTGCGCGAGGCCTTGAGTCAAGGCCTGCCGGACTACATGGTGCCCTCGGCCTTCATGGCCCTGGAGGCGTTGCCGCTGACGCCCAATGGCAAGCTGGACCGCAAGGCGCTGCCGGAGCCCGAGCTGGGCGCGCAGGGCCGCGAGTACGTGGCACCGCGCAACGAGATCGAGGCGCAGCTGTGCGAGATCTGGCAGGAGGTGCTGGGCGTGGCGCAGGTGGGCGTCACCGACCACTTCTTCGAGCTGGGCGGGCACTCGCTGCTGGCGATGCAGCTGAGCTCGCGGGCGCATGAGCGCGGTCTGGCGCTGACCATCCGCCAGGTCTTCACGACTCCGACGGTGCAGGGCCTGGCCGCTGCATTGGGCGAGGCCGTGTCGGCTGAGTCGGACTTCGAGGTGCCGGCCAATGCCATCCCACAGGACTGCGAGCACATCACGCCGCAGATGCTGCCGCTGGCCACGCTGAGCCAGGAGGAGATCGATGCGATCGCGGCGCAGGTGCCGGGCGGCATGGCCAACATCCAGGACATCTACCCGCTGGCCCCGCTGCAGGAGGGCATCCTCTTCCATCACCTGGCCACGGGTGACGGGCCCGATCCTTATGTGATGGCGATGCTGTGGTCCTGCGAGAGCGAAGCCACGGTGAGCGCCTTCCTGGAGGCGCTGCGCTTCATGCTGGATCGGCACGACGTGCTGCGCACGGCGGTGCAGTGGAAGTCCCTGCAGCAGCCCATGCAGGTGGTGCTGCGCCGGGCGGAGCTGAAGGTGCAGGAACTGTCCTTCGAGACGCAGGCCCAGGCACAGGCGCAGATGCAGGCGCTGTGCGCGCCCGAGCTGCAGCGCATTGACCTGAGCGAGGCGCCGCTGCTGCGCGTCAGCGTGGGCCGGGCCGGCGATGCGCCGACCTGCTACCTGCTGCTGCAGTTCCATCACCTGATCGGCGATCACGTGGCGATGGAGATCATCGAGCGCGAGGCCGCCATGTATGCGGCAGGCCTGGCACATCAGCTGCCGGCGCCCATGCCCTATCGCAGCTTCGTGGCGCGCTCGCTGCAGCAACGCGAGCGCAGCGACGCCCAGGCGCACTTCCGCGCCGAGCTGGCGGACGTGACCGAGCCCACGCTGCCCTTCGGCCTGGCCGATGTGCAGGGTGACGGCGCCGGCGTGGACGAACGCAGCCTGAAGCTGGATGCCACGCTGGCACAGCGCCTGCGCCGGCAGGCGCGCGAGCGCGGGGTCAGCGCGGCGGTGCTGTTCCATGCGGCCTGGGCCCAGGTGGTCTCGGCCTGCGCGGGGCGCAGCGACGTCGTGTTCGGCACCGTGCTGACCGGGCGCTCGCAGGACGGCGCGCAGGCGGCGCAGATGCTGGGCATGTTCATCAACACCTTGCCGCTGCGCTTGCAGCTGCAGGGGCAGGACGCGGAGGCCCTGGTGCGCCAGACGGCCCGCAAGCTGCACGAGCTGATGGACTTCGAGCAGACGCCGCTGGCACTGGCCCAGCGCTGCAGCGGGGTGGCCAATGGCGTGAGCCTGTTCAGCGCGCTGCTGAACTACCGCCACAGCGAGGCGATGGACGAAGCTGCGCAGCGCGAGCTGGGCATGCGCATGATCGCCGGCCAGGAGCGCACCAACTATCCCTTCGCCCTGAGCGTGGACGACTTCGGCGACGCCGGCTTCGAGCTCAATATGCAGACCTGCGCGCCCGTCAGCGCCCAGCGCGTGCTGGGCTATCTGCAGGCGGCGCTGCAGGCGCTGACGCAGGCGCTCGAGGACCGCAGCGCAACGGCCGTGGCGTCCCTGAGCATCGTGCCTGCCGACGAGCGTCGGCAGCTGATGAGCTGGTCGCAGCCGCCATCCGCTGGCTGGAACCCGGTGCGTGTGCATGAGCTGTTCGAGGCGCAGGCCCTGCGCACGCCGGACGCTCCAGCCGTGGTCTGCGAAGGCCGCTCGCTGAGCTATGCCGCGCTGAACGAGCAGGCCAACCGGTTGGCGCATCACCTGCGCGAGCAGTACCTGGTGGGACCGAATCGACGGGTCGGCCTGTTCATCGACCGCTCGCTGGAGATGATGGTGGGCGTGCTGGGCATCCTGAAGGCCGGCGGTGCCTATGTGCCGCTGGACCCCAACTATCCTGAGGATCGCCTGGCCCACATGGTGCAAGACTCCGCCATCGAGCAGGTGCTGACCCGCCAGTCGCTGCGGGCCGTCATGCCCGCAGGCATCGGGCAGGTGATCTGCCTGGACGACGCCGGGCTGCAGGACGCCCTGAAGGCACAGGCAACGCACAACCCGGTGGTGGAGGCCGCTGACGTCAGCGACCTGGTCTACGTGATCTACACCTCGGGCTCCACGGGCAAGCCCAAGGGCGTGATGGTGCCGCATCGCGGGGTTTCCAACCTGGTGCAGGACCTGATCGAGCGCTATGCGCTGAGTCCGCAAGACCGGGTGCTGCAGTTCGCGCCGGTGAGCTTCGACATGTCGGTCGAGGAGATCTTCACCGCCCTGGCCTGCGGTGCGGCGCTGGTGCTTCGCAATGACCAGTGGATCGCTTCCGCACGGAGCTTCTGGCAGCACTGTGTGGACCACGGCGTGACGGTGCTGAACCTGCCCACACCCTTCTGGGCCGAGTTGGCGCATGAGGTCCAGGTGCCCGTGCCGTCGCAGATCCGGCACATCTCCATCGGTGGCGACATGGTCACCGAGGCCGGCCTGCGCGACTGGTTCGCGCGCGAGGGCACGCTGCCGCGGCTGATGAACGCCTATGGTCCGACGGAATGCTCCGTCAATGCCACCATGGCGGTGCTGGAGCGTGGCAGCCCGGTGAGCATCGGCCGGCCCATCGCCAATACCAGCGCCCTGGTGCTGGATGAACGCGGTGGCCTGGTGCCGGTTGGCGTCCCGGGCGAGCTCTACCTGGGTGGCATCGGCCTGGCGGAGGGCTACCTGAACCGGGCGGACCTGACGGCCGAGCGCTTTGTCGTGAATCCGTACTTTGATGCGAGCTGCAGCTGCAGCAGCGCCTTGCTCTACAAGACCGGTGACCTGGTCCGTTGGAGCCAGGACGGGGTGCTGGAGTTCCTGGGTCGCCTGGACCACCAGGTGAAGATCCGGGGCTTCCGGATCGAGCTGGGTGAGATCGAGGCGGCGCTGGCGGCCTGCGAGGGCGTGCGCGAGGCCGTGGTGCTGGCCCGCGAGGTGGGGGGCGACAAGAAGCTGGTGGCCTACCTCACCGGCGAGGCCAGCAAGACCGACGGGGCCGCGCTGCGCGAGAAGCTGGCCCGTCATCTGCCGGACTACATGGTGCCCTCGGCCTTCGTGGCGCTGGAGGCGCTGCCGCTGACGCCCAACGGCAAGCTGGACCGCAAGGCGCTGCCGGAGCCGGAGCTGGGCGGGCTGGGCCGCGAGTACGTGGCACCGCGCAACGAGATCGAGGCGCAGCTGTGCGAGATCTGGCAGGAGGTGCTGGGCGTGAAGCAAGTGGGCGTCACCGACCACTTCTTCGAGCTGGGCGGGCATTCGCTGCTGGCGATGCAGCTGAGCTCGCGGGCGCATGAGCGCGGCCTGGCGCTGACCATCCGCCAGGTCTTCGCGACCCCGACGGTGCAGGGCCTGGCCGCTGCGCTGACCGATGCCGTGCCGAGTGAGCCTGACTTCGTGGTACCGCCCAACGCCATCCCGGCGGACTGCGCGCACATCACGCCGGAGATGCTGCCCCTGGCCACGCTGAGCCAGGAGGAGATCGACGCGATTGCGGCACAGGTGCCGGGCGGCATGGCCAACATCCAGGACATCTATCCGCTGGCCCCGCTGCAGGAAGGCATCCTCTTCCATCACCTGGCCGCGGGTGAGGGCGGCGATCCCTATGTGATGGCCATGCTGTGGTCCTGCGAGAGCGAAGCCACGCTGGCGTCGTTCCTCGACGCGCTGCGCTTCATGCTGCAGCGGCACGACGTGCTGCGCACGGCGGTGCAGTGGAAGCAGTTGCAGCAACCCATGCAGGTGGTGCTGCGCCAGGTCGAGATGCAGGTGGAGGCCCTGTCCTTCGAGACGCAGGAGCAGGCACTGACGCAGATGCAGGCACTGTGCGCGCCCGAGCTGCAGCGCATCGAGCTGGACCGGGCGCCGCTGATGCGGGTGCGTGTGGGCCGCGTGGCCCAGGCGCAAGCGTGCTATCTGCTGCTGCAGTTCCACCACCTGGCCGGTGACCACGTGGCGATGGAGATCATCGAGCGCGAGGCAGCGGTGTTCGCGTCAGGGCAGGCCCATCTGCTGCCGGCGTCCATGCCCTACCGCGAGTTCGTGGCGCGCTCGCTGCAGCAGCGCGATCGCAGCGACGCCCAGGCGCACTTCCGCGCCGAGCTGGCGGACGTGACGGAGCCCACGCTGCCCTTCGGCCTGGCCGATGTGCAGGGCGACGGCGCCGGTGTGGACGACAGCCGCCTGATGCTGGAGCCGTCACTGTTGCGGCGCATCCGGCAGCAGGTGCGCGCGCGCGGCGTGAGCGCGGCGGTGCTGTTCCACGCGGCCTGGGCCCAGGTGGTCTCGGCCTGCGCGGGGCGCAGCGACGTCGTGTTCGGCACCGTGCTGACGGGCCGCGCACAGGAAGGCGCGCAGTCCGCGCAGATGCTGGGCATGTTCATCAACACGCTGCCGCTGCGACTGCAGCTGCAGGGAATGGACGCGGAGACGCTGCTGCGCGAGACCGGCCGCAAGCTGCGCGAGCTGATGGACTTCGAGCAGACGCCGCTGGCGCTGGCGCAGCGCTGCAGCGGGGTGGCCAATGGCATGAGCCTGTTCAGCGCGCTGATGAACTACCGCCACAGTGAGATGGTGGACGAAGCGCTGCAGCGCGATCTGGGCATGCACATGATCGCTGGCCAGGAGCGCACCAACTACCCCTTCGCGCTGAACGTGGACGACTTCGGCGAGGCCGGCCTGGAGCTCAATGCCCAGGTGCGCTCGCCGGTGAGCGCCCAGCGCGTGCTGGGCTATATGCAGGCGGCGCTGGAGAGCCTGGTGCAGGCGCTGGAGACGCGCAGCCCGCTGCCGGTGCAGGCGGCCAGCGTGCTGCCGGCGCAGGAGCTGGCGCAGCTGCAAGGCTTCAACGCCACGACGCGGGCCTTCCCGCAGCACGTGCGCATCCACGAGCTCTTCGAGGCCCAGGCGCAGCGCGCGCCTGATGCGGTGGCCTTGCGCTTCGAGGGTCAGAGCCTGAGCTACCGCGAGCTGGACGAACAGGCCAACCGCGTGGCGCAGTACCTGGTGCACACGTGCGGGGTGCAGCGCAACGAACTGGTGGGCCTGTGCATGGAGCGCTCGCTGGAGATGGTGGTGGGGCTGCTGGGCATCCTCAAAGCCGGTGCGGCCTATGTGCCGCTGGACCCGAGCTACCCGGCGCAGCGCCTGGCGCACATGGTGCAGGACTCCGGAGCGCGCAAGGTGCTGATGCAGCAGCGGCTGCTGGGCCAGGTGCCGGTGGCTGAGGAACAGGCGCTGTGCCTGGACGCGCCGCAGGTGCAGGCGCAGCTGGCGGCTTGCGAGGCGACCCAGCCGGTGGTGGCGGGTGCCAGCAGCGAGGACCTGGCCTATGTGATCTACACCTCGGGCTCGACGGGCCTGCCCAAGGGCGTGCTGGTGGAGCACCGCGCGCTGGTGAACCGCATCG
>NZ_JANZKX010000012.1 GCF_027257975.1 Pelomonas sp. BJYL3
TGCAACTTCATCGTTGGCGAGTCTTGGACCAGGGGCTTGGCGCCCATCAGGAAGAAGCTATCCATGTCGCCATTGCAACCGATGGCCGATCACGGCGCATCAGGGAAGTTATGCAGCGGTCTCAGCTCAGGGGCGCTGGCCGGGTCGTCGCAATGCGAAGATGCACGCCATCGACACACGATGCGCGGAGCAGGCACGGCATGGACAAGCAAGGAATCTTCTGGGGCGGGCGCACGAGTCGGCGCTGCATGCTGGCGGGCCTGCTTGCCTGGGGCGCGGTCTTGCCTGGCCTCGCGACGGCCGCGCTGCCCGAGACGGTCCAGCAGCTCAAGCCCTCCGTGCTGATGGTCGGCACCTATGCCGAGACCGACACCCCGCGCTTCAACTTCCGTGGCACCGGCTTTGCCGTGCTGGAAGGGCGGCATGTGCTGACCAATGCGCATGTGATCCCCGAGGCGGCGAGCCTGATCGAAGGGCGGCGCCTGGTCGTGCAGGTGCCCGAGGGCAAGGGCAAGTGGAGCCAGCGCACGGCCCTGGTGGTGGCTCAGGACGTGAGCCGGGACCTGGCCCTGCTCAGCGTCGATGGCGCGCCGGTGAAGCCGCTTCGCCTGGCCTCGGCCGATCAGCTGCGCGAGGGCATGGACATCGCCCTCATGGGCTTTCCGCTGGCCGGCGCCGTGGGCTACACGGCCGTCACGCACCGCGGTGTGCTGGCCGCCATGACCGATGTGGTGCTGCCGCCGCCGGTGGCGCAGGCCCTGTCCCCACGGGCCATCCGGCAGCTGCGCGACGGTGGTTTCCAGGTGATGCAGCTGGATGTCACGGCCTACCCCGGCAACAGCGGCGGTCCGGTCTTCGAGCCGGACAGCGGCCTGGTGCTGGGCGTGGTGAGCATGGTGCTGATCAAGGGCACGCGCGAATCGGCGCTCAGCTCGCCGACGGGCATCACCTATGCCATCCCGGCCGATGTGGCGGCGGAGTTCGTTCGCAGCAGCAAGCCTTGAACGCCGCGCCCGCCCCCTTGAACGACGGGGAAAACCCGTCCGGCTGCCCGGCGGGGGCGCTCCTAGAATCTTCGCTCTCGCTCAAGGAGTTTTCATGGTCACTGCCCGTCGAGGCAAGGCGTCTTCCACGCAGGATCCGGCCGGCAAGGCAGGCCCGCGTGTGCTCAAGAAGTACCCCAACAGGCGTCTCTACGACACCCAGACCAGCAGCTACATCACCCTGGCCGATGTCAAGGCCATGGTGCTGCAGGGCCAGAGCTTCGAGGTGCGCGATGCCAAGACCGGTGACGACCTCACCCGCTCCATCCTGCTGCAGATCATCCTGGAGGAGGAGACCGGCGGCGTGCCCATGTTCACCACCCAGATCCTCGAGCAGATCATCCGCTTCTACGGCCACGCCATGCAGGGCGTGATGGGCGCCTACCTCGAGAAGAACCTGCAGACCTTCACCGACCTGCAGCACAGCTTCGTCGAGCAGAGCAAGGGGCTGCCCTTCAGCCCCGAGCTCTGGACGCAGTTCCTCAGCGGCCAGACGCCCGCCATGCAGGGCCTCATGGGCAGCTACATGGAGCAGTCCAAGAACCTGCTGACCCAGATGCAGGAGCAGATGCAGCAGGCGGGATCGATGTTCCCCGTCATGCCGGGGATGCCTGGATTCGGCGGCAAGAAGTAGGCGTCCCGGGCCTTTCAGCGCTGACGCCGGCGCCAAGAAGTCGTCAAGGCGCGGCCATTTGACGGCGCGATGAACGGGCTGCGTGGGTGCGGCGCGCGTCACCGCCTAAAATCGCGGGATGAGCGCATCCACCTCCCAGGGCCAAGAGGCCGTCGCGGCCACGCCCGCCCCCAAGATCGGCTTCGTCAGCCTCGGCTGCCCCAAGGCCCTGACCGACTCCGAACTCATCCTCACCCAGCTGCGGGCCGAGGGCTATGACACCTCCAAGACCTTTGCCGGGGCGGACCTGGTGATCGTCAACACCTGCGGCTTCATCGACGATGCCGTCAAGGAAAGCCTGGACACCATCGGCGAGGCGCTGGCTGAGAACGGCAAGGTGATCGTCACCGGCTGCCTGGGCGCCAAGAGCGGGGCCAACACCGACAACCTGGTGCGCGAGGTGCACCCCAGCGTGCTGGCCGTCACCGGCCCGCACGCCACGCAGGAGGTGATGGACGCCGTGCACCTGCATGTGCCCAAGCCCCACGATCCCTTCGTGGACCTGGTGCCGGCCCAGGGCATCAAGCTCACGCCCAAGCACTACGCCTACCTGAAGATCAGCGAGGGCTGCAACCACCGCTGCTCCTTCTGCATCATCCCCAGCATGCGCGGCGATCTGGTCTCGCGCCCCATCGGCGACGTGCTCAACGAGGCCCGCGCGCTGTTCGAGGCCGGCGTCAAGGAGCTGCTGGTCATCAGCCAGGACACCAGCGCCTATGGCGTGGACGTCAAGTACCGCACCGGCTTCTGGGACGGCAAGCCCGTCAAGACCCGCATGTTCGACCTGGTCGCGCAGCTGGGTGAGCTGGCGAAGCAGCATGGCGCCTGGGTGCGCCTGCACTACGTCTACCCCTATCCGCACGTGGACGAGGTGCTGCCGCTGATGGCCGAAGGCCTGATCCTGCCCTACCTCGACGTGCCCCTGCAGCACGCCCATCCGGACGTGCTCAAGCGCATGAAGCGCCCGGCCAATGGCGAGCGCAACCTGGAGCGCATCCAGGCCTGGCGCGCCGTGTGCCCGGACATCGTCATCCGCTCCACCTTCATCGCCGGCTTCCCCGGCGAGACGGAAGCCGAGTTCCAGTACCTGCTGGACTTCATGAAGGAAGCCCGCATCGACCGCGCCGGCTGCTTCGCCTACTCGCCCGTGTCCGGCGCCTCGGCCAACGAGCTGCCGGGTGCGCTGCCCGACGAGGTGCGCAACGAGCGCCAGGCGCGCTTCATGGAGGTGGCCGAGGCCGTGTCCATTGACAAGCTGCGCAGCCGCATCGGCGCCACCATGCAGGTGCTGGTCGACTCCGCCCCGGCCCTGGGCCGCAAGGGCGGCGTGGGCCGCAGCTACGCCGACGCGCCCGAGATCGACGGCACCGTGCGCCTGCTGCCGCCCGAGAAGGCCAGCAAGACGCTCAAGGTGGGCGAGTTCACCCGCGCCCGCATCGTGGCCGCCGAAGGCCACGACCTGATCGGCCTGCCGATCTGAGCCCGACGCCCTGACCGGTGCCGGCCCGCGGCCGGCACCTCCCACCAGGGCCGGCGCCCGGCACCTCCGGGCGGGCCCGCCACCCACGCCTCCCGCCCATGAAGCCCAAGCGCGCCATTGCCACCGAGCAGATCCACCATCCCTACCAGCCGCCCGAAGGCTGGGCCGCCATGCCGGTGGGCGTCTTCAAGGCCTCCACCGTGCTGTTCAAGGACACGGCGGACCTGCACACCTACCGCCCCCGCGACGGCAAGAGCTACCGCTACGGCCTGCACGGCACGCCCACCTCCTACACGCTGGCCGCGCGCCTGGCCACGCTGGAGGGTGCCGAGCACTGCCTGCTGACGCCCAGCGGCCTGTCCGCCATCACCGTGGTGAGCCTGGGCCTGCTG
Source organism: Pelomonas sp. BJYL3 (assembly GCF_027257975.1). GTDB lineage: Bacteria > Pseudomonadota > Gammaproteobacteria > Burkholderiales > Burkholderiaceae_C > Roseateles_B > Roseateles_B flavus. The sequence goes on from NZ_JANZKX010000012.1 coordinate 3,589, forward strand.
CAGCCGGGCGACGAGGTGCTGATCCCCGACAACGTCTACGGCCAGAACCGCCACCTCTGCACGGGGTTCCTGCCGCGTCTGGGCATCACGCACAAGGTCTACGACCCGCTGGATGTGCCCGCCTTCGAGGCCCTGCTGAGCGAGAAGACGCGCCTCGTGTGGCTGGAGGCCGCCGGCTCCATCACGCTGGAGTTCCCTGATCTCATCGGCCTGATCCGCGCCTGCAAGGCCCGCGGGATCACCACCGCGCTGGACAACACCTGGGGCGCTGGCGTCGCCTTCAAGCCTTTCGACCTGCTGCCGGAGCGCGAGCCGGGTTTCGGCGTGGACATCTCCATGCAGGCCCTGACCAAGTACCCCTCCGGCGGTGCTGATGTGCTGATGGGCGCGGTCTACACCCGCGACCAGGCCCTGCACGACCGCCTCAACGACTGCCACGAGCACCTGGGCTACGGCCTGGGCCAGAACGATGTGGAGCTGGTGCTGCGCGGTCTGCCGACGCTGGAGCTGCGCTACCGCGCCCAGGATGCCAGCACCCGCCAGCTGGCCCGCTGGATGCAGGCCCAGCCGCAGGTGGCACGTGTGCTGCACCCGGCGCTGCCAGGGTCGCCCGGCCATGCGCACTGGTGCGAGTTGAGTGGGGGCGGCGCGGCCTGCCTGTTCTCGGCCGTGTTCCAGCCGCAGTACAGCGCCGCCCAGGTGGATGCCTTCGTGGACGCGCTGGAGCTCTTCGGCATCGGCTACTCCTGGGCCGGCCCCATGAGCCTGGCCGTGCCCTACAACATGAGCCGCAGCCGCTCGCTGGCGCTGCCCTACGAGGCCGGGCACATCGTCCGCTTCGCCCTCGGCCTGGAGGCGGCGGACGATCTGCAGGCCGACCTGGCGCAGGCGCTCAGGCGTCTGGGCTGAGGTCCGCGGGGGCGTCCGGGTCAAAGCCCGGATCGAAGCCGGCCGCGGCAAAATCCCGTGCAAGCCGGGCGCGCCAGGCGATCTTGTCGGTGTCCGGCGCGAAGCTGGCCGCCAGGCTGTTGTCCAGCAGGCGGTGCCATTCGGCCAGGCCCAGCTGCGGCATCGCGCGGGCGCAGGCCTCGATGTTGTCCATCAGGTAGCCGCCGAAGTAGGCGGGGTCGTCCGCATTGACCATCGCGCACAGGCCCTCGGCCAGCAGCTGCGGCAGGCAGTGTTCCTCAAGACGCTGCACCACGCGCAGCTTGACGTTGGACAGGGGGCAGACCGTCAGCGGCGTGCCCGCCTGGCGCAGGTGGGCGACGAGGGCCGAGTCTTCCAGGCAGCGAACACCGTGGTCGATGCGCTCGGCGTGCAGGCTGCGCAGGGCATCCCAGATGTAGGCGGGCGGGCCTTCCTCGCCGGCATGGGCCACGCGGTGCAGGCCCAGGGCGCCCGCGGCGGCGAAGACCATGGCGAACTGCTCGGGCGGGTGACCCAGCTCGCTGCTGTCCAGACCGACGCCCAGCAGGTCCTCGCGGTAGGGCTTGAGGGCTTCCAGCGTGTCCAGGGCGGCCTCCTCGCTGAGGTGGCGCAGGAAGCAGGGAATGAGCCCGACGCTGAGCCCCAGCTCGCGCCGGGCGCGCGTGATGGCGGTGTTGAGACCCTGCATCACGAGGGCCAGCGGCACGCCGCGGTCGGTGTGGGTCTGCGGGTCGAAGAAGATCTCGCAGTGCACACACCCATCGGCCCGGGCGCGCTGGAAATAGGCCCAGGCCAGGTCCTCGAAGTCGCGGGCCTGCAGCAGCACGCTGGCCCCGGCGTAGTAGAGGTCCAGGAAGCTCTGGAGATTCTGGAAGTCGTAGGCCCGGCGCAGTGTGGCGACGTCGGGGTAGGGCAGGGTGATGCCGTTGCGCTGCGCCAGCGCGAACATCATCTCGGGCTCCAGAGTGCCTTCGATGTGCAGGTGCAGCTCGGCCTTGGGTGCCTGGCGCAGCAGGGCCAGCAGGGAGTCCATGGGGAGGCTGGGGTGGGGCATGGCTGTCCTCCGGGATCGGTGGAGACAGTATGGTCCGAATGTGGCGCCGCGCTTGTGTCCGTTGGCGTCAGCAAGGGAGGGCGAGGGGCTCAGTCCTTGCTGGGGCCGCCGACCTTGTGGCGCATCAGGCGGCCCTTTTCACGCTCCCAGTCCCGCTTCTTCTCGGTTTCGCGCTTGTCATGCTGGGCCTTGCCCTTGGCCAGCGCGATCTCGACCTTCACCCGCCCGTCCTTGTAGTGCAGGTTCAGCGGCACGATGGTGAAGCCGCGCTGTTCCACCTTGCCGATGAGGCGGCGGATCTGCTCCTTCTTCATCAGCAGCTTGCGCGTGCGGTCGGCCAGAGGGTTGACGTGGGTGGAGGCGGTGCGCAGCGGGTTGATGCGGCAGCCGATGAGGTAGAGCTCGCCGTCCTTGATCACCACGTAGCCATCGGGCAGCTGCACCTGGCCTTCGCGGATGGCCTTGACCTCCCAGCCCTCCAGCACGATGCCGGCTTCGTACTGCTCTTCGATGTGGTACTCAAATCGGGCGCGGCGGTTTTCAGCGATGGACATGGAGGCTCATTCGGGCCGCGTGCGGCCAATACAATCCCGGCATTGTATGAAGCATGTGAAGAAGTCCGTTCTGCTCTGGTACACGCCCCAGGAAATGCATGACCTGGTGACGGCCATTCCCCGCTATCCCGAGTTCCTGCCCTGGTGCGACCGCGCCGAGGTGCTGGAGACGCACGAGGACGGCGTCACGGCGCGCGTGGGCCTGTCCATCGCCGGGGTGCGCCAGTCCTTCTCGACGCGCAACACCCACGAGGGGCATGAGCGCGTGGCCATGCGGCTGGTCGACGGCCCCTTCTCCACGCTGGAGGGCGACTGGACCTTCCTCCCGCTGAGCGCCGGGCCGGGTCAGGCCCCGCAGGCCTGCAAGGTCGAGTTCGAACTGCACTACGCCTTCTCCAGCGCAGCCCTCGAGGCGGTGGTGAGCCCGGTCTTCGACCGCATCGCTGCGACCTTCGTGGATTCCTTCGTCAAGCGGGCCGAGGTGGTCTATGGCCCCCGCTGAGCCGGCAGCGATCCGCATCGAGCTGGTCTGGAGCCCGCGGCCGGGCTGCGTGCTGGCCGAGCCGCTGCTGCTCGCGGCTGGCAGCACGGTGTCGCAGGCCCTGTCGGCCTCGCCACGCTTCGCGCAGGACCGCGCGGGCCTGGAGGCGGGCGGACCGCTCTGCGTGGGGGTGTGGGGCCGTCAGCAGGCCCTGGAGACGGTGCTGAGGGACCGCGACCGGGTGGAGGTCTACCGGCCGCTCAGCGTGGATCCCAAAGAGGCCCGGCGCCTGCGCTATCGGGCCACCGGCCGGCGCATCGTCTCGCGGCACCGGCCGCTGTCAGGGAAGACGGGCGCCTGAGGGGCGCCGCTGCGGCCTGCTCAGCGGCAGTCCTTGTTGACGATGGCCTGCACGCGCTCGCGTTCGGCGGCGCGCTGTTTGTCGTCCATGAAGACCGTTTCGCCGGCGGCGTTGAGGGTCGATACCCGCAGGCCGGTGTCCAGCAGCACCAGGTTCTGGCGGGCGCGCTGGCAGTTCTCGGCGCGGGCGGCGGCGAGCTTCTTGGCTTCCTCGGCCTGACGAGCCTGGGCCTGCTCGGCCTCCTTCTTGGCCTGGCCTTGCTGGTCGGCGTCCTTCTTCGCGGCAGCCTGGGCTGCGGCGTTGGCGGAGGCTGCCGCAGCGGCGCTGGCTGCCGCTGCCTGGGCTGAGCCATACGGCACGACGGTGGCGCGGGTGCCGGGGGGGCGCAGCAGGATGTCCTTGTCCGCCACGCTGGGGGGCGGGGGCATGTCGCTGTACTGGATCTTGCCGTTGGCGTCCTTCCATTTCCACTGAGCCTCGGCCGCAGGGCCGAACAGCAGCAATGCGCTCAAGGACAGCAGTTGAAGGCAGGGAGAGAGGCGCAACGACATGTCAGTTCTTTTCCGAGTCAATCCAGCAAAGTGTAGGGCGGCCCCGCCGGCTTCAAGCCGGTGCCTGCGCCTGCAGTTGTCAGTGAATGTGAAACTGCCTTGACGCTAGTGGCCGTCTGTGCTGAAGCCAAGGCCATAGTTCACGACTTGCCCGGCTTCCCCCTTGCGTGCCGGGCCTGGCGACCGGTTTTCACAGCCGGCAGGGCAGGGCTCGCCCGACTTCCCTATAATGCCGCTTTGCGTCTGGAGCCACCCTCATGCGCCTTCTTGGAAAAGCGCTCACCTTCGACGATGTGTTGTTGGTGCCTGCGTTCTCCCAGGTGTTGCCCCGCGACACCAGCCTCGCCACCCAGCTGACCCGCAACATCCGGATCAACCTGCCCCTGGTGTCTGCCGCCATGGACACGGTCACGGAATCCCGCCTTGCCATTGCCATGGCACAGGAAGGCGGCATGGGCATCGTCCACAAGAACCTCACGCCGCAGCAGCAGGCCGCCGAAGTGGCCCGCGTCAAGCGCTATGAGTCCGGCGTGCTGCGCGACCCCATCACGATCACGCCCGACACGACGGTCCGTCAGGTCAAGGCGCTGTCCGAGCACCACGGCATCTCGGGCTTCCCGGTGCTGGAAGGCAGCAAGGTGGTCGGCATCGTGACCGGCCGCGACCTGCGCTTCGAGACCCGCATGGACGCCTCGGTGCGCGAGATCATGACCCCGGCCGAACGCCTGATCACGGTCAAGGAAGGCGCCTCGCTGGCTGAGGCCAAGGCGCTGATGCACACGCACAAGCTCGAGCGCGTGCTGGTCATCAACGACGCCTTCGAGCTGCGCGGCCTGATGACGGTCAAGGACATCACCAAGCAGACCAACTTCCCCAATGCCGCCCGCGATGCCCAGGGCAAGCTGCGCGTCGGCGCGGCGGTGGGCGTGGGTGAGGGCACGGAAGAGCGCGTCGAGTTGCTGGTGAAGGCCGGCGTCGATGCCATCGTGGTCGACACGGCCCACGGCCACAGCGCCGGCGTCATCGAGCGCGTGCGCTGGGTGAAGAAGAACTTCCCGCAGGTCGACGTCATCGGCGGCAACATCGCCACCGGTGCAGCGGCCCTGGCCCTGGTCGAGGCGGGTGCTGACGGCGTCAAGGTCGGCATCGGCCCCGGCTCCATCTGCACCACCCGCATCGTGGCCGGCGTGGGCGTGCCGCAGATCACCGCCATCGACTACGTCGCCACCGCGCTCAAGGGCACGGGCGTGCCGCTGATCGCCGACGGCGGCATCCGCTACTCGGGCGACATCGCCAAGGCCATCGCCGCCGGCGCCAGCGCCGTGATGATGGGCGGCATGTTCGCCGGCACCGAGGAAGCGCCGGGCGAGGTCATCCTCTTCCAGGGTCGCTCCTACAAGAGCTATCGCGGCATGGGCTCCATCGGCGCGATGAAGGCCGGTTCGGCCGACCGCTACTTCCAGGAAAACGACGAGACCACCAATCCCAACGCGGACAAGCTGGTGCCCGAGGGCATCGAAGGCCGCGTGCCCTACAAGGGGTCCATGGTCGCCATCGTCTTCCAGATGGCCGGCGGCGTGCGTGCCTCCATGGGCTACTGCGGTTGCGCCACCATCGCCGAGATGCACGAGCGCGCCGAGTTCGTCGAGATCACCGCCGCGGGCATTCGCGAAAGCCATGTCCACGATGTGCAGATCACCAAAGAGGCGCCGAACTACCGATCGGAGTAAGCCGGCAGGTGCAAAGCAGGGGCGACGCAGGTCGCCCCTGCTTTCATTCCGGCCCGCAGCAGCCATGAGCACAAGCAATGACCGTGTCTGAAAATCCGGCCCCCGCTCCCAAGACCGGGCGTCAGGCCGGGATGCTCTTCATCATGATTGCCGTGCTGATCGACATGATCAGCATCGGCCTCATCATCCCGGTGTTGCCGCCTCTGGTGGGCACCTTCGCCCGCACGCCGGCCGAGCACAATCTGGCCTATCTGGCGGTGGCCTTTGCCTTTGGCATCGCCAACTTCTTCGGCTCGCCCATCCTGGGCTCGCTGTCCGACCGCTACGGCCGCCGGCCGGTGATGCTGATCGGCTTTTGCGGCCTGGCGCTGAGCTTCTTCGTCACCGCCACCGCCACCGCCTTGTGGATGCTGGTGGCCGTGCGCCTGGTCAGCGGCGCGATGCAGGCCAATGCCGCCGTCGCCAATGCCTACGTGGCCGACATCAGCGCGCCGGAAGAGCGCGCCAAGCGTTTCGGCATGCTGGGCGCGGCCTTCGGCATGGGCTTCATCCTCGGGCCGGCCATGGGCGGCATCCTGGGTGACATCAACCTGCACCTGCCCTTCTTCGTGGCCGGCACGCTGGCCCTGGTGAACTGGCTGTACGGCTTCTTCGTGCTTCCCGAGTCCCTCAAGCCCGAGAACCGCCGCCCCTTCGAGTGGCGCAAGGCCAACCCGGTCAGCGCGCTCGGCCGCCTGGGCAAGCTCAAGGGCGTGGGCGGCCTGGTCTTCGTGCTCGGGCTGAGCGGCCTGGCGCAGCTGATCCTGCACAGCAGCTGGGTGCTCTACACGGCGCACAAGTTCGGCTGGGGTCCCAAGGCCAACGGCCTGTCGCTGTTCGCGGTGGGCGTGATGTCGGTCATCGTGCAGGGCTTCCTGATGCCTCGCCTGCTGAAGGCCTTCGCGGCGCACAAGCTGGTGATGTGGGGCCTGGCGTCCTCGGTGCTCACCAATGCCTTCTGGGGGTGGGCGACCGAGGGCTGGATGATGTTCGTGCCCATCGTCGTCAACGTGCTGGGCTTCGCCGCCGGCACGGCGCTGCAAAGCCTGATCTCCAACGCGGCTGACGCCCGCACCCAGGGCGAGACCATGGGCGCCGTCTCCTCGCTCAACAGCGTGATGGCGGTGCTGGCGCCGGTGATCGGCCCGGGCCTGATGTACCTCGTCTCGGACGTGCCGCCCACGAACTGGCTGGCCGGCGCGCCCTTCTACTTCTGTGCCCTGCTGCAGGCACTGTCCCTGTTCTTCGCCTGGCGCCATTTCGCGCGGGCCACCCCTTCGGCCAGCGCTGCCCCGGCGCCGGCCGGCCACTGAGTGAGCACCACCATGCATGACAAAGTCCTGATCCTCGACTTCGGCTCCCAGGTCACCCAGCTGATCGCCCGCCGTGTCCGCGAGGCCCATGTCTACTGCGAGATCCATCCGAACGACGTCTCGGACGACTTCATCCGCAGTTATGCACCTAAGGCCATCATTCTGTCGGGCAGCCATGCGTCGACCTACGAGGACCACGAGCTGCGCGCGCCGCAGGCCGTGTGGGACCTGGGTGTGCCGGTGCTGGGCATCTGCTACGGCATGCAGACCATGGCTGTGCAGTTGGGCGGCAAGGTCGAGTGGAGCGACACCCGCGAGTTCGGTTACGCGGAAGTGCGTCCCGAAGGCAGCACCCGCCTGCTGCATGGGCTGAAGGACTTTGCCACGGCCGAGGGCCACGGCATGCTCAAAGTCTGGATGAGCCACGGCGACAAGGTCACGGCGCTGCCACCGGGCTTCACGCTGATGGCATCCACGCCCAGCTGCCCCATCGCCGCCATGGCCAACGAGGCCAAGGGCTACTACGCCGTGCAGTTCCATCCTGAGGTCACGCACACCTTGCAGGGTCAGGCCTTGCTCACGCGCTTCGTGCGTGAGATCGCTGGCTGCAAGGGCGACTGGATCATGGGCGACTACATCGAGGAAGCCGTCCAGAAGATCCGCGAGCAGGTGGGTGACGAGGAAGTCATCCTCGGCCTGTCCGGCGGCGTGGACTCCAGCGTGGCCGCGGCCCTGATCCACCGCGCCATCGGTGACCAGCTCACCTGCGTCTTCGTGGACCACGGGCTGCTGCGCCTCAACGAGGGCGACATGGTCATGGACATGTTCGAAGGCAAGCTGCACGCCCGCGTGATCCGCGTGGATGCCAGCGAGCTCTTCCTGGGCCAGCTGGCCGGCGTCACGGATCCGGAGAAGAAGCGCAAGATCATCGGCGGTCTCTTCGTGGACGTGTTCAAGGCCGAGGCCGAGAAGCTCAAGGCCAGCGGCCAGGGTCACAAGGGCGCGACCTTCCTGGCTCAGGGCACGATCTACCCCGACGTGGTGGAAAGCGGCGGCACCAAGACCAAGAAGGCCACCACCATCAAGAGCCACCACAACGTGGGTGGCCTGCCGGAGCAACTGGGCCTGAAGCTGCTGGAGCCGCTGCGCGAGCTGTTCAAGGACGAGGTTCGCGAGCTGGGCGTGGCACTGGGCCTGCCGCCCGAGATGGTCTACCGCCATCCCTTCCCGGGCCCGGGCCTGGGCGTGCGTATCCTGGGCGAGGTCAGGAAGGACTACGCCGACCTGCTGCGCCGTGCCGACGCGATCTTCATCGAGGAGCTGCGCAACTGGAAGGACGAGGCCACGGGCAAGACCTGGTACGACCTCACCAGCCAGGCCTTCACCGTCTTCCTGCCGGTGAAGAGCGTGGGCGTGATGGGGGATGGCCGCACCTACGACTACGTGGTGGCCCTGCGCGCCGTGCAGACCAGCGACTTCATGACCGCCGACTGGGCAGAGCTGCCCTACGGCCTGCTGAAGAAGGTGTCGGGTCGCATCATCAACGAGGTGCGCGGCATCAACCGCGTGACCTACGACGTCTCGAGCAAGCCGCCTGCGACCATTGAATGGGAATGATTCTCATGGCTTCGGCAGCGTTCGGCAGCTATCGAGAAATCAGCATAAAACGTTGATTTACAAAGAAAAATTATCTCTGTAGCTATCGGCACCTATCGGTGGGCAGCAGACCAACTTGACGATAGATTCGACGGTAGCCACCAAGCGCCGTCCCAGCCTGAAATTTCTACCGTCACGCTGCTCGGCCCTTATGACGGTAAAAATCCGGCAAGAAGCTAGGATTCATGCGGGTTTCCGGGCGATTCTTAAGTCTGCGGTAGGGCTGACGGTAAATCGGTTCTGCCCCGGGAAGAAGGAAGCCCGATGCTCACCGACACCGCTTTGAAGAACCTGAAGCCGCGCGAGCGCCTGTACAAGGTGAGCGACCGCGACGGCATGTACGCCACCGTCTCTCCAGGCGGCACCGTCACCTTCCGCTACGACTACCGCCTGAACGGCCGCCGCGAGACGCTGACCCTCGGACGCTATGGGGCTGACGGTATTTCGCTGGCCAAGGCGCGAGAGCGGGTGCTGGAAGCCCGTCGCGCCGTCGCCGAAGGGGTGTCGCCCGCGCAGGGCAAACAGAGGGAAAAGCGCCGTCTGACGGAGGCAAAGCGCTTCGGCGAATTTACCGTCAGGTGGTCCGCCGAGGCGCGCATGGCCGACAGCACGCGGGCGATGCGCAAGAGCATCCTGGACCGCGACATCCTGCCCGTGTTCCAGAACCGGCTGCTCACCGAGATCACCGCCGACGACCTGCGCGAGCTGTGCAACAAGGTCAAGGCGCGCGGCGCGCCGGCCACCGCCGTACACGTGCGCGACATCGTCAAACAGGTCTACAGCTTCGCCATCCTGCACGGCGAGAAGGTGGCCAACCCGGCCGACGATGTCGGCCCCTCGTCTATCGCTACCTTCGTGCCGAAGGACAGGGCGCTTTCGCCCAGCGAGATCCGCGTCGCGCTCGACCAGATGGAGTACGTTGCCTCCTACCCCACCATCAAGCTCGGGCTCAAGCTGATCCTGCTGACGCTGGTGCGCAAGGGCGAGCTGATCAACGCCACCTGGGATGAGGTCGATTTCGAGAAGGCCGTCTGGAGCATTCCGAAGGAGCGCATGAAGGCCGCCAAGCCCCACAACGTCTACCTGTCGCAGCAGGCGTTGGACATCATGGTGGCGCTGCGTACCTGCGCCGGCGGCTCGCGCTATCTGATCCCCTCGCGCTACGACGCCGACAAGCCGATGTCCAACGCGACGCTGAACCGCGTCACGCAGCTGGTGGTCACCCGCGCCAAGCAGCACATGCAGCCGCTCGAGCCCTTCACCGTGCACGACCTGCGTCGCACCGGCTCCACTATCCTGAACGAGCTGGGCTTCAACAGCGACTGGATCGAGAAATGCCTGGCGCACGAGGACGGCCGCTCCTCGCGTGGCGTCTACAACAAGGCGGAATACGCCGAGCAGCGCCGTCACATGCTGCAGGAATGGGCCGACATGATCGACGCATGGGCCGCGGGCCGGGCGCACACGCCTACGCTGCTGCCGCCGTCGATGAAGGTGCTCACGACCCAGGCGTTGCTCTGACAGGCCGGCGCTTGCGCTTCCGCACGTCGGGCGAGGGCGCGCGCTTCAGCTGCGCGCTGTTCGACGCCTCGCGGCGCGATTCGAGCCACGCTTCCACCTCGGCGGCGTCCCACACCACGCAGCGCGGCGTGAGATTGAAGCGGCGCGGGAATTCACCCCGTCGCTCCATGTCGTAGATCGTTGTGTCCGCCAGGGGCACCATGCGATGCAACTCAGGGCGGCGGATCGTCCTGCGCAGCGCCGCATTGCTGTTGCTCGCAGCCAAGGCCAGTGTCGTGCGCTCGTCCTTCGGCGAGGCGCTTGGCCGATCTTGCTGGTTCGCGCTTTCCGGGTCTTGATCGCCGCGCATCGTCTGAGCCTTCCTTTGTTGGACGGCTCCATCTTCGATCCGCCGCCTTCTATCGAAAACCCGGCCCATCGCAGTCGGGAGCGACCCATCGCCGTGACTCACGAGATGGCTGGACGGCAGAGCTGACACCCGTACCGGCGATACCGGCGTATCCGTCTAATGCGTGGCTGCACATACCAATATCGCATGGAGTCATCTTCGAATTCAATGAAGTTGCATGGTTCTGTGACGCAAACCTATTCTTCGCTTCGGCCCGTTCCAGCGGTCTCGCTGGGCGGTCATCAACTACAAAGCAGAAGGCTTATCAATGCATCGCGCATCCATTCGTTCCCTGCGATCGTTTGATTCCGTGAGTGGTCTTTCCTCTGTTTCGGCGGCTGTCATGGCGGCCATGCTTCTTCCGGTCACCTTTGTCGCCTTGCCTGCCGACGTGACCTGCCCCCTCCCGCCGTACCACTAAGGCGGAAGTCCAGGTTGAAGGTTACTTGATCTCTTTGCCTGAAGCCGGTGTTGGCGAGTTCTTGCTGCGATGGCGCTGCGCAAACTCTGCCGGAGGGATGCGACCCAGACTGCTGTGCGGCCGCACCTCGTTGTAGTCCTGCCGCCAAGCCGCAATCGTCGAGCGCGCCTGCGGCAGGCTCTCGAACCAGTGCTCGTTCAAGCACTCGTCGCGGAACTTGCCGTTGAAGCTCTCGATGTAGCCGTTCTGCATGGGCCTGCCTGGCTGGATCAGGATGTGCCGCACGCCATGGGATTGCGCCCAGGCGATGAAGGCACGGCTGGTGAACTCCGGCCCGTTGTCGGTGCGCACCGCAGCGGGATACCCCCGAAACATCGCCGCCTGATCCAGCAGCCGGGTCACGTACTGCCCCGAGATGCCGTAGTCCACGGCGATGTCCACGCACTCGTGCGAGAAGTCATCGGCCACGGTCAGGCACTTGATGCGCCGCCCATTGGCCAGGCTGTCACTGACGAAGTCCATGCTCCACACCTCGTTGACGTGCGAAGCTACCGCCAGTGGCATGCGCTCGCTGAGCGCGCGCTTGGCCTTGTTGCGCTTGCGCACGGCCAGCTGCGCCTGGTTGTACAGGCGATAGACCCGCTTGTGGTTCACGCCGGGGAAGTCCAGGCGCAGCAGGTCGTGGATGCGGCGATAGCCGAAGCGGCGCCGCACCTGCGCGATCTCGATGATCCTGGCGCTGAGCCGCTGTGTCGCTTCACTGGGCACCGGCGGGTTGCGATAGCTGTCCCTGGAGAGCCCCACCAGGCGGCAGGCGCGTCGCTCAGACAGGTGATGCAGGTCGATCATCCTGGCTGCCGCTTCGCGCCTGGCCTGCGGGGCTAGGGCTTTACGCCGAAGACATCCTTGAGCGCATGAATGTCCAGATGCGCCTCGGCCAGCAAGCGCTTGAGCTTGGCGTTCTCGGCTTCGAGCTCACGCAAGCGCTTGGCGTCCGTCTGAATCGCCCCGGGTTTCGAGGAGGCTCCAACTCTGGAGAATGGAGCCATGAAGAAGTCCCCGAAGTTTTCGCCCGAGGTGCGTGAGCGCGCCGTGCGCATGGTGCTGGAGCACCGAACAGA
>NZ_JANZKX010000013.1 GCF_027257975.1 Pelomonas sp. BJYL3
CAGCCGCTCCTTCGGATACGCCGGGTCCAGCGGCACATACGCCCCGCCCGACTTCCAGATCCCCAGCAGCGCCGTCAGCATGCCCGACCCGCGCTGCGCGCACAGCGCCACTCGAACGTCCGGGCCCACCCCCAGCGACCGCAGCCGCCTCGCCAGACGGTTCGCCTGCGCATTCAGCTGCGCATAGCTCAGCACCCCGCCAGCTTCCACCACCGCTGCAGCCGCTCCATCCCGACTCACCTGCGCCTCGATCAGCTCGTGCACGCACCGATCCAGCGGCAGCGCCTCCTGCGTCTGGTTCCAGCCTCGCAGCACCTGCTCGCGCTCCGCCGCAGGCAGTATGGGCAGCCGGCCCACCGCCATCTGTTCGTCGGCCACCATGGCCTCCAGCAGGCGCTGCCAGTAGCCCAGGAAGCGCTCGACGGTGCGGCGCTCGAACTTGCTGCTGTCGTAGTCCAGCGGGACGATCACCGTGTCGCCCACCTCGGCCATCTCCAGCAGCAGATCGAGGCCTGAGCCCCCCGTGTTCTGGATGCGGCCGTAGGCACTGAGCCTCGCACCGCCCCAGTCCACTTCGCCGACGTCCTTGGAGTGCGCCATCAGTCCCAGGGTCTGGGAGGCCGCGCGTGCCTTCTGATACACGAACAGAGCGTTGAAATAGGGATGGCCGTCGTCAGCGCGTACCGGATTGAGGCGCTCGACGATTTCCACCAGGGGATAGCTCTGGTTCTTCAGTGCCCGCCATGCCGTTTGCTGCACCTGCTTGAGCAGCGCTGCAACGCTGAGCTGCGGATCCAGCTGGGCCCGCATCACGACAGGATTGGTGAAGTTGCCCAGGGTGCTGCCCCACTCGCGCCCACGCGCGGGCATGGGGGAGCCGACGGCGAGCTGATCCTGGCCAGTCAGTCTATGCAGAAGGATGAAGTACGAGCTCAGCAGCGTGGCGAACATCGTGCCCTGGTGCCGCTCCGTCAGCTCACGCAGGCCGGCGGTCAGTGCCGGGTTCAACACCACCGTGAGGGTTTCGCGCGTTTCCTTCACCAGGGCCCGGTCGGGAAGGTGGTCGACCGGCAACTCAAGGCGCGGATAGGGCTCCGCAAGCGCCGACTTCCAGTACTCGAACTGCCTCTGGCCCTGGGGGCTTTCCAGCCATGCACGTTGCTGGCTGACGTGATCGAGGAATGAGGGAGCGTCGGCCGGGCCAGGCTCCGTCGAACCGGGCGCGCCCGATTCCAGCTTCAGCAGATGGTCCAGCTCTTCCAGGATCTGCCACAGCGACCATCCGTCGCAGACCAGGTGGTCCACGGCCAGCAGCATGACGTCGGCACCGGAACCGTCGCGATAGAGGCTGGCACGGATCAGGGGCGCCGCATCCAGCACGAAGGGGCGTGCGCGGTCCGCCTCCACCCTCGGCCCCAGGACCGCCTCGTCGAGCGAATCGACTTCGTGGATCGCAAGAGGCACAGAGGCGTGGGAATGGATGCGCTGCCGCGGCTCACCATCGAACTCGGCAAAGCTGGCCCGCAGCATGGGATGCCGGGCCGCCAGGCCATCGAGCGCACGCTGGAAGCGCTCGGCATCCAGTGACGGCTGGACGCGGGCCGCGAAGGCAATGTTGTAGCCCCCCTGCAGCTCAGGCTGCATGCGGTAGAGGAACCAAATGGTGCGCTGGATCGAAGACAGTTCATGCCAGTTTCCGACTTCCGCCGCGGGCAAGGGATGCGAGGTCTGCGCTGCCTGGTTCATATCGATGAGGACTGACACGTTCTTCTCCTGCCCGGGCCGCGACCCAGCAACGATTTCTAGCAATGCCCTGGAAGGTGCGACGAACAGGCGCCGCCTTGTGCGGAGCCAGGCGGCCCGCTTCGTCAGGTTTCGGAAAGTGAAAAGCTTCCGCAGTCCAGGCATCGCTTGATGCCTGGACCACAGACAGGACCCGATCTACGCGCGCTGCGTGTCAGGTGCTGGGTTGAGGGACGGCAGCCCCCTCAGCCGGTACCGATGCGATCGATTCGATATCCGGCTGGTCATCCACCCGCAGGTCAAGCTCTCGCATGTGGCGATTGAGCAGGGCCAGCAGCGATGCGATGACGCATACGCCCCCGCAGAGGACGTAGAGGAAGCCGAAGCCACGCCCCTTGCCCACGCCGATCACCTGCCCGATGGTTTCGGACCAGGCCCCTCCGGTTGCGAGTGCCGGCTCGAACACATGCTCGCCAGCAACCCCGCCAAGCGTCATGACCACGCAAAGCGCCAGCAGGTGCAGGGCACCGATCAGGGCAAAGATGCTGCCCTGCTTGGCTTTGGGGATCTTGCGCATCCACAGGGCTCCCGCGCAGGAACCAGAGGCTGCGCCCGCTGCCATCGCGATGAAGGCACAGAGGCACCATACGCCTGGAGAGGTGGTGAAGCCGGCCAGCACGACAGCCAGGGACAGGCAGGCGTCGGTCACTAGGACCCAGACCATCAGACGCTTGTTGATCTTCAGCACCACCAGCAGTGCCGCGCCCACCATGCTGCCAAGGGCACCACAGGTCAGCACCAGGCCCAGCGTATCGCTGGTACCGGTGGACAGCACCAGTGGGGTGATCATGGCCGTGATCAGCACCATCAGGCTTTCCTGCAGCACGGCATAGGCGAGCAGGCCGATCATCAGCGGCTCGGTACGGAAGTAGCCGAGGGCCGAACGGAAGCTGTCGATCATGGCCCGCACGGGATGCTGCTTGCTAGGCTCCTCGGTGCCTCGGATGGCGTGGCGTGCGCTGGACAGCGCGCCGAAGATGGCGGCGGCGCCAGCAATGACCAGGGCAACCTCGATGACCATGATGCCGCCCAGGCCCCACGACGCCATCACATAGCCCGCCATCAAGGGTGCACCCACGTGCATGAGCGCCTGCGACAGGTTCACCAGGCCATTGGCCTGAGTCAAGCTATCCTTGGGGACGATGGCGCCGATCGCGGCCATATAGGACGGATTGCGCAGCGCTCCGACGACCGCACCCACCCCATTGAAGACCAGCAGGTGCGAGACGGACAAGGCGTCGTAGTAAAGCAGAGCCGCCAGCACCATCACCATCAGGGCGGTGACCACATCGCAGCTTGCGATGACCCAGCGACGGTCATAGCGATCCGCCAGCCCTCCGGAAAACGGCGTCATCAGCAGGGCCGGTACGGCCGCCGACAGAATGGTCCAGGAGAACTGCTCGGCCGAGCCCGTCTTCTCGAAGACCCAGACACCGAGGGCGAAGCCCATCAGCGCGGCGCCGATATCGAAGGAGGTCTCGCTGAGCCACAGCAGGATGAAGGCGCGCGTGAGCAAGGGCTTCTTCTTGGGAGCCTCCGCAATGGAGGGATCGGCAGCCGCGTCCTGGACTGCATTCGTGGTTTGGACCTCAGGCTGCATGAGCCACCCCCTGTTGCTTCAAAGCGTGAAACACCGCCGTATCCAGGCGATCAAGAATGGCGCCGACATCGGTCGGCGTGAGAATCAGTGGCGGTAGGAAGCGCAGCACGGCGCCGTGGCGGCCGCCGGTCTCCACCATCAGGCCCGCCTCCATGGCGCAACGCTTGATGGCCCGGGCCAAAGCCCCGTTCCCGGGACCGGGCTGGCCGCCCTGCTGCGGTTCGGCCACCTCGACACCCACCATCAGGCCGCGGCCTCTCACGTCACCAAACGCCGGATAGCGGCGGGCCAGGTCGCGCAGTCCCGACATCAGCAGCTCGCCCATCTTCTGGGCATGCTGCGCGAGACCGTCGCGTTGAAGAATGCGCATCGTGGCCTGCCCGGCGACCATGGCAATCTGGTTGCCACGGAAGGTGCCGGCATGCATGCCGCGAGGCCACTTGTCCAGCGACTGGTCATACACCACGACCGCCAGCGGGAAGCCGCCGCCCAGCGCCTTGGAAAGCACCAGCACATCCGGCACGATTCCGGCACTCTCGAAGGCGAACATCTGCCCTGTGCGCGCAAAGCCGCTCTGGACTTCGTCGAGGATGAGCGGGATGCCATGCTCCTGCGTCAAGGCGCGGAGCGCCCGCAGCCAGTCGCCAGAGGCCGGGATGCAGCCCCCTTCGCCCTGCACGGCCTCCACGATCACCGCAGCAGGCTTGGCAATGCCGCTCTCCGGATCCTCGAGGACCCGACGCAGGTAGTTGATGGACAGCTCGTCCGTCTGGCTGCCGTCCGTGCCGAAGGGGCAGCGGAATCGGTAGGGATAGGGCATGAAATGGATACCACCAGGCCCGGGCCCGATGCCGGACTTGGGCCCCAGGTTGCCCATGGCGGCCAGGGCATTGCCCGTCATGCCATGGTAGGCACCATGGAAGGCGATGATGTTGTGCCGCCCCGTGGCGAAGCGGGCCAGCTTGAGGGCTGCCTCGACGGCGTCCGAACCGCTGGGGCTGCAGAACTGGACCTTTGCGCGGCTGGCGAACTCCTCGGGCAGCAAGCCGAACAGTTCCTGGACAAACTCGTACTTGGCCGGAGTCGTGAGGTCCAGGGCCTGATGGACATGCCCGGACTTAATGAATTGGGTCAACACCTCCACCAACTCAGGATGGTTGTGACCCAATGGCAGCGCTCCCGCGCAGGCCAGGCAGTCAATGATCTCCCGGCCACTCTGGTCACGCAGTCGGATGCCTGCCCCTGACTCGAAGACGCCTTCAAAATTTGCCGCGTAAGTCCGCGCCTGGGACTCCCGTCCGCGCAGGACTTCGTATCTGTTCATGGCACATGCCCCCCTACTTCGCAATCGAGAATGATGAACAAAGCCCTGCCTGTCAGCACTCATGGCAGAGCCAATGAATGCAGACGCAGCCAGCAGAGCCGCTGATTTCCTCAAGCCTTTGTATGCACCTCGGTCTGGATTGCGGGGGTCCATGCGAACTCCACAATCTCTTCACTGGCTCACCCGGTGCAAGAGAAAGCCTATTGGCCAAGCAACACCCTGATGGATGCACCCGGGTGTTTGTCCTGCCTTGACCACCGATCTCACAACGTTAGCGAGGTCGTATGACCAGTCTATGGCCACTTCCTTTATTTTTTGCCGACGCCAACCCTGCAAGAAGTTACTAGTGACACGCGACCTAACTAAGTTATGGCTTGTCTTACAAGCAGTGGGCGTGATCGCATGCCTAGCCCAGGCAAGCGGCAAACACTAGGCAGCAGAGGGAAAATCCATACCGCAGCCACCCCGGATCTCGGCCCGTTCCCCGGCGCCCAGGGCTCGCAAGGCACTGAAAAACCCAATGACATCCAGAAACATTTGCACCCCCCATGAATACGGGGGCGGCGTCGCAGTGTCGCGACATGCTGGCTGCGATTGAACTGCAATCAGTCGGCTGTTGCGCCGGCGGCTCAGGTGCGCCCCGCCGCTTGCTCAGGCAAGGCCACACGCGGCGTGACCAGTTCGGGAAGATCACATGAAATTTTGTGTGTGCGGCACTCGCCCCGGAAGGCTCCCAGCGTTCGCAAAACTGTCGCCGAGATGCCGTGGGCTTTGTGAATATGCGCAGGCCTTCACGGCCTTTCGCCCCCAATACTGCACACCCGACAGCCTCTCGCGGCAGCAAAGAAGTGGCCTACCCAGAGCACAGGGCCTGCGCCGCCGGGGCCATCCCGAGCAAGTGGCCGTTGCCGGCTCGCGAAGCCAGTGTCACCGCCATTACCGCATGCCCGACTCCGGAGGCATGACGGTGACGCTAGCATGCGCGCATGAGCCGTACCCTTGCCCTGCCCTGGCCTGACTTCGACGCAGCGCTGCAGGAGATCGCCGCCCGTGCCCAGCCACTGTTGAGCCAGGGCCAGGTCGCCAGCTACATCCCTGAACTGGCCCGCGTGCCGCGCGAACTGTTCGGCATGGCCATCGTGGGCATCGACGGCAGACTCTGGGAGACCGGGCAATCGCGCCAGCGCTTTTCCATTCAGAGCATTTCCAAGCTCTTCGCGTTGCTGATGGCCCTTCGGCATGAGGGTGACGCGCTCTGGGAGCGCGTGGGCCGCGAGCCCTCCGGGACGCCCTTCAACTCGCTCGTGCAGCTTGAGCATGAAGGTGGCAAGCCGCGCAACCCCTTCATCAATGCAGGCGCACTGGCCGTCACCGACGTGCTGTGCACGCGCCATGTCCAGCCCGAGACTGCCCTGGTGGACCTGCTGCGCAAGCTTTCCGACAGCGCCACCGTCGACTACAGCCTACGGGTCGCGCAGTCTGAGCGCAAGCACAGCGACCGCAACGCGGCCATGGCCCACTTCATGCGCAGCTTCGGCCGGCTGCAGAATCCGGTCGACCGCATCCTCGATGCCTACTGCAGCCACTGCGCCATCGAGATGAGCTGCGTGGAGCTGGCGCGCGCCATGCTCCTGCTGGCCAACCATGGCGAGCTGCCCTGGAGCGGCGAGCGCCTGCTGTCACCCAGCCTCTCCAAGCGGCTCAACGCCCTGATGCTGACCTGCGGCACCTACGACGCCGCCGGTGACTTCGCCTTCCGTGTCGGGCTGCCCGCCAAGAGCGGCGTGGGAGGCGGCATCGTGGCGCTCATCCCCAACCTCTGCGGCATCTGCGTGTGGTCGCCGGGGCTGGACGCGAATGGCAACTCCCTGGCCGGCGTGGCCGCCCTGGAATGGCTGACCACGCTGACGGGTCGATCCATCTTCTAAGGCCCCAGGAGGTCAGCCCCTCGGTGGGACCGCTCGACGCATGGACTCGTGCAGGCCCTCCGACAGAGCCAGCAGCAGCTCCTGCCGCCGGCGCGCCTCGGCCCGCTTGCGTGAGGGGATGCTTTCGAGGTCCAACTCACGGCCGACACCGCTCTGCAAGCGCCAGCGGCCGTTGCAGCCCAGGCTGGCGCCCATTTCCTTCCACAGCCGCTCGTTGTCCGCGAGGATGCGCCGGCGGCGCCAGGCATTGATGGCGATGCGCTGCCTGTTGCCGACCAGCTCCAGCCAGGAGCAGCCCAGGGCATGGCTCCACTGGGCGGCCGCGGTGATCAGCAGGCAGGCAGGCCGGCAGCCATGCAGGGCCTTGGTGGCCAGGCGCATGCGCTCGGCGGCATCCTGCGAGGCCTCGCCCTGCAGCCGCCCCACGACGAAGGCCGGTGCACCGGAAGCGCCCGTGTCGACCAGGCCCGTCAGCGTGTACAGCGTGCGCCCGTCCATGCGCAGGCTGAGGCTAAGCTCCCCTTCGCGATGCCCGTCATGCATAGCCTGCAGCTGCAGTTCGAAGCCCGTTCCGTCCTTGCCCTGCCAGCCATAGAGCCACTGGGGAGCGGCGTGGGCCGCGCAGGCCAGGTCGCCCATGCCCTGCGTATGGAGCCAGCGATAGTGCCCCGCCAGGAGGCGCACCCGCTCCGGCAGGGACAAGGCCTGGTCCAGGTAGGGTCGCGTCACCTTGCTGAGCAGCCTGGCGTCATTGACGCGCTGCAGCACCGGGTCCCCGACCAGCAGCACCAGCCAGCCACTCACGGCCCGGGGATGCCGCGCAAAGGCCACGGCCAGCTTCAACCAGTCCTTGGCACCGAGCTCCATGCGCCGGGCCAGGACCCGGAGGGCGCGCAGCGGAGGCACCCAGCCGGGAGAGCGCCCGGCTGGGGCATCAGGCAGGGCGACCGCCTGGCGTGCAGGCACTTCATTCGGGGCGGCCGTGGCAAGCGGGGCGGGCTGGGGTAGGTCGAGGCGCGTTTGCATGGGAAGTGGAAAGGAGATGAAGACCCGGGACCGGCCTGCAGCACCAGTGCCACGACGGCAAACCGTCGTTCAGCTTAATCCGGCAAGCTTGCAAACCACTATCAAGCACCTTTGGACCGCGGGTCCACAATGTCGCATGCAAATCTTGCTCATCGAGGACGACCCCATCATCAGCTGGGAACTGCAGCTGCGCTGGAAGCAGCTCGGCTGGGCGGTGCAGGTCTGCGAACGACTGGACCGGGCCACCGAGGTCGTCGTTGGGCTAACGCCTGATCTGCTGGTGCTGGATCTGAGTCTCCCCGATGGCGACGGACTGCTGTGGCTGCAGCGGTGGCGAAAGGGCGACCCGCGCACACCGGTACTGGTGCTAACGGCGCGGGACCAGGTGGCCGATCGCGTGGCAGGACTCAAGGCCGGCGCCGATGACTACCTGGTCAAGCCCTTCTCGGTGGACGAGCTCGATGCGCGCATGGAGGCCCTGCTGCGCCGCTCGGTGGCCTCCCGCACGCGCCGCGCCCAGCTGGGCCGCCTCAGCTGGCTGCCGGACGAGGGCGTGGTCAGCTGCGACGGGCGGCCGCTGGAGCTCAACCCGCGCGAATTCGAGGTGCTGGGCCTGCTGATCCAGCGCGCGCCCCGCCTGGTCCCCAAGCGGGTGCTGCTGGACGCGCTGGCCGAGCGCAATCTGGAGGTCGGTGACAGCGCCATCGAGGTCTATGTCTCGCGCCTGCGCAAGAAGCTGCAGGACTGCCATGTGCGCATCGAGACCTCGCGCGGCTTTGGCTACCGCCTGGTCCTGGATGCCGAACCTCGGGACGGCGCGCCATGACATGGGCGCTGCGGCGCCTGCGTGGCTTGCAAGGCGGGCTTGAGGGCGGACTGAGGTGGCGACTGCTGGCGCCGCTGCTGGCCGTGGTGCTGGTGGCCAGCTTTCTCAGCGCCCACGCCGCCAGCGGGCTGATCGACGCCGTCTTCGACCGCTGGCTGCTGGACGCGGCCCGCTCCCTGGCCTCCCAGGTCATCTTCGAGCAGCAGGCCGCCGTGATCGCACTCAACCGCCAGGCCCAGGCGGTGCTGACCTACGACGCCGACGACAGGACCTACTTCTCCGTGCTCGAAGGCGAGCGCGTGCTGGCCGGCGAGCAGCACCTGCCGCGCTCGGGCAGCGACGTCCGCGACTACGACAAGGGCGCCGAGGCCTTCGAGGCCCCCTTCCTGGGCCATCCGGTGCGGGTGGTGTGGGTGAAGGTGGCCAGTGCGCAGGATCCTTCGCGCGTCGTGCTCGTGGGCGTGGGCGAGACCCTCAACAAGCGCCGCCGCGTGTTCCGCGAGCTGCTGTGGGTGTATGCGCCGGTCGGGCTGATCGTCATCGTCGCGGCCTGGATCCTGCTGGCGGCCGTGCGGCGCACCCTGCGCCCCCTGCAGCGCATGGCCGACCAATGGAACACGCAGTCCCATGCCTCGCTGATGCCGATTCCCACGACGGCGGTGCCGCGCGAGCTGCTGCCCTTCGCACTCGCCCTGAACGAGCTGCTGGGCCGGCTGCGCGAGGTACTGGAGCGGGAGAAGCTCTTTGCCTCCACCGCGGCCCACCAACTGCGCACGCCGCTGACCGGTCTGCAGCTGGGGCTGGCCCGCGCCGCCGAGGCGCCCGACCTGGCCTCCACGCGTGCCGTGCTGGCCGGGCTGCAAGCCTCGACCCAGCGCACCGCACGCCTCGTGCAGCAGCTGCTGGCCCTGAGCCGGCTGGATCCCGAGCTGGCCAGCAGCCCGGACTTCGGCCCGGTGGACCTGGACGATCTCGCGCACGCAGTGGGTGAGTCCTTCCTGGAAAGCGCCCATGACAAGGGCCTGACCATGGAGCTGATCGAGGCCGGCGATGCCGCCATGGCCGGGCAGCGGGCGGCCATCGTGGGCCATCCCGACCTCCTCAGCGAGGCCCTGGGCAACCTGATCGACAACGCCATACGCTACACGCCGGCGGGCGGCACCCTCCGCATCACCGTGCAGGCATCACCGCCGGGCCTGATCGTCTGTGACAGCGGTCCGGGCATTCCCCCGGACGAGCTGGTGAAGGTCATGCTGCGCTTCTACCGGGGGCGGCAGGCCAGCGGCCAGGGCACCGGGCTGGGCCTGGCCATCGTCAAGGAGATCGCCAACCTGCACCATGCCAGCGTGAGCCTCAAAAACAGGGACGAAGGCGGGCTGCAGGTGCGACTCCTGTTCCCGACGCCCGGGCCGGCCGCCGCCTGACGGCCCGCTGGACTGCCCGGTTTCTGCACGACCTCTGATGTGGCGCAGGACGCCACGCGCCCTCTCGCGGCAGGCTGCGGGCCTCCGACATCAGGCCCCGGCTCCACCATGACCCACCACCGCGATCACCTGCCCCTGGTCTACAGCTGTTCCGGCTGCTCCAGTGCCGCCCAGCTCGCCAACCACCTTGCCATCCAGCTCGACCGCGCCGGCCTGGCGGAAATGAGCTGCATCGCCGGCGTTGGCGGGGGCGTTCCCAGCCTGGTGCGCAAGGCCCGGGAGGCCCAGGCCGCGGGCCGGCCCATCATGGCCTTGGACGGCTGCGCGCTGGCCTGCGTCAAGGCCTGCCTGGAGAGTCGGGAGGTCCAGGCCAGCGTGCATGTGCAGTTGCAGCGCCTGGGGGTCAGAAAGGTCTATCACGAGGGCTTTGTGCCAGACCAGGCCGGCGCCCTCTTCGACCGCCTGGCCGCGCAGGCCCTGGAGCTGGCCACCCGCCCCGAGGGCGAGGCGGCCAAGGGCTGCGGAGGCCGCAGCGGCTGCGCCTGCGCAAGCTGAGCGGACCTGAGGCAAAAAGTAGGCGATAAGAGGGCGATAGGAGGGCACGCCTGGCAGGCCAGGCGGCGTTTCAACCGCCCTTGCCGCCCCGTGAGGCATCAGCCTGCCCGGCCGTGCCCGGCTTGACGTCCACGCCATGGGCCACCAGGTACTCGCGGATCAGCTTGCGGACCACCTGTGACGGGGTCACGTCCTGGCTGGCGCACAGGGTCTCCAGGGCTTTCTTCTTGTCGGGATCGATGAGCACCGTCAGGCGTGCCGTCTTCATCTCCATGGCAGGCTCCTTATGTTAATCACATTATAATTGCACGCGCATTCAAGGCGCATTAGATTAGCGTTTCAACCGGCTCCGCCGTTTGCCAACGCCCTCCCATGCCCCTCGAGCACCTGCAGCGCCTGACCTCGCGCCACCGCACCCGCAGCAGCAACCGCCAGCTGGGCGCGCTGCTGGCCTTCGTGGCGGGCGCGGTGAATGCGGGCGGCTTCCTGGCCGTGCAGCGCTACACCTCGCACATGACCGGCATCATTTCCGGGATTGCCGATGACCTGGCGATCGGGGAGCTGCGGCTGGCGCTGTCCGCGCTGGCCACGCTGCTGTCCTTCGTGGGCGGTGCCGCCTGCACGACCCTGCTGATCAACTGGGCGCGCCGCCGGCAGCTGCAGGGCAAGTACGCCCTGCCTCTGCTCGTGGAAGCCCTGCTGCTGCTGGGTTTCGGCCTGGTGGGCGCCCATCTGCGCGGTCTGCCACAGCTCCTGGTGCCCACGGCGGTGCTGCTGCTGTGCTTCATCATGGGTCTGCAGAACGCCATGGTGACCAAGATTTCCCAGGCCGAGATCCGCACCACCCACATGACCGGCGTGGTGACGGACATCGGCATCGAGCTCGGCCGCCTGCTCTACTGGAACCGTTCCAGCGAGCGCAACGCGGTCCACCGTGTGCAGGCCAACCGTGACAGGCTGGGCATCCATCTGCTGATCCTGTCCCTGTTCTTCGTGGGCGGCCTGGCGGGTGCCCTGGCCTTCAAGCACCTGGGCTTCTCCGCCACCCTTCCCTTCGCCTTCGCGTTGATCCTGGTCGCGAGCCCGCCGCTGTGGCAGGACCTCCGCGCCGCCCGTCGACACCGCACCGCCCCAGCCTCCCCAGCCGCCCATGAGTGATTCCTTTCTTGCCCTCGAAGACGCCGACGCCAACGCCCATGTCAGGCCCTATGTGCGGGAGACGCTGGACAGCAAGTCCCTCCACTTCTGCATGGACGAGATCCAGAGCACCATGCACCTGATGGCGCCCGACGCCCTGGCGCTGGCCTACACGCGCACCATGATGGGCGTCCTGCTCTTCAATCCGCGTCCGGCCACGCTGGCCATGATCGGCCTGGGAGGCGGTTCGCTGGCGAAGTTCTGCCACCGCCATCTGCCGGCCACGCGCATCAAGGTGCTGGAGATCAATCCGCACGTGCTGGCCTTGCGCCGCGAGTTCAAGGTGCCGGACGACGACGCGCGCTTCAAGGTCCTGCTGGGAGACGGCGCGGATTTCGTCCGCTTTCCGCCCTACCAGCTGGACGTCCTGCTGGTCGATGGCTTCGACTACCACGGCCAGCCGCCCGCGCTGTGCACCCAGCGCTTCTATGACGACTGCCGGGACGCCCTGCAGCCCGGCGGTCTGCTGGCCGTCAACCTGCACACGGGGCATGTGGACTTCGCGCTGCACCTGGCCCGGCTGGAGCGCAGCTTCGACGGCGAGCTGCTGGTGATCAGTGACGAGGACTGCAGCAACACCATCGTCATCGCCTGCCGGGGCCGGCTGCCGCGTCTGCAGGGCACGGCGGCGCTGCGCTGCCCGGCGGGCTTTGACGCCCAGGCCTGGTCGGAGCTGCTGCCGGCGTTCGAGGAGGTGGTCCGGGCCAGCCGCACGGGCGATGTCCAGGCCTCGATCAGCGCGGAGCCGCCCGCAGGCCATCGCAGGCGCTGAGGCAGGGGAAGCCGCAGCGGGTACGGCGGCAATGAAAACCGCCACCGCGGTGCCAGGCAAGACCTGACCCCAACGGTGGCGGCTCCAACATTTCCGCGTGAGATTGCCGGGTCACTCCCCCGGCGGGGAGACTTAGCGCACGACCGCGATCTGCTCGCGGGCACCGCCCTTGTAGGTGTACAGGGTCAGGGCGCCGTTCTTGATGTCGCCCTTGTTGTCGAAGCTGATCGTGCCCGTCACGCCCTTGTAGCCTTCGGTCTTGGCCAGCACCGGCAGGTACTTCGCGGGTTCGGCCGAGCCGGCCTTCACCATGGCGGCGACCATCACGTTCAGCGCGTCGTACACGTACGGTGCGTAGATCTGCACTTCGACCTTGTACTTGTCCTTGAAGCGGGCCTTGAAGTCGTCCATGGACTTCTTGGATTCGCCTTCCACGCCGCCGGCTTCAGCGCACACCACCTGGCCGTCACCCATGGTGCCGCCCGACAGCTTGGGCAGCTCGCCCGAGCAGATGCCGTCGCCGCCCATGAACTTGGCTTCGATGCCCAGCTGCTTCATCTGGCGCAGCATCGGGCCGGCCACGGCGTCCATGCCGCCGAAGAAGATGACGTCGGGCTTCTTGCCCTTCAGGGAGGTCAGGATGGAGCTGAAGTCCGTGGCCTTGTCATTGGTGAACTCGCGACCCACGACCTTGCCACCGGAGGCCTTCACGCCCTTTTCGAACTCGTCTGCCACGCCCTGGCCGTAAGCGGTACGGTCATCGATCACGGCAATCGACTTGCCCTTGAGCTGCGTCACGGCGTACTTGCCCAGCGTGCCACCCAGGTGCACGTCATCGGCCACCACGCGGAACGTGGTCTTGTAGCCGTTGCGCGTGAACTTGGGGTTCGTCGCCGAGGGGCTGATCTGCGGCACGCCGGCGTCAGCGTAGACCTTGGACGCGGGGATGGAAGTGCCCGAGTTCAGGTGGCCGATCACGCCATTGACCTTGGAGTCCATCAGCTTCTGGGCTGCGGCCGTGCCTTGCTTGGGATCGCCAGCGTCGTCTTCCGCCAGCAGTTCGAACTTGGCCTTCTTGCCACCGATCGTCACGCCCTTGGCGTTCAGTTCATCGATAGCCATGCGGGCGCCCAACTCATTGTCCTTGCCCAGGTGGGCAATGCCGCCGCTGGTGGGACCGACGTGACCGATCTTCACGACCAGGTCTTGAGCCAGGGCGGTACCGCCCACCAGGGCCAGGGCTGCTGCAGCCACCAGCTTCATCTGCGAATTCATCGTCTCATCTCCTGTGTAACGAGCGCCTGCAGCCTTGTGGGCTGCTGAACCTGCGGGTTAAGGTTCCTGCTCGCGACTTGTCTGTAGTCCCGCTCTGGAAATGGTTCCACCCCCTACGCGCTGCGCGCGCCCCCTCAAGGGGGCAAGCCCGCAGGCCCGGCGGAGCCGGATCCTCGGGCTTCGCGCGGGGGCCGAGCGGCTGTGCCGCCGGCCGTCTTCGCACGATGAGGATGGTGCTTATTCACCAAGGTACGCTGCGCGGACCTTCGGGTCGCTCAGCAGGTCCTTGCCCGCGCCGGTCATGGTGATCAGGCCGCTTTCCATCACGTAGCCGCGGTTGGCGGCGGCCAGTGCGCGGCTGGCGTTCTGCTCCACGAGCAGGATGGTCACGCCCTGGCCGTGGATGTCATTCACGACCTCGAAGATCTTGTCGACCATGATGGGCGAGAGGCCCATGCTGGGCTCGTCCAGCAGCAGGACCTTGGGCTGAGTCATCAGCGCGCGGCCCATGGCCAGCATCTGCTGCTCGCCGCCGGACATGGTGCCGGCCAGCTGCGTGGCACGCTCCTTCAGGCGCGGGAAGATGCCGAAGATCCGGTCGATGTCGGCCTCGATCTGCGCCTTGTCGTTGCGGATGTAGGCGCCCATCTGGAGGTTCTCCACGATGGTCATGCGCGTGAAGGTCCCGCGGCCTTCCGGCACCATCACCAGGCCTTGCTTGACCAGGTCCCAGGCGCCCTGGCCCTTGATGGACTTGCCCATGTACTGGATGTCGCCATCCGCCACCGGCTGCAGGCCGGTGATGGCCTTGAGCGTGGTGGTCTTGCCGGCGCCATTGGCCCCGATCAGGCTCACCAGCTCACCGCGGCGCACTTCAAAGTCCGCACCCTTCACCGCCTGGATCCCGCCGTAGGCCACCTTCAGCCCGCTGACCTTCAACAGCACTTCATTCGTCATCTTTGACTCCAATTCTTTGCGGGCTGATCAATGGCCACCGGTGCCGAGGTACGCCTCGATCACCTTCTCGTTCTTCTGGACGTCCGCGGGCGTGCCCTCGGCGATCTGCTTGCCGTAGTCCAGCACCGTCACGCGGTCGCACAGGCCCATCACCAGCTTCACGTCGTGCTCGATCAAGAGGATG
>NZ_JANZKX010000014.1 GCF_027257975.1 Pelomonas sp. BJYL3
CACGCCCTGATCGCACAGCAGCTCGTAGAAGGCCTCGGGCGAGCGCGCCGTCTCCTGCGGCACGATCACCAGGCGACCGCCGTGCAGCAGCGCCCCCCAGATCTCCCACACCGAGAAGTCGAAGCCCACCGAGTGGAACAGGCTCCAGGCATCGTCCGCCCCGAACTCGAACCAGTCCTGCGTCGCGCGGAACAGCCTCAGCACCTGGCGGTGCTCCACCATCACCCCCTTGGGGCGGCCCGTCGAGCCCGAGGTGTAGATCACATAGGCCAGGCTTTGCGGGCCCACACCGGTCTGCGCCACCGGCAGGTCCTCTGCCGACAGCCCGGCCCAGGCCTGCTGCGGCGCGTCCAGCGCCAGCACCTGCCTCGCGCCCGCCTGCAGATGCTCGCCCAGCGCCTCGCGCCCGGCCGCATCCACCAGCACCACCACCGGCGCGCTGTCCGCCAGCGTCGCGCCCAGGCGCTCCGAGGCATACGCCGGGTCCAGCGGCACATAAGCCGCTCCCGCCTTGAGCACCGCCAGCAAGGCCACAACCATCTGCGCGCCCCGCGCCAGGCACAGCGCCACCCCGTCTTCGGGCTTCACGCCCAGACCCACCAGATGGCGCGCCAGACGGTTGGCCTCAGCATTGAGCTCTCCGTAGCTCAGCGTCTGTTCACCATCCACCAGGGCCACCGCCTGCGAACGCTGCCTGACCTGCGTCTCGAACAGCTCGTGCAGCGTCTGCGTCAGCGGCGTCTGTGCCGGCACCACGTTCCAGTCGTTCAGCAGCTGGCGGCGCTCGGCCGGGCCCATCAGGGGCAGGCGCGCCACCGGCTGGCTGTCATCGGCCGCCATGGCCTGCAGCAGCGTGCGCAGATGGCCGGTCCAGCGCTCGATGGTGCTGCGTTCGAACAGGGCCGCGGCGTACTCGATATGCCCGGCCAGCACGCCCTCCACCTCCTGCAGGGTCAGCGTCAGGTCGAACTGGGCGCTGCGGCGCTCCAGCTGCGCAGCTTCCAGCGTCAACCCCGGCAGCTTCAGCTCGCCCTCGGGCTGGTTCTGCCACGAGAAGGCCGCCTGGAACAGGGGCGTGTGCGCCATGCTGCGCGGTGGCTGCACGGCCTCCACCACCTGCTCGAAGGGCAGGTCCTGGTGTTGCTGCGCGGCCAGCACCTGCGCCCGGGTGTGCGCCAGCAGCTGGGCCACCGTCGGCTCATCGTCCATCTTCAGCCGCAGTGCCAGCGTGTTGATGAAGCAGCCGATCAGCGGCTCCACCTCCGCACGGCCGCGGCCCGCCACGGGGCTGCCGATCACCACGTCGGTCTGCGAGGCCAGGCGGCCCAGCAGCGCCGCCCAGCCAGCCAGCAGCGTCATGTAAAGGGTCACGCCATGGCGTCGGCTCAGGGCCTTGAGCGCGGCGCTCAGCGGTGCATCCAGCTGCAGACCCAGCTGTTCGCCACGGTAGTCCTGCTGCAGCGGCCGCTCATGGTCGGTGGGCAATTCCAGCAGGACCGGCGCCTCGGCCAGGGCCTGACGCCAGAAGGCGGTCTGCGCCTCCAGGCGCCCGTCGGCCAGCCAGGCCCGCTGCCAGACCGCATAGTCGGCGTACTGGATGGGCAGAGCCGGCAGGGCCTGCGAGGCTTCGCCGCATTGCGCGGCATAGGCGCTGCTGAGCTCGGCCAGCAGCACGCCGATGGACCAGCCGTCGCAGATGATGTGGTGCATCACGATCTGCAGCACATGGTCATCCGGCCCCAGACGCGCCAGCAGCACGCGCAAGGCCGGCGCCTGGCGCAGATCGAAGGCCTCGGCCTCGTGCCGGGCGAACAGCGGGTCGTCCAGCCCGCTGGCTGGCAGCTCCAGCAGCGGCAGCGCCACCTGGGCCTCGATGATCTGGCGCGGCTCGCCGTCGATCAGCTCGAAGCGGGTGCGCAGGCTCTCGTGGCGCTCGATGATGGCCTGCAGGGCCTGGCGCAGAGCCGCTGCATCCAGCGCGCCGCGCAGGCGCACGGCACCGCTGATGTGGTAAGCCTGGCTGGCCGAAGCGTCCATGCGGGAGAGGAACCACAGGCGTTGCTGCGCCAGCGACAGCGGCAGGGGCAGCTCGCGCGGTGCCCGGGGGATGGGCTGAGCATCGGCACGGTCGGCGCCGTTCAGACGGGCCGCCAGCGCGGCCAGCTCGGGATGGGCGAAGAGCTCGGCCAGGGGCAGCTCGAGGCCCAGAGACTTGCGCACGCGAGACGCCAGCTGGACAGCCATCAGCGAGTGGCCACCCAGTTCGAAGAAGTTGTCATGGCGGCCCACGCGCTCGATCTGCAGCAGCTCGGCCCAGATGGCCGCCAGCGTGGCCTCCACCTCGCCCTGCGGCGCCTCGTAGGCGCGCCGGCTCCAGGCCTGCTCGTCCGGCGCCGGCAGCGCCTTGCGGTCCAGCTTGCCGTTGGGCGTCAGCGGCAGCGCGCTCAGCTGCACACAGGCTGCCGGGACCATATAGCTGGGCAGCGTGGCCTCGGCCTGCGCCCGCAGCTGCTCGGCGCTGGCCGTGCCCGTGTAGTAGGCCACCAGGCGCTTGTCGCCGGGCTGGTCCTCGCGGGCCAGCACCACCACATCGCCCGCTTCCTCCGCACCCAGCGCGGCCAGCTTGGCCTCGATCTCCCCCAGCTCGATCCGGAAGCCCCGGATCTTCACCTGGAAGTCATTGCGTCCCAGGTACTCGATGGTCCCGTCCGCCAGCCAGCGGCCCAGGTCCCCGGTCTTGTACATGCGGGCGCCAGCCTCCTCGCTGAAGGGGTCCGCCACGAAGCGTTCCTCGGTCAGCTGCGGCTGGTTCAGATAGCCGCGCGCCACCCCGTCCCCGCCGATGCAGATCTCCCCCGCCACCCCGATGGGCGTCGGCTGCCCTGCCGCGTCCAGGATGTAGACCTGCGTGTTGCCCACCGGTCGCCCGATGTGCGAAACAAAGCCCCCCTCGCGCCGCATCTCCACCCAGGTCGAGTAGGTCGTCGTCTCCGTCGGACCGTACAGATTGCACACCCGCTGCACCTGCGTGCGCTCGAACAAACGCTCCACCAGCTCCCGCTTGAGCGCCTCGCCTGCCAGGTTCACCACCTGCGTCTGCTCCGGCACTGCCCCCGCATTCACCAGCGCGTTCATCGCCGAGGGCACCGTGTTGATCAGTGTCGCCGGCAGCCGCTGCTCCAGCAGCGACAGCGCGTTGTCCACCACCTGCACCGTTCCCCCCGCCGCCAGCGGCACGAACACCTCGTACACCGCCAGATCGAAGTTCATCGAGGTCGCCAGCAGGCTGCGGCTGAAGTCCTCCGCCTGGAA
This sequence comes from Pelomonas sp. BJYL3, assembly GCF_027257975.1. Taxonomy (GTDB): domain Bacteria; phylum Pseudomonadota; class Gammaproteobacteria; order Burkholderiales; family Burkholderiaceae_C; genus Roseateles_B; species Roseateles_B flavus. Next base: position 3,313 of record NZ_JANZKX010000014.1, read on the forward strand.
GGCCTGCAGCGCCCAGCTCACGAAGTTCACCGCATTGCGGTGCTCGATCGCCACGCCCTTGGGCCTGCCCGTCGAACCCGAGGTGTAGATCACATAGGCCAGATGGCTGGACTGCAACCCGTCCCGCGCCAGGTCCTCGGCGGACTCCTCCGCCAGCTCCTGCTCCAGCGCCTGCAGCTGCAGCCCCTGCAGCGCTTCGCCCGCGCTGGCTCGCAGCACCTCCAGCCCCTGCTCGTCCACCAGCACCGCCTGCGGTCCAGCGTCCTGCAGCATGTAGGCCAGCCGATCGCTCGGGTACGCCGGGTCCAGCGGCACATACGCACCGCCTGCCTTGTGCACCGCCAGCAGCGCCACCACCAGGCGCTCATTGCGCCCGCTGCACACCGCCACCCGCGCATCCGGCCCCACGCCGAGGGACCTCAGCCTCCGCGCCAGCCGGTTCGCCCTGGCGTTGAGCTCTGCGTAGCTCAGCTCAACTTCCCCCGCCCTGAGCGCCACCGCCTGCGGCGTGCGCCGCACCTGCGCCTCGATCAGCTCGTGCAGCACCGCCTCTCGCTCATAGGACAGGGCGCTCTGCGCATTCCAGCCATGCAGCACCTGCTCGCGCTCGGCAAGAGGCAACACGCCGATCCGATTCAGCGGCGTCGCCGGGGCCTGTTCGAGCAGGACCACCACCTGCTCCAGCGCCCGGTGCAGGAATCCGCACACGCGCTCGGCCTCGATGGGCCTGGCCACCTGGGCCGTGATCTGGAAGCCGTCGCCCAGGTCGTCCACCGACAGCGTCAGCGGGTAGTTCGTCCGCTCGTGTCCGCCCAAGCCTTCGATCGTGTCTTCTGCCTCGTCCTCGTCCTGGCCTTCTTCCCCGGACGCGCCTCCCGCACTGTGCCGGTAGTTCAGCAGGGCACTGAACAGCGGTGCCTGGGCCGGCACTGCGCTGCAGCGCTGCGCCAGCGCCAGCGGTGCGTGCTCGTGGCGCAGCAGCCTGGCCAGCAGTCCATGCAGCGCTCGCAGGCTGTCGGCCACGCCCTGCTCGTCGACGTCCACGCGCACCGGCAAGGTGTTGATGAACATGCCCAGCACGCGGTCCGCGTGCTCACCACCCTGCATGCGACCGAACAGCACCGTGCCGAAGACCACCTTGGAGCGGCCCGAGGTGCAAGCCAACATCAGGGCCCAGGCCAGGTGGAACACGCTGGCCGCGCTCACGCCCAGTTGGCGGGCGCAGCGGCGCAGCGCCGAGGACAGCTCCATGGGCAGCATCAAGCGGGCCTCGCCGATGTCCGAGCCGTCCCCCTGCACGTCCAGCAGTCCGAAGGGCGCCGTGGGCTCCTCGATGTCCCCCAGCATCTGGCGGAAGAAGGCTTCGTGCTCCTCTCGGCTCACGCCCAGGCGGGCCTGGGCCACGAAGTTGCGGAAAGGCGCCGGGCGGGGCAACTGCGCTGCAAGCCCCTGCTCGATCGCCACCGCCTCTTCGACCAGCAGCTCCAGCGTCGTGTGATCGATCGCCAGGTGGTGGACAAGCACCAGCAGCACCCAACGGCCGGCTGCCTCGTCCTGCGCAGCATGGCAATGCAGCAAGGGGGGGCGGCCCAGATCCATCCGGTGTCGGCGCGGGTCGAATCTTGCCTGGAGCTGCTCGGAGACGGGGCCTTGTGCAGGGTCGAACTGCTCCCATTGCAGATTCAGACGAGCCCGCCGCCACACCACCTGCACCGGCTCCGGCACTTCATCCCAGACCACGCCTGTGCGCAGGATGTCGTGACGGTCTATCACCTGCTGCAGCGCCCCCACGAAGCGCTCCAGGCGTTCGCGGCTGGCAAAGCCCAGCAGCTGTGGCAGCAGGTAGGGATCGCCCTCCTTCTCCATCAGGTGATGGAACAGGATGCCTTCCTGCAGCGGGGCCAGCGGGTAGATGTCCTGCACATTGGCCGCGCCGCCCTCCACACCGGCCAGCACGTGATCGATCGCGTCCTGTTCCAAAGACACCAGGGTGAGCATGTCCGGGGTGATTGCCTGCGCATGCTCAGGGATGCGATTGGGGGGCACCGCAGGCCCATTCACTGAGCCACCGGTGTAGTTGCCGCTCTTGAGCAGATCGATGAGCGATTGCTTGTTTTCGCGCAGCAAGGCCAGGAACGCCTGGTCGGCCAAGGCCTGGTCGTTGCCCTTGACTACGAGCTTGTCTCCGTTGAGCGAGAGCGCAAGGTTCTTCTTTTCCAGCAGGCTCAGCAGGTCGATGACCGTCACAGCGTGATCTCCTTGATTTGTGTCGTGACCGCAGCCAGCTCGGCGAGCGTGGTAGCGGTGAATAGTTCGCTGACGTCCGCATGGAGGTCCGCACGGCGCATGCGCTCGATCAGGCTCACGGCCATCAGCGAGTGCCCGCCCAGTTCGAAGAAGTTGTCATGGCGGCCCACGCGCTCGATCTGCAGCAGCTCGGCCCAGATGGCCGCCAGCGTGGCTTCCACCTCGCCCTGCGGCGCCTCGTAGGCGCGCCGGCTCCAGGCCTGCTCGTCCGGCGCCGGCAGCGCCTTGCGGTCCAGCTTGCCGTTGGGCGTCAGCGGCAGTGATCCCAGCTGCACATAGGCCGCCGGCACCATGTAGCTGGGCAGCGTGGCCTGGGCCTGCGCCCGCAACTGCTCGGCGCTGGCCGTGCCCGTGTAGTAGGCCACCAGGCGCTTGCCGCCCGGCTGGTCTCCCGCACCGTCCTCGCGGGCCAGCACCACCACGTCACCGGCTTCCTCCGCACCCAGCGCGGCCAGCTTGGCCTCGATCTCCCCCAGCTCGATCCGGAAGCCCCGGATCTTCACCTGGAAGTCATTGCGCCCCAGGTACTCGATGGTCCCGTCCGCCAGCCAG
>NZ_JANZKX010000015.1:0-3343 GCF_027257975.1 Pelomonas sp. BJYL3
GAAGAACGACGTCACTTGAATACCGTCCACTTTGACTGTGAAGTCAAAGTTATAGGGTCAAGCCTCACGAGCAATTAGTACTGGTTAGCTTAATGCATTACTGCACTTCCACACCCAGCCTATCAACGTCCTGGTCTCGAACGACTCTTCAGGGGGCTCAAGGCCCCGGCAAGACTCATCTTGAGACGAGTTTCCCGCTTAGATGCTTTCAGCGGTTATCTCTTCCGCACATAGCTACCCGGCGATGCCACTGGCGTGACAACCGGTACACCAGAGGTGCGTCCACTCCGGTCCTCTCGTACTAGGAGCAGGCTCTCTCAATCTTGCAGCGCCCACGGAAGATAGGGACCAAACTGTCTCACGACGTTTTAAACCCAGCTCACGTACCTCTTTAAATGGCGAACAGCCATACCCTTGGGACCGGCTACAGCCCCAGGATGAGATGAGCCGACATCGAGGTGCCAAACACCGCCGTCGATATGAACTCTTGGGCGGTATCAGCCTGTTATCCCCAGAGTACCTTTTATCCGTTGAGCGATGGCCCTTCCATACAGAACCACCGGATCACTTAGTCCTACTTTCGTACCTGCTCGACTTGTCAGTCTCGCAGTCAAGCACGCTTATGCCTATGCACTATCAGCACGATTTCCGACCGTGCCTAGCGTACCTTCGAACTCCTCCGTTACGATTTGGGAGGAGACCGCCCCAGTCAAACTGCCCACCATACACTGTCCCCAACCCGGATAACGGGCCAAGGTTAGAACCTCAAACACACCAGGGTGGTATTTCAACGTCGGCTCCACCTGATCTAGCGACCAGGTTTCAAAGCCTCCCACCTATCCTACACAGATCTGTTCAAAGTCCAATGTAAAGCTACAGTAAAGGTTCATGGGGTCTTTCCGTCTTTCCGCGGGGAGATTGCATCATCACAAACATTTCAACTTCGCTGAGTCTCTGGAGGAGACAGTGTGGCCATCATTACTCCATTCGTGCAGGTCGGAACTTACCCGACAAGGAATTTCGCTACCTTAGGACCGTTATAGTTACGGCCGCCGTTTACTGGGACTTCAGTCAAGAGCTTGCACCCCATCATTTAATCTTCCAGCACCGGGCAGGAGTCACACCCTATACGTCGACTTTCGTCTTTGCAGAGTGCTGTGTTTTTAATAAACAGTTGCAGCCACCGATTCTCTGCGGCCTCATTGGGCTTCGTTTGTACAACTTCACCTACTAAAGGCACACCTTCTTCCGAAGTTACGGTGTCAATTTGCCGAGTTCCTTCTCCAGAGTTCTCTCAAGCGCCTTAGAATACTCATCTCGCGCACCAGTGTCGGTTTGCGGTACGGTCGTCAATAGCTGAAGCTTAGTGGCTTTTCCTGGAAGCAGGGTATCACTCACTTCGTCTGCAAGCAGACTCGTTATCACCCCTCATCTAAGCCCGGCGGATTTGCCTACCAGGCACGACTACAGGCTTGAACCGGGACATCCAACACCCGGCTGAGCTAACCTTCTCCGTCCCCACATCGCACTATTGATCGGTACAGGAATATTGACCTGTTTCCCATCAGCTACGCATCTCTGCCTCGCCTTAGGGGCCGACTCACCCTACGCCGATGAACGTTGCGTAGGAAACCTTGCGCTTACGGCGAGGGGGCTTTTCACCCCCTTTAACGCTACTCATGTCAGCATTCGCACTTCTGATACCTCCAGCAGGCTTCACAACCCACCTTCACAGGCTTACAGAACGCTCTCCTACCACTTGCACTTGCGTGCAAATCCGCAGCTTCGGTAACTGGCTTAGCCCCGTTACATCTTCCGCGCAGGACGACTCGATCAGTGAGCTATTACGCTTTCTTTAAATGATGGCTGCTTCTAAGCCAACATCCTGACTGTTTTAGCCTTCCCACTTCGTTTCCCACTTAGCCAATTTTAGGGACCTTAGCTGGCGGTCTGGGTTGTTTCCCTCTTGAGTCCGGACGTTAGCACCCGGTGCTCTGTCTCCCAAGCTGTACTCATCGGTATTCGGAGTTTGCCAAGGTTTGGTAAGTCGCCATGACCCCCTAGCCTAAACAGTGCTCTACCCCCGATGGTAATACTTGAGGCACTACCTAAATAGTTTTCGGAGAGAACCAGCTATTTCCAAGTTTGTTTAGCCTTTCACCCCTATCCACAGCTCATCCGCTAGTTTTGCAACACTAGTCGGTTCGGACCTCCAGCACCTGTTACGGTACCTTCATCCTGGCCATGGATAGATCACTTGGTTTCGGGTCTACACCCAGCGACTGAACGCCCTATTCGGACTCGATTTCTCTACGGCTTCCCTATTCGGTTAACCTTGCCACTGAATGTAAGTCGCTGACCCATTATACAAAAGGTACGCAGTCACCCTTTCGGGCTCCTACTTTTTGTATGCATGCGGTTTCAGGATCTATTTCACTCCCCTCCCGGGGTTCTTTTCGCCTTTCCCTCACGGTACTTGTTCACTATCGGTCGATTACGAGTATTTAGCCTTGGAGGATGGTCCCCCCATGTTCAGACAGGATTTCACGTGTCCCGCCCTACTCTATTCGTGCCTAGTTCCACAATCGACATTTTTCATACGGGGCTATCACCCGCTATGGCCGGACTTTCCATTCCGTTCTGATATGCCAACTGCTAAAACACGAGGGCTACTCCGATTTCGCTCGCCACTACTTTCGGAATCTCGGTTGATGTCTTTTCCTCGAGCTACTGAGATGTTTCAGTTCACCCGGTTCGCCACAATGACCTATGTATTCAGTCAGAGTTACCTCTTGCGAGGTGGGTTTCCCCATTCGGAAATCTCCGGATCAAAGCTTATTTGCCAGCTCCCCGAAGCTTATCGCAGGCTATCACGTCCTTCGTCGCCTGTAATCGCCAAGGCATCCACCACATGCACTTAGTCACTTGACCCTATAACTTTGACATCATTCGATGTCGTCAAGGACTGCTTCACATCGTCTTGTATTCACGATGGAAGTTTTTGAGTATTCGCGTTTCGCCGTTCTTCATACTCTCTGATAAATCAGAGTTGAAGTTCGTTGACGCAATCAAATGTTGCTGATGGCACGGTGCAGATCCCCCTTTACGAAGATTCTGCTTTCCATCAGCAACGCTGATTCGACTCTACAAATTGTTAAAGAACAACAGCCGACTATTTAAAGCCAAGACTGGCAAACCACAACATCGTTTCTCTTCGATGCTCTGGTTTGCCAACCTTTGAGTGCCTTCCTGTCTGGCAGGAAATGGTGGAGGATGACGGGATCGAACCGACGACCCCCTGCTTGCAAAGCAGGTGCTCTCCCAGCTGAGCTAATCCCCCGGG
>NZ_JANZKX010000015.1:3443-5420 GCF_027257975.1 Pelomonas sp. BJYL3
GGGTACAGACAACGCTGTATTTCGTGGTGGGTCTGGCTGGATTCGAACCAGCGACCCCCGCCTTATCAAGACGGTGCTCTAACCGACTGAGCTACAGACCCACGATTCGCATCGTCAGCCTGCCTCACGCGCTCACCTGTCAAGGCCAGCTCGGCAGGCTCACGTGTAAACACTCTTACTGTTCTTTTGTTCTACAGCCGATAAGTGTGGGCGCTTGAAGACGCTGTGCATTGGATCTCGCTGCTCAATCACTGCATGCAGCAATCGAGTGCTCGACCATTTTCTAGAAAGGAGGTGATCCAGCCGCACCTTCCGATACGGCTACCTTGTTACGACTTCACCCCAGTCACGAACCCTGCCGTGGTAATCGCCCTCCTTGCGGTTAGGCTAACTACTTCTGGCAGAACCCGCTCCCATGGTGTGACGGGCGGTGTGTACAAGACCCGGGAACGTATTCACCGCGGCAAGCTGATCCGCGATTACTAGCGATTCCGACTTCACGCAGTCGAGTTGCAGACTGCGATCCGGACTACGACCGGGTTTCTGGGATTAGCTCCCCCTCGCGGGTTGGCAGCCCTCTGTCCCGGCCATTGTATGACGTGTGTAGCCCTACCCATAAGGGCCATGATGACCTGACGTCATCCCCACCTTCCTCCGGTTTGTCACCGGCAGTCTCATTAGAGTGCCCTTTCGTAGCAACTAATGACAAGGGTTGCGCTCGTTGCGGGACTTAACCCAACATCTCACGACACGAGCTGACGACGGCCATGCAGCACCTGTGTCCAGGTTCTCTTTCGAGCACTCCCACATCTCTGCAGGATTCCTGGCATGTCAAGGGTAGGTAAGGTTTTTCGCGTTGCATCGAATTAAACCACATCATCCACCGCTTGTGCGGGTCCCCGTCAATTCCTTTGAGTTTCAACCTTGCGGCCGTACTCCCCAGGCGGTCAACTTCACGCGTTAGCTACGTTACTGAGAAGAAACCCTCCCAACAACCAGTTGACATCGTTTAGGGCGTGGACTACCAGGGTATCTAATCCTGTTTGCTCCCCACGCTTTCGTGCATGAGCGTCAGTACAGGTCCAGGGGATTGCCTTCGCCATCGGTGTTCCTCCACATATCTACGCATTTCACTGCTACACGTGGAATTCCATCCCCCTCTACCGTACTCTAGCCGTGCAGTCACAAGTGCAGTTCCCAGGTTAAGCCCGGGGATTTCACACCTGTCTTGCACAACCGCCTGCGCACGCTTTACGCCCAGTAATTCCGATTAACGCTTGCACCCTACGTATTACCGCGGCTGCTGGCACGTAGTTAGCCGGTGCTTATTCTTCAGGTACCGTCATGAGTCCCCTTTATTAGAAGGAACCTTTTCTTCCCTGACAAAAGCGGTTTACAACCCGAAGGCCTTCTTCCCGCACGCGGCATGGCTGGATCAGACTTGCGTCCATTGTCCAAAATTCCCCACTGCTGCCTCCCGTAGGAGTCTGGGCCGTGTCTCAGTCCCAGTGTGGCTGGTCGTCCTCTCAGACCAGCTACAGATCGTCGGCTTGGTGAGCCTTTACCTCACCAACTACCTAATCTGATATCGGCCGCTCCAATCGCGCGAGGCCTTACGGTCCCCCGCTTTCACCCTCAGGTCGTATGCGGTATTAGCTGCTCTTTCGAGCAGTTATCCCCCACGACTGGGCACGTTCCGATACATTACTCACCCGTTCGCCACTCGTCAGCACCTTGCGGCCTGTTACCGTTCGACTTGCATGTGTAAGGCATGCCGCCAGCGTTCAATCTGAGCCAGGATCAAACTCTACAGTTCGATCTTGAATTTACTCAACGGAATCGAACAAAGACTATTTACATAGCTTCATTCTCTATCCGTGAGCGTTTAAAGTCCGAAGGACTTGGCAACCGTCTCCGGCTACCAGCACTTCGCTTCAAACGCCCACGCTTATCGGCTGTGAATTCTTAAAGAACATC
>NZ_JANZKX010000016.1 GCF_027257975.1 Pelomonas sp. BJYL3
GTTCAGCACCAGCCGCGCCACCCCGCGCTGCCTCACCTGCACGCCCTTGGGCGTGCCCGTGGAGCCGGAGGTGTACATCACATAGGCCAGGTCCTCTCCTCGGCCCTGCTGACCCACTGCTTGCGCCGGCCACTGGGCCAGCGCCTCCTCGTCCACGTCCAGCCGGCTCAGCCCTGCCAGCTCCTGCGCCAGCGCCTGGCCGCTGCGCGCCAGCACACGCCTCGCCCCGCAGTCCTGCGCCATCAGCGCCTGCCTGGCCCCGGGCAGCACCTCGTCCAGCGGCACATACGCCCCGCCTGCCTTGAGCACCCCCAGCTGCGCCACCACCAGCTCCACGCTGCGACCCAGCGACAGCGCCACGCATTCACCCTGCGCCAGCCCTTGCGCCTGCAGCGCCTGCGCCAGCCGGTCCGACCACGCGTCCAGCTGCGCATAGCTCAGCGTGCGTTCCCCGGCCTGCACGGCCACCGCCTGCGGCCGGGCCTGCACTTGCCGGGCGAACAGCGCCGCCAGACCCTCCTCGCGCGGGTACTCCCGCTGCGACACGCCCCAGCCCAGCAGCTGCTCGCGCTCCTGCGAAGGCAGCATGGGCAGCTGACTGACCATGCATTGGCCGTCGTCCACCATGCCCTGCAGCAGGGTCAGCAGATAGCCGGCATAGCGTTGCACCGTGCCTGCCTCGAACAGGTCATGGCTGAAGGTGATACCGCCCTCCAGGGCGCCACCGGTGTCATTGAGCGACAGCAGCAGGTCGAAATGCGCGCTCGACTGCTCCAGTGCAATCGCCGACAGCGTGCCGCCGGGGAGCCGCATTTCCTCTCCGCCCGGGGTGTTGTCCAGGGCAAACATCACCTGGAACACCGGGGTGTGGCCCAGGCTGCGAACGGGCTTGAGCACCTCCACCACCTGCTCGAAAGGCAGGTCCTGATGGGCATAGGCCTGCAGCACGGCGTCCTTGACCTGCCCCATCCAGCCCGCCAAGGTCATCTGCGGCTCCACATGGACGCGCAGGGCCAGGGTATTGGCGAAGAAGCCGATCAGCGGCTCGAGCTCGACGCGGTTGCGATTGGCCACAGGCGTCCCGATCACCACGTCCTGCTGGCCGCTCAGCCGCGACAGCAGCGCAGCCCAGGCCGCCAGCAAAGTCATGAACAGGGTGACCCCGTGACGCTTGGCGAGGGAACGCAGGTTCTGCGCCAACTCCGGCGACAGCGTGATCGGCATGAAGCCGCCGTCGTGGCTTTTCACGGCCGGCCTTGGATGGTCGCCCGGAAGTTCCAGCAGCGCAGGGGCATCCTTGAGATAGCTGCGCCAGAAGCCGATCTGACGCTCCAGGGCATCGCCCTGCAGCCAGTTGCGCTGCCAGACCGAAAAGTCCGGGTACTGCACAGACAGTGACGGGAGGCCATGAGCACGGCCTTCGCTGAGGGCGGCGTAGATCTCCGCCAGTTCCTTCATCAGCACGCCCATGGACCAGCCATCGGAGACGATGTGGTGCTGGGTCAGCACAATCACGTGCCGATCGGCAGCAAGGCGCAGCAGTTGCCCGCGCGCCAGCGGCCCGCTGGCAAGGTCGAAAGGCATCACCATTTCTTCAGCGGCAGCCGCCCGGACACCTTCTCGCTGCTGATCCGGCGCCTGCTGGCTCAGGTCGCGTTCGCGCAAGGTGAAGCCAACATCGGGCGCCTGAAGCGACTGTCGGGGCTCTCCGTCAATCGAGACAAAAACCGTCCGCAGGCTTTCATGGCGGGCCACGATCTGATCCAGCGCTGCGCGCAGTGCCGGAACGTCCAGCTGGCCATCGAACTGGAAGGCCGCCGTCAGGTGGTAGGCCTTGCTGGCCTCGGGGTCCATCTGGTCCACGAACCACAGCCGCCATTGCGGCCACGACAGAGGCAAGGGTTCGGTACGGCTCACCGTCGGGATGCTTGCCGCCGCCTCAGGGAGCTGGCCGGCTGGCGCACCTTGCGACTTGCGCAGGCGACGCAGCACGAGTTCGAGTTTCTTGGCGTCGAGTTCGCTGTGCAGGAGATTCGTCATGACTGCTTCTATGAATTTGATGTCGTCTGGATCTGAGAGAGAGGGCCCGGCATCAGGCCTCGTCGGCGTCCTGTGCCAGCAGCGCGGCGATCTCTTCTTCAGAGAGACCTTCCAGTTGTGCCATGGCCTGGGCGATGTCCTGTGCCTCGTACTGAGCGGCACTGGCCTGGAGCACGGCATGAGCCAGCTCGGTCAGGCTTGGCGTGTCAAAGAGGGTGGACAGCGGCAGTTCGACGCCGAAGGTCACACGCATCCGCGACATGAGCTGCACCGCCATCAGCGAGTGCCCGCCCAGCTCGAAGAAGTTGTCGTGGCGGCCCACGCGCTCCAGCTGCAGCAGCTCGGCCCAGAGGGCCGCGAGCGTGGCCTCCACCTCGCCTTGCGGCGCCTCGTAGGCGCGCCGGCTCCAGGCCTGCTCATCCGGCGCCGGCAGTGCCTTGCGGTCCAGCTTGCCGTTGGGGTTCAGCGGCAGCGATGCCAGCTGCACACAGGCCGCCGGCACCATATAGCTGGGCAGCGTGGCCTCGGCCTGCGCCCGCAGCTGCTCGGCGCTGGCCGTGCCCGTGTAGTAGGCCACCAGGCGCTTGTCGCCCGGCTGGTCCTCGCGGGCCAGCACCACCACGTCACCGGCTTCCTCCGCACCCAGCGCGGCCAGCTTGGCCTCGATCTCCCCCAGCTCGATCCGGAAGCCCCGGATCTTCACCTGGAAGTCATTGCGTCCCAGGTACTCCAGCGTCCCGTCCGCCAGCCAGCGGCCCAGGTCTCCGGTCTTGTACATGCGGGCGCCGGCCTCCTCGCTGAAGGGGTCCGCCACGAAGCGTTCCTCGGTCAGCTGCGGCTGGTGCAGATAGCCCCGGCCCACGCCCACCCCGGCCACGCAGATCTCTCCCACCACGCCCAGCGGCAGCAGCTGCTGGCGCTCGTCCAGCACGTACATCTGCGTGTTGCGCACCGCTCGGCCCAGCGGCACCACCTCGTCCACCCCGTGCTCTGGCGACAGCGCCTGCCAGGCCACCACGTCCGCGCATTCCGTCGGCCCGTAGTTGTTCACCACCTGCGGCCTGGGCTGTGCCATCTGCTGCAGCCGGCCCACCTGGATCGGCTCCCCGCCCAGCATCACCCGGCTCAGCCGGCTCAGGCTGCCTCGCCCCTGGTCCGCCTCGATCAGCGCATGGAAGGCGCTGGGCGCCAGGTTCAGCCACCTCGGCCCCTGCTGCTCGATCTGTTCCAGCAAGCCCTGCGCATCGAAGGGCTCCACCCCCAGGTGCACGCAGCCCCCCACCAGCAGCGGCGCCAGCAGGTTCTTCTGCGTCAGGTCGAAGCTGTGCGAGCTCGCCACCAGCACACCGTCCCCCTCC
>NZ_JANZKX010000017.1 GCF_027257975.1 Pelomonas sp. BJYL3
CCAGCCGCAGCTGACCGAGGAACGCTTCGTGGCGGACCCCTTCAGCGAGGAGGCTGGCGCCCGCATGTACAAGACCGGGGACCTGGGCCGCTGGCTGGCGGACGGGACCATCGAGTACCTGGGGCGCAATGACTTCCAGGTGAAGATCCGGGGCTTCCGGATCGAGCTGGGAGAGATCGAGGCCAAGCTGGCCGCGCTGGGTGCGGAGGAAGCCGGCGATGTGGTGGTGCTGGCCCGCGAGGACGGTGCGGGAGACCAGCCGGGCGGCAAGCGCCTGGTGGCGTACTACACCGGCCATGCCACTGCCGAGCAGCTGCGGGCGCAGGCCCAGGCCACGCTGCCCAGCTACATGGTGCCGGCAGCCTATGTGCAGCTGGGATCGCTGCCGCTGACGCCCAACGGCAAGCTGGACCGCAAGGCGCTGCCGGCGCCGGACGAGCAGGCCTGGAGCCGGCGCGCCTACGAGGCGCCGCAAGGCGAGGTGGAAGCCACGCTGGCGGCCATCTGGGCCGAGCTGCTGCAGATCGAGCGCGTGGGCCGCCATGACAACTTCTTCGAACTGGGTGGCCACTCGCTGATGGCGGTGAGCCTGATCGAGCGCATGCGCCGCGAAGGCCTGCATGCGGACGTGCGGGACCTGTTCACCGCCCCCACGCTGGCCGAGTTGGCCCAGGGCCTGGGCGACGACAGCGCCCAGGTGCAGGTGCCGCCCAATCTGATCCCCGAGGGCGCGACGGCCCTCACGCCGCCGATGCTGACCCTGGTGCAGCTGGATCAGCCCGCCATCGACCGCATCGTGGAAGGCGTGGAAGGCGGTGCGGCCAATGTGCAGGACATCTACCCGCTGGCCCCGCTGCAGGAAGGCATCCTGTTCCATCACCTGATGGAGAAGGAGGGGGACCCCTACCTGCTGCCCAGCCTGCTGGGCTTTGCCAGCCGCGAGCGCCTGGAGCGCTTCGTGGGGGCGCTGCAGCAGGTGATAGACCGTCACGACATTCTTCGCACGGGCATGGCCTGGGAAGGGCTGGAGCAGCCGGTGCAGGTGGTGCGCCGCCAGGCGAGGCTGGCGCTGGACTTCGTCGAGCTGGACCCGGCCCAGGGCGATGTGGCGCAGCAGCTGCAGCAGCGCTTCGATCCGAGGCATTACCGGCTGGACGTGCGGCGGGCCCCGCTGCTGGAGGCTCATGCGGCCCAGGACCCAGAGCAGGGCCGCTGGGTGCTGCTGGTGCTGGCCCACCACCTGGCGATCGATCACACGACGCTGGAGCTGCTGGTCGAAGAGGCGGTGGCGATCGAGCAGGGGCTTGCAGCGCAGCTGCCCCGCCCGGCGCCGTTCCGCAACTTCGTGGCCCAGGCCCGCCTGGGCGTGAGCCGAGAGGAGCACGAAGCCTTCTTCCGCCAGATGCTGGGGGACATCGAGGAGCCGACGGCGCCCTTCGGACTGCTGGACGTGCAGGGGGACGGTTCGGACATCGGCGAGGCCCGCTTGATGCTGCCCATGGAGCTGTCCTCGGCGCTGCGCCGCTGCGCCCGCCAGCTGGGCGTGAGCGCGGCCAGCGTGTTCCACCTGGCCTGGGCCCTGATGCTGGCTTGCACCTCGGGCCGCTCCAAGGTGGTCTTCGGCACGGTGCTGTTCGGTCGCATGCAGGGCGGTGAGCACGCGGACCGCGTGCTGGGCATGTTCATCAACACCCTGCCGGTGCGCGTGAACGTCGACGAGCAGGGCGTGGCCGACAGCCTGCGTGCGCTGCATGGACTGCTGGCCAGGCTGCTGCGCCACGAGCACGCACCGCTGGCGCTGGCGCAGCGCTGCAGCGCGGTGCCGGCCCAGGCACCGCTGTTCAGCGCACTGCTGAACTACCGGCACAGTGCGGGCGGCGCGTCCGGGGAAGACGGCCAGGACGAGGACGAGGCAGAAGACACGATCGAAGGACTGGGCGGTCACGAGCGGACCAACTATCCGCTGACGCTGTCGGTGGACGACCTGGGCGACGGCTTCCAGATCACGGCCCAGGTGGCCAGGCCCATCGAGGCCGAGCGCGTGTGCGGATTCCTGCACCGGGCGCTGGAGCAGGTGGTGGTCCTGCTCGAACAGGCCCCGGCGACGCCGCTGAATCGGATCGGCGTGTTGCCTCTTGCCGAGCGCGAGCAGGTACTGCATGGCTGGAATGCGCAGAGCGCCCTGGCCTATGAGCGTGAGGTGGTGCTGCACGAGCTGATCGAGGCGCAGGTGCGGCGCACGCCGCAGGCGGTGGCGCTCAGGGCGGGGGAAGTTGAGCTGAGCTACGCAGAGCTCAACGCCAGGGCGAACCGGCTGGCGCGAAGGCTGAGGTCCCTCGGCGTGGGGCCGGATGCGCGGGTGGCGGTGTGCAGCGGGCGCAATGAGCGCCTGGTGGTGGCGCTGCTGGCGGTGCACAAGGCAGGCGGGGCGTATGTGCCGCTGGACCCGGCGTACCCGAGCGATCGGCTGGCGTACATGCTGCAGGACGCGGCACCGCAGGCGGTGCTGGTGGACGAGCAGGGGCTGGAGGTGCTGCGAGCCAGCGCGGGCGAAGCGCTGCAGGGGCTGCAGCTGCAGGGGCTGGAGCAGGAGCTGGTGGAGGAGTCCGCCGAGGACCTGGCGCGGGATGGGTTGCAGTCCAGCCATCTGGCCTATGTGATCTACACCTCGGGTTCGACGGGCAGGCCCAAGGGCGTGGCGATCGAGCACCGCAATGCGGTGAACTTCGTGAGCTGGGCGCTGCAGGCTTTCCAGGCGGAGGATTTCAGCCGCAGCCTGCTGGCGACCTCGATGAACTTCGATCTGGCGGTGTACGAGGTGTTCGTGCCGCTGGCGGCGGGTGGCACGGTGCAGGTGGTGGACAACGCGCTGTCGCTGCTGGAGCAGCGGCTGCCGGTGACGCTGATCAACACGGTGCCCTCGGCGATGAACGCGCTGGTGAATGCGGGGGCGGTGCCGGAGCAGACGCAGGTGGTGAACCTGGCAGGCGAGGCGCTCAAGCGGGAGCTGGTGGAGCGCTTGTTC
>NZ_JANZKX010000018.1 GCF_027257975.1 Pelomonas sp. BJYL3
TGTAAGCGTCCCGGCAAGTCATGTTGACGCAGACAACGGCGCTCGGCTCGGCGCGATTGCAAGATGCCGTTAGTGCTTGGATGACCTTTTGGGCGCACCTTCAGCGCGCCGCCAGCGAAACCACATCCAGGCGAATGCAAGGCCTACGCCACCGTAAACGAGGTGCAGCGACCATGCTCGAGATACGTACCACTCCCACTCGATTGGGTAGCTGGAAAGAGCCCAGAGACCAAGCCAGACTCCGAAAGTGCCCGACACGAGCCCCGACCCAAGTCGTAGAGGGAGTGGCGCGGAGCCTGAGATGCACAGCTGGATCGGCAAGGCAACGGTCACCAAGAAGAGTGCCGTCAGCGCTGTACCAAGGCCCGCAGCGGCGAAGGTGTCCATCGACAGGCTAAAAGGCCAAGACCCACGCGCACCGAGCAATGCCCACACGACAAACGCGCACGGACCGAGCAGCAATGCTTGAACAGTCAGGAATCGAGCAGTCTTCATCGTGGCCCTTACCTTTTACAGGGCATAGGCTACCCGAAGGTCTGTACACGCGGCAGCGTTAGCGAGCGATCGTGGCGGTCATGGGAGAAGCCCACCGATGCGGTAGCAATTCCTCGATGTCACTGGCCCGCTGTGTGGGTAAGCGCTGGAGGACGTCGCTCAGGTACGCATACGGGTCATGCCCGTTGAGCTTCGCCGTCTGGATGAGGCTCATGACGGCCGCCGCCCGCTGCCCTGCGAGCAGCGTCCCAGCGAATAGCCAGTTCTTGCGGCCCGTGGCCCACGGCCTGATCTGCTGCTCGTCGAAATTGTTGTCGATGGGTAGCGCGGGGTCGCCAAGATAGCGCGTGAGCGCCGCCCATCGGTTCAGGCTGTAGTCCATGGCCCTGGCGGTGGCTGAGCCATCGGGCACCTTCGGACGGAACTCAAGCAACCACTTGTGCAGGGCCTGGGCGACCGGCGCCGCGCGAGTTCGTCGTTCGCGCAAGCGATCCTCTGCTGCCAGGTCCTTCACTTCCCGCTCGATGCCGTAGAGCTGTCCGATGAGCTCGATGGCGGTGGCCGCCAGGGTGCTCTTGTTGGCGAGGTGCAGCTCCACGAACTTGCGGCGCGCGTGGGCCATGCAGCCCGCCTCGGTGATGCCGCCGTCGATGAACAGCGCCTTATAGCCGGCGTAGTCGTCGCACACGAGGCTGCCCTGCCAGGCGCTCTCAGTGCCGTGGCCGAGGAAGTTCCGTGGATGCTGGCCAGAGCGGCTCTCGGTGAAGTCATAGACCACCGCACGAATGGACTCAAATGCACCGCTGGCGTAGGCCCAGAGATAAGCACGATGGGTCTTGCCCGTGCCCGGCGCCAGCATGGCCACCGGCGTCTCATCGGCGTGCAGCACCGGCATGCGCAGCAGATCGGCCTTCATGGCACCCACCAACGGCTGTAGCCGCACGCCGCACACGCCCACCCAGGCCGCCAGCGTCGAGCGCGGGATGGCCAGGCCGGCGCGCTCGAAGATAGCCTCCTGGCGGTAAAGCGGCAGGTGGTCCGAGTGCTTCGCAACCAGCACATGGGCGAGCAGGCCCGAGGTGGGCAAGCCCTTGTCGATGATCTCCGCCGGCACCGGTGCCTGGGTCAACGTGCGGCACTTCGCGCAGGCCCACTTGCCACGCACATGGCGCTCCACGGTGAAGCTGCCGGGCGTGTAGTCCAGCTTCTCGCTGACGTCCTCGCCAATGCGCTTCATCTGGCAGCCGCACGGGCACGTCGTGTCGCTGGGCTCGTGGTGGTGCTCCACGCGCGGCAGATGGGGCGGCAACGCGGCGCGCTTGGGCCGCTCGGGCGCAGGCTCGGTGGCCATGCGCTTGGCGGCCATCAGGTCGGCTAGCTGCGCTTCCAGCGCGGCGAGGTCGGCATCCATGGCCTCGTCGAAGAGCGCCTTCTGCTCGGCGTCGAGCTGCTCGCTCTTCTTGCCGAACTTCACCCGGCGCAGCTGCGCCATCTCGAAGGTGAGCTTCTCGATCTTGGCGTCGCGCCACTCAATCTCGTGACGGTCGTGCGCCTGGCGATCCAGGAGCGCTTGCACCTTGGCGCCGATGTGCCCGAGCCCCGCGGCTTCCAGCGAGGCGATGTCTTCGGCACTGAGGGGCGCGGCAACTGCCATGGCGGCAGTATGGGGCGAGCGTACGTCGCGCGCATCGGCGCGAGCACCGATTGCGTCACAGCAACCGGATTGCGCCGTCGTCTTCCACGCGCTGCCATGGCAGCCCCAGCACCAGGGCCTGTAGCTGCGGCTGCGTCAGCGGCATCTGCTCCAGCGTGACCTCGCGAGGCCACACGAAGCGGCCCTGGTGCAGGCGCCGCGTTGCCAGCCACACGCCGATGCCGTCATGCACGAGTACCTTCATGCGGGTGGCACGGCGGTTGGCGAAGAGGTAGGCATGGTGCGGCTTGGCGCCGCCGAAGACCTGGACCACGCGGGCCAGTGCAGTCTCGGTGCCGGCGCGCATGTCCAGTGGCGTCGTCGCGAGCCACACGGCGTCGATGCGGATCAACGCAGCAGCTCGCGCATCCAGGCAGCGCACGCATCGGCAGCGCCCGCCGGCCACGTCACCGCGATGATGGTCGAACCGCGGCGGACCTCAATGCGGATGGTCTCGGCGCTTGGCGAAGGCGCTACTGCCGGCGCCGGGATCGGGAGCGCGATGAAGCCAACGGGCTGGTCGCTGACGGTCACTGCGGCAGCAGGCGGCGGTGCCATCTCATGGACCCAACGCCGCAGCAGGTTCGCGTTGATGCCGTGAGCCATCGCCACAGAGGCCATCGAGACGCCGGGCTGCTGCGCGGCTTGCACGGCCTGCGCCTTGAACTCGGCGCTGTGAACTCGGCGACGGCGGCCTGGCGCTGCTTGCTCCATAGTGCGTACGTACCCATCAAGTCGTTGATGGATACGAGCATCCTAGGCGCGGCTCAGCGGATCAACATGACATGCCAGGACGCTTAC
>NZ_JANZKX010000019.1 GCF_027257975.1 Pelomonas sp. BJYL3
GCCGCTGCGGCTGAGCGTGGGGGCGCAGCGCCTGGACGAAGGGCTGCGCCAGGTGCACCAGCTGCTGGCGCAGCTGCTCAGGCATGAGCACGCGCCGCTGGCGCTGGCGCAGCGCTGCAGCGCCGTGCCGGCCCAGACGCCGCTGTTCAGCTCGCTGCTGAACTACCGCTACACCCATGGCGGGGATGAGGAAGTTGATCCGGAAGGCGAGATCCAGGGGCTGGGCGGCCATGAGCGCACCAACTACCCCTTGAGCCTGTCGGTGGACGACCTGGGCGAGGACTTCCAGCTGACCGTGCACGTGCAGGCCGGCGTGGGGGCCGGGCGTGTGTGCGCCTTCATGCACATGGCGCTGGAGCGCCTGCTGCAGGCGCCGCTGGACGCGCTGCTGCAGCAGCTGGACGTGCTGCCCGAGGCCGAGCGCCGCCAGGTTCTGGAGCAGTTCAACGCGACGGCCAGCGCCTACGAGCGCGAAGCCTGCGTGCACGAGCTGATCGAGGCCCAGGCGAGGCGCCAGCCGCAGGCGGTGGCGGTGGAGTACGAAGGGCAGGCCTGCAGCTATGGGCAGCTCAATGAGCAGGCGAACCGCCTGGCACGCCAGCTCAGGCAGCTGGGGGTGGGGCCGGATGCGCGGGTGGCGGTCTGCACAGGGCGCAGCCTGGCGATGGTGGTGGCGCAGCTGGCGGTGCTCAAGGCCGGTGGGGCGTATGTGCCGCTGGACCCGGCGCAGCCGGTGGAGCGCCTGTCCTTCATGCTGCACGACAGCGCGCCCACGGTGGTGCTCACGCATGCGGACATCGGTGCGCAGCTGCAGGCGCAGTTGTGCATCGCGGTGGCGCGAGACAGCGACCACGTGCCGGTGCTGGACCTGCTGGGGGATGCGGGGCAATGGCAGAGTCAGAGCGCACAGGACCTGTCCCGCGCAGAGCTGCGTGCGCATCACCTGGCCTATGTGATCTACACCTCGGGCTCCACGGGCACGCCCAAGGGGGTGATGGTGGAGCACCGCAGCCTGCACAACCTGGTGGCCTGGCATGCCGGGAGCTTCGGACTGAAGCCGGGCAGCCGCAGCGCGCTGACGGCCGGGGTGGGCTTCGATGCCAGCGCCTGGGAGCTGTGGCCGGGGCTGTGCAGCGGGGCGACGCTGGTGCTGGCGCCGCGCCAGACGGCGGGCGATCCGCAGGCGCTGCTGGCGTGGTGGCGCGCCCAGGTGCTGGACCAGAGCTTCCTGGTGACGCCGCTGGTGGAGCTGGCCGAGTCCAGCGGCCAGCATCACCCGACGCTGCGCACCCTGCTGACCGGGGGCGACCGGCTGCGGCGCTGGCCGCAGGGACTGCCGACGGGGCAGCAGCTGGTGAACAACTACGGTCCTACGGAAAGCACGGTGGTGGCGACCTCGGGGCTGCTGCAGCCCGGTGAGGGCACGCCGCACATCGGGCGGCCCATCGCGAACACGCAGGTCTACATCCTGGACGCGGCAGGGCAGCCGGTGCCCATCGGGGTGGCCGGGGAGCTGCACATCGGCGGTGCCGGGGTGGCACGCGGCTATCTGAACCAGCCGCAGCTGACCGAGGAACGCTTCGTGGCGGACCCCTTCAGCGAGGAGGCTGGTGCCCGCATGTACAAGACCGGGGACCTGGGCCGCTGGCTGGCGGACGGGACCATCGAGTACCTGGGGCGCAATGACTTCCAGGTGAAGATCCGGGGCTTCCGGATCGAGCTGGGGGAGATCGAGGCCAAGCTGGCCGCGCTGGGTGCGGAGGAAGCGGGTGATGTGGTGGTGCTGGCCCGTGCGGACCAGCCCGGCGAGCAGCGCCTGGTGGCGTACTACACGGGCACGGCCAGCGCCGAGCAGCTGCGTGCGCAGGCCGCCGAGCTGCTGCCGGGCTACATGCTGCCCGCGGCGTATGTGCAACTGGCGGCACTGCCGCTGACGCCCAATGGCAAGGTGGACCGCAAGGCGCTGCCGGCGCCGGCCGATTCGGACTATGCAGCGCGGGGCTACGAGGCACCGCAGGGCGAGGTGGAGACCGCACTGGCGGCCATCTGGGCCGAGCTGCTGCAGATCGAGCGCGTGGGCCGCCACGACAACTTCTTCGAGCTCGGCGGGCATTCGCTGATGGCGGTGCAACTGGCCTCTCGCATCAAGGACGAGTTCGGCCTGGTGCTGGATCTGCAAGACCTCTTCTCACATCCCACGATTGCCCAGCTCGAGGAGCGGGTGCTTGACGCACAGCTGCTGCAGTTCGATCCGCAGGAGCTGGCAGCGCTGATGCAAAACGATTCGCCCAGCAGGTGACGACCATGACTATTGAGCTGCCGACTTCCGGTCCTTCCCTTTCCAAGCTGAGCCTGCAGCAGCGACGTGAGTTGCTGGAGCGCGCCAAGGCCAATCTGGCCAGGCGAGTCGTGCTCGAAGAGGTCGCGCCCATCGACCACATCCCGAGGAGCGGCAGGCTGCCGCTCTCGCTGGCGCAATGGCGCCTGTGGTTCCTGGAGCAGCTTGGGGAGGGCGGCCCTGCCTACCATGTGCAGGTCGCCGTTCGTCTTCGCGGGGAACTGGATTCGGCCTCGCTGGAGCGAGCGCTGGGCCGCATCGTGGAGCGCCACGAGGCGCTGCGCACGAGGTTCGTTCAGGTGGACGGCGAGCCTGTGCAGGTGATCGATGCCCCCATGGGGCTGGCGCTGCCGGTGCAGGACCTGAGCGGCCAGGCGGATGTGGAGGCGGCGCTGCATGAGGCCGCCATGCTGGAGACGGGCCGTCCCTTTGATCTGGAGCATGGGCCGCTGGTGCGAGCCTGCCTGCTGCGCCTGGGGGCCTGTGAGCATGTGCTGCTGGTGACGATGCACCACATCGTCTCGGACGGCTGGTCCATCGGGGTGCTGGTGGACGAGGTTCGCCAGCTGTACACGGCCTACCTCCGCGGTGAAGGAGATCCGCTGCCGGCACTG
>NZ_JANZKX010000002.1 GCF_027257975.1 Pelomonas sp. BJYL3
AACTCGGCGACGGCGGCCTGGCGCTGCTTGCTCCATAGTGCGTACGTACCCATCAAGTCGTTGATGGATACGAGCATCCTAGGCGCGGCTCAGCGGATCAACATGACATGCCAGGACGCTTACGATCAGATGGCAACACGTGCCGTCGTCATGCAGCACAAGACGCAGCGACCGGTGCAGTTCGAAATCACGCAGGCCGCTCGGGAAGCGTTGCAGGCCTCGATCAAGCATGCCGGGCTGAAGTCGGAGGACTTCCTGTTCCCGAGCCGAATGCACGGCTCGCCTCCTCTGGGGGCTCGACAGTACGCACGGATCCTCGGGCATTGGGTCGACGAGCTCGGCCTGGATCGCGCCAACTACGGGACGCACTCGATGCGCAGGACCATGGCAACACTGATCTACCGGCGCACGAACCTGAGGGCTGTTCAACTGTTACTCGGGCACTCCAGACTGAAATCGACCGTGAGATACCTTGGCATCGAAGTCGATGACGCGCTGGAAATCGCCGAGCAGACCGAGATCTGACGCAATCGATGGCGGCTGCACCGACATCTTGTTCGGGCGGCCGCCCAGACTGACCGCTTTCTGTAGTCGGGCCGAGCTGGCTTTCCGGCCAGGGCCCCTCGTTATGCGGGCGTCGTATTTCGGTTAGGCTGCCAGCGGTCGGTCAACTGGCTGATGGAAACGAACTGCATTGGGTGCGCTGAACGTTGTGGCATGGGGCCGCATCCTACGAGGAACCTATCGATGCCGCTATTCACATTCATCGTCGACTTCGAGGGTGGGACATACGTTTCTCAGGTCATAGGAAGCACGCACTTCGAAGCCGCGTCCATGTGGGCTCGGGGCCAAGGTGGCAGCACATTTCATGAGGTGGCCGCGTTCAGCAAGGCCGCGGAGCCGGAACTGATCGACGCGATTGAGCGGGGGCCGACGCCGTTGGCCGGCCTGAGGCACGTCTGGTGCTACGAGGGACTGCTCGATGACAGACTCTTCCTGATCAACTGCGTTCAAACTGAGCAGTGAAAGACAAGGAGTCGGAAGAACTCGACAGGCCAGCGACAACGGCAAAGCGCGTTGCCTTGTTGCTCATTGGCCGGATGATGCTCCTGCGGCAGGTGTCGGCCAGAAGCGGAAGGCTGGCAGTGACTGCTTTGCCGCCGCATCAGCTTGGGGCCTTGATGCGTCGCAGCAGTTGCAACCCGTGCCGCATTTATCGAATTCTTAGTACCCTGGGCGCGACTGCAGACTGGGAGAAATCGCCAATGAATCAAAGGCTTGTGAAAGCTTGCTGCGGTGTTGTTATACGGACAGCGCCGATGTTATGCAGCAGTGTCTGTCTCCCCATAACACGTTAGACCAATCACATGACCGACTTCAAACTACCCGAAGAGTTCGTCAAAAACTCCAGGCTGATGCACGTTCAAAGCGTGCGAACTGCAACATCTATCGGTCTATTGGTCATGCAGTTCAATCGATTCGAGCATGACCTTGGAGAATTTCTCGCTGTATTTATGAAAAGAGAAAGTCAAGAACAATACTTTGAAAACATTGCGATCATGACAGCAGCACTAAGTTTTGGGCAAAAGCTAGACTTGCTTTCAGCTCTTTACTTAAATCGATACGAAGATCAATCGGCTCAATGTGACATTTTCAAGAGAATAATTTCTCAGCTTTCGAAATTTGAGGAGTACCGAAATGCGCTCATACATTCTCGATGGGGAACTCACACGTTCGGCGATTCGGAGTTCAAGCGCTTTAAGCCAAACATCAAAGGACGAAAGGGCTTGAGACAGGTTGCTGCGCTTGCCGATTGGCGTCAGATTCGAATGATGTGCAAGGAAATGCAGGAGTTCAATTGCACAGAGATGTTCGAGGTATACCGCGGCTGCGTCAAATACGAAGCAATGTCTGTCGAAACAATTGACAAGTTGAGCGAGCGTCTAACTGCACGCTCAAACGGACCGCTGCAAGCAGCGGCCGCTTAGCTGCACGTGGAATGGCTGCTCTGGGGCAGTGAATTCGCCACATCGTTTGCCCGCTCCGGGTCGATCTGAAACAGTCGCAGGACCTTGAAGCAGCCGCTCGGACGACCTGAGTGCAGGCGGAAGCATCGAACGACCGCTCCAACCGTCAGACCAGTCGGTCGGGACCTGTGCCGGCCAGCACCTGGATGACCGGGACGGCTCAGGGCCGGTCGTACGAAGTGCAGCACCGAGTGACCGAGGTCGCTGCAATGCCACCATTGGCAACGTGCGCTCCCTCAACTCGCGCCGCGAGCTCCGTCTAGCGCTAGCTGAAGACCGGCAAGCCCGTCAGCAGTTCAACGTCTTCAAGCTCTGCCTTGAACACTCGCCGAAGGGGCTCTCCACACCGCAAAGAGCCCAAGCCTGCTTCCTCGATGAGCTGCGCGATGAGGCGATGCAACTCTTCGGGGCTTCCTGCCTTGGGCGTCAGCGAGTGCCGCGATACATTGACGATCGACGTTTCGACATCCAGCGCCCTCTCTCTGACAGCGCATCGCCACTCCGCCGGGTCACTTTGCAGCACGCAAACGCCGGGCATGACTTTTCCGCGCCCATCCAGCCGCTTCATCCGTGCCTTCTGCTGCAACGGTCCAAAGCCACCACCCTCACGCCCCGGGCCGGCCGCCGAATGAGCCGGCATGTCTTCTGCCCCCGCGCTTCGCAGGCAAGACCTGACCCCGCCGCCCTGTCGCCCCCGGCAGAATCGACCGCATGACCCACCTCTCCATGACTCGCCGCCGGATGGCCGGGGCGCTGGCCCTGTTGTGCGTCGGCTCACCGGCAAGGGCGACGATGCAGGCCTCGATGCGGATTGAGGAACTCTTTGCAGAAGCCTACGCTGTAGGCGTCGTGAAGGTCCTGGAGGCTCGCGAAGTCTCGGCAGGCGGGCAGCCCTGCGGTGCGCGGTACCGGGGTCGCGTGGAGGGCGCCATCAAGAACACCGCAGATGGGGCCTTGTTCGAGTTCGGCTATGTCCCCTTCCTGAAGGTGGGGGCGAGCTATCTGCTGTTCCTGCGCCGGTACGCAGACATTCCCGTCGAGACCGCTCCGGCGTTCGCCGCTCGCTGCGAGTCGGTGCTGCCCTCTGCAGCGATCGTCGGGCAATGGCGTGGAGCGATGGAAGTGGCCGGCGACACCAGCTCGCCCGGCCAGCGGGACCGCTGGCTGATCCGCCCGCCCCGGCTCGTGGTGTTCCCCCCCGCCACCCGAAGCACGCTCGTGAATGGCCAGAAGCACCTGTACCTGGGCGACCTGCTCAAGCGCATGCCCGGGCCCTGAATGTAGGCCCTGAGTGATCGCCTGGAAGGCGAGCCGAAAAGTCGGGCATGACGGTCCGGCATGAAGTTCGGGTCGGACGGTCGGGCCGGACGCCCAGGCCGCGGCAGCAAGCCGTGGCCTGGGCTCCGCGAGGCGCTTACTTGGTATTCGGCGGAATGAACATCTCGCCGACCTTCTCCTTCTGGCCCTCGAAGGTGTTGAAGACCGTGAAGCGGATGCCGCCATCAGGCAGGCGGCCGCCCCACTTGCAGGTCAGGGTGTGGACCCAGGGCATCTTGGTGACGGTGGTCTGATCGAACTTGCAACGGTCAACGGGCTTGTTCTGGGCGTCCGTCCATTCGATGGAGGGCGTGTGCTTGCCCAGCTTCTTGTACGCCACATAGGCCAGCACATAGGCTTCCTCGGCCGGGTCGTTGACGTTGTAGACGGTCCAGATCACTTTGGGATTGACGAAGTTGTTGACTTCCACCGTCCCGGAGGTGTTCATGATGCCCACCAGGCCGGCGGTGTCCCCGGCCCAGGCGCCTTGTGCGGCGAGAAGTGCAATTGCTGCGCTGACCAGTCTCTTCATCGATGTCGTCCTGCTTGGTTCGTGATGACCAGGGCAGTCTAGGAGGGGCGGCGAGCGCCCCGGCCCGATAGGCGACGAAATGGAGAAAATCTTCACGCGCAGGTCACGCCCGGGCCGACGCAAGACCTGACCCCCGTGTCTTTGCACAACACTGCATGCGGCAGCCGGCTGCGTCCAGGCAGGGTGCCGCAGCAAGAGCCTGGCCCTGACGACCCGGCCCCTGCCCTGCCCGCGGTTCACTCGCGCGCCACGGCCTCCACCTGGATGCGCAGGTTCACGTCCATCTTGAAGCCCCAGTCCTTGCCCGCGGCCAGGCCGAAGGACTCGCGGTTGAAGCTGCCGGAGGCGTCCGCGCCGCAGAAGTCGCGCTTGAGCATGGGGTGCGGCATGCACTTGAGCTGGTGGATGGCCAGGACCATGGGCCGGGTCTGGCCGTTGAGGCTCAGCTCGCCCACCACCTGGGTCGGCACGCCGCCCTGGGCGCCCCCCTCGAAGCGGCCCTTGAAGACGGCGCGGGGGTGCTTCTCGACGTTGAAGAAGTCCTTGCCCGTGGCCCAGGCGTTCATCGCGTGCAGGCCGAAGTCGATGCTGGCCAGGTCCATCGTCACCTCCACGCTGCCGGCGCCGCTGGCCTTGTCATAGACGATGGTGCCGGCGCTTCGATTGAGCTTGCCGCGCCAATAGGACATGCCCATGTGGTCGGCCTCGAAGCTGGGGTAGGTGTGGGTGGGGTCGATCTCGTAGCTCACGGGAGCGGCCTGCGCAGCGGCAGCAACGAGCAGGGCGGAGACGAGCAGCAGGGGTTTCATCGTGGATCCTTGTGAAGCGGCTTGGCAGGGTCGCCATCCCTACGACGAAGCGGGGCGGCGGTTCTCGACAAGCCCGCATCATCGCCCGTCCACGAAGAAGGCAAAACGGCCGGCAGGGCTGGGTGCTGGCACCCGCCCGCGCCCGGCACGAGCGCCGGGCAAGCGGCAGGGTCAGGGGCTGCGCTGTGGCGCCTGCTCGATGCGCTGCAACAGGGCATCCGCGTCCACGGGCTTGACGAAGTGCGTGTCGCATCCGGCGCTGCGGGCCCGGTCCACGTCCTCCTTCAGGCCGTAGCCCGTGAGTGCGATGAGGGTCACGCCGGACATCGCCGCGCGTCCACGCAAGGTGCGCGCGACCTGGTAGCCGTCCAGCCCGGGCAGCCCGATGTCCAGGATGATCACGTCGAAAGGCTGCTGATCGGCCAGGGCCAGGGCGCGTGCGCCGTCAAAGGCCAGACACACCTCATGGCCGTGCAGTTGCAGGATGGCGCCCAGCATCTGCGCCGCGTCGACGTTGTCGTCCACCACGAGAACCCGCCGCGCCAGCGCGCTGGCACGCGGGGCTGCCGGCGAGGCCTGGGCCTGGGCGGGCGACTTCGGCAGCGGCTCCAGCAGGGGCAGATGCACGCTGAAGGTGCTGCCCTTGCCCAGGCCGGGGCTGGACGCGGTCACCTCGCCGCGGTGCAGCTCCACGAGCTGGCGTACCAGCGTCAGCCCCAGGCCCAGGCCGCCCTTGGCCCGGTCCAGGGTGCGGTCGGCCTGGCTGAACAGGTCGAACACGCGCGGCAGCATGTCCGCCGAGATGCCCGCGCCGTTGTCGCCGACCTGCACCAGCACCTGCCGCCCTTGCACACAGGCCTTGACCTGGATCTCGCCGCCTTCGTCGGTGTACTTCGAGGCGTTGTTCAGCAGATTGGCAAAGACCTGGGTCAGGCGCACCAGGTCGCCATTGATCAGCAGCGCTTCGTCCGGCAGCTCCACGCGCAGCACCTGGCCTCGCGAGTCGATCAGGGCCTGGCTGACTTCGATCGAACGCTCGATCACGACGCGCAACTCGACCGGCGCCAGCTCCAGCTCGGTCTTGCCGCGCGCGATGCGCGCCACGTCCAGGAGGCTGTCCAGCAGACGGCTCATCGCCTGCGTCTGCCGCTCGATCACGCCCACGGCCCAGGCCGCCGTCTCGCCCGAGGCGTCCTGGCGCGACAGCAGCTGCGCCGCATTGCGGATGGGGGCCAGCGGATTGCGCAGCTCGTGAGCGAGCATCGCCAGGAATTCATCCTTGCGGCGGTGCGCGTCCATCAGCTCGCGCTCCGCGAGCTTGCGGTCGTCGATGTCCAGCATCAGGGCCACATAGCCGGCGAACTCGCCATCGCCGCCGACATGCGGCACGCTGATGGAGCGCGTCCAGCGCGGCACGCCGTCATGGCGGCGCAAGCGGATGTCGATCTCCAGGCGCGCGCGCGCCGCATAGGCGCGGGTCTGCTCGGCCAGGTAGCGCTGGCGATCCTGCGGATGGACGAACTCCAGCCAGCCGCTGCCCAGCAGCATGTCCATCGTGGCCCCGGTGAACTCGGTGCAGGCGCGGTTGACGAACTGCGCCAGGCCCTGCCTGTCTTCCACCCGCAGCAAGGCGGGAATGTCGTCGGCCAGGCGGCGGAAGCGGACCTCGCTTTCGATGCGCCGCCGCTCGGTGATGTCGCGCTCGGTGGACAGGAGCGCCGCCGGCATGCCCTGCTCATTGCGCAGCGCGGACATGACCACCGACACATTGATGCGGTGGCCACCCCGCGTGCAGCGCAGGACATCCGCCGGCCCGGCAGCGCCCGCCTCCAGGGCCCGCCTCATCAGCCGCCGCGTCCCGTCCTGGTATTCGGGCGGCACGAGGTCGAAGATCGTCAGCTGCCGGGCCTGCGCCGCGGTGTAGCCGAAGATCCGCTCCGCCCCCTGGTTCCAGTTGAGGATGAGCCCCTGCGGGTCCAGCGTGAGCACCGCGTCGTTGGAATGGTCCAGCACCGAGGCCAGCTGGCGCACCTGCTGCGCGGCGTTGCGGATCACCGTGATGTCGATGTAGGTGGCCACCACGCCATCGACTTCACCGGTCTGGGTCAGGAAGGGCTGCAGGCGGCGCAGGTACAGCCGCCCGTCCGGGCTCGAGATCTCGGCGTCCGAGGTCTGGCGCAGGTCGAAGGTGCGGCGCGCCTCCTGTCCGAACTGCGGGTCCTCGACACGGCTGGCGATGTCGCTGAGCAGGCGGCCCTCATCGCCGGCACGCAGGCTGAACAGCTGCATGGCCGCGGGGGTGAAGCGCCGGATGCGCATCTCGCTGTCCAGCAGGATGGCGGCCAGCGCGGTGCTTTCCAGCAGGTTGGACAGGTCGTCGGCATGGCGCGCCATCTCGGCCATGCGCTCCTCGAGCTGCGCATTGACGGTGGCCAGCTCTTCGTTGAGCGACTGCAGCTCCTCCTTGGAGCTTTCCAGCTCCTCGGTCGAGGACTGCAGCTCCTCGTTGAGCGAGGACGCCTCCTCGCTGGCCAGGCGCAGCTCCTCGTTGCTGCGCTCCGCATCTTCCAGGGCCTGCGCCAGCTCGCGCCGGCTTTCTTCCAGCTCGCTCAGCCCCTCGCCCGCAGGCGGGACCGGCGCAGCCGGCCCAGGTGCGCGGCCCGAGGCGGTGAACGTCACCACGAAGGCACCTCGGCCCGCCTTGCCCTGCACGGGCTCGGCCTGGATGAGCACCTGCTTCGTGAGCAGGCCGTCCTGCAGGGCGATCTGGCGCGAGGTGGCCGCGCCCTCGGAGAAGGCCTGCCGGATCAGCAGGCGCATCGCGGGCTTCAGCTCCGACCGGACGGTGCGCAGCAGCTCCTGGGTGGCATCGCCCTGCGGTGCCAGGAAGCGCCCGGTGTCGCCGTGGTAGTGCAGGGCCCGGCCCTCGCGGTCGATGAGGACCGCCGCGCTGACCTCGCGGCCCGTCAGGTGCAGGCGCAACACATCGCCGGCCGCCAGCGAGCGGTCGGCGGCCCGGTAGGCCGATTCCGCGGCGGGGCTGAGCGGCGCCATGAAGCCTCGCGGAAGGTGGGAGCGCCCCCCCAGGCGCCGGTACACGCGCATCGGGCGGGAGACCGGCTCGAACAGGCTGCCGTGCCCGGTGAGGGACTCGGCCTTGCCCAGCCACAGCAGCCCGCCGGGCTTGAGCGCGAAATGGAAGAGCTGCACGATGCGGTCCTGCAGCGACTGCTCCAGGTACATCAGCACATTGCGGCACAGCAGCAGGTCCAGGCGCGAGAAGGGCGTGTCCCGCGCCAGGTTCTGCGGCGCGAACATGACGCTGTCCCGCAGCGGCTTGCACACGACGAAGTCGTCTCCCCGGCGGTCGAAGAAACGTGCGAGGCGCTCAGGCGGCATCGCGGCATCGATCGAGGCCGGATAGACGCCGCGCCGGGCGACGGCCAGCGCCTCCAGGTCGATGTCCGTCCCGAACACCTGCACGGCCGGCGGCAGCCCGCGCTGCTCCAGGGCCTCGATCAGCAGCATGGCAATGGAATAGCTCTCCTCGCCGGACGAGCAGCCGGGCGTCCAGACGCGCAGCGGCGGGGCGTCGGGCTGGCGCTCGGCCAGCAGGGCCGGCAGGAGGGTGTCCGCCAGCTCGTCCCAGGCCTCGCCATCGCGGAAGAACTCGGTCACGCCGATGAGGAACTCGGCGGCCAGGGCGGCGCTCTCCTCGGGGGTGTCGCGCAGCAGCTGCAGGTACTCGCTCAGCTGCTGGCAGCGGCTGCGCACCATCCGCCGGCGCAGACGCCGCCGCAGCATCCCCGGTCGATAGAGCTGGAAGTCGTGCCCCGTGCGATCCAGCACCAGGGCCAGGGCCTCATGGAGCAGGTCCTCGCTTTCGGCGCTGACGTCGTCGTCGCCGGCAGCATCGTCGGGGAGCGGCTGCGGCTGGCGCTTCAGATAGTCCAGCAGAGCCAGGGCCATGGCGCGCGGCGCCATCACCTCGTCCGCCGCGCCGGCGGCGATCGCGCTCTGCGGCATGCCGGGGAACTCGGCCGTCGCGGGCGTCTGGGCGAAGGTCCAGCCGCCTGCGGCCTTGATGGCCTTGAGCCCCGCGGTGCCATCGTGTTCGGTGCCGCTGAGCACGATGCCGATGGCGCGGGCGCCGGCATCCTCGGCCAGGCTGGCCATGAAGTGATCGATGGGGCGCAGGCCGGCGGCCCTGTCGACGGGCTTGTCCTCGAAGGACAGCACATTGCCCTGCACGCTCATCCAGCATCCGGGCGGCATGACATGGACGCGCCCCCCGCGGATCCTGTCGCCCGCCTGCACCTCCTGGGCGGGCAGCATGCCGGCACGCTGCAGCAGCTCGGCCAGGTAGCTGACGTGGTGCGGCGGCAGGTGGGTCAGCACCACGAAGGCCAGCCGCTCGTCCGGCACCATGGCGCCGAAGAACTCGCGCAACGCCTCCAGGCCTCCCGCAGAGGCCCCGAGTGCCACGATCATCGGGGGCCCCGGCGGGGAAGAGGAATCAGCGGGGATGTCGAGGGGCTCGTTCACGGTGCTCCGGGTGAGGGTTGCACCGCGCGCATGACGCCGTTCGCTGCGGAGGCCGCCCCGGATGGGTGGTTCTCGCACTGTGCCTATGCCTGTGCCCGGGCAGTCTACTCCCTGCGTGGTTCGCCTCGCCGGCATGCCCCACTTCGCGGGTGGGCCTCTGTCGACTCCATTCAATACCCCAGCCGCCCGAGCTGCGAGACTGCTGCGGCCGACACCATCACCCTCCACCATGGCCCCCATCGTTCTCCAGCAGGTCCAGAAGACCTACCGCATGGATGCCGTCAGCGTTCCGGCGCTGCGCGACATCAGCCTCCAGCTCTCATCGGGGCGCTTCAGCGTGATCGCTGGCGCCTCGGGCAGCGGCAAGACCACCCTGCTCAACATCATCGGCTGCCTGGACCAGGCGGATGCGGGCGAGGTGCAGGTGCTGGGCGAGTCCGTGCGCAGCCTCAGCGACAACCAGCTGGCCGACCTGCGCGCGCGGCGCCTGGGCTTCGTGTTCCAGAACTTCAACCTGCTGCCGGTGCTGAACGCCTACGAGAACGTCGAGTACCCCACGCTGCGCCTGGGCCTGTCCGCGGCGCAGCGCCGTGAGCGCGTGGGCAGCCTGCTGGAGGCCGTGGGCCTGGCCGAGTTCGCCCGGCACCGCCCGGGGCAGCTGTCCGGCGGGCAGCGGCAGCGGGTGGCCGTGGCCCGCGCCCTGGCCAACGAGCCCGAGCTGGTGCTGGCCGACGAGCCCACGGCCAACCTGGACAGCAGCACCGGCGCCACCATCATCGCGCTGATGCGCCGGCTGCAGCGCGAGCGTGGCGTGAGCTTCGTGTTCTCCTCGCATGACCAGCAGCTGCTGGCCGAGGCCGACGAGGTCTTCCACATCAAGGACGGCGTCATCGACCGCCAGGAGGTCCGCGCATGAACGCCACGACCTTCAAGCTGGCCCTGCGCAACCTGCTGCGCAACCGCCGCCGCTCCCTGACCACCCTGCTGGCCATGGTGGTGGGGCTGGGCGCCATCCTGATCTTCGGCGGCTACAGCCGCAATGCCATCCTGGGCATGGAGACGGGCTTCATCCAGCTCCACGGCCATCTGCAGGTGCAGCGCCAGGGCTACTTCCTCTACGGCAGCGGCAATCCGGCCAGCTACGGCATCAAGGATTACGAGGCCCTGATGCAGCGCATTCGCGGCGATGCGGTGCTGGGCCCCATGGTCAGCGTGGTGACGGCCAAGCTGGAGCTGGGCGGGCTGGCCGGGCATTTCGCCGCCAACCAGTCCACGCCGGTGGCCGCCGCCGGCATCGAGCCCGAGGGCCAGGCCGCGCTGCGCCGCTGGGACGAGTACGGCGCCGCCATGTACTCCGCCCCGCGGGACCTGCGCGGCAGCCCGCCCAATGCCGTCGTCATCGGCCTGGGCGTGGCCCGCAAGCTGCAGCTGTGCGCGGAGCTGCAGGTGGCCGACTGCCCGCCGCCGCCCGAGGCGGAGCCGAGCGGCACGCAGGAGGGCATCCCCGCCGACATCGCGGCCCTCAGCAGCGAGCAGGCCCAGGCGCGGCAGGCGGGCCCGCAGGATCCGGTGCAGATCGAGATGCTGGCCTCCAGCCTGCGCGGTGCGCCCAATGTGGTCGCCCTGCAGGTGCTGCGGGCCGAGAACTTCGGCCTCAAGGAATTCGATGACCGCGCCACCGTGATGCACCTCGCCCAGGCGCAGAAGCTGGTCTACGGCGGGCAGGCGCCGCAGGTGACGGCGCTGCAGATCCAGCTGAAGCACACCGCCGGGCTGCCACTGGCGCAGGCGCGGCTGAACGCCCTGCTGAAGGAGCCGGGCGTGAGCACGCAGGCCCTGGAGGTGCTGGACTTCATGACCCTGGCGCCCATGTACCGCCAGAGCCTGGAGTTCTTCGATTCCATGTTCGGCTTCATCGCCGTGCTGATCGGCGTCATCGTGCTCTTCACCGTGGGCAACACCATGAGCACGGCGGTGATGGAGCGCACGGTCGAGATCGGCACGCTGCGCGCCATCGGCGACCGCCGCAGCGGCATCCGCGGCCTTTTCCTGGCCGAGGGCCTGCTGCTGGGCCTGATCGGCGTGGTGCTGGGCCTGCTGGTGGCCCTGGTCGTCGCCGCGCTGATCAACCGCGCCGGCCTGAGCTGGACGCCGCCCGGCTATGTCTATGCCTACCCCATCCGCGTGCGTCTGCTGGGCGACTGGGGCCTGCTGCTGGGCAGCGCTGCGGGCCTGCTGAGCGTGGCCCTGCTCTCGGCCTGGTGGCCGGCGCAGCGGGCGGCGCGGCTGCAGATCGTCGAGGCCCTGCGCCATGTCTGAGGAGAAGACCGTGCCGATACTTCCATCCCGTCGTGAGTGCCTGGCCCTGGCCGCCTTGCTGTGTGCCGGAGGCCTGGCCCACGCCGCCACCGATCCCCAGGCCCTGCTGGCCGCCAGCGACGCGGTGCGCAACCCCGATCACGGCTTCGGCCTGACCAACACCCTGCTGGAGTACCGCCAGGGCAAGCAGACCGACAGCAGCACGCTGGCCGTCTATTCCAAGGCCGACGCCAGCGGGCAGTTCCGCAGCCTGGTCCGCTTCATGGCCCCGGCGCGCGACACCAGCAAGCTGATGCTCTACAGCGGCAAGGACCTCTGGTTCTACGACCCCGCCAACCGCGCCAGCATCCGGCTCTCGCCCCAGCAGCGCCTGCTGGGCCAGGCCTCCAACGGCGACGTGGTGACGGTCAACCTGGCCCGCGACTACCAGGCCACCGAGGCCGTGGAGGAAGAGGTCAGCGACGGCGACCGCCAGAAGCGGCGCAGCTACCGACTGAGCCTCTCCGCGCGCAATGCAGACGCCAGCTACCACCGCATCCTGCTGTGGATCGCCGTGGACGGCCTGCGGCCGCTGAAGGCGCAGTTCATGGCCGAGAGCGGCGCCCTGCTCAAGACCGCCTTCTACCGCCGCTACCAGACGCAGCTGGGCGCCGAGCGGCCCACCGAGACCGTCATCATCGATGGCCTGGACCCCAGCTGGGTCACCGTCATGCGCCTGAGCGACTGGGCGCGGCGGGACGTGCCCGAGGCCTGGCTGCAGCGCGACTACCTGCCGCGCTTCAAGCCGGAATGAGGCCCATGCCACGACACAGAGGCCTCGCCCTGGCCCTGGCCCTGATGGCTGGCACCGCCGCGGCGCAGGGCACGGTCCCCCCTGACGAAGACCAGGCCCTGCGCCTGGCCGACCTCGCCCCCGACGCGCCCGCCCCTCCTTCGGGCAAGACCTGGCACGGCCATGCCGAACTGGCCTGGGGTCGCGCGCTGCAGCGCAGCCTGGCGGGCCCGGAGACCTGGCAGGCGCAGCAGCGCCAATCCCTGCTGGTGCAGGGCGAGGTCCAGGCCGGCCCGGACCTGCGCTGGCTGGGCACCGCCCGCCTGGATCACAGCGATCCCGCGCAGGCGCCCTACCCTCAGGCCCTGCTGAGCCTGCAGGAGGCCTATGCCTCCTGGCGCATCAGCGAGCAGCTGCTGCTGGACGCCGGCCGCATCAACGCCCGACAGGGCCTGGGCACGGGCTACAACCCCAGCGACTTCCTGCGCAGCGGCGCCCTGCGCTCCCAGATCTCGGCAGACCCGGCCAGCCTCAAGACCAACCGCCTGGGCACGGTGATGCTGCGTGCCCAGCGCCTGTGGGAAGGCGGTGCGCTGACGGCGCTCGTGGCCCCCAAGCTGGCCGAGGCGTCCAGCCAGGCCGGGCTCAGTGCCGATCTGGGTGCCACCAACGAGCGCAGCCGCTGGCTGCTCAGCTGGAGCCAGCGCTGGAGCGAGGACCTGCAGCCGCAGTGGTCCCTCTATGGCGCGGACGGCCAGTCGCCGCAGCTGGGCTTCAACCTCAGCAGCCTGCTCGGGCAGGCCACCGTGCTCTACCTCGAATGGGCCGGCGGGCGGGCGCCCGACGCCATCGCGCAAGCCCTGACCCCGCCCGGCGCACCTCGCCACTGGCAGCAGCGCCTGGCCACCGGCCTGCGCTACACGGCCGGCAACAAGCTCTCGCTGACCCTCGAATGGGCCCACGACAGCGCCGCCCCCGATCGCCAGGGCTGGCAGCAGCTGCAGACCCAGCCCGCGGCCTACCTTGCCTACCGCCGCTGGGCCCACACGGCCCAGGCGCTCAACACCCGCGGCCAGTGGGGCCTCTACGCCAACTGGCCCGACCTGCTGGGCTGGCAGCATCTGGACCTCAATGCCCTGCTGCGCCTCAACCCCGAGGACCACAGCCGCATGCAGTGGCTGGAGCTGCGCTACCGCTGGCCGGGGCTGGACCTGGCGCTGCAGTGGCAGGCCCAGCAGGGCCGGCCGGGCAGCGAGTACGGCAGCCTGCCGCAGGCGCGGGCCTGGCAGCTGAGCGTGCGGGGCTATTTCTGACGGCAGCGTTCAATAGCCCAGCGTGAAGCGCTGGCGCACGAACTGCGGCTGCTCGGCCTCGGCCACCAGGGCGGCGGCCAGGTCGGCCACGGTGACGCGGCTGTGGCCTTCGGCGTCGAAGACCGGCTCGTCACGGCCGAGGCGGTAGACGCCCGTGCGATCGCCCGGCTCCAGGTGCATGGCGGGGGACAGAAAGGTCCAGTCCAGGCCCGCGCCCTCCTCGCCCTTGAGGCGGTTCAGGGCCTCGCGGGCGGCCAGGGCGCCGGCCTTCCATTCGGCCGGGAACTCCGGTGTGTCGACCAGCTGCACGCCCGGCGCGATGAAGAGGCTGCCGGCGCCGCCGACCACCAGCAGGCGCTTGACGCCCGCGGCCTTGACGCCGGCATTGATGGCGGCGGAGCCGCGCAGGAACTCGTCGTGCAGGTCGGCATGGCCCCAGCCGGGGTTGTAGGCGCTGATCACGGCGTCCACGCCACGCACGGCGGTGGCCACGGCGCTGGCGTCGGTGACGTCGGCCTTCACGGCCTGCAGACCGGGCTGGGCGGCCAGCTTGCCCGGGTCACGGACCAGGGCCCGCACCTCGTGGCCGCGGGCCAGGAGTTCCTTCAGCAGCGCGCTGCCCACAAAGCCGGTGGCGCCAATCAGAGCGATCTTCATACGATGTCCTTTCAGTGGGCGACCGCCATGGGTGACTGCGGCGGCCGCGGTGTTGCGATGGGATGAACTTTAAAAACTTCACAGTCCCGTGATAAGACGGCAGAATTCGCCAGCACTGTTTAGAAAATCTTCATGCTTGAGCTGTCGGAACACATGGAAAGCGCCATGCTTGAGCCGTTGAAACGCAGGGGGAGACGCCATGCTTGATCAGTTGAAGCGCATGGCCGTGCTGGCCACCGTCATCGAGCAGGGCAGCTTTGCCGGTGCCGCCCGCCAGCTGCAGACCAGCACCTCGGCCGTCAGCCAGCAGGTGCGGGCCCTGGAGCGGGACATGGGCGTGACCCTGCTGCACCGCTCCACCCGCAAGCTGAGCCTCACCCCCGCCGGCAGCCGCTTCCACGAGGGCTGCGCCGCCATGCTGGCCGCCGCGCGCGAGGCCCAGACGCAGCTGCACCAGCTGCGCGACGCGCCCGAGGGCGAGCTGCGGGTGGCCGCGCCCGTGGGCTTTGCCCGCCAGCTGGGCCCGGCCCTGGCGCCACTGCTGGCCACGCATCCCGCCCTGCGCCTGCACCTGGAGGTGGATGACGGCTTCACGGATCTCGTCGAGAAGCGCATCGACCTCGCCATCCGCTTCGGCCGTCTGCCCGACAGCGCCTGGGTGGGCACGCGCATCGGCGAGAAGGGCGTCTCGCTCTATGCCGCGCCCGCCTACCTCGCCCGCCACGGCGTGCCCACGCTGGAGACCCTGCCCGCGCACGACTGGCTGCTGCTGCGCCCCGACGCCGGCAGCCGCCACCGCCTGCCGCTGCCCGGGCCCGGCAGCCGGGTGCTGGAGGTCCAGGCCCGCGCCACCAGCAACAATCAGCTGAGCCTTCAGCAGCTCTGCGAGGCCGGCCTGGGCCTGGCCCTGCTGAGCCCCGGTGACGTGGGCGAAGCTGCGCAGTCCGGCCGCCTGCTGGCCCTGCTGCCGGAGCTGGCCTGGCCCGCCCTGCCCATCCACGCCCTGAGCCCGCAGCGCGACGCCCAGCCTGCCAAGGTGCGGCATGCCATCGCGGCGCTGCGCCAGTTCTTCCAGGCGGGCGGGCAAACTGCCGGCAAGCCCGCCACCGATCCCCATCGAGAAACCCCATGAACACCGACGCCCCCCTGCACGACGGCCCCCTGGCCGGCCTCAAGGTCCTGGAACTGGGTCAGCTGATCGCCGGCCCCTTCGCGGGCAAGACCCTGGCCGACTTCGGCGCCACGGTGATCAAGGTGGAGCCCCCCGGCAGCGGCGACCCGCTGCGGCAGTGGCGCATGCTCCATGAGGGCGAGAGCGTCTGGTGGCAGGTGCAGAGCCGCAACAAGCAGAGCATCACCCTGGACCTGCGCGAGCCCGCCGACCGCGCGCTGGCCCGCCGCCTGGCGGCCGAGAGCGACGTGCTGATCGAGAACTTCCGCCCCGGCCTGATGGAGGAATGGGGCCTGGGCTACGACACGCTCGCGGCCGACAACCCCGGGCTCATCATGCTGCGCATCAGCGGCTACGGGCAGACCGGGCCCTACCGCGACCTGCCCGGCTTCGCCGTGGTGGCCGAGGCCATGGGTGGCCTGCGCCACCTGATGGGCGAGCCGGGCCGGCCGCCGGTGCGCGCGGGCGTGAGCCTGGGCGACACCCTGGCGGCGCTGCACGGCGTGATCGGCGTGCTGCTGGCCCTGCAGGCGCGCCAGCGCACGGGGCGCGGGCAGGTGGTGGACGTGGCGCTGTACGAGTCTGTCTTCAACTGCATGGAGTCCCTGCTGCCCGAGTACAGCGCCTTCGGGGCGGTGCGCGAGCCCGCGGGCTCCGCCCTGCCTGGCATCGCGCCCAGCAATGCCTACCGCTGCGCCGACGGGCAGGTGGTGATCGGCGGCAACGGCGATTCCATCTTCAAGCGCCTGATGAGCGCCATCGGCCGCGAGGACCTGGGCCAGGACCCTGGCCTGGCCGGCAATGCGGGCCGCGCCGCCCGCGCGGACGAGCTGGACGCCGCCATCACCGCCTGGACCGTGCAGCGCCCCGTGGACGAGGTGCTGCGCCTGCTGCAGGCGGTGCGTGTGCCGGTGGGCCGCATCTACACCGCACGGGACATCGCCGAGGACCCGCACTACCGCGCCCGCGGCATGATCGAATCCATCACCACGGCCCGGGGCCTGGCGCTGGAGGTGCCGGGCGTCGTCCCCAAGCTCAGCGACACGCCGGGCCGGCTGCGCAGCCTCGCGCCCGCGCTGGGTGAGCACAATGCCGCCGTGCTGGACGCCTTGAACAGGCCACCGGCTGAACCCGGCAAGACCTGACCCCATCAACACCGCCATGAACCTCAGCCCCGCGGCCTGGGCCCGCATCCTGCCCTTCCTGCTCTTCCTGGGCCTGCT
This sequence comes from Pelomonas sp. BJYL3, assembly GCF_027257975.1. Lineage (GTDB taxonomy): Bacteria > Pseudomonadota > Gammaproteobacteria > Burkholderiales > Burkholderiaceae_C > Roseateles_B > Roseateles_B flavus. The sequence continues at coordinate 16,686 of NZ_JANZKX010000002.1, forward strand.
GGCCCTGCGCGGCGTCATGGCCGACATCGGCTGGCTGGACGCCCGCTGGATCTACGCCCTGAACCTGCTGCTGGTGGGCGGCCTGCTGGCCTGGAGCTGGCGCAGCTTCGGCGAGCTGCACCGCCAGAACCGGCCGCAGGGGCGCGAATGGCTGTGGAGCGTGGGCCTGGGCCTGCTGGTGTTCGTGGCCTGGATCCACCTGGATGCGCCCTGGATGCAGATCGGCGAGCCCACCGCCCCCTTCGTGCCCACCCAGGCCGACGGCAGCCTGGACTGGCCCCTCATCGCGGTGCGCTGGCTGGGCGCCACGGCCCTGGTACCGGTGATGGAGGAGCTGTTCTGGCGCAGCTTCGTGATGCGCTGGCTCGAGCATCCGCAGTTCGAGTCGGTGCCGCCGCAGCGGGTAACGATCAAGCCCGTGCTGATGGCCACCTTCGCCTTCATGCTGGTGCACCCGCTGTGGCTCGCCGCCATCGTGGCCGGCGTGGCCTATGCCTGGATCTACGTCCACACCGGCCGGCTGTGGAACGCGGTCATCGCCCATGGCGTCACCAACGGCGCGCTGGGAATCTGGGTGGTGGTGACGGAGAACTGGCAGTTCTGGTGAGCGCCACCCGGTAAGTGCCACCCGGTAAGCGTCACCGGGTAAGCGTCACTGGGTAGGGGCCCGGGCAGGGTCAGTGCGGGCCGCCCTGGGGCTCGTGCGCCTGCAGGGCCCGCTCGATGCGCCGGTCCGGCACCAGCCACACGATGGCCACGCCCACGAAGACGGCCTGCGCCAGCGCCGGCAGCACGAAGGCCAGGGGCAGCGCCAGGGCGTAGGCCACGGCGGACCAGCTCCCCTTGCGGTCCCGCCCCAGGGCGCGGGCCACGACCGAGTCCGGCCCCTCCAGCGCCAGGATGCAATGCGCCAGCAGCCAGTAGGCGATGGCCGCCATCAGCAGCACGAAGCCGTAGACGGCGGTGGGCAGGGCGCCGAAGTGGTTCTCGCCCATCCAGCCGGTCACGAAGGGCAGCAGGGACAGCCAGAACAGCAGGTGCAGATTGGCCCACAGCACGCCGCCGCTGACCTTGCGCACCGCATGCAGCAGGTGGTGGTGGTTGTTCCAGTAGATGCCCACGTAGACGAAGCTCAGCACATAGCTCAGCAGCACCGGCAACAGGGGCCACAGGGCCGCCAGGCTGTCGCCGTGCGGCACCTTCAGCTCCAGGACCATGATGGTGATGATGATGGCGATGACGCCATCGCTGAAGGCTTCGAGGCGGGACTTGTGCATGCGGGGCTTCCTCTCAGGTGCTCAGGACTGGACGTTCGGGCGGCGCTGCAGGTGGCGGAAGCGCTCGAAGAGCCAGCCGCGCATGCCCATCAGCAGGGTGTACTGGCGCTTCTCGGCGTCCGGCAGCTTCTGGTCCAGCAGGTGCTGGCGGGCGAAGTCCTCCGCCACGCGCTGCAGGCGCTCGTTGAGCTCGCGCGCCTTGGCCGGCGCCAGCTGGCCGTGGACCAGCATCAGCAGCTCGCCCTCGCCGTCGAAGCCACCGGCGTAGAAGTCCTGCATCACCTCCTCGCGGAAGTACTGCATCACCGGGCCCTGCGGCCGCCAGCGGAAGGTCTTGGCCACCTGCAGCTTGTAGCGGTTGAGCGGGCGCAGCTCGATGATGCCCAGGCGGTCCAGCTGCGCCAGGTAGCGCGTCACCTCGGCCTCGTCGAGGCGGTAGTGGGCGCCGATCTGCTCGGCCGTCCACTGGCTGAGGCAGCAGATGGCCATCAGCAGGAGCTTGTCGTCGGCCACCACGGCGCGCTCCTGGGCCAGTGTCAGCTCGCGGCGCAGGGGTCGGGCCTCGACCAGCCGGCGTGAGAGCTCGGCGAAATCGCAGCGCAGCACGCGGCAGATCTCGTCCACACGCGACAGCGGCATTTCGCCGCCGCTGGCGAACATGCGCTTGACGCTGGACTCCGACAGCCCCAGCGCCTCGGCCAGCTGGCCATAGCTGATGGACTGGGCCTTGAGTTCAGCCTTGATGAGGGTGAGCAGGTCGTGGGTACCGGACATGGCGCAACGGTAGCAGCAGACGCTACCGCCGGTGCCCCGGGATGGCCCGGCCTTGCAAATCCGGCGGCGGGCAAGGCCTGGCCCCCCAGCATGCCGGCATGACAGCGCATGAGCACCCCGCCGCCACCCGTGCCCACTTCCGCCCCGACCGCCGCCGCCTGCTGTGCTGCGGTGCCGCCGCCCTGGGCTTCTTCACCAGCCTCGCGCCTGCGCCCGCCCAGGCCTCCCCGTGGACCTCGCCCTGCCCCGACACGCCGCCCCGGCCCGCCCTGGACAGCGCGCTGCAGGACCTGCTCGCCCGCTGCTGGGACGGCCTGGACCCGGCCCGCGTGTGGGACGTGCACACCCACCTGCTGGGCAGCGGCGATGCCGGCAGCGGCTGCCGCCTGAGCCCCGTCATGGACCAGTGGTGGCACCCCATGGAGGTGGTGCGCAAGCGGGTGATCATGGACGCCGCCTGCGCCCGCCCGGCCGGCACCGGCCCGGCCGCCAGCACCGATCGCGCCTATGTGCAGCGCCTGCGCCAGCTGGCCGCCGACTTCCCGCCCGGGGCGCGCTGGCTGCTCTACGCCTTTGACGAGGCCCTGGATGCGCAGGGCCGTCCCCGCCCGGACTGGACCACCTTCCACACGCCCGACGCCTATGCGCAGGGCGTGGCCGCGGCCCATCCCGAGCGCTTCGGCTGGGTCGCCTCCATCCACCCCTACCGGCCGGACGCCCTGGAGCGCCTGGCCCGGGCACGGGCCGGGGGCGCCGTGGCGATCAAGTGGCTGCCCAGCAGCATGGCCATCGACCTGCGCGACACACGGCTGCGGCCCTTCTACGAGCAGCTCGCCGCCAGCCGCCTGCCGCTGATCGTGCACTGCGGCGAAGAGCACGCCGTGCCCGGCGCCGGCCGCGAGGACCTGGGCAATCCGCTGCTGCTGCGGGAGCCCCTGCGCCATGGCGTGCGCGTGATCGCCGCACACTGCGCCTCCCTGGGCCAGGCGCTGGACCTGGACCGGTCGCGCCCCCGGCGTGGCCCCGCCTTCGAGCTCTTCGCCCGGCTGATGGACGAGGCGGACGGGCGCCAGCGCCTGCTGGGCGACGTCTCGGCGGTGTTCCAGTTCAACCGCGAGCCCGAGGTCTGGCACACCCTGCTGAGCCGGCAGGACTGGCACGAGCGCCTGCTGCACGGCTCCGACTACCCGCTGCCGGCCGTGCGCCCCCTGCACCGGCTGGGGCGCCTGGTCGCGGCGGGCCTGCTGGAGAGGGCGGAGGTCCCCCACCTGGAGCGGCTGCGGGACGCCAACCCCCTGCTCTTCGACTTCGCGCTCAAGCGCAGCGTGCGCTGGGAGGGCCAGGTCTTGAGCCCGCGGGTTTTCGCCAGCGCCCACCATTTCGGGGCGGCGGTGTCATGAGGCGATACTTCGCCGGCCGGCTGGCAGTACTGACCAACATAGCGGAGGACCGGGCCCCGCGGCCGGCAGATCATGGGCCCAGCGACCTCCGGGAGGATCTTATGCAACACACCCAGTCCATCGTCCGCCGCGACACCGCCGCCTGGCGCCTGCAGGTCTGGATCTCCTTCGGCCTCAGCGTGAGCCTGTGCGCCATCGGCCTGGCCTGGCTGCCCGGCGAGGACCTGGACCGCGCCTTCATGGTGATGGGCTACATCTTCTGCCTCTCCACCGCCTTCGTGCTGGCCAAGTTCATCCGCGACAACCAGGAGAAGTCCGTCGACACGCCCATGTGGCGGGTGGTGGTCTGGAGCGCCTTCTTCCTGGCCATGGGCCTGACGGGCTGGGGCCTGTGGCGCATGGAGATCCAGCCGGTGTGGAAGGCCTACCTGCTGGTCTGCTGGTTCTACCTGATCTCCAACGTCTTCACCCTGGCCAAGATGCTGCGCGACGCCCATGACGCCGACATCGCCGAGGCCCGCTACCACGGCCGCCGCCCGGTGATGCACGAAGACACCACCCCGGCCGCCTGAGGCCTGGCCGCCGCTTGAAAGGACCGCTCATGACGCCCCTGCACCACCGCCTGCAGGCCTGTGCCCTGCTCTGCGCGGCCTTGAGCCTGCCGCTGGCCAGCCAGGCCCATGACCCTTCCGCGGACCTCAGCCTGGTCTCCATGCTGCCCGTGGCCGTCTCGGTCGCGGCGCCGGTGGCGATGCTCTCGGCCGGCACAGTGTTGACCGTGGTGGCCGTCGAGGCCAGCGCGCAGGGCACCGTCTGGATCCTGGAGCGGGCCTCGGACGGCGCCCGCATCAGCATCCGCTTTGCCGGCAAGGTGCTCAAGGGCGCGGCGCTGTCGGCGGGCACGGCGGTCACCGTCTCGGTGATCGCCACGGGCACCGTGCTGTCCATCGCGGGCGAGGCCATCTGCTTCATCCCCAACGAGATCGGCGCTTCTCTGCTTTACAACGAGAAAGTCAGCAAGTGAAGGCCGCCACCACCGCCCTGCTGCTGGCTGTGGTGGTGAGCACGGCCCAGGCGGGCCGCCCCTGCGAGGAGAAGCCCCTCACCCGGCCGCAGATCGAGCAGGGCATGGCCCTGGCCCAGCGCACGGCCCAGCAGCTGGACGCCAGCGGCGCACAGGTGCTGGTGCTGGCCCGCGCGGGGCAGGACCTGTCCAAGTACGGCCTGCAGTGGTCCCACCTGGGCCTGGCCTACAAGACGGAGCAGGCGGGCAGGCCGGTGTGGCGGGTGCTGCACAAGCTCAACCACTGCGGCACGGCCGATGCAGCCCTCTACCGCCAGGGCCTGGGCGAGTTCTTCCTGGACCGACCGCACCGCTACGAGGCCGCCTATGTCGTGCTCAGCCCCGCGCTGCAGCAGGCCCTGCTGCCGCTTCTGCGCGATCCCCAGCGCCTGCTGACGGTGCACGAGCATCGCTATTCCATGGTGGCCTACCCCTGGGCCACCCGCTACCAGCAGAGCAACCAGTGGGTGCTGGAGTCCATCGCCCTGGCCGCCGAGCCCGGCCTGCAGGGCCGCGCCCAGGCCCAGGCCTGGCTGCGCGCCCAAGGCTACCAGCCCAGCGACCTGCGCATCTCCACGCTCTCCCGCCTCGGGGCGCGCGTCGGCATGGCCAATGTGGCCTTTGACGACCACCCCAATGCCCAGCGCTTTGCCGGTCACATCGAGACCGTCACCGTCGATTCCATGTTCGCCTGGCTGCCCCGTGCGGGCCTGGGCGAGCGCGCCGTCCTCATCAAGCCCTGAAGAAGTCCGCCATGTCCGACGCCCACAACGCTCAAGACGACCACGCCCACGGCAACCAGTTCAGCCTGCTCGCCCAGCGCCGCTTCGCGCCCTTCTTCTGGACGCAGTTCCTCGGCGCGGGCAATGACAACCTCTTCAAGTTCGCCTTCACGGTGCTGATCACCTACCAGCTGCAGCTCACCTGGCTGCCGCCGGCGCAGGCGGGGCTGGCCATCGGCGCGCTGTTCATCCTGCCCTTCGTGCTGCTCTCGGCCACCAGCGGCCAGCTGGCCGACAAGCTCGAGAAGGCCGGCCTGATGCGCCGCATCAAGGAGCTGGAGATCGCCATCATGGCCCTGGCCGCCTGGGGCTTCTGGACGGTCAACGTGCCGGTGCTGCTGGCCTGCGTCTTCCTGATGGGCCTGCACTCCACGCTCTTCGGCCCGGTCAAGTTCGCCTACATGCCCCAGCACCTCGACGAGCGCGAGATCACCGGCGGCAACGGCATGGTGGAGATGGGCACCTTCGTGGCCATCCTGCTGGGCAATGTGGCCGGCGGCCTGCTGATCGCCACGCCGGAGGTGGGCCGGCATCACGTGGCGCTCGCCGCCCTGGGCCTGGCCGTGCTGGGCCGGCTCACGGCGCAGCTGATTCCTCACAGCCCCTCCACCGACCCGGGCCTGAAGATCAACTGGAACCCCTTCACTGAGACCTGGCGCAACCTGGTGCTGGCGCGCGAGCAGCTGGCGGTGTTCCGCTCGCTGCTGGGCATCTCCTGGATGTGGTTCTTCGGCGCCGTCTTCCTGGCCAACTTCCCGGCCTTCGCCAAGGAGGTGCTGCATGGCAATGAGCAGGTGGCCTCGCTGCTGCTGGTGGTGTTCTCCATCGGCATCGGCACGGGCTCGCTGCTGTGCGAGATGCTCTCGCGCCGCCACGTGGAGATCGGCCTGGTGCCGCTGGGCGCCATCGGCATGAGCGTCTTCGCGCTGGACCTCAGCGCGGCCTCGCAAGGCCTGCCGGCCGTCGCGCAAGCCCTGACCCTCTCCGAGTTCCTGGCCCAGCCGGCCCATTGGCGCGTGCTGGTCGACCTGTGCCTGCTGGCGCTCTTCGCCGGGCTGTACAGCGTGCCCATGTACGCGCTGATCCAGATGCGCTCGCAGCCCAGCCACCGGGCGCGCATCATCGCGGCCAACAACATCCTCAATGCGCTGTTCATGATCGCCAGCTCGCTGATCTGCGGCGTGCTGCTGGGCGCGGGCCTGAGCCTGCCGCAGCTCTTCGGCCTGCTGGGCCTGGCCAACGCGGTGGTGGCGCTGTACATCTTCCTGGTGGTGCCGGAGTACCTGCTGCGCTTCTTCGCCTTCTGCCTCTCGCGCCTGATCTACCGCTTCAAGCTCAAGGGCGACGAGCACATCCCGCTCAAGGGCGCGGCCGTGCTGGTGTGCAACCACGTCAGCTTCATCGACGCCGTGCTGGTGATGGCCGCCAGCCCCCGCCCCATCCGCTTCCTGATGGACCACCGCATCTTCCGCATGCCGGTGCTGGGCTGGCTGTTCCGCCTGGCCAAGTGCATCCCCATCGCCCCGCAGAAGGAGCACCCCGCCATCTACGAGGCCGCCTTCAAGGAAGCGCAGGCCGTGCTGGCCGACGGCGAACTGCTGGGCATCTTCCCCGAGGGCGGCATCACCCGCGACGGCCAGCTGCAGCCCTTCAAGGGCGGCATCATGAAGATTCTCGAGGCCCAGCCCGTGCCCGTGGTGCCCCTGGCGCTGCAGAACCTCTGGGGCTCCTACTTCTCGCGCATCGAGCAGGGCCAGGCCATGGTGCGGCCCTTCCGCCGCGGGATCTTCAGCCGCGTCGGCCTGGTGGCCGGGCCGGCGCTGGCGCCTGAGCAGGTGACGCCGGAAGGGCTGCAGCAGCAGGTGGGGCAGCTGCTGAGCGCCTGAACCCGCCGGCAGGGCTGCCAATGCCCTCTGTGGCCTCCTGCTGACAGCGCAGCGCCAGGCCGCGGCAGCCACCCCCTGCCCTGGTCAGAAAAGTCGCGCTTTTGCAGGGGCCGTGAGGCGGCCTGGCCGGCAGTTGGGGGCATCATGGCTGCTTCAAGAGCCGCCACCGAGGTGATGCATGCCCCGCGCCACGCTTCCTGATGCCGCCCGCCGCACCGTGCTGCGCCAGCTGGGATCGACCCTGGGCCTGGCGGCCCTGGGCGCGCCCGCCCTGGCGCAGGAGAAGGTCTACAACTTCTCTCCCGTCAACCAGGCCAGCATCCCGCTGATGGCGAGCTACTGGAACCCGATCATTGCCTACGTGTCGGAGAAGAGCGGGGTGAAGCTGGCGCTGAAGCTGGGGCGCACCTCGGCGGACACCACCAGCTATGTGCTGGCGCAGGAGGTGGACTTCGTCTTCAGCAACCACCTCTTCAGCCCTGAGCGCGAGCAACTGGGCTGGCGGGTCTTCGGCCGGCGCCAGACGCCGCCCATCCACGGGCAGATCATCGTGCCGGCCGACTCCCCCATCAAGGAACTGGCCCAGCTGGAGGGCAAGGACGTCGCCTTCCCCGGGCCCGAGGCCCTGGTGGCCTACAAGTTCCCCTATGCCCATCTGCTGAGTCGCAAGATCAATGTGCGGGTGGTCTTCGGCGGCAACATGGACGGCGCCCTGACCCAGCTGTACAGCGGCAAGGTGGCGGCCTGCGGCGTCAACTCCCAGCTGGCGGAAAGCCACGCCCGACGCGAAGGCAAGGCCTACCGCGTGCTGTGGAGCTCGGACGCGCTGCACGACCTGGCCCTGATGGCCTCCGCCCGCGTGCCGGACAAGGACATGCAGGCCGTGGCCCGCGCCTTCGTCAACATGCACAAGGACCCCCGCGGCCTGGCCATCCTGGAGCAGGGTTCGCAGGCCCTGGGCCTGACGGGCGAGGCGCATTTCATCGCCTCCGACGGCAGCGAGTACGCCGCCTACCGCCGCTTCTACCAGAGCGCTCCCGCCCAGTTGCGCTGAACCATGGCCCTCCGCTTCGGCGCCCTGCTGCCCCAGAGTCTGGTGGCCCGGGTCTTCCTGCTGCACTCGGCGGCGATGCTGCTGTTCGTGGGCCTGGGCTTCGGCGGCTTCGCCTGGTACACGGCGCGCAGCAGCATGGACCAGGCCATCATCGAGGTGGACACCCTGGGCGCGGTGATCAGCCCGGCGGTGGGCGAGTCCGCGGTGATCGGCGACTACGACACCATCAAGCGCCAGCTGGAACGCGCCATCGACCACCCGGCGCTGGACCGGGCCCAGTTCATCGACATGAAGGGCGCCCTGATCGACGTGCGCCGCCAGGAACACCCGGGCCTGGGTGCCCCGCTCTGGCTGCTGCAGCGGGTCAACGCGGAGCTGGTGGATGCCAGCCTGCCCATCAGCGTGGGCGGCCGGGACTACGGCGTGCTGCGCCTGAGCTTCCACACCCGGCGCGTGGCGGGGGAGATCTGGCGCCAGGCCCTGCTGTCCCTGGCCCTGGGCCTCACCGCCCTCGCCAGCGGCGTGGTGCTGGTGTGGTTCCCGCTCAAGCGCTGGCTGGGCAATCTGGGCCGCATCCAGGCTTTCGGCCAGCAGCTGCAGACGCAGGGCGGCGCCCTCGCGAGCATGGCCGACGACGACGCCGCGCCGCTGGAATTCCGCCAGACCTTCGAGATCCTCAACAAGGCCGCGGTCTCGCTGCAGGCCGAGCGCGCGCAGGCGGCGGTGACGCTGTCCGCCATTGCCGACGGCATCGCGACCACCAATGCGCAGGGCGAGCTGGTGCTGGTCAATCCGGTGCTGGCCGACTGGCTGGGCAGCAGCCCCCAGGAGCTGCTGGGCCGCCCCCTGCAGTCCCTGGTCCCGTACCTCCATGACGAGAAGGAGGAGGGCGACGAGGCCGGCGGTCTCATGGTGCTGGCGCGGCCGCGGGGGGCACCCCTGATCGTCTCCGTCAGCCGCTCCTCGGTGCGGGCGGGCGACGGCCAGGTGGCCGGCTGGGTCTACGCCCTGCGCGACGTCAGCGAGCAGCAGCGCCTGGCCGCGCAGCTGCAGGAAGAGCTGGCTGCCCGCGCCGCCGCCATGCGTTCGATGCGCGAGCTGCTGGAGCAGCACCGCAGCCGCGGCAACCTCTCCCACCTGCTGCAGCTGCATGACGACGAGGCGCCGTCCGAGATCGAGCACCTCTCCCGTCTGGTGGCCGATCTCGTCCAGCAGCTCAGCGGCCAGTCCGCCCAGCTGGAGGCGATCTTCGCCCTGAGCCCGGACGCCTTCGTGGCCTTCGACGCCGACGGCACGGTGCACTACGCCAGCCCCGCCTTCGAGACGCTCACCGGCAGCGAGATCGCCGACATCCTCGGGCTGGACACCGCCGGGCTGTCACGCGCGCTGCAGGCGCGCTGCGTGGATTCGCAGGCCGCGCTGTCCATCGATCAGCTGGCCGGGCGCCGTCAGACCATCGAGCTGGCCCAGCCGCGCGACCGCGTGCTGGAGCTGGCCCTGCACCGCGGCAGCGGCAGTTCCATCCGCCAGGTGCTGCACATCCGCGACCTCAGCCACCAGGTCGCGCTGGACCGGCTCAAGAGCGAGTTCGTCACCACCGCCGCCCACGAGCTGCGCACGCCCATGACCAGCATCTACGGTTTCTCGGAGCTGCTGCTGATGCGCACGCCCTCGCCAGAGCGCCTGAAGGAAGTGCTGGGCCGCATCCACCGCCAGAGCGAGGCGATGATGCACATCCTCAACGAGCTGCTGGACCTCTCGCGCATGGAGGCGCGGCGCGGCAAGGACTTCCAGTTCGAGCAGCTGGCCCTGGCGCCGGTGCTGACCGAGCTGGTGCAGGACTTCCAGCCTGCGGACGGCCGCGAACCGCCGCGGCTGCAGCTCGCCGCGGACGTGGGCGGCGCGCAGGTCCGCATCGACCGCGCGAAGCTGCTGCAGGCCCTGCGCAATGTGCTGTCCAACGCCTACAAGTACTCGCCGGACGGCGGCGAGGTGCGGGTGACGCTCTCGCGCACCCTCCGCGAGGGGCGGCCGGCCCTGCTGGAGATCGCGGTGCAGGACCAGGGCATCGGCATGACGGCCGAGGAGCTGAGCCATGTCAGCGAGCGTTTCTACCGCGCGGACAAGTCCGGCGCCATTCCCGGCACCGGCCTGGGCATGGCCATCGTCAAGGAGATCGTCGATCTGATGGAGGGCAGCCTCTCGCTGAGCAGCGAGCCCGGCGTGGGCACCTGCGTGACGCTGGCGCTGCCGGAGCGCTCGCTCATCGCGTGAGCCAGGGCGGCCCCCCGGGGCACGCTCAGGACGAGGCGCCCCCGTGCATCATGGCCCGCCACTGCTGGCGCCAGCGCTTGAAGAGCTGCTTGAGCTGGCGCTTGAGCGCGCGGGCCTGGCGCCACAGCAAGGTGGCATGCAGCCAGTCCAGCACGCCCTGCTTCCAGGCGGTCCAGCGCCCGTAGAGCCGTGCGAACCAGGGCAGGGCCATCAGCGTGGGCTGGGTCAGGTGGAAGAGGCGGGCCAGCAGGGCCGTGCCGCCGAACTTGACCGAGAGGATCAGGAGCAGGCCCAGCAGGGCCCGGCCCGAGGCCATCAGCCAGACCGCCAGCAGCTTGACGGGGATGGCCAGCAGGAAGGGCAGCGCCAGCACCACCAGCGCCGGCTTGGGCGGCAGGGCCCGTATGCGGTCTTCCAGCCACTTCAGCGGCGGCCACTGGGCCAGCCAGGCCATGAAGCGCTGCAGGGGCACCCAGCCCCATTCCTCGAAGAGGATGACGAGGGCCATCAGCAGACGGCCCAGCCAGCGCAGCGGTGCGATCAGCAGCTTGAGCATGAGCCCATGATGCGCCGCAGGGCGCCCTCTGCCAAAAGCCATGCGCGCGAAACGGAGGTGGCACTCATGGCTTCAGGCGTCGAGACGACTCAGACGCCGCGCGCGCGATCCGCCGTGAAACGGGCGCGGAAGCCTTCGAAGTCGCCGGCATCCAGCGCGTCGCGCACTTCCTGCATCAGGTTCAGGTAGTAATGCAGGTTGTGGATGCTGGTGAGCATGGGGCCCAGCATCTCGCCGCAGCGGTCCAGGTGGTGCAGGTAGGCGCGGCTGAAGCCGCCGCTGACCGTGCCGTCGGCGTTCGTCACGCCCTTGCAGGTGTAGCAGCTGCAGGTCTCGTCCACCGGGCGTTCGTCGCTCTTGTAGCGGCTGTTGCGCAGGCGAAGGTCGCCGAAGCGGGTGAAGAGGTGGCCGTTGCGTGCATTGCGGGTGGGCATCACGCAATCGAACATGTCGATGCCCTGGCGCACGCCTTCCACGAGGTCCTCGGGCGTGCCCACGCCCATCAGGTAGCGCGGCTTGTTCGCGGGCAGCTGGTGGCCGGTGTGGTCCAGCACGCGCAGCATGTCGGCCTTGGGCTCGCCCACCGAGAGGCCGCCGATGGCATAGCCCGGCAGGTCCAGCGCCACGAGGCCGGCCAGGGAGTGGTCGCGCAGGTTCTCGTACATGCCGCCCTGCACGATGCCGAACAGCGCGTTGGGGTTCTGCAGGCGGCTGAACTCGTCCTGGCAGCGCTTGGCCCAGCGCAGGCTCATCTCCATGGATTTGCGCGCTTCCAGCTCGGTGGTGATGTGGCCCTTGGTCTCGTAGGGCGTGCATTCGTCGAACTGCATGACGATGTCGGAGTTCAGCACCGTCTGGATCTGCATGGAGATCTCGGGCGTGAGGAAGAGCTTGTCGCCGTTGACGGGCGAGGCGAACTTGACGCCTTCCTCGCTGATCTTGCGCATCTCCCCAAGGGACCAGACCTGGAAGCCGCCGGAGTCGGTGAGGATGGGCTTGTCCCAGCGTTCGAAGCGGTGCAGACCGCCGAACTGCTTCATGATGTCCAGGCCCGGGCGCATCCAGAGGTGGAAGGTGTTGCCCAGGATGATCTGGGCGCCCATCTCCTCCAGCGAACGCGGCATCACGCCCTTGACGGTGCCGTAGGTGCCCACGGGCATGAAGATGGGGGTCTGGACCACGCCATGGTTGAGCGTCATGCGGCCGCGGCGGGCGCGGCCCTCGGTCTTGAGGAGTTCGAACTTCAGCATGGCGCGATTGTCGCAGGGGTGGTCCGGGGCGCGGCAAGCGCGGCGCGGACCGGCATCACCCGCGAATGGACGGAGGTGACTTTCCACACCCTGCAGCCGCTCCTACACTGGGAGAAACAGGGAGACACCCGGCGGCGGCCTGCGGCTCGCGGCCCTCATGGCGGTGCGCGCTCATGCGTCTCTTCTCCCTGACTTCCCTCACTTTCCTGGCGGCCCTGGCGATGGCAATGCTTGCGGCCCTGCTGCCGGCCGGCGCGTCGGCGGCAACGCCCACAACGGCCTCGTCGACGCCCCCGCCGCCCTGCGGCCCCTTCACCCTGGCCTTCTACGAGCTGGGCCTGCTCTACCACCATGACGAGGCCGGCGGCTTCTCCGGCATCGACAAGGACGTGGTGCAAGCCCTGCAGGCGCGCAGCCAGTGTGAGTTCAGGACCCTGCTGGAATCGAGGGTGCGGATCTGGGACCGCATGGCGGCTGGCAGCCTGGATCTCAGCGTGTCGGGCATCCCCACACCGGAGCGCGAGCGCTTCGCCGACTTCGTGCCCTACTTCCAGACCCGCAACTTCGCCCTGATGCGCCGGGAGCTGGCCCAGCGCCTGCCCACGCCCGAAGCCTTCCTGGCGGACAAGGCGCGGCGGGCCGTCGTGGTCAAGGCCTTCCGGCATGGCCCGGGCTTTGACAGCTTCATCGGCCAGTTGCGAGAGCAGGGTCGCCTGCTCGAGGCGGCGGACTTCGACACCGTGCTGCGCCTCTTTCTGGCCCGCCGGGCGGACCTGATGCTGGCCCTGCCGACCTCCTGGAGCCCCATGCTGCAGAAGCCCTCGCTGATGAGCCAGCTGAGCGTACTGGACTGGGCGCCTCAGGACCGCGTCGTCCACGGCCTGATCATGTCGCGGGCCCGGCTGCCGGAAGCCGAACGCCAGCACCTGCGTCAGGCCCTGGAATCGCTGGTTGCCGACGGCACCATCGACGCCATCATCCGCCGCCACGTGGGCGAGCGCATGGCCCGGGAAATGCGCCTGGACCTGCCGCCGCCAGGTGCGGGTGTGCGCAAGGGCAAGGGCGGCGAGGCCGGTGGAGGGACAATGCCCTGATGCCCTTCAGCCTGGCCACCCCCGTCCACAGCGAACTGATCATCAAGAAGAGCCGCTTCCTCGGCTGCGTCGAGCCCTGTGCCGACCGCAGCCGCGCGCAGGCCCGCGTGGCCGAGCTGAAGCAGCAGCATCCCGGCGCCGCCCATGTCTGCTGGGCCCTGCTGGCCGGCGGCCAGTCCGCGGCCAATGACGACGGCGAGCCCGGCGGCACCGCCGGCCGCCCCATGCTGGACGTGCTGCGCCACCAGGACCTGGACGGCGTGCTGGCCACCGTGGTGCGCTATTTCGGCGGGGTCAAGCTGGGCGCGGGCGGCCTGGTGCGGGCCTACACCGACAGCATCGCCCAGGCCCTGCTGCAGGCGCAGAAGATCCCCCGCGTGCGCCAGACCCGGCTGCGCTGCACCCTGCCCTATGCGCTGGAGGGCCTGCTGCGCCGCGAGATCGAGCTGGCGCAGGCACAGCTGCTCGATGTGCAGCATGGCGCCATGGTCGAGATGAACCTGTCCCTGCCCGAGCCGCAGGCCGCCGCCTTCCAGGCCCGGCTCAACGAGGCCTGCCAGGGCCGCCTGGGCTGGCTGGCACCGGACGACGGCGCCTGAGCCCGGCCCGGGCGGCGCTCAGCCCTCGCGCCGCTCCAGCAGCATCGCGTCTCCGTAGCTGAAGAAGCGGTAGCCCTGGGCAATGGCGTGGCGGTAGAGTGCCATGATGTGCTCGTAGCCCGCGAAGGCCGAGACCAGCATCATCAGCGTGCTCTTGGGCAGGTGGAAGTTGGTGACCAGGCGGTCCACCACGCGGAACTGGAAGCCCGGCGTGATGAAGATGCTGGTCTCGCTGGCGCCCGCCTGCAGGCTCCCGCCGCGGGCCGCGGACTCCAGCGCGCGCAGCGTGGTCGTGCCCACCGCGACGACCTTGCCTCCTCGGATGCGCGTCCGGGCGATGGCCTCCACCGTGGACGCGGGCACCTCGAAGCACTCGCTGTGCATCTGGTGCTCGGCGATCTTCTCCACCCGCACCGGCTGGAAGGTGCCTGCGCCCACATGCAGGGTCACATGGGCCGTGTCGACGCCACGGGCGGCCAGCGCGGCCAGCACGCCTTCATCGAAGTGCAGGGCGGCCGTGGGGGCGGCCACCGCGCCGGGCTGACGGGCGAAGACGGTCTGGTAGCGGCGCACGTCGTCCGCGCTGTCCTCGTGGCTGATGTAGGGCGGCAGCGGCACATGGCCGTGCCGCTCCAGCAGCTCGAAGGGATCGCCCGAGAGGCGCAGGTGGAAGAGCCCGTTGTCGGGGCCGCAGCGGCCCAGCACCTCGGCGTCGAAGGCCTCGGCGAAGCGCACGACGGCGCCCGGCTTGGGGCTCTTGCTGGCCCGCATGTGGGCCCAGACCTCGCGCGTGCCGGGCAGCACGCGCTCGATGAGGGCCTCCACCGCGCCGCCGCTGGCCTTGGCGCCGTACAGGCGGGCCTTGATGACCTTGGTGTCGTTGAACACCAGCAGGTCGCCGGGGTTCAGCAGCCCGGGCAGTTCGCGGAACACGCGGTCCACCGGGGGCAGGCTGCGGCCGTCCAGCAGGCGCGAGGCGCTGCGCTCAGGCGCAGGATGCTGGGCGATGAGTTCAGGCGGGAGTTCGAAGTCGAAGTCGCTGACGCTGAATTCGCGCGCCGCGTCGAGGGGGGTGCTGCTCATGGGATTGAGGGCCGGACAGACCCGTGCCAAACAGGGAAGGCCCGGATTGTTCCATGTCCTGGGCACCCCAGGCTCGACCTGGGGGCTCAGGAAGCCCCCAGGATCTGTCTTACTTCAGCTGCACGCTGACCGAGTTGGTCGTGCACACCGTCTGGTTGCTGACGGGATCACGGACCTCGATGTAGCGCGTGTAGTTGCCGGCCCAGGAGGCCTGCGTGACGAAGGAGAAGGTGCTGGGCACCGGACCTGCCAGGGCATTGCTGGTGTCCGTCACACCGTTCTTGGTGCCGTACCAGTAGCCCTGGGCGCCCGAGGGCAGGTTCTGGCCGTTCACGAAGTAGGACACCGTCTGTCCCGCCGATGCCACCGTGGTGTTGGTGGACAGGCTGCAGGACGGCGGTGCGACCAGTTCCACCTCCACGGTGTTGGTGCTGCAAAGCGGTGCTCCGTCGGCGCTGCGGATCTCCATGCGGCGCGTGTAGTAGCCCTGGTCCACCGGACGGTTGGCGTAGCTGAAGGTCGACGGCACCGGACCAGCATCGGCGTTGCTCAGGTCCACGGCACCGTTCCTGGTGCCGTACCAGTAGCCCCGTGCCCCTGCAGGCAGGCGCTCGCCGGACACGGTGAACGAGAAGTAGTCCCCGCTCTTGATGCGGCTGCCACTCACGCTCAGCGAGCAGGCCAGCGGACGGATGCTCGCCGCCGCCTGCGGGCTGCCGGACCCGGCGTTGCTGATGGATTGACCGGAGGCATACGCCAGCACGCGGCTCTTCATCTGCGCCGGCGTGAGCGAGGGGTTCTCCTCCAGCATCTGCGCGACGATGCCCGTCACATGGGGCGCGGCGAAGGAGGTGCCCTCCGTGGCCTGGTACACCACATCGGTCATGCCGGCCGGCTTGGTGGGCAGGTTGGTCGAGGCGATCCCCACGCCAGGCGCGAACAGCGACACGCAGCGCCCGTAGACGGCCCGGTACTGGTTGCGGGACGAGCGACCATACAGGCTGGAGACATTGATGACCGGCGTCTGCTCAGACAGACGGCCCGGAGAGAACAGACAGGCGTCCTGATCCGTGTTGCCGCCCGCCACCACGATGTGGAGGCCACGGCCGACGGCACGGCGGATGGACTCCTCCATCGCCGCAGCGCCCGTGACATCCGGCGTGGTGGTCAGGCTCATGTTCACGACAGCAGGCCGCACGGCATTGGTCGACAGCCAGTCCACGGCCTTGGCGACGTCGTCCTCCGCGATGATCTCGCCGCTGTTGAGGTTGGAGCAATGGGCCACCTGCACGGCATGCAGCGTGACCCGCTTGGCGACGCCGTAAGTCCTGGAGCCCACGATACCCGCCACCTTGGTGCCATGTCCGTGGCAATCGCGGCCATCGCCATAGTTCTTGCTGGCCTCCGGCGTGCCCACGGGATCGGACAAGGGCGAATAGCTGCCGCCGACGCGCCCTTCGAACTCCGCCAGCGCGCCATAGATGCCGGTATCGACCACATAGACATGGACACCCGCCCCGGTGAACCGATAGCTGTAGCGCTGGTCCAGCGGCTGCGATGGGGGCTGATCCAGCGTATCCAGGTTCCACAGCGAATCGCTGGGCAGGGACTGGTCAGTGGCCAGCTGCAGCACATGATTCGGGCTCACGCACTTCACGCGTGAATCCTTGGCCAGGGTCTGGGCTTCGCCGGCCGTCAGGTTCTCGACCGAGAAACCTTGCAGGCCCTGCTCGAAGACATGCCTGAGCTTCAGGGCCGGCGGCAGCGATGCGCCTGCGGCCTGCGCCCGGAGCTGAGTACGCCGGGAGGCCAGCTCGTCCTTGATCCGCAGGGCCACTTGGGACGGTGCCCCGACATCGTTCAGCTGCACGATGTAGCCCAGGCTCTTGCCTGGATCGGCTGGCGCGGCAATGTACTTGCCGCCACCGTACGCAGCCCCGCACCCCTCGGCCCACGCGCCACCGGCGGCGAGCATGGCGACGGCGCCCATCAGCGCCGTCTGCATTGTCTTGTGATTCACGAATTCTCCCTGGATGTTGATGGATGACCGCTGGCCTGACACGTCAAGTCAGCGCGCGCAATGTACAGGAGACCTGTGACCTGGTGACCACCAGGAATCCGCTCCGGCTCGAGCCCGAAGCGCTGCCCCAGGGACCGCCATGTCCGTTGACCTGCATCAAGGCACCCTGCCGCACCTCGCGGGAACATGATTGCCAAGGAGTCCCGCACGATGAGCACCTTCCTCACCACCGACCAGCGCAGCCTGCTGGCCTCAGTCCTTCTGGAGCAACAAGCCCTTCTTGAGGCGGAGCTGAAGCTGCAGCTGGGCGGCGAGGACCGCGTCACCCATGCCCGCGAGCAGCTGCTGCAGGACACCGACGGCGAGACCGCCCACGAGGCGGACCGCGAGGTGGACCTGGCCCGCAGCGACGCCACGCTGCTGGCCCTGCGCCAGGTCGATGCGGCCCTGCAGCGCCTGCAGGAGCCGGACTTCGGCCACTGCGCGGACTGCGGCGCCGCCATCGCCTTCGAGCGCCTGCGCCTGAGCCCGCAGGTCACGCGCTGCATCGAGTGCCAGTCGGCCGCCGAGACCCGAGGCGGCGGCGCGCACCACGCCACGCTCTGAGCCCGCCCGGAATTCCCAACCCTTTCATCCACAGGAGCCCCGCATGAGCCTTTTCCACGCCGTCGTCTGGCTGGACCACCACAGCGCCAACATCCTGCAGTTCGACGCCGAGCATGTGCAGGCCGAGAAGGTCAAGGCGCACACGCACCACACCAAGCAGCACGGCAGCACGGTGCGCAGCGAGCATGAGTTCTTTGCCGACGTCTGCACCGCCCTCGCCGGCATCACGGAGATCCTGGTCGTGGGTTCGTCCACGGCGCAGAAGGACTTCAAGCACTACGTGGAGAAGCACCGCGCGGCGCTGCTGCCGTCCATCGTGGGCTATGAGTCGGTCGACCATCCCAGCGACAAGCAGCTGGTCGCCCTGGCCCGCCAGTACTTCCTGAAGCACGACCGCATGGCCGGCGTGCCGACGCCGACCTGAGCGGTCCGCGCCCGTCCCCCTCGAACGCCCTGGCCCGCCAGGGCGTTTGTCATGGCCGGGGGGCGGACAGCATCTCCATGCGCTGGCGCTGGCGCAGACGCATCTGCTCGCTGTCCAGGTCGCGCAGCTGCGCACGCAGGTGCTTGCGCTCGTCGTCGGTCGTGGCGTCGCGCAGCTTGCGCTCCAGGCGATCGATCTCGCTGGCATTGCGCTCGAGCTGCTCGCCCAGGGCGTGGATGCGCCTGCCGGTGTCATAGGCGCGCTCGAAGTCGTCGCCCTCCGGCTGGTCGCGGCACACCCCGCGGTAGAAGGTGCCCCGCAGGCCCAGCTGCCAGCCGTTGGCCGGGCGGCAGTAGCGGCGCAGGCCGTCGATCCAGCCCTCCTGCCAGCGCGTCTCGTCCGGCTGGATGCCGATCTTGCCGCAGGCCTTGGCATGGTCGTCGATGCGGTCGCGTGCCTGGCCGTCGCGGCCGTCCTGCATGCCCTGCTGGTACCAGTCCGCCCGCTGGCATTCGCTCTCGCTCATGCTGGCGCAGCCGCCCAGCGAGGCCGCCATGGCCGCGGCCAGGCTCCATCTCCACGCACGCTTGCTGATCATTCCCGGGCTCCTCGGTTCATTGTCAGTTCTGGCTCCAACGCATCTTCGCCGATTCCGGCCGACCGCCGCCCTCGGCACCCCCCGGTTTAGGCAGAATGCCGCCCATGTCCGCCACGCCCGAATCGTCCCCAGCACCGCAGGCTCCGCCGGCCGCCGCGGTGGCCAAGTCCGGCCCGAAGAAGGCCATGGAGAAGCTGGGCCTGAAGCGCGACATCGACCTGGCCCTGCACCTGCCCCTGCGCTACGAGGACGAGACCCGCCTCGTTCCGATTGCCCAAGCCGGCGAAGGCGAGACCGTGCAGTGCGAAGGCGTGGTGCGTGAATGCCGCGTGGAGCTGCGCGGCCGCCGCCAGCTCATCGTGCGGCTGATGGAAGACGGCGCGGACACCCGGGGCCGCGCGGCCGAGCTGACCCTGCGCTTCCTGCACTTCTACCCCTCGCACCAGAAGAGCCTGGCCGTGGGCACGCGCGTGCGCGTGCGCGGCGAGATCCGCGGCGGCTTCTTCGGCCGCGAGATGGTCCACCCCACCTTCCGGACGGTGGACGAGGACACCCCGCTCGCCACCTCACTCACGCCCGTCTACCCCACCAGCGCCGGCCTGCCCCAGGCCTATCTGCGCAAGGCCATCGCCGCGGCGATGAAACGGGCGCCGCTGGAGGAGGTCCTGCCCGCCGGCACCGTGCCCAGGCCCCTGCCCTCGCTGCGCGAGGCCCTGGACTACCTGCACCATCCGCCGCCCCTGGCCCGCCTGGGCAGCCTGGAAGACCACAGCCACCCGGCCTGGCAGCGCCTCAAGTTCGAGGAGCTGCTGGCTCAGCAGCTGAGCCAGATGAAGGCCCAGCGCGAGCGCGCCCGGCTGCGCGCGCCCATGCTGCCCACGCGCCCGGGCGGCCTGCAGGAGCAGCTGCTCGCCGCCCTGCCCTTTGCACTGACCGGGGCGCAGCGCCGGGTCTGCGAGGAGATCGCGCAAGACCTGGCACGCCCCCAGCCCATGCACCGCCTGCTGCAGGGCGACGTGGGCTCGGGCAAGACCGTGGTGGCGGCCATGTCCGCCGCCATCTGCATCGCCGCGGGCTGGCAGTGCGCGCTGATGGCGCCCACCGAGATCCTGGCCGAGCAGCACTTCCGCAAGCTGATCGGCTGGCTGGAGCCGCTGGGCATCCAAGTCGCCTGGCTGACGGGTTCCGTGAAGGGCAAGGCTCGCCAGAAGATGCTGGACGCGGTGGCCGACGGCAGCGCGCAGCTGGTGGTGGGCACGCACGCGGTGATCGAGGACAAGGTCCAGTTCCGCTTCCTGGGCCTGGCCATCGTGGACGAGCAGCACCGCTTCGGCGTGGCCCAGCGCCTGGCCCTGCGCAAGAAGCTGGAGTCCTCCAGCGGCGAGATGCCACCCGGCTATGGCGACCACGTGCCGCACCTGCCCGCCCAGCGCTCCGGCATCGAGCCGCACATGCTGATGATGAGCGCCACGCCCATCCCCCGCACCCTGGCCATGACCTATTTCGCGGACCTGGACGTCTCCACCATCGACGAACTCCCGCCCGGCCGCAGCCCCATCGTGACGCGCGTCTTCGCCGATGGCCGGCGCGACGAGGTCATCGCCAAGATCGCCGACGCCGTGGCCGAGGGGCGCCAGGTCTACTGGGTCTGCCCGCTGATCGAGGAGTCCGAGGCCCTGGACCTCAAGAACGCCACCGAGACCCACGCCGAGCTGAGCGCCGCCCTGCCCGAGCGCATGATCGGCCTACTGCACGGCCGCATGCCGCCGGCCGAGAAGGCCGCGGTGATGTCGCTGTTCGCCTCGGGCGAGATGCAGGTGCTGGTGGCCACCACCGTGATCGAGGTGGGCGTGGACGTGCCCAATGCCAGCCTCATGGTGATCGAGCATGCCGAGCGCTTCGGGCTCTCGCAGCTGCACCAGCTGCGCGGCCGCGTGGGGCGGGGCTCGGTGGCCAGCGTCTGCGTGCTGATCTACACGGGGCCGCTGTCCCAGACCGGCAAGGAGCGCCTGCGCGCCATGGCCGAGACGACCGACGGCTTCGAGATCGCGCGGCGCGACCTCGACATCCGCGGCCCCGGCGAGTTCATGGGCGCGCGCCAGAGCGGTGCCGAGCTGCTGCGCTTCGCCGACCTCCAGGAAGACGCGCCCCTGCTGCAGGCCGCGCGCCGCCTGGCGCCGCAGCTGCTGGATGCGCACCCGGCCGCCGCCGCGAAGCATGTGGACCGCTGGCTGGGCAGCAAGGCGGAGTTCCTCAAGGCCTGAGGCGCCGGCGGGCTGGCAAGACCTGACCCTCGGCGTGCCCTGCGCCTCAGCGGCAGCCTTCGCGGGAGGGGGTGCCGATCGGGTGGCCGTCGCTGAGCGTTTCCAGGAAGCACTGCAGGTCCCGCAGGTCCGAGGGACTCATGCGCGGCGTGGCGCTGCCGAAGGGCGCCTGCGTGTTGACGTTGCCGCGCAGTGCCTCGGGCAGGTCGTCAAAGCGCTGCACCACGCCGTTGACGGTGGGGTACCAGCGGGCCGGCTCGCTGTCCCGCGTGTTGTAGAAGTCCAGCACCTGCGCCAGCGAGGTGAAGCGGCCGTTGTGGAAGAAGACGGGCCGGCGCGCCACATTGCGCAGATTGGGCGTGCGGAAGGCGCCGCAGTAGGCCGGCACGTTCAGGTCCTGGCGCTGCGGCCCGCACAGGCCGAGGTCGAAATGGGCCGGGTCGCGGTTGGCCGGCAGGTCCGGATTGCGCGGCACGCCCAGGGTCGCATAGCCGAAGTTGGTGAAGCGCGGCTGCTGGCCTGAGTTGGTCACGATGTCATGGCAGCTCATGCAGTTGCCCTTGTCAGGATCGCGGAAGAGCTGCAGGCCACGCTGCTCGGGCGGGCTCAGCTGCTCCAGGCTCTGCAGCACCCGGTCGTACTTGCTGTCAAAGGGATGGAACTGGGCGCTCTCGCGCTGGAAGGCCGCCAGGGCCTGGGTGGCCTGCGTCAGCTTGAGTTCGTCGTCGGCCGTCTCGCCGAAGACCTGCACGAACAGCGGCGCATACGCGGCACGGCGCAGCTTGCCGGCGAGGACGGCGACGCTGCCGTTGTCCATCTCCAGCGGATTGAGAAAGGGCAGCCGGGCCTGGGCCTCGAG
The DNA here is from genome assembly GCF_027257975.1 of Pelomonas sp. BJYL3. Taxonomy (GTDB): domain Bacteria; phylum Pseudomonadota; class Gammaproteobacteria; order Burkholderiales; family Burkholderiaceae_C; genus Roseateles_B; species Roseateles_B flavus. The sequence goes on from NZ_JANZKX010000002.1 coordinate 38,549, forward strand.
GCTGGCGGCACGCCCGTCGCTCATCAGGCCGCCCCGCAGGCTGGCCAGGCTGCCGTCGGCCCGGCTGAAGGCGGGCACGCCATCCAGGTAGCGCAGGGAGGGCGCGGCGCGCAGGCCGAACTCGGTCTCGAAGGCGCCGCCCACCTGCACGGCCTGCGCGTTGGAGGGCCCGTGGCTGAACGCCGGATCGTGGCAGGTGGCGCAGGACATGCGCCCCGAGCCGCTGAGGTTGCGGTCGTTGAAGAGGCGTTCGCCCAGCTGCACGCGGGCCTGGGCCTGGGCCGTGGCATCCGGCCCGGTGGAGCCACCACCGCCGCCACCGCCACCCCCGCCGCCACAGGCCACCAGGGCGCTGAAGGCCCCGATCGAGGCGGCACGCAGGACGAAGGACAGGGCAGGCGATGACATGGCGCGCATTGTGGTGCGTGCAGGCGTCCGATGGCGGAGTCCTAGGGAAATTACTCAGCGTCCCGTTGCACCGGGCCGCGTCCAATGCGCGAAACATGGTCTGCACGCGCCGGCGTGGCCGAACATACGACCGGATTCGCAGGACCGAACCCGCACGACTGAGCGAGAGGATCCCATGGCACGACAAGAACAGCGCCGCCGCCTGCTCCTGGGCGCCGGCATGGCCGGCCTGCTGCAAGCCTGCGGTGGCGGGGGCGGATCGCCCAGCCCCTCGCCGGCCCCAACGCCCACGCCCACGCCCACGCCCACGCCCACGCCCACGCCGACTCCAACGCCGACTCCAACGCCCACGCCGACACCGACACCAACGCCGACGCCCACCAGCGATCCCGCCTGGGCCTTCTACGGCGGCAATGCCCAGCACACGGCTCAGGCGCGCGTCGCCACGCAGGCGCTGCAGCGCGTGCTCTGGACCCTGCCCGTGGACCGCCAGCCGCCCTACCGCGCCGGGGGCTTCCTGCTGATCCACTACGGCACGCCGGTGATCAGCGCCGCCAACACCGTGATGGTTCCTGTCAAGACCAGCACCGCCGGCGACTTCATCGTCGATGCGCGCAAGGGCAGCGATGGCAGCCCGCTTTGGACGCTGAGCACCGACTACCTCCTGCCGGCCAGCAGCTGGACACCGGCCTTCAACATCGCCCTGGACCGACAGGGCCGGCTGTACGTCCCGGCCAAGGGCGGGCGGCTGCTGCAGCGGGACCAGGTGGACCAGGCCAGCGGCACCGTGCGGACGCTGGTCTTCTACGGCAGCGCCAACTATGACGGCGCCCCGGCCAGCTTCGACAACACCGTGCTGATCAACACGCCGCTGACCGTGGGGCCGGATGGGGCCGTCTACTTCGGCTTCATCGCGCGCGCCGGGGCCCCGCTGGGCCTGCGCGGCGGCATTGCACGCATCGCGGCCGATGGCTCGGGAAGCTGGAAGTCCGTGGCTGAGCTGTCGGGCGATCCCCTGGTCGTGCAGCCCGCGATGAACGCGGCGCCCGCGCTGTCAGCCGACGGCCGGACGCTCTATGTGGCGGCCAACACCGATCCTGCCCTGGGCAGCCAGACGGGCTGGCTGCTCGCACTGGACGCCGCCACGCTGGCTCTGAAGGCTCGCCAGGCCCTGCTCAATCCGGCCAACGGTCAGCCGGCGCGCGTGAGTGACAGCAGCACCGCCTCGCCCACCATCGGCCCCGATGGCGATGTCTTCTACGGCGTGCTGGAGACCGCCCGCCAGGACCACAACGGCCGCGGGTGGCTGCTGCATTTCGACGCCACGCTCACGCAGCGCAAGACACCCGGCTCCTTCGGCTGGGACGACACCCCGTCCATCGTGCCAGCCACGGCGGTGCCGGGCTATGCGGGCGCCTCGTCCTATCTGCTGCTCGTGAAGTACAACAACTACTACGGCATCGGCAGCGGTGACGGCCAGAACTGCATGGCGCTGCTGGACCCGCTGACCACGCAGCCCGATCCAGTCTCACCCGCGGTGAACGTGCTTCAGGAGGTGATGACAATCGTGGGGCCCACCGCAGACCCCGAGACGCCCGGGGGCGTGCGCGAATGGTGCGTGAACTCCGCGGCGGTGGATGTGGCCGGCCACGCCGCGCTCGTCAACTGCGAGGACGGCTTCCTCTACCGCTGGGACTTCCGCAGCAACACCTTCAGCGAGTCGGTGCGGATGAACGCCGGCGTGGGCCAGGCCTACACGCCCACCCTCGTGGGGCCGGACGGGCGGGTGTACTCCATCAACAACGCGCAGCTGCACGCCATCGGTCGCTGATGGAGCGGGGCGGGACCGCCCGCCGGCCTCAGCGCACGCGCTGCACCCAGTAGACCAGCACCTCCTGCTGCGGCTCGATGTCAGAGGCGCTGTAGTAGTAGGTCGGCTGGCCGTTGATGGCGTAGACCGTGCTCATGCCAGAGATCACCCGCCCGAAGACGGTGTAGCCGGGCTTGCTGGCGCTTTCATAGTCCAGGGTCCGGCTGTTGTCGACCACGTTGATGAAGAACTGCGAGGTCGCACTGTTGGGATCGCTGCGGCGCGCCATGGCCACCGTGCCCACCAGATTGCTCAGGCCGTTGTTGGACTCGGACACGATGGGCGAGTAGGTCGGGGACTTCACCCGCATGCCGCTCGTGTAGCCGCCGCCCTGGACGACGAAGTCGCGGTCCACATGGTGGAACAGGGTGTTGCTGTAGAAGCCGTCCGAGACGTAGCGCAGGAAGTTGTTGACCGTGACCGGTGCGTAGCCCGGGTAGAGCTCGATCACCATCTCGCCGCTGCTGGTGAGCATGCAGACGGTGGGATAGCTGCTCGCCGCCGCCGCGGCCAGGCCGGTGCTGCTGCAGCTCATGGTGGGCGGATAGGGCTGGGGATTGGGCCGCGGATAGGGGCCGCCGCCATTGCCGCCACCGCTGTGGTACTCCGCGCCGCCGCCGCAGGCGCTCAGGATCAGGGCAGCGGCCGCCACGGCGGTGCGCAGGATCAGGGTGCTCATCGGTTTGTCCTCCTGGTTGGAAGGCTCAACGCGGCAGGGCGCGCGCCCGATGACCGCCGTCCGCCGCTGCTCGCACACCTGTCAGCTCTGCCAGCAAGGCTTCTTGACAGGCCCTCGCTACACTGCGCCGCGCGCCGGCTCTGCCGGCGGCGCACTTTGCAGCCACACCTGGCATCCAGCGGCCGACCCTCTGCGGCGGTCGCCCCTACCCTTTTTCGCCCCATGAACAAGACGTTTCTTCGCCGCTCCCTGCTGATCGGCTCCGTGGTGATCACGGCCGGCCTTGCCGCCTGCGGCGGCGGCGGCGGCGGTAACAGTGTCTTCAACGACACCTCCGGCTCCTCCGCCATCACCACCCTGCAAAGCACCGACACCGTGGTGGGCACCGGGCTCGTCGCCACCACCGGCAAGAAGGTGACCGTGCACTACACGGGCTGGCTCTACGACGTCAAGGCGGCCGGCACCAAGGGCAGCAAGATCGACAGCTCCCTGGACCGTGGCCAGCCCTTCACCTTCCCGCTGGGCGCGGGCGAGGTCATCGCCGGCTGGGACCAGGGCGTGCCGGGCATGAAGATGGGTGGCAAGCGCACCCTGGTCATCCCCGCCAGCCTGGCCTACGGCAGCGCGGGCAGCCGCAACGGCGTGGTCCCGCCGAATGCGGCGCTGGTGTTCGAGGTGGAGATGCTGGGCGTCCAGTGACGCCCGGCGCTCGAGGCCTGGCTCAGGCCTCGATGTTGTCGATCAGCCGGGTGCTGCCCAGCCGGGCGGCGGCCAGGGCCACCAGGGGCTGGCCGTCCTCGGGCGTGCCCAGGTCGTGCTGGCGGCGCAGCACCACGTAGTCTGGCTGCCAGCCCGCCTCGCGCAGGGTCTGCAGCGCCTCGGCCTCCATGGCCGGGAGGTCCCGCTCGCCGGCCTGCCAGCGGGCGATCAGGGCCTTCAGGGTGCGGGACAGCAGCAGGGCGTCGGCCTTCTGTGCCTCGCTGAGGTAGCCGTTGCGCGAGGACAGGGCCAGGCCGGCCTCGTTGCGGCAGGTCTCGCCACCCAGGATGCGGATGGGCAGGGCCATCTGCTGCACCATGCGGCGGATCACCATCAGCTGCTGGTAGTCCTTCTTGCCGAAGACGGCCACCTGCGGCTGCACGATGTTGAAGAGCTTGGCCACCACCGTGCTCACGCCGGTGAAGAAGCCGGGCCGGAAATGGCCCTCGAGGATGTCCGCCAGCTCGGTGGGCGGCTGGACCTTGTAGCCCTGGGGCTCGGGATAGAGCTCCTTCTCGGAGGGCGCGAAGACGAGGTCGCAGCCCACGCCGGCCAGGAGTTCGCAGTCGCGCTCCAGGGTGCGGGGGTACTGGTCGAAATCCTCGTGCGGTGCGAACTGCAGCCGGTTCACGAAGATGCTGGCCACCACCACGCCCTGCGGCCCCACGGCCTCGCGGGCCTGGCGCACCAGGGACAGATGCCCCTCGTGCAGATTGCCCATGGTGGGCACGAAGGCGACGGGGCCGCGGCCCTGCAGGGCGGCCCGCAGGCCGGCGATGTCGTGGTGGATCTGCATGATGGGAAGCGTACTCGGGTCAGGCACCGGTTCAGAAACCGTGCACGGCGTCTTCCGGGAAGGTCCGGGCCTTCACTTCGGCGACGTAGCGCTGCACGGCCTCCTGCACCGAGGCGGCGCCCTGCATGAAGTTCTTGACGAAGCGGGGCTTGCGACCCGGCGTGATGTTGAGCATGTCGTGCAGCACCAGCACCTGGCCCGAGCAGCCCACGCCGGCACCGATGCCGATCACGGGGATGGGCAGGCTCTGGGTGAGCTCGGCGGCCAGGGCCGCGGGCACCATCTCCAGCACCAGCATCTGCGCGCCGGCCTCGACCAGCTCCTGCGCATGCGCGCGCAGGCGGGCGGCCGAGGCCTCGTCCCGGCCCTGCACCTTGAAGCCGCCCAGGGCGGTGACGGTCTGCGGGGTGAAGCCCAGATGGGCGCAGACGGGAATGCCGCGCTCGACCAGGTAGCGCACCGCCGGGGCCGTCCAGCCGCCGCCTTCCAGCTTCACCATGTGGGCGCCCGCCTTCACGAGCGCCGCGGCGCTGTGCCAGGTCTCGGCCAGGGTGCCCTGGTAGCTGCCGAAGGGCAGGTCACCGACGATGAAGGCCGTGCGGCGGCCGCGGGCGACGCAGCGCGTGTGATAGACCATCTCCTCCAGCTCGACCGGGGCGGTGGTGGGCTGGCCCTGCAGCACATTGCCCAGGGAGTCCCCCACCAGCACCACGTCCACGCCGGCCTCATCCTGCAGATGGGCGAAAGCGGCGTCATAGCAGGTCAGCATGGCGATCTTCTCGCCGCTGGCGTGCATGTCCAGCAGGCGCTGCAGACTGACGGGTTTGCGCTCGGTCGTCATGGCGTGAAGCCCTCACGGTTGATCACGGTTGAAAAAGCTGCGGCAGTGTAGCGGGGCGCTGCGGGTTTGCACCGAGCCCGGCAGAATGTAGGGCTCATACCCTAAGGCCTTCAGGAGATCGATAGCATGACCCTCACCGAGCTCCGCTACATCGTCGCCGTGGCCCGGGAACGCCATTTCGGCCGCGCGGCCGAAGCCTGCTTCGTGTCCCAGCCCACGCTCTCGGTGGCGATCAAGAAGCTCGAGGAGGAACTGGACGTCAAGATCTTCGAGCGCGGCGCCAGCGAGGTGACGGTCACGCCGCTGGGCGAGGACATCGTCCGGCAGGCGCAGTCGGTGATCGAGCAGGCCAGCGCCATCAAGGAGATCGCCAAGCGCGGCAAGGACCCGCTGGCCGGCGCGCTGCGCCTGGGCCTGATCTACACCATCGGCCCCTACCTGCTGCCCGAGCTGGTGCGCCACACCATCGAGCACTACCCGCAGATGCCCCTGATGCTGCAGGAGAACTTCACGGTGAAGCTGCTGGAGATGCTGCGCACCGGCGAGCTGGACTGCGCCATCATGGCCGAGCCCTTCCCCGACACCGGCCTGGCCCTGGCCCCGCTCTATGACGAGCCCTTCGTCATCGCCATGCCCGCCAGCCACCCGCTGGCGCAGCGCGAGTCCATCAGCGCCGAGGAGCTCAAGGCCGAGACCATGCTGCTGCTGGGCACCGGCCACTGCTTCCGCGACCACGTGCTGGAGGTCTGCCCCGAGTTCGCCCGCTTCTCCAGTGACGCCGAGGGCATCCGCAAGAGCTTCGAGGGCAGCTCCTTGGAGACCATCAAGCACATGGTGGCCTCAGGCATGGGCATCACCGTCGTACCCCTGCTGAGCGTGCCCAAGGAGCCCAGCCCGCACCTGCGCTACGTCCCCTTCAGTGCCCCGGTGCCCAGCCGGCGCGTGGTGCTGGCCTGGCGCCGCACCTTCACCCGCTACGAGGCCATCGCCGCGCTGCGCAACGCGGTCTACGCCTGCCCGCTGGAGGGCGTGGCGCGGCTGTCCTGAGCCTGGCCCTGAACAGGGCGGCCGGCGCAAGAAGCGGGTCGCCGTCGGCCGGGCCGCTGGCCAGAATGGGCCCATCGCCTGCTAGCCCCCCAATGCCATGGACACGCCCCTGCCGACTGCCCCACCCGAGCCCGCCGTGACGGATACCGACCCCCAGCGTTACGCCCGCGCCCGCCAGGCCATCGAGACCATCGTCCGTGAGCCTCAGGCACCCAGCCTGGAAGCCCTGGCCCGGGCGGCGGGCCAGAGCCCCTTCCATTTCCAGCGCAGCTTCGTGCAGCTGGCCGGCATCAGCCCCAAGGAGCTGGCCCAGGCCCTGAGCCTGGAGCGCGCCAAGAGCGCCCTGCAGCAGGCCGCGCCGGTGCTGACGGCGGCGCTGGACGCGGGGCTCTCCGGCCCCTCGCGCCTGCACGACCTCTTCCTGAGCCTTGAGGGCCTGACGCCCGGGGAGTTCAAGGCGGCGGGCGCCGGGCTGCAGGTGCACTGGACCTGCTTCGACAGCCTCCTGGGCCCGGTCTTCCTGGCCGCCACCCCGCGCGGCGTGCTGCGCATGGCCTTTGTGCAGGACCAGGCGCCGGAGCAGGCCCTCGCCGCCGCCCAGGCCGAGCTGCCGGCGGCCCGCTGGGTGCCTGACGACACCGGCCTGGCCGGGCTTTCGGCGGAGGTGCAGCGGCGGCTGTCCGGCGCCGCCCCGCAGCAGACCATCGGCCTGCTGATGAGCGGCAGCCCGCTGCGCCTGCAGGTCTGGCGGGCGCTGCTGCAGGTGCCGGAGGGCCAGGTCCGCTCCTACACCCAGCTGGCGCAGGCCGCCGGCGCCCCGCAGGCGGTGCGCGCGGTCGCAAGCTGTGTGGCGGCCAATGCCATCGCCTACCTGATCCCCTGCCACCGGGTGATTCGGGCCAATGCCCAGTTCGGCGAGTACCGCTGGGGGCCCCTGACCAAACGGGCGCTGCTGGGCCTGGAGCTGGCGCGCCACAGCGGCTGAGTTCCCCCGCAAGGGGCGGGCAATTTGACACCTGGCGGCCCCTGGGCTGGGCTAAGCTTGGCGCCATGAAAAGCCAGCCAGGGGGATGCAAAGCGACACTGCGCGCGCAGTCCCTGCCGCCGTCGCACGAACAGACCGCGCTGCGCCGCCTGTGCCTGCTGGCGCCGCTGGGTCTGCTGATGGGCGGCCCGGGCCGCGCCGCCCAGCCCCCGGGCCGGGAGCTGCGCATGGCCTTCGGCGAGCGCATCCCGCCTTTCTGCCTGCCGCAGACGGAATCGGGCATCGAGGTGGATGTCTTCCGCGAGGCCCTGGCCTACAAGGGCTACCGCCTGAAGCCCCTGTTCTACCCCTTCGCCCGGGTGCCGAGGGCCTTCAAGACCGGCGAGGTCGACGCCACCATGACCGACCTGGGCGAGGACCTGGGCCGGCAAGGCGGCCACTACGGTGACAGCGCCGTGCTCTATGACAACGTGCTGATCAGCCTGCAGTCACGCCGGCTGCGCATCCAAAAGCCCGAGGATCTGGCCGGCCTGAGCGTCATTTCCTTCCAGGGGGCCCTGCGCCGCTTCCCGGAATGGCTGGAGCCCGTGCACCAGGCCGGCCGGCTGGTGGAGATCAATGACCAGGCGCTGCAGGTGCGCACCCTCATGCGGGGCCGCTATGACCTGGTGCTGTCCGACCGCAGCATCTTCCGCTACTTCAGCCTGCAGCTGCGGCGCGAAGGGGAGGCCCTGCAGCCGGTGACCGAGCATGTCTTCACCGTGGCCAATCCACATGACTACCGCCCGGTCTTTCGCGACGCCCGCGTGCGCGACGACTTCAACGAAGGCCTGCGCTGGCTGCGCAGCACGGGGCGCTACAAAGCCATCTACGAGCATTACCTGGCGGAGTGATCAGCCTGGTAAGCCGGCGCTCACATTCACGCAAATAAAGGCCTGGACTGGCGCCCGAGGCCCCGGCGCTCAGAGCACCTGCACCGAGCCGGCGCGCACGCGAGCCTCGAACTGGACCTGCACGGCCTCCCATTCCTCGTAGGTGGAGTCCGAGACCTCCAGGCCGTCGATGCCCTGGCCGGGACGCAGCAGGGGGCGCGCCAGCAGGCCCAGGGCCTCACGCCCCACCCGGGTCCAGCGCCAGGCCTCGCCGAAGGCGCCCTTGGCAGCGGGGGCCTCCTTCGAGGCGGCAGCGAAGCGGGTAGCAGTGGCGTGGAACATGGCGACCTCTCGTGTTGCAGTGCACGAAGTGTCGGGCTCGAGCGCCGGCATCCCCCATCCCACTGAAGTGGCCCCCACGCCTCCCCCATTAGAGGGAGACGCGCAGCTCCGCATTCGAGTGCTGAACGCCGAAAGGGCGCGGTGACCGCCGCGGACCGTTGTTTGCCGGTGCTTGCGCGGGCAACAAATTACTGTACATTCATACAGTACTCAAAACGTCTAATCAAGGAGCCGCGCCATGCATCTGGATCTCAACAATCCTCGCAGCATCGTCAGCTGGTGGCAGGTCTACCCGGAACGTCACGGCCCGCAGCTGAGCGCACTGGCCCGGCTGCAGCCGCAGTTTGCCGCCAGCATCCGGGAGGCCCGCCGCCTGATCGACGACGACCCCCTGCTCGCCGAGCGCCATGCCGCCGCGCAGCGCCGCCAGGCCCTGGTGCGGGGCTGGGTGCCCAGCGCGGAAGACCGCGAGCTGGACCAGCTGGCCGAGCAGGCGGCGGACGAAGACACCTCCGCCGCCCCGCCCGAGCCGGAGGAGCCGGCTGCCGCCAGCGCCTGGCACTGAGCGCGGCCGGGCCCCGGGGCGCCGAGCGCTCCTGCGGGCTCAGGCCAGCTCAGTCAGGCCAGTTCAGGCCAGTTCAAAGCGGTCCAGGTGCATCACCTTGGACCAGGCCGCCCCGAAGTCCCGCACAAAGGTCGCCTGCGCGTCGTGGCTGGCATAGACCTCGGCCACAGCACGCAGCTGGGCATTGGAGCCGAGGACCAGGTCCACGGCCGTGGCGGTCCAGCGGAGCTCGCCGCTGCGGCGGTCGCGCCCTTCCAGCACATGAGGATCCGCCGCGGAACGGGCCCATTGCGTGCGCATGTCCAGCAGATTGAAGAAGAAATCGTTGCTGAGCACGCCCGGCCGGCCGGTCAGCACGCCGTGCGGGCTCTGGCCGTGGTTGGCGCCCAGCACCCGCAGGCCGCCCAGGAGCACGGTCATCTCCGGCGCGCTGAGCGTCAGCAGCTGGGCCTTGTCGACCAGCAAGGCCGCTGCCGCCTCCTCCAGGCCCGGCTTGACGTAGTTGCGGAAGCCGTCGGCGCGCGGCTCCAGCACGGCGAAGGACGCCGCGTCAGTCTGCGCGGCACTGGCGTCGGTGCGGCCGGGCCGGAAGGGCAGGCTCAGGGGCTGGCCGGCGTGGGCGGCGGCCCGCTCCACGGCGGCATCGCCCGCCAGCACGATCAGGTCCGCCAGTGACACCCGCTTGCCGCCGGTCTGCCGGGCGTTGAAGCTTTCCTGGACGGCGCCCAGGGTGGACAGCACCCTTCCCAGTTGCTCAGGCTGGTTGACGGCCCAGTCCTTCTGCGGCGCCAGGCGGATGCGGGCGCCGTTGGCCCCGCCACGCTTGTCGCTGCCGCGGAAGGTGGCGGCCGAGGCCCAGGCCGTGCCGACCAGCTCCGCCGTCGTCAGCCCCGAAGCCAGCACCTGGGCCTTGAGCGCGGCCACGTCCTGGTCGTCGATCAGGGCATGGTCCACCGCCGGCACCGGGTCCTGCCAGATCAGCGTCTCCTGTGGCACCAGCTTGCCCAGGTAGCGGGCGCGCGGGCCCATGTCGCGGTGGGTCAGCTTGAACCAGGCGCGGGCGAAGGCGTCGGCAAAGGCCTGCGGGTCCTGGTGGAAGCGGCGGGCGATCTTCTCGTAGGCCGGGTCGAAGCGCAGGGACAGGTCCGCCGTGGTCATCATGGGCGGGTGCTTGCGGCTGGGGTCGTGGGCGTCGGGGATCAGGTGCTCGGGCTTCACGTCCTTGGCCACCCATTGATGGGCGCCGGCCGGGCTCTTGGTGAGGGCCCATTCGTAGCCGAAGAGCATGTCGAAGTAGCCCATGTCCCAGGTGGTCGGGTTGGGTTTCCAGGCGCCCTCGATGCCGCTGGTGGTGGTGTGCACGCCCTTGCCGGAGCCGAAGGCGTTCTTCCAGCCCAGGCCCATCTCCTCCAAGGCGGCGCCTTCGGGCTCCTGGCCGACCAGGGCCGGATCGCCCGCGCCGTGGGCCTTGCCGAAGGTGTGGCCACCGGCGATCAGGGCCACGGTCTCCTCGTCGTCCATGGCCATGCGGGCGAAAGTCTCGCGCACGTCGCGGCCCGAGGCCACGGGGTCGGGGTTGCCATTCGGGCCTTCCGGGTTCACGTAGATCAGGCCCATCTGGACGGCGGCCAGGGGACTGGCCAGCTCGCGCTCGCCGCTGTAGCGCTGGTCGCCCAGCCAGGTGGTCTCGGGGCCCCAGTCGATGTCCTGCTCGGGCTCCCAGATGTCGGCCCGGCCGCCGCCGAAGCCCAGGGTCTTGAAGCCCATGGACTCCAGCGCCACATTGCCGGTCAGCACGAGCAGGTCGGCCCAGGACAGCTTGCGGCCGTACTTCTGCTTGACGGGCCACAGCAGGCGGCGGGCCTTGTCCAGGTTGCCGTTGTCAGGCCAGCTGTTGAGGGGGGCGAAGCGCTGGGCGCCGGTGCCCGCGCCACCGCGGCCGTCGGCAATGCGGTAGGTGCCGGCGGCATGCCAGGCCATGCGCACGAAGAGCGGCCCGTAATGGCCCCAGTCCGCGGGCCACCAGTCCTGGGAGTCGGTCATCAGGGCCTTCAGGTCTGCCACCACGGCGTCCAGGTCCAGGGTCCTGAATTCGGCGGCGTAGTCGAAGTCCTCCGCCATGGGACTGGCCTTGGGCGAGTGCTGGTGCAGGATGCCCAGCTGCAGCTGATTCGGCCACCATTCGCGGTTGCCCTTGGCGCCGGCCAGGGACTGCGCGGCCCCGGCACGGGCTGCGGAGGCAAAGGGGCACTTCATTTCGGTCGACATGCGCATCTCCTCGGTCGTTCATGCGGAAAAGGCAGTCTAGGAACGCCGATTGCCGGCGGCAATTCAAGGATGCCAATCGCAGTGATAGCGACGATTCAACGTGCCCTGCCCTGCACCGCCGCGCCAGCGTTGGCCGCTGCGTTCAGGCGAACTCGCAATCCGGGGCATCAATAGCTGCGGGCATCGATGACCTCCCGCACCAGGCCCAGGGCCCGACGCAGCTGCGGCAGGGCCACGGACCCCAGGGCCAGGCGGATGGCATGGGGCACGACGGCGCCGGTTGCGTAGGGCTCGGCCGTCGACACCGAGACGCCCCGCCGCAGCAGGTCCATGGCCACCTGGTCGGCCCGCACTTCCTCGCCCAGGGGCAGCCAGACGAAGTAGGAGCTGGCATGCCCACGGCGCTTCAGGGGCCCCAGCAGCTCCGCCGCCAGGGCCTGGCGCTCCCGGGCGTCCTCGCGCTTGCGGGATTCCAGGCGAGCCACGGTGCCGTCTTCCAGCCAGGCACAGGCCAGGGCGCTGGTGAGGCCCGGCGTGCTCCAGCTGCTGGCCCGCAGGGCGCGCTCCAGACGCGGCGCCAGGGCGGCGGGCAGGGCCACGAAGCCGGTCCGCAGCCCCGCGGCCACGCTCTTGGACAGGCCGGTGACATAGACCGTCAGCTCCGGCGCCAGGGCGGCCAGCGGCGGCGGCGCCTCGCCGGCCAGGTAGGCGTAGGCGCCGTCCTCGATCAGCAGCAGACCCTCGCGCCGGGCCAGGGCAACCAGCTCGCGACGCCTCCTGAGGCTCATCACCCAGCCCAGCGGGTTGTGCATCGTGGGCATGGCATAGACGGCCCGCACGCGGCGGCGGCGGCAGGCCTCGGCGAGGGCGTCCAGGTCCGGACCCAGACCGGCGGCGGGGATGGGCAGCAGCTCCAGGCGCAGGGCCTCGGCGATCAGCTTGAAGCCGGGGTAGCTGAGGCTGTCCACCGCCACCACCTCGCCGGGCTGCAGCAGGGCCAGCGCCGTGAGCATCAGCCCATGCTGGGCACCTTCCACCCACAGCACCTCGGCCCCCGCCACCGCCAGCCCCCGGTCCGCCAGGTGCCGGGCGGCGATCTCGCGCTCATGCGGGCGCCCGCCCAGGGGCTGGTAGCGCAGCAGGGCGTCCAGGTCCCCGCCCTGGGCCAGCTGGCGCAGGGCGCTGCGCAGCATCTCGGCCTGGCCCGGCAGCGAGGGGTAGTTGAAGCTGAGGTCGACCATATCGGCCGCCGAAGCCAGCAGGTCCACGCCCTGGCCCGGTGGCAGGGCGGTCTCCTTGACGAAGGTGCCGCGCCCCGTCTCGCCGCTGACCAGGCCCATGGCCTCCAGCTCCGCGTAGACACGGCTGGCCGTCACCAGGGCCAGGCCTTCGCGGGCGGCCAGCTGGCGGTGGGTGGGCAGGCGGCTGCCGGGGAGCAGGCGGCCCTCGCGGATGTCAGCGGCCAGCTGGTCGACCAGCTGCTTGTAGCGGGCTCGGGGCATGGGGCGGTGTATCCATGACAATTTTTTGATTGTATTGATTGACCTGCCTAGCATGCGCCGCATACCTCGCCGGACAGTCCGGCGGTTTCGGAACGGCAGACAGCAGGGAGGCCTTCATGGCGGCGCAGGGAACACAGGGCAGGCCGGGCAGCGGCTGGATCCACGGCTTCATCGGCATGCTGATCTTCAGCGGCTCCATGCCCGCCACGCGCGTGGCCGTGGCGGACTTCGACCCCGTCTTCCTTACCGTGGCCCGCGCCAGCCTGGCCGGCGTGCTGGCGCTGCTGGCGCTGGTCCTGACGAAATCGGCCTGGCCGGCGCGCCCGCAATGGCGGCCGCTGGGCGTGGTCTCCGGCGGCGTGGTGCTGGGCTTTCCCTTGCTGACGGCGCTGGCCCTGCAGCAGCTCAGCTCCGCCCATGCCCTGCTCTTCCTGGGCCTGCTGCCGCTCTCGACCGCGGGCTTTGCCGTGCTGCGCGGCGGCGAGCGGCCCCGGCCGGCCTTCTGGCTCTGCGCCGTGCTGGGCAGCAGCCTGGTGGTGGGCTACGCCCTGAGCCGTGGCCCGGCGCTGCAGGGCTCGCTGATGGCGGACGGGCTGATGCTGCTGGCCGTGCTGGTCTGCGGCCTGGGCTATGCCGAGGGCGCGCGCCTGGCACGCAGCCTGGGCGGCTGGCAGGTGATCTGCTGGGCTCTGGTGCTGGCCCTGCCGCTGAGCGTGCTGGGCGCCTGGCTGCTGCTGCCCGCCAGCTTCAGCGGCGTCAGCGACAGCGCCTGGCTGGGCCTGGCCTACGTGAGCCTGTTCAGCATGCTGATCGGCTTCGTGTTCTGGTACCGCGGCCTGGCCCTGGGCGGCATCGCGGCCGTGGGCCAGCTACAGCTGCTGCAACCGCTGTTCGGCCTGGCGCTGGCGGCGGGCCTGCTGCACGAGGCCGTCAGCGCGGGCATGGTGGGCGTGACGGTGGGCGTGCTGGGGTGCGTGGCGGTGGCGCGCCGCCTGGCGGCATAGGCGGCGCTCAGGCCGGGCGCGTCACGGCGCTGTACAGGGTCCCCATCGCCAGCCCGACCAGGCACAGGCCCATCACCCCCGACAGCAGCACCGCCCCGCGGCCGCCCTCGCGCTGCCAGCGCCGCGAGCCCAGACAGGCCAGCAGCACGGTGCCATACACGGCGATCTGGTTGCAGGCAATGATGCTGCCCAGCAGCAGGCCCTGCGCCGCCAGGCCGCGCTCGCTGCTGCGCAGGAAGCCCGGAAAGACCGCCAGCATGAAGGCATAGGCCTTGGGGTTGAGCAGGCAGTTGGCCATGCCGCTGAGGAAGATGCGGCCCGGGGACTGCGTCGCCACGGGCGCCGGCGTGGCTGCGGCAAGGGGCGCGGGCACCGCACGCCAGCCCTGCCAGGCACCGCGCAGCATCTGCAGGCCGATCCAGCCCAGGTAGAGCGCCCCCGCCCACAGCAGGACCTCGAAGGCACCCGGCAGCAGCATCAGCAGGGCGGACAGGCCGCTGAGGTTCAGCAGCACATGCACCACGCCGCCCGCCACGATGCCGCCCAGGGCGAGGAGCCCGGCCCGCGCGCCGGACTGCAGGGCGTGGCCGGCGATATAGGCCATGTCCATGCCGGGCAGCACGATGATGCCCAGGGTGAGCAGGAAGAAGAGCCAGAGGCTGTGCGAGGCGTCCATGGGGAACTCCGGAAAGACGGTGAGACCGTGCGGGGAATGGGAGCCACTGTAGAGTCCATACAGGACAAAATCCGCCCTGATTCAAAACCACCCACCGAACATGGCCCGCGCCCCCAGCCCGCCCTCGCCTGACGGCCATCCCGCCGGCCGCCTGCTGAGCCTGCTGGAGCTGCTGCAGTCCCAGCGCCAGCGCAGCGGGCCCGAGCTGGCCGCCCTGCTGGGCGTGGACGCGCGCACCCTGCGCCGCTACATCGCCCAGCTGCAGGCCCTGGGCATCCCCATCCACAGCCAGCGGGGCTGCGACGGCGGCTACGGCCTGCGGCCCGGCTACAAGCTGCCACCGCTGACCTTCAGCGCCGATGAGGCCCTGGCCCTGGCCATCGGTCTGCGCGCCGCCCGTGAGCTGGGCCTGCAGGGCGCCCTGCCGGCCATCGCCAGCACGCAGGCCAAGCTGGACCGGGTGATGCCCGAGGCCCAGCGCCAGCGCATCCAGGCCGTCAACACCAGCGTCGCCCTGGACCTGGGCCGCGGCGGCAGCAAGGGCTCGGCGGGCCACGAACTGCTGACCCTCAGCGCCGCCGCCGCCTCCGGCCAGCGCGTGGCCCTGCACTACCGCGACCGTGACGGCCGGGGCAGCGAGCGCGAGCTGCACCCGTACGGCATCGCCTGGCGCAGTGGCACCTGGTACCTCGTGGCCTGGTGCCGCTTGCGCAAGGACCTGCGCAGCTTCCGCCTGGACCGCATCGAGCAGGTGCGCGCCCTGCCCGCCACCTTTGCACGGCCCGAGGGCTTCGACGTGCTGGCCTATCTCGACAAGACGCTGGCCCGCCTGCCCCGTCGCCATGCAGTGGACGTGCTGCTCGGCGGCCCCGGCGAGCCGCCGCCCGTCATCGAAGCCAGCCTGGGCGAACCCGAGTCGCAGGCCGAGGGCTGGCGCCTGCGCGCGCAGGTCGACGACCTGGACTGGATGGCCCGCGAGCTGGCCCGCCAGCCCTGTCGGGTGCGCGTGCTGGCGCCGCGCGCGCTGCGTGAGCGCCTCGCCGCGCAGGCCCGCCGCTTGCTGATCGATTGCACCGAACCGGGCCTCTGACACCCCTCGCCGGCCCCCCTTTTTCGGCCGCGCATTCGTGACATCCGACACTGGCCCTGTCAGCCCCTGCGATTGACGCTGCCCTGGGCCCGGACCTAACTTGTTCGGCACGCAACGGCCGCTTCGTGCCGTGCCCAAGGGAGTCCGTCATGATCCAACTCGCCCACCTGCAGATCGGCACCCGGCTGAGCA
Source organism: Pelomonas sp. BJYL3 (assembly GCF_027257975.1). Taxonomy (GTDB): domain Bacteria; phylum Pseudomonadota; class Gammaproteobacteria; order Burkholderiales; family Burkholderiaceae_C; genus Roseateles_B; species Roseateles_B flavus. The sequence continues at coordinate 54,445 of NZ_JANZKX010000002.1, forward strand.
TTGCCTTCGCCCTGGTGATCTCGCTGCTGCTGCTGATCCTCGGCGTGGCCTACCAGGTGCTGTCCCGCTCGGGGCAGACCATGGAGCGCCTGGTCGACGACCGCTACGCCCAGATCGCCCTGAGCACCGAGATCAAGGACGTGGGCGACAAGGGCATCATCACCGTCGGCCGCCTGCTGCTGACCGAGGAGCCCGAGCGCACGAAGCAGTACATGAGCGAGTACGCCGCCCTGCGCAGCCGCAACACCGAGAACTTCAAGAAGCTCGAAGGCCTGCTCAACAACGACACCAGCAAGGCGATCTTCAAGGAGCAGACCGAGGCCCGCCAGGCTTACGGCGCGGCCCTGCGCAAGGTCTTCGAGCTGCTGGCCGCGCGCCAGCGCGAGGCCGCGCTGAGCCTCTACCAGGGCGATCTGGTGGGCCTGCAGGTGCGCTACTACGCCCTCATCGACAAGATGGTCGAGTACCAGGCCCGCAGCATGGTGGCCGACGTCAACGAGGCCCGGGATGACGCCACCCGCGCCCGCCTGGAGATGGCCGCCATCACCCTGCTGGCCGTGCTCTTCGCGGGCGCCACGGCGGTGATGATCACCCGCTCCATCACCCGCCCCATCCGCCATGCCATCGAGCTGGCCGAGTCCGTGGCAGCGGGCAATCTCACCTACCACCTGCGCGTGGAGCGCAAGGATGAGGTCGGGCGATTGATCGCCGCCCTGCAGCGCATGGTGGACAGCCTGCACCGCATCGTCTCCGAGGTGCGCTCGGGTGCTGACACGATCGCCAGTGCCGCCCTGCAGGTGGCCGATGGCAACCAGGACCTCTCCGCCCGCACCGAGCAGCAGGCCAGCGCACTGGAGCAGACCGCCTCGGCCATGGAGCAGCTGACCTCGGCCGTCAAGCTCAGCGCCGACTCCGCCAGCCAGGCCGACCGCTCGGCCCACAGCGCCTCCGAGGTCGCGGTGCAGGGCGGGCAGGTGGTGGGCGAGGTCATCAGCACGATGAACCAGATCGCCGGGGCCTCGCGGCGCATCGTGGAGATCATCGGCGTGATCGACGGCATCGCCTTCCAGACCAACATCCTCGCGCTCAATGCCGCCGTGGAGGCCGCACGGGCGGGCGAGCACGGCCGCGGCTTCGCGGTGGTCGCCACCGAGGTGCGCAACCTGGCCCAGCGCAGCGCCGTGGCCGCGCGCGAGATCAAGGGCCTGATCGACAACTCCGTGCAGCAGGTCGACCAGGGCAGCCGCATGGTCGAGCAGGCCGGCCAGACCATGCAGCAGGTGGTGGACAGCATCCAGCAGGTCAGCCGCATCGTCGCCGACATCAGCCGCAGCAGCCGCGAGCAGAGCCTGGGCATCGAGCAGGTCAACGAGGCCATCGTGCAGATGGACGACAACACGCAGAAGAACGCGGCCATGGTCGAGCAGAGCACGGCCTCGGCCCGCTCGCTGCAGGACCAGGCCCACCAGCTGAACGACATGGTGCGGACCTTCGCCCTCTGAAGGCCGCCCAACGAGGGAGAGAACACCATGAGCACCCCCCTGCCGCTGCCGCATCCCGACTGGGCCAAACGCAGCCGATTCCATCTCGCGGGCGAAGCCCTGCAGTCCCGGCCACAGCCGGCCGGCCCGGCGGCGGACCCGCTGCGGGTGGAAGCCTACGTGGAGCAGGTGCGCCGCGAGGGCCACCGCCACGCCCTGCTGGACCCGCTGCAGGCCAGCCCGCCGCTGCCCGCCGAGACCCTGCAGGCCGCCGCCTTCGGCCTGGAGGCCACGCAAGACCTGACCCCCGCGATGGCCGCGCAGTGGGGCTGCACCCAGGTCGCCGGCCTGCAAAGCCGCCTGCTGGCCCTCTACACCGGCGCGCTGAGCCTGGACTGCTCCGCCCTGCGCGACGACACCCGGCGCCGCTGGCTGCTGTCCCGCTTCGAGGCCGCGGCCCCGGCGCCCGAGCCTCACCAGGCCCGGCAATGGCTGGAGCGTCTGATCGAGGTCCAGGCCTGGGACCAGTTCCTGGCCCAGCGCCTGCCGGATGAAAAGCGCTTTTCGCTGGCCGGCTGCGAGGGCCTGGTCCTGCTGCTGGACGCCTTGTGCGAGTCGGCCGCGGCCCAGGGCGTGCAGGCCGTGGAGATGGGCATGCCGCACCGCGGCCGTCTGGCCGTGCTGGCCCTGCTGCTGCAGCAGCCGGTGTCTGACATCCTGGAGGCGCTGGACCCCGAGAGCCGCCGCCCGCGGCCCGACCTCGCCTACCACCAGGGCGCGCAGGCCCGCCTGGACACGGCCCGCGGCACCCTGGCCCTGCGCCTGGCCCCCAATCCCTCGCACCTGCAGAGCATCCAGCCCGTGGTGCTGGGCCGCACGCGGGCCAGCCAGGACGCCGCGCAGGGCCTGCCCCGTGCGCAAGCCGCCCTGGCCCTGCTGCTGCATGGCGACGCCGCCTTCGATGGCCAGGGCATCGTGGGCGAGAGCCTGCTGCTGTCCCGCCATCCGGCCTACGAGGTCGGAGGCTGCATCCATGTGCTGATCAACAACCAGGTCGGCTTCACCACCCCCCATGCCGCCGACCCGCTGCACCAGCGCTATGCCAGCGACGCCAGCCGCGTGATCGATGCCCCCGTGCTGCGCGTGCGCGCCGACGCCCCCGAGCAGCTGGCCCGCGCCGCCGAGCTGGCCCTGGACTACCGCATGGCCTTTGGCGCCGACATCGTGATCGATGTCATGGGCTTTCGCCGCATGGGCCACTCGGAGCACGACCAGCCCCTGCTGACACGCCCGCAGCTGCAGCGCCTGGCCGAGGCCCATCCCACCGCCGCCGAGCAGTACGGCGCCGAGCTGGTCGCCCGCGGCCGCTGCGAGCCCCAGCAATGGCTGGCGCTGCGATCGCAGGCGCCGCTGCGCGCCCTGGCCCGCTTCGGGCGTCTGGCCCGCGAGCCCGTGCGCCCGCATTCGCCGGTCGCCGAGCCCAGGCCGTCGTACGACGCGCGACCCGCCCTGCCCGCCCTGGACGCCACCCAGCTGCAAGTGGCCCTCACCCGGCTGCGTACCGTGCCCGAGGGCTTCGCCCTGCACCCGCACCTGGCCCGCCTGCACCAGCGCTGGGAACGCCTGGCGCGCCAGGAGGCGGGCGCGGTGGACTGGTGCCTGGCCGAGAACCTGGCACACGCCACGGTGCTGGCCAGCGGCCAGCCCGTGCGCCTGGCCGGCATGGACGTCGAACGCGGCACCTTCATGCACCGCCATGCCGTGTGGCATGCCCAGGGCGAGCGCATGGACCGGCATGTGCCCCTGCAGTCGCCCAGCCGCGGTGCCGCGCGCTTCGAGATCGTCAATTCGCCGCTGAGCGAGGCCGCGGCGCTGGGCTTCGAATACGGCTACAGCCTGCAGCGCCCCGAAGTGCTGACGGTCTGGGAGGCGCAGTTCGGCGACTTCGTCAACGGCGCGCAGATCTACCTCGACCAGTACATCGCGTCCGGCGAGGCCAAGTGGGGCCTGGCCTCGGGCCTCACCCTGCTCCTTCCTCATGGGCATGAGGGCGTCGGGCCCGAGCACTCCAATGCGCACCTGGGCCGCCTGCTGCAGCTGTGTGCCGAGCAGAACCTGCGCGTGGCCTGCCCCTCCGACAGCGCGCAGTACTTCCACCTCCTGCGCGAGCAGGCCCGGGCGCAGCCGCGCCGGCCGCTGGTGGTGTTCACGCCCAAGAGCCAGTTGCTGCAGGACCCGCTGAGCCACGCGCCGCTGGAGCGCCTCATGGAGGGCGGCTTCCGGCCGCTGCTGCGCGTGCTGGCGGCAGCCGAGGGCTGCGAGCGGGTCTGGCTGTGCAGTGGCAAGCTGCGCCACGAGCTGGCCCGCGCCCTGCGCGACGCCGGGGATCCCTGCACGGCCCTGTGGAGCCTGGAACAGCTCTATCCCCTGCCTGCCGAGGCCCTGCGCGACGCCCTGGCCGAGCTGCCGCACGTGGGCGAGCTGCTGTGGATCCAGGAGGAGCAGCGCGCCCAGGGCGCCTGGCCCCTGCTGCGCGAGGCGCTGGAGGGCGCATGCCCGCCGGGCGTCGCGCTGCGCTGCATCAGCCGGCCGGACCGCGCCGCGGGGCCCAGCGCCTCGCCGCGCCAGCACCGGGCGGAACAGCAGCAGCTGTGGATGCAGGCCCTGGTCCGCTGAGGAGGTCTCCGGAGGACGGAAAGGCAAGACCTGACCCCGGCCCCGGCAAGGCCTGACCCCCGGGCATCGAATCTGCCTATGACGGCCATCAAGCGGGCCAACTGGCCCGCCGGCCTGCGCTGCGGTAGATTGCGACATCCGCCCGACGCTCGACCGCGCCCAGGCGCCCACCAGGAGGATCCATGGCCAAGAAGCCCGCAACCGCACCGAAGTCCGCACCCAGCCTCAACATCGGCATCTCCGACAAGGACCGCGCCGCCATCACCGCCGGCCTGTCCAAGCTGCTGGCCGACACCTACACCCTCTACCTGACCACGCACAACTTCCACTGGAACGTCACCGGCCCCATGTTCAATTCGCTGCACGCGATGTTCATGGGCCAGTACACCGAGCTGTGGAACGCCGTGGACCCGATCGCCGAGCGCATCCGCTCCCTGGGCCACGTGGCGCCGGGCAGCTATGCCCAGTTCGCCAAGCTCAGCAGCCTGAAGGATGCCCCCGCCACGCCGCCCAAGGCCCTGGAGATGGTGCGCATCCTGCAGGAAGGCCACGAGGCCGTGGCCCGCACCGCGCGCAGCCTGTTCCCGGCGGTCGAGAAGGCCTCTGACGAGCCCACGGCCGACCTGCTGACCCAGCGCATCACCGTGCACGAGCAGACCGCATGGATGCTGCGCAGCCTGCTGCAGGACTGAGCCCCTGCCTCTGAAACGACAAGAGGCCCCGCGGGGCCTCTTGTTCATGGTGCGGGGGACGCTGCGTCAGAGCACGGCCAGCAGGCCCGCCACGCCCAGGCCCAGGGCCGCGAGCGCATCGCCCGCGATCAGGCCGCCGCCGACCAGCGAGGTCGAGCTCATGTCTGCCGGCAGCTCCTCCTCGCCCGGCTGCGGCACCGGCTTGGGCGCGAAGGTGTTGATGGCACTCGACACCACGCCGCCCGCCGCGAACCAGGCCGAGGTGGCCAGGTTCACGAAGCCGCCGAAGGACGAGGCATAGGGGCTGGGCAGGACCACCGCGTCCAGCATGAAGTCCGTGCCGAAGCCCAGGCGCGAGCCGGCCGCGAAGCGCTGGTAGGCGCCGTTGGCCTTGATCCACTTGCGCAGGAATTCCGTCACCAGGCCGATGGCGATGCCGATCAGGATGGCGTCGGTCTGGTAGGGCTTGGGGTCGGTCAGGCTGCGCAGGGCGCCGACGAACTTGTAGGTCATGGCCGAGGTCCACTGAGCCGGGGCCTGGTCCTTGCTCATCACGGTCTGGTCCAGGTTCAGCACCGGGTAGGCCGTCATGAAGAGCTTGGCGATGGCCACCGCCATCACCGCGCCCAGCAGCAGGCCCACGACCTGGAAGCGGAACTGCAGCGTCCGGTTGGAGCCCAGGCGCCAGCCGGTGGAGCGGTCTTGCTGCATGTCGCCGGCCACGCTGGCCGAGACGAAGACCACCATGGCCGCCATCAGCGCCAGCATCGGGTCCTTCAGGCCCAGGCTGGCCAGCACCAGCACGGTCACCACGAAGGAGGAGGAGATGGGGTTGGAGTCCGTCAGCCCCAGGGAGATGCCGCAGACGATGACGAAGAGGTAGCACAGGGCCACGGCCAGCAGCATGAAGCCCAGGGGCTCATGGAAGAACTGCACGCCGCAGACCACCGTGGCCACGGTCCACACGCCCACCCAGGCGAGCAGGCGGGGCATGCTGGCGCGGGGGCCGGTGCGCTGCTCGTCCGGCACCACCACGCGTTCGCCCGGCTGGGCCAGGCGGCGCACGACGCGGTAGAAGATCAGCGAGAGGTCGATGACGGCCGCGCCCAGGATCATGCCCAGCGCAATCAGGAAGGCGATCTTGCGGAAGGGCTCGCCCTCGTGCAGCCAGCCGATGCTGATGAAGTAGGGAGACAGGCCTTCGAAGACCAGGCCGGCCACGATGGCCGGGATGCCCACGCGGGCGCCGACGATCAGGCCGGCGCCGAAGGTGGAGGTGGACAGCTCGATCGTGCCCATCCAGGCCACCTTGGCCGCCGCGATGCCGCCCACCAGGCCCGCGCCCAGTCCGCCGAACAGGCGGGACACCGACTGGCGCAGCAGCACCGGGTCCGTCAGCGCACGCAGGATGTTGGCCACCGCCAGACCCGAGGGGAAGGTCAGCTGCATGCGCTCGACCAGGATGGGCGTGTACAGCATGCCGATGCCGGCGGCCATCATGCTGATGCACAGCATGTACAGCACCAGCTGCCAGTCGGGCACCTGGGGCATGCCCATCCAGGTCATGGCCTGGATCAGGGTGCTCATGGCCATCATGCCGGCCACGGAGGCGGCCGTGGTCTGGATGTAGTTGGCGCCATGGCGGCCCTCGGGCCCGTAGCCGTAGGTGATCACCGAGCCCAGGATGCCGGCCAGCACCTGGCCGCCGACGAAGAAGCCGATGGAGAAGTTCATGAAGGCGGCCGTGACGCCACCCAGGGGTCCGAGGATGAACATGCCGACCGCGGCCAGCAGGGTGTAGTAGCCCCAGCTGCCGACGGGCGGCAGCCAGGCCCAGCGCCGGGTGTCGGGCTGGATGAGAGAGGATTGGGACATGGTGCTTCCGGATTGGGGAATGGCCGCGACTGTAATCGCCGTGTAAGCCCGTCACCACGGGTCTTCCCCCCCCCTGCCCCGGTCCGGACCGCCGCCCTGATCTGCCGCAAGAAGCCGCCTGCCAGGGCGGCAGGCGGGCTTGGCGGCCGCTCGGATCAGGGGTAGCTCAAGGTCAGCGTGTAGCGCTGGGTGGTACTGCTGCCCGAGTAGGAGACCACCTTGATGTAGACCGTCTGCGCGCTGCTGCCGTTCGTGTAGCTCACGCTCTCGCTGCTGCTGCTGCCCTCGGAGGCGACCAGCGTCGTGCCGCTGCCGTTGACGAGGTAGAGGTCGTAGTCGGTCGTGGAGGGGCCGACCATGTCCACGCGCAGCTTCTTGCCTGCGGCCAGGCTCAGCTTGAAGAAGTCCTTGTCGCTGCTGCTGCCCATGGTGCCGCTGAGGGTCGTCTGGCCGTTCACCACGTTGGCGCTGGCGATGGTGCCGTTGGACTCGGTCTCGTTGAGCGTGGCGCCGGCATTGCTGACGCTGAAACTCACGCTGGAGGAAGCCCCGACGTTGCCGGCAGCGTCATAGGCGCGCGCCACCAGGGTGTGGCTGCCGTTGACGAGCGTCGTGGAGTCCAGCGCCAGGCTGTAGGGAGCGCTCGTGTCGCTGCCCTTGACGTTGCCGTCCACCACGAAGTCCACCCGGCTCACGCCCACGTTGTCGCTCGCGGTGGCAGACAGCGTGAGCGTGCCCGCCGTGCCGCTGACCGCTGCGCTGGCCGTCGGGGGCGTGGTGTCCGCGCTGCCACCGCCGGAGGTCTGGGTGACCCAGATGGGCGCGGACCACAGGATCTTGCCGTCGTCCTGCGTGACCTTGGCGTAGTAGAAGTGCTCGCCCACGGCTGGCGTGACGGTGGCCGTGGCGGTGCTGGCCAGCGTGCTGACCGTGCCGTTGCGCCTGGGCACGCCCTCGATGATCTGGACGCTGGCCACGCTGCGGCCCGCGCTGTTGGCAAAGCCCACGCTCAGCTGCAGCGGTCCGCTGTTGCTGAAGCGCTCGCCCATCAGATGGCCGTTGGCCTGCAGCACCAGCTGCGAGTTCTTGTCCATGGTGGCGAACACGCGGCGGGCCTTGAGCGCATCCAGGAAGGCCGTGCGGCCCAGGGTCGTGCCGTTGGGAATCAGCACACCGGTGCGGTTGGTGTAGGACTTGCCCCAGTTCGCGCAGTGGTTGTCCTGGTTGCTCGCCGGCGCGACATGGAAGCCCCGCTCCAGCAGCAGGTTGAAGGCATCCTCGTAGCTGCTGCGGCCGGTTTCGGTCTCGCTGGTGTTGCTGGAAAAGGCCGAGGTGTTGAGGATCTCGGCCAGCACCATGACCTCGTCCCCGTCGGCGCTGTAGGCCAGGGCCGTGCCGTTGATGGCGAACTGGCCGGAGGTCTCGGGGTGGTTGAACTGGCCGATCAGGCCCTGGCTGCGCATCACCCCGTACAGCGCGGCGTAGTCGCTCTTGGCCACGTAGCGGTCGCCGAAGAGCTCGTTGCCGCTGCTGTATTCCCAGGCAAGGAGCTCGTTGCTGTTGAAGATGTTGAGGTGGCCGCCATTGTTGATCACGCCCCACTCCAAGCCGTACAGCGCCAGGAAGCCCGGATTGGCCGCGTTGAAGCTGCTGGCTGCCGAGAGGCCGGCCTGGTAGCGGCTGCGCGCGGTGGCGGGGCTGGCGGAGGTATTGGTCCCGGAGGAGCCGTCGAAGTAGTGGTTGTGCTCCGAGGTCATCAGCACGTCCAGGCCCGCATTGCGGCCATAGACAAAGGCATCGGTCGGGCCGTAGGCACCGGTCTGTGCAGGCTGGGACGAGGTGCAGCTGCCCACCGCGCCGCCGCCGTCGGAGTCATTGGTCTGGCTGTGCAGGTTGGCGTAGTAGACGGTGAAGGGCAAGGCGCCGGTCGCCGCGACCGACTGGATGCGTGCCCGCGGCGACTCTCCCGCCTCCGGTGCGGTACGCAGCGGCGCGAAGGCCGGCATCTGCGGGCCGGCCGGACGCCCGACCTGGAAGCCCCAGCGCTGCTGCACCTCATGCCCCTGGGCCCGGGCCCAGAGCGCAGTGCGGCGGGCCTCGCCGCTTGACGGCGCAGCCTGCGCCACCTCGCCGGGCACCGCGACGGCCGTCAGCCGCGCCTCGTAGCGGCCTTCGGGCAAGACCTGACCCTGGGCATCCAGCCCATCCCAGGCCTGCATCAGCGTCAGGGGCCGACCGCCCCAGACCGCCTCGCCGACCAGCACGCGGCGCTGCTGCTGGCGCTCGTCCACCAGGGCGATCTGCCAGGCAAACACCTGCCCGGGCGCCATGCCCGGGTAGCTGAGGTTCACCGCCAGCTCGCGTGCCGCCTGGCCGTTGGCCGTGCGGTACGGCAGGTAGAGGCTGGCATCGAATTCGTGGTGATCCGGAAACTTGGCGGCCGGATTGACCAGGCCCTGAACCTCCTCCTGCTTCGCCGGAAGCGGCGTGCTGCCGCCCGGGGATTCACCCGAGCAGGCACTCAGCAGGGCGGCCGCGAGGGCCACCGGCCACAGGGCGGAGCCCCGGATTTGAGAGAGCAAAGGTTTGCGCATACGTTTGCGCACGCAGGCGACCGCAGTCGCAGAGACGGATTTCATGGGGACCAGGCCTTCCGTTGTTGTCGTGGATGGGTGCAGGCGTCCTCGGCGCCGGCGGGCCGGACTGTGCGGGGAGCGCGCGCCGGGATCAATGAGGGTTTGCAGAGCCGGTGCATTCACCAATTCGTCAAGAAGTGGACTGCGTGCTGGCCCCGCCCTTCACGCGCCGCCCGCACTTGATCAAGCTCAAGTGCCGACCCCCGGGTTCCCCCTAGGCTGTCGCTTGGTCGGGGTCGTGGGCCCGGCAGCAGGACGGCCTCGCGCCGATGGAGGTCCCCGATGCGATTGAATGAACCCGTGACCCAGCGAGAGCACCTGTTCCAGGACGAGCTGCTCGTCTCCACCACCGATGCCCAGGGCCGCATCACCCACTGCAACGCCGCCTTCTGCAGCGTCAGCGGCTACAGCTACCAGGAGTTGATGGGCCAGCCGCACAACCTCGTGCGCCATCCCGACATGCCGGAGGAGGCCTTCAAGGACATGTGGTCCACCATCGGCCGCGGCCGCCCCTGGACCGGCATCGTCAAGAACCGGCGCAAGAATGGTGACCACTACTGGGTGCGCGCCAATGTGACGCCCATCCTGGAGCGCGGCAAGCCGGTGGGCTATATGTCGGTGCGCGAGGCGCCGACGCGCCAGGAGATCCAGGACGCCGAGCAGCTCTATGCCCGCCTGCGCGAGCAGCAGCGCAGTGGCATCCAGCGCATCCGCCTGCATGCCGGCCGGGTGCGGCGCACCGGGCTGCGTGACCTCCCCGCCCGCTGGCACCGGCTCAACATCACCCAGCGGCTGATCGCGGGGCTGAGCGGCATCGGTCTGGGCGCTGCGGCCGCGAGCTGGCTGCTGCCCGGCTGGGGGGCCTGGGCGCCTGTGAGCGCGGCCCTGCTTGGCAGCGTTTGGCTGGTGATCTGGTTCCAGATCGACATCCAGCAGCGCCTGGACGATGCCGAGGAAGCCGCCAACCGCATCGCCAGCTGCAACCTGGTCGACGGGGTGGAGAACGTGCACCCGCATCCGGTGAGCGCCATCACGCGGGCACTGAGCCAGATCCAGATCAATCTGCGCGCCGTGATCGGCGACGCCCGCGAAGAGGTGCGGGGCACCGTGCAGACCACGGCCGAGCTGGCGCGGGCGGGGCAGGACCTGTCGGACCGCACCGAGCACCAGGCCAGCGCCGTGCAGCGCTCGGCGGCCAGCATGGAGCAGATCGCCACCACGGTGCGCCAGACGGCGGACACCGCCAGCCAGGTGGCGGCGCAATCGACCTCGGCCGCCGGCGCGGCCCAGCGCAGCGGGGATGCCGTGGGGCGCGTCAACAGCGCGTTCACGGCCATCGAGGCCTCGTCCCGGCGCATCGGGGACATCGTGCAGGTCATCGAGGGCATCGCCTTCCAGACCAACATCCTGGCGCTCAACGCCGCCGTGGAGGCCGCCCGCGCGGGCGAATCGGGCCGCGGCTTCGCGGTGGTCGCCAGCGAGGTGCGTGCCCTGGCCCAGCGCAGCGCCACCGCGGCCAAGGAGGTGCGCCAGGTGATCCAGGCCTCGGTCGAGCAGGTCGCGCAGAGTGCCCGCGAGATGGACGAGGCCAACGAGACCATCCGTCGCACCGTCGGCGAAGTGAACCGCGTCGGCACCATGATGGCCGAGATCCGGCGCGCCACCACCGAGCAGTCCAGCGGCATTGCCGAGGTCAACACCGCGGTCACCACGCTGGACCGCATGACCCAGGAGAACTCCGCCATGGTCGAGCAGACCACGGCGGCGGTGGAGGCCCTGCTGCAGCGCTCGGACACGCTCAAGCGTTCGCTGGAGGTGTTCAGGGCCTGAGCGTAGGCAGCCGGCGCGTCCCGGCGCTTTCTGACCGCACGCAGCTCGCCCTGGTGGGGCGGCGCCGCAGGCGCAGCGCTGGACAATGGCGGCCGGACGCCGGGCGCTTGAGCCGTCCGCCCGCCCGCACCAGGAGTTCCATGCAGACACGACGCTTCTTCACCCTGCTCTGGCGGGTCAATGCCCTGATCATCCTCGTGGTCGGACTCCTCGCGACCGCCCTCCTGGCAGCCGCCGGCTATCTGCTGCTCAAGGACGCGATGCGGACACGGCATGTGGACGACATAGCCAGCACGGCGTTGGGCGACGTCCGGGACAGCCGGGCGGAGCTCGGTGCCTTCGGCCCCATCCACGGCAGTCCGCTGCTGCGCGCGCCGCTGACCGTGCAGCAGACCTATGCGCTGGGCTCGGGCTCCAAGGAAGCCGGCTCCGTGCGGAACTATCTCTACGTCGACCCATCCCGGCGCTCGGCCCACTGGCTGCTCCCGTCAATGGACAGCGTCATTCTCAGTTCCGAAGCGCTGCCTTCCAGTGAATACGGGAGCAAGACGCGGGAGGCCGTCGCCTACGTCCATGTCACCGTCAGCGTCGACAGCAGCGGCGACGAGCGGCTCTCGGCCTCGGACGCCCAGCAGATCGCGGTGTCGGCGCCGGACGGCAAGGGCTACCGCCTGCTTGCCGACAAGGCAGACCGGCTTCTGGACGCCCGACTGCTGGACAGCGGCCGGCTGTTCATCCTGTATGCCAAGGGCAAGAAGCTGACGGCCATCGAGCTGGATGCACGCGATCTCTCGTCGCCGCTGGTCAGCTACGAGCTGCCGGCCTCGATCCAGTAGCGGGCTGCCCAGGCCTTCGATGGCAAGACCTGACCCCGCGCAGGGGCCCTGGCCGCTTCAGCGCTTGCCGGCAGCGTCCGGGGTCAGGGGCGCCTCGCTGCCCCTGGCGGTGCCGGCTCAGGCCCGCCGCAACAGCTCGCAGGCCAGCTGTCCCACCCGCGCCAGCGCCTGCGGGTGGCGATCCGTCCAGTCGGCGCCGACGCCGATGCGCACGCAGTTCTTGAAGCGCTCGTGGGCGCTGAACAGCCGCCCCGGCGCGACCAGGATGCCCTCGGCCTGGGCGGCCTCGAACAGCGCCTGCGCGTCCAGGCCCCGCGGCAACTCCACCCACAGCAGGAAGCCGCCGGGCGGGTCGCTCACCCGCGTGCCGGGCGGGAAGTGCTCGGCCAGCAGACTGCGGGCCTCTTCCAGCCGTGCCGCCGCCCAGCTGCGCAGCTGGCGCATGCCCGCCAGATAGCCGGCCTGCGCGAGCAACTCGGCCATGGCCAGCTCGATCACCGCCGTCTGGGCACCCTGCACGTTGTTGAGCTGGCGCAGGCGCGCGGTCCAGCGCCCGGCTTCCACCCAGCCCAGGCGCAGGCCCGGCGCCACCGTCTTGGTGAAGGAGTCGCACAGCATGACGTGGCCGGTAGTGTCGAAGCTCTTCACCGTGCGCCGCAGCTCGTCGCTGAAGACCAGGTCGTTGTAGACCGCATCCTCGATGACGGCGAAATCGTGCTGGCTGGCCATCTGCGCCAGCCGCCGGCGCTCGGCCAGGGGCATGCAGCTTCCCAGGGGATTGCTCAGCGTGGGCACCACCAGCACCGCCTTGACCGGCTGGGTGTCCAGCGCCAGCTGCAGCGCGTCCAGTGACAGGCCGTGGCGCGGATGGGTGGGGATCTCCAGGGCCTTGAGGTGCAGGCTCTGCAGCAGCTCCAGGAAGGAGTAGTGCGTGGGGGATTCGATGGCCACCACATCGCCCGGCTGCGTCACGGAACGCAGGCACAGGCTGATGGCTTCCATGCAGCCGGCGGTCAGGGTGATGCGCTCCGGATCCAGGCTGCAGCCCAGGCCCAGGGCATAGCGCGCCAGCGCCTGGCGCGCCACCTCGTGCCCGTTGGGGCCCGGGTATTCGCACAGGAGATGGCGGTGGCGCTGCACGGCGCGCACCAGGGTGCGGCGCACGCGATCTGCGTCCAGCATGGCCGCCCCCGGCGTGCCGCTGCTGAAGCTCACCAGCGCCTGGCGGTCCTGGAGCCCCAGCAGGCGCTGGCCCAGCACGTCCACATGCACCGGCTGCGCCCGCCGCGGCACCCGGCCCACCGTGGGCTCGGGCAGCTGGGTCGAGCGGCTGGCCGCGACAAAGAAGCCCGAGCGCGGCCGGGCGACAACCAGACGGGCGTCCTCCAGCCAGTGGTAGGCCTGCACCACGGTGCTGAGCGCCACGCCGTACTGGCGGGCCGTCTCCCGCACCGAAGGCAGGCGCTGGCCGCGCGCCAGGCTGCCCTGGCGTATGGCCTCGGCCAGGGTGTGGGCGATGCGCAGGTACAGCGCGCCGCCCTCCTGCGGACGGGCGGTGGCGGGGGATTCAGGCAGCGCTGCGGCAGTCATCACGGGATTGTGTACTGGCCGGCAAGCGGGCAGGCAGTACAGATGCCCGGCCCCTCAACCCATACAGATGGCTCGACCACGCCACTGTCCTGCCGGCCTTCGCCGCGGCCTGTGTCTGGCGGCCGGGCCGGGGCGCCGCGACAGTGGAGGCATGGACACCACCCTGCCGCCCCCCTCCTCGCGCTCATCCACCCACGCCCTGCGCCCCGCGCCCAGGGCGGCCGCGGTGCCGGAACCCCTGCCGGCCAGCCAGCTGCTGGTGCTGGCCGCCAGCGGCCACAGCCAGGCCCTGGACTGCCCCGCCGGCGGTGAGCTCCGCATCCTGCAGGGGCGGGTGTGGATCAGCCGTGAAGGCCACGCCGAGGACCTGTTCCTGGACAGCGGCGAGGTGCTGCGCTTGCAGGAAGCGGCCCGCCTGCACCTCAGCGCCGAACAGGCGGCACCGGCCTGGGTGCGCCTGGCGCCCGAGTGAAGCCGGGCCCTGCCCTGCGATAATCCGCGCCTTCCCCAAAAAAGGTCTGGCCAGCGCGCGGTGTCGTCCGCAGCGGGCACGGACTCCCGAACCCATGTCCACCGAGCTGTCCACCCGCATCGAGACGGAAGTGCGCCGCCGCCGCACCTTCGCCATCATTTCCCACCCTGACGCGGGCAAGACCACGCTGACGGAAAAGCTGCTGCTGTTCTCGGGCGCCATCCAGATCGCCGGTTCGGTGAAGGCGCGCAAGGCCAGCCGCCATGCGACCTCGGACTGGATGGAGATCGAAAAGCAGCGCGGCATCTCGGTGGCCTCCTCGGTCATGCAGATGGAATACCGCGACTGCGTGATCAACCTGCTGGACACCCCGGGCCACCAGGACTTCTCGGAAGACACCTACCGCGTGCTGACGGCCGTCGATGCGGCCCTGATGGTCATCGACGCGGCCAACGGCGTCGAGCCCCAGACCCGCCGCCTGCTGCAGGTCTGCCGCGCCCGCAACACGCCCATCCTCACCTTCGTCAACAAGATGGACCGCGAGGTCCAGGAGCCGCTGGCCCTGCTGGACGAGATCGAGCGTGAGCTGGGCATGGCTGTGGTGCCCTTCACCTGGCCCGTGGGCATGGGCAAGCAGTTCCATGGCGTGATGGACCTGCGCCAGGAGCGCATGCGCGTCTTCGCCCCCGGCGAGGACCGCGTGGCGGGCGACGAGGAAGTGCTGGCTGGCCTGGACAACCCGGCCTACGCCGAGCGCTTCGGCATGCAGTACGACAACGCCAAGGGCGAGATCGAGCTGGTCAACGAGGCCGCACCGACCTTCGACCTGGAGCAGTTCCTCACCGGCAAGCAGACGCCCATGTTCTTCGGCTCCGCCGTCAACAACTTCGGCGTGCAGGAGGTGCTGGACGCGCTCGTGGAGCTGGCCCCGGCCCCTGGCGAACGCGGCGCCATGCAGCGGGTGGTCAAGCCCGAGGAGCCCAAGTTCAGCGGCGTGGTGTTCAAGATCCAGGCCAATATGGACCCGGCCCACCGAGACCGCATTGCCTTCCTGCGCGTGGCCTCGGGCCACTTCGAGCGCGGCATGCGGCTGAAGGTCGTTCGCTCGGGCAAGGAGCTGCGCCCCAACACCGTGGTGAGCTTCCTCTCGCAGCGCCGCGAGCTGCTGGACGAGGCCTTCGCCGGCGACATCATCGGCATCCCCAACCACGGCGTGCTGCAGCTGGGCGACACCATCACCGAAGGCGAAGCCCTGCAGTTCACCGGCCTGCCCTTCTTCGCGCCGGAAATGTTCCGCTCCGTGGAGGTGGCCGACCCGCTCAAGACCAAGCAGCTCAAGGCCGGCCTGCAGCAGCTGGGCGAGGAAGGCGCGATCCAGGTCTTCCGCCCCGTGGCCGGCAGCGTGCTGCTGCTGGGCGCCGTGGGCCAGCTGCAGTTCGAGGTGGTGGCCCACCGGCTGGAGCACGAGTACGGCGTCAAGGCGCGCATCACGCCCAGCCGCTTCCAGGTGGCGCGCTGGGTGACCTGCGACGATGAAGCCGAACTCAAGCGCTTCATCAACGCCAATGACTTCCGCATGGCCTACGACGCCGTCGATGCGCCCACCGTGCTGGTGGAATACGCACCCGAGCTGCGTGCCATCGAGGCCAACTGGCCCAAGATCAAGTTCCACGCCCTGCGCGAGCACGCCGGCCTGGTCTTCCAGCAGCGCCTGGACGGCTGAGCGCGTCGCGCCTGCCGGAGCAAGGGGCTGCCGCGGCAGCCCCTTTTGCATGGCGGACTGGCCCTTCAGGCCTCAGAACTGGTACTGCAGGGCCAGGTAGTAGGCGTTGACCTTGCTCTTGCCATAGCGCTCGGCACCGAGCTTGAAGGCCCAGCCGCTGCCCAGGCCGTAGCGCAGGCCGGCGCCCAGGGTCGGATCGGTCACGGTGTCCAGGCGGCGGCCGGTGGTGGAGCCCACCATCTTCGTGCGGCCGATGCCCGCGCGACCGAACACGCCCCAGCCCTCGCTCAGCGCCAGGGTGCCTTCCACGGCAAGGCCCACGTGCCGGTCGGGGATCTGGTAGGCGTCCGTGCGGCCGAAGAGCTCGGGAAAGCGGATGAAGCTCAGCTCGCGCGTGAAGCCCTCCACCGCCAGCTGCTCGCTGACGCGCCAGCCCACGGCCATACCCAGCGATGGGTCGGCGCCCTCCTTGTAGGCCGGCCCGCTGCCATCGGCCTTGCCGACGGACAGCGCCACATAAACGCCTGGTTCCGCGGCCCGGGCCGAAGCCGCGAAGCCCCACGCCAGGGCGATGCCGGCCATCGCCAGGGCCCTGCGCCACGTCTTGTGTCTGCTCATGGTGTCTCACTCCTCCTGTGTTCGTCGGAGCGCGAGCATAGGGCGTGGGACCCCGCCGGAGCGGCACTCCCCCTCCGTCCCCCCCTTCGCCCGGGCGCAGCTCGCCCAGGCCCGGTGCCCGTGGCCGGGCAGGACCCGTGGTGCGCACGGTACTGGCAAGCCCTGAGCGCAGCGCGCCAGGCATCTGGCACAGTGGCCGCCATCTCGCGGCCTGGCTGGCGCACCTGGGGCGCCGCACCCACAACGCCTTGCAGCTGCTGCTGGTGCTGGGATCGCTGCTCGCGCTGGTCGTGCTGCTCAATGCGCTGAGCGTGGGGCTGCTGGGCTATCCGGACCTGCGGGTGATCGGCCACGACTCCGACGCCCACGTGCTGCACTGGTACGCCGACCGCTTTGCCGGCCAGTCCAGCAGCGTGCAGCTGCTGAGCATGCCGCTGTGGGTCTACCGGCTGCTGATGCTGGCCTGGGCGCTGTGGCTGGCACTGACCCTGCTGGGCGTGCTGCGCTGGGCCTGGGCCCACTTCAGCGAGGGCGGCGTGTGGCGGGCGGGCGGCCGGGCGCTCAGTCCGCCTTCCAGTCCTGCTGCCCGTAGCGGGACAGGATGCGCGCCAGTCGCTTGCTGCGGCGCAGCTCGGCGATGCCCTGGTCGAAATGCTCGACCAGCTGCGCGGCGTTGGGCAGGCGCGGGCTGAAGCCCACATAGACCGGCGAGGCCTGCTGGCAGCCGGCCTCGCGGATCTTGTCCTGCAGGCGCAGCTGCTTGACCAGCATGTGCATCACCGCCGCGCTCTCGATGACGCCGTCCAGGCGCCCGCGGGCCAGGTTGCGCGCATTGACCTCGGCGGGATTGGCGCCGCGGGTCAGCACCACGCGGGCCTTGTTCTCCGGCCGGCTGATCCACTCGCCGAAAGCGAACTCGTATTCGTAGCCCGACACCACGGCCACCTGACGGAGCCCGTCGAGGTCGGAGGCCTGGCTGAAGCGCAGCGGGTTGCCGGCGGCCACGTAGAGGCAGTCGGCCGGCTCGCCCACGGCTTCATGGCCGATCAGCAGCCCCAGGCGCTGGGCCTGCTCGCGCGTCAGCTCGGGAGCGATGGCGGCCTGCCCCTCGCGCACCTGCTGCAGGGCGCGGTCCCAGGGCACGATCTGGTATTTCAGCTGCCAGGTGGGCGGCGCGAAGATCTCGCGCAGCATCTCCACCACATAGCCCGGCCTGTCGCTGTCGGGCTGGCAGTTGTAGGGGCACCAGGGGTCGGACAGCACCAGCAAGACCTGCCCCCCAGGCGCAACGCCGCTGGCCTGCGTCGCGGGCATGGCGCCCGCCCCCGGGGCCCCGGACTGCGCCCAGGCGCCCGGGACCCCGACCAGCAGGGCCCCCAGCAGCCACACCCAACGCCCGACAGCACGCAGGTTCAAACGCTTCTCCTTGGCCGGCCAAGGCCGACGCAGCCGCCCCATTCTTGATGAGTCGCCCTGCGCAGGCAAGCGCGGGTCGGCCAGGGACCGGCACTTTCCCGGCCCTTCGTGAACACGGCCATGAACACAACCGTTTGCAGATGCAGCCGAAGCGCCAGCGGCGCGGGGCAGCGCCGGCTCAGAACTTGGTGCTGTAGTTCGCCGGCAGCCAGGTGTAGCCCTTGCCATCGGCGCGCAGCTTGCCGATGCCGGGGAAGCTCACATGCGCCACGGCCACGTAGTAGCCCTTGGCCGCGGCCTCGGCATAGGCCTTCTTGCGCTGGGGCGCGGCGGCCTTGGAGTCGCTGTCGAACTGGATGGTCACGCTGGGGTCGGGGAACTGCACGGCGGCCACGTGCATCAGGTCGCCCCAGAAGGCCATCTGCTGGCCCTTGCTCTCGATCACGTAGATGCTGTGACCCGGCGTATGGCCGGGCGTCGGCACCGCGCGGATGCCAGGCAGCAGCTCCGTCGGGCCGCTGAAGGGCTTGAAGCGGCCGGCGTCCACATAGGGCTTCAGCGACATCTGCGCCCCCTCGAAGCCGCTCTTGGCCTCGGCCGGGGCCTTGTCCATCGCTTCCTTGCTGAGCCAGTAGTCGGACTCATGCTGGTCCGCGCGCACGACGGCATTGGGGAAGGCCGCCTTGCCGGCCGAGAGCAGGCCGCCCACGTGGTCGCCGTGGAAGTGGGTGATGTAGATCTCGTCGATCTCCTCCGGCTGGTAGCCGGCCGCCTTCAGCTGGAGCAGCAGACGGCCCAGCGTGGGGCCGAAGAGGCCGGCCGCGCCGGTGTCGATCAGGACCAGCTTGCTGCCCGTGTTGACCAGGAAGGCATTCACCGAGGTCTCCACCGGCGCCTTCAGGTAGGCGCGGCTGAGGGCCTTCTCGACCTGGCCGGGCTTGGCGCCGGTCAGCAGCTTGTCCACCGGCAGGTCCACGGTGCCGTCGTTGAGCGCGGTGACCTCGAAGTCGCCCAGGGCCAGGCGGTAGAAGCCCGGTGCCTGGTTCTTCTGCTGGGGGGCGGCTGCCAGGGCCGGCAGCGAGACGGCCAGTGCCAGGCCCAGGCCCATGCAGATGCGGGACAGTTGCGGGATGGTTGCGCGTGCGCTCATGAAGTCCTCCGGTTGGGAATGCGGCCGAGCCTCTCGCCCGTGCGACAGGCCCGCATACAAGGTGCAGGACGCCCGGGAAGCCCGGCAGTCCTGGCGGGAAGGCAGCATAGCGGCGGCGCATTCGGCCCGCCACGCCAGGGGCATTGCCGTCGCCAGACCGGGTGACAATGCCTGCATGAGTTCCGCCGTCCCTTCCCGACTGAGCCTCTACCTGAACCTGATCCGCTGGGACCGTCCGGCCGGCTGGCTGCTGCTGCTGTGGCCCACGCTGGCCGCCCTGTGGATGGCGGCGGACGGCTTTCCCGGCTGGCACCTGCTGGCCGTGTTCACCGCCGGCACGGTGCTGATGCGCTCGGCCGGCTGCTGCGTCAACGATGTCGCCGATCGCGACTTCGACAAGCACGTCAAGCGTACTGCCCAGCGGCCGGTGACCAGCGGCGCGGTCTCGGTGAAGGAGGCGCTGGTCGTGGGCGCCGTGCTGGCCCTGCTGGCCTTCGGCCTGGTGCTGACGACCAACGCGCCCACCATCCTGCTGTCCTTCGCGGCCCTGGCCGTGACCCTGCTCTACCCCTATGCCAAGCGCGTGGTGAACATGCCCCAGGCCGTGCTGGGCGTGGCCTTCAGCTTCGGCATCCCCATGGCCTTCTCGGCGGCCCTGGGCGGCAGTGAGTGGAGCCTGGCGGCCATCCAGGCGGCCGTGCCGAAGTCGGCCTGGGCCCTGCTGGTGGCCAACCTGTTCTGGGTGCTGGCCTACGACACCGAGTACGCGATGGTCGACCGCGACGACGACCTCAAGATCGGCATCAAGACCAGCGCCATCACCCTGGGCCGCTTCGACGTGGCGGGCGTGATGGCCTTCTACGCGGTCTTCCTGGCGTCCTGGGCCTTTCTGGGCCTGCGCCTGGGCCTGGGCAAGGTCTTCCTGCTGGGGCTGGCCGTGGCGGCGGCCCAGGTGGCCTGGCACTACACACTGATCCGCGACCGCAGCCGCGAGGGCTGCTTCCGCGCCTTCCGCGCCAACCACTGGGTGGGCTTCGCGATCTTCGCCGGCACGGTGGCCGACCTCAGCCTGCGCTGAGCGGCACGGGGCTCAGTCGAAGACCGAGTTCAGCACCGCGGCCACCACCAGGGTGGTCACGGCCACCAGCACCAGGTCCTTGCCGCACACCTGCCACTCGTAGCCGGGGTAATGCGGCAGGCGCTGCTGCAGGGCGGGCGGCGGCAGGCGCTTGGCAATGCCCGGAGGCAGGGGCTTGCCGCGCGCCAGGTTCTTGCGGATGCCCGGCGGCAGGTCGGCATAGCGTTCGCGCACGCCGGCCTCGCGCACCCACAGGCGGGCGTCGCCCACGCTGATGTTGACGCTGACCAGACCGCCGGCGTCGCCGCGCACGCTCACGCTCGTGCCGTCGGCGCGCTCATCGCGGTCATTGCGGTCCTCGTGCTTGTTGCGCCCCTTGCCGTGACCACGGCCCTCGGGCGGATTGGCGAGGGCGGGCAGGGCCAGGGGCGTGAGCAGCAGGGGCAGCAGGTGGCGGCGTTGCATGGGGACTTCCTTTCTTGTGAGCCGGGCGCCCCGGGGCACGAGGCACGGCGGATGTGCGCATTGTGGACCGCAGCGGGCCTGACGCGAACGACCGAGAACCTCAGCGCGAGGCGCTGCGTGCACTCGCCGCGCACGTGGCCAGGGATGGGCAAGTCATGACATCCGCTGCATCGAGCAGATCAGGTCAGGCAGGGACGGTGGCGCTACAGGCTCAGCGCGGCCGCTTGCCCGGCTTGAACGCCGCCACCGCCGGCACGAACAGCTCCATCACCCGCAGCGGCGCCCCGCCCCGGCGGAAGACCGAGTTGCGCGACCACAGCATCTGCGCGGGCGGCAGCTCGCCCGTCGCGGCCAGCCATTGGCGCGCCATCTGGCGGCGGGTGTGGCCGAAGCGGGCGAGGCGGCGGGGCTGGAGCTCGCTGCGCTGGATGCGCGGGTCGTCATAGAGCAGGTGGGCCAGGGGCCGCGAGCCCAGACCCTTGAGCGCCTTCCAGGGGCCGGCCAGCGAGGACTGGTGCAGCGCCGAACGGGCCCAGACCAGGGGCTGGCCGTCCACGCGCAGCAGCACCTCGCGCACCACCGTGCAGCCGCGCCGCGGCAGGCCCAGGGCCTGGCGCTCGGCCGCGCGCAGCGGCGTCACGCCCTGGCGCAGCACCTGCACTTCGAAGCGCTGGCCCAGGCGGGCCAGACGGCGGCTGAGGCTGCCGGGCGCGCACAGCCAGTCACGCAGGGAATGGCGGGAAGCAATGCCCATGTCAGACGGCAACAGGGGGCCAGGCGGGATCGTCCGCCAGGCGGGAGAGTTCGGGATTGGCGCTCACGGCGCGTGAGTGTAGGGCCGCGGCGGCGGCCCGCACCCGGTCTCAGCGCGGCCGCGACTCGATGAAGGCCAGCGTCGCGTCCACCATGTCGGCGTCCTGCCCCCAGAAGCCATGCGGTGAGCGGCCCTCGCAGGCGTCGGGGCCGCTGACGGGGCCCTGCCCGCCGCTGATCAGCTGCGTGCGGGCCGAAGCGCCGATGCGCTGCGCCACCCGCTCCTGGCCGCTGGGCGGCGAGCGCGGGCAGCTGTCGTCGACATGCCCCAGCAGCAGGGTGGGCTGCTGGATGCGATCCAGCGGCAGGTCGAAGACATGGTGGCCCGCCCAGGACTTGCGCGCAGAGACGCTGGTGCTCAGCACCGAGCTCAGCACCAGGCCGTCCGGCGCCGTCTCGCCCGAGAGGCGCGCGGCAGCGTTGACGGCCGAGATGCTGCCGCGGCTGGTCCCCAGCAGCCAGACCTCGCGGGCGCCCTGC
The DNA here is from genome assembly GCF_027257975.1 of Pelomonas sp. BJYL3. GTDB lineage: Bacteria > Pseudomonadota > Gammaproteobacteria > Burkholderiales > Burkholderiaceae_C > Roseateles_B > Roseateles_B flavus. The sequence continues at coordinate 76,276 of NZ_JANZKX010000002.1, forward strand.
CCTCGCAGCCAGCGCAGCACGCGGCCGATGTCCTGGGCATGGGCGGGATCGATGCGGAAGCCGGCCAGGCCGTCATCGCCGCGGTAGTCGGCCGGCGCGTCCAGCGTCACCACCTCGTAGCCCCGCGCCTGGAACAGCGGCCGGGCGCGCAGCAGGGCATTGCCCTTGAGCTGCGTGGGGCAGCCCGCGGCGTCCAGACCCACGTGCCCGTGGCCGCCGGCAAGCAGGACGAGGCTGATGCCACGCGCCGGCGCAGTGGGCGCACTGACCGCGAACGGCAAGACCTGACCCTCGTGGGCGCTGATCTGCTCCAGGCGGCCACAGTCCGCGGCCGCCAGCAGCGGCCACGCCAGCGCCGCCAGGACCAGCGACGGCTTCATCCGCATGCCGCCTCCCACGATCAGGCGCCGCCCTGGCTTCCAGCGCCGCCGTGCACGGGCGGGGCGAACTCCTCGCCCAGCTCGCGGGCCCGCCGCTGGGCGGCCTTCACGGCCTGAACGATGGCCGGGCCGACGCCCGCTGCCTGCATCGCGCTGATGGCCGCATGGGTGGTGCCGCCCTTGGAGGTGACACGTTCGCGCAGCACGGTCGGCGAATCGCCCGACTGCAGGGCCAGGGCGGCGGCGCCGGCGCAGGTGGCCAGGGCCAGCTCGCGGCCCTGGGCCTCGCTGAGGCCCATCTCCTGCGCGGCCTGCACCAGGGCCTCGACCACATAGAAGAAATACGCCGGGCCGGAGCCGGACAGCGCCGTCACGGCGTCCAGGTCGGACTCCTGCGCCACCCAGACGGTCCGTCCCGTGGGGGCCAGCACGGTCTCGACGAGCTCGCGATCCCCGGCCGTCACCGCCGGCCGGGCGAAGAGTCCGGCGATGCCCTGGCCGATCAGCGCTGGCGTGTTGGGCATGCTGCGGACCACGCGCTCGCTGCCGGTGGCGCGGGCGATGTCCTCCGAACGGATGCCCGCCATCACCGAGAGCTGCAGGGCCTGCCCCAGCAGGCCGGCGCAGGGCGCCGCGGCCTCGGCGAACAGCTGCGGCTTGACCGCCCAGACCACCAGGCCCGCCCGGGCCAGCGAGGCGTCCGGGGCCGCCAGGGCCTGCAGCCCCAGCTCCGCCGCCAGCTTCTGGCGCTGCGGCTCGTAGGGCTCGACGACGAGGAGGGAATCCGGCGAGCGTCCGGCGCGCAGGAGGCCGCCCAGGATGGCGCTGGCCATGTTGCCGCCGCCGATGAAGGCCAGGGTGTTGTTCATGGAGTCGGTGTCAGGGAGTGGAGGGATGACGGTGCCGGCGCCCGGCGGCGCTGCGCCGGGGCCAGTGTAAGAGGGGCATGGGCCGGTGCAGACGGGGCCGCCGGACAGCCGGGCGGCACCGGTCTTGGGGATAACGTCGACTTGGCAGGGATGGTCCACCTGCTTAAGCTCGCGCCCGGAGTCACGAGAGGAGACCAGATGAAGACCAATCAAGCCCATCCCCTGCCGCCCATGGAGTCCCTGGCGCATTACCGCGAGCTGCCTGCCGACGAGATGAAGGCCCGCGCCCTGGCGCACTACGAGCAGCAGAAGCGCCGCCGCACCGTGCGCGACTTCGACAGCCGCCCGGTGCCCCGCGAGGTCATCGAGCATTGCCTGCTGGCCGCCGGCACCGCGCCCTCGGGCGCCAACCAGCAGCCCTGGCATTTCGCGGTGATCGAGGACCCGGCGCTCAAGCGCCAGATCCGCGAGGCGGCCGAGGAGGAAGAGCACGCCTTCTACAACGGCCGCGCCCCCGAGGAATGGCTGCGCGCCCTGGCTCCGCTGGGCACGGACCCGAACAAGCCGTTTCTGGAGGAGGCCCCGCTGCTGATCGCCATCTTTGCGCAGAAGTACGGCGTCGATGCGCAGGGCGAGCGCTTCAGCCACTACTACGTGCCGGAGTCGGTGGGCATCGCCACCGGCTTCCTGATCAGTGCCCTGCACGACGCCGGCCTGGCCACGCTGACGCACACGCCCAGCCCCATGGGCTTTCTCAACGGCCTGTGCCGGCGCCCGGACAGCGAAAAGCCGGTGATCCTGCTGGTGGTGGGCTACCCGAAGCCGGGCTGCCAGGTGCCGGTGCACGGCGGCCTCAAGAAGCCGCTGGCGCAGATCAGCACCTGGCTCTGAGCCGGGCCGTCTTGCCCGGGACGATGTGCCGGGCAAGACCTGACCCCCGCCAGGCCGCGTCTCAGTGCATGCCCGCCAGCAGCGCCGCATTGCCGCCGGCGGCCGCGGTGTTGATGGTGAGCGTCTGCTCGGCCGCGAAGCGGTACTGCTGGCGCGGGTTGGCGGCGTCGGCGGCGGTGATCAGCGGCAGGATGGCGCCCTGGCGCTCGGCCAGGCGGCGCAGCACGGCGCGGGCCAGGGCGATGTCGTTCGCGGCCACCACCACGCCGGCCAGCGCGGGTGCGCTCAGCAGGCCATGGGCCAGGTCCACCGGCAGCACGGCCACGGCGGTGCCGGGCACGCCCGCCTGCACCAGGCGCTGGCGCAGGGCCTCGCAGCGACCGTCGCCGACCAGGGCGACGGCATTGCCGGCCACCAGGGCCCCGCCCAGGGCGGCGGCGATCTGGGCGTCGTCGGCCCCCTCGCTGAGCACGGCAAAGACACCGCGGCCATGCAGGCGCAGCTCATTGCTCTCGCCCGTGGGGCCGGGCAGGACCTGGTCCTGCAGGCCATGCTCGGCCTGCTGCGCATGGGCACGCAGCACGGCGGCCACCGGGCCTTCGGCGCCCTCCGCGGCACGGCGCAGCACGGCCACGCGCTGGGCCAGCTCGACCGAAGCCCAGGTGGCCTGCGCGGCCTGCAGGGCAGCCAGACGGCTGCTGAGCTGGCTGGCATCGGCACTGCCTGCGATCAGCCCGCCGCCCACGACCGGCGCCGCGCCGGTCTCGGCGCAGAAGCGGTGCAGGTAGTGGCGGCCGCCGGCCTTGGGACCGGTGCCCGACATGCCTTCGCCGCCGAAGGGCTGCACCCCCACCACCGCGCCGATGATGTTGCGGTTGACGTAGATGTTGCCCACACGCGCCTTCTCGGCCAGTCGCAGGGCACGGCTGTCGATGCGGGTCTGGATGCCCATGGTCAGGCCGTAGCCCAGGGCGTTGATCTGCTCCAGCACGCCGTCGACCTCGCCACTCCAGCGCAGCACGTGCAGCACCGGGCCGAAGATCTCCTGGCCCAGGTCTGAGACCTTGGCGATCTCAAAGGCCACCGGGCGGATGATGCGCGGCAGCTTGTCATGCACCGGTGCCTCGGCGATCAGGCGGGCTTCGCGCTTGAGGCGCTCCACATGGCGGGCGATGTTGTCGAAGGCCTCGTCATCGATCACCGGGCCCACGTCGGTGGCCAGCTCGGCCGGCTGGCCCACCCACAGCTCCTGCACAGCGCCCTTGATCATCTCGATCACGCCGTCGGCGATGCTCTCGTGCACGCACAGCAGGCGCAGGGCCGAGCAGCGCTGGCCGGCGGAGCGGAAGGCGCTCTGCACCACGGCATCCACCACCTGCTCGGGCAGGGCGGTGGAATCCACCAGCATGGCGTTGAGGCCGCCGGTCTCGGCGATCAGCGGGACGATCTCGCTGCCGTCCTTGGCGGCCAGGGTCTTGTTGATGATCTGGGCCACGACGGTGGAGCCGGTGAAGCACACGCCCGCGGTCAGCGGATGGGCCACCAGGCCGGCACCGACGGTCTCACCGGGGCCGTGCAGCAGCGCCAGCGCATCGGCAGGGACGCCAGCCTCGTGCAGCAGCTCGACGGCCTTCAGGGCCACATAGGGCGTCTGCTCGGCCGGCTTGGCGGCGACGGCATTGCCCGTCACCAGGGCCGCGACGACCTGGCCCGCGAAGATGGCCAGCGGGAAGTTCCAGGGCGAGATGCAGACGAAGACGCCCCGGCCCTGCATCAGCGGGGCCTGGCTCTCGGCCTCGTCGGCGTAGTAGCGCAGGAAGTCCACTGCCTCGCGGACCTCGGCCACGCAGTCGCCCTGGGTCTTGAAGGCTTCCTTGACCAGCAGGGCGCAGAACTCGGGCAGGCGCGCTTCCATCGCGTCGGCCGCGCGGCGCAGGATGGCGGCACGCTGGGCGACCGGCGTGGCGTTCCAGCCCTTGAAGCCCGCCTGCAGACGCTCCATGGCGGCGCCGATCTCCCCCGGCGTGGCCTCGGCCACCGGGCCGACCACGGTCTTCTCCAGCGCGGCCAGCAGGGGCTGGCGCTGGTCCAGGGCGGTCAGGTCCACGCCCTTGGAATTGGCGCGGCCACGGCCGGATTCATCGCGGTAGAGGTCCAGCGGCAGGGGCAGCGCGCCGCGGCCCTGCACCTGCGCCAGCGGCGAGCCCAGCAGCTCCTGCACGTTGACGCTCGGGTCGGCCAGTTGGTGGACGAAGGAGCTGTTGGCGCCGTTCTCCAGCAGGCGGCGCACGAGGTAGGCCAGCAGATCGCGGTGCTCGCCCACGGGAGCGTAGACGCGGCAGGGGATGCTGGCGTCCTTCAGCACCTCGCGGTAGATACCCTCGCCCATGCCGTGCAGGCGCTGCATCTCGAACTTGGCACCGGCCGTGCGGGCCATCTGCACGATGGCGGCGATGGTGCCGGCGTTGTGGCTGGCGAACTGCGGGTAGATCACGTCGGCATGCTGGATCAGCGCCTGCGCGCAGGCCAGGTAGCTGACGTCGGTGTGCTGCTTGTGCGTGAACACCGGGTAGGCGGCCAGGCCGTTCTCCTGGGCGCGCTTGATCTCGCCGTCCCAGTAGGCGCCCTTGACCAGGCGCACCATGAACTTCAGGCCGTGCTTGCGGGCGATGGCGGCCACCTCGTTGACCACGGCCAGGGCGCGGGTCTGGTAGGCCTGCACGGCCAGACCGAAGCCGCGCCACTGCGGGAAGTGCGCGGCGATGCGGGCCGACAGCGCGTCCAGCACGTCCAGCGAGAGCTCCAGGCGGTCGACCTCCTCGGCGTCGATCGTGAGGTTGATGTTGGCCTGCGCGGCCTTCTCGATCAGCACCCACACGCGCGGCAGCAGCTCGGCGAACACGCGCTCGCGGTGCAGCACTTCGTAGCGCGAGAACAGGGCGCTGAGCTTGATGGAGATGCCGTCCGAGCCCTCGGGCGACTCGGCCTTGCGGCCTGCGGCGATGGCCTCGATGGCGTTCACGTAGGCGGCGTGGTAGCGGCGCGCGTCGGCCTCGGTGCGGGCGCCCTCGCCCAGCATGTCGTAGCTGAAGCGCAGCTGGGACTGCACGCGGCGGGCGTCGTCCGCCTCCTTCATGGCTTCCTGGATGTTGCGGCCCAGCACGAACTGGCGGCCCAGCAGCTGGATGGCGCGCACGGTGGCGGCGACGACAGTCTGCGCGCCCAGGCGGGTCAGCAGGCCGCCCTGCCCTTCGTTCTCGGGCAGGAACTTCTTGGACAGCGAGATGGCCGTGGCGGAGAGGCTGGCCAGCATCTTGTGCGGGCCCTCGGAGCCACCGTCGAAGCTGCCGCGGCCCAGCTGGTCGGCCGTCAGGGCGATGGCGGTGGGGGCGTCCGGCACACGCAGCAGGGCCTCGGCCAGGCGCATCAGGGCCAGGCCCTCGCTGCTGGTGATGGGGTACTCGCGCAGCAGGGACTCCATGGCCCAGAAGGGCGCCGGGTTGTTGCGCACCTGGTCCACCCAGGGGGCGGCGGTGGCGATCACCGCGTTCCAGTCCAGGCCCCGGCCCAGGCTGGCCGCCAGGGCTTGCACCACGGGGATTTCCTCGCGGTACGGGTCCGGCAGGCGGGCGTGTTCGGGCAGAAGTGTGAAGGCGGTCATGGAGATCCCCTTTTGAACGCGGTCGAATTAGTGAAAGCCTGAACTTTATGCAGGTTGAAGCTGAATTAAATTCAGAACATCAACCCACCTGCAGTAGAAAGTTCATATGGCCAGCCCCGACACCGGTCTCGACACCATCGACGCCCGCATTCTGCGCGTGCTGCAGCAGGACGGGCGCATTTCCAACCTGAAGCTGGCCGAGGCGGTGCACCTCTCCCCCACGGCCGTGCTGGAGCGCGTCAAGCGCCTCACCCGCGAGGGCTACATCCTGGGCTACGAGGCCCGGCTGAACCCGGCCAAGCTGGGGGCCTCGATGATGGTCTTCATCGAGATCCTGCTGGACCGCACGGTGCAGGATGTGATGGACAACTTCAAGGCCGCCGTGCAGGCCCGGCCCGAGATCCTGGAATGCCATCTGGTGGCCGGCGGCTTCGACTACCTGCTCAAGACCCGGGTCTCCGACATGGGCGCCTACCGCGAGTTCATCGGCAGCGTGATCTGGACCCTGCCCGGCGTGCGCGAGACCCGCACCTACGCCGTGATGGAGGAGGTGAAGAACAGCACGGCCCTGCCGATCTGAAGGGCGCGCGGGTCCACAAGCCCCGCCGGGCTGGCTATATTCAGGGAGCCCCGCCCGCCTGTCGCGGGGGGCAGGAGGCAGCAGAACATGCGTTGGGATCGCGCAGGAAGCACCGGCCGCCGAGGCCGGGCATGGCTCATGGCCGTCGGCCTGCTGGGCGCCCTTGCCCCGGGGACGGGGCGGGCCCAGGTCCCGGACGCCGGCAGCCCGTCGGTGCTGCAGCTGTGTGCCGAGGACGAGAACTCCTACCCCTGGCTGCTGCGCGACCGCAGCGGCCTCAACATGCTGATGGTGCGCCTGCTGGGCCAGCGCCTGGGCCTGCGCTTCGAGGTCACGCTGCTGCCCTGGCGGCGCTGCCTGCTCTCCCTGCAGGAAGGCGGTGTGGACGGTGCCTTCAAGGCCAGCTTCCAGCCCGAGCGGCTGAAAATCGGCCGCTACCCCATGCGGGGCGGGCAGGTGGACGTGGAGCGCGCCATGCTGGAGGAGAGCTACCACCTCTACCGGCTCAAGGGCAGCGCCGTGAGCTGGGACGGGCAGCAGCTCAGTCAGCTGGATGGCGCCGTGGGCGCGCAGGCCGGCTTCTCCATCGTGGCCTGGCTGCGCCAGCAGCAGCTGCCCATCGAAGCCTCGGCCAAGGCGCCCGACGCCATCCTGGCCATGCTGCAGCGCGGCCGAATCGGTGCCGCGGCGCTGCAGACCAGCCAGGGCGACTACACCCTCAGCCGCAACCCGCAGTTCGCCGCGCAGATCGAGCGCCAGGGCCCGCCCCTGGTCAGCAAGCCCTACTACCTGCTGCTCTCGCATGCCTTCGTGAAGCGCCACCCGGCCCTGGCGGAACGCATCTGGGACGGCGTGGCCGCAGTGCGCGAGTCCGCCGAGTACCGCCAGGCCCTGCACCTGGCGCTGGCCGGCGCCGCGGCGGCGTCGCCCTGAGGCCCAGCGCCCCGCGCGGGCTCAGCGCGTCGGGAGGGAGAAGCGGTAGTCCAGGCCCAGGGTCAGGTTGCTGGCGCTGAAATGCCCCCCGGTGTCGCCCCGGCCCAGGGTGCGTCCCAGGGAGGCATTCAGGGCCAGGCGCTCGTCCACGATCCAGCGCAGGCCGGCGCTGACCTTGGCCACCTTGCCGTGCACATTCGCGCCGCCCATCAGCTGGCCGAAGAGCTGGTAGCGGTCCTCCCGCGCGAGCGCCGTCTGCAGGCCCAGGCCGGCCAGGATCTCGGCATAGCCGGGATAGCCCAGGTAGGCGTTGTAGGCGCCGGAGGCCTGCAGCGGCAGGTACCAGTGCGCGTCCAGGGGCAGGTCCAGCTGCAGGCCCATCATCTGCAGCGCCGGACGCGCCTGCTCCCGGTAGCTCAGGTGGAAGGCGGTGTGCTGGAAGACCGACAGCCGCAGGCCCTGGTAGCGCGCCGGCCCCACGGCGTCGCCGGACTGGCCGGACCGCAGGTGCCGGGTGAGCGCCAGGCCGAAGGTCTGGTTGCGCGAGCTGCCGCGGGGGGCCGTCATGTAGCCCAGCGTGAAGGCCAGGCCCAGGTCGCGGTCCAGGGCGTACTCGAGGCCCAGGCGGGGATAGACCAGCAGGCCCGAGGCCGTGTCGATCACCTCCGGGGCATAGCCCCCCGAACCCAGGCCCAGCTGGCCATAGAGCGTCAGCGCCGGCGAGAGCCGCCAGCGCTGGCCCGCGCCGCCCAGCAGCTGGTTGTACAGGGGCATGCCCCGGTAGCCCATGCCCAGGGAGGCGAACCAGTAGCTGTCCTGCGCGAAGAAGTGGGCGAACTGCAGCTCGCCCAGCCCCACCGTGCGCTTGTTCGAGCCCTGCGGATCCTGCTGGCGGTAGTTGTCCAGCGAGAGGGTCAGCATGCTCTCGCCCATCTCCTGCGCCGCGCGCCGGTCGTCCCCGGATGGCAGGGCCTGCCCGTGGCCCGCGTGGGGACCGGTGAGGTAGCGGAAGGGGAACTCGATGAAGACGTTCGCCTGGCTGCCATCGATCAGCGACTGGCGGAACTTCAGCCGCGACAGGCTGGCCCCCACCGAGAAATCGCCGAAGTCATAGCCCAGGCCCAGGTGCCCCTTGATGAAGCCGCCGGTGCCCGACAGCAGCTTGCTGTGCTCGACGCTGCGCCCGCCCCCGCCCCCGCCCGCGGACAGGCCCGCGGTGACATACCAGGGCCCGGCCAGCGGATAGCGGGCCAGCACGCCGAGATCGGCCGCGACGAAGCCGCCGTACTCCCCCTTGAACAGCGGCGCATAGAAGCCGGCGCCCAGCTTGATGCCCTCCATCACCTGCTGATGGAAATGAAAGCCCATCAGGTCCAGGGGGCGGTCGCCGGGCACGTTCACGCGCTGGTATTCCAGTCGCAGGGAGGCCTCGCTGGCCTGCAGGCCGCCGGGCGCGGCCTGCTCCGACCGGGCCTGCGCGCCCAAGCTGGCCAGTGCCATGCCGATGCAGCAAGCCAGGAGACGAGATGACGGTGAGCGAGCCATGCGATCCATCCAGAGTGCAGGACACGCCGGCCCCCTGCCGGCCCGTCAGAGGGCCAGCGGCGCCGGATGCCATGAGTTCATTGAAATTGGTCGCGATGGTAAGGGCTAGGCGGCCCCCTGCGCAGCCGCCCCCGCCGCGAGGCGCCTGGAAGTGGGGGGGAACGCGGCCCCGTGCCGGCCTCGTTTCACTTGCCGATGCGATGTCGCCTCATAACTTTCATGATGCGCGTCTTGTTCACTCCAGGGGCGCACGGTGCCGGATGCCATGAACGAAGCACCTCCCGGGCCCACGCTGCCCCTGCTGGCGCCCGCCCCGCGGGAGTGCGGCTGGTTTGGGTCCAGCATGGAACTGCGGGAGGGGCTGGAGGTGCAGGATCTGGGCGACCTCGGGACCGCGCTGCCGGCAGCAGGCTGGCCCGACATCCAGCAAGCGCCGGGCCGCGAGGCGGCTTGACGCCGCTGCGGCCTGGCAGGCGTGCTCAGGGCCGGGGCCCCAGGATCAGACGTGGCCAGTCCTGGCGCTGCAGGTCCTGCAGCACCAGGCGCGCCGCCGCCTCGGCGCGCTGGCGCTCGGCCTCCGTCAGCAGGTTGGCGCTGCGGCAGTGGCCATGGAACGCGCATTGGAGGCGGTCGAACAGCACGGTCTCCTCCGTGTTGCCCAACACCTCCCGCACAAGCCAGCTGCTGGCATGCCAGGCCTGCCAATCATCCAGGCCATGGCGCTGCTCGAAGACCGCACGCAAGCCTGCGTCCGCCCAGATCGTGAACTCGACCGCACGAGCCTGTGGATTGGTCAGCACGTCGACCACCACAGGGAATCTGCCCGAGAGCGGGCGGCCCGGCATGACCAGCTCCGCGTACTCGGTCGGACGGATGCCGGCCTTGCGAAACTCACGGATCAATTCGAAGCCCTGGCCGGCGCTGCAATAGTCAGCGAGCCGCCGCAGCTCCACCCCTTGCTCCGCAGGTGCCGCCTTGGCCTGGCGTGCGTTCAGCTCCGCCAGCTCCTCTGGCGCGATGCCGGGCACCGAAGCCGGAGCAGGGCGAGCCGCCGCCACGCGCTGTTCCTCGTAGTTGGCGCGAGCGGAAGTCAGCTTGGCGCACTGGAGATCGATATGCAGGGCGACGGTCTTGTCCCGTACCGAGGCGGTGGGCGACAGCGCTCGCCTGTACCAGTCCAGCGCGGAGAGGGAAAGCAGGCCCTGCCGCGGCCTCTCGACCTCGCCACGACCGACCGGCCGCATGTCTGACTGGGCACTCGCCGACGCCGATGGCGGCTCCGCGGGCGCCAGCCGGGAGGCCGGCCCCGCGACCGGCTTGGCGCTGGAGGGCAAGGCAGCGACGCGCTCCTCCGTGGGTGGTGCAGTCCGGGCGAAGCCATAGAGCACGGCGACAGCCAGCGCTGCCGCACCCAGTCCCCACAGACGCCGACGCTTCACTGGGCCTTGCATGTGGCGACGCCCAGCAAGACCTGGCCCGCCTTCTCCTCAATGCCCGCCAGCCGGCAAGCCGTTGGCGGGACCGAAGGGAAGATCCAGGTCAGAACGGGAAAGGCGCCCTTCACCGTGGATTGGCAGTACTTCATCATCCTTGCAATGTAGATCTCCGGCAGCTCGCCAGCCCCTGGACATGGGAGTTCCAGGCCCTCCGCTATTTTCTGCGCGTCCTGCCTGAACCCGGCCTCGGTCGCACTCGACGTCCCTGCGCCCTCTCCTCCTGGTCCGGGGCCGGGTGTGGGTCGCTCCACAGCCCCTCCAGGGTTCGTGCCGGGGTCCCAACTGCCGTTGGTGCCCGAGCCATTGCCACCATTGCCCGTCCCATCCACCTCAACCGTACAGGCGGGCTTGCCCTGCCGGTCCATCGGACAGTTGGGACTCGGCGTGCCGCTGCCAGCACCGTTGCCGCTGCCGGTGCCGGTCTGCGATCCGGCCGCCATGCGCCCGCCGTCTGGCGCTGTGGTGGCGGGCCGCGTGAGCTTGCCCGGCGCCGGCTTGGCGGGCGATTGCGCAAGCACGGTTGCGGATCCCAACAGGCATGTTGCGCCGATCAGCGCCCGGATGACTTTCATGGAGTTCTCCCTCGTGTGGTCGTCAAGATGGTTCAAGCACACAGGGGAAACGGGCTGTTGGACTTCTGAAGTGCCGGTCTCCGCGCATGTGCGCCTTGCACGAACCAAAAATCCTAACAATATATTTATAAAACACGGTGAGAGTTCGCCCGCAACTTCGCGGCAGTCGAGGCTACGGCAGGGGCCCGGCTGGGCCGGCTCCGGCGTCGTCGCGCCGTGTCAAGGCAGCTTGCCGCTTCACTGTCCGCAGCCAACGCACAATTGCCTGGCCGCCTTCGGGGCGGATGGGGTTCCGGACTGCGCGCACAGGCAGGCCGCGCCAAGCAGTGCCAGCACTGTCTTCATCGAGTGTTCTCCCTTTGGACTGGCCCCGCTTCTTCGAGCTGTGGACCTTTGCGCTCCTTCTGCCGCCCCTTGTCATGGGCAGCAGCCTCCGGCGCCTTCTTGAAAGGCCCGCATGCTATCGGCCCCCAACAGATGGGACTGCTGCAGGTTCTGACAGTCGCCATTCAAGCAGGTGGGTGTCCTGCGCCAAGGGCAAGACCTGACCCCAGCGCTGCGCCCTCAGGCCCGCTGCAGGGCCTTCACCACCGCCAGCTTGGGCTCCGTGGCCACGGGCTGGGGCAGCTCGAAGGCCTCTCATCCCGAGGCAACGCATGCCCCGCGAGGACACAGGGAGCCACATCAATCAGCCGATGGGCATGGGTCAGGCCTTGGGGGCGCGCCTGCGCCTCGTCAAGGCTGCAAAGTATTGATCGGCCAAGGCAAGGACCTGCGCATCCGTGCTGCCTTGCATCGGTGGCACCGACTCTCCCAGATAGGCCGCCTTCGCTGCCGCAGACTTGGCGGGATTGCCGGGATCGGCCTGCCATGCTTGCAGGAGGCGTTGGCGTGCAATCTCCTCAAGACTGCGCCTGAGCCGCCGATCCTCTGCCGGATCTGCTGCGGGCTCACTGGCGCTACGCAGCAGGGCATCGCCCGCTGCTTCTCGCTGCAGCCGACTCGCATGAGCAATTTCGCCGAGCGCCAGGACTGCAAGTGCCGCGTCATCGCCTCGCTCGGCCTCGCGAAGCACCTGCCGCGTCACCCACGGTTCGCGGACGCCGGCAGAGAACAGTGCCATGCCAGCTCCATCGACTCCCTGTCGCACCGCCACTTCCAGCAACTGGCGTCGCCGTTGCTTGAGATCTCCTGAGAGCGCTTGGCAGTGCGAATGATCCTGCTGCATGGTTGACAGGAGTAGATCCATGAAACTCCGGTCCTTGTGCATCAGGATGCCCTGCGTCTGCAGGTCGGACAGCTGTTGTCGCATCCGCTCCATGTCCTGAGGCAGACGCTCGCAACGCTGCAGGATACGCACCAGTTCGTAGGCCGCTGGCCCATCCTGCTCGCGAACCGCTTGATCCAAGGCAGCCATCAAGCCGCTGGGGTAGCGAGACCAATCCGTCAAGAAAGTGGCAGGGGCCTGCGCGCCAGCTTTGCCGTCCTGCGCCCGCCCGTCGTCCGAGAGCGGCGGCGGAGGCGCCGCACCGGTCGCTGCAACACGCGTCGATTGTCGCGTCGGCTCCTGCGTCGCCGACTCTGCATGCCAAGGGGTATCCCCATCGGGCAGCTTAGACGCCGAGAGTTTGCCCAGGCACCCAGCCACAGCGACGAGCGTGACGATGGCCAGCGCGACACCCGCCACAACAGTCCTCGGGAGCTTCCCCCGTCGTCGATTCGCGTCCATGGCTGCCTTCATCCGCCATTCACGGCCTTGGTTCGGCACGAGTTTCCCACTGCTTCGTTGTAGCGAGTATCAGCGGCCTGGTCTTCCTTTGCCTTGTCCTGGCAGACGCGGCGCTTCTCAGGATTGCTGGACACCCAATCCGCCGGAATGTTGATGTTGCCGCCCGTTCCCGCGTAGCTGCCGCCAATGCCGATAGTGCCTGTGGGGTCTGGATAGTTGCTGGCGCATCTCGCTATGGCCCTGTCATACGCCTCATCCGTCTTCTTCTGTGCTGCGTCTTGAGCCGCCCAGCACTGCTGGAACTTTGCCATTCTCGGATCCACCGGCCCCGGGGCCCCGCCCCCAGTCGCCGTGCCTCCAGCACCATCCCCACTCATTGCACCTCCCGGCACCCCACCCGGCTCCGGCGGCGTATAGCTGCCACCCCCGCCCGAACTCGAGCCGCTGGAAACAACCACGCATTGCGATTCTCCGGCGCCATCCACAGGGCAGCTGCTGCCCTCGGACTCCGACAGCGACGCCGTCTGCCCGCTGCCCGGCCGGGCGGGCACGGCCGGCAGCTTGCCGGCTGGGGAAGTGGGGCGGGCCGCCTTGGGGGCGACCGGGGTGCTGGACTGGGCCTGCGCCGCGCCATGCGCGCACAGGCAGGCTGCGCTGAGCAATGCCAGGACTGTCTTCATCGAGTGTTCTCCCTTTGGATTGGCCCCGCTTCTTCGAGCTCTGGGCCTTTGCGCTCCTTCTGCCGCCCCTTGTCATGGGCAGCAGCCTCCGGCGCCGTCTTGAAAGGCCCGCATGCTATTGGCCCCCAACAGATGGGACTACTGCAAGTTCTGACAGTCGCCATTCAAGCAGGTGGGTGTCCTGCGCCAAGGGCAAGACCTGACCCCAGCGCTGCGCCCTCAGGCCCGCTGCAGGGCCTTCACCACCGCCAGCTTGGGCTCCGTGGCCACGGGCTGGGGCAGCTCGAAGGCGTCGGCGGGCATGGGGCGGCCGTAGTGCCAGCCCTGGGCCCAGTCGCAGCCTTCGCGGCGCAGCCATTCGGCCTGCTGGGCGGTCTCCACGCCCTCGGCGAGCACGTCCAGGTTGAGGCTGTGGGCCAGGACGATGACGGTGCGGGCGATGGCGGCAACGTTGTTGTCCTCGCCCAGCTCCTGCACGAAGCTGCGGTCGATCTTGAGGGTCTGCACCGGCATGCGCTTGAGGTAAGCCAGCGAGGAGTAGCCGGTGCCGAAATCGTCGATGGCCACGCGCACGCCGCGATCCGCCAGCTGGTTGAGCAGGCGGATGGCCTGCTCGGCGTCCTCCAGCAGCAGGCTCTCGGTGACCTCCAGCTCCAGCGCCGTGGCCGGGCAGCCGGTGCTCATCAGGATGAAGTCCAGGGCCAGGATGAAGTCGGGCTGGCGCAGCTGGCGGGCCGAGACGTTCACGGCCACCTGCTGCGGCTTGCCGGGCTGGCCCTGCCAGCGCGCGGCCTGGGCGCAGGCCTGCTCCAGCACCCAGCGGCCGATGGGCACGATGAGGCCGGTGTCCTCGGCCAGGGGGATGAACTCGGCCGGGGAAATGGGCCCGCGGGTGGGATGGCGCCAGCGCAGCAGGGCCTCGGCGCCGATCAGCTGGCCGTCGGACAGCCGCACCTGAGGCTGGTACTCGAGCCGGAACTGCGCTGCCTCATTGGCCAGGCGCAGGGCGTGGGTCAGCTCGAAGCGCTGCTGCACGGCCTGGGTCAGCTCGGGGCGGTAGGACTGCACGCTGTTGCGCGCATGGCCCTTGGCACGGCACATGGCGGCCTCGGCATTGCGCAGCAGCTCGTCCACCGTCTGGCCATCGGTGGGGAAGAGGGCCAGGCCGATGCTGGCGCCGATGTTGAAGCGCTGCAGGCCCACGTGGATGGGCTCGTCCATGGCCTGGATCAGGCGGTCGCCCAGGCGCAGGGCGGCGGATTCGTCGTCCAGCCCGCCCAGCACGATGGCGAATTCATCGGCGCCCACGCGGGCCACGGAGTCGCTGGCGCGCACCACGTTGACGAAGCGCTCGGCCGCCGTGCGCAGCACCTGGTCGCCCGCGGCGTGGCCGGCGATGTCGTTGACGTCGCGGAAGTCGTCGAGGTCGATGAAGAGCACCGCCACCTTGCCCTGCGCACGCTGGGCCTGGCCGATCTCGCGCTCGATGCGGTCGCGCATCAGGGCCGAGTTGGGCAGGCCGGTGAGGCGGTCATGCAGGGACTGGTGCAGCAGCGCGGCCTCGGTGGCCTTGATGCGGGAGATGTCGGTCAGCACGCTGAGGTACTGGAGGCCCTCGCCCTGGCCGGCATCGGGGTCGACGCGCACCACGGTGGCCCACACGGGCACCGGGTCGCCGCTCTTGTGGCGCACCATCAGCTCGCCGCTCCAGTGGCCCTGGCTCTCGACCTGGGCATGCAGGGCGAGCAGCTGCTCGGGGTCCTGTTCGCCGTCGCGCCAGAGCTGGGGCACCTCGCCCAGCAGCTCCTCGCGTTCGTAGCCGCAGATGCGGCTCAGCGCGGGGTTGAGGTCCAGCACCCGCAGCTCCTCGTCGCAGACCAGGATGCCCTCGCCGCAGTGGGCGAAGACGGTCTCGGCGCGGCGCGCCTTCTCGCGCGCCAGTTGCAGCTCGGTGACGTCGCGGCCGATGGCCATGCGGCCGAGGAAGTCCTCGCCGTCGTGGATGTCCACCTGCACCACGTCCAGGCACTGGCGCTCGCCGTTGGGACGCTGGTACCAGCTGAGCTGGCGGTCGCGCTTGCGGGTCCAGTCCAGGCGGATGCCGACTTCGTCATCCCGGCGGCCCAGCAGCTCGGCCTCATGGCGCCCTACGGCGGCCTCGAAGGCCGGGTTGCAGCCCTCGTAGGCCCCCAGGGCGTTCTTCGAGAACATGGGATCGGGCACGGCGTTGAGGAAGGCCCGCAGCCGGGCGCGCTCCTGGCGCAGGCGGCGCAGCTCCTCGCGCCGGCGCTGCAGGCGCTGGCGCTGGTGCAGGAACAGGGCCAGCACGCCGCCCATGCTCAGGCCACCGGCCACGCAGGCCAGGCCCAGCCACAGGACGGGGTCCTGGGCATTGAGATCGTTCCAGCTGGGGAGCAGGCCGCCTTGCGCATGGGCGCACAGCGGCAGCAGCAGCGGGCTCGCCATCAGCGGGCGGCGACGCAGAAAGCGCATGGAGCGGCAGACCTTTCGCGAGTCCCGTCAGGCCCAGGGCCTGCGGATCGCTTTATTCATCGGATCGAGCGCCGTCCAACAGCACGTGACGCCCCCTCTGGA
This sequence comes from Pelomonas sp. BJYL3, assembly GCF_027257975.1. GTDB lineage: Bacteria > Pseudomonadota > Gammaproteobacteria > Burkholderiales > Burkholderiaceae_C > Roseateles_B > Roseateles_B flavus. The sequence continues at coordinate 92,207 of NZ_JANZKX010000002.1, forward strand.
CGCGACTGTCAGGCCAAAGTGATCCGAACGGCACGCCGTCTAGGGTTTACCGGGAGCGCATCACTCCGGCATCAGCGAAAAGTTGCACGCTTGAGCAGGAGCGCCCCGGCGCTCACAGCCGGGCCGCCAGCTCCACACCCTGACGAATGGCACGCTTGGCGTCCAGCTCGCCGGCTTCCAGTGCGCCGCCGATCAGGTGCACGCGGCGGCCGGCCGCCTCCAGCGGCGCCTGCAGCTCGCGCACCGGCTCCTGGCCGGCGCACAGCACGATGGTGTCGACCTCGATCAGCTGCAGGTCCTCGCGCTTCTCGCCATAGCTGACCCACAGGCCCTCGGGCGTGATGCGCTCGTAGTTGACGCCGGCCACCATCTGCACGTTCTTCATCTTCAGCGCGGCGCGGTGGATCCAGCCGGTGGTCTTGCCCAGGCCGGCGCCCAGCTTGCCCTTCTTGCGCTGCAGAAGCGTGACCTCGCGCTGCGGCGCCTCGGGTGCCGCCCGCAGCAGGCCGCCGCGCGTCTGCGCCGGATCGCCCACGCCCCAGTGCTTGCGCCAGGCCTCCGGATCCAGGGCCAGCGAGTGGCCGGCCTCCAGCAGGAACTCCGACACGTCGAAGCCGATACCGCCCGCGCCGACCACGGCCACGCGCCGCCCCACGGGCTTGCGCTGCAGCAGCACGTCCACATAGCTCAAGACCTGACCCCGTGCCTCGCCCTCGGTCTGCCCCTCGATGCGCGGGTTGCGAGGCGCCACGCCGGTGGCCAGGAGGATCTCGTCGTACGGCTTCAGGTCGTCCAGGCCCACGCGGCGGTTGAGGTGCAGCTGCACGCCGGTGGTCTCGATGCGGCGGCGGAAGTAGCGCAGGGTCTCGTTGAACTCCTCCTTGCCGGGCACGCGGCGGGCCAGGTTGAACTGGCCGCCCAGCTCAGGCCCGGCCTCGAACAGGTCGACTGCATGGCCGCGCTCGGCCAGGGTGGTGGCTGCCGCCATGCCGGCCGGGCCTCCGCCCACCACGGCCACGCGCTTGCGCGGCTGCTCCTTCTGCAGGGGGATCACGCGCAGCTCGGTCTCGTGGGCCGCGCGCGGATTGACGAGGCAGCTGGCGATCTTCTGCTGGAAGGCATGGTCCAGGCAGGCCTGGTTGCAGGCGATGCAGGTGTTGATCTCGTCGGCACGGTCCTGGCGGGCCTTGCGCACGAAGTCGGCGTCGGCCAGGAAGGGGCGGGCCATGCTGACCATGTCGGCGCTGCCCTCGGCCAGCACCTGGTCGGCCACCTCGGGGGTGTTGATGCGGTTGCTGGTGACCAGGGGCGTGGTGATGCCCTCGGAGCGCAGCTGATCGCGCAGCTTCTTCGTCACCCAGGCGAAGCCGGCGCGCGGCACGCTGGTGGCGATGGTGGGCACGCGGGCCTCATGCCAGCCGATGCCGGTGTTGATGATGTCCGCCCCCGCAGCGGGCAGCTCGCGCGCCAGCTGCACGACCTCCTCCCAGCTGCTGCCATCCGGGATCAGGTCCAGCATGGAGAGGCGGTAGATGATGATGAAGTCCCGGCCCACGGCCTCCCGCATGCGGCGCAGGATCTCCAGCGGCAGGCGCATGCGGTTCTCATAGGCGCCGCCCCAGCGGTCCTGGCGCTGGTTGGTGTGGGTCACCAGGAACTGGTTGATGAAGTAGCCCTCGGAGCCCATCACCTCGACGCCGTCGTAGCCGGCCTCGCGGGCCAGCTTGGCGCAGCGCACGAAGGCGCGGATCTGGCGCTCGATGCCGCGCTCGCTCAGCTCCCGCGGTGTGAAGGGCGAGATGGGGGACTGGATGCGCGAGGGTGCCACGCACAGCGGGTGGTAGCCGTAGCGGCCGGTGTGCAGGATCTGCAGGGCGATCTTGCCACCCTCGGCGTGCACGGCGTCGGTGATCACGCGGTGGCGGCGCGCCGCGCCGCTGGTGGCCAGGGTGCCGGCAAAGGGCTTGGCCCAGCCCTCGATGTTGGGCGCGAAGCCGCCCGTGACGATCAGGCCCACCTCGCCCCGGGCGCGCTCGGCAAAGTAGGCCGCCATGCGCTCGAAGTGCTTGCGGGAGTCCTCCAGCCCCGTGTGCATGCTGCCCATCAGCACCCGGTTCTTCAGCTGGGTGTGGCCCAGGTCCAGCGGGGCCAGCAGATGCTCGTAGGCCATGGCGGTCTCCTTCATGCTTGTTATTGCGCGGGGCAGGCCACCGCAGGCGGCCCGAGGTCGCGGCTGATGCTAGCAGCGGCCCCCGTGCGCCCCATGGCGGGCAACCCTGCTTTGGAGAGCCGGCTCTAGGCCTGGCCGGCGGCCGGCGCCAGGGGCCGGCACGGGACTTGCCGCGCCGGATTTCAGGGGCAGCAAATCTTTACGGATTGGCCCTCGCCCAGGCTCACCGACAGCGTCAGGCCATCTCATTACAATCGCCCGCAGTCGACGCCGGCAGCCCCGGGCTGTCGCGTACTCGATTCATGCGCGCCCCAGGGGCGCGAACGGAGAACTGGAGCGTTTGATGAGATTCACTCGATGGGCGAGCGCGATCGCCATGATCGGCACCCTGGCGCTGAGCGCCTGCGGCAGCGGCGGCGGCGGCAACGACGGCAACACCAATGTGCGCCTGCTCAATGCAAGCGTCGGCTACTCCTCCCTGGACCTGAAGGTCAATGACACCAAGGTGAGCTCGGGCGTCAACTTCGGCACCGTGTCCAACTACGGCAGCATCAGCACCGGCAGCAACACCTCCGAGCTGCTGGTCGCGGGCACCACCACCCTGCTGTCCGCCCCGGGCCTCAGCAACCTGATCAAGGACGGCAACTACTCGCTGATCGCCTTTGGCGCCAGCGGCTCCCTGTCGACCCGTCTGCTGAACGAGTCGGAGCCCGAGCCGGCCTCCGGCAGCACCAAGCTGCTGACGCTGAACCTGTCGCCGGACGCCGGCACCGTGGACGTCTACGTGACCGCCCCCGGCGCCTCGCTGGACGATGCCACCCCCCTGGCCGCTTCCCTGGTCCCGGGCAATGGTGACGCCTACCGCACCATCACCTCGGGCACCTACCGGATCCGCGTGACCTCGGCCACCAACAAGAAAGACCTGCGCCTGGACATCCCCAGCGTCAACCTGGACTCGGCCAAGGTCAACACCCTGGTGCTGACCAGCGCCACCGGTGGCGTGATGGTCAACGGCCTGCTGCTGGCCCAGCAGGGCGCCGTGACCAAGTACGAGAACGGCCTGGCCAAGGTGCGCGCTATGTCGGCCCTGACCCGCGACGACAGCGCCACGGTCAGCTTCAATGGCACCAAGGCCCTCGAGAACAGGCCTGCTCCGGCTCGCTCCAGCTACTTCGACATCACCGTGACCAACGGTCTCAAGGTCGACTGGAGCGTGAACGGCACGGCCCAGGCACCGCAGACCGTGGCCCTGGAACGCAGCGGCGTCTACGGCATCCTGCTGTGGGGCGATGCCGCCGCTCCCACGCTGACCGCGCTGAAGGAAGACAACTCGCTGCCCACCGGCCTCAACCAGGCCAAGGTCCGCGTCCTGAACAGCGTGAAGGGCCTGGGCAAGGTGTCCCTCTACATCGACGCCCAGCCGCTGATCGCCGACGTCGAGCCGGGTCAGCTGTCCAGCAGCATCCTGCTCTCGACGACGAGCGAAATTCAGTTCGACGTCCGCGCCGGCGCACCGACGGTCTTCCTGTCCAAGAAGACGCTGACGGCCAACAAGGTCTACACCATCTGGCTGACCGGCACGCCCGGCGCCCTGGAAGGCACCTGGATCGATCCCTGATCCAGCCAGCCCGGCTCCCCAAACCCCCTGCGCCTCCCGGCCAGGGGGTTTTTTCTTGGGCGATCGGCAGCGGCGAGGCGCGCTGCTGACAGCATCCGGCCGCCCGCGCTGGCAAGATGCCGGACATGCCCACCGCCTCCCCGCCCTCCCGGCTGGCCCTCATCGCCGGGCTCCTGGTCATCCTCGCCTGGGGCCTCAACTTCCCCCTGCAGAAAGCCCTGCTGGCCGCCATGGGGCCAGGGGGCTTCCTGTGCCTGCGCTTCACCCTGATGCCGCTGCTGGTGATCGGCCTGCTGCTGCAGCGCCACGGCCTGCGCTGGCCCCGCGTGTCGCGGCAGGACGCCTGGGCCCTGGCGCGCCTGGGCCTGCTGGGCCAGGGGCTGCACCTGATGTTGTCCAGCTTCGGCGTGCACTGGTCCACGCCCTTCTCCAGCTCGGTGCTGCTGGCCTGCGGGCCCATCTTCACGCTGCTGATCCTGCGTGCCTACGGCCTGGAGCGCCTGCGGCGGGCCCAGTTGGTGGGCATCGCGCTGGCGGTGGGCGGGGCCCTGCTCTTCATGTCGGACAAGCTGCTGGCGGCCGACTGGCGGGCCGGCGGCGGGGACCTGGTGCTGCTCGTCGCCGCCGCGCTGTTCTCCTACTACACCGTAGCGGCCAAGCCCCTCATCGAACGCCATGGCGCGGTGCTGGTGATGTGCTACGCCAGCCTGGCCGCCACGCCGCCGGTGCTGCTGTACGCCGTGCCGGCCGCGCTGCAGACCGACTGGGCCGGCGTCACGCCCGGGCTCTGGCTGGGGGCGTTGTGGGCCGTCGTAGGCATCGGCTTTGGCAGCTGGCTGGCCTGGGGCTGGGTCAATGCGCAGCGTGGCGTCGCCCGCACGGCGCCCCTGATCTACCTGATGCCGCCGATCGCCGGCCTGGCCGCCTGGGCGGCGGGGGGCGAGCAGTTCGGCGCTGCCAAGCTGGCAGGCGCCGCCCTGACCCTGGCCGGCGTCGCCTGGGCCCAGTTTGCCCCGCAGGCCAGTGCCACGCGCCAGGCCGCTGACGCCCAGACCCCGGTGCTGGACTGAGGCGAACCCACATGGCCCTGGGCACCCCGCATTGGCGCCGTCTGCGTGAGATCTGGCGCAGCGCCGGCTGGCCCTGCCAGGACCTGGTGGAGGTCGAACTGCTGGCGGCCGGCCTGCTGGAGCGGCTCAGCGAGGGGCCGCGGGAACGGCTGCGGGTCACCGACGCCGGCATCCAGGCCCTGGCCGCCACCCTGGACCGCAACCGCCAGGCCCGCGATGCGCATGAGCAGCTGGTGGGCCGCGTGGCCCTGGAGCTGCAGCGCGGCGGGCGCGTCGTCTGGCGCGGTCTGAGCCTGCGGGCCGGGCTGCCCGGCGAGGCGGCGCCGCCTGCCGAAGCCGGCACGCTGATCGACGCCGCGGCGCCAGTGCCCGCCGCCCGGCCGCGCTGGGTCAATGCCATGCCTGACGTCTTCTCCATCCGCCACACCACGGTGCCGGACTACCTGGACGTGGCCGTGCACGAGATCAAGGTCAGCCGCGCCGACTTGCTGGGGGAGCTGCGACGCCCGGCCAAGTCCCAGGCCTACCTGGCCCTGAGCAGCCAGTGCTGGTTCGTGCTGAAGGCGGGCATCGCCGAGCCGCATGAGATCCCGCCCGAGTTCGGCGTGCTGCTGGCGCACGCCCAGCACCTGGAGCTGGCCCGCCCGGCGCCGCGGCGACCGCATCAACCCGATTTCGCCACCTGGATGGCCCTGGCCCGCCATGCCTGCGAAGCGCCGCCTCAGGACGACGCGCAGGGCCGCCTGGGCGAGCCAGCGCCCGGCGCGCCGCCCGAGGACCGTTAAGAAAACGCTCATCTGCGGCGCCCACCATGAGCCCATCGAAAGCCAATGCTGGAGAGCCTCATGGACATCACACAAGACCCGCCGCGCGACAGCGGCATGCCGGACGCAGCGCGCCCGGCACAGCGCCGGATCCTCGACGCCCCGACGCGCCTGGTGCACTGGGCCCTGGCCCTCAGCTTTGCCGGGGCCTACGTCACGGCCGAGCAGGAGGCCTGGCACGGACTGCACATCAGCTTCGGCTACACCGCCCTGGGTCTGGCCCTGTGGCGGGTGCTGTGGGGCCTGCTGGGCCCACGCCGCAGCCGACTGTCCGCCCTGCTGAACCGCGTCCGCGGGGCCTGGCAGGGGCGGCCGGAGGCCAGCCGCCTGCTGGGCGCCGGGCAGGCTGCGGCGGCACTGGGCCTGCTGGGCCTGGCCCTGCTGAGCGGTTTCAGCGGCCTGGCCCTGGACCAGGAATGGCTGGGCGAGGCCCTGGAGGAGCTGCACGAGGCCAGCGGCGAGATCATGCTTTTCGTCGTGCTGCTGCACCTGGGCCTGCTGGCGGGGCTGTCGCTGATGCGGCGCCGCAATGCCTTCGCGCCCATGTTCAGCGGCCGCCAGGCGGGCCCCGGCCCGGACCTGGTCCGCCACAGCCTCTGGCCCCTGGCCCTGGGAATCGCGACCCTGATCGCCGCCTTCTGGGCCTGGCAGTGGAACAGCGGCGCGCTCGCCCGGGGCGAGGAGCGGCACGGCGGCCATGAGCGGCAATCGGTGCATGATGGGCGGCACGACAAGGGCGAGCACCACCGCGGGCGCTCGCACGACGACGACGACTGAGCCCCCCGGAGACCGCCCCGACCATGCGCATCCTGCTCGCCGAAGACGACACCCTGCTGGGCGACGGCCTGCGCGCCGGCCTGCGCCAGCAGGGCTTCCAGGTCGACTGGGTGCGGGACGGCGCCGCCGCCGAGCGCGAGCTGCGGGCCGAGCCCTATGCCGCCGCCGTGCTGGACCTGGGCCTGCCGCAGCTGGACGGCCTGGAGGTGCTGGCCCGCATCCGCGCCGCGGGCGTGGCACTGCCGGTGCTGGTGCTGACAGCGCGTGACGCCGTGCCGGACCGCATCCGTGGCCTGGACCTGGGCGCCGACGACTACGTCATCAAGCCGGTGGACCTGCACGAGCTCGCCGCCAGGCTGCGCGCCCTGGTGCGCCGCGCCCATGGTCAGCCGCAGGAGCGCCTGCAGGTGCAGGACCTGGTGCTGGACCCCGCCGCACGCAGCGTGCAGCGCGCCGGCCGGCCCGTCGCACTGGCCACGCGGGAGTTCGACCTGCTGCAGCTGCTGATGCTGTCAGCCGGCCGCGTGCTCTCGCGCGAGCTGCTGGAACAGCAGCTCTACGCCTGGGGCACGGAGGTGGAGAGCAACGCCATCGAGGTCCACATCCACCACCTGCGCAAGAAGCTGGGTCCCGGCCTGATCCAGACGGTGCGCGGCGTGGGCTACCTGCTCAGCCGCGAGCCCCTGCCCTGAGGCGGCCAGCCATGAGGGCCCTGCTCCATCCCCGTTCCCTGCAGGCCCGGCTGCTGGCCCTGGTCCTGGCCCTGGTGCTGGGCCTGTGGGCGCTGAGCAGCCTCAGCACCGGCCTGGATGCCCGCCATGAGCTGGACGAGCTGCTGGACGCCCACCTCGCGCAGGCCGCCGCCCTGCTGGTGGCGCGCCAGTCAGGCGTGCCGCACGAGGGCGCGGCCGCGGAGCCCCGGGAGCTGCGGCCCGAGGCACCCAGCCTGCACCGCTATGCCTCCAAGGTGGCCTTCCAGGTCTTCCATGAGGGGCAGCTGGTGCTGCGCTCCGCCAATGCGCCGGCGACACCCCTGCTGCCCCTCGCCGACGCTGCAGGCTTTCGCAACGTGCAGCGCGAGGGCCAGGCCTGGCGCATCTTCGCGACCCAGGGCGCGGAGGGCGACATCCTCGTGCTCGTCGGTGAGCAGCTGCAGTCGCGGGCCGACATCCTGCACGCCGTGCTGCGCGGCATGCTGTGGCCCCTGTTGCTGGCCCTGCCGTTGCTGGCCCTGGGCCTGTGGTGGGGCGTGCACCGCGGCATGAGCCCCTTGCGCGAACTCGGCCGCCAGCTGCGCGCCCGCTCTGCCGCCGAGCTGCAGCCGCTGCAGCTGCCGGCCGCCCCGCTGGAGATGCAGCCCCTGCTGGAGGCCCTCAACACCCTTTTCGCCCGCATCCAGGCCCTGATGGAGAGCGAACGCCGCTTCACCGCCGATGCGGCGCACGAGCTGCGCACCCCCATCGCCGCCATCCGAACCCAGGCCCAGGTGGCGCTGGCGGCGGGCGGGGACGAAGCCACGCGGACCCATGCCCTGCAGGCCACGCTGGCCGGATGCGACCGCGCGGCACGGCTGGTCGAGCAACTGCTGACCCTGGCGCGCCTGGAGACCGGCCAAGGGCCCGCGCTCCAGCCTCTGGACCTGTCAGCCCTGGCCCGCCAGGCCCTGGCCGAGCAGGTGCCTCGCGCCCTGCCGGCCCGCCAGCAGCTGGCCCTGGAGGGCGGCGACACCGTCTGCCTCGTCATGGGCGACAGCACCCTGCTCGCCGCCCTGCTGCGCAATCTCCTGGACAACGCCCTGCGCTACAGCCCCGAGGGCGCCCGGGTGCAGCTGCAGCTGGGCCGGCAGGCGGGCGAGGTGCTGCTGTGCCTGGAGGACAGCGGGCCCGGACTGGACGAGGCGGCGCTGGCCCGGCTGGGCGAGCGCTTCTTCCGCCAGCTGGGCACCGGCCAGGAAGGCAGCGGGCTCGGGTGGTCCATCGTGCGCCGCATCGCGGCGGTGCATGGCGCGCGGGTGGCGGTCGACCGCAGCACGGCGCTGGGGGGCTTGCGCGTGCAGCTGTGGCTGAAGGCGGCGCGCTGAACCGGCCCCTGGGGCGCACACCGCACCCTCGCGCCTGCGCCGGGGCCCATGCCCTTTGGATTGGCGCTGCTGGCTTGCCAGAATGAGCCGCCTTCTCCGCAGTACGAAAGCGCCATGTCCACCGACTACACCCTGCTCCGGCAGACCCCCAGCGTCCAGACCTACCGCCACCTGCGCCAGCAGGCCGGCCTGAGCGACAAGAGCGACACCGCGGCGGCCCGCGGCCTGCGCCAGACCCTGTTCGCCGTGCAGCTGCTGCAGGGCGAGGAGGTGGTGGGCATGGGCCGGGTGATCGGCGACGACGGCTGCTTCTACCAGGTGGTGGACATCGCCGTGCTGCCCGCCCACCAGGGACGCGGCCTGGGCAAGCGCATCATGACCGCGCTGTGCGAGTGGCTGCATGCGCGCGCGCCGCGCACCGCCTACGTCAGCCTGATCGCCGACGGCGAGGCCCACCGCCTCTATGCCCAGTTCGGCTTCCAGCCCACGGCCCCGGCCTCGATCGGCATGGCACTGAAGCTCTGAGCTGGACTGGCGCCGGCCGCCGCCCCGGTCGATATGCCCTTTGCGCAGATCGCCCGGACGAGCCCGCATAGGCAGGGCCGCGAGCTTGGGTTCACAATGCGCCCTTCTTCACCCGACACCGGCCTTCCACGAGGGGGCCGCATGAACGCATGAAGCTCCCTGCCTCCCTGCGCCCCTCCTCGCTGGCCTGCGCCGCCCTGCTGAGCCTGGCCACCTTCAGCCCCTCCCTTGTCCTGCCCGCCAGCGCCGCCGCGCCCACCGCCAGCAGCGTGGCCTGGCAGGAAGCCGCCGGCGATGCCGACATCGAGAAGGCCTTCGCCCAGGCCCGCAGCGAGAAGAAGCCTGTGCTGCTGTACTGGGGCGCCAAATGGTGCCCGCCCTGCAACCAGCTCAAGGCCACGCTGTTCAACCGCCAGGACTTCATCGAGCAGACGCGCAGCATCGTCGCCGTGCACCTGGACGGCGACGTCCCCGGCGCGCAGAAGCTGGGCACCCGCTTCAAGGTGCGCGGCTACCCCACCCTCATCCTCTTCAGCAATGACGGCCAGGAGCTGACCCGCCTGCCCGGCGAGGCCGATGCCGCCCAGGTCATGAAGGTGCTGCAGCTGGGCCTGGCCGGCGGACGCCCGATCAAGTCCGTGCTGGCCGACGCCCGCGCCGGCAAGAAGCTCAGCGCCAACGAGTGGAAGCTCCTGGGCTTCTACTCCTGGGAGACCGACGAACAGCAGCTGGTGCCCGCCGCCCAGCGCCCCGCCCTGCTGGCCCAGCTGGCCGCCGCGGCGCAGGGCGTGGACGCCGAGACCGGCTCGCGCCTGTGGCTCAAGGCCCTGGCCGCGAATGAGGACGGCAAGAGCCTCAAGGTCGATGCCGCCCTGGCCGAGCGCGTGGGCAAGGTCCTGGCCAATGCCGCCGAGGCCCGCGCGCAGACCGATGCGCTGAGTTACGGCGCCCCGGAGATCGTGCGCAGCCTGGCCCCCAAGGCCGGCCCCGAGCGTCAGGCCCTGCTGGCCCAGTACGAAGCCGCGCTCAAGCGCCTGGAAGCTGACACCAGCCTCTCCCGTGCCGACCGCCTGGCGGCCCTGAGCGCCCGCGTGGAGCTGGCCCGCATCGACCTGCCCAGGGACGAGCGCCACCCCAAGCTGAATGCCGCCCTGCTGCAGGAGGTGCGCGAGGCCGCCGCCCGCCTCGACAAGGAAGTCACCGACGGCTACGAACGCCAGGCCGTGATCACCGAGGCCGCCGGCCTGCTGGGCGTCTCGGGCCAGTGGGAGCAGAGCGATGCCCTGCTCAAGGCCAGCCTGTCCAAGAGCCACTCGCCCTACTACCTGATGAGCATGCTGGGCGGTAACGCCAAGAAGCAGGGCAGGAAGGACGAAGCGCTGCGCTGGTACGAGGAGGCCTTCAACAAGAGCGAGGGGCCCGCCACCCGCCTGCAGTGGGGTGCCAACTACCTGGCGGCCCTCGTGGAGCTGGCGCCGCAGGACACGGCCCGCATCGAGAAGGTCGCCGGCCAGCTGTTCGCCGAGGCCGAAAAGGACAAGGGCGCCTTCTACGAACGCAGCGCCCGCTCGCTGAAGAAGGTCGGCAATGACCTGCAGGCGTGGAACAAGACCGGCCAGCACGAGGCCAGCCTGGGCAAGCTGCGCGGGCAGCTGGAGGGCATCTGCGCCAAGGTCGACACCGCCGACCAGCAGCGCGCCACCTGTGAAGGCCTGCTGAAGCCTGCAAAGAAGGGCTGATCGCCCGGCGAGCACCCACAAGAAAGGCGCCTCCTGCGAGGCGCCTTTTTCATGGGGGAGGCGAGGCGGCTTACTTGAGCAGGCCCTCGGCCTTCATGGCTTCCTGCACGGCGGGACGGTCAGCCACGCGGGCGCGGAAGGCGCCCAGCTGCTTCAGGCCGCTGATGTCCACGCCCACGTACTGGCCCCAGTTGCTCACCACGAAGAGGTAGGCATCCGCCACGCTGAACTGGCTGCCCAGCAGGTAGTCGCGGCCTTCCAGCTGGCTGTCCACCCAGGCCAGGCGCTTCTGCAGGGCTTCGCGGAACAGCGGCTTGGCGTCTTCCGGCGTGGCCGGGTTGAACAGGGGCGAGAAGCCCTTGTGCAGCTCGCTGGTGATGTAGTTGAGCCATTCCTGCAGGCGGTAGCGCGGCCAGCTGCCGTTGGCCGGGGCCAGCTGCTTCTCGGGCACCAGGTCGGCCAGGTACTGGACGATGGCCGGGCCTTCGGTCAGGCGCTCGCCGTTGTCCAGCTCCAGCACGGGCACCGAGCCCTTGGGGTTGATGGAGAAGAAGTCCGTGCCATCGGCCAGCTTCTTGGTCTTGGTGCTGGCCAGGACCGCCTCGAAGGGCAGGCCTGCCTCGCGCAGCACGATGTGCGGGGACAGGGAGCAGGCGCCGGGGCTGTAATAGAGCTTCATTGAACGTACCTCCAGATACGGTTGCTTGGGGCGTGAATTCGGCCAGACCTGCAGGAGTGGGTCCTGCGGGTGCGGAGCGCAACGATACGCCGGAGTGACACGGCGCGTGAGAAAGCCCTCGGCTGCAAGTCGTCGCAAAAGCTGCTACCGCCCGGCCCCGGATTCCCGCCAGTCGCCGCCCTGCGCTGCCATTCGCCGCATGGCCGTCCCGGCCGCCGGGTGCCCTTCTCATAATTCGCCCAGGCAAACAGGACCGCCGGGTCCGAGGAGGAAGACGATGAAGATCTGCCGAACACGGCATGGAGGACGCCTCGCCGTGCTGGTGGGCGTGCTGGTGGCGCTCATGAGCGCCCAGCACAAGGCCCAGGCGGCCACCCGCGCCTGCCGCATCGAGGGCATCCCCAACGAGCTGCAGTGCGGCATGCTCAAGCGGCCGCTGGACCCCGCCCGCGCCGACGGCCCGCAGGTCGAGGTCCACTACCTCGTGGTGCCCGCCATGGCCCGCAACAAGCAGCCCGACCCGGTGCTGATGCTGGCGGGCGGTCCCGGCCAGAGCGCCATCGGCGTGGCGCCCCTGGTGATGAGCCGCCTGGCGCGGCTGAACAACCGGCGCGACCTGGTCTTCATCGACCAGCGCGGCACGGGCAAGTCCGCGCCGCTGCAATGTGCCGACGACTCCCGGCTGCCCATGGCCGAGAGTGCCGACGAGGCCGCCAGCCTGCGCCGCGTCGAGCAGTGCCGCGAGCAGCTGCAGAAGCTGCCCTACGGCGACCTGCGCTTCTACACCACCACGATCGCCATGCAGGACTTCGATGCCGTGCGTGCCGAGCTGGGCGCCGAGCGCTGGAACCTGATCGGCGGGTCCTACGGCACGCGGGCCGCGCTGGAGTACCAGCGGCAGTTCCCGCAGCATGTGCGGCGCACGGTGATCGACGGCGTGGCACCGCCGGACCTGGTCCTGCCTGAAAGCCTGTCCGTCGACGTGCAGGCCGCCCTGGACGCCGAATTCAAGGCCTGCGAAGGCGAGCCGGCCTGCGCGAAGCGCTTCCCCCAGCTGCGCCAGCAGTGGACCCAGTTGCTGGCTTCGCTGCCGCGCACGGTGACGCTGAGGAACCCGCTGACGAACGAGCCGGAGTCCTTCACGCTGACGCGCAACCAGCTGCTGCGCACCATCCGCGGCCCGCTGTACGTGCCTTCGATGACCTCCCTGGTGCCCGCCGCCATCCAGGCCGCCAGCAAGGGCCAGTTCGAGGCCCTGGCCGGCCTGGGCGGCATGATGAGCAGCAACAAGGCCACACGCCTCGCCCTGGGCATGCACTTCTCGGTGATCTGCGCCGAGGACTTCCCGCGCATGGGCAAGGGCGCCGAAGCGCTGGGCAGCGACATGGGCCGCGTGGAAGCGGAATCCTACGACCGCATCTGCAGGAACTGGCCCCGCGGCGAGGTGCCGGCGGCCTTCTACCAGGTGCCACCCGCCCAGACGCCGGTGCTGCTGCTGTCCGGCGGCGCCGACCCGGTGACACCGCCGCGCCACGCCGAGCGCATCGCCAAGCTGCTGGGCGCCAAGACCCAGCACATCGTGGTGCCGCAGGCCGGCCATGGCGTGATGAGCCTGGGCTGCATGGGCGAGGTGCTGTACCGCTTCATCGACGCCAAGACCGACGCCACCGCCCTGCCCCAGGACGCCGCCTGCGCCATCAAGATCCCCAGGCCGCCCGCCTTCCAGCCCATCATCCGCACGGAGGTGCAGCCGTGATCCGCATCGAACAACTCTCCAAGCAGTTCATCACCCAGGCCGGCGGCAAGACGCTCTTCAAGCGCCCGCCCAAGCGCATCGTGAAGGCCGTGCAGTCCCTGAGCTTCCATGCGCCGGACGGCCGCATCACCGGCCTGCTGGGCCCCAACGGCGCCGGCAAGACCACGACGCTGCGCATGCTGGCCGGCCTCTTTCCGCCTGACCAGGGCAGCCTGGCGGTCGACGGCATCGACGTGCTCAAGAACCCCCGCGCGGCCCTGGCCCGCATGGGCATCCTGGGCGACGCCCATGGCCTGTACCCGCGCCTGACAGCCCGCGAGAACATCATCTACTTCGGCCGGCTGCAAGGCATGGAAGGCGAGGCCGCGGCTGCGCGCGCCGACGCGCTGGCCGAACTGCTGGACTTGCGCCGCATCCTGGACCGCCGCACGGAGGGCTTCAGCCAGGGCGAGCGCATGAAGACCGCGCTGGCCCGCGCCCTGGTGCACGATCCGGCCAACATCGTGCTGGACGAACCGACCAACGGCCTGGACGTGCTCGCCACACGAGGCCTGCGCGACGCCCTGCGCCATCTGCGCTCCCCGGCCGGCGGCAGCAAGTGCATCGTGTTCTCCAGCCACATCATGCAGGAGGTCGAGCAGCTCTGCGACCACGTGGTGGTGATGGCACGCGGACGCGCCGTGGCCCAGGGCAGCGTGCCCGAGCTGCTGGCGCAGACCGGCGAGACGCGCTTCGAGGAGGCCTTCGTGAAGCTGGCCTTTGCCGACAGCACCACCGATGACACCACCGAGGAGGCCCTGGCATGAGCGAGAACCCGAGCCCCGTTTCCAAGGAGCTGCTGATGAGCCCTGCACGCCCTCCCCTGTCCTTCCTGGCCCATGCCCGCATCGTGCTGTTCAAGGAACTGGTCGATGCGGTCCGTGACCGCCGCACCCTGCTGCGCATGCTGGTCCCGGCGGTGCTGATGGGCCCGCTGATGCTGATGGCGCTGTCCGGCCTGATCGCCTCGCTGGAGGAACGCGCCGAGAAGCGCGAGCTGATGGTGGCCGGCCTGGAGAACGCCCCGACGCTGGAGAACTACCTGCTGCGCCAGACCTACGCGCTCAAGGCCGCACCGGCGGACTACGAGCAGAAGCTGCGCGCCACCCAGTTGCTGGAACCGGTGCTGGTCGTTGGCAAGGACTTCGAGAAGCAGCTGCTGGAGGGTGACCGCCCCACGGTGGAGGTGGTCAGCGACAGCGCCAACCAGCGCGCCCAGGTGGCCGTGGGCAGCGTGCAGCGCCTGCTGCGCAGCTTCAACCAGGAGCGCGCAGGCCTGAACCTCGCCCTGCGCGGCATCTCGCCTGAACTGCTGCAGCCCGTGGGCATCGAGGAACGCGACCTGGCCAGCACCCAGGCCCGCGCGACCCGCATCACCAGCATCGTGCCCATGTTCATCATCATGGCCGTGCTCTACGGCGCGCTGACCGCCGCCCTGGACAGCACCGCCGGCGAACGCGAGCGGGGCTCCCTGGAGCCCTTGCTGATGAACCCGGCCTCACCGCTGGCCCTGGTGCTGGGCAAGTGGGGCGCGGTGGCGCTGTCCGGCGTGGCGGTGGCGGCACTGTCCAACCTGAGCTTCCTGCCGGCGCAGTACCTGATCCAGAGTGACAGCCTGCAGGCCATGTTCCAGTTCGGCTGGGGCGAGGCCCTGCGCTGCCTGGCCGTGCAGCTCCCGCTGGCAGCCGGCGTGGGCGCCCTGCTGATGGCGATGGCCGTGCGCACCAAGACCTTCAAGGAGGCCCAGGCCAGTGCCACTCTGGCCATGACGCTGATCAGCCTGGCGCCCATGGTGGGGCTGATGAACCCCGGCGGGGAGGCCGCCTGGTACTACTGGGTGCCGGGCCTGGCCCAGAACACGCTGATGCTGCAGGTGCTCAAGGGCGAAGGGCTGAGCCTGGCCAAGGTCCTGCCCTCGGTGCTGGTGTGCGGTGCCATGACCCTGGCCGGCCTGCTCTTCATTGCCCGCTCGATGCGCCAGGCCGTGGCCCGCTGAGCCTCACCGGCCGACACGGCAAAAGGCGCCTCGCAGGAGGCGCCTTTTTTTGTTGGAGGCAGGCAGAAAAATGACGCGCAGGATCAGTGCATCAGGCTGAGCGCCCGGTGCACTTCCTGCTGCCAGGGCAGGGCATGGACGATCTCGTTGAGCTGGCGTGCGGAATCAACCGGCGCCAGCACCTCGCCGCGCGGATTCAGGAACTGCAGATTGGTCACCAGCGACATGGGATCCACCATGGCCACCACGCCAACCGGCAGGCGGACCCAGTCCCAGGCCACCCCTGCCGTGCCATGCTGCCATTCACCTTTCCAGAGCGTCTGGCCCATGGCCGGGTGGTCGGCATCGCCCGGCACCAGAACACGGGTGCTGAGGTGGGCGAGTTGCAACTTCGGAGTGGCGTCCGTCGCGCACAGCAGGCGGGGCCAAGCGTAGACAATCCAGGCAGGTGTCATCGACAGGACTTGCTTGTTGTGGAGGATGACGGTCGGTGCTGCGCATCATCCTGTAAGCGCAGCCTGCTGGGACCTGCAAGTTGTTGCTAGCTGTAAACCCTAGCAGAACAGGCACCTCTAGCACTGACAATTCCCGGACAACTCCAATCTTCCCGAGGGATCCCCGGCCTCATGCTGCAAGGCAGTTTTCAATCGGTGCTGGAAGCCAAGAATCGCGACGAGTTCCGCGAGGAAATCGTGCGGTTTGCGCAGAACCTGGGATTTGAGACCGTCACCGCGACCGTTGTCCTGGATCGCGGGCCCGGCAATGCCGAGTTCATGTCCATTGACAACGCGCCGGTTGGTTTCAACGAAATCGCCTACGACCCCTCGCTTGGCAAGTTAGATCCGGTGATGCAGCACGTCAAACGACACAGCGTGCCCATCATCTGGAGCCAGTTCACCTATGTCCAGCATGGGCGCGGCGATCTATGGGAAGAACAGGCGCGATTCGGTTACTGCAGCGGCGTTTGCCTCGCGCTGCACCTGCCCGAAGGCCGGCACTTCATCATGGGCGTCGACCGGCGTGAATCCCTGCCGTCTGACCACCAGCAGCTCACGCGCGTGGTGGCGGACCTCCAGCTGTTTGCCGTCCATGCCCAGGAAGCAGCCTGGAACGTCTTCCTTCCCGAAGGAGCCTCGCTGGACCAGCAGCTTCCCAGCCTCACGCCTCGTGAGCTGGAATGCCTGCGCTGGACCATGGAGGGCAAGACGGCCTGGGAGGTCGGCGGCATCCTGGGCATCAGCGAGCGCACAGCCGTGCTGCATCTCAACAATGCAATGCACAAGATGGATTGCAACAACAAGCACCAAGCCGTCCTGAAGGCCCTGCGCCTGGGGTTGATCCGCTAAGGATCATCCCTAGGATGTAATGTGTGACAGTGGCCGCAGAAGGCTTCCAGTGATCCAATTGGCCAAACTAGCTTCCATTTGGAGCCAACTGGAGATTTTTTATGAATACTTTCCAAGAACTGAGCGCAAGCGAACTGGAGTGGGTTGCCGGCGGTGAAGACCCCTCGCCCAAGGGCACCTGGCTGAGCACCGGGCAGGATCCGTCCCCCAAGGGCACCTGGCTGGTGGCCGAGCAAGACCCCTCGCCCAAGGGCACCTGGCAGACGGCTGAAGAAGATCCCTCTCCCAAGGGCACCTGGTAAGCCGCCCCATGAAGTCCCCCCAAGAGGCTGGCATTTGCCAGCCTCTCGTCTTTCTGCCTTCCACCGCTACATGCCCCCGAGCGCCCGACGGCCCGGCTTGATGCGGCGCTGCGTGGCGCGCTGGCTGGGCCAGCGAAACCTGGCAAGACCTGACCCTGCGCGGCATGGCGCCCTGGCTCCCCTGGCCTATATTGCCGGCCACTATGGCCTGGCGGCGGAGGGCCTGATCGAAGCGCGCCCGGCCGGCAGCGGCCTGGAGGCGCTCTGCTTCCACGCCCTGGGCCTGGGCTTGAAGAGCCGGGTCGTGCGCCTGGACGCCGGCTCCCTCAACCGGCTTCAGCTGCCCTGCCTTGTGCGGCACGTGCAACTGGGGTGGATGCCGCTGGTAGCCGTTCACGAGGAGCATGTCACCGTGCAGCACCCGCAGCAGGGGCGTCTCAGCCTGCCCCGCGAGGCCTGGGCCATGGCCTTCATGGGCCTGGCGCTGGAGTTTCAGCGAGCCTCCTAGGCCCGCCTTCTGCAGTGCCACCGGCGGGTCTGAACGGCCCGCATGCCGCTGCGCGGAGCCACGGGCCGGATCAGGCGGGCGGCAGGGGCGAGGTCTGCTCCTCCATCCAGCCGAGCCAGCGCATCGCCTGCTCACGGCTCTCGCCGCACATCAGCTCGGAAGGCTGCAGGGAGCCGCAGACGGCCGGCCGCTCCGGCCGGCCGAAGATCTTGCAGCGGTCCTGATCATCCAGCTGCACGCAGCGCACGCCGGCCGGCTTGCTGATGCCATTCACCAAGGGCATGCCGGGAATGGGCGAGCTGATGGAAGGCGCGATGCAGCAGGCCGCACAGCGGGAACGGCACTCCATCAGCCCTGCTCCACCTGAAGGCGCAGCGGGCAGGCCCGCGCGAGTTGATCCGCCAGCTGGGCCCGCAGGGAACGCAGCTCGTCGAGCCTGGCGTCGATCTGTGCCAGCTTGCCCTGCAGCAGGGCCTGCACCTGGACGGCGTCCAGCCCGCCGGCCTGCAGGGCGTCCATCTGGCCCAGGACTTCGCGGATCTCCGCCAGGCTGAAGCCCAGGCCCTGGGCCAGGCGGATCAGGGTCAGGCGCGCCGCCGCTTCCGGTGCATAGCGACGATAGCCCTTGGCGGTGCGCAGGGCGTGGAGGAGGCCCTGGCGCTCGTAGAAGCGCAGGGTGTCGTGGCTGAGGCCGCTGAGTGCGGCAAGTTCGCCGATGAGCATGTCCGGGCAGTCGAGGCAATGAAGCGAATGTGCTTGACCCTGGAGTGTAGTCAAGGCTCGAGCATGGCGCTTTCCACTTCCGCGTTCCGCCATGTCCACCCCCATCCTCATCACCGGCGCGAGCGGCCAGATCGGTCGCTGGCTCCTCCATGCCTTGCTCCAGCGAGCCCTCGCACAACCCCTGGCACTCGCTCTGCGTGATCCCGTCGCGCAGCTGGAGAGCCTGCGCCGGTGGTTGTCAGCCCGCGGCATTTCCGACGCCCGGCTGGCCCTCCTGGCCGCGCATCCCTACCGGCTGGAGGACGTCGCCGCTGCGCAGGCGCTGGTCCGGGCGCAGCGTCCCCACACGCTGCTGCACCTCGCCGCCCGTTTCGAATGGGGGCTGGATGCCGACGAGGCGCGGCGCGCCCAGCTGCAAGCCACCGAGGCGCTGTGGGAAGCCCAGACCGACCCCCAAGGCCACGCCGGCCGATTCGTGGCCCTGGGCGGCTACATGACCCAGCATCGCCCGCAACTGGACAAGCTGGGCATCCGCCCCGAGGGCCCGGTGGATTGGCAGCGCATCTACCGTCGAATCGGCGGCTATGAGGCCAGCAAGCTGGAGACCCAGGTCCACATGAGCGCGCTGGCCCGGCGCCTGGGGCGGCCCTGGCTGTGCGTGCATCCGGCCACCGTCTGCGGGCATTCGGTCGAGGGAGAACTGCCTGCGCACGCGGCGCTGCATGCGCTGTGCCGCCAGCTGATCCGCGGTCGCCTGCAGGCACTGCCGGGCTCTCCCCGGCACCTGCTGCCTCTGGTCAGCGTGGACGAGGTGGCCGGCTTCCTCGCCCATCTGGCCCTGGACCCGGAGGTCCGCTCCGGCGACTTCCTGTTGATGGATCCGGCCTCCCCGCCCTTGCACGACCTGATCCGGGCGCTGGCAGCCTCGTTGAACGTGAAGGCCCCTCGCTGGGCCCTGCCCGTCGCCCTGATGCAGCGCCTGCTGCGCCTGCCCGGCGTCGCTGCCTGGAGCGGCGCCTCTGCCGAAGGCCTGGATTTCCTGATCCAGGACCCCGCCTTCGACACCGGACCAGCCCAGGCCCTGAACCAGCGCTGGGGCCTGCGCGCCGCGCCCCTGGCCCAGGCCCTGGCCGCCACGGCGCGCTTTGTCGCGGGGGACCTCAGCCACCCGCCGACCCGGCCCACCGCGGCCTGAGCGCACAGGGTGCTGCCGCAGGGCGTATGCAGGGCCGTGGGGATGATGGCGCCCAGCTCGCACTTATCCACAGGCCCCGGTAAAATCCTTGCCCTTCCCGCTGCTGATCTCGGGCCCCACGCTGTCAAGGCGCTGGCGGGCCCCTGCCCTTGCCATGCTGTATCCCAAAGAGTTCGACGTCATCGTGGTTGGCGGCGGTCATGCCGGCACCGAGGCCGCCCTGGCCGCTGCCCGCATGGGCGTGCGCACGCTGCTGCTGACCCACAATATCGAGACCCTGGGGCAGATGAGCTGCAACCCGTCCATCGGCGGCATCGGCAAGGGGCATCTGGTCAAGGAGGTGGATGCGCTGGGCGGTGCCATGGCAGCGGCCACGGACGAATCGGGCATCCAGTTCCGCATCCTCAATGGCTCCAAGGGACCCGCGGTGCGCGCCACCCGCGCCCAGGCCGATCGCGTGCTCTACAAGGCGGCCATCCGCCATCGTCTCGAGAACCAGGCGAACCTGTGGCTGTTCCAGCAGGCGGTGGACGATCTCATGGTGGAAGGCGATCGCGTCGTCGGTGCCGTGACTCAGTCCGGTTTGCGCTTCCGCGCGCGTGCCGTGGTGCTGACGGCGGGCACCTTCCTTGACGGTCGCATCCACATCGGCCTGGAGAACTACAGCGCCGGCCGCGCGGGTGATCCGCCGGCGGTGAGCCTGTCTGGCCGACTGAAGGAGCTCAAGCTGCCACAGGGCCGCCTCAAGACCGGCACCCCGCCGCGCATCGACGGCCGCAGCATCGACTTCTCGCAGTGCACCGAACAGCCGGGCGATCTGGACCCCGTGCCCGTGTTCAGCTTCATGGGCTCGGCGGACCAACATCCCCGCCAGCTACCCTGCTGGATCACCCACACCAACGAGCGCACGCACGCCGTCATCCGCTCCGGCTTTGACCGCAGCCCCATGTTCACCGGCGTGATCGAAGGCGTGGGCCCGCGCTATTGCCCCTCCATCGAGGACAAGATCAACCGCTTCGCCGACAAGGACTCGCACCAGATCTTCCTCGAACCCGAGGGCCTGAGCACGCACGAGTTCTATCCCAACGGCATTTCCACCTCCCTGCCCTTTGACATCCAGCTGGCGGCCGTCCAGACCATCCCAGGCCTGGAGAACGCGCACATCCTGCGCCCGGGCTATGCCATCGAATACGACTACTTCGACCCGCGCGAGCTGAAGTCCAGCTTCGAGACGCGAGCCATCCAGGGCCTGTTCTTCGCGGGCCAGATCAACGGCACCACGGGCTATGAGGAAGCGGCCGCCCAGGGTCTCTTCGCGGGCATGAACGCCGCCCTGCAGGTGCAGGGGCGCGAGGCCTGGCTGCCCGGCCGCGAACAGGCCTACCTGGGCGTGCTGGTCGATGACCTCATCACCAAGGGCGTGACCGAGCCCTACCGCATGTTCACCAGCCGCGCCGAGTTCCGTTTGCAACTGCGGGAAGACAACGCCGACATGCGTCTGACCGAAAAGGGCCGCGAACTGGGCCTGGTGGATGACGCGCGCTGGGATGCCTTCAATCGCAAGCGCGATGCTGTTTCACGTGAAACAGAGAAGCTGAAGAGCACCTGGGTCCATCCTGGCATCCTTCCAGCGGCAGACGCCGAGCGCCTCGTGGGCAAGGCCCTGGAGCGCGAATACAACCTGGTCGACTTGCTGCGCCGGCCCGGCGTGAGCTATGGCACCGTGGTGGAGGTCGCCGCCATTGCGCGGCCCGAAGCCGGTGTTTCACGTGAAACCCTCGATGCCGAACTGGGGAGCACCCTGGCCGCAGCCGTGATCGAGCAGGTGGAGACCAGCGTCAAGTACGCCGGCTACATCAGCAAGCAGACGGAAGACGTCGCCCGCGCGGCCCATTTCGAGCATCTCAAGCTGCCCGAGGAGCTGGACTACGCCCAGGTCACCGCCCTCTCCTTCGAGGTTCGCCAGAAGCTCAACAAGCACCGGCCCGAGACCCTGGGCCAGGCCTCGCGCATTTCGGGCGTGACGCCTGCAGCCATCTCCCTGCTCCTGGTCCACCTGAAGAAGGGTCGTTTCAAGGGCTTCGCGGACGATGCCCGGATCAGCGCATGAGCCACCTGCCTGCCCGCGACTGCCGGGCGCAGGTGGCGGCGCCTGCCTCCCCGGCCTTCCCTCATCACCCAAGCCTGAGACCCCCCACCGCATGAGCGCCACCGAACTTCTTGCCCCCTTGCGTGAGGCCGCCCGGACCCTGGGCCTTGACCTCAGCGAGACCCAGCTGCAGCAACTCCTGGACTATCTGGGCCTGATCCAGAAATGGAACAAGGTCTACAACCTGACCGCCGTGCGTGATCCGCAGGCCATGCTGGTCCAGCATCTGGTGGACAGCCTCAGCTTGATTCCGGCCCTGCGCCGCCATCTGGCCACAGCTACGGCCGCAGATCCGACCGCACGGCCGGGCCTGCGCCTGATGGACGTCGGCAGCGGCGGTGGCCTGCCCGGCGTGGTGGTGGCCATCTGCGAACCCGGCCTGGATGTCAGCTGTGTGGACGCCGTGGCCAAGAAGGCCAGCTTCATCCAGCAGGTCGCGGCCGAGCTGCGTCTTCCCAATCTGCATGGCCTGCATGCCCGCGTGGAGGACCTGAAGGTGCCGCCCTTCGACGTCATCACCTCCCGGGCCTTTGCCTCGCTGCTGGACTTCACCACCCTCACCCGCCAGCATCTCAAGCCCGGCGCCATCTGGCTGGCCATGAAGGGTCAGCACCCGGACGACGAGCTCGCCGCCCTGCCCCCGGACCTGAGCGTGTTTCACGTGGAACAGCTCCAGGTGCCCGGCCTGGACGCCCAGCGCTGTCTCATCTGGATCAAAACCGCCGCATAAGCTCGGTGCCTCTCACCATCCCAAGTACGATAGCCCCCCTAAGCACACCACGCACCCGATGACCGAGTGGAGCCCGAAGTTCCGGCTTCGCCGGGCCTGCCCTTCCGGGGATGCCCGCAGCGCGTAGGGGGGAGCCACCATGAAGATTTTCTGCGTCGCCAATCAAAAAGGTGGGGTCGGCAAGACCACCACCACCGTCAATCTTGCTGCGGGCCTGGCCAAGGTCGGCCAGCGGGTGCTGGTGGTCGACCTGGACCCGCAGGGCAATGCCACCATGGGCTCGGGCGTGGACAAGCGGGCGCTGGAACTGAGCGTCTACGACGTGCTGCTGGAGTCCGCCAGCATCGCCGAAGCCCGGCAGCGCAACGAGAAGGTGGGCTACGACGTGCTCGGCGCCAATCGCGAACTGGCCGGTGCCGAGGTCGAGCTGGTAGAACTCGAGCGCCGCGAGCGTCGTCTCAAGGCCGCGCTGAAGGCCGCCGAGGGCGACTACGACTTCGTGCTGATCGACTGCCCGCCGTCCCTCTCCATGCTGACGCTGAACGGCCTGTGCTCGGCCCACGGCGTGATCGTGC
This sequence comes from Pelomonas sp. BJYL3, assembly GCF_027257975.1. Lineage (GTDB taxonomy): Bacteria > Pseudomonadota > Gammaproteobacteria > Burkholderiales > Burkholderiaceae_C > Roseateles_B > Roseateles_B flavus. Next base: position 115,008 of record NZ_JANZKX010000002.1, read on the forward strand.
CCATGCAGTGCGAGTACTTCGCCCTGGAGGGCCTGTCGGATCTGGTGAACACCATCAAGCAGGTCCACGCCAACCTGAACCCCGACCTGCAGATCATCGGCCTGCTGCGCGTCATGTTCGACCCCCGCATCACGCTGCAGAACCAGGTCAGCGAGCAGCTGAAGGCGCACTTCGGCGAGAAGGTCTTCGACACCGTCATCCCGCGCAATGTGCGCCTGGCCGAAGCCCCCAGCTACGGCCTGCCGGGGGTGGTCTTCGATCCCTCGTCCAAGGGCGCCCAGTCCTTTGTCGAGTTCGCCCGAGAAATGGTGCGCCGCATCTCGGCCATGTGACATGGACGCCGCCGAGCTGGCTGAACTGGGACGACAGGCCGAACAAGCCGGTCTCAACGCCACCTCGCCGCCGCAGGAATCCCGCATCGAGGGCTGGCTGATCCGGCTCTCCCCCGGTCAGGCCAAGCGCGCCCGCTGCATCAACGCCCTCGAGCCGGGCTCCCTGCCCGTGGAGGAACTGCTGGCCCGCTGCGCCCGCAGCTTCCATGCCGCAGGCCTGCCCCTGGTGGTGCGCATCACGCCCTTCACCCAGCCGCCGGAGCTGGATGCTTTGCTGGCCGCCAAGGGCTGGCCCGCCTATGACGCCGCCGAGGTCCTGGTGCGGCCCCGGCTGGACGATGTCATGGGCTGGCCCCTGCCCGGGGGTCAGGTCTTGCATGCGGTGGATGCCCTGGACTTCGCCCGCCAGATGGGCGAGCTCAAGGGCAGCAGCGCGCTCGAGGTCCAGTCCCAGGCCGAGCGGCAATCGCAGTCCCCTGTGCCCTACCAGGGCTTCTGGCTACGCCGCAACACCATCCGCGGCTGGGAGCTGCTCGCCTGCGGCCAGATCGCCCGCGAGGGCGACTGGGTGGGCCTCTATGACATCTACACGCCCGCCCCCTTCCGCGGCCAGGGGCACGCCCGCAGCCTGTGCCTGGCCCTGCTGCAGCAGGCCTGCGCACAGGGCGCGCGCCGGGCCTATCTGCAGGTGGGCGAGGCCAATGCACCGGCCCTGGCCCTGTACCGCGGCCTGGGCTTCCAGCAGGCCTATCGCTACCACTTCCGCAGCCCGCCGCAAGACCTTCGCTGAGCCCTCCAGCCAAGCGGGGCGAGGCAAGCACATCGTTACATCATGTAGAAGTGTGCTGGGTAGCATCCCGCTGCATTGCCACTCCCATGAAAGACGCTGTCGATGCGCCTCTCCAGCCTCCCCCGCCTGACCCGCCCTGCCCTGCTGCTGGGTCTGGCCCTGAGTGCCTTCGCGGCCCAGGCCGCAGCGCCCAGGGCCGACGTTCCCGGGGCCAAGGACCACCCGGTCCTGCAGCGCTTCAGCGGCAGCCTGCTGGTGGGCTATGCCCAGCAGGACTGGGACCAGCGCCAGTTTCCCGATGCACGCGGCGCCGCCAAGGACGACAACCGCTTTGCGAATCCGGTCGCTGTCGAAGGCAAGGTGACGCGGTTGTTCTACCTCGCCCCCCTGGGCAAGAGCCCGCTGGAGGTTTTCCGGAACTACCAGCAGGCCCTGATGGCCGCGGGCTTCAAGACCACCTGGACCTGCGAGACCGAGGCCCAGGGCTGCGCCCGCGCCTACTTCGCGCTGGACGGCTACGAGCGCGCCAAGGGCATGCGCTGGGCTGAGGGTGACCTGCCCGGCATCGACGCTGCCTACCGCGACAGCAGCTGGAACCTGGAGATGTCCCTGAGCTACGAGCAGGGGCGCATGCTGGTGGGCACGCTGCCCAGCGGCGGCCGCAACCTCCAGGTGCTGCTCTACACCTCGATCGCCGACAACGCCCACACCGGCCGCACCGCCACCTACATCGAGATCGTCGAGCCCAAGGCCATGGCCACCGGCCAGGTCACGGTGGACGCCAAGGCCCTGGGCCAGGGCCTGCAGACCGAGGGCAAGATCGCGCTCTACGGCCTGTCCTTCGACACCGGCAAGACCGAGGTCAAGCCCGAGAGCCAGGCGCAGCTGGACCAGATGGTTGCCGCCCTCAAGGCCCAGCCTGCGCTCAAGGTGCTGATCGTCGGCCACACCGACAACGTCGGTGGCATCGACGCCAATCTGGCGCTGAGCCAGGGCCGGGCGCAGGCCGTCGTCGCGGCCCTCGTGCAGCGCGGCATCGCGGCCGGCCGGCTGCAGGCCCGCGGCGTTGCCAACTTCGCCCCACTGGCCAGCAATGCCGGCGAGGACGGCCGCGCCCGCAACCGTCGCGTGGAGATGGTGCTGCAGTAAGCAGCCCTCCCCCGCCCCTGCATCCCGCAGGGGAGCCCGGCGGCGGGCTTCCCCTGATTCCTGGAGAAAACCTCATGGCATCCATCCGTGCACTCGGCGCCGGCGCCCTCCTGGCGCTGGGCACCGCCCTGTCACCCCTGCCCTCCCGGGCCGACGTACCTGCTGCCGACGTACCCGGCGGCAATGACCACCCCGTACTCCGACGCTTCACCGGCAGCGTGCTCGTGGGCTTCGCCCAGCAGGACTGGGAGCAGTCCAGCTTCCCGGACGCCAGCGGCGTTGCCAAGAACGGCGACAAGTTCGCCAACCCGCAGACCCTGGAAGGCAAGATCACCCGCCTGTTCTACCTGGCCCCGCTGGACAAGGGCCCGCTGGAGGTCTTCCGCAATCACCAGCAAGCCTTGCAGGCCGCCGGCTTCAAGACCGTCTGGACCTGCGAAAGCAAGGAGCAGGGCTGCACCAAGGCCTACTTCGCGCTGGACAAGAATCAGCGCCTGCGGGGCATGAGCTGGGCCAAGGGTGACCTGCCCAACATGAGCAAGCCATCCGGCGGACGCTGGTCCCTGGAAGCCAGCATCACCACCGACGGCGGCCGCATGCTGGCCGGCCAGTTGACCCAGGGCGGCCGGACCTTGCACCTGCTGCTCTACACCTCGTTGGCCCAGAACGACTACACCCACCGCACGGCCACCTACATCGAGATCATCGAGCCCAAGGCCATGCCCACCGGCCAGGTCACGGTCGATGCCGGCGCCATCGGCCAGGGCCTGAAGGCCGAGGGCAAGGTGGCGCTGTACGGTCTCTTCTTCGACACCGGCAAGAGCGAGGTCAAGCCCGAGTCCCAGGCCCAGCTGGCCGAAATGGCCCAGGTGCTGAAGGCCGATCCCAAGCTGCGGGTCTTCATCGTCGGCCACACGGACAACGTCGGGGGCTTCGAGGCCAACCAGGTGCTGTCCCTGGCCCGGGCGCAGGCCGTGGTCGCCGCGCTGGGCAAGCCGCCCTACGGTATCGAGGCCAGCCGCCTCAGTGCCAAGGGCGCCGCCAATATCGCGCCCCTGGCCTCCAATGCCGACGAGGACGGCCGTGCCCGCAACCGGCGGGTGGAGATGGTGCTGCAGTAAGCGTCTGCCGCTTCAGCAGGGCCGGGCCCGCGGACCTCAGTCCCGCGGCCGCCAGACCTTCAGCAGGGTGTGCCGGGTGAAGCCGGGCACGAAGTCGTGGACGTGGGCGATGCAGGCATAGCCCAGGTGCTCGTAGATCGCCGCGGCTTCGTCGAGCAAGGTCTCGACCAGGGCGTCCCGGCAGCCGCGCCGCAGGGCCTGGGCTTCCAGGCGGCGCAGGGTGTCCCCGCCCAGGCCCTCACCGCGGCGGTCCGGGTGGACCCACAGGTAGTCGATGTAGAGCCGCTCGAACTCGGTGCGGCCGCAGGCACCGGCCAGCAGGGTGCCGTCCTCGTCATGGACGGCGCAGGCGATGTCCCGGGCATCGCTGCCCTGGGCCTGCTGCCGGCCGTGCAGGATCACGCCCTCGCGCAGGGCCTGCAGGTCTGCTGCGGGCACCGCCTCGTCGCTGCTCCAGTGCATGGAGGGCGGGCTCAGACCAGGCCGAGGGTCTCGTCCACGCCCAGGTGCACGTTCATGCTCTGCACCGCGGCGCCGCTGGCGCCCTTGCCCAGGTTGTCCAGGCGGGCCATGACGAGGATTTGGGTGTCACTGCCGAAGACGAAGAGGTCCACGCGGTTCGTGTCATTGCAGGCCTGCACGTCGAAGAAGCCGCTGGCCAGGGTGTCGGCATCGCGCAGAGGCATCACGCGGATGAAGCGCTCACCCTCGTAGTGCGCGGCCAGGGCCTCGCGCACCTGCTCGGGGCTGGTGCCCGCACGCAGCTGCTGCAGGTGCAGGGGCACGGTGACGGCCAGGCCCTTGTAGAAATCGGCCACGATGGGCATGAACACGGGCGCCGTCTTCAGGCCGGTGTGCGCCATCATCTCGGGCAGGTGCTTGTGGGCCAGGCCCAGGGCATAGGGGCGCGGCGACTTCAGCTGGGCATTCCCGCCGGCCTCGTACTCCGCGATCATGCCCTTGCCGCCGCCGGAATAACCGGTAATGGAGGTGGCCGAGATCAGGGCCTCGGGCGCCAGCAGGCCGGCATCCACCAGGGGGCGCACGGCCAGGATGAAGGCGCTGGCGTGGCAGCCCGGGTTGGCGATGCGCTTGGCACCGCGGATGGCCTCGCGCTGGCCCCTGCACAGCTCCGGCAGGCCGAAGGTCCAGCCCGGCACGGTGCGGTGGGCGGTGCTGGCGTCGATCAGGCAGGTGTTGGGGTTGCTGATCATGGCCGCGGCCTCGCGGGAGGCGGCATCCGGCAGGCACAGGAAGGCCACGTCGGCGGCGTTGAGCAGGCGGGCACGCTCGGCGGCGTCCTTGCGCTTGTCGGCGTCAATGCGCAGCACCTCGATGTCGCTGCGCTGGGCCAGGTACTCATGGATGCGCAGGCCCGTGGTGCCCTCCTGTCCATCCACAAACACGGTGTACGTCATGAGATCTCCAGCACAATCAATGGGAACAATACGACAGCATAAGGGATGACCCGGCCCCCCGGCTGTGCAGGGCGGGCCCCATCCTTCGCCCCTGATGATGCCTCTGCCCTCCTGTGACACGCCCCCACCCGTCTACCTGCTGCCCGGCTGGCTCAATTCCGATCCTGAGCACTGGCAGAGCCGCTGGGAGCGGCAGCTGGGCCATGTCCGCATCGAGCAGGCCGACTGGGATTGGCCGCGCCGCGGCGACTGGATGGCGCGGCTGGACGAGGTGCTGCTGACCGACCCGCGCCTGGCGCAGACACCCGCCGTGCTCGTGGCCCACAGCCTGGGCTGCCAGCTGGTGGCGGCCTGGGCCGCGCATTCGCAGCACACCGGCCGCGTGCGCGGCGCCCTGCTGGTGGCGCCGCCCGACACCGAGCGCGAGGACATGCCGCCCCAGCTGCACAACTGGCGGCCCATCCGCCGCCCTCGCCTGCCCTTCCCGGCCATTGCCGTGGTCTCGTCCGACGACCCCTACTGCGCGCCCGAGCGGGCCGGCCAGATGGCCGCCGACTGGGGCGCCCGCCTGGTGATGGCGGGACCGCGCGGCCATCTCAACACCGAAAGCGGCCTGGGCGACTGGCCCGAGGGCCAGGCTCTGCTGGCGACGCTGTGCGGCGAGACGCGCTGAGACGCTCTGAGAGAGGCCCGGCCGCGCTCAGCCCTCGCGCTCCGCCCAGACCCAGCCGCTGACCCCGGCGCTGAGGCCCAGCACGCAGGCCAGGACGACGCCCAGCGCCGGCGTGAGCAGGCCTGCCGCTCCACCGGCCAGGGCCTGGGGCAGCAGGCCCGTGCCGGCCAGCTGCCAGACCAGCAGACCGCCGCCCAGCCCCGCCCCCCACAAGGGCGCCTTCGAGCGCCGACGGTAGCGCCCGGGGTCGGGCAGGCGCTGCATCAGCGCCGCGCTGAAACCGTCGTCCGGCACCGGGTCGAGCCGGGCCTGGGCCAGCCAGGCGTCCAGCACGGCGTCGTCGTCCGGATCCGAAGGCCCCAGGGTCTCGTGATTCAACTCGCTCATGGCGTCGTCTCCTTCCAGTCCTGCAACCAGCTTCGCAGACGCTGCTTGCCTCGTTGCACATGCGACTTCAGCGTGCCCAGGGGCAGTCCCATCACCTGGGCGGCCTCCTCGTGGCTCAGGCCCAGCTCGGCGCAATGCATCAGGGCCTGGCGCTCCGGGCGGGGCAGGCGCTCCAGGGCCTGCTGCAGGTCCAGGCGCAGGGCCGGCGAGGGGCCGAGGTCGGCACCAGCCGCGCCTTCCAGGTCCGCGTCGTCCTCCAGGGGGAGGTGGCGCTTGCGACGCGACTCCAGGAACACGGTGTAGGCCAGGCGGAACAGCCAGGTCGCGAAGCGGGCCTCGCCGCGGTACTGGTCCAGCTTGCGCCACAGACGCAGGAAGACCTCCTGCGCCAGCTCGTCCGCCTGGGCGGCGTCGCCGTGAAGCAGGCGGCGCAGCTGGGCCCGGACCAGGCCCTGGTGGCGCCGCAGCAGCTGCTCGAAGGCCTGTGCCTCACCGGTGTCCAGCACCCGCCGCACGAGGAGCCGGTCCAGCCGGTCCTCCGGGTCGAGGGGCTCAGCCATCGGCCCGCTGGCCGCGCTGGCCCAGCCACCAGCTGGCCAGGTAGCCCAGGCCCACCATCAGCGGCAGGCAGGCCAGGCCCCACAACTCGCCCAGGCGATGCCCCTCGCTGTACTCCAGCGGCAGCAGCTGCAGGCTCAGCCAGATGCCCACGGCCGCGCTGACCAGCACCAGGCCGCGGCGGCGGTCCGCCTCGGTCGGCGTGGGCTCCTTCAGCAGCTCCGGCGGCAGCACCTGATGGCGGTCGGCCAGGTCCAGCAGGAAGCGGTAGCGCTGTTCCTTCTGGCGGGTCTGGTGGCGCATCAGGCGCAGCAGCACCATCACCGGGCCGATGATGGCGACCAGCGTCACCACGATCATTCCCAGGCCTACAAACAGCTCGTTCACGTTGTCCATCGTCGTAATCCTTCGTCATGACGGGGTCAGGCCGCTTCCGGCCGGGCCGCGGTGCGGGGCTCAGAGGCCCAGCAGTTTCGATACTTCGTCCAGTTCGCCCAGGATCTCTTCCCGCTCGCCTGGCATGGCGCTCGGTGCCTTGGCCTGCACCAGGTCCTTCAGCGCCCGGCCATAGGCCACGCGTCGCGCCTCTGGGGCCTTGACGCGCTCGTCGGGCTGGACGCCGTGCCCTTCCCAGTTGCCACCCGTGACCGGGCTCACCGAGCGCGCCAGCGAAACCCACAGGCGGAAGTGCGGATGCACAGTGCGGAAGGCGCCGGGATTGGCTCCGCCGCCGCTGGGTTCGCCGACCACCGTGGCGCGGCCGGCCTGCTGCAGGTCGTAGGCCAGGTGCTCGCCGGCCGAGAAGGTCTTGCTGCTGGTGAGCAGGTACAGCGGGACTCGGCTCAGGTCCGGCCCCGGCAGGCCGGCCTGCGTCTTCAGGGCTTCGCTGGAAGCATCACGGGCACGGACCATGGAACTCAGGGCTGTCTGCGGCGGCAGGAGGTGGCTGGCCAGCCATTGCACCATGTCCGGGCTGCCGCCGCGGTTGCGGCGAAGGTCCAGGATCAGGGCATCGCTCTGCGCCAGCACCTGCAAGGCGGCCGCCATCGTGGGCGCGCAGGCCTCGGGCGGGGCCATGGCATCCACGCGCAGGTAGCCGATATTGCCGGGATAGTGCTCCACGCGCTCCACACCACAGTTCAGGTGGCGCATCACCTCGGGGGGTGGGCCCGAGGGGCCCTCCTCGGCCGCGTCAGCGTCCAGCGGCAAGGCCTCGGGGCTGTAGACCAGGCGGGCATGGGCATCGTTGAGCTGATCCTGCAGCAGGCGGGTCCAGGCCTCGGCCAGGACCGGGCCTGGCAAGGCCCCGGCCTGCGGCTTCAGGGCTGCCAGCGCGGCGGGGACCCGGGTCAGGTCGTGATAGTCCCGGTTCAGGCGCAGGCCGATCTGCTGGCCCAGGGCCGCCTGTTCCGCAGGTGGCAGGACCAGGGGAGAGCCGACGCCTGGCGCGGCCATGCTCAGCGGGCTCAGCATCAGGGCGGCCGCCAGGGCCAGGCCTTGTGTCTGCCGTTTCATCTGGGGTGTCGACATGCAAGCGCTCCTCGTTTCAGGACCCCGCCACATGGAGGTCTCTTCTGCTTGGATGCAGGGAGCGCCGATCTGGATGCAGGTCGCCTGAAAAAATCCTCCGGCGCTGCGCGCAGGGGCGCAACGGCACTTTGCGACAATCCACCCCATGGTCACGAAAAAACCCAAGGGGCTCGGCATGGGCCTGGAGGCCCTGCTGGGCCCCAAAGTCTCTGAAACGCCCGCCGCGCGCGAAGGCGAGCCCAGCACACTGCGCCTGGAGCAGATGCAGGCCGGCAAATACCAGCCCCGCACGCGCATGGACGAGGGCTCGCTCTACGAGCTGGCCGAGAGCATCAAGGGCCAGGGCATCATGCAGCCCATCCTGGTCCGCCCCATTGGTGCCGACGCTTCCAAGGACGGCGTGGCCCGCTACGAGATCATCGCCGGCGAGCGCCGCTTCCGTGCCGCCAAGCTGGCCGGCCTGCGCGATGTGCCGGTGCTGGTCAAGGCTGTGCCGGATGAAGCCGCGGCGGCCATGGCCCTCATCGAGAACATCCAGCGCGAGGACCTCAACCCGCTGGAAGAGGCCCAGGGCCTGAAACGCCTCACGGACGAGTTTGGGCTCACTCACGAGCAGGCTGCACAGGCCGTGGGCCGCTCGCGCAGCGCCGCCAGCAACCTGCTGCGCCTGCTGAACCTGGCCGAGCCGGTGCAGGCCATGCTGATGGCGGGTGACCTCGACATGGGCCATGCCCGCGCCCTGCTGGCCCTGGACGGCGCCCATCAGATCACCAGCGCGACTGAAATCGCCGCCAAGAAGCTGAGCGTGCGCGAGGCCGAGAAGCTGGTGCAGCGCCACCAGGGCGCCGGCCGCCAGGCACCGCTGCTGCGCGTCAAGGGCGACAAGAGTCGCGACGTGCTGCGCCTGGAGGAAGAGCTGTCCGATCTGCTGACCGCACAGGTGGAGATCCGCGTGAAGAAGAAGACGCGGCGCGGCGAGTCCGGCGAGATCGCCATCCAGTTCAGCTCGCTGGACGAGCTCAACGGCCTGATCGAGCGCCTGCGCGGGCCTCAGTGAAGCCTTTGTGAGTCCGCGCCGCGCCTGACACGCGTCCACGCTCCCAAAGCCGTGCCCTGTGCACGGCTTTTTTTCACGCCTTTCGACACCGGATTCCCTGCCCGCGCATCATGCAGGGGTCTATGCTGTAAACGCGCCCCCGCAGGACAGCGTTGCGAAGTCATCGTGAAAGGACTACAAGTGAAGCCATGAGGGGTCAGGTCTTGTGTCCTTCCTTGCCGCGACAAGCGGCGTAGGATGGGAACCGGCCCCTGATTGCAGCAGACAGGCCTCGAGAAGTCGCCCCGCACGGGCCTTTTTCGAGGACTGCCGGATCCCCCGCTGCACGACGCTGCTGACCAGCGCTGATGCTCGGAAAGCTCTGATGACGCCTTGCCCCAGGACGTCACCAGAACTTCCCGGACGATGCCGGATGTCATATGCCCGGCATCGCCTCCAACGAACACAGGAGGTCAGCATGGACGTGATCAGCAACTACACCGCACGCTACGAGCGCAGCCGGATCGAAGAGCTCTCGCTCGAAGAGTACCTGGCCGAGTGCAAGCGCAATCCCCTCGCCTACGCCACCGCCGCGGAGCGCATGCTCAAGGCCATCGGCGAACCGCAGATGGTGGACACGCGCAACGACCCACGGCTCTCGCGCATCTTCGCCAACAAGACCATCAAGCTCTATCCCGCCTTCGCCGAGTTCTACGGCATGGAGGAAGCCATCGAGCAGGTCGTCAGCTACTTCCGCCACGCCGCACAGGGCCTGGAGGAAAAGAAGCAGATCCTCTACCTGCTGGGCCCGGTGGGCGGCGGCAAGAGCTCCATCGCCGAGCGGCTCAAGCAGCTGATGGAGCAGGTGCCCTTCTACGCGCTGAAGGACTCGCCGGTGAACGAATCGCCGCTGGGCCTCTTCGACCCGGTGGAGGACGGCCCGCTGCTCGAGAAGGAGTTCGGCATCCCCAGCCGCTACCTCAACCGCATCCTCTCGCCCTGGGCCGTCAAGCGCCTGGACGAGTTCGGCGGCGACATCCGCAAGTTCCGCGTGATCAAGCGCTACCCCAGCGTGCTCAAGCAGATCGGCGTGGCCAAGACCGAGCCGGGTGACGAGAACAACCAGGACATCTCCAGCCTGGTGGGCAAGGTCGACATCCGCAAGCTCGAGACCTACGCGCAGGACGACCCCGATGCCTACAGCTACAGCGGCGGCCTGTGCCTGGCCAACCAGGGCCTGCTGGAGTTCGTGGAGATGTTCAAGGCGCCCATCAAGGTGCTGCACCCGCTGCTGACCGCCACGCAGGAAGGCAACTTCAAGGGCACCGAAGGCTTCGGTGCCATCCCCTTCGACGGCATCGTGCTGGCGCACAGCAACGAGAGCGAGTGGAAGACCTTCCGCAACAACAAGAACAACGAGGCCTTCCTCGACCGCATCTACATCGTCAAGGTGCCCTACTGCCTGCGTGTCAGCGAGGAGATGAAGATCTACGAGAAGCTGATCCGTGGCTCCTCGCTCGCCGAGGCCAAGTGCGCCCCGGGCACGCTGAAGATGATGGCGCAGTTCGCGGTGCTGACCCGGCTGAAGGAGCCGGAGAACTCGACGCTCTATTCCAAGATGCAGGTCTACGACGGCGACAACCTCAAGGACACCGACCCGCGCGCCAAGAGCCTGCAGGAGTACCGCGACTACGCCGGCGTGGACGAGGGCATGAACGGCATCAGCACGCGCTTTGCCTACAAGATCCTTTCCAAGGTCTTCAACTTCGACCCCAGCGAGGTCGCGGCCAATCCGGTGCACCTGATGTACGTGCTGGAGCAGCAGATCGAGCGCGAGCAGTTCTCGGGCGAGCTGGAGCAGAAGTACGTCGGCTTCATCAAGGAGGCGCTGGCGCCGCGCTATGCGGAGTTCATCGGCAAGGAGATACAGACGGCCTACCTGGAGAGCTATTCCGAGTACGGTCAGAACATCTTCGACCGCTACGTCACCTACGCCGACTACTGGATCCAGGACCAGGAGTACCGCGACACCGACACCGGCGAGGTCTTCGACCGTTCGGCGCTGAACGCCGAGCTGGAGAAGATCGAGAAGCCCGCGGGCATCAGCAATCCCAAGGACTTCCGCAACGAGATCGTCAACTTCGTGCTGCGGGCCCGCGCCAACAACGCCGGCAAGAACCCGGCCTGGACCAGCTACGAGAAGCTGCGCACGGTGATCGAGAAGAAGATGTTCTCCAACACCGAGGAGCTGCTGCCCGTGATCAGCTTCAACGCCAAGGCCAGTGCCGAGGAGGCCAAGAAGCACGAGAACTTCGTGCAGCGCATGGTCGACAAGGGCTATACGGCCAAGCAGGTGCGCTTGCTCTGCGAGTGGTACCTGCGCGTGCGCAAGAGTAGCTGACCGGACCACCCCCTACGCGCTTCGCGCGCCCCCTCGAGGGGGCGGGCCCGACGGCCCGGCCAAGCCGGATCCGCGGGCCCCGCTCGGGAAAGCCGGGTGGAGCGGGCTACAGAAGGACAGCACATGCTGCAGCAGATCATCGATCGACGGCTTTCGGGCAAGAACAAGTCCATCGGCAATCGCGAGCGGTTTCTGCGTCGACACAAGGACCAGATCCGCGAGGCGGTACGGCGGGCGGTGGACGGGCGTGGCATCCGGGACATGGAGCGCGGCGAAGAGGTGCACATCCCCAAGAAGGACCTCAGCGAACCCGTCTTCGGCCATGGCGAGGGCGGTACCCGCGAGGTGGTGAGGCCGGGCAACCGGGACCACGTCAAGGGCGACCGCGTACCCAAGCCCCAGGGCGGCCAGGGCCAGGGCCAGGGCAGCCAGGCCAGCGACTCCGGCGAGGGCGAGGACGACTTCGTCTTCCACCTCAGCAAGGAAGAGTTCATGCAGGTCTTCTTCGACGACCTGGCCCTGCCCAATATGGCCCGCACCACCCTGGCCGAGACGCCGGAATGGAAGAGCCACCGCGCCGGCTTCACCAGCGACGGCACGCCCACCAACCTGCACGTGGTGCGCTCCATGCGGGGCGCCCTGGGCCGTCGCATCGCGCTGGGCATGGGCAAGCGGCGCGAGCTGCATGAGCTGGAGGAACGCCTGGCCCTGCTGCTGCGCGAGCTGCCCGAACATCCCGAGAACAAGCCGCTGATCGAGGACACCGAGGCCCGCATCGCCCATCTCAAGGGGCGCATCGAGGCCATCCCCTTCCTCGACCCCATCGACCTGCGCTTCCGCTCGCGGGTCAAGGTGCCGGTGCCCACCACGCGCGCCGTGATGTTCTGCCTGATGGACGTCTCCGGCTCCATGGACGAGGCCCGCAAGGACCTGGCCAAGCGCTTCTTCATCCTGCTCTACCTCTTCCTCACGCGGCACTACGAGAAGATCGAGGTGGTCTTCATCCGCCATCACACGCAGGCCCAGGAGGTGGATGAGCAGAACTTCTTCCACGCCACCGAGACCGGCGGCACCGTGGTGTCCTCGGCCCTGGTGCTGATGGAGCAGATCATCCGCGAGCGCTACTCGCCCTCGGAATGGAACATCTACGGCGCCCAGGCCAGCGATGGCGACAACTGGCACCACGACAGCGGCCGTTGCCGCGAACTGCTCACCGACAAGATCCTGCCCCTGTGCCGCTACTTCGCCTATGTGCAGGTGGCGGAGGCCGAACAGAACCTCTGGGAGGAATACGCCAAGCTGGCCGACGAGGTGCCGCAGTTCGCAATGCGCAAGGCCGTGGAGGTGAACCAGATCTACCCGGTCTTCCGCGACCTGTTCAAGAAGGAAGGAGCCTCCGCATGAACCGCTCTCCCGATCTTGAAAACCGCCGCAGCACCGGCCTGGCGGCCAACCGCCATGAATGGGGTGGCCGCCGCTCCCCGCCTCCCCTGCGTCAGATGAAACCCCTCGAGAAACGACCGGACCACCCCCTGCCCGCTCCCAGCGACTGGACCTTCGAGCTGATCCACGAGTACCACGAGGTGATCCGCCAGACCGCCGAGCGCTACGGCCTGGACACCTATGCCAACCAGCTGGAAATCATCACCGCCGAGCAGATGATGGACGCCTACGCCTCCGTGGGCATGCCGGTGAACTACCGGCACTGGAGCTACGGCAAGGAATTCATCGCCACCGAGCGCAACTACAAGCGCGGCCAGATGGGCCTGGCCTACGAGATCGTCATCAACTCCGACCCCTGCATCGCCTACCTGATGGAGGAGAACACCATGGCCATGCAGGCCCTGGTGATCGCCCATGCCTGCTATGGCCACAACAGCTTCTTCAAGGGCAACTACCTCTTCCGCATGTGGACGGACGCCTCGTCCATCATCGACTACCTCGTCTACGCCAAGAACTACGTGGCCGAATGCGAGGAGCGTCATGGTCTGGACGCGGTGGAGGCTGTGCTCGATTCCTGCCACGCCCTGATGAACCACGGCGTGGACCGCTACCGGCGGCCTGCCAAGCTCTCGCTGGCCGAGGAGCGCAACCGTCTCAAGGATCGCGAGTCCTACGCCCAGCAGCAGATCAACGACCTCTGGCGCACCCTGCCCCGCCGGGCCGACAAGGACGCCGAAGCCCAGGCTGCACGCCGCTTCCCCGAGGAGCCGCAGGAGAACCTGCTGTACTTCATCGAGAAGAACGCACCCCTGCTGGAGCCCTGGCAGCGCGAGATCGTGCGGATCGTGCGCAAGATCGCCCAGTACTTCTACCCGCAGCGCCAGACCCAGGTGATGAACGAGGGCTGGGCCACCTTCTGGCACCACCGCCTGCTCAATCAGATGTACGACGACGGCTACCTCACCGACGGCATGATGATCGAGTGGCTGAAGTCGCACACCAACGTCATCGCGCAGCAGCCCATGGCCAACCTGAATCCCTATGCCCTGGGCTTTGCCATGTACACCGACCTCAAGCGCATCTGCGAGGCCCCCACCGCCGAGGACCGCCAGTGGTTCCCCGACATCGCCGGCAGCGACTGGCTGCCCACGCTGCAGCACGCCATGCGCAACTTCAAGGACGAGAGCTTCATCGGCCAGTACCTGAGCCCCAAGCTCATGCGCGACTTCAAGCTCTTCGCCATCCTGGATGACGAGAAGGAGAAGGAGTACCTGATCTCCGCCATCCACGACGAGAGCGGCTACCAGCACGTGCGCGAGGCCCTCTCGCGCCAGTACGACCTCTCCACCCGCGAGCCCAACATCCAGGTCTGGAACGTCAACCTGCGCGGCGACCGCTCCCTGACCCTGCGCCACACCCAGCATCTGGACCGTCCCCTGCATGAGGGCGCCCAGGAAGTGCTCAAGCACGTGGCCCGGCTGTGGGGCTTTGGCGTGCAACTGGAGAGCGTCAACGGCAAGGGCGAGGTGAGCAAGCGCTGGACCGTGCCGGCGCCTGCACATTGAGCACGGCGCCTTCCCTCAGGAGGCCCTGAGCATGGGCGCCTGGGCCGCGCGGGCCTGCACGCTGGCCATCCTGGCCCTGAGCCTGGCTGCCGAGGCCGCCGCACCACCGCTGCGCCTGCTGGTGACCACGGGCGCCAGCCTCCCCTTCGCAGACATCAGCCAGGGCAGCGGCGAGGCCCGGCTGCAGGGCGGCATCGTCCATGACTGGGGCCTGGCCCTCGCGCAGCGCCTGGGGCGCGAGGCCCGCTTTCTCCTGATGCCCACGCGCCGTGTGGGTCAGCAGCTGCGCGAAGGCGGCTTCGATGTGCAGTGCTTCGAGAACCCCCAGTGGTACAGCGCGCAGGACGAGGCCTGGATCGAGTGGCTGCCGCGGCCGCTGATGGAGGTGGTCGAGGAGCTGGTGAGCCTGCCCGGCACGCCCCTGGTGCGGCATCTGGAGCAGCTGCAGGGCCGGACCGTGGGCGTGGTCAGCGGCTACCGCTATCCGCTGCTGGACCCGCTGTTCGAGGCCGGCCACCTGGAGCGCAGCCTGGCGCACAACGAAGGGCGCCTGCTGCTCATGCAAAGCCTGGGTCGTGCCGACTACAGCGTGATCAGCCATCTGCAGTTCGCCTATGCCCGGGCGCATGACCCCCGGCTGCGCATCCTGGTGACTTCGCCGCTGGAGGTCTCGCGCACGGCCCTGTACTGCCTGCGCCAGCGCAGCTCGCCCATTCCGCTGTCCGAGCTGGCCTCGGCCCAGCAGGCCCTGCTGAGCGAGGGCCGGCTGGAGGAGATCCTGCGCCGCTATCGCTAGCGGCCCTGCCCGCCGGGCCTAGGCGCCCGCCTGACCGGGAAAGATCTTGCCCGGATTCATGATGTCCAGCGGGTCCACCGCCCGCTTGAGCGTGCGCATGAGGTCCACGGCTTCCGCGCCGGCCTCGTCCAGCAGGAAGTCCTGCTTGTGCAGGCCGATGCCGTGTTCGCCCGTGCAGGTACCACCCAGGCGCAGGGCGCGTGCCACCATCTGTGCCGACAGGCGCTCGGCCGTCTCGCGCTCGGCCGGCAGGGCCGGGTCGATCAGGTAGCCCATGTGGAAATTGCCGTCCCCCACGTGCCCCACGATGAAATAGGGCAGCCCCGAGGCCTGCACCTCGGCCACCGACTCGTTGATGCTCTCGGCCAGGCGCGAGATGGGCACGCAGGTGTCCGTGGTGACGCAGCGGCAGCCGGGCTTCATCTGAAGGGCCGAGAGGTAGGCGTGGTGGCGGGCCGTCCACAGCCGGGTGCGCTCCTCGGGCGTGCTGGCCCACTCGAAGTCCTCGCCACCGCAGTCGCGGGCGATCTCCTGCACCGTGCCGGCCTGTTCGGCCACGCTGGCGGCCGAGCCGTGGAACTCCATCAGCAGCATGGCCGATTCCCGCAGGCCCAGGTGGTCATGCGCATTGACGGCCCGCACCGTGTGGGCATCCAGCAGCTCGCAGCGGGCGATGGGCACGCCCATCTGGATGATCTGCATGGTGGTCTGCACGGCCGCATCGATGCTGGGGAAGAAGCAGATCGCCGCGGACACCGCCTCCGGCAGCGGATACAGCCGCAGCGTCAGCTCGGTGATCACGCCCAGCGTGCCCTCGCTGCCCACGAAGAGCCGGGTGAGGTCATAGCCCGCGCTGCTCTTGCGCGCCCGAGAGCCCGTGCGCACGACGCCGCCACCCGGCGTGACCACGCGCAGGGCCAGCACGTTCTCGCGCAGCGTGCCGTAGCGCACGGCATTGGTGCCGCTGGCCCGCGTGGCCGCCATGCCGCCCAGCGAGGCATCGGCTCCCGGGTCGATGGGGAAGAACAGGCCCTGGTGGCGCAGCTCGTCATTGAGCCGGTGGCGCGTGACGCCGGGCTGCACCGTCACCGTCAGGTCCTCGGCCTGGATGGCCAGGATGCGGTTCATGCGCGAGAGGTCCAGGCTGATGCCGCCCTGCACCGCGAGCAGATGACCTTCCAGCGAGGTGCCCGCGCCATAGGGAATCACCGGCACCGCGTGCTGCTGGGCCTGGGCCAGCACGAAGGCGACCTCCTCCTCGCTCTCGACGAAGAGGACCAGGTCCGGCGGCTCCACGTCGAAGGGGCTCTCGTCCCGGCCATGCTGCTGGCGCACCGCCAGCGACTCGACGCAGCGCGCGCCGAAGCGTTCACGGCAGGCCTGCTTCAGCAGCTCGGGCACGGCGCGGCGCGGGCCGTTCAGGGCGGCAGGCAGGGAGGCATGGGTCATGGCGGAACTCCGGCATTGCTTCGATGGGCATTCTAGGAATCGGTGCTGAACCGCGCCTGAACGGGCCGGACCTGCGCTGGCGCAAGTGCGAAGGCTTGAAGCCCCGGCGCGCCCGTGCCACCATGGTCGCACGATCGCCGCACGAGGAGCTTTCATGACGACTTCGAGTTGGATCCTGCTGATCGCCGTCGTGGCCCTGGCCCTGCTGGGCCTGTGGCGGCGCGACATGCTGGCCCTGCTGGTCCAGAACATCATGAACGCCTTCCGTGCGCCCGCCACACCTGCGGCACCGCCGGGCCATGAGCCCAAGCCCCATGGCGAAGGCGCGCATGCGCACCCGGCCCGTCCCCAGCGGCCCGACTTTCACCGCAGCGGACGCAGGGGCTAATCCGGGCACCCGGTCGGACTGAGGCAAGATGCGGGCCTCATCAACAAGCCCGCTCCCTGTCATCATGGCCAACCGACTTTCCCAGATCGCCACCCGCACCGGAGATGACGGCACCACCGGCCTGGGTGACGGCACGCGCGTGCCCAAGGATCACCTGCGCGTCCAGGCCATGGGCGATGTGGACGAGCTCAACTCCACCCTCGGCGTGCTGCTGGCCGAGCTGCTGCCCGAGGACGTCCGCGAGCTGCTGATCACCATCCAGCACGAGCTCTTCAACCTGGGCGGCGAGCTGTGCATGCCCGGCTACAGCCTGCTCAAGGAAGACGCCGTGCTGCGCCTGGACGAGGCGCTGGCCCACTACAACGCCCATCTCCCCCGCCTCAAGGAATTCATCCTGCCCGCCGGCACCCGCAGCGCCGCCATCGCGCACGTGGCCCGCACCATCGCCCGCCGCGCCGAGCGGTCCGTGGTCCATGCCCTGCACCAGGGCGAGAAGATCGAGGCCGCACCCCGCCAGTACCTCAACCGCCTCTCCGACCTGCTCTTCGTGCTGGCCCGCGTGCTCAACCGCGCCAACCTCGATGGCAAGGGCGGGGACGACGTCTACTGGCACAGCGAACGCCTCCAGCGCCAGCAGGACGAGCCCGGGCAGGCCTGAGCACGGCCCTCAAGGTCCCGTGCTGCGCATCCTGCTCTTCGCCCTGGGCGGCACGGGCCTGCTGGCCCTGAACAGCCGCCTGGAACGCCTGCACCACCCGATGCCAGCCTGGCTGCTGCTGGGGCTGTTCCTGCTGCTGTGTGCTGCCACGGGCATGGGCCCCTTCGGCGAGGACGATGAAGCGGAGGCGTCCAGCCCGCTGGGCCATGCCCTGCGCCTGTTCTTCTTCGGCGGCGTGGGCCTGGGATCGCTGGTGCTAGGCGGCCTAGGCTGGCCGGAGCGGCACAGCGGCGGGTGGTCCACTCTGCTGGCCCTGCAGATCCCGGTGGGCCTGCTGAGCCTGGCCCTGTGCCTCTACTTCCTGCTGCGCGGCAGACGCTGAAGCGCCTGTCGCAGGCGTTCCTCGTAGGCCTCGGCCAGGGCGGCGGGCGCCAGGACCTCCACCTCGCCGGCATGGCGCAGCAGGTCCATCAGCAGCTCGGTGGCGTCCACATAGGGCACCTCCAGCTCCCAGCGGCCGTCCGCCAGCCAACGGCTCCGCTGAGCAGGATGCCATTCCTCGCGGGAGACCCACTGCGCCGCTTCGGCACTGAAGACCAGGCACGCCCGCTGCGGCCGCCCGCCCGCGAAGATGCCATAGCCCTGGTCCAGCTCAGACTCCAGCTGCTTCACCGCGACCGGGCGCGCCTTGTCCGGCGTGGCCTCGGCCGCCTCCACCGCATCCAGTGCAAAGCGCCGCAGGCCCTCGCTCTGGTGGCACCAGGCGTCCAGGTACCAGGTGTTGCGGTAGTGGACCAATCGCTGCGGTGACACCACCCGCTCGCCCAGCGAGCCCGCCTGCCCCCCGCGCCCCCTCTTGCGATAGGACAGGCGCAGGCGCTGGCGCTTCACCAGGGCGCTGCCGACGGTCTCGAAATGCTCGGAAGGCACCCGGCGCCGGGCGGTGGAGATGAGCTTGACCCGCCGCGTCAGCTCGCGGGACTCGGCCTCGTCGCTGCCCAGCATGCCGCTGAGCTTGTCCAGCATGGGCTGCAGGTGGCGGGTCAGCAGGCCGTTCTCGTCCAGGCTGGACAGCAGCTGGTTCATGGTCAGCAGGGCATGCAGCTCCTTCTCGCTGAACCACACGCCTGGCAGCTCGTGCTTCTGGCCGCGCCAGTCCTGGCTGAAGCGATAGCCGTTGTCCAGGGCGTCGTACTCGATGGGAGCGTCCATGCGCTCACGCAGGTACTGCAGGTCGCGCTTGAGCGTGGCCGGCGAGACCTCCAGCGCCTCCAGCAGCGTCGCGAAGCTGACGCACTCCTGGGCGCGGATCAGCATTTCGATCTTGTAGAAGCGCTCGGTTCGATCCATGGCCAGCGGCCCTCCCTGTCGTGGTTTTCCCCTGCTTTCGCACGAAGCGCAGGTAGCTCACGCCTTGAGCTACCTGCACCGCACACTGTGCCACAAGGTCGCTGACAGATTTGTGGCGGCCAGCACTCCCAACCTTTGCAGGAGATGACCATGGCCCAACTCAGCGCTTTGACCCTTCCCGCCGCCCCGGCCCAGCTTGACCTGGCCATGGACGAGGCGCCCGCCCTGCCCGCCGGCAAGCAGGTCGGCTTCGAGCTCGGCTGGGACCACGCCCGCCACGGCCTGACGCCGGCGGTGGAACACCTCTTCAGCGCCTCGCCCCTGCGCCAGGGCTGGCAGGCCGGCCACGCCACCTTCGGGCGCCGCACGCTGAAGGCCGGCGGCCACACCCAGCGCTGGCTGCAACTGCGCACCCATGCCTGGGCCCGCGGCCGCAGCTTCGAGACCACCCTGCTCACGCCCAACTACCTGCAGCAGCTGGACACCGGCCATTGCCCCATCAGCCGCCAGCCGCTCAACGACATCCCCGGCGACCCCTGCCAGCGCAGCCTGGACCGCGTGCGCGACGATGCGGGCTATGCCGCCGGCAACCTGGCCATGATGAGCCGCCAGGCCAACGCCGCCAAGGGTGACCGGGACTTCGCCGCACTGCAGGCCGCAGCCCGAAGCCTGCAGCAGGGCCCGATCCGCCAGATGGGCGGGCTGGATGCACAGGCCTGGCAACGCCTGGCCCTGCTGAGCAGCTTCGTGACGCCCCTGCCGCACGAGCAGGCCGCCGCCCTGCCCCTGCATGTGCTGCCGCCCAACCGACTGCGTCTCTTCAATCCCATCCAGGCTCTGCAGGCCCTGGTGACCCGCCAGTTCGCCACGCCCGGCTGGAGCCAGCGCCTCGCGCGCCTGGAGGCTCTGCTGCCGCAGCCGGACCTGCAGGCGGACTTCAACCGCTTCGTGCTGGCCTTCGTGCCGCGCGTTCTCCAGCAGCAGCAGCTGCAGGCGCCGCAGGACATCCGCCACGCCCTGGAGGACGCCTGGGGCCACGCGCTGGTGCAGCGCCGCTGGACCCGCTTCGCCCTGCGCCTCACGGCCGCACAGGCCGAGCAGCTGGTGCAACGTGCTGCCGCCAAGCGCCTGTGCCCGGTGCATGTGCAGCAGCACGAAGTGCCCGCGGCCACCGAGGGATGGGGGCTGGCCTGAGTCCGGAGAGCGTCTGCAGGAACGCCCTCCCCTCGCCGCTTCTTGCGCGGCGTCATTCCCATGTCATGCGAAGCTGGCACAGTGCCGGCCGTCGACTCACCGGCTCCGTGCCGGTGCCAGACGGAGCAATACTCTCGCTCTTGCCTTCTCGGCCCCGCCCGGCGCATGCCCGGCGGGGCTGTTTTTTATGCGCCGCCATCGCCCCTTCTGCCCTCATGCCGGGGGGCCGCAGCGGTTGACGCCCGAGGCCGTCCCGCGAATGATGCGGCGTTGGCGCGCACGCGCCATTTGCATCACACCAGGAGACATCAGACATGCAAAGAGTGGCCATCGTGACAGGCGGCACCCGCGGCATCGGCGCCGCCATCGCCCTGGGCCTGAAGGACCAGGGTTACCGCGTGGCCAGCGTCTATGCAGACAACGAAGCCGCCGCCGAGGCCTTCCATGCGCAGAGCGGCATCCCCGTCTTCCGCTGGGATGTCTCCGACTACGAAGCCTGCGAGCGCGGCGTGGCCCAGGTGGAGGCGCAGCTGGGGCCGGTGGACGTGCTGGTCAACAACGCCGGCATCACCCGCGACGGCATGCTGCACAAGATGACCCTGGCGCAGTGGCAGGCGGTGATCAACACCAACCTGAACTCGCTCTTCAACATGAGCCGCCAGGTGATCAACGGCATGCGGGAGCGCAGCTTCGGACGCATCGTCAACATCGCGTCCATCAACGCCCAGAAGGGCCAGCTGGGCCAGACCAACTACTCGGCCGCCAAGGCCGGCGAAATCGGCTTCAGCAAGGCCCTGGCCCTGGAGAACGCCAGCAAGGGCATCACGGTGAACGTGATCTGCCCCGGCTATATCGCCACGGACATGGTCAAGTCCATGAAGCCCGAGGTGGTGAGCAGCATGATCCTGCCGCAGATCCCGGTGGGCCGCCTGGGCACGCCGGAGGAGATCGCGCGCTGCGTGTGCTTCCTGGTGGCCGACGAAGCCAGCTTCATCACCGGCGCGACGCTCAGCGCCAATGGCGGCCAGTACATGACCTGAGCGAGCGCCTGGGCGTCGCGTGGCTGCGCCGGCAATCCAGGCAGCCAGCCAGGCATTCAGGCCGGCAATCCCTTGCTGAAGCGCTCCAGCGTGCCGGCGGAGTCCTGCAGGGCCACGTAATAGCCCCGCTCCTGGAACCACAGGGCCCAGTTCCGTGCGAGTTGCCGGTCTGGCAGCCAGGGCCCGGTGCGGTCCACATGGACGCGGTTTGCGCGGCGTTCATAGAACACCACGCGCCACATGCTTCCCGCGGATCCGAAGTTATAGCTGCTCATAAGCGGGCGTGAATCTATCAGATCGCCCCGGCCCGCACCGGCGCTCAGGTTCTCGATTCGTCAACCCATTCACGCAGGGTGCGCACACGCAGGCCCGGGTAGCGCGTGGCCTGCCGCGCGACATGGTTGCGCAGGGCCACCGACTCGCTCAGCAGCAGGCCGGCGCCCGCCTCCAGGGCCAGACTCAGGGCCAGCAGCGGCCCCTGTGGCAGGCGGGCGGCGGCGCGCCCTTGCAGGGGCTTGCAGACCTGTGCATAGGGCAGCACATCGGCCAGCAGCTCCTGTTGCTGCGCGGGCTTGAGCTTGAGCACCGGTGCGGCCAGGCTCAGCATCAGCAGCTGGGCCGTTTCCGCGCACACCAGCAGGGGCAGGCGCCCGTCCTGCCAGGCCTGGCGCAGCAGCGTGCCCTCGGCATCGTTGTGGAGCAGGACCTGCAGCAGCAGGGCGGTGTCCAGCACGACGCCCGAGGGTCGGGTCTTGCGTGACCGTGCCGCCGTGCGGCCCTTGCCTGCCGGTTCCTTGCCTGCTTTTGCCTGCACAGCCTTTGCGGTGCCCGCCTTCATGCGACGCGCCGTGCGCCTGCCGCGACGCGCTGGCTCCGGCTACGTGCACTGGCAGCCGCTGCAGGCTTGGCGGTCTTGCTCGATGGCTTTGCAGCCGTCTTGCGGACGGGTTTGGCCACCACCGCCGCCGCCGGACGGGCACTCGATGGTTTTGCACGCAGGCCCGCGGCCGGCTTCTTGTGGGTCTCGATGATTTTGGCGCCGGCCTTCTTGCCGGCTCTGGCGGCCGTGGTGGCCTGCGTTTTCCTGACCCCTGGTTTCTTGGCCACCGCTTTTTTCGGGGCGGGGGTACTCAATGGTTTTGCCGCCTTGGCGCCGGCTGCCTTTTTGGGGGTCTCAATGGTTTTGACAGCCCCCATCTGCGTTTCAGCCCAGCTCAGGGCGGCCTCCAGCGTTTTTGGCGAGAGGGCCAGTTCGGCCAGCTTGGCCCTCAGGGCATCACCTCGCTGGATTCGCACGGGGGTCAGCACGATTTGGCCGCCCCGGGTCTGCACGTCGAAGTACTGCACCGGCCCCAGGGGCTCGGTCACGCTCTTGGGCAAGGTCAGTTGATTCTTGGCGGTAATCTTCGCGAGCACTTTTTGGAAATTCGGAAAGTAAGGAACCCTTACTTTACCCTGGATCACGCACTGATCCAGCGAGGACCTCATTCGACCCATCAGGCCGACAGGGCCGATGAACACGGGGATCTCTCGAATCCGGATGATTGCCATGCAGCAGCTGGACGGGCGCGCGTAGGCAGACGTTGCCACCACGACGGACCATCGATGCGAGGAAGCAGCGCGCGAGGTGAAGCCGCGCAAGAGGAAGGGGGGCCGTCGACGCTGGCCCGAGCCAACGCCCTGAAGGCAGGCGGATGCAGGGACCGCCTGCGGCGGCGGAAAGGGCGGCGACCGAAGGCCTGGGCCCACAAGCCATCAAGCCATGCTGACGATGGCAACACGCCCTGCCACGAGGCAGGGCTCAGTCGAGGGACGAGGGCACGGAGAGGGGGCGCCAGCGCAGCATGCCGGCTTCAGGCTCGGCGGCACGGCAATCCGGCCGTGCAGGCAGCATGGCAGGCCGCTTGGCAGAGGGCCCATGCACAGGAGCCGCGGCGCTTGATGCGCCTGTCATCGCCACGAAGGGCGATTCAATGCAGCACCGGCTCTCACGAGCAGGCGCTGCGGAACAGTGTCTCAGACCAGGGAGCGATGCAGGCGCAGCTCTTCCAGGCGCACCGAGCCCACTTCGGTGGTCTTGGTGGTGTTGAGCTCGCGCTTGAAGCCGGCCAGCTCGAAGAAGCGCAGGGCGCGTTCATTGCGCAGATAGGTCCACAGCGTGACCTTGGTGCAGCCTTCTTCCTGCAGACCATCGCGGGCCGCGTCCCACAGGGCCAGGCCCACGCCCTTCTCCCAGTGCTTGGGCGCCACGTAGAGGGCCCAGATCTCGCCGGTGCTGGAGGGCGTGCCCTTGTCCCGCGAGCGGTCGAAGCCGACGAAGCCCATCATCTCGTTGTCGATGTGCGCGACCATCACCTGGGGCTCGCACAGGTCGATGGCTTCGCGCCAGAAGGCCTGGCGCTTCTGCACAGACCAGCTGTCCAGCACGGACACCGGCAGCAAATCCTTGTAGGCGTCCTGCGCAGCGGCGACGTGGATCTCAGCAATGGCCTTGGCGTCACGCAGCGTGGCCGGACGGACCTGAATACTCGACATACAAAGAAACCAGCGGCAAATGAAAGACGAAGGGCGGGATTGTGGCGGGCAAAACTCAAAATCGAGCCGCTTGACAAGGCGATATTTTCAGGCACGTTTTGGCGCAAAGGCCGCAGCCATGGGGCTTTGCAGCGAAGGCGGGGTCCTGGCGCCCGTCAAGCCTGCAGCGGCAGCACCTGCTGGGCACGCTTGCGCCAGACGTTTGCGTAGTCGCTCACGCAACGCTTCAGGGCCGTCTTGTTGGCCTTCTGCAGCCGCGCCAGCAGCTCGTGGCGCACAGGGGCCAGACCCAGTTCCAGCTCGAACTGCCGCTCGATGTCGCGCTCCATGCGGATCAGCAGATGGGCCGTGGTCTTGGCATCGGCCAGGGCCCGGTGGGCGCGACCCATGTCCGGCAGCTCGTGCCAGCGTGCGAGCTGCCCCAGCTTGCAGGACGGCGCCTCGGGGTACAGGCGCCGGGCCAGCAGCACGGTGCAGGCGAACTCGTGGGCGGGATCCGGATCGACCTCGGCCTTGCGCATCTCGAATTGCCAGAAGCCGCGGTCAAAGCCGGCGTTGTGCGCCACCATGGGGCAGCCGCGGGTGAACTCGGCCACCTCGCGCATCACCTGCTCGGCCGGCGGCGCGCCTTCCAGCATCTCGTTGCTGATGCCGGTCAGCTGCTCGATGAAGGGCGGCACGTGCACGCCGGTGTGCATGAGGCTCTGGTACTCGCCGACGATGCAGCCGCCCCGCACCAGCACGGCGGCGATCTCGGTGGCGCGACCGCCGTTGGCCGGGCCCAGGCCCGAAGTCTCGAAGTCGATGACGGCAACGGTCTCGCTCACGCCCAGGATTCCATTCACAAACAACGCTGCCTTCAATCGCCCGCGCCGGATGCCAGGGGCGGGTACTTCTTCGCATTGAGGGCCAGCTTGCGTTCCACCGCCGCGGCCATGTCGACCTGGCAATGGTCGGCGATCTGCAGCAGGTAGAGCATCACGTCGGCAATCTCCTCGCCCAGATGCACCCGCGTGACTTCGTCCAGGGCCTGGGACTCCTCGGCCGTCTTCCACTGGAAGATCTCCACCAGCTCGGCCGCCTCCACCACCATGGCCATGGCCAGGTTCTTGGGCGTCTGGTAGGGCTCCCAGCGGCGCTCGGCGGCAAAGGTGCGCAGGCGGGCCTGGAGGTCGGCAATGTTCATCATGGGCCGCGAGTGTGCACGCAGGCCCGACCCACGCCAAGTCCGGCGAGGCTGTTCAGGGAACGCCGTGCAACAGCAGGAGATTTTTTGCCGGGCTGATATCAACAAGACAAGATAGAAATCTTTACTTGGTAGTCTTAGTAGAGGGCGCCACTTCCTGTGGACAAGTCAATTTGTCCTTTGCAAATCAACAACTTGTTATCTAAACAAGTGTGTGGTTGAAGCCCCGGTTTTCGGGCGGACGGTTTGACAACAAGTCGAGCGACTCCACCCTGCCCTGTGCACAAGCACCGCCTTGCTCAAAACTTGTCCACAGCCTTGTGCCTTTACAGCGGCCGGCTGGCTGCGCTAGGGCCCCTCAAATCTGCAATTCCACGTACAGATTTGTGCGAATTCCGGGCGCACCATGAGCGCATCAACCCGATTCACGAGGTGCTGCCATGGCGACCGTGTCCAAACCCCCCTTCTACAAGTCCCTGTACCTGCAGGTGATCCTCGCGATCCTCGTGGGTGTCTGCCTGGGCCATTTCGCGCCTGAAACCGGCGCGGCCATGAAGCCCCTGGGCGACGGCTTCATCAAGCTGATCAAGATGCTGATCGCGCCCATCATCTTCTGCACGGTGGTGGTGGGCATTGCCGGCATGGAGGACATGAAGAAGGTCGGCAAGACCGGCGGCCTGGCCCTGCTGTACTTCGAGATCGTCTCGACGCTGGCCCTGATCATCGGCCTGGTGGTGGTGAACGTCTTCCAGCCCGGCGTGGGCATGAACGTGGACCCGGCCCACCTGGACACCAAGGGCATCGCCGCCTACACGGGCCCGGGCAAGATGCAGAACACCACCGAGTTCCTGCTGGCCATCATCCCCAGCAGCATGTTCGACGCCTTCGCCAAGGGCGAGATGCTGCAGGTGCTGCTGGTGGCCGTGCTCTTCGGCTTCGCCCTGCACCGCTTCGGCGGCCGCGGCACCCTGGTGTTCGACTTCATCGAGAAGAGCTCGCACGTGCTCTTCGTGATCGTGGGCTACATCATGAAGCTGGCCCCCGTGGGTGCCTTCGGCGCCATGGCCTTCACCATCGGCAAGTACGGCCTGGGCTCGCTGGTGCAGCTGGCCAAGCTGATGGGCAGCTTCTACCTGACCTGCCTGCTCTTCATCTTCATCGTGCTGGGCAGCATCGCCCGCGCGCATGGCTTCTCCATCCTGAAGTTCATCAAGTACATCAAGGAGGAGCTGCTGATCGTGCTGGGCACGTCCTCGTCGGAATCGGTGCTGCCGCGCATGATGGCCAAGATGGAGAACCTGGGCGCCAAGAAGTCCACCGTCGGTCTGGTCATCCCCACGGGCTACTCCTTCAACCTGGACGGCACCTCGATCTACCTGACCATGGCCGCGGTCTTCATCGCACAGGCCACCAACACGCCCATGAGCCTCACGCAGCAGCTGACCCTGCTGGCCGTGCTGCTGCTGACCTCCAAGGGCGCGGCCGGCGTGACGGGCTCCGGCTTCATCGTGCTGGCAGCCACGCTCTCGGCGGTGGGCGGCGTGCCGGTGGCCGGCCTGGCGCTGATCCTCGGGATCGACCGCTTCATGAGCGAGGCCCGCGCGCTGACCAACCTGATCGGCAACGGCGTGGCCACGGTGGTCGTCGCCAAGTGGACGGGTGACCTGGACACGGCTCAGCTGCAGGCGCGTCTCAATGCCGAGACCGAGCAGGAAGCCGAGTCTCCCGAAGCCGTGCTGGACCAGCAGACGGCACACCTGTCTGCTTGAGCGAACGCGGCTGGCGCCGCTCCCAACCCAAAGCCCCGGCCGCTCTGCCGGGGCTTTTTCGTTCACGGCCTGCGACTACGCAGGCCTGCTAACGGCGAGACTCCGCAACAGGCATGCAGCCTGTGGCCTGGCGCGCGCCAAGGGCGCAACACGTGCAGAGGTGGCCTGCGTCAGGCGATGCCCACCACCTTGTGCATCTGCACCGACAGCCGCCACTGCGGGTGGCTCATGCAGTAAGCCACCGCCTCGCGCGTGTGCTGCTTCTGCAGGATGGAGTCGAGGGGCTGCAGGAAGAAGTGCTGGAAGTCCAGCTGCTCGAAGCGCTCGGGCATGGCCAGGGGCTGCGGGTAGACCAGCTTCAGCTCGTGGCCCTTCGTGAGCACGATCTCGGCATCGGCCTTGGGGCTCACGCAGATCCAGTCCAGGCCTTCCGGGGCGGGCTGCGTGCCGTTGGTCTCGACGGCAATCTCGAAGCCGCGCGCATGCAGGGCCTCGATCAGGGGCGTGTCCAGCTGCAGCAGGGGCTCGCCGCCGGTGCACACCACGTAGGGGCGGCCCAGGCGCTGGCCTTGCGCATCGCGCGGCCAGAGGCTGTCGATGGCATCGGCCAGCTCGGCCGCGGTGGCGAACTTGCCGCCGCCCTCGCCATCGGTGCCCACGAAATCCGTGTCGCAGAAATTGCAGACGGCGCTGGCGCGGTCCTGCTCGCGGCCGCTCCAGAGGTTGCAGCCCGCGAAGCGGCAGAACACGGCCGGGCGGCCGGCTTGCGCGCCTTCGCCCTGCAGGGTGTAGAAGCGTTCCTTGACGGCGTAAGTCATCGCGGCGGCCTCAGACGGGAATGAGTTCATCGGCCGCGGCGGCGCTCACCAGCGCGCCCGAGCCCCGGGTCTCGTAGAGGTCCACGCGATCGATCTGGGGCAAGACCTGGCACCCTTCGCGCAGGATCCAGGCGGCCAGGGAGGCGGTGTCGCTGTCGGCCAGCGAGGGGATCTCGTGCAGGGGGTGGTGGTCCAGGGCCTTGAACAGCGGATTGAACAGCGTCTTCACGTCACCGAAATCCACCGTCCAGCCCATCACCGCGTCCAGCGGCGCCGAGAGGTGCAGGCGCAGCGTGAAGGTGTGGCCATGGATGCCGCGCTGCGGATGGCCGTCCGGCGCGCGCTTGAGCTGCACGGCGCTGTCCAGGGTCATCTCCTTCCAGATGCGGTAGTTCGCGCCATCGAAGTTGGCGCCGCTGGAACCCGTCTCGTAGACCGTCACCCAGGACAGCTCGGGCAGCTGCGGGCGGATGCGGTCCCACAGCCAGGCGGAGATCACCTCGCTGGTCGGGTTGTGCAGGCCCTCGATCTCGTTGAGGCAGTGGTAGTTGAGCTGGGCATGGAAGGGGGCCCAGATCTCGTCGAGGTGGTCGTAGTCGATGCTGAGGTCGCGCTCGCCCAGGTCCTGGTTGGCATGCAGGATGACCTCAAAGCCATGGCCGTGCATGCGACCGCACTTGTGGCCCAGGGGCACATTGGGCAGCTGGTGAGCCGCCTGGAAGCGGTAGCGGCGCCAGACATGGGCCTTGCCGGAGACATCCAGGTCCACGCCCGAATGCGTGGTGCTCTGGATGCCCACCTGCTGGATGCCCGGCACGCCGAACTCCGTGGCCAGGCGATGGCGGATCCAGCGGGCGATGTTCTCGTCCGTGGGGTTGTCGATCTGCTCGTTCAGCAAGCCGTGATCCAGGGGCGCCACGCAGGCGGCCAGGCGCTCGCGCAGCGCTTCCACCTCGCCGCCCGGGAAGGGCGCCCAGCCGGCGGGCAGATCGGCCCGCACGGTGGCGAAGTAGCTGTGGCCATGCAGGCCATGGGCGCGGTGCGGGGCCGGCAGAGCCGGGATGCGGCAGGCGGACTCAAAGCCCGCCGAGGCGCAGAAGAGCGAGGTGGTGTTCATCAGGAAGATGCCAGCGAGGTGGCAGGAAGCGGGCCGGAAGCGGTCTTGAGGCCCGCCGGAAGGCCAATCCCCGATTTTTTCACGTCCCGTCTTTCAACAACAGTAGTTAAAGATCTTTATCTGGTAGGAGTAGTAGAGGACGGCAGATTCTGTGGACAAGTGCGCAAATCCTTTTTGCGACAAGCACTTGCATCACCACAAAGCCTGTGCGCGCCACCCGGGATTGCATCCGCGCGTTTCGACAACAACTTCCCCGATCCGGTCCGGCCTGTGGATAAGCCCTGGCTTGTTCAAGAATTGTCCACAGGCTTGTGCCTTGACCCGCCCGCCGTGCCCGGGCATCGTGCCGCCCGTGGCTGCACAAGAAGGGACTTGAAGGCATGGAATGGTTGGCGGAACTGGTCGTGGAGCTGGTGGGTGAATTCCTGCTGGCCCTGGTCCTGGAAGTTGGCGGGCGTGCCCTGCTGGCCCCTTTTCGCGCGGAACCCTCGCCCTGGATCAGCAGTGCCGGCT
This sequence comes from Pelomonas sp. BJYL3, assembly GCF_027257975.1. GTDB lineage: Bacteria > Pseudomonadota > Gammaproteobacteria > Burkholderiales > Burkholderiaceae_C > Roseateles_B > Roseateles_B flavus. Next base: position 144,224 of record NZ_JANZKX010000002.1, read on the forward strand.
ACCTCTTGCTCGGGGCCCTGCTGGGGGGCTTGAGCCTGTGGCTGGTGCCGCATCACCTGGTCCAGCAGCCGGCACTGCGGGTGCTCAACCTGCTGCTCACGCCTTTCGCCGTGGGCGCGACCATGGGCCTGATGGGCCAGTGGCGGGCGAAGAAGGGCCTGCGCGTGCTGCGCATGGACCGCTTTGCCCATGGCTACCTGATGGCGCTGAGCCTGGGGCTGGTGCGGTATCTGGGTGCCGCCTGAGGATCTCGATGCATCAGGCGGTCACGAACGCACCGGTCCTCGCAGCGTTAGCATGGCAGCCCATCGACCATCCCCTGAGGCCAACTTGACCCTTCGCATGCTGCTTTCCATCCAACGACCCCTGTGGCAGAAGGTCGCTGCCGGCCTGTCCAGCGCCTGGACCTTTCTTGTCCTGGCCCTGGTCTTGAATGCCGTGCTCCGGGCACCGTCCTTCGAGGTCGCGGCGAGTGAACCTTGCCCGCAGTTCTTGCTGCCGATCGCCGGTCCGGTTGAGCGGTTCCTGTGGCGCATGGACGCCCGTCTGGTCGTTCCCTTTGTCCAGTGGAAGGACGCCGTCAGCCGCGAGCGCATCACGACCTTTCGCCGCCATGAGCAGGCGCTCAGCTGCACGACAATGGAGTACCGTGCCCAGGCTTTCCTGGCTGCGGCGCAGGCCGGCCTGCTGACGCCCCGCGTTTCGATCCACCGCGGAGCATTGGCGCTGCTGGTCCTTGTTCCCAGCGGCCTTTTCGTTCTGCTGTCCTATCTGGTTTTCCGCAGCCGTCCTGCTCGAGGAGGAGCATCCGGCTGACGAATCCGCCCACCAAGGGCTGCGGCAAGTCTCCCAGGCCCGCTCTGGCACGTGGCAGTTTCAGAAGTGCTGCGACGAGCCCGAGCCCAGGAACGGCAGCCGGAGCATCGAGCGCTGCATGCAGCGTTGAGGGAATTGTTGAAGATGATCACCTGCCATGTCCGCTATGTCCTGGACCCCGCCAAGATCCCGGAATTCGAGCACTACGCCCGTCTGTGGATCCCGCTGGTCCAGCAGTTCGGCGGCCAGCACCACGGCTATTTCCTGCCCGGCGAGGGGGCCAATGATGTCGCCCTGGCCCTGTTCTCCTTTCCCAGCCTGGCGGCCTACGAGCAATACCGTCTGAAGTCCGCGGAGGACCCCGGCTGCCAGGCGGCCTTTCGCCATGCTCAGGAGACGCGCTGCATCCGCAGCTACGAGCGGTCCTTCTTCAGGCCGGTGCTGGCCTGACAGGTCCTCGACCACCACCTCTACAAACCAAGCCATGTCCGCACACCTGCCCCTCTCGACTCTCGGCACCACGAACTACGAACGTGTCATGGGCCATGCGCCGCATGTGCTCGGGCCCTGGTCTGCCCTGGAAGAGACCTTTTTCACGCGCTCCCTGTTGCCCGCCGATCTGCTGGAGCAGGTCCGGCGCACCCTGGCCCTGGGGCACGGCTGTGCCTATTGCCAGGCCAAGGCCGGTCCGCCCGATCGCAGTCACGCGAGCCTGCGCACCTCGCTGGCCGTGGCCTTTGCAGAGGCCTTTGCAGCGGACCACCGGGCCATCGAGGCCAGCCAGGTGCAGATGCTGCGCGAGCACTTCAGCGACGCCGAGCTGGTGGAGCTGGTCGCCTTTGTGAGCTTCATGTGGGCGGGCGGCAGTTTTGGCAAGGTGCTGGGCATTCAGCCAGCGCCTGCATCCCCTCTTCTCGACGGCCAGATCGGGAACGCATCGGGGCGAGCGTCCGTTGAATAGCGGGCGTTCGGGAAACAGACCAGCAGCCACGCTGTGTTGACAGGCTGGGTGGGCGGGCGCGCTGTGCCGCAGGGCTTTAAGTCTCGGGTGCCCAGGGGGCGTGCAAGGAAGCGCTCTTCCTGGTGAGCCCGACGGACCGGTTGGCCGAGCGCCTGGCGGATGCTGCCGGCACCTGAGAACCGAACTACGATGGCTGCCATGTACGAGTGCCCTTCCTGCCATCAAGAGGTCTTCCGCTGGCGTGACAAATGGCGGGCCCTGGCTCGCAGGCCCCTGTTGTGCCCCGCCTGCCAGTCCCGCTGCTGGATGCATGCGGCGCCCGCGGACGGCTGGCTTGTGCTGGCGGTCCTGCTGGCCCTGTGCGCAGGCATGGCGGCCCTGGCCTTGCAGTCGGTGCTGCCCTGGATCGCGGGCCTGGCGGTCTGGCTGCTGCTGCGGGCCTGGGATGTGCATCGGCGTCCTCTGCAGGCGAGGCCCCCGCTGTCTGTCCCCCCTCCCAAACGCACCGGCGCCTGGGGGGCATTGGATCTGCTGATTCTTTACATCTGGTGGCGTTGAGGCGCGATGCCTTCCGCGCTCTCCCACCCCGCGGTGCCCCTGGCGCTTGCCCTGGCCCTGGGGCCGGCCCGCGTGCCACCCCGGCTGCTGGCCCTGGGCATCGTGGCGGCCATCCTGCCGGATGCCGATGCGCTGGGCCTTCGCCTGGGCATCGCCTATGAGTCCGGCCTGGGCCATCGAGGGGCCAGCCATTCCCTGCTGATCGCTGCCTTGATGGGCCTGCTCGCGGCAGGGGTGGCACCCGGACTGCGCTGCGGGCGCTGGGCCGCCGCGCTCTTCGTCGCCGGCTGCGCGGCCTCGCATGGCCTGCTGGACATGGCCACGAACGGCGGTCATGGCGTCGCGCTCTGGTGGCCCTTCAGCGAGGAGCGCCTGTGGTGGCCCGAGCGCCCCATCGAGGCCTCGCCGCTGAGCCTGCGCCGCTTCTTCACGTCGCAGGGCGGGGCGGTGATACTCAGCGAACTGCGCTGGATCTGGGCGCCGGCCGCCCTGCTGGGCCTGTCCGGCTGGTGCTGGCGCCGGCGTGCTTCGAGGACCTCACGATGACATCGTTCCATCACCAACGCCTGATCGCAGCCACGCCCGCACAGGTCTTCGCTGCGATCGCCGACCCTGCACGCCTGGCGCGCTGGTGGGGCCCGGCGGGCTTTCGCAACAGCTTCCAGCATTTCGACTTCCGCGTCGGCGGGCGCTGGCAGTTCACCATGCACGGACCCGACGGGCGGGACTATCCGAATGAGTCGGAGTTCCTGCACATCGCGCCTGACCTGGTGAAGCTGCGCCATGTCTGCGCGCCCTTCTTCGAGCTGAGCATGGGTCTGCAGCCGCAGGGCCAGGGCACGCTGGTGGACTGGCTGCAAGTCTTTGACGATCCCCAGGTGGCGGCGGCAGTGCGCGCCATCGTCGAGCCGGCCAATGAACAGAACCTGGACCGCCTGGCCGCCGAGCTGGCGTCCGGTGCCGAGCCTGCCTAGGGACCGGCCGCTTCACGCGTGAGCCAGCGGCCACGCCACCCCTGACCCTGCCAAGGAGCATTGCGATGAAACGAGTGACCGGCCTCGGTGGCCTCTTCTTCAAGGCCCAGGATCCCAAGGCCCTGGCGGCCTGGTATGAACGCCACCTGGGCATGAAGGTGGAGCCCTGGGGCGGCGTGGTGTTCCGCTGGGCCGACGATCCCGCCGGCACCGAGGGCACCACCATCTGGAGCCCCTTCGCCGCCGACAGCGGCTACTTCGCCCCCAGCGCCGCGCCCTTCATGCTGAACCTGCGCGTGGCCGACCTGCACGCCCTGCTGGCCGCCCTGCGCGCCGAGGGCTGCCAGGTCGATGACAAGGTCGACGAGTCCGAGTACGGCAAGTTCGGCTGGGTGGTGGACCCGGAGGGCAACAAGGTGGAGCTGTGGGAGCCGCCGGCGGGGCGCTGAGGCGCTGCGGCTGACCGGTCAATCGCAGAGAGCCCCTTGTCTCATGACGCGCGCCGATGGCCTGGGCCTGGCTTTCACAGCCGCCGTCCTTGTTCATAACGCTGAGGAGGCGTGGCTGTTGCCGCGCTGGTCTCGTGCACAGTCCTGGTACCGCCCGGTGGGCGACGGTGAGTTTCGCTGGGCCGTCTTGCTGCTGTCCCTGCTCTTGCTGGGATTGACCGGCCTGCAACTGGCCTGGGGAAGCCGGTTTGCCGAGCTGTCCGCAGTGTTCTCGGCCTATGTGATCGCCATGCTGGTGAACGCGTTGCTGCCGCATCTGGCCCTGAGCCTGCTGCAGCGGCGCTACATGCCGGGCACGGCCAGCGCCTGGTTGGGCGTCGTGCCCCTGGGGCTGGCCTGGCTGCAGGCCGCGCAGGCCGAGGGCCGCCTGCTGCTGGCAAAGCATGCCTGGACGCTGGTGCTCAGTGGGCTGGTCCTGGCACTGTTGGTGCCGGTGCTGCTGTGGCTTGGCCGGCGGCTGGCGGCGCGCAGACCCTCCTGAAGCCGCGCGCGCCAGGGGAAGTGCTGAGAAGGTGCAGAGGGTCAGGTCTTGCCTGGCGATCAGGTCGGCAAGCAGGTGCCGCTCAGACGTACAGCGCCGCCTCCAGCCCCGGCTCGCACTGCGGCCACAGGGCCAGGCCACCGGCCAGGGTGTAGGCAGCCTCGTGACCCAGGCGGCGCAAGGCGCGGGCGGCCTGCTCGCTGCGGTTGCCGCTGCGGCAGAAGAAGACCACCGGCGTCTCGGCCGGCAGGGCCAGCCACTGCGGCAGCTGGTCGACCAGCACCGACAGCGGCACCGCCTGCAGCCGCACCTCGCCCAGCTCGGGCAGCAGGCTCAGGCGCTGCTCGTAGGGCTCGCGCACATCCACCAGCAGGGCCTCGGGATGCTGGCGCAGCAGCTGGCGCAGGCCCCGGGCGTCGAGCTCCGGCGCGGCTTCGGGGCCGCTGCAGACGCGGGCGCCGCAGGCCATGGTCTGGTACTCGGTCAGGCCCAGGCCGCGCTCGAACTCGGCCTTGGCGCTGGCCAGGCCCAGGGCGTCCAGGCTGCCGTTGAGGGCGCCGGCCAGCAGGGGCTGGTGGGCGGCCTCGGTGCCCAGGGTGGTGGCGAAGCGGTTCTCGTAGTCATGGCCCGGGGCCAGCAGGGAACCGGGCTGCAGGGCATCGGCCAGGCGGCGCAGGGAATCGCGCAGGGCCAGGGGTTCGCTGACCGGGAAGTCCGTGCGGCCCAGGGCGCCGGGCATGACGGTGTCGCCGACAAAGGCCACGCGCACCTGCGTGCCCTGGCCCAGCAGATAGGCGGTGGAGTCCGCCGTGTGCCCGGGCAGGGCCAGGCGGCGCAGGGTCTGGTTCCCAAGGTGCAGGGTGTCGATGCCCAGCGGCCAGCCCAGGGCGTCGACCTCGGCATGCAGCAGCCGGTCCGGCAGGGCCTCGCGCAGGGCCTGGCCGGAGGAGGCATGGTCGCCATGGCTGTGGGTGTCCAGCACCGCCAGCAGGCGGTAGTCCTGGCAGCGCAGCAGGCGTTCCAGGCGTTCGTTCAGCTCGGGCAGGGGGTCGATGACGATGGCGGTGCGGCTCGCCGGATCGGCCAGCAGCCAGCAGCAGGCGCCGTCCACCACATAGCGGGTGATGGGGGTCAGCGGCGTGCCCTCCTGGGCCACGGTGCCGGTGAGACAGCTCTCGCGCAGGGACTCGCCACAGGCGCGGATGCGGGCGCAGGCCTCGGCGATCAGCTGCTCGTCGGCTGCCGGGCCGAAGGACAGGCGCACCGCGGCGGCCGTCTGCCACTCGGGCAGGCCCATGGCCTGCAGCACGAAGCTGGGCTGGGCCTTTGCCGCGCTGCAGGCCGAGCCGCCGCTGACGCGCACATCGGCCGCATCGAACAGGTCCAGCAGCAGCTTGGAGCTGAGGCCGGGCACGGCGAAGTTGAGGGTGGTCGGCAGGCTGAAGTCCAGCGGGGCATTGAAGACCAGGCCGGGGAAAGCGGCCTGCAGCGTCTCGGCCAGGCGATCGCGGTAGCGGGCGAGCGTGGCCGTGTCGCGGAAGGTCTGGCCGTCTTCCAGGGCCGCCAGCACCGCACCCAGGGCGGCGATGCCGCTCATGTTCTCGGTACCGGAGCGCAGGGCGCCTTCCTGGCCGCCGCCGGCCAGCAGGGGCGTCACCGGCGCGCCCTCGCGCACATAGAGCAGGCCGATGCCCTTGGGCGCATAGAGCTTGTGGCCGCTGAAGGGCGCGTAGTCGATGCGGCGGCTGGCCAGGCGCATCTCCAGCTTGCCCAGGCCCTGCACGCCGTCCACCATCCAGAAGGTCCGGCTGGCGCCCAGGGCCTGTTCGATGCCGTCGAGGTCGCTCACCACGCCGGTCTCGTTGTTGGCGGCCATGGTGCAGACCAGGCCGGCGCGCGGCGCCTGCAGGGCCAGCCAGGCGAGGTCGTGGCGGCCGTCGCGGCCCACGGGGATGGCGCGCACCTCCAGGCCCAGGCCCAGCAGCTCGTTCCAGTGCTTGAGCGCCTCGGGCACGGCCTTGTGCTCGGTCGCGCCGTACAGCAGCAGGCTGCCGATGGACTCGCCGGCGTCACGCCGGGCGCGCAAGGCACGCAGGGCCGACAGCACCGCGGTCTGGATGCCCTCGGTGGCGCCGCTGGTGAAGAGCAGCTGGCCGGCCCCGGCGCCCAGCAGGCGCTGGGCACGGGCCCGCACGGCGTCCATCAGCGCACGCGCCTTGAGGCCCGTGCTGTGAATGCTGCTGGGATTGCCGAAATCCTCGCTCATGGCAGCCAGGGCGGCGGCACGGGCCTGGGGCAGGACGGGCGTGGTGGCGTTGGCGTCGAGATAGATTTCCATGGGCACGTGAGCAGGGCGGGGCCGGAGGCGATGGGCACCGATTCTCCGCGAAGCGCGGCCGGCTTGACATGGCTCAGTTGCCGGCAGGGTCTCGGCGCGGTCCTGGAGAGGGCTCTCCAGCGGGCCGTCTGGCGGTGACGGGGCTCCTACAATCCGGCCCGCCTTGCTCGCATGCCCCTGCCCGGAGGCGCGCGAGGAGGTCCATACTCCCCTGCCACCTTCACCGGAATCCGCTGTGTCCGACCGCCTTGCCATCCTGCTCCAGTACCTGCTGCCCAAGCAGGCCCTGACCTCCCTGGCCGGCCGGGCGGCCAACGCACGGTGGGGGGGGCTGACCACCGCGGTGATCCGCCGCTTCATCCGGCGCTACGGCGTGAACATGGCCGAGGCCGCCAATCCGGACCCGGCGGCCTATCCGACCTTCAACGAGTTCTTCACCCGGGCCCTGCGTCCGGGGGCCCGCCCGCTGGCGGTGGCGGACCTGCTCTGCCCGGTGGACGGCGCGATCAGCCAGTTCGGCCGCATCGAGCGCGACCAGATCTTCCAGGCCAAGGGCCACCACTTCAGCACCACGGCCCTGGTGGGCGGCGATGCCACCCTGGCCGCGCGTTACGAGGACGGCCACTTCGCCAACGTCTACCTGAGCCCCAAGGACTACCACCGCATCCACATGCCCTGCGCCGGCCGCCTGCTGCGCATGATCCATGTGCCGGGCGATCTGTTCTCGGTGAATCCGGTGACGGCCCGCGGCGTGCCCGGCCTCTTCGCCCGCAACGAACGGGTGGTGTGCGAGTTCGAGCGCCCCGACGGCGAGCGCTTCGTGATGGTGCTGGTGGGGGCGACCATCGTCGGCTCCATGGCCACGGTCTGGCATGGCGTGGTCAACCCGCCGCGGCCCGGCCAGGTGCGCGAGTGGCGCTACGAAGACCAGCGCATCGAGCTGGCCCAGGGCGCCGAGATGGGCCGCTTCCTGCTGGGCTCCACGGTGGTGATGCTCTTCCCCAAGGGCCCGCTGAAGTTCAACCCCGCCTGGCTGCCGGCCGGCCCGGTGCGCCTGGGCGAGGTGATGGCCGACTGAGGCTCAGCGCTGCGGGGACTCGATGCCCACATAGCCCTGCGGCGTGTAGCGGGCGCCCTGCACGGCCTCGGGCGCGAACAGGGCGTCGAGCCGGGCCAGCTGAGCGGCGTCCAGCGTGCGGCGTGCGCCGTCCCAGTTGGCCTGCAGATGGGTCTCGCGGCGCATGCCGGGGATCACATGGGCATGGGGCTGGCGGCTCAGGATCCAGGCCAGGGCCACCTGCGCCGGCTTCATCTGCCAGCCCTCGGCCAGGCTTGAAAACTCGGCCACCAGCGCACGGTTGTGAGCGCCTGCTTCGCCGCTGAAGCGCGGCAGCTGGCGGCGGAAGTCCTTCGCGTCCAGCTGCTCGGTGGGCGGCAGCTCGGCGCTCAGCAAGGCCCGGCCCAGGGGGCTGTAGGCCACGAAGGCCACGCCCAGGGCCTGGCACAGGGGCAGCATTTCCGCTTCTGCGCCACGCTCCCACAGCGAGTATTCGTTCTGCAGTGCCGCCACCGGGTGCACGGCGTGGGCACGGCGCAGGGTGTCCGCCGAGACCTCGGACAGCCCGATCGCGGCGATCTTCCCGGCCGTCTTGAGGGCCACCAGGGACTCCATCAGCGCCTCGATGGGCACGGCCGGGTCGCGGCGGTGCACGTAGAACAGGGGCAGGCAGTCCAGGCCGAGGCGGCGCAGGCTGGCCTCGCAGGCGCTCTTCACGTAGTCCGGCGAGTTGTCGATGTTGCGCTCGTAGGTGCCCGGTGTGCGGCGGATGCCGAACTTGGTGGCCACGCAGACGCCGGCCCGTTCGCCGGGCGCCAGGCCGGCCAGGAAGCGGCCCAGCAGGGTCTCGTTGTGGCCCGAGCCGTAGGTGTCGGCCGTGTCGAAGTGGCGCACGCCGCGGTCGTAGGCCGCGCGCAGGGTGCGCAGCGACTGCTCGTCGTCGCTGGGACCGTAGAACTCGCTCATGCCCATGCAACCCAGGCCCATGGCGGGCAGCTGGAATCCGGCGAGGGGGCGAAGCCATGTCATGGGGTGATCCTTTGCAGATGAGGAATTGAAGAATTGAAGAAGGGATGCCGGCATCTTCTCCGCCGGCCATTGTTCAGACAATCCACGCAGTGCTTCACGGCCTGTGCAGTCCTGATGAACAATCAGGCGATGAACACCGCCACCCCGGACCTCGGCCAGATCCGCCTGCTGCTGGCCGTGGCCGACGCCCCGGGCTTTCGCCGGGCGGCCCTGCAGCTGGGACTCAGCCCCTCGGCCCTGAGCCAGGCCATCAAGCGTCTGGAAGCGCGCCTGGGCCAGCCCCTGCTCCTGCGCAGCACCCGCAGCGTGCGGCTCACCGAGGCCGGCGAGCGGCTGTGCGCCGCCGCCCGCGAGGCCCTGGGCCGGCTGGACCAGGCCTGGCAAGACCTGACCCCCTCCGCCCTGGCCCCGGGCGGCCTGCAGGGCCGGCTGCGGCTCTCGGTGCCGCGCAGCGTGGCCCGGCTGATGATGGGGCCGCTGCTGGCCGCCTACTGCCGCCGCCATCCCGGGGTGCAGCTGGAGCTCAGCACCGACGATGCCCTGGTGGACATCGTGGCCGCCGGCTTCGACGCCGGCGTGCGCTTCAGCGAGCGCCTGCCCCAGGGCATGGTGGCCCTGCCCCTCAGCGCGCCGCAGCGTTTCGTGGTGGTGGGCCGCCCGGAGCTGATCGCCACGGCCCCGCCGCCCCGGCAGCCGCAGGACCTGGCCCGCTGGCCCGGCATCCGCCAGCGCTTTGCCAGCGGCGCGCTGTTCGAATGGGAGTTCCGGCAGGGCCGCGAGACGCGGCACTTCATGCCTCCCGGGCCCTTGACCGTCGACGACCAGGCCGTGGTGCTGGCGGCCGCGCTGGAGGGTGCGGGCCTGGCCTATGTCTACGAGCAGCTCGCCCGCGAGGCCCTGGCCCAGGGCCGTCTGCAATGCCTGCTGCCCGAGTGGTGCCCGCCTGGCACGGCGGTGGAGCTCTACTACCCGGGGCGGCGCCAGGCCAGCCCGGCCTTGCGTGCCCTGATCGAGCTGGTGCGCGAGACGGTAGCACGATCCTGAGGAGGGCCGCGGCCTCAGTGCAGGGCCGGGCTGTGCCGCGGGCTGTCCTTGCCGCTGGACTGCAGCAGGGCCGTCGCGGCCGCGGGCTCCAGCGGCCGGCCCAGCAGATAGCCCTGCAGATGGGTGGCGCCCAGGCGCTCCAGGGCGTCGGCCTGCTCTTCGGTCTCCACCCCTTCGGCCACGATCTCCAGGTTCAGGCTGCGGCCCAGGGCGCAGGTGGCCTCGACGATGGCGGCGGCCTCGGGGCGCGGCAGGGGCTCGACCATGCTGCGGTCCAGCTTCAGCGTGCGGATGGGCAGCTTGCGCAGCATGGTCAGCGAGGACTGGCCGGTGCCGAAGTCGTCCATGGCGCAGGGCACGCCGGCGGCGCCGAGCTGCTCCAGCTGGCGCAGCACCTCGTCCAGCTGCGTCATGGCGGCCGTCTCGGTGATCTCGATCTCCAGCAGGCCGCGCGGCAGGCCGCTGCGGGCCAGCCGATCCAGCAGCCGGTCCGCAAAGCGGGGCTGGGTGAACTGCACGGGCGAGACATTGATGGCCACAGGCAAGACCTGACCCTGCTCGTGCCAGCGCTGCAGCTGCTGCAGGGCGATGTCCAGGATCAGCTCGCCCAGAGGCAGGATCTGGCCGGTGCGCTCGGCCGCAGGGATGAAGTCCGCGGGGCTGATGCGCTGGCCGTCCGGCCGCTGCCATCGCACCAGGGCCTCGAAGCCGCTGAGCCGCCGGCTGCCGCAGCGGAACTTGGGCTGGTAGACCAGCTGGAACTCGCGCGCGCGCAGGGCCTTGTCCAGCAGCTGCTCGGCCTGCAGCATGGAGCTGGCGCGGCGGTCCAGGGCCGGATCGAAGAGGGCGTGGGCGCTGCCGGGGATCTGCTTGGCGCGGTGCATGGCGGACTCGGCCGCGCGCAGCAGGGTCGCGGCATCGCTGCCGTCGCGCGGCGAGAGGGCCAGGCCCACCGACAGATGCACGGTCAGCTCCTGCTCGTCCAGCCTGAGCGGCTGGCGCGTGGCCTCCAGCAGGCGCCGGGCCAGGGCCTCGGCCTCCGAGGGCTGCTCCAGGCCCTCGACCAGCACCAGGAACTGGTCTTCGCCCAGGCGGCTGACGCTGGAGGGCAGCGCGCACTGCCGCATGTGCTCCAGCAGGCGCTGGCCCAGGGCGTGCAGCAGGCGGTCGCCGAACTCGGGGCCCAGGGTCTCGTTGATCAGCTGGAAGCGGTCGACATCGGCCGACGCCAGCAGCAGGGGCGTGCCCGCCGCGGTAAGCCGGCCCAGGGCCTCGACGGCGTGGTTGCGGTTGGGCAGGCCGGTCAGCTCGTCGAAGTGGGCCTGGCGGCGCAGGGCTTCCAGGGCCTCGTGGCGCGCGGTCTCGTCCAGCATCACGATCAGCTCGGCCGGGGCGCCGTCCCAGACCAGCTGGCTGGAGAGTCCGCGCAGGTAGAGCGGGCGCCCGTCCTGGCTGAGGCGCGGACCTTCCCACTCGATGCGGGCTTCGGGGTCGGCCAGCACGCGCGCATGGCGGGCCTGCGAGGACTGGGTCTGCTCGGGCAGCACCAGTTCCTGCAGCACGTCGCTCTGGCGGGCCTGGGCCAGGCCGGGGAAGCCGAACATCTGCAGCGCGGCCGGGTTGGCGTAGAGCAGCCGGTGTTCGCGCATCACCGCCAGGCCCTGCAGCGAATGCTCGGCCAGGCGCGAGAAGCGCAGGGCCTGGTCGCGGGCCTCCTTCTGCGCGCCTGCCGCGGCGACGATGATCAGCGTCAGGCTCAGCAGGGTCTGGACGATCAGACCGCTGGCATGGGTGACGGCGGACTGGCTCAGCGGATGCAGCAGCGGCCCGCTCGCATGCACCGCGGCCGAGGCCACGAAGAGCAGGGTCATGACGCGCTCGGCGAGGCGCGGCGTCCAGCCTATCCAGGCCGCGCAGCGCAGATTGCCCAGGCACAGCACGGTGGCGGCGAAGGCCACGGCCCAGGGCTTGTGCTGCTGCGCGAGGACGGCGATGCCCACGCTCATCACCAGCAGCAGCCCGGCCCAGAAACGCCCGGACCAGGGGCGGCGGCGGTACAGCGCGCTGCCCTTCATCAGCTGGTACAGCGAGGTCATCACCGCGGCTGCGGCCAGCCCGGCCAGCAGGTCCAGTGAAGGTCCGGGGCTCACCACCGGCGCCATGCCCACGCCCAGCGCCAGGCCCATGCCCAGCAGCACCGCGCTACGACCCCACAGCAGCACATGCTCGTGGCGCGGGTTGAGGCGCCACAGGGCGATCAGGGTGACGCCCAGCATCAGCTCCAGGAACGAACTCAGCAGCACCAGCAGATTCATTGGCGCGGGCTCCCTGTGCCCCGGGGCGGCCGAGGCGGTTCTGTCGGATGCTACCGTTTGCAACGACGCCTGAACCCCATGGTTGAGGGAACTGTTGCGGCAGGGTGCCAGGGACGGCGGAGGCGGGCGCTGGCCTTGTCGCGGCAAGCGGTGACAATAGCCCCCTCCCGGGCCTTTTTCCGCGCCCCGCCTGACTGCAACAGCCGCCCACCATGACCCAGCGCGTCCTCACCGGCATCACCACCACCGGCACCCTGCACCTCGGCAACTACGTCGGGGCGGTGCGCCCGGCCATCGCGGCCAGCCGCGAGCCCGGCGCCGAGAGCTTCTTCTTCATGGCCGACTACCACGCGCTGATCAAGTGCGACGAGCCGGACCGCATCGAGCGTTCGCGCCTGCAGATCGCCGCCACCTGGCTGGCCGCCGGCCTGGACACCCAGCGCGTGGTGTTCTACCGCCAGAGCGACGTCCCCGAGATCCCCGAGCTGACCTGGCTGCTGACCTGCGTCACCTCCAAGGGCCAGATGAACCGCGCCCATGCCTACAAGGCCTCGGTGGACGCCAACGTGGCCGCCGGCGAGGACCCGGACGCGGGCGTCACCATGGGCCTCTACAGCTACCCCATCCTGATGGCGGCGGACATCCTCATGTTCAACGCCCACCGCGTGCCCGTGGGCAAGGACCAGGTCCAGCACATCGAGATGGCGCGCGACGTCGCCCAGCGCTTCAACCACCTCTTCGGCAAGGGCCAGGACTTCTTCGTGCTGCCCGAGGCCCAGGTCGACGCCGAGATGGAGCTGCTGCCGGGTCTGGACGGCCGCAAGATGAGCAAGAGCTACGACAACGTCGTGCCGCTCTTCGAAGGCGGCGCCAAGGGCCTGAAGGAGGCCATCGCCCGCATCGTCACCGACTCCCGCCTGCCCGGCGAGCCCAAGGAGCCCGAGGGCACGGCCCTGGTCCAGCTCTTCGACGCCTTTGCCACGCTCGAGCAGCGCGCCGCCTTCCGTGCCGAGCTGCGCGCCGGCCTGGGCTGGGGCGAGGCCAAGCAGCGCCTCTTCGCCCAGATCGACGCCGAGATCGGCCCCATGCGCGAGCGCTATGAGCAGCTGATGGCCAATCCCGAGCGCATCGAGCAGATCCTGCAGGAGGGTGCCGCCAAGGCCCGCGCCATCGCCGCCCCGCTGCTGGCCCGCCTGCGCGAGGCCGTGGGCCTGCGCCGCTTCCAGCCCCTGCAGGCCAGCGCGGCGCCCGTGGCCAAGGTCAAGTCGGCCCTGCCGGTCTTCAAGCAGTACCGCGAAGCCGACGGCCAGTTCTACTTCAAGCTCAACGCGGCTGACGGCCAGCTGCTGCTGCAGAGCCAGGGCTTCGCCCAGGGCAAGGAAGCCGGCCAGTGGGTGGCCCGCCTCAAGCGCGAGGGTGCCGCGGCACTGGCCGAGGCCCCGGTGCAGCGCGGCGAGGTCGATGACGCCCTGCTGCAGGAGGCCCTGGCCGCCCTGCAGGCCGCCGACAGCGCCTGAGCGGCCCGCCCCTGCCCATCCGGGCAGGCGTGCCGCGCAGTGCGGCTGTTGTGGCTGCTTTGCCGCGCGATGTGTGCACCAGGCAGCGCAAGCCTGCAGTTTCGAGCGGTGCGTCCAGAACAAGTGCGCGCAAACCCGCTAGGCTGTTCGAGGGCGGGTAGCTAGTCTTTGCTATCGAGCTCGACAAGTCGATCAATAGCAGGAGACAAACCCATGAGCGCCATTGCCCCCGACACCCTGGCCCTTCAGTGCCTCTACCGCTGGGAGCGCGAAGCCGCGTCCCGTGTGGCGCTGACCCAACCCATGGGCGGCGGCGAGTTGAAGGATTTCACCTGGGCCGAGGTGGCCGACCAGGTCCGCCGCATGGCCGCCCACCTGAAGTCCCAGGGCTGGCCCGAGGGCTCCAAGGTCGCCATCCTGTCCAAGAACTGCGCCTGGTGGCTGATGAGCGACCTGGCGATCTGGATGGCCGGCTACGTCTCCGTGCCCCTGTACCCGACGCTGGCGGCCGAGACCGTGCAGCAGATCCTCACCCACAGCGAGGCCCGCGCCTGCTTCATCGGCAAGCTGGACGGCTGGGAAGGCATGAAGCCCGGCGTGCCGGCCGGCCTGCCCTGCATCAGCTATGCCCTGTCGCCCGATGACGCCCGCAAGAGCTACGAGGGCTGGGACGCCATCGTGGCACGCACCGCGCCGCTGCAGGGTCAGGTCTTGCGTGATGCCAAGGAGCTCGCGACCCTCATCTACACCTCCGGCACCACGGGCCATCCCAAGGGCGTGATGCACAGCTTCGGCAACTTCGCCTGGGCGCTGACGGCGGCGCTGGGCCGCTTCCCGATGTCGGCCTCCGACCGTCTGCTGTCCTACCTCCCCCTGGCCCACGTGGTGGAGCGGGTGCTGGTGGAGCACGGCTGGTTGCGCACGGGGATGCATGTCTTCTTCGCCGAATCGCTGGACACCTTCAATGCCGACGTCTGCCGCGCGCGGCCGACCATCTTCTTCTCCGTGCCCCGCCTGTGGGTGAAGTTCCAGCAGGGCGTGCTGGCCAAGATGCCCGAGCAGAAGCTGGAACGCCTGCTGCGCCTGCCCCTGATCGGCGGCCTGGTGCGCAAGAAGCTGAGGAAGGCGCTGGGCCTGGACCAGTGCCGCATCGCCGCCGGCGGCGCCGCCCCCATGCCGGTGGCCCTGCTGAACTGGTTCCGCCACATCGGCCTGCCGGTCAACGAGGGCTACGGCATGACCGAGAACCTCGCGATCAGCAACATCACCAAGCCCGGCGTGGACATGACGGGCACCGTGGGCCCCGCCTATGACGGCGTGCAGCTGCGCATCGACCCGGCCAATGGCGAGCTGCTGATGCGCAGCCCCGCCGTCATGCTGGGCTACTACAAGGAACCCGCCATGACGGCCGAGGTGCTGGACCAGGAAGGCTGGCTGCACACGGGCGACAAGGCCAGCATCGATGCCCAGGGCCTGGTGCGCATCACCGGCCGGGTGAAGGACCTGTTCAAGACGAGCAAGGGCAAGTACGTGGCCCCGGCCCCCATCGAGGACCGCCTCACCATGCACCATGCCGTCGAGGCCTGCGCCGTCACCGGCGCCAACCTGGGCCAGCCGGTGGGCATCGTGATGCTCTCGCCGGATGCCGCCCAGCGCACCGGCACCGAGGCTGACCGCCAGCAGCTGATGGCCCAGCTGACCCAGCACCTGGATGACATCAACGCCCGCCTGGACCCGCACGAGCAGCTGGACTGCCTCATCCTGGTGAAGACGCCCTGGACGGTGGACAACGGCTTCATCACGCCGACCTTCAAGGTCCGCCGCAACCGCATCGACGAAGTCTTCGGCCCCAAGCTGGAAGCCTGGGTGGAAGAGCGTCGCAAGATCATCTTCGGCGACTGAAGCTCAGGCCGGCTGCGCCGTCACGGGCTCGGCCGGCCGGAACTGGTTGGGCCAGCGGCGCTGGCGCCAGCGCATCAGCGGGCGCTCGATGGCGTGGTACAGCAGCCCGCCCAGGGCCACGCTGGCCAGGGCCGTGATCCCGAAGGCGGCCCAGTCGGGCAGCTCCTGCAGCAGCGGCTTCATCACGTGGGCCAGGGGCTTGTGCGTCAGGTAGACGGCATAGGACCACAGCGCCAGCGAGCGCGCCCCCGGCAGCGTGCGGCGTGACAGCCCATGCCCCGGCGCCAGGCAGCCCAGCAGCAGCAGCGCATAGGCCCAGGCCATGGCGCTGTAGCCGATGGCGCTCATGAACCAGCCCCAGCTGTCGTCCGGCAGCACGTAGTTGTGCACGGCCACGGTCCACATGAGGCCCACGGCGGCCAGGCCCAGGGCCAGCAGCAGGCGGCCATGGCGCATCAGCCGGGCCCACAGCCGCGGATGGCCGTGCTGCAGCAGGGCCAGGGCCAGGCCCGGCAGGAATTCGTCGGCGCGGCCCAGGGTGGCGTAGTAGATGTTCTGGTAGTAGCCCACGACGTCCGATTCGCGGCTGCCGTACAGCGTCCACAGGTGGTGGCGCCAGGCGATGGCGGCCAGCGTGAGGCTGGCGATGCCCAGCCAGGCCTGGCGCAGGCTCAGGCGCAGCGCGCGGGCCGCCAGCAGGGCCAGGGGCAGGACCAGGTAGAACTGCTCCTCCACGCACAGGGACCAGGCATGCGAGAAGGCCGTGCCCGGCGTCAGCTGGATGTTCTGCGTGAAGGTGAGGAAGCGCCACAGCGGCGGCGGCTCGCGCCCGCCAAGCTGGCCCGGCAGCAGGAAGAAGGCGGCCAGCACGAGCCAGTACAGCGGCCAGGTCCGCGTGGCGCGGCGGGCGTAGAAGCCGGCCAGCGAAAGCTGCTCACCACGCGCCAGGCCCGCCATCAGCTGCTCGCCGATCAGGTAGCCGCTCAGCACGAAGAACAGGTCCACCCCGCTCCAGCCGACGTTGGAGAACCAGCCCAGGTCCGGTGCACGGCTGACGAAGACGCGGTAGTGGAAGCAGAAGACAAGCACGATGGCCAGGGCACGCAAGGTGTCCAGGCCTGGGGCGCGGGGGTGGGCGCCGGGCGGGGCGCTGTGCTGGGTCATGGGCTTGTCGAGCGAGGTGGCGAGGCTGCGGATTGTGGGCAGCCTCGCCCCGCGGGGCAGGCCCTGGGCGCGTTACGCTTGTTGCAGCGACGGCCGGGCGGCACCGGGGTAGCGCTGGTAGGCCAGGAAGACCTGGTCCAGCACCCAGCCCTCGGACTCATACAGCGCCTGCGCCCGTGCATTGCTGCGGGCGGTGGTCAGGTCCAGGCGGGCCACGCCGCGCTCCAGGGCCAGGCCCTCGGCCGCGCGCAGCAGGGCCCGGCCCAGCCCCAGGCGCCGGGCCTCGGGGGACACGAAGAGGTCGTAGAGGCTGAAGATGGGCTGGGCCTCCACCGAGCAGAAGGTGGGATAGAGCTGGCAGAAGCCCAGACCCTGGCCGGCGGCGTCCTCGGCCAGCAGCACCACCGACTCCGCCCGGCGCAGGCGCTGCTCCAGGAAGGCCCGTGCGAGGGTCAGGTCTGAAGGCTGCTCGTAGAACTGGCGGTAGGCGTCGAACAGCGGGGCCAGCACGTCGAGATCGGCCAGGCCGGCAAGGCGGATGCGCGGCCCGCTCACGCGGCGCTTTCAGGCAGGTGGCAGACAGCCTCGATGTTGTGGCCGTCGGGGTCGTGCACGAAGGCGCCGTAGTAGTCGGGGTGGTAGTGCGGGCGCAGGCCCGGAGCGCCGTTGTCCTGGCCGCCGGCGGCCAGGGCGGCGCGATGGAAGGCATCCACCTCCGCCCGCGTGCCGACGCGAAAGGCGATGTGGATGGGCGGCTGGTTGGGCGTGCCGCGGCTGATCCAGAAATCGGGCTTGGGCGGCTCGCCGAAGCCAGCGACATCGGTGTGGCCGGTCACGGCGGCCGGGAACTCCAGCAGGAGCTGGTAGCCGATGGGGGCCAGGGCCTGGCGGTAGAAGGCCTTGCTGCGTTCGAAGTCGCTGACGACGACGCCGGTGTGGTCGATCATGGGGAACTCCCTCGTGGATGGATGGGGTCTAGAGCTGGCGCTGCATGAAGCGCCAGCCGGACTGCAGCGCGGCAGGCACCTCGGTGCCCGCATGGGGTGCGCAGTCCTGGAAGCCGTGGCGTGTGTAGAGCGCCTGGGCCTCCTGCATGAAGGGGGCCGAGTCCAGGCAGAGCTGGCGGTAGCCGAAGTCACGGGCATCGTCGACGAGCCGCTGCATCAGCAGCGCGCCCAGGCCCAGGCCGCGGAAGCCGGGGCGCAGATAGATGCGCTTCAGCTCGGCCCGCTGCTCATCCAGGCGGCGCAGGCCGCCCATGCCCGCCATGCGCAGCGCCGGCCCCTGCGCCTCGGGCACGGCCAGCAGATAGAAGCAGCCGGCGGGCGGGAGGTCGCTGCAGACCTTGTCCAGCATCCCGGCGGCGTAGTCGGCCACCGGACGCTCGGCCAGCGCCGCGGGCAGGGCACCGAAGTGCTGCTCGATGCCGGCGAAGACCCAGGCCATGTACTCGGTGTTCAGTGCCAGCAGCTCCTGCGCATGCAGGTCCAGCCGGGCCTGGATGAGCTGCGGGGTGGCGGTGGACGTGGCGGTGCTGCGCATGGGCGCGCAGACTACGGCATGCACCCGCCCCTGGGCAAGCACTGAGCGGCCCAGCGGCCGCACAGCGCACGGCCCCTCGCTGTCAGGCCTGGCGCCCTGGCGCCGTTCGCCGGGCCAGGTGCAGGCCCAGCCAGCAGCTCAGCGGCCAGCTCAGCAGCCAGGACAGCCAGTACCAGTGCGGCCAGCCCTTGCTCCAGTTGGGGATGGTGGCCGCGATGCCCAGCAACTCGCCCAGCACCATGAACCACAGCACATGGCGGGCCGGGCGCGCCGGGGCATGGCGGGCACAGAGCCAGGCACACAGGATGGAGATGCCGATGAACAGGCCGGTGCTGGCCATCAGCGGGAGCTCGGTAGGGATGCGGCCCTGGGCGAAGTCGCCCGGGAACAGGGCAGACAGCAGCGGGTCCGTGGCCAGGACCAGCAGGACCGACAGCACATAGCAGCCGAAGACCAGCGCCAGGGATCGCAGCATGGGGCCTCCTGAGGCAGGCGGGGCACCTGCCCGCCGACGGGCATGACGATAGCAAGCGCCGCCCTGCCCACACCCTCGGTGCTAACCCCCGCATGGATTGTCTTTGTTGGTATTAGACTGGTATTAAAGTGGCGACACAACACAGGGAGATTCCATGCACAGGCGCCAGACCCTCGGCTGGGCCGCTGCTTCAGCCGCGGCCTTTCTGCTGCCCGGTTGCGGGGGCGGCGGGAGCTCCAGCACGCCGGCGCCGACGCCCGGCCCCACGCCCTCGCCCATCCCCGCCGAATGGCAGGCCCTGAGCCGGCAGGTCCAGGGCCAGCTGCTCCTGCCGGGCCAGCCGGCCTACGAGCAGGGGCGGGTGGCGGCCAATGCCCGCTACGACGAGCGCCGGGCCCAGGCCCTGCTGCGCTGCGCCGTGGCCGCCGACGTGCAGGCGGGCCTGGCTCACGCGCTGAGCCAGCGCCTGCCCTTCAGCCTGCGCAGCGGCGGGCACAGCTATGTGGGCAGCTCCACGGGCAGCGGCCTGGTGATCGACCTCGGTCCCATGAACAGCGTGCGGCTGGAGGGCGAGGTGGCCGTCGTGGGGGCGGGCGCGACGCTGTCGGATGTCTACGGCACCCTCATTCCGCTCGGGCGCTGCGTGGCCTCGGGCAGCTGCCTCAGCGTGGGCGTCACCGGCATCACGCTGGGCGGCGGCTTCGGCGTCGTCGACCGATCCCAGGGCCTGGCCTGCGACCAGCTCCTGGGCGCCCAGCTGCTGAGCGCGGACGGCCGCCTGCTGGACTGCGACGCCCAGCGCCATCCGGAGCTGTTCTGGGCGCTGCGAGGCGGTGGCGGCGGGCATTTCGGCGTGGTGACGCAGCTGCGCCTGCGCACCCATGCCGTCGGGCCGCTGCAGCTGTTCGGGGCCGACTTCCCTCTCGAGGCCCTGCCCGCCGCCCTGGCCGCGTGGCAGGACTGGCCGGCCCAGGGCCTGCCGGAGGCGATCTGGTCCCAGTTCGTGTTGCCGGCCGGCGGCGCGCAGTTCCGCATCTGGGGGGTGGCCGCGGGCGAATCCGCCCCCTTGCAGCCCCACTGGACGGCGCTGCTGCAGCGCATCGGCCGCGAGCCGCTGTTCCAGGCCTGGCAGGCCAGCAGCTACGGCTCGGTGATGATGGGCGCCTGCCAGAGCTACAGCCTGCCGCAGTGCCACCTGCCCAGCCAGCGCGAGGGCGGCCTGCTGGGCCGCGTCTCGATGACGGCCAGCTCCGACTTCTTCGACCGGCCGCTGGACGCCGCCGGCATCGCGGCCCTGTCCGCGGGCGTGGCGGCCCGCCAGGGCACGGGCGTGGCGGTGCTGAACCTGATGGGGGGCGCCATCGCGCGCGTGGCCCCGCAGGACACGGCCTTCGTCCATCGCCAGGCCCTGTTCAGTGCGCAATACCTCGGCGAGTACCCCGCCGGCACGGCGGAAAGCACTCTGGCCGGCGCCGAGCAATGGGCCCAGGGCATGCGCGATCGCATGCAGGCCTGGAGCAGCGGCGGCGCCTACGTGAACTATCCCAATGCCCTGCAGGCGCGTGCCGCCGAGGCCTGGTACGGCGCCAATCTGGCGCGGCTGCAGGCGCTCAAGGCGGCCGTCGATCCGCAGGGGGTGTTCGCGCCGCTGGAGCGGGCTTGACACAGCGCCCCTGACAGGTGGTGTGCGAACAGCGTCTGCATGATGAGGCGCACCTGTAAGGTCTGCCGTTGGCCATCACTTGAGAGGTTATTACGCTGCGTCTGCTTGATTGACACATCCCCGCCTATCAACACATGAGGAATATTTATTATGTTGATTGATTCTGGAAAGAATATTTTATTTGTGGCCTCCGCCGCATGCCTCATGGCCCTGAGCACACCCGCGATGGCGCTGGGCATTGTCAGCCGCTCATGTCTGGCGGCAGGAGCACAAGAATCGATATCTGTGGATTGGGGATTCAAGCAGTACGTGCTGTGGACCGCATCCCAGCACTACAGGAATGGCACCCTGCTGCATACCATCAACACGGCTGGCACCGGGCCGGTCCAGGCCGGATGGCAAAATACATGGCGCTCATATGCCGGGCACCTGGGCAGCGAATTCTGGTATGGAACCGTGATTGGACACCACTGGCGCAATGACAGCGGCTTTATCTCGTTCTTGGGAAACTCGACAGCAACGGACTGCAATCTTGGTCAATGGGGTGGCTCCTGAAAACAACGCCAGCGAGCCCATTCAAAACCCTCAGCAATTGAGATGGAGAACCATTTTATGTACAGCGCCAAAAAACTGTCAGCGATTCTTTGCATGGGATTTGCCCTGCCAGTCTTTGCCCAGCATCAGGATGCCACGTCGCCTTTGGCGGGCTCAGCGGGCTCGGCAGGCCTCAGCATAGGCAAGGCGAAGGTCGTCAGCGTGGAACAGCTTGACCCGGCGGCGCGCGGCGTGGCCGAAAAGGACCTGGCCCTGCAGGCCAGATTCGCTGCCGGTGGCGGAGTTGAAACCGTACCGGACGACGCCGCCTATATCAAGACGCATTATGCGAGCCGAGCTGTCTACTGGGCTGAATCAAAGATCCGGAAAAATCTCAAGAGCGACTGGACGGATGTTTCAAGATCAGAGCTGCAAGGCTATAAGTACGAGGCCTTCGTCCCGGAAGGCCCGAGCAAGACCGGGCCATGGAGCAGCTATACGCGCGTGTTCAAGCGCCCGGATGGCGTGCTGGTGATGCTGCATGAATGGGACTATGCACTCGATGGCGGGGGCGTGATGATTGTCAAGGAGCTGATGAATGAACATGTTCACCAGTACCTTGCCCGCAGCATTGTTCGAAAGACAAAATCGGGGCAATATATTTCTGAATTGACCTGGGCCTCGGACAGGAAATACTACACGCTGACGGTCTGGGACAAGCTCAATCCCTCTGGCGGCGGTCAGTACGATAAGTCCTGGCTGGTCACGCTGGCCGAGAGAATCACCCAGGCTCACTGAGCCTGGAAACCGTCGTCAATGGAACTGGACCGAGGCCTCAATCCGGTGGACTGAGGCCGTTCCCGCCACGCTCGCACGGTCACAGGCCGGCCAGGCGCGCCTTGCGCTGCGCCGTGTAGTCCCACCAGGGCCGCGGTTCCTCGCCGTCCATGAAGCGGGTGACGGAGATGAAGACGTCGATCACGCAGGGGTCGTGCCGCTGGCCGGTGCGCTGGCACAGGGCCGTGTAGAGCTGGTAGGGATCGCGACCCTTGAGCTGCGCAGGCTGCAGGATGTCCAGCAGGCGCAGATCGGCGGCCATGGCCGGCCCGATATTGGGCAGGTCGGTGAGCTGGCGCAGGCGTTGGCGGTCGACTTTGGCGGGGTTCATGGGAGGGGTCAGACGAGGGTGTCGGGGTCGCCCCACAGGGCTTTCTGGTAGGCCTTGATGCGCGGCGCCAGCAGATCGGCGCGGGCCAGGCTGTCCGCGGGCCAGAAGCGGGTGCGGTCGTAGTACTCCGGCACGGCCACCGCGCCGGGTGGCAGGGTGAACCAGGGCTGCTTGCTGCTGGTGAAGATGTGGATGTCCGGCGGCAGCAGGTCGGGGTCGTCCAGGGTCCCCACGCGCAGGAACTTCACCAGGGGGCCGGACCCGGCGTAATGGCTCCAGACGGCCACGCGGCAGCGCGGGCAGCGGGCGATCTGCTGCCCGGCGCCGCTTTCCGAGGGCGTGGCCACGAGCTCGGGCTCCAGTCCCAGGCACTCGACGCGTTCGGTCTCGAACAGGGCATTGAGCGCAAAGGCGCTCCCGCTTTCGCGCTGGCACCAGCGGCAATGGCAGCAGTGCACGAACAGCGGGGCGCCGAGCACGCGGTAGCGCACCGCGCGGCAGTCGCAGCCGCCCTCGATGGGATAGGCAGGAGAGGAATTCACGGCGTTTGCTCGCTCCAGTGAAAGGGCCGCGGGCCTAGGGCTGGGTGGGCCAGTGCCGCTCGAAGACGGCGCGCACGGCGGGATGCTGCTCGATGCGCTGCAGCTGCGCCAGGAAGCCCGGCCGCTCCTTCGCCAGGCAGGGGCGGGTGCCCGACCAGCGGGACACCACGGTGGCCAGCAGCGCCAGGGCGTCCGGGCGCTGCAGCGGGCTGGCGTCCGGCGCCGGCAGCAGGGCGCCGAAGGTGTCGGCGAACAGGCACCAGTGCGCATGCAGGCGCTCGCGGGTGCCGGTGCGCAGGCGTTCGCAGCTGGCTTCATCCGGCTCATGCAGCCAGCGCTCGGGGTAGTCGCTGATGCTGATGGCGGCATAGCAGTTGGCCGCGATGTAGACCAGGCCGCGGATCGCCTGCGCGCGCGCCGCAGGCTCCGCCGGCAGCAGGCCGGAGGCCGGATGACTCAGGCCCAGGTGGATCAGGATGGCCGCGCTTTCGCTGAGCACGCCGCCGTCGGGCAGGACCAGGGTGGGGATCTGCTGCAGCGGGTTCACACGGGTCAGTGCCTCCAGCTCGGACTTCGGGTCCCAGGATGCGGCCTGGCGCTGCTCGAAGGGCAGCCCGGCCAGCGCGAGGGCGCATTCGATGGCCGCGGAACCGGAGCCGGGGTAGCCGAAAAGAACGTGCACGGCATGCATGGACTCTCCTTGAATGGGTCGCTCAGGCGCTCAGACGCCGCCGCCCTGCTCCCAGCCCTCGTCCGGGTGCCGGGAGCGGCTGGCGGGCGCCTCCTGGCCGTCGACGGGGGCCTCCCGTGGCAGCTCGATGACGAAGCGGGTGCCCTCGCCCATCACGCTCTGCACCCGGATGCTGCCGCCCAGCAGCGTGTGGACAATGTTGTAGCAGATGTGCAGCCCCAGCCCCGAACCGCCCTGGCCCAGCCGGGTGGTGAAGAAGGGCTCGAAGATGCGGCGCAGGTGCTCGGGCGGGATGCCGGCGCCGTTGTCCGAGAACTCGATCAGCACGCGGTCCGCGCCCTGGGCCTGGGTCAGCAGGCGCATGTGGCCGCCCTTGCGGCCCTCGAAGCCGTGCAGCATGGCATTGAGCACCAGGTTGCTGACGACCTGCCCCAGCGGCCCGGGGTAGCTGTCCATGTCCAGCCCGGGCAGCAGCTGCAGGCTGATCTCGTGCTCCTCGCGGCGGATGCGGCTGGACAGCGTCATCACCACCTCCTCGACGGTCTGGGCCAGGTCGAAGCGGCGGCGCTGGTCCGAGGTCTGGTCCACCGCCAGCTGCTTGAAGCTGGCGATCAGGTTGGCGGCCTGGTCCAGGCTGCGCATCAGCAGCAGGGTCGAGGCCTCGCTGCCCTCGCAGAAGGCCTGCAGCTCGCTGCGCCGCAGGCCGCCGCCCTCGACCCGCCGCAGGAAGTCCCTGCTGGCATCGCGCAGGGTGCTGGCCATCAGCAGGCTGTTGCCGATGGGGGTGTTGAGCTCGTGGGCCACGCCGGCCACCAGGGAGCCCAGGGCGGCCAGCTTCTCCTGCTCCACCAGGCGGTCCTGCGCCAGCTGCAGGCGGCGGTAGGCCTCGGCGTTGTCGTAGGCCACCGCCGCGTAGGCGCCCAGGGTGCGCAGGATGTCCAGGTCGGCCAGCCCGAAGGCCTTGGGCCTTTCGCTGAGCACCGCGATCACGCCCATCACCCGGCCCTTGAGCCGCATGGGCACGTAGAGGCCGGAGCGTGCCTGGCTCACCGGCCGCCCGTCGGCCAGGCGCGTGTCCTCCTGGCCGCTGATCTGGCGCACATGGCTGTCCAGGCGGCGGATGTCCTGGGGGAACTCGTCGATCATCAGCTCGCGGGCCTCCAGCACGCACTGGGTGGAGGGCTGGTCCAGTGCGGAGAGGCTGCGCTGGTAGGGCATGAAGGGCTGGCCGTCCTGCATGACGAAGTCGAAGTCGATCACGCCGGCGTCCCAGTTCACCCGGCCCACGCCGAACACGCTGGCGTTCATCAGCTCGCTGACGTGGGCATAGAGCGTCTGCTGGATGACGGGCAGCTCGCGGGTGGCGGTGATGTCGCGGCCGATCTCGCTGAGCAGGGTGATGCTGCGCCGCGCCTTCTCGGCCGCCTCGCGCTGGGCCTCGGCCTGCTGCTTCTCGACCTGCAGCTGGCGGCCCTGCTCCACCACCTCCTGAGTGCGCTGCGCCACCTTGGCCTCCAGGCTCAGCCGGGCGGCGTGCAGCTTGGCCGTGCGCCATCGGTAGGTCCAGGCCATCAGCGCCAGC
This sequence comes from Pelomonas sp. BJYL3, assembly GCF_027257975.1. Classification (GTDB taxonomy): domain Bacteria; phylum Pseudomonadota; class Gammaproteobacteria; order Burkholderiales; family Burkholderiaceae_C; genus Roseateles_B; species Roseateles_B flavus. The sequence continues at coordinate 169,086 of NZ_JANZKX010000002.1, forward strand.
AGGCCCAGCAGCAGGGAGAGGCGCCACCACCAGGTGCGCCAGAAGGGAGGCATCACCTCGATCTCGATCAGGGTCTGCGAGGGGCTCCAGACCCCGTCCGGATTGGCCGCGCGCGCCAGCAGCCGGTAGCGGCCGGGATCGAGATTGGTGTAGGTGGCGATGGCCTGCTCGCCCCGGCCCTGGATCCAGTCGCGGTCGAAGCCCTCCAGGAACCAGGCATAGCGGTTGCGCCGCGGATCAGCGAAATGCAGGGCCGCGAGCTCGAAGCTGACCATGGCCTCCTCATGGCCCAGGCGCATGTGGCGGGCCGCATGCAGCGGCCCGTCGATGCCCACGTCATGCAGGCTGAGGCTGGCGCTGGAGCCCACCTGCTGCGCGCTCACGGCCGCCCCGGTGCCGCCGGCGGCATGGGTGGTGGGCAGCAGGCTCTGGTTGTAGAGCCGCAGGTCCGACAGCACCACGCCGGGTGCCTGCGGGTTGTCGCGCAGCTGGGCGGGATGGAAGCGGATCACGCCCGTGCTGCCGAAGAAGAGGCTGCCATCGGGCCCGCGCGCCGCCGCGCCGAAGTTGACGCCGCCGCCGAAGCGCGAGCGGCCGGGGTAGCGGCGGGCGCGCTGCTGGTCCGGCAGCAGCTGCACCAGGCCGTCGTCCGCGCCCAGCCAGATCTCGCCGTCCAGGCTGTCCTGCATGGCGTCGTAGGAGCCCGGGCCCAGGCCCGGCGTGGCGGACCAGTCCCGCAGGCGCCAGCCGCCGGCATCCTGGCGCAGCTCGTGCACGCCCTGGTTGCTGGCCAGCCAGATGCGGCCCCGCACGTCCTGGCGCAGGGCGTGCACGGCCAGCTTCTGCGGCTGGCTCAGGGCCGCGTCGGGCGCGAGCGGGAATTCGAAGTCGTCGGTCTCGGGGCGGTACAGGTAGAGCCCGCCCTTGGTGCCGATCCACAGCCGCCCCTCGCGGTCCTCCAGCAGGCAGTCGATGGTGTCGTGCTGCAGGGCCTGGGCCACGCCGGGGCGGGCGGTGTAGCGGTGGGCGCGCAGCTCGCCGGGCTCGATGCGGTAGAGCCCCGCGGCGCTGCTGGCCCAGAGCCGGCCCTGGCGGTCCTGCACCAGGGCGCTGATGGACGCGGCGGCCGGCGAGCTGGCATCCAGCGCCACGACCTGGCTGCGCCGCGTGCGGGTGTCGTAGCGCATCAGGCCGCCATCGCCGCCGGCCCACAGCAGACCCTCGCGGTCGCGCAGCAGGGTCTTGATGTTGCGCAGGGGCAGCTGGGCCGGCGGGATGCGCTCCACGTCGCCGCTGGCCAGGTGCAGGCGGTTGAGGCCGCCGCCGTAGATGCCCACCCAGACATGCTCGGCGTCGTCCGGCGCGAAGGCCATGGGCGAATCGCCGCTGAGGCTGCGTTCGTCGCCCGGCACATGGTGGTAACGCAGGAAGCCGCCCGAGCGAAGGTCGGCCAGGCTCACGCCCTTGCCCCAGCTGCCCACCCACAGCACCCCGTCGCGGTCGATCATCAGCGAGGCCACGCTGTCCGAGGCCAGGCTGTCGGGCACGGCGGGCTGGTGGCGGTAGCGGCGCAGGCCCTGGCCGTCGTCCCGCCACTGGAAGAGGCCCTGGTGGTCGCCCATGCCGATCCAGACGCCGCCCTCGCGGTCCTGCGCAAGGGCGAAGACGGTGCTGCGCGGCAGGTCCAGCGCGGAGAGGCGGGCATCGGGCCGGGCGGTGCTGCCGTCCGGGTCCAGGGCCCAGACCTGGAGGCCGCCGCTGAGGCCCACCCAGAGGCGCCCGCCCTGGTCCACCAGCAGGCTGCGGGGCAGCAGCTCCGAGGCCGGCCGGCCCTGCGCCATGGGATGCGAGCCCAGCTGCAGGCGCTGGCGCAGCTGGCCCTGGGCATCCACATGCAGCAGCCAGTCTTCCTGGGCGAACCAGACGCCGCCCTGGCCATCCCCCAGGAATGCACGCACCCGGCCCGCGGGCAGGGTCAGCTCCGCGGGCGGCTCCCAGCGGCTGAACTGCTCGCTCTGCCGGTCCAGCAGGTAGAGACCGCCGGCCAGGGCCGTCCAGAGCTGCGTGCCGGTGCGCGGCGCGAAGCCCAGCACGCGGCGCTGCTGCAGGGCCAGGCCGGGCGGCAGCGCCAGGCGGTGGATCTTCTCGGTGGCCAGGGCCAGGCGGTCCACGCCGTCGCTGGTGCCGACCCACAGGCTGCCCTGGCCGTCGTCCAGCAGGGCATGGACGAAGGGATGGCTGAGGGTGTCCGGCTGCTCGGGGCGGGCCGCGAAGGCCTGGACGTGCCGGCCGTCGAAGCGGGCCAGGCCGTTGGTGGTGCCCAGCCAGACGAAGCCGCGACGGTCCTGGAAGCTGACCACGATCGCGTCGCTGGGCAGGCCGCTGCCGGAGTTGAGCGCGGTGAAGGGCAGCGCCTGCAGGGAGGCCGCACACACGAGGGCGGGCAGCAGGGCGGCTGCCAGCCCGATCAGGGCGATCCGGGCCCCGGTCCTCTGCACAAGCCCAAGCCAAGACACCACAAGCCGACCCCTGCTGCGAGCAGCCCCCAGGGTAACGAATGCCCGCCTCGCTGACCAGCCGGCACAACACCGCCCCCATCGAATCGGTGGGCAGGCCTGCGACGCGAACCGCGCGGTGTGCGGGCTCAGGGGCTGACCCAGTCTTGCGCCTGCCCGGCCGTCATGCCCTGGTGATGGCTCAGGTGGACCTGGCCCTGGAACCAGCGCTCCCAGCCGGCGGCGCGCAGGCGGTCCAGCACGGGGCCCTTGAGCTCGCTGAGATCCAGGCGCAGGCCCTGGCGCCGCAGGCTCTCGTGCAGTTCACGCAGGGCCTCCAGGCCGCTGTAGTCGATGCCGTTGACGGGCGACATCTGCAGCACCACGCGCCGCGTGCCCGGATGCTGCGCGAGCTGGGCCTGGACCACGTCGGCCAGGCTGCGGGCGTTGGTGAAGAGCAGGCTCTCGTCGATGCGCAGGCCCATCACCTCGGGCAGGATCTCGACCTCGTGGCGGTCGACATTGCGGTAGTGCTCGGTGCCGGGCACGCGGCCCACCAGCGCCACATGCGGGCGCGCCGTGCGCTGCAGCAGCAGGGCGATGGAACCGAGCACGCCCAGGCCCAGGGCCGCGGCCACACTGACGTTGAGCACCAGCAGGGTCACGGCCAGCATCAGCAGGCCTTCGGCGCGCGCATAGCGCCAGGCCTCGAGATAGGGCCGCCACTGCAGGCCGGACAGCACCGCCACGAGGATGGTGGCCGCCAGCACGCTGCGCGGCAGCCAGGCCAGCGCGGGCGCCAGGCTCAGGGCCGCGGCGCCCATCAGCAGGGCGGCCATCACGCTGCTCATGCGGCTGCGGCTGCCGGCGTCGTACAGCAGGGCGCTGCGCGAGAAGCTGCCCGCCACCGGCATGCCCGCGCTGAAGGCGGCGGCGAGGTTGGCGCCGGCCAGGCCCATCAGCTCCCGCCGCGGGTCCACACGCTCGCCGCGCCGGCGCGCCAGCGCCTCGGCCACGACCAGGCTGCTGACGTAGGCGATCAGCGCGATCAGCAGCGCGCCCGGCAGCAGGGCCAGCCACAGGGCGGGGTCCAGCGGCGGCCATTGCAGACGGGGGTGCAGGGCGGGCAACGCGCCCACCAGCGGCACGCCCAGGCCCTGCGCCTGCACCGCCCAGGCCATGCCCAGCGTCAGCAGCAGGACGACCAGCGGCGCCAGCCGGGCCCAGAGCCCGCCCAGCAGGCGCCGGCCCAGCAGCAGCAGGGCCACCGCCGCCAGGCCGAAGCCCAGCGTGGGCGCATGCCAGCGCCAGCCGCTGCCCGCCGCGCTGGCGAGCAGCGCCGGCAGCTCGGAACCCTGGGCGGGGCTGCCCAGCAGGGCCGGCAGCTGGCTCAGCGCGATGGCCAGGGTGGCGCCCGTCTCGAAGCCGTGCAGCACCGGCACGCTCATCAGCGCGGCCAGCGCGTCCAGTCGCAGGGCGGCGGCCGCGGCCATCAGCAGGGCCGATTCGGCGGCCAGCACCAGGGCCGCCTGGCTGGCGCTGTAGCCCGCCGGTGCGGCGGCCGTGGCCTGCGCCACCATCAGCGCGACGATGGCCACCGGGCCCACGCCCAGGTAGGGGCTGGAGCCCAGCAGGGCATAGGCCAGCAGGGGCAGCAGGCTGGCGTAGATGCCCACCTCGGCGGGCAGGCCGGCCAGCAGGGCGTAGGCCAGGCTCTGCGGGATCAGCAGCACGCTGACCACGGCGGCGGCGACCAGGTCCTCCTGCCAGGGGCCGCGGGCGTAGGCGCGCAGGGCTTGCAGCGGCTTCACAGCGCGTTGAAGGGGATCTTCAGGTAATGGACGCCGTTGGACTCGGCCGCGGGCAGCTGGCCGGCGCGCACATTGACCTGCACCGAAGGCAGCAGCAGCAGGGGCATGGCCAGCGTGCGGTCACGGGCCTGGCGCAGGGTGACGAAGTCGGCCTCGCTGACGCCCGCGTGCAGGTGCACATTGCGCGCGCGCTGCTCGTCCACGGTGCTGATCCAGCAGGGCGGGCGGCCGTTGGGCGGGTAGTCGTGACACAGGTGCAGGCGGGTATGGCCGGGCAGGCCCAGCAGGCGCTGCACGGAGCGGTACAGCGTGGCCGCATCGCCGCCGGGGAAGTCGCAGCGGGCGCTGCCGTAGTCGGGCATGAAGAGGGTGTCGCCGATGAAGACGTCGTCCCCCACGCGGTAGCTGATGCAGGCCGGCGTGTGGCCCGGCGTGTGCAGCACCTCGACCTCCAGGCCGCCGATGGCGAAGCGCTGGCCGTCCTCGAAGAGCTGGTCGAAGGGGCTGCCGTCCACGGGGATGCCGGGGTCGTTGAACAGGCGGCGGAAGACCTGCTGGACCTCGGTGATGCGCGCCCCGATGCCGATGCGCCCGCCCAGGCGCTGCTGCAGCCAGGGCGCGGCGCTGAGGTGGTCGGCGTGGCAGTGGGTCTCCAGCAGCCAGTCCACCGTCAGCTGCTGCTCGTGCACCCAGGCGGCGATGAGCTCGGCGCTGAGCGTGCCGCTGCGGCCGGACTTGGGGTCGTAGTCCAGTACCGGGTCGATGATGGCGCAGCGCCGGCTGTGCGGATCGGCCACGACATGGCTCACCGTGTGGGTGGCCGCGTCGAAGAATGCGTGGATCTGGGCCTGGATCGGTGGGTGAGGCATGACGACTCCTGCGGGGCCCGGGCAGTATAGGTGGGGGGCCCCCGTGGAGGCCGCCTCCACGGCTCAGGGCGTCGTGGGGCCCAGCACCTGCAGCAGCTGCACGCGGGAGGAGATGCAGGCGGCGTCGAAGTCGGCCTGGATCTGGGTCAGGGCCTCGGTGTCGTGGGCGTCGATGGTGGCAATGCCGATGGCACGGTTGCGGCCCTGGGCCTTGGCGGTGTAGAGCACCATGTCGGCCCAGTTGACCGCCTGCTCCCAGTGCAGGGACAGGCCCGTGGGCGGCAGCGGGAAGTGCGCGAAGCCGACCGAGACCGTCACGTGCAGCGGGCCGTCGGGCGTCTGCACGGCCTCACCACCCACGGCGAAGAGGATGCGCTCGGCCATCTGCTGCAGCTGGGCCGGCGGCACGCCGGGGATGAAGACCAGGAACTCCTCGCCGCCCCAGCGCACCACGAGATCCTCCTCGCGCACGGCCTGGCTGATGCGGCGCGAGACCTCGCAGATGACGGCGTCGCCCGCCGAGTGACCGTGCTCGTCGTTGACGTGCTTGAAGTGGTCGATGTCCACCATCAGCAGCGCGCCGTTGAAGGTGTTGGCGGCATGCTGCTCCATCACCGCCATGAAGTGGCGGCGGTTGGCGAGGTTGGTCAGGGGGTCGCGCTCGCTCTGGGCGCGCAGCAGGGCCTCGTTGGCCTTGAGCTGGCGATTGGCCAGGCGCACCTTCTTCAGCATCACCACCAGCAGCGGCAGCAGCAGCGCGGTCAGCAAGGCCAGGGCCATGCCCACGCGCTGGGCCAGCACGCTGTTGGAGACCTGGCGGGCCTTGAGCTCGCCATCGCGCTGCAGCAGGGTCAGCTCGGCGCTCTTGCGGTCGCTGTCGTAGCGCAGCCTGAGCTCGTCCAGCTGGGCCTTGCGCGACGCTTCCTGTACCTGAAGGCTCTGCTCGCGCTCGGCGATCAGGGCCTTGAGGGCCTCGGCCCACTGGCCGCTCTCGGCCCAGGCATCGGCGAGCTCTTCCAGCTCATGGCTGCGCTCGGCCGCGCCGACGAGCTCCGGGCGCATCGCGTCCAGGCGGCGCCGCTCCTGGCGTGCGGCATCGAACTGGTGCAGCTGGATCAGGGCCAGGCTCATGTTGTGGCGCACGATGCGCTCCATGCGGCGGTCCTGGAATTCCTCCAGGGCCGGCAGGGCCAGGCGGGCCGTGGCCAGGGCGCGCTCGGGCTGCTTGGCGCTCAGGTAGAAGTCAGCAAGATTGCTGCGCACCACGGCCTCGACCCGGCGGGCGCCTGCGCTGTGCGCCAGGCTCAAGGCCTCCTCCAGCGCGCGCAGCTGGCCGCTGCGGTCCTTGCGCGCGACGGCGATGCCGCCCTCGTAGACCTTGATGCGGGCCAGGGTCGGCTGGTCGCCCTGCGCAGCCTGCAAGGCCTGCGCCAGATGCTGGCGGCCGGCCTCGACCTGGTCCTGCTCGTGCTCGGCCACGGCCAGGCGGCCCAGGCTCAGGGCCAGCAGTCCCGGCAGCTTGAGCTGGCGGGCCAGTGCGACATGGCGCTCGAGCACCGTGATGGCGCTGGCGCCGGCCCCGGTGGCTTCCTGGCTCAGGGCCAGCAGACGCAGGCCCAGCCAGGTGGCGGTGGCATCGCAGCCGGCCTCCACGCTCTCCCTGAGCTCAGCCTCCTGCCGGTCCCACAGGCAGGGCGGATGCAGCAGCTCCAGCCCCTTGCGGGCCAGCTCGCTGGCGGCTTGCGGATGGTCCTGGCGCTCGGCCACCATGGCGCGGATCAGCTGGGCATGGCCGGGGAAGTCCTGGTCCAGCTGGCGTGCCAGGGTCTCGGCCTCGGCGGCGCCCTGGCCCGAGGTCAGGGCGGCCGCCAGTGCGAGGGTCAGCTCCGCCTGCAGGGGAGCATCCCCCGCGGACTGGGCCAGCTGCACCATGGGCCGCAGTGAGCGGGCGGCCTCCACCGGGCGGTCGTAGGCCAGCAGGGTGAGCACCAGGGCCTCGCGGCGCAGCTCGGCCCGGCTGGAGGCGGCGGCGCCTGCGGGCGCGGGGGCGGCCAAGGGGCCGGTCACGGGAGCGAGCGCGGGGCCGGGTGCCGGGCCGGGCGCCGCGCTGGCGGTGCCGGCGGCCAGGGCCAGCAGCAGGGGCAGCAGGCGCTTCATGTGCGGGGCTCCGTCCATTGGGCCGGGCCGGCCTGCGTCGAAAGCCGGACCTTGCCGTCGTGCCAGGCGGCTTCCATCTGCTCGGCCAGGTGCAGCAGGCCCTCGCCGTCGCTGGCATCGGCCCATTGCAGGCCGTAGGCCTTGTTGCGGCCGTGGGCCTTGGCCATGTACATGAGGGTGTCGACCATGTCGATGGCGCGCTCCCAGTGCAGGGACACGCCGTGCGGCTCGATGGGCAGGCTGGCGAAGCCGATGGAGGCCGTCACCGGCACCGTGTGGCGTTCGTGGGTCACGGGCTGGCCGCCGATGGCCTCCAGCAGGCGCTGGCCCAGGTGCTGGGCGAAGACGGGGTCGCAGGACTTGATCACGATGAGGAACTCCTCGCCGCCCCAGCGCACCACGAGGTCGTCCTCGCGCAGGGCCTGGCGCAGGCGGCGGGAGACCTCCACCAGCACGGTGTCGCCCGCGGCGTGGCCGTATTGGTCGTTGATGCGCTTGAAGTGGTCGATGTCGATCAGGAAGACGCTGCCGCGCAGCAGGTCCTGTTCCTCGCGCTGGCGGATGGCTGCCTGGAAGTGGCGGCGGTTGGCCAGGCCGGTGAGCGGGTCGCGCTCGCTCTGCACCTTGAGCCGCTCGTTGGTGCTCTGCAGGGCCAGATTGGTCCGGCGCACGCGGCGGTAGGCCATCAGCAGCAGCGCGCCGGCGGCCAGCACGCAGCCGCCCATCAGCAGCCACAGGCGGAACTCCAGCTGGCTGGCGCGCAGCTGCTCGTTCTTGAGGCTCATGTCGCGGTTGAGCAGCTCGAACTCGCGGCTGCGGCGGTCCGCCTCCAGGGCCTCCTGCGCTTCCAGGACGGTCTTGCGGAGGTCGTCGCGGTAGAGCTGGCGGCGGAACTGGCGCTCCTTCAGGTAGGCCTGGACGGCCTCCTGCGTCAGGCCCACGTCCTGCAGCGCGCGGCCGTACTCCTCGTAGAGCGCGTCCAGCCCGGTCGCGGAGCCGGCGTCGGTGACCAGCTTGAAGCCGGCCTCGACCTCCTGCCGGCCCTGCGCCACCTGCCCCGTGTGCATCAGCGCGATGCCCAGGTTGTGGCGGGCCAGCGATTCGGAGAACACGTCCTTGCGCTTCTGCGCCAGGCGGATGGCCTCGGTGGTCAGGGCGATGGCGCCGTTCCATTCGCGCTTGCGCAGGAAGTCGTCGGCCCGGTTGGCCAGGGCGTTGGAGATCAGGTCCTCGAGGCCGGTCTCGCGCGCGGCGTCCAGGGCCGCCTGCGAGCTGCGCTCGGTGATGGCGCGGTCGCGGTCCTGGAACATGGAGCCGCGGTTGACCTCGATGAAGTAGCGCAGCAGCGGGTTCTTGTCATTGAGGGCGAGCTGCTCGGCCTCCTCCTGCGCCTTCACGGCCTGCTCGAACTGCTGGGCGGCCGCATAGGTGCCGGCCAGCTGCAGCCGGGCAAAGACGCGGCGCGAGGGCGAGGCGGCGGGCCCGTCGGACAGCTCCAGGGCCCGGTGGGCGGCGCGCAGGGCGCGGTCGAATTCGCCCTGATCGGTGAACAGGCCTGCCTGCATGGCGTAGAGCGTCAGCAGCAGGCGGGGGGGCTGGCCGGTCTCGTCCAGCTTGTCCAGGACCGACAGGATCTTCTTGAGCTTCTGGCCCTGGCCCGACAGCGCCGCGCGGCGCGCCTCGATCACGGCCAGGGTCAGGCGCACCGTGGTGTCGATGCGTGCGTCCTCGCGGCCCGGCCACTGCTCCAGCTGCTGGCGCAGTTCCTCGTAGCGCTCGGCTTCGTCGACCCGCGCCACGACCACCGCGCGCAGGCCCAGCACTTCCAGGCGGGCGGGGCTGCCTGGCGGCAGCTTGGCGGCCATCTCGCGGAGCTCGTCGTCCGTCTGGCGCGGATGCATGCGGATGGTGAGCTCCATCTCGTCCAGCTTGGCCAGCAGTTCGGGCGAGGGCGCCTGCGCCAGGGGGGCGCTGCTGCCCTCGGGCTGGCAGGCGGCCAGGCCGAGCACGAGCAGGCCCATCGCCAGGCCAAGGCGCCAGCGCGGGGGGACGGGGCGTGAGCAGGTTCTCATCGACGGGGCGTTGAGCCGATTTGACGCTGAGAGCGGAGCTTCGACGAGGGCCGGCATCGCGTTTTAGTCAAAAAAATACGCAGATATCGACGATCAATGGCGCGGACCACGGGGCGCCAGCAGCAGGTTCAGCAGCAGTGCGCCGAAGGTGGCGGTCCCGATGCCGCCCAGCGCGAAGCCGCCCAGGCGCAGGGTGTAGTCCCCGGTGCCGATGATCAGGGTGATGGCCGCCAGCATCAGGTTGCGGTGCTGGCTGAAGTCCACCCGGTTGTCGACCCAGATCTTGGCGCCGGCCACGGCGATGAGCCCGAAGACCACGATGCTGACCCCGCCCATCACCGGCAGCGGAATGGTCTGGATCAGGGCGCCGAACTTGGGCGAGAAGCCCAGCATGACGGCCAGCAGCCCTGCCACCACGAAGACGGCGGTGGAGTAGATGCGGTTGGCGGCCATCACGCCGATGTTCTCGGCGTAGGTGGTGACGCCCGTGCCGCCGGCGGCGCCGCTGAGCATCGTGGCCAGGCCGTCGCCCATGAAGGCCCGGCCCATGTCGCGGTCGATGTCGCGCCCGGTCATCGCGGCCACGGCCTTGAGGTGGCCCAGGTTCTCGGCCACCAGGATCAGGGCCACCGGCGCGATCAGCAGCATCGCCCCGGTCTCGAAGCGCGGGCTGGCGAAGTGCGGCAGGCCGAACCACGCGGCCTGTGCCACGCCGCTGAAGTCCATGGGCTTGCCCAGCCCGAGGCCGTTGGTGAGCACGGCATACAGCACGCTGGCGATCAGCAGGCCCGCCAGGATCAGCAGGCGCTGCAGCAGGCCGCGGCTGCGCACGGCCACCAGGGCCACGCTGAGGAAGGTCAGGCCCTGGACCCAGGCGTCGAAGGGCGTGGGCGCCATGTTCTTGATGGGCACGCTGGCCAGGTTCAGGCCGATCACGGCGACGATCGCGCCGGTCACCACCGGCGGCATCAGGCGCTCGATCCAGCCCGTGCCCAGCCATTGCACCAGGGCGCCGATCAGGAAATAGAGCGCGCCGCAGGCCACGATGCCGCCCAGGGCCAGACCGATCTGCGCATTGGGACCGCTGCCGCCATAGCCGGTGGCGCTGATCACCACGCCGATGAAGGCGAAGCTGGAGCCCAGGAAGCTGGGCACGCGGCCGCCCACCATGAAGAAGAACAGCAGGGTGCCGATGCCGCTCATCAGGATGGCGACATTGGGGTCGAAGCCCATGAGCAGGGGCGCCAGCACGGTGGCGCCGAACATGGCCACCACATGCTGCAGGCCCAGGGCGACGGTCTGCGGCCAGGCCAGGCGTTCATCCGGGGCGACGGCCTGCCCGTCCAGGGCGGCGACCTGACGCCATTGGGGGATCCAGCTCACAGCGCGCTCCTCTCAGGCTGCTTTTGACTTCTGAAGCTCGGAATTTCCCGGCCCCTTGACTCAGGGGAGCGTGGCTTCCGGCACCTGTGCGCGCAGTGTAGTGAGCGGGGGAGCGGCCCCGGCTCGGGCTATATCCCTATATAGGGCGACCCCCGTCGCGGAAAGTTGCACATTTTGTAACGATTTGCCTGATTTGCGGACGTACCCATGCCGGGGATATATCGCCGGAGCCTCCATGAAGGGCCGCCGGGGTCAGGTCTTGTCGCCCCGGGGTCAGGTCTCCTGAGACGGCCGGCGTGGTGCCCGGGGCAGTGACCGACGCGGCTTCAGGCCGCCTCGGCCAGCCAGGCCGCCACCTGGCGCTGCACGGCCGCGTCGTCCAGCAGGCGGCGGTGGCCCAGGCCCTCGGTCAGCCGCAGCGTTGCATGGGGCAGGGCCGCGGCCAGGGCCTCGCTGTAGGCGGCCGGCACGGCGCGGTCCTGGCGGTCGTGCACCAGCAGCACGGGCAGCGCCAGATGCCGGCCCAGCCAGGCGGGCTCGAAGCCGGCCAGCCCCGGGCGGGCGCGCGCCTCCAGGGCCTGGCGCAGGCGCTCCCGCACGGCCGATCCCAGGCCGAAGCTGGCCACGAAGCCCTCCAGCAGGTGCCGCGGCGGGGCGGAGCAGGCCAGCAGGGCCAGGCGTTGCGTGGGCAGGCCGCGGGCCACGCCATGGGCGGCGGCCAGGGCGCCGATGGAATGGGCCGCGATGCCCACCCAGGGCCCCTGCTCGACCGTGAGCACCTGCAGGGCGCGCTGCCACTGGGCGATGTCGGTGCGCCAGCCGCTGCTGCGGCCGTGGGCGGGCCAGTCCAGCACATGCGGCGACAAGCCCGCGTCCCAGCAGGCCTGGGCCAGGCCGCGCAGCTGCGCCGCCTGGCCGCTCCAGCCGTGCAGCAGCAGCACGCGCGGGCGCTCGGCGCCGTCCGGCCGGTGCCACAGCTGCAGGCGGCGGGTCTCGAAGGGCAGGGTCAGGCCTTGCCAGGGGGCCATCGAGGGCCGGCGCTGCAGCAGGCGCGGCGGCAGGGGCGTGTCGAAGAGGCGCAGGGCCAGCCGCGCCGCCTGCGCGGGGGCGTGGCGCTGCAGCAGGTCCAGGCCGGCGCGCAGCCCCTGGAGCAGGCGGCCCTGGGCGTAGAAGCGGTCGACGGCGGGGCGGGTCGGCGCGGAGGGATGGGGCGGGTGGGGTTGCGGGATCTGACTCATGGGCTCACCCCAGAAAGAAGTCGCGGTTGTGGGAGGGGATGGCGCGCCACAGGCGCTGCAGACCTTGCCAGCCGCGCCACACAAGGCCGGCCAGCCCGCACAGGGCCAGGATCATGAGGGGGCTGAACATGGTGAGGGCCTTTCGATGCATTTCGCACGATCGTGCGAAGTTGGGTGAAATGAAGCGCTCCGTGAAGGAGCGAGGACGGGTCAGGGCGGGGTCGGACGCAGGCCCTGCATGAGGCGTTGGTAGGCGGTCCAGCCGCGCTCGGCGGCCAGCGGGTCGCGCAGGAAGCGGGTCTCCCGCACGACGGCGGTGAAGACGGCGTCGAGGTCGAAGACCAGCTGGTCGGGGTCCAGGTCCGCCTGCAGGTGGCCGCATTCGATGGCTTGCAGCACGCTGCGCCGGAGCACCTGACGCCAGCGTTTGACGCCGCTGAGCAGCATGTCGCGCAGCGGGCCCTCGCGGTCGTCGAATTCGAAGGCGCCTGCGGCGTAGAGGCAGCTGCCGCGGTGGCCGGCCTGGCAGGCGCGGGCCAGCCAGGCGCGCATGATGGCGTCCAGGCGCGGCAGGCCGCGGGGCTCGCGCAGGGCGGGCACGAGGATGTCCTGCTGGAAGCGGCGGTCGAATTCGTCCAGCACGGCTTTCTGCAGGGCCTCTCGCGAGCCGATGCGCGAGAACACGCCGCTCTTGGACAGGTTCAGGCGCTTGGCGATCTCGCCGATGGACAGGCTCTCCAGCCCCTCCAGCGCGGCCATCTCCAGCGCCATGTCCACGATGGCGGTCTGGGTCAGCTCGCTGCGTTCGGTCTTGGCTTCCATGATTGCGAATTTAGCACGACCGTGCGAACTTGCAAGCCACCCTGGCCGCAGCGAGGTTTTGCGACACTGGGCGCCTCTCCGTCCACCCCTGCCCTGCCATGCGTCTCCTGGCCGCCGCCGACTACCAGCCCGCCGTGCAAGCCCTGTTCGAGCGCTGCGCTGCCGCCCTGCAGGCCCTGCTGCCGGACGCGCAGGTGGAGCATGTGGGCGCCTCCTCCCTTCCCGGCGCCTGCTCCAAGGGGGACCTGGACATCTGCGTGCTCGTGGCCCCCGAGGCCCACCCGCAGGTCGTGGCGCGGCTGTGCGCCCAGGGTTTCGAGATCAAGGCCGACACCCTGCGCACGCCCGAGCTGTGCATGCTGCTGGCGCCGCCGGACTGGGCGCAGGGGCAAGACCTGGCCCTGCAGATCGTGGCGCGGGGCTCGCCCTTCGAGGACTTCCTGCGCTTTCGCGACGCCCTGCGCCGCGAACCGGCCCTCGTGGCCGCCTACGACGCCGTCAAGCGGGCGCACGCGGACCAGGGCGAGGACGCTTATCGCGCGGCGAAGGCCCGATTCATTGAATCCGTGCTGGCGCGGCCGGGCGACTGCCTATAGTGCGCCCCGCGCCGGTCGTTCGGCGGGATGGATGCCATGAGTGAAGTACAAGCGGTGGAGCCGCGCCAGGACTGGGCGGCCTTCGAGAAGCATGCCGGCGGCGTGGTGCTGGCCCTGCGCGAGCTGGGCCGTGCCGTGGCCGCCTCGGGCCTGGACCCGCGGCTTTGCGAGTTGCTCAAGGTGCGCGTCTCGCAGCTCAATGGCTGCGCCTTCTGCCTGCAGTACCACCTGAACGTGGGCCGCCAGCTGGGCCTGGGCGCCCTGCAGCTGGACCAGCTGGCCTGCTGGCGGGACTCCCCGGCCTTCGCCCCTCGCGAGCGGGCCGCCCTGGCCTGGGCCGAGGCGCTGACGCTGCAGGCTGCGCATCCGGATACCGAGGCGGTCTATGCCGCGCTGCAGTCGCAGTTCAGCCCGGCCGAGATCGCCAATGTGACCGCCGCCATCGGCCACATCAATGCCTGGAACCGCATCGCCGGGGGCTTGCGCTTCACGCCACCGGCGCCCTGAGCCACCCGCTGCGACTTCAGGCGGGTGGCGTCGGTGGTGCGCCCTCGATGTCCACGAACTCCCACCAGTGCAGCCAGAACAGCGGCCGGCGGTAGCCCTGCACCCAGGGCTGGGCGAGGTCGGTGACATAGCGGTGCCCGCGGTACTTGTAGGGCATGTAGGCCGTGGCCAGGCGCTTGCTCTCCTTGAACAGGGCCTGGCGCTGCGGGCCGTCGGGCAGGCCGCCGGCCTGGTCGAAGAGCCGGTCCATGGCCTCCAGGCGGAAGCGTGCGAAGTTGGAGGCGCCGATGTGCCCGCTGTGGAAGCTGGCCAGCGCGTCCTGTGCATCGGGCTTGGCGGCCGAGAGGGCCAGGCTCCAGATCATGTAGTGGCCGGCGCGCAGGGCCTTGAAGTTCTCGGGCCACTTGCCGGTGCGGAACTGCACGCGCAGGCCCACGGCGGCGAGGTTCTTCTGCCAGAGCTCGTCGATCTGGCGCTGGAAGCCGTCGGGCGTGGTGAGGCTTTCCAGCACCAGCTGGCGGCCGTCGGGGTCCTCGCGCCAGCCGTCGCCGTCGCGGTCGCGGTAGCCGTAGAGGTCCAGCAGGGCCTTGGCGCGGGCGGGGTCGAAGTCGCCCATCTCGCTCTTGTAGTTCGCGTCGTAGGCCGTGGTGTGCGGGATGTAGGGCGACTGCGCGGGGATGGCCTGGCCGCGGCGCGCCAGGCTGATCTCTCGCTGGCAGTCCGTGGCCAGGGCGATGGCGCGGCGCAGCGCCACGCGGGCCGGGGTGTAGCCGCCCACCACCGGGTCGTCCATGTTGAAGACGGTGAACAGTACGTCCGCCAGCAGGGCACGGTAGGCCTGGATGCCCTGGCGCGCGAGGTTGGGTGCGAGCTTGCCCTGGGGCAGGGCCTGCTGGATGAAGTCCTCCGGCGTGCGCTCCAGGAAGTCGAACTGGCGGTTGAGGAAGGACAGCCAGCGCGGCTGGTTCTCCTCGATGATGGCCACCTGCACCTGGTCGATCATGGGCAGGCGCCGGCCCTTGTAGCGGGCGAGCAAGGCCTGACCCTCCTTGTCGTCCGGCGCCGGCTGGGCGTCGTAGTAGCGCTCGCGGTAGTCCGGGTTGCGGTCCAGGGTGATCAGGGAGCTGCGCCGCCAGGCGCCCAGCACGAAGGGGCCGGTGCCCACCGGGTGCTCCATGGCCTGGCCGGGGTAGGCCTCGATGACCTCGCGGGCCACGGCGCCGTAGGTGTCGATCTGCGCGAAGACCTCCATCAGACGCGGCCGCGTCTCCTTCAGGCGGATCTGCAGGGTGTAGCGGTCCAGGGCGCGCAGGCCCTCGATGGGTTTGTCGTAGTCGAAGGGGGACTTGCTCTTGAGCAGGGCGGCGCGGTACTCGGCCAGGCCCAGGATGCCCAGCTCATCCACTTCGGACCACGACGGCGAGGCCACCTCCGGGTCGGCGAAGCGCTTCCAGCTGTAGACGAAGTCCTCGGCCACCAGCTCGCGGCGCTGGCCCTTGAAGGCGGGGTCGGCCGAGAAGTAGATGCCGGGGCGCACCCGCATGGTCCAGACCCGGAAGTCCTCGCTGACCTCGGGCATGCCCTCGGCCACCAGGGGCTTGAGCCGGGCGGGGCGGGCCAGGTGGTCGTAGGTGTAGAGGCCCTCGAAGATGTGGGCGGTGATGATGCGGGAATAGATGTCGCTGATGCGCGCCGGGTCGAAGCCGGTCTCGGCGATGCGGAAGGCGTAGCGCAGGACCTTGGCCGGCCCGCTGCCGGGCCGGGCCGCCTGGGCTGGCAGGCCCAGGCCGCTCAGGCCGGCCAGGGCCAGGAGTTCTCGGCGGGAGGGTCCGCCCGCTGGGGCGCGGAATGTCATGGGCTCAGTGTCGCGGAAGGCCTGGCTCCGAAGAGCACGTATTCACCCCTAGAGCCCCCCTGTGGGCGGGGCCGGGGTCTGCGGGTTGTCACGGGGGCGTGGGGCTGTTGCGGGGCGGCTCAGGGGCCGGCTCAGGGGCGGGCACGGCTCTGCTGCTCGACGTCGATGTCCACGAAGGCCCAGAAGTCGCGCATGTAGATGTTGCGGTCGTAGCCGATCACCCAGGGCTGGGCCATGTCGGTGTAGATGCGGTGCACCTCGGCCTTGAAGGGCATGTAGGCCACCAGCAGGCGCTGGGCCTCGGTCATCAGGGCCTGGCGCTCCGGGCCGTTGGGCAGGCGCTTCTGACGGGCATAGATCTTGTTGTACGCCGGCAGGTCGAAGCGCGACTTGTTCGCCTGACCCTTGTTGGGCCCGTAGCCCAGGCCCAGGAAGGCGTCGCCATCCGGTGCCGTGGCGCTCCAGCCCACGCCCCACATCTGCAGCCTGCCGGCATTGGCGGCCTTGAGGTTCTCCGGCCACTTGCCGAAGCGGAACTTGAGGCGCACCTGGATGGCGTCCAGCGCCTTCTGCCACAGCTCGGCCAGGGCGCGCTTCTCGCCGTCGGGCTCGGTGGTGTACTCGATGACCAGGGGCGAGCCGTCGGGCTGCTCGCGCCAGCCGTCGCCGTCCTTGTCCACGTAGCCGTAGAGGTCCAGCAGGGCGCGGGCGCGGCCGACGTTGTGCTGGCTCATCTCGGAGCGGAAGGCCGGGTCGTAGCCGAAGGTGCCGGGCGGGATGGGCCCCTGGGCGGGAATGGCCTGGCCGCGGCGGGGCAGGCGGATCACCTTGTCCAGGTCCACAGCCAGGGAGATGGCACGGCGCAGGGCCACCTTCTCGGGCGTGTAGCCGCCCACCACCGGGTCCTCCATGTTGAAGTAGGACAGGTACAGGTCCGCCCGCGCATAGCGCACCGCCTGCATGCCCCGCTTCGCCAGGTCGGGGGCGAGCTTGTTCTGGGGCATGTACAGCGGCAGGAACTCCTGCGGCACATCGTCCACCAGGTCGAACTCATTGCGCAGGAACGACAGCCAGCGCGGCTGGTTCTCCTCGATGACGGCAATCTCCACGCGGTCCACCATGGGCAGCTTGCGGCCCTTGAGGCGGGCGGCGGCCTCGACCATGCGGGTGTCCGCGGGGTCAGGTGTTTCCTCGTAGAACACGTCCCGGAAGTTGGGGTTCTTCTCGAGCACGATCAGGGAGCTGCGCCGCCACTCGGCCAGGCGCCAGGGGCCGGTGCCCACCGGGTGCTCCATGGTCTTGCCGGGATAGGCCTCGATCACCTCGCGGGCCACGGCGCCGAGCATGGCGTCGGCGAAGTTGTTGATGAAGCGCGGGTCCCCCAGCTCGGTGCGGACCTGGAAGGTGTAGCGGTCCAGCAGCTTGAGCGCGGGCACCTCGCGGTCGTAGTCGAAGGGCTTCTTGTTCTTGAGGGCGTCCTGGCGCAGCTCGGAGAGGCCCGGCAGCAGGGCGTTCTCCAGGATGTAGAGGTTGCTGCTCTTGTTGACCGGGTCGTAGTGGCGCTTGATCGAGTAGATGTAGTCGGCCGCGGTCAGCTCGCGCCTGCGGCCCTTGAAGGCGGGGTCGTCCGCGAAGTAGATGCCAGGCTTGATGCGGAAGGTGAGGGTCTTGAAGTCCTCGCTGATCTCCGGCAGCGCCTGGGCGGTGGAGGGCTTCAGGCGAACCGGGCGGGCCAGGTAGTCGAAGCGCAGCGGGGCGTCGAAGATGCCGGCGGTGATGGTGCGCGAGTAGAGATCGGAGACCTGGGCCGGGTCAAAGCCGGTCTCGGCCACGCGGATGGCGTAGCGCAGGACCTTCTTCGGGGCGGCCTCGGTGGCCGCGGCCTCGGCAGGCTTGGCGGGCGTGGCGGGCGACGCCGCCGGCTGGGCCATCACCGGCGCCAGCGGGCCCAGGGCGCCCATCAGGAGAGCAACAACAACTACAGCGCGCATTCTTGGCATCCCTCGAGAACCGGCGTGCGGGGCATGGCGAGCCCGGCACGGGCTGGCGATTGTGACCCGGAAACGCCGGGCAAAGCCCTGGAATTCCCCTAGGAGAAATCCGGCATCGCCTCCGCATAAACCGGCATGGGCAGGGGGCTGGGCCTGCACTAGACTGCGCCCGAAGTCCGAGCGGCCAGCGCCCGCCGCCGGGTCCCCTTCTGAGCCCTGGCCGCCGCCGGGGCTGGCAGTCCGATTTGGAGACCGACAGCCATGACGGCCTATCTCTTGCGGCGCCTGTGGCAAATGATCCCCACCCTGCTGGGGGTCGTGCTGCTGGTGTTCTTCCTGTTCCGCTGGTTCGGCGGCGACCCTGCCGAGATCCTGGGCGGCCAGAACGCGTCCGCCGAGCAGATCCAGGCCATCCGCGAACAGCTGGGCCTGAACCGGCCGGTATGGGAGCAGCTGCTGATCTTCCTGAAGCAGATCGTCACCTTCAACTGGGGCCACAGCTGGGCCACCAACGAGTCCGTGGCCACGCTCTTCGCCACCCGCATGCCGGCCACGCTGACGGTGATGCTGCCCATCCTGTGCCTGGAGGTGCTGCTGGCCATCCCCTTCGCGCTGGCCGTGTCCGCCGTGCGCGGCTCGCTGACCGACCGCGCGGTGATGGTGCTCAGCACGGTGGCGGTGTCCATCTCGCTGCTGGTCTACGTGATCGTGGGCCAGTACTTCTTCGCCTTCCGCCTGGGCCTGTTCCCGGTGCAGGGCTGGAGCAACAGCACCTGGACCAACCTCACCACCTACGCGCCCCTGCCCGTGATGGTGGCCGTGGCGGTGGCACTGGCGCCCTACACGCGGCTGTACCGCAGCTTCTTCCTGGACGAGATCGGCCATGACTACGTGCGCACCGCCCGCGCCAAGGGCCTGCCCGAGCGCCGCATCCTGCTCAAGCACGTGCTGCGCAATGCCATGATCCCCATCCTCACCAACATCTCCGTGGCCCTGCCCGGCGTGTTCGTGGGCTCCTTCCTGCTGGAAGTCTTCTTCTCCATCCCCGGCCTGGGCCGTGAGCTGCTGCTGGCCGTCAACCGCAGCGACTTCCCCGTCATCCAGGCCTTTGCCATCTACCTGGCCATGCTGACCATGGTGATCAACCTCCTCACCGACCTGCTCTACAAGTGGGTCGATCCGCGGGTGGTCCTCAAATGAGCGCCACCCTGACTTCCGCACCGGCCGCGACCGGCGCCGACTCGCGCGACTCGCAGGGCGTCTGGGCCGCGGCCTGGCAGCGCATGCGCGGTGACCGTCTGGGCATGGCCTGCCTGTGGGTGGTGGCTGTCTTCCTGGGCCTGGTACTGGCCACGGGCCTGGGCCTGATCGCCTCGGGCTGGCAGAAGGAGATCGGGGTGCCCAATGCGCCCCCCGGCTTCATGGGCCCGGCGCCGGCCGAGTCCAGCCAGGCCGCGCAGGGGCCCAAGGGCCCCAACGTGGACCTCTCCGACATCGACCCCCTGGCCCCGCGCTACGCCGAGTGGGACGCCAAGGCCAGCAGCTTCAAGACCGAGGACCTGGTCAAGCAGGAGACCCTGCCCTTCGGCGCCGACCGCCTGGGCCGCGACGTGCTCTCCAAGGTGATGAAGGGCGCCGAGGTGTCCATCATGGTGGGCGTGCTGGCGGCCCTCGTCGCCACGCTGATCGGCACCGTGCTGGGGGCCCTGTCCGGCTTTTTCGGCCGGCGCGTGGGCGACTTCCTCGAGTGGGTCTACAACGTCTTCACCGCGGTGCCGGACATCCTGCTGATCTTCGCCTTCGCGGCCATCTTCGGCCGCGGCGTGCTGCCGGTGGTGATGATCCTGGGCCTGGCGGGCTGGACCGGCGTCTACCGGCTGGTGCGGGCCGAGTTCATCAAGCATTCCAGCCGCGAGTACGTGCGCGCCGCCGAGGCCATCGGCGCCTCGCAGGGCTCGCGCATGTTCCGCCACATCCTGCCCAACGTGTCCCATGTGACGCTGGTGCAGCTGTCCCTGCTGGTGGTGCGCTTCATCAAGAGCGAGGTGATCCTGTCCTACCTGGGCCTGGGCGTCAGCGTGGACCAGGTCTCCTGGGGCACCATGCTGGCCGAGGCCCAGAGCGAGCTGATCCTGGGCTACTGGTGGCAGCTCACCGCGGTGGCCGTGTGCATGGCGGTGTTCGTGACGGCGTTTGCGCTGTTCACCGATGCGCTGCGCGACGCGCTGGACCCGAAACTCCGTGGTCTCGAGTGATGACCCACCCACCCCCTACGCGCTCCGCGCGCCCCCTCGAAGGGGGCCAGCCCGCAGGCCCGGCAAAGCCGGATCCTCGGGCTGCACTCGGTCAAGTCCGATGGTGTCAGGGCCGCAACGAATGCGAGATGACATGCTGTTGAGTATCCAAGACCTCCACGTCGCCTTCCGCATGGGCAAAGTGCGCGGCGAGGTGCAGCGCCAGCAGGCGGTGAAGGGCATCAGCTTCGACGTGCCGGAGAACAGCACCGTGGCCCTGGTGGGCGAGTCGGGCTCGGGCAAGAGCGTCACGGCCATGTCCATCCTGAACCTGCTGCCGGACAACGCCGAGCGCAGCGGCCGCATCCTCTTCCAGGGCCGCGACCTGCTGCAGAGCGCGCCGCGCGAGCTGCAGGCCCTGCGCGGCCGCGAGATCGCCTGCGTGTTCCAGGACCCCATGAGCTCGCTCAACCCGGTCTTCACCGTGGGCGACCAGATCATGGAGCCGCTGATGCTGCATCTGGGCATGAGCCGCAAGCAGGCCCTGGCCCGCGCCGAGGAGCTGCTCAACGAGGTGGGCATCCCCGACCCCAAGCGCCGCCTGGGCAGCTATCCGCACGAGATGTCCGGCGGGCAGCAGCAGCGGGTGATGATCGCCCTGGCCCTGTCCTGCGGCCCCAAGCTGCTGATCGCCGACGAGCCCACCACCGCGCTGGACGTCACCATCCAGCGCCAGGTGATGGAGCTGCTGGCGAAGCTGAAGGAGGCTCACCGCATGAGCCTGCTCTTCATCTCGCACGACCTGGGCGTGGTCGGCGAGATCGCGGACCACGTGGTGGTGATGCGCCACGGCCAGATCCGCGAGCAGGCGCCGGTGGCGCAGATCTTCCAGTCTCCGCAGGATGCCTACACCCGCGCCCTGCTGGCCTGCCGCCCCTCGCTGCAGGACAACCCGGCCCGGCTGACGGTGATCGACGACCACATCGCCGGCCGCGCGGCACGGCAGGCCGTGAGCACCAAGGACCCGGACGCCCCGGTGATCCTGGAGGCGCGCGGCCTGCGCAAGAGCTTCTTCTTCCGCGAGGGCCTGTTCGGCCGCAAGGAGTTCCAGGCCGTCAAGGACGTCAGCTTCCGCCTGCGCAAGGGCCACACCCTGGGCGTGGTGGGCGAGTCCGGCTCGGGCAAGACCACCATGGGCCTGACCCTGCTGCGCCTGCACGAACCCACCGGCGGCGAGGTGCTGTTCGAGGGCCGCGACCTGCTCAAGATGGGCGCATCCGACTGGCAGCAGATGCGCCGCCGCATCCAGGTCGTCTTCCAGAATCCCTATGCCTCGCTGAACCCGCGCTTCACCATCGCCCAGACCCTGGTGGAGCCCATGGAGATCCACGACATCGGCGCGGACCACGAGGAGCGCCTGGAGATTGCCGCCGGCCTGCTCAAGAAGGTGGGCCTGGACGAATCGGCCCTGCCCAAGTACCCGCACGAGTTCTCCGGCGGCCAGCGCCAGCGCATCGCCATCGCGCGCTGCCTGACGCTCAAGCCCGAGGTGCTGGTGCTGGACGAGGCCGTGTCGGCGCTGGACGTGTCCGTGCAGGCCCAGGTGCTGAACCTGCTGAAGGACCTGCAGGACGAGTTCGGCCTCAGCTACATCTTCATCAGCCACGACCTGGCCGTGGTGCGCTTCATCTCGGACGAGGTGCTGGTGATGCAGCACGGGGACGTCGTCGAGCAGGCCGAGACCTCCCAGCTGCTGGCCGCGCCGAAGCAGGACTACACGAGGCGGCTGCTGGGCGCGGTGCCCCGCGGCTACCAGGGCGCCGGGCAGAGCGCCTGAGCCGGCCCGCACAGCGGTCTGTCCTTCGCCTGTGGCAGTTCGTCGCTTGGGCGATGAGACCCGGGCTTGCCGGCCCTACAGTCGCGTCCATTCCAAACGAACTCCCCGGAGGATCCCCATGAAGCGCATCGCCACCCTGGCCGCCGTCACTGTCGCCGCCCTGCTCTGCACCGCCTGCGTCATCGCCCCCAACGGCGAGCGCGTCATCAGCGACCGCGATGCGCTGACCCAGATGAGCGAGCAGGCCATCAAGACCTGCGGTGCCGGCAACGTCAAGGACGTGACGCACAAGAGCTTCACCTGCAAGTGAAGGGCCGTCACGAGCCAGGCCTATGATCGGCGCATGCAAAGCCATGTGAACGCCAACGGCCTGCGCATCGCCGTCGACGACCAGGGGCCCCGCGGGGCCCCTGCGCTCTTGATGATCATGGGACTGGGGATGCAGCTGATCGCCTGGCCCCAGGGCCTGGTCGAGGCCCTCACCGCGCGCGACCTGCGCGTGGTCCGCTTCGACAACCGCGACATCGGCCTCAGCCAGCACCTGGACCACCTGGGCCTGCCGCATGTCGGCTGGGCGTCCTTCAAGCACCTGCTGCACCTGCCCGTGCGCAGCCCCTACAGCCTCGCCGACATGGCCCGCGACGCCCTGGGCGTGCTGGACGCCCTGGATCTGCCCCGCGCCCATGTCTGGGGCGCCTCCATGGGCGGCATGATCGCCCAGCACCTGGTGGACCAGGCGCCGCAGCGCGTGCAAAGCCTGACCCTCATGATGACCACGGCCGGTGCCCGCCACCTGCCCGGCCCCACCTGGCCGGTGCGCCAGGCCCTGCTGGCCCGCCCGCCCCGGCGCGACGAGGCCACGCTGCAGGCGCATTTCGCGGCCCTGTACCGCCTGATCGGCAGCCCGGCCTACCCGCCGGCCGCCGGCTGGCTGGAGGCGCGCGTGCTCGAGGCCCTGCGCCGCAGCGACCATCCCCAGGGCATGCTGCGCCAGCTGATGGCCGTGGTGGCCGACGAGGACCGCACGCCGCTCGTGACCCGCGTCCAGGCGCCGGCCCTGGTGATCCACGGCGAGGCGGACCCCCTGGTGCCCGTGGCCGCCGGCCGCCACCTGGCCCGCCACCTGCGCCACGTCGAGACCGACTTCATCCCCGGCATGGGCCACGATCTGCCCGAGCCCCTGTGGCCGCGCTTCGCGGACCGGGTCGCCGCGCTGGTCCACGGCGCCGGCGCAGCATGAGTGTCGAAGCCGCCGGGCTGCGGACCGCCTGGCTGGCCACCTGCGCGGAGCTGTCGATCAGGCAAGACCTGACCCTCTTCGAGGACCTGCTGGCAGCCTGGAACCAGCCCTGGCGTCACTACCACGCCGGCCAGCACCTGCACGAGTGTCTGGCCGCCCTGGCGCAATGGCGTCAGCTCGCCCGCGAGCCCGGGCTGCTGGCCCTGGCCCTGTGGTTCCACGACGTCGTCTACGAGCCGCGAGCGCCTGACAACGAGGCCCGCAGCGCCGACTGGGCCCGCGCCGCCCTGCCCGCCCTGGGCCTGCCGGTGCCGGCCTGCGAGCGCGTGGCGCGGCTGGTGCTGGCCACGCGGGACCATGTGGCCAGTGATGCCGACATGGGCCTGCTGCTGGACCTGGACCTCGCCATCCTGGCCGCGCCCGCCGCGCGCTTTGCGCAATACGAAAGCCAGATCCGCGCCGAGTACGCCTTCGTGCCCGAGCCGGACTTCCGGGCGGGCCGGCGCCGCATCCTGCAGGGCTTCCTGGCGCGCGAGCGGCTCTTCGTCACCGAGGCCCTGCACGCGGCCTGGGACGCGGCGGCCCGCGCCAATCTGCGCCAGGCCTGCGAGGCGTTGGCCCAGTCCTAGAGCTGGGCCGCCACCACCCGCCCGCCGCGCAGCTGCACCCGTGCCTCGCCGAAGCGCGCCAGGTCCTCGGGGTCGTGGGTGATCATCAGCAGGGGGATCTGCACGCGGCCCAGCAGGCGCTCCAGCTCCTCGCGCAGGCGTTCGCGCAGCTCGGGGTCGAGCGCCGCGAAGGGCTCGTCCAGCAGCAGGGCGCGGGGCTCGGTGATCAGGGCGCGGGCCAGGGCCGTGCGCTGGCGCTGACCGCCGGAGAGCTGGTGCGGCAGCTGCGAGGCCACGCCGTCCAGCTCCATCAGGGCCAGCCAGTGGGCCAGCTTCTCGTTCATCACGCTGCGCGGCGGGTTGCGCCAGCCGCGCTGCAGGCCGAAGGCCACGTTCTGGCGCACGTTCAGCTGCGGGAAGAGCGCGTAGTCCTGGAACAGATAGCCCAGGCGCCGCTCGCGGCTGGGGCGGTCCAGGCGGGTGGCGCTGTCGAACAGCGGCTCGCCGGCCACGCAGATCCGACCCTCGTCAGGCTTCAGCAGGCCGGCCACGGCCTGCAGGGTGAGGCTCTTGCCGGCGCCCGAGGGGCCGTGGATCACCAGGCAGCGCGCCGAAGTGCTCAGGTCGAGCTCCAGGGCAAAACCTGACCCCGCCGCGCCGGGCGCGGGCGGCAGCTGCTTGCGCAGGCGGATCTCGAAGCTCATGGGGACTCCCGTCGCACGGCGTGCAGTCCCGCCAGGCGGGAAGCAAGCCCTTCGGGCGAGCGTGCGGGCTTCATGCCCGCTCCCGGCTCGGCGGCGCCAGGCGGCTGGCGGCCACCAGCACGGCCACGCAGCTCAGCGAGGTGATCCAGACCAGCAGCTGCGCCGTGTCATCCTGGCCGGCCTGCACGGCCTCGTAGATGGCGATGGAGAGGGTCTGCGTCTGCCCCGGAATGCTGCCCGCCACCATCAGCGTGGCGCCGAACTCGCCCAGGGCGCGGGCAAAGGCCAGCAGCAGGCCGGCCAGGAGGCCGCGCCAGGCCAGGGGCAGGCTCACGCGGCAGAACACCGCCCACTCGCTGAGGCCCAGCACGCGCCCGGCCTGCTCCAGCTGCGGGTCGACCTGCTCGAAGGCGCTGCGCGCGGCCTTGAGCACCAGCGGAAAGGCCACCAGGGCCGCGGCAAGGGTGGCGCCCTGCCAGGTGAAGATCAGGCGGATGCCGAAGGTCTCGAACAGCCAGGCGCCCAACCAGCCCTTGCGGCCCACCAGCACCAGCAGGTAGTAGCCCAGCACCGTGGGCGGCAGGACCAGGGGCAGGGTCAGGATGGCATCCAGCAGCTCGCGGCCTGGGAAACGCCAGCGCGCCAGGGCATAGCCCAGGGCCGTGCCCAGCAGCAGATCCAGGCCGCTGGCCCACAGCGCCACCTTCAGCGACAGGCCCAGCGCGATCAGGGCGTCAGGCATGCGCAGGCGGCAGCGGGCCGTTCGGAAGGGCGGTCATGGGGCAGGGCGTTCCGGCAGGGCGGGAGGCGTGGGGACGGTACGCAATATACCTTCCTGCATAACGAACGCCAGCGGGCGGATCAGGCCAGCAGCTTCAGCAGGCGCTGGATGTCCGGCTTGCAGGCCGCCTGCGCCTGGGTCTCGATGCCGCGGTAGAGGTCCAGCAGCTGCCGGCCGCTGGGGCTCAGCTCGCTGCCACCGCCCTGCGACCCACCGGCCGCGCTGATCACCGCGGGCTCCTTCAGCGAGCGGTTCAGCTCGTCGATCAGGGCCCAGGCGCGCCGGTAGGACATGCCCAGGGCCTTGGCCGCGGCGGTGATGGAGCGGGTCTCGTCCAGGGCCTCCAGCAGGGCGATCTTGCCAGGGCCGATGGCGATGGTGTCGTCCACCGTCACCCGCATGCGCAGGCGCAGCTGGGGTTTGGCGCTCATTTCAGGGCTTGCCGGCGAGCTTGTGCAGCGTGAGCACGGCTTCGTAGTCCGCCGGACTGGGCGGCTTGCGGGTGTTGGGGCGGGGCTCCAGGCTCTTGAGCTGCAGGCTGTAGCCGCCGGCCTTGGCCGGCTCGGCGGCGGGCCAGCTCAGGGTCAGGACTTGCCCGGCGCCCTCGCTGGGCTGCACCCAGAACAGGGCCTGCGCCGTGCCGGCAGTGATGCACTGCACATTGACCGGGCAGCGCTGGTCGCGGTAGCCGATGAACTGGACCTGCAGGCTGCCCGCGGCATCGCCGCCAGCGGCCTGGAACTTGAGGCGCAGGGTCTCCTCGGCCGGCGCGGCCAGCGCGGAGGCGGCAGCCAGGGATAGGGCGGCCAGGGCGGCCAGACGTGAAGGCAGGGCAGTCATCCGGGCATCCTTTCAACGGAGATGGGCGCATTCTGGCACCGTGGCGCGCGGCCGCCTGCGGGCAGACCCGCCCCCAGGCTAAGCTGCAGGGTCCGCGACTCTTGAACTCCAGGACGCCCCATGGATCCCAGTGCCCAGTCCGCCCAGGTCTTTGACCAGCTGGCGGAGCTGTACCAGAGCAAGTACATGGACCTCGATCTGTACGACGAGAGCTATGCCCTGCTGGCCGCCCCGCTGCCGCCGCATGCGCGCGTGCTCGATGCCGCCTGCGGCCCCGGCACCGTGGCGCGCCGCCTGCTGACCTGGCGGCCGGACCTGCAGCTGCTGGGCGTGGACCTGGCGCCGCGCATGGTCGAGCTGGCCCGCGCCGCCGTGCCGGCCGCGCGCTTCGAGGTGGGCGACTGCCGCCAGCTGCCGGGCGAGGACGGCCGCTGGGATGCCATCGTCTGCGCCTTCGGCCTGCCCTATCTGGACCCGACGGAAGCCCAGGCCTTCATCGCCCGGGCCGCGCGCCTGCTGGCGCCGGGCGGCCTGCTCTACCTCAGCACCCAGGGCGGCCGCCCCGAGGATTCCGGCCCGCAGCGCAGCAGCCGCGGTGACGTGGTGCACGTGTGCTTCCATGCGATGGAGGGGCCGGGCAGCGTGGGCGCCTGGCTGACCGAGGCCGGCCTGCAGCGGCAGTCGCAGGCCCTGCTGCCCTGCCCGGCGAATGCGTCGGTGCAGACGGCGGACTGGTACTGCATCGCCCGCAAGCCATGAGCTTCCATGTCTACATCGCCCATGCCGGCTTCAAGGACAGCCCGGTAGACCGTGAGCAGTGGCTGGCCGCGGCCCGTGGCCGGCCGGAACTGGTGCCCCTGGGCACGCCGGAGGCGGCCTGCTTTGCGCTGGCCTCCGACAGCGCCCAGCGCCTCTCGCTCGACCCGCACGGGCTCGTTCACACGCAGAACCCCTCGCGAGAGCTGGTCGTGGTGATGTTCGAGTTGGCCGAGGTGCTCGGGGCGGGGGTGTACAGCGAGAAGCTCAAGCGCTACAGCTCCCCGCAGGATTGGGAAGCGCGGACGCGCAGCCATCGGGCGCAGCACCAGCGCCATCGGGCCCAGCTTCAGCGCGCGCGTCGCAGGACGCAGCTCCTGTGGGCCGCCGGGGCCCTGGGCGTGCTGCTGGTGTGCTGGCTTCTGCCGGGCTAGGGCCCCGGCGCGCCGCAGGCGGCGGCCGGGGCCGTGTCGCCGCCTCAGCAGGCGCGGCGACGCAGGGGCCTCAAGGCCAGTAGACGGTCACGTCCGCGATGGCCGCACCGCTGTTGTCAATGCCGCCGACGAGGAACACCGCGCCGGTGTTGGCCAGCGTGGCCACGGCCCAGGCGCGCTCCTTGCGCAGAGTGGCCACGGTCCGGAAGGTGCCGCGGACGGGGTCGTAGCGCTCGATGGAGGGGATGATGGTGTCCGCGCTGAGGCCGCCCAGCACCAGCGCGCCGCCGTCGTACAGGGCCGTGGCGGCCTCGTAGTCACGGGCCTTCAGAGGGCCGGGCAGCGCCTTGAAGGTCTTGGTGACGGGATCGAAGAGATCAGCGCCCTGGTTGCTGAGGACCAGCACGCGGCGGGAGCTCAGCTTGAGGGCCTGCGGCGTCTCGTTCTTGAAGTTCAGCGGGGACTCCAGCTGCGTGAAGGTGTTCGCCACCGGGTCGTACAGCTCGGCCGAGTTGGGGGCGCGGGCGGTCTGCCAATCGGTGCCGCCGACGATCAGGACCTGGCCGGAGTCCAGCAGCGTGGCGGCGTGATTCGTGCGCGGCGCGACCAGGCGCTGCGGTGTGAGGCTCTCGAACTTGCCGGTGGCGGGGTCGAAGACCTCGGCGGAGAAGGAGACCGTGCCCTGCCGCAGGCCCTGCCCGCCGGTGATCAGCACCTTGCCGTTCTTCAGCAGCGTGGCCGTGTGGCTGGAGCGCTCCAGCGTCATCGGCGTGGCTGCCAGCTGGAAGGTCTTGGTGCGGGGATCGAAGAGCTCGGCCGAGCTCAGCGCCAGCACGCGGCCGTCGCCCAGGTCGCCACCGGTCACGAGCACGCGGCCATCGGCCAGCAGCGTGGCCGTGTGGCCCTGCCGTGCCTGGACCATGCTGCTCAGCTGCTCGACCCGGCCGGTGACGGGGTCGATCAGCTCGGCGGCCACGGTCGCGAGGCTGCCGCTCTTGCCGCCCAGCACCAGCAGGCGGCCATCGTTCAGCTGGGTCACGGTATGACCCTGGCTGCGGGCGATGTTCAGCCGGATGGGGGCGGCGATGCCCACGGTGCTGCCATCGACCCCGGCCAGCGCCGCCGGCGTGGCGGCCACGGCCGCGCTCGATCCCATCAGGGCGCCGGCCAGCAGGCTCAGCACGAATCCCAGTCGCACAACTTTTGATTGATTCTTCATGACTTGATGGCGGTGAAGCCAGTTCCTTCGCGAGTGCAAGTAATCCCTTGTGGGGAGTGGATGGCATGCGCCCAGGGTGTAGGGGCGTGCCGGCGTGCACTCTAGGGACGCATCAATAACAAATTAGGAAAATGTCCACTGACGAAGTCGACAGGCGCACAGCGCAGCGGGTGGCGGGTGCCCTCGGTGCCGCTGCGCCGCCACTGGCAGTGCCGGACGTCACGCGCCTGCTGCTTGAGCCTGCGTCTTGCGGAAAGAAGCCTTCGTCGACAATCCCCGCCTTCAAAAAAACCGATAGATGAGAGAGGGATGATGAAGACAGTAGTGCGCAGCCTGAGCTCGAGCCTGAGCCTGAGCCTGGGCCTGGCCTTGGTACTTGCAGCTTGCGGCGGTGGTGGTGGAAGCAGCGGAACCGACGCCGGAACCACGCCCGTGACGCCCCGCTACCCGACCCGTGGCAGCTACGCGCCCGTGCTCAAGGTGCTGGGGTCCACGACGGAGCCCCGGCGAGGCCTGTCACTGGTGCACCCGGACGACCCCGGCGTCGAGTACATGATCGAGGACGGGAGCAAGTCCGTCAGCGACACCCTGACGCTCTATGCCGGTGTGGTGAATGCGGCTGCCGGGCGTGTGGACCAGATCACGCCGCATACGCTGCTGTACATCGCCGGCGGCATCGTAAGGGCGGTGCCGCTGCTGGCGAACGGGGAGGCGCCGAGCAGCGCCTTGCGCGGCCAGGCAACCCTGTCCATGAGCGCGTGCAGGTTCATGCAAGAGCCGAACGCCAACAACTATGCCGACCCGACCGCCACAAGGATCGGGGTGATCGCGCAGGGGCCGGACAATCGCTGCGGGACCGCCGACGACGTTCCCACGCCCTATTACTACGATCCGGCCTTGAATCTGGTCCAGCTTGTGGGCGGCGGCTCTACCGGCAATTTCGTCCGGGACCCGCAGACGCTGGCACCGAGCTACCAGGTCATGCCGTATAGCTTGGTGTCGCCAAGCGCTGCGTATGCGTTCATGCCCTATCCCGGCCCTTCGTTGCGTCGCATGGTGATCAGCTCGCCCGGCATGGCCGTCATGGAACTGGGCAGCAGCGAGCAGGACATCCAGCTTGTGGCGCTTGACGTGGTCCGCCGCAGCTATGTGGAGCTGGGCCCGGTCGCCACGGGAGCGAACTGGCAGGCGCTGGGCCATGACGCGTCGGCCTACTACCTCTATCGCAACGCCAGCGCGGCGTCCGGCACGAGCTGGACGGTCCTGCGGATCAGCAAGTCGCAGCCGCAGGCCGTGCGCATGGCCAGCGGCACCGGCCAGGTCCTGAATGCGGCGATGGGACAAGGCCAGCTGTACCTGACGGTTCAGCAGCCTGCGGGGAACCGGCTCTATGCAGTCGCCAAGGCAAGCCCGCATGCCTTGGTGCAGCTGGAGGCCACGCCGCCCGACCGCATGAGCGTCGTCCTGGCCTCTGCGGGGCAGGTCCATCTGTTCCTGCGGGTCAGCGGGGCCGGTGCGAGCGCGACCACCTCCATTGACATGGTGGACGAGGCCGGCGTCGTGCGAGCGACGGCTGCCAGCGCGCTGCCGCTGGCCCTGGTGGAGCCGGCCTCCATCGACTTCTCCCGCAGCGAGAACCGGACACGCTTCCTCTTTGCGGCCGGCATGGGCGCGCAGGGCTATGGCGATGCCAGCCTCCAGTCCTACGACGCCGGCGCGGGCGGCAGCGGGCTGGAGATCGGCCGTCTGCCCGGGACGTCGACCCTCGGCGGCAGCGCCGTGTTCGCCCACAGCTCGGCGGCGCTGGGCAATGCGGTGGCAGGGCAGGTCGTGTCCTCGGCCAACGGCAGCTTCCTGGCCAACGGCAGCCGCGTGTTCTCCTTCAAGGCGGACACGCCGAACAGCCTGGTCTTCACAAGCCGGGTTCGCTGAGAGGGCCTTCGCGCATCTGGGGCCCGCCGCGCGCGGGCCCCAGTGCCTTTTCACGCTTGCTTCTTCTGCCCAACTGTATTACTGTATTGATACACAACTCATTCACCCATGAACCCCCTGCACCTCTTCCACATCCAGACGGGCTCCACCGAACCCATCTACCGCCAGCTGCTGGAGCAGCTGCGGCGCCTGGTGGCGAGCGCCCAGCTCTCGGCGGGGCAGGAGCTGCCCTCGGTGCGCGAGCTGGCGGCGCATCTGGCGGTCAACCCGATGACCGTCTCCAAGGCCTACGGGCTGATGGAGGCGGAAGGTCTGGTGGAGCGCCAGCGCGGCCTGCCCATGCGGGTGGCGGCGCAGCACGGGCGGCGCCAGCCGCTGGGGGCGCGGGTCGAGCTGTTGCGTCCCACGCTGGAGAAGGCCGCCAGCGAAGCCCGCCAGCTGGAGCTCAAGCCCGCCCAGGCGCTGCAGCTGTTCCAGACCATTCTTGAAGAGGGAGACTCCGCATGAACACCCAGACCCTGAACGCCTCCGGCCTGCAGATGGCCACGCCGCTGTCCAGCCAGTCCGTTGCGCTGTCGCCCGCCCTGGAGCTGCGCGGCCTGAGCCTGCGCTACGGCACGCAGACCGTGCTGGACGGCATCGACTGGCAGCTGATGCCCGGCCAGGTGGTGGGCCTGCTGGGCCGCAACGGCGCGGGCAAGACCAGCCTGCTGGAATGCCTGCTGGGCCTGCGCGACCCGCAGCAGGGCGAGGCGCGGCTCTTCGGCTGCGATGTGCGTGCCCTGGACGACGCCACCCGCGCCCGCATCGGCTATGTGCCCCAGCAGTCCGACCTCTTCGAGCAGTTCACCCCCGCCCAGCTGCTGGCCTACTTCCGCAGCTTCTACCCGCGCTGGAACGAAGCGCTGGTGGACGGGCTGATGTCGCGCTGGGAGCTGCCGCGGGACAAGCCCATCGCCAAGCTCTCCGGCGGGCAGCAGCAGCGCCTGTCCATCGTGCGCGCCCTGGCCCATGGGCCGGACCTGCTGGTGCTGGACGAGCCCGTGGCTGCCCTCGACCCCCTGGGCCGCCGCGACTTCCTGCGCGAGCTGGTGGAGCAGGTGCTGGACCGCGGCACCACGGTGGTCTTCTCCACCCACATCCTGTCCGACCTGGAACGGGTGGCCTTCAATGTGGCCTTCATGGCCCGAGGCCGCCTGGCCCTGCAGGCGCCGCTGGACGGGCTGATGGACCAGTGCCGGATCGCCCAGGGCACGCCCCAGGCCCTGCAGGCCGCCGCGTGCGGCGCCGCGGTGCTGTCACGCCGCACGCTGGGCGAGGGTCAGGAGCGCTGGCTGCTGCAATGGCCCGAGGGTCAGGTCTTGCCTGACGCCGCGGCCGGCCTGCAGGGCGTGCAGCTGGAAGACCTGTTTGAGGAGCTCACCGCATGAACGCCCTTCTTGCCCCCACGAGCCTGCTGCTGTCCGCCCCCTGGCGCTGGCGCCTGAACCAGATGCCGCTGCGCCTGCTGTGGGGCGGCGTGCTGGGGCTGGCCGCCCTGCTGGGCCTGCTGGCCTGGACCAAGGGCGTCACCGCTGCCGTCTTCGCCGCCGGCCTGGCGGCTGCCGTGCTCTTCGTCATCGCCTGGATGCTGACGCTGTCCGGCCTGCGCCGCCAGAACCATCCGCACCTGGCCCGCCTGGTGCCGGCGCATGTGCCGCGCCTGCGCCTGGCCGTCCTGCTGCTGTGGGGCGTGCCCGTCGTGGTGGCCGGTGCCCTGGCCGCCTGGCTGCAGGCCGATGTCTGGAAGACCGTGCTGGTCACGGCCCTTTGCCTGAGCGTGCTGACCGCCCTGGTGCGCTGGCCCATGGGCTTCGTGCTGATCTGCTTCGCGCCGCCGGTCCTGGTGCCGCTGCTGCAGGGGAGCGCCCTCGGGCAGGGCCTGGTGCAGGCCTGGCTGGCCGTCTGGCAGTCCAACCCAGCCTGGCTGTGCCTGCCCCTGCTCGCCGGCCTCGCCCTGTTCCAGATGGACCTGATGGGCCAGGGCGACGCGGCCCACGCCCGGCGCTACGAGCAGATGCAGCGCCTGCTGGCCTCCATGCAGGACGGGGGCGCAGGCTACAACCCGCGCCACCAGGGCCGCTGGGGCCTGCGCGTGCTGTGGCTGTTCTCAACGCTGAACCGCTGGTACCTGGCGCGCCTGGTCCGCCGCCCCGAGCCCACGCTGCGCCACGTCCTGGCGCGCCTGGAGCTGCCGCTGTACGGCAGCGCGCACTGGACCATCGTCGTGGGCAGCATGATGGTCGTGCTGCCGGTGGTCGCGCTGGGCGGGGCGCTGATGTGGCTGCTGCTGCCTGACATGACACCGCCGGAGATGCACTGGCACGACATCGCCTGGACCTGGCCCCTGATGGCCCTCGGCCAGCTCTTCATGGGGATGATGATGGGCACGATGTTCAGCCTGGGCACCGCCCTGCAGCGCTCCCGGCGCGAGCAGGCGCTGCTGGTGCTGCTGCCGGGCCTGCCGCAGCAGGGCCAGTTGCGCGCCCGCCTGCTCGGCCGCCAGGTCCGGCTGATGCTGGGCCTGGCGGTGCCGGGGCTCCTGCTGCTCGGCCAGGCGGCCCTGCCGCCGCCCGGCGCCTTCCTGCAGGGTTTGGGCGTCGGTGCCCTGCTGGCCAGCCTGCTGCTGCTGCGCCGCTGGGACACCCGGACCTCGCCCGGCAGCACCGGCCTGCTGATCGTGGCCGTGCTCGGCGCCCTGGCCTGGCATGGCCTGCTGCCAGAGCACTGGGGCGTGGCACAGCGCTGCGGCCTGAGCGGCCTGGTGCTGGCGCTGGTCGCGGGGGCCTGGTTCCTGGGCCTGCGGCGCCTGCGCGACGAGGCCCTGCCGGCCTTGCCCTGGGGCCGCAACGCCTCCCGCCCCCTGGCCTGAGACCCGCGCCTGCCGTCCTGATGCCATCCTGACGCGGGGCCTGCTACCGTAGCGCCCCATGACCCTGCCACCCCTGCTCCAGCGCTGCCTGCCGCCCGCCCTCATCTGGGCGGCGTGCTGGGGCCTGATGCTGCGGGTGGACGCGCACGTGGAGCTGGCCAACCTGGTGCTGCTGCTGGTGCTGGCGTCCACGCTGAGCACGCTGTGGCTGCCCCTGCTGGCCTCCATGGTCCTGAGCCTGCTGGCGGTGCTGGCCTTCAACTGGCGCTTCGTCAGCCCCGAGCGCAGCATGGAGCTTCAGGGCTGGAGCCATCTGTGGTTGCTGGCGACCATGCTGGCGCTGTCCTGGCTGGTGGCCGTGCTGCTGAGCCGGCTGCGGCGCGAGGCGGACGCCGCGCGCCGCCATGCCGAGCAGGCTGACCAGCTGCGCGCCCTGGGCCAGGCGCTGCGGGACAGCCAGTCTCCCGTCGAGGCCGCTGCGCTGCTGCAGGGGCAGCTCGACGCCCTGCTGCCCACGCCCGCGCCCCTGCTGCTGGGCGCCGGCCCCTTGCCGCGTGAGAACCGCATGACCGAGGGCCAGCTGCTGATCGGCGATCCTGACGCGGACCAGCTCGCTGGCCTCTGGGCCTGCTGGCGCCAGGGCGTGCCCTTCGGCCCCGGTACCGGGCGCCACCAGGAGCTGCGGGCCTGGTACCTGCCCTTGCGCGGCCGCCTGGCCAGCCATGGCGCGGCCCTGCTGATCCTGCCGGACGCCCTGCATCCCGACCCCGAGCTGCGCGCCCATGCCCAGTCCCTGTGCGACCAGATGGGCCTGGCCCTGGAGCGCCAGTCGGCCGAGCAGGCCGCGCGCCGCGCCCATGACGAGGCCGAGGGCCAGGCCACCCGCAATGCCCTGCTGGCGGCCATCTCCCACGACTACCGCACGCCCCTGGCCACCATCATGGGCGCGGCCAGCTCGCTGCTGGATCAGGGTGAGCGTCAGACCCAGGCCCAGCGCCAGAAGCTGCTCGCCACCGTGCTGGACGAAACCCGCCAGCTCTCCCGCATGACCGACAACACCCTGCAGCTGGCCCGCCTGGAGCGCGCCGGCCTGCAGCTGCGCATGGACTGGGAGGCGCCGGAAGAGGTGGTGGGCGCGGCCCTGCGCCGCGTGCGCCAGCGCCAGGCCCAGGCTGCGCAGCGCGTGCGCCTGCGCGTGGCCAGCGCCCTGCCCCTGCTGCAGTGCGACGCCGTGCTGCTGGCCCAGCTGCTGGACAACCTGCTGGACAACGCCCTGCGCTATGCGCCGGAGGGGCCCATCGAGCTGCTGGTGCGCCACGAGGCCGGCGAGCTGCTGATGGCCGTGCGCGACCGCGGCCCCGGCGTGCCGCCGGCCGCGCGGGCGCGCATCTTCGAGCCCTTCCAGCGGGTGGAGGAGCTGGACCGCGAACGGCCGGACGCCGCCGGCAGCCGCCGCGGCGCCGGCGTGGGCCTGGCGGCCTGCCGGGCCATCGCCGCAGCCCATGGCGGCAGCCTGCGCCTGCGGGCCCGCAGCCATGGCGGCTCGAGCTTTGAATGCCGGCTGCCCGTGCAGGCGCCGCCGGCACTGGACACACCGATGGAGGACACGCCATGAGCCTGCGCGTGATGCTGGTCGAGGACGATCGCGAGTTGCGCCGCACCCTGCGCGACGCCCTGGCCCTGGAGGGCTACGAGGTGCAGACCGCCGCCAGCCTGGCCGAGGGCCATGCCTTGCTGAGCCATGCCGAGGCCCCGGACCTCGTGCTGCTGGACCTGGGCCTGCCCGACGGCGAAGGGGAGGAGCTGCTGCAGCGCCTGCGCCGCGAGCGCGGCACGCCGCTGCTGGTAATCTCTGCCCGCGAGCAGGACGGGGCCAAGGTCCGCCTGCTGGATGCCGGCGCGGACGACTACCTGGTCAAGCCCTTCTCCATCAGCGAGCTGCTGGCCCGCATGCGTGTGGCCCTGCGCCACCGCGGCGTGCACACGCGCGCGGCCGTCACCCGCTACGAGCAGGGCCGCCTGTGCGTGGACCTGGAGGCGCACCGCGTGAGCCTGGACGGCGAGGTCCTGCACCTCACGCCCACCGAGTTCAAGCTGCTGGCGCGCCTGGTGCGCAGCGCGGGACAGGTCGTCACGCACCGGGCGCTGCTGGCCGATGTGTGGGGCCCCGAGTTCACCGAGCACACCCACTACCTGCGCCTCTACATGGGCCAGCTGCGCGCCAAGCTGGAGGCCGAGCCGGCCGATCCCCGCCTGCTGCTGACCGAGCCCGGGGTGGGCTACCGCCTGGCCGATGCGCGCTGAGGCAGCGGACCGCCCGTCCCATATGCGTTCCTGATGACAGGGAGCCGATGCTGCGCTCCAGGGCCCGCACAGAGGCCTGGAGGACGACGGCATGGCTCAGGGAGGCGCGGCGGGCGCGCAGTGCAGCAGGGGGGGCGAAAGCCGGCGGCAGCCGGGCCGGGGCGCGGGCGCCCTCAGGTGTCTGCTGCCGGCCCTGCTGCTGCTCCTGCCCTGCGCGGGCCTGGGCCTGCTGGCCAGCGCGCTGCCGCTGCTGCCCCCGGCACCCTGCTGGGGGCTGTGCCTGCTGCTCCTGCTGCGCCGCTGAACGGCCCGGTCGCGGGACTGGCGGGGCGGCGGCTGGGGGTCAGGTCTTGCCACCCAGCAGGGCGGGCTTGAGGCTGGTGTCCACGGGCTTCTCGCCCAGCCAGATCTTCAGCACGGCGTTGTAGAAGCCGATGTCGGGCAGGGTCTCGCCCACGGTCTTGCCGTTGACGGCCATCACCATGCCGGTGCCGGGCACCCAGTCGGCCGTCAGCGTGTCGCCCTTCTTCATCGAGCCCACATTGACGAAGACCTCGCCAAAGGCGCCCAGCTGGTTGACGAACTTGGAGCGCTCCGCCTTGTCGGTGTTGGCGGTGATGCCGGCCATGAAGGCCTGGCCGAAGTCCTCGCCGGTGACCTCGCGCAGCATGGTGATGGAGAAGCGCCGCGGCCCCTGCGATTCAAAGACACCGGCCGGCGTGGTCTGCTTCTCCGTGAGGTAGAGGCCCATCACGTAGACCTTGACGATCACCCGCGTGCGGATGCCGGCGCCATTGAGCTTCAGCTCCTTGCCGGCGACCTTGGCCGTGGGCTCGACGTTGACGCCGGCGACCTCCACCGCCTGTGCCGTCCAGGGCAGGGCCGCGGCCAGCAGGCCGGCGGCGACGAGGGTGCGGCGGGAGAGACGAGAGGGACGAAGACTCATGGGCGCTCCTTGGTTCGAAGGGGGTGTCAGCGGCGCTCGTCCAGCTGGAACAGGCTGACGACCTGCTCCAGGGAATCGGCCTGGCTCTTCATGGAATCCGCGGCGGCGGCTGCCTGCTCGACGAGGGCCGCGTTCTGCTGGGTGCTCTGGTCCATCTCGTGGATGGTACGCGTGACGCGCTCGATGCCCTCGGTCTGCGATTCGCTGGCCATGGAGATCTCGCCGATCACGGTGGTCATGCGCTGCACGCTGGCCACCACGCCGTCCATGGTCGAGCCCGCCTGCTGCACCAGCTGGCTGCCCTGGGCGACCTTCTCGACCGAGTCGCTGATCAGGCTCTTGATCTCCTTGGCGGCGCCGGCGCTGCGCTGGGCGAGGCTGCGCACCTCGGCGGCCACCACCGCAAAGCCGCGGCCCTGCTCGCCGGCCCGCGCGGCTTCCACCGCGGCATTCAGGGCGAGGATGTTGGTCTGGAAGGCGATGCCGTCGATGACGCTGATGATGTCCACGATCTTCTTGGACGAGGCGTCGATCGAGCCCATGGTGCTCACCACGCGCGAGACCACCTCGCCGCCCTCGTGCGCCACCTGCGAGGCCTGCTGGGCCAGCTCGTTGGCCTGGTGGGCATTGCGGGCGTTGCGGCGCACGGTCTCGGTGAGTTCGTTCATCGAGTGCTTGGTCTGCTCCAGGGCCGCGGCCTGCGTCTCGGTGCGGGCCGACAGGTCCATGTTGCCGCTGGCGATCTCGGCGGAGGCCGAGGCGATGGACTCCGTGCCGTCTCGCACCTTGCCCACGATCTGCTTGAGCCCCTCGTTCATCTCGGCCAGGGCCTCCAGGAGCTGGCTGGTCTCGTCCTGCCCGCGGACCTCGATGCTGCTGCTCAGGTTGCCCGAGGCCACCTTGCGGGCCACGGCCACCGCGCCCCGCAGCGGGCCGACGATGCCGCGCGAGACCAGCACGCTGATCAGCACGCTGGCCGCGCTGGCGCACACGGCCAGCACGGCGATCACGGTGATGCTGCGGCTGGCCAGGGCCTGGGCATCGGCGCCGGCCTCGTCCATCTGCTTGTTCTGGGACTCGACGAACTTGTCCATCAGCGCGAGGTACTTGACCTGCAGCGCGCGCACGGAGAACAGGAACTTCAGCGTGGCCTGGTCCTTGTCGCCTTCGGCCACCAGCTTCACGAAGCCGGCCTGGGCCGGCATGAACTTGCCGCGCACCTCGGTCATGGCCTTCAGCGCGGCCTTGCCTTCCTCGTCATTGACCAGCTGCTCCAGCGCCGCGATGGACTTCTCGTGCGACTGCAGCAGGCTCTCGACGGAGGCCAGCTCCTTCTTGACCTGCTCCTCGTTGGTCATGATCAGGGTGCTCATCATGCCGCGCGAGGCATCGCCCAGCTCGGCCTTGGCCTTGTTGGCCAGGTAGGTCTTCTGGAAACCAGCGTTGATGGCCTCGTTCACATCGCGGCTGAGCGCGCGCGTGCTGGAGATCGCCAACCCTGCCATCACAAGCAGCAGGACGATCACCACCCCAAAACCCAGGGTCAGACGCTGACCGATTCGAAGGGAACTGAACTTCATCGCGGCACACTTTCTCTGACGGATGAGGCCGGCGCCGGGACGCGCGCACAGCCATCCCCCGGGAATGCGGGGGTCTTTCAGTCTTCCACAGGCGCGCTTTTCCGGTGGCACCAGGGACGTGACTTTTGGCGCTGTTTTGGTGCCTTCAGCGCCCGCCTGTGGCGCGTTCGGCACTGGATCGGCACTTATGCGTTCCTGATGACGCCAAGGCGACAGTCCGGCCATCCCCACTGCCGGCTGCTGTGCCCATGGCCTCCCAACTCCCTTCCCCGGCCCCCGACGGCCACGCTCCTCAGGGCCTGGCCGCCCTGACCCTCGGCGCCATCGGCGTCGTCTACGGCGACATCGGCACCAGCCCGCTCTATACCGTCAAGGAGATCTTCCTGCCGGCCACGGGCGTGGCGCTGGCCGCGCCCAACATCATCGGCGCGGTGTCCACCATCCTGTGGGCGCTGATGCTGGTGGTCTCGCTCAAGTACGTGCTGCTGATCCTGCGCGCGGACAACCGCGGCGAGGGCGGCGGCCTGGCATTGACCGCCCTGGCCGCGCAGGCCGTGAAGGACCGCCCGCAGCTGCGCGGCGTGCTGCTGCTGCTGGGCGTGTTCGGCGCCACCCTGTTCTATGGCGACAGCATCATCACGCCGGCCGTGTCGGTGATGGGCGCCATCGAGGGTCTGGAGGTGATCACGCCCACGCTGAAGCCCCTGGTCCTGCCGCTGTCGCTGCTGATCCTGGTGGGGCTGTTCGTGATCCAGCGTTTCGGCACGGCGGTGGTCGGGCGGCTCTTCGGCCCGGTGATCACCCTGTGGTTCGCGGTGCTGGCCGGCATGGGCGTCTGGCACATCGCGCAGGAGCCCGGCATCCTGGCCGCCCTGAACCCCGTGCACGCCTGGCACTTCCTCACGGAGCGCGGCTGGCACCTCTTCGCCACCGTGGGCGCCGTCGTGCTGGCCCTGACCGGCGCCGAGGCACTCTATGCCGACATGGGCCACTTCGGCGCCCGCCCCATCCGCCTGGCCTGGACCGGCCTGGTCCTGCCCTCCCTGGCCCTGAACTACATGGGCCAGGGCGCCCTGCTGCTCAAGGACCCCGGCGCCATCGAGAACCCCTTCTACCGGCTCTTTCCCGAAAGCGCGCTGCTGCCCGCCGTGGTGCTGGCGGCCCTGGCGGCGGTGATCGCCTCGCAGGCCGTGATCTCGGGCGCCTATTCCATGACCAAGCAGGCCATCCAGCTGGGCTTCCTGCCCCGCATGGAGGTGCGCAACACCTCGGCCCGCGAGGCCGGCCAGATCTACATGCCCGGCGTCAACTGGGCCCTGCTGGCGGGCGTGCTGGCGGCCGTGCTCTTCTTCGGCAGCTCCTCGGCCCTGGCCGGCGCCTACGGCATCGCCGTGACCCTGACCATGATGATCACCACGGTACTGACCTTCTTCGTGGTGCGCCACGGCTGGGGCCTGCCGGCGCCCGTGGCCTACGGTGCCACGCTGTTCTTCCTGGCCCTGGACGGCCTGCTGGTGGCCGGCTGTGCGATCAAGTTCCTGGACGGCGGCTGGTTCCCCCTGGCCATGGGCGGCCTGCTCTTCCTGGTGATGAGCACCTGGGCGCGCGGCCGCAAGCTGCTGATGCAGGGCATCCAGCGCGACGGCCTGGCCCTGCTGCCCTTCCTGCAGGGCATCGCCGCCAGCGACAGCGGCGTGTACCGCGCCAGCCGCACGGCGGTCTATGCCGTGGCCAACCCGGACACCGTGCCCCAGGCCCTGCTGCACAACCTCAAGCACAACCAGGTGCTGCACGAGCAGAACCTGATCCTGACCGTGGTCTACGCCGAGCGGCCCCACGTGCCTGAAGGCGAGCGCGTGGAGCTGGCGCCGCTGGTGCCGGGCTTCTGGCGCGTGACCCTGCACTTCGGATTCATGGATGCGCCCGACGTGCCGGCCGCCCTGGCCCTGTGCAAGCCCCT
This sequence comes from Pelomonas sp. BJYL3, assembly GCF_027257975.1. Taxonomy (GTDB): domain Bacteria; phylum Pseudomonadota; class Gammaproteobacteria; order Burkholderiales; family Burkholderiaceae_C; genus Roseateles_B; species Roseateles_B flavus. Next base: position 209,168 of record NZ_JANZKX010000002.1, read on the forward strand.
GGGCCTGGAGGTGCCGTCTTTCGAGACCAGCTATTTCCTCAGCCGCGAGACCGTGGTGCCCACGCCCGGTTCCGGCATGGCCCACTGGCGCGAGCGCCTCTTCGCCACGCTGAGCCGCAATGCCGGCAGCGCCGCGGAGTACTTCCGCCTGCCGGACAACGCCGTGGTGGAGCTGGGCACGCGGGTGCAGATCTGAGCGGATGACGCTCGAGCGGACCTCAGGGAGGAGGTCGCAGACGCCGGCCCGGTGTGTCCTTCGCAGGGGCCGGGCCGGCGTGACTGCGTGGCGACTGCCTACAATCGCGGCCCGCAGAACCTGTTGTACCCGTCCCCGCGCCCGTCATGAACATCATCGTCAAGGAAGAACTCAAGGCCTATATCGACCCGCTGACGCCCGAGGAGCATGAGGCCCTGGAGCGCAGCATCCTGGCCGAGGGCTGCCGCGACGCCCTGGTGCTGTGGGGCGACGTGCTGGTGGACGGGCACAACCGCTACGGCATCTGCCAGAAGCACGGCCTGCCCTTCCAGACCATTCAGCATCCGCACTTCAAGTCCATGGAGGACGTGCACCTGTGGATGATCGACCAGCACCTGGGCCGCCGCAGCGTCTCCGACTTCCAGCGCGGCGTGCTCGCCCTGCGCAAGAAGGAGATCCTGACGGAGCGCCGCAGCCGCAAGCTGGCCGAGAGCGCCGAGCAGATGGCCGCGCAGACGGCCTCGGGCGAGGCCGGCGTGGCCGATGCCGCCGAGGCGCCCTGGGACGGCCAGGCCGAGCTGCCGCCCGTTCCTGCCCTGAACACCCGCGAGGCGGTGGCCCGGGCCGCCCGCATCAGCGCGGCCCAGGTCCAGCAGATCGAGAAGATCCAGAAGAGCGCCGCCCCCGAGCTGGTGGCCGCCGTGCGCGCCGGCACCGTCTCGCTCAACACCGCGGCCACCGTGGCCGCCCTGCCGGTGGAAGAGCAGCAGGCCGTCGTGGCCGCCGGCAAGGACGAGATCAAGCAGGCGGCCAAGCGCGTGCGCCAGGCCAAGGCCAAGCCCAAGGAGGGCGCGGCCGAGGGTGACGAGAAGCTCAACAGCGCCGGCCTGCCGCCCGTGACCGCCGAATCCGCCACCGAAGCCCAGATCAAGGCCCTGCAGGCCCGCGTGGCCGAGCTGGAAGCCGAGAACGCCGCGCTGCGCGGCCAGCTGGCGGCGCTCCAGGGCTGAGCGGGATCCAGCGGCGGGGGCAAGACCTGGCCCCAGCTTGCCTTCGCTCAGATCGGCAGTTCGGTGTAGTAGCGCCCGCCGTGGAAGATCAGCGGCTGGGCCTGGGGCGTCACGCTGCAGCGCTCCACCTCGCCCACGAAGATGACGTGGTCGCCCTCTTCATACTGGCTGCGGTTGGCGCATTCGAAGACCGCCGCGCAGCCCTGCAGCACCGGCACGCCGCCGGCCCCCTCGCTCCAGGCCTGGCCGGCGAAGCGGTCGATGTCGCGGGTGGCGAAGCGCTGGGCCAGGGCCTTCTGGTCGGCCGCCAGGATGTGGATGGCGTAGTGCGAGCCCCGGCTGAACACCGGCATGGACCCGGCGCGGCGGGCCAGGCTCCACAGCACCAGGGGCGGGGACAGCGAGACACTGTTGAAGGAATTGGCCGTCAGCCCCACCAGCGCGCCGTCCCCGGAGCGGGCGGTCACGATGCACACGCCGGTGGCGAACAGGCCCAGGGCGGCACGGAACTGCTGGGCATCGGCCGGGTCGGCCGCGGTGCCGGGGGCTTCGGCCGGGCTTGTCGGAAGCGCAGGTGGAATTGACATGCATCTATTGTCGCCGGCCTGCCATGCCTTCGGGGGCGCCGGGAAATGGGCGTCGTCCGGGCCGGACTTCGTCAAAGATTGCGCTGGCTCAGAGCGTTTCCGGCGTGACCCGGGTCCACTGCAGGCGTGGATACGCAGCGCCCTTCCCCTTCCAGCAGCGCCGGCACCTGGCCGGTCCTGCCGCCCCTGCCCGTCGCCCTGACGCCGGCGGGGCCGACGGGCCTGTCCGGTCCTTGCGAGCTGTGGTTGCTGGACGGCAGCCAGCTGCAGGGCTGCCTGAGCGCCTTCCACGACGGCGACCTGGCCCTGGACCTGGTGCTGCCCGGCCAGCGCCGCCCCCTGTGCGTGCCGGTGGGCCGGCTGCAGTACCTTCACCTGGACACCCTGCCCGAGACCCAGGACGGCCTGGGCGAGCTTCACGGCCCGCGCGTGGCCCTGCACGGCCCGGCCTCGGAGCCCCTGCTGGCCGAGTGCCTGGGCGAGCGGACCGTCTCCGGCGGCCACTGGCTGCTGCTGCGCACCGCGCCGGGCCGCGTCGGCCAATGGTTCCTGCCGCGGCACCGGGCGGTGACGCTGCGCTGCCTGGAGTCGGGCCCGCCGCCCGGCACGCCGCTCAGCTGAGCCCGGTCGGGGCCCTGTCCGGGGCAGGGGCCCGTACCCCGCCCCTAGAATCCGCGCCATGCCCCTGTCTCCCGCCCCCGTGGCGCCTTCGGCAGCGCCCGGCCTGGCGGCGCGGCTGCAAAGCGTCTACCGCCTCGCCGTCGTCACCCTGCTGGGTTTTGCTTCGGGCCTGCCGCTGTCCCTGACCGGGCCCACGATGCAGGCCTGGCTGAGCGGGGAGGGCATCGACCTCGCCACCATCGGCGTGCTGAGCCTGGTGGGCCTGCCCTACACCTTCAAGTTCCTGTGGGCCCCCCTGATGGACCGCTTCGAGCTGCCGCTGCTGGGGCGGCGTCGCGGCTGGATGGTGCTGACCCAGCTGGCCCTGGCGGGCCTGATGATGGCCATGGCGGCGGTCTCGCCGTCCGCCAGCACCCACCTCTTCGCCTTGCTGGCGCTGGGCGTGGCCTTTGCCTCGGCGGCCCAGGACATCGTCATCGACGCCTACCGGACCGACGTGCTGCTGCCCGCCGAGCGCGGCCTGGGCGCCTCGCTCAATGTGGCGGGCTACCGCCTGGCCATGATCGTCTCCGGCGGCCTGACCTTCATCTGGGTGGACCCGCAGCAGGGCGGTGGCTGGACCTGGCCCCAGGTCTACCGGGCCATGGCCTGGCTCATGGTGGTGGCGGCCGTGGCCTCGGTGCTGCTGGTGCCGCGCCTGCGCCAGTCCCGGGCACCGCAGAGCGTGGCCCAGCACGATGTGCAGGGCTTCCTGCTGGTGCTGGCCACGGTGGCGGCCGGCGCCACGGCGGTCAATCTGCTGCTGGCGCCCGCGCTGCGCGAGGCCCTGGCCCCGCTGTGGGCCAGCACCCGTCTGCCTGCCCCGCTGGCCGGCAAGTGGACGGACTTCCTCACCCTGCTCGTGGGCATCGCCCTGATCGGCCCGGCGGCGCTGTGGGCCGCGCGCCGGGCACGCTTCGAGACCCTGCTGAACAGCCTGGGCAACTACTTCGCCCAGCCCGGCGCCATGGCCTTCCTGGCGCTGATCGTGCTCTACAAGCTGGGTGACGCCTTCGCCCAGGCCCTGTTGACGCCCTTCTTCCTCAAGGGCATGCACTTCAGCACGGCCGAGATCGGCGTGGCCTACAAGGTGATCGGCATGTGGCTGAGCATCCTGGGCGCTCTGCTGGGCGGGGCGCTGATGCTCAAGCTGCGGCTGTGGCGCTCCCTGCTGCTCTTCGGCAGCCTGCAGACCCTCAGCGCCCTGGGCCTGTGGTGGCTGGCGCAGGCCGGACCGGGGCAGCTCGGGCGCATCGTCATGCCGGCCTTCGACTGGGGCTTCGTCAAGCTGGCCCAGGCCACGCCGGTGGATGTGAGCCTCATGCTGGCCGTGGCCAACGAGAACCTCTGCGGCGGCATGGCCACCGCCGCCCTGCTGGCCCTGCTGATGAGCCTGTGCAACCAGCGCTTCACGGCCACGCAGTTCGCCCTGCTCTCGGCTTTTGCCATGGTGGGACGCGTCTGGGTGGGCCCGCTGGCGGGCGTGCTGGCGGAGTCCATCGGCTGGCCGGACTTCTTCATCGTCGCCTTTGTGCTGGGCCTGCCGGCCCTGCTGATGCTGCTGGGGCCGTTGCGCCGGGCCATCCTGGCCCTTGAAGTGGCGCCGGACGACGCCACCTCAGGCACGTGAGCCCCTGCTTCCCGGCTGGCCTGAAACTTGCCGATCGCCGCCAGACCACGGCGCGATGAGCGGTGGCCGCATGGACAAGGCGACGGGGCGGCAGATTCTCCACGCGGCCTGACCGTCGGCGGCGCGCTGTGTACAGTCGGTGCCTGGCGTCCAGGCATGGGTTTGACCGGCCCGGTCGCGCCAAGACTTGCATGACCATGAACGAATTCATCCTTCACCACCAACTCCCCCTGGACGGCGTGCCGGCCTACGGTTTCGGCCGCTGCGACTGCGCGGGCTGTGCGCCCAGGCAGCCTGCCCGCCGGCTCTTCACCGGCCTGCTGGGGCTGGGCGCCCTGGGCGTGGCCGCCCCGGCGCTGGCTCGCGAGGGTGTGGAGGTGGGGGAGAAGAGCTGGGCCACCAAGCTGGTCTCGGCGGAACAGGTGGAGACCGCGGCGGCCCAGCAGTACGCGCAGACCATGCGCCAGGCGGCCCAGCAGCGGGCCCTGGCGCCGGCCAACCATCCGCAGGTGATCCGCCTGCGCGCCATTGCCCAGCGCATCATTCCCTTCGCCCTGCCGTGGAACCCGCGGGCTCAGGGCTGGAAGTGGGAGATCAACCTGATCGGCAGCGCCCAGCTCAATGCCTACTGCATGCCCGGGGGCAAGATCGCCTTCTATTACGGCATCCTGGAGAAGCTGCAGCTCAGCGATGACGAGGTCGCGATGATCATGGGCCACGAGGTGGCCCACGCCCTGCGCGAACATGCCCGCGAGCGCATGGGCAAGGGAGCGGCCACGCGCCTGGGCGCAGGCCTCATCTCCGGACTGCTGGGCCTGGGCAATGTGGGCGATGCCGTGGTCAATATCGGCGCCCAGCTGGCCACGCTCAAGTTCGGCCGCGAGGACGAGACCGAGGCCGACCTGGTCGGCATGGAGCTGGCCGCCCGCGCCGGCTACAACCCGGCGGCTGGCGTGAGCCTCTGGCAGAAGATGGGCCAGGCGTCTTCGGGGGCGCCGCCACAGTGGCTGTCCACCCACCCGGCAGGGACCACCCGCATCAAGGACATCGAGGCCAATCTGCCCAAGGTGCAGGGCCTGTACGAGCGCGCGCCCAAGCCCGCCGAGCGCTTCGAGCCCGCTCCGCCGCTGAAGAGCCGCAGCGCCAACTGATCGGGCCTGGCTGGCACCGGCCCCACGGGCCTGAGGCCGGGCCGCCATCTCTCCGGGGGGCGGGTCACCTGCTGACGATCAGCGGACCATCAGCGAACCACCAGCGGGTCCCCCGCCTGCTCGAAGCCGGTCACCCAACGGGCACCAACCGGTTCCCAGCCTGTCACCCGGCTGCTATCCGCCTGCTGTCTGCCTGCTGTCCGCCCGTTACCAACGGGCCGGCAGGTTGCGCACCCGTTCGTAGCGGCCGCGCTCGGCCTTGACCAGGTAGCCGCCCAGCTCCAGGTCCTTGATGAGCTTGGAGATCATCTCGCGCGAGCAGCCCAGGCGCTGGGCCATGGCCTGGTGCGTGAGCCGCTGGTGGGCGAGTTCCGGGTCCTCCAGCAGGTGTTTGAGGCGGCCGTAGACGTCGTTCAGCGCCAGCTGCTTGGTGGACAGGGTAGCCGCGCGGGCGCGCTGGATGACCTTGGAGATCAGCTCCAGCGCGAACTCGGGCTCGGCCCGGATGTGCTCCAGCAGGCTGGCGCGCGTCAGCAGGACGCAGCGACAGGGTGACTCGGTGATGACGCTGGCACTGCGTGGCCCGCCGTCCAGGCTCATCTCGCCCACATACTCGCCAGCCCCGTAGACGCCGTAGGTGATCTCGCGACCGCGGTGGTCGCAGCTGAAGACGCGCAGCTGCCCGGTGAGGACCAGGTAGAGCGTGTCCCCCTGGCTGCCTTCCTCGATCAGCAGGGTGCCCTTGCGGTAGCTGCGCTCCACGCCACGGGCCGCCAGGCGCTGAAGCAGCGGCGGCAGGCCGGGCCAATCGGCCGCGGGCGGGGTTGGGGAGGGGGCGGCAGCTGGGCTCATGAAACGGTGCGAAGGCGGCACGGGGTGGGTCGCGCCCGACGCGGATCATGTTAGCGCGCTCGCTTCCTGGTGGCTGCTGTCATTGAATGCAAGGCCCCTGGGCTGGCAGGACCGCTGGGGAGCGCTCTGCCAGCCCCGGCAGGGGGTGGGGCAACAAGGACGGGCGGCGCGCTGCTCAGGCCAGCTCCATGCGCAGCGCCGACATCAGCGGCGGCAGCACCGCCAGCTGGCGCAGGAGTTCACCGATGCTCTGGGCCCCGGACTTGGCGCGGATGCTCTGGATCTGGGTGCGCACGGTGGAGATGGCCACGCCCTGCTCCTCTGCCACCTTGTTCGGGCGGGCGCCCTCGCTGAGCAGCTTGAGGACCTCGGTTTCAGTCGGCGTCAGGCCGTAGCGCAGGGCGAACCACTGGGCGGCCAGGTCCGCACAGAGCTGCAGGCGCTCCAGCACCAGCAGCACGGCGGCCTGCTCCACATTGCGGTTCAGGGGGACCACCACGACGTTCGTTCGCTCGCTGCCTTCGCCCAGTCGCAGCAGGCAGCGCCGGCCTTCGGTCTCGGCTTTGCCCAGGGCTTCGAACAGCGGCCCGTTGTCGGTGTCCAGGCGGGTGCGCAGCTGGCCGCCCTGCACCTGCAGCGGGAAGCGGGCGTCCAGCGTGCGGCGGGCGGCATGGTTGGTGTAGAGCAGCTGGCCCGAGCCGCTCACCAGGAGCACGCCGTAGTCCAGCTCCTCCAGGACCAGATTCAGCCAGTGGGTACTGAGGGACACGGCGCGTCGCCGCTCCTGGGGCACGCTGCGGGGCAGCGGTTGGCGCAGCTCATGCAGCACCTGGTCGGCGATGCGCAAGGCGCTCACGCGCGACAGGGCGGCCGACTCCATCGACGGATTGCTAGACCACATATTCATCTCCCGGATGTGGCGGAGTCGCGACCTGCGCCCCGCACGTTGGATGTCACCGGACGGGACGCAGCCAGCGCCAGGTCCCGTGTCGGTTGCGGACACGGCGCAGACCTCGCGCCAATCGCCACGGAGCGCTCCCAGAAGCGTCACTTCTTGCCGGCCTTGAGGGTCCAGGCAGCTGGGGCGGGCCGGTGCTTCCTTGAGAGATGACAGGCCCCGTAGCGAAGGCCATAGCCTAGGAGTGCACCTGAGACCTCGGCGGTGAATCTTCTGAAACGGAAATGTGAGGAATTCACCTTCGGCGGCGGTGTGGGCGCGGCGGTGGGGCGCGGCTGTCCGGGGCGGTGTCCGCGCTGCCGCGGTCTGTCCGGGCTGGCGTCCGCAGTGTCCGCGGACACACCGCCGCCCCGGCGAGTCCCATGCAAGTCGTTGATTCGACTCAATTTTCTCGGCAAGCCTGGCCTGGCACGGGGCTTGCAAGAAGAGGACATCGCAGCCGCTTCTATGTCCGCCATGATCCGAGATACTTCTGCCCAGGACCGCCCCATCACCCGCACCGGCGTGCCCCCGCGCCGCTGGCTGCAGGCGGGCCTGGTCTTGTTCGCTGTCGCAGGTTTGGGCCTGGGCGCGCCTCGCCTGCTGCAGGGCCTGGGAGGCGCCGCCTCGGTGAGCCTGGCCCGGCTGACGCTGTCCGAGGTGAAGATCGGCCCCCTGACCCGCGACGTGGCGGGCGAGGGCAAGGTGGTGGCAGCCGTCAGCCCCACGCTGTATGCCGGCAATGCGGGCACGGTCAGCGTCAAGGTGCAGGCGGGGGACCAGGTCCGCAAGGGTCAGGTCTTGCTGGAGCTGCAGAGCCCCGAGCTGATGGCCCGCCTGGGCCAGGAGCGTTCCAACGCCGACGCCCTGCGCAGCGAGCTGCTGCGCGCCGAGGCGGACGCCCGCCAGCAGCGCGCCCAGGCCCAGAGCAATCTGGAGACCGCGCAGCTGGCCCGCCGCACCGCGCAGAACGACCTCGCCCGCCAGGAGCAGGCCTTCAAGGCCGGCGCCACGGCCAGCATGCAGGTCGACCAGGCCCGGGACGCCCTGGCCAAGGCCGAGATCGCGCTGAAGCAGGCCCGCGAGCTGCTGGACCTCAAGGACGACGCCACGAAGTTCGAACTGCAGGCCAAGCGCCAGGCGCATGAGCGCCAGCAGCTGGTGGTGGCCGATCTCAGCCGCCAGGAAGAGGAGCTGAAGGTCCGCTCGCCCGTGGACGGCCAGGTCGGCCAGCTCTTCGTCACCGACCGCATGAGCGTGGCCCGGGACGCCAAGCTGCTGAGCGTGGTCGACCTCTCCGCGCTGGAGGTGCAGATGCAGGTGGCCGAGAGTTTCGCCCGCGAGCTGCAGCCTGGCATGCCCGGCGAGATCCGCGGTCCCAGCCAGAGCTGGAAGGGCGTGCTGAGCTCGGTCTCGCCCGAGGTGGTCAACAACGAGGTCGCCGCCCGCCTGCGCTTCGAGGGCGCCCAGCCCGAGCAGCTGCGCCAGAACCAGCGCCTCTCGGTGCGCGTGCTGCTGGACCGCCGTGAGCAGGTGCTGCAGGTGGCGCGCGGGGCCTTCGTCGACGAGGGCGGCGGCCGCTTCTGCTACGTGGTGCAGGGCACGGAGGCGGTGCGCCGCCCCATCCGTCTCGGCGCGCAGAGCCTCAGCCAGGTCGAGGTGCTGGACGGCCTCAAGCCCGGCGAGCGCGTGGTCACCAATGGCGCCGAGGCCTTCAAGGGCGCCGAGCGCGTCTCGCTCAGTCAATAAGCAAGCCGGATCCCAGGGACAAGAAAGGACATTCCCATGCTGAAGATGCAATCACTCTCCAAGGTCTACCGCACCGAGATGGTCGAGACCTTCGCCCTGCGCCAGTTCAACCTGGAGGTGAAGCAGGGCGAGTTCGTCGCCGTGACCGGCCCCTCGGGCTCGGGCAAGACCACCTTCCTGACCATCGCCGGCCTGCTGGAGTCCTTCACCAGCGGCAGCTATGTGCTGGACGGCCAGGACGTCAGCGGCATGGACGACGACCAGCGCTCGCGCCTGCGCAACCAGAAGATCGGCTTCATCTTCCAGGCCTTCAACCTGATCCCCGATCTCAACGTGCTGGACAACATCGAGGTCCCGCTGCGGTACCGCGGCATGGGCCGTGAGGAACGCCAGCGCCGCGCTCGCGAGGCCCTGGCCCGCGTGGGTCTGGCCGCGCGCGAGAAGCACTACCCGGCCGAGCTGTCCGGTGGCCAGCAGCAGCGCGTGGCCATCGCCCGCGCCCTGGCCGGCGAGCCCAAGCTGCTGCTGGCCGACGAGCCCACCGGCAACCTCGACAGCGCCATGGCCCGCAGCGTGATGGACCTGCTGGAGGAGCTGCATCGAGACGGCGCCACCATCGTCATGGTCACCCACGACATGCAGCTGGCCGCCCGCGCCCAGCGCAATGTGCACGTGATGGACGGCCAGGTGGTGGACATCGCCGCCGAGCTGCGCCTGGGCGAGTTGCTGCACCCGCAGGGTCAGGTCTTGCCTGCTGCAGTCTGAGGGCGGCCATGCAGCGTGCTTTCCCTTCCCTCTGGCGCCGACCAGCCCTGGGCCTGGCCTTGCTGGCCCTGCTCGGCTCGGCCCGCGCCGATGACCTGCTGAGCATCTACGCCCAGGCCCGCGCCGCCGACCCGGTGCTGGCGCAGGCCCGCGCCCAGCGCGGCGTGCAGGCCGAGCTGCTGGTGCAGAGCCGCGCGCCCCTGCTGCCGCAGTGGTCCCTCAGTGCCGACGAGGAGCGCAGCGAGGGCCAGCGCAGCCACAGCAGCGCCAGCCACCTCAGCCAGGTGCTGGTGGACCTGAGCCAGCTGCGCAGCCTGGACGCCGCCGAGGCCCGGCTGGACGCCGAGGACGCCCGCCTGCGCGCCGCCGAGCAGCAGCTCTGCGCCCGCGTGGCCCAGGCCTACTTCCAGGTGCTGTCCGCGCAGTCGGCCCTGGAGACGGCCGAGGCCAACGAGTCCGCCTTCGCCCAGCAGGTGTCCCAGGCGCAGACGCGCTACGAGGCGGGGCTCTCCGCCCTGGTCGATGTCGAGCAGGCGCGGGCCTACCACGGCCTCTCGCGCGGCCAGACCCAGCAGTCCCGCCAGCAGCTGGCCGATGCGCGCCAGGCCCTGGCCGAGATCACCGGCCAGCTGCCCGGCGCCCTGCAGGCCCTGAGCGCCGCGCTGCCCACGCCGCCCCTGCAGCCCGAGGACGCCGAGGCCTGGGTGGCTCGCGCGATGAGCCAGCAGCCCCTGCTGCAGGCCGCCCAGCGCGGCCTGACGGCCAGCGAGCGCCGCATCGACGCGGCCCGTGCCGCACACCTGCCCACGCTGAGCCTGGGCCTGGACAGCCAGCGCCGCAGCGGCTTCGGCATTCCTGCAGCGGATGCCGGCCGTCTGGTCAGCACCGTGGGCGTGCGACTGAGCATCCCGCTCTTCGCGGGCGGCGCCACCCAGTCACAGCAGCGCCAGGCCGTGCATGAGCGGGACCTGCAGCGCGAGCAGCTGGAGGCCACGCGCCGCGCCCTGGTGCGCGAGACCCAGGCCCAGGTGCTGGCCGTCAAGCTGGGCATCGAGCAGGTGGCCAGCAGCGCCGCCGCCGTGCAGGCCGCCGAACGCGCCCTCGCCGCCACCCGCGCCGGCCAGTCGCTGGGCACCCGCTCCATGACCGACCTGCTGCTGGCCATCCAGACCCATGCCCAGGCCCGCAACGCCCACGCCCAGGCCCGCCACGCCTACGTGCTGGCGACGCTGCAGCTGCAGGCCGCCGTCGGCCAGCTGGGCGAGCCCGAGCTCGCCCGCGTGAATCAACTTCTGCAAGGAGCAAGCTGATGTTTGCCTACTACATCGAACTGGCCCTGCGCAGCTTCCGGCGCAGCCGCGGCCTGACCGCGCTGATGCTGCTGACCATCGCCATCGGCGTGGCGGCCTGCATGACCACGCTGACCATCTTCCATGTGCTCTCGCGCGACCCCATCCCGCACAAGAGCGACCGGCTCTTCAACGTGCAGCTCGACGCAGGGCGCGTGCGTGACGGCTTCGTGCCCGGCGGCGAGCCCATCTACCAGCTGACCCGCTTCGACGCCGAAGCCCTGCTGCGCGAAGGCCGCGGCAAGCGCCAGGTGATGATGAGCGGCGGCGGCGTGGCGGTGACGCCGCCGGACGGCAAGGAGCGCCCCTTCCTGGCCACCGGCCGCTGGGCCAGCAGCGACTTCTTCGCGATGTTCGAGGCTCCGTTCCAGTACGGCGGCGGCTGGAGCCGCGAGGACGATGCCGGCGAGGCCCGCGTGGTGGTGCTCTCGCGCAAGCTCAACGACCGCCTCTTCGGCGGCGCCGACAGCCGCGGCAAGACGCTGCGCATGCGCGACAAGGAGCTGCGCATCATCGGCGTGCTGGACCACTGGCGCCCCGTGCCGCACTACTTCGACATCAGCCTCGGCGCATATGCCGAGACGGCCGAGCTCTACGCGCCGCTGTCCACCGCCATCGCGCTGAAGTTCAGCAGCTCGGGCAACGTGAACTGCTGGGGCAACGTCAACGGCGACATGCGCGCCCTGCAAGCACCCTGCGCCTGGCTGCAGTACTGGGTGGAGCTGGCCCAACCGGGCGATGCGACCGCCTACAAGGCCTACCTGGAGCAGTACTCCGACCAGCAGCGCCAGGCCGGCCGCTACGAGCGCCCGACCAATGTGCGCCTGCGCCCGGTGATGGACTGGCTGCAGTCCCAGCAGGTGGTGCCGCATGACGTGGGCCTGCAGCTGTGGCTGTCCTTCGGCTTCCTGGTGGTCTGCCTGGTCAACACCGTGGGTCTGCAGCTGGCCAAGGCGCTGCGGCGCTCCGGCGAGATCGGCGTGCGCCGCGCCCTGGGCGCGCCGCGGCGCCAGATCTTCCTGCAGTTCCTGATCGAGGCCGGCAGCCTGGGCCTGGCCGGCGGCGTGCTGGGCCTGCTGCTCACTGGGCTGGGCATCTGGGCCGTGCGCCACGGCAGCAGCGACTACGCCGCCACCGTGAACCTGGACCTGACCATGCTCATCACCACCCTGGGCGTGGCCCTCGCGGCCAGCCTGCTGGCGGGCCTGCTGCCGGCCTGGCGTGCCTGCCAGGTGCAGCCCGCCCTGCAACTCAAGACGCAATGAGGAGCCTCTCATGGAACTGATGCCCATCCTGGCGACCCTGAAGCGCCACAAGACCGCCGCCGGCCTCATCGTGCTGCAGGTCGCCCTGACCTGCACCATCGTCTGCAACGCCCTGTTCCTGATCAGCCAGCGCCTGGAGCGCATCCAGGAGCCCAGCGGCATGGCGGACGAGGAGCTCATCACGCTGCGCGTGTCCGGCGTGACGCCCAACGAGAACCCCCAGGCCCAGACCGAGGTGGACCTGGCCGCGCTGCGCCAGCTGCCCGGCGTCAAGGGCGTCACGCTGATGAACCAGGTGCCCTATGGCCCGCAGTTCTCGGTCAGCGGCCTGCGCCGCAGCGGTGACGAGAAGGCCCAGGGCACCGGCGTGCCCGAGTACCGCATGGGCGAGGGGGGCCTGGCCCTGCTGGGCCTGCGTCTGGCCGAGGGCCGTGACTTCACGCCGGAGGAGTTCCGCGACGGCAAGGCCTACGAAGAGGAGGACGGCGTCAACATCCCCGCCCTCATCGTCAGCCGGGTCACGGCCCGGCGCCTCTTCCCGGATGGGTCGGCCCTGGGCCAGAAGGTGTGGGGCGTGGGCTCCGGGCCCAGCACCATCGTGGGCGTGGTGGAGCGCATGATCTCGCCGCACCCCGGTGGTGCCGACGAGGACGCGCTCGCCATGATCCTGCCCATCAAGCAGAGCTTCCAGCGGGCAGAGTACGTGCTGCGGGTCGACGCGGCTCAGCGGGAAGCCGCCCTGAAAGCGGCCATCGCGGCCCTGGATCGCGTGGGGCCGGACCGCATCCTGCGCGGCAGCCACACCTGGGCCGAGGCACGTGCCCGCTACTACGCGCAGGACCGCAGCATGATCGGCCTGCTGATCGGCGTCTGCGTGGCCCTGATGGTGGTGACGGCCTTCGGCATCGTCGGCCTGGCCAGCTTCTGGGTGCAGCAGCGCACCCGCATGATCGGCACCCGGCGCGCCCTGGGCGCGACGCGTGGGCAGATCCTGCGCTACTTCCAGACCGAGAACTTCCTGCTGAGCACCCTGGGCATCGGGCTGGGCGTGCTGGGTGCGGCCGGGCTGAGCAGCGTGCTGGTGCACCAGTACGAGCTGCCGGGCCTGCCCTGGCACTACCTGCCGGCCGGCGCCGTGGCGCTGTGGATGCTGGGCCAGCTGGCCGTGCTGGGGCCGGCACGACGCGCCGCGGCCCTGCCGCCGGTGGCCGCGCTGCGCAGCTGAATGCCCTCTTGATGCCCGGCGCCACCCCGGGATGATCCGGCCCCGCGTGCCGCCGCCGCGGGGCCGTCTGCTTGCTATCCTCGCCCCCACATGCGAACCGTCCTGATCATCGATGACAACCCCGGCGTGCGCGAGGCCCTGGCCCTGCTGCTGTCCCTGCACGACATCCGCGCCCTCTGCGCCGCCGACCCCGACGAAGGCCTGGCCCTGCTGGAGCGCGAGGCTGCCGACCTGGTCATCCAGGACATGAACTTCAGCGCCGACACCACCTCCGGCGAGGAGGGCCGCGTGCTGTTCCAGCGCCTGCGCCAGCGCCACCCCGACCTGCCCGTCATCCTGCTGACGGCCTGGACCCAGCTGGAGCAGGCCGTGGCCCTGGTCAAGGCCGGCGCGGCCGACTACCTCGCCAAGCCCTGGGACGACCTCAAGCTGCTGGCCACGGTGGAGAACCTGCTGGAGCTGGCCGAGTCCAACGAGGCCTTGAGCCAGACCCGCCGCCAGCGGCGCCAGCGCGTGGAGGCACTGCGCCAGCGTTACGCGCTGGGCGACATCGTCTTCGCCTCCGACGCCATGATCAGCACGCTGGAGATGGCCTGCCAGGTGGCCCGTGCGCCGCTGCCGGTGCTGGTCACCGGCCCCAACGGCAGCGGCAAGGAGCGCATCGCCCGCCTGCTGCACGCCAACTCCGCCGTTGCCCAGGGCCCGCTGGTGGCCCTCAACTGCGGAGCCCTGCCGGCGGACCTGATCGAGGCCGAGCTCTTCGGTGCCGAGAGCGGGGCCTTCACCGGCGCCGGCAAGGCGCGCGAGGGCCGCTTCGAGGCGGCCGATGGCGGCACGCTGTTCCTGGACGAGATCGGCAATCTGCCCCTGGCCGGCCAGATGAAGCTGCTGCGCGTGCTGGAGACCGGCCAGTTCGAGCGCCTCGGGTCCACGCGCACCCGCACGACCCGCGTCCGCGTGGTCAGCGCCACCAATGCCGACCTGCCCGCCATGGTGGCGGCCGGCAGCTTCCGCGAGGATCTCTTCTACCGGCTCAACGTGATCGAGCTGCGCCTGGCCCCGCTGGCCGAGCGCCGTGATGACATCCTGCCCCTGGCCGAGCAGGCCCTCGCCGAGCACGAGCGGCAGGCCGGCCAGGCCGTGCGCCTCAGTGAGGCCGCTCGCAGCGCGCTGCTGGCTCATGCCTGGCCCGGCAATGTGCGCGAGCTGCGCAATGCCCTGGCCCGCGCGGCCCTGCTGTGCCGCGAGGGCCTGATCCAGCCGGCGGACCTGGGCCTCGCCGCCGCGGCCTCCCTCGCACCCGCGGCGCTGGCCCACCGCAACCTGGACGAGCCCAGCCGCGAGGCCGTGCTGGCCGCCCTGCAGTCCGCCCAGGGCGTGGTGGCCCGCGCGGCGCAGCAGCTGGGCCTCTCGCGCCAGGCCCTGTACCGGCGCATGGACCGCTACGGCCTGCCGCGCGAGGGTGGTCTCTGAATACCATGGGCGCCACCGGCCAGGACCTGCCGCCCGAGGGGGACCGCAAGGCGGCCCCATCGGCTCCGCCGCCGGGCCATGCCAGGCCGCTGCAATACCTCGGCCTGCGCCTGCTGCTGAGCCTGCTGCTGATCGCCCTGCTGGCCCTGGGCCTGCAGGCGGCCTTCAGCCTGGGGCCACTGCCGCCCCTGCTGCGCGAGCTGGGCTGGGGGGACCTGACCCTGCGCACCAGCGTCTGGCTGCCCCTGCTCATCCTCGGCCTGCTGCTGCCGGTGGCCGGCCTGCTGGTGGCCTGGTGCCTGGCCCCCTTGCGCCGTGTGCTGCGGGCCGTGGAGGGCGCCGTGCTGAGCTACCGTGACGGCGACTTCAGCACCACGCTGGCCGTTGACGGGCAGGGCGAGCTGCGCGCCCTGCTGAGTGCCCACCGCGAGCTGGCCACCACGCTGCGCGGTCAGCGCCAGCACCTCGCCCAGCGCGAGCTGCTGCTGGACACCGTGGTGCAGAACACGCCCGTGGCCCTGCTGCTGATCGACGCCCAGGGCCAGGTCGCCTATGCCAATATCGCCGCCCGTCAACTGCTGGCCCAGGGCCGGCGGCTCTCGGGGCAGGCCTGGGAGGCCGTGCTGTCGCCCCTGCCCGAGGCCCTGGCCGAGGCCCTGCGCCAGGGCGAGGACCAGCTGCTCACGCTGCCGGAGGCCCTGGATGGCGCCGCCGAGCCCGAGAGCTTCCACCTCTCCCAGCGCGCCCTGAACCTGCTGGGCCAGGCCCACCGTCTGGTGCTGCTGCGCCGCATCACGCGCGAGCTGTCACGCCAGGAGGTGGCCAGCTGGAAGCGCGTGATCCGCGTGATCAGCCACGAGCTGAACAACTCGCTCGCCCCCATCTCCTCCCTGGCCCACAGCGGGGCCGAGCTGGCCCGCCGCGGCCAGACCGAGCGCCTGCCCCAGGTCTTCCAGAGCATCGGCGAACGGGCCCGGCATCTGCACGAATTCCTGGCCAGCTATGCCAGCGTGGCCAAGCTGCCCCTGCCGCGCCTGGCGCCCGTGCCCTGGGCCGACTTCGTGGCTCAGCTGATGAGCCAGCAGCCCTTTGTGCTTGACGGCGCCCTGCCGGCCGGCACGGCCAGCTTCGATCGCGTGCAGGTGGAGCAGGCCCTGATCAACCTGCTGAAGAACGCCCATGAGGCCAGGCAGGGGGCGGGGCCCGCCCCCGAGACGGCGTCGCAAGCCGGCGCCGCCGGCGACGCCGCGCTCGAGGTGCGCCTCGCCGTGCAGCGCCAGGGCAGCGAATGGTGCGTGACGGTCAGCGACCGCGGCCCCGGCATGAGCGAGGCCGTGCTGGCCCAGGCCCTGTTGCCCTTCTACTCGACCAAGCGCAGCGGCACCGGCCTGGGCCTGGCCCTGGCCCGCGAGATCGCGGAAGCCCATGGAGGCCGCATCCTGCTGGCCAACCGCGAGGGCGGCGGCCTGCGGGTCAGCCTGCTGCTGCCGGTGCGCTGAGGATGCAGACGCTGGCATAGACGCTGACGCTGCGCCGGAGCCAGGTCTTGCCTGGGCCCCGCTGCAGCGGCTGGCGGGATCAGGTCTTGTCCGGCTTCCGAGGCGCCGCCCCGCTGGGGTCAGGTCTTGCCTGACCTCAGCCCCAGCGTGCGTGGCTCAGGAAGGGATTGCTGCGGCGTTCCTCGCCGAAGGTGGATTCGGGCCCATGGCCAGGGATGAAGACCGTGTCATCGCCCATGGGCCAGAGGCGCTCGGTGATGGAGCTGATCAGCTGCGCGTGATTGCCGCCGGGGAAATCCGTGCGGCCGATGGAGCCCGCGAAGAGCACGTCACCCACGAAGCAGCGCCTGGCCGAGGCGCTGTGGAAGACCACATGGCCCGGCGTGTGGCCCGGGCAGTGGCGCACCGTGAGCGTCTCCTGGCCGATCTGCACCGTGTCGCCGTCCGCCAGCCAGCGTGTGGGCGTGAAGGTCTCCACCGCGGGGAAGCCGAACATGGCGCTCTGCTGCGGCAGCCCGTCGATCCAGAACTGGTCGCCGGGATGCGGCCCGATGATGGGCAGGCCCTTCAGCCGTGCCAGCTCCGCCGTGCCACCCGCGTGGTCGATGTGCGCATGCGTCAGCCAGATCGCCTTGAGCATCAGCCCCAGCCGCTCCACCTCCTTCAGCAGCCGCGGCACCTCTCCACCCGGATCCACCACCGCCGCCTCCAGGGTCTGGTCGCACCAGACGAGGGAGCAGTTCTGCTGGAAGGGGGTGACGGGGAGGGTGAGGTAGTGGAGGGGCATGGCTGAAGGAGGCTGAGAACAAAGTTTCGAAGTGGCGGGCAAATTATCGAAGGCTTTGGGGGACGGCCGGCCAGGCGATGAGGCCAAAGCTTCGAAGCCTGGCGTCGCAGTTGGGAAAGCCGCGGCTTGGACGGGCCTGGCGGCGCGTGTCGTGGCGTTGAGTGGTGAGGGATAGCGAAGGCTGACTGCTAGAGGCTGGGTGCTGCCACTCACCAACGACTGCTTTGCGGCGCTTCAGCGGTGGGCAGTGAGTCCAATGGGCTTCGCACAGCGCCGCCTACCTTGGGAACATGGGTGTAGATCATGGTGGTGGCCACATCGGCGTGGCCCAGCAGTTCCTGCACGGTTCTGCTGCGAAAGCGACTGGCACAATCCGCGGCCTGGGAGGTGCCGGTTTGTGCGGGGATTTATGCTGTACGGAACGACAGTCAGTCAACCGATTGTGGATACGGATCAAGGACTTGCAAGCGCACAGTCGCGGTTGGTTAAGCGGCAAGCTACTGAGTTCTGCAGCACGCCGTGCTGGATAGACCAATAGATAGGCGTCATGACGAAGACTGAGGTTTTCGAGCAATTGTTCTCGGCCGCCTGGCCGAGGCCCGCTGAGCTTGTTCAGTACGCGAAAGCCCGACATGGATTTGGCGGTGACGATGGCTACTACGGCGTCACATATCCCTCAGACTTGGATGACTACCAGCGAGAAGTTGAGGGTGAGCACATCCCCGAAGGATCGGTTGAGGTGCACTACTGGGACGGCGCTTTTAGAGACTTGTTGGTGCCCGAATACGAATTCTTGGAAGTGCTATATCAACATCTCGTCGACATTGGGCAGGCGGCACTTGCCGCGGAGCTTCGTGATGCCTATCCCGTCATTGCAGCCGACCCTGGCCGGCTGTGCCGTCCGGTCGGCTGAATTTCAACGTTAAACGGCCACATGCCTAAGCGTGACCGCAGCCAGTTTTTGCGGGAGCTCAAAGCAGCTTTCGCCGAAATCACTTCGCAGCTCAACGCCGAGCACGGGCTGCTGCACTTTGAGGTCGACGTGTTTCGCCGCTTTACGCAACGCGCGATTTTCGATGGTGAGCGTGATACTGCAGTTCAGTGCTTCTTGCTTGCCGCCACCTATCTCACCGAAGGGAACTCCGCAATGCGCAACGCGATCGACGTCTCCTTCGTTGAGCCCATGGAGTTCGGCTCGCCGCCGAACGAACGTCGTTGGGCTTGGGAAGCTTTGCCGGAGGTCCTGAAGAATGCCTACGTCGCCTTCCATGGCAAGTCAGCCGTTTAGCCTGCCGTTGGAGCGGACCGCCTTCGGCGTCCGCTGACCTTCACGTTGAACGGCTGCTTTCGGGCCCTGAGTTCGAGGTAGCGAGAGACTGCAACCGCTGCGCAGCGGCCCCTTGCCGCTCCAGTCACCCTATCCGGCGGCCACGGAGTCCGGTCTTCGATTTCAAGATCAACGGCGGCGGGATTTCATATTCAAATGAGGCCTCGTATCTGACCCTGCTGCCCGATTCACTGGCCATCGAAGGCCAGGCCGAGCAACGCGCCGTATGGAAGCTTTGCTGCTTGCTGGAGAGACCGTTGCCTGCCCCACTCGCGAGCAACTACCAGGAGCTTCTGGCTGTTGCTCGCGATAGGCTTCGGGACCAATCATGAGCGCCGCATTCGGCTACTTCAGGGCGGCAAGCGTGAGGCCTGACCAGTCGCGCGGACCGACACAAGCCGGCGACCCGCCGCTCGCAGCTCAGCGTCAACGTCAGATGGCCCACGTCCAATGAACGCACCCGAACACTTCGCACCCGTCACGGATCTGGGCCACGGCGACGCCCTTGCACCGTGGCGCTTCCTCGTCGGCCCCAAGGCGCAGGTACGCCTGCTGACCGCCATGGGCGACTTCTTCCTCCTGAAGCCTCATGGCTTTCTCCGGCGTCCTCATGTGTTCCTGCTGGATGCGTTCGCAGGCCAATGCCACTTGGTCTCCGATACCTGGGAGGACTTCAAGCGCCGCATGGCAGCCCCGGACCTCGAAGCCACCTCATGGCTGAAGTTCGATCTTCTTTGTGAGCTTCACGGCGCGGGCCAGCTTCTGGCCGAGGGGCAGTGCTTTTCTGCAACCGTCCCCGGCTTCATCGGCGGCCGCTACGAGCTCGAGAACTTCGAGCCCACCCCATGGCGCCTGCATGTCAATGCCAGTGGTCAGCTTTTCGAGCAGGTGAAGGACCTTCCTCCCGGCACGCCCATTCACGGCATCGACATCAAATGGCACTAGGCGGGCTCCCCTACGAGCCCGCCTAGAGGCTCCAGCACGACAACGCCTGTCGAGGCATTGTCAGTCGCACGTCCATCTCGAAGCACTCAGTGGTGGGGCGAGTCCGCACTCTGAAGCGGGACACCCGGCTCTGCCTTTTGAAGGCCATGCTTCCGCAGGCAGATTTCGGGATGCGCGGACTGGCGTGTCAAGCTTTCCAGGCGGCCGGAAAACGTGCTGGTGGTGACTTCCTCGGGACTACGTGAATCTTCCTGCGCCCCGTGCAGCACCTCCAGGACGACCCAGGCGCCCTTCTCTCTGACCAGCAGGAAGTGCAATTGAAGGCGGCCTGTCATGTGGTCCGTCTTCGGCCCCCAGCTGCACAAGGCGTCCACGCTGGCGGTGAGCCCCAGGGTCCGGCTTCGAAGGGTGCGGCACGAGGTGGGGGTGTCCCAGCGATCGAACAGACTGCCGCCGTCGGCATACTCGCGCTTTGATACGCCATTCGCTTCGTCGTCTTCTGAGCTGGCCTGGGCAGCGTCGCACTCGGCCGCCGAGGCGAGCTTCTGAAGACGTGACGACAGCCATCGGAACTCTCCCCTGCGATTCAAGCCCAGTCGCTTCTCGAAGGGCTCATGGACGGCGAGCTGCAGCAGGGATTTCACGACGGCATCGGGCGTTGCGGGCGTCGCCTCCGAGCTTGTCGCCAGCGCCGCGAGCGCAGCCAGGGTGATCAGGGCTTTCCGTGTGTGCATGGTGAGGTCAAAAAGGTGTTGACGGTGTGTCGGACGTGGGGGCCGGCGAGCAGAAGGGCTTGGCCCAGCTTTCCCAGGCTTGCGGCAGCCCTCCTGCCGCCGCTGCAATGCTGGCCTGGCTAGCCCTCGTCTTCCACAAGCTCCAGCCGCGCCACCTGCCAATGCTCCCAGACCCGCTCGGGATCGAGGTCGGCGTAGCCTCGCTTCTCTTCCAGTTGCCACTTCATCTCGGCGGTCATCGCCATGCAGGCGGCATCGTCCCGGATGCGGACGACCTCCTCCTCGGTGAGCGGGGCGCCCTTGAGCTGCTCGGCACGAAGCAGCAGCGCCACGAGTGCGGGGATCGGGACCAGGAGCACGGATTCTTCGGCGTCGCGACGCGGCGGCTCGGCGGGCGCGGGCGCGGAACCGAACAGTTTCTTGAGTAGTTTCATGGGCGATCCCGGGAGTGCTGACGGCGTCTGCACGGGATTGGATCACGCATCGATGTCCTGCCGTCTGCACACGCGCCGCGTCGGCAATGCCCACCATCTGCCGAGGTTCAGCCGCTGCGGCGCAAGCCGCAGCCTTCGATCTCCGCTAGGCCTGGCCGGCTGCTTGCACGCCTGTGGCGGCCGTCTCGTCCTCGGCCTGGACCACGCGCTGCCGTTCGGCAGGGGCGCAACCCTTGAACTTGATGACTCGCTTGGTGACCCGCCGGCCTTCGCCGCTCAAGCCGAGGCTGGCCGCCTCGCCGTTGGTCTCAAGGCCCAGACCGCCTTTGCCGGAGGTGTCGTAGTACTCCTCGATCTCCACTTCCTCCGCGCTGTCGATGCGCCGTGAGATGGCCAGCTCCTGCTCGACCTTGGCCTGGGCCAGCAGCGCCTTCGCCTTGATCTCGGCGCGTCTGGACTCTTCGGCCAGCTGCGCAAGAGGCTGGCTGCTGTCGGATTCGGTGATGCCGTCAACGACCTTCTTCAGGCCCTTGCTGATCAGGTAGCCGACGGGGTTGATGGCGTACTCGAGATAGGACATGGGGTCTCCTGGCTCCATGGCTGAGCCTGTTGCCCGCCCAGGCGGGTGTGGCTGGATGCTAGGTCTCGCGGTGCCGGCCGGCGTGCAACTCCGTCACGCTTTGCCGGGGAACCTCGCCGCCTATCGGCTACAGTCCCCGCCGCCTGGTGACCTGGGCGACCGCACCTTCGTTTCGTACGCATCCCTCGCCCATGATCAATCGCCTGCTGCTGACCGCTGCCCTCCTCCTTTCCGGCATGGCCCGCGCCGCCTGCCCAGGCGCCAGCGAAGCGCCGCCCGCGCCCGAGGTGGCGCTGGCAGTGAAGCTGTCCACCCTCGAGGTGATCCAGGAGGACGAGCACCGCAACGTGCTGTCCCTGGGCACGATCAGGAACAGCGCGGGCAGCTGCTTCGAGGACGTGGTGCTCGAAGTCCGGTACTTCGACGCCTCCCACACCCTTTCTGACACCGTGGTGCAGCCCCTGTTCGGCCTGGTGGTGCCGGCGCATGGCGAGGCGGCGATCCGGGTCACGGGCAGCGCCGCCAGGCCCAGGGAGGCCTATGTCAGCCAGGAGGCGAGGATCCTGAATGCCGAGGCGCGACGGCCTGTGGAGAAGGCGCAGCCGACCCTCGGGTCCACGCTGCTGGAGGTCCTGATCGCCTGGGGCCCCATGATGATGCTGATCGGCATGTTCATCGCCCTCATGCGGCGCATGCGTGGCAAGGAGTCGCTTCAGGAGCGAAGCATCGCGCTGCTGCAGCAGCAGGTGGAGGGGTCCATCGCCCAGGTGCAGGCGCTCCAGCGGGTCGCCGACGCCCTGGAATGCAAGGTCTCGAAGCATGTGGACCCCTGAGCCCCACGGCCGGGCCACAGTCGGGGGGCAGGTCTTGACCGGTTGAAACGGCCAGACCTTGGGGCACGCCGCAGCGATGCGCTGCTTGGGATAAGCTGCGCGGCGCGAGAGACCGGGGGCTTGCCGTGAAGCGACAGGTCCTCCCGCGGTGCCGCCGCCACCGCCCTGCCAACAAGGACGCCTCATGCCCCACGACACCCTCGACGACCTGCTGCTCCGCGACGCGCACATCCAGACGGTGAAGCCCATGCTGTGGGCCTCGCTGGCCCTGGCGGTGGCCGGCCTGGTGGGGTTGCTCTTCAAGGCGATGCCGCTGACCATCGTCGGCTGGATCGGCAGCTGGCTCGCCGGGCCCACGGCCTTGAGCCGCCTGGCTCCGGCCCTGGGGACCTCGCCCCTGCTGAAGTACCCTCTGTTCCTCGGTTGCGCCATGCCGGGCCTCAGCCTGGCCGCGCCCGTCTACGGCCTCCTGGCCTCACGGAGCCTGCAGCAGACCGCGCAGCAGGCGCTGCGTCAGCACGAGGCGCGCGAGCGGCGCCGTGAGCGGGAGGCCCGCGTCCAGCCGCCGCCGGCCGCCGCCGCATCTGCGGCTGCGTCTGATGCCGCTTCGGCCGCCGCTGCGGCGCCCCGTAGCGCGGTGGAGGCCCTGCCGGTGCTGCGCCTCGTCGCTGCGGGCATCGGGGACGGCGCGGAGCTGCAGCTGCGGATCAAGAACCCGCCGCCCGGCATGACGGTGCCGGCCGATGCCGAGCTGCCGCCCGTGCGCGCCAGCCACGATGTCTTCGGCGTGGGCTACCACCTGGACGCCGGCTCGCACTGGGTCTCGGTCAGCCGCCAGGAAATGAAGGAGGCCGGGCTGAGCCTGGACCAGCTCCATCAGCGCTCGCTGGCCAACCTGACGAAGCTGGTCAAGGGCAAGCCGGGCCTGCGCGTGATCGGGGATCCCGAACAGGCGAGCTACCGCGGCCTGCTGCTGGATGGCGACCATGAGGCCTGCCTGGTGCTGCTGGATGCCTTGTGGGACCAGGTGCTCAAGCCCCACACACCCAATGGCGCGGTGGTGGCCATTCCCAGCCGCGACGTCCTGGCCTTCTGCGATGCCCACTCGAAGGAGGGCATCGCGCAGCTGCGTGAGGCCGCCGCGCGCATCAAGCCGGACGCCCGCGGCGCGCTGAGCCAGCAGCTGCTGCTGCGCCGCCAGGGGCGGTGGGAGCTGTTCAAGGGCTGATCCGCGCGCGGCGCTCGATCATCCGCGCCGCTTCGTCGTCCCCGCCTTGCGAAACGCCGCCGGCGGCCGCCCCAGCAGGCGCTGGAAAGCGCGGCGCATGCGTTCGGTGCTGCCGAAGCCGCAGTCTTCGGCGATGCGCTGCACTGAGGGCTGCCCGCCCTCCAGCGCGGCGCGGGCGGCCTCCACGCGCAGGCGTTCCACCACCTGGGCCGGCGTGGTGCCGGTCTCGGCGCGGAAGCAGCGGGCGAAGTGGCGGGGGCTCATGCAGGCGCGCGCGGCCAGCTCGTCCACGCGATGGTCCTGCCGCAGGTGCAGGCGGATGTGCTGCAGCAGCTCACCGAAGCGGCCCTCCGGCCGCTGGGCGTCCAGCAGAGGCGAGAACTGCGACTGCCCGCCCGGGCGCCTGCGCTCCACCACCAGCTGGCGCGCGGCCTCTCGGGCCACGTTCTCGCCGCAGTCGTGCGCGACCAGGGCCAGGCACAGGTCGATGCCGGCGGTCATGCCGGCGCTGGTCCAGAGCTCGGGGCGCGGGGCCGAGCGGCTGCGCTGGGCGGGCTCGCGCACGAAGATGCGGTCGGGCTGCAGCCGCACGGCCGGGTAGGTGCGCTCGAACTGCCGGCTGCGGGACCAGTGCGTGGTGGCCGCGCGGTGGTCCAGCAGCCCGGCTGCCGCGAGCAGCAGGCTGCCGCTGCAGATGCTGGCCACGCGCGCCCCGCTGCGGCTGGCGCGCTGCAGCCAGGCGACCAGGCGGGCATCGCGGCTGGCGGCATCGACGCCGTCTCCGCCAATCACCATGACGAGATCGTCGGCGCTGCAGGCGCGCGGCAGCGGCTGCACCGGCCAGGGCACACCGGCCGAGCTGCGCACGGTGCCGCCCGCGTTCGCGGCCAGCCGCCAGGTGTAGCTGCCCGGCTGCTGCAGCCGGGCGACCTCGAAGACCGCCATGGGGCCGGCCAGGTCCAGCTGCTGGAATCCGGGGAAGAGGACGAAGACGATGCGGCAGGCCATGCCTCATTGTGGCAGGCACAGGCGCGGGCGGCGATGGCAGAAAAGGTGGGAACAGCGTCATGGCTGTCAGCGCCGTCCTTGCGCACACTGGCGGCCTCTGGACTCAACGCACGCCTGGGAGGTGCATGCAGATGAATGTGGGCATCCTGATCTTCGACGAGGTGGAGCTGCTGGACATGGCCGGCCCCTACGAGGTCTTCACCACTGCGGCCCGGGTGCATGGCCGCAGCCAGCCGGCCGGCACGCCGCCGCTCTTCAATGTCTTCACGCTGGCCCGCAGCGCCGCGCCGGTACAGGCCCGTGCGGGGCTGCGCCTGCAGCCGGACTGCACGCTGGACGACCATCCGCCACTGGACTGCGCCATCGTGCCCGGTGGCGTGGTGGATGCCGAGCTGGGGCAGGCGGCGCTGATGGACTGGATCGCCGCGCAGGCGGGCTCGGCGCGGCTGCTGGCCTCGGTCTGCACCGGCGCCCTGCTGCTGGCGCAGGCCGGCGTGCTGGACGGCCTGGAGGCCACCACGCACTGGGAGGACGTGGAGGCCCTGCGTGCGCTGCGGCCCGGCCTGCGCGTGCTGGAGGGCCGGCGCTGGGTCGATGCTGGGCGCATCGTCAGCTCGGCGGGCATCTCGGCCGGCATCGACATGAGCCTGCACCTGGTCGAGCGCCTGCAGGGCCGCGAACTTGCGCTGCGCACCGCGCGCCAGATGGAATTCGACTGGACGGAGGCCGCATGAGCGAGCGCGGCCGCGATCTGATCACCATCACCGCCCGCCCGGACATCGTCTTCGCGGAGGGCCAGGGTTCCTGGCTGGTCGATGAAGCCGGCAAGCGCTACCTCGACCTCGTGCAGGGCTGGGCCGTCAACAGCCTGGGGCACAGCCCGGCGCTGCTCGCGCAGGCGCTGGCTGCCCAGGCGGGGCGGCTGGTGAACCCGAGCCCGGGCTTCTACAACCGGCCGATGCTGGACCTGGCCCGGCGCCTGGTGGAACTGAGCTGCTTCGACCGCGTCTTCCTGGCCAGCTCAGGGGCAGAGGCCAACGAGGGCGCGCTCAAGCTGGCCCGCCGCTGGGGCCGCAAGGAACGCGGCGGGGCGCACGAAATCATCAGCTTCGAGCAGGGCTTCCATGGCCGGACCCTGGCGATGATGAGCGCCTCCGGCAAGCCCGGCTGGGATCGCCTCTATGCGCCCATGCCGCAGGGCTTCGCCAAGGCCAGGCTCGATGACATCGGCTCGGTGGAGCGCGCCATCACGCCGGCCAGCGTGGCCGTGATGATCGAGTTCGTGCAGGGCGAGGCCGGCGTCCATGTGGCCGACCCGGGCTTCGTGCGCGAGCTGCGGGCCCTGTGCACCGAGCGCCAGCTGCTGCTGATCGCGGACGAGGTGCAGACGGGCATCGGCCGCTGCGGCCATGCCTTCGCCTACGAGCGCTATGACGTGGAGCCCGACCTGATGACCCTGGCCAAGGGCATCGCCGGCGGCGCGCCGCTGTCTGCCCTGCTGTGCAAGGAGCGCTTCAACTGCTTCGAGCCGGGCGACCAGGGCGGCACCTTCTGCGGCAATCCCTTGATGGCGGCGGCCGGTCTGGCGGTGGTGAACGAGGTGTGCCGGCCCGACTTCCTGGCCGCGGTCCGCCAGCGCAGCGAGCAGCTGTCGCGGGGTCTGCAGGCGATCGCCGAGGACTTCCGCCTGCCCGGCGAGCGCGGCCTGGGCCTGCTGAGGGCGCTGGTCCTGCCCGTGGCCCGCGCCGAGGAGGTGGTCGAGGCGGCGCGCGGCCTGGCACCCGTGGGCCTGCTGCTCAATGCGCCGCGGCCGCAGCTGCTGCGCTTCATGCCGGCGCTGAACATCGGCGCCGAGGAGCTTGACGAAGGCCTGGCGCTGCTGCGGCGGGCGCTGCGGCAGGTCCTGGGCTGACGCCGCGGTGCCGGGCGGGGCGGCCCCAAAGGACCTGCCCGCTCGCGCCGCAGCGACCCGCTTCAAGGGAAGGTGAAGTGGGTGCTGAGGGTGCCGCCGGCCGTCAGCGTGAAGGGCCCCGCGTTCTTGACGGCACCGGCCGCGTTGCTCGCCGCGAGGCTGTAGCGCGCCGCTGCCGCGGTGTCCGGTGCGAAGCTCAAGGCGGTGGGCGCGGCGACGTAGGGTGCGACCAGCGGGGCGCCGATGGGCACGAGGTAGGCATAGGCACCCGTGCTGGCATCGACACTGCCGCGGGCCACGGTGACCGAGCGGCCCATGCTGAGCGCCTGCGTGACGCGGACGCCGGCATCGACGGGCACGCTGCCCGTCAGCACCGTCCCTGCCAGCGTGCCGCCGGCCGAGGCGGGCGGGTTCAGCCCGCTGGCGCCGGTGGAGAGCGTGGTGACCACGCCGCTGGCCACGCTCACCCCGGTCA
The DNA here is from genome assembly GCF_027257975.1 of Pelomonas sp. BJYL3. Taxonomy (GTDB): domain Bacteria; phylum Pseudomonadota; class Gammaproteobacteria; order Burkholderiales; family Burkholderiaceae_C; genus Roseateles_B; species Roseateles_B flavus. The sequence goes on from NZ_JANZKX010000002.1 coordinate 235,779, forward strand.
CGACGGCCGTGGCACGGCCCGGGGCGCTGACCACCAGGTCATAGCTGCCGGGTGCCACGGGCTGCAGCAGGTACATGCCGCTGCTGTCCGGCGAGGTGCTCTTGACGATGGTGCCGCCCTGCTCCAGCGTGACCACGGTGGCGCCCGTCGCGAGGCTGGCGTCGACGGAGCCGCGCACGCCCGAGACCAGGCGCGGAATCACGGCCACGACCGGCTTGAGCAGGTACTGCCCCGAGTTGCCGGCGCTCACGATGGACTTGCAGGCGTCGAAGTCCAGCACGAAGTCGGCCAGCTCGTTGGCATTGACGGTGATGTCCACATTGAGCTTGACGCCGGCCTGCGTGGCGCTGGGCGTGGTCAGGGCGACCTCGGTGCCGCCGGTCGGGACCACCGAGTTGGCCAGGGGCGTGCTGCCCCCGTTGCTGCCCAGCACCAGGCGCATCTGCGTGTAGTGGCCGGCGGCCAGCGGCGTGGAGCCCAGGGTGGTCAGCACGCCGTTGCGCAGGGTGAGCAGGTCCACGCGCAGCGCGGGGTTGAGGGTGAGATCGGTCCAGCCGGCATCGGTGTCGGTGGCGCTGCTGCTCTGGTGGATGCGCACCTTCTGCAGCGTCACGTAGACCTTGTCGAAGCCGCAGGCCGGGGCGTCCGTCAGGGAGAGCTGCAGCGTGCCGGCATTGCTGGCGGGCGTGCCACCGTCACCGCCGCCGCAGGCGCTCAAGGTGGCCAGCGTCAGTGCGGCCACCCCGGCGGCCACCCGGGCAACGCCCTGTCTCAGGAAGGGCAGGAACTTCAGCATGATCACCTCCGGAGGAAGAGGGGCAGGGGCGCTGTCGAGGCAGGCCCGCCGCCCAGGACAGTCTGCAAAGTGCTCGTGAATGGTAGGTCGACGCCGCGCTCGCGTGGGAGGCGTGGGACCGTGGCTGTAAGCGAGTGCATCCCCTTGCGGGGAGGCCGGCCCGCCCCTGCAGCGTGCCTACACGCAAATTACTTCTCGCAACGGCGCCGCAAGGGCAGTCAGCGTAGTCTCGGCGCCGTGAACACGACACGCCACCCCCTGCGGCTGACGCTCACGCGCCGGCCCTTTCGCCCGTCGGCGGCGCCGACGGCCCTGTGCCTGACCTTGGCCGGCCTGGCCGTGCTGGGCGGATGCGCCGCGCCCACCGCGCCCGCGACGCCCGCGGCGCCACCGCCGGCGGCCACACCACCGTCCCCGGCCCCCTCGGCGGCCGACCAGCAGCGCCGCGGCGAATTCGACAAGGCCCTGGACAGCTGGCATGGCGCCACGGTCCAGGAGCTGCTGCGCAAGATGGGCAAGCCCGAGGCCATCACGCGGCGGGCCGACGGCAGTTTCGACTACCGCTATTCCAAGTCCACGCGGGCGGGCACCGACGGCCGGCCGGCCTTCAGCTGCACGGTGCGCTACCTGGTGGATGCGCCGGCCCGGCAGGTGATCGGCCACACCATCGAGGGCTGCTGAACGGGCGGCGGCGCGCCACAATCCGCCGCATGATTCTTGACCTCGGCCCCCTGCGCCACAACACCGCCTTTCGCCGCCTCTTCGCCAGCCAGTTCGTCTCCGGCCTCGGCACCATGGTCAGCTATGTGGCCGTGCCCTGGCAGCTCTATGAACTGACGCATTCCAACGCGCAGGTCGGCCTGCTGGGCCTGGTGCAGCTGCTGCCGGTGGTGCTGTGCGGCCTGCTGGGCGGCGCGGTGGCCGATCGCATGGACCGCAAGCGCCTGCTGATCGGCTCCGAGGCGCTGATGGCCCTGTGCCTGGCCGGCCTGCTGGCCAATGCCCTGAGCGCGGCGCCGAGCGTGGTCATGATCTACGCCCTCGTGGCGGTGCTGCAGGGCGCCAGCGGCTTTCACCGCCCGGCCCTGGAGGCGCTGACCCAGAAGCTCGCGCGGCCTGAGGAGTTCGCGGCCGTGGCGGCGCTCTCTTCGGTGCGGGGCACGGTGGGCATGGTGGCCGGCCCGGCGCTGGCGGGGCTGCTGCTGGCACGCTGGGGCGCGGTGGGCGCCTATGTCTTTGACTTCTGCACCTTCCTGGCCGCGCTGTTCTTCATCGCCCGCATCCCGAGGGCCGCCATCGGCACGCCCGCCTCGTCCGAGGACCGTCCGCATCTGCTGGCCGACCTCGCCGAGGGACTGCGCTTCGCCTGGCGGCGCCCGGAGCTGATGGGGACGTACATCGTCGACATCGTCGCCATGGCCTTCGCCTTCCCGGTGGCCCTGTTCCCGGCCATGGCCGCGGCGGATGGGCGCACCGAGTCCGTGGGCTGGCTGCTGTCGGCGATGTCGGTCGGCGCCCTGGTCATCGGCGTCTTCAGCGGCTGGACGGGGCGGGTGCGGCGGCATGGCCGGGCCGTGGTCCTCGCCGCGGCCGTATGGGCGCTGGGCATCGTGGCGCTGGGCTTCGCGCCCAGCCTGCTGCTGGGGCTGGCCTGCCTGGCCGTGGCCGGCGCGGCGGACATGGTCAGCGGCGTGTTCCGCGGCACCATCTGGAACGAGACCATCCCCAACGAGCTGCGCGGCCGCCTGGCCGGGATCGAGATGATCAGCTACCTCACCGGCCCCCTGATCGGCAACGCCCGCGCCGGCTTCATGGCCGATGCCTGGGGCGTGTCGACCGCCATCTGGATGGGCGGCGCGATCTGCCTGGCCGGCGTGGTCGCCACCGGCTTTGCGCTGCCGCGCTTCTGGGCCTACCGCAGCGCATCGGCGCAGGCCGCCGGCGCGCCGGCGGCCTGACCAGGCGCGAGACCCAGGCCGGTGCGCTCCGCCCCGAGGCGGCCCCCGGCTCGGCAGCCGCTGCTGCCGGAGCCGGGAGCCGCCCCAGGGCGGGCCGCTTGAGTGGGCCCTCAGCGGACCAGGTAGCTGAACTCCAGGTCGATGGTGCTACCGGCCGTCCAGGCCGCCGGATGACCCAGTCGCACGGACTGGCCGTTGAAGCCCAGCGTGAGGACATCCTCGTTCGCACCGATCGTGGCCCAGCAGGGGTAGGTCGTTCCATTGATGGTGACGACGGCGGGCAGCCCGCGCTGGTCAACCGACACATGCCCCTTGAACGGCAGGCTGAGCTGGTAGGCGCTCGTGCCATTGCCATAGGTGGTGGTGCTGCCCGTCACGACCCGGATCGACACCAGGCACGCATAGCCGCTGCGCTGGTAGGAGGCCGTGATCGAGCCGTTGCCGATGCTGGGCTGCGTGCCGCTGCCGGCAGGCTGAGTCCACAGCGGGGTGTAGGGCTTGCGCTGGTCGTAGACCTCGTTGTACTGGCAGGTGGCCGCTTCCTCCGTGAAGCCCGAACCGAGGGTGCAGGCGGTGATCTTCGCGCCCTGCATGTTCTTCAGGGCCACTGGCCCGGAGAAGGCCACGCCAGTGAGCGTGATGTCTGAGCCGCTCAGCGTGACAGGGTCGCTCAGGGAGGCAAAGCGCCCGTTGGCGATGTGCAGCAGGGCGGTGCTGGCCGAGGTCAGAAGGTTGCGTGCGTAGAAGTTGGTGACGGACACGCCATTGCCACCGGCCGAGAAGTCGAACAGCCCTCCGCTCAGCCAGATATTGCTGAAGAACTTGGGACTGGCCGTGTTGTCGGACAGCTTGACCGCCGCCACCGTGCCCGGGTTGGTCGTGGTGGCCTCCAGGTCCGCGATGGTCGAACCGCCGCCCTGGTTGAGAGCGAACTCCAGGGCGATGCCCTGCGACTGGCTGATGCGCACGCGCCGGATCAGCTGGCTGAAGCCATTGCTGACGACGATGCCGCGGCCCGAATAGCTGGCGCCCTGGCACTCCAGGTTGATGTCCTGGATCGAGCCCAGGTCACCCAGGGTCACGAGGTCGAAGTTGCCCATCTTCTTGAGAGTGGTGGCCCGCTGACCACCGGCGCCCTGCCAGGACTGGGAGGCCGGCTGCACGAGGCCGCCATACACCAGGTAGGTACCGGCAGGCCAGTAGAGGGTGCCCGCGCCGGTTGCGCTGATGGCCTTGTTGAGGCTCGCGGTGTCGTCTGCGCTGCCATTGCCGCGGGCGCCGAACTGCCTGACGGAGAAGCCGCCCGTGGCGCGCAGCTTCCAGCGCTTGCCGTCGTTGGCGACGATGATGGAACCGCCGTTGTCCAGCGAGCTCGAATCGGTGGCGTCGTAGTAGTAGGAACCGCCGCCGCCGTCGCCAGCGCCGTAGTAGCCGAGGACTTCGTAGACATCACCGGCGCTGGCACCGGTGATTGCGCGCAGCGTGCTGATGTTGGCAGTGGTCGAGATGATGGCCATGGTGCTTCCCTTCATTCCTTGTTGGTCGTTGCTGAATGCCTGCTGGATGGTCAGCAGATGCCAGTTCGAGTGAAGCCATCCAACGGGTTGGATGAGCGCATGGATTCCCCCTCGTTTTGCATCATGAATGCGAGGTCATGCCGGACGTGCTGTCCGTGCTTGGGAGGGGGCTGCCCGTCCCTCAGGGGGCGGGGCAGCGTGGAGGGAATCGCCTGGAAATGCGTTGACTGCTTCTTTTGTCTGGCATGAGAGATAGCTTACGGGGCTGGTAGCTCATGGCGTGAGCTACCAGGAAATCCGCCGGAATTTCCTGCGCTGTGTGCGCTCCTCGCCCCGCCGCCAGCGCGCCCTCAGGCGGTCACAGGGGCCGGACCCCGAAGACCTGGCGCAGGTAGGCCAGGAAGGTCTCGTCGTCGCACAGCGTCTTGCCGGGGCTGTCGCTGAGCTTGGCCACGGGCTGGCCGTTGGCATGGGTCAGCTTCATCACGATGTTCAGCGGCGTCAGGCCGAGGTCGTTGCTCAGGTGGGTGCCAATGCCGAATCCCAGCTGCACGCGGTCCGCGAAGTGGCGGTACAGCGCGATGGCCTTGTCCACGCTGAGGCCGTCGCTGAACACCAGGCGCTTGGTGTGGGCGTCGATGCGCAGGGCGGCGTAGTGGGCCAGGGCCTTCTCGCCCCAGGCGACGGGATCGCCGCTGTCATGGCGCAGGCCGTCGAAGAGCTTGGCGAAGTAGAGGTCGAAGTCGGCCAGGAAGGCGTCCATGCCCACCACGTCGGTCAGGGCGATGCCCAGGTCGCCGCGGTACTCCTGCACCCAGTCCTCCAGCGCGGCCTTCTGGTGGTCGCGCAGGCGCACGGTGCCCAGGGCCTGGAAGGTCTGCAGGTACTCGTGCGCCATGGTGCCGATGGGCACCAGGCCCAGCTCGCGCGCCAGCTTCACATTGGAGCTGCCCTTGAAGTGTTGCGGCAGGGCGTCGCGCAGCTGGCGCACGACCTCGCGCTGCCAGTCGCCCGAGAAGCGGCGGCGCAGGCCGAAGTCGAAGAGCTCGAAGGGATGGCGATGCCGCCCGGCCTCCTGCGCGAAGGCCTGCAGCGTGGCGATCTTGGCGTCCAGGCGGCGCTGGCCCTCGGCGCGCACGGCGGGGGTGTCCAGGCGGCGGAAATAGAGCTCGTTGACGATGGCCAGCACCGGGATCTCGAAGCCCATCACATGCACCTGCGGGCCGCGCGCGACGATGTGCAGGGTGTCGCCCTCGGTGCTGACCTCGATGAAGGCGCGCTGGAAACGGAACAGGCGCAGGAAGTCGATGAAGTCGCTCTTGATGAAGCGCAGCCCTCGCAGATAGGCCAGCTCCTCGTCCGTGAGGCTCAGGGCGCACAGGGCGTCGAGCTCGCGCTCGACCTCGGCCTTCAGCGTGCTGAGCGGATAGGCCGGCGTGTTGCGGCACACGAAGCGGTACTCCGCCTGCGTCTGCGGATGGCGGTGCAGCAGGGCCTGCCACATCGTGAACTTGTAGAGATCGGTGTCCAGCAGGCTGCGGATCACGGGGGCTTGGGCGGGGGCGCTCATGGGGCGGTCCTTCAGAAGTCGGTGCTGAGGGCCAGGCGCACGCCGCGCGCCTGCATGGCCGCGAAGAAGTCGGCCTGCGCGGCCTCGAAGCCGGCCACGGGGCTGATGCAGTCGCGCAGCAGCACCAGCTTGCCGCAGGAGGCCGCGGGCAAATGCTCGACCAGGTGCTCCACCGTGGCCCGCACGCAGTGGCTGCCGGCCTCACCCGCGATCAGGAGCTGGTCCGCGCTGTCCAGCGCGGCCAGCAGCGGGCGGTTGAGCTGGGTGCGGGCATCCTGTGCGTCGGGCACCTCGGCCTGCAGGGCGCTGTAGTGCTCGGTCCAGGGGTTCTCGCCCTTGCAGACGATCTGCACCGAGCGGCCCTGCGCATCGGCCCAGCGGTCCAGTGCCGACTGCAGGCCGGCATGCACGGCCTGGCCCCAGCTGCCCATCTGGCAGTGCACGGGCCAGACCATCAGCGTGTAGCGGCCGGTGGCCTCGAGCGCGTCAAGATAGTCCAGCACGCGAGGAAGGGCCGCGGCCTCGCGCGGGCGCCACGTGCCGGCGCGGACCTCGGCCGCGCTGATCGGGGTGAAGGGCGCCGGGGCGGCCTGGCCGCTCGCATCCCGCCAGAAGCCGGGGTGGGCGATGTCAATGCGCTGGTGCGAATCCAGCGTCACGGTGATGCCCTGCAGGCGCGCGCCCAGGCGCTCCACCAGGGCTGCGGCGCGCAGCAGGTCCGCATGGGCGCCCCCCACCGGCAGGGCCGGCCGGGCCGGAGCGCCCAGGGCCGGCGTGTGCGGCAGCCACTCCTCGGGCAGGTCACAGAAATCGTTCTGGGGATCAATCAGCAGCAGCTGGGTGTTCATGGCGGTCCTCCTGTTCAGGTCTTGCGCATGGATCCCATCATACGCCTACTTAAATACAACATGAAATTAACTAGAGCCAGCGGCTGGATGCGGCGTGCGCAGGCCGGTCCAGCAGGCATGAGCGCTGCGGCCGCCCAGCCCGGACCGGATTCGGCGCTATCCTCTGTTCGGTGAGCACTTCAACAAACTCCGCCCGCAAGCCGCCGCCCCTGATCTGCACCGTGGACCTGGTGCTGCTGACCCTCAGGGACGAGCAGCTGCAGGTGCTGCTGCTCAAGCGCGAGCGCGATCCCTTTGCCGGCGCCCTGGCCCTGCCGGGCGGCTATGTGCATGCGGACCAGGACCAAGGCTGCGAGGACGCTGCCCATCGCGTGCTGCGCGACAAGGCCGGCCTGGAGGGGCTCTACCTGGAACAGCTGGCCACCTTCAGCGGGCCGGGCCGGGATCCGCGGGGCTGGAGTGTGTCCGTGGCCTATGTGGCTCTGGTGGATGCCGGCCGGCTGGCCCGGCGTGCGCTCCCGGCGCCGGGCTGCAGCTGGCTGCCCGTGGACCGCCTGCCCGCCCTGGCCTTCGACCATGGGCACATCGTGGAGGCGGCGGTGGCGCGGGTGCGCAGCAAGAGCCTTTATTCCTCGCTGCCGGCCCACCTGTGCCCGGAGCCCTTCACCCTGCCCGAGCTGCATGCCGTCTACGAGGCGGTGCTGGGCGAGAGCGTCAATCCGGTGAGCTTCCGGCGCAAGATGGACGAGCTGGACATCCTCGACGCCGTCACCGGCGCCAAGCGGGCCGAGGGCGCCCACCGCCCGGCCCAGCTGTACCGGCTCAGGAAGGAATTCAGGCAGCGCCTGCGCCTGGTCGGGCGAGGGCTGAAAGCCTGATTGAGGGGGGTGCGCACGGTCCGGCCGTGCCGGACCCTGTCTAGAATTGTCTCCAGACTAAATGCAGATGACAGATTCAGGGAGTCATCCCACTCTTGCGGAGGCCGCCATGCTGACTGCGGCTGAACTCCTTCGAATCATCGACATCCACGGCCAGGTGGCCGAGATGGGCCTGGACCAGGCCGGCGTCATGAAGCTGGTGACCCAGACGACCCTGGAGCTGGTCGCCGCCGATGGCGCCGTCATCGAGATCGCCGAGGGCGACAGTCTCAGCTACCGGGCCGCCAGCGGCACCGCCGTCGCGCAGCTGGGGGTGAAGGTGGCGCTGAAGGCCAGCCTGTCCGGCGAATGCATGCGCCGCGCCGAGGCCCTGATCTGCACCGACTCCGAAGCGGACCCGCGCGTGGACCGCGCCGCCTGCCGCCGCGTGGGCCTGCGCTCCATGGTGGTCGTGCCCCTGATGCACCTGGGCCAGCCGGTGGGCGTGCTCAAGGCCATGTCCCGCGAGGTCGGCCACTTCGGGCCCAGGCAGGCGGAGCTATTGACCCTGCTGGCACGCGTGGTGGGCACGGCCATGTACTGGGCCACGCACTACGGGCAGGACGACCTGTTCCAGCGGGCCACCCATGACGACCTCACCGGCCTGGCCAACCGCGCCATGTTCCTGGAGCAGCTGCGCGGGGCCCTGCAGCGCGCGCGCCGCACCCAGCAGGGCCTGGCCGTGCTGATGCTGGACATGGATGGGCTCAAGTCCCTCAACGACGACCATGGCCACAGCGTCGGCGATGCCGCCCTGGTCGAATTCGCCCGGCGGCTGAAGGACACGGCCCGCAGCGAGGACGTGGTCGCCCGCCTGGGGGGCGACGAGTTTGCCGTCCTGATGCCCTCGATCAGCGAGGCGGGCGGTCCCGTGCAGTTCCATCGCCGGCTGCAGGAGGCCCTGGTGGCTCCCTTTGACTTTCGTGGCGCCTGTCATCTGGTGGAGGGGAGCTGCGGCTGGGCCTTGCACCCGGCCGATGGGAGCAGTGCCGAGGCCTTGATCGACTGCGCCGACCAGCGCATGTACGCGTCCAAGCGCGAGCGCAAGAAGGGCCTGGCGGACGTGCCGGCGGACCAGCCGGGCACCTGAGCCGCGGGGCCACGCGCCAGCGGGTCTCAGCGGAGCCCGCACACCGCGATCGCGCCGGGTGTCCGGGCGCGGGCCAGTGGCTCTCTTCGCTGGCTCAGCCGGGTGAGGCACCGGCCCGCGCCTTGCGGGCCCGACGGGCCTGCTCGGCGGGCGGGGCGCCACCGCCTTCGCGCTGCAGGTCCAGCGCCCCCGCTGCCGCGGCCTTGAGCAGGCGCTGGAAGGTGGGGCATTGCGCATGGCTGGGCGCCGGGCAGGCGGCGGCATGGCGCAGCCCGCGGCTCACGGCGCGCAGGCGCAGGACCTGGGCGTCGATCTCGTCCGCCTTGGACGCCAGCAGGCCGCGGTCCACGCTGGGCTCGCCGTTGGGCAGGACCATGGTGCGGATCTCATCCAGCGACAGCCCCGCGGCCTGCCCCAGCGCGATCAGGGCCAGCTGGTTCATCACGCCGGCCGGATAGCGCCGCCGGCCCGCACCCTCCCGCTCGAGGGGGGCGATGAGGCCGCGGCGCTCGTAGTAGCGCAGCGTGGATGCCGGCACACCCGAACGGCGGGCGACTTCCGCGATATCCATCACAGATCACCTCTTGACTTGAAGTTGACTTCAACTTCTATCCTGACTTCCATGGGCTCGAAGGTCAAGTGGCCGGAGGGCGCAGGACGCAATCCACAGGAGGTGTGTGATGAATGGATCGACGGACATGCTGTCCATCCTGGCGCAGGGCCTGGCCCTGGGCGCGGGTGCGACGGCGCTGATGGACCTCTGGCTCATGGGCCTGCGACGCGCTGGCGTGGCGACCCTGGACTTCGCCCTGCTGGGCCGCTGGGCGGGGCACCTGCCGCAGGGGCGCTGGCGGCACGAGGCCATTGCGAAGGCCCGCCCGGTGCGCGGCGAGCGGGTGCTGGGCTGGCTCGCGCACTACGCCGTGGGCCTGCTCTTCGCGGGCCTGCTGCTGGCCTGGCAGGGGCCCGCCTGGCTGGACGCCCCCCGCCTGGCGCCGGCCCTGCTGCTGGGCCTGGCCACCGTGGCGGCGCCCCTGCTCCTCATGCAGCCGGCCATGGGCGCCGGCCTGGCGGGGCGGCACAAGGGGCCGGTGGGCCCCAATGTGCTGCGCAGCGCGGCCAACCACCTCGTCTTCGGCCTCGGCCTCTACCTCAGCGCGCTGGCGATCCAGCTGCTGCGCGCCGCCGCCTGAGTGCCGGCTTCCTTTCCCATTCATTCCAACGCAAGGAGTACTCCCTCATGAAGAAGCTCGCAGTCATCTATCACAGCGCCCATGGGCACACGGCCCACATCGCCCGCCACATCGTCGAGGGGGCGCGGGGCGTGACCGGCGTGGAGGTCGACCTGCTGCAGGCCGAGACACTGGCCGACAGCCCCGATGCCGTCACCGCCTACGACGGCCTGCTGATGGGCTCGCCCACCTATCTGGGCGGCGTCTCCAGCGTGTTCAAGCGCTTCATGGACGCCACCGGTCGCCTGTGGCGCCAGCAAGGCCTGCGCGGCAAGCTGGCCGGCGGCTTCACGGTGTCCTCGCTGCCCTCGGGGGACAAGCAGTCCACGCTGATGTCGATGTTCGTCTTCGCCATGCAGCACGGCATGGTGTGGGTGGGCAATCCCATCCTGCCCGAGCAGCATGCGGGCGTTCCTGAGCATGAGGCGGCCAACCGGCTGGGGTCCTGGTCGGGCCTGATGGCGCAGTCCGGGCACGGCATGCCGGCCGATGCCTTCGAGCCGGGCGACGTCAAGACCGCCCGCATGTTCGGCCGCCACATGGCCGAGACGCTGCACCGCATGGGCGCGGCCTGAGGCGCGGGAGACGGCCATGATTCCTGCCCGCTTCGCCCCGGTCCTGTTCGCCCTGATCCTGTCAGGCCTGATGTCCGCGCTGGTCGCCGGCATCGCCAGCTGGAGCACATCCACGGCTGACATCCAGGATCCGTGGCCCTGGCTCCTGGCCTGGCGCAGCGCCTGGCTGCATGCCTGGCCCGTGGCCTTCCCCGCCGTGCTGCTGATGGCCCCGCTGACCCGCCGCCTCGTGGCCTGGCTGACGACACCGCGCTGAGTGGGCCCTCAGTCCAGCGGCCAGGGCATCCAGCGCGGCACGCGCGGCGCCTGGGCCGGCGCCTCCGCGGGCGCGGCGGGCTGGCCCGCCTGGCGCCACCAGGCGGCGGGGCTGGGCGTGGCCTGCGCAGGCTCCAGCGCCTCGCCCAGGCGGGGCATCAACAGGGGCACGCCGCGTGCGGGGGCGAGTTGCAGCAGGGTCTCGGCGGGCTCGTCCCAGTCGTGGGTGGCGAGGTTGAAGGTGCCCCAATGCACCGGCAGCAGGGCGCCGCCGCCGAGCCACTCCCAGGCCTGCAGGGCGTTCACCGGACCCAGGTGGATGTCGCCCCACGAGGGGTGGTAGGCGCCCACCTCCAGCATCACCAGGTCGAAGGGGCCGAAGCGCTCGCGGATGAGCTGGTACTCGCTGCTCAGGCCGGTGTCCCCGCTGAAGAAAACGCGGTGGCGGGGCGACTCGATCACGAAGGAGGACCACAGCGTGGCGTTCCTGTCCTTGAGCCCGCGGCCCGAGAAGTGCTGGGAGGGCGCGGCATGCACGCGCAAGTCGGTGCCGGGCAGGGTGTGCGACTCCCACCAGTCCAGTTCGATGATGCGCTCGGGCGGGATGCCCCAGGCTTCCAGGTGCGCGCCCACGCCCAGGGAGGTGATGAAGGGCTGCGGCCGCTTGGCCAGGGCGCGGAGGGTGGGGTAGTCGAGGTGGTCGTAGTGGTCGTGCGAGATCAGCACGGCGTCCAGCGCAGGCAGGGCGCGCAGCGGCACGGGGGGCGCTTGGTAGCGCCTGGGGCCGGCCAGGGTGGAGGGCGAGACTCGCGGGCCCCAGACCGGGTCGGTCAGCAGGCGCAGGCCGTCGATCTCGATCAGCACGCTGGAATGGCCCAGCCAGCTGGCGCGCAGGCCGCTGCCGGGCGCGCGGGTCCAGGTCTCGCGCGGGTTGGCCACGGGCAGCGGGCCGGGCGGGCGGCGGCGGCCGTCGGGACAGAGGATCTCCAGCATGGAGGCCCGCGGGCCGTCGACATCACGCAGCCCCGGGGCGATGGGATGGACGTTGCGGAAGCCCTGGCCGTCCCAGCGCGGCGAGGCCTGCATGCGTTCCAGACGTGCGCCGCTGGCGCGCTTGCCCATTGATTTCATGTGCCGGAGCTCCCGGGGTGTCGAGGCTTCACATCCTATGCGCTGAGGGACTCGGCGGTTCTCAGCGGGCGCCGCTGCCGGGCCGTCCGGCGGCCGGGGCCTCCAGGGGCTTCACGATGAGGCGGCTGGCCTGGACGGGCCCCAGATGGCGGTCCGCCAGGCGCTGCACGGTGCCGTCGTGCAGCAGGCTCAGCAGGGCCTCGCGCAGGCGGCGGCGCTCGGCCTCGGGCAGGGTCTTGCGCGACAGGGCCCAGGCGCCCACGCTCAGCGATTCCGGCCACCAGGCGCGCAGGGCCAGGTCCTCCGGCCACTGGGGTGACCCTTCGTAGAGCTCCATGGGATAGACCAGGACGGCCTCGATGCGCCGGGCCTTGAAGGCCTTCAGCAGGCTGGGCTTGTCGGCGCTTTCGCTGACCCGACCGGCCTGGCGCAGGGCCTCGATCCAGGGCTCGGTGGCGGGCGCATGGCGGGCGCCGCGCACCACGCCCAGGCGCAGACGGGCATCGGCCAGGAAGTCCGCCGGGCCGGCCAGCCGGCGTGCCAGCTCCAGCGAGACCAGCAGGTGCAGCTGGGCCTGCACCAGGGGAACGAACTCCGCCAGGCGCTCGCGGTCCGGGGTGACCAGGGCGGCGGTCACGATGTCCGCGTCGCCCGTCTCCAGCGCCTGCCACAGCCGCACATTGCTGACCGCCGTGCCCTGCAGCCGGCATTGGCTGCGCGCGGCCAGGGCTTCCAGGAGGTCCACGTCCAGGCCGTGAGCCCGGCCGTCACTGCTGACTTCATAGAGGCCGGGGTAGTGCTGGAAGGCCACGCGGAAAGGGCCGCAGGCCTGGGCGGCGGGCAGCAGCAGGGTGGCGAGCACGAGCGCGGCCCCGGCGGCCTGCAGCAGGAAGCAAGGGCGGGGGCCGGCAATCGGCATGCCTGTCTCCGACGTGAGTCTTGGCTCCCTGACCCGTGCGGGCGAGCGGACTCGGTCGAGGGCTGGCCCGCTTCATCGCAGGGTCCAGGATAGCGCGAGGTCGGTCGCGCTGCAGCACCTGCTCAGCGGACGCTGGCGCGTGGGGCTGAAGAAATGAAAAAGGACGCGCCGAAGCGCGTCCTTTTGCACAGGGTCTGGAGAAATCAGGCCTTGGTGTCCTCGGCGCCATGCGTCCAGTTCACCAGCTTGCCGGATATGGCCCACAAACCCGCGCCGAAGATGAGCAGGAAGACGGTCAGTCCGCCGAAGATGGCCAGGTCACCGGCATGCTTGGCATAGGCACCCACCACACCGGCCAGCTTGTTGGCGACGGCATTGATCAGGAACCACACGCCCATCATCAGGCTGGCCAGGCGCAGCGGTGCGAGCTTGGTGACCATGGACAGGCCCACAGGCGAAATGCACAGCTCGCCCATGGTGTGCAGCATGTATGCAAGCACCAGCCAGTGCATGCCAGCCTTGCCGTGGGCAGACTGCTCCAGCGAGGCGCCCACCATGAACATGAAGCCCAGGGCGGTGAACACCAGGCCCAGGATCATCTTGGTCGGCGTACTGGGGTTCCGGCCCGCGCGGCCCATGCGGCTCCAGATCATGGCGAAGACCGGGCCCAACAGCACGATGAAGAAGGAGTTGACGGCCTGGAACCAGCCAGCCGGCACCTCGAAGCTGCCGATGAAGCGGTCGGTCTTCTGCGAAGCATAGATGTTCAGCAGGCCGCCGGCCTGCTCGAAAGCCGTCCAGAAGACCACGATGAAGACGAAGAGCACAAAGACGACGCGCATGCGGTCCCACTCGACCTGAGTCAGCGGCTCCTTCTTGCCACCGCTGGCGGCCAGTGCACGCTTAGCCCCGGGCTCCTTACCGACATCGCTCAGCAGACGCTGAGCCAGCAAAAGCTGGGTCACCACGGAGATGAGCATGCCGATGCCGGCAGACATGTAGCCGTACTTCCAGCCCCAGTCGGCGCTCTCGCCGAGGGTGGAGCAGATCAGCGGAGCCATGAAGGCACCCACGTTGATGCCCATGTAGAAGATCGTGAAGGCGGCATCACGGCGGGCGTCGCCTGGCCGGTAGAGGTCGCCCACCATCGTCGAGATATTGGGCTTGAAGAAGCCGTTGCCCACGATCAGGAGTCCCAGCCCCACCTTGAACAGCTGTTCATTGCCGGGAACGGCTGCCGACAGGGTGAACTGGCCAGCGGCCATGATCAGACCACCCAGGATGATGGACTTGCGTTGGCCCAGGAAGTTGTCCGCGATCCAGCCACCGAAGAGGGGCGTCAGGTAGCAAAGGCCGGTGAAGGTGCCGTAAAGGCTCAGCGCCTCGACCTCGGTCCATCCGAAGCCCGGATTGGCGGAACTGGTGCTGGCGATCAGCGTCAACACCAGGAGGGCGCGCATGCCGTAGTAGCTGAAGCGCTCCCACATTTCCGTGGCAAACAGAAGGAACAGGCCCTTCGGATGGCCGAGCAGGGTACCGGCCGGGACGTTAGAACTCATACGAAACCTTTGGGTGACAGGTCAGGGTCTGGCCGCTCCACCGGTTGGCAAAGCGGGCACAAGGCAACAGGACATCGGCCGGACGCGCCACGGTGGTCCGCGCCCCTGGGCGGGACCGCCTGGCATCGGGCCGCGCGGGGTCGCGGGATTGTCGCCGCGCGTTTACAGCGTGTTTCTGCGGGTTCCTACCAAGGACAAGACCTGACCCCATGTCTTTCGGCATGGGTGGCCAGGTCTTTGCAGAAGCCGCCGGGGCGGCGTTCGCACCGAATTCAGGCCCGCGGCTGCCAGCGCAGCAGGCGCAGGCCCAGCAGCACGACCAGCAGCGCCGCGCCCGCATCGGCCAGCACGGCCAGCCACAGGCTGCCCCAGCCGGCGAGGGTCAGGGCCAGCACCACGGCCTTGAGTCCCAAAGCCAGGCCGATGTTCTGCCACAGCACCCGCTTGCAGTCCCGCGAGAGGGCGATCAGCTCCGGCAGGCGGCGCAGGTCGTCCTGCATCAGGGCAATGTCCGCGGTCTCCAGCGCAGTGGCGGTGCCGGCCGCGCCCATGGCGATACCGATGTCGGCGCGGGCCAGGGCCGGGGCGTCGTTGACGCCGTCACCCACCATGGCCACCAGGCCGCGCTCGCGCAGGTGGGCGATGGCGGCGAGCTTCTGCTCGGGCAGCAGCGGAGCCTGGACCTGGGCCTCGGGCAGTCCCAGCTCGCGGGCGGCGGCCAGGGCGGCGCCGCGCTGGTCCCCGCTGAGCATGTGCACCTGCACGCCGGCCGCCTGCAGCGCGGCCACGGTGCCCGCGCTGTGCGCACGCAGCCGGTCGCGCAGGGCCAGCAGGCCTTCGCAGCGCCAGCGCCCGGCCTCCTCGCGCAGCAGCCACAGCACGCTGCAGCCGGCCTCGCTCCAGGCGCGCGCGGCGGTCTCTGCGGCGGGGCTCAGGGCCGCCCGCTCGCGCGCCAGGGTCTCGTTGCCCAGCTGCCAGGCCTGCCCGTTGAGCCGGGCGCGCACGCCGCGGCCGGGCAGGGTCTCGAAGTCCAGCAGGGGGATGAGGGTCAGGTCTTGCGCCGCCGCGGCCTCCAGCAGGGCCAGGGCCAGCGGATGGCGCGAGCCGGCGTCCAGGCTGGCCGCGTGGCGCAGCAGTCCGGCTTCGTCCAGCGTGCCCAGCACGGTGTGCCCGACCAGGGCCGGCCTGCCTTCGGTGAGGGTGCCGGTCTTGTCCAGCGCGATGCTCTTCAGCAGGTGCGCCTGCTCCAGGTAGAGCCCGCCCTTGATCAGCAGGCCGCGGCGGGCGCCGGCCGTCAGCGCGCTGACCACCGTCACCGGCGTGGAGATCACCAGGGCGCAGGGGCAGGCCACCACCATCAGCACCAGGGCCTTGTAGATCCAGGGCGTGAAGGGGCCGCCCAACCACAGCGGCGGCAGCAGGGCCAGCAGCAGCGCGGCCGCAACGACCAGGGGCGTGTAGACCCGCGCAAAGCGGTCCACGAAGCGCTGCGTGGGCGCGCGCTGCGCCTGCGCCTCCTGCACGGCCTGCGCCATGCGGTCCAGCAGGGTGTGGCCCTTGGCGGCCGTCACCGTCATCAGCAGCAGGCCCAGTTCGTTGACCGAGCCGGCCAGCAGGGTGTCCCCCGGCTGCTTGGGCACGGGCAGGCTCTCGCCGGTCAGCGCGGCCTCGTTGACGCTGGACTGGCCCTCGATCACCTGGCCGTCCAGGGGCACGCGCTCGCCGGCGCGGATGCGCAGCACGGCGCCCAGGGGCAGCTGCTCGCTGGGGCGCTCGGCCCACTGGCCGTCGGGCAGGCGCAGCCAGGCGGTCTCGGGCACCAGGGCGCTGAGGGCGCGGATGGCGTCGCGCGCGCGGGCCAGGCTGAGGGCCTCCAGCATCTCGGACAGGCCGAAGAGCCAGACCACCATGGCCGCCTCCGGCCACTGGCCCAGGACCAAGGCGCCGATCACGGCCAGGCTCATCAGCAGGTGGATGTTGAGCGTGAGGCTTCGCAGGGCCACCCAGCCCTTGCGCAGGGTGGGCAGCCCGCCCAGGACGACGGCTGCCAGGGCGCAGGCAATCACCGCGGCCTCGGCGGCGCCCGTGTAGTGCAGGGCCTCGGAGGCCACCGCCGCCACGCCGGCCGCCGCCATGCGCCAGCGCAGGGGCACGGGCACCGCGGGTGCGAGCGGCGCGGCGCGCTGGGCGTCCAGCGGCACGGCGTCCAGGCCCGCGGCGCGGATGCGCTGCTGCAGGGCCTGGACCAGGCCGGGGGCGGCCGCCGCGTCGTGGTCCACGCTGAGCACGCGACCCAGCAGGTCGAAATGCAGGGCGCGGATCGCGGGCTCGCCGTCCAGGTGCTTGCGCAGCAGGGCCTCCTCGGTCGGGCAGTCCATGCCGGCGATGTGCAGACGCAGGCGCTGCTGGCCCGGCGCCAGGCCGGCCGGGGGCGCGACGCTCAGCGGCGCCGCGCAGCCGCTGTCGCAGTGGGCCTCGGCGGGGCCGTGCCCCTGGTCGTGATCGTGGTCGTGCGCGCGTGTCGGGGCATGCGCGTGTTCGTGCTCGTGTGCGTGCCCGCAGCAGGGCTCGTCCCGGACTGTCGTGCAGGCGGAAAGGGCCTGTGGCTGGGCGTTGGCGCAGGAGGGCTTGGTCATGGGGGGGTATTTCACAGCCTGTAGCCACTCCAGAGTCAAGCGACTATGCTGCGGCCTTTTCCAGCAGCGCTGCCCCGGGGGCAGAAGGTCAGTGCCCATGCGCATCGGCGAACTCAGCAAGGCCACGGGGGTCGACATCGAGACCATCCGCTTCTACGAGAAATCGGGGCTGCTGCCCCCGCCCGCCCGCAGCGACAACGGCTACCGGGACTACGCCCAGCTCCAGCTGGAGCGCCTGGCCTTCATCCGGCACTGCCGGGCGCTGGACATGTCCCTGGCCGATGTGGACCTGCTGCTGCAGAGCCTGCAGAGCCACGATCCGCAGCAGCTGGCCAGCGTGGACGCCCTGGTCGATGCGCAGCTGGCGCGGGTGCGGGCCCGGCTCAAGAGCATGCAGGCCCTGGAGGCGCAGCTGCAGGCGCTCAAGGGCCGCTGCGATGCGCGGCACGAGCAGCATGCCTGCGGCATCCTGGCCGAGCTGGTGGCGGCCGCGCACGGCGAGGCCTGCGCCTGCCATGGCGAGAAGCCGGCCGAGGAGCCGCGCCGATGATGAGCACCGCCTCCTTCGGCGCCCGCTGGCGCGCCCGGCTGAGCCCCTTCGTGCCCGCGCCCCTCACCGCCCCGTGGCGCGAGCTGCTGCTGGGGGCCCTGGGCGTGGGCCTGGGCCTGCTGTGCACGGAATGGATCAGCCGCCACGCGCTGGCGGGTCAGGCCCTGTGGTTCGTCGCGCCCATGGGCGCCTCGGCGGTGCTGGTGTTCAGCGTGCCGGCCAGCCCGCTGGCCCAGCCCTGGTCGGTGCTGGGCGGCAATGTGGTCTCGGCTTTGATCGGCGTGGCCTGCCATCACGTGCTGGGGGCCTCCGGGCCGGCGCTGGCCGCCGCGGGGCTGCTGGCGGTGCTGGCCATGATCGCCCTGCGCTGCCTGCATCCGCCCGGCGGCGCGGTGGCCGTCACCGCGGCGCTGGGCAGCCCGACGCTGGAGAGCCTGGGCTATGGCTACGCCTTCTGGCCGGTGGGGCTGAACTCGCTGCTGATGCTGCTGCTGGCCCTGGTCTTCAACCGCCTGGCCGGCCGCCACTATCCGCACCATGGCGCCGCGCCGGTGAACGTGCACCGCACGGCCGACCCCCTGCCCAGCCGCCGCGCGGGCTTCGTGAAGGAGGACGTGGACGCGGCCCTGGCCTCCTTCGGCGAGATCCTGGACATCGACCGCCAGGACCTGGAGGAGATCCTCGTGCGTGCCCAGCAGCACGCCCAGCAGCGGCACTGGGGCGCCATCCGCTGCGCCGACGTGATGGCCCGCGACGTGGTCTGCATCGGCCCCGAGGCCTCGCTGGACGACGCCTGGGGCCTGCTGGCCCGCCACAAGGTCAAGGCGCTGCCGGTGGTGGACACCAGCCAGCGCCTGGTGGGCATCGTCTCCCTGCATGACTTCTTCCTGGGCCGCGAGCCCTCGGCGCTGGAGCGCTTCCCCCGCATGACCGAGGCGCGCCGCGTGGCCGACATCATGACGCCCAAGGTGCGGAGCGCCCGGCCCGAGCAGGCCCTGGCCGAGCTGGTCGGCGCCTTCTCCGACGGTGGCCTGCACCACATGCCGGTGGTGGACGAGGCGCGGCGCGTGGTGGGCATGATCACGCAGTCGGACGTGGTGGCGGCGCTGTTCATGCGCCAGCCTGCGCAGGCGCTGCCGGCCTGAGTCCGGGCCGTGAAGCCTGCACGGCCGGCGCAGGCGCCCGCAGGTGCCGCAGCCTCATGCCGGGCCACATGCCCTATGCTCGGCTTGCTGTACTTCCTGTCACCCATGGCCCACAGCCACCCGCCCCCGCGTTACCGTACCCTGTCGCCCTGGAAGCTGTGGCGGCATGGCACCGCCGGCGAGCGGGCGCTGCTGCTGGGCGGCTGGGGCCTCCTGGTGCTGCTGAGCGTCGTCCTGGGCCTGGCCTCGGTGATCGGGCGCTGGTCCGGCCTGCCTCTGCAGCTGGGGGGCGTGCAGGTCTACATCACCCTGTATCCGCCCCTGCTGATCTGTCTGTGGCTGAGCCTGTGCTGGGGATGGCGCTGGGGCGCGGTCCCGGCCTACCTGGCCACCCTGAGCCTGGCGCTCTACGCGGGCATGCCCTGGTACTGGGCCCTGCTCTTCGCCTGCGCCAACCCGCTGGGCTTCGCCATCATGGTGATGGGCTACCAGGCCATTCCCATGCGCCGCGAGCTGCGGGATCTCAGCGCCCTGCTCTTCTACGTGCAGCTGAGCTTCGTGGCGAGCATCTTCAGCTCCAGCGGCGCGCTGATCTGGTGGTACACGAACGGCATCGACCGCACCGCCATGCTGGCCATCTGGCAGGGCTGGTGGCTGGGCTCCTTCGTACAGAGCCTGTTCATCGTCGGCCCCCTGATGGCCCTGGGCTGGCCCGCCATCGACGCCTGGCAGGCACGCCGCCCCTCGCTGATGAGCACACCGGCCCGCGACCCGCGCCGCGCCGTGCTGCGTCTGCTGGCGGCGGTCACCGCGGCGGTGATCGCCTACGGCTTCCTGACCCTGCACCTGTCGTCCGCCCAGCTGGAGCAGCTGCGCAGCCAGCCCGGCGCCGCGCTGGGCCCGGCGCTGGAGGTGATGCAGCAGAGCAGCTGGGTTTTCTTCGGTGTCTTTTCGCTGATCGTGCTGTTCATGGCCTTCTTCGGCTACCAGCTCTTCGTGCACTGGCAGCGCTCCGTGGACCAGCTGCTGGCAGAACTGCACCATGCCAACCGCGGTCTGGAGACCCTGGCCCACACCGATGCCCTGACAGGCCTGCTGAACCGGCGTGCGGCCGATGAGCGCCTGTTCGCAGAGTGGCATCGCACGGTGCGCACGGGGTCCGGCGCCACGCTGGTGATGCTGGACATCGACCATTTCAAGCAGATCAACGACCGCTACGGCCACCTCGCAGGCGACACCGTGATCCGCACCCTGGCCCAGGCCATCAAGGACGAAGTGCGCGAGATGGACGTCGCCAGCCGCTATGGCGGCGAGGAGTTCCTCGTCATCCTGCCGCAGACGGCGGCGTCAGGTGCCCGCGGCTTTGCCGAGCGCCTGCGGCAGCGGGTCGAGGCCTGCGAGGCCGTGCATGCGGGGGAGAGGATCCGCTTCACCATCAGCCTGGGGCTGGCCGAGCTGAAGGCGCTGGACCCGGCCCACCTGAGCGCGCTGGACCGTGCGGACCAGGCGCTCTACAGCGCCAAGAAGGCCGGCCGTAACCGCACCGAAAGCGCCCCCTCGGGCGACGATGCCCCGCAGGCCGACCGGCGCGCATGAGCTGCGGCTCATGGCCGCCTCATCGCCTCAGAGCTTGAAGTCGTAGTCGATCGTCAGCGGTGCATGGTCGCTGAACTTCTGGTCCTTGTAGATGGACTCGCGCCGGGCCAGGGCGGCCAGCTGGGGCGTGGCGAAGTGGTAGTCCAGGCGCCAGCCCACGTTCTTGGCATAGGCCTGGCCGCGGTTGCTCCACCAGGTGTAGCAGGCGTCCGTGGTGTCGGGCTGCAGCTGGCGGTAGACGTCCACCAGGCCGCCCTGGGCCGGATCGATCAGCTGGGTCACCCAGGCGCGTTCCTCGGGCAGGAAGCCGCTGTTCTTGAGGTTGCCCTTCCAGTTCTTGAGGTCGGCTTCCTTGTGGGCGATGTTGATGTCGCCGACGAGGATGAACTCGCGCTGCCCCTTCAGCGCCATCAGGTGCGGGTAGATGGCCGCGAGGAAGCGGAACTTGGCCTGCTGGCGGTCCTCGCCGCTGGAGCCGCTGGGGAAGTAGCAGCTGATCAGGCTCAGCTTGCGGCCGGGCTTGTCGAAGCGCTTCTCGATGTAGCGGCCTTCGTCGTCGAATTCCTGCACGCCGATGCCGGTGATGATGTCGCTGGGCTCGTCGCGCGTGTAGAGGCCCACGCCGGAGTAGCCCTTCTTCTGGGCGTAGTGGAAATGGCCCTTGAGGCCGCCCGGGCTGCAGAAGATCTGGTCGACATGCTCATGCTGGGCCTTCACCTCCTGGACGCCGACGGCATCGGCCTGCTGCTGGGGCAGCCAGTCGAAGAAGCCCTTGGTGGCGGCGGAGCGGATGCCATTGAGATTGGCGGTGATGAAGCGCACGGTCGATACCTCGGCTGAGACGGAGAGGCGCCAGTATCGCAGTGAGGCGGTGATGAACTGGTCTGATGTCGGTCCGCAACAGCCTCGCACTGTTCAGGTGCGCCGGCTCAGATAGGGATGACGCCGCGCCGCCGCTCTTGATAGATTCCTCCCCACGCAATGGCAAACGTTTGGCGCCCGATCACGACACGGCCCGAGGCCTGTCGCGCTGCCGAGCGAGGTCCTGCCTCGACAAGGGCGCCGTCGGCATTCCAGACAAATTCAAGGAGCTTCCCCATGACCCGATCCACGTTGAGCCGCCCCACGCCGCTGGCGCTGGCCCTTGCCCTGGCCCTGCCGGCCCTGCTGTCGAGCACGGCTCAGGCCCAGGAGGCCGCCAAGGCCGACGCCGCCCGGCCCCAGACCAACCAGCTGGAGGCCGTGGTGATCACCGCCGAGCGCCGGGTGGAAAACATCAAGGACGTGCCCAACGCGGTCTCGGCCATCAGCGGCGAGAAGCTGGACGTCATCAATTCCAGCGGCCAGGACATCCGCGCCCTGTCAGGCCGTGTGCCCAGCCTGAACATCGAGTCCTCCTTCGGCCGGGCCTTCCCGCGCTTCTACCTGCGCGGCTACGGCAACACCGATTTCCGCCTCAACGCCTCGCAGCCCGTCTCGCTGATCTATGACGAGGTGGTGCAGGAGAACCCCATCCTCAAGGGCTTCCCGGCCTTCGATGTGAAGAACGTGGAAGTGCTGGCCGGCCCCCAGGGCACCCTGTTCGGCCGCAACACACCGGCCGGCGTGGTGAAGTTCGAGTCGGTCAAGCCGTCCAAGCGCCAGGACGCCTATTTCAACGCCTCCTTCGGCAGCCAGGGCATGGTGAACCTGGAAGGCGCAGCCAACCTGCCGGTGGGCGGGGACTGGGCCGTGCGCATCTCGGCCCAGAACCAGCACCGTGGCAACTGGGTCAAGAACGAGCTGCCCAATGCCAAGACGCCCGCCACCGAGGGCTACGATGACCGTGCCGTGCGCATCCAGGCGCTCTACGAGGCCAACCAGGCCTTCAGCGCCCTGTTCAATGTGCACAACCGCGAGCTCAAGGGCAGCCCGCGCCTGTTCCGGGCCTCCATCATCAAGCCTGGCAGCAATGACCTGGTCGACGGCTTCGACCCGGCCAAGATGGTCATCGACGGGACCAACGAGCAGCGCCTGCACAGCACCGGCGCCAGCCTGCGCCTGAAGTGGGCCCTGGACGGCGTGACCCTGCACTCCATCAGTGCCATCGAGACCGTGCAGCCCTTCAGCCGCGGCGACGTCGACGGCGGCTACATCTATCACAACCCCTTCTCCGGCGACCCCAAGCCGGCACCCTACCCCACGCAGGGCGAGGCCACGTGGCAGATGGACACCTCGGACGGTCTGATGGGTCACCGCCAGCTGACGCAGGAATTCCGCCTGGAGTCGCAGGCCGCCGGCCCGATGCGCTGGCAGGGCGGTCTCTACCTCTTCGACGAGAAGTACACGATGCGCACCGTGGACTACACGGCGGCCAACCCGGCCGACAGCATCGTGGACACCCGCCAGACCAACAAGGCCTGGGCCCTGTTCGGCTCGGTCAACTATGAGCTGAGCCCCAATCTCAAGCTGCGCGGCGGCCTGCGCTACACCCAGGACAAGAAGGACCTGAACACCGTCGGCAAGGTCAACGACGGCGCCGGCACCAGCGCCAGCACCGACGACCACAAGGTCAGCTGGGATGCCTCCGGCACCTATGCCCTGGACAAGCAGACCAACCTCTACGCACGCGTGGCCACCGGCTTCCGTGCCGCCTCCATCTACCCGGCCAGCGGCTTCGGCACGCAGAGCAAGGCGCGCCCCGAAACCGTCACCTCCTACGAGGCCGGCGTGAAGAGCGAGTTCTGGAACCGCCGCGCCCGCTTGTCGGCCAATGTCTTCGCCTACACGGTGAAGGATCAACAGCTGACCGCCGTGGGCGGCTCGGGCAACTTCAACACGCTGCTCAACGCCAGCAAGGGCGAGGGCCAGGGCTTCGAGCTCAACCTGGACCTGATCCCGGTCGATCGCCTGATGCTCACGATGGGCCTCAGCTACAACGACACCAAGATCAAGGACCCCACGCTCTATGCCACCCGCCCGGGCAGCAATCCCGTGATGGTGGGCACGCCTGATGCCAGCGGCCGCTACAGCCTCTACAACAACCCGCTGCCCAACGCGCCGAAGTGGATCGCCAACCTGACGGCCCGCTACTCGATCCCGACGGCCGAGGGCAATGAATACTTCATCTACACCGACTGGGCCTATCGCTCCAAGGTCAATTTCTTCCTGTACGAGGCCAAGGAATTCACCGGCAAGGCCCTGATGGAAGGCGGCCTGCGCGCGGGCTATGTCTGGGGCGACGGCAAGTACGAGGTGGCCGGCTTCGTGCGCAACCTGACCAACAAGGTCGTCGTCAACGGTGCCATCGACTTCGACAACCTGACCGGCTTCATCAACGACCCGCGCACCTACGGCATCCAGTTCAAGGCCCTCTTCTGAGCCCTGGCTGATCCCCGCCCCGGCGGCCCGCAAGGCCCGTCACCCCCCTTGTTTCACGGGGCGGGGTGGCGGGCCTTCGCATGCCGGCTCAATACAATGCGGGCCACCCCGAGACCCGCATCACCTGCCCATGACCACCACCTCCACGCCCCTTGCCCAGGAATTCGTTGCCTTTGCCGTGGAGGCGGGCGTGCTGCGCTTCGGCGAGTTCAAGACCAAGGCCGGCCGCCTGAGCCCCTACTTCTTCAATGCCGGGCTCTTCAACGACGGCGCCAAGCTGGGCCGCCTGGCTGAGTTCTACGCCAAGACCCTGCTGGCCTCGGGCATCGAGTTCGACATGATCTTCGGCCCGGCCTACAAGGGCATCACCCTGGCCGCCGCCGTCTCGGTGGAGCTGGCCCGCCTGGGCCACAACAAGCCCTTTGCCTACAACCGCAAGGAAGCCAAGGACCATGGCGAGGGCGGCACCCTCGTCGGAGCGCCGGTCCAGGGCCGGGTGCTGATCATCGACGACGTGATCTCCGCCGGCACCTCGGTGCGGGAGTCCATCGCCATGATCCAGGCCGCGGGCGCGACGCCCTGCGGCGTCTCGATCGCCCTGGACCGCCAGGAGAAGGCGGCCGAGAACGGCGTCGAGCAGCCCTGGTCGGCAGTGCAGTATGTCAACCGCCAGCTGCAATTGCCCGTGAGTGCCATTGCCGGGCTGTCCGACTTGCTGCAGTATCTGCACCACAACAGCTCGGCGGACATCGCCGCCCATGCGGCGGCTGTCCAGGCCTATCGAGATCGCTACGGAGTCTGATGCCACTTCCGCGCCGCCCCATGTTCTCGCGCCAGTCCCTGGGCCCGTCCCTGCGTCCGTCGCTGCCGCTGCTGGCTGCCTTGCTGGGCCTGCTGGGGACAGGTCTTGCCCAGGCCCAGAGCAAGCCCATCTACAGCTGCGTGGCGCCGGACGGCCGCAAGCTGACCTCGGACCGCCCCATCCCCGAATGCGCCACCCGGGAGCAGAAGCTGCACAACCCGGACGGCTCGGTGAAGTCCGTGCTGCCGCCCGCCATGTCCATGGAGGAGAAGGCGGCGTATGAGCTGCGGGAGCGCAAGCTGGCTGCGGAGCGCGCGGCTCAGCAGGACGCGATCCGTCGCGACCGCAACCTCATGATCCGCTACCGCAACGAGTCCGCCCACCGCGAGGCCCGGGAGTCGGCGCTGGATGACATCAACAAGGCCATGCAGGTCTCGGAGCGCCGCATCAAGGAGCTGGCCGCGGAGCGCAAGCCCCTGCTGGAAGAGGCGGAGTTCTACAAGGGCAAGGCCATGCCCGGCAAGCTCCGGCAGCAGCTGGATGCCAACGAGGTCTCGGTGGAGGCGCAGCGCGTGCTGATCGAGAACCAGAAGGCCGAGCTGGTGCGGGTCAACAAAGTCTTCGACCTCGAGCTGCAGCGCCTGAAGAAGCTGTGGGGCGGCGCCCCGCCGGGCAGCCTCGACGGTCCGGCTGCGCCCGCCGCCTCCCAGCCGGGCAGTTCGCCGCAGCCCGCCCCGGGCAGCAGCCGCTGAGAGGCCGCGTCCAGGGCCTGCCTTCCGGCCCCTCAAAGACAAAGGCCGCTGTCTCCAGCGGCCTTTCTTCATGGCGCGGGACCGCGCCTCAGCCGCCCAGCTTCTTCTTCAGCAGCTCATTGACCAGGGCCGGATTGGCCTTGCCCTTGGTGGCCTTCATGGCCTGGCCCACGAGGGCGTTGAAGGCTTTGTCCTTGCCGGCGCGGAACTCGTCCACCGACTTCTGGTTGGCGGCCAGGACGTCGTCGAGGATGCGCTCGATCTCGCCGGTGTCGTTGGACTGCTTCAGGTCCTTGGCGGCGATGATGGCGTCCACGTCCGCACCTTCACCGGCCCAGAGGGCGTCGAAGACCTGCTTGGCGGAGTTGTTGGAGATGGTGCCATCGGCAATGCGGGCGATCAGCTTCGCCAGCAGTTCGGCCTTCACCGGCGCGGCGTCGATCTCGATGCCTTCGCTGTTCAGCCGCTTGCTGATCTCGCCCATCACCCAGTTCGCCACCAGCTTGGGCGCCGCGCCCGCGGCCTTGGCAGCCTCGTAGTAGCGGGCCGTCTTCAGGCTCTGGGTCATCATGCTGGCGTCGTACTCGGGCAGGCCGTCCGCCTCGATGAAGCGCTTGGCCATCACGCCAGGCAGCTCGGGCATCTCGCCGCGCACCTTCTCCACCCATTCCGGCGCGATCACCAGCGGCGGGAGGTCGGGGTCGGGGAAGTAGCGGTAGTCGGCCGAGTCTTCCTTGGAGCGCATGGCGCGGGTCTCGCCGGTGTCCGGGTTGTAGAGCACCGTGGCCTGCTGGATCTTGAGGCCGTCCTCGATCTGGTCGATCTGCCAGTTCACCTCGTAGTTCACTGCGTCCACGAGGAAGCGGAAGCTGTTGAGGTTCTTGATCTCGCGGCGCGTGCCATAGGGCTCGCCGGGCTTGCGGACCGAGACGTTGACGTCGCAGCGGAAGGAGCCTTCCTGCATGTTGCCGTCGCAGATGCCCAGCCACATCACCAGGGCGTGCAGGGTCTTGGCGTACTCGCAGGCCTCGGCGGCGGAGCGCATGTCGGGCTCGGAGACGATCTCCAGCAGCGGCGTGCCGGCGCGGTTCAGGTCGATGCCGGACTGGCCGTGGTAGTCCTCGTGCAGGCTCTTGCCGGCGTCTTCCTCCAGGTGCGCACGGGTGAGGTTCACGACCTTCTTCTCGTCGCCGACGAAGAACTCCACCGTGCCGCCCTGCACCACCGGGATCTCGAACTGCGAGATCTGGTAGCCCTTGGGCAGGTCAGGGTAGAAGTAGTTCTTGCGGGCGAAGATGGACAGCGGCGCCACCTTGGCGCCCACGGCCAGGCCGAAGCGGATGGCACGGTCCACCGCGGCGCGGTTGAGCACCGGCAGGGTGCCGGGCAGGGCCAGGTCCACGGGCGAGGCCTGGGTGTTGGGCTCGGCGCCGAAGGCGGTCGAGGACCCGCTGAAGATCTTGGACTGGGTGGACAGCTGGACGTGGTTCTCCAGGCCGATCACCACCTCGTAGCCGCGCACCAGCTTGCTGTTGGGCTTGTTCATGCTCAGATTCCGTTCGGGGCACGGGTGTGCCAGTCGGTGGCCTGCTGCAGGGCGTGCGCGGTGTGCAGCAGCTGCCCTTCCTTGAAGTAGTTGCCGATCAGCTGCAGGCCGACGGGCATGCCGGCCTCGCCAAAGCCCACCGGCACGCTCATGCCAGGCAGGCCGGCCAGCGAGCCGGGCAGCGTGAAGATGTCGGCCAGGTAGGCCTTGACCGGATCCTCCGCGCCTTCGCCAGCCTTCCAGGCCACGCTGGGGGCCACCGGGCCGGCGATGACGTCGCAGTGCTGGAAGGCCTGCTGGAAGTCGTCGGCGATCATGCGGCGCAGCTTCTGGGCCTGCAGGTAGTAGGCGTCGTAGTAGCCATGGCTCAGCACATAGGTGCCGATCATGATGCGGCGCTTGACCTCGGGGCCGAAGCCCTCGGCACGGGTCTTCTTGTACATGTCAAGAAGATCGGTGTAGTTGGCAGCGCGATGGCCGAACTTGACGCCATCAAAGCGGCTCAGGTTGGAGCTGGCCTCGGCCGGGGCGATGATGTAGTAGACGGGGATGGCCAGCTCCGTGCGGGGCAGGCTCACCTCCACCAGCGTGGCGCCCAGCTTCTCCAGCTCGGCCAGGCCCTGGCGCACGGCGCTGTTGACGTCGGCGGACAGCGCGGCGGGGAAGAACTCCCGGGGCAGGCCGATGCGCAGACCCTTCAGCGGCTGTGCGGGCGTGGCGCCTTCGCGGGGGGCCAGCATCTGCGCATGGAAGTCCTGCGGGGGCTGGTTGATGCTGGTGGCATCGCGCTCGTCAAAGCCGCTCATGGCGGACAGCAGCAGGGCGCAGTCCTCGGCCGAGCGGGCCATGGGGCCGGCCTGGTCCAGGCTGGAGGCGAAGGCGATCATCCCGTAGCGCGAGCACACGCCGTAGGTCGGCTTGATGCCGGTGATGCCGGTGAAGCTGGCCGGCTGGCGGATCGAGCCGCCGGTGTCGGTGCCGGTGGTGGCGGGCACCAGGCGGGCCGCCACGGCCACGGCCGAGCCGCCCGAGGAGCCGCCGGGCACGCGGCTGCGGTCCCAGGGGTTGTGGGCCGGGCCGAAGGCGCTGTTCTCGTTGGCCGAGCCCATGGCGAACTCGTCGCAGTTGAGCTTGCCCAGCGAGAAGGTGCCGGCCGCATTCAGGCGGGCCACGACGGTGGCGTCAAAGGGGCTGCGGTAGCCGGCCAGGATCTTGGAGCCGGCCGTGGTGGGCATGTCCGCGGTGACGTAGATGTCCTTGTGCGCCAGCGGGATGCCCAGCAGGGGGCTGGCCTCGCCGGCAGCCAGGCGGCGGTCGGCCTCGGCCGCATGGGCCAGGGCGCCGTCGGCGTCCACATGGAGGAAGGCGCCCAGTTGCGACGAGCCGGTAACCCGTGCAAGAAGGTGTTGGGTCAGTTCGGTGGCGGAGAAGGCCTTGGCGCGCAGGCCCTGGCCGAGCTCGGCCACGCCCATTTCGTGGAGAGACTTCATTCGATGACCTTGGGGACCAGGAAGAGGCCGTCCTCGACGGCGGGGGCGCTTCGCTGGTTGAGCTCGCGCTGGTTGCTCTCGGTGACCGCGTCCTCGCGCAGGCGCAATTGCACGTCCTGCACGGCGGAAAGCGGCGTGTAGAGCGGCTCGACACCGCTGGTGTCCACCGCGCTCATCTGCTCGACGATGGAGAAAAAGCCATTGAGCTGGCCGAGCAAGGCGCCTTGCTCCGCCTCGGAAAGTTCGAGGCGGGCGAGGTTGGCGATGCGGCTCACGTCATCCTGGGTCAGGGCCATGGGCGAGTCCGGGTCGGTTGGAGGTCCTGGGCATCGCGTCGATGCTCGATGAAAACTCGGCGTCGGACGCGATGCATTGCCGCTTACAGACTGCAAAAACAGGGGCTGTCAGGGGCTAGTCAGGGGTCTAAACAAAGGGGTGATCGGGTATTATCTCCGCTTATCTCCATGGTAACGGGGCTGCAGGCCGCCAAGGCACCGGCAGCCTCGTTGCACATGGTGCGAACACCCCTGTGCAGCCCTGGTGTCACCGCCTCGGCTGCATTCGTTTGACGCCCGCCGCCCCTCCCGAGGCCCATCCTGAGAATTGCCAGTGCCGAGCCCGCGTGATCCCTGCCGCCGCCCGGCCTGAAGCCCCAGCCCCACACCATGTTTTCGTCCCTGCGCCGCTACTTCTCCACCGACCTGGCCATCGACCTCGGCACCGCCAACACGCTGATCTATGTGCGTGGCAAGGGCATCGTGCTGGATGAACCCTCCGTCGTCGCCATCCGCCACGAAGGTGGCTCCAGCGGCAAGAAGACCATCCAGGCCGTCGGCCGCGAGGCCAAGGCCATGCTGGGCAAGGTGCCCGGCAACATCGAGGCCATCCGCCCGATGAAGGACGGCGTGATCGCCGACTTCGTGATCACCGAGCAGATGATCAAGCAGTTCATCAAGATGGTGCATGACACCAAGCTGCTGCGCCCCTCGCCCTGCATCATCATCTGCGTGCCCTGCGGCTCGACCCAGGTCGAGAAGCGCGCCATCCGTGACGCCGCCCTGGGTGCCGGCGCCTCGCGCGTCGAGCTCATCGAGGAACCCATGGCCGCAGCCATCGGCGCCGGCCTGCCGGTCTCCGAAGCCTCGGGCTCCATGGTCATCGACATCGGCGGCGGCACCACCGAGGTCGGCGTGATCTCGCTGGGCGGCATGGTCTACAAGGGCTCGGTGCGCGTCGGCGGCGACAAGTTCGACGAAGCCATCATCAACTACATCCGCCGCAACTACGGCATGCTGATCGGCGAGCCCACCGCCGAGGCCATCAAGAAGCAGATCGGCTCCGCCTTCCCCGGCTCCGAGGTGAAGGAGATGGAAGTGAAGGGCCGCAACCTCAGCGAGGGCGTGCCGCGCAGCTTCACCATCTCGTCCAACGAGATCCTGGAAGCCCTGACCGACCCGCTGAACCAGATCGTGTCCGCCGTGAAGAACGCGCTGGAGCAGACCCCGCCCGAGCTGGGTGCCGACATCGCCGAGCGCGGCATGATGCTGACCGGCGGCGGCGCCCTGCTGCGTGACCTGGACCGCCTGCTGGCCGAGGAAACCGGCCTGCCGGTGCTGGTGGCCGAGGACCCGCTGACCTGCGTGGTGCGCGGTTGCGGCATGGCGCTGGAGCACATGGAACGCCTCGGCTCCATCTTCGCTTCGGAGTGAGGCCTGCTGCGCGGCCGCCATGCGTCGCTGGGCGGTGCTCGGGATCCTCACGTACCTGCAGTACGTTCCGGTCCCTGCGCTCCGTCCGCCTAGCCTGGCGCCCGCTCGCGACGGCCCGATACACCGTGATGGCCTGACCCACTAGTTCGCACGCCATGCCCTTCGGCACCCTGGAGCGCAATGCGCCGCCGCTGTTCCGCCAAGGCCCCTCGGCCTTGACGCGGCTGCTGCTGTGCGCGGCCTTCGCCATTTTCCTGATGGTGCTGGACGCCCGCTTCAAGGTGGCGCAGCCGGCGCGCACGGCCGTGGCCCTGGTGCTCAACCCGGCGCAGCGCCTGCTGCTGTCGCCCGTCGATGCCTGGGAGAACCTGGGCGACTACCTCCGTGGCATGGAGAAGGCCATGGCGGCCGAGGACCTGGCGCGGCGCCAGCTCGTGGCACAGGCCGAGCGCCTGTCGCGCGCCCAGCAGCTGCAGGCCGAGAACCAGCGCCTGCGCGAGCTGCTCAAGATGCAGCAGGCCCAGTCCGTGAGCGCGGTCGCGGCCGAGGTGCTCTATGAGGCACCGGATCCCTACTCCCGCCGCGTCAGCATCGACCGCGGCAGCCAGCACGGCGTGCACCTCAGCTCGCCGGTGATCACCGAGGCCGGCGTGCTGGGCCAGGTGACGCGGGTCTACACCTTCTCGTCCGAGGTGACCCTCATCACCGACAAGGACGCCGCCATCCCCGTGCTCAACACCCGCACCCAGCAGCGCGGCGTGGCCTTCGGCGGCGAACGCGGCCTGGAGCTGCGCTTCACCGCTGCCAATGCCGACATCCAGGCGGGCGACGTGCTCTCCACCTCGGGCCTGGACGGCATCTACCCCCCGGGCCTGCCGGTGGCCAAGGTGGCCCAGGTGGAACGCCGCGGCGACACCAGCTTCGCCCGCGTGAGCCTGCAGGCCACCGTGCCCGTGGACAGCGTGCGCCATGTGCTGGTGCTGGCCCCGCTGGCCGTGCATGAGGCTGCCCGCGCCGAGGCCGCCGAGGCCGCCAGCAAGGAAGCGCAGGCCCTGGCCGAGCGCAAGGCCCAGGCCAAGGCCGATGCCAAGCTGCGGGCCGCCGAGCTGAAGGCGGCGAAGGAGGCTGCCAAGGAAGCGAGCAAGGACAGCAAGGGAGGGACTCCGCGATGATCATGCCGCGCGCCGCCAGCCAGCTGCTGCTGCCGGCCAACCCTCTCTTCATCGCCTTCAGCCTGCTGCTGGCCCTGATGCTGGACATGGTGCCCCTGGGCCGCCAGCCGGCCATGCCGGACTTCCTGTCCATCGTGCTGGTGTTCTGGAACGTGCACCAGCCACGCCGGGTCAACGTCGGCTGGGCCTTCCTCTTCGGCCTGCTGGTGGACGTGCATCACGGCGCCCTGCTGGGCCAGCACGCCCTGGCCTACAGCGGCCTGAGCTTCGGCGCCGTCGCGCTCCACCGCCGCCTGCCCTGGTTCACGCGCTGGGGTCAGGCCTTGCATGTGCTGCCGCTGTTCGCGCTGGCCCATGCGGTGTCCCTGGTGGTGCGCCTGGCCGTGGGCGGCATGTGGCCGGGCTGGCCGTTGCTGCTGGCGCCTTTCTTCGAGGCCCTGCTGTGGCCCCTGGCCAGCTGGATCCTGCTGGCGCCGCAGCGCCGTCCGCCCGACCGCGACGAGCACCGCCCGCTGTGAGGCGGGGCCCTCTGCCGCCATGACCCAGCTGCACAACGTCCACCAGGAGCAGTCGCGCTTTCGCGTGCGGGTGCTGGCGGCCGCCGGCTTCGTGCTGTTCTGCTTCGGCCTGCTGGCCGCGCGCCTGGTCTATCTGCAGGTGATGCAGCACGAGACCCTGCTGGAGCGCGCCGAGTCCAATCGCGTGACCGTGGTGCCCATCGTGCCCAACCGCGGCCTCATCGTGGACCGCAACGGCGTGGTGCTGGCCAGCAACTACTCGGCCTACACGCTGGAGATCACGCCCTCCAAGGTGGTCGACCTGGAAGCCACCATCAACGAGCTGGCCGAGGTGGTGGAGATCCAGGGCCGCGACCGCAAGCGCTTCAAGCGCCTGATGGAGGAGAGCAAGAACTTCGAGTCCCTGCCCATCCGCACCAAGCTGACGGACGCCGAGGTGGCGCGCTTCGCCGCCCAGCGTTTCCGCTTCCCCGGCGTGGACATCAAGGCGCGACTCTTCCGCAGCTACCCGCTGGGCGAGGTGGGCAGCCACCTGATCGGCTACATCGGCCGCATCAACCAGGCCGAGAAG
Organism: Pelomonas sp. BJYL3; assembly: GCF_027257975.1. Taxonomy (GTDB): domain Bacteria; phylum Pseudomonadota; class Gammaproteobacteria; order Burkholderiales; family Burkholderiaceae_C; genus Roseateles_B; species Roseateles_B flavus. The sequence goes on from NZ_JANZKX010000002.1 coordinate 267,993, forward strand.
AAGGCCATGGAGGAATGGGCGGACGAGGACGTCGCCAACTACCGCGGCACCGAGTACATCGGCAAGCTGGGCCTGGAGCAGTACTACGAGCGCGAGCTGCACGGCCAGACCGGCTTCGAGCAGATGGAGACCAGCGCCGCCGGCCGCGCCGTGCGCCGGCTGCGCCACCAGCCGCCCACGCCGGGCAATACGCTGAAGCTGTCCATCGACATCCGTCTGCAGGCGCTGGTGGAGGAGCTGTTCAAGGACCGCCGCGGCGCGCTGGTGGCCATCGACCCTCGCAACGGTGAGGTCCTGGCCTTTGTCTCCAAGCCGACCTTCGACCCCAACCTCTTCGTCGACGGCATCGACGCCGACAGCTGGACCGCGCTCAACGAGGACATCGACAAGCCCCTGCTCAACCGTGCCCTGCGCGGCACCTACCCGCCGGGCTCCACCTTCAAGCCCCTGATGGCCATGGCCGCGCTCAACAGCGGCAAGCGCGCCGCCAGCACGGTGATCATGGACAACCTGACCTACAGCTTCGGCGGCCGCACGTTCGGCAGCCCGGAGACCGATCGCCCCGGCCCCAAGGACATGCGCCTGGCCATCGTCAGCTCCTCCAACGTCTACTTCTACAGCCTCGCCAACGAGATGGGCGTGGACCTGATCCACGACCAGCTGGAGCCCTTCGGCCTGGGCCGCAAGACCGGCATCGACTTGGCTGGCGAGGTGACGGGCGACCTGCCTTCGCAGGATTGGAAGCGCAAGAAGTTCCGCAAGGCCGAGCAGCAGAAGTGGTACGCCGGCGAGACCATCTCGCTGGGCATCGGCCAGGGTTACAACAACTTCACCATGCTGCAGATGGCCACGGCCTACGCCACGCTCTCCACCGGCGGCCAGCGCTTCAAGCCCCGGCTGGTGCGCGAGATCGAGGATGTGGTCCAGCACCAGGGCCGGCTCATCGCCAGCGAGGCCCTGGACCCGATCCCCCTCAAGCCCGAACAGGTGGACGTGATCCGCAATGCCATGAACGGCGTGACGCTGGAGGGCACCTCGCGCCAGGTCTTCATGGGCGCGCCCTACCAGAGCGGCGGCAAGACCGGCACCGCGCAGGCCGTGGGCCTGAAGGCCGGCGAGAAGTACAGCAGCATCAAGGCCGACGAGCACAAGCGCGACCACTCGCTCTACGTCGCCTTCGCGCCGGTGGACAAGCCCACCATCGCCCTGGCCGTGATCGTGGAGAACGCGGGCTGGGGCTCGGGCGCCGCCGCGCCCATCGCTCGGCGCGTGTTCGACTACGCCCTGCTGGGCCAGTACCCCAGCGAGGAAGACATCGCCCAGACGCAGCAGGGCAAGACCATGGCCCCGATCGGCACGCCACGCAAAGCCAGCGAGGTGCCCCTGCCCGGCCAGCCGGTGCTGGTGCCGCTGGCGTCCAGCGCGGCTTTGCCGGCCTCTACGGCCTCGGCGGCCTCGCCTGTCTCGGTGGCCGCCGCGCCCGCCGCCGCAGCCAGCCGCGGGACGCCGTCCGCCACTGTGCCGGCCCGTCCGGCCGTCTCGGCCGTCTCGGCCGGTGCCACCGCCAGCGGAGTCCGTCCATGAACAACAGCTTCAGCCTGCACGCCCTGCGCAGCCGACTCCGGCCCTGGGTGGAGGGCCTGGACTGGCCCCTGCTCCTGGCCGTGCTCTGGCTGATGGGCCTGGGCCTCTTCTGCATGTACTCGGCAGGCTACGACCACGGCACGCGTTTCGTCGACCATGCCCGCAACACGCTGCTGTGCCTGGGTGTCATGCTGGTCATGGCCCAGGTGCCGCCACAGCGCCTGATCAAGATCGCCGTGCCGCTGTACAGCGTCGGCCTGCTGCTGCTGCTGGCCACAGCCCTGTTCGGCGTGACCAAGAAGGGCGCGACGCGCTGGCTCAACGTGGGCATCACCCAGATCCAGCCCTCCGAGATCCTCAAGATCGCGATGCCGCTGATGCTGGCCTGGTGGTTCCAGAAGCGCGAGGGCCAGCTGCGCCTGCCTGACTTTGCCGCTGCCTTCGTGCTGCTGGCCGTGCCCGTGGGCCTGATCGCCAAGCAGCCGGACCTGGGCACCGCCCTGCTGGTGCTGGCCGCCGGGCTCTACGTGATCTTCTTCGCCGGCCTGTCCTGGAAGCTGATCCTGCCGGTGATGGTGGCCGGCGGCATCGGCATCGCCGCCCTGGTGATGAGCGAGGAGCAGATCTGCCAGCCCGACGTCACCTGGCCCGTGCTGCGCGAGTACCAGAAGCACCGCGTCTGCACGCTGCTGGATCCCAGCAAGGACCCGCTGGGCAAGGGCTTCCACATCATCCAGGGCGAGATCGCCATCGGCTCCGGCGGCGTCACGGGCAAGGGCTTCATGAAGGGTACGCAGACCCACCTGGAGTTCATCCCCGAGCGGACCACCGATTTCATCTTCGCAGCCTATGGCGAGGAGTTCGGCCTGATCGGCGCGGCGGCCCTGCTGCTGGGCTTCACCGCGTTGATCCTGCGCGGCCTGGTCATCGCCTTCGAGGCGCCCACGCTGTTCGGCCGGCTCATGGCCGGCGCGGTGACGCTGTCCTTCTTCACCTATGTGTTCGTGAACATGGGCATGGTCAGCGGCATCCTGCCTGTGGTGGGGGTGCCCCTGCCCTTCATCTCCTATGGCGGCACGGCCATGGTGATGCTGGGCCTGAGCCTGGGCATCCTGCTGAGCATCGCCAAGTCCAAGCGCTACAAGCGGCACTGAGGTCGCGGCCGCCGCGGCACCCGCGGCGCTTCAGCCACGGGCGGCTTCGGTGTCGTCCGGCCCGGCCCCGGCCTCGGGCTCGGCCACCGGATGGGCATGGAAGCGGATGGTGAAGCGCGCGCCCGGGCCCATGCCGTCGGGCTCGACGAAGCCGGGGCGCCGCGGGCGGGCGTCGTCCAGCGTGAGCTCGGCCTCGTGCTGCTGCGCGATCTCCCGCACGATGGCCAGGCCCAGGCCCGAGCCGTCCACGTTCGTTCCCAGGGCCCGGTAGAAGGGCTGGAAGACCTGCTCGCGCTCCGCCTCGGCGATGCCGGGCCCGGAGTCCTCCACCTGCAGCACGCAGACCTGGCCGAAGGGATCCTCGACGATGCGCACGGTGATGGTGCCGCCGGCCGGCGTGTAGAGCAGGGCGTTGTCGACCAGGTTGCGGATCAGCTCGCGGATCAGGATGGGATGGCCCAGGATGCGCAGGCTGCTGTGCTCGTCATCGGGCCCCTCGTAGCCCAGGTCCAGGCGCTTGTCGAGGGCGCGGGGGACGAAGTCGCGCACCGTCTCCATCGCGATCTCGGGCAGGTTGATCTCGGAGCGGCGCGCCGCGTGCTCCTGGTCTTCGGCGCGGGCCATGGCCAGCAGCTGGTTGACCATGTGGGCCGCGCGCTGGCTGGACAGGGCGATCTGCTGCAGCGAGCGCTTGAGCTCCTGCGGCGAGCTGCGACCTTCGTCGATCTCGCGCTGGGCGAACTCTGCCTGCGTGCGCAGGCCCGCCAGCGGCGTCTTGAGCTGGTGGGCCGCGTCGGCCAGGAAGTGCTTCTGCGTGCTCAGCGACTGGTCCAGGCGCTGCAGCAGGTCGTTGATGGCGTGCACCAGGGGCGCCACCTCGTCGGGGATGCGGCGCTCGTCGATGGGGCTGAGGTCCGAGCTGTCACGCGAGCGGATGCGCCGCTGCAGCTCGTTGAGCGGCGCGATGCCTCGGGCCAGCGCCAGCCACACCAGCAGCACGGCCAGGGGCAGGATCACGAACTGCGGCAGGATCACACCCTTGATGATCTCGTTGGTGAGCCGGGAACGCTTGCCCAGGGTCTCGGCCACCTGCACCAGCATCTGCCCCTTGGCGTTGCCCTCCGGCGTCACCCACAGATAGGCCACGCGCACGCTTTCGTTGCTGACCTCGTCGTCGCGGAAGCGCAGCTCCCAGGGCACGACGGCTTCGTCGGGATTGGGCGCGGGGAGTTCCTTGTCGCCGCTGAGGAACTCGCCGCGCGTTCCCTGGACCAGGTAGTAGACGGTGTCGGACTCGTCGGCCCGCAGCAGGGCCGCGGCCTCGGGTGAGAGCGCGTAACGCGAGCGTGCGTTGGCCGCTGCCTGGTTGCGCGGTTCCGCGGCCACCTGCAGGCCCAGGGAGCGGGCCATCTCCCCCAGCTCGCGGTCGTAGGGCTTGCTGGCGATGCCCTGGGCGACCAGCCAGGTCAGGGCGACGCTGATGGGCCAGATGACCAGCAGGGGGGCGAGCATCCAGTCCAGGATCTCGCCGAACAGGGAGCGTTGACCGCTGTCAGCTGCCATCAGGCCGGGCTCGGCAGGACAAAGGCAAGACCTGACCCCGTGGGGCATTCAGGGTCTCGGCGAAGCTGCAGCGCATTCAGCCGGGGATCTTTTCCAGGCAGTAGCCCAGGCCGCGCACGGTGGCGATGCGGATGGGCCCCTGCTCGATCTTCTTGCGCAGGCGGTGGATGTAGACCTCGATGGCGTTGTTGCTGACTTCCTCGCCCCATTCGCACAGCCGCTCCACCAGCTGGTCCTTGCTGACCAGGCGGCCGGCGCGCTGCAGCAGCACCTCCAGCAGCGAGAGTTCGCGGGCCGAGAGCTCGACCATCTGCTCGTTGATGTAGGCCACGCGGCCGGTGGCATCGAAGGACAGCGGGCCGTGCTTGATGATGCTGGACGCCGTGCCCAGGCCCCGGCGGGTGAGGGCGCGCACGCGGGCCTCCAGTTCCTGCAGCGAGAAGGGCTTGGCCATGTAGTCATCGGCACCCAGGTCCAGGCCCTTGACGCGCTGCTCGACGCTGTCGGCCGCGGTGAGGATCAGCACCGGCATGGTCGCGCCCCGGGCGCGCAGCTTGCGCAGCACTTCCAGGCCATGCAGCCGGGGCAGGCCCAGGTCGAGGATCACCAGGTCGAACTCATGGGAGGCCAGGGCCGCATCAGCTTCGGTGCCGGTCGAGACCTGGTCCACCGCATAGCCGCTGGAGCGCAGGGCGCGCAGCAGGCCATCGGCCAGCACTTGGTCATCTTCCGCGATCAGGATGCGCATCGGTGTCTCCTTGGCCTTTGCCGCCCGGATGGCAAGGGCGACAGCTTTCCCCCATTCTAGGGACTGAAATCGGTTGCGCACTCCTGCCAGCGCGTGTCAGCAGCCTGCGGCACGACTACTGTACAAACATACAGATTCGGCCATAATGCGTGCACTCACAGGAGCAATCAATGGACGCCCCCGCCAAGACCGTCAACACCGAAAAAGCCAAGGCCCTGCAGGCCGCCCTCGCCCAGATCGAAAAGCAGTTTGGCAAGGGCTCCATCATGCGCCTCGGCGAGGGCGAGAAGATCGAGGACATCCAGGTTGTCTCCACCGGCTCCCTGGGCCTGGACATCGCCCTGGGCGTCGGCGGGCTGCCGCGCGGCCGGGTGATCGAGATCTACGGCCCGGAATCCTCCGGCAAGACCACCCTGACCCTGCAGGTCATCGCCGAGATGCAGAAGCTCAGCGGCGTCTGCGCCTTCATCGACGCCGAGCACGCCCTGGACGTGCAGTACGCCCAGAAGCTGGGCGTGAACCTGCAGGACCTGCTGATCAGCCAGCCTGACACTGGCGAGCAGGCCCTGGAGATCGTGGACGCCCTGGTGCGTTCGGGCTCCGTCGATCTGATCATCGTGGACTCGGTCGCCGCCCTGACCCCCAAGGCCGAACTCGAAGGCGAGATGGGCGACGCCCTGCCCGGCCTGCAGGCTCGCCTGATGAGCCAGGCCCTGCGCAAGCTCACCGCCACCATCAAGAAGACCAACTGCACGGTCATCTTCATCAACCAGATCCGCATGAAGATCGGCGTGATGTTCGGCTCGCCCGAGACCACCACCGGCGGCAATGCGCTGAAGTTCTACGCCTCGGTGCGCCTGGACATCCGCCGCATCGGCTCCATCAAGAAGGGCGAGGAAGTCATCGGCTCCGAGACCAAGGTCAAGGTCGTCAAGAACAAGGTCGCCCCGCCCTTCAAGACCGCCGAGTTCGACATCCTCTACGGCGAAGGCATCAGCCGCGAGGGCGAGATCATTGACATGGGCGTGGCCGCCAAAGTGGTGGACAAGTCCGGTGCCTGGTACGCCTACAGCGGCGAGAAGATCGGCCAGGGCAAGGACAACGCCCGCGAGTTCCTGCGCGAAAACGCCGATCTGGCCATCGAGATCGAGAACAAGATTCGCGAGTCCCTGGGCATTCCCCTGATCGGCGTCGAGGCGAGCGGCGAGTAAGGCTGGAGCACGCCCGCCTCAGCCCAGCCCGCGCTTCCGCGCCTGCCACGCGCATTGCCCCGTCTCCATCCCTCTGCCAGCCCATGCACTCCCTGCCTGATGCCCGTCCGCCCCGGCCCGCCGGCGAGGGCCCGGCCCTGGTGCAGCGCTTCTGGGCGCTGTATCAGGCGCGGCGCTGGGCCGAGGCCCAGGCACTGCTGGCACCGCCGGCCGAATGCCTCTGGTGGGCCACGCAGGAGCGTTTCCGGGGTGCCGATGCCATCGTGCACGTGAATGCTGTCTACCCCGAAGGCTGGACCATCCACCTGCTGGACCTCCAGGCCTTGGCGGACGGCCGTGTGCTGAGCCTGGTGCGGGTGGACCAGGACGGGCACAGCTTCTATGCCAACAGCTACTTCCACGTCCGGGACGGGCTGATCCAGCAGATCGACGAATACTGGTCCGATGTCCAGGCCGCACCGGCCTGGCGGCGGGATCCCCTGGCGCCGCTGATGGGGCGCTCTGCCCTGCCTGCGGACCGTCGCCATGGTCTGCCCCTGGATCCATCGGGCTTGCCGGACCCCGACTGAAGCGCTACGGCCCGCTCCGGGCCCGGACACGACCATGGCCAGCCGCTCCTCATCGCTCAGTCTCAAGGCGCGCGCCATCGCCTTGCTGGCCCAGCGCGAGCACAGTGTGGCCGAGCTGCGGCACAAGCTGCTGCGCCTGGCCCAGTTGCGCGACCTGCAGGCCTGGGAGGCCGAGCAGCGCGTGCCTGCCGGCGCTCGGCTGTCTGGCGAGCCTTCGGGGCTGCCGGGCACGCCCCGGGCGTCTCGCGCCATCGGCAGCTTCGACCTGGCCGAAGACTGGGGCGAGGGTGAGCTCGATGCCTTTCTGGAAGGCTGGGACGCGGCGCCAGCAGCCCTCGATGACGAGGGCGCTTCGCTCCTCGCTGACCTCACCGACCTCACGGGCGACACCGCTGCTGACCTGCACAGCGTCGTGCACGGAGAGCCGGCGGGCACGGCTGACTTCAGCCAAGGCCACGAAGGCCGTGCCGATCCTCACCGGCAGAGCCGGCTGGAAGGCCCAGCCGCTGCCGAGTGCACGCAGCGTCGCGCAAGGGAACGGCCCTCCCGGCGGGCAGTGCCGCCGAGTCCCGAGGCCCGCCAGGCCGTCATGGACGAGGAAAGGCAGCAGGCCCGCGCGGAAGAAGTCGAGCAGCTGTTGCAATGGCTGCAGCAGCGCGCCTACCTCAGCGAAGCCCGCCTGGTGGAATCGCGCATCAATGCGCGGGCCGCCCGCTACGGCAATCTGCGCATCCAGCAGGAGCTGCGACAGCTGGGCGTCGCGCCCGACGAAGCGCAGCAGGCCCGCCTCAAGGAAAGCGAGCTGGAGCGCGCACGCGACGTCTGGCAGCGCAAGTTCGGTGGCCAGGCCCCGGTGGATGCCGCCAGCAGGGCCCGGCAGATGCGTTTCCTGGCCGCGCGGGGCTTTTCCTCGGAGGTCGTTCGACGGGTGCTGCGCGGCGAGGATGAGTGAAGCCTGGCCTGAGCCCGGCCCGGTCGGCACACGGATTGCCAGGGGTCTGCACCAAAAAGAGGCACAGCGACAGCCTCATGACAGGCTTGGTGCAGCGCAACATGCTACATTGGCGGCCTGCGCGAGCGCGCCCGCCGGTCTGACGAGGCCTGCGGGCCGTTTTTTGCGCCTTTGCACCGCCGCTGTTCCATGTCCTCCTTGTCCTCCAGTCCAGAGCGTCAGCTGATGCATCGCCGCGCCATTGCCGTGCAGGTGTATTCGCGCGCCGACGGCCTGTTCGAGGTCGAGGCGGAGCTGCAGGACAGCAAGACCCGCGACATCCCCCTGGCGGGCGGCATCCGTCGTGCCGGCGAGCCCGTGCATGACATGGGCCTGTGGCTGGTCGTCGACCGTCACCTGGACATCCTGGCCGCCACCTCCAGCACCCGCTGGATGCCCTATCCCGGCCAGTGTGACCAGCATGGCGACGCCTACCGGCAACTGGTGGGCCTGAACCTGATGACCGGCTTCCGGGCTGCGGTCAAGCAGCGCCTGGCCGGCGTCAAGGGCTGCACCCACCTCACCGAGCTCTGCCAGCACCTGCCCACCGCGGTGATCCAGGCCTTCGCGGGCGTGGTGCTGGATGTGCGCGAAGGCGCGGAGGATGGCACGCCACCCTTCCAGATCGACCGCTGCCACGCACTTCGCAGCGACGGTGCCGTGGTGCAAACTCATTACCCTCGCTGGTATCGCGGCGCGGCGGTGACCCCGCCAGCCGCCGGTAACGGCAACCTTTCCTGACTATCCATCAAGCGAGACCTCCCCATGAAGATTCACGAGTACCAGGGCAAGGAAATCCTGCGCCAGTTCGGCGTGCCGGTGCCGCGCGGCATTCCCGCGTTCACGGTGCAAGAAGCCGTCGAAGCGGCCCAGAAGCTGGGCGGTCCGGTCTGGGTGGTCAAGGCCCAGATCCACGCCGGTGGCCGTGGCAAGGGTGGTGGCGTGAAGGTCGCCAAGACCCTGGACGATGTGAAGGCCCTGTCCGAAAAGATCCTGGGCATGCAGCTGGTCACGCACCAGACCGGCCCGGAAGGCCAGAAGGTCCGCCGCCTGTACATCGAGGACGGCGCTGACATCAAGAACGAGCTGTACGTCTCCCTGGTCACCGACCGCGGCACGCAGAAGGTGGCCTTCATCGCCTCCAGCGAAGGCGGCATGGACATCGAAGAGGTCGCGCACTCGACCCCCGAGAAGATCATCACCGAGATGATCGACCCGCTGACCGGCCTGACCGAAGCGCAGAGCCGCAAGATCGCCGCGGCCATCGGCCTGACCGGCGCCTCGATCGACCAGGCTGTCGACATCTTCGCCAAGCTGTACAAGTGCTACATGGACACCGACGCGTCGCTGGTGGAGATCAACCCGCTGAACTGCGACTCCAAGGGCAACCTGATCGCGCTGGACGCCAAGTTCAACTTCGACGCCAACGCCCTGTTCCGTCATCCCGAGATCGTGGCCTACCGCGACCTGGACGAAGAGGATCCCGCTGAAGTCGAGGCCTCCAAGTTCGACCTGGCCTACATCTCCCTGGACGGCAACATCGGCTGCCTGGTGAACGGCGCCGGTCTGGCCATGGCCACCATGGACACCATCAAGCTGTTCGGCGGCGAGCCGGCCAACTTCCTGGACGTCGGCGGTGGCGCCACGGCCGAGAAGGTGACCGAGGCCTTCAAGATCATGCTGAAGAACAAGTCCGTGAAGGGCATCCTGGTCAACATCTTCGGCGGCATCATGAAGTGCGACACCATCGCCGAAGGCGTGATCACCGCCTGCAAGGCCGTGAACCTGTCCGTGCCGCTGGTCGTCCGCATGAAGGGCACCAACGAAGAACTGGGCAAGAAGATGCTGGCCGAATCCGGCCTGCCCATCATCGCCGCCGACACGATGGCCGAAGCGGCCACCAAGATCGTCGCTGCCGTCAAGTAAGCCCAGCAAGGAATAGAACCATGAGCATCTACATCAACAAGGACACCAAGGTCATCACCCAGGGCATCACGGGCAAGACCGGTCAATTCCACACCCTGGGCTGCCAGGCCTACGCGAACGGCAAGAACGCCTTCGTCGCCGGCGTGAATCCCAAGAAGGCGGGCGAGAAGTTCTCCGACATCCCCATCTACGCCACCGTCAAGGAAGCGGCCAGCCAGACCGGCGCCACCGTCTCCGTGATCTACGTGCCGCCCGCTGGCGCTGCTGCCGCCATCTGGGAAGCCGTTGAAGCCGACCTGGACCTGGCCATCTGCATCACCGAAGGCATTCCCGTGCGCGACATGCTGGAAGTGCGCAACAAGATGAAGGCCAAGGAAGCCGCTGGCGGCAAGAAGACCCTGCTGCTGGGCCCCAACTGCCCCGGCCTGATCACCCCGGACGAAATCAAGATCGGCATCATGCCCGGTCACATCCACCGCAAGGGCCGCATCGGCGTGGTCTCGCGCTCCGGCACGCTGACCTATGAAGCCGTGGCACAGCTGACCGAGCTGGGCATCGGCCAGTCCTCCGCCGTGGGCATCGGTGGTGACCCGATCAACGGCCTGAAGCACATCGACGTGATGCAGGCCTTCAACGACGATCCGGACACCGACGCCGTGATCATGATCGGCGAGATCGGCGGCCCGGACGAAGCCGAAGCCGCCCGCTGGTGCAAGGCCAACATGAAGAAGCCCATCGTCGGCTTCATCGCCGGTGTCACCGCCCCTCCGGGCAAGCGCATGGGCCACGCCGGCGCGCTGATCTCCGGTGGTGCCGACACGGCTGACGCCAAGCTGGCCATCATGGAAGAGTGCGGTTTCAAGGTGACCCGCAACCCGTCCGAGATGGGCCGTCTCCTGAAGTCGCTGCTGTAAGCGACACCCTCGCCCGGCTGGGCGCTGCTGCGTGGTTTCACGCAGCGGTCGTCCCGGGATGGCGATGGACAATCCCGTCAGGCCATGCCGGTCTGACGCATCAATGTCAAAGGGGGCTTCGGCCCCTTTTGGCGCTTTTGATGCCGGCAAGGCCTGGGGCTGGGCTGCGAAACCCCGTAGACTGGTCCCGCTTGCGGCCTCATCTCTCATTACCTCGTGCACATGGACATGCTCACAAGCCCCGAGTTCTGGCTGGCCGTCGGTCAGATCATCATGATCGACATCCTGCTGGGCGGGGACAACGCCGTCGTGATCGCCCTGGCCTGTCGCAAGCTGCCGGATGCCCAGCGCACCAAGGGCATCATCTGGGGCACCATCGGCGCCATCGTGCTGCGCGTGGTGCTGATCTTCTTTGCGCTGACCCTGCTCAAGCTGCCCTACCTGAAGCTGGTGGGGGCGATCCTGCTGCTGTGGATCGGCATCAAGTTGCTGGTGCCGGAAGATGAAGACGAGCACGGCAACATCCAGGCCAGCGACAAGCTCTGGGCCGCGGTGAAGACGGTGATCCTGGCCGACCTCGTGATGAGCGTGGACAACGTCATTGCCATCGCCGGTGCGGCCGAAGGCGCGGGTGGTGGGCACCAGATGCCCCTGGTCATCTTCGGTCTGCTGGTGTCCATTCCCATCATCGTCTGGGGCAGCCAGCTTGTGATCAAGCTGATGGATCGATTCCCGCTGATCATCACGCTCGGCGGCATGCTGCTGGGCTGGATTGCAGGCACCATGGCCCTGAGCGACCCGGCCGTGCTGCCGCGCCTGGCCCCCGGTCAGTCGGCTGCGCCTGCTCTGTGGCACTACGGCGCCGGTGTCGTGGGTGCCCTGGCAGTGCTGGTGGTCGGCCGGCTGATGGCCATGCGCGCTGCCGCAGCGAGCCGCTGAGGACATCCCATGGGCACCGGTGGCTTTCTGCGCAAATGGTTCGGGAGGGACAAGACCCCGAACGCGGTGCAGCTGGCGCCCGGAGCCACGACCCTGCCGGAAACGGCCCCGCCCTCCGAGCAGCTCAGCAAGCGCTACGCCCTGGGTGACGAGATCGGGCGCGGGGCCATGGCCATCGTCTACAAGGCCACCGACCGGGCCACCGGCCAGCAGCTGGCCATCAAGCGCCTGGCGCTGCAGCGCGAGTTCTCCCAGGAAGACCTGGCCGACGTGCGTGCCCGCTTCATGCGCGAGGCGCGGGCGGCCGCTCATCTGGAACATCCCGACATCCTCCGTGTGCTGGACGCCGGCGAGGCCGACGGTGACACCTGGATCGCCATGGAGTACGTGCTGGGCCGGGACCTCAGCCACTTCACCCGTCCTGGCGAGCTCCTGCCCGTGGCCGAGGTGCTGCAGCTGGTGGCTCGCCTGGCGCGGGCGCTGCACTATGCCCACAGCCATGGCGTGGTCCACCGCGATATCAAGCCGGCCAACATCATGCTGGACCGGGTCAGCCACAGCGTGAAGCTGATGGACTTCGGCATCGCGCGCATCGCCGACGGCAGCCGCACCCGCACCGGCCTGGTGCTGGGCACGCCGTCCTTCATGTCGCCCGAACAGCTGGCCGGTCTGCACGTGGACGGCCGCAGCGATCTCTACTCGCTGGGCGTTCTGCTGTTCCAGCTGCTGACCGGGCAGCTGCCGCACCAGGCGGAGTCCATGGCCAAGCTGATGTACCGCATTGCCAACGAGGCCCCCCCCGACGTGCGCAACTTCCGGCCCGGGCTGCCCGAGGCCCTGGCCATGGTGCTGGCACTGGCGCTGGAGAAGCGCCCGGAGCTGCGCTATGCCAATGGCGAGCAGTTCGCCCAGGACCTCGAAGCGGTGCTCCAGCAGCTGCCGGCGGAGCTCGCTGCGCCGCTGTCCAGCCCGCAAAATCCGCCTGCCGCTGAGGCTTTCGCGCAAACACTGCGCCTCAGTGGCCAGGATCCGGTGCAGAATTCCGCCTCCCAGCCACCGAAAGATTCCCAAGCATGAGTCTGGAGTTCTTCAGCGCGACCGACGTCGGCCGAGCCCGTGACAACAACGAGGATTCGGTCGCCGTGGACGAAGCGGCCCACCTGGCCGTGCTGGCGGACGGCATGGGGGGCTACAACGCCGGCGAGGTCGCCAGCCAGATGCTCACCAGCTTCATCAAGACCGAGCTGGGCCGCTGGCTGCGTGAAGGTGGCGCCAGCGCCACGGTCCAGGACGTCAAGCGCGCCATGGACATCTGCGTGGACAACGCCAACCGCGCCATCTTCAACGCCGCCAACACCAATCCGCGCTATGCCGGCATGGGCACCACGCTCGTGCTCTCGGTGTTCCGCGAAGGCACCCTGCTGCTGGGCCATGTGGGCGATTCCCGCGCCTACCGCCTGCGCGGCGGTCAGCTGACGCAGCTGACCCGGGATCATTCCCTGCTCCAGGAGCAACTGGACGCTGGCCTGCTGACGCCCGAGGAGGCTGTCTTCTCGAGCAACAAGAACCTGGTGACCCGTGCCGTGGGCGTGGAAGACACGGTCCTCCTGGAGCTGCACGAGCATGAAGTGCAGCCCGGCGACCTGTTCCTGATGTGCTCCGACGGGCTCTCGGACATGCTGGATGAGGCAGCCCTGGCACAGTTGCTGCTTCGCAATGCCTCGTTGTCCGAAACGACCCTGTCCCTCATTGACGCGGCCAATGACATGGGCGGCAAGGATAATATTGCGATCGTCCTGGCTCGGGCTGAGGGGCGCTCCAAGTCCGGTACCCGGCCGTGGTGGCCTTTCGGACGCAAGTGAGCAGCTGCTTACCCGGCAACAGGCACATGAGACAGTGCAGCAGGCTTCGTCAGAGAAGCAAAAAGATTTGAGGTCAACAATGGGCAAGCTGGTGGTTTCGCTCGACGGCGTGGTGATCAAGGAAGTGCAGATCACCAAGGACAAGACCACGCTCGGTCGGCGCCCCTACAACGACATCGTCATCGACAACCTGGCGGTCAGCGGCGAGCATGCCGTGCTGCAGATGGTGGGTGCCGACGTCTTCATCGAGGACCTCAACTCCACCAACGGCACCTACATCAACGGCAAGGCCATCAAGAAGCAGCTGCTGGCCAACAACGATGTGGTGGAAGTCGGCAAGTACAAGATCCGCTACCTGGTCGAGGAAAACGCCGACTACGAGAAGACCATGATCCTGAAGCCGGGGGCCACCTCGCCGACGGGCTTCGGCCTGCCGTCCGGCTTTGGCAGCATGCCCACGGCAGCGAACACCAACCCGGCCTCCATCAAGGTGCTCAACGGTGCCGCGGCGGGTCGCGAGGTGAGCCTGACCAAGGTCGTCACGACGGTCGGCAAGCCGGGCGTTCAGGTGGCTTCCATCACCAAGCGCCCCAGCGGCTACGTGCTGGCCCATGTGGAAGGCCAGTCCCGGCCCACCATCAACGGCAGCCCCCTGGTGGGCGAGTCCATCGCGCTCAAGAGCGGCGATGTCATCGAGCTGGCCGGCACGCAGATGCAGTTCCTGCAGGCCTGATCGGCCGGGGCAGCGGGGCGCCGTGCAGAGTTCACGGCCCTGTCGACTGCAATCGTCACCCGTCCAATTAGCCGGCTGAATCGGGACTTCGGCGCTACCCAGGGCTGGAGGCCCGGCGTACATTGCCTGCACCCGAATCCACGGCGGATCTGGCTGCTCCCGCAGCGACAGGTGCGCCGTGCGCCCCCAGCCTTGAGTTTTCCATGAACATCCGCGTCCTGGGTTGTTCCGGCTCCATTGCCGCCGGCTACAAGACCACCGCCTTCCTGCTCGACGACGACGTCCTGATCGACGCGGGCACAGGTGTGGGCGATCTGGAGCTGGCCGCCCTGGCGCGCATCGACCACATCCTGGTGACCCATGCGCACCTGGACCATGTGCTGGGCATCCCCCTGCTGGCGGATTCCGTGATGCGTCTGCGCATGCAGGCAGGCCGCCCGCCCATCCAGGTCCATGCCCTGCCCGAGACGCTCGCTGCGCTGCGCCAGCACCTCTTCAACGGTGTGATCTGGCCTGACTTCACCCGGCTGCCCGAGCCTGAGCGTCCGGCCCTGCAGTTCCGGCCTCTGGCCGTGGGCGAGCGCAGGGCATTCGGCAGCCGCCAGATCGAGGTGCTCAGCGCCTCGCACACCGTGCCGGCCTGCGGCTTTGCGGTGGACGCCGGCGAGGCCGGGCACTGGGTCTTCACCGGAGACACCGGCCCGAACCCCGCCCTGTGGGCCCGGCTCGCCGAAATCAAGGTGGCCCAGCTGGTCATTGAGACCGCGTTCGGCGACGATGAGTGCGAGTTGGCGCGTATTTCACAGCATTTGTGCCCACGATCGCTGGCGCAGGAGCTGCGCCAGCTGGCCCAGCCGGCCGAGGTCTACATCACCCACATCAAGCCGGGTGAGATCGAGGCCGTGATGCAGGCCATCCATGCGCTGGACAAGCGCCACAGCGTCACCGCCCTCCAAGCGGGCCAGCTCCTGCGGCTGTGATTCCGGCTGCTGCGGGGCGCTCAGCCCGTGTCACCTGCTGACCTTCATTTACCTTCTGCAACGCTCCCGGCTGACCATTTTTGTCAGCCCCTTCTGAGGGCGACCAATCGCGCCAACTGGACTGACAAAAATGGTCAGTTTGAGGGCTAACCAGCGTGACTTTTGCCCGCAGATCCGCACAATCGCCAGCTGGCACGACCCCTGCATTCAGGGGGGCTGTCCTACCCCCTCAATTTGCTCATAGGAGTAATTCATGAAGTACCTGCAAAAGGGTTTCACCCTGATCGAGCTGATGATCGTCGTGGCCATCATCGGCATTCTGGCTGCCGTGGCTCTGCCGGCTTACCAAGACTACATGGTCCGTAGCCAGGTCTCCGAGCCCGTCGCTCTGCTGACCGGCCTGAAGGCTCCCCTGTCCGAGTACGGCGCTGACAAGAACGCCTGGCCCACCACCCTGGTGGCTCCGACGGTCACCCCCTCGGCTGGCGAGTTGAACGCCACCCTGATCGGCAAGTACAGCACCGTGACCAATAAGGTGGGTGGTACCTACCCGGCCGGTACCCTGACTGCCACGATGACCACCGGCAAGGCCAGCGGTCAAGTGCTGACGCTGACCACCGGCAACGGCGGCAGCACCTGGTCCTGCGGCAACACCACGGTGGATGGCGTGGTCGGTGCCGGCACCACCATCGAAGCCAAGTACCTGCCGAACGCCTGCAAGCCTTAATCGGTTTTGCACGTGATGATCAAAGGGGGCTTTGGCCCCCTTTGTCGTTTGCGTTGTGTCGCCCAGGCAGTCGGGCCTGGGACACAATGCCTTTCCTCATATGGGGCGGAGAGTGAGCAGTTTGTTTGACATGATGCATTCCATCTTCGATCGGCTGAAGGTGTCGGATCGGCTGCAAATGGCCGTGCTGGCGCTGGTCTGCATTGCGCTGTATGGGCAGACGGTGGGCTTTTCATACGTCTGGGATGACGGACTCATTTTCCTGAACAAGAACTCCCTGGTCGTGGAGCCCTTGAGCTGGAAGCTGCTGACGGAACCCATCCTGGAAGGTTCCAGCTACATGCGGCCCCTGGTCCTGCTCACCTGGTGGCTTGAGTTTCATTGCTTTGGTCAGCAACCGGCCGTCTCGCATGCCGTCAATGTGGCGTTGCTGGTCGTCAACGTTCTGCTGCTCCGCTCTGTTGCGCGCCGTCTGCTGGAGGAGAGGGGAGAGGCCGCGCCGGCCCTCTGGGCCTCAGTGGCAGCCTTGTGCTATGCAGTCCACCCCGCGTTGATCGAGTCCACGGCCTGGGTGTCCGGCCGCTTTGACATGCTGGCGACGACAGGCATCCTGGCGGCCTCGCACGTTTTCCTGAACTTTGGCTGGAGCACGCCCCTGCGCTTGGCAGGCTTGGTGTGCGCCTTGCTGGTGGCCGTGCTGAGCAAGGAACTGGGCGTCGTGACGCCCGTTGTGCTGCTTTGCGTATGGATGGCGGTGCGTGCCGATGAACGGCAAACGTTCCGGCAGAACCTGGGCCGGGCGCTACGCAGCGAGGCCGCCGTGTGGGTGACCTCGGCCCTGGTGCTGGTGGCCTACTTCGTGGCGCGACGCCTCAGTGCTGGAGGCATTTACCACTCCACCTGGGGCACTGGATATCTGCTGGCATTGGTGCAAACACAGCTGCCGCTGGAGGCGCTGAAGCACTATGTCAGCATGGCCGTCTGGCCCTTTGGGCGGGTCAGCATCTTCCATCCCTATTCCGCGCTGAAACTCGATGCGCTGGCGGTGGCGGGGAACTTGGTGGTGCTTGCCCTGACCCTCCTCACCTTCTGGTTCGCGTGCCGCCGCCAGCGGCCGTGGGCATGGCTGCTGATCGCTGCATTCACCGGCATTGTCCTGGTGCTGCATTTCATCCCGCTGAGCATTGCGGACAACATCGCGCAGGAGCGCTTCATGACGGCGCCACTGGCATTTGTGGCAATGGCCCTCGTGATCTTTCCGTGGCGTCAGACCGTGGGCCAGCACTTGCGCGCTCGCGCCTGCAAGATGGTCAGTGTGTTGGCGCTGGGAGGATGGCTGGCATTCTCGGCATTGGTCACCGTGAGCCTGGTGCCTTTGTGGGAACGCCCGGAAATCCTGTGGCGTTGGGCGAGCTTCCAGCATCCTGATGTCGACAACGTCCGCCACAACTATCTGGAAGCCGCGCTGACCAGCAATCACTTCGACTGGGCGCAGACCGAAATCGAGCGATTGCTGAAGAAGCACGGCGGGCTTGAGATCGGTGAGCAGATCATCTATGCCAGCTTGCTGATGCGCCAGGGCAATCCTGAAAGCAAGAAGTACCTTGAGGGCGTCCTCTACGCGCTGCCCAAGTTCCACGACATGCCGGATGGCCGGGCCAAAATGGCCGCTTTCCCGGTCGCCAGCGGAATTCTCGGTTCGGCCTATACGAACTATGCGCTTGCATCGCTTTTGTTTGAGGGCAATGCCGACGAAGCATTGAAGAACAACGCGATTTCTCGCTGGTATCTCCAGAGCTTTGATTCAGGCTACATCAGCTACACGGATGCGGCCATTTACTACGCCAGCGGCAATTTTGAGCAGGCCGACAAAATTATGGAAAAGAATCAGTCGATCTATTTCTATAACAAGGCGGGCATGATCAAGCAGGTCCATGACGTCGTTCGGATCTTCTGTGACCGAAGGCAGGACATCAGTGCTTCGGCGCGCGACACCTGTACCCGACTGCAGAAGCGGCAATTCTTCGAAGCTGGTAAATGATGCTGCTGATGACTCGCTGGAGGTTTGCCGGGCTCTGCCTGGTGGCGAGCTTGAGCTTGTGCACCCTGCCGGTCTGGCTGCTGTTCGACCTCTGGTACCCCGCGGTCTGGCGGCCCTTTGATGGCGGCTGGCCGATGATGGCGCTGGCCGGCGTCGCCGTGCTGATCACGCCTGCGCTGGGGGCCCTGGTGTACAAGGCCAATCGCCGCGCGCTGCTGCTGGACATGGTCGTGATCAGCCTGCTGCAGCTGGTGACCCTGGGCTTTGCCATGCATGCGCTGCACCAGGGGCGGCCGGCCTGGATCGCCTTCGTCAAGGACGACTTCCGCCTCCTGCGGCCGGTGCGCATGCGCACACTGCCCACGACGCCCTGGCACAGTGGGCCGCGCTGGGTGGGCGCGCCCTATGCCCAGGACCCCGCCGTGCGTGCGCAGCAGATCACGCGTGAGCTGGCCGACAACATCCCCGTGGAGAGCCTGGCCGAGTCCCATGTGCCGATCGAGCAGGTCCAGCCCGCCATCCGTGCGGCCGCGCGGCCCCTGTCGCGTTTGAACGAGTTCAATCCACCCGCCCAGGTGGCGGCCGTGCTGGCGGGCCATCCGCAGGCCGCCGGCTGGCTGCCCTTGAAGGGCGTGGAGCGTGATGGCGTCGTGCTGGTGGATGCACAAGGGCTGCCGCTGCTGGCCGTGCCCCTGGCTCCATGGCCTTGAAGCAGGCGATACCCATGGGCAGCTCCACAGGTCTTGGCGTGTCGCGCATGCGCCTGCCGGCGCTCTATGCCCTGCTGGCGGCCATCGCCACGGTGGCCAATATAGGTGCGCAGGACCTGCTGCTGCGCCTCTATCAGGGGCCCTGGCATGTGGCGGCCTCCGTGGTGCTGGGCACCGGGGTCGGCCTGGTGCTCAAGTACGTGCTCGACAAACGGTACATCTTCCGCTTCCGGGCCCGCAATGCGGCCCATGATGCGCAGACCTTCGTGCTTTACGTCGGTGCCGGCGTGCTGACCACGGCCCTCTTCTGGGGGACCGAATGGAGCTTCGACCGCTGCTTCGGCGGCGATCGCCTCATGCGCTATGCGGGGGCCGTGCTGGGCCTGGCTGCCGGCTACTGGCTCAAGTACCACCTGGACAAGCGCTATGTGTTCCGTGTCGCCGCCAGCGGGGCGCAGGCATGAGGCCGATGCAATCCTGGGGCCGGCTGGAGTCCGCCCTGCATCGCGTGGTGGAGCTCACGGACGAAGCCTCGCTGCCTGCGCAGCTGCAGGCCCAGCAGCCGGGCATTGCCTATGGCCAGGGGCGCAGCTATGGCGATGTCTGTCTGAATCCCGGCGGCACGCTGTGGCGGCTGGGGGCCCTGGACCACTTCCTCGGCTGGGACGCCCAGACCGGCCTCCTGTGCTGCGAGGGCGGTGCCCTGCTGCAGGACGTCCAGCGCACCCTGCTGCCGCAGGGCTGGCTGCTGCCGGTGACGCCGGGCACGCAGCTGGTGAGCGTGGGCGGCGCGATCGCCAACGATGTGCACGGCAAGAACCACCATGGCTTTGGCAGCTTTGGTGAACACGTCCGGCGCCTCTGGCTGGCCCGCAGCGACGGCACGGTGCTCGAATGCAGCCGGGACCTGGAGCCGCAGTGCTTTGCGGCCACGGTGGGCGGGCTGGGCCTGACCGGCGTCATCGTGCGCGCCGAGCTGCAGCTGCGCCGGGTGCCCGGCCCCTGGCTGGACACCCACACCCAGCCCTTCCGGGGCCTGGACGAGTTCTTTGCCCTGGCCGATGGCAGTGAGCCGGCCTGGGAGCACAGCGTGGCCTGGATCGACTGCCTGACGCAGTCCCGCGGCGGCGTGCGCGGCATCTTTCTGCGGGCGAATCCCTCGACCGCTCAGACCGGCCCCCTGCCCGCGAAGGGCCTGCGGCGCCTGCCGGTGACGCCGCCGGTGTCCCTGGTGAATGCACTCACCCTGCGGCCTTTCAATGCCGCCTACTACCGACTGCAACGCCACCGGGCCGGCAGCGCCCGGCAGCACTACGAGACCTTCTTCTACCCGCTGGACGGGCTGATGGACTGGAACCGCATGTACGGCCCGCGCGGCTTCTACCAGTACCAGAGCGTGGTGCCGCCCGGCGTGGCGCGCGAGGCCACCGAGGCCATGCTGCAAGCCATCGCGCGCAGCGGGGAGGGCTCCTTCCTCGCGGTGCTGAAGACCTTTGGGGCTCGCCCCTCACCCGGCCTCCTCAGCTTTGCGCGGCCGGGCACGACGCTCGCGCTTGATTTCCCCAACCGCGGCGAGCGGACCGCGCGGCTCTTCGAGCGGCTCGATGCCATCGTCCGCGAGGCGGGGGGCGCCCTCTATCCTGCCAAGGACGCACGCATGCCGCGCGCCCTGTTCGAGGCGGGCTTTCCACGATTGAATGAGTTCTTGCAGTGGCGCGACCCGGGCATGTCCTCGGCCCTGTCGCGTCGTCTGCTGGGGAGTTGAAGTTGACCGATCCCATGGGCATTGCCGGCGCAGCCTCCCGGCGGCGCATCGTCATCGTTGGCGCGACCTCGGCCATGGCCGAGCATTGCGCGCGGCTGTGGCTGCGCCAGACGCCGGACTGCGAACTGGTCCTGCTGGGCCGCCACGCCGAGCGTCTGGAACGGGTGGCGGGCGACCTCCGCGTGCGTGCGCCGCAGGCCCGCATCAGCTGCCGTGTGCTGGACTTCAGCGATGCTGACGCCATTGCCCGCGCCGCGGCCGACTGTAGCCAGCCCCGGGTGCCTGACCTGGTCCTGATCGCCCATGGCCTGCTGCCGGACCAGGCTCGCGCGCAGGAAGATCTCGCCCTGGCCCGCCTGACGCTCGAAGTCAACGGCCTCTCGCCGGTCCTGTTTGCCGAGGCCTTCGCGGCCCGCATGCAGGCGGTGGAGGGCGGCCGCCTGGCCCTCATCGGCTCTGTTGCGGGAGACAGGGGCCGCCAGTCCAACTACGTCTACGGCGCCGCCAAGGGCCTGCTGGAACGCTATGCCGAGGGCCTGCAGCACCGCCTGGCTTTGCAAGGTCACCCCCTGCGCGTGGTGCTGGTCAAGCCGGGGCCGACGGCCACGCCCATGACCGCCGCGATGGGCGGCGCCCCGGGTGGCCTGGCGCCGGTGGACGCGGTCGCCGCCGGCATCGTGAAGGGGGTGGCCCAGGGGCGGCCGGTGGTCTATGTGCCCGGCAAGTGGCGCTTGATCATGGCGGTCATCCGCAGCCTGCCCCGGGTGCTGATGCACCGTCTGAAGATCTGAATCGAGACCTGGCATGACGCAACTCCTTCGCAACCCCTGGCTCTTCGGCCTCGCCTGCCTGCTGTGCGGCCTGCCGGTGATGATCGCCAGCTATCCGCCGATGGCGGACATGCCCCAGCACGCGGCCCAGATCGCCGCGCTGAAGGCCATGCTGTTCTCCCATGACTGGCGCTACGAGTCCCTGTTCAGCCTGCAGGCCTTCACGCCCTACTGGCTGGGCTATGGCCTGGTGATGGCGCTGTCCGTGCCGCTGGGCATCCTGCTGGCGATCAAGGTGGTGGTCGTGGCGGCGCAGGCCTTCTTCGTCTGGGCGGCCGCTCGGTATGCCGTGCGGGCCGGCATGCCGCCCTCCTGGCGCTGGGCCTTCCTGATGCTGCCCTTTGGCTTCGCCTTCCAATGGGGCTTCCTGAACTTCCTCGTGGCGGCGCCGCTGGTGTTCCTGTTCCTCGGCTGGCTGCGGACGTGGCGCGAGTCACCGGGCGGGCTGAAGCCGGCGCTGCAGATGGTGGCGGTCCTGCATTTGCTGTTCTTCGCGCACCTGCTGGTCACGGCCTTCGTCTGCATCATCGCGGTGCTGCTGCTGGCGCATCCCTGGCAGGGCCTGCTGCGCTGGCTGCGGCGCTGCCTGCCCATCTTCTCCATCCTGCCCATCACGCTGGCCTGGATGGGCGTGGGCATGGCCTCGGCGCCGGCCGCGCGGGCGCCCATCGGCTGGGAGATCGGCCTTCACCGGCTGGTGGAGTTCCTTCCTGGCCTGGTGTCGGCGCCGGACCCCACCGTGGGGGTGCTGCTGGGGTTTCTGCTGCTGGCGCTGCCTTGGGCGGCGGGCTTTGGCGTCAAGAAGCACTGGACCGCGTGGGTGCCCTTCGGCGTCTACCTGTTCTTCATGATGTTCGTGCCGCATTTCCTGGGCGGCAACTACTACACCTACCAGCGCTTCGGCTTCCTGGGCCTGCCGCTCTACTGGGCCTGCTTCGAGGAGCCGGCTTCGCGCCTGGACGCCAAGGGGCAGCGCTGGGTCGCTGCCGGGCTGGCCGCGCTGGGCCTGCTGATGCTGGGCTGGCAGACCTTCCGGGCGGAGGTCTTCAATCGGGAGATCGCCGGCTACCAGGCGGTGATGACCCGGGCCGAGCCTGGCCGACGGATCCTGATGCTGGCGGCGGACCCCTACAGCCGGGTCAGCGCCGCGCCGGTGATGCTGCATTTCTCGAGCTGGTACCAGGCGGAGCAGGGCGGCCTGTCCGAGTTCAACTTCGCTCGGTTCTGGGGCATGCCGCTCCAGTACAAGAACAGCCAGGGGCCTGGCATCTACGTCGGTTTCGAGTGGGCGCCCGGCAGCTTTGACTGGGATGCCAACGCCGGCAGCAGCTTCGACTACCTGCTGGTCCGCTCCTCGGACGACGCCAGGGAATGGGTGCGCGCCAAGACGGATGGCCGCATGGTCCCGGTTGCGGGGCGTGGTGGATGGCAGTTGTTTGGAAAGGCAGCCCATGAGTGAACAAGCCCAGCAGCAAGCTGCACAACAGGCCCGGGGCCCGGAGGCACCCGCCCTCTCCATCGTCATTCCCTGCTACCGCTCGGCGGACAACCTGCCCGACCTGCACCGGCGGCTGGATGCCGTCTGTGCGGCCAACGGCCTGTCGGCGGAGTTCGTCCTGGTGGAGGACGGCGGCGGCGACGGCACCTGGGACGTCATCAGCCAGCTCGCGCGGGCCGATGGCCGCATCGTGGGCATCCAGCTGGCCAGAAACTATGGCCAGCACAATGCGCTGTTATGCGGCATTCGTGCAGCACGGGGTCAGGTCATCGTCACCATGGACGACGACCTGCAGAACCCACCGGAAGAAATTCCGCGCCTGCTCAGCAAGATCAATGAGGGCTTTGATGTGGTCTATGGCTCCCCGGTGCAGGAGAACCATGGCTTCCTGAGGAATATCGCATCCCTGGTCACCAAGCTGGCGCTGCAGCATTCCATGGGCGCAGAGACGGCCCGCAAGTCCAGTGCCTTCCGGGCGTTCAGGACCCGTCTGCGCAACGCTTTTGCGGACTACAACAGCCCCACCGTCAGCATCGAGGTCCTGCTGACCTGGGGCACCACCCGCTTCAGCTCGGTCGATGTCCGGCAGGACCGGCGGGAGCGAGGGCAGTCCGGCTACACGGTCCGCAAGCTGATGACCCACGCCCTCAACATGATGACGGGCTTCTCCACCCTGCCCTTGCAGATCGCCAGCGTGGCCGGCCTGCTGTTCGCAGCCGGCGGCTTCGTGGTGCTGATGTATGTGCTGGTGAGGTATTTCATCTCGGATGCCGTGGTGCCGGGCTTCAGTTTCCTGGCGTCCATCATCTCGATATTTTCGGGTGTGCAGCTTTTCTCGCTGGGAATCATTGGTGAATACATTGCGCGCATGCATTTCCGCGCCATGGAGCGCCCGCCATATTCCGTGCGGTCCAGCACCGAAGATACCTCCACGCAGCAGTGAGTCAGAAAATGTCGATCAGCTATCTATTCGTGGCCCTGACCATTGTGCTGACGGTATACGGGCAACTGGTCCTGAAATGGCAGATGGGGTTGCACGGGGCCTCCGTGAACTGGACGGACCTCTGGAGCATTGCCCGTCTGCTGTGCCGGCCCTGGATCGTTTCCGCCTTCGGGGCGGCCTTTCTCGCCTCGCTGTGCTGGATGGTGGCCATCAACCGCCTGCCGATCAGCCGTGCCTATCCCTATATGGCCATCAATTTCCTGCTGGTAGCGGTGCTGGCCACGCTGCTGTTCGGTGAGAAAATGGATATCTATCGCTGGGCCGGCACGGCGATCATCATGCTGGGCGTGGTGGTGCTGTCATTTTCAAAGTCGATCGGATGAAATATGGAAGAGAAGTTGCGCGAGGTGTTTTCTCAGGTGCTGGGCATGGACGCCTCGCAGGTCACGGATGAGCTGCAGTACGCCGTGGCCGAGGGCTGGGATTCCGTGGCGCACATGTCGCTGATCGCTGCCATCGAGGAGGCCTTCGACATCATGATCGACGCGGAAGACGTGATCGACATGAGCAGCTTCAGGAAGGCCCGGGACATCGTCGCCAAGTACCTCTGAGCGTCATGGACAAGCCTGTTGCCTTCATCACCGGTGCCTCGCGCGGCATCGGGGCCGCCTGTGCGAAGGCCCTGGCCGAGGACGGCTTCGGGCTGGTCCTGCACGCCCGAAGCCAGGAGGCCCTGGAGGCCTTGCTGCACGAGCTGCCGGCTGATCTGGATCCGGCCGGCGTGCTGCCCGTGGTCTATGAGCTGCAGGACAGCGAGGCCATCGGGCAGGCCTTCCAGACGATCTTCAAGCGCTTCCGCCGCCTCGACGTGCTGGTGAACAACGCCGGCGTGATGGAGTCCGCCAGCCTGGGCATGATCGCCCGGGACAGCCTGGCGCGCACGCTCGAGGTGAACCTCACGGCCGCCATCCTGCATCTGCAGGGCGCTGCGAAGCTGATGGGCCGGGCGGGGCGCGGCTCCATCATCAACATGTCCTCCGTGGTGGGCCGCTGGGGCGCCGAGGGGCAGGTGGCCTATGCGGCCTCCAAGGCAGGTCTGATCGGCGCCACGCTTGCGGCTGCCAAGGAGCTGGCCGCGCGCCAGGTGCGCGTCAATGCCGTCGCGCCGGGCATCATCGACACCGACCTGCACCGCCAGGACAGCCCTGAGCAGCGCCAGCGCAAGCTGGCCCTGGTGCGCATGGGGCGCATGGGCGAGGCCCGCGAGGTGGCTCAGCTGGTGAGCTTCCTGGCCTCGGACCGTGCCGCCTACATCACGGGCCAGGTGATCGGCATCGACGGAGGCATGAGCCTGTGAACTTCTGGGCGCTGGACGCGGCCCACGGCGAACGCGTCGTGGCCATCGACACCGGCGGCCGCGAGGTGTCCGGCCGCCAGCTCGCCGAAGCCGTCCGCGCCAGCGAGGAGGCCTTGGCCCGCCTGGGCACGCGCACGCTGGGCCTGATGTTCTGCAGCAACCGGCTCAGCGACGTAGCCCTGTACCTGGCCTGTCTTCGCCAGGGGCACGTGCCCTTGCTGCTGCCTGCAGACATGCCGGCCCGGCAGGTCGAGGCACTGCGGGCTCACTACCGGCCCCAGTGGGTGGCCGGGCTGGACCCCGCTGACGCCGTGCCCGTCGGTCAGCCCGACGCGCCGCCCGTGCTGCTGCACCCTTCGCTGGCCCTGCTGCTCAGCACCTCGGGCAGCACCGGGAGCCCGCGGCTGGTGCGCTTGTCGCGCGAGGCACTGCAGGCGAACGCAGCCTCCATCGTCGAGTACCTGCAGCTGGGCCCCAGGGAGCGCGCGATCCTGAGCCTGCCCATGCACTACTCCTACGGCCTGTCCGTGCTGAACAGCCACCTGCTGGCCGGCGGCAGCGTCGTGCTGGGCGGTCCGGGCATCATCAGCCCGGACTTCGTGCCGCTGATGCGCCGCCATGCCGTGACGTCCCTGGCCGGCGTGCCCTACATGTACCAGATGCTGCATCGCACCGGCTTCTTCCAGCAGGACCTGCCGGCCCTGCGCACCCTCACCCAGGCCGGTGGCAAGCTGGACGAGCGCCTGGCCCGGCGTGTCCACGAGCACGCGCTGGCGGCCGGGCGCCGTTTCTTTGTCATGTATGGCCAGACGGAAGCCTGCGCACGCATCAGCTATGTGCCGCCCGAGCAGCTCGCCCGCAAGATGGGCTCCATCGGCGTGCCCATCCCCGGCGGACGCCTGGACCTGGACCCGCACACCCAGGAGCTGGTCTACGAGGGGCCCAATGTGATGCTGGGCTATGCCGAGTCGCGCGAGGAGCTGGCGCTGGGCGACGTGATGAAGGGCCGCCTGCCCACGGGCGACCTGGCCCGCCGCGACGAAGACGGCTTCTTCTTCCTCGAGGGCCGGATCAAGCGTTTCATCAAGGTCTACGGCAACCGCATCGGGCTGGACGAGGTCGAGCGTGCGCTGGAGGACCTGCTGCAGCTGCCGGTCGCGGTGGCGGGGCGTGATGATCGGCTGGTCGTGTGGATGGAGACCGGCGATGCCGCGCTCGTCGCGCAGGCCAGTGCCCTGGTGCGGCAGCAGTTCGGCATCCATCCGAGTGCCACCCAGTGCCGCGCGGTGGACGCGCTGCCCCTGCTGGCCTCGGGCAAGAAGCACTACGCAGCACTGCTGGAAGGCTCATGAGCGCCACGCCCCCGATCCCGCAAGACTGGCCGTCCCTGCCGCTGGAAGGCCTGGGGCCCTTCGACGCTCCCGCCAGCGTCAAGGACCCTGCCTTCCTGCGCACCATGCAGGCGCTGACGCAGTGGCACCGGGCGCGCTGTGCGCCCTATGCCCAGGTCCTCGAGCGCCTGTTCCCGCCGGGCGAGGCCACGCACCTCCATGAGCTGCCCTACCTGCCCGTGCGGCTGTTCAAGACGCGGGAGCTGCGCAGCGTGGATCCGGCGCAGGTCATCAAGACGTTGACGTCCAGCGGCACGAGCGGGCAGGCGGTGTCGAAGATCTACCTCGACCGCGAGACCTCGCTGCGGCAGAGCCGTGCCCTGGCCGCCATCATGGCCTCCTTCCTCGGGCGCAAGCGCTGGCCCATGCTCATCGTGGACTCCAGCGAGCTGCTGAAGGACCGCCGGCAGTTCAGCGCCCGGGCGGCCGCCATCCTCGGCTTCTCGCTGTACGGCCGCGACCACAGCTATTGCCTGGACGGCAGCCTGGCGCTCGATGCGGCCGCGCTGCAGGACTTCCTGGACCGGCATGCGGACACGCCCGTCCTGCTGTTCGGCTTCACCTTCATCGTCTGGCAGGGGCTGTACCAGAGCGCCCTCCGCCAGGGGCTGCAGCTGCGCCTGCCGCCGGGCAGCCTGCTGATCCACGGAGGCGGTTGGAAACGGCTGACGGACCAGCAGGTCGACAACGCGAGCTTCAAGCGCTGCCTGCAGCAGCAGTTCGGCATCGAGCATGTCCACAACTACTACGGCATGGTGGAGCAGGTGGGCTCCATCTTCATGGAGTGCGAGCACGGCAGCCTGCATGTGCCCGGTTTCGCCGACGTGCTGGTGCGCCATCCCCACACCCTGCAGCCCCAGCCCCCGGGCGAGCGCGGCCTCATCCAGGTGCTGAGCGCCCTGCCGCTGAGCTATCCCGGCCATTCCCTGCTGACCGAGGACGTCGGCGTCATCCACGGACGCGACGACTGCCCCTGCGGACGCCAGGGCGCCCGGCTGTCGGTGCTCGGGCGCCTGGCGCAGGTGGAGCTGCGCGGCTGCAGTGACACGAGGGCCCTGGCATGACGAGGCCGCGCTATCTGCTGGGAGCCGCTCCCGACGCCCGCCTGGAGGAGGTGCTGCAGCGCCTGTCCGTGCAGCCGGCCTGGCAGCCCTTCGACGAGCGCGTGCTCGCCTTCGTGCGCCGTTTCTCGCAGCGCCTGCTGACCTCGCCGGAGATCCGCCGCTTTCCGGAGCTGGCCGCGCTGGGCCACTGGTTCCGCGGCGCCCAGTTGCGGGACCTCGCCCAGCGCCATGCCCCACAGGCCGGAGACCACCTGCTGCTGGGCCGCGGCCTGGCCTTCCACCTGGCGCCCAGCAATGTGGACTCGGTGTTCATGTACTCCTGGCTGCTGTCCCTGCTGGCCGGCAATGTGAACCTGGTGCGCGTGTCGCAGCAGCCCAGCGAGGGGCAGGACTTCCTGGTCGAGATGCTGCGCAGCACGCTGGACGAGGACGTGGGCGATGCCGTGCGCGAGCGCTTCGTGCTGCTGACCTACGCCCACGACGAGCAGCTCACCCGTCAGATCTCGCAGGCCTGCATGCTGCGGGTGGTCTGGGGTGGAGACGCCACCGTGCAGGCCATCCGTGCCATCGCACTGCGGCCCACGGCGGTGGAGGTGTGCTTCCCCGATCGCTTCTCGGCCTGCGCCATCCGGGCCCAGGCGGTCCTGGAGGCCTCGGACGCGGCCCTGGACCAGCTGGCGGCCGACTTCTTCAATGACGCCTTCTGGTTCGCCCAGCAGGCCTGCTCCTCGCCGCGCCTGGTGGCCTGGATCGGCACCGACGAAGCCGCCGAGGCCGCGGCAGCCCGCTTCTGGCCGGCCCTGCGCCAGGTCCTGGCGCGCCGGCAGCCGCAGGACAGCGAGGCCGCCTGCATGGCCCGTCTCGCGGCGAGCTTCGAGTTCGCGGCCGCCGGCCTGGCCCGGCCGGCCGAGCCGGGCATGCCGGCCGCCGCCCTGCCCACCCGCCTGCGCCTGGAGTCCCTCCTGGATGCCGAGGCCCGGGCGCTGCATTGCGGCCACGGCCTCTTCCTGGAGCTCCAGCTGCCGGAGCTCGCCGCGCTGGCGGCCCACCTGAGCGACAAAGAGCAGACCCTGGCCGTGCACGGTTTTTCCCGCGAGGCCCTGCTGGAGTTGGTCCAGGTCCTGCCCGCGCGGGCGCTGGACCGGCTGTGCCCGATCGGGCAGGCGCTGGCCTTTGCGCCGACCTGGGACGGCGTCGACCTGATCTCAGCCTTCAGCCGCAAACTGCTGCTGCCGCCGCCATGACACGACTGAGCTGCCGATCCGCATCGCTGGCCTGCCGCCTGACGCCCTGGGACGAGCGCGTGTTCGGCCATCGCTGCGCCGAGATCACGGCGCTGGAGGTGGGTGACGCCGCAGACCTCGGACCGCTGCTGGCCCTGTTCAACGACTGGGCCCGGCAGGAGCAGGTGGCCTTTGCCTACGGCCGTTTCCCGCCCACGGCGGCGATCAAGGCGGCCTTCCACGAGGCCGGCTTCTATTTCGCGGAGGCGAGCTACCGGCTGCGGCATGCGCGCATCCAGCAGACGGCATCCCTGGATGCCCTGGCCCGGCCCGGCCCGGTGCTCCAGCCCGCCCAGCCGGCCGACCTGGCCCGGGTGCAGGACATCCTCGCCGAGGACTTCCACCACGGTCGCATCCACGAGGACCCCTGGGTGGATCCCGCGGACGCCGCCCAGCGCAACCGCAACTGGCTGGCCGACCTGCAGGCCCAGCGGCACGACATCCTCACCTACCAGCTCAAGGGCGAGGTCATCGGCCTGCATGTACAGCGGGCCGCGGCGCCGGGGCCTGGCATCGAATGGGTGCTGACGGGGGTGAAGCGGAGCCATGCGCTGCTGGGGGTGTCCCTGTGGGCCGAGGTGATGAAATGGAACCGGGCGCAGGGCGTCCGGGAGGTCCACACGCTGATCTCGGCCGCCAACGTGCCGATCCTGAACCTCTACCGGCGGCTCGATTTCCAGTTCGAGTCCTTGCTGATCGGATTTCACAGGCGCTACAGACATGACAAGAATCCCCTTTAACAAGCCCTATCTGCATGGCCGGGAGCTGGTCTACATCGCGCAGGCCGTGGCCTCGGGCAAGATCTCGGGCGACGGCATGTTCACCCGCAAGTGCCATCAGTTCTTCGAGCAGCGCTGGGGTTTCCCGAAGACGCTCATGACCACCTCCTGCACGGACGCGCTGGAGATGTGCGCCCTGCTGCTGGACATCCGCGAGGGCGATGAGGTCATCGTGCCCTCCTTCACCTTCGTCTCGACCGCCAACGCCTTTGTGCTGCGCGGCGCCAGGCTGGTGTTCGCCGACAGCGAGCCGGACAACCCCAACCTCGACCCCCGTGGCCTGGAGGCGCTGATCACGCCGCGCACCCGTGCCATCGTGGTGGTGCACTACGCCGGGGTCGCCTGCGACATGGACCCCATCCTGGCGCTGGCCGCAAGCCGCGGCATCGTCGTGGTGGAAGATGCCGCCCAGGCCATCGACTCGTACTACAAGAGCCGTCCGCTGGGCAGCCTGGGTACGCTCGCCACCTTCTCCTTCCACGAGACCAAGAACGTCATCGCGGGCGAGGGCGGCCTGCTGGTCATCAACAATCCCCAGCTGACGGAGCGCGCGGAGATCATCCGCGAGAAGGGCACCAACCGCAGCGCCTTCTTCCGGGGCGAGGTGGACAAGTACGGCTGGGTGGACATCGGCTCCTCGTTCCTGCCGTCGGACATCGTGTCGGCCTATCTCTACGCCCAGCTGGAGGTGCTGGACGCCATCCAGCTGCGCCGCAAGGCCCTCTGGCGGCGCTACTGGGACAATCTGGCCCCGGCCCTGCCGGCCAAGGGCGTGAAGCTGCCCGTCGTGCCGGCATGGGCCAGCAACAACGGCCACATGTTCTACCTGGTGTGCGAGAGCCTGGCCCAGCGCAGCGTGCTGATCGAGGCCCTCAAGAAGGAGGGGATCGACGCCGTCTTCCACTACCAGTCCCTGCACCGCAGCCGTTACTACGCCGCCAGGCATGACGGGCGCGAGCTGCCGAACTGCGACCGCTTTGCGGACTGCCTGGTCCGCCTGCCCTTCTTCTACGAGCTGCAGGACGCCGACGTGGACCGCATCTGCGGCACCGTGCTGGCCGCGCTGTGACCGGCTCCGCGCAGCAAGAGACCAGGAAGGCATCGATGGAACTGCTGAAACTCATGCGCCCGCGCCAGTGGGTGAAGAACATCTTCGTGCTGGCACCGCTGGTGTTTGCCGGTGCCTTCAGAAGCCCGGCGGCGCAGGGGGCCGTGCTGCTGGCCTTCGTGCTCTTTTGCATCGCCTCGTCCGCGGCCTACATCGTCAACGACCTGCAGGACATCGACAAGGACCGCCGCCATCCTGTGAAGTCGAAGACGCGGCCGCTGGCTGCCGGGACGGTCTCGGTGCGGGCCGCCTTGCTGCTGCTGGGCCTCCTGTACCTGGTGCTGCTGTCGGCCTGGTGGTGGCAGCCGGGCGTCGTCAAGGTGCTGGCGGTCTACCTCGCGCTGAACCTCGCCTACAGCTTCGGGCTCAAGCATCAGCCGGTGCTGGACATCTTCCTGGTGGCCTTCGGTTTCGTCCTGCGCGTGTATGCAGGCGCGGAGGCCCTGGCGGTGCCGGTGTCCTCCTGGATGTTCGTGACCACGATGTGCCTGGCCCTGTACCTGGCCGCCGTCAAGCGCCGGCAGGAGCTCAGCCAGCGCGGCAGCGAGGCCCGCGAAGTGCTGCAGCACTACTCCGTCGCGCTGGTGGACCGGTACGCGGAGATGGCGGCGATGGGCGCCCTGGTCTTCTACAGCCTCTTCGTCATGTCCAGCCGGCCCGAGCTGGTGGTGACGGTGCCCGTGGTGCTCTTCGGCCTGTTCCGCTACTGGTATGTGGTGGAGACGCTGGAGGGCGGGGAGTCGCCGACGGACGTCCTGCTGTCCGACCTGCCCCTGCTGCTGACGGTGCTCGTGTGGATGGGCGCCTGCCTGTGGGTGCTCTGGCCTGCGGCCGGAGGGTGATGCCATGGACCTTTCCTATCTTGTGACACCCTTCCTTGCCTGGCTGGTGGCGGGCAGCCTGAAGTTCCTGATCAACAGCATCCGGGCCCGGCGCTGGGCCTTCGGCCTGATCGGCTATGGCGGCCTGCCCAGCAATCACAGCGCCATCGTCAGCAGCACGGCGGTCCTGATCGCCCTGCGCGAGGGGCTGGGCCATCCGGCCTTCGGCGTGGCGCTGACCCTGGCCTTCGTGGTGATGATGGACGCGCGCAGCCTGCGCCGCCAGGTGGGCCGCCAGGCCGAGGCCATCAACCGCCTGGCCGGGGAGGCCGCCGGACACGCGCCGCTGCGGACCCGCATGGGGCACAGCGGGCTTGAGATCGTCGCGGGCGTGGCGACGGGCGCGGGCGTTGCCCTCCTGGTGTTCCATGGCCTTCGCTGAGGCCGACTAGACTGCGCACCGTGAATCCCACCACCCTGATCCTTGCCGGCACCCTCCCCACGCTTCTCGCCTACAGTCTCTCGCCCTCCACGACGCTGCTGAACCAGCTGCTGGCCGTGGGACTGTGGGGCGGCGTGCTGCTGACCCAGCAGGTCCGGACACGCCAGGCCGGCTGGGCCCTCCTGCCGCGCAGTGCCCCGGGCCTGCTGGCGGTGGCGGCTGCCGTCCTTGTGGCCCTGCTGGGCGTTTCGCTGACCGCCCTGGCCCTGCTGCCGGCGCTGGCGCTGCTGATGGCCGGCATGCTGGTGCTGGCGGGAGCCCGCGCAGGCGCCTCGGGGCAAGGCCTGACCCTGGGGCGTGCCTTCGCCCTGGGCCTGCTGCTGGCGGGGCTGGGCGGCGCGCTGGTGTCGCTGGTGCAGGTCTTCCTGCCGGACTGGACCGATGCCGCCTGGATCGCCCGCTCGGGCATTGCCGGACGCGCGGTGGGCAATATCCGCCAGCCCAATCACCTGGCCAGCCTGCTGCTGTGGGGCTGCATCGCGGCGGTGTGGCTCAGCGAGAGCTGGGGGCGTGAGCGCCCGGCCATGCGCGCGCTGCTGCCGCTGATGCTGTGGCTGCTGCTCTTCTGCGTGGTGCTGAGCGCATCGCGCACGGGCATGTGGTTCGGCGTGGCGCTGCTGGTGCTGTGGGGGCTGCTGGACGACCAGCTGCGTCTGCATGCCCGCCTCAGTCTGCTGATCACGCCGCTGCTGACCTACGCCTCCTGGCAGTTCATGCACTGGTGGTCCGCCGCCAGTGGCCACGCCTTCGGCGCCGAGGCGCGCCTGGCCGAGGGGGCGGGCTCGCCGTCCCGGGTGGCCATCCTCAAGAACAGCTGGGCGCTGCTGCAGCAGCATCCCTGGCGCGGCGTGGGTTGGGGCGATTTCAACTTCGCCTGGACCCTGACGCCCTTTCCCGACCGCCCGGTGGCCTTCTTCGACCATTGCCACAACCTGGTGATGCAGATCCTGGTGGAGATGGGCTGGCCCCTGGGCCTGCTGATGCTGGGCGGCCTGGCCTGGCTGCTGTGGCTGGGCCTGCGTGCGGCGTATCGTGCGCGGGGCGCCGTGGCGCTGCAGCGCCGCTGCGCGCTGATGGTCGTGCTGATGATCGGCCTGCACAGCATGCTGGAGTACCCGCTGTGGTACCTCTACTTCCTGCTGCCCACGGCCTTCGCGCTGGGTCTGGCACTGGCGGCGTCAGGTGGGCAAGACCTGACCCCGGACCAGCAAGACCTGACCCCATCTGCCGCCGTGCTGCCTCAGCGCCTGCTGCAGGCCGCCGGCGCGCTGATGATCGCCGGGGCCGCCTTTGCGGGCTGGGACTATCTGCACATCGTCGACATCTACCGCTCCGGACCGCGCATGGCGCCGCTGGACGAGCGCATTGCGCGCGGCCAGCGCAGCCTGCTGTTCTCCGCGAGTGCCGACTATGCCGCCGCTACGGTGCCCGCGCCCTCCCGGGCTACGCTGGATGCGGCACGGCGCACCGGGCACAACCTGATCGATGTCCGCCTCATGATCGCCTGGGCCCAGTCCCTGCACGCGGTGGGAGAGACCGACAAGGCGCGCTACCTCGTGCAGCGCCTGCGCGAGTTCCACAGCACGGCGGCCGAGGAGTGGCTGGACGAATGCGAGAACTGGCCGGCCCATGCCCTGCGGCCCTTCCAGTGCGACCCACCGCAGCGGAGCTACCGCTACGAGGACTTCCGCTGAGCCGGGGCCGGGGGCTCAGTCCTCGGCCACCCAGTCCCCGCTCTTGCCGCCCTTCTTCTCCATCACGCGGATGCCGTCCATGACCATGCCGCGGTCGGCCGCCTTGCACATGTCGTAGATGGTCAGCAGGCCGACCTGCACGGCGGTGAGGGCTTCCATCTCGACGCCAGTCTGGCCCAGGGTCTCGACCTGGGCCTCGCAGTGCACGGTGGACGCCGCCTCGTCGATGCGGAACTCCACCGCCACGCGGGTGATGGGCAGGGGATGGCACAGGGGGATGAGGTCGCTGGTGCGCTTGGCGCCCTGGATCGCTGCGATGCGGGCCACGCCCAGGACATCACCCTTCTTGGCGTGGCCGCCCTGGATCAGCGCCAGCGTGGCGGGCAGCATGCGGATGCGGCCGGTCGCCCGCGCGATCCGGTGCGTGACCGCCTTGGCGGACACATCGACCATATGGGCCTGGCCCTGGGCGTCAAAATGGGTGAGCGGCGAATTCATGGTCAGCAACACAGGCTTAAGGATTGGCTGCCATGATAGCGAGCGACCCGGCCCGTCGGCCGGGGCCGCACAAAGCTTCCGACGGAGCCTGGGAGAGGGGATTTTGGTGAAGAGAATGCATGCCGAGGCGGCGAGCAAGCCGCTGGCGCAACGCCTGCTGGCGACCCTGTGCGCAGGCCTGATGCTGCTGCCGGCCGCCCCCCTGCAGGCGCAGGTGAACCTGCCGGCCCTGGGTGATTCGGTGTCGGATGACCTCAGCATCGGTGCCGAGAAGCGCCTGGGCGAGCAGATCATGCGCCAGATCCGCCCCGATCCCGACTACCTGGACGACCCCCTGCTCCTGGAGTACGTGCAGGGCGTGTGGGGCCCGCTGGTCGAGGCCGCCCGGCGCCAGGGCAATATCGGTGACGACACTCACGAGCGCTTCGCCTGGGAGGCCTTCCTGGTCCGCGACCGCAGTGTCAATGCCTTCGCGCTGCCGGGCGGCTACGTGGGCGTCCACCTGGGCCTGATCGCCATCACCAGCTCGCGCGATGAGCTGGCTTCGGTGCTCGGGCACGAGCTCTCGCACATCACCCAGCGCCACATCGCGCGCCGCATCGTCGGCGACTCGCGCAGCAGCATGGCCGCGATGGCGGGCATGGTGCTGGGGCTCATCGCCGCGTCCAAGGCGGGCAGCGTGGACCTGGCCAATGCCGCCATCATGGGCAGCCAGGCCGCGGCGGCCCAGGCCTCGCTCAACTTCTCGCGCGACATGGAGCGCGAGGCCGACCGCGTGGGCTTCAACGTCATGGTGGGCGCGGGCTTCAAGGGCCTGGGCATGGTGAGCATGTTCGAGCGCATGGACCAGGCCTACCACCTGATGGATTCAGGCGCCTACCCCTATCTGCGATCGCACCCGCTGACCACCGAACGCATTGGCGACGCCCGCCTGCGCCTGGGCACGGAGGCGCCCCTGGCGCTGGAAACCTCGCCGGAGCACGCCCTGATGGCCGCCCGTTCGCGCGTGCTGATGGACGCACGCGCCGAGTCCTGGCGCCAGCTCCAGGGCATGGATGCCGGTGTCCGTCAGACCCTGGCCCATGGCCATGAGCAGCTCGCGGCCCGCTATGCCAGCGCGCTGGCCTCGATCAAGCTGCGTGACTTCAGCCGGGCCGAGGCCGCCCTGCAGCAGGCCGAGCAGCTGCAGCGCCAGACCGTGCCTGACGACGTCCGCGTCCGGCGCGACCTGGCCTTCCTGCGTGCCGAGCTGGCCCAGGCCCGGGGCGATGCCGGTGCCGGCTATCTGGCGCTGTCGGCCCTGCCCGAAAAGAGCCGGGCCGTGCTGATGATGCGCGGCCAGCTGGCCCAGGTCGACAAGCAGCCCGAGCGCGTGCGGGCCGCCGCGGAGGCGCTCCAGACCCATGTGAGCCTGCAGCCCGCCGATGCCGGAGCCTGGGGCCTGCTGTCGCAGCTGTGGACACAGCTGGAGCAGCCCCTGCGCGCCGTGCGGGCCCTGGGCGAGTCCCGTGCCGCCATGGGCGACCTCAATGGCGCCATCGATCGCCTGCGCTCGGGCCTGCGCCTGTCCCGCACCAGGGACGCCGACCAGTTCGAGGCCTCGGTCATCGACGCGCGCCTTCGCAGCCTGCTGTACGAACGCCGGCAGATGCTGCTGGAGATGTACCCGCGCGGTGCGCCGCCAGGCGCCGAGCTGCCCTGAGCGCGGCGCGCCGGGCGCTTCAGTCCATGGGCGAGGGGAAGAGCCGCTCGACCACGGTGTCGATCAGCATGCCGCACAGGCTGTAGATCAGGGAGCCGATCAGGGCGGCGCCGAAGCCGGTGACGGCAAAGCCGTCCAGTACCCCGGCCGCGGCCCAGAACATCAGGGCATTGATCACGAAGAGGAAGAGTCCCAGGCTCACCACCGTGACCGGGAGGGTCAGCAGCACCAGGATGGGCCGCAGCAGCGTGTTGAGCAGGCCCAGGATCAGCGCAGCGATCATGGCCGACCCGAAGCTTTTCACTTCGACGCCAGGGTAGAGATGGGCGACCAGCAGCAGGGCACCGGCCAACAGCAGCCAACGGGTGAGCGTCTTCATGGCGGCGAGCATACCTGCGGACCGTGAATTTGGCGCAGGGTCCGGCGCGGAATGTCGCGCGGGACTTGCTCAGGATCATCCCCGGCCTGTACGAGGCCATGGGCGCTGGTGCACAATGCAGGCTTCCGAAAGGGGAGTAGCTCTCGGTCCTTGTGCCGAGGCGGACGCCCGTCAGTACGGTGCTCGCGAGGGCGCCCGGGCCCCGCAGCCAGTCCGTGCCAATCCACCGGTATGGTCCATGCCCCGCAAGACCTTTCGTGAGCCGTCGATGTCCGCGCGCCTGCCGGTGCCGGACGTCCTGTGTCTGACATCTTGCGGGAGTCTCCCATGAGCAGTGCGCCCCTGTGGCTGTGGTTCTTCTTCGTCGCGTCCGTGCTGGGCGCCTTGTTCGTCGACTTCGTCCTGCTGCGCAAGCAGGGGGCTCATGAGGTCAGCCTGCCGGAGGCCCTGCGCTGGTCCGGCATCTGGGTTGCCCTGAGCCTGGCCTTCAATGTCCTGCTGTGGTGGGCCGTGCGTGACAGCACCGGCGACACCGCCCTGGCCAATACCCGTGCGCTGGAGTTCCTGACCGGCTACCTGATCGAGAAGTCGCTGGCGGTCGACAACATCTTCGTCTTCCTGATGATCTTCACCTACTTCTCGGTGCCGCCGGCCTACCAGAAGCGGGTGCTGATGTGGGGCATCGTCGGTG
The DNA here is from genome assembly GCF_027257975.1 of Pelomonas sp. BJYL3. Classification (GTDB taxonomy): domain Bacteria; phylum Pseudomonadota; class Gammaproteobacteria; order Burkholderiales; family Burkholderiaceae_C; genus Roseateles_B; species Roseateles_B flavus. The sequence continues at coordinate 304,950 of NZ_JANZKX010000002.1, forward strand.
CCATCGTGCTGCGCTCGGTGATGATCCTGGTGGGCAGCTGGCTGATCGCGCAGTTCCACTGGGTGCTCTATGTCTTCGGTGCCTTCCTGCTGCTCACCGGCATCAAGATGTGGTGGGCCGCCGGGCAGGAGCCGGACCTGGAATCCAACCCCGCGCTGAAGCTGCTGCGCCGCGTGCTGCCGGTGAGCCCCCAGTTCGATGGCGAGCGCTTCTTCACCCGCCTGGACGGCAAGCGCATCGCGACGCCGCTGTTCCTGGTCGTGGCACTGGTGGGCGTGACGGACGTGATCTTCGCCGTGGACTCCATCCCCGCCATCTTTGCGGTGACCACCGATCCCTTCATCGTGCTGAGCTCCAACATCTTCGCCATCCTGGGCCTGCGCGCCATGTACTTCCTGCTGGCGGCGATGGCGGCCAAGTTCCATCTGCTGAGCTATGGCCTGGCGGTGGTGCTGGCCTTCATCGGGACCAAGATGATGCTGATCGACGTCGTCAAGATCCCGGTGCTGGCCTCGCTGGCGGTGGTCGTGCTGATCCTGGCGGTGACCATGGTGCTGAGCGTTCGCACGGCGCCGCGCCTGCCGGCATCGCGACCCTGAACAGGGCCGGCCCGCCCGCAAAAAAGGCCCTCGTCGAGGGCCTGAACAAGAGAGAGACGGTGCGGGCGTTCAGGCTCAGGCCGCCGCGAGCTGCAGCGTGCTGCACGCGAAGGGCAGGGGAGCCGGGTGCGGATGACCGGCCTGGCTGGCCGGGGCCAGCGCCTCGAAAGTCTTGTCGCTGAACTCGATCATGGCGGCGACGAGCAGCTGGCCCTCGCTGCGCAGCGGCGCGCCCAGGCGCTGGATGTCCACGCCCCAGCGCATGGCCAGGCGTTCGATGGCGACGGTGGTGCAGAAGATCAGGCGCCGCGCGCCCGACTGGGCCGCCGTGCGGATGGCCTGCAGCAGCAGCTGCTTGCCCACCAGCAGGTCGGCGGCGCTGGCGCCCGGCAGGCCCTGCTGCACGATGTCCATCGCGGCATAGCGGGACAGCTCCCAGACCTGGGCATCCCGCGGGGGCTGGTGGCCGGACAGCAGCTGGGGGAAGAGCTCGCCCAGGAGGTAGCTGCCCTCGGTGGGCAGCAGGCGGGCGTAGCCGATGACCCGGCCTTCCTCGCTGCGGGCCACGAGGTGGACGGCGTCGGCCTTGTCGAACTGGTCCTGGTCGCAGCCGGGCCTGCAGGGCAGGTCCCAGCCCAGCCGCCCGACGAAGACGTCATACCGATAGGCAGCCAGCTCCGTGCGCGTGGCGGCGCTGAGGGCCGTGTCGGCATAGCGATGGATTCTCATGCGGGCTCCTCCGGTCCTGGTGGACTTGTGTGTACGGACCGCATTTCAGGCGGAGGCTCAATTTACGGCAACTAACAGAACTGTTAGGGACAGGCCCCCCTGCCTGTCTGTACAGTTCCCACCAGAGCGGTGGAATGACCGTTCCGAGGAAATGCTTCTTGCGATGCATGGCTGCCACACCTAGAGCTGGCCAGCGCCGCGTGACCGGGATCCTGTCGACACAAGAAAGGAAGCGGGCCACAGACCGATGGTTCGCAGGAGCGGACCATGTGGACCTGAATGAGCCCGTCCAACAGCTATGAGCATTGACTTCTATCTGCGGCTTGACGCCGCCCAACTGGCGCGCTTGCGCTTCGAGCATCTCGAGTCGCACGTCGACGCCGATCTCTCCGACCTCGCCGTCCAGGCCCGCTGCGAAGGCGCCTGGCTGACCGAGGGCATCGAGGGCTACACCGAATGGGTGGACAGCGCGCATGCCGGCTATTCCATCGGCTGGGACTGGGTGGTGCAACCGCCCACCGGCCTGCTGGCCCTGAAGGCGCACTCCATCCGCACCAACATCATGCTGACGCAGCCGGATGGCAGCGACGCCGGCCGCTCCCGCACAGAGCTGCACCTGGCCGAGCTGCTGCAGACCTGGTCCTGGCCGGATATCGTCCTGAATACGCTGAAGCAGTCCAGCCATCAGCTGTTGCGTTAGTCGCAGGGGTGGCGCAGCAGGGGGATTGCCCTAGTTGGCGCTGTTCGCACACTTTGGCACCCTGCCGGGTCGCCAAGGAGGCGTCCAGCAACCAGCCGACGAGGCCCCGATGAAATGTTGGCAGAGTGAACAGCTTCGCCTGATCAGCAGCGCGTCCAGCACCCAGGAAACCTTTGACACGGTGCTCGCCGAGGCCAACCGCATCGGCTTCAACTACTGCTCCTTCGGCATGAAGGGGCCGGTGCCGCTGGCGGCGCCGCGGGTGGTCTGGTGCAGCAACTACCCGGCGGACTGGCAGCGTCGCTATGAAGAAAAGGGCTATCTGCGGGTAGACCCCTCGGTGCAGCGCGCCATCGTCTCGGACGAGATCATGGTCTGGAACGACGCCTTGTACGCGCAGGCCCCCGAGCTGCGTGCCGATGCAGCGGCCCACGGCCTGCGCTATGGCGTGGGCGTGCCGCGCCGCGATGCGCGGGGCATGGTGAGCCTGCTGAGCTTCGTGCGCTCCGATGAAGACGTGTCGCCCGAGGAGCTCGCCGGCAAGCGCGAGCGCATGCACTGGCTCTCCGTGCTGTGCCACGACGGCATGCTCAAGGTCTGGGGTGACCTGCTGCGCGACGACTCCGCCATGGCCCTGTCCGACCGCGAGCGCGACGTGCTGCGCTGGGCCTGCGAGGGCAAGACCTCCACCGACATCGCCCAGATCATGCAGATCTCCGAGGCCACGGTGAATTTCCACACCCGCAACTCCTGCGCCAAGCTGGGCACCAGCAACCGGACGGCCGCCGCCGTGCGGGCGGCGCTGCTGGGCCTGCTCTGGTGAGCGGGCGCCGCCAGGCCTCGCCCCGAGTGCAGCGGGGCTGATCGGCCCCGGCCCTGGCGCGGCCTGCCGCTGCATGTTGGGCTCGAACGGCCTTGGCCGCCCCGGTCTCGGGGGCGCGCCGGGCCGCCTGTCGTCCCTTCTTTTGCAGAAGATGTCTGCCCAGTGTTTGAGTAAAAGCAAATGCGAATGGTTCGCATTGTGTATGATGAGCTCATCATCCTGATTCCAACGCGCGGCGGGATGTCCGGCGCCTGTGTCTGGGCCGGGCTGACAGGGCTGCGCGGCCTCGCGCCATGAGCCAAGCGATTGCCTCCTTCCCGCTGGACTTCAACTCGACCGCCTCGGCGCCGCGTGCGCCCGAGCCGGCCCGCTCCCCGCGCGATCCGGAGCCGCCCCTGGCGGCCCTGCCGCTGCTGGGACCCACGGAGTGGCAGCCCCGTCGCAGCAAGCGCCTGCTGCTGCCCGTGCTGGGCCTGCATGCGGTGATGGCCTGGGGCCTGGTGCAGATGGGCGTCGTGCCCATGCCCAGCCGCCCTGCGCCGGTAGAGGTCAAGCTGCTGACCGTGCCCCCGCCCAAGACGACGCCGCCACCCGCCGCCCGCCCGACGCTGGCGCCCCAGTTCCAGCAGCTGACCGTGCCGCCGGTGGAGGTGCCGGTGATCCAGGTGGCGCCGTCGCCGGTGCTCGCCGTGGTGGCCGAGACCCCGCCGCCGCGACCGGTGGTGGTGTCCACGCCGGCCCCGGCACCGGCCGGCCCGGGGCCGGCCCACTCCGGCCCGCGCGAGGTGTCTGCCAGCGCGGTGCAGTATCTGCAGGCGCCGCCCATTGCCGTGCCGGCGCTGTCCCGCCGCCTGGGTGAGAAGGGCACCGTGGTGCTGCGCGTGCTGGTGGACCGCGACGGCCTGCCGCGCCAGATCACCCTGCACCAGTCCTCCGGCTTCGCCCGCCTGGACGAGCAGGCCCAGCAGGCCATGCGCGCCGCCCGCTTCAAGCCGCACACCGAGAATGGCGAGCCGGTCGAGATGCTGGTGCTGACCCCCATCCAGTACGAGCTTGGCCGGTGAGCTGGCGCTCACCTCCGCTCACGTCCATCCCGCCGCACGTGGTGGCGGCCGCAGACTACATCCCGTTGGCCCGCGAGCGCCTGGACGATGCCGCCTGGGCCTATCTGGACGGCGCCGCGGCAGATGAGCGCACGGACGCCGCCAACCGCGCCGCCTTCGCCCGCCTGGACCTGCAGACCCGCGTCCTGCGCGATCTGCGGGGCGGACACACCCGCTGCCAGCTGCTGGGCATGGCCTTGCCCCACCCCCTGCTGCTGGCCCCGGTGGCGCACCAGGGCCTCTTCCATCCCGATGCCGAGGCCGCAACCGCCCTGGCGGCGGGCGTGATGCAGACGCCCCTGATCGTCAGCACGCTGTCCACCCTGGGCGTCGAGGCCATTGCCGCCCAGACGAGCGGGCCGCTGTGGTTCCAGCTCTATGCCCAGCCGCGCTGGGAGGACAGCCTGCGCCTGGTCCGGCGGGCCGAGGACGCCGGCTGCCGCGCCCTGGTGCTGACGGTGGATGCGCCCGTTGCAGGCGTGCGCAACCGGGAGCAGCGGGCGGGCTTTGCCTTGCCGCCCGCCCTGGCGCCGCGCGACCTCCAGGACTGTGCACCGCTGCCGCCCGGCCAGCCCGGCACGGACCCCGTCTTTGACCGGCTCATGGCCGTTGCTCCACGCTGGGAGCATGTGGAGGCCCTGCGCCAGGCCAGCGCGCTGCCCCTGCTGATCAAGGGCCTGACCCATCCGGACGACGCACGCCTGGCGCTGGAGGCCGGGGTCGACGGCGTGATCGTGTCCAACCACGGCGGTCGCACCCTGGACGGCCTGCCGGCCAGTCTGGACCTGCTGCCGGCCATCGTGCAGGCGGTGCAGGGCCGGGTGCCGGTCCTGATGGACGGCGGGATCCGCCGCGGCAGCGATGTGTTCAAGGCCCTGTCCCTGGGTGCGGAGGCCGTGCTGCTGGGCCGCTGCTGGGTCCATGCCCTGGCAGCCGCGGGGGCGCTGGGCGTGGCCCATGTGATCCGCCTGCTGCAGGAGGAACTGGCCCTGACCATGGCCTTGTGCGGCTGCCGGGACCTCTCGGAGGTGCGCGCCCGGGCCTGAATGCGAGTTCCCTGACATAAATCAATTGCAAATGCGAATGCTTCGCATCTAGAATATTGATCTGTCGCAGCAAGCCATCCGTTTCGTCGGGCGGGGTGCCTCGCGCACCGGCCCGGCAGGGCGAGGGGGTGCGAGGCCCGGCCTTCGGTAGCCAGCCGCCCCCTGAACGTTGAAACGGAGCCTCCATGTCGCACATCAAGAGCCGCAAGCACGCGGCCCCCGCCCGCCTGAGCACCACCGCCCTGGCCCTGCTGGCCGGCAGCCTGCCGGGCCTGGCCCTCGCCGCCGAGAATGCCCCGGCCCCGCGCAAGGCTGAAGAACAGGTGCTGCCCACCCTGAAGGCCACCGCCGCGCCCGAATCCGGCTTCAAGGCCGACACCAGCGCCAACAGCAAGCTGACCCAGCCTCTGCTGGACACGCCCAAGACCGTGCAGGTCATCAAGAAGGAGATGCTGCAGGAGCAGGGCGCGGCCTCGCTGATGGACGCGCTGCGCAACACCCCCGGCATCACCATGCAGCTGGGCGAGAACGGCAATACCGCGGCCGGAGACACCTTCCAGATGCGTGGCTTCTCGACCCAGTCCGCCACCTTCGTCGATGGCATGCGTGACCTGGGCGCCGTCACCCGTGACACCTTCAATCTGGAGTCGGTGGAGGTGGTCAAGGGCCCGTCCGGTGCGGACATCGGCCGTGGCGCCAGCGCCGGTTACATCAACCTGATCAGCAAGCAGGCCCAGGCCGACCAGTTCAACGAGCTCAATGTGAGCCTGGGCACCGCCAGCCGCAAGCGCGCCACGCTGGACAGCAATGTGCAGCTGGGCACGAACACCGCGGCCCGCGTCAATGTGATGGTGCAGGACGGCGGCGTCGAGGGCCGCGACCAGGTCAAGAACAAGGGCTGGGGCGTTGCGCCCTCCATCGCCTTCGGCCTCAACACGCCCACCCGCGTCTTCCTCTACTCCCAGCACCTGCGCCAGGACAATGTGCCGGACGGCGGCATCCCCACCACCGGCATGCAGGGCTTCTACAACGCCGATGCCAGGATCCAGGCCGCCAGCAAGGTGCGCCGCGAGAACTTCTACGGCAGCCCCGCCGACCACGAGAAGGTGGACGCCGACATGTTCTCGGCCCGCCTCGAGATGGACCTGGGCGGCGGCACCCAGCTCAAGAGCCTGACCCGCTACGGCCGCACCCACATGGAGCGTGTGCTGACCGGCATCAACGGCCTCAGCATCAACGCCGGCACCCAGGCCCTTGAGGTGGCACGCACCCGCCAGCGCGTGGACCAGCGCAACGAGATTCTGGGCAATCAGACCCATGTGGTGACCGGCTTCAAGCTCGGCGGCCTGCAGAACGACGTCAGCGCCGGCTTCGAGCTGCTGATGGAAACTCAGAACAACCGCGGCTTCACCAACGGCAGCACGAGCACCGTGGACGTCGTGCTGAACAAGACCAAGGTGCCGGGCATCGCCCTGCCCAATGCCAATGTTTACGCGCCCAACCTGGCGGACGTGCTGGGCACGCCCATCGCCACCGGCGCCGACACCGACGGCCGCAGCCTCACCCAGGCGCTCTACGCCTTCGACACCCTGCACATCAGCCAGCAGCTCAAGCTCAACGCCGGCCTGCGCGTGGAGCACTACAGCCTGCGCACCAACAGCAGCACCCTGGTGACCGGCGGCACGGGCGGCAACCTGGCCACCTACAAGCCCCTGGGCTACGACGTGGGCAGCTTCGCGTCGAGCAACCTCACGAGCAGCGACTGGCTCAAGAGCTGGAACCTGGGCCTGGTCTACAAGCCGGTGGCCGAGGGCACGGTCTACCTCTCGCTGGCCAACAGCCTGACCCCGCCGGGCGGCGAGAACTTCGCGCTGTCTTCGAGCGCCACCAGCCAGGCCAATGCCGCGCTGGATCCGCAGAAGACCAGCAATGTGGAGTTGGGCGCCAAGTGGGAGCTGCTGGACCGCCGCCTCAACGTCAGCGCGGCCCTGTACCACACCCGCAATGAGGGCCAGGTTTCCTACGATGACCTGAAGAACCCCGTCCCCGTGGGCATGACCCGCGTGACGGGCCTGGAGCTCTCCGCCGTGGGCCAGATCACCAACTTCTGGCAGGTCTCGGCCGGCATCGCCCGCATGAAGACCAGGCAGTCCAACCAGTGGAGCAGCGACCGCACGACCGAGACCATCGGCGTGCGCTGGTCGCCGGACTGGACGGCCACGGTGTGGACCTCCTACACCTTCGGCGACATCACCCTGGGCGGCGGCCTGCGCCATGTGTCCGAGCAGAAGCGCGCCATCACCACGGCCACGGCGGCGCAGAACATGCCCACCATCCCGGCCTACACGGTGGCCGACCTGATGGCGTCCTATGCCTGGAGCAAGACGCTGAAGTTCCAGCTCAACGTGGGCAATGTCTTCGACAAGACCTACATCGCCTCGCTCAACAACAGCGGTGCGCGCATGAAGCTCGGCGCCGAGCGCAATGTGAGCCTGAGCGCCAACCTGCTGTTCTGAGCGCGGCGCTGACACCCACCCCATCCCCAGGAGCCCCGCATGCTGCTGCACATTCCCGAAGTTCTCGGCAAGTCGGAGGTGCAGTCGCTGCGGCGCGCCCTGGATGAGGCAGGCTGGGTGTCAGGTCTTGCCACCGCCGGCCCGCAGGCCGCCCGCGCGAAGGACAACGAGCAGCTGAGCCCGGACTCCCCGGCCTTCCTGCCCCTGTCCGAGCGTGTGGCCGCGGCCCTGCAGCGCCATCCGCTGTTCCTCTCGGCCGTGCTGCCGCGCCACGTGCTGCCGCCCATGTTCAACCGCTACCAGGGCGGGGGCCAGTACGGCAACCACATCGACAACGCCCTGCAGACCGACCGCCGCAGCGGCCAGGTGGTGCGCACCGACGTGTCGACCACGGTCTTCCTCTCCGAGCCCGAGGAGTACGAGGGCGGCGAGCTGATCGTGGAAGACAGCTACGGCACGCACGAGGTCAAGCTGGCCGCGGGCGATGCCATCGTCTACCCCTCCACCTCCCTGCACCGCGTGGAGCCGGTGCGCTCGGGCGCGCGCATCGCCTCCTTCCTCTGGACACAGAGTCTGGTGCGCGACGCCTGGCGCCGCGCCATGCTCTTCGAGCTGGACATGACCATCGTCAAGCTGCGCGGACAGCTGGGTGACAACGCCGAGGTGACGGCGCTGACCGGCCACTATCACAAGCTGCTGCAGCAATGGGCGGAATGACCGACATCGCCAAGCCCGGTGCCAAACCCTCGAGGGCCGGCTGGATGCGCACGCTCTACCAGTGGCACTGGATCAGCTCGGCGCTGTCCCTGGTGGGCATGCTGCTGTTCGCGGTCACGGGCTTCACGCTCAACCATGCATCGGACATCGAAAGCAGGCCGCGTGTGGTCCAGCGCGAGCTGACCCTGCCCGCCGCGCTGCTGCCGGCCCTGGCGCCCAGCGCGCTGCAGGGTGATGCCGCGGTGCCTGCGCCGGTGCGCGACTGGCTGGTGCGCGAGCTGGACGCCGAGCTGGCCAGCGACGGCAGCATCGAGTGGTCGCCCGAGGAGCTCTACATGGCCCTGCCGCGCCCGGGCGGTGACGCCTGGCTGCGCCTGGACCGGCACAGCGGCGTGCTGGAGTACGAGAACAGCGACCGCGGCTGGCTGGCCTACTTCAACGACCTCCACAAGGGCCGGCATGCCGGCCGGGCCTGGAGCCTGTTCATCGACGTCTTCGCAGGCGCCTGCCTGCTGTTCTGCCTCACCGGCCTGCTGATCCTGCAGCAGCACGCAGGGCGGCGCCCGAGCACCTGGCCCCTGGTCGGCGCGGGCCTGGTCCTGCCGGTGCTGCTGGCCCTGCTGCTGGTGCACTGAATTCAAGGAATCTGGAAGGACACCCTCATGCAAACCTCTCTCCTCAGCGCCCGCTTCGCGGCCCTCGGCGCCCTGGGCCTGGCGGGCTCGCCGGTCTGGGCGGCCGAAGTCCAGCTCAAGCTCGACATCCCCCGCCTCAACGTGGCCGAGTACCACAAGCCCTATGTGGCCGTGTGGCTGGAGAAGCCCGGCGAAGCCGGCGCGGCGGCGCAGCTGGCCGTCTGGTATGACCTCAAGAAGCCCAACAACGGCGGCACGAAATGGCTGCGCGACATGCGCCAGTGGTGGCGCCAGGGCGGTCGGTCCCTGAGCCTGCCGGCGGACGGCGTCAGCGGCGCCACCCGCGCGCCCGGTGAGGCCGTGCTGCAGCTGGACAAGCACCCTGCCCTGGCCCAGCTGCCGGCCGGCAACTACGAACTGGTGGTGGAAGCCGCCCGCGAGGCCGGCGGCCGCGAGGTCCTGCGCCTGCCCCTGGCCTGGCCCGTCAAGGCGGCCCAGCAGGCCAAGGCCCAGGGCGAGCATGAGCTCGGCGCCGTGCAACTGAACACCAAACCGTGAGGAGGCTGACCATGTGGAGCAAGACCCGACCCCTGCTGACCGCCCTGGCCCTGTGCCTGGCCGGCAGCGCCCAGGCCCACATGACCTGGCTGCTGGCCAACAGCTACCAGGTCAATGGCAAGGAGCCCGTGGTGTCCGTGGATGCCGCGGTGTCCGAAGACCTCTTCGTCTTCGAGCGCGCCCTGAAGCTGGAGCAGATCCTGATCACGGCGCCCGACGGCAGCAAGCTGGAGGCCCAGCAGCGCACGGCCGCCCGCCATCGCGAGAGCTTCGAGCTGCGCCTCACGCAGGACGGCACCTACCGCGTCAGCCATGTGCAGCTGGCCCTGATGGGCAGCTATGTGCTGGACGGCCAGACCAGGCGCTTCCGCGCCACGCCCGCCACCCTGGACCAGGAGCTGCCCGCCGGCGCGCAGCTGCAGGGCCTGACCCAGGTGCACAACCGCCAGCAGATCTTCGTCAGCAAGGAAGAGCCGGGCAAGCTGGCCTTCGTGCCCGAGGGCCAGGGCCTGGAGCTGCTGCCCCTGGATCCGGTCACCGAGCTCAGCCATGGTGACCGCAGCCGCTTCCGCCTGCTGCTGGACGGCCAGCCCCTGGCCGAGGCGTCGGTGCGCCTGCTGCGCGAGGGCAACCGCTACCGCTACAAGCTGGGCGAGCAGCTGATCAAGACGGATGCCAAGGGCGAGTTCACTGTTGAATGGACCGAGGCCGGCCGCTACTGGCTGGGCGCCGCCCAGGGCGACAAGCCCGCGCAGGGCGTGACGGGCACGCGCGAGCAGCCGCTGCGCCGCGCCAACCTCAGCGCCAGCTTTGAAGTGCTGCCGCGTTGAACGATGTTCCCCTCCCCGGCCCCCATCCCGGCCCCGCACCGCGCCCCGCCGCAGATCGCCATCTCCAGGCAGCTGCGGCCTGAGGCGCCGCCCTGGGGTCAGGTCTTGCACAGCCTGCAGGGGCAGACCATGGGCACCAGCTGGTCCCTGCTCTGCTATGGGCCGGCCGCCCTGCGCCTGGCGCCGGTGCAGGCGGCCGTGCAGGCGCGGCTGGACGCGCTGGTGGCCGAGCTGAGCCACTGGGAGCCCCGCTCTTTGCTGTGCCGCTTCAATGGCCTGCGTGTCGGCAAGGGCCTGGACCTGCCGCCCGACTTTGCTGCGGTCATCGCCGCCGCGCTGCACGTGGCGGAGGCCAGCGCCGGGGCCTTCGACCCCTGCATGGGCGCCCTGGTGCAGCGCTGGGGCTTCGGTCCGCCGGGCCAGCCGCCTGCGCAGGCCCGTGCGCCGCTGCAGGCCTGGCGCGAGTTGCGCTGGGACGCACCGCGCCGCCATCTGATGCAGCCCGGCGGGCTGATGCTGGACTTCTCGGCCATCGCCAAGGGGCATGCGGTGGACTGCATCTCGGCCTTGCTGGTCGAGCTGGGCCTGCCGCACCACCTGGTCGAGATCGGCGGCGAGCTGCGCGGGCAGGGGCTCAAGCCCGAGGGCCAGCCCTGGTGGGTGGACGTGGAGCCGCCCGCCACGGATTGCGATCTGCCCACGCTGCGCATTGCCCTGCACCAGCTGGCCGTGGCCAGCTCGGGCGACTACCGGCGCTTTCGCATCGACGAGCAGGGGCGGCGCCTGTCTCACACCCTGGATCCGCGCACCGGCCAGCCGGTGGCGCATGAGCTCGCCCTGGTGAGCGTGCTGCATGAGAGCGCCATGTGGGCCGACGCATGGTCCACCGCGCTGATGGTCTTGGGCCCCGAGCAAGGCCTGACCCTGGCGGCGTCCCGCGGGCTGGCGGCACGCCTCGTGCTGCGCGAGGGCGGGGGCTGGCGCCAGCTGCTGTCGCCCGCGCTGCAGGCACTGCTGGAGGATGCGGCATGAGCCTGTTGCTGAGCGCCCCGCGCGTGAGCGCCGCGATGCTGCTGCTGGCGGTCTACGGGGTCGGCTGTGCCTGGCTGTGGTGGCGGCACCGGCAGGCGTTGAGCGCCGAGGCCGGCCGGCTCGCCGCCGAGGGCGCGCAGGCCGGCGCCCTGCTGCTCCTGCATGCGAGCCAGACCGGCCAGGCCCAGGCCCTGGCCGAGGAGACCGCGCGACGCCTGCGCGCCGCGGGCCGGGCCGTGCGCCTGATGCCGCTGGGCAAGGTGGAGGCCGGCACGCTGGCGCAGGCTCGCCAGGCCCTGATCATCGCCAGCACCACGGGCGAGGGCGATGCGCCCGACAGTGCGCTGCCCTTCGTCAGCGGGTGCATGCAGGCCCAGGAGCCGCCCTCGCTGGCCGGGCTGCAGACGGCCGTGCTGGCCTTGGGCGATCGCCGCTACCAGGCCTTCTGCGCCTTCGGCCTGTCGCTGGCGCAATGGCTGCGCTCGCGCGGCGCCCAGCCCCTGTTCGAGACGCTGCAGGTGGACTGCGGCGATGCGCGGGTGATCGATCAATGGTGGCGGCAGCTCGCCGAGGTCCTGCAGGACCCGCTGCATGAAGCCCCGGCCGCGAAGGCCCCGGCATCGACGACGCGCTGGGTCCTGCAGGAGCGCCGCTGCCTCAACCCGGGCAGCCAGGGCGCGCCGCTGCACCTGCTGCGCTTTGTGGCCGAGGCGGCACCGGGTCAGGCCCTGCCCCTCTGGCAGGCCGGTGATCTGGTCCAGGTCTTCCCGCCAGACGACGCGCAGCGGCCGCGCTCCTACAGCATCGCCTCGCTGCCCGCGGACGGCGCCCTGGAGCTGCTGGTGCGCGAGCGTCGTGATGAGCAGGGGGCGCTCGGTGCGGCCTCGGCCTGGCTGTGCCAGCGGCTCGAAGTGGGCCAGGCCCTGGACATGCGGCTGCAGGCCCATGAGGGTTTCCGGCAGTCGGGCAACGAGGAGCGGGCACTGATCCTGATCGGCAACGGCACGGGCCTGGCCGGCCTGCGCGCGCACCTCAAGCGCCGTGCCGAGCAATGGCGCGCGGGCCGCACGGCCGCGCCGGTGTGGCTGCTGCACGGTGAACGGCAGGCGCGCCACGACACCCACTTCGACGATGAGCTTCAGACCTGGCACCGCGAAGGGCTGCTCGCGCATGTCGACCGCGTGTACTCGCGCGACCTGCCGGGCCGCCACGTGCAGCAGCAGCTGCAGGACGAGTGGCAGCGACTGCGCGAATGGCTGGCACGGGGCGCCGCCATCTATGTCTGCGGCAGCCTGCAGGGCATGGGGCAGGCTGTCGATCGCCTGCTGCGCGAGCAGCTGGGCGAGGCCGGCCTGCAGGCGCTCATTGCATCAGGACGTTACCGTCGCGATGTCTATTGAAGGCCTTGCGCCGCGATGGCGCGAGGCGCGAGAGCCCCGTGTTGATGGGCCTGTCCGCGGCACCGCGGCGCTCAACTGATGCAGCGCCGCGACAAAAGCAATCCGCACGACATCAAATGAGGCCGTCTTAGGGGCAACCTCCCCCTGCAAAGCCTTCTCTTTGCCAGAGGCCCGCAGTACCATTGGCCGCGCAGGGTGCTAGAGAGACTTGAAGGAACGACCTTCGCCCGTGGCCCGGCACATCAACTAACTTTTGATGGAGAGAATCGAAATGGCAACTGCGAAGAAGGCCGCGCCCGCCAAGAAGGCGGCAGCTCCGGCCAAGAAGGCCGCTGCGCCGGCCAAGAAGGCCGCCCCTGCGAAGAAGGCCGCTCCTGCCAAGAAGGCAGCGCCGGCGAAGAAGGCTGCGGCCCCTGCAAAGAAGGCGGCAGCTCCTGCAAAGAAGCGCACGCCCAATGCTGCCTTCATGAAGGCCCTGACCCCCAGCAGCGCGCTGGCGGCCATCGTCGGTGCAGCGCCGCTGCCCCGCACCGATGTGACCAAGAAGGTCTGGGAGTACATCAAGAAGCACAAGCTGCAGGACGAAGTGCAGAAGCGCGTCATCAACGCCGATGCCAAGCTGAAGGAAATCTTCGGCAAGGCCAAGGCCGACATGTTCGAGATGACCAAGCTGATCAACAGCCACCTGAAGTGAGCTGTCGTGACGCGGGGCTGGCAGCAGCCCCGCTTCCGCATGAGAACCCGGCCCCGCCGGGTTTTTTTTCGCCTGGCGATGCGGGCCCTGCGAGTCCGGGCGCCGGCGCCGGTGTCATCGGCCGACCCTGAGGCCCCGTGCGAAAAGCGTGAATACCTCATGCGTCCAGGGCCCCGCGATCAGGGGGCGTCGCCCGGGGGCGGCGGGCGACGCCTCTACACTTGCCGCCAAAGAGTCCGTCCCCTCGCTGGCGGGCTCAAGCATCCCGGGCCTTTTCGCGGCACCGGGAGCCTCGTCGAACGGGACTCACCATGCCATTGATCGCTACGCTTGCGCTGGCGGCTTCGGGCCTCGCCCTGCCTCACTGCTCCTGGGACCGCCCGGGGGTCAATCCTTTCATGGGCGATGTGGTGGAGGCTGTCGACGACTACAAGGACATCCCCGAGGCCACGCGGCTGAAGCTCAAGAAGCGCATGAGCGAGCGCCAGTACGAGGACATGGTCACCATCCAGCGCGACAGCATCACCGGCAAGAGCGAGTACGGTGCCGAGATCCGCGACATGCACTACGGCGCCAGCGGCAATGTCTGCCGCACCGTCACGCGCAAGAAGTGGTCTTCCGAGCATGCCGAGCGCGGCCTGGTCTATTGCGAGGACAACCACTGCGTGGTCGTGCCCACCGTGTGCCGCAACGTGAGCCGCATCAGGCGCCTGCCCGTCAAGCCGGTGGCGGCCCTGCCGGCCTTCGCGGAGAACATCATCGGCGCCAAGTCCGAGGTCGATGATGCGCCGCTGCTGATCGATCCGCCGGCCGCCGGTGTGATCGACAACCTGCCCAGCGATCGCAACAGCTTCGCCCAGGTGGCCAACCTGCCCACCGACACCGGCAGCACCAACTTCACCCCGACGCCGGGCGGCACGCCGCAGATTCCTGCCGGCGCGGTCACGCCCGTGCCCGAACCGCAGGTCTGGCTGATGTTCGTCGCCGGGCTGGTGGCCATGGGCTTCAAGGCGCGCCGCCGCCGCCACTGAGGCGGCGCCGTCCCCTGACAAAGGGCCGCTTCGCAGCGGCCCTTCTGCCGAGTGCGCGGGCCTCAGCCGCGCGCCAGCAGCGGCGCCAGGTAGCGCCCGGTGTGGCTGTCTTCACAGGCGGCCAGCGCCTCAGGCGTGCCGGCCAGCAGCAGGCGGCCGCCGCCGGAGCCGCCTTCGGGGCCCATGTCGATCAGCCAGTCGGCGGTCTTGATGACATCGAGGTTGTGCTCGATCACCACGATGGTGTTGCCCGCATCGCGCAGCGCATGCAGCACCTTCAGCAGCAGCTGGATGTCACCGAAGTGCAGGCCGGTGGTGGGCTCGTCCAGGATGTAGAGCGTGCGGCCGGTGTCGCGCTTGGAGAGCTCCAGCGCCAGCTTCACCCGCTGCGCCTCGCCGCCGGACAGCGTGGTCGCGCTCTGCCCCAGCTTCACGTAGCCCAGACCCACGTCCATCAGCGTATGCAGCTTGCGCGCGATGCTGGGCACGGCGCCGAAGTACTCGCAGGCGTCCTCGACCGTCATGTCCAGGACCTGGGTGATGTTCTTGCCCTTGTAGAGCACCTCCAGGGTCTCGCGGTTGTAGCGCTTGCCGTGGCAGACGTCGCAGGGCACGTAGACATCGGGCAGGAAGTGCATCTCCACCTTCAGCACGCCGTCGCCCTGGCAGGACTCGCAGCGCCCGCCGGCCACGTTGAAGCTGAAGCGGCCCGGGCCGTAGCCGCGCTCGCGGGCCGTGGGCATCTCGGCGAAGAGCTCGCGGATGGGCGTGAACAGCCCCGTGTAGGTGGCGGGGTTGGAGCGCGGCGTGCGGCCGATGGGGGACTGGTCGACGTTGATGACCTTGTCGAAGGCCTCCAGGCCCTCGATCTCGTCGTGCGGGGCCGGCTCCTGGTGGCTCTGGTAGAGCTTGCGGGCCACGGCCGCGTAGAGGGTGTCGTTCACCAGCGTGCTCTTGCCTGAGCCGGACACGCCGGTCACGCAGGTCAGCAGGCCCACGGGGAACTCCACCGTCACGCCCTTGAGGTTGTTGCCGCGTGCATTGACGATCTTCAGCGTGCGCGGGTCGGTGCTTTCGGCCAGGCTGTGGCGCTTCTTCGGGACCTCGATGCGTTCGGCGCCGCTCAGGTAGCGGCCGGTCAGCGAGTCGGGGTTCGCGGCCACCTCCTCGGGCGTGCCCTGCGCGATGATGCGGCCGCCGTGCACGCCGGCGCCGGGTCCGAGGTCCAGCACGTGGTCGGCGGCACGGATGGCGTCCTCGTCATGCTCGACCACCAGCACCGAGTTGCCCAGGTCGCGCAGGCGGCGCAGGGTGGCGATGAGGCGGTCGTTGTCGCGCTGGTGCAGGCCGATGGAGGGCTCGTCCAGCACGTACATGACGCCGGTGAGGCCGGAGCCGATCTGCGAGGCCAGGCGGATGCGCTGCGCCTCACCGCCGGAGAGGGTGTCGGCGCTGCGGTCCAGGCTCAGGTAGTTGAGACCCACGTCGTTGAGGAAGCGCAGCCGCGCGGCGATCTCGCGCACGACCTTGTCGCCGATCTCGGCCTTGGCGCCCTTGAGCTTGAGCCCCTCGAAATAGTCCAGGCATTCGCGCAGCGTGGCGTGCTCGACCTCGTAGATGGGCCGGCCCTTCACCGCGGCGTCGGCCGGCTGCAGCAGCACGTGGCGCGCCTCGCGGCGCAGGCGCGAGCCTTCGCAGTCGGGGCAGGCCTTGGGGGCCATGTAGCGGGCGAGGTCCTCGCGCACGGCGCTGGAGTCGGTCTCGCGATAGCGGCGCTGCAGATTGGGCAGGATGCCCTCGAAGGGATGCGAGCGCTTGACGGAACGCTTCTTGCCGTTGGCCCCTTCGGCCTCGTAGGTGAAGGCGATGTCCTCGGTGCCCGAGCCGTGCAGCAGCACCTGGCGGGCCTGCTCCGGCAGCTCCTCGAAGGGCAGCTCCAGGTCGAAGCGGTAGTGGCGGGCCACCGACTCCAGCAGCGAGTAGGTGTAGCCATTGCGGCGGTCCCAGCCCTTGACCGCGCCGCTGGCCAGGCTCAGGGTGGGGAAGGCCACCACGCGCTCGGGGTCCATCACCGTCACCTGGCCCAGGCCCTCGCAGCTGGGGCAGGCGCCCACGGGCGAGTTGAAGGAGAAGAGCCGCGGCTCCAGCTCGGGCAGGGAGTAGCTGCAGATGGGGCAGGCGAACTTGCTGGAGAAGATCTGCTCGGTGCCCTGGTCCATGTCCAGCACCAGCGCGCGGCCCTCGGCCAGGCGCAGCGCGGCCTCGAAGCTCTCGGCCAGGCGCTGGCGCAGGGCCTCGGCGCTGTCGGCCTTGAGGCGCACGCGGTCGATGACCACGTCGATGTCGTGCTTCTCGGCCTTCTTGAGGGCCGGCAGGTCCGGCACCTCCACCGTCACGCCGTCCACGCGGAAGCGCACATAGCCCTGGGCCTGCAGGTCCTGGAAGAGCTCCAGGAACTCGCCCTTGCGGTCCCGCACCACGGGCGCCAGCAGCATCAGCTTGCTGCCCTCGGGCAGGGCCAGCACGGCGTCGACCATCTGACCCACGCTCTGCGCCTCCAGGGGCAGACCGTGGTCGGGGCAGAAGGGCGTGCCGGCGCGGGCATAGAGCAGGCGCAGGTAGTCGTGGATCTCGGTGACCGTGCCCACGGTGGAGCGCGGGTTGTGGCTGGTGGCCTTCTGCTCGATGGAGATGGCCGGCGAGAGGCCCTCGATCACATCGACCTCGGGCTTGTCCATCAGCTGCAGGAACTGGCGGGCGTAGGCCGAGAGGCTTTCCACGTAGCGGCGCTGGCCTTCGGCGTAGAGCGTGTCGAAGGCGAGGCTGGACTTGCCCGAGCCCGACAGGCCCGTGATCACCACCAGCTGGTTGCGCGGCAGGTCGACGTCGATGTTCTT
The DNA here is from genome assembly GCF_027257975.1 of Pelomonas sp. BJYL3. Classification (GTDB taxonomy): domain Bacteria; phylum Pseudomonadota; class Gammaproteobacteria; order Burkholderiales; family Burkholderiaceae_C; genus Roseateles_B; species Roseateles_B flavus. The sequence continues at coordinate 322,260 of NZ_JANZKX010000002.1, forward strand.
GAGGTTGTGGGTGCGCGCGCCGCGGACCCGGATCATGGGGCTCTCCAGCGAGGTCAGGGCACGGGGGGTGGGCTCAGTGGACATGCGCGTCGCGGCAAGGGGAAACCCGCCATGATAGGCCGAGTGCGCCGTCCTGGCGCTGCATCAGCTGCCAGGGCTTGTCAGCAGCTTCAGACATCCGTGTTAATCCCCCGATTCGTGGCTCTCCAACTGTTGCAGCATCGCTGACAATTCGTTGCATTGCGCAGTTCGCCTGGAGACAAGCTTGAGTGAAGAAACCCGTCAGCGCAAATCGTGGCTGGATGGCTTCATGGCTTATCCGCTGCCGGCGGGGTTGGACGAGGAGGTGGCACGCCGCAACATCGTGCTGCTGGACCAGAAGCTCTACCAGCTCTGGAGCCTCGGTGAGAACCTGATCTACGCCTGGACCCCCAGCGAGCACGGCCTGGAGGTGCTGCTGGCACCACATGCCCTGCTCACCGAGTTCACCGAGCGCGCGCCCGGCGGTGCCGAGCGCATGCGCCGCGCCACCATGCTGGAGACCCTGCTGGCCCAGCAGGAGCATCTGAGCGCCGAGGCCTTCCAGGCCACGGCCCGCGAGCTGGAGCTCAAGCCCCTGCACGTGGCCCTGCCCTTCTCGCCCAGCGACGGCCTGGGCCTGCGCCTGGTGGCCGCCATCGTCGAGCGCTACGGCATCCGCCTGGTCGAGGACCGCGCCGTGATCCTGCTGGACGCCGTGGGCTTCTCGCTGCTGACGCCGCTGGAGCAGGTGGTGCAGTTGAGCAGCCTGTCCTGCTCGGTGAACGCGGCCTACGCCAAGCTGCTGGACCGCGAGATCAACATCAACTTCGCCCGCACCACCACGGGCGACGGCTTCTACATCTGGAACCGCATGCGCGGCATGGCGGCCAATGTGGAGCTCTACCAGCTGCTGCAGTTCATCCTGGCCGACAACGCCCTGGCCCGCGAGCGCGCCACGCGCAAGGGCACGGTGCCGCGGCTGCGCGCCTGCTTCCACGTGGGTTCGCACTACGAGTTCTATCAGAGCGAGGGCCTGAACCCGACCTCGTTCAGCTACCTGGTGGGCCAGGTGACCATCGAGCTGGCGCGCATGATCGAGCGCGCACTGCCGGGGCAGATCCTGGTCGGCAAGTTCTACACCGCGATGCGCGACGCCGACGACGAGATGCTGATGGTGGACAGCAAGGACTTCGTCGACTGCACGCGTGCGCCCCTGCAGGCCCTCAACGGCCTGGCCCTGGGCGGCTCGGAGATCGACGAGATCGCCTGCTACCTCACCGGTCAGCGCGACACGGCCTTCGGCGGCAGCTACGGCATCAATGAGTACGAGATCCAGGACAAGCACGGCCTGCTGCACCGGGTCTACAACGCCAAGATCAACATCCACCGCCGCCATGGCGAGCCCATCTATCTGGGCCTGCGCGAGGACGACCTGGCCGGCTTCCACGCCCGCATCGTCAATGGCTGAACCCCCGGTGCTTGTCCCCTGAATTTGCTCCACAATCGCGGCGGCCTCCAGCGACCCGGACGAGGACTGCGCCACCCTGCGGCCCTGCCGCAGGGCGGTGACAGCGGGCAGGAGGCGAGCCACGAACGGCGGTCGCCTTGAGCGAACCGCCCCTCTTTTGGAGCGAGGGAATCAAATGAATGAAGGCATGAAGCGCCTGGCCGCATCGCTGCGGCCCGGCTTGGCAATGGGCGCCGCGGCGGCCCTGCTGGCGGCTTGCGGCGGGGGCGGCGGAACGGGGACGGAAATCCAGCCCGGACCCACCCCCTGCGCCCCCGGCTCGGTGATGCTGCTGGCCTCCAACGCGCAGGCCGGCCGCAATGTGGAAGTGCAGGCCCAGGCCTGCGGCTTCACACTGGGCGACCCGCAATGGACGCAGACCCAGGGCGCGACCCTGCCCCTGATGTCCGCCCGTTCGGCGGCGATCAGCGTGGAGCCCGCGGCGGGCGACTACGGCTTCAGCCTGAGCTACCTGGATCCCCAGGGCCAGCGCAAGTCGCAGGCCGTGCAGCTGTCGGTGCCGGCGTCCACGGAGCCGGCACTGGTCGTGCGCGGCGATGCCTCGCTGTGGAGCGGCAATGGCGCGTCGCTGCGCGCCTGGCTGCCCTCGCTGAGCGCCGCCGAGGCCGCGGGTGCCACCTACACCTGGACCCAGACCGAGGGCCCGACCGCCCTGAGCCTGCAGGGCCAGGACACCGCCCGCCTCCTGTTCAAGGGGCCGGAGGTGAGCAAGGACGTGGCGATGAGGTTCCGCGTCGACGTCAAGCTCGCCACGGGCCAGACGCTGAGCCAGGCCTTCCAGGTCCTGCTGCAGCCGCAGCCGGGCCGCGCCTTGCAGCCGCTGTTCGATGCCAGCAACCCCAGCTCGCGCGTCTACCCCTGGCTGCGCAACGGTGCCCATGCCGAGGCCCTGGCCGCCTGCATCTACAGCCCCGCGCTCGACGGCGGCAATCTCTGCCCCATGAGCCGCCTGCCCATGCTGGGCACCGAGACCGGCGGCGCCACGCCCACCGTGGAGCAGGTCATGGCCCGCGTGCTGGTCAGCCATGACTGGATGGCCCAGGTCTTCGAGCGCTACCTGCGCGAGCAGGACGTCCATGGCGACTTCCGCAACCTGCTGAAGGCGACCACCGCCGTGGTGATCGGTGCCCGCGTGCGTCCGGCCTTCTACTGGAAGGCCACCGGCGCCATCTACCTGGACGCCAGCTACCTGTGGCTGACGCCGCAGCAGCGCGACACGGTCAGCGAGACCCCCGACCCGCGCGCCGACTTCGGCGGCGACCTGGGCTACACCATGCTGTGGCGCTACGTGAAGGACAAGGACTACGCCGGCGGCAGCTACCCCATCGCCGAGCGCAAGAGCCGCGAGCTGCCGGACCTGCATGCGCGCCTGGGCAGCCTGCTGTACCACGAGCTGACCCATGCGGGTGACTTCACCCCGCCGCGCCTGCACAGCGTGCTCAACCCGGCCCTGCGTGTCTATGACATCCAAGCGGGCGTGACCGCCTCTGAGGACCTGGCCGCCAAGCTGCCGCTGCAGTCCGCCGAGATGGTGGCCCTGGGCAAGGTGCAGTTCTTCGGCAAGGCCTCGACGGCCGTGCAGCGCGCCTACACGCCGCAGGACATCACCGGCTTCTTCGCACCCGATCGCGCGACGGACGAGTACAACTACTCCCTGCCCGACAGCACCACCGTGGGCCGCGAGGACGCCGCCATGCTGGCCGAGGAGGCCATGATGCAGCTGCGCTTCGGCATCCTGCGCGACGTGGCCATCACCCCGCCCCTGACGGCCACCAGCACCAGCTCGAACATCATCGTCAGCTGGGGCCAGCGAGGCCGTGTGGGCGAGGCGAGGATCAAGCCGCGCGTGGCCCTGGTGATGTCCCAGGTCATGCCCTGGGTCGCCGCCAGCGAGCTGGACAAGCTGGCCGCGCCCCAGACCCTGCCGGCCGGCAGGAGCTGGCTGGCCACGCTGGACCCCGCCGCCGCGGCCCACCCGTCCGAGGCCCTGCGCCGCCAGGCCGACGAGGCCCTGCAGGACATGGGCGGCCGCCGCCAGGAGCGTCGTCGCGCCGCGAACCTGCAGCGCGATTTCCGGCAATCTGCCCAGTGATGCGGGCCTGAGCGCCGGCGCCCGGCCGGGCTTCGGGGCATGAGTCGGGCATGATCCCGCCATGCCCCGAGCGAGCCTTTTTCACCTGAGCCTGTGCTGCGCCGCGCTCGCCGTCCCGACGGCTGCGCTGGCCGCGGTGCCGCTGGTGATGTTGGTGGATCACAGCGAGGAGATGCCCAGCGCCCGCATCGAGCGCAGCCAGGTGCAGGAGGGCATCAGCCATGACCTCGCCCAGCTGCTGGGCGAGCGCCTGGGCCGCGAGCCGCGCTTCCTGGTGTTGCCGCGCCGTCGCGTGGCACAGGCCCTGGCCTCGGGAGAGGCCGACCTGCTGTGCGACTACCTGCCGGCCTGGCTGCCGGGCCCCTTCGCCTGGAGCCGGCCCTTCCTGCCTGGCGCCTACTGGGTGGTCACGCGTCGCGAACGCGAGGCGCCGGCTTCGCTGGCGGCGCTGGCCGGCCAGCGCGTGGGGACGGTGCGGGGCTATGCCTACCCGGAGCTGCAGGCCCGGATGGGCGCCGCGAACTGGCGCGAGGACGCCCCCACGGCCGATGCCAGCCTGCGCATGCTGGCCCTGGGTCGCGTGGACCATGCCGCCGTGTCCCAGCGCTTCCTGCAGTACCAGCAGCGCATCGGCAGCTTCACCGTGCCCTTGCATGCACCGCTGCCCGTGAGCAGCTACCAGACCCAGTGCGCGCTGTCACCGCGCAGCAGCGTCCGGCTGAGCGCCCTCAACCAGGCCCTGGGCGAGATCGTCAGCGATGGCAGCCTGGAGCGCATGCTCCAGCGCTACCGCTGAGCGACCGCCTCACTTGAAGCGGCTCAGTTGAAACAGCTCACTTGAAACGATATTGCAGGCTGGCGTAGACGAAGCGGCCGCGCGGGTCGGTGTAGCTGGGGTCGTAGCCGGAGAGGAAGAACCAGGCCTGCTGCGAGTAGGGCGGCGCGGTGTTGAGCAGGTTCTTGATGCCGGCGCGCAGCGTCAGGTTCTGGGTGGCGTTCCACGCACCAGTCAGGTCCCACAGCGAGTAGGCCTTCACCGTGCGTTCGGGCTTGCTCAGGATCGAGTGGTCGGTGTAGCTGGAGAGGTAGCTGTTGGACAGCGTGGCGCTCCAGTCGCCCTGCTCCCAGTCGGCGCTGACCGTGTGCCGCCAGCGCTGCACCACGCCGTCATTGATGAAGTGGCCGAGGTTGCTGACGTAGGGATCGCCGTTGCCGGTCTGCTGCTTGGAGCTCAGCGTCAGCGTGCCGTTGAGGCGCAGGCCAAAGGTGCCCAGACTGCTCTTGAGGCCGCTCAGCGAGGCCGAGAAGTCCAGGCCGGCGATCTTCTGACCGCCGCGGTTCTCCTTGATCAGGTCGATGTGGTCGATGACGTTGTCTTCGTCACGATGGACCAGGCTGCCGTACTTGGCGAGGTCGGCAAGGATCACGTCCACGCCCAGGGTGCTGATCAGGTCGCGCTTCTTGATGTTCCAGTAGTCGACGCTCAGGTTCACGCCCTGGCGGGGTTCGAAGACGGCGCCGAAGCTGAACTGGCTGGACTTCTCGGGCTTCAGCTTCGGGTTGCTGAAGTTGCGCGTGACCCAGAGGTCTGCGCAGTCCGTGGCGGTGGCGTCGGGGTCGGCGGCCAGGCACACCGGATCCACCACCGTGGCGGAGTTGCCTTCGGTCACGGGGCGGTACAGGTCCGTCAGGCTGGGGGCACGGAAGCCCGAGCCCACCGAGGCACGCAGCAGCAGGGACTTGTCCGCCGTGTACTTCAGGCCCAGCTTGGGGCTCACGGCGCTGCCGGTGCGCTGGTAGTGCTCGTAGCGCACGGCGGCCTGCAGCTCCAGCGCCTTCGTGACCGGCGCGCTCAGTTCGGCGTAGAGGCCCGCCACGCGGCGCGACTGGCCGAAGTCGGCATCCGGGCCCTGTGAGGTCTCACCCAGGATCAGGTCCTGCGCCAGGGCCTCCGACTGGTGGTAGTTCTGACGCTCGCGGCGCAGCTCGCCGCCGACGGCCAGGGCCAGGTCGCCGCCTTCCAGCTTGGCGATGGCGCTGGAGGCCTTGAAGTCGAGGCTGCTCATCGTGCCGGTGGCGTTGCGGACTTCACCGCGAATCTGGGCCTTCTCGTAGAGCGCCAGGCCTTCGGCGCCGGAGGGCCCGAAGGGATTCAGCGTGCCGGCAGCAAATCCGTCCAGGATCATCTGCTCGTTCAGGTAGCCCTGGTAGTCGCGGTCGGACACCTTGTTGCGGCTGTGGTTGAGCGCGAACTCGTAGTCCCAGCCCCGCAGCGTGCCGTTCATGCCGGCGACGACACGCTGGCCGGTGGAGACCAGCTCGCTGGTGCGCAGGCCGGCCTCGATCAGGCGGGTGCGCACCGTGATGATGCGGTCCTCGTCGTCGGCGTCCAGCGTGGTCAGGCTGGTCTTGGACAGGGCGGCGACCTTGGAGACGTCCATGTCGGCGTTGACGCGATTGGGAGTGCCCGAGTACAGCGTGCGTGAGCGGCTCAGCGCCGCCTCGGCGAAGAACTGGTGGCCCTGGCCCAGGTCTGCCACGCCGCGCGTGAAGAGGTTGGTCTTGCTGGACTTCGGATAGAGCTCGATGTCCCGCATGTAGTCGTAGGTGCAGCCATCCACGCCGCCGATGCCGGCCGGCAGATACAGCGAGGCCGGCGCATTGCAGCCCGTGGCTGCCGCCGGGTTGATGGTCCGCGTGCTGATGACGGTCTTGCCGTTGGTGGAGAAGCCGTCGTCGATGAGGATGTCGCGCTGGCTGCGGCTCAGGATCAGGTTGCCCGGGAAGCTCGCGCTGGAGAGCAGGTCCGGCAGGTTCTTGGGGATCTCGAGTTCGTCGATGAACTTGCGCTGGCTGGCGTTGAGCGGAGAGGTCTTCTGCAGGTCCAGCACCGCGAAGACGTTGAAGCCGTCGCGCGTCAGGTCTCCGAAGCCGCCGGCGATGGAGGCCGTGCGCTTGCCACCGCCGCCCTCGCTGCTGTTGCCGGCGCTGGCGTTGAGCTCGATGCCCTGGTAGTCCTTGCGAGTGATGAAGTTGATCACGCCGCCGATGGCGTCGCTGCCGTAGAGCGCCGAGGCGCCGTCCAGCAGGATCTCCACGCGCTGGATGGCAGCGGCCGGGATGTTGTTGAGGTCCACGCCGGCGGCGTCACCCGGCGAGGCGAAGTTGGCCATGCGCCGGCCGTTGAGCAGCACCAGGGTCGAGGACACGCCGATGCCGCGCAGGTTGGCGCCATTCATGCCCATCTGGTCACGGAAGCCGCCGTAGGCCACGCTGCCGCCGTCGGTCAGGTTGTTGGTGCTGGCGCTGAGCCGCGCCACGATCTCGGCGGCGGTGGTGAGGCCCTGCTTGACGATGTCCTGGCGGGTCAGCACCTGCACGGGCAGGGCGGTCTCGGACTCCAGGCGCTTGATGGCCGAGCCGGTGATCTCCACCTTCTGCAGCTGGGCGTCGACGGGCGGCTGCTGGGCCCAGGCCGGTGCGCTGGCCAGGCACAGCAGCACGGCCTGCGCGGTGGCGCGGGACGCAAATCGGGGCGTGCGGATCATGCTCATGGAACTCCCTGGTGACGAAGGGCGCCTTCGCGGGGCGCGAGGGTCAGGTCTTGCCTGTGCGGCTGCTGACGGGCTGAGGCATGATGGCACCGTGATGACAGGCCCGTGAATCCTGTCCGGCGACATTTGTGCATCGCGCACAACGCCTGTCCCCACTCTGAGGTAAAGGCTGTGCGACTTGCGAACGGATCGCCCGCGGCCGGCCCGCATACTGACACCCTGCTGTTCCGACGTCTCGACACGCCTCTGCCATGACCGTCCTGAAGAAGACCTTTCTGCCTGCCCTGCCGGCGCTCCTGGCCCTGATGATGCTGGCCTGTGCGCCGTCTGCGCAGGCCGCCGGCAACGACAAGAAATCCAGCGCCACGCCGACCAGCAGCACGCCGCCGCCCGCCAGCGGCATCTGGACCATCATCCCGGGCCTGGGCCGCGCGAACCCGCCCAAGCCGCCCGCGCCGGCGCCCGCGGCCAGTGCCGCCCCGGCCGGGCCAGACCTGCCGATCAAGGGCTATGCCATTCCCATCGGCGGTGCGCTGAAGTCGGACAACGAGGAGGTCTGGGGCCGCATCGTGCAGCTGGCTGGCGGCAAGGGCGCGCGCTTCGTCGTCTTCGGCACGGCCTCGGAAGACCCCGAGGCCAGCGCCAAGCAGGCCGTGGAGCTGCTGCAGCGCCGCGGCGCCGTGGCCGAGGCCCTGCCGGTGGCACCCAAGTTCAGCTGGGTGGACCTGAACAAGGTGGTGCGGGACCCCGCGCTGATCGCCAAGGTCAAGGCGTCCAAGGGCGTGTTCTTCACCGGCGGCTCGCAGGAGCGCATCGTCGACGTGCTGATGCCCGGCGGCAACGTGACGCCCATGCTGGAAGCCATCTGGGAGGTCTACCGCAAGGGTGGCGTCGTGGCTGGCACTTCGGCGGGTGCGGCCATCATGAGCTCGGTGATGTTCCGCGACGCGCCCAGCGTCATCAACATCATGAAAGGCAAGTGGACCGAGGGCAAGCAGGTCGACCGCGGCCTGGGCTTCGTGGGCCCCGAGCTCTTCGTGGACCAGCACTTCCTCAAGCGTGGCCGCTTCGGCCGCATGATCCCGCTGATGATGGCCAAGGGCTACAAGCTGGGCCTGGGCGTGGAGGAGAACAGCGCGGCCGTGATCCGCGGTGACGAGATCGAGATCATCGGTGGCCGCGGTGCCATGATCGTCGACCTCAGCGAGGTCAAGACCGATCCCACCCTGGGCGCCTTCAACGTCACCAATGCCCGCCTCACCTACCTGGACCACGGCGACCGCTTCAACACCCGCACCCGCATCACCACGCCCACCGCCGTCAAGCTGCGCGGCCAGAAGCTGGACCCCTACGCCCCCGACTACAAGCCCTACTACACCGAAGACCTCTTCCACCTCGACATGCTGGGCGACCAGACCATCGCCAATGCCATGGCCTACCTGATCGACAGCAACAAGTCCGAGGTGCGCGGCCTGGCCTTCGACGTGATCCCCAAGGCCGGCGATCCGCTGGCCGAGCTGGGCTTCCTCTTCCGCCTCTACAAGGGCAAGGGCAGCCTGGGCTGGAGCACCGACGAGCTGGGGCCCGAGGACTACACGGTGCTGGGCCTGTACCTGGACATCACGCCGGTGCACATGCCCCATCCGCTGTACGGCACCTGGAATGGCGCCAACCGCAACAACGTCCAGCCCGAGCAGCCGCCCACCAGCCAGTGAGGCGCGGGGCCGGTCGGGCTTGAAGGCGCTCAAACCGTCGCTCGTCGCCTGAGCCTGGCGGGCGAGGGGGCTGGCGGCGCACACTCGGCAGCTTTGCTGCTGACCGAGACTGACCATGCGCAAGACCTGCCCCTCCACCCTCAGTGCCCCGCTTGCCGCCGCCCTCGGGCTGGCCGGCCTGTTCAGCCTGGCCGGTCCGGCCCGGGCCGACGAAGGCATGTGGACCTTCGACAACGCCCCGCTGCCGCTGATCCAGCAGCGCTATGGGATCACCCTGAGCCCGGCCTGGCTGGAGCATGTGCGCAAGTCCGCCGTGCGCTTCGGGGCCTCGGCCTCCTTCGTCTCCAAGGACGGCCTGCTGCTGACCAACCACCACGTGGCGCGGGGCTGCATCGCCCGCCTGTCCACGGCCGAGCGTGACCTGATCGCCAACGGCTTCGTGGCCGCCAGCCGCGAGCAGGAGCTGCAGTGCCCGGGCGCGGACGCCCGCGTGCTGATGTCCTGGGAGGACGTCACCGCCGTTGTCACCGGCGCCGCCAAGCCGGGCATGAGCGATGCCGAGGCCGCCGCCGCCCGCAAGGCCGCCATCGCCACGCTGGAGGGGGACTGCAAGGCCAGCACCGGCATGAAGTGCGATGTGGTCACGCTCTACAGCGGCGCTCTCTACCACCTCTACCGCTACAAGGAATGGCAGGACGTGCGCCTGGTCGTGGCGCCCGAAGGCCATGCATCCGACTTTGGCGGCGACCCGGACAACTTCAACTTCCCCCGCTTCGCCCTGGACTTCAGCCTGCTGCGCGTCTACGAGAACGGCAAGCCGGTGCAGCCCGAGCACTACCTCAAGCTGGCGAGCCAGGCGCCCAAGGAGGGCGATCCCGTCTTCGTGATCGGCCACCCGGGCAACACCGACCGCCTCAACACCGTGGCCCAGCTGCAGGCCAAGCGCGACGTGCTGCTGCCCCTGGCCCTGGACGGCGCCAAGGCCCAGCTGAAGATGCTGGCGGCCTATGGGGCCCAGTCGCCCGAGAGCGCCCGGCGCGCCCACGCCCTGGTGGCCGGCATCGAGAACACCCTCAAGGCCAATACCGGCCAGCTCAAGTCGCTGCAGGACGCCGCCAACTTCGAGCGCAAGCGCCAGGAGGAAGCGCAGTTCCGCGCCGGCTACGCCAAGCTGGGTCGCAAGGACGATCCCTGGGCGCAGGTCGAGGCCGCCACGCGCCGCCAGGTCGCGCTGGCACGTGAGGCCGCCTATGCCAATGCGGGCTTCAGCAGCCTGCTGGGCACGGCCCTGACGCTGGTCGAGATCACCAAGGAGCGCGCCCTGCCCGAGGGCGAGCGCATGCGCGGCTACTCGGCCAATGGCCTGGCCGCCGCCGAGCGCCGCGTGCGCGCCGACGTGCCCACCTACAAGGACCTGGAGCAGGCCCGCTACACGCTGCAGCTGGAGCGTGCCCTGCAGGCCCTGGGCAAGGACCATGCTTTCGTGAAGGCGGCCCTGGGCTCGCAGGCGCCGGCCGCGGCGGCCCAGGCCCTGATCCAGGGCAGCCGCCTGGACGAGCGCGCCGAGCGCGTGCGCCTGCTGGAAGGCGGCGCGGCGGCCATCGAGGCCTCGACCGACCCGGCCATCGTGCTGGCCCGCAGCCTGTACCCGCTGCAGCGCGAGCTGTCCCGCCGCATGGAGCGCGAGGTGGACGAGCCCCTCAAGCGCGCCGCCGAGCAGCTGGGCCGCGCCCGCTTCGAGCTGATGGGCAAGAGCGTGCCGCCGGACGCCACCGGCACCCTGCGCCTCAGCTACGGCCGCCTGGCCGGCTATGAGAGCGACGGCTACCGCCTGCCCTACAAGACGGTCTTCGGCGGCCTCTTCGCCCGCGCCGATGCCTTCGACAACGTGCCGCCCTTCAAGGTGGCGCCCAAGGTGGCCGCCGCCCGTGACAAGCTCGACATGAGCGTGCCCATGAACTTCGTCTCCACCAACGACATCATCGGCGGCAACTCCGGCTCGCCCATCGTCAACAAGGACGGCGAGCTGGTGGGCCTGATCTTCGACGGCAACCTCGACAGCCTGGGCGGCCGCTTCTTCTACGACGAGCGCCAGAACCGCGCCACCTCGGTTGACGTGCGCGCCATCCTGCAGGCCCTGGAGAAGGTCTACGGCGCGCCGCATGTCGCCCGGGAGCTGCGGGGGCATTAAGGCGCCGCGCGACGTCTCCTCCCCATGAAAAAGGCCCGCCAGATGGCGGGCCTTGTCTTGAGGGCAGCTGAAACGCGGTTCAGCGCAGCTTGTCGGCCGCTGCGGCGATGGCTGCCTTGAGCTTCACCAGCATGTTCTCGGTAGCACGGCGTGCCGCCAGGGAGAAGTCGCCCTTGAATTCGGCGAACTCCGCGCGGCCTTCGCCCTGTGCCGAGATCTGGGTGACCGGCTTGCCCGAGCTGTCCTCGACGGCCAGCGTGAGCTGGACAGTGAAGACCGTGGGCGGCCAGGTGACCAGGCTGTCGGAGTACGAGGTCGTCGTGATCGTGGGCTTGATGATGAGCTGCTGCTCGGCTGCCTTGGGGCTGCCCAGCGTCTCAATGCGGCTGACCTCCGAGAAGGACTGGCCCAGCACCACGTACAGGCCGGTCTCCAGGTCACGGTAGGGCAGATAGCTCACCTTGTCGCCACCACCGCCGGGGGTGATGACTTCACGGGTGCGGTCTTCCGGGCTGATGTAGTAGCCGATCTTCTTCGGGATCTTCTCGACCTTGACCTGCTCCAGGGCGGCCGACACATTGGGCGCGAGGCTGATGGGATGGGCGCAGCCGGTGGCCATCACCACGAGGAACAGCGAAACGAGATATAGGGCAAGGCGTTTCATGGGTAGATGCAGGGTTCGGGGTGGCAGGTCAGCGCAGGGCCTTGACGAATTCCGGGTCGGTCAGCAGCTCCTTCAGGACTTGCTGGACCAGCAGCGGGTACTGGTTGCGGGCCTTGGGGATGGCGACGGCACCAACAAAGGACGACTCCCACTGGGCCTGCGCGCGCTTCACGGCGCTGTAGCGCTCCTGGCCGTCGCGCTTGAGCACAAAGCGGGCCTCGATCTCGCCGGAATTGGTCGAGAAGCCGCCGGCGGCGATGTCGTTCTTCAGCAGGGAGCCGGTGATCTCGAAGGGCGACTTCGGATCCAGCTTGCCGGCCAGGGACAGCTCAGCGCGCAGGGCTTCAGCCAGGTAGGCCGCGTAGTTGCCGCCAACGGGCGACACCATGCTGTCGGCGCGCAGGCTGATCGAGGTGGCGCCGCTGCCGCTCATGGCCAGCTGGAACTCGCCGACGGACGTGGCCGCCAGCTTCTTCAGGTTTTCGGCGTTCTCGACCGACGCCGTGTACACGGGGGCCGGCGTGGTGCAGGCGCTCAGCAGGGCCAGGGCGGCCGTGGCGGCCAGGACGCCGACGCGGCGGTGGATGGTGATCATGAGATCCTCCTCTACAGTTTTTTGGGCTGAGGAGGATAACTGGCTTTGCCATCTGCATCCGTCGGGCTTTGCGCGCGGCACTCGCACGCCCTTGCGACAGCGCAAGGGCTGCAGGCCTCAGGCAGGGCGGGACGCCGTGACGGACGCGATCCACCCGCTGACCCGCCGCTCCAGCACATTCAACGGCACCGCCCCGCCCGCCAGCACGGCGTCGTGGAAGGCCCGCAGGTCGAAGCGATCGCCCAGGGCCTGCTCGGCGCGGCTGCGCAGGGCCAGCATGTGCAGCTGGCCGATCTTGTAGGACAGGGCCTGGGCGGGCCAGCCGATGTAGCGGTCGATCTCGTTGACGATGTCGACCTCGGTCTTGGCCGCATGGGCGCGGAAGTAGGCGATGGCCTCCTCGCGCGTCCAGCGCATCGCATGGATGCCGGTGTCCACCACCAGGCGCACGGCCCGCCACATGTCGTAAGTCAGCTGGCCAAAGTGCGAGAAGGGGTCGCGGTAGAGGCCCAGCTCGTAGCCCAGGCGCTCGGCATAGAGCGCCCAGCCCTCCAGATAGCCGTTGTAGGCCGCGAAGCGCCTGAACTTCGGCAGCGTGCCCTGCTCCTGGGCCAGCGCGATCTGCAGGTGGTGGCCGGGCACGGCCTCGTGCGCGGTCAGCACTTCCACCTCGTACAGCGGGCGCATCTCCGGGCGGTAGAGGTTGACGTAGTAGTAGCCGGCGCGGCGTCCGTCCTCCGAAGGCCCGGAGTAATAGGCCGCCGTGGTGTTGGGCGCGCTGGTGTCCGGGATGGGCCGCACGCCATAGGGGGTGCGCGGCAGCGTGCCGAAGAGCTTGGGCAGCTCGGGGTCGATGCGCTTGCAGGCCAGCACGTAGGCGGCGAAGAGGGAGTCGGCGTCCGGCGCGTAGAAGCGCGGGTCCGTGCGCAGCCACTCGAAGAAATCCTGCAGGCTGCCCTCGAAGTCCAGGGACTGCATCACGGCCTGCATCTCGCCCTGGATGCGTGCCACCTCGGCCAGGCCGATCTGGTGGATGTCCTCGGCGCTCAGCGCGGTGCTGGTGTGGTGGGCGATGCGGTTGGCGTAGTAGGCCTCGCCCTGGGGGGTGTCCCAGATGCCGTGGCTCTCGCGGCAGGCGCTCAGGTAGTGATCGACGAAGAAGGCACGGAAGCGCCGGTAGGCCGGCACGATCTGCTCGCGGATCAGGGCCAGGGCCTCTTCGCGCAGGGCTGGGGTGTCGGGCCAGGCGTCCGGCAGCGCGCGGAAGGCGCTGAAGAAGGGGCTGGCGGAGGGCTCGTCCACCAGCTGGGCGTCCAGCGGGGTCAGCACGCGTTCCATCAGGAAGCGGGGCTGCGTGTGGCCGCGGCTCACGGCCTCGGCCAGCAGCGCCTGGAACTGCGCCAGGTAGGCCGGCAGGCCCCGCAGGCGCTGCAGCCACACCCGCAGGTCGGCGGGGCTGTCCAGGGGCATCAGCTCGGCCAGCTCGTTGAGGCTTTGCGGACCCTCGCGCGCCGTGATGGCATAGGCCTCGTGGAAGAAGTCCTGCAGCTGGATGCGGCCCTGCAGTTCCCGCTCGAAGAGCTCATGGGTCAGTGCCTCCTGCTCGGGCAGGCCCTCGCGCGGGATGGCCTGCAGGGCGGCCAGGGCGTCGCGGTCGGCCGCCTGACGGGCGGCGCGGGCGGCGGGGCTGAGGTCGGGCCAGGCGGCGTTGTAGGCCGTCTCGCCCACATAGGTGGCCAGCAGCGGGTCGGCGGCCATGTCGCGGGCCCAGGTGGCGTCGAGCAGGGCTTGCAGGGGCGGGGCGGGGCGGGAGGTGGTGTCAGAGGTCATGGGGAGGTCCGGATGCAGGCCGCATCTTGCCAGCCGCCCAGTCCCCCTGCCGTTCGTTCATCGCGGCTGGATGCAGTTCAAGCGTGCCGGCTGCGTCTTCATCGCGCGGAGGTTTCGGGGTGGCCCCCTATTGACGAAACTTCAGTCACCGGATCAATCAACGCAAGGAGTTCCACCATGACCACCCGCTCTACCAGCTATATCGCTTTCGCCATCGGCATCGCCGCCACCGCCGCCCTGTTCACCGGGGTCCGCGTGCAGGTCGACCGCGCCGCCGAGTTCCGCAGCCAGATCGTCAAGCTCGAGCCCGTGGTCATCCAGGGCAAGCGCGCCGAGCAGGTCGCCCAGATCCAGCAACTGCCCCAGGTCGTGATCAACGGCCGCCGCGCTGACTCCAGCGTGTCATGAACGGCTCAGCCCTGCGCTGATTGCCATCCCTCGACAGCCCGGCTTCGGCCGGGCTTTTGCTTTTCTGGCCGGGACTCGCCGCGAGGTGTCAGGTCTTGCCAGGTCCGCTCCGCTCCAGGCGGACCCCATTCATCGCTCCATCCCGCCATTCGCCGCAGCCCCTGCGACGGCGCCGGCCCAGCCCGGCATGCTTCAGGCCATGGATGCCCGGCATCCGCCGACCGACCGAAGAAAGGAGCCTTTCATGTCCAGCAACACCGTCGTCCGCATCGTCCTGTGCGCCGTCATGGCCTACCAGGGCTACCTGTTCGGGGCCGACTGCGGCCGGGCGATCAAGGCCTGGGTGCAGGATCAGGAGACGTCCAGCACCCTGAGGATCTCGCGCCCGTAAGCCTCGAGCTTCTTGGCGCCCACGCCGCTGATCTGGCCGAGCTCGGTCAGCGACTGCGGCAGCTGGCGGGCCATCTCGGCCAGGGTCACGTTCTGGAAGATCACATAGGCGGGCAGGCCATGCTCGCGGGCCACCTCGGCGCGCCAGGCCTTGAGCTGCTCGAAGCGGGCCAGGGCGGCGGCGTCCAGGTCCACCGGGGCGCCCTTGCCGGCCTGGCCGGCCTTGGCACCGCTGCGGCTGAGCTTGCCCCGCCGACTTCCCCGTTCCTGGGCCTGGGTGGCCACCCGCAGGCGGATGCTCACTTCGCCGCGCAGCACGCTGCGCGCGCTCTCGGCCAGGGCCAGGGTGCTGTACTCGCCCTCGGCGAACACATGGCCCAGGGCGACGAGCTGGCGCAGCACGCCGCGCCACTGGGCCTCGCTCAGGTCCGCGCCGATGCCCCAGGTGCTCAGGTGCTGGTGGCCGTACTGGGCGACCTTGTCGCTCATCTTGCCGCGCAGGACGTCGATCAGGTGGCCGGCGCCGAAGCGCTGGCCGCCGTTCTGGTGGAAGCGGTAGATGCAGGACAGCAGCTTGCGCGCCGCCTCGGTGCCGTCCCAGGTGGCGGGCGGGTTGAGGCAGTTGTCGCAGTGGCCGCAGTGCTGCAGGGGGCGGCCGTCGGCGCCGCGGTAGGTCTCGTCGAAATAGGCCAGCAGGCGCACGCGGCGGCAGTCGGTGGCCTCGGCCAGAGCCAGCAGGGCGTCGAGCTTGCCGCGCTGGATCTTCTTGAACTCCTCGCCGGCCGGGCTTTCGTCGATCATGCGGCGCTGGTTGACCACATCGGCCAGGCCATAGGCCATCCAGGCTTCGGCGGGCTCGCCGTCACGGCCGGCACGGCCGGTCTCCTGGTAGTAGGCCTCGATGTTCTTGGGCAGGTCCAGGTGGGCCACGAAGCGGACGTCGGGCTTGTCGATGCCCATGCCAAAGGCGATGGTGGCCACCATCACCAGGCCTTCCTCGCGCAGGAAGCGGTCCTGGTGGCGCATGCGCAGCTCGGCGTCCAGCCCGGCGTGGTAGGGCAGGGCGCGGATGCCTTCGCTCTCCAGCCAGGTGGCGGTCTCCTCGACCTTCTTGCGGCTCTGGCAGTAGACGATGCCGGCTTCGTCCTCGTGCTCGTCCTGGATGAAGCGCAGCAGCTGCTCGCGCGGCTTCTCCTTCTCGACGATGGCGTAGCGGATGTTGGGCCGGTCGAAGCTGGAGACGAAGATCCGCGCGTCCTGCAGGGCCAGGCGCTCGATGATGTCGGCCCGGGTGACGTCGTCCGCGGTGGCGGTCAGCGCGATGCGCGGCACCTCGGGGAAGCGCTCGTGCAGGGTCGACAGCGCCAGGTACTCGCTGCGGAAGTCGTGGCCCCACTGGCTCACGCAATGCGCCTCGTCGATGGCGAAGAGGCTCAGCAGGCCCTTCTCGTGCAGATGGGTGAGCTGGGCCAGGAAGCGCGGCGTGGTGATGCGCTCGGGCGCGGCGTAGAGCAGGGTCAGGCGGCCGCTCATCAGCTCGCGCTCGACCTGCTGGGCCTCTTCGCTGCTGAGGCTGGAATTGAGGAAGGCGGCGTGCACGCCGGCTTCTTCGAGGGCGCCGACCTGGTCGTGCATCAGCGCGATCAGCGGGCTCACCACGATGGCCACGCCCTGCCCCCGCCGGTGCCGGGCGATGGCCGGGACCTGGTAGCACAGGCTCTTGCCGCCGCCCGTGGGCATGAGCACCAGGGCGTCTCCGCCCGCGCAGACATGGTCGACGATGGCGGCCTGCTCGCCACGGAAGGCGCTGTAGCCGAAGACCTCCTGCAGGAGGGTCAAGGGAAGGGAGGACGGGTCGGGAGCAGGCATGGCAAGCGCGCAATGGTACGCGCTTCCCCCTGCGGCCCCTTTCCGCAAGCCGGAGGAGCCGCCGAGATGCGCAGGAAATATCGGCCTTCCATGGCCTTGTCCCGGGCCTGGACGGACCGCCGGTCTGCGTAAGATGGGCCGGATGCCAGCCTGGAGTTGAGCCATGAGCGACACCGCCCCCGAAGCTTCCACCGACCGCGCCGCCGAGCTGCGCCGCAAGCTGATCCGCAACCACCAGGAGGTGCCGCGCGAGCTGTTCCAGCGCGCACCGCTCTATGAAAGCCGCGTGGCCGGCGTGTCCGATGGCACCCTGGCGCGCAAGCTGGGCTGCGGCATCGACACCGTCCCGCCCGGCAAGCAGAGCTGCCCCTATCACTTCCACCACACGCAGGAGGAGATGTTCATCATCCTCGCCGGCGAGGGCACCCTGCGCGTGGCGGGCGAGCAGCTGCCGGTGAAGGCGGGCGACGTGATCTTCATCCCCTGCGGGCCGGACTACCCCCACCACCTGATCAACACTTCGCAGGCGGACCTGAGCTATCTGTCCATCAGCACGCAGGAGCGGCCGGAGGTCTGCGAATATCCGGACTCCGACAAGATCGGCGTCTTCTCCAACAAGGGCCCCGCCTTCCTGCAGCGCCGCGACGCGGGCCTGGACTACTGGGACGGCGAGCCTTGATCCTCTCCCGCCCCGCCCGCCCCGCGCTCAGCGCGGCGGCTTCTCCCCCAGCGCATTGACGCGCGCCAGACCGCTGGTGCGGCGCTTCACCTCGGGCGCGCCCCAGTACTCGACCGTGCCGATGCCGGACACGCTCACGCGGAGCTCGTCCGTCACCCACAGATTGGCCTGACCGATGCCGCTGATGGCCACGGTGGCCTGGTCCGCGCGCAGCTGCTCGGCCAGCAGCTTGCCCTTGCCGGTGATCTGCAGGTTCAGGTCCTGCACCTGACCCTTGAGCAGGCCCTCGCCCGAGCCGGAGATGCCGAAGCTGAGCTGCTCGGCCACCAGGTCGTCGAAGCGCACCTGGCCGGCCCCGGAGATGTGGATGGCCAGGCGTTGCACGCGCACCGGCTCGGCCGCACGCAGGTCCGCGGCCCCCGAGATGACCAGCTGGCGCAGCTGGCGCATGCTCACGTCCACCTGCAGGCGCTGGCTGTTCCAGAACTTCCAGCTGCCCGAGGGGCGGATCAGCAGCTTGTCGTGCTGGAGCTCGACGCTGATGTCCTTCTGCAGTTCGGCATCGCCCGCGATGAAGACCTGGTCCCGCGGCCCCTGAACCAGGCGCAGCTGGGCGGAGCCGGCGATCTCCAGGCGATCAAAGGGGCCGGGGGCGTAGACCCGGCCTTCGGGCTCCTGGGCCCGGGCCGCGAAGGGCAGCAGGGCCAGGGCCGAGGTCAGGGCCACGGCCAGGCCGCGAGCCAGCCGCGAAGGCAGGGAGGGGGAGGGAGTGGAGGCGTTCATATCGACTGCTCACGCAAACGCTTGGAGACCTCGCGGCTGGCCGTGAAACGCGTGCCATCGCGCATCTGGACCACCAGCTGGGAGTTCTCGTCCGGACTCATGGACTCGACGAAGTCGAGGTTGACGATGCAGCTGCGCTGCAGCTTCAGGAAGCGCAGCGGGTCCAGGCGCTGCTCGAAGGCGGTGATGGGCAGGCGCACCAGGAACTGGCGGCCGCGGCTGGCCACGGCGGTGTACTTGGTGTCGGAGCGCAGGTACTCGATGGCCTCGACCTGCAGCGGGAAGATCTTGCCCTGGTCCCGCACCAGGATGCGGGTCAGTGGCTCCAGTTCGGCGCCAGGCAGGGCCGCGGTCTCCAGCGCGCCCTGCCATTGCTGCAGGTGGCCGACGGTCTGCAGCGCGTGCTGCACGGCCTCGTCGAAGCGCTCCTGCGAGAAGGGCTTGAGCAGGTAGTCCACGGCATGCAGCTCGAAGGCGGCCAGGGCGTGCTCGTCATAGGCGGTGGTGAAGATCACCGCGGGGCTCTGGCTCATGCCCGCCTCGCCCAGGGCGCGCAGCACCTGCAGGCCGGTCATGCCGGGCATCTGGATGTCCATGAAGACGAGGCCCGGCTGCAGGCGCTGGATGGCCTCCAGCGCCGCCGGTCCGTCGCTGCACTGGGCCACCAGCTCCAGCTGGGGCAGGGCCTGGACCCACTCGGCCAGGGCCTCGGCGGCCAGGGGCTCGTCCTCGGCGATGAGGGTGCGTATGCGGGGGGAGTTCATGCTTCTTGCGGAATCCAGAGGTCGACGCGAAAGCCCGCGCCGGGCTGGGTGTGGACGCGCAGGCGCGCGCGGCCGTCGTAGTCCAGGGCAAAGCGCCGCCGCAGGGCGCCCAGGCCGATGCCGCTGCGGCCGGGCCGCTCGGCCTCCAGCTGGGCGGGGTCGCAGCCTTCCCCATCGTCCTGCACACACAGGTTGAGGCCGCCGTTGAGGGCATCGCGCTGGGCGCTGATCTGGATGGTGCCGCCCTGCACCCGCGGCGCGATGCCGTGCACGATGCAGTTCTCCACCAGGGGCTGCAGGGTCAGGGGCGGCACTTCGTCCTGCAGCACGGCTTCGTCCAGGGTCCATGTCACCCGCAGCCGGGCGCCCAGGCGCAGGGCCTCCAGGGCGAGGTAGTCGCGCACGAAGTCCAGCTCCTGCTGCAGGCCGACCCGGTCGGTGGCACTGCGCTTGCTGTCCAGCACGTAGCGCAGCATGCCCGAGAAGCGCAGCAGGGCCTGCTCGGCCGCGCGGGCGTCCTTGCGGGTCAGGGCGATGAGGGAGTTGAGGGTGTTGAAGAGGAAGTGCGGGTTCAGCTTGCCGCTGATGACGGACAGCTCGGCGCTCGCCAGCGCGGATTCCGCCTGTGCCGCCGCAATGGCCAGCGAGCGGGCCCGCCGCGCGCTGAAGACCGCGCCGAAGCCGGTGGCCAGGGCCGCGTAGGCGATCAGGCCCCAGATGGCGCGCCAGAGGATGTACTGGGCCAGCATGGCGTCGGCATGCTCGGTGCCGAAGAGGGCCTGCGTGAGCTGGTAGTCCAGCACCAGCCAGACCCCGCTGAAGAGCAGGGCCGCGCCGGCATGCAGCAGGGCCAGCTGCCAGAAGGGGCGGCTGCGCCGGCTGATCCAGCCCATCCAGGGGTGGACCGCCGTGCCCAGCAGCATGGGTGCCCACAGCGTCATCGTCGACTGCAGCAGGGCTTCCCAGATCTTCCAGGGGCCGCTCTGGAACTCGGTGCCGGCCAGTACGAACAGGCCCCAGGTGAGCGTGCACACCCCGGCATAGCCCAGCCACAGCCGGCGCGAGGAGGGCCGGGTGGTCGTGGGGCGGGGACGGGGAGCAGACATGGCGCCATCCTAGCCAAGCCGCGCGGGCCGCCGGCCCCGGCTGGGACCAAGTGCCGGAAGCCGGGCATGGCGTGCGATTCCCGGACCGCTGGACCGGCCGCTCAGGCCTGGCCGCCCTGCCCGCCGGCTGCGGCATGGGCCGCGCCAGGGCGCGATACCGGACCCGGCCGCCGCCCTGCGAGCGGCCCCCCAGCTGGCGTGCACGCCGCTCGTTCCCGTCTTCGGGGGACGGTTCGGGGAAGCCCTGCCCGGGGTCCCGGCCGGGCCGCACGGCATAATCGGGGGTTTGAATTCCTGTCCGCGAGCGCTTCATGGCATCCGTCAACAAAGTCATCCTCATTGGCAACCTGGGCCGTGATCCCGAGGTTCGCTACACCCCCAGCGGCGCCGCGGTCTGCAACATCAGCCTGGCGACCACCCGCAACTGGAAGAGCCGCGAAGGCGGCGAGCGCCAGGAAGAAACCGAATGGCACCGCGTGGTCTTCTATGACCGCCTGGCCGAAATCGCCGGCGAGTACCTGAAGAAGGGCCGCCCCGTCTATGTGGAAGGCCGCCTGAAGACCCGCAAGTGGCAGGACAAGGAAGGCCGCGACCAGTACACCACCGAAATCATTGCCGAGCAGATGCAACTGCTGGGCGGCCGTGACAGCGGCGGCGGCGGTGACGACTTCGGCGGTGGCGGCGGTGGCTACAGCCGTGAGCGCAGCGCCCCGCAAGGTGGCCAGGGCGGCGGCGACGACTTCGGCGGCGGCGAGGCCCGCGCCCCGCGCGCTGCAGCCCCCCGCGCCCCGGCCCCGCGCCCGGCCCCCGCGCCGCGTCCGGCCACCGGCTTTGATGACATGGATGACGACATCCCGTTCTGACGAGTCCTCACGGACTGGCGCCCTGCGCCAGCAACCAAGCCCCGAAGGTCTCCACCTTGCGGGGCTTTTTTGATGGGTGCGAACTGCGCACTGCCGCAGCGGTGCCCACGGCCTCCGGTCAAGCACGCTGTCACAGTGCTGATGGATGCTTCGCGCCACCAATCCAAGCAAATCAAACAAAGAAGAGGGAAATCCATGTCAAGACAATCACCCGCCTGCTCGAACGTTCAAGGCCTCCACTTGCCTTCGAGCCGGGCCTTGGGCCTGGCAAGCGTCCTGCTGGCCGCCGCGCTGAGCACTGCTTGCGGCGGTGGCGGCGGTGGCAGCGCACCTGTGCCTGGCCCTACGCCCACGCCGACACCGACACCGACACCGACACCCACGCCGACGCCGACGCCGACGCCGACGCCGACGCCCACGCCCACGCCCACGCCCACGCCCACGCCCACGCCTACGCCTACGCCCACGCCCACGCCTACGCCCACGCCTACGCCTACGCCCGGCGGCGCCTGGCTGAGCTTTGCGCCTTCGCAGGTGGAGATCACGGCCTATGCGGGTGAGACACAGAAGTTCTCGATCGTCGCCCGGTCATCGAAGACGATCGCGGGCCTCGTGACCGCTGCGGTCATCGACAAGAAAGGGGTCACCACGGGTGACCTCAGCCTGTCCCCGAGGAGCGAGCTGAGCTATGTCGCGGAGATAAACCTGTCTCCCGAACTCGCCCCTGGCCTCTACCAGGGCAGCTTCGAGGTCCGCGTGTGCCGGGACGATCCCCGCGTCTGCGCCCAGCCGCTCGAAGGTTCGCCTTGGAACGTCCCGTACAAGATCACGGTACAGCAGCCCAGCAACCTGACGACGCTGAGGCCTCTGGCCGGGGTCCGGGGCTGGTCCGGCCAAGGCGGGCAGGCCTCGCGGAATGCCGATGTGACGACCGCCGACATCAAGGCAGCCAACTTCACCCGGCGCTGGGTCAACGCCCGTTCCTGGACCGCCCTGCTCAGCGAGGGCGGTCGGCTCTACAGGACCTGGGACAGCATGGCTGCCTTCTCGGAGCACGATGGAGCGCAGCTGTGGGAAAACGGCACGCACCGCTGGTTGAGTAGCTTCTCCGCAGCTAACGGCAAGCTGTGGGCGGTCTATGCCAACTACGACTCGTTCTCCGGCGGGTCCGCGACGACGCTGCTGTCCGTCGATGGCGCCAGCGGCACAGAGCTTAAGAAGGTCAAGCTCGATGCGGCGCCTCCGCTCACCTCCTCGCCGCTCCCGACGGTAACAGTGGGCCCTGTGGTGGATGCGGGTGCCGTGTACGCGGGCACGACCTTCGGCCTGGTCAGCCGCTTGACGGAGCCGGGCGGTGCCAGCGTCTGGAGCATCAGGCCTCTGGGCGAAGTGACCAAGGCCGATGGCGTGAACTTCCCCTTCTCCGTGGCCGGTGGGCGCGTGGTGGGCTTTGACGGCGTCACCCTGTGGAGTGTGGAGGCCAACAGCGGTGCCGCGCAGTTCAAGCTGCCGCTGACAACGACTCAAGTGAAGGCATACCAGGCGGTGGAGCCGGTGCTGGGGCCGTCCGGCACGGCCTACGTGTCGACCAGCTTCTCCTCGTCGCCCACGTCCACCAGCAGCGTGTTGCTGGCCGTGGATCTCGCGAAGGGCCAGCAGCGCTGGACGAAGTCCGGTGTCGCCTCCAGGGTCGTCGAACGGCAGGGCCTGGTCTATGCCCTCGACAAGAGCGGTGCCCTGCTGGCCCTGGACGTGGCCACGGGCCAGGAACAGCGGCGTTGGGAGTTGCCCGAGGAGTACTTCGCCGCCTATGGCGGCCTGTCCAGGTTCAACCTCATCCTGGTCGGCCCCTATGCCTTCCTTTCCGTGGGGAACTCGGTGGGCGGTGCCACCTACGCCGTCGACCTCGCCACCTACCAGACGGTCTGGCGCTATCCGGCCGCCGGCGCGCTGGGCGTCACCGAGAACGGCACCCTGCTGATCGACGGGACCATCGCCATCAATCTGCAGTGAGCCCAGGAGGCTGCGGCGAGCGCGATGCCTGGGCTCGCGCCCGCCGCGGCGGCTGGTCTCGCCGCGCGTGCAGCCGGTGCCTTTGTCGGTGCCGGCAGCGCTTGCCCAGGCCACCGATGTGTGTCCGTATGCGTCGGGCGCCCACGGCGCCTGGCCGCGGACTTGAGCTGTGAGGCGTGAGGCATAATCGGGCCCAAATTCAAGAGCCCTGCACCAGGGACCCCAAGGGAGTGATTTCTAGATGCAAGTGAAGCCTGAGATGCGCTCTGTGCGCCATGCGTGGCCTGTGGCCCCCACTCGAGGCCTGGTTGCTGCCCTTCTCGTCGCTGCACTGAGTACCGCCTGCGGTGGCGGAGGGGGAGCGAGCCAGACCCCCACGCCGACCCCCACGCCCACACCCACACCCACGCCAACACCGACTCCAACTCCAACACCCATCCCGGCACCCACGCCGGGTGGCGAATGGCTGGCGCTCGCGCCGACCTCGATGGAGATCACGGCCTATGTGGGAGAGGAGCAGAACGCCTACTTCGCCGCCCGGCTGTCCAAGACGCTGACCGGCACGGTGCGGTGCGGCTTCAAGGACCCGGGCGGCGTGCTCGCCTCGGCCAGGGTGGGCGGCACGGTGGGAGGGGACTGCCTGGCGCTGCGCGATGACGGCCGTCTGAGCGCCAGGACGCTGCTGTCGGCCCAGGCGGCCGAGGGCAGCGTGCAGGGCTATCTGGAGGTCCGGCTGTGCCGCGACGATCCCGCCGTGTGCACCCAGCCCATCGAGGGCTCGCCCTGGTACCTGCCCTACAAGGTCAAGGTGCTGAAGCCGTCCAATCTGAGCCCGCTCCAGCCGCTGCCGGGGGCCTTTGCCTGGTCGCAGTCCTGGGGGCGCGCCTCCAGGAATGCCGACGTGCCCGCCAGCGTCTCGGCCCTCAACTTCAATCGCCGCTGGTCCAACCGCAACGTCACCTGGGCGCGGATGTCGGACGGCGGCCGGATCTACACCAACTGGTCGTTGTACGGCGGCCAGCGCGAGCTGGGGGCCTTCTCGGAGCAGGACGGCGCCAGGTTGTGGGGCCCTCTGCAAGCGATGGACTGGCTCAGCACCCCCGCCGCCGGCAATGGCAGGATCTGGGCGGTCACGCGCGTGCCGGACCTGACCGTCAATCAGGACCGCGCCGTCCTGGCCGCCTTCGACGGCACCACCGGCCAGCAAGTCCGGCAGGTGCTGCTGGAGGACGCCGCCCCGTTCTCGCCCTCGCGCACCATCACCCAAAGCCCCGTGCTGGACGCCGGCTCGGTGTACGCCAGTACCACCCTGGGCCAGGTGAGCCGCCATCGGGAGTCCGATGCCAGCAAGGTCTGGAGCGTCAGGCCCACGCCCGGCTTCTTCGGCGCCACCTGGGGCAGCGACTACCCCTTCTCCGTGGCCGATGGCCGCGTGGCGGGCTTTGACGGCAGCACGCTGTGGGCCCTGGATGCCGGCAACGGGGCCACCCTCTTCACGCTGAAGCTGACGAAGGCAGCGGCCGCGGCCGCGGTCACGGGCACGCCGACCGCGCCGGCCCTGGGACCGTCCGGCACGGCCTATGTGTCGATGCACTATGCCGTGAATCCCCAGGATTTGGGCACGGGACTGTGGGCCGTGGACCTGGCCAAGGGCACGCAGCGCTGGTTCACCCCGGGCGTTGCCTCCAATGCCGTGGAGCGTGCGGGCACGGTCTACGTCGCCGGCATGGACAACAGCCTGCTCGCGCTGGACGCGGCCACCGGCAAGGAGCTGTGGCGCTGGAACGTCCCACTGGAGGATGCGGAGTTGTGGCCGCAGACCTCCGACTTGAAGGCCGTCCTGGTCCTGGTCGGCAAGCTGGCCTTCGTGTCCGTCGGGGGTTCCGCCACGGGCGCCACCTATGCCATCGACCTGGACAGCCACCAGCCGGTCTGGCGCTACCACCAGGGTGGTGATCTCACCGTCACGGAGAACGGCGTGCTGCTGATCAATGGCGCGGTGGCCATCAACCTGCGCTGAGGCGGGCTCGCGAGCCGGGTTCTCCGGGCCCTTCGGCCTCAGCTCCGGTCCCGCGCCTGCCGCGCACGCTCCCTCAGCATGAAGAGATAGAGGCTCTCCACCTTGGCCCGCGCCCAGGGCGTGCGGCGCAAGAACTTCAGGCTGGACTGGACGCTGGGCTCGAAGGCGAAGCAGCGCAGCGGGATGCGCTCATCCAGGCCGGTCCAGCCGTACTCCTCCTGCAGCGCAATGACGATGGCTTCCAGCGTCAGGCCGTGCAGGGGGTTGCGGGGCTGTTGCCGGGGCTCGGGCGGGGAGGTGCTCATGGCGCGATTGTCGCCGCCCTGGGCGGGCCCGGCTCCACGGCCAGGCGCAGCGGGTGAGCCACCCGCAAGGTCGGCGCGTCGGCCCGTTCGCGGCCGGAGGCTACTTCGCTTTTTTCTACGCGAGTGCCTGATTTTGTCTGCTTTTATAGAAAAGTCGGCGCCCGCACAGTCAGGGCTCCTGTCCCCGGAGATCCTGCGAATGTCCCGATCCCATCCCGCCCCTGGCCCTCGCATGGCGCTGTCCGCCTTGAAGGGTTTGCTGGCTGCCTGGCTGGCCCCCCTGCTGGCCTCGTTGACGGCCGTCTGGCCGGCGAGGCCGGCGCCGCAGCTGGTGCCCGTGCGTATCCGGCAGTGGCCCCGGGACCGGGAGCGGCCGTACCGGTGAAGGCAGGCCGGTGTCCTGACCCCTGACCCCTGACCGTGGAGGTTCCCATGCGCAACTATCCTTGCAACAGCCCTGAAGCCGCCGCGCGCCTCGTGGCGCTGGTGCTTATCGCCGATGGCCATGTCTCCCGCGTCGAGCTCGATGCGCTCGAGACGATGCAGGTCGAGCAGACCCTGGGTCTCGCGCCCGGGGGGTTTGCCGAAGTGGTGCGACACACCTGCGAGGACCTGATGCTGGGCGCTTCCGGCCAGGCTTCGCTGGTGTGCCAGGTGGACGAGCAGACGCTGGACCTGCTGCTCGACGAGGTCACCGACCCGGCGCTGCAGCAATGCACCCTGCTGCTGGCTGCCGCGGTCGCCGTGGCCGATCGCCACATGGCGGACGCGGAAAGTGTGGTGCTGGAGGCGGCCCACCGCCGCTGGCACCAGACGCATGTGCAGTCCCTGTGCACCGGGCCGCTCATGCAGGGCCTGCCGCCGGCCCCGGTGACGCTGCCCGCGCCCTGATCGGCAGGCCCGCCCTCAGACGGCCGGGAGCAGGGCGGCCGCCTGGATCACCTGCCTGACCAGCGGGTGATGCTGCCCGCGCCTCGAATGCAGCGCGTAGATCTCCTCTTTCACCTGGTCACAGGACCCCAGGCGCCGCAGGCCCCGCGGCATGCCGAGGTCGCCGCTGCCGAGCTGGCTCACGGGAAACACACCGAGGCCTCGGGCGGCAAAGACGGCCAGCAGCGCGCTGTCCTCGAATTCGCCGACGATGCGCGGGCGCAGCCCCTCGCTCTCCAGCCAGTGGTCCAGCTTGCCCCGCAGCGCCGAATGCGAGGTGGGCAGCAGCACGGGCAGATCGTTGAGGCAGGCGGGGAAGCGGGCCTGCTCGGCCCTGCCGACGAGGTGGGTCGGCCCGTACCACTCGATCGGCGTCTCGACCAGGCGCACGCAGGCCAGGCGCAGATTGGGATTGCGCGGCGGCGCCTGGCCGGCCAGCACGAGGTCCAGGTGGTGCAGGGCCAGCTCGCTCATGAGCTGCTCGAACTCGCCGTCATGGCAGACGAGGCGCAGGTGAGGCGCCTCGAGCACCGGCGCCAGCAGGGCATGCGCGGACAGCTTGGAGATGCCGTCGGACAGCCCCACGCCCAGGCGCTGCACCTTGCCGCTGGCGGCCTCGCGAACTTCGTCCGCCAGGCCCTGGCCGAGATGGAAGATCTCCTCGGCCCGGGCGAAGGCGGCCTGACCGGCCTCGGTCAGCGCGACGCCGCGCCCGGCGGGCTTGAGCAGCTGGTGCCCCAGGGCGCGTTCCAGCTCGCGCACCTGGGCGCTGACGGTCTGCACGGCCATGTCCAGGCGGGCGGCCGCGCGCGCAAAGCCCCCTTCCTTGGCGACGACCCAGAAGTAGTGCAGATGGCGGTAGTTCAGCATGCGTCCTCCGCTGCGGAAAAACCGAATGCTAGTTGCGATTAAGGATGGTTTATCCGGAGCCTCGTCATGGCCACACTCGCAGCACTTGCATTGACCTGGAGCACTTCTCATGGCCGCCATGGCGTACGCGCTGAGCTGGTTTCTCGTGGCCTGCCTCCTGGCGGCGTGGTCCCTGGCCCTCTGGGCCCTGCATGGGCTGGCGGTCTGGGTGCTGGCGCAGCTGGGCGGGCCGAAAGGGCCGGAAGCACCCGACGGCGCCGGGGCCGGTGGCCCTGCGCTGCCGGCCTTGCCGGACTGGCTCGAGCCCTGGATGCCTGCGGAGTGGGTGGAGGCCTTGCAGTCCGGCCTCGCCCTGCTCGCGCCGGCCGCCCAGCAGCTGCTGGAGGCGCTGCCCTTGATGGCCGGCGGCGTCACCGCGGTGGCCTGGCTGGTCTGGGGCGCGGGGAGCGTGCTGCTGGTGGTGCTGGGGGCCGTGCTGCACGGGCTGATCGCCTTGTGCCGGCGGTCCCTGCCGGCGCCGCGTCCGCCCCTGCCGGCCGTGCCTGCCCCATGACACACCGTGCCGCCTGCACCATGCAGTGAACGGCAGCGCGCGGACGCCCCTTCCCCTGAACCCTGACGACTTCAAACCATGGACACCCTCTCCTTCGACACCCCCACCCTGATCCTCGGTGTGCTGACCCTGGCCCTGCTGGGCGTCACGCTGCAGGCCTGGCGCATGGGCAACGAGCGGCGCGATGTGGCGCTGCTCGGGGTCTGCAGCGGCGCGCTGGGACTGGGCACGGCCCTGGCGGTGGTCCTCTAGGCCGTGCCCCACCGGCCTCAGTAGATGTCCACCTTGGCCTTGTCCACGGTGTAGCGCCCGCCGCCGTAGTAGCCGCGGGTGCTGGCATCGCGGGTGAAGCGCAGCTTGATCACCGGGCTGGCGCCGGGGTATTGCGGGCCGCTGCTGTAGACGGGCACCGGCGCGCTGCCGATATTGGTGCTGGGCGACTGGTCGACCAGCCGGGTGAGGGACCTGGAGGTCTCCAGCGCGGCGAAGATGTCGGCCGAGTCGTAGTAGCTGCTGTAGTAGGGCGAGCCGATGGCGCTCTTGCTGCTGATCACCGTCTTGCTGGAATAGGTGTAGCGGTCGCCCGGCGTCAGCAGGCTCACCCGCAGGCCGTTGACCTTGTAGTAGGTGCCGGCCTGCACGCTGGCATTGGCCGTGTCCACGATCAGCAGGCGGTTGGCGCCGTAGACGGTGGCCGTCTGCGCCGAGGTGTCGACCAGCACGCCGGTGTTCTCGTCCACGCCCAGGCCCTGCTGCACGCCCATGTGGCGCAGGGCCGCGGCCAGGCGGCCCAGGCGGCCGGAGCGGCTGTCGAAATGGGTGTCGCTGAGCAGGCCGGCGGGCAGGAAGCCCAGGCCCTTCATGGTGGCGCCGTTCTCCAGGTAGCGCAGCGCGGCGGTGCCGTCGCGCGTGTCGCCCAGGGTCTGCCAGTCGGTGACGGCCTTGTCCTGCAGGTCCGCGCCGAAGTAGAGGTAGCCATAGCTGACCCCGGCCGCATGCATGCGCACGTTCAGCGCATGGTTGCCGGCGGAGTCCCCGGCGATGACGATGTTGCCGCTGCCGTTGTTCCAGCGAGCGCGCAGCGCGGCGGCCAGGGCGTTGTCGGCGCCGCTGTCGGTGAGGAAGCTGCGGATGATCTTGGCCTGGTCGCCGCCGACGAACCACACCGCGTCCGCCTGCTGGATCAGCGCGATATTGGCCTGGCCCTCCGGCGTGCCGCTGCTGGCGTGCACCGTGTAGTTGTCCACATGGGCCGTGATGTGCTTCGGGGAGAAGCCGTGGGTCTGGAAGAGCTTGTAGTAACCGCGCTTGAGGGCGCTGGTGGAGGTGGCCGGGATGTCGTTCTGGAAGGCGTCCAGGCCGGTGGCGTAGCTGTCCTTCGCTGCGGTGATGACGGCAATGCGCGGGCACACGGTCGTGGCCCAGTTCGTGCCGCAGTTGGCCGTGCTGCTGATGTTGGGCGTGAAGCCCTCGTCGCGGCCGGTGGCCTTGCGCAGGCCGTTGACGAAGAGGTCGGTGTTGCCGTCCTCATAGGCGCCGCCGGACAGGAACAGCTTGCCGGCCAGCGCCGGCCCGCTCAGGCCCAGCAAGGCGGCGCACAGCGCCGCGCCCAGGCGTCTTTGGCTTTTCTTCATGGCATTCCCAACGGTCCAGGGTGGCCCCGGTCGGGGCCTCTAACCCAGGCCCTGACCTTAGGGACGCCGGTGACCGCCGTGAAGCCGTCGCCTTGCCTTCTTGCGACGCGGACTTGCGTCGTTGTGACGCCTGCGGGAATGTCCTGAGCGGGGCAACCCGCAGCGGCGCGGTGTCTCAGCCGCGCGGCAGCGGGCAGCTCAGCACCGGGCCGCCGTCGTCGATGCGCACCTGCAGCGGCGGCAGGAAGCCCAGGCGCTGCAGCGTGGGCAGGAGCGCGGCATGGGCGGCATCGGTCTGTGCGCAGGCCTGCTGTGCGGCCTCGCCCAGGAAGGAGAGGTACAGCGTCTGCCGGGGCAGCAGCGCGGCCAGGTGGCTGCACCAGGCGCTGCCCCAGCGCGCCTGCGCGGCGGCCGCGTCATGCGGGTAGAAGCGTGCGCCCAGGGCCTCCCAGAAGGGCGAGCTGCCATCGGGCCTGCGCCAGCCGGGCAGCTCCAGGACCAGCCAGTCGCCGCAGGCCTCGCGGTGCCGGGCGATCCACTGGCGGGCGCCCTGCACCAGGGCCTCCAGCGCGAGGCTGCGCTCCGCGTCATCGAGGCGCTCGTCGAGCCACAGGCCGGTGAGCTCGGTGTCGCCCGTGTGGTCGTTGCTCAGCAGCAGGGTCTGCTGGACGCGGAACAGGCCCAGCTCCTGCGCAGCATGCACGACGCGGCCCAGGCGAAAGTGGTACAGGGGCAAGACCTGACCCCGGCGTGGCACCAGGGTCAGGCCGCCGCGGCCCTCGGGCAGGCTCAGGGCCACGCCTTCGTCCAGGGTTTGAACGATCAGCTCGGTCATCACGATTCCTCAGGCCACAGGGGCGTGCTCAGCAGGGTCTCGCCGGCGCGCGGCTGCAGGGCCGGCACCTCGTCGGCATGCAGGTTCTCGCCGATCTCGGCCAGCACCGCCGCGAAGTGCTCGCGGCCCGGCCGGACCACCAGATGCCAGCGCCGCGGCCCGCTCCCGGCGCCCGGCCGCACGGTGTGCTGGCGGTGGTGGCGGACGCTGCGCAGCGAGGCCAGCGGCGCCTCCACGGTGGGGCCGCCGTCGAAGATGTCGACATAGGTGTCGGCGTCGAAGCCCTCGTCCATCAGCACCGAGAAGGGCACCTCGC
This sequence comes from Pelomonas sp. BJYL3, assembly GCF_027257975.1. GTDB lineage: Bacteria > Pseudomonadota > Gammaproteobacteria > Burkholderiales > Burkholderiaceae_C > Roseateles_B > Roseateles_B flavus. Next base: position 352,788 of record NZ_JANZKX010000002.1, read on the forward strand.
CCACCGGATGCAGCTGCCCCAGCGCCAGCTGCGCTGCGGCGGGCAGCAGCACCACGGGGATCGGAGAGGGCGGCATCAGGTCCGCGATCAGCGCCTTGCTGCGCCCGCCGATCACGGCCTCGGCCTGCGGATAGTCCATGCCGAAGAACTGGCGGCCGACGGCGTCCCAGAAGGGGCTCTGGCCCAGAGCATCGGTGACACCGGGGTTCTCCGCTGCGATGCGGTCCGAGAAGCGCTGCGCATGGGCCTGGATGAAGAGCAGCCGCGCCCGCGACAGCAGCTGCGCAGCCGCCGTGGGCTCGTAGCCGGGCTCAAGGAAGAAGGAGGTCAGCAGCGTGGCGCCGGTGAGGTCGTGGCACAGGTGCAGGGTGTGCATGCGCTGCGAGACGCCCAGCGTGGCGCTGGCATGCACGACGAACTCGTTGCGGTAGCTGTAGAAGCGGTCGAAGAAGCCCGCGCTCGCCGCGATGCCTGCGCAGCCCACCAGGCGGCCCGACGGGTGGTTGACTGCGCGGTCCTCCAGCACGAAGAGGTAGGTCTCCTCGCCGCTGGCATCGTCCGGGCTGCTGAAGGCCTGCACCGAGGCCTCGATGCGGGCGCGCAGCTTCGCCTCGTCGTTGGGCAAGGAGCTGATGCCGTCGGCACTGGCGGCGGCCATGCGCAGCATGTCGGGCAGGTCGGTGAGGGCGACGGGGCGCAGCAGCAGGCCCTGAAGGTCCAGGCCATTCATGAAAGGTCTCCCTGGGGCGCGGGCGCCAGCCAGCCGGGACGGCGGCTGCGCTCCTCGCGCGGTGTGTGGCCGTGATGGGCCTTGTAGGCATTGGAGAAATGCGGGCCGGAGGCAAAGCCGCAGCTGAGCCCGACCTGCAGGATCGATTGGGTGCCCTGCTGGAGCAGGCGCTGGGCCCGGTCCAGGCGCAGCGCCAGGTAGTGGCGCGAGGGCAGGGAGTCCAGGTGCTGCTTGAACAGGCGCTCCAGCTGCCGGCGGGAAACGCCCACCAGCCGCGCCACCTCCTCGGTGGGCAGGGGCTCGGCGAGGTTGGCCTCCATCAGCGCCAGGGCCTCGGCCAGCTTGGGGTTGGCGACATCGCGCGCTTCCAGATGCTCGCGCCGCTGCCGGTCCTCGGCGGGACGGCTGTGGCGCAGGTCCATGGCCAGCAGCCATTCCTGCTGCACGGGCTCGCCATGCAGCTGGTGCGCCCAGGCGCCGATCAGGTCCGTGGCCGCACTGGAGGTGGCACTGAAGCGGCGCCGCGCCAGCGTCAGGTCCCACAGGCCCTGCGACCAGGCCACCTGGGGATGCCGGGCCGCGAGGCGGTCCAGCCAGGCCCAGTCGGCGCAGGCCCGGTGGCCGTCCAGCAGGCCGGCCGCGGCGAGGGCGGCGGCGCCGCTGCCCAGGCCGCCCAGCAGCACGCCGTCCCGGTCCCAGGCCTGCAGCAGGGCCTGCAGGCGGACATCAGGCGCGCCGGGTTCGCCGGCCAGGACCACCACCGTGTGCCAGCGATCGGCCGCAGCGGGCACGCGACCGTGCACGGCCACGCCGCTGCTGGCCACGACCGGCCCTTCGTCCAGGGCCAGGATGCTCAGCGCATACAAGACCTGACCCTGCTGGGCATTCAGCGCCGCCAGCCCGTCCGCCCAGGCGCCCAGGGCGCGCAGGGGGAAGCCCGGCAGCAGCAGGCATCCGATGGCGCGGGTGGTGGGGGGCATGGCCTGACTGTAATCAAGTCCAGCGCTGCAGCGCCGGCCAGCTCAGCAGCAGCAGGGCCATCAGCAGGTACAGGGCCTGCAGAGGCAGCATCCAGCGCACCCAGGTGCCCAGGGGCAGGCGCGCCAGGGCCAGCACGCCCACGGTGATGCCGGAGGTCGGGATGATGGGCGTGGTCAGCTCGCCCAGCTGGAAGGCCAGCACGGCGGTCTGGCGGGTCAGGCCCACCAGGTCGGCCAGCGGGGCCATGATGGGCATGGTCAGCGCCGCCTGTCCTGTGCCGGAGTGGATGAAGAAGTTGACCACCGACTGGATCAGGAACATCTTGTGCGCCGCGAACACCGGCTGCTCCGAGGCCACCAGCGGGGCCAGGGCGTTGAGCAGGGTGTCGATGATCTGGCCCTCGCGCAACAGGATCACCGTGCCCTTGGCCAGCGCAATCACCAGCGCCGTGCCGACGAGGTCCCGCGCGCCGTGCAGGAAGGCGGCCATGAACTCGTCGGCCGAGAGCCGCGCCACCAGGCCCACGCTCACGGCCATCACCAGGAACAGCGCGGCGATCTCCTCGATGTACCAGCCCAGGCGCACCACGCCGCCAATCATCACCAGCAGCGAGCCGGCGAACAGGGCCAGCACAGTCTTGTGGCGCCGCGTCATGCCGGCGAACTGCTCGAAGGCGGCCAGGTCCATCTCGGCGCGGCGGGCCTGGTCGGCTTCATACGTCGGGCTCAGTGTGGGGTCGCGCCGGATGCGCGCCGCCCACCACTGCAGGAAGGCGATGGTGAGGCCCGTCGCCAGCGCCCAGCACAGCGCGCGGTAGCCCAGGCCCGAGAACATGGGCACGCCCGCGATGCCCTGGGCCACGCCCACGTTGAAGGGATTGAGGAAGGCCGTGGCAAAGCCGATCTGCGAGCCCACGAAGGGGATGGCCACGCCGGTGAGCGTGTCCAGCTTCAGGGCCAGGGCCAGGGGGATGAAGATCAGCACGAAGGGGATCGCCTCCTCGGCCATGCCGAAGCTCGCGCCGCCCAGCGAGAACAGGGTGACGAAGACCGGGATCACCAGGGCCCGCACCAGGGCCGAGCGCTGGTGGGCCCGGGCGACGGACTTGATCAGCGCATCGATGGCCTCGGTCTTCTGCAGCACCGCGAAGGCACCGCCCACGACCAGCACGAAGCCGATGATCAGCGCCGCTTCCACGAAGCCCTTGATTGGCGCGGTGAGGAAGGCCGCGAAGCCCTGCGGCCGCGCCTCGACCAGGTGGAAGGTGCCGGGGACGATCAGCGTCTTGCCGTTGACCAGGGCCGTCTCGAAGCGGCCGCCGGGCACGATCCACGTCGCCAGCGCGATGAGGGCCAGCAGGCTGACAAGCAGCACATAGGTGTTGGGGAGTCTGAGCTTCATGGCGCGATTCACAGGGACAGCAGCTTGCCGCTGCGGTAGGCCTCGTGGCCGGCGATCTTGGCCAGGCGCATGCCGCGGCTGGCGTAGCGGCGTGCGGTGCGGGCGAAGCAGCGGCCGCTGGCGCGGGCGTGCAGGGGCGTGCGCTGGTCGGTGAGGGGGTCCACGATCTCGGCCACCAGCTCGCCCTTGAGCACCCAGTCCCCTGGCGCCTTGGCGAAGACCACGATGCCCGGGCAGGGCGCCGTCACCGGCTCGACGGCCTCCAGCGGCGTGGGCTCGCAGGCGGCGGGCGAGGGCGGCGGCTCGCCGGCGATGTGGCCCTGCTGCTGCAGGTAGGCGATCAGGCCTTGCGCGTCCTGCTCGGCCAGGGCCTGGCTCACGTCGGTCTCGCCGCGCAGCTCCACGGTCACGCCCACGCAGCCCAGCGGGTCGATGGGGTGGCGCCCCTCGAAGCGGGCGGCCAGCTCCCACCACAGGCGGGCCATCGTCTCGTCGAAGGGCTCCTCGCCCGCCAGCGGCGTGTGCAGCAGCGCCTGCGCGCCCAGGTAGGCGGCCAGCGGCCGCGCGGCCTCGACCTGCGCGCTGCCGACGTAGAGGTGCACCACCGCCTGGTTGTCGCAGTGCAGGTCCAGCACCAGGTCGGCGTCATGGGCCAGGCACTGCAGCTGGCGCTTGAGGGCCTCCGTCTCCGTCTGCGGCTGCCAGTGGCCCAGCTGCTGGCGCATCGCTTCGCGGATGTGGCGGGTGTTCGCCTGCAGGTCCGCCCCCAGCAGGGGCGCGACGGCGCGGGCGACGTCGTCCGCGAGGTGCCGGAACTGGCGGTTGAAGTTCAGCCCGGTGGCCAGATCGAAGCGGCCCAGGGCACTGCCCTGCAGGTCTTGCGACAGACCGATCGGGTTGGCCAGGGGCACCAGCACGATGCGGCCCTCGATGGCGCCGCCGGCCTCCAGGGCCTGCAAGCGCTGGATCAGTGCCTGAGCCACCAGCAGCGGCGGCACCTCGTCCGCGTGGAGCGAGGCCTGCAGATAGGCCTTGCGCCCGGAGCGGCCTGCGCCGAAGTGCAGGCTGCGCAGCTGGCGCTGGGTGCCGGCGTGCGCGGCGGGCAGGAGGTGGTGTTGAGTCAGCATGGCGTGGTCAGGCGGCAGCCCGCGGCGCGGGATGCCGGCGCTGGAGATGGCAGGGGGTCAGGGGTGGGGCGCGGACGCTGGCATGGCCGTGGGTCGCAGCGGCGTGTAGAGCGGATGGGCAAGCTGCACCGGGATCACATCGAGCCGGGCATTGAGCACGGTGTAGTCCTCGCCGCCCAGCGCGCCGCTGAACCAGCCTTGGAGGCCTGGTGACTTGTAGAGCCGGAACTCGAAGCCCAGGCGTGAAGCGCGGCCTCGCGCGCCGGGCACGGGTTCGTAGGCCAGCCCGCGCACCTCATCCGCCGGGCTGTCCAGCAGCTGGGCCATGGCGCTGACGATGGCACCGTCACCGAGGATGTCGCCGAAGAAGTGGCCGCGGGGCAGGTAGGGCTTGTAGTCGCTGGCGGCGGGGTCGATGCGGGGCTCGCGCAGCTTGTGGGGGGCAGGTGTTGCCTGATGGGTGGCGAGGTCGTAGCGGTCGCCGCTGTCCAGGTAGCTCAGGCGCGCGCCGCGCACATTGAAGGCGGGCAGCCGTGCGTCGCTGCGGGCCTCGCGCAGGTCCACCAGCAGCGCGCCGCGGGCGCCGATGACCTCGATCTGGCGGTCCTTGATCACCGCGGCAGAGTTCTCCTCCACGCCCAGTCCCAGCCGATAACCGAGACGTTGCATGGCCGGCAGGAGGCGCCCGATGCGACCGCGCTTGAGGAAGTGCTGGTCGATGAAGAGATCGGGGCCGACGAAGCCCAGGCCGCGGTCGTACTCGCGGCCCTCGCGCCACTGGCCGCGCAGGATGCTCAGGTTGTCCTGCGCATCGCGGAACATCATGCGGCTCATGATGGCCGCACCAGCGCTGGTGCCGGCCACCACGCCGCCGCGGTCGACGACCTCGTGGATGGCGCGCAGCATGGGGCTTGGCTGGCCGGCGGGCTGCAGGGTGTCCACGATCAGCTCCTGCGCGCCGCCCGAGAAGAAGACGCCCTGGCTGCTGCGCACCTGCTCGATCAGCGCGGGGTCGTTGAGCCGCGCCTGCAGGTCCTCGCCCGGCAGGCGCGGGGCGACGGGGATGAAGCGGGCGTCCGCGCCCTCGCGCTGCAGGGCCGTGATGATCTGCTGCGCGCTGCGCTCGGGGTTGGCCGCGGCAGTGGCGAAGACGGCGATGCGCGCGCCAGGGCCACCGGCCTCGCGGACCACGCGCTGCCAGACCGTGGGGTTGTCCTGGCGCAGTGCGCCGCCGATCACGATGGCGGTGCCGGCCTGGGCCAGGGTCGTGCACAGCAGGCTGCCGGTGCACAGGAGGAGTCGAAGGCGTTGCATGGCTTCATCTTGTCAGGACGACCGCCGCCGGGCCAGCGGGTTGCGCCCCGTTCAGGGCCTGCTTGCGCCTTCCACGCAAGTGCATGTCGCTTCATCGCAAGAGCCTGCGGCCCGCGTGGGGCGGGCCTGACGCCGGCTTGTCCGGAAGCGACAGGCATTTGCCTGCAAGCGACCGGCGCGCCAAAACCCCATAGGCAAGTCATGAGTGCCGTCCCTAGAGTGAATCCCAGCCCTCCTCCCTGGCTCATCCTCCTTCTCTCTCTTGAGGTTCTCATGACCCGTGCAAGCAAACCGTCCCTGACCCTGATGGCCCGCGCCGCCTGCCTCGCGCTGACCGCCCCTGCGCTGCTGGCGCAGGCCCAGGAAGCCGCGCCCAAGCTGGAGCGCGTGGAGATCACCGGCTCCAGCATCAAGCGACTGGAGGGCGAGCAGGCCCTGCCGGTGCAGACCATCAAGCGCGAGGAGATCGCCAAAGCCGGCGTGACCACCGCAGCCGAGCTGCTCAAGAACATCAGCGCCGCCGCGGCCAACCTGGGCGACGGCGCTTCCATCTCCGACAACACCGGCGGCCAGCGCGGCTTCAACGGCGCCAACCTGCGCGGCGTGGGCGTGTCCTCGACCCTGGTGCTGCTCAACGGCCGGCGTCTCGCCAACTTCGCCTCGCCGGGCGACGCGGCCGGCGTGGACCTCAACAGCATCCCTGCCGGCGCCATTCAGCGCGTGGAGGTGCTGAAGGACGGCGCCTCCGCCATCTACGGCACCGACGCCATCGGCGGCGTGATCAACTTCATCACCCGCCAGGACTACAGCGGCATCGACCTGGCCGCCTATGCCTCCGGCACGCAGGAAGGCGGCGCCGGCAAGCGCACCTTCACGATCAGCGGCGGCAGCGGTGACCTGCAGCGCGACGGCTACAACGTCTTCGCCACGCTGGATGTGCAGGCCCTGGACGCCCTGCGCTCCACCCAGCGCGAGTTCATCCAGGAGCGACCGCTGACGGAGACGGTGCCCTACTACCTCTCCAGCCGCCCCTACCCCGGCAACATCCGCCTGGCCAGCAATGCGGGCGCGCGCGCCGAGCAGCTGGCCGCCATCAACGCCGCCGGCTACACCTTCAACGGCAAGCCCTACACGCAGCGCACCCTGAACCTCTTCGCGCCGGCCTGCAATCCGCCGGCCTCCGTGTACGCGCCGACCCAGATCGGCGCCGAGGCCTGCGGCTATGACTACATGGCCGACACCGAGATCTATCCCAAGTCCGACAAGCTCTCCTTCCTCACCCGCGGCGTGATGAAGCTCGGCGAGGGCCGCCAGCTCTTCGGCGAAGTGCTGATGGCGCGTGCGGACACCGAGTACGTGCTCTCTCCCAATCCCACCACGCTCAGCGGCATGACGTGGTCGGCCGTCAACGCCTTCCTGCCCAAGCCGGTCAGCAATGGCCGGACCTTCGAGATCCGCTTCCGTGCCAAGGAGCTGGGCAACCGGACCAACGAGGTGCGCAGCGACGCCAACCGCGTGGTCGTGGGCACCACCGGCACCGTCTTCGGCGACTGGGACTACACCGCCGCGCTGAGCCATGCGCAGAACAAGGTGGCGGACCGCTACGTCGACGGCTACTTCAAGTTCAACGAGCTGCTGGACGCCGTGCGCGCCGGCAAGATCAACCCCTTCGGGCCCTCGCCGGAATCGAGCCGCGGCCTGATCGAGTCCCTGCGCGTGGACGATGTGGCCCGCCGCAGCGAGGGCACGACCTCGGGCCTGGACTTCAAGCTCACCGGCAGCCTTGCACAGCTGGAAGGCGGCGACCTGGGCCTGGCCGTGGGCGCCGAGCTGCGCCGCGAGACCCAGCGCTTCACGCCCTCGGCCCTGCTGATCAGCAACAACATCGGCGGCGACCGTGACAGCACCGGCACCAGCCCCGCGCCCGAGGCCACGAACTACGGCCGCAACATCACCTCCGCCTATGCCGAGCTGAGCGCCCCGGTGAGCAAGCAGCTGGAGCTGCAGGCGGCCGTGCGCGCCGACCACTACGAGAAGGTGGGCAGCTCGGTGAACCCCAAGCTGGGCCTGCGCTACCAGCCCAGCAAGACCGTGGTGATCCGCGGCTCGGCAGGCACCGGCTTCCGCGCCCCGACCTTCAGCGAGCTCTACCGCCCGGCCACCTACGGCACCAGCCCGGCCTTCCTGTATGACGCCGTCTTTGACGCCTTCGACCAGTACCCCACCGAGAAGGTGGCCAACCCCGACCTGAAGCCCGAGAAGAGCAAGCAGTTCTCCCTTGGCATCGCCTTCGAGCCCAGCAGCACCAGCCTGGTCAGCGTGGACTACTGGCAGATCCGCAAGACCGACGTGATCAGCGATCTCTCCGGCAAGATCATCCTGGAGAATGCCGAGCGCTACGCCTCCTACATCAAGCGCGACCCGGCCGATGACTACCCCACCCTGATCCTCAGGAAGGAGAACCAGGGCGGCCTCAAGACCTCCGGCATCGACCTGGAAGCCCGCTGGCGCTCCGCCGCGACCGACATGGGCCGCTTCGGCCTGAACTTCAGCGGCACCTACGTGATGCACTACCAGCGCCAGTTCGGCAGCGCCGAGCCCTACCTGGAGAACGCCGGCCGCTTCCTGCAGGACCAGGTCATCCAGCGCTGGCGCCACCGCATCTCGGCGGACTGGGACTTCGGCCCGCTTTCCCTGACCCTGGCCAACAGCTACTTCTCCGCCTACACCGATGACAGCTACCTGCCCGGCACCGAGCCCCGCCAGGTCAAGGCCTACTCGCTGTGGGACCTCAGCGGCAGCTACCGCTTCAATGAGCGCCTCAGCGTGCGCGCCGGCATCCAGAACCTGCTGAACACGGCGCCGCCCTTCTCCAACCAGTCCTACTACTTCCTCTCCACCTTCGACCCGACCTACACCGACCCGCGCGGCCGCAACTTCTTCGTCAGCCTGAACTACAAGCTGCGTTGATCCTGCGCTGATCGAGGTCTGCGGACCCTGACAGCCCCGGCGCCCTTCGCGGTGCCGGGGCTGTGTGCCTTGTGGGGCCTGCTCAGTACAGGCGGATGGCGGTGTCGAAGTGCCAGCTGCGCCGGATCTCGATCACGTCGTAGTCCTTGGCCAGGGCCGGCGGGAAGGGCGGGTAGACGGCCAGGTCACGGACGGTGCGCTCGATGGCGGCGTCCAGCGCCGGCGAGCCGCTGGAGCGCACGAAGCTGACCGACTCCACCGAGCCGTCCGCCCGCACGGCCACGGTCACCAGCGCATCGAAATGGGGCTGGCGCAGCAGCTCGCGCAGGCGCTCGAAGCCCATGGCGTCCAGCTGGATCTTGCGGGCCCAGGTCTCGCCGTAGGCCACCAGGTCCGGATTGGGATCGCTGCGGCCCATCAGGCGGCCGCGGCGCTGGCTGCTGGCATAGGGCAGGTCCTTGGACTGCCGGGCGGAGGCGGCCGCGGCGTCGCGCTGGGCACGCTCCTCATCCAGCTGCCGGCCGATCTCGCGCAGGCGGGCCTCGCGGCGTTCGGCGGCTTCCTGCTGGGCGGTCCTCGCGGCTGCCTGTGCCGCAGCCTGGGCCGCGGCTTGTGCTGCGGCCTGCGCAGCGGCTTGTCGAGCGGCCTCCTGGCGTGCCGCCGCCTGGCGCTCGCCTTCCAGCCGCTCCGCCTCGCGTGCTGCCTCGGCACGCTGCGCTTCCTGGCGTGCGGCTTCGGCGCGGGCTGCTTCCTGCCGTGCCGCCTCCTGCCGCGCTGTTTCGGCACGGGCGGCCTCGGCGCGTTGCGCTTCCTGACGCGCCGCCTCCACGCGTGCTGCCTCGGCCCGCGCTGTCTCGGCCCGCTCAGCCGCCTGCCGCGCCGCTTCAGCCCGGGCGGCTTCGGCGCGCGCCGCCTCGGCCTGCGCGGCCGCCACGCGCGCGGCGGCCTGGCGCTCGGCGTCCAGCTTGGCGGCCTCGCTGGCGGCGCGGGCAGCCTCGCGGCGCGCCAGTTCCTGGCGGGCGGCGTCTGCCATCTCGGCTGCCTTCGCACGCAGGGCCTCGGCCCGGGCCGTGTCCTGACGTTGCGACTCGGCCCGGGCGGCCAGGCGGCTGGCTTCCTGGCGCGCGGACTCGGCGGCAGCGCTGTCGGCCTGGCGCTGGGCTTGATCCGTGGCCTGGGCCTGCGCGGCCTGGCGTCCGGTCTCGCGCTGGGCGAGGGCCTGCTGCGCCAGCGAGCGCTGGAGCAGGCGCTGCAGCTCCAGCGCCTCCTCAGCCGGGGGCTGGGGCTCGCGCGGTGCTGCCGTCGCCGTGGGGGGAGCCTCTCTTGGCGTGCTCAGCGCCTGGCGGGCCAGCAAGGCCTGGGTCTCACGACTCGATTCGGCCGGGTCGATCGAGGGCGCCTCCTGCGGCAGTCGCGTGGGTTCCGGTGCCGAGGCGGCGGCGGCTTCCGGCACCACCCAGCGCTCTGGCTGCGAGGCGTCCATCGTCAGCACGCGGCGCTCCGCCGGGGCGGCTTCGGCGGGGCGGGCCGCAGCCGCCTGCGCGGACGGGCGAGGCGGGGCAGGGTGCTCGGGCCGGGTCGGCTGCGTGGGGGTGGCCGCTTCCGTCGGGCGCGCGGGCGGCGGCTCGGGGGTTGGCGCCGGCACGGCCGCGGGCACCGCCTCGCGGACCTCGGCCGGGTGAGCCGGCTTCTCCGGTGGCGCCTCGTCCGGCGCGGGCCGCGCTGGCAGGGCGGCAAGCGCCGCGGGTGAGCTCGCCGGCTGGGGCGCAGCGGCCGACGCCGCCTCCGCCGGCAGGCTCAGCCGCACCTGCAGCGGCGGTGGCTCCACGCGCTGCTCGCTCCAGGGCAGGCCCAGTCCAGGCAGACCCAGGCCCTGACCACCGAAGGTCAGGCTCAGCACGAAGGCATGCAGGGCGAGGGACAGCGCCAGCGAGAGCCCCGGCCGCCGCACCGCCCCGCGGTCCCGGGGCGCTGCGCCAGCATGGGCCGTCGCCGCCATGGCCGCCAGTTCCGCAGGCAGTTGCGTGCGGAAGGGGGCGGGCGTGGCGAAGCGGAGGGCGTGGGCTTTCAAGCGGGCGGCAGGCGGAGAGGGCGGCGCTGATTTTCACCGTTTCCGTGCCGCGGCAGGCATCAGGGCATTCGGCATTCCGGGCCTCGGGCGCATCTCACGCCGGCGGGTCGACAGTCCCCTGATTGAGGGGTACGCTCGCGCACCTTGCTGGATAACGCCGTTGTGCGCTGCGGCATGATGCGGCAAATTGCCGCCTTCAGCGTTTGGCGCAGCCCCAGGGCGGCCTGTCGAACGCTTGTCAAACGCTTGTCAAACGCTTGTCGAATGCATCTGTCATAAAGCGGCCGGGCTCCATGCCACGGCCGAGCCGGGGAGGCTCGCTCAGGCACTGAGCCAGGGCGGGGTCGAGATCACATGAGGGACTGTATGAATCGTTGCCGCCGCCCGCGCGCCGGACGTGGGTTCACCTTGCTTGAATTGCTGGTGGTGATGGTCATCATCGGCCTGCTGGCGGGCTATGTGGGGCCGCGCTTCTTCGGGCAGATCGGCAAGTCCGAGGTCAAGGTGGCGCGCGCGCAGCTGGACGCCCTGCAGAAGGCCCTGGACCAGTACCGCATCGACACCGGCCACTACCCCTCCGCCGAGCAAGGCCTGCAGGCCCTGCGCGAGAAGCCCATGGACGAAGCCCGCTGGGCCGGCCCCTATCTGGCCAAGGCCGTCCCCAAGGACCCGTGGGGCCAGGCCTACCAGTACAAGGCACCCGGCGAGCACGGCGAGTACGACCTGCTCTCCTTCGGTCATGACGGCCGGCCCGGCGGCGAAGGCGAGGACGCCGACATCACCAGCTGGTGATGAGCCCCCGGCCGACCGCGTTTGACCATGCCCGACTACATCGTCCGCTACCAGCCTGAGCAGGCCGGCCTGCAGCAGGCCCGCCTGCAGGCTCCGGACCGCCAGGCCCTGGCCGGGCTGCTGGGGGTGAGCCCGCAGCGCATCCTGTCCGTGGAGGAAGTCGCCGAGGTGTCCGCAACGGCGTCGGCTCCCGCTGGAAGGCGCTTCCCGCTGCAGCTGTTCAGCCAGGAGCTGGCGGTGCTGCTGGGCGCCGGGGTTTCCCTGGTCGAGGCTCTGGAGACCCTGAGCGAGAAGGAAGCCCAGCCCGGCGTGCGCGCGGCGCTGGCCGGCGTGGTGCAGGCGCTGAAGGCCGGCCAGCCGCTCAGTGCGGCCCTGCGCGCCCAGCCGCAAGCCTTCGACGAGCTGATCTGCGCCCTGGTCGCCGCCAACGAACGCAGCGGCCAGCTGGCCCCGGCCCTGGCCCAGCACGGGCGCTACCTGGCCTGGGTGCAGCAGCTGCGCGACCGCCTGGTGGCCGCCTGCGTCTACCCGGCCCTGCTGCTGGGCGTGGGCTCGGCGGTGATCCTCTTCCTGCTGCTCTTCGTGCTGCCTCGATTTGCCGGCATCCTGGACGGTCTGGGCTCGGACCTGCCCTGGGGCTCCCTGGCCCTGCTGCACTTCGGGCGCTTCGCGGGCGAGCACCCCCTGGCCGTGGCCCTGAGCCTGGGCGGCGCGCTGCTGGCTGCGGTCCTGGCCCTGCGCTCGGCGCCCGTGCGTGCGGCGCTGCAGGCCCGGCTGTGGACCCTGCCCGCCGTCGGCCCGCGCCTGCGCGTGCTGGCCCTGGCCCGCTTCTACCGCAGCCTGGCCATGCTGCTGGCCGCGGGCGTGCCGGCCCTGCAGGCCCTGAAGATCGTGCAGCCCCTGATGGCCCTGCCCTGGCAGGACGCCGTCGCCCGCCTGGCCACGGCCGTGGGCGAGGGCCAGCGCTTTTCCGAAGCCCTGGAGGCGCAAGGCCTGGCCACGCCCGTGGCGCGCCGCATGGTGCGCGTGGGCGAGCGCAGCGGCGAACTCGCCGCCATGCTGGAGCGCGCCGCCGCCTTCCACGACGAGGAAGCCGTGCGCCTCACCGACTTCCTCAGCCGCGCCCTCAACCCCGCCCTGATGCTGATCATGGGCGTCCTCATCGGCGGCATCATCGTGCTCATGTACCTGCCGATCTTCCAGCTGGTGGAGCAGGTGCAATGAGCTTCCACATCCCGGGATCTTGCGGGGACGCCCAAAGGGCCGAGCGCCGGGCCGCCCCAAGCCGGCCCGGGTCCCCTCGGGGGACCGGCTCGCGTACCCGCGAACCGAGGGGCACACATGAGTTTCGGGCCGAGCGCCGGGCCGTCCCAAGCCGGCCCGTGTCCCCTCGGGGGACCGGCTCGCGTACCCGCGAGACGAGGGGCACACATGAGTTTCGTGCCGAGCGCCGGGCCGTCCCAAGCCGGCCCGTGTCCCCTCGGGGGACCGGCTCGCGTACCCGCGAGACGAGGGGCACACATGAGTTTCGTGCCGAGCGCCGGGCCGCCCCAAGCCGGCCCGTGTCCCCTCGGGGGACCGGCTCGCGTACCCGCGAGACGAGGGGCGCCATCCTTCTGCCGATCTTCCAGCTGGTGGAGCAGGTGCAATGACGGCCATCCACCTTCACGACTGCCTCCCCATCGACCAGGGCCCCTGGCAGCTGGACTTCGAACGCTGGCCGCAGGCCCAGGCCCAGCGCTGGCGTGCGGTGCTGGCCCAGGGCGGAGCCGCGCAGCTGGTGCTGCTGGCCGATCGCGAGCCCGATGTGCTGCTGCTGCAGAGCGTCGAGGCCCGCCTGCAGGCCGCGGTGGACTGGCAGCGCTGCGAGCCCGCGGCCCTGGCGCATTGGCTGGGCAGCGGCGAGGCCGACTTCCGCGCACTCGCCGAGGTGGACGAGGGCCTCGCGCCGGGCGAGGCCGGCGCTGCGGCGGTGGAGGAGCTCTCGGCCCTGTCGCTGTCCGAGGCGGCCTCGCCGGCCGTGCGCCTGCTCAACGCCACGCTCTTCGACGCCCTGCAGGACGGCGCCAGCGATGTCCACATCGAGTGCACGGCCCGCGGCGCCCAGATCCGCTTCCGCATCGACGGCGTGATGGCGCCGGTGCGCCAGGTCGAGGGCGCGGCCCTGGCCGAGCAGCTGGTCTCGCGCCTCAAGGTGATGGCCGAACTGGACATCGGCGAGCGCCGCGTGCCGCAGGACGGCCGCTTCAAGCTGCGCCACGCGGGCCGCGAGATCGACTTCCGCCTCTCCATCATGCCCAGCGTCTTCGGCGAGGACGCGGTGGTGCGCCTGCTGGACCGCGCCCGCATCGAACAGGACCAGGGCGCCTTGAGCCTCGATGCCCTGGGCTTCGACGAGGCCGAGCGCGCCGCCTTGCGCCTGCAGGCCCGCCAGCCCCACGGCATGCTGCTGGTGACCGGGCCCACAGGCTCGGGCAAGACCACCACGCTCTACGCCACGCTGACCGAGATCCACACCGGCCAGGACAAGATCATCACCATCGAAGACCCCGTCGAGTACCAGCTGCCCGGCGTGGTGCAGATCCCCGTGAACGAGAAGAAGGGCCTGACCTTCTCGCGCGGCCTGCGCTCCATCCTGCGTCACGACCCGGACCGCGTGATGGTGGGCGAGATCCGCGATGCCGAGACCGCCCAGATCGCCGTGCAGGCTGCGCTCACGGGCCACCTGGTCTTCTCCACCGTCCATGCCAACAACGCCTTTGACGTCATCGGCCGCTTCATGCACATGGGCCTGGACCTCTACAACGTGGTGTCCGCCCTCAACGCCGTGCTGGCGCAGCGCCTCATGCGACTGAACTGCCGCCACTGCGCGGCGCCCGTCGCGGTGGACCCTGCGCAGCTCGCGCGCCATGGCCTGCAGGACGGCGCCCACCGCTTCATGAAGGGCGAGGGCTGCGGCCATTGCCGCGGCACCGGCTATCGCGGCCGCCGCGCCGTGGCCGAGCTGCTGCGCCTGGACGACGGGCTGCGCGACCTGATCGGCAGCCGCGCACCGATGTCGCAGATCAAGGAGGCCGCGCGCAGTCGCGGCATGAAGCCCCTGCGCCAGCAGGCCCTGGCGGCCGTGTGCCGCGGCGAGAGCACGTTCGAGGAGCTGGATCGTGTCACCCTCGATGAATGAGGCGCGCCGCGAAGCGGTGGCGAACGCGCTGGGCCGCTGGCCCTTGCGTGGCGCCGAGCCCCGGCCGCTGTGGCTGGATGCCCAGGGCCTGGCCGATGCGGACGGGCACCGGATCGCCGACGCCGAGCTGCCCGCATCCGGCCTGGACCTGCTGCTGTCCGAGCACCTGCTGACGCCCCTGGTGGCCGAGGCCGGGCTGGACCTGCCGGGCGCCGAAGACATCCGCCAGCATGCCGCGCACTTGCTGGGGCATTACCACGGACCTCAGGCGCAGGGCTGGCCGCTGGCACCCTGGAGCCAGGGCCACGGGGCGCTGCGACGCTGTGGCGCCTGGGCCCTGTCCTGCGCCGGGTCCGGCGAGCGCTGGACGGCCTTGCAGGCCCGCCTGCGCAGCGCACGGCCGGCCTCGCTGGCCTGCCTGGAGGCCTGCCGGCGCCAGGAGCCCGCCTGGGCGCGGGCGCCGCATTCCGCGCTGGCCTGGGTGGAATCGGGCCTGCTGTGCTGGCTGGAGCTGCAGGCCGGCGTGCTGCAGTCGGTGCGCCACCTGCGCCTGGCCGCACCGACGCCGGAGGCGCTGTGCCGGCGTCTGCTGCCGCTGCTGGCCCGACTGCCGGCGGGCAGCGAGACTCTGCTGGCGGGCTGCGGGCTGTCGGCGCCGCTGGGCCCGCCACCGGCGGGCGTGCGTGTCCTGGGCAGCCCGGAGGCCCTGGCGGCCGCAAGACCTGACCCCCTGCTGTGGGCATGGCCCGCCCCCGCGCCCCGCGAGGCCTCAGGTGACTTCCTGCCTCCGGTGCAGCCCCTCGCCCGCTGGCGCTGGCCCCTGCTGGGCGTGGCCATGCTGTGCCTGGGCCTGGCGTCGCAGGAGGCCTGGCAGGCCCACGCGCAGCGGCAGTTTGCCCAGGACAGCGTCAGCCGCCTGCAGGCGCGGCAGGCCTCCCCGGCACCGCGGGTCGACCGGGGAGCCAAGGCGTCCACGGCTGAGCCCAAGGCCCTGCTGGAGGCCCGCCAGTCCCTGCACCATCCGTGGCCCGTCCTGCTCGCCCAGGTCGAGGCCGCGGCGCTGGACGAGCAGCAACGCCCGCGCGTGGCCTGGCTGGGTCTGGACCTGCAGGCGGCTCGCGCCGAAGTCCGCCTCGAAGGCCAGGCCGAGGACCGCAGCCAGATCCTGGCGGTGGCCGATGCCCTGGCCCGCCTGCCAGGCTGGACCGAGGTGCTGCCCGCCGCCATCCAGGCGGAGGAGGGCGGCCGGCCCGGCCTGCGCTTCAGCCTCCAGGCACGGCTGGCGCCGGCGCTGGCGGCCGAGGCGGGAACGCCGGTGGGCGCGGCGGCATCGGCCGCCTCCATGCCGGGAGGCCCGCCATGACGCGCCGGATGCTGCCATGGCAAGACCTGACCCCCACGGGCCTGCGCCGCCGGACCCGCCCGCTGCGCCAGGCCCTGGGTGCGCTCGGCTGGCCTGGCGCCCTGGCCGGGCTGTGCCTGCTCGGCGCGGCCGTGCTCGCCCTGCATCTGACCCCGCGCTGGCAGTCCGAGGCCGAGGAGCTGTCCGTGCAGCAGGCCGCCCTGCGCCGCAGCCTGCGGGCCTCCGCGACCCTGCCCGCCACGGGCGCGCAGACGCCTGCCGCCCTTCTCGCCGCCTTGCCGCCTTCGGCTGAGCGCCAGCAGCGTCTGGCGGACCTGCTGGAGATCGGCCTGCGGCTGGGCCTGATGCAGCAGCGCAGCGAGCAGCGGCTCGGCGTGGATGCCGACACCGGCCTCGAGCGCCTGCGCATCAGCATGCCCGTGCAGGGCAGCTATGCCCAGCTGCGCCACTACCTGGGCGCGGCCCTGGCCCATGACCCGGCGCTGAGCCTGGACAGCCTGCATCTGCGCCGCACGCAACGTGAATCGCAGGATCTGCAGGCCGAGCTGGTCTGGACCCTGCACAGCCGTCGCGAGATTGGAGCCCGGCCATGAGCCCCGCGTCCCGCGCCGGCACGCCGCTGTCCCGACGCCACTGGATCCTGGCCCTCGCGCTGGGCGCGACGGTGGCCGCCTGCATGTGGGCCGCCCAGCTGCCGGACGCCGACTCCGCCGAGCTGGCCGAGGCCCGCCCTGCCCGCAGGCCGCTGCCCACGGCGGCGCCTGCCACCGCGCAGCCAGCGCACTGGACCCCGGCGCCTCGCCAGCCCTGGCCCGAGGCCGAGCCCGCTGCGCTGGGCGCCTGGCAGCCGGCCTTGCCGCCGCCGGTCCAGGCGCCGCCGCAGCAGCACCAGGCCCAGGCCGCCCCCCCGCCCCCGCAGGCGCCGCCCTTCCCCTATCAGCTGATCGGGCGTCTCGTGCAGGCCGGCCGGGTGCAGGCCCTGCTGGGCTCCGAGCAGCGCAGCCTGGCGGTGCAGGCGGGAGACACCATCGACGGTCAATGGCGCGTCCAGGCCATTGGCGATGATTCCCTGGAGCTGCTGTGGCTGCCCGGCCCGCTGCCTCAGACGCTCCGACTCAAACCTCTGTGAGTGCCATGTCCCCTGCTCGGTGCCGCGCGGCCGTCCGCGCCCTTCCCGGTGTCCTGTCCCTCTCCCTGCTGCTGAGCCTGGCCGGCCTGCAGGGCTGCGCCAACCCGGCCCTGCACGAGGCCGACGAGCTGCTGCGCGCCAACCAGCTGGGCCAGGCCGACGCCGTGCTCAGCGGCGCGCTGAAGGCCGCCCCGCAAGACCCGGCCCTGCGCAGCGCGCAGCTGCGGGTGCGGGAGCAGCGGGTGTCACGCTGGCTGGTGCAGATCGAGGGCCTTCGCGCCGCCCAGCGCTGGGACGAGGCCCAGGCCCTGCTCGAGCAGCTCCTGCAGCTGGAGCCGCAGAACCCGCGGGCCCAGGCCCTGGCCGTGGAGCTGCCGCGTGGCCGCCGCCATGAGCAGCGTCTGCAGGAGGCACGCCTGCAGTTCAAGGCGGGCCGCCCGGGCATGGCCGATGCGCTGCTGCGCGAGATCCTGGCCGAGAACCCCCTGCATGCCGGCGCTCGCCAGCTGCAGAACCAGATCGCACAGGCGAGGCCGCTGGAGTCCGGCGCCCAGGAGCTGGGCCCGGCCTTCCAGGTGCCGGTGACGCTGGAGTTCCGCGACGCGCCCCTGCGCCAGATCTTCGAGGCCCTGAGCCGCAGCAGCCAGGTCAACTTCGTCTTCGACCGCGATGTGCGCACCGACGCCCGCGCCAGCCTCTTCCTGCGCAACGTCACCCTGGACGAAGCCATGCGCGTGCTGCTGTCCACCCAGCAGCTGGACCGCAAGCTGCTCAACGAACACTCGGTGCTGATCTACCCCAACAGCCAGGCCAAGCAGCGCGAGCACCAGGAGCTGATCACCCGCA
This sequence comes from Pelomonas sp. BJYL3, assembly GCF_027257975.1. Classification (GTDB taxonomy): domain Bacteria; phylum Pseudomonadota; class Gammaproteobacteria; order Burkholderiales; family Burkholderiaceae_C; genus Roseateles_B; species Roseateles_B flavus. The sequence goes on from NZ_JANZKX010000002.1 coordinate 370,693, forward strand.
CCCTCTACCTCAGCAATGCCGACGTGAAGCAGGTGCAGAACCTGGTGCGCACCATCGCCAAGGTGCGCGACCTCCACATCGACGAGCGTCTCAACCTCCTGGTGGTGCGCGACACGCCGGAGGTGGTCCGCCTCGTGGAGAAGCTGATCGCCTCGGTGGACCTGCCCGAGCCCGAGGTCATGCTGGACGTGGAGGTGATGGAGGTCGGCTCCGACCAGGTCGAGGCCCTGGGCCTGCAGTGGCCGGACCAGCTGCAATACGGTCTCGTGGGCGCCGACGGCAAGATGGGCGGCACCGTGCTGCTGGGCCAGCGCAGCGAGTTCCGCGGGGCCATCGCCAACCCGGCCCTGGTGGCCACGCTGCGGGGCACGGCGGGGCAGGTCCGGCTGCTGGCCAATCCCAAGATCCGGGTGCGCAACCGCGAGAAGGCCAAGGTCCAGATCGGCCAGAAGCTGCCGGTCTTCACCACCACCACCAACTTCACCGGCACGACCTCGGTGGCGGCCTCGGTCAGCTATCTCGACGTGGGCCTGAAGCTGGACGTGGAGCCCACCATCCAGCTCGATGGGGACGTCATCATCCGCATGGGCCTGGAGGTCAGCAATGTGATCAAGGAGATGGTGGGGCCGGGCGGCACCACGGCCTACGCCACGGGCACCCGCAATGCCGCCACCACGCTGCGCCTCAACGACGGCGAGACCCAGGTGCTGGCCGGCCTGATCAACGACGAGGACCGCAGCGCCGCGCAGGGCGTGCCGGGGCTCTCGCGCCTGCCGCTGCTGGGCCGGCTCTTCGGCGTCACCACGGACACGCGCAACAAGACCGAGGTGGTGCTGCTGATCACGCCGCGCATCATGCGCAACGTGCCCCTGCCCGACGTGCGGCTCACCCAGCTGCCGGCCGGTACCGATGCCTCGCCGGGCGCCTTCAGCAGCCTGCTGCGGCCGGCGGCGCCCGCTGCTGTGCCCGCGCCCATCCTTTCCGTGCCGGGTGCGTCCGCGGCGCCCGCCGGCACCACCGTCGCGCCCGGGTCCCCGGCACCCGCGGGCGAGCCCGTGCTGCTGCAGCTGGAGGTCACGCCCGAGGTGGTGCCGGAGGGCACGGTGTCGGTGGTCCTGCGCCAGGCCAGCGCGATGACCGTGCGCGGCACCCTGCGCTTCGACCCGGCCCTGCTGCAGCCCGTGTCAACCCCGGCCGGCGCGGCGCCGGGCCAGCTGGCCTTCGAGCTGGCGCCGGGCGCGGCCCAGGCCCTGCTGCTGCGCGCGCTGCCGGCGGCGCAGGGGCAGATCGTGTCCCTGCAGCTGGAAGGACTCGCGGCCAGCAATGCGCAGGGTCAGGTCTTGCCTGTGCAGGTCGAGGGCGGCACGCAGGTGCGTGTCGAGGCGGCGCGCTGAGGCCATGGCAGCGATGGGCCTGCATCGATCCGGTCCGGCCAGGCGGCGCCTGCGCGGCTTCACGCTGATCGAGATGCTGGTGGTGCTGGCCCTGGTCGGCGTGCTGGCCGCGGCGGCGCGGCCGGTGCTGGAGTTCAGCGTGCGGCGCAGCCAGGAGTTCGCCCTGCGCGAGGCCCTGCGCCAGATCCGCACGGCCCTGGATGCCTACAAGCGTGCCGCCGACGAAGGCCGCATCGCCCGCCAGGTCGATGACAGCGGCTATCCGCCCGATCTGCAGGCCCTGGTGCGCGGCGTTCCTGACATCAAGTCGCCCAATGGCCGCAAACTCTACTTCCTGCGCCGCCTGCCGCGTGATCCCTTTGCGCCGGGCGATGTCGCCGCGGAAGACGGCTGGGCCCTGCGCGCCGCCGACAGCGGCCCTCAGGAGCGCCGCGCCGGCCGCGACGTGTTCGACGTCCACTCCCGTTCCGAGCGCCGCGCGCTGGACGGCAGCCTCTACAAGGACTGGTGATGGAGCCCGTGATGCGCCGCCGCGGATTCACCCTGATCGAGCTGCTGGTGGTGATGAGCATCGTCGCCCTGCTGGCCTCCATCGTCGCTCCGCGTTACTTCAACAGCCTGCAGCGCGGCCGCGAGGTGGCTCTGCGCCAGACCCTGGCCACGGTGCGCGACGCCATCGACCAGTTCGCGGCGGACAAGGGCCGCTACCCCGACTCGCTGGACGAGCTGGTGAGCGCCCGCTACCTGCGCCAGTGGCCGGAGGACCCGGTCAGCGGTCAGCGCGAGGGCTGGCAGTTCCAGGCACCGCCGGCCGATGCGGGCGTCAGCGGCGCCCTCTACGACCTGCACAGCGGCGCGCCGGGCGCGGCGATGGACGGCACGGCCTATGCGGACTGGTGAGCCCTTGGGTGGGCGCGGGGGTGGAGGGTCGCAGCGGGGTTTCGGCTACCTGGGCCTGCTCTTCTTCATCGCCCTCACGGCTGCGGCGCTGGGGGCGCTGGGCCAGCGCTGGAGCACCGCGGCCCAGCGCGAGCGCGAGCGCGAGCTGCTGTTCCGGGGCCAGGCCATCGTGCGCGCCATCGAGAGCTATGCCGCCACCACACCGCAGCGGCCGGCCTATCCGCAGCGCCTGGAGGAACTCGTCGAGGACCGCCGCAGCCTGCGCCCCCGCCATCACCTGCGCCAGCTCTACGCCGACCCCTTCACCGGCGAGGCGGACTGGGAGCTGATCCCCGCACCCGGCCCCGCTCCCGGCATCCTGGGCGTGCGCAGCCGCTCCTCGCGGCCGCTGCTGATGAGCCGGGGGCCGGACGGGCAGCCGGTGGAGCGGGCAAGCGGGCTGCAGTTCATGGCGCAGCCCTTGCCCTATCGCCCGGGTCCGCACTGAACCCTTGAGCCCGGTCATGGCATGAGCGGCAGGCCTCGGGTATCGGCTTTTGGTATCAGTTGGATGGCAGCCGTGTATAGGCTGCGAAAAGGGGCAGATGCCGGGCGATGGCTGTTTTTCTTCGGCTATGATGCCGGCGCCAATAATTCTGAATGTGTCTGAATTGACGCTTCATGAACAGCTGGTAGCGGGTGCAACGCATCCGTGACGGATCTTCCGGGCACGTATCCGGTCGACCACCGAGGTTTCTTATCAAGCACGCAGCAGGTCTGCGCATGGCAGTTGGTGGATGAGATGCTGGGCCCCACAGGAGGCCAGGCAGCGCCACTGACGCCTTGAGGGAGGTTCATGAAGGGGCAGTACGCGAATTCGCCGCAGGCGCGGCATCTGCATGCCTGCCTGGCCTGGATTTGCCAGGGCAGATACCTGTCCCGTCATTCCCGGCAAGCCGAGGGATGTGCGGCTTCGCTGCCATGGCTCGCCGCCCTGGTCCTGCTGAGCCTGCTCCTGGGCGGTCGGGTGCATGCCCAGACCCCGGTCACCGGCACTCTCGAAGCTGATGCCCGCTGGTCCACCGCCTACTCGCCCTACCGGATCACCGGCGATCTGGTCATCCGCAACGGGGCCTCGCTGACCATCGATCCCGGCGTCGTCATCTACATGGCCGCCGGTGCCAACGTACGCGTGGAGTCAGGGGCCATCCAGGCCGCCGGGCGCGCTGACCAGCCTATCCAGGTGCTGTCCGACAAGGCACGCCTGGGCCAGACGCCTGGTGCAGGCGACTGGGGACAGTGGCAGTTCAATGCCGGTACGGTCCGCACGCGCCTGGAATGGGTGCAGTTCCAGCATGGATCGGGCCTTGCCGTGCGCGGCTCGGCGCCGGTGCTCAACCAGCTGAGCTTCAAGTCCCATCAAGGCGCTGCGATCAGTGTTGACCTGCAGGCCTCGCCCAGCGGCGTGGGCTTGTCCGCCGTTGATTGCGGCGTCAACGGCATTGCGGTCGAGGCGGGAGACGTGACAGGCACCCTCAGCTGGGGCCTGCGCGGCATTCCCTATGTCGTGATGGGCAGCTTGTCGGTGGGCCAGTCGCCTGCGGTCAGCGCGGTGAACCCCTCGACGGTCGACCAGGGCCAGTCGGGCTCCCTTGTGCTGACGGGCGCACGCCTGCAGGGGATGAGGGCGGTCGAGTCCTCGGTGCCTGGCGTCCAGCTGACGCCCGTCGCCGGTGGTTCCGCCAGCGCGCAGACGCTGAACTTCAAGATCGCCGCCGACGCGGCGCAAGGCCCCGTGGCCCTGCGGATGCTGGTGGATGCGGGCGAGCTCTTCGTGCCCAATGCCTTCCAGGTGTCTCTGCCCGTGCCGCGCATCAGCGAACTGCAGCCGAGCTTCCTGACGGCGCTGGGAGGTTCGACCCTGCTCAAGCTGAAGGGGCGCAATTTCAGCGCCGCCTCGCAGGTGCTGATCAATGGCACTGATGTTTCGACGAGCTACCTGGCGGACGTCGGCCAGCTGCAGGTCACGGTGCCCGAGCAGGGCGCGGCCGGCACGCTCAGTGTGCAGGTCCGCAACCCGGCAGTGGGTGGCGGCGCGCCGCTGCTGTCGGACGTCGCGTTCCTGCCGGTGAACGGCCCGGTGGCGCTCACGCTGGCCCTGGCACCCAATCCCATTGCCCTGCCGCCGGACCGGGTGGCCCGCGTCATCGAAGTCCGCCTGTCCCGCAAGGACTCGGCTGACCGTGCAGTGGCCCTGAGCCTGGCGGATCCAGGGCTGGCCAGCCTGTCGACCGCCACGGTCACCATTCCCGCCGGACAGACCAGCGCCAGCTTCTCGTTGACGCCGCAGGCCGTCGGCATCACGGCCTTGCGCCTCAGCTCCGCGGGCCTGCCTGCAATCAATGTGCCGGTGGTCGTCTCGACCGACCACGCCGGCGTGGGCATGGTGTTCTCGAGCCAGGTGGGCGTGCGGGTGGCACCTCTGCCCTCGGCGGGCGAGACCATGACCGTGACGGCGGGTGCCCAACTCGTCACCGTGAACGTGGGTCCCACCCTGGCCTCGCTGTCGCCGCGCGGCATGACGGTGGGCACGCAGCAGACCTTCACGCTGCAGGGCCAGGCGATTCCTGCCGATGCGCAGCTCAGCCTGCTGCCGTCCGCGGGTGTCACGGTGGATCAGGTCGTTGCGGCCCCGGACGGTCGCTCGCTCAGCTTCCGTCTGACGGCCGATTCGTCGGCCGCGCTGGGACTGCGGCGCGTCGTCGTGCGCCAGGCATCCGGTCAGCCCTATGTCTTCGCCCAGGCCTCGCAAGGCAGCATCCTGCTGACGGCTGGCCTGCCGCGACTGGATGCCGTGAGCCCGCAATCGCTGGTGGTGGGCGGCAAGACCCGTGTGCAGATCCGCGGTGCCAACCTGCAGGGCGTCAGCCTGGCACTGGACCGGACCGCCGGTGTGGCGCTGGATGCCCAGCCCGTGATCAGCGCGCAGGGCGACCTGATCGAGCTGGACGTGGTGGTCGATGCCGCGGCCGAGCTCGGGCGGCGTCGCATCCGGGCCTCCAACGCAGGCGGCAGTTCCACCGGCAATGCCGAACTGGGCAACAGCTTCTACGTGGTCGCCACCGGCAGCGTGCTGGTGACGCCGGTGGCATCGCCCACCGTGCGGGTGAAGGTGGCTTCGCCGGAGGTGCCCGTCCTGCAGCAGCTGGGTCCGACCACCGCGCCGGTGGTGGTGCTCAATGGCGCGGGTGTCCTCGGCATGACGCCCAGTTCGGGCGTGCCGGGCGAGCAGCCCATCCTGATCGTCCGCGGGCAGGGCTTGTCCGCTGTCACGCAGCTGCTGATGCAGCCGGCCGCCGGCCTGACGCTGGGCGCGATGACAGTCAGCGAGGACGGCACGGAGCTGCGCCTGCCGCTGACCATCGCCGCCGACGCGGCGCAAGGACCGCGCAAGCTGGTGCTGAAGCGGGCCGACGGCCAGCCCCTGGCGGCCATTCGTGCCGATGTGCTGCGCTTCCTGGTGAGCAAGCCCGGCCCCACGGCTGCAGCGGTGCCGGTGAGCCCGGCGCGCGCCAGCGCCTTCGCGAAGGCGCAAGGCCCGGCCCAGGCTGCCACGGGCAAGGACTGATGGACCTGTTCAATGCGGACTCAGGTCACTGCCATCGGCAGTCACCTGAGCCGCTCCATGCAAGCTTTTACTTGGAGCATCCCTATGCATAGCATCGCTCGCGGGCAGCGGCTCGCTTTGACCGCCCTGGCTGCCGGTGTGCTGCTGTCGGCCGCCCAGGCGAATGCCGCCGTCAACAGCGGCAGCACCGGGGCGGACGGCGTCCTGAGCCCGGGCGCCAGCGTCGAGCTGCCGTTGCCGGCCAATGGCATCCTGAACTACACCTCGGTCAACATCCCCAAGGGTGTGACCGTGACCTTCCGCAAGAACCCGCGCAACACGCCGGTCGTGATGCTGGTGAGCGGAAACGTCAAGATCGAGGGTGTCATCGACATCCGCGGCGCTGCCGGCAAGCCGACGGGCACTGCCGGCGATGGTTCGCCCGGCGACGACGGCGAGCCGGGCACGGGCGGGCCGGGCGGCTTCGATGGTGGCCGCGGCGGGCGGGAAGACGCCAGCCTTCGGCCGGAGATCATCAGTGGCGGCGGCGGCCAGGGGCCGGGCGGTGGTCCCGGCGGGGTGAAGCTGGCCGACTGCACGCCCGGCACGGCGTACAGCCGCGTGTACGTCATGGGCGGGGGCGGCGGGCACAGCGTGCCGGCCTATCGGCATGGCACCACGGCTTGCGGCCCGGTGAGCAATGTGGGCGCGACCTTCTATGGACGAGCCTACGGGTCCGATCGCCTGCAGCCCCTGCTGGGCGGCTCGGGCGGTGGCGGCGGCCTGGCCGGCACGGCCATCGCCGGCTCCGGTGGTGGTGGCGGCGGCGGCGCCCTCCTGATTGCCGCCGACGGCACCATTGAAATCATCGGCGAAATCAACGCGAACGGTGGCAACGCCGGCGCGGTTGGTGGTAGCAACGGGAATGCCGGCAGCCCCTTCTGGGGTGCCGGCGGGTCCGGCGGCGCCATCCGCCTGGTGGCCACGAAGATCACGGGCGCGGGCAAGTTGACCGCGACCGGCGGTTGCGGCGGCGATGGCAACGTCGGCTGCCAATGGGACGGCTCTGGCTACGATTCGCGCGGGCCTCTCGGCAATGGCGGCGCCCCGGGGCGCATACGCCTTGAAACCGAGGCGCTGGGCTTTACCGTCGCCACGACCCCGTCCTATGTGCTGGACAAGCCGGCGCCCCTCTTTGCGGGCAATCTGCCAAGCCTGCGCATCGCCTCCGTCGCGGGCGTCGAGGTGCCCCTGGACGCCAGCGCCGCTGCCGACGTGAGCCTGCCGACGCCGCCCGCAGGCGCGGTGACGGTGGTGCTCAAGGCCGTCAACGTGCCCGTCGGCAAGACGGTCCTGCTGCGCGTGGCGGCGGCCTACGGTGCCGTGAAGGAGGCCAGCGCGCCCCTCACCGGCAGCGAGGCGGATGGCACGGCCTCGGTGTCCGTGGACCTTCCCGCCGGCCCCAGCACGCTGACGGCGACGGCGACCTACACGGTGCCGGTGCCCGTGGCTGCGGCCGCTGCGTTGTCAAGCTATGCCAACGCGGAACACGTGGACCAGATCGAGCTGACGGTGGCCCTGCAAGGCGAGCCCCAGGTCCGCCTGATCACCGCCTCCGGCAAGCGGGTCGAGCTCAGCTATGCCCAGCTGCTGGCGGCCGGCTTCCATGGCTGACAACCGGCGCCGCGCCATGAACCCTCTTCTTTGGAACCACTCTATGGATTGCACTCTTCGCGGACCGAAGCTGGGCCTGAGCGCCCTGGCAACCCTGATGCTGCTGGCGGCGATGCCCGTGCAGGCGACCGTCAACAGCGGCAGCATGGGGACGGAGCCCCTGAATCCGGTCGCCAGCCAGACGATCGAGCTGCCTCCTGATGGTGTGCTGCATTACAGCTGGGTCAACATTCCTGCTGGGGTGACGATCACCTTCAAGAAGAACAAGCGGAATACGCCGGTTTATATGCTGGTGAAGGGTAATGTCCGGATTGAAGGCATGATCGACGTCAGGGGTGAGGACGCTCGTGATGTGGCTCTCTATGGTGGCGGGATCTTGGCTGACGACGGCATGCCCGGTGCGGGTGGTCCGGGCGGCTTTGACGGCGGCCGTGGAGGGAGCAAGGATGACCAGTATCGGGCGGAGGTGATCAAGGGTGCGGCCGGGCAGGGTCCTGGCGGTGGTCCGGGTGGTGTTCCGACCTCCCAGTTTGGGATCCCGGGCTCTGCCATCTGTACGCCGATGACTTCGGCGTACACCAGCTATCCGGTGCACGGTGGTGGTGGTGGCTATGCGAAGCCGGCGTACCGATACGGGGCGCAGTACTGTGGCCCTTTGACGAATGTGGGGCCGCTGTTCTATGGGAAGTCCTATGGCTCCGAGCTGCTGCAGCCGCTGATTGGGGGCTCCGGTGGTGGTGGCGGTATTGGCGGCACTCGATTCAGCGGCGTGGGTGGCGGCGGCGGCGGTGGGGCGATCCTCATCGCAGCCGATGGCACGATCACGATCGCCGGTACCGGCAGCATTGATGCCTCGGGCGGCGACGCTGGAGGGACCGCAGGCGAGAACGTTGGCTTCTATGGCGCCGGTGGATCAGGTGGAGCCATCCGCCTGGTCGCCACGAGCATCACGGGCACAGGCAAGCTCGTCGCCGACGGCGGATGTATGCATGCCAATTCGCAGCGGCGTCAGGGATGCGGCTCAGACGGGACGCATTCGTCCAACATTTGGGTTGTCGGCTTCAACGGCGGTGCGGTAGGCCGCATCCGCCTCGAGGCCGAGAGCTACTCCTTCAGCGGCCCCACCTCGTCCAGTTTCACCAAGGGCGACCCGGCCCCCATCTTCCTGACCAACATCCCCACCCTCCGCATCGCCTCGATCGCCGGCGTCGACGTGCCCGCCGAGCCGACGGGTGTGGCGGATGTGGATCTGCCGGCCCCGCCTTCGGGCCCTGTGACCGTGGTGTTCAAGACGGTCAACGTGCCGCCCGGCAACTCGGTCAAGCTGCGCCTGACGCCGGACTCCGGCAATGCGGTGGAGGTGGAGAGCTCGGTCGTCACCGGCAGCCTCGCGGAGGGCTCGGCCTCGGTGAACGTGGACCTGCGCGCAGGCGCCAGCGCCCTGACGGCCTGGACCTCCTACATGGTGGCGCCCCCGGTGGCCGTGGCCTCGGCCCTGTCCCAGTACGCCAATAACGAAAAGGTGGAACAGATCGAGCTGGCCGTGTCCCTGCAAGGCGAACCCGCCGCCTGGCTGCACACCGCCTCCGGCAAGCGCTTCGAAGTCAGCTACGCCCAGCTGCGCGCGGCGGGCTTCGAGGGCTGATCTCCACGGCTTCCGTGCAGGCGCCGCGCCGTCCCCGCCAGGGACCGCGGCCCTGCTGAGCCCTCTCGCGGGGCCTTTCCAGAACCGAACACGCCGCGGCTCCTGCTGACGGCATGGCCTGACGATGAACTCATTCCGGCAGAACTCTCTTGACGCTCGCCAGGCCGCCGCCCCGGCTCGGCCTCTGCAACCCTGGCAGGCGGGCTTCGCGCTGCGCAAGGGAGCGGTGGTGGTGGCGGCCGCACTGGCGCTGGGCACGCCCGGCCTGCAGCAGGCCCAGGCTGCCGAGCTGGTGCTGGCGGACGGCGTGGTCGTCAAGTTCGGGCCGGAAGGCCAGCTGCTGGTGCGCGACAAGCTCACCGTGACTTCCAGCGCCCTGCTGACCAGCCTGAAGGACGACACGCAGGCTGGCCAGACGCTGCCGACCCCGGGCACGGCGCAGGCCGGCGACTGGCTGGGCGTGCGCGTGGAGCGCTCGGGCACGGGCTCGGTGCTGTCCGGCCTCGCGATCCGCCATGCCGGCCGGTCCTCGGCCGCGGCCCTGCTGCTGCGCGGCGGCAATCCGACGATCAACTACCTCCAGCTCAGCGACAACGTCCTGGGCCTGATGCTGGTCGAAGGCGCGGCGCCGGTGCTGTCCGGCGCCAGCGTGATGCGCAACACCGTGGGCATCCGCGCCTCGGGTGCCGGGGCGGCCAGCGTGGCCAACTCGATGTTCGCCGGGCAGAGCCAGTGGGCGATCGAGAACCTCTCGCCCGAACAGGTCCTGCAGGCCAGGAACAACTGGTGGGGCCATGCGAGCGGCCCCAGGGAGGCCACGGGCAATCCCGCCGGGCAGGGTGATGCAGTCACCGCTGGCGTCAGCTACGGCGGCTTCCTGTCGAGCCTGCCGCTGATCAATCCGCGGGTGAGCCTGGTGCAGGCGGCGCCCTACTTCACGACCAACACCGTGCAGTTGCTGCTGTCCTGCCAGAACGCCAGCGAGTACCGCGTGGCTGAAGGCGGGGCCTTCTCCGGCGTGAACTTCAAGCCCCTGGAGGGCGGGCGTGCCGAGATCCCGATGACGCTGTCCGAGGCGGCCGGCCGCAAGAGCATCAGCGTGCAGTTCCGCGACGCGAACGGCAACATGGCGGATGCCTCGCTGGCGGGCGATGTCATCGTCGACCGCACGCCGCCGCAGATCACGCTGCTCAATCCCGCCAATGCGGCGGTGATCGACCAGCCCATCCTCGTGCAGGCCACGGCGAGCGACGACTTCCGCATCGACCGCGTCCAGGTCTTCATCGACAACAACCCGGTGGCGACGCTGGCGAGCCCGCCCTACAACTGGCGCTGGGACAACAGCTCGGCCCCCGAGGGCGCCCACACGATCAAGGTGGTGGCCACCGACGGTGCCGGCCGTACCGCCGAGCAGGCCGCGACCGTGACGCTGAGCCGCACGCCGCCGCCGGCCGACGTCGAGGGCCCCGTGCTCAGCAATCTGCTGCTGGGCGGCAAGCCGCTGGTGGACAACATGGTGGTCGACCGCAGCATGACGCTGACCCTCTCCGCCAGCGACCGCAGCGGCGTGGCGCAGACACTGCTGATCGTCGACGGCCAGATGGTGGGCTCGGCCAGCGGCGCCAATCCGGTCCTGCAGCTCAATATCGCGGACCTGAGCAACGGCCCGCACAACCTGCAGCTCCAGACCTCGGACTCTCTGGGCAACCGCAGCACCAAGAACGTCCTGATCAGCGTGGGGCATGCCGCGCCGGTAACGCCTGGCATCAGCAGCCCCGCAGCGGGCCTGGTGACCCGCAGCGCCGACCTGGCGGTCTCCGGCACAGCACCGGCCGGCAGCCGCGTGCAGCTGCTGCTGGACGGCCTGGCCGTCGGCGGTGCGCTGGTCGTGGGCAGCGATGGCCGCTTTGCCAGCACCGTGCGCCTGCAGCCCGGCAACAACCTGCTGCAGGCCCAGGCCAGCGACGCCTATGGCGACAGCCCGCTCAGCGCGGGCATCACCATCAAGCTGGACACCTCCGTGCCGTCCAGCCCCAGCAATCTGGTGGCCAATCCGCAGCCGGCCGGGCAGATCAAGCTCAGCTGGACCAAGTCCTTGGACGCCGGCCTCAAGGGCTACGAGGTCTACCGTTCGGCCTCGCCCTTCACCGACATCGGCCAGGCCACCAAGGTCCACAGCGGCGTGCTGGGCGCACCCGCGCTGGACGACCTGCCGCCGAGCGATGGCACCTGGCACTACCGCGTCGTGGCGGTCAACCAGGCGGGCACACCCTCGCTGCCGTCCAACCTCATTTCCGCCCTTTCGGACAACACCCCGCCGCGCCTCGTCAGCCTGAACTACCTGCCGCGCGGCAAGGTCGACGCCGCCACCGGCCGCGTGGGCCAGGGCCGGGTGGACGTCAAAGCGCAGTTCAGCGAAGCCCTGCAGAGCCTGCCCTACCTGGCCCTGGTGCCGGCGGGCGGTGCGCCGCTGGCCATCGAGCTGACGCGGGTCGACGAGCTCAACTACAGCGGCAGCGTGTTCGTTGACGCCAATACACCTTCGGGCACCGCCACCACGCTGCTGTCCGCGCGCGACGGCGTGGGCAACCGCGGCACCACGGTCGAGTCGGGCGGCAGCCTGAAGATCGACACCGCGGGCCCGCAGCTCAACTCCCTGCAGCTCAACCCCGCCCAGCCCGTCCGCAACGAGGGCGGCAGCCCGGTGCAGGTGCAGCTGGGCTTCAGCAAGGCGCCGGCTGCGGTGCCGCAGCTGCGCTATCTGCTGTCCGGGCCGCTGCGCCAGTCGGTGCCCGTCACCGGCCTGGTCAAGGTCGACGCGACCACCTACCAGGCCAGCTTCAACCTGCCCTCGGACGCCGGTGCCGGCGCACCGGAGACCCTGAGCTTCAGCTTCCAGGCCAGCGACGAGCTGGACAACGTGTCCACGCGCGTCAATGCGCCCAACCGCTTCCAGGTCTACCAGGGCAGCCTGCCCGCGCCCAATGTGCCGCTGGGCTTCAGCGCCAAGGCCGCGCCGGGCGGCAAGGTGCAGCTGGCCTGGCAGGCCGTGGACGAGGCCACCGTCTACCAGCTCTACCGCCAGTCCCCGGACCAGGGCGCGCTGCAGCCCCTGGACCGCACGTCGGGCCAGTCCTTCGTGGATCAGACCAGCAAGGACGGCCTGCACCGCTATGCCGTGGCTGCCGTGCGCCAGGCCAATGGCCAGGAGTCGGTCTCGGCGCAGTCCAATGTGCTGGACGTGCTGGCCAGCGCCAACGCGCCCGGCGCGCCGCAGAACCTCGGCCTCAAGCTGACCGGCCAGGGCATCTACGCCAGCTGGCAGGCACCGCTGGCCAGCACGGTGGACTACTACCAGCTCTACCGCTCGACAGGCACCACCATCACCAGTGTTGCCGGCCTCAAGCCGATCAAGACCCGGGTCAAGTCCACCCAGACCTACGACCCCAACCCTTCGCCCACCGAGGCCGCCTATGTGGTGACGGCGGTGGACGCGGCGGGCAACGAGTCCGTCGTCTCCAACTCCGCCTACCTCAATGCCAGCCTGCTGCCGGTGCGCAGCCTGCGCGTGGAGCAGCTGGGCAGCCAGCTGCCGCGCCTGAGCTGGTCTGCGCCCAATGGCAGCGTGGCCGGCTATCTGGTCTACCTGGGCAACGAGGACAAGAAGTTCAAGCTCACGCCCAGCCCCATCAACAGCCTGAGCCTGGTCGACACCGCCTTCACCGCGGGCGAGCGCCAGTACCAGGTCGCGACCGTGGACAGCAGTGCCGTGGAGCTGCCGCGCAGCGTGACCCTGCCTGACGTCAACCTGATGCTCACCGGCGGCCTGCCGCTCAAGCGCGGCGTGATGAACCGGGTGCAGGCCCAGGTGTTCAGCGCCTCGCCGCTGAACAATGCCCGCGTGGTGCTGCGCCTGCCCATCAACAAGGACGGCACGGAGTTCAAGGAGCACCGCTCCGAACCCTTCGACCTGCCGGCCGGGCAGACGCGCCTGGTGCCGGTGGTCGCGGGCGGCTACGCGGACATGCCGGGCACGGTGCCCGCGCAGCTGGGTGTGGAGGTCGCGGCCCAGGAGGACGAGCTGGTCAAGGTCAGCCGTGATCAGACCCTCAGCGTCATCGACGGTGCCCTGACCGTGGGCATGGCCACGGAAGAATTCGTGCGCGGCGGCGAGGGCAAGATCAAGCTGGAGTTCGAGAACACCTCGGACGTCGAGGTGGAGCTGCTGACCGCCACCGCGGGCGGCAATGCGCCGTCCAGCGAGCTGCGGTTCAAGATCATTGACGCCGACGGCAATGTGCTGGCCACCCAGCCCTACAAGCAGTCCCTGGGTGCCAATGTGATCACCCTGCCCAACGGGCAGACGGTGGCGCGCATTGCCGCGGGCAGCCGCTACACCTCGGACGTCTTCAAGCTCAATGTGCCGGCCTCAAGCCCCAACAGCATCCGCGTGGTGCTGGAGGTGGACAAGCTGCGCTATCACACGGGCCGTGAGGACGCCGTCGAGATCGCGTCCCAGGGTGCCGAGCGCCGCGTCTCGCTGATGGACACCGCCTACACCGGCGAGGTGAGCGCGGTCACGCCGCTGAGCTCCTTCGGTGAGCAGGACGTGCTGATCAGCGGCCGCGCGCTGGCCCGGGACGGCAGTTCGCCCATGGCCAACTCGCGCCTCAAGCTGATCCTCAACCAGCAGGGCTTCGAGCGCAGCTTCAGCGTGCTGACGGACGCCGCCGGCAACTTCAGCTACACCTTCAAGCCCACGGCCACGGATTCGGGGGTCTACAAGGTCAGCGCCGTCCACCCGGACATCACCGACCGGCCGGAGCAGAAGAGCTTCACCATCCAGCGCGTGAGCTTCGGCCCCACGCCCTTCCGGCTGGACGTGGCGAAGAACTACCCCTTCACCCTCCCCTTCACCGTGAAGGCCGGCCCCGGCACCTCCGCCAGCAATGTCAGGCTGGTGCTGAACCCGGCGGACCAGCCCACGGGCAGCATCCCCGCGGGCATCCAGGTGGAGCTGCCGCCGGCCATCAACGTCGGCGAGAAGCAGACGCTCAACCTGCCGGTGCGCTTCAAGGCCGCGCCCGAGGCGCAGCCCAGCGGCAGCCTGATCTTCCAGGCCTACAGCGACGAGCGCCCCGGCGCGCCCATCGGCGTGCTGACGGTGAACTACACCCTCAGCGAGGCCAGGCCCTACCTCAGCCCCTCGCCCGCCTATGTGGAGACGGGCCTGGGCCAGGGCGAGACGCAGATCGAGTCCCTGGTGCTCAAGAACGGCGGCCTGGAGACGGCGCAGCAGCTCAAGTTCAGCCTGAGCAAGGCCGATGGCGTGACCCCGGCCCCGAGCTGGATCAGCATCGTCAGCAGCGTTGACGGCGACCTGCCCGTGGGTGAGTCGCGCACGGTGGACCTGCGCGTCGCGCCGCCCGCCGGCACACCGGAGGACGTCTACGAGTTCAGGCTCAACTACCAGGGCGACAACCTGCCCAAGCAGTCCGTCAATGTGTACGTGAGCCTGACGCAGAGCGGCAAGGGTCAGGTCTTGTTCAAGGCCTCCGATCTCTTCACGGCCACCACGGGCAAGGACGGCAAGCTGATCGCCGGCCTGGCCGGCGCCACGGTGACGCTGCAGAACGAGGACGTGGTCACCGTCACACGCGACCTGAACACGGACGCGCTGGGCGAGGCCCTGTTCACCGACCTGCCCGCCGGCCGCTACAAGTTCCGCGCCCGCGCGCCCAACCACCAGGAGGTCGCCGGCCGCCTGGTGCTCAAGCCCGGCCTGACGCTCAACCAGCCCGTCTTCCTGAACTACAACCTGGTGACGGTGGAATGGAGCGTGCGCGAGATCACCATCCAGGACCGCTACGAGATCACGCTGAACACGACGTTTGAGACGGATGTGCAGGCGGCGGTGCTCGTGCTGCAGCCCGCGAGCATCAATCTGCCCAAGATGGGACCGGGGGAGGTGTTCTACGGCGAACTGACCCTCACCAACCACGGGCTCATTCGCGCGGACAAGCTGCGCCAGACGCTGCCCAGGACCGATGCGTTCTTCCGGTACGAGTTCCTGACGGAGCTGCCTTCATCGCTGGCTCCTAAGCAGCGAATCACCATCCCCTATCGCGTGGTGGCGCTGCAATCGCTGGAGTCAGCCACGGCCAGCGGTGCTGCCAATGGGGGCGGCTGCCACAGCTACAGCAATGGAACCGATCTGGAATTCGAATTCCTGTGCAAGAACGGCGTCCTCTCACTTGGAAAGGCAATGGCGGGCTGGTTCAGCAGCAGCAGCAGCACTTGCCCGGCCAACGTCGGCGGCGGTACCAGCGGCGGTAGCGGCAGTGTCAGTGGCACGGCAGGCTATGTCACCAGCGGCAGCACTGGCGCTGTTCCGCCGGGGACGAAGATGAAATTGAAGGGGATGAAGTGCGTGGGTATTGCGCGAGGGGGCGGTTGCGAAAAATGAGTCATCGATTTGTACTTCAAGCAATGTTGCTGCTCGCGGGTTTGGCTTCTTTGCCAGGCCTGGTCACAGCACAGTCGAATCTCGGGTTGAACGTCAGCACGCCGAATGGCTACGCCACTTTGCGCCGGGACGACTTGGTGGTCATGACCACCACTGGGCCTGTGCGGTGGTCGCGGACCTGGGATGGCCAGGAATGGAAGTTCAACCCCCATTGGGAGAGCCTGTCCCAAAGCTGGAAGAACCTCACGGGGTCGCAGACGTCAGACACCACGCCGCCTGTGGCGGGTGGCAGTGGTACTGCCGGCGGTGCTTCGGGCGGTGCTTCCGGCGGGAGCGCTGTTACGAGCAGTGGAGACCCCAGCAGCAAGTGCTGGGTGTGGGTGGACGAGGACTGGCAACCGACACCAGGCACCGTGCTGGTCGGCGGGGCCCCGGCCAATGCGCCCATGCTGCCCGAGCGCACCCAGCCCTTCAATCGCATCATTGGCCAGGCCACGGAGGAGGCCAAGGTCGATTACCCGCCACCGGTGCGGGTGAACATCGACTACGCCAACTACTGCATGGGAAGTCAGTGGTCGTCAGGCATGCCCCGTGCTGTCGATCTGGAAGGCGTGCGGCGGGTCAATGAGTTGTATCTTGGTGAAGGCGGCCGATACAGCTTCGACAACCGCACCGTCCTTGAGAAGCGCCCGGTGCGTCAACTGCCGTCGCGCAGCAGCGACGAGCTGGATACCGCGCTGGCCGGTGGTGTCTACCCGACGACTACCGAGGACAACGCAAAGGGCTATCACTGGCAGGACCGCGCCGGTGACTGGGTGGACTACAACACCCAGGGGCAGATCGTGGCCATTGGTGACCGTAACAACAACACCCTCTGGCTGCTGCGCGACCAGACCGGCCAATTGCGCGCGGTGGTGGACGCGAATGGCCATGTTGTCTTCACCATCCACTACGACAAGGGCTTGGTCAGTGAGGTGCGGGACTACCCCGTGCCAGGCCTGGCTCGGGATCTTCCACCCCGCAAAGTGCAGTACCGCTATGACAGTAGCAACCGGCTGACCGAGGTGGTCGACGCGCGCGGCAATGTGCTCGGCTATGGCTATGACTCGAACAACCGCCTTGCCAGCTTGAAGGACCAGGAAGGCCGCGTGGAGCGGGTCGAATACCTGGGAGAAACGGTGGCCAAGCACATCGCAGCCGACGGCGCCGAAACTGCCTACGAGTTCGATTACGACGATGTCCACAAGCTCTTTACCAGCAAGATCGTCGCACCTGAGACCAGCGCAGGGCGGACGGTGGAGTACTTGACGCACAACCGCGTAGGCAAGCTGGTGCGCATGGAAGTCAACGGCCGTCTGGAGCTGGAGGTGCGCTCCGACCTCGGCACGCGGACCGAGTTCACCCGCAACGCTCGCGGCTTTGTCACCGCGGTGAGCCGCAATGAGTTCGAGCAACCGGTCCGCATCGAGAAACCTGACGGGTCCGTGCAGCTTCACAAGTACTCGCCCGTCCACCTGCAGCGGCTGGAGTCCACCGATGAGCTGGGGGTGCGCACCGTGCTCGGCTACGACGCCAAGGGCAATCTGCTCAAGGTGACTGAGGCGGCCGGCCTGCCCGAGGAGCGGGTGACAGAGCTTGAACGGGACGCGCTGGGCCAGTTGCGACGGATCACACGCAAAGGGCGCACCGAGTTCAACGGTGTCGTCACGCCCGATGCCTCGACGTCGGTGGAGTACGACAGTCTCGGGCAAATCCGCAAGACCATCGACCCCGAAGGCGGTGAGCGCCTCTATGTCTACAACCGCGCCGGCCACCTGATCCAGTTCACCGATCCCCGCGGCCAAGTGACCCGTTACGAAGTGGATGCCCACGGCAACCTGCTGAAGGCCGTGAGCCCCACACCATGAGTGTTTCCATGCGAGTTGCAAGTCAATTGAAGCAGGCCCTGCTGAGCCTGTGCATGCTGGGCGCGTCCCTGCTGTGGGCCCCTGTGGCCCAGGCCCAGGCCCCCAAGATCAGTCTGAGCGTGGCCAAGACGACGGCCTATGTGGGCGAAGACCTGGTGTTCACGCTGCGTTTCGCGGCGCGTGAGCGCTACGAGCTGGACTACCACGTGAGCTTCATTCCCGGCGCCCGGTGCGTGTCGGGCGGCGCCACCCAATACGTGGCCGGCGAGGTCATCCACAGCCTGGCCTGCAGCTTCAGCAAGCCAGGGCCGCGGGCGGTGCAGGGCATCGGTGGCTTCCTGAATGTTGCGGCCGGTGGCAGTGTGGATGCCAACGGCAACATCCGCTTCGGCGACTGGGTGCCGGGCTCGCTGAGTGACCCGCTGGACATCGTCATCCTGCCGCAGATCAAGCCAGTGCTGACGCTGGAGCGCCTGGATGAAAAGGTGCAGGCCGGGCAGCCGGTGCGGCTGCGCGCGCGGCTGAGCGGCGTGGACCCGGCGGTGCCGGTGATGGGCAAGGTCAGCTTCGGGGCCTCGCAGGACTACGCGCTGGACGCAGCAGGCGAGGCGGTAGGCGAACTGCCTGGGCGCTACATGGGCGCGAGCGAGGTGGTGGCACGGCTGAACGTGGCCAGCCCGGCCTACGAGAAGGTGCAGTCTGCGCCGCTGAGCCTGGTGGTGGAGAAGTCTGGCAGCACGACCCTGCTCAACGCCAAGGCCACGACGTTGCATGGCAAGGACTTGTTGGTGCTCAGCGGCCAGGTCAAGGGCTTCTCGCCTGGCGGGCGGGTGACGCTCAGCGCGGGCGCCCGGGTGCTCGACAGCGTGCCGCTGGACAGCAACGGGCTCTTCTCCTACAGCACGCGACTGGCAGTGGGCAGCTACAGCGTGGTGGCCCAGTTTCCCGGCGACATCAACAACGAGGCCAGCAGCTCCGCACCTGTAGCTGTGAGCGTGGACAACGCGACGCCGGCCAGCCTGGGTTTGAGCAGCACGCTCAAGGAGTTGCCGGCCGGGGCGCGCACCGTGCTGGTGGCCAGCGTCGGTGGGAACAAGCCCAGCGGCACGGTGTCGTTCTACGAGGGGACGACACTGCTGGGCACGGCGCCTGTCGTCGAAGGCATGGCCACGCTGATCGTCAGCTTTGGCACGCCGGGCGCCCACCTGGTGCGCGCCGAGTACAGCGGCGACGCCAACAACATCGGGCTCGTCAGCGCCGGCACGGTGGACTTCAACGTCAGCACGGCACCGGCACCCGGCAGCAGCAGTGCTGAACGCAGCTACCGCTATGACCGTGTAGGCAACGTCGTTGGCAGTGCCGACCGCCGCGGTAATGGCATGCAGGCGATCTACGATGCTCGGGATCGGTTGTCTTTGGTGGTCAATCCGGTGGGAGGCATCTCCCGCAATCGATACAACGGCCTGGGCCAGCCGATCAGCACCACCGATGCGGACGGTGTGTCCGAGACCAACGAGTTCGACAACTTCCAGCGCCTGACGCGCCAGGTGGACGGCCGTGGCAACGTGACCGAGCTCCGCTACGAGTTGAGCAACGGTCAGCCTGGCTCCATGGGTGCACCGACCGAGACCCGCTACCCGACCTACACCCAGCGACAGCGGCTGGACGCCCTGGAACGCCCCACGGCGGACACCCTGCTCAATCCCACGCCTTTGGGCGAAGAGGGCCTGGTCAGCTACAGCACCTACGACTTGCGCGGCCGGCTAAAGACCAGCACGGACGCCAACGGCAAGACGACCAGCTACAGCTACGACGCTCTGGGGCGACTGACCGAGCTGATGGACAGCCTGGGCAACAAGACCATCAGCCGTTACAGCGCCTGGGGCGATCTGCTGGCGCTGACCGACCCGAATGGCCGGACCAATGCCTTCGAGTACGACCGCCTGGGCCGCGTGACCAAGGAAACGCTGCCGATGGGGCAGTCCGTGCAGTACCGCTATGACGCCGCCGGCAACACCACCGGGCGCACGGATCCCAAGGGCGTGGAGAGCGAGTACCGCTATGACGCGCGCAGCCGCGTCGTGGAGGTGCAGCATTTCGACAGTGCGCACGCGCTGAAGCGCAAGATCACGCTCGACTGGGACGCCGAGGACAACCTGGTCGCCTGGACGGACACGGACCTCACCCGTCCGGCGGGGCAGCAGGAAAGCAGGGGGTCGGCGGTCTATGACGAGGACAACCGCAAGCTCAGCGAGACCCTGCAGGTCCCCAACCCGGCCGGCGGTAGCTACGCGCTGAGCTACAGCTACCGCTACAGCCCCGAGGGCCGGAAGACGCGCCTGAACTGGCCTGACGGCAGCGTCGTCGAGTACGCCTACGCGGCCCACGGCGAGCTCGAACGCGTGGGCGTGCCGGGCGAAGGCAGCCTGAGCGTGACCGAGTTCCAGTGGACGGCGCCGACCAAGGTCACGCTGCCCGGCGGCGGCAGCCACGAGAGCCGGTATGACGGCCTGCTCAACCTTCTCGGTCAGACGGTCAAGACGCCCACGCAGCAGACGGTGCTGGAAACGGCCTACACCTACGGCAAGCTGCAGGAGCTCAAGACCCGCCAGCGGACCGACATCGCCGAAGGCGCCAGCAGCACCGACGACCTGACCCTGAGCTACGACGACGAGGCCCGCCTGGTGCAGGCCGAGCGCAGCGGGGCCTACGGCAACGAAGTCGAGCGCTTCACCCTGGACGGCGCCGGCAATCGCGTTGGCCACAGCCGGGTCAGCGGCGCCTGGACCTATGACGGCAACAACCGCCTGCTGAGCCGTGGTACTGGCGCTTCGGCCACCACCTACGCCTACGATGAGGCGGGCAACCAGGTGCGCAAGACCGAGCCGGGCGGCAAGGTGACCGAGTACCGCTACGACGTACTCAACCGCCTCACCGAGGTGCGCACGGGCGCGGGTGCGCTGGTGGCTCGCTATGGCTACGACCCGCTGGACCAGCGCATCTGGAAGGAGCAGTACCGAGACGCTGCCGGCCAGCTCCTGGCGCAGGCCCTGCGAAGCTACTACCTCTACGGTGACGAGGGCCTGCTGGCCGAGAGCCGCCAGCCCATCACCCTCGGGCCGGATGAGCAGGTCGCGGCCAGCGGCGCGCCGGTGCTGCACACGCAGATCGGCGTCATGCCCGACAGCCACTTCAGCACGGCGCCGCTGTTCGTCAAGACGCAGAACAGCGCCGGTCAGGCCGTGGTGGCCTATCTCCAGCATGACCAGCTGGGCACGCCCATGCAGGCCCTGGACAAGAACGGTCGCCTGCTCTGGTCCGCCCAGTTCAACGTGTTCGGCCGGGCCCAGATCACCACGCCGGCAGCCACGGCCGAGCGCCCCACCATCGAGCTGGCGTTGCGCCTGCCCGGCCAGTGGGAAGACGCCGAAACAGGTCTGCACTACAACTTCCGCCGCTATTACGACCCGGAGACGGGGCGCTACATCACCCAGGATCCCATTGGCCTGGAGGGCGGCGGGAATATGTACCGCTATGCCGAAGCGGATCCTGCGAACTTGACCGATCCGACAGGGGAGATCGTGCCCTTTGTCGGAGCGGCTGCTGAAGCGGCGGCGATATACGGGGAATGCGTCCTGGGCTGCACGGCCGAGGAGGCGATGACCGATGCCGTGACCGGTGAATGCGTTGACCTGAAGTCTTCGCTCAAGGACTGCGCGAAGTCCTGCATCGTGGGTCCTCTGGGCAAGCTGGCCAAGAAGCTGCTCAAGTGGATGCCCGACTGGGCGCGCAAGAAGGCCAAGGAGGCCTGGGACAAGGTCAAGTGCGCTACGGGCCGCAACAGCTTCCCGGGTGACACCCTGGTCCATGTCCGGCCGGCGGATGCGGCCGATGCGGATGCCCAGCGCGGCTACAGCGTGCTCAAGCCCATTCGCGATGTGCGCGTTGGCGATGAGGTGCTGGCCTTTGCTGAGTGGGAGGAAGCTGGCGACCTCTCGACGGGTCGTGATCGGCGGCTGCGGTATGAGCGGGTGATCGATGTCTTTAGCAGCATCAAGTCGCAGGAGTTGGTGTCGCTGGCGGGGGCTTCGGGCGAGACGATTGAGGCAACAGGGGGGCATCCATTTTTAACAAAGAATGGATGGAAAGACGCCGCCCGCCTGACGACGCAGGACGATATATTGACCCGCCCAGGTGATTGGCGGGCATTAATTGATCTTCAGCGTTTCGACGCAGGTATTGCGCCTGTATTCAATATTGAATTGGGTACGGCTCATGCGTATTTCGTCGGAATTCAAGCGTTTATTGTCCACAATGCTATTGTTTGTACGCAAAAAATACCGAGAGATGAGCTAAAGCCTCCAAAAAAGCGAGGGAATGCGCCAATTGGAAGTGACGGACATCCGGTGGAGCTTCATCATACTGGCCCAAATACGGTTGAGGAACTCACTCGCACGGAGCATAGAGGCGCAGGGAATTTTAAGGATAAGCATCCGGAATGGATAAATCCAGATCGGAAAGAATTTGACAAGGATCGGAAAAAATACTGGAAAGAGGAGTGGGATAAATGGTGGAGATAATGTATGTTAAGTGATGATTTTTTGATTGAAGTCATGGGCCCAGATGAATGGGCCCTTGCTGTGGATTGTGATGGTAGGTCTGTTTATGCTTATCTTCGAAATTCCGGAGAGATGGTTAATCACGTTTGGCTGATGAATGCTCCAGGCCGTCCATTTGAAGAGCCCGTTCGCGGCAGACCTCCAATGAATAGGCCTCCATTCTGTGTCGAGTCACAATTGGGTACATTGCCGACCGCCGATGATCTTCAAACAGATTGGAAGTGCTTTGGCGAAGGTGTTGAAGTGACGCTTAGATTTCGAGATGAAGTTCTAGCAGTGCTAGATTCATATTCTAGACCGGGTAAGTCAAGGTATACCGTTGTCCCTAGTAAACTTTCTCGACCATTATAATTTTATTAATTGTGGAGGGTGCTGATGCCTGAGGCTGTAGTCAAAATAATGGCGGAGAACCGGGGTCAGGCCTTAATGTTAAGTACTCAAGACTTAAGGTCCGGCCTTAGTGTCGTCGGTAATTTTTGAATCAAGAGCCGCCGTCCCCATCCACCCACCATGCCCAGCAAAACCCTCCCCACCTGGCTCCAACTCCTCGCCATCCTCCTCATCGCCTGGCTACTCAAAACCCAGGTCTTCAACCACCGCGAATCCAGCACCCCGAGCAGCAACTGGACCCCCGAGCAAATCCATGCCCTCGCCGCCACCGTCAAGGCCGAAGAGGTGGTCATGTACACCACCACCGAATGCGGCTACTGCCACCAGGCCAAGGCCTGGCTGAACCAATACGGTTTTGCCTATACCGAATGCAATATGTCCGTCGACAGCCGCTGTGAATCCGAGTTCGCGAGTTATCACGCGAATGGCACGCCCTTTCTGGTGCTGAACCGCCAGGGCCGCGAGCACCGCATGCACGACGGGTTTGACTCCGATGAATTCCTGGCGGCGCTGAGCCTCTGACGCGCTCGCGCCCTCCCTTTTTCCTAACGTAGTCCCAGCCGACCACGGCCGCTGCCGTGGGCCTCACTATGAGCTCTTTGACCGCCGACTTCGCAATCCCTCCGGCCCCGCAGCACCCCCGCGCGGCCTCACGCACGGGCTGGCAGCGCCTGGGTGCCCGCGTCGCGCGGGTGCTGGGCGCCGGCCTGTGGATGGCGGCGCTGGCCGTGCAGGCGCAGGAGACGGTCTGTGCCAAGGTCAAGATCGAGATCAAGCAGGAGCTGACGCTGGAGCGCCAGGCCTTTGATGCCGAGATGCGCATCATCAACAGCACCGACAGCAGCGTGCTGGAGAACGTGGGCGTGGTGGTCAAGGTGACGGACGAAGCGGGCACGCCCGTGCTGATCTCGGACAACCCCAATGACCTGAACGCCAAGTTCTTCATCCGCCTCTCGTCCAAGAAGGACATCGGCGCGGCCGACGGCACGGGCATGGTCCGGCCCCGCAGCACGGCGGTGCTGAACTGGCTGCTGATCCCCGCGCCGGGCGCGGCGGGCAATGCGCCGCTGGGCAAGAAGTACCTGGTGGGCGCCACGCTGAGCTACCGCTACAACGGCGAGGACACGGTGCTGGACGTGGCGCCGGACGTCATCAAGGTCAAGCCCCTGCCCCAGCTGAGCCTGGACTACTTCCTGCCCGCCGAGGTGGAGGGCGACGACCCGCTGACGCCCGAGGTGGAGCCGGTGCAGCCCTTCACCCTGGGCCTGCGCGTCAAGAACAACGGCGTGGCCACGGCGAAGAACCTGGTCATCGATTCCGCCCAGCCCAAGATCATCGAGAACAAGCAGGACCTGCTGATCGGCTTCAAGCTGACGGGCAGCTATGTGGGCGACGTCCCCGCGCCCAACACCCTGCTGGCCAAGCTGGGCGATGTGCCGGGCAACAGCGCCAAGACCGCGCGCTGGATCATGGAGAGCACCCTCTCGGGCCGCTTCACCGAGTTCACCGCGAAGTTCAGCCATGCGGATGAACTGGGCGGCGCGATGACCTCGCTGCTGCAGGGCACGCAGGCGCACACGCTGGTGCGCGATGTGCGCGTGGACCTGCCGGGCCGCGACACGGTGCGCGACTTCCTCGCGCAGGACGGCGACGTGATGCGCGTCTACGAATCCGAAGGCCAGGACACGGTGGTCACCAATCACAGCGCCGTGGCCACGCTCGGCGCGGGCTCGGGCGGCAGCGGCTATGCGCTGAACTTCCCGGTCACGGCCGGCTTCGTCTACGCACGCCTGCCGGATCCGCATGCCGGCACGCGCGCCCTGGGCGTGATCCAGCGTTCGGACGGCAAGGTGCTGGCGCCGGAGAACGTCTGGCTGAGCCGCACCCGCAACGCCGAAACCAAGAAGTGGGAGTACTGGCTCAACGTCTTCGACGTGAACTCGACGGGTGTCTACAGCACCGAGTTCAAGGCGCCGCCCGTGGAGATCCAGCCGCCGGCCCTGCAGTTCATCGCGGACCGCACGGTGCAGGAGGGGCAGCAGGTCTCCTTCCTGGTGGAGGCCAGCGGCAAGAACGGCAAGCCGGTGACGCTGACGGCCACCCCGCTGCCCACGGGCGCCAAGTGGCTGCCGCAGGCGGCCGATCCTGGCGCGCCGGCCCTGGCCCGCTCGGTGTTCGACTGGACGCCGGCCCGCGGCAGCAAGGGGGACTACCTCATCAACTACACGGCCAACGACGGCCTGATGAGCACCAGCCGCAGCGCCAAGATCACGGTTAAAGCGGCGCCGCTGCTGAAGCTGCCGGCCCTGCCGCGCGTGGTGTCGCCCCTGGCCGGCGCCCGCCAGGCCCTGAGCTGGACCGGCACCGAGTTCCAGGCCAATCCCCTGCCGCTGACGGTCGCGCTGGCCGGTGGCGAGTTCGACTCCGCCACCAGCCTGGTCTTCGAGCTCTACGACGACGCCGAGTACAGCCAGCTGCTGGCCTCGGCCACCGTGGCCCCGGTCAGCGTGGGCGGCGTGATGCAGGCCACCTGGTCGGTGGCGGCGGACTTCCGCTCCAACCGCAAGTACTGGTGGCGCGTGCGGGCCACGGACGGCACGCTGTCCAGCCCGTGGGTGGAGGCGTGGTTCTCCACGAATCAGGGGAATGCGGCGCCGCCGCGGGTGCGCAAGGTCACGGAGAACTACCAGTTCAAGGACGCGCAACCCGTCCTGGTTTGGCGCAACGCAGAGGACGTTGACGGTGACACGTTGCGCTACGAGGTGCACGTGTGCCGTTGGCGGATCCAGGGCGAAGCTCTTCCCGCTGACAACGGACTGTGCCGTTGGAATGGCGCCACCGACGAAGTGCTGGTGGCGCGGTCTGGCCTCTTGTTCGGCGGCGCGGGTGGTGAGACCTCATGGAAGGTCCCGGTGCCCCTGCTGCCGTCGACCTTCTACACCTGGCGTGTCGAGGTCTGGGATGCTCGAGGCGCTCGGAGTTCGACGTACATACCGGCAACCTTCACTGGGATGGATTCCTTTACTGTCGATCCGGCAGCGTACTGGCCCGTGCGGGGACTGATGGCGCCTCTGGATGCCGCCGAGATCACTGGCACGAGCGTGACATTGTCCGTGCGGAGCAATTTGACGGAGGAGCGCTTTGACATCGACACCGTGAATACCTTCGATTCTGCGGACAGGCGCGTCGGCCCCACCATCAAGGCGGTCAATGGCGTCGTCAGCTGGACGGTCACCGGCCTCAAGCCTGGGCAGACGTACTGGTGGAGGGTGGACCAGACCATGAGCGGCGACAAGCCGGAAGTGCGCCGCTTCCGCGTCAGCGTGCCGAACCGGGCGCCCACCGTGCCGGCCTTGCGCAACCCAGGCCATGAGTCCTGGGTGACCACCTCCAATCCTGTACTGCTGAGTGGTCTGGCCCAGGATCCTGATGGTCAGGCGGTGCAGTATGAGTTCGAGATCTATGCGGATGCTGCCCTGTCCACCAAGATCGGGGGCGTGCTGCAGTCGTCGCCCAGTTGGCTTGTGCCGATGGCACTTCCCGACGGTGCAGAACGCTGGTGGCGTGTGCGTGCTGTAGATAGCCAGGGGCTGGCCAGCGCTTGGTCACGGACAGGCAAGTTCAGTGTTCGACTGGAGCAGCAGCAGGCCGTCCCCATCGCGCTGACCTTCCCGGATCGTCCGATGCAGCCGGTTGTGGATGGGAGTACCAAGACGCAGCGCATCCGCTGGCAGTTGGCAACTGTCGATGCAGATGTCCAGGTGGCGCTGTACTACAAGAAGGTCAATGCTGGCTCTACGGCACCCCAGGACAGTCGCGATGTGTTCTCCGGCCAGTTGATCGCGGACGGCATCAAGCCTGCGCCCGGCGAGCGTAGCGGTGAGTGGGTCTGGGATGCCAGCGCACTGCCCGTCGGAACCTACTACGTGTATGCCGTCGCGAGTTCCACCCGCGGCCAGGGGCAAGCCTTTGCACCGGGAGCATTGGTCATTCCAAGTGGCAATCAGCGCGGCCTTGTGTCGCTGAGCCGGCCAGCTGTGATCAACGAAGGGGATCGTGTGAGCTTCCCACTGAACTACAGCGGCATGGGTGCTGCTCCCGTGAGTCTTGACGCTGCCATCGCGGAATTGGGTGTTCTGAACGGGGCTCGGGTGATCACCGCGGCTGACGCAGGGTCCGCCAGCTTGGAAGTCACTTATGGCCGCCAGTGTGTTCAAAGCCTCATCAGCGATTTCGTCGGCATTGGCAGCCTGGTTTCCGAGGACCCTGACCTGATGGGTCGCCAGGTGTTGCAGCCGGTCACCGGTGCGTTTACCTACACGAAGAACAACGTCACGGCAGGCTCCGTGGGTCTGGGATTGCGCCTGTGCAACATCCGCGTCCTCAGCGAAACCAAGGTGAATGCGACGTCCTCTGACTACGTGCTCAGCGCAGACCTGGGAAATGCTTACCGGTTCCTATACGCCGTGACCGCCAAGCCGCAGGCCGGGGCGCCTATCGGGGGAAGCAACTGTCCCACCATCGAAGCCGCCAGTGGTGAGTTGAGTTTTGGGTCCAGCTTTGCCTACCAGACGGTCAAGACCAATTCGACAGTGACGGTTCGAGCGAAGTCTGGACTTTCCCGAGCTGGCATGGCCTCTTGCGGGCCGGCTTGGGCCCTGACTTTTACGTTGACGGCGCCCAGTCCTTGAACGATCTGGCGGGACTGCAGGCGGCGCAGCCGGGGCAGCCCAGCTAAAATCCCTGCCGGCCAAATGAGGAGGGCCACAAAAATGAACACGACAGGGAGGGGGGCACCGCTGCCATCAGCGCGTGCCCAGCAGGCCTTCACCTTGCTGGAACTGCTGGTGGTGATGGTCATCATCGGCCTGCTCGCAGCCTATGTGGGCCCACGCTATTTCGGGCAGATCGGCAAGTCCGAACGGGGCGTCGCCCGGGCGCAGCTGGACGCCTTCGCCAAGGCGCTGGACGCCTACCGTCTGGACACCGGCCACTATCCGACGTCCGAGCAGGGCCTGGCTGCCCTGCTGGGCCGCCCGGGTGGGGAGGCGCGCTGGTCCGGTCCCTATCTGCAGAAGGCCTTGCCGCAGGACCCCTGGGGCAATGCCTATGTGTACCGCTCGCCGGCGGCCGACGGAGGCGACTACGACCTCCTGTCCCTGGGCCAGGACGGGCGCGCGGGTGGTGAAGGGCTGGCGGCAGACGTCAGCTACCGCTGAGTCCCGGCATGACGACAACGCAGCCTCTGCGCGAGGCCGGTACGGGCGTGCGCCTGCGGGTGCTGGACAGCGCAGGCATGGAGCAGTCGCTGCACATGCCCGGCCTGGACGAGCACGCCGCCATGCGGCAAGCGCGTGCACGCGGCTGGCGCGTACTGGGCGTGGAGGCCCTGGCGTCCGCGCCGGCCGAGCCCGCGGGAGCCGGGGAGGCCGGCCCGCGGCTTTCCCTGCTGCTCTTCAGCCAGGAGCTGCTGGCCCTGCTCAATGCCGGCCTGACCCTGCCCGAGGCCCTGTCGGCGCTGGTCGCCAAGGAACGCAGCGCTGCGGCACGCCAGGTGCTGCAAGGCGTGCTGGGCGGCCTGGAGGTCGGACGCAACTTCTCCGATGTGCTGGAGACCCTGCCGGCGCACTTCCCGCCCATCTACGTGGCCACCATCCGCGCCGCGGAGCGCACCGGCGACCTGCCGCAGGCCCTGCGCCGCTATGTGGGCTACCAGCAGCAGTTCGAGGAGCTGCGCAAGAAGCTGGTCTCGGCGGCCATCTACCCCGCGATGCTGCTGGTGGTGGGCACTTTCGTCATGCTCTTCCTGCTGGGCTATGTGGTGCCGCGCTTCTCGGTGGTCTACGAGAGCGCGGGCAAGGACATGCCCTGGCTGTCCATGCTGCTGCTGCAGTTTGGCAAGGCGCTCTATGCGCATTGGGCGCTGGGCCTCGCGGCCGCGGCCTGTGTGATCGGGGGCATCGGCCTGCTGCTGGCGCGTGCGCAGGGCCGGGCCTGGCTGCTGGGCTGGGTGTTGCGGGTGCCGGTGCTGGCCCGAAAGGCGCAGGAGTTCCGGCTGGCGCGCTTCTACCGCGCCCTGGGCCTGCTGCTGGTCTCCGGCATCTCTCTGCCGCGGGCCCTGGGCATGGTGCGCGGCCTGCTGGATGCGCAGCAGCAGGGCCGGCTGCAGGACTGCCTCACCGCGGTGACGCAGGGCCGCATGTTCTCGGACGCACTGATCGCCGCCGGGCTGGCCAATCCCATCGCCGAGTCCCTGATCAAGGTTGGCGAGCGCTCCGGTCAGCTGGCCGACATGCTGGAGCGCAGCGCCCAGTTCGCCGACGACGAATTCGCCCGCTGGGTTGACTGGGCCTCGCGCCTGCTGGAGCCCCTGCTGATGACCCTGATCGGCGCGGTGATCGGCACGGTCGTGGTCCTGATGTACATGCCGATCTTTGACATGGCCAACAGCTTGCAATGAACACCCATCCACAGCTCCTGCTGGACGAGGCCCTGCTGCATCGCGCCCGCGCCCACTGCCAGACGCGCGGCGGCACGATGCTGGATGCCGTCGCCCACTGCCTGGACCGGGACCTGCCTTCGACGCTGGGCGCCCTGGCCGCTCACTGGGGTCTGCCTGTGCTGAGCATGCGCGAGCTGCAGTCCCACGCCGCCGTCTTCGACTGGATCCCCTTTGCCGAATGCGCGCAGCGCGGCTGCCTGCCGCTGCGCTCCGAGCAGGGGGGCGTCCTGCTGGTGCTGCAGGATCCCTGGGATGTCGCGACCGAAGAGTGGGCGACGCAGCGCTGTGCGGACCACGGGGCCGATGCGGCCCTGGCCCTGGCCCTGCCCGACGACGTCGACGCCTTCCTGGCCCAGCAGGAGCGGGCCCTGCGCGCGCTGGACGGCTTCGATGGCGGCGGTGCCGAGGCCGGCGAGGAAGAGGTGGCCGCGATCATCACGCTGGCCTCCATCAACGAGGACAGCAATCCCGTCGTCAAGCTGGTCAACTCGACCATCTATGACGCGCTGAAGCTGCAGGCCAGCGACATCCACATGGAGTGCGACGCCGGCTGGCTGCGCGTGCTGTACCGGATCGACGGCGTGCTGGTGCCCATCACGGAGGTGCAGAGCGCGGAGATGGCCGAGCAGGCCATCTCGCGCATCAAGGTGATGGCCGAGCTGGACATCGCCGAGCGTCGCGTGCCGCAGGACGGACGCTTCAAGGTGCGCATCAACGGGCGGGACATCGACTTCCGTGTCTCCGTCATGCCCAACATCTTCGGCGAGGACGCGGTGCTGCGCCTGCTGGACCGGCAGGCCCTGACGGAAGAGGCGCGCACCTTGACGCTGGATCGCCTGGGCCTCGATGGCGAGGCCATCGAGACGCTGCGGCGCCTGTCCGGCAAGCCGCACGGCATGGTGCTGGTGACGGGCCCGACCGGCTCAGGCAAGACGACCACCCTCTACGCCGCCATCACCGAGATCCACACCGGTCGCGACAAGATCGTCACCATCGAGGACCCGGTGGAGTACCGCCTGCCGCGCGTGCTGCAGATCCCGGTGAACGAGAAGAAGGGGCTCACCTTCGCCCGCGGGCTGCGCTCCATCCTGCGTCATGACCCGGACAAGATCATGGTGGGCGAGATCCGCGATGACGAAACCGCGCAGATTGCCGTGCAGGCCGCGCTGACCGGCCACCTGGTGTTCACCACGGTCCACGCCAACAACGTCTTCGATGTGCTCGGCCGCTTCCTGCACATGGGCGTTGATGCCTACAGCTTTGCCGCGGCCCTCAATGGCATCCTGGCCCAGCGCCTGATCCGCCAGATCTGCCCGCAGTGCAGCGAGCCCATGCAGCCCTCGCGCGAGCTGCTGAGCCGGGTCGGCCTGCAGCAGCAGGACATGCAGGGCTGGCAGCTGCGGACTGGCCGCGGCTGCGGGCATTGCCGCGGCGTGGGTTACAAGGGCCGCAAGGCTGTGGCGGAGCTGCTGGTGCTGGACGACCGTCTGCGGGAAATGATTGCCGAACGCGCGCCGGTGTCTGCCATGCGGGCCTACGCGGCGGAGCGGCAAGGCTGGGTGAGCCTCCAGGAGCGGGCCCTGCAATGGGTGGCCCAGGGGCTGACGACGCTGGAGGAGTGGCACCGTGTCGCAGGTTGAGACGAGGCGCGGGCAGGCGCCCGGCCCGTTGCTGCTGGCCGTCCGGCGCGAGGAGCTGGCGCTGGCCTGGACCGAGGATGGCCAGGCCCGCATCCAGCGCATTCCTCTGGCCGCCGCCGACGCGCCGCAGGCCGGCGAGCGCGCGCAGAAGGACGGCCTGCTGGCGCAGGCTGCATTGAAGGCACTTTGCGCTTCTGCCGGCCTGCCAGCCCGGGCGACGCTGCATGTGGTGTTCGAGCCGCCCTGGCTGCTGCACATGACGGTGCCCTGGTCTGCACAGCTGCTGGAGAAGGTGTCGGCCGGTGCCTACGTCCGGCGCTGTGCGCTCGAGGCCGGCTGGGACCTCGAGCGTTGGTCCCAGCGGGTCGATGATGCGCCGTATGGGCAGCCGCGCCTGGCCATCGCCTACCCGCTGGCCTGGATGGAGGCCCTGCAGGTCTGCGTGAAGGAACAGGGCTGGGCCCTGGGCCGTGTGACCGGCCTCAGCGTCCTGGGCTGGCAGGAGGCCCGGCGCCAGATGGGGGGCGTCCGGCAGCTGGTATTGGCCGGTGAGCAGGACGCCTTGTTCCTCGCCGGCGCCCGCCACCTTGAGTCGGCCTACGCATTCAGTGCCCCGCGGGCCGCGCCTCGCGAGGACGAGCTGCTGAAGCAATGGCAGCGCCTGCGCTGGCGCCAGCCCTCGTGGACGGACGACGATCCCGTGCTCCACGGACTGCCGGCGGGGACACCGGCCGAGCCACCTGTGGCCAGCGAGCAGATGCGCTGGCTGGCGGAGACGCCAGGCGAGGGGCCGGCTGCCCTGCGATGGCTGCGGAACGGCCTGCGGCAGCGCAGCGCCCTGGATGCCCGTTTGCCAGGGCCCAGGGGCGCCCTGCTGCACGGCCTGGCCCTCGCGAGCCTGCTGAGCGTGGCTGTGGTGATGCTGCTGGCGGCGTACCGCCTGCACGACAGGGAGCTGGTGCTGGCCGAACAGACGGCACAGCTGAGCCATCGCAGTGCGGCGCGGCCGCTGGTGAAGCAGGACGCCAAGGTCGGTGAAGGCCTGGCGGCCGTGCTGCGGCAGCTGCGCACCCCCTATGCCGATCTGCTGAGCGTGCTCCTGCCTCCGCGGGACATCGACGTGGCCTTGCTGGACCTCGAATTCGGGCAGTCCCCTGCCGCGTCGACCACCCAGACGGTGAAGCTGCAACTGGAAGGACGGACCGCCCTGGACATGACCCGCTACATGGCCTACCTGGAGCATCGCCGGCCGGTAGGCGCCGTGGTGCTGACCCAGCATGCCCTGCGCCAGGACAAGGCCGAAGACCGCTACCGCTTCACCTTGGAGCTTGCATGGCAACGATGATGCGTGGCACGGCACCCGGCAGTCTCAAGCGCTGGCAGTGGGCCCTGGCCCTGGCCGCGGCGCGCCTGCGCCGCAGCTGCGGGTCCTGGCTCTGGGGCTGGGCGTTGGCCGGCCTGCTGCTGCCTGCGGCGGTGCTGCTGTGGTCCTGGCAGCGGCAAGCCCTTCAGGGGCAGCAGAGGGCGTGGGAGCTGGCCGGCGAGGCGGCGCAGGCCGTGGCCGCCCCGGCGTCCCAGCTGGGCTCCGGTGCGATCGACATCGGCCTCGCCTCGCGTGCCCAGGTGCCCGAACTGCTGGGGCAGCTGTTGACCCAGGCTGGGGAACAGGGCCTGCGTGTCGAAGGCGGCAGCTACCAATGGCAACAGCGCGAGCAGGAACCCTTCCAGCGATTCGTGATGACCCTGCCGGTGAAGGGCGCGGCCTCGCAGCTGTTCGCCTTCGTCCAGGCGGCGACGCGCGGCAACGCCAGCCTGGCCCTGGAGGCGGCCGCCATCAAGAGGGCCAGCGTCGATGCCGAGCAGGTGGAGGCGCAGCTGCGCTGGGTGCTGTATGTGACGCCGGACGCCAAGCCGGCGGGGAGGCAGCCATGAGCGCCGCGCAGTCCTGGCGCCGTGCGGCCCTGTGGGGCCTGTTGCTGGCGGTGCTGTATGCCGCCTGGCGGGCCCCGCCGGCGCAGGAGGAGGTGGTGGCGCCGGTGGCACGCGCCGCGGCGCCCGGCGCGCAGCGGCCTGCTGTGGTGGAGGCGGTCTCCACACCGGTATCCGGCCCTGCGATGCCTGCGGTCAGCGCGGATGAAGCCTGGCGCCAGCCCTTCGTCATTCCAGCCTGGGCGCGGGGTGCAGAGCCGCCCCCGATGCCGGCGCCCGCGTCGGCGGCCGTCAGGGAGGTGGTGCTCGAGCAGACCCCATCGAACGTGGCGCCGCCCCTGCCCTTCAAGGCCCTCGGTCGCTACGAGGACGAGCGCGGCCCGGTGGCCCTGCTGCTCCATTTTGACCAGAGCCTGTTCGCACGGCCCGGCGACAAGGTCACCGATGCCTACGTGCTCGAAGCCATTCAGGACCACATGGCCGTCTTCCTCCATGTGCCCACGCAGACGCGTCAATCTCTCGAAATCTCCAGCTCCCCATGACCAAGATCCCTGATGCGAGGCGCCTGCGACCGCGCCCTGGGTGCCGATGGCTCGCCCTGTCCCTGCTGCTGGCCCTGGCGGGCTGCGCAGGCGATGCGGCTTTCCGTGAGGGCCAGGCACTCCTGGCGCAAGGTCAGCAGGAGGCAGGCCTGGCCAAGCTGCAGCAGGCGGTGCAGGAGTCCCCCCGGAACGCCGAGTTCCGGATGGAGCTGGTCACCCGGCGCGAAGCCGCCGTGCGCCGCGCCCTGATGGACGCCGCGGGTGAGGCCCGGGCCGGGCGCCTCAGTGAAGCGGAGAAGCTCTACCTGAAGGTGCAGGGCCTGGATGCTGACAACGCCATGGCTCGTCAGGGCCTGCAGGACGTCGTCAGGGAGCGCCACCACCTCCAGGTGCTGGCCGAGGTCGAGCGCGAGCTCAAGGCGGGGGCCACCGAAACCCTGGCCCTCACCGCCGCCAAGCTGCGCCAGGTGCTGCTGGAGAACCCGCGCCACGCCGCCGCCCTGTACTGGCAGGCCCGCGTGGAGGCCCTGGAGCAGCAGCAGTCCGGCCCGGACAAGCGCCTGGCGGCCGCCTACCG
Organism: Pelomonas sp. BJYL3; assembly: GCF_027257975.1. GTDB lineage: Bacteria > Pseudomonadota > Gammaproteobacteria > Burkholderiales > Burkholderiaceae_C > Roseateles_B > Roseateles_B flavus. Next base: position 404,464 of record NZ_JANZKX010000002.1, read on the forward strand.
CAAGCCGGTGTCGCTCGAATTCAGGGATGCCCCGCTGAAGTCCATCCTCGAGGTGCTGGCCAAGGTGGCCGGCCTGAACTTCTTCTACGATCGAGACGTGCGGCCCGACCTCCGCGCGACGGTGATCGCGAAGCAGACCACGGTGGAGGATGCGCTGCGCCTGCTGCTCACCACCAACCAGCTGGAGCAGCGCGTGCTGAACGCCAACTCCCTGCTGATCTATCCCTCGACGCCGCAGAAGCTCAAGGAGTACCAGGCGCTGTCGGTGCGGACCTTCTTCCTGGCCAATGGGGACGTCAAGGCGGTCTCCAACCTGCTCAAGACCATCGTCAAGGCCAAGGACATGACCGTGGACGAGCGCCTGGGAACCATCGTGATGCGGGACACGCCCGAGGCCCTGAAGCTGGCCGAGCGCATCGTGGCGTTGCATGACGTGCCGGACCCGGAGGTCATGCTCGATGTCGAAATCCTGGAGGTCAAGCGTTCCCGGCTCATGGAGCTGGGCGTGCAGTGGCCGGGGCAGCTGAGCCTGGCTCCGCTGACGACGGGTACCGATGCCCTGACGCTGAGCCAGCTCTCACACCTGCGCCCCTCGACCGTCAAGGCCACAGTGGGGCCGGTGGCCATCAATGCGCGAAAGGAAGACCAGGACGCCAACATCCTGGCCAATCCGCGCATCCGTGTACGGAACAAGGAGAAGGCACGGATCCAGATCGGCGACAAGGTGCCTGTGATCACCACGACCTCCACCTCGACGGGCTTTGTGTCCGAGTCGGTCAGCTATGTGGACGTGGGGCTGAAGCTGGAGGTCGAGCCCCAGATCCGCCTGGACCAGGAGGTAGGCATCAAGGTCAACCTGGAGGTCTCCAACCTGGTGCGCGAGATCGTCAGCAAAACCGGCACCCTGTCGTACCAGATCGGACAGCGTGCGGCCTCCACGACGCTGCAGCTGCGTGACGGCGAGACCCAGGTGCTGGCGGGGCTGATCAACTCGGAGGAGCGGGTTGGCGCGAACAAGGTGCCGGGGCTGGGTGAGCTGCCCATCGCCGGGCGCCTGTTCGGCAGCAGCAAGGACGACACGCAGCGCAGCGAGATCCTGCTGTCCATTACCCCCCGCATCCTGCGCTCCCTGCAGCGCCCGAGTGCGCAGCAGGCGGAACTGCTGTCGGGCACGGAGGCAGCCATCGGCATGCCCGAGCTCAAGCTGGATGAGGTGCCCGAGGCCAGGGAGAAGCCGGAAGGCGCGGCGGCGCCTGCCGGTGCAGCGGCCCGCCCGCCGCAAAGCGCAGGCGCCGACCGAGTGGGTCCGGGCGCGGCCCTGAAGTGGCAGGGGCCGGCCGCCGTCCGCGTCGGCGAACAGTTCACGCTGACGCTGCACATGAGCTCGGAGCAGGCCCTGCTGGGTCTCCCGCTGGTGCTGGGCTTCGATCCCAAGATCGTGCAGCCGGTGTCGGTCCAGGAAGGCAGCTTCTTCAAGCAGGGCGGGGGCAGCACGGCCTTCAGCCACCGGCTGGACATGGCGCAGGGCAAGGTCTTCGCGGCCATCACCCGCGATGGCGCCAACGGCGTCAATGGCCAGGGAGGGGTGGTGCAGGTCTCCTTCCGTGCCCTGGCCGCAGCGACGGGCACGGGCATCGCGCTCATCGCGGCCTCGCCGACGCCGGAGCAGGGGCTGGCGCGCCCGCTTCCCCTGGTGCATAGCCTGAACGTCGCGCCATGAAGACCCGCTCCTGCGCCCGCCGTGCCGGTGGCTTCACCTTCGTCGAGCTGCTGGTGTGCCTGGCCATCCTGGCGGTGCTGGCCCTGGTCTCCGTGCCCATGGCGCAGGTGGCCGCGCAACGGCACAAGGAGCAGGAGTTGCGCCAGGCGCTGATGGAGATCCGCTCCGCGCTGGATGCCTACAAGCGGGCCGCGGAACAGGGGCGCATCGCACTGAAGGTCGGTGACACAGGCTATCCCCGCTCGCTGCAGGTCCTGGTCGATGGCGTCGACGACCAGCGCAGCCCGGTCAAGAAGAAGATCTACTTCCTTCGCCGGCTGCCCAGGGACCCTTTCGCCGCCGAGGACCTGCAGGCCCAGGACAGCTGGGCGCTGCGCAGCTTTGCCTCGCCGGCCGACGATCCCAGGGCGGGCGACGATGTCTACGACGTCTTCTCGAAATCCGAACGCAAGGGCCTCAACGGGGTCCCCTATCGCCTATGGTAGCCAGCCCCCGACGCCAGTCGCGCGCCTTCACCCTGATCGAGATGCTGCTGGTCATGGTGGTCCTGGCCATGCTGCTGACCCTCTCCGTGCCCCGGTACTTCAGCTCGCTGGACAAGAGCCGGGACGTCGTGCTGGCCGAGAACCTGCGGGTGACGCGCCTTGGTATCGACAGGTTCTTCGCGGACAGGGGGCGCTATCCGGAGTCCCTGGAGGAACTGGTCGAGGCCAGGTACCTGTCGGCCCTGCCCTGGGATCCGGTCCTCGAGAGCCAGACGGCCTGGGTGCTGGTTGCGCCGCCGAGCGGCGAGAACGGGCGCGTGGGCGACCTGCGCAGCGCGGCGCCCGGCAGCGGCAAGTCAGGCAAGGCCTATGCGGACTACTAGTCAGCACCGCCCCTACGAGGCTGGCTTCGCCTATGTCTGGCTGCTGCTGGGCATCGCGGCGATGGGGCTGGGCCTGGTGCAGGTCGTGGAGGTGGCGTCGCTGGCGACCCAGCGCGCACGGGAGCGTGAGCTCCTCTTCATCGGCCAGCAGTTCCGCCAGGCCTTCGAGAGCTACCAGCAGGCCTCGCCGGATCCCAAGGCGAGGGAGCTGCCCCCTTCGCTGGACGCGCTGCTGGCAGATCGCAGGACGGGCCAGCTGAGGCGGCATCTGCGCCGCATTTATGTGGATCCCATGACCGGCAAGGCCGAGTGGGGGCTTGTGCGGGCCGGTACCTTCGTGGCGGGGGTGCATTCCCTCTCGGATCAGCGCCCCATCAAGCAGGACAACTTCGAGCTCGACGACGCCGCACTGGCCGGCAAGCAGCGCTATGCGCAATGGGTGTTTGGTGCGCCGGCGCCGGCGGCTGCAGCCTCAGCGACAGCGCGTGGCGCGTCGGCAGTGCAGGGCTTTCAATAGAAGGAATAGCCAAATGCAGGGGCGGTGGAAGACTTCTCGAGAGGCAGGCCTTGCCATGGCCTCTCTGCTGCTGGCCGGGGCGGCTGGCGCAATGGACATGACCGGGCTTGATGTGCTGGCCGGCATTCCCCAGGCCACGGGTGCCTGTCCCAAGCAGCCGGCGGAGACGCCGTCCAAGGCTGAACGCCCGCAGGCAAGGGTGCAGCCATCGAAGCAGGCGGATTGCCTGGTAGACGTGGCGGACCTGTCCCGGTTTGGCAGTGACCTCGTGCTGGCTGATGTTCGACTGCCTGCGGAGTTCGAGCGCGGGCACGCCGCCGGAGCCATCAGCGTCAGCCCGGAGGCCTTGCTGTCCAAGCCGTACTGGCGCGCGAAGACCGTGCTCCTGCTGGGCCGTGGCAAGGGCGAGCCTGAGCTGGTCGAGCTGTGCTTCGCCCTGCGCGCCCAGGGCTACCGCAGGGTGGCAGTGGCCGACGGCGGGGTCATCGCCTGGTCGCAGCAGGGTCTGGCGTGGTTGGGCCTGCCGCTGGACCTGCGTGAAGCGCAAGACCTGACCCCGGAGGAATTCCTGCTGGAAATGCAGGATCCCAGGCAGCGTCTCTATCTCGGCCCGGAGATGTCCGGCCTGCGCCGGCGCTATCCGGATGCGGCGACCGTGGGGGCCGCCGATGCGGGAGCAGCCTCCGCAGCGAAGCGCCCAGACCGCCGGCCTGTCGGCATCCCGCCCGATCGCGGCAGCGCCCGGTTCATCGTGGCGTCGGGGCGAGATACTGCTCGTGCCCAGCTCGATGCACTGCTGGCAGCCAAGGCGGGCCGTCTCGGCTTCGTCTATACCGGTGGCGAAGCGGGGCTCGCGGAAGCTGCCCGCCAGACCTCCCGCCTTGACGGCCTGCAGAGGCTGGGCCCCAAACGCCTGGGCTGCGGCCTGTGAAGCGGCGATCCGTCCTGCACGCCCTGGCCGCCGGTCTGGCTGGCGTGCTGCCCACGCTGGCGCCGGCCGGTGAGGCGCCGGTGCGGCGGCTGCGCTTCATCTGGGAGCTGTTCAATCCCGGCAGCGAATGGCTCAGGAACGAGGAATTTGCCTGCGCCCTGCCGGCATCGCTGCCAGGGGAGCAGCAGCTGGTCTCCGCAGAAGCCTCGCAGCCGCTGCGCTGGAGTCCGGACTGCCTGGGCCAGAACACGGCGTTGATCACGCTGGCGGAGGTCGCCCCTCGCCAGCGGGTCAGGGTTCAGCTCGACACCCGCGTGGCGCTGCCGGCGCCCGGGAGGACGGCCCCGGACAGCGGCTGCGACCGCTGGCAGGGCCACGGGCCGTTCCTCGACTTTGGCGAGTCCGCCATCGCAGAGCGGGCCGCTGAGCTTCGCCGGGGGTCAGGTCTTGACACCGCACGGGCCATCTTCGACTGGCTGGTCGCGCATGTGCAGTACACGGCTTACAGCCCCAACGACAAGGGCGCCCTGCATGCGCTGAACACCCGCCAGGGAGACTGCACGGAGTTCGCCCATCTCGCCACGTCCCTGGCTCGGTCTGCCGGCATGGCTGCACGCTCGGTGGGTGGCTATGTGCTGACCCATGACGCCATCGTGAAGCCAGGCGACTACCACGACTGGGCGGAGCTGTGGGTGGACGGGCGCTGGCTCATCCTCGACGCACAGCGCCGCGAATTCGACGCAGACGCGCAGGCCTACCTTCGCTTCCGCTACTACTCGGCACATGGCGACGGCACTCTGGGCAGCCACCACCGGTGGCGGACGCTGGGGCAACTGCAGGTCGCCTGGCAGTGAGCCCATGAAAAAGGCGCGAGTCCCACAGGATCTCGCGCCTTGAAGGCTGCCGGCACCGGGAGGTGCCGGAGCGCGTGGCTTACCAGCCGATATCGCGCAGCAGATGGAAGGTCAGGTCCTTCGGCGACTGCAGGATGGTCGTCAGGTCGGCGTTGATGAAGGGCTCCATCAGCTGGTTCGGGAAGGCGCTGGTGTCGTAATGGGACACCGAGGAACCCGAGGCGAAGGGATTGGGCGTGTACAGGTAGGGGCGACCCATCAGGTCGGCACCAGCGTACTGGCTCATGTCCAGACCCAGCGTGATGTACAGGCCGGAGCGCGTACGGGTGCGGGCCTTCATCGCATCCTTCAGGGCCAGGCCGTCGACCTTGCTGATGCGGGCGGAGGGGATGGTGATGGTGTTGTCGGCACCACCCAGGCCCGGAGGCGGGTTGTCGTTGGCGTTGTCCACCACCAGCACGGCCTTGGCACCGGCCAGCTGGGCGTTCTTGACCTTCACGGTGAAGGAGCAGACGCCGCGGTCCACCAGGGCGATCTTGCCGGCCACGGCCAGCTTGTTGGCCGCGCTCAGCGGATCGCAGGCCAGGCCGGTGACGCCGTCGGCCTGGTCGACCACAGGCATCACCTCGGCGCTGAGGCCGGAGGCGGTGATCTGCGGGCCGAAGGCGGCGGTGCCGATGGCCAGGGCGCGCGTCAGGCTGGACGGGGCGGTGATCTTGGCCGAGGGCGTGCCCAGGGCCAGGACTTCCGGCACCTTGGCGCCGACTTCAGCACCGGTCCACACCAGGCGGCGGCCGTTGGTGGCGGAGGTGACGCGCTCGCTGGCGGTCATCTGCGTCCACTTCTTGCCGGTCACGTTGTCCAGAAGGAAGTGATCCCAGGCGGAGGGGTAGCCAGCCAGCAGGGCGCCGGTGTTGCCGCGGGTGAAGGTGGCAAAGCCCAGGCCGTGGCCCAGCTCGTGCAGCAGCGTGGCGACGAAGTTGATCTGGCCGCCGGTATTGCCATCCAGGCCCAGGTAGAAGCCGGAGCCGGCCAGGCAGTCGGGCTTGCCCAGGTTGATGTTGAACTGGGTCTTGATGTCGACATTGCCGTAGCCGCTGCCGTCATCGGGCTGGCCTTCGGACTGATTGACGCCCGAGATCTTGTTGGCCAGGGCCTGGGGATACCAGGTGTTGGCCTTGGGAGCGCCCGTGAAATCGCGCCAGATGTTCCAGGCGCTGGCGCTGCCCAGCACGGCCGAGGAGGCCGAGCAGGTCAGGGGTTCCCAGCCAGCGCTGACGGTGATGACCACGTCGCTGGTGAGCTGCTTTTCCCAGATGTCGGCGACGTAGCGGTAGACGTTCCAGCGCTGCTCGCCCAGGGTGGTGCCGGGGTTGCCGCCCACGGGGGCGACGGGGGTGGGGTCATTGAAGCCCACGCCGACGGCGTCACGGTTCTGGATCTGGATGGTGGCTGCCTGTGCGGCACCGAAGGCCAGCAGCAGGGAGGCCGCCAGCGGCTTGATGAAGTGCTTGCTCATGACGGGGTTCACTCCTTGTTGGCGGACTTGGCCACGGGGCCCTTGACGATGGCCTCGGCCTGCTCCTGGCCCTGCACGCAGGTGCTGGACAGGCTGCCGTCGGCGTTGCGGGTCACGACGGAGTAGCTGACGTTCTCGGGGCCGGGACGGAAGCCGAAGGCGCCGCGCGAGTTCATGCGCTCGGCCTGCACAGGTGCCACGGACAGGGCACGCAGGCGCGAGGACTTGGCGGCCTGGGCCTTGGCCTGCAGCGCGGCCGCCTCGTCGGCGGTGGGGGCGCGCAGCTCGCCGGTGACGGCGTCGCGCACGGCGATCATGCCGTCGGCGCCTTCAGTGACGCTGGTGCTGGCGGCTGCCTTGGCCTCGGCCTTGGCATGCTCTTCACAGTTGGTGCAGGCCAGGGCGGCGCCGCTGAGCAGCAGGCCGCTGGCCAGAGCGATCAGGGATTGGCTCTTCATGGTGTGTTCTCCTCTTGTGGGGGCTCAGGCCTTGCGACGGCGCTGGGCCACGGCGGCACCGACCAGGCCCAGGGCGATCAGGGCGTAGCTGGCGGGCTCGGGGACGGTGCTGACGTCCAGGGTGTCGAGGGCGATGGCGTCGGCCGTCTCGTAGTCACCCTTGTAGACAAAGGCCAGACGGCCGGAGGCGCTGCCGCCCAGGCCGTCGAAAGTGGCTGTGTAACGGGTCCAGCCGTAGGGGGCTCCGTTGACGTCGCCGGTCGGATTGATCGACACCAGCAGATGGGTGAAGTTGCCGGTGGCGCTTGCGCTGCCATTGGTGCTCAGCATCACGTCCAGCTGATCGATGAATCCGTCGGCCTTGGCGTTGGCATAGAAGCTCAGCTGGAAAGACTGGGACAGCGAGAACGTCTTGGTAATCAGCCAATTCTCGATGGCGCCGCCAGCCGGTTTGGCGCTGTTGTAGGTGGCCGTCGCGTAGCTGGTCGGACCACCGGCTTGCGGAGCAAAGACGCCATCGGCGCCCTGCAGCCACTTGTTCTGCGGGTTCAGGCTGTTGTTGGTGAACACCCAACCCTGGGCCGCCAGGCCGCCGACATTGTCAAAACCCTCGGACAGCAGCGTGCCTGCCTGGGCGCTGGCCATGGCGGCCGACAGGGCCAGGACCGAAAGAACTTGCTTGCGCATGGGAAACCCTCCAAATACGGAATCGAGATGGGCTGGGTGGGTGCGGCGCTAAGAACTGCTTGGCCGGGGCCTGTCCAGACCGTGCGAATTCTCACGAGCCATCCTACGAAGTGGGGATGCTGTAAGCCCTAGTGACACCCAGTTGCGGGGTAGTAGAAGTCCGTAAAGGAAAAACAGGATGGCGCATGCCTGTTGTGCGCACTTCGCAGGGGGCGGGCCAGGCACCGAGCCCGAGTCGCTACAGTGCAGCCAGCCTCATCGCCCTGGCCTCGTGCCCCAGCCTTCCTGATGTCTCCGGCCTTTTCGATCTACCTGGACGTGCTGCGCCTGGCCGCAGCCTTGCTGGTCTTCGTCCATCACGCGTCGTATGCGCGCTATCACGGCACTGCGCTGCAGGGCCTGGCTGGCTATGGGCATGAGGCAGTGGTGGTGTTCTTCGTGCTGTCGGGCTATGTGATCGCCTACAGCCGCGAGCACAAGGACCTGGACTGGCGCCACTACGCCGTGCAGCGCCTGAGCCGGCTCTGGTCGGTGGCCCTGCCGGCGATCGTCCTGACGACGGTGCTGGATGCGGGAGGCCGCTCGCTGCTGCCGGCGCTGTATGAGCCGGTGCCGGGCGGCTGGGGCCGGGTGCTGGCTTCGGTGTGCTTCGTCAACGAGTTCTGGATCGAGGGCTGGGCGGCGGGGAGCAACGTCCCTCTGTGGTCTCTTTCCTACGAGGCGGGCTACTACCTGCTGTTCGGCGTGCTCAGCTTCGCGGGCCCGCGCTGGCGCTGGCCGCTGACCCTGCTGTGCGGGCTGCTCGTCGGGCCCCGCGTGCTGCTCCTGCTGCCGGCCTGGTGGATGGGGGTGTGGATTCACCGCAGCCCTCGCGTGCATGCGATGGAGGCGTCCCGTGGGGCTCTGGTCGCGGCGGTTGGCCTGGCCTGGGCCCTGGTGCTGGTGCTGGGCAAGGTGGGCAACCGCTTCATCACCTGGCGCCTCCTGGAACTGCTGCCGCAGCCGGCGGTGCAGCTGCTGGGCGCGTCGGATGCCTTCATCTCCGACAACCTCATCGCGCTGGGCGTGGCGGCCCACGTGGCCGGGATGTCTGCCTGGCTGCGCGGGCGACACGTGCCGGCCTGGCAGGGGCATTGGGTGCCCCTGCTGTCACGGGCGACATTCCCGATCTACCTCTTCCACTACCCGCTGCTGCAGTTCTTTTCGGCGCTGGCGGCGGTCTGGCCTCCGCTGGCCCTGGGTGGCGTGACGGTCCTGAGCCTGGCCCTTTCGGCGGCCTTCACCGGCCCCTGCGAGCAGCTGCGCCAGGTTCTGCGGCGCGGGCTTGCCCGGCTCCTGCGGGCCTGAGGCCGGCCCTGGCCCTAAGATGTCGTGCCATGAGACGGACGACTTCCCTGCGCTTGCTCGGGGCCTGCATGGTGGCCGGCCTGGCCGGTGCTGCCGCGGCGCAGGAGGCGCCGGCGCCGGGCTGCGAGCCCGATGTGCAGCAGGCCCTGGCCCTGGCCAATGCCCTGCGCCAGGAAGCGCGCCGCTGCGGCGCCCGGGCCTTCGAGGCTGCCCGCCCCTTGCGCTGGAATGCGGCCCTGCAGCAGTCCGCCCAGCGTTTCGCGGCCGAGCTGGCGGCGCGCGGTGAGCTGAGTCATCAGGGCCTGAGCAGCCCCACGCTGCGGGAGCGCGTGCGTGACACCGGCTATACGCTGAGGGCCGTCGGCGAGAACCTGGCCGCGGGCCCCCTGGGGCTGGACGAAGCCTTCAGTCTCTGGGCCTCCAGCGAGGAGCACTGCGCCAACCTCATGCGCGCGGACTTCGAGGAGCTGGGCCTCGCCTGCGTCGCTGCCTCGGGGCGCTACGAACGGTTCTGGGTGCTGCACCTGGCGGCACCGGCCCGGCGCTTCTGACCGGCAGGGGCACGCGGCCCCGCCCTTGTGATGCTCAGATCCAGCCGAGGTCGATCGCCCGCAGCACGGCCTGGGTGCGGTCGCGCACGCCCATCTTGGAGAACACGGCCGAGCAGTGGTTCTTGATCACGCCCTCGCTGTTGCCCAGCAGGGCGGCGATCTCGGTGTTGCTGCGGCCGCTGGCCACCAGGCGCAGCACCTGCAGCTCCTTGGGTGAGAGCGGGTCCGGCTGAGGCGTGGCGCTGAAGGCACGCTCGACACTGGGACGCTCCATGCGCTCGGTGAGCGAGGGGCGCAGGGCCGTGCCGCCGGCGGCCACGTCCTTGAGCGCCTGGACCAGGGTGTCCGGGCTGATGGCCTTGAGCAGGAATCCTTTGGCTCCGGCGCGCACGGCCTCGTCGAAGGCCTCGGCGTCGTCGAAGGTGGTCAGCAGGACCACGGGGATCTTCCAGGCACGGGCGGCCAGGGCGCGGATCAGGCCCGTGCCGTCCAGGCGCGGCATGCGCATGTCGGAAAGGATGACGTCGGGTTGGTCCTCGGCCAGCTTTTCCAGGGCCTCGGCGCCGTCGGCGGCCTCGCCGATCAGCAGCACCTCCTCATGCAGGGCCAGCAGGCCTTTGAGGCCCTCGCGCACCAGCTGCTGGTCTTCCACCAGCAGGACCTTGATCTTTTCGCTCATGGACATCTCCTCTTCCGTCGTGATTCCCGGGCTAGCTCTTGCGTGGCACCCGCCATTCGATCATGAATCCGGGGCCGTTTCTCAGGATCTTGAAACGCCCGCCCAGCTCGGCCATGCGCTCCTGCATGCCCTTGAGGCCGTTGCCCTCGCGCAGCTTCGGCGCGCCGGGGCCGTCGTCCTCCACGGTGACGCAGACCTCGGTCCCCTCGCCCTCGCCCACCCGGCTCAGGCGGATGCCGATGTGCTGGGCCCGGCCGTGGCGCACGCTGTTGGTGACGGCCTCCTGCACGCAGCGCAGCAGGGCATGGGCGGTGCGCGGGCTCAGGTCCTGGGCGATCTCGTCCAGTTCCAGGCTGATGTCGGTGCTGGCGATGCCCTGGGCGAGCGCCTGCAGGGCCTCGCGCAGGTCGATGCGGTTGCTGGCCCGCTCGGCCGAGACGGCGGCGCGGACGTCGGCCAGCAGGTGGGCGGCGCCTTCGCGGGCGCGGGCCACGGCCTGCGAGGCGCCGTCGGGGTCGTTGCGCTTGAGCAGGGCCTCGGAGAGCTGCAGCTGCAGGTTCAGCGCGGTCAGGTGGTGGCCCATGACGTCGTGCAGCTCGCGGGCCATCATCATGCGTTCGGCATAGCGCAGCTGCTCGGCCTGCAGGGCCTCGCCCGAGGTCTTCTCGGCCAGCATGACCTGCAGCCAGCGGCGCTTGTCCACCTCGTTGGCCAGCAGGCGGCCGATGCCGAAGGCCATGGCATAGAGGCCCACGAAGGCGCCCAGCTGGGCCATCAGCAGGGCCCACATCGAGGCATTGGGCTGTTGCTGCTCCTGCCATTCGGTCTCGGAGGGCAGCAGGGCGTACAGCAGCAGGCGGATCACGACCTGGCTCACCGCGAAGACGAAGGCCGCGCGCAGGCGCAGCCGCACCGAGGCCAGCACCGTCACCAGGAAGGGCAGGGCCGGCGTGATGCACCAGGCCAGCAGGTCCAGCGCGATGATGCGCTGCAGCGCGCGGGGGCGCGGCCGGTCCAGGCTGCTCTCCTGCGCCGCCTGCCAGAAGAGGTAGATGAAGGCGCAGAACAGCAGGAAGCAGGCGATCACCAGCACCGGGTCCTGCGGATTGCCCAGGCCGCGGCGGTAGAGCTGGGCCAGCAGGCCGTCGTAGGGTTCGGAATTGCCGCCACGCAGGGCCGTCACCAGGCTGCCGAACTCCATCAGGAAGTAGGCCAGGGTGGCGATGCGCAGCACCACCGAGGGGCGTGCGATGCGGGCGAGGAAGCGGTCGAAGTTCAAGGTGAGGGCGTGAGGCATCACCAGCGTGCCACAGCGCCTGGCTTAGATCACGTGCCGGGCGTCATGGCCCGGGCAATCACCGATCTGGGATCAGGGGATGGCTTCGGCGATCACGCCGCCGCCCAGGCAGACCTCGCCATCGTAGAGCACCGCGCTCTGGCCCGGCGTCACCGCCCATTGCGGCTGCGGGAAGTCCAGGCGGAAGCGGCCGGCGGCCGGGTGCTCGGGCGTGAAGGCGCAGGGCGCATCGGCCTGGCGGTAGCGGGTCTTGGCGCCGAAGCCGCCGAAGGCCGGCGCGGGGCCGCACCAGGAGATGTCGTCCGCGACGAGGCTGCGGTACTGCAGCAGCGGGTGGTCGTGGCCCTGCACCACGACGAGGGTGTTGCTGTCCAGGTCCTTGCGGGCCACGAACCAGGGCGCGTGCTCGCCGCCGCCGCGCGGCGCGCCCTTCTCCTTGACGCCGCCGATGCCCAGACCCTGGCGCTGCCCCAGCGTGTAGAAGGACAGGCCCACGTGCTCGCCCAGCTTGCGGCCGCGCTCGTCCTTGATGGGGCCGGGCTGGTGCGAGAGGTAGCGGTTGAGGAACTCGCGGAAGGGCCGCTCGCCGATGAAGCAGATGCCGGTGGAGTCCTTCTTCTTGGCATTGGGCAGGCCGATCTCCTCGGCGATGCGGCGCACCTCGGTCTTGGGCAGCTCGCCCACGGGGAACAGCGTCTTGGTCAGCTGGTGCTGCTGCAGGCGGTGCAGGAAGTAGCTCTGGTCCTTCAGCGGGTCCAGCCCCTTCAGAAGCTGCACGTGCTCGCCGACCTGGCGCACCCGCGCATAGTGCCCCGTGGCGATCTTCTCGGCGCCGCGCGCCATGGCGTGGTCCAGGAAGGCCTTGAACTTGATCTCGGCATTGCACAGCACGTCGGGGTTGGGCGTGCGGCCGGCCTGGTACTCGCGCAGGAAGGCGGCGAAGACGCGGTCCTTGTAGTCCGCCGCGAAGTTGATGTGCTCGATCTCGATGCCGATGACGTCGGCCACCGAGGCGGCGTCCAGGAAGTCCTGGCGCGAGGAGCAGTACTCGCTGTCGTCGTCGTCTTCCCAGTTCTTCATGAAGATGCCGATCACCTCGTGGCCGGCTTTCTTCAGCAGGTAGGCGGAGACGGCGGAGTCAACGCCGCCGGACAGGCCGATGACGATGCGCTGGCGGGCAGACGAAGAGGACAGCGGGGGCAGGGACGAACTCATGCCCCGATTGTCCCAAATGCCGGCGCGGCTGGCCGGGGCCGGGGCATTGCAGCGGCTGCGCTCAGCTCGGGACGGCGGTCAGCGACTGCGGCAGGCGCTCGAAGCTGGCCTGGTCCACCGGGCGGCCGAAGAGGAAGCCCTGGAAGCGGCGGCAGCCCATCTTCAGCAGGGCGTCGCGCTGCTCGGGGGTCTCCACGCCCTCGGCGATCACCTGCAGGCCGAAGGTCTGACCCAGGGCCACGATGGTGCGGGCGATCACGGCGCCGTTGGGATCGCCCAGCATGTCATTGACGAAGCTGCGGTCGATCTTGAGCTCCTCCAGCGGCAGACGGCGCAGGTAGTTCAGCGAGGAGTAGCCGGTGCCGAAGTCGTCCAGCGAGAAGCCCACGCCGGCGGCGCGAAGCTGGCTCATCTTGGCGATGGTGTCCTCGACGTTCTCGGCCAGCAGCGACTCCGTCAGCTCCAGCTTCAGCCGGCGCGGGTCGGCGCCGTGGCGGCGCAGGGTGTCCAGCACGCCGTCCACGAAATGGGCGTCGCGCAGCTGCAATGCGCTCACGTTGACGGACAGGTCCAGGCTGCTGCAGTGCGGGTGCCGGGCCCAGGCGGCGAGCGTCCGGCAGGCGGTGTCCAGCACCCACTGGCCCAGCTCCAGCACGAAGCCGCACTGCTCGGCCTCGGGGATGAAGGCGCCCGGCGGCACCAGGCCGCGCTGCGGATGCTGCCAGCGCAGCAGGGCCTCGGCGCCCAGCACCCGGCCTTGCGCGTCGACCTGGGGCTGGAAGTGCAGCAGCAGCTGGCGCCGGCTGATGGACTGGCGCAGGTCCGCCTCCAGCGCCGCGCGCCCGGCCAGCACGGCCTGCAGCTCGGCGTCGAAGAAGCGGAAGGTGTTCTTGCCCTGGGCCTTGGCCTGGTACATGGCCGTGTCGGCATGGGCCATCAGCTCGCCGGCGCTCAGCAGGTTGTCGCCGAACAGGGTGATGCCGATGCTCGGGCTGCTGTGCTGTTCACGCTCCAGCAGCAGGAAGGGCTGCTCGAAGCTCTGCAGGATCTTGCGCGCCACCATCTCCGCATGGGCCGCGGCCTCCTCGCGGGTCTGGCCCAGGCTCTCGAGCATGATCACGAACTCGTCGCCGCCCAGGCGGGCCACGGTGTCGCCCTCGCGTACCGCGCCACTGAGCCGGCGCGCCACCTGCACCAGCACGCGGTCGCCGAAGTCATGGCCCCAGGTGTCGTTGAGCAGCTTGAACTCGTCCAGGTCGATGAAGAGCAGGGCGCCGAGCTGGCTGCGCCGTGCGGCGCTGAGCACCGCGCGGTCCAGGCGGTCCAGCAGCAGGCGGCGGTTGGGCAGGTCGGTCAGCTGGTCGAAGAAGGCCAGGCGCTGGATCTCGGCCTCGGCGGCGCGGCGCTGGGTGATGTCGCGCACCATGCCGATGTAGATGCGCTCGCCCTCGCGCTCGATCTCGTTGACGGCCAGGCTCATGGGGAAGACCTCGCCGTTCTTGCGCCGGCCTTCGACCTCCCTGCCGCGGCCGATGACCTGGCGCACGCCGGTGCGGGCGTAATGGGCCAGGTAGCCGTCGTGTTCATCGGCATAGGGCAGTGGCATCAGCATCTTGACGTTGAGCCCCAGCACTTCGCTGGCCTCGTAGCCGAAGATCTTGCTGGCCGAGCGGTTGAAGGTCTTCACGTTCCCCTGGCGGTCGATGGTGATGATGCCGTCGATCACGTTGTCCAGGATGGCCTGGGTCTGCTGGGCGGCATCCAGCAGGGCCTCGCGGGCGTTCACCTCCTGAGTGATGTTGCGCGAGAGCACGATCAGGCGCGGCCTATCGCCGGCCTCCTGCTGGCAACGCGTGGCATGCAGCTCGAAGTGGTGCCGGCCCACGGGCAGGTCCAGCACGATGCGCCGGCCGCTGGAGCTGCCGTGCTCCAGCGCCTCGCCGAGCGTCTGCATCACGGTGGCCGCGGCCTCCGGCGGCAGGACCTCGGTGATGAGACGGCCGATGAAGTGCTCGGGGGCCGCGGCCAGCAGATCGCTGGGCGGCGAGTGATAGCTGAGGTAGCGGCCGTCGGCATCGACCTCGAAGACCAGGTCGGGCACGGTCTTCAGCGTGGCCTGCAGCTGCTCCTTGACCTGCTCCAGCTCCGTGTAGGGACGCTGAACGGCCTCCATGAAAACGGCCCGGTGCAGGAAGAGGTAGCCGATCACCTTGTACACATGGCCGGCGAGGTTGAGCACATCGGTCACGCTGGCGTAGAGCGTGAAGAAGAGCTCGCTCATGGCCATGCACAGCACGGCGCCCAGCAGAGCCGAGGCGTTGAAGGGCGTGGGCTCCCGCATGCGCCTCAGCAGCAGCAGGGCCGTCAGCACCAGCAGGCCCACCAGCAGGTACTCGGACGCAATCTTCAGCGGGGTCAGGCCTTGCCCGGCCACGAAGGTGCGGGGCAGGCTGGCCGGATGCAGCAGCACGGCCCAGTGGACCAGGGCCACCAGCGCCGCGACACCCAGCAGCAGGGCATGGCGGCTGCGGCGCTCCAGGGCGGACTGCCAGGGCGCGGCGACCATCCACAGCAGGGCCAGGCCAGCCAGAAAGCGGGCGGCGAGCCAGAAGTCGATGGCCTTCTCCGGGCCCGAGGGCGTCACGTAGTCGGGCATGCCCGCGTAGGACAGCAGGTGCGAGAAGTCCAGCAGGCCGACGCCGGCGAAGGCGCAGGCCAGCACGCACACATTGCCCGGCACCTGGCCCAGCCGGCTGCCCCAGGCCAGGCTGAAGATCAGGCCGGCGACGACGATGGAGAGTGTTTCCAGCAGCGCATGCAGCGGTGCATGGGCGGCCAGGCCCCGCAGCGCGGGAGGCACCGGCAGCACCCAGCAGGCGACGAGCACGGCCAGCAGCAGCCCGATGCGCGGCAGGAGCTGGCGCAGATCGGCCCGGTGGCTGCGGTCGAGTCGGTCGAGGACTTGCAAGGCGGCGAGGCCCGGCGAACGAGGTGGCAGGGCCGGGATGATGGGTCGCGGTCATGCTAGCACCGGCCCTGCGCGGCGCTGGTGCATTGCTGCGCACGGCGCGCCTTGTGTCGTATTCGCGCCTTGACGCATGTCAAGGCCTGAAGCGACGGGCCTGCTCAGGGATTGGCGGACCCGGCTGCCGCGTAGCGATCGGGCCGCCAGAGGCTGTCGGCGCAGTGGATCAGGTCCAGCGGATGGCGCTGGCCGCGCAGGTGGTCCTGCACGCACTGCCAGACCAGGGCCGATCGCGTGCGCCCTTCGCGCTCGGCCTGCGCGATCTCCCTGGGGCTCAGCCACAGCCAGCGCAGGATGCCCTCGTCCAGGGCCAGGCCGGGCAGCGGCTCACCCACCACGCCGCTGAAGGCCATGCGCAGGTAGGTGACGTCCTCGCCGGTGGCAGGGCGCTGGAAGCGGGCCATGTAGAGGCCCAGCAGGGACTGCGGCGTGAAGCTGTGGGCCGTCTCTTCGCGCACCTCGCGCACGACGGCCTCCAGCGGCGACTCGGCCTGCTCCAGGTGGCCCGCGGGCTGGTTGATGCGCAGGCCCTCGGGCGTCTGCTCCTCCACCATCAGGTAGCGCCCCTGCCGCTCGATCAGGGCGGCGACGGTGACGCTGGGCTTGAAACGCTGGGGCGGTGCGGGTGTGCTCATCCCTGCATTGTGGTGCGGAAGCCTCAGCAAGCCGGGCTTGGCGTCTCGCGAAAGGGAGGCCTCTCCAGAAGCCGGCCGGCCCCGCCTTCCCGGGGGCCGGGTGGTGCGAGGGTCGTGCGGCAGGGGCCGTCCTGGGGCAAACCCGCGTTCGCGGCCGGGTTGGCGCGTCATGAAGCCCATGTAAGCTCGCCGCAAGTCTTGCAATTCCCGTTCCCGATCCGCAGGCCGTGCCGCCCTGGGCCGCCGGCCTCGCGTTCCCACAGGAGAAGTCCGATGCTGATTGCAGTGCCGCAGGAAACCGCGGCGGGGGAGTCCCGTGTCGCGGCCACGCCGGAGACCGTGAAGAAGCTGGTGGCCCAGGGCCATCGTGTGCAGGTGGAGCGGGGCGCCGGCCTGCGGGCCAGCGTGACGGACGAGGCCTATGCCGCGGCCGGCGCGGAGCTGGTCTCGCGCGAGCAGGCCTATGCGGCCGAGATGCTGCTGAAGGTGCGCGCGCCGGGGCCCGAAGAGCTGGTCCTGATCAAGCCGGGCACCGTGCTCGTGGGCATGCTCAATCCCTTCGACCGCGAAGGCCTGCAGCGCCTGGCGGATGCAAAGCTCACCGCCTTCGCGCTGGAGGCTGCGCCGCGCACCACGCGGGCTCAGAGCATGGACGTGCTCTCCAGCCAGGCCAATGTGGCGGGCTACAAGGCGGTGATGATCGCGGCCGAGCGCTACCAGCGCTTCTTCCCCATGCTCATGACGGCGGCCGGCACGGTCAAGGCCGCGCGCGTGGTGGTGCTGGGCGTGGGCGTGGCGGGGCTGCAGGCCATCGCCACGGCCAAGCGCCTGGGCGCGGTGATCGAGGCCTCGGACGTGCGGCCCTCGGTCAAGGAGCAGGTTGAATCCCTGGGCGCCAAGTTCATCGACGTGCCCTACGAGACCGCCGAGGAGAAGGAGGCGGCCGAAGGCGTGGGCGGCTATGCACGCCCCATGCCGCCCAGCTGGCTGGAGCGCCAGAAGCTGGAGGTGGCCAAGCGCGTGGCGCAGGCGGACGTGGTCATCACCACGGCCCTGATCCCCGGCCGTGCCGCGCCCGTGCTGGTGACCGAGGACATGGTCAAGTCCATGAAGGCGGGCTCGGTGATCGTGGACCTCGCGGCGCCGGCCGGCGGCAACTGCCCGCTGACTGAGCCTGGCCAGACCGTCGTCAAGCACGGCGTCACGCTGGTGGGCGAGACCAACCTGCCCTCGCTGGTGGCGGCCGATGCCTCGGCCCTCTATGCCCGCAACGTGCTGGACTTCCTCAAGCTGGTCTGCACCAAGGAGGCCGGGTTCCAGATCCCGGCGGACGACGACATCGTCACGGCCTGCCTCGTCGCGCAGGACGGCCAGGTCAAACGCAACTGATCCGGAAGGAGCCGAGGCCATGGAAGCCATCGACCACACCATCATCAACCTCATCATCTTCGTGCTGGCCATCTATGTGGGCTACCACGTGGTCTGGACCGTCACGCCGGCCCTGCACACGCCGCTGATGGCCGTCACCAACGCCATCTCGGCCATCGTCATCGTCGGGGCCATGCTGGCCGCGGCGCTGACCACCACCGACATGGGCAAGGTGCTGGGCACCCTGGCCGTGGCGCTGGCTGCGGTCAATGTCTTCGGCGGCTTCCTCGTGACGAGGCGGATGCTGGAGATGTTCAAGAAGAAGGAACGCAAGTCTGCGCCGGCAGCCAAGGAGGGCCAGGCATGAGCATGAACCTCGTCACGCTGCTGTACCTGCTGGCCAGCGTCTGCTTCATCCAGGCCTTGAAGGGCCTCTCCCACCCGACCACCTCCATCCGGGGCAACGTCTTCGGCATGGTGGGCATGGCCATCGCGGCCGGCACCACCGCCGCGCTGATCGTCAAGCTGGCCAACGGCGACGCCTTCGGGCTCAGCTATGTGCTGGTGGGCCTGCTGATCGGCGGCGGCACGGGCGCCTTCATGGCGCAGCGGGTCGAGATGACCAAGATGCCCGAGCTCGTGGCCTTCATGCACAGCATGATCGGCCTGGCCGCGGTGTGCATCGCGGCAGCGGCCGTGCTGGAGCCGGCGGCCTTCAGCATCGCCGACGCCGCGGGGCGCATCCCGGGCGGCAACCGCATCGAGCTGGGCCTGGGGGCCTTCATCGGCGCCATCACCTTCAGCGGCTCGGTGATCGCCTTCGGCAAGCTCAGCGGCAAGTACAAGTTCCGGCTCTTCCAGGGGGCGCCGGTGACCTTCGCCGGCCAGCACTGGCTCAACCTGGCGCTGGGCCTGGCCTCGGCCTTCTTCATCTTCGGCTTCTGGCATTCGCAGAGCTGGATGGACTTCGGCCTGGTGCTCGCCCTGGGCTTCGTGCTGGGCGTGCTGCTGATCATTCCCATCGGCGGGGCCGACATGCCGGTGGTCGTGTCCATGCTCAACAGCTACTCGGGCTGGGCGGCGGCGGGCATCGGCTTCTCGCTCAACAACAGCATGCTGATCATCGCCGGCTCGCTGGTGGGCAGCTCGGGGGCCATCCTGAGCTACATCATGTGCAAGGCCATGAACCGCTCCTTCTTCAACGTGATCCTGGGCGGCTTCGGCGGCGATGCCTCGGCGGCGGCGGCCGGCGGCGCGGTGCAGCGCTCGGTCAAGAGCGGCAGCGCGGACGACGCCGCCTTCATCATGGGCAATGCCGAGAGCGTGATCATCGTGCCCGGCTACGGCCTGGCCGTGGCCCGCGCCCAGCATGCGGTGAAGGAGCTGGCGGCCAAGCTCACGGAGAAGGGCGTCAGCGTCAAGTACGCCATCCACCCGGTGGCCGGACGCATGCCCGGCCACATGAACGTGCTGCTGGCCGAGGCCGAGGTGCCCTATGACCAGGTCTTCGAGATGGAGGACATCAACGCCGAATTCGGCCAGGCCGATGTCGCCATCATCCTGGGCGCCAATGACGTGGTGAACCCCGCCGCCCACCAGAAGGGCAGCCCCATCTACGGCATGCCCATCCTGGAGGCCTACAAGGCCAAGACCGTGATCGTCAACAAGCGCTCCATGGCCGCGGGCTACGCGGGGCTGGACAATGAGCTCTTCTACATGGACAAGACGCTCATGGTGTTCGGCGACGCGAAGAAGGTCGTCGAGGACATGGTGAAGGCGATCGAATAGCGACGATGGAATCGAGTCATGGCTGAGCCCGCGGCCCCGCCGCGGGTGACGACGCGGATGAGCCGCCTGCGCGCGCTGCTGCTGGGCGTGCTGCTGCCCCTGCTGGCCCTGGCGGGCCTGCACTGGCTGTCCCTGCGTCTGGGGCCGCTGAACATGCCCCAGGTCATGCGCCTGGTGGACGGCCAGTGGATGGATGACAAGCTAGGCCCGCCGCCCCTGCTGGCCGGCCAGCAGCTGCCCGAGAAGGCCGAGGCCATGCAGCTGCCCGACGTGCGCACCGAGGGCAGCGAGTCGGGCTGGTACCTGCTGGACTTCAAGCTGGCCGAGAGCGTGCACGAGCCCTGGCTGGTGGCCTTCACCCACAACCCCGACCTCAACCTCTACCTGGACGGCAAGCTGCTGGCGCGCTCGCAGCAGGGCCTGGAGCTGGAGCCCATGTACCGCGGGCTGCGCCTGGGCAGCAGCGGCGTGCTGATCAACGTGCCCCCCGCCATGCTGGAGGCGGGCGAGCATCGCCTGGCCCTGCACCTGGGCGCCACCGGGGAGCAGATGGGCACGCTGTCCGTCGTGCAGATGGGTCCGGCCACGCAGATGCGCCAGCTGCAGAAGGCGCGCGACTTCTGGCAGAGCGCGCGGCTGCTGACGGCGCTGAGCGCGGCGCTGCTGGGGCTCTTCCTGCTGCTGGTCTGGCTGGCGCTGCGCCAGGAATGGGTCTACGGCCTGACCGGCGTCTACGCCCTCAGCGCGGCCCTGCTGCTGCTGCCCTATCTCAGCGTGGCACCCGTGCCCCTGCCCTGGTGGCGCATGATCCTGGACGCCGCCGACATCCTGGCCCGCGGCCTGATGCTGCTGCTGGTGGTGCAGTGGTTTGCGCCGGGCGACTCCTGGGGGCGGCGCCTGGCCCTGGCCTTCATGGTCATCGCCCTGCCCATCGACCTCTGGGCGGCCTATCACGGCTCCGTCTGGGATGCCTTCGAGAACCTCTGGCCCTGGTGGGCCCTGGGCAGCCGGGGCGTGGTGATGGTCGGCGCCTGGGGCGTGGTGCTGCGTGCGGCACTGCGCAGCGGACAGATCGCGCACAGCCTGGCCGCGGCCAGCCTGGGCCTGGCCTTCTTCTGCTGGGCCTACGTCGGCTATTTCGCGCTGATCGACGAGGGCAGCTTCCCCCTTGTCGACATCAACGTGGCTGGCTATGCGGCCGTGGTGGGCATGGCGGGCTATGTGCTGCAGCGCCGCTTCGTGGCTTCGCTGCGCGCCCAGGCGCGCTCGCGCCAGGCGCTGGAGGAGGCCCTGGCCGAACGCAGCCGTGAGCTCGAGGCCCGCTACCAGGACCTGCAGCGCAGCGAGCAGCTGCGCGTGGCGGCCCAGGAGCGCGAGCGCCTGCTGCAGGAGATGCACGACGGCCTGGGCTCGCAGCTGCTGATGGCCAAGCTGGGGGCGCGCCAGGGCATGGACACCGACACCCTCGTGGCCCTGCTGGACGACTGCATCGCCGAGATGCGCCTGACCATCGACGCGATGACCGTGGACGACGGCGACCTGGGCCTGCTGCTGGCCAATGTCCGCCACCGCCTGCAGGACCGGCTGCGCTCGGCCGGCCTGCAGCTGGAATGGCAGCTGCAGGACACGCCCCACCTGCCACGCCTGATGGGCGCTCAGGGGCGGGACCTGGTGCGCATCGTGCAGGAGGCGCTGAGCAATGTGCTGCACCATGCGCAGGCCGGCCGGGTGCGCTTTGCCACGCGCGTGGTGGACGACGGGGCCGCGGTGCTGCTGAGCATCAGCGACGACGGCCTGGGCCTGCGCGGCACCCGCCGCGAGGGTCAGGGGCTCAAGGGCATGCGCAAGCGCGCCGAGCGCATCGGGGCCCAGATCAGCTGGCGCGAAGTGGACCCGGGCAGCGAGCGGCCGGGCTGCGAGCTGCAGCTGCGCATCCCCGTGGTCCCGCGCTAGGGTCAGTCCTGAAGGCAGCCCGTTCGCACGGGCCTGCGATGTGCGAACAGGCCCGGGGCGGGCACGGGGTCAGGTCTTGCTCAGGCCACCATCGGGGGCGAGGGCGGGGTGAGCTGGTGCTGCCAGCGGCGCTGGATGTCGGCCAGCTTGGGCGCCAGCGTCAGGAAGAGCCCGGCAAGGCGCGGGTCGAAGTGCCGGCCCTGCTGCTCGGCGATCCAGTCCAGGGCCTGCTCCGGCGCCCAGGCTTCCTTGTAGGCCCGCTTCATGGTCAGGGCATCGTAGACATCGGCGATGGCCACGATGCGGGCCGACTCCGGGATGGCTGTGCCCGCGATGCCGTGCGGGTAGCCGCTGCCGTCCCAGCGCTCGTGGTGGTGCAGGGCGATCTCCGCGGCCATCTGGAAGACCGGCGCCGCGCTCTTGGACAGGATCTCATGACCGATCAGCGGATGGCGGCGCATCAGCACCCATTCGTCCTCGTCCAGCGGGCCGGGCTTGCCCAGGATGTGGTCGGGCACGCCGATCTTGCCGGTGTCGTGCAGCGGGGCGGCCAGCTCGATCAGGCGGCAGCTCTCCACGCTCCAGCCCGCCGCGCGCGCCAGCTCGGCAGAGTAGGCCGCCATGCGCCAGACATGGGCGCCGGTGTCGTTGTCATTGAAGTGGCCGGCCTCGCTGAGCATGTAGATGGCGTCGCGGTGGCTGCGCTCCAGACGGCTGTGCCGCACCAGGGACAGGTGCGTCTGCACGCGCGCCCGCACGACCAGGGGCGAGATGGGCTTGACGATGAAGTCCACGCCGCCGGCTTCGAAGCCGCGGGCCTCGTCCCCCACATCCGAGAGGCTGGTGACGAAGATCACCGGCAGGTACTCGGTCGCCGGGTTGGCCTTGATGGCGCGGCAGACCTCGTAGCCGTCCATGCCGGGCATGCGGATGTCCAGCAGCACCAGGGCCGGCTTGTGCTTGGCGATGGCCTCCAGTGCGCTGCCGCCGTCGCGGGCATAGATCAGCTTGTGCACTGCGCCCAGGGCGAGGCGCATGGCGTCCAGATTGATGGGTTCGTCGTCGACGACCAGGATGGGTCCTTGGGGCATGTTCAGCTCTCCCTTTCCAGAACGGGGCCGCGGCTGGCGGCATCGAAGATGAGACGGGCGCCACGGAAGTCGTAGCTCGCAAGGCAGCGGTCCAGCGCGGCCAGCAATTCGGGGTCCAGCTTGCCCTGGCATTGCGACAGGGCCTGGGCGAAGCTGTCGTAGTCGTCGCTGTCCAGAGCCTCGCGCAGGTGGCTGGGGTCAGGACTTGCCACCGGCTGGGGCCCGGGCGTTGCACGCGGCCCGGCGGCGGTGGGCGCGGCATCGGGCATCAGCTCCTCGATCTGCTGGAAGGCCTGGCCGATGGCCTGCTGCAAGGCCTGCAGCGCCGCGGCAGCTTCGTCCTGCAGGTCCGGATCCATGCTGGTGATCTCCAGGCGGGCCGCCGTGGCGGCGAGCTGCTCCAGTCCCAGCAGGGCGGCGGCGCCGCGCAGCTTGTGGGCGTAGGCGGCGCGGGCCTCGCTGTCGTCGGGCAGCTCGTCGGCACTGTGGCTGTAGGCGGCCGAGAAGCGCAGCAGGGCGGCCTGCCAGGCCGGCTCGTCGCCGAAGGACTGCAGGCCGCGCGTCCGGTTCAGCAGCAGCGGGGCCGCCCCCTGGGGCGCGGCGCCGGGCGCGGGGATGGCGGCGGCCGGGGCCTCCAGGACCTCGAGGATGGCGCGGACGAGCTCATCGGCCGTGTAGGGCTTGGCCACGAAGCCGTTGACGCCGGCGGCCAGCGCCCGCTCGCGCTGCTCCCTGAAGGCGCCGGCGCTCAGCGCCAGCACGGGCAGGCTCACATGGCGCGGATTGCGGCGCAGGGCGCGCGTGGCGGCATAGCCGTCGAGCACGGGCATCTGCATGTCCATCAGCACCACGTCCACCTCTTCGCGGCCCTCCAGGCGCTGCAGCGCCGCGCGGCCATCCTCGGCCTCCATGACGGTGGCCCCCTCGCGCTGCAGCATGCGGGCGGCGACCTCGCGGTTGATGTCGCTGTCGTCGACCACCAGCACGTGCCAGCCCTGCAGACGAGGCTGGCCGGGCTCGCTGCCCGGGTGGTGCTCGACCTGCCCGCGATGCCCCTGGGCGGCCAGCACGGCGTCGTAGAGGCTGGAGGCGGTGACGGGCTTGGTCAGCACGGCGTCGACCAGGGACTCGGTGTCCTGGCCGCGCAGCTCGTTGCGGTCGTAGGCGGTGACCATCACGATGATGGGCCACTGCCCGACCTCCCGGTGCTGCTCCCGGATGCGGCGCGCGGTCTCCAGCCCGTCAAGGCCGGGCATGCGCCAGTCCAGCACCAGCACGTCGTAGGGCCCGTCGCCGGCCTGCGCCAGGCTGGCCAGGGCCGCCTCGCCGGAGTCGACGGTCTGCGCGCGCCAGCCCAGGCCCTGGGCGGTCTGGCGCAGCACCTGGCGTGCGAGGTCGTGGTCGTCGGCGATGAGCACGGACAGCCCGCCGCCGCTGCGGTGCACGGGGAGGTCGGTGCTGGCGGCCGGCAGGCTCAGCTCGAAGCTGAACTCGCTGCCCCGGCCGGGCTCGCTGTCCACGGTCAGCACGCCGCCCATCAGGGCGACCAGGCGCGAGCTGATGGCCAGGCCCAGGCCGGTGCCGCCGTAGCTGCGCGTGGTGGAGTTGTCGGCCTGGTTGAAGGCCTCGAAGATCACGGTCTGCTTGTCACGCGGGATGCCGATGCCGGTGTCGCGCACGCTGAAGCGCAGGCGCCGCGGGACGCCCTCGGCCTCGCCATCGTCCAGCCGCTGCACGCTGAGCATGACCTCGCCGCTGGGCGTGAACTTGAGCGCGTTGCTGAGCAGGTTGGTCAGGACCTGGCCCAGGCGCAGCGCATCGCCCACCAGGTACTCCGCGCCGGCCGGCGCATGGCCGATCAGCAGCTCCACCGGCTTGGTGCCCAGCACCGGGGCCATGATGGAGGCGAGGTTGTCCAGCACGTCGGCCAGGCGGAAGGGCGCCTGCTCCAGCTCCAGGCGCTCGGCCTCGATCTTGCTGAAGTCCAGCACGTCGTTGACGATGGCCAGCAGGCCCTGGCCGGCGCCGTGGATCTTGCCCGCCATCTCCCCGGCCTCGCCGGTCAGCTGCTGCTGCTGCAGCAGGTAGGCCAGGCCCAGGATGGCGTTGAGCGGCGTGCGGATCTCGTGGCTCATGTTGGACAGGAAGGCCGACTTGGCGAGGTTGGCCTGCTCTGCCGCCACCACGGCGTCCTGCAGCTGCGCCGTGCGCTTGAGCACGAGGCTTTCAAGGTCGGTGTTGAGCTCCTGCACGCGCAGCTTGGCCTCGATCTCGGCGCTGATGTCCAGGTTGGTCCCCACCACCTGCACGGGCTGACCCAGGCGGTTGCGTTCCAGGATGGCGGCCGCCTTGATCCAGCGCACGCCGCCCCGGTCCAGCGTCACGCGGAAGACCGGCGCATAGCTGCCCTCGCCGCGGACCAGGCGCTGCAGCTGGCGCTCGGCCTCGGCGATGTCGTCCGGGTGCACATGGGTGCGCCAGTAGTCGTAGAACAGCCCGTGCTGGCGCTGCTCGGGCGGCAGGCCGTAGAGCTCGCACATGCGCTCGTCCCAGAAGAGCTGGTTGTCGCCCAGCTGCCAGATCCAGATGCCGATGCCCGCGGCGTCCACGGCCAGCTTGAAGCGGGCGTCGTGCCGCTTCTCGTCGGTGACGTCGCGCGCGGTCTTGGCTGCGCCGATGACGCGGCCATTGGTGTCCCGCACGGGCGACACGGTGACCGCCACGTCGATCAGCCGCCCGTCGCGGCGCCGGCGCACGGTGTCGAAGCGCGGCACGACCTCGCCCCGCGCGATGGTCTCCAGGATGCGCCGCTCTTCGGGGACCTGCTCCTCGGGGATGACCAGCGCCGTCATGGGCTGACCCAGGGCCTGCTGCGCGGTGTAGCCGAAGATGCGCTCGGCCGCCGGATTCCAGCTGGTCACGCGGCCCTGCAGGTCCTTGCCGATGATGGCGTCGCTGGAGCCCTCGATGATGGCCGCCAGCCGCTCCATGCCGGCCTGCGCCAGGCGCCGGCGCATCAGGGCCAGCAAGGCCACGTGCAGCAGCAGGGCCATGAGGGCGGCGCCCAGCAGCACCAGGAAGGCGGCCCGGCCCGGGGTCAGGGCGTCGGTCTCGGGCATGAACTCGGGCGTGACCGCCGCCTCGATCTGCCAGGGGCGGCCGTAGACCGCCAGATTGCGTTGCAGCTGCGGGCCGTCGAGCACGGCCTGTTCGAAGCGGGGCGAGGCGAACAGGGGTGGCGAGCCGGGCTCCTGGCTGGCATCGCGGATGCGCAGCAGCAGGCCCCTGGGCACGGCGCCCAGCTGCTGCAGCACCTCGTCCATGGCCAGCGGGCTGAAGGACAGCGCGTAGGCGGCCGCCCGCCGCTCGCTGACCGTCTCCAGCGGGCGTCCCGGGCCGTAGATGGGCAGGATGAAGAGCATGCCCTGGCTGGACTTGCCCTTGGCCTGCACCAGGGTGATGGGGCGGGAGAGGATGGCCTGGCCGCTGTCGATGGCCAGCTGGGCGGCATCCCGGCGGTGAGGCTCGGAGGCGATGTCCAGGCCCACGGCCTCGGCGTTGCCGGCCACGGGCTCCAGGTACTGGATGACCAGCCGGTCGCCCGCATGGGGCGCCATCTGGCGGATGGCGAAGTCGGCCCAGCCATCGCTGCGCGCGGCGCTCAGGAAGGCTTCCTCGCCCTCCCGCGGCACCCGGCGGATCATGCCGAAGCCCCGTGCGCCCGGAAACTCGCGGTCGAGGTCCCGCGAGTCCATATAGCTCCGGAATCGTTCCCTGCTGATGAGCTCCGGCCCTGCCGCGATCACGGCGCCACGGGCCCCGCGCAGGCCGAATTCGTAGGTGCGCATGCGCTCCAGCAGCGAGTCCAGCACGGTTTCGGTGGTGCTGGCCAGGCGCTGCTCCCGCTGCGCGCGCTGCTGATCGGCCAGGCGGCGGTCCACCCAGGTCGCCAGCACGATGCCCAGCGCCATCACGAGCAAGGGGCCGGCCAGGCCGGCATGCCAAGGCTTCATCGCTCAGTCCTGCATCAGCGGATGCGCAGATCGACGCCCTGTCGGTGCCGCCCTGCCACCATGGAACCAAGTTGCTCGGATTGGCCGCTGTCTCTCCCTGTGACCTCTGGCGCGCCTGCTGCTAGGGCCTGCGCTGCCCGGGTCCGGGCCATCCGAGACCGCAGGGTAGCGTGGCCGGCGGACCTTGTCTCGCCAGGGTTGTGACATTTTTTGCAGCTGATACCAGCATCCCTGACAGGTCACGACTGTGCGATCTGGGGGTTTCTCTCTAGTTTCGCTATCGAATCCCCTGATCGCACGCCCTGCCGCCTCGGGGAGAATCGGCGCGACGATATGGAGACAACAATGGAGAAACCCTGGCTGAAAAGCTATCCGGCAGGCGTTCCGGCTGAGATCCATGCGGAGCAGTACGCTTCCCTGGTCGAGCTGATGGACGCTGCGTTCAAGAAGTACCCGGACCGGCCAGCCTACAAGCTGATGGGGCGGACCCTCAGCTTCGCCCAGATCGACGAGGCCTCCCGCGCCCTGGCGGCCTATCTGCAGGGCCTGGGCCTCGAGAAGGGCGACCGCGTCGCCCTCATGATGCCCAACCTCCCGCAATACCCGGTGGCCGTGGCCGCCGTGCTGCGCGCCGGCTTCGTGGTGGTCAACGTCAACCCGCTGTACACCCCGCGCGAGCTGGAGCACCAGCTCAAGGATGCCGGCGCCCGCGCCATCGTCATCATCGAGAACTTTGCCGCCACCCTGCAGCAGGTCATCAACAACGTGCCGACCAAGCACGTGGTGCTGGCCTCCATGGGCGACATGCTGGGCTTCCCCAAGGGCCTGATCGTCAACTACGTGGTGCGCAAGGTGAAGAAGCTGGTGCCGGCCTTCGAGCTGCCCCAGGCCGTGCGCTTCAACGACGCCCTGTCCCGCGGCCGGAGCCAGTCCTACAAGACGCCCAAGGTGGCGTCCACCGACATCGCCGTGCTGCAGTACACCGGCGGCACCACCGGCGTCAGCAAGGGGGCCGTGCTGCTGCACCGCAACCTCGTGGCCAATGTGATGCAGTGCGAGGCCTGGTACCTGCCGGCCCTGGCGAAGGTGCCGCAGGGCGAGCAGGTGGTGTCGGTCTGCGCGCTGCCGCTGTACCACATCTTCGGCTTCACCACGAACATGATGCTGTCCATGCACACGGGTGGCTGCAATGTGCTGATTCCCAATCCGCGCGACCTGCCGGGCGTCTTCAAGGAGCTGTCCCAGCACCGCTTCCACAGCATGCCCGCGGTCAACACGCTCTTCATGGCCATGGCCAACCACAAGGACTTCAACACGGTGGACTGGAGCCACCTGGTGATCTCCGTGGGCGGCGGCATGGCCGTGCAGCAGGCCACGGCCAAGCTGTGGCTGGAGAAGACCGGCTGCCCGATCTGCGAGGGCTACGGCCTCTCCGAGACCTCGCCCGTGGCCAGCTGCAACCCGACGGATTCCAAGTCCTACACCGGCACCATCGGCCTGCCCGTGCCCGGTACCGAGATGAAGCTGCTGGACGACGACGGCCACGAGGTGCCCGCTGGCGGCACCGGCGAGATCGCCATCAAGGGCCCGCAGGTGATGGCCGGCTACTGGCAGCGCCCGGACGAGACGGCCAAGGTCATGACGGCGGACGGCTTCTTCCGCACCGGTGACGTCGGCCAGATGGACGAGCGCGGCTACTTCAAGATCGTGGACCGCAAGAAGGACATGATCCTGGTCAGCGGCTTCAACGTCTACCCGAACGAGGTCGAGGACGTCATCACCCAGATGCCGGGCGTGCTCGAGTGCGCCGCCGTGGGCGTGCCGGACGACAAGGCCGGCGAGGCGGTCAAGGTGGTCATCGTGCGCAAGGACCCGAACGTCAGCGAGGCCGATGTCCGCGCCTTCTGCGAAGCCAATCTGACGGGCTACAAGCGCCCCAAGATCGTCGAGTTCCGGACCGACCTGCCCAAGACCCCGGTCGGCAAGATCCTGCGTCGCGAACTGCGGGACAAAAAGTAGCACTTTCCCGACGGTGGGTCTTCTGGGTAACGCGTAAGCTCCCGCCCAGGAGACTTTTGCCGTGTTGGACCAGAGCTATCAGAAAACCGACGCCGGCCGCGCTGAAATGAAGGTGCGCCAGCTCGTCAACGCCCGCGCCACCCGCAACCTGCTGCTGGTGATCGATGCCAGCAAGTCCGCCCGCCAGTGGCTGGGCCTGGTGCAGGGCAGCACCGAAGCCGATGTGCAGCAGCTGCTGGACCTCGGCCTGATCCGGGCCGCGGGAGCGGCACTGGGGCCGGCTCCCGCGCCGGCCGCGGACGCCACCTTCGCCCCGGCCTTCGGCACGGCGCCTGCGGCCACGCCCGTGCCGGCACCGGCGCCCGCAGCCGCCGCCGCGGGGGGCGACCCCCAGCTGGACTACGAGCAGCTCTACGCCTACCTCACCCGCCACGCCAAGCAGTACCTGGGCCTGATGAAGGGCTACAAGGTGGTGCTGGAGGTCGAGCGCTGCAGCGGCCTGCCCGAGCTGCAGGACTACGCCCGCCGCTTCGTCGAGATGGTGCGCGAGGCCCAGGGCGATGATCTGGCCGAGCAGGTCAAGCGCGCCATGGGCATGCACTGAGCCTCGCCCGGGGCGCCTCGGCTTCTTTGGCACACTGGCGGGTTCCGGCGACCTTTCCCTGAACCCTGCCCATGCCTCCACGCTTCTTCGTCGATATCCCCCTGGCCGGCCCGGCCGAGCTGTGCCTGCCCGCTGCCGCCGCCCGCCATGTGCAGGTGCTGCGCCTGCAGCCCGGCAGCCCCCTGACCCTGTTCGACGGCTCGGGCGACGAATGGCAGGCCGAAGTCACCGCCATGGGCCGCAGCGAGGTGCGCGTGCAGCTGCACGCCCGCCAGCTGGTCAACCGCGAGCTGGCCACGGCCCTGACCCTGTGCGTCGTGATGCCGGCCAATGACCGCATGGACGGCATCGTCGAGAAGGCCACCGAGCTGGGCGCCGTGGCCATCCAGCCCCTGATGAGCGAGCGTTCGGTCCTGCGCCTGCAGGGCGATCGCGCGCAGAAGAAGCAGGCGCACTGGCAGGGCGTGGCCATTGCCGCGGCCGAGCAGTGCGGCCGGGCCTGCGTCACCCAGATCCACCCGGTCCAGACCCTCGCCGCCTGGCTGGCGGGCCTGGACGCGACGGCGCCCGCCCGCCGCTGGCTCCTGAGCCCCACCGCCGCCCGGCCCCTGCACGAGCGCGCCGCCGGCGAGCCCCAGCCCACCCTGGTCCTCAGCGGCCCCGAGGGCGGCCTGAGCCCCGCCGAGGAGCAGGCCGCCCGCGATCGCGGCTTCGAGGCCCTGCAGCTGGGGCCGCGCATCCTGCGGGCGGACACCGCCCCCCTGGCCGTGCTGGGCTGGGTGGCTTTGCAGCAGGCCTGAGCGGCCGGTTCCGACGCCGCTGGATCCACCCATGCTGGACGTGTACCTGGGCTCCCGCCACAGCGAGCTGTGCCTTCAGCTCTGTGAGCGGGACTTTGCCGGACGCTGGGAACTTGTCGAGTTCCTGCAGCGGCATGGCATTCCTTTCGACTTCTATCGCGATTTCCAGATCGACGCCGAACGCGCCGAAGCGCTGGCCCGGCACTTGGCCACCGCCCTGGTCTCGCCGCTGAACAGGGAGTCCCCGGCGATGCTGGCGCTGTATGCCCTGCTGCTGAAGTCGGCGCTGCAAGGGCAGGCGCTCTACTTCGTCGGGGACTAGGGCCCCAAGGGCGGGCCGGACAGAAAGCCGTGTCTGGTGTTAGCCTCGCTGCCCCGCCCCCCGAAAGCCGCCATGAACCCCGCGCTGATGCTGCTGACCCTGTGCCAGGGTCTGTTCCTGACCAACAACGTCACCTTCATCGCCATCAACGGTCTGGTGGGTCTGGCCCTGGCGCCCGTGCCCTGGATGGCCACGTTGCCGGTGTGCAGCTATGTGGCGGGCGGGGCCCTGTTCGCGCCTCTGGTGGCGCGGCACCAGCGCGCCTGGGGGCGGCGGCGCGGTTTCCAGCTGGCGGCGCTGGTGGCGGTGATGAGCTGCTCGCTGGCGGCCTTTGCGGTCAGCGAGCGCAGCTTCTGGCTGGTGGTGCTGGCCACGCTGCTGGCGGGTTACTACAACGCCAGCGCGGGCCTGTACCGCTTCGTGTCGACCGAGCTGGTGAAGCCCGCGCGCCGCGAGACCGCCATCTCCTGGGTCCTGGCCGGCGGCCTGCTGGGCGCGGTGGCCGGGCCGGCACTGGCCAAGTTCAGCCGGGACCTGCTCGTGCAGCCCTTCGCCGGCGCCTACCTGGCCCTGGTGGGCGTGGCGCTGCTGAGCCTGCTGGTGGTCTCGCTGATTCCCTTCCCGCCCCTGGCCGAGTCGCAGCCCGGCGCGGCCACGGGCCGCTCCTGGCAGCAGCTGATGCGGGAGGAGCCCTTCTTCCTCGTGGCCATCGCCGCCTGCTCTCTGGGCTATGGAGTGATGAACCTGCTGATGGCCGCCACGCCCATCGCGATGAAGCAGTGCAGCCTGCCCTTCGACAACGCCACCTTCGTGCTGCAGTGGCATGTGCTGGGCATGTTCGCGCCCAGCTTCTTCACCGGCCACCTGATCCAGCGCGTGGGCGTGCTGCCGGTGATGGCGACGGGGCTGCTGTTGAACCTGGTCTGCGTGGGCTTTGCCTTGTCAGGGCAAGACCTGACCCATTTCCTGGGCGCCCTGCTGGCCCTGGGCGTGGGCTGGAACTTCCTCTTCGTGGGCGGCACCACGCTCTTCACCCGGGCCTACCGTCCCGAGGAGAAGACCCGCGCGCAGGCCACCATGGAGGTCTGCATCAACAGCACCATGACGCTCACCGCCTTCAGCTCCGGCGCTCTGGTGACGGCCGGGGGCTGGCAGCGCATGGCCCTGGGCTCCCTGCTGCCGCTGGCCCTCATCGGCCTGGCGCTGGCGGTGGGCGCGCGCCGCCTCATTCAGCAGCGCGCGGCTTCTCCCGTGCCGAACCCTTGATCAGGTCGAAGCGGAACAGCCGGCACTCGATGGGGCCGTTCCACATGGGCACGCGGCGGTTTTCCTTGAGCCGCATCTTGGTGGGCAGCTTCATGTCCGGGCACAGCAGCCAGGCGGTCCAGCCGGCGGGGTTCTCGGTGTAGCTGCGCTTCCAGTGGGCGGCCAGGCGGGGGAAGAAGTCGTCGTCCGCATCGCGCTGCTCGGAGCCGCTGGCCTCGCGCACGGCCGCTGCCTTGCCGCGCACCTCGATCCGCTCGCCGTAGGGCGGGTTCATCATGATGGTGCCGGGCATGCCCTCGGGCAGCTTCGGCGCCGCACGCTCCAGGGCGTCGCCGCCATTGAACTGGATGTACTGCGCCACGCCGGCGCGTTCGGCGTTGCGGCGGGCGAAGTCGACCATGCGGAAGGCGACGTCGCTGGCGAAGATGGGCACGGCCGGCGGGTGCACGCGGGCCTGGGCGGCCTGCTTCATCTCGGCCCAGCGGGCGCGCAGAGGCTGGAAGGGCAGCTGGCGCTCGAAGGCGAAGCGGCGCTGGATGCCCGGCGCGATGCCGCAGGCGATCTGCGCGGCCTCGACCGGGATGGTGCCCGAGCCGCAGCAGGGGTCGTGCAGGGCGCCGCCGGTCTCGGGCGTGCCACGCCAGCCGGCCGCGGCCAGCATGGCGGCGGCGAGGGTCTCCTTCAGCGGGGCGTCGCCCTTGTCCACGCGCCAGCCGCGCTTGAAGAGGGGCTCGCCGGAGGTGTCCACGTACAGCGCCGCGCGGTCTTCGCCGAGGTGCAGGACCACGGGCAGGTCGGGCGCGCGGGTGTCCACGCTGGGGCGCTCGCCGGTGGCATCGCGCAGGGCGTCGCAGATGGCGTCCTTGATGCGCAGGGTGGCGAAGTTCAGGCTGCGCAGGGGCGAGCGCTGGGCGGTGGT
The DNA here is from genome assembly GCF_027257975.1 of Pelomonas sp. BJYL3. Classification (GTDB taxonomy): domain Bacteria; phylum Pseudomonadota; class Gammaproteobacteria; order Burkholderiales; family Burkholderiaceae_C; genus Roseateles_B; species Roseateles_B flavus. The sequence goes on from NZ_JANZKX010000002.1 coordinate 436,910, forward strand.
GTCGACACGGATGGTGTGCTGCGGGCCGATCCAGCGGTCCCAGTCCACGCGCCGGGCGAGCACGTAGAGGTCGTCCTCGTGCCGGTAGCCGCCCTCGATCAGCTCCACCAGCACGCGCTGGGCGAGGCGGCTCTCGAGGTTGATCTGCATGACGTCCTCCGCCGTGCCCTGCACCGAGCAGCCGCCGCGCATCGCGTGGATGCGGCCGCGCGGCAGGATGCGTTGCAGCTCCTCCTCCAGCAGAGGCTCCACCCCACCGGGGCAGGAGACGAAGAGGTACAGCGTTTCAGGGCGGGACATGGCGGGACTTCGGCGTGCAAAGCGCCTATTGTCCCAGGTCCCCCGGCCCCCGCGTCATCCGCCGGCGCGCGGCGTGCCTGCCGGCCAGCTCTGCACCAGGGCCTGGAAGTCCTGCAGGGCCAGCGGGCGAGCGTACAGATAGCCCTGGAAGGCATGGCAGCCCTGCTGCTGCAGCGCATGGCGCTGGGCATCGGTCTCCACGCCCTCGGCGATCACGTCCAGCCCCAGGCTCTCGCCCAGCTGGATCACCGCCCGGGCGATGGCCATGGCATTGGGCTCGGTGACGAGGTCACGCACAAAGCTCTGGTCGATCTTGAGCTGGTCCAGCGGCAGGCGCTTGAGATAGGCCAGCGAGGAGTAGCCGGTGCCGAAGTCGTCCAGCGAGAAATGCAGGCCCAGGCTGCGCAGGGCCACCATCAGGGCGATGACCTGTTCGACGTTCTCGACCAGGGCGCTCTCGGTGATCTCCAGCTTGAGCTTGTCGGTGGGCGCGCCGCTGCGGGCCAGCAGCTGCTGCATGAAGCCGAGGAAGCCCTTCTGGCGGAACTGGTGCGCACTGACGTTGACGGCCAGCGTGAGCCCCGCCATGTGCGGCTCGCGCGCCCACAGCCCCAGCTGCGCGCAGGCCTGCTGCAGCACCCATTCACCCAGCTGGGCGATCAGGCCGGTGTGCTCGGCCAGGGGGATGAAGCGGGCCGGAGAGACCCAGCCCAGCACCGGATGGTTCCAGCGCAGCAGGGCCTCGGCACCGACGATGAGGCCCCGATCGTCCACCTGGGCCTGGTAGAAGAGCTCCAGCTGCTGGCAGTCGATGGCCTGGCGCAGGTCGGCCTCCAGGGCCGTCAGCTCGGCCATGGCGGCCTGCGTGGCCGGGTCGAAGAAGCACAGGCGGTTGCGGCCCGCGGCCTTGGCCTGGTACATGGCGTGGTCGGCATGCTTGAGGAGGTCCTCGCTGCTGCCGGTGTCCCCGCCCCAGATCACGATGCCGATGCTGGGCGTGCTGTGGTGCTGGTGGCCGTCCAGCTGATGGGGCTGGCCCAGCACGCGCAGCAGCTTCTCGGCCGCCGCTTCGGCATGCAGGCCCGCCACCTCGGCGTTCTGGCCGAGGTCGTGCAGCACGACCACGAACTCGTCCCCGCCCCAGCGCGCGATGGTGTCCTCGCTGCGCAGGGCTGCCTGCAGGCGGCGCGCCACGCCGACCAGCACGCGGTCGCCCATGCCGTGGCCCAGGGTGTCATTGAGGGCCTTGAAGTTGTCCAGGTCGATGAACAGCACCGCGCCGTGGCGGTGATTGCGCCGGTTGATGGCCAGGGCCTGGTTGAGGCGGTCCAGCAGCAGGCGCCGGTTGGGCAGGCCGGTCAGGGAATCGTAGAAGGCCAGCTGCTCGATCTCCGCCTCGGCCTTCTTTCGTTCGGTGATGTCGCGGGTGAGGCCGATGAACAGCGGCTCGCCGTCCTGCAGGATCTCCGAGACCGCCAGGCTCATGGGGAAGATGCTGCCGTCCTTGCGCCGTCCGTTGACATCGCGGCCGATGCCGATCACATGCGGCACCTGCGTGTCCAGGTAGCGGCGCACATGCCCGGCATGGTGAGGGCGTTCGGCCTCCGGCATCAGCAGCTCCACCCGCTGGCCCACCAGTTCCTCGGCGCTGTAGCCGAACATGCGGCAGGCGGCCGGGTTGATGGCGTCGATGCGGCCCTTGGCGTCCATGGTGATCATGCCGTCGACCATGTTGTCCAGGATCGCCTGGGTGTGCTGCGCATGGGCCTGCAGCTGCGCCTCTGCCCGCTTGGCCGCGCTGATGTCCATGTGGGTGCCGACCATGCGGGTGGGGCGGCGCTCGGCATCGCGCGCCATGATGCGGCCGTTGGCATGGATCCAGACCCAGTGGCCGTCACGGTGGCGCAGGCGGTAGTCCTGGGTGTACTGGGACAGCGCGCCGGACAGGTAGCGTTGCAGCTGTTCCTGCACGACGGGCCTGTCGTCCGGATGCAGTCGATCCTCCCAGGCCCGCACATGGTCCTCGATCTCGTGCGGGGAATAGCCCAGCATCGCGCACCAGCGCCTGTCGAAGCGGGTCTCGCCGCTGACGAGATTCCAGTCCCACAGGCCGAGAGCCGCGCCCTCCAGCGCCAGGGCGGTGCGGGCGGCGCTGTCGCGCTCGCTGCGCCGCTGCTGGCGCCTCTGCAGCTCCACCAGGCGCCGGCGCCGCTGGTAGAAGAACAGGCCCAGGGTGGACAGCAGGCCCAGGGCGGCGCCGGCCAGCACGGCGCTGTACAGCTGGCGCCGCCAGAAGCCCTCCACGCTGCGCATGGAGCGGCCGACGGCCACGTACAGGCGCTGATCCAGCCAGAGACCCTCCGGGGACACGGTGCGCGCGGCCACCAGGCGCAGGTCATGGCTCAGCCGCGACTGCTGCAGGTGCAGGCTGGCCGGCAGGCCGCCGCGCAGGTGGTGCTCCAGCACCGAGCCGGGCTGGTCCAGCACATTGCGGGAGATCCAGTCCTCCACATGGGGCTGGACCGCAAACATGGCGCCGCTCTCATGGGCGATGGCGGCCCAGGTGTCCTCCGAGGGCTGGACAGTGGCCAGCACCAGCGAGAAGTAGTCGGGGTCCAGGCTGGCCACGATGACGCCCTGGTAGTGGCCCTCGGCGTCATGCAGGGTGCGGGCCAGCGCCACGCTGCGGTCGTCCAGCAGGGTCTGGAACGGCGGGGTGATATGCAGCAGCCCCTCCTGCGGATGCCGCCGGCTCTGGCGGACATAGGGGCGGTCCGAGACGTCACGGCCCAGCAGCTCGGGCATGGACGAGACCTGCACACGGCCGCCGGCATCGACGACCAGCAGCAGCCGCACGCCGGGCATGGCGCGGGTGAGGGTCTGGAGCATCGATTCGCCGTCGGCCTGCTTGTGTGCCGGGCGCCAGCGCGGGTACTCGGCGTCCACTGTCTGCAGGGCGGCCTGGATGGCGATCAGCTGCTGAGAGACGATGCCGTCCAGGGTCTGGACCAGGCTCTGCAGCTTTTCGCCTTCATGGGCGCGGGCGACCTGGCGTTCATTGAGCAGCCACAGCCCCTGCAGCAGCCAGGTGCACATCAGGCCCAGGCACAGCCACAGCCAGGCATGCCAGGGCCTGAAGCGTGTGCTGCCCGACCCTTCAGCCGACAGGGCCGCGTCCGCGGGCGCCGGCCGGTCGGCCGAGATCGCAGCGGAGGAAGGGGGGGACTGCATGACCATGGCGCAAAGACTGGCCACCATAGCGAGCGCCAGGTGGCCGAGGCTTGATGTTGGTCAATTTCCACCTCCACCGCCGCTTCGTCAACGGTGGAGGCGTGATGTGCTGCTCGCGCAGCGGCTCAGGGGTGGGCGGCCATCACCTGGGCCACGGCGGCCGTCAGGCGCTTGCCGTAGGGCACATGCAGGAACTCGTTGGGGCCGTGCGCATTGCTCTTGGGGCCGAGCACGCCGCAGACCATCATCTGGGCCTTGGGGAAGCCCTTCTGCAGCATGCCCATCAGCGGGATGGTGCCACCCTGGCCGATGTAGCCGACCTCGGTGTCGAAGTGGCGCAGGCTGGCCTCCGCCACGGCCTTGGACAGCCAGGGCTGCAGGTCCGGCGTGTTCCAGCCCGTGGCACCGTAGGCGCCGGCACGCCCGTCCGGCACGAAGCTGACCCGGGCGTTGTAGGGCGCGTTGTCTTCCAGCAGGGCCTTGAGCTTCAGTGCGGCCTCGTTGCCGTCGATCAGCGGCGGCAGGCGCAGCGAGAGCTTGAAGGCGGTGAAGGGGCGCAGCACATTGCCGGCATTGCTGATGGGCGGCATGCCGTCCACGCCGGTCACCGACAGCGTCGGGCGCCAGGTGCGGTTGAGCAGCACCTCCAGCGGTTCGGTGGTGACGGGCAGCACCGGGCCGCCGTCCGCGCCGCAGGCCCAGGGCATGCGCTTGTAGACCTCGGCGCCGAGGATGTCGGCCGTGGTCTGGGCCTGCGCGATGCGGTCGGCGGGGATGTCGCAATGGAAGTCGGCCGGCAGCAGATGGCCGGTCTTGGCGTCTTCCAGGCGGTCCAGCAGCTGGCGCATGATGCGGAAGCTGCTGGGCGCCACGCCGGAGTTGTCACCGCTGTGGATGCCCTCGGTGAGCACCTCCACCTTCAGCGTGCCGGTCACGTTGCCGCGCAGGCTGGTGGTGAGCCACAGGCGGTCGTAGTCGCCGGCGCCGCTGTCCAGGCAGACCACCAGGCTGACATTGCCCAGGCGTTCCTTGAGCAGGTCGATGTAGGCGGGGAGGTCGTAGGAGCCGGACTCCTCGCAGGTCTCGATCAGGCCCACGCAGCGCGGGCGCGGGATGCCCTGGCGGTCCAGGGCCATGATGGCCGTCAGCGAGGCGTAGATGGCATAGCCGTCATCGGCGCCACCACGGCCGTAGAGCTTGCCGTCCTCGTACTTGGGCGTCCAGGGGCCGAGGTCGGAGCGCCAGCCGCTGAACTCGGGCTGCTTGTCCAGGTGGCCGTACAGCAGCACGGTGTCCTCGCAGCCCGCCTTGGTGGCCGGTACCTCGAAGAAGATCACCGGTGTGCGGTCGGGAATGCGGATGACCTCCAGCTTGAGCCCCGCCACCTTCTTGCTCTCCACCCAGCTCGCGGCATTGCGCAGCACGGCCTCGATATGGCCGTGGGCCGCCCAGTCCGCATCGAACATGGGGCTCTTGGCCGGGATGGCGATGTAGTCGGTCAGGGCAGGAACGATTTCCTCGTCCCAGACCTGGGCGGCAAACTGCCCCAGGCTGCTGGCTTCGTCGGCCTGCAGGGGCAGGTGGGGGTCACGTGCGTTCATGGCGGTCTCCTGGCGGCTGGTGGCCGCGAGCCAGCTATTCTAGGAGGGTGGTCCTGCCCGCGCTTTAGGTATGGCCCGGGGCTGCGAAATGAAATGCACCTCCATCACGTACGAGCACGGCAGGAGGAAACAATCCGCGGCTTACCAACCTGGCAAAGGGCCGGGCTGCGGGGGCTGTGAAGCTGGGTTGTCCGTTCCTTCCCCGCCCGAGACCCACTCCAGCTGTTCGTCAGTTAGCACCGAGGGCTGGCTCGCTGGCGCCACCTCAGGCTTGTCAGAACTGCAATTGTCTTGGCGAATGTCCACCTGCCGCTCCTCAAATGGTCAAAAAATGATGCCCAGTCTCAGCGCTTTGAGAGCCGCCTGATGTTCGCTCATGCAACCAAGATCCTGAGCGATTTTTCGCAAACAAAGTTTCACCAAGTCTTCGGTGATATTCAGTAAGGCAGCGATTTCTTCAGTCGATTTTCCTTCAAGGGTCCAACTCAAGGCATCTACCTCTTGAGGTGTTAGCTTGTCGATGGTCAAGTTCTCTGGAGGGAGGAACAGGCGAAATGCCGTGTCAAGCGCATGAGCCGCGAACAGCTGCAAATGTGGAAGTGCATGCGCAACATGGCGGGTATCTGCTTCTAGGTCATGATCTGTGTGGACGCAAAAAGCAAAGTGGCGCCCACCTTGCAAATGCGAACTGATGCTGATCCCAGATCGGAGTCCGTAGGCTGAGAAAAGATCGTAGATGTCAGCTACCAGGGGCGAACGGTAGTTGCGGGTGCCCCAGACGATGGGAACGCTGCTTGTTTTGCAGTGTTGCATGACCGGATCGCGCTTCCAGTAGCTGGAGTCGATTGCGTTCCAGTCCGGATTACCAATGTTGTCCACGCAGATGAATTCCGATTCCGCGTTTTCATGATCCACGACCGTCAAAGTGTCGACGGTTCTGAAGCCCAGGTTCTGCGCAAATCGAACGATCTCCGTCCGGAACTCGTCCTCATTTCTTGCGGACATGACGCCGAGGTAGTCGTTGTGCAACATGGCTGGCAACTCCAAGCAGTTAGGCCAAATTGTGCCGGTCTTGGTAGTCCCGGTGATCTGTAACGCTTACCAGTAGGCATGCGACCCGCCGCGACGGAGACTCCGGCCCAGACTCGGAGTTAGTTGCTCAATGCAAACCCCCTTGCATACATCGCCGGCTTTGATGAATTGGACTGCGAAGTCCTGGCCGGCTGTCCGATGGTCTATAGGAAGCAGGACAGCCCTGAAGTTCGCGCATGTCCGGACGACGCGGCTTTCTGACACAGCGTTGAGCGCAGGTTGCTCGGCCTATGGGCATACGCTTTGGGCATGCGTCAATAGTCCGGACGCCATCGGGCTAGGCTGGGACTGGGCGCTGCTGGACTATCCCGCCAACTGCCTGCTTGTGGCGGACGCGATGACAGTCGCAAGCAATCTGCGCCTGCTCGACCCCGAACGGCTTCGGTATCTCAGTACCAATCGTTCTGTGGCCTATTTGAATTGTCTAATCGCGTCACTGAACTGGCGAGTCGAAGTCGCGCGGCAGCTGGGGCTCTCTTTCGTCGAGCCCCCATGCTGATGCCGTATCTCGATCAGTACCGCTCCAGCCAGACCCTCAACCTCTCGAACACCTGCTGCTGCTCGGGCTCGTTGAAGATCTCGTGGAAGAGCTTCTCGAAGCACTGGCTCTGCACCACGGCCTTGGGGGCGCTGGCGGCGAAGCGGCTGGAGCCGGTGGGGGAGACGCAGCGGTCGGCGCCGGCCCACATCAGCAGGGTGGGCAGGGTCCAGTCGGCAGCGCGGGCCAGCACGGCCTCGCCGCCGCGGGCGATCACGGCGGCCAGGGTGGGTGTGATGCGGTTGTGCACCAGCGGGTCCTGCTGATAGGCGCTGACCACGTCCTGGCTGCGCGAGATCCACGCCGGCTTGAGGCCGTTGCCCACGGCCAGGTGCGGCAACAGCGGCAGCGTGGCGGCCAGCAGGCCGCGCTGGAAGGCGCTCGTGTCCACGGCCAGGGCCGGGGAGCTGAGGACCAGGCCGTCCAGGGGGCGGAACCAGGGCGGGGGCGAGCCGGCGCCGGGCAGGCCCCCGGCCACGAAGCGCGCGGCGATCAGGCCGCCCATGCTGTGGCCCAGCATGATCAGCGGGCCGGCGCCCAGCGTGGCATCGGCCCGTACTTCGTCGATCACCAGGGCCAGGTCTTGCTCGAAGCGGCGGTCGTGGGGCAGGTCGCCGCGGGCGCCGCCGGAGGCGCCATGCCCGCGCTGGTCATGGCCGACCACATGCCAGCCCCAGTGGTTCAGATGGGCGGCCACGTGCTCGTAGCGGCCCACATGCTCGCCCAGGCCGTGAACGATCAGTACCGTGCCTCGGGCCGGTCCCATGCCGGTTTTGTTCCATTGCCGCCAGTGCAGGGGCACGCCATCGTCAGTCTTCAGGGTTCGCATGCGGCGCAGTGTAGGCAGGGCCGGCGGCGGCTTTCCCTGGGGCAAGCCCTGGGAAGCGTGCGCTTTGACCTAGGGGCAGCTCTCCATCTTGTCACCTGCGCGATGGCCGAACGCCCCGGCGGCGCTAGGCTTGGCGGCTTCATCGAGCATGCAAGGATCCCCATGAGCGCAGCCCACTACTTCGACCTGGACCTGCAGGAGGGCGGCGTGGCCCTGCTGACCCTCAACCAGCCCGAGCGCATGAACACCATGGCGCCGGACTTCTTCCCTGCCCTGCGTGACGCCGTGCAGCGCCTGCATGACGAAGGCCAGGCCCGCGTGCTGGTGATCGCATCCACCGGCAAGCACTTCAGCGCCGGCATGGCCTTGCAGACCTTCGCGGGCCAGGGCGGCCTGCTGGATACGGGCGATGCCCGCGCACGGCTCTCCTTCCAGGATTCCCTGCGCCGCCTGATGGCCTGCTTCACGGTGCTGGACGAGGCGCGCTTCCCGGTGATCTGCGCGGTGCAGGGCGGCTGCATCGGCGGTGCCTTCGACCTCGCCGCGGCCTGCGACATCCGCCTGTGCAGCGCCGACGCCTTCTTCAGCATCCAGGAGACCACCATCGGCATGGCGGCCGACCTGGGCATCCTGCAGCGCCTGCAGGGTCTGATCCCGGCCGGCATGGCCCGTCAGATGGCCTACACCGGCGAGCGCCTGGGCGCCGAGCGCGCGCTGCAGCTGGGCCTGGTCAACGCCATCGCGCCGGATGCGGCCGCGCTGCTCGAGCAGGCCCTGGCCCTGGCGCGGCAGATCGCGCTGAAGTCACCCCTGGCCATCGCCGGCAGCAAGCTGGCGCTGAACCATGCGCGGGACCACGGCGTGGCCGCTTCGCTGCAGCAGATGAGCCTGCTGCAGAGCGCCATCTTCGACACCGGCGAAATGGGCCGCGCCATCATGGCCTGGCAGGCCAAGCGCGAGGATGCGGGCTTCGAGGCGCTGAAGCCGGTGGCGGCGCTGCCGCAGGGCTGATCGCGGACGGCGAGGCCCTTCAGCCGGCGCGGCCCAGGCGGTCCAGTGCCGCCTCGGCTGCCGCGATGGCGTGGCGGTTGTAGTCCCGCGCATGGGCGCTGCTGAGGCGCGCGTCCTTCAGCACCTGCTCCAGCACGGGCCGTGCCTCGGCCTTGCGATCCTGGGCCAGCAGGAACTGGCCCCAGGCGCTGTGGGTCTCCAGGCCGCTGTGTGTGCGCAGAGCGATCTCGAAGGCGGCCTCGGCTTCCTCGGGATGCACGACCGCCAGCAGCCGGGCCATCAGCAGCGCGAGCTCGCCGCTGTAGCGTTCGGGCTGATCGGCGAACAGGCGGCGCAGGCTGGCCACGGCCGCGGCCTCCTGGCCCGCGGCGGCCTGGCAGCGCGCCAGCCCGCTCAGCGCGGCGGCGTCATGGGCGAACACACCCTGGGCGCAGGCCTGGAAATGGGGCAGGGCCTCCGCTGCCTGGTCGGCCTCCAGCAGGGCCTGGGCCAGGCGCAGGCGGTTGCCCATGCTGGGCGTCTGCTCCAGGGCCAGGCGCGCTTCGCGCAGTTCCCGCTGGGGATCGATGATCTGCCGCAGCGCGGCCCCGGCCTTGCGCCCGAGGCGGCTGTGACGCTGCTCGGGCAGGAACTCGGCAAAGAGATAGACCAGGCTGCCCAGGAAGGGGAAAGACAGCAGCACGAACAGCCACACGGTGTTGCGGCCGGTGCGCACGGCGTGCACCGCGAAGAAGATCGCGATGGCGACGTGCAGGATGACAAGGACAGGCATGGATGCTCCCCGGACAGGCCTCGTGGCGGGCGTTTGGCCCGGCACTATAGCGAACGATCACGGTCTGCCCCGCGCCTTACGATGGCGGCCGGGCCGCCACCACGGCCACCCCTGCCGTCGGCGGCGCGTCGCCTCCCTCGCGAAAGGACACCATGCACGGACCCGACCCCAGCAATCCCCACCCCATGCCCGGCTTTCCCCAGGTGTGCTTCATCAAGAACAAGATCCAGAACCCCAACATCGAGATCGGGGACTACACCTACTACGACGACCCCGAGGGCGCCGATAACTTCGAGCGCCAGGTGCTCTACCACTTCCCCTTCATCGGTGACCGCCTGGTGATCGGCAAGTTCTGTGCCCTGGCCCGTGGCGTCAGGTTCATCATGAACGGCGCCAACCACAAGACCTCAGGGATCTCGACCTACCCCTTCTTCATCTTCGGCAATGGCTGGGAGCGCGCGGCGCCGCAACCCGGCGAGCTGCCGTACAAGGGCGATACGGTCATCGGGCATGACGTCTGGATCGGCTACGACGCCCTGATCATGCCCGGCGTGCACATCGGCAACGGCGCCATCATCCCGGCGCGCTCGGTGGTCACCAGCGATGTGCCGGCCTACACCGTGTACGGCGGCAACCCGGCGCGACTCCTCCGCGAACGCTTTGCACCCGAGGTGGTGGCCGAGCTGGAGGCGATCGCCTGGTGGGACTGGCCCATCGAGCGGATCAGCCAGAGCCTGGAGGCCATCACGAGCGGCGACGTGGCGGCCCTGCGGGCCTGCGCGCCGCGCTGATCGGGACTGGGTGCCCCCAGGCCGCGCCTTCCGGCCCAGCCCTCGTGCCTCCGCCGCTTCTCCTGCCGGCCGCAGGGCTCGCGCGGTGCGGCGCTGAGGCCTTGCAACCGTTTTGGTCTGCCCGTTCGGACATGCCGCTCACAGCCTCTGCACATCCGCCTTCAGCACCTCGGCGGGGTAGTAGCGCCCCATGATCTGCAGCAGGCGGCCTTCGGCCAGGGCCTGCTCGATCAGGCGGCGCAGGCGGCGCCGGGTCTCGGCATCGAGGGTGCTGGTCGAGAGGTAGGTCCCCACCTCCGACGGCGGCAGACCGCTCAGGAGCTGGAAGCGGAAGTCCTGGGTCGCCCGTGCCTCGCTGATGCCGTCCTGAAGGGCGGAATGCAGCAAGGTGGGCGGCAGGATCGTGAACTGCACGCGACCGGCACGCAGCATCTGGCCCAGGGTCTTCAGGTCAGCGACGACGTCGACGCGATGCTGCTCCTCAAGCCGGCGCAGCAGGCGTTCGTACTCACTGCCCCAGGTGTAGCTGCGCACGACCACGGCGCGCCACTCCTTGCGGGCCACCAGGGCCTCGACGCTGGCGGGTGGGGCCTCCGTGCTTGCGCCGAAGGTGATCAGCGTGGGCGTCAGGCGCAGCATGGGCAGGAACTCGGCCTTCTGGTCCCGCTCGGCCGTGCGCGAGGCGGGCAGGAAGAGGTCGGCCTCGCCGGTCTCGAAGAACATGAGGCTCTGCCGGGGCCGGGGCACGATGGGGAAGCTGAAGCTGCAGCCCAGGGCCGGCTCCAGGCTGCGCAACAGGTCGGGATAGACGCCGCGTACCTGCCCGTCCGGCAGCACCTGCACATTGAAGCCGGTGGGCGCAACGGGCACGACCAGGACGCGTTCGCAGCGGGCCCGGGCTGCCGGAGCAAAGGCCATGCCCAGCAGCGCGGGACCCAGGCCGCGCAGGAAGCCGCGTCGCGCCGGCGTCACTGTGGCCTCGCCGCTCAGCCCATGCAGAAGGCGTTGAGCTTGTTGCCGTCCAGATCACGGAAGTAAGCGGCGTAGAAGCCGCCGCCGCGCTCGCCCGGCGCGCCTTCGTCGGTGGCGCCCAGGGCCAGGGCCTTGGCGTACAGGGCCTGGACCTTCTCCTGGCTGTCCACCGCCAGGGCCACCATCACGCCATTGCCCACGCTGGCGGGCTGGCCGTCGAAGGGGCGCAGCACGCCGAAGCCCGGCTTGTCCATGCTGACGCCCCAGGCGTAGCCGCGCTCGAACTCCATCAGGCGCTTGGCGCCGATCACGGCGAAGAGTTCGTCGTAGAAGGCCGCTGCGCGCGGCAGGTCGTTGGTGCCCAGGGTGGTGTAGCCGATCATGGGGGTCTCCTCGTCTCTCGATGGCAGTGAATCCTGGGCGGAGCCTACACGCTGGCGTCCGTGCTGCGGGAGTGACTTGACGGGAATCAAGGACATCATCCCCCAAGGATGCGACCGTGAGGGTTTGATGACAGCCCCGGAGTCCAGGATGAGTACCCGCAGCCGCGCCACCAGCACCCCCGCCCAGGCCCAGGCCCTCAACGGCATCAACGGCAGCCAGGCGCCCAAGCCCCGCCGTGCCCGGGCCGGTGACACCAGCGGCAGCGGCGACGCCCAGCGCATCGCCCGCCAGGTGGTGTCGGACCGTCTGCAGGCCGCACAGGCCCGCGAGCTGGAGGCGCTGAAGGACGTGGCACAGGCGGCATCCCCCGGCGGCAGCCTGGCCAGCTCGGTGAAGAGCCTGCTGGCGGGCGCCTCGCCAGACGATGCCCTCGCCCTGCGCCAGGCCCTGCTGGCCGAGCTGCAGGAACTGCCCGGGGCCGGCCGCAATCCGGACGATGAGCTCTCGCCCACCTGGCGCCGCGGCGGCTACCCCTACAAGAACCTGATGTCCCGCAAGGCCTACGAGAAGCAGAAGTACCGCCTGCAGGTGGAGCTGCTGAAGCTGCAGGCCTGGGTGAAGGCCACCGGCGCCAAGGTGGTGATCCTCTTCGAGGGGCGGGACGCCGCCGGCAAGGGCGGCACCATCAAGCGCTTCATGGAGCATCTCAACCCCCGCGGCGCCCGCGTGGTGGCCCTGGAGAAGCCCAGCGAGGTCGAGCGCGGCCAGTGGTACTTCCAGCGCTATGTGCAGCACCTGCCCACGGCCGGCGAGATCGTGCTCTTCGACCGCAGCTGGTACAACCGTGCCGGCGTGGAGCGGGTGATGGGCTTCTGCTCGGACGCCGAGTACCAGGAGTTCATGCGCCAGGCTCCGGAGTTCGAGCGCAACCTCGCGCGTTCCGGCGTGCACCTGATCAAGTTCTGGTTCTCCGTCAGCCGCGAGGAGCAGCGCCGCCGCTTCAAGGAGCGCCGCGCCCATCCGCTGAAGCAGTGGAAGCTCTCGCCCATCGACCTGGCCTCGCTGGACAAGTGGGACGACTACACCCGCGCCAAGGAAGCCATGTTCTTCCACACCGACATCGCCGAGGCCCCCTGGACCGTGGTGAAGTCCGACTGCAAGAAGCGCGCGCGCCTCAACGCCATGCGCCACGTCCTGCACCAGCTGCCCTATGCCAACAAGGACCTCGACAAGATCGGCCAGCTCGACCCCCTGCTCGTGGGCCGCGCCAACGTCGTCTACGAACGCGGCGAAAACCAGTCCGCCGCCGGCCCCAGCAAGACCTGACCCCCAACGCCTCTTCGCACCACTCCACCCCGCCCCAAAAACGCGCGGCGCAGCCCGCGCCCCACACGGAGGGCGCTGATCCGGCTCCGCCGGGCAGCCGCGCTCGCCCCCCTGGGGGGCTGAGGCCGGACACAAACTGCATGCCGTTTGTGCCTGCCGAAGGGCCAGGCCCCGCGCAGACCGCAGGAGGGAAGAACCGCACCTCTGCCTCGACGCGCGGCGCAGCCCGCGCCCCACACGGAGGGCGCTGATCCGGCTCTGCCGGGCAGCCGCGCTCGCCCCCCTGGGGGGGGCTGGCGAAGCCAGTAGGGGGGGGTTATCTCTTCAATTTGAAGACAGCCATCGACGCCATCAGATTCGGCCACTGGCGCACCACGCGCCCGTCCTGCACGCCGAAGCTGTCCAGGATCTCCAGCCGGTTCTTGCGCGCCAGCACCTCGAAGTCGGCATAGGTGCCCACGCGGATGTTGGGCGTGTCGTACCACTCGTAGGGCAGGGTGCGGGTGACGGGCATGCGGCCCGCCAGCACCTGCAGGCGGTTGGGCCAGTGCGCAAAGTTGGGGAAGCTGACGATGCCCACGCGGCCCACGCGGGCGGTCTCGCGCAGCATGGCCTCGGCATTGCGCAGGTGCTGCAAGGTCTCCAGCTGCAGCACCACGTCGAAGCTCTGGTCCTCGAAGACGGCCAGACCTTCCTCCAGGTTCAGCTGGATGACGTTGACGCCGCGCCGCGCGCAGGCCAGCACATTGGCGTCCGACAGCTCCACGCCGTAGCCGGTGCAGCCCTTCTTCTCCTGCAGCCAGGCCAGCAGCTCACCGGTGCCGCAGCCCAGGTCCAGCACGCGGGAGCCTTCGGGCACCAGGGCGGCGATGGTCTCGATCAGGGCGGTGCTCATCAGCAGAACTCCTTGGCGATGCGCTCGAAGTAGGCGCGCAGCACGCCGTGGTAGCGGGGGTCCTCCAGCAGGAAGGCGTCGTGGCCGTGCGGGGCGTCGATCTCGGCGTAGGAGACGTCGCGGCGGTTGTCCACCAGGGCCTTGACGATCTCGCGCGAGCGGGCCGGCGAGAAGCGCCAGTCGGTCGTGAAGCTGGCCAGCAGGTACTTGCAGCGGCTGCTGGCGAAGGTGCGGGAGAGGTCGCCGCCGTGCTCCCGCGCGGGGTCGAAGTAGTCCAGGGCGCGGGTGATCAGCAGGTAGGTGTTGGCGTCGAAGTACTCGCTGAACTTGTCGCCCTGGTGGCGCAGATAGCTCTCGATCTGGAACTCGATGTCCTGGGTGCTGTAGCCCAGCTCGGCCGCGCGCAGCTCGCGTCCGAACTTCTGCTCCATGACGTCGTCCGAGAGATAGGTGATGTGGCCGATCATGCGTGCCACGCGCAGGCCGCGCTTGGGCACCACGCCGTGCTCGTAGAAGAAGCCGCCGTGGAAGTCGGGGTCGGTGACGATGGCGCGGCGGGCGACTTCGTTGAAGGCGATGTTCTGCGCCGACAGGCTGGGTGCCGTCGCGATGGCGATGCAGTGCCGCATGCGCTCCGGGTAGCGCAGCGACCAGTCCAGGGCCTGCATGCCGCCCAGCGAGCCGCCCAGCACCGCCGCCAGCTGCTTGATGCCCAGGGCGTCGAGCACGCGGGCCTGCGCGTCCACCCAGTCGTGCACCGTGACCACCGGGAAGTCGGCGCCGTAGATGCGGCCGGTGTCGGGGTTGGTGTGCATGGGGCCGGTGGAGCCGAAGCAGGAGCCCAGGTTGTTGATGCCGATGACGAAGAACCTGTCCGTGTCCAGCGGCTTGCCTGGGCCCACGAGGTTGTCCCACCAGCCCTCGCTCCGCTCCTGCCCGGCATAGGTGCCGGCCACATGGTGGCTGGCATTGAGCGCGTGGCAGACGAGCACGGCATTGGACTTGTCGGCGTTGAGCTGGCCGTAGGTCTCGTAGACCAGCTCGTAGTCGCGGATCTCCGCACCGCTGCGCAGGGGCAGGGGCGCCTCGAAGCGCAGGCGCTGGGGCTGCACGTCGCCCACCGAGCTTGGGACCATCTTGGGACTCTCCAAAAGCAAAAACCGGCTCCGCGAAAGCTGCGGACGCCGGTTGCAGGAGCGCCCCTCTTTAGCGGAATTTATTGAGCGCCCGCAATTCGGAACAAATCGGCGCTGTGGGCTGGATTATAGGCCGCCGGGTCCAGACCCGGTGCCGGTGCCGTTTGCCGGCACCAGCCCGATGCGCTGCAGCAGGCGCTGGTGATCGCCCTCGCGCTTGAGCCGTTCGTAGGCCTCCTGCAGGGCCTGGACCTGACGCTCCTGCAGGTCCGGGCTGCCCACCAGCCAGATCTCGCTGTGGTCATAGCTGGGACCCTCGACCCAGTCCCGCGGGTCCTGGCCCGCCGCGCGTATCGCGCCGATCACCGCGGGGATGGCGCCGTAGATCAGCGTGGCGCTGCCATCGCCCATGCGGCGCAGGATCTGTTCGTAGTCGGGCTCCTGAGAGACCTGGCGGTAGCCCTGCTTCTGCAGGCTCTCGGTACTGAGGGCGCCACGCAGGGTGAGCACCTTGGATTGGCGCGCCAGGGCTTCGTCGATGCCCTTGGGCCAGCGGCTGCGCAGGCCCATCAGGGCATAGCGCTGGGTGTAGAGCGGCACCAGCCAGCGGTACTGGCTCTCGCGCTCCGGCGTGCGGGCCAGGGGCGCCATCAGCACCTGTCGGCCGGTGCGGGCCATCAGCGTGGCGCGGGCGAAGGGGTAGAAGTGCGGGTGCAGGTCCCAGCCCGCGCGTTCGCAGAGCAGGACGAGGAACTCGCCCAGCGGCCCCGGGGCGTCGCGGCCCTGCGGGCTGATCAGGGAGGGGAGGTCGGCACTGACCAGCTCCATGGCCCGGGCCGTTCCCGCAGGCAGGGCCAGGGCGAGCCCGCAGGCCAGACCCAGTCGCAGGACCGCGCCCCAGGCGCTGCGCCGGCGCTGTCGCGCATGGGGGCGCGAGTGAGGGCGCGAGTGTGGGCGCGAGTGTGGGCGCGGGCCGGGGAGCGTCGGCGGGAGGGGTGCTGCAGCCATGCCGGGATGGGTGGACGGGGTGGGCAGGAGAGGTTCAGCCTGACCCCATTGGAACCCAGCGCCGGCGATTCCTGCAAGCCGTCCTGCTGAGTCCCGTTCAGTCTTCCCGCTTGGAACTGGGCAGGGCGGCGGCCAGGCCCAGCAGCCCGGCGACCACGAGCACGTACCACAGCGAGAGGCTGCTCTCCAGCCTCAGCACCGCCGCGCTGGCGAGCACCAGCAGGGCGGCCGCGCTGCCGGCCAGCAGCAGCAGGGCCGCGCCGGCCACGCGGGTGACCAGCAGGCTCTGGTCCCGGCGCGCGGCCATGGCGAAGAGCACATAGCCCAGCAGGCTGAACAGGGGGAAGAAGACCCACAGCGCCGGCCCCGCGCTGATCGGGGCCAGGTGAAGGGGTTCGGCGAGCAGGGCGGCTCCGGAGAACAGCCCCAACAGCAGCAGGAAGGCGGCGGCGATGCGCATCATGTCGTGGTTCCTTGGTCAGTCTCAGGGCGCCGTGCAAAGGCAGTGCACGGTGGTGGAGAAGGGTTTGCGGCCTTCCAGCAGCTCGCTGGCCATGGCGAGATCCTGCTGGGGCTGCAGCAGTGCGGGCGGGACATGGAAGCCCAGCTGGGCGCGCACCGAGGCGGCAATGCCGGGGGCCAGGGTGTCACCGACGCTCTGCAGCAGCTTCTCCAGGCGGCCCGGTTCCTTCTCGATGTAGCTGACGCGTGGCTGGCCCTCCAGCTTGGCGCGGCCGGCCGCGGCCTTCACCGCGTCGTCCAGGCTGCCCAGGCGGTCGATCAGGCCGCGTTCCAGGGCCTGCTTGCCGGTCCAGACGCGGCCCTGGGCCACGGCGTCGATCTCGTCGATCTTCTTCTTGCGGGCCGCGGCGGCCTTGCCGGTGAACTCGTCGTAGATGTGCTGGATGCTGCTCTGCACCGCCGAGGCCATGCGCGGATCCAGGCCGGTGCGGAAGTCGTAGCCCTTGCCCAGCCAGGTGGTGGTGTAGCCGGCGGTGTGCAGGTTGAGCTTGTCCATCAGCTTCTCGCCGGTGGGCAGCAGGGCGAAGACGCCGATGGAGCCGGTGATGGTGCCGGCGTCGGCGATCACCTCGTCGGAGGACATGGAGATCCAGTAGCCGCCCGAGGCCGCCACGTCGCCCATGGAGATCACGACCGGCTTGCCGGCCTTCTGCGTCAGCTCCAGCTCGCGGCGGATGACTTCCGAGGCGAAGGCGCTGCCGCCGGGCGAGTTGACGCGCAGGACCACGGCCTTGACCTGATCGTCCTCGCGGGCCTGGCGGATCAGCTCGGCGGTGGAGTCGCCGCCAATCGTGCCGGGCGCGGCCGAGCCGTCCTTGATCTCGCCTTGCGCCACGACCACGCCCACGGCCGGGCCCACGGGCAGGGCCGGCTTCTGGCGGGCCAGGTATTCACCCAGGCCGATGCGGGCGAAGCTGTGGCCCTTGTCGTCACGGGCGCCGCGCTCCATCAGCAGGGCGCGGACCTCGTCGCGGGTCTTGATGCCGTCCACCAGCTTCTGCTGCAGGGCCAGCTTGGCCATGTCGCCGCGCAGGGCCAGCAGGTCCTTGTCGGCCTGCTCGACGCTGCGGGCCAGGCTGCCGGCCTCGAGCTTGCGAGCCTTTTCGATGTCGGCCAGGAAGCCGCCCCACAGCTCGTTGTAGAGATAGCTCTCGGCTTCCAGCGAGGCCTGCGAGGGGCCGTTGGCGATGTAGGGCTCGCCGGCATTCTTGTAGGTGCCCACGCGCAGCAGGTTGGGGCTGATGCCCACGCGTTCCAGCGCGTCCTTGTAGTACATGCGCTGGCGGCCGAAGCCGTCCAGCAGCACGCCGCCCATGGGATGCACGTAGATCTCGTCCGCCTGGGCCGCGAGGTAGTAAGCGCGCTGGCTGAAGCTGTCGCCATAGGCCAGCACCTTCTTGCCGGCGGCGCGCACGCGCTGCAGCGCGGCCGCCACCTCGTGCAGGCCGGCCAGGCCGGCGCCACTGAAGCCGTCGAGGTCCAGCAGGACCTGGCTGATCTTGGCGTCCTTGCCCGCGGCCTCCAGGGCAGCCAGCACGTCGCGCAGGCGCACCTGCTTGGGCTCGATGCCCTGCAGCTGGTTCATCGCCTGGTCGCGCGCCGAACCTGAGAACTGCTCCACCAGTGGCCCGTTGAAGCTCAGCACCAGGGTGCTCTTGTCGCGCAGCGGCTTGGGGCCGCCGCTGAACAGACCCCAGACCAGTGCGACCAGCAGCAGGAGCAGGATGAGGTTGAACAGCGCACGGCGCATGCCGTCCACCACCCACCAGATCTTCTTCAACAGCCACCAGACGGGTGAGACGAGGGTCTTCATGCCCATGCGATTCCTCCAGGTTGGGCGCGCGCTCGGGCGCGGTTCTCGATGCGCGCCGATTGTGCAGCAAGCCGTCCGCTGTGGCGTGTGCGCAAAGCCACCGCACTGCAGCGTGACAGGCGCGCGCTTTGATGCTGCACTGCAGGCCTGGGGAGGGGCTGCCGGGGGTCGGGTCTTGCGTCCACCGGCTGTCGACCGTTGCCGCCCCCCTATCCGGAGACCGCCCCCATGCTGCCCTGGCTCAGAAAAGTCGACGACTACTTCCCCCTGCGCTACCTCAGCTGGTGGCTCTGCGGCCTGGGTGCGGTGCTCAGCGCGGTGGGCACCTGGTACTTCTGGCCGGCCTGGCCCTGGTTCATCCTCTTCATGGGCCTGAGCCTGCAGGGATTTCGGGACGTGCGCCAGACCAAGCGCGCGGTGCTGCGCAACTACCCCGTGATCGGCCACCTGCGCTTCCTGCTGGAATACATCCGGCCGGAGATGCGCCAGTACTTCATCGAGTCCGACAACGAGGCCACGCCCTTCTCGCGCCAGCAGCGGTCCCTGGTCTACCAGCGCGCCAAGGGCGACCCCGACAAGCGCCCCTTCGGCACGCAGAAGGACGTGGGGGCCGCGGGCTACGAATGGATCAACCACTCCATGCAGCCCACCCAGCTGCCGGGCCACGACTTCCGCGTCACGATAGGCGGCGAGCGGGCCCAGCCCTACTCGGCCAGCGTGTTCAACATCTCGGCGATGAGCTTCGGCGCGCTGTCTGCCAATGCCATCCTGGCCTTGAACGCCGGGGCCAAGGCCGGCGGCTTCGCCCATGACACCGGCGAGGGCTCGATCAGCCCCTACCACCGCGAGCACGGCGGCGACCTGATCTGGGAGATCGGCTCCGGCTACTTCGGCTGCCGCACGCCCGCCGGGCGCTTCGACCCGGAGAAGTTCGCCCTCAACGCCTGCGATCCCCAGGTCAAGCTCATCGAGATCAAGCTGAGCCAGGGCGCCAAGCCCGGACACGGCGGCGTGCTGCCCGGGGCCAAGGTGACGCCCGAGATCGCCCTGACCCGCGGCGTGCCGGCGGGCGAGGACTGCAATTCGCCGGCCGCGCATTCGGCCTTCACGACGCCGGTGGAGCTGATGCAGTTCATCGTCGAGCTGCGCCGGCTCTCGGGCGACAAGCCGGTGGGCTTCAAGCTGTGCATCGGCCATCCCTGGGAGTGGTTCGCCCTGGCCAAGGCCATGCAGGAGACGGGCATCCTGCCCGATTTCATCGTGGTCGATGGCGCCGAGGGCGGCACGGGCGCCGCGCCGCTGGAGTTCACCGACCACGTCGGCGCGCCCCTGCAGGAAGGCCTGCTGCTGGTGCACAACACGCTGGAGGGGCTGGGCCTGCGCGAGCGCGTGCGCATCGGCTGCGCGGGCAAGGTCGTCAGCGCCTTCGACATCGCCCGCGCCATGGCCCTGGGGGCGGACTGGTGCAACTCGGCACGCGGCTTCATGTTCGCCCTGGGCTGCATCCAGGCCCAGGCCTGCCACACGGGGCGCTGCCCCACCGGCGTCACCACCCAGGACCCGCTGCGCCAGCAGGCCCTGGTGGTGCCTGACAAGGCCGAGCGGGTCTACCGATTCCACCGCAACACCCTGCATGCGCTGCAGGAGCTGGTGCAGGCGGCCGGGCTGCTGCATCCCGGCGAGATCAGCGCCAATCACATCGTGCACCGGGTCAGCCCGCACGAGGTGCGCCTGCTGACCAATCTGCTGCCCTTCGTGCGCCCCGGCGCGCTGCTGGAGGGCGAGCTGCCCGGCGCGGTCTTCAAGACTTACTGGCCCATGGCCAGCGCACACAGCTTCGAGCCGGTGCGAGCCCTGCGCCGGGGCTTCCTGGCCGTCTGAGGCGGGCGGCGCCGGCTTTTTGCGCTGCTCTTTTGATCTCGGGCAGAGCCCGGCCGGAGCCCCGTGCCTGCGGGGTGGTCAAGACCCCCTGCTGGGGGAGAATGCGCGGCTTGTAAGCAAATGCACGCATGTCTTCGGTCTTCCTGCTCCGCCACAGCCAACGTTCCCTGAACCGGGCGGTCGGAGACTTGGCGGACAGCGGCTGGCACTGCCTGGGTGCGAGTCAGCACTGGCAGGAGGCGGCGGCCAGCCTGCGTCACGCGATGCCGGCCTATCTGGTCAGCGACGTGCACCTCAGCGACGGCCATGCGAGCTGCCTGCTGCAACACCTGGACACGCTGCCGCCGGCGCTGGCGCGCCCTCGCGTGCTGCTGATCAGCGATGCCGTCGACGAGATGACCCTGTTCCGCACGCTCAGCTGCGGGGCCCATGCCTACCACCTGGACCAGCCGCGCGGCCCCAACCTGCAGGACAGCCTGCTGGCGCTGGCGCAGGGGCGGGCCCAGATGTCCCCGGCCATCGCGCGCCAGGCCTTGCAGAGCTTCGGCGCCATGCGCCGCCAGGCCAGCGAGGCGCGGCGCATCGAGGCCGGCCATGACCGTCAGCCCCTGGCGGCGCTGAGCCTGATCAGCCGGGCGGAGCAGGCCCTGCTGAGCCTGCTCTCGCATGGCTGGCTGGTGCCGGAGATCGCCGAGGCCTGGTATGTGCTGCAGGACGAGGTGGAGCGACGCATCGCCCGCCTGTACCGCAAGCTGCATGGGCTGTGCCCGCCGGCCCATGCGGGAGGCATGGCCGGGCTGCAGCTGATCGCCGCCTGATCAGGCCGCCGGCGGGGCGGTGTCGACGAAGCTCTGGCGCGTGGCCAGCTTGGCCAGGTGGCGGGCCAGATTGGGGTAGTCCTCGCGCCAGGCGATGGCGGGGAAGCGGAAGTCCAGGTAGGCCAGGGCGCAGCCGGTGGCGATGTCGGCCAGGCTGAAGTGGTTGCCCGAGCACCAGGGCTTCTCGCCCAGGCCCAGGCTCATGGCCTTCAGCGCGGCCTGCACCTTCTCCAGCTGGCGCTCCACCCAGGCGGCGCTGCGCTGGGCCTCGCTGCGGCCGGTCCAGGTCTGTTCCAGGCGGGCCAGGATGGCGGCATCCAGCAGGCCGTCGGCCAGGGCTTCCCAGGTGCGCACCTCGGTGCGCTCGCGGCCCCGCTCGGGGATCAGCTTGCCCACGGGGGACAGGGTGTCCACGTACTCCACGATCACGCGGGAGTCGAAGACCGCACCGCTGATCGAGTCCTGGCCTTCCATGACCAGGCAAGGCACCTTGCCCAGAGGGTTCATCTTCATGATGGCATCGGAGGCCCAGACGTCTTCCAGCACGAACTGGTAGTCGAGCTTCTTTTCCGCCATCACGATGCGGACCTTGCGGACGTAGGGACTGGTAAGGGAACCGATGAGTTTCATGTGTGGGCAGGGGACGCTTGTCCTCGTTTCGGCCGGATTCTAGGGGCAGAGCCCGGCGTCTCAGCTGACAGCGGGGGCGCAATCCGGGCCTCGCATGGGGGATTGCTGAAGGGGAGGAAAGCACGGCTTGCCAGCGCCCGCCCGGTCCGGGACACTCTTGCGCGCCCCTGCCATCCCCGGATGGGTGCATCCGCTGCCTCCCGCCCCATGACCCCCGCTGCCTTTCCCGCCATCACCCTGCGCCACGTCTGCGAGGACGACATGCCCCTGCTGATCCGGGCCGTGACCGACCCGGCCTGGCGGGGCGCCTTCGCGCCGGGGCGTGTCACCGCGCCGGCCGCGCTGTGGCAGCGCTTCCGGGACAACGGCTTTTCCAGCGAGGACATGGAACGGCTGATGATCGTCAACGCGGAGGGGCGCGTGGTGGGTCATGTGGTGCACTTCCTGGCGCACCGCTATTCCACGGCCCGCGAGATCGGCTGGTCGGTCTACGACCCGGCCGACCGCGGCAAGGGCTACGGCTCGGCCGCGGCGCGCGCCCTGGTGGATTACCTCTTCCGCAGCCTGCCCCTGCACCGCCTATGCTGCAGCCTCTCGCCCGACAACGTGGCTTCGGCCCGGGTCGCGCAGAAGGCCGGTTTCCATTGCGAGGGCCTGATGCGGGGCGTGGTGTTCGCCGGCGGCGACTACCTGGACGGCGAGTTCTACGGCATGACGCGCGAGGACTGGCGCCTGGCTGGCGCCGGCTCATCATCAGAATAAAAGTTCTAGACATAAAGTTCTAGAAAATCTATGCTGTCGGCATGAAGACAGCGTCCCCCCCTCTTTCCACGCCCAAGCCGACCCCGGCCGAGCTGGACCTGCTGCGCGTGCTGTGGCGCATCGGCGCGGCCGATGCCCGCCAGGTGCACGAAGCCCTGCTCCCCGAGCGCCCCGAGGCCAGCTATGCCACGGTGCTGCGCCAGCTGCAGCTGATGCACGCCAAGGGCCTGGTCGAGCGTGATGAATCCTGCCGCCCCCACCAGTACGCCGCCGCGCAGGCGCAGCAGACCCTGCAGACCCGCCTGCTCAAGGACCTCATCACCAAGGCCTTCGCCGGTTCGGGCAAGGCCCTGGTGATGGCTGCGCTGAAAGGCCATGTGAGCCGCAAGGAGCGTGACGAGATCCGCCGCCTGCTCCAGGACAAGGCGCAGGGGGGCGCGGAATGAGCGAGCTCCTGGATCTTCTTGACACGCTCCCCTGGCTGCCCGCACTGGGCTGGGCCCTGCTGAATTTCGTCTGGCAGGGCGCGCTGATCGGCGTGCTGATCGCCGGGGCGCTGCGTCTGCTGGCCCAGGCGCCCGCGCGGCACCGCTACCTGGTCTGCGGCCTCGGTCTGCTGTGGTGCCTGGCCCTGCCCCTGAGCGCCTGTCTGCAGGCCTGGGTGGCCGGGCCCGGCGAGCTGGAGCAGGCCCTTGAGTTCAGCAGCGAGCTGCTGTGGATGCAGGCCCTCACCGAGCTGATGCCGCAGGTGGTGCTGGCCTGGATTCTCGGCGTGGGGCTGATGAGCCTGCGTCTGGCCGGTGGCCTGTGGTGGGTGCGCGGGCTGCGTCGCGCGGCCGCTCCGGCGCCCGCTGAATGGCAGCTGCGCCTGGAGCTGCTGGCCCGCCGCCTGGGGCTCAGGCGGCCGGTGCGGCTGCTGCTGTCGGAGGCCGTCAGCGGCCCGGTGGCCCTGGGCCTGCTGCGGCCCCTGGTGATCCTGCCCTGCAGCCTGCTGAGCCAGATGCCCCCGGCCCTGGTGGAGGCCCTGCTGGCCCACGAGCTGGCCCATGTGCGGCGCTGGGACTACGGCATCAACCTGCTGCAGAGCCTGGCCGAAGCGCTGCTCTTCTTCCACCCGGTGGTGTGGTGGCTGTCCGAGCGCATGCGCGCCGAGCGCGAGCAGGTGGCCGACGCCCTGGCGGCCCAGGCCCTGGCCCAGCCGCGGGACCTGGCCCGCGCCCTGCAGCAGCTGAGCGAATGGCAGCCGCCCGTCCTGCCCCTGGTGCAGGCGGCCCGAGGCCGGCACGGTGGCCTGCTGCTGCAGCGCGTGCGCGGCCTGCTGCAGCCCGGCGAGCGCCTGATGCCGGCCTGGAAGCTGGCCCTGCCCGCCCTGCTGCTGGCCCTGGGCGGCCTGCTGGCCCAGGCGCAGGCCAAGGTCAATGCCGGCAGCGAGGCCGGCACAGAGGCCGCCGTGCTGGCGGCCCTGCCGCCGACCGCCGCCTCCGAGCCGGAGCCCGCGGGGCCCGCCGCCTCGGCGGTGGCGGCGCAGGCCGTGCTGCAGGCCGCGTCTTCCGCGCCCTCGCAGCCCACGGCCGTGCTGGCCGCACCCACCCGGCCCACGACCTCCGGCTGGCGCCTGCCCGTCAACGCCCGCCATGCCGTGGTGATCGAGGAAGGCAGCGGCCGTGTGCTGATGGCCAAGGATGCCGACGAGCCGGTGCCCATCGCCTCGCTGACCAAGCTGGTGACGGCCATGGTGGTGCTGGATGCGCGCCAGGACCCGCAGGAGCAGTTGCGCATTGCTGATGAAGATGTGGACCGCCTCAAGCACAGCGCCTCGCACCTCAAGGTGGGCAGCCGCCTGCCGCGTGAGGCCGCGCTGAAGCTGGCGCTGCTGTCCTCGGAGAACCGCGCGGCCTCGGCGCTGGCCCGGGCCTATCCGGGCGGCCTGGAGGCCTTCCGCCAGGCGGTGCGGCGCAAGCTGCAGGGCCTGGGCCTGCAGCGCACCGTGATCCAGGAGCCCACCGGTCTGTCGCCGGAGAACGTCTCCACCGCCAGTGAGATGGCACGCATCGCCGCCGCGGCCAGCCGCTACAGCGAGATCAACGCCATCACCAGTGCGTCCAAGGCCCGGGTCCCGGTCAATGGCCAGGCCCGCGAGTTCCACAACACCAACCGCCTGGTGGGCCGCAAGGGCTGGGACATCCTGCTGTCCAAGACCGGCTACACCGAGGAGGCGGGCCGCTGCCTGACCATGCGCATGAAGGAGGCGGGCAAGGCCGTCACCGTCGTGCTGCTGGACGCCGACGGCTCGGCCCAGCGCCTCAAGGACGCCGCGGCCATCCGCCGCTCGCTGGGTCGCTGAGCCGCTGAGCGTCAACTGGCGCGGGCCCCGGTGGGTGGCCCGCGCCGCCTCCACCCGCTTCCTCACTTCCTCAGTTCCTGCGCAGACAGCCCGGCAGGCCCGGGCTGGGCTGCCGCCTGCCTCTTCGATCGCTGCACTGGAGTTCCATGCCCCCGCTCTTGCGTCTCTTCCTGATGGTCTGCTGTCTGCTGCCGCTGAGCTGGCCGCCAGAGGTCGGTGCCCAGGCCACGCCCGCCGCCTATGCCCTGGACCGCACCGAGGTCCACCGCCTGCACTCGCGCCTGCTGCAGCGGGACTACGAGCTCTACATCGGCCTGCCGCCCGAGAGCGAGGCCGGCGCCCGCCTGCCGCTGCTCTTCGTCACCGACGCGCCGGTGGCCTTCCCGGTGATCCGCGCGATGAGCCGGCGCCTGGGCCACGAGGGGCCGCAGTCCCAGCAGATGGTGCTGGTGGGCCTGTCCTATGCCCTGGGCGACAGCGCCACGGTGAGCCGCAACCGCGACTACACGCCCAGCCAGCGCGCCTCGAAGGACGAGGACAGCAGCACCCGCTACGGCGAGGCCGAGGCCTATGTGCGCTTCATCCGCGAGGAGGTGCTGCCCTATCTCGCCACCCATGTGCCGCAGGCCGACCCTTCACGGCGCTACTTCGCCGGCCACTCCTACGGCGGCCTGTTCGGTGCGCATGTGCTGCTGCATCACACGGACCTGTTCCAGCGCTACATCCTCAGCAGCCCGTCGCTGTGGTACGACCAGGAGCGCGTGCTGCGCGAGGCGGCGCAGCTGGCCGCGAAGCGCCAGCCGCTGAAGGCCCAGGTGCTGCTGCTGGCCGGCGCCAAGGAGCAGGCGGCGCCGGGCCGGCGCCCGCGGCCGGGGCGGGAGGCCGATGGCGACATCGTCGGCAATGTGCGCCGCTTCGAGCGCCTGCTGGCGCAGCTGCCCGGCGTGCAGGTGCAGAGCCAGATCATCCCGGACGAGGACCACCTCTCCGCCTTCCCCAGCGCCATGGTGCGCGGCCTGCGCTGGGCGCTGCCGCGGCGCTGAGCGCCCTCAGCGGAGTACCTGGTGCACCGCTGGATCGCCGTAGAGCGACTCGTAATGGAGCGTGATGGACAGGCGCTGAAGCAGCGCCTCCAGCGCGTCCGGCTTCAGCGTGCAGCCCGGCCCTGCCGAGGACAGCACCATCTGCCGCTGGTTGACGCGGTAGAAGTGCACCAGCGAGCCCGAGCCCATGCAGGCCGGGTCCAGCCCCAAGGCCCGGGCGGCGGCGGCCGTGCTGGGCTGGGGCTTGCCGTCCACCTGGATGTCGGCCCGCGTCACCCGCGCCGGACCCAGGCCGCTGTTCTGCACCAGCAGCACCCAGCTGCCGTCGAGCTCGGTGTTGAGCTCGGTGTCCAGGATGGGTTGCACCATCAGCCGGTTGTGCTTCTGGATGGCATAGCCCTGCCACAGCGTGGCGGCCAGGGCGCAGACGGACACCACCATGGTCCGGGTGCGGATGGCGGTGAGGGTGGCCCAGCGGCGGCCTTGCGGCGCCGGGGCGGGGGAGGGGGCTTGGGTCATGGGATGGGCTTCTCGCAGGAGGCTGGATGCAGGTGCCGGCTCAGGCCGCCGGCTTGGGCCGGTGCGCCGCGTCGGGCTTCTCGATCCAGGCGCGCAGCTCGGCGCTGCGGGCATGCTGCGGGGCCAGCTCCACAAAGCTCTTGTAGGCGGCCAGGGCCGCGGCCTCGTCACCGGCCTGCAGCTGGGCATCGCCCAGGTTCAGCCAGGCCAGCGCGCGGCTGCCGTCCATCTCGATGGCCTTCTGGTACCAGCGCGCCGCCTCCACGGGCTTGCCGCGCTTGTAGTAGATGAAGCCCAGGTTGTTGGCCGCCAGCGCGAAGCGGGGCTGCAGCTTCAGGGCCTCAGTGAAGGCGGCCTCGGCCTCTTCGTAGCGGCGCTCCTTGTAGAGCTGCAGGCCGCGGTCATTGGCGCGCTGGGCGGCCACGCGGGCGCCGGGGTCCACCTTGGCGGTGGGCGCGGCAATGGCGACCTCCTTGCCGTCCAGGCCCTGCAGCTTGACCTGCACGGCCTTGGCGCTGGGCGCCTGCGCGGCGGTCTTGGCCTCGTCCAGGCGCTTGGCCAGGGCGGAGGCCTGGGCGTCGAGCTGGCCGCTGTCGCCGCTGAGCGCCTGCTCGGGCGTGGCCGCCAGCTCGAAGACGAACTCGCCGCCCTCCGAGCCCGGCAGGCTGCCGAAGGCCGGCGTCTGGTGGGCCACGGCGGACACGGCCGGCGCCACATAGGCGGCCAGCTCGGTGGCGGTGATGAGGCCGTCGCCGTTGAGGTCGGCCTTGCCGGCGAGGGCCTGCAGCAGGGTCCAGGTGAAGACCGAGTGGCCGCCGGGGCCGTCGTCGGCCACCTGCTGGTCGGTGCCGCCGGCCGTCATCATCTGGCGGCCCAGGCGGCGGGCGTTGTCGCGGATGAAGTTGTTGCTGTTCGAGGCGCCGCCGCCGCGCGTCAGGCCCAGGCCCGAGTAGCAGGCATCGATCACGAACAGCGCATGCTTGGCCGGCAGCGCCTCGCCCAGCTCCTGCAGCTGGGGCATGGCGATGGCGTCGGTCTGCAGGTCGTCCAGGCCGGCGTCGACCGGGATCACATAGCCCACCTCGCGCCCGCTGGGCAGCTTGCGCGTGCTGCCATGACCGGCGAAGAAGACGAAGACGCGGTCGTCGCGCTTGAGCTCCTTGCCCGAGAGCTTGTTCAGCGCGCGCAGGATGTTGGCCCGCGTGGCCTCGCCGTCCAGCAGCAGCTTGACGTTCTCGGCGCGGAAGCCGAAGCGGGTCTGCAGCGTCTCCTGCATGGCCTTCGCGTCGCGGCCGGCGTGCTGCAGGCGCGGCCAGCGCTGGTACTGGTCGATGCCGATGATCAGCGCATGGCTGTCGCGGTAGAGCGCGGCGCCGCTGAGCTGGGTGTCCCCCGTCTCGAGGGGCTTGCGGTCGGCGCTGAGGAACTGACCGTCCTTCCAGCTGGCGAACTTGTAGCCCTCGGCCACCAGCTGGTCCAGCACCAGGGGCAGGGCCTGGACGGTGCGGGCATGGATGTCGTGGAAGAGGATGATGCCCCGCTGCTGCTTCTGCACCTCGCCGATCACGCGGGCGGCGATGGACTTGGGGATGGGGTCGGACCAGTCCAGCGAGTCGATGTTCCACATCATCGAGCGCAGCTTCAGGGCCTCGATGGTGTCCAGCGCCTGGTCGTTGCGCGCACCGTAGGGAAAGCGGAAGAGCGCCTGGCCGCTGCGGCCGGCCTTGTCCAGCAGGGCCTCGGTGTGCGCGGCCTCGTCACGCACCTGTTCCTGCGCGAACTTGGACATCAGCCCGTGGGTGAAGCTGTGGTTGGCCAGCTGGTGGCCGGCGGCGAGCACGCGCTTGGCGACGTCGCTGCCGGGCCCGGGCTTCACCTGGCCCTGGGCGTCGACGCTGCCGAGGTTCTGCCCCAGCTCGAAAAAAATCGCGGGCGCCTGGTAGCGCTGCAGGATCTCCAGGATCTCGTCGGTGTAGCGGCCGTGCGGGCCGTCGTCGAAGCTGAGCAGCACCGTCTTCTCGGGCAGCTGCTGGCCGAAGAGTTCGCGCTCGCTCTTGCCGGCGCTGGGCCTGGCCTGCGCCGAGGGCAGGATGGTGGCGTAGTCCTTGAGGATCTGCTCGCGGCTGTAGATCGTCTTGAGCTTGGCGACGTAGTCCGTCCACTTCTCGCGCTTGAGCTCGATGCCGCGCTGGGCGAAGCGGCCGAAGGTGTCGCGCAGCTCGCGCTCGTAGGCCTGCTCCACCTCGGCCAGCACGGCCAGGTCTTCCTGCGCGCGCTTGGCCAGCTTCAGCCCGGCGATGCTCTGGCTGGCGCCCAGGCGCTGCTGCAGCTGCAGCAGCAGGTCCTTGAAGGCCAGGCGGTCGGCGTCGAACCAGCTGGGTTCGCCCTCGATGCGGTCCAGCAGCTGCGCCAGCGCGTCCAGCGAGGCGTCCTTGGCGAAGGCCTGCTCCACCAGGGCGCGCTGGCCCTTCTGCAGGTCGTGGAAGAGCATCAGGCCCACGCTGGAGACGGCCTCGCGCTCGGCGGGCTTGAGCGCGGCCTCGCCGTCCATCAGCACGACCATCTGACGGTGCAGGGCCAGCAGGGCGTCGGCCTTGGCCGTGAGGCTGGGCGCGGTCTGCGCGGCGGAGGCCGCCGCGGACGCGGACAGCGCCGGGCCGGCGTTCGGGGTGCCGGGGCGCTGGCAGGCGCTCAGCGTGAGGCCCGCGGTCAGCAGCAAGCCGGCGAGCAGGCTCAGGCGCCAGGGGGTGGTGACGGACGACAAATCGGACTCCCTCTTCATGATGCAGGCGGCCCGAAGCGATGCCGGGCGCGGCCCGGATTGTGACCCGGCGCGAAGCCCGTCCTGCCCAGGCGCGACGCACGCCACGGACGCCTGCACTGGCGCAACGCTAAAATCCGCGGGTTTGCCCTCGCTCTGTTCCGGCTTCGCGGCCGGCTCCCGCCATGAACCTCTCCGCCCTCACCGCCCTGTCTCCCCTGGACGGCCGCTATGCCTCGCGCATGGGCAGCCTGCGCCCGCTGCTGTCCGAGTTCGGCCTGATGCACCGCCGCGTGCAGGTCGAGGTCGAGTGGTTCATCGCCCTGTCCGATGCCGGCTTTGACGAGTTCAAGCCCCTGTCCGCCGGCGCCCGCGAGCTGCTGCGCGCCCTGGTGACGAACTTCGCCGAGGCCGATGCCCAGGCCATCAAGGACATCGAGAAGACCACCAACCACGACGTCAAGGCCGTCGAGTACTGGATCAAGTCCCGCTTCGAGAGCCACGCGGAGCTGAAGGCCGCCGGCGAGTTCGTGCACTTCGCCTGCACCAGCGAGGACATCAACAACACCAGCCACGGCCTGATGCTCAAGGCCGCCCGCCAGGACGTGATCCTGCCCACGCTGGACCGCATCACGACCAAGCTCACCGGCATGGCCCACACCCTGGCCGCCGTGCCCATGCTCTCGCGCACCCACGGCCAGACCGCCAGCCCCACCACCGTGGGCAAGGAGATCGCCAACGTCGTGGCCCGCCTGCGCAATGCGCGCACCCGCATCGCCGACGTCAAGCTGCTGGCCAAGATGAACGGCGCCGTGGGCAACTACAACGCCCACCTCAGCGCCTGGCCCGCCTTCGACTGGGAGGCCTTCAGCCAGCGCGTGATCGAGCAGCAGCTGGGTCTCACCTTCAACCCCTACACCATCCAGATCGAGCCGCACGACTACATGGCCGAGCTGTTCGACGCGGTGACCCGCGCCAACACCATCCTGATCGACTGGTCGCGCGACGTCTGGGGCTACGTCTCCCTGGGCTACTTCAAGCAGCGCACCAAGGCCGGCGAGATCGGGTCCTCGACCATGCCGCACAAGGTCAACCCCATCGACTTCGAGAACGCCGAGGGCAATTTCGGCCTGGCCAACGCCGTGCTGACCCACCTGAGCCAGAAGCTGCCCATCAGCCGCTGGCAGCGTGACCTGACCGACTCCACCGTGCTGCGCAATATGGGCGTGGGCCTGGGCTACGCGCTGCTGGGCTACGACTCTCTGCTCAAGGGCCTGGACAAGCTGGAGGTCAACGAGGCCGCGCTGGCCGCCGACCTCGACGCCGCCTGGGAAGTGCTGGCCGAGCCCATCCAGACCGTGATGCGCCGCTACGCCCTGCCCAACCCCTACGAGCGCCTGAAGGAGCTGACCCGCGGCAAGGCCATCACCCGCGAGTCCATCCAGGACTTCATCCGCGGCCTGGAGCTGCCCGAGGCCGAGAAGGCCCGCCTGCTCGCACTGACGCCGGGCGGCTACACCGGCACGGCCGAGTCCCTGGCCCGCCGCATCTGAACGGGCGCGGGGCGGCACGGAAGCTCACTTCATGAGCCACCCCGTGAGCCCCCCCCACACCGACACCGCCCGCTTCGCCACCCTGCGCCGCATCCCCGGCGCCATCTGGGTGCTGGGCTTCGTGAGCCTGCTGATGGACATCTCCTCGGAGATGATCCACAGCCTGCTGCCGCTGTTCATGGTGGGCAGCCTGGGGATGAGCGCCACGGCCGTGGGCCTCATCGAGGGCGCGGCCGAGGCCACGGCGCTGATCGTCAAGATCTTCTCCGGCATGCTCAGCGACCACTGGGGGCGGCGCAAGCCCCTGGCCCTGCTGGGCTACGGCCTGGGCGCGCTCAGCAAGCCGCTGTTCGCGCTGGCCCCGGGCGCCGGCCTGCTGGTCACCGCGCGGCTCAGCGACCGCATCGGCAAGGGCCTGCGCGGCGCCCCGCGCGATGCGCTGGTGGCCGATATCGCGCCGCCCGAACTGCGTGGGGCGGCCTTCGGCCTGCGCCAGTCGCTGGACACCGTCGGCGCCTTCCTCGGCCCCCTGCTGGCCGCGGCATTGATGCTGCTGTGGGCGGGCGATTTCCGCGCCGTGTTCTGGGTCGCCTGCCTGCCGGCCGTGGCCTGCGTGCTGCTGCTGGCGGTGGGCGTGCGGGAGCCGGCACCGCCGCCGGCCGCCCATCGGCCCAACCCCCTGAGCCGTGCACAGCTGGCGCAGCTGGGGGCCGCGTTCTGGTGGGTGGCGGGCCTGGGCGCGCTCTTCACGCTGGCCCGTTTCAGCGAGGCATTCCTGGTCCTGCGCGCCCAGCAGCAGGGCATCCCCCTGGCCCTGGTGCCCCTGGTGATGGTGGCCATGAACGTGGTCTATGCCGCCTGCGCCTACCCCTTCGGCAAGCTGGCCGACCGCCTGCCGGTGACGCAGCTGCTGGCCTGGAGCCTGCTCGTGCTGCTGGCCTCGCAGGCCCTGCTGGGCTGGGCACAGGGCTGGCCCTGGGTGCTGGCCGGCGTGGCCCTGTGGGGTGTGCACCTGGGCATGAGCCAGGGCCTGCTGGCCGCCCTGGTGGCCGAGGTGGCGCCGGCCTCGCTGCGCGGCACGGCCTATGGCTTCTTCAACCTCTTCTGCGGCCTGGCCATGCTGGTGTCGGGCGGCCTGGCCGGCTGGCTGTGGGACGCCCTGGGCCCGGGCAGCACCTTCGCGATGGGCGGGCTGTGCAGCGTGCTGGCGCTGGCGGCGCTGAAGCTGCGGCTGCGTGGCTGAGTTCGTTCACTCCGCCAGCCCCTCCGACCGGTTCCCGGTGCCGGCATCGAGGCGCTTCGTCGCGGCCAGCAACACGTTCGCCATGTCGAGCAGCTCCTCTGGCAAAGGCGCGTCTCGCTGGGTCAACAGCCTGCTGAGACCGCCTGTGTTGACGCCGGCATGAGCGACGATCTGTTGGAGCCTGTCGAGGGCAGGCGCTTGAGGCGTGACAAGCGATGCCTTGTCCATGGGATCTGATGAAAGACTGACGGCCCAGCCCCTCACATACAACACGTGCAGCAAGCCCGCGACGATGTCGAGGGCGTCCCGCAAGGCGTGCGCCGGCGATTCTGCGTGAACCATGATGCCCTCAGCCAACAAGGGCGTCGCCCCCACTTCACACCGAAATGCATGCGCTGTTCCAGCAGCCGCTGCCTGCTGCTGCGGCTGGGAAACGCGGATCCACAGGGGAATGAGGGCCGAGGCGCTCGGTGGCTGGGTCCAGTACTTGAGCACCAGGCGACTGTCTGCAGCAGCTTGTCGCTGGGAGGCCGATTCGTTGTGGCTGGCCGACGAGTTGGCGCGGTGAATGCTGGCAATGGCCGCGAGCGTTGAATCAACGTCTGGCAAGTCCGCTCGGCGGGATTGGACCGACTGGAAGGCGCTTTCCAGCGTTTCGTCGGCATTGGCCCCGACGACGCCAAGATCCAGCAAGGTCGTGTCACCCAGCGTGACATGCAGCGTGCACGTGACCTCTGAAATGTCACCGTCCATGTCCTGCGCCAACTGAACCTGCGTGCAATAGGGCAGCCCAGCATGCATCACGCGATGCTCGATCGAAGAAGTGTGAGTAGACATGACGAGCATTCGCCCCCTTGTGACTTGGTGCAGGCGCGATGCCAGCTCATGAAGGCTATCGAGCTTCGGCGTAGCACGCGGCCTCATCTCTGTTCATCTCCTTAAAAGTTGGCAAGCACAGCAGATGACATCGACTCAACGAAGGATGAAGTGAACACCAGGGGCGGATGAGTTCGGAGCGCGGAACGAGTGCGTG
Organism: Pelomonas sp. BJYL3; assembly: GCF_027257975.1. Taxonomy (GTDB): domain Bacteria; phylum Pseudomonadota; class Gammaproteobacteria; order Burkholderiales; family Burkholderiaceae_C; genus Roseateles_B; species Roseateles_B flavus. Next base: position 469,718 of record NZ_JANZKX010000002.1, read on the forward strand.
CTGCCGGCTGATCCCTCAGCGCACCACGCCTTCCGCGAACCACTGGCCCCAGACGGCCGCCTGCAGGCGCTCGTCCGTGCGGCCGGGCAGGCGCGCCAGGGCGGCCTGCAGCGGGGCCTCGTCATTGCCGGCGCGGAAGAGCACGTGGTCGATGGGCCCGGCCTGCATCGCATACCAGGCGCCCAGCGTGCCCTCGTCGACCAGGGCCTGCAGCGCGGCCTCGAGCTGCTGGCGTTCCTCGGGGCGCAGCGCTGCGACGCCGGACAGCATCACGATGCGGTTCTCGACGATCTTCTTCAGGTTCAGGCCGGTGGTGTTCAGTGCCTTCTTCACCACGCAGGGCTGGGCGTTGAGCGTCATGTGGCCCAGGGCCACGTACTCGTCCTCGGTGAAGTAGGCGCGCAGCGCGTCCAGGTCGGGCGCGCGCACCACCACGATGCCGCGCTTGAGCTGGGACGGGTCGCGCATGGGGCCGGCCGCAAAGAGCTTGCCCGCCGCGAAGAGGCGGCCGAAGTTCTCGATATGGCCCTTCTGCATGGCCATGACCCGTTCCTTGTCCGGCGGGGTGGGCACGCCACGCTCCAGGAAAACGAACCAGTCGCGGCCGGGCACGGGCACCGGCGGGGGCGCTTCGTCCGCAAGGGCCGGTGGCAGGGCCATCGCGGCCGTGAGGGCGGTCAGGCCGGCGGCTTTCAGCGCGGTGCGTCTTTGCATGGCGAGCTCCTGGAGGCGGGATGGGGGGAGCATAGCCGCGGCTTCAACGCCCCGGGGGCAGCTGCTGCGGCCAGCGGATCAGCAGGCGGGCGCCGCCCAGCTCGGGCGCGCGCTGCATCAGGGCCTCGCCGCCATGGCTCTCGGCCACATGCCGCACGATGGCCAGGCCCAGGCCGAAGCCGCGCGAGCGGCGGTGGCGCTCCAGGCGCTTGAACGGGGTGAAGACCAGCTCGCGCAGGGCCTCGGGCACGCCCTCGCCGTCGTCGTCGATGGCCAGCCAGATCTGGCCCTGGTCCAGCCAGGCCTGCAGGCAGATGCGCGAGCGCGCATGGCGGGCCGCATTGCGCAGGCCGTTGCGCAGGGCATAGGGCAGGATCTGGGCGTCAAAGGGCAGGGCGGCATCGGGCAGCTTCAGAAGCAGGCTGAGGTCCTTGCCGTCCAGGAGCGGGCGCAGGCTCTCGGACTCCTGCACCAGCAGCTCGGTCAGGTCCCCGGGCTCGGGCTTGGCACTGAGGGCGCCGGTGTCCAGGCGGGCGAGCATGAGGCTGGCGTCGATCAGACCCTCGAGCTCCTCGATGTCGCGCTCGCAGGCCTGGACCTGGGCTTCGCGCCGGGCCGCGTCGTCCTCGTCGATCAGGGCGTCGATGGCGAAGCGCAGGCGCGCCAGCGGCGTGCGCAGCTCATGCGAGACCGCGCCGGTCAGCTCGCGCTGGCTGGCCAGGGCCGAGGCCAGACGCTGCAGCGTGGAGCGGATGGCATGGGCCAGCGGCGCGAAGAGGCGGCTGCGCGGGCGTGGCAGGGGGGTGTCGAAGTGGCCGGCGCTGATCTGGTCGGCGGCGGCCTGCAGCTCGCGCAGGTCCCGCCAGGCCGGGCGCAGCAGCCACCAGGCCAGGCCCATCACCGCGATGGACAGGGCCAGGCCCGTGAGCAACTGAAGCCACAGCTCGCGCGGCAGCTGCCAGGACTCCCCCGGCTGCCAGTCGGCATTGAGCGGGCCCAGCTGCAGCACGGCATCGCCCTTGGGATCCAGCCGCGCGTAGACCCGCCGGTTGAGGCCCGCCACCACCAGCTCGCCGCGCAGCAGCTGCTCCTGGCGCGCGCCGCTGAGGTCCTGCATGCGCACCAGGCTGACGGGATAGGCGAAGGTCTGGTCCAGCTGGCGGACGCGGGCCTCGCGGGCCTTGTGGTCCAAGGGGCGGAGCTCATTGACCAGCACGTCCACCGTGCCGCGCATGAAGCGCTTGACGTAGTCCGCCGTGAACTGGTCGACGGCCACCGCCACGAGGCCCTGGGCCATCAGCATCAGCGTCAGCACCGCCAGGCCCAGGCCCAGCGCGATGCGCGCCAGGGGCGAGGGCTTGAAACGGGGCAGGCGCAGCCAGCGCGGCATGGCGTCAGGGGACAAAAAGATAGCCCTGGCCGCGGACCGTCTTGATGCGCTCCGGCGCATGCGCATCGTCGCCCAGCTTGCGGCGCAGGCGCGAGACGCGGGCGTCGATGGCGCGGTCCAGGCCGTCGAACTCCAGGCCGCGCAGGCCCTGCATGATGTCCTCGCGCGAGACGACCTGGCCCGCACGGCGCGCCAGGAAGAGCAGCAGCTCGTACTCGGCCGTGGTCAGCTCCACGGCCTCGCCCTGCACGCGCAGTTCGCGGGCGGCCGGGCGGATCTGCACGGGGCCGAAGTCCATCTCGTCTCCCGCCTCGGCCGGGCCGGCCTCGCTGGGCGCGGCCGGCACGTCGCGGCGCAGCAGGGCCTTGAGCCGGGCCAGCAGCACGCGGGGTGCGACGGGCTTGGTGATGTAGTCGTCGGCCCCGCCTTCCAGGCCCAGGACCTGGTCGATGTCGTCGTCGCGGGCGGTCAGCATGACGATGCGGCCCTTGAAGTCGCGGCGCACGTCGCGCAGCACGTCGAAGCCGTCCTTGCCGGGCAGATGGCCGTCCAGCAGCACGACGTCGTAGGCCTCAGCGCGCAGCCGCGCCTCGCCCTCGGCGCCGTCACCACAGCAGTCGACGGCATAGCCGGCCTTGCGCAGCGCCTCGGCCACCAGCGCGGCCAGGCGGTCGTCGTCTTCCACGAGGAGGATGCGTGCGGGGTCCATGGGGCCGCAGTGTACGGAACAGCGCCCGTCCGCAGGGGTGACGATGGGCATGGGCCACGCCGGTCTTCCACAATCCGGGCACTGCCGACCCGGCAGGTCCAGGGAGGATGAAGGGTATGAAGCACAGGGTTCAAGGGCTGGTCTGGCTGGGGCTGGCGCTGGCAGGTGCCGCACAAGCCGATCCATGCCTCACGCAGCTGCCCCGCTCGCTGCAGGCCAGCGTGGCTGCGCAGGCGCCGCAGTACCGTTTGCCGTCTGCCGGGGACTATCCCGATGCAAAGGGTGCCTGCCCCGGGGTGCTCAGGGGCCGATGGGGCGGTAAGACCGCTGTGGCCGTGGTCCTCCCGAGCCGCGACGGGGCCGCCATGGAGCTGGTGCTGGCGCAGCCGCATGCGTCCTCCTGGCAGCTGGAGGTGCTGCTGCGGCCGTCCCGCCGTGACCGCCTGCCTACGCTGAGCACGGCACCCGCAGGACGCTATCTGCGCACGCCAGCCCTGGCTGAGGGAATGGAGCCCGGCGAGCAGAGCCCCCTGGCCTGTGCTGTCGACGGCCTGCGCCTGGACAGTCCGGAGTCAGCCGCCGCCGTGTTCTGCCCCACGTCCGCCGGATGGCGGCATGTCTGGGTGAGCGACTGAAGCGTCGGGGCCGCCCTCAGCTGCCATCGCCGGCGTTCAGGCCGTACTTGCGGATCTTGTCCGCCAGCGTGGTCTTGGGCGTGCGCAGGGCCTGGGCGCTGCGGGCGATGTTGCCGCCGTGGCGCTGCAGGGCCTCGCGGATGAGGCTCTTCTCGAAGTCCTCCACCGTCTCGGCCAGCGAGAGGGCCTGGGGCGCCGGCGCGTCCGCGTTGGCCTCGTTCTGCGCGTCGCCCAGCACATCGCTGCGCACGCCCAGCACCAGGCAGTCGGCCACATTGCGCAGCTCGCGCACATTGCCGGGCCAGTGGTGGGCGGTGAGGGTGCGCAGCTGGGTGACGCTGACCGTGGGCACGGCCAGGCCATAGCGGCTGGCGGCCAGCAGCAGGAAGTGCTCCAGCAGCAGGGGGATGTCCTCGCGCCGCTCGCGCAGGGGCGGGAGGTCGATGGTCACCACGTTGAGGCGGTAGTAGAGGTCGCTGCGGAAGCTGCCCTGACGGGACTTCTCCAGCAGGTCGTCCTTGCTCGCGGCCACCACGCGGCAGTCCACGGGCAGGGGCTGGTTGGAGCCCAGGCGCTCGATCTGGCGCTCCTGCAGCACGCGCAGCAGCTTGATCTGCGCGGCCATGGGCATGCTCTCGACCTCATCCAGGAACAGGGTGCCGCCGCTGGCATGCTCGATCTTGCCGATGCGCCGCTTCTGCGCGCCGGTGAAGGCGCCGGGTTCGTGGCCGAAGAGCTCGCTGTCCAGCAGGGTCTCGGGCAGGCCGCCGCAGTTGAGGGCCACGAAGGGGCCGCCGCGGCGCGCGGAGAGCTCGTGCAGGGCCTGGGCGACCAGCTCCTTGCCGGTGCCGGTCTCGCCGCGGATCAGCACGTCCACCCGCGACTCCGCCACGCGCGCCACCAGCTGGCGCACGGCCTCGATCTGCGGCGAACGCCCCACCAGCTGGCCGGCCACGCCGTCGCGCCGGGCCAGGGCCTCGCGCAGCTGGGCGACCTCCAGCGTCAGGCGGCGCTTGTCCAGGGCGCGGCGCACCACCTCGACCAGATGCTCGGGCGAGAAGGGCTTGGGGATGAAGTCATAGGCGCCGGCCCGCATCGCCTCCACCGCCAGGCTGACGTCGCCATGGCCGGTGATCATGATGACGGGCAGGGCGGCGTCCATGTCCTGGCAGTGGCGGACGAGGCTCAGGCCGTCGGCGCCGGGCAGGCGCATGTCGGTGACGACCACGCCGGCAAAGCCTGCATGCAGCAGCGGCCGGGCCTCCTCGACCGAGACCACCGCGCGGGCCGTCAGGCCGGCCAGCTGCAGGGCCTGGACGCAGCCCAGCTGCATGTGCAGATCGTCCTCGACCAGCAGGACGGACAGCTCGGGGTGGGGCGGCAGGCTCATGGCTGCATTGTCAGGCCTGGGCGGGCGCAGGGGTGTCGTCGGCCGGCAGATGCAGGATGAACTCCGCGCCGCCCTGCGGATGGTTGCGGGCCTCCAGCTCGCCGCCGCCTTCGCGGGCGATGTCGCGGGAGATGGCCAGCCCGAGGCCCAGCCCCACGCCCTGCTCCTTGGTGGTGAAGAAGGGCTCGAACAGGCGCTGCAGGGCCTCCTCGCCCAGGCCGGGGCCGCTGTCCCGCACCAGCAGCAAGACCTGACCCCCGCCCTGCAGGGCCTGCACCTGGATCACGGGCTCGTCCTGGCCCTGCACGGCGTCCAGGGCATTGCCGATGAGGTTCAGCAGCACCTGCTCCAGGCGGTTGGGGTCGAAGAAGGCGAAGACCTGGCCGGGCTCCAGTGTGCGTTCCAGCTGCACCTGCTGCTGGCGGATGCGCTGGTCGTGCAGGAAGAGGGCATTGCCCAGGGCCTGGCCCACGTCACAGCGCTGCGGGCGCGCCTGGCTCTTGCGGGCGAAGCCCTTGAGCGGCTGGATGATCTGGCCCATCTGATCGGCCAGGCGCGTGAGGATCTCGAGATTGCCCTGCACCGAGCGCAGGTCCTCGCGGCGCATGAACTCCAGCGCATTGCCGGCCAGGGTGCGGATGGCACCCAGCGGCTGGGCCAGCTCGTGCGTGATGCCCGTGGCCAGCTGCCCCAGCGCGGCCATCTTGCCGGCGTGCACCAGTTCGTCCTGCGCGCGGCGCAGGGTGGCCTCGGCCTGCTGGCGCTCGGTCACCTCCTGGGCGAGCTGGGCATTGGCCTCGGACAGGGCCTGCGTGCGCCGCGCCACCTGGTCCTCCAGCTCGGCATGGGCCTCCAGCTTCTGGCGCAGGATGCGGCGGCGCTGCAGCAGGATCAGGGCGCTCAGCAGCACCACGCCCAGGCCCAGGCTTGCGAGCAGGCCATGGGTGCTGGCCTGCTGGCGCACGGGGCGCAGGTCGCTGAACATCATCAGCCGCCAGTCCATGCCGTTGAGCGTGCGGCCCATCACCAGCATGGCGCGGCTGGCCAGCCGCGGTGCGGAAGCGGCCGCGCCCAGGCCGTTGGGCAGCACCCCCTCGACCACCTGGCTGTCCTCGTCCACCCGCAGGTCCACCTGCAGCGGGAAGCGCGGCAGGGGCTGGGCGGCATAGAGGCGCGAAAGCTGCAGGTCCACGCGCTGGTCCACGCTCAGCTCGGCCAGGCTGGTGTAGCGCCAGGCGGGCTCGGAGGAGAGGATGACCACCTGGTTGGAATCCGCCAGCAGGGCCGGCGAGCCCAGGGTGGCCCAGGCCTCGTTGATGGGGTCCAGCTTGATCTTGATGGCCGCCACGCCCACCACGCGGGCGCCGTCGTGGATGGGGTGCGAGACGTAGTAGCCCGGCCGCCCGTCCCGCGTGCCGATGGCGAAGTGCCGACCCACGCGGCCGGCCAGGGCCTCAAGGAAATAGGGGCGGAAGGAGAGGTCCTCGCCCAGCAGGCCCGGCTCGCTGGAGGCCAGCACCTGGCCCTGCTGGTTCTGGACAAAGAGCTCCAGGCTGCCCAGGTGGGCGTTGAGACGGCGCAGGTACAGGGCGGCCGCCTCGACGCGCGCGGGCGACTGCGGCTCGCGCAGCAGGGCCAGCACTTCCGGGCTCAGCTGCAGCGTGGCGGGGATGGATTCCTGCCGCTTGATCACCCCCTCCGCCGCGGCGGCGAAGAGCTCCAGCTGGTGGTTGGACTCGCGCCGCAGCGCCTCCGTGCCCTGGCGCAGGCTGGCGGTATAGGCCAGCCAGCCGGCGCCGCCGACGAGCAGCGCCGCGGCCAGCGAGCCGAGCAGGATGCGCAGACCTCTTTTCATGCGAACACCAGCATGCTCAGTACTTCGGCATGGACGGGGCGGAGCCACCGAAGGTGGCCAGCCCCACAGGCACGGCGTGCGCGGATCCGGCTCTGCCGGGCCGTCGCATGCGCCCCCTCGGGGGGCTGAGGCCGGACACCAAGGGCATGCACTTGGTGCCTGCCGAAGGGGCGGGCCTCTGGCCCGGCGTGGTCGGCACGACCGCGAAGCGAGTAGGGGGGGTCAATGGTTCAGGATCTTCGAGAGGAAGTCGCGGGCCCGTGCGGAGCGCTCCTCGGGCTTGCCGAAGAAGTCCTCCTTGCGGCAGTCCTCGACGATCTTGCCGGCGTCCATGAAGATCACCCGGTGGCTGACCTTCTTGGCGAAGCCCATCTCGTGCGTGACGCACATCATGGTCATGCCCTCGTTGGCCAGCTGCACCATCACGTCCAGCACCTCGCCGACCATCTCCGGGTCCAGCGCCGAGGTGGGCTCGTCGAAGAGCATCACGATGGGGTCCATGGACAGGGCCCGGGCGATGGCCACGCGCTGCTGCTGGCCGCCGGAGAGCTGGCCGGGGAACTTGTCCTTGTGGGCGGAGAGGCCCACGCGGTCCAGCATCTTCAGGCCGCGGGTCCTGGCATCGTCGGCATTGCGGCCCAGCACCTTGATCTGCGCGAGCGTCAGGTTGTCCGTCACCGAGAGATGCGGGAAGAGCTCGAAATGCTGGAACACCATGCCCACGCGCGAGCGCAGCTTGGGCAGGTTGGTCTTGGGGTCGGCCAGGGAGATGCCGTCCACCACGATGTCGCCCTGCTGGAAGGGCTCCAGCGCGTTGACGGTCTTGATCAGGGTGGACTTGCCCGAGCCCGACGGCCCGCAGACCACCACGACCTCGCCCTTCTGGATGCTGGTCGTGCAGTCGGTCAGCACCTGGAAGCTGCCGTACCACTTGGAAACGTTCTGGATCTGGATCATGGGTCGACCTCAGCGAATGATTTGGATACGACGCTGCAGCCGGCGCACGAGCATGGAGAGGCTGAAGCAGATCACGAAGTAGAGGCCCGCAGCCAGCAGATAGGTCTCCACCGGGCGGTTGAAGTTGCGGCCGGCCACCTCGAAGCCCTTGAGCAGGTCATAGGCACCGATGGCGTAGACCAGGGAGGTGTCCTGGAACAGGATGATGGTCTGCGTCAGCAGCACCGGCAGCATGTTGCGGAAGGCCTGCGGCAGCACCACCAGGGCCATGGCCTGGCGGTAGTTCATGCCCAGGGCGAAGGCCGCATAGGTCTGGCCCTTGGGCACGCTCTGCACGCCGGCGCGCATGATCTCGGCGTAGTAGGCCGCCTCGAAGAGCGTGAAGGTGATGAAGGCCGAGAGCTCCGCGCTGATGGGCCCGGTGAGCAGGGGCACCAGCAGGAAGAACCACAGGATCACCATCACCAGCGGGATGGAGCGCAGCAGGTTCACGTAGGCGGCTGCCGGCGCGCTGAGCCAGCGGTGGCTGGACAGCCGCATCAGCGCCAGCACCGTGCCCAGCAGGATGCCGCCCACCATGGCCACCAGGGTCAGCTGGATGGAAAAGATGAAGCCCTTGGCGATGAAGGCGCGCAGGAACTCGCCGGTCAGGAAGGAGAAGTCGAGATTCATTTGTGACCCGCTCCGGCAAGACCTGGCACCCGCACCCAGCGTTCGAGCAGGGCGGAAAGCAGGTAGACCGCAAAGGCGGACAGGAAGTACAGCAGGGTCACCATGGCGTAGACCTCGGTGGGGCGGGAGGTTTCCTCACCCACCTGGCGCGCGAACTGCGTCAGCTCCAGCACCGACAGCGCGAAGGCCACCGAGCTGTTCTTGACGATGCTCATGGCCTCGCTGGTCAGCGGCGGCACGATGATGCGGAAGGCCACCGGCAGCAAGATGTGGCGGTAGGTCTGGGGCAGGGTCAGGCCCAGGGCCAGGCCGGCCGCCTTCTGGCCGCGCGGCAGGCTCTGGATGCCGGCCCGCACCTGCTCGGAGATCCGTGCCGAGGTGAAGAAGCCCAGGCCGATGGCCGCGATCAGGAAGCTGGGCAGGCTCTTCATCGGCGCAATGAACTCCGGCGCCACGAAGAACCACAGGAACAGCTGCACGATCAGCGGGATGTTGCGGAACAGCTCGGTCCAGGCCTCGCCCAGGAAGGCGAGCTTGCGGTTCGGGCCGGTGCGCAGCACCCCCATCAGCGAGCCCAGCACCAGGGCGATGACCAGACCGATGGCCGAGACGGCCAGGGTCCAGCCCCAGGCCGAGAGCAGCCAGTCCAGATAGGTCTGCGTGCCGGGCTGGCCGAAGCAGCCCTGGACGACCGTCCCTTCGACGGTGTCCTTGCACCAGAGTTCCTGCCATTCGAATGTCATGGGGATCCTTTCCTGTGGGGTCAGGTCTTGCCTGCTCCCGTACCGTGGCTCCCGGTGGGGCCGCGGTCCTGGGCCTTACTTCTTGGCGTAGGCTTCCATGGGCTTGTCGTTCGGTGCGGCGAGCGCGGCCTTCAGGTTCTCGCTCATCGGCAGGCCCACACGGCTGTTGGTCGGGGGGATGGGCTGCATCAGCCACTTGTCATAGAGCTTGGCCATCTCGCCGGATTTCATCATCGCGACCAGGGTGTCGTCCACGGCCTTCTTGAAGGCGGGGTCGTCCTTGCGGAACATGATGGCGATGGGCTCGACCGACAGCACCTCGCCCACGATCTTGAAGTCCGCCGGGTTCTTGGCCTTGGCGATCAGGCCGGCCAGCAGGGAGCCGTCCATCACGAAGGCGTCGGCACGGCCGGACTCCAGCAGCAGGAAGCTGTCGGCGTGGTCCTTGCCGAAGACCTCCTTGAACTCCACGCCAGTGGCGCGCTCGTGCTTGCGCAGCGTCTGGACCGAGGTCGTGCCGGTGGTGGTGGCCACGGTCTTGCCGGCCAGCTGGCCGATGTTGGCGATGCCCGAGTTCGCCTTGACGGCGATGCGCACCTCTTCCACGAAGGTGGTCACGGCGAAGGCCACGTCCTTCTGGCGGGTCAGGTTGTTGGTGGTGGAGCCGCATTCCAGGTCCACCGCACCGTTCTGCACCAGGGGGATGCGGTTCTGCGAGGTCACCGGCTGGTACTTGATCTCCAGCTTGGCCAGGCCCAGCTGCTTCTGCACGGCGGCGGCCACCTTCTGGCAGATCTCCACGTGGTAGCCCACGTACTTGCCGTCGCCCAGGGTGTAGGAGAGCGCGCCGCTGGACTCGCGCACGCCCAGGGTCAGCGTGGCGCTGTCCTTGATCTTCTTCAGCGTGTCCTCGGCGCGGGCGGGCGCGGCGCTCAGGGCGGCCAGGCCCAGCAGCGTGGCCAGGGCGGAGGTGCGGAGGGACGTCTTCATGCGGATACCTGTCTCTTGATTTGTTGGAGGGGGATTCATTGCAGGGCGCGGTCCGAGGGCTGGCGGTAGAGCTGCAGCAGGGCCTCGGTGGGCGGCCAGTTGAGGTTCAGTCCCTTGGGCGGGATGGGGCGCTGGAACCAGCGCTGGTAGATCTTCAGCGCCTCGCCGCTCTGCATGAGGCGGCTCAGCTCGCGGTCGACCAGCGTCTTGAAGCCGGGATCCTCGCGGCGCAGCATGCAGCCATAGACCTCCGAGCTCATGGGCGCGCCGGTGAGGCGCCAGTCCTCGGGCTGGCTGGCCTTGGCGCGCTCGCCCAGCAGCAGGGCGTCGTCCAGCATGAGCGCGTCGACCTTGCCCGTCTCCAGGGACTGGAAGGCCTCACCGTGGTCGCGGGCCGAGAGCAGCTGGATGCGCCCGCCGTGGGTCTCGTTCCAGGCGCGCAGCAGGCGCTCCGACGTGGTGCCGGCGGTGACCACGGCACGGCGGCCGGCGAGGTCGGCGAACTCCTGCAGCGGCGAGTCCCGGCGCACCAGCATGCGGGTGCTGACGATGAAGATGGAGACCGAGAAGGCGACCTGCTTCTGCCGCGCCAGGGTATTGGAGGTGGAGCCGCATTCCAGGTCCACGGTGCCGTTCTGCACCAGCGACATGCGGTTCTGCGAGGTCACGGGCACCAGGCGCTGGGTGAGGGCCGGCAGCTTGAGCTCCTGGCGGATGCCCTCGACCACCTTGAGCATCAGGTCCTGCGAGTAGCCCACCACCTGGCGGCGCTGGTCATAGTAGGAGAAGGGCACTGAGGACTCGCGGTGGCCCAGGTTGATGGTGCCGGTGGCGGCAATGCGCTTGAGAGTCTCGCTCTGGGCCAGCAGCGGGCTCGCGTCCTTGCCCGCCACGGGATCGGCCGCCACGGCGCCGCCGGCCAGCAGGGGCAGGGTCAGCAGCAGGGAGGCGAGGCGGCGCAGCATGGGCCTCCGTCATGCAGAGGGCATGCCAGCTGGTGAAAACCCTGAGTTTGCGGGGCGGTGCCGCCGTGTGACGAGGCTAAGTCATTGATTTGCAAGCTGTGCCTGCCTGCGGCGTGCGAGCGGCAATGCGCTGGCTGCACGGAATTCCGTCAGGTCCGGCGCTGAGGGGACGGATTTCCGTTCGTGCGCGCCATGGCTCGGGGGGCAGGCAAGACCTGGCACGCCTGGCACGCGGCTGGCAGATGCGAACCGGCGTGCGGCGGCTCAATCCGCCCGGTCCTCCCACGCGATCGCCGCGATCTTCCAGCCCCGCGCCGTCTTCACGCACTGCAGCAGCTTGTGCCCCCGACCCTCGAAGGCCTGGCCCTCGCGGCGGCCGGCCTTGGCGTAGTGCAGGCGCAGCTGGGCCAGGCCGCCTTCGTGCTCGATCTGCAGGTCCTCGATCCACTCGTGGAAGTCCTGCAGCGCGCCGCTGGCAAAGGCCTCGGCGCGGGGTTCGATGAACTCGCGCAGGGAGAGGCTGCTCAGGGCCTCGCCCTGACGCACCACGATGCGGGCCTCGGGAAGCAGCCAGTGCGGCAGGGCGGCGAGCTGGTGGAGGCGGCCCGCGCGGTTGTCGAAGGCGCCGAGGAAGCGCTGCACCAGGGTGCGCAGCTGCTGGGCGTCGTCGCCCGCGGGCTCGGGCGAGCGCCATGCGTAGACGTGGGACAGGCCCTCGTGGGCCTCGGTCTGCTGCAGGCCCAGGTCCTGGAAGCCGATGTCCATCAGCACGCGGCCGGAGCTGTCGTTGTGGGGTGCGGTGGTGGCCAGCAGGTGGCGCAGGCCCAGCACCTCGTGGGCATAGCGCAGGGCGGCGGCGGCGGCCTCGCGGGCGTAGCCGCGGCCCCAGTGGCGCTCGGCCAGGCCGTAGCCGAGGTCGGGCTCAGGCAGGCCCTCGCGGTGGATCAGGCCGGCCAGGCCCAGGCGCTCGCCGTCCTCCTTGCGCTCCACGCACCAGAAACCGTGGCCCTGGGACCAGTAGCGGTTGAGCAGGCGGTCGCGCATCCACTGGCGGGCCTGCTCGGGCGTGCTGACGCCGGGGTCGGCGATATTGGCCTTCCAGGGCTCCTCGTTGATCAGGCCCAGGATGAAGGGCACGTCGCTGTCGTCGAACCAGCGCAGGCGCAGGCGTTCGGTTTCCAGAATCTGCATCGTCGGGACTCTCGTGTGCTGAGGGGCGGCGGCCAGCCAGCCCGGATGAACGGGAAATGGGCCGAAAGCGAGACAATACGGCACCTCCACCAGCCCAGCCCGCTCAAGGGTGCGATCCATGACCTTCCTCCAGCAACTCCACGCCGCCGAACGCCTGAACCAGTCGATGCTCTGCGTGGGCCTGGATCCGGAGCCGGGCAAGTTCCCCGGGGCCTGGAAGGGCGATGCCGGCCGCATCTACGACTTCTGCAGCGCCATCGTGGACGCCACCAAGGACCTGGTCAGCGCCTTCAAGCCCCAGATCGCCTACTTCGCCGCCCACCGCGCCGAGGACCAGCTGGAGCGGCTGATGGCCCACATCAAGCGCGTGGCACCCCAGGTGCCGGTGATCCTGGACGCCAAGCGCGGGGACATCGGCTCCACCGCCGAGCAGTACGCCCGCGAGGCCTTCGTGCGCTACCAGGCGGACGCCGTCACGCTCTCGCCCTTCATGGGCTTCGACACCATCGAGCCCTTCCTGCGCTACGCGGACAAGGGCGTGATCCTGCTGTGCCGCACCTCCAACCCCGGCGGCAGCGACTGGCAGAACCAGCGCCTGGCTGACGTCCCCGGCCAGCCCCGCCTCTACGAGCACCTGGCCCACCTGGCCCAGACCGAGTGGAACAAGACCGGGCAGCTGGGCCTGGTCGTGGGCGCGACCTTCCCCGAGGAGATCGCCCGGGTGCGCGAGATCGCCCCGACCCTGCCCCTGCTGATTCCCGGCGTGGGCGCCCAGGGCGGCGATGCCGCGGCCACGGTGCGCGCGGGCTGGCGCGGCACGGCCGAGGCCAGCAGCGCGCCCATCATCGTCAATTCCTCCCGCGCGGTGCTCTACGCCAGCAGCGGCGAGGACTTCGCCGCCGCCGCCCGCCGCGTGGCCCTGGCCACGCGCGAGCAGCTCAACGCCGCCCGCGGCTGAAGCCCAGGCGCGCGCCTGGGTCAAGCCCGCGCGGACCCAGGCTGCGCATTCCTTCTCGCTCCGCTGCCGGGCGTTGCATTTGTGCGTGGTTTGCTGCGCTGAACCGCTGTTCAGCAGGCCTGCCCTGACCGAGACTCGCAACCTGGCTCGGCTCCGTGGTGGGGCGGGCATCCCCGGAGCATGCCCGCCAACGTGAGCAAGGACCCCCTCGACGATCTCAGCAGCCTGGTCGGCCAGGAGATGTCGCTGGACGAGCGGCGTCAGGCCCTGGAGCGCGGCCTGCGCTGGCGCTCCGTGCGCATGCTGCTGGGCGCCTCGGCCCTGATCGGCGGCCTGGTCACGCTGCTGCTGGCCGGCACCATCCGCGAGGGCGAGCCCCTGCGCGGCGCGCTGCCGCCCCTGCTGGCGGCCCTGGTCTGCGCGGTCGGCACGGCCTTCTACCTGCGCCTGCCGCGCGAACGGGCCAAGCCCGGCGTCATGCTGCTGATGAGCCTGGTGATGATGATGGGCCTGGCCCTGGCCTGGTCCCGCGGGGCCGGCCTGGGCTCGCCGGGCCTGGGTGTGCTGGCCCTCATGGTGGCCCTGGGCACGGCCGTGACGGGCCTGACGGCGGGGCTGTGGCTCTTCGGCGTGGGCGCCGTGTGCCTGCTGGTGATGGCCTGGCTGGAGGCCCACCAGATGCTGCCGCCGGTGGCCCTGGGGTCCAGCGTCTCGGCCCAGCTGGTGACGCAGCTGGTGCTGCTGAGCACCGGGCTGGTCGTGGGCCTGGGCACGCTGCGCCTGGTGCGCCGCTCCATGCGCGAGGCCAGCGAGCGCAATGCCCGTTTCCGCCACCTGCTGTCCATGGCGGCGGACTGGTACTGGGAGATGGACCGCGACTTCCGCTTCACCCACATGGCCGAGAACATCCCGGGCCAGTCGGGCCTGGACCTGAACAACCGCATCGGCAAGACGCCCTGGGAAGTCGACCAGGCCCAGGGCCTGGGCGACGAGGACATGGACGCCCACCGCGCCGACCTGGAGGCCCACCGCCCCTTTCGCGGCATGGTGGCGCGCCGCCGCGGCGAGGACGGTCTGCTGCGCTACGTCTCGGTCAGCGGCGAGCCGCGCTTCGATGCGGCGGGCAACTTCCGCGGCTACTGGGGCGTGGGCCGTGATGTCACCGACGAGGTGCAGGCCGAGCAGGCCATCGTGGCCACCGAGGCCCGCTACCGCGAGCTCTTCCGCCGCTCGCCCTCGCCCCTGGTGCTGCACCGCTGGGGCCGGGTGCTGGACGCCAACCCTGCCGCCATGGCCATGTTCGGCTACACCCAGCGCTCCAGCATGATCGGGCAGGACCTCTTCGCCCACTACGAGAGCGGCGAGGACGAGCGCGCCCGCGAGCGGGCCGCCAAGATCGAGTCCATGCCCGTGGGCGCCATCCTGCCCGTGGCGGAATTCAAGCTGCGCACGCTGTCGCGCCGGCGCCGCCTGGTGCAGGTCACCAGCGTGCGGGTCGACGCCGCCAGCGGGCCCGCGACCCTCTCCTTCTTCATCGACCAGACCGAGGCCTCGCGCGCCCAGGAGGCGCTGCGCCGCTCCGAGGGTCTGCTGTCCCACCTGGTGGCCACCAGCCCGGACGTGATCACGCTGACCGAGATCGCCACCGGCCGCTATGCCATGGTCAACAAGACCTTCGAGGAGCTCTCCGGCTACAAGGCCGAGGAGGTGCTGGGCCGCACCGCGGACGAGCTGGGCGTCTGGCACAACCCCGAGGACCGCGAGCGCCTGGTCGACGGCGTGCGCCTGCATGGCCGCGTGAACGACATGCCGGCCGCCTTCAAGGGCAAGAACGGTGAGCTGATCTCCATGGTGATGTCGGCCGCGCCCTTCAACATGGAGGGGCAGGCCTATCTGGTGATCAACGCCCGCGATGTGTCCGAATCGGAGCGCACGCGGCTGATCCATGCGGCCATCCTGGAGAACGCCTCGATCGGCATCACGCTCACCCGGGACCAGAGCTTTGTGCAGGTCAACCGCGCGGTGGAGGAGATGTTCGGCTGGCCCGATGGCAGCCTGATCGGCCAGTCCGGCCGCGTCGTCTGGCCCAGCGACGAGGAGTACCGCGACGCCGGCCGCGAGCTGGGCCCGCGCCTGGCCGCCGGCGAGCAGGTCGAGACCGAGCGCCGCATGGCCCGCAGGGATGGCAGCACCTTCCTGTGCCGCATCCTGGCCCGCGCCGTCGATCCCGACCATCCCAGCCGCGGCGGCACCATCTGGATCCTGGAAGACGTCACCGAGAAGCGCCGCGTCGAGGCCGCGCTGGCCCAGGCCAAGGACGAGGCGCAGGCGGCCAGCCGCGCCAAGAGCGCCTTCCTGGCCAACACCAGCCACGAGATCCGCACGCCGCTCAACGGCGTCGTGGGCCTGGCCCGCCTGCTGCAGCAGCCGGACCTGGACGACGAGACCCGCCGCCACTACCTGGACCAGATGCTGGACAGCGCCGAGAGCCTCTCCGGCCTGATCGCCGACATCCTGGACCTCTCCAAGATCGAGGCCGGCCGCCTGACGCTGGAGTCCCAGCCCTTCGCCCTGCGCGACATGCTCTCCACCATGCGCATGGCCTACCTGACCCTGGCGCAGGCGCGCGGCCTGTCCTTCCGCATCGACGTCGACGAGGACGTGCCCGGCTGGGTGGTGGGCGATCCGGTGCGCACCCGCCAGATCCTCTCCAACTACCTCACCAACGCGCTGAAGTTCACCGAGAGTGGCTCGGTCTCGGTGCGCGTGGCCCGCATCAGCGACGAGCGCCTGCGCATCGAGGTCACCGACACCGGCCCGGGCATCACGCCCGAGGTGCAGGCCCGCCTCTTCCAGCCCTTCACCCAGGCCGACGAATCGACGACGCGGCGCTACGGCGGCACGGGCTTGGGCCTGTCCATCTGCCGCGAGCTGGCCCACCTGATGGGCGGCGAGGTGGGCGTGCAGTCCGAGACCGGGCGCGGCTCCACCTTCTGGGCCGAGCTGCCCCTGGTGGCCGCGGCCAGCAGCCTCTCGGCCCAGCCCCGCGAGGCCCGCGACAACGCCGACCTCGAAGGCCTGCGCGTGCTGATGGTGGAGGACAACCCGGTCAACATGATGATCGCCGTGGCCCTGCTGGAGCAGTGGGGCCTGGAGGTCTCGCAGGCCAGCGACGGCCACCAGGCCATCGAGGCCATCCACGCCTCGGCCAGCATGGGCAAGCCCTTCGACGTGGTGCTGATGGACGTGCAGATGCCCGTCATGAGCGGCCACGAGGCCACCCGTGAGATCCGCCGCCGCTTCGCCGCCGAGCAGCTGCCCATCGTGGCCCTGACCGCTGCCGCCCTGGTCTCCGAGCGGGACGAGGCCCTGGAAGCCGGCATGAACGAGTTCCTCACCAAGCCCATCGACGCCAACCGCCTGCGCCAAGTCCTGGTCAAGCTGATCGGGCACAAGCCCAACGACCGGCAGCGGCGCTGAGGCCGACGCAGAGCGCTGCCACAATCCGGGCGCGGCGGCCCCGGCATCGCGGGCTGCCGCTGTCCCGCGTCCCCCCTTTGCCGACCTCATGCTGAAGTCCCTGTTCATCGGCCTTTGCGGCTTGTCGATGGCCGTCCAGTGCGCGGCCCAGGCCCCCGCTATTGCCCCCGCCATGACCCCCGCCATGGCCCCTGCCTCGTCAGCCCAGCCTGCCGGCGGCGCCAGCGCCGCCGCGCCCCCGTGGATCCACGTCGAGGCCCAGGCGACGCTGCGCGTGCAGGTCCGCCTGCTTCCCATGGGCTTCAGCCAGGGGCGGGACACGCCCGTCTACACCGGCTACCGGCCCCAGCTGCGCTTCCCGGACCATCCCGCGGGCTCGACCTGCGCGCTGAACATCCCCCCCGGCATCGGCGGCGAGCTCAAGCCGGGTGAAAGCGCCGAGGCCACCGTCCGCTGCCTGGATGCCCTCCAGCTGCGCGACGACCGTCGGCAGTTCCAGATGTTCCAGGGTGGGCGGCTGGTGGGCGAGGGGCAGGTCTTGCCCTGACCCTCGACGCAGGCTCGGCCGCCCCGTCTTTCACCTCGCGCCGGGCCGAGGCGCCGTCAGTGGGGGCTCCGGCTTTTCTGTGCCCGCTCGGGGGCGGCATGTGCGCCGGTGCGACCTGTGAGCAAGTACATCGTCTCCTGGTTGCGGCGCTCCAGCCGGTGCTCGGCCAGCAGGGGCAGCAGGCCCTGCCAGGGTGCGTGCAGGGCCTCGAAACAGCACAGCGAATGCCAGGCGGCACCCCACACGAAGGCATTGCCCAGCCATTGCCAGGCCGGCGCCCACACCAGGCCCGCCGCCACCACCCGGGCGCCGGGCTTCAATGCCGCCTGCAGGTGCAGCAGCGCCTGCGGGCTCTGCTGCAGGTCGTGGGTGAAGAAGAGCAGGGCGGCGTCTGCCTGCCCGTCGGCCTGTGCGGGCCAGCCGGTGGACTCGGCGGCGGACTCGATCAGCGTCAGCCGCGGATCGGCGCCGCAGCGCCGCCGGGCCTGGTCCAGCATGGCGCGGCAGGGCTCCAGGCCGATCACCTGCCCGGTTGGCCCCACGGCCTCCAGCAGCGAGGGCAGGCTCAGGCCCGTGCCGCAGCCCAGGTCCAGGACGGTGTCCCCGGGCTCGAGCCCCAGCTGCGCGATGGCCTCGCGTCGCAGGCCGGCCAGCGCCGCCAGCTCCAGGTCATAGACCGGCGCACGGCGCGCATAGAGCGCCTGCGAATGCTGGTGGCGCAGCGGGGGCAAGGAGGCGCTGGTGTGCGGCTTGGCGGGCATGGCGGGACTCCGGCGGTGGCAGCCCCGGCAGCTTCGGGCCGGACCGGGAGGACGTCAAGCCAAGGGCATGGCTCCTGTGTGTCCATCGGTCCCGCATCCCGGCGGCGGCTTGAGCTGGCGCAGGCGCCGGGCCTGGCCCGGGCCGCCCCGTTCAGCGCAAGCTCAGGCTCCCCGCCTTCCACCCCGCATCCGCCCAGCGCTGGAAGGGGCCCAGCTGCTGGGCGTCGCCGCTGCGGCGCAGCACCTGCAGGCTCTGCAGGTCCAGCACCTCGAAGCTGCGCGCCGTGTAGCGGCCTTCGGCGCGGGCCTCGCGCACCATCAGCAGCTGCTGGCCGCCGGGCACCCAGCCGGCGAATTCGGCATAGCCCAGGCCAGGATTGGCGGCCACCGGCGGCAGAACGTCCAGGCGCCAGCCCTGCGCCGTCTGGCGCAACACCCACAGCTCGCGCCAGGACTCCGTGGGCTGCACCGCCAGCGTGGCGGCCGTGCCCTCGCGGTTGACGCTGAAGGAGGCCGTCTGGATCAGGCCGAAGCTGCAGTGGCGCAGCAGGGCCTCCTTGGCCTGTGCGGAGTGCAGCACCAGGCATTGGTCGCCCTCGGTGCCGGGCAGCAGGCGCAGCTGCAGCGAGTCCTTGCCCCGGCTCCAGCTCACCGTGCTGGACCCCGCCGGCAGGGCCTGCCAGCGCACGGCATTCGCCTGCATGGCGGCGTCGTTGGACAGGGGCTGGTCCTCGTCCGCCAGTTCCGCGGGCTGGACACGGGCCAGGGCCTGCAGGGCGCGGGCGCTGGCGGCCTGGGCGGCGGGGCCGGCGTCCGCCTGCCGCGCCTGGGCATAGGCCAGCCGGCCCCAGACCGCCGTCTGGCGCAGGGCCACGCGGTTGCGCCACAGCGGCGCCAGGCCGTTGGCGGGCACGCGTTCCAGGATGTCGGCGCGCCACTGCTCGCGCTGCAGCTTCTGCGAGGGCGTGGCGGCGGGGTTCTGGCAGTCCAGGCGGGTCAGGGCCAGGGCGGCGCGCGCCTGCTGCTCGGGCGTGCTCGCGGGCAGGGCCAGCACGCGGCGGAAGACCTCGCCCTCGTAGCACAGCTGCAGGCTGCCGGCCTCGCGCTCGAAGCTCTGGAACTTCAGGCCGTAGCGCGCGGCCACGTCCAGCTGGGCGGCCAGCTGGGTGTCGGTGGAGGTCTGCGGCGTGTCCAGCTTCGCGGCATTGCTGCGCGAGGCGCGGTCGGCCAGGCGCTCGGCGAGGCTGCCCAGGGCGTCGAGGGCCTCGACGCCACCGGGGCCGGCCATCTGCTCTGCGCTGGCCTGCTGCACATAGGCGGCAGCCAGGCCCAGGCCCAGGGACTCGGCGCCCGCTTGCAGCCGCACCAGGCGCAGGGCGGCCAGCAGGGCAGTAGGCTCGGCGGCCGGGCCTTCCAGAGGCAAGACCTGACCCTTGCGGACGAAGCCACCGCGCTCGCGCCGGTAGTCGTAGACCTGGTAGAAGTCCAGGCGCTCGCCGCGGATCTCCACCGCCTCGCCCCGCCACAGGGCGGCCTGCGAGGGGGCGGCGTCGCGCGCGGCGGCGCGCAGGGCGGCCTGGTCCTGCAGGACCAGGGCGGTGGTGGCGTGGGTCGGGGCCGGCTGCAGCAGGGCTGCGGTGGCGGCCAGGGCGGCCGTGCACAGGGTGGGGCGCATGATCGGGTTCCTCGCGGGGATGCTCAGGGGGTCAGTTGTTGCCTTCGGTCTGCGCTTCCTGCGCCTCGCGGGCCTTGGCCACGGTCTCCGTCTTGCCGCCCAGCAGGGTCTTGCCGATGAAGCCGCCGTCGGCCGGGGGCGGGGCGATGATGACCTGCACCTTGTCCGAGAGCTTGTCGGCCATGGCCTTCTGGATCAGCAGGGGGTGCCTGCTCAGCAGCGCACCTTCCGCCGACATCTGCTCCAGGCTCACCTTGCCCAGGCGGCCCTGGCGGTAGGCCTCGGCGTCGGCAAGCTTCTCGCGAGCTCGGGCCTCGCCCTCGGCCTCGATGCCCCGGGCCTGGGCGGAGCCCTCGGCCATGCGCACGCGGGCCACGCGCTCGGCCTCGGCTTCCAGCTGGCGCTGCTCGACCTGGCGCTGCTTGAAGGGCAGCACATGCTTCATCGCCTCCTCCTGCGCCTTGGCGGCGATGATCTGCTCGCGCGCGGCGGCCTCGGCGGCGGTCTCGCGGCGGATCTTGTCGGCGGCGGCCTCCAGCTCGGTCTGCTTGACCTTCTTCTCCTGCTGCTCCAGCGTGTAGCGCATCTTCTCGGTGGCCAGGCCCTCGGCCAGCAGCTTCTCCAGGCCTTCGCGGTACTCATGCGGCAGGTCCACATTGCCGATCTGCACGCTGTGCAGCACGATGCCGTCGGCCTGCAGCTTCTTGCGCAGCTCGGTCTCCAGGGCCTGCTGGATCTCGGCGCGCTGGGTCGAGAAGATCTCGCGCACCGTGTGGCTGGCAATCTGGCGGTAGATCACGCCCTGCAGGATGGGGTCGATCAGCTCGCGCTCGATGTTGTCCGGCAGGCTGCGGGCCAGCTGGGGCAGGCGGGTCTGGTCCACGCCCCAGCGCAGGGTCAGCGTGAGTCCCAGTGACAGGCCCTCCACCGACTGCAGCGGTGCCGGGCCGTCGGCACGGGCGAAGGCGCCGGGCTGGTAGCTGCGGTCCTGCTGGGGCAGGGTGCGGATCTCGTGCAGGCCGGGCAGACGAAAGAGACTGCCGTCGCGGGCCTGGGTGACGCCGCCGGTGAGGGTGTTGGTGCGCAGGGCGAATTCACCACGGGGCACCGGGAAGAAGGGGGGATGCAGGGCCAGGGCCGTGACCGACACGATGCTCACGCCCAGGGCCAGCAGCAGCGGGGCATGGCGGCGCAGCTGGGCACCCAGCGAGGGCCTGACGGCCTCGTGGGCGGCGGCGGCTTCGTAGTCCTCGACCAGACGGCTGTGCAGGATGTCGTCGTCGGCCTGGCCTTGCTCGGGGGTGTGCTCGTTCATGTGCGGCTCCTCTCTTGGTTCGGGGCGGACCCCGTGTGTGGATCGATGGCCGCAGTGTTCGACGGAGGCCGCGGAGGGCGCCAGGGCGGCGCCGGGGCACTGTCGTCACAGCCCGGAAGAAAGCTTCACAGGGGGCGGGGCGGGGGCTGCCGATAATCGGGCGCATGAACAAAGTCGCCGTCATCGAGGACGACCGCCCCACCAGCGAGCAGCTGGCCGGCTGGATCCGCGCCGCCCGGCCCGAGCTGCAGGTGGACCAGTGGTTCGACCGCGACAGCGCCGAGGCCGCGCTGGGCCGCGAGGCCTATGCCATGGTGGTGCTGGACATCGAGCTCGGCCGCGAGCGCCATGCCGGCGTGGCCCTGATCAACGCCATCAACAAGCTGCACCAGGGCACGCCGGTGCTGGTGGTCTCCGCCATGCCCGCGGCCATCTACCGCGGCATCATGAAGGCCCTGGACGCCTGGGACTACCTGCAGAAGACCAGCTTCGACGAGGCCGAGTTCACCGAGACTTTCCTGGACATCCTGCGCGCCGCCCGCGCCCGCGCACCCAGCCCCGCGCCGGACACCGCGACGGCCCTGCAGCTCGATCCCCTGTGGCAGCGCAGCCCGCTGTGGAAGGGCCAGCGCATCAACCTGCCGCTGACCGCCCAGCGCATCCTTGCCACCCTGCACCAGCGCGCGCCCGAGGTGGTGAGCTACGAGGAGCTGTTCGACGTGGTCAAGAGCGGCCGCACCCGGGACAACGTGCGCAAGCATGTCTCCACCCTGCGCGAAGCCCTGCGCGAGGTGGACGCCGACTTCGACGCCATCGAGAACGTCCCCATGCGCGGCTTCCGCTGGGCCGGCCCGCGATGAAGGCCCGGCGCGCATGAAGCTGGGCCCCGTCACGCTGCCGGCCCTGCCGGTGCCGCGCCTCGGGCTGGCGGCCTTCCGCCGCCGCCTGGTGGTGCACCTGGCCTTCATGCTGCTGGTGGCCGCCACCCTGGGTCTGGCCCTGACCGTGCTGCAGGACCAGAAGCAGCGCAGCTACCAGCGCTACGAGCAGGGCTTTCGCCAGTCCCTGGCCGAGATCACCCTGCAGCTGCGCCACCCGGCCGGTCAGCTGGCCCTGCTCAACCCCGGCATGGAGCCGGGCAATGGGCAAGACCTGGCCCCGGTGCTGCTGCCCTTCTCGGCCATCGACTTCGACGACCAGTACAAGGCCCTGCGCGCCGTGGAGATGGCCGGCTGCGGCCTGCGCTGGCCGCAGGGTGCCAGCCTGTGCGCGGCGGTGGGCAGCAATGCCTATGCGGGCGGCTTCGTGTACCTGGTGGGCAGCCTGGACGCCGGCCCGCTGCAGCCGCGCAGCGTCGGGCAGCTGGAGCTGGGCGGCGTGCACCGCCTGCGCGTGAGCCTGGACTACCGCGGCCAGCGCAGCGTCTGGACCGCGCCCTATGAAGCCAGCCGCCCCGACGAAGGCCCGGCCCAGCAGCGCGGCCGCCTGACCGGCTTCCTGGCCGAGGGGGACCAGCTGGAGCGGCAGTCCCGCCCGCAGCGCGAGTTCCGCGGCTGGCTATGGCGCGAGGGGCCCTGCGTGAAGACGGCCGATGCCGAGGGGTCCTGCGCGCGGCACACGGTCTTCTCGGTCCGCCTGCCGGTGGAGGCCTTCAAGACGGCGCTGTTCGAGCGCGGCGCCCAGGCCTGGCCGCCGCGTGACCTGGACCAGCTGCGCCTGCATGTGCAGCTGCTGGGCCCGGCCGGCGAGGGCGGGACCGCGGCAGTCCTCTTCGACAGCGCCCGCTCAGGCGCGACGGTGGGCGTGTCCCTGGACCGCCTGGGCGCCGGCCTGCAGGCCGGGGAGACCCTGCGCATCGAGCGTCTGGGCGAGCATCCGCTGGTGATCGCCGAGCGGCGCGGCGCGGAGATCGGCGACGCGCCCCTGCCCTGGCTGAGCCGCCTGATCCGCCGCCTGCCGGTGGACGTGCCCGTGGGCGATGCGAGCCTGCGCCTGCAGGCCCGTGAGGAGGTCGCCACGGCCACCGGGCGCTACCGGCTGAGCCTGCAGGGCGACCTGCGCAGCCTGGACCGCCAGCTGGCGCGCGAGGCCCGCAGCCTGCTGTGGCTGGTGGGCGCCATGCTCGCGGCCATCGCCTTCGCCTGGCTGCTGGTGGAGCTGGGCCTGATCCGCCGCATCACGGTGCTGACGCGGCGCGCGGCGGCCGTCTCCTACAACATGCAGGACCCGCGCGCCGAGCAGCGCATCGGCGAGCTGGACGTGGCGGACCTGGAAGGGCGCGACGAGCTGGGCATCCTGGCCGGCACCCTGCAGGCGCTGCTGCAGCGGGTCAAGGACGGCCTGCGCCGCGAGCAGCTGCGCGCCGAGCGCGAGCGCGAGATGTGGCATGCCGTGGGGCACGAGATCATGTCGCCCCTGCAGTCCCTGATGGTGCTGCATGGCGGCGCGGACGATCCCAGCCACCGCTACGTGCAGCGCATGCAGCAGGCGGTGCGGGTGCTCTACGGCACGGCCTCGCCCAGCGAGGCGCTGCAAGCCGCCGACCTGCAGCTGGAGACCCTGGACCTGGCCCAGTTCTGCCGCGAGGTGGTGGCCAATGCGCCGCATGCCGGCATCGAGGGCGTGCAGCTGCAGGGCGACGAGGGCGCGACACTGCCGGTGCGTGGCGAGGCCTACGCGCTGGAGGACGTGGTCACCCATGTGCTGCGCAACGCCCAGCGTCACCGCCAGCCGGGCACGCCCATCACCCTGACGCTGGCGGCCGAGGACGGCTTCGTGCTGCTGGGCATCCACAACATCGGGCCGGCCATCCCGGCGGACATGCTGACGCGCATCTTCGAGTACGGCGTCTCCGACCAGCCGCCGGACGCCGGGCCCGAGCGGCGCGGGCAGGGCCTCTTCGTGGCCCGCAGCTACCTGGCCAAGATGGACGCGCAGATCGAGGCCCGCAACGAGGACGGCGGCGTGCGCTTCTGGCTGCGCCTGCGCCGGGCCTGAGCCCGGGCGATTCATTCGGGGGACTTGCGGTCAGGCCCCCGCCGCGCACAATGCAGGCATGAGTGATGCCGTCCCCCACCGATCCCACGCCCTGGCCCTGCTGCCCGACAAGGGCGTGCCCAACCTGCTCTTCCTGCTCTTCCACGGAGCCGGGGCGGATGCCACCCAGATGCGGCCCCTGGCCCAGGCCCTGCGCGGCCAGTACCCGCAGGCGGCCGTGCTGGCGCTCAGCGGGCCCGAGGCCTATGACCTGATCCCCGGCGGCGGCAGCGGTCTGCAGTGGTACTCCCTGGACGGCGCCAACGACGAGAACCACGCCCGCCGCGTGGCCGACGCCCTGCCCGACTTCATCGCCCTGGTCCGTGCCTGGACCGAGCATTTCGAGCTGCCCTGGCAACAGGTGGCCCTCGGTGGCTTCTCGCAGGGCGCTGTGCTGGCCCTGGAGGCCGTGCAGGCCGAGCTGCAGCTGGCCGGCCGCGTGATGGCCTTCAGCGGCGCCTACGCCACCCTGCCCGAGCATGCGCCGCAGGAGGTCTCGGTGCACCTGCTGCACGGTCAGCAGGACGGCGTGCTGCCCTACCAGGACCAGATCCAGGCCGCCAAGCGCCTGGTGGCCCTGGGCGCCGATGTCACCGCCGACGTGCTCCCCGACATCGGCCACGAGCTGCACCCCGAGTTGATCGAGCGCGCGCTGCACCAGCTGCGCACCTTCGTGCCCGCGCGCCTCTGGCGGGAAGCCATGCAGGCAGCCGAGGAGCAGGGGCTCAAAGCCCCGCTGCAGTGAGCATGGGCGGCGGGCTGCGCCGGACCCCGGGCCTGGCCCGCAGCCCGGTCGCCCGTTTCTGGTCCAGGGCCGCCCTCCCTGCGTTGGCGATCCTGGCGGGTGCGCTGGGGTCAGGTCTTGCCCGGGCCACCGGCACCGAGCCCGCCTCGCTGCCAACGGTGGACCTGCTCTACCAGGACCGCCCGCCCTACTACGTCCCCCAGCCCGGCCGGCAGCCGCCCACGGGCCTGGTGGTCGCGCCGCTGCGCCGTGCCTTGGAGCGCACGGGCCTGCCGCACCGCTGGGTGCTGACGCCGGCGGTGCGCCAGCTGCTGATGGTCGAGAGCGGCGAGCACCTGGTCTGCGGCGTGGGCTGGTTCCGCAACCCGGCCCGCGAGGCCCGCGGCCAGTTCAGTGCACCCGTGTACCGCGGCCAGCACCTGGCCATGATCGCGCGCCGCGATGCGCCCCTGCGCGAGGGCATGAGCCTGCGCGAGGCCCTGGACTCGCCGGCGCGGCTGCTGGTGAAGCAGGGCTATTCCTACGGCGCCGAACTGGACGCCCTGATCGCCGAGCGCCCCGGCCGTGCCACCCAGGGCAGCGGCGAGGTCGGCCAGCTGCTGCGCATGCTGCAGGCCAGCCATGCCGACTGGATGCCGGCCGCGCCCGAGGAGGTGCAGGCCCAGCTGCAGCGCGACGACAGCCGGGAGAAGACCCTGCACCTGCTGCACTTCAGCGACCCGCCCGTCATCGTGCCCCGCCACCTCTACTGCAACAAGGCGGTGCCGGCGGCCTGGCTGGAGCGGCTGGGGGCGGCGCTGCGCTAGCTAGCGCAAGCCGCCCAGCAGCTGGTTGACCGCCTGCTGGATCTGAGCCCAGCGTGCGCGGGAGACCCAGGCAAAGCTGGGCGATCCGTTGGGATCCACCGGGCTGCGATTGAAGACCTTCTGTTCGGGGAAGTCCCGCAGGTCGTCGACGCACAGGTTGAGCGCATGGCACTGATAGGCCAGCTGGGCCTCTTCCACGCAGGTGCCCAGGCGCGTGCAGGACCAGATGGCTACCACACGGGACAGCGCGAACTGGTCGCGCAGGCGACTGACGCTGGCCAGGTCGAAGAGCGGCCCCATGCCTTCGAGGTCGGCCGCCTCTGGTTTCAGGGGCGGCAGCAGACTGCGGGCTTCGAGCAGTTCCAGGGTGATGTGGCCGGGCAGCAGCTCCGCTGCGAAGTCGGCGGAGCCGGTGGACAGCACATAGTCCACCACCCCGGCGTGGTCCTGGCGCTGCTGGGCCTCGTAGGCACGCCGCTCGGGGGAGTCGGCGGCCCAGGACTGCGCCACGTAGGCCAGCTGCCGGCGGTCGCCCCGGGCCTGGCACAGGTCCTCCAGCGCCTTGATCGTGCGCTTCATCGCCTCCGGTGCCGAGGGCGCCGCGTGGGCGACCAGGGCCTGGCTCACGCCCTTGTCGAGGCAGCGCTGCAGCTGGATCTGGGCCGCGAAAAAGTCGTGGGGGGATTTGCTCAGCGCTGCCTGATGCACCAGCTGGGCGGGTGTTCGCTGGCGAAGGGTGCGCAGGGTGGTCCAGGTTGCGGGGGCTGGCGCCGAGCGCGCGACTCCCGGGGGCAAGGGCGCTGATCTTGCCGAGCGGCTTGGCAGCGGCGGTGGCGGGAGCTGCTCCGCATGGGCCTGGGCAGCGGTATCCGGCCGAGGTGGTGGCGCTGCGCATGTCCCGTAGATCGTGAGGACCAGGGATGACAGCAGCAGTGC
This sequence comes from Pelomonas sp. BJYL3, assembly GCF_027257975.1. GTDB lineage: Bacteria > Pseudomonadota > Gammaproteobacteria > Burkholderiales > Burkholderiaceae_C > Roseateles_B > Roseateles_B flavus. The sequence continues at coordinate 496,188 of NZ_JANZKX010000002.1, forward strand.
CACCACGCCCAGGCCGGCCCGGCGAAGCCTGAGCTTGGACGAGGTCTTCGAAGCGGTCATGGTGTCCTGGTGAGCGGTCCGGAAAAGGCGCCAGATCATAGGCCGACGCCGGCCGGTGAAGAGGCCGCTTCGTCAAGAGCGGACGGCCAGGCGCACCGCCGAGCGGCCTGGCCCGCACGCTGTCAATCCAGCGTCACCTCCGCCCTCACCACCCCCGCCCGCTCCGTGCGGGCCGAGAGCGAGAGCCGCGTGCCATGCGGGGCTCGGACGATCCATTCGGCGACGGCGCGGTCGCCGGTGATCTCGTCGGTGGGCAGGAAGCTCAGCTGGCTGGCCTGGGGAGCGTGGCCGGCCAGGTGCGGGCCCTCCATGCGCGCCTTGCCGGTGACGAGGCTGGCACTGCCGTCCTCGGGCAGCTGGATCTCGAAGATCACGCCGCGCACCACCTGGCGCTCCTTGGCGCGGGCGGTGACGGCGGCGCTGAGGTAGCCGCTGTTGGCCACGGCCAGGCGCACGCGCCAGCTGTCGGCGCCCAGGGCGCGGACTTCGGTGCGCAGCAGCTCCAGGCGCGGCAGGGAGAGGCCGATCTGCGTCAGCCAGGCGGGGAAGCGCGCGGCCTCGCGCTCGCGCAGGGCCGGCGGCGGGTTGCGCCAGTAGTTCATCTTGTCCCAACCGCCGATCTCCACCGCGCCCAGCTGCGGATGCTGGAAGGGGCGCCAGTCCACATGGGCCTGGCCGCCGCAGTGCTCGTCGCTCCACTTGAGCAGCTTGAGCTCGTCCTCCACCGGGTGCTCGCGGAACCAGTCGATCCACTTGTAGCCGCTGATGCCGGCCTCCTGGTTGGGGTTCCACAGCTCCACCACCCAGAACAGCGCGCCCAGGTGCTCGTAAAGCCATTCCTGCGTGCCGCTGATGCTGTCCTTGGGGTGGTACTTGAAGTCGTGCCAGATGCTCACGGCCGGGTAGCCGCTGTGCTTCTCGCCCAGGGCCGAGAACTGCTTGATGAGCCAGAGGTCCTCGGGCGTCATGTCCTCGTCGCTGCAGCTGCCCATGGGGCGCAGGATCACGCCGCTGTAGGTGTGAAAGCTGATGGCCGCGCCGATGTTGGGATGCTTCACGATGAAGTCCACCATGGCTCGCACCTCGGGCTCGCTGGCCGGGTAGGGGCCGGCGCCGCCCTGCTCGTGCTCCTGGCGCCAGCCGCCGGGGAAGTTGCGGTTGAGGTCCAGGCCCTCGACGTCCCCGTTGACCTTGATCTGCAGGCCGTCGTAGTGTTGGATGAAGCCCTCGGGCATCAGGCGGTAGTACTCGCCGCCGAACTCGCCGGGCTCGCGCGCCACCATGAGGCGCGGGTCGCCGGCATGCTTCTTGTAGCCGCCATGCGGGTCGGGAACGCGCAGGGTGAGGATGCGGCCGTCGCCATCGATGTCCTCCATCGTGAGGCCGTCCACGGGGTCCTCGTCATGCGGGTAGCGGCGGGTGGAGGAGCGGATGTGGCGCGGCCGGTCCGCCAGGGCCAGCTCGGCGCCGTCGGGGTTCAGGCGCGGCACGATGTAGACCACGCGGCTGTCCAGCAGCTGGGTGGCGCGGCGGCCGTCCTCGCTGTCCTGGCCGTAGTGCTGCAGCAGCTGGTGCAGGTAGTAGAGGCAGGTGGTGCTGGCCGTCAGCTCCGCGGCATGGATGTTGCCGTCCAGCCAGAGGGCGGGCTTGTCGGTGTCGGGGCCGGTAGCTTCGTTCGTGAGGGCCAGCAGCCAGATCTCGCGGCCTTCGTGGCTGTGGCCGATGGAGCGCAGCGTGACGAGATGCGGCCGCGCCGCGGCATAGGCCTGCAGCAGTTCGGTGAGGGGCTGGTAGCGGAGGAACTGGCTGAAGTCCGGGGTCGGGAGGGCGGTGGCCATGGCATGCGTCTTGTGGAGGCAGGGAGCCATGCTACGGGTGGCCCGGCGCATCCGGCTGGGGGCGAACCCGTGCCAGCATCCAGGGCGTCAGGCGCTGCCGCAGCGCCTCACTGCCCCTTGAACAGGCCCTGGAACTGGCGCGACACCGGCAGCTTCTCCTCCCGCCCCTTGAGCGTCAGCTGCATGGTGTTCTCGTCGATGCGCACGGCGCTGGCGATGCAGCGGCTGTTGACCAGCACCGAGCGGTGCACCTGCCAGAAGAGCTCGGCGTCCAGCGAGGCCAGCAGCTCCTTCAGCGGCGTGCGGATCAGCGCCTCGCCGCCGTCATAGACCACACGGGTGTAGCGGTTGTCGCTCTCGAAATAGACCACGTCCTGCGGGTCGATCATCTTGACCTCGCGGCCCAGCGAGGCCTGGATCAGGCGGGTCTTGGGCGTGGCGGCGGCCATGGGCAGCAGCTGCTTGAGCAGGGCCTGCAGGTCGGGGGCGGGCTGCTGCAGCCGGGACTTCAGCCGCTCGATGGCCTGGGCCAGGCGGGCGTCCTCCACGGGCTTCATGACGTAGTCCACCGCACCGGCATCGAAGGCCGCCAGGGCATGGTCGCCGTAGGCGGTGACGAAGACCACATGCGGCGGGCGCGCGGTGGCGCCCATGCGGCGGGCCACCTCGATGCCGGTGAGACCGGGCATGTTGATGTCCAGGAAGCAGACCTGGGGCTCGTGCGCCAGGAAGTCGTCCCAGGCATCGACGCCATGGCGGCTGGCGGCCACGATGTCCAGCTCCGGCCAGAGTCGCTGCAGGGCTGCGCGCAGCTGCTCGCGCGGGCCTTCCTCGTCGTCGGCAATGAGGGTGCGGATGGCAGTGTTCATGGGGGTCCTCGCTCCTTGTGTTGTGCTGGTTCAGGCGGGCTGGATGCGCACCTCGGCGGCGCATCCCCCTTCGTCCAGGGTGCGCAGCTGCAGGCTCGCACGCTCGCCGAAGGCCTGGCGCAGGCGCTGCAGGGTGTTGCGCAGGCCCAGTCCGCCCTGGGCCGCGGCCGTGGCCGAGTCCTGACTGAAGTCCAGGCCGGCTGCGGGCCCGTGGCCGTTGTCCAGCACCTGCAGGCACAGGCCACCGCGGTCGTCCAGCGTCGCCCGGATGGTGATCTCGCCGCCCTCCAGGCACGGCTGCACGCCGTGCTCGACGGCGTTCTCCACCAGGGTCAGCAGCACGCCGGGCGGCAGCTGGGCGCGGGCGGCGTCGGGCGCGATGTCCAGGCGAAAGCGCAGCCGCTCGCCCAGGCGTGCCTGCATGACCTCGAGGTAGCGGCGTGCGGCCTCGGACTCCTCGGCCACGCTCAGCAAGGGGCGGTCGAACAGCGGCAGGGTGGCGCGCAGATAGCCCGTCAGCGAGCCCAGCAGGGGGGCGGCCCGGTCGTCCTTGACCTGCACCCAGTGCTGCAGCGCGGCCAGGGAATTGAAGAGGAAATGCGGCTGGATCTGCGCCGTGGCCAGCCGGCGGGCCAGGTCCAGGGCCTCGGCCTGGCGGTCCTGCTCGCGCAGCCACTGGGCGCAGTACTCGTTGCGCCAGCAGGCCAGGACCCACAGCGCCAGCGCGCCCAGCATCATGCCCAGCATCAGCATCATGAGCAGGGCCCGGGCCAGTGCCTTGTCCAGGTGGGCGCTGGCCTGCCAGGCATGGAAGCCGAGGACCGCGGCGATCCAGACCAGGGCATACAGGCTGGAGGTCAGGTACAGCCGCTTCATGGTGGGGCGGCGCCAGAGCTGCCTCAGCATGGACAGCTGCATCACCCCGAGCCCATGGTTGGCCAGGAAGATCGCGAGCAGCCCTTGCCAGGGCGTGCCCGGGAGGAAGCGATCCACGGCCCAGATCTGGAACAGCCCGGAACCGATGATGTTGATCCAGATGGCCGCCGCCACGCTGGCCGACATGGCCGGCAGCGTGGCCAGGCGCGCCCACTGCGCGTCGGTGAAGCGGTGGCGGGGTCCCAGCATCAGCGCGACGCGCCAGTCCACCTCGCGCCAGAAGCCCAGGACGCGATCCCGCAGGGCGACCACGCTCACGCCAGCCCCTGCAGCAGCAGGCACACGCGGGTGCCGGGGCCGTCCTCGCGCGGACTGAGCTGCAGTGCGGCGCGTTCACCGAAGAAGCCCTGCAGGCGCGCGCGGCTGTTGCCCAGGCCCAGGCCCTCCTGCCAGCCCTCGGCCAGGCCCACGCCGCTGTCCTCGATCAGCAGGCGCCATCCGCCCGCGGGCTGCGGCGCCAGCTGCATATGGAGCTCGGCGCCGTTGAGCGTCGGGGCGATGCCGTGCTCCAGCGCGTTCTCGACCAGACTCAGCACGATGCCCGGGGGCAGGCTGGCGGCCTCGGCGGCGGCGGGGTCGATGTCCAGGCGGTAGCTCAGGCGCTCGCCCCAGCGGGCCTGCATCACGCCCAGGTAGGCCTGCACCAGGCTGAGCTCCTCGGCCAGGCTCACCTCGGGCCGCAGCATCAGCTCGGCCGAGCCGCGCAGGAAGCTGCTGAGCTGGCGCAGCAGCGGGCTGGCGCGCTGGTCGCCGGTGTCCACCCAGTGCTGGACGGCGGCCAGGGTGTTGAAGATGAAATGCGGCTGGATCTGGGCCTGCAACAGGCGCAGCCGGGCCTCGCTGGCCTCGCGCCGGGCCTGTTCGTGGTCCGCGCGGCTCTGCGCCATGGCCAGCTCGCGGGCCATCTGCTCGCGGCGTTGGCTGGCCGTCAGAATCACCACCAGCAGCAGCGCGAAGGCCATCACCAGGGGCAGGGGCATGCCGATCTTGGCGGCCGCGATGGCGCCGTCCAGCTGCTCGCGCCAGGGCAGGGCATGGTCGACCGGCGCGCGGCGCAGGCCCTGCGTCATGCCGATGGCGCCGGCGACGAGGCCGACCACGGCGCTGAGGATGGCAGCCGGCCGCCCCGAGAACCACAGGGGCCGCAGCCAGGACAGGCCCATCAGGCCCAGGAATCCGCCGCTGAATCCCACCCAGGCGAGCAGGGCCAGCAGCAGGCTGCCGCTGTCTTTGTAGACGCCGGCGAACATGCCCATGCCGCCGAAGACCGCCCCGATGACGGCGCCCAGAAACTGGGAGTTCCGGCTGCAGCCGTTCTCGTTGCGCAGCAGGCGGCCCAGGGCCTGAGCGGCATCGGCGCGCAGGGAGGCGTGCCAGGAGAGGGGAAGGGTGGGGGTTGCCATGGCGTGAGTATCTCCGCCGCGCGGCGGGCGGATCCGGGGCGATGCGGCGAACGGCGGGCTGCCGCGGCGAATGGCGGACTGCCGGGCGCCGGCGGGGGTCAGCCCGCCAGCGCGCCGCCCACGAAGACCTTGAGCTCGCCGGGCTGGAAGGCCACCCAGGGCTCGTCGCGGGTCAGGGGCTCCGTGGCGATGATGGCGGCGCGGTCCAGCGGGGAGGTGTGCTGGGACAGGTCCAGGCTCAGGTCCTCGTCCTGCAGCTGCACCCGGCCGAAGGGATGCTGGCGCAGCAGGTAGTGCAGCCGGGTCGAGCCATGCGCCCACAGGGCCTGGCCGTTGGACAGCAGCATGTTGAAGGTGCCGTAGGCATTGAGGCGCGGCATCAGCTCGGCCAGGGTCAGGCTCAGCTCCTCGACGCTGGGCACGCTGCAGTGCGCCTTGGCCAGCTCCTGCATCAGCCAGCAGAAGGCCCGCTCGCTGTCGGTGTCGCCCACGGGGCGGAAGGCGGCATGCAGGGGCGGGTGGAAGTCCTTGAGGTTGCCGTTGTGCGCGAAGACCCAGTAGCGGCCCCACAGTTCGCGCACGAAGGGATGGGTGTTCTCCAGCAAGACCTGACCCTGCGTGGCCTTGCGGATGTGGGCGATGACGTTGTCGCTCTGGATCGGATAGTTGCGGATGAAGCCGGCCAGGGGCGAGACGCGGGCACTGTGGTGGTCCACGAAATGGCGCAGGCCGCGGCCCTCGAAGAAGGCGATGCCAAAGCCGTCCTTGTGCTCCTCGGCCCGGGTGGCAAGCCCGGTGAAGCTGAACATCACGTCGGTCGGCACATTGCAGTTCATGCCCAACAGCTGGCACATGGGGAGGTCCTTGCTTACTCGAGGAACAGGCGCCTGAGGCCCTTGAGGCTCAGCAGGGTGCCCGGGTTGCTGGTCTCGTTGAGCACGCCGCTCATGCGCTTCAGCAGGCGCGGGCTGCGCTTGGCGCGCCAGATCAGCAGGTCGGCCAGCCAGGGCGCCGCGTTGATGCGATTGGCGCGCTCATAGAGATCGTAGCGGGGCTTGAGCTCCTGCAGCACGGCTTCGTAGCGCTGGCGGGTGTCGGCGTCGTTGTGGCCCTGCAGCACGGCCTCGGCGGCGGCCATGCCCGTGGCCATGGCCTTGCCGATGCCTTCGCCGGTGAAGGAGTAGGTGCTGCCGGCGGCCTCGCCGCTGACCAGCAAGCCCGGGCGCGTCCAGCGGGCGCCCTGCAGGGTGCAGCGCAGGGGGGCGCCCTTGAGCTCGCCCTCCAGCTGGCCGTGGCGCATCAGCTCGGCCGCGGGGGGGTAGTGCTGGCAGAAGGCGTCGAACAGGGCGCGCAGGTTGACGTCCTTCTTGCGCCCCTTGCCGGCCACCGCGCTGTGGCTGTCGGTCACGCCCACGCCGATGTTGAAGCGGCCCTCCGGCGCGGGGAAGATCCAGCCATAGCCCGGCCGGACCTCGCGCGACCACACCACCTCCATGGCCCGGATGCGGCCGACCATGGCCGGCGCGTGCACATAGCCGCGCAGGGCCACGCCGCTGGGTGTGTGGCGCTCGCACATGCCGGCGGCGATCAGGGCCTTGGGCACGGCACCCGTGGCAAGGATGATCCAGCGGGCGCGGACTTCGCGCTCCTCGTCGCCCTGGCGCAGCACCGCGCCGCAGACGCGGCCGGTCTCGTCCTCCAGCACACGCTCGAAGCGGGCCTGCTCGAACCGCGCGCCTCCCGCGATGGCGTGGCGGGTCAGCAACTCGTCAAGGACCTGGCGCGGCAGCACGGCCAGGCTGCCCGGCACGTCGATGCGGCCTCCGCGCGGCCCCACGCAGCCCACTTCGCCCACCGGCTGCGCCTGCGCCATCACCGCCTCCAGAAGGCCCAGGCGCTGCAGGGCCTGGTGCGCATCGGGGATCAGGCCGTCACCGCAGGTCTTGTCACGGCCGATGGGGTGCTGGTCTACGAGCAGCACCTCGCGCCCGGCCTGGGCCAGCCAGCGGGCGCAGGCGCTGCCGGCTGGGCCGGCGCCAATGATGAGGGTATCGAGCATCGTTTCGTGCTTCACGGGGGCAGGTGGCTGCAGGCCGGTCCGGGGTTCGGGGGGGCATTCTAGGCAGCCGGCGGATGGGCGGCCGCCGTACGAGGGGTGACCTGATGCCGGTCATGGCTGCAGGGTCCCGGAGTATGTCCCGAGGGTGGGGCCCTCCAATGGCGGCGACTCGACACGTCCACGTGGTCGGGCGGCAGTCCCAACTTGTTGCGCAGCTGACACAATTCTGACTTGGATCTGTCGGATTCAGGCGGCTGGGTCGGCGGGCGCCTTGCGGCCATTGCACCTGTATTCGCGGGCGGCGCGGCTGCGGGGGGGCGTTGATTGCTGATTTGCCACGGCTGGCGGCGCACGTCAATGCATGAATTGCACTAGCGCCGCCAGCGCCGATCTCCTAGACCATGCCGCGCTGCCTTTCAGAATCACTGCGGTACGCATGGCGACCGGGCACAGAGGGCTTCCACGAGAAGCGCCAGATCAAGCTTGATACCAGGAGAATGTATGAAACGAACTTATATGCAGGCGACGTCGACTCAGGGACTGCGTCGTACCGCATTGGCGCTGGCAGCGGGTGCGCTGCTGGCTTCTGCGCAGGTCTATGCTCAGCAGAGCACGGGTTCCATCAGCGGCCAGGGCAAGAGCGGTGATGTGGTCACCGTGACCAGCAAGAGCATCGGCATCACCCGCCAGGTGGTGGTCGACAAGAGCGGCACCTTTGGCGCCTCGCAACTGCCTGCTGGCGAGTACGTGGTGACCATCAAGCGTGCAGACGGCTCCACCAGCACCCAGACCGTGATCGTGCAGCCGGGCCAGGGCGCCTCGGCCAACTTCAACCAGCTGGACCAGGTCGTGGTGACCGGCACGGCCGTGAAGACCATCGACGTGAAGTCGGTCGAGTCCGCGACTCTGCTGTCCAAGGCTGAACTGGACCGCATCCCCGTGGCCCGCAACACCACCGCCATCGCGCTGCTGGCTCCGGGTGCAACGCTGGGCGACGGCCGCATCGGCTCGACCAACACCCGCTCGGGCAACGTGGCGTCGCTGGGTGGCGCATCTCCCGCCGAGAACGCCTACTACATCAACGGCTTCAACGTGACCAACATTGTGAACGGCATCGCGTTCAACTCGGTCCCGTTCGAAGGCATCGGCAACCAGCAGGTCAAGACCGGTGGCTACAGCGCCGAGTATGGCCGTTCGCTGGGTGGCGTGATCTCGGTCACCACCAAGCGCGGTACCGATGAATGGCACGGTGGCGCCAACATCACCCTGGAGCCGCGTTCGCTCTCCGGCAAGTCGGTGTATGCCAAGAAGGATGATCCCAACAGCACCAGCCCCAACGACTGGTATCTGGCCAAGCGTCCGGGTGGTTCCGACAAGACCCAGGTGAACGTGTGGGCCGGCGGCCCGCTGATCAAGGACACGCTGTATGGCTTCGCCCTGGTCCAGGCGGCCAGCGAGAAGTCGAACGGCTACGGCTTCGACCAGCAGACCGAGCTGAAGAACAGCACGCCGCAATACCTGGTGAAGCTGGACTGGAACGTGAACAAGAGCAACCTGCTCGAGCTCACCGCGTTTAACGACAAGTCGACCGACGAGCTGACGACCTGGAATTCGCCGAAGGCCTACGAGACCGAGCGCGGCACCAACCTGGGCACCGACAAGTTCACGACCGGTGGCGACACGAGCATCCTGAAGTGGACCAGCTGGGTCACGGACGACCTGACCCTGTCCGCCCTGTATGGCGTGGGCAAGTACAACCGCACGTCGGCCGTGCCCTCTGCTGACTGCAACTACGTCAGCGATCGCCGCGTGAGCCCGGCCAAGTCCTATGGCTGCGCCACCGCGACCAGCATCACCGATCCGCGTGCCAACGACAAACGCGTGGCCTACCGGTTCGACCTGGAATACGTGCTGAACGCCAAGCACACCATCCGCGCCGGTCTGGACAGCGAAGTCTATGACACCGTGGACGGCACGGTCGCTCCCGGCCCCAACGCCACCCGTTACCTCATCAAGGAAGTGGGCGCAGGCAAGGCCCTGGCCAACGGCTATGTGAACAACACGGGCGCCACCCAGGCCTACGTCGAGGCTCGCCGGTTCGAGAACGGCGGCACCTTCAAGACGGAAAACTCCGCCTGGTACGTCGAGGACAACTACCAGGTCACCAAGAACCTGCTGCTGAACCTGGGCCTGCGCAACGAAGCGTTCACCAACAAGAACGGCAACGGCATTCCCTTCATCGAAGTCAAGAACACCCTGGCACCGCGTCTGGGCGCGAGCTGGGATGCCAAGGGCGACGGCGACCTGAAGTTGTACGGCAACTACGGCCGCTACTACATCCCGGTGTACGCCAACACCAACGTGCGCCTGTCGGGCAAGCAGACCGACTACACGGACTACTACGCCTTCAACGAGACCTTTGGCAACGACAAGTTCCAGCTGCCGGTTCTCGGCGCCAAGCTGGGCAATCGCAAGGTCAACTCCGATGGCACCACGCCGGATCCGCGCACCATCGTCGATCCCAACATCAAGCCGATGTTCCAGGACGAGTTCATCCTGGGCTTCCAGAAGTCCCTGGCCAAGCGCTGGACGGCGGGCGTGAAGTACACGCACCGTGCCCTGAAGAACGCCATGGATGACCTCTGCTCGGGCGCCAAGCCGGCCGAGTGGGCGCTTGCCAATGGCTACAGCGCCGCTGAAGCTGGGCGCATCGGCGACACCATCGAGCACTGCTTCCTGGGCAATCCGGGCCGTGATCTGACGGTCAACGTGGACGTCAAGGCCGATGGCAAGCTGGTGCCGGTGACCATCCCGAACGCGGCCCTGGGCTTCCCGGAAAAGCCGAAGCGTACGTATGACGCACTGGAGTTCATGGTCGAGCGCGCCTGGGACAAGCAGTGGAGCTTCCAAGGCTCCTACGTGCTGGCCTTCAGCAAGGGCAACACCGAAGGCTACGTGAAGTCGGACATCGGTCAGGATGACGCGGGTATCAGCCAGGACTGGGATTACCCCAGCCTGATGCAGGGTGCCAATGGCTATCTGCCCAACGACCGTCGTCACACCTTCAAGGTGTGGGGCTCCTACGCTGCCACCGACGAATGGCGCCTGGGTGCCAACCTGACGGTGCAGAGCGGTCGTCCCAAGAACTGCTTCGGCTATCCGGTCAGCGAGGATGACCCTGCCTACAACTACGGCTCCTCGTCGTTTGTCTGTGATGGCAAGCCGACGCCCCGTGGTTCGCAAGGTCGCCTGGGCTGGTTCAAGGAACTCAACCTGCAAGCCACCTACACGCCGCGTTTCCTGAAGGGCGCCACCTTCTCGGTGGACCTGCTGAACGTGTTTGATACCCGGACCGTCCGCGGTATCGAAGAGCAGGCTGAGCAGGCCTCGGGCACCTGGGCACCCGCCTATGGCCGTCCGATCGCCGACAGCATCCAACGCGGCCGTCGCGTGCGTCTGCTGGCTCAGTACGAGTTCTGATGAGCTGAAGCCTCGGGGCTTGCACCCCGGGGTGTCTCATCGACGCCGATCAGGCCCTGGGCTTCCGCCCAGGGCCTTTTTCATTGTTCAGGGGTATCCGGGCTCCTGGCCGTGCGGCCTGCCGAACGCCTCGGGGCTTGCCCCTTGCCGGCCGGGTCGGGCCGGGATGGGCTGCGTGGGGCTGGGCGACATTCGGTGCCCTCCATGCAAAGAGGGCCTGCAGCGCGTGTGCGTTGCAGGCCCCCGGCAGGCCCCTTTGGGGGGCGGGTGTCGACGCGAGGGTCAGCCCTGCTGCTTGACCTTCAGACGCCAGGCGTGCAGCAGGGGCTCGGTGTAGCCGCTGGGCTGCTCCTTGCCCTTGAAGACCAGGTCCAGCGCGGCCTGGAAGGCGGCGCCCTGCGGGTGGGCGGCCAGGGACTTGTAGGCGGGGTCGCCGGCGTTCTGCTGGTCCACCACCGTGGCCATGCGGGCGAAGGTCTCGCGCACCTGCGCCTCGCTCACCACGCCGTGGTGCAGCCAGTTGGCGATGTGCTGGCTGGAGATGCGCAGGGTGGCGCGGTCTTCCATCAGGCCGACGTTGTGGATGTCCGGCACCTTGGAGCAGCCCACGCCCTGGTCGACCCAGCGCACCACGTAGCCCAGGATGCCCTGGACGTTGTTGTCCAGCTCCTGCTGGCGCTCGGCGGCGCTCCAGTTCGGGTGCGCGGCCACGGGGATGGTCAGCAGCTTCTCCAGGATGCCGGCGCGCTCGGCGGCTTCGTCGGTCTTCTCGAGTTCCTGCTGCACGGCGGCCACGCTGACCTGGTGGTAATGCAGGGCGTGCAGGGTGGCCGCGGTGGGGCTCGGGACCCAGGCGGTGTTGGCGCCGGCCTTGGGATGGGCGATCTTCTGCTCCAGCATGGCGGCCATCAGGTCCGGCATGGCCCACATGCCCTTGCCGATCTGGGCTCGGCCGCGCAGGCCGCAGGCCAGGCCGACCAGCACATTGCTGCGCTCGTAGGCCTGGATCCAGCTGCTCGTCTTCATGTCACCCTTGCGCAGCATGGGGCCGGCCAGCATGGCGGTGTGCATCTCGTCGCCCGTGCGGTCCAGGAAGCCGGTGTTGATGAAGGCCACGCGGCTGGCGGCCGCGGCGATGCAGGCCTTGAGGTTGACCGAGGTGCGGCGCTCCTCGTCCATGATGCCCAGCTTGACGGTGCTGTCGGGCAGGCCCAGCAGCTGCTCCACGCGGCCGAAGAGCTCGTTGGCAAAGCCCACCTCGGCCGGGCCGTGCATCTTGGGCTTGACGATGTAGATGGAGCCGCGGCGCGAGTTGCGCAGGCCGCTGCCCGAGAGCTGCTTCAGGTCATGCAGGGCGATGGCGGTGGTGATGACCGCGTCCATGATGCCCTCGGGGATCTCCTTGCCGCCGTCCCACAGGATGGCCGGGTTGGTCATCAGGTGGCCGACATTGCGCACGAACATCAGCGAGCGGCCATGCAGCACCAGCTCGCCACCCGTGGGCGCGGTGTAGCGGCGGTCGGCGTTGAGGCGGCGCACGAAGGTCTTGCCGCCCTTGGCGACTTCCTCGGTCAGCGTGCCGCGCTGGATGCCCAGCCAGTTGCGGTAGGCCAGCAGCTTGTCCTCGGCGTCCACCGCGGCGACCGAATCTTCCAGGTCCAGGATGGTGGACAGGGCGGCTTCCATCACCACGTCGGCGATGCCGGCGGCGTCGGTCTTGCCGATGGCGGTGCTGCGGTCGATCTGGATGTCCAGGTGCAGGCCATGGTGGACCAGCAGCACGCTGCTGGGCGCGCCGGCATCGCCCTGGTAGCCGGCGAACTGGCTGGCGTCCTGCAGCCCGGTGCTGGCGCCGCCGGTGAGGCTCACCACCAGGCGGCCGTTCTCGACGCGGTAGCCGGTGGCGTCACGGTGCGAGGCGCCGGCCAGCGGGGCGGCCTGGTCCAGCACCTGGCGGGCGAAGGCGATGACCTTGGCGCCGCGCACCGGGTTGTAGGCGCCGGCGCGCTCGGCGCCGTCGGCCTCGGGGATGGCGTCCGTGCCATAGAGCGCGTCATAGAGCGAGCCCCAGCGGGCGTTCGCGGCGTTCAGCGCATAGCGGGCGTTGAGGATGGGCACCACCAGCTGCGGCCCGGCCTGGGTGGCCAGCTCGGCGTCGACGTTGGCGGTGGTGGCCTGCACCTGCTCGGGCACGGGCACGAGGTAGCCCAGCTCCTTCAGGAAGGCCTGGTAGGCCGGCATGTCGGTGATGGGGCCGGGGTGGGCGCGGTGCCACGCGTCCATGGCGGCCTGGATGCGGTCGCGCTCGGCCAGCAGGGCGGCATTCTTGGGGGCCAGCTCATGGACGAGGGCGTCGAAGCCGGCCCAGAAGGCGGCGCGGTCCACGCCGGTGCCGGGCAGGACCTCCTGGTCGATGAAGTCGGCCAGGCGGCTGTCGACCTGCAGGCGGTGGAGGGAAGTGCGTGCGTTCATGGCAAAACCTCGTGAAGGCAAAGAAGAGGAATCAGGAGACGGTGTCGGGAAAGAGGGCCAGCACCCCGCGCAGGGAGCTGGCCTCGTGATGCGGCGGCGGGCCCAGCTGCTCGCGCGGCTGGCCCTGGCGGTTGACCCACAGCGTGGTGTAGCCGTACCAGGTGGCGCCCAGGGCGTCCCAGGCATTGCTGGAAACGAAGAGGATCTCGCGCGCCGGCAGGCCCAGGGCGGCGGGCCCCAGGGCGTAGGCGGCGGGGTCGGTCTTGTAGCGTCGGGTCTCGTGCACGCTCAGCACCGGGTCCAGCCAGGGCGCAAGGCCGGCGCTCTGCACGGCGACCTGCAGCATGCCCGGGTCGCCATTGCTGAGGATGCCGGCGCGGATGCCCCGGGCCTGCAGCTGCTGCAGCACCTCGCGGTTCTCGGGGAAGGCGCTGAGATGGCGGTATTCGTTCATCAGGCGCTCCTCGCCCGCCGCCGTCAGCGTCAGCCTGAGGCTCAGGCAGGCATGGCGCAGCGCAGCGCGGGTGAGTTCCCAGAAGGGCTGGTACTGGCCGCTCATGGAGCACAGGCGGCTGTACTCGATCTGCTTGTCCCGCCATCGCTGGGACAGGGCCTGGCCCTGGCTGGCGAAGAGCTGCTCCGCCATCAGCGCGACGCTGTGCACGTCGAAGAGCGTGCCATAGGCGTCAAAGAGCACGGCGCGGAGGGTGGGCGGGGTCATGTGCCCAATTTAGGCCCAAACAGGGCCTGGATTGCTGCGCTGCACACGTGGAGATTCGTGATCAAAACGCAAAGATCCGGGCCTTTATGGTCTTCATTCCGCTTCGAGAAATCTCTTTTCATTCAGTGAAATGAGGATTGCAACCTTGCATAGGTGTAAATCCAACATTTTTTGATGCATTGCCATCATTGGCCGTGGGCGAGCGCAGAATGCGGCGCATGGACCGGCTCAAACAGATCGAATCCTTTGTCGCCGTGGCGACCAAGGGCAGCCTCACCGCCGCCGCGCAGGCGGAAGGGGTGGCGCCCGCGGTGATGGGGCGGCGCATCGACGCGCTGGAGGAGCGTCTGGGCGTCAAGCTGCTGCTGCGCACCACGCGGCGGCTCTCGCTGACGCACGAGGGCACCGCCTTCCTGGAGGACTGCCAGCGCCTGCTGGTGGACTTCGCCAATGCCGAGGCCAGCGTCAGCGCGGGCGGCGTCAAGGCCAGCGGCCATCTGCGCATCACCGCGCCGGCCGGCTTCGGCCGCCGCCACGTGGCACCCCTGGTGCCGGACTTCCTGGCGCAGCACCCGGACGTGTCCCTGTCCCTGAACCTCTCGGACCGCGTGGTCGACATCGTGCACGAGGGCTTCGACTGCGCCGTGCGCGTGGGCGACCTGGCGGACTCCAGCCTGGTCAGCATGCGCCTGGCCGACAACCGCCGCCTCTGCGTGGGCGCGCCCGGCTACCTGAAGCGCGCCGGCATCCCGCAGCATCCCGACGAGCTGTCCCGCCATGCCTGCCTGGTGCTGAGTTCCGATGCCAGCCAGTCGCGCGGCTGGGCCTTCACGGTGGACGGGCAGCTGCAGCACATCCGCCCCGTGGGCCGCCTGGACTGCAGCGACGGGCAGGTGCTGCACGACTGGTGCCTGGCCGGCCTGGGCCTGGCCTGGCGCAGCACCTGGGAGGTGGAGGCCGACGTGGCGGCGGGCCGCCTGGTCTCGGTGCTGGACGACTTCGCCGCGCCGGCCAACGGCATCTACGCGCTGATCCCCCAGCGCAAGCACCTGCCGCTGCGGGTGCGCCTGTGGATCGACTTCCTCAAACACCACTACGGCAGCGCGGAGTACTGGCAGCGCCAGGGTCGCGCATCTGAGGCACACTCCGCCTGAATTTTTCGGCTGACATCGCAATTCAGGGGAGTGCGTCGATGCTTCTTGAGACCGGCCTGGCCATCTTTCACTGGCTGTCCATCCTGACCCTGGTGGTCTTCATCAGCAGCGAGGCGGCGCTGTGCCGCGTCGAGTGGCTCAATGCCGCGGTGGTGAAGCGCCTGCAGCGGGTGGACCTGATCTACGGCATCGCCGCGATGGCGGTGCTGGCCTCGGGCCTGCTGCGGGCCTTCCTGGGCATGAAGGGCTCGGCCTGGTACTGGGGCCAGCCGCTGCTGCATGCCAAGCTGACGCTGTTCGTGGTCGTGGGCCTGATGTCCATCAAGCCCACGCTGACCTTCCGCCGCTGGGGCCGGCAGCTGGCCGCCGATGGGCGCCTGCCCGAGGCCGCCGAGATCGCCGCCACGCGCCGCCTGGTGATGATCCAGGCGCACCTGATCCTGGTCTTCCCCATCCTCGGGGCCCTGCTGGCGAGGGGCATGCTGACACGCTGAGCACGCGCGGTTCCACGAGCAAAGGCCCGCCTGCAGCGGGCCTTTGGCTTTCAGGGGAACGAACGGGGTTCAGCCCTTGGCGGCGTCCGCCGCGCACTTCTTGACGAAGCTGTTCTTGGCAGCGCCCGCCAGCTTCTTCTCTGCGGCCTTGGCCTCGCAGGCGACGGCCGGATCGGGCTTGGCCTCGGCGGCGGCCGGGGCGGCGCCACCGGCGGCATCGGCATTGCACTTCTTCAGGAAGCTGTTCTTGGCGGCACCAGCGAGCTTCTTCTCGGCGGCCTTGGCGTCGCAGCCGTTGGCGGCGCCGGCGTCGGCATTGCACTTCTTCAGGAAGCTGGTCTTGGCCGCGCCGGCCAGCTTCTTCTCGGCGGCCTGCTCGTCACAGCCGGCATGGGCGCTGAGGTGGACGGCACCCAGCACGAAGCTCAGGGCCAGGAGGGAGAGGGACTTCTTCATGGTGGAACTGCCTTTGATGGTGGACTACGGGTACAGCACTGCGTACTGCGGGGAACTGCGGGGAACTGCGGTGGCAACGGGGTCAGGTCTTGCCTGGTGATGCCTTGGGGACTCAATGCGCGGGGCGGCCCGGCGGTTGACCGCCTTCAGAGAATGCGCCGTGGATGGGCCATGGCCTCGTGCGCGGCATGCAGGCGCCGCACGAGAACCTGGATGAAGGCCCGGTCGAAGCGGTGCTGGCACTCCGGGCTCAGCAGGGCCAGGGACTCGGGGGTGAAGGAGATCGTCGTGCAGACCTCGGTCACGCGGATGTCGGTGCTGTGACGGCGCAGTTCGGGGTTGGGCGCCAGGTAGGCCATCTCGCCCACCGAGGTGCCGGTGCCCAGGGTCGCGACCTGCTGGCCGTCCCGGAAGACCTCCACCTCGCCCGCGGCGATGATGTGGAAGCTGTTGCCCTCCTGGCCCTTCTTGTACAGCGCATGCCCTTCCGGGTAGCGCCGCCACTTGGCGCGGTGCACCACCTCCCACAGCTCCACGTCTCCGAAGCCGGCGAAGAACTCCAGGCCGCGCGCGAGGTTGAAGCGCTCGGAGTCCTTGACCTCGTACAGCCGTGCCAGCGGCACCAGCTGCTTGGCCACCAGCTCGGACAGGGCGGTGGCGAAGCTGTCCCAGTCCGGGAAGCGCTCGGCGGGGTGCTTGGCCAGGGCCTTCTGGATGACGGCGTCCAGCTCGGCCGTGACCCCGCCGCGCAGGTCGGTCAGGGGCTGGGGGGCCTGGTGGTAGATCTGGTGCATCAGCGCCATCTGGTTGGGCGCGTCGAAGGGCGGGCGGCCGGCGACCAGGTGGTAGAGCACGGCGCCCAGGGCGTAGATGTCGGCCTGGCAGCCGACGTCACCGCCCTCGATCTGCTCCGGCGGCATATAGGCCAGGGAGCCCACGCGGTGGATCTGGGTCTGGTCGGCGTTGAGGTTCAGGGCACTGCCGAAGTCGCTGACCTTGACATCGGTCACCTGGCCTTGAGCGTCCAGCACGGCCAGGAGATTGGCGGGCTTGACGTCGCGGTGGATCACGCCCTGGCGGAACACATAGCCCAGCGCCATCGCGCACTTGAAGCCCAGCTCCACGATCTGGTCCAGGGGCAGGAGGCGGTCGCTGCGGCAGAAGCTCTTGAGGGTGACGCCCGGCACGTACTCCATCACCAGGAAGGGCGCGTCGGCGTCGGGCACGGCGTCCAGGATCTGGACCACGTTGGGGTGCTGCAGCCGCCCGGCCAGCGCGGCCTCGGCGGCGAAGAAGCGCCAGCTGATCTGCCCATCCGCGGACTCCCGCTGCTGGCTGGCCCAGGCGCGCTGGCGCTTGATGGCCACTTCCTGATCGCGGAATTCGTCCAGGGCCAGGAAGACATCGCTCGTGGCGCCCTCGCCCAGCTGGCGCAGGACCTTGTACTTGCCGATATAGGCGGGGAGGTCGCGGGCGGAGATGGGGCCCAGGGCGTCGGAGCCGGCGGACGGCACGGAACTGGCGAGTGTGCGGGAGTCAAGGCTCATGGCGGCTCGTATCCTGCCCCAGGCCCCCAGGCGAGGCAAGACCATGAACAGGCAGTAACAGCCGCGGGCAACAGCTGTTCCGCGATGGCACATGCGCCAGGGCCCGGGCGCGGGGCGGGGGGTTTCGTAGAATCGCGCCCATGATCCAAGCCAAGCAGGAACTGCTCGCCGCCCTGGGCGAGGCCATCCACTCCCTCAGCCCCGAGGCCACCCTGGCCCCGGCCTTCGAATCGCCCAAGCAGGCCAGCCATGGCGACTACGCCTGCACGGCCGCCATGCAGCTGGCCCGCCCGCTCAAGAAGAACCCGCGCGAGCTGGCCCAGGCCCTGATCGAGGCCCTGCAGGCCAAGCCGGCCTTCCAGCGATGGGTCGAGGGCATGGAGATTGCCGGCCCCGGCTTCATCAACATCCGCCTGAAGGATGCCGCCAAGCAGGCGGTCGTCGCCGAGGTGCTGGGCGCAGGCAGCCATTTCGGCGACCGTCCGGCCACCAGCAAGCACGTGATGATCGAGTTCGTCTCGGCCAACCCGACCGGCCCGCTGCACGTGGGCCATGCCCGCCAGGCCGCGCTGGGTGATGCGATCTGCTCGCTGCTCAAGACCCAGGGCCACGATGTGACCCGGGAGTTCTACTACAACGACGCTGGCGTGCAGATCGCCACGCTGGCCCACTCCACGCAGTTGCGGCTCAAGGGCTTCAAGCCGGGCGACGCCTGCTGGCCCACCGATCCCGACCACCCCGACAGCAAGAAGTTCTACAACGGCGACTACATCCAGGACATCGCCGACGCCTTCCTGCGCAAGGAAACGGTCAAGGCCGATGACCGTGAGTTCACCGCCTCGGGCGATGTCGAGGACCTCGACGGCATTCGCCAGTTCGCCGTGGCCTATCTGCGTCACGAGCAGGATCTGGACCTGCAGGCCTTCGGCCTCAAGTTCGACAACTACTTCCTTGAGTCCAGCGTCTATGCCAACGGCCAGCTCGAAGCCGCGGTGCAGCGCATGATCGACAGTGGCAAGACCTACGAGAAGGACGGCGCACTGTGGTTCCGCTCGACGGACTATGGCGACGACCAGGACCGGGTGATGCGCAAGCGCGAGGGCGGCTTCACCTATTTCGTGCCGGACGTGGCCTACCACGTCAACAAGTTCGGGCGCGGCTACACCCAGTGCATCAACATCCAGGGCACCGACCACCACGGCACCATCGCCCGCGTGCGCGGCGGCCTGCAGGCGCAGAACCTGGGCATTCCGCAGGGCTTCCCGGACTACATCCTGCACAAGATGGTCACGGTCATGAGGAACGGCGAGGAGGTCAAGATCTCCAAGCGCGCCGGCTCCTACGTGACGCTGCGCGACCTGATCGACTGGACCAGCCGCGACGCCGTGCGCTTCTTCCTGATCAGCCGCAAGGCCGACACCGAGTTCACCTTCGACGTGGACCTGGCCCTGAAGCAGAACGACGAGAACCCCGTGTTCTACGTGCAGTACGCCCATGCGCGCATCTGCTCGGTGATCCGCAAGTGGGCCGAGCAGGGCGGTGATGAAGCCGGCCTGGCCGGTGCCGACCTCAGCCTGCTGACGGCACCCACCGAGGCCGCGCTGATGCTCAAGCTGGCGGACTACCCCCGCATGCTCAGCAGCGCCGCGCAAGACCTGGCCCCGCACGACGTGGCCTTCTACCTGCGCGACCTCTCCGGCGCCTACCACAGCTACTACGCCGCCGAGCGCGTGCTGGACCAGGCCCCCGAGCTGACCCGTGCCCGCGTGGCCCTGCTGGCGGCCACCCGTCAGGTGATCCGCAACGCCCTGGCGGTGCTGGGCGTCAGCGCGCCGGAAGTCATGGCACGCGAGGCGCTGGCCTGAAGTCTTTCCGGACCAGTCGGCGGACCTAGAATCCGCCGCGTTGAAGGGTCGGCCCCGGGTGGGGCCGCGAGCATGGAGATGGCATGAGCAAGGCTGAAGCTGGCAAGCAGCGCGGTGGATTTGTCCTGGGGCTGATCGTGGGCCTGCTGCTGGGTCTGGCGATCGCGCTGGGCGTGGCGCTCTACATCACCAAGGTGCCCATCCCCTTCGTCAACAAGGTGCCGCAGCGCACGGCCGAGCAGGACGCCGAGGAAGCGGCCCGCAACAAGAACTGGGACCCCAACGCCCCCCTGGCCGGCAAGGCCGCCCGCAGCGCCAGCGGCGTGCTGAGCCCGGCCGTGCCCGCCTCCGCCCCCGCGCCGCAGGAAGTGGCCCGGCCCGTGGACAAGCCGGCCGACAAGCCAGCGGAAAAGCCCACGGAAAAGCCCACCGACAAAGTGACCGACAAGACCGCCGACAAGGTCATGGAGAAGGTCGCCGAAAAGACGGCCGAGAAGGCCGCCGCGGATGCAGGCAGCCTGTACTTCGTGCAGGCCGGTGCCTTCCTGAAGCCCGAAGATGCCGAGGCGCAGCGCGCCAAGCTGGCCATGGCCGGCTTCCAGTCCAAGGTCTACGAGAAGGAACAGTCGGGTCGCACGGTCTACCGCGTTCGCATCGGCCCGATCGACAACCGTGACGAAGCCGAGGCCCAGCGCGGCAAGGCCGAGGCCGCCGGCTTCGAGGCCAACCTGGCCCGTGTCGCGCGCTGAGCCGGCCGCCCGCGCCCCCTTCCGTCCCCCCGATCCCAGGAGAATGCCGTGAGCATCAACCGCCGTGATTTCGCCGCCGCTGCCAGCCTGGCAGCCCTGAACCTGCCTCTGATCGCCCAGGCCCAGGGCGGCCCGGTCGAGGGCCGCCACTACCAGAAGCTGCAGCAGCCCCTGCCCACCACCGCCGGCAAGATCGAGGTGGTGGAGTTCTTCTGGTACGGCTGCCCGCACTGCTACGTCTTCGAGCCCGCCCTGGCGGCCTGGACCGGCCAGCTGCCGGCCGACGTGAGCCTGCGCAAGGTCCATGTGCTGTTCCGCCCCAATATGCGGGTGCACCAGCGCACCTACTTCGCGCTCGAGGTGATGGGCAAGGAGGCGGAAGTCCGCGGCAAGATCTTCGACGCCATCCACCGGCAGGGCCAGCGCCTGGACGAGCTGGACGCCATGGCCGCCTTCCTGGCCAAGCAGGGCATCGACGCGGCCAAGTTCAAGGACACCTTCGGCTCCTTCGGCGTCAACAACAAGTGCGGCCAGGCCGACAAGCTGGCCGAAGGCTTCCGCATCGAGGGCGTGCCGGCGGTGGGCGTGGCCGGCCGCTTCCTGACCTCGCCGGCCATGGCCAGCGTGGGCATGCGCATCGACGAAGAGCAGAGCGGGCTGCGTGCCCTGGCCGTGGTGGACTTCCTGATCAAGCGCGCCCGCCAGGGCGCCTGAGCCGCTGCAGGGCGTCGCGCCTAGCCCCCGGCCGCGGGGGCTGGCATGGGCCGCCTCGTGGCAGAATGGTCTGCAAGAACCGTGCCTTGCCTTGTGCGCCCTCGGGCGCCCAGGCTGCCGGGGCGCGCCATCCCTGAACTTTCGTCCGAGCGCTGTATGACTGCCACCGGCTTGCGAGCCTCCGCCCTGCTGTGCCTGTCCCTGTCGACGGGCCTGATCGGCACGACCCCGGCCCATGCGGCCCGGGACGATGCCAACAAGCCGCTGAGCATCAGTGCCGACAAGGGCGGTCGCCTGGACGTGGCGCGCCAGCGCACCGAATGGAATGGCAATGTCGTCCTCAGCCGCGGCAGCATGCTGCTCAAGGCCGAGCGCATGGACATCCAGGAGGGCGCGGACGGCTACTACCTCGCCTATGCCCAGGGCGAGGCGGGCAAGCCGGTCAATTTCCGGCAGGACCGCGACGTGGCCGGGGAGTCCATCCAGGGCTATGCCGACCAGCTGGAGTACGACGGGCGCTCCGACACCGTCCGCTTCATCGGCAACGCCGTGGTGCGCCGCATGCGCGGCAGCGTGGTGGCTGACGAGGTCAGCGGCGCCGTCATCGTCTATGACAACCGCACCGAGGTCTTCGGCGTGGAAGGCGGCCAGGGCGCCCTGCAGCCCAACGGCCGCGTCCGCCTGGTGATGAGCCCCCGCGGCAGCGCCTCCGCGCCGGCCCCCGCGGCCTCGACGCCGTCCCTGCAACTGCAGCCCAGCCCGGGCCTGCAGCCGCTGCGCAAGACGCCATGAACCAGCGCCCCGCCCTCGAAGCCGGGCCGCCCAGCCGCCTGGAGGCCGAAGGCCTGCAGAAGAGCTACGGCGTGCGCAAGGTGGTCAAGGACGTGCATCTGGCCGTCAACAGCGGTGAGGTCGTGGGCCTGCTGGGGCCCAACGGTGCCGGCAAGACCACCAGCTTCTACATGATCGTGGGCCTGGTGCGCGCCGATGCCGGCGAGATCCGCATCGACGGCCAGCCGGTCCAGCGCCTGCCCATCCACCAGCGCTCGCGCCTGGGCCTGAGCTATCTCCCGCAGGAGGCTTCGATCTTCCGCAAGCTCAGCGTCGAGGAGAACATCCGCGCCGTGCTGGAGCTGCAGCAGGACGAGCACGGCAAGCCCTGGCCCGAGACCCGGGTGCGCGAGCTGCTGGAGAGCCTGCTGGCCGATCTCAGCATCGAGAAGCTGCGCGACAGCCCGGCGCCGGCCCTCTCCGGCGGCGAGCGCCGCCGCGTGGAGATCGCCCGCGCCCTGGCCACCCAGCCCCGCTTCATCCTGCTGGACGAGCCCTTCGCGGGCGTGGACCCGATCGCCGTGCTGGAGATCCAGCGCATCATCGGCTTCCTCAAGGCGCGCGGCATCGGGGTGCTGATCACCGACCACAACGTGCGAGAGACTCTGGGCATCTGCGATCGCGCCTACATCATCAGCGAGGGCCGCGTGCTGGCCGAGGGGCAGCCGGACGAGATCGTGCAGAACCCCGAGGTCCGCAAGGTCTACCTGGGCGAACACTTCCGCATGTAAGGGCGGCCCGCGATGAAGCCCTCTCTGCAGGTCCGCCTATCCCAGCATCTCTCGCTGACGCCGCAGCTGCAGCAGAGCATCCGGCTGCTGCAGCTGTCGACCCTGGAGCTGAACCAGGAGGTCGAGCAGATGCTGGCCCAGAACCCCCTGCTGGAGACCGAGGAAGAGTTCGAGACCCGCCAGGAGCCGGCCCGTGCCGAGCTGCAGGCGCCCGCCAGCACGGGCGGCGATGAAGGCAGCGGCGGCGACGAAGGCGGCGAGGCCCTGGGCGAGATGCGGGCCGAGGACTTCGGCACCACCGAGCGCGAGGACTGGGAGAACGGCACCGAGGGCGACGACTTCGACGGCATCCGCGAGCTGCCCAGCGGCAATGCGGCGCCCAGCGACGACGGCGACGAGCGCTCGGACACCGACGCCGGCACCATCAGCCTGCAGGAGCATCTGCAGGCGCAGATGGCCGGCATGAGCCTCTGCGACGAGGACCGCGCGGCCCTGCTGGTGCTGATCGAGTCTCTCAACGAGGACGGCTATCTCGAGGATCCGCTGGAGGAGATCGCCACCAGCCTCAACCCCGAGGGCGACCCTGCGGTGCAGGAAGAGCTGCTGGACCGCCTGCGCTGCGCGCTCAAGTGGCTGCAGAGCCTGGAGCCCTCCGGCGTGGGCGCGCGTGACCTCTCCGAATGCCTGGTGCTGCAGCTGCGCGCGCAGCCGCGCAGCCAGGTGCAGGCCGTGGCCATCCTGATCTGCAAGCAGCACCTGGACCTGCTGGCCAGGCGCGACCTGCGCCGCCTGGGCTCGCTGACTGGCGCCGACGAGCCCCTGCTGCGCGAGGCCCAGGCCCTGATCGCCCGCCTGGAACCCAAGCCCGGCCGCCCCTTCGTGCGCAATGTGGCGCAGGCGGTGATCCCCGATGTCATCGTGCAGAAGTCCGGCCGCGGCTTCCGGGTGATGATCAACCCGGAAGTGGCGCCCAAGCTGCGCATCAACGAGCTCTACGCCCAGGCCCTGCGCCAGACCCGCGGCGGCGTGACCAACTCGCCGCTGGGCGGCCAGCTGCAGGAGGCGCGCTGGTTCATCAAGAACATCCAGCAGCGCTTCGACACCATCCTGCGGGTGTCCGAGGCCATCGTTGAACGCCAGAAGGGCTTCTTCACCCACGGCGAGCTGGCGATGAAGCCCCTGGTGCTGCGCGAGATCGCCGACGAGCTCAGCCTGCACGAGTCCACCATCTCCCGCGTGACCACGGCCAAGTACATGGCCACGCCCTGGGGCACCTTCGAGCTGAAGTATTTCTTCGGCTCCGGTCTGGCCACCGAGACCGGCGGCAACGCCTCCAGCACGGCGGTGCGGGCGCTGATCAAGCAGTTCGTGGCGGCCGAGGATCCGAAGAAGCCGCTGTCCGACAGCGCCCTGGCCAGCATGCTGGAGGAGCAGGGCATCCAGGTGGCGCGCCGAACGGTGGCCAAGTACCGCGAGGCCCTCAAGATCGCGCCGGCCAATATGCGCAAGACCTGACCCTCCGGGCCTGGCGCGCAAGACCTGACCCCAGTCGAGCCACGGAGATCCCAGCCCATGGACCAGCTCAAGGCGATGCGCGTGTTCGCGCGGGTGATCGACGAAGGCAGCTTCGCCGGCGCCGCCCGCGCCCTGGACCTGGCCCCCGCCGTGGTGACCCGCCTGGTGGCCGACCTCGAGGAGCACCTGGGCGCACGGCTCCTGAACCGCACCACCCGCCGCCTGGCCCTCACCGAGGTGGGCGAGGCCTACCTGGAGCGCTGCCGCCGCGTGCTGATGGAGCTGGAGGACGCCCAGGCCCTGGTGCAGTCCGCCACGCACGAGGCGCGAGGCCATGTGCGGGTGCTGGTGCCGCCGGCTATCGCCGTGCACCAGCTGGCCAAGCACCTGGCCCGCTTCCACCAGCAGTACCCGCACGTGACCCTGGAGCTGCATTCGCCGGGCCCGGTGACGCAGATCGACGAGGCTTTCGACATCAGCGTCATCAGCACCAAGGAGCCGCTGCAGGGCGACTTCGTGGCGCGGCGCCTGGCGCGCACCGAGGTCATCCTCTGCGCCGCGCCGGAATACCTGCAGCGGCGCGGCCGGCCGCAGCATCCGGTGGAGCTGCAGCAGCATGACGTGTTGGTGCCGCCCGTGGCCATCCAGCAGCGCGGCATCGTCTTCGTGCGGGGGCGGCGCGAGGCGCCCGAGGAGCGCATCGAGGGCGAATGCCGCCGCGGCGTGCTGACCACCGGCCACAACGACACCAACTACGCCGCTGCCCTGCACGGCCTGGGCATCGCGGCCTTGCCGTCCTTCATGATCGAGGACGCGCTGCTGGAGCATGCGCTGGAGCGCGTGATGCCGCAGTGGCACATGCAGAGCTACGACCTCTGGGCCGCCATGCCTTCGCGCAAGTTCCTGCCGGCGCGCACGCGGGTCTTCCTCGACTTCCTGGTCAGCATCTTCGGCGGCCAGGACCACGACCCCTGGCTGGAGGCCGCCGGCTGCGCGACCCGCTGAGCCGGGGCGTCGGGGCGCTCAGCGCAGGCTGAAGCCGTCCTGGACCAGGCTGCCGCGCAGGTCCTGCAGCAGGTGCGTCAGCGGGGACAGCTCCACGTAGCGCGTGCTGACCTTGATCGCATAGGCGAAGAGGCGGGGCAGGTCCTCGGCATAGCGGGGCTTGCCGTCGCGGTGCTTGAGGCGGCAGAAGATGCCCAGGATCTTCAGGTGGCGCTGCAGCCCGCACCACTCGATGCGGCGCCAGACCTCGCCGAAGTCGTCGCCAATGGGAATGCCGGCCCGCCGCGCCTGCTCCCAGTAGCGGATGGCCCAGTCCAGCTCGCGCTCCTCGTCCCAGGAGATGAAGGCGTCACGCAGCAGGGAGGCGATGTCATAGCAGGTCGGGCCGCGCACCATGTCCTGGAAGTCCAGGATGCCGGGCAGGGGCTCGCAGACCATCAGGTTGCGCACCATGTAGTCGCGGTGCATGGCGACCATGGGCTGGTCCAGCATGTTGCGCACCAGGGCCTTGCAGCTCATTTCCCACCAGGCCTGCTGCTGTTCGGACCATTGGCGGCCGTGTTCCTTCTGCACGCACCAGTCGACGAAGATCTGCAGCTCGCGGCGCACGAAGGCCTCGTCGTAGGCGGGCAGGCTGCTCGCGTCGGCCCGCGACTGCCACTGCACCAGGGCGCCGATGGCGGCGCGCATCAGGCGGTCGGCCTCCTTGGGCTCGGCCTGCAGCAGGGCCTGCAGATAGGGCGTGTCCCCGAGGTCTTCCAGCAGCATGAAGCCCAGCTCGGTGGAGCTTGCCAGCACCTGAGGCGCGTGCAGGCCGGCCTGGCGCAGCTGCTCGCCCACCTGCAGGAAGGGGCGCAGGTCGTTGCTGGCAGGCGGGGCGTCCATCAGCACGAGCGGGCCCTGGGCCGCGTCCAGGCGCAGGTAGCGGCGGGTGCTGGCATCCTCGCTGGCCGGGCGCAGGGTGTCGGCGCGCAGGCCAAGGGCAGGGTCCAGGCCTTGCAGCCAGTGGTGCAGGACCTCGGCACGGGCGGGATCGGTCCAGGATACGTTGGACATGGGTGGTGGCTGGTCTGGGCGGCGCAGGCGGAGCCGCGGTCGAAGGGGGAGGCGGGCCGGCCATTCCCATCCCTGCCTGATGGCAGGGGGGCGCGTCGGCCGGCTCATGGATAATGAATTCTACAAACCGCCGTCATGGCGAGCGCCGGCCTGCCCAGCAGGCTGCCACTCCACTTCGATCGATGCCGTCGCCGTGCTGCGTCCCGCTCCCGTCCTGCCACCCCCGCTGACCTCCCTGCGCTCCCTGCTTGCTCTGACGCCCCTGGCGCTGGCAGCCATGAGCGTGGGCGCCCAGACCCTGGACCCCGAGGCCATCCCGCCGCGACTGAAGCCGGCCCGCAGCCTGGACACGGCCCGCGCGGGCAATGCCGAGCAGAAGCCGGCCCTGGTGCTGGAGGCCGAATCCCTGAAGAGCCAGGTCGATGCCCAGACCCTCGCCCAGGGTCAGGTCCGCCTGCGCTACGGCGACCTGCTGCTGCGCGCGGACCAGATCAGCTATGACCAGGCGAAGGA
This sequence comes from Pelomonas sp. BJYL3, assembly GCF_027257975.1. GTDB lineage: Bacteria > Pseudomonadota > Gammaproteobacteria > Burkholderiales > Burkholderiaceae_C > Roseateles_B > Roseateles_B flavus. Next base: position 522,656 of record NZ_JANZKX010000002.1, read on the forward strand.
TCTCGCCCGGGCCGAAGGCTCGGTGGAGGTCAGCCGCAACGGCACCGTGGTGCGCGGGCCGAGCCTGCAGCTCTACCTGGAAAAGTTCGAGGGCGAATTCGTCTCGCCCCAGTACAGCTTCGCGCTGACGGGCGGCAGCGGCCGCGCCCAGCGCCTGCGCTTCATCGACGCCTCGCATGTGGAGGCGCAAGGGGCGACCTACTCCAGCTGCCCCGTCGAAGAAGGCAGCGGCCGGCCCGCCTGGCAGCTCACCACCCGGCAGCTGCGCATGAACTTCGACGCCAACGAGGGCGTGGCCGAGGACGCCGTGCTGCGCTTCTACGGCGTGCCCATCCTGGCCGCGCCCGCCCTGAGCTTCCCGCTGGGCGAGGGGCGCAAATCGGGCTGGCTGCCGCCCAATATGGGCCTGGACAACCGCAGCGGCTTCGAGCTGGGCCTGCCCTACTACTGGAACATCGCGCCGCAGCGCGACGCCACCCTCACGCCCTTCTTCATGACCCGCCGTGGCGCGGGCCTGGACAGCGAGTTCCGCTACCTCGAGCCCGGCCATGCAGGCCAGCTGAACCTGGCCTTGCTGCCGCGCGACCGCATCATCGACCGCAGCCGCTGGGACCTGCGCCTGAGCCACGATGGCGAGCTGATGGACGACTGGCGCTACCGCTGGCGCCTGGAGCGGGTGTCCGACGACGAATACTGGAAGGACATGCCGCGGCGCCTGCAGAACGTGCCGCAGCGCCTGCTGCCGGCCGATTTCAGCCTCAGCCGCCTGCGCAGCTACGGCTGGGGCGAGATGCAGACCTACGCCCGCATGCAGCGCTGGCAGGCCTTGCAGGGCCTGGACGTGGCCGCGCAGTTCGAGACGCCCTACCAGCGTTCGCCCCAGGTCGGCCTGCGCCTCAACACCCAGGCCGACGACCTGGTGCTGGCCGGCTTCCGCCCCTGGGGGCGCCGCGCCCGCCTGGAGGGCGGCCTGGAGCTGGAATACAACCGCTTCGACCTGACCACCTCGAGGCAGCTGCTGGATCCGTCGGATCCGCTGGGCAAGAAGCTGCTGCCCGTGCCCAACACCGGCGAGCGCGTGCACATGCTGGGCCACGTCAGCCTGCCCATGGGCGGCGCCGCATGGTGGCTGGTGCCCAAGGTCTCGCTCAATGCCGCGCGCTACCGCCTGGACCAGCCCGTGGCCGACGGCCGCACCAGCCTGGGCCGCAGCATCCCGACCTTCAGCCTGGACCACGGCTGGGTCTTCGAGCGCAACACGACCCTGTTCGACCGCGCCATGCAGCAGAGCCTGGAGCCCCGCCTGCTGTACGTGCGCACGCCCTATCGCCAGCAGGACCTCTTCCCGCGCTTCGACAGCGCGGCCAAGGACTTCAACGCCGACTCCATCTACGCCGAGAACCAGTTCTCCGGCGTGGACCGGGTGTCCGACGCGCATTCGCTGACCGCCGGCGTGACCTCGCGCTGGCTGGACGCCGCCCAGGGCGAGGAGATGCTGCGCCTGGGCCTGGTGCAGCGCTTCCTCTTCGCCGACCAGCGCGTCACGCCGGACGACAAGCCGGTGTCGCAGCGGGTCTCGGATGTCCTGCTGGTGGGCGCCGCCCACCTGGACCGCCGCTGGTGGATGGACGGCGCCCTGCAGTACAGCCCCGAGGCCGGCCGGACCATGCGCTCGGTGCTGCGGGCCCGCTATGCGCCCGGTCCTTTCCGCACGGTCAGCGTCGCCTACCGCCTGGCCCGCGAGCAGAGTGAGCAGGTGGAGCTGGCCTGGCAATGGCCGCTGTTCGGCGCCGCCGAGCGCCCGCAGCGCCGCAGCAGTGCCGGCAGCTGCAGCGGTGCCTGGTACAGCGCAGGCCGCATCCAGTACAGCATGCGCGACCGGCGCCTCACCGATTCGGTGGTGGGTTTCGAGTACGACGCCGGCTGCTGGGTGCTGCGCGTGGGTGCCGAGCGCCTCTCCGCCGGCCGCGCCGAAACCAACACGCGCCTGCTGCTGCAGATCGAGCTGGTGGGCCTCTCCCAGCTCGGTTCCAATGCGCTCAGGGTCTTGAAGGACAATATCCCCGGTTACCGTCAGCTGAGCTCAGACCGCTCGGCAAGCTCTCATGGCATCTATGACTGATCTGTCCCTACGCTCCCTTCTTGTCGCCGGCATATGCGCCAGCCTGTACGCCAGTGTGGTGCCCCAGGCCTCGGCCCAGACCGGCGCCAGCCGCATCAAGCCCGGGGACCATATCGCCGTGGTGGTGAACCAGGATGTCGTGGCGGCCAGCGAGATCACGCTGCGGGCCGAGCGCTCGCGCGCGGAGGCCCGCCGCCGCGGCGAGGCCAATCCCAATATGGACGAGCTGCGCAAGGCCGCGATGGAGGCGCTGATCGAGGAGCGTGCCATGGTGACCCTGGCTCGCGAGACCGGCCAGCGCGTCGAGGACCCCGAGCTGGATCGCGTGGTGGCCAATGTGGCCACGCAGAACAAGCTGACCATGGCCGAGCTGAAGGAACGCCTGAAGGCCGACGGCATGGACTTCAGGACCTTCCGCGAGAACCTGCGCGACCAGATGCTCATGGAGCGGGTTCGCGAGCGTGAAGTGCAGAAGCGCATCAACATCACCGACGGCGACATCGACCGCTACCTGGACGAGCGCCAGGCCAAGGCGGACAGCAACCCGCAGCTGAACATTGCCCAGGTCCTGATCCCCATTCCCGAGAAGGGCACGGAGGCCCAGGTGGCCGAGCGCAAGGCCCGTGCCGAGACGGCCCTGGCCCGCGTCAAGGCGGGCGAGGACTTCGCCAAGATCGCGCGCGAGTTCTCCGAGGATGCCAACAAGGACCGGGGCGGCGAAGTGGGCCTGCGCCAGGCGGAACGCCTCCCGGACGTCTTCGTCGACGCCGTGCGTGAGCTCAAGCCGGGCCAGGTCAATCCCCGCCTGATCCGCTCCGAGGTGGGCTTCCACATCATCAAGCTGCTGGCCCGCGAGGCCGCTGCCAATCCCAACGTCATCACCCAGACCCATTCCCGCCACGTGCTGCTGCGCCCCTCGCAGCAGCTGACGGCCGAGGTGGCCGCGCGCCGCCTGCTGGAGTTCAAGCGGGCCATCGAGGCCGGTCAGGTGAGCTTCGAGCAGGTGGCCCGGGACAATTCCGAGGACGGCAGCGCGCCCAATGGCGGTGATCTGGGCTGGGTCGGGCCGGGCACCTTCGTGCCCGAGTTCGAGGAAGCCATGAACGCCCTGCCGCTCAATGGCATCTCCGGTCCTGTGGTGTCCCGCTTCGGGGTGCACATGATCCAGGTGCTGGAGCGTCGCCAGGTCGAGCTGGAGCCCAAGCAGTTGCGTGAGCAGGCCAAGGTGGCCCTGCGGGAGCGCCGCTACGAGGACGCCTACAAGGACTGGCTGAAGGAGTTGCGCGCCAACGCCTTCATCGAGATGCGCGAGTGGCAGTGAGCGAAGGCGCCTGATGCAGCACGTCGCCCGCAAGCGTTTCGGCCAGCACTTCCTGACCGATGGCGCGATGATCGAGTCCATCATCGACGCCATCGCGCCGGAGCCCGGTGATGCCATGGTGGAGATCGGCCCCGGCCTGGGTGCCATGACCCTGCCGCTGCTGGCCCGCATCCAGCCGCTGACCGTCATCGAGCTGGACCGCGACCTCGCCGCCCGCCTGCGCAAGCGGGGCGACCTGGAGGTGATCGAGTCCGATGTGCTGAAGGTGGACTTCGCGGCCATCGCCGCGTCCAAGGGGAAGAAGCTGCGCGTGGTGGGCAACCTGCCCTACAACATCTCGACGCCCATCCTCTTCCACCTGCTGGGCTTCGTGGACCATGTCGTCGACCACCACTTCATGCTGCAGAAGGAAGTCGTGGACCGCATGGCGGCCTCGCCGGGCAGCAAGGACTACGGCCGGCTGTCGGTGATGCTGCAGTGGCGCTATGACATCGAGTCGGTGCTGGACGTGCCGCCCGAGTGCTTCGACCCGCCCCCGCGCGTGGACTCCGCCATCGTCCGCATGATCCCGTTGGCCCAGCCGCCGGTGCTGGACTCGACCCTGCTCGAGCAGATGGTCGCCGCCGCCTTCTCCCAGCGCCGCAAGCTCCTGCGCCACAGCCTGGGCGTCTGGCTCGCCCAGCGCGGCTTCCAGGGCCATTTCGACCTCCAGCGCCGCGCCGAGGAAGTCCCCGTCCACGAGTTCGTGGCCCTCGCGCAGCAGCTCCAGAAATGACCAAGCCCGCCATGAGCGGGCTTTTCCTTGACCACGTCGTCGTTCGTGCGTGACGACGGGTTCGGGCAGGGTGCCGTCGTTCTGTTCTGGCGTGTCCACTGGCAGCAAGCGACCCATCAACGACATTGATCGTCCTGATCTCCTCGCCCCGAAGCAGCCGGTCACCGCTGCCACGATCTCACTGCCGCAGACGTCCGTCCTGCCGGGCCTAGTTCTGGTCTTCAGGCTTTGGGAAGCGTTTGAGTTCCCTATGCGCGCGCACGCGCGGCCACATGGCGTGCTTGAGAGGCTACCTCGGCCGTCTTCGACGTGTAGCCCGTGGCCGTCGAACTGCGCCTGAGCTCCCGGCTCGCGCTGCCCGCACTGCGCCCGAGCACCTGCCTGATCTGCCGCAGGCTCTATCGCTGTTGCCGCAGCGCCGGCGGCGTCACTCGCTCTTCGGCCAGCATCTGCTGAAATCGTCTCGTCATCTCCACACCTTACCGGACGGCGAGGTATTGCATTCCGGGATTGAAACCGCCCGGCGTTTGCCGCTCAGTGTTTGGAAGTAAATTCCATCGTGGCAACACAAATAAGGTAGCTCTGGGGGAACAAGCTTGGACCTGGCAAGAATCTATGAAACAGCTGTGGGAAGCGGCTTGGCACGAGAGATGGCTCGCATCGAAGAGGAGCGCTCATCGTGGCGCAATGCTTTGATCGACAGCAATCTGATCGGCAAACAGGTGCGGGAGCTGGCTGGAAACACGATCTATGCCCAGATGGCCAAGGACCTCAAAGCCTTGCAGTCGCCAGCGATTTCGATTGCCAAGCAGTATGAAGACCTCTTGAGTTCCAACTCTGCCATTGGGTCTGCATACAAAGCTTGGCAAGAATCTGAGCGTGCCCAGCTGGAAAAGATGCGAAAGATGTTCGACCCCATGGCCGACATTCGCAAGAGTGTTCTGGGGGACGCCACCACCCAGCAACTCGTCAAGGAGCTCACTGACGGTAGCTCCATGCGAAGCCAGATGAAGGCGATTACAGATCAGGCCTTGGGCATCGGATCGGTTGCCAAGATGCTGGCCCAACAAGCCGAGGACTCACGAGCGCAGACCAAGAAGCTGCTTGAAGGATTGGGAGTGGGGAGCAGCATTCAGAGCTACCTCAAAGACTTCGAGCACATCAACAAGCAGTGGAAGGTGCCCAACGAGGTGCTCGGCCTCATGGGACCGGTCAAAGAGCTGCAAGAACAGCTCGGACTTGGCAAGGTCGCGTTGCCCACCATCGATTGGGGCTCCGCTGCGGCCTTGGCACGGGCGATGGGACCGGAGGGCATTCAAGAGCAGCTGGCATTGCTGGGCATAGAGCCAGATGGCTCTATGAACCCAAAGGCGGGTCTGCCAGAGAAGGGCATCCTCAGCAAGAAGCAAACCGATGTCATCACACTGATCAGCTTCCTTCTGATCTTCGTAATCTTCTTCTACCAGGAGTACAACAGCTCGTTGCAGCAGGCCAAAACGGAAGCATTCCAAGCGCAGACCGCCGTGATGTTGCAGGTGCAGGCCAAGCAGATTCAGAACCTTACGACCCTTATCGAAAAGACCTTGGTGCAAGCGGCACAGGAGCCAGAGGAGCGCCTAGTTGTGCGCGATCGCATTGCCACGGTTCGGTCAAAGCCAGAGCATGGATCGGCCATAGAAGGCCAGCTCATGCCCAACGAGGTGGTGCGTGAGACTGATAAGGACGGCAAGTGGGTGGAGATCGAGTACTACCACTGGCTGCACGAGGAGTACCGAACGGGATGGGTCTTGAAGAAGTATCTGGAACGAGTGCCTGCGAACTATGCGAAGGCCCGTCGGCAGTAGATGCTAGAAGGTGGCCTGTGCGCAGTAAGGCGGCGGCCCAGATGAGATGCAGAGATGCCCGGAAGCGGCCGGTGAGGAGCGACGGCTTTTGGCCGAACGGCGACGCAAGAGCGGCGCCGTCACCAGGCGAGGTCAAACGGCAGCGCTTCAGGGCCAAACAGGAAGTGCAACACTCTTCGTCGGCTTGTGCCTGACGACTTTGAGGAAGCATGCAGAACCAAGGGGCGCATGACCAGTGCGTCGCCACGCTCCGCGGGCACGACGAAGCCTTGTGTCCGTCCCAAGATCGCAGCGCGGCCGGGATCGACACGACCAAGCTCATGCGACGCTGGGACGAGTCGGAGAGGCCCATCCTCCTCGGAGCAGCGATCGATGTGAACGCGAACTGCGAGGAGTTGCCGAAGGACCGTGTCCGGCGGCTGTACAAACACCGCGCCTTCTTTTTCACTCCAGCCCGACAACGCCGGGTGACTCACTCGACGCGCAACGGGGATGCTCAGGTCCTGGTGAATCGGCACCAGCCAATTCTTTTCAGCAGACTTCTCAAAGAACGTGCACTGAACTGCCCGAACATCGGCCGGCAGGTACCTGCGAATCTCAGCATGAATCATTACCTTGTGCGCGAGATCAGCACACCAGTTTTCCTCCAACAACCGCCTCGAACCGACGCCTCGCGATTCGGCCAATGAAAGAGCTTGGGCTACGTCATTGCACTCTGCTTCGCTCAAAAGCATCGGAACAAGGGTAAATCCATCAACGTCGAGCTGCATTTCAGGGCCAGGAAGTTGATGTCCCGGAAGCATAGCGAACTGCTGTGTCGAATTGCTTAGAAGCTGGCGGTCGCGGCCGGCCACTCCTGGCCGAGAGCAGACGAATCAGCCGGGCATGACTGCCAGCGGCAGCCGCTGCTGAGCAGTCCTTCATGCCGCCGCCTTTTGGGCCGAGCGGGGTGCCCAGTGCCCCCATGTGCACGACCCTAGAAACAAAGAAGCCCACCGGTACAACCCGGTGGGCTTCGCCCCCAGCGAATACCGCTGATCCGGCTTTGCCGGGCAGTCGGTATTGCCCCCTTGAGGGGGCGGCCGTCAGGCCGTAGGGGGTGGTCTCATGCCGCGCTGAGCCACATGGCAGTGTCAAAGGCACTGCTCATCATCGGCATGTTCATGCCGAAATTGGCATTCGCAGCAGCCTTGCTGCTCTTCGTTGCAGGCTTCTCAGCAACCGGGGCCACCTCAGCAGCCCGCTCCCATGACCCGTTTTCTTGGGAGCGGGCTACTGAAAAGAATAGAAACACCGGAAGGGGACCTTGCGATCCGCCCAGTAGTCGGCGGCATCGCGGAACACGTCCAGCAACTGCTCGCGGGACTCGCGGTCGAAGCGCAGGTTGTCCGGCAGCTGCTCCAGCACCACCACGAAGCCCGGCTGCGCGCCGGACTTGTGGACCAGGTCGGTCATGCAGTCATAGAGGGCGTCGAGGTTCTTGCCAAAATGCGCAGGGAAGAGGAAGGACTGTGCGATCCCTTCCAGCACGTCCTGCTTGGACTCCGCCTCGGTCAGGTTGGCGTAGAGGAAATGCTGGCCGGCCGCCTGGGCCGCCTGCATCAAGTCCTCTACGCGGTAGGCCCGTATGGCCTGCACGATATTGGGACGGACGGTCTGCAAAAGCATGGTCACGTTCCTCCTAGAATGGTCACAGAACTGGGTGCGCCGCTGCTCATTTCACGATCTTGCGAAAGCTCGCGTAATGATCCTCGGTGTAATAGCAAACCTCGGGATTGCTGGGGGGCTGGCCGCCGCACACGATCCGTCTGGCGCCGCGGTTGCGTGCGCCGGGCGTTTTGACGGTGTACTCGTGGTAGAAGCCGCGGGCCTTCTTCGGCAGCTGCCGCTCGCGATTGCCGAAGACCACGCCGTCTTTCTCGTAGGGGAAAGGTCCCCCGGAAAGAATCAGCTGATGGGTCTGCTGGGCTTCGCGCGGCAAGGCCGACAAGGCCACCGTGCCGCTCGCTGCGCCGGTCGTGGAGGCGTTTTCCTTGGCCTGCGCACTGGGCGCCATTGCCAAGACCACAGCTGCTGTGAGGACGCCGCCCCACTGTCGCCACGCGGGCCAAGCCCCTGACCGATCGAGCAAAAACACGGGTTTACCCTGAATCCTGAAGGCAAGATGGTACCGAAGCCCCCCGGAAATCTCAAGCCGAGGGTTTTGCCGATGCCTAGAAATGCGGCAATGTGAGTGTGCGCACACCATGCTTATGGCGGGCTTAAATGCTCACTTCCTGCTCGGAAATCAGGCTCAGTGAGCCGTCACAAACTTTTATGAAGAGTCTGTGCTCCAGACGGACAATTGCACAAAAAAGGTGCACTTCCTGCCGGAGGATTCGCTGAATTTGCGGCGCCACAGCACGCCGACGGGCTGAGGGGCGATGCACCCAGGCCCTCCCGGGCCCGGGCGTCCGGCAGGGGATTCAGCGGGCGGCGTTGGCGTCCGCCACGGTCAGGGCCGTCATGTTGACGATGCGGCGCACGGTGGCCGAGGGCGTCAGCACATGCACGGGCTTGGCCGCGCCCAGCAGCACCGGACCGATGGCAATGCCACCGCCGGCCGTCGTCTTGAGCAGGTTGTAGCTGATGTTGGCGGCGTCGATGTTCGGCATCACCAGCAGGTTGGCCTCGCCCGACAGCGTGGTGCGCGGCATCAGCTGGGTGCGGTAGTTGGCGTCCAGCGCGGTGTCGCCGTGCATCTCGCCGTCCACCTCCAGCCAGGGGGCGGACTGCTGGATCAGCGCCAGGGCCTCGCGCATCTTGACCGCCGAGGGGTTGTTGCTGGAGCCGAAATTGCTGTGCGAAAGCAGCGCCGCCTTGGGGCGGATGCCGAAGCGGCGCAGCTCCTCGGCCGCCATCACCGTGATCTCGGCCAGCTGCTCGGCGGTGGGGTCGTAGTTGACGTGGGTGTCGACCAGGAAGACCTGGCGGCCCGGCAGGATCAGGCCGTTCATGCAGGCATAGGTCTTGACGCCCGGGCGCTTGCCGATGACCTGGTCGATGTACTGCAGGTGCATGGCCGTGTTGCTCCAGGTGCCGCAGAGCATGCCGTCGACCTCGCCCTTGTGCAGCAGCATGGCGCTGATCAGCGTCAGGCGGCGGCGCATCTCGATCTTGGCCAGCTGCTCGGTCACGCCCTTGCGCTCGGTCAGGCGGTGATAGGTCTGCCAGTAGTCGCGGTAGCGGTGGTCCTGCTCGACGTTGACGATGTCGTAGTCGCGGCCCTCCTGCAGGCGCAGGCCGAAGCGCTCGCAGCGCTGGGCGATGACGGCGGGGCGGCCGACCAGCGTGGGGCGCGCCAGGCCTTCGTCGACCACCACCTGCACGGCGCGCAGCACGCGCTCTTCCTCGCCCTCGGCATAGGCCACGCGCTTGTGGGCGTTGGCCCGCTTGGCAATCTGGAAGATGGGCTTCATCGTCGTGCCCGAGGCATAGACGAAGCTCTGCAGCTTTTCGCGGTAGGCGTCCCAGTCGACGATGGGGCGGCGGGCCACGCCGGAGTCCATGGCGGCCTGCGCCACGGCCGGGGCGATCTTGATCATCAGCCGCGGGTCGAAGGGCTTGGGGATCAGGTACTCGGGGCCGAAGCTCAGGTTGGCGCCGGCATAGGCCGCGGCCACCACCTCGCTCTGCTCGGCCTGGGCCAGTTCGGCGATGGCGTGCACGGCGGCGATTTCCATCTCATCGGTGATGGTGGTCGCGCCGCAGTCCAGGGCCCCGCGGAAGATGTAGGGGAAGCACAGGACGTTGTTGACCTGGTTGGGATAGTCGGTGCGGCCCGTGGCCATCACGGCGTCATTGCGCACGGCCTGCACTTCCTCGGGCAGGATCTCCGGCGTGGGGTTGGCCAGCGCGAAGATCAGCGGACGCTCGGCCATGCTGGCCACCATGTCCGGCTTGAGCACGCCGCCGGCCGAGAGTCCCAGGAACACGTCGGCCCCGGCGATCACCTCGCGCAGGCTGCGCAGCTCGGTGGGCTGGGCGAACTGGGCCTTGTCGGGGTCCATCAGCTCGGTGCGGCCGGTGTAGACCACGCCGGCGAGGTCCGTCACCCAGATGTTCTCGCGCGGCAGGCCCAGCTTCAGCAGCAGGCTCAGGCAGGCCAGGGCGGCGGCACCGGCGCCGGAGGTCACGAGCTTGACCTGCTTGATGTCCTTGCCCAGCACCTTCAGCCCGTTGAGCAGGGCGGCGCCCACCACGATGGCGGTGCCGTGCTGGTCGTCGTGGAAGACGGGGATCTGCATGCGCTCGCGCAGCTTGCGCTCGACGTAGAAGCAGTCCGGCGCCTTGATGTCCTCGAGGTTGATGCCGCCGAAGGTGGGCTCCAGCGCGGCGATCACGTCGACCAGCTTGTCGAGGTCGCGCTCCTGGATCTCCAGGTCGAAGACGTCGATGCCGGCGAACTTCTTGAAGAGCACGCCCTTGCCTTCCATCACCGGCTTGGAGGCCAGCGGGCCGATGTCGCCCAGGCCCAGCACGGCGGTGCCGTTGGTGACCACGGCGACGAGGTTGCCGCGCGAGGTGTAGCGGAAGGCATTGGCCGGATCGGCCACGATCTCCTCGCAGGCCGCGGCTACGCCGGGGGAGTAGGCCAGGGCCAGGTCACGCTGGTTGACCAGCTGCTTGGTGGGCGTGACGGCGATCTTGCCCGGGGTCGGGAACTCGTGGTACTCCAGGGCGGCTTGGCGGAGCTGGGCGCGTTTTTGTTCAGCAGTGGGCATGGACAGGTCTCGTCGTTCAGGACCGGAACCGGTGCCGGGCTTTGCGCCCTGGCGCCTGTCCGGACAAGCCGGGGTGGGCGGCGATTGTAGGAGCCGGGTCCTGACGCCAGCTGACGCCGCCATGCCGAATCGGCATGCGCCCCAGCCGGTGCCTGCGGGGGGCTCCGGTGCTCGAACGTCCTAGTGTGAACCCGAATGGCCGCGCCGGGGTACGCGAAACTGCGCATCTGAATTGCGCGCCAAGCAGCAATACTGGGCCGACCTCATGACTGACTCCTGCCCCTCCCCTGCCAGCCTCGCGCAGCCGGCCGCTGCGCTGCCGCCCCGTCGCGGGCGCCGCTGGCTGCTCTGGGCGGCCCTGATCGGCCTGCTGCTGGTCGCCCAGAGCCTGCTGCTGGCGCTGACCCTCAGCTACGAAACCCAGCGCGCCCAGGATCAGGTCGACGCCCTCGCGCTGGAACTCGTGGGCCGGCTGCAGCAGCTGGGCTCGCACCAGATGCAGGACGTGCAGGCCCTCATGTGGGAGGAGGGCGCCATGAACTGGCAGGCCGAGGCCGCACGCCTGATGCGCGCCTCGCGGCCCTTGCTGCGCCTGGAATGGCGGGACGCCCGGCGCCAGGTGCAGCGCGCGGTGGAGTCGCCCTTCGGCGGGCCCATGTTCGCGCGCCTGGCCCGCACGGAGCTGCAGCTGGAGACCGAGCTGGCCTGCACGGCCGCCGTGCGCCAGGGCTCGCCGCAGTACTCGCGCAGCTACTTCGTGCCCCTGGGCGGAGGGGACGGCCTGGAGGTGATCGACCTGTGCCTGCCCCGCCTGCAGGCCGGCCGCACCGAGGGCTACCTGGTCGCGACCCTCGGCCTGCATCAATGGCTGGAGGAAGCCTCCACGCCCGAACAGGCGCGGCGCCACGAGTTCAGCTTCGTCGAGGGCGATGGCACCCGGCTGGCCCGCGCCGGCCTGGTCCGTGGTGCCGGCCACTTCCGCGCCGAGCGCGTGCTGGACATGCCGGGCCTGACCCTGCAGCTGCGCGTGGACAGCGCGGCGGGCAGCCCCAAGCTCATCCCCAACCTGATGACCTCGCTGGTGCTGGGCCTGTCCCTGGCGCTGTTCGGCGTGGTGATCCTGCTGGCCCGCGACGTGCGCCGCCGCGCCGCCGCCGAGCGCGCCCTGGCCGAGGCCCTGGCCCTGCGCAAGGCCATGGAGAACTCCCTGATCACCGGCCTGCGGGCCCGGGACATGGACGGCCGCGTGAGCTACGTCAACCCGGCCTTCTGCCAGATGGTGGGCTTCAGCGCCGAGGAGATCCTGACCACCGGCGGCGAGCGCGAGCAGAGCGCGCCGCCCTACTGGCCGCCCGAGTTCATCGAGGAATACCGGCGCCGCCACCGCGAGCGCAGCGCCCGCTGGCAGGCGGACACGCCCGCGCCCGGCGGCCAGGACCCGCGCCAGGGCTTCGAGACCGTCTTCATGCGCCGCAACGGCGAGCGCTTCCCGGTGATGATCTTCGAGGCCCCGCTGCTGGACGCCCAGGGCCAGCAGACCGGCTGGATGAGCGCGGCGCTGGACATCAGCGAGCAGCGCCGCATCGAGGAGCTCTCGCGCCAGCAGCAGGAGCGCCTGCAGGCCACGGCCCGGCTCGCGACGGTGGGCGAGATGGCCTCGCTGCTGAGCCATGAGCTGAACCAGCCGCTCTCGGCCATCGCCAGCTATGCCGCGGCCTCACTGAACCTGCTGCGCCTGGAGGCCACGGACCCGCAGACGCCGGACATGGTGCGCCAGGCGGTGTCCCGCATCGCCGAGCAGGCCGAGCGCGCCGGCCGCGTGATCAAGAGCGTGCACGACTTCGTGCGCCGGCGCGAGCAGGCCCGCGAGTCCATCGCCGTGGAGCGGCTCTTCGACGCCGTGCTGCCCCTGGTCCGCCTGCAGGCCCGCAAGAGCGGCACGCGCATCGAGGTTGCGCTGCCGCCCGGCCTGCCCGCCCTGCGCTGCGACCGCACCATGGTCGAGCAGGTGCTGCTCAACCTCAGCCGCAACGGCATCCAGGCCATGGAGGCGCACACGGCGCTGGGCGATCGCGTGCTGACCCTGGGCGCCAGCCAGCAAGGCCGCTGGGTGATGATCACCGTGCAGGACCGCGGCCCGGGCATTCCCGAGGGCGTCGCTCGCCAGCTCTTCACGCCCTTCTTCACCACCCGCAGCGAGGGCATGGGCCTGGGCCTGAGCCTGTGCCGCACGGTCATCGAGCAGCATGGCGGCGCCATGGACTTCGAGAACCTGGGCGAGGAGGGCGCACGGCGCGGGTGCGTGTTCCGTTTCACGCTGCCTGCCGACACCGCGGGCTGAGGCTCTAACATCCGGACTGCCGACAAGGAGCCTGCCCATGTCCTCCAGCCTGCCCATGGTCTACATCGTCGACGACGAAGAGGTCGTGCGCGACGCCCTGGGCTGGCTGCTGCGCTCGCGCCGTCAGCTCTTCGAGGGCTTTGCCAGCGCCGAGGCCTTTCTCGACTTCCTGGACGGCCTGCCCGAGGGCGGCGCCCACTGGCCCAACTGCCCCAGCTGCCTGCTGCTGGACGTGCGCATGCCCGGCCTCAGTGGCCTGGCCCTGTTCGAGCGCCTGATCGAGCGCGGTCTGCTGCGGCGCCTGCCCGTGATCTTCCTCACCGGCCATGGCGACGTGCCCAGCGCGGTCGACGCCCTCAAGCGCGGCGCCTACGACTTCGTCGAGAAACCCTTCTCCGACAACGCCCTGGTGGACCGCGTGCTGCAGGCCCTGGCGCAGAGCGGCGAGGCCATCGCCCTGCGCGACCGCGATCGCCTGTTGCAGCAGCGTGTGCAGGAGCTGACCGAGCGCGAACGTGAGGTGATGCAGCTGATCGTGCGCGGCCTGCCCAACAAGCTGATCGCCGACCAGCTCCACATCAGCGTGCGCACGGTGGAGGTGCACCGGGCGCGGGTCTTCGACAAGATGGAGGTGAAGTCCGCCGTCGAGCTGTCCAACCTCCTGCGTGAGCCCGGCGCGGCCTGAGCCCTGCGCCGTCCGGCGACAATCGCCGCATGAGTGCAAGCCTGGGTGAATTCGAGCTGATCCGCCGTTTCTTCGACCGCGGGGATCGCGCCGCGGACGGCGTGGTCAAGGGCATCGGTGATGACTGCGCCGTGCTGGCGCCCACGCCGGGCTGGCAGTGGCTGGTCTCGACCGACATGCTGGTCGAGGGCCGGCACTTCCTCTCCACTGTCGACCCCGAGCGCCTGGGCCACAAGGCCCTGGCCGTCAACCTCAGCGATCTGGCCGCCTGCGGCGCCACGCCCCGGGCCTTCTTCCTGGCCCTGGCCCTGCCGCGCGCCGATGCGACGTTCCTGGAAGGCTTCGCCCGCGGCCTCTTCGCTCTGGCCGACGCCCACGGCATTGCCCTCGCCGGCGGGGACACCACGGCGGGCCCGCTGAACATCTGCATCACCGTGATGGGCGAGGCACCGCAGGGTCAGGTCTTGCTGCGCAGCGGTGCCCGGCCCGGTGACGAGCTCTGGATCAGCGGCACCCTGGGCGACGCGCGCCTGGCCCTGGAGGTCTTCCGCGGCACGCTCTCGCTGCCCGGTGAGCAGTTCGCCCAGGTGCGCCGCGCCATGGAGCTGCCCCGGCCGCGCCTGGCCCTGGGCCAGGCCCTGCGCGGCATCGCCAGCAGCGCCATCGATGTGTCGGACGGCCTGGGCGGCGATCTGGGCCATGTGCTGAAGGCCTCCGGCGTGGGCGTGGAGCTGCAGGTCGACGCCCTGCCGCGCAGCGCCGTCCTGGCCGCGCAAGACCCGGTCCTGCAGCTGGAATGCCTGCTCGCCGGCGGGGACGACTACGAGCTGGTCTTCACGGCGCCGGCCGATCGCCATCAGGCCGTGCGTGAGGCCGCAGCCCGCGCCGGCACGCCGGTGAGCTGCGTGGGCCGCATCAGCGCCGAACCGGGCCTGCGCCTGCTGGATGCCCAGGGTCAGCCGATGGCCCGCCGTTTCGCGTCCTTCGACCATTTCAAGAGCTGAGCATGAGTGAGCAGCAAGACCTGACCCCCGAGGCAACGGACGACAGCGGCGCGCCCCTGCGCCCGGATGACGTGCACATGGCCGACGCCACGCCCAGCAGCGCGGCGCCCGCCGGCATGGCTCCGCGCCGCGCCACGGTGGGCTTCATGCTGCGCCATCCGGCCCGCTGGATCGCCCTGGGCTTTGGCAGCGGCCTCTCGCCCGTGGCGCCGGGCACAGTGGGCACGCTGTGGGCCTGGCTGAGCTTCGTGCTGCTGCGGCCGCATCTGGCGGAGCTGCAATGGCTGCTGCTGATCGCGGTGGGCACCCTGGTGGGCGTGTGGGCCTGCACGCGCTGCGCCCAGCACCTGGGCGTGGCGGACCCGGGCTCCATCGTCTGGGACGAGATCCTGGCCTTCTGGCTGGTCCTGTGCCTGGTGATGCCCGTGGGCTTCGGCGGCCAGCTGCTGGCCTTCGGGCTCTTCCGCTACTTCGACGCGGCCAAGCCCGGGCCCGTGCGGTGGGCGGACGGCCTGTTCAAGTGCAGGCCCGGCGAGGCCATCGGCTGGCGCCAGGGGCTGGGCATCTTGTTGGACGATTTCGTGGCCGCTGGATGTACCCTCGTGGTGTTGGCGCTGTGGCGCTTCACCATCGGAGGATGACCATCATGCTGTGCCCTGACGAACCCGAACTGATCGAACGCATCGCCCTGGCCCTCATCCAGCGCCGCGAGCGCATGGGCACGGCCGAGTCCTGCACCGGCGGGCTCATCGCCGCGGCCTGCACCAGCCTGGCCGGCTCCAGCCAGTGGTTCGAGCGCAGCGTGGTCAGCTACAGCAACCAGGCCAAGACCGAGATGCTGGGCGTGCCGCCGGGCCTGCTGGAGCTGCACGGCGCCGTCAGCGCCGAGGTGGCGCAGAGCATGGCGCGCGGCCTGTACGCCCATGCGCCCGTCGAGTGGACCCTGGCCGTGACCGGCATCGCCGGGCCCAGCGGCGGCAGCGAGGACAAGCCCGTGGGCACGGTCTGGCTGGCGCTGTACCACCACGGCAAGCCCATCAAGGTCTGGCAGGAGCTGTTCAAGGGCGACCGTCATGCCGTGCGAGCGGCCACCGTCCGCGTGGGCCTGGCAGCCCTGTGCGAGGCCCTGGAGGACCGGGACAGCTGATGGCGATTCTCCTGTGTGGTGCCTGGGCGCTGGACCAGCCCGAAGGCCGGGCCGAGCAGCAGCGCTGGCTGCAGGCCCTGCAGCAGGCCCTGCCGGGCGAGGACTGGGTGCTTCAGGCGCCCGAGGACCCGGCGCAGGCCGCGGCCATCGAGATTGCCGTGGTGGCCAACCCGCCGCCCGGCAGCCTGCAGGGCCTGCCGCGCCTGGCCTTGATCCAGTCCCTGTGGGCGGGCGTGGACCGGCTGATGCAAGACCTGACCCTGCCGGCCGGCATCCCCCTGTGCCGCATGGTCGACCCAGCCATGAACGAGGCCATGGTGCAGACGGCGCTGTGGGCCACCCTGGCCCTGCACCGCGGCTTCTTCCAGTGCCAGCAGCAGCAGTGCGCGGCGCAGTGGCGCCAGCCGCCGCAGCTGCGTGCGGCCGAATGGCAGGTGCTGGTGCTGGGGCAGGGCGAGCTGGGCGGCCGCGTGGCCCGCAGCCTGGCCGGCCTGGGCTACGCCGTCTCGGGCTGGAGCCGCCGGCCCAGGACACATGAAGGCGTGCAGGGCCTGCATGGCGAAGACGGCCTGGCCCGGGGCCTGGCCGCGGCGGACACGGTGATCAACCTGCTGCCGCTCACCGACGAGACCCGCGGCTTCTTCGACGCCCGGCGACTGGACGCCTTCAAGCGGGGCGCCAGCCTCATCAATCTGGCGCGCGGCGCCCATGTCGACGAGCAGGCCCTGCTGGCGGCCCTGGACACGGGCCACGTCGGGCATGCGGTGCTGGATGTCTTCCGCCACGAGCCGCTGCCGGCGCCCCATCCCTTCTGGTCGCACCCGCGGGTGACGGTCCTGCCCCACACGGCGGCGCAGACCGATCCGCGCTCGGCGGCCGAGGTGGTGGCGTCCAATGTCAGGGCGCTGCGCAGCGGAACGACATTGCAGCACCGGGTCGAGCGCAGCCAGGGCTACTGAAGCGCCCGGCCCGCCGCCCCGCAGGCGGGTGTGCGTCCCTGAAGCGGGGCTTCTCAAGCGCGGCGGCCCTGCGTTAGCCTTGGGCTTCGTCGTCGGGATGTAAAACACCATGGACTGGCTTCGCAGGCCTGCGCTGTTTCCGGGTCGCCTGGCATCGGCTGTCGCGGGTGTCGATGCGCCCCCGTCCCTGCCGCTGCTGGCGCTGGCCCGGCGGGCCTGGGCCGAGCGCCAGCTGGACAGCCGCCAGGCCCTGTCCTGGGCCGCCGCCGTGCTGGAAGGCCTGCCCACGCTGGACCTTCCCGCGGCCGACGCCCGCCTGCTGGGCGCCCGCATGACCCTGGTCCGGGCCGAGATTCATCTGCAGCAGCTGCGCCTGGACGAGGCCGAGCAGGGCATGAAGGCGGCGCGTGCGCAGTTCGAGGCCTGCAGCGACGACTGCGGGCTGGCCGATGCCTGCTGGCTCGAGCACATCCTGGCCAGTGACCGCGGCGACACCCAGGGCCTGCGCCGCGCCTTGCTGGACGCCCTGGCCTGCGCCGAGCGGGCCGCCGAGCCGGACCGCGCGCTGTTCCTGCGCATCGTGCTGGCCCGGTCCGACATGTTCCGGGACGCCGAAGAGGCGCGCCAGGCCTGGGCCGGCCGCCTGCCTGAATCCATCGAAGGACTCTCGCCGATGTGCGCCGCGGCCCTGGCCGACTACCTCGGCGTCCGCGAGGGGCTGCTGTCGCATTTCTCGCTGTCCGCCACCTGGCTCGAGCAGGGATTCGAACTGGCACTGGCCTCCGGGCAGCTGCGCCGGGCCATGGCCCTGGCCTCGAACCTGGGCTACACCTTCACCGCGTCGTCGGACTATGCCCGCGCCATCGACTGGCTGCAGCGCGGCCTGGAGCTGGCCCGGCGTGCCGGCTGGCCCGGCTCCATCGGCCTGTGCCTGGCGCAGACCGGCGAGGCCATGCGCCGCGTCGGGCAGGTGGGAGCGGCGCGCGAGCTGCTGCAGGAGTGCCTCGACACCCTGTCCGGCCACCCCGACAGCCGCACCATCCTGCTGGCCCTGAGCTATCTGGGCCAGGTGGAACTGGACTCCGGCCATGCGCCGCAAGCCCTGACCCTGTTCGAGACCCTGGTCCGGCGCGCCCTGCTGGTGGGCTCCAGCGACCTGCGCCTGGACGGCGAGCTGGGCCGTGCGCGCTGCCTGCTGCGTCTGCAGCGCCCGGCTGAAGCGCGGGCCGCGGCCCAGGGCGCGCAAGACCTGGCACGCCAGCTGCAGCAGCAGGCCCTGCAGGTGGAACTGCTGTGGCTGCAGGCGGCCATCGCGCGCGCGGCTGCGGCGCCGCCGGCCGAAGTGCTGGACGGGCTGCTGGAGGCCTCGCAACTGGCCGCGGTGATCGAAGGCTACCGCCCGCCGCCGGCCCTGCTCGAGGAGACGGCCGAGGCCCTGGCCGCCGCCGGCCGGCACCAGGAGGCCTATGCGAGCGCACGGCAGGCGGCCCGGGTGCGCAAGGACAGCCTCAGCGACGAAGCCGCCAAGCGCGCCGCCGCCCTGCAGCTGCACCAGCAGATCGAGACCCTGGCCGCGGAGCGCGAGCATCTGCGCCGCCTGGCCGAGGCGGAGTCGGCCCGCGCGCGGGCCCTGGAGGATGCGCAGCAGGTGCTCAGCCACCTGAGCCGCGTGGGGCAGGAGATCACGGCCGAGCTGGTGGCCGAGCGGGTGTTCGATTCGCTGGAGCGCCATGTGCACGCCATGCTGCACGTGGCCTGCATGGCCATCTACCTGCTCGACGAGGCCGGCACCCAGCTCTACTGCGCCTTTGGCGTGGAGGAAGGCCAGCCCTTCGTGGACCCGCCCGTGCCGGTGGACGCGCCGCACAGCTACTGCGCACGCTGCGTGCGGGAGCGCTGCAGCTTCGTCCTGGGCGTGGACGAGCAGCCGCATGCAGACTCGCAGGTGCCAGGCACCAGCCAGATGCTCAGCGTGATGTTCGCGCCGCTGATGATCGGCGAGCGCGTGGTGGGCGTGATGACCGTGCAGTCGCCGCGCGCCGCGGCCTACGGCCAGCGCGAAGAGCTCATCTTCTCCAGCCTCTGTGCCTACGCGGCCATCGCGCTGGACAACGCGCGCGCCTACCAGCGCCTGTCCGAGCTGCAGCGGCACGTGATGGCCCAGGAGAAGCTGGCCGCCCTGGGCGCGATGGTGGCCGGCGTGGCCCATGAGCTGAACACCCCCATCGGCAACAGCCTGCTGGTGTCCTCGGCCCTGCTCAGCGATGCGCGCGACTTCGAGGCCCGCGTGAACCGCGAGCCCCTGCGCCGCAGCGACTGGCAGCAGCACGCCACGCGGTCCCGCGAGGGCCTGGAGGTCATCGAGCGCTGCATGGACACCGCGGCGGCCCTGGTGCGCAGCTTCAAGCAGGTGGCGGTGGATCGCAGTGCGGAGCAGCGCCGGCGCTACGAGCTGCTGGAGCTGTGCCAGCAATGCCACCAGAGCCTGGGCCTGATGCTGCGCCGCGCGGGCGTGCAGCTGGACATCGCGGTGCCGGCGGGCCTGCTCCTGCACGGCTACCCGGGTGCGCTGAGCCAGGTACTGGTCATCCTCATCAACAACGCCGTCACGCACGCCTTCGACGGGCGCGAGCAGGGCCTGATGCGCCTGGAGGCGCAGCTCAACGGGCCGCACCAGGTCCAGCTGAGCCTGCGGGACGACGGCGCCGGCATGAGCCCGGCCGTGCTCAAGCGGGTGTTCGAGCCCTTCTTCACCACCAAGTTCGGGCAGGGGGGCAGCGGCCTGGGCCTGTCGATCTGCCTCAACATCGTCGAGACCCTGCTGGGGGGGCGCATCCGGGTCAGCAGCGAACCGGGCCAGGGCAGCTGCTTCACGCTGGAACTGCCGCTGATCGCCCCCTGATCGCCCGCTGGTTGCGGGATCGGATCAGCTCAGGCCCGCGAACAGCGACTCCGGCGGATCCTCGGCGTCGAGGGCCGGTGGCTTCCACTGCTCCAGCCAGTCCACGAACTGGGCCTCGGGCATGGGCTTGCTGATGAAGTAGCCCTGGCCCTCGTCACAGCCCAGGCGAGCCAGGATTTGCCAGGCCCGCAGGGTCTCCAGCCCTTCGGCCACCACCGACAGCCCGAGGTTGTGGGCCAGCTCGACGGTGGAGCGCACGATCTTGGCGTCGTCCAGGTCGCGCTCCATGGCCATCACGAAGCTCTTGTCGATCTTCAGCTCGTCCACGGGCAGGCGCTTCAGGTAGGCCAGCGAGGAGTAGCCGGTGCCGAAGTCGTCGATGCTCAGCTTGAAGCCCATGGCGGACAGTTGCTCCAGCGTGCTCAGCGCGCGGGCGGGGTCGTCCATGATGGCGCTCTCGGTGATCTCCAGGCACAGCGCCGAGGGCGGCACGCCCTCGGCCTCGATGGCGGCGCGGATCTTCAGGGGCAGGTCCTGGTCCATCAGGTCGCGCGTCGAGAGATTGACGCTGATGCGCAAGACCTGACCCCGCTCGCGGGCCTGCCGCCAGGCGCGGGCCGAGGCGGCCACCACCCAGGCGCTGAGTTGGCGGATGAAGCCGGTCTGTTCCGCGAAGGGGATGAACTGCATGGGCGGCACCAGGCCGCGCTGCGGATGCTCCCAGCGCACCAGGGCCTCGGCGCTGATGACCTGGCCGCTGCGCAGGTCCACCTTGGGCTGCAGGAAGAGGCGCAGCTGGCCGCCCTCGACCGCCCGGCGCAGCTCGCCCAGCAGACTCAGGGACTCCTGGCTGCCCGCGTCCAGGCTGGGGCTGTAGAGCTGGCTGCCGCTTTGACGCTGCTTGGCGGCGTACATGGCCAGCTCGGCCCGGCTCAGCAGGCTGCTGGCGTCGCGGGCCTGGCGCGGGTAGAGCACGATGCCGATGCCGGCACCCAGGTCCACCGTCTGATCCTCGATGTGCAGGGACTGCTCGAAGTCGCGCTGGATGCGCTGGGCCATGGCCAGCGCGGCCTCCTCGTCGGCGCCGTCCAGCAGCAGCGCGAACTCGTCGCCGCCCAGTCGTGCCAGCAGGCTCTGGGAGCCTCGGCACAGCTCGCTGAGCCGCGCGGCCACGCCGCACAGCAGCTGGTCGCCCAGCCGGTGGCCCAGCACGTCGTTGACATGCTTGAAGCGGTCCAGGTCCAGCATCAGCACGGCGCAGGGTGCCTCGCTGGCCTGCAGGCGCTCCTGCAGGCGCTGGCTGAACTGCTCACGGTTGGGCAGGCCGGTCAGCGGGTCCCAGTAGGCCAGGCGATGGACCTGCTCCTCGCGCTCGCGGATGCCCAGGCGCATGGCCTCGAAGCTGCGGGCCAGCTCGGCCACCTCGCCGAGGTCGGAGCCCGAGGCCACGGGCGTGTCATAGTCGCCCGCGCCCAGTCGCAGTGCCGATTGCGTCAGCGAGGCGATGGGGCGGCTGATGCGCCGCGCGGTGAAGACGCTGCCCATGGCGAAGGCGGCGATGCCCGCGGCCGTCAGGGCCAGCAGGGACCACTGCAGCTGGCGGTAGGGCGCCACCGCTTCGTCGAAGGAGGCCCACATCACCGCGCCGATCTGGCGCTTGCCGGCCAGCTCCTGCGGCAGGGGCAGCAGGCGCACCCGCCAGTGCTGCCCGCCCCATTCGCGCCGCAGGGACTGCCCCGGGCTCAGCTCCGCCATGGCGCTGGTGAAGGCGGGGCCGCGCTCGGCGTCTTCCACCACGGAGACGCTTTCCTGCCAGCGCCCGCGCTCCCCGGTGACGAACATGGCGTCGACGTTGATCAGGCGCTTGAGGTCCAGCAGCGGCACTTCATCGAGCCGGAAGCCCATCAGCACATGGCCGATGGTCATGGGGGCGCGGACCGGCACGGTGACCACCTGCATGATCTCGCGGTCCACCAGGACGAGGGTGGCCTGCTCGGGGTCCGGGTCCTGGCGCTTGAGCAGGGGCAGGTAGAGCTCGGCCTGGTCGCGGGTGGCGGCCACCAGCTGGCCCGTCACGTTGGCATAGGCCACCAGCGAGGCGTTGACGCGCTCGCCGTTGTTGTGAAGGGCGTCGCGCAGGGTCTCGATGTCGACCTGCTCGGACGGGCCCTGGCTGCGGCCCACGGCCTCGCGGAAACCGTAGTCCGCGGCCAGCAGCTCGGCAGCGGCCCGCTCGCGGGCGGCCTGCTGGACGAGCAGCCGCTGCAGCATGCGCCCCGCGGTGGCCAGCTTGGCCTCGATGGCGGCCTCGGCGTTGGCCTCGATGCTGTGGCCGATGAAGCCGAAGCTGGCGAGCTGGATCAGCAGCAGCAGCCCCAGGAACAGGGCCACGATGCGGCCCTCGATGCGGCGCGGGTTGAGGAAGGCCGGCAGTTGCGGGGACCCCATCAGCATCGGCCCTTCACTGCGGGGCCAGCACCAGGCTGGACTGGCCCGAGGCCTGCCCGGCAGGCACGGTGAGCTTCTGGCTCAGCAGCAGCGGCTGCAGGCGCGAGGGGTGCCACAGCTTCAGCGCATGCTCGCCCGGAGGCAGGTCCAGGCTCAGCTCGCCCTGGGCGTTGGTCTTGCCGAAGACGGGGGTGTCGACCACCACGATGAAGGCGCCCATGCGGTCGTGGATGTTGCAGCCCAGCGCGGCGACGCCCGGCTTGTCGAAGACGACGGGCTCGGAGGGCGTGCCCGAGTAGAGCTTGATGTCGAAGGGCTTGATGGGCGAGAAGGAATAGACGTGGTGGCGGACCGTGTCGAAGTTGGGGAAGGACACGGCCGTGCCCGTCTGCACCACCAGCACATGCGGCTGGAACTGGCGATCGCGCTGGGCCATCTCGGCGCGGCCGTTGCTGCTGCGCGCGGGGCCCTTGATCTCGACGGCGACCACCGCCTCGGCCAGCGGCTGGCCTTCGGCCGTGCGAAGCTGGAACTGCCAGGGAATGGCTGCGGCCAGGCCCGGCAGCAGGCACAGGGCGGCGCAGCTGCCGCCCAACAGGGTTCGGATCGTTCGCGGGAGCGTGGGCTGCATGCCTGCGCCTTCCAGGAAGGGACAACAGGCCAGACCATAACGCGAAACACCGCGTCGCGGCGTGCCGAATCAGCCGTCTCAGGCCTTGAGAACGAGGCTGGCGTGACGTCCGCCCGCCCCGCGACCCGGCTGACCCAGCGCGGTCTCCAGCAGCATCAGCGCCAGCTTCTGCAGCGCGGCCCAGGGGTCCAGCGGCCAGTCGCGGTGACGCAGGCCCTTGACGATGCCGTCAACGACCTGGGCGGCATCGACCAGGGCCTGGACCTGCATGCCATGCAGCCCCGGCACGATGCGCTCGAACAGCCGCTCCTTGGCGCCCCAGACCCGCGACTCGCGCAGGGCCATGGGCAGGGGCTTGCCGGCATCCACGGCCTCGCGCACGCGCTTGAGGGCGCGGATGTCGTCGGCCAGGGCCCAGTGCACCAGCACGGCGGCCTCGCCCTCGGCTTCGAGGCCTTCGAGCATGCGCAGCACGCGGGGCGTCTGGCCCGAGAGGATGGCCTCGCTGAGCTTGAAGACGTCATAGCGCGCCACGTTCAGCACCGCGCTCTCGATCTGCTCGAAGCTCAGCGGCCCCGGCGGATGCAGCAAGGCCAGCTTCTGCAGCTCCTGGTGCGCGGCCAGCAGGTTGCCCTCCACGCGGTCGGCAAAGAAGGCCAGGCTGCGCTGCCCTTCCTCGCCCTCGACCACGGACTGCCCCTGCGCCGAGAGGCGCTGGGCAAGCCACTGCGGCAGGGCGCGGCGCTCCACGGGTTCGACCTTGATGCTCACGCCTTGCTGGTCCAGAGCGGTGAACCAGGCGCTCGAGAGCTGGGTCTTGTCCAGGCGGGGCAGGGTGACCAGCGTCAGCACGTCCTCGGGCAGGGCCTGGCAATAGCGCTGCAGGGCCTCGGAACCGTCCTTGCCGGGCTTGCCGGAGGGGATGCGGATCTCGATGAACTGACGCTCGGCGAAGAGGCTCAGCGCCTGCGCCGCGCCCAGCACCGGGCCCCAGTCGAAATAGGCGCCGCTGACGATGAAGACCTTGCGCTCGCTGTAGCCCTGGGCGCGCGCCGCGGCACGGATGGCGTCCGCGGCCTCCTGCGCGAGCAGGGGCTCATCCCCATGCACGGTGTACAGGGGCTTGAGGCCTTTGGCGAGTTGCGCGGCCAGCGCGTCGGGGCGGATCTGCATGGTGGCGGCTTCAGCGCAGGCGCACGCTGCCCAGACGGCGCATCACCTGCGCGGCGGCGTCGTACTGCATGGCGCGATAGAGCTGGGCTTCCTCCTGCTCCTTGGCCAGGGCCTGGGATTCGAGGTAGCTCATTTCGCGGCTCATGCGCAGCTCGGTGATGGGCAGCAGCGGCTCGCCGCCGGGCGTGCGCACCAGGTAGTCCAGCTGCAGCTTGAGCTGCCACTCCCGCACCTGGCCGGCGCTGGTGGACACCACGACCGAGCGCTCGCGGTTGTCCCGCAGCGCTTCCAGCACGACCTGCGCCTTGGACGGGTCCTGCACCAGCTGCAGCGGCGACTGCCGCAGCTGCCGGCGCAGTTCCTCGGCCAGCGGCGATTCGGGCGCGAAGCCCGCCAGGGCCAGGGACTGGAAGGCGAACTCCGGATCACGGCGCAGCTCGAAGCCGCAGGCGGCCAGGCCGGTCAGCACGGGCAGCGCGAGCAGCCCGCGGCGCGAGAGGCGACTCATGGCGCTCAGACCACCACGTTGACCAGACGGCCGGGCACGACCACGACCTTCTTGGGAGGCTGGCCGCCGCTGAACTCGGCGAACTTCTCGTGGGCCAGGGCGGCGGCCTCGATGGCGGCCTTGTCGGCGCCTGCGGGCACCTTCAGCGAGCCGCGCAGCTTGCCGTTGACCTGCAGCATCAGCTCGATCTCGTCCTGCACCAGGGCGCCCTTGTCGACCATGGGCCAGGGCGCGTCCAGCAGGTCGCCCAGCTGGGCCGCGAAGCCCAGCTCCTGCCACAGGGTGTGGGCGATGTGCGGGCAGGCCGGGTAGATCACGCGCAGCAGCACCGAGAGGCCCTCGCGCACGGCGGCGGCCTGGCCTGCCACGTCCTTGAAGGCCTCCAGCGCCTTCAGCAGCTTCATGGCCCCGGAGACCACGGTGTTGTAATGCATGCGCTCGTAGTCGCGGGTGACCTGATCGAGCACGTCGTGCACCTCGTGGCGCAGGGCCTTGCCCTCGGCGCTCAGCGCAGCGAAGTCACTGTCGGCGGTCTTCACCACGTCGGCGTTCTTGGCGGCGAAGCCCCAGAGGCGCTTCAGGAAGCGGTGCGCGCCCTCCACGCCGGCGTCGTTCCACTCCAGCGTCTGCTCGGGCGGGCTGGCGAACATCACGAAGAGGCGGGCGGTGTCGGCGCCGTACTGGTTGATCAGCTCCTGCGGGTCCACGCCGTTGTTCTTGGACTTGGACATGGTGCCCACGCCCTCGTAGTCGATGGCCGAGCCATCGCTCTTGAGCTTGGCACCGATGATCTTGCCGCTCTTCTCGTCGAAGACGTTCTCGACCTCATGCGGCCAGAAGTACTCGATGCCGCCCTTGTCGGTGCGGCGCGAGTAGATGTGGTTGAGCACCATGCCCTGCGTCAGCAGCTTGCTGAAGGGCTCGTCGATCTTGACCAGGCCCAGGTCGCGCATGACCTTGGTCCAGAAGCGCGCGTACAGCAGGTGCAGGATGGCGTGCTCGATGCCGCCGATGTACTGGTCCATCGCGGCGCCCTGGCGCATCCAGTAGGCCGTGCCGTCGCCGACCATGGCGTCCTTGTTCTGCGCGTCGCAGTAGCGCATGAAGTACCAGGACGAGTCCACGAAGGTGTCCATGGTGTCGGTCTCGCGCTTGGCGGGCTTGCCGCAGACCGGGCAGGGCACGTTCAGGAAGGCGCTGTGCTTGTTCAGCGGGTTGCCGCTGCCATCGGGGATGCACTCCTCGGGCAGCACCACCGGCAGGTCCTTCTCGGGCACCGGCACCGCGCCGTGCTCGTCGCAGTGGATGATGGGGATGGGCGTGCCCCAGTAGCGCTGGCGGCTCACGCCCCAGTCGCGCAGGCGCCAGGTGGTCTTCTTCTCGCCCAGGCCCTTGGCGCCGACGAGTTCGGCGACCTTGTCCACGGCCTGCTTGTGCGTCAGGCCATCCAGCACGCCGGAGTTGATGCACACGCCCTGCGACTTGTCGCCGAACCAGTCGGCCCAGGTGGTGGTCGAGAAGGTCTGGCCCTCGACGGCCACGACCTGCTTGATCTCGATGCCGTACTTGTTGGCGAAGGCGAAGTCGCGCTCGTCATGCGCGGGCACGCCCATCACGGCGCCGTCGCCGTAGCTCATCAGCACGTAGTTGCCGATCCACACCGGCACCTGCGCGCCGGTCAGCGGATGCGTGACCACGAGGCCCGTGGGCATGCCCTTCTTCTCCTGCGTCGCGAGCTCGGCCTCGGTCGTGCCGCCCTGCTTGCATTCCTCGATGAAGGCCGCCAGTGCCGGGTTCGTGGCAGCGGCGTGCGCGGCCAGGGGGTGCTCTGGCGCGACGGCGCAGAAGGTCACGCCCATGATGGTGTCGGCGCGGGTGGTGAAGACGTAGAGCTTGCCGTCCTGGATCAGGGCGCCGCTGGCGTCCTTGATCTCATGCGGGAAGGCGAAGCGCACGCCCTGGCTCTTGCCGATCCAGTTCTCCTGCATCAGGCGCACGCGCTCGGGCCAGCCGGACAGGTAGTTCTTGTCCTCGGGGTTGGCCACCGCGGCCAGCAGCTCTTCGGCGTAGTCGGTGATCTTGAGGTAGTAGCCGGGGATCTCGCGCTTCTCGACCAGGGCACCGGAGCGCCAGCCGCGGCCGTCGATCACCTGCTCATTGGCCAGCACGGTCTGGTCCACCGGGTCCCAGTTGACGACCTGGGTGCGGCGCTCGGCGATGCCCTTCTCCAGCATCTTCAGGAACAGCCACTGGTTCCACTTGTAGTACTCGGGCTGGCAGGTGGCGATCTCACGCGACCAGTCGATCGCCAGGCCCATGGCCTGCATCTGCGACTTCATGTAGGCGATGTTGGAGTACGTCCACTGCGCCGGCGGCACCTTGCCCTTCATGGCGGCGTTCTCGGCCGGCAGGCCGAAGGCGTCCCAGCCCATGGGCATCAGCACGTTGTAGCCCTTCATGCGCAGCTGACGCGTGAGCATGTCGTTGATCGTGTAGTTGCGCACATGGCCCATGTGCAGCTTGCCGCTGGGGTAGGGCAGCATGGAGCAGGCGTAGAACTTCGGCTTGTTCTCGTCCTCTAGCACGCGGTAAGCGTCGCGTTCGTTCCAGTACTGCCGCGCGGCGGCTTCGATCTCGTTGGGGGCGTACTTGTCGTTCATGCGCCAAATTGTAGGCGCAGGGTGTGGCGCGGCCGCTTCAGGGCTTGTCGCTGCTCGGTGCTTGGGCGACGAAGGCAATGCGGTGCAGGCCGCCGTCCTGGATCCAGCCGATCAGCTCGGCCACGCGGCCGTAGGGCACGGTCTGGTCTGCGCGCAGCTGCACCTCCATCTCGGGGCGGGCCTGGCCCAGCTGCCGGATGCGCTGCTTGAACTCGGCGGGCGTGAGACGCTCCTCGCCGAGGTAGAGCTCGCCGGCCGGGTCCATCGCCACGCTGATGAACTGCGGCGTGTCCGAAGGCGTGGCTGCCTCGCTCTTGGGCAGGTCCAGGCGCAGCGAAGAGCTCATCAGCGGCGCCGTGATCATGAAGATGACCAGCAGCACCAGCATGACGTCGATCAGCGGCGTCATGTTGATCTCGCCCATGGGCCTGGGCGATTCGCGGCGTTCGAGGCGGCCGAAGCTCATGCCGACCCCCGGTTGGCAGCAGGCCGGCAGGGGCGCGGCCCGGCGCTCGGCCTGCGGCGGATGCTCATGATGCGGCGCTGTCCAGGAACTCGCGCAGGTCGTGCGCAAAGCCTTCCAGCTCGGCCTCACAGGCGCCAATCAGCTTGCCGAAGACGTTGTAGGCCAGGACCGCGGGGATGGCCACGGCCAGGCCGGCGGCGGTCATGATCAGGGCTTCGCCCACCGGGCCGGCGACTCGGTCGATGGTCAGGTTGCCCGCGGCGGAGATGCTCTGCAGCGCGTGATAGATGCCCCAGACGGTGCCGAACAGGCCCACGAAGGGCGCTGTGCTGCCCACCGAGGCCAGCAGCACCTGGCCGTACTGCAGCCGTTGCACGACGCGGTGCAGGGCGTCGCGCAGCTGGCGGGTCAGCTGGGACTCCTTGTGTCCCTGGGCTGCCAGAGTCTGGGCCGCGGGCGTCTCGGTGGCCGCTTGCAGCAGGGGGACCAGCACGCCCTCGCGGTCCAGCCGTGACACCGTGCTGTGGCCGTCAGCCAGCGAGGCCGAGTTCCAGAACGCCGACATGCCCTGGGCCAGATCCAGCCGGGCGCGGCGCAGCTGCCAGCCTTTCCAGAAGATCAGCACCCAGGCGCTCACCGACATGGCCAGCAGTAGCAGGGCCACCAGGCGGCCCACGCCATCACTCTGCGTCCAGAACTGGAGGAAGCCGCCCATGGTGCTCAGGCGCGCTTCGCGCTCAGGCCGAGCACGTCGTCCATGTCGTAGAGGCCGGGGCCGCTGCGTGCCAGGAAGCGTGCGGCTCGCAGGCTGCCCTGGGCATAGGTGGCCCGGCTGGAGGACTTGTGCGAGATCTCGATGCGTTCGCCCGTGCCGGCAAAGAGCACGGTGTGGTCACCGATGATGTCGCCACCGCGCACCGTGGCGAAGCCGATGGTGGAGGGGTCGCGCTCGCCGGTCACGCCTTCGCGGCCGTAGACGGCGCAGCTCTTGAGGTCCCGGCCCAGGGCCTGGGCCACCACCTCGCCCATCTTCAGGGCGGTGCCGCTGGGGGCGTCGACCTTGTGGCGGTGGTGGGCCTCGACGATCTCGATGTCATAGCCCTCGTTGAGGGCGCGGGCGGCCATGTCCAGGAGCTTGAGCACGACGTTGACGCCCACGCTCATATTGGGCGCCATCATGATGCCGATCTTCTGGGCGCCGGCGGCGATGCGGGCCTTCTGCTCGGGTTCGAAGCCGGTGGTGCCGATCACCATGGCGACGCCCAGCTCCTCGCACAGGGCCAGGTGGGCCAGCGTGCCTTCGGGGCGGGTGAAGTCGATCAGCACCTGGGCGCCCTGCAGGCCGGCGCGCAGGTCGTCCGTGACGCGCACGCCGCTTTCGCGGCCCAGGAAGCCGCCGGCATCCTGGCCCAGCAGTAGGCTGCCGGGGCGGTCCAGGGCGCCGCTGAGCTGGCAGTCGGGGGACTGCAGCACGGCTTCGATCAGCATGCGCCCCATGCGTCCGGAGGCGCCGGCAATGGCGATGCGCACGGTCATGAGCGGGGCTCCAGCGGCGGATAGCTGCGCACCGGGCCCATGGGCTCCAGCACGGCCGGCGCCTGCTTGGCCGGGGCCGGCAGGGCCTTGCGCTCGTTCTCGCTGAGCGCCAGCTTGGGGGCATCGCCCTTGAGCTTCAGCGTATTGATGGAGGCGACGAATTCGCGCTCCGTGGGGATGTCGTTCGGGGCGTCCACACTCTTGAGGGTGTCGCCCTCGAACCAGACCACCACATGGCGGCGCTGGGGCTCGGTGCCCTGGCGACGGATGGTGAAGATGTAGTCCCAGCGGTCCTCGTGGAAGACGTCGGTCAGCATGGGCGAGCCCAGCAGATCCTGGACCTGCGCGCGCGGCATGCCGGGCTTGACGCTGGCCAGCAGCTCCTTGGTCAGCACGTTGCCTTGCACCACCTCGACGCGGTAGGGGCGCACCAGGCCCAGCACCTTGTCGCCGGTGGCGGAGGTCAGCTCGCTCAGCTTGGGCATCTGGCTGCAGCCGCCCAGGGTCAGCAGCGCCAGCGCCAGCGCGCCGGTCAGCGGCCAGCCGCGGGGGCTGGCGTCAGGAGAAATGAGTCGCATGTCACTAGGGGCTTAGAAGTCGGCGGCCCAAGCTGGCTATGATCGACCCATTCTAGCGGCAGGCCTGGAGCCTGCTGAACGCACGCTGATTGCCAGCAAGACCATGAACCGCACCGACGAAATCAAGAACAGCGGCCTCAAGGCCACGCTGCCGCGCATCAAGATCCTCGAGATCTTCCAGAAGACGACGCAGCGCCACATGACGGCCGAGGACGTCTACAAGGCCCTGCTCGTGGAGGACGCCGACATCGGTCTGGCCACGGTCTACCGGGTGCTGACCCAGTTCGAGCAGGCCGGCCTGCTCTCGCGCAATCATTTCGAGTCCGGCAAGGCGGTGTTCGAGCTCAACGAGGGCCACCACCATGACCACCTGGTCTGCCTGACCTGCGGCAAGGTCGAGGAGTTCTTCGACCCCGAGATCGAATCGCGCCAGCACAAGATCGCCCTGGACCGAGGCTTCGAGCTGCAGGAGCATTCGCTGTCGCTGTATGCGAACTGCATCAAGAAGGACTGTTCCAACAGGCGGTGATGGCCCACCCCCTACCGGCTGCGCCTGCCTCCTCAAGGGGGCACACCCGTAGGCCCGGCGGAGCCGGATCCTCGGGTGTCGCTGGGTGAAATCCCCCCCTGCCGGCTGGGCTGGCCCCCAAGGAGCACACCCGCAGGCCCGGCAAGGCCGGATCCTCGGGTGCCGCGCGTTCGGGGACGCGCTGCTCCCCGTTGATTCCTGGGCTGTGGGCTTGTGGGGCGAGGGGTGAGCTCGGCGTGGCAAGGCCTCAGGCGTCGTCCTGCAGGCCTTTTTCGATGGCGCGCTGGTGGCGCTCGACGAACTCACGGTAGGTGTCGATGCCGCGCAGCTGCAGGATGGTGTTGCGCACCGCGGCTTCCACCAGCACGGCCAGGTTGCGGCCGGCGTCCACGGCAATCACCACCTTGCGCACGGGCATGCCCAGCACGTCCTCGTACAGGGGCTCGTAGGGCAGGCGCTCGAAGTCGCGCTCCATGGTTTCCTTGCGGACCAGGTGCACGATGAGCTTGAGCCGCATCTTGCGGCGCACGGCGGTCTCGCCAAAGATGGCCTTGATGTCCAGCAGGCCGATGCCGCGGACCTCCAGCAGGTTCATCAGCAGTTCAGGGCAGCGGCCTTCGATGGCGGTCTGGGAGATACGGAAGAAGTCCACCGCGTCGTCGGCCACCAGGCCGTGGCCGCGGGAGATCAGTTCCAGGCCCAGCTCGCTCTTGCCCAGTCCGGATTCGCCGGTCAGCAGCACGCCCAGGCCCAGGATGTCCATGAAGACGCCATGACGGGTGGTCCGGTTGGCGCACAGCAGGGCCAGGTAGGAGCGCACCACATCGATGGTGTGGCCGGCGGACTCGGAGGTGACGAAGAGCGGGATCTCGGCACGGTCGCACATGGCCACCAGGCGGTCCGGCGGGTTCTGGTCGTCGGCGACGATGATCACCGGCGGCTCCAGGGTCACGATGCGAGCGATGCGGCGGTCCAGCACTTCGCCCGAGGCCTCGCTGAGGTAGGCCACCTCGCGGCGTCCCACCAGCTGCACGCGGTAGGGGTGGATGTAGTTCAGGTAGCCGACCAGGTCGGCGGCGGACTGGGCGTCCCGCACGGCCGTGTCGTCGAAACGGCGCTCGGGGTGGGCGTGTCCGGCGATCCAGGCCCAGCGCAGGGCCTCGCGGAGTTCTTCAAAGAGGCGGTCGGCGCTGATCGAGGTGGGCTTCATCCCGTCATCGGCCTCAGGCGACCGACTTCAGCGGTTCCCAGTCGGCGATCAGCTTGTGCAGCGTCGCCGCCTCGGCCTCGGTCTTGAGGCGCTCGCGCAGTTCGCGGTCCGAGAGCATCTCGGCGATCTCGGAGAGGATTTCCAGGTGGCGCTGGGTGGCGGCTTCGGGCACCAGCAGGAAGATCAGCAGGGAGACGGGTTCGTCATCCGGAGCGTCGAAGCCGATGGCCTGCTGCACGCGCAGCACCGCAGCCAGCGGATTCTTCAGGCCCTTGATGCGGCCGTGGGGGATGGCCACGCCATGGCCCAAGCCGGTCGAGCCCAGGCGTTCCCGGGCAAAGAGATTGTCCGTGACCAGGGCGCGCGCGATGGAATGGTTGTTCTCGAACAGCAGGCCTGCCTGTTCGAAAACTCGTTTCTTGCTGGAGGCGTCCACATTCACCAGCACATTGCTGGCAGGCAGGATGGCGGCGAGACGGTTCATCGAGGTCACAGCGCCGATTACGGCCGGGTCGGCCTTGGGCGGGACGCTTGGTCACTAGGGTTGGAAAACCGATTATAGAAAGCTCCTTGACCCTGGGCGTCCTGCCCGGGCGAAGAGCCCTCCAAATGGGTGCGATAGCGTGATATTGAGGCGCTTCGGCAACGCTGCCGCGCCACGGGCGGGGCAGCAAAAAGGCGCCCGGATGGGCGCCTTGCGTACAGGACGGATTGACGTCAGGACTCAGGAGGCCGGCATGTCCATGCGCTTGACGGCCTGGTGGTGGTGGTCCTGGAGCTTGTCCTTGTGGCGGCAGACCTGACGATCCAGCTTGTCCATCAGCTGGTCAATGGCGGCATAGAGATCTTCGTGAGCTTGCTCGACAAAGATGTCACGTCCCTTCACATGGACAGTGACTTCGGCCTTTTGCCTGCGCTCCTTCTCCTTCTGCTTCTCCACCGTGAGCAGGACGTTGATGTCAACAACCTGGTCAAAGTGGCGGGTCACCCGGTCCAGCTTGGTCAGCACGTATTCGCGCAGCGCTGGGGTCACTTCAAGATGGTGGCCGCTGATAGTCAGGTTCATAAAGCCTCCTTTCACAGGGCTTGGTCGCGAGAAAGCATTGATGCTTGAGAACACTTGGGGGACGCCGTGGCGGCGGCCGCCCTTCTTCAGGGATACAGAGGTCTTGAGGGGGAGGTTGAGGCGTCTTGGAAAGGTGTGCGGCGGTGAGTAGCGGAGTGGAGGAGTCGTTCTTGCTGTGAGCCAGTTTGCTCCCGAAGCATGACTGTGACAAGCGTTTTAAAGCGCCTTCTAGTGGCTTGCAGGGCTGCTCTTTTGCTTCAGCGCAAAGCCGTGATGGAATGCGCGATCGGCCCGCGCAGCGCGCAGGCGCGGCCTCAGGGCAAGCCCGCTGATATCGTCGGCGGCGCCGCCATAGAAATGCTTGATGCGCCTGACGACGGGACGCGATAATGCGCCGTCCCCACCACTGGAGCCTTTCTTGGACAGCGATCACCCTCGGTGACCGTCCACTCCAGCGTCCCGGAGCACGCGGCCCCTTGAGCAGGCCCTGCGTTGCGGCCGGTGTCCGGAGTGAGACGGGTCGCCTTCACCCCCTTCCCCGGACTTGGCCTGCCCTGCACGCTCGTCCATCGCCCACAGACTGATCCTGCCGCGCCCCGCAGCCGGCCGGACGCATGCGCTGGAGCCCTCATGCTCAATGTCTTCACGCTGGACAACGGCCGCCTCAAGGGTGGGCTGTTCCAGGACGAAATCGAATCCGCCGCCGATCTGGCCATGGCCCGCCCCGTCTGGGTGGACCTGGAGAACCCCACATCCGAGGAAAAGGGCTGGATACGAGAGCGCTTCGGGCTGATCATTCCCGAGGACATCGTCGACGACGACCTTGAGGAATCCGCCCGCTTCTACGAGGAAGACAACGGCGAGCTGCACATCCGCTCCGACTTCCTCATCGAGGACGACGAGTCGGCCCGCAATGTGCGGGTGGCCTTCATCCTGCACCAGAACGTGCTCTTCTCCGTGCACAACGAGGACCTGCCGGTCTTTCGCCTGCTGCGACTGCGGGCCCGCCGCATCCCGGCACTCATCGAGGACGCCAAGGACGTGCTGCTGAAGCTCTATGACGCGGATGCCGAGTACTCCGCCGACGTGCTGGAAGGCATCTACGACAAGCTGGAGCGCATCAGCGCCCGCGTGCTGAAGAGCGACGTCAACGATGCCGAGGCCGGCGAGGTGCTGGCCGCCATCGCCCGCGAGGAAGACTTGAACGGGCGCATCCGCCGCAATGTGATGGACACCCGCCGTGCCGTCAGCTTCATGATGCGCAGCCGCATGCTCAATGCCGAGCAGTTCGAGGAGTCGCGCCAGATCCTGCGGGACATCGACTCGCTGGACTCCCACACGGCCTTCCTGTTCGACAAGATCAACTTCCTGATGGACGCCACGGTCGGCTTCATCAACATCAACCAGAACAAGATCATCAAGATCTTCTCCGTGGCCAGCGTGGCCCTGCTGCCGCCGACCCTGATCGCCAGCATCTACGGCATGAATTTCAAGCACATGCCGGAACTCGATGCGGAATGGGGCTACCCCTTCGCCATCGCCCTGATGGTGGCCTCGGTGGCCGCGCCCTTCATCTACTTCCGCCGCAAGGGCTGGCTGCGCTGAAGACGCTGCGCCAGTGGCGGCAGGATCAACGCGCCGGCATGCAGGCCGCCGCCGTTCCGTGAGGAGCACTGCGGGCTGAGGGTCGGGCGCCGTTGCGCCCGCGGTACCACCCGGCCTCTGCTGCAGCCGTTCAGGATTCGTCTTTGGGAATGGCGGCAATCGCGGGCCGCGAAGCGGTCGCGGCTGCCCGCGGCGCTGGAAGGCTGCCCGCCGCTGTAGCTTTACGTCAGGCAGCGGCCAAGAAAAAGGGCTCCCGCAACAGCGGGAGCCCTGGACATAAAAGAAGCCGCAAGATGCCCCGGGACCAACGAGGGAGGGAGGGAGGAGGAGGAGAAGAGTCCCGGGATTTCAGCCCCAACACTGGGGAGATCTTGCGACCGAAAGCTTGTGGCTACTTTACTCGTTTGTGGTTTCGCTGTGTAAGCACGCCAGCCGTACTTTTCAAACCTTTGCGCAATTCTGCAAATGAATTGGCGCTACAGCGCGGATTGTTGGGCCTGGGGGCCGGAAGTTTTGCTACTTCTGTCCCAGGTGCCGGGTACAAGAACGAGTTCTTGAGCGAAAGTGTGGGCCTTCGGGCTTACACCAAGCTTCAAGGGCGGGGTTTTCACGGAATGACGGCCGCTGGAGATGTCCCGCGTTTCTGTGTCATGCGGAAATGCGACGCTCCCGGCGTAACCGGCGCGGTCACGGTTTTTGCGCCCGAGGCCGTCTGGCAGCTGCGTGGCAGGGTGGCTGTCACATGGCTGCAAGCCTTTGCTGTTGAACTGCTGCGGGGCTGACCGGCGCGGCCGGCCCTGCCCGGCTGCGCCGACCCCGTTGCCGAGGCTCACCCACTTGCGGGGCCTTGTCCGGGGGCGAAAGCTCCTTGGCGCCCGCCCCGTTTAGAATGCCGCCCCTAAACCATAGGACGGACCATGCTCTACCCCGAACTCTTCAAGCAACTGGAAGCCGTGCGCTGGAACATGGACACCGACATCCCCTGGGACACGTTCGATGCCAGCCTGCTCACCGAAGACCAGGCCCAGACCATCAAGATGAATGCGATCACCGAGTGGGCGGCTTTGCCGGCCACCGAGATGTTCCTGCGTGACAACCGCGACGACAGCGACTTCTCCGCCTTCATGAGCGTCTGGTTCTTCGAGGAGCAGAAGCACTCCCTGGTGCTGATGGAATACCTGCGCCGCTTCCGCCCGGACCTGGTGCCCAGTGAGCAGGAATTGCATGAGATCCGTTTCGACTTCGATCCGGCGCCCGCCCTCGAGACGCTGATGCTGCACTTCTGCGGCGAGATCCGCCTGAACCACTGGTACCGCCGTGCCGCCGAATGGCACACCGAGCCGGTGATCAAGGCCATCTACGAGACCCTGGCCCGCGACGAAGCCCGCCATGGCGGCGCCTACCTGCGCTACATGAAGCGCGCCATGCAGAAGTTCGGTGACGAAGCCCGTGCTGCCTTCGCCAAGGTGGGCGTGCTGATGGCCAGCGCCCGCCGCACGGCCCAGGCCCTGCACCCGACCAATCTGCACGTCAACGCCAAGCTCTTCCCCCGCGACACCATCCAGAGCCGCCTGCCGGATCCGGAATGGCTGGAGAAGTGGCTGGACAAGCAGATCCAGTTCGATGCCGTCTGGGAGAACAAGGTGGTGGATCGCATCCTGCACAACATGAGCCTGCTGATGGAGCGCAGCTTCGCCAGCGTGCAGGAGCTGAACCGCTTCCGCAAGGAAGTCAGTGCCAAGGTGACCGCAGCCGGCGGTGCTGCCAGCGGCGCCGAGCCCAGCCCCGCGGCCTGATCGCACCGTCGATTCCGCAAAGACAAAGCCCGCCAATCGGCGGGCTTTTTACTGGAGGCTCGCGAGGGCTCAGCTAGCCTGGCGGCGCTTGAGCACCAGCAGGTAGAAGCACAGGCCGGCCAGGGCCAGGCCGCCGACGAAGTGCGGCGAAACCAGCTGGGCGAAGGCCGCGCCCAGGTCATGCAGCACCAGCTGCAGCAGGCTGGCGAAACTCTCGTGCTCCAGCTGCTGGGCGGCGCCCCGGCCTTCCAGGGTCATGCTGGCATTGAACAGAGCCTTGCCGGCTCCTTCGAACTGGGCCTTCAGCAGTTCGGCCACGATGCGGTTGTGATAGACCTTGTCCAGCACGTTGGCGATGATCACGGTGCCGCCAATCAGCACGGGCACCCCCCAGCGCTTGAGCCAGGCCGCCGCCGCCATCAGGGCCATGAACATGGGCGCCAGCCACAGCGTCATCAGCAGCAGGCCGATGCTCAGGCGCAGCCAGCCCAGGACGACGATGCTCATCAGGCTGCCCCAGGGCACCTGGCCGAAGCCGGCAAAGCCGTGGATCTTGAGCAGGGCTGCTGCGGCCATCACGGGCCCGCAGACCAGGCCGACGGCCATGGCTGCCATGGGCACGAGCAGCGCGTGCGTCAGCACGGTGGCGCCGATGCTCTCGACATGCGTGGCCGGCAGGGACAGCCAGAACTCGACGGAGCGGTCCTGCTGATCGCGGCGGGACAGGCCCGGCAGCTGGAACATCGACACGATCCAGCTCAGGGCGAACACGCCCGCCATGCTGCCCAGCATGGCCACGGCGGCCACGGCCACCGGCGGCGGGACTTGGGCGTCGCCGTCGACGATCGGGCCCTGGAGAGGCATCAGCAGCAGGATCAGTGCGGGCGGCACCAGCATCACCAGCAGCCAGCCGAGGCGGTGCTGCATCCACTCGCGCTGCATGAGGGTCAGGAATCGTTGTGCATTCATGGTCGGTCTCCTTCAGGCCTCGCGGGGCTGCAGTTCAGGCTTGCGGGTCAGGGCGACGAAGAGGTCGACCAGGCTGGGGCGGAATCGCTGGCCCAGGGCCTGGACGTCTGCCGGCGGCTCGCCGTCGAACAGGGCCGCCGAGCGGCCTTGCTGGCGGTAGCGCAGCAACGGGTGGGCGCGGGCCACGGTGTCGGCGGCAGCCGGGTCGTGGGCCAGGGCCACGAAGCGGGAGTCCATCTCTTCCAGGCTGATGTTGAGCACCAGCTTGCCCTCGTCCAGCATCATCACGTCGGACAGCAGGCTCTCGATCTCCTCGACCTGGTGGGTGGAGATGACCACCGTGCGCTCGCCATCGCACCATTCGTCGATGAGCATCTCGTAGAAGCTCTTGCGGGAGATCACATCCAGGCCCAGGGTGGGCTCATCGAGAATCATGAGCCGGGTGTCGATCGCGGCCACCAGCGCCAGGTGCAGCTGCGTCACCATGCCCTTGGACAAGGCCTTGACCTTGTCATTGAGGCTGACGCTGGTGCGCTTGAGCAGGGCGCGGGCCCGCT
Organism: Pelomonas sp. BJYL3; assembly: GCF_027257975.1. Lineage (GTDB taxonomy): Bacteria > Pseudomonadota > Gammaproteobacteria > Burkholderiales > Burkholderiaceae_C > Roseateles_B > Roseateles_B flavus. The sequence goes on from NZ_JANZKX010000002.1 coordinate 560,251, forward strand.
CGGACGAGAACTGCGGCTGCAGACCGCTCATCAGCGTGATCAGCTCGTGCACGCGGGCCCAGCGGGGCAGCACGGCCACATCGGGGATGTAGGACAGGCCCTTGAGCAGCTCGGTGCGCTGGCTGCGCGGATCCAGGCCGAGCACGCGAAGCTCGCCTTCTCCGCCCTGCAGGCCCACCATCGCCTTCATCAGCGAGGTCTTGCCTGCGCCGTTGTGGCCCAGCAGGCCCACCACGCGGCCCTTGGGGATCTGGAAGCTGAGGTGGTCGCAGGCGACCTTGCGGCCGTAGCGCAGCGTGAAGTCACGGGCGCTGACCAGGGCTTCGGTGTTGTTGTTGGCGTTCATTGCAGGTCCTCCCATTGCAGATCCTGGGCGCTGAGCCCCAGGCGCTTGAGCTTTTCTCGCAGCAGCGGCCATTCCTTGCTCAGGAACTGCTTCCGCTCGCTTTCCAGCAGGCGCTGGCGGGCGCCGGGCCGCACATACATGCCCAGGCCTCGGCGGCTTTCAACCAGGCCGTTGTCGGCCAGCGACTGCAGCGCGCGGCTGACCGTCAGCGGGTTGATCAGGTATTGGGTGGCCAGCAGGCGGACCGAGGGCAGGGCCTCGCCCTCGGGTGGATTGCCATCCAGCAGCTGACTGGCCAGTCGGTCGGCCAGCTGCTGGTAGATCGGCGCGTTGTCGTTCCAGCTTTGCATGTCGCTTCAGGCCAGGAGCCTGCGGTGTGTTGCTGATGTAGCACACCATAACAATGCGGGCAGGGGGGACCTAGCGGGGGGCGACAGACTGCAGTGGGAGCGGGATGAACTGCATGGGGTGGGGCGGTGCCAGTGCCGCGCTCTGCCGACCTCCCGATCAAGAACCCGCGCGCCTCACGGAGGCCTCGGGCGCTGGTCTGGCGCTGGTCTGGCGCCGGATGCGAAGGCTTTTCTGTAGTCACGGGGCGAGAGGGTCAGGCGCTCGCGGAAGTGGTGCCGCAACCCCTGAACGCTGCCAAATCCCACCTCGGCCGCCACTTGCTCCACGGACAGCGCCGTGCGCTCCAGCAAGCGCTGGGCCTGCACGACGCGCTGCTCGATCAGCCATTGCCCCGGGCTCAGGGCGGTGGCTTCGACGAAGCGCCTCAGGAACGTGCGGGGGCTCATGGCCACCAACGCGGCCATCCGGTCCACCGTCCAGTCGGCGCTGAGCTCGGACCGGATCCGGTCGAGGGCCTCGGTCAGCCGGTGGCCTCGATCCGCCGGGACCGCCCGCTCGATGAACTGCGCCTGCCCGCCGCTGCGGTGCGGTGGCATGACCAGCCGGCGGGCGACGGAGTTCGCGGCCTCGGCGCCGTGGTCCTGGCGAATGATGTGCAGCATGAGGTCGATGCCCGCGGCGCTGCCTGCCGAGGTGTAGATCCGGTCCTCCTCGACATAGAGCACGTCGGCATCGACGTCAATCTCGGGGTGGCACGCGGCCAGCTGGTCAGCATAGCGCCAGTGGGTGGCGGCCCGGCGGCCATTGAGCAGGTCCGTCGCGGCGAGGACGAACGCCCCGGAGCAGATGGAGGCAAGGCGAGCGCCACGCTCCCAGGCGCTGCGCAGCCGCGCGGCCAGCTCGGCAGGCACCGGGACGCCGGCCCCCTTCCAGCCTGCGGCCACGATCAGGTCGGCCTGATCCAGCAGCTCGATGCCTCCCGATGCCGTGAAGGTCAGGCCACCATGGGCACGCAGGGGCCCGGGCTCCACGGCCGCGGTCGCGTACCGGTACCAGCTTCGCCCCATTTCCGGCCTGGGCAACCCGAACACCTCGGCAACGATGGCGAACTCGAAGGTGCAAAGGCCGTCGTGGGCCAGGGCCACCACCAAAGGGCCGGTCAACTCGCCGGAGGCTGATTCGTGCGAGGCGTGCATGGCTGGCGAGAAATTGACGATAAGTGTCTTTTGCGCCAATTGTGGCACCGCACCGCCTTGGACACGATGGCGACTCCTTCACAACGGAGCAAGACATGCCCACCGAAGTCACCGCAGTTCCTGCCGCGCCCTCCGCCCTGGCCGAAGCCCATTTCGCCGCGGAATTCACGTTCGAGACCGACTGCTGGGACGTGCATGAAGGCCTGCAGGCCGGCGCCGATTTCGTGCTGCTCGATGTGCGATCGCCCGCGATGTATGCCAAGGGGCACGTGCCTGGCGCCCTCAACCTGCCCCACGGCAAGCTCGTTCAGGGCAAGCTGGCGCAATGGCCGGCGAACACCCTGTTCGTGACGTACTGTGCGGGCCCGCACTGCAATGGCGCCGCGCGCGGCGCCCTGCGGCTGGCCAGGCTCGGGCGTCCCGTCAAGATCATGGCGGGTGGCCTCACCGGCTGGATCGACGAAGGCTTCGCGCTGGCGACCGGCGAGACTCCGGATTGATCGCCTGGCCTGCCTGTCGCCGGCCGTCGAGGTGACGCTGGTGACGGGCGTGCCGTGATCGCCCGAAATTCGTCCTCAAGTTCGCGCCGGACTTGCCGATAGAGCCCCCATGGACATCAACAGCGCTCCCAGCGTCGACGCCGCGGTCAGCAATGTCTCCAGCGGCACTCCAGGCACGGTGGGTCACAGCGCCGGCCTGCTGGTGCTGCGAAAGGCCCTGGACGCCCAGGAAGCCGGCGCCGCGGCCTTGCTCGCCGCCTTGCCGCAGGCGCCTGCCCTGGCCACCGAAGGCCATCTGGGGCGACATCTCAACACCTACGCCTGAACGGGCTTTTGCGCCCTTCGGCGGCCTGACAAGTGCTTCGACCGGCGGCACGGCAAGCCCTCTGAAGGGCACCTGAACGCGGCTCAGCCCACCAGGGCCCCATGATGGAACCCCAGCCGAGGATCCCCGCCCGGTGACACCGGCACGAACTCCTGCAGCGCTGGCATGGCCACACGCAGGCGCAGGGTGTTGGCGGGATAGTCGTAAACCGTGATGTGGTTGAGCCCGCGATTGGCGGTGAACAGCAGGCTTTGGTCCGCGCAGAGCTGGCAGGCATAGACGGAGTCCAGCACCGCCCAGCGCGAGATGCGCAGTGCGGACAGGAAATGCCGCGTCTCGTTCAGCACATTGCCGCGGCTGAGGGCATCGGCAATCTGGGTGCCGACGGCCTTGCGCTGGCCGAGTACCGTCGCCAGGTCAGGGCGCTCGTCGATCATGCGCCAGCCCGCCAGGCGCTCGCGCTCGATCATGACGATGCTCTGGCTGGCGCCATTGCAGAAGATCAGCTCGCCGTCGGACAGCACCACGTCGCTGTTGATGTGGGCCGGTACCTCGCGCCCCGCGGCCCAGTGGCGGAGCACCCGGCCGCTGGCGGCGTCGATCTCGAAGGCGTATTCCTTGAGGAAGGCCATCGCCCATTCGTGCCAGTCACGCCCCTCCTGCGGCAGCACGCGGAAGCTCAGCGCATAGAAGAGGTCCCGCGCGGGATCCGCCGCCACATGCCAGCAAGTGGCAGGCAGCTCCACGCGGCGGGCCTCGCCGGTCTGCAGGTCGTAGATGCCGACCTCGCGGGCCTCGCCCAGCCTGGGATGGTCCATGGAGCCGTACACCAGGTAGCGGCCGGAGGCGCTGCGCTTCAGCGCGTGCGGCAGCTTCACACCGTGGGGCCCGAGCTTCACGCCCTCGGCGAGGCGGCGTGCGTCGAAGCGGTAGAAGTGATCGCCGATCGCGGTGATGAACTCATGCTCGCTCAGCCATATGGCATGGGTGCTGCCGCGCAGCGAGGTGTCGGTGCTCTCGTAGCTGAGCGTGCTCTGGCGAGCCAGCTCGCGGGAGTCCGTGCCGTCGTAGATCAGCAGATGCTGGCCCGTGTTGCCCAGGAAGCCCAGCGAGCCTCCCGGGTTGAGGCTGATCGCATGTCCGCCGGCGATGCCGTCGAAGTAGGTGATCTTCCAGGCATAGGCGTTGTCGGCGGGGTCGAAGAGGAACTGGCACACGCCCGCCAAGCCCTCCAGGCCGTTGAGGCCATTGCCATCCAGCGCGACATGGAATCGGTAGGGGTAGGCTCTCATGCCGCGTTATTATCATTCCATGGCACGCCGCCCCGGCATGATTGACCCTGCCCACACCGTGTGGGTCCATCAGCGCGCCGGCGCATCAGGCCCGACGCTGCTGGATGAGCTGCTGGCCCTCTGCGGCTTCTGGGACAGCCTGGCGGGCCTGCGCGGCCCTGTGGTGATCAAGCCCGACCTCGACGCCTGCGAGCAGGCGCCGCATGCCGGCACTGAGGCCCTGCTGGTGGAGCACCTGATCGATCGCCTGCATGAGCACGGTTTCACTGACGTGGCCGTGGCCGATGCACGCCATGAAGACGACAGCTGGCTGCACAACCGCGACCCCCTGCTCGTGCCCGAGTTGACAGGCTGGCGCTTCAGCACGCCCCAGGGGCGCCCCTACGAGGTGTTTGGCGCCGCGGGCGGCGAGCGCTGGCGGGCCGCGGGCCTGCGCATCGCCTTCGCCAAGAACCGCACGCATGAGGAGCATCACTTCGCGCTCGCGGTCCACAACCTGGCCGGCCTGGCCGCGCCGCGCCGCGGTCTTGTGGAAGATGCCCTGCAGGTGCTGCGCGAAGCCCCGCCGCACTGGTGCCTGATCGACGCCGTCACCAGCGCCCACGGCGGTGCCGGCCAGCGCGCGCCGCGTCCGCTGGCGACACACACCCTGATCGCCAGCCCCAGCGCCCTGCTGGCCGACTGGGCGGGCGCCGCGCGCATGGGGCTGGACCCCTACGCCTCGGCCGTCAATGCCGCGGCCCTGCATGCCTTCGGGCTGCCGCCGCACCGTGTTGAAGGCAGCCTGGCGCCCTATCCGTTGTGGCGCAACGTCCATCCACTGATGGCGCGCTCGGCACGCCAGCGCCAGGCGGCGGAGGGCGTCGGCGCACTGGCTCCGGCCTGGTTCCAGGCTGTGGACCGCGAGCGCTTTGCCCTGCGCGACTTCTACAGCGATCGGCTCAACGCGCTGCTCGCGCCCCTGGTGTCCCGGGTGGACGACAACCCGCGCGCCTTCTGGACCGTGGTGACGCTGAACCTGCTGCTGGCGCGCCTGGGCGGCCTGGTGACGGCACAGCACACCCTGTTCTCCAAGGACCGCCTGCGCCGGCGCGAGGCGCCGTTGCTGATCGACCCCGCGGCCTATTCAGCCGCGGACTATGAAGCCGTGCCCGATGCCATGGCCCCCTACGAGGCCCTGCTGGCCCATCTGCCGCCCGCCCGCAATGGTCTGCGCTGGCGCCATGTGGACGGTGCCATCGTCTTCGGCAACGAGCACGTGGTGCCGGTACGCTACGAGCAGTGGGTGCGGCGGGTCGACATCGCCCGCGGCATCCAGTACATGAACGACTACATCGGCGGCGCCACCGTGGCCGTGCGGCGCGATGGTCGCGGCCGCGTCACGCACCAGGCCGAGCGCAACCTGTACCTGCAGCAGCCCAACTGGATGGTGCTGTTCGGCGGTGAGGTGATCGACGTCGAGAAGCTGCAGTGCATCCGGCGCGCGCCGGGGCGGCAGAGCATCTACTGGCGCACGGTGGCCAGCCCCAATGGCAGCGCCGTGGCCGACGACGGCTGCGTGGAGTTCACCCGGACACCCGAGGGCCAGGTGAGGGTGCGCGTGGCAGGGCGGCAGCACTTCGCACTGCCACTGGCGTTCAAGCTCTTCGACATCAACCTCGCGCCCGCTCTGCGCGATCCCATCATCGAAGGGGCCTATACGAGCTTCTTCGAAGGCACGGTGGCGAACCTGCAGGCAGCCTACGAGGGGCGCGACTTTCGCATCGGCCACGACGCCGCAGCCGACAGCCCTCGGCGCGCGCTGCCCCGTCTACTGGCCACCGCCGCCGCCGCGGTGGCCGAACTGCTGCGCGGCCGGCGGGGCGGGGGCGAGCCCGGCGAGCTCGGGAACCTGGGTGATGCCGTGGCCTGGCTGATGGGCACCGGTGCCGGCACCACGGCGCCGCCGACCGGTCCACAGACCCAGGCGACGGATGCGCAGGGCTTCCGCCACTTCAGCCCGCAGCCTGCGGCCAATGACCCGCAGGAGCGCGATGCGGCCTTCGTGGCGGGCATGGCCGCACTGGCGCGTGACGCGCCGGACTTCCTTCAGGGGCTGGCCGACGCGGTGCACCGCGACCTCGACCAGCTGGCGCGCGGATGAAGGCCCCCGCGCTCGTCACCGGGGCGACCGGCATCGTGGGCAACCACATCGTGCGGGCCCTGCTCGAGGAGGGGCATCCCGTGCGCGTCCTGGTGCGCGAGGGCAGCGACCGCCGGGCGCTGGCCGGCTTGGCGGTCCAGGTCTTCGAGGGGGATGTGCTGGACGTCGACTCCGTGCAGCGCGCCGCCACGGGCTGCGACTGGGTGTTTCATGCCGCCGCCGTGTTTGCCTACACCGGCATGGCGGCCGAGGCGCAGGCCGACCTGGCCGTGCGCGGCACGCGCCACGTGCTCCTGGCGGCGCAGCGCGCTGGCGTGGGGCGGGTGGTGGTGACCTCGTCTTCGGTGACGCTGGGCTCCAGCACCGTGCCTCTGGTGCTGGACGAGGACGCTGTCTTCGACGAGCGCGAGCCCTCGGCCTATGTGCAGTCCAAGCTGCGGCAGGAGGAGGCGGCCTTCGAGGCGGGCGTCCGCCTGGGCCTGGAGGTGCTGACGGTCAACCCGACCCTGGTCATCGGCGCGCACGACCACCGCCTGGGGCCCAGCAACGCCAATCTCGTCAACTACCTCAACGACCCCCTGCGCTGCACCTTCCTCGGCGGCTGCAATGTGGTGGCTGCGCCAGACATCGGGCAGGCCCACCTCGTCGCGGCCCTGCGGGGCGAGGCGGGCAGGCGCTACGTTGCCGGGAGCGAGAACCTGCGCTGGGAGGCGCTGCATGCCCTCGTGTCCGAGCTGACCGGCACCTTCGGGCCCACACTGACGCTGAACCACACGGCCGCCTACCTCGCCGCCGCCGGCATGGAGGCCGCCGCCCGGCTGGCCGGCCGCGCCCCCCAGGTCACGCGGGACGAAGCACGCATGGCCTGCCGCTTCTACTGGTACCGCCATGAGCGCCTGGCTGCCCTGGGCTGGCGGCCGCGGCCGGCCCGTAAGGCCCTGGCCGAGGCCCTGGCCTGGGTGCTGGCGCGCGGCCATGTCTCCGATGCCGTCACCGCGCGGCTGCGCCTGCTGCCCGAAGTGCGGGCCGCCTCATGAAGCTGATGATGGTGCTGATGCAGCCCGCGGGCCCGCTGCAGCAGGGGCTCCTGGAGCGCAGCTGCGAGCTCGCGCCCGTCCTGCCGCATGTGCAGGCTGCGGAGCTGGTGCGCGACGAGCTCCTGCCCGGCGGCGAGCGCCAGGTCGTGCAGCAATGGCGGGCGCGGGTCGAGGTGCCGGTGCTGCTGCAGCCACACCTCGATCCGGGGCTGCTCGAATGGACATTGACACTGCGCCAGCCGGCCGGCGGCTCCGTGATCCGCTTCCACGCGGCCTCGCGGGCGGTGCAGGTGCCGGGCCGCTGCGAAGGGACGCTGCGCTTCTCGCCGGCCGCCGGCGGACGCGGCACTCGCATCGAGATGGAGCTCGAATTCCCGCACATGGGTGAGGGCCTGCGGCGCATCTTCGGCGAGCTCGTGGCACGCCACTGGCGGACCCTGCTCGAAGCCGCGGCCGCGCGGCTCAGTTCGCCAGCAGGCTGACGACCGACCAGGCCAGCGCGGCCATGGCGGCCGCCTCGGCGCGGGCTTCGTGCGTCATGTGCAGGCCCATGGAGAGGAGGCTGGCGTCCGGGTCGAAGGCGTCATGGTGCAGGCGGCAGCGGCGCTCCTCCAGCACCAGGTGCAGGCAGCTGCCATCGGGCAGACGGCGGCGCCAATGCTCGGCGCTGGCAGGGGCGCCGGCGCTGGCGCGGTAGCGCCCGCTGGCCTTCAGTGCGGCGGCCTCGCGCCGTGTGACGGGGCGCTCGCCATTGCTGCGCGGGGCGTGCGCGAGCACGCGGCGCTCGCTGGCACGGTAGTGGGCACGGTCGCTGGCGCGGTCGTTCACGCCTTGGCCGCAGCGCGCCTGGTGCGTGGGCGATGCGCTGCGGGCGCAGGGCCGGACGCCGCAGCAGGGGGCGATGCGGCCTTCTCGCGGCTGTGGGCCAGGCGGTCGAACTCGTCGTAGTAGCTGGCGCTCAGGCGCTGAGCCAGGTCGGCATAGGCCTGCGTGCTCTGGCGGCCGAAGTCACTCAGCTTGCGGGCCGTGGCGGAGAGCGTGGCCTTGTTGTCCTGCACTTCCTGCAAGGTCTCGGCGGCTAGCGACGAGAACCGGGCGGCCTGGTTGATGTAGACCTGCAGGGCCTCCACGCCCGCATTGAGCAGCTTGACCTCCAGCCGCGCGGCACCGCTCAGTACCTTCTGCAGATCGATGGACGGGGGACGCGTGGCCATGCTGCGCTCCTAGGCAGATAGATGCTGCGACTATAGGATTGCCGCCGTCGCGCAGCAATGACCCCATGGTCGTCCCTGGATCCGACGGGCGGACCGCAGGGGAGTCCGCGGGCAGGCAAGGGGCGTGCCCGCGAGTGCGGTCGCATCAGGGGCTGCGCCGGCTCGGCGCCCCGGCCGATGGCCTCATGCGGAGGGCAGCGCCTTCGCAGGGGTGGCGTGCCGCACACCGCCGCCCACGGAGTGGCCCCGGAGCAGGCGCTGCTTGCCGGGCGCCTGCGCCGGCTGTGCCTGCCTGAACTGCGCCAGATGGCGGGCGTAGGGATCCAGCGCATCCTCCGGGCGCCCCAGCGGCAGCTGCACCACCGCGGCGAAGCGCGCGGGGCCGACCTGGCCCTGCTCGATCAGTTCATCCACCAGCGCCAGCAGGTCCTGGCGATGGGCGCGGAGCAGGCCCGTGGCACGCACATGCTCGGCCTGGAGCAGGGCCTCGATGGAGGCGTTGCTGCTCTCCACATCGGTGCAGAAGTTCTCTTCGCTGTCGCGGGCGACATCACAGCGGCCGATGCGCGGGCCGTGGCCCAGGTGGCGCAGCATGCGGGCCGCCGTCTCGGTGGCCTTGCGCAGATCGCTCTCGGCCCCGCTGGAGCTGAGTTCGGGGCCGAAGACCAGCAGCTCGGCCGCCCGCCCGGCGAGGCTGGTGCAGATGGAGTCCCGCAGATTGCGCCGCGACCAGACCTTGCGCGAGCTGTAGGCGTTGTAGCCGCCCTCGAAGCTGGCCACGTGGATCTTGATCTCCTGCGGCGCACGACCGAAGAGCAGGGCATGGACCAGGCCATGGCCTGCCTCGTGCACGGCCAGCAGGGCGCGGAAGTCGGCGTTGTTGCGCTGGCGAAGCCGGGAGATCTCGAAGGGCGCGGCGATGGCCTGGGCGCGCGACGCCCATTGCGCGCAGAGCTCGCGACCATTGGCACTGAGCCGCACACGGTCGCCCGGCTCGGCGCCTTGCTCGATGGCCCACAGCGCGGCCTTGCTCAGCCCGGCACCCAGGATGGCATGCAGGGAGGAGAACAGCGGCCGCGTGCCCTGCGCGGGAAAGACGGCGTTGGCATAGACCTGCTCCCGCACGCTGGCGTCCAGCTCGAAGCGCAGCTGGCAGCGCTGCTCGGCCTCGCGGGCATAGCGGCTGCAGCCTTGCTCGATCAACTGCTCGTAGGCCCGGCGCGAGAGCGAGGGGTAGACCACATGGTCGTTGCCCAGTCGCGCCACCTGCTCAGGCTTGAAGCGTCTGTTGAGCGCCTGCTTGACGTCGATGACGCTGAGCTGGCCCGTCAGCGCATGGAAGACATCGGCATCGCTGTCGCAGTCGTCCACACTGGTGGCGAGGTCCTCGTACATCTCGTCGAGGTTGCCGCAGACGAAGATGAGCAGCCGGCTGTAGTCGGTCTCCCAGCGCTGCTGGCCGCTTTCGCGGAATGCCTGCAGCCGCTCGTGGATCTGCTCGGGCGTCCAGGCCATGATCTCCAACAGCGGTTCGTCCAGCTTGAGGTTGCGCTGCAGTTCCTGCGCTTCCCAGCTGCGCAGCTTGAAGCGCAGCCGGGCGGCGCCGTCCTCGGGGCGCTCGGCCCGTTCGGCGTCATAGGCCGCCTCGGCGATGGAGGACTCGATGTCACCCAGCAGCGAGAGCGCGGGCGGCAGGCGGCCGTCCGACAGCAGGGCCCAGACGTCCTGGTAGCGCTCGACGCGCAATTCGCCGCGCTTGCCGTCGATGGTGCGGAAGCGCTGGAACTCGTCGAGGGCCAGGATGCCGGGTTCGCCCTCGCGCACGCCGGACTCGGCCAGCATGCCCGAGATGCTCTGTGCGCCGCGAAAGCCCGCGCCATTGGAGAACCCGTCCATCTGGACCTCGACGAAGCGGTCGTAGAAGCCCAGCAGCTGCGCCAGCCGGCGCACGAGCTGCGTCTTGCCGGTGCCGGTGAGGCCCCAGAGGCAGACGATCACGGGGCGCGAGACCAGCTCGGGCATCAGGTACCAGGCCCGCACCGAATCGATGACGCGGTCGATGATGGCGTCGATGCCGAACAGCTCTCGCTTGAGCTGCGCGGCGATCTCGCGGAGCTGGCCATCCTTTTGGGCCAGCTGTTCGCGCAACGAGGCGCTGCTTCGTGGGGATTCACTCATCCCAGTCCTTTCGTCGCAGCAGTGCCTGCAGGGCCACGCGGTCGGCACGGCGCTGGGCGCCGCGGCTCTGGATGTGCTGGCCCGCGCCGCGCAGGCCGCGCTGGCCCAGTGCGCGCGCCACGGGGTCGCGTGGGCCGTCACTCTGCTCGAGCAGCAGCGACATGGGTTGTTTCATGCGGCGCAGGGCCTTGACCCGCCCCTCCTGGAGGGCGCGGGAACGGAGTTGTGCACTCATGGCGGTTTCCGAAATGCAAAAGCCCCGGCTCGAAGGCGGCGGGGCTTTGGCTGCCGCGCGGTCTGAGGCCGTATCTGGGTTCAGACACGGTTCAGCCGGGGCACGGGAACCGTGTTCAGTCGATGGTCGAGAGGAACAGGGAGGACATAGGGGGATCTCCGTCATGCGGGCGCTGTCGTGGGCGCCTTCAGCAATGGGGGCGAATGATGGGGGCATTGCGAGCCGCCGGGCAAGGGTCATGGGGCGATCGCGTTGCGGGCTGCCAACAGGGCTTTCCGGGCGGGACCCATTGCCGGCGCCCATGTGTGGCGGATTCGCAAGTGATGCCGGCTTGGGCAGGCGCAAGCTCATCAGCCCCGTGGGTCTGAGGAAGAATGGCACAACGCCTACAGGGAGTGGCCGGCGCGGGATGTCGATCCCGCCCGCACCTCGCCGCCGGCGATGCAGACGTCACCGGAGGCACGGATGTGGCCAGGCATTGATCTCGACAGCTCGAATTCCGATCCTGGCAATGAATCCGCCCTGCAGGGCATTGCGCTGCGCAGGTGCACGCCTGAGGACCTGCCTTTCCTGGAGACGCTCTATGCCTCGACGCGCGAGGCCGAGCTGGCCCGGACCGGATGGCCCGAGGCACGTTGCCGCCAGTTTGTCGAGCAGCAGTTTGCCCTGCAGCACAGCTATTACCAGACGCATTTCGCAGAGGCGCAGTTCCTGCTTCTGCACCGGAATGGCCAGGCCATCGGCCGGCTCTACTGGTGGGAGGGCGCGCACCGGGCGGTGCTGGTGGACGTGATCCTGCTGCCCCAGGAGAGAGGCCGCGGTGTGGGGAGCGCCTTGCTGCGGCTCCTGGTGGGCCGGGCCGAGTCGCGGGGCCTGGACATCGAGCTCCACGTCGAAACCAACAACCCTGCGCTGCGCCTGTACCGGCGCTTTGGCTTCGAGACCCTGGGGGACAACGGCATCCACGCCAAGCTACGCCGTTGCTGCCCTCAGGCGACCTGCTGAAAGACTCATTTTCAACCTGAAGGAGACTGACATCATGAGTGAACCGTTCCTCGGTGAGATCCGCATGGTCGGATTCAATTTCGCCCCCGTGGGCTGGGCCCCCTGCGATGGCCGCCTGCTGCCAATTGCACAGAATTCGGCGCTGTTCGCCCTGCTGGGCACCACCTATGGCGGTGACGGTGTCAGCAACTTCGGCCTGCCGGACCTGCGCGGCCGGGCCGCCGTGGGCATGGGCAACGGGCCCGGTCTCACGCCCATCGTCCAGGGCGAGCGCAGCGGCACCGAGTCCGTCACGCTGACCAACGGGCAGCTGCCCCAGCACACGCATCCGGCCTCCTTCGCCGGGCAGGCCAGCGGGGTATCCGGATCGCTGAGCACCTCGGTGAGCGTGGACGTCGCCACCAGCACGGCCAACCCCATGGTGCCGCCCACCACGGGTGCCACCACCTTCCTGTCGGCTACCACGGGCAAGGTGGGCCTGAACAACGTGGTCTTCAACGGGCTCTACACGGGCACGGCCCCGGACGCGACCAAGGCACAGCTGGGCGGCATCACCGCGTCGACCAATGCGGGCGCCTTGTCCTCCACAGCCGCAGGGACCGTGACGGTCGGGCCGGCGGGGAGCAGTCTGCCGGTCCCCCTTCGCAACCCCTACCTGGGCAGCAACTACATCATCGCCCTGGAAGGCATCTTCCCCTCGCGGCCCTGAGTGCCGGCGCCGGATCGCGCGGCAGGGCAGGCGCCCTGTGTCGAAAAAGACACGCGACCGTCCGGCGCCGATCGGAGCGCGCAAGCCGGCTGCGTAGCCCATCCGGGCGAGGCCTGACGTCCTGCCTGGACGTCAAGAGGGCCTCATGTGTTGATTACTTCCGGCTGGCGGCACCTTCTGGAGCCCCGGGCGGGGATTCTTCCTGCGCGCCGGACCCGCGCAGACTGGGGCGGGCGCCTGGCTGGAGAGGAATTGCCAGGCCCCGCTTGATCGGGATCTAGGTAGGATGGCACCGCAAGGCCTGACCCCCCGGGGCCTGCGGTGCCGACAGTAGTGGAAAAGCCCAGCGCGTCTCCCTTGGAGCCCCGACCTGGACGGACAAGTTGGAGACAGTCATGCGGATCTTCAGGCAGCTCAAGCAGCAGCTCACTCCTGGACGTGCCAGTCCGCAACCCCAGACCGCTTCCCCGGCGGCGCCGACACCCCTGTTGATGGCCCTCGAGCCGCGCGTCATGTTCGACGCTGCGGCCCTGAGCACCGCGGCGGAGGTGGTGGCCGTGCACCGCGAGCCCGTGCATGTGGCTGAAGCCGACTCCTCGCTGCTGCGGCACTTCGGGCCGGCGGCAGCCACAGGGCCCGCTCCCCGGGAGGTGATGTTCCTCTCCGGTCAGGTGGATGACGCCGCCACCTTGCGCCAGGCTGCGCGACCAGGGGTCGTGGTCGTGAACCTGGATCCCTCGCGCAACGGCCTGGACCAGATCGCCGACTACCTGGCCCAGCACGACGGCGTGACGGCGGTGCACATCGTCTCGCACGGCCGGGACGGCGCCGTCTCACTCGGCAATCTGTGGCTGGACAGCAGCACGCTGGCGGCCAATGCCCCCACGCTGGCCCGCATCGGCAGCGCCATGGCGCCGGGCGGGGACCTGCTGCTGTACGGCTGCAATGTGGCGGCCGACGCGCAGGGCCGGGACTTCCTCCAGCAGCTGTCTCAAGCGACCGGGCGTGACGTGGCGGCCTCCGACGATGCCACGGGCGCCAGCCGCTCTGGCGGGGACTGGACCCTGGAGGCGCGCGTGGGCAGCGTCGAGGCGGCCATCGCCTTTGGCGGGCAGGCGCTGGGCGCCTACCAGGGGCTGCTGGCGGTTTCCAGCGAGAACTTCGATGGCGTGGGTCTGGTCTACCAGACGAGCGTCACCAGCGTCAACGTGGGTACCTGGACCTTCACTTCGGCCGCCAGCAACGACTTCGCCACCCCGGACTCCACCGAGCAGGCCTTCAACACCAATCTGGACGGCGGCGCCAGCGACCGGACCTTCGTTTGGAACCTGGGCGGCAACTCCATCTCCAACTTCACCATGAAGTCGGCCGATGGCACGGACTTCAAGCTCAACTCCTTCGTGCTGGGCTCCTCCGCCGGCTCGACCACGGTGACCGTCAGTGCCTGGCGCAACGGGAGCCTCGTCGTCGCGGGCGAAGTCGTGGACCTGACGGCTGGGGATTCCGCAGGTCACATCACCTACAACTTCACCGGCACGACGGCCGGGGGCAGCTATGGGCAGCTGGTCTTCGACAGCCAGTATGCCAATGTGGACGAGATCCGCTTCAGCTGGTCTGGCGCGGTCACGCCCGAGATCGACGACATCAGCATCTCTGCTGCCGTGGTCCCGGCGAGTGTCACCAGTGCCACCTATGACGCCAGCACCGGCGTGCTGGCCGTCACGGGCGCCAACATGGTCGGCGGGGACACCATCGATCCCGGCAAGCTCACGCTGACCGGACAGGGCGGCGCCACCTACACCCTCACCTCGCCCAGCACCACGGCCAGCAGCAGCACGGCCTTCTCGATCACGCTCAATGCCGCCGACAAGCTGGCCATCAACGGCCTGCTCAACAAGAACGGCACGAGCGCGGTGGGCGGCACCACCTTCAACCTGGCAGCCGCGGCGAACTGGGACTCCACCGCCAGCGCGCCTGCCGATCTCACCGGCAATGGCGTGACGGTCAGCAACGTCACGGCCCCAAGCATCACCTCGGCCACCTACGACGCCAGCACCCATGTGCTCACCGTCACGGGCAGCAATCTGGTGGGGGTGTCCGGAGCGGGCAATGACATCACGGTGTCCAAGCTCACCATGTATGGCGAAGGCGGCAACAGCTACACGCTGACCTCGTCCAACGTCGAGGTGAGCTCGGCCACCAGCTTCTCTGTCACGCTCAATGCGACCGATCGTGCGCAGGTGGAGCTCATGCTCAACCGCAATGGCACCACTTCCACCGGCGGCACCACCTACAACCTGCAGGCCGACGACGACTGGAACAGCGTCGTGACGGGCGGCGACATCTCGGATGTCGCCAACGGCATCACCGTCAGCAATGTGGCGGTGCCCACCATCACCAGCGCCACCTACAACAGCACGAGTGGCCAGCTGGTGATCACGGGCACCGGCTTCCTGACGCTGAGCGGCATCGGCAATGATGTCGTTGCCAGCAAGCTCACCCTGACCGGTGAAGGCGGTGCCACCTACACGCTGACCGACACCGTCGACGTGGACGTCAGCTCCGGCACCAGCGCCACCCTGATCCTGAGCGCCACCGACAAGGCCGCCATCAACGCCCTGCTGAACAAGAACGGCAGCGCCTCCACCGACAGCACCACCTACAACCTGGCCGCCGCCGAGGACTGGAACGCCGGGGCCGCGGCCGCGGTCGTGATCGCCGACCTGACGGGCAACGGCATCACCGTGAGCGGCTACAACAGCGCCCCGCAGACGGGCAGCCTGCATGGCGATTCCGTCGCCTGGGCGGGCGTGGGTGGCACGGTGGTGCTGGATGCGGGCGGCAATGCCACCGTGCTGGATGCCGAGTTCGCCGCCCTCAACGGCGGACTGGGCGACTGGGCCGGTGGCAGCCTGACGGTGCAGCGCCAGGGTACAGCCTGGTCCGCGGACACCCTGGGCTTCAACGCGTCCGGCTTCACGGTCAGCGGCGGCAACCTGCAGTCCGGTGGCCTGACCTTCGCCACCTTCACCAATTCGGGCGGCGTGCTGAGCATCAGCTTCACGAGCTCCGGGACCGCGGCCACCAATGCCCTGGTGCAGGCCGTACTGCGCGGCATCACCTACCGCAACGACACCCCGGCCGGGAACGAGACGGTGCGCTTCACGCTGTCCGATGGCACGAACAATGCCACCGCGGATGTCAGCGTGACCAGCAGCAGCATCTACGTGACCAACACCACGGACACGGGCACGGCGGACTTGAGCGATGGCGTGAGCTTCAGCGAGGCCATGGCCATTGCCAACGCGCAGTCCGGGGCGGACACCCTGCTGCTGTCAAGCAGCTTCACCGGCACGATGACGCTGGCTGGCGGCCTTTCGGTCAGTGACAACACCACGGTCGACGCCGACCTGGGCAACGGCTTCAACCTGAGCGGCAGCACGCTCACCCTGGACCCGGGCAAGACGCTGACCCTCACCAACGGCGCGGGCGACACGGCCACGATCTCCAGCCAGCTGGCCGGCTCGGGCACCCTGGCCAAGAGCGGGGCCGGCACCCTGGTGCTGGGCAACACGGGCAACTTCGCCGGCATGAGCGGCGACATCACCGTGGGGGGCGGCAGGCTGAGCATCTCGGACGCCAACCACCTCTCCTCCGGGACCCTGACGCTGAACGGCGCCACCCTGGCCGACACCAACAGCGCGGCCCAAACCCTGTCGAACGCCGTGGTGGTGGGCAGTGGCGGCGCCACCTTCACCAAGACCGCTGGCGGGACCCTGACCCTGTCCGGATCGCTGGATGGCGGCGGCTCGATCACCAACACCGGCGCTGCACTCAACCACACCGGGGGCGGCACGCTGACCCTGGACGGCGCCACGGTGGAAAGCGCCGTGGGCGGCAGCCAGATCACCCTCGGCAGCCAGGTGGTGATCGGCAGCGGGGGGGCGACCTTCCTCGCCACGTCCGGGGACATCAACCTCAAGGGCAGCGTCAGCGGATCGGGGGCCCTCACCAAGAACGGCTCGAGCTATTTCCTGTCCCTGTACGGCAACAACTCGCACAGTGGCACGCAGAACGTCAATGCCGGCTACCTGGTGGCCAATGGCTCGGCGACGGCGCTGGGCACTGGCCAGATCGTGCTGGCCAGCGGGGCCTCCCTGGGCTTCCTCGGTGTCGGAACCATGACCGCCACCAACGACATCGTGCTGGCCGGCAACGCCACGGTCATCAATGGCGTGGCGGGCAACTGCATCGTCACCTTCAGCGGCAGCATCACCGAGAGCGGCGGCAGCCGATCCCTGGCCATCACGCCCAACTCGGGTGTCAACAGCCGGATGATCTTCACGGGAACCAATACCTACACGGGAGGGAGCACCCTCAGCGGCGGGGTGGTGGAGGTCACCGACGGCAGCAACCTGGGCTCGGGCGCGTTGAGCCTGTCCAGCACCACCCTGCAGATCAACGGCAGCGGCGTGACGCTGAGCCATAACGTCAACCTCAGTGGCTCGTCGACCCTCAGCAATGCCAATGACGTGACCTTGTCCGGCGTCATGGCGGGGAGTGGCTCCCTGGCCAAGACGGGCGCCGGCACGCTGACGCTCTCGGGCACCAACACCAACACCGGGGCCATCACGGTGTCGGCCGGCACCTTGGCGCTCAGCGGTGGCGCGGCGGTGGCCAACAGCACGGCCGTGACGGTGGCCAGCGGCGCCACCCTGGCGCTCAATGCCAGCGAAACCATCGGTTCACTGGCCGGTGCCGGCGCGGTGTCCCTGGGAGCCAGCACGCTGACCACCAGCGGCAACGCCAGCACCAGCTTCTCCGGCGCCATCAGCGGCACCGGCGGGCTCACCAAGCAGGGCAGCGGCACGCTGACCCTCTCCGGCGCCAACACCTACACCGGCAGCACGACCCTGAGCGCGGGCGCCCTGACCCTGAGCGGCGGGGCCGCGCTGTCTGACAGTTCGGCCCTGACCCTGAGCGCGGGCAGCACGCTGAACCTGTCTGCCAGCGAGACCATCGGCTCGCTGGCCGGCACAGGCACCGTCAACCTGGGCACCAACACGCTCAGCGCAGGCGGCGACAACACCAGCACCAGCTTCAGCGGCGCCGTGGGCGGCACCGGGGGCCTCACCAAGCTGGGCAGTGGCACGCTGACCCTGAACGGCACCAACACCTTCACCGGCGCCACCACCGTCTCTGCTGGTGAACTCACGCTGGTCGGCGGGGTGGCCCTGGCCGACGGCTCTGACGTGAGCGTGGCCAGCGGCGCCCTGCTGACCCTGGTCAGCGCCGAGACCATCGCTTCCCTGGCGGGGGCCGGCACCGTGGCCCTGGGGAACAACACCCTGACCACCAGCGGCAGCACCAGCACCACCTTCTCGGGGGCCATCAACGGCAGCGGTGGGCTGACCAAGCAAGGCAGCGGTGCCCTGACGCTCTCGGGCACCAATGGCTACACCGGCGCCACCACCCTCAGCGGGGGATCGCTGTGGGTCAATGGCAGCGTCAGCAGCGCCGTGCAGGCCGCCAGCGGGACCACCCTGGGCGGCAGCGGCACCATCACTGGCAACGTGACCGTGAACAGCGGTGCGACGCTGGCGCCTGGCGCCAATGCCGTCGGCACCCTGACCATCCAGGGTGACCTGGCCTTGTCCGGCACCTTGAATGCCGAGCTGGCGGGCACCACGCCGGGCACGCAGTATGACCAGGTCGTCGTCAACGGCACTGTGGACCTGGGCGGGGTGGGCGGCGTGACGCTCAGCTCCAGCGGCGGCTTCACCGGCAGCGGCATCTTCGTGCTCATCGTCAATGATGGGGCAGACACCTTCGTGAACCCGGGCAGCACCGCCGAGGGCGGCAGCGTCAGCTTCGGTTCCAGCACCTTCCTGCTCACCTACGCCGGGGACAGCAGCGGCCCGGCCATGAGCGGTGGCAATGACCTCGTGGTGGGCGGCAACGCCGCGCCCGTGGTGGGCGGCCTGGGCGGTGACAGCGTGTCCTATACCGAAGACGGCGCGGCCGTCCGGCTCGACGCCGGGCAGAACGCCACCGTGGTGGATGGCGACAGCGCCGACTTCAACGGCGGCACCCTGCGCGCAGCCATCGTGACGAACCGGGTTGCGGGCGAGGACCTCCTGTCCCTCGTGCACCAGGGCAATGGCGCCGGCCAGATCGGCGTGTCGGGCAGCCAGGTCAGCTATGGGGGCGTGCTCATCGGCACCTTCACCGGCGGCAGTGGCGCCAATGACCTGGTCGTGACCTTCAACAGCAATGCCACGCCCGCGGCCGTGCAGGCCCTGATGCGCGACATCGCCTATCGCAACGGCAACAGCGTGGATCCCAGCTCGGCAAGCCGGACGGTGCGCGTGACGCTCGACGACGGCGACGGCGGCACCAGCAGCAATGCGGACGTCACCGTGGCCGTCGTGCCGATCAACGACGCACCGACCCTCAGCGCCGGCGCAGGGGCCGTGACCTTCAACGAGGGTGACTCCGCCGTGGGCCTGTTCAGCGGGGCCTCCATCAGCACCGTGGAAGCCGGACAGAGCATCGTGCAGTTCACCCTGACGGTCAGCCAGCTGAAAGACGGGGCGAGCGAGTTGCTGGGGATCGATGGCAGCTCGGTGGCCCTGACCCATGGCAATACCCTGACGACGGCCGGCAATGGCCTGAACGTCACGGTGAGCGTGTCGGGCGATACCGCCACCGTCACCTTCACGAAGCCGGCCGGGCTCAGCACGGGTGCGGCGCAGGGCCTGATCAATGGCCTGAGCTACCGCAATGACAGCGGCGAGCCCACTGCGGGCAGCCGCGTCGTGACCCTCACCAGCCTTCAGGACAGCGGCGGCACGGCCAGCGGTGGCGCGGACACTGGCAGCCTGGCCATTGCCGCGACCGTGAACGTGGTGGCGGGCAGTGCTGCGCCGGTGCTGAGCACGACCAGCGGCAGCGCGACCTTCATCGAAGGCGCGAACACCGCCAGCGTGCCCGTGGTCGTGGACGGCGGACTCCTGGTCAGCGACAGCGACAGCGCCACCCTGGCCAGCGCCACCGTGCGCATCAGCGGCAACTTCCGCAGCGCGGAGGACGTGCTGGCCTTTGCCAACACCAGCGCGGGCAGCTTCGGCAACATCAGCGGCAGCTACGACAGCGCCAGCGGGGTGCTCACCCTCAGCTCGGCAGGGTCCACGGCGACCCTGGCCCAGTGGCAGGCGGCCCTGCGCGCCGTGACCTACACCAATACCTCGGAGGCGCCGGACACCAGTGCCCGCACGGTGAGCTTCAGCGTCAACGACGGCGGCTTGAGCAGCGCAGCGGCAACCCGGCTCATCAGCGTGGCCGCGGTCAACGACAGCCCCGTCAACAGCGTCCCCGCGCTCACCCAGCACGTGAACCAGGGGGGGCAGCTGGTGTTCGGCAGCGCCCAGGGCAATCCGATCAGCATCGGTGATGTCGACGCGGGCGCAGGGCTGGAGCAGGTCACGCTCACCGCCACCCACGGCACGCTCACGCTGTCCAGCCTGGGCGGCCTGAGCTTTGTCTCGGGCACCGGGACCGGCGACGCCAGCATGACCTTCCAGGGCACCGTGGCGGACATCAACGCCGCGCTCAACGGCCTGCGCTTCGAGCCCACGACGGGCTACAGCGGCGCCGCCAGCCTGCAGATCAGCACCAGCGACCTGGGCAACAGCGGCGCGGGCGGTGTCGGGACGGACGTGGACAGCGTGAACCTGAGCGTCGACCCTGTGCACCCGGTCGTCACCGGCGTCAGCTCGTCCGCGGCCGATGGCCACTACAAGATCGGCGACACCCTCACCCTCACCGTCACCTTCGATCAGGCGGTCACCGTCGACACGGCGGGCGGCACGCCGACGCTGCGTCTGGAGACCGGCGCCATCGATCGCAATGCCGTCTATGCGTCCGGCTCCGGCACCAGGACCCTCAGCTTCACCTACACGGTTCAGGCGGGCGATCTCAGTGCCGACCTGGATTACGCCTCGACGGCGGCCCTGGCCCTCAACGGCGCCAGCATCCGTGGGGCGACCCTTCTGGATGCGGCGCTGACGCTGCCTGCCACCGGCAGCGCCGAGGCGCTGGCCGGCCAGAAGGCGCTGGTGATCGACGGGCTGGCGCCCGAGATCGTGAAGGTGGATGCACCGACCAACGGCACCTACGTGGCAGGCCAGACGCTGGACTTCACGGTGCAGTTCAACGACGCCGTCACCGTGGACACGGCAGGCGGCACGCCGCGCATCGCCATCACGCTGGATTCGGGCGGGACGGTCTATGCCGACTACCTGGCCGGATCGGGCGGCACCACGCTGACCTTCCGGCATGTGGTGCGCAGCGGCGAGCTCGACAGCACGGGCCTGGCGCTGGGATCCCGCATCGAGCTCCAAGGTGCGTCACTGCGCGACGGCACAGGCAACGAGGCCGCGCTGACGCTCCAGGGCGTGGCAGCGACCGCCGGGGTCAGGATCGATGCCGTGGACCCGGCGGTGGAAAGCTTCACCCGCCTGGATCCCTCGCCCACCGACGCTGCCTCGGTCCGCTATTCGCTGGTGTTCACGGAAGCCGTGACGGGCCTGGGCGTGGAGGATCTTTCGCTGGTGAGCAGCGGCTCGGCCTCAGGCCGCATTCAGTCGATCACCCAGGTGGATGCGCGCACCTACACCGTGCTGCTGAGCGGCGTCTCCGGCACGGGCGAGCTGTCCCTGCGGCTCAATGCGCCGGGCAGCGGCATTGCGGACGCCGCGGGCAATGCCCTGGCCACCGGGGGGCTGTCCCAGACCTATCAGCGCAGCCCCGCGGTCACGCCCCCGCCCGTGGTCGAGGTGCCGGTGCCGGCACCGGCGCCCGCGCCCGCCCCCGATCCCGGCCGGTGGACGCCGCCGCTGACCTTCCAGTCCGACGGGCCGGTGCGCTCAGCCGACCTGCCGACCCTGCCGTCTCCGCCACAGCTGTCGTCCCAGTCGACCTTGCAGCTGAGCATGCAGCCGCCGCTGCAGACTGCCCTCGATACGGCGGCAGGCATCCCCGCCACTCCGTCCGGCCAGCCCGGCCAGGGTTCGTCGCCTGGCCTGGTGAACCTCGCGTCTGGCAGCCCGGTCATGCCGACGTCCGTCACTTCGCTGGCTTCGCCAACGGACACCCGTCCCAGCTTCGTGGAGCTGGGCACGGCAGGCGGGCAGGGCTTGCGGTCGATGCCGGACATCGGCGACTTCTCGGTGCGGGCCGGGCAGCCCATCAGCATCATGCTGCCCGCCTCCACCTTCAGCCATTCGGATAGCAAGGAGCAGGTTACCGTCGAGATCCGCCTGGCGGACGGCCGGCCCCTGCCCAGCTGGCTGAAGTTCGATCCGGTGAAGGGCACCCTCAGCGGGCAGGCGCCTGCCGGCTTGAATCAGCGCATCAGCATCGAGGTGATCGCCCGCGACAGCAAGGGGAACCGGGTCAGCTCGCACATGGACATCGACGTCAGGGCCGCGGGCAGGCCCAATGCCTTCCTGTGGGCCCCTGACGGTCCGCAGCCCGAGCTTGCCGACCTCGGCGCACTGCAGGACCTGCTGGCCCAGACTCGTGAGCAGGCGCCCGCGCCGCAAGGGCGTGCCGCGCTGGCCGACCAGTTCGAACGCCATGGCAGCGCTGCCCTGAAGGCTGAACGCCAGGCCTGGATCCAGCACCTCAAGGCCGCCGCGCAGCGTGCTTGATCACATCGACAAAATTCCTAGGAGATCTGCCAGATGCCGCAATTCCGCCGACTGCCGACTCGTTCCCTGCTCGCCGTCCTCGTGACCGCCGCCTTCGCCGGCTGCGCGATCCAGCCTCAGGCCCTGAGCCCCGACGAACGGCAGGCCGCCCTCAAGGCCGGCCGTACCGAGATGTTCCAGCAGCAGGAGCCCGTGCAAGGGCCGATCACGCTGGACGAAGCCATGGCTCGGGCCATCAAGTACAACCTGGACCACCGGGTGAAGCTGATGGAGGAGGTGGTGTCCCAGCGCCAGCTGAATCTGTCCCGCACCGACCTGCTGCCCAAGCTGGCCCTGTCGGCCGGCTACAGCGGCCGTGACAACGAGCTGGCCTCGTCCTCGCGCAGCGTGATCAGCGGCAACCAGTCGCTGGAGCCCTCGACCTCCAGCGACAAGGAACATCGCAACGGCGACCTGTCCCTGAGCTGGAATGTGCTGGACTTCGGCGTGAGCTACTACGGTGCGCATCAGCAGGCGGACCGCGTGCAGGTGGCCGAGGAGCGCCGCCGCAAGGTCCTGCACCTGCTGATGCAGCAGACACGCCAGGCCTGGTGGCAGGCCGCAGGCGCGCAGCTGCTGGAGGCCCGCATCGATCCCGTGCTGAAGCTGGCACGCCAGGCCCTGGACGACTCCCGCCAGGTCGAAGTCGAGAAGCTGCGCTCGCCGCTCGAGGCCCTGACCTACCAGCGGCAGCTGCTGGACATCGTCCGCCAGCTCGAGGCCGTGCGTGACGAGCTGGCCCAGGCCAAGCCGCGCCTGGCCTCGATCATGAACCTGCCGCCGGGCGAGCCCTTCTCGGTGGCCGTGGGTGGTGCGCTGGCCGCGCCCAAGGTCAGCCTGCCGGTCGCCGACATGGAAGAGGCCGCCATGCTGCGCCGCCCCGAACTGGTGGAGGCCCAGTACAACGAGCGCATCGGCCTGCTGGAGACGCGCAAGGCGCTGGCCCGCCTGCTGCCGGGGGTGGAGCTCAGCGTGGGCCAGCACTACGACAGCAACAGCTACCTTTCGAACCACCGCTGGGGCGATGTGGGCCTGCGCGTGAGCTGGAATCTGTTCAATGTGCTGAACGCCGGCACCATCCGTGGCGTGGCGCAGAGCCAGCTGGAGCTGGCCCGCCAGCAGCGCCTGGCGCTCAGCATGGCGGTGCTGACGCAGGTGCACGTCGCGCGGCTGGACTACCTGGGCCGGCTCAAGCAGTACCAGCTGACCGATGACCTCAACAAGGTCGAGCAGCGCATCCTGCAGTACACCCGCAATGCGGCCACCGCCAATTCGCAGGGCAAGATGGAGGAAATCCGCGCCTCGGCCTCGGCCATGATGTCCGAGCTGCGGCTGTACCAGACCTACGGCGCGCTGCAGGGGGCCTATGGCCAGCTGGTGGCGACCCTGGGGCTGGACCCGCTGCCTGAGTCGGTGCCGTCCCATGACCTCAAGGCGCTGGGTGAATCCGTGCGGGCCTCCGAAGCCAACTGGACCAAGACGATCAACCCCGGAGGCGGTGCATGATCCGTGGCATCGGACTTGCCCTTGTCTCCATCGCCCTGAGCCACGCCACAGCCTGGGCGCAGACCTCCCCGCTGGCCACCGACAAGGACGGCCGCATCCGCACCCAGCTGAGCGCCCGCAATGCGCTCACGGTGTCGGCCGAGATCGCGGCCCGCGTGGCCAGCCTGCCGCTGCGCGAGGGCGAGGCCTTCCGCGCAGGCCAGACCCTGGTGGGCTTTGACTGTGCGCTGTACCAGAACCAGCAGCGCAAGGCCGAGGCCGCTGTGGAGGCGGCGAACGCCGTGCTGCAGTCCAACCAGCGCATGGCCGAGCTCAACTCGATTGGCAGGTTCGAGGTCGATCAGTCCCAGGCCAAGCTCAAGGAAGCGCAGGCGGAGGCGGCCAGCGCCAAGCTGCTGGTGGGGCGCTGCGCCATCGCCGCGCCTTTCGCGGGCCGGGTGGTCAAGCGCCAGGTCGCGGCGCACCAGTACGTCTCGCCGGGCAATCCGCTGCTGGACATCGTCGAGACCGGGCAGCTGGAGCTGCAGATGATCGTGCCCTCCAAATGGCTGAGCTGGCTCAAGCCGGGCAGCAGCTTCAGTGTGGAGGTCGAGGAGCTGGGCAAGAGCTACCCGGCCAAGGTGCAGCGCCTGGGCGCCCAGATCGATCCGGTCAGCCAGACGCTGCCGGTCTACGGCGTGATGGATGGCAGCCAGCCGGGCCTGCTGCCAGGCATGAGCGGATGGGCCGTGTTCCCCGTGCGCAAATGACCGTGGTCCCCTGCGTGCAGGCCGCCTGACATGAGCGCGGCAGACCCCAACGCCTCTCTGCTCAAGCTGCTGCAGCTGCAGCGGCGCGCCCGCGAGGCCGGCTCACCCGAAGCCCTGGGCTTCGTGATGGTCAACGAGACCCTGCAACTGCTGCCCTACCGCCAGGCCGTGCTGTGGACCCAGGCCGGACTGGGGCAGGTGGCGGCGGTGTCGGGCCTGCCGCAGCCGGATCCCAGCGCACCCTATGTGCAGTGGATGGCCCGGCTGTGCCGGCATCTGATACGCCAGCCGGCAGGACCGGACGAGGCCGGCGCCGCCTCCATGCCTCAGGCCGGGCCGCGTGAGGTTGATGTCCACGGTCTGCCGCAGGACCTGAGCGCCGACTGGTCGCAATGGCTGCCTGCCTCGGCCCTGTGGCTGAGCCTGGGCCCGGCCGCGCAAGCCGGGGAAGGGGAGGCCGAGGCCGGTCTGCTGCTGGCCCGTGACGCCCCCTGGCAGCCCCATGAGAGGGCCCTGCTCCAGGAGCTGGGCCATGCCTATGCGCACGCCTTTCACGCCTTCGGGCCGCGGCAGGCCTGGCGCGGGCGCCTGGGCCGGGCCCTGAGCGGCAAGGCGCGGCGGCGCTGGCTGGCGGCCGCGCTGCTGCTCAGTCTGTGCCCAGTGCGGCTGACCGCACTGGCCCAGGCCGAAGTCGTGCCTCAGAACCCCTTCATGGTGCGTGCGCCGCTGGACGGCGTAATCGAGCGCTTCGACATCCATCCCAATGCAGCGGTCCAGCCCGGCACGCCCCTGTTCAGTCTGGACACCAGCGCCTTGCGCACGCGCATGGAACTGGCGCGCAAGGCCCTGGACGCGGCGCAGGAGGAGTACCGGCAGTCCGCGCAGGCGGCCGTCACCAGCGACAAGAACCGGGCGGAAACGGCCCTGCGGCGGGGCAAGCTGCAGGAGAAGGCCGTGGAGGTGGACTACACCACCGAGCAGCTGGCCCGCATCCAGGTGAAGTCGGACCGCAGCGGCGTGGCCGTGTTTGCCGATGGCAATGACTGGGTCGGCAAGGCGGTGTCCCTGGGCGAGCGCGTGCTGCTCATCGCCGACCCGGCGCAGGTCGAGCTGCTGGCCTGGCTGCCCGCGGCGGATCTGCTGCCGCTGGCCGTGGGCGACCGCCTGACGCTGTACCCGCAGGGTGCGCCGTTGCAGTCCTTTGAGGCCCGCATCAGCAGCGTGGCCTACCGCGCCGAGATGACGCGCGACGGATTCCTCGCCTACCGCATCAAGGCCAGCTTCGAGGCCGGCCAGGCTGCGCCGCGCATCGGCCAGCTGGGGTCGGCGCGCCTGTACGGCGGCTGGGCGCCGCTGATCTATGTGGCCCTGCGCCGCCCGCTGGCGGTGGCCCGACAGTGGCTGGGCTGGTGATGCTGCCGCCCCTGAGGCAAGACCTGGCCCTGCATCCCGGCCCGGATGCGCCGGACGGCTCGCCCACCTGGACCCTGCATGACCCGGCCAGCAACCGCTTCTTCGCGCTCAGCTGGCCGGCCTTCGAGCTGCTGGCCCGCTGGGGCAAGGGCAGCGTGGAGGCGGTGCTCGCGTCCCTCCACGCGGAAACCACGCTGCAGCTCGGGGCGGCTGACGTCCAGGGCCTGCTGCAGATGCTGGCCGGCAATCACCTGCTGGTGGCCGGCAGCGCGCAGGACAGCCAGCGCCTGGCGGACCAGGCCCGGGCCCAGCAACTGTCTGCCGGGCAGTGGCTGCTCAAGAACTATCTGTTCTTCCGCCTGCCGCTGCTGCGGCCCATGCACTGGCTGCAAGCCATGAGCCCCTGGGTGCGATGGGTCTACCGCCCGGCGTTCTGGGTGGGCGTGGCGGCCCTGTGGCTGCTGGGGGGCATCCTGGCCGCCCGGCGCTGGGACGAATTCACCCATACCTTCACCTCCTACGGCAGCTGGGACGGCCTGCTGGCCGTGGGCGTGGCCCTGAGCGTGGCCAAGGTCCTGCACGAGCTGGGCCACGCCTTCACCGCCACGCGCTACGGCTGCCGGGTGCCCACCATGGGTGTGGCCTTCCTGGTGATGTGGCCGGTGCTCTACACCGACACCAACGAGGCCTGGAAGCTGCGCTCGCGCCGCCAGCGCCTGGCCATCGGGGCGGCCGGCATGCTCAGCGAGCTGGCGCTGGCCAGCGTGGCGCTGCTCCTGTGGCACCTGCTGCCGGACACGCCGGCCTGGGGGCCGGTGCGTTCCGGCGCCTTCCTGCTGGCCACCACGACCTGGCTGCTGACGGTGGCCATCAACGCCAGCCCCTTCATGCGCTTCGATGGCTACTTTCTGCTGGTCGACGCGCTGAACATGCCCAATCTGCACGAGCGCTCCTTTGCCCTGGCCCGCTGGTGGCTGCGCGAGCGCCTGTTCGGCTGGGGGCTGCCCCCGCCGGAGGTCCTGCCGCCTGCGCGGCACGCCGGGCTGATCGCCTTCGCCCTGATGACCTGGCTGTACCGCCTGCTGCTGTTCTTCGGCATCGCCCTGCTGGTCTATCACGCCTTCTTCAAGGCGCTGGGGCTGGCGCTGATGGCGGTGGAGCTGGTCTGGTTCATCGCGCGGCCGCTCTGGCGGGAAGTGCGGGTCTGGTGGCTGGGCCGCCAGGCCATGCGCTGGAACCGCGCGAGCCGGCGCAGCGCGCTGCTCGCGGGCCTGGGGCTGCTGGCGCTGATCTGGCCCTGGCAGAGCCGGGTCCAGGCGCCCGCGGTGCTGGGGGCCCAGCAGGCGCAGGTGCTGTATGCCCCGTATCCCTCGCAGCTGGTGTCGCCGATGCCAGCCGTGGGGCAGTCTTTCCAGGCGGGGCAGACCCTGCTGCAGCTGCACTCGCCCGAGCTGGCCGTGCGCCTGCAGCAGGCCCAGGCCATGGAGCAGCAGCTGCAGTGGCAGCTCAGCCAGCAGGCCTTCGATCCGCAGCTGCTGGCGGCGGGCGAGGCCCTGCGCAAGCGCTGGGAGTCCGCGGCCGCCGAGGTGGCCGGGCTGCAGGCGGAGCTCCAGCGGCTCAAGCTGCAGGCCTCCTTCGATGGCCGGGTGGCCGAAGCCAATGAGGACGCCCGGCCCGGGGCCTGGCTGCCTGCCGGCGAGCGCCTGCTGATGCTGGTGGGGCCGCAGGGCAGCAAGGTGGATGCCTATGTCGACGAAGCGGCACTGGCCGCCGTGTCGCCGGGCCAGGCGGCGCGCTTCCTGCCTGCCATCCTGGAACAGGCACCCGTGCAGTGCCAGGTGGAGCGGGTGGACCCGGTCCAGCTCAGCCAGCTGGACGCGCCGGTGCTGGCCAGCGTCCATGGCGGCGACATCGCCGTGCAGAAGGCGCCCGACGGGCGGCTCCTGCCGCTGCAGCCCCTCTTCCGGGTGCGCCTGGCCCACTGCGACCGCGCCCAGCCCCCCTTGATGGAGCTGCCCGGTCGCGCCGAGCTGCAGGGGGAGCGGCGCGCCTGGCTGACCCGGGCCTGGCGCTGGGCGGTGGCGCTGTGGCAGCGCGAGTCGGCGCTGTGAGGGGGCTGTGACGGCTGCCTGCGGCTGACGGCCCTTCGCACGCGCCAAGAGGCGCCCCAGGGCCAGGCGCTACGTCCGTATTTCCCTGCTCGGCACCTCGCTGACCGCAGGCCTGGCGCCGCCCGCGGCATTCGCCCCTGCCGAGAACGCCACCGTGGCCGACAACGTCGACGCCAAGGGCATCGGCCCGCGTGGTCGAGTGGGTGATCCCACTGCCTGGAAGCTGATCGACGGCAGCTGCACCTGAACGTCAACCAGGACGTGCAGAAGAAGTGGCTGGAAGACGTGCCGGGCACCAACAAGAAGTGCGACATGAACCGGCTCTCGCGCCAGCGTGGCGAAGCGCCAGCAGCGGCCGAGGGCCGGACGCCCCTCGGCCACGGCCTCATCGCCGCGCCACCCAGTAGGTCGCCCCTTGCGGCCCATAGCGCTCGGCATGCAGCACACCGGCGGCGAGCTCGAAGAGGTCGCCCGGCAGCAGGTGCCGGGTGCTGCCTTCCACGGTCAGCCACATCTCGCCGGCCACGAGCAGGGCGCAGGCGATCAGCCCTTGGCCTTCATGGCCGCCATCTGGCGGTCGGTGTCGGCCTTGCGGTCGGCGGCGACCTTCTGTGCGGCAGGGCGCTCGCCGACCAGCTTCGCATGGCTCTTCCAGTCCACGCCATGGGCGGCCAGCAGGTCCTCGCCCAGCACGGCCTTGGTGGCCATGGCGACCAGGGGCAGGCTGACCCAGGCGGCGCAGTCGGCCTGCGTGAAGGTGTCACCGCCCACATAGGGCGCGAAGCGGGCCAGGCGCTTGAAGGCGGGGATGTTCTTGTTGAGCGTCTTGCGCACCCACTCCTGCTTCGACTCGCTGACCGTGCCGCCGAAGAAGGCCTGGGCATAGAGCTCGCGGGCCACCAGCTCCAGGTGCAGCTCGATGAAGGCGGTCAGCTCGCGCAGCTTGGCCGCGGCGAAAGGGTCGGCCGGCAGCAGCGGATGCTCGGGGTAGGCGGCTTCCAGGTAGTCCATGATGACCTGGCTCTCGCACAGCGGGCCCTGCGGCGTCTTGAGGAAGGGCACCTTGCCCAGCGGCGAGCAGCTCAGCACGGCCTCGTCGGCCGACTTGGTCATCACCAGCTCTTCCTGGAAGGGGATCTGCTTCTCCAGCAAGGCCAGCTTGACCTTGTTGTAGTAGTTGGACAGGGTCAGGCCGCACAGCGTGATCATCGGTGTCTCCCGGGAGTGGTTTGGAATGCGCGGAGTCTAGGCGGATGGCGCCGTGCGTGCTGGCGCCCGTGCGACAGGCGCAGCGTTCAGCGATTCACCAGTGCGATGCCCAGCACCAGCCCGGCCATCGCGGCCATCAGCCGGCCCGAGATGGCCTCGCCCAGCAGGGCGCTGCCAGCCAGCAGGCCGAAGAGCGGCGTGCTCAGCGTAAAGCTGGCCAGGCGGGTGGCGGGGTAGTGGCGGATCAGCCAGAACCACACGAGGTAGCTGATGAAGGACACGATCACCGCCTGGAAGCCGAACAGCCCCGCCAGGCGCCAGCTCCACTGCAGCGGCCAGGCCTCGCCCGCCCAGACGGCGCCGGCGCACAGCAGCAGGGCCGAGACGGCCAGCTGGTAGAACAGGGTCTTCTCGGCACTGGCCGTGGACAGCCGCGTCGCGCGGATGGCCAGCGTGGTGCCGCCCCACAGCAGCGCGGCCAGCAGGCCCAGGGCATCGCCCAGCCATTGGCGCGGTGCATCCGGGGCCGGCGCGCCGAAGCCCTCGGCAAAGGCAAAGGCCACGGCGCCGAAGGCCAGCAGCAGGCCCGCACTCTGGCGCAGGCTCAGGCGTTCAGCGCGCGCGATGAAGGGCATGCCCAGGGCCACGACGAAGGGTGAGAGGTAGATCCACACCACCATGCGCGCCGCCGTCGTGTACTGCATGCCGGCGTAGATGCAGGCGAACTCGGCCGCGAAGAGCGTGCCCACCAGCAGGCCGCCGGGCAGGCTGCCGTCGCGGTCGAACAGCGGGATGCCGCGGGCGCGCGCCCAGGCCCACACCAGCACCGCCGCCACCAGGGAGCGCAGGCCGGCCTGCCACATGGGCGTGATCTCGGTCAGCGCCGCCTTGATGGCCACCTGGCCCAGGCCCCACAGCAGGCAGCAGGCCAGCAGGGCGCTGATGGCGAAGAGATCCAGATGGGCGCGGCGTTCGGTCATGGCGGGTACTGCAGCTGAGGGCGGGCGGCGGCCGGAGCGCAGGCGCACCGGGCGGGTGCATTGTGCGGGCATTGCCGCACAAGGATGGCGCGAAGCGGGCGAGGGGCGGCAGTCCGGGCCTTGCCGTGGTGCATGGCCGGCGTGCCGGCAGGCCTGTCGCTGGCACGGGGCTTGCGCAGTCCCGGCTGTGCTGATGAACTTGAACGATGGAGGGAATTCCCATGCACACGTCCACCCTGCCGCCCGTGGCCGCCACCGGCCTGAGCCTGCGCCTGGATGACCTCAGCGACCCGCGCATCGCCCTGCTGCTGGAGGAGCACCTGGCCGACATGCGCGCCACCTCGCCCCCCGAGAGCGTCCACGCGCTGAACCTGGACAAGCTCCGCCGGCCCGAGATCCGCTTCTGGACGGCCTGGGATGCGCAGGGCGCGCTGCTGGGCTGCGGCGCCATCAAGCGCCTCCAGGGGGACCATGCCGAGCTGAAGTCCATGCGCACCGCGACGGCCGCACGCGGGCGCGGCGTGGGCCGGGCCGTGCTGGCGCGGCTGATGGACGATGCGCGCGCCCAGGGCGTGAAGCGCCTGAGCCTGGAGACAGGCAGCCACGCCTTCTTCGAGCCGGCGCATGCGCTGTACCGATCGGCCGGCTTCGAGCTGTGCGGCCCCTTCGAAGGCTATGCCGAAGATCCGCACAGCGTGTTCATGACGCGCGAGCTCTGATCAGGCCCCGCTCAGCGCTTGCCCCCGCGCAAGAGCAGCAGCCCGCACAGCAGCCCCGCTGCTGCGCCGGCCAGATGCGCGAAGGGCGCGATGGGCACGTCCCAGCCGATCACCGTGCGCAGCGGCGCTCCGAGGGGTTGCTCCGACAGCAGCTTGAGCACCAGCCCCAGGCCGATGGCCGCGCCCAGCGCGCGCTCGCGCCCCTTGCGCTGCCACAGCATCACCACCAGCACGGCCACCCCGGCATGCAGCACGCCGGACAGCCCGCCGTAGCGGTGCAGGCCCGGCTGCAGCAGCAGGCCCAGCTGCGTCAGCGGCCAGGCGATGAACCAGGCCAGGGCCGCGCGGCCGCCGGGCTCGCTGGCCCAGCCCAGCAGGGCCAGGACCAGGCAGCCGGCGAGGTTGGCCAGCAGGTGATGCCAGCTCCAGTGCACCAGGGCGCCCGTCCACAGGCGCCAGGGCTGATGCCAGACGAGATCGGCCTGCCAGTCCACGCGGGCGCTGGGCAGCAGGGAGGTGGCGAGCAGGGCGGCCAGCAGGGCCAGCGCCGCGGCGGCGGCGCAGAGGGTGGTCCAGGCGCGCATCAGTTCGTGGTCTCAGCGGGGAAGACGGCCTGCCACAGGGCCAGCACGGCGGCCCGCAGCGGGGCGGTGCCCTGCGCGGCCTGTGCGGCCTCGTCCAGCGCGGTGCTCTGCTCGTCCAGGCGGGCCCGGTGCTGCAGGCGGCGCAGTTCGCGGTAGGCATTGGCCGCATCACGGCCTACGCCGGCGGGCAGCAGGCCGGCGTCCTCGGCCCGTTGCAGCAGGGCGATGTTGCCGGCGTTGGCCAGCAGCTCGGGATGCTGGCCGGAATGCGCCAGGATCAGGTATTGCAGCGCGAACTCCGCGTCCATCATGCCGCCCGGGCTGTGCTTGACGTCGAAGAGCCCCGGCTTCACCGGCCGCGCCGAACGCACCTTCTCGCGCATGGCCTGCACCTCCTGGCGCAGGGCCTGCGGATCGCGCGGGGCGGTCAGCACCTGGCGGCGCACGTCCTCGAAGCGCTGGGCCAGGCCGGCATCGCCCGCGCAGAAGCGCGCACGGGTGATGGCCTGGTGCTCCCAGGTCCAGGCGGTGTTGCTGCCGCGGCCGACCTGGTAGTTGCCGAAGGAGCTCATGGAGGTCACGAGCAGGCCGGAGTTGCCGTTGGGCCGCAGGGCGGTGTCGATGTCGAAGAGCTCGCCCGCGGCCGTACGCAGGGTCAGCCAGGTGATGAGCTTGCGCACGAAGGCGGCGTAGACCTCGGGGGCGTTCTCGTCGGTGTCCTGCTCGTTGTCGTAGAGGAAGACGACGTCGAGGTCGCCGCCATAGCCCAGCTCCTTGCCGCCCAGCTTGCCGTAGGCGATGACGGCGAAGCGCGGCTGCTCGCGGTGCTTCTGCTTCAGGCGGGACCAGGCCCAGTCGATCACGCACTGCAGCGTGGCGTCGGCCAGGGCCGAGAGGTCGTCGGCCACCTGCTCGACGGTGATCTCGCCCTCGACGTCCCGCACCAGGGTGCGGAAGACCTCGGCATGGTGGGCGCGGCGCACGCTGTCCAGCAGCGCCTCCTCGTCGGCCTCGCCGTGCTGGGCCCAGGCGTCGTGGCGGGCCTGCAGGTCGGCGATGAAGGTGGCGCCGTCGAAGCGCTCGTGCAGCAGCCGGGTGTCGGCGAGCTCGTCGATCACGCCGGGGTGCTGCATCAGGTAGCGCATGGGCCAGCGGGCCAGGCCCAGCAGGCGCAGCAGGCGGGTCTGCACCGAGGGGCGTTCGACCAGCAGGGCCAGGTAGCTCTCGCGGCGCAGCAGGGGCTCCATCCAGTCGATGAAGCGCAGGGCGGCGTCCAGGCTGCATTCGCCGTCGCGCACCCCGAGGGCGGCGCGGCCGACCAGCTTGGCCAGGCGCAGTCGGGACTCCTCGCGCAGGTTCTGCACCCGCGGCTGCTGCGCCCAGCGGCGCACGGCCTCGGCCAGCTCGGGCGGCAGCTTTTCCAGGAATTCGTCGGCGTCCACCGGCAGGGGCGGGCCGCCGCACTGGCCCTTCTTGCAGCCGCCCGCGGAGGGCGCCTGGCCGTCGTGCAGCAGGGCGTCGAACTCGGTGGCCACCAGCTCGCGGACCTCGCACAGCCGGTCCAGCAGCTGGCAGGCGTCGGCGCTGCAGGGGAGGTCCATGGAGCGGGCGATCCAGCCCAGGTCCTCGTCGCAGCCGGGCAGGCAGTGGGTCTGCTGGTCGTCCAGGAACTGGATGCGGTGCTCGACGCGGCGCAGGAAGTCGTAGGCCTGGGCCAGCTTCTCGGCCGTGAGGGGCTTCATCAGGCCGCGCGCGGCCAGGCGGCCCAGGGCCTTGACGGTGGACCGGGTGCGGATCTCGGGGAACTGGCCGCCGCGCACCACCTGCAGCAGCTGCACGATGAACTCGATCTCGCGGATGCCGCCGCGCGAGAGCTTGACGTCATTGGCGCGCTCGGGGCGGCCGGCGGCGCGGCGCTGGGCCTCGTCGCGGATCTTGCGGTGCAGCTGGCGCAGGCCCTCGAAGACGCCGTAGTCCAGGTAGCGGCGGTAGACGAAGGGTGTCACCAGCGAGCGCAGGGCCACGGCCCGCGAGGGCGGCTCGCCGGGCTCGGGCTGGTGGGGGGCCACGACCCGGCTCTTGAGCCAGGCGAAGCGCTCCCACTCGCGGCCCTGCACGAGGAAATACTCCTCCAGCATGGACAGGCTCACCACCGGCGGCCCGGAATTGCCGTTGGGCCGCAGGGCGAGGTCCACGCGGAAGACCTGGCCGTCCTCGGTGACGTCGCCGATCAGGGCGTAGAGCCGCTTGGCCACCAGACCGAAATACTCATGGGCGGTGACGACCTTGGGCCCCAGGGTCTGGCCGTCGTCCTCGTAGACGTAGATCAGGTCGATGTCGGACGAGACATTGAGCTCCCGCCCGCCCAGCTTGCCCATGCCCACGACCCAGAACTCGATGGGCTCG
The DNA here is from genome assembly GCF_027257975.1 of Pelomonas sp. BJYL3. Taxonomy (GTDB): domain Bacteria; phylum Pseudomonadota; class Gammaproteobacteria; order Burkholderiales; family Burkholderiaceae_C; genus Roseateles_B; species Roseateles_B flavus. Next base: position 594,211 of record NZ_JANZKX010000002.1, read on the forward strand.
CCGGCCTCATTGCGGGGCTCGCCGTTGATCTCGTCCTGCTCCAGCCGGGCCTGGCGCAGGGCGGCGCACAGGGTCACCTCGGCCAGGGTGGTCATGGCTTCGGTGATGGCGGGCATGGGGGCGGCCTGCTCGATGTCGGCCACGGCCAGGCGCTCCAGCACCAGGTGGCGGCAGACCCGCAGGCTGCTGGCCAGGGTGCGGCCGCCGTCCTGCAGCCGGGCGATCAGGGCCTGCATGGCCTCGCGTCCGGGAATGCCCGGGGGCAGCAGGGGCAGCTCGGCCTCGTAGCGGCGCCGGATGCGCTGCACGAAGCGGCTGTGGGCGGCGCTGGCGGCGGGATTGGCGCCAGCCTTCGTAAAACTTTGCTCCACGGTGCTCATGGCTGGGATGCCCCTGGGTAAGATGCCGGTGCATTCCACGAGCGAAGGGCTGCCGTGCGCTTCAGCACGCGCGCCGGCCGAGGCTTCGAATCAAAACTCATGGTGTCCACTGCCGATTCCCGGCCTCTCGTGCCTCTGTCATGTCTTCGCTGATTGCCCACACGCTTGCCGCTGCCAGGCGTCCGCTGCGCTGGACGCGCCGCTGCATGCGCTGGGCGGTCGTGAGCCTGCTGCTGCTGTGCACCTTGCTGCTGGCCGCGTGGCTCACGCTTCATTGGGCGATTCTGCCGCAGCTGGATCGTTGGCGTGCGCCCTTGGAGCAACAGGCCTCCAAGGCACTGGGGTTGAAGGCCGAGATCGGCCGCCTGGAGGCCGAGCCCGGCGCCTGGCTGCCCGCCCTGACCTTGCACGACCTGCGCCTCAGCGACGCCCAGGGCCGCACGGCCCTGCGCCTGCCCGAGGTGAAGGCGGTGCTGTCCCTGCGCTCGCTCTACGCCCTGGAGCTCCGCTTCGCGCAGCTGCTGATCAGCAAGCCCGAGCTGGAATTGCGCCGCGACAAGTCCGGCCGCATCTTCGTGGCGGGCCTGGACATCGCCGAGGGCGAGCGCGCCAGCGACGGCGCCGAGCTGGCCGACTGGTTCTTCTCGCAGCCCGAGTTCGTCATCCGCCAGGGGCGCATCCGCTGGGTGGACGAAAAGCGCCAGGCCCCGCCCCTGGAGCTCAGCGGCCTGGACCTGGTCATGCGCAACGGCCTGCTGCACCACGATGTGCGCCTGGACGCCACGCCGCCGGCCGCATGGGGTCAGGCCTTGAGCCTGCGCGGCCGCTTCAAGCAGGCCCTGCTGAGCCGCCCCAGCGAGTTCCAGCGCTGGAGCGGCGAGCTCTTCGCCGACCTGCCCCGGGCCGACGTGCGGGAGCTGCGCCGCTACCTGGACCTGCCCTTTGAACTCTCCGAGGGCGACGGCGCCCTGCGCGCCTGGGCCGAGATCCGCGAGGGCCAGCCTCAGGCCCTGACCCTGGACATGGCCCTGCGCTCGGTGCGCATGCGGCTCTCGCCGCGGGTCGACGTGCTGGACCTCGGCGGCATCGCCGGCCGCCTGGAGCTGCGCCGCAGCGGCGCCCAGCTGACCCTGGCCGCGAAGCAGCTGGGCTTCGAGCTGGACGACCGCCTGGTCTGGCCCCGCAGCGACTGGTCCCTCAGCGTCACGGAGGAGCAGGCCGGCCCGCGCGGTGTCAGCCGGGACGTGACCCAGGCCCCGGCGCCCGGTGGCATCGTGGGCGGCGAGCTCAAGGCCCAGCATCTGGACCTCGACCTGCTGGCCCGCATCGCCACCAAGCTGCCCCTGGGCGAGCAGCTGCGCCAGCTGATCGACGACATCGCCCCCCAGGGCGTGCTCAGCGAGCTCAGCGCCGGCTGGGAGGGCAGCCTGGACGCTCCCCGGCGCTACCGGGCCCGCGGACAGCTGCAGCAGTTCAGCATGCAGGCCCAGGCCGGGGCCGACGCCGTCCACGTGGGCCGCCCCGGCCTGGATGGCGCCAGCCTGCGCTTCGAGGCCACCGAGCGTGGCGGCCAGGCGCAGCTGCACATCGCCGAGGGCTCGGTCGTCTTTCCCGGCGTCTTCGAGGCGCCGCGCATCCCCCTCCAGCGGCTGTCGGCCCAGCTGGACTGGCGCATCGAGCCGCGCGCCCAGGGCCTGCCCCTGATCGAGCTGAAGGCCAGCGAGGTCAGCGTGGCCAATGAGGACCTGCTGGGCGAGCTGGAGGCTACCTGGCGCACCGGCAGCGGCGAGGGCGTGGGCCGAGGCGGGCGCCTGCCGGGCCTGCTGGACCTCAACGGCCGGCTGTCCGAGGTCAAGGCCGCGGCGGTGTGGCGCTACCTGCCCCTGGGCGTGGGTGACCAGGCCCGCCACTATGTGCGCGACGCCGTGCTGGACGGCACGGCCAGCAATGTGCAGTTCCGCAGCCGTGGCGATCTCTGGGACTTCCCCTATGACCGCAGCAAGGACGGCCAGTTCCGCATCAGCGCCCAGGCGCGCGACGTCCTGCTGGCCTACGTGCCCAGCCGTGCCGCGCGCGAGGGGGTCCCCGCCTGGGAGTCTCCCTGGCCGGTGATGGAACGGGTGCAGGCCGAGCTGCTCTTCGACCGCGGCAGCATGAGCATCCGCAACGGCCGCGCCCAGGTGCTGGGCTACGAGCTGGGCAATGTGCACGGTGGCATCAAGGACCTGATCCATCACCAGGTGCTCGAGCTGGAAGGCAGTGGGCGGGGGCCCGCGTCGGAGCTGATCCGCTTCGTCAATGTCTCCCCCGTGGGTCGCTGGACGGGCAACGCCCTGGCCACCGCCTCCAGCAATGGCAATGCCGGGCTCAAGCTGAATCTGCAGATGCCGCTGGACCATGTCGACGCGACGCAGATCAAGGGCAGCGTGCAGCTGCAGGGCAACGACCTGCGCCTGCGACCCGACGTGCCCCTGCTGGGAGCCGCACGGGGCCGGGTCGACTTCGACCACAAGGGCCTGCAGATCGTCGGTGGCCAGGCCCAGGTCCTGGGCGCCGAGGCCAGCTTCGAGGGCGGCAGCCAGAAGGACGGCAGCCTGCGCTTCACCGGCCAGGGCACGGCCACTGCCGAGGGCCTGCGCCGGGCCTCGGAGATCGGCCTGCTGAGCCGCCTGGGCAGCTTCATGAGCGGGCAGGCGGCCTACCGGCTGCAGCTGGGCATCCGCGGCGGCGCCACCGAGATCACCGTGCAGTCCTCCCTGCAGGGCCTGGGCGTGGACCTGCCCGCGCCCCTGCGCAAGGAGGCCGACGCCAGCCTGCCCCTGCTGTACCAGACCCAGGCGGCGGGGCCGCAGCGCGACGAGCTCCGGCTGGATGTCGGCACCCTGCTGCATGCCCAGTACCAGCGCGACACCAGCGATCCGGAGGCGCCCCGGGTGCTGCGCGGCGCCCTCGCCGTCGAGGACAGGCTGCCCGCCCTGCCGGACAGCGGCGTGCTCTTCCAGGCCCGGCTGGGGCGCGTGCAGGCCGATCCCTGGCTGGCGGTGGAAAGCCAGCTGATGGGCGGCGCGGCCGGCGGCACGGGTGAAGGCGGTTACGGTCCCAGCCGCATCCAGCTGCAGGCCCAGCAGCTGCTGGCGGGCGGCCGCGCCATCAACAAGCTCAGCGCCACGCTCAATCGGGCGGATGCCTGGTCCTGGCGCGGCACGCTCGACGCCGAGCAGCTCGCCGGCCAGGTCGAGTGGCGTGACAACGCCGCGCCGCAGGGCGGCCGGCTCTTCGCCCGCCTGAGCCGCCTCTCCCTGCCCAAGAGCGAGGCCGATTCCGTCAGCCAGCTGCTGGACAAGTCCGATGCCCAGGTGCCGGCGCTGGACGTGGTGGTCGACGATTTCGAGCTGCGCGGCAAGCGCCTGGGCCGGCTGGAGGTCGAGGCTCAGCTGCAGGGCCCGCGCCTGCCCGGCGGGCGCGAGTGGAAGCTCAACCGTCTGCAGCTCAAGAGCCCCGACGCCACGCTCAGCGCCACCGGCCAGTGGAAGGCCGAGAGCGGCCAGAGCCAGCGCCGCACTCAGCTGGACTGGCAGCTGGACGTGGCCGACGCGGGCAAGCTGCTCGAGCGCATGGGCCAGGGTCAGGTCTTGCGCAACGGCCGTGGCAAGCTGCACGGTCAGCTGGGCTGGCAGGGCTCGCCGCTGTCGCCCGACTACGCCAGCATGGCAGGCCAGCTCAATGTGGCCCTGGACGCCGGCCAGTTCCTCAAGGCCGATCCCGGCGTCGGCCGCCTGCTGGGCGTGCTGAGCCTGCAGAGCCTGCCGCGGCGCCTGCTGCTGGACTTCCGCGATGTCTTTGCCGAGGGCTTCGCCTTCGACAGCTTCGAGGGCGACGTGCGCATCGAGCGCGGTCTTGCCCGCAGCGAGAACCTGCGCATGCGCGGCGTGCAGGCCCTGGTGCTGATGGACGGCAGGGCCGACCTCGCCCGTGAGACCCAGGACCTGCGCGTGCTGGTCGTCCCCCAGGTGAATGCGGGCGGGGCCTCGCTGGCCTATGCCGCCATCAACCCGGCCATCGGCCTGGGCACCTTCCTGGCCCAGCTGCTGCTGCGCAAGCCCATGGCGGCTGCGGGCACCAGCGAATTCCATGTGACCGGCACCTGGGAATCGCCCAAGGTCGAGGAAGTGCCGCACAAGGGTGGCGTGCCTGACGAGGGTGCCAGCCAGCCGGCGGGCAGCGGCTCGGCGCCCGCGTCCGGCAAGCCGTCGGCCTCTGCCCCGCCCGCACCGCCCGCCTTCACGCCCTGAGGAGAAGCCCATGAAGATCGCCGCCATCCAGATGGTGTCCACGCCGGACGCCGCCCGCAACCTGGCCCGCGCCTGCGAGCTGATGGCGCAGGCTGCCACCGCTGGCGCCGAGGCCGTGGCCCTGCCCGAGTACTTCTGCCTGATGGGCCTGCAGGACCGCGACAAGCTGGCCATCGCCGAGCGCGACTTGACCGTCGCGCCCGACGCCGCGGCGCCCCTGCAGCGCGCGCTCTCCAAGGCCGCGCGCGAGCTGGGCGTGTGGGTGCTGGGCGGCACCCTGCCCATCGCCTGCGAAGGGGATGCGGCCGGGCAGCGCGTGCGCAACAGCGTCTGTGTCTATGCGCCGGACGGCCAGCGCGCGGCCCGCTACGACAAGATCCACCTCTTCCGCTTCAACAACGGCCGCGAGGCCTATGACGAAGGCCAGGTGCTGGAGCGCGGCGAGCAGCCCGTCACCGTGGACCTGAAGGCGCGCGACGGCCGCGTGTGGCGCACGGGCCTCTCGGTCTGCTACGACCTGCGCTTCCCCGAGCTCTTCCGCGCGATGAGCTTCACGCCGGGCCAGCCGCCCTGCGACCTCATCGCCGTGCCCGCGGCCTTCACCTACACGACCGGGGAGGCGCACTGGGAGCTGCTGCTGCGCGCCCGTGCGGTCGAGAACCAGGCCTACGTGATCGCCCCCGCGCAGGGCGGCCGGCATGAGAACGGCCGCCGCACCTGGGGCCACAGCCTGATCATCGATCCCTGGGGCCAGGTGCTGGCCTGCCTGCCGGAAGGCGAGGGCGTGGTGATGGCCGAGCTGGACGCCCAGCGCCTGGCCGCCGTGCGCAGCCAGCTGCCGGCCCTGCAGCACCGCCTGCTGTGAGTCGAGTGACCGGCTGAGGCGGGCCTGAGACGGGCAGGCTTTGCCCGTCTTTTCTCGGCATCACCGGCGGCCCGCGGCGGCACCATGAGCGCCTGGAGACTGCCCATGATGCGCCCCGTCCTGTCCCTTTCCTGTGTGCTGGCCCTGGCCGCCCTGCTGGGCGGATGCGGCACGCCGGCCGAGCCCGATCGCATGAGCCTGCGCGCCGCCGAGCGCCTGCAGCTGCGCAGCTGGATTCCCGAAGCGCTGCGCGGCCAGATCCGCCTGGGCAAGGTGGAGGGCGGCGCCGAGACCGGGCGCTACTGGGGCTCCAAGATCAGCGACGAGAGCCTGCGCATCGCCCTGGACGAATCCCTGCGTGGCGTGGGGCTGGCGGCCGTGATGCCCGAAGGCGGCCGCTTCGAGCTGCAGGCGCGGCTGATGAAGCTGGAGCAGCCCAAGGTTGCGGCCGACGTCACCGTGGCGCTCTACATGCAGTACCGCCTGGTGGAGCGGGCCAGCGGCAAGCTGGTCTACGAGCGCCAGATGCGCCTGGTGCAGACCACGCCCCTGGATGCCGCCTGGCTGGACATGAACGAGCGCCTGCGCCTGGCCAACGAGGCAGCGCTGCATCAGTCGCTGGAAGCCCTGGTGCGCGAGCTGATCGAGCTGCGCCTGGCCTGAGCCGCCGCACAATGGCGGCACCGCCCGCGTGGTGATGCCGGAGCCTGCGATGACTGCCCCCGATCCCGACCGCCCTCTGCTGATGCTCACGACCCTGCCCAGCCGCGAGGCCGCCCAGGCCCTGGCACGCGAAGTGGTGCAGCGCCGCCTGGCTGCCTGTGCGCAGATCCAGGCCATCGAGAGCATCTACCGCTGGCAAGGCGAGGTCTGCGAGGACCCCGAATGGCGCCTGCTGCTCAAGACCACGCAGGGCCGCCAGGCCGAGCTGGCGGCGCTGGTGGCCGACCTCCATCCCTACGAGCTGCCCGCCCTGCTGAGCCTGCCCGTGCAGTGGGCCGAACCGGCCTTCGCGGCCTGGATGGCCGAGTCCGTGGCGAGCCTGCAGGCCTGAGCGCGGGGTCTCAGGCCTTGTCGGTGGCCAGCAGCAGGCTGGTCTCGCTGCTGGCGATGCCGGGAATGCGGCGGATCTCGCCCAGGGCCGTGTTGAAGGCCTCCAGCGACTCCGCCCGCAGCTCGGCGATCAGGTCCCAGCGGCCGTTGGTGGTGTGCAGGCCCACCACCTGCGCATGGCCCCACAGCGCCCGCCGCACGGCCTCGCCCTGGCTGCCCTCGACGGCAATGCTCATCACCGCGCGCAGGCGGCCGGACTCCGTCTCGGGGCGCAGCTTCAAGGTGTAGCCCAGGATCACGCCGGCCTGCTCCAGGCGTTCGATGCGGTGCTGCACCGTGTTGCGCGTCAGGCGCAGGGCCTTGGCCAGCGCCACCACGGGCGTGCGGGCGTTGACAAGCACCCCATGCCGTCGTGATGGTCCGGCCCCATCGCTTCCAGCCCAATCCGCAGACCCGGGCCGACAACCGATTCCAGCAGCCCGTCCCGCCCTCCGCCACCCTGGGCCTGCAGGCCCGCCTCGAGTTCGATGCCGCCGTGGACCGGCTGCGCGAGGCGGGCGTTGCCGTGCATGTCTTTGACGAGCCCAGCGCGCCCGAGGCACCGCCGACGCCCGATGCCGTCTTTCCCAACAACTGGTTCTCCACCCATGCCGACGGCCGCGTGGTGCTGTACCCCATGGCCGCGCCCAACCGGCGCCTGGAGCGGCGGGCGGACATCCTGGCCTTCCTCGGCCGCCACTACCAGCTGCGCCAGCTGCTGGACCTCAGCCCGCTGGAGCGACAGGGCCTGCACCTCGAGGGCACGGGCGCCCTGGTGCTGGACCACGTGCAGCGCCTTGCCTACATGGGGCGCTCCGGCCGCGCGCATGAGGCCGCGCTGCAGCGCTTCTGCGCACTGATGCGCTACCGCCCCCATGCCTTCGACACGGCCGATGCGCAGGGCGTGCCCGTCTATCACAGCAATGTGCTGATGCATGTGGGCACGGCCTACGCCGCGGCGGGCCTGGCCCTGCTGCCAAAGGACGCCGAGCGCCGCCGCCTGCGTGCCCGGCTGCAATCGGGCGGGCGGCAGCTGATCGAGCTGGGTGCTGAGCAGGTCCTTGCCTTTGCCGGCAATGCCCTGGAGCTGGCGACGCCCCGCGGGCCGCTGCTGGCCCTGTCCGGTACCGCCCTGGACGCCCTGGATGCGCGCCAGAAGAAGGTCTTCGCGGGGCTGGGCCTGCGCCTGCTGCCCTTGGCGGTGCCCACCCTCGAGCAGGCCGGCGGCTCGGTGCGCTGCATGCTGGCGGGGGTGCATCTGCCGGCACGTCCGGCGAGGGCGCTCGCCGCATGGCCGCAGGCACTGGACGCGCAGTGAGCGGGTGCGGCGCCTTGCCCGACCGCTTCGCGGTGCGGTGCCAGGTCAACTGTGCGTTGCTCGCCCAACTGGTTGGGGGGTGGTTTCATGTAGGACGGCAGGCATTGCGGAGGACACCTGTAAACCCTTGCAGGTTGCCCTGCCCATTCATGTAAAGCCCGGGTGGCCTAGGGACTTGCCCCATGGGGTGCCTGGGAAGCCGACGCATAGCCTTCGATCCGCTTTGCGCAATGCCAGGCTGCCGGGCTGCCCCGGACACGACGCAGTGCTTCCGATGTGCGGAGGGCCCTGCAGCCGCGGTCGCAGGCGCAAGGTTTTCACACTCAACCTAGCAAGGAGAACCTCATGAACGAGATCACCAGCGCACTGCAGCAAGTCGAGCAATGGATGCAAGACGAGTCCGCAGCCAACCCCGCCGGCCCGCTGTTCTCCAGCGGCGTGTACAGCGAAGCCGAAATCGCCGGCGACGTGTCGCGTGAAACCCGCCAGGGCTGCTCCAGCTGCTCCGGCTCGCGCACCATCATGTGCTGCTGATGCACTGATGTGCAGACGCCTGGGGTTCCGGTCCCTGGCGTCGAGACCCCGCCCAGGTGGCGGGGTCCGGCCGGCAGTCCTGGCCTTCTGCCCAGGCGTCTCCCCTGATCCGCCCGACCTGATCCGCTCGCCCATGCAGTCCACGCCCCCCGCTGAATCCGTCGCCGCCCGCGAGCATCCCGACCACGACGCGCACGCCGAGCCGGCCGAGCCGGCCGAGCCGGACTTCGTCCCCTGCCTGGTCCACTGGATTGCTCCCGCCCTTGCCGCGCTCACGCGTGCGCTGCAGGACCTGGACAGCCTCGAGGCAGCCGAGCGCTCTCTCATTGCCGACGCCTTGCGTCAGCACCTCGAACAACAGCTCCATGCCAAGCTCGCCCGCGTGCTGGTCATGGATATCAACGCCGCCCGCGTGCAGGGCCGGCTGAGCGCGGCGAGTTCTGCGGCGCGCTGGGAGGAATACCTGGCCCAGGCCGCCACCCCGCAGCACTGGGCGAGGCTGGGCGAGCAATACCCGAGCCTGCTGGCCCGCGTTGGCTGGATCGTGGACCACAAGGTGCGCTTCGTGGCCACCCTGGCGCGCCATTTCGCCGAAGACAGGGCCTTGCTCGGCACGCTGCTGGGCCAGGCGCCCGGTGCGCTGCAGGCCCTGGAGCTGGCCAAGGGCGACAGCCACAACGGTGGCGCAGGCGTGGCCCTGCTGCGCCTCGAGGGCGGCACCGCGGCCTACAAGCCCCGGCCCCTCAACACCGATCAGGCCCTGGCCGACTTCCTGCAGCAGGTGCTGGCCGACGAGCCCGTCGCGCAGCGCGTGCGCGTGCCCGCGGTGCTGGACCGCGGCGACCACGGCTGGGGCGAGTTCATCGTCCACCGCCATGCCGTCGATGAGCGGGAGCTGCGGCTGTTCTACCGCAACATGGGCCACTGGCTGGCCATCATGCGGCTGCTGGGTGGCACTGATTTCCATGGCGAGAACGTCATCGCCCAGGGCTGCCTGCCCATCATCGTGGACTGCGAGACCCTCTTCTGCCCGCGCACCGAGATCAAGCCCTCCGGCTTCGGCAACGCGGTGGACAAGGCCGACGAGGCCATGTTCGCCTCCCTCATGAAGACGGGCCTGCTGCCCGGCCGCGGCGCCTCGCTGGGCTGGCGCGGCGTGGACAACTCCGGCATGGGCAGCATCCGCCAGCAGCAGCCCAAGATCAGCGTCCCCGCCCTCGTGGACGGCGGCCGGGACACCGTGCGCATCGGCCAGGCCCTGGTCGAGGTGGAGATCGCCAAGAACCACCCTTGCGAGACGCCCTCGCTGGAGCGCTACTGGGGCCAGGTGCTGGAGGGTTATGACAGCCTCACCGCACGCCTGATCCAGCTGCATGCGCAGGGCCGCCTGGCGCCGCTGCTGCAGCCCTTCAAGCCCTGCCACATGCGCCTCGTGCCGCGGGCGACGGAGGTCTATGCCGAGCTGATCCGCATGCTCTGGCACCCGATCTCCCTGGCCGACGAGGTACAGGCCCGCCAGCGCGCTGCGGGCCTGCTGGCGCGCGCGGCGGCGCTGATCTCGACCACGCCCTCCGACCCCGTGGTCATCCAGGCCGAGATCGACGACATGCTGCGCGGCGACGTGCCCTACTTCCACAGCACCGCCGGCCATGGCCGCATGTCGGGGCCCGGCGGCACGCAGTGGCTGCCCGAGAACGACCTCGTCGAGCAATGCCTGCAGGCCTGGAGCGCCTCGGACCAGCGCCTGGACCGCGACATCATCAAGGCCTCCCTGCTGAGCGCCTACCTCAACGACGGCTGGATGCCCACCGAGCGGTCCTTCCGCGTGCACACGGCCAGCCAGCAGGACCTCGAGCCGCGGCGCCAGGCCTGGGCCCGCCGCCTGCTCGTGCCCTTCCTGCAGAACGGCATCCGCGGCGATGACGGCACGGTCACCTGGATCTCCCCCACGCTGGGCCCCACGGGCTGGGGCATCCAGGCCATCGACCAGAACCTCTACGGCGGCAATGCCGGCGTGGCCCTGCTGCTGGCGGCCTACCAGCGCGAGGTGGCCCAGGGCCGCGCCCTGCCGCTGCCCGGTGCCGACGAACTGCTGGCCGCGGTGATCGAGACCATGAGGAAGGGCCTGTACCGCCAGGTCGAGCTGCAGCGCTCGGCCGGCAAGGTGCGGCCGCACCAGCCGGGCGGCTACCTGGGCATCGGTTCGCAGATCTGGGGCTGGCTGCAGCTGGAGGCCCTGGGCGCCGTCGGGGCCGAGGCCGTCGAGTGCGCCGCGCTGACGGCGGAGTACATGCAGGGCTCGCTGGAGGCCGACCAGACCTATGACCTGCTGGCCGGCGCGGCCGGGGCGATCCCGGGCCTGCTGCTGCTGCACCGGCGCACGCAGCAGGCCGCGCACCTCGCGCTGGCCATCGCAGCGGGGGACCATCTGCTGAAGGCCGCGAAGCGCGAAGGCGGCCGGGCCTGCTGGCCCACCGCGGCGGCCCCCGAGGGCATGGGCGGCTTCGGTCACGGCAGCTGCGGCATCGGCTGGGCCCTGCTGAAGCTGCATGAGGCCTGCGGCGAACCTCGCTTCCTGCAAGGCGCGCAGGAGGCGCTGGCCTTCGAGGAGTCCCTGTTCGACGAGGCGGACCAGAACTGGCGCGACCTGCGCCATCTGGACGGCGTCAACTGCTCCACGGCCTGGTGCCACGGCGCCGTGGGCAACGGCCTGGGCTACCTGGACTTCACGGCCCTGATCGGCGAGGACCGGGTGCGCGAGCGCGTGCACCAGGCCGCCGGGGCGACCTTCCGTCAGGGCATGGGCTGGAACCACTGCGCCTGCCATGGCGACGCCAGCGCCCTGGAGCTGCTGCAGGAAGCGGCCGACCGCGGCCTGGCACCGCCGGGTGTCAGCCGAGACGCGGAGCTGGCGCGCCTGCTGGCCAGCCTGGAGCAGCACGGCAGCCGTTGTGGCATCACCAATGACGTCTTCTCGCCCTCGCTGATGACGGGGCCGGGCGGCATCGCCTACCAGCTGCTGCGCGCGCACCCGCAGGCGCGGCTGCCGTCCTTCGTGCGGCCATGAGCCGGGCACCGGACCGGGCGGCTGAGGGCGCCTCGCAGGCGCCGGGCGACGCCGAGGTCTTCATCGCCACCGACAACCCCTATTGGGAGTTGGGCGCCTCCGAGGCCCTGCTGAGCAGCTTTCCCGCCTTCTTCCGGCGCGTGGCGGGTGCGGCGCCGCCTGTCGTCGCGCTGATGCGGCGGGTCGGCCTGGCTGCCGTCCTCGGCGTGCTGGGCTGCCAGCTGCTGGCCGGCCTTCTGTGGGCCTACACCCTGGTGCTGGGGGGGCGGCTCCTGCAGTCCCTGCTCGATGCGCATGGGCTGGCTCAGTCCGTGAGCCAGCAGCTGGCGCCGCACACGGGCGTCGCCCTGGGCCTGGGCGCGGCCTTCCTGGGCAAGCTGGCGCTGGAGGCCCTGGCCGAGGTGCTGCGCGCCCGGCTCAGCCCCGCCCTGGTGGCCACGGCCGAGCAGGACTTCGTCGACGCCTGCCTGCGTGCACCGCTGCAGCGTTTCGATGACCCGGAGTTCGTCGACCGCATGCACCGTGCCCGCGACCGCGGCCTGCACTATGTCGAGAGCATCGTCGACCAGACCGTGGCGCTGAGCAGCGCGGGCATCGGCCTGGTCTCAGGCGCGGTGGCCCTGCTGGTGCTGCATCCGGCCCTGCTGCCCGTGCTGCTGCTGTGCCTGCTGCCCCAGGCCTGGACGGCCATCCGCGCCCTGCTGTGCGTGCAGAGCCATTGGGACCAGAGCATCGCCCTGTCCCGCCAGGGCTGGATGCTGCAGGAGCTGGCCAGCCAGCCCGAGCCTGCCGCCGAGCTGCGGGCGCTGCAGATGGAGCCGCTGCTCAGCGAGCGCCACCGGCGCGTGACCGAGGCCCTGCGCACCAGCCTGGAACGGCTGAAGGCCGGCATCGCCCGCACGCGGGCCTGGGGCGCCGTCGTGAGCGGCCTGGCCCAGGGGCTGGCCTACCTCTGGCTGGTGATGCTGGTGGGCCGCGGCAGCCTGGCGCCGGCGCTGGCCGGCGCCGCGGCACTGGGCCTGCGCACCAGCCTGGAGGCCGTGCGCCAGCTGGTCCATGCCCTGGACCAGATGATGGAGAAGGCGCTGTACCTGGACGACTACTTCGGCTTTGTCGGCCAGGCGCCTGCCGCCCTGCCCGCACAGGCCGGCGCGCCCGAGCTGCCGGCGCCCGAACGCATCACCCTGCAGGGCGTGGGCTTTGCCTACGCGGGCGCCCCGGACCGGCCGGTGCTGCACGACATCCACCTGACGCTGCAGCGCGGCACGACCATCGCCCTGGTGGGTGAGAACGGCTCGGGCAAGTCCACGCTGGCCAAGCTGCTGGCCGGCCTTTACGAGCCCAGCGCCGGGCGCATGGACTGGGACGGCGTGGACTGCCGCAGCCTCGACGCCCGCCAGCGCCTGGCCCACACCCTCATCGTGCCCCAGCACCCGCTGCGCTGGCCCTACAGCGCTGCGCAGAACGTGCGGCTGGGGCGCGTGGGTCTGGCCGCCGGCGGTGATGACGACCCCCGCTTCGCGCAGGCCGTTCGCGAGGCCGAGGCCGACCAGGTGGCTGCTCAGCTGCCGCAAGGCTGGCAGACGCTGCTCAACCGCCTGTTCAAGGGCGGCATCGAGCTGTCCTCCGGCCAGTGGCAGCGCCTGGCCGTGGCCCGTGGCCTCTACCGCCAGGCCGCCCTGACCATCTGGGACGAGCCCACCGCACCCCTGGACGCCCGTGCCGAGGCCGCCGTCTTCGCGAGCCTGGCCAGGCTGCGCCGCGACCGCATGGTGGTGCTGATCACCCACCGCCTGGCCAGTGCGCAGTCAGCGGACCGGATCTACTTCCTGAAGGCCGGGCGCATCACCGAGTCCGGCACGCATGAGGAACTGATGGCGCTGGGCGGCGGCTATGCGCAGCTGCATGCGCTGCAGGCGCGGCTGGCCGAGCGCATGGAGGCGGACGCTGCAGGAACGGCCGCGGAGGCAGTGGCGGCGGCGCCGCGTGAATCCGAGGCCGCGTGATCCGGCCAGGGCAGGACGCTAGCGCCGCCCGAACATCATCTGCCGCGCCAGCGCCTTCTTGACCGGGGGCAGCGCCTGCAGCGCCGCCAGGCCCAGGCCCCGCAGGGCGGGCAGGGCGGGCCAGCGCCAGCTGAAGCTGCGGGCCAGGAAGTCGGTGCCGAGGATGGTGCTCCAGCGGTCCGGCCCGCGCTGCCACTGCACGCGCTGCAGGGCCCGGGGCACGGCGGCGGCCAGGGGGGAGCCGGGCTGGCGGGCCTGCGCCTGGACCAGCGCCTCGACCAGCGCGTAGGCATCGCGCAGGCCCAGGTTCAGGCCCTGGCCGGCCACCGGGTGCAGGGTCTGGGCCGCGTTGCCGATGCGCACCAGGCGCCCCTCCACGAGGCTGCGCTCGGCATTGAGGCCCAGCGGGAAGCACTTCAGCGGGCTGATGCCGCGCAGGGGCGGCAGGCCCGGCGGCAGCTGCTGGTTGATCACGGTGAGGCGCTGGGCATCCGTCAGGCCGGCCACCTCGTCCTCGGCCTGCGGCAGGCACCAGACCAGGGCCGCGCGGTGCGGCTGCTGGGGGGTGGGTGGCAGGGGCAGCAGGGCCAGGGGACCGTTGCGGGTGAAGCGCTCGTAGGCCACGCCCGGCGGCGAGGCCGGGTCCAGGGTCACGGTGCCCACCCAGGCGTTCTGCTGGTAGTCGTGGCTGAGGCTCTTGCGGGACTGCTCCGCGAAGACGCCGCCCTCGGCGATCACGACCAGGTCGAAGCGATCGGCGATGCCTGCGTCCACCTCCATCTCGTCACCCACGGCGCGGATGCCGGCCACCGGCTGGCCGAAGCGGGTGAGGGCCTGGGCCGGCCGCGCCTCGCACTGGCGCAGCCAGGCCGCCTGCATGGGCGCCACCAGCTGCCCGTAGGCCAGCACGGCGCCCAGGCGCTCCTCGCCCTGCTCACGGGCATGGATGCTCACCACCGGCTGCCCCGCCTCGCCGAAGACCGGGTGCCTCAGCGTGGGCGGCGCCTGGCTGACCTGGACCTGCAGGATGGACTGTGCCGCTGCCTCGTTCCAGGCCTGCAGGCGCTGCAGCAGCTGGACGCTGCCCAGGGAGAGGGCCAGGGTGCGGGGGTCGTCGCTGATGTCCTTCTCCAGCGGGCGGGCGTCGAAGAGCTGGACCTGGGCCGCGGGCAGGCGCCGCGCGGCCAGCAGGGCGAGGCCCAGGCCCGCCGGGCCCGCGCCGACGATGGCGATGCGCAGGGGATCGGCAGGGGAGGGCGGGGCGGCGGGGGCGTCGGTACGCATGGCGTGGGGGCGTCGCCCAGGGGACAGATGCCCGCAGGCGGCGCCACGGTATTGCGAGGGTTCCGCACTATAGCGAGCCGGCTGGGCTACGCTCGCCCCCATTGCCATGACGGCGGGTCAGGCTTGGCCCGGTGGCGGGCCGGCGGGCCGTGCCGCACACCACGTCAAGAAGGAGTCAGGCATGCAATACCGTCGACTGGGCCGCAGCGGCCTGCAGGTGTCCGAACTGTCGCTGGGATCCTGGGTGACCTATCACAACCAGGTGGACACGAAGTCCGCCGTGGAGATGCTGGCCGCCGCGCGCGACGCCGGGGTCAATTTCTTCGACAACGCCGAGGTCTACGCCCAGGGCGCCAGCGAGCGCGTGATGGGCGAGGCCTTCAAGCAGCTGAAGTGGGCCCGCGAGAGCTATGTGGTCTCGACCAAGTTCTTCTGGGGCCTGCAGCGCGAGGGCAGCACCGTCAATCTGCAGAACACGCTCAACCGCAAGTACCTGATGCAGGCCATCGACGGCTCGCTCCAGCGCCTGCAGCTGGACTTCGTGGATCTGGTCTACTGCCACCGCCCCGATCCGCTGACGCCCATCGAGGAGACCGTGCGCGCGATGAGCGACATGATCACCCAGGGCAAGGCCCTCTACTGGGGCACCAGCGAATGGAGCGCCGCCGACATCCGCGCCGCCTGGGAGATTGCCGAGCGCCACCACCTGCACAAGCCGGTGATGGAGCAGCCGCAGTACCACCTCTTCCACCGCAAGCGGGTGGAGCAGGAATACGCCCGCCTGTACGAGGACCTGGGCCTGGGCCTGACCACCTGGAGCCCGCTGGCCTCCGGCCTGCTGACGGGCAAGTACCGCCAGGGCATCCCCGAAGGCAGCCGTGGCTCCCTGGAGAGCATGAGCTGGCTGCGCGAGCAGCTGCAGCACCCGCAGCGCAATGCCGCCGTGGCCGAGCTGGAGGCCATCGCCGCCGAGCTGGGTGGCAGCGTGGCCCAGCTGGCCATCGCCTGGGTGAACCGCAATCCGCGCGTCTCCACGGTGATCCTGGGCGCCAGCCGCATGAGCCAGCTGCAGGACAACCTGGCCGCGCTGGCGATGACGCCCAAGCTCAGCCCCGAGGTGCTGGAGCGCATCGACGCCCTGACCCTGCCGCTGGCCCAATAAGCCTGCAGGGCGGGGCGTTGCGCGCACCCCCCACTCAGGAGGGAGAGGCCCCCTCTTTGTAAGGGAGTGTCATGCCGCCCCGCTAACATCCGCCGGATGCTCGCCCGCCTCCTTCCACGCTTGTCGCTGCCGGTGCTTGTCATGATGGCGCTGGCCGTTCCGGCCCACGGCCAGGCACCCCGCCTGCCGCAGGCGCTGGTCGAGCCCCGGTTCGAGGCGGTGGGCGATGTGGCCTCCATCACCGACGGTGTGGTGTCCGCCCTGGCCCAGGACGGGCGGGGCTTCATCTGGATCGGCACCACGGCCGGCCTGGTGCGCTTCGACGGCTACCAGCTGCGCACCTACCAGCTGGGCAACGACAACCGCAAGACGCCCGCCGGGACCAGCTTCGTGCGCTCCCTGCTGGCCTCGCAGGAAGGGGTGCTCTGGATCGGCACCGAGAGCGACGGCCTGGCCCGCTTCGACCCCCAGACTGACCGCTGGACCTTCTTCCGCAGCAAGCCGGACGACCCGAAAGCCCTGGCCTCCGGCACCGTCCGCGCCCTGGCCCAGGCCCTGGACGGCACGCTGTGGGTGGGCACCATCGGCGGCGGCCTGGACCGCTTCGATCCGGCCACGGGCCAGTTCACGCACTTCCGCCAGGGGCCCGCCAGCGGGCTGCCGGATGACCGCATCCAGGCCCTGTTCTTCGATTCCCAGGGCGACCTGTGGGTGGGCACCTGGAACGGCGTGGCCCGCCTGCGCAAGGGCAGCACGCATTTCGAGACCCTGCAGGTGGAGGGCCGCCCGCTGGGCGAGCGCATCATCACCCTGCTGGCGGAGTCGCCGGACGGGCATCTGTGGGTGGGCACGCAGCAGGGGGACCTGCTGCGCCTGGGCAAGGACTCGCCCAAGCTGCAGTGGGTCGAGCTGGGCGAGCAGTCCGGTCGGCGCGACACCCTCTACGCCATGGTGGCGCCGGACCCGCAGCGCCTGTGGATGGCGCGGGCCAGCGGCATCGAGGAGCGCGACCCCGTCAGCGGCCGGCTGCTGCGCCGCCTGCAGCACGACATCCGCCGCCCCTGGGGCCTGGCCGGCAACGATGTGCGCGCCCTGGTCAAGGACGCCGCCGGCTGGATCTGGGTGGGCAGCTACGGCGGCGGCCTGCAGCTGCACAACCCGGCCAATGCCGGCCTGTGGGTCAGGCATTCCGACCTCGACGAGCACAGCCCCCTGGCCCAGGCCGATGTGCGCAGCATCCTGCAGCTGCGCAGCGGCGCCATCTGGATGGGCACCAACGAGCGCGGCGTGGCCATCCTCGACCGCGAGCTGCACCTGCAGGGCCAGATCGCGCCGCAGGAGGGCAGCGGCTTTCGCGGCGGGCGCGTGGGCGGCCTCGCGCAGACGCCCGACGGCCAGGTCTGGGTGGGCACCGACACCGCCCTCTACCGCTTCAACGAGGCCCGCCAGCTGCTGGGCCAGTACGCCGCCGGCAAGGGCCGCGTGCGCCGCCTGATGGCGGACAGCGCGGGCCGGTTGTGGGTGGCCACGCAGGACGGCCTGTTCCGCTACGACCCGGCCCAGGACCGCCTGCTTCGCATGAGCCTGGTGGGCGGTCGCAAGCTCAGCGGTGACGTCAATGCTCTGGCCGAGGATGCCCAGGGCCGCCTGCTGGTGGGCGGCGAGAGCGGGCTCTACCTGCTGTCCAAGGACGGCGAGGCCCTGGAGGAGCTGCGCTCTCCGGCCGGCGCGGGCCTGTCCAACCATTCGGTGCTGGGCCTGCTGCTGGACCGTCAGGGGCGCTTCTGGGTGGACACGGCGGCGGGCCTGCACCAGCTGAGGCGCTGGGAGGGCCAGGAGGCCCTGTTCGACCGCGTCAGCGAGCGCTACGGCCTGGGCGGCAAGGCCTTCGGTGCCAACCTGATGGACGACGAGCAGGGGCGCATCTGGACCCACCGCGCCGTCTTCGATCCCAAGACCGGCCGCTACCACGAGCTCAGTGCGGCCGACGGCGCCGCCTTCGGCACCGGCTGGTTCCGCGCCTACACGCGGCTGGACGACGGGCGCATGCTGATCGGCGGCAGCAAGGGCGTGCTGGTCATCGATGCCAGCCGCTTCAAGCCCTGGACCTACCAGCCGCCGCTGGTGGTGTCCGAGCTGCGCATCGGCGGGGAGCGCACCTCGCCCGGTCCGCTGGGTCAGACCGTGGTGCTGCAGCCGGGGCAGCGCGATGTCAGCGTGGAGTTCGCCGCCCTGGACTTCAGCAACCCGGCGGTGCTGAGCTACCGCTACCGGCTGCAGGGCTATGACAAGGACTGGATCCTCAGCGAGGCCAGCCAGCGCACCGCCAGCTACACCAATCTCGATCCCGGCCGCTACCTGCTGCAGGTGCAGGGCAGCAACCGCGTCGGGCAGTGGAGCCCGCACGAGCTGCTGATCCCCCTTCATGTGCAGCCCGCCTGGTGGCAGACCTGGTGGGCGCGCCTGGGCGGCGTGCTGCTGGGCCTGCTGGGCATCTACGGCATCGTGCAGATCCGCACCGGCTACCTGCGCCGTGCCCAGGCCGTGCTGGAGGCGCGGGTGCGCGAGCGCACGCACGAGCTGCTCACCCTGAGCCAGGCGCTGAAGGAAGCCAGCCTGACCGATCCGCTGACCGGCCTGCGCAACCGGCGCTTCCTGGCCCAGCACATCGAGTCGGACATCAACAGCGTGGTCCGCGGCTACGAGGGCGAGGTGCAGCGCCTGGCCCGCGAGCCGGGGCAGGACATGGTCTTCTTCATGGTGGACCTGGACCATTTCAAGCAGGTCAACGACGACTACGGCCACGCGGCCGGCGATGCCGTGCTGGCCCAGATGCAGGCCCTGCTGCGCCAGGTCTTCCGCGACGCCGACTACCTGATCCGCTGGGGCGGCGAGGAATTCCTCGTGGTGGCCCGCAATACCGACCGCCACCATGCCGCCGAGCTGGCGGAGCGCGCGCGCCGCACGCTGTCGCGCTACGACTTCCAGCTGGATGACGGGCGCACGCTGCGGCGCACCTGCTCGCTGGGCTTTGCCGCCTTCCCGCTGTCGGCGAAGTTTCCGCGGGGCCTGGACTGGAGCACGGTGGTGGACCTGGCCGATGCGGCGCTGTATGCCGTCAAGCGCGGCGGCCGTGATGGCTGGCTGGGCCTGGTCAGCGCCGAGGTCGACACCCTGGAGGAGCTGCGCGAATGGAGCCGCCGGCCCCTGGCCGAATGGGCGGCCACCGGACGGCTCAAGGTGGTGGGCTCGGGGCTGCAGCATGACGCGGTGCCCCTCGCCCAGGCTGAGGCCTGATCAGCAGGCCTGACGGGATCGGGCCCCGAGGCAATACCTGACCCCCGGGAAGGGGCCACAAAAGACAAGGCCTGACCCCGCAGGGCCAGGCCTTGTCCATTTCGGCAGGCGCGGCTCAGCAGGCCGCGCCCGGCGCCTTACTGCGGGCGGTAGGTCACGGTCAGCGTGTAGCTGCCGGCCGTGTAGCCCTTGACCAGCACGTAGCCGTCGCTGTTGGTCGTGACGTTGATGGTGCAGGTCTCGGTGGCCGTGCTGCCATCGGACTTGCAGCCGTAGCTGCTGGTCGTGGGCACGGCGCCCAGCTTGCCGTAGATGTCGATGTCACCCGTGCCGGTGGTGGACAGCTTGAACGAGCCGCCGGCCTTGGCCTTGAAGGGACCATAGCTCTTCGTCTGGCCGGTGCTGAGGCTGCCGGTGAAGGTCTCGGTCTTGTCGGTGGGCGTGGTGGTCGGGCCGTCGCTGCCCAGTTCCACGGCATAGGCCAGGCCCATGCGTGCGAACTTCAGCGAGTGCGCGCCGGTGCTGTCGCTGTTGGCCAGGGTGTCGTTGGCGGTGTGGATGGCCTTGTTGTCCCCGGACATGGAGGACTCGAAGGGCATGGTCGTCGCATAGCCCTTGGCGTTCCAGGAGGCGTGGTCCGAGCAGGCATAGCCGCAGCGGTCGGTGCCCACGGTGAGCGTCGGCAGGTAGGTCTTGATCAGGTTGGTGACGAAGGTGTTCTGCGCGCTGTCCGTGTAGTCGGTGAAGATGTAGATGTCGCTGGCCGAGCCCTTGTAGTTGGTCATGTCCAGCTGCATCACGCCCACGACGTTGGCGCCCGCGGCGGAGAAGCTGTTGGCGATCTCGGCCGAGCCGCGCAGGCCGACTTCCTCGGCCGCATAGGCCATGAACTTGATGGTGCGACGCGGCTTGTAGTTGTTGGCCAGCAGGGTGCGGTAGATCTCGGTGAGGCTGGCGACGCCGGAGGCATCGTCATCGGCACCCGGTGCGCGGGTGGTCTCGGAGGTGCCGGACTGGTTGATGGAGTCCAGGTGGCCGCCCAGGACCACGATCTCATTGCCGTTGTCCGTGCCCTTGATGGTGGCGATCACCGACTTCTGCTTCCAGCCACTGTGGGTGAACTGCTCCACCGTGATGTCGGTGCGGCCGTTGGCCATGGTCAGCCACTTGTTCTTCAGCCAGTCCGAGGCGTTCGCGCCGCCGCTGGTCTGGTAGTAGCGGTTGCTGTAGTTGTTGGACAGGTCGGAGATGGTCTGCACGATGTTGCTGGCCTGCATCTGCGACAGCATGGGGTTGACCACGGTCTGCTGGTCGATCACGTAGCTCGGGCGGGTGGCCAGGGTGCTGCGGTCGGTCAGGATGCGGGCATTGGTGCGGCTGCCGGCGTGCAGGTCCAGGGCGCGGCGGCCGTCGCGCTCGCTGGCATGGTGCATGTAGCCGCCGCAGCGGTGCTGGTTCTCGTGCAGCGCGGTGGACAGGGCGGGCAGCAGCTCTTCGTCGATCTGCACCAGATGCAGCTTCTCGGCCTTGAGGGCGGCGCTGGGCGTGGCCAGGCCGGCGATGTCGCCGCGGCGCAGCTGGGCTTCGGACACCGCCACCGAGGCGGTGGCGCGGGCGCCGGGCTGCAGCTTCTGCAGCTCGCTGTAGGCACCGTCGCCCAGGCTGATCCAGACCTTGTCACCGGCCTGTGCCGGGACGCTGAGGCAGAAGAGGCTGGCGGCGAGGGCCAGGGCGGACAAGGCGTTCTTGCGTTGCATGGAGGTCTCCTGATGATGAGGAAGATGGGACCCCACACCGCCCTGCTCGTGGCAGCGATCAATGTCAGCAGGCCCCTGTTGCTTGCGCGCTGCGGGACTGCCAGCGTCGGCGACGCGATTGTTCGGGCGGCAATCGCCCGTTGTGCTCAGGGTTTGTGCTGGATTCGCAGTCCATTCGGCCTATTGCCCGGGAGAAGCTGTAAGACTTGACAGGGGCCCAGACGGCCGGAGCCCCTCGCCTGTTGTGGCAGGCAGACGCCTTGTGTCAGGACGTTGCCGGGTTTGCCCCAGGGGCGTTCACCGCGGCCAGGCGTTCGGGCGTGCCGACGTCCGTCCATTCGCCGCCATACAGCGAGGCGCTGATGCGCCCGGCACCGATGCCGCGCTCCAGGCAGGGGCGCAGGGGCAGGGGCTGGTCGGGCGCCACGCCCTCGAACAGGGCGCGCTTGAAGAGACCCACGCAGGACCAGGTGTAGCGCGGGCTGATCGTCTCGCCGCTGAGGGCCAGGCCTTGCGGGCTGATGCCGAAGTCGCCGCGTGGATGGTGGGCCTGGTTGGGTACCAGCCAGAGATGGGCCAGGCGCTCGCTGGACGCGAAGTCCTGTGCGGCCTGCGCGTCCAGCACCAGGCCCGGCAGGAAGACGTCGCCGGACAGCACCCAGAAGGCCTCGTCGCCGTCCGCGCACAGCAGGGGCAGGGCCTTGGCGATGCCGCCGGCGGTCTCCAGGGCACGGCCGTGGTCGCGCTGCTCGTCGCTGTAGTGCAGGCGCACGCCGTAGCGGCTGCCGTCCCCCAGCTGCGCCGGGAACTGATCGGCCAGCCAGGCGCAGTTGATGACGATGTCGCGCACGCCGGCCGCGGCCAGGGCCTGGATGTGCCAGCGGATCAGGGGCTGGCCGCGCACGTCCAGCAGGGGCTTGGGGGTGTGGTCGGTCAGGGGCCGCATGCGCTCGCCGCGGCCGGCCGCCAGGATGATGGCTCTCATGCCCCGCAGTCTACGGGGCCTCGCGGCTTCACCGTCCGCCGCTCAGCCGGGCAGGCGGGGCGCCAGGCCCAGCGGCTCGGGCAGGGCATTGAGCACGCGCTGGAACACCGCGTGGTAGGGCCCGTCCAGCTCGGTCTGCAGCTGGCCCAGGTGGCGCCCGGTGAGCGGGTCCTTGTTCTCGGCGAAGGCCTGGTCCAGGTCCTGCCAGTCCTCCTCGCTGAAGAGCTGCATGGCGGCGGGCAGGATCTCGCGTTCCTCGATGTCCATGTGCTGCAGGTAGAGGTGCACGTAGCGCTCGGCCTGCTGCTCGAAGGCGGCGCGGCGGGCGTCCCCCAGCATCTCGAAGCCCAGCAGGCTGTGCTCCAGGTCGCGGATCGCGCGCTCGCCGCGGGCATGGTCCTCGTCCAGCTTGTCCAGCAGATCGCGCATGGCCGGCGCGCGGGCGCGCAGCTTGGGGAAGAGCAGCTCCGACTCCTTCGGGTGGTGCAGGCGCTCCGGGAACTCGTCGACGTAGAAGAGCATGGCGCGCAGCGCCGCGAAGTCCGGCAGCGTGCCGGCACGGCGGTGCTCCGCCAGCAGCAGCGGCAGGGTGCGCAGCATGGCGGCCAGGGCCGCATGCTCGTCGCGGATGATGCGCAGGGTCAGGGGCTTGAGGCCGGTCATGGCGATGTCTCCGTGCGTTCTTTTCGGGCTTTTGCCAAGACTCGCCCCAGCAGGCCTCGGCGGCCTTGCCATGGATCAAGAAGCGTGAAGCCCTTGGCGGATTCCCAT
This sequence comes from Pelomonas sp. BJYL3, assembly GCF_027257975.1. GTDB lineage: Bacteria > Pseudomonadota > Gammaproteobacteria > Burkholderiales > Burkholderiaceae_C > Roseateles_B > Roseateles_B flavus. Next base: position 617,021 of record NZ_JANZKX010000002.1, read on the forward strand.
GGACGTAATCGTTTGCGCGCAGCGAGGGTTTGCAGGCGGAGCGAAGTGACTTCATCGCCCCTTAAAATGCCGGGTTTACCCCCAACTTTCCGCCCGCACCCACCATGGTTGACACCGCTGCAAGCACCCCCACCCTGATGGCCCACGCCATCCGCGCACTGGCCATGGACGCCGTGCAGCAGGCCAACTCCGGTCACCCGGGCGCACCCATGGGCATGGCCGAGATGGCCGTCGCCCTGTGGGGTCGTCACCTGCGCCACAACCCGGCCAATCCGCACTGGGCGGACCGCGACCGCTTCGTGCTGTCCAACGGCCACGGCTCCATGCTGATCTATGCCCTGCTGCACCTGAGCGGCTACGAGCTGTCCATCGAGGAGCTGAAGAACTTCCGCCAGCTGCACAGCAAGACGCCCGGCCACCCCGAGGTGGGCATCACCCCGGGCGTGGAAACGACCACCGGCCCGCTGGGCCAGGGCATCACCAACGCCGTGGGCCTGGCCCTGGCCGAGAAGATGCTGGCCAAGGAGTTCAACCGTGAGGGTCACGCCATCGTCGACCACCACACCTACGTCTTCCTGGGTGACGGTTGCCTGATGGAAGGCATCAGCCACGAGGCCTGCGCGCTGGCCGGCGCCTGGAAGCTGAACAAGCTGGTCGCCCTGTACGACGACAACGGCATCTCCATCGACGGCCAGGTCGCCCCCTGGTTCATCGACAACACCGCCCAGCGTTTCGAGGCCTATGGCTGGAACGTCATCGGCCCCATCGACGGCCATGACGTGGACGCCGTGGACGCCGCCATTGCCGCCGCGAAGAAGAGCAGCGACAAGCCCACGCTGGTCATCTCCAAGACCCACATCGGCAAGGGCTCGCCCAACCGCGCCAACACGGCCAAGGCCCACGGCGAGCCCCTGGGCGCCGAAGAGATCAAGCTGACGCGCGAGGCCCTGGGCTGGTCGCATGAGCCCTTCCAGATCCCGGCTGACGTCTACGCCGCCTGGGACGCCAAGACCGCCGGCGCCGCCGCCGAGAAGGCCTGGGACGAGCGCTTCGACGCCTACGCCGCCGCCCACCCCGAGCTGGCCGCCGAGTTCCAGCGCCGCATGGCCGGCGTGCTGCCCGCCAACTTCGCGCAGATCGCCGTGGACGCCGTCGTGGCCGCCCACGAGAAGGCCGAGACCGTGGCCAGCCGCAAGGCCAGCCAGCTGGCCCTGGAGGCCTTCACCGCCGCACTGCCCGAGCTGCTGGGCGGCTCGGCTGACCTGACCGGCTCCAACCTGACCAACACCAAGAGCACGCCCGCCTTCCGCCTGGAAGCCGATGGCAGCGCCAACGGTGGCCGCCACATCAACTACGGCGTGCGCGAGTTCGGCATGGCCGCCATCATGAACGGCATCGCCCTGCATGGCGGCTACATCCCCTACGGCGGCACCTTCCTGACCTTCAGCGACTACAGCCGCAACGCCATCCGCATGGCCGCGCTGATGAAGCAGCGCGTGATCCATGTGTTCACGCACGACTCCATCGGCCTGGGCGAGGATGGCCCGACCCACCAGTCCATCGAGCACGTCTCGAGCCTGCGCCTGATTCCGGGCCTGGACGTCTGGCGTCCGGCCGACACCGTCGAGACCGTGGTCGCCTGGACCATGGCCATCGGCAATGCCCAGCGCCCCAGCGTGCTGGCCCTGTCGCGCCAGAACCTGCCCTATGCGCCCAAGACCGCCGTCGATGAAATCGCCCGCGGCGCCTACGTGCTGGCCGAGCCCGCCGAGGTGGGCCTGAAGAAGAAGGCCCAGGTGGTGATCATGGCCTCGGGTTCGGAAGTGCAGCTGGCCATGAATGCCCAGGCCCTGCTGGCCAAGGACGGCATCGCCGCCCGCGTGGTCTCGGTGCCCTGCACGAATGTGTTCGACCGCCAGGACGCCGCCTACAAGGCCAGCGTGCTGCCCGCGGGCGTGCCCCGCGTGGCCGTGGAGGCCGGCGTGACGGACTTCTGGTGGAAGTACGGCGTCTCGGCCGTCGTGGGCATCGACACCTACGGCGAGTCCGCCCCCGCGCCGGTGCTGTTCAAGCACTTCGGCTTCACGGCCGAGAACGTGGTGGACACGGTCAAGGTGGCCGTGGGGGCCGCACGTCTGAAGCGTTAAGGGCCAGCGTTAAGGGCCAGGTCTTGCGCTAGAGTGCGCTCCTCATCACAGGAGGAGCGCATGAATAGAACAGCGCATCAAAACAAGACCATGAAGGGTCGCCTGCTGGCGGCCCTTTTTCTTTGGGCAGGCCTGACGGGGCTCGCTCAGGCCCAGACCGACAGCACGCCACCATCGCCGGCCCAGTCGCTGGGCTGCCTGAAGCGGCCGGACGGCACGATCAGCTACCCGGCGCACCACCGGTTCGATCGCAGCCACGGCTTCATGCGCCTGCGCCTTCACTTCGAAAAGGCTGATGCCGCGCCGCGTGTCGAGGTGCTTGCCAACACGGCCCGCGAGGACATGCAGGACCGCGTCTACCGCTACGTGGCCGACTACCGCCTGCCCTGTCTGAAGGCCGAGGACGGCACGGTCAGCGCCGTGCAGGAGTTCGACTTCAGCAACTCCAGCATGGAGGCCCTGCCGGTGCCGGAGACGGCGCAGCGGCGTCTGCCCTTCTGCCCCGTGATGCCGCGCAAGGACATGGACCGCATCATGACCCTGAGCCGCAGTGTCGAGCATGTGGTGCTGGCGGCCACCTTCACCGGCGATGGCGAGCAGGCGCCGGAGGTCAAGGTGCTCCACAGCACGGGTGACAGGGCCGTGGAGCGGGAAGCCATCGAGCGGGTCAAGACCTACCGCATGCCCTGCCGCACGGGCAAGGAGGAGCCGCAGGTCATGCAGCAGCGCTTCACCATGGTCCCGGCGGGTCATCGCCGTTACGTGCTCAAGCAGGAGAACTTCAGTCTGGTGGAGTTCCTGTCCATGACCCAGGGCGCCCGGCAGCTGAAGGCGAACTTCGACTTCAACACCATGGGCTGCCCCTTCAAGGTGAACTACACCATCTACGGCCCGGCCCTGCCCAACGAGCTGCGCGTGGGCGGCAAGCGCGATCCCAACCGTGCGCCCTTCCTGAAGTGGCTGGGCGAACGCCAGATCGCCTTCGGCTCCGACAAGCAGGCCAACGAGCTCTTCGGGCAGACGCTGCAGATCCAGGTGCCCTGCGGGCAGCTGGACCTGGATCCGGCGGGCTCCTGAGGCGGGCGGCTCGGGCCGGTCTGCTGACGCACCGGCCGCAGGCGCGGACGGGCATGCGGGAGTGTGCCCATGCCCGCCGCGGCTTGCGCTGGATCGAAAAGAGCCGCCGACGTACCCCCTTTGTTCCGGGGCGGCTGCGACCAGGGCGCCGGAATCGGCGAAAATCCCGCGCAGTCAGGTTTTCACAGCTTTTTCATTTCACTCCGGAGACTTCCGCATGACGATCAAGATCGGTATCAATGGCTTCGGCCGTATCGGCCGCATGGTGTTCCGCGCCGCTGTCCAGAACTTCAATGACATCGAGGTCGTGGGCATCAACGACCTGCTGGAGCCGGACTACCTGGCCTACATGCTGAAGTACGACAGCGTGCACGGCCGCTTCAAGGGCGACGTGGCCGTCGATGGCAACACCCTGATCGTCAACGGCAAGAAGATCCGCCTGACCGCCGTGAAGAACCCGGCCGAGCTGAAGTGGGATGAAGTCGGCGCCGACATCGTCGTCGAGTCCACCGGCCTGTTCCTGACCAAGGAGACCGCCGAGGCCCACCTGAAGGCTGGCGCCAAGAAGGTGATCATGTCGGCCCCGTCCAAGGACGACACCCCCATGTTCGTCTACGGCGTCAACGACAAGACCTACGCCGGCCAGGCCATCATCTCCAACGCCTCGTGCACCACCAACTGCCTGGCCCCCGTGGCCAAGGTGCTGAACGACAAGTGGGGCATCAAGCGCGGTCTGATGACCACCGTGCACGCCGCCACCGCCACCCAGAAGACCGTTGACGGCCCGTCCAACAAGGACTGGCGCGGCGGCCGCGGCATCCTCGAGAACATCATCCCCAGCAGCACCGGTGCCGCCAAGGCCGTGGGCGTGGTGATCCCCGAGCTGAACAAGAAGCTGACCGGCATGTCCTTCCGCGTGCCGACCTCCGACGTCTCCGTGGTCGACCTGACCGTCGAGCTGAACAGCGCGGCCAGCTACGCTGACATCTGCGCCGAGATGAAGGCCCAGTCCGAAGGCGCGCTCAAGGGCGTGCTGGGCTACACGGAAGACAAGGTCGTCGCCACCGACTTCCGCGGCGAGTCCTGCACCTCGGTGTTCGACGCCGAGGCCGGCATCGCCCTGGACAGCACCTTCGTCAAGATCGTGTCCTGGTACGACAACGAGTGGGGCTATTCGAACAAGGTCCTGGAAATGGTCCGCGTGGTCGCCAAGTAAGCGCCGCCACCCGCACGAAAGCCCCGCCCCGGCGGGGCTTTTCCTTTGGCGGCGCCCTATGTCAAGCATGGCGAGGCCCTGCCTGGCCTGCGTGTTTTGCCTAGCCTTTCTTTACGTCCGGCGGAGCCCGAAATCCCTACACTGCCGGGCATTGGACCGTCCCCGATCTGGAGCCCTTTCGCATGTCTCAGTCAATCCCTTCGCGTCCGCTGGCCCTGGGCCTGCTGATGGCCTCCCTGGCGGCGCCCCTGGGCCTGCAGGCCCAGTCCGCGAGCGCTACCGCCGCCGCGGCGTCCGGCACCGAGACCGTGGGTCGGGTGGTCGTGCGCTTCAAGGCCGGCGCCCAGAGCGTGCGCGCCCAGGCGCTCAGTGCCAGGACCGACGTGGCCACCGCCCGCCAGATCGCCCGCAGCCGCGCCCAGAGTCTGGGGCAGCGCACGGGCCTGGCCCTGCACGCCCACCACAGCCTGGACGAGCGCACGCAGGTCGTGCTGGCCCGGGGCCTGAGCTCGGAGGCCCTGGCGGCCCGCCTGGCCCGTGACAGCGAGATCGAGCTGGTGGCCGTGGACCACCGCCGGCGGCTGGCCGCGGTGCCCAACGACCCGCTCTATCCGCAGGTCAACCAGGCGCAGGGCAGCAATGGCCATGGGCAGTGGTACCTGATGCCGCCCAGCAAGGACCTGGTCTCCAGCATCAATGCCGAAGGCGCCTGGGATCTCAGCAAGGGCAGCAGCAGCGTGGTCGTGGCCGTGCTGGATACGGGCGTCCGCTACGACCACCCTGACCTGGCAGGCAAGCTGCTGCCCGGCTACGACATGATCGGCGCGATGACCAATGACGTCGACGCCCTGGCCGTGGCCAACGACGGCGACCGGGCCGACAGCGATGCCAGCGACCCCGGCGACTGGGTCAGCAATGCCGACATCGAGGCGGGCAGCATCAGCGGCTGCACCTATGACGACGTCGCCAACAGCTCCTGGCATGGCACGCGGGTGTCCGGCCTGATCGGTGCGGCGAGCAACAACGGCATTGGCGTCGCCGGCGTCAGCTGGTCCAGCAAGATCCTGCCCGTGCGGGTGCTGGGCAAGTGCGGCGGCTACGACTCCGACATCTGGGCCGGCATGCGCTGGGCCGCGGGCATCGCCGTTCCGGGCCTGCCCCTGAATCCCACGCCGGCACGGGTGCTGAACATGAGCCTGGGCGGCGGCGGCAGCTGCAGCGACGGCGGCGGCACGGCCACGATGTACGCCGAGACCGTGGCCGCGGTGCGGGCCAAGGGTGCGGTCATCGTCGCCGCGGCGGGCAACACCTCCGGTCAGGCGGTCGGTCTGCCGGCCAACTGCAGCGGCGTGATCGCGGTGGCGGGCCTGCGCCACGTGGGCACCAAGGTGGGCTTCTCCAGCGTGGGGCCGGAGGTCGCACTGGCCGCACCGGGCGGCAATTGCGTCAATGCCAGCGGCGCCTGCCTCTACCCCATGCTCAGCACCACCAACTCGGGCAAGCAGGGGCCGGTCTCGAACGACAACGCCTACACCAACAGTGACGCCTCGGTGGGCACGAGCTTCTCGGCGCCCCTGGTCTCGGGCGTGGCCGCGCTGCTGCTGTCCGTGAAGCCCGAGCTGACGCCAGACCAGGTCCGCCAGGCCCTCGTGAGCACGGTGCGCCCCTTCCCGACCACGGGAGGCGGCTCGGGCGGTGATGCGAATCCGCCGGCCTGCACGGCGCCCACCGGCGCCGATCAGCTGGAGTGCTACTGCACCACCAGCACCTGCGGCGCGGGCATGCTGGACGCGCGCGCCGCGCTGGCCAGCGTGGCGCCGCCTCCGCCCGCCAGCTCGGGCGGTGGTGGCGGTGCGATGAGCCCGGCCTGGCTGCTGGCCCTGCTGGCGAGCGTGCCGCTGCTGCGGCGCTGGCGGCGCCAGGCCTGAGTCAGCGGGCGGACGGGGCGGCGCTGGCTGCCTCGGTGGCGCTGGCAGCAGGGGCGGCGGCACAGCTGCGGCCCTCGCCCAGCTCCTTGATGCCGCGCAGCTTGGCCTGCGTCACACCGTCGGCCTGGGCAAAGCGCAGCACATGCAGGCTGCTGGCGGCCTGAAGCTGCATCACCCGCAGGCCCTTGAGGGCGCGCTGGCTCATGGCCTCCAGGGCGGCCTCCGCGGCCTTCTCGCTGCCGTGGCGGGACAGCACCATGGTCGGCACCTCTTCGGGCGGGCCGGCCAGGTACTCGAAGTTGATGCGCATGCGCTTGTAGGTCTCTTCCTTGCGCTGCTGGAAGTCCTTGTTGGGGAAGCGGATGGTGGCCACGGCCCAGACGCCGGCCTGCTCGGCCCGCTGGTCCTGCCATTGCGTGGCGGCGATGCCGGCCTTGTCCAGCTGGGCTTGCACGCTGCGCAGGGTGTCGTCGCCCATCAGCGGCCCGAACTCCAGGCAGGCGCGGGCCTGGACCGATTTCGCGGCCTGCGCGTTCAGCAGCTGCAGCTGCTCGGGGTTCACCTGCTGCTGCAGCCGGGCGGGGTCGCTGTCACCGCGGGCATGCAGGCCGGTGAGGCCGTCCAGCCAGCCCTGGGTGAAGACGAAGATCAGCAGGTTCAGCAGCAGGGTCGCGGCGAAGAGGAGTCTCAGCATGCGGGCGGCTCGCTGGCTTGCAGACGCACGGACACCTCGCCGGCGCTGACGGTCTGGCGCTGGCCCTGCACGTCCATCAGCAGCTCGCCCTGGGCGCTGATGCCCGCGCCCACGCCCTCGTTGCCGCCGGCCGTGAGGGGGCGGCCGCGCAGGAGGTCGCGGGCCTCGTAGCGCTGCTGCCAGGCGCCGAAGCCGCCCTGCGCGAAGCCGGTGACGGCCTGGATCAGCGGGCGTGCGACGCGGCGCAGGACCTCGGGCGCGCTCAGGGCGGGGTCGAGCTCATCCAGGCTGGCGTAGCCGCTCATGAACTGGCTCTCGTTGCCGGGCTTCTGCGGGCGGATGTTCAGCCCGACGCCGATCACCGCGATGCGCTGCTCGCCCGCGCTGACGGTCTCGATGAGGATGCCACCCAGCTTGCGTCCGTCCAGCCAGAGGTCGTTGGGCCACTTGAGCTGCAGGCGCGGCGGGCTGGCGGGCTGGGGCTCGAGGGCATCGGCCATGGCGCAGCCCACGGCAAGGGACAGACCGGACCAGTCCGGCAGCGTCAGTGGCAGGGCCAGTGAGAAGGTCAGCGAGGCCCCGGCCTCGGCGTGCCAGATGCGGCCCATGCGGCCACGGCCGGCGGTCTGGTGCTCGGCGACCAGCAGGCAGGGCTGCATGTCATGGGCCCGGCGGCCGAAGCCGCCGCGCTCGCCCACGCGGTCCGGGCCGCGCTCGCCAGAGGAACGGTGCTCCGAGCGCACGCGCTCCAGCAGCACGCTGTTGGTGGAGTCCGTGCGGGCCAGGACCTCGATGGACAGGCCGGGCAGCAGGGGTTCCAGGTCTTGCCAGAGCGACTCGGCGCCCCAGTTCTGATGATTGGCAGCCATGTGGGGCAGGGGTGTCAGCGTTTGGGCGTGAGCATGGTGCCACGGCACTGCGGTGCACCGCAATGACAGGCGTATTCCTTCTTCAACTTGGGGGTGTAGCGCTCGTCCACCGTCAGCCCGTAGTCGTAGAACAGCTCCTCGCCGGGCATCAGGTCGCGCAGGGCCTTGATGAAGACGCGGCCGTTGACCTCGTCGGCCTCGCAGTTGGGATCGCAGCTGTGGTTGATCCAGCGGGCGCTGTTGCCGCCGTGCAGGGCGTCGATCACCGTGCCGTCGTCCAGGCCGAAGTAGAAGGTGTGGTTGGGCTGGCTGGGGTCGTGGGGATGGCGGTCCATGGCCTCGTCCCAGTCGATGCGCTCGCCGGTGTACTCGACGATGACCTCGCCCATGGCGATCTCGGTGACCGCGTAGACACCGCGCCCGTGCACGCCCGAGCGCCGCACCTGGATGCGCCGTCCACCGCCCTTGACGACCTTGGCGGCCTTTCTCACCGCCATGGAGGATGGCGCGTCTGCGGTCTTCTTGCGGGCGGCTTGCGGCATGGCTTGAGTTGGTTACATTGAAATCATGGGTGCGTGCGCGTGTGCGTGCGCGCGAGGCCGCATTGTAGGCAGAGCTTTTGCTGCCGGCGGCCAGCCCCACCAGGAACGTCAGAAGAGACCATGAGCAAAGCCCTGATCATTGCCGAGAAGCCTTCCGTCGCGCAGGACATCGTGCGCGCCCTCACGCCGCAGTCCGGCAAGTTCGACAAGCACGACGAGTACTTCGAGAACGACCAGTACGTGGTGAGCTCCGCCGTGGGCCACCTGGTCGAGATCAAGGCGCCGGAGGAGTACGACGTCAAGCGCGGCAAGTGGAGCTTCGCCCACCTGCCGGTGATTCCGCCGCACTTCGACCTCAACCCCATCGACAAGAGCAAGGGCCGGCTCAATGCCCTGGTCAAGCTCATCCGCCGCAAGGACATCGAGACCCTGATCAACGCCTGTGACGCGGGCCGCGAAGGGGAGCTGATCTTCCGCCTGATCGTGCAGTACGCCGGCACGGCCAAGGCGGCCATCAACAAGCCGGTGAGCCGGCTGTGGCTGCAGTCCATGACCCCGCAGGCCATCCGCGAGGGCTTCGAGCGCCTGCGCTCCGATGCGCAGATGCTGCCCCTGGCCGACGCCGCCCGCTGCCGCTCCGAGGCCGACTGGCTGGTGGGCATCAACGGCACGCGCGCCATGACGGCCTTCAACTCGCGCGACGGCGGCTTCTTCCTGACCACCGTGGGCCGGGTGCAGACGCCCACGCTGTCCATCGTCGTCGAGCGCGAGGAGAAGATCCGCAAGCACGTGGCCCGCGACTACTGGGAGATCCGCGGCAGCTTCGACGCCGAGGCCGGCCAGTACGAGGGCAAGTGGTTCGACCCCGCCTGGAAGAAGAACGCCGAGGACCCCGAGCTGAAGGCCGACCGCGTCTGGACGCAGGCCGAGGCCGAGGCCATCGCCGCCGCGGTGAAGGGCCAGCCCGCCACCGTCACCGAGGAGAGCAAGCCCAGCTCGCAGAGCAGCCCCGGCCTCTATGACCTCACCACGCTGCAGCGCGAGGCCAACTCGCGCTTCGGCTTCTCGGCCAAGACCACGCTGGGCCTGGCCCAGGCGCTCTATGAGAAGCACAAGGTCCTGACCTACCCGCGTACCGACTCCCGCTACCTGCCCGAGGACTACCTGGCCGTCGCCAAGCAGACCGCCGAGATGATCGCCAACGAGGACCTGCCCGGGCCGCTGCAGGCCCTGGCCGGCCATGCCCGCGTGGCGCTCAACAAGGGCTATATCAAGCCCACCAAGAAGGTCTTCGACAACGCCAAGGTCTCGGACCACTTTGCCATCATCCCCACGCTGCAGGCGCCCAAGAGCCTCACCGAGGCCGAGGCCAAGCTCTACGAGCTGGTGGTCAAGCGCTTCCTGGCGGTGTTCTTCCCCGCGGCCGAGTTCCAGGTCACGACCCGCATCTCCACGGTGAAGGCCGCCGGCAAGGACTACAAGTTCCAGACCAACGGCAAGGTGCTGGTCAACCCCGGCTGGCTGGCGGTCTACGGCAAGGAAAGCCAGACCGACGATCCGGCGGACGGCAGCGGCGCCAGCCTGGTGCCGGTGAAGGCCGGCGAGGTGGTGCGCACCGAGCACGTCGACGTCAAGGGCCTGGCCACCAAGCCGCCGGCCCGCTACACCGAAGCGACGCTGCTCTCCGCCATGGAAGGCGCCGGCAAGCTGGTGGACGACGACGAGCTCCGCGAGGCCATGGCCGAGAAGGGCCTGGGCACGCCAGCCACGCGCGCGGCCACCATCGAAGGCCTGATCACCGAGAAGTACATGCTGCGCGAGGGCCGCGAGCTCATCCCCACCGCCAAGGCCTTCCAGCTGATGACGCTGCTGCGCGGCCTGGGCGTCGAGGACCTCACCAAGCCCGAGCTGACCGGCAACTGGGAGCACCAGCTGGCCGAGATGGAGAAGGGCCGCCTGAACCGCGAGGAGTTCATGGCCCGCATCGCGGAGATGACCCAGCGCGTGGTGCAGAAGGCCAAGGAATACGACCGCGACACCATCCCCGGCGACTACGCCACCCTCAAGACGCCCTGCCCCAAGTGCGGCGGCGTCGTGAAGGAGAACTACCGCCGCTTCACCTGCTGCGGCAAGGATGGCGCTTCCGAGGGCTGCGGCTTCTCCATCGGCAAGATCCCCGGCGGCCGCAGCTTCGAGCTGCACGAGGTCGAGCAGTTCCTGCGCGACAAGAAGATCGGCCCGCTGGAAGGCTTCCGCTCCAAGGCAGGCTGGCCCTTCACGGCCGAGCTGGCCCTGGTCTATGACGAGGAGATCCAGAACTGGAAGCTGGAGTTCGACTTCGGCGAAGACGCCAAGAAGGCCGACGAGGCCGCCGAGGCCGTGGACTTCAGCCAGGCCGAGCCCCTGGGCGCCTGCCCCAAGTGCGGCGGCACCGTCTACGAGCACGGCAGCAACTACGTCTGCGAGAAGAGCACCGGCCCGGCGCCCAGCTGTGACTTCAAGAGCGGCAAGATCATCCTGCAGCAGCCCATCGAGCTGAACCAGATGCGCAAGCTGCTGGAGACCGGCAAGACCGACCTGCTGGAGAACTTCGTCTCCAACAAGACCCGCCGCAAGTTCAAGGCCTTCCTCAGCTATGACGCGAAGGCCGGCAAGGTGATGTTCGAGTTCGAGCCGCGCGCGGCCAAGCCGGCGGCCAAGGGTGCGGCGCGCAAGACGGCGGCGAAGAAGGCCTGAAGCCCCTCGCTGAAGCGCAGCGGCGTGCCGGTGGAGACCGGCACGCCGCTTCGCGTTTCAGGGGCGCTTGCGGGGAGCCGGGCGGCTCCCGGGAGGCTCGATGCGAGCCTCCCCGCAGGCTCAGAGGAAGGACACGAGGAACACGGCGTCCTCGTCGACGATGGCCACGCGTCCGGGGGCCAGCACGGTGAAGCTGCGCAGGTCGAAGCCCGTGTGGACGGTGCTGACGCTGCCGTCCGGCGCGATGCGGCGCAGGCGCTGGCTGCCGTCCAGCACCAGCACATTGCCGGCGCTGTCCACGGCGATGCGGCGCGCATCGGCGAAGCGGGCGGTCGCTGCGGGGCCGTCGACCACCGTGGCCTGGCCGGCCAGGCCGCCGATGGTGCTGACCACGCCGGTGCTGCTGACCTTGCGCACCGTGCTGCCGTCGGCCACATAGACATTGCCTCGCGCGTCCACCGCGGCCGCATGGGCCTTCTCGAAGGTGGCCACGTCGGGGCCGCCGTCACGCGAGCCCTTCACGTGCTGCAGGCCTGCCAGCGTGGTCACGGACTTGCCGTCGCCGCTGACCTTGCGGATGCGCAGGCCCACGGTGTCGGCGACGTAGAGGTCGCCGGCGGCGTCGGCGCTGAGGTCCTCCATGTCTTCGATGAGGGTCTTGGCATCGGCCTTGAGGATGACCGGCACGTTGCTGCCATCCGCGTTCAGGCGCCAGATGTACTGTGCGTCCGCCATGTAGAGGCTCTTCGCCGGCCCCGCGGCCAGGCCTTGCTCCGCAGAGCGCACAGGTTCGGACTGGGCCACGGTGCTGACCACGCCATCGGGGGCGACGCGGCGCAGCGCCCAGGCGCCGATGTCCCAGATGAACAGCTCGCCGGCACTGCCCTTGGCCAGGGACGCTGCCTGCCTGAAGCGGGCCGATTCCCCGGGACCGTCGACCTTGCCACCCAGCCATCGCGACCGGCCGGCCAGCGTGCGCACCGTGCCGTCGGCGCTCAGGAGCCGGACGGTGTTGGTGTCGGTGACGGCGACCTGACCCTTGGCATTGATGGCCAGCGACTGCGGGAAGGAGAAGCGCGCGGCGCTGCCCACGCCGTCCACCACCACGTCGCCCTGGAAGGCCTTGCCGGCCAGGGTCTTGACCTTGCCGTCCAGGCCGACGCTGCGGACGATGCGGCTGCCCTGATCCAGGACCAGCAGCTGCCCGGCGCCATCCAGGACGAGGCCCTTGGGCTCGTAGAAGGTGGCCGCAGCGCCCTGGCCGTCGTCGGCGCCGCGGACGTCGGTGGCGCCGGCCAGGGTGCGGACCTCACCGGCAGGGTTGCGATAGCGGATGCGCTGGCTGCCCGTGGACGAGAAGTACAGATTGCCCGCCCCGTCGAAGGCCAGGCCGCCGGCGTAGGCGCAAGCAGCGTTGTTGGCAGGCGTGTCCATGTCCTTGCAAGGGACGGCGGTGAGATCGCCCGAGGGTTCGAGCCTCAGCAGTTGGTCGGCTGCGAGCCAGATCCGGTTCGATGCGTCCACCGCGAGGGTCCAGGGGCCGTCCGGGACCATGGGAGGGGTGCGTCCGAGAACGTTCTTCCACAGGACGGTGTGCGCGCCGCTGCGCCGGTCGATCCTGACGACTTCCTGCATCGCCAGGAAGAGCTGGCCGTAGATGGTGCCGTGCGAGGCGGACGCGGCGATGTAGTTGCCGTCCTTGTCCAGGGCCAGGCCCATCCACCAGTGATTGGGCTGAGGGCTCCAGGTGCTGCTCAGCGTGCGCACCTCGCCCGTGGCCGAGACGGTCCGCAGGCGTGAATCCGCGTCGACGAGGGTGAAGCCCTCGCCGTCCGCGATCACGACGCCGGGGCTCGTGAACCGGGCCTCGGCACCGGTGCCGTCCTTCATGGAGGCGCCGCCCGGGCTGCCCGCCAGCAGCTTGACGCTGGCCGTCACCGTCAGCGTGGCCTCGCTGCTGAGCACCTGGCCCTGGCTGTTGCTGGCCTTGAGGCGGAAGCGGGCGGACTGGTCGGCGCCGCTCACGGCGGCCAGGGTCAGCTGGCTGTCCCGGGCATCGGTGACATCCACCCAGGTCGTGCCGCCGTCATTGCTGCGCTGCCACTGCAGGCTGGGCCGCGGATCGCCGCTGACGCTGGCGCTGAGCGTCAGCGCGGTACCCGCATCGGCCTTCACGCTGGCGGGCAAGGCCGCCACCGCCGGGGCCACAGGCTTGGGGTCGGTCGAGCCGCTGCCGCCGCCACCACCGCCACCGCAGCCCGCAAGAATCCAGGCTCCCCAGGCCATGCCGGCCAGGAGTCTCAATCTACGCATGTCTTTCTCCCTGTTCATTTGAAGTCGCGCCTGGGCTTCGCCCGGGCATCGCGCCGAACTTGTCGGCCCAGCATTGTCTGCGGCGCGCGGAAATTGGGCGACACTCCGCCCTTGTTGTTGTGCGCTTGGCATTACACCCTCCTGGCCGCTGGAGGCGGCCGGGCCTGGGCAAGGAAACGCATGCGAGCACCGCTGAGGGACTGGAGCATCCAGACACGCCTGATGGCGGGCCTGGGCGCTGTCGCGACCCTGCTGGTGCTGGCCGTGGGCGCCTACTGGACCAGCCGCGAGGAACGCCAGCTGACCGAGGCCCTGCTGCAGCGCCAGGAGCGCCTCTCCCAGATCGCGGCGCGCGGCTTCGCGGGTCCCATCTGGAACCTGGACAGCGCGGCCATCTCCAATCTGCTGGACGCCGTCATGGCCGACCCGGAAGTCCAGGCCATCGAGCTGGAGGCGCTGGGCGTGGACGTCCAGCCCCTGCGCCGCCAGCGTGACAACGCCGCCACGACCGTTCCCCTGGTCAAGGAGTTCGATGTGGTCTACCAGGCCGTGGCGCAGCAGCGGCCGGTCAAGGTGGGCCAGGCCCGGCTCTACTTCACCGGCGAGCGCGTGGCCGCCGCGGTGGCGGAGATGCGCCGCTTCGTGGTGATGCTGCTGGCGGCCGTGCTGGTGGCCGTGCTGGCCTCCTGCTACTGGCTGGTGAACCGCCTGGTGAAGCAGCCGGTCTCGCGCCTGGGCGCGCTGGCGCAGCGGGTCTCGCATGGCGAGCTGGGCGTGACGCTTGCGGTCGAGCGCCGGGACGAGATCGGCGAGCTGACCGAGCAGTTCAACCGCATGAGCCACCAGCTGCGCCAGTCCTCGGAAGGCCTGCGCGCCAGCGAAGCCCGCTACCGCAGCCTCTTCGAGAACGCCACCGAGGGCATCTTCCAGACCGACGGCCGAGGGCGCCTGCTGGGCCTCAACAAGGCCATGGCCCAGATGCTGGGCTACGAACGGCCGGCCCTGGCCCTGGCCGCCTCGCGCAATCTGCGCCGCCTGGTCAGCCTGGAGCCCGGCGAGCTGCGCCGCGTGCTGCGCGCGCTGATGCGCCACCGCCTGCTGCAGCAGGTGCCCATGCTGGTCGGCACGCATGACGGCCGGCAGCTGTGGATCGAGCTCAGTGCCCATGTCGTGCCGGGCGGGCAGGGGCAGGAGGCCCGCATCGAGGGCATGATCAGCGACATCACCCAGCGCCGCCTCGCCGAGCAGGAGCTCACGCGGCACCGCGACCATCTCGAGGAGCTGGTCGAGGCGCGCACCATGGAGCTGTCGCAGGCCAAGATCCGCGCCGAGGCGGCCAACCAGTCCAAGAGCCGCTTCCTGGCCACCATGAGCCACGAGTTCCGCACGCCCCTCAATGCCATCCTGGGCTTCGCCCAGCTGCTGCAGATGGACGACGGCCTGGACGACGCCCAGCGCAACAAGATCAATCTCGTGCGCGACTCCGGCGAGCACCTGCTGGCCCTGATCACCGACCTGCTGGACATGGCCAGCATCGAGGCCGGCAAGGTGCGCCTGCAGCCCGCGACGGTGGACCTGCGAGCCCTGCTGGAGGTGGCCTGCGACGCCATCCGCCTGCGCGTGGCCGAGAAGCGCCTGGCCTTCCTGGTCAGCATCGACGAGAACCTGCCGCTGCGCGTGCGCGTGGACGGCCAGCGCCTGCGCCAGGTGCTGCTCAACCTGCTGTCCAATGCCGTCAAGTTCACGGATCACGGCCGGCTGAGCCTGGTGGCGGAGCTGGTGGCGCAGACGCCGTCCAGCGCGACCGTGCGCATCGAGGTCAGCGACTCCGGCATCGGCATGAACGCTGCGCAGGTGGGCCGCCTGTTCCAGCCCTTCGAGCAGGTGGCCGAGGACGCCCGCCGCACCGGGGGCACGGGCCTGGGCCTGTCCATCAGCCAGCAGCTGGTGCGCCTGATGGGCAGCCGCATCGAGGTGCACAGCGAGCCGGGCGTGGGCAGCCGGTTCTGGTTCGACCTCGAACTGCCCCTGCAATCCTGAAGGCCATGCAGCAGCGACGATACTGCCGGCCATGAACGAAGGCGTACTGGCCAAGCTGCTGGCCATCATGGTGGCGGTGGGCATCGGCTGGCTGGTGGGCCGCATGCGCTGGCTGGGCGAGGCGGATGCCGGCGGCACGGGCGGGGATCCGGCCCGGGTGCTGTCCAACGC
The DNA here is from genome assembly GCF_027257975.1 of Pelomonas sp. BJYL3. Lineage (GTDB taxonomy): Bacteria > Pseudomonadota > Gammaproteobacteria > Burkholderiales > Burkholderiaceae_C > Roseateles_B > Roseateles_B flavus. Next base: position 632,754 of record NZ_JANZKX010000002.1, read on the forward strand.
GGCCTTCTACATCTTCGTGCCGGCCCTGATGTTCCGCACCACGGCCCGCATCGACTTCCAGCACCTCCCCTGGGCCACCCTGCTGGGCTTCTTCCTGCCGGTGGTGCTGGGCATGCTGGCCTGCTACGGCTGGCTGCGCTGGCGAGGGCAGGGCGCGGTGGCCAGCCCCAGCGTGCGGGCCATCACGGCCAGCTTCGGCAACACGCTGCAGGTGGGCGTGCCGCTCGCCGCGGCCGTGTTCGGCGAGCAGGGCCTGGCCATCCACATCACCGTGGTGAGCCTGCATGCCCTGACCCTGCTGAGCGTGCTGACCCTGCTGGTGGAGCTGGACCTCGCCCGCGCCGCGCACGCGCACAACCCCAAGGGCCTGCGCGCCACCATGCTGGCCACGGCGCGCAACACCGTCATCCACCCGGTGGTGCTGCCGGTGCTGGCCGGCCTGCTCTGGAATGCCACCGGCTGGCGTCTGCCTCAGGCGCTGGACGAGATGCTGCAGATGCTGGGCACGGCCGTGGTGCCCCTGTGCCTGACGCTGATCGGCATGTCCCTGGCCTACTACGGCTGGCCGGCGCGCTGGCGCTCGGTGCTGGGCCTGCTGGCCTGGAAGCTGCTGGTGCTGCCCGGCCTGGTGCTGGGCCTGGGCCTGTGGGTGCTGGACCTGCCAGCGCTGCCGCTGGCAGTGATCGTGATGATGGCGGCGCTGCCGCCGGGCTCCAATGCCCTGATCTTCGCCCAGCGCTACCGCTGTGAGGAGGCCGAGACCACCGCCGCCGTGGTGCTGGGCACCCTGCTCTTTGCCTTCAGCGCGCCGCTGTGGCTGACGGGCCTGGTGCGCCTGGGCCTGCTCTGACGACGGCTGCGGAGGCCGCTGAGGGCTCCGGCGCCAGGTCTTGCCCTCTGCCGAGGCGCTTGGCAAGACCTGACCCCTCGCCCGCCGCCGGGCTGTGGCTCAGGCGGCCTGCAGGGGCAGGTGGATTTCCACCAGCGCCTCGTGGGCCGGCACCTCGGGGAAGAAGCGCAGGCGCTTCAGGAAGGGCGGTGCATCGCGCAGCTCCAGGCCACTCTGGGGCAGCCAGCTGCCGTAGAGCCAGCGGATGGCCTGGTCCAGGCTGGCATCGGGCCCCTCGTGGCGCAGCACGGCATGCAGGCCTCCCTGGATGCGGTCGGCGACCAGCCCCTGCGGGTTGGGCGGCACCGGCTGGTCCCAGGCCACGGCCAGGCCGAAGCGGCACGCGTCCGGCGGCACGGAGGACGGGTCGTCGTACAGCAGGTTGTAGGTGGCCGCCTTCGAGGGCGGCAGCTGCCGTTCCTTGCGCCAGGCGATGAAGCGCTGCAGGCTGGGGGCCAGGTCTTGCATGGGCCCCCGGTGGACCAGCAGGGCCACGGGGATGTCAGGGGTCTGCTCCAGGCGCACCTGGTCGGGCTGGAAGGGATCGTCGTACATGGGCCATTGCTCCGCTTGATGAAGTTGCCGCTCGCAGGCCGCCCAGGCCGCGGAGCGCGGATCGCGCCGCCACTGGCTGGGGGTCTTGTCGAACAGACGACGAAAGGCGCGCGTGAAGGCCTCCGGGCTCTCATAGCCGCTGGCCAGGGCCACCTCCAGCACCGGCATCGCCGGCCGGTGGGCCAGCCACTGGGCCGCGCGGCGCATGCGGGAGAGCTGCACGTAGCGGGCCAGGGGCAGGCCGCACAGGGCGGCGAACTGGCGGTGAAAGTGAAAGGGCGAGCTGTGGGCCAGGGCGGCCAGGCCGCCGAGGTCCAGGGCGGCCTCGGGCTGGCCATCCACATGGCGCAGCACGCGTTGCATGCGCTCCTGCCAGCGGCGCAGGGACTCGTTGAGGGAGGACTTCTCGGGTGCGTTCATCGTGGGACGAAGCCTAGGGGCCGGGCCGGAGTCCTGCCGTGCCGCTCTTGCGGATCGCGGCGGGCGGCGGTGAAAGAAGCCCTTGTCCAGCGGCGAAAGCCAGGGGCGGCGGGTCCCGGCGGGCGATGGCGGAGAATCAGGCGCATGAGTACCGCAGTTTCGCTCGCTTCCCTGCCCGATCCCGCCCAGGACCTCGCCGCCTACATGGACGCCCTGGGCGCCGCCGCGCGCGCCGCCAGCCGCCAGATGGCCGCCGCGCCCACGGCTGCGAAGAATGCCGCCCTGCTGGCCCTGGCCCGCCGCCTGCGCGAGCAGGGGCCGGCCCTGGCCGAGGCCAATGCCCGCGACCTGCAGGCCGCCGAGGCCGCCGGCCTGGCCGGCCCGATGCTGGACCGCCTGCGCCTCACGCCTGCCGTGATCGCCACCGTGGCCGAGGGCTGTGAGCAGATCGCCGCCATGCCCGACCCCATCGGCGAGATCACCGGCGTCAAGCGCCGCCCCAGCGGCATCAGCGTGGGCCAGATGCGCGTGCCCCTGGGCGTCTTCGGCATGATCTACGAGAGCCGCCCCAACGTGACCATCGAGGCCGCCTCGCTGGCCCTCAAGAGCGGCAACGCCTGCCTGCTGCGCGGCGGCTCGGAGGCCTTCCATTCCAACCAGGCCCTGGCGGCGCTGGTGGCGCAGAGCCTGGAGGAGGCGGGTCTGCCGGCCCGCGCGGTGCAGCTGATCGGCACCACCGACCGCGCCGCCGTGGGCCGCCTGATCGCCATGCCCGAGTTCGTGGACGTGATCATCCCGCGCGGCGGCAAGGGCCTGATCGAGCGCATCGCCAGCGAGGCCCGCGTGCCCGTCATCAAGCACCTGGACGGCAACTGCCACTGCTATGTCGACGCCGAGGTGGACCTGGACCTGGCCCTGCGCGTGGTCGACAACGCCAAGACGCAGAAGTACAGCCCCTGCAACGCGACCGAGTCCCTGCTGGTGCATGCGGCGCAGGCGGCGGCCTTCCTGCCGCGCATCGGCGCCGTGTTCGCGGCCAAGGGCGTGGAGATGCGCGGCTGCCCGCGCAGCCTGGCGGCGCTGCAGGCCGTGCCCGGCGCCCAGCTGGTGCCGGCCACCGAGGCGGACTGGGACACCGAGTTCCTGGCGCCCATCATCAGCATCAAGGTGGTGGACAGCCTGGACGAGGCCATGGCCCACATCAACCGCCATGGCTCGCACCACACCGACGCCATCCTCACCACGAACCACCCCAACGCCATGCGCTTCCTGCGCGAGGTGGATTCGGCCAGCGTGATGGTCAATGCCAGCACCCGCTTCGCCGACGGCTTCGAGTACGGCCTGGGCGCGGAGATCGGCATCTCCACCGACAAGTTCCACGCCCGCGGCCCGGTGGGCCTGGAAGGCCTCACCTCGATGAAATGGATCGTGCTGGGGCAGGGTGAGGTGCGGGGCTGAGGCTGCGCACCCGGCTGCCGCTCAGCGCCAGCCCGTCACCAGCGCGTCCGCCGGCGCCGAGAGCTTGTAGCGGGCGCTGAAGCGCTGGGTCTGCTTCGGGGCCAGGGTCTGGCGCCAGGCACGGATGCCGGGCTGCTCGCGCCAGTCGCCGGTCTGGGGTTCGGGCTTGAAGGCGGTCTCGATCCGGATGTCCGCGTGCTGGCTCACCGGGCTGGCCTCCAGCACCAGCAGGGGCAGGGGCTTGTCCGTGCGGTTCTCGATCTCGTAGCTGCGCTCGATCTGGCGCTCGCGGCGCTTGCTGATCAGCCCGGCCTTGTTGCCGTCCAGTCGCTCGGGAAGGCTCAGCACACGCAGGCGCTCATCGCGGCCGAACAGCCATTCCACCTTGGCCTCGCCGCTGAACTGCAGTTGGGCATCGCCGACCAGGGTCCCGTCACGGTAGAGCTGCAGCTTGCCGCGCGGCCAGCTGCCGGTCGGGCGCGCCAGCTCGGCGACCAGGTACGCGTCGTGGTCGACCTGCCCGCGAAAGCGGCTGTAGACATCGGCCTCCACCGTTTCACGCCCCAGCGACAGCTGCACGGGCCGGGCGCCGCTGAGCAGCCGCTGGCGGCCGGGCAGGGCGTAGGTCGTTGCGAACTCGCCGGCGAAGACCTCCGGATTGAACTCCACCCGCTTGCGCGCCGGCGGCATGCCGGGGGCCGCGGGCTTGACCTCCATGCGGGGCGCCGGCGCGGCCGAGTAGAGCGTCATGGCCGGCGCGGGGCGTGACTCTTCCAGGGCAACGGTGTCGATGTCCAGGGTCCAGGAGGACAGCATGCCGGCGCCGCCGCTGTCTCGGGTCATCTCGGTGCTCAGGCGCAGCGGGACGCTGCTCCAGTCCTCGCCGGTGTATTGCGCGGCCTCGGCGCGGCGCTCGAGGCTCAGCCGCCCGCTGGTGGTGTCCAGGCGCGCCCGGTACAGCGGTGTCCATCCGGCCTGCTCACTGCGATAGACCAGGCGCAGCTCGCCGCCCTGGGCGCTGTCCACGGGGACCGTGAGTACCTGGTATTGGCGCTGGACGCCTTCCTGCTCGCGCGCCTCGGCCAGCTGGCGGTTCAGCGCGTCCATCCGCTCCCTCAGGGCCTGCTGCCGCTGCAGCTGGTCCACGGTCTGGCGGCGCAGGGTCTCCAGGGTCTCGGAGAGCTTGCCGCCGGGCGGCAGCTCCTTCCCCGTCAGCTGCTTGAGGAAGTTGAGGGAGACCGCCAAGGCCTCCGATTCCGCCTGCAGCTGGCGCGACTGCTGCTCCAGCTCGCGCACCTTGCTGCCGCGCTCGCACTCGGGCAGCAGCTCGGCGGGCTTGAGCTCCAGGCGGACCTCGCCCACGCCCATGCCGGCGGGGGGCAGCAGCTGGATGGAATCGGCCACCAGCTCGGGGCTGAGGCAGCTGAAGCGGGCCTCCTGCGCACTGGGCGCCAGTGTCAGGGCGCGCTCGACGGTGGCGCCCTGGGGGTGCAGGGTGACCTGGCGCAGGGTGTCGGCCGCCTGGGCCTGCAGGGTCAGCCCAGCGAGGGCGAGAAGGGGCAGCAGGGGCGTTGCTTGAGGCATGACGTGGAGTGCTTTCAAACGGGGCTTCAGCCTAACACCGACGGCCCGCTGCTGCCCCGCTGCTGGCCCGCTGCTGGCCCATGCCGAGAGGCCTCCCCAGCGGGCGTGGCAGCCGGCAATGGCACACTGCAGCCCATGAGTCTTCCCCCGCAAGCCAATTCCACCCGCAAGGCCCTGGTGCTCTTCTCCGGCGGCCAGGACTCCACCGCCTGCCTGGCCTGGGCGCTGGAGCGCTATGCCCAGGTCGAGACGATCGGTTTCGACTACGGCCAGCGCCACCGCATCGAGCTGGACTGCCGTCAGACTGTGCGCCGCGAGCTCGCCGCGCAGTTCCCCGCCTGGGGTGCCAAGCTGGGCGACGACCATGTGCTGGACCTCGCCCTGCTGGGCCAGATCTCCGACACCGCGCTGACCGAATCCCGCGCCATCGAGATGCAGGCCAACGGCCTGCCCAACACCTTCGTGCCGGGCCGCAACCTGCTCTTCCTGAGCTTCGCCGCCACCCTGGCCTACCGCCGCGGCGCCTCGGTGCTGGTGGGCGGCATGTGCGAGACGGACTACTCCGGCTACCCCGACTGCCGCGACAACACCCTCAAGGCCCTGCAGGTGGCCCTGAGCCTGGGCCTGGACCAGCCCATGACCATCGAGACGCCGCTGATGTTCATCACCAAGGCCCAGACCTGGGCCCTGACCGAGCAGCTGGGCGGCGCCGCGCTCAACGCGCTCGTGATCGAGCACACCCACACCTGCTACCTGGGCGAGCGCCAGCAGCGCCATGCCTGGGGCTACGGCTGCGGCAGCTGCCCGGCCTGCGAGCTGCGGGCGCAGGGTTACGAGGGTTTCCTGGCGCAGCAGCGCGCCGGCGCATGATGCCCTGGATGAGCTCCTGGTCCTGGACCCCCTGGCTGGTGGCCGCCATGCTCTTCTTCTGGGGCGTGGGCGGCTACAACCGCATGATGCGGCTGCGCAATGCCATCGGCACCGCCTACGGCCAGCTGGACGGCCTGCTGGTGCAGCGTGCCCAGCTGTGCGCCCGCCTGCTGGAGCAGCTGCGGCCCCTGCTGCAGAACGAGCAGGCCACCTTCGACGCGCTGGAGAACGCCCAGGGCGAGGCCCAGACCGCCGCCAATGCGGTGCGTGCCAAGCCCTATGCGGCCGATCCGGTGGCCGCCCTGGCCGTGGCCGCCGCGGTGCATGCGGCGGCGCTGACGCGGCTGATGTCGCTCGTGGAGCACCACGGCGCCCTGGCCGAGCATCCCGAGGTCTTTGCCCTGGTGGACGAGCTGAAGATGGTGGAGCGCCAGCGCGCCTTCGCCCGCCAGGTCTTCAACCAGGCGGTGGGCGTCTACAACGAGGCGGTGCAGCAGTTCCCCACACGGCTGCTGGCCAGCTTCTTCGGCTTTGGCGAGGCGCGCTCGCTGTGATCAGCCCGGGCGGCTGATCAGCTGCACTCGATCACGCCCGAGCTGACCAGCTCCTGGAACAGCGCCATCAGGGCCTGGCCGCGCATGGCGTAGGGATTCAGGCGGGTGCTCTCGCTGTACTTCAGCACCAGGGCCGGGTTGAGCCGGTGCAGGTTGACCTGGCCCATGCTCCAGCCGGCGAAGCGGCGTTCGTCGATCTCTTCATAGCTCAACAGGATCACGTCATGGTGGCGCGGATCCTGCACGATGGACTTGTAGCGCGCATTGACGGCGTCGCGGCCGCCCTCCAGCACCTGGATGAAGACGCCGTCGCTGAGGCACAGCAGGCCGGTGATGCCCTCGGCCGGGTTGTGCTCTCGGGACTGCTTGAGGATGGCCGCCAGCTGGGCCTCCTTGGTGCCTTCGGCGGCACGGCTGGCATAGAGAAGACGGACGAGCATGGCAGGCTCCTGGGGCGGTGCTTACTTCTTGCTGAGCAGGGAGAGGAATTCGCGGCGCAGGTTGGGGTCCTTGAGGAAGGCGCCGCGCATCACACTGTTGGTCATCATGGACTCGCTGTCCTTGACGCCGCGCCAATGCATGCAGAAATGGTCGGCTTCCATCACGATGCCCAGGCCGTCGGGCTGCACGCGTTCCTGCAGCTCGTTGGCCAGCATGGTCACGGCCTCTTCCTGGATCTGGGGGCGGCTCATGATCCAGTCGGTGAGCCGCGCGTACTTCGACAGGCCGATCAGATTGGAATGCTCATTGGGCAGCAGACCGATCCACACCCGGCCGACGATGGGGCACAGGTGGTGCGAGCAGGCCGAGCGCACGGTGATGGGGCCCACGATCATCAGCTCGTTGAGCCGGGTGATGTTGGGGAACTCGGTGACGTCCGGGGCCTGGACGTAGCGGCCCTTGAAGACCTCGCGCACGAACATCTTGGCCACGCGCTTGGCGGTGTCCTGGGTGTTGTGGTCGCTGTCGGTGTCGATCACCAGGGCGCGCAGCACGCCCTGCAGCTGCCGCTGGACCTCGGCCTGGATCTCGTCCAGCTCGCCGTCCTCGATGAAGTCGGCGATGTTGTCATTGGCGTGGTGGCGGCAGTCAGCGGCCAGCAGCCGGTAGCGCACGCGCTCTGAGGCGGGCAGGGCGGCCAGCTCGTCGGCGCTGAGGGCGGGGAGGGGGGCGGTCTTGCCGGGCATTTCGGGGCCTCGCGGTTCTTCTATGGCGCGGATTGTGGCCTTTTTGAATGAATCCGGCGTGAGAGGGGCCCGCTTGGCCCCAGAAGCTGAGCGGACAAGCGGCCCGGTGCCGGCTTCACGCCGGCCTAAGCCTCGCTGCGGGCCGGCACTTACACTGCCCGGGTGTCTGAATCCACCTCCCCCACTGCTGCGGGCATCCCCCTGCAGCGCCTCCTGCTGCAGACCGCGGACGCCGTCCAGGCCGTGCGCCAGGGGCGCTCGCTCACGGACGTCCTGGCCCGTTGCCCGCGCGAGCTGCGCCCCGGCACCCAGGCCCTGAGCTTCCTGGTGCTGCGTCAGCTCGGCGCGGCCCAGGCCCTGCGCCGCCAGCTGGCGCCCAAGGCGCCGCCGCCCAAGGTCGAGAACCTGCTGCTGTGCGCCCTGGCCCTGCTGTGGCCGTCCGACGATCCACCCTATGCCGCCCACACCGTGGTCGACCAGGCCGTGCGCGCCGTGCGCCAGCGCGCGGCGCCCAGCGCCGGCTTCGTCAATGCCGTGCTGCGCCGCTTCCTGCGCGAGCGCGAGGCCCTGGTGCAGAGCCTGCTGCGCGACCCGGTGGCGCATCACAACCATCCGCAGTGGTGGATAGACCGCGTCCGCCAGGACTGGCCCCTGCACTGGCAGGGCATCCTCGCTGCCAACAACAGCCGCCCGCCCATGACCCTGCGCGCCAATGCCCGCCAGGGCAGCGCCGCGGCCTACCAGGCACGCCTGGGCGAGCAGGGCATGGCCGCCCGCCTGCTGGGCGAGCGCCTGCCCCAGGCCCTGCTGCTGGACCGGCCCCAGCCGGTGTCCGCCCTTCCGGGTTTCGAGCAGGGCGCCGTCTCGGTCCAGGACGCCGCCGCCCAGATCGCCGCCCCGCTGACCGTGGCCGCCCTGCAGGCACGCGCGGCGACCGGGCAAGACCTGACCCTGCCGGCCCTGCCGCCCGGCGCCCGCGTGCTGGACGCCTGCTCCGCCCCCGGAGGCAAGACCGCGCACCTGCTGGAGCTGCAGTCCCTGGACCTCCTGGCCCTGGACGCCGACCCCGAGCGCCTCGCCCGTGTGGAGGACAACCTGCGCCGCCTCCAGCTGCAGGCGCAGGTCCGCGCCGTGGACGCCCGCCAGACCGCCCAGTGGTGGGACGGCCGCCCCTTCGACGCCATCCTGCTGGACGCCCCCTGCAGCGCCTCCGGCATCGTGCGCCGCCACCCGGACGTGCGCTGGCTGCGCCGCCCCGAGGACATCCCCCAGCTGGCCCGCATCCAGGCCGAGCTGCTGGACGCCTTGTGGCCCCTGCTCAAGCCGGGAGGTCGGCTGGTCTACGCCACCTGCTCGCTCTTCAAGGCCGAGGGCCAGGACCAGGTCGACGCATTTTTGCAACGCCAGCCGGACGCCGAAGCGGTGGAGTGCGCAGGGCTCACGGGCCATCTGCTGCCCGTGCCTGACAATGGCTCCCAAGACGCGGCCGGGCAGGCTGTCCCGCTGGACGGCTTCTTCTATGCCCTGCTCCTGAAATCGCCCGCATCCACCCGCTGATGGTTTTCGCTCCCCTGGCGCATGAGGCGCCATGTCTGCTGCGCTGTGCCTGGCCCGCCAAGGGCCTGGGCCGCGCCGTGGCGTGGGGATCGCAGGTCCTGCGCTGGGCCTGGGGCCTGCTGCTGGTGCTGGCTCTGGTGATGGGGGCGGTGTCGGCGGCGCGTGCCGACGGCATCCACCTGACCGACCTGCGCACAGAGCGCACGGACGAAGGCCTGCTGCTGAGCTTCAGCGCCCGCTTCGAGCTGACCAAGCCGGTCGAGGAGGCCTTGCTGAAGGGCCTGCCGGTCTACTTCCAGGCCGAGGTCAATGTGATGCGCAGCCGCTGGTACTGGCGCGATGCCCGGGCCGCCCGGGGCGTGCGCAGCTGGCGCCTGGTCTGGCAGCCCCTGACCCGGCAGTACCGGGTGACCACCGAAGGCCTGCACCAGAACTTCGACAGCCTGCCCGAGGCCCTGGCCTTCATGCGGGGCGTCTCCGGCTGGCGCATTGCCGAGCCTCGTGACATCGACGAAGACGGCAAGTACTACCTCGAGTTCAGCTACAAGCTCGACACCTCTCAGCTGCCCCGCCCCATGCAGATCGGCCTGGGCGCGCCCCAGGGCTGGGGCCTGAGCGTGGAGCACAGGCTCAATCTCGGGGCTGACTTCAGCGCCAAGCTGCAGCCATGAGCGCCGCTCATTCCCGCCTGGCGGGACCCTACGCCGTGCGAGGTCTGTTCCCGTGAGCCGTGTGAGACGCTGGGCCTGGCTGGTCTCGCTGCTGGCCGTCGCCGGGGCGGCCGGCCTGCTGGCCTTCCTGCTGTCCATCGGCGCCACCGCCGAGCGCGGCTTCTTCGAGCGGCACTACGGCTGGCTGTTCTGGCTGAACGTGGGCGTGGCGCTGATGCTGGCCACCGTGATCATCAGTGCCGGCGTGCGCCTGGTGCTGCGCGTGCGGCGTGGCAAATTCGGCAGCCGCCTGCTGCTGAAGCTGGCCGGCATCTTCGCGCTGGTGGGCGTGGTGCCCGGCGTGCTGATCTACACCGTGTCCTACCAGTTCGTGAACCGCTCCATCGAGAGCTGGTTCGACGTGCGCCTGGCCAGCGCGCTGGAGTCCGGCCTCAAGCTGGGACAGGGCACGCTGGACGGCCTGGTCAACGAGCTGGGCGCCAAGACCAAGAACGCTGCCGAACGGCTGGGCGAGCAGGGCGGCAACCCGCCCATGACCCTGGCGCTGGAGCGCCTTCGCGACCAGCTCTCGGCCCGTTCCGTGAGCCTGCTGGGGGCCAACGGCCAGCCCCTGGTCGTGGTGGGCGGCGCCGAGAACCCCGCCCTGACGCTCAGCCGCACCAGCAGCAACCTGCTGCGCGACGCCCGCCGCCAGGGCGTGATCAGCAAGATCGAGGGCCTGGAGGACGAGGCCAAGGCGCTGGAGGGGCAGGCCCGCATCCGTGCCCTGGCCCTGGTCCCCAGCAATGACTTCAGCCTGGGCGCCAGCGACCGCTACCTGATGGTGGTGCAGGGCCTGCCGGGCTCGGTGCTGGCCAATGCGCTGGCCGTGCAGAACGCCAATGTCGAGTACCAGCAGCGCTCCCTGGAGCGCGACGGCATGCGCCAGATGTACCTGGGCACCCTCACCCTGGTGCTGATCCTGGCTACGTTCGCCGCGCTGCTGCTCGCCGTGACCCTGGGTGACCAGCTGGCCCAGCCCCTGCTGCTGCTGGCCGACGGCATGCGCCAGGTGGCCCAGGGCGATCTCACGGCCAAGCCCACCATGGCCTCGCGTGACGAGCTGGGCGGCCTGACCCGCAGCTTCGCCGACATGACCCAGCAGCTGGCCGACGCCCGCCACATGGTCGAGCAGAGCGTGACCCAGCTCGAGAGCGCCCGCACCCATCTGCAGACCATCCTGGACAATCTCACCGCGGGCGTGATCGGCTTTGATGCCCGCGGCGGCATGGACACCATCAACCCTGGCGCCACCCGCATCCTGCGCCTGCCGCTGTCGGCCTACCAGGGCCAGCGCATGGAGGCCGTGCCGGAGCTGCAGGAGTTCGCGGCCGAGGTCGCCCAGCGCTTCGCCAGCAGCGAGGATGCCGACGGTACCTGGCAGGACAGCTTCGAGCTCAAGCTGCCCGGCAAGGAGGAGGCCCTCAACCTGCTCGTGCGCGGTGCCAGCCTGCCCGAGGGCGAGCGCCTGATCGTGTTCGACGACATCTCCGAGGTGGTCTCCGCCCAGCGCTCGGCCGCCTGGAGCGAGGTCGCACGGCGCCTGGCCCACGAGATCAAGAACCCGCTGACTCCCATCCAGCTGTCCGCCGAGCGTCTGCAGCACAAGCTGGAGGCCAAGCTGGAGGGGCCCGACCAGGCCATGCTGGTGCGCTCGGTGGGCACCATCGTCAACCAGGTGCAGGCGATGAAGCAGCTCGTCAACGAGTTCCGCGACTACGCCCGCCTGCCCGCCGCCCAGCTCAATCCGCTGGACCTCAATGCCCTGGTGGGCGAGGTGCTGATGCTCTACGTCTCGGCCCAGGAAGCGGGCCGCCTGCAGGCCGAGCTGAGCCCCGAGCTGCCCCTGATCGTGGGCGACGCCACCCAGCTGCGCCAGGTCATCCACAACCTCGTGCAGAACGCCCTGGATGCAGTTGCTGATCGAGAGCAAGGGCATGTGCGGGTACGCACGCTCAAATCCGTCGGCGACACTGGCGAGCTGCGTGGCTTGCGCCTCGTGATCTCGGACAACGGTCCCGGCTTTGCGGAGAAGGTCCTCAAGAGAGCCTTCGAGCCTTACGTGACCACCAAGTCCAAGGGCACGGGCCTCGGTCTTGCCGTGGTCAAGAAGATCGCCGATGAGCATGGGGCGCGGATCCGCCTCAGCAATCTGCATCCTGACGGCGACGAGTCCCTGCCGCCGAACGGCGCGCAAGTTTCGTTATCATTTTCAAAACTCGCGACTGCACCGAGCCCGGCCGAGCCGAGCGAAGCTCCCGGGGCCGCGTGAACAGTAGGCATACATGGCAACCATTCTTGTTGTTGACGACGAACTGGGCATCCGCGCCCTGTTGTCTGAAATCCTGACCGACGAAGGTCACACCATCGAGCTGGCCGAGAACGCCGGCCAGGCGCGCGCCGTGCGCGAGCGCATGCGGCCCGACCTCGTGCTGCTGGACATCTGGATGCCCGACGTCGACGGCGTCACCCTGCTCAAGGAGTGGGGCAGCAGCGGCCAGCTGACCATGCCCGTGATCATGATGAGCGGCCACGGCACCATCGACACCGCAGTGGAAGCCACCAAGTTCGGCGCCATTGCCTTCCTGGAAAAGCCCATCACCCTGCAGAAGCTGCTGCGCGCCGTCGAGCAGGCCCTGGTGAAGACCGCCCCGCGCCCCGCCGCACCGCCGCCCGGCCTGCCCAGCTATGCCGCGCGCCCCGAGCTGCCCCTGCACGCCCACAGCGCCGTGATGAGCCACGGCGTCCACAGCGCCGCCCCGGCCATCGCTCCCGTGCAGGCCCTGGCCTCCGAGCAGCTGTTCGAACTGGACCGCCCCCTGCGCGAGGCCCGCGACGCCTTCGAGAAGAGCTACTTCGAGTTCCACCTGGCCAAGGAGAACGGCTCCATGACCCGCGTGGCCGAGAAGACCGGCTTGGAGCGCACCCACCTGTACCGCAAGCTGAAGCAGCTGGGCGTCGATCTTTCAAGAAACAAGCGCAACAGCCAAATTTAGTGTTATAGTCATGGTCTTCGCTGATCACTGCGCCGCAAGACGCAAGCGGTCAGGAAGACAAAGATGGCCAAGTAGCTCAGTTGGTAGAGCAGCGGATTGAAAATCCGCGTGTCGGTGGTTCGATTCCGCCCTTGGCCACCAGAATTCGCGAAAGCCCGATCAGTGATGGTCGGGCTTTTTGCTTTCCAGGGCCTGATCCATGCTCCGTCTGGACCTGCTGTGTCCTCGCGCAAGGCTTCAGGTCCCGCTGACCTGCCACGGTTGGGCAAAGGCTGAGGCGCGCGTTTCGCTGTCGCCGAGCGCCATGTTCGTCAATGCCGACACAGGCGTGAACGAGCACTCGCCATTGGAAGCTGTCGCACAATGCTCTAGCGCCGCTGCCTTGCGCGGAGCATCCATTGAGGCCACAGATGCAAACTTGGTATCGCGTAACCGTCCGCCTTGAGTCGATCGGCGCAGAAGCCAGGACGCTTTACAGCCGAGGCAGAGACGGTGGCATCGAACACTGGTTCGAAGGAGGCTTGCGGCATGAGCTGTTTTTGCGCCCCGGTGGCGAGAGCGAAACGATAGAGCTTCGACCAGGTGAGTCTGTTTCGCTATCGGCACTGATTCAGTGTCTTTGTGGCCTGACCATCGCCGAAGGCACGAAATGGCTCTCCCATGAAAGCAATCGAGGCACCGTTGCTTGTGGTGAAGTGGTGGCTGTGCACGAGGCGTGGAGTGAGGGGCAAAGCCCAGATCTGCCATCAGATGCCAATTGGGCTGGACATCTCCTCTTCTGACGTTCTGTAAGGATGAATCCGCGTGTCAGTGGTTCGATTCCGCCCTTGGCCACCAGAATTCATGAGTGCTGACAAGTACTTAAAGAGAGCCCCGCGCAACGCGTCTACAAATTGTTGGAGGGCATGTGACGATCCGCCAACTGGTCGACGACACCATCTTTCTCGCCGAGCACGGGCGGTACATCGGCGCGCTTGCGTCCATCCTTGCTGCGATTTCCGGGAGCTCGCGCAAAGTCTTCCCGAAAGGTACGCCCTCCAAGGTCAATCCTGCGGACAAGCGCGGGATGCAAGACAAGGAGGCGTTCACGAGGTTCTTGGGGCGGCGGCTCTGCGAAGTGATGGTCGGGGCAACCTTCAGTCACCCTGACGACACCGCTTCTGTGATGTCGATTCCCATCGACGGCAAGTCGATGGCGATAGAGGGGATCCTCTACGAGCACTTTCGGTGTGCTCTATCGCATGAGGGCCAGCTTCCCGCGACGGTGGCATTCGACGAACAGCAAGGCTTTGACCTCAGCAATGGCTCTGTCGGTACTTCCGTGGTGGACGGCGTGGTGAAGCTTGAGCACGGATGGATGGGCGTCCTGATCCGGGTAGTGACTCAAGCGCCATGCAACGGGCCAGCGTTCGGCATCGAGCACTACCGGCTGCAACCAAGGGCTGGCGTTGATATCGAGGCCCACAGGCAGCAGCTCATGGCGGAATTTCAAGTTTCACCAGGTCGCCTAGGTATTCTCCAAGCCTTTCTGGAAGCCGTGCCACCAGAGCGAATTGATGGGGCATCGGCTGCGGAATTGAATCAGGAGTTGGCAGCCAGCTTAAGCAATGGACCACTTAATGGCGGAGCGTTGACGGGCCTTGTCATCGGCGGACTTGCTACGGATACAGGCAAATGGACAGCAAGGGGGGCGGCTCTCTTGCGGCGCTTTGCCGGCGCCTGGTCTTTGGTTCGCGTTATCTGAGTGGGCTGACGCGCTCGCCGATGCGCTGCCGCATGTAGTGCTCTGTCATTTCGCGGTTTCGATGCCCCAGCAGCTTCTGCGAATGCGCCAGGTCGCCCGTTTCGGTGGCTGCCTTGGCCCTGATGTCCCGGAACTGGAAGTCCACCCCCGCCAGGCGCCGCGCCTTGTCAAAGCGTGAGCGCAGCGCGAAAGTGCCCAGCGGCTGCCCGTCGTCATCCTGAATCAGCCAGGCGCTCAGCCGCTCCCGCGGCCGGGCATTGATGCGCACGATTAGGGCAGCCAGCTCGCCGGCCAGCTCGATGGCTCTCCTCGTGCGCGGCCTCGGCTACAGCCCTTTGAACTTCTTGCTTGACGAGTGCTGCCAGGGGATGCGGAAGCCGCCGCCGGCGGTCAGCCGGGCGTGCTCAAGCACCTGCGGCCACCAGAGCACCAGTCGGGATGACTTCAACCAGAAGGGGTGCTTCGCCCATTGCGGGTCCAGCACGTAGACCGTGTGACCCGCGCGGCGGAGCGCTTCTCGCTCCTGACCACGGCTCTTTGCGAACTTGTCGATGCTGACGATGTACCAGCCTGGCCCCAAGGCGGGTATCCATTCCAGGTCAGGGGTGCTGCGGCGGAAGCGGTCGGTGAGGTGGATCACCTCGTCCACGCCGCTCTCAGTCTGGCAAAGCTCGCGAATCGCGTGCGCCAGATCAGGAGGAAGGTTGGCGTCGAACAGGAATCGCACGCCGCCCTGTCACGCTGCCAGTTGCTGCTCGAAGGCGACGGCCGCTTTCACCTCTTGCGGCTTGACGCGGTACAGGCGTGCCACTCGTTCGACGTCCTGGCCTTCCGCCTGGAAGGCCGCTGCGAGCGTGTCGGTCGGTACGCCGCCCTCCACGACGATGGGCTCACCAAATTGCACCAGGGGATCGAGTACCACCAGACGCTTCTTCGGCACGGGAAACCAGCGGAGCGCATGGGCGTCGGCACCGTACTCGATGCCCTCGAGCAGGCTGGGCCGGATCACCGCATCCATGGCGAACTGCTGCCTGCGCACATCCAGCAGCCTCGGGTCCTCGCCTGCGCGCTCTACCGCTTCAAGAAAGATCTTCTTGCCGTCGGTCACGAACCGGCGTGAATGCAGGGGGTAGTCACCCAGGGTTTCGCGCGC
This sequence comes from Pelomonas sp. BJYL3, assembly GCF_027257975.1. GTDB lineage: Bacteria > Pseudomonadota > Gammaproteobacteria > Burkholderiales > Burkholderiaceae_C > Roseateles_B > Roseateles_B flavus. Next base: position 648,431 of record NZ_JANZKX010000002.1, read on the forward strand.
CACGTCGATCGTCGCCCGGATCACCTTCAGGCTCACACCACGCTCAACGAAGCGGGCGACCGTACGCAACTCAAGCAGGTCATGAAACCCCAGCACCTGCTCGTCACCAAACTCCTCGTCGTCCGCATATTCGAGAGGCCACAGCGGACCGGAGGCCTTGCGGCCATCGCCGTACTTCCAGGAATAGCCCTTCAGCCAGCGGCGAACCGTACGCAGTTCCGCCCCCACGAGCCGGGCGGCTCGTGGCAGCGGGTACATGCCCGTGCCGAGGAGGGTGGCTTGCTTGTTCATGGTCGGCAAGCAGTTTACGCCCGCAGTCTGACGAACACCTGGATTCCGAACCGTCTGCCAAGGCGTCCTCGCCATGGGAGACGCAAGACATCATTTTCCTTGTTGAAAGAAGTTCCGGTCACGGCTCCCGATCCATCCTCACGTCCCCCGCCCGTACTCCCCCTTCTCCACCCGCGCGAGCAAAGCGCCCAGCCGCGCGCGCTCCCGCTCGGCCTTGGCCTCGGCGACGCGCTTCATCAGCGCATCGGCACAGGCCGCCTGCAGCGCCTGCTCGGCCGGCCCGGTGATGTCAGGCTTGACGCCGACGTATTCCCAGTGGGTCCAGGTGATGGGCCTGATGGCGCGGCCGGTGGGAAGGAAGGCGTCGAGGCCTGCCTCACGACAGGCACGTTCGACGCCCTGCTGCGCATTGCCTGCTGCGACCAGGACGCCCTGGTCGCGCTGACCGAAACCCAGCGCGCCCGCGGCCGCATGCTCAGCGGCCGCTGGCCGGCGGCGCTTCCCGGGTGACGATCTCCTGCCGCTTGTACTGCACCAGGCCCTGAAAGGCGGAGCCCGTCACGCTGACCAGGATCAGCAGGGCAAAGGCCTGCAGCTTGGTGATGCGGGGCATCTGCCAGATCGGTACGACGGCATGGTTCCAGCAGACCGCGAACACCCAGCAAAGAAAGTAGACGGCCAGCACCACCAGCACGGCCGGGCCGAAGCCCATGGCCAGGCTGCTCCATTCCATGTCCATTGAATCCTCCCGGCGCTGCCGCCGTCTCCCTTGTGTCGTCTCTTGTGGACCGTGGCGCGCCGGATTGCCTCCGGGCCGCCCGGCCGGCGCGAAGTGTGCCATGGGGAGGTGCACCTCGGCCCATCCCCTAAAATCGGGGGTCTGACAGCCAACCGTCAGCGCCGGTGTCCACATTGCGGCCCATGCATTCATGCGCGATCAGGGCATGAGGCCGGCGTGGGCTGTGGCGCTCCTCGGGAGCGCTCAGACCGCCGGCAGCGTCAGGAAAACAGGGTAGTTCGGGTGTCAACGCAACGCCCAAGTTGGGGATCGCAATGGACGTGACCGCGCAGCGGCACCACGCCTTTTCTGGGCCGCCGGGCCTGCTGCTGCTCGCACGTCTGTGCTGCGTGGCCCTGGGCTACTACCTGACGGCCCGCATGGGCCTGCAGATTCCGTATGTGGGCACTCATGTGTCGCTGTTCTGGCTGCCCACCGGTCTTGCGGTCGCGGCCTACTACCGCTGGGGCGACCGCATGGCCCTGGCCGTGCTGGGGGCGGCTTTCCTGGCCAATCTGGAACTGGGCGGGCCGCTGTGGGCGGCCGCGGGCATCGCGCTGGGCAATGCCGTCGGGCCCTGGCTGAGCAAGCAGGTGCTGCTGCGCCTGGACTTCGACGCCACCCTGGGCCGCCGCCGCGATCTGGGCGTCTACCTGCTCGCCGTGGCGCTGGGCATGCTGGTGAGCGCCAGCAATGGCACGCTGTGCCTGCTGGAGAGCGGCCTGCTGGCGCCCGGGCAGTGGCTGTCGGCCTGGACCACCTGGTGGACGGGCGACGCCGTGGGCGCGCTGCTGGGCGGCATCCCCCTGATCACGCTGAGTGTCAGCGCCCTTCGCCAGGGCTTTGGAGGACGCCGCGGCGCGCTCAACCTGCTGCTGCTGGGTGTGGTGCTGGGCTGCGGCTTGCTGAGTTTCACGCCCTGGGTCACGCCGCATCCCGGCCTGGCCTTCCCCCTGCTGGCCCTGCCGCTGTTCCTGATGGCCCTGCTCGCGCTGCGGGCGGGGGTGATGGTGGCCTCGCTGGCCGTGCTGCTGCTGTCCGGCACGGCAGCCTGGGGCACGGCCAACGGCGCCGGTCCCTTCGCCTCGCAGGACGCGCACCTGGGCCTGCTGGCCCTGTGGAGCTACATCACGGCGCAGGCCTGCACCAGCGTGCTGATCTGCGGGCTCGTGGCCGAGCTGCTGGCCAGCCGCCGCCAGCAGCAGGCCCTGTTCCAGCATGCGCAGCAGGGCATCCTGCTGGTCGAACCTGATGGCCGCCTGAGCGCCTTCAATCCGGCCGCCGGGCGGCTCCTGGACCTGGACGCCGGACTTCATGCCGGCCGGCCCCTGGCCGAGCTGCCTGCGGGCACGGGGCCGCAGCTGCAGGCCTGGCTGCAGGTCAACGGGGCCTTGCCGCAGGTCTCGCAGCAGCCCTACCTGAGCATCGTCACCTGCCAGGGCCGACGCGTGGAGCTGGAGGCCCAGACCGCCCGCTACCGCGATGCACGCGGGCGCTGGCAGACCCAGCTGATGCTGCGTGACGTCACCGAGCGCCGCCAGGCCGAGGAGGCGCTGCGCCAGAGCGAGCAGCGCATGCGCAGCATTGCGGACCGCCTGCCCATGCGTGTGGGCTATGTCGACCGCGAGCAGCACTTCCGCTTCATGAACCTGGCCTTCGAGCGGGACTTCGGCCGCCCGCGCAGCGCGATGCTGGGCTGCACGATCCAGGAGGTGATCGGCCCGGCCGCCCATGCCCAGGCGGCGAGCTCCATCGAGCGCGTGCTGGCGGGCGAGACCGTCACCCTGGACGCCGAGAAGACCACGCAGGAAGGCTATCAATGCGAGCGCCTGACCTTCGTTCCGCAGTTCGCAGAGGATGGCCGCACCGTGCTGGGTTTCGTGACCATGGTGGTCGACAACACGGCGCAGAAGCTGGAGGAGCGCCGCCTGATCGAGCTGAGCCTGTCGGACCCGCTGACCGGCCTGCTGAACCGGGCCGGCTTCGACCAGCGCCTGCAGGAGGCCCTGGAGCGGGCCGGCGCGCGCCCGGGCTGCATGGCGCTGCTGCTGCTGGACATCGACGGCTTCAAGGGCGTGAATGACCGCCTGGGCCACCCGGCGGGCGACCTGCTGCTGCGCGGCTTTGCCGGCCGCCTGGCCCGCACGCTGCGCAGCGCGGACGTCATCGCGCGGCCGGGGGGCGACGAGTTCGCCGTGATCGTGGAGGGACTGCCGGACGAGCCGACCGCGGCCCGCATCGCCGGCAACCTCGTCGAGGCCATGCGCGCACCGTTCGTGCTGGAGACGCATGCCGTGTGCATCAGCACCAGCATCGGCGTGGCCGTGCATGGCGGCGCCGTGCCCGTGCAGGCCGCCGAGCTGCTCAAGCGGGCCGACCAGCGCCTCTATGCGGCCAAGGCCGCGGGGCGGGATCGTTACGTCGCGCATTGAGGCCGGCCCGGCGGAGCGGGCGGGCGCCTGCATCAAGCTGTCATCTGCCGCTGCGATGCTCCCGGGCATGTCTCCCCGGAGTTCCGCATGCAGAATCCTTCGCCTCTTCTCGGTCGCCTGATGCCTCTGGCCGGCCTTCTTGTCGCCACCCTGGCCGCCTGCGGCGGCAGTGCCTCCGAGCCTCAGGCGTGGCCGCCCGCCTCCGCCGTGATCGCCCACCGCGGCGCCTCGGCCCTGCGCCCCGAGCACACGCTGGCGGCCTACCAGAAGGCCATCGACGACGGCGCGGACATCATCGAGCCCGACCTCGTCTCCACCAAGGACGGCGTGCTGGTGGCCCGGCATGAGAACGCCATCGCCATCCTCAACGCCGATGGCAGCGTCAAGGAAGCCACCAGCAACGTGGCCGACAAACCCGAGTTCAAGGACCGGCTGCGGACCAAGAGCATCGATGGCGTCAGCATCCGCGGCTGGTTCACCGAGGACTTCACCCTGGCCGAGCTGAAGACGCTGCGGGCTCGCGAGCGCATCCCCGCCATCCGCCCGGCGAATGTGGCCTACAACGACCAGTTCGAGATCCCGACGCTGCAGGAGGTCATCGAGCTGGCCAAGGCGCAGTCGGCCGCCAAGGGCCGCACTATCGGCATCATTCCCGAGACCAAGCACCCGAGCTACTTCCAGTCCATCGGCCTGCCCCTGGAGCCGGCCCTGCTGGCCGTGCTGGACAAGAACGGCTGGAACCACCGCGATGCGCCGGTGATCGTGCAGTCCTTCGAGGTGGCCAATCTCAAATCCATCGCCCAGAAGAGCACGGTGCGCCTGGTCCAGCTGATCAACAGCAGCGGCCGGCCCTGGGACTTCATGCAGGAAGGCGCCGCCAACACGCGCGGCTATGCCGACATGGTCACCGCCGACGGCCTCAAGGAGATCGCGCGCTACGCCTACGCCGTGGGCCCCTACAAGGAATGGGTGATCCCCCAGACCCGCGACGCCAAGGGCGTGGTCACAGGCCTGGGCCAGGCCAGCTCCTTCGCCCGCGATGCCCACGCCGCCGGGCTCAAGATCACCATCTGGACCCTGCGTCCGGAGAACGCCTTCCTGCCCACCAGCCTGCAGGGCACGCCCGGCAGCGATGCCACGGCACGCGGCAACAGCGTGGCCGAGATCCGCGCCTACCTGGACGCCGGCGTCGATGGCTTCTTCACCGACGACTCTTCGGTGGGGCGGCAGGCGGTGCAGGGCTGGAAGCCCGCGAACTGAGCGCCAGGATCCGCCCGAGTGCCTGGAAGGCGCGGTAACAACGCGTTAGTTCCGTGAGTCGTGGTTCGAAGTCCCGCAAACCGGCTGCATCAAGCGTCATGGATGGGGCCAGATAGATACCTTTTTGAGGCCGGTAATGGGCCATAACGGCACAAGTGGTTTGCAATTGGACTGGTTTTGCCGGATGTTGGCAGGGTGCTGATCGCCCAGCATGGTGGCACCGCAGGGCCTGAAGGCGCTTCCCTACCCGGGGACGCCGGGTCGGCACTGCGGTGCAGGACCGACCTCGCGCGGGCTGCCCGGGCGACGGCCGCGCCCGGGACGGGCAGGCGTGAGGCAGGCCTGCGGTGCCTTCCATCCCAACCCCGCCCGGCCCACTTTCGCCTTTGCCTCACAAGGTGCACAGGTCTTCGGGCCCGGGCACTCTTGAAAGGTGATCCATGACCAAGTCATCCCAAGCCCCCCGCCGCCAGGCCCTGCAGCTGATGGGCGCGGCGTCCGTCCTCGCCCTCACCGGGCGCGAGGCCGCCAGCGGCGAGCTGCTCTACGGTGCGGCGGCGGCGGCCTGCCGCAACGACATCGAGTCCACCGCCGGGCCCTATCCCAACATCGACCCCCTGGAGCGGCGCGACCTGCGCGCCAACTCTCGCGGCAACACCAGCCTCAAGCCGGGCGCGCCGCTGACGCTCAGGATACGCGTCCATGACGTCGAGAATGCCTGCGCCCCCATCCCGGGCGCCGTGGTGGACATCTGGGGCGCCGACGCCGTCGGTACCTATGCCGGCTACGCGCCCTTCAACACCGTGGGCCAGGACTTCTGCCGCGGCTACCAGCGCACGGACGCCAACGGCCAGGCCGAGTTCCTGACCCTGTTCCCCGGCAGCTACACGGGCCGAGCCCTGCACATCCACTTCTCCATCCAGAGTCAGGCCCGCAACCTGCGGCCCAACGACGACGGGCGCAACCTGCCCAATGTGTTCGTGGCCCAGCTCTACTTCGCGGCCAGCACGGCCGATGAGGTCTTCGCCAGCAATCCCATCTATCAGCAGGGCGCGCGGCGCACGCCCAACGAGGCGGACAGCATCTACCTCAGCGACGGCGGCAGCAGCTACATCGTCACGGTCACCAAGACGGCCAGCGGCTATGTGGGCGAGATCGACGTGGGCGTGAAGAAGGCCGCCATCGGCATGGGAACGCCCTCCACCGAGGTGCCGCTGACGCCTGGTGTGCCGGTGGCGGTGAGCCTGGCCGCCAAGCAGACGCGGCTCTACAGCATCAAGCCGGCGGCCGGCGCCCGCCAGCTGCAGCTGCGCCTCAGCGGCGGCTCGGGGGATGGTGACCTGTTCCTGCGCGCCAACGCCGCACCCACGCCCACGCTCTACGACCGCAAGTCCGACGGGCCCACGAATGCCGAGAGCATCACCCTGACGCCGGTCGCCGCCGGTGCCAAGTACTACGTGCTGGTGCAGGCCTATGCCGCGGTCTCGGGCGCCAGCCTGGTGGCCACGGTGAGTTGACGCCTCCGGTGATTTGACGCGATGAGCAGGGATCCAGGGCCGCCCGCCTCGATGCGAAGGACGGGCGGCACGCTAGGATGCCGGGCTTTCCCTTTCTTGCCCGACCCTAGCCATGAGATCGTCCATCCACATCGTCGACGTCGACCGCACGGAGACCTGGACGCGCTACCGCAAGGGCCTGTGCGACAGCTGCGCCGCCAACTGCTGCACCATGCCCGTGGAGGCCCGCCTGGCCGACCTGGTGCGGCTGGGCCTGGTCGATGCCTTCGAGGCCGAGCACGAGGCCCCCAAGCAGATCGCCAAGCGCCTGAGCAAGGCGGGGTTGATCGAGCATTTCAGCTTCAAGCACGGCATCTTCCAGCTGGCCCGCCGCGCCGGCGGGGACTGCCAGTTCCTGGACGCCCGGACCCGGCGCTGCACGGTGTATGAGCGCCGCCCCGACATCTGCCGCAAGCACCCGCAGGTCGGGCCGCGGCCCGGCCACTGCCCCTATGGCGCGCGGCGGGAAGCGGCTGCGGCGGACTGAATCTGCGAACTGAAGCTGCAAACTGAAGCTGCAAACTGAAGCTGCGAACTGAAGCTGCGAACTGAAGCTGCGAACTGAAGCTGCGAACTGAATCTGCGGCCTGGCGCCTGCGGGTTTTCGGCGCGTTCGGCGTCAAAGCCGGCAGTGCCATGTCCTACGAAGCCGGCCGGTGATCGCTTGCGGCGCTGCATCAGCTGCGTTACAAGACCGCACAAGGGCCGCAGAGCCTGGGTGTCATTCAGGCCTGGCGGCTGTACGCGTCGAGGGTGAAACACGGCGCAGCGGCTGTCCTGCCTGACCAATCTTCAGGAAGGAAAGCGCCGTGCGCAACAACCAACCGGTCACCGACCGCGAGTACCTCTTCCCGCCCGGGCAGAACCTGGTATCAACCACGGATCTTCAAGGACGCATCCTCTACTGCAATCCGGCCTTCATCGAGGTCAGCGGCTTCGAGCGCGACGAGTTGCTGGGCCAGCCCCACAACATGATCCGTCACCCCGACATGCCGCCGGAGGCCTTCCGGGACATGTGGGAGACCATCGCCAGCGGCCACCCCTGGTCCGGCCTGGTCAAGAACCGCCGCAAGAACGGCGACCACTACTGGGTGATGGCCAACGTGACGCCGTTGATGGAGGGCTCGCGCGTGGCAGGCTACATGTCGGTGCGGACGGAGCCCGGGCGCGAGCACGTGCGGGCCGCCGAAGCCGTCTACCGCCAGCTGCGCCAGGAGGCGGAGCAGGGCAGGCCGCTGCACCGCCTGCGCCGCGGGCAGCTGGAGCGCGTCGACGTCCTGGGGCGGCTGCTCGCGCGGCTGCGGCCCGGCCCGCAGAGTGCGCTGGCCGGTCTCTTCCTGCTGCAGGCCCTGGTGCTGGCCCTGGTGTTTCCGCTGGGCAGCGCCTGGGCCTTGGCGGCGGGTGTGCTGAGCGCGCTGGCCGGCGGATGGCTGGCCCGGCGGTTGCTGAGCGGCCCGGTGGATGCGCTGCTGCCCTTCGCCAACCGCATGGCCGCGGGCGACCTGACGCAGAGCCTGGGCCGCGAGCAGCGCGGCCACAGCGGGCGGCTGGCGCTGGCGATGAACCAGCTCAATGTGAACCTGCAGTCGGTGGTGCGGGACGCGCGCACCGAAGCCCACAAGATGCAGGCCGCCACCTCTGACATCGCCACGGGCAATCTGGAGCTGTCGCAGCGCACGGAGTCGCAGGCCAGCAGCCTGCAGCAGACGGCGGCCTCCATGGAGCAGATCACCGGCACCGTGCGCCAGACCACGGCCTCGGCCCACGAGGCCAGCGAGCTCGCCCGCGAGGCCAGCGCCGTGGCCGCCAACGGGCAGGCCGCGGTGGACGAGGTCTCACGCACCATGGACGCCATCCGCCTGTCGTCCAGCAAGATGGCCGACATCATCCAGGTCATCGACACCATCGCCTTCCAGACCAACATCCTGGCCCTCAATGCCGCGGTGGAGGCGGCGAGGGCGGGGGATTCGGGACGCGGCTTCGCCGTGGTGGCCAGCGAGGTGCGCGCCCTGGCGCAGCGCTCGGCCACGGCGGCGCGGGAGATCAAGTCCCTCATCGAGGCTTCGTCCTCCGACGTGGAAGCCGGCCATCGCCACGCGGGGCAGGCGCAGCAGACCATGCGGGGCGCGGTCGAGTCCGTGCAGCGGGTCGCCACGCTGATCAGCGGCATCGAGCGCGCCGCCACCGAGCAGCTGGACGGCATCTCTCAGGTCAACTCTGCCGTCGCCAGCCTGGACATCATCACGCAGCAGAACGCCGCCCTGGTGGAGCAGATCGCCGCGGCGGCCGCGGCCCTCAAGGACCAGGCGGATACCGTCAGCGACACGGTGGGCATCTTCAAGCTGGACCGCCAGCTGGAGGCCGCCGAGGCGCCGGATGCCGTGGCCCTGCGCAAGGCGGCCAAGGTCCGGCGCCAGGGGCTGCAGGTGCGGGCGGCGGGCTGAGCGGGCGCGGGGTGAAGGGCGTGGCGTAAAGGGTGTGGCCTGAAGGGCGCCTGGCGGCAGCCCCGAGGCCGTACAGTCGCCCCTCATGCAAGTCGACCACCCAGAACTTCCTGACCGCCTGGAACCGCAGCCCGCGCCGCGCGGCGGTGGCCGGCGCGAGAAGCTGGGCCTGGCGCTGGCAGGCGGCGGCTTCCGGGCCAGTCTCTTCCATGTGGGCGTGCTGCGCTACCTGGCCCGGGTTGATCTGCTGCGGCATGTGGAGGTGCTCTCCACGGTGTCCGGGGGCAGCCTGGTCGGCGCGCTGTACGTGCTGCAGCTGAAGCAGGTCCTGGAAGCCCGGGATGCCCTGCAGCCGGGCCACGCGCCCCTGCGGCTGGAAGCGGACGACTACGTCTGCATCGTCGACGAGGTGGAGGCGCGCATCCGCGAGATCGTGCGCCAGAACCTGCGTATGCGCCTGCTGCTCAACGTGGGGCGCTGGGTGGGCATCAGCCTGGGCCTGGCCTCGCTGGGCCGGCACTTTGCGAACTACCTGGACACGCAGCTGTTCGGGCAGGTCTGCCGCCGGCTGCATCGGCAGGCAGCTGCCGCCCGCCAGGTGCCCAGCGGCGGGCCGGACGGACCCTTCGCGGACTTCATCACCCGGCGGCTTCCCTGGGCCCGGCCGCGCCTGAGCCTGCGGGCGCTGCGCCTGTGCGCGGGGCGGGTCGATGCCCACGGCGGCACGGAGAACTACAACCGCGCGGCCCTGTGGAGCCAGGCGCCCGGTGCGCAGCCGGCCTCCGCCGTCACCCGCCTGATCCTGAACACCACCTCGCTGAACTCCAGCGGGCGCTTCTGGTTCTCCCATGCGGAGTTCGGCGAGTGGTACCTGGGCTATGTGCGCCAGGCCGACATCCGGGCCGACCTGTGGCCGCGCAAGTGGCTGCAGCAGGAAGCGCCGTCGCTGGGCAGCGCGCAGGCGTCGCCCGAGCAGGTCGATCCGGTGCTGGACGCACTGTCGCAGGCCTACTGCAAGGAGTTCCGCGTGGCCGCCCTGCCGGAGGAGGCGCAGCTCAGGGCGCAGATGCGCGATCGCTGGCCGCTGCTGTGCTGGTGGCGGGGGACCGAGCCGCAGCTGCAATGGCAGCGCCTGCTGCCCCTGCAGGCGCGCCTGGCGTCCTGCCAGCTGGGCGCAGCCGGCGCGGGCGCGAAGCCCAAGACCGTGCCGATGTTGGCGACCCTGCTGCGGGACATCGAGATGGGCCGCGCCCGGCAGCTCAAGAACTTCGCCTGGCTGCTGCGCGTTGGGCGGCATGGCCTCCAGGGCGGCCCCGCCGTGCGCGACGGCATGAGCGACCTCCAGCTGGTGGCGGGCTTTGTGGAGTCGCTCAAGGCGGTGGACGACGGCTGGCTGGCGGCTCTGGGCCTGGCGCCTGGTGCGGGAGCAATGGTGATGCTGCAGGGCGGGGCCGCGGCGCCCCTGCACGACTGGGCCGATGCGCTGCTGCTGCTGGTGATCGAGGTCTACCAGTGCCGCTGCGCCGAGTTCATGTCGCCCCATGTGTGGCGGGACTGGCAGGACATGCCGCTGTCCGAGGCGGTGGCGGCCTCAGCCTCCTTCCCGCCGGTGTTTCCGCCCCATGTGCTGTCGACCCTGGTGGACGATCGCAAGATCCGCGCGCTGGGGCTCACCGATGGCGGGGTGTTCGACAACCTGGGCAGCACCGCCTTGCTGGACGAGCAGTGCACCATGATCATCGCCAGCGATCCGGGCGGGGTCTTCGACACCCGCGCCCGCGAGGTGTCCGTGGGCCGCATCGGCCTCATGGGCCGCCTGGTGGAGCTGCTGAGCGAGCGGCCCAACCAGCTGTTCCGCCATGAGCTGCGCGAGCGCCGCCGCATGGGCGAGGCCTTCGAGGCATCGGCCGCCGGCACCCTGGGGGCCGACGCCGCCCAGTTCGTGGAGGCCCGCTCCCTGACGGCCCTGAGCACGTTCCGGATTGCCCCCACGGAGGATCTCAACAGGCCGGGCAGCCGTGGCCAGCTCCTGTCGGCCATCCGCACGGACCTCGACGTCTTTGGCCAGCTCGAGCAGGACGCCCTGATCCAGCAGGGCGAGCGCCAGGCCGAGCGGCACCTGCAGCGGCGCTTCGCCCCGGAGGCCGGCAGGCCCTTGCAAGTGGGGCAGCGTCCGCTGCCGGAGCAGCCCGGGCTGACGGCCGGGGAGCAGGCGGTGCTGGCCGTTGCCCGCCACCGCTTCTGGCGCCTGGCGCGCCTCGCGCCGCTGTCCTGCCTGCTGCTGCTGGGGCTGCTGATGGCCGCGGCCTGGCATTGGCCCTGGCCGGCGGCTCTGGGGGCTGCCGGGGAGGCGCTCTGGCGCGGGCTGTCCTGCCTGCCGCAGGGGCCGGGTCTGCTGAGCGCGGCGGTGCTGTCCAGGCTGTGGGCCCTGCTGGGGGCCTGGCACTACCTGCCTCTGATGGCGCTGCCGGCCCTGCCGCTGGCCTGGCTGGTCTTGCGGCGCTGGCTGGCGGAGCCGGGTCTGTGGCGGACGGGGCTTGGCGCGCTGAACCGGTGGCTGCGCAAGTCAGCCCTGGCGCGGGGCCTGCGGACCTGCCATGCGCAGCTCCTGCGGTGGTCCGTGGGACGCTGGCTGTTCGGGCAGAGCCAGGCCACCTGGCGGCGGCGCCTGCGTCATGTCAGGGGCCTGTTCGTGTACGGGCTGGGCCTGGTGCTGCTGCCTGGCGTGCTGGGCTCGTTGTGGATGATCATGCCGCTGCTGTTCGCCCTGGTGCTGGCGGGCGTCGGCGTGCTGTCCCTGGGGACCAGCTGGCTGTACCGGCGCGTGGCGCGCTGAGGGGCGTGCCGGAAGCGGCATTGCCCCGATGCGCCAGCCTTTGCGGCCGATCCGGGATAATCGGGCCGTCCCCCATTCCAGGGGCCCGACCCTCTCGCTGCAGCATCCATGTCGAATCTGATTGTTCACGGCGGTACCCCGCTGGCTGGCCGCATCATCCCCTCGGCCAACAAGAACGCCATCCTGCCCATCCTCTGTGCCACCCTCCTCACCGCCGAGCCGGTGCGTCTGCGGGGCATCACCGAGATCACCGACGTCAAGAAGATCCTCGAGGTCTTCAGGAAGCTGGGCAGCACGGTCGAGGTCGACTACAAGACCGGCATCCTGGACGTGCACCACCGGGACACCCACTTCGACGCCGCGACCGACCGCCTGCCCGAGGAGATGCGCTCGTCCATCATGCTGGTGCCCGGCCTGATGGCTCGCTTCGGCGCGGCCCGCATCGAGGACGACGTCAAGGGCTGCACCCTGGGCGCCCGTGAGATCGACCCGCATGTGGAGGTCTTCGAGCGCTTCGGCGCCAGCGTCCAGCGCCTGAGCGACGGCCTGCTGCTGAGCGTGGACCGCCCGCTCAAGGGCAATGACCACTGGACGGACTACGCCTCCGTCACCACCACCGAGAACTTCGTGCTCTGCGCCGCGCTGGCGCAGGGCACCTCCACGCTGATGAACGCGGCCTCGGAGCCGCACGTGCAGGAGTTCTGCGCCTTCATGCAGATGCTGGGGGCCAAGATCGAGGGCCTGGGCACCTCGCGCCTCAAGATCACGGGCGTCGAGCGCCTGGGCGGCGGGGACTTCAGCTTCGCCGAGGACTTCCACGAGATCGTGACCTTCCTGGCCCTGGGCGCCATCACCGGCGGAGACGTCCAGGTGAAGAACTCCCAGCCCGAGCAGTTCCCCCTGATCGACCGCACCTTCGCCAAGTTCGGCGTGCACATCGAGCACAAGGACGGCTGGTCGCGTGCCCTCACGCAGGGCCCGCTGAAGGTCAAGGAGCCCTTCACCCGCAACATCCTGCAGAAGGTCGAGGCGGCGCCCTGGCCCTACCTGCCGGTGGACCTGCTGCCCATCTTCGTGGCCCTGGGCGTGAAGGCCGAGGGCAGCGTGATGTTCTGGAACAAGATCTACGACGGCGCCATGGGCTGGACCTCGGAGCTGTCCAAGTTCGGCGCGCATGCCTTCCTGTCGGACCCGCACCGCATGGTCACCTTCGGCGGCAAGCCCCTGCATGCGGCCGAGGTGGAGAGCCCCTACATCATCCGCGTGGCCATCGCCCTGCTGATGGTGGCGGCGTCCATCCCGGGGCGCTCGGTGATCCGCAATGCCACGCCCATCCGGCGCGCGCACCCGCATTTCGTCGAGAACATCTGCACGCTCGGCGCCCGTATCGAATGGGTGGACGGGGACTGAGCCGCTGCCACGCCCCCCGTGCCCTGATACTGCGGCGCATTCCCTGCTGTCCGAACGCTGCACCGGCCCATGGCCCTGTTCCCGTCGTCCCTGCTGTCGAGCCTGGCGCTGAGCCTGGCCCTGCTGCCCTGCGCGGCGCGGGCGGCTGAGCCGTTGCCGACCCTGCACTGGCTGGTGCAGGACGTGCCACCGCACTTCAGCTATGTGCGGCCCGGCCAGGTGCCGCAGACGGTGGAGGACATCGGGCAGGGCGAGCTCGATGGCTTCCTGCGCATCCTCGTGAGGCGCATGCCCCAGTACCGGCATGTGCTGGTCGAGATGCCCTTCACTCGTTTCGAGCTCCAGGCGCGCCAGGGGCAGACCCTGTGCTCCGTCCTGCATGTGAAGACGCCGGAGCGCCTGGCCTGGCTCTGGTTCAGCCACCTCTATCCGCCGCTGTTCTCGCGCCAGCTCCATGTGGTCGTGCACAAGGACCGCCTGGCGCAGTTCGAGACCGCTGTCACCGGCCAGCCACTGCAGCTGGCGGACCTGCTGCAGCGCCAGGACCTGGTCGGCCTGCTGCCGCGCGACCGCGCCTTCGGCCCCCGCATCGACGCTCTGCTGAAGCAGGCCGGCGATGGCGCGCCGCGCACCGTGGTGCCCAACCGCAACATGCACCTGCTGCACATGCTGCGGGCGCGGCGCATGGACTTCACGCTGGAGTACCCCTCGGTCGTGGACGAGTTCCTGCGCCTCAACGGCGGGGACGACCTGGTCAAGCTGCCCCTGGCCGAGGGCCGCAGCACGCAGCTGGCCACCGTGGCCTGCACCCGCAGCGCCGAGGGCCGGCAGCACATCGAGGCCATCGACGCCGCCGTGCGCCGCCTGGCCCAGGAGAAGGACCGCGACGCCTGGCTGCGCAGCTGGCGCCGCGAGCCGCTGGACGAGCAGGACCGCCAGCGCGTCAACCGCTACATGGACGAGCGGGCCCGCGGCGGCCCCATCATCGAGTGAGCCGCCCGCCCAAGCTCGCCCTGCCCATGCGCGAGGGCGTCAGTGCCTCGGCCCTGGCCTGCCCGCCGGGGGACTGGCCGCTGCTGCTGGACTTCCTGGCCCAGCGGCTGTCCCTGGTCAGTAGGGACGACTGGGCCGGTCGCATGGCCGGCGGCGAGGTGCTGGGGCCGCAGGGTCAGGTCTTGCCTCCGGAAGCGCCCTATCGCGCCGGGCAGCGCATCTACTATTACCGCCGGGTGGCCCACGAGACGCCCGTGCCCTTCGAGGAGCAGCTGGTCCATGTGGACGAGCTGCTCGTGGTGGCCGACAAGCCGCATTTCCTCTCCGTGACGCCCAAGGGCCGTCATGTGCAGCAGACCCTGCTGACCCGGCTCAAGCGGCGGCTGGGGCTGCAAGACCTGACCCCCGTCCACCGCCTGGACCGCGAGACCGCCGGCCTGACCGTGTTCTGCGTGCAGCCCGCGCATCGCGATGCCTACCAGCGCCTCTTCCGCGAGCGCAGCGTGGACAAGGTCTACGAGGCCGTGGCCGCCGCCCCGCCGGCGGGCCTCGAGCTGCCCCTGCGCTACCGCAGCCGGCTGGTGGAGCGCGAGGGCGAGGCCTTCATGCAGATGGGCGAGGTGCCTGGCGAGCCCAATGCCGAGACCATGATCCGCTGCCTGCGCCCGCTGGATGCGGGGCGGGCCCTGTACGAGCTGCGCCCGCTGACTGGCCAGAAGCACCAGCTGCGGGCGCAGATGTGCGCGCTGGGCCTGCCGCTGGCGGGCGATCGCATCTACCCGGTGCTGCAGCCGCCGCGTGAAGACTTCGACGAGCCCCTGCAGCTGCTGGCCCGGTCCATCGCCTTCGTCGATCCCGTCAGCGGGGCGCCGCGGGCCTTCCGCTCGGAGCGTCAGCTGGCGCTGGCCAGCAGCAGCTCGGCCTGACCGCTCAGCAGCGGGCCGACGAGGATGCGGTAGCCGTCCAGGTCGAAGGGCGGGGGCGCGTGGCCCGCCGGCAGCTGCAGCGCCCGGCCCTCCACCGTGCCCAGGTAGGCCCAGTGCTGCAGCACATGGGTCTGGACCCAGTCGCCCGCGCGCTCCACCAGGCCCACGGCGCCGTCGAAGGGCCAGGCCTGCACCTGCCACTGCGCGAGGGCGGCCCGCAGGCGATCGTCATGCTGATCCTCGGGCTCCTGGCCACCGCACAGCGCACACCGGCCCAGCTGACGCGCGAAGCAGCCGCGCGCCGAGGCGGGCTCCAGGCCCAGGCGAGCCTGGCACAGCTGCTGCGCCTCGGCGAGGCCGCGCAGCGCCTGCTGGGCCGCATGGCCGGAGCTGTACAGACCGAACAGGCCCGGGCTGCGGGCGAAGTCCTGGTCCCGCGAATGCACGAGGCGCAGCACGGGGGCGGACGGGACCATCGTCCAGGCGCACAGCGAGCGGCTGCGGCGCAGGCGCTTGTTGAACAGCGGCTGCTGCGCCTTCACCCAGCGCGATTCCAGCAGCAGCGCGCCCACCTCGCCCGCCGTGCGCTGCCAGCTGACGCGGCAGGCCTGCGCCAGCATCCGCGCCTCGGCCGGCTCGCGCAGATGGGCCAGCACGCGCGAGCGGATGTTGACGCTCTTGCCGATGTACAGCGGCAGGGCGCCTTCGCCATGGAAGACATAGACCCCGCAGGCGGCGGGCAGCTCGGCCAGGTTGGCCTCGGGAATGTGGTGCGTGGGCATGAGGGGCGTCAGGCTGCCGGAAGTATGCCCGCGCGGCGCGGTGGGCTCGCCTGCTGTGCGACTGGCAGCACCGAGGGCCTGTCATCCCCCCACCAGGAGGGGGCAACAAGGCGCAACAGCCGCGATGCGGCGCACGCCCGCCGCCCTACACTGCTCGCGCCCCCGATGAAGCGAGGGGCGGGAGTGACACGATGGCAGCGATGGGCAAGGGACTGAAGATCCTGGCGGGCGTGGGCCTGGCAGCGGCGGTGGCCGCGGCAGGCTGGTGGGGCTGGCAGCGCCAGCGCGGTGCCCCGGAGGCCATCGAGGCCGACAGCGGGCCGCTGGCCGCCTTTGCGCTGGCCGACTGCAAGGCCCGGCTCTTCGACGGCTCGCCGGCCATTGCGGTGATGTTCACGCAGGCCCTGGCCGGCGGACAGGACTTCGGCAAGCTGCTCACGGCCACCGAGTCCGCCCCCAACGAGGAGGCCGACAAGGCCACCCCCGTCGAGGCCCGCTGGGTGCTGGGCGACAACCCCCGCGTGCTCTACCTCCCCTACGTGAAGCCGGAGCGCAAGTTCCGGGTCAAGCTGGCGGGCGAGCTGGCGGCCAAGGCCGGCGCGACCCTGGCCACGCCGCAGACCTGCGAGGTGGCCAGCGAGGCCATGCCCGACGCCTACTACTTCGCCAGCCGCGGCACCGTGCTGCCGGCCGAGATCAATGGCGGCCTGCCCGTCGTGACCGTCAACACGCCCCAGGTGGACGTGCAGTTCCTGCGCATCCGCCCCGAGAACCTCAGCGCCTTTCTGGACCAGGTCGGCGGCCGGCGCGAGCGCCCGAAGGCGGCCAGCTACGAGGAGGGCAGCGAGGACTACGAAGGCGGCTACTACTACGAGGACCCGGGCCGCCGCCTCAAGGGCCGGACCTCCGGCTATGTGCTGGACCAGCTGCGCAGCATGTCCGACAGCGTCTACATCGGCCGCTTCACGACGGACGAACGCCCCAACCGCCGCAACGTCTCCTTCCTGCCCGTCGAGCGCATCAAGGAGCTGCAGGAGCCGGGCATCTATGTGGCGGTGATGAACACGCCGGGCCGCTTCGGCTGGGACTACCAGGTCACGCACTTCTACGTCACCGACATCGGCCTGCACCTGCGTCGCCATGCCGCGCAGCTGGACGTCTTCGCCACCTCGCTCAAGGGCGGCACGGCGCTGTCGGGCATCGAGCTGACCCTGGTGGACGAGGCCGGCAAGGCCCTGCAGCAGCTCAGCAGCGATGGGCAGGGCCACGGCGTCTTCACTCAGAAGCTGGACAAGGCCCGCGTGGTGCTGGCCAAGCGGGGCAAGGAGATGTCCGTGCTCTCGCTCAACGATGCGGCGCTGGACCTCTCCGAGTTCGATGCCATCGGGCACCCCTCGCGCAACAACAAGCTCTTTGTCTACGCCGGCCGTGACCTCTACCGCCCCGGCGAGAGCTTCCAGGCCTCCGTGCTGGCCCGCGACGCCGACGGCCGCGCCTGGGACAAGCCCGTCCCCCTGACCCTGAGTCTCAAGAAGCCCGATGGCAGCAATGCCGCCACCCTGCTGGTGCGCCCGGGGGCCACCGGTGCCGGCTACTACCAGCAGGCCATCACCCTGCCGGCCGACGCCCCCACGGGCCGCTGGCAGCTGCAGGCGCGCGTGGACCCGGCCGCCAAGCAGCCAGACGCGCAATGGAGCTTCCAGGTCGAGGAGTTCCTGCCCGAGCGCATGAAGCTGCAGCTCAGCGCCCCCGAGACCGTGCTGACGGGCGACACCGCGCTGCGCGTGGACGTGCAGGGCGACTACCTCTACGGCGCGCCGGCCTCGGGCAACCGCGTCCAGGCCAGTCTCTACACCGAGCGCCAGATCAATCCGCTGGCCCGCGCGCTGCCGGGCTTCATCTTCGGCGACTTCGCCGACGACAAGGCCCAGAAGCGCAGCGACGCCGAGGACGACGAGCTGGACGACAAGGGCCACACCACCCTCAACTTCCATCCCGCCCTGAGCGAGCGCAGCTCGCCCATGCTGCTGCGCGCCAGCGTCAGCCTGCTGGAGAGCGGGGGGCGCCCCGTGGTGCGCTCCCTGGAGCGCAGCTGGTGGCCGGCCGAGCAGCTGCTGGCCATCCGCCCGCTCTTCGACCGCAATGTGGTGCAGGAAGGCGGCATGGCCGAGTTCGAGCTGACGCGCGTGGACGCCGCCGGCAAGTTCCACGCGGCGGCCGACCTGCAGCTGCGTCTCGTCTACGAGGAACGGCAGTGGTACTGGCGCTATGACGACAGCCGCGGCTGGCACTCCGGCTTCAACACCCAGGAAGAACTGGTGGAGGCTCGCCAGATCAAGCTGGACAAGCGCAGCAAGATCGCGCTGCCGGTGCGCTGGGGCCGCTACCGACTGGAGATCGCCGACCCTGCCACGCAGCAGACCCTGCGTTATGGCTTCTACGCCGGCTGGGGCGCTCAGGACGCCGACGACGTCGGCAACCGTCCCGACCGCGTGCAGCTGAAGCTCGAAGGCGCGCCGTTCAAGCCGGGCCAGAAGGCGAAGCTCGAGATCAAGCCGCCGCACGATGGCGAGGCCCTGGTGACGGTGGAGGGCGACCGCGTGCTGTGGAGCGAGCGCCTGGCCGTGCGCGCGCGCGGCACCACGGTCGAGATCCCCGTGGCCGAGGACTGGAAGCGCCATGACCTCTACATCACCGTGGCAGCCTTCCGGCCCGGCAGCCAGGGCGACAAGGTCACGCCGGCCCGCGCCCTGGGCCTGGTGCACCTGCCTCTGTGGCGCGAGGACCGCAAGCCCAAGGTGGAGCTGGTCGCGCCCCCGAAGGCCACGCCGGAGCAGTCGCTGCCCCTCAAGGTCAAGGTGCCGCAGCTGGCGGGCAAGGCGGCCCTGGTGACCGTGTCCGCGGTGGATGTGGGCATCCTCAACATCACCCGCTACAAGACGCCGGACCCGCAGGACTTCTTCTTCGGCAAGCACCGCTACGGGGCCGACCTGCTGGACCTCTACGGCAAGGTGATCGAGCGCATGGAGGGCAATGCCGCCCGCCAGCGCTTCGGCGGTGACGCCGGCAAGCGGGACACGCAAAGCATGCCCCGCAAGGTGCTGCTGGTGGACCTCTTCAGCGGCCCGGTGCAGCTCGATGCCAAGGGCGAGGCCACGGTGAGCTTCAAGCTGCCGGACTTCAACGGCACCCTGCGCGTGATGGCCGTGGTGGCCAGCGCTGACAGCTATGGCAGCGCCCAGGCCGAGACCGTGGTCGCCGCGCCCCTGGTGGCCGAGCTGTCCCTGCCGCGCTTCCTCTCGCCCGGTGACAAGGCCACCATCGCGCTGGACGTGAGCAATCTCTCGGGCAGCGCCCGCGAGGTCAAGGTGCGCCTGGAGGCCGACGGCCCGCTGCGCGTGCTCGCCCAGCCCGAGCCCGTGCCGCTGGCCGACAAGCAGCGTAAGGTGCTGAGCTTCCAGGTGGAGGCCACCGAGGCCGCGGGCCTGGTGCCGCTCAAGCTGCACGTGCAGGCCGGCGACCTGAAGCTCACGCGCGAGGCTGCGCTGCAGCTGCAGCCGCTGACCCCGCCCGTGCACGAGCTCAAGCGCACGCGCCTGGAGCCCGGCGCCACGCTGAAGCTCGATGCCAACCTGCTCGATGGCTACTGGGGCGGCTCCGCCAGCGCCACGCTGAGCCTCTCCGACAAGCCGCCCATCGACATCCGCGAGCAGGTCAAGGGCCTGCTGGGCTATCCCTACGGCTGCCTGGAGCAGACCACCAGCAGCGCCTACCCGCTGGCCATGATCGACGAGGAGGCCGCCAAGGCATTCGGCATGACGCCCGTGCCGCGCGAGGAGCGGGCCAAGCGGCTGGACAGCGCCTTCGGCCGCCTGGCCGGCATGCAGCAGGCCAAGGGCGGCTTCGGGCTCTGGGCCAACACCAGCCCCTACGAGGCCTGGCTGTCGGCCTATGTGACCGGCTTCCTGCAGGACGCCAAGGACGCCGGCTTCGCTCCGCCCGAGAGCATGCTCAGCCGCTCCATGGACAACCTCCTGGAGCAGTTCCAGCGCAGCCCCGGCCAGCAGACCCAGCCGCCCAAGGATCCCAAGCGGGACGACAAGGGCCGCGTGGCCAGCTACAGCGACATCGAGCTGATCCGCATCGCCCACCAGCGCTTCGCCGAGGCGGCCCATGCCGGCTATGTGCTGGCGCGCGCTCAGAAGGCGCCGCTGGCCACGCTCAAGACTCTGCATGACCAGTACCGCGGCAATGCCCGCTCGCCCCTGCCGCTGATCCACCTGGGCCTGGCCCTCAAGCTCATGGGCGACGAGAAGCGGGCCCGGCAGGCCCTGGACGAGGGCCTGAACCGCGCCTATGGCATCAACCCCGCGCTCGCTCCGTCGCAGGAGGGGTGGTGGTGGGAAGAGTGGCTGGGCGACTATGGCAGCCGCGTGCGCGACCAGGCCATGGCCTATGCCCTGCTGGCCCGCCACGGCATCCAGCACGAGCGCCGCGAGGGCCTGCTCTTCGACCTGGCCGGCGACTTCGACCGCCGCCGCTACTTCTCCACCCAGGAGCGCCTGGCGCTCTTCCTGGCGGTGCGAAGCGCCCACGGCCAGGCCGGCGGCGAAGGCTGGAGCGCCAGCCTGCAGACCGGCGCTGCGGCGCCCGACACGCTCAGCGGCAAGGAGACGGCGCAGCGCGACATCGCCGGCACCCGGCTCAAGGCCGGCACCGTGCTGAAGAACGAGGGCAAGGGCTCGCTGTTCGTGGAGCTGCATGCCCAGGGCTATCCGACCAAGCCCCTGCCGCCTCAGACCGACAGCATCGTGGTCGAGCGCAGTCTCTTCAGCACGGATGGCAAACCCGTCACCGCGCGCCAGTTCACCACGGGCGAGCTGTTCATCGTGCGCCTGCGCACCACGGCCCGGCGGCCCATCAAGGACGGCCTGATCGTGGACCGCATCCCGGCCGGCTTCGAAGTGGAGAACCTCAACCTCAGCCAGGGACCGCAGGCCGGCGAGTTCACCGTGGAGGGGCAGAACATCGCCCAGGCCAACGCCAACACGCGCATCGTGCACACCGAGTACCGAGACGACCGCTTCGTGGCCGCCGCGCAGCTGGACGGCAGCCCGCTGGATGTCTTCTACCTCGTGCGCGTGGTGACGCCGGGCCGCTACCAGGTGCCGGCGCCCTTTGCCGAAGACATGTACCGGCCCGAGCTGCGCGGCATCGGCAAGTCGGAGACCGAGATCACCGTCCTCAACAAGAAATGAAGCCCGGCCCTGACCCTGCGCCCCTGAGCGGCGTGCTGGCCTCCTATCGATGACAGGACCATGCCTGCACGACTGAGCCTGATGCGCCGGGCCCGCCGCCGCCGGGCCTGGTGCGCGCTGGCCGTCTTCATGCTGGCGCTGCTGGGCCTGGACCAGCTCTTCCCGCTGCCGGCCGCGGCCTGGCCGGACAGCCCGGCGCGGCGGCCGCTGGAGGCCGTGGTGGTGCTGGCCGAGGACGGCACGCCGCTGCGCTACTGGCCGGGCGCGGACGGCGCCATGCGGCACCGGGTCACGCTGGAGCAGGTCTCGCCGCTGTACGTCGAGGCCCTGCTGGGCTACGAGGACCGCGGCTTCTGGTGGCATCCCGGCATCAACCCGGCGGCACTGCTGCGTGCGGGCTGGCAATGGCTGCGGGCCGGGCAGGTGGTGTCGGGCGGCTCCACGCTGACCATGCAGGTGGCCCGCCTGCTGGACGCCGAGTGCGCCGACCGCCAGCGCAATCTGCAGACCTGCGCCACGCGCAGCCTCGGTGCCAAGGCGCGCCAGATGCTGCGCGCCCTGCAGCTGGAATGGCACCTCAGCAAACGGGAGATCCTGACCCTCTACCTCAACGAGGCGCCCATGGGCGGCATGGTGGAAGGCGTGGAGATGGCGGCGCAGTCCTACCTTGGCAAGTCAGCGCGTGACCTGTCGCCCGCGGAAGCGGCCCTGCTGGCGGCACTGCCGCAGAGCCCCTCGCGACTGCGGCCCGACCGCCATCCCGCCCAGGCCCAGGCCGCGCGCGACAAGGTGCTGGATCGCCTCGTGAACCAGGGCATCTGGAGCGCCGCGCAGGGGCAGGACGCCAGGCTGGAGAAGGTCTTCGCGCCACCCCTGCGCTCGCGCGTGCTGGCGCCGCTGCTGGCCGAGCGCCTGCGCCAGCGCGGCCTGAAGGCGGGCGAGTCCGTGGTGCCGTCCCTGCTGGACGCGGGCCTGCAGCAGCGCCTGGAGCAGGTCCTGCTGGACCGGCTCAACACCCTGCCCGAGCAGGTCTCCATCGCCGCGCTGATCGTGGACAACAGCAACGGCGCGGTGCGTGCCTACGCCGGCTCGGCCGACTTCGGCGATATGAAGCGTGCCGCCCATGTCGACATGGTCCGCGGCCTGCGCTCGCCGGGCTCCACACTCAAGCCCTTCCTCTACGCCATGGCCCTGGACCAGGGACTGGTGCATGCCGAGAGCCTGCTGGTCGATGCACCGCAGAATTTCGGCGGCTACGCGCCCGGCAATTTCCAGGCGGACTTCTCCGGGCCGGTGAGCGTCTCCGAAGCCCTGCAGCGTTCGCTCAACGTGCCGGCAGTGGACTTGCTGGAGCGCATCGGGCCCGAGCGCTTCGCGGCCCAGCTGCGCGGGGCGGGCCTGCGCCTGCGCATGCCGGCCAATGCGGCGCCCAATCTGAGCCTGATCCTGGGAGGCGGCAGCACGCGGCTGGAGGAGCTGGTGGGCGCCTACACGGCCCTGGCCCGCGGTGGCGAGGCCCTGCAGCCGCGCCTGCAGGCGCAGGACCCGCTGCGCCCGGCGCGGCTGATGAGCGAAGGCGCCGCCTTCATCGTGCGCGAGATCCTGGAGAACGGCGGCCGCCCCGGCGCTCCCTTCCGTGAGTCCCAGGCCCGCATCGCCTGGAAGACGGGCACCAGCTTTGGCTTCCGCGACGCCTGGGCCCTCGGTGTGACGGACCGCTACACCCTGGGCGTCTGGATGGGCCGCCCGGACGGCACGCCCAATCCCGGCCACTTCGGCGCCAACAGCGCAGCCCCGCTGCTGCGTGATCTGGCCGCCGCCCTGGGCCCTCAGCAGCTGGCACCGCGCCGGCAGCCGGCCAGCGTGCAGGCCGCGCCCATCTGCTGGCCCCTGGGCCGCCTGGCCGCCAGCACGCCGCCGGACCAGTGCCTGCAGCAGCGCATGGCCTGGCTGCTGGACGGCGCCGCGCCGCCCACTCTGCCCGAGCGCGGCGCGACCCAGGGTCTGGAGTTCCAGGTGCTGCTGGAGGCCGGCGGGCACGAACGCGTCTCCAGCGATTGCGCCGGCCCCCTGGCCCGCCCCGAGCCCACCGTGCGCTGGCCGGCGCTGCTGCAGCCGTGGATCGAGAACGCCCAGCGCCACCCGCTGGAGCGCCTGCCCTGGAAGGCCGGCTGCCGGGGCGAGGCCCAGGGCGGACCCAGCGCCCGGCTGCGCATCGTGGGCCTGGAGCCCGGCACCGTGCTGCGGCCCTCGCCGGGCCAGCCACACATCCGTCTGCCCCTGCAGGTGCTGGGCGCACAGGGCGCCGTGGCCTGGCTGCTGGACGGTCAGCTGCTGGCCTGGCAGGAGCCGGCCGAGGGCAGCGCCCGCCGTGCGCCGCTGCTGCTGCAACCCCAGCGCAACGGCGAGCAGCAGCTCACCGCGCTGGACGCCCAGGGGCATTACGCCCGGCTGCGCTTCACGGTGCAGGGCTTGTGATCACAACAGCAGCTTCAGCGTGGCCGAGAACATGCCCGCCTGCTGGCCATAGACCTTGCCAAACAGATAGGCCGCCTGCAGCTGCAGGGCCTGGTGCTCTCGCAGGGTCCAGCTGGCCTGGATCGAGGGGCCGGCGCGGTGGGACTGGCGCTCGGCCGGTTTCCAGTCCCGCCAGTTGCCCAGTTCGCCAAAGCCCTGCACGCCCGCGCGCCAGCCGGGGTGCAGCGGCCAGCTCAGCTGCCATTGGTACTTCAGCTCGGTGCCGCTGCGGGCCAGCTCGCCCCAGCCGTGCTCCAGGATCGCCGTGGCCTGCACACGGGCCAGGCCCCATTCCGTCTGGCTGACCAGGCCCAGCTCCAGGGCTTGCCCCTGCTCCGCGCCGTGGCTGCGGACCAGCTGGGTGTGCAAGGCCAGGTCCCAGTCGCCTCGGCCGTCGTCCAGGCGGACCTGGTTGAGCCAGTTCCAGGTGTCCAGGCGCACGGCCTCCTCGCGCGTGCCCTCATAGCTGGCCAGCAGCGTGCTGGTCCAGCGCTCGCCAAAGCCGTAGGAGAGCGCCAGTTCGGGCCACAGCACCGCGGGGCCGCCGCTGCGTGTCTTGACGGTCCAGTAGCGCAGCTCGGTTCCCACTTGCCCCGCCTGGGCATAGGGCGCGAGCACGTAATAGCCCGGATCGGCCCGTGCAGGCAAGGCGCCCAGCCACAGCGCGCAGGTCAGGCTTCCCAGGCGCACAGAGATCCTCGGCATGACACTCCCTGGACGGTTCTGCCCCGAAGGCCGGGGTGCCTCACTGTAGCGAGGCCTTGCCAATTTGTGCCGCGCTTCGGGGACAGATGCACGGTCCAGGCCACAAAGTTCCGGGCAATCCCGGGTGGGCGAGCCGCCCGAATCGGCCGATGCTGAAAGGCCGGCAACGTTTGCAGTGCCGGTGACACCCATGAACGCCACGCCTGCCCTGCTCATGTCGCTGAAGTCCCGCGCCCTGCTGGGCCTGCTGACGCTCGGTCTTGCGCTGGTGCTGGTCATGGGGGGCTGGCATGTGAGGCGTGAGCTGCACCTGGAGGCCGAGCAGGCCGAGACCACGCAACAGCTGCTGCCCCTGCTGTACGCCGAACCCCTGTCGCGGGCCGTGGCCGGCAATCAGATCGCGGCCGCCCAGCGCCTGCTGGAGACGCTGGTGAGTCGCCACGAGCTGCAGTCGGCGGTGCTCAAGGGCCGGGACGGATTGCGCCTGCTGAGCGGCCCGGACGTGCTGCCCGGGCCGGACAGCCCGCACAGCGAGTTCGCCCTGCGCCTGCCGGGCGATGGCGAGGAGCTGGGCCGTGTCCGCGTGGTGGCCCCCGAGCTCAATGTCTGGGGGCAGCTGAGCAAGCCGGCCATGCAGCACTGGCTGCTGCAGCTGCTGGCCCTGGCGCTGACCCTGGGACTGGGCGCGGCCCTGCTGATCGACCGCCTGCTGCTGCGCCCGCTGCGCCGCATGGCCTCCGACATGGAACGCTTCGATCCCAGCCGGCCGCCCAGTGAGTTCAGCTGGTTCGATGACGGGCAGCCCGCCCGCGCACCGGCCGAGCTGCAGCAGATCAACCGCGCCATGGCCCATGTCCACCAGAGCGTGGACCAGCAGCTGCAGCGAAAGCAGCGGGAGATGCGCGATCTGAGCGCCCAGGTGGCGCAGCAGGCGCGCGCCTTGCACGAGGCACAGGCGGCGCTGGACCTCAAGCAGCGCGAGCTGGCCCAGCTGGCCCGCCACGACGCGCTGACCGGACTGGCCAACCGCCGCGAGTTCGACGACGCCCTGCGCCGCGAGTTCAAGCGCGCCCAGCGCCAGCAGTCCCGCCTGGCCCTGGCCGTGCTGGACCTGGATCACCTGAAGGCCTACAACGAGCTGCACGGTCACGCCGCCGGCGACGAGGTGCTGCGCCGCTTTGCGCGCCTGCTGGGCGAACGCTTCAAGCGCGACACCGACCTGGTCGCGCGCCTGGGCGGGGAGGAGTTCGGGGCCCTGCTGCCCGGCTTCGACGTCGGCTCCGCCCAGCACATGCTCGAGAGCCTGCGCGAGGACTGGCGGCGGCTGTCCCTGCCGCATGGGGCGAGCCCGGTGGACGAGATGGTGACGGTGAGCATCGGCCTCGCGGCCTATGGCCCCAGCCACCCCTATCTGAGCCCGCTGGCCCTGATGCAGGCGGCCGACGAGGCGCTCTACATCGCCAAGCACGCCGGGCGTGACCGGCTGAGCCTGGCGGCCTGAGCGGCCCCGCCCACCGGCCCGCGGCTGGCATGAAAAAGCCGGCAGGACGCCGGCTTGCTGCGTTCGTGGGGAAGGCTCAGTCCCGGCCGTGCGCCTGGGCTTCCAGCAGCTGCTCGCTGACACGGCGCGCCGCGCGCAGCACCAGGGTCTCGTCCAGCTGGGCCTGCGGAGCAATGGCCTTGGCGATCTCGTCCAGGCGCTCCGGCGCATTCATCAGGGACCAGGCAATCACGGAGATCGCGCAGACGCTGCGGCGCTGCAGGGTGTCCGGCATCAGCAGGCTGGTCTGCACTTCCACATGGCTGCGGACGCTGGCCACCGAGGCCGGCGCGAGACCCCAGCTTTCGCACAGGGCGGCGCCCAGGGCGTCATGGCTCACGCCGAAGGCGGTGTGCTCCAGCTTGACCAGCTCGGCGTCTTCCTGCGTGGCGCGCAGCATGGCAGGGTAGTGGGCGGGAGCGTGGCGGTAGAGCACGGCCTTGCCGCATTCCTCGAAGAGGCCGGCCGAGTGCGCCGCCCAGGGGTCCACGCCCAGCATCTGGCCCATGCGACCCATCAGCAGGCCGCGCTGCGAGGCGCGGGCCCAGACGGGGTCCAGCTCAGGGGCGGGCGGGAAGGCGGCGCGCAGACCCATCTCGAAGGTGATGGCGGCCACTTCGCGCATGCCCAGGTAGGTCAGGGCCTGGTGCACCGTCTGTACCCGGCCGCGCAGGCCGTACAGCGAGGAATTGACGGCCTTCAGCACGGCGGCGGCGAGGGCCATGTCGGTCTCGACCAGGGCAGAGACGGCCAGGAGGTCGATGTCGTCGGCGGCCATCAGCAGGGACAGCTTGACCAGCACCTCGGGTTGGGTGGGGATCTCGATGTCGAGGGTGCGCAGTTCAGGATCAACAGACATGGGCGGCCTTGCGTGGTACGTGAGAGCGTCTCCAGGGGCGGCCGGCATGTGCCGCGCCTGCCCTGGGAGGCGTGATCCGGCAATGGTAGCGCCGTGGGGCGGCTGCCGCGGAATCTTGTGACGCCTGGAGACGAATCTCCGTCCCCCGGGCAGGGAATCAGCGCAGGAAGGCGTCGTAGCTGGTCTTGAGGATCAGCGCCCCCACCACCAGCACGAACATGCCGCGCACAAAGCCCGTGCCGCGGGCCAGGGCCATGCGCGTGCCCAGCAGGCTGCCGATGACGTTGGTGACCGCCATCACGGCGGCGATGTGCCACCAGAGGTGCCCCTTCATCGTGAACAGCAGCAAAGCGGCGGCATTGGTGGCGGTGTTGAGCAGCTTGGCGCTGGCCGAGGCATGCAGGAAGTCGAAGCCCAGCAGGCGCACGAAGAGGAAGACGAAGAAGCTGCCCGTGCCCGGCCCGAAGAAGCCGTCGTAGAAGCCGATCACGCCGCCGATCAGGCTGGCCAGCAGCATTTCGCTGCGGCCGCTGAAGCGCGGGGCGTGCTCGCGGCCCAGGTCCTTCTTCGCCAGCGTGTACAGCAGCACGGCGCCCAGGATCAGGGGCAGCAGCTTGCGCAGGCCCTCGGGGCTGACCAGGGTGACCGTCCAGGCGCCGCCGAAGCTGCCCAGCAGGGCGGCGACGGCAGCCGGCAGCAGGGCATGCCAGGGCAGGGTGACGCGTGCGGCGTACTGCCGGGTCGCCCAGGCCGTGCCCCAGATGGCCGCGCCCTTGTTCGTGCCGAACAGCGTGGCGGGCGTGGCCTGCGGGTAGACGCTGAAGAGGGCGGGGACCAGGATCAGCCCCCCTCCGCCGACGACGGCATCGATGAATCCGGCCAGCAAGGAGGCGAGGGCGACGGTGACAAGGTCCAGCATGAGGGGCGAGCGTCAGGGGAGGCGCAAGCGGCCGCGCGGCGGCAGCGCACCAATAAAAACGGGCACCGATGTGGTGCCCGCCGATTGTGACAGTGGCGCGCCACGGTAGTGGCGGCCCCGTCTTGTTTGTCTCCTCAGCCCCCGTAGGCGAGCACTGCAAGCGCAGCGTCCGCGTCGAGTGACGTCAATGTAGAGGCCGGCTCCCATGCACGCACTTGGGGTTTTTACCGTAGGTCAAGCACCGGGCTGGTGCGTAATGCGCCCTTCAGGGGCCACGTTTCTCTATGGAAATGGCAATGGCAGGCCGCAAGGGCGACGGTCTGGACAGGGGCGCGCTGTCCCCTGATCCGGGGGCGCTGGCCGACGCTGCGCGATATCAGCGCCACTTCAGCGCCCCTTCAGTGCGGCGACAAGGGGTTGAACAGGGGCTTGAAGCCGAAGGGGTCCGGGCTGGCGGGGTCCACGCTGACCCGCACCGCGTGCACCTCCTGCTCGCCGAAGACCTGCAGGCGCAGCAGGTTGCGCAAGACCTGACCCTTGCCGGGCTCCTTGACGGCCTTGAAGGGGCGGTCGATCACGAAGCGGTGGCTGTCACCATGGATCAGCAGGACGGGGCGGCCCCAGTCCTGGACCAGGGGCAGCAGGCCCTGCTCGAAGAGCCGGGTGAAGCCGCTGTGGCTGGGGAACTCCATCCACTGGTTGGCACCCAGGAAGGGGTCGGCCTGCATGGCGATGACCACGGCGCGGGCATCCAGGCTGCGTGCCCGCTCGAAGCCGGCCTGCAGCCAGGCCAGGTTCGCCTCGTTGCGCGCGAGGAACTCCTGCACGGCGGCCAGGTCGCGGGGCTCGAAGCCGTTGTTGGAGCCCGGCACGTTGAGGGTCAGGAACAGCACGCCCTCGCGCTCGAAGCGCAGGTTCTCGCGGAAGCGGGCATGGGCCGGCTGCAGGTCGGCCTGGCGCTGCACGGCCAGCGGCTGGCGGCCCAGGCTGCGCGGGGCGCCGAAGAACATCTCGCGCAGCTTGTCCAGCCGCTCCTGGGGCGCATAGCCGCCGGCCGCGGGGCGGTGGCAGTCGGTCCATTCGTTGTCGCCAGGCGTGTAGACCAGGGCCGAGTCGAACTGGTTGAAGAAGGCGCGCTGGCGGGCGAATTCCTCGTCGCTGCAGGGGCTGCTGCCGCTCTTGAAGTCCCCCACGTGCAGGCTGAAGGCCGGCGCCTGGGCATTGATCAGCTGGATCAGCTGCTGGTAGACGGGGTAGGCGGTGTCGGCGGGGCCGTAGGGCATGTCGCCCAGGGCCACGAACTCGAAGGGCCGGGGCGCCGCGGCGGGTTCTTCGGCCCAGACCGGCGCGAGGCCTGCTGCGCCGGCAAGGCCGGCCGTCAGCAGGGCCAGCCGGCAAAGTGAGTGGCGGAGTCGCTGGCGAGGCTTCATGGGGCGGATTCCGGGCGAGGGGCTGTGCGGGCGTCGTTGAGGGTGGGGGCCGGCGGTTCTGCGGCTTCTGCGGGCTTTGCGGCTTCTGCGGGTTCTGCGGACAGGGGCAGGCGGTCCGTCCGGCGCAGGTCCAGCACCACGGTGTGGGCGGCCTTGTCCTGCAGGGCCTGGCGGTTGGCGTCCCAGGCGAGCTGGGCGAAGCCCATGCCGCCGGTGCCCATGCTGGCCAGGTAGCCGCCGTAGCGGCTGAAGCTGCGCATCAGGGTCATGGGCTTGCCGCTGAGCTCGGCCACCTTCAGACCCATGAGGCGCTTGCCCACGGTCTGCCCCGGCCACAGCACCGGCAGCAGCGTGAAGTAGACGATGGCCAGGCTGAAGCGCAGGCCGACCGCGCCCAGCGCCTCGTCCAGCCACTGCCGGGGCTGGAAGCCGCTGTGGGCGCGGGCCGCCTCCTCGGATTGGCGCAGGCGGCGGACCTGCGACTCCAGCTCGGCGATGCGGCGGCTTTCGGGGCTGGCGGCACTGGCAGCCGACGCGGCGGAGGGAGGCGGGGCGGTGTCATCGGCCCGGGCCTCGTCCTCCTCGGGGCTGTCTTCGGCCGGCGCGCCTGCGGCCGGGCGGGTGGCGCGGGGCTTGTCCTCGACGGCCTCGCGCAAGTCCACCCAGAGGCCGCGCAGGCCCAGCGCCAGCAGCAGTGCAACTGCCAACCACCAGAGGGGTGAGGGCGGGCGGCGGGCATCGCGGCGCCGGATCTGCAGCCAGGCGGCCAGGGCCACGCCGCCCAGCAGCATCCAGTTGCCCAGGGAGGAGGCCAGGCCGATGAGGGCCAGGTCCAGGGCCATGGCCCAGGCCCTCTGCGCCGGCCGTGCCAGCGCATGGCCCAGCAGGGCGGGGCTGACATTGACGTCCTCGGGGGTGACCCAGTCGCGGCGCGGCGAGGGCTGGATCAGGGCGGGCAGGCGCAGGCGCATCAGCGGGCAGGGCGGCGTTGGTGGTGGAGGCTGCCGATTCTGCCGCGTGATTGCGGCGCCATGGGGTCAGATCGCGCCGGGTGTCTTCAATCGTCTTCCAGGCTGTCGCAGCCGGCCGGCGGGCAGAGCAGGCCGATCTGGCTCAGCAGGTCCAGGGCGTCGTCGCGCCAGTCGGGGGCACTGCCGGTATCTGCCGTGGCCGGCGCAGGCGTGCTGGCGGTCTGCAGGGGCGGGGCGAAGGCCGGTGTGGTCGGTGCAGGAGGGGCGGGCGTGGTGATCGGCGCGGGCAGGGGCGGCGCCTGAGCCGCGAGCGTCCCGCCGGCCACCGGGGCGGCGTGCGTGACCGGCATCTGCGGGGCGGGCGCTCCTGCGCCGAGGCCCGCCTGCCGGTCATGGGGCCGGTCATCGGGCCGGTCATCGGGCCGGTCATCGGGCCGCGGAGGGTCCTGCCAGAAGCCCAGCAGCACGGCCGTGATCGCAAGGGCAAAGAACGCCGTGGTCTTCATGGAGGGGGCAGAGCTGTGACAGAGGCCGCAGCATGCGGCGTGCGCCTGAGCGGCTCGCGTCTGCTCTGCGAAGAAATGCAAAGCAGGCCCCCGGGGGCCCGGCTAGGTCGCGCGCGCCCGGGCCCGGCCCGCGGAGGCCAGGGACTGCTGCAGCGCCACGAAGGCGTCCATGGCGTCCCACAGGGCCTGCGTGTCCAGGCCTGGCTGCAGCTGGGCCAGGGCCAGGGCGGCGGCCTCCAGGCTGCTCAGCTGGTGGGCCGCATGGGCCTTGCGGATGGCATAGCGGCTGACCGGCGTGGCCGTGAGCGCCAGGCGGGGCAGGGCCTGCAGCCAGGGCGAATGGCGCATCAGCTGGCGGCTCTGACGCCAGGTGCCGTCCAGCAGGACCAGGCGGGGCGGGGGCTGCCCGGCCGCCCAGGCGTGCGATGGCGGCGGCGCACCGGGATCGGGCGGATAGAGCAGCAGCAGCGGATGGGCGTCCGCGAGCGGCGCGGGAAACTGCGTCCCGACCCGGCGCTCGCAATGCCGCAGGCACAGCTGGAGCAGCCGGGCCGTGCCCTTGGCCTGGCGGGCTTCCTCGGGGTGCTGCAGGATCAGCAGGGGCACGGCGCTGTCCAGCGGCC
Organism: Pelomonas sp. BJYL3; assembly: GCF_027257975.1. Lineage (GTDB taxonomy): Bacteria > Pseudomonadota > Gammaproteobacteria > Burkholderiales > Burkholderiaceae_C > Roseateles_B > Roseateles_B flavus. The sequence goes on from NZ_JANZKX010000002.1 coordinate 679,467, forward strand.
GGACGCAGGCGCACAGGCAGCCGGCCAGGGGGCGCTCGCAGCGCAGGCAGGTGGGGCGGCTCACCCGGGCCTCACAGCGCCTTCAGCGGCAGCGGCGCACCGCTCTTGACGCAGCGGATGGCGAAATTGCTGGTGATGTCCTGGACCATGGGCAGGGCCTGCAGGCGGCGCACGATCTGCTCGTAGTCCGGCAGGTCGCCGACGACCACCTCCAGCAGATAGTCATGCGCCCCCGAGACCACATGGCAGGCCACCACCTCGCTCATGGCCTGCATGCCGGACTCGAACTCCCGCACCGCGTCTTCGCGGTGGTGCATCAGCTTGACGTTGACGAAGACGGTGGTCGCCAGCTGCAGGCGCTTGCGGTCCAGGATGGCGCGGTAGCCGCTGATGTAGCCGGCCTCCTCCAGGCGGCGCAGGCGGCGGGCGCAGGGGCTTTGCGACAGGGCCACGCGGTCCGCCAGCTCGGCCACCGAGAGGCGGCCCTCGCGTTGCAGCAGCTCCAGCAATTGCAGGTCGATACGGTCCATGAACGGGCGGGAAGGGTGAAAAAACGCTTTGGGTGCCGCTGAATTGGCGATAACAGGCTTCGCAAGGCCAATCCAGTGGTGAATGCGACCGATTATCGCGCGGCAATCACCAGAAAATCTGCGCCATTCAGTAGTTACCCGCAGTACTCCCGTGTCCAGCATCGCCCCCTCCTCGCTCCAGGCCGCCGGCCTGGCCCTGCCCGCCACCCCCGCCCGCAGCGCCATCCCCTGGGCCGGCTGGGCCGCCCTGGCCTTCACCCTGCTGATCTGGGCCAGCTTCTTCGTCTCGCTGCGTGCCGGCGCCCGTGCCGCCCTGGCCCCGGCCGAGCTGGCCCTGGTGCGCTTCCTGCCGGCCGGCCTGGTCTTCCTGCCTGTGGTGATCCTGCGCTGGCGCCGTTTCGCCAGCCTGCCGGTGCTGCAGTGGATGAGCATCGTGGCGGGCGCGGGCCTGCCCTATTTCCTGATTGCCGGCGCCGGCATGCGCCACGCCCCGGTGGCCGACGGCGCCACGCTGATCCCCGGCACCATCCCGCTCTTTGTGGCCCTGATCGCCGCCTTCAGCCAGGGCCGTGCCGCGCTGAGCCGCTGGCCGGCGCTGCTGACCGTGGTCAGCGGCGTGGCCACCCTGCTGGCCTTCCACCACGGCGAGGGGCAGCTGGCCCAGGGCTACGGGCTCTTCCTGCTGGGCAGCCTCATGTGGGCCAACTACACCCTGGCCTTGCGCCACTCCGGCCTGAGCCCCATCGAGGCCGCGGCGCTGATCTCGGTCGTGTCCCTGGCCCTGCTGCTGCCTTGGCTGGTGATGCATCCGCCCCTGGGCCTGATGGCCCTGCCGGCGCGGGCCTGGGTCCTGCACGGCAGCATCCAGGGCCTGGGCGTGGGCCTGCTGTCCACGCTCAGCTACGCCTTCGCCATCCAGCGCCTCGGTGCGCAGCGCGCGGCCACCGTGGGGGCGCTGACCCCCGTGCTGGCAAGCTGCCTGGCCTGGCCCATGTTCGGCGAGGTGCCGGATGGCGCGACGCTGGCGGGCATGGGACTGATCCTGGCCGGCGTGCTGTGGAGCCAGCGGCCGCAGCGCTGATCGCCCGCTTCAGCGGTACAGGGGCAGGGCGTCCACGCGCTGCCGGATCAGGGCCATCATGCGCCGGTAGCCCTCGCCTTGCAGCCCGCCGTACTGCCGCTGCAGGGCCTCGGCACTGAGGAACTCGGGCAGGTCCTCGGTGCGGGGCATGAAGTCCCGCTCCGGTGGGTGAGCCGCCAGGCGCCGCTGCAGGCCGACCGGGTCGCGCTCCGAGTACAGGCCCAGGTGGGCGCCGGCCTGGTCCGCGGCCAGGTCATTGAAGCTGAAGCCGCTGCCGCCGCGCGAATCCGCCACCTCCTTGTAGATGCCGATGGCATCGGCCAGCGGACCGCCGCCCTCGATGGCCAGCACCACCGAGACCAGCAGATGCTGGGAGAAGTCGTCCCGCCCATTGGCGGTGAGGATCATGGGCCGCGCCCGGGGCCAGCTGCTGGCGGCGGGCAGCAGGCGGCTGGTGTGCTCGCCCGCGGCCTGCAAGGCCAGGATGAGGAAGGCGGCGCGGTTCTCCAGGCGCGGGTCCTCCCCGGACTGGCTGCGGCGCAGGGCCTCGGCGAAGAAGGGCGGCATGACATCCGCCACCGAGACCGGCGTGCCGGACAGATGCGGCTCGCAGAGCTTCACCAGCAGCGCGTTGTAGTGCTGCAGCCGGGCCTGCTCCGCAGCGGGCCAGCGGGCGTTGAGGGCTTTCTTGAGGGAGTCCGGCTTCCACTCGTAGCTCATTTCCAGCTGCCCGGGGGCGAAGCCGATGTGCTGGATCAGCTCGCCCGCCACGCGCAGCTCGGCCTGCGCGGCCAGGCGCTCGGTGAGCCAGCGCACCAGCCAGTCCGAGGCCCAGGTGGGCAGGGGCAGGTGGCCGATGCGCAGCTGGCGCAGGCGCGGCAGATTGCCCGTTTCCTGCAGCCGGGCGTGGATGTTCAGCCAGGGGCCGGCGCCCTGCTCGCGCAGCGGGATGCTGGCCTCCAGCAGGGCCTCGTGCTGGGCCAGCTGGGCCGTGGCGCGGGCCTCGCGGTAGCGGTTGACCAGCCGCCCCAGCAGCAGCTGCAGCTGCGCCTCGCTGAGGCGGGCCACGCGCAGGCCCCCGGGCGGCAGCTGGCGCGGGTCGTTCTGGCGCAGGACCTCGCTGGCCTGCTGCAGCTGAGCGCCTTCGAGCGCCGGCGGAGGCGCTACGCTGGGCTGCGCCTGCAGGGCGAGCATGGCCAGCAGCAGGGGCAGCCCCAGGCCCAGGAACAGCATCAGCCAGAGGGTGCGGCGCAGCAGGCGGCCGAGCTGGGTACGTCGGGGGAGGGCGGTCATGGGCGCCAGTCTGCCACCTCGCCGGCAGGCCACCCGAAAGCCAGGCCCGGCGCTGGCGACAATGCCGCCCATGCCCGCCTTCGTTCCGCCTCCCGTGCCCATGCTGCGTCCGCTGCTGCGCCTGCAGACCCTGGACCGCGGCGATGGCCTGCTGGGCCTGCGGCCGCACGGGCGCCTGGGGCCGCGCGGCGCGCCGCTGAGCCTGATGCAGCTCTTCCTGGTGGACGCGGCCGGGGGGCCGCCCTGGCCCTGCCCGCCCGAAGGCCAGGCCGGACCGCATGGGCCCTGGCTCCAGCAGCTCCTGGCCCTGGGCGCCCAGCCCCTGCGTGCCGATCACCTGCAATGGCGCCAGCCGCCCGCCGCCGCGCCCGGCCGGGCCTGGACGCTGCTGCTGGAGGAGGACTTCGGCGATTTCGTCACCGATGTCCTCCCCCGCCTGGCCGCCGAGGGCTGGGTGGTGGAGCGCCTGCCCGGCTTCGCCCATGAGCCCCAGCCGGTCAGCGCCTGGCATCTGGGGCTCAGCGCCGAAGGGGCCGGGGTCTCCGAGGCCGTGCCGCGCCTCGGCGCGCCCCGCCAGCGCGGCTCCTGGCTGCTGAGCCTGGGCCTGGAGGTGCAGGGCGAGCGCCTGGACCTGGCACCGCTCATGGCCAATCTGCTGCGCCGTGACAAGCGCTGGCTGGACGCCGTGGCGCTGGAGGCCATCGAGGACGACGACGTCATCTTCCTGCGCGCCCCCGGCGGGCGGCGCTTCCATACCCCGGCGGCGCCGCTGAAGCAGCTGATGCGCCATCTGCTGAGCCTGGTCACGCCGCGCCAGCTGGATGGCAAGGGGCCGCTGCGCCTGTCCGAGTGGCAGGCGCAGCAGCTGGCCCTGTTTGACGAGGACCGGGGCCGCTGGCAGTTCCATGGCCAGCAGGCGCTGGACGGGCTGGTGGCGCGGCTGCGCGAGGCGGGCCGGCCGGCGCCGGTGCTGCATCCCGAGGGCCTGGGCCTGCGCCTGCGCGACTACCAGCTGCAGGGCCTGGCCTGGCTGCAGTACCTCGGTCAGCACGGCCTGGGCGGCATCCTGGCTGACGACATGGGCCTGGGCAAGACCGCCCAGACCCTGGCGCATCTGTGGCTGGAGAAGCAGTCCGGGCGCCTTGCGCAGGGCGCGCTGCTGGTCCTGCCCACCAGCCTGCTGTTCAACTGGGCGCAGGAGGCGGCCCGCGTCTGCCCCGGGCTGCGCGTGGCCACCTGGCACGGCGCGCCGCGCGGCCAGGCCCTGCCCGATTGCGACTTGCTGCTGTGCAGCTACGGCCTGGTCTGGCGGGACCTGCGGGTGCTGTCCGGCCGGGACTGGGACTGGCTGGTGCTGGACGAAGGCCAGGCGGTCAAGAACCCCGCCTCGCGCACCGCCCGGGCTCTGCGCCGCCTGCCTTCGCGCCAGCGCCTGGTGCTGAGCGGCACGCCGCTGGAAAACCATCTGGGCGAGCTGTGGGCGCATTTCGACTTCCTGCTGCCCGGCTTCCTGGGCGATGCCCGGGGTTTCTCCCGCCACTGGCGCAAGCCCATCGAGGAGGGTGGGGACGGCCGCCGGGCGCGCTGGCTGGCCGCCCGGGTCCGGCCCTTCATGCTGCGCCGCCTCAAGGAAGAGGTGGCGCCGGAGCTGCCCCCGCTGACCGAGCTGCGCACCCTGCTGACGCTGCCCCTGCCCCAGCGCCAGCTCTACGAGGGCGTGCGGGTCGCGGCCGACCACATGGTGCGGCGCATCCTGGCCCGCCAGGGGCTGGAGGGGGGCCTGATCTCGGTGCTGGACGCCATGCTGCGCCTGCGCCAGCTGTGCTGCGATCCCAGCCTGATCGAGGAGGTGCCGGCCCGGCTGGGCGAGGGTGTGAAGCTGGCCTGGTTGCGCGAGCACCTGCCCGACCTGCTGCGGCAGGGGCGCCGGGTGCTGGTGTTCTCGCAGTTCGCCCGCATGTTGGACCTGGTGGAGGCCCTGCTGACGGAGCTGAAGCTTCCGGCCCTGCGCCTCAGCGGGGAGACCCCCGAACGCCAGCGCGGCGAGCGTGTGGCCCGTTTTCAGGCTTGTGAGTGCCCACTCATGCTCTTGAGCCTGAAGGCCGGAGGTGTCGGCCTGAACCTGACGGCCGCGGACACCGTCATCCACCTGGATCCCTGGTGGAACCCGGCCGTGCAGGCGCAGGCCAGCGCGCGGGCCCATCGCATCGGGCAGGACAAGCCGGTCTTCGTGCACCAGCTGCTGGTGCAGGGCAGCATCGAGGAGCGCATCCTGGCCCTGCAGGCGCGCAAGAAGGCGCTGGCGGATGGGGTGATGGGGGTGGACGGGGCCGCCGAGCTGCTGAAGTTCAGCGCGGCCGACCTTGAGGGCTTGCTGGCGCCGCTGCCGGCCCTTGAGGAGGGGGAGGACGAGCCGGAAGGGGCCTAGCGGACCGTGCGTCTGAGGCACCCGCCGCCAGGACGGGCAGCGCTCCGGGCGCCACCCAGACATGCAAAGAGCGCCTCGTGGGCGCTCTGTGGTGGATGGGGCCGGCTGGGCCCCGGTGCGATCAGCGCTTGCGGTCGAAGCGCATCGCGCGGGCCAGGCTGCGGCGGTCGGTGCCCAGGCTGGCGGTCTCGAAGGCTTCGTGCTTGCGGCCCTTGTCGGTGTTCCATTCGGTCATGGGCACGCGACGGTTCTGGGCTTCGGTACGGTGTTGCGACTTCATCATGGCGACTGGCCTTTCCTCTTGCTGGACCCCATCAAGCGGGTCTTGAGGGGCACAACGGGGTGGGCAGACAGGCGGTTGACAGCGCCGGCAAACTTTTTTCACGTTCCAGCCTGCCGCCCGGGTTCGCCCCGGGAACCGCCGGCCCGTCGTGCGACTACAACGGGAGGGCTGTCCCTTCCGGCTGTCCCCTTCTTTGTCGCTAAGCTTGCCCGCCATGTCCTCCTCGCTCGCCCAACGCCAACCGCCGCCCACCCTGGTCGCCTGCCTGTGCGCGGCCTGGTGTCGCCTCTGCGACAGCTACCGCGAGACCTTTGCCCAGCTGCGCGAGCAGCACCCTGGCGCCCGTTTCATCTGGGTGGACATCGAGGACGATGCCGAACTGGTGGGCGAGCTGGACGTCGAGACCTTCCCGACCCTGGTCGTGGGCGTGGGCGAGCAGCTGCGCTTCTGCGGCCCGGTGACGCCCCAGCTGAGCACCGCCCAGCGCCTGCTGGAGACGGTGCTCGCCCCCGATGCCGCCGCGGCCGCCGCCGGGCCTGACGCCCAGGCCCTGCTGTCCCGCCTGCAGCACAGCTGCTGACGCTGCCCGCCCCTGACCCCCGGCAGGGGCGGCCCCGCGCGGTGACAATCGCGCCACCCACACCAAAGAATTCACAGCCATGACCGTTCAACTCAAGAGCGCCGCGTCGCGCGCCACGCCCATCGTCGTGCTCGATGCAGCGAGCTTCCAGGCCCTGAAGTCCAAGCTGCCCAAGCCCACGCAGAACTGGCTGGCCGCCATCGGATTCACGGCGCGCCCGGACAGCCACGCGCTCGTGCCTGGCGCCGACGGCAAGATCGAGAAGGTGCTGGCCGGCGTGGCCAGCGTGGCCTCGCCCTACGTGCTGTCGGCCCTGCCCATGGCGCTGCCCGAGGGCTCCTATGTGCTGTCGGACGAAGGGCTGGCCGTCGCGCCGGAGCAGGCCGCGCTCTCCTGGGAGCTGGGCAGCTACCACTTCGACGTCTACAAGGCCCGCCCCCGTGCCAGCGCCACCCTGCTGCTGAAGCCGGGCATCGAGGCCGAACGCGGCCTGGCCACCGCCACCGCGATCTGCGCGGCCCGCGACCTGATCAACACCCCGGCCGAGCACATGGGCCCGGCCGAGCTGGCCGCCGCTGCACAGGTGCTGGCCAAGCAGCATGGCGCCAAGTTCAAGCAGATCGTCGGTGAGGACCTGCTGAAGAAAGGCTTCCCGGCCGTGCATGCCGTGGGCCGCGCCAGCGTGCGCGCGCCGCGCCTGATCGAGCTGAACTGGGGCAAGGCCAAGGATCCGCTGGTCAGCCTGGTGGGCAAGGGCGTCTGCTTCGACACCGGCGGCCTGGACCTCAAGACCCCCGAGGGCATGCGCCAGATGAAGAAGGACATGGGCGGCGCCGCCAACGCCATCGCCCTGGCCGGTCTGATCATGACCCTGAAGCTGCCGGTGCGCCTGCAGCTGCTGATCCCTGCGGTGGAGAACGCCGTGGCGGGCAATGCCTACCGTCCGGGCGACATCATCAAGACCCGCAAGGGCATCCAGATCGAGATCGGCAACACCGACGCCGAAGGCCGCGTGATCCTCTCCGACGCCCTGGCCTACGCCAGCGAAGGCAAGCCCGAGCTGATCATCGACCTGGCCACGCTCACCGGCGCGGCCCGCGTGGCCCTGGGTCCGCAGCTGCCGGCCCTGTTCGCCAAGCACATGGACACCGCCCGCGAGCTGGTGGACCTGGGCCTGAAGATCGACGATCCCGTCTGGCACATGCCCCTGTGGGCGCCCTACCAGCAGGGCATCCAGTCCAGCCTGGGCGACATCGTCAACACCGGCCCCAATCCCATGGCCGGCGCCATCAACGCGGCCCTGTTCCTGGAGTACTTCATCGAGCCGCTGCAGGACTGGCTGCACCTGGACATCTACGGCTCCAATGCCAAGTCCCTGCCCGGCCGGCCCGAGGGCGGCGAGGCCCAGGGTATCCGCACCCTGCTGGCCTACCTGGAAGAGCGCTTCGGCGGCTGAGCGCGGCCGAGCGCCACCTGCACGAGGGCCCGCCTTGGCGGGCCTTTTTCATCCTTGGCTCATGCGCGCTGCTGCAGCATCCAGCTGGCGATGCGCTCCGCGATCATCAGCGTCGGCGCATTGGTGTTGCCGCTGGTGATGGTGGGCATGAGGCTGGCGTCGGCCACGCGCAGGCCCGCCACGCCGCGCACGCGGCCTTGCGGGTCGGTCACGGCCAGCGGGTCCTCGGCGCGGCCCATCTTGCAGGTGCCCACGGGGTGGAAGATGGTGGTGGCGATCTCGCCAGCCAGGCGGGTGAGCTCCTCGTCGCTCTCGTAGGCCGGGCCGGGCTTCACCTCGCGCGGCTGGAAGGGGGCGAGCGCGGGCTGGGCCACGATGCGCCGGGTCAGGCGCAGGCTCTTCGCGGCGATGCGGCGGTCCCCTTCGGTGCTGAAGTAATTGGGCGCGATGGCGGGCGGCTGGTCCGGATCGCCGCTGCGGATGTTGACGCTGCCGCGGCTGCCTGGATTCAGGTTGCACACGCTGGCCGTGAAGGCGTTGAAGCGGTGCAGTGGCTCGCCGAAGGCATCCAGGGACAGCGGCTGCACGTGGTACTCCAGGTCCGGCCAGCGCAGCTGCGGCGAAGAGCGGGTGAAGGCGCCCAGCTGCGAGGGCGCCATGCTCATGGGGCCGCTGCGCGACCACAGGTACTGCAGGCCGATGCCCAGCTTGCCCCACCAGTGCGCCGCCTGCGTGTTGAGCGTGCGCGTGCCCTCCACGGCATAGACGGCCCGGATCTGCAGGTGGTCCTGCAGATTCTGGCCGACCCCGGGCAGGTCCTGCTGCACCGCAATGCCCAGGGATTGCAGCAGCGCTGCCGGCCCCAGGCCCGAGCACTGCAGGATCTGCGGCGAGCCGATGGCGCCCGCGGCCAGCACCAGCTCACCGCCCGGCGCCAGGCGCACCTGCTCCATGCCGTGGGACGTGCGCACCTCGGCGCCTTCGCAGCGCAAGGCGCCTGACTCGTCGCGGCGCAGCTTCAGCCGGTGCACCGTGGCGCCGGTCCAGAGCTCGAAATTGGGACGGCCCAGGCAGGTCGGGCGCAGAAAGGCCTTGGCGGCGTTCCAGCGCAGGCCACCGCGCTGGCTGACCTCGAAATAGCCCACGCCTTCGTTGCTGCCGCCGTTGAAATCCTCGGTGCGCGGAATGCCGGCCTGCTCGGCTGCGGCGGCGAAGGCGTCCAGGATGTCCCAGCGCAGGCGCTGCTTCTCCACCCGCCATTCGCCGCGGTGGCCATGCAGGGCGCGGAAGGCCTCGTCAGCGCTGCCCTTCGCGTCGAGGCGCCAGTGGTCCTCGTGCTGCTTGAAGAGAGGCAAGACCTGACCCCAGGACCAGGCGTCCTCGCCGGTGAGCGCCGCCCAGTGCTCGTAGTCGCGGGACTGGCCGCGCATGTAGATCATGCCGTTGATGCTGGAGCTGCCCCCCAGCACCTTGCCGCGCGGGTAGCGCAGCTGCCGGCCGTTGAGCCCGGGTTCGGCCTCGGTGTTGTAGAGCCAGTCGGTGCGCGGGTTGCCGATGCAGTGCAGGTAGCCGACGGGGATGTGGATCCAGTGGTAGTCGTCCTTGCCGCCGGCCTCCAGCAGCAGCACGCGCTTGCTCGGGTCGGCGCTCAGGCGGTTGGCCAGCAGGCAGCCGGCGGTGCCGGCACCGACGACGATGGTGTCAAAGTCCATGGGCTTGATTTCTCCAGGGGGTCAAGCCCAGCCAGCGGCCAGCTCACGGACCAGTTGGGCCGCGGGCTTGGTGCGGGCCAGTGGGAGGGCCTGACCGGCCCAGAGACTCATGTAATCGGCCCGGCCCTGGGCGGCGCCGGCCTGGCGCAGTGGGCGGCTCAGTGCATTCGGGATGGGGAAGTCCGGCAGCGGTGCGTCGGCCATCTCGCGGGTGAAGGCGTTGGCCAGGCCGCGGGCCTCGCGGCCCGAGAAGGCGCGGGTGAGCGTGGAGTCGGCATCGCGCGCCTGCAGCAGGGCCTCGCGGTAGGCGGGCGACAGCGGGCATTCCTCGGCCAGCAGGAAGGCCGTGCCCACCGCGGCGGCCGTGGCGCCGAGCGCGCGGGCGGCGGCCATGCCGCGGGCATCGGCAATGCCGCCGGCGGCGATCACCGGCACGTAGAGCGCATCCACCAGCTGAGGCACCAGGGCCATCGTGCCGATCAGCGCGCCTTCGGGCCGGCCCAGAAAGCCTCCGCGATGGCCGCCTGCCTCGCAGCCCTGGGCCACGACGGCGTGCACGCCGCTGTCCTGCAGCTGCAGGGCTTCGCTGACTTGCGTCGCCGTGCCGAGCACGACCCGGCCCTCGTCGCGCAGGGCCTGGACGAGTGCGGGCCCGGGATCGCCCATGGCAAAGCTCACCACGGCCGGCTGCAGCTCGCGCACCACGGCCAGCTGGGCCTCGAAGTCCTCCTCGCAGGCGGCGGGCAGCTCGGGCACGGGCAGGCCCAGGGCCTGGGCATGCGGCGCGAGGCGCTGGCGGTAGGCCTCGACCCGCGCGCTGTCGATGCTCCAGGGCTGCGGGCAGAAGAGGTTGATGCCGAAGGGCTTGTCGCTGCGGGCGCGGATGTCGGCCACCACGGTGCGGATGCGCGCCGGGCTCAGGTAGGCCGCGCCCAGCTGACCCAGGCCGCCGGCCTCGCTGACGGCCGCCACCAGGGCCGCGCTGGCGGCCTCTCCGGCCATGGGCGCCATCAGCACGGGCGTGGGGATGCCCAGCTTCTGCAGAAAGCTCTTCATGACCGGTCCTTTCAGTTGGACAGGTGTGAGGCCAGCACCGGGAAGAGCTTGACCAGGCCGTCCTGGAGCAGCTCCACGGCCAGTGCGGCCAGGATCAGGCCCATCAGCCGGGTCATGATGTTGATGCCGGTCTGGCCCAGCACGCGGGCGATGCGGCCGGACGCTGAGAAGACGAGGTAGGTCACCAGGCCCACCACCACGCCATAGCCCACCAGCACGCCCAGCTCCCACCAGTGCCGGGTCTTGTCCGCGTAGATCACCATGGTGGAGATGGTGGCCGGGCCGGTCAGCAGCGGAATGGTCAGCGGCACGACGGCGATGCTGGCGCCGCTGCTGAGCTTGGCCTCGCCTTCGCTGAGGTCCTCGGGCCGGCTTTCGGCGGGGCGGGCATTGAGCATCTGCAGCGCGCTGATCAGCAGCAGCACGCCGCCGCCCACCTGGAAGCTGGCCAGCGAGATGTTGAAGAAGTCCAGCACCTTGAGCCCGGCCAGCGCGCTGATGGAGATCACCAGGAAGGCCGTGAGCGAGCTGACGCGCACCGTGTGCCGGCGCTGCTCGGCGCCCTGGTCCTGGGTGAAGTGGATGAAGAAGGGCACCACGCCGATCGGGTTGACGATGGCCAGCAGGGCGATCAGGGGCTTGACGATGTCCATCCACGCGTCTCCATCAGGTAGTGAAGGCCGGCCGCGGCGCGCGGGCCGTACCAGCTGAGCAGCTCGCCATCGACCAGGCGCACGCGCGCCTGCGGGCACAGGGCCTGGGCGGCGTCGAGGTGGCTGGCATTGAAACTGTAGGGTTCCGAGCTGAGCAGCACCTCGTCGATCTCGTGCAGCCAGGCTTCGTCGCCCTGGATCACCGGATAGCGTGCGGCGCCAGTCTCGCCGCCGTCCACGTCCGGCCAGCTCAGCCAGCCGACCTCGGCCAGCATGCGGGCGATGTAGGTGTCGCGCGCCACGCCCATCCAGGGATCCTTCCAGATCAGGTAGAGCACGCGCCGCGGGGGCCAGGTCTTGCCTCGCGCGGCCCGCAGCGCCTGTGCCAGGGCTTGCTGCAGCGCCGCGGCGCGGGCCGCCACGCCGGGCAGGTGGCCGAAATGCGCCTGCAGCTGGGCGATCAGGGCGGCGTTGTCCTGCGGCCCCTGGGGGTGGGTGACGATGATCTCGGGCACGAACTCGCGCAGCGCCTCGGCGGTCTCGGCGCGGTTCTCGTCCATGTTCACGATGACGTGGCTGGGCGCGAGGCGGCGCAGCTTGTCGAGATTGACGTCCTTGGTGCCGCCGACCTTGGGCACCTCGGCCACCTCATGGGCAGGGTGGATGCAGAAGCCGGTGCGAGCGACCAGCCAGGGACGCAGGCCCAGCGCGATCAGCAGCTCGGTGATCGAGGGCACCAGGGAGGCGATGCGGGGCGCTGCGCTCACAGCTGGGCTTCCTCGGCCGGCGGCTCGGTCAGCGCCAGCCACACGGCGCAGCAGCCGCGCAGATAGAACAGGGCCGGCAGCACCAGGGCCAGGGCGAAGACCACGCCGCCGCCCGTCTGCACGGCCAGGCCGGCGGCGCTGGTGTTGATGGGCGTGCCGGCCGCGCCCAGGCTGCGCAGCCCGCGCCCGAACAGCCCGGCCATCAGCTGCTGCGGCGGAAGCTCGATGCCGGCCGCCCAGGGCACCAGCAAGGCCATGGCCTGGCCGCCACCGACGACGACCACGCTGACGCAGGCGCTCACCAGGGCCGAAATGCCCAGCACGCCCACCATCAGCACCGCGGTGTCCAGCAGGCGCCAGCGCAGCAGCCCAGCCAGCTTGCGCAGGGCCCGGGCTGGGGGCAGCCCGGACCAGATCGAGGGCCCGGTAAGCGGCCCCACCATCACCATCAGCGTCAGGAGCATGCCGCCGAACAATCCCACACCCAAGGGAACCAGGGCGCTCAGCAGCGGCGGACCCACATGGGGCAGGCGGGACAGGCTCAGCAGCCCCAGCATCAGGGCCGTCAGCAAGCCGGCCGTGGACAGCATGGCAACCAAGCACAAGAGCACGCGGGGAGCAATACGAAGACTGTCATAGGCGGCATCGCGAAGGTCCCGGATGGGGCGTCCGCGGGCCTGGTCCATCAGCAGCAGGCCGGTGCTGTTGACCCCCAGGAACACGATGCACAGGGCGGCGCAGCCCCACAGGGCGCCGCGCCAGGTCAGTTCCCGCGCCAGATCGGCCTCGGCGGCGCCCAGCATCAGGCCGGCCAGGCAGAAGGAGGCCAGCAGGGCGCGGAATGCGGCGCCATTGCGGGCGGCGTCCAGGCTGGACAGGAGGCGCGTGAGGGTGTGGGGGCTGAGACTGGAGTTCACGGGGGCGCGGGCTTTCGCTGCATCTTAGCGAGGCCGGGTCGCCCCTCAGGGCTGCCACGGGAATTGCTCGCTAACCCTAGTCGCACCCGTCGATTTGTGCTGGAATGCGCCCAACCAAGGGTTTGTACTGGTTTCCAGACGGCGTCTAAAAACAACAGTCCGCAGAGGGCGCTTTGCGCCGTCAGAAAGGCTCCGCCCATAATCGGCAACCTGTGTCTGGATGCAGCGCCTTCGGTTGAATGGTTCACGATGGGTTGAAGCTCCACATGGTTATTTGGTATTGAAAGGGCTTCCCCATGGGAAACAAGCTTTACGTAGGCAATCTGGCCTATAGCGTCCGCGACGAATCGCTCCACGAAGCGTTCTCGCAATTTGGTACGGTGACCTCCGCCAAGGTCATGATGGACCGTGAAACCGGTCGCTCCAAGGGCTTCGGCTTTGTGGAGATGGGTTCGGACGCCGAAGCGCAAGCCGCCATCAATGGCATGAACGGTGCGGCGCTGGAAGGCCGTGCCATCGTCGTGAACGAAGCCCGTCCCCGTGAAGAGCGTCCGGGCGGCTTCGGCGGCGGCGGCGGTGGCCGTGGTGGCTTCGGCGGCGGTCGCTCCGGCGGCGGCGGCTTCGGCGGCGGCGGCGGCGGTTACGGCGGTGGCCGTTCCGGCGGCGGCGGTGGCGGCTACGGTGGTGGCGGCGGCGGCGGTTACGGCGGTGGCCGTTCCGGCGGCGGCGGCTACGGCGGTGGCCGTTCGGGCGGCTACTGATCGCCTGGCCAGGGCTGAACCCTGTTCAGCCCCTGCAAAGAGAAGCACCCTCGACGAGGGTGCTTTTTTTTATGCCTGTCCTGATGTCTGCCGCCGGGCCTCGGCCCGGGGTGGGGCATCGCAGGCGCCCCGGAGGGCCGCAGCGGGCCCCGGCGGCCCGTGGTGGCGCGATCAGCGGCCGAACACGGTGCTGTACTTGGCGAACCACTCCTTCTGCGTCGCCTCGCCGGGTTGGCGGCGGGTGTGGGTGTAGCCCACGCTGAAGGCGCTGCTGAGGCCCTGGCGGCGCTGGTAGACCAGGGATTGCGTGAAGGCATGGCGGCGGTCCTCCTCCAGCGAGCCGTCCGGCATGCGGCTCAGGCCGCGCTGCTGAAGGATCAGGCGCAGAGAGTCCTGCGCGCTGAAATGCAGTACCGCCAGGGACTGCCCCAGCCACTCCTGCAGCGAACGCTGGCGCTGCGGGCCGCGCACGTCGGACCAGCCCAGGTGCTGGTTCCACTCCAGGGCCATCTGGGCCGGCAGGTTGAAGCGGAAGTTGGCGTCGATGGCCAGCGTCTGGCCACGACCCAGGCGGTCCGCCTCGACGTCCAGCCGCCGGCCGAATTCGTAGTCGATGCTGAACAGGCTGAACCAGGGCGAGGGGTTGAGGATGAAGCCCAGGTTGACCGTGCGGGGCTGGTGCAGGACGCCCGTGGGCGAGGCCCGTTGCGCATCCAGCCCCAGATGGGCCCAGAACTCGAACTTGCGCGCCGAGGTGAACCAGACACCCGGCTGCACCAGGCGCTCGATCACCTGGCCGGACGGGATGCCGAACTCGGCGTCGGCCAGGGTGCTGGCCTGGGCCAGCTTGAGCTGCCACTCGAACTCGTAAGCCGGCCAGGTGATGCCCGTGCCGGGCAGGCCCAGGGTCTGGCTGCCCATGCGGCGGTTGATCTGGGCGGTGAGGCGTTGCACGCCGGTCTGGTTGACGAAGCCGTTGTCATTGGCGAAGCGGGGGCTCAGCCGTTCCAGGTGGACGGCATTGGCCCAGTCCTCGCTGCGATGCCGGCCCTCGACCCAGACATAGCTGCCGCTCTGGGCCGACTGGCGCAGGGGCTGGTCGTCGGCGTCAAAGCCCAGGGTGGTGCTGGACAGCAGCACATGGCCCCGCACGCTGGCCTGCTCGCTGAGGTTGCCGTGGAAATCGCTGCCCAGCACCCAGTTGTGCCGGCCCAGGCCGTAGTCGCGGATGGAGACCAGGCCCGCCGCGCCCCATTGGTCGAACTGCTGATGCAGGCGGGCGAAGCTGGCCTGCGAACTCAGGTGCTGGGGCAGGCGCTCGAGGGTCTCGTAGGCATTGGAGCGGAAGATCTTGCCGCCGCCCTTGTCGCGCAGGCTGAGAAAGGTGCCCTCGGCCTCGGCGCCCCGCCAGGTGGCGCGCAGGCCCCAGTTAGGGTCGGTGATGGCGCGGGAGTAGAAGGCGGCCAGTCCACGCGCCTGCCCGCTGTCGTCCGGCTGGCCCTTGCCCGTCACGTCCTGGCTCTCCAGGAAGAAGGGGCGCTTCTCGGTGAGCTGCAGGGCGAAGCGGGTGTTGCCTGTGAGCTGGGGCACGTCCAGCTCCACCTGGGAGAAGTCGGGGTTCAGGGTGGCGTCCACCACCCAGTCGGCGCGTGGGCGCCACTTGAGCTCGAGGCCCAGGCTGGCGTCGTTCTGGCGGCTGAAGGGCGCACCGGCGCTGCGCTCCTCGTGGCGGCGCAGGGTCAGCTCGGGCCGCAGCTCGACGAAGCTGCGCTCACGCACGGTCTGCACCAGGTCTCCCAGGCCCTCGATGGGCTGCAGTTCGGCGATGTTGTGCAGGGAGTCCTGGGTCAGCGGGGCGGACACCAGGAAGACGTTCTCATCGCGCGGGACGCTGCGTCCCACCATCATCCGCCAGTCCGCACCGCCCTGGTAGGGGTAGCGCAGGGTCGACAGCGGCCAGCGCAGCTCGATGCTGTAGCCGTCAGGCAGCCGCTGGGCTGCGGCCTGCACGTCGAAGTCGGGGGCGAAGTCCTCCACATCGTCCACCGCGGCGATGCTGCCGTCGGCCACCACGCCATTGGCGCCCACGCGCACGAACTGCGCGGTGCGGCGCTGGCCCATGGGATCGAGGAAGACGACGACATAGTCCTGGTCCCGCTTGACCTGGTCCCGGCGCACCAGCGGCGCACGGATCTGCTCGGGGTGCTCGTCGTAGCAGCGGATGCCGATCACGAGCGCGTCCTTGTCGGCGACGACCTGCACCGTGGTGCGCCAGCGCGCGGGCTTCTTGTCCTGCGGCTGCAGCTGGATGAAGCTGTCGTGGATGGGCGCCTGCGCCCAGATGGCTTCGTCGAGACGGCCATCGATCCGTGCATCCGCATGGTCCACGCGCAAGGCCTTGGGCCAGGGCATGTCGGGGAGGTCTGCGTGGGCCTGCGGCAAGCCCAGCAGGGCAAGGCAGGCCATCGCGACCGCGTGGCTAGTTCTGTTCATGGCTCCTCCTTCTCGCGCGCTTTGTTTTTGGACGCGAGGCTCCCGTGCCCGTCGGGATTCCATTCGGGCGCGCGGAGTGTAGGAAGCCGGTGCCTCATGCGCACGCAAAGGCGAGCGCCGGCAGGGGGTGCTTGTGGCGCCGGGCTTACTCGCCTTCTCGGTGTTTACGCGGACGTCCCGCCAGCAGGCGGTCGTAGAGCGCATCGGGCAGCACGCGCAGAACCCGCGCCACCATGCCCATCTGCCACGGGATGACGCGGAACCGATGGCCTGCCTGGATGCTGCGGAATGCGGCACTGGCAAAGCTTTCAGCAGACATCAGGAAGGGCATGTGATAGCGGTTGCGCCGGGTCAGCGGCGTGTCGATGTAGCCGGGGGCGATGGTGCTGACGCGCACGCCGAACGGGCGGCATTCGCCCCGCAGGCTCTCGCAGTAGCTGATGACCGCGGCCTTGCTGGAACAGTACGCCGCATGGCCGGGCAGTCCGCGGATGCCGGCCACGCTGGCGATGCCCACCAGGCTGCCGCTGCGCCGCGCATTCATGGGCGCGATGAAAGGATGGAAGGTTGCGGCCAGACCGATGTTGTTGGTCGCGTAGAGGCGCTGCATCACGGCCAGGTCCTCGTAGATGGCGCTGTCCATGCCCACCGAGATGCCGGCATTGGCGATCACCACGTCCGGCAAGCCCTGCTCGGCAATGCAGCGGCGGCCGGCCTCGACGATGGACTCGACCTGGCTCACGTCTGCACCGTAGACGCGCCAGCGTGCGGCCTCCAGCCCCTGCTCCTGGGCCCAGCGCGCCATCTCCTCGGTGCGGCGGGCCACGAGGGCCAGGCGCCAGCCCTGCCGGTAGAACTCGAGGGCCATGGCCTGGCCCAGGCCGCTGGAGGCGCCGGTGATGTAGACGAGGGGGGCTTGGTTCATGGCAGGTCGGGCAGGGCTCAGGGCCTCTTGCGCCGCGGCAGGTAGCTGGCCGTACTGCGGCCATGGAACTGCAGCTGGCCGCTGAGGTTGTCGTATTCGAAGGACTGCACACTGAAGCTGCCCTGGCCGGTGCGCAGGGTCACCGGCAGGTGGGAGCTCATCAGCTCGCGCGGCGGGTTGAGCTGCAGGAACTCGCCGCTGATCTCCAGCTGCGCAGGCAGGTTCTCCGGCTGGGCCTGGGCATAGCGGCGCACCAGCACGTCGCCCTGCAGGCGGATCTCGCTGGCGTCGGCATTGCTCAGCGCCTGGCGGGCCTGGGCGACGGTCAACGTGCCGTCCTTGCCCAGGGCGCGCAGCTCGATGCCGTCGATCTCCAGGGTGTCGGTGTCCGGGTAGTGGCGCATCTCGCGGCCGCGGACTTGCAGGGCCAGCGTGCCGTCGGGCTTGAAGCGCTGCAGCTCGAAGCCCTGCATCTGGTAGTCGGGCTCATGGCGCAGCACGCGCTGGGCGCTGCCGTCCTCGGGCAGGGGCGTGCTCTTGACCAGCCACCAGGTGAAGGCGGCCAGCAGGGCCAGGATCAACAGGGGCAGGTAGGTGCCGACCAGGCTCTGCAGGCGCCACAGCAGCGGCGGCGCCTCGCGCCGGCGTGCGGGCGCGGGCGGCGGCGCCAGGGGCGTGCTGCTCGTGGCGCTCATGGGTGAGCCTTCGACCCGTGGGCGGCACGGCTCATGCGGGGCGACCTCCGTCCAGCGTGCTCAGATGCCCGTGCAACAGGCCGGCGTAGCGGCCCTTGGCCATCAGCAGCAGGTCGCAGCATTCGCGGGCGGCGCCGTGGCCGCCGGGGGCGCGGGTCACGTGATGGGCGATGGCCAGCACCTCGGCATGCGCCTGTGCCGGCGCGCAGGCAAAGGCGGCGCGACACATGAGAGGCAAATCGGGCCAGTCGTCGCCCATGGCGGCCACCTGGCTCCAGTCGAGCCCCAGTTGCGCCAGCAGGGGCTCGGCGACGGCCAGCTTGTCCTTGGCGCCGTAGACCGCATGCTTCAGGCCCAGGTCCGCCACGCGGCGGCGCACGGCGGGCGAATCACGGCCGGTGATGATGAGGGGGGTGATGCCGCCCTGGTCCAGCAGCTTGAGGCCGTGGCCGTCCAGGGTGGAGAAGGCCTTGAAGCTCTCGCCCTGCTCGCCGATGTAGATGCGGCCGTCGGTCAGCACGCCGTCGACGTCGAAGATGGCGGCCCTGATCCCCAGGTTCGGGCCCAGGCCCGTGCCCTGCGCCTTCAGCAGCAGTTCGGGCGGGAAGCTCAGGGCGGGGGTGGTGATGGCGCGCATTCAGATCACCTTCGCGCTCATCAGGTCGTTGATGTGCACGGCGCCGATCAGGCGCTCTTCCTCGGTGACCAGGACCACGGTGATGCGGGCGGCTTCCATCAGGTCGGCCGCGTCCACGGCGAGGTCATCGGCGCGCACGCTCTTGGGATTCAGTGACATCACCTCGCCCGCGCGCAGGCTGCGCAGGTCCGTGCCGCGCTCGATGAGGCGGCGCAGGTCGCCGTCGGTGAAGACGCCCTGCACGATCTCGGCCTCGTCGACCACGATGGCCAGGCCCATGCCCTTGGCGGACATCTCGCGCATCATGTCGGTGAAGGGCGTGTCCGGCTCGACGCGGGGCAGGGCCTCGCCGCTGCGCATGAGGTCGCGCACATGGGTCAGCAGCTTGCGGCCCAGGGCACCGCCCGGGTGCGAGCGGGCGAAGTCCTCGGGGCGGAAACCGCGGGCATCGAGCAGGGCCACGGCCAGGGCGTCGCCCAGGGCCATCTGCGCCGTCGTGGACGCCGTGGGCGCCAGGTTCAGGGGGCAGGCCTCGACGGCCACGCGGCTGTCCAGCACCAGGCTGGCGTGGCGTGCCAGGCTGGACTCGGCCCGGCCGGTCATCGCGATGATGCAGACGCCCAGGCGCTTGAGCACCGGCAGCACGGCATTGAGCTCGTCGCTCTCGCCCGAGTTCGACAGCGCCAGCACGACGTCCTGCGGGGTCACCATGCCCAGGTCGCCATGGCTGGCCTCGCCGGGGTGCACGAACATCGCGGGGGTGCCGGTGGAGGCCAGGGTGGCGGCGATCTTGCGGCCCACATGGCCGCTCTTGCCCATGCCCATCACGACCACCCGGCCCTTGCAGGCCAGCACGGCCTGGACGGATTGCGCAAAGCTCTCGCCCAGGCGGGGCAGCATGTCGGTCAGGGCCTGGGCCTCGATCTGCAGGGCCTGGCGGGCCATCTCGATGGCTCGCGCCGCGTCGTAGGACTGGGGGGCATTCATGGGCGGCAGTGTAACAACCGGGGCTGCCCGGCCAGGGCCTGGCGAGGGCTTCAGGCGGCCTGTTCGGCCAGCTTGATGTACTCGACGTTGAGGGTGATCAGCTCGCTGTAGCGCAGCACGAAGTAGTCGCCGTCGACCACGTAGAAGCGGTCGGTGAAGAGCAGCGGGCTGCCGTCATCGTCGGCCGGGACGGGCTTGTCGGCGGCCAGGGGGCGGCGCATCACCGCGCGTAGCACCAGGCGGTCGAGCTTGCCTTCGGGGTCGAGGAAGTAGTCGCTCAGCAGGCCGGTGTAGAGGTAGCCCTCGCCGGCGACGTTCACGATGGCGCTGACGGCGATGAGGTCAGGCGCCTCGTCGCGAGGGAAGTCGGCGCCGGTCAGCAGGTAGTACCAGGGCGCGCCGGAAAAGCGCAGCCAGGGGCTGAGGCGGGAGTGCTGGCTGTCCAGACGCCAGCGGCTGATCAGGCGGCGCAGCGCCGTGGGCATCAGGTAGGCGAAGAGCAGCAGGCTGCCGAGGTAGGCGGTGATCGGGCCGGCCATGGCGGCGATGGCCTCCACGGACTGAGCCTGGCGGACGTTGTCCGAGCCCAGCAGCCGCAGCAGCACCTCGGGCCGGGGCTCGTAGGCCGTCAGCAGCCAGGCCAGGCCGCACCACAGCAGGTGCAGGGCCAGGGCCCAGAGCAGGGCTTCGCTGACGATCTGTCCGAAGGGGGAGTAGTCCAGCGACTGCCGCTCGATGCGCTTGATGCGCGAGCGGGCGATGAAGCCGGGCAGGAGCAGGGCGAAGACGGCCAGGGTTGGCAGCGCGAAATTCATGCCCGCAGGAAACGGTGTCCAGGGTGCCGGCGCTCAGGCGGCGCGCGGAACGACGATGGGGGTGAGCTTGCGGGTGCGGCCGCCATCGGCCTTGAGCTCGATGACGGTGGCCAGCGGGGCCTCGGCGGCCGGGGTGTCCGAGGGGGACTGGGCTGCCTGCGCGGCGATGGCGGACTTGCGCGCCAGGTAGTGCCGCAACTGGCCCTTGGCCTGCGGGTCGGCCAGCACGGCCTTGGCGAGAGGGCTCATCAGCGCTTTCATGCCCGGGATGATGCCACAGCGGCTCCGGGGCCGTGCATGAAAAAGGCCCGCCGGCTGTCGCATCGGCGGGCCTGGGATGCAGGCCGCCGGGGCAGCCTGGATCACGAGGATCTGCGGATCAGGGGTAGAGACCGCGCTCTTCGCGGGCCTGCAGCACGCGGGTGCAGGCCACGGTGAAGGCGGCGGTGCGCAGCGAGATCTTGTGCTTCTCGCTGGTCTCCCAGATGCCCTTGAAGGCGCCGATCATGATCTGGTCCAGGCGGACGTTGATCTCGTCCTCGGTCCAGAAGAAGCTGGAGAAGTCCTGCACCCACTCGAAGTAGGACACGGTCACGCCGCCGGCATTGGCGATCACGTCCGGCACCACGATGATGCCGCGGTCGGCCAGCACGGCGTCGCCGTCCGGGGTGGTCGGGCCGTTGGCGCCTTCCAGCACGATGCGGGTCGAGAGGCGCTGGGCGCGCTCGGCGCTGATCTGGCCTTCCAGGGCCGCGGGGATCAGCACGTCGGTCTTGACGTCCCAGAAGTTCTCGTTGTCGATCTTGTCGGCGCCCTTGAAGCCGCCCACGCCGCCGGTCTTGGCCACGTGGTCCAGCAGGTCGGCCATGTCCATGCCCTTTTCATTCAGGATGGTGCCGGTGTGGTCCTGCACGGCGACGATCTTGGCGCCGTTGGCGGCGAACATCTTCGCGGCCACGGAACCCACGTTGCCGAAGCCCTGCACGGCGATGCGGGCACCTTCCATGGGCACGTTCAGGCGGCGCATGGCTTCACGGCCGATCACGAACACGCCGCGGCCGGTGGCGGCCACGCGGCCCAGCGAGCCACCCAGGGGGATGGGCTTGCCGGTCACGACGCCGGTGGCGGTGGCGCCGACGTTCATGGAGTACGTGTCCATCATCCATGCCATGATCTGGCCGTTGGTGTTCACGTCAGGGGCCGGGATGTCCTGCTGCGGGCCGATGATGATGCCGATCTCGCTGGTGTAGCGGCGCGTCACCTTCTCCAGTTCCTTCAGGGACAGGGTCTTGGGATCCAGGCGGATGCCGCCCTTGGCGCCGCCGTAGGGCAGGTTCACCGCGGCGTTCTTGACCGTCATCCAGGCCGACAGGGCCATCACTTCTTCCAGCGTGACGTCCGGGTGGTAGCGCACGCCGCCCTTGCCGGGGCCGCGGGTCAGGCTGTGCTGCACGCGGTAGCCCTCGTAGTGGGCGATGGTGCCGTTGTCCAGCTCGATGGGGATGTCGACGATCAGTGCGCGCTTGGGGCGGCGCAGGGTCTCGACCCAGCGGGCCAGGTGACCCAGATAGGGTTCGACGGCGTCGATTTGCGACAGATAGGTGCCCCAGGGGCTGTTGCGCGTGGGCGAAACGAAGGACAGGTTGGGCATGTAATGCTCCGTAATCTTTAGCGTGGCGCGAACGGTATCGCGAACCCGGATCGCGCGGCCAGTGATTCCAAAGCCGAGTGCACATGCGCCTATGCGGCGAACGCATAGGTGGTGGAAGTTTGCGCCGAAGGGCCTGTTTGCGCAAATTTTTGCTCAATCCGTCCCTGGTAGTTACCCATACCGCTCTGCTACCAGGGCTGCTGCGAAAACCGGCAGTCCGCCGGCGTCTCAGCCGCCGGCCGCCTTGAGCTGCTGGCGGCGCAGGCGGACCAGGGCGTCGACGACGGCCTGGGCGCGCTGCTCGTCGGCGGGCGAGAGCTGGAGGTCGGCAAAGCGGACAGGGGGGTACAGGCCGGCCGGCAGCTGCGCGAAGGCCTGCGCGGTCGTGACGCCCGCCTGCCGGTAGGTGGCCACCTCCTCAGCCGTGCGCAACAGGTTCCGGAAGGCCGACCGGGCGCTGTACTCTGGCGTAACGAGGAGCAGGGCGCTCGCCTTGCGCAGCACGTTCATGTCCGCGGCAGTGAGGCCGAGGGCCTCCGGCCGGTCTGCCAGCAGGACCTTGCCCAGGGCGACGAAATCCTGGCCGGCGAGGGCCCAGCGGCCCAGCAGGCGCGCACTGTCGCCAGACGGGTCCAGCTGTTCCTCGTAGGCCCAGTAGACGGCATCGGGGAGGCCCTGGCCGGCGGCCAGCAGCACCAGCTGTTTCATCAACGCCGGGCCCGAGGCTCCGGCGGTCTGACAGAAGGCGTCGACCCGTGCGCGCTCCGCCGGGTCGGTGTCGGGCAGCACCCGGGCCAGCAGGGCGTGCTGCCCCCGCTGCTCAACGCCAGCCCGCAGGTCCTTGAAATACTGGCACCGCGACAGTTCCCGCGCCACCTCGAACGCCCGGCCGGACTGGCCTGCTTGCAGGGCGAGCCGGGCCTCCGTCTGCAGGCCGCCCGGAAACCGGCGGACGAGGTCGACGTGGCGGCGTGGGTCGCCACTGGCCGACGCCGGCGCAGGGCTGGCGGGCGCGGCGAGCCCGGGGGCGGGCGGCAGGGGCGCCGGCCTCGGATCCAGACGGCGGTCCTCCCGCACGGCGGTGGCCGGCCTGCCCGGGAGGGCGGGATCCGGCGCAGTGCCGAGCCGGGCCAGCTCGGCCCTCCCCACGGACAGAAGCAGGGTCGTGCTGCAGGCCAGCGTCGCCAGCAGGCCGAGAACCGTCATGAGAAAGCGGAGGCGCGTCATCACCGTGTGCCGTTGTCAGGGAGACCAGGACGGAAGGCGCACTGTGCCCCGGTGTGCCCGCCGAGGCGGCGAGTCTAGTGAGACGGGCGCTTCGGCGCTGCTGTCAGGCCTGACAGCAGCGTGCCCTCAATCCTGCCGCAGGCACTCGATCGGCAGCAGCTTGGACGCCCGCCGAGCCGGGTAGTAGCCGAAGAACAGGCCCACCAGGCTGGCGAAGCCCACGGCCACGATCACATGCTGGGTCGAGAGGCTCACCACGACCTTGTCCAGCGCGTTGATGCCCAGGGCGCCCAGCGCGGCCAGGCCCAGGCCGATGAGGCCGCCGATCAGGCACAGCACCACGGACTCGCCCAGGAACTGCCACAGCACGTCCCGCGGCTTGGCGCCGATGGCCATGCGGATGCCGATCTCGCGCACCCGCTCCGAGACGCTCACCAGCATGATGTTCATGATGCCGATGCCGCCCACCAGCAGCGAGATCGCGCCGATCACGCCCAGGCCCACCGAGAGGCCGCGGGCGATGGCGCTGCCGGTCTCGGCGATGCTGGCGAGGTCGGTGATCGCGAAGTCGTCCTTCTTGTCGCCGGTGATGTGGTGGCGGTCGCGCAGCAGCTCCTCGGCGTCCTGGCGGGCATCGTCCATCTGGCTGGCGCTGCGGGCCTGCAGGCTGATGTAGTGGACCAGGCCCGGGCGGGCCAGGCGCAGGGGCATGGCGCTGATGGGCACCAGCACCAGCTCGCCCAGCTCGGTGCCATCCAGCGTGCGGCCCTTGCCGGCCATCACGCCGATGATGGTGAAGGGCTGGCCGTCCAGGCGCACGACCTGGCCCAGGGGGTCGCGGTCGGCGTAGTACTTGCGTGCCAGCAGGGAGCCGATCACGACCACGCGGTTGGCGGACTGCACATCGCGCTCGTCCAGCGCCACACCACGGTCGATCTGCCAGTTGCGCAGCTCCATCATCGCGGGGGTCACGCCCAGCACCGTCTGGTTGCTGTTGGCGTCGCCATAGTGCAGCTGGAAGAAGCCCTGCAGCGCCGGGGCGGCGCCGCGCAGGCTCGGCAGCTGGGCCAGCGCGCGGGCGTCGTCCACGGTGAGGTTGGGCACCTCGCCGGCGCGCCGGCGCACGCCGCCGTCCACCGGCGTGCCGGGCTGGACGATCAGCTGGTTGCTGCCCAGCACCGACAGCTCCTTGGCGATGAAGGCGCGCACGGAGTCGCCCACGCTGAGCATCAGCAGCACCGAGGCGATGCCGATCACCACGCCCAGCATGGTCAGCGCGCTGCGCAGGCGGTTGCCGTTGAGAGCGCGGAGGGCTTCGATGAAGATCTGCAAGGGGCTCATGCGTAGGCCTGTTCGTCAGGGCGCCCGTCGAAGGCGATCAGTCCGTCCTTGAGCCGCACCAAGCGCTTGGCCTTCAGGGCGACATCCGGCTCGTGCGTGACCAGCACGATGGTCAGTCCCGCCTCGCGGTTGAGGGTGTCGAAGACTTCCAGCACCTCGGCGGTGGTCTGGGTGTCGAGGTTGCCGGTGGGCTCGTCGGCCAGCAGCAGGGGTGCCTCGTTGCCCAGCGCGCGGGCGATGGCCACGCGCTGCTGCTGGCCGCCGCTGAGCTGGTTGGGCATGCGCGAGGCCATGGCGCCCAGGCCGACCTGGTCCAGCATGTGGCGGGCGCGCTCGCGGGCCTCACCACGCTTACGCCCGGCATAGATCATGGGCAGGGCCACGTTCTCCAGCACGTTCATGCGCTTGAGCAGGTTGAAGCTCTGGAAGACGAAGCCGATCTGCTCGTTGCGCACGGCGGCGTGCTGCGTGCTGCTGAGGCCGCTGACGTCCTGGCCCTGCAGGGTGTAGCAACCGTCGTCGCAGCGGTCCAGCAGGCCCATCAGGTTCATCAGCGTGCTCTTGCCGGAGCCGCTGGAGCCCATCAGGGCCACGTAGTCGCCGGGCTGCACGTCGAGGTCGATGCCGTGCAGCACCGGCGTCTGCACGTCGCCCGTGCGGTAGCTCTTGCGGATGCCGCGCATGCTCAGCACGGGCGGGCGCTGCGGAGGAGTCATGGCCGGGGCGAGCATCACGCGCCCTCGCGGGTGTCAGCCTTGGCGCGGCGGATCACCACGGTGTCGCCCGGCTTCAGGTCGCCGCTGAGCAGCTCGGTGTAGCGGGTGTTGGAGATGCCGATGGTGACCTCACGCGCCTCCAGCTTGCGGTTCGCGCCCTCGGTGTAGACCTTGAACACGCGGTCGCCGCCGCGCAGGCTGCTGAGCACGCCGTCATCGGTGGAGGTGGCGCTGGCCGTCGCTGCGGCCGGGGCCTTCTTGCCGCCCTTGCCCGGCAGCTCGTCGTCATTGGGCTTGAAGCGCAGGGCGGCCGTGGGCAGGCGCAGGGCCTTGGGGCTGCTGGCCACGACGATGCGGGTCTGCGCCGTCATGCCCGGCTTGAGCAGGCCCTCGGGGTTCGACACGTTGACGATCACCGTGTAGGTCACCACGCCCTGGGTGTTGGTGGGGTTGAGGCGGAACTGCTGCACGCTGCCCTCGAACTCGCGCGACGGGAAGGCGTCGACCAGGAAGCGCACCTTCTGGCCCTCGCGGATCTGGCCCACGTCGGCCTCGCTGACATTGGCCTGGATCACCATCTCGTTGAGGTCGCGGGCGATCAGGAAGAGCTCGGGCGTCTGGAAGCTGGCGGCCACGGTCTGGCCGACATCGATGCTGCGCTTGATGACCACGCCATCCACGGGGGCGCGGATGATGCTGTTGTTGAGGTCGGTGCGGGCCGCATCCAGCTGGGCGCGGGCGAGTTCGCGGTCGGCGCGCGCGGCCTCGGCCTCGCGCAGGCTCTGGTCGCGCTGCGGCGTGGAGATGAAGCCCTGGGCCGCCAGCGTCTCGTTGCGGCGCAGCGTGCCTTCGGCAAAGGCCAGGCGGGCTTCGGCCGAGGCCAGCTGCGCGCGGGCCTGGCGCTCGCGGGCCTCGAAGTTGGCCGAGTCCAGACGGGCCAGCACCTGACCCTTGACGACCTTGTCATTGAAGTCGACCAGACGCTGCGCCACGGTGCCGCTGACGGGCGTGCCCACGGTGACGGTGGAGACCGGCTGCAGGCTGCCATTGGCCATGATGACCTGGGTGATGGCACCTTCATCGATCTGCGCGGACTTGAAGGGCGAGGGTCGGGTGTTGCTCGAGGCCTGGCTGTTCCAGGCCCAGCCGGCGAGCACGGCACTGGTGATCACGCTGCCCAGCACGACCCAGCGGCGACGGTTCTTCAGCATTTTCATCTCCTTGGGGTTTCGGGCTCAGAGCAGGCGGAAGCCGATCAGGGCGACGGCGTGCTCGGGCAGGGTGAGGCGGACCTTGTCGTCCCAGGCGGCATCAGCCTTGATGCTGGCGCAGTAGAGGATGCGGCCGGTGGTCTGGCTGTGCTCCTTGAGCTTGTTGTCCAGGCGCAGGGTGGCCAGCTCGGTGCCGTCGGCGGCACGGGCCTGGATGGCCTGGTCCTCCTTGGTGGAGCAGACGTCGAAGCTGGCGTCCGAGCGCGAGAGCAGCCGCCACTTGAAGGGGAAGCGCTCGCGATAGACGGCCTGGTACTCGCGCAGCACCTGGCGCACCCAGCCCATGTCGGAGGCGGGGCCGGCCAGCTGCGGGACCAGGGCGAAGTTGCCCACGCCCCAGGCGCCGTCGACGCGGTTGACGGTGAGGTCGGCCTGCTTGACGTCCACCGGCAGGTCATGCGGCACGACGTAGAGCTCGCCGATGGTCGGGGAAATGGCCACGTCCTTGTCCTCGTCGTAGACGCTGACGCGCAGGGGCGTGCTCTTGTCGCGGCTGAAGAGGCGCATGCCCTGGCGGATGTGGCCGTGGCTGAGCTCGTGGATGGGGCGCACGGTGCTGGCCCAGGTGGCGTAGGGCATGACCGAGCTGCGCTTGCCGGCGATCTCGACGGCGTCCAGGCTGGCGGCGGGCTCGGTCTCGATGCTGGCGGGCGCGGCATGCGCCAGCAGGGCGCAGGACAGCAGCACGGTGCACAGCAGGCGGCGGGTCAGGGGGGAGGTGTCCATGTTCACAGGCTCCTGTTGACGAGACGGCCCTGGCGGTTCAGGCGGACCATCTCCAAGGTGAGACGGGATTCGATGTTGTGCTTGATGGAGGGGCAGGGCGAGATGCCGTCCGTCCAGTGCTTGGGGCACTTGCCGCCGCAGATGGGCAGGATGCGGCAGCTGTGGCATGGCACCTCCCCGGCCTGGATGCGGTCGTTCCAGTCGGCGAAGGGGCGCGGCCGGGCGACGGGCGCGGGAGGCTGGCGCACATCGTCCAGGCGGTAGAAGCGCACCTCCTTGTAGGCCGGCACCTGCGAGATCTCGGTGCAGTTGAAGGCCTCGCCGTAGGGATCGATGAGCTCGGCCTCCTCGCGCACGCTCATGCAGACGATGGGCTTGAGCGCCTTGGGCAGCAGGCTGGGCGCCTGGCCGGCCTCGATCAGGCGGGCCATCAGCTCCAGCTCGAACTCGGCATAGCGCTGCTGGCTCAGCGAGCCCAGGTGCGCGTCGTTGCCCCAGCTGTGCACCGGCGCCGTGTAGAAGCGGAAGTGGCGCAGCAGGTCGTGCTCGCGCAGCACCTCGACCAGGGCCAGCGTGCCCTCGTGGTTGCGGGTGTCCACGTTGCAGCGGATGAAGACGGAGGCGCCGCAGCCGGCAAATCGCGGATCCGCGGCAATGCCGCGCAGGTTGTTGAGGATGGTGTCGAAGGAGGGCCGGCCGTCCTTGGTGACGCGGCGGCGGTCGTGGTACTCGCGGGCACCGTCCAGGGTGATGTCGAAGGCCATCACGCGGTGCTGCTCCACCAGCTCGAAGAAGAGCTTGGGGGTGAGGGCCACGCCGTTGGTGGCCATCTGCGCGCTGTAGTCCAGCTGGTGCTCGCGGGCCAGGGCCTGCAGGCGCGGCGTCAGGCTGCGGATGGAGGCCAGGCCCAGCAGCGGCTCGGCGCCGAACCAGCCGATCTGCAGGTGCTGGTAGCCCTGGCGGCGGGCCAGCTTCTGCTCCGCGCGGCGCATCACGCCCTGCATGACCTCGTCGTCCATGCGCTTGTTCTCGTGCTGCTGGCCGCAGTAGTCGCAGCCCAGCTGGCAGTTGGCCGAGGGGGAGATACCGAGGTAGAGCATGTCGTCGTCCCGGATGGCCGCCTTGTTGTGGGCGATCACCAGGGCCTGCTCGTCCTCGCCTTCTGGCACGAGGATCTTGTGCTCCAGCAGGGACTGGCGCAGCGCCTCGGGCAGGGCCTCGCAATGGCCTTGCTGGACCTGGGCCCAGTCCTCGTCGCTGACCAGCGCGGAGCGGGCGCTGCGCGTCGAATAGACCATGCGGAAGGCGCGGCGGCCGACGGCAGGGCTGATCGCCAGGTAGCGGCTGGCGCGCAGTGCGGGAGTGGTGCTCATGGTCATTGGGCCACCAGCAGTTCGCTGGCGAAGATTTGTTGCAGGGATTGCGGGTCCTTGAAGAGCTGGCTCAGCCATTGGCCCGGGATGCCCTCGCGGCTGCCGCGCAGGCGGTCCATCCAGCCGGCATAGGCGGGCGGCACGCGCTTGAGTTCGTCCGTCTGCGCGTCCAGCAGCAGGCCCTGGGCCGGCTCGTAGAGGTGGTAGCGGTCCTCGTTGAAGCGGTAGAGGCGCTGCGGCTCGAAGGCGTTCATGCGGCGCTGCTGGGCCCGGGTGCGGTAGCTGTACCAGCCCATCTCCCACTGCCGGGCATGGAGGACGGTCCGGTCCTCGAAGCGGGTCCACAGCTGCTGCAGGGCCAGGCGGGCGAATTCTTCGCGCGAGCCTTCGGGCGGGATGGGCTCGCCGATCTCGGCGCTGACCGTGCCGTCGGCCTCGCGCCAGGACAGCATGGGCACCAGCGGCAGGCCCAGCTTGTGCGCCAGATAGGCCGCGCCCATGCGGGCCAGGATCTCGCGGCCGGCGAAGCGGATGGGCACGGCGTGGCGCTCCTCGTCGGCCGCGTTCATCTGGCCACGCTGGCCTCGCTGGCCGTCGATGCAGATGTAGAGGCTGCGCCCTTCGCGCAAGGCCCGCATCATCTGCATCAGGGCGCTGCTGCCGTCGCTGCTGATCACGCTCAGCTCGGCCTGCCACAGCTGGCGTTCCCGGCCCTGGTGGTTCATCTGCACCATCGCCCCGCCATGGTCCTGGGCCATGCCCGGGCCGGCCACGATGGCCATGGGGATGCCACGACGCAGCAGCAGCACAGGCTGGATGGCCCAGGCGCCCAGGTGGTAGGAGCAGTAGATGGCGGGACCGGCGGCGGGCCGGCCGTGCTGCAGGTTCAGCAGGCCGGCGGACTCCAGGTCGCAGATGCTGCCGAACTCGAACTTCTTCATCTCGCGATGGCGGAAGTTGTCCCGGTACTGCTGGCGGCTCTGGCCATGGGCCTGCTGCGGGAAGAAGTACTCGTTGGCGATCTGGAAGCGCAGCCAGTCCAGGCGCAGGGGGCCCGAGGCGTCCAGGTCCAGGGCCGCGGCCAGGTCGCCGGCATCAAAGAAGGCCTTCTGATGCGCTTCCCTCAGCTCATGTAGTTTGGAATCTGCTTTTGACATGGGTATAGGCTCTCAGCAGGAAGGGGCGGGTGAAGAAGAAGAGGACGACCAGGCTGATAGTGGAGGACACCAGCAGGCGGGGGTGCTCCAGGGCGAGAAATTCCCAACTGTGATGAACAAGAATCTCCAGGGTCTGGCTGAAATTGCGGTAACTGGAATTCAGCAGGCCGTAGCAGACAAAGCCGAGAAAGGAGTAATTGCAGACGGCGTAGACGGCGATGAACCATTCGGTGCCGCTGATGGCGGCTTTCTCCCGCAGTTTGCGGTAGACGATCCAGCACATGCCGCCGGCACGCTGGTACAGGTCGTGCAGGCCCAGGAAATCAGCCAGCAGCCAATAGCCGTCATTGCGGATGAAGGGAATCAGCACGAACAGGGCCGTGGCCAGGTTCGATTTGAAGGCCAGGCTGAGCCAGGCCTGGGTATGGCCCTCGGTCAGCGCGATGCCGATATAGAGAATCACCGACGCCAGCAACTGGAAATAGATACCCCCCAGATTCACCACGAATCTCGAATGGCGGTCCACCAGCCAGGCATTGCTGACATTGGCGAAGAAGACGGGGAATATCAGGTAGAAACCGAAGCCGATCTCGTGCGGAGGTTGCCCCACATGGCGCATGCCGGCCGCATGGCCCAGCTCGTGAAAGAGCAGCACGGCCAGCACACAGAGGTAGCCCATCAGCAGGTCGCGGCCGCTGAGATCCAGGCTGCGCAGCTGCGTGCCGCCCACCTGGTGAAAGAGGAACAGGTCGCCCAGGACCAGCAGGGCCAGCAGGCAGACGGTCCAGACCACGGGGCGGCGGAAGAGCAGGGCCAGGTGGACGGACAGGCGCTGCACCAGCGAGGCGGGCAGCACGGTGACGGAGGCCTGGATGTAGGAGGTGCTGGCGCGTTCGGGGGCCAGGCGGGCGACCTGCTCCAGCAGCTCGGTCTTGAAGGAGGGACGGGATTCGGGGGCGATGCCCCAGCGCTCCATCAGGCGCTCGCTGCCGGCATCCACGCCGTCTTCCTGAAGGACCCCCAGGGCCTCGTACATGCGGGGCTGGATCCGGAAGTGGCGGCCATTGAATGCGGCCTGGTAGGCACCATCGACGACCTTGATCTGCACCTGGGCGATCAGGTTTGAAATATCAAGGGTACTCATGATGGTCAAAGTTGCAGGGAAAAAAGGGCGGGATGCACCGTCGTCATGGGCATGACCGGCATGCATCCCGCAGCCTGAGAATCACCCGAGGTGAATCCCAGGCCTCGGGCCGGATTACTCGGCGGACGGCTGTTCTTCGCCCTTGCTGGGCGAGCAGATGAAGTTCTCGATGTCGACGACAGCCAGGTCGGGGGTGGCGTTGACCATTTCGAAACGCTGGTCCAGTTCGACGGTGGCCAGTTCTTCCTTCAGGGTGGCGATCTTGTTGTCCATGATGTTTCCTTTTGAATTGAGGTAGGATTTGAAATAGGCTTTTTGAGCCTGGGTTCCGGACGCCGGATATTTCCGGTGTCATGGCTTCTTGAAATTAGAGGCGACCTTCTTCTGCAGATTTCCGGTTGCTTTCTGATATTCGTTCAGCGCATGGGTTGAACTCTAAAGACGACCCCGCCTGGTGGCTACTAACAAAAGTGGTAGGTGCGGGTTGGCGGCGGACGCTGCAGGCAGGGGCGGCGCCTGCGGGGTTTCGCGCAGAGGTCGGCAGGGCAGGCATTACCATGGCCGCATGAGTTCGCTGGACCTTGCCTTGCTGTATCTGGTGGCCGCCGTGCTGGGCGTGGTCGCCTGCCGATCCCTCAAGCTGCCGCCCATGCTGGGCTACCTGACCGTCGGGGTGCTGATCGGCCCCAACGCCATGGCGCTGTCGGGGGAATCGGAAGGCGTGCGCTATCTGGCCGAGTTCGGCGTGGTCTTCCTGATGTTCGTGATCGGGCTGGAGTTCAACCTGCCCAAGCTGCGCAGCATGCGCGCCCTGGTCTTCGGCCTGGGCCTGCTGCAGGTGCTCATCACCATCCTGGGCACCATCGTCGGCAATGTGCTGCTGGACCATCTTTTCGACTGGCTGGGCCTCCGCTGGGACCTGGGCTGGGAGGGCGCCCTGGTGCTGGGCGCGGCCATGGCCATGAGCTCCACCGCCATCGTCGTGAAGCTGATGGCCGAGCGCCTGGAGCTGGAGAGCGAGCATGGCCGCCGCGTGATGGGCGTGCTGCTGTTCCAGGACCTGGCCGTGGTGCCGCTGCTGGTGCTGATCCCCGCGCTCAAGAGCGATGGCGGCACCATGGCCGTCTCCCTGGCCTGGGCGGGCCTGAAGGCGGTCGCCGTGCTGGCCGTGCTGCTGGCCGGCGGCCAGAAGGCCATGCGCTGGTGGCTGACCCTGGTGGCGCGGCGCAAGAGCGAGGAGCTCTTCATGCTCAACCTGCTGCTCGTGACCCTGGGCCTGGCCTGGGTGACCGAGCACGCCGGACTCTCACTCGCGCTGGGCGCCTTCGTGGCCGGCATGCTGATCGCCGAGACCGAATACAAGCACCAGGTGGAGACCGACATCCGGCCCTTTCACGATGTGCTGCTGGGCCTGTTCTTCATCACCATCGGCATGAAGCTGGACTGGCGCCCGGTGGTGGCGCAGTGGCCGCTGGTCGTGCTGCTGACCCTGCTGCCGCTGGCGGCCAAGGCCACGCTGATCGCGGTGCTCGCCAAGCTCTTCCGCGCACCCACGGGCGTGGCCATCCGCACCGGCCTGTACCTGGCGCAGGCGGGCGAGTTCGGCTTCGTGCTGCTGAGCCTGGGCGCGCAGCACCAGCTGATCGCGCCGCAGTGGGTGAGCCCGGTGCTGGCCTCCATGGTCATCTCCATGCTGGCCACGCCCTTGCTGATCATGTACAGCAACC
The DNA here is from genome assembly GCF_027257975.1 of Pelomonas sp. BJYL3. Lineage (GTDB taxonomy): Bacteria > Pseudomonadota > Gammaproteobacteria > Burkholderiales > Burkholderiaceae_C > Roseateles_B > Roseateles_B flavus. Next base: position 711,869 of record NZ_JANZKX010000002.1, read on the forward strand.
GCATCGTGATGAAGCTCTCGTCCAGCGACTGGCTGCTGCAGTCGGTGCAGCTCACCACCATCGCCAAGAAGTCCATCAAGGCCGATGCCCACGTGATCATCTGCGGCTACGGCCGCAGCGGCCAGAACCTGGCCCGCTTGCTGGAGACCGAGCACATCCCCTACATGGCCCTGGACCTCGACCCCGACCGCGTGCGCCAGGCCGCGGCCGCAGGCCAGAGCGTGGTCTTCGGCGACGCGGCCAAGGTGCAGAGCCTGATGGCCGCCGGCCTGGCCCGCGCCAGCGCCGTGGTGATCAGCTACCACGACACCCCCTCGGCGCTGAAGATCCTCCAGCTGGTGCGCGAGCACGCCGCCCATGTGCCGGTGGTGGTGCGCACCATCGACGACAGCGACCTGGAAAAGCTGCGCGCCGCCGGCGCCACCGAGGTGGTGCCCGAGGCCATCGAGGGCTCGCTGATGCTGGCCAGCCATGCGCTGGCGCTGGTGGGCGTGCCCATGCGGCGCGTGATCCGCCTGACGCGCGACGCCCGCGATGCCCGCTACGGCCTGCTGCGTGGCTACTTCCATGGTGCCGACGACGACAGCGCCGAGGAGCGCGATCAGGCCCGCCTGCGCCCCGTCACCCTGCCGGTGGCCTCACCCTATGCCGGCGAGCCGCTCGGTGACCTGGTTCTGGAGGCCATTGGCGTGCAGGTGGTCTCGGTGCGGCGCGCCAGCGGCGCGGTGCGGCCGGCTCAGGACGGCCTGGAGCTGCAGGGCGGCGACACCCTGGTGCTGTCCGGCACGCCCGAGGCCCTGGCCCTGGCCGAAGAGAAGCTACTGCGCAGCTGAGGCCGCCGGCCAGGCCAGCCGGGGCAGCAGCCAGGCCGATCCGGCCTCGCTGAGATGGCCCTGGTCGCGGTAGAGCATCACCTCGTCCCGCATCACGTCGCAGCGGCCGTCCCGGCACAGCAGCGGCTCGAAGCGCAGCACCGGCAGCACGCCCTCTGCCTGCGTCAGCCAGGCCTGGACCGCGGCGTCGCTGGCGTCACGGTGCGCGCCGTCGATGCGGCAATCCGGCGTGGCGCCCAGGGTCCATCGGCCCAGGGCCCGGCGCTCCAGGCAGGCCGCGACATTGAAGCTGGCCCGCGGCGGCGGCGCGACCATCACCACCTGCCGGCCCAGGGCCCGCAGGCGCTGCGTGGTGCGCCGCAGATCGTCCAGCAGGGCCTGGCGCAGCCCGGCTTCGTCCAGGGCCTGCCCGGACAGCTCGCCCTGCGGCGTCAGCAGGCGCGGGCTGTACTGGCGCGTGTCCAGGTACTGGGTCAGCAGGCTGGAGAGCACCACCGTCCTGATCTCCGGATGCCGTAGCAGCCAGTCCAGCACGGACTCGTTGAAGGCCCGGCACTGGGCGATCCAGCGCGGCGCGAAGGTGGCGCCCGGCGCCGCCTCGGGCTTGTAGGGCGCGAGGCCCGGGAAGGGGCCGCAGGAGGACTTGGTGGCCTGGATCAGGCCCGTTGCGCCCTGCCTCTCCAGGTAGGAGGCAAGACCTGGCACCAGGTGCATGGCATAGGAGTCGCCCCACACCATCCATCGGGGCTGCCTGCCTTGCTGGCATTCCGGGCGCGGGGCGTAGGGGCGCTCCGCATCGCAATGGGCGGAGAAGCCGTAGTTGGGCCGGGTGAGCCGGGCGAAGTCATGACCCTCGGGCGCCTGTACCCAGCGCTGGGTGAGCACGGGCAGCAGGGCCAGGGACAGGCTGCCGGCGATCACGGCGACCCATCCCGGCGCTCCCCGCAGCCCGGCCTTGCCGGGCAGCTCCACCCAGCGGTGCAGCAGCCAGGCCAGGGGCAGGGCGGTGGCCAGCGCAGCGAGGCGCCAGGCCATCAGCTCGGGCGGCGCGTCCCGGCCGGTTCCGACCCAGGCGTTGTGCACCGCCGCCATCAGCGGCCAGTGCACGAGGTACAGCGAATAGCTGCGATCCCCCAGCCAGACCAGGGGCCGCAGGCCGCGTGGCGCGGGGTGAAGGCCCGCCGGATGCTGCACCAGCAAGGCCGTGGCCAGGCAGGCGCACAGGGCCAGCGGCCCGGGATGCGGCCAGCCGGGCAGATCCAGCAGGGGCAGCACCAGCAGGACGATCGCGGCCGCGACGCGCAAGCCGGCGGGCACCGCCCAGGGCCGCGGCCGCAGCGCCACCAGGGAGCCCAGCCCCAGCTCCCAGGCGCGGCTGGGCAAGGCATAGAAGGCCAGGTTCGCGTCGCGCATGAGCCAGTAGCTGCACAGCGCCAGGCTGGCCAGGCCCAGCGCCCCCACCGCGATGAGGCGCCAGCGCTGCGGGCTCAGCCACAGCAGGGCCGGCAGCAGCAGGTAGTACTGCTCCTCCAGCGACAGCGACCAGAAGTGCAGCAGCGGCTTGAGCTCCGCCGCGCCCTGGAAGTAACCGCTCTGCTGCCACAGCACCCAGTTGCTGGCGAAGAGCAGGGCGCCGCGGGCCTGCGCGGCCAGATCCAGCTGCTCGCGGGCATTCAGCAGCCAGGGGCTGGCCAGCAGCGTCAGCGCCAGCGTGACGTAGGCCGCGGGCAGCAGGCGGCGGGCGCGGCGGGCGTAGAAGTCCAGGAAGCTGAAGCGGCCGGCCAGGAGGGCGCGTTGCACCAGGCCCGTGATCAGGTAGCCGGAGATCACGAAGAAGATGTCCACGCCCAGGTAGCCGCCGGCGATGCCGGGCAGCTGGGCATGGTGCAGCAGCACCCAGGCGACGGCGAGGCCGCGCAGGGCCTGGATGTCCCAGCGCAGGGGCTCGGCTGTCGCCAAGGAGACGGAGTGGTGGGGCGTCATGTCGCGCCGCATTGTCGGGCCTGCCGCCTGCGCGACAGCCGGCCCCGCCGCGCTGGGCCACACTGCGCGCATGTCCCAAGCCCCGAGTTCTCCAGGCCGACGCCGGCGCCTCTACCTGATGCGCCACGGCGAGGTCTGCTACTTCGATGCGGCCAGCGGCCGCCCGGTGCTGCCCGAGCAGGTGAGCCTCACGGCCCATGGCGAGGCCCAGGCCCGCGCGGCCGGCGCCTACCTGCGCGAGCAGGGTGTGCGACTGGACCGCGCCATCATCTCGGGCCTGCCGCGCACCGCCCAGACGGCGGCCCTGGTGCTGCAGGCCTCCGGCCACGAGGCGCTGCGGCCCGAGGCGTGGCCTGAGTGGGAGGAGATCCGCGGCGGCCGGCTGTCGGCCATCGCGCCGTCCGAGTTGCGGCAGGCCTTCTGCGGGCTTCACCAGGGGCATGTGCCCGAGGACCGGCGCTTCCTGGCCGGGGAGTCCGTGGGGGAGTTCCTGGACCGCGTCCTGCCGGCCCTGCAGCGCCTGCGCGCCGATCCGCACTGGGACAGCGCCCTGCTGGTGCTGCACGGCGTGGTCAATGCCGCCCTGCTGTCCCACGCCCTCAGCGCCGGGCAGCGCCTGCTGTACGGCAGCCTCATGCAGAGCCCGGCCTGCCTCAATGTGATCGACATCGGCGAGGCGCCCGGCGACTGGGTGCTGCGCGCCCTGAACATCGCGCCACTGGATGGCCTGCGGCACGAGGACCGTCTGACCACCATGGAGCACCTGCTGGCGCAGTACCAGCACTACCTGGCTCTGCGCCGTGCGCAGGAGCCCTCGACCAGGGAACAACCATGATCCGCGTGATGGGCCTCTACCACTGGGCCGACGGCGCCCGCTTCGACGCCGCCGTCTATGCCGGCGAACATGCCGCCCTGACCCGCCGCCTGCTGACGCCCCTGGGCCTGCAGCGCCTGGAGCTGGCCCGCTTCCTGGGGTCCGCTGCGCCCCGGCCCGGCGAGCTGATCGCCGCCACCTTTGCCGACTTCCCCGACCTCGCCAGCGCGCAGGCCGCCCTGGCGGCGGCCGGTCCGGAGCTGGCTGCGCATGTGAGCCGTTATTCCAGTCTTCAGCCGCAGATCCGCCTGTGCGAGCTGCTGGCCTGAGTCTTCCCGTCTTACCCAAGGACCCGCCATGAACTTCGACTACAGCCCCAAGGTCCAGGCCTACCGCGAGCGCCTGCTGGCTTTCTTCGATCAGCACATCTATCCCAACGAGCGCCGCTTCCACGAGGAGGTGGAGGCCAACCGCCGCGCCGGCAATGCCTGGGTGCCCACCCGACTCATCGAGGAACTCAAGCCCCTGGCCCGCGCCGCCGGGCTGTGGAACCTCTTCCTGCCGCAGTCGGACCGCGCGCCGGAAGGGCTGTCCAACCTCGAGTACGCGCCGCTGTGCGAGATCATGGGGCGGGTGTCCTGGGCGCCGGAGGTCTTCAACTGCTCCGCGCCCGATACCGGCAATATGGAGACCATCGAGCGCTACGGCAGCGAGGCCCAGAAGGACCGCTGGCTGGAGCCCCTGCTGCGCGGCGAGATCCGCTCGGCCTTCCTGATGACCGAGCCCGAGGTGGCGTCCTCCGATGCCACCAACATCCAGTGCCGCATCGAGCGCCAGGGCGACGAGTACGTGATCAACGGCACCAAGTGGTGGTCCAGCGGCGCCGGCGATCCGCGCTGCGCCCTCTACATCGTGATGGGCAAGACCAATCCGGACGCCGGCCGCCACGAGCAGCAGTCCATGGTGCTGGTGCCGGCCGATGCGCCGGGCGTCACCGTCAAGCGCGCCCTGCCGGTCTTCGGCTATGACGACGCGCCGCACGGCCACATGGAGATCGAACTGGAGAACGTGCGCGTGCCCGTCTCCAGCATCCTGCTGGGCGAGGGCCGCGGCTTCGAGATCGCCCAGGGGCGCCTGGGCCCGGGGCGCATCCACCATTGCATGCGCTCCATCGGTGCGGCCGAGCGGGCGCTGGAGCTGATGTGCCAGCGCGCCGTCGCCCGCGTGGCCTTCGGCAAGACGCTGGCGCAGCAGACGGTGACGCAGGAGCGCATTGCCGAGGCCCGCTGCCTGATCGAGCAGTCGCGCCTGCTGACGCTCAAGGCCGCCTACATGATGGACACCGTGGGCAACAAGGTCGCCAAGGCCGAGATCGCGATGATCAAGATCGTGGCGCCGAACATGGCGCTGAAGGTCATCGACTGGGCCATCCAGGTCCATGGCGGCATGGGCGTCTCCGATGACACCCCGCTGGCCATGATGTGGGCCCATCAGCGCACGCTGCGCTTCGCGGACGGCCCCGACGAGGTGCACCGCAATGCCCTGGCCAAGCTGGAGCTGGCCCGGCACATGAAGCTCCCCTCAGACAAGGTGTCGATGCCGGTGACGCGCGGCGCCTGAGGCCGCTCCCCCTAAGGTTGGGGGCCTGGTCGGGGCTTGCCCATCTGGGCAGAGGCAGGGCTTGTCCCTAGGATGCCGGCTTTGCCCGGCCTGCCGCTTCGGCCCCTCCCGCCCCATGACCCCCCGCCCTGCCAACGTCCCCCCGCGCCGCCACCCACGGATGCGCTGGCATGCCGCCCTGCGCGGCACGCAGGACCTGCTGCTGCGCAAGGGCATGGCCGTGCTGCTGCTGGCCTGCCTGCTGCTGCAGCTGGGCTGCTTCGTGAGCGGTCTGCGCGCACAGTCCCTGGGCGAACCCGTGCTGGGCTGGGCCATCGCCGGCATGGCGCCGGGCCTGCTGGCCGCCGTGCTGGGCCTGTTGATGCTGGCCCAGGGGCGCCACCAGATCCAGCGCGCCTACGACCAGCTGGAGGAGGCCATCGACGCGCTGCCCGCCAGCGTCGAGATCTTCGATGCCGACGACCGCCTGGTCGCCTACAACCGCAAGCTGATCGAGATCTACCCGCACATGTGGGGCGCCTTCGACCGCGGCGCCAGCTTCCAGGAGATGGCGCGGGCCTCGGCCTACAGCGGCGGTGTGCCCGAGGCGCGGGGCCGCGAGGAAGCCTGGCTCGCCGAACGCCTCGCCCAGCGCGGCCAGCAGGTCGAGCCCCTGCTGCAGCGCGTGCATGACAACAAGTGGCTGCGCATCCACGAGCAGCGCACGGCCTCGGGCGGCATCGTGGGCGTGCGGCTGGACGTCAGCGACCTGGTCCAGGAGCAGCAGCGCCTGGCCGCGAGCCAGGCCCATCTGCAGGCCGTGATCCAGGCCGCGCGCAATGCCATCATCACCCTGGACACCGATGGCCACATGCTCGAGGTGAACCCCGCCTGCGAGGCCCTGTTCGGCTACACGGCCGGCGAGCTGCAGGGCGCGCACCTGGGCATGGTGCTGGACAGCGGCGAGCGCGGCGAGTCCCGCCTGCAGCCCCAGCTGCTGCTGGGCCGTCAGCACGAGCTGAACGGCCGTCACCGCGGCGGCACCGTCCTCGCCCTGCAGCTCAATGTGGCCGAGGTGAAGACGGCCACCACCCATCTCTTCGTCTGCATCATCGCGGACTTCACCGAGCGCAAGCGCCAGGAGCTGCGCCTGCGCCAGGCCAACGAGCTGCTGGCCCGCCAGTCCACGACCGATGGCCTGACCCGCGTCGGCAACCGCCGCCTCTTCGACGAGCTGCTGCGCCAGGCCTGGCAGCGCAGCCAGCTGCAGCAGCAGCCGCTGTCCCTCCTGCTGCTGGATATCGACCATTTCAAGCAGTACAACGACTGCCACGGTCACGTGGCCGGCGACGACTGCCTGCGCCGCGTGGCCAGCCTGCTGCAGTCCTGCGTGGCCGAGGCCGTGCTGTGCCGCTACGGCGGCGAGGAGTTCGCGGTACTGCTGGAGGAGGTGGACGCCAGCGAGGCCCGCCAGATCGCCCAGCGCTGCCTGGACAGCCTGCGCCTGGCGGCCATCCCCCACGGCGCCAGCCCCCAGCGCGGCGGCGTGACCCTCAGCATCGGCCACGCCACGCGCGTGGCCCAGGCCGGCGAGGACGGCGGCCTGCTGGTCGAGCTGGCGGACGCGGCGCTGTATGCGGCCAAGCGCAACGGGCGGGCGCGGCTGGTGAGCGACAGCCGCTGCGCCTGAGGAGGTGACGGCGGTGACGGCGGCGGCATGGCGCGGCGGGCTGCGTGGGCGGCACAATCCGAGCCCATGAGCACCAGCGACCTCGACTTCATCCGCCAGCAGATCCGCACCGTGCCCGACTGGCCCAGCGCGGGCGTGCAGTTCCGGGACATCACGCCCCTGCTGTCCAGCCCCAAGGCCTTCCGGGTGCTGATCGACCAGTTCGTGCACCGCTATTTCGATGCCCGCCCCACGGCCATCGCCGGCCTGGATGCGCGCGGCTTCATCATCGGCTCGGTGCTGGCCTATGAGCTCAACATCGGCTTCGTGCCCATCCGCAAGAAGGGCAAGCTGCCCTTCACCACGGTGCAGGAGAGCTACGAGCTGGAGTACGGCAGCGCCACGGTGGAGATCCACACCGATGCCGTGGGCCCGCAAGACCGCGTGGTGCTGATCGACGACCTCATCGCCACCGGGGGCACCATGCTCGCCGGCCTGCGCCTGCTGCAGCGCCTGGGCGCCGAGGTGATCGAGGGCGCGGCCATCGTGGACCTTCCGGAGCTGGGCGGCTCCGACCGCATCCGCGCGGCCGGCCTGCCCTTGCACACGCTGGTGAGCTTCGAGGGGCACTGAGCGCCCCGGCGGCGGCGCAGCCCGCGGGCCGCGCTCCGGCTCAGCCCCAGCGGCTGCTGAGCTTCCAGCGCAGGTCCAGGGCGGCGGGCCTCAGCGTCACCTCCAGCACCTCGGCCGGCAGCGGCGCCTGGCTGGGCAGCAGGTCCAGGGCCGGGGCCAGCAGGGCCAGCAGCGTCTTCATCTGCAGCAGGGCGGCATAGCGGCCGGGGCAGGTGCGCGCGCCGGCGCCGAATGGCATGGACGACGCGCAGGGCGCCTGGCCGTCCACGGCCAGCCAGCGCTCGGGGCGGAAGTCGTGGCGGTCCTCGGGGCCCAGCTTCAGGGCGCTGTAGCGGTTGAGGGTCATCAGGCCGGCGCCCTTGGGCACGAGCACGCCGCCCACCACCTGGTCCTCGGCGGCCTGGAACATCAGCAGGCTGATCACCGGCTTCAGGCGCTGCGACTCCTGGATCAGGGCTTCGGCGTAGGGCAGGCGGCGCAGGCTGTCGTAGTCGGGGCCGTGGGCGGGACCGTCTTCGGGGCAGGCCTGGGCGATCTCCGTCTGCAGCTGCTGCCAGGCGCCGGGGTGGCGGCTGGCCAGGGTCATCAGCCAGGCCAGCGAATGGGCGCTCGTGTCCTCGCCGGCAAAGACCAGCTCGGTGAGCAGGCGCACCAGCTGCTCGTCGGACAGCTCGATGGGCCGCTCGCCCGCCTCGGGCCGGGCCTGGGCGATCAGCAGGGCGTCCAGCAGGTGGCGTGGCGTGGCCTCGGGCTGGGCGGCGCGGTGGGCCCGGGCCTGCTCGACGATGGGCAGCAGGGCCTGGCGCACGCGCTCGATGGCGGCGTCGACGGCCCGCTCCGGGGCGGTCTTGAACCAGCGCCACAGGGGCACCGTCGCGTTGATGCGGCGCCAGACCTGGCTGATCAGGAATTCGATGTCGGCCTGCAGCTGCAGGCTGCCGGCGCCGGGCTGGCCCCGCCCGTCATGGCCGGCGCCCAGGTCCACGCCCATGGCCAGGGCCACGCCCACTTCCAGCGAGAAGCGCGGCAGGTCGCGCGCCAGGTCCGGCTGCTGCCCCTGGCGCAGGGCCGCGACCCAGCTCTCGCGCCAGCGCTGGCCGATGGCCAGCAGGCGCGGATGGAAGCCGCGCAGCATCTCGGGCGTGAAGGCCCGCACCGTCAGGCGGCGCAGGGCCTGCCAGCGATCGCCCTCGCTCATGAAGAGGCCGTCCACGCCCAGCTCCTGGCAGACGCGGCGCGTCGTGGGGCTGCGCAGCACGCGCTGGGGGCGCCGCCGCATGACGTCCTGGGCCAGTTGGTGGTCAGCCACGACCAGCACGGGGCGCCGGCCCAGCTGCAGGCGGTACAGGGCGCCATGCGTGCCGGCCCAGCACTCCAGCTGCTGCTGCAGCCGGCGGCGGTCCAGGATGGGCAGGTGGCCCAGCAGCGGCCAGCCGGGCGGTCCGCCCAGCTCGCGCAAGGGCTGGGCCGGGCTGCCGAAGGCGGCGGGCCGGGGCAGGCCGAAGTCGGCGGGACCCGGTCGCGGTCCAGGCTCCGTGGCGTCACGGGTGGGTTTCATGTCTCTCTCCCTCGTTGTGGCGCGATGGTAGTAGCGCTCCGAGGACGTGGCCTGGGGGCAGACCCTCAGGCTGTGAGCAAATGAAAGGACCCGTGCGAGCGATGGAGCGCTGCGGGATCAGACACGGCGCAGGGCGGGGGTCAGGACTTGCCCCGACCCGCGGGCGCACAAGGGTCCGCGTTTTTCATGCTTGGCGCCTCGGAGCATCGGCCTTACGCTGCCCCGTCTGGGTGACCTGGCCGCCGTGGCGGATCACCCGCAGCCAGGAGCCCTGAATGACCGATTCCCGCCATGCCTCCGCACCGCGCCTCAGCGCTGCCGACTTCAGCCCCGACATCCTCCGACTCTTCGACCGCTATGTGCATGGCGACGCCAGCCGCCGCGACTTCCTCGACGCCGCCCAGCGCCTGCTCGGCAGTGCGGCCGCCGCAACGGCCACGCTGGCGGCGCTGAGCCCGCGCTTTGCCGCGGCCCAGCAGGTGAAGCCGGACGATGCACGCCTGCGCTCGCGCTGGCTCAGCATCGACTCGCCCGCCGGCCATGGCACCGTGCGCGGCCTGCTCGCCGCGCCGGCCCAGGCCAAGGGGCCGCTGCCGGCCGTGCTGGTGGTGCATGAGAACCGCGGGCTGAATCCGCATATCGAGGACATCACCCGCCGTCTCGCGCTCGAGGGCTTTCTGGCCTACGCCCCGGACGCGCTGCAGAGCCTGGGCGGCTATCCGGGCGACGAGGACCAGGCCCGCGAGCGCTTCGCCAGGCTGGATCCGGTCAAGGTGCGCGCCGACTTCGTGGCCGCCGCCCAGGCGCTCAAGGCCCTGCCGGAGAGCACGGGCGCGCTGGGCGTGGTGGGCTTCTGCTTTGGCGGCAGCATCGCCAACTACCTGGCGACCCAGCTGCCCGAGCTGCGCGCCGCTGTGCCCTTCTACGGCGGCCAGCCGCCGGTGGAGGACGTGCCCCGCATCAAGGCCAGCCTGCTGATCCACTACGCCGGCCAGGATGAACGCATCAACGCCGGCTGGCCGCGCTACGAGGCCGCCCTGAAGGCGGCCGGCGTGCACTACGAGGCCCATGTCTACGAAGGCACGCAGCACGGCTTCAACAACGACACCACGCCGCGCTTCGACCCCCAGGCCGCTGCGCTGGCCTGGTCACGGACGCTGGCGTTCTTCAAGAGCCGGCTGGGCTGACGGCCGACGTGAGGTCGGTCCGCCGGCTGAGTCCGCCGGCTCAGTCCGGCGGCTCAGTCCCCCGGCTCAGTCCCCCGGCGGCGCAGGCCATGGGCCCAGCGGTACAGCAGCGGCAGCACCAGCAGGGTCAGTGCCGTGGAAGACACGATGCCGCCGATGACCACGGTGGCCAGCGGCCGCTGCACCTCGGCGCCCGTGCCGGTGGCCAGCGCCATGGGCACGAAGCCCAGCGAGGCCACCAGGGCCGTCATCAGGACGGGCCGCAGGCGGGTGAGGGCGCCGTCGCGGACGGCCGTCTCCAGCGCCAGGCCTTCCTCGCGCAGCGAGCGGATGCAGGCGATCATCACCAGGCCATTGAGCACCGCCACACCCGAGAGCGCGATGAAGCCCACGCCCGCCGAGATCGACAGCGGGATGCCGCGCAGCCAGAGCGCGACGAGGCCGCCGCTCAGCGCAAACGGGACGCCGGTGAAGACCAGCAGGCCGTCCCGGACGTTGCCGAACATCGCGAACAGCAGGACGAAGACCAGCAGCAAGGCCACCGGGACCACGAGCTGCAGCCGCGCCGTCGCCGACTCCAGCTGCTCGAAGGTGCCGCCCCAGCTGATCCAGTAGCCGCTCGGCAGCTTGAGCTGCTCCTGCAGGCCGGCCTGCGCCTGCGCCACGAAGGAGCCGATGTCGCGGCCACGCACATTGGCCGTCACCACCACCCGGCGCTTGCCCTGCTCGCGGCTGATCTGGTTGGGGCCGGGCGCGATCTCGAAGGCGGCGACCTCACTCAGCTGCACATAGCCCCCGCCCGGCAGACGCAGCGGCAGCCGCTTCAGGGCGTCGAGGTCCCCGCGGATGCGCTCGGGCAGGCGCACCTGGATGTCGAAGCGCCGGTCGCCCTGGAACACAAAGCCGGCCTCGCGCCCACCGATGGCCGTCGCCGCGGTGTCCTGCACATCGGCCATGCTCAGGCCCAGGCGCGCCAGCTGGCTGCGGTCGATCTGCAGCGTCAGCATCGGCAGGCCCGCCGTCTGCTCGACCTTGACGTCGGCCGCGCCGGGCACGGCCTTGAGCAGGCGGGCGATCTGCTCGGCCGAGGCTTCCATGACCGCCATGTCGTCGCCGAAAACCTTGACCGCCACGTCGCTGCGCACGCCGGAGATCAGCTCGTTGAAGCGCATCTGGATGGGCTGGGTGAACTCGTAGTTGTTGCCGGGCAGCTGCGACACCGCCGCCTGCAGCGCGGCCATCAGGGAGGCCGTGCTGCGCCGGGGGGCCGGCCACTGGCTGCGCGGCTTGAGCATGATGAAGGTGTCGGCGACGCTGGGCGGCATGGGGTCGGTCGCGATCTCGGCCGTGCCGAGCTTGGCGAAGACCTTGTCCACCTCGGGGAAGCGCTGGATGACGTGCTCCAGCTCCACCTGCATGGCCACCGCCTGGCTGAGGCTGGTGCCGGGAATGCGCAGGGCATGCAGGGCGATATCGCCCTCGTCGAGGCTGGGAATGAACTCGCTGCCCAGGCGCGTGGCCAGCAGGCCGCTCAACATCACCGTCACGCCGGCCACGGTCAGCACCAGCGGCCTGTGGGCCAGGCTCCAGTCCAGCAGGGGCGCATAGGCCCGCCGCGCCCAGGCCGTCAGGCGGTTCTCCTTCTCGTCGACCCTGTCGCCGATCAGCAGGGCGACTGCTGCCGGGATGAAGGTCACCGACAGCAGCAGAGCGCCCAGCAGCGCGGCCACGACCGTGAAGGCCATGGGCTGGAACATCTTTCCCTCGACCCCGCCCAGCGCAAAGAGGGGCAGATAGACCACCATGATGATCAGCTGGCCGAACAGCAGCGGGCGGCGCGCCTCGCGTGCAGCGGCAAAGACCTCGGCCAGGCGCTCGCTGCGGCTCAGGGCCCGGCCGGCTGCCGCTTGCGCATGGGCCAGCCGGCGCACGCAGTTCTCGACGATGACCACGGCCCCGTCGACGATGATGCCGAAGTCCAGCGCGCCCAGACTCATCAGATTGGCGCTGACCTTGTTGCCCACCATGCCGGTGAAGGTGAACAGCATGGACAGGGGGATCACGGTGGCGGTGATCAGCGCTGCGCGGACATGGCCGAGGAACAGGAACAGGATGGCGACGACCAGCACGGCGCCCTCGATCAGGTTCTTCCTGACCGTGGCAATGGCCTTGTCGATCAGGACGGTGCGGTCATAGACGGTCTGCGCGACCACGCCGGCCGGCAGGCTGCGGTTGATCTCCGCCAGCTTGCGGTCCACGGCCTGCGACACCTTGCGGCTGTTCTCGCCCATCAGCATGAAGACCGTGCCCAGCACCACCTCGCGGCCGTTCCCGGTGGCCGCGCCGGTGCGCAGCTCCTGGCCCAGGCCCACCTCGGCGAGATCCCGCACCCGCACCGGCACGCCCCGGGCGTGCCCGACGACGATGTCCTCGATGTCCTCCAGGCTGCCGACCTGGCCCGGCGCGCGGATCAGGTACTGCTCGCCGCGCCGCTCGATGTAGCCGGCCCCGACGTTGGCATTGTTGCGCTCCAGCGCCTGCACCAGGTCGGCCAGCCCCAAGCCGTAGGCCACGAGCTGGTCGGGACGCGGGGCCACCTGGTACTCCCGGACGTGGCCGCCGATGGTGTTGATCTCGGTGACGCCGGGGACATTGCGCAGCTGCGGCTTGACGATCCAGTCCTGGATCTCGCGCAGGTCGGTGGGGGTGTAGGGTGTCCCGTCCGGCTTGAGCGCGCCGTCTCTGGCCTCGACCGTCCACATGTAGATCTCGCCGAGCCCCGTGGCGATCGGGCCCAGGCTCGGGCTCAGGCCGGCAGGGAGCCGGGCCTTGACCTCCTGGATGCGCTCCCCGACCAGCTGCCGGGCGAAGTAGAGGTCGGTCCCTTCCTTGAACACCACGGTCACCTGCGAGAGACCGTAGCGCGACAGCGAGCGGGTCTGCTCCAGCCGGGGCAGGCCGGCCATCGCGGTCTCGATGGCGAAGGTCACGCGCTGCTCGGCTTCCAGCGGTGAATAGCCGGGGGCCTCGGTGTTGATCTGGACCTGCACATTGGTGATGTCCGGCACGGCGTCGATGGGCAGTCGCTGGTAGCTGAACACGCCCAGGGCGGCCATGCCCAGCACGGCCAGCAGGACCAGCCCGCGCTGGTCGATGGCAAAGCGGATGATTCTCTCGAACATGGCGGGCCCTCAGTGGTCGTGCTCGGCACCGGCCTTGCCGATGTCAGCCTTGATCAGGAAGCTGTTCCTGGCGGCGTAGGCCTCACCGGCGTTCAGCCCCTTGAGCACCTCGACGAAGCGGCCATCGCTGCGTCCCAGCTCGACCGGCCGCGCCTCGAACTGCTGGCCGTAGCGTCCGAAGACGGTGGCCCGCGCGTTCAGCGTCTGGACCGCCTCCACGCGGACGGCCACGGGCACTTGCGCCTCGTCGCCCGTGAGCGTCACCTGGACCGGCAGCCCGGGCCGCCACAGGCCCTTGGGATTGGCCAGCACCACGCGGGCGACGGCACTGCGGCTCTGCTCGCCGATCAGGGCCCCGACATGGCTCAGCCGGCCCTGCGCCTGCGCCTCGAAGGCGGAGGCCTTGACGAGGGCGCTGGCACCGCTGCTCAGCTGGCCCAGGTCCCTGGCCGGCACGGCCAGCTCGACCCACACGCTGGACAGGTCCGCGACCTGGAAGATCGGCGCATCGTCCTTCAGGGCCTCACCGACGCTGATCTTCTTCTCGATGACGACGCCGTCGATGGGGGCGCGGATCTCCAGCCGCGTCAGCCCCTGCGTCGTGGTGGTCGCCGCGGCGCCCAGGGCGGCCAGCTTCTGGCGTGCGCTCTCCGCGGCGATCTCGGCTTCCTCGAAGGCCTGGCGGGCCTGCAGGTAGTCCTGCTCTGCGCTGATCCGGTCCTCCCACAGCCGCTTCTCGCGCTCGTGGCTGACGCGGGCCTGCGCCAGGCGCTTCTCTGCGGCGAGCCGCTCGCTGCGCAGGTCGGCCAGGGCCTGGCTGGAGAGCACGGCCAGCACCTGGCCGCGGCGGACGCGGTCCCCCGCATTGGCCGTCACGGATTCGACACGGCCCGCCAGGCGCGGTGTCACCAGCACGCTGCGGTCCTGGTTGAGCTTCACCTCGCCCAGCAGCTGCAGCGAGCTCGCCAGGCGGGCCGGCCCGGCCGTGGCGATCTCGATGCCGTTCTGCCGGAGCTGGGCATCGCTGAGCGGCACCCGCCCCTCGACCTGCTCGAAGCCGAAGGCGTAGTCCTTGCCTGCCGCGCGGGCGTGGAGGGCCACCTCGAAGGAATGCGGCTCCGCGACCACGCCGGCGCCCTTCAGATAGTCCTTCTCCGGGCTGAAGCGAAAGGTCTCGGCCGCCCGGCCCAGGCGCTGCAAGGTCACCGTCACGCTGGCGTCTGTCGGGGCCATCGGCTGCCCGTCCCGGTACAGGTAGACGCGGAACTCCGGTTCCACACCTGTCTCGAAAATCGTCAGCTCCAGGCCGAAGCCCTCTTGCGTGAACAGCTTGCCGCCGTGGGGGCCGCTCCGTGGGCCGGCCTGCGGCAGCTCGTCAGGGTGCGCCCTGTCCGTGCTGCCTGTCTTGCCGTGTGGCTCGTCGGCAGGGGCCGCGTTCTCCGCATGGCCGTGGGCGTCGCCGGCCGGCCTCGACCGGTCCGTCCTGAGGATGGCAATGCCCAGCAGCACGCCCACCGCCAGCACGGCGGCGATGGCCACCGGCGTCTTCCTGTTCTTGATCGTTTCCATCATCACGTCACTCCGGCTTGGCTTCGGGGGGCTGGGTCGGGCGGCCCAGCAGGCGGTCCAGGTCTGCCGCGGCGCGGAAGGCCTCGGCGCTGTCTCGCCACAGCTGGCGGCGCAGCTGGAACAGCGTGCGCTGGGCATCGAGCACATCCAGGAAGGCGAACTTGCCGAGCTCGTAGCCCTTGAGCGCCGCGTCATAGGCGGACAGGGCCGTGGGCAGCGCCTCCTCGCCCAGCAGCCGGACCTGGTCCCGGCTCAGCCTGAGCCGCTCCAGGGCCAGCGCGAGCTCGGTCTGCAGGCGCAGCGAGGTGGCGCTCAGCGCTTCGCGGGCCTGCGCCTCGCGGCGCAGCGCCTCCAGCAGCGGGCCCTGCTGGCCGTCATGCACGGGCAAGGGGATGGAGAGGCCCACGACCGCCTGCGTCTGGCCGCGCTCGGCGTCGCGCCTGGCGCCCAGGGTGAGCGTCAGGTCCGGCACGCGGCGGGCACGCTCGACGTCGACGAGGGCCTGCCGGCGGGCGACCTCCAGGCGGGCCAGCTGCAGCGCGGGCGCGTCGGCCAGCCACAGCGCCACCTCCTGCTCGGACGGCAGCGCTGGCAGCGCCTGCGCTTGCGAGCTGGCATGGCCGATGGCCTGCGGCGGCTGGGCCCAGTGGGCGGCCAGGCGCTGACGAGCCAGCAGCCGCTCGCTCTGCGCCTGGGCCAGCTCGCTGCGCGCGGCCGCCTCGGCCACCCGGGCCCGGGCCGGCTCCAGCGGCGCGACCTTGCCCGCCTGGAGCCGCCTGGCCGCCGCCGCGGCGGCGCTGCGGGCCAGGTCCAGCGAGGACAGGGCCAGCCGCTCCTGCTCCTGCGCCGCCACCAGCTCGAAGTAGGCCGCCGTCACCGTGGCCCGCAGTTCGTTGCGTCGCGCCTGCAACGCCACCGCGGCCTGGGCCCGGACCTGTTCGGCGACGGCCATGAGGGCCGCGCGCTTGCCGCCCAGTTCGATGGCCTGGGACAGCTGCAGGGTGCTGGTGCGGGTGGCACGATCCCGGCCTTCCAGCAGCACCCCCAGCTCGGGATTGGGCCGGGCGCCGGCCTGCAGCGCCGCCGCCTCCACGGCCTGCAGCTCGAGCCGGGCGGAGGCCAGCTCCGGGTTGTGTGCCTCAGCCAGGCGCAGCGCCTCGGCCAGGCTCAGGGACGGGGCCAGGACGGCGCCTGCCGACGGAACAGGTGCCGGCAAAGGCCGGGGCATGGGGTCAGGGCTCGCGGCCAGCGCGCAAGCGCCGGACAGGAGCAGGGCCAGCGCGCCCAGGGGCGCCGGCAGGGCATTCATCAAGCCTGGAACAGGGCTTTGCATCGAACTCTCCAAGGTTGCAGGACACAACGAGGGACGGTTCGGCGCAGCCGGTGCCGACCGGACAGGCGGCACCACGCTGGATCAGCGTGCGAGGGAAGTCAGGCGGCGCGCCGAATCAGGCGCGCAGCCAGTCGGGGCGTTCGAGCCCTGAGGGGATGTGGGACTTGTGACGCTCGGCGGTGGCCGGCGCGGGCAGGGCCGCTGGGGCCGTCGCCGGCTGGGCCAGGGCCAGGGCCGGCGTGGCGCAGCCCGCGTGATGGCAATGGCAATGACCCAGCTCGCAGGCATGGGATGGCTCGCCGGGACTGCCCGCATGGGCGGTGTCCACCACGAGCTGCATCGCCACCGGCCCTTCGTCAGCCGGCCCTTGCTTGCCGGCCAGCTCGCCCACGCAGCACAGCGCCGCGCCCGCCCAGGACAGCTGGGCGGCCACCATGAGCGTCAGGACCAGGACGAAGAAGCGGCGCATGGGCGGCAGTATATCGATGGCTCAGGGTTTCGCCGGGGTGTCTGGCGTGCGCCAGCGTTTCGATGAGCGCCTCCCGGTCGAGCTGCGCCGCGCGCGGGCCACGCGCATGCCAGGGGCAGCTCGTGGACGCGAGCCTGAACGGGGCCTTCAAGCGCTGGCCGCCCCGCTGATCGCTGAAGCGGGACCCGTGCCATGCCGGGTGTGGTCTCCGGTGAGTTCGAGTTCGCTGCTCAGGGCGCCCACAACTGCCTCGCCCACGACGCCTTCTGCGCCGCCTCCACCCCGTAGGCTTGCGGCGAGCGGCCGTGCGGCAGGCAGGCGGTCCCGAACAGCACATCCCAGATCATCAGGAGCTGGCCGAAGTTCGCATGCGGCGGCCGCCCGTGCTCATCGACCAGCGCATGGTGGGCGCGGTGCGTCGAGGGCAGCTGGACGAGGCGTTCCAGCACACGGCCCATGGGCGCAAGCCAGCGGTGGTGAAACAGCCAGGCGTCCCAGGCAAAGGCGCTGTGGATGAGCACGTTGGCCAGGCCGAAGATCAGCTGCCCGACCATCACCAGCTCTGCGCCGCCCAGGGCGACCAGGGCGCCCGCCAGCCACAGGTCCGGCATCAGCAGGAAGTAGACCCAGTTCTCGCGGTACGAAACGCTGATGCTCATCGCTGTGGCGGTGTGGTGGGTCTTGTGAAGCCGCCAGAAGAAGGGCGAGCTGTGGGCCAGGCGGTGATAGCCGTAGTGCAGCAGGTCCGCCAGGAGCACATAGGCCGGGACCGCCCAGATCAGCGGCCACGAGGCCAGGGGCGTCCGGACCGGGGCGAGCCCGTGCATCGCCTGCGCCGCCATCCACACGATGGCCGGCTTGATGAGCCCGGCGAACTGGGCGAGGCTCAGCGCGTCCACCCACAGCTCCTCGCGGGGGCGTCCGCCCGTCAGGCGCCCGGCCAGAGCCTCCAGTGAGCCGAGGACAAGCATCAGGCCTGTGACGGCCCAGACTTCCAGGTGTTCCATGCCGATCTCCTTTTCTGCGGGGATGGGCGGCAATCTAGGAGATGGGCAGCGTCCTGACTTGAACGGTTTTGCGATCCGCAGCCTGCGAGGGCGGGAGTCCGAAGACGCGGGTACAGGTGCGCCAGAGATGCGAGGAATCGGCGAAGCCGGCGGCGTGAGCGATGGCGGTGGCATCCATGGGGCCGCCGAGCAGGTCCATGGCGGCCCGTAGCTTGCGCCAGAGCAGGAACTGGCGCAGGGACAGCCCGACCTCCCGCTTCATCCAGCGCGCGTGTGCCGCCGTCGTGCCGGGGTAGCGCCGGGAAAAGGCCGGCCAGACGGACTCCGCCTGGGCGGCATGGCCAGGTTCGCCCAGTCCGTCCAGAAGGTCCAGCAAGGCCCGCAGTTTCGGGCTGCCGTCCACGGGGCCGTACTGCCCGAAGTGCCTCAGCAGCTGGGCCAGCCACTGGTCCAGCCCCAGGGCATGGGGCAGGGTCAGGGCTTGCCTGGCCCAGTCGGCACTCAGGGCGGGCTCGATGGCCATCGTCTGCTTACCCCGGACCTGGGACCAGTCGAGGAAGCGCCGGTAGAGCGCATGCCCTGGTTCCACCGTCACGCTGATGTGCGGGCAAGCTCGAAGAAAGCGACGCCGCAGACCCGGCGCCAGCACCACGGCACGCAGGCCGGGGTGCACCTGGCCTTCGATGTCGAGATCCATGGCCTGGTCCATCGCCAGCAGGACCGTCACGCCGGGGCGCGCATTGAAGCCCGTGGGCAGGGACTGGGCGAGCACCACGAAGCAGGCGCGGCCGAGCAGCAGGGCGCTGCGGGCGCTCAGGGTGTTGAGGGCGTTCAAGGCGGCGTCCCTGTGCATCAAGCACCGCTGGCGGTGCCGCCGGCGGCCGGATGCTGCGCCGTCTGCAGACGCCCCAGCCCCATCAGCGTCCCGAAGGCCAGCAGGCCCAGCGCGGTGGTGAGCCAGAGGGCCTGCCCCTGCCAGCGGTCCAGCGCGAGGCCGAACAGCCACGGCGCGAAGGCCTGGGCGACGCGCGCCGGCAGCATCAACAGACCCTGCCGATGGCCGTAGCCTTGTGCGCCGAAGATCACCAGCGGCAAGGTGCCCTTGGCGATGGTCAGCACGCCATTGCCTGCCCCATGCAGGATGCCGAATGCCGCCCCCGCCGGGCCACCGAGGATCAGAAGACCGAGCGCGCCCAGCGGGTGCGCCAGCGTGGCCAGGCGAGCCGACAGCAGCGGATGCACGCGGCGCAGGAATCCAAACTCGAACAGGCGCGCGGCCACCTGCGAGGGACCGATCAGTGCAGCAATGGCCACGGCACCCGCCACCCCAATGCCGAAGCCCTGGAGCAAGCGCGGGAAGTGCGCGGCCATGGCGGTGCTGGTGAACCAGGTCGTGGCGAACACCAGGGACAGGGCCAGTACGGGGCCCAGGCCCGGCTCGGGGGTGGCCGCCGGCTCATCTGAATCGCCCCGGCTCGGGCCGGCTGCATCGTGTGCCGCTTCGGCCCGCGGCAGGCTCAGGTTCAGGGGCAGCCCCACCAGCACATGCAGCGCGGCCCAGGTCCAGCAGGCCTCGCGCCAGCCCCACTGCGCGCTCAGCCAGGCACTCAGCGGCCAGCCCACCGTGCTGGCGAAGCCGGCGATGAGGGTGATGCCGGTGATCATCTGGCGGGACTCCAGCCGATGCAGGCGGACCAGCGTCGCGAAGGCGGCCTCGTACAGCCCGCTGCCCATCGCGAGGCCCATGACCACCCAGGCCAGCAGCAGGCTGGTGAAGCCCGTGCTCGTCGCCATCAGCGCCAGGCCGGCCGCGAAGAGGCCGCTGGTGGCGGCGAGCACGCGCCGGCCGCCTTGCTGGTCGATCATCCGCCCCGCATGCGGGCCGACCAGTGCCGACACCACCAGGGCCACCGAGAAGGCCGCGAAGATGTCGGGTGCGGCCAGCCCCAGCGAGCGGGCCATGGGCTGGGCCAGCATCGCCGGGAGATAGTAGGACGAGGCCCAGGCCAGGGTCTGGGCCAGGCCCAGCGCGATGACCGTCGTGGTGCGGCGCTGGCGCATGCTCAGCCGCAGCACCGGGCGGCAGGCGCTGCCGCTTCCCGGGTGGGCTTGGGGCCGCAGCAGGACGCGCGTGCCGGGGCAGTGACCGAGAGGGGTGAGACCACCTCGGCAGGCGCCTCGGCGGCAGGCCTCTGCTCGGCCGGGGCGCCGCAGCAGGCGCTGCTGCCTGCATCCGCCTCGGCGGCGTCGAGGGAGCACACGCCCGTCTCCGGCAGATCCAGCTCGACCCGGTCGGCAGCCTCCAGGTCACCCGCCAGCGCGGCGACGACGGAGCGCGCCTGTTCGAAGCCGGTGGCCATCAGAAAGGTCGGCGCACGGCCATAGCTCTTCACGCCCACGGTGTAGAAGCCCGGCTCCGGGTGCGACAGCTCGCGATGGCCGTGCGGCCGCACGGTGCCGCAGCTGTGCAGGTTCGGGTCGATCAGCGGGCCCAGGGCCTCGGTGGACTCCAGCCAGGGATCGAGCTTGAGGCGCAGCTCGCTGCCGATGCGCAAGTCGGGGCGCTGGCCGGTGGCGCAGATGATCTCGTCGATGCCGGGCACCTCGATGGGCCGCTGCTGCGCATCCGTGCCCAGGACGGTCAGCTGGCCCGAGGCCTCCCGGCGGACCTCGGTGATGCGCAGGCCGCTGAAGAACTCCATCTCCGCGCTCTCGCGCAGGCGCTGCAGCGCGCTGCCGAGCTCGCCGCGCGCAGGCAGCGCATCCGCACTGCCACCGCCGAAGACGCGTTGCAGCGAGGGCGAGCGCACCGCCCATGCCAGCCGGGTGCCCGGGGCCTGCCGGGCCAGCTCGGCCAGGTACAGCAGGGCGTTGGCCGCCGAGTGCCCGGCGCCCACCACCAGGGTCCGCTTGCCCGTGTAGCGCAGGCGCTGCGTGCCGAGCACGTCGGGGATGCCATGGAAGATCTGAGACGCCGCTGCCGCCTCACCGAGCGCCGGCAGGCCATTGGCGCCCAGGGGATTGGGCGTGCTCCAGGTGCCTGTGGCGTCGATGACGGCGCGGGCGCGCAAGCTCTGCTCGCGCCCGTCCTGCACATAGCGCACGACAAAGGCGGCCTGGTCTCTCCCGGTGCTCTTGACCTTGTCGTAGCCCTCTCGGCTGAGGGCGGTCACGCGGGCCCCGAGCTTCAAGGCGCGAGCCACCGCAGGCAGTGCTGCGAAAGGCTTCAGCACGCGCTCGACCACCTCGGCCGCGAGCGGCAGTTCAGCGTCAGGTGGAGCCATCCAGCCGGTCGGCGCCAGCAGCCGGGCCATGCTGGCGTCGATGTTGTACTGCCAGGGGGAGAACAGGCGCACATGGCCGTAGTCCTGGAGATGGGAGCCCACCTCACGCCCGGCTTCCAGCACCACGAAGGGCAGGCCGCGCTCGATCAGCTGGGCTGCCGCGGCCAGGCCCACCGGGCCTGCGCCGAGCACGGCGACGGGCAGACCGTCCTGCGCCTTCGGCAGCTCACGCAGGGTCAGGCTCATGAAGGCGGCGCAGGCCGGGCAGGCGCCCTGGAACTCGGCCGAGGCCTTGAGGGCCGCCGGCGCCTCCGCCAGCGTGCCGCGCTTGAAGCCGTACTGCGCGAAGTACTCCGGCGCGGTGACGGTCAGCAGGTGCAGCGAGGCGATGTCCCGGGCGCGCGCCTGCTGCAGCAGGGTCTGCAGCATCAGTCGGCCGATGCCCTTCTTGTGCAGCCCCGGGGCCACGGCCACGGAGCGCAGCAGCGCCACGGCGCCATAGACCTCGGCGCCGGCACAGCCGACGACCTCGCCGTTCGAGACGGCCAGCACATAGGTCGCGAGGTGCTCGCGAGCCCCTTCGGTGGGGAGCTTGTTGGCCAGCAGCAGGGCCTCGATGGCGGGCCAGTCGGAGGCGCCGGCCTGGCGAAGGGAGACGGGGTTCAGCAGCATGATGGTTTGTCCTTGACGTTCTTGACGTCCTTGGCCTCGGGCGGCGGGAGGCAGCACATCGCCGCCTGGTCTTCCCGCAGGGCCTGAAGCAGCAGCAACAGGGATTGCTCGACGGCAGCGCGCTGGCGCTCACCCAGGCGGTCCAGCAGCTGGTCCGCGTGGGCGTCGAGCGTGTGATTCAGCTCACGGACGGTGCGCACGCCGTCGGCGGTGAGCGTGACGAGCCAGCTCCTTGCGTCGGACGGGTTCGGCTCCTTGGTCACCCAGCCACGGGCTGCCATGGCTTCCACCGCGCGCGACACCCAGCTCTTCTCCAGGCTGACCCGCGTGCCCAGCTCCGACAGCGGCAAGGGCCCGGAGCGCGCCAGCTCGGTCAGCAGGTGGCACTGGGTGCTGGTGGTGCGACAGCAGTCCGCGACCACGCGCTGCGCCCGCGTGTAGAGGCGAGCCACTTCGCGCAGCAGGCTGCCAGGGCTGGACGTGGAGGGAGCTGATGCTTGAGGCATGTGGGTGTGTATAGCAACGACTTGAGCGCACGATAGGAAGCTCCGTACAGGTTGTCAATAGCAACTATCTGGACCAAGAAAACGGGGCTGCGGCCCCGTGCGTCAGGGGGTCAGGTCTTGTGGGCCTGCCTCGGTTCTTCATCCGAGTCCCGAGCCGATGCGCCCCTGGGCAAGAGCAGGCGCGCCACGCCGACGGCAAGCCCCGCGCCCACTAGTTGCGCCAGCACAAAGCCGGGTGCGCTGGCGGGGGCGATGCCAGCGAAGCTGTCGCTGAACATGCGACCGAACACCGCGGCGGGATTGGCAAATGACGTGGAGGCCGTGAACCAGTAGGCCGCCCCGATGTAGGCGGCGACGAGGGACGAGGCCCGGCCGGCCGGCGCGCGCAGGATCACCAGCAACAGCCCGAAGGTGGCCACGGCTTCGGCGATCCACTGCCCCGTGCCGCCCCTCAGCTTGCCCGACCACTGCAGGATGCTCAGGTCGAACATGGCATGCGCCAGCCAGGCACCCATCATGGCGCCGAGCAGCTGGACCAGCACGTAAGGCCCGAGAAGGCCCATGGGCAACTCGCCTCGGGCGGCCATCACCAGCGACACCGCCGGATTGAAGTGCGCGCCGCTGAGCGGGCCGAACACCTCGATGAGGACATAGAGGCCGCCCACCGTGGCCGCCGTATTGGCCAGCAGCGCGAGGGCCACGTTGCCGCCGGCCAAGTGCTCGGCCATGATGCCGGAGCCGATCACCACGGCCAGCAGCAGCGCCGTGCCCAGGCCTTCGGCCAGCAGCTTCTGAGAGGGGCTTGCAGTCATGGCGTGCGTCTCAGCTCTTGGCGATAGCGTTTAGAGCCGCCAGCAGTTCGGGCTTGCCCAGGGTCTCAAGCGGCAGCGCCAGCAGTTGCAGCATGCGATAGCCAATCGCCTGGCGGGTCAGCTCGAAGGCGCGGCGCTTGCCCTCGTCGCCCCCTTCGGCATTGGAGGGATCGGGGTAGCCCCAGTGCACCTTCACCGGCTGGCCCTGGCCGCCGAAGAAGACCGGGCACTGCTCGGCCGCCGCGCTGTCGCAGACGGTGATCACGATGGACAGCGGCGGCGCCTCGGGCGTGGTGAACTCGTCCCAGCTCTTGCTGCGGTAGCCGCTGACGTCGACACCTGCGTTGCTCAGGGCCTCGAGCGCGAAGGGGTTGAGGCGGCCGCTGGGCGCGCTGCCGGCGCTGAAGGCCTTCACGTCCTTGCCCAGCCTGGCGGCGAGATGGTTCAGCATGCCCTCGGAGAGCACGCTGCGGGCGGAGTTGTGGGTGCAGAGGATGAGGACGTTGGTGGTCATGAGTCGGACTTGGGTGGGTCGCGGGGCTGCCGGCGCAATGCGCTCGCTCAGCAGGCGCAATGGTTCGACGAGGCGGGCAGGCAGGCCTCGCCCTGGCAGCAGTTCTCCGTGAGAAAAGCCAACAGCTCGTTCATGTGTTCGAAGGCGGCGCGGTACACCACATTGCGGCTGATCCGCTCCTGCGTCACCAGACCGGCATGGCTCAGCTCCTTCAGGTGGAAGGACAGGGTCGCAGCTGGCACCTCCAGCGCTTGCGCAAGCGCGCCAGGCGTCAGGCCTTGTGGGCCTGCAACGACCAGCAGACGGAACACCTTGAGCCGATGGGCTTGCGCCAGGGCCGCGAGGGAACGGACGACTTGTTGCTCTTCCATAGGTTGATAATTCTATAGAATTGGAAATATTGACGCAAGACAAGGCGCAGGCCCGACCGCTGCGCGAACCTTGTGCTGGTTCAATCGCAACAAGTCCGGGAGTTCACGATGCCTACCCTCCAGATCTTTGATCCCGCCCTGTGCTGCAGCAGCGGCGTCTGCGGCCAGGATGTCGATGCCCAACTGGTCCAGGCGGCGGCCGATGTCGACTGGGCCAAGGGCCAGGGCGCGTCCATTGAGCGCTTCAACCTGGCCCAGCAGCCTCTGGTCTTCGCCCAGAACGAGGCCGTGCGCGCCTTCCTGGAGCGGTCCGGGCAGGACGCCCTGCCGATCACCTTGCTGGACGGCCAGATCGTGCTCGCGGGGCGCTACCCCAGCCGTCAGCAGCTGGCGCAATGGACTGGCTTAACGACCGTCAGCGGTGGCGTGAGCGCCGGCAGCTGCTGCGGCGGCGGCAAGTGCTGCTGACCCGGGAGGCCCCATGAAGTTCATTGAGCAGCTGCCCCGCTTCGCGTTCTTCACCGGCAAAGGGGGCGTCGGCAAGACCTCCCTCGCCTGCGCCACGGCCGTCAAGTTGGCGGAGGCCGGGCGGCGTGTGTTGCTGGTCAGCACCGACCCGGCCTCCAACGTGGGCCAGGTCTTTGGCATCCGCATCGGCAACCAGATCACCGCAGTGCCTGAGGTGCCCATGCTCTGGGCCATGGAGATCGACCCGCAGGCCGCCGCCCAGGGCTACCGGGACCGCATCGTCGGACCGGTGCGAGGCGTACTGCCGGCCGATGTCGTCCAGGGCATCGAGGAGCAGCTGTCCGGGGCCTGCACCACGGAGATCGCCGCCTTCGACGAGTTCACGGGCCTGCTCACGGATGAGTCGCTGGTCCAGCGTTTCGACCATGTCCTCTTCGACACGGCGCCGACGGGGCACACCATCCGCCTGCTCCAGCTGCCGGGCGCCTGGAACAGCTTCCTCGAGGCCGGCAAGGGCGATGCGTCCTGCCTCGGACCCCTGGCCGGCCTAGAGAAGCAGCGCGCGCAGTACAAGGCGGCCGTGGATGCCCTGGCCGACCCGGCTCGCACACGCTTGATCCTCGTGGCCCGCGCCCAGGCCTCGACCTTGCGCGAGGTCGCGCGCACCCACGAAGAGCTGGCCCGCATCGGTCTGACACGGCAGCATCTGGTCATCAACGGTGTCATGCCTGCTGCCGAAGGCGCGAACGATCCCTTGGCCGCCGCCGTGGTGCGGCGCGAGCAGGCCGCCCTCGCCGCCATGCCCGAGGTCCTGGGCGGGCTGCCCGTGGACCAGGTCCCGTTGAAGGCCTTCGATCTGGTCGGTCTGGATGCGCTGCGCCAGTTCCTGGATGCACCGCGGCCTCAGGAGCGGTCCGCCGATGCCGCGCCCGGCGAGCCTCTTGCTGCTCCCACGCTGGCCCAGCTGGTGGACGACCTGGCGGCGCCGGGGCATGGGCTCATCATGGTGATGGGCAAGGGTGGCGTCGGCAAGACGACGCTGGCGGCGGCCGTTGCCGTTGAGCTTGCGCGACGAGGCTTGCCGGTGCACCTCACCACCTCGGACCCTGCCGCCCACCTGTCAGAGACGCTGGCGGGCCAGATGGAGCACCTGACCGTCAGCCGCATAGACCCCCGCGTGGAAACCCAGCGCTACCGCGACCAGGTCCTGGCGACCAAGGGCAAGAACCTGGACGCCCAGGGCCGCGCCTTGCTGGAAGAGGACCTGCGCTCGCCCTGCACCGAGGAGATCGCCGTCTTCCAGGCCTTCTCACGCATCATCCGCGAGGCCGGCCGCAAGTTCGTCGTGATGGACACGGCCCCCACGGGGCATACCCTGCTGCTGCTGGATGCCACCGGGGCCTATCACCGGGAGATCGCCCGGCAGATGTCAGGCTCGGGCGTGCACTTCACGACGCCGATGATGCAGCTGCAGGACGAGGCGCGCACCAAGGTCCTGATCGCGACCCTGGCCGAGAACACGCCCGTGCAGGAGGCCGCTCTGTTGCAGGAGGACCTGCGCCGGGCAGGCATCGAGCCCTGGGCCTGGGTGGTCAACAACAGCGTGGCGGTGACGCCGACCCAGTCGCCGTTGCTGCGTGCCCGGGCGGCCCGGGAGCGGCCCTTCATCGACGCCGTGGCGCAGCGCCACGCCAAGCGCCATGCCGTGGTGCCCCTGATGGCGGAGGAGCCGGTCGGGGTGGCGCGGCTGCTGGCGCTGGCAGGCGGGCCGCGCTAGGACGGCCGCGGCGCGGGGGCACTTCCGGTGCGCAAGGAGGGATGGGGTCCGGAGCGAGATGGAGAGGGGGCTGTGGCAAGACCTGGCCCTGGCTTGGACTCACAATGGGACTCAGGAAGGGCGTGCGGCCCTGCCTCCGGGCGCGCCAGGTCTGAGGGCTGTTGCGCCATGGAGGGGCCCGCTCCAGTCCCGCCTCCATCAGCACCCCGCCGGCACCCGCCGCTGCGGCGGCCCCTGCAACTGCCAGGCCCACTGGTGATACACCGCCCGCGCCATGCGCTGCAATTGAAGCGTGCGCGCCGGCAGGTCTCGAAGCATGTCTCCCCAACGTTGCACCGCTGGGCCACGCAGCCCTTCGACCTCTGCCCGCCCGGCTTCGCACCAGCGGCGCAACCCTGCTTCGCTGACTTCCAGATGGCACTGGAAGCCCAGATGCGGCCCCAGCGAGAAGGCCTTGTTCAGGCAGTGGGTCCCGAAGAGCAGGCGCCGTGCACCGCGGGGGATCTCGAAGGTGTCGTAGTGCCAGTTGAACACCTGCAGCTCTTGCGCCCCGCAAAACAGACGGCGCCCCTCCGGCGTGACCCAGACGCGCGACCAACCCACGTTGGGCCATGCGTTGCGGCCGACCTGGGCGCCGGCCGCCAGCGCGAGCTGCTGCGCGCCGAAGCAGTGGGCCAGCACGGGCACCGCGTGCTGCAGCGCCTGCTTCAGCAGGGCGCGCTCGGCGGCGATCCATGACAGCGGGTCATGCACGCTGTGGTCGCTGCCCAGCGCTGCGATTCCCGCGAACTCCCGGACATCAACCGGGATTCGGTCCCCCTGGTCCGGCCGGATGACCACAGTCTCGAGGCCTTCGTCGCCGAGGCATTGCTGGAGGAAGTCGGGGCCCTGCAGGTCTTCGTGTTGCAGGATGAGGATGGCTCTCATGAGGGCGGCCCGGGCCTGGCGCGGGCGGTGTTGCGATGAGGAGCAATCTATCGAGCACGCCCTCAAGGCCCTGCAGAGATTGGGCCGATGGCCGTCAAGATGTCGTCAAAGCCGGGCCGCTCAAGGCACCAGCCGATACCCCACCGCCGTCTCCGTCACGAGATGCTTCGGGCTGGCCGGCTGCGCCTCCAGCTTCTGCCGCAGATTGCCCATGTAGACCCGCAGGTAGTGGCTGCTGTCGGTATGGCTGGGGCCCCAGACGGCCTTGAGCAGCTGCCCGTGCGTGAGCACCTTGCCCGCATTGGCCACCAGGTGCGTCAGCAGGCGGTACTCGGTGGGCGTCAGGTGCACGGGCTGGCCGGCGCGCAGCACGCGGCGGTGCACCAGGTCCACCTCGACGTCACCGAAGCGGAAGACCGTCAACGCGGCCTCCTGCCCGCGCGTGGTCGTCGCCAGGCGGCGCTGGCAGACGCGCACCCGCGCCATCAGCTCCCCGATGCCGAAGGGCTTGCTCAGGTAGTCGTCGGCGCCGGCATCGAGGGCGGCGATCTTGTCGGCCTCGTTGCTGCGCGCCGACAGCACGATGACGGTGACGTGGGACCAGCTGCGCAGGTCGCGCAGGTAGTTCACGCCATCGCCATCGGGCAGACCCAGGTCGAGGATGACCAGGTCGGGGTGGCGCGTGCCGGCATCGATCAGGCCCTGGCGCAGGGTCTCGGCCTCATGGACGACCCAGCCCTCGGTCTCCAGGGCCAGGCGCACGAAGCGGCGGATGCTGGGCTCGTCCTCGACGATCAGGGCAACGGGATGCGGTTCACTCATGGTTCTCAGGCAGATCGGCTTCCATGGCCTCCAGCGAAGGCGGCGTGCCACGGGGCAGGGCTATTTTGAAGGCGGCACCGCCCAGGGCGCTGCGCTCGGCCCAGATGCGGCCTCCATGGGTCTCGACAATGGCGCGGCAGATGGCCAGGCCCAGGCCCACGCCGGGGGTGCTGGACTCCTTCTCGCCGCGGCTGAACTTGTTGAAGAGCTGCTCCTCGCGGCCCGCGGGCAGACCGGGGCCGTCGTCCTCCACGCTCAGCACGACCCGGTCCGGCTCGGTCACCGCGGCGAGTGTGATCTGCGAGCCCGGCGGCGTGTACTTCACCGCGTTCTCCAGCAGATTGCACAGCACGCGCTCCATCAGCGCCGCGTCCAGGTTCAGCAGGGGCAAGCCGGGCGGCAGGCGCATCTGCAGTCGGTGCTGGGCCAAGCTGTCACCCAAGATCTGCAGCGAGGTGCCAATGACCTCTTCCAGCGGCTGCCACTGCCGGTTGAGCTGCAGGCTGCCGCTTTCCAGGCGGGCCATGTCCAGGAGGTTGTTGACCATGGCGCCAACGCGGCGGGACTGCTGTTGCAGGGTCAGGCTCAGCTCGCGCGCCTGGGCGGGCAGCCCCGGCAAGGTCTCCAGGGTCTGGGAGAGACCGTAGAGCACGGCCAGGGGCGTGCGCAGGTCATGCGAGAGGGCAGAGAGCAGGGAGTTGCGCAGGCGCTCGGACTCGATCTGCACCAGGGCCTGCTGGGCCACCTCCACGTAATGCACCCGTTCCAGGGCCTGGCCGATGATGCGGCCGCAGGTGGCCAGCTGCGCGCCCAGCTCCGGCTGCAGCACGGTGCCCAGCGCGCGAGGCCGCAGCGCCATCACGCCGCGCAGGCGCATGGGCGCCTCCAGCGGGAGGTAGTGCCAGGGGCTGCCGGGCAGGGTGTCGGTCGAGAGCCCGGCCGCCTGGCGGTGGTCCAGAGCCCAGCGGGCCGTGCCGGCGTCAGGGCGGTCGGCGTCGCTCAAGAGCGCTTCGCGCGGCGAGGGCTGGAGCTGCTCGTGGAGGTCCAGGGTGTAAATCAAGACCTGACCCTGCACCTCGCGCGCCAGCGTGCGCTCGGCCACCTCCAGCACCTGATCGGTCTGAAGGGCGCCGGCCAGGTCACTGGTCAGCTCGAAGAGCAGGCGGGCACGACGCTCGCGCTCGGAGGCGACCAGGGCCTGGTAGCGCAGGCCGGCCGTCAGCTGGCCGGTCAGCAGGCCGACAGCCAGCATCACGGCGAAGGTCAGCAGGTACTGCACGTCAGAGACGGCAAAGCTCAGCTTGGGCTCGACGAAGAAGAAGTCGAACAGGCCCACGCTCAGGAAGCTGGCCAGGACCGCAGGCCCTCGGCCCTGCTTCCAGCCGACCCACAGCACGGCCAGCAGGAAGACCATGACGATATTGGTCTGCGCGAAGGCCCACTGCAGCGGCCAGCAGAGCACGGCCGCGCCGATGCAGGCGGCGGCGGTGAGACCGTAGCGGCGCAGGCGCTGCAGGGCGGGCTCAGTCTGTGCGGCTGAGGCGACCGGCTGTTCGGCGCGTGCTGGCGTGCGTCGCGCGACCGTCAGCACATCCAGGTCCGGGCTCATGGCTTCCAGGGCGCGGGCCAGCGTTTGACGGCCCAGCCAACGCTGCCAGGTCTGCAGGGGCTGGGCGCGCCCCAGCACCAGCGTGGACAGGTTGTGCTGGCGCGCATGGTCCTGCAAGGCCTGGGCGATGGATTGCCCGCTCAGCACCGAGGTCTCGGCCCCCAGCTCGTGGGCCAGGCGCACGGTGCGCAGAATGCGCTCGCGCTGCGCGTCCGGCAGGCGGCTGAGCTGCGGTGTTTCCACATAGACCGCATGCCAGCTGACGTTGAGCTGCTGCGCCAGACGCGCCGTTTCGCGCACCACGCCGTCGTCCGAGGGGTCGGGGCCGATGGCGCACAGCAGGGCCGCCTCGGTCTTCCAGACCTCGCTGACGCGCTGGTTGCTGCGCCAGGCCTGCACGTCGTCCTCGACCCGGTCCGCGGTTCGCCGCAGCGCCAGCTCGCGCAGGGCCATCAGGTTCCCCTTGCGGAAGAAGTGCTGGGCGGCACGTTCGGCCTGCGCCCCCATGTAGACCTTGCCGGCGGCGAGGCGCGAGAGCAGCTCGTCGGCCGGCGTGTCCACCATCACGACCTCGTGGGCCGCGTCGAAGAAGGTGTCCGGCAGCGTCTCCTGCACGCGCACGCCGGTGATGCCGCCGACGATGTCGTTGAGGCTTTCCAGGTGCTGGACGTTCAGCGTGGAGTAGACGTTGATGCCGTTGGCCAGGAGCTCCTCAACGTCCTGCCAGCGCTTGGGGTGGCGCGAGCCCGGCACATTGGAGTGGGCCAGCTCGTCCACCAGGACCAGGGCGGGCTTTCGCGCCAGGGCGGCGTCCAGGTCGAACTCCGGCAGCGCTTTGCCACGGTACTCGATGGCCTTCAAGGGCAGCTGCGGCAAGCCCTCCAGCAGCGCCTGCGTCTCGGCCCGGCCATGGGTGACGACGATGCCCGCGAGCACGTCCACCCCGTCCGCCTGCAGCTTGCGCGCGGCGGCCAGCATGGCGTAGGTCTTGCCCACGCCGGCCGAGGAGCCAAAGTAGACGCGCAGCCGGCCGCGCCGGGCCTCACGGTCCTGCTGGTCGATCTGCGCGAGCAGGGCGTCGGGGTCGGGGCGTTGCTCGCTCATCAGAGCCACCCGGCGCGCCGGAAGCGCCACCACAGCAAGCCGCAGACACTGACGATCAAGCCCAGCGCCGCCGGATAGCCCCAGGCCCACTTGAGCTCGGGCATCTGCTCGAAGTTCATGCCCCAGATGCCCGCGAAGGCCGTGGCCACCGCGAAGATGCCGGCCCAGGCCGCCAGGCGCTTGGTGACGGCGCTGTCGTCGATGGCGACCATGGAGAGGTTGGCCTGGATGGCGGTGGCGAGGGTGTCCCGCACGGACTCGATGGCGGCGTGAATGCGCGCCAGGTGGTCCGCCACGTCGCGGAAGTACTCGGTCGTGCGGCTGCACAGCAAGGGCACGCGCCCGCCGTGCAGCTTGGACAGCATCTCCAGCATGGGCGCCACCGCGCGGCGCAGGCGCATCAGCCGGCGCTTGAGCTCGTAGAGGCGCTTGATGTTGTCCAGCTGCGCGCCGGGCGTGAAGATGCTCTGCTCGATCTCCTCCAGCTCGGACTCCAGCTGGTCCACGATGGGGAAGTAGCGGTCCACCACCGCGTCCATCAAGGCATAGAGCACGAAGCTCGGGCCCTGCATCAGCAGATGCGGCTCGCGCTCGCAGCGCTCGCGCACGCCCAGGAAGTGCAGGCGGCTGCCGCTGCGCACCGAGATCACGAAGTTCGCCCCGCAGAACACCGCCACCTCGCCGATGCTGAGATCGGCATCGACCCAGTCCACCAGGTGCATCACCGCGAAGACCAGATCGCCGTACTCCTCGACCTTGGGCCGCTGGTGCCCATGCGTCGCGTCCTCGACGGCCAGCTCGTGCAGATGGAACAGGCGCTGGAAGGGCTGCAGCTCTTCGGCTGTGGTGTCGCGCAGGGCGATCCAGACGAAGGTGTCGGGGTCCGACAAGTGCCGGCCCAGCGTGGCTTCGTCGTAGGGCGAGAAGTCCTCGACCTTCACCCCGGAGCGGTAGGCGGCGCAGTTGATCAGCATGGCTTCATTGTCAGCCGGCGAGGGCCGTCTGGCGCATCGAGGGGGCGTCCTTCATCCTGCGCCCAGCTTCAGAAGGTCCTGCCCACGCTGAGCACCAGCCCCGCCTTGCCGACGCGCTTGGCGTCCTGGCCGGCGGCATTGCCCACCTGGTACAGGGCCTTCCTCGCATCGGTGGCGATGAGCGCCGCCGTCCAGTTCAAGCCCAGCATTTCCTTTGCCAGCGAGAGCTTGAGGTCGGTGTAGGACAGATCGCCGTAGTGGCGCACCTCGGTGCGGCCCACATGGGCGCCGAGGGTCAGGCCTTGCCCCAGGTCCACCGTGTAGTTCAGGTCCAGGTACAGCGTGCCCTTGGATGAGCCCTTTGCGTCGAGCGCGCTGAAGTAGGCATAGCCGGCGGTGTCCCCGTTCAGGCCGAAGTAGTCGGTGAGGGCATAGGAGAGCTTGCCGCTGAAGGCGCCCAGGCTCAGGCCGGCGTAGAGCTCCAGGTTGTCATAGCGCTTGCTGCTGGCGACGCCGGGGGCGCTGTTGAGACGCGCGCCAGGGTAGACGTAGGCCAGGGCGCCCAGGTCCAGCGAGCCCTCGCCCATCACCGGCAGCTTCACGCCGCCGTAGAGGTCCAGCTCCAGGCCGGCGCCGTTGTTGTAGCTGTTGCCGGAGACGTTGGAGGCCCAGCTGCCGGCGTACCAGCCGCTCTTGTGAGCGTAGTCGAAGCCGCCCTGCACGGCGGGCAGGGCCCAGGTCTGGCTGATGCCGCGGAAGCGGTAGTCGCTGACCAGGCTCAGGTTGCCGGTGAGGCTGTGTTCGGGCGTGGGCGCGGGTTCGTTGGCTTGCGCGTGGCTGGACAGCACGGTCGAGAGCAGGAGGACAAGGGTCAAAGGGGCAAGCTTGTTCATGTCAGGTCGAGAGTCAGCGCGGCGGCCAGCGGCGCAAGGCCGCTGGCACCGCCAGGGGTTCAGAAGAAGAGGGTGCGGCGAAGAACGCGGGAGCAGGCGCTGAGTCAGCCTCGCCTGGCGCGGTCCAGGGCGAGGTTGAGCTTCAGCACGTTCACGCGGGGCTCACCGAGCACGCGCAGGTCCGTGGGCTCGGTGTGGGCCTCGATCAGGCCCTGCACCTCCTTCATGGACAGGCCGCGCTCGCGGGCCACGCGCGGCGCCTGGTAGCGCGCAGCGGCCAGGCTGATGTGCGGGTCCAGGCCGCTGGCCGACGCGGTGACCAGGTCCACCGGCACCGGCGCGGTGTTGCCCGGATCCGCCGCACGCAGCGCCTCCACGCGCGCCTTGACGGCCACCTCCAGTGCCGGGTTCAGCGGCCCCTGGTTGGAGCCGGCCGAGTTGGCCGCGTTGTGGCTCATCGGCCCGGTCGCCGAGGGCCGGCCCCAGAAGTACCTGGGGCTGGAGAAGGACTGGCCGATCAGCTCGGAACCGATCAACTGCCCCTTCTCCTCGATGAGCGAGCCGTTGGCTTCCTTGGGC
The DNA here is from genome assembly GCF_027257975.1 of Pelomonas sp. BJYL3. Classification (GTDB taxonomy): domain Bacteria; phylum Pseudomonadota; class Gammaproteobacteria; order Burkholderiales; family Burkholderiaceae_C; genus Roseateles_B; species Roseateles_B flavus. The sequence goes on from NZ_JANZKX010000002.1 coordinate 745,017, forward strand.
ATGGTCAGCTGGGCGATGCCCGTGACGGCCAGCGGGTAGAGCAGCCCGGTCGCGGCGGAAAGCAGCAGCAGGCTCACCAGGGCGGGACGCAGATGTTGATTCATGATGGATCTCCTCAGATCAGGTGCAGGCCGACCAGGATCAGGTCGATGGCCTTGATGCCGATGAAGGGCACGAGAGGCCGCCCAGGCCGTAGATCGCGAGGTTGCGGCGCAGCAGGGCCGCGGCACCGATGGCGCGGTAGCTGACGCCCTTCAGGGCCAGGGGAATGAGGGCGATGATGATCAGCGCATTGAAGATCACCGCCGACAGGATGGCCGAGGCCGGGCTGTGCAGCTGCATCACGTTGAGCGACTGCAGCTGCGGGTACACGCCCACGAACATGGCCGGGATGATGGCGAAGTACTTGGCGACGTCGTTCGCGATGGAGAAGGTCGTCAGCGAGCCGCGCGTCATCAGCAGCTGCTTGCCCGTCTCGACGATCTCCAGCAGCTTGGTGGGATTGGAGTCCAGGTCCACCATGTTGCCGGCCTCCTTGGCCGCCTGCGTGCCGCTGTTCATGGCCACGGCCACGTCGGCCTGCGCGAGGGCGGGGGCGTCGTTGGTGCCGTCGCCGGTCATGGCCACCAGGCGGCCTTCGCTCTGGTAGTCGCGGATCATCTTCAGCTTGGCCTCGGGCGTGGCCTCGGCCAGGAAGTCGTCCACGCCGGCCTCGGCAGCGATGGCCGCGGCGGTGAGCTTGTTGTCGCCGGTGATCATCACGGTCTTGATGCCCATGCGGCGCAGCTCGGCAAAGCGCTCCTTGATGCCGCCCTTGACGATGTCCTTGAGCTCGACGACGCCCAGCACGCGGGAACCATCGCTCACGACGAGAGGCGTGCTGCCCAGGCGGGCCACGTCGTCGACGGCTTGCTGGACCTCGGCCGGGTAGCGTGCCCCCTGCGCCTCGACATGGCGGCGGATGGCATCGGCCGCACCCTTGCGGATGCTGCGAAGCGGGCTGCTCGCGGTCTGCAGGTCGATGCCGCTCATGCGGGTCTGGGCCGTGAAGGGCACGAACTGGGCGCCCAGGCTCGCGAGCTCGCGCTCGCGCAGGCCGTAGCGCTGCTTGGCCAGGACCACGATGCTGCGCCCTTCCGGCGTCTCATCGGCCAGCGAGGCCAGCTGCGTCGCATCGGCCAGCTGCATCTCGCTCACGCCGGGCGCCGGCAGGAAGCGGCTGGCCTGGCGGTTGCCCAGGGTGATGGTGCCAGTCTTGTCCAGCATCAGCACATCCACATCGCCCGCGGCCTCGACGGCGCGGCCCGAGGTGGCGATGACATTGGCCTGCATCATGCGGCTCATGCCCGCCACGCCGATGGCCGAGAGCAGCGCGCCGATGGTCGTGGGGATCAGGCAGACCAGCAGGGCCACCAACGCCGTGATGGACACCACCGTGCCGCTGCCCGCGGCCTCCACGCTGAAGATGGAGAAGGGCAGCAGGGTCACGGTCACGACCAGGAAGACCAGGGTCAGCGCCACCAGCAGGATGGTCAGCGCGATCTCATTGGGCGTCTTCTGGCGCTTGGCGCCCTCCACCATGGCGATCATGCGGTCCAGGAAGGACTCACCCGGGTTGACCGCGATGCGCAGCACCAGCCAGTCCGAGAGCACGCGGGTACCGCCGGTCACCGAGGCGAAGTCGCCGCCGGACTCGCGGATCACCGGCGCCGATTCACCCGTGATGGCGCTCTCGTCCACCGAAGCCACGCCCTCGATCACCTCGCCGTCCAGCGGGATCAGGTCGCCCGCCTCCACCAGCACCACATGGCCCTTGCGCAGCTCATCGGAGGGGACCGGGTGCCAGCGCGCGCCATGCCGCGGCTCCTCCAGCTTCTTGGCCCAGGCCTTGGTCTTGAGCCCGCGCAGCGAGGCGGCCTGGGCCTTGGAGCGGCCCTCGGCCATGGCCTCGGCGAAGTTGGCGAAGAGCACGGTGAACCACAGCCACAGGGCGATGGCCAGCATGAAGCCCGAGCCCTCGCCGCCAGCCACGGCCGGATCGCCCAGGCTGGCGAGCCACAGGCCGGTGCACAGCAGGCTGCCCGCGTAGACCACGAACATCACCGGGTTGCGCCATTGGATGCGCGGGTCCAGCTTGGCGATGGCCTGGCCCAGGGCCTGCTTCATCAGGGCGGGGTCCAGCAGGGAGGCGCTGCTCGTCGTTGAGCTTGTTGCAGTTGTCGACTTGCTCATGATGTTTCCTCAGGCGGTCCAGAGCATCAGCTGCTCGACGATGGGGCCCAAGGCCAGGGAAGGCACGTAGTTGAGGAGGCCGACCAGCAGCACCACGCCGATCAGCAGGGCCACGAAGAGCGGGCCGTGCGTGGGGAGCGTGCCGTTGCCGGTAGGGACGCGCTTCTTGGCGGCCAGGCTGCCCGCCAGGGCCAACACCGGCACGATCACGCCGAAGCGCCCCAGCCACATCACGATGCCCAGCAGGGTGTTGTAGAAGGGCGTGTTGGCCGAGAGGCCGGCGAAGGCGGAGCCGTTGTTGTTGCCGGCCGAGGTCAGCGCATAGAGGACCTCAGAGAAACCATGGGCGCCCGGGTTGGCGATGCCCGCCTTGCCGTCCGCCGCGAGCACCGCCAGCGCCGTGCCCATGAGCACGACCAGGGGCGTGACGAGGATGGCGATGGACACCATCTTCATCTCGTGGCTCTCGATCTTCTTGCCCAGGTACTCCGGCGTGCGGCCGATCATCAGCCCGGCGATGAAGACCGCGAGAATGGCGAAGACCAGCATGCCGTACAGCCCCGTTCCCACGCCGCCGAAGACCACCTCGCCCAGCTGCATCATCACCAGGGGGACCATGCCGCCGACGGGCGTCAGCGAGTCATGCATGGTGTTCACGGCGCCGCAGGAGGCGGCCGTCGTGACCACGGCGAAGAGGCTGCTGGCGTTGATGCCGAAGCGCGTCTCCTTGCCCTCCATGTTGCCGCCCGATTGCTCCATCGTGAGCCGCTGGTCCACCTGCAGCGCCTGCAGGCGAGGGTTGCCGGCCTGCTCTGCGGCGGTTGCGACGGCCACGCCGGCGATGAACAGAACGCTCATCGCTGCCAGGATGGCCAGGCCTTGGCGCCAGTCCCCGACCAGCTGGCCGAAGCTGAAGCACAGCGCCGCCGGGATCAGGAAGATGGCCAGCATCTGCGCGAAGTTGCTCAGCGGCGTGGGGTTCTCGAAGGGGTGGGCCGAGTTGGCGTTGAAGAAGCCACCGCCGTTGGTGCCCAGCATCTTGATGGCCAGCTGCGAGGCCACCGGGCCCATGGCCAGCTGCTGGGTCGCGGCCTCGGCGGCCTCGGTCAGCGGCTCGCCCTTCTCGTTCTTCAAGGGCTGACCGTCGGCGCCCAGGCGCGGGGCGTCGTAGTGATTGACCTCCAGCGTGTGGGCGTCCCGGTAGGCGTCCAGGTTCTGGATCACGCCCTGGCTCACGAAGAAGAGCGCGAAGACGAAGGACAGCGGCAGCAGCAGCCACAGCGTGATGCGGGTCAGGTCTTGCCAGACGTTGCCCACGTCGCCGCTGAGCTTGCGCGAGAAGCCGCGGATCAGCGCGAAGACCACCGCGATGCCGCTGGCGGCCGACAGGAAGTTCTGCACCGTCAGCGCCAGCATCTGGGTCAGGTAGCTCATGGTGGACTCGCCGCCATAGCCCTGCCAGTTGGTGTTGGTGACGAAGCTGATGGCGGTGTTGAACGCGGAGTCCGGGCTGATGGCGCCCATGCCTTGCGGGTTCAGCGGCAGCAGGTGCTGCAGGCGCTGCAGGCCGTAGACCGCCAGCACGCCCAGCAGGCTGAAGACCAGCAGGCCGACGGCGTAGTGCCGCCAGTGCATGCCTTCGTCAGCCTTCACGCCGGCCAGGCGCAGCAGGCCGCCTTCGACCCGCAGCATCCAGCGCGGCAGCCGTCCCTCGGCCAGGGCCGAGAGCCAGCGCGACAGCGGCCACGCCGCCGCCAGGAGCACGCCCATGTAGAGCGCCAGTTGGATCCAGGCAGAGGGGCTCATTCAGAACTCCTCTGCGCGCAGCAGCGCATGGACCAGGTAGACGAACAAGGCCGCGGCCAGCAGGCCGCTGATCCAGTACAGCGCACTCATGACTTCTTCTCCAGCCGATGACTGGCCAGGGCGAGGCCGGCGGCCAGCGCGAACAGCGCCAGGCTCAGGCCCAAAAACACTCCGTCCATAGACACTCTCAACAAGGGGTTGTGTGATGTCAGGAGCGTAGGTTTGGGGGCGTCAAGGCCGTGTAGAAGGTCGGAGGGGCGGCATCAAGAAGATGTAAAGACGCGGCGCGACAGCGTCAGCGGTCATCGCCGATGCGGCGTCAGGCCTTGCCGGGCAAGGGGCCGGCAGGGGCCGAGCCTCAAGCGAGCTGGGCCCTACTTGCGGGGGCGGATGCAGGCCGGAAGAGGGGCGAAAGGGGGGCGAAAGTGGGCCGAAAGTGGCGGCGGCCTTACTTCCCGATGCAGAAGCGGCTGAAGATCTCCCCCAGCAGCTCGTCCGCCGAGAAGGCACCGGTGATCTCGCCCAGGGCGTCGTGGGCCAGGCGCAGTTCCTCGGCCATCAGGTCCAGGGCGGGCGGCTCCACTTCGACCTGGGCCAGCGCGAGCGCCAGGTGCTCGGCGGTGCGGCGCAGGGCCTGGACGTGCCGCTCGCGGGCGATGAAGAGGCCCTCGGGCACCGCGTGCCAGCCGGCATGGGCCAGCAGCTCGCGGCGCAGCTCGGCCAGGCCGGCGCCGGTCTTGGCGGACAGCTGCACGGCGTCCGCCGGGAGGGTCAGGTCTTGCCTGCTGCGGGCCTCCGCGCCGGTGTCGGCCTTGTTGTAGACCTGCAGGAGGCGGGCGGGGTCGACCTGGGCGAGGCGTTCGCGGATCTCGGCGTCCCCGGCCTCGTAGCCGGCCTCGCCCATGCGGGTGAGGTCGTGCAGGAAGAGCACCACGTCGGCCTCGGCGATGGCGTCCCAGCTGCGGGCCACGCCGATGCGCTCGACTTCATCGGAGGTTTCGCGCAGGCCGGCTGTGTCGGTGATGTGCAGGGGCACGCCCTCGATCTGGATGGTCTGGCTGACCTTGTCGCGCGTGGTGCCGGGGATGGGCGTCACGATGGCCAGCTCGGCGCCGGCCAGGGCGTTGAGCAGGGAGCTCTTGCCCACATTGGGCTGGCCGGCCAGCACCACCTTGATGCCCTCGCGCAGCAGGGCGCCCTGGCGGGTGCGGTCCAGCACGCTGTCCAGGCGGGCCTGGATGCGGCGCAGCTTGCCCAGGGCGTCGGCCGCCTGGAGGAAGTCGATCTCCTCCTCGGGGAAGTCCAGCGTGGCCTCGACCAGCATGCGCAGGTTGATCAGGCCGTCGCGCAGCTCGCCCACCTCGGTGGACAGCGCGCCGGACAGCGCACGGCTGGCGCTGCGGGCCGCGGCCTCGGTGCTGGCGTCGATCAGGTCGGACACGGCCTCCGCCTGCGCCAGGTCCAGCTTGCCATTGAGGAAGGCCCGCTGCGTGAACTCGCCGGGTTCGGCCAGGCGCAGGTGCTTCAGTGATTCGATGGCGCTGCCCAGCTCCAGGCAGCGCGCCAGCAGCAGCTGCAGCACCACCGGGCCGCCGTGGGCCTGCAGCTCCAGCACGTGCTCGCCGGTGTAGGAGGCCGGCGCGGGGAAGTGCAGGGCCAGGCCGTGGTCGATGGCGTCGCCGTTGGCCGCACGCAAGGGCAGGTAGTGCGCCTCGCGCGGGCGCAGGGCGCGGCCGCACAGCTGCTCGATCAGCGGGGTCAGGTCTTGCGGGGACGAGACGCGCACGATGCCCACGGCGCCTCGTCCTGGGGCGGTGGCGATGGCGGCGATGGGGTCGAGGTGGCGGGCCAGCATGGGCGCATTGTCCTATGCCTCGCCGGTGGACGGTGGCCGGCAGTGCCCATGAAAACGGCCCCGGGCGCGATGCCAGGGGCCGTGGAAGATGGCGCGGGGGAGGCGGCCGCAGCGGTTCTCGTGAACCCCGCGGCGGGCCTGTGATGCAGCCCGGTTGAATGGACCTGCTGCATCAAGCTGCCCCGCATGAGCTCCATTAAAGGTGAGGGCCGGGGCGAAAAAAAGCCCCCGATCGCGGGGGCGATCGGAGGCTTTGTGCAGTAGTTCGCGAAGGCCTTCGCGCGATGCTCAGCTCTGCACGCCCATCTGCTTGTTGATGATCCACTGCTGGGCGATGGACAGCAGGTTGTTCACCAGCCAGTACAGCACCAGGCCGGCCGGGAAGAAGAAGAACATGAAGCTCAGCGCCAGCGGCATCATCCACATCATCTTGGCCTGGGTCGGGTCGGCCGGCGTGGGATTCAGCGCGACCTGCAGCAGGCTCGACGCCGTCATCAGGATGGGCAGGATCAGGAAGGGGTCGGCCGAGGAGAGGTCGGTGATCCAGCCGATCCAGGGCGCGTTGCGCATCTCGACCGTGCTCTGCAGCACCCAGTACAGGGCGATGAAGAAGGGCATCTGCAGCAGCATGGGTAGGCAGGAACCCAGGGGGTTGACCTTCTCCTCGCGGTAGATGCGCATCATCTCCTGCTGCTGCTTTTGCGGGTCGTTCTTGTAGCGCTCGCGCAGCTCGTTGATGCGCGGGCCCACGGCCTTCATCTTGGCCATGGACCGGTAGGCGCTGGCATTCAGGCCGAAGAAGGCGATCTTCAGCAGCACCACCAGGGCCACGATGGACCAGCCCCAGTTGCCCAGCATGCCGTGGATCTTGTCCAGCAGCCAGAACAGCGGCTTGGCGATCACGTAGAACATGCCGTAGTCCTTGACGCGCTCCAGGCCCGGGGCGAGTTCGGTCAGCTTGTTTTCCTCCTGCGGACCGGCGTACAGCAGGTTCTCAGCCACGGCCGAGGCGCCGGGATTGATGGCGGGCAGGGGGAAGACCTGGCCCACGCTGTAGGCGCCGGACTCGGTCTTCTTCACGAAGAACTCGCGCGGACCGGCGGCGTTGTGCAGCCAGGCGGTGGTGAAGTAGTGCTGCACCATCGCGACCCAGCCGTCATCGGCGTGCTTGTCGTAATCGGCCTTGCCCTTGTCCAGGTCCTTGAAGTCGAACTTCTGGAACTTGTTCTTGTCCGTGTAGATGGCCGGGCCGATGAAGGAGGCGGGCGCCATGTAGCCGGACGAGGATTCCACGGCCGTCGGGCGCACCAGCTGCACATAGAGCTGCGGGCTGACCGGCGCGGCGCCGGTGTTGACCACCTCGTGCTTGACGTCGATGGCGTAGTCGCCACGCTTGAGCGTGTAGCTCTTCACCAGCTTGAGGCCGCCCTGCTCGGGGGACTCGAAGCGCACCGTCAGCGAGCTCGCGCCGTCCTTGAGCTGGCGCTCGGCGCCCACCACGTTCATCAGCGTGAAGTGGTTGGGGGCGCCGGGGGCGCCAATCAGGCCGGACTCGGGGCGGTAGCTGCTGGCGTCGAAGAGCACCACGGGCTCGGGCTTGAAGCCAGACGGCGCCTTGAGGCCCACGGCACGCATCAGCGGGTCCATGAGGCCGTGCGTCTCGGTCGTCAGATGCTTGAGCAGCTCCACGCGCACCAGGCTGCCGCCGCGGGTGTCGAAGGTCGCCTTGACCACATCGGTCGTGACCTCGAACTTCTCGCCAGCGGGCTGCGCCGCCGAGGCGGCCGCCGCGGGGGCTGCGGCGGCGCTGGCCGTGCCGGTGCCGCTGGCCGTGGGCAGGCCGGCCGATGCCGCGCTGCCGGGCGCAGGCGCCGCGCTGGCGGCGGGCTTGGCCGGCGTGGGGCTGAACATCGAGGGGTGCCCGTTGTATTTCTGCCAGCCGTCCCACAGCAGGACGAGCGACGCGGTGAACACCATCCACAACACGGTGCGGCGTATATCAGTCATGGAGAAGCTTCTGGATTGGAAGAAGAGGGTGTCGCGCTGCCCCCGAGCCCGAGGCGCGAGAACAGACGGGGCGGATTGTCAGGCACGGGGTCATGTCCGCCCAGACAGAATGGGTTGCAGCGCAGGATTCTCGCTGCGGCCAGGTAGCTGCCGGCGATGCCGCCGTGCCGGCGCACGGCCTCCATGCCATAGGCGGAGCAGCTGGGGTAGTAGCGGCAGCCGGCCTGGATCCAGGAGCTGATCAGCAGCTGGTAGGCGCGGATCAGGCCCATCAGGAGCCATTGGAGGGGACTGCGGCGGGCCGTCATGGCGGGCAGGAGGGCTCAGCCCTGGGCCGCGGCCGGGGCGGCCGGGCCGGCGGGTGTGGCTTGAGCCGCGCGGGCCAGCTTGGCGCGCAGCTGCAGCAGCTCCTCACGCACCAGGGCCTTGAGCGGGTCGGAGGCGGCGCTGGGGAACTGCTTGCGGTCCACGGGCAGGCGCAGGCGCACCACCCAGAGTCCGGGCGGCAGCAAGCCCGCGGCGTCAGCGAAGACGGCGCGGATCTGGCGTTTGATCAGGGATCGGGTCACCGCACGGCGCGCGTGCCGCTTGGGCACGACGCAGCCCAGCCACTGCCCGTCAGGGACGGCCACGGGGGCCGTCGCTTCGGGCTTCACCCCCTCGGCAGATGCCGATTCGTCCACAGGACTGTGGGCAAGTGGTGGGTGGCCTGTTGATAACTCGGATTTCACTGTGGAAAAACCGGGTCCGGGCAGGCTGGGAGCGGCCATGAGGTGATGCACAGCAAAATGCTTGCTGCGGGCGCGGCTGGGCTGACCCAGCACGCGCTCAAAGTCGGCCGATCGTTCGATGCGGCCGATCATGGTCTTGATACGGCTCGCTTAGACGGCCAGGCGCTTGCGGCCCTTGGCGCGACGGGCGCGGATCACGGCGCGGCCACCGCGGGTCTTCATGCGGACGAGGAAGCCGTGGGTGCGGGCGCGGCGGGTCTTGGAGCCTTGGTAGGTGCGTTTCATGTTGGAAAACCTCTGTGGACGTCTGTGGACGCGATAGCTGATGGGCCGATCAAAGATGCGGGAGCATCTCGGAACTGCAAGCCGCCACCTCCGTAAAGGTGTCTGCCTGCCGCACCGCTGATGTGCGCCGCGCCGGGGCGCCGCTGCTGCGTGCGCCCACATCAGGTTCCTGCTCGGTCTGCCGTCCTGGCGTGAGGCCAGGGCGGTGTTCCGGGGCAGGGCCCCTTGTTGGCGCGGTGGACCTACCGCCAGGGGTTTGACCTCCCAAAGCAGGGAAAGCCACGCGCCCAAGCAAATACATCCGGCGTCCGGAAAAGCCCGCGATTACACCAAACTTCTGGCCGCCGGTCAACTTCCTCCGGGAGTGCCGGGCTGCCGTGCCGGGGTAAGGCGGGCACGAAAATTTCTGTGGATAACCTCGTCTTTTGGGGCCGTGGATCCGTACAATCCGGCCGCTCAAGAAGAAGTTTTCCACAATGAGCGCAGATCTCTGGCAACGCGGCTGTGAACGTCTGGCCGCCGAGCTGCCTGAACAACAATTCAATACCTGGATCCGTCCTCTCCCCCCGGCCGATGTGGCTGATGGCGGTGAGCAGGGCGTGACCGTGTCCCTGCGCGTGCCCAACCGCTTCAAGCTGGACTGGATCCGCAACCAGTACGCCGGGCGCATCGAATCCATCCTCACCGAACTGGCCGGCCGCCCGGCGCGGCTGGAGCTGGCCGTGGCGCCGCGCGAGGCCATGCCGCGTGCGGCCACGGCCCTGCCGGCCAACCAGCCGGTGGCCGTGGGCCAGGTGCTGCACAACGGCCTGCGGCCGGTGCCCGTGAACCGCCCGGCGGCCGTGGAGCGGCCGGCGGTGAACGGCCTGGCTGCCGTGCAGCCGGCCATGGCGCAGGCGCCCGTGGCGGCCTCCGGCGCGACGCCCGCGCCGGGCAGCACGCGGCACCGCATCAACCCCGCGCTCACCTTCGACACCCTGGTCCCCGGCCGTGCCAACCAGATGGCCCGCACCGCGGCGCTGCACGTGGCCGGCGCGCCGGGGCAGATGTACAACCCGCTGTTCATCTACGGCGGCGTGGGCCTGGGCAAGACCCACCTGATCCACGCCGTGGGCAATGCCCTGCTGAAGGACAAGCCGGACGCCCGCGTGCTCTACCTGCACGCCGAGCAGTTCATCTCCGACGTGGTGAAGAACTACCAGCGCAAGACCTTCGACGAGCTCAAGGCCAAGTACCACTCACTGGACCTGCTGCTGATCGATGACGTGCAGTTCTTCGCCGGCAAGGACCGCACGCAGGAGGAGTTCTTCAACGCCTTCGAGGCTCTGCTGGCCAAGCGCGCCCACATCATCATGACCTCGGACACCTATCCGAAGGGCCTGGTGGACATCGACGAGCGCCTCACCAGCCGCTTCGACGCCGGCCTGACGGTGGCCATCGAGCCGCCCGAGCTGGAGATGCGCGTCGCCATCCTGATCAAGAAGGCCGAGGCGGAACAGGCGCCCATGCCGGAGGATGTCGCCTTCTTCATCGCCAAGAACGTGCGCGCCAATGTGCGCGAGCTCGAGGGCGCGCTGCGCAAGGTGCTGGCCTACAGCCGCTTCAGCCACAAGGAAATCAACATCCAGCTGGCCCGCGAGGCGCTCAAGGACCTGCTCTCCATCCAGAATCGCCAGATCTCGGTCGAGAACATCCAGAAGACGGTGGCCGACTTCTACAAGATCAAGGTCGCCGACATGTACAGCAAGAAGCGCCCGGCCAGCATCGCCCGGCCGCGCCAGATTGCCATGTACCTGGCCAAGGAGCTGACCCAGAAGAGCCTGCCCGAGATCGGCGAGCTCTTCGGCGGCCGCGACCACACCACGGTGCTGCACGCCGTGCGCAAGATCGGCGGGGAGCGCCAGAAGAACACCGAGCTCAACCAGCAGCTGCACGTGCTGGAGCAGACGCTCAAAGGCTGATCCGGCGCGCTCAGGAGGCCCCGGCGGGGCTTCCGGCGGGTCTACCCACACCGACTAGGTCAAAACCCTGGCTCGCCGGCCCTGGGAAACCCCCATTCCTGGGTGACAATGCGCGCTGTCTCACGCGCGCGCGTCTTGCTTGTGACTGGCCCCAGGGCGCCGGTCGGGCCGGGAAGGCGGGCGCGGGTCGCCCCGAACAAGTGGAGAGAGGTTCACATGATTGTGTTGAAAGCCAGCCAGGACAAGGTGCTGAGTGCCCTGCAGGCCGTGTCCGGCATCGTCGAGCGCCGCCACACCCTGCCCATCCTGGCCAATGTGCTGATCCGCAAGCAGGGTTCGCAGGTGGAGCTGACCACCAGCGACCTCGAGATCCAGGTCCGCACCACCGTCGAGTTCGACGGCGATGAAGGCAACTTCTCCAGCACCGTGGGCGCCCGCAAGCTGATCGACATCCTGCGCTCCATGCCCTCGGACCAGACGGTGAGCCTCTCCAGCAACGCCAGCAAGATGACCCTGCAGGGCGGCAAGAGCCGTTTCACGCTGCAGACCCTGCCGGCCGACGACTTCCCCCTCGTGCAGGAAGCCGCCGACTTCGGCCCCGCCTTCAGCGTGCCGCAAAAGACGCTCAAGCACCTGATCAACCAGGTGCACTTCGCGATGGCGGTGCACGACATCCGCTACTACCTCAACGGCATCCTCTTCGTGGCCGAGGGCAAGAGCCTGACGCTCGTGGCCACCGACGGCCACCGCCTGGCCCTCGCGCAGGCCGAGCTGGAGACGGACATCCCCAAGCAGGAAGTCATCCTGCCCCGCAAGACCGTGCTGGAGCTGATGCGCCTGCTGAAGGACGGCGGCAAGGATGGCTCGGATGACCAGCCCATCGAGATGCGCTTCGCCGGCAACCAGGCCAAGTTCAGCTTCTCGGGCATGGAGTTCGTGACCAAGCTGGTTGAGGGCAAGTTCCCCGACTACAACCGCGTCATCCCCAAGAACCACAAGTTCCGCGTGACCCTGGGCCGCGCGCCCCTGCTGTCGTCCCTGCAGCGTGCCGCCATCCTGACCAGCGAGAAGTTCAAGGCCGTGCGCCTGTCCTTCGAGCCGGGCCTGCTGTCCATTGCCTCCAGCAATGCCGAGCAGGAAGAGGCCAAGGAAGAGATCGAGATCGACTACGGCGGCGACCTGATCGAGACCGGCTTCAACGTGACCTACCTGATGGACGCGCTGCAGAACATGGGCCAGGACATGGTCTCCATCGACCTGAACGACAGCGCCTCCAGCGCCCTGATCACCATCCCCGAGCAGAGCGGCTTCAAGTACGTCGTGATGCCGATGCGAATCTGATCGAGATCCAGAAATGAGAGCAGCGGGCAAGGGCCAGGAGGCCCGGCCCGCTTCAGTGCTTTAAAGGGGTCATGCAAGACCTGACCCCGTGTGAGAGAGAGTTCCCGATGAGTGATGTCCCGAGCAATGAACACAAGCCCGAAGGCCTGACCGACAAGCAGCAGGCCGCCGTCACGGCCGAGGCCGCGTCGGGCGCGGTCTACGGGGCCGATTCGATCCAGATCCTCGAAGGCCTGGAAGCCGTGCGCAAGCGCCCCGGCATGTACATCGGCGACACCTCCGACGGCACCGGTCTGCACCACCTCGTCTTCGAAGTGGTGGACAACTCCATCGACGAATCGCTGGCTGGCCACTGCGACGACATCATCGTCACCATCCACACCGACAACTCCATCTCGGTGATCGACAACGGCCGCGGCATCCCCACCGGCGTCAAGATGGATGACAAGCACGAGCCCAAGCGCTCGGCGGCCGAGATCGCGCTGACCGAGCTGCACGCCGGCGGCAAGTTCAACCAGAACTCCTACAAGGTCTCGGGCGGCCTGCACGGCGTGGGCGTGAGCTGCGTGAACGGCCTGTCCAAGTGGCTGCGCCTGACCGTGCGCCGCGACGGCAAGGTGCATCAGATCGAGTTCAAGCAGGGCATCCCGCAGGACCGCCTGATCGAGGTGGTGGACGGCGTCGAGACCAGCCCCATGCGCGTGATCGGCGAGACCGACAAGCGCGGCACCGAAGTCCATTTCCTGCCGGACACGGAAATCTTCCAGCAGAACAACGACTTCCACTACGACATCCTGGCCAAGCGCCTGCGCGAGCTCTCCTTCCTGAACAACGGCGTCAAGATCCGCCTGATCGACGAGCGCAACAACAAGGAAGACAACTTCGCCTATGCCGGCGGCGTGCGCGGCTTCGTGGAGTTCATCAACAAGGGCAAGAGCACCCTGCATCCGAACATCTTCCACGCCCAGGGCGACAAGACCTCGGACCAGGGCACCAACATCGGCGTTGAAGTCTCCATGCAGTGGAACGATGGCTTCAACGAGAACGTGCTCTGCTTCACCAACAACATCCCGCAGCGCGACGGCGGCACCCACCTCACCGGCCTGCGCGCCGCCATGACCCGGGTGCTGAACAAGTACATCACCGACAACGACCTGGCCAAGAAGGCCAAGGTCGAAGTGGCCGGGGATGACATGCGCGAAGGCCTGGCCTGCGTGGTCTCCGTCAAGGTGCCCGAGCCCAAGTTCAGCAGCCAGACCAAGGACAAGCTGGTCTCCAGCGAAGTGCGCGGCCCGGTCGAGGAGATCGTCGCCAACAAGCTGACGGACTGGCTGCTGGAGAACCCGGTCGACGCCAAGATCATCTGCGGCAAGATCCTTGACGCCGCCCGCGCCCGCGAGGCCGCGCGCAAGGCCCGCGAGATGACCCGCCGCAAGGGCGTGCTGGACGGCCTGGGCCTGCCCGGCAAGCTGGCCGACTGCCAGGAAAAGGATCCCGCCCTGTGCGAGATCTACATCGTGGAGGGTGACTCCGCAGGCGGCTCCGCCAAGCAGGGCCGCGACCGGAAGTTCCAGGCCATCCTGCCCTTGCGCGGCAAGATCCTGAACGTGGAGAAGGCCCGCTACGAGAAGCTGCTGACCTCCAACGAAATCATCACCCTGATCACCGCCCTGGGCACCGGCATCGGGCGCGGCGCCGGCAGCGACGACTTCAACCCGGACAAGCTCCGCTACCACCGCATCATCATCATGACTGACGCGGACGTCGACGGCGCCCACATCCGCACCCTGCTGCTGACCTTCTTCTACCGCCAGATGCCCGAGCTCGTGGAGCGCGGCCACATCTACATCGCCCAGCCGCCGCTGTACAAGGTGAAGGTGGGCAAGCAGGAGCAGTACCTGAAGGACGGCCACGAGCTGGACGCCTTCCTGCTGCGCGTGGCCCTCAACGACGCCGAGCTGCACACCGGCCGTGGCGACGTGCTCAAGGGCGAGGCCTTCGAGGCCCTGGCCCGCCAGTACGTGCTGGCCGAGAACGTGATCGACCGCCTCTCCAACTGGATGGACTTCGAGGCCCTGCGCGCCCTGGCCGGTGGCCTGGCCATCAACCTCGACAGCAAGGAAGCCGCCGACCAGTCCGCCGCCGACATGCAGGCCGCCCTGCACGAGGCCGAGGTCAGCGCCGAGTACGACGCCCGCACCGACAAGCTCTTCCTGCGCATCAGCCGCAAGCACCACGGCAACACCCGCTCCAGCGTCATCACCGCGGACTTCGTCCACGGCGCCGACTACGAAGTGCTCGCCACCGCCGGCAAGACCTTCAAGGGCCTGATGACCGCCGACGGCCTGGTCCGCAAGGGCGAGGGCGAGAAGGCCAAGGAAAGCAAGATCAGCGACTTCCGCGGCGCCATGAGCTTCCTGATGACCCAGGCCGAAAACTCCGTGGGCCGCCAGCGCTACAAGGGGCTGGGGGAGATGAATCCGGAGCAGTTGTGGGAGACGACGATGGATCCCACCGTGCGGCGGCTGCTGCGCGTTCAGATCGAAGATGCGATTGAGGCCGATCGCGTGTTCACCATGCTCATGGGGGATGAGGTGGAGCCTCGCCGTGACTTCATCGAGACGAACGCGCTGCGTGCGGCGAATATCGACGTTTGATGCCTTTGAATGCCTCGCTTTGGTGAGGCAATGGAATGAGAAACGCCCGGCCGGTCCGGGCGTTTTGCATGGCCGAGGAGATCCAAGGCCTGTGACGGATTTCGCAGTGCAACGAACGCTCCACGGGGGGGGGGCGGTTGGCTGCTTTGCAGCGGGTGCTGTCCTACGTCAGGCTGAGTTCGACTCCTGGATGCGGTCGTTCAACGTCGGCTCTCATGCCGCACCTTTCGATCGACGCCCGCAACGGCTTGTTGGCGTCTCGGCGCGGACTAGCAGCAGTAACTTAGCATGTGGCAATCGACCTTCACTCCGCAGTGAATAGCCGCATCGTAACTGGCGACGGTCCTTCCGGGGATGCAGACGTGGGAGCGATGCTAGCCATGAAGCCTGGCGGCAAGTGCTTGTACGTGGCCTTTGGCTTGGTATCAGAACCATGAATGGCTGCATCTAGATCGCGTACGGGAAGCGAAACGCATTGAGCGGTGAATAGCTGTCCTCCATCGACTGAATATCCAATACGCTTGAATGCATCGTAGTACGGGGTGACTACCAGCGAGCCACCGAAATATCCGGTATTGCAAACCACCACGTTGCAGAAGATCGTCCTCGATAGAGAAACGGCTAACGACTCAAAGAGCTTAACGTCCCGGTTATAGGCAATGACAAACAAATGGTGAACTCGGCCGCGATAGAGGAGGGCGCGTTCAATATCCATGAAGTCATAGCAAATGCTGACCCCGATACGCCCATAGGGCCCTGCATCGAAGACGTAGACGTTGGGATCGGCATCGAAAGTCCAAGGCGGTATGTACTTCGCGAGGTCAGACGCTTCGGCCGGTGCAGGGTCCCGTTTGCCGAACCAAACTCTGGCGGCATTGCGTGAAGGTATGCGTTTCCAAAAGTTCCTGGGTACGATGACAAGTCCTTCGTTCTTCGCTGATTTCTTCACATGGTCTAGACGGTAGTCGACCCCAACTATCGCTATTGCATTCATGGAACAGACTAGTTGCTCGAAGTCGTCCAATCGCGTTCTAGGAAGTGCCAGCTCCGGCAGAAGAACGATGCGAGGCTGATCGTCGTGATCGGCCAATGCCCTCATCGCTCTTCGAATCTCGTGCCACGCGCGATTGTCCTCGCCTGCCGCAATTTTTGGCTCACCACTAGCGGCACTCCATGCAAGCTTTGAGTTCAATGTCGTCTGAATTACGCCGAGGGTAAGCGAATCAACCAGTGTTGGATTATCTTGGGTCATGCTGGGCCCATTTCAAAGTAGCGCTTCCAATCAGCATCGGTGAGATGCATTAGATTGACTGGCGTGACCTGCCGAGACTGGTGATTGAAGGTTGATATCTGATTTTCTTCAAGTTCGTTTTGGGCGATCGAGATGATGCGCGCCAAATCAGCAGCGTCAATAAGGCTGACTGGATCGTGCATAGTGTCATCGTCGAAGTCGGCGCTCCATGCTGGGTGCAGGCCGGCGAATACGTTCTCGGTTGCACGAGGCTGGAGACACGCCTCGAGAATTCCAAGAGTTGCTGATGAGTAGGTGATTTCATTCCGCAGGAGTTGCGGAAGATGCCTGAGCATGCTCTCGTGCCCTATCCCGTTCCATTGGGCTGGCAGGAGGAAGGAGCGTGAAAGCAGGGCAAATAGGCAAAGGCCCAGACCACGAATTGGATTCTGCGCAGCCCCTATGGCGCTCACGACCAGCGGGGCATATCGCCTGTCATAGATCTGACGCCGTTGTGGCACTTGCCGTAGAACTCCACCGTCAGGCTCGCGCATCTTTTGTTTCCACTCTTGCCAAGAGACTGCCGGAGTATCGATGAGATGGCTCGGCAGAGCGAAGTTGAGTGGATGTGCACAGCTGACGCGTATATCAGGGTTCTTGCGCGATGCACGTTTAAGATAGCCTTGGTCTAGCGTCTCGGCGGTAGTCGATAGCAGCATCGCCGCTTGTCTAACGATCTCCAGGCACGTCCATTCGCCGAGCCGCCATTGCTTTGTGATTCCGGGGTCATGACTAGCCCAAATCCTTGTCGCCCAGACTGGCAAAGGCAGCAGTTTCGCTGTCTCAGATCCATCTAATGCTTTCTGGACACGAGACGCTGCCGGTGACAACGCACATACGCGCTGGACCTCCGGCCGATCGAAGCGCCCCATCAAGGCGTCAAGCCACCAGCCTTCTTGATTCGCTTGCTTTGGCCTAGCTGATGACGCGATCCGCGCTAGAGGCGCCATCGGCGCATCCGCAGGAAAAAAGGTCCATAGATCATCGGACTCGGGTAAGCCATTGACGAGCGTTCCCAGGTGAAGAATCAGATCAGACGCTCGACGAATAGGCTTACGGAGGTCGAACTTGCATCCCCACCAGGCTAGCGCAACGCGCTGATCTGGTGTCACATCATCGTTACTTAGCAACGCGCGACCCTTGTCGACAAATGAACGACTCAGCCCTTGCCCCAAGAGTCGCAATGAGCCCGGAGATCGTTCTAACAATAGGGTGGCGCAGTACACGCCGACGAAGAACTGATTCAGGCTTTTCTGTACAAACCATCGGTCTGCTGCCGGAACACCTCGATTGGTGAGCCTTGCAATATCTCGCAGAGATCGCAGCGCGGCGGCTCGTCGCCAGCCTGCAGCATTGGTGTCAATAAGCAACTGTGCAGCCCGAACGGTCTCTGCAGCGAGGACTGCGTAGGAGTTGCCGAGTATGTAGCTTGCCGCCAGTCGATTGACCGGGTCGCGCGCATAGCGATCAATGTCATCGAAGAGAAGTTCTAATCCCGTGGCGCCAAGGCGGCGCGCAATCGTCAGCGCATGAGTCCACAGGCGGACGCGATCAGGCCGTTCGTGCAGGACTCTTCGGACCAAGCCAAATACTCTGTCGGCGATGCCGGCAAGTCGGGCGTGAATCTCGGCGTCGTTGATCCCAGTAAGACTCGCGTTTGCATCGAGTGTAGAGTCTTGGCCATTGCGGCCCTTAGCTTGACTTCCGGTCAGGCGGCTTTGCTGAGCACTACCGTTTCGAATACTGAGGGTTTCCGGTGCCGCGAGCCTAGCTTCGGCGATACGGGCAAGGCGAGTCGCCGCGAATGCCAGACGCGTGCGCCCCGGCATCTCAGATTCAGGAACCTCTACGAGCAATAGATGCTCCAACTGTTGGGACAGAATTGAGAGCTCGTTATCTTCGAGCACCGTGAAATCTGTTCTGCCAATTGCCGAAACAAGGGCAATCGTCTTCGTCATCAATGGCGTTGGAAATTCGGAATCTAGGCGGCACTCGTCCAGGGCCCGATTCCACTGATCCGACCCGGCAACGCGGTTGCTTGCATCGCTTGTTCCTAGCAGCTCACCTAAAGCTTTCGGTTCTGTTTTGGCCGGGTTGATGCTGGCGCCAGAGCCCATCCTTTCGATCACGTCCTTGTAGTGGTCGATCCAATTCACTAATTCCTCAAACGTCTTGGCCAATATCACATGGTCATCGACATAGCGAAAATGCGCGACGCGTCCCCTTGGAAGCGATTTCTGTACTTCTTGGTCAACCTGCAAGAGCGCTGCATTTGCGAGGAACCCTGACACCATGAGCCCAGTGGGAATTCTGCGGAAGGTCTTCCTTGACTCGGCAAGCTCTATGTGCCTTAGGTCAGTATCTGTCCAACCCTCAAGGTCCAATGGAAGCAGCGTGAGTGTTTTCAACAGCCTTTGAACATCAGGGCGCAGTTCGACCGGGACGGACTGAGAGATTGCGTCAACGCAAGCTGCGAGGGGAATGGACGGATAGAACTTCTCCAAATCAACTGAAGCCCAGTAGACATCGCTCCTGTTTGCGTCAGTTGCCAAGGATGTCCAATAATCAGCGAAAACGAATGGACATCTATCGGCCTTGTGCATGCGATGTTGAAGGTCAAGCTCTTCGCGCTCATCCTCGTCGAGGTTGTCAACCTTTTCATGACCGTGCGCCGCAGCAGAAACCGCTAACGCAACGTGCCGCCTAAACAGTGGCCAGGCCTGCTGAAACGGGCGGTAGATTCGGCCGGATGAGTGTCTGTATGGGCCGACCTTCCTAATCTTGTTATTGTGAATGTCTTCTTCAATCCATGCAGACCGGAACAGTCGGTTACCATAGCTCCAAACAGGCATCTGCGCATCGACGTAGGGCCCAAGGACATTCACGACCGCCACCCAGGCGACTTGATCTCTAACCGCAAAGTGGAAGTACTGTCTAACTCTGGGGTTCCCATCTCCATCAGGGTTTTTTGGAAACGCCATGGGCCGAATCGGCGACATTCGGAATTTTCCAGTGCGTAGATCATCGCAAAGGCTCTGAAGCTCACGACCCAAATGAACTTCAAAAGAGGCAAGGTCCGCCTCGTCGATCCAGATGTCGCCAGGGACAGATGCTCTCTTCACTTTCTCCCAGGCCCAACGTATGTTCAGTTGATCGCATACCTGACTCAAGAAGCTACGCATTTATTCCTCGCGCGATAACGTCACTGGCATCCATGTCTTTAGGTGGAACTGCAAACCGAATGCTCTTGCTTCTAGCTCGAAATTCCTTTGCAAGGAACTTCATGAATTTTTCACCTGCAGCGTCACCGTCGGGAACGCCCACCAACTCAAAAGGAAGTAATTCATCAACCCATTCAGACCGGAATGAGGTTGCCCCTAGAACCGCAACCGCTGCTAGCCCGGCGCCCTCCATTGCAATTGCGTCTGGCACACCCTCGCAAATGTGGAGAAGACTCCCTGGCTGCAACTGGCTAAGTCGCTGGCTGTTAAACATGGGTTTGGGGATGCCACTCGGGCCGAAGAACTTCATCCTGCTCTGAAGGCAGCGAACCTGTAAGTACTGCGTAGTCGCCCCGGACTTGAAAGGGAACAGCAATGCGTACCCAAGCCAGCTTAGTGCTCGTCGATTTCCAGACAGCCCTGAGCTACGGATTCGTTCTGCACCCCAATGTTTTTCCAGTTCCCGATACGCCCTTATCGGATCCACGAGTTCAACGACGCCGAATTTAAGCGCCAGCTCCGGTGCAATTCCGTGGGCTTGAAGATACGTAGTTCCCAGCGCTCCTTTGACCGGGCCACAGTGCGCTACTAGCCAGGTGTACAGCTCGGGGTCTGGATTCGTCGTGGTGGCCGGAAGAGGCGATTTGCTTGCCTTTGGGCTTGTCGCTCGCGAAATTGCATGAATGCGTCGGCTTGGCTGCACGTCGCCGCCGATGATGCCGAAGTGGCCGCAGAGCCACTTACAGGCATCCATAAACGCAAGGCCGTGCATCTTTTGGACTAGCGCGATTGCGTCGCCATGCTCACCGCATCCGAAGCATTTCCAGGTATTTCTCGTTCTGTTGACGGTGAAGCTTGGGCTCGCTGCGTCGTGGCCGTTAAAGCACATCGCCTTGTTGCCACGCAGGGTGATCCCTACGGCCGATGCGACGTCCGCCACTGGCAAGTCGCGAAGGCGCGCAAGCACCTGATCGCTCAATGGCCTCGGCTTGGCTGCTTGTAAGCTGGCTCGCCGCAAAAGCACCCCCCTTGCGCCAGTTTCTGGCTTCTTACAAAAATTGTCTCATGGAGATGACGAGATGGGGCTGCGAATCATCTGACATCTGGACGCACTGAGTACGTAGATGCGGCGGCCATTGCAAGCAAAGTTGCTACGGCAAGGATCCCACCAGAGATCCATGTGCTCATCTCCCTTTGCATAGTGAACAGCAGCGTAAAGATCGACTTGATTTGCGCAAGGTCGGTAGCGAACCGGGCTTGGTGCAGCGCCTCAACGCAGGCTATCCGCCGTACGGCAGTTGCTAGCTGACTAGTATGTGGTTGCTTAGGGCGGAAAACTGAAGTGCCGTGAAGCGGTCGTTGTCGAACTTCCGCTTTCAGCCTTAACCCGCCCCTCACCCACCCTGACACCCCCTGCAATACTGCAACCCCCCAAACCTCTCCCCCTGATTCCAACAAAACCTCCCCTCCGAAAAACTGATCTTCGCCTCGCACGTCGCGCAAACCAGTTTTCGATACAGGGGATGGCTGGAATCAGCCTGAGCGGAGGGCTCCGGCACAGAAACCTTCGGAGCCGGATCAGGCGCAATTACCGCCTTCGGCTTCATGAACTCCGGCAACTCCAGCGGATTCACCGGCCGATGCTGCCGGGCCAATTTCTCTGCCCAGCCGCGCAAGGTCTCGGTGCTGTGGATGTTCAGCAGCTTCCCGAACACATCCCCCACGCCCAGGGACTCGATGTACTGCTCATGCCAGCGCTGGATCATGTCGGCCTTGATCACGTCGCGGGTGTCGAAGCGCTTGGCGTCAGGCCGGCGGATGGTGGCCTTGGGGTGCAGCAGCACCACGTGGTGATAGGTCGGCTTCAAGCTGCCTCGCCCGGTGATATCCAGGCGCTCCAGCAGCTTGTCCAAAATGCGCTCATGCCGCCGGCTCTGCTCCAGCGGTGAGGGCACGCCATAGCGGCGGCCATTGGCGTAGGCAACGCTCCACTCGCCCTGCTCATTGATCTCCACATCCCCACCGAAGCACTTGGTCTCGAACAGATAGAAGTGCAGGGTGCGGCCGATGACCAGGTGGTCGATCTGCGCCGTCTCGCCATCGACCACGAAGCGCAGGTCGTGCAGCACGGCGTGGTGCTCGCTGTCCTTCTTCCAGTGGTCGATGTGATGGGCGGCCTCGCGCTCGCCCTGCTGCCCGCGCTGGCACCGCATCCGCTCGTCCTGCAGCCACTCCCGCTGACGCTGATCCAGCAAGGGCGACGACTGCAGGTCTTCCAGCAAGCGCATCCGCCGCTGCTTGTCATCCGCTGCTTTGATCAGCATGTGTCATGACCCCCTGAGTGCGAGTCATTTTGGCCGTGCGCCTGCCGTACAAGCAGGTCACATGTCACGCTTCAGGGGCCTGGCAGACGCGGGTTTGCGCTGACGCAAACGGTCAGAAGCCCCGCCAATGCTGGCTTTGCGGCCTGCGGGATGAGATGGGGATCAGATCGGTGGCTGACTCAATGAGTCAGTGGCTCTGGCGCCATACGGTCACAGCCCGGCGCCCAGCACCCGGCACCAGGCGCCCCCCAGCAGCACAGGCACCACCGCCATCCACGGGTAGAAGCCGATCCCCCGCTTCGGAAACGGAAACGACAGGTTCATCGCCACCGCGAGGGCCAGGGCCAGGCCGCTCAGTGCGAGGTCGGGCCAGCGCCCTGGCTGCGGCAGCCACTGATGCCCCATCACGCCCGCCATCAGCAGGATGGCGGCCACCGAGCTGGGCAGGCCCTGGAAGCACTCGCCGAATCGATTGCGGATCAGGCCGCGCTGGCTGTAGCGGGCCAGCCTCAGCGTCGCAGCAAGGACGTAGGCGACGCAAGGGACGGCCGCGCCCCACGACGGCGTGCCGGCGGGGTTCAGCACCTTGCCCATCGTGAAGGCCGGCAGCAGGCCGAAGGCGAGCAGGTCCGCTAGGCTGTCCAGCTGCGCGCCCAGGGGCGAGCTCACGCCCAGGGCCCGCGCCAGCTTGCCGTCCAGCACGTCGCAGAGCAGGGAGAGGGCCAGGCACAGCAGGGCCACGGCCAGGGCCTGGTCCACCGGCGTCCAGCCGAGGTACAGCAGGCCGGTGCTGGCCGAGGCGGCCGAGGCGAGGGTGATGGCATGGGGGAGGGCGGCGTACTTCGGCATGGGCGACAAGTTCGGAGGCGGGGCGTAAGCCGGCCGTGGCCGGCGCTTACGTGGCTTATCCCGCAAACATGCGGCCTGCGGCACAGGGCGCGCTCGGGGCAGGCCGCGCGGGCGGGCATGATCGCACCTTTGCCGTTTTTTGCTCCGCTCTTGAAGACTGATTTCTCTGCGCTCTGGCAGCTCTCGCCCGCTCCGGCGGACCTCTGGGTCCTCGTGGGTGGCGGCCTGGCCGCCATCTCCATCGCCACGGCGGTGACTTATCTGCATCCGGCCCTGCGCCCGCAGCGCCGCGTGCAGCAGGCCGTGCAATCCTGGGTGCCCGTCATCCTGATGGCGGCGCTGACGCTGCTGCTGGGCTCGGGGCTGAGCTGGCTGGTGTGTGGCCTCACGTCCCTGCTGCTGCTGCGCGAGGGCCTGCGGCTGCTGCCGCTGACGCCCGCGGAGCAGCGTCTGCATGGCGGGCTGGCGGCGCTGCTGAGCCTGGCGGCGCATGGGCTGGTCGCCCTCGGGCAGATGCCTTGGGCGCTGGGCCTGTGCCTGGTCTACTGCGGACTGCTGCTGGGCCCGGTGCAGATGCTGGCCAGCGGCCCGGAGCGCTTCATCCCCCGCGTCGGCGGGCTCATGCTGGTGCTCAATGCCTGCGTCACGCTCTTCCTCTTCGTCAGCCTGCTGGTGCTGCAGGCGCCTGCGGGCCGGCCGCTGGGCGGGCCCGGCCAGGGCGGTTTCTTCTTCGTGCTGGTGATCTTCTCGGACGCCATGCAGTACATCGGCGGCAAGTGCTGGGGCCGCCATGCGCTGGCGCCGTCCATCAGCCCGGCCAAGACCTGGGAGGGCCTGGCCTTCGCCTCGCTGATCTGCGGGCTGCTGGGCTTCGGCCTGGCGCCCTGGCTGCTGGGCCTGCCGGCCTGGGCGGGCCTGCTGCTGGCGCTGGCCATGGTCGGCCTGGGCCTGGTGGGGGACCTGCTGGTCTCCTGCTGGAAGCGCGACGCGGGCGTGAAGGACACCGGCACCCTGCTGCCCGGGCAGGGCGGCGTGCTGGACCGCTGCGACAGCCTGATCTTCGTCGCCCCCTGGTTCTGGCTGCTGATGCAGGTGAGCGCATGAAGCTTGAGACGCAAGACCTGACCCCTGTGC
Source organism: Pelomonas sp. BJYL3 (assembly GCF_027257975.1). Taxonomy (GTDB): domain Bacteria; phylum Pseudomonadota; class Gammaproteobacteria; order Burkholderiales; family Burkholderiaceae_C; genus Roseateles_B; species Roseateles_B flavus. Next base: position 768,711 of record NZ_JANZKX010000002.1, read on the forward strand.
AGTCCGTCCCCGAGCCGGGCATCCCCGAGCCAGCCGTTCCTGAAACATCCGGTACCGATGCTGCCGCACCCGACCTCGCCGTGCTTCGCGCCCAGCTGGAGGCCGCCGGCTGCTTCGAGCGCAAGCCGGGCCGGGCGGTGGCGGAGCTGCTCTTCAATCTGCTGGGCAGCGCCCTGGCCTTCCTGGCCGCACGCGAGGCGGCCCTGGCCTGGTCGGTCTGGGCGGGCCTGCCCCTCTTCGTGCTGGGCAGCTTTCTCTTCTACCGCAACGGCTGGCTGATGCACGACGCCGCGCATGGCGGCAGCTGGCCGGGCATCCAGGCCAACCGGCGCTTTGCGGCGCTCACCGCCGGCCTCCTGGGGGAGTTCCCCAGCGGCTGGCGGCACGGCCACAACCGCCACCACGCCCGCACCAATGTGCTGGGCGAGGACTGGGACCAGCGCGAGCGCTGGGACCCCACGCGCCGCTACCACTCGCGCCTGACGGCCTGGCTGGGCCTCTTCCTCTTCACCCGCTACAACGGTGTCTACCTGCCGGCCACGCTGATCTTCATGGCCCTGCGCGACGGCTACTACTGCTTCCGCCACCACCGCGAGCGCTTCGCCGCCGAGCTGCTGGCGGTGCTGCTGGGCCTGGGCTCGCAGCTCGCCTTCTTCGTGCTGCTGACGGGGTCCTGGCTGGGCGTGCTGCTGTTCCTGCTGCACACGCATGTGGGCATGCTCTACCTGAACTCGGCCTTCGCGGGCAACCACTACGACCTGGAGACCTTCACGCCCGAACAGGCGCGCCAGCTCGATGTGCTCAGCCTGCAATCGCGCACCACGCGCAACTACGCCGGCGGCTGGTGGACGCACTTCGTCTTTGGCGGCCTGGAGAAGCAGCTGGAGCACCACCTCTTCCCGCACCTGCCCCGCCACCACCTGCATCGCGCCGCGCCCTATGTGCGCGCCTTCGTGGCGGCGCACGGCCTGCCCTATCACGAGGCGCCGTTCTGGCATTGCTACATGCGGGTGCTGGATTTCCATGTCGACCCGCGGCCCGCCGCTGCGCCCTCCGCATGAGCGGCACCGGACCCTGGACCGCAGGGCGCCAGCGCTGGGCGCGCAACCTGGCCTTCCTGTCCTTCTCCTTCGCCAACACGGCCTGCATCACCGTCTTCCCCCAGCACCGCTTCTGGGGCCATCCGCAGGAGGCGATGTGGACTTCGGCGGTGCTGCTGGGCGGTGCGCTGGCGGCCCTGCTGGGCCAGGCTTGGGCCACGCGCCGGCGCGGCGCCGCCCTGCGCCCCGCGACGACGGGGGCGGGCTGGGCGGCCTACGCGGCCCTGCTGCTGGTGGCCGGCAGCAAGGCCGTTCCCAGCCCCCTGGCCTACGCGCTGCTGGTCTGGGCCCTGTCCTTCAGCTCGGGCGCGCTGATGCAGCGCTTCGACGAGTGCTCGGTGCAGCAGGCCGGCCCGGACGGGCGGGTGGCGAATGACCTGAGCATCTCCCTGCTGCGCTTCCTGGGCATGCTGCTGGCCCCCGGCGCCTTCAGCCTGATGCCGCCGGGCAGCGCGGCCGCGCAGGGGCTGCTGCTGGGGATGGTGGCGCTGGTGGCCTTGAGCGGCTGGCGCCTGCTGGCGTCCGCCGAGGCTGGGGCGCCGGGCGCGGCGGTGTCCGCCCCCGCGGTCGAAGCCATGCCAGCGTCAGCGTCTGCAGCCCTCGCCCGGTCGGAATGGGCCTTGTGGGCGGCTGGCGTGCTGGTCTATGCCAACTACTGCGTGCTGGCCAGCGCCGCGCCCTTCCTGCTGCGCGACCTGCTGGCCCAGCCGGGCGCGATGGCGCGGGCCTGGCTGCTGATCTCGGCGGTCTACGCCGCGGCCATGCTCAGCAATGCCCTCGTGCAATGGCGGCGCTGGGCCCCGCGCCTGGCCTGGCTGCCGGTGGCGCCGGTCACGCTGATGCTCGTGGGTGCCAGCCTGCTCATGCCCGCCGCGGCCAGCGCGGGTGGCCTGGTGCTGCAGCTGGGCGCCAGCGTGGCCCTGGGCGCGGCCTTCGGCCTCTTCATGATGGGCTACCGCGACCACCTCACCCGCCAGGCGGTCCAGCTCCAGCGGCCGGCACTGCTGGCTCGCTACAACCAGTTGCCGCGGTGGGCCACCCTGCTGGCCTTCGGTGTGATGGCGGCCTTGTCCGGGCTGGCGTCCCTGCCTGGCGGCGCGCCGCGACTGGCGGGCAGCGTGGCGGCCTACCTGCTGCTGTCGTCGCTGGTGGTGCTGGGGGCGATGGGGGCGATGAGGCCGATGCGCGTGGGGACGCCAGGCGGCAAGACCTGACCCTCAGCCCAGCCCCTTCACATCCTCCCACCCGACCCCGAACCTCATCAGGTACTTCCTCAGGCGATCTGCATCGTTGACCACGCTGCGCTGCGTGCGCGACTGGTCGAACAGGCGCCGCCCGGCTTCGGAGAGCGTGGCGCAGTCGCGGCAGACCTGCAGCACGGACTGCAGCTGCAGCTGGTCGAAGAGGTCCATGCTGGTGAGAGTCTCTTCGGGGAGCAGCTTGCTGAGGTCGATGCCATCAGTCCCGCCTGTGCGCGCCCCCCCGCCCTTGCGCACAGGCGCCTCGCCCGCCGGCTCCCACAGCCAGCGCAGGCGCTGGATCTCGGCGTCGACCAATCCGGCGGCAATGCGCCCGCCCTCCGCCAGCGTCGCCATGCGGGTGATGCTGGCGCTGAGGTCGCGGAAGTTGCCGCTCCACAGGGCCTCGGCGCTGCGGGCGAACTGCAGGTAGCGGGACTTGGCCTCCACATTGAAGCGCACGGCATGGCCCAATTCGGCGGCGCAGCGGGCCAGCAGGTGATCGACATTGGGCTCGATGTCCTCCGGCCGCTGGGCCAGACCGGGCAGGGTGTAGGCCCAGAGGTTGATGCGGGCGAAGAGGTCCTCGCGGAAGCGGCCCTGGGCCACGTCCACGCGCAGGTCGCGGTTGGTGCCGGCGATCAGCTGGAAGTCGCTGCTGACCTCGCGGTCGCTGCCCATGGGGAAGAAGCGCTTCTCCTCCACGGCCTTGAGCAGCATGGCCTGCTCGTCCAGCCCCAGTTCGCCGATTTCATCCAGGAACAGCACGCCCTGGTGCGCCGTGCGCAGCAGGCCGGCGCGGTCCGAGGCGGCGCCGGTGAAGGCGCCCTTCTTGTGGCCGAAGAGGGTGGAGGCCGCGCTGTCTCCGCGCAGGGTGGCGCAGTTCACCTCGACGAACTCGCCCTCCACCCGGTGCTGGGCCTTCTTGAGCTCGAACATGCGCCGTGCCAGATGCGACTTGCCCGCGCCCGTGGGGCCGGTCAGCAGCACGGGCGCCTGCGAGCGCACGGCCACGCGCTCGATCTCCTCGATCAGCGCATTGAAGCGCTTGTTGCGCGTCGCAATGCCGCTCTTGAGGAAATCCTGCGCCTCCGCCTGCGCCTGGCTGAAGCGCCGGGCCAGCACGTCGTAGCGGGAAAGATCCAGGTCGATCAGGGTGTAGCTGCCCGGATCGCCCTGGCGCTGCTTGCGCGGCGGCGCGGTCTGCAGCAGCACGCCGGGAATGAAGCGCGACTCCACCATCAGGAACATGCAGATCTGCGCCACATGCGTGCCGGTGGTGATGTGGGCCCAGTACTGCTCGTGCGCGGGGTCGAAGCGGTAGGCGCGCGCCCAGTCGTAGAGCGCGGCATACATCTCGCCGAAGTCCCAGGGATCGGCCACGTCCATGGGCACGAGGTTCACGACGGTGTCGGGCGAAACGGTGGCCACGTCGCGCTGCACCTGCTGGGCCAGCGCGGTGTGCTGGCGCGCATGCAGCAGCTCGATGCGGTCGACCACCATGTCCTCGTGCTGGACCAGCGAGACCGTCGGCCGCCATTTCTCCCAGCGGCCCGCGCCCTGGCCGGCGTCCAGCTGGGAACCGAGGAAGCCGATGACGACGGTTTTCTTGGGCATGGCGCAAAAGATAAATGACTAGCCAGGAGTCTAGCAATCCGGCGGCGGGATCTGGGGCTTGCCGACCCATGAAAACGGGCAGGAAACTTTTTTCTTCAATGAAATCAACAATTTGCAGTCCTTCTGCCAGCTGGAGGCAAGACCTGGCACGGCCGTTGCAATGAAGAAGGCGCGAACAAGACGTTGAATGAAAAAGAGGAGTACCTCATGGTCAACACCCAGCTTTTCCACACGATCAAGGGCGCGCTGCTGCCCGCCGCCACGGCGCGCAATGCGCAGCAGGCGCCGGCCTATGCCTTCAGCCCCCGCCACCAGCTGGCGCAGCTGGCGGCCACGGGTTGCCTGAGCCGCACCTTCTATGCCTCGGCTGAGGACCAGCTCGACCAGGTGCTGGCCCTGACCCAGGAGCTGGAGCCCGCCTTCGTGGCCAAGGCGGCGATCTACGGCCGCCAGTCCGGCCACATGAAGGACATGCCGGCCTTGCTGGCCGCCAGCCTGGCCCAGCGTGACGTGGCCCTGCTGAGCCAGGTGTTCTCCCGCGTGGTGGACAACGGCAAGATGCTGCGCAACTTCGTGCAGATCCTGCGCAGCGGCGCGGTGGGTCGCAAGTCCCTGGGCTCACGGCCCAAGAAGCTGGTGCAGCAGTGGCTGCTGACGGCCACCGAGAAGCAGCTGCTGAACGCCGCCGTGGGCAACACGCCCTCGCTGGCGGACGTGGTGAAGATGGTGCACCCCAAGCCCGCCGAGGCCTGGCGCGCCGCCTGGTTCGCGTGGCTGATCGGCCGCCCCTTCGATGAAGCGGCGCTGCCCCCCATCACGCAGGCCTTCGAACGCTTCAAGCGTGACGCGGCGCAGGGCGTGGCGGCCGAGGTGCCCGAGGTGCCGTTCCAGATGCTGACCGCGCTGGCGCTGAACGCTGCTCAGTGGGCGCAGATCGCTCGCCAGGGCTCGTGGCAGATGGTGCGTCAGAACCTGAACACCTTCGCCCGGCACGGCGTGTTCGAGCTGCCCGGCATGGCCGAGGCCGTGGCCGCTACGCTGAGCGACGCGCAGGCCGTGGCCAAGGCCAAGGTGATGCCCTACCAGCTGCTGTCGGCCTTCAAGGCGGCGGGGGAGGCCGTGCCGGCGCCGGTGCGCGAGGCGCTGCAGGACGCGATGGAGCTGTCGCTGGCGAACGTCCCGGCGTTGGCAGGCCGTGTGGTGGTGTGCCCCGACGTGTCGGGTTCGATGAGCTCACCCGTCACCGGCCATCGCGGCTCGGCGACGTCGACCGTGCGCTGCATCGACGTGGCGGCTCTGGTGGCCGCTGCCGTGCTGCGCAAGAACCGCCAGGCCCGGGTGCTGCCCTTCGAGCAGGACGTGGTGAAGCTGTCGCTGAATGCTCGCGATTCGGTGATGAGCAATGCCCAGGCGCTGGCCAGCATCGGTGGTGGTGGCACGAACTGCAGCGCGCCGCTGGCCCTGTTGAACCAGGAGCGTGCGAAGGTCGATGTGGTGATCCTGGTCTCGGACAACGAGTCCTGGGTCGACGCCACCCGCCATGGCGCGACGCAGACCCTGCGCGAGTGGGAGCTGCTCAAGCAGCGCAACCCGCAGGCGCGCCTGGTGTGCATCGACATCCAGCCGACGGCGAGCACGCAGGCGGTGGAGCGGCACGACATCCTGAATGTCGGCGGCTTCTCGGACGCCGTGTTCACGATGGTGGCGCGCTTCGCCGCCGGCACGATGGACGCCGAGCACTGGATCGGCGAGATTGAAAAGGTGCCGCTGGCCGCGCAGTAAGGCCACGGCAATCAAGGTTGGAAGGTGTCCCGGGCGAATGCCTGCAGGAGTACAGCGCCCCTTGGCCGCGCGGGCCCGCAAGCCCGCAACGGAGACCCCGTAGGCCGCTCCTGCAACTCTGGTCGCCCGGGGCACTGACCGATCAACACGACACGCGTCGTCGCGTGGCGAATGCTGGGGGGACTACATCCAAAAGAGTCTCACCGACTGTTCGTCGCCACGCGGGGGCCTTCAGTTTCAGCGCGAATGCAGGCAGGACTACATCCGGTACGCCGGGGGTTCAAGTCCCCAGCTGGGCAACCAGTGGCAGCGTCTTGCCGCCCTTGTCGCGCCTTTTTGTTTGAGATGCCCTGCGGCGAATGCAGGTGGAACTACAGCCTTCTCAGCTCGTGGTCGCGGGTTCGAGTCCCGCCGGTCCCGTATCAGGGGGACCGTAGCTCAGCGGTAGAGCACGATGTTTCACCCCACCTTGTCGTCGCAAGGCATCGCTTTTGATTGCGGGCGCGCTGGCACAGAAGGGAGCGCCACTGCCAAAAATGTTTGTCATGCCGGCAGCCTGGGTAAAGCCAGGTGCAGCAGGCAAGCCGGTGGGCGAGCACGGTTGAGGATGCAGGTGCGGGCTCCGATGACGGGTCTGTCACTGGCGCGCGTTTCCAATCGCCCACTGGGCCACCGGCCTCGAAACCGTGGTTGCTGCATTGATGCGGGTTCGAATCCCGTCGCGTCCACCCACAGACAATGAACGAAGAAAGACAGAGGAAGTCATGAACTACAAGATCGAACAGCCCGAGGGGGGCGTCCCCATCAAGATGTGGACGAACGGCGTCCCCGTCGAACCCGAGGCCATGCAGCAGCTGAGCAATGCCGCCAAGCTGCCCATCGTCTTCAAGCACGTCGCCGCCATGCCCGACGTCCACCTGGGCATCGGCGCCACCGTGGGCTCGGTGATCCCCACGCTGAAGGCCATCATCCCTGCCGCGGTGGGGGTGGACATCGGCTGCGGCATGATGGCCGCCAAGACCACGCTGCGTGCCGAGGACCTGCCGGACAACCTGGCCGCGATGCGCTCGGCCATCGAGCGTGCCGTGCCGCACGGCCTGACGCCCAAGCACCGCGGCCGTGATGCCGGCAGCTGGGAGAACCCGCCCGCGCTGGTGGACCAGGCCTGGGCCACGCTGGTGGACGAGTTCGAGGCGCTGTGCGAGCTGCACCCGCGCCTGAGGAACACCAACAACCACAAGCACCTGGGCACGCTGGGCACGGGCAACCACTTCATCGAGGTCTGTCTCGATGAGGCGGGCTTCGTCTGGTTCATGCTGCACTCGGGCTCGCGCGGCGTGGGCAATGCCATCGGCACTCACTTCATCGAGCTGGCCAAGAAGGACGCCGAGCGCCACCAGCGCAACCTGCCGGACCAGGACCTGGCCTACTTCGAGGAAGGCGCCCAGTACTTCGGTGACTACGTGCGCGGCGTGTCCTGGGCCCAGAAGTTCGCGATGAAGAACCGCGAGGTGATGATGGCCCACCTCATCGCCACCGTGCGCACCGTCATCAAGAAGCCCTTCGAGGCCCATGTGGAGGCGGTGAACTGCCACCACAACTATGTGCAGCAGGAGCGCCACTTCGGGCAGGACGTCTTCGTGACCCGCAAGGGCGCGGTGAGCGCCAAGCGCGGCCAGATGGGCATCATCCCCGGCAGCATGGGCGCCCGCAGCTACATCGTGCGCGGCCTGGGCAACCCGGAGAGCTTCGAGAGCTGCAGCCACGGCGCGGGCCGCGTCATGAGCCGCACCAAGGCCAAGAAGCTGTTCACCGTGGCGGACCAGGTCAAGGCGACCGAGGGCGTGGAATGCCGCAAGGACGCCAACGTGATCGACGAGATCCCCATGGCCTACAAGGACATCGACGCCGTCATGGCCGCGCAGAGCGACCTGGTGGAAGTGGTGCACACGTTGAAGCAGGTGGTGTGCGTGAAGGGATAGTCATGGGACTGAAGCTGTTCAGCCGCCTGTGGGAGGCGCCCGATCGAGATCTTGAGCGCTGGGTCGAACGCGGCCGCTCCGGCAATGGCTATGAGCGTGAGGCCGCCGTGCATGCGCTCGCCGCCTTGCGGACCGGCGAGGCCATCCCGAGCTTGCTGGCGCGCGCGAATGACTGGGTCCCCGAGGTCAGCCACGCTGCGCGACGTGCCCTGACGGGGCTCATGTCTCCGGAGCATGTGCCGCACTGGCTGGCCTGCCTGGAGCAGATCGTGGCACTGCAGCGGGCGACGCGCGTGGATCACCGTGCGCTGCTGCAGGGACTCCGTTCTCTGCTGGGCTCTCCTGATGTGCTGCCCATGACCTTGAGCGCGTCGCGTACGGGGAGTCTGGCGGTCCGGCGTTGGGTGTTCGCGCTGCAGATCGATGCCCTGGCCGAGCAGGCGGCCGGCCAGGCGCTGCTGCAGGACGCCCTGCGCGGCAAGGATATCTTCACCGCAAGACAGGCCTTGCGTCATATCCTGCAATGGCCGCTCGGACCGGTGCGCGATGGCTTGCTGCGTGAGGCTCTCCAATGCAGGTTTTCCTCGGTCCGAGCCGCGGCATTGCGCTGGGTGCTGGCGAGTCAGCCGGAGCTTCTTCCTGCCGAGACGCTGAGAGCTTTGTGCTTCGACATCAGCGCTGCCGTGCGCGGCGTTGCGCTCCATGTGATCCGTGGCACTGCCGTTGAGGCGGCCGCGGCGCAGGCGGCTCTGGGACGATGGGAGCAAGCGGACTTGCCAGGCCGCGCCCGCGCTGCGGCGCTGCTGGTGCTTCTGACACTCCGGCCGGAGGAGTCCGGCCCCTGGCTGCCTGCTGCGCTACAGGATTCCTCAGCCCAAGTGCGCGCTCGGGCCTATGCCAGCCAGATCGCCTGCACGCCTCCAGATCAGCAGACGGCGCTGGCGCTGCAGGCCTTCAAGGATTCGTCGGGCCGGGTCCAGCGTGTGGCGATGGACAGCCTGAGGCGCGGGGCGTTGGCGCCAGCAGCCGAGGATCTGCTGGCGGTCGCTGTGCAGCATGGCACCCCAGGAAGTCTGGACCGCGGGCTGGCGATGATGGGCTATTGCTCCTTCTGGTCCCGCTTTCTCTGCGTGCTTCGCGCGCTGTGCCAACCCGGCTGCGCGGATCCAGTACGCATGCTCGCTGCCTTGAACGCCTGGACGCGGCAGGGCAGTCGTATGGCACTGGAGCCAAGCCCGGCGCAGTCCAAAGCGCTGGTCCGGCTGTGGCCCGAGGCGGTGGAGCGTGTGCCGGAGCCGCTTCTGGCGGAGATCCGCTTCATGCTGGCCTCGTTCGAAATCCGACTGTCCGCGTGAACTGAAAAGAATCAAAGGGAAACCAAGAAGATGATCGAGATCGACGGCTCCACCGGCGAGGGCGGTGGGCAGATCCTGCGGACCTCGCTGGCCCTGGCCATGTGCACCGGCCAGGCTTTCGAGCTGAGCCGCATCCGTGCCGGCCGCCCCAAGCCCGGCCTGATGCGCCAGCACCTGACCTGCGTGAACGCTGCGACCGAAGTGTGCGGAGCGCAGGTGCAGGGCGCCGAACTGAACTCGCAGTCCCTGCGCTTCGTGCCGGGCCCGGTGCGGGCGGGGGACTACGCCTTCAGCGTCGGCACGGCGGGCAGCTGCACGCTGGTGCTGCAGACCGTCTGGCCGGCGCTGATGTTGGCCGCGGCGCCCAGCCGCGTGAAGCTGGGCGGCGGCACGCACAACCCCATGGCGCCGCCCTTCCATTTCCTGGCCCGCAGCTATGCGCCCTTGCTGTGCCGTCTGGGCGCGGAGGCCGAGCTCGTGCTGCGTCGACTGGGCTTCTATCCCGCCGGAGGAGGCGAGATCGAGGCCCTCATCCGGCCGGCGCGGGACCTGCTCCAGCCCTTCGACCTGAACGAGCGCGGCGCCCTGCGCGAGGCCCACGCCGAGTGCTTCGCGCCCGCCCTGCCGCGCTCCGTCGCGCGCCGCGAGCTGCAGCAGCTGGGCGCGCTCCTGGACTGGCCCCAGGCGCAGCTGCGCGAAGTCGCCACACGGCAGAACGAAGGGCCGGGCAACGCCCTGATCGCGACCCTTGCGTACGAGCACGTCACCGAGGTCTTCACCGCCTTTGGCGAGAAGGGCGTCAGCAGCGAGCAGGTGGCGCAGGCCGTGGCGAACGAGCTGCGGGCCTACGAGGCCGGTGAGGCCGCCCTGGGCCCGCATCTGGCGGACCAGTGGGCCCTGCCGCTGGCCCTGGCCCTGTGGCAGCGCGGCGGCCAGGCGTCCTACACCTGCACCGAGCTGACGCCCCATGCGAAGACCAACTTCGAAGTGATCGAGAAGTTCCTGCCGGTGAAGTTTGCGACGGAGCCGATGGGCCGCGGCTGGCGGGTGCGTGCCAGCGCGCAGCCTTGATCCTTGTGCGCCAGCGCCGCTTCCGAAGCCATGAGCAGCCGATATAGTCGATGCGCCGAATCAATTCAAAAGAGCGCATCTGGGGGGGAATATGCTGAAGTGGGTCGCCACGCTGCTGGGGAACGCGTCGTTCGAGCTGCCTGAGGGCGTTCCCGAGGTATGGGTCCAGCGCATGGAGGCGCTGCTCTCGCCGCTCGACGCAGCAGCGCCGCCCAAGGGCCGCGTTGGCCTTGCGCGCGACATGCTCGAGTTCGTGCTGCATGGCAGCAGCGCCGCCGTGCTGGGAGAGGTCGCCGCGAGTGAGTTCGTGGCCGAGCACCTGCATCTCTCCGGCTATCACTACGGCCACGCCAAGGGCGTGCCGGATGTCTATGAGCACTTCAACGCGCTGCCGCCCGCCGTGGGCTTGCGCTGGGCCCAGCTGCTCGCGGCCAGCACCTCCTCGCTCACGCGGATGTTCTCCTTCCAATTGCCTCGCGGCCTGAGGTGGCCGGAAGCGCTGCTCCAGCACAGTGCCGGCCACAGCCTGACGGGGTGGTCCGGCAGGCGGGCGAGGGCGCGCCACCTCTCCGCGGCGTGCCTGGAGGCCTTGCAACTCGAGGATGGGATTGAGGCCAGCGCCCTGCTGGTGTCAGCGTTCAGCACACCCTTGTCCTCCAGCTACTTCGCAGAGCAGCGCCTGCTCCTGGTGACCGATCTCAAGGGCTATGCCCAGATGCTGGACTGTCACCTGCTGAGTGTGCGTCCCTTCTTGCTGGCGGAAGCCGTTCCCCAGCGTCTGCATGTGTTGAAGCTGCTGGAGACCGCGGAAGTGAGCACCCTGCAGAAGCTGCTGCCTCAGCTGAGCCTGCTGGCCACTGCCAGCAGCAAGCAGGTCCGTGCGGCCGCCGAGCCCCTGCTGCGCCGGTGTGGCTCGGCGGGCGTGGACGCGCTGGCGGCGCTCGCGACCGGCGGCAAGCCGGACCAGCGCTACCAGGCCCTGGCGCTGCTCTTCAAGCTGGCCTCGGAGCAGGAAGACGGTGCACGCATGGACTGGGCGCGTCAGGTTGCGGGCGCCGACAAGGCGGCCTCGGTCCAGGCCCTGCGGGCCGAGTGGGAGGAGAGTCAGGCGGCCCTGGACGCCGGGCCCGAGCGCTATGACTACGTCCTTCCTGTCATCGACTGGGCCAGTGATCTTCATCGCCTGCCTGGCCATGTGCAGGTGAAGTTCTGGCACGAGGTCACCGAGGCCATCACCCAGGCCAACCAGCAGGCGCGTGAGCACCACGCCCGGATGGCTGCCCAGGGGCACAAGTTCCAGCTCCGGGAGACGGAGCACTACACGGCTGCCGACCAGCAGGCGTTGGCGCAATACCTGGCCGCCGCGGTCGCCACGCCGCCCCGGCGCGAGGAGCAACGGCAAAGGGTCTGGCAGCATGTGACACCCGCTCTGGAGACGCTGGTCGAGTCCGGCGCCCTGACGCCGGTCAGTGCGATGAAGATGCTGGCCTTCTTCCAGGTGGACACGGCGCCGGACGGCTCTTTGCTGATGCCGGCCCGCAGGGTCTTCGAGCGCCTCTACCGACGCAGTGGCCATCCGACCTTGCTGGAGATCTCGGTCCTGCTGGACCAGTCCGGCCATATGGGCCGGGCCCTGCTGCTGGACTACTGCAGCAGCTGGAACCCCTTTGCTGCGGACTGGGCAGCGGCGGATGTCTGGCCCTTCTTCGCACACCACCTGGACTGGCTGGTCGAGGTGCTGATGAACAACCCGATCAAGTCCTATTCCTTTGATCGCAAGGGCCTCTATCGCGCGCTGGCGACCCTGCCCAGCCCGCCCGCCGTGGCCGTCAGCGCGCTGTTCGGCCTGGCGATGGGGCCCACCAAGACCGATAGGAAGCCGGCACAGGAGGCCCTGCAGCATCTGCCAGGCAAGGAGCAGCGCATCATCGAGGCGCTGGGCAGTGGCAAGGCGGAGGTGCGCATGCTGGCTGCACAATGGCTCGGCCGCCTGCGGCATGAGCCGGCCGTGCCCTCGCTGGAGCAGGCCCTGCGCAAGGAGAAAAACGACCTGACCAAGGGCGCGCTGCTCGATGCGCTTCAGCAGCTGGGGCAGGCTGTCGAGAAGTACCTGGACCGCGAAGCTTTGGCCACCGAGGCCGCCAAGTCACTGGCCAAGGGGCTGCCCAAGGACCTGGACTGGTTCCCCTGGAGCGCCATGCCCCGGGTCCGCTGGGCCGATGGTCAAGGCCAGGTGCCGACCGAGGTGCTGCAATGGATGCTGGCCCAGGCCGTCAGGCAGAAGCTGCCTGAGCCCAATGCCGTGCTGCGCAAGTACTGCGGCATGTTCGAGGCGCGCGACCGCGAGGCCCTCGGCCAGTTCGTGCTCGAGGCGTGGCTGCAGGAGGATGTTCGCCCCATCTCGCCCGACGAAGCGATGACCCTGGCAAAGAACTCGGCCCTGTCTACGCAGCAGTCGATGACCCAGTTCCCCCAGTACTACCAGGAGCATCCGCACTGGGGAAAGTCGGTCGAGGAGATGACCGCGGCCTACCTGCCCGCCTGCCTGCGCCATCCGGCGGGCTCCGCGACGGGCAGCAAGGGCCTGCTGGCCGTCGCCGCCGCCTGCGCGGCAGAGCGCGCCGCGGCACCGACGCAGCGCTATCTGAAGGAGTGGTACGGCTCGCGTGCCTCGCAGGGCAAGGCGCTGATCGCCATGCTGGCCTGGATCGAGCATCCGAGCGCCACGCAGCTGATGCTGGCCATTGGCTCGCGCTTCCGTACGCGCAGCTTCCAGGAGGAGGCCACGCGCCAGGCCCAGGCACTGGCCGAGCGCAAGGGCTGGACCCTGGCCGAGCTGGCCGACCGCACCATTCCCTCGGCAGGCTTCGATGAGAACGGCGTCCTGGAGCTCAGCTATGGGCCGCGGGTGTTCCAGGCCCGGCTGCTGCCCGACTTCAAGGTCGAGCTCTTCAACCCCGATGGCAAGAAGATCGCGGCCCTGCCCGAGCCCCGGCAGGACGACGATGCGGACACCGCCAAGCAGTCCAGAAAGGCCCTCAGCGCCGCCAAGAAGGAGCTCAAGAGCATTGTTGACCTCCAGACGGACCGCCTCTACGAAGCGCTGTGCACGCAGCGCGAATGGTCGTACGCCGACTGGCGCGCCTACCTGTTCGAACACCCGGTGGCGCGGCACCTGGTGCAGCGCCTGGTCTGGGTCCAGGTCGAGGACGGCCAGGCGGTGCAGGTCTTCCGCCCCCTGGACGACGGCAGCCTCACTGACTGCGAGGACGAGGCCGTGACCCTGCCGGACGACGCATGTATCCGCCTGGCCCACGATTCCCTGCTCGATGACGAGGTCGTCGCCGGCTGGCAGCAGCACCTCGTGGACTACGAGGTCAAACCTCTATTCCAGCAGCTGGGCAAGGGGCGCTACACGCTGCCCGCCGAGCAGGCACAGTCGGACGAGATCCTGGACTTCAAGGGCCACATGCTGGAGGCCTTCGCCCTGCGCGGCCGAGCCCTCAAGCTGGGCTACACGCGCGGGCCCGCGGAGGACGGCGGCTGGTTCCATGTCTATGAGAAGCGCTTCCCCACCCTGGGTCTCACCGCCACCCTCGAGTTCACCGGCAATCCGCTGCCGGAAGAGAACCGCAGCGTCGCCTTGATCAAGCTGACCTTCTCGGCGACCCAGTCCGGTGACCGCTGGGATGCCAGCCACCTGCTTCTGTCCAAGGTGCCGCCTGTCCTGCTGTCCGAGTGCTACAACGACCTGCGCCTGATTGCCGCCGAGGGGGCAGGTTTTGACCCGGCATGGGAAAAGAAGAGTGAGTACTGAGATGAGCACTTCCGCGCCGCAAGGCATCCTCCGTGCGCCGGCCGAGCAGACCCATGCGCAGGAGCTGGCCCTTTTGGCCGAGAAAGACACCGGGCCGCGGCCCGAGGGATGGAAGCTCTCCCCACGGGCCGTGCGCCGCTTCATCGTGGGCGACGAAAAGCTGGGCATCACGCGCAAGTTCTACGGCGACGATGCTCTGGTGGACCGCTGCGTGGTCACCTTGATGAGCGACCGCGGCCTGCTGCTTGTGGGAGAGCCGGGCACGGCGAAGTCCATGCTGTCGGAGCTGCTCACCGCGGCCATCTCCGGCCGCTCGGACCGGACCATCCAGGGCACCGCCGGCACGACCGAGGATCAGATCAAGTACACCTGGAACTTCGCCCTGCTGCTGGCACAGGGGCCCAGCACGCGTGCCCTGGTCAAGGGCCCCTTGTTCGAGGCGATGGCGGGCGGCTGCCTCTGCCGCTTCGAGGAGCTGACCCGTGTCCAGCCCGAGATTCAGGACAGCCTGATCAGCCTGCTCTCCGACAAGGTGCTGCACGTGCCCGAGCTGGCCGGCGAGGATTCGATGGTGTTCGCCGCCCGCGGCTTCAATGTGCTGGCGACAGCCAATATACGCGACCGCGGCGTGCACGAGATGTCCAGCGCCCTCAAGCGCCGCTTCAACTTCGAGACGGTGCGGCCCATCAACGATCGCAAGCTGGAGATCCAGCTCGTGCGCGAGCGGACCCAGGCCCTGCTGGCGCGCGCGCAGGTGGAGGTGGACTTGCAACCCGACGTCGTCGAGCTGCTGGTGACGGCCTTCCACGACCTGCGCCACGGCGTGACCGGGGAGGGCGTGGTGGTCGAGAAGCCCACGGCGGTGATGTCATCCGCGGAGGCCGTGTCCGTGGGTTACGCCGCCTGCCTGGATGCTCACTACCTTGGCGGCGGCAGCGTGGCGGGCGAGCATGTGGCCAAGCAGCTGATTGGTACCGTGCTCAAGGACAACCCGGACGACGGCAAGAAGCTGCGCCACTACTTCGATGTGGTGGTTAAGCAGCGTGCCCAGCGGGACAGCCAGTGGAAGCGCGTGCTCGATGCCCGCCGCGAGCTCGAGCGCTGAACCGCGGCACGGCATGCTGCAGACCTCCGACGCGATCCGTGCGCTGTCCGCGAGTCTGGTCCGGCCGGACCTCATCGTATTTCCGGTCCGGCACCACAGCCCAGGTTGTGCCTGGCAGCTGCAGGCGCTGCTGACGCGCGTGCGGCCGGCGGCGGTGCTGGTGGAGGGGCCTGCGGGCTTCACACCAATGATCCCCTTGCTGGTGCATGCCGAGGCACGCATGCCGCTGGCCCTCTACACCTATGCCGTCCGCAAGGCGCAAGGAGAGACGCCCGAGAAGCGGCGCGCGGCCTACTACCCCTTCTGCGACCATTCGCCGGAGCTTGTAGCCTTGCGGGCCGCAGCGGCCCTGGGCGTGCCCGCCCGCTTCATCGACCTGGACTTTGCCGCGCAATCGCTCCTGGACGACGCGAGCGCGAGTGAGGAGGCGCTGTCCCTGCTGGACGAACGGCACTTCAGGCGCAGTCAGGCGCTGGCAGCACTGGCCCGCCAGCTGGGCTGCCGGGACCATGAGGAGCTGTGGGAGCACCTGTTCGAGGCGCCCGCGATGGGGCGTGAGCTGGAGGCGCATGTCACGGACATGGCGGCCTACTGCCAGCTGGCCCGGGCTGAGTACAGCAATGAGATGCTGGCCGCCGACGGCACCTTGCCTCGGGAGGCCGAGATGGCCTGGCACATCCAGAAGGCGCTTTCGGACCGCCGGGACGGCGACGGGCCGGTGCTGGCTGTCGTTGGGGGCTTTCATGCGGTGGCCCTGCCCGCGCTGCTGAGCCGGCCCGTGCAGCGGCCGGACATCGCCTGCGGTGCCATCATCGAGGCCTCGTCCGCCTTGATCCGCTACTCATTCGACCGGTTGGACCGGCTCAACGGCTATGTCGCGGGCATGAGTTCGCCGGCCTGGCACCAGCGCCTGTGGGAGCTGTCCCAGAAGCCGGCGAAGCCCTCCCGGGCCGGCGCGCCCCAGCTGCGCCAGGAGCTGGCGCTGTCATTCCTGTTCGACATCGCCACGGAGCTGCGCGAGCGCTTCAGGCTCGCACTGCCCCTGCCTGCCCTGATGGCCGCCTTCGAGCAACTGCTGCGCCTGGCCGAGCTGCGCGGGCGACCCGCGCCGGTGCGCGAGGACCTGCTGGACGCCGTGACCAGCTGCTTCGTCAAGGGGGATGCCGATGGCGACGGCGCCTTGGTGCTGGGCGTGGCCCGGCGCATGCTCAGCGGCCAGTCCATGGGCAAGGTCCCGCCTGGCGGCAGCACGCCGCCGCTGGTGCGCGACTTCGAGTACCGGGCCCGGCGCCAGCGCCTGAAGATCGACGACGCCCAGCCCCGCCGGGCCGTCCTGGACCTCTACCGGCGCGCCGAGCATCGCCTGACCAGCCGGCTCTTCCATGGCCTTGTCCTGTTAGGTGTCCCGCTGGCCACGCGCATGGCCGGCCCGGATTTTGTGAATGGCATCGGGCTGGACCGACTTCAGGAGCATTGGGAGTACGCCCATTCGGCGGCCACGGAAGCAGCCCTGGTCGAGGCCTCTGTCTTCGGCACAACCCTGGCGCTGGCTGTGGCCAACCGCTTTGATGCTAGGCTAGAACGCTTTGAGACCGGCCAGCTCAGCCGCGACGCGGAGACGGCCGCCAGCCTGTTGACGCAAGCCTGCGTGCTGGGCCTGCATGATCACCTGTCGCGTGTGGCCGGGCTGCTGGGCCAGGTCATGGCGGCGGATGCGAGCTTTGCCTCCCTGGCTTCGGCGGCCAGCACCCTGGGCCTGTTGCGCGAATCGCGCGAGCCGCTGGAGGCCGAGGGCCTGCGGGAGCTGCCCCAGTTGCTTCAGGCCGCCTTCGAGCGCGCCATCTTCCTGGGGCGCGAGCTCAGGGGAGGCGACAGCCCCGAGGTCGTCGAGGGCCTGGCCCGCTTGCGGGAGCTGCTGCACAGCGAGGCGGGACGGGCGCTGGATGCCTCCCTGTTCTGGGAGATGGTGGCGGGCCTGCAGGCCAACCACGAAGCCGCCCTGACCCGGGGCGCAGCGGCCGGCCTTCTGTACAGCGCCGGCCGCCTGTCCGACGAGGCGCTGGGCGAGATCCTGGCCGGGCATCTCCAGGGCCTAATCGCCCCGCAGGACGCCGTGGCCTTCCTGCGTGGGCTGTTGCAGACCGCCCGCGAGGCGGCCTGGCAGCAGCGCTCTTTGCTGCAGGTACTGGACGCCACGCTGCAGGGCTGGGACGAGACGACCTTTGTCGCCAACCTGCCGGAACTCCGTCTTGCATTTGCCGACATGACGCCCAAGGAGACCGACCGGATCGCCGAAGCCGCGGCCCGGCTCCACGGCCGAGAAGATCTGGGCCGCCTGGTGCGACATGACCTCTCCGCGGAACAGGTGCAGACCCATCTGCAAGCCTCGCGCCTGCTGCATGAGACCCTGGCCGCTGATGGACTGGAAGGATGGGTGAAACCATGAATCCGCTCGACCGCTGGCGTCTCGTGCTGGGCAAGTACGCCGCCCGCCGCCTGTCGGTCGGCGGGCCGGGCCTGCAAGGTGTACAGCAGCGGATGGACCAGGCGCTGGACTACCTCTACGGCCGTGAGTACCAGGGCCGCGGCCTGCGCACCGGCACGGGGCCAGGATCGCTGGATCCGTCCCAGCTGACCCTGGTGACCTGGCTGGGCGAGGTGCGCGAGCTCTTCCCCCAGGAGACCGTCGAGATCATCGAGAAGCATGCGCTGGACCGCTACGGCCTGACCGAACTGGTGACCGACCCGCAGACCCTTGAGCGCCTGGAACCCAACCAGCAACTGCTGCGGGCCCTACTGACGCTGCGCGGCCATCTGCACGGCGAAGTGCTGGACATGGCGCGCCGCATCATCCGGCAGGTCGTGGACGAGATCCGGCGCCGACTGGAGCCGGAGGTGCGCCAGGCGCTCGCAGGCCGCTTGAACCGCTTCAGGCACTCGCCCCTGGCCGTGGCACGCAACTTCGATGCCATCGGGACCTTGCGCAGCAACCTTCGGCATTTCGACCAGTCCCGGCAGCAGATGGTCATCGAGCAGCTGCGCTTCTTTGAGCGCAATGCGCGGCGCCTGCCCTGGGACGTCATTCTGTGCGTGGACCAGAGCGGCAGCATGGCCGACTCGGTGATCCACAGCGCGGTGATGGCAGGCATCCTGGCGGCTCTGCCGGCGTTCCGGGTCCGGATCGTCGTCTTTGATACCCAGGTGGTAGACCTCAGCGACCATGCCGGCGATCCAGTGGAGACACTCATGCGCGTGCAGCTCGGTGGTGGCACCGACATCGCACAGGCCGTGCGCTACTGCAGCCAGCTGGTGGCGCACCCTCAGCGCACGGTGCTGGCCCTGGTGACGGACTTCTGCGAGGGCGCGTCACCGGACGAGCTGGTGCGCGCGGTCAAGCAGCTGGCGGAGGCCCGCGTCCGCCTGCTGGGACTGGCTTCGCTGGATGCCCAGGCCCATCCGGTCTACGACCGCCAGATCGCAGAACGGCTGGCGGGCTGCGGCATGGAGATTGCCGCGCTGACGCCTCAGAAGCTGGCGCACTGGCTGGTCAAGGTGATCTCATGAGCACGCTCAGGCAGGGGCTGCTCGAGCAGTTGTCTCGATTCGACGAAGACGCCTTTGTCGCGCTGTCCAACCGCGGCCTGTACCGCCGGGCTGTGAAGGACCTGGAGAAGCAGGCCGCCGCCGTGATCGAGGAGGGCGCGGACGTGCTCGTCGTCAGTGTGGCGGAGCACCGGGTCAGCTTCGATGCCCGTGGGCCTGCGCACGCCCGATGCAGCTGCCCGGCCTCGGGGGTCTGCCAGCACATCGTGGCCGCGGCCCTCGGCCTGCAGCGCCTGGGCGTGGGAGGCGCCAACCCGGAGCTCGGCGCTGAAGGGCTGCACGGTGAACCGGGCGTCGCCCCTGGCGAGGACCCGCTGGCACGGCTGGGCGACGAACTGCTGGCGATTCCGGCAGAAGCGCTGCAGAATCATGCCGGCCGCGCCGGCTACCGCTGGGCCTGGCAGTTCGTGGCCGATCTGGAGCCGGAGCAGGCCCTGCGCATAGGAGGCAGCGCCCACCTGGTGCTGGGCTTCCAGCGCCCGCGCCTGAACCTCCGCTACATGGGCGGCGGGATCGGAAACCTGCTGCCAGACATCGAGCTGGCGCAACTCGAGAAATACCGCGTGGCCGCCGTACTGGCCTTTCGGCGGGCCCATGGGCAAGACCTGCCCCCGCCGGAGCCCGCAGCGCGAGAGCGCTCTGCCGCGCTGGATCTCGGCCAGGATCATGCCGTGCCACCGAACGGTGCAGGCACCCTGCAGGACTCCCGAGCGCGACTGCGCGAGCGGGTCAGTCGCTTGCTGGGCGAGTGCCTGGAGCTAGGCCTGGCGCATCTGTCGCGCGGCATCCACGAACGCTTCTCGACGATGGCTGTGTGGGCCCAGGGCGCCGAGTACCACCGCCTGGCCCTGGCGCTGCGGCGCATCGCCGACCACGTCGAGCAGCTTCTCGAGCGAGTGGGCGGCGCGGACGAGCACCGCCTGCTGGATGAGCTGACGCTCTGCTACGGCCTGGTGTCGGCGCTGGATGCTGCGGCAGCCCGCGGCGCTGCGCCCTCGCAGCTGCTGGGGCGCGCCCGCTCCAGCTATGAGCCGGTGGGCTCTCTTGTCCTGCATGGCCTGGGCGCCTGGGCCTGGCGCTCGGGATCGGGCTACGTGGGCTTGACGATGCTGTTCTGGTCGGCTCGCGAGCAGCGCTTCCTGGCCTGCACGGAGGCGCGGCCGCAGAGCCAGCGCGGCTTCAACGCCAGGGCGCGTTACAAGGCGGCCGGACCCTGGAGCGGCATGTGGGCACCGGCGCAGTTGACAGGGCGTGTCCTGACGCTGTTGCACGCACAATTGAACTCGAGCGGTCGCCTGTCCGCTGCGGACAGCACCGTGGTCGCTGTCATGCCGGAGCAGGCACAGGCGGACTTCGCCGCAGGCCTGCAGGCCATCAACCGCTGGTCCGTCCTGCGGCAGCGCCGATGCGAGCACCGACGCAGCCTGCTGGCTGAGCCGGCACCCATGGAAGACTGGGTCGTGCTGAAGCCTGAACGCTTCGGCGCTCCGTACTTCGACGCCCCGCGGCAGTTGCTGGTCTGGCCCCTGCTGGACGGCGAGGGCGCGCGGCTCGACGCGGAGCTGGCCTTCTCCGAATTCGCGGACCATGCCATCGGGCGCATTGAGGCCATGAACGAAAGCCCGCCTGCTCCCGGGACGCTACTGGTGGCCCGGCTTCGGCAGTCCATGGACCGCCTGCGCGTCGAGCCGCTGAGCCTGGTGCGGGTCGATGGGCCGGTCGCGCCCGAGGGCGGTCTGCCGGTCGACGCCTTGCACTTCGATGCCGCCCCCGGTGCCAGGGACCGGGTGGCGGGTGTGCCGAGGCCGGGAGGCGCTGCGGCCGGGGCCGAGGCGCCCGAATTGCAGGGCGAGCTGCTGCCTGAGGTCTTGAGGCGCTTCCGCTCGGCCTTGCAGGGAGCAGCCGAGCGCGGCCTCGCGGACCAGCAGCGCGCTTTGTGGCAGTCGGCGCTCAAGTCCTGGGTGGCAAGCGCGTCGCAGGCGGGATTCAGCGCCTTCGACCGCATGGCGATGGAGACGGCGACGTTGGCGGAGGCCACCCTGCGGGCCAACTACCTTTGCCTCCAGTTGGAGCGCCTGCTGGTGGGTGAGGGTGCCTCGCAGGACTGATCAGGCGTGGAGGCTCAGGGGGCTGCGCGCTCCGTTCGGCGGCATCCGTGCCTCATCCACCGTGTTTGCCTCATCCCGACCCTGACGCGGCCCGAGTTCTCAATTCCTCCCCGCCATCACCCCCCCATCCACATCCCACACCGCCCCCGTCACCCAGTCCGCCTTGTCGGACAGCAGGAAGGCGATGGCCTCGGCCACGTCCTGTGGCCGGCCCACGCGGCCGATGGGGTGGAAGCTGTTGAAGCCCTGCAGCGTGGCGGCGACCTGGTCCCTGGGGATGAAGCGCTCATAGACGGGGGTCTCCACCACGGCGGGCGAGACCGCATTGACGCGAATGCGGTGCGGCGCCAGCTCCATGGCCAGGTGCTGGGTCAGCGCATGCAGCCCGGCCTTGGCCATGGAATAGGCGGAGGACGGCGTGGCCGCGATGGCCTGGCGTGCCCACATGGACCCGATGTTGACGATGGCGCCCGGCCGTTTCTGGCCCACCCACTGCCGCGCCATGGCCTGGGTGATGAAGAAGAAGGCCTTGTTCAGGGCCATGTAGCGCTCGTAGTCCGCGGCCTCGTGGTCCAGGAAGGGCTTGGGGAAGAAGACGCCCGCCGCATTGACCAGCAGGTCGATGTCGGCATGCCGGCTGCTCAGCACCTCCAGCAGGGCGGCCACGCCCAGATCGCTGCCCAGGTCCGCCGTGATGGCCTGGACCGGACCCAGCGGGGCCAGCTGCGCCCGTGCGGCCTCCGCCTTGCCGGCGTCGTGGCCGACGATCACTGCGCTGCCGCCCTGGCCCAGCACCAGGCGTGCGGTCTCCAGACCCATGCCGCTCGTCCCACCCAGCACCAGCAGCTTCCTGCCTTGAAATGCATCACTCATCGCACACCTCTTCTGTCCTTGGAATTGATGCCGACGGGGCGCGAGCGGATCAGAAAGAAAAGCTATCCGGCCCAGGCCCGCCGACTGACGGAACGATCTGGCCGCCTCCTGGAGGCGGGCTCAGTCGTCGGAATGGATTCTTCGCGGCGGCCCTCAGGGTGACAAACGAGATAATCTGTCCGCACCGGAAAGAAAATCTTCATGAATGGCAAGACCCTGGTCCACCTCAACGCCCTGCGGGCCTTCGAGGCCTCGGCGCGGCACCAGAGCTTTGCGCTGGCGGCCGGAGAGCTGCATGTCACGCCCGCGGCCGTGGGGCAGCTGGTGCGTTCGCTGGAGGACTGGCTGGGCACGCCGCTGTTCCTGCGCGGCAGCAGCGGCCGCGCCCGCCTGCAGCCCACCGAGGCGGCCGAGCGCGCGCTGCCGGACATCCGCGCCGGCCTGGATCGCCTGGCCCTGGGGATGGAGCGCCTGCGCGAAGGGGCGGGCCACGGGGTGCTGACTCTGACGGTCAGCCCGGCCTTCGCGGCCAAGTGGCTGCTGCCGCGACTGGAGCGTTTCCAGCAGCGCCACCCTGACACGGACGTCCGCCTGGAAACCCGGCTGAAGGCGGTGGACTTCCTCGCTCAGCGCGTGGACATCGGCGTGCGCTACGGCCTGGGCCACTGGCCTGGCCTGAGCGCGGTGAAGCTGCTGGACGAAGACCTGTTCCCCGTCTGCGCGCCGCGCCTGCTGCAGTCACCGGACCGCCTGCGCCAGCCCGAGGACCTGCTGCGCGAGACGCTGATCCACGACGAGTCCATGGACGATCACGCCGGCTTCCCCGGCTGGGCGACCTGGCTGGAGGCCGCCGGCGTGCGCACCCGGCTGTCGCGCTGCCCCCTGCGCATCAACAATTCGGCCGCCGTGCTGCAGGCCGCGGCGGAGGGCCAGGGTATCGCTCTGGCCCGCAGCGTGATGGTCCGCGACGACCTGGCGGCAGGGCGGCTGGTCCGGCTCTTCCCGGCAGTCGAGTACCGCTCGCCGCTGTCCTACTACGTGGTCTACCGCGGCGAATGCGCCGGCCTGCCCCGCCTGGCGGCCTTCCGCGACTGGCTGCTGGAGGAGGCGGGGCAGTCACCCGTCTGACCACGCTGCCTGGTGCGGGCGAATGCCGGCCCGGCACCCCTGGCCCCGGCCGCTCACGGGCCTGTCGCCATCTCGCTCTCCACCCGCCGGCACAGCTCATGCACGCTGCCCACGCCCAGTGCGCGATAGATCTTGCGGATGTGATCCACCACCGTGCTGTGGGCCACGCCCTGGAGCTGGGCGATGTCCGCGGCGCCATGCCCCTGGCACAGCGCCGCGCAGACCTGCAGCTGCCCAGCGGTGAGGGGAAGCTGGCGCAGGGTGCGGTGCAGGGCCACGGCATGGGGCTCCAGGCGCCGCAGGGTGACGAGGGTGGCGGGGCTGCCCGGCCCGTCCAGATGACCGAGCAGGGCGCGGGCCTCGGCGGTGAAGCGGCCATGGGCATTGATCAGGGTCAGCGAGCGGGCGCGGCCGAGGGCTGCGGGGCCGGAGTCGAAGACACGTCGCAGCGCAGCCTCCATGCCGGCACGGCCTTCGGCCAGGGCGTCCATGGTCAGGCCGCCGGTCGCCAGCAGCAGCAGGCGCGCCGCACCGGCCGTGGCATCGAGCAGATGCCCTTCGGCATCCAGCAGCAGGGTCTCGGCCAGCTCTGGGGCAGGGAGGTAGCGCGGCGCAGCCTCCTCGCTCGCCGGACCGCTGCGCGTTCCCTGAAGGCGGGCGGCCTGGCCCGCCTGCAGGCCTCGCGCCACCCAGGGCAACACGGCGGCCAGGGCCTGCTCTTCATCGCTGCTGAAGGGGGCGTCGTCCGGCCCCCGGTACAGCACCAGGCTGCCCAGCAGTCGCCCCCCGGCATCGCGCACCACGCCCTCCAGCCGGCTGTGCAGGCCCTGGGGCTTCCAGATCTCGTGGTACAGGGCCGAGTTGTAGAACTGCGGCGTCATCAGGGGGCGGGCGCTGCGCACGCCGCCCGGTGCCAGGGCCAGTGACTGGAAGGCCGGCATGCAGTCCGCCTCGCGGCGGTTGTGGAAGTGCTCGAAGTAGTGCTGCGCAATGTCCTCGTCCACCGGGCCTTCGACGTAGTAGTGAAGCAGGCTGCCCTGGGCGTCCGTGTGATCGAAGAGGTTGCGGGCGCTGGGGATGACCTCGTGCAAGGCCTCCAGCAGGGCAGGAATGAAGTCCCCCGGTGCCAGGCCTGCGCCCAGCAGGGCGGGAAGCTGGGCCAGGCGGCGTTTGGAGACGGTGGGGCTGCGCAGCATGGGCGTCATGGTGAAACCACTGTCAATCACCAGCATCAATCAAACTGATGACGTCAGCGCGACAACTTTGTGCTTCTTGCCGGCGTTTGCCCTCATCCCATGGGGCGCAAGGTGGACGCTGACTTTGCATATTGGAGGCATCACCACACGGGGAGCGAGCGATGTCTCTGAATCTTGAATCCGCCAGCTTTGACAAGGTCGAACTGGGTGTCAGCGGCGCCCGCACCGAGGATGGGCAGGTGCTGTCCATCCTGTTCACCGGCCTGGAGGTGGCCAGCCACCCGGACGACCAGGACGCCGCGCCTCAGGCCGTGCGTGCCGATGGCCTGGTGCGCTGCCGCGGAACGGGCTGGGTCAGCGTGCAGGTGCGCGGCGGCAGCCAGCTCAGCGGCCCGCGCGGCCTGGCCCACGTGATGGTCTGGGCCAATGGCCGTCGCATTGCCTTGATGCCGGACTCGCCCGAGGAGCCGCTGGCCGGCGCCACTACGGCGCGCGTCGGCGTGGACGGCGAGCTGCGCCTGTCCCTGACCCTGCTGGCCCAGCGTGACCTGGCCGAGCCGGGGTCCGGCGCCCTGTGCTGGGTGGATTCCATCGATCTCCGGGTCCTCGACCCCGTCGAGCGCCGCCGGGGCTGACGGCCGCGGCCTGGCGCCGCTGCCGCTGCATCGGCGCGAGACCGAGGGGCGTGCGAGAAAGGCGTTGCACGCCCCTGCGCAAGAGGGCGTCGATTGCAACCCGGCCTTGCCAGACATCGTGCGCCGCGCCCTGTTGCGGTCGGGCTGCAGGCGTGCGTGGCTGGACGCCGGTGGCGACAGCCGACATCGAAGAAGAAATGAAGGGGACCCTATGCCTCGACTGGAACAGATGGCGACATCGCCAGCGCCGCTCCGGCGCGTGGGTGGACAGCGCTGGGGGCTGCTGGCGCTGCCTGCTTCGGCCCTGCTGGCGGCGGCCTGCGCGCCCCTCAGCCCGCAGACCAGCGACCTGCGCCCGCAGTACGGCTTCACGTCACGTGCCGCCAGTGCACCACAGGGACTGTACGGGCAGTTGTGCGGTCCGTCGCTCACCGACGCGCAGCTGGAAGCCGCCGGTTGTCCCCGCTTCTACGGCCTGCTGCCCGCCGCCGTCGACGATGCCGACGCCGCCCGGCTGCGCATCCTGCGCGCCGAGATCGATGATTCCGGCGCCCCCTGGCTGGTCTCCGCGGCGGCCTACCCCGTGGGGGCCTATGCCTTGTATCGCAGTCTGTTCGGCCATGGCGACGAGGTGCGCCGCGAGGTGACGCGCCTGGGGCTGGCGGGCAGCGCCGCCTTTGGCTGGGTCAAGAGTCGGGAATCGCCGCAACGCCAACAGATCCGCCTGGCCGCGGTGGATGCGCTGAGTTGCGCCATGTACGGCTCGGTGGCGCGCTACCTGTACGAGCGCAAGTACATCCAGGGCGACACGGCACGAAGCGCCGGCGAGGCAGCGTCCGGGCCCGGCGAGGGCCAGGGAGCATCAGCGGCCGTCGCCACCCGGGCAGGGGCCGGAAGCGCATCCCTGGACAATGAGGCCAGCCTGATCCAGAGCCGCAGCGCCCTGCGCAGGGCGATCCGGACGCTGAATGACGCGTTGATCAGCCTGCGTGCGGCCTTGGCGGTCACCCCGGAGGCCTTCCAGCGTGTCGGGGCCTACCGCAATGGCTGCGACAGCCGCGGCGCCACGAGCACCACCTGTCAGTCGCGGGGGCAGGGTGAAGCGCCGGTCGTGTCGGACGCCAACACTGAGCATGGGCTGGCGCGGCAGACGCTCGAAGAGGCCGAACAGCGGCTGCTGACGGCGGGTCGCTCGCTCAGGGCGGCCCAGGGCCTGCAGGACCGCATCGACAACGCACCGCACGCCTTGCTGCACACCGTGCGCACCATCGAGGCCGCCGCCAACAAGGCGGTGCAGGCCACGGAGGCCGATGTCGATTCGCTGCGTCGCGCCGTGGGCGGCATGAAGCTGGGGAGCCAGGATCTCTCCAGTGTGCTGTCGCAGGCCGCGACCCCGCCGTCGACGTCGCCCACTGCGCCAGGTGGCGGCACTGCGGAAGGCCAGAGCGGTACGAGCAAGGCGCGCAAGGCCGGTCCGGCCAAGGCCGCATTGAAGCTCAGCGCTGATGAGCTCAGTGCACGTGTCGACGTCAATCGAGCTCTGGTGAAGTCCCATGCCGAGGTCCGCACTGCGCTGTTCAAGTTGATCGCCGCGGAGGAGCAGATCCAGGCCTATCTGGAGGTGGACCGCGAGCGTGCCGCCGCCCTGCAGGGCCGGGACGAATGCCAGTTCCTGCCGCCCGGGCTCAAGCTGGTGGTCGACCCGCAGGAGGCCGTCATCACGGTCGCGCCCGGCGGGACGCAGCGCTTTGTCGCTCAGGGGGGCATCCAGATGCCCACGATTTCCCTGGCCGGCACCTCCAGCCTGCGGACCTCGGACCTGCTGCGCACGGAGCCGGATGCCACGGCTGGACGCCAGTCGCTGACCGTGGTGATCAGCCCGGCGGCCAGTGCGCCGGAGCAGGACCTCCAGCTGGTGTTCCGCAACGGGGACCTCCTGCAGCAGCGCACGGTGGCCATCCGCAAGCCTGCCGGGGGCGGCAAGTGAGCGGGCGCGAGCTGCAGTGCCTCTGGCGCGCGATCCAGGCCTGGGCCGAAGCCCTGGGCCAGCAGCGCTGCGGCGTCGGGGCCCTGTCCTGGGTGCGGCCGGAGATCATCGAGGGCTTCAGCATCGGCGGACGGCCCGGGCACCTTCATGTCCGGGTGCATCTGGCGGAGGGCTGGCCGGCGTCGCTGCTGCCGCGCCGCGTGGAGACGACCCTGGGCGAGGTGCCCCTGCAGGCCTGGCGCAGTGCTCGGCCCACGGCCCAGTGCGCCACCCTGCAAGGCCTGCGTACCAGTCCCTCCGGCGAGGCAATCCTGGGGGCCTTGGGCTTTCTGGCAGCGGACCAGCATGCGGCGGACCACTACTACCTGGTGACCGCCGGCCATGTGCTGGCGGCTCGCAGCGGCGTGGGCTTTGATGAGCCCTTCGAGATCTTCACGACACCCGACGGCGTGCGAATCGGGCGGGCCTATCTGGCGCAGACCAGCATCACCGGCGGCGCGGAGGTGAGCGCCTACGAGCTGGACGCGGGCCTGCTGCGCGTGTCCGCCCAGGTCTGGCACTCGTTGATCCGCGAGGTGCCCGCGGCATTGCCGCAGCGCCTGGGCCAGACGCCCGTGCTGGGGGACCGCCTGCAGGTGTGCCTGCCCGGCGGCGATGTGGTGGCGGGGCGCTGCCAGGGCATGAGCGCGGCCATGAACATCAATACCCACCGGGTGGCGCCGGACGGCAGCACCGAGGAGGTGACCCTGCGCGTGCAGTCCTTGGTGGCGGCACGGCTGGACCGTGCCACCCAGGCCGGTGACAGCGGTGCGTCCGTGCAGGACCCAGGCGGCGCGCTGCTGGGCCTGCACTGTGCAGGCCTGGACACCGATGGCGATGAGGCCAACGCCTGGTTCACGCCGGCGCAGGCGGCCATCAGCTACTTCGGCATTCTGCCCATCACCCGGGAGACCCTCGGTCGACCGCTGCCAGTAACGCCGCGGCCCTCCCTGCGCGCCGCCCTGCCGCGCTCGGTGCCAGGCACGGCCACAGGCGCCGCGGCCGGTGCCGCCCCTTCTCGTGAGGTGGCCGTGGACACCCTGGCGCGCACGCTGTGGGCGGAGGCCCGCGGCGAAGGGCGGCGCGGCATGGAGGCGGTGGCCTGCGTGGTCATGAACCGGGTCCACCGCCAGACCTGGTGGGGACGCAACGTCGTGGACGTCTGCCGCAAGCCCTGGCAGTTCAGCTGCTGGAACCCTGGTACGCCGTCACTGGAGCGCTTGCTGAAGGTCAGCCCGGCAGACGCCGCCTTCGCCCAGGCGCTCGACATCGCCGACCTGGCCGTCAAGGCGGACTGGAAGGACTTCACCGACGACGCCTGCCACTACCACACCGTCGACATCCTGCCCGACTGGGCGGCGGGCCAGACCCCCTGCTTCCGGCTCGGGCGGCATGTCTTCTACAACCGGATCCGCTGAGCGAGGCCGCTGATGAACAACGCCATGATCGATCTCGCCCTGGGCATGGTCCTGATGTACGCCGTGCTCAGCCTCTTCGTCACCACCCTCCAGGAGTTCGTGGTCAACGCCCTCCTGCGCTCGCGGGGGAGCACCCTGAAGAAGCTGGTGCGTTCCGCCTTCGGCGAGGACAAGGGGCTGACCGAGGCCTTCTTCCAGCAGCCCTTGATCGTGTCCCTGGCGGAGGGGACGGGGCGGCGCCGACCGTCCTACATCCCGCCGACGCTGATGGCCAAGGGCTTCCTGGCCGTGCTGGGGCATGGCGAGCACCCGGCTCGCAGCGGCATGTCGCCCAGGAGCTTCGTGGCGGCGTTGCGGGCGGGGGGGCAGGCTCCGGCGTCCGCCGGGCGGGTCGTGGGCAGCAGCGCCATCGGGAGCGCGCTGGCACTGGCCACCTCGGAGACGCAGGACTGGGAGGCATTCGAGAAGGAGGTGGCGGTGTGGATCGCCTCCATCGGCGACCGTTCCGAAGGCTGGTACAAGCGCACCGCCCAGGGCTGGACTTTTGGCATCGCCCTGGCGCTGGCGATGGGGCTGAACGTGGACTCGGTGAGCATCGCCCGCACGCTGTGGAGTGACGCCGAGCTGCGCACGCAGCTGGCGGAGGCCGCGGTAGCGGTGAATGCTGCACGGCAGTCCGGCGCCTCGGCGCCCGCGGCGGCCCAGACAGTGGCTTCGACGGCTGCCCCGCGCGACTTCGCCGGCCGCTACGAGCAGGTCGAGAAGTCGGTCGGCGCCCTGGAGACGGCCTTGCGCGACAAGAGCTTCCTGCAGGAAGACCAGCTCTTCACCTTCAAGTGCACGGTGCGCGAGAAGACCTGTGTCTTGGACCTGCGGCTGGGCCGGCGCTGCAAGCTGGATCGTCGCTTCACGCCCGAGGAGCTGGCGGCCTGCGTGCCGGCGGACCCGGGAGGGAAGCCGGCCCAGGAGACCACGCCTGCCACCGAATGGCTGGACGACCTGCACGCCCTGCGCGAGGAACTGCGCGAAGGGCGCGTCCAGGCCTCGAAGCAGGGCGCCAGGCTTGAGCGCACGCAGGAGCTGGAGAACCGCATCGACACCGTGGACCAGACCCTGGCCCACATCATCGGCGAGATGCAGTGGCTGTCCTTCAAGCTGCCGGATCCCAATGGCAAGGCGGCACGCACCATGGCCGGCCTCACGCGCAGCGCGCTGGACCTGCAGCGCGAGATCGCCCAGCTGTACCGCACGCCGGGCACAGCGCTCGGCAGGGTGCGCGCCGAATGCGGCCTCTCCTTGGGAAAGGACACGGACGAGTTCCGGGCCTGCGTGCTGCGGCGGGACGGTGAGACCACCTTCCACCTGCCCATGGGCTTCGCACCGGAGGTGCTGGCGCGCCAGCTGTCGCTCGAGGATCTCAAGGCTTGCGAATCCGGGCAGTGCGGCACGCTGGGCCTGCTGTGCCGCGCCCTTCGCAACGGTGCGCTGTTGGGGTGGTTGCTCACGGCCACCGCCCTCAGCCTGGGGGCGCCTTTCTGGTTCGATACCCTGGGACGCCTGGTCAAGCTGCGGGCGGCCGGTGCGCCCACCAAGGAGACCGACGGCGGCGGGAAGGGCGGCGACGCCAAGACCAGCCCCCCCACGACCGCTCCGGCGCCTGGGCCGGGACCCACCCCCGGCCCTGCCGGGGGAGGACGCAGCGGCACCAGCGACCACACCACCTCGATCGAGGGCACGCTCAGCGTCGACGAGATCAAGGAAGTGCAGCGGCGCCTCAGCGTGCCCGACACGGGCGTCTGGGACGAACGCACCCGCCTGGCCCTGGCCCAGCGGCGCGAGGCACTGCGCATGCCCCAGGGCGCCGAACTGGATGGCTCGCTGTACGAGGCCATCATGGAACGGCGCAGCCTGCTGGTCGAAGCCCGCCCCGTGCTGAAGCTTGGGTCCCAGAGCGATCAGGTCCCGGCCCTGCGGACGCGACTGAGCCAGGCCCTGGCCCTGCCTGAGCTGGCTAGAGGCCAGGGCGAGGGCTTTGACAGCCTGCTCCGCGACGCGGTGCGCCTGTACCAGGGGCGCAGCGGCCTCGTACCGGACGGTGTCGTGGGCGAGCAGACGTGGCGCGCGCTGGACAGCGGCGGCGGCGACGGCGCTGCGGACGTCTGGATGAAGCGTGCCATCTCGGCCCTGGGTCTGAACGAGGTGCAGCACAAGGCCGAGATCAGGGCCATGCTGGGCATCGTCCACGAGGAAGCGCAGGATCCAGCGACCTACGCCTGGTGCGCCTGCTTCGTGTCCTGGGTCCTGTCCCCCAGGGATGCCACCGGACTGCCCGCCGCACCCATGCGGGCCGCGAACTGGTCGGGTTGGGGCACGGCGATCGATGAGCCCTGCTACGGCGCTGTGCTGCTGCTGCGCAACCGGGCAGAGCCCAGCCAGCACCACCTGGCCTTCCTGGTGGGCGAGGTCGCGGATGGTTGGGTAGTCCTGGGCGGCAACCAGGGCACGCCGGGGAAGGTGTCGGTGACCCTGTTCTCCGGCGATCACTGGGAGCGCGCCCACATGGCCCTGCCGCCCGCCGGGCAGACTTGAGCCACTGCCGGCGTGCCTGGGCGCGCCGGCAGTGAGCCTGGCTCAATCCAGCGGCACCTGCGCATCCTCCCGCGTGTTCACCTCGATCACCAACCCGCCCGGGGCCTCGCAGAAGAAGCGCGTGCCGCGCATGGCGTGGTGCAGGGTCTGCGTGAAGCGAACGCCCTGGGCGGTGAAGCGCTCGAAGAGGTCGACCACGGCCTGGCGGGTCGGCAGCTCGAAGCCGATGTGGAAGTTGTGCGGCCAGTCGACGGCGCTGAGGCCGTGCAGGCGGCCGTCCTCGATGACGATGTCGAAGCCCTGGTGCTTGAGGAAGTTGAAGGCGCCCATGCGGCGCACGGTGCAGCCCAGCTGCTGCTCGAAGAAGGCGGTGGTGGCCTCCAGGTCGGGCGCAGGGAAGCTGAGGTGGTTGAGGGTCTGGGTGGCGGGGGCCTGGTGGCGGGACTGGGGCATGGAATCTCCGTGCGTTGAAAAGTCCGCCCATGCTAGGGAGCGGGCCTGCGTCCCGGTACTCGCATCCCGGCCGTGTGTGGCCTGCCGGCGGGATCGGGCCGGATCGGCACCCGCCTGCATGTCCGACTCACATGCCCGACTCGCATTCACGGCCTTGCCCGCCCGGTGCAGCGGCCGCGGCCCGTTCAAGGTAGCCGAAGACGGCCGCCTCCACGCGGCGCTGCAGATGCGCCAGATCGGTCTCCCGCCGCTCGCCCGCGCCATCCACCAGGCCGCGGATCAGGGCGGCGACATCGGCCGCGGCGAGCGCGGCGTCCCCCTGCCGGGGCAGGCCCGGGCGCTGCAGCAGCGTGCCGATCAGCTGGCCGAACCGGCCCTTGTCCAGATGGGCACGCAGCTCGGGCCGGCCCTCCTGCTCGTCCAGCAGCCGGGCCAGCTCGGCACGCTCCAGCTGCTGGCGCACGGAGGCCCGGATCAGGTGACGCAGGGCGGCGGGCCCGTCGGGCACCTCCAGCGCGGCCAGGGCATCGGCCTCGAAGCGGGCCGCCTCGCGTTCCAGCAGGGCCAGGGTCAGGGCGTCCTTGGACGGAAAGTACTGGTACAGCGAGCCGATGCCCACGCCCGCGCGCTCGGCCACCGCATTGGTGTTGAAGCCCTCCAGGCCCTGCGTCTCCAGGAGCTGGGCCGCGGCCTCCAGGAGGCTGGCGACGGTCAGCTGCGAACGGCGCTGGCGCGGGGACTTGCGAGGCAGCAGGGGCGGCGTGGAGCGCATGGGGGGAGTCAGCGGAACAGGGGGCGGTCCTCAGTCTAGTGCGGGCCGGCGTCTGCCGGGCGTAGGCGCCACGCGGCCTGCTCAGGGGTTCGCTGTGGGAACCCCGCGGCCCGGCATCCCCCTAGGTTGGCGCGCGTTCGGGGCCGGGTCTCCCTAGGTCGTGGGCTGCTTCGGGGCGCGGGGCTCCTAGAGTCTGAAGGCCAAGCCGCGCGTCCTGCGTGGCCGCCTTTGCCCTCATCAAGGGAGTCCTCATCATGAACATCGACAAGCAACGCGGTTCGGAGAAGCTGCTGGCCGCCTGGAAGGCTCGCCAGCTCACCGAGGAGTCCGTGCGGGAGATCGCACAGGCCATGGACAAGTCCCCCGCCCGCATCGAGGAGGCCACGGTCTACGGCGGCGCCAACGCCACGGGCATGCGGCTCTCGCTGAGCTATGCGGGCGATGACGTGCCCATGTGCGGCAACGATCTGCTCTTCTGGCTCAAGTGGCATCGCACGCATGGCGGCGAGGTCAAGCCGCCGCGCATCCTGATCGACGGCACGCCCTGGCCGGACCTGATCCGCATGCAGCTGGACTTCGGCCATGTGGTGCAGCCCGGCAATGTGCTGGAAGGCGGCATCAGCCAGCTCGGCGCGCGCGGGGCCTTGGGTGGCTGAGAGCTTCGCCCCCTGGACAGCGCCGGGCGCCATCGCCCGCCCGGCGCTGCAGTCCGGCTGCGGTGGGCCCACGGGCGTGGCGCCCATCATCCAGCTGCATCCCACGCGGCTGTGCAACCTGGCCTGCGCGCATTGCTACACCTCGTCCGGCCCGCGCGAGACGCAGCAGCTGCCCCTGCCGCTGCTGCGGGCCGTGCTGGACGACGCCGCGGCGCTGGGCTACCGGCAGCTGGCGGTCTCCGGGGGCGAGCCCCTGCTGTACGAGGCGCTGCCGGGCCTGCTGCAGCATGCCCGCCGCCTGGGGATGCTGACCAGCCTCACGAGCAACGGCCTGCTGCTGAGCCCGCAGCGCTGGGCGGCCATCGCGCCGCATCTGGACCGCCTGGCCATTTCCGTCGATGGCCGCGAGGCCACGCACGATGCCCTGCGCGGGCAGGCCGGCGCCCTGGCGCGCACCCTGCGGCTGCTGGCCCAGCCGCGCGCCACGGGCACGCCCTTCGGCTTCATCTTCACCCTGACCCAGCACAACGTCGACGAGCTGGAGGACGTCGTGGGACTGGCCGCCGCGCACGGCGCGCAAGGCGTGCAGGTGCATCCGCTGACGCTGCATGGGCGCGCCCGCGAGACGCTGGCCGGCGCGCGGCCCGATGGCCAGGAGCTGCTCGCGGCCATCGTCGAGGCGCAGCGGCTGGCGCAGGCCCTGCAGACCCGCAGCGGCGTGCGGGTCCAGGTGGACGCGCTGAGCCAGGACCAGATCCTGGCCCACCGCGAACGTCTGGTGCCCGCCTGGCCGGCGCCAGGCTTGACGGCACTGGCGCCCGTGCTGGTGCTGCAGTCCGACGGCCAGCTGCTGCCGCTGACGCACGAGCTGCCGCGCGCGCTGTGGCTGGGATCCGTGCACGAGGCGCCACTGAAGGCCCTGGCCGCACGCTGGTTGCACAGCAGCGCGAGCCGGCGCCTGGTGCAGGCGCTGGAGCGCACCTGGCAGGCCCTCGCCGAGGGCGCGCAGCCCGCGGCCTACTGGTATGACGAGGTGGCGGCGCGTGTAGGTCCGGCCGAGGTGCACGTGCCGGTTCCGCCGCTGCCGTCCAGAGGGCTCATGCCGCGAGGCCCTGCCCTGGCACAGGGGCGTGCGGCGCAGGCGTGACGCAGGCCGGGGCGCTCAGGCCTCGTCCGGCCCGCGATGCCGGTACACCAGGCCCTGGCCGCCGCGGAA
Source organism: Pelomonas sp. BJYL3 (assembly GCF_027257975.1). Taxonomy (GTDB): domain Bacteria; phylum Pseudomonadota; class Gammaproteobacteria; order Burkholderiales; family Burkholderiaceae_C; genus Roseateles_B; species Roseateles_B flavus. The sequence continues at coordinate 802,451 of NZ_JANZKX010000002.1, forward strand.
GGGAATGCGCTGCTCCAGCTGCGCACCCAGACGCTCGGCCACGGCGCTGGAGGCGCTGTTGCCCTCCGCCACCACGCTGACGGCGGTGCGCCAACCGAAGTGGCCATAGGCCGCGGCCAGTGCACCGCGGGCGGCCTCGGTGGCATAGCCCCGGCCCTGGGCCTCGGGCAGCAGGGCCCAGGTGATCTCGGGCTCCACCCAGCCCTCGGGATTCCACAGGCCGCTGAGGCCGACGAAGGCACCGTCGCCCTTGCTTTCGAGCGCCCAGGGGCCGTAGCCGCGCAGGGCCCAGTGGCCCAGGTAGGCGGCGAACTTGCGCCAGGCTTCCTCACGCGAACAGGGGCCGCCGTAGGTGGCCGAGACCGGGCTGGCGAAGAAGCGCGCCAGGCCGTCGAAGTCCGCCTCGCGAAACGGGCGCAGCCAGAGGCGTTCGGTCTCGAAGCGCGGAATCTGCAGGCCGCCCAGGGACGTGCCGTTCATGCGCCGGCCTCGCCTGCCGCAGCGGCCTGCGGCGCGGCGGTGAGCCCGTACAGCGCCAGCAGCCCCAGCACGTGGCCGATCGCCACGCCGGGCTCGCCGGACTCGATGCGGCCGATGGTCTGCACGTGTACGCCCAGCCGGGCCGCCGCGGCGGCCTGGCCCTCGCCGGCCTGCAGCCGGGCCTGGCGGGCGGCCGCACCCAGGGCCTGGATGGCCTGGAGGGCGGCGGGATGGATGTCGACGGAGATGCGTTTGCCTTGTGCCATGCCGCCATTGTGGCCGCTGCCGGCTCAGTGGGCCCGCCGCCTTTGCCTGGCCTGCCGCCAGGCCCGCTGCAGCGGCCCCTGCGCGCTGACCAGGCCGATGCCCGCCAGCACCAGCACGCTGCTGGCGAGGAAGGAGGCCTCCAGTGTCTCGTCCAGCAGGGCCGCGCCCAGCAGCACGCCGAACAGCGGTGTCAGGAAGGAGAACATGCCCAGCTGCGAGGCCAGGTAGCGGCGCAGCAGCCAGCACCAGGTCAGGAAGCTGGCAAAGGACACCACCAGGCTCTGGAAGCCCAGGTGGGCCAGCACGCGCGGCGTGCAGGTGAACTGCGCCTGGCCGCTCAGCAGGGCCGCGGGCAGCAGGAGCAGGGCCGCGCCCATCAGCTGGTACATCAGCGTTTCCGTGGCCGGCGCCTCGACGAGGCGGGTGCTGCGCAGCGTCACGGTCGTCGCGCCCCAGGCCAGGGCGGCCAGCAGGGCCAGGGCATCTCCCGCCAGGGCCTGGCCGCCGGCGTGTCCCGGCGCCCCGGCACGCGGGCCCAGGAAGGCGCAGGCGATGCCCGCGAAGGCCAGCAGGGCGCCGGCCCATTGCCAGGCGCCCATGCGCTCCGCCGGCCAGCGCAGGTGCAGGCCCAGGGCCGCGAAGATGGGGGCGGTGTAGAGGAACACGATCACATGGGCTGCCTGTGTGCGCTGCAGGGCCTCGGACACCAGCAGGAACTCCAGCCCGAACAGCAGCCCCGCCAGCGCGCCGGCACGCCAGCGCTCGCGGGCCAGGCGCTCGCCGCGGCTGCGCATCAGCAGGCCCAGCAGCGCCAGGGCGATGCAGGAGCGCAGCGCGATCATCAGCATGGGGCTCATCTCCCCGGCCGCCGCCTTCAGCGAGACCTGCTGCAGGCTCCACAGCAGGCACAGCATCAGCATGGTGGCGGTGGCGCGCAGGTCCAGCGCGCCGGGGGCGGCAGCGGCGGCCTGGGGCCGGGGTCCGGCGGGCAGGGTGGGGGTCAGCAGGCTCATGAGGGCCTCACTGTGAGTGCGGACGTGATTGCTGAAAAGCGCATAATTCGTGAACCATCCATGCGCTTATCGAAAGCATGCGCGACCTCCAGATCGATTGGCTCAAGTGCTTCGTGGCCACCGTGGACGCCGGCTCCCTGAGCAGCGCCGCGCCGGAGATCCACCGCTCGCAGTCTGCCGTCAGCATGCAGATCAAGAAGCTGGAGGCGGCCCTGGGCCACCCGGTCTTGCTGCGTGGGCCGCGCCAGTTGCAGCTCACGCATGAGGGTCAGGTCTTGCTGGGCTATGCCCGCCGCATGCTGGACCTGCACGCGGAGGCGCAGGCTGCCCTGCACGAGGAGGCCCTGACCGGCCTCGTGCGCCTGGGCGTGCCGGACGACTACGCCAGCAAATACCTCACGCCCGTGCTCAAGCGCTTCGCGCCGCGCCACGGCGGGGTCGAGATCCAGCTGGACTGCGAGCAGTCCACCTCGCTGATCCCCCGGGTCAGCCGGGGCGAGCTGGACCTGGCCCTGGTCTCGCGCGACAACGCCCGGCGTGGCACCCTGCTGTTCCACGAGCCCATGGTGTGGGTGGGCTCCACACAGTTCGATGTCTGGACCCGCAGCCCCCTGCCCATTGCGGTCTACGAGCCCGCCAGCCCCGGCCGTCGCAGCGCCCTGAATGCGCTGGCGCTGCAGGGGCGCCCCTACCGGATCGTCTACAACAGTTCCAGTCTGGCCGGCCAGATCGCCGCGGTGGAGAGTGGCCTGGCCGTGGCGGTGCTGACCCAGTGCAGCGCGCCGCCGCACCTGCAGGTGCTGGGCGAGCAGCACGGCCTGGGCCCGCTGGCGCCCATGGAGGTGGCCGTCTACCGCAGCCGTGCCTCGCAGGGCAACAAGGCCGTGGACAGCCTGCACCGCATGCTGGTGCAGACGCTGCGCCAGGCGGGGCGCTGAGCCCCGCTGGGCGCTGCGAGACAATTTGCCGCCATGAACCCGCCTGACCCCGCTTCCGTCGACGACGACCCCAAGCCCCAGCCCCCCGAGCCGCCCGCGCTGGAGGACTGCTGCGGCAATGGCTGCGACCCCTGCATCTTCGACGCCCATGACCTCGCCATGGATGCCTACCGCCAGGCCCTGCGCGCCTGGCAGGCCCGCCATCCGCAGGCCTGACGCGTCATGTGAACATTAGAGAGGGCTCTCACTCCGTCCCTCGAAATGATCTGAGTCAAGAGGCCGCGAACGCTCCTGCGAAGAATGGGCCGCATCCATTTCTTCACAGGGAGCATTCCAATGAAAGCCCATTTCCTCGGCAGCGGCATCGGTTCACTGGCCGGCGCCGCCTTCATGATCCGCGACGCCGGCGTGCCCGGCACGGACATCACGATCTACGAAAGCCAGCCCCAGAGCGGCGGCAGCCTGGACGCCGCCTGGCGCCCCGAGCAGGGCTACAGCCTGCGCGGCGGCCGCATGCTCACCACGGACCACTACGAGTGCCTGTGGGACCTGATGAAGTCCATCCCCTCGCTGGACCAGCCCGAGCTCTCGGTCTACGAGGAGACCGTGCGCTTCAACGAGCAGAACCCCGCGCACTCCAAGGCCCGGCTGGTGGACCGCCGCCGCCACAAGCTGGACGTCAGCCACATGGGCTTCAGCAACGCCGACCGCCTGGAGCTGCTGCGCCTCACCGAGGCCAGCGAGGAGGCCCTGGGCACCAGCAAGATCAGCGACTGGCTCTCGCCCGCCTTCTTCGACACCAACTTCTGGTGGATGTGGCAGACCACCTTCGCCTTCCAGCCCTGGCACAGTGCGGTGGAGTTCAAGCGCTACCTGCACCGCTTCATGAACGAGTTCCCGCGCATCGAGACCCTGGGCGGCGTCAAGCGCACGGTCTACAACCAGTACGACTCCCTCGTGCGGCCGCTGGAGACCTGGCTGCGGCAGCGCGGCGTGAACTTCGTGCACGGCACCACCGCGACGGACGTGGCCCTGGACGAGGCGGACGGCCAGACCGTGGCCCGCGCCCTCACCCTGCGCGACGCCCAGGGCGAGCGCACCGTCGGGATCGCGCCCGAGGACCTGGTCTTCGTGCAGAACGCCTCCATGACCGATGCCTCCAGCGTGGGCAGCATGAGCGCGCCCGCGCCGCGCCTCACCAAGGCGGACAGCCAGGGCTGGGCCCTGTGGGAAAAGCTCGCGAAAGGGCGGCCGCAGTTCGGCAATCCGGCGGCCTTCAACAGCCGCCTGGCGGAGTCCTACTGGCTGTCCTTCACCGTCACCTGCTCTCAGCCGGCCTTCTTCGATCAGATGGAGGCGTTCACCGGCAACCGCGCCGGCACTGGCGGCCTCGTGACCTTCAAGGACTCGGCCTGGCAGATGTCCGTGGTGCTCTACCACCAGCCGCACTTCCGCGGCCAGCCCGAGGGCCTGCAGGTGTTCTGGGGCTATGCGCTGCAGCCGGACCGCATCGGCGACTTCGTGGCCAAGCCCATGAGCGAATGCAGCGGGGCGGAGATCCTGCAGGAGCTGCGCGGCCACCTGAACCTCGACCCCGAGGTGCTGGAGCGCGCCGTGTGCATCCCCTGCCGCATGCCCTACATCACGAGCATGTTCATGCCTCGCGCCCACGCCGACCGGCCGCTGCCGGTGCCGCCGGGTTCGCGCAATGTGGCCTTCGTGAGCCAGTTCGTGGAGATCGCGGACGACGTGGTCTTCACCGTCGAGTACTCGGTGCGCGCTGCGCAGATGGCCGTCTACCAGCTGCTGGGCGTGCAGCGCCCCGTGCCGCCGATCACGCGGCATGACCGCTCGCTGAAGGTGCTGATGGACTCGCTGGTGAAGTCCCTGCGCTGAGCTCAGGCCCGCAGCGCCGCCGCTTCGCGAGGCCCCAGCGAGGCGCGCAGCGCCTGCTCGATCAGCTGCGGATGGGTGATGTGCGGGCAGTGGCCCGAGTTCTCCAGCAACTGCAGTGTCGAGCCCCGCAGCTGCCGGTGGAGGTACTCGCCGACGTGCACCGGCGCGAAGGTATCGTGCGTGCTCTGCAGCACCAGGCAGGGGTGGCGCACCTCGGCCAGGCGCGCCCGGCAGTCCACATAGAAGGTCAGCCGGGCGAAGCGGGTGGCGATCAGCGGATCCAGGGCATGGAGGCCGCGGCCGAAGGCCTCGATGTGGTGCGCGGGGTTGTCCGGCCCGATGGCCACGGGGGCCAGGAAGGCGGCGGTGGCCGGGTAGTCGGCGTCCATGCGTGCGAGCAGCTCGGCGATCTGCCGGCGCTGGAAGCCCCCGCGGTAGCCGGTCTCGTCGATGAAGTGCGGCGAGGTGTTGAGCAGCACCAGACGCGCAAAGCGCCGCGGTGCACGCAGGCTGGCCAGCAGGCCAATGACGCCGCCGATGGAGTGGCCCACATAGACCACGTCGCTGAGGTCCTGGTCCTCGAGGATGTCCACCAGGTCCTGGGCATAGCCATCCAGCGAGCTGTGGCGCTGGTCGCAATGGGCCAGGCGGTCCGAGCGGCCGAAGCCGACGTGGTCGAAGAGCAGCACGCGGTGCGTGGAGGCCATGGCCTCGGCCACGCGGCTCCAGGCGGCCTGGTCTGAGCCAAAACCATGGCCGAAGACCAGGGTGGGCCCGCCCTGGCCCAGCAGCCTCAGGTGATTGCGAGAAGGATCGACCATGCCGAGCTCCCTGGACGCACAGGCCCTGCCGTGGCGAGGGGCCGCTGGCGTCGTGCTGTTTTCGGCAAGCTTAGGAGCAGACCTCAACCGGGAGCAAGACCCGTCAATCAGGGGCGCGGGGCCGATGGCCGGCGGGCGGAATCAACAGAGGGTGCCCTCGCTCACCTGCAGGTCCTGGGTCGTCGCCAGGGCGGTCCGCAGGGCCAGGCGCAGGCCGGCGCCCATGGTGTCCAGCGCCATGGAGGCCGCCTGCGGATGCTGCGCGGCCTGCTCGGGCAGGTAGGGCAGGTGCAGGAAGCCGGCCTGGCGCAGCCAGGGGCGCTGCTGCGCCAGGTGCATCAGGCCGTAGAAGACGTGGTTGCACACAAAGGTGCCGGCCGTGTAGGACACCTCGGCCGGCACACCCGCGCCGCGCAGGGCCTGGGTCATGGCCTTGACCGGCAGCGTCGCGAAGTAGGCGGCGGGGCCCGCGGCCTGTACCGGGCGGTCGATGGGCTGGGCGCCGGCGTTGTCGGGGATGCGCGCGTCGTCCAGGTTGATGGCCACGCGCTCGAAGCTCAGCGCCGTGCGCCCGCCCGCCTGGCCGCAGCACAGGACCAGGCGCGGCCGCAGGCGGTCCAGATGGGCCTCCAGCACCTGCAGCGCGGCGCCGAACTCGCAGGGCAGCACCACGGCCTCCACGCGCGCGCCCGGCGCGATCGCCTCGCCCTGCAGCTGCAGCACCAGCTGGGCGGAGGGGTTGACGGACTCGCCGTCGAAGGGCTCGAAGCCGGTGATCAGAAGGCAGTCGGGGGCGTTCATGGCGGCGGGGCGGCTCAGACGATCAGGTACAGCAGCAGGGTCTGCAAGGCCAGCAGCAGCAGGGCCGTGGGCGTCTGGGCCTTGATCACGGCGTGGCGGTCCTGCAGGTTCAGAAGGGCGGCGGGCACGATGTTGAAGTTGGCCGCCATGGGCGTCATCAGGGTACCGCAATAGCCGCTGAGCATGCCGATGGACAGCACGGCCGCCGGATTGGCGCCGTGGCCCTGGATCAGGAAGGGCAGGGCCACGCCGGCCGCCATCACGGGGAAGGCGGCGAAGGCATTGCCCATGACCATCGTGAAGGCCGCCATGCCCACGGTGTAGGTGGCCACCACCGCGGCCTTGCTGTCCGGCCGCAGCAGACGGCGGGCCAGGGTCTCGATGGCGTCGCCCGTGTGGCTGGCCAGGAAGACCCCGCCCAGCATGGCCAGCATCAGCGGCAGCAGCAGCGGCCAGCCGATGGACTCGATCAGGCCCTGCGAGGCCTGCAGCGCCCGCCGTGGCGAGTCGCCCGTCACCCGCCAGGCCAGCAGCAGGGCGCCGAGGCAGGCCAGGGTCAGGGCTGCGAGGGTCAGGTGTTGCGGGGCCAGCAGGCTCCCTTGAGGCCAGCGCAGGTGAGGGCCGGCCAGCACGCCCACCACCGTCAGCGCCGGGATGGCCAGCACCGGCAGGAAGAGCCGGTGGCCCAGCAGGGCGGCGCGCTGCTGGCGGCGCTTCTGGTCCTTGGGCGAAGGCGGTGCGGCGGGGCCGGCGCTGTAGCCCAGGCCGGCGATCAGGCCCAGGGCCAGCACCAGCAGGCCGGCCAGGCGGTCGGTGAGGGGCTTGCCGAGCTGGTCCAGCATCAGGTCGCCCAGCAGGAAGGGCAGGCCGAACAGGGCCCAGAACAGGCCGCGCCAGAAGCGCCGCGGCGTGCCGGTCTCGCGCCAGCAGCCCAGGGCCGTGGCGAGCAGGATCACGCCCACCAGGGGCAGGGTCAGGCCGGGGCCGATGAGGGCGGGGGCGGGCGCCACGGGCGCGGAGCTCATGCGGCCTCCCAGGTGCTGGGCTCGGCGGGCAGGGCGGCGGCGATCTGGGCGTCCAGCCGTGACAGCCGCGCCAGGTGCACCACCGCCGCGCACAGGGCCGTGGGAATGGCCCACAGGCCGATCACCAGGGGCTCCGCCACCGGGATGCCGCTCTGCTGCATGAAGCTGTGGATCAGCAGCACGGCGCCGAAGGCGATGAAGATGTCCTCGCCGAAGAAGAGGGCCACGTTGTCGCAGGCCGCGGCGTGGGCCAGGATGCGTTCGCGCAGGGCCGGCGGCAGCGGGCCGTGGCGCTGCACGGCCAGGCCCTCGGCCATGGGCGCCAGCAGGGGGCGCACCGTCTGGGCCGGGCCGCCCAGGCTGGTCAGCCCCAGCGCGGCGGTGCCCTGGCGCAGCAGGTAGTACAGCATCAGCAGCCGGCCGGTGCTGGCACCGCGCAAGCGGCCCACCCAGGTCTGCGCATGCTCGCGCAGGCCGTGGCGCTCCACCAGGGCCACCACCGGCAGCAGCAGCACGACCACCGCCAGCGAGCGGCTGGCCATGAACTTCGCGCCGAAGAGCTCCAGCAGCGCCAGGGGCTCGAGGCCGGCGCACAGGCCGGTCACCGTGCCCGCCACCAGCACCACCAGCAGAGCGTTGAAGCGCAGGGCGAAGCCCGCAACGACGAGTGGGATGCCGACCAGCGGCAGGAAGGGGGCGAGGTCCATGGGGTCAGGTCTTGAGGGTGGGGCGCGGGCCCATCAGTCGGGGGCGCGCACGGCCAGGCCGGCGGCACGCAGGGATTCATGCAGGGCGCGCACCAGGGGCAGGGCGGCCAGGCCGTCACCGTGCACGCAGAGGGTGTCGATGCGCAGGCGCAGGGCGCTGCCATCCTGTGCCTGCAGGGGCTCGCCCCGGGCGAGGGCCAGGCCTTGCGCGACGCCCTCGTCCAGCGCCTCCAGCACGGCCCGCGGCTCGCTGCGCGGCACCAGGGTGGCGGCAGCGGTGTAGCGGCGGTCGGCGAAGCCCTCTTCGCGCACCGGCAGGCCGGCGCGGCGGGCCGCCTGCGCCAGCGGGCTGCGGGCCAGCGCGACCAGGGCCAGGCCCGGGGCCTCGCGCGGCAGCAGCGCCAGCAGCAGCTCGATCAGGCCGGGGTCCTGGGCGGCCTGGTTGTAGAGGGCGCCGTGCGGCTTCACATGCCGGGGCCTGGCGCCCTCCCGCTGCGCGGCCCGCTGGAAGTCCTGCAGCTGCCGCGCCAGCTCGCCGCACAGGGCGGCCAGCATGGCGGGCGTCACGGCCTGCGGCTGGCGACCGAAATGTGCAGGGTCGGCATAGCTGGGATGCGCACCCACCGCCACGCTGTGCTCGAGGGCGCGGGCGATGGAGGCCCGCATGCTGGCGGCGTCGCCGGTATGGCCGCCGCAGGCGATGTTGGCCGAGCTGATCCAGGGCAGGATCAGCGCCTCGTCGGCACAGCCCTCGCCGAGGTCGGCGTTGAGGTCCAGGGCGGCGGGGGGCGGTGCGGGGCGCATGGGGCGATTGTCAGGGGCGCCGGCTGTCAGCCCTCCTGCAGAGCCTGGCATTGACAGTGCAGGGCGTCCCGTGCCTGCCGCCGGGCGGCGCGGGCCTGCGCCTCGTCCACGGGCAGGAAGCGCAGGCGCTGGCCAGGGGTGCACTGAGCCAGGCGCGGCAGGTCGGCCTCGATGAGCACGGCCAGGCGCGGATAGCCACCGGTGGCCTGGGCGTCGGCCATCAGCACGATGGGCTGGCCGTCGGGCGGCACCTGCACGACGCCCGGGAGCACGGCGTGCGAGGGCAGCTCGGCGAGCTCATCGGGGCGATCGGGGCGGCGCAGCGCGGGGCCATCGAGCTGGCTGCCCATGCGGTTGCTGCGCGCACCGAGGCGCCAGCCGGCCTGCCAGAACTCGGCCATGGCCTCGGGGTGGAACAGCGCGGCCTCGGGGCCGGGCAGCACGCGCAGCGCCAGGGTCGCGGGGGCGGTGAAGGCGGCAAGACCGCGCCGGCGTCCCGCCGGCAGTGCGGCCCGGCCCGCGGCCTGCAGCACGTCTCCCGCGCGCAGCGCGCGCCCCTGCGGGCCGCCGAAGCCGCCGGCCAGGTCGGTGCTGAAGGAGCCCATGCGCGAGGGCGCCACGATGCCGCCCGGCAGCGCCAGATAGGCGAAGCGCCCTGCGCGCGGCCCCTGCAGCCGCAGCGTCTGGCCGGCACGGGCGGCCTGAGGCCAGCCGATGGGGCAGGGCTGGTGGTCCAGCATCCCTTCGTAGTCGGCGCCGGCCAGTGCAAAGACGGTGTCGCGTTCGAAGCGCAGCTCCACCGGGCCGCCGCTGATCTCCAGCGCGGAGAGGGTCAGGTCTTGCCTCAACAGGGCGTTGGCCAGCTGCAGCGACACGGGATCCATACACCCGGCGCTGCCGATGCCCAGGTGCCGCCAGCCCGTGCGGCCGAGGTCCTGCACGCTGCTTTGCACGCCGGGCTTGATCACCTGCACGAGGAGGGGCTCAGCCATCGCAGCGCTCCACCACGAAGCGCAGGCGGTCGCCCGGCTGCAGCAGTGTGGGCGGCTGCGCGTCGGCATCGAAGAGGGGCAGGGCGGTGCGGCCGATGAGCTGCCAGCCGCCGGGGCTGCTGCAGGGGTAGACGCCTGTCTGCGCACCGCCGATGCCCACCGAGCCCGCCGGCACCGCCCTGCGCGGCGTGGCCAGGCGCGGCGTGTGCAGGGCCGCGGGCAGGCCCTCCAGATAGGCGAAGCCGGGCAGGAAGCCCAGGAAGAAGACGCGGTAGTCGGCCTCGCTGTGCAGGCGCACCACCTCGCGCGCACGGAGCCCATGATGGCGGGCGACGCCGGCCAGGTCGGGGCCAGCCTCGCCGCCGTAGTGCACGGGGACCTCCACCAGGCGGCCCGTGTCCAGGGGCGCCAGGGGCTGGTCGAGCTGCGCCTGCCAGTGCTGCATCAGCCGGGCGCAGGCGGCCTCGCCGTCGAGCCGGTCGGGATCGAAGACCCAGCTGAGGTTGCCCATGCCGGGCACGCAGTCGACGACAACGTCGCCCGCATCCAACAGCTGCTCGCGCAGCCGCCACAGCCGCCGCTGCAACTCCAGGTTGGCAGGGGTGCCGGGGAAGTCCAGCAGCACGGCGCGCTCGCCCAGGGTCTGGCAACGGGCCTGCAAAGCTTCTGTCATGGGACTTGCCTACGATGGCTGGACTGCATGGTGGGTGGGCACGGTAGGTGGATCTGCCCCGGACTCCTGCGGCCCGCGAGCGGGCCCCTGCGGCGTGCATTGTCACCTGTGCGACAGCCCTGGTCCACGCTGGCACAGCCGCTATGCCCGGCCTAGGGTTTGCTGGGGTGGAGCCTCGCCGGCTTTTGCCGGATCGTGCAGCGAGCTGCGTCAAGACAGCCTGTGGATTCGCGCGCACGACTTGCCGTCGACTCTCACCCCAATGGAGACAAACATGAAGAAGTTCCCCTCCCTCCTGGCCGCCTGCGTCTCGGCCGTGGTCCTGGCCGCGGGCGCCCTGCCCGCGGCGGCCAGCACGCTCAACCAGAACGTGTCCTGGACCATCGACCGCGCGGGCACCACCACCAAGTACCGCGTGGTGGCCTACGGCGATTCCATCTACGCCGGCTACAACGGCTCCACGCTCAATGCCGCCAAGTACTCGGCCCCCACCGTCGATGCGGAGTACCTGTCCGCCCTGTGGAATGCCGACATCGAGAGCGTGCGCCGCGCCAAGTCCGGCGCCGTGGCCTCGGACGTCTACAACAACAAGATCGTGGGCGAGGCCAGCTACATGCAGGCCAGCAGCACCCGCGTCGTCACCTTCGAGATGTGCGGCAACGACGGCCTGCAGGCCCGCACCGCCTTCAAGGGCCAGACCGGCACCTGCGACTACAGCGTGCTGGACAACGGCCTGGCCAACTGCAAGACCTATGTGGCCAAGGCGATGGACTACATCAACGCCAACGCCTACGCGGGCACCAAGCTGAAGATCATTTCCAACCTGCACTACCCCGGCTACGCGGCCGACAACGTGCAGAGCAGCTGCAAGGACGCCGCCACCGGCGCCACCGTCAACCTGCGGGACAAGTTCCTGCCGGCCCTGACCAAGATGAACTACTGGATGTGCGAGTACGCCCGCCAGAAGGGCTTCAAGTGCGCCGACAACTTCGCCCAGTACATGGCCGCCGACTACGACAGCAACGGCGACGGGCAGGTGGACTCCGACGCGATCCGCTACGTGCCCGGTGACACCGAGGCAGCCTATGTGACCCGCATCACCTCCACCTACAGGAGCACCCTGCGCGACGCCAACACGCACTTCGTCTCGGCCAGCAGCAGCTACGACTACATCCAGTCCGATGACACCCACCCGACCTACAACGGCGGCACGGTGACGGCCGGTCTCTTCGGCGGCACCACGGGCTCGGGCGCACCGCGCTACACCAGCTTCAGCGGCGGCAAGAACCCGATCTGGAACCAGTACGGGCATGAGCGCATGGGCTGGGCGCTGTCGGTGTCCAACCCCGCCGCGCCCTGAGCCGGCACAGCACAGGCTGGCTCATGGCAGCGAAGCAGGCCCCGCCCGCCTGGCGCCGGCTGGCGCCACTGGCCTATGTCGGCCTGGCCCTGCTGTGCCTGGTCGCGGCTCTGGCCTTGCTGTGGCCCGCCGCCCCGCCCGGAACGCCGGACGCGCCCGCGGGGCCTGCCGCCCCGGGGGGCGAGGGGTCAGGTCTTGCCAGCGCGGTGCCGGCCTCCGCGGCCAGCGCCGCGCCGCACCCCTGGCTGCTGGTGGGCACCTCGGGTCCGGCCGTCAGCGATGACCTGGCCGACCACGTGCCGGCCGGCAGCGCGCCCAGCATGCAGGAGGTGATCGAGCGCCTGCACAAGGCCGGCGTGCGCACCGGCCTGGGCGCCTTCCAGCCTCCGGGCACGCGGCCGCCCATCGTGGGCCTTGCGGTGCCCGAGGACTATGTGCTGCCCGACGGCTATGTGCGGCACCACCAGGCCACCGACGACGGGCAGCGCATCGAGGCCATCCTGATGTTCGCGCCGGACCGGCCCGTCCGCGACGCCGCCGGGCGCCCGATCGCCGTGCCTGCGGACCGGGTGGTCACGCCGGCCCTCGCGCCGCCGGGCTTTCCCATCCGCTTCGTCGTCATTCCGAGGCCGCAGGAGCCCGGCCGCGAGGCCTCCGGCTCGCCTTGATCCTTTTTTCAGATTTCCATGCATGCACTGACATCGAAGGCCTGGGTCCGCGCGACCCTGGCCGTGGGCCTGGGCGCCGTCCTGCTGGCGTTCTATGCGCGGGGCAGCTGGGGCCTGGGCTTCGTGGCCCTGCTGCCCTGGCTGTGGTGGCTGGACCAGCCCGCGGGCTGGGGCCGGCGCCTGCTGCGGGCCTGGGTGCTGAGCCTGGCCTTTGTGCTGGCCGCCTTCACCTGGTTCGGCACGGCCATCGCGCACTATGCCCAGTGGCCGCAGCTCCAGGGGCAGGCCGTGCTGCTGCTGATCGCGCCGTTGCTGCAGCCCCAGCTGATCGCCTGGGCCCTGGTGCGCCAGGCGCTGGACGGCCGACGGCAGCCCTGGTTGCGGGCCTGGGCGGCCGCGGCGGCGTGGATCGGGGTCGAATGGCTGTGCCCCAAGCTGCTGGGCGACACGCTGGCCCATGGCCTCTACCCCGCGGGCCAGCTGCGCCAGGCCGCGGCCCTGGGCGGCACGGCCGGCCTGACGCTGATGCTGCTGCTGGTCCACGAGGCCCTGGCTCAGGCCCTGGCTCAGGCGCTGAGCCAGGTGGGCCCGGCCTGGCGGACCCGAGCTCGCGCGATGCTCGCCCCGCTGGGCCTGGCCCTGCTGCTGCCGCTGGGCCTGCTGGGCTATGGCGCCAGCCGCGAGGCCCCGCGCCTGGACGCCGGCCTGCCCCTGCTGCGCGTGGGCCTGGTGCAGGCCAATATCGCGGACTACGAGGGCCGCCGCCAGTCCCAGGGCAGCTACGCCGTGGTGCGCGAGGTGCTGGATGTGCACTACGCCATGAGCTACGACGCCGTCGAGCGTCAGCATGCCGACGCCGTGCTGTGGTCCGAGACCATCTACCCCACGACCTTCGGCCAGCCCAAGAGCGAGGCCGGCGCGCAGCTGGACCAGGAGATCGCCTCCATTGTCAACGCGGCCGGCGTGCCCTTCGTCTTCGGCACCTATGACCGCGACTCGGCAGGCGAGTACAACGCCGCCGCCTTCCTGCAGCCGCAGCAGGGCCTGCTGGGGCTGTACCGCAAGACCCGGCTTTTCCCCTTCACCGAGCAGGTGCCGGCCTGGCTGGACGGTCCGCTGCTGCAGCGCTGGCTGCCCTGGGCAGGGCGCTGGCAGCCCGGCAGCGGGGCGCGCGTCTTCCCGCTGCGCCTGCGCGATGGCCGCGAGCTGCCGGTGCAGCCGCTGATCTGCCGGGATGACGTCGATCCTTCGCTGGCCATCGCCGGCGCACGGCTGGGGGCGCGGGCGCTGCTGACGATGTCCAACGACGCCTGGTTCAGCGCGGACCCCCTGGGCGCCCGGCTGCACCAGGCCGTGGCGGCCTTCCGCAGCATCGAGACCGGCCTGCCGCAGTTCCGGGTGACGACCAATGGCTACAGCGCCGTCATCGATGCCCGCGGCACGGTGCATGCCGCGGGTGACTTCGGCCAGCGCGCCCTGGTCGTCGGTGCGCTGCCGGTGCCTGAGGTGGCGCCGACCTTGCTCGTGCGCTGGGGTGACTGGGTCGGCGCCCTCTGCCTGCTCAGCCTGGCGGGCCTGCTGCTGGCGCGCTGGCGGCCGCTGCGGGGCTGGGCGCCACCGCCGGTCGCGCCGCTGGCCTGGCCCTTGCGCGTGCGGGTGGTGTCGCCGGCCTGGCGCGCCGGCATTGCCGCGCTGCGGGGGCTGTCGAGGCTGAGCGTGCTGGGGCTGGGGCTGGCCCTGCTGCTGGACGAGGGCCTGCGTACCCAGTCCCTGCTGCAGCTGCGCCTGGTCGCCGCCCTGGTGCTGGCGCCGGAGGCCGCGGCCTGGTGCCTGCTGCAGGCCTGCACGGCCCGGCTGGCACTGGACGGTGGCACGCTGGTGCTGGCCCGGCGCGGCGGCGAGCGCCTGTGCTGCGCGCTGGCCTCCCTGCGCCAGGCTCAGGGCTGGCGCCTGCCCTGGCCCGGCCCGGGCCTGGACCTGCTGACGGACGAGGGCAAGACCTGGCCCCTGCTGCTGGGGCGGCCGCATGACCTGCGCGAGGCCCTGCGCGCGGCCGGGGCGCCGCTGGCCGCGCCCGGCGAGGACAGCCGGGCGGCGCGCTACACGCTGGCCCGCCAGCGCCTGCGCCGTCACCGCCTGGCCCGGCCGGCCTGGAAGTTCCTGGGCCTGCCCCTGCTGCTGGCGCTGCCGGCCTTCGCCCTGCACCAGCACATTGCCTACGGCGGCTTCCTGGGGGAGTACCGCAGCTACGGCCTGGCGGCCTATCTGGGCGCCTTCGGCCTGTGGTGGGCGGCCTGGGCGGTCGGGGTGCTGATGGCCTCGGCGGCGGTGCGTGCCGGCATCGAGACCCTGGCCTGGCTGGGCTTGCTGTGGCGCCCTGCCGGGGCGCTGTCCATGCGGCAGGGCCTGGAGTCCGCCGGGCTGGCCCTGCTGTACCTCGGCCTGCCGGCCTGGCTGGCCCTGCGCCTGCTGGGAGCCTGAGCCCTGCGAATTTCTGCGCATTGCGCGGGGGGCATGACGCAGGGCTTGCACAGAGCCTGCTTATCATGCGCCTCCATGCACCGAGCTGTTCTGCGCCTGTCCGCATTGCTGTTCCTGTGGACGGGCCTCCAGTGGGCCGGTCTGCTGGTGCAGCCTGCCCGGGCTGGCGAGGTGCTCGATGCGCAGTTCCGCAGCGTCGAGGTGCCGCAGAACACGGTGCCCACGCTGGCTCAGGACCGCAGCGGCTTCATCTGGGTCGCCACCATCAAGGGCCTCACCCGCTACGACGGCTACCGCCTGCGGCCCGTCGAGCAGGAGGGCCCCACCGCCGCCCGCCGCAACCTCGGCTGGGTGCGGGCCCTGGCCCCCGCCCGCGACGGTCGCATGTGGATCGGCACCGAGTTCCAGGGCCTCATGGTCTACGACCCCCAGCAGGACCGCGTGCAGGCCCTGGGCAGCGCCGAGGGGCGCGTGGCGGCCCATGTGCCCATCCGCGCCCTGGCGGAGGACGGCGACGGCAGCGTCTGGATGGGCAGCCTGGGGCAGGGCCTGCAGCGCTACCTGCCGGCCGAGCGGCGCTTCGAGCGCCACGAGCTGAGCATCAAGGGCGAGAAGGAGCAGCGTGTCACCGCGCTGGTCGTCGGCCATGACGGCACGGTCTGGGCCGGCCATTGGCGCGGGCTGGCGCGCCGCCAGGGGGCGGGCTGGGTCCCTGTCGATCTGCCCGGCCCGCAGGACGAGGCCACCGTGCTGGCCCTGACCGAGGACCGCGCCGGCCGCGTCTGGTTCGGCACGCAGGACGGGCGCCTGGGCGTGGTGGAACAGGGCCGGGTGCGCTGGGTGCAGGACCTCAAGGCTCCCGTGCAGGCCCTGGCCGAGGCCGAGGACGGCCGCATCTGGGTCGGCGGCAAGAAGGGCCTGTACTGGCTGGATCCCAACCGCGGCAGCATCGAGGCCTGGCTGCGCCATGACCCGCGCCACCTGCGCGGCCTGGCGGGCAATGACATCAGCGGCCTGCTGCGCGACCGCTGGGGCGTGATGTGGGTGAGCGGCTACGGCCTGGGCCTGCAGCGCCACCAGGACCATCCCGCGCTCGCCGTGCGCGGGCCCGACAACGACGCCCAGAGCCCCCTGCGCGAGCTGGATGTGCGCGCCCTGCTGCGCCTGCACAACGGTGAGGTGCTGGCCCCCACGCAGCTGGGCCCCGTGGTGCGTCTGGACGGCCGTCCCGGCCAGGCGCTGGCGACGCTGGGCGCCTGGCCGCGCGAGCGCCGCAGCGTGGTCGATGCCCTCAACCAGGCACCGGACGGCAGCCTCTGGCTGGCCTCGGCGGGGCGCCTGGAGCATCGCAGCCTGGACGGCCGCCTGCTGCGCGACTGGCCCCTGGAAGGCGCACGGGCCCAGCAGCTGCTGATCCGCCGCACGGGCGAGGTCTGGCTGGGCATGCAGGAGGGCCTGTACCGCCTGGCATCGCCCGAGGCGCCCGCGCTGCAGCGCGTCACGCTGGCGGGTGGCGAGGCGCTGAAGGGCGGCATCTACGTGCTGCGCGAGGAGCCGGGCACCCAGGCACTGTGGGTCGGCGGGCAGCAGGGCCTGTTCGTCGAGGGGGCTGGCGGCCTGGTGCCGCTGGCGCAGTCGCCCAAGGAGGCACTGGGCAGCCCCATCGTCATGGGCCTGCTGTGGTCGCGTGACGGCACGCTGTGGGTGGACACGCCGGTCAGCGGCCTGCACCGCCGCAATGGCCTGGACGCCCAGGGCCGCTCGCGCTTCGAGCGCATCAGCGAGCGCCACGAGGTGCAGGGCGTCTTCGGCGGCAATCTGCACGAGGACAGCCAGGGGCGCATCTGGAGCCAGCTCTACGTCTATGACCCGCGGGCCGACCGCATCGACGCCTTCGGCCCGGCCGAGGGGGCCTTCTTCGGCAGCTTCTGGTTCTTCGCCAGCTGCGATCTGCCCGGCGGCGGCCTGCTGTTCGGCGGCAGCCGCGGCCTGCTGCGCGTGCAGCCGGAGGCCTATGCGCCGCCCACGGGCGAGCTGCCCATGGTGATCAGCGGCCTGCGCCTCAACGGCCAGCCCTTCCATCCGCAAAGCCTGCAGCAAGGCCTGACCCTGCAGCCCGGCATGCGCACGCTGACCGTGGAGTTCGCGGGCCTGGACTATGCCGACCCGCAGCGCCTGCGCTACCAGTACCGCCTGCTGGGCCAGGACACCGAGTGGACCCGCGTGGACGCCAGCGCTCGCAGCCCCAGCTTCGGCCCGCTCAAGCCCGGCCGCTATGTGCTGCAGATGCGCGCCATGCCCCAGCAGGGCGCGGGCCGCATGGCCTCGCTGGACCTGCCCATCGAGCTGCTGCCCGCCTGGTGGCAGACCTGGTGGGCGCGCTTCGGCGCCGGCGTGCTGCTGCTGCTGTCGATCTGGAGCTGGGTGCAGTGGCGCACCCGGCGGCTGCGCCACCGCGAGGTCGAACTGCGGGCGCTGGTGGATGCGCGCACGGTGGAGCTGCGCGAGGCCAGCCTGACCGACACGCTCACCGGCCTGCGCAACCGCCGCTACCTGGCGCTGCGCCTGGAGGACGACCTCAATCTGTGCCTGCGCCGCTTCGAGTCCGAGGGCCAGGAGCCCGGGCCCGACAGCGACCTGCTGCTGATGCTGCTGGACCTGGACCACTTCAAGCGCGTCAACGACGTCCACGGCCACGGTGCCGGCGACGCCGTGCTGGTGCAGCTGGCCGAGCGCCTGCGCAAGGTCTTCCGCGGCACGGACTCCCTCGTGCGCTGGGGCGGCGAGGAAGTGCTGGTGCTGGTGCGTGACAGCAACCGCGGCAGCGCGGCCGAGCTGGCCGAGCGGGCCTGCACGGCGGTTCGCGAGCGCCTCTTCGACATCGGCGAGGGCCGGCAGATCCCGGTCACCGTGTCCCTGGGCTGGACGGCCTTCCCGCTGGACCCCTCGCAGCCCCGCGCCTGGGACTGGGACGCCAGCCTGGGCCTCACCGACGCGGCCCTCTATGCCGCCAAGGCGCAGGGCCGGGACGGCCATGTGGGCATCGAGCGCGCGGACGGCCTGACGCCGCTGCACCTGCCCAAGGACTGGTGGCTGGGCCAGCCGCCGGCCGGGCTCACGGTGCGCCGCAGCCGGACGCGCTTCGGGGGCTGAGCCATCCCGGGCCGGGATCGCTTCTGCTAGGCTCCTCGCGCCGCCCGCCGGCTTCAGGAGTTGCTCGACATGCCCCAGGCCTCATTCCCGCCCCTCGATGCCCAGCCCGCCGCCACCTTGCTGGACCGGCCGGTGTGGCACAGCCTCACCGGTCCCCAGCAAGACCTGGCCCTGGGCGATGCGCTGGCGAGGCGCTACCGCCCCGAGATCCACCTCTTTGCCTGCGCCGCGGACGACAGCCCCGAAGCCCTGGCCGCGCTGGCGCGACTGCTGCCGGACCAGGGCTCGCTGTACCTGCTGCAGGCGCCGCCGCTGTGCCTGCCGCCCGGTGCTCGCGTGCTCAAGGAGGCCCTGGGCGTGCAGATGCTGGCCACGCGCTCGCTCGCGGATGAGCCCTCCCACCCCGGCATCCAGCCCCTGGGCGATGCCGACGCCGCCGAGATGCTGGCCCTGGCCGAGCTGACCCAGCCCGGCCCCTTCCTGGCGCAGACCCACCGCATGGGCCGCTTCCTGGGCGTTCGCCTCCAGGGCCGCCTGGCCGCGATGGCGGGCGAGCGCATGCATGTGGCGGGCCATACCGAGATCAGCGGCGTCTGCACGCACCCGGACTTCCGCGGCCTGGGCCTGGCCCGCCAGCTCTCCGCCGCCGTGGCCCGGCAGATCGAGGCCCGCGGCGAACGCCCCTTCCTGCATGCCTGGCGCAGCAACGAGGCCGCCATCGCCCTCTACGAAAGTCTGGGCTTCCGATGGCGTGCTGACGTGCAGGTGGCGGTGATCGAGAGGGCCGCATGAGCAGCGCCGCCCCCGCCCGCGACGCCGTGGGGCTGGCCACCCTCGCGTTCTTCGGCCTGGCCCTGGGCTTCATCGGCCTGCGCGGCCTGTACCAGGGGCATTTCGACCATGTCGTCACCTGGCGCGGGCAGCCCGTGAGCTTCAGCCTGCGCTTCATCGCCTGGATGCTGGGCTGCGGCCTGTGCCTGGGGCTGTGCCGGGCGGTGTGGCGCCAGAGCCTGGCGCCCGACGCGCGGCTATGGCAGGACACCGCTCCCCTGCCGCGCAGCGAGCCCGCCCGCATGGTCCTGCACGAGCGGCCGCGCGGCGGCCTGAGGCGCCTGGCCGGCCTCGCGGCCCTGCTGCTGGCGGGGCTGGTGATGTTCATGGGCCACCAGATCCTGCAGTCGCTGCTGGGGCCCGCCGCGTGGCTTGGCAGCGGGCCCGTCGCCCTGGCCCTGGCCTGGGGCCTGCTGCGCTGGCTGCTGTGGCGACCCCGGGGCGGGCCGCTGCTGATCCTGGGGCCCGAGGGCCTGCAGGACCTGAGCCGCGACTGGCCACCCATCCCCTGGACCGACATCCAGGCCCTCGATCTCTACGGCAGCCGCCTGCAGCTGGCCCTGTACCGCGAACGCCGGGCCCAGGTGCTGCGCGGCCTGGGCGGCACCGCGCGCTGGACCGCCCTCTCCATGCGCTGGGACGGGGACGGCGCGGACGTCGCCATTCCCCTGCATGCCCTGGACGGCCGGGCCGCCGAGGTGCTGGCCCGTGCCCGGGACTGGCAGGGCTGGGCGCAGGCACAGCCGCAGTCCAGCACGCCCGCCCGGGGCTAGACTGGCCCCAGCCTCCCGGAGCGCCTATGCCGCCGTTTGCCGCCGTTGGATGGGGCCTGTGCCTGCTGCTGGGCAGCGGCGCGGCGCGGGCCGTGCCCCAGACGGCGCCGCCGGCACCGCCGCCGCCCTGGCCCGTGCTGCGCCTGTGCACCTCGGACAGCCCCTTCCTGCCCTACACCGCGCCCGACGGCTCCGGCAGCAGCCAGCGCCTGCTGGCCCAGGCCCTGCAGGGGCTGCCCCTGCGCCTGCAGTCCTATGTGGCGCCGCGCTCGCGCTGCCTGCTCGACGCCCGGGCGGGCCAGGCGGAGGCGCTGATCGGCGTCTTCGACCCCGAGCGCCTGGCCTGGGCCCGCTACCCCATGCGCGGGGACCAGCCCGACGACAGCCAGGCCCTGGCCGCCGGCCGTTTCCTGGTCTACCGCCGTGTGGGGAGCCCGGCGGACTGGGACGGCGAGCGCTTCAGCCAGCTGCAGGGCGCGCCGGTGGGCGTGCGCCTGGGCTTTTCCTACGGCGGGGCGCTGGCCCGCAGCGCGGCACCGATCGACGACAAGGCCACCTCGGCCGAGCAGCTGCTGCGCAAGCTGGCCAAGGGGCGCGTGGCCCTGGCCATCGTGCAGGAGGCGCAGGGCGAGCTGTTGCGCCAGCAGGGTCTGGAGGTCCCCATCGAGGCCCTGCCCAGGCCCTTCAGCAGCTTCGAGCTCCATCTGATCCTGACGCAGCGCTTCGAGCAGCAGCACCCCGCGCTGGCGCGCCAGCTGTGGCAGCGCATCGGCCAGCTGCGCGCCCGCCAGGCCGGCAGCCCCTGAACACCGTGCGCGGAGCGCGCAGGCCATGCCGCGTGCCCAGCACTCCATGCCATTGCTGCATGTCCCAGCGCCGGCCGGGGTGATTGTTGCGGCGCACAATGATCGCCATGGACAGCCAGCCTCAAAGCATCGCCTCGTCCACCCGCCCGCGGGTGCTCATCATCGGTTGCGGCTTCGGCGGCCTGGCCGCCACGCGGGCCCTGGCGGGGGCGCCGGTCGACATCACCCTGGTCGACCGCAGCAACCACCACCTCTTCCAGCCCCTGCTGTACCAGGTGGCCACCGCGGGGCTGTCGGCGCCTTCCATCGCGGCGCCCATCCGCCACATGCTGCGCGGCCAGCGCAATGTGACCGTGCTGATGGCGGAAGTCAGCGGCATCGACAAGGCCCGGCGCAGCGTCAGCCTGGCTGACGGCCAGGTGCTGGGCTACGACTTCCTCATCGTGGCGGCCGGCGCCACGCACAGCTATTTCGGCCATGACGAGTGGGCCGCGCACGCCCCGGGGCTCAAGACGCTGGAAGATGCCTTCCGGCTGCGCGCCCGCGTGCTCAAGGCCTTCGAGCAGGCCGAGCTGGAGCCCGACCCGGCGCGGCAGGCGGCGCACCTGAGCTTCGTGGTGATCGGCGGCGGGCCCACCGGGGTCGAGATGGCCGGGACCCTGGCCGAGATCGCCCACCACACCCTGCGCGACGAGTTCCGCCGCATCGACCCCTCCAAGGCCCGCGTGCTGCTGCTGGAGGGCTCGGAGCGGGTGCTTCAGGCGCTGCCGCCGGGGCTGTCCGCCAAGGCGGAGGCGCAGCTGCGCGGCCTGGGCGTGGAGGTGCAGACGCGCTGCCGCGTGGTGGGCATCGATGCCGAGGGCGTGAGCGTCCAGCAGGGGGAGGGCGCCGAGCCCCAGCGCATCGAGGCCCGCACCGTGGTCTGGGCCGCCGGCGTGGCGGCCTCGCCCCTGGGCCGCCTGCTGGAGGTGCCACTGGACCGCGCCGGCCGGGTGCAGGTCGATGGCTTCCTGCGCATTCCCGGCCACCCCGAGGTCTTCGTGATCGGCGACCTGGCCGCCGCCCAGAGCCTGGAGCCCGACGGCCGCCAGCGGCCCGTGCCCGGCGTCAGCCCCGCGGCCAAGCAGATGGGCGCGCATGCGGCCCGCAGCATCCTCGCGGCCCTGCGCGGGCGTGAGTCGGCACTGCGGCCCTTCCGCTACCGCGACTACGGCGCCCTGGCCACCATCGGCCGCAAGGCGGCGGTGGCCGACCTGGGCTGGCTGCAGTTCTCGGGCTATGCGGCCTGGCTGTTCTGGCTCTTCGTCCACATCTATTTCCTGATCGGCTTCCGCAACCGCCTGGTCGTGCTGATGGACTGGGCCTGGGCCTACTGGAGCTTCCAGCGCTATGCCCGCGTGGTAGTGGAGCCGGCGGCAGGCGCCCCGGGCGGGCGCTCCCCGGCCTGATCAGGCCTGGGCCGCATCCAGCGGCAGCGCCGTGCGGCTGATCACATGCTGCAGCACGAAGCTGGAGTGCACGCCCGTCACGCCGGCGATGCGGGTGAGCTTGCCCAGCAGCAGGCTCTGGAAGTGGTCCATGTCACGCACCCAGAGCTTGAGCTGGTAGTCCGCCGCCTGGCCGGTGATCAGCAGGCATTCCAGCACCTCGGGCAGCACGCGCACCGAGGCCTCGAAATTGGCAAAGCGCTCCGGCGTGTGCTGGTCCATGGAGATGTGCACCAGGGCCATCAGGCTCAGGCCCAGCTTGCGGGCGTCCAGCAGGGCGCGGTAGCCGGCGATCAGGCCGCTGTCCTCCAGGGCGCGCACCCGGCGCAGGCAGGGGGAGGGTGAGAGGCCCACGCGGTCGGCCAGGTCCTGGTTGGCGATGCGGCCTTCCTGCTGGAGGATGTCCAGGATCTGGCGGTCTATGCGGTCCAATTCCATGTCAATTGCTCAAATGGTTTGATGTGAGCAATTTAATGCCAAAAGCATGGGGATTGAAGCCATCTTCGCAATTTTCTGCCTAGCCGCGCTTCCTACACTGGAATCACTGCAAACAGCAGCCCTCCACCGCCCGGGCAAGACCCCCGCGGAGCAGGCCAGGCCCACGACGGCCCCACCCCCTGCAGTCAAGGCCCCAGGCGTCACGAGCGTGCTGGGGCCTTGGCCATTGGGGCAGGCGCATGTCCCGCGGCACTGTCGAGGGCCCGGCGCGCGGCCCCACAATGCCGCCATGGACCTGACCCTTGAACGACTGAGCCTGGAGGAGCTGCGCCTGCTCGAAGCCGGGCAATGGCCGGCCGGATGGCTGGACCGCGTGGAGCCTGGCGCCCTGCCGCCCGAGCGCGTGCACCGCCGCGCCCTGGCCCTGCTGGCAGAGGGTTGCGCCCCCTGCTGGGCGGTCAGCTGCATGATGTGCCGGCCCAGCGACGGGCGCTACCTGGGCAACATCAGCTTCAAGGGCGCGCCCTGCGAGGGGCGCGTGGAGATCGGCTACCACGTCGCCCCCGGCCAGCAGGGCCAGGGCCTGGCCACCGCCGCCGTGCGACTGATGCTGGAGGAGGCCTGGGCCTCGGGCGTGCAGGTGGTGCGGGCCGAGGTTCTGCCGGAGAACCTGCCCTCCCAGCGCGTGCTGGCCAAGGCGGGCTTCCGCCTGGTCGGCCACCGTGCCGACGAGCGCCAGGACTGGGTGGGCGTCTGGGAAGTCCAGCGGCCGGATTGAGCGCCGGCCCTGCGCCGGCTCAGCGGATCAGCACCAGCGAGCTGCCGCGGTGGGACTCTTCCTGGTAGCGCAGCCTGAAGCCGCCCAGGTCCAGCTCGCCCAGGCTGGCCAGGGCGTGCTGCAGGCTGTCGCGGTTGATGGGGCCCCGGATGCGGCGCAGCCCCTCGGTGAGGACGCGGGCCGCCACGTAGCCCTCCAGGCTCAGGGAGTCGAACTGGCGGTCGCCCCGGGCCAGCATGGCTTTCTGGTAGGCCGCCACCACCGGCAGGCTGGTGTCGTGCGCATCCGGCACGACCTGGGAGACGCGGATCTGGCGCATGTCGCCCATCAGGGACTCCTTCAGCGGCTCCAGGCCAACGAAGGACAGCACGTAGAAGCGGCCCTTGTAGCCGCGGCTGCGTGCCTGGCGGATGAAGGCGGCGCAGGTCTCGTAGGTGCTGATCATGAACACCGCCTCGGCGGGCTCGCGGGTGATCAGGGCGTCCAGGGCCTCGTCCACCTGGGTCGAGTTGCGCCGGACCGTGGCCGAGGCCTGCAGCTGCAGCTTCAGGGGCTGCGCGGCGTCGCGCATCGCCTCCAGGCCGGCGCGGCCGAAGAGGTCGGCCTGCAGCAGCACGTTGAAGCGCTGCACGCCGTCCTGTCTCATCGCATGAGCCAGGGCGACGGATTCGTCCATGTAGCTGGCGCGCACGCTGAAGATCCGGCCCGGGCCGGGCTCGTAAAGCATGCTGGCGCCGGTGTAGGCGCCGAGGAAGCTGATGCCGTGGCGCTTCAGGTAGGGCAGCGCCACGCGGCTGGTGGGCGTGCCCACGTAGCCGAACAGCAGCAGCACGCGCGGGTCCTCGACGAACTGGCGGGTGTTGATTTCGGCGCGGTCGGGTTCATAGCCGTCATCGCGCAGGTCCAGCACCACCTTGCGGCCCTGCACGCCCCCCTGCTGGTTGAGCATGTCCAGCTGCGCCCGGATGCCCGCGTGGTAGCGCAACCCCAGCTGGGCCGCCGGGCCGCTGAGCGCCGCCGAGCTGCCGATGCGCAGCTCCTCCTCGGCCGAGGCGCCGGCGTGGCGCTCGAACCCCAGGCCCAGGCCCAGGCCGAGCAGGGCGGCCAGGCTCAGGCGTCGCGAAGGCACGGTGGCATCAGGCATGACGGCCGCATTGTGCGCCTGTGGCTCCGCGCCTGACTTGCGCTGGGATGAGGCCCGCCCATCTGCGTGCGCAAAGCGGTGCTTTGCCACGGCCGCGCTGGCACCGCCCGGGGTGCCGGTCCGGCCGGACAGCCCTTGGCGCAGGGGGTGTCTTCCCGTGCCGGGCCCCGCGGGACCGGGATAATGCGGGAGCGGAGCCGGCGCCCATCGCGCCGGCCCGATGAACCGTGTGCCGAGGGCCAGTGAGGGAGAACGATCGATGAGCAGAACTTGGACAGCCACCCCCCTGGCCAGCCTGGCCGGGGCCTGCTTGCTGGCCGGCTGTGCGATCTCCGTGCCGGGCCGCGAGCCGGCCAAGGTCTCGGTCTACCAGAACGAGCGCTTCCAGGCCGAGGAGACCTTCTCCCGCCTCTTCGACGCCTCCATGGAGGACACCTGCGAGGCCGCGCGGCGTGCGCTGCTGAGCCAGGGCTACCTGATCAACCCCGGCAAGGCGGGCGCGGTGAGCGGCACCAAGCGCTTCCAGCCCGAGGGGGAGGTGCACGTGGAGATCAACTTCAACGTGGTCTGCGTGCCCGACGGCCGCAACGCCCAGCTCGCCACCGCCTTCGTCTCGGCGCAGCAGGACCGCTACGCCATCAAGAAGAGCGCCAACTCCACCAGCATCGGGGTCAGCGCGATCGGATCGATCTCGGTGCCGCTGGCGGCGTCGCAGGACTCCATGGTGAAGGTGGCTTCCGAGACCATCCCCGCCGGTGAGTTCTACGACCGCTTCTTCGCGCTCATGCACCGCATGCTCAGCGAGCAGACGGGCGAGGGCTCCGGCGCGGCCAGCGCCGCCGTGATGCGCCAGCGCTGAGGAGGCCGTGATGAGCGGCAGCCGCCTGGTCTATTCCACCGAGCTGGGGCGCACCTGCCCGCAGTGCCGCGCGGCGCTGTCAGCCTGCCGCTGCGGCAAGCCCGCCGCCCGCCCCTCGGGCGATGGCATCGCGCGCGTCTGGCGTGAGAGCAAGGGCCGGGGCGGCAAGACCGTCACCCTGGTCAAGGGCCTGCCCCTGGACGACGCCGCGCTGCAGGCCCTGGGCAAGCAGCTGCGCAGCGCCTGCGGCAGCGGCGGCACGTGCAAGGACGGCGTCCTGGAAATCCAGGGCGACCATGCCGAGCGCGTCACCGCCTGGTTGATCGCCCAGGGCCATCCGGCCAAGCGGGCCGGCGGCTGAGGCCGGCGCCGGGGCGCAGGCTCAGGGCTTCACGAAGCGCAGGGTCATGCGGTCGCTCTCGCCGATGGCGGTGTAGCGCTCGCGGTCCTTGTCCTTGTTGGTGAGGGTAGGAGGCAGGGCCCAGACGCCGTTCTCGTGGTCCGCCGTGTCCTTGGGATTGGCATTGACCTCGCTGCGCGCGGCCAGCTTGAAGCCCACGGACTCGGCGATGCGGATCACGTAGGCCTCGTGCACATAGCCGCTGCTGGCCTTCTCGTCCTGGGCCTGGGCGGCCGGGCGGCGGTGCTCTACCACGCCGAAGGTCCCGCCCTTCTTCAGGGCCTCGAAGGCGCTGCGGAAGACCGCGGTGACGGCGGGCTCGCCGCCGGCCTCGATCCAGTTGTGCACATTGCGGAAGGTCAGCACCAGATCGGCCGAGCCGGGGGCGGCGTACTGCAGGCGGCCGGGCACCTCGAACACATTCATCTGCACCTTGCCGTAGACCGCCGGCGTGGCGGCCAGCTTCTCCTTCAGGCGCTGGCCGCTGCGCTGGCGGTAGGCGTTGCTGGACTGCGGGTCGTCGGCGCCCAGGATCAGCTGGCCCTTGTCATGCAGGTAGGGCGCGAGGATCTCGGTGTACCACCCGCCGCCGGGGCTCAGCTCGACCACCGTCATCTCGGGGCGGATGCCGAAGAAGCGCAGGGTCTCGTAGGGATGGCGGGCACCGTCGCGGGCGGTGAAGGCGGGCGTGCGCTGCGAGCCGGCGATGGCGGCCTGCAGCGCGGTGTCGGGGCTGTCTGCGGCAGGGCTGCCGGCCCAGGCCGTGGCCATCATGGACAGGCAGGCGAGGGCGGCAAAGCCGCGGCGAGTCAGGCTCATGGAGTCCTCCGATCGGACGAAGTCTTGGGGCCGGCGCAGTATGCAAGCCGGGGGGCGGGGGTGACGGAAGGCACCCCGGGCCATCCGCAGCAGCGCCCCTGGGCAGGGCTGGCTACAGTGCCAGGTCTTGCCTGTCTCCTCCCTCCCTTCGACCATGCGCCTGTCCCGCCTGCCCCTGCCCACCTTGCGCCACGCCCTGCTCCTGCCGCTGCTGGCCCTGTCCGGCCTGGCGAGCGCCGCGCCCCCGCTGGGCACCGAGGCCGAGCGCAGCAGCTATCTGCGCACCGGCCGCTACGAGGAAGTGGGCCGCCTGTGCCAGGCCTTCCAGCAGCGCTTTCCCCGCGCGGTGCGCTGCACGCGCTTCGGCAGCACGCCGGAAGGGCGGCCCATGTGGGCGCTGGTCGCCAGCCAGCAGGGGGTGTTCAGCCCGGCCGAGGCGCGCCGGCGCGGCCTGCCGGTGACGCTGATCCAGGGCGGCATCCACGCGGGCGAGATCGACGGCAAGGACGCCGGCTTCCTTGCCCTGCGCCAGGTGCTCGAAGGGCAGGCGGCGCCGGGTGCACTGAAGCGCCAGGTGCTGGTCTTCGTGCCCGTCTTCAATGTCGACGGCCATGAGCGCTTCGGCGCCTGGAACCGCCCCAACCAGCGCGGGCCCGAGGCCATGGGCTGGCGGACCACGGCCGAGAACTACAACCTCAACCGCGACTACGCCAAGGCCGATGCGCCCGAGATGCAGGCCATGCTGCGCCTGGTCCAGGCCTGGGACCCGCTGGCCACCATCGACCTGCACGTGACCGACGGCGCGCAGTTCGAGCACGACGTGTCCATCCAGGTCGAGCCGGTGCATGCGGGCGACGAGGCGCTGCGCGCCAGCGGGCAGCGCCTGCGCGACGGCGTCATCGAGGCGCTGGCGGCGCAGGGCTCGCTGCCGCAGCCCTTCTACATGTCCTTCGAGAAGATGGACGACCCTGCCTCCGGCTTTGCCGATGGCGTGCCGCCGCCGCGCTTCTCCACCGGCTACTTCTGGCTGCGCAACCGCTTCGGCATGCTGGTGGAGACGCACTCGTGGAAGGACTATCCGACCCGTGTGCGCATCACCCGCAACACCGTGGTCGCCGTGCTGGCGCTGATGGCCCGCCACGGCGTCGACTGGCTGGCGCAGGCCCGGGCGGCGGACGCGCGCGCGATGCGCCTGGCCGGCCACGAGCTGCCGCTGACCTTCGAGACCAGCCCGAAGCAGCGCATGATCGACTTCCGCGGCTATGCCTACACCCGCACGCCCTCGGACATCTCCGGCGCCCTGATGACCCGCTACGACGAGCACCGCCCCGAGATCTGGCACGTGCCCCTGCGCGACGAGATCGTCCCCGCCCTGAGCCTTCCGGTGCCCGGCGCCGGCTATCTGGTGCCCGCGGCGCATGCCGAGGCCGTGGCGGCCCGGCTGCGCCTGCACGGCCTGCGCTTCGAGCGCCTGGCCGCGGCGCGCCCGGCGCTGCCGGTGCAGGTCTTCAGGGCCGAGCAGGCGCGCTTCGGTGCGCAGTCGGTGGAAGGCCACCAGCGCCTGGAGGTGAAGGGCCAATGGCGCCCCGAGCCGCGCGACCTGCCCGCCGGCAGCCTGTTCGTCCCCGTGGCCCAGCCCGGCGTGCGCCTGCTGATGGCCCTGCTGGAGCCGCAGGCGCCAGACTCCCTGCTGGCCTGGGGCTTCTTCAACAACGCCTTCGAGACCAAGGAGTACATGGAGGACTACGTGGCCGAGGACGTGGCCCGGGCCCAGCTGGCGGCCGATCCGCAGCTGGCCGCCGAGTTCCAGCGCCGCCTGGCCGAGGACGCCGCCTTCGCCGCCGACCCGCATGCCCGCCTTGCCTTCTTCGCGCGCCGGCACGCTTCCTGGGATGAACGTTACCGGCTGTATCCGGTGATGCGCCTGGACCAGCCGCTGCGCTGAGTTCCCGGACGCCGTTTCGTCGCGCCCAGGGGCACCGGGCGCGCACAAAGTCGCAGGAAGCCGCGCGACCTGCGTGGCAGCGCTTTTCAGCGGCGCCGCCAGCGCCTACTGTTGCGCCTACGGGATTCCCCCGTGATCGGCAAACCGCGCGAAAGCGCGGGACGCAAAGCCTCCGGCCTACAGCCGACGCCCTTCAGGCGCCGGCCACGGTAGCGGGGTTGCCAGCTGCCCCGCCGCCCCGGCAGGGAACTGGCCTCGATGGATGCACTCCGAGGCGAAACCACATGAACTCACCCCTGTTCTCCGCCCTGGTCCTGGCCCTGCTGGCCGGCGCCGGTTCTTCCCAGGCCGCCTTCCAGGCTGCCCAGATCGGCCCTGACGGCCTCATCGTCCAGGCCGCCCAGACGGACCGCCTGATCGTCAAGTACAAGTCCGGCAAGGGCGCCTTCCCCACCGAGAACGCCCGCCTGGCCGCCCAGGTCGCGAGCAACCGCCATGGCGTGCAGCTGACCCACCTGCGCCAGATGGCCAGCGGCGCCCAGGTGTTCAAGCTCAGCCGTCGCCTGGGCAAGGGCGACATCGAGGCCCTGGCCGCCAGCTTCCGCAGTGGTGACGCCAATATCGAGTACGTCGAGCCCGACCGCCTGCTGCAGCCGCAGCTGACGCCCACCGACCCGATGTACGCCCAGCAGTGGAGCCTGTTCGACGCCGTGGGCGGCATCCGCGCCCCCGACGCCTGGAACAAGTCCAGCGGCGAAGGCGTGACCGTGGCCGTGATCGACACCGGCGTACGGCCCCATGCCGACTTCGCCCCGCGCCTGCTGCCCGGCTACGACTTCATCCTGAACACCACCGTGGCCGGTGACGGCGGCGGGCGCGACGCCGATGCCAGCGACCCCGGCGACTTCGTCGCGGCGGGTGCCTGCGGCTCGGGCAGTGCCGCGCGCAACAGCTCCTGGCACGGCACGCATGTCAGCGGCATCGTCGGCGCCACGGGCAGCAATGGCATCGGCGTGAGCGGCGTGGCCTTCAAGGCCCGGCTGCTGCCGGTGCGCGCCCTGGGCAAGTGCGGCGGCTACACCTCGGACATCGCCGATGCCATGGTCTGGGCCGCCGGTGGCAGCGTCAGCGGCGTGCCGGTCAATGCCAATCCGGCGAAGGTGATCAACCTCTCGCTGGGCGGTGCCGGCAGCTGCGACATCACCACGCAGAACGCCATCAACACCGCCCGGGCCAAGGGCGCCGTGGTCGTGGTGGCCGCGGGCAACAGCGGCCAGGACGCGGCGAACTTCTCGCCGGCCAGCTGCAGCGGTGTGATCGCCGTGGCGGCCACCGGCAAGACCGGCGCGCGGGCGTCCTACTCCAACTTCGGCAGCAAGGTGACGCTGGCCGCGCCGGGGGGCGACAGCAACGGCGCCATCCTGTCCACCTACAACACGGGCGCCACCACGCCGGGCAGCGACAGCTATGCCGGCATGATGGGCACCTCCATGGCCACGCCGGTGGTCAGCGGGGTCGTGGCCCTGATGCTCCAGGCCAACAGAAACCTCACGCCCGACCAGGTGGCCAGCCTGCTCAAGAGCAGC
This sequence comes from Pelomonas sp. BJYL3, assembly GCF_027257975.1. Classification (GTDB taxonomy): domain Bacteria; phylum Pseudomonadota; class Gammaproteobacteria; order Burkholderiales; family Burkholderiaceae_C; genus Roseateles_B; species Roseateles_B flavus. The sequence continues at coordinate 832,396 of NZ_JANZKX010000002.1, forward strand.
GCCCGCGCCTTCCCGGCGGCCTGCACGGGCTGCGGCGCCGGCCTCGTTGACGCCAACGCGGCCGTGAACGCGGCCCTGGCGCAGGCTTCGGGTGGCGCCCCCGCGCCCGCACCCGCACCCGCGCCGGCCCCCGCGCCCGCCCCGGCCCCGAGCCCCGAGCCGACGCCCACCCCTGCGCCGGCGCCGGTCTCCATCAAGGAAGCCGAGCCCAATGACAGCCTCAGTGCCGCCCAGGTGATCAGCGCCAGCCGCGCGGCCATCAGCGGCAGCATCGCCAGCAACACCGACAACGACTACTACCGCTACAGCGTCCCCGCCGGCAAGACCCTCAAGGTCACGCTGAGCGCCGGCAGCGCCTCGGGCTTCGGCCTCGGGGCCTACACGGCCGGCGGCACGCAGCTGCTGCTGAGCACCGGCGTGCCGGGCGTCACCCAGATGCTGCAGATCACCAACTCGGGCAGCAAGGACGTGAACGTCTACCTGCGCGTGCTGCGCAGCACCGGTGCGACCGGCGGCTATGCCCTCAGCCTGAGTCTCTAGTCACGCGGCCGGCCCGCGGGCCGGTCCTTGTTTTCTCTCGTCCTTGCTCCTCGCTTCGAGCGCGCGCTGCGTCAGCAGAGCGCGCTCTTTTTCATTGAGGCTCAGCGCCGCAGCCCGCTCGAAGGCCTCCGCGGCCTCCTCGCTGCGCCGCTGCCGCTGCAGCAGGTCGCCGCGCACGCTGTGCCACCAGGGGTAGCGCTGCATGGCCGCCTGCGCGCCCAGGGCGTCGACCAGGAGCAGGGCTTCCGCCGCGCTGCCCTCGGGCGCCCGGCTCAGCGCCACCGCACGGTTCAGCGCGACGACGGGCGAGGGCCAGCCCTCCAGCAGCCGGGTGTAGAGGGCCAGGATCAGGGACCAGTCCGTGTCCTCGGCCCGCGTGGCGCGGGCATGGCAGGCCGCGATGCCCGCCTGCAGCAGGTAGTAGCCCGGCGCCTGGCCCAGGGCCGCGCAGGCCGCCTCGCCCGCGGCCAGCGCGGCCAGGCCGCGGCGGATCAGCAGGCTGTCCCAGCGGCGGCGGTCCTGGTCCATCAGCAGCACGGGCGCGCCTTGCGCGTCCAGCCGCGCCGCCTGGCGCGAGGCCTGGATCTCGAGCAGGCTCATCAGGCCCAGCACTTCCGGCTCCTGCGGCATCAGCGCGACCAGCAGGCGGGCCAGGCGCTGGGCCTCGCCCATCAGGTCGCTGCGCAGCCAGTCGCTGCCGGAGCTGGCGGCATAGCCCTCGTTGAAGATCAGGTAGACCACCTCCAGCACCGCGCCCAGGCGCTGCAGGCGCTCGGCGGGGCCGGGCAGCTCGAAGGGCACCTGGGCCTCGCTGAGCGTGCGCTTGGCGCGGCTGATGCGCTGGGCCACCGTGGGCTCGGGGCACAGGTAGGCGCGGGCGATCTCGGCCGTGCTGAGGCCGCCCAGCAGGCGCAGGGTCAGGGCGGCGCGCGCCTCGGGCGAGAGCAGGGGGTGGCAGGCGGTGAAGATCAGACGCAGGAGGTCGTCGCCGATGTCATCGGCGCGGCGGGCGTCCAGGGTCTCGCTGAGGTCGGGCACCACATGCTCCTGGCGCGCCTCGATGTCCTGGGCCAGGGCCTCGTGGTGGCGTTCCTGCATGCGGCGCTGGCGGAGGCGGTCCAGGGCGCGGTGCTTGGCCGTGGTCATCAGCCAGGCGCCGGGCTTGTCCGGCACGCCCTCGCCCGGCCAGTGTTCCAGGGCGGCCAGCAGGGCTTCCTGGGCGATCTCCTCGGCTTCATCGAGGTCGCGCAGCAGGCGGCGCAGTGCCCCGATCACGGCCGGCGACTCCAGCCGCCAGATGGCCGCGATGCGCGAGGTCAGCGCCGCCGCCTCGCTCACGTCGCGGTGCCCTGCGAAGCGTTCACCTGGCTGGCATCCACCATGTGCACCAGCTCCCAGAGATGGCCGTCGAGGTCCTCGAAGCTGTGGCCGTACATGAAGCCGTGGTCCTGCGGTGGGCGCGGCGCACGGCCGCCCGCGGCGATGGCGCGGGCCACCAGCTGGTCGACCTCCTCGCGGCTGTCGCAGGAGAGGCAGACCAGCACCTCGGTGCTCTCGCGGGCATCGGCGATGCGCTTGTCGATGAAGCCCTGGAAGAAGGGATGGATCAGCAGCATGGCGTAGAGGTTCTCGCCCAGCACCAGGCAGGCGCCCTGCTCGTTGCTGAACTGCGGATTGAAGCTGTAGCCCAGGGCCTCGAAGAAGGCGCGGGAGCGCGCCATGTCGGCGATGGGCAGGTTGACGAAGATCTGGCGATGCATGAAGGGTCTCCTGGGGTCAGGTCTTGCTCTCTGGTGTCACCAGCGGCTGGACCAGGTGGATGAGGTTGCCGCAGCCGTCCTCGAACAGGGCGCCGATGATCGGGCCCATGGGACGCGGCGGCTCGCGGAAGCGCACGCCGCGCTCGCGCAGGCGTTCGTACTCGGCCGCGATGTCGGCGGTGGTGAAGGCGGCCGCGGGCATGCCGGCTTCATAGAGGGCACGCTGGTAGACGCGAGCCGGCTCGAAGCCCAGGGGCTGCAGCACCAGCTCCACGCCGGCCAGGCCCTCGGGCGAGCGCACGGTGAGGAAGCGGTAGGGTCCCATGGGGATGTCGGCGCAGGGCTCGAAGCCCAGCTGCTGCGTGTAGAAGCGCAGGGCCTCATCCTGGTCCTGCACCAGCAGGGGGCTGAACTTGATCTGCATGCGGGGGCCTCTCAGTGTTGTTCCGCGATCTGCTGCAGGTTCTTCAGGCCCTGCTCGAAATCCGTGCCGACCATGCGGTCCATGTTGAAGATCAGGCCCATCAGCTTGCTGAGGTAGGTGCTGGGGCCTTCCATGGCCCAGCTCAGCTCGCTGCTGCCGTCGGCCTGCGGCTGGATCTGGAAGAGGGCCTGGTTGTGGGCCTCGAAGGGCTTGATGAAGTCCAGGCGCAGGCGCACCTCGCGCCCGGGCTGCAGGCCGGTGATCTCCATGCTGCCCTGGCCCAGCTCCTTGCCCTGCCAGCCGTAGCGGGCGCCGATGCCGGCGGCCGGGCCGCTGTACTCGCCCTGGGCGCCCGGCTCCTTGCGCAGCCAGGGGTTCCAGCGGTTGAACTGGTGCAGGTCCTGGATCAGGCCGTAGACGGTATCGGCCGGGGCCTGGATGCGCAGGCGGCGCTCGACGCGGAAATGGTCGGGCCGGAAGGCCGCAGCCACGAGCACGCCGGCCAGCAGCAGCAGGACGATGAGTCCGATGATCTTGATCATGCCTGGCCTCCCTGGCGCTCCGCTTCCAGGGCCTTGAAGCGCTGGATGCCTTCCAGCTCGGCGAAGTCGTCCAGGTCATAGAGGGGCCGGACCTCGATGCAGCCTGCCTGCCCCTCGCCGAAGGGTGCCGGGAAGCGGCGCGCCCATTCCAGGGCTTCGTCGCGGCTGCGCACCTGGATGAGGGTGTAGCCGGCGATCAGCTCCTTGGACTCGGTGAAGGGCCCGTCCAGCAGGCGGCTGCCCTCGGGTCCGTGCTCGATGCGCCAGCCGGCGCTGCTGGGCTTGAGGCCCGCGGCGTCCAGCAGCACGCCGGCGCGGGAGAGCGCCTCGTGATAGGCCGCCATGTCCAGCATCACCTGGGGGTCCGGCGTGCCGCCGGTCTCGCTCTGCGCGGTGGCGCGCACCATGATCATGAATCGCATGTCCGTCTCCTGTGGCGGGCCGCCCCATGCGGCCTCATGCCTGTACGACGAAGGCGGTCCACGCATTTCGACAGCGGGCCAGCAATTTTTCTGGCGCAGCCGTCAGAGGGCGTCCTCGAAGCAGGGGCCCACGCCGCGCACCTCGATCGTGGCCCACTCCGCCGCCGGGCAGCGCGCGGCGATCTCCAGCGCGGCCTCACGCGTGGGCACATCCAGCAGGAAGAAGCCGCCGACCAGTTCCTTGCTCTCGGCAAAGGGGCCGTCGGTGATGCTCAGGCTGCCGTCGCGCTTCTGCACGCGGCTGCTGCGGCCCGACAGCGACTGGCTGGCCAGCAGCTGGCCGCGGGACTGCAGCTCGGCACCGAACTGCAGCATGCGCTCGTAGACCTGCTCGCCGGCGTCCCGGCCGCGATCGGCCCGCTGGCCGTGGGGTTCGAGGATCAGCAGCATGTAGCTCATGGGCGCGTACTCTGGATGAAAGAAGGATGGCGCATTGTGCGTCCTGCGCCACGCCATCGGCCGCCCCGGGGATCCACCCCTGGCGCAGGCATGGACTTGGTCGAGAATCGCCCCTCAAGGAAACGCCGGACCGCCCAAGTTTCCCTGACCCCCTCGGGGGGCCTGGCACGCCGTGGCAGGTTGGGGGCGGTCAGCAGTCAAAGCAGTCAAGGAAGTCCCGCCATGCCGTACGCACCGTCCCGTCATCCGAATGCCCTGTCCACCGTGGCGACCGCCTTCGCGGCCCTCGCCCTGGCCGTCGGTCCCCAGCAGGTCGCCCACGCCTGGGGCGCCACGGGCCACTCGGCCGTCGGTGACATCGCCGCCCAGCTGATCAAGGGCACGCGGGCCGAGCGCGAGGTCCACCGCATCCTCGGCGGGGTGAGCCTGCACGACATCGCCGTCTGGCCCGATTGCGTCAAGGGCATCGACCCGGCCAAGGACTTCCGCTACACCGTCACCGGCCGCTACCCCGAGTGCGCCCCCTTCGAGAACAAGCCCGAGGAAGAGGCCCTCATGCGCGACTACGTCAAGCGCAACAACGAGGGCTGCGGACCCAAGCCCGGCGAGGAGAGCTGCCACAAGCAGTACCACTACACCAACCCCGCCCTGGAGCGCGGCCGCTACAGGCCGGGCTCGGTGGGCACCAGCGACCACGACATCGTCTACGCGCTCGAGGCCGCCCGCCAGCGTCTGGCCGGGGGCACCGTGCCGGGCCCCTTCGCCCTGCAGACCGAGCGCGAGGCCCTGGCCCTGCTGGTCCATGACCTGGGCGACGTCCACCAGCCCCTGCACGTGGGCTCGGTCTACCTCGACGAGAAGGGGCAGCGGCGCGATCCCGACGTTCAGGGCGACGACCCGCAGGCCCGCACCGTGGGAGGCAACGCCCTGGCCGTGATGAGCCCCACCGGCCCGGGCGGCAATCTGCATGCCTACTGGGACAACGCCCCGGGCAAGCTGAGCCCCGAGCAGCTGGCGGCCCTGCCGGCCGCCGCCCGCCAGGTGCCGGCCATGGCCGCCGATCCCGCCCAGTGGTCGGCCCTGTGGGCCAGCGAGACCATGGTCGAGGCCGAGACCGCGTACGCCGGCCTGCAGTTCGGCGAGCGCCAGTCCAGCCTGCGCGGCTCGCGCTGGGTCGTGACCCTGCCCGCCGACTACGAGGCGCGCAGCCAGGCTCAGGTCCGCCAGCAGCTGGCGCGCGCCGGCGCCCGCCTGGCCCAGCTGCTGCAGACGATCTGGCCGGACGCCGCCAAGCCCTGACGCAAGGGCCCCGGCCGTGAAGCCTGCACGCCCCCCGCCCGCGGGGGAGGGTGCGGAGGCTCTTTCAAGCGGGCGTGGTCATGACCGATGATCGGGCCATGATTCCCGCCCCTCTTCGATCGGACGAGGACCGGGCCCTGGCCGCCCTGCGCGCCCTGCAGGTGCTGGACAGCCCGCCCGAGCCGGAGTTCGACGCCCTGGTCCGCACGGCCGCCCTGGTCTGCGGCGTGCCGGTGTCGGCGATCAGCCTGATCGATGCGCAGCGCCAGTGGTTCAAGGCCCAGCTTGGTCTGACGGGCCTGGACGAGGCCCCGCGCGAGACGGCCTTCTGTGCCCATGCCGTGCTGGGCGAGACCGTGTTCGAGGTGCCCGACGCCCGGCTGGATCCGCGCTTCGCCGACAGCCCGCTGGTGCTGGCCGCGCCCCACATCCGCTTCTACGCCGGGGCGCCGCTGAGGCTCAGCGGCGGCGAGCACGTGGGCACGCTGTGCGTGATCGACCGCGAGCCCCGCCAGCTCGACGATCAGCAGCGCGAGGTCCTGCAGCAGCTTGCCCTGGCTGCCAGCCAGATGCTGGAGGGGCGTCGCGCCCTGCGCATCGAGCGCCACGCCATGGCCGAGGCCTCGCGGGCGGCCGCCCTGCTGCAGCACAGCGCCGACGCCATCCTCAGCATCGACACGCAAGGCCTCATCCGCCGGGCCAATGCCGCGGCCGAGCGGCTCTTCGGCGCGGCGCCGCTGCAGCTGCTGGGTCGTTCGCACGCCTCCCTGGTGCCGGAGTCCTTCCAGGCCCGCGAGCAGAACAACCGCCAGGCCCTGTCCGCCGGCGAGGCTCTGAGCCACGAGAGCGAGCGGCTGCGCCTGGACGGGCAGCGCCTGCTGGTCTCCGTGACCCTGGTGGCCGAGCATGACCTCGACGGCGGCGAGATCGGGGTCACCGAGTTCATCCGCGACATCACCGCCCGCGAGGAGGCGGCCCAGGCCCTGGCCCTCAGCGCCGAGCGCTTCCGCAGCCTCAGCGACTGCGTGCCCGTGGGCGTCTTCCAGGTGGACCGCGGTGGGCAGTCGGGCTACACCAACGAGCAGTGGCGTCAGATCTACCAGATCGCACCGGCCCAGGTGAGCCACGAGACCTGGCTGTCGCGCATCCACCCCGAGGACCGCGAGCGCGTGCGCCAGGCCTCGCAGCGCAGCCAGGGGGGCAAGGAGCCATTCGACGAGATCTACCGCGTGGTCTGGCCCGGTGGCGAGGTCCGCCATGTGCGCAGCCGGGCCCAGGAGCTGCAGAGCCTGCGCGGCGAGCCCCTCGGCTTCGTGGGCATGGTGGAGGACATTACTGAGCGGCGCGTCTTCGAGGCCCAGCTGGTGCAGGCCCGCGACCAGGCGCGCGCCGCTGCCCAGGAGGCGCTGGAGAACGCCCGCCTGCTGCGCAACATCACCGATGCCGTGCCCGGCCTGGTGGCCTACTGGCGACGCGACCTCAGCTGCCGCTTCGCCAGCCGCTCCTTCGAGGAGTGGTACGGCCGAAGCCGCGAGGACATGCTGCGGCTGAGCGTGCCTGACGTCCTGGGACCCGAGGCCTACGAGCGCACGCGCCCCTACCTCGAGGGCGTGCTCGCCGGGCAGGTGCAGACCTTCGAGCGCAGCATCCGCCGGCCGGACGGGCGCCTGGGCCAGATGCTGGTCCACTACGTGCCCGACACCGACGCCCGCGGCGAGGTGCGCGGCATCTTCGCCGTGGCCAGCGACGTCAGCAGCCTCAAGACCGCGCAGCGTGAGCTGCAGCTGGCGGCCTCGGTCTTCAGCGCCACGGTGGACGCCGTGATGGTGACGGACGCCCAGGGCCTGATCCTGTCGGTCAACCCGGCCTTCACGGCCATCACCGGCTTCGAGCCCGCGGACGTGATGGGGCGCTCCGCCGATGTGCTGGGCCGCGACGACCGGGCGCTGGAGGCCCAGGCCCGCGAGGCCTTGCGCACCCAGGGCCACTGGCAGGGCGAGCTGTGGCGCCGCCGCAAGAGTGGCGAGGCCTTCCTGCAGTGGCTGGACCTGAGCGTCATCCCCGGCGATCCCCTCACCGGGGCCGAGGAGCGCCAGCTGCACGTCTTCAGCGACGGCACCGAGCAGCGGCGCCGCGACGAGCGCCTGCAGCACCTGGCCTTCCATGACGCGCTGACCGGCCTGGCCAACCGCAGCCTGCTGATGGAACGCCTGGGCCGCCTGCTGGGCCAGACGCACCGCGAGCGCCGCGAGCTGGCCCTCATGTACATGGACCTGGACGGCTTCAAGGCCGTCAACGACAGCGTGGGCCACGCCCAGGGTGACGCCCTGCTGCGCCAGGTGGCCGCGCGCATGAGCACCCTGGTGCGGGACACCGACACCCTGGCCCGCCTGGGCGGCGACGAGTTCGTGCTGCTGCTGGACCAGGCCGCGGGACCCCAGGAGCTGGAGCTGGTGGCCGGGCGCCTGATCGAGGCGGTCAGCCAGCCCATGGTGCTGGCGGGGCAGAGCGTGGTGGTGGGCGTGTCCGTGGGCATCGCCCGCTTTCCCCAGCATGGCCGCACCGTGGAGGGGCTCATGCGGGCGGCCGACCTGGCCATGTACGCTGCCAAGGCCGCGGGCCGCAACTGCTGGCAGTTCGCCTCCGACGAGACCCCGCTCGCGGCCTCCTGAGCGCGCAGGCGCTATGCTGGCCGGCATCCGGAGTTCTCCCTCCTTCGCCTGCCTGACCCTCATGTCCAAGCTGCTTTCCCTCCTCGCCGTCCTGACCCTTGCCGGCCTGGCCGCCTCGCCCCTGGTGGCTCTGGCGGACAGCAGCTCGGTGTCCTCCGTCCTGGACAGCGGCTCGCGGTCGGCGGGCAGCGTGTCCGACTCCATCCAGGGCTCCAGCAACAGCTCGACCGGCCGCCAGGTGGCGGCGGGCGAGTACCGCGTGGTCGAGATCGCCGCTCTGGAGGACCGCCCCGGCCTGGAGCGCGTCCAGATGGAAGGCGAGGGGGGCCGCTTCAGCCTGCTGCTGCCGGCCGCCCTGCGCGAGCGCGAGGCCCTGCGCAGCGGGGACCGCATCGCCGTGAGCACGCCCGCCTATGGCCTGGCCTTTGCCCGCGTGGGCGCCCGGGAGCCCTTCTTCCTGGCCCTGGAAGAGGGCTGGCGCCATGAATTCCAGCGCCGGGCCGTGACGCTGTGAACCCGGCCTGGCGCCGCGGCCTGCCGGCCCTGGCGCTCCTGGTGGGCCTGCTGGCACCGCTGGCGAGCCGGGCGGGTACGGAACTGCTCTGCGCCCGCGAGCGGGAGGCCACTGCGGCCGAGCAGGCACGGGCCCTGCGCTTCAGCGCCGCCCTGCGCGAGCTGATGGAGGCCGGCGGGCAAGACCTGGCCCTCGTCGCCCGCGATGGCCTGGACCTGCGCCGCTGGGGCCAGCGCTACTCCCACGCCGGCCTGGCCCTGCGCGACAACCCCGCCGGCCCCTGGGCCGTGCGTCAGCTCTATTTCGACTGCGACAGCGGCCGCCCCCGTCTGTTCGACCAGGGCCTGGCCGCCTTCGTGCGCGGCAGCCAGCGGCCCCAGCAGGGCTTCATGGCGCTGCTGCTGCTTCCGCCCGAGGCCAGCGCCGCCTTGCATGCGCTGGCCCTGGACAACGCCCGTGCCCTGGACCTGCTGCATCCCGCCTACAGTGCCAATGCCTATGTCTACGGCCTGCGCTACCAGAACTGCAACCAGTGGCTGGCCGAGCTGCTGGCCGCGGCCTGGGGCGGGGCCGGCGACCGCGCCGAGGCCCAGGCCTGGCTGCGCGAGCAGGGCTATGCCGGCACCGTGCTGCAGCTGCCCGGCCGGCCCTGGCTGTGGGTGGCGGCTCTCAGCCCCTGGCTTCATCTGGCCGAGCATCCGGATGAAGACCTGGCCGCCGCGCGCCAGCGCATCAGCCTGCCGCAGGGCCTCATGGACTGGCTGCTGCAGCGCTTTCCCGCGGCACGCCGGGTCGACCTCTGCGAGTCGGCCGAGGGGCTGATCCAGCGCGAGGGCGGCTTCGCGCCGCAGGCGGCCTGCGAGCTGCAGCCCGGGGACCGCCTGCTGGCCGCGCCGGGCTAGCGCGGTCTGCGCACCAGGCGCAGCTTCCAGCCGGCTGCGTCGTCCGGGGTCATCAGGGCGTCACCGGCCCGGCGCGGGCCGACGCGGCCATTGGCCTCGATGCTCACGATGATGCGGCACAGATGGCTGCGCCCCGAGTGGAATTCACAGCGCACGGCTTCCAGCGACGCGATGCGCACCAGGTGCGGGCGCGCCTGTGCCGGCCCCAGTTCCTCGAGGATCTCGGCGTTGCTCGCCGCCACGTGGCGCCGGTAGGCCTGCTCGACCTCGGCCAGGCTGGGCACAGGCACCGGGCGGCGCTCCCAGGGTTCGGCGGGGGCCGGCTGCAGCGCGGTCGCCAGCAGCAGGGCGGCGCCGGACTTGAGCCAGCGCAGAGCCCGGCCGGGCCGGCCGCCACGGGCCGCCCTGCGTTTGCGCCAGGGCAAGGACAGCGCCCCGGCTGAGGCCTTCAATGAAGGTTCCAACAACGACCTCCGGACTCCACCATGAAAGCATTCGAGCTGCTGTTCACCAGCGACGTGGGCCTGATGAGCCTGACCGTGCTGACCATCACCCTGGGCATGGGCGCCTTCTACCTGCGCTACTTCCTCAAGCACATCAAGGACGACGGCGCCGCCGCCGCCCGGCAATCGCGCTGAGGCCTCCGGCCGGCCGTGACAGGCTGTGGTGCGCTCAACGGGTGACGATGTCCCGGTGCATGGGCGCCAGCAGGGCCAGCAGACGGCCCTGCGTGGCGAAGGGCACGCCGGCGGCGTCCATCGCATCCTGCAGGTCCTCGACCAGGGCATTGAAATGGGCCTGGTTCAGGCCCATGGCCGCGTGCGCGTTCTTCATGGTCTCGCCCTCGTAGCGGCAGGGCCCGCCGGTCACCGCGCACAGCTGGTCCACCAGCTGGGTGCGCAGGTACTTGAGGTTGGTCTCCTTGAAGAAGTCCTTGATGCGGGCGTCCTGCGTGGCGCGCTGCAGCAGGCCGTCGACCACCGCCTCCAGCGCGGGCTTGCCGCCCAGCTGGGTGTAGAGGCTGTCGTCGGCGCGCGCGGGCATGGCCTGCAGGGCGCACAGCAGGGCCAGGGCGAGAGGGGCAAGGGCTTTCATGCGGCGGCATCCCTGTTGATGGTGGCCTGTTGACGGTGGCTCAGTCCCTGAGCTAGTAGGCGATCTGGGCCGAGAGGTAGAGCCCGGTCTGCCGGCGCGGCACGACGCCGGGCACGATGGCGCCCAGGTCCACATAGGCGGCGGTCAGCGAGAACTGCTTGCTCGGCGCCCAGGCGATGAACAGGTCCTTCCAGTCCTGCTCGGCCAGGCCCGCGCCCAGGGCCGAAGGGTTGAGCTTGTCCGGCTTGGCCCGGTACTCCACCCCCACGGCCAGCCGCCGGTTGACGAGGTAGGCCATGGACAGCTCCGGCCGCAGGCTGAAGCGGCTGCTGGCCGTGCCGCCGAAGCCCAGCAGGCCGTTCTGGTTGGCCCGCGTGGCGCGCAGCGTCAGGTTCAGCAGGGTGCTCTGGCGCAGCAGCAGCTTGGTGGCGCTGAGGTAGAGCTCGGTGTCATTGGCGCGGGCGCCCAGGCTGGCCAGCGTGGGGGCGAGATCGCCCGCATGGCTGCGCTTGTGCTCCAGGCCCAGGCTCAGCTGGGGCATCCAGCGGTCGCTGTCCAGGATGGCGTCGCCGGCGATGCGCCATTTGGCGCCGAAGATGTCCTGCTTCAGGTGCAGGCCCGGCAGGCCCAGGGCGGTGCCGGTGGGGCCGGTGCTGAAGTCCTGGCGGGCGAGGGACAGCTCGAAGCGGTCGTGCAGGCCCAGGGCCGCGCCATAGACCGTCAGGCCGTAGTCCTGGGTGTGGACCCGCGTGGCGAAGGCGGTGGCACCGAACTCGCCCGGCGCGGCATAGCTGCCGATGAGGGCCCAGGGCGTGAGGCCGCCGCCGGCCGCGCCGTCGATGCTGCTGACGCCGCCCGTGAGGAGCAGCTTGCCCTGCGCCTGCGCCGGTCCCGCGATCAGCAGGGCCAGCAGGGCGGTGGCGGCAAGGGAGGAAGGGCGGTGGAAGCGGGCCGGCATGACACTCCTTCGAAGCTGCTGCGCCGGCCCCGGTGGATCACCAGCTGCCGGTGTTGGGCATGGACACCCAGGGCTCGGCAGGAGCCAGGGCGGGTCCATTCTGCAGCAACTCGACGGAGATGTTGTCGGGGGATCGCACGAAGGCCATGCGGCCGTCCCGGGGCGGGCGGGAAATCGTCACGCCGTGGTCCGCCAGGCGCTGGCAGGCGGCGTAGATGTCGTCCACGCCAAAGGCCAGGTGGCCGAAGTTGCGGCCGCCGGTGTAGGTCTCGGCCGTGCCGTCGGGGGCGGGCCAGTTGTAGGTCAGCTCCACCTGGGGCTGGAAGGGGCCGTCGGCGTCGCCCGGAGCGGCCAGGTAGACCAGGGTGAAGCGGCCGGCCTCGTGCTCGGTGCGGCGCACCTCGCGCAGGCCCAGGGCGTCGCGGTAGAACTTCAGGGACTGGTCCAGGTCGGTGACGCGGACCATGGTGTGCAGGTACTTCATGGCTGCTGGGCGGTAGAGGCTTGGGAGAGTGCCATTGTGGCCTCGCGCGGAGCAGCCTGCCGGCCTGGGGTCTTGGGCGCGGCGATGCCCAGCAGGCGACGCAGGCCGGGGACAGGTCTTGCCAGCCGGTAGACCACGGCGCAGGCCAGGAAGGTCAGGCCGATCAGCAGCAGGGCCTCCAGGCTGTCCGGCAGCTGCAGCGGCTCCAGCAGGGGCGTCAGGCCCACGATCACGCTCTGGTGCAGCACGTAGGCGCAGAAGACGGCGGCGCTCAGGCCGGCGCGCCAGCGGTGATCACGGTCCAGGTGGCGCTTGCCGAAGCCCAGCACGGCCAGCAGGGCCGCGCCTTGCTTCAGGCCGTACAGCAGGCGTTGGGTGTAGAGCACGAACTGCGAGGGGTCGTGGTCGACGTAGTGCCGGATGTAGAGGCCGAAGCCCAGCCAGCCCGCCAGGAAGACCGCCAGGGCCGGCCAGCGCAGGCGCTCGGCCCAGGTCCACAGCGCCGGGGCCTGGGAGGCCGCCATCCAGCCGACCAGGAAGAGCCACAGCGAGACCATGTGGTTGTACCAGTCCCAGGTGAGGTTGTGGGTGACGGGGAAGAGGCCGTAGAAGCAGCGGGCGGCCATCAGGGGCAGGCACAGGCCCGCCAGCCACAGGCCGCCGCGCGGGCCCTGCAGGCCGTGCTGCAAGACCTGACCCCCGCGGGCCAGGGGCTTGGCCAGCATCGCCCCCAGCAGACAGTAGATCCACAGGTAGGGCAGGAACCAGAGGTGGTTCCAGGTGGGCAGGTCCAGGCATTTGCCGCCGCTCTCGCAGAAGCCGTGGTAGGCCTTGAAGTAGAGGCCCAGGAAGTCCAGGTAGCTGCCCGCGTAGCCCAGCTTCTGCACCACCTCCAGATAGGGCTGGATGGGCACGACCACGGCCATGCCGAAGAGCAGGGGCCACAGCAGGCGGCTGCTGCGTTCACGAACGAACTTCCAGCGGCTCTGCAGCTTGCCCATCAGCTGGCTGGCGGCCACGCCGCCGATCAGGAAGAGCAGGCCCATGCGCCAGGGGTTGCTCAGCAGCATGAGGGGCTCGATGGACTCGTGGATCACCGGATTCTTCACGTGCCAGCCCCAGCTCACGTAGTACATGCCCACGTGGTAGGGGATCAGCAGCGCGAAGGCGGCGATGCGCAACCAGTCGATGAAGAGAAGGCGGGAGTGGGGGGCGGTGTTCATGGACGCGATCATCCGTTGCGCAGGGCGCCTCGCCACCGACTGTGGGGCGAGTGGTGGGCGGCCTGGGGTGAGCTGCACGCGCCGCGGCCGCCCTTATGCGTTCCTGATGACCGCGGAGGGACAAACAGGCCCTGGCGACGCAGGCCGAGGGTCTGCCGCCAGGGAAAAGAAAGAGGAGGAATCCATGTCCTGGTTTGAACTGCCCCCCGTACTGCTGTCCCTGCTGCTGGGCTTCGGCGGCATCGGCTTCATCGTGCTGCTGCTGTACGCGGCCGGCATGGTGCGCTACATCCCCAATGACCGCGTCGGCGTGGTCGAGAAGCTCTGGAGTGCCAGCGGCTCGGTGCAGGCCGGCCTGCTGGCGCTGCAGGGCGAGGCCGGCTTCCAGCCCGAGCTGCGCCGCGGCGGCTTCCATTTCTTCACGCCCTTCCAGTACCGGGTGCACATCCATCCCATGGTCTCGGTGACGCAGGGCAAGATCGGCTATGTCTTCGCCCGCGACGGCCTGGACCTGCCGGCCGGCCAGACCCTGGCCAGCAATGCCGCGGTCAGCGACTTCCTGGACGTGCGCAGCTTCCTGAAGCTCGGCGGCCAGAAGGGCCCGCAGCGCAAGGTGCTGCGCGAGGGTACGCACGTGATCAACCCGGCGCTGTTCGTCGTGATGACCGAGGAGGCCACCTACGCGCTCAATATGGACGCGCATGAGCGCAGCTACTACGAGCGCATGCGCGGCCTGCTCGAGGAGCGCAACGCCTTCTCGCCGGTCGTCATCAAGGAAAAGAGCGGCAGCCATGACTCCGACCAGCTGGCCGTGGTGACGGTGCAGGACGGCCCGGCGCTATCGCGCGACGAGTTGCTGGCCCCCGACGTGGGCGATGCCCACAACAGCTTCCAGGAGCCCGAGCGCTTCCTGGCCGCCGGGGGCCGCCGCGGCCGCCAGGAGCGCGTGCTGGTGGAAGGCACCTACTACATCAACCGCCTCTTCGCGACGGTGGAGTTCATCGCCAAGACCATCATCCCCGTGGGCTATGTGGGCGTGGTGGTGTCCTATACCGGCGCGCGGGGCGAGGACGTCTCGGGCAGCGAGTACAGCCATGGCGAGCTGGTGAACGCGGGTTGCCGCGGCGTCTGGCGCGAGCCGCTGATGCCCGGCAAGTACGCCTTCAACACCTACGCCGGCAAGATCGAGCTGGTGCCCACGACCAACTTCGTGCTGATGTGGCAGAGCGGCGAGAGCGGCTCCAGCTTCGACTCCAACCTGCGCGAGATCACGCTGATCACCAAGGACGCCTTCGAGCCGCAGCTGCCGCTGTCCGTGGTGGTGCACATCGACTACCGCAAGGCGCCGATGGTGGTGCAGCGCTTCGGCAACGTGAAGCAGCTGGTGGAGCAGACGCTGGACCCGATGGTGTCCAGCTACTTCAAGAACGTCTCGCAGACGCACACCTTCATCCAGCTGATCCAGTCGCGTTCGGAGCTGCAGACCAATGCCTCGCGGGACATGCGCGAGCGCTTCCTGGCCTACTCGCTGGAGTTCCAGGAGGTGCTGATCGGGACGCCGCGCCCGCAGCCCGGCGACCACAAGATCGAGGCCATCATGGCCCAGCTGCGTGACCGCCAGATCGCCCGCGAGCAGGTCGAGACCTTCGCGCAGAAGGAGATCGCGGCCAACAAGCAGCGCGAGCTGAACGAGGCCGAGAAGCGTGCCGAGAAGCAGGCGGAGCTGACGGCCTCGCTGGTGGACATCTCCATCAAGGAGAACCACGGCGCCGCCGCGGTGAAGGCCGCCGAGAAGCGCCGCCAGGAGATCGAGGCCCTCGCGCAGGGCGAGCGCTACCGCCAGGAGGCCGAGGGCCAGGGCCGCGCCGCCGCCATCCGCAGCGTGGGCGAGGCCGAGGGCTCGGCCATCCGCGCACGCTCCGAGGCGCTGGAAGGTGAGGGCGCCGACAAGCAGCTGATGCAGACCGTCATGCTGCGCCTGGCCGAGGCCTTCGAGACCGCCCGCGTGCCCCTGGTGCCGCAGATCCAGCTGGGCGGCGGGGCCGAAGGCGGCAATGCCTTCTCCACCCTGCTGGGCCTGATGACGGCGCTCAAGGCGCGCGAGCTGGAAGGCGGCGCCGCCGCCGCTCAGCCGCGCAGCTGATCGCGGTAGTTGCGCGAAACCCGCAGCTGCTGGCCCCCGCGCAGGGTCAGCAGCGCCTCCCCATGCGGCAGGGCCTCGATGCTGTCGATGTGAGCGGGGTTGACCGCATGGCTGCGGTGAATGCGCAGGAACTGGCCGGCCACCGCCGGATGCTCCAGGAAGGCGCTGAGCGTGCGCCGCTCCAGATAGCTGTGGGGCGGGGCGTGCAGCTCGATGTAGTTGTCCGCCGCGGACACCCACTGCAGCTCGGCCAGCGGCAGCTTGAGCAGCTTGCCCTGGCGCTGCACCAGCCAGTGGCCGGACGCCGGCTGCAGCTGCTGCAGGGCCGCGATCAGGCCACCGCGCGCACTGGCCGCCGCCGGCTGGGCCGGGTTGAGCCGCCCCTGCAGGCGTTGCAGGGCTGTGGCCAGGCGCTCGGGGCTGCAGGGCTTGAGCAGGTAGTCCACCGCATGCAGGTCGAAGGCCTGGACCGCATGCTGGTCGAAGGCCGTGCAGAAGATCACCGGCAGCTGCTCGGGCAGCTGCAGGGCCAGGTCCAGGCCGCTCTGGCCGGGCATCTGGATGTCCAGGATCAGGGCCTGGATGTCGGGGTGGCGGCGCAGCTGTTCCAGCGCCTCCTCGCCATCGCCCGCCTCGCCGATCCACTGCACCTGCGGGTGCTCGGCCAGCAGGCGGCGCAGGCGGGCGCGGGCCGGCGGCTCGTCGTCAACGATCAGCAGCTTCATGCCAGCGCCTCCCGCCGGGGCAGCCACAGGCGCAGCAGCGTGCCGCCCTGGTCGGGGCCGATCCAGAGCTGGGCCTCCTCGCCATAGGCCATGCGCATGCGCTCGCGCAGATTGCTCAGGCCCAGGCCGCCGGCGCGCTCCACCTGCTCGGCGCTGACGCCGCTGTTGCGGATCTCCACCTGCAGGCCGCCGTCCACCGCCTGGCTGCGCAGCGCGACCTCGACGGCACCGCGGCTCAGCGCCACGTCATGCTTGACGGCGTTCTCCACCGGGTTCAGCAGCAGCAGCGCCGGCAGGGGCCAGGTCTCGGTGCCCGGCGCCAGCTCGATGTGCACCTGCAGGCGCTCGCCGAAGCGGGCCTGCATGAGGGCCAGGTAGGGCTGGATCAGGGCCATCTCCTCGGCCAGGGTCTGCCAGCCGCGCTGCTGGGCCGAGAGCGAGGCGCGCAGCAGGTCCGAGAGCTGGCACAGCAGGCGGTCGGCGCGGCCCACGTCCTCGTACATCACCGAGGCGATCAGGTTGAGGCTGTTGAAGAGGAAGTGCGGTTGCAGCTGCTCGGCCAGGCGCGCCAGCTGGGCCTGGGCCAGCTCGGTGCGCATGCGGGCCATCTCCAGCGCCGTCTGCTGGCCGCGCAGGTGCACCCACAGGGCCTGGCACAGCAGCACATTGGTGACGTAGAAGACCAGGTCCTTGGCCGCCTCGTAGCCCAGTACCTGCCAGGCGTTGCCGGGCTCGTAGTCCACCGAGGTCAGCGCGTAGACGGCGAAGCGCAGGCCGAACATGCCCACGACGTGCAGCACGGTGTAGACCGCATAGCCCAGCGCATGGCGGGCGATCAGCGCACCCAGACCGCGGCCCAGGCTGGCCCGGTGCCAGCGGAAGATGAGCGGCAGGAGCCCGGCCACGACCAGCACGGAGCTGAACTCCCACAGGAAAGGCTCCCAGGCATGCCGGCCGCCATTGCGCAGGTAGTGCTGCAGCTCGGCCACGGCAAAGAAGAGGGCGACCCCGGTCAGGAGGCAGGCGTAGATCCACCAGAAGCGGCGGGGGAGCGTCAGGGGCACGGGGTCCGTCATGGGCGGCCACGATAGCAGCGTGCCAGGTCTTGCCAAGGCGGTTCATCCCAGGGGGCGGCCGTCTCGTCCCAGGGGCGGCGCCGCGGCCCGCGCGTAGACTGCGCGCAGCATTCCGGCAGTAGGAAGAGAAATGAAGAAGATCTGCATTGTGGGCATGGGCGCCATCGGCGGCTGGGTGGCGGGGCATCTGGGCCACCGCCTGGGCGGCGAGGTGCAGCTCAGCGCCGTGGCCCGCGGCGCCACCCTGGCCGCCTTGCGCGCGCAGGGCCTGCGCATGGACACCGTCATCGACGGCACGCCGCAGCGCGTGACCGTGCCGGTGAACGCCTCCGAGCGCCCCGAGGACCTGGGCCCGCAGGACCTGATCGTGCTGGCCGTCAAGGGCCCGGCCCTGGCCGAGGTGGCGCCCCTGGTGGAGCGCCTGCTGGGCCCGGAAACCCGCGTGCTGGTGGCCATGAACGGCGTGCCCTGGTGGTTCTTCCAGCAGCTGGAGGGCCCTTGCAAGGGCCTGCAGCTGCAGGCCGTGGACCCGGGCGGTCGCGTGGCCGCCCTGATTCCGGCGCAGCGCGTGATCGGCTCCGTCGTGCATGCCAGCTGCGCCACGCCGGAGCCCGGGCTCGTGAAGCATGTGATGGGCATGGGCCTGATCCTGGGCGATCCGGCCGGCGGCGAGCCCGCGCACATTGCCGAGTGGGCCGCCCTGTTCCAGCGCGCCGGCTTCAACGCCACGGTGTCTCCGCGCATCCAGAAGGACATCTGGTACAAGCTCTGGGGCAACATGACCATGAACCCCATCTCGGCCCTGACCGGCGCGACCTGCGACCGCATCCTGGACGACGAGCTGGTGCGGGGATTCGTGAGCGCCGTGATGCGCGAGGCCTCGGCCATCGGAGACGCCATCGGCTGCCCCGTGGGCCAGACGCCCGAGCAGCGTCACGAGGTGACGCGCAAGCTGGGCGCCTTCAAGACCTCCATGCTGCAGGACGTGGAGGCGGGCCGCAAGATCGAGCTCGACGCCCTGGTGACCGTGGTCCGCGAGATCGGCCAGCACATGGGCCAGGCCACGCCCAGCATCGATGCCATGCTGGGGCTGACCCGCCTGATGGCGCAGACGCGCGGCCTGCTCTGAGCGCCGCGCCAGGGGCCTGGCTCAGCCCTTCCTGACCAGCTCCACGCGGCGGTTCTTGGCCCGGCCGGCGTCCTTGCGGTTGTCCGCGATCGGATAGGTCTGGCCATGGCCCACGGCGCTCAGGCGCTTGGCGTCGATGCCCTGGGCGACCACGGCCTTCATCACCGCCTCGGCGCGGGCCTGGGACAGGCGCTGGTTCTCGGCGGCATTGCCGGTGTTGTCCGTGTGACCTTCGATGGAGAGCTTCAGCTGCGGCTCGTCGCGCAGCAGGGTGACGATCTCCTTCACCACGCCTTGGCCCGCCGGCAGAAGCTCAGCCTTCGCGGTCTCGAACTCGATGTAGAGCGCCACGTCGCCTTCCGCCTTCAGCGCATTGGCCATGTCCTTGGCTGAAATGGTGACGGTGTTCTCGCGCTCGGCTTCCTGGACGACGACCAGCGTGTAGTAGCCCTCGAAGTTGTCCTTCAGCACCAGCCAGTCATTGCCGCCATCGGGTCGACCGAAGCGGTAGATGAAGGGGCCGCTGGAGCCCTTGGCCTGGTTGATGAGCTGGCCGCCCCGGCGTTTGGCCACCTCGGCGTACTCGCGGGCCACGATCTCGGAGCCCACGACCTGAGCCTTGTCATTGGCGAAGATGTTGAGTTCGCGGACGCGCCCGGTGAGTTCGATGTCTGCGTGCTTGCCGGCCGGTGTCGACCCGCAATAGCTGTTGCCGCAGACGGCCCAGACCTTGTGCACTTCCATGGCCTTCGTCTTGTCGAACTTGACTTGGTAGCCCTTGACGGGTGAGACCTCCAGCGCCCGGCTCGGCATCGAGCTCAGCAAAAGGGCCAGGGGCAGCAGGCAGGCGGTCAGGGCACGACGCATGGTCAGGGGGCTCATGAAGAAGGCGCCGGATTGGCGCGGGAGGCACGATAGGGGCGAGCGCGGGTCCCGGCCCATCCCCCGCGCGGAGGGAAATTGCAAGCAGCGGTGACAGGCCCGGCTGCCTTCTGCTCATGAAGATGGTATTCTGTAAATATATTTAATGAATGGCGGATGGACCATGAAGGCAATCGGCGTTGGCGGGCAGTCTCAGGCGCAGGCACTGGCGGGGCTTGCCCGCATGACGGCGGGCGTGCAGCCCATTGCGGTCGAGGAATACGAGGCGCGGCTGCGCAAGCTGCAGGGCCTGATGCGCGAGGCCGGCGTGGTGGCGGTCTACCTGCATGCCGGCACCAATCTGCGCTACTTCAGCGGCCTGGTCTGGCCGCCCAGCGAGCGCCTGGTGGGCGCCCTGGTGCTGGCCGAGGGCCCGCTGCAGTACCTGGCGCCGGCCTTCGAGGAAGGCACCCTGCGCGACTACTGGCTGCTGCCCGGCGAGATGCACCTCTGGCAGGAGCACGAGAGCCCCTATGCGCTGATGGCCCAAGTGCTGCGCGAGCTGGGTGTCCGCAGCGGCGAGCGCGTGGGCCTGTCCGAGGACTGCCCCTTCTTCGTGTCCGACGGCCTGCGCCAGGCGGCGCCGGAGCTGCAGTGGATCAATGCCCGCCCGCTGACGGCGGCTTGCCGCATGCGCAAGTCAGCGGCGGAGCTGGCCCTGATGCAGCGGGCCCATGACATGACCCTGGTGGTGCAGCGGGCCGCGGCCAGCATCCTGCACGAGGGCATCTCCACCACGGAGGTGGCGGCCTTCATCGACGAGGCGCACCGCCGCGTCGGCGCCAATGGCTCCTACTTCAAGATCGTGCTCTTCGGCGTGGCCTCCTCCTTCCCGCACGGCGTGAAGGAGCCGCAGCTGCTGCGCGAGGGCGATATGGTGCTGATCGACACCGGCTGCCTGGTCGAGGGCTATATGTCCGACATCACCCGCAGCTATGTCTTCGGCACGCCCACGACACGCCAGCGCGAGATCTGGAACCTGGAGCAGGCCGCGCAGGCGGCCGCCTTCGAGGCCGCCCAGCTGGGCCGGCCCTGCCAGGAGGTGGACCGCGCCGCGCGCCGCGTGCTGGAGGCCGCGGGCCTGGGCCCGGGCTACCGCCTGCCGGGGCTGCCGCACCGCACCGGCCACGGCTGCGGGCTGGACATCCACGAGTGGCCCTACATGGTCGAGGGCGAGCTGACGCCGCTGGACGTGGGCATGTGCTTCAGCAACGAGCCCATGATCGTCTGCCCCGGCGAGTTCGGCGTGCGCCATGAGGACCACATGTACATGACGGCCCAGGGCCCGCGCTGGTTCACGCCGCCGATGAAGTCCCTGGACGACCCCTTCGGCCAGGCCTGAGTCCGGCTCAGGCCTGGCGCTGGGCGGTGGGGGCCTGGACGATGTCCGCGTCCCCCTCCAGCTGCCTCAGCATGGAGAAGCCGGCGATGGCCAATGCGGTCAGCAGGGCCCACAGCAGCAGCGAACGCCAGGCGGCGGGGCGGTGCTGGGCGACGATGGGAAGCGGGCGGTAGGACATCGCGAAACTCCTGGGCGATGGAGGTGTCGGGCCGGGCCCTCAGGCCACGGGCAGGGCTTGCTGCAGGCCCCACAGCAGGGCCGGGTAGGCCACGCCCCAGACCAGGGCGACGAGGGCCAGGACCTTGAGCGCGGTGCTCAGGCGGTGTCCACGGTGGGGCGTGATCTGCAGCTTCATGGTGCGCTCCGCAAGGATGAGGGCTGATGCTGCGAAGAACGTGCAAGCCCCATGCCAGGTTGACGGCGGGCGCTGCCTCCACGGGCCGCGCTCAGCCGCCGGCGCTGCGGTCCACGCGCAGGGCCAGCACGACGGAGGTGGTGGTCTTGATCACGCCTTCGGTCTCGCCGATCTCGTCCAGCAGGGCGTCCAGGCGCATGGTGGTGTCGGCGCGCAGCAGGGCCATGTAGTCGAACTCGCCGCTGACCGAGGCCAGCTGGCGCAGCTCCGGCAGGCGGGTCAGGCGCTTGATCACTTCGCGCTGGGCCTTGGCCTGCACGCTGATGCCCACATAGGCCTGCACGCCACGGTCCGCGGCCTCCGAGCCCAGCTTGACGGTGTAGCCCACCACCACCCCTTCCGACTCCAGCCGCGCCAGCCGCGCCACCACCGTCGTGCGCGCGATGCCCAGCTTGCGCGCGAGATTGGCCGTGCTCTCGCGGGCATTGGCCTGCAGCAGGGTGATGAGCTCGCGGTCCAGCTGGTCCCGCGGGGCGGCGAAGGTGCTGGCGGCGGCGGTGGCGGGCGGCTTGCGGGTGCTCATGGCGGGACTCCTGGGAAACCCTTGATTTTTGCTTTTCGTCAAGACGAGGTGACGAATCGTCGAAAGCATAGCCGTTTATGACGATCTCACGCTTTCTTTCGTCAGGGGCTCTTCCTAGACTGCGGGCCAACGCACCCATTCAGCACCCATTCAAAGAGGAGACCTCCATGAAGATCGCACTGCTCGGCGCCGGCCACATCGGCGAGACCATCGCCCGCCTGCTGCGCAACTCCGGCCACTATGACGTGACCGTCTTCGACAAGAACGAGAAGGCGCTCAGCGCTCTGTCCGAAGAAGGCATCAAGGTGCAGGCCGTGCAGGAGATCGGCCCCGGCGCCGCCGCCATGGTGCGCGGCTTCGATGCCATCGTGAATGCGCTGCCCTACCACCTGGCCATCCCCGCCGCCCACATGGCCCTGGAAGCGGGCTGCCACTACTTCGACCTGACGGAAGACGTGGCCGCCACCAAGGAGATCATGCGCATCGCCGAAGGCTCGCGCACCGCCTTCATGCCGCAGTGCGGCCTGGCTCCCGGCTTCATCGGCATCGTGGCCCACCACCTGGCCAAGGGCTTCGACACCCTGCAGGACGTGAAGATGCGCGTCGGCGCGCTGCCGGCCTTCCCGACCAATGCCCTGAAGTACAACCTGACCTGGTCGGTGGACGGCCTGATCAACGAGTACTGCCACCCCTGCGAGTGCATCCACGATGGCAGCAAGATCGACGCCCTGCCGCTGGAAGGCCTGGAGCACTTCTCGCTGGACGGCACCGAGTACGAGGCCTTCAACACCTCGGGCGGCCTGGGCACCCTGTGCGAGACGCTGGCCGGCAAGGTCCAGAACCTCGACTACAAGACCGTGCGCTACCCCGGCCACCGCGACCTGATGCAGTTCCTGCTGGACGACCTCCAGCTGAAGAACGACCAGGAAAAGCTCAAGGACATCATGCGCAAGAGCATGCCCGCCACCATGCAGGACGTGGTGCTGGTCTTCGTGACCGTCTCGGGCATGAAGCAGGGCCGCCTGGTGCAGGAAGTCTTCGCCCGCAAGATCTTCGCCGAGCGTGACGGCGCCCGCCCGCTGTCCGCCATCCAGATCACCACCGCCGCCGGCATCTGCGCCGCCGTGGACCTGTTCCGCCAGGGCAAGCTGCCGCAGCAGGGCTTCGTGCCGCAGGAGGCCGTCGAGCTGCCCGCCTTCCTGGCCAACGAGTTCGGCAAGGCCTATCAGCAGTCGCGGCAAGTCGAAAGCATTGGTTGATGGGCTTCCCCCCTACTGGCTTCGCCAGCCCCCCAGGGGGCGAGCTCGCAGGCCCGGCCAAGCCGGATCCTCGAGCTCCGCGCGGCTGGGTGGGGGACTGCGAAGAGCCATGAATTGACACAGAGCCCCGGCCACATTCGCGTGTCGCCGGGGTCTTGCATTGGAGAATGACGGAATGAACATCACCGATCTGCTGAACGCCTGTGGCGTCCCCGCCGCTGCCTATACGGGCGGCACCCTGTCTGTCCGCTCGCCCATCGATGGCGCCTCGCTGGGCGCCGTGCATGAGGCCTCCGCCGAGGACATGCGCGCCGCGGTCGAGCGCGCGCATGCGGCCTTCCTCGAGTGGCGCACGGTGCCGGCGCCCAAGCGCGGCGAGCTGGTGCGCTTCTTCGGCGAGGAGCTGCGCACGCACAAGATCGACCTGGCCCGCCTGGTCTCGATCGAGGCCGGCAAGGTCGCCAGCGAAGGCGAGGGCGAAGTCCAGGAGATGATCGACATCTGCGACTTCGCCGTCGGCCTCTCGCGCCAGCTGCATGGCCTGACCATCGCCAGCGAGCGCCCCGGCCACCGCATGATGGAGCAGTACATGCCCCTGGGCGTGGTGGGCATCATCTCGGCCTTCAACTTCCCCGTGGCCGTGTGGGCCTGGAACTCGGCCCTGGCCCTGGTCTGCGGTGACACCTGCCTGTGGAAGCCCTCCGAGAAGACCCCGCTGACGGCCCTGGCCACGCAGGCCCTGTTCGAGAAGGCCGTCGCCCGCTACGTGGCCGCCGGCCACAAGGCCCCGGCGAATCTGTCGCAGCTGCTCAACGGCGGCGCGGCCGTCGGCGAGGCCATGGTCGACCACCCCAAGGTGGCGCTCGTGTCCGCCACCGGCTCGACCCGCATGGGCCGTGCCGTGGGCCCGCGCGTGGCCGCGCGCTTCGGCCGCTGCCTGCTGGAGCTCGGCGGCAACAACGCCATCATCGTGACCCCCAGCGCCGACCTGGAACTCGCCGTGCGCGGCATCCTCTTCGGCGCCTACGGCACGGCCGGCCAGCGCTGCACGACCACCCGCCGCGTGATCGCCCATGAAAGCATCCATGACGAACTGGTGGCGCGCCTGGACAAGGCCCGCGCCCAGCTGCGCATCGGCAACCCGCTGGAAGCCGGCACCCTGATCGGCCCGCTGATCGACAAGGCCAGCTTCGACGGCATGCAGGCGGCCCTGTCCGCCGCCCGCGAGCAGGGCGGCCAGGTCAGCGGCGGTGAACGCGCCCTGGCGGATCAGCTGCCGAACGCCTGGTACGCGGTGCCGGCCCTGGTCCGCATGCCGGCCCAGACCGAGATCGTGCGCCACGAGACCTTCGCGCCCATCCTGTACACGCTGAAGTACAAGACCCTGGACGAAGCCATCGCGCTGCAGAACGACGTGCCGCAAGGCCTGTCCTCGGCCATCTTCACGAATGACATCCGTGAAGCCGAGCTGTTCGTCTCGGCCTCGGGCTCGGACTGCGGCATCGCCAACGTCAAC
The DNA here is from genome assembly GCF_027257975.1 of Pelomonas sp. BJYL3. Lineage (GTDB taxonomy): Bacteria > Pseudomonadota > Gammaproteobacteria > Burkholderiales > Burkholderiaceae_C > Roseateles_B > Roseateles_B flavus. Next base: position 856,739 of record NZ_JANZKX010000002.1, read on the forward strand.
ATCGGCACCTCGGGCGCCGAGATCGGTGGCGCCTTCGGTGGCGAGAAGGAAACCGGCGGCGGCCGCGAGTCGGGCTCCGACGCGTGGAAGGCCTATATGCGCCGCACCACCAACACGGTGAACTACTCGCGCGAGCTGCCCCTGGCCCAGGGCGTAAGGTTTGACGTTTAACCCCCCTCCCGGCGAGGAGCCGGACCCGCAGGTCCGACGCGGCCTGCAAGGCCACCCGTAGGCCCGGCAGAGCCGGATCCTCGGGCGCCGTTGGGGGCGGTGGGCTTCGCCACCGCGCTGAATCATTTTGAGCTCTGCCGGCCTGCTGCAAGCAGGCTGGGCGGAGCCTTGCCTGAATCGATTGTTTTGGAGTGCTGGACATGATGGACACGGCCCTGTATCGCCTGCTGGCGAGTGCGATGGGGGAGAACGCGGCGCGGGAGACCTTCGCGCAGCTGGAGGTGGCGCCTGCCCTGCTGAAGCCGGCGGGCGAGACGGTGTCGCGCGCCGAGCTGGCGCAGGCGCTGAACATGGCGCTGTTCCGTGACGTGACGCTGCGCGTGCCGGCGGCGGCGGCCTATGTGGCGGACCAGCAGCGTGCGGGCCAGAAGCTGGTCTTCGACCACGGCGCCCTGCGCACCGTCGCCTGGCCCAGCGGCGCGCTGCCGCCCGGCGAGGCGGCGATCACCCGCGTGCTGCGCCCGCTGGGCTTCGAGCTGGCCTCGCCCTATCCGCTGCCCAAGCTGAAGATGACGGGCCGCGCCTGGTGCCATGCGGACCACCCGGAAGACATCGCCCAGTTCTTCGTCTCCGAGCTGCATCCCGAGCTCTTCTCCAAGGGCTTCCAGGCGGCCGTGACGCGCGTGCTGTCGACCTCGCGCGACCCGCTGCAGCCCTCGGACATGGCCCTGCTGGAGCAGCTGGCGCGCGATCGCTGCCTGCCCTGGCCCGCCGCGCTGCAGCTGCTGCCGGCCATGATCCGCTGCTTCGACCGCCAGCACGGCCTCTTCCCGCTGGAGGACTACCAGGCCCTGCTGCTGGAGTCTGCCGAGATGGCCTGGATCGCCACCGAGGGCAATGCCTTCAATCACGCGACGGACCGCGTGGTCGACCTCAACGCGCTGGCCGCGACGCAGAAGGCCCTGGGACGCCCCATCAAGGACCGGATCGAGGTCTCGGCCTCGGGCCGCGTGCTGCAGACGGCCTTCCGCGCCGCCCAGGTGCGCCGCGAGTTCCTCAGCGAGGGACGTGTCGTCGGCATGGAGGTGCCGGGCTCCTTCTACGAGTTCATCCAGCGTGGACGCGAAGGCGACAAGCTGGACCTGCGCTTCGATGCGGCCAATGCCACCGGCATCTTCAAGATGACGGCCGGCGCGGCGACGGAGGAGGCGGTGGCGTGCTGAACGCCACCCACCCGTGCGCCGACTTCCTGCGCGCCGCCGCCACGATCTGCGGTGAGGGTCAGGTCGTGCCTGGCTCATCCATTGAGCCACGCTACCTGGAGCCTGCACGCTACGCGCCGGGCCGTGCCGCGGCCCTGCTGCGGCCCGGCAGCGCGCAGGAGGCCGCGCAGCTGCTGCCCCTGTGCGCAGCCCATGGCCTGCGGGTGGTGCCGCAGGGCGCCCACACCGGACTGGTGCGCGCCGGCACGCCGGACGACGCCGAACGCGAGGTGCTGCTCTCCACCGAGCGCCTGCGCGAGGTCTTCGAGTTCGATGCCTGGGACCGCACGCTGCGCGTCTCGGCGGGCTTCCGCCTGTCCGAGCTCAATGAGCGCCTCGCCCCGCACGGCCTGATGCTGCCCATCGACCTCAGCGCCGATCCCAGCGTGGGCGGACTGGTGTCGCACAACACCGGCGGCACACGGATGCTGCGCTACGGCGATGTGCGCGCCAACACGCTGGCGCTGCGCGTGGCGCTGGCCGACGGGCGGATCGTGCAGCTGGGCCAGGGCCTGCAGAAGGACAACGCCCAGCTGGCCCTGCACCAGCTCTTCATCGGGGCTTCCGGCGCGCTGGGCCTGGTGCTGGAGGCCACGTTCCGTCTGGCCGCACTGCCGCGCCAGCAGGCCGTCGCGATGATCGCGCCTCGCCGCCTGGACGACGTCTTCCCCTTCTACCAGCGGGTGATGGCCCGCTATCCCGGCCTGGTCTCGGCCTTCGAGGCAATCTCGCGCGAGGCTTTCGCCGCAGCCCTGGGCAGCCCGGACGATGCGCAGCGTTGGTTCGGCGGGCAGCTGCCGGACTACGCCCTGCTGCTGGAACTCTCCAGCGAGCTGAGCGCAGGGCAGCTGGACCTGCAGGCCCTGCTGCAGCAGCTGCTGGAGGACGAATTCGGCGAGGCCGTGGTCGATGCCGTGCTGGGCGCCGACGCCGACTGCTGGCACCTGCGCCATCACATCAGCGAGGGGCTGCGCCGCCAGGGCAAGGTGGTGGGCTTCGACCTGTCCCTGCCTCGCGCACGCTTCATGGCCTTCCGCGAAGCCGGCCGCCGCTGGCTGGCCTCCCGGTTTCCTGCAGCCCGGCTGGCGGACTTCGGCCACCTGGGCGACGGCGGCCTGCACTTCAACCTGGTCTGGCCCAGAGAGATGCCCCTGGACGAGGCCGCCCTGCGCGAGGGCGTCTACGCGCTGGTGCGTGCCCATGGCGGCAGCATCAGCGCGGAGCACGGCGTGGGTCCGCAGCTGCAGCAGGCCTACTGGCGGCACAGCGATCCTGCGGTGCTGGCCCTCAGCGGCAGCCTGCAGCGCAGCCTGGATCCGCAGGCCCTGCTGGCCCATACGCAATGGGGCCCGGCGCCGCAGCCCTGAAGTCAGGCGGAGGTTAGGTGGCGATTAGGCGGCGGTTAGGCGGCGGCCACGGGGCGCTGCGGCCGCTGCAGGTGGGGCGACGCGGAGATTTTTGAAAATTTTTTCAAAAGTCCCTGGTAATCCAAAAATCTGATGCTATAGTAGCGGTCTTCGCTGCTTAAACAGCAACGAAGCAAAGCCCAGGTGGCGGAATTGGTAGACGCACTAGTTTCAGGTACTAGCGGGTAACTCCGTGGAGGTTCGAGTCCTCTCCTGGGCACCAAACAAAAAGGCCAGCACGCAAGTGCTGGCCTTTGCGTTTTCCGGGGCCGATTTTTGATCTCTGCCGGCAAGCGCGCGCTGCAGCGCCGGGCGTCCCCGGCTCACTCCGGGGTCAGGTCTTGCTCCCCCCGCTGCTGCCGCAGCAAGGCCTCCAGGGCCTGCGCCGGCATGGGCCGCGCAAAGAAGAAGCCCTGCCCCAGGTCACAGCCGATGGAGGCCAGCAGGTCTCGTTGCTGCGCCGTCTCCACGCCTTCCGCCACCACGCTCATGCCCAGCTCGTGGGCCATGGTGATGATGGCCCTGCACAGGGCCAGGGCCTTGCTGCCGGGCTCCAGCTCGTGCACGAAGGCGCGGTCGATCTTGAGGCAGTCGATCTCATAGTGCTGCAGATAGGACAGCGAGGAATAGCCCGTCCCGAAGTCGTCCAGCGCGACGCTGAAGCCCGCGCGCCGCAGCGCCATCAGCTGCTGGCTGGCGCCGTCACCGCCTTCCAGCAGCAGGCCCTCGGTGATCTCCAGGGACACCGCATCCCCCGGCAGCCCGGCCTCGACGACCTGGCGCAGCCAGCGCGTGTGCATGCCGGACTCGCTATGGAACTGCACCGGCGACTTGTTGACGCTGACCTGGAACTGCTCGTCGATCTCGGCCCGCCAGCGCTGCACGTCCCGCACGGCCTGGCGGAACACCCATTCGCCGATCTCCAGGATCAGCCCGCTGCTCTCGGCGATCGGGATGAACTCGGCCGGCGACACCGGCCCGCGCTCCGGATGGTGCCAGCGCACCAGGGCCTCGGCCTTGCAGACCCGGCCCCGCCGCAGGTCCACGATGGGCTGGTAGACCACCTGCAGGTTCTCCGCCGCCAGCGCGTCGCGCAGGTCGTTGCCCAGGCGCATGCGGTTCTGGGCCGCTCGCTGCAGCGCGGGGGTGAAGTAGGCATAGCGGTTGCGGCCGGCGTCCTTGGCCACGTAGAGCGCCTGGTCCGCGTGCTTGAACAGCGCCTCGATATGCTCGCCATCATCGGGGAACAGGCTGATGCCCACGCTGGCCGAGACGAAGGCTCGCTCGCCCTCCAGCCGGAAGGGGCTGGCCACGCGCTCGATCAGCAGCTGCACGATGGACTCGATCTCCTCGTGGCCCGACACGGGGCTCAGCAGCACGGTGAACTCGTCGCCGCCCATGCGTGCAACCACGTCGGCCGGGCGCAGGCTGTCGCGGATGCGTTGGGCGGCCTGCTGCAGCAGCAAGTCGCCCTTGCCATGACCGAGGGTGTCGTTGACTTCCTTGAAATGGTCGAGGTCGATGAAGAGCACGGCCAGCTGCGTGCCCTGTTCGCGGGCCCGCCGGATGGCGCGCTCCAGGCGGTCGCGCAGCATGCGCCGGTTGGGCAGGCCGGTGAGCGGGTCGAAGTTGGCCTGCTGCCAGATCAGCACCTCGGCCTCCTTGCGGGCCGTGATGTCGGTGTGCGTGCCGACCATGCGCAGCGGGCGGCCGAGGTCGTCGCGCGCGATGACCATGCCCCGGCTCAGCACCCACTTCCAGCTGCCGTCCTTGCAGCGCACGCGGTGCTCGTTGACGTAGGACGGCGTGCGGCCTTCGAAGTGCTCCATGCGGTCGCGTTCCATGGCGGGCACGTCGTCCGGATGGGTCAGCCGGTCGAAGGACTCGGGCCGTTCGGCAATCTCGTCGGGGTCGTAGCCGTACATCTGCAGGTAGCGCGGCGAGAAGGTCTCGATGCCTTCGTCGATGCGCCAGTCCCAGACGCCGTCCCCCGTGCTCTCCAGGGCCAGCTTCCAGACGGCGTCGGTTTCGCGCAGCTGGGTCTCGCTGCGCTTGCGGGCGTCGATGTCGATGAAGGAGCCCATCCAGCCCTGCAGGCTGCCATCGCTGTCGAGCAGGGGACGGGCCAGGCACAGATGCCAGCGCAGCTCGCCCTTGGCATTGCGCAGGCGCAGGTCGACGTTGAGCGCCTGCCGCGTCGGCCAGGCCTGGGCGAGGGTGGCCAGCTCCTCGGCCGGCATGAAGCAGCGCCAGCCCTGGGCGATCAGCTCGGCCTCGGGCCGTCCCACGTAGGCGAGCAGCGGGCTGCTGCAGGCGCCGAGCTGGCCCTGGGCATTGGCCAGCCACACCAGCTCGGGCAGCTGGTCCAGCCATTGCCGGGCGAGCGCGGGCAGCTTGACGCTGGCGGCCTCGGCCGGCGTTCCTGCCGCAGGGCTGGATGGCTCATGCGGGCGATGCAAGTGTGACCCTCCTCAACAGCTCGGGGCGGCTGGTTTCAGACGCCAGTCTCGCCTGCCAACTGTACGCGCAGCCCCCGGGCGCTCCCTCATGATCCTGAAATGGGCAGCGCGCGGCTCATCTGCAGGCTGTGGACCTGGAAGCCCAGCTGCTCGTACAGCCCGCGGGCGGCCTCGTTGTCCGCCAGCACGTTCAGGCCCAGCCGTTGCGCGCCCAGCTGCGCGGCCTGGTCGAGCAGGGCCTGCAGCGCCCGCCGGGCATGACCCTGGCGGCGATGCTGCGGGTCGATGAACAGGTCATAGAGATGAGCCCGTCCGGACGGCCCCGCATGAAGCCACAGCTGCCCGACGACACCGCCGCGTGCGGCATGAATCTCGAAGACGTGGTGGCCGGGCGTCTGCAGCCCCTGGGGCAGCAGCTCGGCATGGCTGCGCCGCGCCTGGGCCAGGGCCTGCTCCGGTGTGGCGCGCCCGCTGGCCTGCAGATAGTCGGCCAGGCGCGCGATGGCGCCATCCAGCCAGGCGGCGAAGGCCTCTGCGGGCAAGGGGTGGAGGAGGGCGCAGGCGCCAGTCATCGGGCCATCATGCCCCAAGCCACCCCGGCGAGGCAGCATTTCTTTACGCTGCCGTCACGCGGGGCTTGAGCTTTGTCAAGCCGCCGGCGGCCCGCTTGTTTCGACAATGGCTGCATCACCCTTCGAACGGAAGTGCCCTCACATGCGCTGGAGTTGGAAAGTCATGCTGCCCCTGGGCGCCCTGGCCCTGCTGTCCCTGGCCTGGGCCTGGCGCAACTGGGAGGGGCCGGCGGCACGCTGGCAGCAGGTGCAGCCCCGCGAGCTGGTGCGCACGGTGGTGGCCAGTGCCCGCGTGCAGGCGCCGCATCGCGTTGAGCTGGGCGCCCAGCTCACGGGCACGGTGCGCCAGGTGCGGGTGGAGGAAGGGCAGTCGGTGGAAGCGGGTCAGCTGCTGCTGAGCCTTGAATCCAGCGAGGCGCAGGCCAACTGGCAGGCGGCCGAGCTGGCAGTCCAGCAGGCCGAGGCCCGGCTGCGCCAGCTGCTGGAGGTGCAGGCCCCTGCCGCTCGTGAGACCGAACGGCAGGCGCAGGCCAACCTGGCGCAGATCCGGGCCCAGCATGCGCGCCAGGCGGACCTGTTCCGTCAGGGTTTCATCGGCCAGGCCGCCCTGGACGAGGCCAGCCGGGCGCTGCAGGTCGCCGAGGCCCAGGCCCGTGCAGCCACGCTGCAGCGCCAGTCCGGCGATCCGCAGGGCGCGGACCTGGCCCTGGCCCGCAGCACCCTGGCGCAGGCCCGTGCGAGCGCCCTCGCGGCCCAGGCAAGGCTGGAGTACATGAGCCTCAAGGCACCGGTGGCCGGCGTCATCGTCAACCGCAGCGTGGAGCCGGGGCAGGTGGTGCAGGCCGGCAAGGTGCTGCTGCTGCTGGCGCCCGGCGGTGCCAGCGAGCTGGTCGCCCAGATCGACGAACGCAACCTGGGCCTGCTGCAGGCGGGCCAGCCGGCCCTGGCCTCGGCCGATGCCTATGCGGAGCAGCGCTTCGAGGCCAGGGTCAGCGAAATCAGCCCTGGCGTGGATGCGCAGCGCGGCTCGGTGGAGGTCAAGCTGGCCGTCCCCAAGCCGCCGGCCTACCTGCGCCAGGACATGACGGTCTCGGTGGAGATCGAGGTGGCCCGGCGTCCGCAGGCCCTGAGCCTGCCCATGGAGGCCGTGCTGCAGCCCGAGTCGACGCAACCCTGGGTCTGGGTGCTGGATGCCGACGACCGGCTGCAGCGCCGTGAACTGCGCCTGGGCCTGCGGGCCGGTGGCCTCGTCGAGGTGCTGCAGGGGCTCAAGGCCGGCGAGCGCGTGCTGCTGGCGCCGGAGCAGGGCTGGAAGCCCGGCCAACACCTGCGCGGGGCCTGAGCATGGCCCTGGCGCGCTGGCAGCCCTTCGAGTGGATCGTCGCGGCCCGCTTCCTGCGGGAAGGGCGCATGCAGAGTCTCTTCATCATCGTCGGCGTGTCCATCGGCGTGGCGGTGATCGTCTTCATGTCGGCTCTGCTGGCGGGGCTGCAGGCCAACCTCGTGCGGCGGGTGCTGACGGCCCAGCCGCATGTGCAGCTGCTGCCGCCCAAGGAGCAGGTGCGCGTGCTGCACGCTGCGGGCGACGCAGCCTTCGCCACCACCGTGCAGGCGCCGCTGCAGCGGCTCAAGTCCATCGACCAATGGCAGTCCCTGCTGATGCAGCTGCGGGCCATGGCGGACGTGAAGGTGGTGTCGCCCACCGTCAGTGGCTCGACCCTGATCCAGCGCGGCGACACCAGCCGCTCCCTGAGCCTCAACGGCGTGGAGCTGGAGCACTACGACCGCATCGTCAGCCTCAGCGACAAGATCGTGAAGGGCCGGGCCCGGCTGGGCGCCACGGACATCCTGATCGGCATCGAGCTGGCCAACGACCTCGGCCTGAGCGTGGGCGACAAGCTGCGGGTCAGCGCCGCCAGCGGAGCCGCCAACACCTTCGAGATCGCCGGCATCCTGGACCTGGGCAACAAGGGCGCCAACCAGCGCACCGGCTTCGTGTCCCTGCACAGCGCGCAGAGTCTGCTGGGCTATGCCGGCGGCGTGACCAGCATCGACCTCACCGTGCACGACGTCTACGCTGCCGAGCGCGTGGCCCAGCGCATTGCCGCCCTGGCACCGGTGCAGGCGGACAGCTGGATCAAGACCAATGCGCAGTTCTTCAGCGCCGTGCAGTCGCAGAGCACAGCCAACACGGCCATCCGCTTCTTCGTGGGCCTGTCGGTGGCCTTCGGCATCGCCAGCGTGCTGGTGGTCTCGGTGGTGCAGCGCTCCAAGGAGATCGGCATTTTGCGTGCCATGGGCATCTCGCGGGGTCAGGTCATGCGCGTGTTCCTGCTGCAGGGGGGCCTGCTGGGGCTGGGCGGGGCGCTGATCGGCTGCATCGTGGGCTCCGTCGCGCTGAAGCTGTGGCTGGGCTATGCCAAGACGCCGGACGGCAGCCCCATGTTCACCATCAGCTTCGAACCTTCCCTCTACCTGACGGCCCTGGGCCTGGCCACGCTGACCGGCCTGCTGGCCGCGCTGGCGCCGGCTCTGCGCGCGGCGCGTCTTGACCCTGTGGTGGCCATCCGTGGATGAAGCGCTGACCCCTGTCGTGGAGCTGCGCCAGGTGCGCAAGTCCTTCAATGTGGGCCTGCCCACCGAGGTGGAGGTGCTGCATGGCATCGACCTGCGCCTGATGCCGGGGCAGTTCTCCGCCGTCATGGGCCCGTCGGGTTCGGGCAAGAGCACCTTGCTCAACATCGTGGGCCTGCTGGACCGGCCGACGCAGGGGCAGCTGCTGATCCAGGGCCAGGAAACGACGGCCATGGACGACGCCGCGCTGACCCGCCTGCGCGGCCACACCATCGGCTTCGTCTTCCAGTATCACCACCTGATCGGCGCCTTCAGCGCGCTGGAGAACGTGATGCTGCCCATGGTCGGGCTCAAGGGATTTCCGGATGCTGCGACCGAGCAGCGCGCCCTGGGCCTGCTCGAGAGCGTGGGCCTGAGCCCGTGGAAGGACACGCCGGCGGCGCGCCTCTCCGGCGGGCAGCAGCAGCGCGTGGCGGTGGCCCGGGCTCTGGCCATGCAGCCGGCCCTGCTGCTGGCCGACGAACCCACGGGCAACCTGGACAGCAAGAGCGCGGACGCCGTGTTCGAGCTGCTGCGCCACGTCAACCGCGATCACGGCACGGCGGTGCTCTTCGTCACCCACAACCCTGACCTGGCCCGCCGCTGCGACACCACGCTGATGGTGGTGGATGGCCTGATGCAGGGCTGATCAGCCGCGCCAGCCGAGCAGCCGTGCCGGCAGGTAGAACAGGGCCTGGATCAGCGCCAGGCCGCCCCCGACCGCGAAGCCCAGGATCCGAAAAGGCAGCAGCACCAGCCAGACCAGGGGCCACAGAAGCAGTGCCAGCAGGGCCAGCGGCCAGCAGATCAGCGCCAGCAGCAACCACAGCAGCAGGGAAGTGAAGGACATGGCCCGCGCCTTGTTCGGATGAGTCAGGTGGCGCCATGGTGCGGCCGCAGCCCGGGACCGCACAGTGTCGAAGGCCATGGCGCGGCGGGGCCGTGTCCGGGCTGACCCGGCCCGCGCCTGCGGGGTTTTCGGTCCTTGGCTAGGGCTTTCACGGGTGACTGACTTTTGGGCGGGCATGGCGCAGCACGTATGCTTTCGCCCTTTCGTCCATCCCTAAGATCTACAACGGGCCTCGAGCGTCAGGAGCGCGAAGGGGCCGAGAGAGAGTCCATGAAGTCGACCTTCAAACTGGGCGCCCTGGCGCTGATGATCCAGCTGGCCGGTGCCGCCTTTGCCGCCCCCCACAACCATGGGCTCGACCTGCCCAACTACGATCCCGCCGTGCGGGCCCAGGACGACCTGTTCCTGGCGGCCAACGGCGGCTGGCTGGGCCGCACCGAGATCCCGGCGGACAAGTCCTCCTTCGGTACCTTCGTGCTGCTGCGCGACATGTCGGACGCCCGCGTGCGCGCCATCGTCGAGGAGCTGGCCAAGGGCAAGCAGGCGGCAGGCAGCAATGAATTCAAGATCGGCACCTACTACGCCGCCTTCGTCGACACCGCTGCCATCGACCGCGCCGGCTTCAAGCCCGTGCAGCCGCATCTGAAGGCGATTGACGGCCTGAAGTCGGTCGCCGACCTGACCCGCTGGATCGGCCAGGTGCAGGGCGAGGTGGCCACGCCCATCGCCATGTACGTCGATGCCGACGCCAAGAAGCCCCAGGAGAACCGCCTGACCCTGGTCCAGGCCGGCCTGGGCCTGCCCGACCGCGACTACTACCTGCTGAAGGACGACGCCCGCATGGGCGACGCCCGCAAGGCCTATCTCGCCTATCTGCAGCAGCTGGCCGGCTTCGCGGGCGAGAAGAACGCCGCCGCCGCGGCCCAGCGCATCTACGCCCTGGAAGAGAAGATCGCCCAGCTGCACTGGAGCAACGTCGAGAACCGCGACCCGGTCAAGACCTACAACCCGCTCAGCGTGACCGAGCTGGCCAGCCAGGCGCCGCAGCTGGACTGGACCGTTCTGTTCCAGGCCGCCGGCCTGCCCAAGCTGGACACCGTGTCCCTCATGCAGCCCAGCGCCGTGCAGGGCATTGCCAAGCTGCTGGGCGAGGCACCGCTGGCCGACTGGAAGCTCTACCTGAAGGCCCGCACCCTGGACAGCTATGCCAGCGTGCTGCCCAAGGCGCTGCGTGACGCCTCCTTCGCCTTCCATGGTCAGGCCCTGTCCGGCCAGAAGGCCGAGCTGCCGCGCTGGCAGAAGGGCGTGGCAGAAGTCAACATGGCCCTGGGCGAGGCCATCGGCCAGATCTACGTGGCCCGTCACTTCCCGCCCGAGGCCAAGGCCCGCATGGAGAAGCTGGTCGCCAACCTGCTGGCCGCCTACAAGGACTCCATCGACGGCCTGAGCTGGATGTCGCCGGCCACCAAGGTCCAGGCGCAGGACAAGCTGTCCAAGTACATGACCAAGATCGGCTACCCCGAGAGCTGGCGTGACTACGGCCGCCTGGTCGTGAAGGCCGGCGACGCGCTGGGCAACAACCAGCGCGCCGGCCGCAACGAGTGGCTGCGCATGGCCGCCAAGGCCGACAAGCCCGTGGACCGCAAGGAATGGGGCATGACGCCGCAGACAGTCAATGCCTACTACAACCCCTCGCAGAACGAGATCGTGTTCCCGGCCGCCATCCTGCAGCCGCCCTTCTTCGACATGAACGCCGACGACGCCGTGAACTATGGCGCCATCGGTGCCGTGATCGGCCACGAGATCAGCCATGGCTTCGACGACCAGGGCAGCCAGTTCGACGGCGACGGCGTGCTGCGCAACTGGTGGACCCCGGAGGACCGCAAGGCCTTCGACAGCATCACCGCCCAGCTGGTCTCGCAGTACAACGGCTACGAGCCCATCCCCGGCAAGCATGTCAACGGCCAGCTGACCCTGGGCGAGAACATCGCCGACCTCTCCGGCCTGCAGATCGCCTTCAAGGCCTACCAGCGCTCCCTGGCCGGCCAGGCTGCGCCGGCCATCGGCGGCTACAGCGGCGAGCAGCGCTTCTTCCTGGGCTGGTCGCAGTCCTGGCGCGTGAAGGCCCGCGAGCAGCGCCTGCTGCAGCTGCTGGTGATCGACCCGCACTCGCCTGGCGAATACCGTGCGAATGGCGCGGCCATCAACCACGACGGCTTCCACCAGGCCTTCGGCACCAAGCAGGGCGACAAGATGTTCAAGCCCAGCGAGGAGCGGATCCGCATCTGGTAAGCGAGGACGGCATCCCGCCGCCCAGCCAAGGCCGCCTCCGGGCGGCCTTTTTCATGGGCCCAAAAAAACGCCCGGCGGTGGCCGGGCTGAAGGGAGGACAGGGGAAGCAGGCGGCCGCAGGGCCGCGCGCTGGATCGGGATCGATGGGCCGGCCGGATCAGGCCTGCGCAGCCGCTTCGTGTGCGGCCGAAGCCTGTGCCAGGCTCAGCGAGGGCAGTTGCATGGCCGGCGCACCCAGGCAGGGCTGACCACCCGTGGCATCGGCCTGGGCGAGCGTCAGGGACGCGGCGCTGGCGATGGCAAGAAGGGCGGTGAGCAGGGTCTTGGTGGCGGCTTTCATGGCATTCCTCTCTGGCGTCTGGGTGCTGGCGGGCCTCATGGCTTTGTCGATGGGAGGAGTGTGCGCGCCGGCTCCCCGGTCTTCCAGGTGCCTGCGACGAACTGTCGGCGGGGTGACGTGAACGGCTGCTGGCTGCGATCGATGCCAGGCCGGGCGGCTCAGGCCAGGCTCGCCAGCCAGTCCTGCATGTGGGCGATCAGCCGCTCGGGCTGGTCCTTGTGCGGGCTGTGGCCACAGTCCGGCAGGGCCAGCAGGCGGGTGTCGGCGTGCAGCTCGGCGATGGCCTCGATCTGGCGCAGGCTGCCGTATTCGTCGTGCACGCCCTGCACCGCCAGCACGGGGCATTGAAGGCGGCCCTGCAGCTCGGCCTCGATGTTCCAGTCCTCGAAGCCGGGGCGCAGCCAGGCGTCGTTCCAGCCGTAGAAGGCCGAGTCGGTGTCGGCGTGATGGCGGGCCAGGGCCTTGCGCAGGGAGTCGCCCTGTTCGTAGGCGGTCCTGGCGGCATGCAGGCCCAGCAGGGTGATGGGCTCCACGAACAGATGAGGAGCCATCGCCACGACGCCTCGCACCTGCTGCGGTGCATGGGCCGCGTAGAGCAGGGCGAGGCTGGCACCGTCGCTGTGGCCGAAGAGCAGCAGGGGGTGGTCGGTCAGGCCCAGGGCCTCGAAGCAGGCCGGCAGCAGGCCGCGTGCCTGGCGCTGGAGATAGTCTGGCGGCCAAGGCGCCGTGCGTGGCGTACTGTGGCCATAGCCCGGGCGCGAGAACACCAGTCCGGGCAGCTGGAGGGCTTCGCAGAGCCGCGCAGGGAAATCGCGCCACTGGCTCAGCGAGCCCAGGCCCTCGTGCAGGAAGACCAGCAGGGGCTGGCTCGCCTCCTGAGCCTCACCCAGCCACTGGGATTCGATGCGCAGCGACTCGCCGTCCAGCATGAGCGGCTGGAGGAAGGGCGGGCTCGGCGTCAAGGGGCTCGGCGTGCGCATGGCGGAATTCTGCCCTCGCCGAGCCGCGGGCGGCTGCGCTGCGATACTTCGTTCATTACAAGGAGTTTCACGGTGGAGACATTGCATATTGCGGTGGACGCCCGCGGCGTGGCGCGCGTCACCATGACCCGTCCGGAGGTGTTCAACGCCTTCAACGAGCAGATGATCGGCGAGCTGGACCAGGCCTTCGAGCGGCTGACGGCCGACCCCAAGGTGCGCGTCATCGTGCTGGCCGGCGCCGGCAAGGCCTTCAGCGCGGGCGCTGACATCCAGTGGATGCAGCGCGCGGCCCAGGCCAGCCAGGAATGGAACCTGCAGGATGCGCGGCGTTTCGCGGCCATGCTGTACCGCATCCAGTCCTGCCCCAAGCCCACCATTGCCCGCGTGCAGGGCGTGGCCCTGGGCGGCGGCGTCGGTTTGACGGCGGCCTGCGACATCGCCGTGGCCAGCCAGGACGCCCGCTTCGCGGTGAGCGAGGCGCGCTTCGGCATTCTGCCGGCCGTGATCGGCCCCTATGTGGTCAATGCCGTGGGCAGCCGCCAGGCGCGCCGCCTGGCCCTGACCGGCAGCCGCATCCCCGCCACTGAAGCGCTGGCCCTGGGGCTGGTGCATGAGGTCGTGGCACCCGAGGCCCTGGACGAAGCCCTGGAGCGCTGGCTGAGCGAGCTGCTGGCCAACGGCCCGCAGGCCCAGGCCGAGATCAAGCAGCTGCTGGGCCAGCTCGGCGTCGGCCCGGTGACCGAGGAGGTGCGCGAGCTCACGGCCCAGACCATCTCCCGTGTGCGCGTGGGCGAGGAGGCTCGCGAGGGCTTTGCCGCCTTCATGGCCAAGCGTCCGGCGCCCTGGGTGCCGCAAGGGGAGGGCGCATGAGCGAGGTCCAGCAATGGGCGGTGGCGAGCAAGCCCGCCGCCGAAGCCCTGATCGGCGTCATCGGCGCCGGCGTGATGGGCGCGGGCATTGCCCAGGTGGCGGCCCAGGCCGGTCATCCGGTGCGGCTGATGGACGTCCGTGAAGGCGCCGCCGCCGCCGCGCACGGTCAGATCGCCAAGGCCCTGGAAGGCCTGGTGACCAAGGGGCGCATGGAGGCGGCCGAGCGCGAGGCCGTGCTGGCGCGCATCCAGCCGGTGTCGGCCCTGGCTGAGCTGGCCGGCGCGGCCCTGGTGGTCGAGGTCATCATCGAAAAGCTGGAGCCCAAGCAGGCCCTGCTGCGCGAGCTGGACGCCCTGCTGGGGCCGGACGCGCTGATCGCCTCGAACACCTCGTCGATCAGCATCACCGCGCTGGCCAATGGCATGCAGCGTCCCGGCCGCCTGGTGGGCATGCACTTCTTCAATCCCGTGCCGCTGATGAAGCTGGTGGAGGTGGTGTCCGGGGCGGAGACGCAGGCCTCTGTGGCCGAAGCCATCTACGAACTCTCGCGGCGCTGGGGCAAGGCGCCCGTGCATGCGAAGTCGACGCCTGGCTTCATCGTCAACCGCATCGCCCGCCCTTATTACGCCGAGACCCTGGCCCTGCTGCTGGAGCAGGCCGGCACGCCCGCGCAGCTGGACCGCGCCCTGCGTGCGGTGGGTTTCCGCATGGGACCCTGTGAGCTGATGGACCTGATCGGGCATGACACCAACTTCCTGGTGACCCAGTCCGTCTTCGAGGCCAACTTCGGTGACAAGCGCTACATGCCCTCCCTGGTCCAGAAGGCCCTGGTGGACGGCGGACGCCTGGGCCGCAAGGTCGGCAAGGGCTTCTATGAGGGCGTGCCCGTGGCGCCGACCCCCGTGGAGCGCCAGGGCGCCGCGGCCCTGCCGCCCGTGCAGCTGCTGGGCAGCGGTGCGCTGGTCGACGGCCTGGCACAAGCCCTGGAAGCCGCCGGGGTCGCCTTCGAGCGCCAGCTGCAGTCCAGCTGGGCGGGCCTGGTGATGGGGGCGCTGCAACTGCGCATGAGCACCGGCCGCTGCGCCGCCGAACTCGCAAGGCAGACAGGCCATGCCGAGCTGGCCGTGATCGACTGGCCCATCCAGGGCCCGCGCACCGAGGCCCTGGCGCTGGCCTTCGCCCCGCGCTGCAGCGAGGCCGGCCGTGAACAGGCGCTGCGGCTCTTCGCTGCCCTGGGCTGGGCCCCGCTGGTCCTGCGCGACGCGCCCGGCCTGGTGGTCGCCCGCACGCTGGCCATGCTGGTCAACGAGGGCGCAGATGCCGTCTGGCAGGGCGTCTGCGACGAGGCCGCCGCCGATCAGGCCATGAAGCTGGGCGTCAACTACCCGGCCGGGCCCTTCGAGTGGCTGGCACAGCTGGGCGTCGCGCCCGTGGTCGAGACCCTGGACGCGCTCTTTGAGGCCTGCCGCAACGAGCGCTACCGCGTCAGTCCGCTGCTGCGGCATCGCCTGTGGGCCGACTGAGCGTCAGCCGCCGCAAATGAAAAAGCCGCCCTCGAGGCGGCTTTTTCACGGCGGGGCGCGGAGCCGCCCGTTCAGAGCAGCATGCGCAGGTGCTGCTGCGCCTGCAGCAGGGGCGGCAGAGCATGCTCGACCAGCTGCTCCATGCTCATGCGCGAGGCGTGGATGGAGATGTTGAGGGCGGCGACCACATCGCCACGGTAGTTCTTCAGCGGCACCGCCAGGGTGCGCAGGCCGAGCTCGAGTTCCTGGTCCACGCTGGCGTAGCCCAGGGTCCGGGCGCGGGCAACCTCGGTGCGCAGCCGGTCCGGGTTGGTGATGGTGTGGGGGGTGACCGGATCCAGCGTCTGGCGGGCGATCCAGGCGTCGGCGTCTTCCGGCGCCAGCGCAGCCAGCAGGGCCCGGCCGTTGGCGGAGCAGTAGGCCGGGACGCGACCGCCGGACTGCAAGTGCTGGGACAGCACACGGCCGGCGCTGGTGGCGGCAATGCAGATCACGTCATTGCCATCCAGCACCCCGGCAGCGCTGGCTTCCTTGAGCGCAAAGGCCAGCTTGTGCAGCTCGGGCTCCACGATGCGGGGCAGGCGTGCCGAGTGCATATAGCTCTGGCCCAGGCGCAGCACCTTGGGCGTGAGCGCGAACATCTTGCGGTCCTGGGACACGAAGCCCAGGTAGCTGAGGGTCAGCAGATAGCGGCGGGCGGCCGCACGGGTGAGGCCGGTGCGGGCGGCCACCTCGCTGATGGTGAGGCGGGGACGTTCCTGATCGAAGGCTTCGATCACGGCCAGTCCCTTCTCCAGGCCGGCCACGAGGTCGCGTTTCAGCGGCGTCTGTGGTTCCTGAGAGACAGTGGCGGCCGAACTGGGCGGCACTGCGACGGAGGCGAGATCATCAAGGGCGCGAGCAGCAGACATGGCGTTCCAGGGTCCGATGGGCGCCCAAAGTGGTCTGAGCGCGATCAATTCAAGCGCCGACTATAGAAGTCTGTCACTACAACGTGTGACGACTTCGCAAGAACTGGGCGACGAGCGCACATCTATGCACCAGTTTGGTGATTTCAAGGCGCACGCATCTGACGGCCTGGCGCAGGTCGCTTCGAGCGGGCCCCAGACACCTCACGGCACCGGGTTGCGGATCATCCCCCTGTCTTGCTTCTTTTCTGCCGGCAAGTCTCGGGAGGGGCCTTGAACGTACGCATATGACTTTCGACATATGTGTGATATATGGCCCCGTCGGAGCCAGTATCACACGATCCCGGGCCGCGCAGCTGTCCGGGCGACCAGCCCAATGGGGGAGGGCTGGGCGAAAGCGTTCGCAGAGCGTCCGTATGGTGTCCGTCTGGTGAACGCCTGGTGGGTGCCGGGGCGCCCCCAGGTGCGCTCAGACCCGCTCGAGCACGAGCGCGATGCCCTGGCCGACGCCGATGCACATGGTGCACAGAGCGTAGCGGCCGCCCGTGCGCTGGAGCTGGTTGGCGGCGGTGAGCGCCAGGCGGGCACCGCTGGCACCCAGCGGATGGCCCAGGGCGATGGCGCCGCCGTTGGGGTTGACGCGGGGATCGTCATCCTGAAGGCCCAGCTGGCGCAGCACGGCCAGCCCCTGGGCGGCAAAGGCCTCGTTCAGCTCGATCACGTCCATCTGGTCCAGGCTGAGCCCGGCACGGGCGAGCACCGCCTGCGTGGCCGGAGCCGGGCCGATGCCCATGATGCGCGGCGCAACGCCCGCCGTGGCCATGGCCACGACCCGGGCGCGGGGCGTCAGGCCATGGTGCTGGACGGCGGTCTCGCTGGCCATCAGCAGCGCCACAGCGCCGTCGTTGACGCCGGAGGCATTGCCGGCCGTCACCGAGCCCTCGGGGCTCACCACGCCCTTGAGCCGTGCGAGCGCCTCCAGGCTGGTGTCGCGGGGATGCTCGTCCTGGCGCACCCACAGGGATTCGCCCTTCTTCTGGGGAATCTCGACCGGGCAGATCTCGGCGTCGAAGAAGCCGGCCTGCTGGGCGGCCAGCGTCTTCTTCTGGCTGGCCAGGGCCATGCGGTCCTGGGCCTCGCGCTCGATGCCGAACTCGCGCGCCACGTTCTCGGCGGTCTCGGGCATGGAGTCGACGCCGTACTGGCTCTTCATCAGCTTGTTGATGAAGCGCCAGCCGATGGTGGTGTCATAGACCGCGTTCTGGCGCGAGAAGGCGGCGTCGGCCTTGGGCATCACGAAGGGGGCGCGGCTCATGCTCTCCACGCCGCCGGCGATCAGCAGGTCCGCCTCCCCGGCCTTGATGGCGCGCGCGGCGCTGCCCACGGCGTCCAGGCCCGAGCCGCACAGCCGGTTGAGCGTGACGCCCGGTGCGCTGATCGGCAGGCCGGCCAGCAGGGCGGCCATGCGGGCGACGTTGCGGTTGTCCTCCCCGGCCTGGTTGGCGCAACCGTAGAAGACATCTTCCAGCGCCTGCCAGTCCAGTTGGGGGTGGCGGGCCATGAGGGCCTTGATGGGCAGGGCGCCCAGGTCATCGGCGCGCACGCTGGCGAGCGCGCCGCCGTAGCGGCCGAAGGGCGTGCGTTGGCCGTCGCAGAGATAGGCAGTCTTCATGGGGTCCTCGAGTGTGCTGGGTCGTGAGCCGGGCTTGCTTCGCCGGCCGCCGGGATGATGGGTGATCTTGACGATAGCTTGATTCGAAAAGTTCTTTAATAGAACATTCGTTCATCAAATGAACATGCTAGGCCTGTGCGATCTTTCCAGTCAAGCGCAGGCCTGTTGGCGCACATACGTCAGCGAGGTGTATCCGTCCGTGTAAAGTTCCCCAGTGCGTCGCTCAAGTTCTCCGGACCCGCGGCCGATGCATCGCAAGAGGGCGCCCCCGGAGGAACAGGGCGTAGGACACGCATGAAGGACAACGCAACAGATCCGCTGATTGACGTGGCCCAGCTGAAGGTCGGGATGTTCATCCATCTGGACCTGGGCTGGATGTCGCACCCCTTTCCGCTGAGCAGCTTCAAGCTGAGCTCGGAAGACCAGCTGCTGGTGCTGCGCCGCCTGGGTCTCAAGCAAGTGCGTTGGAGTCCTGGCAAGAGCGAACTGCCCGACGATGCGCCACCGGCCCCCGTCGTGGCGGAGCCGAGCAATCCGGCCCTCAGCCCAGAACAGCAGCTCAAGGACGCTCATCGCCGGGCGCTGGCCGCCCAGCGCGAGGCACTGTCGCTGTGCGAAAAGCAGTACGCCGAGGCCGCCGCGGCCTTCAAGAACATCGTCGACCTTGTCCCCCGCGAGCCTGTCAATTCGCGGGACCAGTCCACCGCGCTGGTCAGCGCCTTGCTGGACAAGATGCTGGTCGAGGGCGACCTCAACATCCGCCTGCTCAACGAAGGCGCCGGCGACCGTGGCACGGCGCACGCCTTGAATGTGTCCATCATTTCCCTGCTGCTGGGCCGTGCCTTCGGCCTGGGGCGCGAAGAGATGATGGACCTGGGTGTGGGCGCCCTGCTGCACGACATCGGCAAGCTCGAGCTGCCGCCGCGGCTGCGCCATCGGGACGAGAGCTTCACCTCCGCCGAGAGCCAGGTCTACCAGACCCATGTGGTCAAGGGCGTGGCCCTGGCCAAGCAGATGGACCTCGCTGCCGGGCCGCTGCTGGTGATCGCCCAGCATCATGAGAACGCGGATGGCTCGGGCTTCCCGCAGCGCATCAACGTGGACCGCATGAGCGCAGCCTCGCGCATCGTGGCCCTGGTCAACCGCTTCGATGGGCTGTGCAACCCGCTGCTGGTCTCCAAGGCCATGACGCCGCATGAGGCCCTGTCCCTGATGTTCGCGCAAGGGCGCAACCGCTTCGACGCCACCATGCTCAACGCCTTCATCCGCATGATGGGCGTCTATCCCCCGGGGTCGACCGTGCAGCTGACGGACGACCGCTATGCGCTGGTCGTGGCCGTCAACTCCTCGCGTCCGCTGAAGCCGCGTGTCATGGTGCATGACGCCAAGGTCGCGCGCGAAGAGGCGCTGATCGTCAACCTGGAAGACCATCCCGACCTGGGCATCCGCCGCAGCCTCAAGCCCGGTGCACTGCCTCGCGCCTCGCTGGACTACCTCAGCCCGCGTGCGCGCGTGGCGTATTTCTTCGAGTCTGCCGCCGCCATGCCGTCGGGAGAGGTGTCGGTGTGAGACCGCCCCGGCGGGAGACGCAGGCGGGCCAGGCGGATGAGTCGATTCCCAGTGCATTGGATGCCTCGCACCATCGCGGCCTGCTGGACGCGTTGCAGGAGGCTGTCTGGCTGGTGGATGCCCATGGCCTGACGGTGCTGCAAGCCAACGAGGCGGCCCGGCAACTGCTGGGGCTGTCATCGACGCAGCTGGTCGGGCGGCGCATCGAGTCCCTGTGCGTCACCCCGGAGGACCTGCTGTTCTGGAGCGAGGTCGCGGGCGGTGCCTGCGAGGAGCTCCACACCGAGACGCTCATGCGCCATGCCGACGGCCACACCCTCTGGGTGGACCGCAGGGCCCGCCTCGTGCAGGCGGACAGCGCCCATCCGCTCGGGCGCGCCCTGTGGGTGGTCAGCATGCGGGACCTCAGCGCCCAGCGCCGCGGTGAGGAAGAGCGCGAGGCCCTGCTGGTGGACCTGCGCAGCACGCTGGAGTCCACGGCCGATGGCATCCTGGTAACCGACCTGGCCGGGCGCCTGCGCAACTTCAACCAGCGCTTCGCCACGCTTTGGGGCATTCCCGAAGACCTGCTGCAGCAGCGCGACGATGCGGCCGTGCAGGCCTGGATGCGGCGCAGCGTGCCGGATGGTGCAGCCTATGCCGCACGTCTGGCGGCCTTGCTGGACGCCCCGCTGCTGCAGAGCAGCGATGTGATCCAGCTGCTGGACGGTCGCGTGCTGGAGCGCGTCTCGCTGCCGCAGTGGAGCCGGCAGCGCCCCGTGGGCCGGGTGTTCTCCTTCCGCGATCTCAGCGACCAGCTGGCGGCCAGCCAGCGCATCGAGGAGCTTTCACACACCGACATGCTCACCGGGCTGCCCAACCGGCGCGCCCTGTCGCAGCGGGTGGAGTACGCCCGCGCGATCGCCAAGCGCGAGCACTCGGGCTTCGCGATGCTCTTCGTCGACCTCGACCGCTTCAAACAGATCAATGACACGCTCGGCCATGCCTTTGGCGACCGCGTGCTGCGCGAAGTGGCGCAGCGCCTGCGCGACTGCCTGCGCGAGGTGGACACCGTGGCCAAGCTCTCGGGCGACGAATTCGCGCTCCTGATCCATGAGGCCGACGCCCGCGGCGCCGAGCACACGGCGCGGCGCGTGCTGGAGGCCATGGGCCGGCCCTTCGGCTTCGATGCCCTCAGCTTCACCGTGACCGCCAGCATCGGCATCGCTCTGTTTCCGGGCGACGGCGAATCGCTGGACGAGCTGACGTCCAGCGCCGAGCGCGCCATGCAGGGCGTCAAGGACAGCGGGCGGGCGGGGTTCCGGTTCCACCAGCCGCGCAAGGATGTGGACCTCCTGGCCCGCATGCGCCTGGATCACGCCATGCGCCAGGCCCTGCTGGACAGGCGCTTTCGCCTGCACTACCAGCCCCAGCTGGACCTGGCCAGCGGCCAGGTGATCGGTGCCGAGGCCTTGATCCGCTGGCGGGATCCGCTGCGCGGCGAAGTGTCGCCGGTCGAGTTCATCCCGGTGGCCGAGGAGAGCGGCTTCATCGTGGCCATCGGCGACTGGGTGCTGCATGAGGCAGTGGCGCAGGCGCAGCGCTGGTGGCAGCAAGGGCGCCGCATGCCGGTCGCGGTGAATGTGTCGGCCCTGCAGTTCCAGCAGGGGCAGTTCGTGGACACCGTTCGCGAGGTGCTGAAGTCGGCCGGTCTGCCGCCGGATCTGCTGGAGCTGGAGCTCACCGAGTCCATCCTGCTGCGGGATGCCGACGAAGCCCTGCGCCGGCTGCAGGCCCTGGCCGAGCTGGGCGTCTGCCTGTCCATCGACGATTTCGGCACTGGCTATTCCAGCCTGGCCTACCTCAAGCGCTTCCCCATCCAGCGGCTCAAGATCGACCGCAGCTTCGTCCAGGGGCTGCCGGCGGACGCCAGCGATGCGGGCATCGTCCGCGCCGTGGCCCAGATGGGGCGGGCGCTGGGCCTGCAGGTCATCGCCGAAGGGGTGGAAAACGAGGCCCAGCGCGACTTCCTTCGCGAGGCCGGCTGCCATGAATACCAGGGCTATCTCTTCTCGCCGGCCCTGGATCTGGCCGCCTTCGAGACCCGGGTCTGGGGGACCGAGCGCCCGGCCATTCGCCTCGTTCAGGGTGGGGTCGGCTGATCCCGCGTGCGCGAGGTCCACAATAGGCCCACTGCTTTCCACTCTTGATTGCGCCAGCGCCGCGCCGGGGGCCCCATGTATCGATTCAAGTCCAAGGCTGCGGCCGATGTGATCTACCTGCCTGATGCCGCCCGCCAGGTCCTCGAAGCCCTGCGCCGCGAGCCGGCGCAGCAGGGCATCATCGAGGTGGCTGACCTCCCCGCGGCGCAGCAGGCCCTGCTGGCCGCCGTGGAGGCCGACGAGGCCGCATTCGCCGCCCTGGTGGCTGAGGCCGAAGCCCAGGGCGAGCCGCCGCCCCGGCGCCAGGGCATCACCCTGAGGCAGCGGGTGTGGCCCCTGCTGGACATGCTGCGCCTGAGCGAGGCCGAGCGGGCCGATGTCATCTGGCAAGGCTGAAGGCCCATGGACGGACTGGATGAGGTCACCCGGCTGGTCTGCGTTCGCCACGGACAGACCGACTGGAATGCGCAGGGGCGCATCCAGGGCCAGCTGGACATCGACCTGAACCCGCTGGGCCAGGCCCAGGCTCTGGCCCTGGCCGCGGCCCTGCAGGACGAGGGTCTGGACCAGGTGGTCTGCAGCGATCTGCAGCGTTGCCGCCAGACCCTGGCCCCCCTGCTCTTGCAGCGCACCCTGCCCGTGCGCTGGCATGCCGGGCTGCGCGAGCGCTCCTTCGGCGACTTCCAGGGGCAGACCTGGGTCGAGCTTGGAGCGCGCGAGCCGGAGGCGCTGCAGCGCTGGAAGTCACGGGACCCTGACTTCGCGGCGCCCGGCGGCGAGTCCCTGCGGGTGTTCAGCGAGCGCGTGCTGGCGGTGGTGCGCGAACTGGCGGCGGCCCATGCGGGCCAGACCCTGCTGCTGGTGACACACGGTGGGGTCCTGGACTGCCTGTACCGGGCAGCCCTGGGACTGGACTTCCAGGCCGCCCGCAGCTGGCGCCTGGGCAATGCCGCCATCAACCGTCTGATGGTTTCCGGCGGCCGGCTGCACCTGGTGGGCTGGGCTGACGAGGCGCATCTCCCGGCACTTCCGGCCTCGGCCTGACGCTCCTGCCGGCCCCCGGCGACAAATCCTTGCACCAGACCTGCCAGAAGTGACTGTTGCAAATTCGCGTCGTGGGGGCTTCGGTCAAACCCTAGGGCTCCTATACTGCCGCCACATTCCGCGTGACAAGACCGGGTGACTCAACCCGGCACAACCTCAACCTACAAAGGCAAATGATGAAGAAGATCGCTCTCGTCGCCGCTCTGGCCGCTGTTTCGGCTTCGGCTTTCGCTCAAAGCTCCGTGACCCTGTGGGGCCGCGCCAACGTGACCGTTGAAAGCCAGAAGGTCGGTACCGGCGACCGCAAGGTGGTGGTGCAGGACAACCGTTCGCGCCTGGGCGTGAAGGGCCAGGAAGACCTGGGCGGCGGCCTGAAGGTCAGCTTCGCTCTGGAGCACGGCCTGGACATCGACACCGGCAAGCAAACCGGCGGCACCTTCTGGAACCGTGAATCGTCCGTGCAACTGAGCGGCGCTTTCGGTGCCGTCCGTCTGGGCAACTGGACCAATGGTTCCTACTTCGCCACCGCTGACTACGTCAGCATGCACAACCACGACACCGGCACCTCCGACGACAAGCTGTACTCGGGCGCTGGCTGGACCTCGGTGAACAAGGTCGGCTACTTCACCCCGAACATCGACGGCTTCACCGGCGAAATCACCATGCACGCTGGCGAAGGCGCCGACAAGCGCGCATTCGACCTGTCCGGTAACTACGACCAAGGTCCTCTGCACCTGGGCGCCGGCTTCAGCAAGCAAGACAACGCCAAGCAGTACGCTGCTCGCGCTCTGTACGAGCTGGGCGAGTTCACCGTCGGTGGCTACCTGCAGCGTGAAGACATCGGTGGTGCTACCCGCAACATCTGGCGTCTGGCCGGCATGTACACCATGGGCGCTTCCGAGTTCCACGTGAACTTCGGCGGTGCTGGTCGTAGCGCCGTGGCCTCCAAGGCCAACCAGTTCACCCTGGGCTACAACTACAACCTGAGCAAGCGCACCAAGGTGTACGGCTTCTTCACCAAGCTGGACAACAAGGACAACAACGCTGGCGACCTGAACAGCCTGGCTGCTGGTATCCGTCACAACTTCTAATCCCTCGGGATCAGAAAGTGCAAAAGGCGACCTTCGGGTCGCCTTTTTTCATTCTGTTGCGCCTCTTGCGATCCCTGAGCATGGCGCGGCCGGAAGGGCCGACGCACTCGCGGCGGACGCCGGACGCCGGCCTTGCGCTGCAGCTCGCTACTCGTCGAACAGGCTCGTCGTGTTCTTGGGCGGCGCCACCCCCAGGTGCCGGAACGCGGCCAGCGTCGCGATGCGGCCCCGCGGTGTGCGCTGCAGGAAGCCCTGCTGGATCAGGTAGGGCTCGATGACGTCCTCGATGGTGTCGCGTTCCTCACCGATGGCCGCGGCGACGTTGTCCAGCCCGACCGGGCCGCCGTCGAAGCGGTGCACCACGGCCTCCAGCAGCTTGCGGTCCATGAGGTCGAAGCCCTGTGGGTCCACGTCCAGCATGGCCAGGGCCTTGTCGGCCATGAGCTTGGTGATGCGGCCGTCCCCCTTGACCTCGGCATAGTCGCGCACGCGCCGCAGCAGGCGGTTGGCGATGCGGGGCGTGCCGCGCGAACGCCGGGCGATCTCCAGGGCGCCTTCCGGCGCGATGGGCGCTTTCATGAGTCCGGCGGAGCGGGTCACGATGCGCTGCAGCTCGTCCGGCGTGTAGAACTCCAGCCGGGCCACGATGCCGAAGCGGTCGCGCAGCGGGTTGGTCAGCATGCCGGCGCGGGTGGTGGCGCCGACCAGGGTGAAGGGCTGCAGGTCCAGCTTGATCGAGCGGGCCGCCGGGCCTTCGCCGATCATGATGTCGATCTGGTAGTCCTCCAGCGCGGGGTACAGGATTTCCTCGACCACGGGCGAGAGGCGGTGGATCTCGTCGATGAAGAGCACGTCGTTCTTCTCGAGATTGGTCAGGATGGCCGCGAGGTCCTTGGGCTTCTCCAGCACCGGGCCCGAGGTCTGGCGCAGGTTCACGCCCAGCTCGGCCGCGATGATGTGAGAAAGCGTGGTCTTGCCCAGACCCGGCGGGCCGAAGAGCAGCACGTGGTCCAGGGCCTCCTCGCGTTTGCGGGCAGCGCCGATGAAGATCTCCAGCTGCTCGCGCGCCTTGGCCTGGCCCACGTATTCGTCCAGCAGCTTGGGCCGCAGGGCGCGCTCCAGGGCCTCTTCATTGGGATTGCCCGGGGAGGCGCTGACCATGCGGGGCGGCTGAGGGGCGAAATCGTCGGTCTGGATGGGCATGGCGGCTCAGGGGGCGTGGACGTGGGGCGGCAGGGGGCGGGCTCTCAGCGGTTCAGGGACTTCAGCGCCAGCTTGATGCCCTCGCTGACGCCCACGTCGGCGGGCAGCTGCTTGAGCGCGGCGGCGGCTTCCTTGTCGCTGTAGCCCAGGGCTTGCAGGGCCTGGAGGATGTCAGCCTGGCTGTCGCTGGCCACGTTGGCCGGCAGGGCGAGGTCGGGCCCCAGCTTGCCCTTGAGCTCCAGCAGCAGGCGTTCCGCCGTCTTCTTGCCAATGCCCGGCACCTTCACCAGGCGGCCAGCTTCCTGCAGGCTCACCGCCTGAGCCAGGTCGGCCACGCTGAGGCCGGACAGGATGGACAGCGCGGTGCGCGGGCCCACGCCGCTGATCTTGATCAGCAGGCGGAAGGTGGCGCGCTCCTCGGCGCTGAGGAAGCCGAAGAGGATCTGGGCGTCCTCGCGCACCACGAAGTGCGTCAGCAGGCTCACCCGCTCGCCCAGGTTCGGCAGGTTGAAGAAGGTGCTCATGGGCACGTCGACTTCATAGCCGACGCCCTGCACGTCGATGAGCACGAGCGGGGGCGATTTTTCCGCGATGACGCCCGTGAGCCTTCCAATCATCGGGCGATTATCGGGGGCTTCGCTGTGCCGGGAGGTGCCCGCTCGCCGTGGACGCTCAGTTGCGGCCGAAGAGGCCCAGGCGCTGGGCTTCCAGCGCGGCCTCGGCCCGCGAGGACACGTTGAGCTTGCGGTAGATCTGCTTCACGTAGTCGGCGATGGTGTGGCGGGACAGGCCCAGCTGCACGCCGATCTCGGGCAGGGTGAAGCCCTTGGCCACGCGCAGCAGCACCTCGGTCTCGCGCTCGGTGAGGGAGACCTCGATCAACTGCGGCGAAGCCTGCGGGCGCCGCTGCGAGTTGAAATGCGCGATCACCTTGCGGGCGATGGAGGGCGACAGCGGCGGCTCGCCCTGGCTGATGCGCTGCAGCTGCTCCACCAGCAGCTCCCGGGCCTGCTCCTTCAGCAGGTAGCCGAAGGCGCCGGCCTGCAGGGCCGGGAAGATGTGCTCATCGTCGTCGTGGATGGTGACGATCACCGACTGCACCTCGGGCTGCTTCTCGCGCAGGGCGGCGACCACGTCCACCCCCGAGCCGTCAGGCAGGCCCAGGTCCAGCAGGGCCAGGGTGAAGCGCTGGCTGTTGATGTGCTGCAGGGCGTCCTGCACCCGAGAGCATTCGGTGATCACGGCATTGGTGAAGACCTGGCTCACCAGGGTCTTGAGCCAGGCGCGGATTTCCGGAATGTCTTCGAGCAGCAGGATGTTGTTCATGATGTTTTCTGGGTGTTGGCGGGCTCTGTGCGGGCCCCGGGCCTGACGATCAGACAACAGTATGCCTTTTGGCGGTCGCGCGCCAGTCCCGGGCAGATCCCGATGGGTGGATCAGAGCGGAATCGTGAGGCGGATGATGGTGCCCATGCCGGCGCCGGACTCCACCAGGCACTGCCCCTGCATCTGCTTGGCCCGGGCCTTCATGCTGGCCATGCCGTGGCCCTTGTCCAGGCGGCCGTCCAGCTCCATGGGAATGCCCTGGCCGTTGTCCTGGATGATCACCTGGAAGTCGCCACCCTGCACATTGCAGCTGACCGTGCAGTGGGTGGCGCCGCTGTGCTTGATGATGTTGCTGACGGACTCGCGCAGGATGCGGGTCGTCTGCACATAGGCGCGGGCGGGCAGGGTGTGTTCCACGTCCTCGGCGGGGGACTTCCACTCGGCATTGATATTGGCCTGGCCCAGGCGCGAGACCAGCTCGGCCCGCCAGTCGCCCAGCGCATCCAGCAGGTGCACCGGCTTGCCGGTGAGGCCGCGCACCGAGAGCCGCATCTCCTCGAGCGCCTCGCGGGCCAGGGTGGAGATGCGGTCTGATTCGCTGGTGTGGACGATAGTCAGCAGCTTGGCGCCCAGGTCGTCGTGCAGGTCGGCGGCAATGCGCTTGCGCTCCCGCTCGGTGACTTGCTCCAGCTTCTGCTCGGCCATCTGCGCATAGCTGCGCTCGATCTCGGCGAGCTTTTCCGCCATGCGCTGCTCCAGCTGCACATGCTTGTGCTCGGCGACCTTGCGGGCGCGGGCCACGCAGACCGTGGCATGCAGGCCCAGGCCCATCATCAGCAGGGGCACGGCCAGGGGCGTCATCGGCACGATCAGCGGCGCCTGCAGCTGCGAGAGCAGCAGCTCCAGCAGCACCGCACCGATGGCCAGGGCCAGCAGGGTGCAGACCACGGCGAAGTCCCGGCGCTGCACGCTGGCGTCCAGGGGACGGGCCAGGACGGCCTGCCAGCGCAGCCACAGATGGAAGCCCATGCCGGCCATCAGCTCGGCGGCCAGCAGGGTGGTCCACATGCTGGCCACGATGAAGTGAAGCGCCGGCCCCACGGCCATCAGGCTCAGGGGGACCAGGGCGCACTGCGCCAGCAGCAGGGCGTTGAGCCGGCCATTGCGCCAACCCATCTCCAGCAGCAGGAACTGCAGCGCGAACAGGGTGATCAGGGGCAGGCAGGTGGACAGGCCGATCTCCAGCCAGTGCCGCGGCAGGGGCAGCGAGCCGATCCAGAAGCGGGTGGACAGCAGCACCCACGCCAGCATCAGACCGGAAAGGAAGAGCAGGTGCCGCTCGCGGCGATACAGGATGGCCAGCACGCCGGTGGTGACGGCCATCATGACCAGCATGGCGTTGAGTGCCTTGGGCAGGCCCTGCCGCCAGAAGCTGGCCCGCGCATGACGCTGCGACAGCTGCTCCAGCGGGCCGATCTCCACCACGCTCAGCCGGGCGCTGCGCTGGCTTGAATTGAGCTGCTGGCGGGCATAGCCGGCCAGCTGAACGTCCAGCAGATTGCCCTGGGTCCGCAGGAGCTCGGTGGGCAGGGGCACCAGCAAGGGCTCGTAGCAGTGGTCCGTGATGGGGTCCACCATGCGGCCCTGGGCCAGCAGGCTGATGCCGTTGAAGCGCACCCGCACATTGCTGCAGGCCTGGGCGATGTAGGCGGCCATGGCGCCCGGAGCCTGCGCGGTGGGCAGATCGAAGGCGAGGCGGTACCACAGCGGATGCTGCGCGTACTGCGACGGCGCTTCCTGGCGGCTCTGGTGCCAGTCATGCGGCAGGGCCTGGAGGGACAGCGCGGCCTGCTCGGGGAACTGGGTCTCGCTGCCCTCGGCCACCAGGGCCTGCTGAAGGACCAGGTTCTGGGCCTGGGCCTGGCCCGGCAGCAGCCCAGGCACCAGGCTCAGCAGGGCCACGCCCAGCAGGAGAGGAAGTCGCAGCAGAAAGGAGTGGATGCTCATGGGTGGTTGGAGGCGTGCCAGGGCTGGGCCGGGACCGATTGTGCCGAAGCTCTGGTGACAGCGGCCGGGCCGTCCTCCGACATGGGGTCAAGGGGGGACGCAAGGCGGGCAGGAGCCCGGCGACAATAGCCGCCTGATTCCGACCGCGACGAAGGGTCCGCCTTGATACTGCGCCACGTTTTTACCCCCGCCGACAACAAACGTCTCTCCCATCTGTGCGGGGGGCTGGACGACCATCTGCGCCAGATCGAGGCCGCCATGGACGTGCGCATCACGCGCCGTGGCGAGGCCTTCCGCATCGAGGGGCACAAGGCCGCCGCAGAGCACAGCCTGCAGCTGCTGCAGAGCCTCTACGACGCCGCCCGCAAGCCCATCGCCCCGGAAAGCCTGCAGCTGGCCATCCTGGAGGCCACCCAGCAGCTGGCCGAGGCCCTGGGCGCCCGCAAGCCACGTCGTGCCGAGGTCGCCGAGCCGCTGCCGGATGCGCAAGGCGTGGTGCTGCGCACGCGCCGCGCCGACCTCGCCGGCCGCACGCCCAACCAGCACGGCTACCTGCGCAACATCCTGAACCACGACATCACCTTCGGCCTGGGCCCGGCCGGCACCGGCAAGACCTTCCTGGCCGTGGCCTGCGCCGTGGACGCGCTGGAGCGTTCGCAGGTGCAGCGCATCATCCTGACCCGCCCGGCCGTCGAGGCCGGCGAGCGCCTGGGCTTCCTGCCCGGCGATCTGACGCAGAAGGTGGACCCCTACCTGCGCCCGCTCTATGACGCGCTCTACGACCTCATGGGCTTCGACCGCGTCAGCAAGGCCTTCGAGAAGGGCCAGCTGGAGATCGCGCCCCTGGCCTTCATGCGCGGCCGCACGCTCAACCACGCCTTCGTGATCCTGGACGAAGCCCAGAACACCACGCCCGAGCAGATGAAGATGTTCCTCACCCGCATCGGCTTTGGCAGCAAGTGCGTGGTGACCGGCGACACCAGCCAGATCGACCTGCCCAAGGGCACGCTCAGCGGGCTGGTCGATGCCGAGCGCGTGCTGAAGAAGGTCCGCGGCATTGCCATGACCCACTTCACTTCGGCCGACGTGGTGCGCCACCCGCTGGTCGCCCGGATCGTCGAGGCCTACGAGGCCCGCACCAAGGCCGAGAACAGGAAGCAGGCCGCTGCCGGCAGCCATGGAGCCCGCGCATGAGCCGTCCTGACCTGAGCCTGTCCCTGCAGTTCGCCGATGCCCGCCACCGCGGGCAGCTGCCGCGTCACAAGGTGCAGCGCTGGATCCGCGCGGCGCTGGAGCTGCCAGGCGAGATCGCCGTGCGCATCGTCGACGCCGAGGAGGGCCGCCAGCTCAACAGGGAGTTCCGCGGCAAGGACTACGCCACCAATGTGCTGACCTTCGACTACAGCCATGAGCCCGTGGTGGGCGCCGATCTGGTCATCTGTGCCGAGGTGGTCGAGCGCGAGGCCCGCGAGATGGGCCTGGACCTGGTCGCGCACTATGCGCACATGCTGGTGCACGGCACCCTGCATGCCCAGGGCTACGATCACGAGGAAGACGACGAGGCCGAGTGCATGGAAGCGCGCGAGACCGAGATCATGCTCGCCCTGGGCTTCGCCGACCCATACCAGGCGCGCTGAAGCCCGAGGAGGCGCCCGAGGCCTCGGCGGACCTCAGCTCTGGCTGCTGAGGTAGCGCTTGCGCCAGAAGAAGAGGCCCAGCCCCAGGCCCACACCGCACATCACGCCCACGGCGATCCAGAATCCGGTGGCCTTGTGGATCAGAGGCAGGGTGTCGAAGTTCATGCCGAAGATGCCGGTGATCAGGTTCAGCGGCAGGAAGATGGCGGTGAGCACCGTCAGCGTCCGCATGATGTTGTTGGTGCGGTGCCCCAGGGCCGAGAAGTGCATCTGCACGGCGGATTCCGCCGAGCTCTCCAGCCGGCGCACATGGCTCAGCACCCGCTCCACATGCTCGAGCACGTCACGCGAGCGCACGCGCAGCAGCTCGCGCTCGCGATCGGCGCGGGCGTCGTTCTCGGGCGGCCATTCGGCCAGGGCATCCAGCCATTCCTGCACGGCACTGCGCTGGTCCTCGCAGATGTCCTCCAGCCGGTGCAGGGTGTCCCGGGCGGTCAGCAGGGCCGGCCATTCGCGGAAGTTGCTGTGCGGGTCGAAGAGCTGGCGCTGCAGGCCGGTCAGCTGGCGCGTCAGCAGGCGGCGCAGGTCCAGGTAGCTGTCGACCATGTGGTTGAGCATGCGCAGCATCAGCTCGGCGGGGCTGGTCGGCAGGCGGTTGCTGCCACGCAGGTCGCGACCCTCGTGCATCTGGCCCAGCCGGTTGGCAAAGAAGTCGCGCACCTGGCAGTCGCCGGGATGCACGCTCAGCAGCACGCGGTCGAAGACGGCGAAGCCCACCGGGCTGGTGTCGATGGCCTGCAGCGAGCGCTCGATGGCCGCGGCCGAGACGGGCGCGTCCTCGTCAGGCGTCTCCGTGCCTGGCGTGGTGGCCAGGCGCCGGAAGATCATCAGGTCGTACCAGGAGGTGTAGTCGAAGTGCGAGGGCAGCTGCGCATTGAGCAGGTCAGAGACGTGCAGGTCCACCAGCGCGGCCCCGCACCAGCGCTGCAGCGCGAGCTGCAACTCCAGGCTGCGCAGGCCGAACTCCTCACGGCTCAGCCCGACCCACAGATAGCCTGAGGCAGGCAGGTCCTGGGGCAGCTGGGCGAGCTCGCTGAGCTGTTCGCCGTGGAGCAGGAAGAGACGCAATGGTGGGCCTGTGCGCGAGCGCCGGACTTACTTCTTCAGCAGCCGTGCGGCTTCGAGGGCGAAGTAGCTCAGGACGCCGTCGGCGCCCGCGCGCTTGAAGGCCAGCAGCGACTCCATCATCACCACGTCATGGGCCAGCCAGCCATTGGCGGCCGCGGCCTTGAGCATGGCGTACTCGCCGCTGACCTGGTAGGCGAAGGTGGGGACGCGGAACTCGTCCTTCACGCGGCGCACTACATCCAGGTAGGGCATGCCGGGTTTGACCATGACCATGTCCGCGCCCTCGGCCAGGTCCATGGCGACTTCGCGCAGGGCCTCGTCGCTGTTGCCGGGGTCGACGTAGTAGGTGTTCTTGTCGGCCTTGCCCAGGGCGCTCTTGGAGCCCACGGCATCGCGGAAGGGGCCGTAGAAGCCGCTGGCGTACTTGACGCTGTAGGCCATGATCCGCGTGTGGATGTGGCCCGAGGCTTCGAGGGCGTTGCGGATGGCGCCGATGCGGCCGTCCATCATGTCGCTGGGGCCGACCATGTCGGCGCCGGCCTCGGCCTGCGTGAGAGCCTGGCGGACCAGCAGCTCCACGGTCGCGTCATTGATCAGGTAGCCGGTCTCGTCGGGCAGGCCGTCCTGGCCGTGGCTGGTGTAGGGATCCAGGGCGACATCGGTCAGCACGCCCAGCTGGGGGAAGCGGGACTTCAGCGCGCGCACGGCCCGGGGGATCAGGCCTTGGGGATTGAAGGCCTCGGCGCCGTCGATGGCCTTCAGGCTGGGGTCGATGGCCGGGAACAGGGCGATCACCGGAATGCCCAGGGACACCGCCTCCTCGGCCGTGCGCAAGAGGTGGTCCAGGGGAAGGCGTGACACGCCGGGCATGGAGTCGATGGCATGGGGCTGGCTGCCCTCGTGCACGAAGACCGGCAGGATCAGGTCGGAGGCGTCGAGGCGGGACTCTCGGACCAGGGCTCGTGTGAAGGGATCGCGGCGCAGGCGGCGCGGCCGAGCCGCGGGAAAGGGGGCGCTGAGGATGCGGCTGGGGTTGCGTGACAAGGCGGACTCTCCGGGCAAACCCCCTCAATCTAGGGGTTTGGTTGTGGGGCCGTCAAAAACGTGCAGTTCTACGCAGTGACCCGTAGAGACGGCCCGATGGCGGCTCTGTTAAACTGGTTCCCGAATGATAGCCGCAAGGTAGTCATTCCCTGCTTTTCCTCCCTGAGCAGGAGCCTTAACGTGATGACAGCGATAAGGCTTTCTCGCCCCAGCCCATTGGCTGGGGCTTTTTTTTGTCGCGCCGCTTTTGTCGCGCCGTTTCGAGCTCAGACGGGCCGGCCGGCCCGATGCCATGGGCCCGGCCGCTCGGCGCTGCGTATCAGGCCTGGGCCAGGCCCAGCCGCTGCAGCACCAGCTGGGCGCACAGCAGGTCGGCCAGTGCGGTGCCCACGGACTTGAACAGCGTGACGGACCCCGGGGCGCGCACCAGCGGCCGCGCCATGCGGCACAGGTCCGCCAGCTCGCCGCGGACTTGATGTGCATCAAGATGGCCCTGCTGCATGGGGATGATCAGCTCGCCGGCTTCGCGCAGGGCATTGGCGCGGCTGTCCACGTAGACATGGGCCCGCTGGACGAGGGCCGTATCGCATTCGCGCTGGTCCGGGCGGTGGTTGCCCAGCAGGTCGACGTGGCAGCCCGGCGGCACGAGATCACCGAAGACCAGGGGCGCTCCCGAGCCCGTGGCCGCCACGATGATGTCTGCCGTCTGCTGCGCGGCCTCGAGGTCCTCGGCGATGGCCAGGCGGGCCGTGCAGCCCTGCGCCCGCAGTGCCTCGATGCGTGCCTGCGCCTGTGCGGGGCGACGGCCCCAGACCAGCACCTCGTCCAGCGGGCGCACGCTCAGGTGGGCCTGGACCAGGGGGCAGGCCAGCTCGCCCGTGCCCAGCAGGAGCAGGCGGCGGGCGCCGGGGCGCGACAGCAGGCGCGAGGCCAGGGCCGAGACCGCCGCCGTGCGCCAGCGCGTGAGGCTGCGCCCCTCCAGCTGGGCCAGGGGCTGGCCATTGCGGCGATCGAAGACCAGCACCTGGGCATGCAGCACGGATTCCCCGCGGGCCGCGTTGCCAGGCAGGTAGGTGAAGGCCTTCAAGGCGATCAGGCGATCCGTCCAGGCCGGTAGCAGGCCCAGGCAGTCATGGCCCTGCTCGGGGGCCAGCTCCAGCAGCTGCCGCGCCGGCATCTGGAAAGGGGCGGCGAAGCCCGCGGACAGGGCGTCGATGAGATCGGGAAAGTTCAGGGCGGCGTCGACCTGTTCGGCGCTGATCACTTGCATGGGGCGGGGCCTCGTGGAACGGGTTCAGAGCGCGAGCTCGAAGTCGCGATGGGCGCGGCTCAGGATCTCATGGCCGCCCTCCAGCAGCAAGGCATCGTCCTCGATGCGCAGGCCGCCCTGGCCGCGGATGTAGATACCGGGCTCGATGGTGACGACCTCGCCCGCTCGCAGGCTGGCCTCGCACACCGTGTTCATGAAGGGCTGCTCGTGCAGGATCAGGCCCACGCCATGGCCGAGGCCGGGGCCGGCATGCTCGGCGAACTCGCTGGCCGCCAGCACGGCGCTGGCCGCCTCGTTGAGCGTCCGCCCGCTGACGCCGGGTTTCAGCAGCGCCAGTGCGGCCTGCTGGGCGGCGCTGACCGTGTCGTACATGCGCTGCTGCCAGGGCAGGGCGGTACCCGCCACGTGGCTGCGCGTCATGTCCGAGCGGTAGCCGTTCACCACGGCGCCGAAGTCCAGCACGATGAGGTCGCCCTTCTGCAGCGGGCGGTCCGAGGGCGCGCTGTGCGGCAGGGCCGAGCGCGGCCCGAAGCCCAGGATGGTGGGGAAGGACAGGCCTTCCGAACCGAGGGCCTGCAGCAGCTGCTCCAGGCGAGTGGCCAGCTGCCGCTCGCTCTGGCCCAGGCGGATCTCGGGGCGCAGGGCCTCCAGGGCGGCGTCGGCCAGGGCGGCGGCCTGGCGCATCTGCTGCTGCTCCCAGGCGTCCTTGACGCGTCGGGCCTGCACCAGGAAGTCCGACAGCGGAACGAGGGCCAGGCCGGGCAGGTCCACACTGATCTCCGCCCACTGCGACACGCTGACGTGCCCGGCCTCGTAAGCCAGGCGGCTGGCGCCGATGTCAGCCAGCAGGTGGCCCAGCACCTGGCCCAGGCGCTCGCGCTGCCGGTCCCGGCACAGCAGTTCGGTGGCCACGCCGCGGCGCCACTCGTGGTGCATGCACTCCTCTTCGGCCTGCTCGATGAAGCGGTAGTCGGTGATCAGCCAGCTGCCGCGCGCGCTGAGCAGGCCGCAGGCGGCCTCGCCGCTGTAGTTGAAGAGGTAGCGCAGGTGCTCGGGCGCAAAGACCAGGCAGGCATCCAGGCCGGTCTCGGCCATGTGGGTGCGCAGGCGTGCGAGGCGCTGGGCGAAAAGGGGTTGCAGGGTTTGGTGAGCCGGGTGGGCGTGGGGCAGGGCGTTCATCGCAGCAGGAATCCTTTGACCAGGGGATCGTCGGGGTGGAGGAGGAACTCGTGTCGGCCGGTGATATGGGCTTCGCCCTCCACGCCCGGCACGATGGCGGGATGGGGGCCGCAGCGGGTCTCCTGCTCGGCCCAGACCTCGAAGCGGGAGCCCAGCACGCTCTCGATCGTCAGCCGTCGCCCGATGGCCAGCTGGCCGCGCGCCTGCAGCAGGGCCGCAAAGCCGGAGACGCCGCTGCCGGTGGGGCTGCGGTCCAGCTCCCCCTCGGCGAAGATGCAGACATTGCGGTAGTCCGCCCCGGGCTCCAGGGCCGTGCCGGTGAAGATGGTGCCGTAGAGAAAGCCGAGGTCCGCGCTGTCCGGGTGGGTGATGCCGCCCCCGGCACGAACGATGGCGTTCTTGATGGCCCGGCCCGCCTCGATCAGGCGCGCATGGTTGCCCGTGGCCAGGGACAGCCCGAGGGAAGCCGCCTCCACGTAGGCATAGAAGGCGCCGCCGTAGGCCAGGGCATAGTGCACCAGGCCCAGGCCCTCCACGGGCAGGGACTGACGATCGGCCAGCACGAAGGAGGGCACGTTCAGGAACCGGACCCGGCCCACGCGCCAGGTCCGGTCCTCGCGTTGCACGCAGTCGGCCTCGAGCCGGATCTGGCCGCAGGGGGCATCGATATTGAGGCGGGTCCGCGGGCCGGTGGCCGCCACCCGGCCGCTCTCGATGGCCAGCTTGGCCAGGGCCGGCATCGCATGGCCGCACATGGTGCTGTAGCCTTCGTTGTGCAGGAAGAGCACGCCGAAGGTGCTGTCGCTGCGTTCGGGCGGGGTGATGACCGCGCCGTACATGTCCGCATGGCCGCGTGGTTCCCACATGAGGGCCTGACGGAGGTGGTCCAGGCGCTGCTGGCAGTCACGCCGGCGCTCCAGCATGGTCTGCCCCTGCAGTTCCGGAAAGCCCTCGACGATCACGCGAAGGGGTTCGCCACCCGTATGGCAGTCGATGCTGCGCAGGCGGAGGCAGCGCGCGTCGGGCGCCCAGGCCCCCAGGGAGCGCTCCGGGAATGCATGGCTTGCGTGAGGCGTCATTTCAGAAATATCATAGAGATTCTGAAAATATATTAACAGAGGAATCGCTGAACATGGCGCTGATCACGGGGATGAAGACGAGGAGACGCCTGGGCCTGCTGGGCCTGGGCCTGCCGCTGGCGCTGGGCCTGGTGGCCTGCACGGGGCGGCCCGCCCTGAGCGAGGACGCGGTCCAGCGCGTGCTCAGCCACGAGCACCGCTGTGGCCCCAGCCTGGTGCTGCGTTCGCAGGCGCTCACTGGCGAGCAGGAGGTGCGCATCTGCCAGGACCTGGGCGCCGTCGAGCAGCGTTTCCATGCCCTGTTCGGCACCGCCGGCCGGCCCGTGCCGCACGACGGCAACGAAGCGCTGCGGGCCAACATCTACCGCAATGTGCAGGAGTTCAAGCGCTGGGCCGGCAAGCACTTCGACATGCCGGTGGACAACGGCGGCATGTACCTCGAGGGCCTGCCGGACAAGCCCGGCAACCAGGCCGAGTTCGTGGCCTACCAGCAGGCCAGCGGCGCGGTCCACAACCTGGCGCATGAGTTCAGCCACTACCTGGACGGCCGCTTCAACCTGCAGGGCGACTTCTGCGCCAACCTGCACGACTCGCACTCGCCGCCCGAGAACTGCGCCCAGCCCACGCCGCTGCGCCCCTTCCTGGTCTGGTGGACCGAGGGCGTGGCCGAGTACGTGGCCCATGGCCAGGCCCATCCGCGCCTGAAGCAGATCGCCCAGGCCCAGCAGCTGCCGCTCAGCGAGCTCTTCAACACGGGCTACGAGACCCAGGGCGGCACGGAGCGCATCTACGGCGGCGGCTACCTGGCCGTGCGCTTCATGATGGAGAAGCAGCGCGCCCGCATCGACCAGATGCTGGCCCTGACCCGCGCCGGTGACTTCCCCCGCTACCAGGCTCTGGTGCGCAGCTGGGGGCAGGACATGGACGCCGACTTCGCGGCCTGGCTGGCGTCGCTGCGCGCCTGAGCCGGGGCAAGGGCAAGACCTGACCCTTGCGTGCAGGGCTGAACCTCACCGGTCCATAATCCCCGCATGCTCTGGATCAAAGCCTTCCACATCGTCTTCGTGGCGTCCTGGTTCGCCGGCCTGTTCTACATGCCGCGCATCTTCGTCAACCTGGCCATGGTGCCGGCGGACAGCCATGCCGAGCGCGAGCGCCTGCTGGTGATGGGGCGCAAGCTCTACCGCTTCATGAGCCTGCTGATGATCCCGGCGCTGGCCCTGGGCCTGGTGCTGTGGCTGTACTACGGCATCGGCCGCGGGCCGGGCCAGTACTGGATGCATGCCAAGCTGGCCGTGGTCATCGGTGCCGTGGGCTACCACCATGTCTGCCGCAGCCACCTGCGCCAGTTCGAGGCCCTGGCCAATCGCCGCAGCCACCGCTGGTACCGCGTGTTCAACGAGGTTTCGGTGCTGCTGTTCATGGCCATCGTGATCCTGGTCGTGGTCAAGCCCTTCTGACCCATGGGGCGGCGCAGTTCGGCCAGCTGGCTGGCCCTGATCTATGCGCTGCTGGTGGTCTACGCGAGCCTGTACCCCTTCTGGCCCTGGCGCTGGCCGACCGGCGTGCAGGGCCCGGGCGTGCTCCTGCTGCACTGGCCGCGCTACTGGCTGAGCTTCGACATCTGGGCCAACGCCCTGGGCTATGCGCCCTTCGGCCTGCTGCTGTTCGCGGCCGTGGTGCGCAGCGGCGGCTCGGAGCGCGCCGCCTGGCTGGCCGTGCTGCTGGGCCTGCCGGCCACCTCCTATCTGATGGAGACCCTGCAGTACTTCCTGCCAGGGCGTGTGCCATCGCTGGCGGACTGGTGCCTCAACAGCGTCGGGGCGGTGGCCGGCGGCGTGCTGGGCTGGCTGCTGCACCGCTTCGGCGGGCTGGCCCGCTGGCATGGCTGGCGCGAGCGCTGGTTCGTGCCGCAGAGTGCCGGCGCCCTGGCCTTGCTGGCCCTGTGGCCCGTGGGCCTGCTCTTTCCTGCGCCCCTGCCCCTGGGGCTGGGCCAGTGGCTGCCGCGCCTGCGTGAGCTCAGCGCCCAGGCCCTGGATGGCACGCCGTGGGCGCTGCAGGACACCGATTTCGCCAACCTGGTCGAGCTGCCCCTGCCGCCAGGGCAGGAAGCGATTGCGATCGCCCTGGGGCTGCTGGGGCCGGTGCTGCTGGCGCTGTCGGTGGCGCGGCCGGGCTGGCGGCGCCTGCCCCTGGTGCTGGGCGCCGCGCTGACGGGGGTCCTGGTCACCGCGCTGTCCACCGCGCTGAACTTCGGCCCTCAGCATGCCTGGGCCTGGATCGGTCCCACCGCCTGGCCGGGCCTGGGCGCCGGCCTGGTGCTGAGCCTGCTGGCCTGCCTGATGTCGCGCCGGGCCAATGCGGCCTGGGGCCTGGTGGCGCTGACAGTGCTGATCGCGCTCATCACCGAGGCGCCCACGGACCCCTACCTGGCTCAGACCCTGCAGACCTGGGAGCAGGGGCGCTTCATCAATCTCTACGGCCTGGCCCAGTGGGTGGGCTGGGTCTGGCCCTTCGCGGCCATCGCCTGGCTGCTGTGGGGCGTGACGCAGCGCGAACGCTGAAAGGCCAGGCGCCATCGGGGCAAACCCGCGCGGCCTACAATCCCGCGCCATGAGCTATTACGAGCGCCACATCTTCTTCTGCCTCAACCAGCGGGACAACGGCGAGAACGCCTGCGCCCAGCACGGCGCGCAGGCGGCCTTCGACCACTGCAAGAGCCGCGTCAAGGCCGAGGGCCTGGCCGGCAAGGGCGGCGTGCGCGTCAACAAGGCCGGCTGCCTGGACCGCTGTGCAGGCGGACCGGTGGCGGTGGTCTATCCGGAAGCCGTCTGGTACAGCTTCGTGGACAGCACGGACATCGACGAGATCGTCGAGTCCCACCTGAAGAAGGGCCAGGTCGTCGAGCGCCTGGTCCTGCCCGAGTCCGTGGGCCGCTGAGGCGCTTGAGCACAATGAATTCCCAGACCCGCAAAGTGCTGATCGACGGCCCGGCCGGCCCCCTCGAATGCGCCGTCGACCAGCTGCTGGACCTGCAGGCGCCGCGCGGCACGGCGGTGATCTGCCATCCCAATCCCACCCAGGGCGGGACCATGGACAACAAGGTGGTCCAGACCCTGGCCCGCGCTTTCGTGCAGCTGGGCTACCAGGTGGTGCGCTTCAACTTCCGCGGCATCGGCCAGTCCGGTGGCGGCTGGGACGAGGGGCGCGGCGAGGTGGACGATGCGCTGGCCGTGGTCGCGCACTTCCGCCAGCCGGGCCTGCCCCTGGTGCTGGGTGGCTTCTCCTTCGGCGGCTATGTGGCCTCGCGTGCCGCGCAGCGCCTGGAGGGCGAGGCGGCGCCGGAACGCCTGGTGCTGGTCGGCCCCGCGACCTCGCGCTTCGACATGGCCGCCGTGCCGGCCGACTCCCTCGTGATCCATGGCGAGATCGATGACGTCGTGCCGCTGAGCTCCGTGCTGGACTGGGCCCGCCCGCAGCACCTGCCCGTCATCGTCGTGCCCGGCGTGGGTCATTTCTTCCATGGGCAGCTCACGCTGCTCAAGAACCTGGTGCTGCGCAGCTGGCATTGAGCCCTCGAGTTGCGCCGCACGTTTTCCTCCTCTTGCCCATCCCCATGAAACGACTGATTGCCCTGGCCCTGGCCGGCGTGGCCTGCGTGTCCGCGCAGGCCCAGGCGCCGCAAGCCCCCGAGATCGCCGCCCGCAGCTATGTGCTGCTGGACATGACCACCAACAAGATCCTGGCCGAGCGCGAGGCGGATGTCCCCAATGACCCGGCCTCGCTGACCAAGCTGATGACGGCCTACCTGACGTTCCAGGCGCTGAAGGAGAAGCGTCTGACGCTGGAGCAGGAACTGAGCGTCTCCAAGCGAGCCTGGGACGAGCGCAAGGGCGACCCCTCGCTGATGTTCATCGACACCACCATGCGCCCCAAGGTGGACGAGCTGCTGCGCGGCCTGATCATCCAGTCGGGCAATGACGCCTCGGTGGCTCTGGCCGAGGGCGTGGGCGGCACGCTGGATCAGTTCGTCGCGATGATGAACCGCCAGGCCCAGGCCTGGGGCCTCAAGAACACGCGCTTCAGCAACGTCACCGGCCTCAGCGAGGCCGGCCACAAGAGCAGCGCGCGCGACATCGCGGTGATCGCCTCGCACATCATCCGCGACTTCCCGGAGTACTACCCCTACTACTCGCAGCGCGAGTACACCTTCAACAAGATCCGTCAGCACAACCGCAACCTGCTGCTGACCCGCGACCCCAGCGTCGACGGCATGAAGACCGGCTTCACCGACGCCGCCGGCTACTGCCTGGTGGCCAGCGCCCAGCGCGACTTCCCCAACGGCAAGCGCCGCCTGCTGAGCGTGGTGATGGGCACCGCCTCCAAGGAAGCGCGGGCCAACGAGAGCCAGAAGCTGCTGAACTGGGGCTATTCGGCCTATGACGCCGTCAAGCTCTTCGACGCCGGCCAGGCGGCCAGCACGGTCAAGGTCTGGAAGGGCGCCGTGCCCGAGGTCAAGCTGGGCGCCGAGGGCCCCGTCTTCGTGGCGGTGCCTCGCGGCGAGGGTGGCAAGCTGCAGACCCAGGTCGAGCGCACCGACCCGCTGGTGGCGCCGCTCAACAAGGGCCAGCGCGTGGGCACCATCAAGGTGACGACCACCGGCGGCGTGGCCGTGGCCGAGGTGCCGCTGGTCGTGCAGGAGGGCGTGGAGCAGGCCGGCATCCTGGGTCGCGCCTGGGATTCCATCCGTCTCTGGATCAAATAAGCCGGACTTCGCGCGGGCCTGGGCTGCCCACGCCGGGCTCGGTGGCGTAAGCTGCGCGGACGCAGACCAGTCTGCAAGGAGTCCGCGATGAAGCCGATGCCGCCCGCAAGCTGCTATCTGAACGGCGCGATGCTGCCTCTGGCAGAGGCCCGCATCTCGCCCCTGGACCGAGGGTTCCTGTTCGGGGACGGGGTCTACGAGCTCGTTCCGGTCTATGGCGGGCGCATGTTCCGCGTCGAGGACCATCTCGAGCGCCTGGACCGCAGCCTGGCCCGCCTGCGCATCGCCAACCCCTTGAGCCGCCAGGAATGGCTGCAACTGGGGCGCAGGCTCGTGGAGCGGGCCGGTGGCGGGGATCAGTGGTGGTACTTGCAGGTCACCCGGGGCGAGGCCCCGCGAGACCACGTGATGCCGCCGGACATCACCCCCACCGTCTTCAGCTACTGCATGCCGCCCGCCTGGCCCAGCGCCGAGCAGCGGCACCAGGGCGTGGCCTGCATCACCGCGCGCGACTTCCGCTGGCAGCGAGGTGACATCAAGAGCATCTCCCTGCTGGGCAATGTGCTGGCGCGCCAGATCAGTGCGGACCAGGGCGCGCAGGAGACCATCCTCTTCCGGGACGGCTTCCTGACCGAGGCCTCGGCGGCCAATGTCTGGATCGTCAAGGAAGGCGCCCTGCTGGGGCCGCCGCGCTCCGAGCTGCTGCTGGAAGGCGTGCGCATGGGCCTGCTGCACGAGTTGTGCGAGGAGCTGGGCATCGGCTATAACCTGCGGCCCATCGCGGAGGCCGAGGTCTTCGCGGCGGACGAGGTCCTGCTGAGCTCGGCCACCAAGGAGGTGCTGCCGGTGACGCGCCTGGACCACGAGCCCGTCGGCCATGGCGCGCTGCACGGCAAGCCCGGGCCGGTCTATGCCAGGCTGCATGAGGCCTACCAGCGGGCCAAGGCCTTGCAGTCCGTCTGACAGGCCTCACCTGTGATCGAGTTTTTGAAGGAGGGCGCATGGCGCCGACGATTCCCCCCGAGCAGTCCCTGATCGAATACCCGTCCAAGTTCCCCATCAAGGTGATGGGCGCGCATGTCGAGGGCTTCTTCGAGGCCATCGTGATGGTGGCCCAGCAGTTCGATCCGGAGTTCGACGCCGGCACCGTGGAGCGCCGCCCCAGCAGCAGCGGCAACTACCTGGGCCTGACCATCACCATCACCGCCACCAGCCGCGAACAGCTGGACGAGCTCTACCGGACGCTCAGCACGCATCCGATGGTGAAGGTGGTGCTCTGAGGCTCAGACCTCGTCCTGCCGCAGCCGCTCGGACTCGATGCGCGCATCGATCTCCTCCCGCTTGAAGGGCGCGGCCTCGTCGCCGTTGCGGGCCGCGATGTCGTACCAGTAGCGCGCCAGGCGCAGGTCGCGCGGCACGCCGTCCCCCTGTTCGTAGAGCGAGGCCAGCAGGTACTGGGCGCCCACGTCGCCGCCGGTGGCCGCCTCGCGGAACCAGCGGGCGGCCTGGGTCATGTCCTTGGGCGCGCCCCGGCCCAGGAAGAAGGCGGTGCCCACGGCGACCTGGGCGTCCACGCTGCCATGCTCGGCCGCGCGCAGGAACCAGCGCTGGGCCTGGACCAGATCCACACGCCCCAGCCGGCCCTGCTCGTGCAGCTCGCCCAGCGCCAGCTCGGCGCGCACAAAGCCCTGGCCAGCCGCCTGTTCCAGCAGCTGGCTTGCCGCTCGCACGCTGCTGCGGGGCAGCTCATCGCGCAGATGCATCATCGCCAGGTTGTAGCGGGCGAGGGCATTGCCTTGCGCCGCGAGCCGCTGGAAGGCTTTTGCGGCCTCGGGCAGGCGGCCTTGCGCGTAGGCGGCGATGGCTCGGTCCACGGGGGCGCCCTGAGGCCCGGCCCCGGGCGGCTGGGCCAGGGCCAGAGCGCTCCAGAACGTGAGCGTCAGGAGGGGGAGCAGGGCGGTGCGTCGTGGCATGGGGGCGTCCTTCGGTACTTTGCGGCTTGTAACGCAGTCTGGGTCGCGGCGGCGCCGTGGGGCCTTACAGGGTCGGCGCTACCATCTGGCCCATGCTGATCAAGACCCTGGGCCGCGTCGACTATGCGGCCACCCTGGCCGCCATGCAGGCCTTCACCGCGGAGCGCGGCCCGGACACGCCGGACGAGCTCTGGCTCTGCGAGTTCGATCCCGTCTACACCCAGGGCCTGGCCGGCAAGGCCGACCATGTGCTCGATCCGGCCGGCATCCCGGTGGTGCAGACCAACCGCGGCGGCCAGGTGACCTACCACGGCCCCGGCCAGGTGGTGGCCTATCCCCTGGTGGACCTGCAGCGCCTGGGCATCTATGTCCGCGAGTACGTCTTCCGGTTGGAGGCGGCCGTGATCCAGACGCTGGAGACCTTCGGCGTCACCGGCCACCGCGTCTCGGGCGCCCCGGGCATCTATGTGCGGCTGGACGACCCGTCCTCCCACGCGGCCCTCACCGGCCCGGCCGATCCCGGCGACCCGTTCAAGGGCCTGGGCAAGATCGCCGCCCTGGGGATCAAGATCAGCCGGCACTGCAGCTACCACGGCGTGGCCCTCAATGTGGGCATGGATTTGCACCCTTTCGATGGCATCAACCCTTGCGGATACGCAGGACTGAAGACGGTGGACCTCGCTACACTTCGGGTTTTCTCCGACTGGACCACCGTGGCCCAGCGATTCGGCGAGCGGCTGGCTGCCCAGCTCACGCCATGAAGCTGCACTGAGCCTGCAGCGAGCCAGCCCTGAGGACGAGGCGCCATGCCCACCGAGAACATCACCCACGAAGCCAAGACCGGCGACGACTACGACGCCAGCGCCAAGCAGAAGGCCCAGGCCAAGACGGCACGCATCCCCATCAAGATCGTGCCCGCCGAGACCCTCAAGAAGCCGGACTGGATCCGCGTGAAGGCCGGCTCGCCCAGCACCCGCTTCTACGAGATCAAGCAGATCCTGCGCGAGCACAAGCTGCACACGGTCTGCGAGGAAGCGTCCTGCCCCAATATCGGTGAATGCTTCGGCCACGGCACGGCCACCTTCATGATCATGGGTGACAAGTGCACCCGCCGCTGCCCCTTCTGCGACGTCGGCCACGGCCGCCCGGACCCGCTGGACGTCAACGAGCCCGAGAACCTCGCCAAGACCATCGCCGCGCTGAAGCTCAAGTACGTGGTGATCACCAGCGTGGACCGCGACGACCTCCGCGACGGCGGTGCCGGCCACTTCGCTGCCTGCATCAGCAAGGTCCGCGAGCTGAGCCCCAGCACCCAGATCGAGGTCCTGGTGCCCGACTTCCGCGGCCGCATGGACCGCGCGCTGGACATCCTCAAGGCCGCCCCGCCCGATGTGATGAACCACAACCTCGAGACCGCACCGCGCCTGTACAAGGAAGCGCGCCCGGGTTCGGACTACGAGTTCAGCCTCAACCTGCTCAAGCGCTTCAAGGAAGAAGTGCCGGGCGTGCCGACCAAGAGCGGCATCATGGTGGGCCTGGGCGAGACCGACGAGGAAGTGCTGCAGGTGATGCGTGACATGCGCGCCCACAACATCGACATGCTCACCATCGGGCAATACCTGGCCCCGTCCGGCCATCACCTGCCGGTGCGCCGCTACGTGCACCCCGACGTCTTCAAGATGTACGAGGCCGAGGCCTACAAGATGGGCTTCACCCACGCAGCCGTGGGCGCCCTGGTGCGCTCCAGCTACCACGCGGACAAGCAGGCCGCGCAGGCGGGTGTCGGCAACGCCTGACCCCGCCCCGCGCAATGCAAAAAGGCCCGCTGATGCGGGCCTTTTTTTCATGGGCGCAAGGGTTTCAGAACAGCGCCATCGACAGCTTGCGGCGGTACTGGTCCAGCAGCGGATCCGCGGGCGCCACGGTCGAGTGGCCGGCCAGCTGCAGCCCGCCCTTGGGCTCGCCGGCAGCGGGTGCCGAGGCCTTGGGCTGGGGCTTGGTCAGGATCTCGAGGATGGCGACGTAGGTCTTGCGCGCCAGCTCGCCGTTCCAGGCCTTGTCGCGCATGATGATTTCCAGCAGCTCCTCCATGGCCTCGGTGAAGCGGCCGGCGGCGAAATGCAGCTGCACGAGGCCGTAGCGGGCGTCGAAGTCGCGCTTGTTGGCGGCGACGGCGGCCTGCAGGGCGCCGGCGTCCAGGCCGCGCTGCGCGGCCTCGGCCGCCTGCAGCCACAGGGCCAGGGCCGCGAAGCGGGCGTGCGGGGTGATGGTGTCGGCGGCCTGCGCGGCCACCGGCTCGAAGGCGGCGCGGGCCTCGCCCACACGGCCGGATTCCAGCAGGGCCTTGACCAGGTCGAAGCGGGCGGCCTCGTTGCCGGGGTCGGCCTCGAGCGCGGCAATGAACTTGGCCAGCGCGGCATCGGCGTCGCCCTCGGCCAGCAGGTCCTCGCCCTCGGCCAGATCCTGCGCTGCCTCCAGTTCACCGGCCTCGGGCAGGTGCTTGGCCAGGAATTCGCGGATCTGGGACTCGGGAATGGCG
Source organism: Pelomonas sp. BJYL3 (assembly GCF_027257975.1). Lineage (GTDB taxonomy): Bacteria > Pseudomonadota > Gammaproteobacteria > Burkholderiales > Burkholderiaceae_C > Roseateles_B > Roseateles_B flavus. The sequence continues at coordinate 901,652 of NZ_JANZKX010000002.1, forward strand.
CCCACGAAACCGTCCACCGGCTGGCCGCCCACGAACATCACGCAGAAGGGAATGCTGCGCACGCCGAAGGCCTGGCTCAGCTGGCTGGCGATCTCGGGCTGCTCGTCGCTGTTGAGCTTGGCCAGCAGGAAACGGCCGCCGTAGTCGGCCTCCAGGCGTTCGAGGATGGGGCCCAGGCTCTTGCACGGGCCGCACCAGGGCGCCCAGATGTCCAGCAGCACCGGCTGCTGCATGGAAGCCTGCAGCAGTTCGGTCTCGAAGTTCTGAAGAGTGATGTCGATCATGGTGTGGGGTGTGTTCTTGCCGGGTGTCGGCGCCTCGTGGCCCGGCACTCAGGCAGCAGATGGGGCGCGCCGCCTACAATTCAAGGTTTTCCAGCCTATGGAGCGAGCCGTGAGCAGCGCCTCTCCCCTGATCGGCGTGGTGATGGGATCCAGCAGTGACTGGGAGACCATGAAGCACGCCGCAGACATTCTCTCCGAGTTCGGTGTGCCCTTCGAGGCGCAGGTGGTCTCCGCCCACCGCATGCCGGACGACATGTTCGCCTACGCCGAGCAGGCCCAGGCCCGCGGCCTGCGCGCCATCATCGCCGGTGCCGGCGGTGCGGCCCACCTGCCGGGCATGCTGGCGGCCAAGACGCTGGTGCCCGTGCTGGGCGTGCCGGTGGCCAGCCGCCATCTGCAGGGCGTGGATTCGCTGCACTCCATCGTCCAGATGCCCAAGGGCATTCCGGTGGCCACCTTCGCCATCGGCACGGCCGGCGCCGGCAATGCCGCGCTGTTCGCCGTGGCCATGCTGGCCCAGGACGACGCCGCCCTGCGCGAGCAGCTGGCCGCCTACCGCCAGCGTCAGACCGAGCATGCCCGCGGCATGAGCAAGGACCTGATCTGATGGCCAAGCGTCTGGAAGCCGGCACGGCCACCCTGGGCGTGATGGGCGGCGGCCAGTTGGGCCGCATGTTCGTGCACGCGGCCCAGGCCCTGGGCTACCGCACCGTGGTGCTGGACCCGGACCCGGAAAGCCCGGCCGGCCTGGTCGCCCATGAGCACCTCCAGGCCGACTACCTGGACGAAGCCGCCCTGACCCGCCTGGCCGCGGTCAGCGATGCCATCAGCACCGAATTCGAGAACGTGCCCGCCGATGCCCTGCGCCGCCTGGCGCAGCAGCGCTTCGTGGCGCCGGCCGGCGACTGCGTGGCCATCTGCCAGGACCGGGCCGACGAAAAAGCGCATTTCCAGCGCAGCGGCGTGGCCTGTGCGCCTTATGCCGTGATCCGGAGCGAGGCCGACCTGGCCGCGGTGCCCGCCAGCCTGCTGCCCGGCATTCTCAAGACGGCCCGCATGGGCTATGACGGCAAGGGCCAGGTCCGAGTCAAGACGGCGCAGGACCTGGCCGAGGCCTTCCGTGCGCTGAAGGGCGTGCCCTGCGTGCTGGAGCAGATGCTGCCGCTGCAGCTGGAGCTGTCCTGCATCGTCGTGCGCGGCGATGACGGCCAGATCGTGCACTTCCCCGTGCAGCAGAACCTGCACCGCGACGGCATCCTCGCCGTCACCCAGGTGCCGGCGCCGTCCGTGTCGGCGGCGCTGCAGCAGCAGGTGGTGGAGTCGGCCTCGCGCATCGCCGCCGAAATGGGCTACGTGGGCGTGCTGTGCGTGGAGTTCTTCCTGCTGCAGGACGGCTCCCTGGTGGTCAACGAGATGGCCCCGCGCCCGCACAACTCCGGCCATTACACGATGAACGCCTGCGACGTCTCGCAGTTCGAGATGCAGGTCCGTGCCATGGCCGGCCTGCCGCTGCGTCCGCCGCGCCTGCATTCGCCGACGGTGATGCTGAACCTGCTGGGCGACCTCTGGTTCGATGCCGCGGGCACCGAGCGCACGCCGCCCTGGGGCGAGGTGCTGGCCCTGCCGGGCACCCACCTGCATCTCTATGGCAAGCTGAGCGCCCGGCCGGGGCGCAAGATGGGTCACCTGAACATCACGGCCGAAACGCCCGAGGCGGCCGAGGCCTCGGCCCGTGCCGCCGCCCGCCTGCTGGGCCTGCCGGACGCGTGGTGAGCCTGCGAGCGGAGCTGAGACCATGCTGCTGAATGGAGCCGATCCTGCCGCCGTGCGCCAGGCCGCCGAGGCCCTGGCCCGCGGCGCCCTGGTGGCCTTGCCCACCGAGACCGTCTACGGCCTGGGCGCTCGCGCCGACGACGACGCGGCGGTCGCCCAGATCTTCGCCGCCAAGGGGCGGCCGGCGGACCATCCGCTGATCGTCCACGTGCCCGACATGGCCGCAGCCGAGCCTTTCGCGGCCCGCCTGCCCGCATCGGCCCGCAAGCTGATGCAGGCCTTCTGGCCCGGCCCGCTGACGGTCATCGTGCCGCGTGCCGAGGGCATGGCCGCGGCCGCAGCCGGTGGGCAGGACACCGTGGGCCTGCGCTGCCCGGCGCACCCGGTCGCCCAGGCCCTGCTGCGCGAGGCGCTGCGCCTGGGCGTGCGCGGCGTGGCCGCCCCCAGCGCCAATCGGTTCGGGCGGGTGAGCCCCACGCACGCGGCCCATGTGCGCAGCGAGTTCGACGAGTCCCTGATCATCCTGGATGGCGGGGACTGCGAGGTGGGCATCGAGTCCAGCATCATCGACTGCAGCCGCGGCCATCCCGTGCTGCTGCGCCCGGGGGTGCTGACGCGCGCCCAGATCGAGGCGGCGCTGGGCGAACCGCTGCAGGCGCGCGATGCCGCTGCGCCGCGGGCCTCGGGCACGCTCGAGGCCCACTACGCGCCGAGTGCGGTGGTGCGCCTGCTGAGCCAGGCGGCCATCGAATCTGCCCTGGCCAAGGAAGTTCCCAAGGGTGTGGCGGTATATTCGCGCACCATGCCAGCCCGGTCGCCCGAGCTCTGGCGCCCCCTGCCTGACGATGCGCGTGCCGCAGCCCACGACCTGTTTGCCGTGCTGCGCGAGCTGGACCAGGCCGGCATGCGCGAGATCTGGGTGGAGCAGCCTCCCCCGGATTCATCCTGGGACGGCGTGCGCGACCGCCTGTCGCGTGCGGCGGCGGCTTTCGCCACCGGGGCTGGCGAGTGATTTCCCGTGATGGAGTGTTCATGAAGAGTCTGAAGCAAGCTGCACGTGGCAGCGCCCGTGCCCTGCTGGTCGGCCTGGTGGCCGCTGCGGCCCTGGCCGGTTGCGGCGGGGGCAGTGAGCCCATTGAGGCCTTTGCGCCCACGCGGCTGGTCGCCTTTGGTGACGAGGCCAGCGTGCTGACGGCGGACGGTCGCAAGTACAGCGTCAACGCGATCAACTCCGTCAGCAACGCGGTGGACTGCGCCAGCAATCCCCTGTGGATCCAGGTCCTGGCCAATCGCTACGGCATGGTGTTCCCGCAGTGCAATCCCAGCAACCTGGCCGCGCCGCAGGGGCGGATCATGGCCGCATACGGCGCCAAGGTCGATGACGTCCGCGCGCAGCTGGACCGCTATCTGGCCAGCGACGTGATGACGGAGCACACCCTGGTGACGCTGTTCGTCGGCATCCATGACATCCTGGGGCTCTATGCGCAGTACCCGGCCCAGTCCGAGGGTGACCTGATGAACGCGGCGGGCGATGCCGGCCGCCAGCTGGGCGAGCTGGCCGTGCGCATGATGCGCACGGGCGGCCGCACGCTCGTGGTGTCCCTGCCCGATGTCGGGGCCACGCCCTTCGCCTTCCAGGAACGCAACAACCGCCCGCCGGTGCGCGAGGGGCTCAACCGCGCGCAGTTCCTGTCGGCGTTGACCACGGCCTTCAACACCGAGCTGTACCGCGCCCTGGGCACGCTCAATGACGGCCGCCTGGGTGCGCTGGTGCTGGGCGACGACATGTCGACCTCGTTCACGAAGTACCCCGGCCAGTATGGCCTCACGGACATCATGAACCCGGCCTGCCAGGCCTCGGTGAGCCTGCCCAATTGCTCGATGAACACCCTGGTCGGTGGGGCGACGGTCCAGACCTTCCTGTGGGCCGATGACCGCCATCTCGGTCCGACCGGGCACTCCACGCTGGGCAACCTCGCCCTGTCCCGCGTGCTGCGAAACCCGCTCTGACGCAGGCGCCGGCACCGGCCTGTCGGCCGCCTGCGGGCTCGCAGGCACGACATCCTCAAGTTCACTGATTCCACCCCGACACCGGCAACGGTGTCGGGGTTTTTACTTCTTAGAGTCATGATCTGGCCAGCCTATAGTGCTCGACATTAAAAGCGAACGATCGTTCGTTTTTGTTGTCCTGATCCCCAATCCATGCCAACTGCAGAGGTACGCACGATGAGCAAGTTCAACCTGGCGATGCTGGCAATCAGCGTCGCAGCCCTGTCCGCCTGCGGGGGCGGCACCAGCGAAAGCCGTGATGAACCGCCCGCCGCTCGCGGCACCATCATCTACGGCACGCTGGCGGGTCATGCCACCCAGGCTCAGATCGATGCCGGCACCTCCGCGAGCGGCCTGCAGCCGCTGTCGGGCAAGGCCAAGTGCGAGGTCGACGTCCGCTACGTCTACTACATGACCCGTGACCCGCAAGGCCAGCCGGCCACGGCCTCGGCGGGCGTGCTGGTGCCCACCGGCACCGATGCCGCCTGCACGGGCAGCCGCCCCGTGCTGCTGTATGCCCATGGCACCGCCACGCAGAAGAGCTACAACCTGGCCGACGTCACCAACAACCGCGAAGCCTCGCTGATGATGGCCATGTACGCCGCCCAGGGCTTCATCGTGATCGCCCCCAACTTCCTGGGCTACGAGCGTTCCAGCCTGAGCTTCCACCCCTACCTGAACGCCGAGGCGCAGGCCGTGGACATGGTGGACGGCCTGCGCGCCGGCCTGGCCCACCTGAAGGCCGAGAGCAGCACCAAGCCTTCTGACAAGCTGCTGATCTCCGGCTATTCGGAAGGCGGCCACGTGGCTGTGGCCACGCACAAGGTCATCGAGCGCGACTACGGCAGCGAGTTCAAGGTCACCGCCTTGGCCCCGATGTCCGGCCCCTACAACATGGTGGGCTTCGGTGATGTGCTGGTCAATGTGCAGCCCAATGCGGGCGCCACGGTGTTCTGGCCGCTGGTGCTGACCAGCTACCAGAAGTCCTATGGCAACGTCTACGCGAGCCCCAGCGAGGCGTACCAGGCGCCCTTCGACGCGACCATCGAGACGCTGCTGCCCACCGATACGTCCATTGCCGACCTGATGGCCGCGGGCAAGCTGCCGGCCGATCCCACCCTGACCCGTGTCTTCGGGCAAGGCGGTCTGATCAAGGACAGCTTCAAGGCGGCCTATGCCACCTCCAACCTCCGCAAGGACCTGCAGGCCAATACCTTGCTGGGCCTCAGCACCAAGCGCCCCGTTGCGCTGTGCGGCGGCAAGATGGACCCCACGGTGTTCTACGACATCAACACCACCGCCATGGCCGCTGACCTGAAGACCCGTGGCATGCCGCTGATGGCCGCCTACGACCTGGAGAACCTCAGCTCGCTGCCTGCCGGTGCCGCCGGCCAGACCGTGTACTTCGGCTTCCAGCAGGCCAAGGCCGCCGCCGGCAGCTCGGCCCAGGCGCAGTACCACGGCGGGCTCGTGCCGCCGTTCTGCAATGCCCTGGCACGCGGCTTCTTCCAGCAAGTGCTGGCCGCTGGCCTCTGAAGACGACATCCAGGAGCATCAAGACATGAAAGCAAACCACATCCTGTGTGCCGGCCTGCTGGCCTTGGCTGCAGCGGGCGCCCAGGCCCAGCACACTGTCTACCTTGGCGGCGCCCACATCGACGTCAATGCCACCATGCCCCCGCTGACCGGCGGTCCGGCCATCCCCGCCCCGGGCGCGCTGCTGCGCATCGGTTCGGCCGATACGCTGGGCTTTGGCTACACCTACCGCTATTCGCCGGAATGGAGCGCCGAGGTGGCGCTGGGCTTGCCGCCGGCGCACAAGGTCTATGGCGCCGGTTTCATCCAGGCTTTCGGCCAGATCTCGGTGGTCGAGCAGATGCCGCCCACGGTGTTCGCCAACTACCACTTCGTGAACCTGTGGCAGCGGGTCCAGCCCTTTGTGGGCCTGGGGATCAACTACACCCGCTTCACCAAGACCCGCAGCACGCCGTCCGGCGATGCGGCATCGGGCGGCCCCACCAGCATCAAGCTGTCGGACTCCTGGGGTCTGGCCGGACACGTGGGCCTGACGGTCCAGTATGACAAGCACTGGTCCCTGGTGGCCACCGTGGCGCGGGCCGACGTCAAGAGCGACATGACTGCCGTGACCCAGACCCGCGACGGCGAGATCACCCGCAGCACGCGGATCAACTTCCGCCCCACGGTCTACAGCCTGTCGCTGGGCTACAGCTTCTGATCGGGCGCTGAGCCCCGCGGCGCCACGGCGCTCATCCCCTGACGATGGGGGAGGCGGCCCGCTTCGGGAGAGGTGGGCCGCTACACTGCATCCATGTCTGTTCTGCTGGCTCTGGATAGTTCCACTGAAACCCTGGTTGTGGCCTTGAGCCGCGAGTCCGGGCTGCTGTCTCATGAGAGCGAGGGCGGCGCCCGGGCCAGTGAGCAGATGGTGCCGCAGGCCATGGCCCTGCTGGCGCAGGCCGGCCTGACGCTGGCCCAGCTGGATGCCATCGCCTTTGCCGCCGGCCCCGGTGCCTTCACCGGCTTGCGCACCGCCTGCGCCGTGGCCCAGGGCCTTGCCTTTGGCGCCTCCAGGCCGGTCCTCCCCATTGACAGCCTCCTGCTGGTGGCCGAGGACCTCCGACTTCAGCAGGCGCCTGCCGACCTGCCGGGCACTTGCTGGGTGCTGATGGACGCGCGTATGAACGAGGTCTACGCCGCGGCCTATCGCTGGCTGGGCGATCGCTGGGAGACACTGCGTGCGCCAGCTCTGTATGGGCTGCCCGCCTTGATCGAGGCCTTGCGCGGGCTCCCGCCGCAGGCTGTCGCAGGCAATGCCCTGACCGCTTTCGCCCAGGATCTCGCACCGGCGCTGCCGGCCGGCATCGTCCAGACCTCTCAGGCGCGCTCGCGTGCTGCAGCACTGGGCTCGCTGGCCCGGCAGGCCTTTCTGGCCGGACGTGCGGTCGATGCCGCTGAAGCCATGCCGGTCTACGTGCGCGACAAGGTCGCCCAGACCACCGCCGAACGCCTGGCTGCCAAGGGGGTCGCATGAGCGCCCGCCTGGACCCGCAGCGGCACGCGGCCGGCCTGGAGGCTGCTTCGTGAGCGCCTGCCTGGCCGTGTCGGCGGCGCCCCGGCTGCGCCGCATGCAGATCCCCGACCTGGAAGCGGTGCTGGCCATCGAGAACCAGGTCTATGAGTTTCCCTGGACCCGCGGCAACTTCATCGATTCCCTCGCGGCCGGCTACGAGGCCTGGCTCCTGGAGGACGGTGACATGGCGGCGGGCTACTTCCTGGCGCTGCAGGGCGTGGACGAGATGCATCTGCTCAACATCAGCGTGGCGCCCGCCTCGCAAGGGCGGGGCCATGCACGCCAGATGCTGGACGCCCTGTGCCGGCTGTGCCGCCAGTCCGGCTGCCTTCAGCTGTGGCTGGAGGTGCGGCTGGGCAATGAACGTGCGCGCCAGCTGTATCGCCGCTATGGCTTCGCCGAGGTCGGCCGGCGCCGCGCCTACTATCCCGCCGCGCAAGGCCAACGTGAGGATGCCGTGCTGATGAGCCTGCAGCTGGCGGCGCAGCCCGTGTACCAGGAGGTGCAGCCATGAGCCCGGCCCTCTGCCATCAGGTCTCGCACCTGCCACGTGCCCTGCGAAGGAGTCCCCTGTGAGCTGGGATGCGCGCCAACGCGCGATGCTGGAGGCGATGGGCCTCAAGGTCTGGATGCCACTGCCCAACGCCCCGGGCGAGCCGGCCTCGACTCCTGCCGTGGTGACGGCCGGCAAGGCGGCGCCGGTGTCGGAGCTGGCCCTTGCCGAGCGCCCGGCGCAGGCCCCTCTGCAAAGGGCGCCCGCACCCGAGCCTGGCGGCGGTGGCACTGGCCGTCCGGCCGCACCGCCCCGTGCGGTGCAGGTTCCCGTGCCGGCACCGGCTGCCGTCGAACCTCCGGCTGCGAGCGCCCTCCAGGCGCTGCTCCCAGCGGCCCTGGGGGCGGCGCAGGGCGAGCGTGCCGCGGCCATCCAGGCCATGGACTGGGTCCAGCTGCGTGACAGCGTGGCGTCCTGCCGCGCCTGCGGGCTCTGCGAAGGACGGCAGCGGACCGTCTTCGGCGTGGGCCACGAGCAGGCCCACTGGATGATCATCGGCGAGGCGCCCGGCGAGCAGGAGGACCTGCAAGGCGAGCCCTTCGTCGGCCAGGCCGGCAAGCTGCTGGACAACATGCTGCGTGCCCTGGGCCTGACCCGGGGCGGCGCAGAGGCGGCGCAGCAGGTCTTCATCGCCAACACCCTGAAGTGCCGGCCACCGCGCAACCGCAATCCCGAACCCGCCGAGCTGGCCCAGTGCCTGCCTTATCTGCAGCGCCAGATCGAGCTGGTGAAGCCCCGCATCATCCTGGCCCTGGGCCGCTTTGCCGTGCAGACCCTGCTTCAGCGCAGCGAGGCCATCGGCCGGCTGCGCGGCCAGATCCACGACTACCAGGGCATCCCGGTGGTGGTCAGCTACCACCCGGCCTACCTCCTTCGCAACCTGCCTGACAAGGCCCGTGCCTGGGAAGACTTGTGCCTGGCTCGTGCGGTCTACCGGCGGCAGCTGGGCGAGACGGGAGCGGGCTGATGGCCGGGGGCGACAGGGCACTGGAAGAGCTGCAACGCGCCCTCCACGGCGCCCTCGACGAGGCGCAGATGCTGCGCCTGCTGGCCGACAACGTGCCCGTGTTGATGGCGCTCTACGAAGCCCACACCTTCCACTGCCGCTTCGCCAACCTCGCCTATGCCCGCACCTTCGGTCACAGCACCCGCTCGGTGCTGGGGCGGACCTTTGCCGAGGTCATCGGCGAGGAGGCCGCACGGCAGATCCAGCCCTATGTGGACCAGGTCATGCAGCGCGGCGCGGCCGTGCGCTATGAGCGCCAGATGCAGGCGCCGGACGGCCGCCCGCATTGGCTGGAAGTCAATTTGCTGCCGCAGTTCGCGCCAGGGCAGGGGGCGGGCAGCCCGGTCATCGGCGCCTTCGTGCTGATCAATGACATCAGCGAGCGGCGCAGCGCCGAGGCGGCTCTGCGCGAGTCCGAGGAGCGCCTCGACAAGTTCATGCAGGCCACGGTGGAGGGCATCCTCTTCCACAAGGGCGGCATCATCACCGATGCCAACCCGCCCCTGTGCGAGCTGGTGGGCTACCGGCTGGACGAGCTCGTCGGGCAGCCGGCCCTGAACTTCGTCGCGCCCGACATGCGGCCCAAGGTCAACAGCGTGATGATGGCGGGCCAGGAGCTGCGCTACGAGTCCGCCATCGTGCATCGCAGCGGCGAGCGCATTCCGGTGGAATTCATCGTGCGCACGCTGGAGCGCCAGGGCGAGCGCCTGCGCATGACCATCATCCGCGACATCCGCGAGCAGCTCGCCACGCAGGCCCGCATCCACCACCTGGCGCACCACGATCCCCTGACCCAGCTGCTCAATCGCGCCGCCTTCATGGAGCGCATGCAGGCCCGGCTGGAGGACGCCCATGTGCCGCCGCGCTCGCTGGCCCTGCTCTTCATCGACCTGGACAACTTCAAGCGCGTCAATGACTCCCTGGGTCACCTGGAGGGCGACAAGGTCCTGGGCACGGTGGCGGACCGCGTCAGCGCCTGCCTGCGCAGCACGGACCTCGTCGGCCGCTTTGGCGGGGATGAATTCGTGGTGCTGCTGGCCGATGTCCACAGCCGCGCCGATGTGCAGGCCGTGCTGTCGGCCCTGCTGGCGGTGGTGGAGGTGCCGGTCCAGGCGGACGGTCGCGACCTCTCGGTGACGCCCTCCATCGGCGTGGCCATGTATCCCGAGCACGGTTCCAGCGCCGAGGAGCTGATCCAGCACGCCGACGCCGCGATGTACCTGGCCAAGGCCAGCGGCCGCGCCAACTACCGCTTCTTCGAGCCCGAGCTGGCCGAGCGCGCCTATGCCGACCTCGTGCTGGAAGCCGAGCTCGCCCTGGCCCTCACCCGCGACGAATTCCAGCTCTTCTACCAGCCCCAGATCGACGCCCGCAGCGGCCAGCTGCGCGGTGCCGAAGCCCTGCTGCGCTGGCGCCATCCGCAGCGCGGCCTGCTGACGCCGGACGCCTTCATCGACGTCGCTGAGCGCCACCGCCTGATGCTGCCGCTCAGCGAATGGGTGATGCGCGAGGCCGCACGCCAGAGCCGGGACTGGCATGAACGCGGCGTCGCGGCCGTGCCCATTGCGGTCAATCTCAGCAGCATGCAGTTCCGGCTGGAGGATTTCGACCGCGTGGTGGCCCTGGTGCTGCAGGACGCCGGCGTGCCCGGGACCTGGCTGGAGCTGGAGCTCACCGAACGCATGCTCATGGACGACATCGAGCGCGTGCCGGCCCTGCTGCAGGCCCTGCGCGCCCTGGGGCTGAGCATCTCGGTCGATGACTTCGGCACGGGCTACACCTCCCTGTCCCACCTGGGGCGCCTGCCGGTGGACAAGCTCAAGATCGACCAGAGCTTCGTGGCCGGACTGCCCGGCGACAGCAAGGCCGTGGCCATCACCCGGGCCATCGTGCAGATGGGCCTGGGCCTGGGTCTGCAGGTCAGCGCCGAGGGGGTGCGTGACCCGAGACAGGCGCGACTGCTGGGCGACTGGGGCTGCCACAGCCTGCAGGGCGAGCTGATCGGCCCGCCCATGCCCGCGGCCGAATTCGAGCATTGGCTGAGCCAGCGCCGGGCCGCGTCCTGAGGGCCGGCGACCCGGCGGCGGCCGGTCCCTACAATGCCCGGATGTCAGCGAACGATAGCTCCAGGCCGCAGAGCGCCGAGACCGGCACGCCCCTGCTGCACCAGATCCGCGAACACCTGGCCGACGAGGGCTGGTGGCCCTTCGACCGGTTCATGAGCACCGCGCTCTACGCGCCGGAGCACGGCTATTACAGCGGCGGCCGCCAGAAGTTCGGCCTGCTGCCGGACAGCGGCTCCGACTTCGTCACCGCGCCCGAGCTCTCGCCCCTTTTCGGCCAGGCCCTGGCGGCCCAGGTGGCTCAGGCCCTGAGCCAGACGGCGACCGACGAGGTCTGGGAGTTCGGCGCAGGGACCGGTGCGCTGGCGGAGCAGCTGCTCTCGACCCTGGGCGATGCGGTGCGCCGCTATGTGATCGTCGACCTCTCCGGCACCTTGCGCGCGCGGCAGGCCGAGCGGCTCAAGCCCTGGGCCCACAAGCTGGTCTGGCTGGATGCGCTGCCTGAGCGTTTCTGCGGCGTGGTGGTGGGCAACGAGGTGCTGGACGCCATGCCCGTGCAGCTCATCCGCTATGACGGCCGCCAGTGGCTGGAGCGCGGCGTGGTGCGCGAGGGTGAGGGCCTGGGCTGGGCCGACCGGCCGACGCCCCTGCAGCCGCCCTGCGCGCCGCCGGATGGCTTCGTGCCCGGCTTCCTCACCGAGCTACACGCGCAGGCGGAGGCCTTCGTGCGGACCCTCGCGGCGCAGCTGGAACGCGGCGCCGCCTTCTTCATCGACTACGGCTTTCCCGAGGCCGAGTACTACCACCCCCAGCGCAGCGGCGGCACGCTGATGTGCCATTACCTGCACCAGGCCGACCCCGACCCGCTGCAGCGCGTGGGCGACAAGGACATCACCGCCCACGTCAACTTCACCGGCGTCGCCCTGGCCGGCCAGGACGCCGGCCTGCAGGTGCTGGGCTACACCAGCCAGGCCAATTTCCTCATCAACTGCGGGCTGATCGAGCTGATGGCCCAGGCCTCGCTGCCCGCGCGGACCATGGCGCACAAGCTGCTGGCCGAACATGAGATGGGCGAGCTCTTCAAGGTGATCGGCTTCGTGGCTGGGCCGGAGTTCGAGGCCATCGGCTTCAGCCGCGGGGACCGCAGCCACACGCTCTGACGAGCCCCGGACGAGGGCCCGCCAGACAGCATCAGCCGGCGGCCTTCAGCGCCGCCAGCCTGGCGTGATGGATCGCCTGGCCGATGGCCGGGCCCTTCAGCCCGCGGGCGAGGGCTTCGGCACTGATGGCGGCCTGGTCCAGGGCCTGCAGACGCCGGAGGTCGGCGGCGAGCCGCTCGCGCTGCGGATAGGGTCTTGCCTGCAGGCCGGCGCGGCCGCGGGCATCGCACTCGCAGGCCCACAGCAGCTGCCCGAAGCGCTCCGGGCGGCGCCAGGCGTCGCAGCGGTCCAGCAGGCGCAGGCGGGCCTCGGGGCTGAAGCCTTCGCTCTGGTGGACGTGGGTGTGCTCGCGTGCCACCAGCTCGGCCAGCTCGCGGGCCTCGGTGGGCACGCGCCAGCGCTCGCTCAGTGCGCGGCTGAGGCGCTCGCTGCGCACCTCGTGAGCGATGTGCCGCGGCCATTCCTCGGGCGGCGTCTCGCCCTTGCCCAGGTCATGGCACAGGCAGGCGTAACGCACCGGCAGTGGCGCGTCCATCGCCGCGCACTGGTCCAGCACCAGCAGCAGGTGCGCGCCAGTGTCGATTTCCGGATGGTGCTGTTCGGGCTGGGGCACACCGAAGAGCTGGTCCAGCTCCGGCGCCAGGCGGGCGAGGGCGCCGCACTCGCGCAGCACCTCGATCATGCGCGAGGGGTGCGCCTCCATGAGCCCGCGTGACAGCTCCTGCCAGACGCGTTCGGCCACCAGAGCGTCCACCTCGCCGGCATCGACCATGGTGCGCATCAGGGCCAGGGTTTCGGGGGCGACGCTGAAGTCATGGAAGCGCGCGGCGAAGCGGGCCAGGCGCAGGATGCGCACCGGGTCCTCGGCAAAGGCGGGCGAGACATGGCGCAGGCAGCGCGCCGCCAGGTCACGCTGGCCACCGTAAGGGTCGATCAGCCTGCCCTGGGCATCTCGGGCCATGGCATTGATGGTGAGGTCACGCCGGCTGAGGTCCTGCTCCAGCGTGACGTCGGGCGCGGCATGGACGCTGAAGCCATGGTAGCCCGGCGCCGTCTTGCGTTCGGTGCGCGCCAGCGCGTATTCCTCGTGGCTGCGGGGATGCAGGAAGACCGGGAAGTCCTTGCCCACGGGCTGGAAGCCGCGGTCGAGCATGTCTTGAGGGGTGGCGCCCACCACCACCCAGTCGTGGTCGCTGACGGGGCGGCCCAGCAGGCTGTCGCGCACGGCGCCGCCGACTTCGTAGATCTCCATGGCGACGCGGCTCAGCCTTGCGCCAGCAGCTTCTCGATCAGGGCATGCAGGGCGGCGAAGTCCGGCTCGCCGACGAATCGCTTGACGATCTCGCCCTGCTTGTTGATCAGCACAGTGGTGGGGGTCAGGCGCACATCGCCGAACTGCCGGGCGATCTCGCCGGTGTTGTCGATGGCGACGCTGAAGGGCAGCTGCCGGGTCTCGGCGAACGTCGAGACATAGGCCGGCGGGTCATAACTCATGGCCACGGCCAGGGTGTCGAAGCCGCGCTGCTTGAACTTCTCGTGGGTGGCGATGATCTGCGGCATCTCGTGCACGCAGGTCGTGCAGCTCGTGGCCCAGAAGTTCACCAGCATGACCTTGCCCTGCCAGTTCGTCGAATCCAGCTTCTGCCCGTTCAGCAGCACATAGCTGACGGTGGGCGCCTTCTGGGTCGAGAGCAGGCTCTGATAGCCGAGCACGCCGGCTCCGGCAAGGGCGGCGACAAGAAGGGCGGGAATGACGAAGCGGCGCATGGCAGGCAGCATCCAGGATGGCAGGCGCCCAGTGTAGGACAGCGGGCGTGGGCAGGTCCTGCGCAGGGGCAAGAAGCGCGCGGCCGCCGGCCAGGTCCGAGGGACTACAGCGACTTCGACAGCTCGAACAGCAGCATGGCCGGCAGGGCCTCGGCCAGGCTGCCACGGGCGATGCGGGCCATGCCGTCGGCGGTGGCGCTGGAGAGCTGGGTGAGGTGGGCGGCTTCCTGGACCTCGATGAAGCAGAAGTCCGCCACGTCGCGAACGATGCCCGTCTTGAGTGCCTCGAGATCGCTGCCGCGCTGCGAGCTCTCGAAGATCACCGCGTGGGGCAGGCCCTCCATGCAGAAATGCTGGGCCTCGGCCATGGTGTTCACCACGTCGATGATCAGGCCCATGTGCCGCACGGCATCCTGGATCTGCCCCCGCAGCTCGCGCCGCGGCGAGACGATCAGCAGGTGGCTGCCCGCCAGCGGCTTGGAGTTGGACGAGTTGGCGAACTCCCGCGCGTCGGGCATGCCCCAGCCTTCGGACGGCTCGGGCTGCGGGGCGCCAGGCTCGTCCAGCAGGGTGTGAGGGAACTCGAGGGTCAGCTCGGTGATGCCGGCTTCATGCTCTCGCAAGGGCTGCAGGCCCATGGTCAGCGCCGTCTGTTCCAACAGGCGCCAGGCCAGGGAGTTCAGGGCTGCGGGGAGCTCCTCCTCGCGCGCGTCGTCGACCAGATCCAGCGAACGGTGCGCGAAGCGGCAGATCAGCCGGGCGCGCGCTGGCCAGGGGCTGAGGTCCAGGCGGAAGTCCACCGAGGAATGCGTGCAGGCCAGCGCCCAGTCCAGCAGGGCATTGAGCAGGGCGAAGAGCAGGGCGCCGTCCCCCAGCACGTCGGCTGGCTTCAGCACCTGGCGAATCTGGATGCCGCGGGCCAGGGCCTCGCGGCTGCGGTGGGCCAGCACGCCGCGCAGCATCTGGGTGAGCTGCAGGCGTTCCTTGGACAGGCGCAGCTTGCCCGAGGCCAGGCGTGCGAGCTGCTGGCCCATCATGCCGGCCTCGCGGGCCTGACTGACGCCCTCGCGCAGCGCGCGCAGGCTCTGGCGGTCGATCTGGCCGGTGGCGATGAGTGTGTGGATGCGCTCCAGGGCCTGGCTCAGCGGGCCGGCGATCTCGGCGCCCAGCTGCTGCACGATGTCCGCCCAGGCCGCGGAATCGGCGCTGGCCGTTGCGGCGTGGGAGAGGGACTGCTGGCTGTGCTGCATGTAGGCGGGGGCTGGATTCCTGCGGATGACGGATGTCAGTCCGGTCTGGCCTGCCATGGTTGGCAGTCTGGCCTGCAGCGTCCATCCCGTGACTCGGGGGCCGGTGCCGCAGGCCCTGGTGCAGGATTGTGAAAGCCGGCACCTCCCGCGGGCCTGGGATCTGCCCTTCCCTCAGCCTGGGGGCTGCGTCACGATTTGGGGCGGGGCTGCGCCGCGGCCAGCAGGCAGTCCAGCAGGGCCTCGGGGGCGCTGATCATGGCGTCATGCCCGGTGGCGATCTCGTCGACGATCCAGCCAGGTTCGCTGCGCACCCGCTGGCGGCTGGCGGCGATGGTGGCCAGGGCAGGGGCGGTGCAGTCGATGAAGCGGCGCGGCAGGCGGGCCCAGCGTTCGGCGTCATAGGGCAGGGCCTGGTCGTAGACACCGCCGGGGTGGGCGGTCTGGCGGCGTTCGACCCAGGCGGCATCGTCGGCGGCCAGGCCGAAGAGGCTGGGGGGCGCCGGCGGCAGCACGCCCAGCTGGGCGATGAGGGCGCGGCGCTGGGCCTGCGTGTCCGGGCTGTGGCGGCTGGACCAGGCGTCGCCCGGCCAGGGCACGACGGCATCCAGATAGACCAGCTGGCCAATGCGATCGTGCAGCCGGTCCGCCACGCCGGTGATCACCATGCCGGCATAGCTGTGGCCGACGAGGATGCAGTCCTGCAGCTCCTCGGCCTCGATCACGGCGGCGACGTCCTGGATGTGGGTGTCCAGGGTGATGCCCGCCGGCCCGAGATGGGCACGCTCGCCCACGCCGCTGAGGCTCACGGCAAAGGCCCGGTGGCCGGCCTTCCACAGCGCCGGCAGGAGGCGTTTCCAGCACCAGGCGCCATGCCAGGCGCCGTGGACCAGGACAAAGTCGCTCATCCGATCACTCCTTGTTCGCGCAGGGCCTGGACTTCGGCAGGCGTCATGCCCGCCTCGCCCAGCAGCTCGTCCGTGTGCTGGCCCAGCAGGGGCGGGGGGCGCCGGTACTGCACCGGCGTGGCCGACAGCTTGATCGGATTGGCCACCAGCTGCAGTTGGTCGCTCAGGGGGTGAGCCATGGGCACGGTCATACCGCGGGCCTGGACTTGAGGGTCGGCAAAGACCTCGTCCAGGTTGTTGATCGCGCCGCAGGGCACCTTGGCGGCTTCCAGCAGGCCCAGCCAGTGCTGGCGGGGCTGCAGGCGCAGGGCCTCGGCGATCAGCGGGACGAGTTCGGCGCGGTGGCGCACGCGGTCTGCGTTGCGCAGGAAGCGCGGGTCCGTAGCCCACTCGGGATGGCCGGCGATCTCGCAGAACTTGGCGTACTGCTTGTCATTGCCCACGGCGAGGATCAGGTGGCCGTCGAGGGTCTCGAAGACCTGGTAGGGCACGATATTGGCGTGCGCATTGCCCATGCGGCCCGGCGCCTTGCCGGTGCAGAGGTAGTTGGCGCCGAGATTGGCCAGCATGGCCACCTGGGTGTCCAGCAGGGCCATGTCGATGACCTGACCCTGGCCGGTGAGGTCCCGATGGCGCAGCGCGGCCAGGATGGCCACGGTGGCATAGAGCCCGGTGAACAGGTCGGCCACTGCCACGCCCACCTTCTGCGGCCCGCCGCCCGGCAGGTCGTCGCGCTCGCCGGTCACGCTCATCAGGCCGCCCATGCCCTGGATGGCGTAGTCATAGCCGGCGCGGTCGCGGTAGGGGCCGGTCTGGCCGAATCCGGTGATGGAGCACACCACCAGGCCTGGCTTGAGCGCCAGCAGGCTTTGCGCATCGAGGCCGTAGCGGGCGAGGTCCCCCACCTTGAAGTTCTCGACCAGCACGTCCGCCTGCAGCGCCAGCCTGCGGATCAGGGCCTGGCCCTCCGGGTGGGCGATGTCGACGGTGATGGAGCGCTTGTTGCGGTTGGCGCCCAGGAAATAGGCGGCTTCGCTGCTGTCCTGGCCGTCCGCGGTCTTGAGATAGGGCGGGCCCCAGGCACGGGTGTCGTCGCCGCTGTCAGGGCGCTCGACCTTGATGACGTTGGCGCCGAGGTCAGCCAGGGTCTGGGTGCACCAGGGGCCTGCCAGCACGCGGGAGAGGTCCAGCACGGTGACGCCACGGAGGGCGCCGGGCGGCAGGGCCGCCAGGGAGGGGGTCGGGTCTTGCATGGGCGGATTGTGACTGCCGCTCGCGAGGCTGCCATCCCTCGATAATGCGAGGATGACACCGCTCAAGACGCCCCCGCGCGCTGGCCTGCTGGCCTGCCTGCTCCTGCTGGGCGCCTGTGCGCCTTCGCTGAACTGGCGCGAGGTCCGGCCCGAAGGCAGTGGCGCGGAGCTGATGTTCCCCTGCAAGCCTGAGCAGGCCCGCCGTCCCGCGAGTGCGCAGGAGCCGGCCATGGGTCTGGCGGTGTGCCGCGCGGGCGAGCTGGGCTTCTCCCTGAGCTGGTCCGAGATGCCCAGGCCAGACATGGTCGGGCCCGCCTTGCATGCCATGGGAGAAGGGCTGCGGCAGCGGCTGAAGGCGCCTGAGGCCGCCTGGCAGGCCTTGCAGCTGCCGGGCATGACGCCGCGGCCGGAGTCGGGGCAGCAGGCCTTGATCGGTTCGGGGCAGAAGGCGCGGCAGGCGCTGTTCTCCCGCGGGCTCAAGGTCTATCAGCTGGTCATGCTGGGCCCCAAGGATGACGAGCTCGCCTGGCAGAACTTCGTTGCTTCGGTGAGATTGCCTCAGTGAGGGGCTTGTCTCGAGTCGCGCCGGCGCCGAGCCCGCTGATAATGAACCCATGACCGGCTTGCTGCTCATCGCCCACGCTCCTCTGGCCTCGGCCCTCAAGGCCGTGGCGGAGCACACCTTTCCCCATTGCGCCACCCAGCTGTCCGTGTTGGACGTGACGACGGACATGTCGGCGGATGACGTCGAGCAGCGCGGCCGAGCCCTGATCCTGCAGGCCGGCCACGAGGACGTGCTGGTGCTGACCGACGTCTACGGCGCAACCCCCAGCAACGCTGCCCAGCGGCTGGCCGATGTCCAGGGGCATGTGCGCGTGCTCAGTGGCGTCAACGTCCCCATGCTGTGGCGCAGCCTCTGCTACGCCCATGAGCCGCTGGCGGCGCTCGTGCAGCGTGCCAGCCAGGGCGCCACGCAGGGCGTGGTGCTCAGCGAATTGCCCTCCAACCCCGCGGACCGATGATCAAGACGACCCTCACCATCAGCAACAAGCTGGGCCTGCATGCCCGCGCATCGGCCAAGCTGACCAAACTGGCTGGCGCCTATCAATGTGAGGTTTTCCTGAGCCGCGGCAGCCGCCGCGTCAATGCCAAGAGCATCATGGGCGTCATGATGCTGGCCGCCGGGATTGGCTCCCAGGTCGAGCTGGAAACCGACGGCCCGGACGAACAGGCCGCCCAGGACGCCATCACGGCCCTGGTCAACGACAAGTTCGGCGAAGGCGAGTGAGCCTTGCGGCGTCCGGCTGGGCCGGGCGCTGCCTCCACCCGGCTCAGGACGCTGCGCCCAGGAAGTGGCGGCGGTAGCGGGCAGGCAGGTCGTCGATGCGCATGAGCATGGGCAGGTCGGCCGTGTTGAAGTCCGGATCCCATGCCGGACGCCCCAGGATGCGCGCACCGCAGCGCAGATAGCCCTTGATCAGGGGCGGCGGCTCGACCGCCAGGTCCTGGCGCAGTTCATCCACCGGCAGCGCCAGCTTGGGCGTCACCTGCCATTGCTCGGGTGCCATGTGGCTGTCCTTGAGCTGGTGCCAGAGGCTGGCGGCGTAGTGGCCGCCATCGCGCATGCTGACGCTGGCGCAGCCGATCATGGTGTCGAGCTGGTTGCGCACCATGAACTCCGCCAGCGCGCCCCAAAGGGCCATGATGGCGCCGCCGGAGCGGTGCTCGGCATGCACGCAGGAACGGCCCAGCTCCACCATGCGCGGGCGCAGGGCGCACAGGGGCGCAAGATCGAATTCCGTCTCGCTGTAGAGCCCGCCGGCGCGCAGTGCGGCCTCAGGCGTCAGCACGCGGTAGGTGCCGATGACCTGGGCGCTGTGGCCGTCCGCGGAGAGGGCGCGCACCAGCAGGTGTTCACAGAAGGGGTCGAAGGCGTCGATGTCGTGGCCGGCGGGCGCGTCGGCCGGCGGGTTGAGCCGGGCACCCATCTCCTCGACGAAGACCTCGTACCTCAGGCGCTGGGCGGCGCGGATCTCGTCGGGCGTGCACGCCCAGGCCACGTCCAGGCGAGGCTTGCCCTCACCCGTGCCTGTAGTCGGCTGCGCAGTGTCTGGAAGTGACCTCCGTTCCGCCTTGGGCGGCCGGATTTCCGAGAAAGGCAGGGTGGGCAGGGGGATGTCCCTCATGGGTGGCCTCGTCGTGCTGTGACGGTCGCCATGCTCGGCGCTGGGCGTGACGTGCCCATGACTGCATCTTGACGTTGACATGACAGCCCCGGAGCGGCACTTTGCCCGTTCGGCGCAGGAGCCGGGTGACAGGCGGCTGCTACAGTCGGCGCATGAGTTTTCAGGTCTTCGGCATTCCTGTGTCTCGGGGTGTGGCCATCGGCCGCGCCGTGCTGGTGGCATCCAGCCGCGTGGACGTGGCCCACTACTTCATCGACCCGGCCCATGTGCCCAGCGAGATCAAGCGCGCGCTGCGCGCCCGCGACGAGGTCGCCCGCGAGCTGGAATCGCTGAAGGAGGACATGCCCGAGGATGCGCCCCACGAGCTGGCGGCCCTGCTGGACGTCCACCTGATGCTGCTGCACGACGAAGCCCTGCTGGGGGCGACGCGGCAGTGGATCGTCGAGCGCCACTACAACGCCGAGTGGGCGCTGTCAGCCCAGCTGGAAGTGCTGGCCCGGCAGTTCGACGAGATGGAGGACGACTACCTGCGCGAACGCAAGGCGGACCTGGAGCAAGTGGTGGAGCGCCTGTTGGGCGCCATGGCTGCCGAGCAGGGCCAGACCCAGGTCGGGGCCGCCCAGGTGGTGCAACGCGACTTCGCGGGCGAGGATCCGCTGCTGCTGGTGGCGGCCGACATCGCGCCGGCCGACATGATGCAGTTCAAGCGCAGCGTCTTCCACGGCTTCATCACCGACATCGGCGGCAAGACCTCGCACACGGCCATCGTGGCGCGCAGCATGGACATCCCGGCGGTGGTCGGCACCCGCGAGGCCTCGCGCCTGATCCGCCAGGATGACTGGGTCATCATTGATGGCGACAGCGGCGTGGTCATCGTCAACCCTTCGCCCATCGTCCTGGAGGAGTACCGCTTCCGCCAGCGCCAGAGCGAGCTGGAGCGGGCCCGCCTGGCCCGTCTGCGCCACACGCCGGCGGTCACGCTGGATGGGGAGCGCATCGAGCTGCATGCCAATATCGAGCTGCCGGCCGATGCGGCCGCGGCGGTGGAGGCCGGTGCCACCGGCGTGGGCCTGTTCCGCAGCGAGTTCCTCTTCATGAACCGTGATGGCGAGCTGCCCACGGAGGAGGAGCAGTTCCAGGCCTACAAGGCTGCTGTCGAGGCGATGCGGGGCATGCCGGTGACCATCCGCACCGTGGATGTCGGGGCCGACAAACCGCTGGATCGCATGTCCGCCAATGAACTGCGGCATGAGCATGTGCTCAACCCCGCGATGGGCCTGCGGGCCATCCGCTGGAGCCTGGCGGAGCCCAGCATGTTCCGCCAGCAGCTGCGAGCCATCTATAGAGCCAGCGCCTTCGGCAAGATTCGCCTGCTGATTCCCATGGTCGCCCACCTCAGCGAGGTCCGGCAGATCCTGGACACCCTCAAGCGTGTCAAGCAGCAGCTGGATGACAACGGCCAGGCCTACACGCAGGTGGATCTGGGCGTCATGATCGAGATCCCGGCGGCCGCGGTGATGCTGCCGCTGCTGCTGCCGCATGTGGACTTTGTGTCCATTGGCACCAATGACCTGATCCAGTACACGCTGGCCATCGACCGCGCGGATGAGGCAGTCGCCCATCTGTATGACCCCTGGCATCCGGCCGTGCTGCAGCTGATCGCCAGTTCGATCTCGCAGGCGCGCGCGGCGGGCAAGTCAGTCAGCGTGTGCGGAGAGATGGCCGGCGATGCCGTCTTCACCGACCTCCTGCTGGCCATGGGCCTGCGCAACTTCTCCATGCACCCGTCCCAGATCCCATCGGTCAAGCAGCGCATTCTGCGGGCCGACTCTCAGAAGCTGAAGAGTGCGCTGCCAGCCATCTTGTCTAGTGAGGATCCGGAGAAGACGGCAAGCCAGGCGTTCGCGGCAAGCTCCCAGCGCCTGCATTGATGCAGGCCCGCCGGGAGTCCTCAGCAAGGTCGGCGGGCCTTTCAAGAAATTCTTTCGAATCTCTTGCGCGGGCCGAAAAAGCTGTGCTACAGTCTAAGGCTTCGCTGCTGATGCAGTGCTTCGAAACGAAGCGCAAACAGGCAGTGAGGCGCAACAAGGTTTCGATCTTGATGCGGGCGGGATCTGAATGTTTCGCCAGGCGTTGAAAACTGTTGAAAAACAAATTTCAAAAAACGCTTGACGATACGAAAGAAATTCAGTCATAATCTCGCTTCTCTGCTGATGACAAGTCAGCGACGCGAAACGAAGCAGCAAACTGCGAAGGCAGATGAGTTGCAGAGTTCAGCGGATGTTCTTTAAGAATTCACAGCCGATAAGCGTGGGCGTTTGAAGCGAAGTGCTGGTAGCCGGAGACGGTTGCCAAGTCCTTCGGACTTTAAACGCTCACGGATAGAGAATGAAGCTATGTAA
>NZ_JANZKX010000020.1 GCF_027257975.1 Pelomonas sp. BJYL3
CCGCAGGTGGTGAACAACTACGGGCCGACGGAATGCGCGGACGTGGTGGCCTGGCAGGCGCTGTCGCCAGAGCACGGGGTGGACGAGGTGGTGCCGCTGGGCCGAGCGGTGCGCAACACGCAGCTGTACGTGCTGGACGAGCGGCAGCAGCTGCTGCCGCTGGGCGTGGTGGGAGAGATCTGCGTGGCCGGGGTGGGCGTGGGTCGGGGCTATCTGCACCAGCCGCAGCTGACCGAGGAACGCTTCGTGGCGGACCCCTTCAGCGAGGAAGCTGGCGCCCGCATGTACAAGACCGGGGACCTGGGCCGCTGGCTGCCAGACGGGACGCTGGAGTACCTGGGTCGCAATGACTTCCAGGTGAAGATCCGGGGCTTCCGGATCGAGCTGGGGGAGATCGAGGCCAAGCTGGCCGCGCTGGGTGCGGAGGAAGCGGGCGACGTGGTGGTGCTGGCCCGTGAGGACCAGCCCGGCGACAAGCGCCTGGTGGCCTACTACACGGGCACGGCCAGCGCCGAGCAGCTGCGGGCGCAGGCCGAAGCCACGCTGCCCAGCTATATGGTGCCGGCGGCCTGTGTGCAGCTGGCATCGCTGCCGCTGAACCCCAACGGCAAGCTGGACCGCAAGGCGCTGCCGGCACCGGACGAGCAGGCCTGGAGCCGGCGCGCCTACGAGGCGCCGCAGGGCGAGGTGGAGGCCACGCTGGCGGCCATCTGGGCCGAGCTGCTGCAGATCGAGCGCGTGGGCCGCCACGACAACTTCTTCGAGCTGGGCGGGCACTCGCTGATGGCCGTGAGCCTGATCGAGCGCATGCGCCGCGCGGGACTGGGCGCCGACGTGCGCACCCTCTTCAACGCGCCGACGGTGGCGGAGCTGGCAGCGGCCACGGGCCAGGGCAGCACCCAGGTGGTGGTGCCACCCAACCTGATCCCCGAGGGCGCCACGGCCATCACGCCGCAGATGCTGACCCTGGTGCAGCTGGACCAGTCCGCCATCGACCGCATCGTGGCCGGCGTGGAAGGCGGTGCGGCCAATGTGCAGGACATCTACCCGCTCACCGCAGCGCAGGAAGGCATCCTGTTCCACCACCGCATGGACAGCGGCAGTGATGCCTATGTGGAGGCCAGCCTGCTGGCCTGCAACTCGCGCGAGCGACTGGACGCCTTCCTGCTGGCCCTTCAGCAACTGGTGGACCGTCACGACATCCTGCGCACCGGCATCGCCTGGGACGGTCTGGACGAGCCGGTGCAGGTGGTGCGCCGCCGGGCAACCCTGCCGGTGACCCAGCTGGAACTCGATCCTGCCGCAGGCGAGGTGGCACGCCAACTCGAGGAACTGCTCGATCCTCGAAGCACGCGAATCGACGCCAGTCAGGCTCCGATGCTGCGCGTGGCCGTCGCGCATGACGCTGAGAACGGACGCTGGCTGCTGCGCCTGCTGTGCCACCACTTGGTGATGGACCACACCACGCAGGACTTGCTGATCAAGGAGGCCGAGCTGCTCCAACGCGGGCGGCCTGACCTGCTGCTGCCCCCGGTGCCCTTCCGCGACTTCGTCGCAGCGGCCCGCCTGGGCGTCAGCGAAGAGGAGCACCGGGACTTCTTCACCCGCATGCTGGGGGACATCGAAGAGCCGACTGCGCCCTTCGATCTGCTGGACGTCCTGGGCGACGGCCAGGACGTGAGCGAGGCCCGCGTGCCATTGCCCGACGAGATGGCGCAGGCCACCCGGGAGGCCGCACGGCGCATGGGGGTCGGCGTTGCCAGCGTGATGCACCTGGCCTGGGCCCTGGTGCTGGCCAAGCTGTCGGGCCGTGAGTCCCCGGTCTTCGGGACGGTGCTGTTTGGCCGCATGCAGGGCGGGGCCCATGCGGATCGCGTGCTGGGCATGTTCATCAACACTCTGCCGGTGCGCATCGACGTGGATGCGAGCGCGGTCAGCCACGGGCTGCGGCGCGTCCATGCCCTGCTGTCCGGGCTGCTGCGTCACGAACATGCGTCGCTGGCCTTGGCTCAGCGCTGCAGTGGCGTGAGCCATGGCATGCCGCTGTTCAGCTCGCTGCTGAACTACCGCTACACCTCGATCGATGAGGAGGAGGCCGACGCTGATCTTGCCGAGCTGGACGACGGCATGCAGGTCCTCCACGGCGAGGAACGGACCAACTACCCACTGGTGCTGTCGGTGGACGACCTGGGGAGCGGCTTCTCCCTGACCGCACAGGTTCGCCAGCCGGTGGATCCATTCAAGGTCTGCGACTTCATGAAGGCCGCCCTGGCCAGCCTGCTGCATGCCTTGCTGAAGGCGCCGTCCACCCCGCTGAGGCAGGTCGACGTGCTGCCCGCGGCCGAGCGCCGCCAGCTGCTGAACGACTGGAACGTAGTGCCGGCACAGGCGCCGCTGACGCAGACGCTGCACGAGCTGTTCGAGACGCAGGTCAGGCAGCGTTCACAGGCGGTGGCCCTGGTGGATGGTGAACAGACGCTGAGCTACGGAGAGCTCAATGCTGAGGCCAACCGTCTGGCGCGCCATCTGGTGGGACTGGGCGTGAAGCCCGAAGACGGGGTGGCGCTGTGCCTGGCGCGGGGCGCGCAGATGGTCGTGGCGTTGCTGGCGGTGCTCAAGGCGGGCGCGGCTTATGTGCCGCTGGACCCGGCGTATGCCTCGGAGCGCCTGGGCGCGACGCTGGCGGACAGCGCGCCGGTGGTGGTGCTGGTGGATGCGGCCGGGCGCGAGGCGCTGGGCGAGCATCTG
>NZ_JANZKX010000021.1 GCF_027257975.1 Pelomonas sp. BJYL3
CGTGCCCGTGGAGCCGGAGGTGTACATCACATAGGCCAGGTCCTCTCCTCGGCCCTGCTGACCCACTGCTTGCGCCGGCCACTGGGCCAGCGCCTCCTCGTCCACGTCCAGCCGGCTCAGCCCCGCCAGCTCCTGCGCCAGCGCCTGGCCGCTGCGCGCCAGCACACGCCTCGCCCCGCAGTCCTGCGCCATCAGCGCCTGCCTGGCCCCGGGCAGCACCTCGTCCAGCGGCACATACGCCCCGCCGGCCTTGAGCACCCCCAGCTGCGCCACCACCAGCTCCACGCTGCGACCCAGCGACAGCGCCACGCATTCACCCTGCGCCAGACCTTGCGCCTGCAGCGCCTGCGCCAGCCGGTCCGACCACGCGTCCAGCTGCGCATAGCTCAGCGTGCGATCCCCGGCCTGCACCGCCACCGCCTGCGGCCGTGCCTGCACCTGCCGCGCGAACAGCGCCGCCAGCCCCTCCTCGCGCGGGTACTCCCGCTTCGACACGCCCCAGCCCAGCAGCTGCTCGCGCTCCTGCGAAGGCAGCACGTCCAGGCTGGCCAGCGGCGTCTCGGGCCTGGAGGTCAATGCCTCCAGCAAGACCTCGAAGGCGCGATGGACGAAGCGGCACACCCGCTCGGGGTCGACGGCATCCTGGACCTGCGCGGTAATCATCAGGGCGGGACCGAAGTCATCGACAGAGAGCGTCAGCGGGTAGTTGGTCCGCTCGTGGCCTCCCAGGTCCTCGATGTCCTCGGCCTGCGCCTCTGCAGCGTTGTCCTGTTCCGCCGATTCGCCCCCCTCATCAACGGCGCTGTGACGGAAGTTCAGCAAGGAGCTGAACAAAGGCGTCTGGGCGTCCACCCCGCTGCATCGCTGAGCCAGGGCCAGCGATGCCTGCTCATGACCCAGCAGCTCGGCCATGAGCCGATGGGCCTGCTTCAGCGCGCGTTCAACGCCCAGTGCGTTGACGTCCATCCTGAATGGCAGGGTGTTGATGAACATGCCGAGCGCCCGGTGCACCTGCGTGCCGCCATGCATGCGGCCGAACAGCACCGTGCCGAAGACGACCGCGTGTCGGCCGCTGGTTCGGGCCAGCACCATGGACCAAGCCAGGTGGGCGACGCTGGCCATGCTCACCCCCAGGCGACGCACGCAGCTGCGCAAGGCTTCGGTCATGGCCGGAGAGACCGGCAGACGGGCCTCGGCGATGCGGCTGCCGTCACCGCGGACGTCGAGCAGCCCGAACGGTGCTGTCGGGCCGTCGATGTCGCTCAGCAGGCGCTTGAAAAAGGCTTCATGCGCGTCGTCTCTGGCGCCCAGGCGCGCCTGGGCAATGAAATTCCGGAACGGCACCGGCGGTGGCAATGAAGCCCCCTCGCCGCGCTCGATGGCCATGGCCTCCTGGACCAGCAAGTCCATGGTCGTGTGGTCCACCGCCAAGTGATGGGCCAGGATGCGGAGCAGCCAGCGTCCGTCAGGACCATCGGCTGCGATATAGCAGCGCAGCAACGGCGCCTGCCTCAGGTCCAGACGCACCCGGCGTGGATCGAGGCGCGCCTCGAGCTGGCCTGCGGGCTCGCCCTGCAGAGGATCCAGCTGAAGCTCCTCAACCGGCAGCGTCACCTGTCGGCGCACCACCTGCACGGGCTGGTCCAGGCCGTCCCAGGCCAGGCCGGTTCGCAGGATGTCATGGCGCTTGATCACCCCTTGCACGGCCTCCAGGAATCGGTCCAGACGCGCCCTGTCCTTGAAACGATAGAGGCTGGGCAGCAGATAGGCATCGCCCTCCGTTTCCATGAGGTGATGGAACAGGATGCCTTCCTGCAGCGGCGCCAACGGATAGATGTCCTGGACATTGGCCGCGCCGCCCTCGACGCCGGCCACGATGCCGTCAATGGCGTCCTGGCTCAGCTGCACCAGCGGCAGCATGTCCGGCGTGATGCGCAGTCGGGCGCGAACGGCCTCCAGCAGCTCGGCCTTGTGCAGCTTGAGCTGCTGAGCCAGATCCGCGTTCATCGCGCCCTTGGGAGCGCGGACGAGCAGTTGCTCGCCATCGATATGGAGCTGAATGTTCTTTTCTTGCAGCTGTTGAAGCAAGGATTCGATGTTCACAACCTGAATTCCTCTGTCTCGCCATCCGACATATCGTCGGCAAATGCATCCGGGATGCGGTTTTCCGGCACGACGATGTCGTGCTGTCCGGTGTTCACGGCCTGGGCCAGCTCGGCCAGGGTCTCTGCGGTGAAGAGTTCGCGCACGTCCGCCTGCAGGCCTTCACGGCGCATGCGCTCGATCAGCCTGACGGCCAACAGCGAGTGCCCGCCCAATTCGAAGAAGTTGTCGTGGCGGCCCACGCGCTCGATCTGCAGCAGCTCGGCCCAGATGGCCGCCAGCGTGGCTTCCACCTCGCCCTGCGGCGCCTCGTAGGCGCGCCGGCTCCAGGCCTGCTCGTCCGGTGCCGGCAGCGCCTTGCGGTCCAGCTTGCCGTTGGGCGTCAGCGGCAGCGCGCTCAGCTGCACATAGGCCGCCGGCACCATGTAGCTGGGCAGCGTGGCCTGGGCCTGCGCCCGCAGCTGCTCA
>NZ_JANZKX010000022.1 GCF_027257975.1 Pelomonas sp. BJYL3
GGGGACGGGGTGGCGCGCGGCTATCTGAACCAGCCGCAGCTGACCGAGGAACGCTTCGTGGCGGACCCCTTCAGCGAGGAGGCTGGCGCCCGCATGTACAAGACCGGGGACCTGGGCCGCTGGTTGGCGGACGGGACCATCGAGTACCTGGGTCGCAATGACTTCCAGGTGAAGATCCGGGGCTTCCGGATCGAGCTGGGCGAGATCGAGGCCAAGCTGGCCGCGCTGGGTGCGGAGGACGCGGGCGATGTGGTGGTGCTGGCCCGCGAGGACGGTGCGGGAGACCAGCCGGGCGGCAAGCGCCTGGTGGCCTACTACACGGGCACGGCCAGCGCTGAGCAGCTGCGGGCGCAGGCCCAGGCCACGCTGCCCAGCTACATGGTGCCGGCGGCCTATGTGCAGCTGGCATCGCTGCCGCTGACGCCCAACGGCAAGCTGGACCGCAAGGCGCTGCCGGCGCCGGACGAGCAGGCCTGGAGCCGGCGCGCCTACGAGGCACCGCAAGGCGAGGTGGAGGCCACGCTGGCGGCCCTCTGGGCCGAGCTGCTGCAGATCGAGCGCGTGGGCCGCCATGACAACTTCTTCGAGCTGGGCGGGCACTCGCTGCTGGCTGTCCAGCTGGCGTCGCGCGTGCGCAAGTCCCTGGGCCTCGAGCTGCCCCTGGCCGAGCTCTTCGCCCATCCCGAGCTGGCCGCACTGGCGGCCCGTCTGCATGGCGCCGACCGTGCCGATGCTCAGCCCATCCCTCGGGCACCGCGCGAGCTGCCCCTGCCGCTGTCGCTGGCGCAGCAACGCCTGTGGTTCCTCTCCCGCATGGACGCTTCGGCCAGCCAGGCTTACCACATCAGCGGCGCCGTGCGCCTGCGCGGCGCGCTGGATGCAGCGGCCCTGCGCCAGGCCCTGCAGGCCATCATCGAGCGCCATGAGAGCCTGCGCACCCGCTTCGAGCTGATCGACGGCGAGCCGCGCCAGATCATCGAGGCCCAGGTGGCGCTGCCGCTGCTGGAGCTGCCAGCCAGCGGGCTGGACGACCCGCTGTTCGTCCGGCACGAGGCCGA
Organism: Pelomonas sp. BJYL3; assembly: GCF_027257975.1. Lineage (GTDB taxonomy): Bacteria > Pseudomonadota > Gammaproteobacteria > Burkholderiales > Burkholderiaceae_C > Roseateles_B > Roseateles_B flavus. The sequence continues at coordinate 1,059 of NZ_JANZKX010000022.1, forward strand.
GGCCTTCGATCTGCGCCAGGCGCCGGCCTTGCGCGTGCTGCTGGCGCGTCTGGGGCCGGATGACCATGTGCTGCAGATCGTGATGCACCACATCATCTGCGACGGCTGGTCCATCGGCGTGCTGCTGGCCGAGCTCAGCAGCGCCTATGCCGCGCAATGCGGCGAAGCCTCGCAGGCCCTGCCGGCTCTGCCCATCCAGTACGCCGACTATGCGGTCTGGCAGCGGGCCTGGCTGGCCGACGGGCGCCTGGAGGCGCAGACCGCCTTCTGGCGTCAGGCCCTGGCCGAGGCGCCGGTCCTGCTGGAATTGCCCACCGACCATGAGCGGCCGCTGCAGCAGGACTACCGTGGCGAACAGCTGGGTCTGCAGCTGGATGCACCGCTGAGCGCCGCGCTCAAGGCCCTGAGCCGGCGCCATGGCGTGACCCTTTACATGACGCTGCTGGCTGGCTGGGCGGCGCTGCTGGGCCGCCTGGCCTCGCAGACCGACGTGGTGATCGGCAGCCCCGTGGCGGGCCGCGGCCGTGCGGAGGTGGAGCCGCTGATCGGCTGCTTCATCAACACGCTGGCACTGCGCCTGAAGATGGACGATGAGCCGACGGTGGCCCAGCTGCTGGCGCACACCCGGGCGCAGGTGCTGGCCGCGCAGCAACACCAGGACCTGCCCTTCGAGCAGGTGGTGGAGGCCGTGCAGCCGCCGCGCAGCATGGCGCACACGCCCCTGTTCCAGGCGGCCTTCTCGTGGCAGAACCAGCCCGAGGGCGAGCTGAAGCTGCCGGGGTTGACGCTGGAAGCTGCGCAGCTGGAGCGCCGCAGCGCCCAGTTCGACCTGACGCTGACTCTGCAGGAGGTGGAGGGCGTGCTGGCCGGGCATATCGAGTACGCCGCGGCCCTGTTCGAACGCAGCACCATCGAGCGCTGGACCGGCCATCTGCGCACGCTGCTGCAGGCCATGGCGGCCGATGACAGCCAGCCGGTGGCGCGCCTGCCCCTGATGGGCCCGGCCGAGCGCCGCCAGGTTCTGGAGCAGTTCAACGCGACGGCGAGCGCCTACGAGCGCGAAGCCTGCGTGCACGAGCTGATCGAGGCCCAGGCGAGGCGCCAGCCGCAGGCGGTGGCGGTGGAGTACGAAGGGCAGGCCTGCAGCTATGCGCAGCTCAATGCGCAGGCCAACCGCCTGGCACGCCAGCTCAGGCAGCTGGGGGTGGGGCCGGATGCGCGGGTGGCGGTCTGCACAGGGCGCAGCCTGGCGATGGTGGTGGCGCAGCTGGCGGTGCTCAAGGCCGGTGGGGCG
>NZ_JANZKX010000023.1 GCF_027257975.1 Pelomonas sp. BJYL3
GTATGTGCAACTGGCGGCACTGCCGCTGACGCCCAATGGCAAGGTGGACCGCAAGGCGCTGCCGGCGCCGGCCGATTCGGACTATGCAGCGCGGGGCTACGAGGCACCGCAGGGCGAGGTGGAAGCCACGCTGGCGGCCATCTGGGCCGAGCTGCTGCAGATCGAGCGCGTGGGCCGCCACGACAACTTCTTCGAGCTGGGCGGGCATTCGCTGATGGCGGTCACGCTGGTCGAGCGCATGCGCCAGGCTGGCCTGCACGCCGATGTGCGGGCCCTGTTCCTACAGCCCACGCTGGCCCAGCTGGCCGAGGCCGTGGGAGGAGCCAGCCTGGACGTGGTGGTGCCGCCCAATCTGATCCCCGAGGGCGCGACGTCCATCACGCCGCCGATGCTGACCCTGGTGCAGCTGGACCAGGCCGCCATTGACGGCATCGTGGCCGGCGTGGAAGGCGGTGCGGCCAATGTGCAGGACATCTACCCGCTGGCCCCGCTGCAGGAAGGCATCCTGTTCCATCACCTGATGGAGAAGGAGGGGGACCCCTACCTGCTGCCCAGCCTTTACAGCTTCGCCTCGCGCGAGGCGCTTGAAAGCTTCGCGCAGGCCATCCAGCAGGTCATGGACCGCCACGACGTGCTGCGCACCTCCATTGCATGGGATGGCCTGCCGCAGCCGGTGCAGGTGGTGCATCGCAAGGTGCACCTGCCCTTGAGCTTCGAGACCCTGGATCCCCGGGACGGCGATGTCGCCGAGCAGCTGGAGGCCCGCTACGATCCGCGCCACCTGCGCCTGGACGTAGGCCGGGCGCCACTGCTGCGCTGCCATGCAGCCCACGATCCCTCGAATGGCCGCTGGCTGCTGCGCCTGCTCGCCCATCACCTGGCGATCGACCACACGACGCTGGAACTGCTGGCCAAGGAGGCACAGCTGATCGAGCAGGGGCGGACAGACCTGCTGTCCTCGCCGGCACCGTTCCGCAACTTCGTCGCGCAGGCCAGGTTGGGCGTCAGCCGGGAGGAGCACGAGGCCTTCTTCCGCCAGATGCTGGGAGACATCGATGAGCCCACGGCGCCTTTCGGCCTGCTGGATGTGCAGGGTGATGGCTCGGGAATCGACGAATCCAGCCTGCTCCTCAGTGCCCCGCTTTCCCAGGCGCTTCGCGCGCAGGCGCGCCGACTGGGCCTCAGCGTCGCGACGCTGGTTCACCTGGCCTGGGCGCTGGTGCTGGCCCGGTGCACCGGCCGTCAGGACGTGGTCTTCGGCACGGTGCTCTTTGGACGCATGAGCGCAGGGCAGGAAGCCGATCGTGTCTTCGGCATGTTCATCAACACCTTGCCGGTGCGGCTGCGCATTGACACCCGGGGCATTGCGGAGGCCGCACATCAGGTGCACCAGTTGCTGGCGCAGTTGCTGCGCCATGAACACGCGCCGCTGGCCCTGGCACAGCGTTGCAGCGCGGTGGAGGCCCAGGTGCCGCTGTTCACCTCTCTGCTGAATTTCCGCTACACCCCGCAAAGTGAAGAGAGCGTGGACGAAGCGAGTGCTGCCGCAGAGGGCGACGCGCTGCTGCTGCGTGCAGAGGAACGCACCAACTACCCGCTGACGCTGGCGGTGGACGATCTGGGCGAGGACTTCATGCTGACGGCGCAGGTCCAGGCGTCGGTGGGTGCTGAGCGGGTGTGCGCGCTGATGCACACGGCGCTGCAGGGCATGGTGCAGGCGCTGCAGGATGCGCCGCAGCAGGCGGTGCGGGACGTGGAGGTGCTGCCGGCGGCGGAGCGCGAGCAGGTGCTGGCACTGGGCCGAGGTCCGGAGCGTGAGGCACCGGAGCAGAGCGTGGGTCAGCGCATCTCGGCGCAGGCGCTGCGCACGCCGCAGGCGACGGCGGTGCAGGCGGCGGGTCGGCGGCTGAGCTATGCGGAGCTGGAGTCGCAGACGAACCGGCTGGCGCGGCATCTGCAGGGACTGGGGCTCAAGCCGGACGATC
>NZ_JANZKX010000024.1 GCF_027257975.1 Pelomonas sp. BJYL3
GCTGGCGGACGGGACCATCGAGTACCTGGGGCGCAATGACTTCCAGGTGAAGATCCGGGGCTTCCGGATCGAGCTGGGAGAGATCGAGGCCAAGCTGGCCGCGCTGGGTGCGGAGGAAGCCGGTGACGTGGTGGTGCTGGCCCGCGAGGACCAGCCCGGTGACAAGCGCCTGGTGACCTACTACACCGGCCATGCCACTGCTGAGCAGCTGCGGGCGCAGGCCCAGGCCACGCTGCCCAGCTACATGGTGCCGGCGGCCTATGTGCAGCTGAGCGCGCTGCCGCTGACGCCCAACGGCAAGCTGGACCGCAAGGCGCTGCCGGCGCCGGACGAGCAGGCCTGGAGCCGGCGTGCCTACGAGGCGCCGCAGGGCGAGGTGGAAGCCACGCTGGCGGCCATCTGGGCCGAGCTGCTGCAGATCGAGCGCGTGGGTCGCCATGACAACTTCTTCGAATTGGGCGGGCATTCGCTGCTGGCCGTGCAACTGGCATCGCGGCTGCGGGAGGCCTGTGGCGCCGAGCTGCCCCTGAATGCCATGTTCGAGCAACCGGTGCTGTGCGAGATGGCGCAGCAGGTGCTGCTCGGACCGGACACGCAGGATCCGCCCCTGCAGCCGGTGAGCCGCCAGGGCGAGCTGCCGCTGTCGCTGGCACAGCAGCGGCTCTGGTTCCTTGCCCAGATGGAGGGCGCCGCCGGCGCGTATCACATCAGCGGCGCCGTGCGCCTGACAGGACGGCTGGACATCGACGCTCTGCGGCGCGCCGTGCGGCGCATCGTGGCTCGCCACGAGACCCTGCGCACGCACTACCGCGTCGTGGAGGGCCAGGCCTGCCAGATCATCGCCTCCACGGCAGAGCCGCAATGGAGCGAGGTGGACCTGCAGGGCTCCGTCGATTCCGGCGTGCTCGAAGCCCATGCCGCGCAGCCTTTCGATCTGGCGCAGGGCGCGCCTTTGCGCCTGCTGCTGGCGCGCGTGGGCGAGCAGGACCATTTGCTGCAGCTGGTGATGCACCATGTGGCTGCTGACGGTTGGTCGATTGCCGTCCTGCTCGGGGAGCTCAGGGCCTTCTACAAGGCGGAGCTGGAAGGCGGACAGAATCCGCTGCCTCCCCTGGTCATCCAGTACGCCGACTTTGCCAGCTGGCAGCGCCGGATGCTGTCGGGCGCCAGGCTGGAAGCCCAGGGACAGTACTGGCAGCGGACGCTGGCCGGTGCGCCCACGCTGCTGGAACTGCCCTCGGATCGTTCCCGTCCCGAACGGCAGGACTACCGGGGCGATTCGATTGAGGTGCGGCTTGACGCGCGCCTGGTGGCCGGTCTCAGGGCGCTCAGCCAGCGCCACGGTGTCACGCTGTACATGACGGCACTGGCCAGCTGGGCCATGCTGCTGGGTCGCCTTGCCGGGCAGGATGATGTGGTGGTGGGGAGCCCTGTGGCCGGACGCCAGCGTCTGGAGGTCGAGCCGCTGATCGGCTGCTTCGTCAACACCCTGGCCTTGCGCGTCAATCTGGGCGGTGAGCCTTCGGTCGCCGAGCTGCTGGCCAGGACCCGGGCCCAGGTTCTGGCAGCGCAGGAGCATCAGGATCTTCCCTTCGAGCAAGTCGTGGAACGGGTCCAGCCGGCCCGTAGCCTTTCCCATCCTCCCCTGTTCCAGCACATGCTGGCTTGGCAGAACACGCCGCCTGGGGAGCTGAATCTTCCGGGCCTGACGGTCTCCAGCGTCGATGTGGCGCAGAAGACGGCCATGTTCGACCTGACGTTGAGCATGCAGGAGCAGGAGGACGAGCTCGTCGGTTCGCTGGAGTACGCCACCGCCCTGTTCGAGCGCCGCACTGTCGAGCGCTTCCTGGGTTACTGGCAGCGCCTGCTGGAGGCCATGGTGGCCGACGAACAGATGGCGGTGGGCCGGCTGCCCATACTGCCTGCGGCGGAGCGCGAGCAGGTGCTGCGAGGCTGGAACCAGACGCAGGAGGCG
>NZ_JANZKX010000025.1 GCF_027257975.1 Pelomonas sp. BJYL3
CGCCGTGTGCATCAGCGCGCACACCCGCTCGGCTCCCACCGACGCCTGGACCTGCGCCGTCAGCATGAAGTCCTCGCCCAGATCGTCCACCGCCAGCGTCAGCGGGTAGTTGGTGCGTTCCTCTGAATGGATTTCCTCGATACCGTCTTCGTGTGCCGCTTCGCCCTCGCTCTCACCCTCATTCAGTGGGCGCGGGGCATAGCGGAAGTTCAGCAGCGAGCTGAACAAAGGTGCCTGGGCCGGCACCGCGCTGCAGCGCTGAGCCAGGGCCAACGGCGCATGCTCGTGGCGCAGCAGCTGGGTCAGCAGGCGATGCACCTGCCGAGCCAGCTCGTCAATGCGTCGCCCGTCGATGCTCAGGCGCAGAGGCAGTGTGTTGATGAACATACCCAGCGCACGGTCCGCGCGCTCGCCGCCCTGCATGCGTCCAAACAGCACCGTGCCGAAGACCACGTCCTGGCGCCCCGTCGTGCGTGCCAGCACCAGCGCCCAGGCCAGGTGCATCAGGCTGGCTGCGCTCACCCCCAGGCTTCGCGCCCGCTGGCGCAGCGCCTGCGAAAGCGCCGTCGGCAGCATCTGGCTGCGTTCTTCGATGTCCGCCCCGTCGCCCTGCACGTCCAGCAGCCCGAAGGGCGCCGTCGGCTCCTCGATGTCCCCCAGCATCTGGCGGAAGAAGGCCTCGTGCTCCGCCTGGCTCACGCCCAGGCGGGCCTGGGCCACGAAGTTGCGGAAGGGGGCGGGTGGAGCCAGCGCCTCCATGCGTCCGTTCTTGATCAGGCTGGCTTCCTCGACCAGCAGCTCCAGCGTCGTGTGGTCGATCGCCAGGTGATGGGCCAGCACCAGCAGCACCCAGCGCCCTTGCGCGCTGTCATGCGCGGCGAAGGTACGCAACAGGGGAGCCTGGCTGACGTCGATGCGGAAATGACGTGGACCGAACTGGGCCAGCAACTGGCTGCCAATGTCTCCGTGCTGCGGATCCAGCGACACGCTCTGGAAGGGCAGCTCCGCATGACGACGCACCACCTGCATGGGCTGGTCCAGGGACTGCCATGCAATGCCGGTGCGCAGGATGTCGTGGCGGGCAATCACTTGCTGGATGGCCGCAAGGAATCGCTCCAGCTGTTCCTGGCTCGAGAAGGCGCAGAGCGTGGGCAGGAGATAGGGGTCGCCCTCCTTCTCCATCAGGTGATGGAACAGGATGCCTTCCTGCAGCGGGGCCAGCGGGTAGATGTCCTGCACATTGGCCGCGCCGCCCGGCACGGTGGCCAGGACATGGGCGATGGCCTCCTCGTCCAGCGTGGCCAGGGTCAGCATCTCCGGCGTGATCGTCGTCGCGCCTTCGGGAATCAGATTGGGCGGCACCTGCACCGGCGCACTGCCAATGCCCACAGCCGCGGCGACCGCGGCCAGCGTCGGCGAAAGGAACAAGGCGCGCACATCGGTATGCAAACCCGCGCGGCGCATGCGCTCGATCAGGCTCACCGCCATCAGCGAGTGCCCGCCCAGCTCGAAGAAGTTGTCGTGGCGGCCCACGCGCTCGATCTGCAGCAGCTCGGCCCAGAGGGCCGCCAGCGTGGCCTCCACCTCGCCCTGCGGCGCCTCGTAGGCGCGCCGGCTCCAGGCCTGCTCGTCCGGCGCCGGCAGCGCCTTGCGGTCCAGCTTGCCGTTGGGGTTCAGCGGCAGCGATGCCAGCTGCACACAGGCCGCCGGCACCATATAGCTGGGCAGCGTGGCCTCGGCCTGCGCCCGCAGCTGCTCAGCGCTGGCCGTGCCCGTGTAGTAGGCCACCAGGCGCTTGTCGCCGGGCTGGTCCTCGCGGGCCAGCACCACCACGTCACCGGCTTCCTCCGCACCCAGCGCGGCCAGCTTGGCCTCGATCTCCCCCAGCTCGATCCGGAAGCCCCGGATCTTCACCTGGAAGTCATTG
>NZ_JANZKX010000026.1 GCF_027257975.1 Pelomonas sp. BJYL3
TGTGGGGCTGCAGGCACTGCCCAAGACGCCCAACGGCAAGCTGGACCGGCAGGCGCTGCCGGCACCGCAGGGCGGGCAGGAAGGGGTGGCGCGGGGCTACGAGGCGCCGCAGGGCGAGCTGGAGGCGCAGCTGGCGGCGATCTGGGCGGAGCTGCTCAAGGTCGAGCGCGTGGGGCGTCACGACAGCTTCTTCGAGCTGGGCGGGCACTCCCTGCTGGCTCTGGGCCTGGTGGAGCGCATGCGCCGGCAGGGCCTGCAGGTCGATGCCAGAACACTGCTGATCTCGCCCACGGTGGCCGAACTGGCCGCCGGCCTGACAAGACCCGCTGACCTGGCCGATGAGCAGCCCATGGCCGTGGTGGACCGCAGCGGTCCGCTTCCCTTGTCGCTGGCCCAGCAACGTCTGTGGTTCCTGACCCAGTTCGAGGACGCGAGCCGTGCCTACCACATCAGTGGTGCCATGCGTCTGCGTGGACTGCTGGATGTCGACGCGCTGCAGTGGGCGCTTCAAGGCGTCGTGGAACGCCATGAGTCCCTGCATACCTGTTTCACCCTGCGCCAGGGCGAGCCCGAGCAGGTCCTTAGGCCAGACCTGGCCTGCACGCTGGACTTCCGGGACCTGTCAACCCAAGCCCGGCGCGAAGCCCAGTGGGAGGCGCTCAGCCGCGTCCATTCGGAGCAGCCCTTCGATCTGTCACAGGAGCTGCCCCTGCGCGTGCTGCTGGTGAAGATGGGCGACGACGAGCACCTGCTGCAGGTCGTCATGCACCATATCGCCTCTGACGGCTGGTCCGTCGGCGTCCTCCTGGAAGAGGTCAGCCGCCTCTACGCTGCGCGACTGCAAGGCCTGCCTTCCCCGCTGCCGGCCTTGCCCGTCCAGTACCTCGACTTCGCCGCATGGCAGCGCCAATGGCTGCAAGGCGATCGCCGCCAGCAGCAGACCGCCTACTGGAAGCAGGCCCTGGCAGGGGCGCCGGCCCTTCTTGAACTCCCCGCCGATCATCCGCGGCCCCTGCTGCAGGATCATGCGGGTGCCGTTCGCCGGGTGCAGCTGGATGCCTCGCTGACGGCCTCGCTGCAGGCACTCAGCCGCCGGCATGGCGTCAGCCTCTACATGACGCTGCTGGCCAGCTGGGCCATGTTGCTGAGCCGCTTGAGCGGGCAGGACGATGTCGTGATCGGCAGCCCCATGGCGGGGCGTGACCGCCCCGAGGTGGAGGCCCTGATCGGCTTCTTCGTCAATACGCTGGCCCTGCGCCTGGACCTCTCTGGCGATCCCAGCGTGGCCCAGTTGCTGTCGCGCACCCGGGCGCAGGTGCAGGCGGCACAGCAGCACCAGGACCTGCCTTTCGAGCAGGTGGTCGAAGCGGTGCAGCCCCCGCGCAGCCTGGCGCACACGCCCCTGTTCCAGACCGTCTTCGCGTGGCAGAACACCCCGCAGGCCGAACTGGCGCTGCCTGGCCTGCAACTGGAGCGTCTCGAGCTGGAGCGTCGTACTGCCCAGTTCGACCTGACGCTGAGCCTCAGCGAGTCAGCTGACGGTATTGCAGGCGACATCGAGTTCGCCACAGCGCTTTTCGAAGCCTCGACGGTTGACCGCTATCTGGGCTACTGGACCTCCCTGCTGCAGGCCATGGCGGCCGATGACAGCCAGCCGGTGGCGCGCCTGCCCCTGATGGGCCCGGCCGAGCGCCGCCAGGTGCTGAACGACTGGAACGTGGTGCCGGCGCAGGCGCCGCTGACGCAGACGCTGCACGAGCTGTTCGAGGCGCAGGTCAGGCAGCGTTCGCAGGCGGTGGCCCTGGTGGATGGTGAACAGACGCTGAGCTACGGAGAGCTCAATGCTGAGGCCAACCGTCTGGCGCGCCATCTGGTGGGACTGGGCGTGAAGCCCGAAGACGGGGTGGCGCTG
>NZ_JANZKX010000027.1 GCF_027257975.1 Pelomonas sp. BJYL3
GCCGCTCCATCCCGACTCACCTGCGCCTCGATCAGCTCGTGCACGCACCGATCCAGCGGCAGCGCCTCCTGCGTCTGGTTCCAGCCTCGCAGCACCTGCTCGCGCTCCGCCGCAGGCAGTATGTCGATGTGGGCCACAGGGGTCTGCGGCGCTTCGCGCAGGGCCTGCAGCAGGCCGTCCAGCGAGGCCTCCATCAGCCGGCACACGCGCAGCGGATCCAGCCCGCCTTCCACCTGAGCATTGAGTGAGAAGCCTTCGCCCAGATCATCGACGTCCAGGCAGATGGGGAAGCTGGAACGCTCCTCGGCGCCGAGGACCTCGAGCTCCGCGTTGTGAGCCTGCACCTGCTCCTCGAAGACACCATAGCGGTAGTTCAACAGGGACGTGAACAGCGGCTGGCCGTGCCGCACACCGCTGCAGCGCTGCGCCAGCGCGAGCGATGCATGCTCGTGGTGCAGCAGCTCGGACAGCAGCGCATGCACGCGACGCAGGCTTTGCTGCACGGGAGCGGCGTCAACATCGATGCGCACCGGCAATGTGTTGATGAACATGCCCCAGACGCGATCGGCGCCCGGACCTCCTTGCATGCGCCCGAACAGAACCGTGCCAAACACCGGAGACTGTCGGCTGGAGACCTTGGCAATCACCATGGCCCAGGCCAGGTGCATCACACTGGCCACGCTCACGCCGGAGCGGCGTGCGAGCTCGCGCACGGCGCGGGCCGTCGAGGCGGGCAGCGGCAGGCGGGCCTCCTTCATTTCGAGGCCGCTCACTTCGGTCTCAAGGATCTCGAAGGGTGCCGTGGGCTCTTCGACATCGCCCAGCATGCGGCTGAAGAATGCGCGGTGTTCGTCGTCGCTGACGCCCAGGCGGGCACGGGCGACGAAATCCCGGAAGGGGACCGGCGGCAGGAGCTGGTCGGCCCGACCGGCCTGAATCAGTCCTGCTTCCTGGATCAGCAGCTCCTGCGTGGTGTGATCCATCACCAGGTGATGGGACAGCAGGCGCATCAGCCAGCGGCCCTGGACCGGATCATGGGCCACGCCCACGCGAAGCATGGGGGGCTGACGAACATCGATGCGGGTGCGGCGGGGATCCATCCGCTGTGCCAGCTGCTGGGCCACCTCGCCGTCAGCGGGGTCCAGGTCCAGGAAGCTCACCGGCAGCGCGGCGCGGCGGTGCACAACCTGTAGCGGCTCGTCCAGCCCCTCCCAGAGGATGGCGGTGCGCAGGATGTCGTGCCGATCCACCAACTGCTGCAAGGCCTGCAGGAAGGAGTCCACGCGTTCGCGGCTGCTGCAGGCCATCAAGCCGGCCTCCACGTAGGCGTCGCTGCCCGAACCCATGCGATGGTGAAAGAGGATGCCCTCCTGCGCTGCGGTGAGCGGATAGAGGTCCTGCACCTGTGCGGCGCCGCCCTCGACCATCGCGACCACACGGTCGATCCCTGCCTGGTCCAGGCGCGCCAGCGTGAGCATCTCCGGCGTGATGGACGTGGCGCCAGGAGGAATCAGATTGGGGGGGACGACGATGTCCTTCGCGTCCGTGGCGACGGACAGCGCCAGCTCGGCGACCGTGGGCGAGGAGAACAGCAGCTTCACATCGGCGTGCAGGCCCTGCCGGCGCATGCGCTCCACCAGGCCCAGAGCCAGCAGGGAGTGCCCACCCAGCTCGAAGAAGCTGTCGTGGCGACCCACACGCTCGACCTTGAGCAGCTCCGCCCAGATCGCCGCCAGCTGCGCTTCCAGCTCGCCCTGCGGCGCCTCGTAG
>NZ_JANZKX010000028.1 GCF_027257975.1 Pelomonas sp. BJYL3
GAGACCGCTGCATAACTTCCCTGATGCGCCGTGATCGGCCATCGGTTGCAATGGCGACATGGATAGCTTCTTCCTGATGGGCGCCAAGCCCCTGGTCCAAGACTCGCCAACGATGAAGTTGCACGAGCTGCTGGACTGGGACGAGATCGCGCACAAGCTCAAGGGCCTGTACAAGCGCGAGGCCACGCACGGCGGAGGCCCTGAGCCGTACTCGGCGCTGGCGATGTTCAAGCTGATGCTGCTGGGCCAATGGCACGGGCTGTCGGACACGCAGCTGGAGCACGCGCTGAAGGTGCGGCTGGACTTCATGGTGTTCACCGGCTTCGAGCCCGGTGATGGCAGCTTCCCGGACGCCACGACGATCTGCCGCTTTCGCAGCCGGCTGGTCACGGCCAGACTGGACCAGGTGCTACTGCGCCGGGTCAACGTGCAGTTGGAGGGCCAAGGCTTGAAGGTGGCGGGCAGCCGCGGGGCGATCATTGACGCGACCATCATCGAGAGCGCGGCACGGCCCAATCAGCACATCGAGGTCGATGACGAGGGCCAGGCGGACGTGGTGGACAGCGCGGACGACGAGGCGCGCTGGGTCAAGAAGGGCAAGGACGCCTTCTTCGGCTATCGCGGCTACAGCGCGGTGGACACGGAGGATGGCTATGTCGAGCACGTGGAGGTGCATCCGGCCAACCAGGCGGAGGTGAGCAAGCTGCCGGGCATCGTGGACGCGCTGATCGAGCAAGGCATCCCCGCTGAAGGCGTGCTGGCCGACAAGGGCTATGCGAGCGCGGCGAATCGCGAGTACCTCAAGAACAAAGGCATCGGAGACCTGATCCAGTTCAAGGGCAGCCGGAGCCATCCCGTACATCCCTTGCAGACGCGGATGAACCGGGCCATCGCCACGCTGCGCTACAAGGTCGAGCAGGGCTTCGGCACGATGAAGCGGCGCTTCCACCTGGGCCGGGCGCGGTACTTCGGGGCGGCCAAGACGCAGGCGCAAATGGCTTGGGCGGCGTTGGGGCTCAATCTGCTCAAGGCGATGAGGAAGCTGCAGAGCGGGCGGCTGCAGCCGTGTGCGGGGAGTAGTCCGTCCTGAGGGGCTCAAAGGGCCCGGGAGAAGGGCTCAAAAGGTCCTGAAACGGGCTAAAAGCTCGAATCGGATTGCACATCGCGGAATTCCCTTCACATCGACCGGGGGGCGGTGTCGCGAGGGGGAGTTGTGCAGCGGTCTCGA
>NZ_JANZKX010000003.1 GCF_027257975.1 Pelomonas sp. BJYL3
CGAAACCTTGTTGCGCCTCACTGCCTGTTTGCGCTTCGTTTCGAAGCACTGCATCAGCAGCGAAGCCTTAGACTGTAGCACAGCTTTTTCGGCCCGCGCAAGAGATTCGAAAGAATTTCTTGAGGAGGGCCTCCCGGCCCTCCTCCATTGCTCTCACCGGATGTGGGCTGTTCAGTCTTCCTGGAACGCCTCTTCCCGCTTGCTGCGGATGGTGGGCAGCATCACCACCAAGACCAGCAGCAGGGCTGCGCCCAGCAGGCCCGCGGACAGCGGCCGGCTGACGAAGGTGCCCCAGTCACCCCGTGACAGCAGCAGCGCCCGGCGCAGGTTCTCTTCCATCATGGGCCCCAGGATGAAGCCCAGCAGCAGCGGCGCCGGCTCGCAGCTGAGCTTGTAGAACACATAGCCCAGCAGGGCGAAGCCAGCGGTCAGGAAGACGTCGAAGCTGTTGTTGTTCAGGGTGTAGGTGCCGATGCAGCAGAAGGTCACGATCGCCGGGAACAGGAAGCGGTAGGGCACGGTCAGCAGCTTGATCCACATGCCGATCAGCGGCAGGTTCAGCACCACCAGCATCAGATTGCCCACCCACATCGAGGCGATCAGCCCCCAGAAGAGCTGGGGATTGCTGGTCATCACCTGTGGGCCGGGCTGGATGCCCTTGATGGTCATCGCACCCACCATCAGGGCCATCACCGCATTGGGCGGGATGCCCAGCGTCAGCATGGGGATGAAGCTGGTCTGTGCACCGGCATTGTTGGCACTTTCCGGGCCGGCCACGCCCTGGATGGCGCCCTTGCCGAAGGCATGGCGCGGCTTGCGCACCACCTTCTTCTCCAGCGTGTAGGCAGCAAAGGAGGCCAGCAGCGCGCCGCCACCCGGCAGCACGCCCAGCACGGAGCCCAGCGCCGTGCCGCGGATGACCGAGGGCCAGGCGTCCTTGAAGTCCTCGCGGGTCGGCCACAGGCCTTTGACTTCCTTGGTGAACACCTCGCGGTGCTCGGCCGGCTGCCCCAGGTTGGCGATGATCTCGCCGAAGCCGAACACGCCCATGGCGATGACGACGAAGCCGATGCCGTCAGACAGCTCGGGGATGTCGAAGGAGAAGCGCGGCGTTCCCGAGATCACGTCAGTGTTGATCTGCCCCAGCAGGAGGCCCAGCACGATCATGGCGATGGCCTTGACCAGGGAGCCCGAGGCCAGCACCACGGCGCCGATGAGGCCCAGCACCATCAGGGAGAAGTACTCGGCCGGGCCGAACTTGAAGGCCATCTCGGTCAGCGGCGGGGCGAATGCCGCAATGATGATGGTGCCCACGCAGCCGGCGAAGAAGGACCCCAGCCCGGCCACCGCCAGGGCCGCACCCGCGCGCCCCTGGCGGGCCATCTGGTAGCCGTCGATGGCCGTCACCACCGAGCTGGACTCGCCCGGCACGTTGATCAGGATGGCCGTGGTCGAGCCACCGTACTGGGCGCCGTAATAGATGCCGGCCAGCATGATCAGCGCCGGCGTCGCATCCAGCGCGTAGATGGAGGGCAGCAGCATCGCGATGGTGGCCACCGGGCCCAGGCCCGGCAGCACGCCGATCAGCGTTCCCAGCATCGCGCCCATGAAGGCGTACAGCAGGTTCTGGAAAGTCAGCGCGGTCTGGAACCCGAGCAGGAGGTTGTCAAGCAGACTCATGGGCACTCCTCAAGCCAGGAACACAGGCCAGACGGGGATGGTGAGCTTCAGTCCCCAGACGAAGATCACCCAGCTGCCCGCCGTCAGGACCACGGCGCTGATCAGCGCGTCCTTCCAGTGGAACTCATCTCCGGCCAGCGAGGAGACGAAGATCAGCAGCGGCAGCGTAACCACCAGCCCCAGCTTGGGCAGGGCCAGGCCGAACATGGCGATGGCACCCACGATGACCAGCAGCGGGCGCCAGGCGATGGCGCCGACGGGATCACCACCGGGCGACTCGATGGTCACCGCCTTGAAGAGCACCAGGCCGCCCAGCAGGGCCAGCAGGATGCCCAGGCCGAAGGGGAAGTAGCCGGGGCCAGGTTTTGCCGAGGAGCCGAAGTTGTATTCCGTGGCGCCCCAGGCAAAAGCCAGACCGACCAGCAAAAACAACAGACCGGACCAGAAGTCTCTTTGGCTCTTGATCTTCACAGAGCGCCTCTCATGCAGTTGTCGAACGATTCTAGGCAGCGCTCCGCCTTCCACCGTCTGTGGTTTCCACGTAAGCGCAACAGGGGCGGGCAGCCGGGTGAGCGGGTCAATGCTCCCACTGCGGGGTGCTGCGCAGTACCTCGTCCAGCGTGGTCTGCCCTTCGGCCACCTTCATGGCGCCGGCCAGGCGCAGGGGACGCAGGCCCTCCTGCATGGCCTGGCGGCGCATGGCAGGCATGTCGGCCTGGGCATGCAGGTGCTTGCGCACGGCCTCGCTGAGCATCAGCAGTTCGTAGAGGCCGGCACGGCCGCGGTAGCCAGTGTTGCGGCACTCCAGGCAGCCGACTGGCTTGTAGGCATTGACCTTGCCATTCATGCGCCAGGGCTTGAGCGTCTCGTTGAGGGTCTCTGCCGTGATGCTGTCGTCCGGCTGCTTGCAGTGCTCGCACAGGGTGCGGACCAGTCGCTGCGCAAGGACGCCGATCACCGTGGCATTGATCAGATAGGCAGGCACGCCCAGGTCCAGCAGCCGGGTGACGGCGGACACCGAATCATTGGTGTGCAGGGTGCTGAAGACCAGGTGACCGGTGAGGGAGGCCTGGACGGCCATCTCGGCGGTTTCCAGGTCGCGGATCTCGCCGACCATGATGATGTCCGGGTCCTGGCGCATCAGCGCCCGCAGTCCTTCGGCAAAGTTGAAGTCGATGGCCGAATGGACCTGGGTCTGGTTGAAGGCCGGCTCGATCATTTCGATCGGATCCTCGATCGTGCAGACGTTGACCTCCTCCGTCGCCAGGCGCTTGAGGGTGGAATAGAGCGTGGTGGTCTTGCCGCTGCCGGTCGGGCCGGTGACCAGGATGATGCCGTGCGGCTTGGCCACCAGCTTGTTCCAGCGCTCGGAGTCATGCCGGGAAAAGCCCAGCTCGCTCAGGTCCTTGACGGCGTTGTCAGGGTCGAAGATGCGCATCACCATCTTCTCGCCGAAGGCGGTGGGCAGGGTCGAGAGGCGCATTTCCACCTCCTCGCCCAGCGGATTGCGCGTCTTGATGCGGCCATCCAGGGGCCGGCGGCGCTCCACGACGTCCATGCGGCCCAGCAGCTTGATGCGTGAGGTCATGGCCCCGAGCACGGTCGGGGGCAGCTGGTAGACGGTGTGCAGCACGCCGTCGATGCGGAAGCGGATCAGGCCGATCTCGCGGCGCGGCTCCAGGTGGATGTCACTGGCGCGCTGGTCGAAGGCGTACTGCCAGAGCCAGTCGACCACCTGCACGATGCCCTGGTCGTTGGCATCCAGCTGGCGGTTGGAGCGCCCGAGCTCCACCAGCTGCTCGAAGCTGGCGGAGGGCGCCACGGCGCCGTTCTTGGCCGCCTCGCGCACCGACTTGGCCAGGGTGAAGAACTCGGTCGTATAGCGCGCGATCTCATTGGGGCTGGCCACGACCAGCTTGATCTGCTTGCGCGTGTGCGACTCGATCTGGGCCACCCAGCCGATGTCGAAGGGCTCGCTGGTCGCGATCGTGATGTCCATCAGCCCGAACTGGATGGGCAGGCAGCGCTTGGCCTCGGCATAGCTGACCGACATCACGTCGGACACCCGGCCCACGTCCACCTTGAGCGGGTCGATGCGCAGATAGGGCAGGCGCGCCCGCTCGGCCAGCCAGGCGGTCAGCGCCTCCACATCCAGCAGCTTGCCATTGGACAGGCGGTGCAGGCCGGCGCCGGCCAGGCGCAGCAGGGGGTGCTGGGCGCTGTCCCCGGCGCCGAAGCGCTGTTCCACGCGCTGGGCGGCCTCGGCGTCGATGAGGCCGTCCTCCTGCAGCCAGCGCAGCAGGGGCCGCCACTCCAGGCGGCCGCCCGGCTGGGCCACGGCGGCGGACTCGCTCTTGGATGCACTGTTCATCTCAGGCCTTCTCCGCCATCAGTTCAATGATGCTCATCGGCAGGGGGCGCACGAGGCGCAGCCACTTGCGCGCCGGCAGGCCATGACTGCCGTAGCGTTCCTCGATCTTATCGGCGCGGCGCTCCAGCTCCTCGCGGTCCGGCACCTGCACGCCGCGGGCCGCCACCACCACGGTATTGCCTTCCTTGGTGGGCGCCAGGCTCCAGACCTGGTCGCTGCCGAACACCCGGGCGATGCGCGAGGCGCTGCGGGCGAAGCTGGCGGCGCGGCCGAAGAGGTTGACCGTCATCAGGCCGCCGTCGGCCAGCACGCCGCGGCAGGCGGCATAGAAGGCCTCGTCGTCCAGCACGGGCGAGGCGGCGTCGTGGTCGTAGAGGTCCACATTGAGCACCTGCACCGTCTGCAGATTCGCCGGGTCGGTCACCCAGCGGGCGGCATCCTGGTTGAGGACGGTGAGGCGCTCGTCGTCCTCGGGCAGGTGGAACCAGCTGCGGCAGGCGGCGATCACGGTGGGGTTGATCTCCACGGCCGTGGTCTGCATGCGCAGCACCTTGTGGCAGAAGCGGGTGAGCGCCGCGGCGCCCAGGCCGAGTTGCACGGCATGGCCTTCGCGCAGGGATTCGCTGTCCCGCCACAGCATCCAGGCCATCATGCGCTGGATGTACTCCAGCTCCAGGACCTGGGGCTTGCGGATGCGCATGGCGCCCTGGACCCAGATGCTGTCCAGGTGCAGGAAACGCACGCCGTCGAATTCCGACAGCGTCGCGTGGGTCCATTCAGGGCTGGCCGTGCGGCCGCTTGCTTCCTTCGTCTTCTTCTTGGTGCTCATCCAGCAGTCCGGCAAAGGCAAAGACCTCGCGCCAGGCCTGCAGCTTGCGCTCGAAGCTCCAGCTGGCATTGGCCGGGCTGGTCGAGGGCAGGCGAAAGACAGGCAGGCCGAGGGCTTGCGTGACGCGCAGGCTGCGCGCCGATTCCCCGCCATTGTGAGCGATTGCCCGCAGCTCCGGCAGACCTCTCACCAGTGCTTGCAAATCATTGGGCGCGGCGGCCCGGATGTCGGCGTCCAGGCTACCCTCGCGCTGGCAGCTGGCATAGACGTCCCAGACGGCCAGCCCGCGGTGGGTCACCCACTCGCAACGCTGCTCGTAAGGCATGGCACGCAAGTCCTGACCCCACAGCGCCGACAGCAGCGGCCAGAACTGGTTGCGCGGATGGCCGTAATACTGCCCGGCGGCCAAGGAGGCGACACTCGGGAAGCTGCCCAGCACCAGCAACCGCGCCTGAGGCGAGGCCAGCGCGGGCAAACCCTGGAGCACGGGCGTGCCCGGGGCCGCTTCAATCGACGGGCCCGTCGCCCCTGCCAGTCCCGCTGTCATCCGGCCGTCGGCCGGGGGCGTTCGTCGTGCCATGTCATTCATTCAAGTACACGGAGGATTGCAATGTTGAATACCGAAGCCATCTGGATTTTCCTGAGCACCCAGGGCATGGATTTTGGGCTCAAGGTCCTGGCCGCACTGGCCGCATGGATCATCGGCCGCTGGGTCATCGGCCTGGTGCTGCGACTGATGGGCGCGGCGCTGGAGCGCGGCAAGCGCATCGATTCCACGCTGTCCACCTACCTGCGCTCCATCCTGTCGGTGATCCTGAACATCGTCCTGGTGCTGGCCATCCTGGACATCTTCGGCATCCACACCACCTCCTTCGCCGCCCTGCTGGCCGGCGCCGGTCTGGCCATCGGCACCGCCTGGGGCGGCCTGCTGACGCACTTTGCCGCCGGCATCTTCATGCAGGTGCTGCGCCCCTTCAAGGTGGGCGACTTCGTGCAGGTGGGCGGGGTCACGGGCACGGTGCTGGAGATCGGCCTCTTTGGCACGACGCTGGTCACGCCGGACAACGTCCAGACCATCATCGGCAACAACAAGATCTTCTCGGACACCATCCAGAACTTCTCCAGCCTGCCCTTCCGGCGCGTGGACTGCGTGGCCAAGATCGCCAACAGCGTGGACCCGCTGGATGCCATTGCGCGGCTGAAGACGGCGCTGGCACAGATCCCCAACGTGGCCAATTCGCCCGCACCTGACGTCGAGATCCTCAGCTTCACGCCCGAAGGCCCTCTGCTCTGCGTGCGTCCCTACACCCACACCGACCACTACTGGCAGGTCTACTTCGACACGCACAAGGCGGTGGTCGCCACCTTCGGCGCGGCGGGCTACCCGGTGCCCGAGACCCCCATCACCCCCCGCAACCGCTGAGCGGCCGAGTCATTCAGCCGGCAGGGAGGTCCGGCAGGAAGGCCGTCGAGAACAGGCTGATCACCGTCCAGCCCAGGGCCTCGTAGAGCGCGCGCCCGGCGGCCGTGGCCACCAGCAGCTCCGGTGAGCGGGCCTCGATCCGGCACGCACCGAGCTCGCGCATCAGCAGCCGGCCCAGCCCCCGCCGCTGGTGGGCGGGCTCGGTGATGATGCGGTCGTAGATGAACACGCCGGCCGTCTCCGCGGCATGGCCGCTGGCGGCGAGCTCGCCGGCCTCGGTCAGGATGCGCACCTCGCTGAGCCCCGCCTCGACACGCCGCTCGCAGCGGTAGCCCGGCACCAGCAGCGCTTGCGGTGCCCGGCCGGGGCCCAGCATGAAGTAGCCCGGCAGCGCGATCCGCCACGCCGGCGGCAGCGCCGCCAGCAACTGATCGGGCGGGGCGCAGGCCTTGATGAAATGCCGCGGCTGCGCGAGCCCCTGCGCGAGGGCTGTCACGGTCGGGCCGACCCGGGGGAAGACCCAGCGCCGCACTTCGTCCGGCGCATGGACGTCGACCCGGTAGCCCCCCGCATCGTCGACGGGCGCCGGCAGCCCGCGTGCTGCCGAGCGGGCTGCCAGCCAGGCCCGGATCCAGACCGCGAGGTCCGGACGGTCTCGATCAAGGGGCTCGGCCATCTGCAGAAGCTTTCATGGGAGCCCTCCCAGGGAGGCCAGGCGTGGCAGCGCCGCGATGGCGTTGGCCCAGGTCCGCTCGGCGGCCTGGTCCAGCGTCCAGCGCCGCAGGTCGGCCAGCTGCGCCGCAATGCGCGGCAGCTCGGCCGGCTCGTTGCGGCTGGACTCGCCCGCCGCGCGCTGCGCCGCCGTCTTGTAGAGCCAGTGCGGCGGGATGTCCGGCGCATCCGTCTCCAGCACCAGGGCCTCGGCCGGCATCGCAGCCGCCAGGCGCCGGATCTGCAGGGAGCGCTCGAAGGTCAGCGTGCCACCGAAGCCCAGGCGAAAGCCCAGCTGCCAGAAGGCCTGCGCCTGCTGCTCGCTGCCATTGAAGGCATGGGCGATGCCGCCCGTCACGGCGGTCCGGCGCAGCCCCGCCAGCAGCTGATCGGCACTGCGCCGCACATGCAGCAGCACGGGCAGACCCTGCTCGCGCGCCAGCTTCAGCTGCGCCACATAGAACTGCTGCTGGCGCGCGCCGTCGATGCCTGGCACAAAGAAGTCCAGGCCGATCTCGCCCACGGCGACGAGACGCGGGTCGTCGCGCCAGGCCCGCAGGCGATCGGCCAGCAGGGTCAGGTCTTGCTCCGCGGCCTGCATCACGTACAGCGGATGGATGCCCAGCGCATAGGCGAAGCCGTGGCGATGCGCCAGCGCGTGCACGCTGTCGAAGTCGAAGGCCGCGACGGCGGGGATCACGATCTGCCGCACGCCGGCGTCCCGCGCGCGCTGCACGACGGCGTCCCGGTCCGCCTCGAACTCGGGCGCATCCAGGTGGCAGTGGGTGTCGATCCACATGCCAGCGCCCCGGCCTCAGCGGAAGACCACCGTCCGGTTGCCGTTCATCAGCACGCGGTGCTCGGCATGCCACTGGATGGCGCGGGCGAGGGTGACGCACTCGGTATCCCGGCCGATGGCCACCAGCTGCTCGGGCGGCATGCTGTGGTCGATGCGGGCCACCTCCTGCTCGATGATGGGGCCCTCGTCCAGGTCCGAGGTCACGTAGTGCGCGGTGGCGCCGATCAGCTTCACGCCGCGCTCATGCGCCTGGTGGTAGGGCCGTGCGCCCTTGAAGCTGGGCAGGAAGCTGTGGTGGATGTTGATGGCGCGCCCCGAGAGGTACTCGCACATCTCGCCCGAAAGGATCTGCATGTAGCGGGCCAGCACGACGAGGTCGATGCGGTTCTCCTCGACCACCTCGCGGATCTTGCGCTCCTGCGCCGCCTTCTGCTCGGGCGAGGCGTTCAGCAGCGGGAAGTGGTGGAAGGGGATGTTGTGCGAGGCGGCCAGCTGGTAGAAGTCCCGGTGGTTGGAGACGATGGCCGGGATCTCGATGGGCAGGTGGCCCGTCTGCACACGGAAGAGCAGGTCGTTGAGGCAGTGCCCCAGCTTGGAGACCAGCAGCAGCACGCGGGTCTTGGCTTCGCGGCCGACCAGCTCCCAGTCCATCTGCAGCTGCTGGGCCAGCGGCGCGAAGGCCTCGCGCAAGGCGGGCACCGGCGTGGCGCGGCCGCATTCGAACTCGATGCGCATGAAGAAGCGCTGGTGGTCGGCGTCCCCGTGCTGGGCCGAGGTCAGGATGTTGCCGCCCTGCTCCAGCAGAAAACCCGTCACGGCATGGACGATGCCGGCCCGATCCGGGCAGCTGAGCTTGAGGATGTAGCGGGGCGAAACAGCAGACATGGGGCCTCCAGGACAGTGGGGCACCGATCCTACTGCAGCCCGCGCTCAATCCTGCTGGAGCCGCCCACTCACGAGGTTCAAACGGGTTTCACAGCGCGCGGCCAGCTGCTGGTCATGGCTCACCATCACGAAGGCCGTGCCCTGGCTGGCGGCCAGCTCCAGCATCAGGCCGAAGACGGCGTCCGCCGTGCCGCGGTCCAGATTGCCGGTGGGCTCGTCCGCCAGCACGCAGGCCGGGCGGCTGACCAGGGCGCGGGCGATGGCCACGCGCTGGCGCTCGCCACCGGAGAGCTCGGCCGGCCGGTGCATCGCACGCTGGCCCAGGCCCACGCGCTCCAGCATGGCCCGCGCCTGCGAGCGCGCCTCGGCCTCGGGCAGGCGGCGGATGCGCAGGGGCATGGCCACGTTGTCCAGGGCGGTGAACTCGGGCAGCAGGTGATGGAACTGGTAGATGAAGCCGAGGTGCTCGTTGCGCCAGCGACCCTGCTCGGCGGGGCTCATGGCGGCGAAGTCGCGGCCCATCAGCTCGACGCGGCCGGTGCTGGGCGCATCCAGGCCGCCCAGCAGGTGCAGCAGCGTGCTCTTGCCCGAGCCCGAGGCGCCCACGATGGCCAGGGTCTGCCCACGGCGCACGCTGATGTCCACGCCCGTCAGCACGGTCACGTCCAGCGGGCCTTCCTTGAAGCGGCGGCTCAGCGCGGTGCCCTGCAGCACCCGCTCGTTCGAACGGTCATTCATAGCGCAGCGCCTCCGCCGGTTGCACGCGGCTGGCACGCCAGCTCGGATAGAGGGTGGCCAGGAAGGCCAGCACCAGGGACGTGAGGGCGATGGGGATGATGTCCGACCACTGCGGATCGCTGGGCATGCGGCTGATCACGTAGACGCTGCTGGGCAGGAAGCTCGTGTTGAATAGGCGCTCGATGGCGGGGACGATCACATCGATGTTGAAGGCCGTCACCAGGCCCAGCAGCGTGCCGCCGACCGTGCCGATCACCCCGGCCGCAGCGCCCTGCACCATGAAGATGCCCATGATGGAGCGCGGGCTCGCGCCCAGGGTGCGCAGGATGGCGATGTCGCTCTGCTTGTCGGTCACCGTCATCACCAGGGTCGAGACCAGGTTGAAGGCCGCCACCGCGACGATCAGGGTCAGGATGATGCGCATCATGCGCTTCTCCAGCTGCACGGCGTCGTACCAGCTGGCGTTGGTGCGGGTCCAGTCACGCACACGGATGGACGGACCGAAGCTCAGCGAGAGCTGGTCCCCCACCTCGCGGGCCTGGTGCACATCGGCCAGGCGCAGTTGCACGCCGGTCGGCCCCTCGACACGGAAGAAGCGCTCGGCATCGCCAATGTGGATCAGGGCCAGCGCACTGTCGTACTCGTAGTGGCCGGCACTGAAGATGCCCACCACCTTGAACTGCTTGAAGCGAGGAGAGACGCCGGCCGGCGTCACGTCGCCCGTGGGCGCGGCCAGGGTGATGCGGTCGCCCTCGCGCACCTGCAGCGCGCGGGCCATCTCCACGCCGATCAGCACGCCGAACTCGCCGGGCACCAGCCGCTTGAGCGCCGTGTCCTTGAGCTCGGCGGCCAGCGGCGTCATGGACGGCTCCAGGGCCGGGTCGATGCCGCGCACGATGGCGCCGCGCATGTCCTCGCCCCGCGCCACCAGCACCTGGTTGGCCACGAAGGGCGCTGCCGCCTTCACCTGCGGGTTCTGCTTCGCCTTCTCGGCCAGCTGAAGCCAGTCCGGGAAGCTCTCGCCCTGCCAGCCCATCAGCTCGATGTGCGACACCACCGACAGCATGCGGTCCCGCACCTCCTTCTGGAAGCCGTTCATCACCGACAGCACGATGATCAGCGCCGCCACCCCCAGCGCGATGCCCAGCATCGACACCCCGGAGATGAAGGAAATGAAGCGGTTGCGCCGCCCGCCCCGGCCCGCACGCGTGTAGCGCCAGCCGACCTGCCATTCATACGGTAAATCCATCAATCACCTTGCATGCGCCGCCTGCGCGGCCTTGAATCTGTGGGCCCCGACAATCCCGCTTCGCCAGGACACCGGCTTAGCGAGCGAAGCAGGCATAGCGCCCTCCCCCGCCGGCGCAGCCCGGCGCCAGGCACGGAGCCCGAGGATCCGGCTCCGCCGGGCCTACGGGCTCGCCCCCCTGGGGGGGCCGGCGCAGCCGGTAGGGGGGGGTCAATGTGCCTCATCCCAGTTGGCCCCCACGCCCACCTCGGCCAGCAGTGGCACCTTCAGCTCGGCCACGCCCGCCATCAGGCGCGGCACTTCGGCGCGGATCCAGTCCAACTCTGCCTCAGGCACCTCGAAGACCAATTCGTCATGCACCTGCATCACGATGCGGCTGTGCTTGCCCTCGTCGTCCAGCGCCTTCTGCACCGCGATCATGGCCAGCTTGATCAGGTCGGCCGCCGTGCCCTGCATGGGCGCGTTGATGGCCTGGCGCTCGGCACCGGCCTTGCGCGGGCCGTTGCCGCCGTTGATCTCGGGGAGATAGATCCGCCGACCGAAGTAGGTCTTGACGTAGCCGTTGTCCTTGGCCGATTGGCGGGTCACGTCCATATAGGTCTTCACGCCGGCAAAGCGGGTGAAGTAGCGGTCGATGTAGTCCTTGGCCGCCTTCTGCTCGATGCCCAGGGACTGCGCCAGCCCAAAGGCGCCCATGCCGTAGATCAGGCCGAAGTTGATGGTCTTGGCATAGCGGCGCTGCTCGCTGGTGACGGCGTCGACGGGCACGCCGAAGACCTCGGAAGCCGTGGCGCGGTGCACGTCCAGCCCGTCCTGGAAGGCCTTGAGCAGGCCCGGGTCCTCGCTGATGTGGGCCATGATGCGCAGCTCGATCTGGGAGTAGTCGGCACTGACGATCACATGCCCCGGCGGCGCCACGAAGGCCTCGCGCACCCGGCGGCCTTCCGCGGTGCGGATGGGGATGTTCTGCAGATTCGGATCGTTGCTGGACAGCCGCCCCGTCACCGCCACCGCCTGCGAGTAGGAGGTGTGCACCCGGCCCGTCTGCGCGTTGACCATCAGCGGCAGCTTGTCGGTGTAGGTGCTCTTGAGCTTGGCGAGGCCGCGGTATTCGAGGATCTTGGCCGGCAGCGGGTAGTCCTGCGCCAGCTTGTCCAGCACCTCTTCGTCGGTCGAGGGCGCGCCGGTGGCGGTCTTCTTGACCACGGGCAGGCCCAGCTTGTTGAAGAGGATCTCGCCGATCTGCTTCGGGCTGCCCATGTTGAAGGGCTGGCCGGCGATCTCGTAGGCCTGCTGCTCGATGGCCACCAGGCGCTGCGCCAGCTCATGGCTCTGGGCCTGCAGGCGCGCGCCGTCGATCAGCACGCCGTGGCGCTCGATACGCGCCAGCAGCAGGGCCACCGGCATCTCGATCTGGCGGTAGACGAAGTCCAGCCCGGCATCCGCCTGCAGGCGCGGCTCCAGCAGCTCGTGCACGTGCAGGCACATCTCGGAGTCCTCGCTGGAGTACTCCGCCGCCCGGGCCACGTCGACCTGGGCGAAGGGGATCTGGTGCGCGCCCTTGCCGCAGAGGTCCTCGTAGCTCAGGCCATGGCGTCCCAGGTGGCGCTCGGCCAGGGCTTCCAGGCCGTGGGTCTTGTGCGCCTCCAGCACATAGCTTTCCAGCATGGTGTCGTGCACATAGCCCTGCACTGCAATACCGTGGTTGGCGAAGACGTGCAGGTCGTACTTGACGTTCTGGCCGAGCTTGGGCCGCGTGCCATCCTCCAGCCAGGGCTTCAGCCGCGCCAGGACCTCGTCCAGCGGCAGCTGCGCGGGCGCGTCCGGGCCGTTGTGGCGCAGGGGGATGTAGCAGGCCTCGCCGGGCTTGTCGGCAAAGGACAGGCCCACGATGCGCGCGGCCATGGGGTCCAGGGAATCGGTCTCGGTGTCCAGGGCGACCAGGGGTGCGGCCTGCAGGCGTGCCAGCCAGGCGTCGAAGGCGGTCCAGTCCAGGAGGGTGTCGTAGCGGCGCTCGACCTGCGCGGCCTCGGCCGGCGGCGCGGCATCCGCGAAGAGGTCGCCCGTCGTGCCCTGCGCCGCTGCAGCAGCCTTGGGCGCGGGCGCCGCGCCACCGCCCAGCTCCGCCTCCAGCTCGCGCTTGAGCGTGCGGAAGCCGTAGCGGGTGAAGAAATCGAGCAGGCCGGGCTTGTCCACGGGCTGCAGGGCCAGGGCGTCCAGGGCCGGCCATTGCGGCACGTGGCCGTTCAGGTCGCAGTCCAGCTTGACGGTCACCAGGCGGCGGCCCGTGGGCAGCCAGTCCAGGGCCTTGCGCAGGTTCTCGCCGGCCACGCCCTTGATCTTGTCAGCGTTGGCCACGACACCGTCCAGCGAGCCATATTCGGCGATCCACTTGGCGGCGGTCTTGGGGCCCACCTTCTCGACGCCGGGCACGTTGTCGACCGCGTCGCCCATCAGCGTCAGGTAGTCGATGATGCGGTCCGGCGGCACGCCGAACTTCTCCAGCACCCCCGCCACGTCCAGGCGCTCGGGCGGCTTGGCCATGGTGTTGATCAGGCTGACGTCGGCATTGACCAGCTGGGCCAGGTCCTTGTCCCCCGTGGCCACCACGACCTGGTGACCGCTCTCGGCGCCCAGGCGGGCCAGCGTGCCGATGGCGTCATCCGCCTCGATGCCCGGCACCTCCAGCAGCGGCCAGCCCAGCAGCTTCACCACCTCGTGGATGGGGGCGATCTGCGCCCGCAGGTCGTCGGGCATGGGCGGGCGGTGGGCCTTGTACTCGGGGTACCAGTCATCGCGAAAGGTCGGGCCCTTGGCGTCGAACACGCAGGCCGCGTGCTCGGCGCCGATGTCGTCGCGCAGCTTCTTCATCATGGCCACGAAGCCATGCACGGCGCCGGTGGGCTGGCCCTCGGGGCCGCGCAGGTCCGGCAGGGCGTGGAAGGCGCGGTAGAGGAAGCTGGAGCCGTCGACCAGCAGCAGGATGGGTTTGCTCATGGGGGCGCATTGTCACGCAAGGCACCGCTGGATGCTGTCAGCAGTCCGGGGGTGCCGGGCCGGGGGTGGCTGCCGCATAGAATCGCCGGATGCAGAACCCGTCTCCCCTCCTCCTGCCATCGCCGGCCCGGCCTGGGGCACGGGCTGCCCTGTCCCTGGCCACCGGGCTGATCGCCTGCCTGGCCGCCGTGGCACACGCGGCCGAGACCCCGGCCGCCCCGCCCCTTCCCAAGGATCCGCCCGAACCCGCGGTGCAGGAGATCCAGCTGGAAGATGACAGCGTCCGCATCGAGGAACTCCGCGTGCGCGGCCAGACGGTCAGCGCCAAGGTCAAGCCCAAGGGCAAGGCCCCGGAGTACGAGATCCTGCTGGGCGAGCCCGGCCGCGACCTGAGCCCCGGTGCCGGTACGGCCAAGGCCGGGGCCGGCCAGCGCGTCTGGCGCCTGTTCAGCTTCTGATTCGCGCGGTGCCTGCCGCGTCCCGTCTTCCGCCATGGCCGTTTTCACCCAAGTCTCCTCCGCCCAGGCCCAGGTCCTGATGGACCGCCTGCAACTGGGCACCGTCACCGACCTTCGCGGCATCACGGCCGGCATCGAGAACACCAACTACTTCGTCAGCACCGAGCGCGGCGACTACGTGCTGACCATCTTCGAGCGCCTGAGCTTCGAGCAGCTGCCCTTCTACCTGCGCCTGATGAAGCACCTGGCGGGCCGCGGCATCCCCGTGCCGGACCCGCAGGCCGACGAGGCCGGCGAGATCCTGCACCGCGTGCAGGGCAAGCCCGCCGCCGTGGTCAACAAGCTGCTCGGCGGCCACCGGCTGGCACCGGACCTCTTCCATTGCGAGCAGGTCGGCGCCATGCTGGCTCGCATGCACCTCGCCGGGCGCGACTTCCCCCTGAGCCAGCCCAATCTGCGCGGCCTGGCCTGGTGGACCGAGACGGTCCCCGTGGTCCTGCCCTATCTGACCCCCGAGCAGGCCGAGCTGCTCTCCAGCGAACTGGCCTTCCAGCAGCAGCTGGCGGCCTCGCAGAGCCATGCCGAGCTGCCGCGCGGCCCCATCCACGCCGACCTCTTCCGAGACAACGTCATGTTCGAGGGCCTGCCCGGCCGCGAGCAGCTCAGCGGCATCTTCGACTTCTACTTCGCCGGTGTCGACACCTTCCTGTTCGACATCGCCGTATGCCTCAACGACTGGTGCATCGACCTCGCCAGCGGCCGCCTGGACGAGGCCCGCGCCCAGGCCTTCGTGCAGGCCTACGAGCGCGAGCGCCCCTTGAGCGGCGCCGAGCACCGCCTCATGCCGGCCCTGCTGCGTGCGGCAGCCCTGCGCTTCTGGGTTTCGCGCCTGTGGGACTACCACCTGCCCCGCGAGGCCTCGCTGCTCAAGCCGCACGACCCCACCCACTTCGAGCGTGTGCTGCGCGAGCGCCTGGCGCACGCCTGGCACGCTCTCGCCCCTCAGGAACGTTGAATGGCCCTGACCCTCCATCTGCAGAACGTCCCCGCGGCCAACGGCCTGCTGTGGGTGCGCCACGGCTTCAAGATCGTGCAGCGCGCGCCGCTGGGCATGGTGGGCCTGTTCTCGGCGCTGATGCTGCTGAACCTGCTGACCCTGGCCCTGCCCGCGCCGCTGCGCTTCCTGCTGCTGGCCACCATGCCGCTGTTCTCCCTGGGCTTCATGCTGGCCTCGCACCTGGTGCTGCAGGGCAAGCGGCCTGTGCCCAGCGTCTTCATCGCGCCCCTGCAGCTGACGGCCGAACGGCGCAACACCCAGCTGGTGCTGGGCTTCAGCTTCGCGCTGCTGACCGTTGGCGGCCTGCTGCTGCTGGACCAGCTGGACGGCGGCGCCTTCGGCAGCGCCCTGGACAAGTTCATGGACGCCATGGCCAAGGTCAGCCAGGAGGGCGGCAAGCAGCCGGCCGAGCTGCCCGCGCCAGACCCCGCCCTGTTCAGCGGCTTCCTGCTGCGCCTGTCCTGGATCGCACTGATCAGCACGCCCTACTGGCACGCCCCCGCCCTGGTGCACTGGGGCGGCCAGGGCGCGCTGCAGGCGCTGTTCTCCAGCACCCTGGGCGTGTGGCGCAACCGCGGCGCCTTCGCGGTCTACATGACCGGCTGGCTGGGCGTGCAGCTCGTCGCCAGCCTGGCCGGCGCCATGCTCAGCGCGGCCTTCGCGCTGGTGGGGATGGAGGCCCTGCTGCCCCTGATGGGCATCGTCGCGATGTATGCCCTGGGCTCGGCCTTCTACGCCTCGCTGTACTTCACCTTCGTGGACTGCTTCATGTTCGGCGCCCCCAAGGACGTGCTGGACAGCAAGACCTGACCCCCTGCCCCCCTGGCTCATCGCGTGAGAGAGGCTCCCCCGGGAGCCTCTCGTGCTTTTGTGTCAGCGCCGCCATCAAAGCTTCACGCCGCTGACATGGCCCCTGCCTAGAGTGCCGGCCCATGCACCGCGCCCAACCCGGGACGCGGTTCGTGGATCCTTTAGAGAACGAGCCAGACCATGTCCAGCACACCCAATCGTCGCCAAGCCCTGAAGTTCCTGGGCGCCCCCATCATGCTGCCGCTGAGCGGCGTGGCCGCCACCTCGGTGCTCAGCGCCTGCGGCAGCGGCGGCGACGACAGCCCTGCCCCGGCCCCCAAGCCCGCCCCCACCTTCACCTCCGCCAGCTTCGCCGCGATGGCCGCGCCCACGCTGGCCGACCCGGCCGGCATGGCCAAGACCCTGGTGGCCTCCACGCTGGATGTGACCCTCAGCGACGCCAGCAAGCAGAGCTTCAAGCTGGCCTACCAGCCCTTCTTCATGACCGGTGACCTGGTGTCGGACGGCAAGGGCGGCACCGTGCTGGCCGGCGCCTATGTGGACATCAACGGCAAGCCCATCATGGACACCACGGTGGCTGGCAAGGAGCGCCAGTTCTTCAGCGACTCGCCGGACGGCACCTCGCTGCTGAGCCTGCCCAATCCCACCGTGACCGGCCTCAAGGGCAAGGCCGTGTTCGCGGTGGTGCAGTTCGAGTACACGACCTGGGCCCAGGACGGCAAGACCGACATGTACGGCAAGCTGCCCTCCCCCATCGCCGTGCTGACCCTGGACCAGGACCAGACCACCGGCAAGCTGAGCCTGGTGAAGTACCACAACGTGGACACCTCGGCCGCCCACGGCCTGTGGATCACCTGCGGCGCCAGCCTCTCGCCCTGGGGCACCCACCTGTCCTCGGAAGAGTACGAGCCGGACGCCTTCACCATCGCGTCCAACAGCATGTTCAAGGCCTACAGCAAGAACCTGTTCGGCGACGAGACCAAGGCCAACCCCTACCACTACGGCCACCTGCCCGAGGTCACCGTCAACCCGGACGGCACCGGCACGATCAAGAAGCACTACTGCCTGGGCCGCATCTCGCACGAGCTGATCCAGGTGATGCCCGACAACCGCACGGCCATCATGGGTGACGACGCCACCAACGGCGGCTTCTTCATGTTCGTCGCGGACAAGGAGAAGGACCTGTCCTCGGGCTCGCTGTACGTGGCCAAGTTCGGCGCCGGCTTCTCGCTGGACCCGGCCGCCGCGGGCGCGCCCATCAGCTGGATCAAGCTGGGCTCGGCCACCAGTGCCGAGATCGAGGCCCTGGCCAACACCCTGAAGCCCACGGACATCATGGACGTGGCCACCGCCGATCCCAAGGACGCCTCCTTCACCAAGATCTGGCTGGGCGGCAAGGTGCAGTGGGTGCGCGTGAAGGCCGGCATGGACAAGGCCGCCGCCTTCCTGGAGACCCACCGCTACGCCGCACTGAAGGGGGCCTCCATGGCCTTCACCAAGATGGAAGGCACGACGGTCAACGCCAAGGACAAGATCGCCTACTCGGCCCTGCAGAACATCCAGTCCTCCATGGTCAAGGGCAACGCGGCCTACAACGAGGCCTACGGCGTCGGTGTGGACAAGGCCCTCAATGCCGGCGGCGTGTTCGCCCACACCCTCAGCACCGGCCAGAAGGACACGGCCGGCGCCGCCATCAGCAGCGACTGGGTGCCCAGCCTGACCCGCGCCCTGCTGGTCGGCGAGGACATCGCGGCCGACGCCCTGGGCAACACCGGCCACCCCGACAAGGTCGCCAACCCCGACAACCTGAAGTTCTCGGAGAAGCTGCGCACTCTCTTCATCGGCGAGGACAGCAGCCAGCACGTCAACAACTTCGTCTGGGCCTACAACGTCGACACCAAGCAGCTCAGCCGCCTGGTCTCCATGCCCTCCGGCGCCGAAGCCACCGGCCTTGGCGTGGTGGACGACCTCAACGGCTGGACCTACATCACCAGCAACTTCCAGCACCCGGGCGACTGGGGCTCCATCCACAGCGTGGTCAAGGGCACGCTGGAGCCGCTGATCAACACCAACTACAAGAACCGCTTCGGCGCCTGCGTGGGCTACCTGACCAGCGAGGCGACCAGCCTCAAGCTGAACAAGGTCTGAGCACCCGGCACCCGTACACACCGCCTGTCTCGCTTGGCCCCCGCTTCGCCGGGGGCCTTTTTGCTGGCTCCCCCGGTCCTCCAGGGGCTTCTTTCCGTCGCATATCGCGATATATCGTCATCCAGGGAAGCCTGGATGGCGCTCCGCTCCCAGTTCAGCCACAGTGGCGGACCTTTTTGCAGTAGCCCCCTTCATCCACTGACAAGGCCTGCCATGTCTGCCGTCCTGCCTTCCGATGCCGCCACGAGCGGCGCACCACCCACTGCCGCGCCAGCTGACCGCCTGGACCGTGCCTTCCTCGGACACCCCGTCGGCCTGGGCTGGCTGGCCTTCTGCGAGTTCTGGGAGCGTTTCTCCTACTACGGCATGCAGGCGCTGCTGGTGCTGTACCTCAGCAACTATCTGTTCCTGCCCGAGAACATCGGCAACGTGGCCGGCATCGACAGCCTGCGGGCGATGATCGAATCCGTGACCGGCCCGCGCAAGACACAGCAGCTGGCGTCCATCGTCTTCGGTCTCTATGCCGGTCTGGTCTACCTGACGCCCCTGCTGGGCGGCATCGTGGCGGACCGCTGGTTGGGCCGCACCCGCACCATCACCATCGGCGCCGTGCTGATGGCCCTGGGCCACTTCCTGATGGCCTTCGACCGCAGTTTCCTGCTGGCCATCGCCTGCCTGCTGGTGGGCGTGGGCGCCTTCAAGGGCAATATCGCCGCGCAGGTCGGCTCGCTCTACAAGCCCGAGGACAAGCGCCGCGCCAGCGCCTTCCAGATCTTCATGCTGGCGGTGCAGATCGCGGTAATCGCTTCGCCCCTGGTCTGCGGCACGCTGGGCGAGAAGGTGGCCTGGCACTGGGGTTTCGGCGCCGCGGGCGTGGGCATGCTGATCGGGCTGATCGTCTACCTGGCCGGCCGCCGCTACCTGCCGGCCGAGGAGCCGCGCCAGACCAAGGCGCAGGACAGCGCCCCCAAGGCCCCCATGAGCGGCCGCGACAAGCGCCGCCTGGTCCTGCTGGTGTGCATGATCCCGGTGCTGATGCTGTCCATCGTGGGCAACCAGCAGTTCAACAACGCCTACCCGCTGTGGGCCCAGAAGCACATGGACATGGTGCTCTTCGGCTGGTCCGTGCCCCTGACCTGGCTGCAGGCCCTGGATGCCACGACCAGCCTGCTGACCATGCTGGGCTCCATCGCCTTCTGGCGCTGGTGGGCCGAGCGCCGACGCGAGCCCGACGAGCTGACCAAGATGGCCCTGGGCTCCGCCCTGGCCTGCACGGCGCCGCTGCTGATCGTGCTGGCCGCCGGCATGATCGAGCAGGACCACGGCCGCGTCAGCCTGGTCTGGACCATCGGCTACAACCTGCTCAACAACCTGGGCTTCGCCAACATCCTGCCCGTGGGCCTGGCGCTGTACTCGCGGACCGCGCCCCAGCGCATGGAAGGGCTGATGATCGGCTGCTACTACCTGCACCTCTTCCTGGGCAACACCTTCGTGGGCTGGCTGGCTGGCCTGCTGGACGAGATCAGCGGCCCCAGCTTCTGGGCCCTGCACGCCGGGCTGGTGGGTTCGGCGGCGGTGCTGCTGCTGCTGATCAAGCTGGCCTTCGGCAAGCTGCTGGATGACGAGCACGCGAAGCCGGCTGCGGCCTGATCGCTTTCTCGATTGAGACGGAATGGCCGGGGTGACCCGGCCATTTTTTTTTCAGCGGGCGGTGGAGCGGGCACGGCAGCGGGTGATTTCTGAAAGTGTCGGGCCAAGACTCGGTGCGTCCACAGGTCGGCCGGCAGCCCGCCGCCGGGTGAATTGCGGACGGCCGAGACCGCAGCGGCACGGGTCGGCGGGCCCGCAGGGCACGCTTCAATGACTGACTGGGTGCCGCTGTCCGAGCGCAATGAGCGCAGCGAATGGAGCGAGTTCGGCACCCCGACCCGTGACGCGAGGACCGAGGGGAGCCGGCCCGCAGGGGCGGCCCGTACGCACTGAACCCGGCGGCGGGCTGCCGGCCGGCCTGCGCTTCAACGAAGGCACTCGACAATCAGTCGATCGGCGTCAGCTTCGCCACCGAGAGCGCCAGCCACTTGGTCCCATGCCGCCCGAAGTTGACCTGGGCGCGCGCATCCGGGCCACTGCCTTCCAGCGTCAGCAGCACGCCCTCGCCGAACTTGTTGTGGAAGACGGGCTTGCCCACGCGCAGGCCGCCGTGCTCGTCGCCCACCTTGGCGGCCGCGGACTGCTTCATGGTCTTGGGCACGGGGGCGCCGCCGAAGGACGGCGCGTCCTTGCCCTCGCGCTCCTGCTGCCAGGCCGGTGCCTGCCGCTCGACCCGGCCGGCGCCCACCATGGACTTCAGCCCCGAGCCCCGCTCCCAAGCCTGCTGGTACTCGCGCGCAAAGCCCGAGCCGAAGCCCTGGTTGCGCGGCGTGAGCCACTTCAGCGAGGCCTCGGGCAGCTCGTCCAGGAAGCGGCTCTTGACGTTGTAGCGCGTCTGGCCGTGCAGCATGCGCGTCTGGCTGAAGCTCAGGTAGAGACGCTGGCGGGCCCGGGTAATGGCCACGTACATCAGGCGACGCTCTTCCTCGAGCCCGTCGCCGTCGGACAGCGAGTTCTCGTGCGGGAACAGGCCCTCTTCCAGCCCGGTGATGAAGACGGCGTCGAACTCCAGGCCCTTGGCCGAGTGCACCGTCATCAGCTGGATGGCGTCCTGGCCGGCCTGCGCCTGGTTGTCACCGGCCTCCAGCGAGGCGTGGGTCAGGAAGGCGGCCAGGGGCGAGACGATCTCGCCGGTCTCGGCATCGGGCGTGAGGTTCACCGCGGCGATGGCAGGCGGATCGCCCGCCGCGATCTGGCCGGGGCTGAAGCCGCCCAGTTCATCCACCGGCAGCGCCACTGCGTCCTTGCCGAAACCCTCCTGGGTGACGAAGGCCTCGGCGGCGTTGACCAGTTCGGCCAGGTTCTCCAGGCGCTCGGCGCCGTCCTTGTCGGTGCGGTAGAACTCGGCCAGGCCGGAGGTCTCCAGCATCTGCTCGATGATCTCGCGCAGGGTCAGGCCTTGCGTCAGGTTGCGCATGGACTCGACGAGGTTCACGAAGGCCGCCAGGTTGCTGCCGCCCTTGCCAGGCACCGCGGCCACGCTCTGGTAGAGGCTGCGGCCGCTCTGGCGCGCGGCGTCCTGCAGCAGCTCCAGCGTGCGCGCCCCGATGCCGCGGGCCGGGAAGTTCACCACGCGCAGGAAGCTGGTGTCGTCGTTGGCGTTCTCGATCAGGCGCAGATAGGCCAGCGCATGCTTCACCTCGGCGCGTTCGAAGAAGCGCAGGCCGCCGTAGACGCGGTAGGGCACGCCGGCATTGAACAGCGCCGATTCGATCACCCGCGACTGCGCGTTGCTGCGGTACAGGATGGC
This sequence comes from Pelomonas sp. BJYL3, assembly GCF_027257975.1. Lineage (GTDB taxonomy): Bacteria > Pseudomonadota > Gammaproteobacteria > Burkholderiales > Burkholderiaceae_C > Roseateles_B > Roseateles_B flavus. The sequence goes on from NZ_JANZKX010000003.1 coordinate 21,556, forward strand.
GATCTCCGAGCGCGGCAGCCCCTGGCGGTGCAGGGCCTGCGCCTCCTCCAGCAGCCACTGGGCCTCGTTGAAGTCGCTGGCGGCCTCGTTGACGCGCACGGGCTCGCCCGGGCCCATCTCGGTGCGCAGGTTCTTGCCCAGGCGGTGGCTGTTGCGGCTGATCAGCTCGTTGGCGGCGTCCAGGATGTGGCCGTAGCTGCGGTAGTTCTGCTCCAGCTTGACCACGCGGCGCACGCGGTATTCGCGTTCGAAGTCGCTCATGTTGCCGACCCGCGCGCCGCGGAAGGCGTAGATGCTCTGGTCGTCGTCGCCCACGGCGAACACGCCCTGGCCGCGGCCCGGCGGCGCGAACATCTTCAGCCAGGCGTACTGCAGCTTGTTGGTGTCCTGGAACTCGTCCACCAGCAGGTACTGGAAGCGGTGCTGGTAGTGCTCGCGCAGGGCGGCGTTGTCGCGCATCAGCTCGTAGGCGCGCAGCATCAGCTCGGCGAAGTCGACCACGCCCTCGCGCTGGCACTGGTCCTCGTAGGCCTGGTAGATCTCGGCGAGCTTGCGGGTCTGCTCGTCGCGCAGGTCGATGTCCTTGGGGCGCAGGCCGTCTTCCTTGGCGCCGGCGATGAACCAGCTGACCTGCTTGGGCACGAAGCGCTCCTCGTCCAGGTTCATGGCCTTGATCACGCGCTTGACGGCGGAGACAGTGTCGGAGGCATCGAGGATCTGGAAGCCCTGCGGCAGCCCGGCCAGCTTCCAGTGCGCGCGCAGGAAGCGGTTGCACAGGCCGTGGAAGGTGCCGATCCACATGCCCCGCACGTTGTAGGGCAGCATGGCGGAGAGGCGGGTGAGCATCTCCTTGGAGGCCTTGTTGGTGAAGGTCACGGCCATGATGCCGCCGGGGCCGACGTGGCCCTGGTTCAGCAGCCAGGCGATGCGGGTGGTCAGCACGCGGGTCTTGCCCGAACCCGCGCCGGCCAGGATCAGCGCCGGCTCCTGCCCCAGCGTGACGGCAGCCAGCTGCTCGGGGTTCAGGCCCTTGAGCAGGCCGTTCTGGGCCTCGCCGGCGCCTGATCCGGCGAAGGACGCCCGCGGCGAGGGCGCGTCGCCAAAGAGGTCGTCGAGGGAGTCGGTGCCGGGGGCGTCGTGGGGGTGGGCGGTCATCCGCGCATTTTAGAGAGGCCGCCGGCCCGGTCCTGTCAGCTGGCATGATGCCGCCATGCTCGATGCCGACCCCTGCCCCTGCGGCCGCCTGGACGCCCGGTCCAGGCCCCTGCCCTACGCCTCTTGCTGCGGCGCCCTGCACCAGCGCTTCGCCAGCACCGGCCGATGGGACGCGCCGGATGCCGAGGCGCTGATGCGCTCGCGCTACAGCGCCTTCACCCTCAACCTGCTGGACTACCTGCGCGCCACCTGGCACCCCGACACCCGCCCGGCCGCGCTGGAGCCCAACGAGCCCGGCCTCAAGTGGCTGGGCCTGCAGATCAAGTCCCGGGCCCAGCAGGACCCGGACCACGCCACCGTCGAGTTCGTCGCGCGGTCCAAGCTGGGCGGCCGCGCCTGGCGCCTGCACGAGACCAGCCGCTTCGTGCGTCTGGACGGGCAGTGGCACTACCTGGACGGAGACCTGCGTTGACGGCGTTGGGCGAGGCGCCCGAATCGCAGCTGAAGGTGCTCCATCTCGACGAGCACCTCGCCGTCATCGACAAGCCCCCTGGGCTGCTGGTGCACCGCACCGCGCTGGACGCCCACGAGGAGCGCTTTGCCCTGCAGCTGCTGCGGGACCAGCTGGGCCGCCCGGTCTGGCCCGCGCATCGGTTGGACAAGGGCACCTCCGGCCTGCTCGTCTTCGCGCTGGATGCCGACACCGCCTCGCGCCTGGGCCAGGCCTTCGAGCAGGGCGAGCCGCGCAAGCGCTACCTGGCCCTGGTGCGCGGCTGGCCCGAGGACGCTGGCGTGATCGAGCATCCGCTGGCGCGCGATCCGGAGCGGCCTTCGCAGGGTCAGGTCTTGCTCGACGCCCGCACCGACTACCGCTGCCTGGCCCGCGTGGCCTGGCCCTTCAGCGTGGACGGCCGCTTCCCTGAGAGCCGCTACGCCCTGGTCGAGGCCGCGCCGCACAGCGGCCGCCGCCACCAGATCCGCCGCCACTTCAAGCACATCGCCCACCCCCTGGTCGGAGACGCCACGCATGGCAAGGGCACGCACAACCGCGCGGTGGCGGCGTTCCTGGGGCTGCAGCGGCTGTGGCTGCATGCGTGGACGCTGCAGCTTCGTCACCCGCAGACGGGAGCACTCCTGACGCTTCAGGCCCAGCCCGGGCCGGAGTGGTCAGACATGCTGAAGCGGGGCGACTGGCGCTGGACTGCCAATGCCGCACACGAGCGAGAGGCACTGGCACTCCCCCGCTGATCGCCTCGCGCGCTGACAGCAGCTCAGTGACGGAAGAGCCCGCGTCGGGGCGGCGCTCCCTTGCGCGCAAGGGAAAAAGGGCGCCAGGTGGCGCCCTTCGATCGACGTAGCGCCTTGTCAGCGCCCGCCCTCGATCACCCTCAGCTGCACCGCCGATGGCTGATCCTTCCAGTGAAAGACCTTCTGCGTTGCCACCTTGAAGTCCTCCGGCTTGGCGCTGCGGATCTGCACGAAGCTCTGGGGATTGCGGTCGATCAGCGGGAACCAGGAGCTCTGGATCTGCACCATGATGCGATGCCCGCGGCGGAAGGTGTGGGCCACGTCCGGGATGTCGAAGCGGATCTCCTCCACCTGCCCCGGCACCATGGCCTCGGGCTTCTCGAAGCTCTTGCGGAAGCGGCCGCGCAGGGGGTCGCCGCGCACCAGCTGCTGGTAGCCGCCCAGCTGGAAGCCCGGCGGCGGCGGCACGTCGGCGATCTGCTCGCGGTTGCGCATCGGCTCCTCGCCGAGGTCCGGCGGGTAGACGTCGATCAGCTTGACCACCCAGTCGGCATCCGTCCCCGAGGTGGACACGAAGAGCCGCGGGCTCACCGGCCCTGCCACCGTCACGTCTTCTTCCAGCACCTCGGTCTGGTAGACCAGCACATCAGGCCGCGTGGCCGCGAAGCGCTGGTCCGCGACCATGTACTCCTGCGGCATGCCCAGCGAGGTGTAGCCGATGAAGGGCACGGGCTTGTTGGGGTCGCTGACATAGCTGTCGAACTCGGCCTTGCCGGCGGCAGGCGCCGTCCAGCCGAGCTTGCCGCCCGCCTGCAGGTAGAGGGCGCGCGGCTTGGCCTCCACGGGCGGCCAGGCGCTGTACTGGCGCCACACGTTGGTGCCCGTCTCGAAGATGCTGGCCTCGGGCAGCTTGGCGTCACTGCCTCCGCGCAGGTGCTGCTCGAAGAAAGGCAGCAGGATCTGCTTCTGGAAGTGCTCGCTCGTCTTGCTGCCGAAGTCGACCGCGCCCAGGCCCTTGCCCACATTGCGCACCCAGCCGCCATGCACCCAGGGACCCATCACCAGGGCATTGCTGATGCCGGGGTTCTGCTTCTCGATGAACTGGTAGGTGGCCAGGGCGCCCGAGAGGTCCTCGGCATCGAACCAGCCGCCCACCGTCAGCACGGCGGCCTTGATGTTCTTCAGGTGAGGGCCGACGGAGCGTGCCTTCCAGTAGTCGTTGTAGCGGTCGTTCTCGATCAGCTCGTCGAAGTACGGGTTGCGATCCTTGCCGATGGACTTGGCGATGTTGTCCAGATTGCCGAGCTTCAGGAAGTAGTCGTAGGCGTCCTTGCTGTTGTAGTCGAAGCTGGCCCAGCGCTTGGGCTCCACCGTGGGGTTGTCCTGGGGCTTGAAGCCGGTCAGGAAACCGTAGTTGTGGGCCAGCATCACGGCGCCGCCGTGGTAGCCGTCATCGCGGTGGAAGTAGTCGGCGATGGGCGCCTGCGGCGAGGCCGCCTTGATGGCCGGGTGCGAATCGATGATGGCCGTGGACGTGTAGAAGCCCGGGTAGGAGATGCCCCAGATGCCCAGCTTGCCGTTGTGGCCCTTCACATGGTCCAGCAGCCACTGCACGGTGTCGTGCATGTCGGTGCTGGCGTCGGCATCCCGGGGGCCCTTGCCCGTCTTGATGGGCGCCATCTCCTGGTAGACGCCCTCGGACATGAATCGCCCCCGCACGTCCTGGCACACGAAGATGTAGCCGGCCTTGAGGAAGTCCTCCGACGGCGCGAAGCGGCTGCCGTAGCGATCCACGCCATAGGGGCCGCAGCTGTAGGGCGTGCGCGTCATCAGGAAGGGATAGCGCTTGCCCGAGGCCTCCGCATCCTTGGGCACATAGACCACGGTGAACAGCTTCTTGCCGTCCCGCACCGGCACGCGGAACTCATATTTCGTGTAGTTGGCCTTGAGGTCGTAGGGGGCCGGCGTGGCGGGAGCGGGGGTCTGCGCCTGGCAGGCCAGGCTCAGCAGCGACAGGGCGCAGGGGAGGAGGACGGTGGGCTTCACGAAAGACATAGGACAGTGGAGTGGAGGAGGATCCGCGGCGTGGGCTCAGCAGCCCTCGAAGCGGACGGCATAGATGGGAGGCAGGCGCAGGGTCAGGTCTTGCCAGTGGTCACCGCCATCATCGCTGGCCCACAGGCCGCCGGTGGTGCTGCCCATCAGCAGGTGCTGCCCGCTGGCATCGACGGCCAGGCCATGACGGTAGACGAGGTCATAGCAGCCCTGCTGCGGCAGGCCGGTGCGCAGCACCTCGAAGCTCTGGCCGCCATCGCGGGTGCGTTGCACGCACAGGGCGCCGTCGACGGGCACCCGGCACTGGTCCTTGATGGCAGGCACGAACCAGGCCGTGCCGCCGTCCGTCGGGTGGGCGGCCACCGCGAAGCCGAAGCTGGACACCGGGCCCTGCAGGCGCTGCCAGCGCCGGCCGTTGTCCGTGCTGCGCCAGATGCCGCAATGGTGCTGGCACCACAGCACCTCAGGCTGCGCCGCGCAGCGCACGATGCGGTGCGGGTCCTGCGTGTTCAGCGCGCCCTGCAGCTCCGGCGGCATGTACTCGGCCAGCAGGCCCTCGCCCAGCAGCTCCCAGTTCGCCGCCGCATCACTGCTGCGCCAGACACCGCCGCAGCTGATGCCCAGCAGCAGCTCGTCCGCCGCCTGCGGGTGCGGGCAGATGGAATGGATGCCCGGGCTGTCGTAGCCGCCGCCGAACCACTCGGGGCGCTCGGGTCGGTCCCACAGCCCATGCTGCAGGGCCCAGCTGGCACCGCCGTCATCACTGCGGAACAGGCCGCCGGGGTTGGTGCCGCACCAGAGCCGCTGGCCATCGCGCTCCAGGGACCAGATCTGCGCCAGCTTCCAGGCCGGGCCCGGCGCGCCTTCAGGCTGTGGCGGATAGGCCGGGGCCGGCAGCTCGTGCCAGGTCTTGCCTCCGTCATCCGAGGCCTGCACCTTGACGCCGAAATGGCCCAGGTTCAAGCCGGCGAGCATGCGCCCGGCGTGCGCCCCGGCACCGCGCGGCAGCACCATGCTGACGGGGTCCCCCAGGAAGCTGGTGCCCGCCACCTGCCAGCCGCGGGCGCCCTCGTGGCGCAGTTCGAAGAGCCCCTTGCGGGTGGCAATCCAGGCTTGAAGACTCATGCGTGGCTCCTTCGGGAAGAGAGATGACGGTCGCCTCAGCCGCCGGACAGCGCCTGCAGCACGTGGATCACCGAAGCCGGCTGCAGGGTCTGGTCCAGGCGCTGGCGATCATGCACCACCCGCCCGTCCACATAGACCACCACATTTGCCCGCAGATGCCCCTGGTCGTCCAGCACATAGCCGCGCAGCAGCCCATGGGCGGCGAAGGCCTGCTCCAGCGCCTCGCGCAGGACCAGGGCCGTGGCCTCGAACTCGGGCGCCTCGATGAAACGCCGCAACTGGGGCGTGAAGACGATGCGGGGCATGGCCGCATTAGGCCGCGAAGGACTTCCGTCCCGAAGCGGACTTACCCGCCATGACTTTGTGCACCCATCCCCCGGGCGCAATGCCCCGCGGCAGGACAGACCCGGCACGGCCCGCGACAATGCCGCACCTTCAGCAGTACCAACGCCCCTTCTCATGACCGCTTCCCTGCGCCACGGCGTCATCAGCGCCGCCCTCGCCTATGCCATGTGGGGCCTGTTCCCGCTCTACTTCAAGCATCTGGGCGGCGTGCCGTCCATGGAGGTGGTGGCCCACCGCATCGTCTGGTGCCTGCTGCTGATGGTGGTCGTGCTGAGCGTCATGAAGCGCTGGGCCTGGCTGGGCCCGGTGCTGCGCAGCCCCAAGGTGCTGGGAGCCTTCACGGCCTCGGCCCTGCTGCTGTCGGCGAACTGGCTGACCTATGTCTGGGCCGTGCAGCACGACCATGTGCTGGACGCCAGCCTGGGCTACTTCATCAACCCCCTGGTCAATGTGGCCCTGGGTTTCTTCTTCCTGCACGAGCGGCCCCGGCCCGCGCAGTGGGTGGCCGTGGGCCTGGCCGCGGCCGGCGTGCTGTGGCTGACGGTGCAGACCGGGCGTCTGCCCTGGGTGGCCCTGATCCTGGCCGGCAGCTTCGGTGTCTATGGCCTGCTGCGCAAGATCGCCGTGCTGGGCGCGCTGGAAGGCCTGGTGCTGGAATGCCTGGTCGTGGCACCGGTGGCGATCGCGGCGCTGGCCTGGTGGGGCCAGCAGGGCCACAGCGCGCTGAACAGCGGCGACGCTGGCCTCATCGGCCTGCTGCTGCTGGCGGGCCCGCTGACGGCCGCGCCCCTGCTGCTCTTCGCGGCCGGCGCGCGCCGCATCCCCATGGCCACGCTGGGCCTGCTGCAGTACATCTCGCCCAGCATCCAGTTCATCCTGGGCGTGTGGCTGTACCACGAGCCTTTCTCGGCCGGCCGCGTGCTGGGCTTCGCCCTGATCTGGGCCGCCCTGGCCGTCTACAGCGCCGAGGGCTGGTGGCGCAGCCGCCAGCCGGCCCTGGCCTGACCCTGGCCCGGCCCGCTCAGGCCGCGGCCGGCGTGCGGATCAGGTAGTCGAAGGCGCCCAGCGCGGCCTTGGCGCCGTCTCCCGCGGCGATGACGATCTGCTTGAAGGGCACGGTCGTGGCATCGCCCGCGGCGAACACGCCGGGCAGCGAGGTGCGGCCGTGGTGGTCCACGATGATCTCGCCGAACTTGGACAGCTCCACCGTGCCCTTGAGCCACTCGGTGTTGGGCACCAGGCCGATCTGCACGAAGACGCCTTCCAGCTCGACGTGGTGCTCGCTGCCCGTCGCGCGGTCGGTGTAGCGCAGGCCGCCCAGCTTGTTGCCGTCCCCGGTCAGCTCGGTGGTCTGGGCCTGGGTGTGGATGGCCACATTGGGCAGGCTCTTGAGCTTGTCCACGAGCACGGCGTCGGCGCGCAGCTGGTCGCCGAACTCCAGCAGCGTCACATGGGACACGATGCCCGCCAGGTCGATGGCCGCCTCGACGCCCGAGTTGCCACCGCCGATCACCGCCACGCGCTTGCCCTTGAACAGCGGACCGTCGCAATGCGGGCAGTAGGCCACGCCCTTGTTCTTGTACTCGGCCTCGCCGGGCACATTGATGTTGCGCCAGCGGGCCCCGGTGGAGAGGATGACGCTGCGGCTCTTGAGCACCGCGCCATTGGCCAGCTGCACCTCGATCAGGCCGCCCGGCTGCGTGGCGGGAATCAGCTTCTCGGCGCGCTGCAGGTTCATGATGTCCACGTCATAGGCCTTCACATGGGCCTCGAGCGCCATCGCGAACTTGGGACCGTCGGTCTCCAGCACGGAGATGTAGTTCTCGATGCCCAGGGTGTCGTTGACCTGGCCGCCGAAGCGCTCGGCCGCCACGCCCACGCGGATGCCCTTGCGGGCGGCGTACACGGCCGCAGCCGCACCAGCGGGGCCGCCGCCGACGATCAGCACTTCATAGGGATCCTTGGCGCTCAGCTTCGCGGCGTCGCGGGCGGCGGCGCCGGTGTCCAGCTTGGCGACGATCTCCTCCACGGTCATGCGGCCCGAGCCGAAGTGCTGGCCGTTCAGATAGACCGAAGGCACGGCCATGATCTCGCGGGTGGTGACCTCCTCCTGGAAGGCGCCCCCCTCGATCACCACGGTCTTCACCTTGGGATTGAGCACGGCCATCAGCGACAGCGCCTGCACCACGTCCGGGCAGTTGTGGCAGCTCAGGCTCATGTAGACCTCGAAGCTGAAGTCGCCGTCCAGGGCCTTGATCTGGTCGATCACGTCCTGCTCGACCTTGGGCGGGTGCCCGCCGGTCCACAGCAGGGCCAGCACGAGCGAGGTGAACTCATGACCCAGCGGCAGGCCGGCAAAGCGCAGACTTTGCTGCGTGCCCAGGCGCTGCAGGCTGAAGGAGGGCTTGCGGGCGTCGGTGCCATCCAGGCGCAGCTGGATCTTGTCGCACATGCCGTCGATCTCTTGCAGCAGCTCCTTCATCTCGGCCGCGGTGGCCGAGTCGTCCAGCGAGGCGACGATCTCGAAGGGCTCGCGAACGCGCTCCAGATAGGCCTTGAGCTGTTCCTTCAGTGCGGCGTCCAACATGGCGGGCTCTCTTTCCTTGCGTGTGTTTCGTACAGATGTGGCCATCCAAGCCACCCTGAAAACACCCGCCGGGGCCGCCGGGGCGCTTTCAGCGTCGCTCGATGCGCGCTGGGAGGGCCGCCAGCCCTGCGGGGCCGGCGGCTCGGGTCTGTCTCACGACAAACGGTGACGCTTAGCTGGGGTCAGATCTTGCCGACCAGGTCCAGCGAAGGGGTCAGGGTCTTGGCGCCTTCGTTCCACTTGGCGGGGCAGACCTGGCCGGGATGGCTGGCGACGTACTGGGCGGCGCGCAGCTTGCGCAGCGTTTCCTTCATGTCGCGGGCGATGGCGTTGTCATGCACTTCGGCGGTCTTGATCACGCCCTCGGGGTTGATCACGAAGGTGCCGCGCAGGGCCAGGCCTTCTTCCTCGATGTGCACGCCGAAGGCGCGGGTCAGCTTGTGGGTGGGGTCGCCGACCAGGGGGAACTTGGCCTTGCCCACGGCGGGGGAGGTCTCGTGCCACACCTTGTGCGAGAAGTGGGTGTCGGTGGTGATGATGTAGATCTCGGCACCGGCCTTCTGGAACTCGGCGTACTGGTCAGCGGCGTCTTCGACTTCGGTCGGGCAGTTGAAGGTGAAGGCGGCCGGCATGAAGACCAGCACGGACCACTTGCCCTTCAGGCTGGCGTCGCTCACCTCGACGAACTTGCCGTTGTGGAAGGCTTCGGTCTTGAAGGGCTGGACTTGGGTGTTGATCAGGGACATCGGGACTCTCCGCTGTAGGGTTGTTGGGATGGACTGAATCTTATGGTCATCCCGACTCCCTTAGCTTTGATTTATCAAATCGCCCCTATTGGCCCTGGCTATTAAGCGACCCTATCGAATGGCATGGTTGATAGAAATTTTCTGTCATTCGGCCTTCACAGGCCCAACTCCAGCGCGAGCAGCTCATCCACCGTCTGGCGGCGGCGGATCAGGCGGGTGTTCTCGCCGTCCAGCAGCACCTCGGCGATCAGGGGCCGCGAGTTGTAGTTGCTGGACATGGAGGCGCCATAGGCCCCGGTGTCATGGATCACCAGGAGGTCGCCCACCTGCGCCTGCGGCAGCGGCTGGGGCTGGACCACGCCGCCGTCGCCCTGGGTGAACACATCCCCGGATTCGCACAGCGGGCCAGCCACCACCGTGGGCCGCAGCGGGCGCTGGGCGCCGTCCTGCGGCACCAGGCTCATGGCGTGGAAGGCGCCGTACATGGCGGGGCGCATCAGCTCGTTGAAGCCGGCATCGACCATCATGAAGTGATTGCGGCCGGCGTCCTTCACCGCCCGCACCTCGGTGATCAGGCTGCCGGACTCGGCCACCAGGTAGCGGCCCGGCTCGATCTCCAGGTGCAGGGCGTGGCCCAGCAGCGCCTGGGCCGTGTTGCGGGCGCTGTCCCAGAGGCCGAAGTAGTGGGCCGTGTCGACCACAGCGTCCCCCTCGCGGTAGGGGATGGAAAGCCCGCCGCCGCTGGAGATGGCCTGCAGGTCCAGGCCCGCGGCCTTCACCTGCTTCACGAGATCGACCATGGCATCGCAGACCTGGGCCAGGTGGCTGTAGTCCACGCCGGAGCCGATGTGCATGTGCAGGCCGTACAGCTGCAGCCCCTGCGCCTTCACCTCGGCCAGCGCGGCGCCCAGCTCGGCGTGCCAGATGCCATGCTTGCTGTGCTCGCCGCCGGTGTTGGTCTTGTTGCTGTGGCCATGGCCGAAGCCGGGGTTGATGCGCAGCCACACCGGGTGGCCCGGCGAGCGCGGGCCCAGCTGGCGCAGCATGTCGATGGAGCCGGCGTTCACGGGAATGCGGTGCTGCACCACGGTGTCCAGCGTCGCGCGGTCCAGCAGGTCGGCGGTGAAGACGATCTCCTGGGCCGGCGTGCCAGGCTCGTAGCCCGCGGCCAGGGCACGCAGGATCTCGCCGCGCGACACCGCATCCACCTTCACACCCTGCTCGCGCATGAGGCGCAGCAGGTGGGTGTTGGAGCAGGCCTTCTGGGCGAAGCGGATGGTGTCGAAGGACTTCAGCGCCGCGATGCGCTCGCGGATGGTGGGCGCGTCATAGGTCCACAGCGGCGTGCCGAACTGCTGGGCCAGTTGCTGGATGCGGGCGGGGTTCAGGGGCAGGGTCATGGTCGGCACCGGGAGAGGTCTGGGATGCTTCACAGCATGCAGGCGCCTTCCCATATCCGCAAATAGCATTTTGTTCATCATACATTCATGCTTGATATGCTTTCGGCATGAATCCCGACCTGATCAGCCACCGGCACATCGAGATCTTCCGCGCCCTGATGCTCAGCGGCGGGGTCAGCGAGGCGGCGCGCGCCCTTCACACCTCGCAGCCCACGCTGAGCCGCGAGCTGGCCCGGCTCGAGTTCCTGCTGGGCTATGCGCTGTTCGACCGCGTGCGCGGCCGACTCAAGCCCACGCAGGCGGCCCTGAGTCTTTTTGAAGAGGTGCAGCGCAGCTACGCCGGCCTGGACCGCATCGTGCAGCGGGCCCGCGCCCTGGCCCAGGGCCACGAGACGGTGCTGGAGCTGCTGAGCCTGCCGGCCCTGACCCAGGCCCTGCTGCCGGGCGCCTGCAAGCGCTGGCAAGACCTGGCCCCCGAAGGGCGCATCAGCATCACGCCGCAGGAGTCGCCCCTGCTGGAGGAGTGGCTCAGCGAGCAGCGCTACGACCTTGGCCTGAGCGAGCAGGCGACCTCGCCGCCGGGCACGCACAGCGAGCTGCTGTTCGAGGCCGACGAGGTCTGCGTGCTGCCCGACGGCCACCCGCTGCTCGCGCACGCCAGCCTGGCCCTGGAGGACCTGCGCGGCCAGGCCTTCATCAGCCTGGCCAGCCAGGACCCCTACCGCCAGCAGCTCGACGCCCTCTTCGAAGCCGCCGGCATCGCGCGCCGCCTGCAGCTGGAGACGCACAGCGCCGCCGCCATCTGCGAATGCGTGCGCCAGGGGCTGGGGCTGTCCATCCTGAACCCGCTGACGGCCCTGCAGTTCAGCGGTCAGGGCCTGCAGCTGCGGCGGCTCCAGGTGTCGGTGCCCTATCGGATCTACATCATCCGGCCGCTGCTGCGCAGCCGCCATGCGCTGCGGGCGAGTCTGTGCCAGGCCATTCAGGAGGAAGCCGCTGCAGCCCGGCAAGCCCTGTCGCCGCATTGAGCGGTGCCCGCCGGGCGCAGCGTCTGCCTCACTCCTCGCACAGCGAGAACCAGGCACGCATTTCCAGCGTTAGCACCTGACTAGAATCCCTTCACCATTGCAGAGCTCGCCGGCAGGCAACAGGCGCAGAGGCCGTCCACCTGCGAGTTCGGTGTGCTCCTGGGTCATGCCAGCTGCACCAGGCGATGGCATCCAAACCAACTCGAATCATCCAAGAAGGGAGATCCATGATCGCACTGACTCTTGACGAGCTGCTGGCCGTCGCTGGCGGCACCAACACCCTGCCCACGGTCACCGTCGACGGCAGCAGCAACAAGCCTGGCGACGGTGGTGCGCTGTTCGACCCGCCCCGCAAGGACCGCCTGACGCCGGAGCCCGACGAGACGTCCCCTCCTCCGCTGTAAGAGCAGCGCCAGCGATTCAAGACACCCACTCAGCGCCACAGCGCTGAGCACCTCGGTGCCCGTCAGATGGCTTGCGGCGGGCACTTGTCATTGGCGCCTGCGAAATGAAAAAGGCCCGCTTGCGCGGGCCTCGTGGGAATCAGGACGGGGTCGCCCCCGTGCCGGATCAATAGAAGGAATAGCGGACGCTGACGTAGGCGTTGGGGCCATCCCTGGAGTCACCCTCCAGGAAGTTGCCGTACTGCGTCGAGAAGCGCGGGCGCTTGTCGGTGAAGTTGGTGATGCCGGCGTTGACCACCATGTTCTTGAAGCCCTTGTAGCGGACGTTGAAGTCCAGCGTGGTGTAGCTGGGCAGGCGGTCCACTTCCTGGCCGTCCTGGATGTGCGTGGGATCGTCGATGTTCAGGACGCTGGCGCTGGTGTTCGCACGCAGGCTGCCGGCCCAGGCGCCGCGCTCGTAGCCCAGGCTCAGCACATTGCGCCACTTCGGGCGGTAGTAGCTGTCCAGGCGCTCGGTCGGGTCCTGGTCCTGCACGTCGGACTGCTTGAAGTGGAACTGGTAGTTCAGTTCGTTGCGCAGCGAGAACTTGCCACCGGCCAGTTCGAAGGCGTAGCGGCCCTCGATGTCGGCACCATCGGTCTTCACGCGGCCCACGTTGATGAAGGGCGTGACGATGGTGTTCAGGCGGCCATGGCGCAGGCCGGGGAAGCGAGCCTCCAGGGCGGGATTGCGCGGATCACGGATCACCAGCTTGTCGAAGCCCGGGGTGTCGAACTCGTGGTCCAGCAGGTACTGGCCGTCCAGCAGCTGGATCGCGTCACGCTGCTCGAGACGGTAGTAGTCCAGGCTCAGCAGGAAGTCGCGCGTCGGGTTGAACACGGCGCCGAAGGAGGCAATCTTGGTCTTCTCCGGCTTCAGCTCCGTGTTCGAGACCAGCAGCATCTTGGGGTAGTAGTGGCACTGGTCGGGCCCGTAGCCCAGCGGACGGCAGCGCACCCAGTCAGCCACGCCCGAGGAGTAGGCCGTGGTCTCGGCCATGTGCATCTGCGGCAGGGTCGGCGCCTTGAAGGCCGTGTTGTAGCCACCGCGCAGCAGCAGGCTGTCCGTGGGACGGAAGGCCACGGCCAGCTTCGGGTTCACGGTGTTGCCGAAGTCGCTGTAGTGGTCGCTGCGCAGGGCCAGCTGCACTTCCAGCTTCTTGATCGGCAGCAGGCTCATCTCGACGAAGGCCGAGCTCACGCGACGGCTGCCATCCGAACCGGTGCCGCCATAGTTCTCGATGTTGTGAGCCTGGATCTGCGCATCCGGCGTGTCACGCATGGACTCGCTCATGAACTGCACGCCCGCGGCAATGCCCACCGGGCCGCCCAGCTTGAAGGCCTCGGGATTGCTGATCTTGGCATCCAGCGTGCTCAGCTTGGACGAAGCCGTGCGCTCCACCGAGGTCAGCAGGGGGCGCCAGGCCGATTCGGGGTTCTTCAGCGCGAAGGGGTCGTAGCTGCCGGTCTTCAGGGCCTGGGTGACGGCATCGCGCTTGAGCAGTCCGTCCTGACCCAGGGACAGGGAGTTGTTGCTGTAGCTGGCGGCAGCTTCCCAGTCATAGTTGCCGAAGGAGCCCCGGGCACCGGCGAGCACGCGGGTGTTGTCCGAGGTGGCATGGGACTGCGAGCGGCCGGCCTCGTACACCGAGCGGAACACCATCAGCGCTTCGCCACCGCCGAGCGCGGGCTTGTAGGAGCCCCAGTCCGGCATGATGTAGCGGTCAGCCTGGTAGGTCTCGATGCTGGAGTAGCTGTCGGCCCAGTCGGTCTTGTTGCGGTTCAGCGAGAGTTCGCCGAAGAGCTGCGTGTCCTTGCTCAGCTCGAAGGTGCCGACCAGGATGCCGGTGGCGCGCTTCAGGTTGGGCGTGAGCTTGGTGCCGCCATCGACGTCGGTGCGGCAGTACTCGTCACCACGGTCGTCCACCTCGACGACGGAAGGTGCCGCGCAGCCGGGCATGGCATGGCGCTCGCCGGTGCCGACGTTGTAGTAGGAGCCCGGGCTCCGGTCGGTGGCCCGGTTGTCCTGGCCGCCGATGGAGCGCAGGTCGTTCGTGCGGGTGAACTCGTGCTTGCCGGCGATCTTGGCGCCGCGCTGGTAGAGGTCCAGCGTGGCCAGCAGGTTGAAGCGGTCACGGCCCAGGTCGCCGAAGCCGGCGGTGATGTTGGCCGAGCCGGTCTTCAGGTCGCCCGCGGTGTTCTGCGAGTACTTGGCGCCCAGCTCCAGCCCCTTGAAGTCGCGGCGGGTCACGAAGTTGATCACGCCGGCCACGGCGTCCGAGCCGTAGATCGCGGAAGCACCGTCGCGCAGCACCTGGATCTCATCGATGGCCGACAGCGGCAGGCTGTTCAGGTCCACGAAGGTGGAATCGGTGCCTTGCGCAAAGCCGTAGTTGGCCAGGCGGCGGCCGTTCAGCAGCACCAGCACGTTCTTCTCACCCATGCCGCGCAGCGACACGGCGGCGGCGCCGGGGGCGAAGGAATTGCTGTTGGTGCCGTCGAAGCCGCCGGTCGTCGAGCTCATGGTGAACAGGGCGTCCACCAGCGTGGTGGCGCCGGTCGCCTCGATGTCCGCGCGCTTGTACACCTGCACCGGCGACGGGCCTTCGGCGTCGATGCGCTTCAGGTTGGAGCCGACGATCACCACGCGCTCCAGCTGCTTCGGCGCCTCGTCGGCATGGCCGGCGGTGCAAGCAAAGGCGGCGGCGGCAGCCACGGTACCCAGGGCCAGGGCCCGGCGTTTACCCAAGGAATGATTCATTTCAAGTGCTCCTGCATGCGGCCACCGTTGATGTAGGTATGTGGCGGCCAGTCCCTCGTCTCTTATGACGCCAGCCGTGAGGCCGGCGCGGCGCTTGCCGGGCGCGGATTTCAGAAGATCCGCTGTCTGGCAGATTGCATTCTTGGGAGCTGATTACAGAATGTTTCGCTAATTTCCGGCGCAAGAATGGTGAGGCCAGCAGGCCACACTCGCGCCCTATCCCTGTGGTGCGGAACTCGGAAGTTCGCTAGCACACCGAAGACACGAACGCCGCGTTCGCTACTGGCGAACGCAGATAGGGGCGCCCGCCCATTGCCAGGTGCCCGTCTGGCCGAGCCGGCCCTCGCACAAGGCACGCGCCTCCGGAGGGACCCTGAGAAGTGGTGCGGGCGCGCCCTCGGATGGGGCGGCCTGGCGCCGAACAAAATTCGGCCTCGCGCGGGCCACTCTGCCAACAATTCACGGGGCTAGGGGCAAGTCCTGACCGGCGCGGCGGCGGGGACTGTGGCGTCGATGCCGCAAGGCGGGCCGGGCCTGCGTCGAGCGCCGGGCCGCAGGCGCAGCGGGCATGAGCCGTGCGCTGCCCCCCTGCCGACAGCCAGATGCAGGCGCTCAGGCGCGCTCGATGCAGGCGTAGGCGCTGTGGTTGTGGATGGACTCGAAGTTCTCCACCTCGGCCCGGTAGGCGCCGATGCGCGGCTCGGCATTGAGGCGCAGGGCCACGTCACGCACCAGGTCCTCGACGAACTTGGGGTTTTCGTAGGCGTGCTCGGTGATCCACTTTTCATCGGCCCGCTTGAGCAGGGGCCAGATCTCGCTGGAGGCGCTGAGCTCGGCGGCACGCACCAGCTCGGCCAGGCCCAGGCTGTCGTCCAGCAGCTCGACGCGGATGGTCACCAGCGAGCGCTGGTTGTGAGCGCCGTAGTCGGAGATTTCCTTGGAGCAGGGGCACAGGCTCTTCACCGGCGCCGCGATCTCCAGCCAGACGCGGCTGCGACCCTCGCGGGTCTCGGTGATGAAGGCGCCCTGGTAGTCCAGCAGGCTCTCGATGCCCGAGACCGGCGCGCGCTTGCGCAGGAAGAAGGTGAAGCGGACCTCGATGCGGCCCTCGCGCGCTTCCAGCTTGGCCAGCATCTCTTCGTGCAGGGCGCGCAGCACGGCGGCGTCCAGCGGCTGCTTCAGCGCATCCAGCCAGGCCACGAAGCGGGACATGTGGGTGCCCTTCTTCTCGGCAGGCAGCATCACGTCCAGGGCCCAGGTGCCCACGGTGGGCTGGGTGTCGCGGTCCAGGCGCAGCTGCAGCGGGTAGCGCACATCCTTGACGCCGACGCGCTGGATCACGAGATGACGCTCGTCGCGCTCGCTCTGGGTGTCGGGGATGTGGAGACTGCTGGTGACTTGGTTCATAAGCGGGGAATACGGCCGGCCAGGGGAAGCACCGGAAGCCGCAAGCATGACACGACCCGGGGAAACCCGTGCGGGCAAGGTCTCTAAAAATGCCTGCCGCGTGACATCGGGCGCCGGCGGTGGCCGCCCGCGGCTCGCCCGGTCAGGATGGGGCGGCAGGCCCGCAGGCCTGCCCGCGCCCTCACTCGTTGACGGCCGGGCGCAGCAGCTCGGGCCGCGCGCCGAAGCGCTGCAGGATGGACTGGGCGATGCCCGCCGCATCCAGGCCGCACATGGCCATCAGCTTGGCCGGGTCGCCATGCTCGACGAACTGGTCCGGCAGGCCCAGCTGCAGCACCGGCAGGTTCAGGCCCATGGACTGCAGGGCCTCCATCACGGCGCTGCCGGCGCCGCCCATGATGCAGCCCTCCTCGACCGTCACCAGGGCGTCGTGGCTTTCGGCCAGTTGGCGGACCAGCTCGACATCCAGCGGCTTCACGAAGCGCATATTGGCCACGGAGGCGTCCAGCTGCTCGGCCGCCTGCAGGGCCGGGTACAGCACCGTGCCGAAGGCCAGGATGGCGATGCGCGGCGCGCCGGCGCGGCCTTGCGGCCTGCCGGACTCCCTGCGGATCTCCCCCTTGCCCCAGGGCCAGGCCTTCATGTCCTTCTCGATGGCCGTGCCGACGCCGGCGCCGCGCGGGTAGCGCACCGTCACCGGACCTTCGTGCTGGTAGCCGGTGTAGAGCGCCTGGCGGCACTCGTTTTCGTCGGCCGGGGTCAGCACGCTCATCAGCGGAATGCAGCGGGTGAAGGCGATGTCGTAGTTGCCGGCGTGCGTGGCACCGTCGGCGCCCACCAGGCCGGCGCGGTCCAGGGCGAAGAGCACGTCCAGGTTCTGCAGCGCCACGTCATGGATCAGCTGGTCGTAGGCGCGCTGCAGGAAGGTCGAGTAGATGGCCACGACGGGCTTCAGGCCCTCGCAGGCCAGGCCCGCGGCGAAGGTCACCGAGTGCTGCTCGGCGATGCCGACGTCGTGGTAGCGGGTCGGGAAGCGCTTGTGGAAGTCCACCATGCCCGAGCCCTCGCGCATGGCCGGCGTGATGCCCACCAGGCGCGGGTCCTGCTCGGCCATGTCGCACAGCCACTCGCCGAAGATCTGGGTGAAGGTCGGCTTGGCCGGCGTGGCGGACTTGACGAAGCCCACGGCCGGGTCGAACTTGCCCGAGGCGGCGTGGTACTTGACCGGGTCGGCCTCCGCCAGCTTGTAGCCGGCGCCCTTCTTCGTGACCACGTGCAGGAACTGCGGGCCGCCGCGGTCGCGCAGGTTCTCCAGGGTGGGGATCAGGGAGTCGAGGTCGTGACCGTCGATGGGGCCGACGTAGTTGAAGCCGAACTCCTCGAAGATGGTGCCGGGCACCACCATGCCCTTGGTGTGCTCCTCGAAGCGGCGGGCGAACTCGTACAGCGGCGTGTTCTTGAGCACGCTCTTGGCGCCTTCGCGGGCGGCGGCGTAGAAGCTGCCGCTCATCAGGCGGGCCAGGTACTTGTTGAGGGCGCCGACGGGCGGGCTGATCGACATGTCGTTGTCGTTCAGGATGACGAGCACATCGCCCATCAGGCCGCCGTGGGCCACGCCGGCGTTGTTCAGTGCCTCGAAGGCCATGCCCGCGGTCATGGCGCCGTCGCCGATGATGGCCACGGCCTTGCGGTCCTCACCCTTGATCTTGGCCGCCATGGCCATGCCATGGGCCGCGGAGATCGAGGTCGAGGAATGGCCGGTGCCGAAGGTGTCGTATTCGCTTTCGTCGCGGCGGGGGAAGCCGCTGATGCCGCCCAGCTGACGCAGGCCGGACATGCGATCGCGCCGGCCCGTCAGCACCTTGTGCGGATAGGTCTGGTGGCCCACGTCCCAGACCAGGCGGTCCTCGGGCGTGTTGAACACGTAGTGCAGTGCGACCGTCAGCTCGACCGTGCCCAGGTTGGAGCCCAGATGGCCGCCGGTCTTGGACACGCTCTCCAGCACGTAGGCGCGCAGCTCGTCAGCCAGCTGCTTGAGCTGCGCACGCGGCAGGCGACGCAGGTCGGCGGGGCTGGAGATGGTCTGCAGCAAGGGAAAGCTCATGGGGGACCCTGCTCTTCTTGGATTCAGTTGTCGCGGTCCACGACCTTGTCGGCCAGCACGCTGAGCCAGGCCGTGTTCTCGAGGCCGCTGGCCGCCAGCGCCGCATGGGCCTGGGTGCGCAGTTGCTCGGCATAGCTGCGGGCGCCGTCCAGGCCCAGCAGGCTCACGTAGGTGGGCTTGTCACAGGCCTGGTCCTTGCCGGCGGTCTTGCCCAGCACGGCGGAGTCCTGGGTGACGTCCAGGATGTCGTCGACCACCTGGAAAGCCAGGCCCAGGGCGGAGCCGTAATCGCTGAGGGCCTGCCAGGCCGACTCGGAGACGTCGCCGCAGGCGGCGCCCATCAGCACACTGGCCTGCAGCAGCACGCCGGTCTTGCGGCGGTGCATGTCGCGCAGGGTGTCCTCGGTCAGGGCCTTGCCGATGCTGGCGAGGTCGATGGCCTGGCCGCCCGCCATGCCGGCGTGGCCGGAGGCTCGCGCGAGCAGGCGGCACAGGCGCGCCTGCAGCGCGGCGTCCATGCCGCCGTCGGGCGTCAGGACGTCAAAGGCCAGGGCCTGCATGGCATCGCCGGCCAGCATGGCCTGCGCTTCGCCGAACTGCACGTGCACGGTGGGCTTGCCACGGCGCAGCACGTCGTTGTCCATGCAGGGCATGTCGTCGTGGACCAGCGAGTAGGCATGGATCAGCTCGACGGCACAGGCGGCACGCAGCGCGGCCTCGCCTTGCGCCGCAGCCGCCTCGGCAGCCGCCAGCACCAGCAGCGGCCTCAGCCGCTTGCCGGCCCCGAGCACGGCATAGCGCATGGCCTCGCCCAGACCCGCCGGGGCATCGGCCGGCGTCCACTCATCCAATGCCTGTTCCACCTGCGCCAGACTGCGCGCGGCCCATTGATCAAACACGCCTGCATCCATTCCTTATTCGTCCTCCCACGGACGCATCTCGCCCGTCTCCAGCACCTTGACCTGCTGTTCGACGGCCTGCAGGCGATCCCGGCACAGGGCCAGGAGCTCGGCGCCCCGACGGTAACTGTCAAGTAACTGATCCAAGGGCAGCTGCCCCGCCTCCATGGCAGACACGAGTCGCTCCAGCTCGTCGAGCGCCTGCTCGTAGCTGAGTTGCTGGGGGGTTCCTGGCTCATCGGATGATGCGCCGGAGGCCAGACGGTGAGTCGCTGTGGCTTTGCTCATAGAAATGCGAAAGGCGCATTGTAGTGGGGTACCAACATGCCCGGCTTGCCGCGCGCTGGAGCAATGTAACCAGAGCGCCGCAGCCAAAGGCCCTGGCTCTTGATCCAACTCAGCAAGCAGCGCTCCCGCGCCCCGGGTACAATCCCGCCCTCGCCCGCTGCCCCACCAGGCGGCGGACCTCGGGAGCCCGGCCATCGCATGGCGGCGCAGCACATCGACCTCCATCGACAGGCCGCGCCCCTCAGCAAGATAGGCCGGGCTTTTTGACACAAACCCGGTCCCGCACCTCAGGCAGCAAGCCCCAATGACGGGCCCGGGGGGTTGACATTGGTTTCTTGGAGACCCTCTTGGATCATGTCCGACCTGAGCCTCACTCTCTCAGCGCTTGACAGCAGCACCACCCAGCTGCCCGTTTCCTCCTACTTCGACGAGGGCTTGTTCCGCAGGGAACTCGAGCTCATCTTCCAGCCAGGACCCCGCTACCTCGGCCATGCCCTGAGCGTGCCCGAGGTAGGCGACTACTACGCCCTGCCCCAGGAGGGCGATGGTCGCGCGCTCGTGCGCACGCCGGAGGGCATCGAGCTGATCTCCAACGTCTGCCGCCACCGGCAGGCGGTGATGCTGCGCGGCCGTGGCAACACGAAGAGCAACATCGTCTGCCCGCTGCACCGCTGGACGTACGACCTCAAGGGCACCCTCATCGGCGCCCCGCACTTCGACCACGACCCCTGCCAGCACCTGAACCGCTACAAGCTGCGGGAATGGAACGGCCTGCTGTTCGAGGACAACGGCCGCGACATCGCCGGGGAGCTCTCCCGCATCGCCAAGGCTCGCGACCTGGACTTCAGCGGCTATGTGCTGGACAAGGTCCAGGTGCACGAGTGCGACTACAACTGGAAGACCTTCATCGAGGTCTACCTCGAGGACTACCACGTCGGCCCCTTCCACCCCGGCCTCGGCCAGTTCGTCACCTGCGACGACCTCGCCTGGGAGTTCGGCAGCAACCACTCGGTGCAGACCGTGGGCATCCACAAGGACCTGAAGACGCCCGGCTCGCCCGTCTACAAGAAGTGGCACGAGCAGGTGCTGGGCTTCCGCAATGGCCAGCCGCCCGAGCAGGGCGCGATCTGGCTGACGCTGTACCCGCACATCATGGTCGAGTGGTACCCGCACGTGCTGGTGGTCTCCACCCTTCATCCCAAGGGTCCGCAGAAGACGACCAACATCGTCGAGTTCTACTACCCCGAGGAGATCGCCGCCTTCGAGCGCGAGTTCGTCGAAGCCAACCAGGCCGCCTACATGGAGACCTGCATCGAGGACGACGAAATCGCCGAGCGCATGGACTGGGGCCGCAAGGCCCTGATGGACCGCGGCGACAACGAGGTCGGGCCCTACCAGAGCCCCATGGAGGACGGCATGAAGCACTTCCATGAGTGGTACCGCCGCGAGATGAAGTTCTGACGCCTCCGCGTCCGCCAACCGCCCATCGGCCCCGTGCCCTGGGCGGTTTTTCTTGGCTCCTTGCGCTCTAAGTGGGGATCGCCAGGGGCTCGCGCCATGCCGCCGGCCCTGCATCACGACCCAACGCGCAAAGAGCCTTTTCTTTGCCACTACAGTCCGCCGCACGATGCCTGCTTCCCTCATGATGGCCCTGGCCACCCTGCTCTTCGCCACCATGGGTGTCTGCGTCAAGCTGGCCTCGGCCGAGTACAGCTCGGGCGAGATCGTCATGTACCGCGGCCTGGTCGGTGTGGTCATGGTCTCGGGCCTGGTGCTGGCTCGCGGGCTGAGCCTGCGCACCGCGGTGCCGGCCATGCATTTCTGGCGGGGCCTGTCCGGCGTGGCGGCGCTGTCCCTGTGGTTCTATGCCATCGGCAAGCTGCCCCTGCCGACGGCGATGACGCTGAACTACATGTCCTCGGTCTGGATGGCCCTGTTCCTGATCGGCGGCAGCGTGCTGATGGGCGGGCGCCGCGTGGACGGCCGCCTGGTGGCCTGCGTGCTGGCGGGCTTCCTGGGCGTGGCCCTGGTGCTGCGCCCCAGCATGCACCAGGAGCAGGCCTGGTACGGCCTGGCCGGCCTGCTGGCAGGCATGCTGGCCGCCCTGGCCTATCTGCAGGTCACGGCCCTGGGGCGGGCGGGTGAGCCGGAGTACCGCATCGTCTTCTACTTCTCCCTGGGTGGCGCGCTGGCCGGCGCGCTGGTCAATGTCGCGCAGCAATGGGGCCAGCCCCAGGCGTGGCACGGCCACAGTGGCCGCGGCCTGCTGCTGCTGCTGGCCGTGGGCCTGCTGGCCACCGCGGCCCAGCTGCTGATGACGGCCGCCTACCGCAAGGGCCGCACGCTGGTGAACGCCAGCCTGCAGTACCTGGGCATCGTCTTTTCCTGCCTCTACGGCGTCTGGATCTTCCAGGAGCACCTGGAGCCCGCTGCGATACTGGGCATGCTGCTGATCATCGGCGCCGGCCTCGCGGCCACGCTGCTGCGCACACGCAGCCTTCCTTCCGACAGCCCGCAAGGCACGAGCGAATCATGAGCCACACCACCCTGATCAGCGCCCAGGAACTGCAAGCCCTGCAGGCCGCTGCCCGCCCACTCCTGCTGCTGGACGTCAGCTTCGACCTGGCGGATACCGCCGCCGGCGAGCGCGCCTATGCCCAGGGCCACCTGCCCGGCGCCCACTACCTGCACCTGGACCGCGATCTCAGCGGCGCCAAGGCGGCGGAGGGTCAGGTCTTTACCGGCCGCCACCCGCTGCCCGAGCCGGCCGCCTTCGCGCAGCGCCTGTCGGCCCTGGGGCTGGACGCCGGCATGCAGGTCGTGGCCTATGACGGGCAGGGCGGCATGTACGCCGCCCGCGTCTGGTGGATGCTGCGCTGGCTGGGCCACGAGGCCGTGGCCGTGCTGGACGGCGGTCTCACCGCCTGGCAGGCGGCCGGCGGCGCGCTGGGCACCGACGTCCCCGCCACCCGCGCCGGCAGCTTCCAGGCCAGCGCCTCGCTCGCCCCGTCGATCCAGGCCGACTCGCTGCAGGCCCAGCTGGGCCGCGTGCGCCTGCTGGATGCCAGGGCCGGCGAACGCTACCGCGGTGAGGTCGAACCCCTGGACAAGCAGGCCGGCCACATTCCCGGCGCGCTGAACCGCTTCTTCAAGGACAACCTGCAGGCCGACGGCCGCTTCAAGCCGGCGGACGCTTTGCGGGCGGACTTCGAAGCCCTGCTGCCGCCCTTCGCCGCCTCGGAGGTCGTGCACCAGTGCGGCTCGGGCGTCACCGCCTGCCACAACCTGCTGGCCATGGAACATGCGGGCCTGCGCGGCTCGCGTCTCTACCCGGGGTCGTGGAGCGAATGGTCGGGCGATCCGCGCCGCCCGGTGGCCCAGGGCTGAGCCCCTGACGCCCTCGCGGCGATGCGAGCCCGAGTCTTGACATAGCGCAAGCGCGGCGGCCTACTGAACAGCAACACTCTGTGCATCAGCACCGGATTTCAGCAGCGGCCGACACAGCCGCCCCAGAAGTCCGGCGAGGTCTTCACCCAAGGCTTTCAGGATCAGCTCAAAGGAGGCTCGCATGTACAAGCGCATCATCGTCCCGACCGACGGTTCCGACATCACCGCCAAGGCCCTCGAACAGGCCCTGGCCCTGGCCCAGGAACTGGGCGCCAAGATCTTCGCGATCAGCGTGAAGGAACCCTTCCCCTACAGCGCCGTCTCCGAGATGCAGCCCACGCCGCCGCAGGAGTTCTTCGACGCCCAGGAGCGCATCGCCCAGACCCGCCTGCGCACCGTGCTGGCCGCCGCCGAGAAGGCCGGCGTGCCCGCCGAGGCGCACAGCATCGAGGCCCTGCACCCGTGGGAGGCCATCATCGAGCATGCCAAGCGCGTGGAGGCTGACCTCGTGGTGATGGCCTCGCACGGCCGCCGCGGCGTGCAGGCGCTGCTGCTGGGCAGTGAGACCCAGAAGGTCCTGACCCACTCGACCATCCCGGTCCTCGTGGTGCGCTGAGACCCCGCGCTCCTCGACAAGGCCCGCCCCTGAGGCGGGCTTTTTCATGGGCGCTTGTTCAGTGGCTGCTGCCCAGCACCAGCACGATGAAGCCCATGCCCGCGGCCAGCCAGAAGAGCTGCGCGGCGGTCTCGCGCCAGGGCAGGCGGCGCTGCAGCTGGGGGATCAGGTCCGCCACGGCCACGTAGATGAAGCTGCTGGAGGCCAGCACCAGCAGATAGGGGAACAGCGACTCCCAAGGGCCCACGACGAAGTAGCCCAGCAGGCCGCCCGCCACCGCCGCCAGGCCGGACAGCGCATTGAACAGCAGGGCCTTGCCGCGACTGAAGCCGGCGTTGAGCAGCACGATGTAGTCGCCCACCTCCTGCGGGATCTCGTGGGCGATGATGGCCGCCGCCGTGACCCAGCCCAGGTGCTGGTCCGCCAGGAAGGCGGCCGCGATGATGAGGCCGTCGCAGAAGTTGTGGATGCTGTCCCCCACCAGCACGGAGAGCCCGCCGCGCCCCGCCTGTTCCGCATCGAAATGATGGTGGTGGTGATGGCCGTCGCCCTCGTGGTGGTGGGTGTGGCGGTACAGCTCGGCCTTCTCCAGCAGGAAGAAGAACATCAGCCCGCCCAGCAGGGTCATGAAGAGGGCGTGAGGGCTGGCCTGGCGCTCGAAGGCCTCGGGCAGCACATGCAGCAGGGCCGTGGCCAGCAGCACCCCGGTGGAGAGGCTGACCAGATGCCGCACCAGGCGCCCCAGCAGGGCCACCGTGAGGCTGGCGGCGATCAGCACGGAGAGCAGGCCGCCGACAAAGGTGGCGAGCAGGATGTAGGACAGGGTCATGCGTGAGGCGAGGCGCGCCGTCATGCCCGGCGCTCGACAACAAAAGGCGCACCGGGTGGCGCGCCTTCAGGGTTTGCACATGCCGGGATTCTCTCAGACCTGTCAATGACCTCGCCGGAGCCGGGCCGCCGCGCAGAGCGGCGAACGGAACGGCAAGCTTTGTGCAGGCCGCCACACCCCGCGCACGCTTACACAATGACACCCCGCGTCAGCCGCGACAATCCGTCGCCATGAACGCGCTCCGCACCGATTCCACGCTCGCCCCGACCGGCGAGGCCCTGGCCGCCATCGACATGGGTTCCAACAGCTTCCGGCTGGAGATCGCCCAGCTGCACCGCGGCCAGTACAAGCGCCAGCTCTACCTGAAGAAGACGGTGCGGCTCGGCGCCGGCCTGGACGGCGACAACATGCTCACCGCCGAGGCCATGCAGCGCGGCCTGGACTGCCTGGCCGGCTTTGCCGAACACCTGCGCGACTTCCCGGCCGGCCGCGTGCGCGCCGTCGCCACCCAGACCCTGCGCGAGGCGCGCAACCGCAACGCCTTCCTGGAGATGGCGCAGAAGACGCTGGGCCATGGCATCGAGGTCATCTCGGGCCGCGAGGAGGCCCGCCTGATCTTCGCCGGCGTGGCCCGGCTGCAGCCCTCCGAGCGGCCGCGCCTGGTGATCGACATCGGCGGGCGTTCCACAGAGATGATCCTGGGCCTGGGCCGCAAGCCGCTGAAGGCGGAGTCCTTCCAGATCGGCAGTGTCAGCCTGTCCCTGCGCTACTTCCCCGACGGCCGCTTCACGCCCGAGGCCTTCCGCGCGGCCCAGGTGGCCGCCGGTGCCGAGCTGGAAGAGGCGCTGAACCTCTTCGCCCGCGAGCGCTCCCAGCCGGTCTGGCAGGAAGCCCTGGGCTCCTCGGGCACGGTGGGCGCCGTCTCGCAGCTGCTGGCCGCCAGCGGCGTCACCGACGGCAGCATCACGCCCGAGGCCCTGCGCTGGTGCATCGAGCGCTGCCTGGACGCCGGCCACATGGACGCGCTGGACCTGCCCGGCCTCAAGGACGACCGCCGCGCCGTGGTGGGCGGCGGCCTGTGCATCCTCTACACCCTGCTGAGCCAGTTCCAGATTGAGCGCCTGCAGCCGGCCAAGGGTGCGCTGCGCCAGGGCGTGGTCTTCGACCTCGCCGAGCGCCTGCAGGCCAGCCAGGGCGAGCTCAGCCGCGGCCGTGACATGCGGGACCAGTCCGTGGCCGCCCTGCAGCTGCGCTTCGGTGTGGACACCGAGCAGGCCCAGCGCGTGCAAGACCTGACCCTTCAGCTGCACGAGCAGCTCGCCCCCAAGGCCGAGCGCGAGCGCCAGCGCGAGCTGGCCTGGGCGGCCAAGCTGCATGAGATCGGCATGATGGTGTCGCACCACGACCACCACCGCCACAGCGCCTACCTGCTGGCCCATGTGGATGCCCCCGGCTTCTCCCAGAACCAGCTGCGCCGCCTGGGCGACCTGGCCCTGGGCCAGCGCGGCGGGCTGCGCAAGCTGGAGCAGGAGCTGCAGGACGACAGCCTGCTGTGGCAGCTGCTGGCCCTGCGCCTGGCGCTGATCATGTGCCATGCCCGCCAGCCCATCGCCCCTCAGGCCATGCGCCTGCAGCGCGAGGGCGACCGGGTGACGGTGCGCATGGCCGAGGGCTGGGCGCCTTCGCACCCGCGGGCGCTGTACCTGCTCAACGAGGAGCTGGAGGCCTGGCGCAAGCTGGACCGCCTGCAGCTGAGCCTCCAGACCTGAGGCCGCGCCGGCGGCCCGGCTTCACTCGACGGCGTAGCGCCGCATCAGGGCCTGCTGGGCGCTGAGCCCGCGGCCCTCACCCTCGCCTTCGATGCGGCGGTAGTGCCCATCCGGCAGCTGCTCCCAGGCATCGAGACTGTCGTGCAGATAGGGCTGCAGGGTCTCGTCAATGAGGCGCTGGCGCAGCTTGGGGTCCAGCACCGGCCAGGCCACCTCGATGCGGCGGAACATATTGCGGCTCATCCAGTCGGCGCTGGAGAGGTACAGGGCTTCGTCCTCCTCACCCTCGCCCCAGCGGAAGTAGCTGACGCGCGAATGCTCCAGGAAGCGGCCCACCACGGAGCGCACACGGATGCGGTCCGAGATGCCCGGCAGCTGCGGCGGCAGCATGCAGGCGCCGCGCACGATGAGGTCGATCTCGGCACCGGCCTGCCCGCAGCGCAGCAGGGCGTGGATCAGCTCGGCGTCGGTCAACGCGTTGACCTTGAGCACCACGCGCGCCACCTTCCCCTCGCGGGCTGACTGCTCCACCCTCGCCAGGCACTCGACCATGCGCTCGTGCATGTGGAAGGGCGCCAGCAGCAGGCGCTTCGCGGGCCTGGCCTTGCCCAGCGAGGCCAGCTGGCGGAAGACGTTGTCGATGTCGGCGGTGAGATCCGGATCCGCCGTGAGGCAGCCGATGTCGGTGTAGAGCCGCGCCGTCTTGGGGTTGTAGTTGCCGGTGGAGAGGTGGGCGTAGCGGCGCAGCACGTGCTTGCCGCCGGGCTTGCCCTCGCGCCGCGTCACCAGCAGCATCTTGGCGTGGGTCTTCAGGCCGACGATGCCGTAGACCACCTGCGCGCCGACGGCCTCCAGGCGCTCGGCCCAGTTGATGTTGGCCTCCTCGTCGAAGCGGGCCTTGAGCTCCACCACCGCCATCACTTCCTTGCCGCGGCGCGCGGCCTCGATCAGCAGGTCCATCAGCACGGACTGGCTGCCCGTGCGGTAGATGGTCTGCTTGATGGCCAGCACGTCCGGGTCCTCGACGGCCTCGCGCAGGAACTGCACCACGGGCTCGAAGCTCTCGAAGGGATGGTGCAGCAGCACGTCACCCTTGCGCAGGCGCTCGAAGCAGCGCTTCTGGCGCGGCAGGCTGGCCTGGGGCCACAGGGGCTCGTGCGGCGGGAAGCGCAGCTCGGGCGCGTCGGTCAGGTCGATCAGCTCGTTGAGCCGCACCAGGTTCACCGGCCCGTTGACGCGGTACAGGGCCGCGTGCGGCAGCTGGAACTGCTCCAGCAGAAAGCGCGACAGCTCCTCGGGGCAGGAGTTGACCACCTCCAGGCGCACGGCGCGGCCGAAGTGGCGCGTGGTGAGGCCCGAGCGCAGGGCGTGGCGCAGATTGGCCACCTCTTCCTCGTCTACCTCCAGGTCCGAATCGCGGGTCACGCGGAACTGCGAGAAGGACTCCACCTGCCGCCCCGGGAACAGCTCCTCGAGGTGGGCGCGGATCACGCTGGTCAGCAGCACGAAGACCTGCCGCCCGCCGCTGATCTGCGCCGGCAGCTTGATCACCCGCGGCAGCACGCGCGGCACCTTGACGATGGCGATGCGGTTGTCGCGCCCGAAGGCATCCTTGCCCGAGAGCCTCACCACGAAATGCAGGGACTTGTTGGCCACCTGCGGGAAGGGATGGGCCGGGTCCAGGCCCACCGGCACCAGCAGGGGCTTGACCTCGCGCTCGAAGAAGCGGGAGACCCAGTGGCGCTGCGCCTCGTCGCGATCGGCGTGGTTGTGGATCACGATGCCCTGCTCCAGCAGCCTGGGCATGATCTGCTCGTTGAACACGTCGTACTGGCGGTCGATCAGCGCGTGGGCCTCGCCGGCCACGCGCTCGATGTCGCGGTTGCTCACCGCGCTGCCCGGCTCACGGGCGGCGTCCAGCATGTCGGCGAAGCGCACCTCGAAGAACTCGTCCAGGTTGGACGACACGATGCACACATACCGCAGCCGCTCCAGCAGCGGGACGTCCTCGCGCTGAGCCTGGGCCAGCACGCGGGCATTGAATTCCAGGATGGCTTGTTCGCGATTGAGCAGGGCGGGAGGCATCAGGGTCATGTCCTCACTTTATGAAGGCATCGTGACAGGCGCATGACGCTGTTCGGCACATGCGGCCGCTGCCGATTCTGCCGTGCGCGCAGCGGACGCCAGGCCACCGCCCTGGCCGGCGTTCTGGCTGAAGCTCGTCCAGTCCAGGATCTCCAGGCGGCCGTCGGCATGCTCGACGAGGGCGGTGAGGCTCTCGACCCAGTCGCCGTCGTTGGCATAGAGCACGCCGTCGATGGTGCGCAGCTCCGCATGGTGGATGTGGCCGCAGACCACGCCCTGCACGCCGCGGCGCCGCGCCTCGCGCGCCACGGCCTCCTCGAACTGCGAGACATAGCTCACCGCCCGCTTGACCTTGAGCTTCAGGTAGCGGGACAGGCTCCAGTAAGGCAGCCCCATCCGCGCCCGCAGGCTGTTGAGGTGGCGGTTGAGACGCAGGGTGAACTCGTAGAGCGAATCCCCCACGTGCGCCAGCCACTTCGCGCACTGGATGACGCCGTCGAAGAGGTCGCCGTGGGTGATCCAGAGCTTGCGGCCATCCGCGGTCTCGTGGATCCAGTCCTCGGCCACCTCGATGCCGCCGAAGCTGTGCTGCAGGTACTTGCGGGCGAACTCGTCGTGGTTGCCGGGGATGAAGATCACCCGGCAGCCCTTGCGCGCCTTGCGCAGCAGCTTCTGCACCACGTCGTTGTGGGCCTGCGGCCAGTACCAGCTGCGCCGCAGCTGCCAGCCGTCGATGATGTCGCCCACCAGGAAGAGCTGCTCGCACTCCACGGTGCGCAGGAAGTCCAGCAGGTGGCGGGCCTGGCAGCCGGGCGTGCCCAGGTGCAGGTCCGAGATCCAGACCGTGCGCACCCGCAGCCGCGGCAGACCCTCGCCAGCCTCGGCCGGCGCCTCGCCGTCGGCGCCGGGAACGCCGCGAAGGCCGGGGACCAGGGTGGCGGCGCGCGCCAGGAGGGTGTCGTGCTGCATGCCGCGCAGCTTGCCGCCGTGCGATGTCCGCCTGATGTCCGGACCATGGCCGGGCGATGACAGGCCGCACCGGATAATCCGCCCCATGCATCTCGTGATTCCCTATGCCAGCGCCATGGACCCGCAGGCCCGAGCCGTCCTGGCCGACCTGCAGCTGCCGGCCCTGGACCGTGCCCTGGCCGACCTGGGCGCCGCCCCCCGCTTCGGCGGCGACGAATACAGCCCCGCCCTGCCCCAGGAGCGCCTGCTCGCCGCGCTCGCCGGCCTGCCTGACGAGAGCCCGCCGCCCCTGGCCGCCTGGTTCCTGGGCGCGTCGGCCGGTTCGCAGGTCTGGGCCCGCCTCACGCCCCTGCACTGCGATGTGGGCAGTGACCAGGTCACGGCCCTGGACCCCGCCCAGCTGGGCCTCGATACGGCCGCCTCCCTGGCCTTCTTCGAGGCCCTGGCCCCGCTGTTCCCGGACGAGAAAGGCTGGACCCGCCTGCACGTGGCGCCGGGCGAGTGGTTCGTGGCCCATGAGGCCCTGGCAGGACAGGAGACCGCCAGCCTGGACCGCGTCATCCATCGCAATGTCGATGCCTGGCTGCCCGAGCCGCGCCAGCTGCTGCGCCTGCAGATGGAGGCGCAGATGACCCTGCACGGCCATCCCCTGAACACCGCCCGCGAACAGGCGGGCCTGCGCCCCATCAACAGCGTGTGGATCTGGGGCTGCGGCAGCGCGGCGGGCCATGCGCTGCCCGCGGACATCGAGCTCGACGAGCAGCTGCGCACCGCCTGGATCGCCGGCGACTGGACGGCCTGGGCCGAGGCGTGGCGCCTGCTGGACGCCCGGCGCATCGCCCCGCTGCTGCCCGCCCTCGCCGCCGGCACCGCCACGCTGAGCCTGGCCGGCGAGCGGCAAGCCCTGACCCTTCGCCCGCAGCCGCGCTCCTGGACGCAGCGCCTGTGGCAGCAGCTGCGCCCGACCCGCGGGCAGGCCGCCCGCCTCCTGGAGAGCCTGTGAATCCTTCCCTCAGCCCCACCCTGCTGACCCGCGACGCCCCTCCGCGTGCCGCCTGGGCGCTGGAGCAGGCCGGCGTCTCCCCGCTGCTGGCCCGGCTCTTCGCCGCCCGCGGCGTGCGCAGCGCCGACGAGCTCGACGCCGGCCTGGACAAGCTGCTGCCGCCCGAGGGCCTCAAGGGCATCGCCGCGGCGGCCGCCCTGCTGGCCGATGCCATCCAGCAAGGCGAGCGCATCTGCCTGGTCGCCGACTACGACTGCGACGGCGCCACCGCCTGCGCCGTTGCCTTGCGCGGCCTGGGCCTGCTGGGGGCAAGACCTGACACCCTGCACTATGTCGTCCCCGACCGCGCCATCCACGGCTACGGCCTGACGCCGGCCATCGTGGACCTCGCCCTGCCGCTGCAGCCGCAGCTGCTGATGACCGTGGACAACGGCATCGCCAGCCTGGCCGGCGTGGCGCACGCCAAGTCCCTGGGGCTGAAGGTGCTGGTGACCGACCACCATCTGCCCGCCCTGGTGGACGAGGTGGTGCAGCTGCCCGCGGCCGATGCCCTGGTCAACCCCAGCCAGCCAGGCTGCGCCTTCGAGAGCAAGAACCTGGCCGGCGTGGGCGTGGCCTTCTACGTGCTGCTGGCGGTGCGGGGCGAGCTGCGCCGCCGCGGCGCCTTCGAGGGCCGCGAGCAGCCGCGCCTGGACGGGCTGCTGGACCTCGTGGCGCTGGGCACCGTGGCCGACGTGGTGCGGCTGGACGCCAACAACCGCCGCCTGGTCGCGCAGGGCCTGCGCCGCATGCGCGCGGGCCGCATGCAGCCGGGCGTGGCCGCCCTCTTCACCGCCGCGGGCCGTGACGCCGCCCGCGCCAACACCTTCGACCTGGGCTTCGCGCTGGGCCCGCGCATCAATGCGGCGGGGCGGCTGTCCGACATGACCGTGGGCATCGAATGCCTGCTCTGCGAGGACCCGGCCCGCGCGCTGGAGCTGGCCCGCCTGCTGGACACCATCAACCGCGAGCGTCGCGAGATCGAAGCCGGCATGCGCGAGCAGGCCGAGGCCCAGCTGGCCCGCCTGCAGACCCGCCTGGAGCAGCAGACGCCGCCTGCGCTGGTAATCTTCGACGAGGACTTCCACGAAGGCGTGGTGGGCATCGTGGCCTCGCGCATCAAGGACGCCGCCCACCGCCCCACCTTCGTGCTGGCCCGCGGTGCCGATGGGCAGCTCAAGGGCTCGGGGCGTTCCATCACCGGCTTTCATCTGCGGGACGCGCTGGACCTGGTCTCCAAGCGCCACCCCGAGCTGCTGAAGAAGTTCGGCGGCCACGCCATGGCGGCCGGCTGCACCCTGGCCGAAGGCGGGGTGGAGACCTTCCGCCAGGCCTTCACCCAGGTCGCCGCCGAATGGCTGGACGAGGCCTCGCTGCAGCGCACGCTGCGCACCGACGGCCCCCTGCCCGCCGAGGCCTTCAACGCCCAGACCGTGCAGGAGCTGGAGTCCCAGGTCTGGGGCCAGGCCTTCGAGGCCCCGCTGTTCTGCGACGAGGTCCAGATCGTGGCCCAGCGCATCGTGGGAGAGCGCCATCTCAAGCTGCGGGTGCGCCAGGGCGGCCTGCTGCGCGACGCCATCTGGTTCGGCCACACCGACCCGGTCCCCGAGCAGGCCCGCATGGCCTACCGCCTGAGCCTGGACGAATACCAGGGGCAGCAGCGGGTGCAGATGGTGGTGGAAGCCATCGTCTGAGTGCCTGAGCACGCGCAGCCCGCTCGCGTGAAGAGCGCCACGGCTGCCCTGCATTTCTGCTTGCTGGGGGACTGCGGCGAAGCGCATGCTTGCAGGCTGCGCCCGGTCCGGCCGGAGGCTTTCTCCGTGGGGCGCAGCCCTGACGCCACAAGCCACAAGAAAAGGAGACGCCGCCATGCTGCGACAACTGTCCATCAAAGCCCGACTGGGCCTGGCCTTCAGCCTGATGGTGCTGCTGATGCTGGTGCTGGGCGGGGGCGGCTGGCTGGCCACCCGCGCGATGTTCGGCGCCTTCGAGACCTTCAATACCTCGGTCGTGGCCTCGCTGCGCAGCGTGGACGACCTGCGCTCGGGCATGCTCACGGCACGCCGCTACGAGAAGGACATGATCTTCGCCGCCATCGGCGTGGCCGACTTCAAGCGGGCACAGGAGCGCTGGGAGGAGGCCATGAAGTCCGCGGACAAAGGCCTCAAGGACCTGGAGCTGCGGGTCAAGGACCCCAAGGTGCGTGAAGGCCTGACCCTCATCCGCAACAACTTCGACGCCTACCGCAGTGGCATGCAGTCGGTCATGGCCCAGCTCGCCAAGGGCGGCATGGAGGGGGACCTCAAGGCCGCCTGGGACGCCCCGCGCGAGGCCAAGAAGTCCATCGACCTCGCCGAGCAGGGTCTGGAGCAGGCGCTGACCACGGTGGACCGCTTCGTCGAGATGGCCCACGACAAGATCGCCGGCGTCTACGCCACCATCACCACCGTGATCGTGGTGGCCCTGCTGGCGGGCATGGGCCTGGCGGCCTTCATCGGCTGGCGCATCGCCCATTCGCTGCTGCTGCCCATCCAGCAGGGCATGGCCTTCGCCTCGGCGGTGGAGAACGGCAACCTCGACGAGCACCTGCACATCGAGGGTAAGGACGAGCTGACCGCGTTGTCCACCAGCCTGGTCCACATGCAGGAGGGCCTGCGCGGCATCGTGCTGAAGGTGCGCGAGGGTTCGGAGTCCATCCAGGTGGCGGCGTCCGAGGTGGCCACGGGCAACCAGGATCTGTCGGCCCGCACCGAGCAGGCCGCAGCCAGCCTGGAGGAGACCGCCTCCTCCATGGAGCAGCTGACCGAGACCGTGCGCCACAACGCCGACTCCGCCCGCCAGGCCAACCAGCTGGCCAGCAGCGCCTCCAGCGTGGCCCAGCGCGGGGGCGATGTGGTGCAGCAGGTCGTGCACACCATGGGCGAGATCAGCACCAGCTCGCGCAAGATCGGCGACATCATCGGCGTCATCGACGGCATCGCCTTCCAGACCAACATCCTGGCGCTGAACGCCGCGGTGGAAGCCGCGCGGGCCGGCGAGCAGGGCCGCGGCTTTGCGGTGGTGGCCGGCGAGGTGCGTTCGCTGGCCCAGCGCAGCGCCGAGGCCGCGAAGGAGATCAAGAGCCTGATCACCGGCTCCATGGACCGCATCGAGGCCGGCGCCAGCCTGGTCCAGGAGGCCGGCAGCACCATGCAGGAGATCGTCAGCTCCGTGCAGCGCGTCACCGACATCATGGGCGAGATCAGCGCCTCCACGCTGGAGCAGAGCACCAGCATCGGTGAGGTCGGCCAGGCCATCACCAACCTGGATCAGATGACGCAGCAGAACGCCGCCCTGGTCGAGCAGGGCGCCGCCGCGGCCAGCAGCCTGCGCGACCAGGCCGTCGGCTTGACGGCCGCCATCAGCAGCTTCCGCGTGAGCCCGCGGCGCGCCTGATCGCGGCGAACGGGGCGCCTGCTGTGCGACCCGCAGGGGCTTTGCTGCAGCGCAGCGGGCCTCCAGGGTGGGCCCTCTAAAATGGGCGCGTGAACACCATCCATGCCCTCAGCAACGCCGACCTCCACTGCCACTCCAAGGTGTCCGACGGCACACTGGAGCCCGAGGCCCTGGCCGCGCGCGCGCAGGCCAACGGCGTCGAGCTGTGGGCCCTGACCGACCATGACGAGGTCGGCGGCCAGGCCCGCGCCATCGAGGCCGCGGGCCGCCTGGGCCTGCACTACCTGACCGGCTGCGAGATCTCCGTGACCTTTGCCGGCCGCGTGGTGCACATCGTCGGCCTAGGCTTCGACCACGAGGACGAGGCGCTGGTGCAGGGCCTGCGCGAGACCCGCGGCGGCCGCGGCGAGCGCGCCCGCGACATGGCCGAGGGCCTGGCCCAGGTGGGCATCAAGGGCGCGTATGAGGGCGCGCTGAAGTACGTGGGCAACCCCGAGCTGATCTCCCGCACCCACTTCGCCCGCTTCCTCGTGGACGCCGGCCATTGCCAGGACGTGCCCGAGGTCTTCCGCCGATTCCTCACCGAAGGCAAGCCCGGTTTCGTGCCCCACCGCTGGGCCCGCCTGAGCGATGCCGTGCGCTGGGTCACCCAGGCCGGCGGCGAGGCCGTGATCGCCCATCCCGGGCGCTACGACTTCACGCCCACCGAGGAATACGCGCTGATCACCGAGTTCATGGCTCACGGCGGCCGTGGCATCGAGGTGGTGACGGGCAGCCACACCGCGGCCGAGGCGGCCAAGTACACCGAGACCGCCCTGGAATTCGACCTGCTGGCCTCGCGCGGCTCGGACTTCCACAGCCCGGACGAAAGCCACACCGACCTCGGCAAGCTGGCCGCCCTCTCGGGCCGCCTGAAGCCGGTCTGGGAAGCGCTGCAGCCGCGCATCATCGCCCCCTCCCACTGAGGCTTTGCGACCCCGGCCATCCTAGGGTTTGCCTGATCTAGGCACTTCGACAACACGTGTTGACAATCAATTCGTCAACAACTGTTGTCGAATCATGAGCACCATCTCAGACGCCGAATCCCAGATCATGCAGGCCCTCTGGGGCCAGCACCCGCTCAGTGCCGAGGACATCCTCGCCGCCCTGCCCGCCGAGGGCGGCTGGCAGCTGGGCACCGTCAAGACCCTGCTGAACCGGCTGCTCAACAAGGGCGCCGTGAAGGCCGAGCGCGAGGGCCGGCGCTACCTCTACGAGCCGCTGATCGACCGGGCGCAGTGGGAAGGCTCGGAATCGATGGGCCTGCTGGACCGCGTCTTCGGCGGCCGGCTCTCGCCGCTCGTCGCGCACTTCTCGGCCCAGCGCAGGCTCAGCGCCGAGGATGCCGAGGCCCTGCGCCAGTTGCTGAAGGAGCACGACGATGAGCACTGAGCCCGGAGTCGATGCCCTGCTGCACGGTCTCTGGCAGGCCCATCTGGGCCTGAGCCTGGGCCTGCTGGCCGTGGCCGTGCTGCGCCGGCCTCTGCGCCGGATCGCGGGGCCCCGGGAGGCCTATGCGCTGTGGCTGCTGCCGCTGCTGTGCATGGCCTGCGCCGCCCTGCCGGAGACCGGCCTGCCCCGCCTGCAGCTGGCGCCCGTGCTCTGGCAGGCGGCCCGGGATTCACTCGCGGCCAGCGCGCAGGCGACCGCCCTGCCTGCGCGGGCCGGCCCGCTGCTGTGGGCGCTGGGCGCCGTGCTGGTCGCGGCTTGGCACGGGCTGCAGCACTGGCGCTTCATGCACGCCCTGCCCCAGGACCCGCAGGCCTGCCTGCGCACCCCGCGCGGCAGCTCGCCAGGACTGGTGGGCGTGTGGCGGCCCCGGCTGCTGCTCCCCCTGGATTTCGAGGATCGCTTCACACCCGAGGAGCGCGCCTGGGTCCTGGCCCATGAGGCCATGCATGCCCGCCGGCACGACAACGCCGTCCGCCTGCTGGCCGCCCTGCTCCAGACCCTGGCCTGGTTCAACCCGCTGCTGTGGTGGGCCCTGCCCGCCCTGCGGCAGGACCAGGAACTCGCCTGCGACGCCGCCCTGCTGCGCCAGCAGCCCGGCCAGTGGAGGCGCTATGCCCAGGCCCTGCTGAAGACCGATCCCCAGTTCACCGTTCCCGCAGTACCGATCGCTGCCTCGGCCTGGCAGCACAGCCACCCCCTGAAAGAGAGGATCGCCATGCTGAAGTCCGATTCCACCCTGCCCCTGTGGCGCCGTCGCTTTGGCCGCCTGGGCCTGTGCGCGGCCGCCCTGCTCGCCACGGCGGGCGTCCAGGCCCTGCGGGCCGGGCCCACCCAGCCCCCTCTGACGGCGGCCCAGGCCTGCCCGCAGATGGAACGGCCCGTTGTCCCTGACTTGAACCTCAAGGGCGAGTACTCGCTGACCGCACGCTTCGAGATCAATGCCAAGGGCGAGACGTCCAATATCCGCGTGGTCGGCGAGCCCCAGCTGCGCGAGACGGTGCGCGAGGCCATCAGCCGCTATGGCTGCACGTCGCCCCAGGGCGGCCTGGAGGTGGAGCAGCACTTCGTGTTCCGCTACGACTGACCCTTCGCACAGCCCTCCCGCGGCGTCCACGCCACACCCCCGGGCCATGGGAGGCACACAATGCCCCCATGGCCCAATTCTTTGAAGTCCACCCGGACAACCCGCAACCCCGCTTCCTGCGCCAGGCCGTGCAGATCCTGCATGCCGGCGGCGTGGTCGCCATCCCCACCGACTCCAGCTATGCCCTGGTCTGCCACCTCGACGACAAGGCCGCCGCGGACGCCCTGCGCCGCGTGCGCGGGGTCGACGAGAAGCACCACCTCACCCTGCTGTGCCGGGACCTGAGCGAGCTGTCCACCTACGCGAAGGTGGACAACAGGCAGTACCGCCTGCTGAAGACCGCCACGCCGGGCCCCTTCACCTTCATCCTCGAGGCCACCAAGGAAGTACCGCGCCGGGTCTCGCACCCGTCACGCCGCACCATTGGCCTGCGCGTGCCGGACCATCGCGTCACGCTGGACCTGCTGGAGCTGCTGGGCCAGCCCCTGCTGGCCACCACCCTGATCCCGCCCGGCGAGGAGCAGCCCCTCAATGACGCCCACGAGATCAGCGAGCGCTTCGACCGCCAGCTGCAGGCCATCATCGACGCCGGCGCCTGCCCCATGCAGCCCACCACCGTGATCGACCTCAGCGGCGACGAACCCGTGCTCATCCGACAGGGCAGGGGTAACCCGGAGAGCCTCGGTTTGCAGCTCGAGTAGGCGCCCGACACGCCGCATATTTGCCCCCGGACCGCGAAATGCGCATCAAATCAGGCGCATTTGACCCACCCAAAAGAGCGAGTGCTGCCGACACAATCGGAAACAGGCACGGCTTGATGCGGCACCGGTCCCGCCAGCATCCCGCGCCCGTCCTGGAAGCCTGAACCTGCGCCTCCAGGGCGCCAACTGCGAGGACAAGAACATGAGCTTTCTGACAAGCCTGCGCATCAGCCAGCGCCTCTCTCTCAGCTATGGCCTGCTGATCGTGCTGCTGGTGGTCATCGGTGCCTATGGCGCCAACAGCGCCAACCGCCTGGCCAAGGATCTGGATCGCACGGCCAACCAGAGCCTGGTCAAGATCGCGGCAGCCAATGCGCTGGAGGGCAACGTCAACGTCATTGCCCGCGCCTCGCGCGACCTGCTGCTGCTGGACGAGGCCCGCCAGATCAAGAAGCAGAAGGCGGCCATCGACGGCGCCCTGCAGGAGATCGACAAGCAGCTGGGCGCCCTGCAGCAGCAGATCGACACCCCCAAGGAGACCGAGGTCCTCAACAGCGTCAAGGAACGCCAGGCCAAGTTCTTCGCCTCGGTCGCCAAGTTCCTCAAGGTCCAGGCCGACGGCAGCCCCGACGAAGCCCGCGAGAGCCTGATCACTGACGTCCGCCCCGCCCAGCAGGCCTACCAGGACGGGCTCAAGCAGCTGGTGGACCTGCAGTTCGAGTCGGCCAAGGACCTCGCCATCGCCGACGGCGAGGTGGCGCGCAATTCCGTCATCGTCACCGTGGTGCTGGTGATCGCCGCGGTGGTGCTGGGTGCCGGGGGCGGCCTGCTGATCACCCGCAGCATCATCGTGCCGGTGCACGAGGCCCGCAGCGCCGCCGAGGCCATCAGCCAGGGCGACCTGACGCACGACATCCGCACCATGGGCAGCGACGAGCTCGGCCAGATGCTGGACGCCATGCAGGAGATGCAGCGCGCCCTGCGCGGCGTGGTCAGCAGCGTGAGCACCGCCGCCCGCGAGGTGGCGCAGAACTCCGGGGACATCGCCGGAGGCAACAACAACCTTTCGGAGCGCACCGCCCGATCGGCGTCCAATCTGCAGACCACGGCCGCTTCGGTGGAGGAGATCGCCGCCAACCTCAGCGGCGCCAGCGAGCTGACCCGCAAGGCTGCCAACATCGCCGGCAAGGCCCGCCAGTCGGCCTCGGCCGGTGGCAATGCCGTGGCCCAGGTCGTCGAGACCATGCAGGAGATCAGCGCCAGCTCCAAGAAGATCGGCGACATCATCGGCGTCATCGACGGCATCGCCTTCCAGACCAACATCCTGGCCCTGAACGCGGCCGTGGAGGCGGCCCGTGCCGGCGAGCACGGCAAGGGCTTTGCGGTGGTGGCCTCGGAAGTCCGCGCCCTCGCCTCGCGTGCGGCCGCGGCGGCCAAGGAAATCAAGGTCCTGATCCAGGAATCCTCCGTGCGCGTCGAGCAAGGTACGGGCCACGTCAACAATGCCGGCGCCACCATCCGCAGTGTGGTCGACGAGGTCAACAACATGGGCCAGCTGATCGAGGAGATCTCGCACTCGGCCCAGGAGCAGGCCAGCGGCGTGGGCGTGGTCAACCAGGCCATGAACGAGCTGGACCGCAGCACCCAGCAGAACGCCAGCCTGGTGAGCGAGCTGACCCGCTCCACCGAGGCCCTGACCGACAGCTCTTCGCGCCTGCTGCAGGCCGTAGACTTCTTCCGTACCGGCACATGAACCACCACCATCCAGGGAACACCATGCAGATGAAGCGCAAGGCCATGAACCCCATGTTCGACAAGACAGGCATCTCCCGCTGGCTGCTGGCCTTTGTGGGCGCCGCCCTGCTGAGCGTTGCAGCGCACGCCAGCCCCAAGATCGTCAAGAAGGTGCCGCCGGAGTTCCCGCGCGAGGCCACGCAGAAGGGCGTGAATGGCGGCAGCGTCAAGGCCAAGATCCTGATCGATGCCGATGGCAAGGTGACCGGCGTCGAGATCCTGGAGGCCGAGCCCAAGCGCATCTTCGACCGTGCGGTGACCAATGCGCTGATGGAATGGCGCTTCGAGGGCACGGGCGAGAAGCAGACCCACGAAGTCAAGCTCGTCTTCAAGAACGAGGACTGAGGCAGGACACAAGACATGCCCTGCGGCATGTCTTGTGCCTGGCGAAGGGCTTGGCGCATGCAAGCGCCAAGCCTCCAGAGCCGCCACTTCTGCCTGCGTCAGGGCTTGGCGCATGCAGGCGCCAAGGCGCCAGGCCGCCTCCCCCCGCAAACCCGCCGCTCGGCGGGTTTTTTCATGCCCGAGCCAGGCTCGGGTAAGTCCCTAGCAGTGGGCCCTTGCCTCATTCGATTACACGCGTAAACAATATCAACGTTTACAACCGTAATCTAACCATGAACATCAGCGACGCCGAAGCCCAGATCATGGAAGTGCTGTGGGGCCATGCCCCGCAAAGCACCGAGGACATTGCCGCCGCCCTGCAGGACCGCCAGGACTGGCAGCTGGCCACCATCAAGACCCTGCTCAACCGCCTGCTCAACAAGGGCGCCATCAGCGCCGAGAAGGACGGCAGGCGCTACCTCTACAGCCCGGTGCTGCAGCGCGAGCACTGGCTCAAGCGCCAGAGCATGGGCCTGCTGGACCGCCTCTTCGGCGGCAGCCTGGCGCCCCTGGTGGCGCAGTTCTCGTCCGAGCGCAAGCTCAGCGAGGCCGACATCCAGGCCCTCAAGCAACTGATCCGGGAGCATGAAAATGACTGAGACCCCCTGGATCCAGCTACTGGCAACGCAGACCCTGCTGTTCAGCGCCGCCGTGCTGCTGCTGGCCCTGCTGCGCCCCCTGCTGCGGCGCCTGCTGGACGCCGGCGCCGTCTACCTGGCCTGGCTGCTGGTGCCCCTGATGATGCTGAGCCCGGCGCTGCCACGCCTGCTGCAGGGTCAGGTCTTGCCTTCGCCGGTGCAGACGCTGGAGCGCGCCGTGCCCGCCTGGCTGCGGGCGCCTCCGGCGGCCGCTGCGCAGACGCCTGCATCCAGCACCCCGGCAGCGCGGCCCCAGCCGGACGCCGCCCCGGGCCGGCCGGCCCCCCAGGCGCTCGCGCTCGCCGGCTGGGGCCTGGGCGCCCTGGCCCTGCTCGCCCTGCTGGCACAGCGCCAGCGCCGATTCAATGACCGCCTGCTGCGCCAGGCCGATGCCTGGCGCGCCCCGGCTGGCGAAAGCCCCGCGCTGATGGGCCTCTGGCATGGCCGCCTCGTCCTGCCTCAGGACTTCGAGACACGGTTCAGCGCCAGTGAACAGGCGCTGATCCTGGCGCACGAGGCCGTCCATGCACGCCGCCATGACAACGCCTGGAACCTGCTGGCCGCAGGCCTGCTGGTCCTGCAATGGTTCAACCCACTGGCCTGGTGGGCCCTGCGTGCCATGCGCCTGGACCAGGAAGTGGCCTGCGACGCCGCCGTACTCAATCAAGCACATCCCCACAACCCAGGAGAGGAGCCCCTTGTGAAGACCTATGTCAACGCCTTGCTGAAGTCCCATCCCCAGCGCGCCCTGCCCGTACTGAGCACCGGGTGGGCACACCGCCATCCGCTGCTGGAGCGGGTGAAGGGCCTGCGCCTGCACCGCCGCCCGGCCTGGCAGCGCGTGCTGGGCCGCGGCAGCGCCATCGGCCTGTGCCTGGGCCTGACCGTGCTGGCCCGGGCCGCGCAGCCGGTCTCTGGCCCGGAGGCCTTCGAGCGGATGATGCAGTACCTGGAGAAGGAGTCGGCCACCATGGGCGCGCGTCCCATCGGCCTCGTCGTGCAGCTGGACAGTCAGCAAGGGCAGGAAGGCTGGAAGCACAAGGACTTGGTCTTTGCCTTTGCCCACACCCTGCAAGACACCTACTCTCAGATGCAGCTGGTCGCGCCCATGAAGGACTGGTGCCTGGGCATGCACCTCTACCGCATGCCCGGCGGCGAGTTCCGCCCCCAGACCGAGATCCTGGACAAGGACTGCAGGAAGACGCTCACGGAGCTGCAGCCCGTTGTCCTGGGCAAGGGTCAGACCAGCCTCATGGCCCGCCTGCCGCAGGACGTGCAGGAGGTCGTGCAGGCCCAGGTCAGCCTGCGCCTCGAGGATCCCCGCTCGGAGGGCTTCAAGGCCATTTACCGTCGGCAGATCGAGGAGATGTCGCCTCAGCAGCTCGCCCGCATGACCGAGTACATCGACGAACACAGCCGCAACCATTCGGCACTGCAGGCCCAGGACAAGGCCTGGCGCCTGTCCCGCGGGGAGCAGCCTTGAGTCCACTGCCTGACTGGCTGGACG
The DNA here is from genome assembly GCF_027257975.1 of Pelomonas sp. BJYL3. Taxonomy (GTDB): domain Bacteria; phylum Pseudomonadota; class Gammaproteobacteria; order Burkholderiales; family Burkholderiaceae_C; genus Roseateles_B; species Roseateles_B flavus. The sequence goes on from NZ_JANZKX010000003.1 coordinate 62,878, forward strand.
CCACGGCCGTCCTGCAGGGCCTGGCGCGCTGCACCGCCTTTCTGAGCCTCGCGCTGCTGCTGCTCACGTTGCTGCGCCCCTTGCTGATGCGGGCGGCGGGTCCCCGGGCGGTGCATGCCGCCTGGATCGCCCTGCCCCTGGGCCTGCTGGGGCTTCTGCTGCCCACGCCGGCGACCCTGCCGCCCCTGCCCCTGCTGCGCCTGGCGCCCCCGGACGCACTGCTGCCCTGGAGCGCGGCGCCCGCGGCCGCCGCGCAGGGCAGGGCCTGGCCGGCACTGCTGGTGCTGGGCTGGCTGGCGGGCATCCTGGCCCTGCTGCTGCTTCAATGGCGGGCCCACGCACGTGTGCTGCAGCAGCTGGACCGCCGCCAGCAGCCCTGGCGCAGCCAGGCCGGCTGCAGCCCGGCCTTGATCGGCCTGTGGCGGCCGCGTCTGGTCCTGCCGGCTGATTTCGAGCAGCGCTTCACGCCCGCCGAGCAGGCCCTGGTGCTGGCCCACGAGGCGGCCCATGCAAGCCGCGGCGACAACGCCTGGACCTTGCTGGCCCGGCTGCTGGCCTGCCTGCACTGGTTCAACCCGCTGGCCTGGTGGGCGCTGCGCCGCTTCGCGCAAGACCAGGAGCTGGCCTGCGACGCCCTCGTGCTGCAGCAGGCCGGCGCCCAGGACCTGGCGCATTACGCCCACGCCCTGCTCAAGGCCGGGCAGGCCCCCGATGCCGAGGCGGCCTGGCCCGCGCTGGCCGCTTCCTGGCAAGACTGCCATCCACTCAAAAGGAGAATCCTGATGCTCAAGACCCATCCCCTGCACGCGACCCACCGCTGGCGGGCCCGCGTCGGCGCCGGCCTGTGTGCCGTGCTGCTGGCAGGCCTCGGCTATGGCGTCCAGGCCCAGGGCAGCAAGCCCGCTGCACAGCCCATCGACCTGCACCTCAGCATCCATGAGGGCGAGACCCTGCTGGGCCGCCCCCGCCTGGTGGTGCAGGACGGCCAGGCCGCGGCCGTCGAAATCCGCAGCGAGGACGGCGCACAGCCCGGCCAGCCCCTGCGCCTGGGCATCACGACCCAGGCCGTGGCAGGCAACCGTTATCACGTGGTGCTGAAGCTGGAGCAGGGCCAGCCCCTGACCCTGGTGGCCCAGCCTCGCCTGGAGTTCAAGGCCGGGGAGCCCATCCGCGTGGACGTCAACGAGGCGGGCCGCGCCCTGCGCATCGACCTCCTGGCCCAGCCCCTGGACCCGGCGCGGGACCCGGCCCGGGAGACAGGCCAAAAGACGGCCGTCCTGTAGGCCCCACTGCGACAAGTCCGCGGCCGGCCCCGTGAAAAGGGCCCGGCCTTTCTTGATCCAGGCCAAGAATTCACCGTCCGTCTTGAGATGCCTCAAGCCGCGGGCCCACCACCCCACCTAGAGTAGGGGCTCATCCAATGCAGGGAGAGAGCCCGTGGCCATCGAGTTGTTCCGCAAGGACGATCACGTCTGTCTGATGTTCGCGAAGCTGAGCGAGGAGGAAGGCGAGGCCGTCCAGTCCAACCAGTTCCTGATCGTCAACAAGGGTACGGGCTGCATCATCGACCCGGGTGGCAACCTCGCCTACAACGAGCTGTACCTGGGCATGTCCCAGCACTTCCCGCCGCACAAGCTGGCCGCCATCCTGGCCTCGCATGCGGATCCGGACATCATTGCCTCCCTGGACCGCTGGATGACGGCGACCAACGCCACCGTCTACATCTCGCGCATCTGGGAGCGCTTCGCCCCGCACTTCTGCAAGCCCGGCAAGACCGTGGGCCGCATCGCGGGCATCCCCGACCCGGGCCAGCGCCTGCGGCTGGGAGAGGGCGGCGCAGCCTTCGACCTCATCGCCCTGCCTGCGCACTTCCTGCATTCCGAGGGCAATTTCCAGTTCTACGACCCGGTGAGCCGCATCCTCTTCTCGGGCGACCTGGGCGCTTCCATCGGCGCTGACCTGAACCCCGAGAAGACCGTCACCGACCTGGGCCCCCATCTCAAGCGCATGGAAGGCTTCCACCGCCGCTACATGGTCAGCAACAAGGTGATGCGCCTGTGGGCCGGCATGGTGCGCCAGCTGGACATCAAGATGATCGTGCCCCAGCATGGCGCGCCCATGGCGGGCCCGGCGGTGAAGGACTTCATCGACTGGGCCGAGAACCTGCAGTGCGGCATCGACCTCATGGGCTCGGCGCAATACCAGATCCCCGAGTAAGCGCCCACGCCCTCCCATGACAAAGGCCCCGCCGGCGATCTGCCGGACGGGGCCTTTGCCTTGCGGGATCGAGGATCAGACCGCGGCGGTGACCACGATCTCCACCTTCCATTCCGGCTTGGCCAGCTTGGCCTCGACGGTGGCACGCGGCGGCGTGTGGCCCGCCGGCACCCAGGCGTCCCAGGCGGCGTTCATGCCGGCGAACTCGGCCACATCGGCGATGTAGATCTGGGCGCGCAGGATCTTGGTCTTGTCGCTGCCGGCGCGGGCCAGCAGGGCGTCGATCTGGGCCAGCACGTCGGCGGTCTGGCCGGTGATGTCCAGGCTGGCGTCCGAGGCCACCTGGCCGGCCAGGTAGACCACGCCGTTGTGCACGGCCATCTCGGACATGCGCTGCCCGACATCAAAGCGTTGGATCGTCATCAGTTGCCCTTCTTCTTGGCTTGGTTCTTCGTGTGATGGTGCGAATGGCCGCGAGCCTGGTAGCCCTCGCCATGCGGATGCTTCTTGCTGCTGCCCTGGGGCGGCGTGGCACTGCCGGACTTCTGGCCGAGCTTGCTTTCGGTGCCGTTCAGCAGCTTCCTGATGTTGGCCTCATGGCGCCACACCAGCAGCAGGCCCATCAGCGCAACGTACAGCACCGTGGGCGAGGCCCCCCAGATCAGCATCTGGTAGAAGGGGGCGAACACCGCCGCCACGATGGCGGCCAGCGAAGAATAGCGGCTGAAGTACGCAATGATCAGCCAGGTCAGCAGGGTGGCGCCGCCCAGCAGCGGGTTGATCGCCAGCAGCACGCCGGCGGCCGTGGCCACGCCCTTGCCGCCCTCGAACCTGAAGAACACCGGCCACAGATGGCCCAGGAAGGCGGCCAGGCCCACGAAGGCGGCGCTGTCCTCGCCCAGGCCGAAGCGCTCGCCGTAGAGCAGCACCAGCAGCACCGGCACATAGCCCTTGAGCGCGTCGAAGAGCAGGGTCAGCAGGGCGGCCTTCTTGTTGCCCGAGCGCAGCACATTGGTCGCGCCCGGGTTGCCGGAGCCGTAGCTGCGCGGATCGGACAGGCCCATCACGCGGCTGACGATCACCGCGAAGGAGAGCGAGCCCAGCAGATAGCCGGCCACGCCGGCCAGCAGAGGGTAGAGGAGGTCTTGCATGGGCCGCTATTCTGCACTGGCGCACTGCACCGGCCGGGCCTGCAGCAGCTCGGTGATCACCCGGGGCTCGATGCCCACCAGGTAGCCGCGCCGGCCGCCGTTGATGCAGATGCGCGCCAGCTCGAGGATGCTGGCCTCCACAAAGACCGGCATCTCCTTGCGCGTGCCGAAGGGCGAAGTGCCGCCGACCATGTAGCCGCTGTGGCGCTGCGCGACGTCGGGCTTGCAGGGCTCGACCTTCTTGCAGGGAATCTGCCGCGCCAGCTCCTTGAGGCTCACCGTGCGGTCGCCATGCATCAGCACGATCAGGGGCTGGGCCTTCTCGTCCTGCATCACCAGGGTCTTGACCACCTCATGCTCGGGCACGCCCAGCTGGCGGGAAGACTCGCCCGTGCCGCCATGCTCGACGTAGTCGTAGACATGCTCGGTGAAGGCAATGCCGTGCCGGCGCAGCACTTGGGTGGCCGGGGTTTCGCTGACATGGGCGGACTTCTTGGACATGCAGGCGGAGCAAAGGGAAATGCAGGCAGCGCAGTGTGCCTCAGCCCGCCAAACCCACCCTGACGAATTTCATTGGCACATCAATTTATTGCTGTCATACAATAATTCTCAGACTTCGAAATTGATGATGGCCGCCTCGCACCGCCCTTCCCCGCCTTCGCCCTTCGCCCTCAAGGGCCTGGCACGGGCCGTGCAGATCCTCGCGCTGCTGGGCGCTTTCGGCCTGGCCCAGTACGGCGTGCAGCTGGCCTGGGCCCCGGAGCTGATGATCCAGTACGTCCTGCACGAGGTGGCGCCCGAGCTGCCCTACCGCACGCCGGACGGGCCGACGTTGGCCGCGCTGTGGCTGTCTCTGAGCCTGCCCCTGGTGTCGGGCCTGCTGCTGCTATGGCATGTGTGGCGGCTGTTCGGCCACTACGCCGCGGGGCGCGTGTTCGACCTGGCCTCGGTGCGCCATCTGCAGTGGCTGGGCTGGGGCCTGCTGGCGCTGGCAGCGGCCCGGCCGCTGAGCCACACCCTGGCCGTGCTGACGCTGAGCTGGCACAACCCACCGGGGCAGCGCCAGCTGCTGGTGGGCATCAGCTCGGACCACTACACGCTGCTGATGCTGGGCCTGGTGCTGGTGGCCATGGCGCGCATCATGCGCGAGTCCGTGCGGGTGGCGCAGGAGAACGCGGAGTTCGTCTGATGCCCATCGTCGTCACCCTGGACCTGATGCTGGCCCGCCGCAAGATGCGCTCCAAGGAGCTCGCGGAGCGGGTGGGCATCACCGAGGCCAATCTTTCGCTGCTGAAGTCCGGCAAGGTCAAGGGCGTGCGCTTCGACACCCTGGCCCGCATCTGCCGCGAGCTGCAATGCCAGCCCGGCGAGCTGCTGGCCTACGAGCCCGGTCCCGAGGCCGATGACGCCGACGAACCCGAGGCGCAGGACTGAGCGCCCCGCCTGATTTCCCGCCTCCCATGGACCACGCCCCCCTCCCCGCCACGCCCAGAAGATGGCCGCTGACTCTGCTGGTCATCGCCCTGCACCTGCTCCTGCTCGCCGGCCTGCGCGCGGGCCTGCGCCACCCAGCGGCCCCGCAGGCGCACGAGGCTCAACGCATCACCGTGACCCTGCTGCAGGAGCGCCGCCCTCGCACGCCGGCCGCCCTCCAGCCCCCCGCAGCGCCGGCCCGGCGCTCGCCCGCTCCCTCGCTGGCCAGGCCCAGGCCAGACGCCGCGCCGGCCCCGGGCATCCAGCCCGAGGCGCCCGCGCCCCGTGCCGCAGAGGTGCCCCAGAGCCTGGCCTTGCCTGCCACGCCCGCCGCATCGGCCAGCCCGGAACGCCTGATCGACAGCGCTGCCACCCGCTCGGCCCTGCGCCAGGCCGCCCGCGAGCCGCTCAACGGCGAGAAGCACCTGATGGCGCAGGAGCAGGAGATGGGCGTCAGCGCCAGCGACAAGCTGGGCCGCAAGATGCAGCAGGCCGGCTATGGCGACTGCGCCAAGGGCCAGTACGCCGGCGGCGGCATGGGCCTGCTCAGCGCGCCCTTCTACCTGCTGGCCGAGGCCACGGGCAAATGCGCCAAGGGCAGCCCGCCGCCCGCCGGCCCGCCGCCCCCCGAGCCCAGCGGTCGCAACGGCGCCCATGCGTCCATGCGGGAGCGCTGACGTCGTTCAGGCCCCTGCCGCGCGCTGCGCCTCCAGCTGCCGCAGCACGGCGCGCTGCACCTTGCCCGTGGTGGTCATGGGCAGGGCCTCGATGAACTCGATCTCCTTGGGGTACTCGTAAGGCGCCAGCTGCCCCTTGACCAGCGCCTGCAGCGCCTCGACCAGCGCATCACTGCCCTGATGGCCCGGCGCCAGCACCACGAAGGCCTTGACCAGGGCGCCGCGCTCGGCATCGGGTTTGGGCACGACGGCGGCATTGGCCACCGCCGGGTGCTTGACCAGGCAGTTCTCGATCTCGCTGGGGCCGATGCGGTAGCCGGCAGACTTGAAGACGTCGTCGCTGCGGCCCTGGTACCAGAGATAGCCTTCGGCATCCATCACGGCCGTGTCGCCGGTGCGGCACCAGCTGTCGGCCGGATCCCCGGTGAACTTGGCCGCCGTGGCCTCGGGCCGGTTCCAGTAGCCCAGGAAGAAGACCGGGTCGGGATCCCCATGCACGTCGCGCCGGTGCACGGCCACATCGCCAGGCGTGCCCGGGGGGCAGGTCTTGCCTGCCTCGTCGATCACGGCCACCCGGTGGCCCGGATAGGCCCGGCCCATGCTGCCCGGCCGCGCCGGCCAGAGGCGGCTGCAGTTGCCCACCACGTAGTTGATCTCGGTCTGGCCGAACATCTCGTTGACGGTCAGGCCCAGGGCCTGCTGGCACCAGCGGAAGACGGCGTCGCCCACGGCCTCGCCGGCGCTCATCACCGCCTCCAGGCGCAGCCGGTAGTGGCGGCGCGGCTCCGGCACCGCCTTCATCATGGCCTTGAGTGCCGTGGGGAAGAGGAAGCTGTGGGTGACACCGTGGCGCTGCATCAGCTCGAAGGCCCGCTGGGGCGAGAAGCGGCCCTGGAAGGCCACGATGGGGCGGCCGAAGTAGAGCGTGGGCAGCAGGGCGTCCATCAGGCCGCCGGTCCAGGCCCAGTCGGCGGGGGACCAGAACACCGCGCCGCTCGGGCGGCTGGCGTCGAAAGGGTCGAAGCCGAACCAGTTCTGGCTGGCCACGAAGCCGCTCAAGTTGCCGATCAGCGCCCGCTGCGGGATCAGCGCGCCTTTGGGCGGGCCGGTGGTGCCGCTGGTGTAGATCAGCACGGCGGCCGCGTCGGCGTGGGCGGCGGCGGACGTGAAGCGGGCGTCCTCGGACTGCAGGGCGTCCATCCAGGCGCTCTCTCCGGCGCCGGCGCCCTCGCCCACGGCGATGAGCTCGCGCAGGGCCGGGCAGCTGTCGCGCAGGCCTCGCAAGGCTGGGAGCACGCTGCCCTCGGCAATGGCCAGCACGGCACCGCTGTCCTGCAGCCGGTACTGCAGGGCTTCAGGGCCGAAGAGCATGGACAGCGGCACCGCCACCGCGCCCAGCTGGTTGATGGCGATGTGGGCGACGGCCGTCTCGAAGCGCTGCGGCAGGATCAGGGCCACGCGCTCGCCCGCCCGCACGCCGCGGCGCGCGAGTGCGTTGGACAGCCGGTTCGCCGCCCGCTGCAGCTGGCCGTAGCTGTAGCTGGCGCGGCTGCCGCCTTCGTCCTCGAAGATCACGGCGGTGGCCTCGGGCGTGTCCCGGGCCCAGCGGCCGCAGCAGGCCTCGGCCAGGCTGAAGTCCGGCGGGACCCGCCAGCGGAAGCCGGCATGCAGGGCGGCGTGGAGATCGCCCGGGGCGTCCGCAGGGCGGGAGGCGGGGGCAGCGAGGGCATCCTGGGCCATCGGGCCCTCCTTGCGTCGGCAGGTCAAGCGCCGCATGCTATCGAGCCGGCCCGGCGGGATCCTCATGGATTCCACCAAGCCCGCCGGTTCTACACTGCGCCTTTTGCGCCGGCCGCATTTGCTTCTGCCCTGCGATCATGAAGATCTTCCACAACCCCCGCTGTTCCAAGTCCCGCGAGGCCCTGGCCCTTCTGCAGGAGGCCGGCCTGGCGCCTGAAGTCATCGAGTACCTGAAGACGCCGCCCGACCTGGGCACCTTGAAAGCCCTGGTGCGCCAGCTGGGCCTGCCGGTGCGCGAGCTGCTGCGCAGCAGCGAGGCGCTCTATGCCGAGCTGGGCCTGGCCGACGCCAGCGACGAACAGCTGCTCGATGCCCTGCTGCACCACCCGCAGCTGCTGCAGCGGCCCATCGTCGTGCGCGGCGAGCAGGCCCTGATCGCCCGTCCGCCGGAGCGGCTCAAAGCCTGGCTCTGAAGCCCAGGCCCGCTGGCGGGGTCAGGTCTTGCCCAAGGCCTGCAGGGCTTCGCCGCTGAGGCGGCAGATGCGCCAGTCCGGCATCACCGTGGCGCCCATGCCCTCGTAGAAGTCGATGGCGCGCCGGTTCCAGTCCAGCACGCTCCATTCGAATCGACCGCAGCCGCGGGCCACTGCCAGCTGCGCCAGATGCGTCAGCAGCGCACGCCCCAGCCCCGTGCCGCGCTGCGCGGGCTGCACGTACAGATCTTCCAGGTAGAGCCCGGGCTGGGCCAGGAAGGTCGAGAAGTTGTGGAAGAAGAGCGCGAAGGCCACCACCTGGCCCGTGCCGTCCTCTGCCACCACGGCCTCGGCCTTGGGGCTGGGCCCGAAGAGATGCGGCCGCAGCCGTTCTTCGTCGACCTGCAGCAGGTGGGTGAGCCGCTCGAAGTCCGCCAGCTCGCGGATGAGGCCGACGACGGCGCCGAGGTCGCGGGGTTCGGCGGGGCGGATGGAGAAGTCTTGCTTGTTCATGGCCGGATTCTGGCTCGACTGTCCAGTTCTAGGTCTAGGCCGTTTCGTCGCGTTCCTGCGAGGTCAGCGACTGAATGCCTGCCTTGACGACGGGCGTCCCGATCAGCGCCTGCGTGAATGCCGGCGCCTCGAACCGCAAGGAGCCCTCCGGCCAGCTCAGGGCGATATGCCAGCGGAATGACTTGAACCCCGTGGGAAATTCCAGCGCTTCCCGGTGGATGCCATCAATCATGAAGGGGCACATGCCTGCCTTGGGCGTCGCGTAGTCAACATCGAGCTTGAGCCCGAAGACGTCATGGAAGGTGAGCTCAGCGCGACAAAGGGTGAACAGGCACTGGTCCGCGGACGACTCCCATTTCAGGATGTAGTCCAGATCCAGGACGAGTTCGGCGCTGCCATTGTCCTTGTTGAACGACGCGAAGCGAAAGCCGTGGACATGCACGTCGTGCCAGGACAGCGCTTCAAAGTCTTCTGTGTGCCACGGCCCGAGGTTTGTCACTGCACGATCCCTGATTTCGATCCAAGAAGGCCAGCGGCCACGTTGAAGCATAGAGCTGCGGAGGGTGCGCCCTTGCGAGCTGCACGGGACTATGCCACCGCCGTCGCGACCTGCGCTGGGCGCGCCTGACGATAGCCGCTGTGTCCGGTGATCCCGACGGCGGCCAGGGCCTGTCACTGCGCGGACAGCAGACCCTCCCGCAAGCCGCTAGAGTCGCCGCCATGAACACCCCCACCGCCTACACCGAACGCCGCGGCTTCCGCAGCGACATGCTCCTGCTGCGCGGCCTGCACCACCATGTGATGCACTGGGGCGACGCCTCGATGGAGACGCCAGAGCGCCCGCTGCTGGTGATGCTGCACGGCTGGATGGACGTGGGTGCGTCCTTCCAGTTCGTGGTCGACGCCCTGCCCTCGGACCGCCATGTGGTGGCCATGGACTGGCGCGGCTTCGGTCTCAGCGACTGGACGGCCAGCGACGCCTACTGGTTCCCCGACTACCTGGGAGACCTCGACGCCCTGCTCGACGCCATCAGCCCCGACCGGCCGGTGGACCTGCTGGGTCACAGCATGGGCGGCAATGTGGTGATGAGCTATGCCGGCGTGCGGCCGGAGCGCATCCGCCGCCTGGTCAACCTCGAAGGCTTCGGCCTGCCCGACACCCAGCCCGAGGAAGCGCCCAAGCGCTTGCGGCAGTGGCTGGACGAGCTCAAGCAGCCCCAGCAGCTCAAGCCCTATGCCAGCCTGGACGAAGTGGCCCAGCGCCTGATGAAGACCAACCCGCGCCTCTCGCCCGCCAAGGCCGCCTGGCTGGCGCCGCATTGGTCCGAGCAGCGCGACGGCGCCTTCCACATCCTCGGCGACCCGGCCCACAAGCGGACCAATCCGGTGCTGTACCGCAAGGCCGAGGCCCTGGCCTGCTGGCAGTCCATCCAGGCCCCGACGCTGTGGGTGGAAGGCGCGCATACCGAGCTGAGCCAGTGGTGGGGCAAGCGCTACCCGCGCGAGGATTTCGAGGCCCGTCTCGCCCTCGTGCCCCAGCTGACCCGCGCTCGCCTCGAAGACGCCGCCCACATGCTGCACCACGACCAGCCCGAGGCGCTGGCCGCCGTGCTGGAGGACTTCCTGCGCTGAGCGAGACCGACGCCGGCCGCCCCGCACGGCGCATGAGGATCCGGCTTTGCCGGTCCTACATGCGCGCGCCCCTGGGGGGCTGAGGCCGGACACAAACGGCCTGCAGTTTGTGCCTGCCGTTTGTGCCTGCCGAAGGGCCAGGCCTCTGGCCTGGCGCGGCCTGCAAGGCCGGCTAAGCCGGTAGGGGGATCAAGGACTCACCGTCGCCTTGACGCTCAGGCCGCTGTACGTGGCATAGGCCTGCACCCCCACGTAGTACGTCCCGGCCACCGGCGAGTTCACCGTGCAGGTCTCGGTGCTCGTGGAGCCGTCGGACTTGCAGGCATAGCTGGTGCCGGTCGGCTTCTGGCCGGCGCCAACGAAGAGGTCGGCGTCGCCATTGCTGCCGGCGAGGTTGACCACGAGCTTGGTGCTGCCCGCCGGCACCTGGATGGAGTAGTAGGTCCAGGTGCCCGTGGACGCCGACTGGTTGCCCAGGGCCACACCGCTGGTCAGCGGGATGGTCGAAGGCGTGGTGGCGGCGCTCAGCGTGCCCTTCATCGCGTAGTAGCCCAGGGAGCTGTACTTGGAGAAGCCGTTCGCCGGCGTGCCTTCCGCGCCGCCCTGGATGATGAGCTTGTAGTCGCCCGCCGCCAGGTTCAGGTTGACGAACTCCGCCGAGCGGTTCACCGAGAGGTTGCTGCGCGCCACCTGGGTGCCGGCGGCGGTGGTGATGGTGGCGTCGACGTCCAGCATGCGCAGGTACTCGATGGGATCGACCCGCAGGTTCAGCGTGCCGGCGCTGCCGAGGCTGAAGGTGAAGACGTCGGTGTCGGTGTTGCGCTCGATCTGGCCCCAGTTGTCCGCCGGGTTGATCTCGCCGCCGGCACGCAGGGCCAGGGGCTTGCCGTTGACGTTGTCGTCGGCCATGTAGGGCACGCCCTCGTCGACCGTCATGATCTTGAGGTCGTCTTCCTTGTTGCTGGCGGTGTTGTACTCGCCCTTGCTCCAGGTGAAGAGCTGGTTGGTCCAGGAGCCGCCCATCCAGTAGTTGCCCATGATGGGCCCCCACTGATAGGCCGCAATGCCCTCGAAGTACTCGCCGCCGGTGCCGCCGCCATCGTGGTTCATGCCCATCTGGTGGCCGACCTCGTGCGCGCCGGTCATGCCGATGCCGTAGCCGTAGTCGAAGCCGCTGGCGGGGTTGCGGTACAGCGTGCCGGCCGAGGTGGTGCCGAAGGAGTGCAGCGGGGCGAAGCTGCGGCCGTCCTGGTTGACGAAGTTGATGACGCCGGTGCGCAGCAGGCTGGCCGCCTTGGCGGCGTCATAGACCGCCTTGTTGGTGGTGACGTTGAGCTGCAGCATCGAGTACTGGTCCGCCACCGACTGCCAGGCGCGGTACATGTTCTCCTTGGTCACGCCGTTGAGCGGCGTGCTGCCGCTCATCACCGCGGCCGTGTTCAGGTAGAAGACGTAGGGGCTGCCGGGCTTGCTCTCCAGCTTGGTGACGTCCTGGTTGTTGTAGGGGCCGATGTGGGGCGCCTGGCGCAGGGCCATGGGGCTGTAGACGGGGTGCGCCGCCGCGATCTGGGCCAGGCTGGCGGTGCTGCGGTTGCTGCGCTGGAAGTCCTCGTCCAGGTCGGGGTAGACGCGGCTCAGCGGCACGGCCTTGACGCTGACCACGCCACGGGCGTCGGTGCTGTACTCCCAGGCCTTCTTCTGGCCGTGCAGGACCAGGAAGCCGCGCAGGGTCTTGCCGTCGCCCTTGAGGAAGAACATGGAGTCCTCGGCATCGCGGTGGCGGCCGGCGATGGACACCTTGCCCCCCTGCTCGAAGAAGTCCTGCACCAGCACCGGCAGCGCCGTGCCGTCCTGGGCCTGCAGGCTCAGGGCCTGGCGGCCCTGGTGCTGCTGCTTGAGGCTCTGGATCAGGCCGCTGGCGCTGCCCAGCTCGGTGCCATCGGCGGCCAGGGCGGACGTGGCCGAGCAGGCGGCGAGGCAGGCCAGCATCAGCGCCGGCAGGCGTGCGTGGGACGAAGGGAAATGGAACATACGCTTCATGGACGATCTCTCGGTGTGGAGACGCGGTCGGTGCCGCGGGTGAAGCATCGCAACGGGGTACTGCCGGCCATTGCGGCGCCGGGGACGGGCCAGCGCCGGCACAGAATGCCGCCGGCATGCTGGCGCCATGCGGACTATGGTCAGCGGGCGTTGATCGCCCAAGTGTCAGCATTGACAGCCGTGGCAACCCTGATGGGCTGCCCGCGCGAAGCCTGGCAGGCGCCGGTCTGGCGGCGCGGGCTCAGTCGCCGGCGTCCTCGCGGTGCTCGTCGTCGTGCCGGGCCATCAGCCAGGCATAGAGGACCACGATCAGCAGATAGCCCATCAGCGCGCCCTGCGAGGCCACCCAGAAGCTGAAGGGCCAGCCGAAGAAGCTGAAGCTGAGGTCCCGCGCGAACCAGGTGAGGCCAAAGCTCAGCACGGTCCAGCCGCCCAGCAGGACGAGGGTGAGGCGCCGCGTGGCCCGCCAGTAGCGGCGATGGCGGCGTTCGCGGGCGGGCGTGGCGGGCTGGTGGAGGGGGTCCATGGCGGGTGTCCGGTGCGCAGTGTGCCTCAGCCGCCGCACGGGCGACAGCGGGCCGGCCCCATTTCGGCGGCCCGGGCAGCCGGGATCCGCCCCGGGCCAGCTTAAAATGCGCGGTTGCTCACAAGACATGGCCCGGCCGAGCCGCTGCCAGCCCCCGGCTGGCCCCGCTGAACGCGAAGGCAGCACCACGGGCACCAATCAGGATCCGTCATGGACATCGAACGCATCAACCAAATCGGCACGACCCTCGCCGACCTCACAGCGCGTACCGACGCGCTAAGGGGGTATCTTTGACTACGACCGCAAGTCTCTGCGGCTGAATGAAGTCAATGCGGCGCTGGAGAACCCCAACGTCTGGAACGAGCCCAAGCGCGCCCAGGAGCTGGGCAAGGAGAAGCGCTCGCTCGAGCAGGTGGTCGAGACCATCAACTACCTCACGAGCAATCTCGCCGACAACTCCGAGCTCTACGAGATGTCCAAGGCCGACGAGGATTTCGCTGGGCTGGAGGCCATCGAAGCCGACGCGGCCAAGCTGACCGAGAAGGTCGAGGAGCTGGAGTTCCGCCGGATGTTCAACAACCCGGCCGACCCCAGCAACTGCTTCATCGACATCCAGGCCGGTGCCGGCGGCACCGAGGCCTGCGACTGGGCCGGCATGCTGCTGCGCCAGTACCTCAAGTACTGCGAGCGCAAGGGCTTCACCACCACGATGGAAGACGAGACGCCGGGCGACGTGGCCGGCATCAAGAGCGCGACCATCAAGGTGGAGGGCGAGTACGCCTTCGGCCTGCTGCGCACCGAGACCGGCGTGCACCGCCTGGTGCGCAAGAGCCCCTTCGACTCCTCGGGCGGCCGCCACACCTCCTTCGCCTCGCTGTTCGTCTACCCGGAAATCGATGACTCGATCGAGATCGACATCAACCCGGCCGATGTGCGCACCGACACCTTCCGCGCCTCCGGCGCCGGCGGCCAGCACATCAACAAGACGGACTCGGCCGTGCGCCTGACCCACATCCCGACGGGCATCGTGGTGCAGTGCCAGGACGGCCGCTCGCAGCACAGCAACCGTGACGTCGCCTGGCGCCGCCTGCGCTCGCGCCTGTACGACCACGAGATGAAGAAGCGCATGGCCGAGCAGCAGAAGCTCGAGGACAGCAAGACGGACGTGGGCTGGGGCCATCAGATCCGCTCCTATGTGCTGGACCAGAGCCGCATCAAGGACCTGCGCACCAACGTGGAAGTCTCCAACACCCAGAAGGTGCTGGACGGCGACCTGGACGCCTTCATCACTGCGTCCCTGAAACAGGGCGTCTGAACAGGCTCCCCCCCCTACCGGCTGCGCCGGCCCCCTCGAGGGGGCGGCCCCGACTGCCCGGCAAAGCCGGATCAGCGGGACCCGCTGGGGAATGCAGGTTGAGGCGTGCCATCTGGCGCGTCTCAACCGATTGAATCCAACAGCTCCGGGTCATGAGCCTGGGGCGCTGACAACACAACTCGAGGAAGTCCGCCATGATGCGTGAAGGCACCGCCGCACTGATCCGCCGCGAAGACTACGTGGCTCCGGCCTACTGGATCCGCACCGTCGACCTGACTTTCGACCTGGACCCGGCGAAGACGCTGGTGACCAGCAAGATGAAGGTCGAGCGCAATGCCGCCGTGCCGCACGGCCCGCTGCGCCTGCACGGCGAGGAGCTGAACCTGCTGCGCGTGCTGATCGATGGCGAGAGCGTGTCCTTCCGCCAGGAGGGCCATGAGCTGATCATCGAGAGCGCGCCGGACGCCGACTTCTCCCTCGAGATCCGCAACACCTGCGCCCCCGAGAAGAACAGCTCGCTGTCGGGCCTCTACACCTCGGGCGGCGGCTTCTTCACGCAATGCGAGGCCGAGGGCTTCCGCCGCATCACCTACTTCCTGGACCGCCCGGACGTGATGGCCGTCTACACGGTCACCCTGCGCGCCGACAAGGCCAAGTACCCCGTGCTGCTCTCCAACGGCAATCTGCTGGAGACCGCCGAGCTGGACAACGGCCGCCACCTGGCCAAGTGGCACGACCCCTTCCCCAAGCCCAGCTATCTGTTCGCGCTGGTCGCGGCGGACCTGGTCTCGCGCGAGCAGCGCATCCGCACCCGCGCCGGCCGGGACCACCTGCTGCAGGTCTACGTGCGCCGCGGCGACCTGGAGAAGACCGAGCATGCGATGAACAGCCTCATCGCCTCCATCGTCTGGGACGAGGCCCGCTTCGGCCTGCCCCTGGACCTGGAGCGCTTCATGGTGGTCGGCGTGTCCGACTTCAACATGGGCGCCATGGAGAACAAGGGCCTCAACATCTTCAACACCAGCGCCCTGCTGGCCTCGCCGGCCACCGCGACCGACGCGGACTTCGCCCGCATCGAGTCCATCGTCGCCCACGAGTACTTCCACAACTGGACCGGCAACCGCGTCACCTGCCGTGACTGGTTCCAGCTCTCGCTGAAGGAAGGCCTGACCGTCTTCCGCGACCAGGAATTCAGCATGGACATGGCCGCCGCGCCCAGCGCCCGTGCCGTCTGCCGCATCCAGGACGTGCGCGCGCTGCGCAGCGTGCAGTTCCCCGAGGACTCCGGCGCCATGGCCCACCCGGTGCGCCCCGACTCCTACGTCGAGATCAACAACTTCTACACCCCGACGGTCTACGAGAAGGGCTCGGAAGTGGTGCGCATGTACCAGACCCTGGTCGGCCGCCAGGGCTTCGAGGCCGGCATGAAGCTCTACTTCGAGCGCCATGACGGCCAGGCCGTGACCTGCGACGACTTCGCCGCTGCCATCGCCGACGCCAACCCCGGCTCCGCCCTGAGCACCCGCCTGGAGACCTTCAAGCGCTGGTACTCGCAGTCGGGCACGCCGCGTGTGCAGGCCCGCGGCAGCTACGACGCCGCTGCCCAGACCTACACCCTGACACTGAAGCAGCACAACCCCGCCACGCCCGGCCAGGAGCACAAGCTGCCCCAGGTCATCCCCGTGACCATGGGCCTGCTGAGCCGTGAGGGTCAGGTCTTGCCCCTGCAGCTGCAGGGCGAAGCCGCCCCGGTGGGCACCGAGCGCGTGCTGGTGCTGGACCAGGCCGAGCAGTGCTTCGTGTTCACCGGCGTGGCCAGCGAGCCTGTGCCTTCGCTGCTGCGCGGCTTCTCGGCTCCGGTGATCCTGGACGACGGCCTCACTGACGCCGAGCTGCTGGTCCTGCTGCAGCATGACGCCGACGCCTTCAACCGCTGGGAAGCCAGCCAGCGCCTGGCACTGAACCGCATCCTGCAGGCCGTGCGCACCGGCGAGGCCCTGGTGCTGGATGCCGCCTACCTGGATGCCATGCGCGCCGTGCTGCGCGACCCGCAGCTGGACGCCGCCTTCAAGGAACTGGCCCTGACCCTGCCGGGCGAAGGCTATGTGGCCGAGCAGCTGGAGGTGGTCGACCCGCAGGAGATCCACGCCGCCGTCGAGGCCGCGCATGTGCAGCTGGCCGCCGCCCTGGCGGACGACTGGGCCGCCGCCTACGAGGCCAACCAGGTCAAGGCCGGCTACGAGCCCAGCCCGGTGCAGTCCGGCCAGCGCGCCCTGGCCAACCTGGCCCTGTCCATGCTGGTGCTCCATGCCACCCGCAACGGCGACGCCGTCTGGCCCGGCCGCGCCTACCAGCGCTTCAAGGACGCCACCAACATGACCGAGCGCCTGGGCGCCCTGTCCGCCCTGGTCAACGCCCATGCCGAGCTGGCCGAGCCCGCGCTGCAGCGCTTCCACGCGCTGTTCAAGCACGAGGCCCTGGTGGTGGACAAGTGGTTCGCCCTGCAGGCCCGCGCGACCGAGAACGGCGGCAAAACCTTCGCCCGCGTCAAGCAGCTGCTGCAGCACCCGGACTTCACGCTGAAGAACCCCAATCGCGCCCGCAGCCTGCTGGCCTCGCTGTGCATGTTCAACCCGGCCGCCTTCCACCGCGCTGATGCCGCCGGCTACGTGCTGTGGGCCGAACAGGTGCAGCTGCTAGACGGCATCAACCCGCAGCTGGCCGGCCGCGTGGCCCGCGCCATGGACCGCTGGACGGTGCTGGCCGAGCCCTACCGCGCCGCTGCCCGCGAGGCCATCGCCCGCGTGGCCGCCAAGCCCGAGCTGTCCAATGACGTGCGCGAGATCGTCGAGCGCGCCCTGGCCTCCGGCGGCGCCACCGCCTGAGCGCCCAGCCCCGCATTCGCAACTTCAAGGTGTTTCCATGACCCGTCGCATCAGCCTCACGCAGTACCTGATCGAGCAACAGCGCCAGCACGGCCACATCCCGCAGGAGCTGCGCCTGCTGATCGAAGTCGTGGCCCGCGCCTGCAAGCGCATCGCCATCAGCGTCAACAAGGGCGCCCTGGGTGACGTGCTGGGCACGGCCGGCAGCGAGAACGTGCAGGGCGAGGTCCAGAAGAAGCTGGACATCATCGCCAACGAGGTGCTGATCGAGGCCAACGAATGGGGCGGCCACCTGGCGGCCATGGCTTCCGAGGAAATGGAGGGCATCTACCTGGTGCCCAACCGCTTCCCGCAGGGCGAGTACCTGCTGATGTTCGACCCGCTGGATGGCTCGTCCAACATCGACGTCAACGTGTCCATCGGCACCATCTTCTCTGTGCTGAAGAAGCCTGAAGGCAGCAAGGGCATCAGCGAGGACGACTTCCTGCAGCCCGGCAGCGCCCAGGCTGCCGCGGGCTACTGCGTCTACGGCCCGCAGACCACGCTGGTGCTCACCGTGGGCGACGGCGTGGCCATGTTCACCCTGGATCGCGAGCAGGGCAGCTTCGTGCTGACGCAGGAAGACGTGAAGATCCCCGAGGACACCAAGGAGTTCGCCATCAACATGTCGAACATGCGGCACTGGGACGCCCCGGTGAAGCGCTACATCGACGAATGCCTGGCGGGCGAGGAAGGCCCGCGCGGCAAGAACTTCAACATGCGCTGGATCGCCTCCATGGTGGCCGACGTGCACCGCATCCTCACCCGCGGCGGCGTCTTCATGTACCCCTGGGACAAGCGCGAGCCCAACAAGGCCGGCAAGCTGCGCCTCATGTACGAGGCCAACCCGATGGCCTTCCTCGTGGAGCAGGCCGGGGGCGCGGCCACCAACGCCCGCGAGCGCATCATGGACCTCAAGCCCACCAAGCTGCATGAGCGCGTGGCCGTGGTGCTGGGCTCGAAGAACGAGGTGGAGCGTGTGACGCGCTACCACCTTGAGCAGGCACAGTAAATTCTGCTATAGTCGCAGTCTTTCGCCGGTGTAGCTCAGTTGGTAGAGCAGCGCATTCGTAATGCGAAGGTCGGGAGTTCGACTCTCTTCACCGGCACCAAAAATTGAATCAAGCCAGATCCGCGAGGGTCTGGCTTTTTTCTTGCCCGGCTCGCTCACGACTGCCTGCGCCTTCCCGCCATGACGCCCCTGCTACGCCGCCTCCTCGGCCTGGCGCCCGCCCTCTTCGCCCTGACCCTCCTCGCGGTCAGCTACCTCGCCCTGAGCCCCGCGCCTCCCAAGGCCGCGGACCTGGGCTGGGACAAGCTCAACCACTTCGCCGCCTTTGGCACGCTGACCGTCCTGGGCGGCCTGAGCTGGCCTGCCCGACTGTGGCGCCCGGCGGCGGCACTGCTGGCCTACGGCGGCCTGATCGAGCTGCTGCAGACCCAGGTACCGGGCCGCTCCGCCGAGTGGGCGGACCTGCTGGCGGACGGCATCGGCATCCTGCTGGGCCTCGCGCTGACGCGGGTGCTGCGGCGCCTTGCCGGGCGGGTGCGCCGCTGAAGGTTGCTTCAAGGTCGCTTCAAGGTCGCGCCAAGGACGCTTGAAGGTCGCCTGAGGAATCGCCCACCCGCGGCGGCCCTGCCGCTGTTCAGCCGGCCCGCGCTGCGCGACACTGTGGCTGTCGACCCGCCCTCTTCATCGCTCCATACCCTGCACCGGGAGGTTCCATGAAGCGACGCCACCTGCTCCTGTCCGCCCTGCTGACGACGGCCGCCGCCCCAGCCCGGGCCCAGGCCCGCCGCATCTACACCGTGGGCGTGGAAGACTACGAGAACTTCCTGCCCTATTCGGAATGGAAGAACGGCGTCTACAGCGGCCTGGGGCGCGACATGCTCGATGCCTTCGCGAGCACCCGCGGCCTGGAGTTCCGCTATGTGGTCCTGCCCCTGAAGCGCCGCGACGCCATGTTCGTGCGCGGGGACCTGGACTTCATCTTCCCCGACAACCCGAACTGGGTGACGACGCTCAAGGGCAATCTGCGCATCGCCTACGCGCCCATGATGGAGTTCACCGACGGCGTGCTGGTCCGCCCGCAGGACCTGGGCAAGGGCGTGGCGCGCATCAAGGTGCTGGGCATCCCCAACGGCTTCACGCCCTACCCTTACCAGCAGCTGATCAACTCAGGGCAGATGCGCATCGAGGAGTCGGTGCAGTACGACCGGCTCTATGAAAAGCTGCAGAGGGGTCGTGTGGACGGGGCCTACCTCAACACGCGCATTGCCGAGTACTACTTCGCCCATGCGGGCACCGACAGCGGCGAGGCCCCGGTCTTCGACCCGGACCTGCCCCATGCCAGCGGGCACTGGTACCTGTCCTCGTACAAGCACCCCGCCGAGGTGCTGGCGATGCGCGACTTCATGCGCGACCGGATCGCCCAGGTCGAAGAGATGAAGCAGCGCTGGAAGTGGCGCTGACGCCGCCCCCGCCGGACCGGCTCAGCGCAGCCCGTTCTCCTTGAGCAGCTGCAGGCTCATCGCCTGCGCCACCGCCTGCGCCCGGTTGCTGGCGCAGAGCTTGCGCAGGATCTTCTGCACATGGTTCTTGACCGTCAGCGCACTGATGCCCAGCAGCAGGCCGATCTCCTGGTTGCTCTTGCCCTGACGCATCCAGGCCAGGACCTGGCGCTCGCGCTCGGTCACGCCTTGCGTGCTCGCGCCGCCCTGGGCCGGACTGTGCTGCAGCTGCAGCTCCTGCGCCTGCACGCGCCGCCAGACGCAGTGCAGCAGCGGCGTCATCAGGTTCAGCAGGGGGGACGGCAGGGGCTCCCGCGAGACCAGCAGGAAGAAGCTCTCCAGCTCCTCGGCGCACTGCGGACGCGACACCCCCAGGACGGACAGGTGCTGCAAGCCCGCCGTCTGCAGCAGGCTCAGGGCCTGCGCAGTGCCTTCGCCGGAGGCCACCAGCCCGGCCAGCGGCAGGGTCTGGGCCTGGCTGCCCGCGCGCAGCCAGCCCTGCTGCAGCCAGGCCAGGCTGGCCGGGTCCTGGAGCCACTGCAGCACCGGCTCGGGCAGCGGCAGGCTGTTGAACAGCTCGGGCTGCAGCTGCCGCCGCAGGGGCGACCAGGCACTGCACAGCATCAGCTGGTGGGGCAGCAGGCGCTGCAGGCTGGCCTGGGTCCAGATGAAGAACTGATGGCGCCGCCTCACCGCCTGGGCCGTCTCGGCGCATTGCCAGAAGGCTTCCGCCTGGCGCTGGCTGGCCCATTCGATGCACGCCTGTGCGCTGTCCTGAGTCATGTGGTCTCCCCCTGCGTCGTCCCTTGTGGCGAGCAGGGATGAGCCTAGGGGCTGCGCATGTCACTTGTTTGAAAGCCGTCAACTGCCTTAGGCGATACGGACCGAAACAAATACCGGATAAATACCAACAAAGAACCACTTGCGCGTCATTCGCACCATTTTCACAATCGGGCCCACAACGATGGAGGTCATGATGAGGACAAGTCTCTGGGGTAGTTGCTTCGCCTTGTGCGCTCTGCTCGCCGTGCCGCTGAGCGCGTACCCACACGGTTACGTCAGCAGCCCGGAGTCGCGCTCCCTGCTGTGCAAGCAAGGCGGCAACAGCAATTGCGGCGCCATCCAGTACGAGCCCCAGAGCCTGGAGGCGCCATCCGGCTATCCGGCCACCGGCCCGGCCGACGGCAGGATCGCCAGCGCCGGCCTGACCCAGTTCGCCGAGCTGGACGAGCAGACGGCCACCCGCTGGACCAAGCGCCCGATGAAGTCCGGCCTGCAGAACTTCACCTGGACCTTCACCGCCAACCACGCCACCCGCAACTGGCGCTACTACATCACCCGGGCCGACTGGAATCCCAATGTGAAGCTCAGCCGCGCCAGCTTCGAGTCCACGCCCTTCTGCCAGGTGGATGGCGGTGGCAAGCAGCCCCCAAGCCCGCTGACCCACAGCTGCAATGTGCCCGTGCGGGCCGGCTATCAGCTGGTGCTGGCCGTCTGGGAGATCGCGGACACCACCAACAGCTTCTACAACCTGCTGGACCTGCAGTTCGACGGCACGCCGCCGGTCTACAGCTGGTCGGCCAAGGGCACCATCTACCCGAGCGTCGACCTGGCGGTGGGGGACAAGGCCTCCACCCGCGTCTTCGATGCCGCCGGCGAACACCCTGAGGTCTCGACCAGGATCACCATCGGCAGCGCCGCCGACGGCGCCAAGACCACCTGGCCCTACCTCCTCGCGACGCGGGTCAATGCCGAACAGTCCCTGCTCCGGGCGGGCCAGAAGGCCGCGGACGGCAGCATCAACCCCGCCTATGGCCAGAACGAGGTCTTCGCCCGCAGCGACAGCCCCTACACCCGCGTGGAGATCCAGATCGACAAAGCCCCGCCGCCCGCCAACGACGTGCTGGTCAGCGGCCTGGCCGCCGAATACACCATCGGCAGTGACGGCAACCTGACGCTCGGATTCAGCGTCACCGCCGTCGGCCAGCTGGACGTCAACGCCACCCTGTTCGATGCCGCCGGCGTGGCCCGCGCCAGTGCCAACGCCTCGCTCAACAACAGCGGCCAGAGCCTGAGCCTGCCCCTCAGCAAGCCAGCGGCCGGCAGCTACCAGCTGGTCGTCAAGGGCACGCCCAAGAGTGGCGGCACCGTGGTCCAGAAGACCTACGCGGTGAACCTCAAGGCCGCCGGCAGCACAAGCTACGACTATGTCTTCCCCACCGGCCTGGGCAGCTACAAGGCCGGCACCCGGGTGCTGCAGAACAAGAACGGCAAGGTCTACGAATGCCGGCCCTCGCCCTACAGCGGCTGGTGCAACATCT
Organism: Pelomonas sp. BJYL3; assembly: GCF_027257975.1. Taxonomy (GTDB): domain Bacteria; phylum Pseudomonadota; class Gammaproteobacteria; order Burkholderiales; family Burkholderiaceae_C; genus Roseateles_B; species Roseateles_B flavus. The sequence goes on from NZ_JANZKX010000003.1 coordinate 84,391, forward strand.
GGAGCAGCAGCAACAATGCCTACGAACCCGGCGTGGGCGCCGCCTGGGCGGATGCATGGATCGCGCGCTGAGCCTGTGCGCGTCGTGATGCAACAAGGGGGCCGAGGCCCCCTTGTTCGCTGGGGGCCGGGCCTTCAGGCCGCCTGCGTGCCTCACCGACCTCGGGCCGGGCACGCTACCCCCTAGATTGCTCAGCCGGCGCGCCTCCAAGTGGTCAGATTTGGGGATGCGTACATGCGCGGATGAACCAATAGTGTGCTGGCGGGCAGTGCAAGCCACTGGCCGCATCGAGGTGGCAGGCCCTGCGCCTGCCGTTCACAGCCAACTCAGTGAGGTACATCATGGCACAGGAACTGGTCGCGACCTTTGACGGGCCGCTCAACAGCTTCAGCATCAATCTCAACCTGCAGAACGCCAGCAGCACGGACATCCGCGAGGTCGGCATCAGCGCAAGGACGGCGAAGTTCCCCATCCTCTTCGACACCTTCGGCGGCTTCTCCGGCCCTGCCACCCTGGTGGGCGTCGATGGCGTGGACACCGAGGTGGTGACGGCCCGCTTTGCCAACTTCTCGCCGGACAAGTCGGTGAAGTTCTCCGGCATCGACCCAGACTTCCAGGGGGATGTCTCCTCCGGCGTTCGCGTGGGTGATTTCATGGGGTCCCGCCTGCTGGTCCTCTTCGCGGACGGCTCCACCGGCTTCGGCGAGTTCGAGCCCACCAATGACGGGAAGCTGCGCGCGGTGGCCACGAAGTAAGACCTTGCCAAGGGCGTCGCACGCCCGAGGTTCTTTTCCACCTTCTCACGATTGCAGGAAATAAGGGCTGGAGCACAGCCTGTCGTAGGCCCGAACGACGCGGTTTGGCCGGTCGAGCCCCATGCAGAGCGCCCCGGGCTGAGCTCCAGTCAAGCCGCCATGTGCCGGGCCCCTTCGCCACGCAGATCTCCGCCTCTGGCGGATGCGGCACGGGCCGCCAGTGCTTGCGGGACCGGGCCCGCAGGCACTTGAAGGCCCGGGCTCATTGCCCCAGCCAGACCAGCAGCGGGATGCCGCACAGCGCCATCAGACCGAACAACAGGTAGTTGCCGCTGCGCGGATCGAAGTCGGGCCAGATCTTGGTCCACGACTTCCGCATCAGCCACCGCCCGATAGCCACATCAAAGCCGGCCATGAAGGCCGCCAGGCCCAGGCCCAGCGCCAGGTGCGCCCCGGCTGAGCGCAGGCCGATGCCGGGCACCCACCACCAGCAAATGCCGAACGCGAGCAGCGTGCCAGTCAGCGCACTCAGCTTGATTGCGCGGTCCTTGCCGATACGCGGAATGAGCAGGGTGGTGCGGGCGATGCCGTGCAGGGTTTCGGCGCAGGCCAGCAGCAGGCACAGGGAGGCGATCTCCACCATGCGTCACCAGAAGATCATGTATTTGCGGAAGGCCCCGCGATCATCGGGCATGCCCAGAATCCGGAACATCGCGTCGATGTAGTGCAAGCAGCGCTCACGCGCCTCGGTATCCTCGAGATGGAAGGCCTCCACCGTTGGCTCCATCTGGGCCAGCACCCAGGCCTCGTTGGGATGGTCACCCAGCCCTGCAATCAGGCGGTCCAGCAACTCGTTGATGAGCGGCTCCAGGCGGCGACGCTCTTCGGCGCCAAGCGCTCCCGGCGCATCAATGAACTTGGGCTCGGCACGCAGCGCACGCAGCCGGCCCAGGCGCTCGCTGTCCAGCGCCAGCAGCGCAGGGGTGGCCGAACCCGTCAGCATCTGGTGCGCCAGGGCGGTGGCGCCCAGTCCGGCAGCCATGGCAGCAGTCATCAGTCGGCGTCGTTGCATCAAGCGTGCGGCTTCGCGGTCAAGGGACCCATCTCGTGCGGGAAGGCACACCGGGACATGGGCGCCTATGGTATTCGGCCAGCACTGCCGTGTCCCGCTTCCAGGCAGCGATCTGGCTTTGCTGGCGGCGCTGGACACCCCCCACAGCGCCGGGGCAGGAGCACCTCCCACGGCGTCCGGCCTGCATCGCCGGCTGCCCCACCGCGCAAAGGGCCCTCACGGCCCCTCGCGCGCCGGCGATTCAGCCCCGCCTCACATCACCGGCGCCGGCGTGATGGTCGCCGCGCAATCCCCGAAGCCGATGCGGCGCGCGCCGTCCTTCACGGCGTAGCCGCGCAGGGTGACCGTGTCACCGTCCAGCAGGAAGGTCCGCGTCTCGCCATTGGGCAGCGTCAAGGCCTGCTTGCCGCCCAGACTCAGCTCCAGCAGGGAACCGCCCTCTTCCGGATTCGGGCCGGACTGCGTGCCGGTGCCCAGCAGGTCGCCCGGCTGCAGGTTGCAGCCGTTGCTGGCGTGGTGGGTCAGCATCTGGGCCAGGGTCCAGTAGGCATGCTTGAAGTTGGAACGCATCAGGCGGGTGGCGGGCTGGCCGGCGGCGCGCATGGCCTCGGTCTGCAGCCAGACTTCCAGCTCGATGTCGTAGCCACCCTCGCGGCGGTTCTGCTCGCTGTCGATGTAGGGCAGCGGCTGCGGGTCCTCGGCCGGGTGCTCGAAGGCGCAGCGGAAGGGTTCCAGGGCCTCCAGGGTGACGATCCAGGGCGAGATCGTGGTCGCGAAGTTCTTGGCCAGGAAGGGGCCGAGAGGCTGGTACTCCCAGGCCTGCACATCGCGGGCGGACCAGTCGTTGAGCAGGGTCACGCCAAAGGCATGGGACTCGGCCTCGGCCATCGGGATGGGCTCGCCCAGCGCATTGCCCGGACCGACGAACAGACCCAGCTCCAGCTCGTAGTCCAGGCGCTTGCAGGCGGCCAGCACAGGCACGGCGGCATCAGGCGCCTTGAGTTGCCCCAAGGGGCGGCGCACGCTGCTACCGCTGACACCGATGGAGGACACCCGGCCGTGATAGCCGATGGGCACCCACTTGTAGTTGGGCAGCAGCGGATTGTCCGGACGGAAGAGCTTGCCCACCGTAGTGGCGTGGTGGATGCCGGTGTAGAAGTCCGTGTAGTCGCCGATGCGGCAGGGCACCGCCATCTGGGCCTCGACCTGCGGCACCAGGCAGGTGGCCAGGGCAGTCTCCTGCTTCGAGCCGGCCTGGAGGGCGGCGAAGAGCGCATGGCGCAGCGCGCGGCGCTGGGCGGCGGGCTTGGCCATCACGGCGTTGAGGTCGCCCTGGGCGAGGTGGTGCAGCAGCACGGCGTCCGCGGCGCTCCACTTGCCGGCCGCGGCGGCCAGGCGCAGGTCCAGGATCTGGTCGCCGATGGCCACGCCCACGCGGGCGCTGTCATTGCTGCCGGCGCGGCGGAAGAGGCCGTAGGGCAGGTTCTGGATCGGGAAATCGGTGTCGGGCGTGTTGGCGCTGGCCACCCAGCTCAGGGCCGCCGGGTCGTGGGTGTGGTCGATGAGGCTCATGGCAGTCTTGGTCTTGTCGTCGCTTGGATTTTCAGGGGAAGCCGGCCCTCGGTCCGGCGGGGGAATCGATCGCCAGGGCTCAGGCCCCCAGCGTGTTGTCGCGCGCCAGCTGCAGGGCCTCGGCCAGCACGCGGCGGTCGCCGATGTGATTGGACAGGATCAGCACCAGCTTGGCGAGCAGCAGGTCGGCCTGCTCATCGGAGAGGTCGCGCTGCGCATCGATCAGCTGCTCGTAGAAGCCGTCCGGGTCCGGCAGGTTGGGCGTGCGGATCAGGTGGGTCGTGTTCATGCCGGGAGCTCCTGTGCCAGGGCCTTGCGAACGGCCGCTTCGACCCGGGCCGCATCGAAATGCCGCCAGCGGGCCGCCACGTACTGGTCGGGCCTGAAGAGGTAGACGGTGCCGGGGCGGCCGTCATAGCGCTGGGCCAGCAGGCCTTCGCTGTCGATGAGGTCGCGGCCCACCTCCAGCACCTCCACCGCCACGCGCCCCACCTGCAGCGGCCGGGCGGGGCCGAAGCTCAGCAGCTGAAAGCCGCGCCCTAGCTGCTCGCTGAGCCACGCGGACTGCCCGCCCACACGCAGCGGCGCGTCCAGCAGCGGATGCCCCGGGCGCGGACTGCCTGGCGGGAAGCCGGCATCGGCCGCATCGGCCGTGCTGAGGCTGCTGTCGAGATAGGGCGTGGGCGTGGACAGCCGGCCGCTGTTCACCAGCGGCCGCGCGAAGGGCTCGGTGCGCGCCAGCTCCAGCACGGCATTGCGCAGGCGCAGCGAGGCGCGGCTCTTGGGCGTGATGAAGTCGGTGGAGCGGGTGGAGTTCAGCAGGTTGTCGTCGGCCGCGAAGGTGCGCTCGTGGTCGTAGCTGTCCAGCAGGGCCGCAGGCGCATCGCCGTGGACGACGGCCGCCAGCTTCCAGGCCAGGTTCTCGGCGTCCTGCACGCCCGTGTTGGCGCCGCGCGCACCGAAGGGCGACACCTGGTGTGCCGCGTCGCCCGCGAAGAGCACGCGGCCATGCCGGAAGCGCTCCATGCGGCGGCAGGCGAACTGGTAGATGGAGACCCATTCCAGCGTGAAAGGCACGTCAGGCCCCAGCATGGCCTCGATGCGCGGGATCACGCGCTCGGGCTTCTTCTCCTCCTGCGGATCTGCGCCCCAGCCCAGCTGGAAATCGATGCGCCAGACGTTGGCGCACTGCTTGTGCAGCAGCACCGACTGCCCCGGATGGAAGGGCGGATCGAACCAGAACCAGCGTTCCGGCTCGGCGCCCAGGCGGCGCAGGGTGGCGCCGTGGCCGCGCAAGCCGTCGTCGGCGGCATCGGCAGCCTGAGGCTCGACCACCACGTCGGCGATCAGGAAGCGATCCTGGAAAGCCTGCCCGCGGAACTCCGCGCCCAGCATCCGGCGGGTGTCGCTGCCGGCGCCGTCGCAGGCCAGCAGCCACTGGGTGCGCATGGGGAAGACGCCGTCGGGCGTCTCGACCTGCAGGCTCACGCCGTCATCGTCCTGCGTCAAGGACAGCAGCTTGTGCTTCCAGCGCAGCTCCACCAGGGGCGAAGCCTCGCAGGCCGCAACCAGGCGCTCCTCCAGGTAGTACTGCTGCAGGTTGATCATGGCCGGCAGCTTGTGGCGGTCCTGGGGCAGGAGGTCGAACTGGTAAGCCAGACCTTCGCCATGGAAGACCTTGCCGACCTTCCACTTCACGCCCTGCTGCACCAGCGGCTCGGCCACGCCCAGGCGGTCCCAGACCTCCAGGGTCCTCTTCGCATAGCAGACGGCGCGGGAGCCGATGCTCACGCTGTTGTTGTCATCCAGCACCACCACACGCAGGCCGCGGGAGGCGCAGTCCAGCGCGAGGCTCAGGCCTATGGGCCCGGCACCCACCACCACCACGGTGTGCGCCTGAGGCTGGCCGAGGCGCTGCTCCTCGCTCTGGTAGTAGTCGAAGACGGGGTACTGGTAGGTGCTGAGCATGGTCGGTCCTGCTGGGTGCCGATGGAGCTGGGGGCGGGCTTACTGCGGTGCGGCCAGCGCCTTGTCATGCATCCAGGCGGCGTGCTTGGGTGCGCGCTTGGTCTGGTTCCACTCTTCCAGCATCTCCCACTTGCAGGCGTCCAGGGCCTTGTACATCTCGGGCGTGCCGACATCGGCGGCCAGCTCGACGCGATGACCGTTGGGATCGAAGAAGTAGATGCTCTTGAAGATGGTGTGATCGGTCACGCCGATCACCTCGATGCCCGCGGCCTGCAGGCGGGCCTTGGTCTCCTCCAGGGTCTGCACGCTGTCGACCTTGAAGGCGATGTGCTGCACCCACTCGGGCGTGTTGGTGTCACGGCCCATGTCGGGCGAGTTGGGCAGCTCGAAGAAGGCCAGGATGTTGCCGTTGCCAGCGTCCAGGAACAGGTGCATGTAGGGATCCGGCGCCTGGGTGGACGGCACCTTGTCCTCGGCGATGGCCAGCACGAAGTCCATGTTCAGGTGCTTGACGTACCACTCGACGGTGGTCTTGGCGTCCTTGCAGCGATAGGCGACGTGGTGGATGCGTTCGATCTTCATGGCTTCTCCTCGGGTCCTCGTTGGGGGTCAGGTCTTGCGTCTGGTCAGGGGTCAGGTCTTGCAGGTGACGCTCACTGGCCTTCCAGGGCGCGCCACATCTCGACATCGCGCTCGGCGGTCCAGATGCGGGGATGGGTGTGGCCGCTGGCCTCGTCAAAGGCTCGGGTCACGTCAAAGGGCATGCAGTGGGCAAAGATGACCCACTGGCCATACTTCGGCTCCAGCGCGGCATAGGCCTCGCGGTAGACGGTGTTGAGGTCACGCCCGGCGGCCACGCCGGTCTTCACGGCGGCATAGAGCTCGGACACGAAGGCGCGCGTGCCTTCCAGGCCGGCACGGACCTGCTCGGGCGTCTGCAGCGCGGCGCCGCGGCCGGGCACCAACTTGGCGGGCTTGAGGGCGGCCAGGTTCTCCAGGGTCTGCGGCCAGTCCTGGAAGTAGGCGTCGCCGGCATAGGGCGTGGCATCGAACTCGACCAGATCGCCCGAGAACAGCACGCGGTCCTGGGGCAGCCAGACCACGGTGTCGCCCTTGGTGTGGCCACGGCCCAGCTGGAGGATCTGCACCTCCAGCTTGCCCAGCCACAGGGTCATCTTGCCGGTGAAGGTCAAGGTTGGCCAGGTCAGGCCGGCGGGCACGGATTCGACATTGCGGAAGAGGCGCGGGAAGCGGCCGATCTCGCTGGCCTTGTCCTGCTCGCCGCGCTCGACGATCAGGTCGAAGGTGTCCTGGCTGGCGATGATGTGCTCAGGCTCATAGGCGGAGGCGCCCAGCACGCGCACCGCGTGGTAGTGCGAGAGCAGGACGTACTTGATGGGCTTGTCCGTCACCTCGCGGATGCGGCGGATCACGTCCTGAGCCATGACGGGCGTGGCCTGGGTGTCGATGACCATCACCGCGTCATCGCCGATCACGATGCCGGTGTTCGGGTCCCCTTCGGCGGTGTAGGCGTAGGCGTGGTCCGAGAGCTTCTCGAAGCTGACGCGCTTCTCTTCCAGATCGGCTTGGGAGGCAAAGGTCTTGCTCATGATCAATTCAATCCTTGCGAATGCGTTTGACTATATCTAATTTAAGATCGCAACACCAGCGCACCCGATAATGCGCCGCCACCCCGATCTGCGCACCATGTCCGACGACACCGATTTCCCCGGCAAAGACAGTGAAACCCGCGGCCCGCGCGGCATCCAGAGCGTGGAGGTGGGCGGCCAGCTGCTGATCGCCCTGGCCCACCAGGGCCGTCCCCTGGCCCTGAAGGACCTGGCCCGCGAGGCCGGCATGACGCCCGCCAAGGCCCACCCCTATCTGGTGAGCTACATCAAGCTGGGACTGGTGGAGCAGGAAGCCGGCGGCGGGCGCTACGGTCTCGGCCCCCTGGCGCTGCAGCTGGGCCTGATCAGCCTGCAGCAGTACGAACCGGTGCGCCTGGCCACCCCCCGCATCGAGGAACTGGCCCTGAGCCTGGGCCACACGGTGGCGATCGCCGTCTGGGGCAACCGCGGCCCCACCATCGTGCGGGTGGCGGAAGCCCCCTCACCGGTGCATGTGAGCATGCGGCATGGCACGGTGATGAGCCTGCGCGGCACGGCCTCGGGCCGGCTGTTCGCGGCCTTCCTCCCCCAGGCCCAGGTCCTGGAGGCCCTGCGCCTCAATGAGGCCGCGGACGGCGAGCCACCCGCGCTGAGCCCTGCCTTCGAGCGCATCCTGGCCGAGACCCGCAGCGCGGGCCTGGCCCAGTCCCGCGACGGGGTGGTGGCAGGCGTTTCCGCCCTGGCGGCGCCAGTGTTCGATGATGGAGGGCGCATGGTGCTCAGCCTCACGGCCATCGGCCCGAGCGGCAATTTCGAGCTGCAGGAGACGGGCCTGCCGGCCCGGGAGCTCAAGCGCGTCGCCCGTGAACTGTCCCGGCAGCTGGGCTGGCGAGACGGTGGCATGGCAGCCCAGCATCCCTGAGGACCTCCCGCAGGCACCAGATCTGACCCCGACCCACTGAAACAGGCAAAGAAAAACCGGCCGAAGCCGGTTGATCATGCGTGCAGGAGGGGGCCGGAGGCGCTCACTGGCGGGAAGACGTCAGCTCCTCCAGCAGCACCGCCTCTTCCGAGGGCGAGTAGCCGAAGGGGTACAGGGAGCGCGCCACCGGGCCCAGGTGCGGCTGGCCACCGTAGCGGAGCACTTGCTGCTGGGCGTACTGGAAGTCCAGGCACATCAGCACGGCCGGGGCCTTCACACGGGGGTTCATGCGCTCTTCGCTGCAGATGCGGAAACCCAGCATGCGCTGGTAGTAGCCCACGTGGCGCGGATTCACCTCCACCACGAGCAGCTCGGCGCCGCGCAGGCGGAAGGCCTGCAGATAGGCCATATGGAAGAGGCAGGCCAGGACGCGCTTGGAGGCTTCGTCGATGTCCATGGCCAGCTGGGTGAATTCGCAGAGACGGCGGCCGCCGGCACGCAGCTGGCGCATCTCGGTCTTGAAGACCTGGTCGGCGGCCAGGCCCTCGCTGCCGTCGAAGCGCACGCTGAGGGTGCCCAGCACGGTGCCTTCGCGGGCGGCGGTCAGGGTCAGCAGATCGGCTTCCTGGCCTTCACGGCCATTGGCAGCGGCCTGCCCGGCCTTGGCGGCGATGGCATAGCCACGGGCGGCGTACTTGCGCCCCACCAGCTCCCGCGCCTGCAGGCGCTGGCTGGCAGACATGGCCGCACTGATGCGGAACGCTCGCACGGGAGCAATGGTGTTGGCGCCCCCAGACCGCAGGGTCGCACGCAGGGCGTCAACGGCCCCGGCGGCAAGAAAACCTGCACTGTCAGCAAACATCCAAAGACTCCCTCAAGGTGTTCAAGGTCGACGCAGTCTAGCGACGATTCGGAATCAAAACCGTTAAAAACATCGCTTCGTACAACATACACAAAGTCTTACACCAGCCCCTCTGACATGGACCAAATCAGCACAGGGTTAACACCGGATTCACTGGGATTTCCCGGATCTTCCCTGTGGGCCTGCCGCCACGTCCCCGGACTCCTGTGACAAGTCCTGACCCTCGCAAGGCCTGCCCCCGGCAAGACCTGACCCTCGTCCAGTGCTCTCCGTGCATTCGCATCCTGCTCCGGGCCTTCAGTCCTTCAGAAAGGCCGGCAGCACGCGACGGCGGCTGGCCTGCTCATAGGCATGGGCCAGGCCCAGCACCTTGGCGTCCTGCCAGGCCAGGCCGCCGAAGGACAGGGCGGCGGGCAGGCGCGCAGCCATGCCCATGGGCACGGTGATATGGGGATAGCCGGCCACGGCGAAGGGCGTGGTGAAGCCGCCCGCGGTGAAGTGGTCGCCCAGCACGGGATCGGTGAGCCAGGCCACGTTGCCGGTGGGTGCCACCACGGCGTCCAGCTGGTGCTCGGCGAAGAGCGCATCCAGCCCCTCGGCACGCGAGTAGCGGCGGTTGGTGGCCAGTGCCTCGCGGTAGGCGGCCGCCTCCAGGCCTTCGGTGGCCTCGGCCTGCTCGAAGAGCTCCTGGTCGAAGAAGGGCATGACCGTGCCGGCATGCTGGCGGTTCCAGGCGATCAGTTCGCCGAGGTTCTTGACGGGCGCATCCGGCTGGAATTCGGCCAGGTAGTCGCGCAGGCCGGCCTTGAGCTCGTGCATCAGCACGGTCAGCTCGGTCTCGGCGTACTTGGCCTGGTTGGGAATTTCCAGCTTGTCGACGAGCACCGCGCCCTGCTGGCGCAGCACCTCCAGGGCCTGCTCGAACAGGGCCATGACCTGGGGCTGGGGCGGCATGGCGGCACGAATCACGCCGATGCGCGCGCCCTTCAGCGCGTCCTTGCGCAGGGCGCCCTCGAAATCGAGCGCCGCGCCCGGGGGCAGGTCTTGCGTGGCGGCATCGCGGCTGTCGCGGCCCGCCATGCATTGGAGCAGCAGGGCGGCGTCGCGCACCGAGCGCGTCATGGGCCCGGCGGTGTCCTGCGAGCTGGCGATGGGGATGATGCCGTCGCGGCTCAGCAGCCCCAGGGTGGGCTTGAGGCCCACGATGCCGCAGATGCTGGCCGGCGAGGTCACGGAGCCGTCGGTCTCGGTGCCCACGGCCAGCGCGCACAGCCCGGCAGCCATGGCCACGGCGGAGCCGGAACTGGAGCCGCTGGGATTGCGGTTCAGCAGATAGGGGTGGCGGGTCTGGCCGCCGCGGCTGCTCCAGCCGCTGGTGGAGCGGCTGGAACGGATGTTGGCCCACTCACTGAGATTGGTCTTGCCCAGGATCAGGGCGCCGGCCTCGCGCAGGCGCTTGACGATGAAGGCGTCCCGCTTCGCGTGAAGCCCCGCCAGGGCGAGGGAGCCCGCCGTGGTGGCCATGCGGTCGGCGGTGGCGATGTTGTCCTTGATCAGCACGGGAATGCCGTACAGCGGACCGCGCTCCGCCTTGTGCCGATCCGCATCGAGCTGGCGGGCCTGGGACAGGGCGTCGGGGTTGAGCTCGATCACCGAGCGCAGCTGCGGGCCGCGGCGGTCCAGCATCTCGATGCGGTGCAGGTAGTGGCGCGTCAGGCGCTCGCAGCTGAGCTTGCCCTCGCGCAGGGCGGCCTGCAGCTCGCGCACGTCCATCTGGTCCCACGGCGCATTGAGGCCTGGCGACTGGGCGGCGGGCCGGGCGGCCGGCAATGCCTCGGCGGGGCCCAGGGCAGCCGTCAGCGCGGCGCTCAAGGGCAGGGAACCCGCGACAAAGCCGCGGCGGCTCAGGATGTTGTTCATGTGCCTGTCAACCCCCAACGAAAAGGGACGCTGGATTCTGACAGCGGCTTGTGACAGCAGCCTCGGTACAAGCCCGACGAATGCAACAAGCCTGCACAGGCCGGGCCGCGGCCGCAGCAAAGCGGCGCCTGCCCGCGGCCCCCATGAAAAAGGGGCAGGTTACCCTGCCCCTGGTGCCTTGCCGACCGCGCGGGCGCGGTCAGATGCTGTTTCAGTCCTTGCGAGCCAGTTGCAGCTGCGCCAGGCGGGCCATATTGCCCAGGGACAGGCGGTGCATCTCCAGCAGAGCCAGCAGGCCGTTGCGGTGCAGGCGCACGACCGTGGCGTCGTCCAGCTCGGCCAGCTTCTTCTCGTCCACGGTCATGAAGCCGTCGACATCGACCTTGTTGCCGGCTTCGTTGGTGGACTCGAAGCGCATGTCCTGCAGGATGCCCAGCTCGACCAGCTCGTGGCAGGCGGCGCGGGTGCGCTCGGTTTCGCGCTCGTAGCTCTCGACGAAGTTCTTGGCGTTGACCAGGAACTCGGTGGCCTCGCCATCGGCGGCGAACAGGGCCTGGCCGTCCTTCTCGGAGAAGCCTGCCCACTGGTCGTCGATGCACAGGGCCATGTTCCCCTGGTCATCGATGTGGGCCATCATGAAGGGATAGCGGCGCACATAGGCCGGTGCGTAGTTGGCCGTCCACTTGTCGCCTTCGACGAACAGGTTGTGGCCGGGCTTGAGACCCAGCACGGCCAGGGGGGCCACGGGCTGCTTGCCGCCGTCCTTGGGCGCCTCACCGGCGCGCACGAAGACGATGGGGAATTCCTTGCAGGCTTCCGAGAACTCGACCGTCGTCAGGAACATCGAGTTCAGGCCCTTGACCTTGTCCACCGTGGACAGGTCCGTGCGCAGGTGCAGCTTCTTGTGAGCCTCGCGGTCCAGGGGAACCACGCTGCCAAACATCGGGGGGGTGCTCATTCTTTCTCTCCGTCTTCCGCCAGTCGGCTGACCAGCACTTTGTCCACACGCTTGCCATCGAGGTCCACGACCTCGAATCTCCAGGCGTTCCACTCCACCACATCGGCCGTGCGCGGCAAGCGCCCCAGCAGCAGCATCACCATGCCGGCCAGGGTGTTGTAGCGCCCACGATCCTCTTCGGGCAGTTCCTTCAGACCCAGGCGGTCCTTGAGCTCGGGCACGGGGATCAGGCCGTCCATCAGCCAGCTCCCGTCCTCGCGCTGCACCGCCCAGGCATCGCCATCGCCGGGCGCATTGAACTCGCCCGCGATCGCTTCCAAGACATCACGCACAGAGATCACGCCCTGCACTTCACCGTATTCATCGACCACGAAGACCAGGGGCGCATTGGACGCCCGGAAGTGCTCCAGCAGCTCCATGCCCGAGAGGGTCTCCGGCACGAAGACCGAGGGCTCCAGGTCTTCGCCAAGGGCCAGGTCTTGCCCCGCCAGCACGCGCGCCAGCAGGCCCTGGGCGGTGGCAATGCCCAGCACGTCGTCCAGCCCGCCGCGGCAGACAGGGTAGCGGCTGTAGCCGTGGGCCTGCAGCATCTTGAGCACGGCCTCGGGCGTGTCCTCGACGTCCAGCCAGGCGATCTCGCCGCGGGGGATCATCATGGAGCCGATCTGGCGCTCGTCCAGGCGGAAGACGTTGCGCACCATCTGGTGCTCGTGCTGCTCGATGACACCGGCGTCCAGGCCCTCTTCCAGGCTGGCGGCGATCTCCTCTTCGGTCACGCTGCGCTGGGCCTTGCCGCGCAGGCCCATCAGGCCCAGCGTGGCCTCCGTGCAGAAGCTCAGGAAGCGCACCAGCGGGCGGGCCACCACCGAGAGGAACTCCATGGGCGGCGCCACCATGCGGGCCACGGTCTCGGGGTAGATCTGGCCCAGGCGCTTGGGCACCAGCTCGCCGAAGATGATGGTCACCACGGTGATGATCAACACCACCAGCGCGGTGGCGGTGACCTCCAGGGCGCGGTCGTGCAGGGGCGTGACGGTCTTCAGCCAGGCGGCCAGCGGTGCCGAGAAGGCCGCGTCGCCCACGATGCCGTTGAGCACGCCGATCGAGGTGATGCCGATCTGGACGGTCGAGAGGAACTTGGTGGGGTCGTCGTGCAGGTCCATGGCGGCCTGCGCCCCGGACTCACCCGACTCCACCAGCACCTGCAACCGCGCCTTGCGACTGGCCGACAGGGCCATTTCAGACATCGCGAAGAAACCGTTGAGCAGCAGCAGAAAGAGAAGTAAGGCGGTATCCATGGGGGGCGCCGGGCGGCAGGAGCATTTCGGGGGAAACCCTGGCCAGGCGCGAAAAAACCAGTCGAAGCGCGCAAGCGTAGCAGAAGCCCGTGGCGTTTCCGACCGCACAATCCCGGTGATGAACTACCTGATCGGTGACCTGCAGGGCTGCTGCGATGCGCTGGAGCGCCTGCTGCTAACCCTGGACTTCTCCCCTTCGCGCGACCGCATCCACTGCCTGGGCGACCTGGTCAACCGCGGCCCCGCCTCGCTGCGCACCCTGCGCCGCCTGCAGGGCATGGGCGATGCCGCACAGTGCCTGCTGGGCAACCATGACCTGCACCTGCTGGCCACCGCGCACGGCGTGCGCAAGCCCGGCAAGAGCGACACCGTGCGCGACATCCTCGAGGCCCCCGACCGCGACGCCCTGCTGGACTGGCTGCGCCATCAGCGCATGGCGGCCGAAGCGCAGGGCTGGCTGCTGGTCCATGCCGGCGTCGTGCCGCAGTGGGACCGCGCACAGACGCTCGCGCTGGCGGCGGAGGTCGAATCCCTGCTGCGCGGCCCGGAGCTCGCCGGCTTCCTCCACGAGATGTACGGCAACGAGCCGGACCGCTGGCAGGACGGCCTCCAGGGCACGGCCCGGCTGCGCTTCATCGTCAATGTGCTCACCCGCATCCGCTTCTGCTCGGCCGAGGGCCAGCTGGAGTTCAAGACCAAGGACGGCGCCGGCGAGGCGCCGCCGGGCTTCATGCCCTGGTTCGAGGTGCCCGGCCGGCGCAGCGCGGGCCAGCCCATCGCCTTCGGCCACTGGTCCACCCTGGGCCTTCAGCAGCGGCACGACCTGCTGGCGCTGGACACCGGCTGCGTCTGGGGCGGCTCGCTGAGCGCAGCGGCGCTGGATGCCCAGGGCCGCGTCAGCGACATCATCCAGGTGCGCTGCGCGCAGGCACAGCAGCCGGGCTGAGGCGGGTCCTCAGGCGCCCCGCCCCTCGATCAGGTCCAGCAAGGGCCGCGTTCCTTCGTACAGCGCGTCCAGCAGCAGGCGGATGCGCGGCACCTTGCGCAGCTCCGGGCGTGTCAGCAGCCACAGCTCGCTGCGCCAGTCCCGGGGCGGGTCAAAGACGCGGCGCAGGCCCGGATCGGCATCGCCCAGGAAGCAGGGGATCGCCCCCAGGCCCAGCCCCTGGCGGACAAACTGGTGGACATGCACCAGCGAATGGGTGCGGATGCACACCTGCTGCCCCAGGCCCTGCTGCTCCAGCCAGCGCGCCGAATCGAGGTGGGCGAGCGTCTCGTCGACCCCCACCCACGGCAGGGTGTCCAGCCGGTCCGCCCGGACGCCGCCCAGCTTCTTCGAGGCATAGACCGTGGCCGCGACCCATCCCAGGCGCCGGCCCACCAGGGACTCGGGCGGGACGCCGCCGGTGCGCAGAGCCACGTCGGCATCCCCGTGGATCAGGTCGGTCAGCGTGTTGGCCGAGCCGACCTGCAGCTGCACCTGGGCCCGGCTCTGGTAGGACGCCAGCAGGGCGGGCAGCGGTCCGCTCATCCAGGTGTCACCCGCACTCAGGCGCACGAGGCCGCCGGGCCAGGCTTGGCGGCTCCTCACGCTGTGCGTCAGCGCCTGCACCTCCTGGGCCATGCGCTGCGCCAGCGCGACGACCTCCTGGCCGGCACTCGTGGGCCTGTAGCCCGCCCGGCCCCGTTCGAAGAGGCGCACGCCGAGCTGGCGCTCCGCGGCCTGCAGCCGCCGGTACAGCGTGGCCGCGCTGATGCCCAGCGGTCCCGCCGCAGCCTCCAGCCCGCCCGCCCTGGCCAGCTGGGCGAGCAGGCGCAGGTCGTCCCAGTCCGGCATCGAGTCCTTCATCGCCGCTCCTTCCCTGGCTGCCGTCGACGCGGCCTGAACAGAACAGCAATTTTGCCAGCCATGCTTGCAAATCTGCTGTGTGGTCGGCGCGCGGCAAGGCCAAGAATTCAGTCATCCACCCACTCGCCACGCCGCGCCATGAACACCCCCGAGATCTTCCGCCCCCGCCATGCCAGCGAGATCGACCGCCTGATCGCCCACCACCCCCTGGCCCTGGTCATCAGCAGCGAGGGCACGCAGATCGAGGCCTCGCCCCTGCCGCTGGTCCTGCAGCGCGACGCCCGGGGCGAAGGCGTGCTCATCGGCCACTTCTCCCGGCACAACCCGCAGCTGGCGCTGATCCGGCGCCAGCCGCGCGCCCTCGTGGCCTTCAGCGGGGCCCAGGGCTACATCTCCACCAGCTGGTTCCGCGACCGCCGCTACGCGCCCACCTGGAACTACGAGGCCGTGCACCTGCAGGTCCACATCACGCTGGAGGACAGCCCCGAGGCCGCGGCAGCCGCCCTGGACACCCTGGTCGCCCACGTCGAGGCCCCCTACCCCCGCCCCTGGCATGCCAGCGAGATGGGCGCCCGCAAGGCGCAGCTCGCCCAGCACATCGTGGCCTTCAGGGCCCGCATCCTGGACACCCAGGCGCAGTTCAAGCTCGGCCAGGGTGATCCGCCCGAGGTGATGGAAGACACCTACGCCGGCCTCGAGCGCTACGGCCAGCACGCGCTGGCCCTGGCCATGCGCCGCCGCGAACGCCTGGAAGCCGGTCCGGCGACCTGAGCGGTGGCGATTGAAGGCTAGAATCCGCAGCGCTCCACCGGGAGACGTGGCCGAGTGGTTTAAGGCAGCGGTCTTGAAAACCGCCGAGGGCTTATCCCCTCCGTGAGTTCGAATCTCACCGTCTCCGCCAACAATTCACGTGGCGCCCGAACACCGCGGCGCTAGCATGGCCCCGGCCGCATCCTGCGGCTGACGCATCGCAGCAGTTCAACGCATGCAGAGCCATCGCCGCCCCCTGGCCTTTCTTTCCGGATTCGTCCTATACGTGGGCGGGCTCGCGGCCGCCGTGGCCGCGACCTCCACGCCGCTGAACTGGCTCCTGGTCGGACGCCTGGATGGCCTCGCGGTCTTCCTGCGCCTGCTGGGCCTGGCCCTGCCCTCGCTGCTGCTTGCCGTGGCCTGGACCTACTTCAGCCTGCGCACCCGCCAGCGCAGCCGGCGCAGCAGCTGGCTCTGGTATCGCATCGGCATGGGGCTGGCCATGGTGTTCACCTTCACCGCCGGCTTCTTCCTGCTGGCCGAGCTGGATGTCACCAAGGTCTGGTCGCCCTTCACCCTGCTCACCTCGGCCCGCATGCCGCCCTTCTGGGGTCTGCAGAACAGCCTGGCCATCGTCGTGGGGGCCTGGCTGGGCTTTCGCCTGCTGCCTGCGCGCCAGCCCCATGGGCCGGGTGCGAGGGGCGCGACGCTGGATCCGGCGCTCAGCCGCCTGGACTGAAGGCGCCCCGGCCCGCCATCACGATGCGATTGCGCCCTTGCGCCTTGGCGGCGTAGAGCGCCGCATCGGCCGCCGCCACCAGGCCGCCGGCCAGCTGCGGCAGCTGTGAGCTGGACAGCAGCTGGGAGAGCAGGGACAGGCCCGCCGACAGCGTCACCGGCAGGCGCACGCCGTCCGGCAGCTC
Source organism: Pelomonas sp. BJYL3 (assembly GCF_027257975.1). GTDB lineage: Bacteria > Pseudomonadota > Gammaproteobacteria > Burkholderiales > Burkholderiaceae_C > Roseateles_B > Roseateles_B flavus. Next base: position 100,850 of record NZ_JANZKX010000003.1, read on the forward strand.
CACGCTGGTCTCGCACAGGGCGCGGCGGATCCGCTCGGCGGTCTCCAGAGCATGCTCGTCAGGGCAGCGCGGCAGCAGCACGACGAACTCCTCGCCGCCGTAGCGGGCGATGGTGTCGCCGGCCCGCAGCTGCTGGCGGATGCGCTGGCCGACCTGGCGCAGCACCTCGTCGCCCACGGGATGGCCGTAGCTGTCGTTGATGCGCTTGAAGTGGTCGACGTCCAGGAACAGGCAGGCCAGCCCATGGCCGTGGCGCTGCGCCTCCCCCACCTCGATGGGGCAGCGCTGCTCGAAGTAGCGCCGGTTGTGCAGCCCGGTCAGGGCATCGGTGATGCCGGCCTGGCGCAGGCGTTCCTGGTTGAGCACGTTGTCCAGACAGATCGCGACGACGGCCGCCAGGCGCTCCAGAAACTCGGTGCCGGCGTCGACCTCGTAGCGGGACACGTCCCGGCTGGCGAACTGGAGGCTGCCGATCAGCTGGCCCTGCCGCACCAGGGGCAGCACAGCGCAGGAAGCCAGGCCAGGCACGCGCTCCGGTCCGAACAGGGCCGCATGGCGCCAGGACTGGAACTGCCCCAGCGCGGGCCGCTGGCCCAGCTGCAGCAGCAGAGGCTGCTCGGAGGCCGTGCCCAGGAGCTGGAGCCCAGGCAGCGAGGCCGCCAGATCCGTGCCGGCTTCGTCCAGGCAGCGCTGAAGATCGCCACCGGCGTCCAGCAGGCACAGGCCCACGGCGTCCAGCTCGAAGCTCTCGCGGTAGTCCTGCAGGATCACGCGCAGCAGATCCGGCAGCGAGCCTGCGCCGATGAGGGCATGCTCCAGACGCTCGAAGCGCCGCAGCTTCTCCTCGTTGCTGCGCGCCTGCTGCAGCAGGGATTCCAGGCGTCGACGGAGCTGGTCGTTCTGGGCTTGGAGCGCCTCGGTCATGCGATGAAGGGCGGGGAAGATGAGGCCTCGGGGGCGGATGCGGCAACTGTAGCGGCATGCGCCCGGGATGGCCCCGGCAAGCAGGCCAGACTCAGTAGTTCAGCACGAAGCGGCTCTGGAAACGCCGTCCCTGCGAGTCCGCCGCGGTCAGCCAGAGCTCGCTGGTCGTCGGCGTGGCGCCACCGGGCAGCACGCTGGGGCCCAGGGTCTGCTCGGTGCTCACCGGCAGGGCCAGCTTGATCTCGCGGATGGAGGGCGCAGCCGGGTCGGTGGCCTGCACGAGCCGCATGCTCAGCATTCGCATGTCCGGGTTGGCAGCGGCCCACTTGGCCCAGCTGTACTTGCGCCCGAAGCTGAGCTGGCGGCCCAGCAGGGCGCTGGTGGCGAGCTCGTCGATCATCGGGAAGCGGCTGGTCGCGGGGGCGACGGGCACCTCGGCGCGCAGGTAGGCCGGCTGGGTCCGGGCCGTGCTGCCGGGCGGCGTGAAGCTGACGCTGTACTTGGCCGAGCGCTGGGCGTCCGCCCCGCCGATCCAGCCGACGCTGTCCTGCAGCAGGGCGTAGTCCGTGGCCTGCCCGGTGGCCGTGGTGCTGGTGGCACCGGGGACCTTGGTGATGCACATGCGCGCACGGGCACAGTAGGCCATGGCAATCGCGAAGCCGTTGGGCGTCTGCACCACGCCGCTGTCCAGGGCACTGGTGATGGGGGCGTCCAGCGTCTGGCCCTGCAGGTCCAGCTGCACGCCGGCGCGCGGATTGACCGTGGTGCCGGATTTCAGGCTGCCATCGCCCCCGAAGCTCGCCACGGTCATGGGGATGACGTTGAACTCCAGCGCGCGCCCGTTGCCGTAGAGCCGCCAGGACGGCACGCCCGCGGTGGTGGACTTGAGGTAGTTGACCGTGGTCTGGAAGATGTCCAGCACCTTGCCGGCGCTGTCCGTCACGTAGGCGCTGACCTGCAGACGGGTGCAGTTGCCGGAGGCGAACACATCGTCCAGGCAGGCCACGATCTGGAATCGGCCCAGCTGCTGGTTCTTGCTGGCCAGGTCCGCGAAGTACAGGGCCATGGAGTTCTTGTCCCGGCTGTCATTGACGGTGAAGGCCGAGAGCAGGCTGTGGCTGCTGATCGCGCTGGCCGAGAGGCCCTGGGCCAGCATCTTGTTGATCGCAGCCGGCAGCTCGTCCAGGCTGGCCGCGTTGGGCAGCAGGGTGGTGGCGCCGGTCGTGGCCTTGAGCGTGCTGGTGACGGCGTTGAGCGGCGTGGCCGAGCTGCCCTTGGCCAGCTCGGCCTTCAGCGCGGGCAGGTCCACCACCACCTCGACAGGCGCGCCCGGCTTGAGCTTGTTGGCCAGCAGCAGCTGCGGCGCACCGGCACTGCTGCTGCCCAGGTCCACCCGCAGGGCCTCGATCAGCAGGTCCAGCGCGCCCTTGTTCGCGGCGAAGCTGGCGTCGCCAAGCAGGTCCAGGGTGGTGGCGTCTGTGATCTTGGCGTCGCTGATATTGGACTTGATCAGGGTCTTGAGGAAGTCCGAGGCAGCCGCGAGCTGGGTGCCGACGAGGGCCACGGCGCTGCTGTTGCCCGCCACATCGTTGAACACGGTGCCGGGCGCGTCGCCCACGGTCAGGGCCAGCAGGGCCTCGCTGAGGGGAGACACATTGGCCACCATGCTGGCCGAGGTCTTGGGCACCGCCGAGTGCAGCAGCACCATGTCGCCCAGGGCGTTGAGCCCCCGCACCTCCACCAGCAGGGGCGCCTGCGGGCTCTGCTTGCCGAGCGTGATCTTGTAGCTGCCATCGGTGGGATGGGTGCTGCCCGTGCCCACCGTGGCGCCGCTGGCGTCCAGCACCGTGACGCTGGCCGAGCCCAGCGGGGCGCCCGTGGCCGCCACGCCGCTGAGCACCGGCGGCGTGGTGCTGCCGGTGCCGGTGTCCGTGCCACTGCTGCCTCCGCCCCCTCCGCCGCCGCAGGCCACCAATGCAAAGGCCAGGCTCCAGCTGAGCCACCGACCGGCCGCAGGCAGGAGGCGCAAGGACGTGGAAGGACGCGAGGAGTGCAGGGGCGAGGCAGGCATGGTGGGCAGGGGCTGAGCCATCGTCAGGAGACGGATGGAGGCAGTATCCCGGCAGCCGCCGCCATGCGAAGGGCTCAAAAGCGCCGCTAAACAGCCGATATCGCGCGCCTTGGCCGACGGCAGCCCGTCAGACAGGGCCGCAGGGTCAGGCCTGCCCCGGCGCCTTCATCCAGAGTTCGTCCAGGTGCTTGAAGCCCCAGTCGGCGGGGTTCTCACGCGAGACGATGCGGTCCGTGGCCGAGGGCAGGTCCAGGTTGACCAGCTCCGTGGGGATGGGCAGCTGCGACTTGGTCGAGAAGAAGACCCGCACCAGCGGTGCCGTCAGGCGCACGGGGCTCTGCTCCACCACCACGGCCAGACGCCCGGAGTGCAGCTTCACCAGGGTCCCCACCGGGTAGATGCCCACGCTCTTGACGAAGGCCTGGAAGACGGCCGGGTCGAAGTGGCCCGTCCACTGCGCCATGCGCTGGATGGAGCCGGCGGGGTCCCAGGCGTTCTTGTAGGGGCGGGTGGAGGTGATGGCGTCGTAGACATCGCAGACCGCGCCCATGCGGGACAGCAGCGAGATTTCCTCGCCCTTGAGCTTCTTGGGGTAGCCGCTGCCGTCGATCCTCTCGTGGTGGTGCAGGCAGACATCCAGCGCCGCAGCCGGCACAGCACCGCCCTCCAGCAGCATCTCGTAGCCGCGCACCGGGTGGGAGCGCATGACGGCGAACTCGTCGTCGGTCAGCTGCCCGGGCTTGTTGAGCACGTCGATGGGCATGGCCATCTTGCCGACGTCATGCAGCAGACCCGCCAGGCCGGCCTCGCGCGTCTGGGCCTCGTCCAGGCCCATGTGCCGGGACAGGGACACCATCAGGGCGCACACCGCCACCGAGTGCATGTAGGTGTAGTCGTCCTTGGTCTTGAGCCGGGCGAGGCTGATCAGCGCGGAGGGGTTGCGCGACACCGAATTGGCGACCTCCTCCACCAGCGGCAGGCACTGCTCGGAATCGATGGCCTTGCCCAGGCGAGCTTCGCCGAAGAGGTGGATGACGGCGGCCCGTGAACGGTTGACGATCTGCGCGGCGCGGCCCATTTCGTCATGCAGGCTGGCGCGCATGCCGGGCGGCGTTGCGGCAGGCACAGGGGCGGCGGCCTGCGGCCGAGGCTCCTGGGGCTTGGCAGGCTGGGGCGCGGGTTCCGGCGCGGGCTCAGGCACCGGCTCGACCCTGGGCTCGGCCTCCTGGATGTCCAGGCCCTTCTCCACGTCAATCCAGACGGCGACCACACCGCTCTTGAGCAAGGCGTCGACCTCGCTCTGCTCGCGCAGCACGAACTTGGTCTTCCAGAAGGGGTGGGACAGCCATGAGCCTTCCATGGACTGCAAGAACATGCCGAGCCGGACGTGCTGGGTCGGTATTCTTTTGAGCATGGGAGGCGGGTAGGAACCGGAGCGGAAATCTGCCGCCCAGTATCGACGGTGCCCCTCCCGATGAAAAGCCAAATCGGACACAAAAAAGCCGCCTAGCGAGGCGGCTTGATCCGACACCGTGCGGGCGCTCAGCGCATCTTGCTCTGGGGCACGGTGCGCAGCTCGCCATTGAGCGAGGCCAGGTACTTGGAAATGGCCTTCAGCTCGGCATGGCTGAACTGCTTGACCTGGCCGGCCATGATGGCGTTGCCGCGACCCACGTAAGGGTTGCCTTCGGTCTGGTAGGACTTCAGTGCGGCGTAGAGGTAGTCGGCGTGCTGGCCGGCCAGCTTGGGATAGGCGCCGTCGATGGGCTTGCTGAAGTTCGCGCCATGGCAGGAAGCGCATGCGCCCTTGTTCAGCAGCTCGGCCACATTGGCCGGCGCCGCAGCGGCATCGCCGGCGGCGGGGGCCTGGGCCTGCTGCTCGTAGTAGGCGGAGATGTCAGCGATGTCCTGCTCGCTCAGCGACTGCGCGATGCCGCGCATGGTCGGGTGCTTGCGCTCGCCCTTGGCGTAGGCATTCAGGGCCGAGGCGATGTACTTGGCATTCTGGCCAGCGATCATCGGCACCTTGTGAATTTCGGGGAAGGTCGCCTGATAGCCGACGATGCCGTGGCAGCCGATGCACATGGCGATCTTCTTCTCACCCGCCTTGACGTCCTGCGCCTGTGCGCCGACAGCGGTGAGGCCAGCGAGAACGGCGAAGGTGAGCTTCAACAGTTTGTTCATGGTCCCGAAGTTCTTGATCTGACACCGGGGCGCATTATAGGGACGGACCTTATACTGGTTTGCAGGCTTACCCGCATTGATCCACAGCATGAAGTTCCAAGGCTCCGAGCAGTACGTCGCCACCGCCGACCTGATGTTGGCCGTGAACGCCGCCATCACCCTCAAACGCCCCTTGCTGGTCAAGGGCGAACCCGGCACCGGCAAGACCATGCTGGCCGAGGAGGTGGCCCAGAGCGTGGGCCTGCCGCTGTTGCAGTGGCACATCAAGAGCACGACCAAGGCGCAGCAGGGCCTCTACGAGTACGACGCCGTCAGCCGCCTGCGCGACAGCCAGCTCGGCGACGAGCGCGTCAAGGACATCCACAACTACATCGTAAAGGGCGTGCTGTGGCAGGCCTTCGAGTCGGACACGCCCGTGGCCCTGCTGATCGATGAGATCGACAAGGCCGACATCGAGTTCCCCAACGACCTGCTGCGCGAACTCGACCGCATGGAGTTCTACTGCTACGAGACGCGGCAGATGATCCGGGCCAAGCACCGCCCCCTGGTCTTCATCACCTCCAACAACGAGAAGGAGCTGCCGGACGCCTTCCTGCGCCGCTGCTTCTTCCACTACATCAAGTTCCCCGAGGCCGAGACCATGCAGCGCATCGCCGACCTGCATTTCCCCGGCCTCAAGAAGGAGCTGCTGGCCGCGGCGCTCAAGACCTTCTACGACGTGCGCAACCTGCCCGGCCTCAAGAAGAAGCCCAGCACCTCCGAGCTGATCGACTGGCTCAAGCTGCTGCTGGCCGAGGACATCCCCGTCGACGCGCTCAGGGCGCAGGACGACAAGGTCGCCATCCCTCCGCTCGTGGGCGCGCTGCTGAAGAACGAGCAAGACCTGACCCTCTTCGAGAAGCTGGTCTTCATGCAGAGCCGCAACCGCTGAGCGCCAGCGCGGCAGGTTTCCCTGCCTCGTCGCCCCTACACTGCGGCCCGGTGCGCACACCGGCGTGCCCGCATGACGAGGAGCAAGGCGCATGGCCACGAGCAAGACCTTCAGCATTGAGGCCCTCTGGGCCATCGAGCGCCTCGGCGCGCCCAGCCTCTCGCCCGACGGAGCGCAGGCCGTGGCCAGCCTCACGAGCCCCTCGCTCGAGAAGGACAGCAGCCAGAGCAGCCTGTGGCTGCTCTCCACGCTGGGCGGCGAACCCCGCCGCCTGACCCAGGCCGGCGACAAGGACGCCAGCCCGCGCTGGAGCCCGCAGGGCGACCAGATCGCCTTCATCGCCCGCCGCGAGCAGGACGGCGTCAGGGACGACAGCCCGCAGCTCTACCTCATCGCACCCGATGGCGGCGAGGCGCGGCGCGCCACCTCGCTGCCCATGGGCGTCGAGGCCTTCAAGTGGTTCCCGGACGGCCGCCACATCGCCTTCGTGGCCTGGGTCTGGCCCCATCTCAAGGGCGCGGCCGCGCAGGCCAAGGCCTGGGCCGCGCACCAGGCCCGCAAGACCAGCGGCTATGTGACCTCGGAGGCGCTCTACCGCTTCTGGGATCACCACGTTCCCATGGACCGCGTGCCCCATCTGCACGTGCTGGACACGCGCAGCGGCAAGGTTCGCGACCTGTTCGAGGGCACGGACCGGGAGCTCAGCCGCTCCGAACCCGACGCCGACTGCTTCGACATCTCCCCCGACGGCCGGCGCATCGTCTTCGCCTTCGACCCGGCCGCCGAGAAGCGCCTGGACCATTGCTTCGCGCTGGCCGAGGTGGAGGTCCGCAGCCGCCAGGTGCGCACGCTGCTGCAGGAGGACGGCTGGCATCTGCATGCGCCCGTCTACAGCCACGCGGGCCACCACCTGGCCTTCCTGGCCTGCCATCGCGGCCTCAGGCATACCATGCCGGACCAGCTGGGCGTGCTGGACACGCATGGCAACTGGGCCGTGCTGTCCGAGGACTGGGACCGCGAGGTCCAGGCTCCGCTGCGCTGGGACGAAGACGACCTGGGCGTGCTCTTCTGCGCCGAGGACGAGGGCCGGCGCCACCTCTGGCGCTTCGACGTCAAGACCTGCGCCGCCTTCACGCAGTTCGAGGGCGGCCATGCCGCGGCCTTCGACCTGCAGGCCGGCACCCTGGTCGTGCTGCATGACAGCGCGCAGCATCCGCCCCGCCTCAGCGTGATGGAGGGCGAGACGCCCCTGCGCATCGAGAACTTCAACGACGCCCTGCTCAAGCCCCTGCGCCTGGGCCGCGTCGAGCCGGTGAGCTTCAAGGGCGCACAGGACGACGAGGTCCAGATGTGGCTGACCTACCCGCCCGGCTTCGATGCCAAGCGCAGGCACCCCGTCCTGCACCTGATCCACGGCGGCCCGCACTCGGCCTTCGGCGACATGTGGCACTTCCGCTGGAACGCCCAGCTGCTGGCCGCGCAGGGCTATGTGGTGGCCTGCGTGAACTACCACGGCTCCTCGGGCTACGGACAGGCTTTCAAGGACGCCATCACGCAGCGCTGGGGCGAGCTGGAGCTGCAGGACATCGAGGCCGCGACCGACTGGCTGCTGAAGAAGCCCTGGGTCGCCCGCGACCGCGTCTTCGCCGGCGGCGGCAGCTTTGGCGGCTATCTGGTGGCCTGGATGAACGGGCACGTGAAGGCCGGGCGCTACCAGGCCTATGTCTGCCACGCGGGCTGCTACGACTGGCAGGCCATGTTCGCGGACGACGCCTACACCTGGCACGCCAAGGAGCTGGGCGCCTGGTACTGGGACGACCCGGCCCGCGTGGCGGCCCAGAGCCCGCATGCCTTTGCCCATCGCATGGAAACGCCCACCCTGGTCATCCACGGCGCCCAGGACTACCGCGTGCCGGACGCGCAGGGCCTGGCCTACTACAACACCCTCAAGGCCCGCGGCGTGGATGCCCGCCTGCTGTGGTTCCCCGACGAGAATCACTGGGTGCTGAAGCCGCAGAACAGCCAGCTCTGGTATGCCGAGTTCCTGGGCTGGCTGGCGGCGCATGACCCGGCGCGCCGCGGGGCGGCACGCAAGACCGTTCGGGCGCCCGCGCGCAGGCGCAGCTAGCCAGTTCTGCAGGTTCTGCAGGTTCTGCGGGTTCTGCGGGTTCTGCGGGTTCAGTGGATTCAGCGAGCGCCGCGGCGCGGGCGGCCGAGGCCGCGCTCGTCGCCCTCGCCCCAGTCCACATCGGCACAGAGCACGCGCAGCCGCGCGTCCTGCCAGAAGGCCAGGGACAGGGTCACGCACATGCGCGCGCCGTGCAGGCTCAGGTAGGGCCGCGTCACCTGCAGCGTGCCCACCGCGGCCATGGCGCGGCGGAAATACGGCCGGCGCGACCAGCGCGCATCGCCCGAGGCGTCCAGCGGCGCAAAGCGCAGGTCGGGGCTGTCGGACTGCACGTCAGGGTGGATGCGCATGCCCAGGTCATGACCGTGCTCGTCGAGCAGGAAGCACATCTGCGCCCCTGCGATCGAGAGCACCCCCTGGCAGGCCTGCTCCAGCCTGTCTCCGGCCTGCAGCCGGGCCACGGCGGTCAGCACGGCGCTGCGGAAGGGCTGGAGGACCTCGTCCTCGCGCTCGCGGCCCAGCATCTGGCGGTCCTCGATCAGGTCCCAGAAGCCGTCGATGGTGGGATTGGCCTGGGGCGCCAGCAGGTCGGCCGCGGGCCGGCCCAGGCCGAAGCCTTGCAGCAGGTCCACGTCGGCATCCAGGGCCAGCTGCATGTCGTCCCGCCCCTCGATGCCCTCCTGCAGCACCAGCGCGCCGCACTCATGCAGCAGCGCCACCATCTGCGCCATGATGCGGGCGATGCGCGGCGAGGCCAGGGCGCGCTGGGGCAGGCTCTTGTCCAGCTTCACGATCTCGGGCTTCATGCGCCAGACCCGGTCGAAGTTGGAATGCCCGGCGCCGAAGTCGTCCAGGGCCAGCAGGCAGCCCGTGGCGCGGGCGCGCTCCACGGCGTCCTCGAAGCGTGCGCCCTGGGCCATGATCTCCTCGGTGACCTCGAAGACCAGGCGGTGCATGGGCAGGCCCAGTTGCTCGACGGTGCTGACGGCGCGGGCCAGCATCGGCGCCTCATGCGCGGCCCTGACGAAGACCTCGGGATGGATGTTGAGGAAGAGCCAGCAGTCGGGCACCTGCTGCGTCACGAAGTTGTGGACATGCAGCAGGCGGCACAGGCGGTCCAGCTGCATCTGCGAGCCCGCGCCCTCCCGCTGCGCCTGGACCTGCGCAAAGACCTGACCCGGATCGAGCGCCTCGCCCGCCGGTGTCGCGAAGCGCGCCAGGGCCTCGTAGCCCACCGGGCTGCGGTGCGGCAGGCTGTAGATGGGCTGGAACTGGCTGCTGATGCGCAAACCCTGGTGCTGGCCCACCCAGCGCCCGTCCTCCTCCTGGATGGCGGCATAGAGGGCCTGCATGGTCCGCTCCACGTCCTGGTTCATGGCGCTTCCGGCAAGAATCGATCCCAAGATGCTAAGCCCCTGCCTTGCGTCAGGCTTGCGGCGTGGCCTGCAGCAAGCGCTGCTCTGTGGATAATCACCGCGAGACTCCCACTGCCTGCCATGCTGATCCAGTTCTTCTACACCCTGCGTGCCGCCAAGCTGCCTGTCTCGGTGAAGGAGTACCTGACCCTGCTCGAGGCCCTCAAGCTGGGCGTGCTGGACGCCGAGGACGGCGGCCCCACGGTCGACCGCTTCTACTACCTGGCCCGCACCACCCTGGTCAAGGACGAGGCCCACTTCGACAAGTTCGACCGCGCCTTCGCCGCCTACTTCAAGGGCGTGGAGCTGCTCACCGACTTCGCCCGCGAGCTGCCCGAGGAATGGCTGCGCAAGCACCTCGAGCTGGAACTGACGCCCGAGCAGAAAGCCGAGATCGAGAAGCTGGGCTGGGAGCAGCTGATGGAGACCCTGCGTCAGCGCCTGCAAGAGCAGAAGGAGCGCCACGAGGGTGGCAACCGCTGGATCGGCACCGGCGGCACCAGCCCCTTCGGCGCCTACGGCTACAACCCGCAGGGCGTGCGCGTCGGCCAGGACCGCGGCCGCAACCGCAGCGCGGTGAAGGTCTGGGACCAGCGCGCCTACCGCGACTACGACGACAACCTCGAGCTCGGCACCCGCAACATCAAGGTCGCCCTGCGCCGCCTGCGCCGCTTCGCCCGCGAGGGCTCGGAGCTCGAGCTGGACCTCGACGACACCATCCACAAGACCGCCGCCAACGCCGGCATGCTGGACATCCGCATGATCCCCGAGCGGCACAACAAGGTGAAGGTGCTGCTGCTGATGGACGTCGGCGGCACCATGGACGAGCACATCCACCGCGTCGAGGAGCTGTTCTCGGCCGCCAAGAGCGAGTTCAAGCACCTGGAGTTCTATTACTTCCACAACTGCGTCTACGACTTCGTGTGGAAGAACAACCGCCGCCGCTTCGCCGAGAAGATGCCCACCTGGGACGTCATCCGCAAGTACAACAAGGACTACAAGCTGATCTTCGTGGGCGACGCCACCATGAGCCCCTACGAGATCCTGCAGCCCGGCGGCAGCGTCGAGTACAACAACGAGGAGCCCGGCGCCGAATGGCTGCAGCGGCTCACGCATGCCTTCCCGAAATACGCGTGGATCAATCCCGAGCCCCAGGGCGTCTGGCAGTACCGCCAGAGCATCTCCATCATCCAGCAGCTGATGCACCAGCGCATGTTCCCGCTCTCCATCACGGGGCTGGAGTCGGCGATGCGGCTGCTGAGCAAATGAGGGCGGCCCTGCGCGCATTCGCGGCCCTGGGCCTGAGCCTGCTGCTGAGCGCCTGCGGCACGCTGGGCGGCCTGCAGGAGGCCCTGGGGGGGAAGTCGGCGGCGACTGCAGCGGCCAATGCACGGCTCAAGGCCGCCTACCGCCTGGACATCCAGGCCAGTGGCGAGGTGCAGGACCTGCTCGCCCGCCACCTGGACCTGGCCCGCTTCCAGCAGATCGCCGAGAGCGACAGCCTCAGCCCGGTGGAGCTGGACCGCCTGGCGGCCGTCGCGCCCGAGCAGGCGCGTGGCCTGCTGGAAACCCTGGGCTACTTCGACGCCCATGTCGAGGTCCAGCGCCAGGCCAACGCCGACCACACCCAGCAAGACCTGACCCTCATCGTCGACCCCGGCCCCCGAAGCGTCGTGGGCGAGCTGGACCTGCAGTTCCAGGGCGAGCTCGATGCCGAGGCCGGCCAGCCCGAGTCCCCCCGGGCCCTGGCCCTGCAGGCGGAGCTGCGCCAGCTGTGGCCGCTGGGCAAGGGCCGCGCCTTCACCCAGGCCGCCTGGGCCTCCGCCAAGTCCGCGGTGCTGGCCCGGGCGCGCGCCCAGGGCTATCCGCTGGCCCGATGGGCGGCCAGCGAGGCCGACGTCGACACCGAAGCTCATCTCGTGAGCCTCAAGCTGAGCCTGGACAGCGGCCCGCTCTTCCGCCTGGGCAGCCTGCAGATCGAAGGCCTGATGCATCAGTCAGAAGACACCGTGCGCCGCCTGGCCGGCTACGAGGCGGGCGAGCCCTACTCCGAGCAGGCGCTGCTGGACTTCCAGGAGCGCCTGCTGCGCACCCAGCTCTTCGATGGCGTCACCGTGGACATCCAGCCCGAGGCCGCGCAGGCCGCGGCGGTGCCGGTGCGGGTGCGGGTCAAGGAGGCGCCGCGCCAGCAGGCCACCACGGGCATCGGCTACAGCGCCATGAACGGCTACAACGCCAGCGTCGAGCATCTGCACCGCCTGCCCGCGGGCCTGCCGCTGCGGGCCCGCAGCAAGTTCCAGCTGGGCCAGCTGCTGCGCAAGGCGGAGCTGGAGCTGAGCTCCCACCCGCAGCCCGACATGCAGCGCAACCTGGGCTCGCTGCAGTGGGAGCAGGACCTCAACAACGACAAGAACATCCGCACGCTCAGTGCCCGTGTGGGCCGCCTGCGCGAAGCAGGGCATGACGAGCGCCTGGTCTTCGCCGAGATGCTGCGCTCCATCGAGGCCGGCGAGGCGGGCGAGTCCCTGCACTCCGGCGCCTGGTCGGGCAATGTGCAATGGACCCGCCGCCGCCTGGACAGCCTGCTGCTCCCCACCCAGGGCTACACCGCCCAGTTGCTGCTGGGTGCCGGCCGCGCCGACAACAACGCCCCCAACCAGGACAGCGGCGTCTTCGGCCGGGCCCGGCTGCGCCTCGAGTACTTCAAGCCCCTGCCCTCGGGCTGGCATTTCAGCGCCCGCACCGACCTCGCCCAGATCATGGCCCGCGATCGCGTGGGCCTGCCCGCCAAGATGCTCTACCTTGCCGGCGGCGACGACTCCGTGCGCGGCTACGCCTACCAGAGCCTGGGCGTGGACAAGGAGGACGGCAGCCCCCTCAGCGCCGGCCGCAAGCTCTGGACGGGCAGCGTCGAGCTCGCCCGTCCCGTGATGGACGGCCTGCCCATGCTGTGGGGCGCCGCCTTTGTCGATGCCGGCAACGTGGCCGACAGCTGGCAGTCCCTGCGACCGGTGGTGGGCTATGGCGTCGGCGCCCGGCTGCGCAGCCCCGTGGGCGCGCTACGCCTGGACCTGGCGCGTGCGCATCAGACCGGCAAGTGGCGCCTGCACTTCAGCGTGGGGATCGCCCTGTGAGCGACATCGACAAGAACCCCGCCCCGGCCACCCCCCCGAAGCCTGCGAAGCGCCGCCTGGGCCGCTGGCTGGCCTGGGGCCTGGTCCTGCCGGGCCTGCTGGGGGCCGCGGCGCTGGGCGGCGTCTGGCTCATGGGCACCGAGACCGGCACCGCCTGGCTGCTGCGCCAGGCGCCCGACCTCATCAGCGCCGATGCGCCCCAGGGCCGTCTGCTGGGCGATTTTTCGGCCCGCCAGCTGCGCCTTCATCTGCCCGGCGGCACCGACCTCCAGTTCGACGGCCTGCGCTGGCAGGGCCTGCGCCTGGGCTGGCATGAATCGCCCCAGTTCTGGGCCCGGCTGCAGGCGGACAGCCTGCGCGCTGACCGCCTCCAGGTCCGCTGGACGCCGTCTGACAAGCCCGCCGCGCCGCTCACCGACCTGCGCCTGCCGCTGTCGGTGAGCATCGGCCAGCTGGAGCTTGGCCAGCTGGACCTGCCGACGGCGAATGTGCAGCTGAACCGCCTGCAGGCCGCCGTCAGCCTGGGCCAGCTGGATGCCCGGCAGCAGCAGGTTCACGAGCTCCAGCTGCGCTCCCTGCAGTGGCAGGCGGTGCAGCTGCAGGGCCGGCTGCGGGCCGAGGCCGAGGGGCCCATGACCCTGCAGGCCAGCCTGGACGCCCGCGGCCAGCTGCCGCAAGGGCCCGACTGGCAGGCCCGGCTGCAGGCCCAGGGCCCGTTGCTGGACCACGCCCTCACGCTCGATTTCAAGGCCGCCGGCCAGTCCGTGGCGCTCCAGGCCCGGGCCAAACCCATGGCGGACTGGCCCCTGGCCGGCCTGCAGGCCACGCTGAAGCAGTTCGACCTGGCTGCGCTGAATCCCCAATGGCCGCGCACCGCCCTCAGCGGCCAGCTGGCCCTGGAGGCTCAGCACTGGGACAAGCCGGCGGACCTCAAGGGCCAGATCAGCAACGCCCTGGCCGGCCCCTGGGACCAGCAGCGCCTGCCCCTGGGCCGCCTGCAGGCCGACCTGCAGTTCGCGCCGTCGCAGTGGCAGTCCCTGCAGATTCGCAGCCTGGAGCTGGGCCTGGTGGATGCCAAGGGCCAGGCGGCCGGCAGTCTGCAGGCCCAGGGGCGGCTCAGCCCTGAGCAGTCCTCGGACCTGCAGCTGCACCTGAACGGCCTGCGCCTGGACGCCCTGCACAGCCAGCTGCTGGCCCTGGCCCTCGATGGCCAGCTGCGCCTGCGCCGCGAGGCTCCGCCGGCCGCGAAGATCGATCCGAAGGCTGACCCCAAGGGCGAGCGCAAGCCCGCCACGCCGCCGCCCCTGCCCTGGCTGGACCTGGAAGGCCAGCTGAGCACCCGCCTGGCCACCTCCGGCGGCAAGCCCCTGGCCACGCCCCAGCTGCAGCTCAAGGCCCAGCTGGGTGAGCAGGGCCTGCGCCTGCACCGCGCCGAGCTGAGCGCCGGCAAGGCCACGGCCAGCCTGCAGGGCGAGTGGATACGCCGGGAGCAGGGCGATTGGCAGGCCAGCCTGCAGGCCCAGAGCCAGCAGCTGGACCCCGGCCTGCTGTGGAAGCCCGCCGCCGGCGCCACGGCGCCGCACAGCCTCAATCTGCAGCTGGGGGCCCAACTGCACCGCAGCGCCGGCAGCCCCTGGCCCCAGGGCGAGGCCAGCCTGCGCCTGCTGCCCAGCCAGTGGGCGGGCCAGCCGCTGCAGGGCCAGATCCAGTACCTTCGCGACGCCCAGCCCGCCCGCCTGCTGCTGAGCCTGGAGCAGGAGCGCAACCAGCTGCACGGGGAAGTCCTCGGCCTGGAAGACCGCCGCCCCGAGGCCCGGCTGCAGGTGCAGTGGCCCCGCCTGGCCGCCCTCGACCCGCTGCTGGCCGCCCTCACCCCCGGCATGAGCCTGGACGGCGGGCTGCAGGGCGACCTGACGCTACGCGGCCAGGAGCTGCCCTCCACCAGCCCTCGCGCCCGGTCCGCCACCCGCTGGAGCTGGACCAGCCAAGGCCAGCTGAGCCTGCAGAAGCTGCTGGTGCGCGAGCCCGGGCGCCTGCTGGGCCTGGAGCAGGGCAAGCTGAACTGGCAGCTGGGCACCGGCCTGACCGAGAACCTGGCCCTGAACCTGGAGGCCGGCCCGCTGCGCCTCGCCCAGGGCCAGCGCGCCCTGCAGCTGGAAGGCCTGCAGGCCCGCCTGAGCGGCAGCTGGGCACGCCACCAGCTGCAGCTGCAGGGCCAGGGCCGCCCGCTGAGCAGCTCGGCTGGCGACCCGCCCCAGCCCGGCGCAGCCCTGCTGCTGGCATTGGAAGGCCAGCTCAACGCCCTGCCCTGGGGCTTCTCCGGTGCGCCGGAGCCGCTGGACTGGCGCCTGAGCCTGCAGCAGGCCCGGCTGCGGCCGCTGCCCAGCACCAGCCTGGACCCGTGGCTGCAGATCGAACCCCTGCAGGCCCGCCTGGCCCTGAGCCCCGAGGCCCGGCTGCTCAGCGCCGAGCTGCAGGAGGGCCGGGCCAGCCTGGCCGGCGGGCAGGCGCGGGTGCGCTGGAAGGAATTGCGCTACCAGGCGCCCCAGCACAGCGGTGCCCCGCTGTCCTTGCAGGTCGATGCCCAGCTGGAGCCCCTGGCCCTGGCCCCCCTGCTGGCCAAGGCCCAGCCCGATTTCGGTTGGGGCGGCGACCTGCTGGTCGACGGCCATCTGCAACTGGATACCCGCCAGGGCACCCTCCTCAGCTTCGAGCTGAAGCGCCAGAGCGGCGACCTCAGCGTGACCGAAGACCGCGGCGTGCAGCGACTGGGCCTCACCGATTTCGGCCTGCGCCTGCAGGCGAGGCAGGGCCTGTGGTCCCTGACCCAGGCCCTGGCCGGCACCAACCTCGGCGGCCTGGGCGGCGCCCTCATCACCCGCACCGACCCGCAGGCCCTGCTGCCGCCGCTGGATGCGCCGCTGGAGGGCACGGTGCAGGCCAATGTCGCCAACCTCGCCACCTGGGGCGGCTGGATCCCCGCCGGCTGGCGGGTCAGCGGCGCCATGACCGCGGGCTTCATGCTGGGCGGCACCCTGCGCGACCCGCAGCTGCGCGGTCTGGCCAAGGGCGAGGGCCTCGCCGTGCGCAACCCGCTGCTGGGCGTGGACGTGCGGGACACCCGCTTCCAGCTGTCCCTCGAGGGCAGCCAGGCGCGGCTGCAGCAGTTCAGCGCCCACGCCGCCGACGGCGAGCTCCGGCTCAGCGGCGAGGCCCACCTGGGCGCGCAGCCCGACCTGCGCCTGGACCTCCAGGCCGAGAAGTTCGGCCTGCTGACCCGCGTGGACCGCCGCATCATCGCCAGCGGCCAGGGCAAGCTGCACCTCACGCCGGCCAGCGTGGACGTGCAGGGCGCCTTCCACGTCGACGAAGGCCTGTTCGACTTCAGCAAGGGCGACGCGCCCACGCTGGACGAGGACGTGCGCGTGCGCCGCCCTGCCGCGGCCCCCGTGGCGGCGCGGCACGAGGGCCCGCCGATGAAGATTGCCGTTCAGCTGGACCTCGACCTGGGCGAGCAGATGAAGCTGCGTGGCCGTGGCCTGGACACCCGGCTGACAGGCCAGCTCAAGCTGCAGCACCGGGACGGCAAGCCCAGCCTCGTCGGGACCGTGCGTGCCGAGGGCGGCACCTACGACGCCTACGGCCAGAAGCTGACCGTGGAAAAGGGGGAGATCCTCTTCACCGGCGTGCTGGACAACCCCCGCCTGGACGTGCTGGCCGTGCGGCCCAACACCGACATCCGCGTAGGCGTGACCGTGGGCGGCACCGCCATCAATCCACGCATCAAGCTCTTCTCGGAACCCGAGCTGCCCGAGACCGACAAGCTCTCCTGGCTGCTGCTGGGCCGTGGCCCCGACGAGCTGGGTCGCGCCGACACCGCCCTCCTTCAGCGAGCCGCCCTGGCCCTGATCAGCGGCGAGGGCGAATCGACCTCGGGCAAGCTGATGAAGAACCTGGGGCTGGACGAGCTGTCCGTGTCCCAGGGGGCCCAGGACGACACCCGCGGTGCCATCGTCCGCGTGGGCAAGCAGCTCTCCAAGCGCGTCTACCTGGGCTATGAACGGGGGCTGAATGCCACGACCGGCAGCTGGCAGCTGATCTACCGCATTGCCCAGCGCTTCACCCTGCGTGCCCAGAGCGGCGAGGACAGCGCCCTGGACCTGATCTGGCAGTGGCGCTGGCAGTGAGGCCTGGCCCGGGACCTCGCCGGGCTCCCCTCGCAGTCATGCGACAATCCGCGCCGCTTCGCTCACCGCCTCACGCGGCGCGGGCCGGTGCTCCCCGTAGTTCAATGGATAGAACGGCCGCCTCCTAAGCGGCAGATACAGGTTCGATTCCTGTCGGGGGGACCACGTTGAAAATCCATCCAGCGTCAGCCCACGACAACTCCGCTCGGTACATCAAGGACTGAAGGGACGGGGTCGGCTGTTCCCCATGCTGACGGCAACGGCCTGCAGCAACGCCAGCGCCCACCCGACAGGCCCCGGGGCCAACTTGCGGACGCTGGGGGCACGTACCTCGAGGGCCGTGCGTCAGGGTCCCGTCGCCGGCTCATGAAGTACCGATTCAAAGGCAAGGCAAAGCGCCTGGCCCTGGCGGGCTCTCTCCGGAGGTCAGCTTGACGGCTGCCCGGCGCGCACCCTGCGAATCTTTCACCCAGCCGGCGTCACGGCCACTGCAGTTCGCGCAGCAACTGTGCGGACCAAGCGCGATAAAGCCTGGCATCAGCGCCAGACGCACTCGCCTCAGCCCCCTCCAAGGGCTCGCCAGAATGAATTGCGAGCAGCTGCCAGGCGAGCGGAGCGGAAGCCGAGCGGCTGATCGCGCGCCGCCGCAGGATGGCTGCACCGCCACAGCCAGCACTTGACACCACGTCCGTCAGAAAACAGGCGCGGCCCTGAAAGGACCACGTGTGCGGCGAGGCAATGGCACCTGATCTGGCGATCGGCACCGCGTGAGGCGCATGCGAAAGACTCTCTGGAAAGCCAACCATCGAGATCACGTCGCCAATGGCAATGTCCTCGCCAAAATCTGCAATGTGCGTCTCGTCGAATGCCAGGGTGACCGCAGATGCTGGCAGATCAGTGCTCGCGATCGGCAATGCTGCCACAGGCGTCGGCCCGGCCTGATCTTGAACTGCATGCCAGAGAGGCCGCCCCTCCGACAAGAGTGGGAGTGAACAGCGCGCCCGCAAATTGGCATCGTGCGCATCCATGGCCACCTCTATTTCGAGGCGATCGGCCACGGGCTGCCCGCAACGCCCCGCAAAGGCCGATTGCGTGCTGACAAGGAACAGCGCGTTGCCCTTCCGATAGAAGAAGGCACTGCCCCTGGAGAGGCGCTGAGTGCCCTGAAAAGCCTCCAGGGGCGTCACGGCAAGCCACATGGGATCGATGGACGCCAGCTTCGGGGGCGCGGGCGTCATCCGCAGACCTCGCTGCAAAACCGCATGATGCCGGGCGACCTCCCGCTCAAAGGCGGCGAGGACGATGTCTGACATCTCTGAATGCAGCATGAGCGTCCGGGCGGCTTCTGCGTGTGCATCGAACGAAGCTGACAGCCGCAGCAGCCCGGCTGCCGAGAGGGAATCAATGA
Organism: Pelomonas sp. BJYL3; assembly: GCF_027257975.1. Lineage (GTDB taxonomy): Bacteria > Pseudomonadota > Gammaproteobacteria > Burkholderiales > Burkholderiaceae_C > Roseateles_B > Roseateles_B flavus. The sequence continues at coordinate 119,232 of NZ_JANZKX010000003.1, forward strand.
CGGCAGGCAACAGGGCGTCCAATGCCACCATGCCGCCTTTCAGTTCGCAGATTCGCTCCGTGGCTTCTTGAAGGTTTTTCAAAGCAGGCTCCAGATGGGCAAAAAAAAACGCGGCATAGCCGCGCTTTCATCGATGCAGCCAGTTGGCCTCGCCGCATCCTTGGGTGAGCGATGCTCAGCTCATGCAGCGAATGCGTGATGCCTGCGGACCCTTCTGGCCCTGAGTCACCTCGAACTCCACGCGCTGGTTTTCGTTGAGCGTCTTGAAGCCGCCACCCTGAATTTCCTTGAAGTGGGCAAAGAGGTCCTTGCCACCGTCATCCGGCGTGATGAAGCCAAAACCCTTGCCTTCGTTGAACCACTTCACGGTTCCAGTTTGAGTCGTCATATTGATTTCCTTTCAGGTTGCAAAGCGCGAAATTGCACTCAGCGAAGAGACGCCAAGAAAATCTTCTGGGGATTCAACTGGGGTCCTGGCAGAAGGCCGGACCAAGTGGAAAGTCCTGAGAGCGGACGATCTTGTGCATATCAGCGAAGCCATAGTAGTCCTAAAAACGCCAGCTGTGCAAGTTTATTTGCAGCGCCTTAGACCGCCCCAAAAGGGGCATGCCTTTTGCATTTAAAAACCAAAATGGAACGCCATCACGACATCTCGCGATTTCGTGAGCGCAGGCCAGCCGCCGCATTCAAGGGCAGTGGCGCCCAATACCAAGTCACGGTCATGGGCAATAGAAAACGGCTACTCGATGCTTGAATCAGTATCGACCGCCGCCAAACCCGCCATTCCCATAGCCCACATCTTGACGCTTGCTTGCGCGGAATTCAGACGGGCCAGCCGACTTCGCCGCGCCACGATCTTCACGAGGGCGAGCCAGGTTGACCACAATGGCGCGGCCCCCAACGGAAAGGCCGTTCAGACCTTTGATGGCCGCTTGCGCACACTCGGCGCTTGCCATCTGCACAAAGCCAAAGCCTTTGGACTGACCGGTATCTTGGTCCATCAGCACCTTGGCCGAGGCGACTTCACCAAATTCGCGGAAATTGCTTTTGAGCGTCTCGTCCGTGACGGAGTAAGGGAGATTTCCCACGTAAATCTTGCTGGTCATTGGAATACCTTTCGGATGGTTGATTCACATCGTCTCGATGTGTGCAAGCAGACTTTGAATCTGCATCAGCGGCCTGACGAATCGCATTGATTTGCGATCGCGCATCAGAATGCCGCAGCGTTGGGCATTGGCGTTTGAAACCACCCTTGGGTGACCGCAATGACTTTGGCGGCTTCTCGGGAAGCGAAAGTCTTGTCGAGGGCGTGCGTTCTGGGTGAGCCGTCGCCACCTTGAATCCGACGAACCGCAACAGCGGCTCTGAAGCGGCCGCAGTCCGTCGAGTGTGTCGAGGGCAAGACGACGTATTGGCCCATGGGAATGGCTGTTGAAATGGGGATCAATCAGTTTGAGAGACGCAGGCCTTGTTGAATGCCTGAGTGAGCTACTTGGCTCAGTTGACCGAAGCTCTGCGGTCAAAGGGGCGACTGGCGTCGCACGCACCGGACTGGAGGAATAGCTCGCCGCTGAAGGGTGCGGCGCTGTCCGGCATCCCCTGAATATACACCGGATCGGTAAAAACCGGAAATTCCGGGTTCCCCAGGGTTTCTGCAAGGCGGCCGCGACGGCGGGCATGCCACCGACTGCGACGGGCCTCGCTCACGGGCTAACGCCTTGGGAAAGTGCGCACGGGCAGCGGCGTTGGAATCCTTCATGAAGGTCTCGACGCTGGGCCCGCCGAAGACGGCGTAGGCCTGGTCGACGGAGATCCGCGACGCCTCGCGGGCCTGGCCCTGCCTTCGACGCGCGGGCATCCGTGAAGAGGCGCTCGCAGGCGGGCGCACAAGAGGCGTCTGGCGGGACCAGGGACAGGCGATCGCTGACGAGGACAGGGATGGGCATGGGCGGCTGCGCTGAGGGGGGGCCGGGCGGCCACACAGCCTGGCGTGCAGATCAGAGGCATGCGCCCGCCGCCGCCTCGTGTGATTTTCAACAGTCCGCCGCCCCTGACTTTCCGCACAGCGCCCACCGCAGGCGCACTATGGACGCCAGGCCGCCAACTCATGGTCGCCGATGGAGCACACGATGGTCCTGAACTGCTTGGAATCCAGCACTGCCCGGCTCGACCGGCCCTCCGCACCGCCAGGCGTCGCGCGCACCCCACGGCAGGGGGCGGCATAAACCCCTGATCTGGGCGCTTGGGGCCCTGCTCATCGTGCCGTGGCACTGGGGGCGGGACCTATACTTGAAGCGTCCCCTCACTTGGGATGCCGTCTGTGAAATGACGGCGAAATGACTGGATCTCACCGATAGGAAACACTCGCATCATGAGTGCCAAACTGAAAGTCGCCGGATGGGTGGCCCTGGGGGCCGTGGCAGGTGCATTGACCACCATGCAGTTGCAGGCGAACGCCAGGAGCAGCCTTTCGCCGCTGCCCCTCGAAGAGATGCAGCAGCTGGCCGCCGTGTTCGGCATGGTCAAGTCCGATTACGTCGAGCCCGTCGACGAAAAGAAGCTGATCAATGACGCCATCGCCGGCATGGTCTCCGGCCTGGACCCGCATTCGCAGTTCTTCGACAAGAAGAGCTTCAAGGAATTCCGTGAAGGCACGACCGGCCGCTTCGTGGGCGTGGGCATCGAGATTGGCATGGAAGACGGCCTGGTCAAGATCGTCTCCCCCATCGAAGGCTCGCCCGCCTTCCGCGCCGGCCTCAAGAGCGGCGACCTGATCACCCGCATCGACGAGACCGCCGTCAAGGGTCTCACCCTGGACCAGGCCGTCAAGCGCATGCGCGGCGAGCCCGCCACCAAGGTGCAGCTGACCATCTTCCGCAAGCTGGAGAACCGCTCCTTCCCCGTGACCATCACGCGCGAGGAGATCAAGGTGGTCAGCGTGCGCGGCAAGGTGATCGAGCCCGGCTATGCCTGGCTGCGTCTGAGCCAGTTCCAGGACCGCACGGTGGACGACTTCGTCAAGAAGCTCGAGGAAATCTACAAGCAGGACCCCAAGCTCAAGGGCCTGGTGCTGGACCTGCGCAACGACCCGGGCGGCCTGCTGGAAGGCGCCGTGGCGGTGTCCGCGGCCTTCCTGCCCAAGGACGTGGAGGTGGTCTCGACCAACGGCCAGATCGCCGAGTCCAAGGCCAGCTTCAAGGCCAACCCCGAGTATTACCAGCGCCGCGGCGGCTCCGACCCGCTGAAGAAGTTGCCCGAGTCGCTCAAGAGCATCCCCATGGTGGTGCTGGTCAATGAAGGCTCCGCCTCTGCCAGCGAGATCGTGGCCGGCGCCCTGCAGGACCACAAGCGCGCCGTCATCATGGGCGCCCAGACCTTCGGCAAGGGCTCGGTGCAGACCGTGCGCCAGCTGAGCCCCGAGACGGCCCTGAAGATCACCACCGCGCGCTACTACACCCCCAGCGGCCGCTCCATCCAGGCCAAGGGCATCGTGCCCGACGTCATGCTGGACGAGACCGCCGAGGGCAACGTCTTCGCCGCCCTGCGCATGCGCGAGGCCGACCTCGAGAAGCACCTGCAGAACGGCCCCGAGGACAAGGACGACGCCCGCGCCAAGGCCCGCGAGGAAGCCCGCGCCAAGCTGGAAGCCGAGTACGCCAAGAACAAGGACTCGATCAAGCCCCTGCCCGAGTTCGGCTCGGCCGAGGACTTCCCGCTGCAGCAGGCCCTCAACCAGCTCAAGGGCAAGCCGGTGCTCGTCTCCAAGACAGCCACCGAGCGCAAGGCCGAGGCCAAGACCGGCGAATAAGCCGCATCCCGGTCCTCGCCAGGAGACCCGTCAGCCCTGTGGCCGGCGGGTCTTTTTCTTTGCGGCACGCCCTGGGCGCGGCGCTATGCTTGCCGCATGAATGACGAACAGCTGCTGCGCTATTCGCGGCACATCCTGCTCGACGAGATCGGCGTCGAGGGGCAGGCCCGGATCCTGGCCGGCCATGCGCTGGTGATCGGTGCGGGCGGCCTGGGCTCCCCGGTGGCCCTGTACCTGGCCACGGCCGGCGTGGGCACCCTGACCCTGGTGGACCACGACACCGTGGACCTCACCAACCTGCAGCGCCAGATCGTGCACCGGCAGGACCGCATCGGCCAGCCCAAGGTGTCCTCCGCGGCGCTGACGCTCAAGGCAATCAACCCCGAACTGAATGTGCAGGCGCTGCAGGAAAAGGTGGACGCCGCGCGGCTGGACACCCTGGTGCAGTCGGCCGACGTCGTACTGGACTGCTCCGACAACTTCGCCACCCGCCACGCCGTCAACGCGGCCTGCGTGCGGCATCGCAAGCCCCTGGTCTCGGGCGCGGCGGTGGGGTTTGACGGGCAGATCAGCGTCTACGACAGCCGCTCCGGGCACACGCCCTGCTACGCCTGCGTGTTCCCGCCGGACGCGCAGTTCGAGGAGGTGCGCTGCGCCATCATGGGTGTGTTCGCGCCGCTGGTGGGCATCATCGGCAGCCAGCAGGCAGCGGAAGGCCTGAAGCTGCTGGCCGGCCTCCCCGGCTCACTCGCCGGCCGCCTGCAGATGCTGGACGCCCGCCAGATGCGCTGGAGCGAGATTCTCTTGCAGCGCGACCCCGAATGCCGCTGCTGCGGCACCGCATAGCCGTTCGTCGACACAATAAATTCAACCATCGGCGCCAAATGAGGAAATAACATTTCTCAGCGACTGCACTACAGTTCGACCCGCGCCGCCCCACCGGGACCCCGCATGAGCAAGCACAAGAACAAGCTGACCGCCCGCAATTTCCCCTCGGCCAAGGACGAAGCCCGCCTGGCCCAGGCGCGCCCGACGCCGGACTACGACGGACCCAACAGCGCCTACCGCCTGGCCTTCACCGACGACGACTTCATGCTGCGCGAGGAGCTGCGGCCGGTGCGCATGCAGCTGGAGCTGCTCAAGCCCGAGCTGGTGCAGCAGGAGCAGGGCATCAAGGCCACGATCGTGATGTTCGGCAGCGCCCGCATCCCGGACCAGGCCAGCGCCGAGATCCGCGTGGCCGAGGCCCAGGCCCTGGGCGATGCCGCCACGCTCAAGCGCGCGCAGATGCAGCTGCAGATGAGCCGCTACTACGAGGAGGCGCGCCGCTTCGCCGGCATCGTCACCCGCGAGAGCATCGACCGCGGCAACCCCATCTACGTGGTGACGGGCGGCGGCCCCGGCATCATGGAGGCGGGCAACCGCGGCGCCCATGAGGTGGGCGGCAAGAGCATCGGCCTGAACATCGTGCTGCCGCACGAGCAGCACCCCAACCCCTACATCACGCCGGAGCTGTGCTTCCGCTTCCACTACTTCGCGCTGCGCAAGATGCACTTCCTGATGCGCTCGGTGGCGCTGGTGTGCTTCCCCGGCGGCTTCGGCACCCTCGATGAACTCTTCGAGGCCCTCACCCTGATCCAGACGGGCAAGTGCCGCCGCCGGCCCATCCTGATGTTCGGGCGCGATTTCTGGTCGCGCCTGATCAACTTCGAGCTGCTGATCGAGACCGGCATGATCAGCCCGGGCGACGAGCAGCTCTTCCACTTCGTCGATTCCGCCGAGGAGGCCTGGGCCTTGCTCGAGTCGGAGTACGACCTGACCCAGACCCCCCACGACTGAACCCCCTGAAGAGGATGCCATGACCACACTGCGCAACGTCTCCCTCATTGGCGCGCCGACCGACATCGGCGCCGGCGCCCGCGGCGCCAGCATGGGCCCGGAGGCCCTGCGCGTGGCCAACCTCGGCCCCACCCTGGAGGGCCACGGCGTCAGCGTGGTGGACCGTGGCAATCTCAGCGGCCCCTACAACCCCTGGCAACCGCCTGTTGACGGTTACCGCCACCTGCCGGAGGTGGCCGCCTGGAACCGCGCCGTGCACGACGCCGTCTATGCCGAGCTGAAGCTGGGCCGCATGCCCATCCTGCTGGGCGGCGACCACTGCCTGGGCCTGGGCTCCATCAGCGCCGTGGCGCGGCACTGCAAGGAACAGGGCAAGAAGCTGCGCGTGCTGTGGCTGGACGCCCATGCCGACTTCAACACCAGCGAGCTGACCCCCAGCGGCAACATCCACGGCATGCCCGTGGCCTGCCTGGCGGGCTTCGGTCCCAAGGAGCTGATCGAGATCGGCGGCTTCAGCAAGGAGCATCCGGCCATCAGCCCCAAGTGGGTGCGCCAGATCGGCATCCGCAGCGTGGACGCCGGCGAGAAGCGCTTCGTGCACGAGCAGGAACTCGAAGTCTTCGACATGCGCTACATCGACGAAATGGGCATGCGCCACACCATGGAGCTGGCCCTGGCCACCCTGGACGCCAACACCCACCTGCACGTCAGCTTCGACGTGGACTTCCTGGACCCCTCCATCGCCCCCGGCGTGGGCACCACCGTGCCCGGCGGCCCCACGTACCGCGAGGCCCAGCTGTGCATGGAGATGATCGCCGACACCGGCCGCCTCGCCTCCCTGGACGTGATGGAACTCAACCCCGCCCTGGACGAGAAGAACCGCACCGCCACGCTGGCGGTGGATCTGATCGAGTCGCTGTTCGGCAAGTCGACGCTGATGCGCAAGTGATGCGGCGCATGCGCGCTCCTGTGGCGCCTCCGTATCAAGGGGCGCCCGTCTGATCAGGCGCTGACGATCCAGCCCTCCACCGGGTCGATCACGGCCGGCAGCCCGTAGCCCGGCCGCTCGCTGGCCCAGGCCGCCTGCATGAGGCACAGCACTGCATCGAGGCTGTCGCCCGAGGCATCGTCGACCAGGGCCTCGCGCTGCGCATGGCTCAGCTTCAGGCGCAGGCCCAGGCGGCTGCGGCCCTGTTCCAGCGCTTCCACGAGGTCCTTGCGGGCGATGAGGCGCTCAGGCGTCTGACGGGCGGCATCGTCGCTCTTGTAGGAGCGCCGCTGGATCAGCTCGCGAGCCAGCAGGCCCGGATAGGCCTCCAGCGCCACGCGTTCGGGCCGCCCCTCGCAAAGCCCCGGCAGGGTGGCCTCGGCCGCGCGTAGCAGGGGCACGCCGGCATGCATCATCCAGGCCACCGGCGGGTTCACCCACTTCATGCTGGGCGAGGCGCCCGCGGGCCCGTCGCAGGCACGGTGCGCGAACTTGCCACCAGCCGGCCGTGGCGCCATGAAGGCCTGGAACTGCGCCCGCAGCCCGGGCCGCGACTGCGCACAGAAATGGTCCATCAGGGCCGGCCATTGACCGGGCCAGCCCAGGGCTTCCACCAGCTCGCGCGGCAGGCCGAAAGGCAGGTCGAAGCCGCCCAGCCAGGCCGGCAGCCCGCACAGGCGCTCGCGCACGGCGTCCAGGGTGAGGAAGCGCTCCAGGCCCGTCAGGCGCACGACGGCGCCGCGCCGCTCACCCAGGGCCATCACCACCGGTTTGCGTCTACTGGGGCTGGAGGAGAAGTCAAGCCCCAGCAAAGGCGGGCTTTCAATTGTCAGGGGGCTCGGCATGCTCGCCACTTTATCGACATTGCGTAGACAGCGTAGAGGGAGCACGCATGGTCAGTACCACCCCAACGCCTGCGGAGCCCCGCATGCAGCCGGCAACGGCGGACCGCCCGGAAGTGCTGGTCCAGACCCGTCACGAGATGCACCTGGGCGGCCGCCGCCTGGCCTACCAGGCCAGCGTCGGCTCGCTCACCCTGCGCGAGCAAGGCCGCGGCGAGGACCCGGACAAGGCGCAAGACGACAAGGCCCAGGCCCAGCTCTTCTACATCGCCTACACGCTGGACGACAGCCCGGCCGCCCAGCGCCCCCTGACCTTCTGCTTCAACGGCGGTCCCGGCTCCAGCAGCGTCTGGCTGCATCTGGGTCTGCTGGGCCCGCGCCGCGTCAGCTGCGACGATATGGGCCATTCCGGCCGCCCGCCCTACGGTCTGTGCGACAACGAGGCCAGCTTGCTGCTGGAGTCGGACCTGGTCTTCATCGACCCCGTCGGCACCGGCTTCTCGCGCATGAGTCCTGGCGAGAAGAACAGCGAGTTCCATGACTACCAGCGTGACCAGGACGCCGTGGCCGAGTTCATCCGGCTCTACCTCAGCCGCCATGGGCGCTGGGCCAGCCCCAAGTTCCTGATCGGCGAGAGCTACGGCACCACGCGGGCGGCCGGCCTGGCCCGCCTGCTGCAGGAGCGCCATGACATCGACCTCAACGGCCTGATGCTCATCTCCACCGCCCTGGACTACCAGACCCTGTCCTTCGACCACGGCAACGAGCTGCCCTACGCCCTCTTCCTGCCGGGCTACACGGCCGCCGCCTGGTACCACCAGGCGCTGGCACCGGCTCTGCAGCAGAAGCCCCTGCGCGAGGTGGTGGCCGAGGCGGAGCGTTTCGCCCTCGGTGACTACTGGACCGCGCTGATGCAGGGCAGCCGCCTGGGCGCGGCGCAGCGCGAGCGCGTGGCCGCCGAGCTGGCGCGGCTGACCGGCCTGAGCCCTGCCTTCGTGCAACGCTGCCAGCTGCGCATCGAGGACGGCCGCTTCTTCAAGGAGCTGCTGCGCGAGCGCGGGCTCACCGTGGGCCGCATCGACGCCCGCTTCACCGGCCAGGACCGCGACGACGCCGGTGAGCACGCCGAAGAAGACCCCGGCATGAACAACCTCGCGGGGGCCTATGCCGTGGGCATCAACCGCCTGCTGCACGAGCAACTGGGCTACCAGAGCGACGCGCCCTATCTCGTTCACGCACCGCTGTACAAGAACTGGGGCTGGAAGGGCTTCGAGAACCGCTACGTGGCCGCCGGCGAGTCCCTGCGCCGCGCGCTGCAGGCCAACCCGGCCATGCAGGTCTACGTGGCCAGCGGCTACTACGACCTGGCCACACCGCATGCGGCCGGTGACTACAGCCTCTCCCACCTGGGCCTTCGCGAGGGGCTGCAGGCCAATGTGCGCGTCAGCTACTTCGAGGCCGGCCACATGATGTACATCGAGCGCAAGGGTCGCGAACGCATGGCCGGCGAGCTGAGGGATTTCGTTCGCACCGCCACAGGCAAGACCTGACCCTCGGCCGGGAGCCGCGGGCAGCGGGCTGGCTTCAGGCCAGCTTGAAGACCGCCACCGTCTGCGCCAGTTCGTCGGCCTGGTGCTGCAGGCTCTGCGCCGCAGCGGCCGACTCTTCCACCAGGGCGGCGTTCTGCTGGGTCATCTGGTCCAGCTGCGAGATGGCCGTGCCGATCTGGTTGATGCCGCTGCTCTGCTCGGAGGTGGCGTGGCTGATCTCGTTGACGATGTGGCTGACACGTCCGATCGCCGCGGTGATCTCCTGCATGGTCTGCCCGGCATGGGCCACCAGGGCGGCGCCGGACTCCACGCTCTCGGTGCTGCTGGTGATCAGGGCCTTGATCTCCTTGGCCGCCTCGGCGCTGCGCTGGGCCAGGTTGCGCACCTCGGCGGCCACCACCGCGAAGCCGCGGCCCTGCTCGCCGGCGCGCGCCGCCTCGACGGCCGCATTGAGGGCCAGGATGTTGGTCTGGAAAGCAATGCCATCGATCACGGAGATGATGTCGCTGATCTTGCGCGACGAGGCGCTGATGCGGTCCATGGTGGCGACCACCTCGCCCACCACCGTGCCGCCGCGCTCGGCCACGGCCGAGGCCTCGCGGGCCAGTTCGTTGGCCTGGCGGGCGGAGTCGGCGTTGTGGCGCACGCTGGCGGTCAGCTGCTCCATGGCCGAGGCCGTCTCCTCCAGGTTGGAGGCCGCCTGCTCGGTGCGGTGGCTGAGGTCATGGCTGCCGGCCGCCACTTCCTTGGAGGCGGTGGCAATGCTGTCGGTGGCGTTGCGCACGCCGGAGACCACGTCGCGGATGGCCTCCTGCATGCCCTGCACGCCGTGCATCATCTGGGCCGTCTCGTCGGCCCCGTGGACCCGGATGGGCTGGCTGAGGTCCTGGCGCGCAATGCGCTCGGTGGTGTCCACCGCCAGGCTCAGGGGCTCCAGGATGGAGCGGATGTTGAACAGCGTGTAGGTGCCGATCACCAGGATGCTCACCAGCATCACGCCGGTGAGGGCCAGGCGGATCTGCTTCTCCTCGCTGTCCAGGCGCGTGACTTCTTCCTCTCCATGCGCGTCCACCAGCTTGGTCATCTCGCCCAGCTGCTTGTCCAGCGCACGCACCGGGCCCTTGATGGGTTCGGTGGCGCGGTTGGCCGTGGCGGTGTCGGGGAACTCGCCCTTCTGGATGCGCTCGATGATGCCCTGGAAGCCCGTGCGGTACTCGGCCAGGGACTGGCGCATCTGCGCAGGCATCTTCTTCACGGCGGGGGCGATGTCCAGGCGCTCGATGGTGTCCAGGCCCTTGTTGACCTTGCCGAAGGTCTCCTCCCATTCGCCCCGGTACTTGGCAACGGCCTTGTCGTCGACCAGATTGATCAGCAGGTCCTTCTCGTAGCGCCGCAGGTTGCCGATGCCGGCGCGCACGCTGGCGAGCTGGGTCAGGGTCTCGACATCGTTGCCAACGTAGTGCTTGAACTGGGCCTTGGCGCGGGACAGGCTCCACAGCCCGTTGCCGCCTATCACCAGCATGGCCAGTACGGCCAGGACCGCCAGCACATAGAGCCGGGTGCGAATCGTGTAGTTCCGGAGCGCGAGCATGGAATCCCCTTCACGAACATGGGCTTGGCAAGCGTAGCCGCCGTGCAAGGGGCTTACAAGCGCCCAGCCCGATTAAGGGGTCACGTCTTGCGCCACAGTGCCTCCATCGCAACAGCGAAGCGGCTGGAGATGTCCGCCTGCCGCTCGTGACGCCCCTGGACCAGGCGCGGCTGCCCGGCCACATGGACCGAGCGCAGCACCTCGCCCTGGCTGGCGAAGACCAGGCCGTCCAGCATGGCCGACGAGGGCAGGCCCAGCAGCCCGGAAGCTGCCGGATCCAGCTCCAGGAAGTCGGCCCGCGCCCCCACCTCCAGGCCCCATTGCCGCAGGCCGGCCGGTGCGGCGCTGCCGCGGCGCACGGCCTCGAACAGGCGGGCCGCGGTGGCGGGTTGCGTGCCGGGCTGCGCCGCGACATTGCGCTGCTGCAGGCCCAGGCGCTGGCCGTACTCCAGCCAGCGCAGCTCCTCGACCCAGCCGCGGCCGACGTGGCTGTCCGAGCCCAGGCTCAGGGGCACTCCCGCGGCCAGCCAGCCGCGCAGATCGCAGAGGCCGTCGCCCAGATTGGCCTCGGTCGTGGGGCAGATCACCGCGCTGGCGCCGCTGGCTGCCACGGCGGCGATCTCCTCCGGCGTGCTGTGCGTCGCGTGCACCAGGTGCCAGCGCGCATCGGGCCGGAAGTCCTCGCAGAGGTAGGCCATCGGTCGGCGGCCGGTGGCGGCCAGGCAGTCGCGCACCTCGGCCTGCTGCTCGCTGATGTGGATGTGGATGGGGATGTCCGCATCGCCCAGCAGCGCCTGCAGCGCGCGGATGTCTTCGGCGTGAGCCGCACGCAGCGAGTGCAGGGCGACGCCGGCATTCAGCAGCGGCCGGCCGGCGGCGTTGAGGCGCTGGCTGGCCTGCCAGACCCAGGCGGCATCGGTGCGGAAACGGCGCTGGTCCTCGCGCAGCGCGGGCTGGGCGAAGCCGGCATGGGCATAGAGGACCGGCAGCATCGTCAGGCCCAGGCCGGCCTCCTCGGCCGCATCGGCCAGGGCCCAGCTCATGGACAGCGCGTCCGGGTAGGCGCTGCCGTCTTCCTGGTGCTGCAGGTAGTGGAACTCGCAGACCTGGGTGTAGCCGCCGCGCAGCAGCTCCAGGTAGAGCTGGGCCGCGATGGCCTGCAGCTGCGCGGGCGTGGTGCGCAGGGCGACGCCGTACATGCGGTCGCGCCAGGACCAGAAGTCGTCGCTGTCGCTGTCACGCTGCTCGGCCAGGCCCGCGAAGGCGCGCTGGAAGGCGTGGCTGTGGGCATCGACCAGGCTGGGCAGCACGGGGCCCTGCAGCCGCGTGGCATCGGGCGGGCAGGCCTGGCCGGCCTCGATGGCGGCCCAGTGCCCGCGGGCATCGACGCTCAGCAGCACATCGGCCTGCCAGCGGCCGTCGACCCAGGCCTGCTGCGCGAAGAAGCGGGGAGCGGCGCTCATGCGGCGGGCTTCCATTGCAGATAGGTCGACAGCAGCTCGCGCAGCAGCGGCTGCACGCGCGCCGCCAGGGCCGGCTCGTAGGCATAGGGCGCGGTCTCGTTCATGTAGCAGCTCTGGCACATCTCCAGCTGCACGGCGTGCCAGCCATTGGCCGGCTGGCCGTAGTGGCGGGTGATGAAGCCCCCCTTGAAGCGGCCGTTCACCACCTGGGTGTAGTCCTGCTGGGCGGCCTGCACGGCGCCAAGGCTTTGCGTGATCGCGGGATCGCAGCTCCTGCCCTCGGCCGTGCCCAGGTTGAGGTCGGGCAGCTTGCCTTCGAAGAGCCAGGGCAGCTCGGAGCGGATGCTGTGCGCATCGAACAGCAGGGCATGGCCGTACAGGCTCTTGACCCGGTTCATCTCGGCCGTCAGGGCGCGGTGGTAGGGCAGCCAATAGCGCTGGCGGCGGCGGTCCTTCTCCGCTTCATCGGGTGCCTGGCCGTCCTGGTAGAGCGGCTCGCCGGTGAAGAAGCGCGTGGGGCACAGCTCGGTGTTGGAGGCCCCGGGGTACATGGGCGTGTCCTCGGGCGGACGGTTGAGGTCGATCAGGTAGCGCGAGTACCGCGGCACGATGAGGCTGGCGCCCAGCTCCTCGGCGATGGCGCCGTAGAGCTGCTCCAGGTGCCAGTCGGTGTCCTCGCTGGCCAGGGCGCGCGGCACGTAGCGATGCTGCTGGTCCTCGGGGATCTCGTGCCCCACGTGGGGCATGGAGATGATCAAGGGCGTGCGGCCTTGCCGCAGTCGGAAGGGTGCAGTCATGGAGGGCTCTTCGGAAGACGATCAGCCGCGCGGCACGCCGCCACGCACGGTGAGGCGCAGCGGGTTGCGGCCGAAGAAATAGGACAGCTCGTTCGGGTGATCGATGTCCCACAGGCAGAAGTCGGCCCGCTGGCCGGCCTGCAGCTGGCCGCGGTCCCGCAGGCCCAGGGCGCGCGCCGCGTTCACGGTGACGCCGCGCAGCGCTTCCTCGGGCGTCAGCCGGAACTGCGTGCAGGCCATGTTGAGCATCAGCAGCAGCGACAGCGTGGGCGAGGTGCCTGGGTTGTGGTCGGTGGACACGGCCATGGGCACGCCCGCCTCGCGCAGCGCGGCGACGGGCGGGAGCTGGGTCTCGCGCAGGAAGTAGTAGGCGCCGGGCAGCAGCACGGCCACGGTGCCGCTGGCCTTCATCGCGGCGATGCCGGCCTCGGACAGGTGCTCCAGGTGATCGCAGGACAGCGCGCCGAACTCGCAGGCCAGCTGGGTGCCGCCCTGGTCCGAGAGCTGCTCGGCATGCAGCTTCACCGGCAGGCCCAGGGCCTTGGCCGTCTCAAACACGCGCCGGGTCTGGGCCGGCGTGAAGCCGATGCCCTCGCAAAACGCGTCCACCGCATCGACCAGGCCCTCGCGCTTGAGCTTGGGCATCCAGTCGCAGACGGCCTGGATGTAGTCGTCCGCCCGGCCCTGGAATTCCAGCGGGATGGCGTGGGCGCCGAGGTAGGTGGTGCGCACGTCCAGGCCCAGCTCGGCCAGACGGCGGGCCACGCGCAGCATCTTGGCTTCCGCGGCCTGCGAGAGGCCGTAGCCGGACTTGACCTCCAGCGTGGTCACGCCCTCGGCCATCAGCGCCAGCGCGCGGTGCGCGGCCTGGGCGTAGAGCTGGTGCTCGCTGGCCTCGCGCGTGGCGGTGACGGAGGAGCGGATGCCGCCGCCGGCCCGCGCGATCTCCTCGTAGCTCGCTCCCTTCAAGCGCAACTCGAATTCATGCGCCCGCTGACCGCCGTAGACCAGGTGGGTGTGGCAGTCGATCAGGCCCGGCGTGACGACGGCGCCGGCCATGTCATGGACCTGGTCCGCCGTGTTGGCGAGGTCGTCCGGCAGATCGGCGCGCGCGCCGACCCACAGCAGGCGGCCGTCCTGGGACAGCATGGCGCCGTCCTCGATCCAGCCCCATTCCGTGCCGTCATCGGCCATCGTGGCCAGGCGGCCCTGGGTCCACAGCGTGGTCTTGCTCATGCCTCGTCGCTCCATTGCATCCACCAGGCCTGCGCCGCAGCGCGGCCTTCATCCTTGAACACGCAGCGCTGGGCCACGGGAGACTCGCACCAGGCCAGGCTCATGGGGCGCAGCGGCATCGCGCGGCCGCCGTGCTCCAACACGCCGCCCTGCCCGGTGAACAGGCCCACCCAGCGCCCGGCGGGCTCGAGCGCCTCGCTCGCCGGCGTCACGGTCATGCGCCCCTTGCCGCGGCGGTGCATGAGGTTGAAGTCGCGGGTGAGGCCGCCCAGCAGCGTGCAGTCGGGGCCCAGGGCGCCGTCGAAATGCAGGAGGTCGTCGCCCGGGCGCAGCTCGTAGTCGTAGAGGCAGACGCCCTCGCCGCGCAGCACGGCGAACCAGCGGTCCACGCCCTCGAACTTCGAGAAGGGGCCGTCGGCCTCGATGTCCGCCACGCTGAGGCGCAGGGTCCAGTCCGCGGCATGCGGCCAGGCCAACAGCTCGCGGGTCCAGCCGCCGTTGTTCTTCCAGCGCTGCGGGCTGACGTCGTCGGCGCAGAGGATGCTCCAGCTCATGTCTCGAACCTTCCTTGAAGCAGGTAGCGCGAGCCCGGATGGGTCAGGCGCACATGGGTGACGGGCTGGCCGCGGCTGAAGGTGAGGCGCTTCAGCACCAGGCAGGGGTCGCGGCGGCTGATGCCCAGCAGTTTGGCCTCCTGCTCCGCGGGCAGCAAGGACTCGATGGTGTAGCGCGCCTCCGACAGCGGGGCCGCTTCCAGCAGGTAGTTCGTGGGCGTGGTCCGGGTGAAGTCCACATCCAGGTAGCCCGGTGCGGACTCAGGGTTCACGAGCCGGTCTTCCACCTGAATGGGCACACCGTTCTCCAGATGGACGATCAGGCTGTGAAACAGCGCTGCGCCGGCCTTGAGCCCGAAGAGCGCGGCCTGCGCCTCGTCCGCCTTGATGCGCGCGAGGCTCACCACACGGGCCTCGTGGCGGTGGCCGCGCTCGGCGATCTCGTCATGCACATCCCGCACGGTGAGCGTGGACGAGATGCGGTGGATCTGCGCCACGAAGCTGCCCACGCCCTGCACCCGCTCCACCAGGCCCTCCTGGTGCAGCTCGCGCAGCGCGCGGTTGACGGTCATGCGCGAAAGGCCGAACTGGCCGGAGAGCTCGGCCTCCGAGGGCAGCAGATCGCCCGGGACCCAGCGGCCGCTGGCGATGCCCTCGCGCAGGTGGTTCTTGACCTTGAGGTACTGCGGCCCCGGCGCACTGGAAGTGGAAACAGCAGTGGAAACAGGAGGACTGGCCATGGTCCGGATGGTAGTTGACTTTACTTGTATAGACAACTAGAGTCCGTCTCATTCCAGACCCGGCCCCCACCCTTCCCACCCGGTGCCGGCCCTGATTCAACGAAGGAGACACCCCATGTCCGCACAAGCCCGTGTCGTGCGTGCCCCCACCGGCACCACCCTGCATTGCAAGAGCTGGCTCACCGAGGCCGCCTACCGCATGATCCAGAACAACCTGGACCCGGTCGTGGCCGAGAACCCGGCCGAGCTGGTGGTCTACGGCGGCATCGGCAAGGCAGCGCGCAACTGGGAATGCTTCGACGCCATCCTGTCCACGCTGAAGGACCTCAACGAGGACGAGACCCTGCTGGTGCAGTCCGGCAAGCCCGTGGGCGTGTTCAAGACGCATGCCGACGCCCCGCGCGTGCTGATCGCCAACTCCAACCTCGTGCCGCACTGGGCCACCTGGGAGCACTTCAACGAGCTGGACCGCAAGGGCCTGATGATGTACGGCCAGATGACGGCCGGCAGCTGGATCTACATCGGCACGCAGGGCATCGTGCAGGGCACCTACGAGACCTTCGCCGAGGCCGGCCGCCAGCACTACGGCGGCTCGCTGGAAGGCCGCTGGGTGCTCACCGCCGGCCTGGGCGGCATGGGCGGCGCACAGCCGCTGGCCGCCACGTTTGCCGGCGCCGTCTCGCTGAACATCGAGTGCCAGCAGTCGCGCATCGACTTCCGCCTCAAGACCCGCTACGTGGACGAGCAGGCCAAGGACCTGGACGACGCCCTCGCCCGCATCGCCAGGTACACCGCCGAGAAGAAGGCCATCTCCATCGCCCTGCTGGGCAATGCCGCCGAGATCCTGCCCGAGCTCGTGAAGCGCGTGAAGGCCGGCAGCGCCATCAAGCCTGACCTGGTGACGGACCAGACCTCCGCCCACGACCTGATCAACGGCTATCTGCCCGCCGGCTGGACCGTCGAGCAATGGAAGGCTGCCGCGGCCGACCCGGCCCAGCACGCCGACCTCAAGGCCGCCGCCGCCCGCGGCTGCGCCGTGCACGTGCAGGCCATGCTGGACTTCCAATCGATGGGCGTGCCCACCGTGGACTACGGCAACAACATCCGCCAGGTGGCCCTGGACCAGGGCGTGAAGAACGCCTTCGACTTCCCCGGCTTCGTGCCCGCCTACGTGCGCCCGCAGTTCTGCGAAGGCCGTGGCCCCTTCCGCTGGGTGGCGCTGTCCGGCGATCCGGAAGACATCGCCAAGACCGATGCCAAGATCAAGGAGCTCTTCCCCGAGGAGGCCCGCGTGCACCGCTGGCTGGACATGGCCGCCGAGCGCATCGCCTTCCAGGGCCTGCCGGCGCGCATCTGCTGGCTGGGCCTGGGCCAGCGCCACATCGCCGGCCTGGCCTTCAACGAGATGGTGCGCAAGGGCGAGCTGAAGGCGCCCATCGTGATCGGCCGCGACCACCTGGACAGCGGCTCCGTGGCCAGCCCCAACCGCGAGACCGAATCGATGATGGACGGCTCGGACGCCGTGTCCGACTGGCCCCTGCTCAACGCCCTGCTCAACACCGCCGGCGGCGCGACCTGGGTCTCGCTGCACCACGGTGGCGGCGTGGGCATGGGCTTCTCCCAGCACAGCGGCGTGGTGATCGTCTGCGACGGCACGGAAGCCGCCGACAAGCGCCTGGCCCGCGTGCTCTACAACGACCCGGGCACCGGCGTGATGCGTCATGCCGATGCGGGCTATGACATCGCGAAGAAGGCCGCCAAGGAACGCGGCCTGCACATGCCCATGCTCTGATCGGCCGATGGCCACTCGGGACCGGGGCAGGCAAGACCTGACCCCGGTTTGCCTCCGGACTCACAGAACACCCCCACAATGACCACTCTCGAATTGACCCCCGGCCAGCTGACGCTGGACCAGCTGCGCCAGATCCGCAAGGGCGGCGTGCGCATCGCCCTGCACGCCTCGGCGCGCGAGACCATCCGCCGCTCCGCCGCCATCGTGCAGGCCCATGCCGCCGGTGACGCGGCCGTCTACGGCGTCAACACCGGCTTCGGCAAGCTGGCCTCGACCCGCATCAGCAAGGACGACCTGGCCACGCTGCAGTTCAACCTGATCCGCTCGCACTGCGTGGGCGTGGGCGCGCCGCTGGCGCCCGGCGTGGTGCGCCTGATGCTTGCGACCAAGGCCGCCTCGCTGGCCCGCGGCTTCTCGGGCGTGCGCGAGGAAGTCGTGCAGAGCCTGCTGGACGTCTTCAACGCCGGCCTGGTGCCCTATGTGCCCAGCCAGGGCTCGGTGGGCGCCTCGGGCGACCTGGCCCCGCTGTCCCACATGACCCTGGCGTTGCTGGGCGAAGGCGAGATGCTGGTCGACGGCCAGCGCCGCCCCGCCCGCGAAGTGCTGGCCGCCGCCGGCCTGCAACCCCTGGTGCTCCAGGCCAAGGAAGGCCTGGCCCTGATCAATGGCACCCAGACCTCCACCGCCCTGGCCCTGGAAGGCCTGCTGCGCTTCGAGACGGTCTATGCCGCCGCCATCGTGGCAGGCAGCCTGAGCCTGGACGCCGCCCGCGGCAGCGACGGCCCCTTCGACCCGCGCATCCACGAGGTGCGCGGCCAGCCGGGCCAGATCGAATCGGCCAAGGCCTACCGCCAGCTGCTGGCGGGCAGCGCCATCCGTGCCTCTCACAAGGAAGGCGACGAGCGCGTGCAGGACCCCTACTGCCTGCGCTGCCAGCCCCAGGTCATGGGCGCCTGCCTGGACCAGTCCCGCTATGTGCGTGACGTGCTGCTGCGCGAGGCCAATGCCGTCACCGACAACCCGCTGGTCTTCGCCCAGGAAGATGGCACGAGCTACATGGTCTCGGGCGGCAACTTCCACGCCGAACCCGTGGCCCTGGCCGCCGACGCCCTGGCCTGCGCCATCGCCGAGGTGGGGGCCATCGCCGAGCGCCGCATTGCCATGCTGATCGATGCTGGCGTCTCGCGCCTGCCGCCCTTCCTGACCGCCAACGCCGGCCTGAACTCGGGCTTCATGATCGCCCACGTCACCGCCGCCGCCCTGGCCAGCGAGAACAAGAGCCTGGCCCACCCGGCCAGCGTGGACTCTCTGCCCACCAGCGCCAACCAGGAAGACCACGTCTCCATGGCCACCTTCGGCGCCCGCCGCCTGGGCCAGATGCTGGACAACACCGCCCACATCATCGGCATCGAGCTGCTGGCGGCCGCCCAGGGCATCGAGTTCCTGCGCCCGCTGAAGAGCTCGGACGCCCTGGAGAAGGCCCACGCCCTGATCCGCCGCGACTGCCGCGCCATGCCCACCGACCACTACCTGGCGCCGGACATCGAGCGCGCCTTCGCGCTGGTCGAGGGTGGCGAGCTCTCGGCCCTGACCAGTGAGGTGGGCCAGCTCAGCGTCCTGCCCTGAAGCCCCGCCCGGCAAGCCATCGGCCCCACCCCCTTGCCTGAGGGGGGCGGGGCCTTTTTTCGTGAAGTGCGGCGCGCCGGGGCTGGCGCTGTGTGCAACTTGATGCAAGCCAAGCCGGCCGGGAGCGGAAAATCAGGGTGAACCCTGATCCCGATCCATGCGTGCCCTGTTCGTCCTGTTCGTCTGCAGCCTGATCGCGCTGGCTGCCCAAGCCCAGCGCGTGGCCTTCATCAACCCGGGCCTGCATGACGAGACCTACTGGGTGACGGCCGGCGAGGCCATGCAGCAGGCGGCCCGCAGCCTGGGGCAGAACTTCGAGCAGCAGTTCGCCGAGCGCGATCCCGAGCAGGCCCTGCGGATTGCACGGGAGCTGGCCGCGCGCCCCGCGGGCCGGCGGCCCGACTACGTGGTGCTGGTCAACGAGAAGGGCACCCTGGTGGAGGCCTCGCGCATCCTCGCCGGTGCCGGCATCAAGACCTTTGCCGCCTTCAACGGGCTGTTGCCCCAGGAGCGCCCGGCTTGGTCGCCGCGCCAGGGCCTGCCCCTGCTGATCGGCAGCCTGGAGCCGCGGGCCGAGGACGCCGGCTACCTCACCGCCCGAGCCCTGATCGCGCAAGGACGCCGGATGCGCCTGCAGGCCGCCGACGGCAAGCTGCACCTGCTGGCGATCTCGGGCGACCGCTCCACGCCGGTCTCCATTGCCCGCACCGAGGGCATGCGCCGCGCCGTGGCCGAGCAGCCCGATGTGGTGCTGGACCGCGTGGCCTTCGGCGACTGGCGCAAGGACCTGGCCGCCGAACTGGCCAGCGAGCTGTTGGCCGCCTACCCCGAGGCTCGCCTGCTGTGGGCCGGTTCCGACCAGATGGCCTTCGGCGCCATGCAGGTGGCCCGCAGCCGCCAGCTGGAGCCCGGACGGCAGATGCTGTTCTCGGCCATCAACACCTCGCCCGAGGCCATGCAGGCCCGCATCAAGGGCGAACTCAGCGCCCTGGCCGGCGGCCACTTCCTGTGCGGTGCCTGGGCCCTGGTGATGATCCACGACCACCACCGCGGCCACGACTTCAGCGACCTGGGCCTCGTGCAGCAGCAAGGCATGTTCACGCTCTTCAGCGCACAGGACGCCGAGCGCTTCCTCGCGCGCCACGGCAAGGGCCTGAGCGGTCTGGACTTCCGCCGCTACAGCCGCGTCCTCAATCCCGGCCTGGCCCGCTACACCTTCGACGCCCGGGTCCTCCTGCGCTGAGGCGGACTCAGTACCGGCCCGTCGCCCCCGCCACCCGCAGGTAGACATAGGCCGCCCAGGCCACCAGCCCCCGCCGCAGCACGGCGCGCAGGCCGGTGCCCACGGCGCGTTCATCGGCGATGCACACCGAGCCCGTCAGCGCGGTCTCGAAGGCCGCGGCCACCTCGCCCGCCACGGTCTCGTCCTCGACGACCACATTGGATTCGAGGTTCAGCAGCAGGGACAGCGGGTCGATGTTGGAGCTGCCCACCGTGGCCCAGCGGCCGTCCACCACGGCCACCTTGGCATGCAGGAAGGCCTGGGTGTATTCGTAGATGCCGATGCCGCGGCTCAGCAGTTCGGCATAGAGCGCATGGGCGGCCATGGCGGCGATGCGATAGTCCACCTTGCCCTGCAGCAGCAGGCGCACCCGAACCCCGCGCCGGGCGGCGCCCAGCAGGGCCCGGCGGAAGGCCCGGCCCGGGTAGAAATAGGGCGTGACCAGGTCCACCGTCTGCTGCGCACCGCGGATGGCCTCGATATAGGCCCGCTCGATGGTGCGGCGCTGACGCAGGTTGTCCCGCAGCACGAAGGCCGCGCAGACCGGCGGCAGCGCGTGACCGGTGTCGATGTCGTCACGGCCCGGCATGCGCAGGCGCCGGAACAGGCGGCGCATGCGCTGCAGCGGCTCGGGGCTGCGCACCAGGGCCAGGAGCTCCTCGCCGAAGTCGCGTCCCAGCCAGGCGCGGGTCCAGACGGCGCGCGCCGCCTGCTGCACCGGCTCGACGACGGGGCCGCGCAGGCCCAGGGCGAAGTCCAGGCGCGGGGCGTCCAGCTGGCCGTGGTTGAGGTCCACGCGGTCGCCGATGATGTTGATGCCGCCCACGAAGGCCTGCTCACCGTCCACCACGCAGAGCTTCTGGTGCAGGCGTCGCAGCTGCCCCGGCTGCAGCCAGCGCCACCAGCGGTCCATGGGCCGGAAGATGGCCAGGGCCACGCCGCTGCCGGCCAGCTGTTCGCTCAGCCAGACCAGGCTGGCCTTGGAGCCGAAGCCGTCCACGACCACGCGAACGCGCACGCCGCGCGCCGCCGCGGCCCGCAGCGCGGCCACCAGGGAGGCGCCCGCTTCGTCGTGGTGAAAGATGTAGGTGGCGAGCCAGACCTCGTGCCGCGCCTGCGCGATGGCCGCCTCCTGCGCGGGGAAGAGCTCATCGCCGCCGCGCAGCAGGCGCACCTCGTTGCCGCCGCTGAATTGCGGCCGGGACACGGCATGCCAGCTCAGCTGGTGCCCGAGGTCTGCCATGGTTCAGGCGAGCTCCAGCTCCGCCAGCAACGGCAGGTGGTCCGACATGCGGGCCCAGCTGCTGCCGCGCGGCACCTTGAGCCGGTGGCATTGCAGGCCCCGGGTGTAGATGCGGTCCAGCGCGAACACCGGCACCCGCGAAGGAAAGGTGGCCGGGCGTGCGCGGCCGGCAGGGTCTTCGGCGCGGAACAGGCCGCAGTCGCGCATGGCCGGATCCAGACGCTCGCCCCAGTCATTGAAGTCGCCCGCCACGATGAGGCGTGCGCCGGCCGGCACATGGGCGTCAATGAACTCGGCCAGGCGCTGCACCTGGCGCACGCGGCTGCTGTGCATCAGGCCCAGATGGGCCACCACCGCATGCAGCTCCTGCCCCTGCCAGCGAACGGGCACGTGCAGCAGACCGCGCTGCTCGAAGCGGTGGTCGGAGACGTCGTGATGGCCGATGTCCCCCAGCGGGAAGCGCGACAGCAGGGCATTGCCATGCTCGCCATGCTTGGTCACCGCGTTGGTCCGGTAGGCGACCTGGTAGCCGTCCGGCGCGAGGAAGTCGGCCTGCCCCTCCTCGGGCCAGCCGAAGAAGGTGTGGTTGAACTGCCGCGCCTCGCGGTGGTGGAAGTGCCGCACCTCCTGCAGGAAGACCAGGTCCGCCTCCAGCGCCTCGATGCCCAGGCCCAGGTTGTGGATCTCCAGGCGCTTGGCGGGCCCCAGGCCGCGCACGCCCTTGTGGATGTTGTAGGTGGCCACCTTCAGCCTTGCGGGGCTTCCCTGGCGGGCCGCGGGCGGCTCGGGGGCGAAGCTGGAATGGCGGAAGGCACCGGTGCGCATCAGCGGGCCTCCTTCCCGGCGCTGCCGCTGAAGCGCGCCAGGTGCAGGATGGCCTCGGCATTGGAGGGGGAGAAGCAGAGGTCCGCCGCCTCGCGCCAGGGCAGCCAGCGGTACTGCAGGTGCTCGCGCGGCGCCAGGCGCACCGGCGTGCCGGCGGGCACCGTGAGGCCGAAGACATGCTCGGTGTTCTGGGTCACCCCCGGCGCATAGCGGTGGCGCCAGACGGGGTAGATCTCGTAGACGTTGGCCAGTGCCCAGTCCTGCAGGGCCGTCGCGGGCACCTCGGGGCTGCCGACGCAGATGCCGGTCTCCTCCTGGACCTCGCGGCAGGCGGTGTCGGCCAGGGGTTCGTCCAGGCTGTCCTTGGAGCCGGTCACGCATTGCCAGAAACCCGGGCGGTCGGCGCGTTCCAGCATCAGCACCTGCAGATCGGGCGTGTGGATCACGACCAGCACGGATTCAGGGATCTTGTAGGGGCGCTCGGCCACCGGGTGCGGTGCGGCAGCGGGATGAACGGCAGGACTGGCGGACATGCGTGGAAGCATAGCCCAGCCCCGCCGGCGCTGTCCTGGCCGGGGGTCTCAAGGCCCGCTCAGGTGTGCAGCAATCGACCGCCCGCAAAGGACCAGTTCTCCCACTGCGTCTCCTTGATGACCAGCATCAGCTGCTCGGCGTCCAGGCCCGCGGCCTCCCACAGCCGGACCAGCTCGGCCAGCATCTGCCGCTTGACCTTGACGCTGCGGCCCACGGACCACAGCAGCTCGACCAGCACGAAGTCCGGGCCGCGCGGGCGGGCGGTGTCGGGGTAGTGGGCATCGAAGACGAAGTCCTCGGGCGGCAGCTCCAGCACGCGCTGGAACCGGTCCGCCTCGGGCACGCCCACGGCGACCAGGGCGGCATGGACGGCGTCCAGGGCCTTGCGCTTGAACTCCGGAGACTTGGGCGCTTGGACGGTGATGGTGACCAGGGGCATGTCATCCTCCCAGGGCCCTGCACGGGAGCCCGCGCCACCATTGTGGGCCGGCCCTCGACGCCATACCGGCAGCGGGGACAAGGCCCCGGCCGGGGTCAGGTCTTGCCGTGCTTGGTGGCCACCGGCGGCGGCAGGTCCTTGGCGGCGAGCTCGCGCACCTGCACGACCAGCTTGTTGTGGGCGTCCAGGAAGGCCGCGGCGATCACCTTGCCCTCGTTGCTGTTGGCCCAGCCGGCACCGCCCGCGCCGCCCAGCTTGCCGACCACCAGGCCGCCCATGCCGAGGTCCGTCACCCGCACGGAGCCGGTGGCGGCGGCGAGCTGCTCGGTGGTCTCGTTGTCAGTCAGCAGCAGGGCCACCTGGGCTTCCTTCAGCTTGACCTGCTCGGCGGCGGCCACGAACTTGTTGAGCACCGGGATCTGCGCCATGAGGCCGCCCACCTCACGGCCGGCGTTCTGCTCGCTGAAGGTCAGGCTGGGCGTCAGGCTGTACTGGGCCTCGTAGCCACGCCCCTTGTGCACCGTGTTGCCCTCCTGGCGCAGGATGCCGGCGTCCTTCAGTTCCTGTTCCTTGATCGTGGCCTTCAGGCCCGCTGAGCGGTCCACCACGCGGAAGCAGCCACTCTGCTGGGCCAGCAGGCGGATCAGAGGCACCGGCGAGCTGGGCAGGCCGTAGCTGCCGGACAGGGTGTAGCCATTGGGGTTCTCGACCAGGGCCAGCGTGGCCACCGGGGCGTCGCACTTCACCAGCTCCTTGCTGGCCTGGTGCGCGCCGGCGGCGCCGGCCGAGCCGGTGATCTCGGAGCTGCCTTCGCCCAGCTTGGCGCCCTGCTTGCCGCAGGCGGCCAGCAGCAGCAGAAGGGCCAGGGTGGACAGGTGACGGGCGGTCATGCGGGAACTCCTCGGGGTGGCTTGTTATGGGTCTGGCCGCAGATTTTCGGGTAGCGGCACGGTGAAATTCTTTACCAAATGTTTGTTCCCCCGGGGATCGGGGGCGCAACGACTTCGACGGCGCGCCGACGCCGCCACTCCCGCAGCAGCAGCAGGCCGACGTGGAGCACCGCCCAGGCCGTGAACACCGTGCAGGCAGCAACGAAGGGACCATCCACAAAGCCCAGCCACCCCTCGCCGCCCAGGCCGGCCAGGAGGCACAGCGCGTTGACGAGTCCGCCCGCCAGCAGGGCCAGGCCCAGGACCCGGCGCGCGGGGCGCCGCCAGCGCGGGGACAACAGGGCGATCAGCAGGCCCGCCAGCACCAGCGGCGACAGCGCCGCACACAGCAGTGCGAGCAGGATGAGCAGGAAGGTGGGAGGCATGGGTCGCTCGAGGGGCCAGAGGCACCGGGTCAGGCCTGACGCAGCCAGAGCGTGTTGAGGGTGACGGTGCGCAGCCCCAGGCGTTCGCAGTTCGCCTGGCTTTGCGAGCCATGCTCGACATCGGTGAAGACCCGCTCGACCCCCGCCTGGGCCGCCGCGTTCAGGCGTGCGGCCAGGAGCGCCGCATGGACGCCGCGGCCGCGCGCCTGGGGGCGGGTGAAGGCATTGCCCAGGAACGCCGTGCCACCGTCGAGGAACAGCGTGCTCCAGCCCAGCACCGCCCCGGTGGGCTCCGTGGCGATGAAGAACTGGAACGCGTCGCTGCAGTAGTAGCGCTGCTTGGCCGCCCGGCGTGCCGGTGGGAAGGGCGTGCCCGCGCTCTCCAGCAGGTCAAAGCACAGTGGCGTCTCGCTGGCGGTCAGGCGGCGGACCGGATGCGCGGGCAAGAGCCGCTCGGAGGGCGGTCGCCCGGCGAGATAGCACAGCGCGCCCTCGGGGCGGAACCCGGCGGCCTGCAGTGCAGCGGCGAGGTCCGGCCGGAATTCCGAGGGCCGCAGCTCCACGGCCGCGAGCGCCGTTGGCAGCTCGGCCAGCGCCTCTGCGGGCAGCTGGCCCGCATGCCGGGCGATGGCGCGGCTGTAGTAGGCACTGGCCGGGCGCGAGGCGTCGGCCAGCCACCGCCAGTGGGGGCTGCCGCCCAGGTCGATGGCGGCCCCCTCGGCGGCGCTGGTCCGATGGGCGTTGAAGTGGGCAAAGGCCAGCTCGGCGGCGGCGAGGGTGTCCAGCAGCGTGGCGTGCGGCATGGCGGCGGGGGGCGAATTCATCGACTCAGGCCAGCAGGCGCGCCGCCAGCCAGGCCAGCAGCACCAGCACGGCCGGGCAGGCCCAGCCGAATCGCAGCGCGATGGAGACGGTGTTGCCGGCCTCTTGCGCCGCTGCGGCGTGCTCCGAGGCAAGCGCCCAGCCCACGTTCAAGGCCCAGCCCGCGGCGATGCCCGCGAGCGCCGCAGTGGCGGTGCCCGCATGGCCGCGAAGCCACAGCCCGAGGAACAGGGCCACCGGCAGGATCAAGGCTGCGAGCAGCAGGGAGGCAATGGAGAGTCGTTTCATCAGGCTCCTCACGGGGTCCCGGCGCTGGGCCGGAGCTCCAGCAGACGCTCGCCATTGTGCGGCAGAGCCCGTCATGCCGCCGCCAGGTCCACCTTGGACATGGGCACCGCCGCCTCCATGATGATCTGCAGGGCGAGCTCCAGGCTGAGCACCTGCCGGCCGGCCTCCAGGGCCTGCTGGAGGGCCGCACCGAACAGCAGGGGCCACTCGGACGGCTCCTTGCAATACAGGGTCACCACCGGCAGCAGGGCCGGCCACAGCGCCTTCACGTAATTGACCGGGAGATCGCCCGCGTTGTGGCCGTCGGGGAAACGGGGAATGCCGAAGGCCTCCGTGCCGACCGTCTGCGAGACGTGGGTGAAGAGGGCCGAGATGTCGGGGAGCCGGGTGCAGCCGTGATGCTGGGCCGCGCCCGCCGCCAGGCTCCAGACGGAATGCTTCGTCTCCGCCAGCGCCTGGTTCAGCGCATCCCCGAAGAAGTAGTGCCTTCCGTTGGCGGCGGTGACCGTCATCAGCGCGGCCGTCTCGGGCAGGCCCTTGGCCCGTGCCTGCGCGCGAAGCTGGGCCTGGCAGGCATAGCCCGCCAAGGCGCCCAGGGCGCACAGCAGGGATTCGAAGTGCACGCCCCGCTCGTCGTTCATGCCCTTCAGGAGGCGCTGGAACACCTCCCTGCCGCCCAGGCGGGCTCCGATCAGCGCGTCTGTCTTGCGCTGTTCCTCGATCGTCCGGAGCAAGGCCTGGCTGGCTGGGTCCAGGGGTGGATGAAACGGCCTCTGCGACGCCGGGCCCTTCTGGCCGAACAGCCTCGCAATGATTGACTTGAACACGATGCTCCCAAGTGAACGGACACAGGGGCCCGGAACTCGCCGGGCCCGTCGACAGCGCCAGTCCTGGCCGGGGCGCATGTCAAGCAGCGACCGGATTGTGCGGGCTGCCCGTCGGGAAAGCTGCCCTCCTGAAGGGTGAGACAGGGCAGTCACAGCCCCCGCCCGCCGAGCTCGGTCCAGGCACGCGGGGTCAGGTCTTGAGGGGAAGTTCGAGGCCCAGGACGCGCCGGCCGTCCTGCCCCGCCTGGCAGGTGGCATCCATTGAAGCGGACTCCCGCCGAGACGGCCTAGGGATTCGGACGGCAGCCCCGGGCCCACCGGCCGCGCCAGCCGACCTCCGGGACGTCTTTGCTCATCACGCCATGGAAGCCTTCAATCAAGGAGCCGGCGTTGCCGAACTCAAAGCCCGCGGTGCGCCTGAAGTCCGAGATCAGCCATTCCTGGCCTACCAGCCGCAGCTCGACCTGATCGTGCCAGTCCGTCCCACCAGCGTCCGGTTCATGCGAGAACCTGAGGCGCACGCTCGCGGTGCTGCCATTCACCGTGACGTCCTCGATGAGCCCACGCCACGGAACCTCAAAGCTGCTGGAGTAGAAGTCTCCATCCACATAGGGCGGCTTTTCGTAGGGCGGCCCTGCTGCGCGGTATCGCTTCCAGAAGGCCTGCTGGTAGCGCCTGGACAGCGTCAGCAGGCAGGCCAGTTCCGGTGTGACGAAGGGGCGGATCACCGCCGCCTCCCGCTCCGTGGGCGCCCCGGTGCTGCCGTCGGTGAGCCGCCAGGCATAGAAGCCCATGACTGTCGAGCGGGGGTCGGCACCGGCGCTGGCTCCACCATGCAGGGCGAGGAACAGGACGAGGATGGGAAACCGCTTCAACACGACGATGAGCTCTCCTCTTCGTCGTCCCAGGGCTCCATCTCCCAGCATTGCCAGTCAGCGCCTGGCGCCGGCCTGGCGGCACTCCATCCTATGGGCAGGCTGGCGACCTCCCTGAGGGAGGGATCGCGCTCGAAGACGCAGCCCATGCAAAGAAGGACGCACTCGCCCGGACGCTCCGTCGTCGCATCCAGGAACTGCCAGTCGCCTTCCCAGTCGTGCGAGACGCGAAGCACCGGATAGCCCTGCCTGGCCACCAGGGCGGTGCTGTAGCTCACGGTGTTCGGCGGATCGGCAAAGGGCCAGTCGCTGAAGGAATGGGTGTGGAAAGTCATGCAGAATGGGATCAGGTCTTGCCATCGCCGGACAGTGCATTCGACCAGCAGGGCGCGAGCCTACCTCATCGGATGGCGGATGATGGTCTTCCATTTCGCCGGATCCGCACGCCGGATGTCGCTGAGGTAGATCTCGTGGTGCTTGCCGGCGCGCCCGGTGCGAGCGTCGATGAAGTCGTGGAGGCGCTCGATGGTCGGCCCCTCCTCCGAGAACGGACCGATGTGAAGCACCTGGGCGCAACGCCCCTCCGAAAAGGGCTCGAGGCGGAGCCGGTCGACCGCCGCCAGCCCCTTCTTGCGCCTCACCTCGGCCCGTGCGGCCTCGATGACGTCGTCGCACACGAAGTCCGGCTGCAGGATCATCATCGTCCACTTCCATCGCGACTTGTCGCCGGTGACGAAGCTGGACATGTCGTCCGCCCACCAGAGCCCCTCGAGCGGCATGACGGCGTAGTCCAGGGCCTGAGGCCCCTTCTTCACCATGAACTTCGCGGTGTAGGACACGGCGAACAGCGCCTCCACGCCCTGGGCGTAGTCCTGCGAGGTGTTGGGATTGCCCTCGCCGTCGAACATCAGGTAGCGCAGGGTCGGCACGTCCACCTGGACCACCTCGCGGGCGGAGGGCTGGTAGAGGTGCTTCCATTCCTTCTTGAGGTCGATCTTCTGCATGGGGGCGTCCTGGAGGGCGAGAGGCCGGGACTTTCTTCTTCGGGAGCGTCCGCGGCGCTTGGGTGTTAGCGTCCCATTGGAGGCGAGCCGCCCGCCGTGCGCAAGCGACCGGGATGCAAGCGACGGCCGCACAGCGCCCGCCCTTAGTCGCCCTTAGTCGCCCTCAGGCAGCAGCAAAGGCAGCCAGAAGCCCACATGGGCCACCGCCCGCGGCGCCAGGGCCATCAGCCACTTGAAGCTGTAGCCGGCCACCCGGAAGCGGTAGTGGGTGAGGGGTTCGTGGGGGTGTCGTGTGGGCCCCATGGGAGCGTCGGGGAAGTCACCTGGGTCCGACGGACGAGGTGACCCACCAGAGGAAAAGGATGGGGGCGACGATGGCGATGACCAAGCTCAGGGCAAGCGCCCGGGCGTTCTTGTCGGGGTTGCTGGCGCCGCGTTGCCCGTCAGGCGGACGCTTGCCCTTGCGCAGGGCGCGCAGGAGGTCCAGCGTCACCAGCACGCCAACGGCGGACTGGGCAAAGCCCAGCACGCTGGCGTCACGCAGGCCGCCGAAGAAGGTGGACATGGTGAGCAAGACGCCCACGACGATCACGGCGGCGATGACGGCAAGACGAAACAGGGCTGAAGACGTGGCGGAGGGTCAAAGCCTGGGCTCAAGAACGTGAGGAGCCCTTCCACACCCGGGGATTGGCGCGTGAAAACAGGACGGCGCAGATGCTCGCCAGCACACCGAAGCCCAGGGCGGGCACCACGACAAAGGGCGCCCACAAGATCTGCTCGTGCTGCCGGGATCCTGATTCCGGAGCGATGAAACCGGCCCAGTACAGCCAGGGAATCGCCAGCACTGGCAGCAGCACGGCAGCACTCATCCGCATCCACTGGGCCCTGAGTCTTGAGCAGGCCATGCCAATGAGGAAGGACAGCAAGGGGGCCGCGAGCAGGGTGAGCAGAAGTTCCATGGTTCTTGCGTGGGGGCGAGGCCACGGATCACGTGCAGGAGCCGCGGGCAATGCCCATCCGACCCAGCGCGCCGGGGCGCAGCCCTTGATGAAAAAGGGCAGCCTGAGCTGCCCTTGCCAGACCTGATGCCCAAGGCATCAGTGCATCCATCAGGCGTTCGTGGCGGCCGCCGCATTGCGCAGACGGATGTGCAGCTCGCGCAGCTGCTTCTCGTCCACGTTGGAGGGCGCGCCAGTCAGCAGGCACTGGGCACGCTGGGTCTTCGGGAAGGCGATGACGTCGCGGATGGACTCGGCCTTGGTCATCAGCGTCACCAGACGGTCCAGGCCGAAGGCCAGGCCGCCGTGCGGGGGCGCGCCGTACTGCAGGGCGTCCAGCAGGAAGCCGAACTTGATGCGCTGCTCTTCCGGGCTGATGTTGAGGGCCTCGAAGACCTTGGCCTGCACTTCGGCGCGGTGGATACGCACCGAGCCGCCGCCCAGTTCCCAGCCGTTCAGGACCATGTCATAGGCCTTGGCGACGCACTTGCCCGGGTCGGTGGCCATGTAGTCCTCGTGGCCGTCCTTGGGGGCGGTGAAGGGGTGGTGCACGGCGTTCCAGCGCTTCTCGTCCTCGTCGTGCTCGAACATCGGGAAGTCGACCACCCACAGCGGCGCCCAGCGGTCCTCGAACAGGCCCTTGGACTTGGCGAACTCGCTGTGACCCACCTTCAGGCGCAGGGCACCGATGGCATCGTTGACGACCTTGGCCTTGTCGGCGCCGAAGAAGAGGATGTCGCCGTCCTGGGCGCCGGTGCGCGTCAGGATGGCCTGGATGGCGGCGTCGTGCAGGTTCTTGACGATGGGGGACTGCAGGCCTTCGCGGCCCTTGGCCACCTCGTTGACCTTGATCCAGGCCAGGCCCTTGGCGCCGTAGATCTTGACGAACTCGGTGTAGCTGTCGATGTCACCGCGCGAGAGCTCGGCACCGCCGGGCACGCGCAGGGCCACCACGCGGCCGCCGGGGGTGGTGGCGGGGGTGGAGAAGACCTTGAAGTCGACGTCGCCCATGACGTCGGTCAGCTCGGTGAACTCGAGCTTGACGCGCAGGTCGGGCTTGTCCGAGCCGAAGCGGTGCATGGCGTCGGCGTACTTCATCACCGGGTAGTCGCCCAGCTCCACGTCCATCGCCTTCTTGAAGACGTGGCGGATCATGCCTTCGAACATCGAGCGGATTTCCTCTTCGGTCAGGAAGGAGGTCTCGATATCGATCTGGGTGAACTCGGGCTGGCGGTCGGCGCGCAGGTCCTCGTCACGGAAGCACTTGGTGATCTGGTAGTAGCGGTCGTAGCCGGCCACCATCAGCAGCTGCTTGAAGAGCTGGGGCGACTGCGGCAGCGCGAAGAACATGCCGTCGTGCACGCGGCTGGGCACGAGGTAGTCGCGCGCGCCTTCGGGCGTGCTCTTGGTGAGCATGGGGGTCTCGATGTCGATGAAGCCCTGCTCGTCCAGGTACTTGCGGCACTCCATGGCCACGCGGTAGCGCAGCTTCAGGTTGTTCTGCATGTAGGGGCGGCGCAGGTCCAGCACGCGGTGCGTGAGGCGCGTGGTCTCGGAGAGGTTCTCGTCGTCCAGCTGGAAGGGAGGCGTGACGCTGGGGTTCAGCACTTCCAGCTCATGGCACAGCACTTCCACCTTGCCGCTCACGAGACCGGCGTTCTCGGTGCCGGCCGGGCGGGCGCGGACCTTGCCGACGATCTTCAGGCAGAACTCGTTGCGCACGCCTTCCGCGGTCTTGAACATCTCGGGGCGGTCCGGGTCGCAGACGATCTGGACCAGGCCTTCGCGGTCACGCAGGTCGATGAAGATCACGCCGCCGTGGTCGCGGCGACGGTGGGCCCAGCCCATCAGGGTCACGGTCTGGTCGAGCAGCTTTTCGCTGACTTGGCCGGCATAGCAGGTACGCATAGAAGTTCTCCGGAGATTCTTGGATGGCGGCCGCGGCGCTCAAGGGGCGCGCAGCCTGCAGATGTGGGGGTATTGGCGCTGGGGGGCCTCAGGCCCTGAGGATTGAGCACATGCCCGGTGCTCAACCCGGTTGATTTCGTCCATTGGGCTCGGTGGCAGCCGGCGCCACAACACCCATGGAGATGATGTACTTGAGCGCCTCGTCCACGCTCATGGCCAGCGGGCGGATCTGGTCGCGCGAGACCATCAGGAAGAAGCCCGAGGTCGGGTTGGGCGTGGTCGGGACGTAGAGGCTCAGGTGCTCGCCAGGGAGATGCTGGGCCACCTCGCCGCCGGGCTGGCCGGTCACGAAGGCGATGGTCCAGGACCCCTCGCGCGGGTACTGCACCAGCACGGCCTCGCGGAAGGCGTTGCCGCTGCTGGAGAACAGCGTGTCCGAGACCTGCTTGACCGAGCTGTAGATGCTCTTGACGATGGGGATGCTGGACAGCAGCTTGTCCCACTGCCGCAGCCACCACTGGCCGAACATGTTCGCCACGAACATGCCGGTCAGGAAGAGCGCCAGGGCCAGGATCAGCACGCCCAGGCCGGGGATGTTGCCCAGGCTCAGGATGTTGTCCCGCAGGCTGGCCGGCATGACCAAGGCCAGGGCACCCAGCAGCGAGTGAAAGACGCCGTTGACGACGCCCAGGACCTGATTCAGGACCCAGATCGTGATCGCCAGAGGCAGCCAGACCAGGAGGCCGGCGATGATGTACTTTCTCACTGGGTTCCCTGTGATGAGGTGCTGGGGCGGGTCCGGATGAAGGCTCAGTGGCAGGCGCAGGAGCCGCCGCAGGACGTGCCGCCGCTGCTGGCCGAGGCGCTGTCGCTGCTGCCGCCGCTGCTGGCGGCTTCGGCGGCGGCCGGGGCTGCAGCGCCGGCTGGAGCGGCGGTGGCGGTGGCGGAACTGCCACCGCTGCCACCCTTGAAGTCGGTCACATACCAGCCCGAGCCCTTGAGCTGGAAGCCGGCTGCGGTGATCTGCTTCTGGAAGGTCTCGGCCCCACAGGCCGGGCAGGTGCTCAGCGGTGCGTCAGAGAGCTTTTGCAGCACGTCCTTGGCGTGACCGCATGAACCACAGCGGTAAGCGTAGATCGGCATGATGTTCTAAGCTGTTGATCGAAAAGGCGAAATTATAGGGGTCGACCAGCGCCCCCACCCTGGCGGCGGGCCCGGAGCCCGTCCGCAGGGCCCAGATGCGGGCCTTTGCCGCGGTTTCAAGGGGCCGTTCGGCCCTCAAGACAGCACTCGGCGGCGAACCCGGCGGCGCGCACGGCGCCGCCCGGCTCAGGCCTGGGCCTCGTCCGGCAGGCCCTTCACGTGGCGCTTGTGCTCGTGGCGGTTCTTCAGCCACTGCGGGGCCAGGGAGCCGAAGACCATGGCCACCACGCCCGTGAGCAGGCCGGCCAGCTGGCCCGGGAAGAGCTCGCCCAGCAGGCTCACCTGGGGCAGGAAGGCGATCCACACGCCGATGCCGCCCACCAGCGAGAAGATCGCGCCCTGGGTCGTCGCACGGCTCCAGTAGAGGCCGAAGACCAGGGGCACGAAGGCGCCCACCAGGGTCACCTGGTAGGCCGAGGAGACCAGCTCGTAGATCGAGGTGCCCTTCATCGCGATGGCGTAGGCCAGCACCAGGCCCGCGAAGATGACGATGGTCACGCGCATCGACAGCAGCTGCTGCCGGTCCCCCATGTGCGGGCGCAGGTTCTTGAGGATGTTCTCGACAAAGCTCGTCGAGGGCGCCAGCAGCGTGGCCGAGGACGTGCTCTTGATGGCCGACAGCAGCGCGCCGAAGAAGAGGATCTGCATCACCAGGGGCATGCGCTCCAGCACGAACATGGGCAGCAGCTTCTGGTAGTCGTCGCGGGCGATGTCCAGGGCCTGCTGGCCCATCACCACCACGGCGCTGGCCACGATGAACATGGGCACGGCGGCGAAGAGGATGTAGCTGAAGCCGCCGATCATGGCGCCGTTGCGGGCGGTCTTCTCGTCCTTGGCGGACATCACGCGCTGGAACACGTCCTGCTGCGGGATGGAGCCCAGCATCATGGTCACGGCCGCGCCGATGAACATCGCCACATCGATGAACCTGGGCTCCGGCATGAACTTGAACAGGTCCTTGCTGCGGGCCAGGTCCAGCACCTTGTCGGCGCCGCCGGCGAGGTCGGCCGAGAACACGGCGATGACCGACAGCCCCACCACCAGCACGATCATCTGGATGAAGTCCGTCCAGGCCACGGCCAGGAAGCCGCCGATCACCACGTAGATCAGCACGGCCAGGGTGCCGACGATCATGCCGGCAGTCTCGCTCATGGCGCCGTTGGTCAGCACCGAGAACACCAGGCCCAGGGCGGTGATCTGGGCGGCCACCCAGCCCAGGTAGCTCAGGATGATGGCGCTGGAGCAGAACACCTCCACGCCCTTGCCGTAGCGCTGGCGGTAGAAGTCGCCGATGGTCAGCAGGTTCTGGCGGTACAGCTTGGTGGCGAAGAAGGCGCCCACCAGGATGAGGCAGGTGCCGGCGCCGAAGGGATCCTCCACGATGGCATTGAGCCCCCCCTGCACGAACTTGGCCGGGATGCCCATCACCGTCTCGGCACCGAACCAGGTCGCGAAGGTGGTCGTGATGACCATGATCAGCGGCAGGCTGCGCCCGGCGATGGCGAAGTCGCTGGTGTTCTTGATGCGGGTGCCGGCCCAGACGCCCAGGGCCAGGGTGCCCAGCAGGTAGAGCACGACGAATGCGATCAGCGTGGTGTTCATGTCAGAGGCCCCGGTGGAGGCGTGGCAAAAAGGGATGGCAGGGCGCGCCGTCCACGGGCGGATCGGCGCTCAAAAGCGCGCATTATCCGCGAGCCAGGGGCGAATTCCGCCCCCACGCTCAGTGCATCAGGGAAGTCCAGAAGCGCATCAGCCAGGGCGTGGTCAGCAGGCCCAGCACGAAGCCGCCCAGGGCCAGCAGAAAGCCCATCAGCAGGCGGTTGGTGCGCCGCTGCTCCACCAGCATGGCGCGCAGCAGGGCCGTCTCGTCACTGGACTGGCCCTGGCGCTTCAGGGCGTCGTGCAGCAGGCGCGGGAACTCGGGGAAGAACTGCGCATAGCGCGGCGCTTCCTTCTTGATGCCGTTGAGCAGGGCGCGCCAGCCCACCTGCTCGTTCATCCAGCGCTCCAGGAAGGGCTTGGCCGTGGCCCAGAGGTCCAGCTCGGGGTCCAGCTGACGGCCCAGGCCCTCGATGTTGAGCAGGGTCTTCTGCAGCAGCACCAGCTGGGGCTGGATCTCGACATTGAAGCGGCGCGAGGTCTGGAACAGGCGCATCAGCACCTGCCCCAGGGAGATGTCCTTCAGCGGCCGGTCGAAATGGGGCTCGCAGACGGCGCGCACCGCGCCTTCGAGCTCGTCGACCCGCGTGTTGGGCGGCACCCAGCCGGACTCGATGTGCAGCTCGGCCACGCGTTTGTAGTCGCGGCGGAAGAAGGCGATGAAGTTCTGCGCCAGGTATTCCTTGTCGACCTCGGTGAGCGTGCCGATGATGCCGAAGTCCAGCGCGATGTAGCGGCCGAAGGTGGCTGGATCCAGGCTCACCTGGATGTTGCCCGGGTGCATGTCCGCGTGGAAGAAGCCGTCGCGGAAGACCTGGGTGAAGAAGATGGTGACGCCGTCGCGTGCCAGCTTGGGGATGTCCACCCCCGCCTCGCGCAGGCGCTGGGTCTGCGAGATGGGCACGCCGTGCATGCGCTGCATCACGATGACCTGCTGGGTGCAGAGCTCCCAGATCATCTCCGGCACGAGGACCAGGCCCAGGCCGTCCATGTTGCGGCGCAGCTGGGTGGCGTTGGCGGCCTCGCGGACCAGGTCCAGCTCGTCGTGCAGGTAGTTGTTGAACTCGGCCACCACCTCGCGCGGCTTCAGGCGCCGGCCGTCGGCCGAGAAGCGCTCGACCCAGCCGGCCAGGGTGCGCAGCAGGGCCAGGTCGTCCTCGATGATGTCCAGCATGCCCGGGCGCAGCACCTTGACAGCGACTTCGCGCCCATCCTTGAGCGTGGCGAAGTGCACCTGGGCGATGGAGGCACTGGCGACGGGCTCGGCCTCGAAGGTCGCGAAGATGTCCTCGATGCGCTTGCCGAAGGCCTTCTCCACCAGGGCCCGGGACTGCGCCGCGGGGAAGGGCGGCACGCGGTCCTGGAGCTTGGCGAGCTCCTCGACCATGTCGTCGGGGACCAGGTCGCGCCGGGTGGACAGCACCTGCCCGAACTTGACGAAGATGGGGCCCAGCTGCTCCAGCGCCAGGCGCAGGCGCACGCCGCGCGGCAGCTCCCAGGCCCGGCCCACCGACACCAGGCGGTGCAGCAGGCCCAGCAGCCGGTGCCGGCGGAAGCCGGACAGGGCCAGCTCGTCCAGGCCGTACTTGAAGATGGTCCAGCTGATGACCAGCAGGCGGGCGAAATAGCGCATCGCGGGCTGACTCTTGACTCAGCCGCCGCGGGACTTCATCAGCCCGGCCGCACCCCGCGCGAGGGCGCCGCAGGCCTGGGCCGCCGCCTGGCTCCAGCGGGCCAGCTGGCGGGCGGGCATGGGGCCGACCAGCTTGGCGAGGTCGTCCTCGATGTCCCAGCGCAGGTTGTCCATCAGCCAGCTCATGTCGCCGGCCAGGGCGGCGTCGCCCTGCACCTGCACGCCGGGCTTGGCGCCGGTGAGCGCCCCCAGGGCCAGGGCCGCGGGATTGCTGGCGTCGACCTCGATGCGCAGGGCCTCCTCCGGTGCGCCGTCCAGGCGCTCGAAGAGTCCGGCGGGCGTGATGGCCAGCAGCATGTCCGGCGCGGCGGGCAGCAGGGCCGGCCAGCCGGCCAGGTGCACGCGCAGCACGCGGCCCGCGTGCGGGCGCAGGCGGTCCGTCGCCACGCTTTCGCGGGAGAGGACGTGGTTGAGCAGGAGGGCGATGCGGTCCTGCACCGCCGGCGCGAGAAGCGTCGACCAGTCTTGAATCATGGGCGGATTGTAGGCAGGCCGGCCCGGCCGCGCCTGCGGGGGATCAAGACCCGACCCCGCCCCGGTCTTGAGGGAGAATCGGCCGCCGGCCGGCCCAGGAACCCCTGGACCGCTGGCGCCTGGCGACCGGAGTTCCTGCACGATGTTCGAGGACCGCAGCTACAAGAGAACGTTCTACAGTGCCCCCCAGTCGGTCCCGGCCCTGGTCGCGGCCTTTCTGGAGCCCGGCCTCACCGTGGCCGTCTTCCTGGCGGTCAATGCCTGGTTCGGCGAGCCGGTGATCCGTGCCAGCTATGTGCTGTGCCTGCTGGTCTTCACCCTCACCTTCCCCGGCCGCGACCGCTTCTCCACCCACCCGGTCAGCGCCATCACCGACATCCTCAGCGCCTGGGCCGTGCTGCTGGCCATCCTCTGGGCCTTCGCCTACGCGACGAGCAGCCTCGGCTACTTCGACACCCGCGTGCTGACCTGGTGGGCCCTGC
This sequence comes from Pelomonas sp. BJYL3, assembly GCF_027257975.1. GTDB lineage: Bacteria > Pseudomonadota > Gammaproteobacteria > Burkholderiales > Burkholderiaceae_C > Roseateles_B > Roseateles_B flavus. The sequence continues at coordinate 155,929 of NZ_JANZKX010000003.1, forward strand.
TGACGCCCCTGCTGCAATGGGCCAGCGTGGGCCTGGGCCACCGGCTGCTGCGCTGGCTGGCACGCCGGCCGCAGGCACGCAGCGCGGCGGTGATCGTGGGGGCCGGCGCCCTGGGGGCCAAGGTGGCCCGCGCGCTGCAGACGGACGGCACGCACGGCCGCGAGCTGCTGGGCTTCTTCGACGACCGGCGCGGCGAGCGCGTCCATGCCGAGGCCCGCGACCATCACCTGGGCACGCTGGACGGTCTGGCCGACTTCATCCGCACGCGCAATGTGCGCGAGGTCTACATCACCCTGCCCCTGGGCTCGCAGCCCCGCATCGTGGCCCTGCTGGAGAAGCTGCAGGGCACGACGGCCTCGCTGTTCTTCGTGCCCGACGTCTTCGGCATCAGCATCATCCAGGGCCGGCTGCAGGACCTCAACGGCATGGCCGTGGTGGGCATCTGTGACACGCCCTTCACCGGCAGCAACGAGCTGGTCAAGCGCTGCAGCGACCTGCTGCTGGCCAGCCTCATCCTGGTGATGGTGGCGCCGCTGATGGGCCTGATCGCCCTCGGCGTGAAGCTGAGCTCGCCCGGACCGGTGCTCTACAAGCAGCGGCGCAACGGCCTGGACGGCGGTGAGATCAAGGTCTACAAGTTCCGCTCCATGCGCGTCATGGAGGCCGCTGACGAAATCCGCCAGGCCACGCGCGACGACCCCCGCATCACGCCCTTCGGCGCCTTCCTGCGGCGGACCTCGCTGGACGAGCTGCCCCAGTTCTTCAATGTGCTGCAGGGCCGCATGAGCATCGTCGGACCCCGCCCGCACGCCGTGGCGCACAACGAGCAGTACCGCGAGCTGATCAAGGCCTACATGGTCCGGCACAAGGTCAAGCCCGGGATCACGGGATGGGCCCAGGTGAACGGCCTGCGCGGGGAGACCGATACTCTGGACAAGATGCGCGCACGGGTCGAATACGATCTGGAGTACCTGCGCAACTGGTCGCTCGGACTGGACCTGCAGATCATCGCGCGCACCATCCGTCTGGTGGTGTTCGATCGCAATGCCTATTGAAGCCCCCGGACAACGCCTGTCAAAGCCACCCATGCCCGCCTGCCTCATCCGACCCGCCCTGCGTGCCGCGTCCCTGCCCTGCCTGTTCGCGCTGCAGCTGAGCTCCCCGACGGCGCAGGCTGAAACGAATCCTTACTACCTTGGGGTGGGCGCGGGGCTGACCCATGTGTCCAACCTCTACCGGCTCAGCGATGGCAGCCCCCACAGCAGCGACTGGGTGGGCAGCGTGAGCCTGCGGGCCGGCATCGACCAGACCTTCGGCCGCCAGCGCCTGGTGCTGGATGCCGCCCTGCGCCAGCAGCGCTACCGCAACAACAGCGCCCTGGACAACAGTGGCTACAGCCTCTCCGGCGGCTACAGCTGGGAGGCCTTCGAGAAGCTCAGCGGCACCGTGAGCGGCAGCGCCAGCCGCTCGCTCGCCGCCTTCAACCCGGGCGACCGCCCCAGCGTGGCCGAGCGCAACGAGCAGCGCAACGAGCAGCTCAATGCCCAGGTCCGCTACGGCCTGGGCGGCGCCTGGCAGGTGGAGGGCGGCGCCGGCTGGCTGCGCGAGCGCTTCAGCCTGGCCAGCTACAGCCCCTACAACTACCGCCAGCACAACAGCAACGCAGGCCTCAACTACCGACCCCGGCCGGGCTTGCGCCTGGGGCTCAGCGGCCGCATGACCCGGGGCAGCTACGACGAGCGTGTGGTCGCCGGCGGTGTCGGCGAGGACCTGGACCGCAAGGAGCTGGGCCTGACCCTGGACTGGGAGCCGGGTGGCGCCAGCAGCTACAACGCCCGCCTGGGCCACGCCCGCACCACCTACAGCCATAGCGAGGGCAACAACATCAGCGGCCTCACCGCCTCGCTGCAATGGAACTGGCAGCCCAGCACCAAGCTGCGCCTCTCCACCCAGCTGGCCCGTGACGCCGGCCTGGACAGCAGCAGCATGTTCTCCGGCCTGGTGCGCACCGAAAACAACCGCAGCAGCAGCTCGCTGCGCTTCAGCCTGGACTACGAGCTGACAGCCAAGATCGCCCTCAACGCCAGCCTGCTGAACACCCGCCGCGACCTGCGCTACACCAGCAACCTGAGCCAGGCCATCGAGGGTCACGACAACAGCCGCATCCTGACCCTCGGCGCCAGCTGGACCCCCTGGCGCAATACCCAGCTGGGCTGCCAGTACTCGCACGAGGAGCGCAGCAGCGCCTCCACCCAGTTCTCCCTGCCGTACAGCGCCAATGCCATCGGCTGCAGTGCGCAGCTGATGCTTCGCTGAACCCGCACGCACACCCATGGCCAAGATCCTGCTGACCGGCGCCGCCGGCTACATCGCGTCCCACACCTGGCTGGCCCTGCAGGCCGCCGGGCACGAGGTGGTTGGCGTCGACAATTTCTCCAACAGCTCGCCCGTCGTGCTGGAGCGGCTGAAGGAACTCAGCGGCCGGGCGCCGGTCTTCGAGCAGGTGGACATCTGCACGCCTGCGCTGGCCGGTGTCTTCGAGCGCCACCGCCCCGATGCCGTCGTGCACTTCGCCGCCTTCAAGGCCGTGGGCGAGTCCACCAGCCAGCCGCTGGCCTACTACCGCAACAACATCGGCGGCCTGGTGAACGTGTGCGAGACCATGCAGGCCCAGGACTGCCGCCGCCTGGTGTTCAGCTCCAGCGCCACCGTCTACGGCGTGCCCGAGCGCCTGCCCCTGACCGAGGACGCGCCCGTCAGCGCCGTGAACCCCTACGGCGCCACCAAGCTGATGGGCGAGACCATCCTGCGCGACCTGGGCGCCTCCGACCCCCTGTGGCAGACCGCCTGCCTGCGCTACTTCAACCCGGTCGGCGCCCATGAGAGCGGCCGCATCGGCGAGGACCCGCGCGGCACGCCCAACAACCTCATGCCCTATGTAGCCCAGGTGGCGGTCGGCCGCCGCGCGCGCCTGCAGGTCTTCGGCGACGACTACGACACCCCCGACGGCACCGGCGTGCGCGACTACATCCACGTCTGCGACCTCGCCGAGGGCCATGTGGCCGCGCTGCGCCGCCTGCTGGAGTCACCGGGCTCGCTGACGGTCAACCTGGGCACCGGCCGCGGCTATAGCGTCCTGGAGCTGGTGAAGGCCTACGAGCAGGCCAGCGGTCGCCCCGTGCCCTACGACATCGTGGCCCGCCGCCCCGGCGACGTGGCCGCCTGCTATGCCGACCCGGCCCAGGCCCAGGCCTTGCTGGGCTGGCGCGCACAGCATGACCTGCAGCGCATGTGCGAGGACAGCTGGCGCTGGCAATCGATGAATCCCCAGGGCTTCCAGGCCTGAGAGCCGCGCCCTGCCGACTGCATCCACCGAACGATCATGAGCACTCTCCAGATTCAACCCGTCATCATGGCCGGCGGCAGCGGCACGCGGCTGTGGCCGCTGTCCCGCGCCGGCTTCCCCAAGCAGTTCCTGGTGCTGTCGGGCACGCAGAGCCTGTTCCAGCAGGCCGTGCAGCGCGTGGCCGGCCTGGCCGCGGCGGACATCCAGGCCCTGCCCGCCCTCATCGTGGGCAATGAGGAACACCGCTTCCTGGTGCTGGACCAGCTCCGCGACGCGAAGATCGCCACCGCCGCCGTGCTGCTGGAGCCCGTGGGCCGCAACACCGCGCCGGCCGTCAGCCTGGCCGCCCTGCAGGCCCTGGCCGCGGGCCAGGACCCGGTGCTGGTGGTGACGCCGGCCGACCAGACGGTGGTCGACGAAGCCGCCTTCACGGCATCGCTGCAGGCCGCCGTGCGCCAGGCCGCCGGCGGCGGCATCGTGATCCTGGGCATCACGCCGGATCGTCCCGAGACGGGCTTCGGCTACATCAAGAGCCAGGCCGAGGGCGACAGCTGGCGCGTCGAGCGCTTCGTCGAGAAGCCGGACCTCGCCACCGCCCAGGGCTATCTGGCCGCGGGCGACTACTTCTGGAACAGCGGCATGTTCGTGATGCGCGCCAGCACCTGGCTGCAGGCCCTGCTGCGCTTCCGCCCTGACATCGACGTGGCCACCCGTGCCGCCTTCGCCGGCGCCCAGCCCGACGGCCTCTTCGTGCGTCCGGACAAGGCCCTCTTCGCCGCCGTGCCCGCCGAGTCCGTGGACTACGCGGTGATGGAGCGCTGCCCCGGCAGCGACATCCCCCTGCACATGGTCCCGCTGGCCGCCGGCTGGAACGACCTGGGCGCCTGGGACGCCGTCTGGCAGGTCGCGCCCAAGGACGCCGACGGCAACGCCACCGTGGGCGACGCCCTGGTGACCGACAGCCACAACACCCTGGTCCACGCGACCAGCCGCCTGGTCAGCGCCGTCGGCCTGGACAACATCGTCATCGTGGAGACCGCCGACGCCGTGCTGGTGGCCGACCGCAACAAGAGCCAGGACGTCAAGAAGATCGTCAGCCAGCTCAGCGAGCGCCAGCGCGCCGAGCAGAACCTGCACCGCAAGGTCTACCGCCCCTGGGGCTGGTACGACAGCATCGACATGGGCGAGCGCTTCCAGGTCAAGCGCATCATGGTCAAGCCCGGCGCCTCGCTGAGCCTGCAGATGCACCACCACCGCGCCGAGCACTGGATCGTGGTCTCCGGCACGGCCGAGATCACCAATGGCGAGCAGGTGCTGCTGCTGTCGGAGAACCAGAGCACCTACATCCCGCTGGGCCAGGTCCACCGCCTGGCCAACCCGGGCAAGGTGCCGCTGGAGATCATTGAAGTACAGTCCGGGTCGTACCTCGGCGAGGACGACATCGTCCGCTTCGACGACAGCTACGGGCGCAAGTGAGCCCGGGGCCCCGCCGGGCAGCCCTTCAGACGCAAGCACAGCAATGACAATCCTGGTCACCGGCGGCGCCGGCTTCATCGGCAGCAACTTCATCCTGGACTGGCTGGCCCAGTCGGACGAGACGGTGCTCAATCTGGACGCCCTCACCTATGCGGGCAATCTGGAGAACCTGGCCGCGCTGAAGGACGATGCCCGTCACGTCTTCGTGCAGGGCGACATCGGCGACCGCCCCCTGCTGGACCGCCTGCTGGCCGAGCACCAGCCGCGCGCGCTGATCCACTTCGCGGCCGAGAGCCACGTGGACCGCTCCATCAGCGGCCCCGGCGCCTTCATCAAGACCAATATCGAAGGCACCTACACGCTGCTGGAGGCGGCACGTCAGCACTGGCAAGGCCTGCCCCCGGGGGAGCGGGAGTCCTTCCGCTTCCACCACGTCTCGACGGACGAGGTCTACGGCTCGCTGAAGGCCGAGGACCCCGCCTTCGCCGAGACCAACCCCTACGAGCCCAACAGCCCCTACTCGGCCTCCAAGGCCGCGAGCGACCACCTCGTGCGCGCCTGGCACCACACCTACGGCCTGCCGGTGCTGACCACCAACTGTTCGAACAACTACGGGCCCTATCACTTCCCCGAGAAGCTGATCCCGCTGATGATCGTCAACGCGCTGGCGGGCAAGCCCCTGCCGGTCTACGGCGACGGCCAGCAGATCCGCGACTGGCTCTATGTGCGCGACCACGCCTCGGCCATCCGTGCCGTGCTGGCCGGGGGCCGCGTGGGCGAGACCTACAACATCGGTGGCTGGAACGAGATGGCCAACATCGACATCGTCAAGACGGTGTGCGCCCTGCTGGACGAGCTGCGGCCTGACGCCGCCGGCCCCTACAGCCGCCTGATCACCTACGTGAAGGACCGCCCCGGTCACGACCGCCGCTATGCCATCGACGCCCGCAAGATCGAGCGCGAGCTGGGCTGGCGCCCCGCGGAGACCTTCGCCACCGGCATCCGCAAGACCGTGCAGTGGTACCTGGACCACCCCGAGTGGGTGCAGCGCGTGCAGTCCGGTGCCTACCGCGACTGGGTGCAGCAGCAGTACGGCCGCGCATGAAGATCCTGCTCCTGGGTGCTTCCGGACAGCTGGGCTGGGAGCTGCAGCGCGCGCTGGCGCCGCTGGGCGAGGTGCTCGCGCCGGGCCGTGCGCAAGGCGCGGACCTCGCCGAGCCCGAGCGCCTCGAGGCCCTGGCCCGCGCCCTCGCACCGGACGCCATCGTCAATGCCGCCGCCTACACCGCCGTCGACAAGGCCGAGAGCGAGCCTGCGCTGGCGCGGCTCGTCAACACCGAGTCCGTCGCCCGCCTGGCCCGTGTGGCCCGCGAGCGGCAGGCCCTGCTGCTGCACTACAGCACCGACTACGTCTTCGATGGCAGCGGCGACCGCCCCCGCGACGAATCGGCCGCGACCGGCCCGCTGAGCGTCTACGGCCAGACCAAGCTCGAGGGCGAGCAGGCCATCCAGGCCAGCGGCTGCACCCACCTCATCCTGCGCACCTCCTGGGTCCATGCGGCCCGGGGCGGCAACTTCGCCAAGACCATGGTGAAGCTGGCCCGGGAGCGCGAGCAGCTGCGCGTGATCGCCGACCAGATCGGCGCCCCCACCGGCGCCGACCTCCTGGCGGACTTCAGCGTGCACGCCCTGCGTGCCACCCTGGCCGACCCCGGCCGGCAGGGCCTCTACCACGCCACGGCCGGCGGCGAGACCAGCTGGCACGGCTATGCGCGCCTGGTGCTGGAGCGGGCGCAGGCCCTGGGCCAGGTCCTCAAGGTCCGGCCGCAGGACGTGGAGGCCATCCCGACCACCGCCTACCCCACGCCCGCCCGCCGCCCCTTGAACTCGCGCCTGGACTGCCGCAAGCTCTGCGCGCAGTTCGGCCTGCGCCAGCCCCCCTGGCAAGACGGGGTGCGGCGCATGCTGGACGAGGTGCTGGGCGAGCGCGGTCTCTGAAGACAGCCGCAAATCCCTTGTTTCATCGCCGAGCAGGGCCCGCGCGCCGCGGCATGCTTCGCAGGGAAGGAGCTTCCAAGCCATGAAGAATCGCAAAGGCATCATCCTCGCTGGCGGGTCCGGCACCCGGCTGCACCCGGCCACGCTGGCCATGAGCAAGCAGCTGCTGCCCGTCTATGACAAGCCCATGGTCTACTACCCGCTCAGCACCCTGATGCTGGCGGGCATGCGGGACATCCTGCTGATCAGCACCCCTCAGGACCTCCCCCGCTTCGAAGCCCTGCTGGGCGACGGCTCGCGCTGGGGCCTGAACCTGCAGTACTGCGTGCAGCCCAGCCCCGACGGCCTGGCCCAGGCCTTCCTGCTTGGCAAGTCCTTCATCGACGGCGCGCCCTCGGCCCTGGTGCTGGGGGACAACATCTTCTACGGCCATGACTTCCAGGGCCTGCTGGGCCAGGCCTCGAACCGCGCGCAGGGCGCCACCGTCTTCGCCTACCACGTGACCGACCCGGAGCGCTATGGCGTGGTCGAGTTCGACGCGCAGCGCCAGGCCCTGTCCATCGAGGAAAAGCCGCGTCAGCCCAAGAGCAACTACGCGGTCACGGGCCTGTACTTCTACGACGAGCAGGTCTGCGACATCGCGGCCGGCATCCGCCCCAGCGCGCGCGGCGAGCTGGAGATCACGGACGTCAACGCCCAGTACCTCCGCCAAGGCCAGCTGCAGGTGGAGATCATGGGCCGCGGCTACGCCTGGCTGGACACCGGCACGCATGACAGCCTGCTGGACGCCAGCCAGTTCATCGCGACCCTGGAGAAGCGCCAGGGCCTCAAGGTCGCCTGCCCCGAGGAGGTGGCCTTGCGCAACGGTTGGATCGACGCCGGGCAGCTGGAACAGCTGGCCCAGCCCATGGTGAAGAACGGCTACGGGCAGTACCTGCTGCGCCTGCTGAAAGAGAAGAGCTATTGATGAAAGTGACCCCCACCCGCCTCCCTGAAGTGCTGTTGATCGAGCCCCGCGTCTTCGGCGACGCGCGCGGCTTCTTCACGGAGAGCTGGAACCAGCAGGCCTTCGACCAGGCCGTCGGCAGCGAAGTCCGTTTCGTGCAGGACAACCACTCCCGCTCCGGCCGCGGCGTGCTGCGCGGCATGCACTTCCAATTGCCGCCGCATGCCCAGGGCAAGCTGGTGCGCGTGGTCAGCGGCCGCGTCTTCGACGTGGCGGTGGACATGCGCCGCGACAGCCCCCGCTTCGGCCAATGGGAAGGCTACGAGCTGAGCGCGGACAACCACCGCCAGCTCTGGATCCCGCCCGGCTTCGCCCACGGCTTCCTGGTGCTCAGCGAGAGCGCCGACTTCCTCTACAAGACCACGAACTACTACGCCCCCCAGGCCGAGGGCGCGCTGGCTTGGAACGACCCGACGGTGGGCATCGAATGGCCTCTGGAGGGCCTCACGCCCCAGCTGGCCGACAAGGACGCCCGGGCGCCCCGCCTGCAGGACGCGCCTTACTTCTGATGACACCTTGCCCGGGCGGCCCCTCGACTGCGGGGCCGGCGGGCCAGGCGGGCCGACAGCCCCCGGGGTGACACCTAGAATGCGGCCATCTCAAGATCAGGCCCGCTTCCCATGTCCAAACCCTGCATCCATCTTGTCGCCGGCGCGCGTCCCAACTTCATGAAGATCGCGCCCATCGTCCGTGCCCTGCAGGCGGACGGCCGGCTGGCCTGGAAGATCGTGCACACCGGTCAGCACTACGACCGGGACATGAACGATGTCTTCTTCGAGGAACTGGGCATCCCCCAGCCCGACGTCCGCCTGGGCTGCGGCGGAGGCAGTCATGCCGCGCAGACCGGCAAGATCATGCAGGCCTACGAGGACCTCGTGAACGCCGAGAAGCCCGCCGCCTGCCTGGTGGTGGGTGACGTCAACTCGACGCTGGCCTGCTCCGTCGTCGCCAAGAAGGCCTGCGTGCCCGTGGCCCACGTGGAGGCCGGCCTGCGCAGCGGCGACATGTCCATGCCCGAGGAGATCAACCGCCTCGTCACGGACGCCATCTCCGACTGGTTCTTCGTCACCGAGCCCAGCGGCTACGAGCACCTCAAGCGTGAGGGCAAGGACATGTCCATCGTCTACGACGTCGGCCATGTGATGGTCGACAACGTGCTGTTCCAGGCCGAGAAGCTCAAGACCATGGACACCTCGGGCCTGGAGACCGATGCCTACAAGAAGGCCCATCCGCGCTATGGCGTGGTGACCCTGCACCGCCCCTCCAACGTCGACAGCGCCGAGGCCCTGGAGCGCATCGCCACCGTGCTGCGCACCGTGTCCGAGGAGCTGCCCCTGATCTTCCCGGTGCATCCGCGCACCCGGGCCAATATCGAGAAATTCGGCGTGGACCTGGGCCGCAATGTGACGCTGATGGGCCCGCAGGCCTACATGTCCTTCCTGCACCTGTGGAAGGACGCCGTGGTCGTGCTGACCGACAGCGGCGGCCTGCAGGAAGAGACCACCGCACTGGGCGTGCCCTGCATCACCATGCGCGAGAACACCGAGCGTCCGGTCACGGTCGACGAAGGCAGCAATGTGCTGGCCGGCACCGATCCCGCGAAGATCATCCCGCTGGCCCTGGACGCCATCCGCAACGGCGGCAAGCGCGGCCGCCGCCCGGCCCTGTGGGACGGCAAGGCCGCCGAGCGCATCGTGGCCATCCTGGCCGACAAGCTGCTCTGATCAAGCGTCTCCCATGAACAAGGGCCGCGCATCTGCGCGGCCCTTTTCATTGGTGCGCCCCGACGGACCGGGGCCGCTGCGTGCTCAGACCTTGAAGTAGTCGCGGTACCAGGCCACGAAGTTGGCCACGCCCTGGGGCACCGGCATGGCGGGCTTGAAGCCGGTCCAGGCGGCGAGTTCCTCGACGTCCGCATGCGTGGCCGGCACATCGCCGTCCTGCAGGGGCATGAAGTTCTTCTGGGCCTCGCGGCCCACGGCCTGCTCGATGGCCTGGATGAAGTCCATCAGCTTCACGGGATCGTGGTTGCCGATGTTGAAGACGCGATAGGGCGCGTCCGAGCGGGCCGGGTCGGCCGTCATCGGGTCGTAGCCCTCGTCCGCCGTGGCCGGGCGGTCCAGCACACGCACCACGCCTTCCGCGATGTCGTCGATGTAGGTGAAGTCGCGGATCATCTGGCCGTGGTTGAACACGTCGATGGGCCGGCCTTCCAGGATGGCCTTGGTGAAGAGGAACAGCGCCATGTCCGGCCGGCCCCAGGGGCCGTAGACCGTGAAGAAGCGCAGGCCCGTGGTGGGCAGGCGGTAGAGGTGGCTGTAGGTGTGGGCCATCAGCTCGTTGGCCTTCTTGGTGGCCGCGTACAGGCTCACCGGGTGATCCACCCCATGGTGCTCCGAGAAGGGCATGCGCACATTGCCGCCGTACACGCTGGAGCTGGAGGCATAGGCCAGGTGCTGCACACCGCTGTGGCGGCAGCCTTCCAGGATGTTCATGAAGCCGACGATGTTGCTGTCGATGTAGGCATGCGGGTTCTGCAGCGAGTAGCGCACGCCGGCCTGCGCGGCCAGGTGCACGACGCGGTCGAACTTCTCCTCGGCGAAGAGGCGGGCCATGCCGTCCCGGTCTTCCACCGACATCTGGACGAAGCGGAAGCCCGGACGGCCCTGCAGGCGGGCCAGCCGGTCACGCTTGAGCTGCGGGTCGTAATAGTCGTTCAGGTTGTCCAGACCCAGGACTTCGTCGCCACGGGCAAGCAGGATCTGGCTGACATGCATGCCGATGAAGCCGGCAGCGCCGGTGACCAAGACTTTCATTTCCACTCCGATAGCAACCAGCCCCTGCCGGCCCCGACACCGGGGTCCGCGCAGCGACGAATGGTCCGCATTGTCTGCGAAAGGACCGGCGGATTTTGGCGGCACAATCCACCCAATCGTGGGTAAACGCCCGCCCCGCTGCCCCTCCATGCTCGACACCCCCCCTTCCCCGTCCAGCATTGCGCCGCTGCAGGAGACGCAGCTGTTCGGTATCCGGCTCCATGCCGGCACCCGGCAGGCGGCGGTCGACCGCACCCTTGAGCTGGCCCGCTCCGGCCGGGGCGGCACCATCTGCGCGGCCAATGTCGACATGCTCACCCAGGCCAAACGGCGGCCCGCGCTGGCCCGGCTGATGCAGGAGGCCGACCTGGTCCTCACCGACGGCATGCCCCTGGTGTGGGCGCTGCGCCGCTTCGAGGGTCTGCAGCTGGAGCGCGTCACCGGGCCCGGCCTCACGGTGGACTTGTGCCGCGAGGCAGCGCAGCAGGGGCTGGGCGTCTACCTCTTCGGTGGCACGCCCGAAGAGCTGGAGGCCATGGCGACCGCGCTCCAGACCCGATTCCCGGCGCTGCGCCTCGTGGGGCGGGAGTCTCCCCCGCTGTTGCCGCAGCAGCCTGCGCTCGACCCGGCTCTCGTCGCCCGCATCAACGCCTCGGGCGCCGCCCTGGTCTTCGTGGGCCTGGGCTGTCCCAAGCAGGAGTTCTGGATGCAGGCCCACCGCCCCCATCTCCAGGCCGTGTGCCTGGGCGTGGGCTATGCCTTCGCCCTGATCGGCGGCCTGCAGAAGACCGCCCCGCAGTGGATGCAGCGCCACGGGCTGGAGTGGCTGTTCAGGCTGGGGCAGGAGCCGCGGCGGCTGTGGCGGCGGTATCTGGTGGGGAACAGCCTGTTCCTCCTGTATTGCCTCAGGGCCAGCTGGCGCCCGCGGCGCCAGGTTGCCAGCAAGCCCAGGCCCGTCGACCCCGACTGAAGCAGGGCACCACCACGCTCCCGGCCTTCGCCCAGGACCTGTCAGCGGCCACCGGAGGCCGGCGCCGAGGCGCGCAGGCGCTCGTCGGCAGCGGGGCACGCCGAGCCGCCCGCATGCAGGGCGTCCAGGGCGTCAAGCAGCGAGGAGGACTGCGCCGTGTTCATCTTTCGAGCGAACAGCTCGGAGCGTTCGAGCAGCAGTGGCAGGGCGGCATGATCAAAGACACGGACCTGGTCCGGGTACTCGAAGTAGACGAGGTTCAGGAAGTCGGTCAGCGTCCGCCCCTGCGCGCTTTCCGCGCAACGGCGTGTTGTGTTCGCGGCAAAGCCCGAATTGAAGACCAGCGTGTGGAAGTAGACCTCGTCCGCAGGAAACACATGGCGGAACACGGCTTGCAGGGCGGGGTCGCCGCTGCGCTCCAGCAGGTGCCGGACGCAGGCATCGGTCAAGGCCCATTGCGCGCAGCCCCAGTGGAAGTCCCAGGACTCCGTGCCCACCGTGAAGCGCGGGGCCCTGATCCGGAGGTCCAGCAACCGGGTGAGCTTGTTCCAGATCTTCTTGAGCAGGTGGGGCCGGTCATAGAACAGCACGTACCGTGCCTTGGCGTAGGCCTCAAGAGAGGTGGCGGTGCTGACATTCCCGGCCCGGATGAACTCCGTGGCGGCATGCTGCTCGAAGAAGGCACGGATCTGGGCGTCGGGCTTGATGGGGTAGTCCGCCCCCTGCAGCAGCACGTAGCGCCTGAAGGGCCCGGCCTGGCGAGCTGCTTCCAGCAGTCGGCAGGTCGCCGTCACGGCGCTGAAGCCGCCCCACCAGACGGGCAGCGGATCCACCTGCCGCACGCCCGCAATGCCCTCCAGGGCCTGCCCGATGGCCACCCGCTGCGGAGACTTCGCATCCACATGCACGAACACCTCGCAGTCCGAGCCCATGCCCGCCAGGCGCAGGGCCAGGCGGCGCACATGCGGGGCGTCCGTGTGGCAGAGGATCAGGAAGGCGATATTCCTGTCACCCGGGGTCTGCGCAGCTGGCAGGGGGTCAGGTCTTGCGTACGAGGGGCTGCTCATGCCACGTCCAGGCTCTCGTAGATGCGGATCAGCGTCTCGTAGTTGCGGCTGGCCGACCAGTGCAGCTCGTAGTGCCGCCGGGCCTGGCGCCCCATCTCGGCCAGCGCCCCGGCATGGGCCAGATGACGCTGGATGCAGGCCGCCAGCGCCTGGCCATTGCCAGGCTCGACCAGGTCACCGGTGAAGCCCGGCTCGACCAGCTCCGGCAACGCGCCCAGACGGCTGGCAATGACGGGCAGGCCGCAGGCGAAAGCCTCGACGATGGTGCGCGGAAAGTTCTCGAACCAGATGCTGGGCACCAGCAGGAGCTGTGCAGCCGCCATCTGCGCCTGCACCGCTTCCGCCGCCTGCGGCCCGAGGTAGCGCAGGCGGGGATGGGCCTCGACGAGGGGCCGCAAGGGGCCGTCGCCCACGACCGTGACCCGCAGCCCGGGCGGCAGGGCCTGCGCCGCCTCGATCAGCGTGCGCACCCCCTTCTCTTCCGACAGCCGGCCGACGAAGAGCACGCCGGAGCGCTCGAGCTCCGGCGGCCTGGGCAGGTCGACGAAATTGGGCTTCAGCACGATGCGCTCTGCCGGCAGGCCGCCCTCGATGTACTTCTGGCGGGCAAATTCATTCAGGGCGATGTAGCGGCTCACCCTGCGCTGCCAGGTCCCCAGGGCGCGGTGCACGCCCAGCATCGCGCTGACCACCGCGGTCTGCGCCCTGCTGCCCCGATAGCACCCGTGCACCACGGCCGGCCACGGCGAGCGACCCACGCAGTCCTCGCAGACCCGCCCTTCGCGAAGCAGCATGGCCTGGGGACACAGCAGGCGGAAGTTGTGCAAGGTCATGACCACCGGGATGCGATGCCGGTGCGCGACCCAGAAGACGGCGGGCGAGACCAGGGGCAGGGTGTTGTGCACATGGATCACGTCGGGGCGGTCGCGCTGGATCTGCGAGGACAAGTCCTGCACCGTGCTGCGCGACCAGACGGCCTGCAGCGCCAGTCCGGCCGGCGACTGTCCGCGCACCTCGTCGTTGTGCCGGAAGTAGGTCTGGACCTCATGACCGTGCTGCCGCAGCAGGGCCAGCTCGCTTTCGACGACGGCGTCCTCGCCGCCCCGCTGCTGGTAGGCGTTATGAACGAGCAGGACGCGCTGCAGAGTACCGGCACTGGACATCACGCGCGCCCCATCATGGCCCGGTCGATGGCGGCGCAGAATCCCGCCGCCGCACGCTGGAAGCTCCAGCCCCCCACGAGCTCCCGGCTGCGTCGGGAGCAGCGCGCCCAAAGGGCCGCATCGGTGAGCAGCCGGGCACAGTGACGGGCCCACAGCTCCGCATCAAGCGGCAGGACGCAGCCGTTCTCGCCGTCGATGACCAGCTCATTCGCGGATCCCGCGGCTTCACCGATGAGTACCGGCAGTCCCGCCGCGCAGGCTTCGTTGGCCACCAGGCCCCAGGGCTCCCAGCTCGTCGGAAAGAGGAACAGGCGGGCCCGCCCGTAGTGCTGCGGCAGTTCCGCCTGCGGCCGGTAGCCCAGGAAGCGGACCTCGACCCACTCGGCCAGCGCGCCCGCCTGCCTTTGCAGCTCGGGCAGGAGCTCGCCCTCCCCCAGCACGTCCAGGCTCACCCGCCGCCCCAGCAGGCGGGCCGTGCGCTCGGCCACTTGCAGGGCGAAGACCGGGTTCTTGTGCGGGACGAGGCGTGAGGAGTAGAGGAGATCCGTCGTTCGGTCGGACTCGTGGGCGAAGCGGGCGTTGTCCACGCAGAGCCCGGCGACAAAGCACTGGGACGGCGGCACGCCGAAAGCCTCGAAGATCTGCAGGGAGCCGCGGCTGGCGCCGATGCAGGCCGCCGAGCGGCGCAGCACCCAGCGGCGCAGCAGGCGGTGCAGCCAGGTCAGGGACGCCTCCTGCCGCAGCGTGCCATCGGTCATCGCGACATGCCGCACCCGGTGCCGGCACGCCCAGGTGAAGGCCAGCAGATAGGTCGGCACATAGCCTGTCGTCACCAGGACATCCGGCCTGATGCCGTCCAGCAGCCTCCAGATGCCGGCATCGGCGTGGAGGAAGCGCTTGTCCCAGGCCAGATACCTGCCCCCCAGGTAGTGCACGGCATAGGGCTGCTGCGACTCGTCCTGGGTCTTGTCGATGTAGGCCCCGGTGCAATAGACCAGGTGCAGCTCCATGCGGCGCTGGCGCAGGACCTCGGCGTACATGGGTGAGCGGTAGGGCACGGGCGTGTTGGTGAGCACCACCACGCGCGGCGCGCGCTCCCCTGCCGGCTCGCTGGCCTGGGCTCGAATCACTGGATCATCCATGGCGTCGGCGGCGGAACAGCTGCAGGCACAGCCTGGCGTAAGGCCACGCAAAGTAGAGCGGCCAGCTCCAGCCCATGTGGCGGCGCGTGAAGTGCAGCCAGGACCGCCAGGGCAGGCCCTTGCGCTGCATCATCAGCTGCCAGCGCCGACGCCAGGGCAGGCGTTCGTCACGGTAGCCACCCTGCGCGGGATTGTCCGAGCAGGTCCCCAGAAAGCCCGGCGCCAGCCAGACCGGCACACCCAGTCGGCGGGCGCGCAAGGCGTAGTCGGTGTCGCCCATGGCGTGCTCGAACACGGGGTCCAGGTCACCCACGCGTTCGGCCGCGGCCTTGTTGACCAGCACGATGTTGCCATTCATGGAATCGCAGCGAAGCGGCTGCTCGCCGGGCTCCAGACCGATGAAGCGCGTCTTCGCCCAGCCGGTGCTCTGCCTCTCTCCGCCATAGCTCCTGCGGCCGGTGAGGGCGTCCTGCGTCGCACCGACGATGATCAGCGCCGCTTGCCCGCTGTCCGCCGCACGGAGCTGCGCCTCGCAGGACAGCAGCGCCTGCAGCGCGCCCGGCTTCAGCAGCACGTCGTCATTGAGCCAGAGCTGGAAATCAGCCTCTCTGGCCCGCGGCTGCTGCTGGGCCAGATGCATGCCGCGGCACCAGTACAGGTCTCCCGGGGCACGGATGACCTGGATCCATGGATGAGCGCCCTCCACCGCCTCGGCCGTGCCGTCGGTGCTGCCGTCATCGACCAGCACCGCGCCCAGCGCGATGCCCTGCGCCTGCAGCGCCTGCCGGTTGACCGCCAGCGTCTCCAGGCAGGCGAGGGTCTGGGCGCGGCGGTTGAAGCAGGTCATCACGACGCAAATGGACACCGGACTCTTCATGACCCCTCGCTCAGTTCCGGAACGTCAGGGCGACGGGTGATGCCCCCAGCCGCATCGCGCCTGCCTGTACCCCCGCCGTGACATCCGCCATGTCTTCCTGGAAGAGCGCCTGGACACTGTCTGCGGCGCGCCCCAGGCTGATTTCCCGCCACAGCGTCCGGAGCCGCAACTCCTTCTTTCCGGGGCGTTCATGCCATATCCAGACTTGTTGAAGGCCGGCCCGTTCGGCACGGCAGATGATCACGCCCGCGTAGGCCTCGCTCTCCCGGCATCCGCGGGGCTGCACACCGGTCAGCCATCGCTTCACGGCGAACCAGGCGGACAGAGCCGGC
This sequence comes from Pelomonas sp. BJYL3, assembly GCF_027257975.1. GTDB lineage: Bacteria > Pseudomonadota > Gammaproteobacteria > Burkholderiales > Burkholderiaceae_C > Roseateles_B > Roseateles_B flavus. The sequence goes on from NZ_JANZKX010000003.1 coordinate 172,122, forward strand.
CGCGGGCTTCCATCCGGCTCGAAGAACCCAGTGTGGTCGTTGTCCCAGGCATAGTAGTAGAACGAGTCGATGCCGGACATGGCCGTCACGATCACCTGTTGAGCCATGCGCGCGGCAGCGTCGCGGCCGGCTGATTCGTCAGGCGCATTCGAGTCCACCGGCGGGCCATCTGTCGCCACCCCCGACTCTGTGTTCAGCAGGGCCAGGCCAGACAAGCCGCGACGGGCAAGCACCGCCCTGAACTCCAGGACATTGCGAGCAAGATCCTTCGTGCCCTGGGCATAGAGATGGCTGCAAAGCGCGTCGATGTACCTGCCGCCCCCCTTCTCAAGGTACAGGTCCAGGCGCTTCGCAGATCCCACGAAGCTGGGCGAGCACAGCAGCGTGGACGGACTCAGCTCATCGATGGCCTGCCGGACCACCCGGGTCATCTCCACCAAGGTTTGCGCGTCGCCGCTGTAGAAGCTGGCACGCTGGCCACGGTCCTCGCGAAAGTCGGAGAAGTAGGGTTCGTTCCAGACCTCGACCATCCAGAGCTTGCCGCCATAGCGGCCCAGCACTGCACGGACATAGGCTTTCCAGTCGTCCAGACTACGTGGGGGTGCTGAGCACCCCAGGCCGTAGGGGCAGGGTTCATCGGGCCGCATGCTGGCCCACGCGGGTGTCATCCCGAACGGATAGATGATGCGTGCGCCCCGCTGGGTTGCGAGCGCAACGTAGGCGTCCATGCGCGAGAAGTCGAACTCGCCGGGGCGCTTGTTGATGTCGAACCAGGTGACGCCCGCATCCCACATGCGCATATTGGGCGGATCCTCCGCCCTGTAGGGAGAGGGACGCACCCGCGGCCCGCGCTCCACGCCTTCCAGGCGGTGCACATGGATGCCGAAGAATTGCTGGCCAATCGGTGACTTGGCGCCTGAGGTCGCCAGCTGCCATACGTCGGCCGACATGGCGGAGCGCCCTTGAGCCGCAAGAAGCAGCAGCACGAAGGCCCAACGCAGACAGCGGAGCAGGGAGTGCAGCACCACGCTAGACCCCCGCGCCCGAGTGCCGCACACCGACGCCCGCCTTCTGACCGGCACTGGCCAGGCCGGCAACGGCAAAGACGAAGACAAGGAGGTAGCCCAGGCCGTCAATGCCCGCAATGGCGCCCGGTTCCATGGGTGCCTCTGTCCAGGAGCGGCACAGCAGCGCCACGAACAGCGCCATGCCGAGCCAGCGCCCCTCCCCCTGCTCACGCATCACGCCTTGACCGAGTCTGACCATCAGCAGCAGCCAGCTGATCGCGCCGAAGATCCCCGCCCGGCCCAGCACCTGCAAGAACTGGTTGTGCGCGTGTCCGGCCACGCTCCAGTTGTATTCGTTGCGGAACACCGGATCCCACAGCGCCGGCCCATAGCCGAACACGGGATGCTTCAGAAAGGTGTCCCAGGTGATCGCCCAGATGGCTCCGCGCCCAGTGAAGGCCTCCTCGCTGCGCCAGTCGGCCGCGTGCCACGCCAGGCTGTTCAGGGCATCGGTGGAGGCGGCATACAGCACCCATGCCGACAGCATGACCGAGGCAGACACGACCAGCGCCCCGGCATGCTTGCGCCAGAGAGTGACCAGCGCATCAGCCCGGACCAGCGGGGCGCCCAACAGCAAGGCAACCCAGTTCGCCTTCGATTGCGACAGGATCAGCAGCGTCAATGCCAGCGCCACATTGAGCCAGTTGATGCGCCGCACGACCCAGGGCGACAGCTCCAGGAACAGAAGAATCAAGGCCACGGCGCCGAAACTGTTCGCATGGGACGCGGCCCCATGCAGGCGGTAAGGCAGCCCGATGAGCGATCCCTCGTACCCGGTTTCGACGACGCGCTTCAACTCGATCGCACCGGGCAGGACGCCCAGCAGCAAGCCCAGCACCAGCATCCATCGCAGATGCCGCACGGCGCCGTGCAAGCCTTCCGGTGCAAGCAGCGCCAGGGCCGTGAACACGATAGGCGCGTAGAACCAGGCTTGACTGAATTCACGCACCACGCCAAATGCCGCGCTCACCCAGACCATGGCCAGGTAGTAGAAGGCGAAGGCCAGATAGAGCGGGAGCACATTGACGTGCATGGAGCTCCGCCTGAGCAACCATCGGATCACTTCGCCGCCGCTGACGACCAGCATCAGGGCCGAAGCGGCCTTCTTCACCAGCGAGGCCGCCGGACTGCCAACGATCTGATAGCCCAGCCATGGGTTCCTCGCAATCTCCAGCTCGTTGTAGAGGAGTCGACCGGACATCGCACCATAGACACTCTCCCCGACGAAAGCGGCAGCGATGATCACCGTCAACTTCGTTGCGGCGCTCCAGCGCGGGGACAGAGACGACGCGAAGAACAGCAGCAGCACGAGCGCGAGCGCACTTCCCATGGCAAGGAGGAAGGGCAGGACCCAGTAGGTGTAAGCCAGCAAGCTGTTCATCAGGGAGCACCAGTTTCGTATTTTCCACGCCGGGCGCCTGGGGGCATGGCCACCCGCATGCCGAAGGCCCGGGGCGCGCCGCTGTCGCGCAAGGCGCCAGCCAGGCCAGCCGCCGGCCTGGACGCACTCATCCAGCAGGGTGACAGGCAAGCCCGGCATCGCCCCGGCTTCGCAGACGCGACACGCAGCCAGGTGCAGGCCCTTGCGGACGGGGCTCCAGCGCGCCTGTTGATCCGAAGGGGGCTCATGCGCTTTCCCGTGCCGAAGAGGCGCCTTCAAGCGCCTCGCGGTACACCGCCTCGTAGCACTGCAGCACGGCTTCCAGTGCGAAGCGTCGCGCAACCATCGCACGCAGCTCGCGGGACAGCTGCGCATAGACCTCGCCTTGCAGCAAGGCATCGGCGGCTTCGGCGATGGCCTCGGGATCCTTCACCTCGCAGAGGCAGCGCGCGTCCTGCACCACCCAGGGCACAGCGCCGCTGTGCCGGCCCGCGACCACGGGCAGCCCCAGGGCCATCGCTTCCGCCAGGACCATGCCGAAGGTTTCCTCCAGGGCAGGATGGATCAGCAGGTCGCAGGCGGCCAGGCGCTCCAGCAGCTCCGCGTGGCCCAGGGGTCCATGGAAGCTCATGGCAGGCAGGCAGTCGGCCAGGTCCCGTCTCGAACGGCACCAAGCCGCAGCCTCGCCATCTGCCTCGAAACCGCGTCCGAACAGATGCAGGCGGGCCTGTGGCCTGCTGGTCCTGAGCCTCGCAAAGGCCAGCAGGGCCTTCTTGGGATTCTTGCGCCGGTCAAAGCCATGACTCACCACGGCAACGCGCAGCGCCTGTCCCAGCCGCCGGTCCCGGCCCAGCACGAGTGAACGGCCATCCACGGGGTTGGGAATGACCTGCAGCGGCCGCGGGCTCATGCCCTCCAGTGCCGCCGCAAGATAGGGCGACACCGCGGTGACCCAGTGCGCCCGCCGCAGCACCTGCCAGGCCATGAGCACCCGCAGTCCTCGGTAAAGGCTGATGGTGGGCTTCGCCAGGGCATTCATGCGGGCGACCAGCAGCGGCGAATCGTGGCACGTCACGACCGTGGGGATGCCCGTGTCCAGGGCAGCCCAGGCGAACTCGTAGGCCCAGTGCGCGTGAATCACGGCAGGCGCGGCCTGGTGCATCGCCTCGACCAGGGCTCGTCGCTCGTGGCGGTACAGGTCGAGGATGCGCCCCGGCCGCCCTTCGCAGGGCCGCCAGGCATGCCGACGCAGGGGGCAGAAGTGCAGCTCCAGGCCCGGATGCAGGCGAGACGCAACCTTGACCGCCCCGGCGGCGAACGACAGGTCGTTGCTGAGCGTGAACACGCTCACGCGATGCCCCCGCGCCAGCAGGCCTTCGATGAGCGTCACCAGCAGCGGCGCGCCCTCGTAGCCCCGGGGCAGCGCCTGCGGCTCCATGCCCATGAGTGCCGCGATGTCCTGCCCGGCGACGGGCCCGCAGAGGCCGACATGCAACGGGCTCATCCGGCCTCCATCCCCGGAGCGGCCGGAATGACGCCGTAGCGGATGAGATCGGTCTCTGCCCTGCCCTTGAGCTGCCAGGCCAGCTCCAGTGCCTGCGCGCTCACCTGCCCGTCGTCAGCGATGGCGAAGCAGCGGCGGGGCAGGCGGCCCGCACCCTGGCAGGCCTGCAAGGCGCGGAAGGTGCCACCGGGCTCGGCCTGCTGCCCGGGCTCGTGGCCCCAGATCGACAGAAAGCCTTCCGGGTGCTCATGCAGATTGGGTCCGTACCAGAGGTAGGGCGCCCGGGAGAGAAAGGCTGCCCAGACGCTGTAGGAGGAGATGGAGCAGACCAGCAGATCCGCCTCGGCCAGGGCCAGGAGGTCGGAGCAGTCCGAGTCGGGCAGGTCTCCGGAGAAAACGCAGGGCAGTCCACGGCTGAGGTCCTGCAGCTGCTCCGGCCTGGCGTCGGAGACGATGAGGAACTGCACGGCGCCGTCAAGCTGCTGATGGATGGACGCCGCCACGCGCCGGTACCAGGCCAGGGGCAGCGCCACGTTGAACTGCCCGCGGTAGGCTGCTGGGGCTCGGGCCGGCTCGAAGTCGCCCTGACGCACGTGCAGGCCGACCGTCAGCCGGCCGGGGTTCAGGCGCTCGCGCAGCCGAAGCAGATTGCCGGCGGCGAAACGGCTCTGGTAGAGGAGGCTGGCCATGTGCCCGCGCGCGGCCTCGATGTGCTGCATGCCGCCCCACATCCCGCCCGTGCTCAGCACGAAGGCCTTGCGGGTCATCAGCGACTGTTCCCTGGCAAAGCCGCGCAAGGCACTGACCACATCGCCGCCGCCGTGCCTGAGGTAGTCCGATTCCGTGAACGCCACGACCGGCAATGCCGCCTTGAGTGCACGATGGCCCAGCCAATCCAGGCGCGAGCTGCCGAAGTGGCGCCAGTAGCGGCGTGGGTTGAGCCCGAAGGCCGGGGCCAGCGTGCGCGCGCCCAGCAGCTGCGCGGCCAGGAAGGCGCGGGCCCAGGGGATCATCTCGTTGCCCAGGCCGGCCCCGCGGCCGGCCACCTCGGGCAGGCAGTATCTGAAGCGACTCATGATTCCCGCGACTCCAGGCCGACGAAGGCGCACAGCCGGCGCGAGGCTGCCGATGCCGGGGCATCGGCCTGCATCGCCTGCATCAGTGCAGGGCCCAGCAGCAGCGCCGGCCATTGGCGCAGCACGGCCAGCGCCAGCAGCAGGCTCAGCGCTGCCGACGCCCCCATCGCAGGCAGGTCCGTCAGCCGTGCCCGCAGGCCAAGCGACAGCACAGCCGCCATCAGCACCAGCAGCAGGCCGCCGCGCAGGGCCTGCATCATTGCGCCGGTCTGCAGTTGCAGTCGCCGCCCCAGCAAGCGCTGGAACCACAGGGCGCGAAGCAGGTAGACGACCGGGACGAGCCAGACCACATGCTTCAGCGGATAGGCCCTGAAGCACAGGAAGCCCGCGAAGAGCAGCAGCCCGCCGGCGAGCTGCACCATCAGGTCCTGCCGGACTGCGTCCAGGGCCCACAGCAGCGGGCCGCTGACCGCCATGAGCACGAAGAAGGGTAGACCTGCGCAGAAGGCGGCGAACAGGGGCTCCGTCCCCTGCCACCGGGTGCCGTACAGCAGGTGCACGACGGTATCCGCGTGGCAGGCCATCAGGGCAAAGGCCGGCCAGCTGAGCAGGGCCAGGAGGTTCACGGTCGCCAGGTACGAGCGCCCCAGGCGCTGGAGGTCGTCCTGGACGCGGGAGGCCGCGGCGAAGGCCACGTTCTGCAGCGAGCCCACGAGGAAGGCCGCGGGCGACCTCGACAGCGTGAACGCCGCGCTGTACTGCCCCAGGGCGGCCGCGCCCCACAGCCGGTTGACCAGGACCCGGTCCAGGTTCTCGAGCGCCCAGTTCGCCACCGAGGTGCCCACCACCTGCAGGCCGAAACGCCGAAGGGCCGGATCACCGGCCAGCCGCGGCCGCAGCGTGTGCCGGACCACGGCATAGCTGCCCACCATATTGACCAGGCTGTGCAGCCCGAAGGCGATGACCAGGGTCCAGGCGCCGGCGCCCGACCAGGCCAGCGGCAGGCCGACCAGGGCATAGGCGAAGACATAGCCGCCCAGGTAGATCAGCTGCGCGCGCTTGGCATCGAGATCGCGCCGCATCAGGGACACCGGGATGTTGGACAGGGCCTGCACCGGGATCAATGCACCGGCAGCAACCAGCAGCGGGGCCAGTGCGCCGGAGCCCAGCCAGCGGGCGAGCCATGGCGCGCTCAGCATCACCCCCAGGCCTGCCGTCCCGGACAGCAGCAGCACCCAGCCCAGGGCATGGGAGACGTCTTCCTCGCTCAGGACCGGCTTCTGGATCAGCGCGGCCCCGAAGCCCCCCTCGGCCAGCATCCACCCCAGGGCCAGGACGATGAAGGCGGCGGCCGCCTGGCCGAAGGCCTCCGGGCCCAGCAGGCGTGCCAGCAGCAGCTGCACCAGCAGGGTGGCCAGCGCGCGCAGGGCTGCGCCGCCATAGCTCCACCAGAGCGCCCTGGCCGCACGGCGGCCCAGCTCGCCCTCCTGCATCGGTGCGGGCTTCAATGGGCCCGCCCCAGGCAATGGGTCCGCCCCAGGTCCAGCGCCTGCAGGTCTTGAGGGCTGCACCAGACCATCGAGCCGCGGTCGGTCACGCCGCTCTTGCACAGGCTCATGGGGCCGACCTGCCCAGGTAGTCCTGATAGGCACTGGCGATGCCCTGGGCCAGCCCGGTGCGGGCCCGCCAGCCCAGCTGCGCGATCCGGCTTACGTCCAGCAGCTTTCTCGGCGTCCCATCCGGCTTGCTGGCGTCGAACACCAGCTCGCCCTGGAAGCCCACCACCGCGGCCACGGTCTGCGCCAGCTCGCGGATGCTGAGGTCCTGGCCGCAGCCAACGTTGAGCAAGGGGCCGTCGTAGCCCGTCTCCATCAGCAGCACGCAGGCCTCGGCCAGGTCGTCGACGTGGAGGAACTCGCGCCGGGGGGTACCACTCCCCCAGACCGTTATCGATGCATCCCCGCGCTGCTTCGCCTCATGGGCCTTGCGGATCAGGGCGGGCAGCACGTGGCTGGTCTGCAGGTCGTAGTTGTCGCCGGGGCCGTAGAGATTGGTGGGCATCACGCTGATGTACTGACGGCCGTGCTGGCGGCTGTAGCTCTCGGCCAGCTTGACGCCCGCGATCTTGGCGATGGCGTAGGGCTCGTTGGTGGGCTCCAGCGGGCCGCTCAGCAGGTAGTCCTCGCGGATGGGCTGGGGGCAGTCGCGCGGGTAGATGCAGCTGGAGCCCAGGAACAGCAGGCGCTGGACCCCGGCGCGGTGGGCGCCGTGGATCAGGTTCAGCTCGATCTGCAGGTTCTGGAAGAGGAAGTCGGCGCGCTCGGTGTCATTGGCCAGGATGCCGCCCACCTTGGCCGCGGCGATGAAGACGTAGTCCGGCCGGTGCTCGACCAGATAGCGGTACACCGCCGCCTGGTCCAGCAGGTCGAGCTCGGCGCGGCTGCGGGTGAGGATCTGCGTGTAGCCCCGCGCCTGCAGGCGCCGCACCAGGGCCGAACCCACCATGCCGCGGTGGCCGGTGACGAGGATGCGTGCGTCGCTGGGCATGCTGTTCACGGGCGGCTCCGGCTGGGGATCATTCATGGGCATCGTAAGCGGGATAGCCGGCGCTCTTGACCAGCTCGTCGCGCTGGGCGGCGCTGTAGTCGGCGGCCATCATCTCGCGCACCAGGTCCGCCAGCGAGGTGGTGGCCCGCCAGCCCAGCTGCTCGCGGGCCTTGGAGGCATCGCCCAGCAGAGTCTCCACCTCCGTCGGCCGGAAGTAGCGTGGGTCCACGCGCACGATCACCTCGCCCACCTGGCAGCGTGACTGCGTGCCGCTGACGGCCACCACGCGTGCCACCTCGTCCACGCCTTGGCCCTCGAATGCCAGGGTCAGGCCCAGCTCCGCCGCGGCCAGCGCGATGAACTCGCGCACGCTGTGCTGCTGCCCGGTGGCGATGACGTAGTCGTCCCCCCGGGGCTGCTGCAGCATGCGCCACATGGCGTCCACATAGTCGCGGGCATGGCCCCAGTCGCGCAGGGCGGAGAGATTGCCCAGGTAGACACAGTCCTGCAGGCCCAGCGCGATTCGCGCCAGGGCACGGGTGATCTTGCGGGTCACGAAGGTCTCGCCCCGCACCGGGCTCTCATGGTTGAAGAGGATGCCGTTGCTGGCGTGCAGCCCGTAGGCCTCGCGGTAGTTGACGGTGATCCAGTAACCGTAGAGCTTGGCCACCGCATAAGGGCTGCGCGGGTAGAAGGGCGTGCTCTCGCGCTGCGGCGTCTCCTGCACCAGGCCGTAGAGCTCGGAGGTGGAGGCCTGGTAGAAGCGGGTCTTCTTCTCCAGGCCCAGCATGCGGATGGCCTCCAGCAGTCGCAGGGTGCCCAGGCCGTCGGCGTTGGCCGTGTACTCGGGCATCTCGAAGCTCACCGCCACATGGCTCATGGCGGCGAGGTTGTAGATCTCGTCCGGCTGCACCTGCTGGATGATGCGGATGAGGTTGCTGCTGTCGGTCAGGTCGCCGTAGTGCAGGACGAAGCGCTGGTTGTCGACGTGCGGGTCCTGGTAGAGGTGGTCGATGCGGTCGGTGTTGAAGGACGAGGCACGGCGCTTGATGCCATGCACCTCGTAGCCCTTGCCCAGCAGCAGCTCGGCCAGATAGGCCCCGTCCTGGCCGGTGACGCCAGTGATCAGCGCTTTCTTCATGCTCATGCGTGCATCCCCACAGCTGCGTTCAGGAAGGTTCAACCATGGCCGCGGCCCAGCAGGCGCAGCCGGGCGGCGGGACTCAGCGCCCGTGCCCACTCGCGGATGAAGGCGGCCTGCAGCGCAAAGCCCTCCGCATTGTCGGTGTTCAGGGAGGACACGCGCACCAGCACGCCGTCCGGGATCAGGCCCTGCAGGCCATAGCGCAGCGCCACCCAGCGGTGCGGGTAGCCAAAGGCCGTCAGCGTGTCGCCCACCACCACCCAGTAGCTGATGGGCTCGTGACGCCGGCCCTGGCTGGCCACCAGGCGCTTGAGCGGCAGCGGGCCGTCGTCCAGGGCGACGGTGGCGTCGACGACGTCCTGCTCGAGCCGGAAACCCTGGGCCGGGTAGCAGATCTCGGGGCGATGGACCAGCATGCCCTTGTGCTGGTTGCGGCCGTAGGCCAGGCTCAGCATCACCAGCTGACGGGCGGCGTTGCGGAAGCTCAGGGCCAGCACTTCGTCGTAGGTGTCGGCGAGGACCTGCTGCTGCTGCGGATTGGGCAGCAGGGGGGCGACGCTGGGGTCGCGGGTCCATGATCCGAAGTGATCGGGCATCAGCCCGGCCAGGGGCAGCCGCGCCTGTTCGTCGGCCAGGAAGCGGTGCGGCCGCAGGCGCTCGGCCAGCAGGCCGGTGCCGCCCATGGCGGCGGCCAGCAGCAGGGCGCGGCGTGCCGCCCTCATGACCAGCCCCGCCAGCGCGCCAGACGGCCCAGCAGGCCGTCCACCGCCATGATCAGCAGCAGGGCGGCCAGCATCAGCAGCAGGCCCGCAAAGCCGTGGATGAAGCCCTGCCCGGCCGCGTCACCGAAGTGATAGGTCACCAGCACCAGCACCAGCACCCGCAGCACATTGGCCGCGAAGGAGATGGGCACGACCAGCAGGGCCAGCGCCGTGTTGCGCCACACCGCCGTGTGCTGCATGACGTTCATGTACAGCAGGCCCAGGGCCTCGAGGGTGAAGAGCGAGTTGAGGCCGGCGCAGGCATCGGCCACCATCAGCTGGTAAGGCCCCACCGTCAGCACCACGCCGGACTGGCCGACCGGATAGCCCGCCCAGTACAGCAGCTGGCTCGCCACGCCGGAGACGGCGATCTTCAGCGGCGTGGTCAGCGCTGCGGTCCAGTCGCCCGGCCAGGGAATCATGAAGAGCAGGAAGAAGAGCGGGAAGGCGGCCAGGCGCAGGCCGCGCCAGCCCAGGAACAGCAGCACCAGGCCGGCCAGGACCAGGGGCTGCGCGCCGATCTCCAGGGTCCAGATCGACTGCGAGCGCCCCAGCAGATAGACCACCAGGCCCAGCGCCAGGGGCGGCAGCCCCCAGGCCGTGCCCTGCGCCTCGCGCAGTGACAGCAGGCGGCGGGCCAGCAGCCACAGGCCCACGGCAAGGATCATGGGGCCATGGCCCTGTTCGTCGCTGGCCCACAGGCCGTGGAAGAGGTCCCAGTAGCTGCGTCCGAACAGCAGCACCCAGCCCAGCAGCAGCCAGGCCAGCAGCGGGCGCAGGGGACGCGGCAGCTGCGCGAGGACCTGCCAGGCGCTGCGGGGGGCGGCCTCAGCCGGACTCACCTGGCCCGGCCCTTCAGTGCTCGTTGAAGATGATGCCCAGGATCTCGGCCGGGCTGTGCGAGAAGCTGCCCACCAGGTCCTGAAGCGCCGCCATGCGCGATTGATGGCGGCGGGCCAGCACGACGGCAGCGCCGGCACGGGCGGCGATCACGGTGCTGTCCGAGCCCAGCGTGGCGGCCGGGGTGTCGATCAGCACGTGGTCGAAGCGGCCCAGGAGGTCGCGAAGCAGCAGGACGAAAGCCGGCCGCTCGACCAGCTCCAGCGGATTGGGCGGCGGGGTGCCCACCGGCAGCACGAAGAGGCTGGGCACTCCCTGCACCTGCCGGATCACGCCCTGGCCGGCCCGGCCGGACAGCACATCCGCCAGGCCTTCGCAGCGGCCCTGCTCTTCCAGGCGGAAGAGCTGGTGCTGGCGGGGGTGGCGCATGTCGGCGTCGATCAGCAGGGTGCGCCCCCCCAGCTGGGCCAGGGCCACCGCCAGATTGGCGCAGAAGAAGCTCTTGCCATCGCCCTGCTCAGGGCTCACCACCGCCAGGGCGCGGCGCTCGCGCCCCTCCTGCTGCAGGCGCATCAGCAGCTGGCTGCGCGCGGCGCGAAAGGCTTCGGCCTGCCGGCCGAAAGGCTGGCTGAGGCTGACCAGCTCCGGGCTCAGGGTCGGCCCGGCGCTCGGGGCGACCGGGTACTGGAACTGCTGAGCCAGGGCGAAGAGCACGTCGTCGGTGCTGGCAAAGCCCAGCTGCACGGCGGCATCACCGAAGCGCAGCCCGTGCTGGCGCTGGTAGGCCAGCACCTGCTCGACCTGCTCGGCGCTGAGGTTGCGCGTCTGGCTGATCAGGGCGCCGATGGAGGGCTCGCGCCCCTGGCCAGGATCCGGAAAGGCCGGAGGAGTCGGGGATGGGTTCATGCGGAGGCCTTGGTCTCGGGCGCGGAGGCGGCACGGCGCAGGCGCTGCCACCAGGGCCGGCCGCGGGCCTCGCCGGCATTCGGGATCACGGCCAGCACCGGCAAATCGGCCACCAGGGTCAGGTCTTGCGCGCTTCGCAGGCGGCGGTCCATCTGCTCATGGGCCACAGCCGCGAGCAGGCCCAGGAAGCTGCCCAGGAATACACCCATCAGCAAGTTCATGTAGGTCTTGGGGGAGGACGGCTTCAGGGGAGGCTCTGCCTGCGTCAGGATGTTGACGTTGGACAGTGTGGTCTGGCTTTCCAGATTGGTCTGGTTGAGGCGGGTCTGGATGGCGTCATAGGCCCGCTGGGCGTTCTCGACATCACGCAGCAGCACCGAGCCTTCGTCGCGCAGGGCCTTCATGCGGAGCAGCTTGCCGCGCTGAGCCTCCAGCGAGGCTCGCACATCGGCCTCACGGGCACGGTTGATGGAAGCGGCCACGCCCACGCCCCCGGTCACTCGCTTGACCTCGGCATCCACCCTGGACCGGAGCTCGGCGATGTTGGCACGCGCCTCCACGACCAGCGGGTGGTTGTCGCCATAGCGGGCATTGAGCTCCTGCAGCTTGCCCTCTGCCCGGCTGAGGTCCGACTTCAGGGAACCGATCACGGGGTTGACCAGCACTTCCTGGATGCGGTCGCCCGAGGTGGCGGCCTGGTTCTGCCGGCTGCTGGACTCGGCGCTGATCGCCTGCAACGTCACCAGCTGCGTGGAGAGCTCGTTGAGGCGCGCGTTCTCGACGTCCAGGCGCTCGTCGGTGGCGATGATGCCGTTGTCCTTCTGGAAGGCAGAGAGCTTGGCCTGGGCCTCTTCCAGGCGTTCGCGGGCCTCCTTGGCCCGGGAGTCGAAGAAGCTGCGGTACTGGCGTGCCGGGTCGACCTTGAGGTCCAGGGTCACCTCGATATAGGCCTGCACAAAGGCATTGGCCATCCTGGCCGCGAAGCGGGGATCCGGGGACTTGTAGGACACCTCGATGATGCTGGACTGCAGCGAGGGCTTCACCTCCAGGCCGGGCCGCAGGGAGTCGGCCATCCAGGCGTCGATCTTGCCTTCGCCCTGGGTCTCCTTGAGCCAGCGGGCCCGCACTTCGGGATCGTCTGCCAGCTTGGTGTTGCGCACCACTCGCTGGGCGACGCGATCGCTGCGGATCACATCGACCTGGGTCGCGATGTAGGCCGGCGTGATCGCGCTCTGCATCAGCATCGCGGAGACCGGGTCCGGCTTGACATCAGCCACCACCGACGCCGTGGCCGTGTACTTTCTGGTCGTGGCCAGGGTCACGAGCAGGACCCCCAGCACCACCGTCGCGAAGACGGCGAGCGCCGTGCGCCAGCGGGCGAGGAGGATGGGGATCAGCTGGGTCAGGTTCACCGGCGCCCCTCAGAACAGGCTCTCACGCACATAGACCACATCGCCTTCCTTCATGGCCTCGTCCATCTCGGGGCGCAGGACCTGGACCTTGCCGTCGGCGCCGCGGCGATGAACGGCGATGCCCTTCTGGGTGCCGCGCTGCGTGGTGCCGCCGCCGGCGGCCAGCAGCTGCATGAGCGTCATGCCGCGCTCCAGGCGCATGGAGCCGGGGCGGTTGACCTCGCCGTAGATATAGACCATGGGGGCACGGTCCACCCACAGCACATCGCCGTTCTGGACCATCACGTCCTGCTCGCGGCCCTGGGCGGCGAAGAGGCTGGGGAGGTCGATCTCCACGCGGTAGGGCTTGCCCTGGCGGCGGCCGCTCAGGACGACGAGGTCCGAGCCCGCCAGCGTCACGCCGCCGGCCGCGGCCAGCAGGTCCGACAGCCGGGTGTCCCCCATCTCCAGCGGATAGCGCCCGGGCCGGTTGACCATGCCCAGCACGCTGGCCTGGTTGCCGCGCACCTGCAGCACCACGATGGTCACCGAGGGCTGCTTGACGAAGTTGCCGTTGCGCAGGCCGTCGGCGATCAGCTGCTCGGCCTGGCTGATGCTCAGACCGCCCAGCCGGACGCTGCCCAGCAGCGGGTAGGACAGCGAGCCGCTCTCGGAGACGCGGGTCTCCAGGGTCAGGTCCGGGTTCTGGTAGACGCTGATGCGGATGACGTCGCCAGCGGCCAGCCGGTATTCGGTGGCGGAGGCGGGGCCCGGCGCAGCCGGCGCATTGGTGGCATTCGCACCGGTGGCAGGCGGCTGGGCGCGGACGCCCGAACCGGCCAGCATGCCGAGGATCAGCCCGCAGGCCAGCAGCGCGGCCCGCATCACTTCTGCCCCTGGTTCTTGGCAGCGTCGCTGGCCGGGGCCGCGGCGGATGCGGCCGACGCCGCCTGCACGACGGACGCCGCCGCCGACGCCGCAGGCGCCGGCTTGCTCGCAAACTTGCCCAGGTACTCGATCTTGCCCGTCTCGCGCAGGCCCTTGAGGTCCTTCTGGATGGCCTCGGCCTTGCGCTGGTTGATGAGGAAGGCCTCGACCGCCGGCCGTGCCGTGACCTCGTCGACCGGGTTCAGCCGCGAGGTGGCCAGGTGCAGCAGCTGCAGGCCATTGGGCGTCACCTGCACGGCGGTGTCCCCGTCCTTCATGCGGGCGATGGTGTCCAGGCTGTTGAGCGGCAGCTGCTCGGCCGGGCGCACGGCCTCGTTGACATTGAAGCGGATGCCGGCACCGCGCAGGTAGTCCGCGAACTCGGAGAGGTTGCGCGAGCCCTGCAGGCGCTGGCGCAGGCCCTCGAACTGGTCGGGCGCGGCCTCGATGCTCATTTCCTGCAGGCTGTAGACGCGGCGTTCCTTGAAGAGGGCCGGCTTTTCGTCGTAGAACTTCGCGATCTCGTCGGCGCTGGGCTTGCTGACGGACTCGCCGATGCGCTCGGCATAGGCGCGCGCCAGGATCTCGCGCTTGGCGGCCTCGATCTGCTGCACCACGCGCGGGTCGCGGTCCAGCTTGAGGTCCTGGGCCTTCTGCACGGACAGCTCCTGGTCGATCAGGCGCTCCAGCAGCTGGCGGGACAGGGCGTCAGCCTGCTTCTCGCTGAGGCCGGGCTGGCGCTGCAGCAGCTGGTTGATCTGATGGACGGTGATCTCTTCCTTGTTGACCTTGGCGGCCGTCTGCGTGGCCTCGCCCTTGCCGCCGCCGCAGGCGCTCAGCAGGGAGACCGTGGCGGCCAAAGCGGCCACAGCGGCCCAGGTGGCCGCGGTGCCCAGGGCCCGGCCCCTGCCATTGCCGCTGCCCGCCGGCGTCAAGCCGAGGAAAGAGACCCGCTGCATCGTCGTCTTCATAGCGCTCCAAACCTTGCTGCACCCTTGCCTGCGCTGCCGGCAGGACGGCCGGACGGACGCGCAGCGCCAGCCCGCACCGCGGACTGGCCTGTACCGGGGGGAGTGTAACGAGGCTCCGTGGGGCCGCAGAGGCATTCAAGCCCTGCAAAAGGCGGCAAGGTCCGCGCTTTTGCGGACTTCCTTGACTTGCGCGCAACAGGTAGGCACGGGGGCCGCACGCCGCAGCAGGGCGTGAAGGCAGGGGCATGCCGGCATGGCCGGGGCTGGCGCCGGGCCACGTGGGCCCCGCGCCGCATCAGTCCAGGCTCAGCACTTGATGCCGACGTGCAGCGCCACCACGCCCGCGCTGAGGTTGTGCACGTCCACGTGGCCGAAGCCGGCCTGCTTCATCAGGGCCTTGAGCTCGGCCTGACCGGGATGCATGCGGATGGACTCGGCCAGGTAGCGGTAGCTCTCGGCGTCCCCGGCGATCATCTGGCCGAGCCTCGGCAGGATCTTGAAGCTGTACCAGTCGTAGGGCTTCTGCAGGGGCGCGGCAACCTTGGAGAACTCCAGCACCAGCAGGCGTCCGCCCGGCTTGAGCACGCGGCACATCTCGGCCAGGGCCAGGTCCTTGTGGGTCATGTTGCGCAGGCCGAAGGCCACGCTGACCAGATCGAAGCTGGCGTCCTTGTAGGGCAGCTTCTCGGCGTCGCAGAGATTGGTGGGCAGGACCAGGCCTTCGTTGAGCAGGCGGTCGCGGCCGGTGCGCAGCATGGCCTCGTTGATGTCCGTGTGCACCACCATGCCGGTGCTGCCCACGTGCCGGGCAAAGGCGCGGGAGAGATCGCCCGTGCCACCGGCGATGTCCAGCACGCGGTCGCCTTCCTTGAGGTTGGCCACGGCCACGGTGTAGGCCTTCCAGGCGCGGTGCAGGCCCATGGACATCAGGTCGTTCATGATGTCGTAGCGGGACGCCACTGAGTCGAAGACGCCGCGCACGCGGCCGGCCTTCTCCTGCTCGTCGACGGTCTGGAAGCCGAAGTGGGTGCTGCTCATGAGGGATCTCGGTCGGTTCGGGTGTCGGGGTGGACGGCGGGCTCGACGGCGCGCTCAGTGGCTGGCGCAGTGGCCGCCGCCCTTGGGCGCCATCGGCGCGTCACGGTCCAGGCCAGCTGCGGCCAGCCGGGCCAGGTGCTCGGCCCACAGCGCCTCCTGGCGCAGGCCCAGCTCGTAGAGGTAGTCCCAGGTGTAGAGCCCGCTGTCATGCCCATCAGAGAAGCGCGGCTGCACGGCGTAGTGCCCCACGGGGCTCAGGGCCTCGATCAGGACCTCCCGCTTGCCCGTCTGCAGCACCTCCTGGCCGGGGCCATGGCCCTTGACCTCGGCCGAGGGGCTCAGCACCCGCAGCAGTTCGAAGGGGATGGAGAAGCGCGCGCCATCATCAAAGGCAATCTCGAGCCGCCGGGACTGCTGGTGCACGGTGATGTCGGTAGGCAAGGGGCTTGCTGCGCTGAGGCCAGCCATGGGGAGGATGGGAAAACCTGGGGGGCTCCAGTGTAGCCGGGTGGGCTGCCGGGCCCGGCGAAGGCCCGCCGGGCGGCAGGGTGCTTGCAGGGACGGCTCCGGGATCCGGCATTCATGAGGGCGCCACCAGGGCGGAGGGGCGGAGGGGCGGAGGGGCGGAGGGGCAGCGGTGCTGGGCAGAGGCCAGCGCCCACTCGAAACGGATCCCACAAAAAAAGGGCCCCGCGCGAGCGGGGCCTAAGAGGAGGGATCCGCAGGCCTGCGCCGATAGGCGCTGACTTGCAGGCGAAGCATCGCCCGATGGGGGGATTGCGGCAAGCTGTAAGACCTTGCAGACCGTTATCTCTGACAGGGCCCGCACGGGTCCGGATGCGGGCGCTCCGCAGGGGATCCAGGCAAGCCCTGACCCCAGGAAATGCCCTGTTCATGGGGCTTTGCGCCCACCACACCACTCACGGCGCTATGCAGTGGGCACTCTGGACGCATATGCACTCTGTGACAACTTCGACCCGAGGCGCCACCCGAGAACGGCCGCCCGCTCAGCCGCCGCAGCGCCCTACAAGCCCTGCAGGCGCTGGCTCATGCGTTGATCCAGCGCCTGCAGGGACAGCGGCAGGCGCCGCTCGGCCGGTTCGGGAAGCTCGCGCAAGGCCGCGCCCCACACTGGATTGGGGAAGTGGCTGTCCCAGTCGAAGCGCGCGATCACGTGCCAATGCAGATGCGGCACCACATTGCCCAGGCTGGCCACATTGACCTTGGTCGGCCGCAGGGCCTCGCGCAGCTCCTGCTCCACGGCGCAGACCGCCTCCATGCAGGCCTGGCGCTGGCCGGCGCCGAGGTCGCTGAACTCGGCCACATGGTCCTGCCAGATGAGGCGGTAGAAGGCGGGGAAGTTCGCGTCCTCCGCGCGTATCAGGCGCCAGGACGCGGCCTGGAACACCAGGATCCCGCCGGCCTCACGGCACAGGGGGCAGTCGGGCGATGGGGCGTTGGCACTCATGGCGGGGTCCTTGCCGCGGGTCGGCATCTGAGATGCCGGTCAGTATCCCCCAGGGCCAGGCCGCCCAGCGGGGGGCAGGACTTGCCCTTTGAGGCGGGCCGTCAGCCCGGCGCCGGCCAGCTGCGCCAGAATCCACGCCAGGTGCAGCGGCAAGCTCGCGCCTGCCCTCAGCACCCAGCCCTCAGGAGATGCCATGCCCACGCGCCCACAGCCGACCTTTGCCCCCGCCCTCTCCCGCCGCGTCGCCCTGGGCATGATGGCCGCGCTGGCAGCGTGGAGCCTGGCCGCGCCCGCCGCCCGGGCCGACAGCTGGCCGGCCAAGCCCATCCGCTGGGTGGTGGCCTATCCGGCCGGCGGTGGCTCGGACTTCCTCGCCCGCCAGCTCGCGCCTCAGCTGGGCAAGCAGCTGGGCCAGACCCTGGTCATCGACAACCGGCCCGGTGCCGCCGGCCAGATCGGCACCGACAACGCCGCCAAGTCCGCTCCTGACGGCTACACCCTGCTCAGTGGCGACAACGGCGTGATGGTCTTCAACAGCGCGCTGTTCCGCAAGCTGCCCTACGCCGTGAGCGACTTCGTGCCGGTGGGCTTCATGGCCCGCTTCCCGCTGGTGCTGAGCGTGAACGCGCAGTCGGGCATCAGCAGCGCTACGCAGTGGCTGGACCTGGTGAAGAAGAACCCCGGCAAGTTCAGCTATGCCTCACCGGGCATCGGCAGCCCCCACCACCTGGCGATGGAGCTGATCAAGGAGCGCAGCGGCAGCTTCATCGTGCACGTGCCCTACCGCGGCACCGCCTTCGCCACGCAGGACATGCTGGCCGGTGTCGTGCCCATGGGCGTGCTGGACACCGCGGCCGCCCTGCCCCACTTCCGCAGCGGCAAGCTCAAGCCCCTGGCCGTGCTGTCCGCCAGGCGCGTGGCGGCCCTGCCCGACGTGCCCACCTTCGCCGAGCTGGGCATCAAGGACGTCGAGCTCTCCGCCTGGCAAGGCCTTTTCGTGCCCAAGGGCACACCAGAGCCCATCGTCCAGCGCCTGGGCGCTGAGCTGCAGAAGGCCCTGGCCGTGCCCGAGGTGAAGGCCCGCCTCGAGGACTTCGGTCTCGAAGTCGCCCCCAGTGACGGCGCCGCGCTCGCCCGCCACATCCAGCGCGAGACCGAGTTCTGGCACGCCCTCATCAAGTCCCGTCACATCACGGCTGAATAGCCCCCCCGCCGACGGCAGCGCTCCTGGGGGAGTGCCTGGTGCCTGGTACCTGGTGACTGGTGCCTGGTGCGCCAGGAGCGACGGGTCGTCAGCGATGCGACGGCTGGCGCGGCCCGGCCTCAGCCCCGCCCGCAGCCGGGCTTCATGTGGGGCGGCCGGCCCTGCAGGCCGGCTCCCCTGCGGTGCTCGCGGCCCGGAGCGGGCGCGTAACTCGCTCCATTCGCTGCGCTCATTGCGCTCGAACAAACGCGCCCAGTCAGATGACGATGCGCGCTGACGCGCGCTGCTCCGGCCCGCTGCGCTCCTCGGCACCCCACAAGGCGCCCAGCTGCGGGCGGGGCTGAGGCCAGTCGAGGCACTGAGCACGGCGTCGATCAACAACGCTCGTGCTGAGAACGAAATGGCTCACGGCGCAGTCGCAGCAGCCAAAGTCTTTCGCTCCCCCAGAGGGATGCGCCCTACGCCTCATGCGTCAGAGACAACGGATTGAAGGCAATGCATCGAACGCCAACGCTCCCACAGAAAAAGAAAAGGCCCGCTGCACAGCAGCCGGGCCTTTTCGCCCCGCACGGAGGGCGCTGATCCGGCTCCGCCGGGCAGCCGCCCTCGCCCCCCTGGGGGGGCGCGCGAAGCGCGTAGGGGGGGGGATCAGACCAACACTCTTTCGATGCCACCGGCATTGGCCTGCGCCACATAGTCCGGCATCCACTGCTCGCCCAGGATCTGGCGGGCCATCTCGACGACGATGTAGTCGGCTTCGAGCAGGCCGTTCTGCAGGTCGTTGCCGTAGCGGCTCAGGCCTTGCAGACAGCTGGGGCAGCTGGTGAGGATCTTGAGGTCTTCCTGGGTGCCGACCTTGCCGGCATCGCGCAGCTGGGTCTCGACCTTGCGCAGCTCCTCCTCCTTGCGGAAGCGGATCTGGGTGGAGATGTCCGGCCGGGTCACGCCCAGGGTGCCGGACTCGCCGCAGCAGCGCTCGCTCTTGACCACCTCGGGGCCGACCAGGGCCTGCACCGTCTTCATCGGGTCCTGCTGCTTCATGGGCGAGTGGCAGGGGTCGTGGTAGAGGTAGGCCTTCTTGGAGTCCAGGGTGATGCCACGCTCCAGCAGGTACTCGTGGATGTCCACGATGCGGCAGCCGGGGAAGATGTCCTCGAACTTGTAGCCCTGCAGCTGGTCGAAGCAGGTGCCGCAGGACACGACCACGGTCTTGATGTCCAGGTAGTTCAGCGTGTTGGCGACGCGATGGAAGAGCACCCGGTTGTCGGTGATCATCTTGTCGGCCTTGTCGAACTGACCCGAGCCGCGCTGCGGATAGCCGCAGCACAGATAGCCCGGCGGCAGCACGGTCTGCACGCCCGCATGCCACAGCATGGCCTGCGTGGCCAGGCCCACCTGGCTGAACAGGCGCTCGGAGCCGCAGCCGGGGAAATAGAACACGGCCTCGGAATCGACGGTCGTCTTGCCCGGGTCGCGGATGATGGGCACGTAGGCCTTGTCCTCGATGTCCAGCAGGGCGCGGGCCGTCTTCTTGGGCAGGCCGCCAGGCAGCTTCTTGTTGATGAAGTGAATCACCTGCTCCTTGACGGGCGCGGTGCCCACCGTGGCGCGCGGCGCCTCGGTCTGCTTGCGGGCCAGGCCCTTGAGCAGGTCGTGCGCGAAGCGCTGCGCCTTGAAGCCCACGCCCACCATGGCCGTGCGGGCCATCTTGATGGTCTCGGGGTTCGTGGCGTTGAGCATGAACATGGCCGCGGCATTGCCGGGGCGGAAGCTCTTCTGGCCCATCTTGCGCAGCAGGTTGCGCATGTTCATGGTGACGTCGCCGAAGTCGATCTTCACCGGGCAGGGCGTCGCGCATTTGTGGCACACCGTGCAGTGGTCGGCCACATCCTCGAACTCCTCCCAGTGCTTGATGGAGACGCCGCGGCGGGTCTGCTCCTCGTACAGGAAGGCCTCGACCAGCAGCGAGGTGGCCAGGATCTTGTTGCGCGGGCTGTAGAGCAGGTTGGCGCGCGGCACGTGGGTCGCGCACACCGGCTTGCACTTGCCGCAGCGCAGGCAGTCCTTGACGCTCTCGCTGATGGCGCCGATGTCGCTCTGCTGCATGATCAGCGACTCATGCCCCATCAGCCCGAAGCTGGGCGTGTAGGCATTGGTCAGGTCCGCGAAGGTGCCGTGCGTGCTGGCATTGGGGCGCAGCAGCTTGCCCTTGTTGAAGCGGCCTTCGGGGTCGACGTCGGCCTTGTACTGGGCGAAGTCGGCCAGCTCCTCGTCAGTGAGGAACTCCAGCTTGGTGATGCCGATGCCATGCTCGCCCGAGATCACGCCGTCCAGCGAGCGCGCCAGCTTCATGATGCGGCCCACCGCCTCGTGGGCGGTCTGCAGCATCTCGTAGTTGTCGGAGTTCACCGGGATGTTGGTGTGCACATTGCCGTCGCCGGCATGCATGTGCAGGGCCACCCACACGCGGCCCTTGAGCACTTCCTGGTGGATGCGCTTGCACTCGCTCAGGATGTCGGCGAAGGCCGCGCCGGCGAACACGGACTGCAGGGGCTTGAAGATCTGCGTCTTCCAGGAGGCGCGCAGGCTCTTGTCCTGGAGCTGGTCGAAGAAGCTGCGGCCGCTGTCTGGCTGGACCACGTCCAGGCCGTCCTTCCAGCCCTGCCACAGCGCCCCCACCTCGTCGAGCAGCGCGAGGGCCTGCTGCACGCGGTCCTCCAGCAGCTCGGCGCTGGGGATCTCGCTGGCGTCGTCGGTCTTGCCCAGGGGCAGGCGCTCCTGGCGGAAGAAGGTCTTGAGCCGCTCGACCAGCGCCAGCTTGTTGCGCAGCGAGAGCTCGATGTTGATGCGCTCGATGCCCAGGGTGTACTCGCCCATGCGGGGCAGCGGGATCACCACGTCCTCGTTCACCTTGAAGGCGTTGGTGTGCTTGGAGATGGCGGCGGTGCGCTTGCGGTCCAGCCAGAACTTCTTGCGCGCGTCGGCCGAGACGGCCACGAAGCCCTCACCCGAGCGGCCGTTGGCCAGGCGCACGACCTCGCTGGTGGCGCGGGCCACGCGGTCCTCGTCGTCACCGACGATGTCGCCGATCAGCACCATCTTCGGGAGGCCGCCACGCTTGCTCTTGGTCGAGTAGCCCACGGCCTTGAGGTAGCGGTCATCCAGGTGCTCGAGGCCCGCGAGGATGGCGCCGCCCTCGTGCTTGGCCTCCGCGAACATGAAGTCCTTGATGTCCACGATGGACGGCACGCAGTCCTTGGGATTGCCGAAGAACTCCAGGCAGACCGTGCGCACATGCTTGGGCATGCGGTGCACGACCCAGCGGCAGCTGGTGATCAGGCCGTCGCAGCCTTCCTTCTGGATGCCGGGCAGGCCGGCCAGGAACTTGTCGGTGACGTCCTTGCCCAGGCCCTCCTTGCGGAAGGTCCTGCCGGGGATGTCCAGGCGCTCGGTGCGCTCCAGCTTCTTGCCCGAGGCGTCGTAGTAGCGCAGCTCGAAGCTGGCGGTCTCGACGTCATGGATCTTGCCCAGGTTGTGGTTCAGGCGGATCACCTCCAGCCACTTGGCCTCGGGCGTCACCATCTTCCAGCTGGCGAGATTGTCCAGCGCGGTGCCCCACAGCACGGCCTTCTTGCCGCCCGCGTTCATCGCGATGTTGCCGCCCACGCAGGAGGCCTCGGCGCTGGTCGGGTCCACGGCGAAGACGAAGCCGTGCTGCTCGGCGAGGTCGGACACGCGCTGCGTCACCACGCCCGCCTCGCTGAACACGGTGGCCACGGGCCTGTCCAGGCCCGGCAGCTGGACCATCTCGACGCCGCGCAGGGCCTCGAGCTTCTCGGTGTTGATGACCGCGCTCTTCCACACCAGCGGCACGGCGCCGCCGGTATAGCCGGTGCCGCCCCCACGCGGGATGATGGTCAGGCCCAGCTCGATGCAGGCCTTGACCAGGCGCGCCATCTCGGCCTCGCTGTCCGGGGTCAGCACGACGAAGGGGTACTCGACGCGCCAGTCGGTGGCATCCGTCACGTGGGCCACGCGGGAGAGGCCGTCGAACTTGATGTTGTCCTTGGCCGTGTGCTTGCCCAGGACCTTGGTGGCGCGGCGGCGCAGCTCGGCCACCTCCTCGAACTGCTCGGCGAACTGGCGCACGGCCTGACCGGCGAGCTGCAGCAGCTCGCCCACGGAGGCATCGCGCTGCGGGTCGGCCTCGGGCTTGCGGCGGCGCTCGACCTCATGCAGGCGGTGGTGCAGGGCCTCGATCAGCTGGCCGCGGCGGCGCGGGTTGTCCAGCAGGTCGTCCTGCAGATAGGGATTGCGCTGCACCACCCAGACGTCACCCAGCACCTCATAGAGCATGCGGGCGGAGCGGCCCGTCTGGCGCTCCTCGCGCAGCGAGTTCAGCAGGTCCCAGGCGCGGGCGCCCAGGATGCGGATCACGATCTCGCGGTCGGAGAAGGAGGTGTAGTTGTAGGGAATCTCGCGCAGGCGGGGGGCCTCGTGCGCGACGACAGGGTCCAGGATCTCAGGCATCAGGGGATGCGGTGCATTCATGGCGTCCGGGCCCTCCCGGGGGCCCTGGGTTGTCCGCGGCGGCTGCGAGGCCGCCCCGGGCGTGGCTGGAACGTGGGTGTCAGGTCTTGCCCGGCCCGGAGGCCCGCATGGGCAGGCGCCTGCGCCCTTTTCCCGACCCACCCCGCCGAGGCCCCGGGCGGATCGCGCCCGATGGCCCGGCGCCGGCACAGGGGCAGCTGCTCCGCATGGGAGCCGCGCGCCCTGACTTGGCATCGGGCCTGAATCCTACCGCAGTGCACCATGCGCACAGCCGCCGCCGAGGGCATCGCCCCTGGAGGCACGGGGCTGTTCAGCCCGGGCGCTGAGCCTGCAGAATGGGACAGCACTTCACCGCAGCGCCGCCATGAACCCAGCCTCCACCCCCTGGCCCCTGCCCTTCTGGATCGCCCACCGCGGCGCCGGACGCCTGGCGCCGGAGAACACCCTGGCCGCTTTCCGGGCCGGCGCCGGTTTCGGCTACCGGGCCTTCGAGTGCGACCTCAAGCTTTCGCGGGACGGCGTGCCCTTCTTGCTGCATGACGATGACTTGGACCGCACCAGCAGCGGCCACGGGCCCGCCGGGGCGCTGGATTGGAGTCAGCTCTCCAGACTGGACGCCGGCGGCTGGCACAGCCTGCACCACGCGGGCGAGCCCATCGCCTCGCTGGAGGCCATCGCGGCCTTCCTGATCGCCAACCAGCTCGCGATCAACATCGAGCTCAAGCCCAACCCAGGCCAGGCCCGCGAGACCGGCGAGGTGCTGGGCCGCGAGGTGACACGGCTGTGGAAGGGCCAGCGCCTGCGGCCAGTCTTCAGCTCCTTTCAGCCCGAGGCCCTCGCAGGCGTGCGCGCCAGCGCCCCGGACGAGCGCCGCGCCCTGCTGCTGGACCAGCACCGCGACAGCTGGCTCACCGAAGCGCAGGCCCTGGGCTGCTGCGCCGTCATCACCAACTACCGGCTGATGGACCGGGCGCGGATCGAGGCCCTCCATGCGGCCGGCATGCGGGCCCTGGTCTACACGGTCAATGACGAGGCGACGGCCCAGCGCCTGCGCGCCGACGGCCTGGACGGGCTGATCACCGACGCGGTCGACCGCCTGGATCCTGCCCGCTGACCGCGGTCTTCAGGGCCAGCGCGTGTAGATGCACTGGTCCGCCGGCTCGCCATCCACGCCCAGCATGGCGTGGCGCAGCACCGCCTCGAGCGTGAAGCCGTTGCGCTCGGCCACGGCCCGGCTGCGGGCATTGCGGGCGTCGCAGCGGATCTCCAGGCGCCGCGCGCGCAGCTGCTCGAAGGCCAGGCGGCCCAGCAGCTGCACCATCTCGCTGACATAGCCCTGCCCCTGGGCCGTGCTGCGCACCCAGTAGCCGATTTCGAAGCGGCGCAGGTCCCAGTCCATGCGGTGCAGACCGCAGCCGCCCAGCAGGCGGCCGGGGCGGCCGTCCTCGCCCCGGCGGAAGAAGTAGTAGCAGAGGTCTTCGCGGAGGATGAAGCGGGCCTGCATCTGGCGCATCACCGCCTCCATGCCCTCCACCGTGGGGGGCTCCTGGCACCAGGGCATCCAGGGCTTGAGCTGCTCGAAAGACTCCACCACCGCGGCGCACACCGCCTGGCCCAGGCCCGCGCGGGCGGACAGCAGCACCAGGCGTTCGCTGCTCAGCTCCTCGGGCACCTTGAGCAGGACCCGCGGCGGCACGGCGGGAGCGGGCGTGGCGTTCATCGGTGCGTCACTCATTTGGCCGCCGCCCCCTGCGCGCCCACCTCGGGCAGCAGGCCCGGCTGGGCCTCGGCACCGAGGGTGGACTCGGTCCCCAGGTCCTGCAGCACCGGCAGCACCGCCACGTTGCGGATCGTGCCCAGGCGCCACACCAGCGCGCTCAGCAGCAGACCGCCGACGCCGGCGAACAGCAGCGAAGCGCGCAGATCCACGTGCTCGCCCAGCCAGCCGCCCAGCAGGGCGCCGGGGCCGGCGGGGATGAGGATCAGCCAGCGCATGGTGCTGGTCATGCGACCCAGCAGGGGCGCGGGCGTGACCGCCTGGCGCAGCGACAGGAAGTTGATGAAGATGAGCACCGCCCCGACGCCAAAGGCGAAGAGCATGGCCGCAAACGCCGCCACGCCCAGGGCGCCGACCGGCGCCAGGCCCAGCGTCAGCCAGCCCAGGCCGCAGACCGCGAAGCCGCCGATCAGGCTGGGGCCGGGCCCCAGGCGCTTGCTGATGCGGTGGCCCAGCACGCTGGTGATCACCGTACCCGCGCCCAGGGCGACGTAGCACAGGCCCACCGTCTCGCCGGACAGGCCCAGCGTGCGCGTGGCGAAGAGGATCTGCACCACCAGCGCGGCGTTGTAGAAGAACTGCCAGCCGCCCACGGCGCAGGCCAGGGCCACCAGCAGCTGCTGGTGGCGGACGAAGCGCACGCCCGCCTTGAGGTCGCGCCAGAAGTCGGCGCCCGAGACGTGGTGCAGCTCCTCGCGCACGCGGATGCCGCGCAGGATCAGGGCGGAGACCATCACCAGGCAGGCGTCCGCCGCCAGGGCCATGGGCGCGCCCAGCAGCTTGATCAGCGCCCCGGCGATGCCCGGGCCCACCACCTCGGCGCCGGACGAGGCCAGCGCATTCTTGGCGTGCGCCTCCACCAGGCGGTCACGGGTGACGACCTGGGTCAGCACGATCTGCGCAGCGCTGCCGGCGATCGTGTAGATGGTCCCCAGGATGAAGCCGACCACATAGAGCCAGCTCATCGTGAGCCAGCCCATCCAGGTGGCCACGG
Organism: Pelomonas sp. BJYL3; assembly: GCF_027257975.1. Lineage (GTDB taxonomy): Bacteria > Pseudomonadota > Gammaproteobacteria > Burkholderiales > Burkholderiaceae_C > Roseateles_B > Roseateles_B flavus. The sequence goes on from NZ_JANZKX010000003.1 coordinate 197,669, forward strand.
GCACGGTGCCCACGGCCAGGCCCAGCACGGCCTCGCCGACGATGTAGACCGGCAGCTTGCGCACGCGGTCCAGCCACACACCGCCCGGCAGCGAGAACAGCACGAAGGGCACGATCTCCATGGAGGTCAGCAGCCCCATCTGCGTGGGCGTGGCATTGAGCAGCACGGCGGCCGTCAGGGGCAGCGCGAGCAGGGTGATCTGCCCGCCGAGGGAGCTGATCAGGATGGAGGTCCAGAGCCGGCGGTACACCCGGTCGCGCAGCAGGTCGCCCTCGGGGAGGGTCAGGGCTTGCTTGATCCGGTCCAGCCAGCCAGTGGCTTGGGCTTGCATGAAAGTCTCCGATGGCCGGCGCTCGTGGCGCGGGCGTCTGCCCGCGGATGGGCGGGCCTGCAGGATAGGAAGAACGGCTGCGCGAGGGCCGAGTCAGATCGGCACGCAACCTCGCCCCGGCACGCACGGACGCGCCGAGGCCGCACGGCGGGTGCGTCGTCGGGTGCGGTCGAGCAGCTTGGTCATGGGGCGTCCTGCTGGAGAGATGGGGAGTCCGTGGATGCTAGCAGCGGCCCTCGGGGCTCCACAAGCACAGGCGGCCGAGCTTCGCACAATGTCCCCTGTTCCTGCAGTGCCGATGGTCAGGGGCCCGCAGCTCAGAAGCCCACGGCCGCGCCGTCGCGCCGCGGATCGCTGGCGGCCGCGTAGCCCTCGACCGCCGGGTCGCCCAGGCGCCAGATGAACTGGCCGGCGCCGAAGTCCTGGTAGCTGTCGTGGATGTCGCCGATCTCGTGACCCCGCTGCGCCAGCGCGGCGATGGTGGCCGGCGCCATGTGCGGCTCCACATTGAGGGAGCGGCCGGCATTGAAGCGCCAGCGCGGCGCGTCGCAGGCGGCCTGCGGCTGCTGGCCGTGGTCCAGCATGCGGACCAGGGTCTGCAGATGGCCCTGGGGCTGCATGTTGCCGCCCATCACGCCGAAGCTCATCTGCGCCTGGCCCTCGCGGGTCAGGAAGGCCGGAATGATGGTGTGGAAGGGCCTCTTGCCCGGCGCCACCTGGTTGGGGTGGCCGTCCGCCAGCGTGAAGCAGTGCCCGCGGTTCTGCAGCGAGACCCCATAGCCCGGCAGCACCAGGCCGGAGCCGAAGCCCATGAAGTTGCTCTGGATGAAGCTGACCATCATGCCGCGCTCGTCTGCCGCAGTGAGGTAGATGGTGCCGCCCCGGACCGGGTTGCCGGGCTTGAAGTCCTGCGCCCGCTGCGGGTCGATCAGCGCGGCGCGCCCGGCGAGGTAGCGCGGGTCCAGCAGGGCCTCGACGCTGCGGTCCATGGCGGCGGGCTCGGCCACGTAGCGGTAGACATCGGCAAAGGCCAGCTTCATGGCCTCGATCTGCAGGTGCAGGCCGGCAGCGTCGTCAGGCCCGTGGTCGCGGTAGCCGGTGTGTTGCAGGATGCCCAGCGCAATGAGGGCCGCGATGCCCTGGCCGTTGGGCGGGATCTCGTGCAGCTCGTGGCCGGCATGGCGCTGCTGGATGGGGTCGACCCATTGCGGACTGAACGAGGCCATGTCGGCCTCGGTCAGGTCCCCGCCGGTCTCGCGAGAGAAGGCGGCCAGCGCGGCGGCGATCTCGCCACGGTAGAAGGCCTCGCCCCTGGTCTTCGCAATCAGGCGCAGGCTGCGGGCAGCGCCGGGAAAGCGGAAGAGCTCGCCCACCGCGGGCGCGCGGCCGCGCGGCAGGAAGGCCTCCGCGTAGCCGGGCTGGCTCGTCAACTCCTCCAGCGCGGCGGCCAGGGCCCACTTGCCCTGCACGATGACGGGCACTGCGTAGCCGCGCTCGGCAATCTCGATGGCCGGCGCCATCAGGTCCTCGAAGGGCAGGCGGCCGAAGCGCTCGCTCAGCGCCATCCAGGCCCCCACGGCGCCCGGCACGGTCACGCCGCCCCAGCCGCGCCTGGGCATGGCGTCGCCCGTGCAGCCGTACTTGCGACGGATGTGGTCGGGCGTCCAGGCCTGGGGCGCGGGGCCCGATGCATTGAGGCCGTGCAGGCGCTGCCCGTCCCAGAGGATGCAGAAGGCATCCGAGCCCAGGCCGTTGCTGCAGGGCTCCACCAGCGTCATCACCGCGGCGCAGGCCACGGCCGCATCCACCGCATTGCCGCCCGCCGCCAGCATGCGCAGGCCCGCCTGTGCGGCCAGCGGGTGGGAGGTCGACACCACATTGCGCGCGAACACGGGGCTGCGCGTGCTGGCGTAGGGGTTGTGCCAATCAAAGGAATGCGTCATGCCGGTCTCCTGTGCTGGCGGCGATTCTGGCATCCGGTGACACAAGCCGGAAAAGGCAAGACCTGACCCCTGGTCCGCCCGGCCGCAGGCGCTGCAGCGGATTCGCAACAGAGTTGTAACGCTTTGAAATTGCGCGAGGGACCGTCAACTGCCACGTTCCAGGCCTCGTTGTGGAGGCACAAGTTCACCAACCCTGGAGCCCCCAGATGAAAGCACTGAAGACTGCACTGATCCCCACGATGCTGGCCCTGATCGCCGCCGTCGCGACGGCCCAGCAAGCACCAGGGACGAGCGCAGCACCGGCTGCCACCGTGAGCGCCGCGAAGGCCGCCACCAGCACTGCTAGCACCGAAAGTGCGCAGCCCTCACAAAAGGCCACCACGACTTCGGAAAAGGCCAGCACCGCGACGGCGAGCACCCCCGCCGCGACCGCTGCCACCCCGACGCCGACGCCCGCTGCGGCTGTGACCGCGCCGGCTGCCGCCCCCAAGGCCAGCCCCGCCCCCGTCGCAGCGACCCCGGCCCAGCCGGCGCAGACCCAGCCCAAGAGCTGAGATCTCCGCCCTGACACCTGACTCTCCTTCACTCACGACAAGGAACTGACCATGAACGCCAAGACCACCCTGATCGCTTCCCTGCTGGCCCTGAGCGGTGCCGCCTTTGCACAGGCCCCGGCCACTACCGCGGCTCCGGCCACGCCGGCCGCCAAGCCCGCGGCCACCAGCCCCGCCACCGCGCCGGCCACGGCCGCCCCGATGACCAAGCCTGTGGCCACCGCGGCCAGCGCCGCGACGCCCGCCACGCCGGCAGCCCCGGCCGCTGAAGCCAAGCCCATGCACAAGGACGGTCACAAGGATGGCCACAAGGCGGCCCACAAGGAAGGGCACAAGATGAGCCACAAGGACGGCGCCAAGGAAGCCGCCCCGGCTGCTGAGGCCAAGCCCGCCCCTGCCGCCACGCCGGCCCCGACCGCAGCGCCCGCTGCCGCCGCCAAGACTGACAACAAGACCGAGGCTGCCAAGAAGTAAGCCTCATCCCTGAACCCTGCGGAATGTCCTGGCGGCTCGCGCCGCCTTCAGCCGGCACCTCGTGCCGGCTTTTTTCTTGTCTGGCGGCGCTGCATCTCGCGCCGTCTGGCGGGCGTTTCGCGGCATGCCGCGACGGCCCGTCGCGGCGGTCTCGCACCGGCGCGCCCGGATCCCTACGCTGCGTCCCATGTTCCAACCCCGACATGAGGACGCCATGCCCCGCTCGCTTCTCCGCCTCGCCCGCTGCCTGCCCCTGACCCTCGCGCTGAGTGTCTCGCTGGCCGCCCAAGCCCTGCCCGAGCCCGCCACGCAGACGGCCATCGGCCAGTTCATGGCCGCCACCCACGGCAGTTCGGACGCCACGCAAGCCAGCCTGGAGCAGTTCCAGGCCCTGCTCAAGGCAGAGCCCGGCCACCCCCTGCTGATGAGCTATGCGGGCGCGGCCACCACGCTCAAGGCCCGTGATGCCTGGGCGCCCTGGAAGAAGATGAGCTATGCCGAGGACGGCCTGGCCCAGATCGACAAGGCCCTCACTCTGCTGGGCCCGGCCCATGACCAGGCGCTCTACCAGGGCACGGCGGTGAGCCTGCAGACGCGCTTCGTCGCGGCCAACACCTTCCTGGGTCTGCCCGACATGTTCAATCGCGGCCCACGCGGCCGCCAGCTGCTGGACGAGATCCTGGCCAGCCCGCTGTTCGACAAGGCGCCCGCCGGCTTCCAGGGCGCCGTCCTGATGCGTGCGGCCCGCCAGGCCTCGCAGGCCAAGCAGGGCGAGCGGGCGCGGTCCCTCTACCAGCAGGTCATCGAGCGCCAGCTGCCCCAGGCCACCGAGGCGCAGGCCGCCCTGAAGGACGCCAAGTGAGCGCCGACTGCACCGTCATGGCCCTGCGCGGCGTGCGCAAGACCTACCGGCTGGGCGCGCATGTGGTGCCCGCCCTGCAGGGCGTGGACCTGGACGTGCGCGCCGGCGAGCTCCTGGCCCTCACCGGCCCCTCGGGCAGCGGCAAGAGCACCATCCTCAACCTCTGCGGCCTGATCGACAGCCCCGATGAGGGTCAGGTCTTGCTGCACGGCCAGGCGGTCGACGCCCGCCAGGTCCTGGCCTCCACCCTGCTGCGCCGAGACACCATCGGCTTCGTGTTCCAGAGCTTCAATCTGGTGCCGGTGATGACGGTGGCCGAGAACGTCGACTACCCCCTGTTCCTCGCCGGCGTGCCGGCCGCCCAGCGGTGTGAGCGGGTGGCCGAGGCGCTGGCCCAGGTGGGCCTGAGCGAGCATGCGGCGCACCGGCCGGATGCGCTGTCCGGCGGTCAGCGCCAGCGCGTGGCCATGGCCCGCGCCCTGGTCAAGCGGCCCAGCCTGGTGATCGCCGACGAGCCCACGGCCAGCCTGGACTCGCACACCGCCGAGCAGGTGCTGGGCCTCATGCGCAGCCTGGCGCACGAGGCAGGCGCGGCCTTTCTCATCGCCACCCACGACGACAGGCTGACGCGGCGCTGCGACCGCGTGATCAGCCTGCTGGACGGCCGCATCGTCCCTGCGACCGCCGCCACCCCTGACGCCCTGGCTCACGAGGAGCTCGCCGCATGAAAGCGCTGATGAAATGGATGCACTTCGCCTGGCTCAACGCCCTGCGCAACAAGCGGCGCTCGGCCGTGACCCTGGCCATCGCCGCCCTGGGCACGGCGGGCCTGCTGCTGGCCGGCGGCTTCGCCCTCTTCACCTATGAGAGCCTGGCCCAGTCCTCCGCCCGCAGTACCGGACACCTGGTGCTGGGCACGCCCGCCCAGTTCAGCCAGGACGAGGACGTGCCCCTGCAGCACGGCCTGGACGACTGGCAGGCGCTGCGCACCCAGGTGCTGCTGGAGCCCGAGGTGCGGCAGGTGCTGCCACGGGTCGAGTTCACCGGGCTGATCTCCAATGGCGAGAAGTCCACCGTGATGGTGGCCAACGGCATCGATGCCGACGCCGAGTTCGCCGTCAAGGGCCCCTTCCTGCAGGTGAAGTCCGGCGAGGTCATCATGAGCCGCGAGCGCCTGGTGGTGATGCTGGGCGAGGGCCTGGCCAAGAGCCTCAAGGCCGAGCCCGGCAGCAGCCTGACCCTGCTGGCCAGCACCACGGCCGGCGCGCTCAATGCGGTGGACGTGACGGTGCGCGGCGTGGTGTCCACCGGCATCGCCGAGATGGACAAGCGCCTGGTCTACGTGGACCTGCCCAGCGCCCAGGCCCTGCTGGCCACCGACCGCGTCTCCACCCTGGGCGTCTTCCTCAAGGACATGCCCAGCACCGCCCCGCTGCAGCAGCGCCTGCAGGCCGCACACGGCTCGCTGAAGGTCAAGACCTGGCTCGACCTGGCCACCTTCTACCGGGCGGTGCGCGACCTCTACAACCGCATCTTCGGCGCCCTGGGCCTGATCATTGCGCTGATCGTGCTGTTCGTCGTGGCCAATGCCATGGCCATGGCCATCATCGAGCGCACCCGGGAGATCGGCACCTTGCGCGCGCTGGGCACCACGCCGCGCCAGCTGCTGACCGCGCTCTCGCTGGAAGGCCTCGTGCTGGGCGGCGGTGGCGCACTGCTGGGGGCCCTGCTGGCCTTCGGGATCAGCGTCCTGCTGCTGGTCGTGCCGGTGAACATGCCGCCGCCGCCGGGCTCCAACAAGGGCTATCCACTGAACATCGCCATCGATGGCTCGCTCTATGCCTGGACCCTGCTGGCCATGCTCGTGCTGACCGGCCTCAGCGCCGCCTTCGTCGCCCGCCGCACGGTGCACCAGCCGGTGGTCGAGGCCCTGGCCCATGTCTGAACAACGCAAAGGAACGCTCATGAAGCCTCAGGCTCTGTTCACCTCCCTGCTGGGCGCGCTGCTGCTCTCGCCCGCGGTCCATGCGCTGGACGCCGCCGCTGTGCTGAAGACCGCCGACGCCTTCCGCAGCGGCGGCGCGAAGCAGCAGCAGGTCGACACCGAGGTCCGCGTGCTCAATGCCGACGGCAGTCTCGACAAGGAACGCCGCTACACCGTGCTGACCCAGACCGATCACCGCTCCCTGGTCCTGATGCAGAGCCCCGCCGAGAAGGGTCAGAAGGTGCTGATGCTGGGCGACGACTTCTGGCTGCTGATGCCCTCCAGCCAGCGCCCCCTGCGCATCACGCCCCTGCAGAAGCTGCTGGGCGACGCCTCCACCGGCGACGTGGCCACGCTGTCCTGGAGCGAGGACTACAGCGGCGAGCTGCAGGGCGAGGAGCGCTGTGGCGAGCAGCCCTGTCTCAAGCTGGGCCTGCAGGCCACGCGCAAGGGCGTGAGCTATCAGCGCATCGTGCTGTGGGTGGGCAAGGCCCGGCACGAGCCGCTGCGGGCCGAGCTCTATGTGCAGTCCGACAAGCTCGCCAAGACTGCCGAGTTCCGCTACGAGAAGAACGGCCAGCTGATCAGCGAGATGCTGCTGCAGGACGCGCTCTCGCAGCGCAAGCAGACCCTGGTCCGCTACCTCGCCCGCAAGAACCGGGAGGCGCCCGAAGCCTGGTTCAACCCCATGTTCCTGGCGCGCAGCCCCAACCTCGAATGACGCGCATGTCCCGCCCCCTGTTGCTTTCGATGCTGGCCCTGGCCTCGCTCGCCGCGCAGGCCCAGTCGCTGGACGAGAGCAGCCTGCAGCTGCGCAGCCAGGGCCAGGCCATGCAGCGCAGCGCAATGGGCTCGCTGGCCCAGGCCGACGCCCTGCAGCCCGGCATGAACACCACGGCCCGGCAGAGCCTGTTGCTGGAAGCCGAATGGAAGGCCCGCAGCGGCCCCGTCAACGCCTCGCTCTATGCCCAGCACCTGCAGCGCGATCACGCGGCCGCCAGCAGCCGTGCGGCGGTCAACGAGCTGTACGCCTCGGGCGACTGGGGCGGTGCGTCGGGCCTGCAGTACAGCCTGGGACGCAAGCTGGTCAGCTGGGACGTGGGCTATGCCTTCCGCCCCAATGACATGGTCGCGCAGGAGGAGCGCCGCACCCTGGTCGGCAGCTACAGCCGCGGCCGGCCCCTGCTGCAGGTGGAGCACTTCAGCGCGGAGACCGCGTGGAGCCTGGTGTGGGTCAACCCGGGCCGCCAGGACGGCGAAGGCGGGGACGAAGAGGCCCTGGCGCTGCGGCTCTACCAGCACGCCGGCGCCTGGGACTGGCACGGCTTCGCACGCCTGGGCCGCGAGCAGCACGCCAGCGTGGGCGCCGCCTTTTCCGTCGTCGCCAGCGATGCCCTGGAGCTGCACGGCTCGGCCCGCATGAACGCTCGCTGCCGGGTCTGGCGAGCCGATCCGCAGGCCGCACTGCCCAGCCCCACCCTGCCCTGGCGGCGCGAGGTGCAGTCCGGCAGCAGCCAGCTGCTGCTGGGCGGCACCTGGACCACGGAGACGCAGCTGAGCCTGCTGCTGGAGTACTGGTGGGACTCGCAGGCGCTGTCCCGCGCCGACTGGGCCGCCTGGCGCGAGCGCGGCGCTCAGCTGAACCAGCAGGCGCTCACCGCGCCGGCGCCGCTGCGCGCGGCCCTGGCTGGCAACCTGGCCTGGCAGACCCAGGGCTTCGGCAACAGCAGCCTGCAGCAGCACAACGTCTTCGCCCGGCTCAGCTGGACGGAGGGGGCCTGGAGCTGGGCGGGCGACGTGCTGTGGTCGCCCCAGGACGGCGGGCGCATCGTCACCGGCTCGGTGGCCTGGCAGGGGGATCGCTGGAACCTGCAGGCCGGCCTGCGTCAATGGTCGGGACCGGCAGACAGCGTCATCGCCCAGCTGCCCACACGCCGCCTGGCCTATGCCTCGGCGACCTGGGCGTTCTGAGCACCTGCGGGCGGCGCGTCGTCAATGAAAAAAGCCGGACCTGGGGTCCGGCTCTTCCTGGCGTGAAGCGCTGGGGCGAGGCTCAGGCGGCCACGCGGGCCAGCTGGATCACGCGGCGGGTCTGGGCCAGCGGTTCCATCAACTGCACCGGCACGGGGGCGTGCTGGGCCAGGGCTTCGTCAAAGACCTCACGGGCGCAGTCGTGGCAGGCGCCACAGGCGGAAGCCGCCCGGGTCTCGTCCTGCAGCACCTCGAAATTGCGGGTGCCCTCGGCCACGGCACGGCGGATGTCGCGGTCGGAAACTCGGTGGCAGAGGCAGACGATCATGGTGGCTTGGCAAGGCAGTGGCGAAGCGTTGGCCAGATCGTAACGCAAACGCGAACGTTTCTCAATTACAAACCACCATCGCGCCTGGGGCCTTTTCACGGCCCCGTCAGCCCCGCCAGCCTCAGCCCATCTGGGACTGCAGCCAGTTCTGCTCGCCCAGCTGGGCGACCAGCTCGATCTGCGTCTCCAGGTGATCGATATGGCCTTCGGTGTCGGCCAGGATCTCCTCCAGCACCTGGCGGGAGACGTAGTCCCGCACGCTCTCGCAGTAGGCGATGGCTTCCTTCAGCAGGGGGTGGGAGCCGGTCTCGATCTTGAGGTCGCAGTGCAGCACCTCGACCGCGTTCTCGCCGATGTAGAGCTTGCCGAGGTCCTGCAGATTGGGCAGGCCTTCCAGCGTCAGGATGCGGTCCATCAGCTTGTCGGCGTGCTTCATTTCCTCGATGGACTCCTCGTACTCATGCTTGGCCAGGCGCTCCAGGCCCCAGTTCTTGAGCATGCGGTAATGCAGGAAGTACTGGTTGATGGCCGTCAGCTCGTTCTTCAGCTGGGCATTGAGGTACTCGATGACCTTGGCATCACCTTTCATGGCGGGCTCCTGTGCGGTGTTCTGGTGCGATTGTTCTGGGGCAGCCAGCCCGGGCGGGCCAGCGCGAAGGCCGATTGTGGCCCCAGCGCAGGGCCTGTGCATGCCAGCGCCTGCAAACCTTGACAGCTTGCAATTGCGAATTATTCGCATTTATGATTCAGCCATGGACAAACCAGCCCCCACCCTTTCCACGGAGCCCCGCCGGGCGTCTCCCCCCCTGCCAGCCGACGGCGCCGCCGGCCCGGCCCCGCGCCGCCTGCAGAGCCGGGACCTGCTGGGCCAGGACCGCGAGCTCGAGATCGAGCATGCGGGCCAGCTCTACCGCCTGCGCCTCACGCAGCTGGGCAAGCTGATCCTCACCAAGTAAGCCCCGGCCGGGAGCACCCCGCCCCCCATCCGCCAGCCAACGCCAGCCTCCACCCACCCTCGCGCCCGTCCGGCCCCTGTCCGGCCCTGGCGCCCTGACTGGAGCCGCGCATGCCGACGCCTGGATGCCTGCCCGCCCTGCACCGGTCCTTGCACCGGTCCCCTTTCCGCCTGGATGCCATCGGGGAGGCCCCCCATGTGTGACCCCGCCTTCGCCCCGCTGGGCGCGACGACGCCCACCGCCCGGCCGACCCGCGGCCACGAGCCTCACGACGGCGCGGACACGCCGGCCTCGCTGGCCGCCGCGCCGCCGCAGCTGGCCGTGCCCAACCACCTGCTGGGATCGCGGCGGCGCCGGCTCTGGGAGCTGCCCTCCCAGGCCCTGTGCCCCGTGATCGGCGCCTGCCTGCCCCTGGCGGTGCTGCGCAAGCGCATCGGCAAGGCCCTGGGCGGCGAGGCCCTGGTGCAGGACTACGAGCTGCACTGCGGTGCCATCCACGAATGCCGGCAGCGCGGCCGCATTGCCGAGCTGCTCCACCGCGAGCTGGACCATCGCTATGCCCTCGCCGTGCGCCAGGCCAGCCGCCTCAAGACCACGCTGCAGCTGCGCGACTGGTGGCGCGAGGCAGCCGCCGGTGCGGAGGTCGCCGGGGGCCTGTGGGCGACCCTGAGCCATCCGCGCTGCGACGGCCTGCTGCAGGACGAGGTGCTGCAGGACATCCACATGCTCCAGCACCAGGTGGGCAGCTCGCACCGGGCGGACCTGCAGCGCATCCAGGCCCTGGCCCATGAGAACGGCGTGCTCGCGTCCGAACTCGGCCGGGCCCAGCAGCGCAGCACCCAGCTGATCGCCGAACGCGACCGCCGCATCGAGGACCTGCTGGCCCAGCAGATGCGCCATCGGGCCGAGCTGGTGCTGCGCGACAGCCGCCTGGCCGCCCTGCAGACCGAGCTGGACACCCTGCACGCCACCCAGCCCGCCCTGCGCCAGGCCCTGGTCCGCGAGCGCCAGCTGCTGGAGAGCCAGACCCGCATCCATCAGCTGGAGCAGGCCCTGCAGCGCCTGCGCCGCGAGCTGCGCCAGGCCCAGCAGGAGGCCGCCCGCCCTGCCGATCCCCCGCCTGCCGAGCCGGCCCAGGCGCAGCCGGAGCCGGCCCTGCCCGCCGCGCCCGTGCCGCTGGAGGACCGGTCCGTGCTGTGCGTGGGCGGCCGCGCGGCCACCGTGCCGGTCTACCGCCGCCTCATCGAGGCCCGCGGCGCCCGCTTCCTGCACCATGACGGCGGTGAGGAGCACGCGGTCACCCAGCTGGACGCCACCCTGGCCGCGGCGGACCTGGTGATCTGCCAGACCGGCTGCATCAGCCATGACGCCTACTGGCGCGTCAAGGAACACTGCAAGCGCCATGGCAAGCGCTGCGTCTTCGTGGACCAGCCCAGCCGCAGCGGCCTGGTGCGGGCCCTGAGCCAGCTGGCGGGCCCGGCCGGGCCCGAGGGCGGCGCCATCTCGCCCTCGATCACCGCCGCCCCGCCCTGAGCAGCCCCCAAGCCGCCCCAAGCAGACCAAGGCAGCCGGCGGGACAAGCCGCCGCTGGCCTTGATCCGACCGCTGGTGCGCCAGGAGCTGCCGCTGCATGATGTGGGACCACGCAGTCTTTCAAATATATCTACAATATTCACATCAAACCCTGCGAGACAAGCCCATGAGCGCACCCCTGCACCCTCTCTACATCGGCGGCGAATGGCTGGACGGCCCGCGCCTGCGCGACAACCTCAACCCTTCCGACACCCGTGATGTGATCGGCCGCTATGCCCAGGCCGACGCCGCCCTGGCCGAACGCGCCATCGCCGCCGCCGCCGAGGCCGCGCCGGCCTGGGGCCTCAGCAGCCCGCAGGTCCGCGCGGATGCCCTGGACCGCATCGGCAGCGAGATCCTGGCCCGCAAGGAGGAGCTGGGCACCCTGCTGTCCCGGGAGGAAGGCAAGACCCGGCCGGAGGGCATCGGCGAGGTGGCCCGGGCCGGCGCCATCTTCAAGTTCTTCGCCCAGGAAGCCCTGCGCCTGCGCGGCGAGAAGCTCGCCTCGGTGCGCCCCGGCGTGGAGGTGGAGATCACCCGCGAGCCCGTCGGCGTCGTCGGTCTGATCACGCCCTGGAACTTCCCCGCGGCGATTCCGGCCTGGAAGATCGCTCCCGCCCTGGCCTTCGGCAACACCGTGGTGCTGAAGCCGGCCGACCTCGTGCCCGGCTCGGCCTGGGCCCTGACCGAGATCATCAGCCGCGCCGGGCTGCCGGCCGGCGTCTTCAACCTGGTGATGGGTCCCGGCTCCCAGGTGGGCCAGGCCCTGCTGGACGACCGCCGGGTGGCGGCGATCAGCTTCACGGGCTCGGTGGGCACGGGCCAGCGTGTGGCGCAGGCCGCGGTGGCTCGCGGCGCGCGCTTCCAGCTGGAGATGGGCGGCAAGAACCCCTGCATCGTGCTGGATGACGCCGACCTTGACGTGGCCGTGAACTCGGTGCTGCAAAGCGCCTTCTTCTCGACGGGCCAGCGCTGCACGGCGTCCTCGCGCATCATCGTGCAGAAGGGCATCTACCCGCGCTTCGTGCAGGCACTGGGCGAGGCCGCCCGTGCCCTGCGCGTGGGCGATGCCCTGGACCCGCAGACCCAGATCGGCCCCGTGGTCGACGAAGCCCAGCTGGCCCAGGACCTGCGCTACATCGACATCGCCAAGGCCGAGGGCGCCCGCCTGGTCTGCGGCGGCGAGCGCCTGCAGCTGGACAAGCCCGGCTTCTACCTCCAGCCCGCCCTCTTCGCCGACTGCGACAACGGCATGCAGCACTGCCGCGAGGAGATCTTCGGCCCCGTGGCCAGCGTGCTGCCGGCGGACAGCTACGAGCACGCCCTGGCCCTGTCCAATGACACCCCCTTCGGCCTGGCCGCGGGCATCTGCACCACCTCGCTGAAGTACGCCAGCCACTTCAAGCGCCACGCCCAGGCCGGCATGGTCATGGTCAACGTGCCGACGGCGGGCGTGGACTACCACGTGCCCTTTGGCGGCCGCAAGGGCTCCAGCATGGGCCCGCGCGAGCAGGGCAGCTATGCGGCGGAGTTCTACACCACGGTGAAGACGGCGTACGTGCAGCCCTGAAGGCCCTTGCAGACCTGGAGCGGGCCCGCCTCCGGCCCGCTTCAGACCCGCTTCAGGTTCGGGCCTGGCTGGGTGCGATGATGCGGGCCCCTAACGCCCATGATTCACGCACCTGATGAAGCTCCCACTGCTCGCCTCCCTGGCCCTGGCCGCGCTGTGCGCCCTGCCCGCCCGCGCTGCGGCCGTCGACTGCCCAGGTCCTGAAGCCCTGGCGCCTCTGCTGAAGACCGACGGGCTCTTCCTGGGCGAGATCCACGGCAGCGTCGAGGTGCCTGCCCTGGTGGAATGCCTGGCAGGCCGCCTGGCCGACGAGTTCGCCGGCCGGCGTCCGCTGTGGGTGGCCCTGGAGCTGCAGCCGGCGGCACTGGAGGCGCCAGATCCCGTCTGGCGCACGGGCTTCCAGGACGGCCGGACCTCCCAGGCCATGCTGCAGCTGGTCAGGACCCTCCAGTCGCTGCAATCCCAGGGGCGACTCACCCTCGCCGGCTTTGTGCCCGTCGACCCGCCGCAGGACGCGGCGGACTACGAGCGGGCCCTGGCCCGCGAGCTGGACCGCGCGCCCGCCGGGGCCTTCGTGCTGGCCCTGGCCGGCAACCTCCACGCCCGCAAATCCCCGGGTGGCACGCGCTTCAGCGTCCAGACTGTCGCACCGGCGGGCTCCCTGCTGCAGCGCCGCATGACCCATGTGCTGATCGGCCATCGCCTGCCCTCGCAGGCCTGGATCTGCACGCCGGCCTGCGGCCCGCTGGCGCTGGGGCCCAGCCCCGAGGCCCGCGACCGGGCCGCCGGCCTCCATGTCCTGGACAACGCGGACTACGACCACCTGCTGCTGCTGGACCGCCTCAGCGCCTCGCCGCCGGCCTTTCCCGCCCCGGCCGCGGCCCAGCCGGTCGGTACGCCCTGAACCGTGCAAATCGCACAAACAAGGCAAACCAATTGCATACCACCCTGTTCGCGGGGATGGTCTGCAAAACCTCGCTTCCTAGAATCCGCCCGCATCTACAAAGGCAAATCTGCCAAGGACGTTGAAGGGAAATCATGCAAGAGAAGCGAGGGTTGGGAGCGAGGGCGCGCCGGCACCTGGGCTGGGCGGCCGGCCTCACTGGTCTGATAGTGGCACAAGGCGTGAGTGCCGCACCGCTCATCGATCTGGGCGTGGCCGCCCAGTACAGCGCCTTCATCTTCGGCGACGTCAAGGCCGCCAATGACGTGGAAGGCCGCCTGGCCGTCGGCGGCTCGCTGACGGCCAACGGGCTCAGCGTGGGCTATCGCGCACCGGCCGGCAGCACGGGCCCGGCGCTGGTGGTGGGCGGAGACGTGAAGTTCACCAATGGCCGGATCTACTCGGCGGCGCCCGGCTCCGTGAAGGACAGCAGCGCCGGCGAAGGCAATCTGGTGCCCTGGGATCCAGCACTCGCCCACTACGGCAACAGCTATGGCGTCTTCGGCGGCCAGAACAAGGGCTCGTCCAGCTACCTGGACCTCCGTGCAGAGCCCAAGATCAGCGGCGTGGTGGACTTCAAGGCGGCGCAGAACCAGCTGACGGCGCTGTCCGGCTCACTGGCCACGCTGGCCAGCACCGGCACCGTGGCCCAGCCCTGGAGCGACATCAGCCTGAGCGGCAGCGGCAAGGCCGGGGCCGTCGAGGTGTTCGACATCCTGCTGGGCAGCAAGAACAAGCTGGGCGGCAGCTGGGTGATGCCCAGCCTCACGCTCAGCAACGTGGCGGCGGACGCCTGGGTGGTGATCAACATCCTCAACGAAGGCGACGTGCAGCTGACCGGCGGCTTCAGCGGCTTCAAGCCCGTGCAGGAAGCGCAGGGCAAGGTGCTGTTCAACCTGGCCAAGGCAAACCGCGTGAAGCTGGGCTGGGTGGACGGCAGCGTGCTGGCGCCCAAGGCCGAGCTCTACGGCCAGGGCCATGTGGAAGGCACGGTGATCGGGGCCTCGATCTCCCAGGCCTTCGAGATCGGCTGGGAGCCCTTCACCCCGACGCCCAAGCCGCAGGACGGCCACCAGGTGCCCGAGCCCCAGGCCGGCTGGCTCGCGGCCCTGGCCGCGGCGGCGGCCGCGCTGGTCGCGCGCCGGCGCAGCAAGACCTGACCCCACGGCGCCAGAAGCACGAAGGCCCTCCGCTGGAGGGCCTTCTTCATGGGGCGATGCCTTGTCAGTGGATGGCGGGCAGCTGGCGCAGGGCCTTCACCGCGCCCTCGCCCATCGCCGCACCGAAGCGCTTGGCCAGGCGTTCGGCCACGTTGTCACGCGGGGTGTAGTCGATGACCTCCTCGGCCTTGACCACCTCGCGGGCCACGAAGTCGAGGTTGCCCAGGCCGTCGGCCAGGCCCAGCTTGACCGCTTCCTCGCCGTTCCAGAAGAGGCCGGAGAACATCTCGGGCGTTTCCTTGAGGCGGTCGCCGCGGCCTTCGCGCACGACGGCGATGAACTGGCGGTGGATCTGGTCCAGCATGGCCTGGGCATAGGCCTTCTGGCGCGGGTTCTCCTTGCTGTAGGGGTCCAGCATGCCCTTGTTCTCGCCGGCGGTGAGCAGGCGGCGCTCGATGCCGAGCTTGTCCATGAGGCCGGTGAAGCCGAAGCCGTCCATCAGCACGCCAATGGAACCGACGATGCTGGCCTTGTCCACGAAGATCTCGTCGGCCGCGGCGGCGATGTAGTAGGCCCCGGAGGCGCAGATCTCCTCGACCACGGCATAGACCTTCTTGCCATGCTTGGCCTTGAGGCGCTGGATCTCGTCATAGACGATGCCCGCCTGCACCGGGCTGCCGCCGGGCGAGTTGATGCGCAGCACCACGGCCTGCGCGCCCTGGTCCTCGAAGGCGCTGCGCAGGGCGGAGAGCATCAGCTCGGCGCTGGCCTCGGTGTCCGCCGAGATCTCGCCGCGCACCTCGACCAATGCCGTGTGCGGCGTGTTCGGCGCCGTGACGTGGTGAGGCTGGTAGAACAGGGCCCAGAACACGAACAGCACCAGGCTCAGCCACAGCAGGCGGAAGAAGGTGCGCCAGCGGCGCTCGGCGCGGCGGTCGCGCAGGTAGTCCTGGGCGAACTGGGCCAGCAGCGGCTCGTAGCCTGCCGGCGCCTCGGCGCGCGCGGGCTCGGGCGCCTGGGCCTTGAGCATGTCTTCGGGGCGGGCCGTGGCATCCGGCAGGATGCGCGGCGGTTCGTCGTTGGGATTCATGGCGGGTATTGGATGCGAGGGCCTGTGCAGGCTGCCGGCCCGGGGGATGTGATGGGCGGGCTCAGTCCTCGAAAGCGGGCTTGGTGTCGCGGCTAGGATACCAATAGACCTTGCCTTCCCGCTCCTGCACCTCGATCTTGTGCAGACCGATGCGGCCGCACATGCCGGTCACGCAGCGGCCGCTGAGCGGGTCGTACACGGCGCCGTGGATGGAGCAGATGATGTAGCGCTTGTCGCTGTCCAGGAATTCGCCTTCCTGCCAGTCCATCTCGGTGGGCACATGCGCGCAGCGGTTCAGGTAGGCCACGGCCTGGCCTTCGAAACGCAGGGCGAAGGCGCTGGCCGGCTGGCCGTACTGCAGCACCTCGAAGCAGTGCGCCTTGCCGCGCTCCTGCAGCGCGGCGGAGTCGCACAGAGGCAGGCCATCGCCGGTGGGGGTCTTGTCGCTGGAGTCCATGGATGGGGTCAGGTCTTGTCAGGCGTGCTTCAGCAGCCAGTCATGCAGGTCCGGCACCGAGTGGGCGATGTGCACCGGCTCGAAGGCCTCGAAATGCTCGGGGTCGTGGGCGCCGTAGCTGACGCCCAGCGCGGCGCAGCCGGCATTGCGGGCCAGCTGCAGGTCATGCGTGGTGTCGCCGATCATCAGGGTGCGCTCGGGCTCGACGGCAAATTCGCGCATCAGCTGCTCCAGCATCAGCGGGTGCGGCTTGCTCTGGGTCTCGTCGGCCGTGCGGCTGGCATCGAAGACGCCGTGCAGGGCGACGTGGCGCAGGGCCTCGTCCAGTCCGCTGCGGCTCTTGCCCGTGGCGATGGCCAGCCAGTGGTGCCGCGCCTTGAGTGCCTGCAGCAGGTCCTCGACCCCGCCAAAGAGGCACAGGGCCTCGTGCTGGGCGAAATAGTGCTTGCGATAGGCCTGGCCCATCTCGGCATAGCGCTCGCGCGGCAGCTCGGGCGTGGCAATGGCCAGGGCCTCGTAGAGCCCCAGGCCGATCACATGCGCGGCGCGCTCGCGCGGGGGCACGGGCAGGCCCAGATCGGCGGCGGCGCCCTGGATGGCCTGCACGATGAGGGCCGTGGAGTCGAACAGGGTGCCGTCCCAGTCGAAGACGATGAGGTCGTAGCGTTGGGGTCGGGGATCGTTCATCGGGCTTGGCCTTGACGCAGCTGGGTCAGCAGGGATTCGCACTCGTGCGGCAAGGGTGCCGTCAATTCGATCTCCTGGCCGTCGGCAGGGTGGGCGAAACGCAGGCGACGCGCGTGCAGGAACATGCGGTCGAAGCGCAGGCCGGGCACGGTCTCGCCCCGGGCCAGGGCCTTGTTGGCCTCGAAATCGCCATATTTCGGATCACCCGCGATGGCATGGCCCGCCTGGGCCAGGTGCACGCGGATCTGGTGGGTGCGACCGGTCTTGATGGTCACGTCCACCAGGCTGAAGCCGGGCAGGCTCTCGGCCAGCTTCACGAGGCTGATGGAGCGCTTGGCCTGTTCGGCGCCGGGGTCGTGGGAGGAGGTCACCGCACGCACCCAGCGCTCGCCGTCGCTGCCGACGAACTTCAGCAGGGGCACGTCGATCACCGTCTGCCCCTTGGGCCAGGCGCCCCAGACCAGGGCGGCGTAGGTCTTGCCGGTCTCGCGATCCCGGAACTGGTCCTGCAGGGCGTTGAGGGCACTGCGCTTCTTGGCGATCAGCAGCAGGCCGGAGGTCTCCTTGTCCAGGCGGTGCACCAGCTCCAGGAACTTGGCCTGGGGACGGGCCTGGCGCAGCTGCTCGATCACGCCGAAGCTCACGCCCGAGCCGCCATGCACGGCCACGCCGGCCGGCTTGTTGATGGCGATCAGGTGCTCGTCCTCGAAGACCACCGGGAACTCGCGTGCGGGCACCGGCGGCTGGGCTGCGGTGCTGCGCTCGGGCAGGCGCACCGGCGGCACGCGGACCACGTCGCCCAGCTCCAGGCGGGTGTCGGCCTGGGCACGCCCCTTGTTGACCCGCACCTCACCGGCGCGGATCACACGGTAGACATGGGTCTTGGGCACGCCCTTGAGCACCTTCAGCAGGAAGTTGTCCAGGCGCTGGCCGGCGGAGCCTTCGTCGATAGTGAGCAACTGCACGGCCGGCGCGGGCTTGGGCGCGGCGGCTGTCCCCTGCGCGGGGGACGGCGGCCGGGCGCCGGCCCGGCTTGCGGGGCCGGAGGCCGGCGGCGAACGCGGTGTTTCACCCCGTTTCATCGTGGTGGACGCCTTGCCGCGCCCGGGCTGTGCCGGCGCCGCGGAGCGCCTGGCAGCCTGGTCGCTTCCCGAACTCGGGCTGCGACCTTTAGCCCCTATAATCTTCCGTACCACGATTGCGTTCTAAGTATTTGATTTTTCTGATTTTACCTGCGGGTGAGCCGCGGGGATGCAAAGAACGCAGGGGTGGTGGGGCCTGGAACAGGCGGTCCGCGGCGCAAGCCGCTGCCCCCGTCAAGGCCCTCACAATTTGGTGAAGCAACGTGTCTGCCTGCCCGGCGGGCCCTGTCCCCAAGCGACAGTGGCGGTCGGTGGGCTGGTACGGAAGAGCAACGCAGTACGGACCACGCCTGGTCGAGGGGCTACACCCCCGCGACCGGCACGAATAAGGTTTTTCATCGTGTGAGGCCACCCGGCCAAGAGCCGGAGGCCTCATGCCAGCGCCCAGCAGTTCCTCGCGGATGAATCCCAGCAATCCCCCCACCCCCCGCCGCATGCGCGCGCAGCCCCGGTCGCTGACCGGCTGCCTGCCCCGCATCAGCCGCGGCCGGGTCGCGCCAACGATGGTGGCGTGTTCACGGGAGGGAGGCTCCGCGCCACCTGTTGAAGCGCACGCGCCAACGCTGCCGGCCTGATCGCGAGCTTCGCGATCTCCAGCAGTCCAGGGCGATTCCTTCCTCGGTTCCACCGCGTTTCTCGTGCTGATGTCGGTCGCCCGCGGGTTCACGCCCCGTGCGATGTGGTGCTGCGCGCCGTGCGGGCTGGTTTCGACCAGTGTGGACGGCGTGTAAGGAGAAACGATGAAACGCATGCTGATCAATGCGACGCAGCCGGAAGAGCGGCGCCTCGCAATCGTCGATGGCCAGAAACTGCTGGACTTCGAAACCGAAATCGAAGGGCGCGAGCAGCGCAAGGGCAATATCTACAAGGCCGTCGTGACGCGGGTCGAGCCCTCGCTCGAGGCCTGCTTCGTGGACTATGGCGAAGACCGCCACGGCTTCCTCCCCTTCAAGGAAATCTCGCGCCAGTACTTCCGTGATGGCACGGACGTGCGCTCGGCCAAGATCCAGGACGCCATCAAGGAAGGCCAGGAACTGCTGGTCCAGGTCGAGAAGGAAGAACGTGGCAACAAGGGCGCCGCCCTGACCACCTTCATCTCCCTGGCCGGCCGCTACCTCGTGCTGATGCCCAACAACCCCCGTGGCGGTGGCGTCTCGCGCCGCATCGAGGGCGAGGACCGCGAGGAACTCAAGGAGAACCTCGACCAGCTGGACTACCCCAAGGGCATGTCCCTGATCGCCCGCACCGCCGGCATCGGCCGCACCGCCGCCGAGCTGCAGTGGGACCTCAACTACATGCTCAAGCTCTGGACGGCGATCGACGACGCCTCCCGGGGCGGCAAGGGCGCCTACCTGATCTACCAGGAAAGCTCGCTCGTCATCCGCGCGATCCGCGACTACTTCACCGCCGACATCGGTGAGATCCTGATCGACACGGACGACATCTACGAGCAGGCCCACCAGTTCATGAACCACGTGATGCCGGACAACGCGCATCGCGTGAAGCGTTACCGTGACGACGCCCCGCTGTTCAGCCGCTTCCAGATCGAGCACCAGATCGAGACGGCCTTCAGCCGCACGGTGAACCTGCCCTCCGGCGGCGCCATCGTGATCGACCACACCGAGGCCCTGGTCTCGGTGGACGTCAACTCCGCGCGCGCCACCCGCGGCGGCGACATCGAGGAAACCGCGACCCGCACCAACCTGGAAGCGGCTGACGAGATCGCCCGCCAGATGCGCCTGCGCGACCTCGGCGGTCTGATCGTCGTGGACTTCATCGACATGGAGGAGTCCAAGAACCGCCGCGAGGTCGAGCAGCGCCTGCGCGACGCCCTGCGCCAGGACCGCGCCCGCGTGCAGTTCAGCTCCATCAGCAAGTTCGGCCTGCTGGAGTTGAGCCGCCAGCGCCTGCGCCCGGCGCTGAGCGAAGGCAGCCACATCACCTGCCCGCGCTGCAATGGCACCGGCCACATCCGTGACACGGAAAGCTCGGCGCTGCAGATCCTGCGCATGGTCCAGGAAGAGTCCATGAAGGACAACACCGCCGCCGTGCACGTGCAGGTGCCGGTGGAGGTGACCAGCTTCCTGCTGAACGAGAAGCGCACCGAGATCACCAAGATCGAGCTGAAGCAGCGCGTGACCGTGCTGCTGGTGCCCAACAAGCACCTGGAGACGCCCAACTACAAGCTGGAGCGCCTGCGCCACGACGATCCCCGCCTGGAGAACCTGCAGGCCAGCTACACCATGATCGAAGAGCCGCAGGACGAGGTGGGCATCACCCGCCGCGGCGGCGACGACAAGGGCAAGAGCAAGCAGGAGCCCGTCATCAAGGGCATCCTGCCCGAGCAGCCCGCTCCGGTGGTGCCGCCCAAGCCCGTGGCAGCCCCTGCGGCGCCGGCCGCCGCAGCGCCCGCTGCAGCCGCCTCGGCCGCCACCAGCAGCGGCTTCTTCGGCTGGCTCAAGAAGATCTTCGGCAATGGCGAGGCACCGGCCGAGGAAGCCAAGCCCGCCGAGACCGAACGCAAGGATGGCGCCAAGCGCGAAGGCCGCGAGGGTGGACGCGATGGCAGCCGTGATGGCCGCCGCCGTGACCGTGGCGAACGCGGCGAACGGGGCGAGCGCAAGGACGGCAAGGGCCGTGGCGAAGGCAAGGACGGCCAGCGTGCAGAGCGCGGCGACCGTGCAGAACGCGGTGAGCGCGGTGAGCGCGGTGAGCGCAGCGAGCGTGGTGAGCGCAATGGCGAACGCGCCGAGCGCGGCGAGCGCCAGGAACGCGGCCGCCGCAACGAGCGCGGCGAACGCAACGAAGCCGCCACGCCGGACGCAGGCCGCCCGGAGCGCGGTGAGCGTGCTGAACGCGGTGAACGTGGCGAGCGCGGTGAACGTGGCGAGGGCCGCCGCAACCGTGGTGAGCGTGGCGAGCGCCAGGAGCGTCCGGCCGCCGAGGTCCAGGCTCTGGCCGAGACCACGGGTGCCGAGTCCCCGACCGCCTTCCAGGACACCATCCCTGATGGCATGGCCGCGGAGGCAGCGGGTGAAGAACGCCAGGGCCGCCGCCGCCGCCGCCGTGGTGGCCGCGACCGCGAGGATCGCGCCCAGGAGGCGGGCAGCGAAGCCCTGAACGGCGCCGAGACCGAGCAGGCCGCCGACGCTGGCGCTGTGCCGGCCGAGGCTCCGGCCCAGGAAGGCGCCGCCGCCGACGCCCAGGGCGAGGCCCCGAGCGATGGCGCTCAAGGTGAGGAAGGCCGCGATGGCCGCCGCCGCCGCAGCCGTGACCGCTACCGCCGCGACCGCCGCGAAGGTCAGGCCGGCGAAGGTGCCGACGTTGCTGACAGCAGCGAGGGCGCCGAGCAGGCCGCCCCGCAGCAGCTGGAACTGGTGGGCGAGGCTGTCGAGTCTGTTGCCGTTGCCGCCGCCGCTCCCGCAGCGGTCATCGAAGCGGCTGCTGCAGCGCCCGTGCCGGCCCCGGCCGCGCCGGTCGTGGCCGCTGCCCCGGTGGAGGCCCCTGCCGCCGCCGTGGTGCCGGCCTACAGCCTGCCCATCGGCGACCTGCACGGCATTGCCGAGGCCGCCGGTCTGCAATGGGTGAACTCGGACGCCGACAAGGTGGCCGCCGCCCAGGCCGCCATCGCCGCCGAGCCCAAGCCCGTGCGCGTGCCGCGCGAGCGTCCGCCCGTGCTGCAGCTGGATGAAGGCCCGCTGGTGCTGGTCGAGACCCGCAAGGATCTGGCCCAGGTCAGGCTGCCCTTCGAGCTGCAGGGCTGAGACCCCGCCCGCCGGCCCTGAGCCGGCCCTGATCACGCCGCCGTGGCTCGCGCCCGGCGGCGTTTCTCATGGTGCGCCCCACGCACGCCCGGGCTTGCGGACCCGCGCCTGCGCCATGCGGTGAAGGCCCGCCCTCTCGCCGGACGGTGCCGCCCTTCGCCTAGGGTTGGCACCCTTTTCCACCTCGACTTTTCGCCTACAGTGGCAGCCCTGCTGCACCCAGCACCGCCGCCAGCTGCG
Organism: Pelomonas sp. BJYL3; assembly: GCF_027257975.1. Taxonomy (GTDB): domain Bacteria; phylum Pseudomonadota; class Gammaproteobacteria; order Burkholderiales; family Burkholderiaceae_C; genus Roseateles_B; species Roseateles_B flavus. The sequence continues at coordinate 219,697 of NZ_JANZKX010000003.1, forward strand.
GGCGACCCGCCTGCGGCCCGACACAAGGATTGACCGTGACCCAGACAGCCAGCACCGCGGCGCCCAAGATGCCGCCGCAGATCCCCTACATCATCGGCAACGAAGGATGCGAGCGCTTCAGCTTCTACGGCATGCGCAACATCCTGACGGTCTTCCTGATGACCAGTCTGCTGATGGCCATCCCGGAAGACCTGCGCAAGGCCGAGGCCAAGGAGGTCTTCCACACCTTCGTGATTGGTGTCTACTTCTTCCCGCTGCTGGGCGGCTGGATCGCCGACCGCTTCTTCGGCAAGTACAACACCATCTTCTGGCTGAGCCTGCTGTATTGCTGCGGCCATGCCTGCCTGGCGATCTTCGAGAAGAACATCACCGGCTTCTACACCGGCCTCTTCCTGATCTCGCTGGGCTCCGGCGGCATCAAGCCACTGGTGAGCTCCTTCGTCGGCGACCAGTTCGACAGCAGCAACCGCAGCCTCGCCCAGAAGGTCTATGACGCCTTCTACTGGATCATCAACTTCGGCTCCTTCTTCGCCTCGCTGCTGATGCCCATCTTCCTCAAGCAGTTCGGCGCGAGCGTGGCCTTCGGCATTCCAGGCGTGCTGATGGCCATCGCCACGCTGATCTTCTGGAGCGGCCGCAGGAAGTACGTCCACACCCCGCCGGTGGCCCATGACCCGCACAGCTTCCTCAAGGTCGTGGTCAGTGCCCTCAAGACGGGCGGCCCAGGCCTCGTCGTCGCCCTGATCGGCCTGGTCGGCGCGGTGGGCAGCTTCCTGCTGATGAAGCAGATCGGTTTCGTGGCCAGCTTCTGCCTGGCCCTGGTCCTGCTGATGGGCTTCGGCGGTGCGGGAGCCGCGCTGCAGCTGGGCCAGGCCTCGAAGGCGCATCCGCCCGAGGCCATCGAGGGCGTGCGCGCCGTGCTGCGCCTGCTGGTGCTCTTCGCGCTGGTGACGCCCTTCTGGTCCCTCTTTGACCAGAAGGCCTCGACCTGGATCCTGCAGGCCGACCAGATGAGCAAGCCCGAGTGGTTCCAGTCCTCCATGATGCAGGCCCTGAACCCGGCGCTGGTGATGATCCTCATCCCCTTCAACAACCTGGTGCTGTACCCCATGCTGGAGCGCATGGGCCTGCGCATCACGGCCCTGCGCCGCATGGGCGCGGGCATCGCGCTGTCGGGCGTGGCCTGGATCGTGGTGGGCGGCCTGCAGCTGTGGCTGGACGACGGCCACACGGTGAGCATCGTCTGGCAGATCCTGCCCTATGCCATCCTGACCCTGGGCGAGGTGCTGGTCTCGGCCACCGGCCTCGAGTTCGCCTACAGCCAGGCACCGCTGCCCATGAAGGGCGTGATCACCAGCTTCTGGAACCTCTCGGTGACCATCGGCAACCTCTGGGTGCTGCTGGCCAACAGCAGCGTCAAGAGCGAGGGCGTGACCAGCTACATCAAGTCAACGGGCACCAGCGTCACCGCCTTCCAGATGTTCTTCTTCGCCGCCTTCGCGCTGCTGGCCGCCCTGCTGTTCGGGCTGTATGCGCGGGGCTACCGCATGCAGGACAACTACCGCAAGTAAGACGGCATCGCCCCCATCCGCCGACCGGCGCCCCTCGTGGAGCCGGTCGGCTTTTTCATGCCCGGGCCGCAGCAGGACTCAAGGCGCTAGCTGCCCGCGCGACAGGAAGGCATAAGCATCACCCACCTCCTCTGGGGGAGGCGCCACAGGCGCAGGGCCCGCGGCCTTGCCACTAAGATCCGGCGGCAAGAAGCGGGGCCAGCGCCCCGTCACCCATCCAAGAGGAGGAAACCATGTCCAATATTTCGCTGCGCCGGCTCGTGCCGCTGGCCTGTACCGGCCTCGCGCTGCTGCCATCCCTGGTCCGCGCCGACGACACCCCCGTCACGCTGAACCTGATCCCGCTGCCCCATACCCGGCAGCAGCAGGACTTCCGCATCAAGGCGATCACGGACATGAAGTTCAAGGCCCGCGACGGCGCCAGCGAGGAGGAGGTGCAGCAGCTCAGCGCCAAGCTCGGCGCGATGAAGATGCCGCTGACCATGAGCATGCAGATGCGCCAGATCGTGCAGACGGACAAGGCCGACGCCAAGGGGCGTGTCCCGCTGACCGCCCGCATCGAGCGAGGCACGATGGAAATGCGCACGGGCGATGGCGACCTGGTGCCCGGCGTCCCCCAGCGCGGCATGCCGGCAATGCAGTTCAGCGCGCTCATCGTGGACGGGCGCTACGAAAACATCCGCCTCTCGGGCGAAGGTACGGCGCAGCTGCCGCCGGACCTGCTCGAAGGCGTCTTCCGCAAGAGCTTCGACGCCCTGGCCAAGATGAATGGCGCCACGCTGCGCGTGGGCGAGTCGGTGGACATGCCGCTGGAGATGAACCTGCCCATCCCCAACCTGCCCGCGGGCAGCAATGTCGGCAAGGTGAAGGCGAGCTACACGCTGGCCAAGGTGGTGGCCGGCGTGGCCTTCTTCGACGTCAAGGCCACGATGGACCTCAAGCTGGATCTGCCCACGCCGGCAAGTCCCGCCAGCGCCCCTGAAGGCGCGGCGCCGGCTGCGCCCGCCTCGCTGCAGATGGTGATCGGCGGAGGCGGCACGGGTCACATGCAGCTGCGCCTGGCCGACCGCCTGCAACTGCACAACGACCTGGACATGACCATGGCCCTGCAGATGCCCCTGCCCCAGGGCCATACCCTGCAAATGAATCTGCAGATGCAGATGGACTCGGACGGCAAGTCCCTGCCGGCCGCCAAAGGAAAGGCAGCCAAGGTCAGCGCCACGCGCTGAGTGCGAGGCGGGGCCGGCTAGCGGAGCACAGCCGTCGGCCCCGGAAGGCACACCGCCTAGAAGTTCAGCTGCTGCAAGGCCAGGTGATAGCCCGGCTCATGCACCAGCTCGTCCCAGCTGAGCGGGGCCTGCTGAGACAGCAGGCGCTGCCGCCGGCCTTCGCTCTCCAGGCTGGGCTGCCAGCGGCCCTGCAGCGCGGCGTCCTCCAGGGACTGCAGCACTTCGTCGAGCACGCGGCCGCCCTCCTCCATCGACTGGTTGCACAGCAGCGCGATGTCACAGCCCGCGTGCAGCGCGGTGATGGCGGCCTCGGCGAAGCCGATCTCGCGGCCTTCCAGCACGCGTGCGCCGCGCATGCCGAGGTCATCGCTGAAGACGAGGCCGGCAAAGCCCAGGCGCTCGCGCAGGATGTCCTGCAGCCAGCGTGAAGAGAAGCCCGCCGGACGCGCATCGACCTTGGGATAGATCACATGGGCCGGCATCACCGCCGCCAGGCTCAGGTGCAGCCACTCGAAAGGCCTGGCATCCTCGGCCAGGATGGCCTTGAGGCTGCGGCGGTCCACGGGCACGTCCACATGCGAGTCGGCCTTCACGTAGCCATGACCGGGGAAGTGCTTGCCGCAGGCGCCCATGCCGGCGATCAGCTGGCCCTGGGCCACGCTCTTGGCCAGCATGGCCACCACGCGGGGATCGCGATGGAAGCTGCGGTCGCCGATCACCGAGCTCTCGCCGTAGTCCAGGTCCAGCACCGGCGCGAAGCTCATGTCCACGCCGCAGGCGCGCAGTTCCATGGCCATCACATAGCCCAGGGCCGTCGCGGCCTGCGTGGCGCGCATGGCATCGCTCATCCACAGCTCGCCCAGGGCGCGCATGGCCGGCAGCGGCGTGAAGCCATCGGTGCGGAAGCGCTGCACGCGGCCGCCTTCCTGGTCCACGGCGATGAGCAGGTCAGGGCGCAGGGCCTTGAGCTCGCCGCACAGGGCCGTCAGTTGGGCGCGGCTCTCGAAATTGCGCGCGAAGAGGATCAGACCGCCGACCAGCGGATGGCTCAGGCGCTCGCGCTCATGCGGGCTCAGGGTGGTGCCGGCGATGTCCAGCATCAGGGGGGCGTGGTGCAGCATGTCCATGGGCGTGCTTCCTAGCGTTGGGTGGCCCAGCGCAAGGCGCGGGCGTCGTGGTCTTTGATGGAAGGGTGGGTCGCGCTCATGGCGGGGGCGCCGCCGGGCGTGTCTCGACAACCACGAAGGAGGTCGCGTAGTCCGTCTCGTCGCTGACGCTGACATGCGCCTGCAGGCCGCGTGCCTCGAACCAGGCCTTGAGTGCGCCGTGCAGGCGGATCTCGGGCTTGCCGCTGGCGGCCTTGACGATCTCGCAGTCGCGCCAGGTCATGGGCATGCGCAGCCCCAAGCCGATGGCCTTGGAGAAGGCCTCCTTGGCGGAGAAGCGCGTGGCCAGGTAGGCGATGCCGCGGGCTTCGACGCGCGCGCTGCGATCGCGGAACACCTCGATCTCATGCGGGCCCAGCACCTTCTCGGCGAAGCGCGGGCCGCGGCGCTGAAGGGTATCTGCGATGCGGCGGATGTCGCAGACGTCGGTGCCAATGCCGTAGATCATGACCCCGCTCCCTCGGCCAGCGCGGGCCAGCCATAGATCCAGTTGAGATGCCGCTGCTGCTCGAGCTCGAACCAGGTTTCCCCCAGGCGGCGGCCCTGCTCGCGCTCGTAGAAGGCGATGGCCCGCTCGTTGGGGGCCCAGACGCTCAGCCACAGCGCCCGGTCCGGCAATTGCCCGCGCGCATGGGCCAGCAGCGCCCTGCCCAGGCCCTGGCGGGTCAGCGGCGGCACGACATACAGCTCGCCCACCTCGGCCTCCGGCGCCTGCTGCCACGCCACGGGGCAGCGGCTGTCGAGGCTGACATGGATCATGCCCTGCAGATGGCCTTGGTCCTCGGCCAGCCAGCAGCGGTGGCCCGGGCCCAGCCAGGCCTCCAGCGCCGCGGGGCTGAAGGTCTCATGGAGATGCCCGGCGAAGGCCGGCCGCACGCCCTGGTCCGCATAGGTCTGCAGCCAGACCCAGCTGGTCAGCTGCGACAGCGCCGGCAGGTCCTGCGCCCTCGCCTCGCGCAGCTCAGGCATAGGCGCGCTGGATGCTGCGCTGGTAGTCGCGCACGGTCTCGGCATAGCCCAGCTCCAGGGCGTCCGCGATCAGTGCATGGCCGATGGAGACCTCCAGCACGCCCGGCACGGCCTTGAGGAAGGCGGTCAGGTTGGGGCGGTTGAGGTCATGGCCGGCGTTGATGCCCAGGCCCAGGGCCAGGGCGGCCTCGGCCGTGGCCGTGAAGCCGGCCAGCACTTCGGCCTCGCGCGGCGTGCCGAAGGCGCTGGCGAAGGTCTCGGTGTAGAGCTCGATGCGGTCAGCCCCCAGGGCCGCGACATGGGCCATGGCCGCCGGGATCGGGTCCATGAAGAGGCTCACGCGCACGCCCAGGGCCTTGCATTCGCTGATCAGCGGACGCAGGCGGTCCATGTCGGCCGGCAGGTTCCAGCCGTGGTCGGAGGTGAACTGGTCCTCGGCGTCGGGCACGAAGGTGACCTGATGGGGCCGGACCTGGCGCACGAAGTCCATCAGGTTCTGCGTCGGGTTGCCCTCGATGTTGTACTCGGCCTGGGGCCAGGTCTTGAGCAGGGCCGCCAGCTCATGGACATCGTCCGTGCGGATGTGGCGGCCGTCCGGCCGCGGATGCACGGTGATGCCCTGGGCACCGGCCTGCAGGCACAGCTCGGCGGCGCGGGTCACGCTGGGGATGCCCAGGTGCCGGGTGTTGCGCAGCAGCGCGACCTTGTTGACGTTGACCGACAAGGCGCAGCGGCCATCGTGGCGCAGGGCTTCGGGAGCGACCAGGGGGTTCATGGCATCAGTCCAGGAGTTTTTGCAGATCCAGCATCACCGTGCGCGTGCGCAGCGGCTTGTGGCCCAGATGATAGTGAAGCAGCCCGCGCAGGCAGGCCTTGAGCGCGGGCAGGCAATCGGCGCAGGCCTGCTGCAGGGCGGCCTGCGAACCATGCAGCAGCGCCGCCTGCAGCTGCACCAGCTGCATCGCCCCGAAGGCGGGCGCCTCATGGCTCAGAGCGCAGACACCCATCTCGGGGCTCAGCATGTAGAGCCGCTCAGGGTCCAGCGCACGCTGGGTCTGGGTGACCACGCTGAGGTCGGGCAGCAGGCCCAGGTCGGCCAGCATGCGCAGCTCGAAGGCGCGCAGGGCGGCCTGGCTGCGCTGGTCTTCATCCTCGCGCAGCAGCGGGAGGGTGGCCGCGTAGGCATCGAAGAGGCGCGGATGCGGGTCCTGCCGGGCCAGCAGCTTCAGCAGCAGTTCGTTGAGGTAGTAGCCGGCGAACAGGGCCGCGCCGCTGGGCAGGGTGTGGCCGCCGGCCCATTCGGCGCTGCGCAGGGTCTGGACCTCGCCCTCGCTGCGCTCGTCGCGCGAGGGCTTGCTGAGGCCCACCTGCAGCCGCTGAAAGGGCAGCAGCACCGATCGCAGCTGCGAATACGGCCGCTTCGCCCCCTTGGCGACCACGGCCAGGCGGCCCTGCTCGCGGGTGAAGAGGTCGAGGATGAGACTGGTCTCGCTCCAGTCGTAGTGGTGCAGCACGAAGGCCGGCTGCGTGCTGGGCAGTCGAGGGGCGCGGGTGACCATTCAGGGCCGCCGCGGCCACTCACTCGTAGCCATAGGTGCGCAGATGCTCTTCGTTGTCCGCCCAGCCGGAGCGGACCTTGACCCACAGCTCCAGGAAGACGCGGCCGTCCATCAGGTGCTCCAGCTCCTGGCGGGCCTCGGAGCCGATGCGCTTGAGGCGCTCGCCGCCCTGGCCGATGATCATGCCCTTGTGGGCGTCGCGCTCGACCACGATGGAGGCCGAGATGCGGCGCAGCTCGCCTTCGTCTTCCCATTTGTCGATGACGACGGTGGAGGTGTAGGGCAGCTCGTCACCGGTCAGGCGGAAGAGCTTCTCGCGGATGATCTCGGTGGCCAGAAAGCGCTCGGAGCGGTCGGTCAGGGCGTCTTCGTCGTAGAACCAGCCCTGCTCGGGCAGGTAGGGCTTGAGGATCTTGAAGAGGCGGGTGACGTCGGCTTCCTTGCGGGCCGACAGGGGCACGAACTCGGCGAAGTTGCGGCGCTCGGCCATGCTCTTGAGCCAGGGGGCCAGCTCGGCGCGGCGGTGCACGGCGTCCAGCTTGTTGGCGATCAGCACCACGGGCTTGTTCTCGGGCAGCAGGGCCAGCACCTTGGCGTCGTCCAGACCGAAGCGGCCAGCCTCGACCACGAAGAGCACCAGGTCCACGTCTCCCAGCACCCCATGCACCGTGCGGTTCAGGTTGCGGTTCAGGGCGGCGTTGTGCTTGGTCTGGAAGCCGGGGGTGTCCACGAACACGAACTGGGCCTCCTCCAGGGTGCGCACGCCGGTGATGCGGTGGCGCGTGGTCTGGGCCTTGTCCGAGGTGATGCTGACCTTCTGCCCCACGAGGGCGTTCAGCAAGGTGGACTTGCCCACATTGGGCCGGCCCACGATGGCGATGAGGCCGCAGCGTTGCGGCAGCCCGGACTCAGGCGCGGTGTCGTTCATGTCAGTGACCTCTGGTGCGCCCGGTCAGTGGCGCAGATGGATGGCGCCGGATCGCGGCGCAGTGTGATCGAAATGGGGCCCAAGCCTCGTGGCATGGCGAGGCGTGGCGGCACCGGGATGCCCTCGCGCCTCAGGAGGACAGCGCGGACCCGGGCTTGTCGCGCGCCACCAGTTCCGCAAGCATACGCTTGGCGGCGTCTTGTTCGGCAGCGCGGCGTGAACGGCCTTCGCCCTGCTTGGCAAGACCCAGGGCCGGCACGGCGCACTCGACCTCGAAGGTCTGGTTGTGCGCCTGGCCGCGGGTCTCGATGATGCGGTAGCTGGGCACCGCCAGGCGGCGTGCCTGCAGCCATTCCTGGAGCGCCGTCTTGGCGTCCTTGGCCCAGGTGTCGCTGGCCGAGGTGTTGATCAGCTCCCCGAGCAGCCGGCCCACGATCTCGCGGGCTGCCGGATAGCCGCCATCCACGAAGGCTGCGCCGATGATGGCCTCGGTGGCATCGGCCAGGATGGAGGCGCGCTGCGCGCCACCACCGCGGGCCTCGCCCTCGCTCATGCGCAGCACCTGGGGCAGGTCCAGGCTCAGGGCCAGCTTGTGCAGGCTTTCCTCACGCACCAGGTGGGCGCGGATGCGGGTGAGGTCGCCTTCGTCGGAACCGGCATAGCGCTCGTAGAGCAGGCTGGAGACCGCCAGGCTCAGGACCGCGTCACCGAGGAATTCCAGGCGCTCGTTGTGATCGGCGCCGAAGCTGCGATGGGTCACGGCCCGCTGCAGCAGGCCGCTGTCCTTGAATTGGTAGCCCAGCCGCGACTGCAGGGCATCCATGGGATGGCTCATGACGCTGGCAACCGTGTCTCAGTGAGACCGACCCTCGTACTTGATCAGCAGGGACACCGGACCGAAGAGCTCCACCTGCTTGTCATAGGCAAAGCTGATGCGGACGCGGTCGTCTTCCTTGGTGATCACCAGGTCGTCGGCGCCGATGCTGGTGATGGAGTACTCCACCTGCTTGACGCGCTCGAACTCGGCCCGGGCCACGGGCACGGTGGCCGGGTTGCCGCGGGCGATCTTGTCCACCGCATGCTGGATCGTGTAGAACTCCATCACGGTCGGGATGGTGCGGGCGGCGATCAGGCCCGTGAAGGACAGGATCACGGCCCAGAACAGCAGACCCATCAAGCTGACGCCAGACTGGTGACGGTGCGCACGCCTCATTGCCTCTCCTCGCTGAACAGAAAGCCCCGCAGTATCCACGGACGGCTCAGTCAAAGAATCCAATGCGTTTGGGATTGCTGAAGTTCATCCAGACCGCGAAGGCCTTGCCGACGATGTTCTCGTCCGGCACGAAACCCCAGAACCGGGAGTCACGGGAATTGTCCCGGTTGTCCCCCAACATGAAGTAGTGTCCCGCCGGCACCTTGCAAGTCAAGCCCTCAGCGTTGTAGGTGCAATGGTCCTGGAAGGGGAAGGGACCGTCCTTGCGATCCGGGTGGAAGAACTGCTGGCGGTTCATGTCGACCAGCAGCTTGTGCGGCTTCTCGCCCAGCTTCTCCTCGAAGCGGTTGCGCATCTGCATGCTGTCTTCGTCGTAGTAGGCGTCCACCGGCTTCACATCCACCAGCTTGCCGTTGAGGTAGAGATGCTGGTTGCGGTAGCTGATCTCGTCGCCCGGCAGGCCCACCACGCGCTTGATGAAGTCCATGCGAGGGTCCTCGGGGTAGCGGAAGACCATGACGTCGCCCCGCTGCACCTCGTGGTTGCTGATGATCTTCTTGTTGATCACCGGCAGGCGGATGCCGTAGTGGAACTTGTTGACCAGGATGAGGTCACCCACCAGCAGGGTCGGCACCATGGAACCCGAGGGGATCTTGAAGGGCTCGAACAGGAAGGACCGCAGCACGAAGACGATGAGGATCACCGGGAACAGGCCGGCGGTCCAGTCCAGCCACCAGGGCTGGCGCAGCACCTCTTCCTTGGCCGCGATGATGTCGCCATCGACCCGGGCAATGCCCTGGGCGGCCAGGGCCTCGCGGCGCTTGAGATCGGCGGCTTCCAGGTCTGCCGCGGCCTTCTCCCGGACCGGACGGAAATGGACACGCTCGGCCAGCCAGTACAGGCCGGTCACCGAAGTGAGGATCAGCAGCAGCAGGGCGAAATTGCCCGTCCATTGCCCTGCGTACCAGCCGCCGCCATAGACGATCAGCGCCGCGAACAGAATCCCGGTCAGTGCACTCATGTAGATGTGGTTCAGTCTTCGACTTGGAGGATGGCCAGGAAGGCCTCTTGCGGCACCTCCACACTGCCGATCTGCTTCATGCGCTTCTTGCCCGCCTTCTGCTTTTCCAGCAGCTTGCGCTTGCGGGTGATGTCGCCGCCGTAGCATTTTGCCAGCACGTTCTTGCGCAGCGCCTTGATGTCCTCGCGGGCGATGATCTTGGCGCCGATGGCTGCCTGCAGCGAGACGTCATACATCTGGCGCGGGATGATCTCGCGCATCTTGGCGCAGACCTGGCGGCCGCGGTACTGGCTCTGGCTGCGGTGCACGATCAGCGAGAGCGCATCGATGCGGTCGCTGTTGATCAGCATGTCCACCTTGACGACGTCGGAGGCGCGGTACTCCTTGAACTCGTAGTCCATGGAGGCATAGCCGCGCGACACGGACTTCAGCTTGTCGAAGAAGTCCAGCACGATCTCGGCCAGCGGGATCTCGTAGGTCAGCATGACCTGGCGGCCGTGGTAGGCCATGTTGATCTGCACACCGCGCTTCACGTTGGCCAGGGTCATCACCGGGCCCACGTACTCCTGCGGCATGTACAGATGCACGGTCACGATCGGCTCGCGGATCTCCTGGATCTTGCCGATCTCGGGCATCTTGGAGGGGTTCTCCACCTCGATGACCTCGCCGTCGCCCAGCTGCACCTCGTAGACCACGCTCGGGGCCGTGGTGATCAGGTCCTGGTCGAACTCGCGCTCCAGGCGCTCCTGCACGATCTCCATGTGCAGCAGGCCCAGGAAGCCGCAGCGGAAGCCGAAGCCCAGCGCCTGCGAAACCTCGGGCTCGAAGCGCAGCGAGGCGTCGTTGAGCTTGAGCTTTTCCAGCGCGTCACGCAGCTGGTCGTATTCGCTGGCTTCCGTCGGGTACAGGCCCGCGAACACCTGGGGCTGGATCTCCTTGAAGCCCGGCAGGGCCTCTTCGGCGGGACCCAGGTTGTTGGGCAGCTTCTTTTCCAGCGTGATGGTGTCGCCCACCTTGGCGGCAGCCAGCTCCTTGATGCCTGCGATGATGAAGCCCACCTCGCCTGCGTTGAGCTGGTCGCGGGACTCGCTCTTGGGCGTGAACACGCCCAGCTGGTCGGCCGGGTAGACGGCGTTGGTGGCCATCATGCGGATGCGCTCGCCCTTCTTCAGGGTGCCGTCCACCACGCGGACCAGCATCACCACGCCGACGTAGTTGTCGAACCAGGAGTCGATGATCATGGCGCGCAGCGGTGCCTGCACGATGCCCTTGGGCGGCGGCATGCGGGTGATCACGGCCTCGAGGATGTCATCGATGCCCATGCCGGTCTTGGCCGAGCAGGGGATGCCGTCGGTGGCGTCGATGCCGATCACATCCTCGATCTCGGCCTTGGCGCGATCCGGGTCGGCCTGCGGCAGGTCCATCTTGTTCAGGACGGGCACCACTTCCACGCCCAGCTCCAGGGCGGTGTAGCAGTTGGCCACGGTCTGGGCTTCCACGCCCTGCGAGGCATCGACCACCAGCAGCGCGCCCTCGCAGGCGGACAGCGAGCGGCTCACCTCGTAGGAGAAGTCCACGTGCCCCGGGGTGTCGATCAGGTTCAGGTTGTAGACCTGACCGTCACGGGCCTTGTACTGCAGGGCCGCGGTCTGCGCCTTGATGGTGATGCCGCGCTCGCGCTCGATGTCCATCGAGTCCAGGACCTGCGCTTCCATCTCGCGATCCGACAGGCCGCCGCAGCGCTGGATGATGCGGTCTGCCAGCGTGCTCTTGCCGTGGTCGATGTGGGCGATGATGGAGAAATTGCGGATGTGATTCATGCTCTGTCGTGCGTCACTCGCCGGCTGCCACGGCCTGGGCCGTCGCTTGAAAGGCTCATGTCACGCAGCGATGTGAAGGCCTCTTCGGAGGCCGTGCCGGACATAAAAAAAAGGCACGTCGAAACGGTGACGCGCCTTCCAACAAAAACGTATGGCAACTGCTTGTTGGGCTTCCATTGTAGCCGAGCGCCCGCCTGGAAACCGCACCGTCATTGGCTTTCCGGCCGTTGCGACCCGCCAACAAGGATTTTTATGCACAAGTTATCAACAGGCTCCTGTGAGCATCCTGGGGACAGCTTGGCCGACCTCGCCACTCATGCGGACAGCACGCTCAAACAAACGTTAGATGACGGGCATTCTATCCTACAAGCACCGCAATCCCCGTCCGGACCGCCTAAGTGAGCGAGTACAAACCTCGCTTTTCGCCGCATGAGCAGCGGCGACCATTTCATCTGGCGAAAAGCCCTGGCCGGCTGCCCGGTTTGCGCATCCCGGCCGTCGGTGCCGACGGCCGGAACGCTGGGACTCAGCGTGCGCCGGGCTTGACCAGCACGAAACTCACGGCATCGCCCCGACGCACGAGGAGGTTGATCAGCTTGGCCTTCTCCAGCTTGGCCAGTTGAGCCTGCAACTGCTTGACGGTGGCCACCTCGACGTTGTCCACCGACAGGATGATGTCGCCCTCGCGCAGGCCGGCGCGCGCGGCCGGACCTTCCGCGTTCTCGACCAGCACACCTCCGCGCAGCTTCAGTTCCTTGCGCTGCGCCTCGCTGATCTCGGCCAGGCCCAGGCCCAGGGCGGCGGCGGCGCCGGAGGCCGGCCTGGCCTCGGGCTCGGCACTCTTGGCCGGCTTGTCTGCCTCGAGTTCGGCCACCGTCAGCGTGAGGTCCTTGGTGGCGCCGCGGCGGAACACCTGCACCATGGCCTTGCTGCCCGGCTTGATGGCCGCAATGGAGCGCCGCAGCTCGGCCGCGCTCTGGATGGTCTTCCCCTCGACCTTGGTGATGACATCGCCACCTTCGATGCCAGCCTTCTCGGCCGGAGAGCCGCTCTCCACGCGCTGCACCAGGGCGCCCGTGGGCTTGCCCAGGCCGATGGCCTCAGCCACGTCCTTGGAGAGGTCCACGATGCCCACGCCAATGCGGCCACGCTGCACCCGGCCGCCCGCACGCAGCTGTTCGGACACACGGATGGCTTCGTCGATGGGAATCGCGAAGGAAATGCCCATGAAGCCGCCAGACTGGCTGTAGATCTGCGAATTGATGCCCACCACCTCGCCGCGCATATTGAGCAGCGGGCCGCCGGAGTTGCCGGGGTTGATGGCCACGTCGGTCTGGATGAAGGTGAGGAAGTCGCCGGTGTCGCGCTGCTTGGCGCTGACGATGCCGGCCGTCACGCTGTTGTCGAAGCCGAACGGCGAGCCGATGGCCATCACCCATTCGCCGACCTTGAGCCGACCGCTGTCGCCGATCTTCACCTGCGGCAGACCACTGGCCTCGATCTTCACCACGGCGACGTCGGTGCGCTTGTCCAGGCCGATCACCTTGGCCTTGAACTCGCGCTTGTCGGTGAGGGTGACCAGCACCTCGTCGGCGCCTTCGACGACATGGGCATTGGTCATCACGAAGCCGTCGCTGCTCAGGATGAAGCCAGAGCCGAGGCCACGCCGGGTGGGCGCGTCCTCATCGCCATTGCGGGGGCTACCCCGGCGCGGCACGGGGATGCCGAAGCGACGCAGGAACTCCTGCATCTGCTCGTCCATGGCCGGACTCTCGCTGGGCTTGGCCTTCTCGGACGTCTTGATGTTGACCACGGCCGGACCGACACGGTCGACCAGCTCGGTGAAGTCCGGCAGCTCCCGCGCCTGGGCCTGGCTCAGCGCAGGGGCCAGGGTGAGGCTCAGCCCCAGGGCCAGGGCGCCCAGCCCCTGGGGCCAGCGTGACAGAGGCCGGCGCGCGGCGCCTTGATGCGAGGATGCTGTGTTCATAGGTTGATTCGGCTCGGGTTCCGGCCCCAGGGCGCATGCCTGGGCCGCCGTCATTGTGCAATGCCTCCGCCAGCTCTGCTCGGCGCATGGATGCTGGCCGACTATCTTTGCTCGGCAGGCATGTATCAAAACATGAGCCCCCCGGCTGCGCCCAAGGTCATGGAGGGGCGCGGACCTCGGGGCGGACACCCCCCCCGATCAGTCCCATGGATTCAGGCCCTCTCCGGCGGCAATCCTCGTGCCGAGAACAGCGCCCATCGCAAGCGCAGCCAGAGACCCGGGTGCTGGCGCCGCGAGAGGGGCAGGTAGACCGCCGCATGCCGGCCCTCGCCCGTCGGACGGCAGCGCAGGAGCAGAAAGCCGCCGAGGTCCATCGACACCTGGAGCCACTGGACCTGCAAGGGCGAGGCCTCCTGCGCCGCCTGGCGCGCAGCGCCGGGCCGCAGGGCCCATTGCTGGCCATCCCACAGCAGCTGCCAGACCTCGCCGGCCCGATGGCGCCAGGCCAGACAGCAGACCAGAGGCAGCAGTGGCACGGCCAGCAACAGGCCGGCCGTCGATGCTTCAGGCCCCAGGCGCGCAGCGACCTGGGCGAGCACCGCTGCTGCGGACACACACCAGGCCAGGGCCCACAACAGCACGGTGAGCAGCCGCCAAAGAAAAGGCGCCCGTACTTCCAGCTGGAAGGCGGGCGCTTGGCGTTGACGCGGGGCCTGGCGGGCGGTCACGGCGGCCTCCGGATGCCGCCGCAGGCTCAGGCTCGCTTGAAGATCAGCGTGCCATTGGTGCCGCCGAAGCCGAAGTTGTTCTTGGCGGCGTATTCGATCTTCATCTCACGCGCCACATTGGCGCAGTAGTCCAGGTCGCACTCGGGGTCCTGGTTGAAGATGTTGATGGTCGGGGGCGCGACCTGGTTGTGGACCGCCAGCACGGTGAACACCGACTCGATGCCGCCCGCGCCGCCCAACAGGTGGCCGGTCATGGACTTGGTCGAGGAAATGACCAGCTGCTTGGCGTGATCGCCGAAGGCCAGCTTGGTGGCATTGGTCTCGTTGACGTCGCCCAGCGGCGTGGAAGTGCCGTGCGCGTTCATGTACTGGACCTGGTCCGGGTTGATGCCGGCATTGCGCAGGGCCGCGCGCATGGAGCGCTTGGGGCCGTCCACATTGGGCGCGGTCATGTGATAGGCGTCGGCGCCCATGCCGAAGCCGGCCAGCTCGCAATAGATCTTGGCGCCGCGCTTCTTGGCGTGCTCGTACTCTTCCAGCACCAGCACACCGGCGCCCTCGCCCAGCACGAAGCCGTCGCGGTCCTTGTCCCAGGGGCGGGACGCGGTCTTGGGGTCGTCGTTGCGGGTGGACAGCGCACGGGCGGCAGCAAAGCCACCCACACCCAGGGGCGAGACGGTGGACTCGGCACCGCCGGCGATCATGACGTCGGCGTCGCCGTACTCGATCAGGCGGCCGGCCTCGCCGATGCTGTGCAGGCCGGTGGTGCAGGCGGTCACGATCCCCAGGTTCGGACCCTGGAAACCGTACTTGATGGAGACGTGGCCCGAGATCATGTTGATGATCGAGGCGGGCACGAAGAAGGGAGAGATGCGGCGCGGTCCGCGCGCCGTCAGCTCGGCGTGGGTTTCCTCGATCATCGGCAGACCGCCGATGCCCGAGCCCACGAGCACGCCGATACGCTCGGCCTGCTCTTCAGTCAGCTGATCGTTGGTCGGGAGACCGGCATCCTGCACCGCCTGGATGGACGCAGCCAGGCCGAAGTGGATGAAGCGGTCCATCGTCCGCGCTTCCTTGGTCGACATGTAGTCGCCAACCTCGAAACCCTTGACCTCCCCTGCGAACTGGCAGGCGAAGTTGCTGGCATCGAAACGGGTGATGCGATCAATGCCGGATTGACCAGCCAGGATGTTGGCCCAGCCTGCAGCCACCGTGTTGCCCACGGGGCTGATCAGACCGAGACCGGTGACGACAACGCGACGACGGCTCATGCGATCAGCAGATTCTTTGAAGACAAACCGCGGGGCACGAAGGCCCCGTGGTCCAGAGGGCACGAGGCCCCGTGGCCCTTAGGCCTTCTGGTTCTTGACAGCGTAGTCGATCGCCAGCTGGACGGTGGTGATCTTCTCGGCTTCTTCGTCGGGGATCTCGATGCCGAACTCGTCTTCGAGTGCCATCACCAGTTCCACGGTGTCCAGAGAATCAGCGCCCAGATCGGCGACGAAGGCCTTCTCGTTGCTCACATCGGCTTCGGGCACGCCGAGCTGCTCGGCGATGATTTTCTTGACACGTGCTTCGATATCGCTCATGACTCCTCCAAGAGGGGTTTGCAAAGGAACAACCCGGGATTCTAAGGCTTCTAGAGTGACACCCCTAGCGGGGCCCCGAACGAGCGTGTCCGGGCACTCAGAAGATCCTTCACCGGCCGGGGGAATCCGGTGGGCCGCCGGCCTGAAGGCCTGCAGCCACAAAAGGGTCAATACAACGGGAGCTAACTCCGTCAGCTCATGAACATGCCGCCATTGACGTGAAGCTCGGTGCCGGTGATGTACGCGGCCTCGGGCGACGCCAGGAAGGCGACGGCATGGGCGATCTCCCGGGGTTCACCCAGGCGACCGGCGGGAATCTGGCCCAGCAACGCGGCCTTCTGGGCCTCGGGCAGGACTTCGGTCATGTCAGTGGCGATGAAGCCGGGGGCCACGCAATTCACGGTGATACCGCGGCTGCCCAGCTCGCGCGCCAGGGAACGGGTCATGCCGGCCACACCAGCCTTGGCGGCAGCATAGTTGGCCTGGCCCGGATTGCCCGAAGCCCCCACCACCGAAGTGATGTTGACGATGCGGCCGAAACGCGCCTTCATCATGGTGCGCATCACGGCACGGCTCATGCGGAACACGGCCTTGAGGTTGGTGTCCATCACCGCGTCCCAGTCCTCGTCTTTCATGCGCATGGCGAGGGTATCGCGGGTGATGCCGGCGTTGTTGACCAGCACATGGAGGCCGCCCTTCGTCTTGACGATGTCGTCCACCGCGGCGTCGCAGGCGGCGGCGTCATTGACGTTCAGGACGATGCCATGGCCGCCCAGGGGCGCCAGCGCCTCGCTGATGCCGGCGGCGCCGGATTCGCTGGTGGCCGTGCCGATGACGGTGTAGCCCTTCTCGGCCAGGGACAGGGCGATGGCGCGGCCGATGCCGCGGCTGGCGCCGGTGACCAGGGCCACCTGGCCCTTGATGGTGTCGCTCATGGTGATGTGTCTCGCAGGTCTTGTTCTGTTCAACCCAGCAGGGTCCGTGCCTCGGCCAGGCTGGCCGGGTCGAGCACGGTGGCGCTCTGGATCTCGGCATCGACGCGCTTGGCCAGGCCGGCCAGCACCTTGCCCGGACCGCATTCAATCACATGGCTGATGCCGCGCGCCTTGATGGCCTGCACGATCTCCACCCAGCGCACCGGGCCGAAGGCCTGACGGTACAGGGCGTCACGCAGGGCGTCAGCATCGGCGCTGATGCCCACGTCGATGTTGTTGATGACGGGGATGGCCATCGGCTTGAAGTCCACCCCAGCCAGGCGCTCGCGCAGGCGATCGGCGGCCGGCTTCATCAGACTGGAGTGGAAGGGGGCCGACACCGCCAGGGGCAGCGCGCGCTTGGCACCCGCCGCCTTGAGCACCTCGCAGGCCTTGTCCACGCCGGCCTTGGTGCCGGCAATGACGGTCTGCTTGGGATCGTTGAAGTTGACCGCCTCGACGGCCTCGCCCACGGCCTGGGCCGCGGCGGCACAGCCCTCGCGCACGGCGGCGGCGTCCAGGCCCAGGATGGCGGCCATGGCGCCCACGCCCACCGGCACGGCATCCTGCATGGCCTGGGCGCGGAAGCGCACCAGGGGCAGGGCCTCGGCCAGGCTCAGGGCCTCGGCGGCCACCAGGGCGGTGTACTCGCCCAGGGAGTGACCGGCGACCACTGCGGGCTTGAGGCCGGTCTCGGCCAACCAGGCGCGGTAGCAGGCGATGCCGGCGGTGAGCATCACGGGCTGGGTGTTGGTGGTCAGGTCCAGCTGTTCCTTGGGACCGTTCTTGATCAGGGCGCCCACATCCTCGCCCAAGGCGGCGGAGGCCTCCTCCAGGGTGCGGAGCACTTCGGGGTGGTCACCCCAGGCGTCCAGCATGCCCACGGTCTGCGAACCCTGGCCGGGAAACACAAATGCAAAGCTCGCGCTCATCGTCTCGTCTCTTTCTTGTGCAGTGGAACGGGTGATCAGAGGTCCAGCAGGACCGCACCCCAGGTGAAGCCGCCGCCCACGCCTTCCAGCATGACGGTCTCACCCTTCTTGATCTGGCCCGAACGGACCGCGGCATCCAGGGCCAGCGGAATGGACGCGGCCGAGGTATTGCCATGCTGATCCACCGTCACCACCAGTTTCTCAAGCGGCAGTTTCAGTTTCTTGGCAGTCCCCTGCATGATGCGGATATTCGCCTGGTGGGGAATCAGCCAGTCGATGTCGGCGTCGGTCTTGCTGGCCTTCTCGAGCACGGCACGCGCCACCTTCTCCAGCACGCCCACGGCCAGCTTGAACACGGCCTGGCCGTCCATCTTCAGCAGCGGATGGCCCAGCACCTGGCCGCCGGACACCGTACCCGGCGTGCAGAGGATGTCCACGTGGCGGCCGTCGGCATGCAGCTGGCTGGCCAGGATGCCCGGGGTCTCGCTGGCGCCCAGCACCACGGCGCCGGCGCCGTCGCCGAACAGCACGCAGGTGGTGCGGTCCTTGAAATCAAGGATGCGCGAGAAGGTCTCGGCACCGATCACCAGGGCCTTGCTGGCGGCGCCGCTCTTGATCATGGCGTCGGCCACGGTCAGGCCGTAGACGAAGCCAGAGCACACGGCCTGCACGTCAAAGGCCGCGCAGCCGGCGATGCCCAGCTTCTGCTGCAGCAGGCAGGCGGTGGAGGGAAAGACCATGTCCGGCGTGGACGTGGCGACGATGATGAGGTCGATCTCCTCGGCGGCCACGCCGGCCGCTTCCAGGGCCGCACGGGCGGCCGGCAGGGCCAGGTCGCTGGAGGTCTGGTCGGGCGCCGCGAAGTGGCGGGCACGGATGCCGGTGCGCTCGACGATCCATTCGTCGGAGGTCTCGACGCCGTCGCGCGCCAGCTGGGCGGCGAGTTCGGCGTTGGTCAGGCGCTGTTCGGGGAGATAGCTTCCGGTTCCCAGGATGCGGGAATAGCGGGGCGCAGTCAGAGAGGAACTTGTAGTCATGCAGCATGGGCGGCCGAGGCCGCCTTGTCTCCTGCACCACCTGACTCACCCGGCAGGCTGGCGTCCGCGGTGGCGGGCATGGCCTGCAGCGTGGCGATGATGCGGTCGTGAACCCGGTCGAGCAGCCGGTTGCGGGCGGCATCATACGCCCTGTTCAGCGCTGTCTCGAAGGCGACAGCGTCGGCCGAGCCGTGGCTCTTGAAGACCAGCCCCTTGAGCCCCAGCAGGGCCGCGCCATTGAGGCGGCGATGATCCACCCGGCTCTTGAAACGCTGCAGGATGGGCAGGGCCAGCAGGGCCACCAGCTTGGTCAGCAGGTTGCGGCTGAACTCGATGCGGATGAAGGTGGAGATCATCGAGGCCAGGCCCTCGGCCGTCTTGAGGGCCACATTGCCCACGAAGCCGTCACAGACCACCACGTCCGCGGTGGCCTTGAAGATGTCGTTGCCTTCCACATTGCCATGGAAATTGATCTGGCCGGCGGCATCGGCGGCGCGCAGCAGCTCGCCGGCGCGCTTGATGGTCTCGTTGCCCTTGATCATTTCCTCGCCGATGTTCAGCAGGCCCACGCGCGGCTCGGCCTTGCCTTCCACCGCGCTGACCAGGGCACTGCCCATCACGGCGAACTGCAGCAGATGTTCGGCCGTGCAGTCCACATTGGCGCCGAGGTCCAGCATGGTGGTGAAGCCGCCGGTCTGGTTGGGCATGACGCTGGCGATGGCCGGACGGTCGATGCCCTCCAGCGTCTTGAGCAGGTAGCGCGAGACCGCCATCAGCGCGCCGGTATTGCCGGCCGAGACGCAGGCCTGCGCCCGCGGCTGCTCGCCCTCCGCCGCCTTCAGCTGCTGGATGGCCACACGCATGGAGGAGTCCTTCTTGCGACGCAGGGCCACCTCGACGGGATCATCCATGGTGACGACCTCGCTGGCCGGCACGATCTCGCAGCGCGGCCAGGATCGCGCCTCCTTCAGGGCCTCGGGCTGGCCCACGAGCAGCAGGCCGGCCTCCGGATGGGCCGCCAGGAAAGCACGGCAGGCCGGCAGCGTGATGCTGGGACCATGGTCCCCGCCCATGCAGTCCACCGCCAGGCGGATCAGGCCGGGGGCCACGGGCACGGGCGCATTCGATTCAGGAGAGGACATCAGGATTCGGACCGGAACTGGGCGCATCGCCGACCGCACGGTCGACACTGCTTGCGCAAGCCGCGCACCTTACGCGAGCCCCTGTGACGGAGCAAGCGGACACACCCTGTAGCGAGCCCCTCATTGCGAGAGCTCAAGCACAAAAGCCCGGCGACGCATCGAACAGCGAGCCGGGCTTTTCACAGACTGTCATTGACTGAGGCACCACAGCAGGTGCCTTGCAGTTCAATCAGGCGTCTGCCTTGGTCTTCAGGACCTTGCGACCACGATAGAAGCCGTTGGGGCTGATGTGGTGACGCAGATGCACTTCACCGGTGGTCGGCTCGACGGCAGTGCCCGGATTGGTCAGGGCATTGTGCGAACGGTGCATACCACGCTTGGAAGGCGACTTCTTGTTTTGCTGAACGGCCATGGTGAATTCTCCTGGGGCTTCGGTGATTTGAGGCTTGCTCGGCGGGTCCAGGCACTCATCAGCACGAATCGCTGACCTGCATCCGGAGATTCAAAGATGAATGCCCCAAAAGCCGTCACCGCGTGACTCGTGCGTGTACCCGCTACCGACGCCTCGGCATCCCGTCCTTTGCCATCCATGCGTCCGTAAAGCCGGCAAACACGAAGAGCAAAGCGGGGAAAGCCTGCGATTCTAGCATGGCTTGAGGGCCTTGAGAATCCTGCCGCTACAAAACACGTCGCAACAAGGCAAGGGGAGGCGGATGCGGCCAGGACGGCCGCAGACACACCGCCACCCGCCCCGCACCCGCACTACTGCGGCCGCCCCTTGCCCTTGAGTGCGGCGAGGGCCGCAAAGGGATGGGGCTTCTCGTCCTGGGCAGGCTCGGGCAGGTCATCGTCGGCGTGGACCAGGGGCTCCGGGCACTCCTCATGGCGGGGCACCAGGGGCAGCTCCAGCAGCAGTTCGTCCTCGATCAGCTCGCGCAGGTCCAGGGAACGGCTCATGGCCAGCACGTCCTCGTCGCTGTCGGCATCGAGTTGCGCGGCCATGTCTTCATCGCGCACGAAGCGCAGGCTGCGCTGCACGGCCAGGTGCTGGGCGTAAGGCTGCAGGCAGCGCTGGCAGACCAGGGTCACGGTGGCCTCGGCTTCCAGGTGCAGCCAGGTCTGGGGCTCGGCGGCGCGCGGATTCAGGCGCTCGCCGCTCACCGACCAGCGCAGCGGCGGCCAGCTGGCGGCCGGGGATTCCTCGGAGGCCGACTCCGCCAGGCGCGGGAGCTCGACCATGGACCATTCCCCTTGCAGCTCGCCCGCATCGCGGGCAAAGGCCTCGACGTCGAGCTTCAGGGGATCGAATTGACGCTGTTTCATGGGCTCAAGTGTACGAGCGCCCCTCGTGGGCGGCACCGCCGCGATGGGACAATCCGCCGCATGAGTTCCACCCTGCCCCCCCTCCAGGACCCTGCCGAGGCCCGCTTGATCCTGGGCTCCACCTCCCGCTACCGGCGCGAGCTGCTGCAGCGCCTGCACCTGCCCTTCGCGGTCTGCGCGCCCGCCGTCGACGAGACGCCCCTGCCCGGCGAAGCCCCGGCCACCCTGGCGCGCCGCCTGGCCCTGGCCAAGGCTCGCGAGGTGGCAGCGCGCTTCCCGCAGGCGCTGGTGATCGGCTCCGACCAGGTCGCTGACCTCGACGGCCAGCCCATCGGCAAGCCCGGCACGCACGAACGGGCCATCGAGCAGCTGCGCGCCATGCGCGGCAGGACCGTGGTCTTCCAGACGGCGGTGGCGGTGGTCTGCCAGGCCCGTGGCTTCGAGGCGCAAGACCTGGCCCCCGTCTCGGTGCGCTTCCGGGCGCTGGACGATGCAGA
The DNA here is from genome assembly GCF_027257975.1 of Pelomonas sp. BJYL3. GTDB lineage: Bacteria > Pseudomonadota > Gammaproteobacteria > Burkholderiales > Burkholderiaceae_C > Roseateles_B > Roseateles_B flavus. The sequence continues at coordinate 241,382 of NZ_JANZKX010000003.1, forward strand.
GATCGAGCACTACCTCCGCACCGAGCAGCCGTACGACTGCGCCGGCAGCGCCAAGTCCGAGGGCCTGGGCATCGCCCTGCTGGACGCCATCGACTCCGACGACCCCACGGCGCTCATCGGCCTGCCCCTGATCCGTGTGGCCCGCATGCTGCGTGAGGGCGGACTGAATCCGCTGGTGGCCGCATGACGGCGGCCGCTGCGCGCAAGGGCCGACTGATCCTCGTGCCCAACACCCTGGACTTCGGCATCGAGGGCGAGGCCGTGGACCTGCGCCAGGTCATCCCCGACGACGTCCTGCGCTGCGCCGCAGGCCTGCAGCACTGGGCCGCCGAGAACGCCAAGACCACGCGGGCCTTCCTCAAACGGGTCGACGCCCTGCATCCGCTGAGCCGCCCGCTTCAGGAGCTGCAGATCCAGGAGCTGCCCCGCCCCCCCAAGGGCGGCAAGCCCGTCACGGGCGACGACGCGGCCTGGCAGGCCCTGCTCGCCCCCGCGCTGGCCGGCCATGACGTCGGGCTGATCTCGGAGGCCGGGCTGCCGGCCGTGGCCGACCCGGGCGCGCGGCTCGTGGCGCTGGCCCACCTGGCGGGCATTCCCGTGCTGCCGTTGAGCGGCCCCTCCTCCCTGCTGATGGCGCTGGCGGCCAGCGGCCTGAACGGCCAGAGCTTCGCCTTCGTGGGCTACCTGCCGGTCGAGCCCGCGGCCCGCACGGCGCGGCTGAAGGAGCTGGAGCAGCTCTCGCAGCGCTTCCAGCAGACTCAGCTGATGATCGAGACACCCTACCGCAACGAGGCCCTGCTGGACGCGCTGCTGGCAGGCCTGCGGCCGGAGACCCGCCTCACGCTCAGCTGCGGCCTGACCCTGGTCCAGGGCTTCAGCTGCAGCGGCACGGTCGCGCAATGGCGCAAGAAGCGCCCCGCCCTGCCGGACAAGGTGCCCGCCGTCTTCGGCCTGCTGGCCTGAGCGGCCGCCGCATGAAAAAGGCCCGCTGCGGCGGGCCTTCGATGCGGGGGTCAGGTCTTGCTCAGGACTCGCTGGGCGCGGCCGCCGGCTTGGCGCCGAACAGGGCCGCCACCTTCTTCTTGGGCTTGATGTAGCTGCTCAGGCCCTTGACCGGCGCCGCTGCGGTGCCACGCTCCCAGGCGGGCGGCTCCTCGGTGCTCTGGGGCTCGTAGGGCTTCTCGAAGAAGGCATCACGCGGCGCCGAGCGGGGTGCGGGGCGCGGGGCCGCAGCAGGCGCAGGCGCAGCAGTTGCACCGGAGGGCGCGCCTTCGCGGCGGTCTTCCCAGTCACGGCGCGGGCGGCGCGGACGGTCATCCTCGAGTTCGAAGGGCTCCAGGTCCAGCTTGCGCTTGATGAGCTTCTCGATGTCGGCCACCAGGCGGGCGTCCGAGCGGGCCACCAGCGTGACGGCAATGCCCGAGGCTCCGGCACGGCCGGTGCGGCCGATGCGGTGGACGTAGTCTTCGGCGTTGAAGGGCACGTCGAAGTTGAAGACTGCCGGCAGGTCGGCGATGTCCAGACCGCGGGCTGCGACGTCGGTGGCCACCAGCAGGTCCACGTCGCCGCGCTTGAAGGCGTCCAGGGATTTCAGGCGCTCGTCCTGGGACTTGTCGCCGTGCAGGGCCGCGGTGCGCAGGCCGTCGCGCTCGAAGGAGCGGGCCAGGCGCGCGGCGCCCAGCTTGGAGTTCACGAAGACGATGGCCTGCTTGATCTCGCGCTGGCGCAGGATCTGGCAGACGGTGCGGCGCTTGTCGTCGTCCTCGACGCTGTAGAAGCGCTGCTCCACCGTGGAGGCCGTGGCATTGGGACGCGCCACCTCGATCAGCTCCGGATTCTGCAGATAGCTCTGGGCCAGGCGCTTGATCTCAGGCGAGAAGGTGGCCGAGAACAGCAGGGTCTGGCGCTGCTTGGGCAGGTAGCTGAGGATGCGCTGCAGGTCGGGCAGGAAGCCGATGTCCAGCATGCGGTCGGCCTCGTCCAGCACCACGTACTCGACCTGGTTCAGCACGGCCGTCTTGGCCTCGATGTGGTCCAGCAGACGGCCCGGCGTGGCGATCAGCACCTCGACGCCGCGGCGCAGCTCTTCCATCTGCGGCTTGATGTCGATGCCGCCGAAGACGCAGGCCACGCGCAGCTGGCTGTGCTTGGCATAGGCCTTGACGTTGTTGGCCACCTGGTCCGCCAGCTCGCGGGTGGGCGCCAGGCACAGCGCGCGCACCGGATGCCGGGCCGGCGAGGCGCTGGCGTTCTCGTGGCGCAGCATGCGCTGCAGCAGCGGGATGGAGAAGGCGGCGGTCTTGCCGGTGCCGGTCTGGGCCGCCCCCATCACGTCGCGTCCGGCCAGCACGACCGGGATGGCCTTGGCCTGGATGGGCGTCATCGTCGCGTAGCCCTGGTCAGCCACGGCGCGCAGCAGCTTGGCGTCCAGGGGCAGCGTATCGAAGCGCGCCGGAGCGGCTTCGGCAGTCATGGTGGTGTCGGTCATAGCCCTCTATTATCGCCAAGGCGCCTATTTTGTCGGTTTGGCCGTCAAACGGCGTCTGCCGCGCACGCCGGACAGGCGCCTGCGGCGATGTGGCGCGAGCCAGCGCGGCGTCCTGAAGCGAACAATGCGCCAGTAGATGCCGACATAGCTGAACCCGAACAGCACGATACAGACCGCCAGCATGCGGGTCGAGTCCCAGAACAGCAGCGCCGGGATCAGGGACAGCGTGCACAGCGACCACAAATAGGGGGCCGTCATGGAGTTGCGGCGCGTCAGGTGCCGGGCGTCCGTCTGCCCCGAGGCCCAGCGCATCACACGGCGGTAGATCAGCGAGTGCAGGTGGATGCCGTCCGGAAGCCCGGGCGGCACGGAACGGATGAACTTGCGCCGGTAGATGGAGAACACCGTCTCGAACACCGGGTAGATGCACACCATCAAGGCAAAGAGTGGCGAGATCTGCGGATGGCGGTGGATCAGCAGAATGGCCAGCTCGGCCAGGTAGAAGCCGATGAAGTAAGCCCCGCCGTCGCCCAGGAAGATCAGGCCGGCCGGGAAGTTCCACACGAAGAAGCCGAGCACCGCGCCCACGCCGGCCAGCGACCACATGACCAGGACGGTGTCGCCCACGGCATGGGCCACGTAGGCGATGGTGAGCAGCATCAGCATCACGCACATGGACGACAGGCCGTTGAAGCCATCGATGATGTTGACGGCATTGGCCACGCCAGCCACGACGAACACCGTCACCGCCAGCGCACCGGCGAAGGTCCCGACCACCCAGTCGATGCCCGGGATGTCCGTGCGCACCAGCGCGCTGCCAAGGAACCAGACCGCCGCCGCCGCGGACACCGCCGTGGCCAGCAGGCGCTTGGCGGGCGTGACACGCTTGGTGAGGTCTTCCACCAGGCCGGCCACGAAGGCCGGCAGCCCGCACAGCAGCAGGCCGGCGCCCAGTGCTACCTCCTCGCGCTGGTAGAACCAGGCATAGCCCGCAAAAACCAGCAGGCCCAGGTAGATACCCACGCCACCAATGCGCGGCACCGGGCGAGCATGGAACTTCTGGGGGCCGGACAGATCGAGGTCGGCACTGATGTGGCCGTGGCTCCGCGCAGAACGGACGACCGCCAGCGTGAGGACCGCGGCAGCTAGAAATGGCAGGAGCACATGAAACATGGGGCGCTAGTGTAACGACCCAGCCCTGGCCATCCGGGCTCCTCCGGAGTCATGAGTAGAATGCCGCTGCTTTGGCATTGCCCCCTGTCCGGCCCCGGCCGACCCTGTCTGTTCTGCGAGCACCCATGACCATTCGCAAGTCTCTGAGGCGTCTGCCCTTCCATCATGTCGGCAGCAGCGTGTGCCTTCTTGCCATCTGCGGAGCGCTCACCTTGGGAACGGCGAGCCAGGCCCAAGAATACAGCAGCACCAGCAGCAGCAAGGAATCGGTCGACACCGGCCCGGTGCGCCTCAACAGCAGCAACCGGACGTCCAACCGTACCGAGGAGGACGAGCGGCTGCGCAACCGCAACGGCAAGGACCGCCGCCAGACGGACAGCAACCGGGACGACAACCTCGACAAGTCAGAGCTCGAGCGCATCCGCCGCCGCAACCAGCTGGCACCGCGCAGCGACTTCGAGCGCTTCGTGCAGCAGGCCGCCGGCTCCGCCACCGACCCCGACACGCCGGAGATCCGCCGCTTCGGCGCGGACCTGATGGTCCCGCCCAGCCGCCAGTCCCTCAGCCTGGAGACGCCCAGCCAGATCCCCGGTGACTACCTGGTGAGCGTCGGCGACGAACTCACGGTCTCGATCTGGGGCGCCGTGGAGGCCGAGCTGCCGCTGGAGGTCGACCGCTCCGGCCGCATCAGCATTCCGCGCGTGGGCCCCGTGCAGGTCGCGGGCGTGCGTTACGCCGACCTCAACGCCACCATCGACCGCCAGGCATCCAAGGTCTTCCGCAACTACAAGATCAACGCGAGCCTCAGCCGCCTGCGCAGCATCCGCGTCTACGTCACCGGGTTCACGCAGCGCCCGGGCTCCTACGCGGTGAGCAGCCTGGCCACCGTCACGCAGGCCCTGATGACGGCGGGCGGCCCGTCCGATGCCGGCAGCTTCCGCAACATCGAGCTGAAGCGCGGCGGCCGCACCGTGGCCCAGTTCGACCTCTACAGCTTCCTGCTGCGCGGCGACAGCGCCGGCGACAAGCAGCTCCAGGCGGGCGATGTCATCCACATCGGCGCCGTGGGCACCCAGGTCGCTCTGATCGGCAGCGTGAACAAGCCAGCGATCTTCGAGCTCAAGCAGGGCGAGACCCTGAAGGACCTCCTGCAGTACGCAGGCGGTTTTTCCGCCGTGGCTGACCGCAGCCGGCTCAGCGTCGAGAAGCTGGAAAGCCGCAGCGCTGCCCGTGTCTTCGAGCTGACCATGCCCGCCCAGATCAACACGCCCCTGCAGGACGGCGACCTGGTCCGCGCCTACAACGCCATCGAGCTGGCCCAGCCCCAGCAGCACCAGAACAAGCGCGTGCGCATCGAGGGCGAGGTGGCCCGCCCCGGCGAGTACGTGCTGCCGCCCTCGGCGCGCCTGACCGATGCCGTCGCCGCGGCCGGCGGCCTGGCACCCAATGCCTACATCTTCGGCACGGAGTTCAACCGCGAGAGCGTCCGCCAGACCCAGCAGGAGAACTATGACCGTGCCCTGCGCGACCTGGAGACCGAGCTGACCCGCGTCACCTCCACCCAGAAGGCCCTCACCGCCGACGAGGCGACGGCCCAGTCGGTGCGCGCCCAGGGCTCGTCCAAGCTGATCGACCGCCTGCGCGAGGTCCGCCCCAACGGCCGCATCGTGCTGCAGCTGGCGCCGGACGCGCGCGAACTGCCCCCGGTCGCCCTGGAGAACGGAGACCGCATCCTGATCCCGGCGCGCCCGACCACCGTCGGCGTCTTCGGCAGCGTCTTCAACGGCGGCAGCTTCCTCTACAAGGACGGTCTGGGCATTTCAGACTTCCTGCGCCTGGCCGGTGGCCCGACTCGTGGCGCCGACACCAGCAGCGCCTTCGTCGTGCGCGCCAACGGCAGCGTGATCAGCGCACGTCAGCGCAGCGGTGGCTGGTTCACCGCTGGCAGCAGCTTCGAGGGCACCCCGGCCGAGCCGGGCGACACCGTCTTCGTGCCCGAGGAACTGGACAAGACCACCTTCACGCAGGTCGCGAAGGAATGGACGCAGATCCTGTACCAGTTCGGCATCGGTGCGGCTGCCCTGAAGACCATCAAGAACTGACCGCCAGCCTTTGGAGCGCAATTTCCCGTGACCCCGATCAGCAACGACAGCAATCCGGCTGTGCACTCGGACGACGTTCCCGGCGAACCGTCAATGCTCGTCAGCGCCACGGTGCTGGCCTCCCGCTGGCGCAGCATCCTGCTCAGCGCCCTCGCCGCGAGCGGCCTGGCGCTGGGCATCACCTTCGTCGTCAGCCCCACCTATACGGCCGCCACCTCCTTCCTGCCGCCGCAGCAGCAGTCGGGCCTGGCCTCCTCGGCGCTGGCCTCGCTCGGCTCGCTGGCCGGCCTGGCCGCGGGCGCCGCGGGCCTCAAGAGCCCGGCGGACCAGTATGTGTCCCTGCTGCAGAGCGTCACCGTGGCCGATCGCATCATCGACCAGTTCAAGCTGGGCGAGGTTTACGACCTCAAGCTGCGCTCGCAGGTCCGCCAGGAGCTGGGCAGCAACGTCCGCATCAGCCTGGGCAAGAAGGACGGCCTGATCTCCGTGGTCGTCGATGACAGCGAACCCGGTCGCGCGGCCGACATGGCCAATGCCTATGTCGTGCAGCTGCGCAAGCTGACCAGCGAGCTGGCCATCACCGAGGCCCAGCAGCGCCGCGCCTTCTTCGAACGCCAGATCAAGGCGACCCAGGAAGCCCTGACCAAGGCGCAGAAGGCGCTGCAGGACGCCGGCTTCACCGCCGGCAGCATCAACGCCGAGCCCAAAGCCGCGGCAGAGACCTATGCCAAGCTGCGCGCCGAGAAGACCGCCGCAGAGGTGAAGCTGCAGACCTTGCGCAGCAGCCTCAACGACAACGCCCTGGAAGTGCGCAGTGCCCTGGCCATGGTCAACGCACTGACCACCCAGCTGAACCAGATGACGGCCCAGCGCGACCAGGACAAGCCCTCCGACGGCGACTACCTCTCCAAGTACCGCGAATACAAGTACCAGGAAGCGCTGTTCGAGTCCTTTGCCCGCCAGCTCGAGCTGGCCAAGCTGGACGAAGCCCGCGAAGGCGCGCTGATCCAGGTGGTGGACACCGCCTCGCCGCCCGACCGCCGCGCCAAGCCCAAGCGTGTCATGACGGCTGCGCTGGTGTTCCTGATCAGCCTGTTCGCTGCTGGCGGCTTCGTGCTGGCCCGCCATCGGTGGAAGGAGCAGCAGAAGCGCCCCGAGCAGGCCCTTCTGTGGCAGCAGTTCAAGCTCGCCTTCAAGCGCTGAAAGAGTGACGGCCGACTGTGCGGCTGTCAGACCCCATGAGTTCCAGCAATCCTTCGCGCAAGCTTCTGTTCATCTTCGGGACCCGGCCCGAGGCCATCAAGATGGCACCGGTCGTCCTGCGAGCCCGCGCGGAACCGGGGGTCGAGGTCAAGGTCTGCGTCACCGGCCAGCACCGACAGATGCTGGACCAGGTCCTGCGCGTCTTCGACATCACGCCGGACCATGACCTGGCCCTGATGCGGCCGGGCCAGACCCTGAGCACCCTCACCGCCGATGCGCTGCAAGCCTGCGAGGCCGTCATCAGCGCCGAGCGCCCGGATTACGTCCTGGTGCACGGCGACACGACCACCACCTTCAGCGCCAGCCTGGCCGCCTTCTACACGCGCACGCCCGTGGCCCACGTCGAGGCCGGCCTGCGCACGGGCAATCTCTACTCGCCCTGGCCCGAGGAAGCCAACCGCAAGCTGACCGGCGCGCTGGCCCAGCTCCATTTCGCACCCACGGAGACCGCCCGCCAGAACCTGCTGCGCGAAGGCGTGGACCCGGATCGCGTCCACGTGACCGGCAACACTGTCATCGATGCGCTTCAGCAGGCCGTGCAGCGCCTCTCGGTCACGCCGGGGCTGGCGGACAGCATCCAGGCCTCCTTCGATTTCCTGGACCCGGCCCTGCGCACCGTGCTGGTCACCGGGCACCGCCGCGAGAACTTCGGTGAGGGCTTCATCGGGATCTGCCGCGCCCTGCGAAATCTGGCGGCCCGCAGCGACCTCCAGATCGTCTACCCCGTGCACCTGAACCCGAATGTGCAGGGCCCCGTCTACGAGCTGCTGGCCGGGCTGACGAACGTCCATCTGATCGAGCCGCAGGACTACCTGCCCTTCGTCTACCTGCTGAACCGCTCGGACCTGGTGCTGACGGATTCCGGTGGCATCCAGGAAGAGGCCCCAGCGCTCGGCAAGCCGGTGCTGGTGATGCGCGACACCACCGAACGCCCCGAGGCCATCGAGGCCGGCACGGCACGACTCGTGGGTACGGGCGCCGCGTCCATCGAGCAGGCGGTGATCGATCTGCTGGACTCGCCGCAGGCCTACGCGGCCATGGCCACCGCGCACAACCCCTATGGCGACGGGCAGGCATCGGATCGCATCGTCGCCCGGCTCGCCCGCCATGGCTGAGGCCAGCCAGGCCCTGGCCGGCTCGCATGACATGGACCAGCCGCCCGCGCGCGATCGGCGACAGCTCCTGCAGGTCGGCATCACCCTGCTGAGCTCCACGCTGGGCAATGTGCTCACCGTGCTGCTCACGGGCTGGCTGGTCCGCAGCCTGGGCGCAGAAGCCTTCGGCCGGGTCGCCATCCTCAGCAGCGCCGCCACCGCGCTGGGCAATGTCACGGCCTCCGGCGCGGCGCTCTATGTGGTGCGCGCCACCTCCGTCGGCAGCACGGACGACACCGGCGTCGCCACGCGCAGGGCCCTGGGCGCCGCCGCGCTGGCCGGGCAGCTGTGCGCCGCCCTCTTCACCGGCGCCGGCCTGCTGCTGGCCCTGGGCCGGCACGAGGTGCTGGGCCTGACCGAGTGGGCCCTGGTAGCCCTGGCCCTGCACATGATCACGGCTGACATCCATGCCAAGAACTGCCTGATCGGCTACCAGAAGGTGCTGGCGCTGTCCGTGGCCACGCTGATCGGGGCCGTGCTCAGCTGTCTCTGCCAGTTCACCGGCGCGCAGATCGGCGGCCCCCAGGGCTATCTGGCCGGCTTCACCCTGGGAACGGTGCTGCAGCTGCTGAGCTCGCGGCTGGTGATGGTCCGCGTGATGGGCCGGACGCCGCCGCTGGGCCTGCGCGCGCGCTGGGCCGGCATTCGCGAGCCGGCCTTCCTGCGCTTCGTGCTACCCGCCACGCTCTCGGCCAGCCTGGTGCCGGGCTCGCACTGGTGTGCCAATGCCATCGCCGCGGCCAAGGCCGGGCAGTACAGCGACATCGCCGTGCTGACCGTGGCCATGCAGTTCTTCAACATCGTGATCTTCGTGCCCACGGTCCTGAACAAGATCGTCCTGCCAAGGACCATCCGGGCCTACAACGGCCACCAGGGCATGGCGGAGACCCGCCAGCACGCCCTCGGCCAGGCGGCGCTGATGTTCGGGCTGTCGATCGCCGCGCCGCTGCTCGTGTGGATCTTTTCAGGCCCCATCCAGAAGGCCTACCTCTTCAGCGCCCCCGAGCAGCTGTGGACGCTCTACGCCTTCTGCGCCGCATCGGCCTTCGCCTGCGCCGGCATTCCCATCTCCAACTACGTGGTCAGCCACCAGAAGATGACCTTCGGCCTGCTGACCAATGTGCTGTGGGCGGGCGCCTACCTGCTGCTGGCCTGGATGCTGCCGGGAACCGCCCTGGCCGTGGGTCTGGCCCTGCTGATCGCCTACGTCATGACGCTCGCCGTCGCTGTTGTCCCTCTCTTCTCGCAGAACTGAACCATGGAAGCCCGGAAGCGCAAGTTTTGCGTCTATTGCAAGCCCGAGGACATCAACGATGCCACCTTCCGCTACGTGGAGGTCATTCGACGCGGGCTGCGCGAGGCCGGCGGCGAGGACCTGGGCATCACCTGGTCCGATGCCACGCTGCGCCGGGCTGACGACGTGGTCAGCATCAGTTGCATGCCCGCGGCGCGAGTGATGTGGAAGCATCCTGGGGCCCGTCTGATCCACTGGTTCCAGGGCATCGAGGCCGTGGAGCGCCGCTTCCTGCACGGCGGCTGGCGGGGCTGGGGGCGCTACGTCATCTGGTCGGCGCTGGAGTATCTGGTCCTGCGCAAGGCGCGGCTGAAGCTCTTCGTCTCAGAGGAGATGCGTCACTTCCTGGGCGATGACAGGCTCGGCAAGGGCCGCTCCCTGTCCTTCCCCTGCTACAACGCCGACCCGCTGCCCGCACCCGTGGGCACGGCCGGCCGCTATGCCTCGCTGGACCTGGTCTATGCCGGCTCGCTCTACAAGTGGCAGCGCGTGGAAGACGTGCTCGCGACCTTCCAGCTGCTGAGCCAGGCCCGCCCCGAGGCCACGCTCACGCTGTTCACCCGCGAGGTCGAGCGGGCCCGGGCCCTGTGCAAGGCCATGGGCCTCACGCAGGTGACGGTGGAATCCGTGAGCCCGGCGGAGCTGGTGACGGCCCTGCAGCGCTTCAGCTACGGCTTCATCCTGCGCGAGGACATCGCCATCAACCGCGTCAGCACGCCCACCAAGCTCAGCACCTACATGGCCGCCGGTGTGATCCCGGTGCTGACCGAGGCCACGCCCGCGCTGAGCCGCCTGCTGGAGCTCGTGCCCTACAAGGTCATCGTCCGCGAACCCACGCAGCACCGCGAGATCGCCGACAGCCTCCTCGACATGGCCCGGGCGGCCCCTTCGCCGGCGCAGGTGCATGCCGCCTTCGCCACGGTGTTCAGTGCGGACTTCAACGACGCGGTGCATGCACGGCGCATCGCTGAAGCCCTGGCCGCGGACCTGCGCTGATGTACGGCTTCCTGCGCGTCTATCTCTACTGGAGCGTCCTCTGGGGGCTCTTCATGCATCCGGCGCTGGGCCTCAAGCCCGTGATCCCGGGCTTGCTGATCGGGATGGACAGCCTGCTGCTGCTGGTCAGCTGCGCCTACATCTGGAACCGGCGGCCCCAGCTGGCAATGGCGCAGGACCGCCAGGTGCTGGGCCGCTCGCTGCAGCCCCTGCTGGCACTGGCCGCCTATGGTCTGACCATCACCGCCCTGCATGGCGGCTCTCTGGTGGACGCCGCGAAGTATGTGGGCGTGCTGGTGCGTCCCCTGTTCGTGATGCTGGCGCTGTTCGTGTGGACCCGCGTGGAGCGGCGCTCCCAGCCCGCCCACCTGCTGGCCACGTTGCGCCTGGACTTCGCACTGCTGGCGACGGTGCAGATGCTGATCGCCGGCCTCCAGCTCATCGACCCGGTGACGGGCGCCGAGTTCATCGCAGCCCTCAACGACAACAGCTCCGCCGTCTGGGCGCTGGAGGACGGTGACGTTTCCGGCACGTTCGCCAACTCCATCGACCTGTCCTACTTCCTGCTGGCGACCTATGTCGTGCAGACGCTGCCGGCCTGGCAGCGGGTGCGCATGCCGTCCCTGCTGCTGACCGGGCTGTTCGGCTTCTTCATCGACGCCACCGGCAGCGATGCCGCCACCGTGTGCTTCGGCCTGTACGCCTTGTACCTGTGCCTGCGCACCCTCTCGCCGCCGACCCGGCGCGCCGTGCTGGGCGGCCTCGCCGTGCTGGTCGTGGGTTCGGTATTCAGCATGGGCGACCAGCTCATCGACCGCGTCGTTGCCAAGGTCGACAACATGATGCTGAGCCGCCTGGGCCTGCTCTTCGTGAGCGTGCCGGAGATGGTCAGCTACCAGCCGGCCAAGCTGATCACCGGCATGGGCGGGGACTTCGAGGTGGTGCTGGCCGCCCTGCGCAGCCTGCCCGAGGTGCCGCTGGTCTTCACCTACGATGAATCCGCCATCGTCATCAACGATGTGTTCTGGGTCGCCTTGACGTTAGCATTCGGCCTGCCCATGCTCACCTGGCTGCTGTGGCGCATGGCCCAGATCTTCAGGGCCTATGTCCAGGGAGGTGCATGGCCCGTGCATCTCTTCAGGCTGGACAACATGCTGCTGCTGATCATCTTCCTGGCAGGTCTCATCAACCAGATCATCCTGGTGCGCTCCTTCTCCGTGGCACTGCTGCTGGGCCTGGTGCCCATCGCCTGCCATGCGCGCAACGCCGAGGCCCGCCTGCGCGGCGGCTGAGCCATGGGTGACGGCTATCTCCTCGTCTCCGCCCACCACTGCGCGCCCGACATGGGCAGCGAGCATGCGGTCGGCTGGAACCTGGTCTCGCGGCTGGCCCGCCAGCGCCCGCTGATCCTGGTCACCCAGGACAACGAGTTCCGACCGGCGGTGGAACGGGGCATGGCCGCACTGCGGGCTCAGGGCTGCGATGTCCACGACTTCTACGTGCGGCACGGCAGCCGCACCGACGGCCGCAAGAACAGCCTGCGCCTGGGCTACTACCTGACGTACATCGTCTACCAGTGGCGCGTCTACCAGCTTGCGAAGACGCTGCGCTCGCGCTTTCGCATCGTCGCCGCCCACCACCTCAACATCGTGGGCTTCCGCGAGCCCGGTTTTCTCTGGAAGTTGGACTTGCCCTTTCTCTGGGGGCCGGTAGGTGGGCTGGTCTACACGCCGCGCGCCCTGTTCGGGGAGCTGACGCTGAAGATGCGTCTCTTCCTGAACCTCACTGAATGGATCACCCGGCTGCAGTTCCGGCTGAGCCCGCGCGTGAAGGCTGCCTACCGGGCCACGCAGCGACCGGGCGGTGCCTTCATCGCGGCCACGCAGGACATCGGCCAGCGCTTCCAGCGGCGCTTCGGCGGCAGCTTCCACTGGATCCCCGAGACCGGCGCCGAGGACATCCCCGAGGAGCAGCTCGCGCGCACGGCCACGGGCGGTGGCGCCTCGCTGCGCCTGCTGTGGGCGGGCGCGCTGGTGGACCGCAAACCGCTGGGCATGCTGCTGGACGCCATCGCCGCGCTGCCAGCCGCGGCGCGTGAGCAGATCGAGCTGACCGTCGTGGGCGACGGCGACTCCCGTCCCCGCTACGAGGCCCAGGCCCAGGATCTGGGCATCCGCGCGACCTTCCACGGCTGGGTGAGCCACGCCCAGGCCCAGGCGCATTTCAGCCAGGCGGATCTCTTCGTGCTGCTGAGCGTCAAGGACCTCACGACCAATGTCGTCTTCGAGTCCCTGGCCCACGGCCTGCCCGTGCTGTGCCTGGACCACCATGGCTACGCCGAGATCGTGGACGACAGCTGCGGCGTCAAGATCCCCATCGGCACGCCCGGCGGCATGCGTGCCGCCATCGGCACGGTGCTGCAGGGCTTCCTCGGCGACCGCCAGGCGCTCGCCCGGCTCGCCCCGGGCGCCCGGCAGCGTGCCCGTCAATTCACCTGGGACCGCAATGCGCTGGCCATCGGCCGCCTGCTGCCCCCGTCCCTGTAAACCGCCGGCCGTTCCGGCCCGCCCCCTTTGAGCATGCGCGTACTTCAGATCAACAACTTCGAACATATCGGCGGGGGCTCGGACCGCGTCTACCAGCTCACGACCCGGATGCTGCTGGACCAGGGGCATGAGCTGGCAACGCTGGCCTGCGGCGACACCTCCTTCGACGCGCGCAAGACCACCGTCCTGTTGCCGCGCAACGGCTATGTCCAGCCCAATCCGCTGGCCACGCTGCGAAACTTCCGCGAGTTCATCTACAGGCCCGAGGCCGCGCAGCAGCTGGACGCCCTGATCACCGCCTTCAAGCCGGAAGTGGCGCACCTGCACATCTTCTACGGCCAGCTCAGCAACGCCATCCTGGAGGTGCTCAAGCGCCGTCAGGTGCCGACGGTGATGACGGTCCACGAGTACCGCATGCTGTGCCCGGTCTCCACGATGTTCACGCCGGAGCTGGGCGTCTGCGAGCGTTGCGCCACCGGCAGCTACCGCCACGCCGTGCTGAACCGCTGCAATCGCAACAGCGTGCTGGCGTCTTCGCTGTCGGCGCTGGAATGCCGCACGCGCGACCGCCGCTTCGACTACGTCAGCCACATCGACCACTTCTTCATGGTCTCGCAGTTCTGCCGAGACAAGCACATCGAGTACCGCCCCGCCATCGCGGCCAAGTCCTCGGTGCTGTACAACTTCGTCGACAGCCCCGGCCCCGCCAGCGGGCAGCCGACGCCACGCAGCTATCTCTACTGCGGCCGGCTCTCGCGCGAGAAGGGGCTGGGCATGCTGTGCCAGGCCTTCGCCCGCCGCTCCGAAGACCAGCTCCTGATCGCAGGCGCCGGCCCCATGGAGGCGGAGCTGAGGGCGGCCTACGCGGGGCTGCCCAACATTCGCTTCCTCGGCAAGCTGGACGCTCCTTCGCTGAAGGCGCAGATCGAGCAGGCCTGGTTCACCATCGCGCCCTCCGAGTGGTACGAGAACAATCCCATGGCCATCCTGGAGAGCTTTGCCGCCGGCACGCCCGTGATCGCGGCGCGCATCGGTGGCATTCCCGAGCTGGTCATCCCCGGCCGCACCGGCCTGCTGTTCGAGCCCTCCGACCAGCCCGGCCTCGCCGCCCAGCTGGACCAGGCCGGCCGCATGGCGCCCGCGGAGCGCCAGGCCCTGGCCGAGGGCGCACGCGGCCTCATCCGCAGCCAGCACCTGGCCGAGCACCACTACGCGCTGCTCATGGACGGCTACCAGGCGGCCTGCCGCGCATCCCGGGAGCCTTGAGGCATGGCGACGATTGCCTTCATCGGATCCGCCGGCATCCCCAACCGCTACGGCGGCTTCGAGTCCTTCGCCGAGCACTGCACGCCCGCCATGGTGGCGGCCGGGCATGAGGTCATCGTCACCTGCGACGCCCGCCTCTACCCCGACCGCGCGCCCGACTTCAACGGCGTACGCCGACTCTTCCTGGACACGCCAGCCAATGGCGCGGCCTCGGTGCTGCACGACCTCTTTGCCTTCTTCAAGGTCTTCCTGCGCAGCAGCCACATCGTGGTCCTGGGCGTCTCGGGCGGCCTGTGGTTCCCGCTGTTCCGCCTGCTGTGCGGGCTGTCGGGCAAGCGGCTGCTGGTGAATGTGGACGGCATCGAGTGGCGGCGAGACAAGTTCAGCCCCCGCAAGCGGCGCCTGCTCAAGGTGCTGGACAGCCTGGCCCAGCGCTTCGCCCACCGCATCATCTACGACAACGAAGGCCTTGCGCCCTTCCTCGTTCCCAGCTGCCGCGGCAAGTCGCATTGCATCGCCTATTCGGGCGACCACGTCCTGCGCGTGCCCGGCACCGCCGTCGAGCCGGGCACGGCCCTGACCGTGTGCCGCATCGAGCCGGAGAACCAGCTGGAGCTGATGATCGAGGGCTTCCTCGCCTCGCCGCTGCAGCGCTACACCCTCATCGGCAACTGGAACCACAGCCCCTATGCACGCCAGCTGCGCGCCCGCTATGCCCACGAGCCGCGGCTCGCCCTGCTCGACCCCATCTACGACCCGCACGCACTGGCTCAGCACCGCGAGCGCTGCGCTGTGTACCTGCACGGCCACAGCGTGGGTGGCACCAACCCCTCGCTGGTGGAGATGCTGTTCTATGACTGCGAGCTGCTGTGCTTTGACGTCAGCTTCAACCGCCACACGGCCCAGGACTGCGCCCGCTTTTTCGCAGACGCGCCTGCGCTGACCGCGCTGCTGCGCCAGCCTCGCCCACCCGAGGCCGGCCGCCAGGCCCTGCGCCGGGCGTACAGTGCGCAGCACATCGCCGGCCTGTACCTGCAGCAGATCCTGCACGGTCAGTCCGCCTGAGATCGCGGCCTGTTGCCCTCCACCCGCACCTCCACCGCATGATGAAGATCAAACGTCTGTTGACCGCCCTGCAGAGGCGGCTGTCACGCCTGACGGACTGGCGGCTCGTGCGCTGGAACCGGCTGGCCAGCCACCAGCAGCGCTGGTATCTGCGGCGTTTCCTGAAGTGGCAACCCATCGACCTGGTCCTCGACGTGGGCGGCAATGCCGGGCAATTCGCCCAGCTGGTCCGCGCGGCCGGCTACCAGGGCTGGATCATCAGCTTCGAACCCCTGCCCGACATGGCGGCGCAGCTGCGCCGCCTCGCCGAGGCCGACGGCCGCTGGCAGGTGGTCGAGAAGGCCCTGGGCGAGCAGCCCGGGCGGGCCAGCCTGCAGGTCACCAGCACCTCGCCGATGAGTTCCCTGCTGGAGCCCGTGCAGGATCCCAGCAGCGCGATGGCGCAGTTCAGCGAGGTGAGGCGCCGCCTGGACGTCGAGCTGATCACCCTGGACGACTTCCTCCGCGAGGATCCCCGGGCCCAGGCGGCACAGTCCATCTACCTCAAGCTGGATGTGCAGGGCTTCGAGATGCCCGTGCTCAACGGCGCGCGCCGCAGCCTGGGCAAGGTCGCGGCCATCCAGGCGGAGCTGGGCGTCGCCACCGTTTACCATGGGCAGACGCAGTACCGCGAGCTGCTGGCCTGGCTGCACGAGGCGGGCTACGTGCCCTCCCTGTTCACGGCGCATGACTACGAGCTCTTCCCCGAAATGATCGACTTCGACGCCCACTTCGTCCGCGCCGACATCCTGGCCGCCTCGCTGCAGGCCCGCCAGGCCCAACGTGCCGCCGCGGGTCTGCGCCAGCTGGACGCCTGAGCCATGGCCTTCGACTACACCGCCATCGACGCTGACGGCCGCCAGCTCAGCGGCACCCTGCCGCAAGACAGCGAGCCGGAGGCCCTGGCCGAGCTGAACAGGCAAGGCCTGACCCCCATCCGCCTGGACCGCAGCCGCGCCAAGGCCCCGGGCTCGGGTGCGCGCCGCCAGAAGAAGATCCCCCCCGGTGTGGCCGCCGTGCTCTTCATCCGCGAGCTGGCCTCCCTGCTGCAGGCGGGGGTGACGCTGGAGGAGTCGCTGCGCACGCTGCTGGAAGGCCGCAAGGGCTCGGCCCAGGAGACCGTGCTGACGGCCATCCTGTCCGACGTCCTGGCGGGCGAGCGCTTCTCCAGTGCGCTGCGCACGCACGCGGCGCCCGGCAGCCTGCCGCTGCCGAACTTCGTGCTGGCCCTGGTGTCCGCCGGCGAGTCCACCGGTGACCTGCCCGCCGCGCTGGGCCGCGCCGCCGACCAGATGGAATTCGACGACCAGATCCGAGCCGAGACCTCCGAGGCCCTGGTCTACCCCGCCATCCTGATCATGGCGGGCGCCGCCGCCGTGCTCTTCGTCTTCTCCTTCGTGGTACCGCGCTTCTCCACCCTGCTGGCCGGCAAGCGGGCGGACCTGCCCTGGCTGTCCGCGGCGGTGATGAGCACCGGCGAGTTCGTCAACCAGCACAGCGTCGCGCTGCTGATGGCCGCCGCTGCCCTGGTCGCGGGCGGCCTGGCACTGCGCAAGGCACTGGGGCCCGAGCGCATCCGCAGTGCGGCCGCCGAGCTGCCGGTGATCGGCCCCTGGCTGCAGCAGCAGGAGCTGTCCCGCTGGACCGGCATGCTGGCCCTCATGCTGCAGAGCCGGGTGCCCATCCTGACCTCGCTGGACCTCACGGCCGCCGCCGTGTCCCTGCCCGAGGTCGCGACCAAGCTGCGCCAGACCCTGGCTGACATCGGCCGCGGCGAAAGCATCTCCAGCTCACTCTCGGAGCGCGGATTGCTCCCGCCCAGTGCGCTGAGCATGGTGCGCGTCGGCGAGCGCACCGGCCAGCTGGGCCAGATGATGGGCCATGTGGCGGCCTACGCCCTGGAGCAGAACCGCCGGCAGCGTCGCCGCCTGGTGGCGCTGATCGAGCCGGCGGCAATTCTGGTGCTGGGCGGTATCATCGCGCTCGTCATCGTGGGGGTGGTGCTGGCCCTCACATCCCTGTCCGAGGTCAAGTTCTGAACATGCGTAGCTCCCGTCACCCGTCGCGTTCGCGCGGCTTCACGCTTCTCGAAATGCTGGTGGTGCTGGTCATCATCGGCCTGATCGCCGGCCTGGTCGGGCCCCGCCTGTTCGCCAAAGTGGATTCCTCCAAGGTGCAGACGGCGGGCGTGCAGATCAAGCTGCTGCGCGGCGCCATCGAGTCCATGCGCCTGGATCTGGGGGCCTATCCCACGGCCGAGCAGGGCCTGGACCTGCTGGTCACCGCCCCAACCGACGCCAAGCTGCGCGAACGCTGGAAGGGCCCCTACCTGGACGAGGCGGTGCCCGCCGATCCCTGGGGCAACCCCTACCAGTACCGCATTCCCGGCGAGGACGGCCGGCCCTTCTCCATCGTCTCCCTGGGCGCCGATGGCAAGCCCGGCGGTGAAGGCAACGACGCCGACATCGGGCTTGGCAAGCGTGGTGAAGCGGGCAACTGAGCGGCAGGTTCGCGCTCCCGCCGGACTCTCTGCATCCCGGGGCTTCACCCTGCTGGAGGTGGTGATCGCCTTGAGCATCATCGGCCTGCTGACGGCCGTGGCCGTCCCTGCGCTGGCCAAGCGGCTGGAGTCCGCCTTCGAATCCGCCGACCTGGCCCAGGTGCGCAGCAGCGCCGAGCTGCTGTCCACGCGTCTGGCCACGCTGGGCGTCGAGCTGCGGCTGGACGCCAAGTCCCAGGCCCGCCTCCTCCCCGACGGCCGCCCGCCCCTGGATCTGCCTCCCGGGTGGACCCTGGACAGCAAGGCCCCGCCCGTCTTCGGCCGCCTGGGCGCCTGCGAACCGGGCGAGGTGCAGATCAGAGATCCGCGTTCCCAGCGCCAGTGGCGCCTCCAGTTCGCCGCCATCAGCTGCACCGCCAGCTTCGCCGCCACCGAGTTCCAATGACCCACACGCAGCAGCGGGGCATCTCCCTGATCGAGGTCATCGTGGCCCTGGTCGTCATCTCGGGCTTCGGCGCCGCCCTGTTCGTGTGGGCGGGGCAGACGCTGAAGACGGCGAGCCGGGCGATGGCGGTGCTGGATGAGATCGCGCTGGAGAGCAATATCACGGAGTTTGCGGTGAGCCTGAATCCCGCCGTAGCCGGGCAGGGCCGCATGGACCTGGGCAGCCAGGTCTACGAATGGAGCTCGAAGCTTGAGCGCGACCCTGCAGACCATGTGCGCCACCCCGCCGGTATCAGCCCCTACCAGGTCTCTGTCTATGCGGTGAAGGTGCGCGTGCTGGACAAGCAGAGCGGTCGCCTGCTCGGCCAGGGCGAACGCCGGGTAGCCGGCTACAAGCAGGTGCGGGTGCGCCCATCGGGCCCACCCGGCTTCAACACGCCATGAAACCCTTGCGCACCAGGCGGCGGGACCGCGGACTGTCCTTGCTGGAGGTGATGGTCACCGTCGCCATCTTCGCCATGCTCTTCGGCGTGCTGATGGCCGGCTGGCATCAATCCATGAAGGCGCAGACGCAGCTGAGCAGCGCCGCGGACGCCATCCAGCGCCGGCAGCACCTCAACACCCTGCTGCGTCAGGTCGTCGCGGAAGCCATCAACCCCGGCTACCAGAGCGGGCTCAAGTTCATGGGCAGCAACACCGGTTTCGCGATGGAATCGACGACCTCCCTGTTGCCTTCCATCGGCAATGCGCCGGTGGACATGGAGCTCAAGCTGGTGACCGGCCCGGAGGGCGCGCGGCTCAATGTCACCCACCAGGGGCAGGCCGGCGCCGCCTTCGATTGGGTATTCGACCGCTTCGATGTGCGCTATGTGGATCATGCAGGCGCCCTGCACGAGGCCTGGCCGCCGGCCCGTCGCAGCGACCGCCCGGTCTCGACCACGACCGACACCGAGCAGTTGCCCGCCCTCCTGGTCTTCGCCTACCGCTTGCGCGGCGAGAGCACGGAGCAGCTCCTGCTGGCCGCCCCGCGCAATTCCGCCTGGGAATTGGCGGAACCGTCCACTCCCTTGACCGGCATGGGGCTGCAATGAAGCAGGACCAGGGCTTTGTGCTGCCTGTCACCGTCATCATGCTAGCCCTGGTCAGCGTGGGCATCGCGCTGATGTCGCATCGCAGCGACGAGACCCGGGCGCTGGTGATCGAGGCCCGCGAGGAGCAGAAGGCGGTGCAGCTGGTGGAGCGGACCCGAGCCGAGGCGCTGTACCTCAGCAGCGCCCTGTACCGCCGCCTCGACAGCCTGGGCACCATCAAGCTGGACGGCCGCTTCTACCGCACCGAGGACGGCGTGATGGTCAGCTACCAGGACGGCGGATCGCTCTTCAACCTGCGTCGCGCGCGGCGTGACGAGCTGCTTCATCTGTTCCAGGCCGTGGGCTTCACCGATGGCCTGCAGATGGACCAGCTCGCCGATCGCCTGCTGGACTACACCGACACGGATGATCTCCAGCACATCAACGGCGCCGAACGCCCGGACTACCAGCAGGCCCGAATGCCCGTGCCCCGCAACGAAAGGCTGGCCACGCCCTCCGAGCTGCAGCGCCTGCTGGGCTGGAAAGATCTGCCCGAGGGGCCCAGGCAGGCCTTGCTGGACCATGTCTATATCGGCCCCCAGCGCACGGTCAACCGCTACACCGTGACGGCACCGGTGCTGTCCGCCATCAGCGGGATGGACCCTGCCGCCGCGCAGCAGCTGGTCGACCAGCGAATTCCTGGTACGCCGGTGCGAATAGAATCCGCCATCTCGCAGACAGGCGGCAGCTACCTGGCCGAAGGGCGTTACATCATCGTGCCTTCGTCCACGCTGCTGGTCAGGATCTGCGTGCCAGGCCGGGCCTGGTGCCAGCACCTGAGCATGACCAGCACCGGAGAAAGTCCGAACGGTCCCTGGCATGCGGACTACGGCTACCGGCTCCCGCGTACGAAGGACCTGCCTCCCGCCAAGGATGTGGAGGCGCTGCCCAACCAGTTGCCGGACAAGCCGCCACCGCCCCTGTATTCACCCTTTGCCAACAGCCTCCCGTGAGCCTACAGATCTCCGACCTCTGGCCCTCCAGGCGCCAGCCCGCAGAGCCGGTCGCCCGCGCCAGGCTGCAGGCCCTGCGCCTGAAGCTGCCCGGCCTCAAGCGCGCGCAGCAGCTGGCGGCGGTGCGCCTGCAGCTGCTGAGCTTCTACCCGAAGGGCCACTTCGCCTTCGCCTGGCGGGAACTTGCGCCAGGCGATGTCTCGGTCTGGGCCTGGGCGCTGGAAGACAAGGACGGCACCGCTCGCCGCCCGAGCCAGCAATGGCCCGAGACCCTGCTGGAGTCCGACGGCAACGGCCTGCACCTGCTGCAGCGCCAGCCCGGTTTCGAAGGCCAGCACTGGGCTGATGGCCAGCTCCAGAGCAGCCAGTGGTGGCCGCATCTGCCCTCCGAGGCCGAGTGGGCCCGCTTCGCCCGGGCCACCGGCCATGACGCGGACGAGCAGCCCCGTCCCACCCCCAGGCAGCGCACGCAGCAGGCTGAGCCACCCCGGCAATGGCTGCGCGGCGACAACCTCCCCAAGCCTGATCCCTGGCAGGGCTGGCACTGGCAGGCCGCCCTGCTGGTACTGGGCATGGCGATCAGCGCCGCCCTGGGCATCCACCTGCAGACCCGCAGCCAGCTCGAGCACGACAGGCAGCTGCTCGCGGATCTGCGCAAGCAGCGCGAGACCTCGCTGTCGCAACGCTCCCAGTACGAGCAGCTGCGCGAGGACCATGAGGCCCTGCTGAGCCTGGCCCCCCAGCTGACCCAGCTGGAGCTGCTGGACCGCGTGATCAGCAGCGGCGTGCTGGCCGTGCCCGTCACCCAGGCCGGACTGGCTTCGCAGGCCAGCGCCACGGCAGCGCCCACGGCGGGCAATGCCTTCACGGCGCCGGCACCGGGCGCCGTCCCGGCGACCGTTCCCACGCCGGTCCTGGCCGAATGGGACTACCGCAATGCCCAGCTCAAGATGACGCTGGACATCCCCGAAGGTGACATCGCGATGCTGGACACCACCCGCCGCATCGAGCAGCTGGCCAATATCTCCGGGCTGAAGATCGGCCTGGAGTCCAGCAACAACAGCCTGACCCTGAGCATGCGGGTGGACGACGCCAAGCCTGCGAAATCCGGCGGCACCGCAGCCGCCAGCAAACCATGACCGCCCTCTCCCGCGCCTGGCAGCAGCTGCGCCAGCAGAAACTGGACAAACGCGTCCTGTGGCTCCTCGCCGCGGGCGCGCTCACCGTGGCCGGCGAGCTCTCGCTGCGCGCCTGGGACGCCCACCAGAAGCTCGCCGCCGAACTCAAGACCGTGCGCGGCAGGGTCCAGCTGCTGCAGAGCTCCGCTGACAAGATCGACTGGGCCCAGCGCACTCAGGCCCTCGGCGCGGCGCACGAAGCGCTGCAAGGCCAGCTGTGGCACGCCCCCAGCGAGGCCCAGGGTCAGGCCATGCTGCGGGACTGGCTCAGCAGCGTGCTCAAGGACGAGAGTCTCAAGCGGGTCAGCATCGCGCTGCAGCCCCCTGTAGCGGCCGCCGCCTCTGCCCTGAACCCCGACAAGGACAAGGACGCGTCACCCGCCCAGGCCGGAAAGGGTCTGCGCCTGGCGATGCAGGCCATCCGCGTGCGCGCCACGGTGACTTTCGAGCTGGCACCCGGCGCCATGGAAACTGCGCTCCAGCGAATCGAGCGCGGCGGCCAGCTGGCCAGCGTAGACACCCTCACCGCCTCCCGACGCAGTCGCCGGGTGGAGCTGACCGTGTCCCTGCCCGTGATCGTCGATGCCGCGCCGAGCGGCGCGAGCCAGAAGCCATGAACATCGCCCTAAGAATCCTCATCGCCCTGCTCTGCTGCAGCCTGGCAGGCGCACTGGGCTGGCAGCTGGGCCGGCCGGCCGCGCTGGCCGGCCGCGCCGCGCCTGCCGAGGCCGGCGAGGCGCTGGAACAGAAGGTCCTCGGCAGCCTGGACGATGACGACACCCTGTCCCGCCGCATCAGCGCCGCCGACCCCTTCGGCCTGACCCGCAATGCGCCGCTGGCCGCCCAGCCGGGTGCAGCGGCGGCCAGCGCCGGTGGCGACCTGATC
The DNA here is from genome assembly GCF_027257975.1 of Pelomonas sp. BJYL3. Lineage (GTDB taxonomy): Bacteria > Pseudomonadota > Gammaproteobacteria > Burkholderiales > Burkholderiaceae_C > Roseateles_B > Roseateles_B flavus. Next base: position 263,859 of record NZ_JANZKX010000003.1, read on the forward strand.
ACCTGGCGCCTGGGCGCCCTGGTGGTCCGCGGCCCCGAGCGCTACCTGGTGCTGACCGCCGCGGGCCAGAAGCCCCTCAAGTTGAATGTGGGCGACAAGCTGCCGGACGGCGACAAAGTCAAGGCCATTGAACCCACCCATGCCGTGATTCAAGGCGCCCGCGGCAAGACCCGAACGATTTACCTGACCGAGCCATGATCCAAACCCCTGCCCCGCTTTTCGCTCCGGCCCGCCTGGCCAGGCCCCTGATCGTGGCCGCGGTGTCCGCGCTGTGCGGCTGCACGCATTGGTCGCCCACCATCCTGCCGGACCGTCCGGCCGAGGCCCTGCCCAAGGCGCCGGGCAATGCGCAGCCGCTGCCCCCCGTGGCCGCCGCACCCAGCGCTGCGGCCAGCGACGCGGATGGCGGCAAACCAGCCACGCGCAGTACAGGCACCAACCGCCTGTTCCAGACGCCGCCCATGCCTGCGGCCGAGCGCAATGCAACCAGCGCCCCGGCGCCCTCCGTGAGCGGCGGCGCCGAGCAGGAAAGCGCAGTGGCGCTGGACCAGATGCCGCTGCCACTCTTCATCGAGACGGTCTACACCACCATTCTCAAGAAGAACCTGTCCATGGACCCGGCGATTGCACAGCGCAAGGAGCTGGTGTCGCTGAAGTCCGGCAAACCGCTGTCCGCCACGGCGTTGTCGCAGACGGCGCGGGGCGTGCTGAAGTCCTACGGCCTGACCGTCACCGAATTCGACGGCCTGGTCCGAATTACGCCCACCAACGGCAACACAGGCTACTTGCCCGAGCTGATGCGCGGGCGCAGCCTGCCCGACGTGCCGGCGAGCTTGCGGCCCATCTTTTTCCTGGCGGAGATGAGCAGCGTCTCGCCCACCAATGTGTCGTCCTGGTTGCGCACCCTGTTTGGCCAGCGCGTCAATGTGCAGGAAGATGTCGCGCGTCAGGCCGTACTGCTGAGCGGCTCGTCCGACGACATCGCCGCCGCGCTGGAGGCCATCGACGTCCTGGACCAGCCCATGATGCGCGGGCGCGTCAGTGCGCGTGTAGCCCCTCTGTTCTGGTCGGCTGACGAGTTGGCCAAGCGCTTGTCCGAAGTACTCCAGGCCCAGGGCTACAACGTAGGGACCAGCGCGGGGGCGCAAGCACCTCTGGTTCTCCTGCCCATCGGGCCCTTGAATTCGGTCATCGTCTTTGCCGCCGACGACGGTGTCCTGAACCATGCCCTGCGCTGGGCCACCGAGCTCGACCAGCCGGCCAGCGGCCGAGGCACGGCGGGCTACTTCACCTACCCCGTGCGCAATATGGACGCCGCGGATCTGGCCAAGACGCTGCAGGATGTGATGAACCCAGCGGGCGCGACGAACAACGCCAATGCCGTCCGTTCACGGGTGGTGGTCAACGCACCCACCAACACCCTGATCATCCAAGGCAACCCAACCGAGTATCAGCAGTGGTTCGGGCTCCTCCAGGAGCTGGATCGCCCTGCACGCACGGCGCTGATCTCCGTGACCATTGCCGAAGTCCGTCTGACCAATACAGAGCAGATGGGCTTCGACTGGCTCCTGCGGCAATTCACTGTGGGCGGCTTCAACGTCAATCTGCGAAACAAGACCGGCCAGTCGGATACGGCCGGCAACTTCGTGGCCACGATCAAGAGCAACGGCAGCAGCACCAATGCCCTGCTCAACGCCCTCGCCGCCACCAACAAGGCCCGCATCCTGGCCAACCCCAGCGTCATGGCCCGCAACGGCGAACAGGCCTCGATCCAGGTGGGCCAGGATGTGCCCATCATCACCCAGCAACAGCAGGGCGTCGGCTCCACCTCCACGGTCCCGGGCGGCGTGGCCCAGCAGAACATCCTGCAGACCATCCAGTACCGCAACACAGGCGTGATCCTGAAAGTGAAGCCTGTCATTCACGCCGGCGGACGCATCGACGTGGACGTGGACCAGGAAGTCAGCACGGTGCTCAAGACATCGGTGGGCGTCACCAGCACACCCACCATCCAGAACCGCAAGCTCAGCACCAAGCTGTCAGTCAGCGACGGCACCACGGTGCTGCTAGGCGGCCTTATGCAGGAAGAGAACAAGCTGGATGACTCGGGCGTGCCTTGGCTCAAGGACATCCCGTTGGCCGGCCATCTGTTCAAGAATTCCACCGATACCCGGGACCGCACCGAACTCGTGATCTTGATCACACCCTATGTGATTTCCAATGAGTTCGAGGCCCAGGCCATCACCGAAGCCTTCCGCAATCAATTCCGCTGGGACTCCACGGGCAGCGGTCAGAAGCTGCGTACGCCACAGGAGCAAGCGGCCCCGCAAGCCCCTGTCGATGGCAGCTTGTCAAATGATCCAAATCAAATCCCGGCAAAGCCTTATGTGCTTCCGGCACCTGACGTCAAGCAGCAGCCGCTGAGCGAGCGTCAAAAACCCCGTCAATCCGTCGTCAGGAAGCAACAAAACCCTCCGGACTTTCCCCTGGAACCAAGCGTTACATCACCAGGCGCGGCGGCATCGAATAACGTTGCGGGGCAGGGTTCCGCGATCGGTGCCCCGACCGGCAAGAACAAGCTGGGCGACGGCAAGACCGTGGAAGATCCACAGATACTGAAGGAGCTTATGGATGCATTGAACAAAAAGCGTTGACCCAGCCCCTAGCTTCAAGGCGTTGCAACGCTGATCGAAGCCAACCGTAAGTCGTTCCGTGGGCCCCAGGCCCGACCTTCAGTAGGTCCCAAGCAACAAAACCTCAAAAGCCACGCCGATACACCGATTGCGGCCCATAAATGAATGGGTATACTGCGCCCCAGCTGTCACATCAACCACTGGTGCAGCGGCCGCTGGAAGCAACATCAGTGCACCGGCGTGCTTGTTGAGGTGTCAACTTCATACAATCTCGAGGAAATTCAATGAAACAAAAGCTTCTTTCTGCACTGCTGATGAGCGCTTTCGCTGGCGTGGCCACCACCGCTAGCGCTGGTGTGATCCAGGCTTCCTACAAGAACTTCGCTGCAGAAGCCTTCGGTGCGGACATCTCCATGGTGGCCCCCACCATCGGTTACTCGCTGGCCCTGCCCCTGACCGGTACCGCCAGCAACCCGAACAGCTTCGTGGTGACCTACACCCTGACGGCTGGTGAGTGGGATGCCGCCGACAAGCCGGGCGCCACCCTGGTCAGCACCAACAATGCTGACTTCCTGGATGCTGCTGCTGGCGTCATCGACCCGACCGACAAGCGCAAGATCACGTTCTCGTTCACTCTGAACAACGGCGTGACCTTCCCCACCGGCTCGACGATCGTGCTGGGCACCAACAACGTCGCTGGTTCCGTGAACCAGCCCGTTGGCGGTCCTCCCGCTGTCGTGGCTGACGAAGTCACCCAGGGTAACGGCAAGATCAAGAAGGTCTACACCACCCTGCAAGTGCCGGCCCTGACCGCGAACTATTGCAACCCGACCACCGCTGAAATCGGCGTGTCGATCAAGCTGACGAACGCTGCTGGCGTCGAATTCGACTCCAATTTCTCCAGCGCTCCTCTGAAGAACGACACCCCGATCCTGCAGTCGGGCGTGGCCACCAAGTCGGTCATCACCCCCAGCAGCGCGTTCGCCACTGCCGCCACTCGCGAATCGTCGCGCGTTGACGTGCTGGTGGGCTCGCTGGGCATGCTCTTCACCGCTTCGGAAGAAGGCGTTGCTGACGTTACCGACGCCACCGCTCCGGTCAAGCAAGTGCTGAATGTGGGCTCCGTTGAAATCGCTGACCGCGCAGCTCTGTACGACACCGACGGCGTCAAGATCTACGGCGTGGCTACCGGCTTCGACGCTACTGACGTCGCTGCTGACGGCAAGATCTCGCAGAACGGCCTGACCTTCAAGCTGGCTGGCAACTTCGTTGCTGGTGGCCTGGTCACGCTGAACAGCGCAGCTAACTGCGCTGCCGGTACTGATCTGGACACCGCCGCGAACACCACCACCTTCAACGCTGGTCTGACCGAAGCCACCATCGCTATCGATGCAGCTCACCTGGCCAACAACAAGAAGGTCTACGTGTGCTACACCGTGCCTGGCGACGCCGTGATCCCGGTTTCCCAGTTCGCTGTGACCAGCGGCACGCTGGCTCGTGGTACCGCTTCGAAGGAACTGGCTACCCCGATCTGCCCGGCCAATATGTACAACCTGACCGCCAATGGCGTTCGCGTGGATGTGCGTAACTACATCCCCGCAATCGTCGAGGCTCCGTCTGGTGGCTGGAAGAACGTGATTCGGGTGATCAACACCGACGAATCGCAGCCGTCCGTCGATGTGTACGGTACCGCTCTGCTGCGTAGCGGCAAGCTGGGCGCCACCGCCGTCATCGCTGCCGGCATGAAGCCCCGTGAAGTGCGTTACCTGTCGGGTGCGACTATCGACGCCAAGCTGAACGCCGCGGCTACCGCCGCCAAGCCGACCTTCGGCGCTGACGACATCGATGCCAACGCTCGCCTGCGCATCACCGCTGCTGCTTCGTCGATCCGCGTGCAGAACTACCACTTCAACCCGGCCACCGGCAACTACCTGGAAGCTTCCGCTGCCCAGGGTGACGAGGGTCCGGACTACGTGCGTGCTCGCGATCGCGACAACAAGTAATCTGCTTCGGTAGATTGCTGTACAAAGCGGGGGTTTCGACCCCCGCTTTTTTTATGGCTGAACCGGTTTGCACGGCAGCCGTCAGCCACCAGATTCCCTCTCGATTTCATGAAGATCGGCCAACTCCTGATCCAGAAGCAACTGCTCGATGACACCGGCCTGGCCCAGGCCCTGACCGAGCAGTCCCGCAGCCCGACGCCGCAAAAGCTGGGGGCCATCCTGGTCAGGCTGGGCCTGGTCTCCGAGGCCAGCCTGTACCAGGCACTGTCCGAGCAGCTGAACCTCCCACTGTGGTCGCACGACCCTGAGCACATCGCCCTCGCCCGCATGGCCCTGGAAGCCTCCAGAGCCCTCCCAGCGGCCCTGGCCAAGCGCTGGCAGGCCTTTGCCTATCCCTCGCCGGACGGCGCCTCCTGGCAGCTCATTGCCCGCGATCCGCTGCAGCCCGAGCTGGCCGAGTACACCCAGCGCCTGGCGGGCCCCCTGCCCCTGGCTTTGAAGCTGGCCAGCAACCAGGACCTCAGCGCCGCGCTGGAGCAGCTGTACGCCACCAAGCCGGCCGGCAGCTACAACCTCAGCACGGACCTCCGGCAGCTGGCGCAGGACGCGCCCATCGTCGAATTCGTGGCCACCATGCTCTCGCGGGGGACGGACCAGAACGCCTCCGACATCCACGTGGAGCCCACCGAACAGGGCTTCGTGGTGCGCTACCGCGTCGACGGCCATCTGCGCGCCACCGAGACCCATGGCCGCGAACGCTTCGACGCCGTGGTCAGCCGCATCAAGCTGGTCAGCGGCCTGGACATCGCCGAGCGCCGCCTGCCCCAGGACGGCCGCTTCTCCACCCGCGCGGCCGGCATCGACACCGAGATCCGCGTTTCCGTGATCCCCGGCGTGCATGGCGAATCCATCGTCATGCGCCTGCTGCCCAAGACGGCTCACCGCCGCTTCAAGCTAGAGGCCCTGGGCTTCGAGCCCGACCACCTGGCCGCCCTGCAGGCCAGCCTGCAGGAACCCGACGGCATCATCCTGGTGACGGGCCCCACGGGCTCCGGCAAGAGCACCACGCTCTACGCCGCCCTCGCCGCCACGGACACCGACAGCACCCGCGTGCTGACCGTTGAGGATCCCGTCGAATACCAGCTGCCCGGCATCACCCAGTTCCAGGTGCAGTCGGACATCGGCTTCACCTTCCCGGCGGCTCTGCGCGCCATCCTGCGCCACGACCCGGACACCATCATGATTGGTGAAATCCGGGATCCCGAGACCGCCGGCATCGCCATCCAGGCCTCGCTGACGGGCCACAAGGTGCTCTCCACCCTGCACACCAACGACGCGCCCTCGGCCTTCGTGCGCCTGATCGACATCGGCGTGGAACCCTTCCTGCTGGCGGCCAGCGTGCGAACGGTCATCGCGCAGCGCCTGATCCGGCGCCTGTGCCCGCATTGCGCCCGCAGCCTCCCGCAAGTGGAGCTGGGTGATCAGATGACGGCCATGGCCCGGCGCCTGCACCTGGACGCCGGCGAGCCTTATCTGGGCCGTCAGGCCATGGGCTGCGAGCAATGCAGCGGCACGGGCTATCGGGGCCGCGTGGCCGTGCACGAGGTGCTCAGCGTGACGCCCGAACTGCGCCACCAGCTGACCGCTCCTGGCCTGTCCGACCAGATGATCCGGGAACGTGCGCCGGCCAACTTCCGTACACTTCAGGAAGACGCGCTGCTGAAATTTTGGCGAGGCGATACCAGTCTGGCCGAGGTGCTGTCGCTGGCAGGTACCCATGCGATGGCGGATATCAGCTGAGGCCCACCTCAAGTTCCCCTCGCCTCTAGGGCCCGTCTTTCCTTATTCAGTCTCGACTTATCCAAGTGCAACGCATGACCATGCTTCATTTTCGTCGTTCTGCCCTGCTGTCGCTGCTTGGCGCCGCCCTCGCGAGTCTTGTCGCGCTGCCTGCCACTGCTGCCGCAAAGCCCAGCCCCAAGCCCGGCCCTGCAGTCTCCGCCCCCCAGGCCGACCTCCCGCCCCCGAAGGAAGCGCCCGTCGAGCTCCAGGCCTGGGAGAAGCGCCGCCTGGCCTATGCGGAACTTACCCGCAAGCTTCAGAGCGGCGATGCTTTAGCGCGCAAGGAGTTCGAGATGCGCATGCGGCAGTTCGAGAAGTCGCCCTTCGATCTGACGCCGCTAGAAAGCATGGACATCATCGGCTCCGTCTTCGTGCCTCAGGCCGGAGTGGAAAAGATGCTGCCGCTGATCGCCGCGCAAGCCGCCCTGGGACTCTATGACGCCTACCGCTTCTCCAGCAATATCGGTCAGACTGAGCTGACGTATGGCGAGCGCTTTCTGCCCCGTCCGCTGACGTTGGCTGGCAAGGAGCAGGCTGCCGCCTCGCGCAAGTACCTGCAGGAGCATCCGCAGCGCGCCGCCGAGCTGGTGCGCCAGGGCATTGCGCTGGCCGATGGCGAACGTCTCGCGCCCGCCTACGACCCCAAATGGATCACCGCCCTCGACCGCAGCCGCGAGTTCTGCCCGCCGGGTGCGTCCTGCCCCAAGTTCGAGCCGCCGGCCCGCGAGGAATGGCCCGCCATCTGGGCCCGTGTCGTCAAGGAAGTCACCGACTACTACCAGGTCGAGCCCGAGCAGGCCCCGGCGCCTGCCGCGCCGGCCTCGGCCGCCCGCTGATCCTGGCGGAAGCCCAGTCTTCCAAGCCCGCGCCCAGCGCGGGCTTTTTTGCGTCCGCGATCAGCCGCTGATCGAGCGGACCGTGCGCCAGATGATGGCCAGATCCCGCGCCAGCGAGGCCTCGCGCACATAGGCGCAGGACAGCGCCAGCTTGCGTGGCAGCAGCACCTCGACGTACGCGCGCTCGGGATCCGCCGCCGCGGCCAGCACGCTGCTCTCGTCACGGAATTCCAGCGAGGCCGGATCGGTGATGCCCGGCCGCACGGAGAGCACCAGCTCGCGCAGCTCGGCTGGGTACAAGGCCACATAGCGCGGCACCTCGGGCCGGGGCCCGACCAGACTCATCGCGCCGCGCAGCACGTCCCACAGCTGAGGCAGTTCGTCCAGCTTGCTGCGCCGGATGAAGCGGCCGGAACGGGTAATGCGCGGGTCCTCGCCGATGGTGATCTGCGGCCCCAGCGCCGGCGCATCCACCCGCATGCTGCGGAACTTGTGGATGAAGAAGGGCCGGCCGAAGCGACCCACACGCTCCTGGCGGAACATCACCGGGCCGGGCGAATCCCACTTGATCCACAGCGCCACGCCCAGCAGCAGCGGGGACAGCAGCAACAGCCCCAGCGCGGAGGCCAGGATGTCGAAGAGGCGCTTGGCCATGGACTGCCCTGCCCGCTTCAGCGCAGCGCGATCTCGCGCACGGCAGCGATCACGCGCTGGACGTCCGCGTCCGTCATGGCCGTGTACAGCGGGATGCTGAAGGTGCGCTCGTAGGCCTTCTGCGAATGCGGGAACTGCTCCGGCGTGAGCTGGTAGCGCTCACGCCAGTAGGGCTGCTGGTGCAGCGGGATGTAGTGCACGCTGCAGCCGATGCCGCGGGCGAACATCTGCTCGATGAAGGCGTCCCGCTCCACCGCGCATTCGTCGGCCAGGCGCAGCACATAGAGGTGCCACGAGTGTGTGTCCCCTTCGATGGGCTGAGGCGGCAGGATGAGCGGCAGGTCCGCGAAGGCCTCGTTGTAGGCCTGGGCGATCTGCTCGCGCCGCGCCTGGAAGCCCCTCAGGCGCTTGAGCTGGTGCAGGCCCAGGGCCGCGGCGATGTCGGTCAGGTTGTACTTGAAGCCCGGCGCCACGATCTCGTAATACCAGCTGGGCACCTTGGCGGTGAAGCGGTCGAAGGCATCGCGGTTGATGCCATGCAGGCGCATGACCTTGGCGCGTGCCGCGATCTTCGGGTTGCGGGTGACCAGCATGCCGCCCTCGCCCGTGGTCATGGTCTTGTTGGCGTAGAAGCTGAACACCGTGGCGTCACTGCCCATGGTGCCGATCAACTCCTTCTCCAGCGTGGTGGGCAGGGCATGCGCGGCGTCCTCCACCACGCGCAGGCCGTGCTTGCGGGCGATGTCCAGGATGGCCAGCATGTCCGCCGCCAGCCCGGCATAGTGCACGGGCACGATGGCTTTCGTTCGCGGCGTGATGGCGGCCTCGATGAGGGCCGGGTCGATGTTGAGCGTGGCGGGGTCGATGTCCACCAGCACCACGTCGGCGCCCAGGTAGCGCACCACCTCGGCGGTGGCGGTGAAGGTGTGGGTGGTCGTGATGACCTCGTCCCCCGGGCCCACGCCGATGGCCTCCAGCGCCAGGTGCAGGCCGGCGGTGGCGGAGTTGACGGCGATGCACTCGATCTCGGGCTCGCCCAGGAACTCGGTGAAGGCCTGCTCGAACCTGCGGGCCTTGGGGCCGGTGGTCACCCAGCCGGAGCGCAGGGTGTCCACGACCTCGGCGATCTCCTCCTCGCCGATCTCGGGCAGCGCGAAGGGCAGGAATGGCAGGTCGGTACCCTGGGGAGCGGACATGGCGGCGGTCTTTCGAAACGGGGGATCGGTGGGAATTGTCGGCGAGCGCGACTCAGGGCGCGCCGGCGCCGCGCAGCGCATCGATGAAGCGCTGCGCCAGCACCGGGTAGGTGTGCTGTGCCAGCACGAAGGCACGGCCGCGTTCGCCCATGGCCGCGCGCTCGGCAGCGCTCAGGGCCAGCAGGCGCTGCACGCCGGCGGCCACGGCGGCCGGGTCCTCGGGCGGCACGGTGAGGCCGGCGCCGGCCTCCGCGACCGGGTCGTTGCCTGCCTCCACGGAGTGCAGCACCACGCGGCGCGCCATCAGGTAGTCCATCAGCTTGTTGGGCGCGATGCCGAAGCGGTAGATGGGCGTGCGCTGCCAGCCGATGTAGGCGATGTCGAAGAGGCCCAGCAGCGCGGGGATCTGGCGCTTGGGGATGGGCGGGAAGAAGCGCACGTGGCGCAGGCCCTCGGCCTCGACACGGGCCTGCAGGCGCTCGCGCTCATGGCCGTCGCCCACCAGCACCAGGGACACCGGCGCCGACTGCAGCAGGCGCGAGGCGTCCAGCAGCACGTCCAGCGCGTTGGGCAGGCCCATGGAGCCGGCATAGCCGAGCACCTGGCGGCCCGCGGCGTGCTCGGTGGCGATGTGGGCGGCGATGGCGGCGTCCACGGGCTCCTGGCGCGACTCGTCCCACTCGTCCAGCGTGATGCCGTTGGGCACGATGTGCAGCTTCTTCAGGTCCAGGCCATGCGCGGCCATGTGCTGCTGCACCTTGGGCAGCATGGAGACGACCACGTCGGCATCGCGGTAGGCCTCGTCCTCGGCCTTCTGGCACAGCATCGCGAACGGGTGGCGGGGCGACATGCCGGACAGCTCGATGGGAGACAGCGGCCAGAGGTCATGCACCTCGTAGACCAGCTTGGCCTTGGCGGCGCGGGCCACGCGGCGGGCCACCCAGACGTCCATGGGATAGGTGCTGGACGCGATGACCGCATCGGGCTGGAAATCGCGGGCGAGGATGTCGGCGTCCTTCCAGACCTGGCGGCAGAAGGACCAGATGTTGCGCACCCGGCCCAGGCCGTTGCCCTGGTAGGCCGGTGTGGGGTACCAGCAGTAGGAGACGCCCTCGATCTGCTGCGGCCCCACGCGCGGCTGGGTGCTGCGCACATGCGAGTGCGAGGCGGCCAGGATCAGCACCTGGTGACCGGCGCGCACCCATTCGCGCGCCAGATAGAAGGGCCGGTATTCCATGCCGTGCTCGGGCGAGCCGGCGTAATGGTTGATCAGGAGAATGCGCATGGAAGGAGATCAGCGTGCCGGCGCGTCCAGCGCCTTCAGACGGTCGACGAAACGGCGCACGGCCGGCGGGAACAGGGCATGGCGGGCCACCCACTCGCGGTTGACGGCCCCGACGGACTCGCCCTCCACGAGCAGTGTCTCCAGCCGGTCCAGCAAGACCTGACCCTCGGCTTCGGCGCCCTCGGCCAGCACCAGGCCGCGCTGGCCATCCGCCAGCAGCTCGCGATTGGCCGGCAGCTCGGACAGCAGGGGCAGGCACTCGTGGGCCAGGGCCTCCAGCACCGAGACCGAGACCGAGTCGCTCGCCGGCAGGCTCAGGAACCAGCGGGCGCGGGCGTAATGCACGCCTTGCGCCTTGGGCTCGAGCCGGCCGACGAACTCCACGCGGCCGTCCAGGCCCAGGGTCTTCGCCTGGGCCTCCAGCGCGCCGCGAAGGCTGCCGTCATTGGCCATCACGAGTCGGGCCTCTGGCTTGAGCCGGGCGATGGCGGCGAAGGTGGCCAGCACACGATCGGGGCGGTAGAGGGGCTCCAGGCCACGATTGCTGAAGAACAGCCAGGGCTGCTTGCGCACGTTCTGCTTGGGCAGGGCCTCCAGTCCGAAGGGGAAGGTCATGACCTCGCCCGCGCCCAGCTCGTGCATGCGGGCGCTCATGTGCTGCGAGTCCGAGGTGCACAGCGTGCAGGCCCGCAGCACGCGCGAGGTCAGCCAGCGGTAGGCCCAGCCCTGCTGCGGCGTCACCAGGATGTCGCTGCCCCAGGCCGATCCGGCGATCTTCGCGCGCAGGCGCCAGCCCGTCTTCGCGGCCCAGGCCAGGGTGCCGTGCGAGGTGAGGTAGTGCGGGAGCAGCCAGTCGGCATCGACCTGCGCCAGCCAGTGGCCCAGCCGCGGCAACGTCTTGAGCACGGCCACATTGCCACCGGCATGGCGCGGATCGGTGCCCAGCACCAGGCGGCACTCGGCCGGCACGAGGGCCTCGAAGGCCGGCGTGAAGCCGCGCGAGGAGGCCGCATGCAGATGCAGGCCCGGCACCGCGGACAGGGCACGCGCCCACTTGAGCAGGTGCGGGCTTTCGCCATCACCGATCAGGACCAGCTTCACGCGCGGGCTCCTTGCTGCAGGGAAGTCGGGGAAGGCACGCCGCCACGCCAGATCCAGGCCAGCAGCGCCACGAAATAGAAGGGCAGCAGCAGCGAGACCGCACCCAGCGCCTCGCGCAAGGCACCGCCCTGCCCCAGCACTAGGCCCAGGGCCGCGATGTACAGGGCATTGCCGGCCAGGCTGAAGACCAGCGCGCCGGCCTGGCGGCCCGTCACCATGGGGGCCACCGTCAGCGGTGCCGCGATGAAATGCGCCGCCACGTAGGGCGCGAACCAGCGGGCCAGCTCGCCGGACACGCGCCACTGATCGCCCAGCAGCCAGGCGAAGAGCGCGGGGCCCGTGATCATCAGCAGCACCATGCCCGGCAGGGCCAGCCCGGCCAGGGCCCAGAGGCTGCGGCGCAGGCGCGGACGCAGGCTCTGCCCGCTGCGCCAGTCCGCCGCCAGCGTGGACAGCAGGACCTCGGACAGCGCCCCGCCGATCAGGCTGGCGGGCGCCTTCACCAGGCGCACCATCACCGCGTAGTAGCCAGCCGCCGCGGCACCCGCCCAGGCGGTGATGAAGGCCAGCACGACGGTCTCCTGCAGTGCATTGACGAAGGCATGCGGGCTGTTGATCAAGGGGAACTGTCGCTGCCGTTCGGCCACGCGGCGCAGGTGCCGCACATGGCGCTGCCCGGCGACGAGCGTGCGAGAACGCCGCCAGCGCAGGCGCAGCCCTCCGGCCTGCAGCCACAGCGGCGCCAGCACGCTGCTCAGCAGCTGCGCCACGACCAGGGCTGAGGCGGTGGTCCAGCCCGCCAGCATGGCCAGCCCCTGCGCGGCGGCCAGCCCGCCCTGCTGCAGGACGCGCGACTGCCCGATCAGACCAAAGCGCCCCTGGCGATTGGCCCACAGCGTCATTGCCTGCTGAAGGCCGGCCAGCGCCACCACGGGGCCCAGGGCCAGCAGGGCTGGGTTCAGCGCGGACAGCCCGGCCCAGCGCCCGCCCAGCGCGGGGGCGCCCATGATCAGACCCAGGCTCGCCGCCATCGAGAGCAGGCCCGTCAGGCCGGCGATCCACAGGGCCAGCTCCAGCAGCAGGGCGGCCTCGCCCATCCGGCGCGGCAGCAGCACGGCGTACTCGTAGCGCAGATTGGCCACCGTCGCCAGATTGGCCGCCAGCGCCGCGAAGAGGGCCCAGTGCCCCAGGGCCTCGGGGCCGAACTGGCGCGTCAGCAGGGGCGCCATCAGCAGGGGGATGGCCTGGCTGAGGGCCGCGGCCGAAGCCAGCTGCGCGAAGCGTTGACGCAGGCTCATGCTGCCGCCCCCCGGGCCAGGGCGCGCAGGCCCTGCTGCTGGCGCGGGGAGAGATCGGCATGCAGGCCCAGCGGCAGGTTCAGCACCGCGCGGGCCGCCGCCTCGCCCTGCGGGCAGGCGCCGGCCTCGTAGCCGTAGCGCAGGCTGCCCGCCGGGTGCACCACGTCGTCGAACCAGACGCCGGGCACGATGTCCAGGGCCACGAGGCCGCGCATCACCGCGGCACGCTGCGCCGCATCGTCGATGCGCACGGGATAGCGCAGCAGCACCTCGCCCTCGCCATGCTGGGGCAGCGTCCAGCCCGGGGCGCCGGCCAGCAGGGCGTCGTAGGTCCGGGCCTGGCGGCGGCGCAGGGCCCACAGGGCCTCGGCACGCCGTGCCTGCTGCAGCCCCAGGGCGGCGGACCAGGGGTGCAGGCCCAAGGCATAGTCAGGCGCCGAGGCGCCGCTGAGCTCGCTGTCGGGCGTGCGGGCCACCACGCCGGCCGCGCGGGCCGGCAGGCGCAGCACGGCGCTCAGGCCCCGCATCAGGGCACCCGGCAGGGACTGCCCGAGCCGGTGCCAGACCAGGGTCAGGACTTGCCGCAAGACCTGACCCCGCTTCGGCACGCGCAAGGCCGGCAGGCGCCGGGCCATGCGCGCGCGCAGTGACACGTCGTTCAGCACGAGCGCGCCGCCGATGCCCGTGGTGAGGGGCTTGGAGTACTCGAAGCTGAAGAAGGCCGCCTGCGCGCGGGTGCCGGCCATGCGGCCTTCGGCGTTGCGGCTGCCCCAGGCATGGGCCGCGTCCTCCACGAAGACCACCGAGGGAAAGCGCTCGCGCAGCGTCTCGATGCCGTCCATGCACAGGCCGAAGTTGTGAGGCAGCACCACCAGGGCCGTGCGCGGCGTGATGGCCTGGGCGATGGCCTCGGCGTCGGGGTTCCAGCCGCCAGGTGCGATGTCCACGTAGCGGACCGGCAGGCCCAGGTGCAGGAAGACGTTGGGCACGACGACGCAGGTGTAGCCCGGCAGCAGCACCTCGGCGTCCGGCGGCAGCTCAAGACCCGCCACCAGGGCATGCAGAGCGCTGCGCCCGCTGCCGAAGAGGGTCACGCGGGCGGCGTCCAGGCCCAGGCTGGCGGCGAAGGCCGTACGGAACTTCAGCAGCGAGGCCTCGCTGTCGAGCAGGGCCTGCAGCGTCGCCGTGAGGAGGTCCCACCAGCGCAGCGCGCCGGTGACATGGCCCTTCATGCGGACAGCCCTTCTGCGCCGTCCAGGCGCCGCAGCGCGCGCGCCGGTGCGCCGCCATAGAGCCAGCCCGAGGCCAGGCGCCCGCTGACCACGGCATGGGCGGCCACGGCGACGCGATCCTCGATCACCGAACCCGGCAGGACCGTCACGCGGGCTCCGATGAAGACATTGCTGCCAATGCGCACCTCCGCCCGGCGGTACTGCTGGCGGAACAGGCCTGCGCCCTGCACGTCGTTGGATTCGCAGAACAGCATCAGACCGGGGCCGATGGCGACGTCGTCGCCGATCAGCAGCTGCTGCGCGCCCACGAGCAGATAGCCGCCCGGCGCCAGATGGCTGTCACGACCGATGCGGAAGCGCCCGCCCGCCGTGGCCAGGATCTGCACGCCGCGGTACAGGATGCTGCGTTCGCCGATCGCGCAGCCCTCGCCATGGCGCAGGCGGACGCCCGGGTGCACCTGCGCGCCGGCGCCCACGGCCAGGCCCAGCATGCCCAGCCAGCGGGCGCGCACGCGGGCACGCAGGGCATCGAGGCGGTAGCCCAGCAGCATGGCCGGCGATCAGGGCAGGGCCGCGCGCAGGGCGGCGATCACCAGGTCCTGCTGCGAGGGCTGCAGGTCCGCGCTCATGGGCAGGCTCAGCACGCGGGCCGCCGCAGCCTCGGCGCGCGGCAGCGGCGCGGGCACCCGGCAGCGCTGGGCATAGGCCGGCTGCAGGTGCAGCGGCTTGGGGTAGTGGATGGCCGTGGGCACGCCCGTGGCATTGAGGCGCGCGGTCACGCCCTCGCGATCGGCCACCTGCAGCGTGAACTGGGCCCAGACGCAGTCGCGATCCTCACGCACGGCCAGACGCTGCACGGGCAGCCCGGCCAGCGCCTGCTGGTAGCGCTCGCCGATGGCCAGGCGCTGCGCGATCTCCCAGTCGAAGCGTTCCAGCTTGGCCAGCACGATGGCGCACTGCAGCGTGTCCATGCGGCCGCCCACGCCCAGGCGGGTGTGCGTGTAGCGCTGGCTCTGGCCATGGACGCGGATCTCGCGCGCGGCCTGCGCCAGGGTGTCGTCGTCGGTGAACAGCGCGCCGCCGTCGCCATAGCAGCCCAGGGGCTTGCTGGGGAAGAAGCTGGTGGCACCCCAGGTGGAGAGGCCGCACGACTTGCGACCCCGGTAGCTGGCGCCAAAGCTCTGGGCGGCATCCTCGATGACCGCGATGCCGCCATGCCTCGCGGCGATGGCGTTGATCTCCGCCATGTCCGCCACCTGCCCGTACAGGCTCACCGGCATGATGGCGCGGGTGCGCGGCGTGATGGCGGCCTCGATGAGGCGGGCGTCGATATTGCAGCTGTCGGGCTCGATGTCCACGAACACCGGCACGCCGCCCAGCAGCACGATGACCTCGGCCGTCGCCGCGAAGGTGAAGGGCGTGGTGATGACCTCGTCCCCCGGCTGCAGGTCCAGGGCCATCAGCGCGATGAGCAGCGCCTCGGTGCCGCTGGCGACCGTGATGCAGTGCTTCACGCCCGCGTAGGCCGCGAGCTTCGTCTCCAGCTCCTTGACCTCCGGGCCCATGATGTACTGGCCATGGTCCAGCACGGCCTGCATGCGCTGGGCGATGCGGTCCTTCAGGGCGGCGTACTGGGCCTTGAGGTCGATGAAGGGCAAGGCGTTGCCGGCAGTGCTCACGGGAGATTTCCTTCCTCGACCAGCACGCAGCGCTGGTCCTGCAGTTCATACACATCGCCCGTCTGCGGGCAGGTGGCGCGGCCGTCGGCGCCGAAGGTCAGGCGCTCGCCGAAGCGGCTCATCCAGCCGATGCGGCGGGCGGGCACGCCCACCACGAGGGCGAAGTCGGGCACGTCCTTCTGCACCACGGCGCCGGCGCCCACGAAGGCGTGCGCCCCGATGGTGACGCCGCAGACGATGGTGCAGTTGGCGCCCAGCGTGGCCCCGCGTCGCACCAGGGTGCGGCGGTACTCGTTCTTGCGCGCCACCGCGGCGCGCGGGTTGTAGACGTTGGTGAAGACCATGCTGGGGCCGCAGAAGACCTCGTCCTCCAGCGTCACCGCGTCATAGACCGAGACGTTGTTCTGGATGCGGACCCCGTCGCCGATCAGCACGTCGTTGCCCACGTAGACGCCCTGCCCCAGCGCGCAGCGCGCGCCGATGCGGGCGCCCGGGCTCACGTGCGCGAAGTGCCAGACCCGGGTGCCCTCGCCCAGTTGCGCGCCGTCGTCGACGATGGCGCTGTCGTGTTTCCAGTAGCTCATGCCGTGAACCTCAGAAGACCAGCGGGAGGCCGACGCGCTGGCCGTCGCGGGCGCTGCGGTAGGCGGCGATGAGGATCTCCAGCGAGCGCAGGCCCTCGTAGCCATCGACCTCTGCATGGGCCTCGCCGCGCAGGGTGCGGATGACGTTGTCGTAGTACAGCGGGTGGCCGAAGCCATAGACGCTGCCGGTCTCGTAGGAGCTGGCGGCGACCTGCGCGTCATCCTCGTGAGCTTCAGCGAACTGCCAGTGCTCGATCTTGTTGACGGCCGTGCCGCCGATGCGCACGGTGCCCTTCTCGCCCAGGATGGTGATCGAGCCCTCGAGGTTCTGCGGCCAGGTCAGCATGGTGACGTTGATGCTGGCCAGGCCGCCGTGGCGCAGGCGCAGGCTCATCACGCCGGTGTCCTCGGCCTCGATGTCGCGAGCCAGGGTGGCGGTGTAGGCATGGACGTTGTCCACCGGGCCCACCAGCCAGTCCAGCAAGTCCACGTAATGGCTGGCCTGGTTCATGAAGGCTCCGCCGTCGAGGTCCCAGCGGCCACGCCACTTGGCGGCGTCGTAGTAGCTCTGCGGGCGGGTCCAGAACACATTGACCGTGCTCAGGTAGATGCGGCCGAAGCGGCCCTGCTCGATGGCACGCTTGACGAGCTGCACCGTGGCGTTGAGCCGGTTCTGCTTGACGACGAAGAGCTTCACGCCGGCATCGCGACAGGCGCGCACCATGGCCATGCCTTCCTCGAACTTGGTCGCCATGGGCTTCTCGGACAGCACGTGCCGCCCGGCGCGCGCGACCTGGATGGCCTGCTGCGGATGCAGGCCCGAGGGCGTGGCCAGCACGACCACATCGGCGTCCGAGCCCGCCAGCAGGGCCTCCAGCGAGGCGAAGCCCGGTGCGCCCGTCAGCTCGACGGCGGCCTGCAGCGCCTCGGGCCGGGTGTCGCAGACGGCCACGACCTCGGCCCGGTCCGCATGCCGTGCCAGGGCCTCGAAATGGTTCTTCGAGATGCGGCCGCAGCCGACCAGGGCGAACCGGATCTTGCGATCTGGCGAAGGCAGAGGGGAGCGGTTTTGGGGATTCATGGACGACCGTCAAGGGCGAAGGGTCCGATTCTACGAGGGTGCCCTCCCCGAAAGCGCCTAAAATCGCAGCAAATTCAATGAGTTGAGCATGACCCAGCACACCCCCGCCCAGCCGCACCACGCCGCGCCCGCCCAGGACGAGAACCAGCTCATCACCGAGCGCCGCGAGAAGCTGGCCGCCTTGCGCGCCAAGACCAGCGTCCCCTTCCCCAACGATTTCAAGCCCCAGCACCGCGCCCTGCCCCTGGCCCAGCGCTATGGCGACATCGCCAACGAGGAGCTGGAGCCGCAGGCCGTGCAGGTCAGCGTGGCGGGCCGCCTGATGCTCAAGCGCATCATGGGCAAGGCCTCCTTCGGCACGCTGCAGGACGCCACGGGCCGCATCCAGCTCTTCATCACCAAGGATGGCGTGGGCGAGGAGGTCTACGAGAGCTTCAAGCACATGGACCTGGGCGACATCGTCGGCGCCGAGGGCACGCTGTTCCGCACCAAGACCGGCGAGCTGTCGGTGCGCGTCAGCGTGCTGCGCCTGCTGACCAAGAGCCTGCGCCCGCTGCCGGACAAGTTCCATGGCATGACGGACCAGGAGCAGAAGTACCGCCAGCGCTACGTCGACCTCATCACCGACGAGCACGCCCGCGCCCGTTTCGTGGCCCGCTCCAAGGCCGTGTCCTCCATCCGTGGCTACATGGTCGAGCACGGCTTCCTGGAGGTCGAGACGCCCATGCTGCATCCCATCCCCGGCGGTGCCAATGCCAAGCCCTTCGTGACCCATCACAACGCGCTGGACCAGGAGATGTTCCTGCGCATCGCCCCGGAGCTCTACCTCAAGCGCCTGATCGTGGGCGGCTTCGAGCGCGTGTTCGAGATCAACCGCAACTTCCGCAACGAAGGCATCTCGGTCCGGCACAACCCCGAGTTCACGATGATGGAGTTCTATGCGGCCTACTGGACGCACCATGATCTGATGGACTTCACCGAGGAAGTGCTGCGCCACGCCGCGCGCGCCGCCACCGGCAACGCCCGCGTCACCTACGCCGGCAAGGAAGTGCACCTGGACCAGCCCTTCGCCCGCCTCTCGGTGCGCGACTCCCTGGTGGCTCACGCCGGCCTCAGCGAGAGCGAGGCCGACAACGCCGACGTCCTGCGCGCCAAGCTCAAGGACCTGGGCGAGGAAGCCCCCAAGCACTGGACCCTGCCCGAGCTGCAGTTCGGCATGTTCGAGGCCGTGGTCGAAGAGAAGCTGTGGCAGCCCACCTTCATCATCGACTACCCCGTCGAGGTCTCGCCCCTGGCCCGCGCCTCGGACACCAACCCCAAGATCACCGAGCGCTTCGAGCTCTTCATCACCGGCCGCGAGTACGCCAATGGCTTCTCCGAGCTGAACGATGCCGAGGACCAGGCCGCGCGCTTCCACGCCCAGGTCGCCAACAAGGAAGCCGGCGATGACGAGGCCATGTTCTACGACGCCGACTTCATCCGCGCCCTGGAATACGGCATGCCTCCGACCGGCGGCTGCGGCATCGGCATCGACCGCCTGATGATGCTGATCACCGACTCGCCCAGCATCCGCGACGTGATCCTGTTCCCGGCGCTGCGCCGCGAGGGCTGAGGCCCCGAGAGCCTTCCAGTTCCCCCAAAGAGAAAGCGGCCCGCAGGCCGCTTTTTTCATGGCAGGAGGCGAGGCCTCAGTGGGCCGCCTGTACCGGCTGGCCGGCCAGTACCGGAGCGGCAGACAGCGGGCTGGCCGTGCCGCCGTTCAGGCGTGGGCCCAGCTCGGCCTGGGCGTAGTCCATCTCACCCGCCTGACGGGCGCGCTGCAGCTCGGCCTTCACGGCTTCGCGGGAAGCCGCCGGGGCAGCGGGCTGCGCCTGCTCGGGCTTGGCCGCCGGCTTGGCGTCCTTCTTGGCCACGGCACTGTTCGCGGCGGGGGCCACGGTCTGGCCGAACAGGGCGGTGTCCTCGCTGATCATGCGGCTCAGCTCGCCGCTGGCACGCGCACGCTGGAGCTCGGCGATCACTTCTTCACGGGTGGGCGAGGCACTGGTCTGGGCCAGGGCGGGCAGGCCCAGGGCAGCGACGAGAGCCAGGGCGAGGGTGCGGGACAGGGTGTTCATGAGGCGATCCTTTGCAGAATGGGTTCTGGGCTTGAGACCTCCTTGCGACCGCAAGGCGTCTGTCCATGACCGTGACTGTAGGGATCGAGACCTAGTAGAAACACCAGGGCCGCGGCAAGACTCTATTGCAGATTCACAAACAATCCACCATTCGCACGATGGATTGTTTGCAATACGTCAGCGATGCTTGAAGTCCGGCGCCCGCTTGTTCAGGAAGGCGTCCATGCCCTCCCGCTGGTCGTCCGTGCCGAACAAGGCATGGAAATAGCGGCGCTCCACGGCCACGCCGTCCAGCAGCGGGCCCTCGAAGCTGCGGTTGACCAGCTCCTTGATCAGCATCGTCGAAGGTGCGCTGAAACCGTTGATGGTCTGGGCAGCGGCCAGGGCCTCCTCCAGCAGCTTGTCGGCGGGCACCACGCGGGACACCAGGCCGCCGCGCTCCGCCTCGGCCGCGTCCATCATGCGGGCGGTCAGCAGCAGGTCCATGGCCTTGCTCTTGCCCACCGCGCGGGGCAGGCGCTGCGTGCCACCGGCACCGGGGATGATGCCCAGCTTGATCTCGGGCTGGCCGAACTTGGCGGTGTCGGCGGCGATGATGAAGTCGCACATCATGGCCAGCTCGCAGCCGCCGCCCAGGGCGAAGCCGGCGACGGCACCGATCACGGGCTTGCGGACCTGCAGGATGGTCTCCCAGTTCTTGGAGATCAGGCCGCTCTTGAAGGCGCTCATGAAGTTGTGCGGGGCCATGGTAGGGATGTCGGCGCCCGCCGCGAAGGCGCGCTCCGAACCGGTCAGCACGATGCAGCCGATGGCCTCGTCCGCGTCAAAGGCCAGCAGGGCCTGGCCCAGCTCGTCCATCAGCTGGTCGTTCAGGGCATTGAGCTGCTTGGGGCGGTTCAGGGTGATCAGGCCGGTCTTGCGGGGACCGTCGCCGCGCACCTCGGTCAGGATGCATTCGTACTGGCTCATGGTGTAGCTCCTTGGAATTTGCGCAACTATACGGGGCGCCGGTGCCGGGTCTTCAGGGCGCGGCCTGCAGCGGGGCCGACTGCAGCATCAGGTCGATCCAGGTCTGCTCGTCCTGGCGGATCATCAGCCGCACCGGCAGGTATTGAAGCGAAGGTGCGAGCCAGACCTCGGCGCGCAGGTCGCTGCCAGTGTTCTCGGCCAGCGGGCGCAGGTGCCAGGCCGCCAGGGGGCCCATGGGGGTGTCCAGCTGCTCCTCCCCCTCGACCACATAGCGCCAGGCGTAGAGCTTGCGCGGCAGGGCCAGGGGCAGGCGGATCTCATGGCCAGGCCGGGGCGTCTCGCGGCCGGTCAGGAAGAGCCAGGTCAGCTGCACGAACTGGCTGGCGGCGTCCTGCACGCCAGGGGGAGCCCACTCACGGCGGCCGTTGGGGAAGACGAGCTCGCGGTCCAGGAACTGCAGCGTCAGCCGGCGCCGGGCGGCCAGCAGGATGCGGGTGTCCTCATCGAAGCGTTCGGGCCGGATGCCCAGAGGGGTCAGCACGCCCTCGCTGCTCATGGTGCGTGCGATCAGGGGGGCAAAACCTGGCCCCACCGCCACCTCCAGGTGCACCTGGTAGCGCCGGCCTTCGCGCAACCACTCCACGCGCGCCCGGCCGGTCACTGTGCCCCGGTAGTTGCCACGCAGCTTGTAGTCCAGCCGCGTCGAGGCGGGCCATTCGGGGCCGGGCTGGAAGTCGGCCGGAGCACTGGCCGCCGCTGCTGCCGAGGCCACGCCGACCACGGCGCTGGCGGCCTCGGCCGGGCTGGCGGGCACGGCCGCGTCTGCGGCGAGGGGCAGCTCTGCCGGAGGAGCTTCGGGGGTTGAAGCCACCGGGGCGGGCGAAGCGGATGAAGCAGATGAAGCAGATGAAGTGGATGAAGCGGGTGAAGCGGGAAATGCCGATGACGCCGCCGAGGCCGGCGCTGCGGCCGCAGGCGCGGCCCCCTTGCCGGCAGACGGCTGCGCCGGCCGGGGCACGCCCGGCCTCGCCGCAGGAGGAGCGCTGGGCGTGAGCGTGCGAACAAAAGCCGCGGAAAGCCGCGGCGGCATGGGCGCCAGCTCACGCCATCCGGCCACCTCGTCAGCGAGCTGATCGAGCACCCAGCCATGCAGGCACAGCACGGCCAGGGCCAGCATGGCCCCGCCCCCGAGCGTGCGGCATGTCAGCCGCCCTGCAGCCATGCCCGACGCAGGCTCTGCAGCCGGGCCGGGGCCTTGTCCGTCAGGCTCAGCAGCACCGGGGCGCCTGCCGGGCGATCCAGGGGCAGGCGCAGCGGCAGGGCCAGCACGCGCTGCTCACGGCCCACCCAGAACTCCAGCCGCTGCGGCGCCTTGGGATCGAGGCTCAGCAGGGCGTCGTCCAGCTTGCGCAGGCGCCAGCCATTGCAGGCGATGAGCTCATCCCCCGCCTGCAGACCCGCGGCCTCGGCCGCACCGCCGCTGAACACCTGCCTGACGCTGAGCACGCCCTGGGTCTCGCCCACGCGCAGGCCCAGGCGCTGCGCCAGGCCCAGCTTGTCGGCGGACCACTGCACGCCGAACTTCTCCAGCAGCGGGGCCAGGGGCAGGTCCTCGCAGCCATGGATCCAGTCCCGCAGATGGCCGGCCAGCTCGGCCGAGCCCAGGGACTCGACGGCCGCCAGCACCTGCGCCTCGCTGAGCAGGCGTTCCGGCGTCTCGCGCCAGAGCTTGCGCATCAGCGCGTCCAGGCTGGCCCCCTTGGCCCCGCCCGCACGCAGGCTGAGGTCCAGGCACAGGGCCAGCAGGGAGCCCTTCACGTAGTAGCTGACGATGCTGTTGGGGCTGTTCTCGTCCTGGCGGTAGTACTTGGTCCAGGCCTCGAAACTGCTCTGCGCGACGGACTGGCGCAGGCGGCCCGGGCCCGCCAGCACGGTGTTGACATTGCCCGTCAGCAGCTTGAGATAGCGGGCCTCCTCGATGAGGCCCGCGCGCACCAGGAAGAGGTCGTCATAGTAGGACGTGAAGCCCTCGAAGAACCACAGCAGCTCGGTGTAGTTCTCCTGCCCGTAATGGAACTGCGCGAAGTCGCGCGGGCGCAGGCGCTTGACGTTCCAGGTGTGGAAGTACTCGTGGCTGATCAGCCCGAGCAGACGCACATAGCCGTCGCTGGTCTCGGCCTGGCCCAGGCGGGGCAGGTCGCGGCGGGTGGCGATCAGGGCCGTGCTGGCGCGGTGCTCGAGGCCGCCGTAGCCGTCTTCCGTGGCATTGAGCAGGAAGACATAACGTCCGAAGGGAGGTGCCTCGCGCTTGCGGCCCTGCGCATGCCAGAAGTCGATCTGGGCCTCGCAGATGCGCTGGGCATCGCGAAGCAGGCGCTCGCCGTCGAAGATGGGCAGGGCGCCCGCCACCACGAACTCATGGGGCACACCCCGGGCCTGGAACTCGCCACGCCAGAAGGTGCCCAGCTCGAAGGGGTGGTCCAGCAGCTCGTCGTAGTCGGCGGCCTGGTAGAGATGTCTCGCACGGGCTCCGCCGGCCGCGGGCATGGCCGTGGCGACCTGCCAGCCGCGCGGCAGGTCCGCCAGCTGGATCTGCTGCGTCTGGTCCTGCGCGCCCTCCACCTGCAGGCACAGGCTGCCCGCGTTGAAGAAGCCGCGCTGGGCGTCGAGGTAGGCACAGCGCACCGAGGTGTCGAAGGCATAGGCCTGGTAGCTCAGCACCAGCGGGCCCTTGCCCAGGCCGTCCACCTGCCATTCGTTCTTGCTGAGCTGGCGCACGGGCAGCTCCCGGCGGCCCTGGCGTGCCGTGATCGGTCCCAGGTGGCGGGAAAACTCGCGCACCATGTAGCTGCCCGGGATCCACACCGGCAGCGAGAAGCGCTGGCTCGCACCAGGCGCCGGTACCGTCAGCTGGATGTCGAAGAGATGGGCATGGAGCGCTGCGGTCGAGATGCGGTAGTGGATCATCGTGGGCGAGCGTCGGTGGCAGTCACAAGGAGGCGGGCTCAGGTTGCCGCGGCACCCAGGAAGCAGCACAGGGCAGCGACGGCGCTGAGCCGGAAGCGCAGGGTCAGCCACGCCCCGGCGCCGAGCCCAGGATAGTGACGGCGATCCCAGACATAGCAGGCAATCAGCATCACGCCCAGCACGACCAGCCCGGCATAGGCCTGCATGATGGCACCCACCCAGGCGCCCGTCACGGCCACCGTGCCCCAGATGAAGGGGGCCGGCGACGGCACGGTCTGGCGCATGCCCAGTCCCCAGTGGATGCCACCCAGCATCGCGACGATCAGCGCCGCGTACTTGGACAGGCCGTCCACCACATAGGCGTGCACATCAGCCCTCACCAGCCACGCCAGCAACACCCCCAGCACGAAGGGCAGGAGGCTCAGGTGGCCCAGGCGCACGGCGATGGGGTTCAGGGGCAGCGGACGCAGGGCCGGATCAGACATGGCGGCGTGAAGATGAGGTGGACTGGATGGGGGCGCAGGGGCCGCTCGGCCCCCGGGGGTCAGGACTTGCCAGCGGGGGCCTGCAGCCTGCGCTCGACCTGCTCGGCGCTGAGGGCGCCCGGTGCGCGGGAGCCGTCCTCGAACAGGATGGCCGGCGTGCCATTGATGTGGTGACGGCGGCTGAAGGCCAGGTTGCGCTCGGTGGCGGAGTCGTCACACTTGCCCTCCGGCCTGGCGGGCAGGGTGCCGTCCAGCATCCAGGAGCGCCAGGCCGTGGTCTGGTCCTTGGCGCAGACGATGGCTCGGGTCTTCTCCACGGAATCCGGGCCAAGGATGGGGATCACGAAGGTGTAGACCGTGACGTCCTTGAGCTCCTGCAGGGTGCGCTCGAAGCGCTTGCAGTAGCCGCAGTTGGGGTCGGCGAAGACGGCAAGCTTGCGCTTGCCGGTGCCGGTCTTCCAGACCACGGCATCCTTGAGCGGCAGGTTGGCAAACTCGATGGCCGTCAGCTTGGCCACACGCTCCTCGGTGAGGTTCTTCTTGGCGCGCAGGTCAAGCATCTCCCCCTCGATGAGGTAGTTGCCCGCGGGGTCGGTGTAGCGCAGCTCGGAGCCGGTGCGCACTTCCCAGATGCCGGGCATGGGCGTGGGCCGCACCTCGTCCACCTTGAAGCCGGGCAGGCGCTCGGCCAGGGCCTTCTTGATCACCGCCTCGTTGGCCCAGCCATTCGTCGCGGCCAGGGCCAGAAGGCTGGCGGCGGCCAAGCGTGCAAAGTTCATCGCGTGCATCATCTTCCTCTTGTGGATCGGAACCCCCGGGGGCCCGCTTGTGTTCATTGCCCCAAGGCTCGGGCGGTGAGCCAGCGCTTCAGCGGCGCCGCCCGGTCCAGCCATTGCAGACCCTCGTTGCGCAGCCGACGCAGGGGCGCGGCCTCGCTCGCAAACAGCTTGAGCAGACCATCGGTCAGCTCCCCCATGGCCAGGGTCGGCAAGGCCCGGGCACGTTCGTAGCGGCGCAGCAGCCGGGCATCCCCGAGGCTGCGCCAGCTTTCCTTTTCAGCGATGACCTGGCTCAGGGCCAGGACATCGGCCAGCCCCAGGTTCAGGCCCTGCCCGGCCAGGGGATGCACCAGGTGCGCGGCATCGCCCAGGAGGACCCAGCCCGGCCCGGACACCGCCCCGGCCCGGGCCAGCGCCAGGGGCCAGCTCTGGCGCTCGCCAGCCAGGCGCAGCGCGCCGGCAGCACCGCCGGTGGCTTCCGTCAGCGCGGCCTCGAATGCGTCATCAGCAAGGGCCAGCAGCTCCTGCGCCCGGGCCTCGGGCAGGGACCAGACCAGGCCGAAGGAGCAGGCCGGTTGTGGCCGATCGAAAGGCAGCAGGGCCAGCACGTCGGGCGAGCGGAACCACTGGTGGGCCACGCCCTGGTGCGGCAGGGCACTCGTCAGGCGGGCGGCAATCGCGCGATGCCCGTAGGCTTGCGGCTCGAACGCCACACCAAGCTCGGCACGGCGGCGGGACTCACGCCCTTCGCAAAGGGCTTCCAGCGCAGCCGGTACGGGCTGGCTGACCACATCCACCCGCGGCGCGTAGCGCAGGGCCTGGCCCAGCTGGCGCTCCAGCTCACCGGCATCGACGATGCAGGCGAGCTCCGACACCCCCTGCTGCCAGGCCGAGAAACCCAGCTGCGCACCCTCGGCATCGCCGCGGATGCACATGTCGTAGACGGGGCTGCGGGCGTCCTCGGGCAGGGCATCCCAGACCTTGAGCTGGCGCAGCAGGGCCACGGAGGCGGCATTGAGTGCATAGGCCCGGACGTCCTCCCCCTGCCGCTGCGGCGCCTCACGCTCGCTCAGCAGGGCCACGCGCAGGCCTTGGCTGCCCAGCTGCAGCGCCAGGCTGCGCCCGACGATGCCGCTGCCGCGGATGAGGATGTCATAGGGGTCCATGCCTCGATTGTAGGCAGCCGCGCGGGTGCCGGCCGGCGAGCGAACAAGACGCCTTAAAATCAGGGTTTTGCGTCCACGCCAGCCCTGGCGCCAATCAGAAAGCCTTCCATGAGCCTCAAATGCGGCATCGTGGGCCTGCCCAACGTCGGCAAGTCCACCCTTTTCAATGCGCTGACCAAGGCCGGCATCGCCGCCGAGAACTACCCCTTCTGCACCATCGAGCCCAATGTGGGCGTGGTCGAGCTGCCGGACCCCCGCCTGGCCCAGCTGGCCGAGGTGGTGAAGCCTGAGCGCGTCGTGCCCGCCATCGTGGAGTTCGTGGACATCGCCGGCCTGGTGGCAGGCGCCTCCAAGGGTGAAGGCCTGGGCAACCAGTTCCTCTCGCACATCCGCGAGACCGACGCCATCGTCAACGTGGTGCGCTGCTTCGAAGACCCGAACGTGATCCACGTGAACGGCAAGGTCGACCCCATCTCCGACATCGAGGTCATCCAGACCGAGCTGTGCCTGGCCGACCTCTCCACCGTTGAAAAGAGCCTGCAGCGCTACACCAAGGTGGCCAAGGCCGGCGGCGACAAAGACGCCCTGCGCCTGGTCGAGGTGCTTAAGAAGTGTGAGGCCACGCTGAACGAAGGCAAGCCTGTGCGCTCCATCGACTTCAGCAAGGAAGAACTGGCCGTGCTCAAGCCCTTGTGCCTGATCACCGCCAAGCCGGCCATGTTCGTAGGCAATGTGGCCGAGGACGGCTTCGAGAACAACCCCTTCCTGGACCGCCTGAAGGAATACGCCGCCGCCCAGAAGGGCCCGGTGGTGGCCATCTGCGCCAAGACCGAGGCCGAACTGTCCGAGATGAGTGACGAGGACAAGGCCATGTTCCTGGCCGAGATGGGCCAGGACGAGCCCGGCCTGAACCGCCTGATCCGCGCCGGCTTCGGCCTGCTGGGCCTGCAGACCTACTTCACCGCCGGCGTCAAGGAAGTGCGCGCCTGGACCATCCACAAGGGCGACACCGCCCCGCAGGCCGCCGGCGTGATCCACACCGATTTCGAGCGCGGTTTCATCCGCGCACAGACCATCGCTTTTGAAGACTTCATCCAGTTCAAGGGCGAGGCTGGTGCCAAGGACGCGGGCAAGATGCGCGCCGAAGGCAAGGACTACGTGGTCAAGGATGGGGATGTGCTGAACTTCCTGTTCAACGTCTGATCCTGCCATCCAGCAGCACAGGGCCCTCTCGAGGGCCCTTTTTCATGGGCTCATCGGCTGCCGCCCTCGCCGCCCGGCCTCGGGCGCCCCAGCGCCTCCAGCACGGCCTCGCTGAAGCGCTCGGGATGGGTGTAGAACGCAAAATGGCCCGCCCCGGGAATCAGGAAGACCTGCTTGTCCGGCGCCTCCAGCGACTGCGCGTAGGCCCGCACCAGTGAGGTGGGCGTCACGCGGTCCTGCTCGCCCGCGATGAAGTAGATGGGCGTCCGGAAGCGGGGCTGTGGGCTGGGAGCCTGCAGGGACCAGAAGCCGGCCCCCTCGTTGCGCGCCAGCTGCTGCAGGGAGAAGCGGCTGCCGCGCACGAAGTGGTAGAGGTCTCGCAGCGAATAGTCCGGGCTGCCCAGCATGCCCCGCACGAAGCGGCCGGGGCCGGTTTCGCCCTCCATCATGCCGCCGTAGGCCCACAGCTTTCCGTACTTGGTGCTCATGCCGCGGACGGTGTCGGCGTAGGGCGGCTCGCCCAGGCCGGCGAGCTCACGCTCGGCGCTGTCGTCGTGTCGGGCGCGTGCCTGAGCCTGGGCCCAGCGGTGCGACTGCCGCTCCTGCTCGAGCAGGTCGATCATCTGCCCGGTGCCCACGAAGGCATGCAGGTTCTCCGGGTGCCGCCAGGCCTCGTGGATGCCCAGGTAGGCGCCCCAGGAATGCCCCAGCAGGAAGAGGCGTTCGCGCTGGAAGCGCCGGCGCAGGTGCAGCACCAGCTCGTGGGTGTCCGACTGGAACTGCTGCACGGTCATGGACTCCGCCGGCGTGCCGGGATAGGACTTGCCGGCGCCGCGCTGGTCCCAGTGCACCACCACGAAATGCTGTTCCAGCGCCGCCTGGAACTGCTGCGCGAAGCCCATGTAGGGGCTGCCCGGACCGCCATGAAGGAAAAGCAGCAGGGGCTTGCTGCGGTCCGCCCCGCGGATCAGAAGCCACTGCCGGCTGCCGCCCAGCTGCACAGCTTCCTGTAAGGCAATGGGCGCATGGTCCGGATCGGCAGGCAGCCGCGGCACCCGACCGGTGCAGCAGGCGGCGGGGAGGAGCATCAGCGGCGGCATGGCCAGCAGACGGGCAAGGCGCACGCGCCGGCTCATGGCGCGCTGGGCCGCCGCAAGGCCTTCGCAGCGCCGCAGGCCGCCGTGGAGCCCGGCCTCCCATGCGGTGCCCGGGCCCGACCGCCCGGCCGGGTGGACGGACGGGTGGGCCGGCAGGCGGGTGAGCACGGGCAAGGGTGCCGGAGGGCGGAAAGTGTGCGGGGCATCACGGGGACTCCTGAAGGCCGATGGGGCGGATGGTCCCATCCGGTTTTGAACATGACAATGCGCTAAATTCGCATGGATCCATCCATTTCTGGAAGCACCGATGCCTAGCAGGCCCCTGAGTTGGGACGATGTGCGCCTGTTCCTGGCCGTGGCGGAAGGCGGCAGCGTGAGCCAGGCCGCGCGCAGCCTGCAGCTGGGGCAGGCCACCGTCAGCCGCCGCCTGGCGGACTTGGAACTCAGCGTGGGCGAGCCCCTGGTGACCCGCCGCGCACAGGGCTGCGAGCTCACGGCGGCCGGCGAGCGCCTGCTGCCGGCCGCCCAGCGCATGGCCGAGTGGGCCCAGGAAGCCGAAACCCGCCTGACGCGGCCGACGCACCGCCTCGAGGGCAAGGTCCGCATCGCGGCGCCGCCGGGGCCCGCCTTCGAGCTGCTGGCCCCGCTCGCCGGGCGCCTGCGCCAGTCGGCACCGGGACTGCAGCTGGAGGTGCTGGCGGGGGTGGAGACCCTCAGCCTGGCGCGCGGCGAGGCCGAGCTTTCGCTGCGCCTGGAGCGCCCCAATTCGGCCGAGCTGCTGACCCTGGCCGAACTGCGCTGCCCCCTGGCCGCCTACGCCAGCCCGGACTATGCCCGCCGGTTGCCGGAGCGGCCGCGGCCTGAGCAGGTCGACTGGATCGTCTGGGCCCCGCCCTACGAGCACCTGCCGGTCAACCAGGCGCTGGCCGCCGCCATCCCTGACTTCCGCCCCGTCTTCAGCTCGGACGACTACCTCGTCCAGCTGGCCGCCTGCCGCGCGGGCGTGGGCGCCATGGTCCTGGCGGTCGCGCCGCATGCTCACGCCCTGACACAGGGCCTGGTCCGGCTGGCGCTGTCGCCCGGGCCGACGGTCCAGGCCGAGCTCTTCCTCGTGGCCCATCGGCGTGCCGCCGAGCTGCCACGGACCCGGTTCGTGGCGGATGCGCTCGGCGCCGTCCTCCAGGACCTTCAGCACCAGGAGGCGGGCTGAGCCTGCCCAGCGGCAGGCGGCTTCCACCATGACATCCAACGAGCGTTTCCGCACACTGCAGCAGACCTTGTGGCGCATCCTGGCCCTCACCCTGGGCTATGCAGGCGTGGGCCTGCTGAGCCTGAAGCTGGCCATGGCGCCGAACTACGCCATCCCCCTCTTCCCCTCGGCCGGCCTGGCGCTGGCGGCCCTGCTGTGCTGGGGGCTGCGGGTGAGCCCGGGCGTGCTGCTGGGCTCGCTGCTGCTCAACCTGGTGCTGGGGGAGGAGCGGGGGCAGATGTCCTGGATGAGCTCCAGCCTGATCGGCCTGGGCGCCATGCTGCAGGCCGTGGCCGGCACCCTGCTGGTCCGCCGCGTGCTGCCCGGCACCCTGGTGCTGGTCGATCCCTGGGACCTGCTGCGCTTCAATGTGCTCGGCGCCGGCGTGGCCGGACTGATCAGCGCCACGGTGGCGACGCTGACCCTGCGCGGCGCCGGCGCGCTGGCGCCGGACCAGACCCTGGACAGCTGGCTGTCCTGGTGGATGGGCGACGCGCTGGGCGTGCTGATCGGTGCGCCCATCCTGCTGTGTCTGATCGGTCGGCCGCATGCGATCTGGGCACCGCGGCGGCTCAATGTCGCACTGCCCCTGCTGCTGGCCACGGTCCTGATGTCCTACGGCACCCAGCTGGTCCAGTCCTGGAACTATGACGCGGCCCGCAATGCCTTCGAGCGCGAGGCCGACGGCCTGCTCGCCACCGGCAGGCAGGCCATCCTCCAGCCCCTGGTGCCGGTACAGGCCCTGGCCCTGCAGCTGGAGCAGGCTCCCGGCATGAGCCAGCAGACCTTCCGCCAGGTGGCCGGCCCCTGGATCGATGACACCGTAAGCGCGCTGGGCTTTGCCGCCCGCGTCGAGCGCCGCGATGCCGCCTCACTGGATCAGGCGGCCGTTCAGGACGGTCTGCCGGACTTCCGCAGCCGCGACCGCCAGCGCCGCGGCGACGTCCGGCCTCCTGCCGACGAAGCCATGGTGGTGATACGCCATATCGAGCCCCAGCAGCTCAACCGCGCGGCGCTGGGCACCAATGTCCTGAGCATCCCCCATGCCCGCGAGGCCCTGCTCGCGGCGCTGCAGGGCCACAAGCCCGTGGCCAGCGCCGCCTTCATGCTCAGCCAGTACGAGCAGCCGACGCAGGGCGTGGTGGTCTATCGCGCGGTTCGCCCCGTGATGGCGCCGGCGGACCGCGCACCGGCCGGCGTTGTCTTCTCCACCGTGCGGCCCGACCTGCTGCTGGCCCAGGTCCCGCAGTCACCCAAGGGCCTGCTGCTGTGCCTGCTGGACCGCGGCGACGGCGCGGCGCGCCAGCTGGCCGGCGCACCGGGCTGCATCGGGCGCCGGGCCGACCTGCCGCAGCGAGAGATCCAGATCGATTTCGCCGGCCGCCACTGGACGCTCGCCGCCTACATGCCGCGCAACGACCTCGGCACCATCGCCAGCGCCAGCAGCCTGCCTTTCGTCGTCGTGGCCCTGTTCAGCACGGCCCTGCTGGGCGCGCTGCTGCTGAGCGTGACCGGCCGCACCAGCACCGTCCAGGCCCTGGTGCGCGACCGCACGGCGGCGCTGCGCCATGAGATCGCCGAACGCGAGCGCGCCACCGCGGCGCTGAAGGATCGTGAACGCCGCTTCAGCAACATCTTCGAGCACGCCCCCATCGGCATCGTCTTCACCGAGCTGGACGGTGCCGTGCGCGAGGCCAATCCGCGCTTCTGCGAAATGGTGGGCTACCCCCTGGCCACGCTGCTGGGCCGCCGCACCCTGGACCTCACCCACCCCGAGGACCGCGAGCAGGACAAGCGCATGGGCCAGGCCCTCCTGCGCGGCGAGTTCAGCAGCTACCAGCGCATCAAGCGCTACCTGCACCGCGACGGCAGCGTAGTGGAAGTGCGCGCCCTGGTCAGCGTGCTGCGCGACGAGGACGGCCAGCCCTACAGCCTGCTGGGCGTGGTCGAGGACATTGGCGACCAGCGCCGCCTGCGCGACCTGGAGCGGGCCCGCGAAGCCGCCGAGGCCGCCAGCGCCGCGAAGAACGAGTTCCTCTCCCGCATGAGCCATGAGTTGCGCACGCCGCTCAATGCCATGCTGGGCTTTGCTCAGCTGCTGAGCCTGGAGGGCCAGCCGCCCCTGTCGCCGCGCCAGAACGAATGGACCCACCAGATCCAGCAGGCCGGCTGGCATCTGCTGGAGATGATCAACGACACCCTGGACCTCTCCCGCATCGAGAGCGGGGCCATGCGCCTGAGCCTCGACCGGCAGGACCTGCCGGCGCAGCTGCAGGAGGTGTCGGCGCTGCTGCAGGCCCAGTGGCAGCGCCAGGGCGTGCGCATCGAGCTACGCCTGGCGGCCGGCGCACGCTGGGTGCAGGCCGACGCGACGCGCCTGAAGCAGGTGCTGAGCAATCTGCTGAGCAATGCGATCAAGTACAACAGGCAGGGCGGCGAGGTGCGCGTCAGCAGCGAGGCCGTGGCGGGAGGCCAGATCGAGATCCGCGTGCAGGACCAGGGGCCGGGGCTCACGCCTGCCCAGCAGGCCCAGCTCTTCCAGCCCTTCAACCGCCTGGGCCAGGAGAACGGCCGCATCGAGGGCACGGGCATCGGCCTCGTGATCTCGCGCCGGCTGGCGGAGCTGATGGGCGGCAGCCTGGACTTCGAGCCCGCGGCGCGCGATGGCAGCAAGCCCGACACCGGCGGCAACGAGGGCGACAGCAGCGGCGCCTGCTTCGTGCTGCGGCTGCCGGCCGCGGAGGGGCCGCAGGCCGCCGTCCATGAGCTGCCCGGCATCGCGCGGCGCAGCTATGCCCGCCGCGGCGAGCTGCTGTACATCGAGGACAACCCGGTCAATGCAGAGCTGATGCTGGCCATGCTGGCCCAACGCCCTTCCCTGCACTGCGAGCTGCGCGCCGACGGCCGCAGCGGCCTGCAGGCCCTGCGCAGCCGGCGCCCCGACCTGCTCCTGCTGGACATGCAGCTGCCGGACATGGACGGCCTGGACGTCCTTCGCCAGCTCCGCCAGGAGCCCGGGCTGGCGGACCTGCCGGTCCTGGTCGTCTCCGCCAATGCCTTGCCCGAGCAGCAGGCGGCCGCCCAGGCCCTGGGGGTGCAGGCCTATCTCACCAAGCCCCTGGACCTGCAGACCCTGCTGGCACAGCTGGACGCCCTGTTCGACGACGGCACGGCCCGCTGAGGGCCGTTGTGGATGCGGCAGCTCGGAGCGCGCATTGCGTCGCACCCCAGGGCATTTCCATTGGCGGAGGTCCGGGCGGCCTGTGCACAATAGCCGGTGAAGGGCGCCCGCGCCCGCATCGTCCCGAGAACACCGTCCATGACTTCGACCGAACTCGCCCCCGCTACCGGCACCGCCCTGGTGGAAACCGACAGCCCGGCTGCCGCCCTGCAGTTCCTGACCTTCCGCATCGGCGCGGAGGAGTACGGAATAGACATCCTCAAGGTCCAGGAGATCCGCTCCTACGAGGCCCCGACCCGCATCGCCCACTCGCCGAGCTTCGTGAAGGGCGTGGTCAACCTGCGCGGCGTGATCGTGCCCATCGTGGACATGCGCATCCGCCTGGGCTGCGAGGCCGAGACTAATGCCTTCACCGTGGTCATCGTGCTCAACGTGGTGGGCCGCGTGGTGGGCATGGTGGTGGACTCAGTGTCCGACGTGCTGGAGATGGCCCGCTCGGCCATCCGCCCGGCGCCCGAGGTGGGCTCCTCCATCGACACCCGTTTCGTGACCGGCCTGGGCACCATCCATGAGCGCATGCTGATCCTCCTGGACATCGAAGCCATGATCGCCAGCCCTGACTTCGGGCTGATGGACTGAGCAAAACCGATATAAATCAAGCACTTGGGGATTTTTCTCGACGATTAGCACTCCTCGCATTTGAGTGCTAATATGAATGGGTCGAAGCTGATAAAGGCTTCACCGAAAGCGAGAACCATCCATGTCCAACCAAGCACTGACTGTTCGCGATCCCTGGGCCCTGCTCCCGTCGCTGGGCAATCTGGACGCGTATATCTCCGCCGTGAACCGCATGCCCCTGCTCACCCCCGAGGAAGAGCAGGGCTTCGCCCGCCGCCTGCGGGAGCAGGGCGACCTGGAAGCCGCCGGCCGCCTGGTGCTCTCGCACCTGCGCCTGGTTGTCTCCATCTCCCGCCAGTACCTGGGCTACGGCCTGCCGCAGGGTGACCTGATCCAGGAAGGCAATGTGGGCCTGATGAAGGCCGTCAAGCGCTACGACCCCGAGCAGGGCGTGCGCCTGGTGTCCTATGCCATGCACTGGATCAAGGCCGAGATCCACGAGTACATCCTGCGCAACTGGCGCATGGTCAAGGTGGCGACCACCAAGGCCCAGCGCAAGCTCTTCTTCAACCTGCGCTCCATGAAGCACAGCCTGAAGGGCGAGGCGGCGGACGGCCAGGTGCAGCGCGCCAGCCTCAGCGAGGCCGAGATCGAGCACGTGGCGCGCGAGCTCAACGTCAAGCGCGAGGAAGTCCTGGAGATGGAAACGCGCCTGGCCGGCGGTGACGTCGCCCTGGAGCCCCAGACCGACGACGACGGCGAAAGCTTCGCCCCCATCGCCTACCTGGCCGACGACAGCCAGGAGCCCACCCGCGTGCTGGAAGCCCGTGGCCGCGACTCCATGGCCGGCGACGGCATCACCCGCGCCCTCGCGGTGCTGGATGACCGCAGCCGCCGCATCGTGGAAGAGCGCTGGCTCAAGGTCAACGACGACGCCTCCGGCGGCATGACCCTGCACGAGCTGGCCGCCGAGTACGGCGTCAGCGCCGAGCGCATCCGCCAGATCGAGGTGGCCGCGATGAAGAAGATGAAGAAGGCGCTGACGGAAGCGGCCTGAGCCCAAGCCCTTCCTCGCCAACGACAAGGCCCCTCGCGAGGGGCCTTTTTCGTGGGCGGCGTGCGGGGGCGTGGGGCCTTGCTGCCGGGGGAGGAGCGGCTGGTGGGTACGTCGAGACGGGTGGCGATCGACCCGGGGCGGACGGTCGGCCGACGTGAGCAGCTCGCCCAAAAGCAGTCACCAAGCGCTTACGCTGGCATCAGCGTGACACTCCACTGTCCGCCATCTTGGAAGGCCTTCCGCGAGACTTAGGACTCGTCGCGAGGTTGTGTATGGCCGGACTCTGCTGGGCGGGACAGGTACTTGGGTGGCAATTTAACGAGGCAGAACACCAGCCCGAGAGTCGCCAAGACCCAAGGCCCGAGCAGCCAACCTTTGACACTTTCCATCCCGAACTGCGACAGTCGGAATGCTATGTACGCCCACCCGAGCAGTACGGCCACTGCCAATAGTCGCGACTCCCGAACAGCCGGCAGAAGCGCCCAGCCCAATGCAAAAAGGCTAACGGCAGCACTCAATGCAAGGCCATCTCTGCCACTGCCGCCGCCAAAGAAGCCTGACAGCATGGCGAAAAAGATCGATGCTGTTGCGCCAAGTGCCGCCAGAACGGCACGCCCAAGAACATGAAGAAGCGTGGTCATGAGTCGCATAAGGGTACTTGGCAAAAGCAGTCACTGATGGCCTGCCGCTCCTGGCCGGCTGCCGTTAACGGCATTGGGTGGTCAGACAGTTGCCCGTCGGCCTAGCTGGCGCCATGTCGTCCATCCTGCGAGGAGTCCGGCGCAAGGAGCCATGATGCATGCCAACGCAAATGCAGCCATACCCGGGAGGTCACACTGCGCATGCTTGGACGGACAGCGAAAGGCGTACGACATGATGGTGAAGGTGCCGAGCCCCGTCGTCGGTACTGACACCAGAGTGGCCAAAGATGCGATCAGGAAGCGTCGAAAGGTACTCATCGTTCACGCTCCATCGAGCCACGCTCGCGAACGTCTGCCGGGCGGTCCATGAGCGCGCCAGGCGCCTCCGGACTCAGCGCTTGGCTTCGGCCAGCAAGGTCATGATGTCCTGGCTCAGCGCCTCGGCCCCGCTGCCATAGCGCGAGAACACGCGGATGCGGCCTTCGGTGTCGAAGATGAAGCTGGCCGCGGTGTGGTCCATGGTGTAGGTCTCGGGCGTCTTGCCGGGGACCTTGGCGTAGTAGACCTTGAACTCCTGCGCTGCCGCCTTGAGCTGCTCGGGCGTGCCGCGCAGGGCCACGAAGCTGGGGTCGAAGCTGCCGAGGTAGGCCTTGAGCAGCTCGGGGGTGTCGCGGTCGGGGTCCACTGTCACGAAGACGCCCTGGACCTTGTCCCCATCCTTGCCCAGCATCTTCTTCACCTGGGAGAGCTCGGCCATGGTGGTCGGGCAGACGTCGGGGCACTGCGTGAAGCCGAAGAAGACCACCACCACCTTGCCCTTGAAGTCGGACAGGCTGCGGCTGCGGCCGTCGATGTCGGGCAGCTGCAGCTCGCGGGCGTACTTGGCACCGGTGAGGTCCACGCCCTTGAAGCTGCTCTTGCTGGATTGGTAGAGGTCGCAACCCGACAGGGCCAGGCCCAGGCCCAGCGTCCCCAGGAGCAGCAGTGCACGTTTCTTGATCATGGTGTCAGGCCATCAGAGGCAGCAGGTAGTGGTCCAGCAGCAGGGCCCCGAACAGCAGGGCCAGGTGCAGGATGGAGAAACGGAAGGTCTTGCGCGCGAGGGCCTCAGAGTACTCGCGCCAGAGCTGCCAGCCATGGAGGCAGAACAAGAAACCCAGGATCAGGGCGCTGGCCAGATAGACCCAGCCGCTCATGCCGATCAGGAAGGGCAGCAAGGTGGCCGCAAACAGGATCCAGGTGTAGAGCACGATCTGCAGGCGGGTGAAGTCGCTGCCATGAGTGACCGGCAGCATGGGCAGGCCGGCGCGGGCGTAGTCCTCGGCGCGGTACAGGGCCAGGGCCCAGAAGTGCGGCGGCGTCCAGAGGAAGATGATCAGGCACAGCACCAGGGACTCCGGCCCCACCTCCCCCGTCACCGCGGCCCAGCCCAGCACCGGCGGCATGGCACCCGAGGCCCCGCCGATGACGATGTTCTGCGGCGTCATGGGCTTGAGGATCACCGTGTAGACGATGGCGTAGCCCACGAAGGTGGCGAAGGTCAGCCACATGGTCAGCACATTGGCGCCCCAGGCCAGCAGCGCCATGCCCAGGCCGCACAGCACGGCGGAGAACAGCAGGGTCTGCGGCCGGCTCAGCTCGCCCTTGGCGGTGGGGCGCCAGGCGGTGCGCTTCATCTTGGCGTCGATGTGCTGCTCGATGAGGCAGTTGAAGGCGGCGGCGGCGCCGGCCACCAGCCAGATGCCCAGGGTGCCGGCGGCGATGGCCCCCCATTGCGCGGGGCTGGGCCAGCCGGGAATGGCCAGGGCCATGCCGATCACGGCACAGAAGACGATCAGCTGCACCACGCGGGGCTTGGTGAGCTGGTAGTACTGCTGCCAGCGGGAGAGCGAGGCGGTGGATGCGAGCGTTGCGGCCATGTCAGGCGTTCAGGGTCAGGGGCTGCGTGCGGGCACGCAGCAGGGTGAGGCAAAGCAGCAGCGCTGCGGCGCCGCCAGTGTGCGCCAGGGCGGCCACCAGGGGCCAGTCCAGCACGACGTTGCTGAGGCCGCTGAGCAGCTGCCACAGCAGGATGAGAAGCAGGCGCCAGGCCCAGCGGCCCAGGCCGGCCACCTGCAGGCGCCAGGCCAGCAGCAGGACCGCGCCCGTCGCGCACAGCGCAAAGAGCCGGTGTGTCCAGTGGATGGCCACCAGGGCCTCGAAGGGCAGCACGCTGCCGTCGTGGTGCAGGCCCAGCTCGCGCCACAGCGTGAAGCCGCGCGCGAAGTCCATGGCCGGCCACCAGCCGCCCTGGCAGGTGGGGAATTCGTCGCAGGCCAGCACGGCATAGTTGGTGCTGACCCAGCCGCCCAGGGCGACCTGCATGAGCACGATCGCCAGCACCAGCACCAGGCCGCGCCGCAGACCCTCGCCCACCAGCAGCACGCGGTCGCCCAGCCGCTGCGCCTGCCAGCCCAGCAGCATCAACAGGCCCAGGGCCAGCAGCAGGTGCAGGGTGACGATGGCGGGGAAGAGCTTCATGGTCACGGTGAGGGCGCCGAAGAGCCCCTGCACCAGCACCCAGGCCAGGCTCAGCCAGGACCAGGCCGGCGACGGCATGCCGGGCTCGCGCCGCCAACGGGTGTGCAGCACGGCGGTGACGAGGATCAGGAAGCCGACGGCGCTGGCGAAGTAGCGGTGCAGCATCTCCACCCAGGCCTTGCTGTGCGTGACCGGGCCGGTGGGCATGGCCGTCTGGGCCTGCTGGATGTCACCGTGGGCACCCAGGGGCGAGGCGTGGCCGTAGCAGCCCGGCCAGTCCGGGCAGCCCAGGCCGGAATCGGTCAGGCGGGTGAAGGCGCCGAAGAGGATGAGCTCGAAGGTGAGCGTCATGGCCAGCACCGTCAGCAGGCGCAGGCGCTCGCGGTGCGGTGCCCCACGGCCCCGGCGCCAGGCCCAGGCCAGCGGCAGGCCGCCCAGCAGCGTGGCCATGGCCAGCATCTGCAGCAGGGGGCTGAAGTCGAATCCGATCACGGTGATGCCCTTCAGCGGCCGGGCCGGTCCCAGCCGGCATTGGCCTTGACCAGGCGGTCCAGGTCCTTCTTGAACCTGGAGGGATCCAGCTGGGCGGGCGAGCGCATCATCCAGCGGCCCACCGGGTCGATCAGGAACAGGTGCTCGTTGAGCTGGTGCCCGGGCGCAGGCTTCAGCCAGGCCTGCAGCTGCTCGGCCGGCACGCGCAGGGCGGTGACAGGCGTGCCCTGCGAGATCAGCGCGCGCAGCTCGGCCGAGACCGGCTCCTGGTCGGGGATCAGCCAGAGCTTGTCGAACTTGTCGCGCTCCTTGCCCTGCATCTCGCGCAGCTGGCGCTGGGCAAACATGAGGCGGTCGCACTGCGCGTCGCAGCGGCTGGGCTGCACCACGGTCAGCAGCCACTGGCCCTTGAGCGTCTCGGCGCTGACCGGCTTGCCGTCCAGGTCCTGCAGGCTCAGGCCGACGGGCAGGTCGACGGTGGGCGTGATGAGGTCGGAATAGGCCCGGCCCTGCAGCTTCAGCACATAGAAGCTGAAGTAGGAGGCGATCACCGGCGCCGCGCAGACGGCCACCACGCCCAGCATGCGCAGGCGGCCCGCACGGGTGCGCTGCTGCTGGGCCAGCGCGGCGAGCTCACTCGCCTGCGGCTGGCTGTGGACGGTGAAGGACAGCGGGCTGTCGTCCCCGGCCGCGGCCTGCATCTCGGTGCGGAGCTCAGCGGGAGCGTCGGGGGCGGAGGACTTGGAACCAGACATACAAACCCAGTTGGAGGACCGAAAGCGCGGCCCATTGCGCGGCATAGCCGTAGTGCTTGTGGATATCGACCGCCGGTGCCGGCCAGTCGCGCAACAGGCCGGGCGTCGCCCCTTCATGCGCCGTCTGCAGCACGGTCAGCGGCAGCAGGGGCAGGCCGGTCTCGCGGGCGAAGGCGGCCGGGTCCAGATTCTGCCGGATGCGCCCCGCCCCTGCCTCGCCCAGCTGATACAGCCGCGAGGGCGAAGCGGCCATGCGGCCTTCGATCACGGTCTCGCCAGCCTCGGGGGGCAGCGTCGGCAGGCGGCTGCGGTCGGCCACATCACGTGGGGCCCAGCCTCGCTGGACCAGCACGACCTCGGGCCGGCCGCTCAGGCGCAGCGGCGTCACGAGGAAGAAGCCCACACGGCCGTCCATGGGCCGGTTCTCCAGCCAGACACTGTGCTGCGCCAGCCACTGGCCCTGCAGGCGGACGCGCCGGTGCAGCCCCTGCTCACCCGCGGCGGCCAGGCCGGCGGCGTCCAGGGCAGGCGCCTGGGCGCGCTGCGCGATGGCCGCCTCCAGCGCGCGCTTCTGCCCGGCGCGGTCCAGCTGCCAGGCGCAGAGGCCGGCCGTGAGCGCGACGCCGACCAGGGTCAGCGGCAGCAGCCAGCGGCGCTTGCGGTCGGCGGGGGAACTCGTGTTCATGCCGGGGTGATTTGTGCGGGGCGGGTGAAATAATCGGCGACCATGAAAACCATCATCTTGCTCGGCTTCGTGGCCATTCTCGGCGCATTGGCTGCGGCCGGCCTTTTCATGCTGCGCCGGGGTGGCGACCGCAAGAAGCAGGGACCGCAGATGGCGCGGGCCCTGGCCGTGCGGGTGGGCGTGTCCATCGCCCTGTTCCTCGTCATCCTGCTGAGCTACCAGATGGGCTGGATCAAGCCCACTGGCGTGCCCATGGGGCATTGAGCCCGGCCGGCGCGCCCCCTGCAGCAGGCCGGGGCCCGCTCGCGGGGAGCGGCCCTCAAAGACAAAGCGCCGCGGCATGCGGCGCTTTTTCATGGCCGCTCGGCAGGGCCATGGCACGCGGTGCCGCGGCACCGCGCGTGGACGATCACATCCAGTAGACGACCACGTACAGGCCCAGCCACACCACGTCCACGAAGTGCCAGTACCAGGCGGCGCCTTCGAAGCCGAAGTGGCGGTCGCTGGTGAAGTGGCCCTTCTGCAGGCGCAGCGTGATGAACAGCAGCATCAGCATGCCCACGAAGACGTGGAAGCCGTGGAAGCCGGTCAGCATGAAGAAGGTCGAGCCGTAGATGCCCGAGCTGAGCTTGAGGTTCAGCTCATGGTAGGCATGCGAGTACTCGTAGCCCTGCACGCACAGGAAGGTGATGCCCAGCAGCACCGTGATCCACATGAAGGCGATGGTCTTGGCGCGGTTGCCGGCGATCAGCGCATGGTGGGCGATGGTCAGGGTCACGCCCGAGGTCAGCAGCAGGGCCGTGTTGATCGTGGGCAGGGGCCAGGGGCCCATGGTGGTGAAGGCCTCCACCGTGCCGGCCGGCGCGGCGGTGGCGCCGGCGGCGACGCTGGGCCACAGGGCCTTGAAGTCGGGCCACAGCAGCTGGTTCTCCAGGCTGCCCAGGGCCGGCACCGAGTGCACACGGGCCCAGTACAGCGCGCCGAAGAAGGCGGCGAAGAACATCACCTCCGAGAAGATGAACCAGCTCATGCTCCAGCGGAAGGAGACGTCGATGCGGTCGCTGTAGAGGCCGCCTTCGCTTTCACGGATGGCGTCGCCGAACCACTGCTTCAGCACGAAGGCCCACCACAGCAGGCCGAAGGCCAGCGAATAGGCGCCCCACTGGTGGTCATTGATCCACTGGCCGGCGCCCAGGATCACGAAGAACAGGCCGATGGCGGCCATCACCGGATGCCGCGAAGGGCCCGGCACGAAGTAGTAGGGGGTGCTCCCCTGGGAGGTCGCTGCCGACATTGATGATCTCCTCGATCTTCTAACGACTCAATTCAACTCAACACTAGGAGCCAGCCACGCCGCTGCCGATCACCCACTGGACCAGCAGCACGAGGCTGACCACGAATACAGCGGCCGCAATGACGCCGGCGATGATCACATGCACCGGGTTCAGTTGCGCCACATCCTTGTCATAGCCGGCACCCTTGCGGATGCCGATGAAGGACCAGGCCACCGCCTTGACGGTGCCCAGGAAGCTGCCCTTGCGGGCGGCCGCCTCCTTCAGATCCTGACCGGCCTTGCTCACAGCTTGCGCTCCTGGGCGGGCGCAGCGGCCTGCTTCTTGGCGGCGTCCTTGCCGACGTCCTTGCCCGTCACCTCGAAGAAGGTGTAGGACAGGGTGATCGTCTTGACGTCCCTGGGCAGCTTGGGGTCCACATAGAAGACCACCGGCCACTGCTTCACCTCGCCGGGAGCGAGGGTGTATTCGTTGAAGCAGAAGCACTCGAGCTTCTTGAAATGGGACGTCGCCTGCTTGGGAGCGTAGCTGGGGATGGCCTGGGCCGACATGGTCCGGTCCTGCACATTGCGGAACTCGTACATGACGGTGGTGAGCTCGCCCGGATGCACGGTCAGGTGCTTCGTCGCGGGCTTGAAGTCCCAGGGGCCGCGGGCGTTGGCATCGAATTCGATCTCGATGCTGCGGCTGTAGTCCACCTGGGTGTTCTTCACGTCCTCGGCGCGCACCGCGTGCGTGCCTTCCGCCAGCGTGAGCACATTGATGCCCAGCGCCGTGCAGACCGCGCGATAGACCGGCACCAGGGCATAGCCAAAGCCCGACATGAGCGCGACGACGACCAGCAGCTTGCCCATCATGAGCCGGTTGTCCCGGCGCAGGAGGTCAGCGAGTTGCCAGCGTTTGTCGCTCATGGGGGCCTCAGCGTCCCAGCCAGGTCATCTTGACCATGAAGCCGACCATGAAGGCGATCGCGACCGAGGCCAGGATCAGGCCCAGGCGGCGGTTGGCCTTGCGTTGTTCAGGCGTGCTGCTCATGGCCAGTCCTTCAGCCGATCACCTTGGTGGCGGTGGCGTCCAGCTTGGGCGGGTTCTCGAAGGTGTGGAAGGGCGCCGGCGAGGGCACTTCCCACTCCAGGCCTTCGGCGGCTTCCCAGGGCTTCTGCGGGGCCTTCTCGCCCTTGCCGCGCATCATGGGGACGGCGACGGCAAAGAAGAAGTACACCTGCATCAGGCCGAAGCCGAAGGCGCCGATGGAGGCCACGGCGTTGAAGTCGGCGAACTGCATGGGGTAGTCAGCGTAGCGACGGGGCATGCCGGCCAGACCCAGGAAGTGCATCGGGAAGAAGGTGATGTTGAAGAAGATCAGCGAGCCCCAGAAGTGGATCTTGCCGCGGGTCTCCGAGATCATCACGCCGGACCACTTCGGGCCCCAGTAGTAGACGCCGGCGAACAGGGCGTACAGCGAGCCGGCCACCAGCACATAGTGGAAGTGGGCGACGACGTAGTAGGTGTCCTGGATCTGGATGTCGATCGGCGCCATGGCGCAGATCAGGCCGGTGAAGCCGCCCATCGTGAACACGAAGATGAAGCCCACGGCCCACAGCATGGGGGTCTCGAAGGTCATCGAACCACGCCACATGGTGGCCAGCCAGTTGAAGATCTTCACGCCCGTGGGCACGGCGATCAGCATCGTGGCGTACATGAAGAACAGCTGACCCGTCACCGGCATGCCGGTGGCGAACATGTGGTGGGCCCACACGATGAAGGACAGGATGGCGATCGAAGCGGTGGCATACACCATGGAGGCGTAGCCGAACAGGCGCTTGCGGGCGAAGGCCGGGACGATCTGGCTCACGATGCCGAAGGCCGGCAGGATCATGATGTAGACCTCGGGGTGGCCGAAGAACCAGAAGATGTGCTGGTACATCACCGGGTCACCGCCGCCAGCGGGGCTGAAGAAGCTGGTGCCGAAGTGGCGGTCCGTCAGCGTCATGGTGATGGCGCCGGCCAGCACGGGCATCACGGCGATCAGCAGGTACGCGGTGATCAGCCAGGTCCAGGCGAACATGGGCATCTTCATCAGCGTCATGCCGGGCGCGCGCATGTTCAGGATGGTCACGATGATGTTGATCGAGCCCATGATGGACGAGGCGCCCAGGATGTGCATCGCGAAGATGCCGGCATCCATGGAAGGGCCCATCTGCAGGGTCAGCGGCGCGTACAGCGTCCAGCCCGCGGCGGGGGCGCCGCCGGGCATGAAGAAGGACGCCACCAGCATGATCGCGGCGGGGATCATCAGCCAGAAGCTGAAGTTGTTCATCCGCGCGAAGGCCATGTCCGAGGCGCCGATCTGCAGCGGGATCATCCAGTTCGCGAAGCCCACGAAGGCCGGCATGATCGCGCCGAACACCATGATCAGACCGTGCATGGTCGTGAACTGGTTGAACAGCTCGGGGTTGAAGAACTGCAGACCCGGCTGGAACAGCTCGGCGCGGATGCACAGGGCCAGCACGCCGCCGATCATCAGCATCGTGAAGGCGAACAGCAGGTACAGCGTCCCGATGTCCTTGTGGTTGGTGGCAAACACCCAGCGGCGCCAGCCGGTGGGCGCGTGGTGGTCGTCGTGGTGATCGTGCCCGTGGGCATGAACGTCATGACCGTGGGGGTCAAGCACTGCACTCATGTTGATTCCTCTGTTCCTTGACGTTCAAACCATCACTTGCGAGCGGCCACGATCTCGGCCGGCTGCACGATCTGGCCGGTCTTGTTGGACCAGCTGTTCTTGGTGTAGGTGATGACGGCGGCGATTTCGGTGTCGCTCAGCTGCTTCCAGGCGGGCATGCCCTTGTCCAGGCGGCCGTTGAGCAGCACCTGCACCTGGTCCTCATGCTTGTCGGAGAGCACCACGGGCGAGCCGTCCAGGGCCTTGATGGGGCCGGCGCCCTTGCCGTCAGGCTTGTGGCAGGCGGCGCAGTTGGCGTTGTAGACCTTTTCGCCGCGGGCGACCAGCTCTTCCTGCTTCCAGACCTTGGAAGGATCATCAGCCTTGGCGGCGAGTTCCTTCTTCTTGCCGTC
The DNA here is from genome assembly GCF_027257975.1 of Pelomonas sp. BJYL3. GTDB lineage: Bacteria > Pseudomonadota > Gammaproteobacteria > Burkholderiales > Burkholderiaceae_C > Roseateles_B > Roseateles_B flavus. Next base: position 307,631 of record NZ_JANZKX010000003.1, read on the forward strand.
GACCCACTTGCTGTAGTCCTCGGCGGACAGCACCTTCACGTGGATGGGCATGTAAGCGTGTTCCTTGCCGCACAGCTCGGCGCACTGGCCATAGAAGTCGCCGGTCTTCTCGGCCTTGAACCAGGTGTCGCGCACGAAGCCGGGGATGGCATCCTGCTTGACGCCGAAGGCCGGCACCATCCAGGCGTGGATCACGTCATTGGCCGTGGTGATGATGCGCACCTTCTTGCCGACGGGCACCACCAGCGGGTTGTCCACGCGCAGCAGGTAGTCGTCGACGGCTTCGGGCTTGCCGGAGTCGGAGGCATTGCGCTGGTTCACGTCAAGCGTGGACAGGAAACCGATGCCCTCGCCCTCGCCCTTCAGGTAGTCATAGCCCCACTTCCACTGGTAGCCGGTGGCCTTGATGGTGAGGTCAGCATTGGTGGTGTCCTTCATGGCGACCACGACCTTGGTCGCCGGCAGGGCCATCAGGATCACGATGATGAAGGGGACGACGGTCCAGGCGATCTCGACCTTGACGCTCTCGTGGAAGTTCGCGGGCACGGCGCCCTTGGACTTGCGGTGCTTGATGATGGAATAGAACATCACCCCGAACACCGCCACGAAGATGGCCAGGCACAGCACCAGCATCATGTTGTGCAGCCACATCTGCTCGCTGGCGATCTTGGTGACCGGCGGGTGCAGGTTCAGCTGGTTGACGGCAGGGCCGCCCGGCAGGTCCTTGACGGGGTTGGCCAAGGCGGCATGGGTGGCCAGCGTCGCGCCCAGTACCAGGCTGAAGCGGCTGCAGGCCCGCCCCATCTGGCGCACCGCTGCGTTCATCATCTTCATGGTCGTCACTTCTGTCTCCAATCGATCCGACAAGCCGGCATGCGCCCCTGTGGCACGCACACCCGCCCTTGCGTCCTTCCCGCCAGCCCCCATGTACTGCAGCGATGCAGTCACGGCCGGACCGGCTCGACAAACCTACAGCCTCTGAAGCCGGCTTCACCGCCGTGGCAAGTCCTGACCCCGCATGGCCTCAGCTCATCAGGAAAGTACCGGTGCCGCAGACCCCTGCTGCACCGGCCTGGCGCATGGGTGACCGCCGGGGCTGTCACGAATTGCCTCACCTGTTGACCTGACGCAAAGCGAAGCCCCAGTAAATACCCTAGGATGAAAGGGATTTGGCCTCAGAAAACCGCGGGATTTTAGCCCAGGCATCCTGAGGCCATGTGGCCTTTGTACGTCGCATTCGTGTGCCTGTTTACCCTGTAGGCAGGCAGGCCCCGCGAGCAGTGCAGGCCGGACGGGAGGGTCAGTCCTTGCCTGGGCGCCGCACCATGCTGCGCATGTCATCCAGGCTGACGTGGGTCTCGCCGCTCATGCGCGGGCGCGGCACCGGCTTGAAGGCATGGCCGTAGACCAGCTCCAGGCTCAGCGCGATCAGGCCGTCCGGGCCGCGCAGACCCTCCAGCGCCCCCAGCAGCTTCCGGCGCCAGCGCGGCGTGCGCAGGCCGGCGAAGCGCGCGGCCGCCACGTTCCCGCCCAGCGAGCGCAGGTCCGCCAGCAGCTTCTCGGGTTCAGACCAGGTCAGGCGCAGGCGCTCCTGGTCCATCACCGGGTCGGCGAAGCCCGCCTCGACCATCATGTCGCCCAGGTCGTGCATGTCGACCCAGGCCGGCAGGGGGCGTCCCCAGCCCAGCGATTCATACAGGCGCACCAGCTCCACCAGGCTGTCCGGCCCCAGGCAGGAGAACATCAGGAAGCCATCGACCGCCAGCAGCTGGTGCCAGGTCTTGAGCAGGGCCGGTTTGTCGGGGGCGGCATGCAGGGCCATATTGGCCCACAGCATCTGCACCGGCTCACCGCCCTGGGCCAGCTGGGGCCCGGCGGACGCCAGCAGCTTGCGCCACCAGGGCTTCTGCAGCCGCTGCTCGGCGCGCTGGCGCAGGGTGGGCGTGGGCTCCACCCACCAGGCGCGGGCGTCGGGATAGGCCGCCTGCAGCGCGGCGAGGCTGTCGCCCAGGCCGGGGCCCCATTCGAGGTAGTCCGCAGGCTTGAGCTTAATGAAGTCCAGGCGCTCGGCCATGCGGCGGGCGACCTCGGCATGCAGCCAGGGCGCCTCCTCCCGGCGGGCCAGGCGGCGCAGCTGCTGCTGCAGGGCCTGGGCATCGATCTGATGGGGGACGGGACGCGCGGACTCATTCATCAGCGTCAGTATATTGAGCCATGCCCGCTGCCGCCTGGATCCGCGCCAAAGCCCTGCTGCCGCCCGCCGGCCTGGGTTTCGGCGGCCTGTGCCTGCTGTGCCGGCAATGGAGCCGGGGCCAGCTGTGCCCGGACTGCCTGCTGCATGCCGCCTGGCGTGACCCGGAACGGCGGGCCTGCGGGCGCTGCGCCCTTCCCCTGCCCAGGTTCGACAGCCCCCTCTGCGCGGCCTGCCAGCGCCGTCCACCGCCCCTGGACCACTGCCATGCCGCCCTCGACTACCACCACCCCTGGGACCGGCTGCTGCTGGACTTCAAGTTCAATGCCCAGCCCCAGCTGGCCCGTCCGCTGGCGGCCCTGCTGCTCGAAAGCCTGCAGGGTCAGGTCTCGACCCTGGGCCGGCCGGACCTGCTGTGCTGCGTCCCCCTGTCGGCCCAGCGCCTGTGCGATCGCGGCTACAACCAGAGCCATGAGCTGGCCCGCCGCCTGGCCCGGCCGCTGCGGCTGGCCTACGAGCCCCGCCTGGTGGCCCGCCTGCCGGGCACGGCGCAGTCGCGCCTGGATGCCGAGTCGCGGCGCCGCCATGTGCGCGGGGCCTTCGTGCTCGGCCCCGGCATGGCGGCGCGGGTGCGGGGCGCCCGCGTGGCCATCGTCGATGACGTGATGACCACCGGCGCCACCCTCGATGAAATCGCCTCGACGCTCAAGCGCGCCGGCGCCACCGAAGCCTGGGGCTGGGCCCTGATGCGGGCCCTCTGATGACCGCCCGCCGGAGGCCCTAGACTGCGGCCATGTTCCGCATCGTCCTGGTCCACCCCGAAATCCCGCCCAACACGGGCAATGTGATCCGCCTGGCCGCCAACACCGGCTGCGAGCTGCACCTGATCGAACCCCTGGGCTTCTCCATGGAGGATCGGCTGCTGCAGCGCGCCGGGCTGGACTACCACGAGTACACCCGGCTCAAGCGCCATGCCGACTGGCCCAGCTTCCTGGCCGCCGAGCAGCCGGCCCCGGACCGCCTGTTCGCCTTCACCACACGCGGCAGCCATCCGCTGGCCGAGCAGGCCTGGCTGCCAGGAGACTGGCTGGTCTTCGGCTCCGAGACCGCCGGCCTGCCGCCGGCCCTGCGCGACAGCTTCCCGCCCGCGCAGCGCGTGCGCCTGCCGATGCGGCCGGAGCAGCGCAGCCTCAATCTCAGCAATGCGGTGGCCGTGGCCGTCTTCGACGCCTGGCGCCAGCACGGCTACGCCGGCGGAGCCTGAGCCCCGGGCAGCGCCCTACTCCGGCTTGAGCTTCAGCCGCCGGATCACCTGGCCCCAGCGCTCGCGGTCCTCGCGCATCTGCAGGCGCAGGCCCTCGGGCGCGGAGCCGATGGCATTGAAGTGCTGGGCCAGCAGGCGCTCGCGGAAGGCCGGGCTGCGCACCAGGGCGCTGACCAGGCCCGCCATGCGGTCGACCAGCGCCTGCGGCGTGCCCGCCGGTGCCAGCAGCCCCTGCCATGACAGGGCCGAGAAGTCCTTCAAGCCCTGTTCGGCCAGCGTGGGCAGCTCCGGCCAGCTGGTGCTGCGCACGCTGCTGCTGAGGCCCAGGGCCCTGACCTTGCCGGCCTTCCAGGCGCCCAGGGCCATGCCCGGCACCATGAAGGCTGCCTGGATCTCGCCGCCCAGCAGGGCCTGCAGCACCTGGGGAAAGCCGCCGTAGGGCACGTGGTTGAGGGCGACGCCCGCCCGCGCGGCCAGGTCCTCCATGGCCAGGTGCGAGGCGCTGCCCAGGCCCACCGAGCCGTAGTTGATGCCCTCGCGGCGCGTGCGCAGCAGCTGCAGGAACTCGGGGAGCGTGGCCACCCCCAGCGCCGGGGATACCAGCAGCACATTGGGCGAGGAGGCAATCAGGCTGACGGGGGTCAGGTCTTGCCTCGGGTCGTAGCCGGGCTTGCGGCTCAGCAGGTCCGCGGTGGTCAGCGGCCCCTGGATGGTCAGCAGCCAGGTATAGCCGTCCGGCGCGGCATGGGCCGCAAGGCCGGTGCCGATCAGGCCGCCCGCGCCGGGTTTGTTCTCCACCAGCACGGTCTGGCCCAGCGAGGGCCGCAGCCCGTCGGCCAGGGCTCGGGCGATGAGGTCCGGCGAGCTGCCCGGCGGAAAGGGCACGACGAGCCTGAGCGGCCGCACCGGCCAGCCCGCGGTGTCGGCGGCCCATCCGGCACGTGGCAGGGCGCACAGGGCCAGCAAGGCGGCCAGGGAGTCACGGCGGCGCAACATGGGACTGCGGTGCGTCAGTGTTCGGCGCGCGCCTGGCGGCCCATCAGCAGGTCCACGCCGGCCCGCGGGCTCAGGCGGCCGTCCAGCACGGCGACCACGGCCTCGGTGATGGGCATGTCCACGCCCTTGGCACGGGCACGCGCCAGCACGGTCGGGGCGCTGTAGACGCCCTCGGCCACATGGCCCAGCTGCTGCAGGATGTCCGGCAGGGCCAGGTCTTGCGCCAGCAGCAGGCCGACACGGCGGTTGCGGGAGAGGTCGCCGGTGGCCGTCAGCACCAGGTCGCCCATGCCGGAAAGCCCCATGAAGGTCTCGGTGCGGGCGCCCAGGGCCAGGCCCAGGCGCAGCATTTCGGCCAGGCCGCGGGTGATCAGGGCGGCCCGTGCGTTGAGGCCAGGCGCCAGGCCAGGCTCGCCAGCGGCCTCGGCACGCTGGCGCAGGCCGTCGGCAATGCCTACGGCGATGGCCATCACGTTCTTGACCGCGCCGCCCACCTCCACGCCCACCGGGTCGCTGGCGCTGTAGACGCGCAGGCGCTCGCCGTGGAAGGCCTGCACGCCCAGCTGGGCCAGTTCGGCATCCTCGCTGGCCGAGACCAGGGCGGTGGGCTGGCCCGCGGCCACCTCCTGGGCGAAGCTGGGGCCGGAGAGGATGCCCACGCGCAGGTCCGGCCGGACCTCGCGGGCGATCTCATGGCCCAGCAGGCCGGTGCCGGCCTCGAAGCCCTTGCACAGCCACATGACGCGAGCCCCGGCGGGCATCTGCTGCAGCATGCGGCGCAGCGCGGCCATGGGCGTGGCGATGATGATCAGCCCATCGCGCGCATGCGCCAGCGCCTGGTCGAGACGACTCTCCAGGCGCAGCGAAGCCGGCAGCGCCGCGCCGGGCAGGTAGCGCTCGTTGAAGCGGCTGGACTGCATGTCCCTGACCTGGGCCTCGTCGCGGGCCCACAGCAGCAGCTCATGCCGTGCGGCGGCCTGGATGGCCAGTGCGGTGCCCCAGGCACCGGCTCCCAAAATGCTGATCTTCATCGCGTTGCCAGGCAAACGGCGCCAGAGGCCGTCGGGATCAGAAGTGACAACGCCACCTCGCGGTGGCGTGCATGAGGGCACAAGCCAGGCCCGTGGGCCCGATCATGCCAGGATCATCAGTTCAGGGCTTCGGCAGCCGGGGCCTGGGCCTGCGCCTGCTGGCGGGCTTCGAACATGGCCTGGAAGTTGACTTCGGTCAGCAGCACGGGCGGGAAGCCGGCACGGGTGCAGACGTCGGACACCACGGCGCGCAGGTAGGGGTAGATCATCTGCGGGCAGACGATGGCCAGGATGCCCTCGATCTGCTCTTCGGGCAGATTGCGGATCTCGAAGATGCCAGCCTGCTTGGCCTCGATCAGGAACAGGGTGCGATCGGCGATCTTGGTCGTCACGGTGGCGGTGACGCTGACTTCGAAGACGCCATCCACCACGGGCTCGGCGGCCAGGGTCAGGTTGATGTCGACCTGGGGCTGGGCCTGCTCGGTCAGGATCTGCGGGGAATTCGGCTGCTCCAGCGACAGGTCCTTCAGGTACATGCGCTGGATGTTGAACACGGGGGTCAGTTGCTCGTCGGCCATGATGGTCTCGTTCGTGTGAGTGGATGCCCGGCAAACGCACAGCCGCCAAGCAGACGGGGCGGATTATGACCCAGGCCCGCCAGGCACCCGGGAGCGGAATTGCCCGCTCTTGAATTGGCTCAAGAAGGCCCCAGCAAGGGCCGGGGGTCGCAGGATCAGGCCGCCTGCTGCAGCAGGGGCATGAGCCCGCCGCGCTGGTCCAGGGCGATGAGCTCGTCACAGCCCCCCACATGGGTCTGGCCGATGAAGATCTGCGGCACGGTGCGCCGCCCGGTGAGGGTCATCATGGCCTCGCGCTGGGCCGGATCCAGGTCGACACGGATCTCCTCGATCTGCTCGACGCCCCGCTGCTTCAGCAAGGCCTTGGCCCGCACGCAGTAGGGGCAGACCTGGGTGGTGTACATCTTCACAAGGCTCATGGCCGGACTCTCTGGTACTTCTCAGCGCGAGGGGGTGGAACGGGAAAGGCTCAGGCCTTTTCGATGGGCAGGTTGGCCTCGCGCCAGGCCTTCATGCCGCCGGCGAGCACCTGCACATTGGCATAGCCCGCCTTGCGAAGCATGCCAGCAGCGCGCCCGGCGCGTGCGCCGGTCTGGCACACCAGCACGAGGGGCAGGGTCTTGTTGGAAGGCAGGTCCTTGCTGGTCTCGACGCTGCCAAAGGGGATGTTGCGCGCACCGCTGGCATGGCCGGCCGCGAATTCGGCGGGCTCGCACACGTCGATCAGCACGCCCTTCTCACGGTTGACCAGGCGCACCGCCTCGTTGGTGTTGACCTGCCCGGCGCCACCGCCTTGCAGGGCCGAGCGCAGCAGCAGGGCGCCGGAAACCAGGGCCGCCAGGACCAGATACCAGTTGTCGATCAGGAATTTCAATTCGGGGCCTCGATGGGAAGGGTGCGGGATTATAGAAAACGGCGCCCGCAGGCGCCGTGAAGGGCTCCGGGCCTGCGCCCGGGCTGCCGCGAAGCCAGGCCCTCAGCCCAGCTTGAAGGTGGACACCGCCGTCTGCAGGGCCCGGGCCTGCTGCTCCAGGCTGCTGGCCGCGGCGGCGGCCTGCTCCACCAGAGCCGCGTTCTGCTGCGTCATCTGGTCCAGCTGGCTCACCGACTGATTCACCTGCGTGATGCCCTGGCTCTGCTCGCTGGCGGCGGCGGTGATCTCGCCGATGATGTCCGAGACCCGCTGCACGCTGGCCACGATCTCGCTCATGGTGGCGCCCGCATCCTGCACCAGGCGGCTGCCGGACTCGACCTTGTCGACGCTGGCGCCGATCAGGGCCTTGATCTCCTTGGCCGCCTCGGCGCTGCGCTGGGCCAGGCTGCGCACCTCGCCGGCGACCACGGCGAAGCCACGGCCCTGCTCGCCCGCGCGGGCCGCCTCGACGGCGGCATTCAGCGCGAGGATGTTGGTCTGGAAGGCGATGCCGTCGATCACGCCGATGATGTCGTTGATCTTCTTGGAGCTGGTGTTGATCTCATCCATGGTGGTCACCACCTGGCTGACCACCTCGCCGCCCTTCTGCGCCACCGCGGCGGCGGAGCCCGCCAGCTGGTTGGCCTGCGAGGCCGCATCGGCGCTCTGGCGCACGGTCTCGGTGAGGGTCTGCATGTTGGACGACGTCTGCTCCAGCGAGGTCGCCTGCTTCTCGGTGCGCACCGAGAGGTCGTGGTTGCCCACGGCGATCTCGCGCGAGGCCACCGTCATGGAGTCCGTGCCGGTGCGCACATTGGCCACGATGGCGGCCAGGCCGCGCGACATGTCGCGCACCGCCGCCAGCAGACTGGCCTCGGCACCGGGGCTGACCTGGATGTCCTGCGAGAGGTCGCCCTCGGCCATCTGGCGCATGACGTCGCGGGCGTACTCGGGCTCGCCGCCCAGCTGGCGCCAGACGCTGCCGATCACGAGGAAGGACCCCACGCCCAGGCACAGCACCACCACGAGGCCGCTGACCACGATGGCGCTCAGGCTGGACGACACGCCGCTGCTGGCCGCCTGCAGGCCGTTGTCGAAGTTCTCGCGCGCCTCGGCCCGGGCCTTGGCCAGCACGCCTTCCAGCTCCTTCAGCGCGGCCTGCATCTTCGGGATCGCACCGGCCTGGTCGCCCTGCTTGATGCCCAGGAAGAGCTGGGCGGTGTCGGAGGAGGCGGCGTAGTAGGTCTCGAAGCTGGCGGCAAGTTTGCCCGCCATCTCGGCTCGCCCTTCGATGGCCTTGATCGTGCCCAGGGTCTTGCGCATGGCGGCGGCACGCTCGTTGGCTTCGTCCAGGCGCTTCTTCTCGCCCTCGGCCACGGCACTCTGGATGGTCGCGCCCAGGGCCTCCAGCTGCGAGGCGAACTGGTTGGTGGCGTCCAGGTAGGGCGCGTGCACATCGCCAATGGCCTGGATGGCGCCCGAGGTGCGTGCCGAGAAGGCCAGCACGACGGCGATCCCGATGGCGAAGATCACCGCCGCCAGCACGGGCAGCAGCCAGATCCGGGTCTTCACATTCATGTCCAACTCCTTGCTCAGCGGGCGGAGCGCGGCGCGCCCCGCCCGGCTGTCGTCGCGGGCTCAGTCAACCGACAGGACGACCTTGACGCTGCCGTCCACGGCAGACTTCTCGATGTAGCCGATGGCGTCCGGATTGCCCGCCACGAACTTCTTCACCTCGGCCGAACTGGCCACCTCCTTGGGCGGCGTGGCCTTGCCGGAGAAGACCAGGCGCGACCAGGCCGCCTTGACCTGGGCGCTGTTCTTGCCCGTGACCTTGGTGTAGAAGGTCTCGCGGATGGCGGCGCTTTCGGGCTGATCCACGGGAGCCGCCGCGGCACCGCTGGGCAGGGTGTTGCTCTTGCCCAGGAAGATGTTGGCCACCTGATCGGCCGTCATGCTGGCGGCCGCGCTCTTGGGGTTCACCACCACGGCCACCTGAGCCTGGGCTGCCATGCCGGCGCCGGCCAGGGCCAGCGCGATGAGGATGTGTTGCATGCGCATGGTCGGCCTCCTCAGAACACGAAGTCCACAGCCAGGCTGTAGACGCTGACCTTGCTGGAACCGAAGCCGGGCTGCGGGCTGGTGAACAGCCCCGGTCCGTTGGGCGTGATGCGCTCGTACTGCGCCTTGACCGCGATGTTGCGGTAGGCGTCCCAGCGCAGGCCCACGGCCACGGTCTTCTGCTGGTTGCTCTGGTCGTAGAGGGTCTTGTCGACCACGGCCTTCAGGTCGGCGATCGGGAAGGGCGCGGGCGGCGACGGTATCTTCACGCCGGCAGGGATGACGTTGTTGACGTTGTTGTCCTTCTGCTTGAGCTCGGACACGGTCAGGTAGGGCGTGAACTTGCCGAAGCGGTGGCCCACGGTGAGGTACCAGCCGTCGGTGTCCGGCACATAGGTGTCGGTGCGGCGCATGGTGTACTCGAAGTTGGCGAGCCAGTCGCCCTGGTCCCAAGCCAGGCCCACGCCCGTGAAGCTGGCCTTCTTGCTCTCGGCGGACAACTGATCACCCACGCCAGCGAAAGGCGTGGCGCGCAGCAGCGTCACCAGGCCGGCCAGGGTGGTGCTGTCCACGGTCAGCTTGCCCTGCACATGGCCCAGACGCAGCGTGAAGCCGCCGTCCAGCTCGGCCGTGGCATTGAAGCCCGCCATGCTCTTCATGTGCACGTCCACGCCCTCGAAGACGGCGGTCGACTTGCCACCGTAGAGCTGCAGGTTGACCGTGGCGCTGCCCAGGGCGGTCTGGTAGCTGAGGTCGGCGCCGTCAAAGTGGCTGACAGGCACCTGGCCGTAGACATCCTGGGGCGGACGCAGCCAGGTATTGGCATAGCCCACGTCACGGAAGTCGGACACGGCGAAGTACGGGCCGCCCATGCGCCCCACCCGCATGCTGAGGGAGGGATTGAACTGCGCCTTGGCAAAGGCCCATTCGAACTCGGGCTTGTAGTTACCGTCACCGTTCTGCTTGCTCAGCACCTGCACGGTGGCGGAGAACATGGGGCTGAACTTGGCGCCCACCTGCACACCCAGCTTGGTGTCGACGTCCCCGCTCCACTTCTTGGTCGCTCCACCGGGCTGGCCGGAGATCACGAAATCGGCCTCATCCGTGTTGGTCTTCACCACCCCCACCGTGCCAAAGCCCGAGAACGTGAACATGGAGTTGACATCCGACTGCGCCTGCGCCGTGGCAGCCAGCACGGCCAGCGCCACGGGCGCCAGCCGAAGTGATTTCAGAACCATCATCTACATCTCCTTTGGTTTGAAATTGAAAACGGCCAGTCCCGCGAAGGACAGGCCGTTTCAGACGTGTCCCTTGCTTTCGGCAAGCGAGCCGCGATCTTTAGGAAAGCCCCGGGGCAGGGTGGGCTCGATAGAATCCGGGCCGCGCGGCGCCTTGCCGCTTTGGCCCGTCGCCGGCTGCCCTGCAGCCAGCCGCCCTTCCACCGAACCGAATCGCCCATGTACAAGCTCGTTCTCATCCGCCATGGTGAATCCACCTGGAATCTGGAAAACCGCTTCACCGGTTGGACCGATGTCGACCTGACCGCCACGGGTGTGGAACAGGCCAAGCAGGCCGGTCGACTCATCAAGGATGCCGGGCTGGACTTCGACGTAGCTTACACGTCCATGCTCAAGCGTGCAGTTTGGACGCTTTGGCACTGTCTGGATCAAATGGATCGAACTTGGTTGCCTGTAGTCCACAGCTGGCGCCTCAACGAGCGCCACTACGGCGCCCTGCAGGGTCTCAACAAGGCCGACATGGCCAAGCAGTACGGCGACGAGCAGGTGCTGGTCTGGCGCCGCAGCTACGACACCCCGCCGCCGCCGCTGGAGGCCAACGACCCCCGCAGCGAGCGCAGCGATGTGCGCTATGCCCGGCTCAAGACCGAGGACGTGCCCCTCACCGAGTGCCTGAAGGACACGGTCGCCCGTGTGCTGCCCGTCTGGAATGACAGCATCGCACCCGCCATCAAGGCCGGCAAGCGTGTGGTGATTGCGGCACACGGCAACAGCATCCGCGCCCTGGTGAAGTACCTGGACAACATCGCCGATGACGCCATCGTGGGCGTGAACATCCCCAACGGCATCCCGCTGGTCTACGAGCTGGACGCCGACCTCAAGCCCATCAAGAGCTACTACCTCGGCGACGCCGAGGCCGCCGCCCGGGCCGCCGCCGCCGTGGCCAGCCAGGGCAAGGCCTGACCCAACAGGTTCGGGACATCAAGACCCGGCCCCGTGACGGCCCATGAAAAAGGCGAGCAAGTTGCTCGCCTTTTTTTTGCGCCGGCCCAGCCTTTGTGTTGGATCAGCGCTTCTCGGGCATGGCCGAGGAATGGTGATGGGCGATCAGCCATTGCCCGTCACGGTACTCATAGACATAGCTGTAGCGGGCGCTGACCTCGCTGCCGTCCTTGAAGCGGAAGGTGTAGAGGCCGACGTCCTGCGCAACGTTGCAGCCGATCTTGAGCACGCGGCGGTCGATGCGCCCCTGCGGCTTCTTCTCCAGGAAGTGCACAAAGTAGTCCCGGATCTCGGCGTGATTGGTCCGCGGCTTGTTCGAGACCGTGGGCAGCAGCACGGCATCCTGGGCGTAGTTGGCGACGACCTGCTCCGGATCCAGGGTCGCGAGCGAACGGTTCCAGCGGTCGAAGAGTGCAGAGATCTGGGCCGGGTCGGACTTGGCGCAGGACGCAGTCTCGGTCTGAGCCTGGCTCAGCGCGGGCAGCAGGGACAGGCTCAGGCACAGGGCCAGGGCCGAACGATGGATGACGGGCATGAAGGCCTCCTCCGATGGGAATGGCGCCGGCCCCCTCGGCCGACGCAGGGCTTCAGTCTGCGATCGGCACATGAACCGCGGCTGCCGTGCTCGGTGAACGGCGCATGAGGCACAGATGAACAATGGATGAACGCGGGGCCCGTGCCGGCTCAGCCCTCGCTGTCGATCTTGTAGCCCACGCCGCGAACGGTGCGTATCAAGGCCTGACCCTGCCCCTCGCCCAGCTTCTGACGCAGTCGGCGCACATAGACATCGACCACGTTGGTCAGCGGGTCCTCGTAGGCGCCCCAGACATTGGCCAGGATGCGTTCGCGGCTGAAGACGCGGCCCGGCGCGCTCATCAGCAGCTCCAGGAAGGCCATCTCCTTGGCCGTGAGGCTGACGGGCGTCCCGGCGCGCGTCACGCGCATGCGCTCGCGGTCCAGCTGCAGGTCGGCGATCTGCAGCAGGGCGGGACGGCTGCGGGTCTCGCGCGAACGGCGCCCCAGGGCTTCCAGCCGCGCCAGCAGCTCATCGAAGGCAAAGGGTTTGGTGAGGTAGTCGTCCGCCCCCAGGCGCAGGCCGGTGACCTTGTCCTCCAGCGAGCCCATGGCCGTCAGCATCAGCACCGGCACCGGCCAGCCCTCGCTACGCAAGGTCTGCAGCAGGTCCAGGCCGTTGAGCTGAGGCAGCATCACGTCCAGCACCATCAGCCCCCAGTCCCCGGTGCGTGCCAGGGCCAGGGCCTCCAGCCCGTCGCGCGCCAGGCTCACGGCATAGCCCTCGGCGCCCAGTCCGCGCAGCAGGAAGTCCGCGACGCGGGCATCGTCCTCCACCAGCAACAGCTTCATGCGTCGATCCCTCCCATCACCAACGGCAGACTCAGGCGCAAGTGGCAGCCCGGCGTCTCCCGGTTGCTGAGCGCGATATCGCCGCCGTGGGCCTGCACGATGTCGCGCGCGATGGCCAGGCCCAGGCCCAGGCCGTCCGGGCGATGGGCCCGCGCCGCCTCGCCACGGAAGAGGCGGTCGAAGACCTGGGGCAGTTCCTGTTCGGCCACGCCGATACCCTCGTCCAGCAGGTCGATGCGCAGTTGCCCGCCCTCTTCCACCGCTTGCAGCCGGATGGCACCGCCCGGCCGGCTGTAGCGTCGCGCGTTGTCCAGCACGATGGCCAGGGCCTGGCTCAGGCGCTGAGCGTCCCCGCGCAGGCGCGCCGCGTCGTTGGCCGGCCCCAGCTGCCAGTCAAAACGCAGCTGGGCCGCGCGAGCCAGCACGGCGGCCTGCTCGCAGCTGCGCGCTAGCAGGGGCGGCCAGGCCAGCAAATCCTCGCGCATGGCCAGCGCCTCCACCTCGCTGCGCGCCAGCTGGCTCAAGTCCCCAAGCACATGGGAGAACTGCCCCACGGTGTCCACGATGCGCTGCAGCGCCTTGCGATAGTCCTGCGCCGGGCGCTCGCCGCCGCGCAACGCGACCTCAGCCTCGCCACGAATGGCCGTGGCCGGCGTGCGCAGCTCGTGGCTCAGCTCGGCGAAGAAGCGGCGGCGCCGGGCATCCAGGGCCTGCAGGGTGTCCAGGGCTTGGCGCAGCTCCGCGGTGCGCGCCTGCACCATGTCCTCCAGCAGCGCACGGTCCGCCTGCTCCTGGGCGCGATGCTGCTGCAGCTCGCCGGCCATCTGGTTGAAACTGCGCGCCAGCTCGCCGAACTCATCGCGCCCCTGGGCGGGGATGCGGTACCCCAGGTCGCCCTCGCGCAGAGCCCGTGCGCCGCGCATCAGCGCATTCAGCGGCTGGCGCAGGGCCCAGGCGAAGTAGGCCAGCAGCGCCAGGGTCAGCATCAGGGCACCGGCGCTGAGCCAGGTCACGCCGCGGTCGATGGCGCGCAAGGCCTGGTCCGCCGCTTGGCGGGACTGCGAGGTGGCCAGGCGTTCAGCTTCCATCTCGGCATTGAGCAGCCGGCGCAAGTCCTGCCCCTGGGATTCGTCGAACAGGCTGCGCAGGCGCTGCGAGGCCTGGGTCGCGTCCGTCCCCGGTGGCAGTGCGGCCAGGCCCTTCAGCGCTCGGCCCAGCTCGAGCAGATGGCGCTCCAGCACGTCCAGCGAGCGCTGGCGGATCTCGCGGCGCCCCGGTTCCTGCAGAGCGGCCTCCAGCAGGTCCAGTTGCCCGGCCAGCGCATGCAACTGGGCCAGGCCGGCCTGCATGTCCTGCAGCAGGCCGTCTCGCAGGGTGTCGGTCGCAGAGTCTGCCAGCAGGCGCTGGGCCGCCCAGCTGCGCAGGCGCTGCTTGTTGGCTGAGAGCTCGATGTAGCCCTTCAGAATGTCGCTGGTCAGGCGTCCGCGCTGCACCTGCTGCACAGCGGAACGCTGGGCCCACAAGGCGACGCCGCCTTCAGTCAGGGCCAGAAGGCCCAGGAGCGAGAGGGCCAGAAGCAGCTTGGCTCGGAACATGGCCGCACTGTAGCGGCGCCGGCCCGGCGCAGCCGGCCGATCCAGATGAACATCCGATGAAAATCGGGGCACCCTCCGGAGCCTGCCCATGCCTATCCTCGCCGCCAATCTGAGTTTCCTCTACCAGGAGCTGCCCGCCGACGAGCGCTGGGCTGCCGCCCGTGCGGACGGCTTCGAGGCCTGCGAGATCCTGTTCCCTTACGCCGAGCCCGCCGCGCAGCTGGCGAGCCGCCTGCAAACGCTGGGCCTGCAGCTTGCGCTCTTCAACGCCCCGGCCGGCGACTGGTCCGCGGGCGACCGTGGCCTGGCCTGCCTGCCTGCACGGCGCGATGAATGCCGCGCCGGCCTGCTGCAGGCCCTGGACTACGCCACCGCCACAGGCACACGGCGCCTGCATGTGATGGCGGGCGTGCCCGGCGCTTCGCTCGTGCCCGAGGCTGCGCAGGACTGCTACCTCGAGCAGCTGCGCTGGGCCGCCGAGCAGCTGGGTGAAAGCGAACTGCGCCTGTGCATCGAGCCCATCAACGGCATCGACATGCCGGGCTACTTCCTGCACAGCCAGGCGCAGGCGCACGCGCTGCTGGACCTGCTGAACGACGATCGCGTGGGCCTGCAGTTCGACGCCTACCACTGCCAGCGCAGCGAGGGCGAGGTGCTCAACAAGCTGCGCCAGGCCTTCGAGCGCGGACGCCTGGCCCATGTGCAGATCGCCGGCGCACCCGACCGCCACGAGCCTGACCGCGGCGAGCTGCGCGTCGAGGCCCTGCTGCAGGCCCTCGACGACTGGGGCTACACCGGCCACGTCGGTTGCGAGTACCGGCCTGCCTCGGGCACCCGTGAAGGGCTGGGCTGGGCCCGCCCCTGGCTCAGGGGCTGATCCAGCAGGTCCGGCAGGCCTGCGCTCAGCCGAGCGCTTCGATGGCCGCGGCGATGAGGGGCACGACGCTGACGGCGTTGCTCTCGTGCGGCACCGCGTTGCTGCTCCACACATGGCGCACGCCTGCCGCCTTCAGCAAAGGCAGGGCATCGCCGTTGAAGAGGGCATGCGTGACCGCCACGTCCACCGAGGCCGCCCCGCGCGCCAGCAACTGCTCGGCAGCGCCGATCAGGGTGCGGCCGGTGGAGGCCATGTCGTCCAGCAGCACGACCGCCCTGCCCTTCACCTCGACCTCGGGCAGGGCCAGGCGGACCAGGTGGTCGCCTTCACGCAGCTTGCGTCCCACGGCGTGGTCCAGGCCGCCGGCCTGGGCGGCTTCCTTGACCCACTGGCCCGACTCCTCGTCCGGCCCGATCAGCAGAGCGCCCGGGACATGCCGCGCGATCCAGGCGCCCAGCACTGGGGCCACGGACAGGGCGATGCCCACGCCGGGCGGCATCACCTCGTCCAGGCTGGCGATGCGGTGCAGGTGCGGGTCCAGGGTGATCACGCGGTCGAAGAGCTGGGCCAGCCAGCGGGCCACATGGCGCTGGCTGACGGCCTCGCCGGGCGTGAACTCGATGTCCTGGCGCATGTAGGCCAGGTAGGGCGTGACCAGGACCAGCTGCCGGGCGCCCAGCTCGCGCGCGGCGGGCGCGGCGATCAGCAGCTCCACCATCTTCTCGTTGGGCTGCTGCAGGCCGCGCAGCAGGATGACACCCGCCGGCAGGGGCTTGGGCAGCACCAGGCGCAGCTCGCCGTCCGGGAAGCGGTGACGGCGGATGAAGTCCAGGCGCAGGCCCAGGGCCTCCGCCAGTTCGCGGGCCAGCGGAGCTTCGTCCTCGAAGGCCAGCAGCAGGGTCAGGTCTTGAGCCATGGGGAGCGGATCGTCAGATGGAGAAAAAGCCCACGGCATGCGAGAGCTCGGTCCAGTGCGCGGCACTGCCCAGGCGGCAGCCGTTGTCGCGGTCGGCCAGCTCGCGGGCGAACTGGAGGTCGGTGGGGTACTGGGCGTGGATGCGGTAGAGCGGTTCGCCGGCCTTCACCGTGTCGCCCAGCTTCTTGAGCAGGTCCAGGCCCGCACCGGGCACCTGGGGCGCGCCGGCCAGACGGGCGATGCGGGCAATCCGCAGGTTGTCCAGGGACAGCACGACGCCGTCCTGCGCCGCACAGATCTCGGCGCTGAGGGCGCCCAGCGGCGGTGGCTCGGCGCGGCGGCCCTGGGCGTCGATGATGGCCTCCATCTGGGCCAGGGCCCGGCCGGACTCGAGGATGTCCCGGGCGATCTGGTAGCCCTGGCCACCGCGCACATCGGGATCGAACTCGATCATGCGACCGGCCAGGCGCAGTGCCTTCTGGCGCAGGTCATGCGGTGCGTCGGGGTCGCCGCGCAGCACCTGCATCACGTCGCGCGCCTCCAGCACCGGGCCGATGCCGCGGCCGATGGGCTGGCGGCCGTCGCTGATCACCACGTCCAGCTCCAGGCGCAGATGGCTGGCGACGAACTCGAAGAGCTTCTTGAGCCGGTGGGCCTCGGCCATGGAGCGCACCTTGGCGCTGTCCCCGACCGGGATGTCCAGCACCAGGTGCGTGGAGCCCGCGGCGATCTTCTTGGACAGGATGGACGCGACCATCTGCCCCGGGGAGTCGATGGACAGGGGCCGCTCGACGCTGATGAGGATGTCATCCGCCGGCGAGAGGTCCGCCGTGCCGCCCCAGGCCAGGCAGGCATGGGTGTCCCGCACGATGCTGACCATGCGGTCGAAGGGCAGCTCCACATTGGCCAGCACCTCCATGGTGTCGGCCGTGCCGGCGGGCGAGGTGATGGCGCGCGAGCTGGTCTTGGGGCACAGCATGCCGTGCGCCGCGACGATGGGCACCACCAGCATCGAGGTGCGGTTGCCGGGAATGCCACCGATGCAGTGCTTGTCCACCACCGGCCCCGAGCCCACCTGGGCGCGCCAGTCCAGGCGCCGGCCCACGGCGATCATGGCCTCGGTGAGGTGCAGCACCTCCTCGCGGTCCAGCTCGACCTGGTTGGTGGCGACCACGAAGGCCGCCAGCTCGATCTTGGAATAGCGGGCCTCGGCGATGTCGCGGATGATGCCCATCAGGTCCTCGCGCCCCAGTCGGTCGCCATTGATCTTGCGGTGCAGCGCGGCAATGGAATGCGGCGGCTCGGCATGCGCGATGCTGGCCTGGTGGCCCTCGGCCACGCCCAGGCGCGTGAAGGCCTCCTCGCTGACGCCCAGCTCGCAGCTGCTCACGATGCGCTCGTCGTCGACCACGTTCAGCACGGCCTGGATGGTGCAGCCATTGGCATGGATCTCGACCTTGGACAGCGCCTGGAAGCCCGCCGCGCGGACCACGGGGCAGTCCCGGTGCAGGTAGGCGACGTTCTCGCGCCAGGTGTCGATGCCGACACGGCGGATCTGGAGTTGGGAGGCTTGGGCGCTCATGCCCGGATGGTAGTCCCGCGCGCGCTCAGGAGAGCTTGGCGGCGATCATTTCGCGCAGATGCTCCGCCAGCAGCCGGCGGTCGGCATGGGCGGTGGCGTGGGCGGGCAGGATCTGCAGCTCGATGGCCAGGCCGCGCGCGGTGACCACGCGCCAGATGCTCTGCAGCAAGGTCGTGTCGCCGATGAACTGGGCGCTGCGGCTGAAACGCTGCCCCGGCTCCTGCCAGCGCAGCACCAGGGGCTGGACCGGCAGCTCGGTGGCAATGGCGGCCTGCAGCAGGTTGCCGTGGAAAGGCAGCAGCTCGGGGCCGGGGCCGGTCGTGCCCTCGGGGAAGAAGGCAATGGTGTCGCCCGCGCGCAGGGCCTCGGCGCACTGGTGCACCACGCGCAGGGCATCGCGCTTGGAAGCGCGCTCGATGTAGAGCGAGCCCACGGCCGTCACCAGGGTGCCGATCAGGGGCCAGTGCCTGACGTCGGCCTTGGAGACGAAGCGGGCCTCGGGCATCACGGCGTGCACGGCCGCGATGTCCAGCCAGGACACGTGGTTGGCCACCAGCAGCTTGGCGCCCGGGCGCGCCTGCCCCTGGCTGCCCAGCGTGATGCCCAGCAGGCGCAGCATCTTGCCCGACCACCAGCGCACGCGCGCCTGGCGCTGCTGCGGCGTGTAGGCGCCGAAGCGCAGCTTCACCAGCGCCAGGCCGTGCAGCACGTGCAGCGTCAGCCGCAGCAGACGCCAGATCCCGATCAGGCCTCGCATGCGCGCGTACCGGGCCTCAGCGGCCTTCGTAGGCCAGGGTGCCGGCCACGACGGTGGCCTTCACGCGGCCGGGCAGCTCGAAGCCGCTGACCTCGAAGGCGAAGGGCGTGTGCGTGCCCTGGCTCAGCAGCTGAGCCGGCTCCACGGCCCAGCGGGCGCCGGCATCGAAGAGGCAGAGATCGGCCACGCCGCCCTCCACCAGGCGGCCTGCGCTGGCCGACAGCGAGCCCAGGGCATTGCCCAGCACCCGCACCGGCTCGCTGCTGACCACGGCCAGCGCGCGGGCCAGGGGCAGGCCCTCGTCCTCGGCCCACTTGAGGGCCACGCTCAGCAGCAGCTCCAGCCCGGTGGCGCCGGGGGTGGCCTCGGCGAAGGGCACGTTCTTCTCGTCGGCGCTGACGGGCATGTGGTCCGACACCAGCGCGTCGATCGTGCCCTCGGCCAGCGCGGTGCGCAGGGCGTCGCGGTCACGGCCCTGGCGCAGCGGCGGCGTCAGGCGCATGGCGGTGTTGAAGTAGCCGATGTCGACGTCGGTCAGGCACAGGGAGTTGATGGACACGTCCGCCGTCACCGGCAGGCCTTCCTGCTTCGCGGCGCGCAGCAGCGCCACGCCCGCCGCGCTGGACAGGCGGCACAGGTGCACGCGGGCGCCGGTGGCGCGCATCAGCTCGAAGATGGTGTGCAGGGCGATGGTCTCGGCCGTCACCGGCAGGCCGGAGAGGCCCAGGCGCGTGGCCACGGCGCCGCTGGCGGCCACGCCGCCCGAGAGCCAGGGGTCCAGGGGATGCAGCCACACGGTGTAGTCGTAGGTGGCCGCGTACTGCAGGGCGCGCTGCAGGAACTGCGTGTTGCGGATGGGCACCTCGGCCTGCGAGAAGCCCACGCAGCCGGCCTCGGTGAGCTCGGCCATCTCGGTCAGCTGCTCGCCCTTGAGGCCGCGGGTCAGCGCGCCCAGGGGGAAGAGCCGGCACATGCTGAGCTTGCGGGCGCGGAACTTGAGCATCTCGACGAGGCCGGGCTCGTCCAGCGTTGGATCGGTGTCCGGCGGGCAGACGAGGCTGGTGATGCCGCCCGCGGCGGCCGCGGCCAGCTCGGTCTCCAGCATGCCTTCGTGCTCATGGCCGGGCTCGCGCAGGCGGGCGCAGAGGTCCACCAGGCCGGGGGCCACCACGAGGCCGGTGGCGTCGATCACGCGCTGCGCGTCGAAGTCCGGGGGCACCTCGCCCAGCGCCACGATGCGGCCGGCAGCAATGGCCAGGTCGCCCACACGGTCCAGGCCCGAGGCCGCATCCACCAGGCGGCCGTTCTTGATCAGGATCTTCACTTGCTGTTCTCCGCTCAGTTGCCGGCCAGGATGCTCATCACGGCCATGCGCACCGCGATGCCGAAGGTCACCTGGGGCAGGATCACGCTCTGCTGGCCGTCGGCCACCTCGGAGGCGATCTCCACGCCGCGGTTGATGGGGCCCGGGTGCATGACGATGGCATCGGGCTTGGCCAGCTGCAGCTTCTCGGGCGTGAGGCCGAAGCTCTTGAAGAACTCGCCGGTGCTGGGCAGCATGGCGCCGTTCATGCGCTCGTTCTGCAGGCGCAGCATGATGATGACGTCGGCGTCCTTGATGCCGGACTCCAGGTCGTGGCACACGCGCACGCCCATCTCGCGCAGGTCCCCCGGCACCAGGGTCTTGGGGCCCACGGCGCGGATCTCGGGCACGCCGAGGATGTTCAGCGCATGGATGTCGGAGCGGGCCACGCGCGAGTGCACGATGTCCCCGACGATGGCCACCGTCAGGTTGCGGAAGTCCTTCTTGTAGTGACGGATGGTGTACATGTCCAGCAGGCCCTGCGTGGGGTGGGCATGCCGGCCGTCACCGGCGTTGACCACGTGCACGTGCGGCGCGCAGTGCTGGGCGATCAGGTAGGGCGCGCCGCTCTCGCTGTGGCGCACCACGAACATGTCGGCGTGCATGGCCGAGAGGTTGGCCACGGTGTCCAGCAGGGTCTCGCCCTTGGCGGTGGAGCTGCGGGCGATGTCGAGGTTGATCACGTCCGCCGAGAGCCGCTTGGCGGCGATCTCGAAGGTGGTGCGGGTGCGGGTGCTGTTCTCGAAGAAGAGGTTGAACACCGACTTGCCGCGCAGCAGGGGCACCTTCTTGACCTCGCGGTCATTGACCGACAGGAAGGTGCCGGCGGTGTCCAGGATCTGGTGGATGACGGCCTGGGGCAGGCCCTCGATGGAGAGCAGGTGCACCAGCTCGCCGTGCGTGTTCAGCTGGGGATTGCGCTTGGACAGCATGGGGCTCAGGCTCCTTTGACATCAAAGCTGAAGCGGCCGCCTTCGTCCTTGGCCAGGCGCAGGCGCTGGGCAGGGGCGAGGTTGACGCGGGCTGCCGAGAAGACCGGCTCGATGGGGAGCTCGCGGCCGCCGCGGTCCACCAGCACGGCCAGCTGCACGCTGGCGGGGCGGCCGAAGTCGAAGAGCTCGTTGATCACGGCGCGCACGGTGCGGCCGGTGTAGAGCACGTCATCGACCAGCACGATGTGGCGGCCGTTGACCTCGAAGGGCAGGCGGGTGTGGTCGCTGCTGGCACTCATGCCCTTGGAGCCGAAGTCGTCGCGGTGCAGGGAGCTGGAGATCACGCCGTGCGCGTCCAGGGCCAGGTCCGCGGCCAGGCGCTCGACCAGCCAGGCCCCGCCGGACCAGATGCCCACCAGGGCGATCCCGCCTTGTGGGCGGGTGGCCAGCAGCCGCTGCACGCCCTGGCGCAGATCGGCGTACAGGGCCTCGGCATCGAGGAGTAAGGTGCTCATGAATGCTCTCGGAAGTACTGTTCAAGAATGAGGGCGGCCGAGGTGGAGTCCACATCGCGGGCGCCCAGGCTCTCGGCCTCGACGCTGGTGTAGCGCTCGTCCACCTCGTAGACGCGCAATCGGAATCGGCCCTTGAGCTGGCGCCCGAAACGCCGCGCGGCCTGGGTCATCTCGTGCTCGGCGCCGTCCGGATGGAAGGGCACGCCGATCACCAGCGCGTCCGGCTGCCAGTCCCGGATCAGCCGGGCGATGGCCTCGAAGCGGGCCTCGCCGCTGACGGTGATGGCGCGCAGGGGTTCGGCCTGCTTGAGCATCACATGGCCCTTGGCGACGCCGATGCGGCGGGTGCCGAAGTCAAAGGCCAGCAGGGAGGCCGGCGGGGGAAGTTCGGAAAAAGCTGCAGTGGAGGCGCTGGGCGCGGGGGAGGCGTTCGAGGAGGTGGAGCGGTCGGCGCTCATGCGTGCCCCGCCTCCGTGCTCAGCATGCGCGGGTCGATGCCCAACAGGCCCAGGGCCCGCTCGTAGCGCTGCTCGACGGGGGTCTCGAAGATGATCTCCGGCGTGGCGTCCACGGTGAGCCAGCCGTTGCGGCCGATCTCTTCCTCCAGCTGGCCGGCGGCCCAGCCGCTGTAGCCCAGGGTCACGAGGAGCTTGCGCGGGCCGGCGCCGTGGCTGAGGGCCTCCAGCACGTCGCGGCTGGTGGTCATCTCCAGGCCGCCGGGGATGGCCAGGGTGGCGTTGTAGTGGCCGCCCTGCTCGTCCAGGCGCTCGTGCAGCACGAAGCCGCGCTCGGTCTGCACCGGGCCGCCGTAGAACACGGGGCGGGCGGCCAGGTCTTCATCGGGCAGGGCCAGCTCGACCTTCTCGAAGAGATGGCCCACGGTCAGGGAGATGGGCTTGTTGATCACCAGGCCCAGCGCGCCCTTCTCGTTGTGCTCGCACATGTAGACCACGGAGCCCGCGAAGGCATCGTCGGCCATGCCGGGCATGGCGATGAGGAACTGGTTGGTCAGGTCGATGCGGTCCTTGGACATGGGGGCATTTTAAGGGCTGGCTGTTCGGCCGCCTTCTGATCGCGGACACTCCGGGCCCATGCGACACGACAAATCCCTGGTCTGGTTCCGTCGCGACCTGCGCGCCGAGGACCACGCCGCCCTCTACCACGCCCTGAAGTACAGCCGCCAGGTGGTCTGTGTCTTCGTGCTGGACACCGAGATCCTGGACGCCCTGCCCCGCCGCGACCGCCGCGTGGCCTTCATCCTGCAGTCCCTGGAAGCCCTGGACCATGCGCTGGCCGCCCTGCAGCCGGGCGCCGGCCTGGTGGTGCGCCATGGCATCGCACGCGACGAGATCCCGCGCCTCGCCGCCGAGCTGGGGGTGGACGCCGTCTACTGCAACCATGACGACGAGCCCGCCGCCCTGGCCCGTGACGCCCAGGTCAGCCAGGCCCTGGCCCGGCAGCGCCGAGCGTTCCTGAGCTTCAAGGACCACGTCATCTTCGAGCGCAGCGAGGTGCTGACCGGCCAGGGCAAGCCTTATGGCGTGTTCACGCCCTACAAGAACGCCTGGCTGCGGCAGCTCACGCCCTTCTTCCTCTCCAGCTATCCGGTCCACCGCTACGCCGCAGCCCTGGCGCCCTGCCCGGCGCGCGGCGTGCCCGGCCTGGCCAGCATCGGCTTCGAACCCCTGGAGCTGCCGCCCCTGCTCAGCGGCGGCAGTGCGCGCGCCGAGGCCCTGTTTCAGGACTTCCTGGGCCGCATGGACCGCTACGACCGGCAGCGCGACTTCCCCGCCTTCAAGGGCCCAAGCTACCTCAGCGTGCACCTGCGCTTCGGCACGGTCTCCATCCGCCACCTGGCCCGCGAGGCCTGGACACGGGCGCAGGCGGGCGATGCGGGCGCGGGCGTGTGGCTCTCCGAGCTGATCTGGCGGGACTTCTACCACCAGGTGCTGCACCACCATCCCCAGGTCGTGACGCAGGCCTTCCGACCCGAGTACGACCGCATCGAATGGGCCAGCGGCCCGGAGGCCGAGGCGCACTTCGCGGCCTGGTGCGAAGGTCGGACGGGCTACCCGCTGGTCGACGCCGCCATGCGCCAGCTCAACGAGACGGGCTACATGCACAACCGCCTGCGCATGGTCACGGCCAGCTTCCTCGTGAAGGATCTGGGCATCGACTGGCGCCGCGGCGAGGCCTACTTCGCCCGGCAGCTGCTGGACTTCGACCTTGCCGCCAACAACGGCGGCTGGCAGTGGGCAGCCTCCAGCGGCTGCGATGCCCAGCCCTACTTCCGCATCTTCAACCCGGTCAGCCAGAGCGAGAAGTTCGACCCCGAGGCCCGCTTCATCGAACGCTATGTGCCCGAGCTGGCCGCCCTGCCCCCGGCGCTGCGCCATGCCCCCTGGGAGGCGCCGCCCCTGGCCCTGCAGGCCGCGGGCGTGGTGCTGGGGCGCGACTACCCGGCGCCCGTCGTGCGCCATGACGAAGCCCGCGCCACGACCCTGGCGCGCTACGCCGTGGTCAAGTCGCGGGCGCTGCCGGACGCCTGAGCGGCCTCAGGGCGGCGAGGCGGGCTGGAAGCGGTTCAGCAGCGCGGCATGGCGCTGCGGCCAGGCCTGCAGCTCACGGGCGTCCCCCTCCAGCACCTCGCGCACGAAGGCCAGGGTCAGCTCGCGCGTGGCCGCCTTGACCCGCGGGTTGAGCTCGACGCCGCCCGTGCCGCTGCGGTCGGTGAAGATGCTGTGCGAGCCCCCCTTGAAGACGGCCAGGGCCTTGGACGGCCCGCCGGTGGCCTCGAAGACCTGCAGGCGGTCGCTGGCGGGCGAGTAGTAGCCGGGGATGCGGATGACATCCTCGGTGGCCGTGACATGCAGCGTGGGAACGCGCACGCCGGCCAGGATGCGCTGCGGGTCGGGCTCGCCATAGAAGGGCGGCGCCGAGATCACGATGGCGGCGCGCAGCCGCGGCTCCGCCAGGTCCACCGCCTGGCCCTGGCGCTGCACCTGCGCGCCGGCCAGCAGCAAGGTGGTGTTGGCACCGTAGGAATGACCGGCGGCGATGATGGCGTCCCGGCGGATCAGTGCACCGTGGTCGCCGGCCAGGACCTGGTCCAGCGCGAAGCGGACGTCCCGCACCCGGTTCAGCGCCTCGTCTTCCTGGGCCGCGCCCTGCAGGCGCCCGACCAGCTGCAGCGGATTGCCCGACCACAGGCTGCGGTCCGAGCCCACATGCTGCACGTGCAGGGCGGCGATGCCCTGCGAGGCCCAGAAGGCGCCCAGATAGCTGTAGCCCCGGCGCGAGCCGCCGATGCCATGCGAGAAGACCACCAGCGGGACGGGCGCCCCCGCCGAGGCGGACTCCGGCCAGTAGAGCCGCACGGGCACGGCGCGGCCGCGGCTGGCGTCCGTCCAGTCGAAGTCCAGGGTCTGGACACCCGGCAGCGCGGCGACATCCGCCCGCCCCAGGCCCACCGCCGAAGCGCCGGCGGCCTGCGCCTCGGCCGCCGCCGGATGGCGTGATTCCGGATGCCAGGCCTGCGCGCCCCAGGCGCCCAGCAGGGCCGCCACGACCGACACGCCAACCAGCAGCCGCCGAATTCCCGGTTTCAAAGCCCGCACGCTCATGCTCCAACTCCCTGCCGCGGCAGCCCAGACACCGGCCACCCAACGGTCCGCCAGCTTGACAGCGGGGGCGCCGCAGCGCCGAAGGTCATGGGGCTTGCAGCGGCTCGCGGCGTGGAATCAGGCCGAGTTCAGGCGGCATCCATGGCCTGCAGGCGTGCTTGGGGGGACGTCAGCCCGCCTTGAGGAGGCCGGCCGGAAAGGATGTCGCACAGAGGCCCGGGAGGCCTTCCTGCAGGCTCAGAACAGCTCGATGTCGCTGTGCTGTTCCTGTTCCTTCATCTCGCCCACCCGGACCAGCTCCGCATGGCTGTGGACCTGGTTGCGGCCGTGAGACTTGGCGTGATAGACGGCCTTGTCGGCCCGCTCGAAGGCGCTGGCGGGGGTGTCGCCGCCACGGACTTCGGTGAAGCCGACGCTGACGGTGATGTGACCGATCTGCGGGAAGCCGTAGGCCTCGGTGTTGTGGCGCAGGCGCTCGAAGGCGTGGGCCGCATCCTGCTCGTCGGCGCAGCGCATCAGCACCACGAACTCCTCGCCGCCGAAGCGGTAGAGCAGGTCATTGAAACGGAAGCTGTTGCGCATGAGGCGAGACAGCAGCAGCAGGACTTCATCGCCGATCAGGTGGCCGAAGCGGTCGTTGACCTGCTTGAAGTGGTCGATGTCGATGACGCCCAGCCACCAGTGCGGATGGGCGGGCTCATGGCGACGGCCATCCTCGGCCTGCACGCTGCTGGGACTCAGGGGCAGCTCGCTGACGGCCTTCAGGAAGCTCTCGTCGAAGGTCTTGCGGTTGAGCAGGCCGGTGAGGGTGTCGCGCTCGCTGTAGTCCAGCAGGCCCTGGAAGTTGTGATAGATGCGCAGGATGCTGCCCACCGTGCGCTGCTCCGACGGCGTCAGCAGCTCCAGGGAACGCACCTCCAGCACGCCGATGACCTCGCGGTCGGTCTGCAGCGGGAAGAGCGTCTCGTGGTGGCCGTCCTCCAGCTCGCTCTGCAGGATGGTGCGGCTGTCCAGGCACAGATGGCGCTGCGGGAAGGCCTCCAGCAGGGGCAGGCGGCCGGGCTCGGTCCAGAGGGAATCGGCGGTGGCCACGGCGTCGTCGGCGGCCAGGCGGGCCCGGGTCAGCCAGCGCTGCTGGCCGGGCTCGCCCACACAGCGGTAGATGGCCACGGAGACCGGCTCCAGCAGGTCGCGCAGGGCCGAGACCAGGGTGACGTCCATGACGTCCCGGTCCCGGAACCCGGTCAACTCTGCCAGATGCTCAACGACTTCGGACATGACGGCCTGTCAGGACGCTCCGGGCCCGGAGGCCTTCAGGAAACGAGGAACTTGAGGTCAAGGGCAGCCTGGCATCAGGCGGCCGCATTTTCCTCGGCAGTGTAGCGAGCAATGAGGCTCAGCAGCAGGTCCTCGTCATAGGGCTTGCCCAGATAGTCGTCGACTCCCAATTCGTGCGCATAGTCGCGATGCTTCTGCGCAATCCGCGAGGTGATCATGATCACCGGCAAGGCCTTGAGGCGCGGATCGGCGCGAAGATTGCGGACCAGGTCGAAGCCGTCCATGCGCGGCATCTCGATGTCGGAGAGCACCACGCCGGGCAGTTCGTCCGCGGCCAGCTGCTCCATGGCATCCAGGCCGTCCTTGGCCAGCTTGACGCGATAGCCTTCCCGCTCCAGCAGACGCTGGGTGACGCGGCGCACGGTCAGGGAGTCGTCGACCACCAGCACCAGCGGCGGCAGCTTCTCCTCGACCACCACCGAGGCCTGGGCCGCCAGGGCGGCAGCATCCGCGCGGACCAGGGCCTGCGCATGCTCGCCGTAGACGTTGGCCAGGGCCACCGGGTTGTAGATCAGGGCCACGTCGCCCGAGGCCAGCAGGCTGATGCCGGCCAGACCCGGCACGTGGATCAGCTGCGGGCCGAGGTTCTTGACCACGACTTCCTGGTTGCCGATCACTTCGTCCACGTGCAGCGCGACGCGCTGGTGGGCGCTGCGCACCAGCACCACCGAGGCGGTGCGGCCATGGATGTGCCCGCGCTCGCCGGCCTGCAGCAGGCCGCCCAGCCAGTACATGGGCACGGTCATCTCGCCCAGGCGCAGCTCGCCGTCTTCGTAGCCCTTCTCGACCTGGGGCGGCGGCAGGCGCAGCACGGAGTCGATCAGGTTGGCCGGCACGGCCACGATCAGCTCGCCGCAACGCAGCTGCACGACCTGGGTCAGCGCGGTGGTCAGAGGCACGCGCAGCGCAAAGCTGGTGCCCATGCCTTCGCGGCTCTGGGTCTCGACATAGCCGCCCAGGGTGTTGACCTCGGATCGGACCACGTCCATGCCCACGCCACGGCCGGCCAGCTCGGTGACCTCGTGGGCGGTGGAGAAGCCGGGGGCGAAGATCAGGCCCATCAGCTGCTCGTCGGTGAGCTGGGCGTCCGGCTTGATCA
Source organism: Pelomonas sp. BJYL3 (assembly GCF_027257975.1). GTDB lineage: Bacteria > Pseudomonadota > Gammaproteobacteria > Burkholderiales > Burkholderiaceae_C > Roseateles_B > Roseateles_B flavus. The sequence continues at coordinate 334,867 of NZ_JANZKX010000003.1, forward strand.
GGCCCTGGCTCACGCCGCGCTCGCGGATGCGGGGCAGGTTGAGGCCGGCGCCGTCGTCGGTGAAGCGCAGCACGACCTCGTTGCCTTCCTGGGCCAGCATCACATGGATGTGGCCAACGGCGGGCTTGCCGGCGGCCTCGCGCTTCTCGGGCGACTCGATGCCGTGGATCACGCTGTTGCGCAGCAGATGCTCGAAGGCGCCGATCAGGCGCTCCAGCACGGAACGGTCCAGTTCCACATGGCCGCCGGAGATCTCCAGCTGCACCTGCTTGCCCACCTCGCGGGAGGCCTGGCGCACCACGCGGTGCATACGCTCCGCGAGGGACTCGAACTCCACCATCCGGGTGCGCAGCAGGTCGTCCTGCAGCTCGCGGGTCAGTCGCGACTGGCCGGCCAGTTCATCTTCACCCAGCTGCACATTGCGCAGCAGGCTTCGCTGCACCGTGGCCACGTCGTTCACCGACTCGGCCATCATGCGGGTCAGTTCCTGGAAGCGGGTGTAGCGGTCGAATTCCAGCGGGTCGAAGTCACGGCCCAGCTGCTTGGCCACCTCGCGGCTGGAGCCCATCTGGGCTTCGGCCTGCACTTCCAGCTCGCGGAGCTGGGCGCGCAGACGCTCCAGGTTGTCCTCCAGGTCGACCAGGGCGGTCTTCATCGCACCGAGTTCGCCTTCCAGGCGGGCGCGGCGGATCGAGACTTCACCGGCCTGCGTGGCCATGCGCTCCAGCACCGGGCCGCGCACGCGCACCACGGACTGGGCCTGGGACAGCATGGCGCTGTCGGATTCCAGTTCCTTGCCGGCGGCGAACTGCGCCCACTCGATGGGCTTGCTGACCACCGGCGCGGGGGCCGGCGCTGCCACCACCGGCGGCAGCTCGCCAAAGGCGGAGAGCAGCTCCTCGGACAGGGGCTCGACCGCGGGCAGCGCTTCGGCGGCGGCCTCGGGCAGCAGGGTGTCGGCGGCGGGAACCGGCTCGCTCGGCAGGGCAGGCTCGGCCAGTTCCGGCGCCAGGGCGTCGACGGCCAGGGCATCGGCCGGGGCCTGGTCTGGGCTTTCGGCGGGGGCCGGGCTGCCGAGGACAGTCTCGGCAAGCGGAACCTCGACCGCTTCGACCACTTCGACGGACTCGCTGGGGCTCTGCACCTCGGGCACGGGCACCGGGGGAACAGGCGCCGCGGGCACGGCCGGGGCAGCGGCCATCACGGGAGCGGGAGCCGGCATCGGGGCCGCGCCACCGCCCTTGAGGCGTTCACGCAGGCGCTCGAAGGCGGCTTCCAGGCCGTCGGCATCGTCCTGCAGGGCCATCACGCTGCCGGCATCGAGGCCGGCATCGGCGAGAACGCGTTCGATGGACGATTCCAGCTGGTGGGCCAGCTCGCCCAGTTGCATGGCACCCGCCAGGCGTGCACCACCCTTGAAGGTGTGCAGATGACGCATGCAGGCCGCGGCACGGCTGGGGTCGCCCGGGGCGGCCTGCCATTCGCGCATGGCGGCATGCAGGCTGCGCAGCAGATCGTCGGCCTCTTCCTCGAAGATGGGGAAGAGCTCGTCGTCGATGTGATCGACCTCGCCCACCGGGAATTCCTCGGCGGCAGGTGCGGCGGCAGGTGCGGGAGCCGGGGCCGCGGGCAGCTCGGCGGGCAGTTCGTCCAGGGCCGGCAGCGCCTCGGCCGACAGCTCGGCCGCATCGGCCTGCAGCTCTTCGGTCGAGACCATGGCGGCGAGCTGGTCATAGTCGCTGTCCGTGGCGTCGGCCAGCGGATCGCGGCGGTCCAGGGGCTCGTAGGCCTGCAGGGCCTCGATCAGGCCCGGCTCCACCGGCTTCAGGAAACCGGCGGCGAACTGGTGCAGCAGGCGGCGGATGTCCTCGGCGGCGCGCACAAAGGTCTCGGCGTCCGTCTCGGTGTAGCGGCCAGCCAGGGCGGCGCGCTCCAGCGCATGTTCCAGGGCACGGGCCAGGTCCGAGAGTTCCTCGTAGCCGACCGTGGCCGCATTGCCGGCCAGCTTGTGGGCCAGGGCTTCGCAGGCGGCCGGCACGGTGTCGCTCAGCTGCAGCGACCACTCCGACAACTCGGTGCCCAGGCGGCGCGAGAGCTCGTCCGCCTCGTTCAGGAAGATGTTGAACAGGCTGATGCTGATGCGCAGCGGACCAATGACCTTGACGCTTTCGTCGTCGCTCTGCGCGTCACCGGCCTCCTCGGCCGCAAGGTCCTCGGCGGCCAGGGACTGGCCCTGGTCGCTGACCAGGGTGAGCTGGGGCGTGGCCGGCAGCTCCTCGGGAATTTCCACAGGCAGCTCGACCGGCAGCTCGGGCGGCAACTCGACCGGCAGCTCAGGTGGCAGCTCAGGCGGCAACTCGACCGGCAGCTCGTCAGGCAGTTCGACGGGCACCTCAAGCGGCGAGGCCTCCGGCACTTCCGGAGCGGCCAGCGCCACCGCCTCGCCCGCATCGAGCAGAGCGGGCATTTCCAGCACTTCGATGTCGGGCGTGGGCAGGGCGGCGTCCTCGGCCGCCTGCAGAGGCTCGGCAGCCAGCTCGGTGGCTTCGGCCAGGGGCAGCTCGAAGGCCGGCAGGGCTTCGTCGCTGAAGGCCTGAGGCTCGACCACCGGCAGGGCCAGCGTGGGCGTTTCGTCGGGGCTGAGGGTCTGCAGCTCGGGCTCGGGCTCGGGCAGGGCCACTTCGCCCAGGTCTTCCATCAGCGCCAGGTCCAGCGAGGGCTCGACCGCAGCGGCCGGCTCCAGGGTGTCCAGCGGCACTTCCAGATCCAGGTGCAGCAGGGGCTCGTCCAGGCCAGTGGCCGAAGGCAGGTCCTCGGTACCCAGGCGCAGGGTGCTGTCGACCTCGTCTTCGGGCGCGGCTTCCGTGCTGAACTCGGCGGAAGGCAGATCCAGGTTCAGGGCCAGAGGCTCCAGGGCCTCGGGGGGCGTGGGCAGGGCCGCCTCGAGCGGCATGGGCTCGGTGGCCAGGGGCTCGGGTTCGGCGGGACCGGAGGTGTCCGGCAGGGCCGCATCCAGCGACAGCTCGGGCACGGCACCGGGCAGGGCCTCCTCGCTGAGCACCGGCATCTCGATGACCTCGCCCAGCTCGGGCAGCGCATCCAGCGACAGGGCCTCGCCCAGCTCGGGCAGCTCCATCGGCACTTCCATCGCCTCGGGCAGCTCCAGCGGCTCGGCCGCGGGCAGGTCCAGGGACAGCGCGGGCGCGGCTTCCAGCGGCGCGGCCATCTCCAGCGGGGCTTCGGCAGCCGGCTCGACGGCATCCAGCGACAGCTCCGGCAGCAGCTCGGGCTCCGGCACCAGCTCGGGGTTGACCTCGGTCACCTCGAAGGCCGGCGGCAGCTCGGCGGGCACCACCAGCTCGGGCTCGGGAGCCTCGGCACTGGCGCTGCTGATCGGCAGGAACTCGCCGCGCAGGCGCAGGGAATCGGCACTCAGGCGCAGCGGCGCAGCGCTGTGGCGGCCGAAGCGCTGGTCGGCGATGTCGGACACCCAGGCGTCGAAGTAGTCCAGGGCCTGGTGGGTGAACTCCAGCAGCGCACGGTCGGCACCGGCCTGCTCGGACAGGCGGGCGTTGTAGAGCTGCTCGCAGGCCCAGCCGGCTTCGCCGAACTCGTTCAGCCCGACCATGCGCGAGCTGCCCTTGAGCGTATGGAAGGCACGGCGCACCGTGGTCATGTGCTCGAGGTTCTGGCTCTGCTCGCCCAGGGCCTGCAGGGCCTCGCGGGCGGTCTGGCAGACTTCCTCGGCCTCGGCCAGGAAGATCTCCAGCATTTCCTGGTCCAGGGCGGCCGGGTCTTCGGGAATGGGGGCGCTCACCGGCGGCAGCTCGGGCACGACAGGCGTGCGGGCAGCCACCAGCTCGTTGAGGGACTGCGCCGCCTGGGCACGGGCCTCCCCGGCCTCGACCGGCGCCTCGGCACCACCGGAGGCCTCGGGGCGGGCGGCGTCCAGCATCTGCTTGGCGGACTGCGCGGCTTCGGCCACGGAGACCTCGTCGGCGGCGCGGGCCTGCAGGGCGATGCGTTCCAGGCTGCGGGCCAGGTCCTCGGCCGGGATCTCACCAGCCGCGACGGCCGCGGCGGCAGCCTGGACCTGGCTCAGCAGGTCGGCGGAATTCGGCACCGAGACCGGCGCCGCCTTCTGGCGACGGACCTCGGAGTTCAGGCTGCCCGTGGCCTCGTCGAAATGGAACATGCGCTTGGCCAGCTGCGGCTGGACGCTGAGCATGTCGATGAGGAAGCCCAGGGCACCCAGATTGTTGGCCAGGCGATCGAAGATTTCCTGCGGGCCCGGCAGGGTGGGATCGACCTCGGTGTTGGCGAGGGAGTCGATCTCGTCACGCATGCGCACGCAGGCCAGCGCGGCCTGGTCCATGCCCAGCACGCTCAGCACGCCACGCATGCTCTGCAGCTGGTTGGGCACGGGGATCAGCACCTCGCGCTTGGCGGGGTCGCGGAAGTATTCGTCGATCTGGCGCTCGATCTCGGTCAGGCTGGCGCGCAGCTCATGGACCACGCTGCCCAGGGTCTGCCGATCGGAGACCCGGCGGTAGAGGTCCTCCATCCAGGCCTCGAGCTCTTCGGGCGCCTCGCCACGGGCCACCGCGGAAATGCGGCGGGCCAGCACGCGCACGCGCTCGGCCTGCTCGGGCTGATCGAAGGCGGCGTCTTCCAGCGCGGCTTCGATGTAGAGGATGGCGGTGGCCACTTCCATGGCCAGATGGGGTGCCGGCGGCTGGTTCGAGCGCAGGGTGGCCACGACGGCACGCTGCAGCACCTCGCCCAGCACGGCGCCTTCGGGGAAGAGCTGGGCCAGGGATTCGGACAGTGCCGTGAACTGCTCGCTGAGGCTGCCCAGGCGGTGCGATTCGCCCTCGGCGGCCGCGGACCAGCCCTCCTTGGCGGCATGCACGCGGCGCTTGGCCTGCGCCACCCAGTTCGGGTCGATGCGGCCGAGGCTCTGGTCCTCGTAGTCGCCCGAGGCTGCGGACTCCAGGTGATAGGCCGCACGCACCGCGTGCAGGCGCGGCGCCTGGCTGGACTGTGCGGGGTTGCGCGCCTGTGCGCAGAAGAAGAGCAGGTCCTGACCCAGACGGTCGGACACGCTCACCTCGCCGCCGCTGCCGGCGCGCAGCTGGGACAGCAGGCGCGAGCCCAGGCGCTTGGCGTAGTTGTCGGTCTGCAGCAGGCCCTGAGCCTGGGCCTCGAACTGGGCCGAGGCCAGGCGCCACAAGGTGCGGGACTGGAGGTCGGGGGCGGAAGCGCCCAGGCCGGCGCAGAGCTCGCTGAGCAGGCGCGCATGGCTGGGCGCCGGCGCGCGCATCTGCTTGAGCAGGGCGGATTCGAAGACGTTGCGGACGGCATCCGGGCGCAGTCCGGAGACCGGCGGGAAGGTCGAGACCTCGCGCCAGGTCCATTCGTGGTGCCACAGGTCGGCCGGGTGCACACGCTCGGCCTGCGCCAGCTCGGAAAGCTCGCGGTAGGCCGGGAACAGCGCCAGGGTGGACACGGCATTGCCGGCCAGCATGCGGGTGATCAGCGAGAGCAGCGCAAAGTGCGCGCGCTCGAAGGCCTCCACGGCATGGCTGTCCAGGTTCTGGGGGCTGGTGGCCAGATGACGCAGCGCACGCTCGCTGGCACCCAGCAGCTTGGCACCGGCCGGCAGACCGACCACGGACACCACACCCACCAGCTGATGCAGCTGGGCGGCCGTGGCCTCGATCAGCTGGTGCGGGCCCTGGGGCTCGCCACCCAGCATCAGGGTGCTGCGGCTTTCGTTGTCACGCAGCACACGACGCAGGGTCTTGTGCACGGACTCCAGGGAGCGGCGCAATTCCTCCTGCACCCAGGCCAGGGGGCTGAGGTCCGCGGGGAACTCCGAATCGCGCGGGAAATCCATGCCGGGTCTTGCCTTCTAGATCTGTTGTTTTGCTGAGGGCTGCAGGGCGATCACTCGACCTTGAATCGCGACACCGACTGCTTCAGGGCCTCGGCGGAACGCGACAGCTCGTGCACCATCTGGGCGGTGGAGCGCGTGCCCTCACCCGTCTGCTCGGTCACGGCAAAGATGTGCTGGATGTTGGAAGCCACGTCGTTGGCAGAGCGGGCTTCGTTCACGGCGGATTCGGAAATGCGGCCGATCAGTTCGTCCAGGCGGCGGGACACCTCGTTGATCTCCTCCAGCGCGTGGCCGGCGGCATCGGACAGCTTGGTACCCTGCACCACCCCCAGCGTGGAGCGCTCCATGGCGGCCACGGCATCCTGGGTGTCGGTCTGAATGGTCTTCACCAGGGCGGCAATCCGGCGGGTTGCATCGCCGGAGCGTTCTGCCAGGCGCTGCACTTCTTCCGCCACCACCGAGAAGCCACGGCCCGCTTCACCGGCCGACGCGGCCTGGATGGCGGCGTTCAGTGCCAGCACGTTGGTCTGCTCGGTAATGTCCGAGATCAGTTCGGTAATTTCGCCAATCTCCTGCGAGGACTCGCCCAGTCGCTTGATGCGCTTGGAGGTTTCCTGGATGTGCTCGCGGATCTGGTTCATACCGCCGATGTTGTTCTCCATGGCCTGCTTGCCCTGCTCGGCCGCTTCACGCGACTGGCGGGCCACCTCGGCGGTGGTCTGGGCCTGGGCGGACACCTGGTTGATGCGCTCGGCCATCTGCAGCACGGCCTCGCCGGTGGCGCGGATCTCGTGCAGCTGTTCGGTCGAGGCGGCCAGCAGCTCGGTGGAGGTCTGGTCGACCTGGCCGGTGGTTTCCGTCACCCGCGCGGCCGTGGACTGCACCTGGGTCACCAGGTTGCGCAGCTCTTCCACGGTGTAGTTCACCGAGTCGGCGATGGCGCCCGTGATGTCTTCCGTCACCGTGGCCTGTTGGGTCAAGTCACCTTCAGCGACCGACTGCAGTTCGTTCATCAGTCGCAGAATGGCGGCCTGGTTGGCGTCATTGACGCGCTTGGCCTCCTGCTCCTGCTGCTCGGCCAGCTTGCGCTGCTCTTCGGCCATCTCGGTACGGTGGGCCTGTTCAGCCACGTACAGGCGCAGGAAGCCCACGGCGCCGGCCACCAGAGCCACCAGGGAGCCGACCATCAGCAGCAGCAGCAGCGGGTTCGTGCCGCCCGAGGCTTCCAGCTGCTGACCGGCTTGGTCGAGGCCCTTTCGCAGCGGTTCGCTGTCAGCCAGGATGGCGGCCTGGGCCTCACGGGCCGAGGCCAGGCCCGGCATGTTGCTCAGAATGGCGGAGGCCTGTCCACGGGTCTCCTCGAACTGCTTGAGCAGCGCGGCGAGGCGCTCGCGCATCTGCGCGTTGCCCACGGCCTTGAGGCCCAGCTCCGAGTTGCCCTTGAGCAGGGCCTCGTTGATCTCGCGGAAGGTATTCAGGTCCTTGCCCAGCAGGAACACGGCCTCGGCGTTCACGCCTTCCTGCGTCAGGAATTCATTGGCGCTCTTGCCGATGCGCTGGGTCAGCATGACCATCTGGCCCACGGCGGCGATTTCCACCGCCGAGCTGTTCTGCTGCAGGGCCAGGGAGGACACAGCCTCGGCGCTTTCCAGCAGGTCGGAGGACTGGCGGTTAATCGTGCGCAGTGCGGCGCCGACCTGCGTCAGGATCTTTTCCTGGCCCAGCACCAGCTTGGCGTTCTTCTCGGCCGCGGCGATCTTGGGGGCCAGGTTCTCCAGGGTCTGCAGGGCATCGCCCGAGGCCTTGGCCAGTTCACCCTCGCCGGTGCGCAGATTGTTGGCAATGCCGCTCAGCACCGAGGAGCTCTCGCGCAGTTCGGCGAAGGCCTGGGTGTTGCCCATGGTGGCGGTCGACACGGCCTTCGCGAGACGCTGCGACTGCATCATGGCCTGACCGGAGGCCCGCACCTGGGCGGCGGTCCGGCTGCTGTTCCAGATGTTGAGGCCCACGGTGGCCGCGGTGCCGACCAGGCCCACCGCCACCAGGGCGGTCAGGGTGCGCTGGCGCCTGACGCGGTCCGCAGCGGCGGCGGCGGCCACGGCCGTCAGTGCGGCGGCGGGGTCGGCAGCCTGCGTGTTGCCGAAGGTGGTGGTCTGGCCGAAGGTGGTGCTGCTCGCGCCCTCGGCGTACTCATGGGCCGGCGCGGCCTGCTCGGCCGTCGGCATGGCCTCGGAAATGATGGACACATCGGCCGGATGCGCATCGACCTGGACGGTCTCGGCACCCTCCTGAGAGGAAGGCTGTGCCTCGTGGTTGGCGTCGTGGAGCCCTTCGGGTGCGTGCTCACCCTCTTGCTTGCCCATGCTCTTGATCTTGTCCAGGAAGCTCATCTGACCCTCTGACGTCTGTTGGATAGCGTGAAAGACGCGCGGCCGTCTCGCGTTCGGCCGGCGCTGCAGGTTTAGGCGACGATGCGCAGGAATTGTTCGTGCTTGGCCAAGGCTTCGAGATCGAGCACCTGCCAGCTGCGGCCTTGCTCATCCTTCAGGCGCGCACCGGCGAAGCGGGGCCGCGCGCCCGTCTCGACCGCATCGGGATCGGGACTCAGCTGCTCATCCGAACGCAGGCCCAGCAGGCGGTCCACCAGCAGGGCACAGTTGATGTTCAGATCGGAATTGATCGCCACGAAGCGGGACTGGCTGGCGTCCAGGCGGGTCCCGGGCTCGCGGGCCCCGAGGAAGGCGGCCAGGTCCACCACGGTGTGCAAGCCGCCGCGCAGATTGGCCACGCCCAGCATCCAGGGCTGGGCATAGGGCACGGTCTTGAGCGGCACGGGCGAGAAGATCTCGGCCGCCTGCTTCAGCGAGAACAGCATGGCATGCCCGGCCACCTCGACGGCGAGCCAGCTGGCGCTGCGGGTCTGTTCCCGCGCCGCCTGCATCCGCTGCGCCAGGCGCTGCTGCAGTTCACGCAGGGCTTGCTTGTTGGCCATGGTGTATCAGCCCTTGGCGCCTTCCAGCGCCTTGATCTTGGCGATCAGCTCATCGGACTTGACGGGCTTGACCACATAGTCGGATGCGCCCTGGCGCATGCCCCAGACCTTGTCGGTTTCCTGGTTCTTGCTGGTGCACATGATCACCGGCACGTGGGCGAAGCGGGGGTCGCGGGTGATGGCGCGGGTCAGCTGGAAGCCGTTCTGGCCGGGCATGACGACGTCCATCAGGATGAGGTCCGGCACTTCCTCGCCCAGGCGCTTCATCGCTTCCTCGCCGTTCTCGGCGGTGCGCACGGCGTAGCCGCGCTTGGTCAGCAGCTCGCTCAGGTGGTGGAGTTCGGTCTTGGAATCGTCGACCAGCAGAATTTTTTGGATAGTCATGGAAGCTCCTTGCTGGATCAGGGGGGTGTCGCAGCAGCGTGTGGGGTCGGCCCGCCAGCTCAGGGCTGCGAACGATGCTGTTGCACCGCCTGCAGCAGTTGGTCCTTGGTGAAGGGTTTGGTCAGGTAGTCCTGCGAGCCCACCATGCGACCGCGCGCCTTGTCGAACAGGCCGTCCTTGGAGGACAGCATGATCACCGGCACATGGGCGAACTGCGGATTGCGCTTGATGATGGCGCAGGTCTGATAGCCGTCAAGCCGCGGCATCAAGATATCGCAGAACACCAGGTCGGGCTGATAGTCGCTGAGCTTGGACAGGGCGTCGAAGCCGTCCTCTGCCAGCACGACCTCGTGACCGCCCTGCTTGAGAAAGATCTCGGCACTGCGACGGATGGTGTTGCTGTCATCAATGACGAGCACCTTGGTCGCGGCCATCTTGCCTTCTTGCGCTTTCCCGTCCAACCCAGCTACTCCTTCAGCGGTGGGGAACACGCTTGCAGCGTGCCTTGGTCTTGTGTGTCTTGTCAGCCCGTCAGATGCGGACCATTTCGAAATCTTCCTTGCGAGCACCGCACTCGGGACAGGTCCAGTTCATGTCCACGTCGGCCCAGGCAGTGCCAGGGGCAATGCCATGCTCGGGGTCACCAGCGGCTTCGTCGTACATCCAGCCGCAGATCAGGCACATCCAGGTACTTGCTTCGCTCACGATACAGTTCTTTGCTCACTACAATGCGACGAAAGATTGTAGCCACGCCCCTCAGACGTTCTCGCGGAGCATATAGGCACAGATGCAACAGGAAACTCGGGGCTTATCCCCACTTAGATGGGCGAGCCCAGAGAATTCCGAGCACTATTACCCACACTGCTGCCCATGCCGCCCGCCGGACCGTGCCGGAGTACGGTCCAGATCGCGGTCCACAGCACGGTTCACCACAGGCTCAGCCTGGCCCACGCTCCACCATGAACAGCCCTGACACCCCCCTCCCCCCGGACGCCAGCGCGGCTGAAGAAGAAGCCCAGGCCCCGGCCTGCGTGATGAGCTTCAACGCCAGCGAACCCACCGGTGCCACCGGCATCGCCGGCGACATCGCCACCATCGCCGCCATGGGCGCCCATGCCCTGCCCGTCGTCACCGCCATCGTGCTGCGGGACACCGCCGAGATCTTCGAGCACCAGACCCTGGACAGCGACCTGCTCGTCGAGCAGGCCCGCTCGGTGCTGGAGGACGTCCCCGTCGCCGCCTGGAAGGTCGGCTTCCTGGGCAGCGCCGAGGGCGTCAGCGCCGTCGCCGAGGTGCTGTCCGACTACCCCGACGTGCCGCTGGTGTCCTACATGCCCGCCATCAGCTGGCTGGACGAGGAACAGCAGCAGAGCTACTGGGACAGCTTCCGCGAGCTGATCCTGCCCCAGACCCAGATCCTGGTGGGCAACCACAAGACCCTCACCGATTTCCTGCTGCCCGACTGGGACGCAAGCCGCCCGGCCTCGCCGCGCGAGCTGGCCGTGGCCGCCGCCGAACATGGCGCCCAGCATGTGCTGGTGACCGGCATCGCCCTGCCCAACCAGTTCGTCGACAACGTGCTGGCCAGCCCGCAGGGCCCCATCACCGGCGAGAAGTTCGAGCGCTTCGAGGTGAGCTTCATCGGTGCCGGCGAGACGCTGTCGGCCTCGCTGGCTGCCCTGCTCTCCGTGGGCGCCGAGATCCATGCCGCCGTCGGCGAGGCCCTGGCCTTCCTGGACCAGAGCCTGGACGCCGGCTTCCGCCCCGGCATGGGCAATGTGGTCCCGGACCGCTTCTTCTGGGCCCTGCCGCCCGGCGAGGAAGGTGAAGCCGGTGCCCCCGCCGAGCACGAGCACGGCCACGACCTGATGATGGACGAACCCGCCAAGGGCCCGCGCCGCATCCACTGACCCCTCTTCGACCCGATTCCATGAGCCAGAACCAGACCCTGTTCGAGCGCGCCCAGCGCGTGATCCCGGGGGGCGTGAACTCGCCCGTCCGTGCCTTCCGCGCCGTCGGAGGCACGCCCCGCTTCATCACCCGCGGCAGCGGCGCCTACATCTTCGATGCCGATGCAAATCGTTACATTGATTACATCGGCTCCTGGGGCCCGATGATTCTGGGTCACGGCCATCCGGCCGTGCTGGAGGCGGTGCAGAAGGCGGCACTGGATGGCTTCTCCTTCGGCGCGCCCACCGAGCGCGAGATCGAGCTGGCCGAGGAAATCCTCAAGCTGGTGCCCTCCATGGAGCAGGTCCGCCTGGTGAGTTCGGGCACCGAGGCCACCATGAGCGCCATCCGCCTGGCGCGCGGCGCCACCGGCCGCAGCAAGTTCATCAAGTTCGAAGGCTGCTACCACGGCCACACCGACAGCCTGCTGGTCAAGGCCGGCTCGGGCCTGGCCACCTTCGGCAATCCCACCAGCGCCGGCGTGCCGGCCGAGGTCGCCCAGCACACCGTCGTGCTGGAGTACAACAACCTCGCCCAGCTGGAAGAGGCCTTCTCGCTCTATGGCCACGAGCTGGCCTGCGTGATCATCGAGCCCATCGCGGGCAACATGAACTTCGTGCGCGCCGCCCTGCCCTTCGTCAAGCGCCTGCGCGAGCTGTGCACCCAGCACGGCGCCCTGCTGGTCTTCGACGAAGTCATGACCGGCTTCCGCGTGGGCCTGCACAGCGCCCAGGGCCATTACGCCAGCCTGCTGCCGGGCTTCAAGCCGGACATCAGCACCTTCGGCAAGGTCATCGGTGGCGGCATGCCCCTGGCGGCCTTCGGCGCCAGCCGCGACATCATGAAGCACCTCGCTCCGCTGGGCGGCGTCTACCAGGCCGGCACGCTGTCGGGCAACCCGGTGGCCACCGCCTGCGGCCTGGCCACGCTGCGCGAGATCCAGAAGCCCGGCTTCTTCGACCGCCTGGGCGAACGCACCCGCCAGCTGGTCGACGGGCTCAAGGCCGTGGCTGCCGAGAACGGCGTGCCCTTCAGCGCGGACTGCCAGGGCGGCATGTTCGGCTTCTTCCTGCTGCCCGAGCTGCCGCAGAACTACAAGACCGTCATGACCACCGACGGCGCCCGCTTCAACGCCTTCTTCCACGGCATGCTGGACCGCGGCGTCTACCTGGCCCCGGCCCTGTACGAAGCCGGCTTCGTCTCGGCCGAGCATACCGAGGCCGACATCGCCGCCACCCTGGAAGCGGCGCGCCAGGCCCTGCGCTGACATCCGGCTGAAGCCATGAGCACTGCCTCCCGCCGCTACCGCGCGGCGGTCTTCGACATGGACGGGCTGCTGCTCGACTCCGAGCGCCCCATCCAGGACGCCTGGCTGCAGCTGTCGGCCGAGGCCGGCGTCGCGTTGACGCCAGCCGACTACCGCCTGACCGTGGGCCGCAATCGCGCCGACTGCCTGGCCTTGCTGACCGGCTGGTTCGGCTCAACCGAGGCGGCCGAGCGCATGTACGAAGCCGTCGACGCCGAGGTCGCACGGCGCTTCGCCGGCCGCGGCTTCGCGCTCAAGCCCGGCGTCCTGCCCTTGCTGCAGGCCCTGCGCGAGCGCGGCATCCCCTGTGCCGTCGCCTCCTCCACCCGCCACGCCAAGGTGCTGGACCGCCTGAGGGCGGCCGGCATCGTGGCGCACTTCGACCCCATCCACGGCGGCGACCAGGTCGCGCGCGGCAAGCCGCATCCGGACCTCTTCGAGCTGGCCGCGCGCAGCCTGGCTCATGCGACGAGCGACTGCCTGGTCTTCGAGGACTCCAGCTACGGCGCCCAGGGCGCGCTGGCGGCCGGCATGGGCGTGGTCCTGGTGCCCGACCTCAAGGAACCCGATCCGGACATCGCCCCGCGATGCCTCATCCTCTCCAGCCTCGACCAGGCCCTGGCCCATGTGCCGGCCTGGTTCGGCGACTGATCATCTGCAGCACACCATGCACATCCACATCCTCGGCATCTGCGGCACCTTCATGGGCGGCCTGGCGGCCCTGGCCCGCGAGGCCGGCCACCGCGTCACGGGCTGCGATGCCAATGTCTACCCGCCCATGTCCACGCAGCTGGAGGCCCTGGGCATCGAGCTGATCGAGGGCTTCGGCGCCGAGCAGCTGGCGCTGAAGCCCGACCTCTTCGTGATCGGCAACGTGGTCACCCGCTCCAGCGAGGGCCGCTTCCCGCTGATGGAAGCCATCCTGGACGCCGGCCTGCCCTACACCAGCGGCCCGCAGTGGCTGGCCGAGCACGTGCTGCAGGGCCGCCACGTGCTGGCCGTGGCCGGCACGCACGGCAAGACCACCACCACCTCCATGCTGGCCTGGATCCTGGAGCATGCCGGGCTGAACCCCGGCTTCCTGGTGGGCGGCGTGCCGCAGAACTTCGGGGTCTCCGCAAGACTTGGCACCGTGACGCCGCGGTCTCCGTTTGTCATTGAAGCGGACGAATACGACACCGCCTTCTTCGACAAGCGCAGCAAGTTCGTCCACTACCGCCCGCGCACCGCCGTGCTGAACAACCTCGAGTTCGACCACGCGGACATCTTCCCGGACCTGGCCGCCATCGAGACCCAGTTCCACCACCTCGTGCGCACCGTGCCGCCCAGCGGCCGTCTGGTCGTCAATGCCCGCGAGGAAGCCCTGCAGCGCGTGCTCCAGCGCGGCTGCTGGAGCGAGGTGCAGCGCTTCGGCGCCCGCAAGGAAGAGCCCGGCACCCTGCGTGCCCGCGGCGAGCCCTCGGCCTTCGACGTGCTGCGTGGCGCGCTCAAGGTCGCCCGTGTGGAATGGGACCTGGCCGGCGAGCACAACCAGCTCAACGCCCTGGCCGCCATGGCCGCGGCCGAGCACCTGGGCGTGACACCCGAACAGTCCGCCGCCGCGCTGGCCGTCTTCAAGAACGTGCGCCGCCGGCTGGAGCTGCGCGGCGAGGCCGGTGGCGTCAAGGTCTACGACGACTTCGCCCACCACCCCACGGCCATCCGCACCACCGTCAATGGCCTGCGCCGCCGCATTGCGCCGGCAGAGCGCATCCTCGCCGTCTTCGAGCCGCGCTCCAACACCATGAAGCTGGGCACGATGAAGGCCCAGCTGCCCTGGGCGCTGGAGGAAGTGGACCTGGCCTTCTGCAACCAGGCCGGCCTGGGCTGGGACGCGGCCGAGGCCCTGCTGCCCATGGGCGCTCAGGCCCAGGTGCACGAGGGCGTCGACGCGCTGGTGGCGGCCATCGTGAAGGCCGCCCGCCCGGGGGACCATGTCCTGTGCATGAGCAACGGCGGCTTCGGCGGCATTCACGAGAAGCTGCTGGCGGCGCTGGCGCGCTGAGACACCGACGCGGGCGCTGAGGCAGGCAAGACCTGCCCCTGGCCCGCTGCGCTGCAGCAGGCGTGATCAGCGGGCCGTGGCGTCCGGCTTGCCGAGCCGCTCGATCTCGTAGTCCCCGTCATCCACCAGCCGCTCCCAGCCCTCGAAGCGGCCCAGGCCCAGCGAACGGGCCATGGACAGCAGCAGGCTCTGGCCGGCCACATTGCTGAGCGGCTGCAGCTGGTAGACCGGGTCCTCGAAGGCCTCGGCCGGCGAGATGAACTGCCAGCCGCGGGCCTTGAACATCGCGACGACGTCGTCCAGGAACAGGGCATTGAGCAGGTTGTGGTGGGTCAGCAGGACCTGGGCGATGTCCCGCCCCTGCAGACGCCGCGACAGCGCCTGGTAGGCCTGCGCCCGCTGCCAGAGGTGGTCCAGGTAGGCCTGGCGGATGTCGCTCACATCGGCCTGGGGATCCGCCTTCAGCCGCGTTTCCAGGAATTCGTTGAGGCGCCAGTCGCTGGTGTCCAGGCTCACATAGGCATTGCGAAAGCCCTGGGCCTTCAGCCAGGCGCGCATGCCGTCTCGCTTGGCCTCGGGCTTGCCTTCGCGCAGGAAGGTGAAGCGGAACCAGCGCTGCAGTCCGGCCTGGCCGGTGAGGATCTGCTGGCAGCGCTGGATCTCGTCCTGGTACTGCTCGAGGCTCACCTGCGGGCTGTTGAGATCCAGGTGCGTCATGGTGTGGTTGCCCAGCAGCTGGCCGGCCTGCGACCAGGCCTGGACCAGGGCCAGGCCCTCGGGCCGGTCTGCGCCGTTGCCGCAGGTCACGAAGAGCGCGGCCTGCACGCGGTGCTTGCGCAGTGCCGCGAGTATGGCCTCATTGCGGGCCTGCGGACTGAGCCGCGGCGTGGCGCTGAGGTGGGGGCCGTCGTCCATGGTGAGGGCGATGCGCTGAGGCGCTTGCGCCAGCGCGGACGAGGCGAAGGCGGCCAGGGCGGCCGCCGCGGTGAGCAGGAGGGATCGGATCATGCGGCGATTGTCTCCAGCCCGCGCCCGAAGCCGAAAGGCCTGCCCGGCGACGGTGCGCGCTGCGCCCGGCAAGACCTGACCCCGGGGATCAGACGCCCATCAGCTCCTTCGCCAGCGCCTCCGCCACCTCGATGCCATCCACCCCGGCCGACATGATGCCGCCGGCGTAGCCCGCCCCTTCGCCGGCCGGATAGAGGCCGCGCACATTGAGGCTCTGGTAGTCCCGGCCCCGCGTGACGCGCAGGGGGCTGGAGGTGCGGGTCTCGACGCCCGTCAGCACCGCATCGTGCATGTCGAAGCCGCGGATCTGGCGGCCGAAGGCGGGCAGGGCCTCGCGGATGGCGTCCAGGCAGTAGTCGGGCAGGCTGCCGCGGCCCTTCTCCTGCAGATTGGTCAGGTGCACGCCTGGCTTGTAGGACGGCATCACGCTGCCGAACTCGGAGCTCACCTGGCGCTTGATGAAGTCGCCCACCAGGCTGCCCGGGGCGATGTAGCCACCGCCGCCCAGCTCGTAGGCCCGCGATTCCCAGATGCGCTGGAAGGCCATGCCATCCAGCGGATTGACCGGGCCCTCGCTCAGGCCGTCCTGGCGGTAGTCCTGCGGGCTGATGCCCACGACGATGCCGGCATTGGCATTGCGCTCATTGCGCGAGTACTGGCTCATGCCGTTGGTGACCACACGGTTGGGCTCGGAGGTGGCGGCCACCACGGTGCCGCCGGGGCACATGCAGAAGCTGTAGACCGAGCGGCCGTTCTTGGCGTGGTGCACCAGCTTGTAGTCCGCCGCGCCCAGCAGGGCATTGCCGGCGTTGGGGCCGAAGCGGGCCTTGTCGATCAGGCTTTGCGGGTGCTCGATGCGGTAGCCGATGGAGAAGGGCTTGGCCTCCATGTAGACGCCGCGCTCGTGCAGCATCTGGAAGGTGTCGCGCGCGCTGTGGCCCAGCGCCAGCACGACCTGGTCGGCACGGATCTGCTCGCCGCTCTCCAGCACCACGCCGCGCACGTGGCGCTGGCCGTCCTGGCCGGGCTCGATGAGCAGGTCGCTGACCTTCTGCTGGAAGCGGATCTCGCCCCCCAGGGCCTCGATCTCGGCCCGGATCTTGATCACCATGCTCACCAGGCGGAAGGTGCCGATGTGGGGCTTGGAGACGTAGAGGATCTCCTCGGGCGCGCCAGCCTTCACGAACTCGGTCAGCACCTTGCGGGTGAGGAAGCGGGGGTCGGAGATCTGGCTGTAGAGCTTGCCGTCCGAGAAGGTGCCGGCGCCGCCCTCGCCGAACTGCACGTTCGACTCGGGATGCAGGTTCTGCTTGCGCCAGAGGTCCCAGGTGTCCTTGGTGCGTTCGCGCACCTGCTTGCCGCGCTCCAGCACGATGGGGCGCAGGCCCATCTGCGCCAGGATCAGCGCGGCCAGGATGCCGCAGGGGCCGAAGCCGATCACCACGGGGCGCAGCTTGTCGCCCTGGTTGTAGAAGTCCAGCGGCGCGTGGCCGATGAAGTGGTAGCTCGTGTCGGGCGTGGGCTTGACATGGGTGTCGCCCTCGAAGCGGGCCAGCACGGCGGCTTCGTCCTCGACCTCGCAGTCCACGGTGTAGATCAGCATCATGGCCGTCTTCTTGCGCGCGTCATGGCTGCGCTTGAAGAGGTGGAAGGCCTTGAGCTGGCTGGACTTCAGGCCCAGGCGCTGGACGATGGCCGGGCGGAGCTCGTCCTCGGCATGGTTCAGCGGCAGGCGGAGTTCGGTGATGCGGATCATGGAGGTCCTCAGGGGCGTGGCGATAACCCAGTGGGGATGAGAAACGAGTCCGGCCGCGAAGGCAAGCCAGGCTCAGAAACGGAAACGGCGCCTTTGCAGGCGCCGTCATGCAGTCTTGAGACCGCCGGTCGATCAGCCGCCCTTGTGGGTGCGCTTGCCGGGGTTCTTCTTGCTGCGGGTGTGGGTGCCGCGCTCCAGGCTGGTGCAGTTGCCGCGACCGTGCGTGAAGCTCACGCCGTTGGCGGGGACGGGACGGGGGGCGGCGCGCTTGTCGGCCTCGGTGACGATCTTGTTGCCCATGGTGGCTCCAGAAGGGTTGTAAATTGATGACGGCAGCTTTTCGCGGGTCAACTCGTTATTTTAGCCCGACTGCGGCCGAATCCCGCCAGCGCCTGTGGCGGCCCGCCTGCATGCCCCCGTCCGCCAGCCGTGACCTGAACCACGCGCATCGCCCCTGCTGACAGTTTTGGCGGCCCCGCTCCCTACAATCCGCCCAGCCCCCGAGAGGGGCTGTTCCTGTTTGTAGCGCCCCATGCAACTGCCCCTGATCGCTCCCGGAAAGAAGTTCTCGCTGCCCCGCCCGCCGGGCTCGGCCGACGCCCTGCTGCTGGCCCGCTTCTGCCGCCAGCAGCTGGAGTCCGGCCGGCTGTGCACCATCGTCACGGCGGAGCCCGGTGACACCCAGCGCCTGGAGGACGAGCTCAAGTTCTTCGCGCCGGAGCTGCGCGTGGCCGTCTTCCCGGACTGGGAGACCCTGCCCTACGACACCTTCAGCCCGCACCAGGACCTGATCTCCGAGCGCCTGGCCACGCTGTGGCGCCTGCTGCAGGCCAAGGGCCGGCCGCGCGAGGAGCGCGACGTTGACGTGGTCCTGCTGCCCGCCAGCACCGCGCTGACGCGCCTCGCCCCGCCCTCCTTCCTGGCGGCCACCACCTTCCAGTTCAAGCAGAAGCAGCGCCTGGACGAGGCCGCGCTGAAGGCGCAGCTGGTGCTGGGCGGCTATGCGCATGTCTCGCAGGTGGTCTCGCCGGGCGAGTTCGCGGTGCGCGGCGGCCTGATCGACCTCTTCCCCATGGGCTCGCCCGTGCCCTACCGGGTGGATCTCTTCGGCGACGAGGTCGACTCCATCCGCACCTTCGACCCCGACAGCCAGCGCAGCCTCTACCCCGTGCCCGAGGTGCGCCTGCTGCCCGGCCGCGAGTTCCCCATGGACGAGGCCGCCCGCCAGGCCTTCCGCGCCCGCTGGCGCGAAAAGATGGACGGCGACCCCAGCAGGTCCCGGCTCTACAAGGACATGGCCACGGGCCTGGCCACCGCCGGCATCGAGTACTACCTGCCGCTCTTCTTCGAGCAGACGGCCAGCTTCTTCGACTTCGTGCCCGAGGACGGCGCCCTGGTGCTGCACGGCGAGGTCGACGAGGCCCTCAACCGCTTCTGGACCGACACCCGCGAGCGCCACCGCTTCCTGCAGCACGACCCCGAGCGGCCGCTGCTGCCGCCCGAGGAGATCTTCCTGCGCGTCGAGGACTTCTTCGGCGCCACGCGCACGCGGGCCGTGTTCAGCGTGCGCGGCGCCGAGGCCGTGGACTATGCCCGCCCCCTGCCCGACATCAGCGTCGAGCGCGGCGCCCAGGAGCCCCTGGCCCGCCTGGCCTCGCACCTGAAGACCACGCCGCACCGCGTGCTGATCGTGGCCGAGAGCGAGGGCCGGCGCGAGAGCCTGCTGGAGCTGCTGCGGGACAACAAGATCGATCCTCCCTCCGTGGCGAGCCTGGCCGAGTTCCAGGCCTCCGACGAGAAGTTCGCCATCACCGCCGCACCGCTGGCTGCGGGCTTCTTCTGGCACGAGCCGGAGGCGGCGCCCCAGGGCATCGCCATCCAGTTCCTGACCGAGACCGAGCTCTTCGCCACCACGCCCACCACGCGGCGGCGGCGCAAGCAGGAGCTGGTCAGCGACGTCAACGCCCTGATCAAGGACCTCTCCGAGCTGAAGGTCGGCGACCCCGTGGTGCACATGAACCACGGCATCGGCCGCTACCAGGGGCTGATCAACATCGACCTGGGCGACGGCCCCTCGGAATTCCTGCACCTCGAATATGCCGACAAGGCCACGCTCTACGTGCCCGTGGCGCAGCTGCACCTGATCAGCCGCTACACGGGCGTGTCGGCCGAGGAAGCGCCGCTGCACAAGCTGGGCTCGGCGCAATGGGAGAAGGCCAAGCGCAAGGCCGCCGAGCAGGTGCGCGACACCGCGGCCGAGCTGCTGAACCTCTACGCGCGCCGCGCGGCGCGAGAGGGCCACGCCTTCCGCTACTCGCCGCATGACTACGAGGCCTTCGCCGCCTCCTTCGGATTCGAGGAGACGCCGGACCAGCGCGCCGCCATCCATGCGGTGATCCAGGACATGATCTCGCCCAAGCCCATGGACCGCCTGGTCTGCGGCGACGTGGGCTTCGGCAAGACCGAGGTGGCCCTGCGCGCCGCCTTCGTCGCCGTGATGGGTGGCAAGCAGGTGGCCCTGCTGGCGCCCACCACGCTGCTGGCCGAGCAGCACTACCAGAACATCGCGGACCGCTTCGGCCGCTGGCCGGTGAAGGTGGCCGAGATGAGCCGCTTCCGCTCGCCCAAGGAGATCAAGGCCGCGATGGAAGGCCTGGCGGACGGCAGCATCGACATCGTCATCGGCACCCACAAGCTGCTCTCGCCGGACGTCAAGTTCAAGCGGCTGGGCCTGCTGGTGATCGACGAGGAACACCGCTTCGGCGTGCGCCACAAGGAGGCGATGAAGGCCATGCGCGCCGAGGTGGACGTGCTGACCCTCACTGCCACGCCCATCCCGCGCACGCTGGGCATGGCGCTGGAAGGCCTGCGCGACCTCAGCGTGATCGCCACCGCGCCGCAGCGCCGCCTGGCCATCAAGACCTTTGTGCGCACCGAAACCAGCGGCACCATCCGCGAGGCCGTGCTGCGCGAATTGAAGCGCGGCGGCCAGGTCTACTTCCTGCACAACGAGGTCGAGACCATCGAGAACCGCAAGCAGAAGCTCGAGGAGCTGGTGCCAGAGGCCCGCATCGTCGTGGCCCATGGCCAGATGCCCGAGCGCGAGCTGGAGCGGGTGATGCGCGAGTTCGTCGGCGGGCGGCACAACGTGCTGCTGTGCTCGACCATCATCGAGACTGGCATCGACGTGCCCAGCGCCAACACCATCGTCATCAGCCGGGCCGACAAATTCGGCCTCGCCCAGCTGCACCAGCTGCGCGGCCGCGTGGGTCGCTCCCACCACCAGGCCTATGCCTACCTGATGGTGCCGGATGTCGAAGGCCTCACCAAGCAGGCGGCGCAGCGCCTGGAGGCCATCCAGCAGATGGAAGAGCTGGGCTCGGGCTTCTACCTCGCCATGCACGACCTCGAGATCCGCGGCTGCGGCGAGGTGCTGGGCGAGAACCAGAGCGGCAACATGATGGAGGTGGGCTTCCAGCTCTACAACGACATGCTCTCCGAGGCCGTGCGCTCGCTGAAGGCCGGCAAGGAGCCCGACCTGCTCTCGCCCCTGGGCGGCGTGTTCGGCGCCAACACCGAGATCAACCTGCACGCCCCCGCCCTGCTGCCCGACGCCTACTGCGGCGACGTCCACGTGCGCCTCTCGCTCTACAAGCGCCTCGCCACGGCGGACAAGGCCGAGCAGATCGACGCCATGCTGGAGGAGATCACCGACCGCTTCGGCAAGCTCCCCGCCCAGGGCCAGACCCTCTTCGACACCCACCGCCTGCGCGTGCTGGCCAAGCCCTATGGCGTGATGAAGATCGATGCCGCGCCCACGGTGATGAACATCAACTTCCGCCCCAACCCGCCCATCGACGCCATGCGCGTGATCGAGCTGGTGCAGAAGAACCGCAACATCAAGCTGGTGGGCAATGACAAGCTGCGCATCGACAAGGCCCTCAGCGACCCCAAGGACCGCGCCCAGGCCATCCGCGAGGTGCTGCGCCTGCTGGGCGCGCCGCTGAAGCAGGACTGAGCCGGGGCATGCCGGCCGAGGACACCCTGCGGACCTGGCTGCAGGACACGGACTGGCTGATGCAGGCGCTGCGCCATGCGCGCCTGCTGGGGCTGGGCTCCTGGTGCATCGGGGCGGGCGCCGTGCGCAACGTGGTGTGGGAGCGCCTGCACGGGCGGCGCCTGCATGTCGACCAGCTGGCGGACATCGACCTGGCCCACCACAGCCCGCAGCGCACCGCGCCGGACGACGACGCCTGCCTGGCCCGGCAGCTGCGCGCGGCCTCGCCCCTGCCTTGGGAAGTCGTCAACCAGGCCTTCGTGCATCGCTGGCCCGGAGCCCGGCCGGGCCAGCAGCCCCACGCCGATCTCGCGGCGGCGCTGGCCTCCTGGCCCGAGACGGCCACCGCCGTGGGCGCCTGGCTGGACGCCCGGGACCGCCTGCATTTCGTCGCGCCCCATGGGGTGGAGGACCTGATGGCCGGGGTGCTGCGCAAGAGCCCGGGCGTCGATGCGCAGTGCTTCGAACAGCGGCTGCAGGAGAAAGCCTTCCTCGCGCGCTGGCCGGGGCTGCGTCAGGCTGCACGCGGATGAAACCCGACGGAACGCCTATCGCCCCGGGCGCGTGCTAAGGTGCGGGCCGCTACAGACCTTGCCCACGGAATTCATCGTGACCGCCCCGACCCCGTCCTCCCTGATCATCCAAGGCTTCACGCCGCCGCTGCGCCTGGCTGATTTCCGCCTGGCGGCCTTCGACATGGATTCGACCCTGATCAACATCGAGTGCATCGACGAGATCGCGGCGGCCGCGGGCAAGAAGGCCGAGGTGGCGGCCATCACCGAGGCGGCCATGCGCGGCGAGATCACCGACTTCAAGGACAGCCTGCGCCGCCGCCTGGCCCTGCTCAAGGGCGTGCCGGTCAGCGCGCTGGAGCAGGTGCTGGCCACGCGGCTGCAGTTCAATCCCGGCGCCCGCGAGCTGTGCGCGGCCCTGAAGGCGGCGGGGCTCAAGCTGCTGCTGGTCTCGGGCGGCTTCACCTACTTCACCCGCCATGTCGCGGCCGAGCTGGGCATGGACTTCGTGCGCAGCAACGAGCTGGAGATCGTTGACGGCCTGCTGACCGGCGGCCTGGTGATGCAGGCCTGGGGCGAGATCTGCGACGGCGAGGAGAAGAAGCGCATGCTGCTGCAATGCGCCGCCGAGATCGGCGCCCAGCCCCACCAGTGCATGGCCGTGGGCGACGGCGCCAACGACCTGCCCATGATGGGCGCGGCCGGCCTCTCGGTGGCCTACCACGCCAAGCCGCGGGTGCGCGAGCAGGCCATGGTGGCCATCAACGAAGGCGGTCTGGAGCAGCTGCTGCACGTGCTGGGCTGAGCGCGCCGCGCCGCCCGCGTGGGGCGAGCCCCGGCCGCGCCGCATCGACCCACCTGCGGGCGATGGTCTCCCACTCCCTTGAGGCGCTAGCATGCGCACATGAAGGACTCGACGAGGCCGCGGTGGCCATGGCTGCAACGCAGGGGCACCCTGGGCGTGGCCCTGTGCCTGGCAGTCGCCCTGGGCTGGCTCTGGCCACGCGAGGACGAAGACACCCAGGCCCCTCCCCGCTTCTCGGCCGAGCCGGCACCGAGTGCCGCCGGAGCCACCCGCCGAGCGCCCGCCGGGCCCGCAGAGCCGCCCGACCTGCCAGCCTCGGCAGCCCCGCGCCCGGCCTCCCGCCCCACCGATCCCGGCACCGCACCACGCGACCCCGCCCCCCTGAGCCCCGAGCAGCTGGCCCAGATCGAGAAACAATGGTGCACCCACGGCCTGAAGGCTCACCAGCAGGCCCGGCAGGCGCTGGAGCGAGCCTATCCCCTCCGCTTGGATGGGGAGAAGCTGGACGGCGAGGCCCACCACGCGCGCTGGGATGCCATGCTCAGAGAGGTCGGCACGCAGGCCATGATGGCCGTCGACTCCCGGCTGAAGCGGCAATGGATCCCGCAGCTGCGCCAGCGGGGCGACCTGCGCAGCCAGGCCGCTGCCGATTACCTGCAGATCACGATGAGCGATCTGGACAAGGCGCCGGCCGTCTTCCAGCACCTGCTGAGCCTCGCCCAGAGCAGCCGAGACCCGCTGATCTTCATGACCTGGCAGCTCGCTCGGTCTGACTGCGTGCTCAATGCCCTGTGCAGCGCCCTCCCCATGACAGACTGGCGTACCCTGGACCCCGCCAACCTGCTGGCCTGGCTGCCCACCCGCGCCAGCGGCGAGTACGCCACCGAGCTCGACTGGGACGCGATCGCCCACACCCGCTTCGCCAACAGCTACCTGGAGGACTTCCAGGCCCTGCTGCTGCCCCTGCTGGACCAGGAGCCTCCGGGCCTGGGCCTCCAGCAGGGCCTGACCCTGATCAGCCGCCTGAACCACTCGTGGCCCAGCGTTGCCGGCGCGCTGACGCTGGGCCGCAGCTGCCTCGAGGCCAGCGAGACCCCGCCGGAGCGCAGGGCCACCTGCGTCCATGCCGCCGATCTCCTCTGGCGCAGCCCCTCGGCCGGCCTGTTCGATTACAAGTTCGCCACCGCCATGGCCGCCCTGGCGGGCGCGGGAGCGCAGTCGCCCTGGGCCGAGCGCCTGGCCTTCGTCAAGGGCCTCAGCGCCGCAGATGGCCAGCGGCTGATGGACCTGGAGTACCCCGGCAACCGGGACGGCCAGAGCTGCGAGACCCAGGCCGAACAGCGCCGGCAGCTCAAGGAGCGGGTGCGCAACGGGCTCTGGGCCGCGGCGCTGGGCAGCGAGGGCGCGCGCCGCGTTCCCTGAGTGGCGCGCCACCGCTTGCGCGATCTGCGCCCAAATTGACACCCGAACGACACACTTCTGCCACCAACCCCCAAACAGGGGCTTGACCCCGGGCAAATCCCGATCCTTTTTGCAACACCTTGCTACATCCTCTTGCCATTCGATCCTGACGCCAGAAGTGGGGCTGCGCACAATCGCTGCTTGGCCTGACGCAGGCCCTGAGCTGTACCGCCTGTTCCCCTTCTTCCATGCGCGTTCCTGTCGATCTCCGCCAAGTCAGTCGATTGCTCAACCACGGTCCCACGGTGCTGGTCAGCAGCCAGCATGAGGGCCGCCGTGATGTCATGGCGGCGGCCTGGAACATGCCCCTGGACTTCAGCCCGCCCAAGGTGGCCGTGGTCATCGACAAGGCCACCTACACCCGCGAGCTGGTCGATGCCTCCGGTGAGTTCGTCCTGGCCGTGCCCTGCGCCGCCCAGGCCCAGCTGACGGCCGACGTCGGCCATGTCAGCGGCCGGGAAGTCGACAAGTTCAAGCGCTTCAGCATCCAGGCCCAGCCCGGGCAGAAGGTGGACGCCCCCTTGATTGACGGCTGCCTGGCCTGGCTGGAATGCGTGGTCTATCCCGAGCCCTATGTCGAGCACCGCTATGACCTCTTCCTGGCCGAGGTGGTGTCCGCCTGGGCCGAGGACTGGGCCTTCGTCAACGGCCGCTGGGTGGACCAGCTCGAGGTGCAGCGCCGCGCCCTGCACCACCTGGGCGCTGGCCAGTTCTTCACCAGCGGTGGCCTGCTGGTGACGCAGGCCGCGGCCTGAGGGCGCGCCGCGCGTTGCCGCCCAAGGCAGCGCTCCGCGCTCCCCCCGCCACCCTCGCCAAGGCCACGCCCGGCCCTGCGCGTTCCCGCCCTGCCCCCTGATCCCAGCCGCTGTCCCTCGTCGAGGGGCCAGGCGGCGCCGTTCTCTTGATTCACCTCACGAGGCGATCTGGATCAAGACCCGCACAATGGGCGGATTGGCCAGGGAGACACGCCATGACAGCCACCGACCAGCCCGCGCCGCCGCCCGGCGCCCTGCTGGAACAGACGCTTGAAGCCGCCGGCATCGGCCTGGCCTGGGTCGATGCACGCGGCCGACTGGAGCGCGGCAGCGCCTGCTTCCGACGCTGGGTCGGCGCCGCGGCCACGCTGTTCGACTGCGTGCATGCCCTGGACAAGGAACGGTGGCAGGCCTGGCAGGCCTCACCGGCCGAGCCCCGCCAGCTGGCGCTGCGCGGGCCCGATGGCGCCACCCTGCAGGTCGAGGCTCAGCTGCGCCCCCTGGCCGCCGGGAGCGACGGCCTGCTGGCCCTGGTGCTGAGCCCGCTGGACGAGCGCCGCGAGCGCCATGCCATCGACATCCTTCAGCGCGAGGTGCTGGAGGCGGTGGCCTCCGGCCGCCCGCTGCAGGTCGTGATGGACCTGCTGTGCCGCCGTGTCGAAGCCATGGACGCCGGCGTGATCTGCACGGTGCTGGAAATCGACCGCGAGGGCCGGGTCCATCCCCTGGCCGCGCCCAGCCTGCCGGCGAGCTTCAGCAGTGCCATCGACGGCGAGCCCATCGGCCCGCAAGCCGGCAGCTGCGGCACGGCGGCGTGGCGGCGCGAACCCGTGGAGGTGCGGGACATCGCCAGCGACCCGCTGTGGGAGCGCTACCGCCCCCTCGCCCAGTCCTTTGGCCTGGCCGCCTGCTGGTCCACGCCCATCAGCCTGGCGGACGGCCCAGTGCGCGCCACCTTCGCGCTGTACTACCGCCAGGTCCGCAGCGTGGCGCCCTTCCACCGGCGCATGGTGGAGGCCTGCGCCCAGCTGTGCCAGCTGGCCTTTCAGCACGAGGACAGCCAGCGGGAGATCGAGCGCCTGGCCTACTACGACAGCATCACCGGCCTGCCCAACCGCACGCTGTTCACCGACCGCGCCCAGCAGGCCCTGCAGATGTCACAGCGCCTGGACGGGCCCTCGTCCCTGCTGCTGCTGGACCTGGACCGCTTCAAGACGGTCAATGATTCGCTGGGCCATGCCGCGGGCGACGAGGTTCTGCGCGAGGTGGCCCGCCGCCTGAGCGCCGCGCTGCGCGACTCTGACACCCTGGCGCGCCTGGGCGGCGACGAGTTCGTGCTGATGCTGCCCGGCTGCAACGCGCTGGACGCGCTGCACGTGGCCCAGAAGCTGCATGCCGCGCTGGCCGCCCCCTTGCAGCTGGACAGCGGCATGCGGATCAACCTCAGCGCCAGCATCGGCATCAGCACCTGCCCCGACGATGGGCAGAGCTTCGAGCCCCTGCTGAAGCACGCGGACATCGCCATGTACGAGGCCAAGCAGGCGGGCCGCAACTGCAGCCGCTACTTCCTCGCGTCCATGAACCAGTCCCTGGACGAACGCCTGAACCTGGAGTCCGAGCTGCGCCAGGCCCTCAGCGCAGGCCAGCTGCAGCTGCATTTCCAGCCCAAGCTCGCGCTGGCCGATGCTCGCGTGCTGGGCATGGAAGTCCTGCTGCGCTGGCCGCATCCGGTGCGAGGCTGGGTGCCGCCGGACCGTTTCATCCCCGTGGCCGAGGAATGCGGCCTGATCAACGCCCTCGACGCCTGGGTGCTGGAGGCCGCCTGCCGTCAGCTGCGGGACTGGGCCGAGGCAGGCCTGCCGGGGCTGCAGCTCTCCGTCAACGTCTCCGCCCTGCGCTTCGTGCAGGACGACGTGGCCGCCCATGTGCAGCAGCAGCTGCAGCGCCACGGCCTGCAGGCGTCCCAGCTGACCCTGGAGATCACCGAACGCCTGATGCTGGATGAGCGCGGCCGGCCGCATGAGCAGCTGCTGGCGCTGGATGCCATGGGCGTGCGGCTCTCCGTGGACGACTTCGGCACCGGCTACTCCAGCCTCAGCTACCTCAAGCGCCTGCCGGTCTCGGAGATCAAGCTCGACAAGAGCTTTGTGCGCGATCTCGACAGCGACCCCGACGACCGCGCCCTGGCCAGCGCCGTGATCAGCATCGGCCAGGCCCTGGATCTCAGCGTGGTGGCGGAAGGCGTGGAGACCGAGGCCCAGCGGGAGACTCTGCTGCGCCTGGGCTGCCGCATCGGCCAGGGCTGGCTGTTCGGCCGGCCCATGGATGCCCAAGCCATGGCACAGTGGCTGCGCAGCCGGGAGCGTGCGCCCGCCTGAGCAGGCGGACCAGGCTCAGCTCAGGCGCTCAGGGGCTCAGGCAGCACCAGGCAGCCGTCCTCGTCCGCGTACAGCCACTCGCCCGGCCGCAGCAGCAGACCGTGCAGCTGCAGAGGCACGTCCACCGAGCCCTGGCCCTGGCGGTCCGTCGGCAGGGGCACGTGGCCCAGGGCGAGGATGCCTACATCGGCCGCACGCAGCTCGGCGCGATCCCGCACACAGCCATGGATCAGCAGGCCGGCCCAGCCGTTGCGGGCGGCCGCGGCGGCGAGATTGCCGCCCAGCAGGGCGCGATGCATGGAGGCGCCGCCGTCGACGACCAGCACGCGGCCCTCGCCGGGCGACTCCACCGCCGCCTTGACCGCGCTGTTGTCGTCCAGGCAGCGCACCGTGCGGATGGGCCCCGCGAAGCGCTCGCGCCCGCCGTAGCTGGCATAGCGGCCGCCGGGGAACACGCGCAGTGCGCCGCTGGCATCGCTCTTGAAGCGGTCACAGATGTCGCAGGTGCTGAAATCCATGGAAGCTCCCCGGCCTGGGCTCAGGCGACGACGCGGATGTGCTGGCCCTGCACGCTGACGCGCTGACCGGCCCGCATCTTGGCGGTCTTGCGGCTCTCGGGCTGCCCGTCGACCGTGACCTGGCCCTCGGTGATCATCAGGCGGGCCTGCCCGCCGCTCTGGGCCAGACCGGTGGCCTTGAGCAGCTTGTCCAGCTCGATGTACTCGCCGCGCAGTTGGAATTCGATGTCGTTCATGCGGGCATTGTCCCAGAGGCTGCAGGGCTCAGGCCTGGCCCAGGCGCTGGCGAGCTGCCTCGCGGATGGCACTGAGCGTGCTGCGGCTGGTGGAGACGTCGCTGGACAGGCGCAGGTGGAACAGCGTCGGGCGCTCCTCGGCGAGGGCGGCGCGCAGGGCGGGCTCGAAGTCCTCGGTCTTCTCGATGCGGTGCGAGGCCCAGCCATAGGCCCGGGCCAGCGCTGCGAAGTCCGGGTTGTAGAGATCGCTGCCCGAGACGCGCCCGGGGTACTCGCGCTCCTGATGCATGCGGATCGTGCCGTAGGTGGCGTTGTCCACCACCACGCACAGCAGCTTGCGGGCGCCGTAGCCGGTCGCCGTGGCCAGCTCCTGGCCGTTCATGAGGAAGTCGCCGTCCCCCGCGATATTGACCACCCAGCGCGACTGCAGCAGCGAGGCCGCGACCGCCGCCGGCAGGCCGTAGCCCATGGCGCCGCTGGTCGGTGCGAGCTGGGTGCGGCCGTGCCGGTGCAGGCCGCTGTAGCGGTGGAAGCGATGCAGCCAGCCGCTGTAGTTGCCGGCGCCATTGGTGAAGACGGTGCCCTCGGGCAGCAGGCTGGAAAGGCGCTTGACGACCTCGGCCATGTCCAGCGGCGCGACCGGCTGGGCGACCAGGTTCGCCTCGTAGTCGGCATGCGCGGCCCGTGTCCATTCGGCCCAGGCACAGGCGGCCGGCGGCTCCAGCGCGGCCAGGGCCTGCGCGGCGCAGCGCATGCTGGCGTTGATCATCAGCTCGGCGGCATAGACCCGGCCCAGCTCTTCGGCACCGGCGTGGATGTGGATGAGGTCCTGGTCCGGCAGCGGCGCCTGCAGCAGGGTGTAGCCGCCGGTGGTCATCTCGCCCAGGCGCGGGCCGATGGCGAGGATGAGATCGGCGTCCTTCACGCGCTGCGCGAGCTTGGGATTGATGCCGATGCCCACGTCACCCGCATAGAGCGGATGGGCGTTGTCGAAGAGGTCCTGGAAGCGGAAGGCGCAGCCCACGGGCAGCTGCCAGCCCTCGGCGAAGCGCTGCAGGGCGGCCGCGCTCTCAGGCGTCCAGCCCCCACCACCGGCGATCACGAAGGGGCGCTTCGCGGCCGCCAGGCGCTCGCGCAGCTCGGCCAGGGCCGCGGGGCTGGGCGCGGCCTCGGCCACGCGCACGCGGGGCAGGACCGGGGCGCTGATCGTCTGCGTCAGCATGTCTTCGGGCAGCACCAGCACCACGGGCCCGGGGCGGCCCTGCAGCGCGGTGTGGAAGGCGCGGGCCACATATTCGGGCAGACGCTCGGCGTCGTGCACCTCGCCCACCCACTTGGCCATGCCCAGCGTGCCGGGGCCGAACATCTGGCGGTAGTCCACCTCCTGGAAGGCCTCGCGGTCGCGCTGGTCGCTGGCGACCTGGCCGATGAAGAGGATCATCGGCGTCGAGTCCTGGAAGGCCGTGTGCAGGCCGATGCTGGCGTTGGTGGCGCCCGGGCCGCGGGTCACGAAGCAGATGCCCGGCTGCCCACTGAGCTTGCCCTGTGCCTCGGCCATGAAGGCCGCGCCGCCCTCCTGGCGGCAGGCGATGAAGCGGATGCGGTCGCGGTGCTCGTGGAAGCCGTCCAGCACGGCCAGGTAGCTCTCGCCGGGCACGCCGAAGGCGTCGGTCACGCCTTGTTCGACCAGGGCCTCGACCAGCGCGTGGCCGGCGAGGCGCGATACAGCTTGGGTGGATGCTTGCGTCGTCATGCGGCGACTGTAGCGTCCGCCCGGGGGCCGGGTCTTGCGCTGTTGCAAGGCCCTCTTCGGGGCTTTCCCTAGCGCTGACACCTCCCCAGGCCGGGTCAGGCCGCGGCCTTGCGGCGTGCCAGCCCCACCAGCGAGGCGGCGCAGATGCCCATCAGCAGGGCGAGGGCCGCACCGTAGAAGATGCCATGGGTCTGGCCGCGGTCCATCAGCGCGCCGAAGACGGGCGCGGCCAGCGCGAAGCCGATGTCCAGGCCCGAGTACACCGTGCCATAGACGCGACCGGTGGCACCGGGCGGGGCGGCGCGCTTGATCAGCATGTCCCGCGAGGGCCCGGCCAGGCCGGTGCCGAAGCCGGCCAGCGAGGCCACCACGAGCGCCGCCTCCATGGGCAGCCAGCCCGTGGCGGTGAGGCACAGGGCGGCGGCAGCGCCGGCCATGGCCAGGCCGATGGTGCGCTCCAGCTGCGCGCCGCGCGCCACCACGAAGCCGCCCAGCACCATGCCCGCGGCGCCGGCCAGCATATAGCCCGTCACGACGAAGGCGGTCGAGCGCACGGGGATGTCGTACATGGCCGCCAGCGCAGGGCTGGCAAAGCTCTGGATGGCCGTCAGCGCCGCGGTGGTGAAGAAGAAGAACGAGAAGCACAGCCACACCGAGGGCAGGCGCAGAAAGGCCAGCGGATGCTCCGCCTTGACGGCCGCGGCGGCGTGGCCGGGCTTCTCGTGGGCCCAGCTGCCCTGGCGGTCGTCGATGGCCTCGCGCTGCCACAGCAGCAGGGCCATCACGGTGAGGGCCAGCAGGGCCGTGCCCAGGTAGGCCACACGCCACTGTCCGCTCAGCTCCGACAGGCCGATCAGGAAGACCGGCGCACTGGCCCAGCCCAGGTTCCCCGAGATGCCATGCACCGAGAAGGCATGCCCCAGGCGCGCCGGCGAGACCCGCTTGTTGAGGATGGTGAAGTCCACCGGATGGAAGGGCGAGTTCCCCAGGCCGGCCAGCGCCGCCGCCAGCATCAGGCCGCCGAAACCATGGGCCGTGCCCGCGGCGAAGGAGGCCAGCACGAAGCAGCTCAGCGCCGCGAACAGCACGGGCCGGGCCCCGGTGCGGTCCACCAGGAAGCCGGCCAGGGCCTGGCCGATGCCGGAAATCACGAAGAAGGTGGTGACCAGCAGTCCCAGCTCCGAATAGCTCAGCCCGAACTCCCGGATGAAGACCGGGAACAGCGGCGGCAGCAGCATGTGGAAGAAGTGGCTGGTGCCGTGGGCCAGGCCGATCAGGCTGATGGTGCCGAGGTCGCGGCGGGCGCTGTCGGGCGAGGACGGGGTGAGGACTGCGGAGTTCATGTCCTCAATGTAGGCAGGGCCAGGGCGGCGCAGTTACGATAGGCTGACAGATTCTTTCGAATTTCAGCCACGCCACTCGCATGACACCGGTCAAGTCCCCCAGCAAGCGCCGCAGCGTGCCGCCGCTGGATCCCATGCGCTTCAAGCCCAGCCAGGAGCGCCCGTTGCGGGCCAAGGCGCGCTGGATGGAGCACCAGATGGACATCCAGCCCCACCAGCATGAGTGGGCGCAGCTGGCCTTCTCCATGGTGGGCGCGGTGCGGGTGCAGGCCGAAGGACCGCAGCGCAGCCACAGCTACCTGGTGCCGCCCTCGCGGGCCGTGTGGATCCCGCCGCACACCGTGCATGCCGTGAGCGCGGTGGAGCGGGCGGACATGCGGGCGCTGTACGTGCATGAATCCGCCGTGGCCCAGCTGGGCCTGGCCGGCGGCCCGCAGGCCTGGGCGCAGTGCCGGGTGCTGGAGGTGACGCCCCTGATGCGCGAGCTGCTGCAGGCCCTCGCCACCGAGCCCGACAGCCTGTCCAGCCTCAGCGCCCCGCATCCCCTGGACCAGGCTCGCGAGCAGGCCCTGTGCCAGCTGCTGATCGACGAGCTTCGCCGCGCCCGCAGCCTGCACCTCGGCCTGAGCCTGCCTCACGACAAGCGCCTGCGCCATCTCTGCGAGACCATGATGGCCGAGCCCGCCCGCCATGCCGACATCGACGGCTGGGCCACCGAATGCGGCGCCAGCGCCCGCACGCTCTCGCGCCTGTTCCGCGAGGAGCTGGGCACCAGCTTCAGCCAGTGGCGCCAGCAGCTGCAGCTGGCCCACGCCCTGCAGCTGGCCGCGCAGAAGAAGCCCATGAACCTGATCGCCGCGGAACTGGGCTACGCCAGCGCCAGCGCCTTCTCGGCCATGGTCACCCGCGCCGTGGGCATGCCGCCGAGCCGTTTCTTTGCGGAGGCTTGACCACCCCCTACGCGCTTCGCTCGCCCCCTCAAGAGGGCAACCCCGACTGCCCGGCCAAGCCGGATCAGCGGTGTTCGCGTGGGGCGAGTGCCGGCTGCGCCGGGCACTCTTGGGCACTCCGGTGGAGTCATCGGAGGGCCCCCAGCATTCGGCTGGAGAGGCCATGCCGCGGCAGGGGGGCGGGGCGCCACCTAGAATCCCGGCATGGAACAACAGCTGTTTGACTACACGCGTCAGGACGCCGCCGGCGAGAGCTGCACGGCCCATGCGTGGGCCAAGGTGCCCGCGCCGCTGAACCCCGCCCAGCGCGCCGAACTCAAGGCCCGCGCGGCTGCCCTGCTCAAGGCCAAAGGCGCGGTGCTGGTGGCCCACTACTACGTCGACGGCGACCTGCAGGACCTGGCCCTGGAGACCGGCGGTTGCGTGGCGGATTCACTGGAGATGGCCCGCTTCGGCCGTGACCATGCGGCGCAGACCCTCATCGTGGCCGGCGTGCGTTTCATGGGCGAGAGCGCCAAGATCCTCAGCCCCGAGAAGCGCGTGCTGATGCCCGACCTGGACGCCACCTGCTCGCTGGACCTGGGCTGCCCCGCCGACGAATTCAGCGCCTTCTGCGACGCCCATCCGGACCGCACCGTCGTGGTCTACGCCAACACCAGCGCCGCGGTGAAGGCCCGCGCCGACTGGATGGTCACCAGCTCCTGCGCGCTGGAGATCGTCAGCGAGCTCAAGGCCCGCGGCGAGAAGATCCTCTGGGCGCCGGACCGCCACCTGGGCCGCTACATCCAGGAGCAGACCGGGGCCGACATGCTCATGTGGAACGGCGCCTGCATCGTGCACGACGAGTTCAAGGGCCTGGAGCTGGACCTGCTGCGCGAGCAACACCCCGGCGCCATGATCCTGGTCCACCCGGAGTCGCCCAAGAGCGTGGTCGAGAAGGCGCATGTGGTGGGCTCCACCTCGGCCCTGATCAAGGCGGTGGTCGAGGGCACGGCGAAGGAATACATCGTCGCCACCGACAACGGCATCCTGCACCGCATGCGCCAGCTGGCCCCGGGCAAGACCCTCATCGAGGCCCCCACTGCCGGCAACAGCGCCACGTGCAAGAGCTGCGCCCACTGCCCCTGGATGGCCATGAACGGCCTGCAGGGCGTGATCGACTGCCTGGAGCGGGGCACGGGCGAGATCGGCGTGGACGAAGTCATCCGCCAGAAGGCCCAGACCTGCATCACCCGCATGCTGGATTTCACCGCGCAGCTGAAGGCGCGCCAGGCCTCGGGCCTGGTGCCGGGCATCGGCGCCGCCTGAGCCCCAGATCCGGCGCCCAGGCAAGATCTGGCACCTGCCCCCGCCGGGACGCGATTTGCGTCCGCGGGGGCTTTCTTTTTGGCGGCTGCGGAGGCTATAAAGCGCCTATGCTGTCCCGCTGCCAGGGCCCATGCCGGGCCGCAGCGTCCACACCATAGAAGGGCCTCTTCATGTCCTCCGTCGACTTCACCTCGCTGTACAACCACCATGAGCGCGAAGTGTTCGCCGCCGTCATCGCCAGCGCGCCCAAGTACCCGACGCTCAACCGGGACGACGACCTGCTCTGCGACGTGGCCTGCGTGGCCCTGAACCGCCTGCCCCCGCGCTACATCCGCCATGCCGTGGATTTCAGCTTCTACCTGACGGAGTCCGAACGCCTGGAGACCGACGCGGCCATCGCCGAGGCCGTGTCCTATGCCTTCAACTTCGTGCAGGCGCGACTGGCCCTGCGCACCAAGCAGGGCGGCTGAGGTACGGCCGGGCCGCGCTGATCCCCGGGGCGCTCAGCGCCGGCCGCGTTCGGCAATGAGCACCGTGGGAAAGCTCACCGGCAGGGTGCGAGGGTAGTCGCGGCTGAAGTGCAGGCCGCGGCTCTCGTGGCGCAGCAGGGCCGAGCGCACGATCAGCTCCGCACAGTCGACCAGATTGCGCAGCTCCAGCAGGTCGCGCGTGACGCGGAAGTTGGCGTAATAGTCGTCGATCTCGCTGCGCAGCAGGGCGATGCGGTGCAGGGCGCGCTCCAGGCGCTTGGTCGTGCGCACGATGCCCACGTAGTTCCACATCAGCAGGCGGAGCTCGTCCCAGTTGTGGGCGATGACGACCTGCTCGTCGGCATCCTCCACCTGGCTTTCATCCCAGGCCGGCAGAGGCGCGGGCGGCAGCGTCGGCAGGGACTGGATGTCCTCGGCGCAGGTGCGGCCCAGCACCACGCATTCCAGCAGCGAATTGCTGGCCAGGCGGTTGGCGCCATGCAGGCCGGAGTAGGCGGTCTCGCCCACGGCGTAGAGGCCGGGGAGGTCGGAGCGGCCCTGCAGGTCGGACACCACGCCGCCGCAGGTGAAATGCACGGCGGGCACCACGGGGATGGGCTGGCGCGCGATGTCGATGCCCAGCTTGAGGCAGCGCGCGTGGATGGTGGGGAAATGGCTCTTGAGGAAGTCCTCGCCCAGGTGGCGGGCATCCAGCCAGACGTGGTCCAGGCCGTGCTTCTTCATCTCGAAGTCGATGGCGCGGGCGACGATGTCGCGCGGGGCCAGCTCCATGCGGTCGTCGTGCGAGGCCATGAAGCGGGTGCCGTCGGGCAGGGTCAGGTAGCCACCCTCGCCGCGCAGGGCCTCGGTGATGAGGAAGCTGCGCTCTTCGGGGTGGTAGAGGCAGGTCGGGTGGAACTGGATGAACTCCATGTTCGCAACCCGGCAGCCTGCGCGCCAGGCCATGGCGATGCCGTCGCCGGTGGAGGTGTCGGGGTTGGTGGTGTAGCGGTAGACCTTGCCGGCGCCGCCGGTGGCCATCACCACGGCACGGGCGGGCAGGGTCTCGACGCGGCGGCTGTCGATGTCCAGCGCATAGAGCCCGTAGCAGCGGGGCTCCTCCTCGCGCTGCACATGGCGGGAGGTGATGAGGTCCAGGGCCATCCAGCGCTCGCGCAGCTGGATGTTGGGATGGGCCTGGGCGGCCGCCAGCAGCTGCTCGTGGATGGCCTTGCCGGTGGCATCGGCGGCATGGGCGATGCGGCGCACGGCGTGGCCGCCTTCGCGCGTCAGGTGCAGGCCCAGGGGGCCGCCGGCCTCGGGCGTGAAGGGCACGCCCTGGCGCACCAGCCATGCCACGGCCTCGGCGCTGCGCTCCGCGATGAAGCGGGCCGTGGTCTCGTCGACCAGGCCGGCGCCGGCGTCCTGGGTATCGCGCACATGGCTGTCGATGCTGTCATCGCTGCCCAGCACGCCCACGATGCCGCCCTGGGCCCAGGCCGTGGCGGCCTCGCCCAGCTCGCGCTTGGCCAGCACGATCACGGGGACCTGGTCCGCCAGGTGCAGGGCCACGGTCAGACCGGCCAGGCCGGCCCCCACGATGACCACGGGAAGTTGGGAAGCTGCAGCGCTCATGAATCGTTCGGCACGCCGCCCGGTTCATGGGGGCGTCATCGCAAAAGGTGCCTGATTCTAGGAGCGGGGCGGGCGGGGAGGCTGCGTGGGGGGCAAAGGCAGTGCTCGTGAGGGGCGGCCGTGCTTGGCGAGGCACCGACGGGGAGGTTCAAGCCAGGAGGCCTTCCGTGCACCGACCGAGCGTTCGCGAGGGGGCCGTCTACCTCCGTGCCAGGGGTAGAGGCCCTGCCCGCGCTTCCTTCCGATCAAGCAGAACCGGCCCATCACCAGGCGACGATCAGAAGCAAAGAAGCCCGCAGGTGCAAGCCGGCGGGCTTCGATCGGCGCGACGCCTGCGGATCCGGCTTCGCCGGGCCGTCAGGCGTGCCCCCTCGGGGGGCCGGCGCAGCCGGTAGGGGGGGGGTCAACTCCGCTGCATGCCAGCCTTGAGAAGGTTGGACAGCATGTCGAGCGATTCAGCCAGGTGAGCGCGCGTCTCGACCGACTGCCCGCCACGCGCCACCGCCGCACGCAAGTCGGACTGCAGCTGGTTCGCATGCAGGCGCAGCAGCGCGTAGGCATCGGCCATCACGCCCGGGGCGCCTCCCTTGACCAGCACGGCCTGCAGGCGGCGCAGGTGTTCACGCTGCAGATTGCGGCGCAGGCGGTCGATCTCGCCCCCCGTCCTGAGCTCGCTCCACACGGCCGCCTGGGTGCTGGCATAGACCTCGTTCAGGGAGATCAGGCCCTTGCGGTCCTTGGCCGGCACGAAGCCCGGCAGGTCCATCAGGCGCTGGGCGGTGCCGGCGCTGTAGAGACGATCCAGGGCCACGTTCTGGATGCGGGCCACGGCGCCGGGGATGTCCACCGGGCCGGCACGCTCCCATTCGTTGTAGTCCACCGTCAGCGTGCTGAGGAACTCGGGCTTGAAGCGGAAGCTGTCGGCGCTGAACAGGCCCTTGGCCAGGAAGTCCAGGGCCTCGCGCTGGCGGGCGGGCTCGACCGGCTTGAAGGCCGGCTGCATGGAGGCGCCCGGCAGCTCGCGCTGCATGTACATGCCACCCACGTACTTGCCCACCAGCTCGGAGGCGCGGGCCAGCTGGTTGAAGCCGGCCAGCAGCACGCGGCGCTGGCGCAGCGGGTCCTCGCCCACCTTGGGCTGACGCTCCTGCACGCGGGCCCACAGCTCCTGCGAGAGCTTCAGACGGCGCTTGTAGTAGGCCAGCGGGTCGGCGCCCAGATCGAAGCGGTTGGCCAGCGGGTCGATGCCACCGAAGAGGTCGGCGTCGGCATCGTCCGCATAGGCCAGCAGGGGATCGCTGCTGCGGGCGGCGATCCTGCCCAGCTCCTGCGCCTCGGCCTCGGCGGCCACGGGCTTGTAGGCGTACTCGATGGCCCAGTAGTCGTAGGCACCCAGGGTGGTGTTGGTCAGCGCGCCGCTGGGCTCGCCCTTGAGCGAGAGGTTGTAGGCGTTGTAGTCCATCACCGAGCCGGAGATGCCGTGGGCATCGGTCCAGGCCTTGTCAAGCAGCTGGGCCTGGGTCACGGTGGTGGAGGCCTTGAAGTTGTGCTTCAGGCCCAGCGTGTGACCCACCTCGTGCATGATGGTGTCGCGGATCACGGCATGGACGAAGGCCTCGGCTTCGGGGCTGTCCGGCTGGATCTCGCCACGGGCCTCAAGCAGGTCCATCGCGAAGTCCATCTCGGTGGCGGCCTCCTGCGCGTAGCGGCAGGCCTCGGCGTCTTCACCAGGGGCCGCGTGGGCCAGCGGGCGGGTGACATCCTCGACCAGGAAGCGGCGGGAGCCGCGGGCGAAGACATCGCTCATGCCGATGTCGGCGTCCAGGATCTCGCCGGTGCGCGGGTCTGCGTGGCTGGGGCCGATGGCGAAGCCCACGTCGGCGCCCACGAACCAGCGGATGGAGGCGTGACCGGCGTCCATATTGTCCCAGTCGGCATCATCCGGCTGCTGCTTGGCGACGATGGCGTTCTTGAAGCCGATCTTCTCGAAGGCCTTGTTCCACTCGAGGATGCCCTCCTCCACCGCCTTGCGGTACTTGGGCGGGATGTTCTTGTCCAGCCAGTAGGTGATGGGCTGCACCGGCTCGGACAGGGCGGCACTCGCGTCCGCCTTCTCCAGGCGCCAGCGCTTGATGTGGTGCACGCGGGTGTTGGGCTTGTAGTCCTCGCTGAGGTCGGTGTAGGACTCGGCGAAGTGGCCCAGGCGCGGGTCGGCCAGGCGGGCCTTCATGGGCTGCTCGGGCAGGGCCTTGAAGCTGTAGACGAAGCTCATGAACAGGCTGCGCGGATCCGGAGTGGCCTGCGGTGCGCTGGGCATGGGCACGGGGGTCGGCGTCAGCGGCGGCGCGGGGATGCGCGGGGTCGCGAAGTGCATGCGGGCGGTCAGCGTGCTGAGACCGGCCTCGGCACGGGTGGCCTCGAAAAAGCTGTTGCCGCGGTCCGGAGCGTAGGGCAGGCGGTAGGCGAACTCCAGGCGGGTGGACAGGCCAGGGATGTCGCTCAGCAGCAGGCTGGCATCCACGAGGAAGGACTTGCGCTCCGCGTGCTCGGCGCTGGCCACCGGCGAGGCCGCCAGCAGGCTGGGCGAGAAGGCCTGCTCCGAAGCCAGGCGGTTGCCGCCCTCGGCGCGGAACTTGGTGTTCAGGGCCACCAGCTGCAGCTGATTGCCCACGCGGCGCCACTCGGCCAGGTGCGCACGGCCCATCTGGCTGGCGTACAGGCCGCGCTCGCCCACGGCATTGGCCACGTTGACGGAGAAGAGGAAGGGCTTGTTCAGCTGGGCCTTGGGGATCTCGATCCAGACCTTCTCGTCCTTGCGCCAGATGGGGAAGAGGCCGTCCTGGCTCTTGGCGTCCTTGATGACGTCGGCGAAGGGCTTGGGCGCGGTCGGGTCGGCCGGCGGCTTGGGCGCGGTGGCCGGTGCGGAGGCGGCGCTGGCCGGCGCGGCAGGCGCCGTGCCGCCATTGCCTTGTGCAAGCGCCGACTGGCCGGCGAAGGCCAGTGCGGCCAGGGCCAGCAGGCTCAGCCGGGGAGCCGGCACGCGGGAGTAGTTCTGGGTCATGGGTTCCGCTTTCATGGGGTGGGCCGGCCCGCGGCGAGGCGCCTGGGCTTCGCTTGCATGGCCGACGACAAGCCGCACATTGTCGAGAGCGGCCCTGCGGCGTCAATGCAGACCCACCCCACTCGCACCAGCCAAACCGTGCTTCATCGCACAGCTCGCAGTCGCCCGCGGTGACGCGCAGCCGACAGCCGCCGCCGCGCCCGGGCGCTAGACTGCCTCGCCATGAACGCTCCCCCGCCCCGCAGCACCCATCTGCTCTATCTGCACGGCTTTCGCTCCTCGCCACGCTCGGCCAAGGCGCAGCGCATGGCGCGCTGGGTGGGCGAGCATCGCCCGGACCTCACCTGGCTGGCGCCGCAGCTGCCGCCCTCGCCCCGCGAGGCCCTGGCCCTGATCCGCGAGCAGATCCGCGACTGGCCGCGCGGCACCATGGCCGTGATGGGCAGCTCGCTGGGCGGCTTCTACGCCACCTGGGTGCAGCAGCACACCGGCTGCCGCGCGGTGCTGCTCAACCCGGCCGTCGATCCGGCGCGGGACCTTTCACGCCACATCGGCGAGCACAGCTGCTGGCAGGACCCGCAGGAGCGCTTCTTCTTCCGGCCCGAGTTCGTGGACGAGCTGCGCACCATCGCGCAAGACCTGCCCCCCGGCGCCATCGCCCGCCCTGAGCGGCTGCTGGCCGTCATCGCCAAGGGCGACGAGGTGCTGGACTGGCGCGAGATGCACGCCCGCTACGAGGGCAGCCGCATCCATCTGCTGGAAGGCAGCGACCACGGCCTCTCCGATTTCGACGACTACCTCTCTGAACTGACGGAGTTTCTGCAGCTATGAATCCCGCACGCCGCCTGGAAGGCAAGGTCTCCATCATCACGGGCGCCGCCCAGGGCATCGGCCTGGCGACGGCGCTGAAGTTCGCGCAGGAGGGCGCCGTCGTCATCGTCTGCGACCTGCGCCAGGATGCCGTCGACGCCGCCGTGGCCCAGTGCCAGGCCGCGGGCGCCCAGGCCCTGGGCTTTGCGCTGTCCGTCACGGACCGCGGGCAGGTCGACGCCATGGTGGCCGAGGTCAAGGCCCGCCATGGCCGCATCGACGTGCTGGTCAACAACGCCGGCATCACCCAGGACGCCCGCCTGCAGAAGATGAGCCTGCAGCAGTTCGACGCCGTCATCGACGTCAACCTGCGCGGCGTCTTCCACTGCGCGCAGGCCGTGGTCGACAGCATGGTGGCGCAGGGCAGCGGCGTCATCCTGAATGCCTCCTCGGTGGTGGGCATCTACGGCAACTTCGGCCAGACCAACTACGCCGCCGCCAAGTTCGGCGTGATCGGCTTCACCAAGACCTGGAGCCGCGAGCTCGGGCCCAAGGGCGTGCGCGTCAACGCGGTCGCGCCGGGCTTCATCGAGACACCCATCCTCTCCACCATCCCCGACAAGCTGCTGGGCCAGATGCAGGAGGAGGTGCCCCTGCGCCGCCTGGGCAGCCCCGCCGAGGTGGCCAATGTCTACGCCTTCCTGGCCAGCGACGAGGCCAGCTACGTCAACGGCGCGGTGCTGGAAGTTTCCGGCGGACTGACGGTGTGAGCGCCCGTGGCTGAGGCACAGGCCCGCATGCTCGTCAGCGCCTGCCTGCTGGGCGCGCCGGTGCGCTACGACGGCCGGGCGCAGGACCTGCGCTCGGCCCTGCTGGAGCGTTGGCAGGCCGAAGGTCTGGTCGTGCCGCTGTGCCCCGAGCTGGCCGGCGGCCTGCCCGTGCCGCGGCCGCCAGCGGAGATCGAGGCCGGGGCCCGGGGCTGGCAGGTCTGGCTGGGCCAGGCCCGCATCCGTGATGCCGAGGGCGGCGACCCGACGGAGGCCTTCAAGGCCGGCGCCGCCGCGGCCCTCGCCCTGGTGCAGCGCCACGGCCTGCGCCTCGCCGTGCTCAAGGAAGGCAGCCCGTCCTGCGGCAGCCAGCGCATCGCCTCCGGCCACTTCGACGGCCTCAAGCGCGCCGGCGAAGGGCTGACCGCCGCCCTGCTGCGCCAGCACGGCGTGCAGGTATTCAGCGAGCACGAACTCGAGGCCGCCGACGCGGCGCTGCGGCAGCTGATCGGGGGCTGATCGGGTGGGCAGCCTTCGGGTCATCCCGGAGCCCAAGCTGTCACTGCATCGGGCGAATGTAAGACCGATGCAATGTAGTCCAACAAAGCGCAACGCCCTGCCGTGACGGCCCGGCGTGCGCCCTACATTGCGCTGGCACCTCGGTGGCCCGGCCGGCATCCAGAGGCGTACCCCGACAAGAACAGGAGACCCCCGTGCCGCTTTCCCGCCATCCCCACCTTTTCCGCCAGCCCCACCTTTCCCGCCGCCTGCTGCCCCGCCTGGTGAGCCTGGCCCTGGCCTCCCTGGCCACCGCACCCGCGCTGGCTGCCGACGAGGCGCCCGCCCCCAGCGCCAACACGCTTGAGCAGGTCGAGGTGCGCGGCGTGCGCGCCACGCTCAAGCGCAATCTCGCCGAGAAGCGCGAGGCCCAGAACATCGTTGACACCATCAGCGCCGAGGACGTGGGCAAGTTCCCCGACAAGAACGTCGCCGACTCCCTGCAGCGCGTGCCCGGCATCTCGGTGGACCGCATCTGGGGCGAAGGCAAGGCCATCTTCGTGCGCGGCACGGACAAGAACCTCAACATGACTCAGCTCAACGGGCAGGCCGTGGCCTCGTCCGAATGGTGGCTCAACGAGGCGCAGACGCGCAGCTTCAACTACGACGTGCTGCCCTCCGAGATCGTCGGCAGCCTGGAGGTCTACAAGAGCCCCTCGGCCGACCTCGACGAAGGCAGCATCGGCGGCCTGGTCATCGTGAAGACGCGCCGCCCCCTGGACTTCAAGGACGCGCTGACCCTCCAGGCCTCGGCCGAGGCCCTCTACAGCAAGCTGCCCGGCAAGACCGACCCGCAGCTCAACGGCCTGCTGAACTGGAAGTCCGCCGACAAGACCGTGGGCGTGCTGCTGGCCCTGAGCCGGCAGCAGCGCACCATGCGCCGCGACGGCCTGGAGATGTTCCCGGACGGCCCCTACGACATCCAGGACCAGCACGGCGCCGTCACCCGGGCCTACGCCTCCTGGGGGGGTGGCTCGGCCATCTTCCGCCAGGAGCGCGAGCGCAGCACCGCCAACCTGGCCGTGCAGCTGCAGCCCAGTGCGCAGACCGACATCGTCCTGAATCTCATGGATTCGGACATGAAGATGAACAACAACAACCAGAACTACCTCTGGCAGGTGGGCGGCCTGGCGGACAAGGGCGTGGTCTCGGTCACCGATCCGCGCTTCATCACCGTGGGCGACGGCGGCAAGGCGCTGGTGGGCGGCATCGTGGGCCCGAAGACGGGCGTGTCCTTCGAGCCCATCTACCGAGAGTCCTATGTGAGGTCCCGGCTGGCCGACCTGGACGCCAGCTACCAGGGCAGCGGCTGGAAGCTGCACGGCCAGGCCGGCACCACCTCCAGCGAGGGCGGCAGCGCCCATGACCGCCACTTCTGGATGGAAGGCGACACCCGCGCGCAGATCAGCCTGGGCCCCGACCACTACGGCGTGAAGTACCTGGACATCAACCCCCTGGACCCCAAGGCGCTGACGCTGAAGGCGGGCGACGACCGCATCCGCCGCATGGAAAGCCGCGAGCACTACGGTCAGGCCGACCTCAGCTGGGACCTGGGCGAGCACTTCTTCAACACGCTCAAGCTGGGCGTGAAGCTGCGCGACAACACCCTGCGCAACAAGCGCACCCAGGGCGAGGCCAGGCCGGGCGCCGAGGGCTGGCAGTCCTTCTCCCTGGCCGACCTCTCGACAGGCCCCTCGCCCCTGCTGAGCCAGGCCGCGGCCACCGCGGACGCGCTGACCCAGTACGCCTGGTTCGACGACGGCCTGGTCGCCAGCAAGGCCATCCCCATGTACGACAAGGCCATGGTCTACCGCGAGCTGCTCAACGAGCACTACACCATCAAGGAACGCATCACGGCCGGCTATGCCAAGGCCGACTTCGCCAGCGGCCGCTGGCATGGCGACGTGGGGCTGCGTCTGGTACGCACCCAGCAGACCTCCGAGGGCTACCAGGCCAATGCCGACAAGACCTTCACGCCCCTCAGCCAGACCCACCGCTACACCGACGCCCTGCCCAGCCTCAATGTGATCTACGACTGGAGCAAGGAGGTCGTGATCCGTGGCGCCGTCGGCAAGGCCATGGCGCGCCAGACCTTCGACCTGCTGAGCCCCGGCCTGCGCCGCGACGGCACGGTGCTGACCCGCGCCTATGCCGGCAACCCGCTGCTCAAGCCTGTCCATGCGAACCAGGCCGAGATCG
This sequence comes from Pelomonas sp. BJYL3, assembly GCF_027257975.1. Lineage (GTDB taxonomy): Bacteria > Pseudomonadota > Gammaproteobacteria > Burkholderiales > Burkholderiaceae_C > Roseateles_B > Roseateles_B flavus. The sequence continues at coordinate 377,782 of NZ_JANZKX010000003.1, forward strand.
GCGCCGAGTGGTACTACGCCGACGCCTCGCTGCTGGCCGCCACGCTGTTCGTGAAGAAGCTCGACACCTTCACCTACAAGGCCTCGAAGCAGGAGCCGGTGGGCGGCGAGACGCTCAATGTCGAGCGACCCTACAACGCCGACAACGGCGCCGACATCAAGGGCTTCGAGCTCCAGTGGCAGCAGCCCTTCGGCCACAGCGGCTTCGGCACGGTCGTCAACTACACCTTCACCGACGCCGTGGCCGGCGCCGTGGCGGGCCAGCCGCGCCTGAAGGTGCTGGGCAACTCGCGCGACCAGCTCAACCTCAGCGGCTACTACGAGCGCAACGGGCTGACGCTGCGCCTGTCCTACAACTACCGCTCCAAGTCCTATGGCGATGTGCAGATGGGCGGGCAGGTCGTCAACAGCGCCTACGGCCAGTGGGACGCCTCCGCCAGCTACGACCTCAGCCCCAGGCTGACCGTCTATGCCAGCGCGGTGAACCTCAACAACGAGGTCATCCGCAGCAATACCGCCGACGGCCTGCCCATCGGTGTCTACGAGAACGGCGCCCGCTACAGCATCGGCCTGCGCGCCAAGTTCTGAGCGCCGGCAAGACCTGACCCTCCGCGCCAGGCCCTGCGCCGCCCGCACCGGCGGCGCAGGGTCGGCTGCGCGCTGCCCGCCTCACCGGACGCACCCCCACCATGCACGCCAAGACCTCCACCGCCCCGCGCCCCATGACCCTCGCACAGGGCCCCTCGGTCCTGCTGGCCATGGGCTTCATCGCCCTGATGTTCTTCATCCTGGGCTTCGTCACCTGGCTCAACGGCTCGCTGATCCCCTTCCTGAAGCTGGTCTGCCGCCTGAGCAACTTCCAGGCCCTGTGGGTGACCTTCGCCTTCTACATCGCCTACACCGTGATGGCGCTGCCGGCGGCGCTGCTGCTGCAGCGCACCGGCTACAAGCGAGGCATGACCCTCAGCCTGGGCGTGATGGCCGCGGGTGCGGGGCTCTTCATCCCCGCGGCGCAGAGCGCGCACTACGGCCTCTTCCTGCTGGCGCTCTTCACCCTGGCCACCGGCATGACGCTCATGCAGACGGCCATCAACCCCTACATCGTCTGCATCGGCCCGCGCGAGAGCGCCGCCATGCGCATCAGCATCATGGGCCTGTTCAACAAGGGCGCGGGCATCGTCGTGCCCCTGGTCTTCTCGGCCCTGGTCCTGGGCGGCATCGGCCCCTATGCGCATACCGAGATGGCGCGGCTGGACCCCGCGGCGCAGGCGCTGCTGCGGGTGGAGCTGGCCTCGCGCCTCATCTACCCCTATGCGGTGATGGCCGTGGCGCTGCTGCTCTTCATGGGTCTCGTGCAGCTGGCGCCGCTGCCGGAGCCCGCGCTGGAGCCGGAGGCCGCCCCCGGCCGCCGCGAGCCCCGCGCCCTGGGCGTGCTGCGCTTCCCGCAGGCCGTGCTGGGCGCCCTGAGCCTCTTCGGCTATGTGGGCGTGGAGGTGATCGCGGGCGACACCATCGGCCTCTTCGGCCAGCAGCTGGGCGTGCCGCACTATGCCGTGCTGACCTCCTACACCATGGGCTTCATGGTGCTGGGCTACCTGCTGGGCGTGCTGCTGATCCCGCGCGTGCTGAGCCAGGCCCGTGCCCTGGCGATCTCGGCGGTGCTGGGCCTGCTGTGCGTCGTGGGCGTGGCCGGCAGCTCCAGCAGCGCAACGGGCTGGAGCAGCCTGCTGCTGGGCTGGCTGGGCGTGCCCCCCGTGCCCGACGCCGTGCTGTGCCTCGCCCTGCTGGGCCTGGCCAATGCCCTGGTCTGGCCCGCCATCTGGCCGCTCGCGCTGGAAGGACTGGGCCGCTACACCGCGGCCGGATCGGCCCTGCTGATCATGGGCATCGCCGGCGGCGCCCTGCTGCCCATGCTGTACGGCCGGCTCAGCGACCAGCTGGGCGGCCAGGGCGCCTACTGGATGATGCTGCCCTGCTATGCGCTGATCCTCTTCTATGCCCTCGTGGGCCACCGGCTGCGGCGCTGGCCGGGCCGGGACTGACGCCGGGCGGGCAGGCCCGATGCGCTGCGCGCACACCTGCCCGCCTGCGGCCGCGCCTGCGTGGCTAGACTCGCGGGCCACGACCCCTGAACCCTCGCCATGGCCGATCAAGACACACTGCCACCCTCCAGCCGCCTGCTGCACTGGCTCGTCGCCCTCTTCATGCTGGGCCTGGCCGGCGTGGGTCTCTACATGAGCCGCAGCGAGAGCTGGGCGCTCTATCCCTGGCACAAGTCGCTGGGCGTGATCGCCCTGCTCTTCATCGCCCTGCGACTGGTCCAGCGCCTGCGCCTGGGACTGCCCGAGCCCGTGCAGCCCACCTCGCCCGCCCTGCACCGCGCCGCCCGCTGGGCCCACGGCGCCCTGCTGGCCCTGACATTGCTGATGCCCCTGAGCGGCATGCTGTTCTCCGGCGCCAGCGGCCATGGCTTCGGCCTCTTCGGCCTGAGCCTGGTGCCGCACCAGGACGATCCCGCCCGGCCCGGCGAGGTCCTGCCCTACAACGCCACACTGGCCGAGCTGGGCCAGCAGGCCCACCACTGGCTGGGCTACCTGCTGCTGGCGCTCGTGGCGCTGCACGTCGGCGCGGCGCTGAAGCACCACTTCATCGACCGCGACCGGACCCTGCTGCGCATGCTGGGCCGCCAGGCGGACTGAGCCCGGCCGCGGCTTCTCAGTCGCTCAGCCGCTCAGCCCGCCGCCCCGTCGGCAGCGTCAGCGGCATCCGCCACAGCGGCCGGCCCCGGCAGGCTCAGCCGCACCTCCAGCCCCCCCTCGGGATGGTTGCGGAACTGCAGATGGCCGCCATGGTCGGCCACGATGTCCCGCACGATGGACAAGCCCAGCCCCAGCCCCTCCGCCCGCGCCTGCCGGCCGTGCGCCAGGCGGGTGTAGGGCTGACCCAGCTGGTGCAGCGCCTGCTCGGGCACGCCGGGGCCGTGGTCGCGCACCGTCAGCAAGACCTGACCCTCAGGGCCGTCCTCCATGCGCAGCTGCACCGGCCGACCCTCGCCGCCGCCGCCGTAGAACACCGCGTTGTCCAGCAGATTGCCCAGGGCTCTCTTGAGGGCCAGGGGCTTGCCGAAGACGGTGAGGGGGCGCTCCTCCAGCTCGATGCGCTGGCCGGCCATGCGGGCGTCACGCACCATCTTCTGCAGCACGAGATCGATGCGCACGGGCGCGCGGTTCTCGTGGATGTCGGTGTCCTTGACGATCTGAAGGGCCGTCTTGACCATCAGGTCCAGCTCATCGAGATCCTCGTGGAACTCGTCCTGCACGGCCTCGTCGTCCAGCAGCTCGCTGCGCAGGCGCAGGCGCGTGATGGGCGTGCGCAGGTCGTGCGAGATGGAGGCGAAGAGCCGCTCGCGGTCGCTCAGGTAGCGGCGGATGCGCTCCTGCATCTCGTTGAAGGCCTGCGTGGCCTGGCGCACCTCGGCCGTGCCGCTGACCCGCAAGGGCTGCGGCACGGAGCGATGCCCCACGCGCGCCGCCGCCCGGCTCAGGCCGCGCAGGGGCCGCGTGAGCGTCCGCGAGGCCACCAGGCTCAGCAGCAGGGCCAGGGCGAGGGTCAGGCCTTGCGGGGCCAGGCGCTGCCAGGTGAAGAACTCCAGCTGCTCCAGCAGGAAGGGATCCGGCAGGGTGCTGCTGAGGTACAGCCATTGCCCCGGCTCCGTCTCCAGCTGGATCACGACGAAGGGCGCGGGCCGGTCGGCTGCCAGCAAGGAGGGATCGACCCAGCTCTCCGGCAGGTCCGACAGCAGCCCGCCCTGCGGCCCCACCCGCAGGCCCAGGGGCGAGGCCAGCGTCACCCGCAGCGGCGCCTGCTGCCCCAGGCGGGCCTGCAACTCCCGCTGCAGCGAGGCCTCCAGCTCGCGGACCACCGGCGGCCCGGGCAGAGGCTGGACCTCCACCGCCGCCGCGTTGATGAAGACCAGGAAGCGCGTGCCGCCCATGGTGCGCAGCTGCTCGATCAGCAGCGGGCGGTAGGCCGCGGGCAGCTCGCGCAGGCCGCGCACCGCGCCCAGGGCGCCGCTGGCCAGGTGGTGGGCCGCCAGCTCGACCTGCCGGCGCGTGCGCTGCTCCAGCTGGTGGTACCACAGCAGGTTGACCAGGAGCTGGACCAGGGCCAGCCCGCCCAGCATGGCCAGCACGAAGCGGCCCTGCAGGCTGTCCAGCAGGAAGGCCAGGACGCGCTGGAGGCCGGCCGGCGGCGTCCAGCGCAGGCCGGCCTCAGGCCGCATCGTTGACCTGGACGGTGCTGGCGAAGACATAGCCCGAGCCCCGCACAGTCTTGATCAGCGCCGGCTGCTTGCCGTCGTCGCGCAGGCGCTGGCGCAGGCGGCTGATCTGCACGTCCAGGGACCGGTCCAGCGGCCCGAGGTCGCGGCCGCGGGTCACCTCGGCCAGGCGGCTGCGGTCCAGCACCTGGCCGGGGTGCTCCACCAGCAGCTTCAGCAGCTGGAAGTCCATGCCGGACAGGGGCGAGGCCTGCCCGTCGGGGTCCACCAGGCTGCGCTCCAGCACGTCCAGCGTGAAGCCGTTGAAGCGGAAGAAGCGCGCCGGCTGGCTGCGCTCCTGGCCGGAGCGGCGGTGGATGGCCTTGATGCGGGCCAGCAGCTCGCGCGGGTTGAAAGGCTTGCCCAGGTAATCGTCGGCACCCAGCTCCAGGCCCACGATGCGGTCCGTCTCTTCGGCGCTGGCGGTGAGCATGATCACCGGCACGTCGGAGCGGCGGCGCACCGCCTGGCACAGGGCAAAGCCCTCGGTGTCCGGCAGCATGACGTCCAGGATGCACAGGCTGATCTGCTCGCGATGGCGTTCGAACTCGGCCATGAAGCTGGCGCCGTCGTGGGCGAGCAGCACCTCGTACTGGTTCTTCTCGAGGTAGGTCTTGAGCAGGCTGCGGATCTTCTGGTCGTCATCGACGATCAGGATGGTGCGGTTCATGGCGCGGCGGATCGGGAGGGCTTGGAAGGCAGGGCGCGCAGCAGGCCCAGCAGCCTGCGCTGCGCGGCCGCCGGCGTCTGGGCGGGGTCCAGCGCAAAGCGGTGGACGGTTTCGATCAGGGCGTTCTTGCCCACCTCGCCAAAGGCCATGCGGTGCACCAGGCTGGGCACGCGCGGCGTGGCGGGCGCGGCGAAGAGGCGGTAGGACTGCTGGGCGCAGGGGTCCAGCTCGTCCACGGGCACATCCTTGCGCACGGGCACCGAGCCTTTGATGCGGTTGTAGCCCAGCTGCAGCGTGGCGCTGGCCAGCAGCTCGGCCATCTTCTCCTGCTCGGGCTGGGCGCTGCGGTCGCCGGCCAGCATGGCCAGGGTGTCGATGCTGAAGAGGTGGACCGCCGCCGTGCCTGGCACGGCGCGGCAGTCGAAGTCGCGGCCCCCCTCCAGGCCCAGGGCGCCCAGCTCGCCGCGGGCCCAGTCGCCCGTGATCAGCATCGCGGCGCGCCCCGAGGCGAAGTCGGCCACCAGCTCGGTCCAGGGGCGTTCGCCCCCGCCGGTTGCGCCGGCCGGCTGGGCGAGGCTGCGCCATTCGCGCAGGCGCCGGAAGGCGCGCTCCAGCGCCGGGTCCTCGAAGGCCTGCCACTCCTGCTGCACCATCATGCGCCGGTACAGCTGCGGGCCGGCCTCGCCCAGCAGGAGGGCCTCGAACACCGTGGCCACCTGCCAGGGTTCGTCGCTGAAGGCCACGGGCGTGACGCCGGCCGAGCGCAGGCGCTCGGCGGCCCGGGCGAGGCCCGCCCAGTCGGTGGGCGGCTCGATGCCGTGCTGGCGGAAGACCGCCAGGTTCAGGTAGAGGTTGTTGATGCGATGGATGCCCAGCGGCGCGGCCACGATGTGCTCGCGCACGCTCAGCTGGCTCAGCACCTGAGGAAAGAGCGTGCGGGCCCAGCCCTTGCGCTGGGCGACGGCGTCCAGCTCCAGCAGCAGGCCCATGTCGGCCCATTCGTTCATGGACTGGCCGTTGAGCTGCGCCACCTTGGGCGCCATGCGCCGCAGGATGCGCTCATTCAGCACCTTGACGGCCGGACCGCCGCCGCCGCCGGCCACCGCGCTGTCCACCCAGCGCAGGCCCTGCTCGGCCAGGCGGGCCGCCACATGGTTGGCGGCGGCCCGTTCGCTGGCGGAGGTCCACCAGTGCAGCACCGTCAGCTCGCCAGGGGCCTCCGCCACCGCCGCCGACGCAGGCGCCGGTGCCGGCGCTGCGATCACCGGCAGCGCCGACCACAAGCTCATTGGCAAAGCAGCCGCCCACAACATGCGCCGCATCTTGCCGGCGCCTCTGCTGGAGCCGGCTGACGTTTTGTTGGACTTTCGTGAGCTTCTGTAAGACACAGACCTTCCCGTCGCGGACCTTGTCACGATTCTCACGGCCGCGGAGCGCGGCCCGGATTGGGAGTTTCTCGATCAGCCACCGGGCGGCAGGCGCGGCAGGCGCCCGCTTGTTCGCACAGCGGGCAATGAACTCGTAATGAAGCGTAAGCCCTGCCCCCGCGCCGGGGTCCGCCGCCCTGTGGAGCCGCCCCCGCAAGGCCCCCTGACGTCATGACGATGGGCTAGGCTCGCGCCCACAGACGCTCACACCGTCAGGACCCGGACCAGGGTGCCTTGGGGGCCCGGCAGGCAAGCCGCGGGCCCTGGGCATCGAGTCTGGCGCCCACCCCTGTGGATCGCTCCTCGTTCCAGCGGGCCGCCACCGACCAATGCCCCGGCGGCCCGCTGACCTCTTCGCGGCGCCCGTCGCGCGAGGCCCGCGTTCGGCTTGCGACCGGCACCACTGCACTTGGGCGACAATGCGCACCCTATGTTTGCCCTGTTCGATGACGCCGGAAAATTCCTCGCCGGCCGTGTGATGTCCGAAGCGGAAAGCTCGATGCAGATCGAGCTGGACTCGGGCAAGCGCGTCAAAGTGAAGGCAGCCAATGTGCTGCTCAAGTTCGACAAGCCGGCCCCCGCCGAGCTCATGGCCGAGGGCCAGGCCCTGGGCCTGGAGATCGACCTGGACCTCGCCTGGGAGTTCGCCCCCGAGGGCGAGTTCGGCTTCGCGGACCTGGCGCGGGACTATTTCGACGCCAAGGCCGGCGTGATCCAGCAGGCCGCCGCCCTCTTCAGGCTCTACGAGGCGCCGCACTACTTCCGCCGCATGGGCAAGGGCCTGTTCAAGAAGGCCCCCGAGGAACAGGTCAAGGCCGCCCTGCTGGGCATCGAGCGCAAGCGCCAGCAGGCCCTGCAGATCGAGGCCTGGGCCCAGGAGCTGATCGCGGGCCAGTGCCCGGCCGGCATCCGCGAGCAGATCTACAAGATCCTCTTCAAGCCTGACAAGAACGGCCCCGAGTACAAGGCCGTGGTCGAGGCCGCCAAGCGTTCGCAGCAGGCGCCGCTGGACCTGCTCAAGGGCGCCGGCGCGATCAGCAGCCCCTACCAGTTCCACTGGAAGCGCTTCCTGTTCGAGAACTTCCCCAAGGGCACCGGTTTCCCGGCGCTCACCGCGCCGGCCATCACCGACGAGCTGCCCCTGGCGCCCGTGCAGGCCTTCTCCATCGACGACTCGGCCACCACCGAGATCGACGACGCCCTCTCCGTGCAGGGCCTGGGCAGCGGCACCATCGTCTTCGGCATCCACATCGCCGCGCCGGGCCTGGCCATCCAGCCGGACTCGCCGGTGGACAAGGTCGCCCGCGAGCGCTTCTCCACCGTCTACATGCCCGGCTGGAAGCTGACCATGCTGCCGGACGAGGTGGTGCAGCACTACACGCTGGCCGAGGGGCGCGACTGCCCGGCGGTCTCGCTGTACGTCACGATGGACGAGGCCACGCTGGAGATCCGCAGCCGCGAGACCAAGCTCGAGCGCGTGCCCATCGCCGCCAACCTGCGCCACGACAAGCTGGACAGCACCGTCACCGAGGCCTCGCTGACCGGCGAGGCGCCGGCCGACTACGCCTTCAGCGCCGAGCTGCGCTTCTGCTTCCGCCTGGCGAAGCATCTGAAGGCACAGCGAGAGATCGTGCGCGGCAAGCCCGAGACCTTCAACCGCCCCGACTACACCTTCCGCCTGGACAGCAACGGCGAGCGCGAGCCCGAGGGCCACGAGGCCGTCAGCATCGGCACCCGCCAGCGCGGCGCGCCGCTGGACCTGATCGTGGCCGAGGCCATGATCCTGGCCAACAGCAGCTGGGGCGGCTGGCTCAACGAGCTGGGCCTGCCGGGCATCTACCGCAGCCAGGCCAGCCTGGCGCCGGGCGTCAAGGTGCGCATGGGCACCAAGGCCCTGCCGCATGCCGGCATGGGCGTGGCGCAGTACACCTGGGCCACCTCGCCGCTGCGCCGCTACACCGACCTGGTCAACCAGTGGCAGATCATCGCCTGCGCCCGCCACGGCCGTACCGCGGCCCTGGTGGCACCCTTCAAGCCCAAGGACGCACAGCTCTTCTCCATCATCTCGGGCTTCGATGCCGCCTACTCGGCCTACAACGGCTTCCAGTCGGGCATCGAGCGCTACTGGACCCTGCGCTACCTGCAGCAGAACGCCATCCATGAGCTCACCGCCTCGGTGATGAAGGACGGCCTGGTGCGGGCTGACACCCTCCCCCTGGTCTTCCGCGCCCTGGGCTGCGAAGGCCTGGCGCGCGGCAGCCATGTGCGGGTGCGCATCACCGGCATCGACGAGATGACGCTGGACGTGCACGCCTCCCTGGTCGAGCGCCTGGACGAAGCACAGGCCCCGGATGACGCGGAGACCGTGGACGAGGACGAAGACGCCGGCAGCGGCCCGCTCACGCTCGCCATCGACCTGAACGACGCCGAGGGCGGCTCCGAGGCGCCTGTCGCCCCGGCCGCCTGAGCGCACGCAAGCCCACGCCATGCTGCCTCGCAAGATCCAGCCGCTTCACCTCGCCCTGATCGTCTCCCTGGGCCTGCACCTGATGCTGCTGGCCCTGCGCATTGCCGATCCCGAGCGATTCCAGCGTCTGTTCCAGGACACGCCCCTGGAGGTGGTGCTGGTCAATGCGCGCAGCAAGGACGCCCCGGCCGAGGCCAAGGCCCTGGCTCAGGCCAATCTGGCCGGCGGCGGGGAGTCGGCCCGGCAGAAGCGGGCCACTTCGCCGCTGGCGCCCTCGCCGCGCATGGAGCTGGGCGACAACACCGAGACCCAGCGCGCCCAGATCGCCAAGCTGCAGGAAGTCCAGCAGCAGCTGCTGGCCCAGGTCCGGCGCGAACTGGCCCTCTTGCCGCCGCCAGACCCGCGCCGCGAGCGCAGCTCCCCCGAGGCCCGCGAGCAGGCCGAGAAGCGCCGCCAGCTGGTGCAGCTGATGGCCGAGATCGAGAAGCGCGTCAACGACGAAAACGCCCGTCCCCGCAAGCGCTACGTGAGCCCGGCCACGCGCGAGGTGGTCTATGCCCAGTACTACGACACCCTGCGCCGGCGCATCGAGGAACGCGGCACCCGCGACTTCCCCACCTACCGCGGCCGCAAGCTCTATGGCGAGCTGATCATGAACATCCACGTGGATTTCAAGGGCCGCCTGGTGGACACCGAGATCGTCCAGAGCTCCGGCAACAACCAGCTGGACAAGCGCGCCGTGGCCATCGTGCGCGCCTGCCAGCCCTTCGGCGACTTCAACATCGAGATGCGACGCAGCGCCGAGGTGCTGGTCATCACCACCCGCTTCAAGTTCACCCGCGAGGATGGACTGGAAGCCACCGTGACGGAGCAGCTATGAACGCCACCGGCCCCGACCGCTACGCCGTCGCCGGCAATCCGGTGGCGCACAGCCAGTCCCCGAGCATCCACGCCCAGTTCGCGGCGCAGACGGGCCAGCACCTGGTCTACGAGCGTCTGCTGTGCCCGCTGGACGCCTTCCTGCCCACGGTCCAGGCCTTTGCGGCAGCGGGCGCCAAGGGCTGCAACGTCACCGTGCCCTTCAAGTTCGAGGCCTTTGCCTCGGCCCGCCGCCGCAGCCCGCGGGCCGAGCTGGCCGGTGCGGTCAACACCCTGCGCTTCGACGAGCAGGGCTGGTGGGGCGACAACACCGACGGCCTGGGCCTGGTCCGCGACATCCAGGCCAATGCGGGCCAGCCCCTGGCCGGCCTGCGCGTGCTGCTGCTGGGCGCGGGCGGGGCCTCGGCCGGCGTGCTGGGCAGCCTGATCGCCGCCCGGCCTGCCGAGCTGACGCTGGCCAACCGCAGCGCCGACAAGGCCCTAGCCCTGGTGGTCAGCCACGCCCGCTGGGCCCAGGAGCATGGCGTGCGCCTGCAGGCCAGCACCCTGCAGGATCTGCCCGAAGACCGCTTCGACGTGCTGGTCAACGGCACCAGCGCCAGCCTGGCCGGCGCCGGCGTGCCGGTGCGGGGTCAGGTCTTGCGCGAAGGCGGCCTGGGCGTGGACATGATGTACGGCCCGCAGGCCCAGGGCTTCCTGGACTGGGTGGCCGCCCAGGGCGCCCGCCCTCGCGACGGCCTGGGCATGCTGGTCGAGCAGGCCGCCGAGGCCTTCCAGCTCTGGCGCGGCGTACGCCCCGATACCGCCCCGGTGCTGGCCGGCCTGCGCGCCCAGCTCGCGACCAGGGGCTGAGCCATGCTGCGCCGCCTGCCCCTGCGTCTGCTGGCCCTGCTGGCCCTGGGCCTGCTGGCCCTGCAGCTCTATTTCCTGGTCCGCATCGCGCTGATGAACGGGCTGGACCCGCAGTCCACCAGCTTCCAGCGCTCCGAGATCTGGCGCCTGGCCACCGAGAAGCATGAGGTCGCCTGGAGCCAGGACTGGGTGCCCGATGCCCGCCTCGCTCCGGCGCTCAAGCGTGCGGTGATCGCCAGCGAGGATGCCGGCTTCTCCGAACATGGCGGCGTCGACTGGGACGCGCTGGAGAAGGCCTGGGACAAGAACCAGCGCGAGCAGGCCCGGGCCGACAAGCGCGCCAAAGCCGTCGCCAAGGCCCCGGCCCGGGACAGCGACAAGCCGGCGCCGGCCAAGCCCCAGGCCAAGGTCGTCGGCGGCTCGACCATCACCCAGCAGCTGGCCAAGAATCTCTTCCTCAGCGGCGAGCGCCAGCTGCTGCGCAAGGGACAGGAGTTCATCCTGACCTTCATGCTGGAGGCCCTGCTGTCCAAGCAGCGCATCCTCGAGATCTATCTCAACAATGTCGAATGGGGCGAAGGGGTCTTTGGCGCCCAGGCCGCGGCGCGGCATTATTTCCGTGTCGATGCCGCCCAGCTCGCGCCCTGGCAGGCCGCCCGCCTGGCGGTGATGCTGCCGGCGCCCAAGCGCTTCGAGAAGCGACCCGGCTCCGCCTACGTGGTGGGGCGCGCCAGCACCATCGAGGCCCGCATGGGCGGCGTTGTCCTGCCCTGAACCCCTGACCCTCACGCCCACCCACCATGGCCTCTGCCAGCCCGCTCACCGCCGAGATCGCCGCCGTTGCCGCCCGCATGGTGGTGGAGGAAGGCCTGGAATACGGCCCGGCCAAGCGCCGCGCCCACAAGCAGATGGGCCTGCCCCGCAATGCCCCGCTGCCCAGCAACGAGGAGCTGGAGGACGAGGTCCGCGACTATCTCGCCCTCTTCTGTGCCGACACCCAGCCAGCCGAGCTGCGCGCGCTGCGCGAGCTGGCCGCCCTGTGGATGGACCGCCTGGCCGAGTTCCGCCCGCATCTGTGCGGCGCCGTCTGGCGCGGCACGGCCACGCGCCTGTCCAACATCCATCTGCAGCTCTTCTGCGACGACAGCAAGTCCGCCGAGATCGCCCTGATCAACGCCGGCGTGGACTACGAGGTCGGCGAGACCCAGGGCCCCCGCGGCCCGGTGGACCTGCTGACAGTGGCCGAGCGCTGCAAGCCGCTCAATGAATGGGTGACCATCGCCCTGAGCATCCTGGACAAGGACGATCTGCGCGGCGCGCTGAAGCCCGACAGCCGCGGGCGCACCGAGCGCGGGGACCTCACGGCCCTGCGCCGGCTGCTGCAGGAGGAGGCGCCGCCTGCACCCCTGCTCCCGGCCGCTGGGGACGCGGCATGAATCGCCGCCACGCCCTCTTCGGGACCGTGGGCCTGGCCGCCGCCGGCCTGGGCGCCTGGATGGCCCAGCGCGGCCACGCCCCCGCGCCCGCCGAAGCGCCCCCGCGCCCGGGCTCGCCGGCCGACGCCTTCTGGCTGGCCCGCTTCGAGACCCTGGACGGTGGCGAGCTGGCCGCCCGCGGCCTGCGCGGCAAGCCCCTGCTGCTGAATTTCTGGGCCACCTGGTGCGCGCCCTGCGTGCGCGAGCTGCCGGAGATCGAGCAGTTCCTCAAGGCCCGGCCTGACTGGCAGGGCCTGGGCCTGGCCATCGACCGCAAGGAGGCGGTGCAGGAATTCCTGGGCCGCCTGCCGCTGACCCTGCCCCTGGCCCTGGGCGGCGTGCAGGGCCTGGAGCTGGGTCGCCAACTGGGCAACAACCAGGGCGGACTGCCGTTCAGCGTGGTCTTCGATGCCCGCGGTCAGCTGTTCTGGCGTCGGCTGGGCGCCCTGCAGGCGGGGGAGCTGGAGGCGGTGGCCCAGGCCCTCGCCAGCGGCCGGCCGGCCCCCGAGGCAGGGAAAACCGGGGCCTGACAGGGGCGCATCGCGCGCCAGAATGCCGTCCGCGCCAGCCCCGGTGACCGTCAAGCCCCGAATCCCGTGCTTTCTTGGGCAAGCTCAAGAACTGCGGAAGGTCAAGCCATTTATTTTTGGCTAGATGCCGGGATCTGGGTCTAAAAAAGCTAAAGTTCAGCCTTTCACGCTTCTAGTGTCTACGCTCTAAACCGCCGCGGCACGTCGCTGATGCAGATTCTCGTGATTCATGGTCCCAACCTCAACCTCCTTGGCAGCAGGGAGCCCGGGGTGTATGGCGCAACGACTTTGGCGCAGATCGATGCAGATCTGCAGCAATTCGCTGCCAATGCAGGGGCCACGCTTGAAAGCTTCCAGAGCAACCACGAAGGTGCCCTGGTCGACCGCATCCAGGCGGCGGGTCGTGACGGCACGCGCTTCATCATCATCAACCCGGCAGCCTATACGCACACCAGCGTGGCCATCCGGGACGCCCTGGCGGCGGTGGCCCTGCCTTTTGTCGAGGTCCATCTCTCCAATATCCACAAGCGCGAAGCCTTCCGCCACCACAGCTATGTGTCGGAGCTCGCGCTGGGCGTCATCTGCGGCCTGGGTCCCCAGGGCTACCGCTACGCCCTGATGCACGCACTGGATCATGTCCGGGCCAGTGCCGGCTGAAGGCGGCTGAAGCGAGGGCACGGTCAAGGTCCTGACCGTGGCATTGGCAAGCACCACAAATCTTTCCGTTGGAGAAGCCTCATGGATCTGCGCAAGCTCAAGACCCTGATCGACCTCGTGTCCGAGTCGAACATTTCTGAACTTGAAATCACCGAAGCCGATGGCAAGGTGCGCATCGTCAAGTCCGACGGCACGGTGGCCGTGCCCATGGCCCAGGCCATGCCGGTGATGGCCGCCCCGGTGGCCGCCGCCCCTGCCGCTGCAGCCCCGGCCGCCGCGGCCGCCGCGCCGGCCGCCGCGCCGGTCGAGACCGGCCATGTGGTGAAGTCGCCCATGGTGGGCACCTTCTACCGCGCGTCCGGCCCCAATGCCAAGGCCTTCGTGGAAGTGGGCCAGCAGGTCAAGGAAGGCCAGGCCATCTGCATCATCGAAGCCATGAAGATCATGAACGAGATCGATGCCGACAAGTCCGGCACGGTGACCAAGATCCTGGTGGAGAACGGCCAGCCGGTGGAATTCGGCCAGCCGCTGTTCATCATCGAGTGAACACGCCCCACCCCCTACCGGCTGCACCGGCCCCCTCAAGGGGGCGCGATCGACGGCCCGGCACAGCCGGATCCGCGACCGCTGCTGGATGGGCCCTTGGCCGCATTGCACCCAGAGTGCTGAGCAACTGCCATGTTTAAGAAAATCCTGATTGCCAATCGAGGCGAGATCGCCCTTCGAATCCAGCGCGCCTGCCGCGAACTGGGTGTGAAGTCGGTCGTCGTCTACTCCGAGGCCGATCGCGACGCCAAGTACGTCAAGCTGGCCGACGAGGCCGTGTGCATCGGCCCCGCCCCCTCTGCCCAGAGCTACCTGAGCATGCCGGCCATCATCGCCACCGCCGAGGTGACCGATGCCGAGGCCATCCATCCGGGCTACGGCTTCCTGTCCGAGAACGCGGACTTCGCCGAGCGCGTGGAGCGCAGCGGCTTCACCTTCATCGGCCCGACGCCAGACAACATCCGCATGATGGGTGACAAGGTGTCCGCCAAGCAGGCCATGCGCGCGGCCGGCGTGCCCTGCGTGCCCGGCTCCGAAGGCGCCCTGCCGGACGACCCCAAGGAAATCGTCAAGATCGCCCGCGCGGTGGGCTACCCGGTGATCATCAAGGCCGCAGGCGGTGGCGGTGGCCGCGGCATGCGGGTGGTGCACACCGAGGCTGCGCTCGTGAACGCCGTGCAGATGACCAAGTCCGAGGCCGCGGCTGCCTTCGGCAATCCCGAGGTCTACATGGAGAAGTTCCTCGAGAACCCCCGCCATGTGGAGATCCAGGTGCTGGCCGACGGCCACAGGAACGCCGTCTGGCTGGGCGAGCGCGACTGCTCCATGCAGCGCCGCCACCAGAAGATCATCGAGGAAGCGCCGGCCCCCGGCATTCCCCGCCGCACCATCGAGAAGATCGGCGACCGCTGCTCCACCGCCTGCAAGAAGATGGGCTACCGCGGTGCGGGCACCTTCGAGTTCCTCTACGAGAACGGCGAGTTCTACTTCATCGAGATGAACACCCGCGTGCAGGTGGAGCATCCGGTGACGGAAATGGTGACGGGCGTGGACATCGTCGCGATGCAGATCCGCATCGCCGCTGGCGAGAAGCTGCCCTTCACCCAGCGCAATATCGAGATGCGCGGCCATGCCATCGAGTGCCGCATCAATGCCGAGGACCCGGTGAAGTTCGTGCCCTCGCCTGGCCGCATCACCATGTGGCACCCGCCTGGCGGCCCCGGCGTCCGCGTGGACTCGCATGCCTACACGAACTACTTCGTGCCGCCCAACTACGACTCCATGATCGGCAAGATCATCGTGCACGGCGACACCCGCGAGCAGGCCCTGGCCCGCATGCGCATCGCCCTGTCGGAGACGGTGGTGGAAGGCATCCAGACCAACATCCCGCTGCACCGCGAACTGATGGCCGATGCGAAGTTCATCGAAGGCGGCACGTCCATCCATTACCTCGAAGGCTGGATGAACCAACACAAGCGCTGAACAGGCGCCGAACCAGCGCCGCACGCGAGCGACGCCCTATCATTCGCGTCTGACGCATACGCACCCGCCACAGCCCTGGCGCGGCCCATGCCGCCCGGGGCTTGTGCTTTTGATGTGCACTTGAAGGTTTCCCCATGAGCAACACCCCCAGCACCCCCGACCTGCACGAGCTCGTGCTCATCTGCCGCGAGGACGACGTCGAGACCGTCAGCGACGCGCTGATGGAAGTGGAGTCGCTCGCCGTCTCGGTGGAGGATGCCGACGCTGACACCGCTTCCGAGAAAGCCCTGTTCGGCGAGCCCGGTATGCCCGCGCCCAAGGCGGGCTGGGAGCGTTCCGTCGTGAAGGCCCTGTTCGCCAGCGAGGCCGAGGCCACCGAGGCCGCCACCCTGCTGCTGGCCCAGGACTGGGCGCAGGACGTGCACGTGCAGACCATCCAGGCCGTGGAGGAGCAGGACTGGGTGCGCCTGACGCAGTCGCAGTTCGCGCCCGTCGAGATCACGCCCGAGTTCTGGATCGTGCCGTCCTGGCATGAGGCGCCGGCCCAGGCCACGCGCATCATGCGCCTGGACCCCGGTCTGGCCTTCGGCACCGGCACCCACCCCACGACGCGCATGTGCCTGCGCTGGATCGCCCGCCACGGCGCCGAGGCCGCCGGCTGGGACCGCGTGCTGGACTACGGCTGCGGCTCGGGCATCCTGGCCATCGGCGCCGCGCTGCACGGCGCAAAGAACATTGATGCGGTGGACATCGACCCCGCCGCCATCATCTCCTCCCAGGCCAATGCGGAGGCCAACCAGGTCTCGCTGCGCGCCGCGCTGCCGGACGCCGCCCAGGGTGACTATCCGGTGGTGCTGGCCAACATCCTGGCCACGCCCTTGAAGCTGCTGGCACCGCTGCTGTGCGCCCATGTGCGAGCCGGTGGGCATCTGGTGCTGGCCGGCATCCTCGAGCGCCAGGCCCAGGAGCTGAAGGACGCCTACGCGCCCTGGCTGGCCCTCGAGGTCAGCGACAGCGAGGAAGGCTGGATCCTGATGACGGCGCGGCGTCCGGCCTGAGTCCTTCGCGAAAGGCCAGGCAAGGCCTGACCCCCACCACCGCGCAAGCCCCGCAAGCGCGCCCGAGAGTGATGTTTCTAGGGGTGAGCGCGCGCTGTGCGGCCAGGCCTTCGTGGCATGATCCTGCCCCATGAGTCTTGCTACCCGCTGCACCGCCTGCGGCACCATCTTCCGCGTGGTGCAGGACCAGTTGCGCGTGTCCGAGGGCTGGGTGCGCTGCGGCCGCTGCGCCGAGGTCTTCGACGCCCGTGAACAGCTCTTCGACCTGGATCGTGAAGCACCGCCCCCGTGGCCGCCTGCCGGCCCGGAGTCGATGAGCGACGCCGCCTCCGAAGAGGCCGTCGCCCCCGCACAGCCCCCGGCCCCTGCGCCGCGGGTGGCCCCACCGGCACAGCCTGCGGCGCATGCGGCGCCGCCGCTCGCCCGTCCACCCACACCCACACCCACACCCGCGCCGCCACCCGCCCGCCCCATGGCCCGCGAGGCTGCGGCGATGGCCCCGGCGGCGCTGCCATCGGCAGGCGTCAACACCGTCGCGCATGAAGAGGCCCGTCAGCCGCTGCAGGCGCCCGCCTGGTCTGCCGGCGGCGAGCGCCCGGGAGACCGCCGCGAGCCCTTCTGGGAGGAGCCGTCCACGCCGGCTGCGCCGCTGGATGCTCGAGAGGACCTGCCCGAACCCAAGGGGCTGAAGTTCGAGCCGCCGGAGCCGCTCGAGGAAACCCCAGCGCCCCTCGCGGCCCGCTCGCCCGCTGCGCCGCAGCCCGCGGCTGCCGCAAGCCCGGACCTGGGGCCCGACGTGGTGCTCTCACCGCGCCTTCAGACGGCACAGGCCCAGGCGAAGGCGGCACAGGAATCGGCGCCTGCACCTGCCAGCGCCGCAAGCACCCTGCCTGACGCCCCGGCCCGCAAGCCAGGCTTCCTGCGCCGCGCGGAGGGCGAGGCGCGCTGGCAGCGCCCCGGCGTGCGCCTGGCCCTGGGGCTGGGCAGCGCGCTGCTGCTGCTGACAGCGGCCGCGCAGCTGGGCTGGCATTACCGCGACGCCCTGTCCACGCAGTCCCCGCTGGCCCGGCAATGGCTCGGCGGCGCCTGCGAGAAGATGGGCTGCGAGCTGCAGCCCTGGCGCCGGCTCGATGCCTTCAGCGTCGAGAGCACAGGCCTGTCGGAAGCCGCCAGCGGCAACCACTACAAGTTCAGCCTCAGTCTGCGCAACAAGAGCCCCTGGGAGCTGGCCACGCCCTGGGTGGAGTTGAGCCTCAACGACGGCAACGGCAAGGTGCTGATGAAGAAGGCGCTCAAGCCCGAGGACTTCGTCAACGGCCGCGCCAGCACGGGCGCCAACAGCGAGCAGGCCCTGCAGCTGGTGTTCAGCACCGGGCGACAGCGGGTCAACGGCTACACGGTCGAGATCTTCTACCCATGAAAAAACCCGGCCGAGGCCGGGTTTTCTTCTTTGACGGGGAGCACCCGAAGGTGATCCCCTGGGCTCAAGCTCAGGGCTTGTTGCCAGTCGGGAAGGGCCACGCGGCTTGCGGGCTCAGCGCCGTCTTGGCAGCCGGTGCAGCGGCAGGCTTGGCAGCTGCGGGAGCAGCGGCGGCCTTCTTGGCGGCAGGCTTGGCAGCCGGCTTCGCAGCCGGCTTCGCAGCCTTGGCAGCGGGCTTGGCGGCAGGCTTGGCGGCCTTGGCAGCCGGCTTGGCAGCGGCCTTGGGAGCAGCCTTGATCGGCGGCTTCTTGGTGCCGGAGGCCTTCTTGGCCGGAGCAGCAGCCTTCTTGGCCGGAGCAGCAGCCTTCTTGGCCGGAGCGGCCTTCTTTGCCGGAGCAGCAGCCTTCTTGGCCGGAGCGGCCTTCTTTGCCGGAGCGGCCTTCTTTGCCGGAGCAGCAGCCTTCTTGGCCGGAGCGGCCTTCTTCGCCGGAGCAGCGGCCTTCTTGGCCGGAGCGGCCTTCTTCGCCGGAGCAGCAGCCTTCTTGGCCGGAGCGGCCTTCTTCGCCGGAGCAGCAGCCTTCTTGGCCGGAGCGGCCTTCTTCGCCGGAGCAGCAGCCTTCTTGGCCGGAGCGGCCTTCTTTGCCGGAGCAGCAGCCTTCTTGGCCGGAGCGGCCTTCTTAGCCGGCGCAGCAGCCTTCTTGGCGGGAGCGGCCTTCTTGGCCGGAGCTGCCTTCTTGGCGGTAGGGGCCTTGTTGCCCGGGGTCTTTGCAGTTGCCATGGTTTTCTCCTTGATCAAGTGAACAAAGCACTGCCTGCGGCGGACCGGTCCACCTCAGCGCAGCTATCCACCGCCCGAGAGTCGCTTTGGAGCAGCGCCACGGTACGGTGAATGGGGTCGCGATGCACCGCCGCGCATTTCCGCGTCTGACGGTTCATTTGCATCGCTTGTCTTGATCTCATTGACGAGCACTCAAAGGGACACAGGCCGCTGACCAGGCAGCCCGCTCAATCCCAGGACAGGGCGCCACCGGACTGGTACTCGATGACGCGGGTTTCGAAGAAGTTGCGCTCCTTCTTCAGGTCGATCATTTCGCTCATCCAGGGGAAGGGGTTCTCTTCGTTGGGGAAGAGCTCCTCCAGACCGATCTGGGTGGCACGGCGGTTGGCGATGTAGCGCAGATAGCCCTTGAACATCGCGGCATTGAGGCCCAGCACGCCACGTGGCATGGTGTCCTCGGCATAGCGGTACTCGAGCTCCACGGCCTTCAGGAACAGGGCCTTGATCTCGGCCTTGAAGGCGGGCGTCCACAGCTGCGGGTTCTCGAGCTTGATCTGGTTGATCAGGTCGATGCCGAAGTTGCAGTGCATGGACTCGTCGCGCAGGATGTACTGGTACTGCTCGGCGGCACCGGTCATCTTGTTCTGGCGGCCCATGGCCAGGATCTGCGTGAAGCCCACGTAGAAGAACAGGCCTTCCATCAGGCAGGCAAAGACGATCAGCGACTTGAGCAGCGTCTGATCGGCAGCCAGCGTGCCCGTGTGGAAGTTCGGGTCCATGATCGCGTCGATGAAGGGGATCAGGAACTCGTCCTTGTCACGGATGGAAGCCACCTCGTGATAGGCGTTGAAGATCTCGCTTTCATCGAGGCCCAGGGACTCGACGATGTACTGGTAGGCGTGCGTGTGGATCGCTTCCTCGAAGGCCTGGCGCAGCAGGAACTGGCGGCACTCGGGGGCGGTGATGTGGCGGTAGGTGCCCAGGACGATGTTGTTGGCGGCCAGGGAATCGGCCGTCACGAAGAAGCCCAGGTTGCGCTTGATGATGCGGCGCTCGTCCTCGCTCAGACCGTTGGGGTCCTTCCACAGGGCGATGTCGCGGGACATGTTCACCTCCTGCGGCATCCAGTGGTTGGCGCAGGTGGCCAGGTACTTGTCCCAGGCCCACTTGTACTTGAAGGGCACGAGCTGGTTGACGTCCGTCTGGCCGTTGATGATGCGCTTGTCGGCGATGTTGACGCGGCGCTCGCTGGCGGTGGCGGTGGAGGCAGAAGCCGGCGGCGTCGCTGCCGCCACGGCCTGCTGCAGGCCGCTGGAGTGGGTGGCGCTCAGGCCATGATTCGAGGCGCTAGGCGCAGGCTTACGGTCTTCTTCCCAAACCAACATGGTGGACTTCCTATCTTGCGGATTATCGGAGTGTTGTGTCTAAAACACCAAGGACTTCTTGACAGCGACACAAATGCGCTGTTGCTGGACCGCATCGCTAACGCCGCAAATGTGCGTGGCGATTTCGGCCTCGGGCGGCGTGCGATGACACCGCGGTCCGGTGCTGAAGCATTCACGGATGCCCGCCGAACGCGGGCAGCGATGAACGCTCGCTTCTGAATGCGTCCGCGCCGGGCTGACCGGCGCGGACTTTGCTGCAAGCCTTACTGGCAGGCCTCGCAGTCGGGGTTGTCGATGGAGCAGAACTTGATGTCGGTGGCCGGGGTGTTGTCCACCTCGACTGCCGGCGCGGCCTGCACCGCCGGGGCTGCCGCCACGGGCGCGGCGTTCAGGCCCGACATCCCACCTGGCACCGCGTTGAGCTGGCCGGCCTTGCTGACCGTGCTCTTCTCAGCGTGCGTGGCGCCGATCGTGCGGAGGTAGTAGGTGGTCTTGAGGCCACGCTGCCAAGCCAGCTTGTAGGTCTCGTCCAGCTTCTTGCCGGAGGCGCCGGCCATGTAGATGTTCAGGCTCTGCGCCTGGTCGATCCACTTCTGGCGGCGCGAGGCAGCCTCAACCAGCCACTGCGGCTCCACCTCGAAGGCGGTGGCGTACAGGGCCTTGAGCTCTTCGGGCACGCGGTCGATGCGGCGCAGCGAACCGTCGAAGTGCTTCAGGTCCATGACCATCACGTCGTCCCACAGGCCCAGCTGCTTGAGGTCGCGCACCAGGGACTCGTTGATCACCGTGAACTCGCCGGACAGGTTGGACTTCACCGAGAGGTTGCCGAAGCAGGGCTCGATCGAGGCGTCCACGCCGATGATGTTGGAGATGGTCGCGGTCGGGGCGATGGCCACGCAGTTGCTGTTGCGCATGCCGTAGGTGGCGATGCGCTGGCGCAGGCTGTCCCAGTCCATGGACGCGGAGCGGTCCACCTCGACATAGCCGCCGCGCTCCTGCAGCAGCAGGTCCAGGGAGTCGATCGGCAGGATGCCGCGGTCCCACAGCGAGCCACGGTAGCTGCTGTAGCGGCCGCGCTCCTCGGCCAGCTCGGTCGAGGCCCAGTAGGCGTAGTAGCAGATGGCTTCCATCGAGCGGTCGGCGAACTCCACCGCCTCGGCCGAGGCGTAGGGCGTGCGCAGCGCATACAGCGCATCCTGGAAGCCCATCAGGCCCAGGCCCACCGGGCGGTGACGCAGGTTGGAGTCGCGCGCCTTCTTGACGGCGTAGTAGTTGATGTCGATGACGTTGTCCAGCATGCGCATGGCCGTGCGGACGGTCTTCTTCAGCTTGTCGTGGTCGATGACCTTCTTGCCATCCGGGCCGTCCTTCAGGTGCTGGACCAGGTTGACCGAGCCCAGGTTGCACACGGCGATCTCGCTGTCATTGGTGTTCAGCGTGATCTCGGTGCACAGGTTGGACGAGTGCACCACGCCCACATGCTGCTGCGGCGAGCGCACGTTGCAGGCGTCCTTGAAGGTGATCCAGGGGTGGCCGGTCTCGAACAGCATCGAGAGCATCTTGCGCCACAGGTCCTTGGCGGGCATGCGCTTGAAGAGCTTGATCTCGCCGCGGTCCGCCTTGGCCTCGTACTCGACGTAGGCCTTCTCGAAGGCCTGGCCGAAGAGGTCGTGCAGGTCCGGGCAGGTGGAGGGGCTGAACAGGGTCCAGTCACCGCCCTCGACCACGCGCTTCATGAACAGGTCGGGAATCCAGTTCGCCGTGTTCATGTCGTGGGTGCGGCGGCGATCGTCGCCGGTGTTCTTGCGCAGCTCGAGGAACTCCTCGATGTCCAGGTGCCAGGACTCCAGGTAGGCGCACACGGCGCCCTTGCGCTTGCCGCCCTGGTTCACGGCCACGGCCGTGTCATTGACCACCTTCAGGAAGGGCACGACGCCCTGGCTCTTGCCGTTGGTGCCCTTGATGTGCGAGCCCAGGGCGCGCACGGGGGTCCAGTCATTGCCCAGGCCGCCGGCGAACTTCGACAGCAGCGCGTTCTCCTTGAGGGCCTCGTAGATGCCGTCGAGGTCGTCGGCCACCGTCGTCAGGTAGCAGCTGGAGAGCTGCGAGCGGCGGGTGCCCGAGTTGAACAGCGTGGGCGTGGAGCTCATGAAGTCGAAGCTGGACAGCACTTCATAGAACTCGATGGCGCGCGTCTCGCGGTCGATTTCGTTCAGCGCCAGGCCCATGGCCACGCGCATGAAGAAGGCCTGGGGCATCTCGATGCGCTTGCCTTCGGTGTGCAGGAAGTAGCGATCGAACAGGGTCTGCAGGCCCAGGTAGTCGAACTGGAAGTCGCGCTCGGCCTTCAGCGCCGCGCCCAGCTTGGCCAGGTCGTACTGGCCCAGCTTCTCGTCCAGCAGCTCGGCCTGGATGCCCTTCTTGATGAACTGCGGGAAGTAGTCGGCGTAGCGCGTGTGCATCTCGGCCTGGGTCACTTCCTGGCCGAGGATCTCCTTGCGGATCGTGTGCATCAGCAGGCGGGCGGTGGCCTGGCTGTAGCCCGGGTCCTTCTCGATCAGCGTGCGGGCGGCCAGGATGGAGGCCTTGTAGACCTCGTCGATGGGGACGCCGTCGTACAGATTGCGCTTGGTCTCGGCGAGGATGGGCTCGGGCTTGACGTCGGCGCCCAGGCCTTCGCAGCTGGAGCGGATCAGGGCGGTGAGCTGGCCCAGGTCCAGGGGCACGCGGTGGCCGCCGTCGGTGACCATCAGGGCCGTCTCGGGCGCGGCCGCCTGGGCCACCTCGCCCTGGCGCAGGCGCTCCTGCGAGCGGCGCTCGCGGTACAGCACATAGGCGCGGGCCACTTCATGATGGCCACCGCGCATCAGGCCCAGCTCGACCTGGTCCTGCACGTCTTCAATATGGAAGGTGCCACCGCTCGGGCGCGAGCGCAGCAGGGCGCGCACCACGGCCTCGGTCAGGGCGTCGACCGTCTCGCGCACGCTGGCAGATGCCGCACCGCTGGTGCCATGCACGGCCAGGAAGGCCTTCATCAGCGCGATGGCAATCTTGCTGGGCTCAAAGGACACCACAGCGCCATTGCGGCGGATGATCTGGTAAGCCTGATAGGCCGACTGACGAGGCGTGTCAGCGGTGGCAGCGTGGGCCACGGCGCCTTCGGCGAGCGTGCTGGCGACAACGGTTTGCATGAAGAGTCCTTGTCTGGAAATCGTTACTGCAGAGAACAAAAAGCCCGGGCCCGCCTCAGCGTTCCCAAGATTCTTTTTTTTGGTTTGGATGGCTCACGCCCAGATGCCGACAGCTGCGTCACGACGGGCCGGCTCATGCAGCCGGTATGCCCGCCCTGCCGCCGCTGGCGACTGGGCTCCACTGCGCTTTCCGTTCCGGCCGATGCCATGCGGAGCGAACTCCGGCGGCATCCTGCGAGCCCTGGTGTGAAGTCCCCGAAGCCGGCTTCCAGGGAAGCGGCGCCGAAGATTGGCAGGGCATGAACGCGAGGCATTTCAGTGGTTTGCCAAGTCAGCAGGATAGCATGAAAGAACACTATATCTAGGGCACCCACCCTCTTCAAGCACTACCGATAGCGTCCTACCCCCATTGACCGGGCCGGCGCAAATGACTAAGCGGACCGTCCGGAAAAGGGGCATGGGCGGGCTCCTGCAACACCCGCATCGGCGCACAGGGCCCATGAACAGGGACATCGCGGTCGCGGATCCAGCAATGGCGCGGGTTCGCGGGGCGATTCGGGCTCCGGGCCCGCATGGGATCGCGATGCCGGCAGCGGCTGAATCGGGGCTCGGGGTCAGGCCTTGCCGGGCTGGCGCGGGCAGGCACTCCGTCAATCGGGGCGCTGGCCGAACAGCTATCCCTTGTGGAAGGGACAGGGGCTAAACAAACGGAAACAGCTGGGTCTCCCAGCCCAGGTCCTGGCGCAGGCGCAGCCAGTCAAAACCTGGCCCCGGGTCCGCCTTTCGCCCGGGCGCGATGTGCTCATGGCCCACGACCGCCTCCAGCGGGTAGCGCTCGCGCAGCTGCGGCAGCAGCCGGCCCAGGGCCAGGTATTGCCGCTCGTCGAAGACGCCGCCTTCCAGGCCTTCCAGCTCGACACCAAGGGAGAAGTCATTGCAGCGCTCGCGCCCCCGGAAGCTGGACTTCCCTGCATGCCAGGCCCGCTCGTCGGCGCTGACGAACTGCAGCAGCTCGCCGTCGCGACGGATCAGGAAATGCGCGGAGACCTCCAGGCCACGCAGCGCCTCGAAGCTGGGATGCGCGCTGCAGTCCAGGCAGTTGGTGAACAGCGCCTCGATCTCCGGGCCGCCGAAGACACCCGGCGGCAGGCTGATGGAATGCAGCACCAGCAGGCTGGGTCGCTCGGCCCCGGGTCGCGGGCCGAAATTGGGCGAGGGCACGGCGCGGGCGCCGGACAGCCAGCCGCCCTCCCAACGTGCCGGCTCAGGCCCCGTCACCGCCCTCACCCACGCTGATCTGCAGCCGGGCCATGCGGTAGCGCATCTGCCGCAGCGACAGGCCGAGGCTGGCGCCCGCGGCGGTGCGGTTGTTGCGGTGCTGCTCGAGCGCCCGCACGAGGATGTCGCGCTCCACCGCATCGAGGTAGGCGGCCAGGTCCGAGGGCAGCGGCGCCTCGGCCTGCCCCGGCAGCGGCGGGCTGACGGCAGCTGGGTCGAGATCGATCTCCAGGTCCACGGCCGGTCCGCCGGCCTCGAGTTCCTGGTCGGGCAGGTCCAGCTCGTCGGCATGGATCCACTCGCCGC
This sequence comes from Pelomonas sp. BJYL3, assembly GCF_027257975.1. GTDB lineage: Bacteria > Pseudomonadota > Gammaproteobacteria > Burkholderiales > Burkholderiaceae_C > Roseateles_B > Roseateles_B flavus. The sequence continues at coordinate 402,500 of NZ_JANZKX010000003.1, forward strand.
CGGACAGCGCCACCGCGCGATGGAGGATGTTCTCCAGCTCGCGCACATTGCCGGGGAAGCTGTAGCGCCGCAGCTGCTGCATGGCCTCGGCATCCAGCTGCGGGGCGGGGCTCACGCCGGCATCCTGCGCGATGCGGCGCAGCACGCGCGAGGCGATGGCCCCCAGGTCCTCGATGCGCTCGCGCAGCGGTGGCACGCGGATCTGGATCACGTTGAGGCGGTAGAACAGATCCTGGCGGAAGCGCCCGGCGCCCACCTCGCTGGCCAGGTCCTTGTGCGTGGCGCTCAGGATGCGCACGTTGACCGGCAGCTCGCTCACCGCGCCCACCGGCCGCACGGAGCGCTCCTGGATGGCCCGCAGCAGCTTGGACTGCATGGCCAGGGGCAGGTCGCCGATCTCGTCCAGGAACAGCGTGCCGCCGTGCGCGGCCTGGAAGAAGCCCTCGCGGTCTTCATTGGCCCCCGTGAAGGCGCCCTTGCGGTAGCCGAAGAACTCCGCCTCCAGCAGCTGCTCGGGAATGGCGCCGCAGTTCACGGCGATGAACTTCTCGCCCGCGCGCGAGCCGGCCTCATGGATGGACCGCGCGACCAGCTCCTTGCCGGTGCCGGACTCGCCCTGCAGCAGGACCGGGGCCATGCTGCGCGCCACCTTCTCGATGAGGTCGCGCACCTGCTGCATGGCCATGGAATCGCCGGCCAGGCGCTCGGCAACCCGCCGCGGCGTGACGGCTTCGGCCGGCGGCTTGGCCGGCGAGGGCGGCAGCGTGACCAGTGGCGCTTCGCTGCCGCCGCGTTCGGAGGGCAGTCGCGAGGGCACGACGGAGGGCGGCTGCTGCGGCACGCGGCCCAGCGCCGAGGCCACGACCATGCGGAACTGGCGCAGGTCGACGGGCTTGGTGAGGTAGTCGAAGGCACCGGCCTTCAGGGCCTCCACCGCGTTCTCCGAGGATCCGAAGGCGGTGATCACGATGGCCTTCTCGCGCCGGCCCTGGGACTCGAGCCAGGCCAGCACGTCCAGGCCGCTGCCGTCGGGCAGGCGCATGTCGGTGATGACGGCGCTGTAGCGCCTCAGCTGCAGGCGTTGCAGCGCCTCCTCCACCGAGCCGGCCGTCTCCAGCTCGTAGCCCTCGCGCACCAGGGTGAGTTCGTAGAGGGTGCGCAGGTCCGGCTCGTCGTCGATGACCAGGAGGCTGTAGGGTGTGGAAGCGCTCATGCAGTCGGAGAGAAAAGGTCTGCGGGAATCGTGCCCTCTGCGAGGCTGGGCCGCCGCAGCTGGACACGGAACTCGTTGCCGCCCCGCTCGCCGCCGCGGTGGCTGCGGTAGTCGATGCGGGCGCCGTAACGTTCGCACAGTTCACGGCAGATGTAGAGCCCCAGGCCTGAGCCGCGGCTGCGGGTCGAGAAGAAGGGCTCGAAGAGGTGGCGCTCGATGTCCGCGGGAATGGGCTCGCCCAGGCTGAAGACACTCAGCAGCACCGGCCGCTCCTCGTGGCCGGGATGGGCGTCGAGGCGCACGCGCACGGTGTCTGCCCCCGAGGGCGCATGGCGCAGGGCGTTGTCCAGCAGATTGACCAGCACGCGGCGCAGGTGCTCGGGCTCGAACAGCACCATCACCGGCTGGCTGGGCAGGTCCAGCTTCATGGGGCTCATGCCGCCCATGGGCAGCTGGTTGGTGCTGATCCAGTCTTCGCAGCAGGCCCGCACGAGGCTGGCCGCGTCGAAGGCCACCGGCTCGGGCGCCACGCCGGGCGCGACCTCCATGACGTCGTCCACGATCCGCTTGAGGCGCTGCACATTGGACGCCACCATGCGCGTCAGCTGCTGCGAGCGCGGGTCGGGCATGTCCTCGGACAGCAGGGCATTGGCCTGGTCGATGGCGGCCAGCGGGTTGCGGATCTCGTGGGCGATGCCCGCCGACACCCGCCCCATCGCGGCCAGCTTCTCCTGGCGGTTGCGCGCCATGACCTTGCGGTTGTCCTCCAGCAGCAGCACGCAGAGGTCCTCTTCCGCGCTGGACTCGCGCCGCCGCGTGAAGCGCATGCGCACGCGCAGGCTGCGCGGGCCGCCGCCCTCGAAGGTGAGGGTCACGTCTTGCCCGCCTTCCGGCCAGCCGCCGCGGGAGAAGGCCTCCTCCACGGCCGCCACCAGGCCGGACCAGGCGGCCACGCTGCGCAGCTGGAAGGGCGCCGCCGGTGCATGCTGGCCATGCGCCAGCAGGGCTTGCGCGGCCGGGTTGGCGGCTCGCACGCGGCCGCGGCGGTCCACGACCAGCACGCCCTCCTGCATCTCATCGATCACCAGCCGGTTCAGCTCGGCCTGCTGCCGCGCGAATTCGAGGCTGCCGCGGGCGGCACGCTCCTCGCGGGCCAGGCGGCCGGCCAGCTCCGAGGCCAGCACGCCGATCACGAAGAAACCGCAGCTGACCAGGCCCAGCTGGCTGAAGCGGATGCCGCTTTCCTGACCCGCCCAGACCCGCCAGCCGGCATGCCCCAGCAGCAGCAGCGAGGCCGCCGCCGCCGTGGCCAGGGCCATGCGCCGTGGCGACAGCACGCCCGCCATCAGCACCGGCAGGATGAAGAGCGCGCTGAAGCCGACGCCTGCGCTGGCATCCAGCACATTGAGCAGGCCGAAGCTGATCAGGTCCAGGCCCACGCTGCTCCACCACAGCAGGTGGACCGGGCTGGCGAGCTGCCGCGGTACGGGCTGCGCCCTGAAGCCCACGAACCACCAGGTGAGCACGGCCACCAGGGCGTAGGCCACGCACAGGCCCAGCAGCCGCAGCGGCATCACCGAGCCCAGCACCTGCCCCAGCAGCAGGGCGGCCACCAGGGCCAGGCCCAGCGCGGCACGTGCGGCCAGGAAGGCCCGCAGCATGCGCTGGAAGGTCGTGCTGCCGGCGGCGGCGCGGCGGTCGAAGAAATGCGGATCGGGGCCCGAGGTCGCGGCGTCAGCGGCATCCCAGCCGCTGTCCTGGTGCGGACCGAACCAGGAGATGGTGTCGGGCGCCAGGGAGCGATCAGCCATGGCCCTGGCGTGCCTCGTGGCGTTGCCGGTGCTCGGCGCAGCAGAAGTGCCCGCCCCGGCCGGGGAAGGCCTCGGACTGCGGGAGGTGCGTGCCGCACTCGGCGCAGGACACCATCATCGCGGCCTCCGCCCCCTGGTGCGGGTCGCGCGGCCCGCCATCCGGCCCCCGGCCCGACCCTGGCCCGTTGCCGCCACCCGCACGGCCCTTGCGGACACCGCTGAGGAAGACCAGGCCCATCACGACCAGCAGGAGCAGCAGGTACTTCATTCAGACTCCCGCGGGGCGCTGCAGCACCACTTCCAGCACGAAGCGTGTGCCGGCATACGACAGCAGCAGCAGGGCCGCGCCAAGGTACAGCCAGCGCGTCGCGCGGCGGCCCCGCCAGCCGAAGGCGCGCCGGCCGGTCAGCAGGCCCACCAGGACCAGCCAGCCCAGTACGGACAGCAGGGTCTTGTGGTCCCAGCGCCACTGCGGCGTGAAGAGCCAGCCCAGCACGATGGCCAGGGACAGCACCACCACGCCCGCGCCGACGAACTGGAAAGTCAGCCGTTCCAGGCGCAGCAGCGGCAGACCCAGGGTCAGGCCTTGCCCCTTGTGCTGGCCCATCTGACGCATCTGCCGTTCGGCCCGGTTCAGCAGGGCCGCATGCAGCACCGCCACCCCGAACAGACCATAGGACGCCAGGCCCAGCACCCAGTGCAGGGGCGCCCAGGGCGAGGCCGCAGCGGGCCGGCTTTCACCCGGGAAGGCCCAGGCCAGCGCCACCGCGCCCGCCGCCAGCAGCGACAGCACGCGGCGCAGCTGGGGCAGCGGCAGCAGCCGGCTCTCCACCAGGTAGACGGCCAGGATCAGCCAGGCTGTCATCGAGAGCGCCGGGGCAAAGCCGAAGCGCGCGCCCGGCTGATCGAGGCCCAGTCCGGCGATGTCGATCAGCAGCGCCACCAGGTGGGCGGCGAAGGCCAGAGGCAGCAGGGGATGCAGCCGGTTCGCGTGGGACTGCGCGCGAAGTGCCACGACGGCATAGCTCAGCAGGGCGACGGCCGAAGCGGCCGCCAGGGCCCCGCTCGCGGTCGCTGCAGACACGGACGATAAAATCATCAGCACAGTGTAATTTGCGCGCTCACCTCCGCGGTGAGGCCGTCCCTATGGCATCCACCCTCACCGACCGCCTGAGCCAGCTCGTGAAAACGATGCGGGGCCAGGCCCGCATCACCGAAAGCAATGTGCAGGACATGCTGCGCGAAGTGCGCATGGCCCTGCTGGAGGCCGACGTGGCCCTGCCGGTGGTGCGCGACTTCATCGCACGCGTGAAGGACAAGGCCCTGGGCCAGGAGGTCGTGGGCTCGCTGAACCCAGGCCAGGTGCTGGTCTCCGTGGTGCACAAGGAACTCGCCGCCACCATGGGCGAGGGCGTGGCCGACATCAACCTCGCCGCCCAGCCGCCCGCCGTGATCCTGATGGCCGGCCTGCAGGGCGCGGGCAAGACCACCACCACCGGCAAGCTGACCAAGCACCTGATCGAGAAGCGCAAGAAGAAGGTGCTGACGGTCTCGGCGGACGTCTACCGCCCCGCCGCCATCGAGCAGCTCAAGACCGTCACGGCCCAGGCCGGCGGCGAGTGGTTCCCTTCCAGCCCGGACCAGAAGCCGCGCGACATCGCCCTGGCAGCCCTGGACTACGCAAAGAAGCACTACTTCGACGTGCTGCTGGTCGACACGGCCGGCCGCCTGGCCATCGACGAAGCGCTGATGGCCGAGATCCGCGAGCTGCACGCGACGCTGAATCCGATCGAGACGCTGTTCGTCGTCGACGCCATGCAGGGCCAGGACGCGGTGAACACCGCACGCGCCTTCAAGGAGGCCCTGCCCCTGTCCGGCGTGATCCTGACCAAGCTGGACGGCGACTCGCGCGGCGGCGCGGCCCTTTCCGTGCGCCAGGTCACCGGGGCGCCGATCAAGTTCGCGGGCGTCTCCGAGAAGATCGACGGCCTGGAGGTCTTCGACGCCGAGCGCCATGCCGGCCGCGTGCTGGGCATGGGCGACATCGTGGCCCTGGTGGAGGAAGTCACCAAGGGCGTGGACATGGCCGCGGCCCAGAAGCTGGCCGAGAAGCTCAAGTCCGGTGACGGCTTCGACCTCAACGACTTCCTCGCCCAGATCTCCCAGATGAAGAAGATGGGCGGCCTCTCCAGCCTGATGGACAAGCTCCCCACGCAGATCGCCAACAAGGCCGGCCAGGGTGACATGGACCGCGCCGAGCGCGACATGCGCCGCATGGAAGGCATTCTCAACGCCATGAGCGCCAAGGAACGCGCCCACCCGCGCCTGCTGCTGGACGACAAGAGCAAGGCCAGCCGCAAGCGCCGCATTGCCACCGGTGCCGGCGTGCAGATCCAGGAAGTGAACCGCGTCCTGAATCAGTACGACCAGATGCAGGGCATGATGAAGAAGATGAAGGGCGGCGGCCTCTTCAAGATGATGAAGCGCATGGGCGGCATGAAGGGCATGAAGGGCCTGGGGCTCTGAGCCGCCGCTGGCGCATCCTCCCAAGCAAAAGGGCCGCTGATCAGCGGCCCTTTCTTCATGCGCGGACAGATCCGGCGCTCACTCCAGCAAGGCCTGGGCGAACTCCTGCGCGCTGAAGGTCTGCAGGTCTTCCAGCTTCTCGCCCACGCCGATGAAGTAGACGGGGATGGGCCGCTCGCGCGCGATGGCCGCCAGCACGCCGCCCTTGGCCGTGCCATCCAGCTTGGTCACCACGAGGCCGGTCAGCCCGAGGGCGTCGTCGAAGGCCTTGACCTGGTTCAGCGCGTTCTGCCCGGTGTTGCCGTCCACGACCAGCAGCACCTCGTGCGGCGCGCCCTCCTGGGCCTTGCCGATCACGCGGCGGATCTTCTTCAGCTCTTCCATCAGGTGCAGCTGCGTGGGCAGCCGGCCGGCGGTGTCGGCGATCACCACGTCGCAGCCGCGCGCACGGCCTGCGACCACAGCGTCGAAGGTGACGGCGGAGGGATCCCCGCCCTCCTGGCTGACGATCTCGACCCGCGTGCGGTCCGCCCACACGGCCAGCTGCTCGCGGGCGGCGGCGCGGAAGGTGTCGGCCGCGGCCAGCAGCACGCGCTGCTCGGCCTCGGCGAGATGGCGGGTGAGCTTGCCGATGCTGGTGGTCTTGCCGGCGCCGTTGACGCCCACCACCATCATCACCGTGGGCGTGTGCTCGCCCACCCGCAGGCTCTTCTCCAGCGGCTTCAGCAGCTCGGCCAGGGCCGCGACCAGCAGGCTGCGCACGGCCTGGGGATCGGTGGCCTTGGACTCCTTGACCCGGCGCTTGAGGTCCTCCAACAGGAACTCCGTGGCCCGGACGCCGGTGTCGGCCATCAACAGCGCGGCCTCCAGCTCCTCGTAGAGCTCATCATCGATGCGCGTGCCGGTGAAGACCTGGGCGATGCTGCTGCCGGTCTTGCGCAGACCCTGGCGCAGCTTGTCCAGCCAGCTCTTGCGCGGCGCCGGCTCGGCGGCGGGCGCAGCCGGGCTGATGGCGATCGCGACCTCCGCAGGCTGGACGGGCGCGGCTGCGGGCGACACGGCAGGCGCCACGGCGGGCGACACCGCGGCCGGCACCTCCACCTTCGCAGGGGCGGGAGCAGGCGCGACGGGGACTGTGCTGGCCACGGCGGGCGCAGGCAACGGCGAGGGCGGCACCGCGGGCTCTACAGCCACGGGCGCGGCCGCGGCCGGTGCCGGCGCCGGGCTGGCGGCGCCGCCACCGAATTTCTTCTTGAAAAAACTGAACATGGCAGATGGGTTGGTCGGGCCGCGATGACGCCCGGCGACGGCTCGCGAGAAAGTGTCCGCGGGAGGCCCGCTGGCGCCCCTCAGAAACTTTTTTCGAGCAACGCTTGCATTGTCGCCCAAAAGCTGTCTAGAATAGCGGTCTTCGCAAGGCGCTTTAGCTCAGCCGGTTAGAGCGACGGAATCATAATCCGCAGGTCCGGGGTTCGAATCCCTGAAGCGCCACCAGACAAGAAAACCCAGCAAGCGCAAGTTTGCTGGGTTTTTTCTTGGGTCAGCAGGTTCTTGGTCCAGCGGGTTCTTGGTTCAGCGGGGCCGGCATTGATGGTTCGCACCGTTGAGCCGCGCAGAGGGTGAACAACGGCAACACACACCGCCAGCCCACTCCACCAGCCCGTGCGGCAGGCCCCCTGTCGGCGCAGGTCGCTCGCGGATGTCGAGGCAAGACCTGGCACCGGTTGGCGCGGCAGAAGGTCGCTCCGGCCAACCGCCTGGCGCCACGTGCGATGATGCAGCCCTTGTTCAACCCGGGTCGGGTTCCCGCCCTGCCCCGCAGCCACTGGATTGATACCATGTCCCGCTGTGCACACACCCTGCCCCGCCGCCTGGCCCTGCGCCTGGCCGTCATGGGGCTTGCCGGCCTGACCGCGCTGGGCGCCTCGAGCGTCCAGGCCCAGACCCACCGCCAGTTCCCCGCCGACGCCCTGCGCGCGGAGATGCTCATCAGCACGCCGCCCGACCTTCAGCTGGACGGCAAGGACGCCCGCATGGCGCCCGGTAGCCGCATCCGCGGCGCGGACAACCTCCTGGTGTTCGCCTCCGCCCTCGTGGGTCAGAAGCTGACCGTGCACTACACGCAGGACTTCGCCGGCGTGGTGCGCGACATCTGGCTGCTCAACGAGGCCGAGCTGGCCAACAAGACCTGGCCCCGCACGCCGGAGCAGGCCGCGAGCTGGAGCTTCGACTTCGCCTCCCAGGTCTGGACCAAGCCCTGAGCCGCGCATGATCTGCGCGTGAGCCGAGGCCTGCCCGAAGCGCGGCAGGCCCGCCCCGACCTCCCCTCAGACACCTCTCCCCGATTTGCCGCGCCCCGAGCCACGGGGCGCCGGAGCCCGCCATGAGCAAGAAAGTTTTCATCAAGACCTTTGGCTGCCAGATGAACGAGTACGACTCGGACAAGATGGCCGACGTGCTGCGCGCCGCCGAGGGCTACGAGCCCACCACCGACGTCGATGAAGCCGACCTGGTGCTGTTCAACACCTGCTCCGTGCGGGAAAAGGCCCAGGAGAAGGTCTTCTCCGACCTCGGCCGCATCAAGCACCTGAAGGCCAAGGGCGTGTTGATCGGCGTGGGCGGCTGCGTGGCGAGCCAGGAGGGCGCCTCCATCATCGAGCGTGCGCCGTACGTGGACGTGGTCTTCGGTCCGCAGACCCTGCACCGCCTGCCGCAGATGCTGGCCGCGCGCCGCGAGGCGGCCAAGCCCCAGGTGGACATCAGCTTCCCCGAGATCGAGAAGTTCGACAACCTGCCGCCGGCCAAGGTCGAGGGCGGCAGCGCCTTCGTGTCCATCATGGAAGGCTGCTCCAAGTACTGCTCCTACTGCGTGGTGCCCTACACCCGCGGCGCCGAGATGAGCCGCCCCTTCGACGACGTGCTCACCGAGATCGCCGGTCTGGCGGACCAGGGCGTCAAGGAGATCAACCTGCTGGGCCAGAACGTCAATGCCTATCGCGGCAAGATGGGCGGCACCGACGAAATCGCCGACCTGGCCCTGCTGCTCGAGTACTGCGCGGAGATCCCGGGCATCGAGCGCCTGCGCTTCACCACCAGCCATCCGAACGAGTTCAGCCCGCGCCTGATCGAAGCCTATGGCCGCGTGCCGCAGCTGGTGAACCACCTGCACCTGCCCGTGCAGCACGGCAGCGATCGCATCCTGATGGCCATGAAGCGCGGCTACACGGCGCTGGAGTTCAAGAGCATCATCCGCAAGCTGCGCGCCATCCGTCCGGACATCCGCATCGCCAGCGACTTCATCGTCGGCTTCCCCGGCGAGACCGAGGACGATCACGCCAAGCTGATGAAGCTGGTGGACGACGTCGGCTTCGACGCCTCCTTCAGCTTCATCTACAGCCCGCGCCCCGGCACGCCGGCGGCCAACCTGGAAGACACCACGTCCCACGAGACCAAGGTGCGCCGGCTGCAGGAGCTGCAGGCAGCCATCGAGGCGAACGCCGTCTCGATCAGCAAGACCCTCGTCGGCCAGACCCAGCGCATCCTGGTCTGCGGCCACGCCAAGCGGGACCCCAGCGAGCTGATGGGCCGCACGGAGTGCAATCGCATCGTCAACTTCAAGGGCCAGGCCCGCCTGATGCACCAGCTGATCGACGTGCGCATCACCGAGGCCTTCGCGCACTCGCTGCGCGGCGAGGTGCTCACCCGCGAGACGGCGGGCGCCTGATCAGCGCCGCAGGCTCAGCCAGGCCTGCGGCAGCGCGATGGCCAGCAGCATCAGGCCGTAGCCCAGCATCTTGCCGTCGTGCCCCAGCAGCGCCAGCGCCAGCAGCAGGCCCAGCGTGCCGCCCGCGCCACCCCAGAGCCACAGCTGGCGCCAGCTGCGGCTCTTGAGCTCGGCGCGCCACAGCAGCTTCATCAGCGCCGCGACCACACCGGCCACGAACCAGGCGGGCAGAAGGAAATTGCCGAGGTGCCAGAAGGCGTCGAGAGGGCTCACAGGATTCCCGCCAGGAGGCCGCAGGGCGGCCCGGTGCGCAGGGGCCAGCGCCAAAAGCGGCACGGATTGATGCTTATCAAGTATTTCTATGCGGACAACGCAGCAAGCCGCCCTGTCTGCAAGCCCTGGAATTTTATAATCGCGCCATGTCGGTCTTTGCCCTCGGCTTGAATCACGAATCCGCGCCCCTGGATCTGCGCGGCCGGTTCGCCCTTTCAGCCGAACAGCTGGCGCCCGCCCTGCTGGGCCTGCGCGAGCAGCTGAAGCAACGCACCCGCATCGGCGCCGAAGCCGCCATGCTGTCCACCTGCAACCGCACCGAGCTTTATGTGGCCGGTGGCCGTGAGCTGGTGCAGCCCACGGTCGAGTGGCTGGCCCAGGTCGGCGGCGTGGCCTCCAATGCCCTGCTCAACCATGCCTACGTCAAGGAAGGCAGCGCGGCCGCGCGCCATGCCTTCCGCGTGGCCAGCGGCCTGGACTCCATGGTGCTGGGCGAGCCCCAGATCCTGGGCCAGATGAAGCAGGCCGTGCGTGAGGCCGACGAAGCCGGCACCCTGGGCACCACCCTGCACCAGCTCTTCCAGCGCAGCTTCTCGGTGGCCAAGGAAGTGCGCAGCTCCACCGAGATCGGCGCACACTCCATCAGCATGGCCGCCGCGGCCGTTCGCCTGGCCGGGCAGCTCTTCGAGGACCTGGCCCGGATCAGGGTGCTCTTCGTGGGCGCTGGCGAGATGATCGAGCTGGTCGCCACCCATTTCGCGGCCCGCAATCCCCAGGGCATGGCCGTGGCCAACCGCACGTTGGAGCGCGGCGAGAAGCTCGCCTCCCACCTGGGAGCCGAGGCCCTGCGCCTCAGCGACCTGCCCCAGCGCCTGCATGAATTCGACGCCGTGATCTCCTGCACGGCCTCCAGCCTCCCCCTGATCGGCCTGGGCGCCGTGGAGAGTGCGCTGAAGAAGCGCCGCCACAAGCCCATGTTCATGGTCGACCTCGCCGTGCCGCGGGACATCGAGCAGGAAGTCGCCCAGCTGGACGACGTCTACCTCTACACCGTGGACGACCTCGCCCAGCTGGTGCAGTCCGCCGGTGAGAAGCGCCAGGCCGCCGTGCAGCAGGCCGAGGCCATCATCGAGACCGGCGTGCAGAGCTTTGTGCACTGGCTGGGCCAGCGCAACACCGTGCCCCTGATCCAGGCCCTGCATGCGCAGGCGGACGACTGGCGCAGCGCCGAGCTGCAACGCGCCCGCAAGCTGCTCGCGCGTGGCGAGGATGTCGAGGCCGTGCTCGAAGCCCTGTCCAAGGGCCTGACCCAGAAGATGCTGCACGGCACCCTCGCCGAGCTGCACGCCGCCGATGGCGAGCACCGCGTGGCCCTGGCCCACACGGTCTCGCGCCTCTTCCTGCGCAAGAGCGCCAAGGACCCGGCCGAGCATTAGCGCTACGCTTCGCCTTGCTCGCCCGCCCAGGCCCCGTCGTGGATGCACGCGGCCTGGTTTTCTCTCCTTGTGAATGCCCCTCCATGAAAGACAGTCTGCGCCAGCAGTTCGAACGCCTGGGCCATCGACTGCATGAGCTCGACACCACGCTGGCCGACGGCAGCATCGCCGCCGACATGAAGCGCTACCGCGCCCTGACGCGCGAGCAGGCCGAGGTCTCCGATCTCGTCACCCGCTACCAGCGCTACCTGCAGCGTGAGCAGGACCTGGCGGCCGCCCGCGAGCTGCTGTCGGATCCAGAGATGGCCGAGATGGCCCGCGAGGAGATTGCCGGCGCGGAAGCCGACATGGCGCGCCTGCACGAGGAGCTGCAGCTGGCCCTGCTGCCCAAGGACCCGGATGACGTCCGCCCTGCCTTCCTGGAAATCCGGGCCGGCGCCGGCGGCGACGAGAGTGCGCTCTTTGCCGCCGACCTGGCCCGCATGTACCTGCGCTATGCCGAGTCGCAGGGCTGGCGCGCGGAGACGCTCTCCGCCAATGAATCGGACCTGGGCGGCTACAAGGAGCTGGTGCTGCGCCTCGAGGGCGAGCAGGTCTACGGCCGGCTCAAGTTCGAGTCCGGCGGCCACCGCGTGCAGCGCGTGCCGGCGACGGAATCGCAGGGCCGCATCCACACCAGTGCCTGCACCGTGGCCGTGATGCCCGAGCCGGACGAAGCCGAGGAGATCCAGCTCAACCCCGCCGAGCTGCGCATCGACACCTTCCGCGCCAGCGGCGCCGGCGGCCAGCACGTCAACAAGACGGACTCCGCCATCCGCATCACCCACCTGCCCACCGGCCTGGTCGCCGAATGCCAGGACGACCGCAGCCAGCACCGCAACAAGGCCAAGGCCCTGGCCGTGCTGGCGGCGCGGCTGCGCGACAAGGAACGCAGCGAGCGCGCCGCCAAGGAAGCCGCCACACGCAAGAGCCTCATCGGCAGCGGTGACCGCAGCGACCGCATCCGCACCTACAACTTCCCGCAGGGCCGCTTGACCGACCACCGCATCAACCTGACGCTCTACAAGCTCGGCGCCATCATGGACGGCGACCTCGGCGACGTCATCAGCGGACTGCAGCAGGCCCAGGCCGCCGAGCAGCTGGCCGCCCTCGAAGGCCGCGGATGAGCTGTACCGTCCGCGAGCTCCAGCAGCGTGCCCTGCAGGCCGGCCTGCCTCGCCTGGAGGCCCAGCTGCTGCTGTGCGCCCTGCTCGACCGGGACCGCAGCTGGCTGATCAGCCACGACGAGGACCCGCTGCCGGCCGGCACGAGCGACCGCTTCGAGAACTGGCTCCGCCAGCGGCTGGACGAGGTGCCGCTCGCCTACCTCACCGGACACAAGGAATTCCACGGCCTGCGCCTGCAGGTGAGTCCAGCCACCCTGGTGCCGCGGCCCGACACCGAGGTGCTGGTCGACGCCGCCCTGCGCTGGCTGGCCGCCTGCGGCCTGGCGGCGCCACGGGTGCTGGACCTCGGCACCGGCAGCGGCGCCATCGCCCTGGCCGTGAAGAAGCGCCATCCCCAGGCCAGCGTGACGGCGACCGACTTCAGTGCCGAGGCCCTGGGCGTCGCCGAGGCCAATGCCAGCCGGCTGGGCCTGGAAGTCCGCTTCCTGCAGGGCCCCTGGTGGCAGCCGCTGGGCGCGGAGTGTTTCGACCTGGTGATGAGCAATCCGCCCTACATCGCCCCCCAGGACGAGCACCTGCCGGCGCTGCGCCACGAACCCCTGAGTGCCCTGGCCGCACCGGAGCAAGGGCTGGCCGACCTCCGGCAGATCATCGAGGGTGCGCCGGCCCACCTGCGGCCAGGCGGCCTGTTGCTGCTGGAGCACGGCTACGACCAGGAGCAGGCCGTGGCGGATCTGCTACGCGGCGCCGGCTTGCACTATCAGGGTTGCGAGCGCGACCTGGGGGGCCAGCCCCGCTGCAGCGCGGCGCTCAGGCCCTGATGACGGCCCCCTAGGTGGGGCGCAGGCCCCCGTCAATGTCTGTAAAACCAGGTAATTGATCCTGCACAAATTTACCCGCGCGGCGTAGCATGGTTCTCCGAGCGGCAATCTCCACCCCCGCTCGGCTGCAAGGAGATCATCATGCGCAGCCTGCCCACCCCCTCTGGATCCTGCTGGCCCACGGCCATGGGCTGGTTGGTGGTGAGCGCCCTGGCCCCTGCCATGGCGGCCCAGGCTCAGGCCCCGCTGATGGGCCATCCCACCGGCACCGAGGCGCCCGGCCTGCGCTGGCAGGCCCGCGTGCAGCTGAGCCAGGTGGATGGCCTGGACACCAGCACGGGCCGCAGCTCACGCTCCCTCAGCGCCGCCCTGCTGGGTGACTACTACCTCACCCGCTCCGGGCTCGGCGAAGGCGTGCGCGGCGGCCTGCGAGCCACGGGGGGCCTGATGATGGGGTCCCTGAGCATCACCCAGAGCGGCTCCGGCCTGACGCTGAGTCCGCAGTCCATGAGCCTGGGGCAGTCTCTGGCCATCGGCCTGCGCGCCGTCGGCTCCACGGCGGACCGGGGCGATCCTGGCAGCACGCTCTCCTACATCGGCATCGGCTACAGCGGCATCTCCACGCGGGGCGGCTGGGGCTTCAGCGCCGACGTCGGCCTCATCAACCGCAACAGCCTGCGCCTGGGCAACAGCCTGGGCTCCGTGGACGAGGCCCTGCGGGACAACCGCCTGATGCCCGTGCTGCAGTTCGGCCTCAGCTACAGCTACTGAAGTCCTGCGCTGCATCAGCAAGCGGCGTCAGAAAGTGGCCCTCCCCGGGCGACGCCGGGCGCAAGACGCCCTTGCGCGGCGCCGGGCATGCACTGTGCCCGATAATCACGCCAAGGCCGGAGGGCAGCGCCCTCGGCAGTTTCGGCCACAGCTTTTCATCAAGGAATCAAGCCATGAGCGACGTTCAGCAACGCATTGACGACCTGGTCAAGAACAACCGGGTGGTGCTCTTCATGAAGGGCAATGCCCAGTTCCCCATGTGCGGCTTCTCCGGCCGTGCCGTGCAGATCCTCAAGGCCTGCGGCGTGACGGACCTCAAGACCTTCAATGTGCTGGAAGACGAGGAAGTGCGCCAGGGCATCAAGGAGTACGCCAACTGGCCGACCATCCCTCAGCTCTACATCGGCGGTGAGTTCGTCGGCGGCTCGGACATCATGATGGAGATGTACGAGAGCGGCGAGCTGCAGCAGGCGCTGGGCGGCCAGTGAGCGCCACGCCCGCATCGCCGCAGCGCCTGATCGTGGGCATCAGCGGCGCCAGCGGCGCTGCCTATGGCCTGCAGCTGTTGCGCCGATGCCGGGAGCTGGGGGTGCACACCCACCTGATCGCCACGCCCGCCGGCCTGCTCAATGTGCACCATGAGTTGGGCCTGGACCGCGATGCCCTGGAGGCGGAGGCCACCCAGGCTCATGCGCCGGGCGACATCGGCGCCTGCGTGGCCAGCGGCAGCTTCGGGGCCACAGCCATGGTGGTGGCGCCTTGCTCCATGAAGAGCCTGGCCGCCATCGCGCATGGCTTTGGCGACAACCTCCTCACCCGGGCGGCCGACGTCACGCTCAAGGAACGCCGCCGCCTGCTGCTGATGGTGCGTGAGACGCCCTTCAACCTGGCGCACCTGCGCAATATGACGGCCGTCACGGAAATGGGCGGCATCATCTTCCCGCCCCTGCCGGCCTTCTATCTGAAGCCGCAGAGCGTGGACGAGCTGGTGAGCGAAGGCGTGGAGCGGGTGCTGGACCTCTGCGGCATTGCCGGCGCCCAGCCCCAGCGCTGGCAGGGCTTGCGCGAGGCGCGCTGAGACGAGGTCGCCGCCCGCCTCAGCGTTCGCCCGGCATCAGCCATTTGCGCCGTGCGCCCAGCACCGCGTTGGGATACTCCGGCCGCCCGCGACTGCCGTTGTAGCGGCCCAGGGCCATGAAGAGATTGCCGTCCTCGCGGTCGAGGTAGTGGCGCATGATCACGCAGCCGAAGCGAAGATTGGTCTGCATGTGGAAGAGGCGCGAAGCCTGGCCATCCCCGATGAGGCGGGCCCAGAAAGGCATCACCTGCATGTAGCCGCGGGCGCCGACGACGCTGATCGCGTACTTGCGGAAGCCGCTCTCCACCTCGACCAGGCCCAGGACGAGGCTGGGATCCAGGCCGGCGCGCGTGGCCTCGTACCAGAGGGTCTCGAGGAACTCGATGCGCGTCTGCGATTCGGTCTTGCGCGGCCGCAGTCGGTCGCTCATGGTGCCCAGCCAGCGCAGATAGGCCAGGCGATCCTCGATCTTCTCGAAGCGGGGCCGCGGCGGCGCGCTGTTGCGGATCGAGGCCGACAACGCCGAACGCACCGAATCCGCCAGGGGCTCCTCGACCTGGGCACCCGCCCAGGCCCGGCCCACGGGCAGGAAGCTCAGCAGCGATGCAGCGAGAAGGCCGCGCCGGGCGCGGGATGCTGGCTGCATCGGCGCCTCAGGCCTTCAGGCGGGCCTGCAGATGCGCCACCACCTCGGCCAGGGCCAGCTTGGTCGCCTCGGCATCACGGCGGCCCTGGTACTCGACCTGGCCTTCCTTGAGGCCGCGGTCCGACAGCACCACGCGGTGCGGCACGCCGATCAGCTCCCAGTCCGCGAACATGGCACCGGGGCGCTCGCCACGGTCGTCCAGCAGCACGTCCACGCCCAGAGCCTGGAGCTGCTCGTACAGCTGCTGCGCGGCAGCCTTGACTTCCTCGCTGCGGTCCATGCCGATGGGGCAGATCGCCACGGTGAAGGGGGCGATGGAATCGGGCCAGATGATGCCGCGATCGTCATGGTTCTGCTCGATGGCGGCGCCCAGGATGCGGGTCACGCCGATGCCGTAGCAGCCCATCTCGAAGGGCTTGGGCTTGCCGGTCTCATCGAGGAAGGTGGCGTTCATGGCCGCCGAATACTTGGTGCCCAGGTAGAACACATGGCCCACCTCGATGCCGCGCTGGATGGCCAGCTGACCCTTGCCGTCGGGCGAGGGATCGCCGGCGACGACGTTGCGGATGTCGGCGACCACGTCGGGCTCGGGCAGGTCACGGCCCCAGTTGGCGCCGGTGAAGTGGAAGTCGGCCTCGTTGGCGCCGCAGACGAAATCAGCCATCTGCGCAACCGTGCGGTCGGCGATGACCTTCACCGGCTGCTTCATGCCGATGGGGCCGAGGTAGCCGGGCTTGCAGCCGAAGTGCGCTTCGATCTCACCGACGGTCGCGAAACGGAAACCGCCCTTCAAGCCCTCGACCTTGCCGGCCTTGACCTCGTTGAGCTCATGATCGCCACGCACCAGCAGCAGCCAGACCTGGGTCTTGACCACTTCGCCGTGCTCGTTGAGTTCGTCGGTGGCCAGCACCAGGGACTTGACGGTCTGCGACAGGGGCAGGCCCAGCAGCGCGGCCACGTCCTCGCAGGTGCTCTTGCCCGGCGTGGGCGTCTTGGCCAGGGCCTGGGCCGCGGCGGCACGGCTGGCGAGCAGGGGCAGGGCCTCTGCCAGCTCGATGTTGGCGGCGTAGTCACTGTCGGGGCAGTAGACGATGGCGTCCTCGCCGGTCTCCGCGATCACCTGGAACTCATGCGAACGGTCACCGCCAATGGCACCGGTATCGGCGGCCACGGCACGGTACTCCAGGCCCAGGCGATCGAAGATCTTGCAGTAGGCCTGGAACATGTTCTCGTAGCTGCGGCCGGCGGCTTCCACGTCGCGGTCGAAGGAGTAGGCGTCCTTCATGGTGAACTCGCGGCCACGCATCACGCCGAAGCGGGGGCGGCGCTCGTCACGGAACTTGGTCTGGATGTGGTACAGGTTCTTGGGCAGCTGCTTGTAGGAGCGCAGTTCCTGACGGGCGATGTCCGTCACCACCTCTTCGCTGGTGGGCTGGATGATGAAGTCGCGGCCATGGCGGTCCTTCACGCGCAGCAGCTCGGGGCCCATCTTGTCGAAGCGGCCCGTCTCCTGCCACAGCTCGGCGGGCTGCACCACCGGCATCAGCAGCTCCACGGCACCGGCGCGGTTCATCTCCTCGCGGATGATGCCTTCCACCTTGCGGATCACACGCAGGCCCATGGGCATGTAGTTGTAGATGCCGGCGCCCAGGCGCTTGATCATGCCGGCTCGCATCATGAGCTTGTGGCTGACGACTTCGGCGTCGGCGGGGGCTTCCTTGAGCGTGGAGACGAAGAACTGAGAGGCTTTCATCGCGGAGACTGCGGAGTAAGAACCGGCAGCGCGCCTTCCTGGCACCCACCTGACAGCGGGCGCCCGGCTGGCGCGCCTGGGCTTGGGGTTAGCGAGGATCATGCAAGGGGCGAGGCCCGATGCAATAATCAATCCAACTAAAGATTTGAGGTTGATTATGCTCGACCGTGAAGGCTTCAGGCCCAACGTCGGCATCATCCTGCTCAACCACCGGAACGAAGTGTTCTGGGGCAAGCGCATTCGCACGCACTCCTGGCAGTTCCCGCAAGGGGGCATCAAGCATGGCGAAACGCCCGAGCAGGCGATGTTCAGAGAGCTCCACGAAGAAGTGGGCTTGAGGTCAGAGCATGTGCGCATCATTGCGCGCACACGCGACTGGTTGCGCTATGAGGTGCCCGAGCACTACATACGCCGCGACGCCCGTGGCCATTACCGGGGCCAGAAACAGATCTGGTTCCTGCTGCAGCTGATGGGCCGCGACAGCGACATGAACCTGCGCGCCACCGACCACCCCGAGTTCGACGCCTGGCGCTGGAACGACTATTGGGTGCCGCTGGAAGCCGTGATCGAGTTCAAGCGCGGCGTCTACCAGATGGCCCTCACCGAGCTTGCACGCTTCCTGCCCCGGACCAGCCACCACAACCGCTACCTGCGCGCTGGCATGCGGCCGCAGCAGCACCGGCATGATCACGGCCCGGGTCGCGGGCCCTCGGCCAACGACGACAGCGCCACCGAGGCGCCACAGGACCCCGGCAAAGACGCCGCCGAGCACTGAGCCCCCTCTTCCATGACAAAGGCCCGCCAAAGCGGGCCTTTGCCTTGTGGAGCCTGCGCGCGGCGCTTCAGCGCAGCACGAGGTTGTCGCGGTGGATCAGCTCCGGCTCGGCCGCATAACCCAGCACCGCCCCGATCTCGAAAGAGGGCTTGCGGGCAATCAGCCTGGCCTCAGCGCTGGAGTAGTTGGACAGCCCACGGCCCAGCTCGGCGCCGGCCGGATCACGCACCGCGATCACGTCGCCGCGATGGAACTCACCCTGCACCTCACGGACCCCGATGGGCAGCAGGCTCTTCCCCTCCTCGCGCAGCTTCAGCGCCGCACCGGCATCCACGATGACGGCACCGCGCATCTGCAGGTGATCCAGCATCCACTGCTTGCGCGCCGCCTGCTTCGCGGTGCTGGCCAGCAGCGCCGTGCCGATGGACTCGCCCGCGGCCAGACGCAGCAGCACATCAGGCTCGCGCCCCCAGGCGATGACGGTGCTGGCACCGCTGCCCGCAGCGCGCTTGGCAGCCAGGATCTTGGTGATCATGCCGCCTCGACCAATGCTGGATCCCGCACCGCCCGCCATGGCCTCCAGCTCCGGCGTGCCGGCGATGGCTTCGTCGATGAAGCGGGCGTCCGGATCCTTGCGCGGGTCCGCCGAGTACAGGCCCTTCTGGTCGGTCAGGATGACCAGCGCATCGGCTTCCACCAGATTGGCGACCAGGGCACCCAGGGTGTCGTTGTCACCGAACTTGATCTCGTCGTTGACGACGGTGTCGTTCTCGTTGATGACCGGCAGCACGCGGTGCTGGAGCAGGGTCAGCAGCGTGGAGCGCGCGTTGAGGTAGCGCTCGCGATCGGCCAGGTCGGCATGCGTCAGCAAGACCTGCGCGCTGCCCAGGCCCTGCTCGCGCAGCTTGCTCTCGTACATCTGAGCCAGGCCCATCTGGCCCACGGCGGCGGCGGCCTGCAGCTCATGCACTTCCTTGGGCCGCGAAGCCCAGCCCAGGCGCTTCATGCCTTCGGCGATGGCGCCGCTGGACACCATCACCACCTCGCGCCCTTGCTGGGTCAGCGCGGCCAGCTGGCGGCACCAGTTGCCGATGGCTTCGGCGTCCACGCCCCGGCCTTCATTGGTGACCAGGCTGGAGCCCACCTTGACGACGATGCGTCGCGCGTCCCGCAGCACGGCATTCATGAGGTGCTCGCCTCGCCGCCCTCACCCTCTTCCGACGTGAAGCGCACATCGGGCTCCACATGGTGCTTCTGCTCGGCGGCCACGTGGTCGTAGATCGCGTGGATCAGCGGCTGGCAGCCTTCGCGGGTCAGTGCCGAGATCTCGAAGACTGGGCCCTTCCACTTGTAGCGCTTGACGAAGTCCTTGACCCGCTTGGCACGCTCCTCTTCGGGCACCATGTCCAGCTTGTTGAGCACCAGCCAGCGCGGCTTCTCATACAGCGAGGCGTCGTACTTCTTCAGCTCGGCGACGATGGCCTTGGCCTCGGCCACGGGATCGACTTCTGGATCAAAGGGGGCCAGGTCCACCACATGCAGCAGCAGGCGGGTGCGCTGCAGATGCCGCAGGAACTGATGGCCCAACCCCGCACCTTCGGCGGCACCTTCGATCAGACCGGGGATGTCGGCCACGACGAAACTCTTCTCGGGCGCCACGCGCACGACACCCAGGTTCGGGTGCAGGGTCGTGAAGGGATAGTCGGCAATCTTGGGGCGGGCATTGGAGACCGCCGTGATCAGCGTGGACTTGCCCGCATTGGGCTGGCCCAGCAGGCCGACGTCCGCCAGCACGCGCAGTTCGAGCTTCAGCTTCTTGGCCTCGCCGGGCCAACCGGGCGTCTTCTGACGAGGTGCACGGTTGGTGCTGCTCTTGAAGTGCAGGTTGCCGAAGCCGCCGTCGCCCCCCTTGGCGATCATGATCTTCTCGCCGGGCTCCAGCAGCTCGGCGATGACGGCACCCGTCTCGACGTCAGTGATGATGGTGCCCACGGGCATGCGCAGCACGATGTCGTCGGCCGCCGCACCGTACTGGTCGGAACCACGCCCGGCCTCGCCATTGCGGGCCTCATGGCGGCGCGCATAGCGGTAGTCGATCAGGGTGTTCAGGTTGAGGTCGCCGACAGCAAACACGCTGCCGCCACGACCGCCATCGCCGCCGTCCGGGCCGCCGAAGGGAATGAATTTTTCGCGGCGAAAGCTGGCACAGCCGGCACCACCGTTGCCGGCCACTACGTCGATGGTGGCTTCGTCTACGAACTTCATGTCTTGCTTCTCGGGCTCGCGGAAGGAGCCATGGTAAGGCAGGCCCGCAGAAGGGGCCTCACCTGGTTTGCAGCCGAAAAAACAAAGCCCCGGACATGCCGGGGCTCAGTCTGAACGCTCAGTGCGGACGATGTGGCCGGCTGCTGCCACCGCATCGTCTGTTCGGTCAGGTCAGAAGACTCAGACCGGCGTCACAACCACGGTCGAGCGGTTGGCTTCGCCCTTGGTGGTGAAGGACACGGTGCCGTCCACCAGAGCGAACAGGGTGTGGTCCTTGCCCATGCCGACATTGGTGCCGGCGTGGAACTTGGTACCGCGCTGACGCACGATGATGGAGCCGGCCGAGATGGCCTGGCCGCCGTACACCTTCACGCCCAGCATCTTCGGTTTGGAATCGCGGCCGTTTCGGGTTGAGCCGCCGCCCTTTTTCTGTGCCATGGATTACTCCTTGAACTGTTGCGAGAGCGAGGGATCAGCCGTTAACCGCGCTGATTTCCAGCTCGGTGTAAGTCTGGCGATGGCCTTGGCTCTTCTTGTAGTGCTTGCGACGACGCAGCTTGAAGATGCGCACCTTGTCGTGCTTGCCCTGGGCCACGACAGTGGCCTTGACGCTCGCGCCAGCAACCAAGGGAGTGCCGATCTTCAGTTCGGCGCCGTTACCCACGGCGAGAACTTGATCGATCACGATCTCTTGGCCAACTTCCGCAGCAATCTGTTCTACCTTGATCTTTTCGCCAGCAGCAACTTTGTATTGCTTGCCGCCGGTTTTTATGACCGCGTACATATCAGCCCTTTCAATGAAACCACCTGCCGCCGGCGCCACCAGGCGCTCGTCAAGAGCAGCTCGCAGCACCAGGCCCACAGGCCTAATCCTCCGCACGCAATGCGCGCAGAGCCGGCGACTATAACATGATCGCTTACCCCTACTCAAGTGGGCCCAACTTGCCGTGGGAAGCTCCCGACGGCAGCAGGGCCGCCGCGGCTCAAGCCCGACACCCCCCTCCGCGCTTCCTATAATCCCAGCTTCGCCCAACAGTGAGCCCAGAGTGCACGCCCTGTCTGCCTCGTCCCCCCTTCGAGAGGTTCTTGCCGCGCTGGACGCGGACATGCGCGAGGTGGATGCCGTCATCGCCCGTCGCCTGACCTCCGACGTCGCCCTCGTCAACCAGATCGCCGGCTACATCGTCCATGCAGGCGGCAAGCGCATGCGGCCCAAGCTTGTGCTGCTGTTCGCAAACGCCCTGGGCTTCCAGGGCCCCGAGCGCTTCGAGCTGGCCGCCGTGGTGGAGTTCATCCATACCGCCACCCTGCTGCATGACGACGTCGTCGATGAATCCTCGCTGCGCCGTGGCAAGCAGACCGCCAACGCACTTTTCGGCAACGCAGCCAGCGTGCTGGTAGGCGACTTCCTCTATTCGCGCGCCTTCCAGATGATGGTCTCGACCAACCGGATGCGCGTGCTGGACGTGCTGGCCGAAGCCACCAACATCATTGCCGAGGGCGAAGTCCTGCAGCTGATGAACATGCACGACCCCGACATCTCTGTCGAGGACTACCTGCGCGTCATCCGCTACAAGACTGCCAAGCTCTTCGAGGCCAGCGCCCGCCTCGGCGCCGTGCTGGCGGACGCCACACCTGAGCTCGAGGACGCCTGCGCCGCCTACGGGCGAGCCCTGGGTACGGCCTTCCAGCTGATCGACGACGTCCTGGATTACGAGGGCGACACCCAGTCCCTCGGCAAGAACGTGGGCGACGACCTGCGAGAAGGCAAGCCGACCCTGCCCCTGCTGGTCGCCATGGAGCGCGGCAGCGCCGCACAGCGGGAGCTGATCCGCCACGCCATCCAGCACGGTGAGGTCGAGCGCCTGCCGGACATCATCGAGATCGTGCGCAGCACGGGCGCCCTGGAGGCCACCCGCGAGGCCGCACGGCAGGAGGCAGAACACGCCCGCGAAAAACTTTCTCTGCTACCCCTTAACAAGTGGCAGGAAGCTCTGCTAGAATTCGCGTTTCTGTCGGTGAACAGGTCGAACTGAAAAGCGAGACTCAATCAGCCAGACGTGACAGAACATCGGGGTGTAGCTTAGCCTGGTAGAGCGCTACGTTCGGGACGTAGAGGCCGGAGGTTCGAATCCTCTCACCCCGACCAGAATTTTTGATTTGATGGGGCTTGAGCCCCGCTTTTCCCGGATCGGACCGCAAGGCTCCCCGGGCAGCAAGCTCAGCACAATCAACCAACGACATCAAACGGCGCCTTCGGGCGCCGTTTTCGTTTGGACTCACGAGACACAACTGGTCGCAAATCTCCGGCCAATGTGGTGTGATTGCGAGGAATTCCCGGGCTTTCCAGTGCCGCAGAGGGTCCGGGCTCGGTTTACAGTGCCAGTTGCAGTCTTTGCGCCTGCGTGCCCATGCACGCAATCGCTCAAAAAGGCCTACGCTGATATTCGTTGGGAAGCTCACCGCTCGTCATGCAAGCCGAATCACCGCTGGTCGATCCATCATCCATGCTGTCCGGGGTTGCGCGCGTGCTCGTGCACGCCGGCAAGCTGCCCGCCAAGCAGGCCGAGGACCTCGTACGCCAGTCGCGCGAGAAGAAGATCAGCTTCGTCAACGCGCTCATTGGTGCCAACCTGATCTCGCCCAGCGAGCTGGCGCACACGCTGTCCAGCGCGCTGGCCGTGCCCCTGGTGGACCTCAGCGCCCTCGATGCGCAGCGGCTCCCGCACAACATCATCGACAACAAGCTGGCCAGCCAGTACCAGGTGATCGCCCTGGGCCGGCGCGGCAACCGGCTCTTCATCGGCGGCGCCGACCCGACCGAACCGGAAGTCGTCGAGCGCATCAAGTTCGCCACGCAACTCTCGCCGGAATGGGTGATCGTCGAGCATGACAAGCTGCAGAAGATGCTGCAGGGTGCGACCACCAATACGGTCGAGGCCCTGGAGTCCATCGCTGGCGGCGATTTCGACTTCGACATCGCCGAGGAAGACGCCTCCCCGCAGGAAGAGACGCCCGAGATCGCCGATGTCGAGGACGCGCCCGTCGTGCGCTTCCTGCAGAAGATGCTGGTGGACGCGATCAATATGCGCGCCTCCGATCTTCACTTCGAGCCCTACGAGTACAACTACCGCGTCCGTTTCCGCGTTGACGGCGAGTTGCGCGAGATCACGCAGCCGCCGGTGGCCATCAAGGACAAGCTGGCCTCGCGCATCAAGGTGATCTCGCGCATGGACATCGCCGAACGCCGCGTGCCGCAGGACGGCCGGATGAAGCTGAAGTTCGGCTCCAAGTCCATCGACTTCCGGGTCTCGACGCTGCCCACGCTCTTCGGCGAGAAGATCGTGATCCGTATCCTGGATTCGTCTTCCGCCAAGCTGGGCATCGATGCCCTCGGTTATGAAAAGGCCGAGAAGGACCGCCTGATGGCCTGCATCAACAGGCCCTACGGCATGATCCTCGTCACCGGCCCCACGGGTTCGGGCAAGACGGTGTCGCTGTACACCTGCCTGAACATCCTGAACCAGCCCGGGGTCAACATCTCCACGGTCGAGGACCCCGCCGAAATCAACCTGCCCGGCATCAACCAGGTCAACGTCAACGACAAGGCTGGCCTCACCTTCTCCGCGGCCCTGAAGTCCTTCCTGCGCCAGGATCCCGACGTGATCATGGTGGGTGAGATCCGGGACCTGGAGACCGCCGATATCGCCATCAAGGCCGCCCAGACCGGCCACATGGTGATGTCCACCCTGCACACCAATGACGGCCCGACGACGCTGACGCGCCTGATGAACATGGGCGTGGCGCCCTTCAACATTGCATCCTCCGTGCTGCTGATCACGGCACAGCGCCTGGCCCGCCGTTTGTGCGAAAACTGCAAGGCGCAGGCGGACTATCCCCGTGAAGCCCTGCTGCGCGCTGGCTTCAAGGAAGATGAGCTGGACGGTTCCTGGCGCCCTTATCGCGCCGTGGGCTGTTCGGCCTGCAACAACGGCTACAAGGGGCGGGTGGGCCTGTACCAGGTCATGCCCATCACAGAGGCCATCCAGCGCATCATCCTCAGCCAGGGCACGGCCATGGACATCGCCGACCAGGCCCGCAAGGAAGGCGTGCGGGACCTGCGCCAGTCCGGGCTGGTCAAGGTCCGGGCCGGAGTGACCACGCTGGAAGAAGTCCTGGCGGCCACCAACGAATAGCCACCCAGCCCAACACAGACAGCAGTACCGCTGCCCGCAGCGGCGGCAACGACAACAGGGCCTCTGACGCCCGGGAGTGAATATGGCGACAAGCGCGAGCCCCACCACCACTAAGGGGGTGAACGAGCAGGTCTTCGAGTGGGAAGGCAAGGACCGCAATGGCAAGGTCGTGCGCGGCGAGATGCGCGCCGGCGGCGAGGCCATGGTGAGCGCCTCGCTGCGCCGCCAGGGCATCCTGGTCAGCAAGGTCAAGAAGCGCCGGGCCAGCGGCGGCAAGTCCATCAAGCAGAAGGACATCGCCGTCTTCACCCGCCAGCTGGCCACCATGATGCGGGCGGGCGTGCCGCTGCTGCAGGCCTTCGACATCGTCGGCCGCGGCGCCACCAATCCACGCCTGACCAAGCTGCTCAATGACATCCGCCAGGATGTCGAGACCGGTACCAGCCTGTCCTCGGCCTTCCGCAAGCACCCGATCTACTTCGACGCCCTGTACTGCAACCTGGTGGAGGCCGGCGAAGCCGGCGGTATCCTTGAGCAGCTGCTGGACCGCCTGGCGATGTACCAGGAAAAGACCGTGGCCATCAAGCAGAAGATCAAGTCGGCGCTGACCTACCCGATCGCCGTGATGGTCGTGGCCTTCGTGGTGCTGGCCGTGATCATGATCTTCGTGGTGCCGTCCTTCAAGAACGTGTTCACGTCCTTCGGCGCCGACCTGCCGGCACCGACGCTGTTCGTCATCGCGCTGTCCGAGTTCTTCGTGTCCTACTGGTGGCTGATCTTCGGCTCCATCGGTGGCGGGCTCTACTTCTTCTTCCAGAGCTGGAAGCGCTCCGAGAAGATGCAGAAGACCATGGACCGCCTGCTGCTGAAGATCCCGGTGTTCGGCGACCTGCTCTTCAAGTCGGCCCTCGCCCGCTGGACGCGCACCCTGGCCACCATGTTTGCCGCGGGCGTTCCTCTGGTGGAAGCCCTGGATTCCGTCGGCGGCGCCTCCGGCAATGCCGTGTTCACCGAGGCCACCGAGAAGATCCAGCGCGATGTCTCCACGGGTTCGGCGCTCACCGCGTCCATGCAGTCCACCGGCCTGTTCCCCGTGATGGTGCTGCAGATGGCCAGCATCGGCGAGGAGTCCGGCTCCCTGGATCACATGCTGGCCAAGGCCGCTGAGTTCTACGAAGAGGAAGTGGATGAAGCCGTGAAGGCGCTGTCCAGCCTGATGGAGCCATTCATCATCGTCCTGCTGGGCAGCATGATCGGCGGCATCGTGGTCGCCATGTACCTGCCCATCTTCAAGCTGGGTCAGGTGGTCTGACGCATGCCTCTCGTGATCTCGCCGGACTGGCAGTACCTGCTCAGTCCCTGGGCCCTGGGTCTGCTGGGCCTGTGCATTGGCAGCTTTCTGAACGTGGTGGTGCTGCGCCTGCCGCGCATCATGGAACGTGACTGGACCCTGGACGCCTCGGCCCACCTCGGTGACGCCCAGGTGCTGGAACGAAGCGCCGGCCTGCCGGCGGCCGAGTCCGGCCCGCTGGCCGAGCAGATCCGCCAGCTGGGCGAGGCCGTGGAGAAGCAAGCGCCGTTCAGCCTGTCCCGCCCCCGCTCGCGCTGTCCCAAGTGCGGCCACCAGCTGGCCTGGCATGAGAACCTGCCCCTGCTGGGCTGGCTGCGCCTGGGGGGCCGCTGCGCGTCCTGCAAGACGCCAATCTCCTTCCGCTACCCCCTCCTCGAGGCCCTGACCGGCACCCTGTTCGCCCTCATCGCCTGGCGCTTCGGCCCGCAGGCCCAGGCCCTGCTGTGGTGCGGCTTCGCGGCAGCGCTGATCGCCCTGGCAGCCATCGACTGGGACACCACCCTGCTGCCCGACAGCATCAACCAGCCCCTGCTATGGGCCGGCCTGTGGGCCGCCCTGCTGGGCTGGACCCTGCCCCTGGACCAGGCCCTGATCGGGGCACTGACGGGCTATCTGAGCCTCTGGTCTGTGTACTGGCTGTTCAAGCTCCTGACCGGCAAGGAAGGCATGGGCTACGGCGACTTCAAGCTGCTGGCCGCGCTGGGTGCCTGGCTGGGCTGGCAGATGGTGCTGCCCATCGTGCTGAGCGCCTCGGTGATCGGCGCCATCGTGGGCATCGCCATGAAGCTCAACAGCAGCCTGCGCGAAGGCCGCTATGTGCCCTTCGGGCCCTTCCTCGCCGGTGGCGGGCTGGCTGTGCTGCTGATCGGCCCGGCACGGCTGATGACCTGGTGGCTCGGCGGGTATTGAACGAACGCCGCGGGAACAGCGCATGCGCATCGGACTGACGGGCGGCATCGGCAGCGGCAAGAGCACGGTGGCGCGCTGCCTGGCCGAGCTCGGGGCGGCCCTGATCGACACCGACGCCATCTCGCGCCGCCTGACGGCGCCCGGCGGGGCGGCGATGCCCGCACTCGTGGCAGCCTTCGGACCCCAGGCTCAGGCCGACGACGGCGCCCTGGACCGCAGCTTCATGCGCGAGCTGGCCTTCCGCGAGCCGGAGGCCCGCAAGCGGCTCGAGGGCGTCCTGCACCCCATGATCGGCGAAGAGACCCGCCGTCAGGAGCTCGCGGCGGCGGGCAGCCCTTGGATCGTCTTCGATGTGCCCCTGCTGGTGGAGTCCGGCCGGTGGCGCCAGCGCGTGGACCGGGTGCTGGTGGTGGACTGCACACCCGAGACGCAGGTGCTGCGCGTGATGGCCCGCAATGGCTGGACGCGCGAGGCCGTGCTGGCCGTGCTCGCGCAGCAGGCCACGCGCGAGCAGCGCCGCGCGGCAGCCGATGCGGTGATCTGCAACGAAGGCCTGGACCTGGCCGCGCTGGCCCTGGAAGTCCGGCAGCTTGCCGCACACTGGCAGGCCTGATGCGCCACCGCCCCGTCCCCATGCCCGCCTTTTCGGTGCAGCGGGCTTCAGGGAGGACGGCCGCCTGTGAAACAATCCGCCATCCGCCTGTCGGCCACTGAGCCGGCCTGCGCGCCCACAACGCCAATTGCCCTGGGATGTCCGCCTTGGTCTTGTACGAGTACCCGTTCAACGAAAGCATTCGAACAATGCTGCGGCTGGAGCACCTGTTCGATCGGCTGGGCCAGCTGATCGCCCGCGAGACGCCCCTGGACCACCACTTCGCCCTGGTCACCCTCTTCGAGATCATGGACGTGGCCTCGCGGGCCGATCTCAAGTCCGACCTGCTCAAGGAACTGGAGCGCCACAAGGCGCAGTTCAACAGCTACCGCGGCAATCCGGCCATCTCCGAGGCGGCCCTGGACAACGTCATCCAGCGCATCGATGCGGCCTTCAACAAGCTCAACGCCCTGTCCGGCAAGGCTGGCCATGCGCTCACCAGCAACGAATGGCTGATGAGCATCCGCAGCCGCATCAGCATTCCCGGCGGTACCTGCGAGTTCGACCTGCCGGCCTACTACACCTGGCAGCAGTTCCTGCCGGTGCGCCGCCGCAATGACCTGATGCAGTGGACCCAGTCCCTGATGCCCCTGGCCGAGGCCCTGCAGGTGCTGCTGGGCCTGCTGCGCGACTCCGGCGCGCCGCACAAGGTTGCGGCCCAGGCCGGCCAGTACCAGCAGAGCCTGCCCCAGGGCCGCAGCTACCAGCTGCTGCGCATGCGCATCGACCCCAGCCTGGGGCTGATCCCCGAAATCAGCGGCCACCGCCTCATGGTGGCCATCCGCCTGATGCGCCAGGACGAAGAGGGCCGGCTCAAGCTGTCCAACCAGGACGCCAGCTTTGAACTGACGCTTTGCGCCTGAGTCCCATGAGCACATCCAAGAAGAATGCCCAGGGCGAACGCCTGGTGCCCTGCCCCCACTGCGGTGGCGATGCCGTCTTCGCGCCGAGCAACCGCTACCGGCCCTTCTGCGGCGAACGCTGCCGCGAAATGGACCTCGGCGCCTGGGCCAGCGAGTCCTTCCGCATGGCCGCCGCGCCGCCCACCGACGACAACGACCCCCTGCCGCACTGAGGCGGCGCCGGGGGCCCGGCTCAGCCCAGCAGGCCGCGCTCGCGCAAGGCCTGCTCCGCCGACTCCGGCGTGGTGAACAGCAGGGCCTGCCAACCGCGTGCGGCCGCAGCCTCGACATTGGCCGGGTGGTCATCGAGGAAGACGATGTCCTGAGGCGGCACGCCCAGCTGCGCTTCCATCAACGCAAAGATCTCGGCACCCGGCTTGGACTGCCTGACGCGGCTGGAGAAGATCCCGCCCTCGAACCAGCGGTCCAGCGGATAGTGCCGCTCCAGGTGATCGGCGTAGATGCCTGGCATGTTGGAGAGGTAATGCGTGCGATGCCCGGCCGCCTGCGCAGCCTCGATGAGGCGCACGGTACCCGGCACGGCCTGCAGCTCGTCCGGTACGGCATCCACGACGGCACGCACCTCGGCCTGCGGCCAGCCGGTGCGCGTCGCGATGCGCTCGATCACGGCCTCGGGGCCGATGAGCCCCTGGTCGAAGGCGCCCCAGTCGCCGCTGTACTGGGTGAAGAACTCGCGGGCCGCGTCGGCCCCCGCGGCCTCGTCAGGACAGCGTTGCGGCCACACACGGGCCAGGAAGCTGGGCGGGTGCCAGCGGAACAGCACACCGCCGAAATCGAAGACCACGCGCATGGGCATCAGCCTCCGCTTCTCAGCTTCGTCAGCAGGCCGGCCGTGGAGCCGTCCAGGCCCTGCGTATCGCCGCTGGCCAGGCGGGGCAGCAGGCTGCTGCACAAGGCCTTGCCGAGCTCCACGCCCCACTGGTCGAAACTGTTGATGCCCCACAGCGCGCCGCTGACGAACACGCGGTGCTCGTAGAGCGCGATCAGAGCCCCCAGGCTGCGCGGCGTGAGCTGCTCCAGCACGATGGTGGTGCTGGGTCGATTGCCGGGGAAGCTGCGATGGCGAGCCACGGTCAGCCTGCCCAGGGCGGCGGAAGCCGTGGGCGCCTTCTCATGCAGCGCCTGCTCCACCGTCTTGCCCTGCATCAGCGCCTGCGACTGCGCCAGGCAGTTGGCCAGCAGCTTCTGGTGCTGGTCCCGCAGGCGCTCGGCCAGCTCGCCCTGCACATGGGCGCCATGCTGCGGGGTCTTCACGGCGATGAACTCCACCGGGATCACGTCCGTGCCCTGGTGCAGCATCTGGAAATAGGCGTGCTGGCCATTGGTGCCGGCCTCGCCCCACACGACCGGGCTGGTGCCATAGGGCAAGACCTGACCCTCGCGGTCCACGCCCTTGCCATTGCTCTCCATCTCCAGCTGCTGGAGGTAGGCCGGGAGGCGGCGCAGGCCCTGGTGGTAGGGCGCCACGCTGCGGCTCGTGAAGCCGTGGAAGTTGCGGTACCAGAGGTCCAGCAGCCCCAGCAGCACCGGCACATTGCGCTCCTGCGGCGTCTCGGCGAAATGGCGATCCATGGCATGAGCACCGGCGAGCAGCTCACGGAAGGCCGCGGCGCCGATGGCAATGGCGATGGGCAGGCCGATCACCGACCACAGCGAGTAGCGCCCGCCCACCCAGTCCCAGAACCCGAAGCTGGTGTGAATGCCAAAGGCCTGCGCCGCCGCGGTGTTGCTGCTGGTGGCCACGAAATGGCGGGCGATGTCCGTGCCGCCCTGCGCCAGGAACCAGGCCTTGGCGGCCTCGGCATTGGCCAGGGTCTCCTGCGTCGTGAAGGTCTTGGAGGCGATCACGAACAGCGTTCTGCGCGCGTCCAGGCCCTGCAGCACGGGGGCCAGGTCATGCCCGTCGACATTGGAGACGAAATGCAGGCGGCGATGCGCGTCCGTGTAGGGCTGCAGCGCCTGCACCACCATGGCCGGCCCGAGGTCCGAGCCGCCGATGCCGATGTGCACGATGTCGGTGATGCCGGCATCGGCACGCACGCTCTCGGCGAAGGCCAGCATGCGCGTCAGCGAGCCCTGGACCTCGTCGCTGTAGGGCGCACCGCCCGCCGGCGCGCGCAGGGCCGTGTGCAGCACGGCGCGTCCCTCGGTGTGGTTGATGGGCTCGCCCTTGAAGAGCGCCTCGCGCTGCGATTCAAGCCCGCAGTCCCGGGCCAGTTGCAGCAGCAGTGCCAGCGTGGGCGCATCGATGCGGTTCTTGGACAGGTCCACGAACAGCTCCGGAGCCTCGAAGGACCAGCGCTCGAAGCGCGATCCCTCCTCGGCAAAGGCCTGGCGCAGGTCGAAGGCGGCGCCGCTGGATTGGTACTGTGCTTGCAAGAGGGCCCAGGCCGGGCTTTGGTCGCAACGCGGGTGCTGCATCAGAGTTGGCTTTCGATGATCTGGTCCAGCTTGCCGGCATCGACGGCAAACAGGCGGATGCCCTCGGCCAACTTCTCGGTGGCCATGGCATCCTGGTTGAGGGCGAAGCGGAAGGCCGCCTCGTTGTACGAGACCTTGGGCACATCGGCACGGGCGGCCGCGGCGGCGTCCAGCGCGCGGCTCAGCGGCGCTTCGCTGGCCTGCAGCTGGGCCAGCAGGTCCGGGCTGATGGTCAGCAGGTCGCAGCCCGCCAGGGCCTGGATCTGGCCGATGTTGCGGAAGCTGGCACCCATCACCTCGGTGCGGATGCCGTGCTTCTTGTAGTAGGTGTAGATCTGGCTGACCGACTTGACGCCGGGGTCGTTGGCGCCGGCCTGCGCGGCCTCGTCCCAGGCGCTGCCGGCGGCCTTCTTGTACCAGTCATAGATACGGCCGACGAAGGGCGAGATCAGCTGCACGCCGGCTTCACCGCAGGCCACGGCCTGGCAGAAGGAGAACAGCAGCGTCAGGTTGCAGCGGATGCCTTCGAGCTCCAGCGCGCGCGCCGCCTGGATGCCTTCCCAGGTGGACGCGATCTTGATCAGCACGCGCTCGCGGCCGATGCCGGCGGCCTCGTACAGGCCGATCAGGCGCTTGGCGCGGGCGATGGTGGCGGCGGTGTCGAAGCTCAGGCGGGCGTCGACCTCGGTCGACACGCGCCCCGGCACGACCTTCAGGATCTCCAGGCCGAAGCGCACCAGCACCTGGTCCACGATCTCGTCCAGCGGCTTGCCCTTGTGGGCGGCCACGGTCTCGTTCAGCAGCGGTGCGTAGTCGGGCGACTGCACGGCCTTCAGGATCAGCGAGGGATTGGTCGTGGCGTCCCGCGGCGTGAACTGCGCCAGTTGCAGGAAGTTGCCGGTATCGGCGACGACGGTGGTGAAGGCCTTGAGTTGTTCGAGCTGATGCATAGGGAAACCCCGAAGTTCGTGCAGGCCGCTATTAGAACCGCTCCCCGGCCCGCCGCGGCCCCAACAGGGTTACAAGCTCGCGGCGCAAGGATCCAGGCTTTCCCAGAGGGCAAGGCCTGCGGGCGGCGGTCCGGATTGACCGGGTTACGAAACTCGTGCATCATAAATCCGGAAACTTTGTTACATCAAGAGTTCAAGCAGCACCATCTGCTCGAGCCTCAACCGGAACCCTGGCATGGCATTCGATCTCGTCTTCTTCGGTGGCACTGGCGATCTCACCTGGCGCAAGCTGATGCCGGCCCTGTTCCAGGCCTTCCGCCACGGCAAGCTGCCCGAGGGCGGCCGCATCCTGGCCGTGGCCCGCGACGAGATGCCCGACGAGCGCTACCGCGACTGGCTCAAGGAGCGCTTCCAGGAAGTCGAAGGCGCCAAGCGACCCAGCGACGAGGAGTTCGAGCGCTTCGCGGCCCTGGTGCATTACCGCCGCATGGACCTCTCCCAGCCCGAGCACTACGCGAGGCTCAAGGACTGGCTGGGCGAGCGCCACGCAGACACCGTGGTCTTCTACCTGGCCACCAGCCCCCACCTCTTCACCCAGATCTGCGAGCAGCTGGGCGCCGCGGGGCTGAACGGCCCGCAGGTGCGCGTGGTGCTGGAGAAGCCCCTGGGCCATGACCTGGCCAGCGCCCAGCACATCAACCGCGTGGTGCGTTCGGTCTTCACCGAATCGCAGGCCTTCCGCATCGACCACTACCTGGGCAAGCCCTCGGTGCAGAACCTCATGGCCCTGCGCTTCGGCAACGCGCTCTTCGAGCCGCTGTGGAACCGCCAGGCCATCGCCAACATCCAGATCACCCTGGCCGAATCACTGGGCGTAGGCACGCGCGGCCCCTTCTATGACGGCACCGGCGCGCTGCGCGACATGATCCAGAACCATGCGCTGCAGCTGCTGACCATGATCGCCATGGAGCCGCCCTCCACGAACGACGCCGACGCCATCCGCGACGAGAAGCTCAAGGTGCTGCGCTCGCTCAAGCCCTTCACGCCGGAATCCGTGGTCCGCGATGTGGTGCGCGGCCAGTACCGTGCCGGCAGCGTGGACGGCAAGTCCGTGGTGGGCTATCTGGACGAGTCCAAGATCCCCGCGGACAGCCCCTGCGAGACCTTCGTGGCCCTGCGCACCGAGGTGCAGAACTGGCGCTGGGCCGGCGTGCCCTTCTACCTGCGCACCGGCAAGCGCCTCGCGGCGCGTGACGCGCAGATCGTCGTCAACTTCCGCCCGGTGCCCCACCCCATCTTCCCGGGTGCCAACCAGCCCAATCGCCTGGTGATCAAGCTGCAACCCGAGGACGGCCTGGAGCTGCAACTGCTGGCCGCCAAGGGCAATTCGCACGGGGAGTCGCTGGCGCCAGTCTCGCTGGATCTGGACTTCGACAAGGCCTTCGGCAGCGCCCGCGTGGGTGCGTACGAGCGCCTGCTGCTGGACGCCATCGCCGGCAAGCTCAACCTCTTCGTGCGCAGCGACGAGCAAGAGCAGGCCTGGCGCTGGGTCGAGCCCATCCTGGATGCCTGGGCCGCAGACAGCAACGGCCCCCGCACCTACACCGCCGGCAGCTGGGGTCCCCCCGCCGCCAGCGCCCTGGTGGCCCGTGACGGCTTCAGCTGGGCCGAGGAGCAGTGAGCATGAGCATCCTGGAACGCGTCAAGGCGGCCTTGCCCGCCCTGCCCCCGGCCGAGCAGCGGGTGGCCAAGCTGCTGATCGCTGACCCCCGGTCCTTTGCCAACCTGCCCGTGAGCGAGCTCGCGGACCGCTCGCATGTCAGCAAGCCCACGGTGGTGCGCTTCTGCCGCAGCGTGGGCTATGACGGCCTGGCCGACTTCAAGCTCAAGCTGGCAGGCAGCGTCAACGAGGGCGTGCCCTTCGTGCACCGCGCAGTGGACGAGGACGACAAGCCGGGCGATCTCATCGTCAAGGTGGTCGACAACGCCGTGGCCGCCCTGCTGCACTACCGCAACGACGCCGCCAGCCATGCCTTCGAGCGCGCCATCACCGCCCTGACCGAGTCCGCCCGCCAGGGCCGGCGCATCGAGTTCTACGGCGTGGGCAACTCCGGCATCGTGGCCCAGGACGCACAGCACAAGTTCTTCCGCCTGGGCGTGCACACCATCGCCTGCAGCGACGGCCATGTGCAGCTGATGAGCGCCACCATGCTGGCCCCGGGCGACTGCGCCGTGATCATCTCCAACTCCGGCCGCAGCCGCGACCTGCTGGACGCCGCGGAGATCGCCCGCAAGAAGGGCGCGACCACCATCATCATCACCGCCAGCGGCTCGCCGCTCGCCCAGCTGGGCCAGGCCCCGGGGCAGGTACTGCTGGCGGTGGACCATCCGGAGGACTACGACCGCTACAGCCCCATGGTCTCGCGCCTGCTGCACCTCACCGCCGTGGACATCCTCACCACCGGCGTGGCCCTGCGCCTGGGCCAGCAACTGCGGCCGGTGCTGCAGGAGATCAAGCGCAATCTGCGCAGCAAGCGCTACGCGGCCTGAGCCCGACGGGCGCACCCACCTGCGCACCAAGACGAACGGCGCCCGAGGGCGCCGTTTCCATGATGCGAGCCAGGCTCAGAGCTGGGGAGCGAGCTCGGGCCAGAGTGCGGCGTCCACGCCGTAGACCCGGGCCAGCTCCTGGAGCTTGGCCGGCACTTCGTGGATCTGCAGCTGCAGACCCAGCTGCTCGCTCAGGCGCACCGCGCTCAGCAGCAGCGTCAGGACGCCGGAATCGAACTCGCTGAGATCGACCGCATTGAGCCTGAGCATGGTGCCCGCCGCGGCGTTCACCTGCGCAGCCTCGGCGCGCAGGGCTGCGTCGAGCTCGGCCCAGATCAGGGGCAGCTCGGGCAGCCGGATGCTGGCGGGCAGCTTGAGCATGGCAGCATTCACCCCGCTCAGCTCTTGGCGCCGGAGGCCGCCTTCTGGTTCTTGTCGGCCAGGGCCTTGATCAGGCCGTCGATGCCATTGGCACCGATTTCCTGGGCAAAGCTGTTGCGGTACTGGTCCGCCAGCCAGATGCCCAGCACATTGACGTCATAGATCTTCCAGATGGCGCCGGCCTTCTCCAGGCGGTAGTCCAGCTGGATGGGATCACCCTTGCCGCGGACCTCGGTCTTGACCACGACCTCGGTGTCCTCGGCACTGGCGCGCAGCGGCTTCAGGGCGATGGTCTGGTCCTTGACCTGGGCCAGGGCGCCGGCATAGGTGCGCATCAGCAGGGTCTTGAATTCCTCCTGCAGGCGCTTCTGCTGCTCGGGGCTGGCCTGGCGCCAGAAGCGGCCCACGGCAGACGAGGTCATGCGCTGGAAGTTCACATGCGGCATGACCTTGGTGTCCACCAGGGTCACGATCTTGCTGACGTCGCCACCCTGGATGGCCTTGTCCGACTTCACGGCCTCGATGGTCTCGATGGACAGCTGGCGGATCAGGCCGTCAGGCGTGCTGGCGTCCACGGCATGGCTGGCCATCGGCAGCAGTGCCAGGGAGGCGGCGGCCAACAGGGCCTTCAGGGCGGTTCGCTTGGTCGACAGAATCATTCGGTTTCCTTTCAGTAGCGGGTGACGGCGGCCGTCACCATGGACCTCTCAACGCGGCAGGAGGCCCGGCGGTTCACAGGAGGGTCAGGGCTTGCCCTCGCCAGCGGGCGGCGGGGTGATCACCTCGAACTCGTCGTCCGTCTCGAAGCTGCCCCGGCGCTGCAGGTAGGCGTCGCGGATGAAGGTGTACTTGTCCAGGGCGATGCCATCGAGCATCTCGCCGGCCCGCAGGAAGTTGGACCGGGCATTGACCGTCTGCAGCAGGTAGATCGAGACCTTGCTGCGGCCGTCCTGGAAATACAGGGCCGGGCTGGCCGTGCGGTCCCAGGGCAGGGCCAGAGAGTCTCGCACCGAGGACGGGCCGAACAGAGGCCAGACGATGTAGGCGCCGGTGCCGAAGCCCCAGCGGCCAAAGGTCTGCCCCAGGTCCTGGCTGTTGCGCTCCACGCCGGCCTCGCCGGCCAGATCGATCAGGCCGCCGATGCCCAGCGTCGAGTTCACCGCGAAGCGGAAGGCCTGCTGCGCGGCCAGCTTGAAGCGCCCCTGCAGCGTCAGGTTGATGGCCGACCAGGCGTCGCCCACATTGCTGAAGAAGTTGTCGATCGCCGTGCGGGCCGGGCTGGGCACGACCTCGCTGTAAGCGGTGGCCGCGGGCTTGAGCACGTGGGAGTCCAGGTCCTCGTTGAAAGCGAAGACCTTGCGGTTCCAGTTCTCCCAGGGGTCCAGCTTCTGGCCCGGGGCGCCCGGTCCCTTGAGCGAGGCGCAGGCGGCCAGGCTCAGGCTCAGCGCCAGCACGGCGCCGCGTTGGGTCCAACTCACTTTTTCTCCCCGCTGCCGCTGTCCGCGGCCTTGTTGTAGAGGAACTGCCCGATCAGGTTTTCAAGCACCACGGCGGACTGCGTCTGCTTGATCACATCGCCGGCGACCAGGTTCTTCTCATCGGCGCCTGGCTCCAGGCCGATGTACTGCTCGCCCAGCAGGCCGGCCGTCAGGATCTTGGCCGAGCTGTCCTTGGGAAAGGCCACCCCCTGGTTGAGCTTGAGGACCACGCGAGCCTGGAAACTCTTGTCATCGAAGCTGATGGACTCCACGCGGCCCACGACCACGCCAGCGCTCTTCACTGCGGCACGGGCCTTCAGGCCGCCGATGTTGTCGAACTTGGCCACCACCGTGTAGGTGTCGTCGAAGTTGAGGCTCAGCAGATTGCCGGCCTTCAGCGCGAGGAACAGCAGGGCCGCCGCGCCCAGCAGCACGAAGGAACCCACCCACACATCATGTCGAGAGGCTTGCATCCTCTTCTCCCATCAAATCGAGAACATCATGGCCGTCAGCACGAAATCCAGTGCAAGCACAGCCAGCGATGAAACCACGACCGTGCGGGTCGTGGCGTAAGACACCCCTTCCGGCGTCGGCTTGCAGCCATAGCCTTGCAGCAGGGCCACAAAGCTGACCGTCAGGCCGAAGACCAGACTCTTGATGACGCCATTGCCCACATCGGCAAAGACGTCGACACCGCCCTGCATCTGGGACCAGAAGGCACCGGCGTCGATGCCGATCAGCACCACGCCCACCAGCCAGCCCCCGATGACGCCCACGGCGGAGAACACCGCGGCCAGCAGGGGCATGGCGATGAAGCCCGCCCAGAAGCGCGGCGCGAGCACGCGCGTCACGGGATCGACCGCCATCATCTCCATGGCCGTCAGCTGCTCGCCGGCCTTCATCAGGCCGATCTCCGCCGTCAGCGAGGTGCCCGCCCGTCCGGCGAACAGCAGGGCGCTCACCACCGGGCCCAGCTCGCGCACCAGGCTGAGCGCCACCAGCAGGCCCACCGCCTCGGCAGAGCCGTAGCGCTGCAAGGTGTAGTAGCCCTGCAGAGCCAGCACAAAGCCCACGAAGAGGCCCGAGACGCCGATGATGGACAAGGATCGGTTGCCCAGGTAGTAGACCTGTTCCCGGATCAGCGAGAAGCGCATCAGGGCGCGCGGGCTGCGGGCCAGCAGCTGCACGAACAGCCGGGCCGCCTGCCCGACCTGGGCCAGCTTGCTGCGCAGCGTGAAACCGATGTGCAGGGAAAGGCGATTCATGCCGACCTCCCGCTGAGGCCGAAGTCCTGCAGCACGGGCACGGCCGGCTGATGGAAGCGCACCGGGCCGTCCGGCTGGGCGCCGACGAATTGCTGCACGAGCGGATCCTGGCTGTGACGGAGCTCCTCCGGCGAGCCCTGGGCCACCACGCGGCCATTGGCCACCATGGCCACATGGTCGGCGATGGCAAACGTCTCGTGGAGGTCGTGCGACACGATCACGCTGGTCAGGCCCAGGGCGTCGTTGAGGTCGCGAATCAGGCGTGCCGTGACCCCCAGCGAAATGGGATCCAGGCCCGCGAAGGGCTCGTCATACAGCACCAGGTCGGGGTCCAGGGCGATGGCCCGTGCCAGGGCCACGCGGCGGGCCATGCCACCGGAGATCTCGCTGGGCATCAGGTCGCGGGCACCGCGCAGGCCGACCGCATTGAGCTTCATCAGCACCAGGTCACGGATCATGGATTCAGGCAGGCGGGTGTGCTCGCGCAGGGGGAAGGCAACGTTCTCGAACACGCTGAGGTCGGTGAACAGGGCGCCGAACTGGAAGAGCATGCCCATGCGTCGACGCACGGCGAACAGGCCGGTCTGGTCCAGGCTGGCCATGTCCTGCCCGTCGAAGAAGGCCTGTCCGGCCATGGGCGTGATCTGGCGGCTCAGGGCCCGCAGCAGCGTGGTCTTGCCGCCACCCGACGTGCCAATCAGGGCCAGCACGGCGCCGCGCTTGAGTTGCAGGTTCACGCCCTGCAGGATGGCGCGCCCGGCATAGCCGCAGCTCACATCGCGCAGCTCGATCAGGGGCGTCTCTTGATCAGTGGTCTGTAGTCTTTGGGCAGGCATGGGCCAGTGGCGGCTGGGCACCTGCCCAGACAAAAGAGGCCACATCATAGGGGAAACACGGAAATGCTCACGGCGGCCGGGCATTTCTGCCCACTCTGCCGCACTTCACTGTTCGGACAGCACCTGGGTGAAGACGACGCCGGAGTCCTCGTAGACGACTTCGATCAGGATCCAGGTCCTGACGGGCATGCCGGCCAGCTTGCCCGGCTCGAAATGCGCCTGCAGAAAGGCCTGCTGGGTGAGCTCGACAAACGGCGGGGCCATCTCCAGCGCCTCGACCGCCACGCGCCGGACCCGGCCATGCTCATCGATGTAGACCCGGAATCGCCCCTTGTGCATCTGGCGGCCGGAGAAGCCCTCGGGCCAGGGGAGGTTCACCTGCCCCTGAACGCGCGGCCCCTGGTCCACCGCGCTGCGGGGCAGGTAGTCCTGCAGATTGAAGCCAGCCAGTTTCACCACAGGAATTTCAGCGGACTCGCTCGCCACCGCCGCGGACGCCCCCACCGTGGCCACCGGAGGGGCTGCCTGCGTGGAAGACGCCGTCACCGGCATGCCGAGGCTTGCTGGCGCAGTCGCGGGCCCCGTGCCGGCAGAAGCCGGCTGCAGCACACGAAAAGAAAGGGAAGCCGGCTCACGCTGATGCGCAGAACCGCCTTCCCCCAGGGTGAGCGAGCGCTGGCCAAGGCCCAGCAGCACGCTCAGATGCAGGACTGCTGCGGCCGCCCACGCTGCTTGGGGCGGCCGCCCTCCGACCCGACCTCGCTCAATGAAGCTCACGCCAGGTACTGCGGCGCGGGGCGCCCGAGCTCACCGTCAGCGGGGTGATTTCATCGGGCGGCTGGTTCACGCCCGACTTGACGCCGGTCTTGACGGTCTTGTACTTGCCGAACTCGTCCATGACGGCGCTGATACCTGCCTGCATTTCGGTCAGGCCCTGCACCGTACCGCCACCGGTGATGATGTTGAACATGTACAAGCTGGCCTGGTTGGCCTCCGGCGCCTCGCAGTAGGTCGAGGCGGCTCCCGGGATGTTGCCGGCTGCGACCAGGGTGTTGGCCACCATCAGCATGTCGATATTGACCCGCTCCGACTTGTTCTTGAGATCCACGAACCAGCCCTTGTTCTTGGACCAGTCGACCACGGTCTCGGTGCTGCCCACGGTATAGGGCGTCGTGCTGGTGTCGATCTTCTGCTCGACCAGCAGCTTGTCACCGCGGACATCATCCAGGCCCTTGTCGGACAGATCGTCGGCAATGGCGTAGATGCTTTGCTGCTGGGCCGGTGTGGCCTCGGTCGGGATGTCCGTCTTGCCCAGGTAGCGCCCGGTGCCCACATAGATCACGCGACGGCGGCCGCCATTGGCATCGAACTCAGCCAGCTTGGGCAGGGTCGTGATGGGCTGCAGCTGCCCGTCCCCGTTCTTCAGGACGGCCAGGCGCAGGGCCTTCTTCTTGGGTTCAAGCAGACCGTCGATGTCGAAGCGCCACAGGTTGCCGCGCATGTCGCCACCATAGAAGCGCAGCGCCAGGTTTTCCTCCGGGCTGTCAATCCATGCATTCACCTTGGCCAGGCCCTCACCCACATTGACCCCTTCCACTTCCGTGGGAATGGTCTGCAGCAGCTCGCCCGTCTTGGCATCCAGGATGAAGAGGTAGGCGCCGCCGGAGGGGTTGTTGTAGCCGCTGGCCAGCGCCACGATCCACGTGCCGTCAGCACGCTTGGTGACCACCGGGTTGGAGAAGGCCAGGCCCAGGCGATCGCCCTCGCCCGCGGGCATGGTGTCGGGGCTGATTTCCCACAGAGGCTTGGGGTTCTCGGTGTCCGTCACATCCAGTGCGTAGTAGCTGCGGCCACCTGCACCCAGGCCTCCGATCAGGATGGTCTTCCAGGCGCCGTCCACATAGATGTCGGACACGATGGGCGAGCCGTCCACGAAGTAGGTGTGCTTGGACTCGTAGGACTTGTCCGACAGGATGTACATCTTGGACATGACGCTGGACGGCACATAGGCCCACAGCTCGACACCATCCGTCTCGCGGAAGGCATGCAGCATGCCATCATTGCCGCCCACCACCAGGATGCGCGTGCGGCCGGCGATGGTCGAGGACTTCACCCAGGACTGGTAGCCGTTCTCGGTGTACTGGTACTTGGACTGGCCGATGAACACCGGCGAGGAGTTCACCAGGTCACCCAGGATCCGGCTGCGCGGCCGGTAGCCCGTCTGCTCCACGCCCCGCAGGTAGGACACCATCGTGGCCGGGTCGTTCAGCGCCGTGATTTCAGCCGGGCTCGCGGAGGCGCACTGCGAAGGACGGTCCGTCGACGACTTGTCGCAGGCCTTGGCGAACAGGGCCAGCTCATCGGCGGTCATCGAGGCCGCGTCGAAGTTGACCAGGCTGCCCGTGGTGGTCTTGGCCCCGCCCTTGCGGAAGAACTTGATTTTGCGATCCGCGGCCGAGGTCAGCATATCGGCCGCACTCCACTTGGCGTTGTCGACGAAAGATCCCGACTTCTCGTCATAGCGAGTGGCCTCGACCTTGCCGTTCTTGTCGAAGGTGTACTTGCGGAGGTCACCCGTCCATGCCGGCGACGTGAACTGCGACACATAGGCGCCGTTGTCACCTGCCACCGGCTGCAGGGTACTCGTGGCAGCGGCAGCGGCAGTACCCGTCACCGAGGCGATGGAATTCAGTGCCGTGGCCAGGCTCAGGGCCAGGCCGGAGGGATCCTTGGCATTGAAGTAGCGGCCCCGGCCGTTGACGGCGGCGTGCCACAGATCGTCCATCTTCGCGGCACCGGAGGCGAAGGGGTTGGGCCAGTTCCGCACGCCGGTCTTGACTTTGTAGAAGTCGCCCGCGGTGCTGGTCTCGTAGTCCGGCTCGTAGCCCAGCATGCCACTGTTGCCCAGGCTGAGCGTGTAGGTGGTCATGTGCTGGTGCTTGGCGTCGTCCTTGCTGCCTTCGGTCACCTTGACATTGTTCTCGCAGACATCGATGCCCTTGGAGCCGG
The DNA here is from genome assembly GCF_027257975.1 of Pelomonas sp. BJYL3. GTDB lineage: Bacteria > Pseudomonadota > Gammaproteobacteria > Burkholderiales > Burkholderiaceae_C > Roseateles_B > Roseateles_B flavus. The sequence goes on from NZ_JANZKX010000003.1 coordinate 443,679, forward strand.
TGCAGTTGCCCAGGTCCGAGGTGCGCAGATCGGTCTTGTAGTAGTACATCGCCACGTCGGCCAGCGAATCCAGGGTGCCGGTCACATTGGTCGTGGTGGTCTTGTTGGTCACTGCGCTCTTGACTTCCGACGTATCGGTGTCGGTCTTGGACACCGTGGTGCCGGCCGTGCGGCTGCCCGACTTGGCCAGGGTAGTCGAGGTGCTGACCACCGTCGGCGGCAGATCGGCTGGCGGGCTGGTGGCGCAGCCGCCCTTCACTGCGGTGCCGTTCTTCCAGGAGCCGTAGGTCGGTCCGGTCCAGGCACCCGTGCTGGAGTTGTAGCTGGTGCTGACCGTGGCGACGACTGACTCGGCGCCCTTGGTAGGCGCGGGTTCATCCACGGCGGAGGTCACCGTTTCACCGTCCTTGAGCGTGGTGGTGGTCTTCGTGTAGCTCCACGGCTGGCTCATGTTGAGGTTGTCCGTCCGCAGCGTTTCGGACATGACCTGCGTGTAGGTGGCCGTGCGCGTCTGCGGCTGGCCCCAGACGCGCTTGGTGCCTCCCGTGCAGGACTTGTCGGAGGCCAGCGAATAGAGGGTCTGCGACTCGGTATTGACCTTGGTGGTCGTTTCCTTGTAGCTGATGTTGGAGACCAGGACCCGGCTGAAGTAGTGGGTCACCGTCCAGGTGTCCACGCTCACCACCGTGCTGCTGCTGCCATCGAACATCGGGCGCGGCGTGGGCAGGCCGTCCTGGTTGCCGATCTTCAGCTCGCCATTGATGTCGTAGGGACCGTAGTCCATGGCCTTCGTGGTATCCCAATCCACGTACTCGGCATTGTTGTTCCAGTAGCCGTCCGTCGAAAGCACCAGGAAGTTCTTCTGGCAGGAATACTGCATCGGGTCATAGTCCTGACCCGGGTACTTGTTCGCGAAGTAGCGTCCGGCCTTCTGGACAGCGCCACGAAGCGGCGTGTAGCCCGAGGGCGGCACGCCGAAGAGCTTGGTGTAGAAATCCTCTTTCTGCGTCTTGTCGAAGTCGCGCACATGCAGCATGCGCGATCCTTCGGTGACGTTCTTTTCCAGGATGGTGGTGAAACCAATGCGGAAACGCTCGTCCATGGGCTGGAAGGCCAGGCTGGCCGCCGAGCGCATCATCGCCATGCGATACGAGTAGTAGGTGGCCCAGCGCCAGTACTTCGCCAGGAAGTCGGCACTCATGCTGGGCGTGACGATGTTCACGTTGAACAGGCCTGCAGGGATGGCTTTCGGATCGGTGACCGCCATCGCGCACTGGGTGTAGAACGTCGAGGTCTTGCTGACGCTGCCCGTGGGATACAGGTAGTTGAGCGCGCTCTCGCCACCCTTGGATTTGTCGTAGGTGTAGTAGAGCTGGTTGCCGGGCGTACCGTAGGAAATGTAGGGCGACGAGAAGTAGCCCGAGCCAGGCAGGTTGCGCGACTGGACCACCTTCAGGGTCACCTTCTGCGCCACGGAGTCCCAGGCGGACACGGTTCCGACCACCCAGTTTCCACGGCTGGAGTTGTCAAAGACCGTGACCGGCATGCCCAGCACGTAGGCGCCGGCCAGGACCGAGGTTCCCAGCGCCACTGTGACATAGGCGTCCGAGGCCGGCGTCAGCTGCGTGACCGACTGCGCGCGGCCCGAGTAGTTCAGCGCATTGCTGGAGGACAGCAGGGCCGTGATCTCGGAAGAGGTCGGGGTATCCGGATAGGCGCTCCCATCCGCCTTCACCGGTGCCGGGTAGGCCAGCTCGGGATTGAAGGCCAGACCATTGCACTGGGACGACAGCCGCCCCGGCTGTGCCCAGGCGGAGTTGCTGGACACCTTCTGGAAGTTGGCGTCATCGGGCAGGAAGTCGTCCGCCATACTGCCCGAGTCATCCAGCACGAACAGGATGTTGGGCTTGACGTTGACGGCAATCGAGGCCCACAGCGGCACCGTGGAAATGTCCGTCGAGGCGAAGGCTGCCGTGGCCGTCAGGGCGGAGAGCCCCATGGCCAGCCGGGTCAGCGAATGAGGGAAGCGTTGGTTCATGGAATGCTCCACACCAGGGTTAACCGTTCAGGGATCCGGACCGCCAGGCGGTCAGAAATGGACCAGCGTCTCGGTGATGGCGACCGTCTGTCGCGAGCCTTCAGCGCGGGTGATCACCCGGTAGAAGGTGGTTGTTGTCTTGGGCGGGATGTCGCCCATGTAGCTCAGCATCCCCTTGTCCATGCTGACGGCCTTGGAGAACTTGATCGGCAGAGCACAGGGGCGACCACTGCCGCCAGGGCCGGGCTCCGCGCACAGACGCGTGATCAACCACTTGACTTGCACCTTCGTCGCACCAACCGTCTTGACGGCCTTGGTGGGCTTGACGCAAACGGCCGTGGCCGATTCCTCCATGCCCCCGCAGCCGTTGTCCGCCCAGTCCACCAGGGACAGGGCCTTGGCCGCGTCCTGCTCCGTCAAGGTGGGTGCCAGGTTGTCCAGCGCCACCGCGTAGTAGCCGAGTTCAGGCGCGTCCTTCTCCAGCTTGGCCGGGCCCGCGCCGTACATCCAGCTGATGGCCTCTTCCGTGCCCACTGAGGCGGCCGTCACCGCGTCCTTGCGGAAGCCCAGATTGCCAAGCGTCAGCGTGCCGGTGTCCACCGAACGCACCAGGGCCACGCCGCCCAGGGTCAGCACGACCAGCGAGATCAGGGCAAAGATCATCGACACGCCGCGCTGCTGGCGACGAGCCCCGCGGGCTTTGAGTGGATGAGGCATGTTCATGTCCAGTTTCATAGATTCGCTCGGCGAGTGGGCACGGGCCCCTGCGTCAGGTCCCCAGATCGGAACGCCACAGCTGGTTCCGGATGGGAATCACCACTTCGAAGACCTTGTAGCGGTAGTGCTCCCAGTCGGCCGCAACCTTGGGATTCAGCTTGATGCACTTGCTGGTCCCGCAATCCACCGTGCCCGGCACCGAGGCCAGCTTGCCGACATCCCACAGGGGCTCGGATGTCGTGACCTTGTCCTTTTCGAACTGCTCGGAGCGCGTCAGCAGGGCCATGCGCACCGCGCGCACCTGCTGCCAGCCTGCGACAGTGGTCGGGGTGTCCGACACGTACTGGTCCACGACGCCATCGGCATCCGAGTCCACGCCATAGAAGGCCTTGAGGTCGACCACGCCGTTCTGCACCACGCGGTTGACCACGGCCCGGTCCTTCAAGGTGAACTGAGCACGCTGCAGAGCGTAGACGGGGCTGCCGGCGGCGACCGGCGCCACGGAGTAGGTGGAACTCTCCAGCGCTCCCAGGTTGACGACGTACTGGGACAGCGACATCGCCGGCAGCGTTGCGATGCTGTTCCAGGCGGCATCGACGGTCCGGCCCACGCCCACATGGTCGGCCTTGATGTCCGTCGCCTGGAACACGATGCAGGAACCCACTCCCGTCGTGGGATCGGCAGGTGCGCTGACCACGGCCAGCAGGTCCCCGGCCTCGATGCCGATATTGGACTTCAGCGTCACCGTGTTGGCCACGGAGCCGCCCCCCGTCGGATTGAACAGCGGGGCGGTCACCTGGGCCGGGATGGAGAAGTGAGTGGGCACGCTCTTGGTGATGCGCAGCGTGTCCGGCATGTCGGCCGTCTTGGTGATCACGACAGGTGCCAGGTCAGGCGGGATGTCGGCGATCACGGCCCCGGCGTACTTGGCGGTCAGGGTGCAGCCCGTCCCGGCGGTATCCGAGGTCAGGCCATAACCCGCCTCCTTCACTTCCTTCTCGAGCTCGAAGAGGGCCAGGGCACCGGCCACCTGCGCATCGGAACCCGACATCGTGTTGCGCTTCTGCTGCTCAGAGCGGGCCAGGATGGTGGCGATGACCACCGTGGACAGCAGGCCCACACCCACGCCCACCATCAGCTCCACGAGCGTGAAGCCGGCGCTGCCGCGCTTGCTCGACATCGTTTGAAGTCTCTTCTTGCTCATGGCTGCCACACCAGGACGGTTTGGTATTGATTCTTGTCGGAGCCCTGCTGCCAGCTGATGGTGATGTCCACCTTGCTGGCGCCGGCATCCACAGCCACGTCCGGGTCCTCGGCGGCCGGCAGGACTGACTTGACCTTGGTGCGCCACTCCTTGCAGCGGGGATACGAGCCACAGGACGCCTTGGAATACTGCTTCATGTTGGCGAGGCTGTCCGTCTGGATCAAGGCCACCAGGTCAGACGCCAGGTTGGCGGCGTCGGCTCGGAACTTGGCATTGGTCTGGGCGCGGGTCATGGCGGCCTGCAGACCGATCAGCCCCAGCACGCCGAAGGCGAAGATCAGCACGCCGATCATGGCCTCGATCAGCGCAATGCCCCGCTGGCGCGGGCGGCGGCGGCCCTGTTGAAACGTCATGGTGTTCATGGGCAGGCCCTCGGATCACTGGAAGACACCTTGGGATCGCAGCTGCGGATCGCACCCCCGCTTTCCACGCGGATCTGGAGTTCCCGTGCCGTGCCGGAGGCCGGCTTGATGGTGATGCGGTTGATGGCATCCGCGTTGACCACCTGCCCCAGGGTGTTGAAGATCACCCGGGAGGCATCCTTGTCTGTGCTGTCGACGGCCGCGACCGTGACCCGCGAAGCGCCGGACAAGGCCTCGGATCGTGCAACCAGCAGGGGATCCGCGCTGGGAACGTCTTCATTGCACTTGCCCGCAGGGTCCTTCACGCTGATCACCCAGTGGCGGCCCGTGTTGGACACCGCGCAGGCGCTGCCCGGTATCGCGGCGTCATCGGCAATCAGCCAGAAGCTGACCGCGCGGTTGTTCTTCAGTGCATCCAGGCGGGCCCGCTCAAGACCTGCACGCAGCGACTCCGTGGTGCTGCGGACCTGCAGGTTCCTGACCCATTCCACGGCACCGGGAACCGTCACCGCCACCAGGAGGCCCATGATGGCAAGGGCGACAGCCATCTCCACGAGCGTGAAGCCCGGCGTTGGCCCAGCGAGCCTGGGGCTTCTGGCGCTCAACATTCATCCCCCCGGACGACCCAGCAGTTCTTATCCACCGTTTCGCCCTTGAAGGACGTCGTCTTGGAAGTCGAGGAGGTCAGCTCGTAGGTATGGCCCGCAACCACGGAGGCCGACTTGCCGGAGGCGGTCAGCTTGTAGTCCTGACCGTCCGCCAGGGACTCGCATCCGTAGTCAAAGTTCTTTTTGCCCGCAGGAGAGAAATCCTTCCACGCCGGAGCCGGATCATCATTGGCGCACTTGCCACCGGAGCCGTAGTTGCGGTGATCCTGGTAGTACTGCTCCATCTTGACTCGGTAGTCCGACAGCGCTGCAGTTGCTTCCGGGATGCTGCCGCGCCGCACATAGTCACGATAGGCAGGCAAGGCCAGGCCCGCCAGGATGCCCAGGATGGCCGTCACCACCAGGACTTCCATCAAGGTGAAGCCTGACTGGGAAGCGCGCTTCGCACCGGCAAATCGAATATGTGTCATGGTTGCTCGCAGGTTCGTTCGGGACGCCAGAACCGGGCCCCCAAAGGGAGCCTGGCATGGGCCTGAGCGTAGTGTCGGCCGAAGCATAGGCAAAGTGAGGGGGCGTTTTCCACGGTGGCGACACACCGCCCGACCAGCGGCCGCCCGTCGCGGACGAATGGCAAAAGCTTGTAACCAGCCGCAAACAGTTTCCGGTCAGCCATGAAAAAGCCGCCCTCGCGTCACGCGGGGCGGCTGGCAGTCGGGCGATGCCCGGGAGCGGTCGGCCGGGGTCAGCGCGGCAGCACGCTGCTGCCGGTCAGGTATTCGTCCACGGCCCGGGCGGCCTGGCGACCCTCGCGGATGGCCCAGACGACCAGGGACTGGCCCCGGCGCATGTCACCCGCGGCGAAGACCTTGTCGACGTTCGTCGCGTAGCCCCCCTGGGCCTCGGTGCTCGCCTTGGCATTGCCGCGGGCATCCTTGCCCACGCCAAAGGCCTCCAGCACCGGCGAGACCGGCGCGACAAAGCCCATGGCCAGCAGCACCAGGTCCGCCTTCAGCACCTGCTCGGAACCCGGCACCTCGACCATCTTGCCGCCCTGCCACTCCACGCGCACCGTCTTGACGCCGGTGACCTTGCCCTTCTCACCGATGAATTCCTTGGTGGCGATGGCGAATTCGCGCTCGCAGCCCTCCTCATGGCTGGACGAGGTGCGCAGCTTGTAGGGCCAGTAGGGCCAGGTCAGCGGGCGGTCCTCTTCCTCGGGCGGGCGGGGCATCAGCTCGAACTGGGTGACGCTCTTGGCGCCATGGCGATTGCTGGTCCCCACGCAGTCGCTGCCGGTGTCCCCACCGCCGATGACGATGACGTGCTTGCCTTCCGCCCGCAACTGGCCCTTGAGCTTGTCGCCGGCATTGACCTTGTTCTGCTGGGGCAGGAACTCCATCGCGAAGTGGATGCCCGCCAGGTCACGGCCCGGCACCGGCAGGTCTCGCGACTGCTCGGCGCCGCCGCACAGCAGCACGGCATCGAACTGGGCCTTCAGGTCCTCGGCGCTGACCGTTTCCTTGGCCCAGTTGGTGACCTTGCTGTCCTCACCGAGGCTGGCCACGAGCACGCCGGTGCGGAAGACGACACCCTCGGCCTCCATCTGCTGCACACGGCGGTCGATGTGGGACTTCTCCATCTTGAAGTCGGGGATGCCATAGCGCAGCAGGCCGCCCACGCGGTCGTTCTTCTCGAAGACCGTGACCTCGTGACCGACACGCGCCAGCTGCTGCGCCGCGGCCAGGCCGGCCGGGCCCGAGCCCACGACGGCCACGCGCTTGCCTGTCTTCACGGCGGCCGGCTGCGGCTTCACCCAGCCCTCGAGCCAGGCGCGGTCGATGATGGCGTGCTCGATGGACTTGATGCCCACCGCGTCGTCATTGACGTTCAGCGTGCAGGCCGCCTCGCAGGGCGCGGGGCAGATGCGGCCGGTGAACTCCGGGAAGTTGTTGGTGCTGTGCAGGACGGTGATGGCGTTCTGCCAGTCACCGCGGTACACGAGATCGTTGAAGTCCGGAATGATGTTGTTGACCGGGCAGCCGTTGTTGCAGAACGGCGTGCCGCAGTCCATGCAGCGCGCGCCCTGCTGCTTGGCCTGATCGGCGCTCAGCGCAATGACGAACTCCTTGTAGTTCTTCAGGCGGGCCGGAACGGGCTCGTAGCCCTCCTCCAGGCGCTCGTACTCCATGAAGCCGGTGACTTTTCCCATTGTGTACTCCTAATCTCTCAAGCCTTCACCGAGGCGGCGGGGGCCTTGGCGTGGGCAATGGTCTCGGCGGCTTCGCGGGCGGCGTGCAGCTCGCCCAGAGCCCGGCGGTATTCGTTGGGGAAGACCTTGACGAACTTGGCGCGCGAATCGGCCCAGTGGTCCAGGATGTCGCGGGCGCGCTGACTGCCGGTCCAGCGGTGGTGGTCCTCGATCATCTTCTTGAGGATGGCTTCGTCGGTCTGGGCCTCGCCGCCCTGGGTGAGGCGGTGCCAGATGGCCTTGTCGACGCTGGCCTCCTGCTCATGCGAGGGCAGGATCTTGTCCAGGCTGACCATGCTGGTGTTGCAGCGCTTGGCGAAGCTGCCGTCCTCGTCGAAGACATAGGCGATGCCACCGCTCATGCCTGCCGCGAAGTTGCGGCCGGTCTTGCCCAGCACGACCACGGTGCCGCCGGTCATGTATTCGCAGCCATGGTCGCCGGTGCCTTCGACGACCGCAGAAGCGCCGGACAGGCGCACCGCGAAGCGCTCGCCGGCCACACCGCGGAAGAAGGCCTCGCCGCGGGTCGCGCCGTACAGCACGGTGTTGCCCACGATGATGTTCTTGGTCGCGTCCCCGCGGAAGTCGATGGAGGGGCGCACCACCACACGGCCGCCGGAGAGGCCCTTGCCGGTGTAGTCATTGGCGTCACCGATCAGGTACAGCGTGATGCCCGGGGCCAGGAAGGCACCGAAGCTCTGGCCACCCGTACCTTCCATCTGGATGAAGATGGTGTGGTCCGGCAGACCCTCCGGATGGCGGCGCACCAGCTCGCCGGAGAGCATGGCGCCCACCGTGCGACGCACATTGCTGACCTCCTGCATGAACTGCACCTTCTCGCCCTTTTCAAAGGCGGGCAGGCACTTCTCGATCAGCTTGACGTCCAGCGCGCGGTCCAGGCCATGGTCCTGCGTGGCGTTGTGCAGGCGGGCCACGTCGGCGGCCAGCGCGGGGCGGTGGAAGACACGGCTGAAGTCCAGCCCGCGGGCCTTCCAGTGGCTGATGCCCTTGCGGGTGTCCAGCAGGTCCGAGCGGCCGATCAGCTCGTCGAACTTGCGAATGCCCAGCTGGGCCATGATCTGGCGCGCTTCCTCGGCGACGAAGAAGAAGTAGTTCACCACGTGCTCAGGCTTGCCGGAGAACTTGGCGCGCAGCACCGGGTCCTGCGTGGCCACGCCCACCGGGCAGGTGTTGAGGTGGCACTTGCGCATCATGATGCAGCCCTCGACCACCAGCGGTGCGGTGGCGAAGCCGAATTCATCAGCACCCAGCAGGGCACCGATGACGACGTCACGGCCGGTCTTCATCTGGCCGTCGGCCTGCACGCGCACGCGGCCGCGCAGACGGTTCAGCACCAGGGTCTGCTGGGCCTCGGCCAGGCCCAGCTCCCAGGGCGTGCCGGCATGCTTGATGGAGCTCCAGGGCGAGGCGCCCGTGCCGCCGTCGTGACCGGCGATCACGATGTGGTCGGCCTTGGCCTTGGCCACGCCGGCCGCAATGGTGCCCACGCCCACCTCGGACACGAGCTTGACCGAGATGTCAGCCCGGCCGTTGACGTTCTTCAGGTCGTGGATCAGCTGGGCCAGGTCCTCGATGGAGTAGATGTCATGGTGCGGCGGCGGCGAGATCAGGCCCACGCCCGGCACCGAATAGCGCAGGAAGCCGATGTACTCGGACACCTTGCCGCCCGGCAGCTGGCCGCCCTCGCCCGGCTTCGCGCCCTGGGCCATCTTGATCTGGATCTGGTCGGCGCTGACCAGGTACTCGGCCGTCACGCCGAATCGGCCCGAGGCCACCTGCTTGATCTTGGAGCGCAGCGAATCGCCGTCCTGCAGCTCGTAGTCGGCCTCGATCACCTTGCTGCCGATGACGTCGGACACCTTGGTGCCCTTGACGATCTTGATGCCCTTGAGCTCGTTGCGATAACGCGCAGGATCCTCACCCCCTTCACCCGTGTTGCTCTTGCCGCCAATGCGGTTCATGGCCACGGCCAGCGTGGCATGGGCCTCGGTGGAGATGGAGCCCAGGGACATGGCCCCGGTCGCGAAGCGCTTGACGATGTCGGCCGCCGACTCGACCTCCTCCAGCGGGATCGCCTTGGCCGGATCGAACTTGAACTCGAACAGGCCACGCAGCGTCATGTGGCGCTTGCTCTGGTCATTGATGAGCTGGGCGTATTCCTTGTAGGTCTCGAACTTGCCCGAGCGCGTGCTGTGCTGCAGCTTGGCGATGGCGTCGGGCGTCCACATGTGCTCCTCGCCGCGGGCGCGCCAGGCGTACTCGCCGCCCGCCTCGAGCATGGTGGCCAGCACCGGATCGTTGCCGAAGGCCGCCTCGTGCAGACGCAGGGCCTCCTCCGCCACCTCGAACACGCCGATACCGCCGACCTGCGTGGGGGTGCCGCGGAAGTACTTCTCGACAAAGTCCGCCTTGAGGCCGATGGCCTCGAAGATCTGCGCGCCGCAGTAGGACATGTAGGTCGAGATGCCCATCTTGGACATGATCTTCGACAGCCCCTTGCCCACGGCCTTGATGTAGTTGTAGATGGCCTTCTCGGCCGACAGATTGCCCGGCAGCTCGGCCGTCATCTGGGTCAGCGTCTCCAGCGCCAGATAGGGGTGGACGGCCTCGGCACCGAAGCCGGCCAGCACCGCGAAGTGGTGCACCTCGCGCGCCGTGCCCGTCTCGACGACCAGGCCGGCCGTGGTGCGCAGGCCCTCGCGCACCAGATGGTGGTGCACGGCGGACAGCGCCAGCAGCGCAGGGATGGCCACGCGGTCGGCACTCAGGTGGCGGTCACTGATGATGAGGATGTTGTGGCCGCTCTTGATGGCGTCCACGGTCTCGGCGCACAGCGAGGCCAGCTGGGCCTCCACGCCTTCACGGCCCCAGGCGCGCGGATAGGTGATGTCCAGCTCATAGGGCTTGAACTTGCCGTTCGTGTGCTGCTCGATGGCGCGCAGGCGGGCCATGTCCTTGAAGTCGAGCACGGGCTGGCTCACCTCCAGGCGCATGGGCGGGTTGACGGCGTTGATGTCCAGCAGATTGGGCTTGGGGCCCACGAAGCTGTTGAGGGACATCACGATGTTCTCGCGGATCGGATCGATCGGCGGGTTGGTCACCTGGGCGAACAGCTGCTTGAAGTAGTTGTAGAGCGGCTTGTTCTTGTCAGAGAGCACGGCCAGGGGCGAGTCATTGCCCATGGAGCCGATGCCCTCCTCGCCGTTGGCGGCCATGGGCGCCAGCAGGAACTTGATGTCTTCCTGGGTGAAGCCGAAGGCCTGCTGGCGGTCCAGCAGGCTGGACTCGAAGCTGGCGGGCGCCGGGTCGGCCACGGGAATGCTGTCCAGCTTGACGCGGACGTTCTCGATCCACTGCCGGTAGGGGCGCGCGTTGGCGAACTGGGTCTTGAGCTCCTCATCGTCAACGATGCGGCCCTGCTCCAGGTCGATCAGGAACATCTTGCCCGGCTGCAGGCGCCACTTCTTGACGATCTTGCTTTCGGGGATGGGCAGCACGCCGGATTCGGAGGCCAGCACGACCATGTCGTCGTCGGTCACGCAGTAGCGCGCCGGGCGCAGACCGTTGCGGTCCAGTGCGGCGCAGACCTGGCGGCCATCCGTGAAGACCATGGCGGCGGGGCCGTCCCAGGGCTCCATCATGGCGGCGTGGTACTCGTAGAAGGCGCGGCGGCGCTCGTCCATCTGCTCATGCTGCTCCCAGGCTTCCGGGATCATCATCATCGCGGCATGGGCCAGGGGGTAGCCGGCCATGGTCAGCAGCTCGATGGCGTTGTCGAAGGTGGCCGTGTCGGACTGGTGCTCGAAGCTGATGGGATAGAGCTTCTTCAGGTCGTCACCGAGCACCGGCGACTTCATCACGCCCTCACGGGCGCGCATCCAGTTGAAGTTGCCCTTGACCGTGTTGATCTCGCCATTGTGGGCGACCATGCGGTAGGGGTGGGCCAGCGGCCATTCGGGGAAGGTGTTGGTGGAGAAGCGCTGGTGCACCAGGGCGATGGCCGAAACGGTACGCGGGTCCGAGAGATCCTTGTAGTACTTGCCGACCTGATCGGCCAGCAGCAGGCCCTTGTAGATGACGGTGCGGCAGCTCATGCTGGGCACGTAGTACTCGCGGCTGTGCGTGAGCTTCAGGGCCTGGATGGCGCTGGAGGCCGTCTTGCGGATCACGTAGAGCTTACGTTCCAGCGCGTCCGGCACGATGATGTCCGGGCCTCGGCCGATGAAGACCTGGCGGATGATGGGTTCCTTTTCCCGCACCGTGGGCGACATGGGCAGCTCGGCATCCACCGGCACGTCACGCCAGCCCAGCAAGACCTGACCCTCGGCCTTGATCGCGCGCGCCAGCTCCTGCTCGCAGGCCAGGCGCGACGCATGTTCCTTCGGCAGGAAGATCAGGCCCACGCCGTATTCGCCCAGCGGCGGCAGCGTGACACCCTGCTTGGCCATCTCTTCACGGTAGAGCTGGTCCGGGATCTGGATCAGGATGCCGGCACCGTCGCCCATCAGGGCATCCGCGCCCACGGCGCCCCGGTGATCCAGGTTCTCCAGGATCTTCAGGCCCTGCTGCACGATGGCATGCGCCTTCTGACCCTTGATGTGGGCCACGAAGCCCAGGCCGCAGGCGTCCTTCTCGTTCTGGGTCCGGTACAGGCCCTGCTGCGCCAGGGACTGGATCTCGGCGTGGTCAGGCCCTTGGGTGGAAGGACTCTGGGGGTGGCTCATCTCGACTGCCATGGCGACTCCGCATTCAAAAGGCTGTAGCTCCGGCCCCGGGGGGCCTGCGCTACGCGATTGCTGCAGCGCGGGAGGATTGCCGTGCAGATTAGTCGTCGAACCGTTACAGGACAAGAACGATTAAATGGGGTCAGACTCTTTTATACCGATTCCAGAGTGCAAGCTCCAAATTAATTGGGGACAGTCTTATTGGCCTGACGCGGCGGGCGGCCGCGCGGCCGGGGCGCCAGCGGCCGGTCGGTCTGCTTGGCCAGCTGGGCGCGATAGGCGGGAGAACCGAGGGGCCAGCCGCGCAGGGCTGCCGCCAACAGGGCCTCCATCTCCTCGGGGCTGCTGCCCTCTTCCAGGTAGCGCCGGTAGTTGGCATCGCGCTCAAAAGGCGTGTTGCCCATGGCCCAGAAGCCGGCGTGGTCGTGTACCAGCGGATCACGCACGGCGCCCAGATGGTGGGCCGCGCTGGACCAGGCATAGGCCTCCGGACGCTCGACCAGGCCGCTGCGCTGCGGGTTGAGCTCGATGTAGCGCATGCACGACAGCAGCCAGCTCGGCTCTAGCGGTGCCGCGCGGAAGCGCCCTTCCCACAGTCCGCCGCTGCGCTGATGCCTCCGGTTGAAGCGGGCCACGTATCGCCGCCCCAGCGACTGCATCATCCGGCTGAGACTCTCCGGCGCGGGGGGCGTAGCCAGCAGGTGCAGGTGGTTGTCCATCAGCACGTAGGCGTGGATGGCCACTTTGTGCAGGGCCGCACATTCGCGCAGTGCATCGACGAAGGCACGGCGGTCCTCATCATCCCGGACGATGGGCTGCTGGTCGTGGCCACGCTGGATCAGGTGATGGACCTCGCCGGGAATGGCAAGGCGGGACAGTCGGGCCATGGCGGCGCTCCTTGCAGCCGGGGGCTGCGTCAATCTGTCCCCAATTATTCCCCAGGCAAACGCCGAAAGGCAGCTCAGGCAAAAAGACGCTGCCCCGTCAACCTTTCATGCTCTTTCAGTGCGAAGCGGTCGGTCATGCCGGCGATGTAGTCGGCACAGGCGCGCGGGTGGTCCCTCTGCTCTGCGAAGTCCGGCGGCAGGTGCTGGCGGTCCTGCAGATAGGCGGCGAACAGGTCCCGGAGGACTGTTTCCGCCCGCTGGCGGGTGTCGCGGACCTGGGCATGCCGGTACAGATTGGCGAAGAGGAAGCGCTTGAGCTCGGTGCTGGCCTGGCGCATGGCCGGCGTGAAGCGGATCAGGGGTGGCGCCCGCCGGACGGCGTCGACGTCGCCCGGTCTGTGCTCGTCCAGGGCGGCTTCGCTGGCCTCGATGATGTCGTAGACCTGCTGGGACAGCATGCGGCGGATGGTCTCGAACAGCAGGCGCTTGCCCTTGAGGGCGGGGTAGGCAGCCAGCGTCTCACGCAGGTAGTGCTGCACCAGGGGCACCGATTCCAGTTGCTCCAGTGTCAGTAGCCCGGAACGCACACCGTCATCGATATCGTGGGCGTTGTAGGCCACCTCGTCCGCCAGGTTGCAGAGCTGGGCCTCAAGGCTGGGCTGGCCGCCGCTGAGGAAGCGCTGGGCGATGCCGCCGGGTTCGCGCGCCTCGATCTGCTCCGCATTGCGCCGCGCGCAGTGCTTGAGGATGCCCTCCCGGCTCTCGAACGTGAGGTTGAGCCCGTCGAAGGCCGGGTAGCGTTGCTCCAGATGGTCCACGACGCGCAGGCTCTGCAGGTTGTGCTCGAAGCCGCCATGGGCCTTCATGCAATCGTCGAGGACATCCTGGCCGGCATGGCCGAAGGGGGTGTGGCCCAGGTCGTGGGCCAGCGCCACGGTTTCGATCAGGTCCTCGTCCAGGCCCAGGCTGCGGCCAATGGAGCGCCCCAGCTGGGCCACCTCCAGCGAGTGTGTCAGCCGTGTGCGGAACAGGTCGCCTTCATGGTTGAGGAAGACCTGGGTCTTGTAGACCAGGCGGCGAAAGGCGGAGCTGTGGACGATGCGGTCGCGGTCGCGCTGGAACTCGCTGCGCGTGGGCGCAGCCGGCTCCGGGAAGCGGCGACCGCGGGAGGCGTTGGCATGGCAGGCGTAGGGCTTCAGGGTCATGCGCAACGGTCTTTCAAGGCTCAGGCGCTGTGCTGCCGGATGACGTCGGTCACCAGGGCATCCGGGGCGCTGCGCATCACCGCCTGCCCCAGGCGTTCGATCAGCACGAAGCGGATCTCGCCGTCTTCGGCTTTCTTGTCGACCCGCATCAGGTTCAAGAAGCGCTCGACACCGATCGAGGCCGGCGCCTTCACCGGCAGGCCGGCCCGGCCGATGAGGGCCGTCATGCGGGCCAGGAACTCGGGCGGCATGAGTCCCAGCCGAACGGACAGATCACTGGCCATGACCATGCCGCAGCCCACGGCCTCGCCATGCAGCCATTCACCGTAGCCCAGGCCGGTCTCGATGGCATGGCCAAAGGTGTGGCCGAAGTTGAGGATGGCCCGCAGGCCTGACTCGCGCTCGTCCTGGCCCACGACCCAGGCCTTGATCTCGCAACTGCGCTGCACCGCGTAGGCCAGGGCCGAGGGATCACGCGCACGGAGCGCATCCATGTTGGCTTCCAGCCAGGCCAGGAAATTGGCATCGGCGATGGGCCCGTACTTGATCACCTCGGCCAGGCCGGCAGACAGCTCCCGATCCGGCAGGGTACGGAGCGTGTCGAGGTCAGCGATGACGCGCTGCGGCTGGTAGAAGGCGCCCAGCATGTTCTTGCCCAGGGCATGGTTGATGGCGGTCTTGCCTCCCACGGAGGAATCGACCTGGGCCAGCAGGGTGGTGGGAATCTGGACGAAGGGCACGCCACGCATGTAGATGGCCGCCGCAAAGCCGGTCATGTCACCGATCACGCCGCCGCCCAGGGCGAAGAGCACCGTCTTGCGATCGGCTGCGGCCTGCAGCAGGGTGGACGCGATGCGCTCGATGGCGTCCCAGCCCTTGTACTGCTCACCGTCGGGCAGCACGACAGACAGGACCTGCGCGTAGTGATCGCGCAGGCGGGCGGCCACGGTCTCGAGATACAGGGGTGCAACAGTCTCGTTGCTGACGATCACGGCGCATCGAGCCTTGGGAAGGCCCTCCCAGCTGCTGGCAGTGGTCAGCAGGCTGCGGCCGATGTGGATGTCATAGCTGCGGTCATCCAGAGCAATGGGGACCCGGAGATGGCCGGCAGCAGCGAGCCCGGCAGCGCCCGGGCTGGAGGGAGTGGCGTTCATATCGGCCGAGTGTACGGCCCGCAGAACAGACACGCCTTCGACTGTGCCGATCTCAGGCTTGCTCTTCGTCCCCACGCCCGGCGCCTACAGTGGCGGCAACGCGCTCTGCAGAGATCAGGCCCGCCAACTCCAGCTGCATCAGCACCATATTGACCAGGGTCGCCACGGACGGGCGGCCTACCTCGATGGTGTAGTGGGCAGTCGTTCGGTAGAGGGGATCGCGCTGCGCATAGAGCTCGCGCAGTTTCTGGAGGGGGTCCTTCACCTGCAGCAGGGGGCGCTGGGTGTCGTGCCGCAAACGCCGGAACAGCTCTTCGGGCGTCGAGCGCAGGTACAGCACGGTGGAATGCTGGCGCAGCGCCAGGCGGTTGGCCTCGCGCAGCACGGCGCCGCCGCCGGTCGCCAGGACCATGTCGCCCGGGCGCTGCAGCAGGTCGGCGATCACCGCCTGCTCGATGTCACGGAACCGGGCCTCGCCCTCGCGATCGAAGAAGCTGCGGATGCTTTCGCCCAGCTGCTTCTCGATCTCGGTGTCGGAGTCGACAAAGCGCATCCCGGCCTGCCGGGAAAGACTACGCCCGACGGTGGACTTGCCACCGCCGGGCATGCCGACGAGGGAAACGATCAAGGGGTGCAGCTGACGTAGCCGTCCGGCTTGGCAACCGTCGTCACGTAGATGCCATGGGCACTGACAACCCCCAGGGGCGACTGAACCTTGACCGTGATGACACCCGAATTCACGTTGTCGAACTTGTAGTTCACCACAACGACGCTGGGTGCCGTCGTGCTGGGAATCGGCGAACCCGCGGCGATGGAAACCGACATGCCGTCCGTTGCCGAAGCCGAGACGACCGATCCCGCCGCCACCGGATTGAACGCGACCTCGTTCGAATCCGAGACGTAGAAGGAGATGGTGGACTGACCAGGCATCGAATACAGCTGCGTGCCCGACACTGGATACAGGACAGCGTTCATCGGCTGGCCATTGGTATCGTAGTCATACAGACGAGTGGCCGCCGTCGGGCAGGCGGTAAGCGAAGATGCCACTGCGTTGGGATGGTTCTTGGTGCCCCACATCGGATTCGCTGTGGAACGCGACCAGACCGTCTGGACCGCCTGGCGCACATAGGCACGACCCCAAGCCTGGTCGCAAGAACCGGGGCGCGACGGATAGATTTCAAGCTGGCGTCCGGTCGCCGGATCCTTGATCATCTTCAGAACGCTGTCGTTGCCTTCCTTGCATTCCTTGTTGCCACCCAGGGACAGCGACAGGAACTGATCCTTCTCGGCATCGAATTTTCCGTTGTAGAGGCGGTCCAGGAAGATGTCGCCCAGGTCCTGGAAGTCTTCATCCTGGGTAGCACCGTTCTCGCCGGCCTTGTCGTAGATGTTGTTGCCGTTGCGGTCGATGAAGGACTCCTCGCCCAGGGCGTAGGCCACCATCGTCACACGGCCATCCAGCGGACGCTGACCGTTCGAGGCTGTCGCAGCAGTCGCCTTGGCGATGCCGCCGGTCAGGGAGGTGAACTTCAGGGCCTCGATCTGACCGGACTCGGTCACGAAGTTGATCGCCGTACCATCCGGAACCGGGTTGCCCAGGCGGTCCGAAGCGATGACGGTGTAATTGTTGGGCGTGCCGTCAAAGTCGTAGGCTTCAATATTGAAGGCCACCGGGGCCACGGAGAAGCGCAGCTGAGAAGGCAGGCCCACGGCGATCGACAAGCTGCTGGACACCGTCGCGATGGCGCTGTCCTTCAGCGTGGCCTTGACGCGAACCGGGGTCGGCACCGTGCCCGAATTGATGCGGACGGTGACTTCACCCTTGGAATCGGTCTTCTTGGTCACGGGGGCGCTGCCGCCCTCGATCAGCAGGCCGCCGGCCAGCGTGGTCGGCTCCAGCACCACCAGTTGCTCGGGCACGCCCTGGCCGCTGGCATCCTTGACCTGGAACTTGACGTCGGAGTTCTCGACATAGCCGGAACCGCGGAGGTAGATGCTCTGCGGCGACGAGGAAATGAAGGAGATGCTGGCGACAGCCGGCGAGCTCAGGCTGAACTTGAGCGAGGCCAGTTGCGTCGTGCCGACCACCGCGATCTGCAGGTTGTCTTCCTTCTGGTAGGCGCCGCAGCCATTGTCACGGTAGGTGAAGCTGGCGGAGCCGGTCGTGGTGGTCACGTCCGCCGGCACCAGCGTCGCACGGCCGCTGGTCACGCACTGCGAGGCGATGGTGACCTTCACAGGCGTCGCGGAACTCGTGCCTGCCAGGGTGACGTTGATGGAGGTCTGGGCGTAGGCACCCAGGGCCGTGATGTCCGACGTCACCGAAGCAATGGTGACCGTCGTGGCGGTCAGCTTGAAGCCGGCCGACGCGCTGTAGGTCGCGTTGTTGTAGGTCACCGAGGCCGTCACCGTGTCGGCGCCGGTGCTGGTGCTGTCCTTGGGAGACAGGGTGACCGAGGCCACGCCGCTGGCATCCGTCAGGGCCGTCGCGGCGCTGAACACGCCGAGGCCGCCCGTGGTGGTGAAGGTGACGACCTGACCGCTGATCGCACCGCCGGTTGCATCCTTGAACACGGCGGTCACCGTGGCCGGCGAGGCCAGCGCAACGGTATCAGACGACAGGCTCAGGCTGACCTTGGGCGCAGGCGTTGTCGTACCGCCAGTGCCACCACCGCCAAGCACGGGCGATCCCGCGCTGCCTCCCCCGCCACAAGCCACCAGGCTCGTCACCATGGCCAGACCCATCAGGCCTTGCAACCACCGCGAGCCAAGTCCTCGGAACAACTTCAACATTTCACTCTCCTAGGGTGCCACGCGCTGTGCGAGGCACCAGTAGCACTTATTTTCCGCTCACCCGATCCGTCACCACCTTGGGGGTGATGAAGATCAGCAATTCAGTCTTGCTCGAGGTCTTGGCCCTGTTCTTGAACAGATTGCCAACCACCGGCACGTCGCCCAGGAACGGCACCTTCTTCACGTCCTCGTGCTCTTCCTGGGTGAAGATGCCACCCAGCACGACAGTGCCGCCATTCTCAACCAGCACCTGAGTCTTCACATGCTTGTTGTTGATGGCATAGCCCTGGGGCGTGAGAACGCCACGACTGTCCTTGTTGACGTCTACGTCCAGGATGACGTTGCCCTCGGGCGTGATCTGCGGCACCACTTCAAGCTTCAGCACAGCCTTCTTGAAGGTCACGGCCGTCGCGCCTGCCGAGGTCGCCTGCTGATAAGGAATTTCCTCACCCTGCTCGATCAATGCCTTGGCCTGGTCTGCCGTCACCACACGGGGGCTGGACACGATCTTGCCGCGGCCATCTGCCTCCAGGGCCGACAACTCCAGGTTCAGGAAACGGTTGGCGGTGGCGTTGAACAGCGTCAGCGCGAAGGTCTGGGGTGCCCCGCCCAGCACGCTCGGTGCCGGCAGGCTGATCAGCTGCGTGTCGTTGTAGGTACGCGTGGCACCAGGCTGCAGGGTCTGACCGCCAACGGCGCCGTAGTTGCCGCCGATGGCCACATAGTTGTTGCCACCCATGTTGTAGCCGGGAATGCCACCTTGCGACGCCCGCACGTCGTTGACACCCAGCTTCACACCCAGCGAGCGGCCAAAGCTGTCATCCGCTTCCACGATGCGTGCCTCGATCAGCACCTGGCGGACCGGGATGTCGATCTTGGCAATCAAGGCTTGAACTTCCTCCAGCTTGCTGGAGGTGTCATTGACGAACAGCTGGTTGGTCCGGGACTCGGAGATCACGCTGCCGCGCGGCGACAGGATGCGGGAGTTGGCGCCCCCACCGCTGCTCGTACCCGTCAGGCCCTTCAAGATGTCCTCAGCCTTGACGTAGTTCAGCTGGAAGGACTGCGTGCGCAGGGGCTCCAGCTGAGCCAGCTGTGCCTTGGCTTCGAGATCGGCCTTTTCCTTGTTGGCCAGCTCTTCCTTGGGTGCAATCCACAGCACGTTGCCGGACTTGCGCAAGCCCAGGCCACGGGCCTGCAGGATGATGTCCAGGGCCTGATCCCAGGGCACATCCTTCAGGCGCAGGGTCACGTTGCCGGTCACGGTGTCACTGGTCACCACGTTGAAGTTGGTGAAGTCGGCAATGACCTGCAGCAGCGCGCGCACTTCGATGCTCTGGAAGTTCAGCGACAGCTTGTCGCCCGCGAAGCCGGGGCCTTGCACCAGCTTGTTGGGATCGACCTTCTGGGGGCGCACCTCCAGAACGAACTGGTTGTCACTCTGATAAGCGCTGTGCTCCCAGACACCCTTGGGCTCCACGACCACGCGGACCTTGTCACCCACCTGGCTGGCACTCACGTACTGCACGGGACTGCCGAAGTCGGCCACGTCAAGGCGACGGCGAAGCTCGGGCGGCAGGCTGGTCTTGGGGAACTCCAGCACCAGGCTTTGACCCTGCTGCTGGATGTCCACCCCCACCTGGTTGCTCGGCAGGCTGATGACCACGCGACCCGCGCCATCCGTACCGCGGCGGAAGTCAATATCGCGCAGGGTTTGGCTGGCGGCATTGAGGCTGGGAGCGAAATGCACGGGTTCGGCCGGCTTCGATGGCGAAGCCACCGCCGCAGTCTGCGTGCCCCCGTTCTCAAGGATCACCAGCAGTGCCTTGTTGTCGAGTTGCGCACGGTAGCTGGAAGCCTGCCGCAGGTTCAGCACCACACGTGTGCGCTCCCCTGCCTGGGCGACGCTGGCGGAACGCAGATTGCCTGCGTTGATTTCCACCGTGTTGCGCCCCATGCCGTTGGCAATGCCCGGCAGATCCAGCGCAATGCGGGGAGGCGCCTGCACCACGAAACCTGCGGGGATCTCTTTCAAGCTCTCATTGAGCTCGATTCGAACGACTTCCACGCCCGATTGCTGCATAGTGCTGATGGACTTGATGGCGTTTTGCGCCCAAGCCTGAAGCGGCAGCAAGGCCACCGCCACTACGCCAACCGCCCACCGACGCCATTGAGTCATACCGCTCATCTCCGACAAATTCTTCATCGTCCCTTCTCCTGCAACTGGAGGGTGCTTGTGCGTTCTATCCATTCGCCCGCAGCGTCCTGGACGACTTCCCGCAGGGTGATCTCGGTTTCGGAAATCTGGGTAATCCGCCCGAAGTTGAGACCGAGATGGTCACCTTGCTTGACTTGGTACAAGAGCGCGTCCACTTTCAGCAGCGCAAATGGACGCCCCTGACGCACCAGACTGCCCACCATGACCATCGAATCAAGGGGGAAGGATTCCAGCGGCTCCTTGCGCCGGTTCATTTCCGCCGTGAGCAGGGAATTCGGCTGCGCCGCTTCCTGCTTGACTGCGACTCGCAGCTTCTGGGTGCTGAACGGGTCCACGCTCAACGCCGCATCGTAGGGCTCAGGCGAAAACTTCTTCGGCGCCGCCAGCGGCTGCACGGTGGCACGTGTCTCGCGCCGCTGCTGGGCAGTCCAGTCCTGCAATTCGGACAGGTCGTTGCCGCAGCCACTGAGGCTCAGTGCCGTCAGGCTCAAGGTGATGACTGTCAGGCGCTTCATTTCTTGGCTCCCGAACCGGCGCCCGCCTTGCCCTTGCGTTGCTCGGCGACTTCGCCCGCGTCCAGATATCGGTAGGTCCGCGCCATGGCTTCCATGGTGAGGGCGCCAGAGACGCCGGAATCCCGCGCTTGAATGGCGGTAAGGTTGACGTTGCTGAGCGTCACGATGCGCGACAGGTTGGCAATGTCAGCAGCGAAGGAGCCAATGTCGTGATATCGGCCCGACACCTTGAGCGAGATGGGCTTCTCCGCATAGAAGTCCCGCACCACTTCCGCACCAGGGCGGAAGAGCTCGAACTGCAGGCCACGGCCCACGCCGGCGTTGTTGATGTCCGACAGCAGAGCATCCATGTCAGCCTTGCCCGGCAGCTGCTTCTCCAGCTGATTCACGTATTCCTCGACCTGGCTCTTCTGCTTGCGCAGTTCGGGCAGGTTCACAGCCTGGATCAGCTTGTTCCGGAAGTCCTGGCGCAGGCCCGGTTCCTTGGCCGCTTCGGCGTCCAGGGCCGTCTGGGCGTCAGCCAGCACCAGGAACCAGCCGGCCGTCACGGCCAGCGCGGCCGCAACCAGGAAAGCCATCAGGCGCGGCGCCAAGGGCCACTGGCCTGGCTCCTGCGGGTTGAGTCCCCTGAACTGATCCTGGACCTCTTGGAACCAGACGTTCAGATCGAATTTGGCGGATGAGTTCTTGGCCATGTCGTCAGGGCTTCTTGGGAGGCTGCCCCTTGGCCGGCGTTTCCGCCACCGGAGCCTTGATGGAGACACGCATCGTGAATTCGAACAGCCGCTTCTGGTCCTTGGAGTTCACGACAGCGGCCTGACGGATTTCGACGAGATCCGGATTGAAGAGCCACTCGGAAGACCGCGAGGTATTGCGGATGAACTCCGAGACCCGGTCCTGGGTCTGAGCCAGACCGTTGACGGTCACCACTTTGTCAAGCTGACGGATGCTGGTCAGGAAGATGCCTTCGGGCACCTGCCGCACCAGCTCGTTGAGCAGGTGCACCGGCATGTTGCGATCCGTCTGCAGATCCTCAACGGCCTTCTGGCGGGACTTCAGGCCCTCGATCTCAGCCTTGAGGGTGGCGATGTCCTTGATCTGGTCATCCAGCAGCTTGTTCTCACGCTTCAAGTATTCGTTGCGGGCAATCTGCTGGTCCGTCAGTTGCTGAAGCAGCAGCAGCCCGGCGCCGACAATCAGCCCGCCGAAGACCACCGACAATCCCAGCCAGACGAAGAAGGCCGTCTTGCGACGCTTGCGCTTCTCCGCACGATGCGGAAGGAGGTTGATCAAAATCACTGGAAGAACCTCCGCATCGCAAGCCCGCAGGCGGTCAGGTAAGCCGGAGCCTCACGACGAAGCTTGGACTCGCGCACAGCCGAGCCCAGCTCCATGCTCTCGAATGGGTTGACCACCATGCAGGCAAAGCCGGTCAGCTCCGTGACACGATCCTTGAGCCCGGGCAGCGTGGCGGTCCCGCCAGCCAACATCACGTAGTGCACCTTGTGATGCGGGGTGCTGGTGAAGAAGTACTGCAGCGCACGGCCGATCTCCTGGGACAGGCTGTCGACGAAGGGCTGCAGCACCACGGTCTCGAAGTCCTCGGGCAGTTCATTGGCCAGCTTCTTCTGCTCGGCCTCCTCGAAGGAGAAGCCGTACTGGCGCGAGATGAGCTGCGTCAGCTGCGAGCCGCCAAAGGCCTGATCGCGGTCGTAGAGCATTTCATCGTCACGCAGCACCTTCAGGCTGGTGGTGTCCGCTCCGATCTCGAACAGCGCCACCAGGGCATCCTTGCCTTCGCCCGGCAGGGCGGCGACCAGGCGGCCCATGGCCAGACGCGAGGCGTGGGATTCGATGTCCAGCACCACGGGACGCAGGCCAGCGGCCTCGGCCAGGCCCTGACGGTCCTGGACCTTGTCTTTGCGCGAGGCGGCGATCAGCACTTCCACGTCGCCGACCGATGTCGGGCTGGGGCCCAGCACGCAGAAGTCCAGGCTGACTTCATCCAGCGAGAACGGAATGTACTGATTGGCCTCGGCTTCGACCTGGAGTTCCAGCTCTTCTTCCCGCAGACCTGCAGGCAGCATGATCTTCTTGGTGATCACCGCCGATTGAGGCATGGCCAGCACGGCATCACGCGTCTTGGTACCACTGCGGGCCACCACCCGACGCACGGCGTCAGCCACTTCGTCGAATTTTTCGATCTGGCCGTCGGCGATCCAGCCCTTCTCGAACGACTCCATCGCGAAGCGCTCAAGCACCATCTCGCCATTTTTGTTCTGACTGAGCTCGACCAGCTTGACGCTGGATGAGCTGATGTCCAAGCCAATCACGGGCGGATGCTTGCGACCCAGCAGTACGTCAAGAATTCCCATGACGCGGTTCCCCCAACACGCTTTGCAGGCGTCGGATTGTTAATAAGTTACTTGAATGCTAGCAGTAAAGCCTATGACACCGTTCGAAAAACGGCTGCCAGCACGTAACACCACGTTGCGAAACATACACGGCTTTCTACGCCCATCTGTCCCCGAAAAGAAGCCCTTTCGTAACGGTTCCAGACCTTCGAAAGGAGGAGCGGTGATTCAAAGCGCAGCAGAGTGCCGTTTCTATAATGATTTGCCCTCACTGGAGCCCCATGAGCAAATCCAAATCATCAAACGTGTCCACTACGCCAGAGATGGACGCGAAGGATGGCCCGACGGCGTCGCGTCGTCACCACACACCACGCCACCGATTCCTCTGGCGGCCCCTGATGTGGCTCGGCGGCCTGGCCCTTGGCGGCACCGCTGCAGTCGCCTTGCTGCTGGCGCTGGGCCTGGCCATGGCCTACCCCAATCTGCCGGACATCTCGGGCCTGACGGATTACCGCCCCAAGCTGCCGCTGCGCGTCATCTCCTCTGACGGCGTGGTGCTGGCCGAGTTCGGCGAGGAGCGGCGCAACTACCAGCCCATCAAGGTCATCCCCAAGGTGATGCAGGACGCCATTCTTGCCATCGAGGATGCGCGCTTCTACCAGCATGGCGGCGTCGACTATCTGGGCGTGATCCGCGCCGGCCTGGCCAACGTGGGCGAGGCGCGCAGCCAGGGCGCCTCCACCATCACCATGCAGGTGGCACGCAACTTCTATCTCTCGACCGAGAAGACCATGACGCGCAAGATCTACGAGATCCTGCTGGCGCTCAAGATCGAATCGGCCCTGAGCAAGGAGCAGATCCTCGAGATCTACATGAACCAGATCTTCCTGGGGCACAAGGCCTACGGCTTTGCGGCCGCCAGCGAGGTCTACTTCGGCAAGCCGCTCAAGGACATCACCGTGGCCGAGGCCGCCATGCTGGCCGGCCTGCCCAAGGCGCCGTCGGCCTACAACCCCATCAACAATCCGCGCCGCGCCAAGATCCGCCAGCAGTACATCATCGATCGCATGCTGGAGAACGGCTACATCACCGAGGAACAGCACGCCCAGGCCAAGAGCGAGGTGCTGCGCTATCGCTCGCTCAGCGACACCACCAGCCATGCCGAGTACGTGGCCGAGGCCGCACGCCAGCTGATCTTCAGCCAGTACGGCGACGAGGCCTACAGCCGCGGACTGGACGTCTACCTGACCCTGCGCCATGACGAGCAGATGGTGGCCTACCGCGCACTTCGCCGGGGCATCATGGACTTCGAGCGTCGCCAGGTCTACCGCGGCCCCGAGGCCTATATCGACCTGCCGGCCGACCCCAAGGACATGGACGTGCGCATCGCCGAAGCGCTGGCCGACCATCCGGCCAACGACGAGCTGCTGGCCGCCGCCGTGCTCGAGGCGGACCCCAAGAAAGTGGTGGCCGTGCTGCAGAGCGGCGAAAGCCTGACCATCACCGGCGAAGGCCTCAAGCCGGCCACCTCCGGCCTGTCGGAGCGCGGCAACCCCAAGACCCGCATCCGCCGCGGCGCCATCATCCGCGTGCTGAAGCTGCCCAAGGGAGACTGGAGCATCACCCAGCTGCCCGAAGTCGAAGGGGCCTTCGTCGCCATGGACCCGCGGGACGGGCGCATCCACGCCATGGTCGGCGGCTTCGACTACAACAAGAACAAGTTCAACCATGTCACCCAGGCCTGGCGCCAGCCGGGATCCAGCTTCAAGCCCTTCATCTACTCGGCGGCCCTCGAGAAGGGCTTCACGCCCGCGACGGTGGTCAACGACGCCCCGCTCTTCTTCGACGCCACCACCACGGGCAGCCAGCCCTGGGAGCCCAAGAACTATGACGGCACCTTCGACGGCCCCCTGCCCCTGCGCAAGGCGCTGGCCAAGTCGAAGAACATGGTGTCCATCCGCGTGCTGCAGTCCATTGGCGTGCATTACGCGCAGGACTGGATCACCCGCTTCGGCTTCGAGGCCGAGAAGCACCCCGCCTACCTGACCATGGCACTGGGGGCCGGCTCGGTGACCCCCATGCAGATGGCGCAGGGCTATGCCGTTTTCGCCAACGGCGGCTACCGGGTCTCGCCGCAGCTGATCGCCAAGCTGACGGACCACAAGGGCCGCGTGCTGTACGAGGCCCAGCCCCGCCCCCTGGGCGACGACGCCCGGGCGGTGGAGCCCCGCAATGCCTTCCTGATGAGCAGCCTGCTGCAGGAGGTCACGCGCAGCGGCACGGCGGCCAAGGCGCAGGCCCTGCTCAAGCGTCCTGACATCTACGGCAAGACCGGCACGACCAACGACTCCATGGATGCCTGGTTCGCCGGCTATCAGCAGAGCCTGGTCGCGGTGGTGTGGATCGGCTATGACCAGCCGCGCAAACTGGGCGATCGCGAGACCGGTGGCGGCCTGTCCCTGCCAGTCTGGATCGAGTTCATGGGCTTCGCCCTGAAGAACGTCCCCGTGGCCGAGATCCCGCCGCCCGAGGGCGTGGTGCAGGTCAACGGCGAGTGGTTCTATGACGAGTACGCCGGCACCTCGGGCGTCCGCGCCCTGAGCAACGATGCGGGCATTCCGCCCCCCGCGAGTGACGAGGAAAAGAAGAGCATCCTGGACCTGTTCAGGCGCTGAGCGCCGACAGGCCCCTCACAGTGCAAAGGCCGCCCCAGGGCGGCCTTTGTCATGGACCGGATGCCGGCGCCCCAAGCGCCAAGCCCGTTCAGGCCTGAACGGCCTCGAAACGCAGCGTCTGCCCGGCCTGAGCCGAGGCTTCCTCGGACAGCAGGGCATGGAACTCGCGACCGCCCCGCTCCAGCCAGCGCCCGTCCACGTAGCGGAAATGAAAGCCGCCCGCCTTGGCGGCCACCCAGAGCTCCTGGAGGGGCGGCTGCGTGTTGATGATGATCTTGCTGCGATTGGGGAAGCTGAGCTCCAGCAGCCCGCCGGTGCGGTGGGTGTCGATGTCGATTACGTCGCCGTCCAGCCAGGCGTCGATCCGGGACTCGATGCCCTGCAGGATCGCGTCGGTGCGCGCGTGGTAGTCGGCATCATCAAGGGGCGTGGCGGTGAGAGCACTCATGACCGATAAACTTGCAGCTATGAAGACTGATCAAGATGCCAGTTTAGTCGCCATGCCGGGCCGCCTGGCCCGCATG
The DNA here is from genome assembly GCF_027257975.1 of Pelomonas sp. BJYL3. GTDB lineage: Bacteria > Pseudomonadota > Gammaproteobacteria > Burkholderiales > Burkholderiaceae_C > Roseateles_B > Roseateles_B flavus. The sequence goes on from NZ_JANZKX010000003.1 coordinate 469,986, forward strand.
GCCCTGCCGTCGATGCGGTCGCGCCGAGCCGTCATGGCGGCGTCGCTGCTGTGCGCGGTGCTGGGGCTTCCGGGTTGCGGGCAGAAAGGCCCCCTGAGCTTGCCGCCGGCCAAGGCCCCGGCCACGACGCCCGCCGCGGCGCCTGCCACCCAAGCGGCCGCATCCAGCCCCGCGCGCTGAACCAGGACCGTCACACCGCCGGGCGGGGTCTCAGAACCGAAGGCTGCCTGGCAGGTCCCGGTAGGCCGCATCCAGGAACTGCACGGGGCCATAGCAGGCCTGCGCAGAGCCATGGCCATTGTCGGCATCAGTCATCAGCGCCGCCCCGACCAGCGGACCGGCCGCCTCGCCAAAGGCCAGCCGGTAGTCCTCCGCCACGTTGCGGCTGAAGCTGAGCCAGCCGCCCCGCTTGTCATGGCCGGAGCCGATGACGATCTTGCGGATGCGGTCGCTGCGCGGGCTGACCTTGACCGTCCCGGGTGCCGCCTTGGCGTCCCAGACGTACATCAGCGTGGCATAGGGCGGCGCTTCGCCCATGATGGTCTGCGCCAGCTCGAACAGCATGCGATTGCGCAGTGACAGCTGGCCTACATCGCCGTCGAAGGCCAGCACCAGGCTCGCGGGCGCGTCGTCGATGTCGGGATCGTCCACCTCCCGGCTGGATTCGAAGCGATCTATCCACCATTCAAAGCGAACTTCCTGCAACTGCTCGGCGGGCAGATTGAGCCGCCGGCGCAGCAGGCTGGCCGAGCCGCGGGCGTTTGCCTGCACACAGGGCCGGCTGGCCCGCTCGTTCATGCTGTAGTGCGTGCGCGCCTTGCCTGGCAGCTCACGGACTGACCAGTCCTGTGGCAAGGCAGCCATGCCCGCCTCAGGCGCGGTCTGGGCCGGCTCCGAGGCGGGACGATGGGCGCAAGCCACCAGGCTCAACACCCAACCCAACAACAACCATTTCCTGAAGGCGCTCATGTACTGCTCCAGACCCGCTGCAGCCAAGACTAGCTGCTTCGCGTCCCAGCGCCGTGATGCTATGCACAACATCGGTAGACACGATGAAAAAGGGCCCCGAAGGGCCCTGGATTGCGCGAAGAAGTGCGCAGATCAGAAGCGGTGGCGGATGCCCACCGTGTAACCCATGCGCGACTTGGCATTGTTGGGCGTACCGGCGCTGCTGTTCAGGCTGGCGTGGTCACCCGTCAGCGAGGTGCGGTCGATCTCGGCGTACAGGTCGGTGCGCTTGGACAGGGCGTAGTCAGCCACAGCCGACCAGAACGTGGCCTTCAGCTCCAGGGCCGACACGGCGCCAGTCTGCTTGGCGCTGTAGAAGTGCGTACCCAGGTTCAGCTGGGGCGACATCTGGTAGCCCATGCCCAGGGTCCACATCGTGCGCTTCTTGAGGCCCAGCAGGGCGGCGTTGCCACCCAGGGCAGCGTCGTAGCCGGTGCCGCCGTTGTTGAACGATGCCCACAGCAGGGTGCTGGCAATGGTGGCGGCGTCTGCCGCGGTGGGCGTGCCATCCACCTTGTTCTCGCCCCAGCCGGCGTTCAGGTACCAGTCGCCCATCTTGTAGGAGCCGCCGAAGGTCGTGGCCTTGATCTTGGCACCCGAGGCCAGGCGGTAGTCCTGCGCGCCCACGCCAGCGGAGATGCCGTCGGCCGAGTAGCGCACGATGCCGCCGAAGGTACGGCCAGCGCCACCTTCACCTGCCGAGAACTGCAGCTCGCCTCGAATGGGGCCTTGCTCGAACAGGTACTTGACCATGTTGTCGGCACGAGCGCTCAGCGCCAGGCCCACTTCAGGCTTGTAGACGTCGAAATAGGGCGAATAGGGGTAGGAAACGTAGGTGCTGGTGACCAGATCGAACAGCACGTTGTACTGGCGGCCGATGGTCACGCGACCGAAGTCGCTGCTCTGCAGGCCGACCCAGGATTGCATCCAGAAAGGCAGCGGGGCCGGATTGGCCGAGCCGGTGTCCAGATTCAGGCGGTGCTCCAGATTGCCCAGCACCTTCATGCCGCCACCGAGGTCTTCGGTCACGTTGACGCCCAGACGGCTCTGGGAGAAGCCGCCACCCACCACGCGAGTGATGGAGCCGCTGCCGCCCACGCCTTCATTCGTGGTCATGCGCACACCGCCGTCAACGATGCCGTAGAGCGTCACGCTCGACTGGGCGTAAGCAGCGCTCACGCTGGCAGCCAGCAAACCCAGAACCAGAGTAGCCTTCTTCATGAATCTGTCTCCTGCTATAAGAATGAAGAGTCGCATTGGATTCTGTGACAGATGCCCCTGGAGGCCTAGCCGGTTCGTTGCAGGCCACCCACAAGCACTAACCCTGTCGCCGCGGTGACAAGGCTGAATTGGAGCTGACAATCAACGCCATTCCCTGCTGTTCGCCCCCTGTTTGCAGCGGAACGCGCCAATGAAAAAGCCGCCCCGGAGGGCGGCTTGCACGTCGAGCGTGGCGGGCTGCAGTGGCCCGCCAAGGGCTCGATCAGAAGCTGTGGCGCACGCCCACTTCGTAGGCAGAGGACTTCTGGCCAGCGGCAGCAGCCGGAGCACCAGCGATGGCCACCTTGGAGTTGCCCTTGTTGTCGATCTGCGAGTAGGTGGCGTACAGAGCCGTGCGCTTGGACATGTCGTGGACATAGCCGAAGGACAGGATGTTCAGGTCGTCAGCGACCTTGGCCAGGGCCACGGCATCGTTGGCGTTGGAGTGGGCGTAATGCACGCGCACCGAGCCTTCCTTGGTGACGGGCACCTTGGCACCGATCGTGAAGATCGACTGCTTGTAGGCGTCGAACTTGGTGTTGGCCACGGTGGCCATCACGACGGCAGCGCCGAAATCATAGGAAGCGCCCAGCACGGACAGCTTGTACTTGCTGCCCTTGGCGTCGGTCTGCGCATAGGCGCCGGCGACGTTCAGTTCCTTGTCCTTGTAGCCCAGGCGAGCCGAGGTGTACTTCTTGCCATCGGTGCCTTCGCCGGCGCCCAGCTCGAAGGTGCCGTAGATGCCACCCAGGTTCTCGGGCAGGCTGTAGGCGACCTGGTTGTCCGAACGGTTCAGCGTGTCAGCACCGCTGCCCAGGGCCGAGTAGGCCTTGGTGATTTCGCCGATGCCGGTGGTCTCGAAGGGCGTGAAGCCGTCGATGGCCAGGCGGGCAGCGACCTTGTGGCGGCCGATGCGCAGCTCACCCATGTCGGCGGAGCTCAGGCTCACGGTGGCACGGCGGCCCCAGAAGCGGCTGCCGTCAGCGGCGCCGGTGTCGGGGTTCAGGGCGGACTCCAGCCAGAAGCCGGCCTTCAGGCCACCACCGAGGTCTTCCGTGCCACGCACGCCCAGACGGCTGGCGTTCAGGCCGTCGGTACCGACTTGCTTGATGCTGGCGCTGCCAGACTTGGCCGAGCGCACGTTGGCGTCGATCACGCCGAACAGGGTCACGGAAGATTGGGCCGCAGCGGCACCAGCGAAGGCGGCCAGCACGGCTCCCACCAGGACAGTCTTTTTCATTTGTAGCTCCGAAAGAGTCATCAGGGGTCAGGCAACCATGACGATCTGAGGCTTTCGCGCAGCAGGCCGCATGGAAGTTGGCGTGATTGAACCAAAGGTTTTCCCTGATGCGCCACCTGGAAATCATGACAGTTTGTCATCCGTTGTCGCGTGGCAACGACGATCAAACATTTGCTTATGTTCATATGACCGTCACGAACCAAGACAAGGACGCCGGCGGGGATTTGCGCCAGATGCCCTGCAAGACGTCGGCAACTGCAGGCATTCCCAAGCCTATTTACACTTCCGGCTTCCCGCTCCCTGCCCTGCCATGTCACCTCACCTCGACTTCAAGGACCGCCTGCTGTCCGCCGCTGGCCACAGCCTGCTGACCGTTTTCGGCCGCCCCGCCGCGGGCCGTCCCAGTCCGGCACACAGCCCGGCCGCGGAGCTGGACGAGGCCCAGCGTCAGCTGGCCGGGGCCCTGATGCGGGTGAACCATGTCGGCGAAGTCTGTGCGCAGGCGCTCTACCAGTCGCAGGCCCTGCTGTCGCGGGAGGACTCGCTGCGCCGTCAGCTGGAGGCCGCCGCCGCAGAAGAGATCGACCACCTCGCCTGGACGCGCGCGCGCCTGGACGAGCTCCAGGACCGCCCCAGCCTGCTGAATCCACTCTGGTATGGCGGCGCCTTTGCCCTGGGCAGCCTGGCCGGGCTGATGGGAGACCGCATCAGCCTGGGCTTTCTGGTCGAGACCGAGCGCCAGGTGGAGCAGCATCTGGCCTCGCATCTGGATCGCCTGCCGGCCGAGGACCTGCGCTCCCGCGAGATCGTGGATCGCATGAAAGAGGACGAGGCCGCACATGCGCAGCATGCCCTGGACGCCGGTGCGACCGAACTGCCGCCGCCGGTGCCCGGCCTGATGCGCCTGGCCGCCCGCGTGATGACCACGGTGGCGCACCGGCTCTGAGGCCGTGGCGCCTGTCCGGCGCGCGTCAGGCCTCGACGATCTCCACCGAGGTGGTGATGGCAGCCGTCTTGGCCAGCATGATGCTCGCCGAGCAGTATTTCTCGTGGGACAGGGCCACGGCGCGCTCCACCGCGGCGCGGTCCAGCGCCTTGCCGCTCACCACGAAATGCATGTGGATGCCGGTGAAGACCTTCGGATCCGTGGCGGCACGCTCCGCCTTGAGCTGGACCTGACAGCCGCGCACGTCATGGCGGCCGCGCTTGAGGATGAGCACCACATCGTAGGCGGTGCAGCCCCCCGTGCCGGCCAGCACCGTCTCCATGGGGCGCGGGGCCAGGTTGTGGCCGCCACCTTCGGGCGCGCCGTCCATGGCCAGCATGTGGCCGCTGCCGGTCTGGGCGACGAAGCTCATGCCGTCCACGCCCATCCAATTGATCGTGCATTCCATGGCGCGCATTGTGGGCCCAATTCGAAATCCGCGTCGCCGCCTGCCGGCCGCCGCGCTGGCGGTGGCTCACGAAGAAAATTCGCAGGATTTCACGCCCATCGCCCAACTAGAGATGCCGCTCCAATGCCAGGGCGCTTTTGATATTGCACCGCAGCATCACGCAACATAGAATCAATTTCATTGGGGATGACGAAGGCGCAAACGTATGCGCACTCGTTTTGTGCATTGAATTGCACCACTCTGGCCCCTGTCCTTTGTCTCCTCCACCGCCTCCATGGTGGATTCAACCCGAAGCTGCAAGGCTTCGGGTTTTTTTTGCCCGCACGGGCGGCGGGGCAGCATTCGTGCACCGTCTCAGGGCACTTGCTCAAGGGCGACATCTCGGGCCGACAGCCCCCGCCGCCGCCAGGAGGCCGCCGCTTATGATGCAGTGCCGCAACACCCGCATTGGAGTTCGCAGATGGCTGGCCAGGTTCGCAAGCGCCGCTCCCCGTCCACCCCGCCGCAGTCGCCCGCCCTGATTACGGCCGGCAACAGCTATCTGCAACGAATTCTGAACGCCAAGGTCTACGACGTCGCCATCGAGACGCCGCTGGACGCCGCCCGCAACCTCTCGCGCCGCGTCGGCAACAAGGTCTACCTGAAGCGCGAGGATCAGCAGCCGGTCTTCAGCTTCAAGCTGCGGGGCGCCTACAACAAGATGGCCCATCTGGCGCCTGAGCAGCTCAAGCGCGGCGTCATCTGCGCCTCCGCCGGAAACCATGCCCAGGGCGTGGCCCTGTCGGCCCGCAAGCTGGGCTGCCGCGCGGTGATCGTGATGCCCACCACCACGCCCTCGGTCAAGATCAACGCGGTCCAGGCCCTGGGCGGCGAGGTCGTGCTGCACGGCGAGAGCTTCTCCGATGCCTATCTTCACGCCCTGGAGCTGGAGCAGGCGCAGGGCCTGTGCTTCGTCCATCCCTTCGACGATCCAGACGTCATTGCCGGCCAGGGCACCATCGCGATGGAGATCCTGCGCCAGCACGAGGGCCGCATTGATGCCATCTTCGTGGCCATCGGCGGCGGCGGCCTGATCTCGGGCGTGGCGGCCTACATCAAGGCCGTGCGGCCGGACATCAAGGTCATCGGCGTGCAGACCCGCGACTCCGATGCCATGGTGCGCTCCGTGCGCGCCGGCAAGCGCGTGCAGCTCAGCGATGTCGGCCTGTTCTCCGATGGCACCGCCGTCAAGCTCGTCGGCGAGGAGACCTTCCGCATCACCCGCGAGCTGGTGGACGACTTCGTGGTCGTTGACACCGACGCCGTCTGCGCCGCCATCAAGGACGTCTTCGAGGACACACGCAGCATCCTGGAACCCGCTGGCGCATTGGGCGTGGCCGCGGTCAAGCAGTACTGCGCTGCGCAGGGCGTCAAGGGCCAGACATTCGTGGCCATCACCTGCGGCGCCAACATGAATTTCGACCGCCTGCGCTTCGTCGCCGAGCGGGCCGAGGTGGGCGAGCAGCGCGAAGCCGTCTTCGCGGTCACCATCCCCGAGGAACGCGGCAGCTTCAAGCGTTTCTGCGAGCTGCTGGGGCCGCGCAACGTCACCGAGTTCAACTACCGCATCTCTGACAGCCAGCAGGCGCATGTCTTCGTGGGTGTCTCCACGCAAAAGCGCGAGGAAGCGCAGAAGGTGATCCGCCAGCTGAGCCGCCAGGGCTACGAGACCGTGGACCTGACGGATGACGAGCTGGCCAAGCAGCACGTTCGCCACATGGTGGGTGGCCGCAGCGAGCTGGCCGAGAACGAGCGCCTGTTCCGCTTCATCTTCCCGGAACGGCCGGGCGCGCTGATGAAGTTCCTCTCCAGCATGCACCCGGACTGGAACATCAGCCTCTTCCACTACCGCAACCAGGGCGCGGACTATGGCCGCATCCTGGTCGGCATCCAGGTGCCGCGCCGGGACAACGCCGCCTTCAAGCGCTTCCTGGACTCGCTGAACTACCCCTTCGTGGAAGAAACGGACAACCCGGTCTACCGGCTGTTCCTGCGCTGAGCGCCACAGCGGGGAAGTTCGCGGAGGCAAGGCGGTCGGCTTGACGCACAATCCGGGCCAGCGGCGCCAGTCGCCGGCCCGTCAGCGTCCATGTCCATCCACCAGTCCCTGATCTCCCCGACAGCCAACCCCGAGCTGCGCCGCGCGCTGAGCGAGCGCCTGCAGCGCCGTGCTGCCCTGGCCGGCGGCCTGGGCGAACTGGAGCCGCTGGCCATCCGCCTGGGGCTGATCCAGGACAGCCTGACGCCCCGCTTCCGCGATCCGACCCTGGCCCTCTTCGTGGCCGACCATGGCCTGGCCGTCGACGGCCTGCCGCTCATGTGGGGCCGGACCACCAAGGCGCATGCCGACCTGCTCCTGCACAACCGCCTGCCCAGCAGCGTGCTGGCACGCACGCAGGGCCTGCAGCTGTCGGTGGTGGACTGCGGCATCGCCGACGAGATGCAGCCCAATCCCCGACTGCAGTCACGCAAGATCGCCCACGGCACGCGCAACTGCCGGCTGGGCCCGGCCATGAGCCTGGAGCATGCCCATGCCGCCGTGCGCGTGGGCATGGAAATCGCCGACAAGTTCAGCGGCAATGTGCTGATCTGCGCCGGCCTGGGCCAGGGCGCCTTCGAATCCAGCGCCCTGGTGATGTCACGCCTGTGCGACCTGCCGGTGAAGGATTTCATCGTGTCCGGCCCGGACATGCGCCAGGACCAGCTCGATCCACTGCTGAGCCTGCTGCTGGCCTGCCAGGCGCGGCACCGCGAGGTCGTCGACCCCATGGACGTTCTGGCGGCCTTCGGCGGCTTCGAGACCGCCGTGATGGTGGGCGCCATGCTGGTGGCGGCCAGCAAGAGGCACCTGATCATCGTCGACGGCCTGCCGGCCTGCGCCGCGCTCAAGGCCGCCTCCATGATCGCCGCGCCCGTCACCGACTACGCGGTCTTCTGCCGCAGCCACACGCACCATGGCATCGATCAGGCGCTGGCGCAGTTCCACGCGGCAGCGCTGCTGGAGCTGGGCCTGGACAGCGCCGATGGCTGCGGCGCCCTGCTCGCCTGGCCCATGCTGCGTTCGGCCGCGGCCCTGCTGACCGACCTGCACGATTCCGCCGACACGCTGATGCCGCCCCCCGCACCGCCGTCGGTCCGGGTCTCGGGCCCGGGGCGCCTCAGCAGCCGGCCCGGCCTGCTGGGCCTGCCGGGCGACACCGACCCCTGACCTGCGCCTGCGCAATGAAAAAGGCCGCCCGAGGCGGCCTTTTTCTGTCCCTGTTCCTGCTCAGCGCAGCGGCAGGCTGTTGGGCCCCGGCTGCGGCGGCGGGACCTGGTTGGGTTGCGGCGGCATGGCGGCGTGCGGGCGCGTCGGCGGCAGGGCCGCAGGCGGCATGACGCCGGGCACCACGCCGGGGTCCTGCTGGACCCCCATGGGCGGCGCGAGGGGGGCCGCGGCCGGTGCCATCGGTGCCGACAGGGCGTAGGTCGCCGGCGGCTGCGTGTTCATGGGCACACCCTGGGCCGGCAGCAGGGGCGCCAGCGTCAGGGTGAAGGCGGGCTGGCCTGGACGACCGATGCTCACCGAATTGCCCTGGATGGACAGCAGCTGGCGTTCGCCATCGACCAGCGCGCCCACGCGCACGGTGCGTGGCGGGCCGCCGTCCACGGAGATCAGGGCCACGCCCTCCTGCTCATGGCCGTCGACACGCTTGGGCGCCACCAGGCCCATCAGCTTGAAGCGGCTCTCGTCGGGCGAGGGCGCTGCCTCGGCCTGCGCCGGCGTAGCGCCGAGCAGGCGGCTGAGGTCCGAACGCGGAGCCGCGGTGTCGGCAACCGCCACGGTCTGGGCCGGCGCGGCGGGCGAGCGCAGCCCCAGAGCCATACCCCAATAGACGATGGCCAGACCCAGCAGGGCCCAGACAAGAAAGGCACTCAATCGAGCAATCATGCGGCGATTATGATTCAGCGCTGTAGTGCCGCCATGGCCCCCGGGTAAACCATGCCCAGGGGCTTCGTCCAATTCTTTGTGGCTCCTGTCGTCATGCAATCCCTTCGCGTCCGTTCCTACCGTGCCGGCCAAGTGCGCGGCTTTACCCTGATCGAAATCATGGTGGTGCTGGTCATCATCGGTGTGCTCGCCGCCATGATCGGCCCCACGGTGCTGAACCGCGTGGGCGAGGCCAAGACCACGGCCGCGCGCGGGGACATCAGCGCCATCATGCAGGCCCTGAAGCTGTACAAACTCGACAACGGTCGCTACCCCACGGCCGAACAAGGCCTGCAGGCCCTGGTGCAGAAGCCCAGCAGCGGTCCCGTGCCCAGCAACTGGAAGAGCTACCTCGAGAAGCTGCCCAAGGATCCCTGGGGTGGCGACTACCAGTACGCCTATCCCGGCGTGAAGGGCGAGATCGACGTCTTCAGCTACGGCGCTGACAAGAAGCCCGGCGGCGAGGGCGACGACGCCGACGTCGGCTCCTGGCAGTAAGCCCGCCGCAGGCCCTTCCCATGCGCGCCAGCCGCCAGCGCGGCTTCACCATGATCGAGATCCTGGTGGTGATGCTCATCGTCGCCATCGCCTCCGTCTCCGTCACCCTCGCCCTGCGCGACAGCAGCCAGACCCAGGTGGAACGCGAGGCCGAGCGCCTGGCGGCCCTGCTGGAATCGGCGCGGGCCGAGGCGCGTGTGGCCGGGCTCCCCGTCCGCTGGCGCCCGGTGGAGGACGCCAGTGGCAGCGGTTTCCGCTTCGAGGGCCTGCCGGAGCGCATCCAGCTGCCGCGGCAGTGGCTGGGCGAGGATATGCATGCCGAGATCGAGGGTGCGCAGAGCCTGCTGCTCGGGCCCGAGCCCCTCATCCCGGCGCAGGCGCTGCGCCTGCGTCATGGCAACTACAGCGTGCGCATCAGCAGTGACGGCCTGTCGGCCTTCGCGGTGCAGCCCGCGACCCAGGAGCCCTGATGAATCACCGGGCTTCCGCACGCCGCCTCTTGCGCGGCTTCACGCTGATCGAGGCGCTGGTCGCGCTGGCCATCGTGGCCGTCACGCTGGCGGCCGGCCTCAAGGCTGCGGGCGCACTGAGCAACCATGCGGCGCGGCTGGCCCAGATGACCTCCGCCCAGTGGTGCGCTGAAAACCAGCTGACCGAGCTGCGCCTCTCGGGCCAGTTCCCCGACATCGGCGAGACCGACTTCCAATGCCAGCAGCTGGGCCAGAACTACACCGGGCACATGCTGGTGCGAGCCACACCCAACCCCAACTTCCGCCGTGTCGACACCCAGATGCGCGACGAGCAGGGCCAGGGCCTGCTGAGCATCACCACCATCATGGGGCGCAACTGATGCACGCACACCGCCGCATCCGCAAGGGCTTCACCCTGATCGAGGTGATGGTCGCCCTCGTCGTGCTGTCCGTGATGGCGCTGATGGGCTGGCGCGGCATCGAGGCCATGCTGCGCACCCGCGAGATCGCGCAGGCCAACCTCGAGTCCACGGCCCGCCTGCAGACGGTGCTGTCCCAGTGGGAGCAGGACCTTCTGCAGCTCGAGGAAGGCCGCGACAGTGGCATCGATGCCCTGAGCTTCGACGGCGCCACCCTGCGCATCACCCGCCATCGCCCCGAGGGCCTGCAGCTGGTGGCCTGGGGCGTGCGCGAGGGCAGTCTCTACCGCTGGGAATCACGCGTCGCCCGCACCCGCAGTGAATTGCGGATAGCCTGGGCCCAGAGCCAGCAGGCCCTGGTGCTGGACGGGCGACGGCTCAAGGCCCTCGATGGGGTGCAGGGCTGGCAGATGTACTTCTTCCGGGGCAACAGCTGGAGCAATGCGCAGTCCGCCGACGACGTCGAGAAGGACAGCCCGCAGCCGCCCGCCACAGGGGCCGGCAAGGGCACGGGCACCGGCACAGGGAGCAGCCCTGGCACCGGCACCGGCACCGGCACTGGCCAGACCAGCGGCACAGGCTCGGGCACAGGCTCGGGCGGCCAGGGCTCGGAGGCCGGTACCGACAAGGACAAGAACCCCAGCGCCCCCGCTCGCAAGAAGCTGCCCACCGGCGTGCGCATGCAGCTGCAGTTCCAGGACGGCCAGGGCTATGGCGGCCCGCTGCTGCGCCAGGTCATGCTGGGACCGCAGTCATGAGACCCGCCATGAACCCTGCCCTGCCCCGGCAGCGCGGCGCCGCCCTGCTGACGGCACTGCTGCTGGTGACCCTGGTGACCAGCCTCGCGGCTGCCATGATCTGGCGCCAGTACCGCGCCGTGCAGATCGAGACCGCGGACCGGGCCCGCGCCCAGTCCGCCTGGATCCTCCAGGGCGCCCTGGACTGGGCCCGCCTGATCCTGCGGGAGGATGCCCGGGCCAATCAGCGCGAGGCCGTCGACCACCTGGGCGAGGTCTGGGCGGTGCCTCTGGCCGAGGCCCGCCTGTCCACCTTCCTGGCCGCCGACCAGGACGGCAAGAAGCCGCCCGGCGAGGAGGCCGTCGACGGCCCCGAGGCCTTCCTGTCCGGTCAGCTGAGCGATGCCCAGGCTCTCTACAACCTGCGCAACCTGACCCTGGGCGAGCAGGTCCCCGCCGCCGAACTGCGCACCCTGCAGCGCCTGTGCGACAGCGCCGGCGTGCCCTCCGGCACCGCCCAGCTGCTGGCCAAGCAGCTGCGCGCCGCCGCCGGGCTCATCGAGGACAAGAACCAGGCACCGCTGATGCCCAACACCGTGGACGAGCTCAGCTGGCTGGGCCTGGCGCCCGACGTGGTCAAGCGCCTCAAGCCCTTCGTGACCCTGCTGCCGCAGAAGACCCCGGTGAACCTCAATACCGCGCCGCGGGAGGTCATCGCCGCGCTGTTCGAGGGCATGGACCTGGGCAGCGCCGAGCGCATCGTGCGCGACCGCATCAACCAGCCCTTGAAGTCTCAGAACGACATCCAGCGCTACCTGCCCCAGGGCGTGCCGCCGGACGAAAGCCGCGCAGGCGTCGCCTCGGCCTATTTCTTCATCACCGGCACGTTGCGGCTGGACGAGCGGGTGCTGCAAGAGCGTTCCCTGGTCTGGCGCAACGGCCTGGAGATGCGTGTTGTTGCAAGGGAGCGTGTAAACCTGATGTTGCAAGCGCCCTAGCTTCGCCAGAATGCGCGTGCGAGCGCCGTGCCGGAGGACCAGGAGCGACACGGCCGCACGCGTGCGGGCCGCGCCCGCCCCCAAAGTCCCCGGGCTGCCGCACTCCTAGAATGGCCGCCTTTCAAGAGAGACCATGAGTTCGACCCTGCTGATCCTTCTGCCGCCGCGCGCCCGCCTGGGCCGCGCCGCGCACAGCGACGCGCCCCCGCGAGCCGGGCAGGGCGCCGAGCCTATGGAATTCGAGTACCTGCTGAGCACGGACGGCCAGGGCATCACGGCCCAGGGCCGAGCCCTGCCTGACGCGCTGCCCGCCGCGTCGTCCTGCGTCGCGGTGGTCCCCGACGGCGAGCTGAGCTGGCACCAGCTGAAGCTGCCCAAGGCGGCACGTGGCAAGCTGCAGGCGGCCCTCGCCGGCATGCTGGAAGAGCAGCTGCTTGAAGAAGCGGACGAGCTTCACTTCGCCGTCGCCACCCAGGCAGATGCCGACGAACGCTCCTGGGTCTGCGCCTGCCACAAGAGCTGGCTGCAGCAGCATCTCAACGCCCTGGAGCAGGCAGGTCGGCTGGTGGAGCGCGTGCTGCCACTGAGCTGGCCCGGCGAAGCAGCGCGCGCCCATGTGCTGGACCGCCTGGGCGATGCCGAGGCCCAGGATCACGTGCTGAGCCTGATCCTCAGCGATGCCCGCGGCGTCACCCTGCTGCCCCTGGACGGCCCGCTGACCCGCCAGCTGCTGAGCCCCGGTGTGGGCGAGCTGGCCTGGACGGCCTCGCCCGACGCCGTGCAGGCCGCCGAGCGCTGGCTGGGTCACCCTGTGAGCGTGCTGGCCGCCGGTGCTCGCGCCGTGCAGGCCCTGCAGGGCCCCTGGAACCTGCGTCAGTTCGACCTCCTGCCCCGCACGCGCGGCCTGCAGGCACTTCGCCAGTGGGCCCGGCAGCTGATGAGCCCCGCCTGGCGGCCGGCCCGGCTGGGCCTGGTGGGCCTGGTGCTGGTGCAGCTGCTGGCCATGAATGTGCAGGCCTGGCAGCTGAAGAGCCGGCTGCGGGGGGTCCAGGCCGAGATGAGCAGCCTGCTGATGGGCGCGTTCCCGGCGACCCGCGTGGTGCATGACGCCCCCCTGCAGATGCGCCAGGCCGCCGATGCCCTGCGCGCCCGCGCCGGCCTGATCGGCGAGCGTGATTTCGAGGCCCTGCTGAGCGCAGCCGCCACCGCCTGGCCCGCTGACATGCCGCCCGCCGAGGCCCTGAAATTCGAGGACGGCCGCCTGGCCTTCCCCGCCACGAGCTGGAGCCCGGCCCAGATCGAGGCCTTCAAGCGCCAGCTGGCCAGCGAGGGCTGGACCCTGGACAACCAGAACGGCCAGCTGCAGATCAGCCGCCAGCGCGGCACCGCTGCGGGCTCCTGAGCCCCTGGCACGGAAGAGACCCATGGACGCCCCGACCCGACGCCCCCTCCCGCCCCAGCTCCAGGCCATGCAGCTGCGCTGGCAGGCCCTGCAGCCCCGCGAGCGCACCATGCTCCAGCTGGGCGGCATCGCCCTGGCGGCCCTGCTGCTGTGGCTGCTCGCCCTGCAGCCCGCCCTGCGCAGCTTGCGGGAGACCCCGCCGCGCCTGGCCCAGGCCGAGGAGCAGCTGCAGCAGATGCGCCGCCTGGCCCAGGAAAGCAAGACCCTGAAGGACCTGCCCCCCGTGCCGCCCGCGCAGGCCGAGCAGGCGCTGAAGGCGTCCACCGAACGCCTGGGCGGCAGTGCCCAGCTGCAGGTCAGCGGCGATCGCGCCACCCTGCAGCTGCGCAACATCAGTCCCGAGCAGCTGCAGAACTGGCTGGCCGAGGCCCGCAGCGCAGCCCGCGCCCGCACCATCGAAGCCCAGATGCAGCGCAGCCCCTCCGGCTACAACGGCGTGATCGTGCTGGCCCTGGACGGCGGAGCCGCTCCATGACCCGTCGCTCCACGCGCAAGCTCGCCAGTGCCGAGCCGCGGCTGCCGCGGCGCTGGGCCCTGGGCGGTGCGCTCGTGGGCGGCCTCGTCGGCCTGGTCCTGTGCGCACCGGCCCGATGGCTGGCCCAGGGCCTGGCGCAGTCCAGCGGCGAGCACCTCCTGCTGGCCGATGCCAGTGGCAGCGTCTGGAACGGTTCCGGCGTGCTGGTCCTGCAGGGCGGCCCCGGCAGCCGTGACGCAGCCAGTCTGCCGGGTCGCCTGTCCTGGTCCGTGGGCCTGGACGGCTGGCAACCGGTGCTGCGCCTGCGCCAGGACTGCTGCATCAACGACACCCTCTCGCTGCGCGTCCAGCCCGGCTGGGGCCGCCTGCGCCTAGATCTGCCGGCCCAGGACCAGTGGCTGGCGCGCGTGCCGGCGGCCTGGCTGGGCGGCCTGGGCACGCCCTGGAACACCCTGCAGCTCTCCGGCTCGCTGCGCCTGAGCGCGCGCCAGCTCAGCCTGCAGTACCAGGGCGGCCAATGGCAGCAGCAGGGCCAGCTGGATTTCGAACTCGTCAACATCGGCTCGCGGGTCTCCACGCTCGCCCCTCTGGGCAGCTACAAGCTGAGCCTGGTGGGCGATGCCCAGAAGCCGGGGCTGACCCGCATCGAGCTGCAGACCCTGGACGGTGCCCTGCAGCTGCAGGGCCAGGGTCGTGTCGGCGAAGGCCAGCGCCTGCAGTTCCAGGGCGAGGCTTCGGCAGCCACCGGCCGCGAGACGGCCCTCAACAATCTCCTGAACATCATCGGGCGGCGCCAAGGCGCGCGCTCCGTCATCACGATCGGATGAGCATGAACACGCGTCCCCGCCTCAGCGTCCTGACCCTGGCCCTGGCCGCCCTCGCCTCGCAGTCCACGCCCTCCCTGGCCCAGGCGCCCTCTCAGCCCGCTGCGGGCGCCCACAAGACCAAGAAGCCTGGCGCCGCGGTCAAGGCACAGACCCCGGTCACGCTCAACTTCGTCAATGCGGACATCGAGGCCGTGACCCGCGCCATCGGCGTGATGATGGACAAGCAGTTCGTCATCGACCCACGCGTCAAGGGCACGATCACGCTCTACAGCGAGCAGCCGCTGTCCGTGCACGAGGCCTATCTCAACTACCTGGCCGGCCTGCGCGGCCTGGGCTTCACGGTGGTGGAAAGCGGTGGCCTGCTGAAGGTGCTGCCCGAGGCCGATGCCAAGCTGCAGAGCAGCGCCGTCATCCTGGACAACGGCGCCCCGCGCGGCGACCAGATCCTGACCCAGGTCTACCGCCTCAACTACGAGCAGGCCAACAACCTGGTGCCCGTGCTGCGCCCGCTGATCAGCCCCAACAACACGGTGCAGGCCAATCCCGGCAACAACACGCTGGTGGTGACGGACTACGCCGACAACCTCCAGCGCATCGCCAAGATCATCGCGGCCATGGACACCCCGGCCTCGACGGACCTGGAGATCATCCCGCTGAAGCACAGCGTGGCCTCCGACATGGCCGCCCTGGTGGCCCGCCTGTCCGATGGCGGCGGCGCGGCAGCGGCGCCGAACCAGCCCGCCCTGTCCAGCGGCGGCAGCGCCAGCGTGGTGGCCGATCCGCGCAGCAACTCGCTGATCGTGCGCGCCCCCAATGCGGCCAAGCTGGCCTCCGTGCGCAGCATCGTCGCCAAGCTGGACGTGCCGGGCAGCGACAGCACCGGCAACATCCGCGTCGTCTACCTGAAGAACGCCGACGCCACCAAGCTGGCCACCGTGCTGCGCGCGGCCTTTGGTGCCGGCGGCAGCGCCTCCGCGGGCGGCAGCGATGGCGGCAAGCTGGGCGGCACGGGGCTGGGCAATTTCGGCAACAGCGGCAATGCCAACGCGCCGATGAACAGCAGCGGCCAGGGCGCGAGCAGCAACACCAGCAGCTCGGGTCTCTCCGCGGCGGCCACGCAACCCGTCTCGGCCTCGGCCAGCCCCTCCACCGGCGGCTTCGTGCAGGCGGACCCGGCCACCAATGCGCTGATCATCACGGCGCCGGATCCGCTGTACCGCCAGATCCGCAACGTCATCGACCAGCTCGACGGCCGCCGCGCGCAGGTCTATGTCGAGACCCTGATCGTCAAGGTCGACGCCTCCAAGACCGGGGCCTTCGGCGTGCAGTGGCAGAACCTCTTCGGCACCAAGGGCGACAACACCCTCCCCGGTCTGGGCACCAACTTCGGCACCGGCGCCGGCAACATCATCCAGGGTTCGGCCGCGCTCTATGGCGGCTCGGCCAGCCTGGCCTCTGCCGTCAAGGATGCGCCGGCCGGCCTCAACTTCGGCCTGCTGAAGAAGATCGGCGACAAGTACACCCTCGGCGCCATCGCCAACTTCCTCGAGACCGAGGCCGGCGCCAACGTGCTGTCCACGCCCAATCTGGTCGCGCTGGACAACGAGGAAGCCAAGATCGTCGTGGGCCGCAACGTGCCCTTCGTGACCGGCTCCTTCACGAACACCGGCAGCAGCTCCGGCACGGTCAATCCCTTCCAGACCTTTGACCGCAAGGACGTGGGCATCACCCTGCGCATCCGCAGCCAGATCGGCGAGGGCGGCACCGTGCGCATGACGGTCTACCAGGAGAACTCCTCCATCGACCCGACCACCAAGGCCGACACCAGCGGCCCGGCCACCGAGAAGAGCTCCATCGAGACCACGGTGGCGGTGGACAACGGCGAGATCATCGTGCTGGGCGGCCTGCTGAAGGACGAGTTCGCCGACAGCGAGGGCCGCGTGCCCGGCCTGGGCAGCATTCCCCTGATCGGCAACCTGTTCAAGAACACCGGCCGCAGCCGCGTGAAGACCAACCTCATGGTCTTCCTGCGCCCGGTGATCATGCGCGACCAGAAGTCGGCCGACGAGCTCACCCTGGATCGCTACGAGTTCATCCGCGGCCTGCAGCAGGCGGGCCAGCCCGAGTCCAAGTTCGCCCTGCCCAACACCGGCGCGCCGTTGCTGCCCGGTGCCGACGAGAAGAAGCCCGGCCTGCCCCTGGGCCCTAGCAAGAACTGACCCCATGGCCAGCCGTCATCCCCTGCCCTATGCCTTCGCCCGCAGCCACACGGTGCTGCTGGAAGACGACGGCCAGCAGCTGACCCTCTGGGCCGCGCCCGAGGTGAGCTTCGCGACCCTGTCCGAGGTGCAGCGCCTCTACCAGGTGGACCGCATGGAGTGCCAGCCCCAGGCCCTGCTGGCGGAGCGCATCAGCAATGCCTATGCCGGCGCCGAGAGCAGCGCAGCCACGGTGGTCGGCGAGGTCGAAAGCGCGGTGGACCTCTCGCGCATGATGCAGGACCTGCCCGCCGTGGAAGACCTGCTGGAGGCGGCCAACGACGCCCCCATCATCCGCATGCTCAACGCCCTGCTGACCCAGGCCGCGAAGGATGGCGCCAGCGACATCCACATCGAGCCCTACGAGCGCGCCAGCTCCGTGCGCTTCCGGGTGGACGGCACGCTGCGCGAGGTGGTGCAGCCCAACCGCGCCCTGCATGCCGCGCTGATCTCGCGCCTGAAGATCATGGCCGAGCTGGACATCGCCGAGAAGCGCCTGCCGCAGGACGGCCGCATCTCGCTGCGCATCGGCGGCCGTGCGGTGGACGTGCGGGTCTCGACCCTGCCCTCGGCCCATGGCGAACGCGCGGTGTTGCGGCTGCTGGACAAGTCGGAGTCCAAGTTCAGCCTCGAAGGCCTGGGCATGGACGGCGCGCTGCTGACCGAATTCAAGCGCCAGCTGCAGCAGCCGCATGGCATCGTGCTGGTCACGGGGCCCACGGGTTCGGGCAAGACCACCACGCTCTACGCGGGCCTGCAGACCCTGGACACCAGCACCACCAACGTGCTGACGGTCGAGGATCCGGTCGAGTACGAGCTGGCCGGCGTGGGGCAGACCCAGGTCAATGCCAAGATCGACCTCACCTTCGCCAAGGCCCTGCGTGCCATCCTGCGCCAGGATCCGGACGTGATCATGATCGGCGAAATCCGCGACTTCGAGACCGCGCAGATCGCCATCCAGGCCTCGCTCACGGGCCATCTGGTGCTGGCCACCCTGCACACCAACGATGCGCCCAGCGCCGTCACCCGCCTGATCGACATGGGCGTGGAGCCCTTCCTGCTGAGCTCCTCGCTGCTGGGCGTGCTGGCCCAGCGCCTGGTGCGCAAGCTGTGCCCGCATTGCAAGCGGCCGGAGCCCGCGGATGAGAACGGGGTGATCCGCTATCGCGCCGTTGGCTGCGCCGAATGCGGCCACAGCGGCTACAAGGGCCGCACGGGGGTCTACGAGCTGATGACGGCCACCGACCAGGTCCAGCACCTGATCCACAACCGTGCTGCCGAGAGCGAGCTGCTTGCGGCCGCCCAGGCCGCCGGCCTGCGCACCATGCGCGAGGACGGCGAGCGCCTGGTGGCGCTTGGCATCACCTCGCAAGAGGAAGTGCTGCGCGTCACGCGCGAGTGAGTGAGGCCGCATGCCTGCCTACAAGTACGAAGCCCTCAGCGAGGATGGCCGCAGCAGCAAGGGCCTGATCGAGGCCGACAACCCGCGCGCCGCGCGCGCCGCCCTGCGTGCGCAGAAGCTGGTGCCCGTGTCCGTGGAGGCCGTGGCCCAGCAGAGCGCCGAGGCCA
This sequence comes from Pelomonas sp. BJYL3, assembly GCF_027257975.1. Classification (GTDB taxonomy): domain Bacteria; phylum Pseudomonadota; class Gammaproteobacteria; order Burkholderiales; family Burkholderiaceae_C; genus Roseateles_B; species Roseateles_B flavus. The sequence continues at coordinate 488,610 of NZ_JANZKX010000003.1, forward strand.
AGCCCTCGCTGTTCGCGCGCCGCGTCTTCAACCAGACCACGCTGACGGTCTGGACGCGCCAGCTGGCCGGCCTGGTGGCAGCGGGCCTGCCCATCGAGCGGGCCCTGACCTCCCTGACCGAGGAATGCGAGGACGAGCGCCAGCGCGAGCTCGTGGCCCAGCTGCGCGCCGAGGTCAATGCCGGTGCCGCCTTCGCCCGCGCCCTGGCCACCGCGCCGCGCGAGTTCGATCCCGTCTACCGCGCTGTGGTGGCCGCCGGCGAGCAGAGCGGCGCGCTGGGCCGCGTGCTGGAGAAGCTGGCCGATGACCTCGAGGACCGCCAGGCGCTGCGCGCCAAGGTCGTGGGGGCGATGGCCTATCCGCTGGTGGTCTGCGTGATCGCCGTGCTGATCGTGACCTTCCTGCTGACCAATGTGGTGCCCAAGGTCGCGGCCGTCTTCGTCAGCGGCAAGCAGGCCCTGCCGCCGCTGACCGTGTTCGTGCTCGCGCTCTCCGATCTGGTGCGGCACTGGGGCTGGCTCGTGGCCCTGCTGCTGACGGGCGGCCTGCTGGCGCTGCGCCAGGCCCTGCAGCGGCCGGCCTTCCGGGTCCGCTTCGATGCCCATCTCCTGCGTCTGCCCCTGCTGGGCCGCCTGGCCCGGGGCTACAACGCCGCGCGCTTCGCAGGCACGCTGGCCATGCTGGCCGGCAGCGGCGTGCCCATCCTGAAGGCCCTGCAGGCCGCCGCCGAGACGCTCTCCAATGCCGCCATGCGCGAGGACGCCATGGACGCCCTCGTGCTCGTGCGCGAAGGCGCGCCCCTGGGCCCGGCCCTGGCCGGCAAGAAGCGCTTCCCCGGCCTCCTGGCCATGTTCGCCCGGCTGGGTGAGCAGACCGGCCAGCTGCCCGAGATGCTGCAGCGCGCCGCCACCCAGCTCAGCGCCGAGGTCCAGCGCCGGGCCATGGCCATGGCCACCCTGCTGGAGCCGCTGCTGATCGTGGCCATGGGCGGCGTGGTGATGCTGATCGTGCTGGCGGTGCTGCAGCCCATCATCCAGATGAACGCCATGGTGCACTGACACCACGCCTGGCGAACGCGGGCGCGGCGCGGCCGTGAGGTATTGAACACAGCCCGGCAAATCCGGGCTTTCTCCAGTGCACGGCGGCGGGTGCTTTTTGCTTGAATGAACTCAGCCAGCCCGCATGGAGTTCATCATGAGCAGCCACGCCATCGCCTGCATGCCGCCGCGCATCCCCATTGCGCAGATGCGGCGGGTGTTCGAGGTCCAGGACGTCGAGCGCAAGCTCGCCAAGCTTGCGCCGCAGGAGCACGAGCCCCTGCGCAACACCTACCAGCGCATGCTGGAAAAGGGACCGGACCGATTCCAGGTCAAGCCCTCCGGCCTGCTGAGCCTGGACCGGCTCTACGACGAGCTGCCCAACTTCCACGAGGTGCTGGACGACATCCGCCGCCAGATCGCCCTGTGCGCCGACAGCGGTGACGCGCTGGAGATCACGCCCCTGCTGCTGCTGGGGCCGCCCGGCGTCGGCAAGACGCATTTCGCGCGCCAGCTGGCGCAGCTGCTGAACACGGGCATGGGCTTCGTCTCCATGAGCTCGCTCACGGCAGGCTGGGTGCTGTCGGGCGCATCGAGCCAATGGAAGGGCGCACGGCCCGGCAAGGTCTTCGAGGCCCTCGTCGACGGCGACTACGCCAATCCGGTGATGGTGATCGACGAGATCGACAAGGCCGGCGGCGAGGCCACCTACGACCCGCTGGGCTCGCTCTACAGCCTGCTGGAGCACGACACCGCGGGCAGCTTCGTCGACGAGTTCGCCGAGGTGGCCGTGGACGCCAGCCAGGTGATCTGGGTGGCCACGGCCAACGAGGCGCGCAGCATTCCCGAGCCCATCCTCAATCGCGTCAATGTGTACGAGGTCCAGGCCCCCGACTTCGAGGCCGCACGGCGCATTGCGCGCCGCCTCTACGAAGGCATCCGCGGCCAGCACGACTGGGGCAAGCGCTTTGACGAGGCGCCCAGCGACCCCGTGCTGGACCGCATGGCCGAGGTCGCCCCGCGCGAGATGCGCCGCGCCTGGATGACGGCCTTCGGCAATGCCAAGCTCGCCGGTCGCGGCACCGTGATCTGCGAGGACCTGCCGGCCAGCGCCGCGAAGCGCCAGCCGATCGGCTTCATGCACTGAGGGGTGCCCGGGGCAGGCTTGGCTGGCTATCATCGCCGCCATGCCTGCCTCCCTGGACGACAAGCTCGTCATCGCCATCTCCTCCCGTGCGCTCTTTGATTTCGAGGAGGAGAACGAAGTCTTCGAGGCCGGGGACGACCGCGCCTACATGGCCCTGCAGCAGCAGCGCCTGGACCTGCCGGCAACACCCGGCGTGGCCTACTCGCTGGTGCGCAAGCTGCTGGGCTTCAACACGCCGCAGCAGCAGCGCGTGGAGGTGGTGGTGCTGTCGCGCAACGACCCGATCTCCGGCATGCGCGTGTTCCGCTCGGCGCGCCAGCTGGGCCTGCCCATCCTGCGCGGCGTCTTCACCCGCGGGCAGTCGCCCTGGCGCTATCTGCGACCGCTGAACGCCCAGCTCTTTCTCTCGGCCAACGAGGACGACGTGCGCCAGGCCCTGGCGGCCGGCGTGGCCGCGGCCCGGGTCTTCCCGCAGTCGGCACGCGCCTCGGCGGATCACCCCCAGGAGCTGCGCATCGCCTTCGACGGCGACGCCGTGCTCTTCTCCGACGAAGCCGAGCTGATCTACCAGCGCCAGGGGCTCGACGCCTTCCAGGCCCACGAGCAGCAGCACGTGATGCGCCCGCTGCCCGACGGCCCCTTCAAGCCCGTGCTGCGGGCCCTGCACGAACTGCAGCGGCATCCGCAGACCGACATGCGCATCCGCACCGCCCTGGTGACGGCCCGCAGCGCGCCGGCCCACGAGCGCGCCATTCGCACGCTCATGGACTGGGCCATCGAGGTCGACGAAGCCATGTTCCTGGGCGGCCTGCCCAAGGGCGCCTTCCTGCGGGAGTTCGAGCCGGACTTCTTCTTCGACGACCAGGTCGGCCATGTGCAGGGCGCAGCGCCTCATGTCCCCTCCGGACATGTCAGCGGCGGTGTGACGAACTGCTAAGGCCTCGAGCTGCGACACAATCCGGCGCGCTGCGGGCGCCCCGGTGTTGGAAGGTGCGTCCGGGCGCCCCGGCCCCACCGGCCCCACCGAGGAGACCCAATGACAACAACATCCCGCTTCCGCCCCGCGCCGCTGACCCTGGCCTGCACCCTGCTCGCCCTGGGCCTGGCCACGGGTGCACAGGCCGGCCAGAACGGCTTCTACCGCCAGCCCGCATTGCAGGGCAGCACCGTCTACTTCGTCGGCGAGGGCGACCTCTGGCGCGTCCCCGTCCAGGGCGGCGAAGCCCAGCGCATCACCTCCCACGCCGGGCAGGAGACCCAGCCCGCCGTTTCGCCTGACGGCCAGTGGCTGGCCTTCACCGCCCAGTACGACAGCGGCACCGAGATCTACGTGATGCCCGCCAATGGCGGCGTCCCCAAGCGCCTGACCTGGGAAGGCGGCGGCATGCGTGTCTGGGGCTTCAGCGCCAGCGGCGAGGTGATCTACACCGGCCTGGACAGCCGCCCGGGCACCCAGCTCTTCGCCGTCGACCCCAGGACCCTGCAGCGCCGCACCCTGCCCGTGGGCCAGGCCGCGGATGGCGCGCTCAGCGCCGACGGCAAGACCCTCTACTTCACCCGCGGCGGCCTGCGCGGCGACAACGCCCGCCAGTACCGCGGCGGCGGCCTGGCCCGGCTGTGGGCTCTGGACCTCTCCAGCGAGGCCGAGGCCCGCCCCTTCGTCGCCGAGGGCAGCAACGACCGTCGCCCCATGCCCTACCGCGTGGGCGGCGAGGATCGCGTGGCCTTCCTCTCCGACCGCGACGGGACCTACAACCTCTGGTCCGTCAACGCCCGCGGCGGCGACCTGCGCCAGCACACTCAGCACAAGGGCTGGGACATCCGCCATGCCTCGCTCGACGGCAGCCGCGTGGTCTACGCCCTGGGCGCGGACCTCTACCTGACCGACCTCGCCCAGGGCGGCGCCCCCCGCAAGCTGGACATCGCCCTGGGTGGTGACTTCGACCAGCAACGCGCCCGCTGGATCAAGCGCCCCCAGGACTTCCTGACCGAGACCGCCTTCGCCCCCAATGGCGAGCGCGTGCTGCTGGCCTCGCGCGGCCACCTGGCCACCCAGGGCGTGGGCCCGCTGCGCCGCGCCGAGCTGCCGGCGCAGGCCGACGGCGCCTGCAAGAAGGGCGAGTTCAGCAGCGACAGCAAGAGCGTCTTCGCCATCTGCGACTTCAGCGACGAGCAGGAGATCTGGCGCTTCCCCGCCAACGGCCTGGGCAAGCCCCAGCAGATCACCCATGACGCCAGCACCCAGCGCACCGGCCTCGTGCCCTCGCCGGACGGCCGCTACATCGCCCACACCGACAAGGAAGGCCGGATCTACCTGACCGACCTCAAGGCACAGCCCCAGCCCACGACGCAGCTGATCGCCCAGGACAAGCTGGAGGGCAGCCCCGGCGACCTCACCTGGAGCAGCGACAGCAAGGCCCTGGCCTTCGTGATGCCCCTGCGCAATCCGGACCGCAACCAGCTGATGCTCTACACGCTGGCGGACGGCAAGACGCACCGTCTCACCAGCGACCGCTACGACAGCCATTCGCCCGCCTTCAGCCCGGACGGCAAGTGGCTCTACTTCGCCTCGGACCGCAACTTCCAGGCCACCGGCAACGGCAGCCCCTGGGGCGACCGCAACATGGGCCCCTTCTTCGACAAGCGCGGCAAGCTCTACGCCCTGGCCCTGCAGCCGGGCCTGCGCTCGCCCTTCGCGCCCAAGGACGAGCTGGAGGTCGAGCCCAAGGCAGACGCCAAGCCGGAGGCAAAACCTGACCCCAAGACCGATGCGAAGGCCGATGCAAAGACTGACGCAAAGGCAGACGCAAAACCTGACGCAAAGGCCGACAGCAAAGCCAAGCCCGCCCTCGTCATCGAAGGCCTGGCCCAGCGCCTGTACGAGCTGCCCGTCCCGGCCGGCAACTACCGCGCCCTGCGCACCGACGGCAAGCGCCTGTGGTTCCTGGACCAGGACCTGGAGCGCAAGACCAGCCTCAAGAGCATCGCCATCGACAACCAGGGCACGCCCGCCGAGGTGCTGTCCGGCGACGTGCGCGGCTACGAGCTCAGCGCCGACGGCAAGAAGCTGATGCTGTTCCGGGGCGCCGGCCCGGCAGCGCCCGAGGTGCTGATCGTCGAGACAGCGCCCAAGCTGCCCTCGGAGCTGGCCAAGTTCCAGGTGCGCTGGAGCGACTGGCAGATCGCCACCCAGCCGCGCGCCGAATGGAAGCAGATGTTCAACGACGCCTGGCGCATGCACCGCGACCACTTCTACGACAAGGCCATGCACGGCGTGGACTGGAAGGCCGTGCGTGCCAAGTACGAGCCCCTGCTGGACCGCCTGACCGACCGCTACGAGCTGGCCGAGCTGATGGCTCAGATGGTGAGCGAGGTCAGCGCCCTGCACAGCCAGGTCAATCCGGGCGACGCCCGCCAGGGTCCCGAGGAGCCAGGCCTGGCCGGCCTGGGCGCGCGCCTGACCAAGGTGGCCGAGGGCTGGCGCATCGAGCACCTCTACGAAGCCGATCCCGAACTGCCCGGCGAGGCCGGCCCTCTGGCCGCTCCGGGCCTGGGCCTCAAGGCCGGTGACGTGATCACGGCCATCAACGGCCGCAAGGCCACCGAGGCGCCGCACGTCTTCGAGCTGCTGCGCGGCCAGGCCGGCAAGCAGGTGCTGCTGGAGGTGAAGACGGCCGAGGGCAAGTCGGTGCAGAAGATCGTCGTTCCCGTGGCAGCACGGCGCGACAACGAGCTGCGCTACAACGACTGGCGCGTGAGCCGCGCCAAGGCCGTGGAGAAGGCGGGCGAGGGCCGCATCGGCTATGTGCACCTGCGTGCCATGGGCCCCAACGACATCGCCGACTTCGCCCGCGAGTTCTACGCCGCCAGCGACCGCGAGGGCCTGATCATCGACGTCCGCTACAACAACGGCGGCAACATCGACAGCTGGATTCTGGAGAAGCTGCTGCGCCGTGCCTGGGCCTTCTGGCAGCGCCGTTCGCCTGAGGGCTCCAAGCCCTATCCGAACATGCAGCACGTCTTCCGCGGCCATGCCGTGGTGCTGATGAACGAGGACACCTACTCCGACGGCGAGACCTTCTCCGAGGGCTTCAAGCGGCTGGGGCTGGGCCCCGTGATCGGCAAGACCAGCTCGGGCGCGGGCGTGTGGCTGTCCGACCGCAACCGTCTGCTGGACAACGGCATCATGCGCGCCGCCGAGACCGGGCAGATGGACATCAACGGCAAGTTCCTGATCGAAGGCAAGGGCGTGACGCCCGACATCGAAGTGGACAACCCGCCGCGCGCCACGGCCCAGGGCCAGGACGCGCAGCTGGACCGCGCCATTGCCGAGCTGAAGAAGCGCATGGCCGAGCAGCCGGTGGTGCAGCCCAAGCCGGGTCCCTACCCGCGCCCCGTGAGGCCTTGACCCCCCGGTACCGGCTTCGCCGGCCTTGCTGGCCGCGCCAGGCCGGCAGCCTGGCCCTTCGGCAGGCACAAACGCCATGGCGTTTGTGTCCGGCCGCAGCCCCCTCAGGGGGCGAGCCCGAGGGCCCGGCCAAGCCGGATCCCCGGGCTCCGCGCGATAGAGGGAGGCCTGCAAGGGCTGATGCGAACGCCACCTTGGTAACGAGGGGACCGCAAAGCAAAACGGGAGGCTCGCCGGCCTCCCGTTTTTCATGGTGCGCTCGATCTCAGGCGATCGTGACCTTGGCGAACTTGCGCTTGCCCACCTGCACGACCACGGTGCCGGCCTCCAGCTTCAGGGCCTTGTCGCTGATCACGGTGCCGTCGATGCGCACGCCGTTCTGCTCGATCATGCGCATGCCTTCGCTGTTGGAGGCCACGAGGCCGGCGGACTTCAGCACGGCTGCGATCCCCAGCGGCGCGCCGGAGAGGCTCACCTCGGGGATGTCATCGGGAATGCCGCCCTTGGCGCGGTTGTTGAAGTCCGCCTCGGCGCTCTCGGCGGCGGCGGCGCTGTGGAAGCGGGCCGTGATCTCCTTGGCCAGCATGACCTTGGCGTCCTTCGGGTTGCGGCCGCCCTCGATCTCCTTCTTCAGCGCGGCGATCTCGTCCAGGCTCTTGAAGGACAGCAGGTTGAACCACTTCCACATCAGCTCGTCGCTGATGGACAGGATCTTGGCGAACATGGAGTTGGCCGGCTCGGTGATGCCCACGTAGTTGTTCTTGGACTTGGACATCTTGTCCACGCCATCCAGGCCCTCCAGCAGCGGCATGGTCAGGATGCACTGGGGCTCCTGGCCGTACTCGGCCTGCAGGTGGCGGCCCATCAGCAGGTTGAACTTCTGGTCGGTGCCGCCCAGCTCCAGGTCGGACTTCAGCGCGACGGAGTCGTAGCCCTGCATCAGCGGGTAGAGGAACTCGTGCACCGAGATGGGCGTCTGGCTGGCGAAGCGCTTGGCGAAATCGTCGCGCTCCATCATGCGGGCCACGGTGTACTTGGCGGCCAGCTGGATCATGCCGCTGGCGCCCAGGGGCTCGCTCCATTCGCTGTTGTAGCGGATCTCGGTACGGGCCGGGTCCAGCACCAGGCTGGCCTGCTTGTAGTAGGTCTCGGCATTGGCCTGGATCTGCTCCTTCGTCAGCGGCGGGCGCGTGCTGTTGCGGCCCGAGGGGTCGCCGATCATGGAGGTGAAGTCGCCGATCAGGAAGATCACCTGATGACCCAGGTCCTGCAGCTGGCGCATCTTGTTGAGCACCACGGTGTGGCCGATGTGGATGTCCGGCGCCGTGGGGTCCAGGCCCAGCTTGATGCGCAGCGGCGTGCCGGTGGCCTCGGAACGGGCCAGCTTCTGCACCCAGTCGGCCTGCGGCAGCAGCTCTTCGCAGCCGCGCAGGCTGATGCGCAGGGCTTCCTGCACGCGCTCGGTGACGGGGTAGGCCGGCTTGGCGGGGGTGTCGGTTCGCGATTCGGACATGAAGAGCTCTCGTGAGGGCGATGCGCAGCGGAAATCGGCCGGATGACGGGTTTCCCAGCCCTTGATCTAGGGGGTCCCTGGGTATACTCGGCGCCAGTTTTGGCCTCAGCGGCCATCTTTGGACGGCCGCAAAAGTGCTGGATTCTAGTGGACGGTCCCCCGCGGACCGCGTCGCTTCCAGGCTACCCGCGCAGGTGCGGTCCAGAACAAGCACAGAGAAGACCGGGACCCGCAAGCGTGACTGACTGGACCAAGGAACTGAACAAGGTGTTGGGGCATGCCGAAGCCTTCGCGGCTCGCCATCCGCGTGCCTTGACGGGCAGCCTGGTAGGCCTGCTCAGCGGATTCGCCGTGACCGCCTTCGGCGTGGCACCGCTGGCGCCCGACGCCCAGGACCTGCCCCAGACCACCATCGCCGAGGCCGTGCAGACGCATGACCTCGCCGCCCAGCTCGCCGACCTGGCCGAGCACGAGGTGGCCCTGAGCCGCAACGACCTCACCCGCGCCAGCGACACCGCCGACAGCCTGCTCAAGCGCATGGGCGCCTTCGACCCGGAGTTCGCGGCCTTCCTGCGCAGTGACGCCACGGCCCGCCGCGTGCTCCAGGGCCGCGCCGGCAAGCTGGTGCAGATCAATGCCCGCCCCTCGGGCCGGGTCGAGTCCCTCATCGCCCGCTTCCCCGCCGAAAAGCCGGAGCAGCAGGCCACGCATTTCACCCGCCTGCGCATCGAGCGCGACGCCAAGGGTCTGCGCAGCGTGCTGGAGACCGCCCCGCTGCAGTCCCAGGTGCGCCTGGCCAGCGGCACCATCCGCAGCTCCCTGTGGGCCGCGACGGACGATGCCCGCATCCCCGACGCCATCGCGTCCCAGATCGCCGAGATGTTCTCGGGCGACATCGACTTCCACCGCGAACTGCGCAAGGGCGACCGCTTCTCGGTCGTCTACGAAGGCCTGACTGCCGACGGCGAGCCCATCACCTGGGACGGCGGCGCCGGCAAGGTGCTGGCGGGCGAGTTCGTCAACAACGGCCGCAGCTACAGCGCCGTGTGGTTCCGTGACAGCGTCACCGGCAAGGGCAACTTCTACACCATGGACGGGCAGAGCAAGCGCCGCGCCTTCCTGGCCAGCCCCCTGCCCTTCTCGCGCGTGACCTCCGGCTTCTCGATGCGCATGCATCCCATCCTGCAGACCTGGCGCGCCCACCTGGGCGTGGACTACGGCGCCCCCACCGGCACCGCCGTGCAGGCCGTGGGTGACGGCGTGGTGGAGTCCGCCGGCTGGCAGAACGGCTTCGGCAACGTGATCCATGTGCGGCACGCCAATGACCGCGTCACGGTCTACGCCCACCTGAGCCGCATTGACGTCAAGAAGGGCCAGCGCGTCGAGCAGGGCCAGAAGATCGGCGCCGTGGGCGCTACCGGCTGGGCCACCGGCCCGCACCTGCATTTCGAATTCCGCGTGAAGGGCCAGCACCAGGACCCGCGCGCCATCGCCCGCGCCTCCGAGTCCCTGACCCTGCCGGGCTACGCAAAGGGCCTGTTCCAGCAGACGGCCCTGGCCGCCCGCACCCAGATCGACGTGGCCCGCTCCCTGGGCCAGGGCGTCAGCGACGCCGACTGATCGCCCCCACCCTGGCCGCGGCGTGAGCGCTCCGCAAGGCATGCAGCACTACATCGGACTGATGTCCGGCACCTCGCTGGACGGCGTGGACGCGGTGCTCGCGGCCTGCGCTCCGGACGGCGCCCTCCAGGTGCTGGACCACGCCTTTGCGCCCTTCGAACCCGCCCTGCGGGCCGAATTGCTGGCGCTGAATACCCCGGGCGAGAACGAGCTGCACCGCGCGGCCCTGGCGGCCAACGGCGTGGCCCGTGCCTATGCCGAGCTCACACAAGCCCTGACCCTGCGGCACCCCACCCTCACCATCCGCGCCCTCGGCGCCCACGGCCAGACGGTGCGCCACCGTCCGGGGGAGTTCGATGGCAGCGGCTACACGACCCAGCTGCTCAATGCCTCGCTGCTGGCCGAACTCTGCGGCATCGGCGTGGTGGCCGACCTGCGCAGCCGCGACGTGGCCGCCGGCGGCCAGGGCGCTCCGCTGGTGCCCGCCTTCCACCAGGCGGTGTTTGCAGGGCGCTGCGAGGCCGTGCTGAACATCGGCGGCATCAGCAATGTCAGCCTGCTGGGCGCGGCGCCCGGCGCCGCGCCCCGTGGCTTCGACTGCGGCCCCGGCAACTGCCTGATGGATGCCTGGATCAGCCAGCACCGCGGCCTGCCCTATGACGCCGATGGCGCCTGGGCCGCGCAGGGTCAGGTCTTGCCCGGGCTGCTGACCCGCCTGCTGGACGAGCCCTTCTTCCTTCTTCCGCCGCCGCGCAGCACCGGCCGGGACCTCTTCAATCCGGACTGGCTGCAGGCGCACCTGACGGCCCTGGCCCCGCCCGCAGCGCCCGAGGACGTCCAGGCCACCTTGCTGGACTTGACTGCCCTCTCCATTGCCCAGGCCCTGCTGACGCACGGTGGGACCGGCGGCCGGCTGGTCGTGTGCGGCGGCGGCGCGCTCAATGGCCGGCTCATGCAGCGCCTGGCAGAGGCCCTGCCCGGCTGGACGCTGCAGCCCAGCGACGCCCTGGGCCTGCCCGCCATGCAGGTGGAAGCCGCCGCCTTCGCCTGGCTGGCCATGCGGCATTGCGAGGGCCTGGCGGGCAATCTGCCGGCCGTCACCGGCGCGCGCGGGCCGCGAATCCTGGGCGCCTGGCATCCCGCCTGAGCCCGCCACCATCCCACACCCCCACCTTCAGATGCGCCACGGGCCGCGTGGCAGCGCATGGCGCCATGGTCGACCCGGAAAGCAAAACGCCGCAGCGGCCAGGCCGTGCGGCGTTGTCAGCGCATCACCGGGCGCCCCTGGGCGACCCGGCCTGCGAGAAGCGTCAGACCGAGAAGCTGGAACCGCAGCCGCAGGTGGTCGAGGCGTTCGGGTTCTTGATCACGAACTGCGCGCCCTGCAGATCTTCCTTGTAGTCGATCTCGGCGCCCATGAGGTACTGCAGGCTCATGGCATCGATCAGCAGGGTGACGCCGTTCTTCATCATCTGGGTGTCATCCTCGTTGGCCACCTCGTCGAAGGTGAAGCCGTACTGGAAGCCCGAGCAGCCACCGCCCTGCACGAAGACGCGCAGCTTCAGCTCCGGATTGCCTTCCTCGGCGACCAGGTCTCGCACCTTCTCGGCGGCGCTGTCGGTGAAGATGATGGGCGCCGGGATGTCGCTGGGGCCGGCGGTGGTGGATTCGAGAACTGCGCTCATCGCTTGTGTCCTGCTTGAGAGAGGTCAGATGGCTGGATTATCCCCCAGCGTCGGACTCAGGTATTCGCCAAAGGCCTGCATGACCCGGTGCCACGAAGGGCTTTGAGGCCTTGATGACACAGCGGCGGCGGCCGGCGTGATGTCTGCACGCGGCAGCGAAAACAAAGTGGCCGCAAAGAGGCCGCAAAGAGGCCGAGAAAAGCAGCCTCTGCAATGACAAAGGCCGCATGAAGCGGCCTTTTGGAGCACTGGAAAGCTCCGCGGAGACTTTCCAGGCGGGGCTGGCACCAGGCCAGCCAGGAAGATCAGCGCTTGCTGAACTGCTTCCGACGACGAGCGCCGTGCAGACCGACCTTCTTACGCTCGACTTCACGCGCATCACGCGTGACGAAGCCGGCGCGGCTCAGTTCGGGCTTCAGGGCTGCGTCGTAGTCGATCAGCGCACGGGTGATGCCCAGACGGACAGCACCGGCTTGGCCGGACTCGCCACCACCGTGAACGTTCACCTTGATGTCGAAGGCTTCGCCATTGTTGGTCAGCACCAGGGGCTGGCGGGTGACCATGATGGACGTCTGACGGCCGAAGTACTGATCCAGCGGCTTGCCGTTGACGATGATCTGGCCCGTGCCCTTCTTGATGAAGACGCGAGCGACCGACGACTTGCGGCGGCCGGTACCGTAATTCCAGTTTCCGATCATTGCCGTTCCTTAGATTTCCAGAGCCTTGGGCTGCTGGGCGGTATGCGGGTGGGTACCACCAGCGTAAACCTTCAGCTTCTTCACCATGGCGTAGCCCAGGGGACCCTTGGGCAGCATGCCCTTGACAGCCTTCTCCAGGGCGCGGCCCGGATGCTTGGCTTGCATGTCCTTGAACTTGGTGGCGTAGATGCCGCCGGGGAAGCCGCTGTGGCGGTAGTACACCTTGTCGGTGGCCTTGTTGCCGGTCACGCGCAGCTTGTCTGCGTTGATCACGACGATGAAGTCACCGGTGTCCACGTGAGGCGTGTAAATGGCCTTGTGCTTGCCGCGCAAACGGAGTGCCACTTCGCTGGCAACACGTCCGAGCACCTTGTCGGTGGCGTCAATCACAAACCACTCGTGCGTCACCTCGGCCGGCTTGGCGCTGAAGGTCTTCATGAGTTGCTTTCGTTGGCTGCGGCCGGCATCACACCCGCTCGCAGCAGTCGCTGGCTGAAACTTCTGCACCAGGGCCACCGTTCGGTGCCGCTTCTTTGCCTGCCGACCCACTTTTCAGGGGTTCAGCCCGCTCGCGGCCTCTCACGTGCATGGCGCCAAGGCGCATCCTTCCCCGCAGCCAAATACGAGGAAAGCCCGAGAGTGTACCCAAGTACGGCCAGTCCGGCAAGTTGCGAGCAGGCGGGAATGCCGATCAGATCAAGGTCCCCGGGCGGCCGGCCCGCTAATATGCGTCCATGCCGCAGCCCTCCCGGCTGCGCTCCCGGCTGTGCTCCTGGCCGAGCGGAGGCCCACATGACTGCCCAAGAACCGTCGTCCCTGGCCGATCCCGGCCACACCGAACCCGAGCCCGAATCGAGCGCCCTGGCCTGGCTGCCTCAGAAGCTGGGCCTGCAGCGATTTGCCAGCTGGGTGCCCATACGCTCCCTGGCGCGCCGCCATCGCAAGCGCATCCTGACTCACCTGCTGAGCCTCAACGAGCGCGACCGCTACCTGCGCTTCGGCTACCCGGCCAGCGACGAGCAGATCAGCAAGTACGCGATGAGCCTGGACTTCGCCCGCGACGAGGTCCTGGGCATCTTCAACCGCCGGCTGCAGCTGGTGGCCATGGCCCACCTGGCGTACGAGCCGGCGCCGCAGCGCCAGGGCAAGCCTGCCATGGCCGAGTTCGGCGTCTCGGTGCTGGCCAGCGCCCGGGGTCGAGGCTTTGGCGCCCGGCTGTTCGAGCATGCGGCCCTGCATGCGCGCAACCGCGGCATCGAGACCCTCTTCATCCATGCGCTGAGCGAGAACGCGCCCATGCTCAAGATCGCCCGCAGCGCCGGCGCCACCGTGGAGCGCGACGGCAGCGAGTCCGAGGCCTGGCTGCGCCTGCCGCCGGATTCGGTGTCCTCCCATGTGGGCGAGGCCATCGAGCGGCACATGGCCGAACTGGACTTCCAGTTCAAGCGCCATGTGCGCGCCTTCGGTGACTTCATCGACGGCGTGGCCGAGGTCAAGTCGCAATACCGCGACGCCGGCAAGGCCGCCAAGCAATAGCGGCAAGGCTTCGGCGCGACGGCGGTTCCGCCGTGGTTACACTTTGACGGCCGCCCGGCCCGCCAGGACTCCTTCCTGACGGCCCGACACGTCCCTCAGCAGCCCCCAGCGCCCATGCCGACCCTAATCCCGTGGATCTTTGCCCTGGCCTCCTGCCTGGGGCTTGCAGCCTTGGGTGCCGTCTGGCTCTGGAAGCGCCCTCGCGGCGCCCGGCACCGCCTTCCGGATGAGTGGCCCCTGACGCCCCGCCCTGTCTTCAGCACCGACGAGCGCCGCGTCTACCGCCTGCTGCGCGAGGCCCTGCCTCACCATGTGATCCTGTGCAAGCTGCCTCTCGTGCGCTTCTGCCAGCCCAGCGAGGCCAGCGAGACGCGCTACTGGTTCGATCTCCTCGGGGCGCTGAACGTGGGCTTTGCCATCTGCAGCAGCAACGGCCGGGTGCTGGCCGCCATCGACCTGGACACCGAGCGCCAGCAACAGGGCCGCGGCCTTCAGATCAAGCAGTCGGTGCTCAACGCCTGCCGCGTGCGCTACCTGCGCTGCCCCCTGGACAAGCTGCCCACCGCAGCCGAGCTGCAGCTGCTGGTGCCCTACAACAACAGCCATGTGCGCGGCCCCCAGGCCGGCACCAAGCCCGCACGCGCGCCGGCCGCCAGCCCCGCGGGCGCTGGCGCGGGCACGCCGCTGGCACCCGCCGCCAACGGCCGCCCCATCAACACGGTGGGAGCCAGCCTGTGGCAGGACTCGTCCGTGTTCCAGGACTCCTTCTTCGCACCGGACCCGCGCTTTGACAGCGCCACCGGCGAGCGCCCCAGCCTGGCGGGGGCGGATGAGCCGGACACCGGCGGCCTGGACATCAGCCTCGACCAGACCCCGCGAGGCCCGGATGCCGCCCAGGACATCGTGGGCGTGGTGGTGGACAGCCCCCGCTTCCCCGACGGCCGCTGACCCGGCCGCGCCCTTTCCTTTCCTGATGCTGCCGGCTTGATCCGCCGGGCGCCCCGCATGAACCCCGACACCGACCGCGCCTTTGGCGAGCTGACGCCCGAATTCATGCTGGACGCCCTGGAGGCGGCCGGCCTGCGCGGCGACGGCCGCCTGCTGCAGCTCAATTCCTACGAGAACCGCGTGCTCCAGGTCCACCTGGAAGACGGGCGCGTGGCCGTGGCCAAGTTCTACCGCCCGGGTCGCTGGACCGAGGCCCAGATCCTCGAGGAGCACGCCTTCGCCGCTGAACTGGCCGATGCCGAGGTGCCCGTCGCCCACCCCTGGGCCCTGGCACGCAGCGATCACTTCGCCCATCCGCAGGGCGCGCTGGAGCTGCTGGGCGCACCGGCCACGCTGGGCCGCATCGGCTTGCAGCGCTTCGCCGTGGCCGCGCGCCAGGGCGGTCGCGCGCCGGAGCTGGAGGATGTGGAGGTGCTGCGCTGGATCGGCCGCCTGCTGGCGCGCCTGCATGAGGTCGGTGCGCGGCAGCCCTTCACGCACCGCGTGCGCTGGTGGGGCGCCGAGCCCGGCGAAACCGCGCGCGCCTGGCTGATGGACCAGGGCGTGCTGCCGCCCGAGATCGCCCCGCGCTGGGACCGCGTCGTGCAGGAGTGCCTGACGCACATCACCCGGGCCTTCGAAGCACTGGGCGATGCCCGGCAGCTGCGCCTGCACGGCGACTGCCACCCCGGCAACATCCTCTGGACGCCCGACCACGGCCCGCATTTCGTGGACCTGGATGACGCCGTCACCGGCCCCGCCGTGCAGGACCTGTGGATGCTGCTCAGCGGCGACGAGGCCACCGCACGCTGGCAGTGGGACGCGCTGATGGACGGCTATGAATCCATCCGCGAATTCGACTGGCGCGAGCGCCGCCTGATCGAGCCGCTGCGCACGCTGCGCATGATCCACCACAGCGCCTGGCTGGCCCGCCGCTGGGGCGATCCGGCCTTCCCGCTGGCCTTCCCCTGGTTCGGCACGCCCAACTACTGGAACGACCAGGTGGCCAAGCTGGCGGAGCAGCTGGAGGCCATGCAGTCCGCCGAAGAGGCCCCGGCGCCGCCCTCGTTCAAGGACGACGACGATGACTTCCATCTCGACGGCGACAGCTTCTCCTGACAAGGCAAGACCTGACCCCAGAGGGCCAGGTCTTGCCCGGGCGGCCTGATCAAGCCATCAGCAGCGCATTCACGCGCTTCACATAGGCCGCCGGATCCTCCAGATGCCCGCCCTCGGCCAGCACGGCCTGGTCGAAGAGGATCTGGGCGAGGTCATCGAAACGGTCGCTGCCGTCGAGCTTCTTCACCAGGGCGTGCTCGGCGTTGATCTCCAGCGTGGGCAGCGAGGCGGGCGCGGCCTGCCCGGCCTGCTTGAGCAGGCGGGCCAGGTGGCCGGACATGTCGCCCTCCTCGACCACGATGCAGGCGGGTGAATCGACCAGGCGGGTGCTCACGCGCACGTCCTTGGCACGGCCCTGCAGAGCGGTCTTGAGCTTCTCCAGCAGAGGCTTGAAGGTCTCGGCGGCCTCCTCGGCCTTCTTCTTCTCCTCTTCGTCCTGCAGCTTGCCCAGGTCGATGGCGCCCTTGGCCACGGACTGCAGGGACTTGCCCTCGAACTCGTACAGGTGGGAGAGCATCCACTCGTCGACGCGATCGACCAGCAGCAGCACCTCGATTCCCTTCTTGCGGAAGACCTCCAGCTGCGGGCTGTTCTTGGCGGCGGCCAGACTGTCTGCGGTGATGTAGTAGATCTCCTCCTGGCCATCCTTCATGCGGGCGACGTAGTCCGCCAGGCTCACCCCCTCGTCGGCATGGGTGGAGGCGAAGCGCAGCAGCTTGGCCAGGCGCTCCTGGTTCTGGTGGTCCTCACCCAGGCCTTCCTTGAGCACCTGACCGAAGTCCTTCCAGAAGGCGGCGTACTTCTCGCGCTCGGCGGCGTCCTCGCTGTTCGCCAGGGACTCGAGCATGGACAGCACGCGCTTGGTCGAGCCCTCGCGGATGGCCTTCACGTCGCGGCTTTCCTGCAGCAGCTCGCGGCTGACGTTGAGCGGCAGGTCGGCGGAGTCGATCACGCCCTTCACGAAGCGCAGGTAGACGGGCATCAGCGCCTCGGCGTCGTCCATGATGAAGACGCGCTTGACGTAGAGCTTCACGCCGCCGCGCTTGTCGCGGTTCCAGAGGTCGAAGGGGGCCTTCTTGGGGATGTAGAGCAGCTGGGTGTACTCGCTGCGGCCTTCGACCCGGTTGTGCGTGTAGGCCAGCGGGGCCTCGCTGTCGTAGGAGATCTGCTTGTAGAAGTCCTCGTACTGCTCCTGGGTGACCTCGCTCTTGCTGCGGGTCCACAGGGCCGAGGCCTTGTTGACGCTCTCCCACTGGTCGGTGAGCTGCTGCTCGCCCTTCTCGGCATTCCACTCTTCCTTGCGCATGAGGATGGGCAGGGAGATGTGGTCGGAGTACTTGCCGATGATGGACTTCAGGCGCCAGGTCTTGAGGAACTCCTCCTCGCCCTCGCGCAGGTGCAGGATCACGTCCGTGCCGCGGCCGGCCTTGGTGATGGCCTCGACCTCGAACTCGCCCGTGCCTTCCGAGCTCCAGCGCACGCCGTCCTCGGCCTTCAGCCCGGCGCGGCGGCTTTCCACGGTGATGCGGTCGGCCACGATGAAGCCGGAGTAGAAGCCCACGCCGAACTGGCCGATCAGGTTGGCGTCCTTCTTCTGGTCGCCCTCCAGGCGGGACATGAATTCGCGCGTGCCGCTCTTGGCGATGGTGCCCAGGTGGGCCACGGCCTCTTCGGCGCTCATGCCGATGCCGTTGTCGCTGATGGTGATGGTGCGGGCTTCAGCGTCGAAGCTGACGCGCACTTCCAGGTTCGGCGCGTCCTCGTAGAGCGCGGCATTGTCCAGGGCTTCGAAGCGCAGCTTGTCGCAGGCATCCGAGGCATTGGAGACCAGCTCGCGCAGGAAGATCTCCTTGTTCGAATACAGGGAGTGCGTCACCAGGTGCAGGATCTGCTTGACTTCGGCCTGGAAGGAATGAGTGTGCTTGTCCATGGCGTGGCAATGTGTGGTCAGTGGAAAAGGCGGCTTCCTCACCTGGAGCCGCCGTGCGCTAGGCCATCTGGGGGCGGCGCAGGCAAGTTCAAGAGCCCCCTCCTTGAAAATCGCGAACGCTCAGTACACTGCCGCGATGCTCTACTGGTTCGACCTGGCCGGCGTGGCCGTCTTCGCCATCTCGGGTGCCCTGGCCGCCATGCGCGCGGGACTGGACCTCTTCGGCCTGCTGGTGCTGGCCTCCATCACCGCGGTGGGCGGTGGCACGCTGCGCGACCTGCTGCTGAACCGCCACCCGGTCTTCTGGATGAAGGACAGCCGCTACCTCACGGTCATCGTGGTAGCCGCCCTGGCCACCCTCTTCACCGGCCCGCTGCCGCCCAGCGCGCTGCAGGCCCTGAAGATCGCCGATGCCCTGGGCCTGGCCGTCTTCGCACTGTGCGGTGCCGAAATCGCCGAGGACTGCCACCTCCCGCCCGTGCCCGTGCTGCTGATGGGCGTGCTGACGGCCACCGGCGGCGGCGTGGTGCGGGACCTGCTCAGCGGCCAGGTGCCCCTGCTGCTGCGCCAGGACATCTACGCCACCGCGGCGCTGGCCGGCATTGCGCTGTACCAGCTGCTGCATCGCGTCGGCCTGAAGCGTGACCTGGCCTTCATGCTGGGCATGGTCAGCGTGGCCGGCCTTCGACTGGCCTCCCTGCATTACGGCTGGCAGCTGCCGGTGCCGCAGCTCGGGGGCTGAGCCCGGCCGCAGGCCATGCGGGCCGGCAGGCAGGCCGCTGCGGGGTCAGGTCTTGAGGGCCGGCGCCCGACCGGCAGCGCCGTTCAGAACGAGACCGCCAGCTTCGCCACATCCACCTTGACCAGGGCCTTGCTGAGGGCACCGGAGGCCGCGCGGGCGAAGTCCAGCCCGAAGGCCGGATCGCGCAGCGCGGCCGCACCGACGGCCGCCGCCACGCCCAGGATCTTGTCGGCGATCAGCACCTTGCCCGAACCCCGCATGGGCTCGCAGCCGTGCTTGACGAACTGCTCGTCCAGCCACTGGCGCGCAGCGTCAAAGCTGAGAACCTCGGCCGCATCGACCGTGAGATGGACTTCCTCGCCGGGGCCGTACACGACCTGGACTTCACTGCGCATGGCTTGAGCCTCCTGTGGCAAGCATCCTAGCCGAGGGACCTCAGCCGCGGGACGCCTTGACGGCTTCGGACAACACCTCCAGCACGGCCAGCGAATCGTCCCAGCCCAGGCAGGCATCGGTGATGCTCTTGCCGTACTCCAGCTTGGCGGGGTCGTCCTTGCCCGGCGTGAACTTCTGGGCGCCGTCGTGCAGATGGCTCTCCACCATCACGCCGAAGATCTGGTTGCTGCCGCCCGCCACCTGGGCGCCGATGTCACGGGCCACCTCCAGCTGACGCAGGTGCTGCTTGGAGCTGTTGGCATGCGAGCAGTCCACCATCAGCGTGGTGTCCAGCTTGGACGCGGCCAGGTCCTTGCAGGCGGCGGCCACGCTCTCGGCGTCGTAGTTGGGCGCCTTGCCGCCACGCAGGATCACGTGGCAGTCCTTGTTGCCCTTGGTCTCGACGATGGCCACCTGGCCGTTCTTGTGGACCGACAGGAAATGGTGCGGGCGCGCCGCGGCCTGGATGGCGTCGGTGGCGATCTTGATGTTGCCGTCCGTGCCGTTCTTGAAGCCGATCGGCGCCGACAGGCCGGAGGCCAGCTCGCGGTGCACCTGGCTCTCCGTCGTGCGGGCGCCGATCGCGCCCCAGGAGATCAGATCGCCGATGTACTGCGGCGAGATCACGTCCAGGAACTCCGAGGCCGCCGGCATGCCCAGGCGGTTGATCTCCAGCAGCAGCTGGCGGGCGATGCGCAGGCCCTCGTCGATGCGGTAGCTCTCGTCGAGGTAGGGGTCGTTGATCAGGCCCTTCCAGCCCACCGTGGTGCGCGGCTTCTCGAAGTAGACGCGCATCACGATCTCCAGCGTGTCGGCGTACTTCTGGCGCTCCACCATCAGGCGGCGGGCGTACTCCAGCGCGGCGGCCGGGTCATGGATGGAGCAGGGGCCGATGATGACCAGCAGGCGGTCGTCCTTGCGCTGCATGATGCGCCGGATGGCCTGGCGCGTGCCCACGACCAGCTTCTCCATGGGCGTGCCGCTGATGGGGAAGAAGCGGATCAGGTGCTCGGGCGGCGGCAGCGGGGTGATGTCGCGGATGCGTTCGTCGTCGGTCTGGCTGGTCTTGTCCTGCGGCGAGTACCAGCGCTCCGCCTGGTGCGCGGCAGACGAGGGCGAGCTGGGGGTCTTGGCATTCATGGTCAGGCTTTCTGCTTGTTCTGCTGTGGGGACCGACGACGCAAGGCAAAAAAAAACCGCCGGGGGAGGCCCGGCGGTCTTTAGAGATTCGTTGCGTGTCTGGTGGGTTACGCGTTCGCCTCTCCTCCGCCGGTGCGGTGCGAGAACCAAAAGAAGGCAAAGTAAAACTTCGGCGAGTGCATGGTGGCGAATACTGCCTGCTGCGGCGCGAGGGCGTCAAGCCCGCGCTTGTTGTCCTTGCGCTGCATCTTGCGTCGAATCAAGCCCGGACCGGCGTCCCGGTCAGGCCGTGCCGCCCACGGTCAGGCCGTCGATGCGCAGCGTCGGCTGGCCCACGCCCACGGGCACGCTCTGGCCTTCCTTGCCGCAGACGCCCACGCCAGTATCGAGGGCCATGTCATTGCCGATCATGCTGACGCGGGTCAGCGCGTCCGGGCCGTTGCCGATGATGGTCGCGCCCTTGACCGGGTACTGGATCTGGCCCTTCTCGACCCAGAAAGCCTCGCTTGCCGAGAAAACGAACTTGCCGCTGGTGATGTCGACCTGACCGCCGCCGAAGTTGGTGGCGTACAGGCCCTTGTCGATGCTGGCGATGATCTCGGCCGGGTCCTTGTCCCCGCCCAGCATGTAGGTGTTGGTCATGCGGGGCATGGGCAGGTGGGCGTAGCTCTCGCGGCGGCCGTTGCCGGTCGGGGCCACCTTCATCAGGCGGGCGTTCATGGCGTCCTGGATGTAGCCCTTGAGGATGCCGTCCTCGATCAGCACATTGGCCTGCGAAGGATGACCCTCGTCGTCCACGTTGAGCGAACCGCGGCGGTCCGCCAGCGTGCCGTCGTCCAGCACCGTCACGCCCTTGGCGGCCACCCGCTGGCCGATGCGGCCGGCGAAGGCGCTGGAGCCCTTGCGGTTGAAGTCGCCCTCCAGGCCATGGCCCACGGCCTCGTGCAGCAGCACGCCGGGCCAGCCCGGGCCGAGGACCACAGTCATCTCGCCGGCCGGGGCCGGGCGGGACTCGAGGTTGGTCAGCGCGGCATTGACGGCGTCCTCGGCGTAGGAGGCGATCATCTCGTCGGTGAAATAGGCCAGGCCGAAGCGGCCGCCGCCGCCGCCCGTGCCCACCTCCCGGCGATCCCCCTGCTCGGCGATCACGGTGATGGACAGGCGCACCAGCGGGCGCACATCGGCGGCCAGGGTGCCGTCGGCGCGGGCGATCAGCACCACGTCGTGCTCGGCGGCCAGACCGGCCATCACCTGCACGATGCGCGGGTCGCGGGCGCGGGCCATGCGCTCAGCGCGCTCCAGCAGGGCCACCTTCTCGGTGCTGTCCAGGCTGGCGATGGGGTCGGCGTCACCATAGAGCGAACGGCTGGCGGCGATCACCGGCTCGCCCGGCACCCTGACGCGGCGGCTCTGGCCGGCCGCGGCGATGGTGCGCACAGTGCGGGCGGCGTCCAGGAGGGCGTTCTCGGAGATGTCGTCCGAGTAGGCGAAGGCGGTCTTCTCACCGGCCACGGCGCGCACACCCACGCCCTGGTCGATGGAGAAGCTGCCGCTCTTCACGATGCCCTCCTCCAGGCTCCAGCCCTCGGCGCGGGTGGTCTGGAAGTACAGGTCCGCGTCATCGACACGATGCTCGGTGATCAGCCGCAAGGCTTTGGCGAGCGTCGCCTCGGTGAGGCCGAAGGGTTCCAGCAGCTGGCTGCGGGCGGTCGCCAGACGGGCGATGGTGGGTTCGCGCGAAATCATGCGGGCCATTGTAGGAGCGCATCCCCTCGCCGCCCCCATGCGGGCTTTCACCCCTTCTGCCGATGCACTTATGCCTTCGTACCGGCAAGCTGCGCTTTCACCGTTCTTTACACGAGCGCTGTCACCGCCGGCGCAAGGGCCGGCGTTGTCACCTCACAGCCGGCGCGGTGCCGGTGACACCCCAGAAACCCAACCCCTCCAAGGAGTGACACGATGAGCTTCTCGACCTCGATGACCCGCCTGATCACCGTTCTCGCCCTCGGCAGCGCCGCAGCCCTCAGCGTGCAGGCCCAGGAACCCACGACGCCGTCCACCCCGCGCGCCGACCAGCGCGAAGCCCGGCAGCAGGCCCGCATCGCCCAGGGCGCCGCCTCCGGCACGCTGACCGCCCGCGAGACCCAGCGCCTGGAGCGCGAGCAGGGCCGCATCAACCAGGCCGAAGCCAATGCCAAGTCCGACGGCACCGTCACCAAGCACGAGCGCCGCCGCCTGCACCGCATGCAGGATGCCGCCAACAAGGACATCCACCACGCCAAGCACAACGCCAAGACCGCCAGCGCTCCCGGCAACTGAGCAGCTCTCGACATGAGCCACGGGGCGCGCCCCTGGATGCAACGCGGCGCGGGCCGCCGCACGGCCGCTTGAGCAGATCCACGAGCAGATCCACGAGCAGATCCCTCAGCGGACCGTTGAGCGGATCGCTGAGCGGACCATTGAGTGGATCGCTGAGTGGATCGCTGAGTGGATGGCTAAGTGGCTCGCTGACCAGCCCGTTGACCGGCCCACCCAGCGCCCCTTCGCACGCCCCTCCGCGCCGGACACCGTGGCCGCCATGCGGCCGGCGGCCCGGCTGGCGGATGCTCGAGACCTCTGGCTGGCTGACGGGCTCACGCGCTGAGCGACCGAGCGCCACCCTTGCCAGCACAGGCCGCCCGGGCCCTGCGTCGTCAGGCCTCGGCGGCCTTCTTCATCTGCAGGCCGGCTTCATAAAGGCTGTTGCGCGGCAGGCCGCTGAGATCGGTCGCGATCTGCACGGCCTGCTTCAGCGGCAGCTCCTGCATCAGGCGCTCCAGCATGCGCGCCACCTCCGGCGGCAACGCCTCGGCGGCGGCCTGCGGCGGCTCTGCATGCAGCACCAGCACGAATTCGCCGCGCTCGCGCTGGGCATCGGCAGCCAGCCAGGCCGGCATGTCGGCTGCGGGGCCGGTGTGCACGGTCTCGAACTGCTTGGTGAGCTCCCGGCAGACGCTGAGCGTCTGTGCCGGTGCCAACTCCGCCAGCAGGTCCAGCAGGTTGGCAATGCGATGCGGCGCCTCGAACAGCACCTGGCTCTGTGCCGATCCCAGCAGGGCTTGCAGGCGCGTGCGCCGCTCCTGACCCTTGGGTGGCAGAAAGCCCGCAAAGGCAAAGCCCTGGGCGCGCGCATCACCCGCGGCGCTCAGGGCCGTCACCACGGCCGAAGGCCCGGGCAGGGGCATCACGCGCAGGCCGGCCCTGGCCACGGCGGCCACCAGCACCGCGCCGGGATCAGACACCGCCGGCGTGCCTGCATCCGACACATAGGCGATGCGCTCCCCCACCTGCAGCCGCGCCACCAGTGCGGCCGAGGCCGACTGCTCGTTGTGCTGATGCAGGCTGAGCAGCGGCTTGTGCAGGCCCAGGTGGTGCAGGAGCTGGCCGCTGACGCGGGTGTCCTCGCAGGCCACGGCATCCACCAGGGCCAGCACGTGCAGGCAGCGCAGGCTGACATCCGCCAGATTGCCGATGGGCGTGGGCACCAGGTAGAGGGTGCCGGCCGGATACTGCTGGCCACCAGCCGCCGCGCGGGCGGCCTGCATCAGCAAAGAGGCATCAATGTTCAAGTGGAGCGCCTTCAAGTCGGGGCCGCCCCAGGGTGGGGGCAGCGAAAGCCGCCAGGCACGCGGTGCAGAGGCCGAGCAGCGGGCGCTGCGGCATCTGCAGGCGCAGGGCATGCGGCTGCTGGAGCGCAATTATCGGGTGGCGCGCGGCCCTCACGCCCCGGGCGGCGAGATCGACCTCATCCTGCAGGACCCCGCCGGCAGCCTGGTCTTCGTCGAGGTGCGTGCGCGCCGCTCGGCCTCGCATGGCGGTGCAGCCGCCTCCATCGGCGCCAGCAAGCGCCGTCGCATCCTGCTGGCTGCCCAGCACTATCTGCAGCGCTATCGCCAGCCGCCGCCCTGCCGCTTCGACGTCGTCGCCATCGACGGCGCCCAGCTGCTCTGGCTGCAGGCCGCTTTCGATGCGGGGTAGACCCGGGCGGGGCCAGACGCTGGCTTATCATTCGCGCCAATGCTTGAACAACGCATCCAACAACAGTTCTTCGAGAGTGCCGACCTGCTCTACCAGGTTGCCGAGCCGCTCTCGCGCCCCATGGCCCTCGCGTCCCAGATGCTGGTCGACGGCATCACCGGTGGCGGCCGCCTGCTGTGCGCCGGCGCCGGCCTGGCTGCGCAGGATGCCGCCTATCTGGCCGCGCTCCTGACCGGCCGCTTCGAACAGGATCGCCCCGGCCTGGCGGCCCTCGCCATCAACGCGCTGCTGCACCAGGGTCCGGGCCCGCTGGATGAGGCCGCCGCCCTCGCGCGCCAGATCCAGACCCTCGGCCACCCCGGCGACCTGCTGCTGCTGATCGACAACCCCAGCGGGAGCGGCCAGAGCCTGGTGCCCCTCTTGGATGCGGCCCATGCCCAGGACATGAGCGTGGTGCTGCTCAGCGGCAGCCAGGACGAAGGGCTGCGCGCCGCCCTGCTGGACACCGACGTCCAGCTGCGCCTGCCCCACAGCCGCTTCGCCCGCGTCGCCGAGGGCTACCGGCTGCTGTGCCACTGCCTTTGCGATGCCATCGACGCCCAGCTGCTGGGCATCGAGGAATGACTTTTTGCTGATCCGGTCGCGGCTGATCGAATCAAGACCTGACCCCGAGGCTGAACCATGCAAGCAAACCCTTCGCGCCCACTGTGCGTCCGTCGCGCCCTTCGTGCGCTTCCCCTCGTCGCCGCGCTGGGCTGCGGCCTGCTGACGGCCTGCGCGCCCCTGATGGTGGGCGGCATGGTCGGCACGGCCCTGATGGCCACCGACCGCCGCACCTCGGGCACCCAGCTGGAGGACCAGGGCATCGAGCTCAAGGCCAGCAAGCGCCTGGCGGACAAGCTCGGCGACCGCGTCCACATCAACGTCAACAGCTACAACCGCGTGGTGCTGCTGACCGGCGAGACCCGCAACGAGGAAGACAAGGCCGAGGCCGAACGCATCGTTGCCGAAGTGGAGAATGTCGGGCGCGTGGCGAATGAGCTGCAGGTGGGCTTCATCAGCTCGCTGAGCGCGCGCTCCAACGACGTGCTCATCGCTGGCAAGATCAAGGCCAGCCTGGTCGACGCCCGCGACCTGATTTCCAACGCGTTCTACGTGGTCGTGGAGCGCGGCGAAGTCTTCATGCTGGGCCGCGTGACCGAACGCGAGGCCCACCGCGCGACCGAGATCGCCCGGGGCGTTGCCGGCGTGAAGAAGGTGGTGCGCATGTACGAGATCATTTCCGAAGAGGAACTGGCCCGCACGGCACCCAAGCCGCCCAAGCCCAACGAATCGAGGTAACGCCCCTACGCGCCTCGCGCGCCCACAAGTGGGCAACACCGACTGCCCGGCAAAGCCGGATCAGCGGTGAGGGACAGACCTCCCCCTACGCGCTGCGCGCGCCCCCCAAGGGGGCAACACCGACTGCCCGGCAAAGCCGGATCAGCGGTGAGGGATAGACCTCCCCCTACGCGCTGCGCGCGCCCCCCCAAGGGGGCAACACCGACTGCCCGGCAAAGCCGGATCAGCGGTGAGGGACAGACCTCCCCCTACGCGCTGCGCGCGCCCCCCAAGGGGGCAACACCGACTGCCCGGCAAAGCCGGATCAGCGGTGAGGGACAGACCTCCCCCTACGCGCTGCGCGCGCCCCCCCAAGGGGGCAACACCGACTGCCCGGCAAAGCCGGATCAGCGGTGTTCGCGCGGGGACGAGCGCCGACTGCTCGCCGGGTCGCTCAGCGCAGGCGCTTGATCAGGCTGGAGGTGTCCCAGCGGCCGCCGCCCAGGCCCTGCACGTCGGCGTAGAACTGGTCCACGAGGGCGGTCACGGGCAGCTTGGCGCCGTTGCGGCGGGCTTCGTCCAGGACCAGGCCGAGGTCCTTGCGCATCCAGTCCACGGCGAAGCCGAAGTTGAACTGGTCGTCGACCATGGTCTTGCCGCGGTTGTCCATCTGCCAGCTCTGGGCCGCGCCCTTGCCGATCACCTCGAGCACCTGCTTCATGTCCAGGCCCGCGCGGCCGCCAAAGGCGATGGCCTCGGCCAGGCCCTGGACCAGGCCGGCGATGCAGATCTGGTTGACCATCTTGGCGAGCTGGCCGGCGCCCGGCTCGCCCACGCGGGTCACGGCACGCGAGAAAGCCAGGGCGACGGGCTTCATGGCCTCGAAGGGCTCGGCATCTCCCCCGCACATGACCGTCAGCTGGCCGTTGACGGCACCGGCCTGACCGCCGGACACGGGCGCATCGACAAAGTGAAGGCCGCGCGAGCGCGCCACCGCGTGCATCTCCCGCGCCACCTCGGCAGAGGCCGTGGTGTGGTCCACGAGGATGGCGCCCGGCTTCATGCCGGCGAAGGCGCCGGTCTCGCCCAGCAGCACGGAGCGCAGGTCGTCGTCGTTGCCCACGCAGACGAAGACCACGTCGGCCTCGCGCGCGGCCTGCGCCGGCGTGTCGGCCGACGCCCCTCCGAACTCGGCCACCCAGGCCTGCGCCTTGGCCGCGCTGCGGTTGTAGACGGTCACGGCATGGCCGGCTCGGGCCAGGTGGCCCGCCATGGGCAGGCCCATCACCCCCAGGCCGATGAAGGCGGCGCGGCGAGGCGCCGCCGGTTCGTAGCTGCGCGTGGTGTTGATGCTGTCGGCCATGGCTGCTGTGCTCAGAGGATGGTGAGGTGTTCGGTGCCCTGGCTGAGCTCGCCGCTGCGGGCGCGCTCGCTGTTGAGCTTGATCTGCAGGCGCAGGTCGTTGACGGAATCGGCGTTGCGCAGGGCGTCTTCGTAGTTGATGCGGCCGAATTCGTAGAGGTCGAACAGGGCCTGGTCGAAGGTCTGCATGCCCTGCTCGCGCGAGCGCTTCATGATTTCCTTGATCTCGCCCACCTCGCCCTTGAAGATCATGTCCGAGATCAGCGGGGTGTTGAGCAGGATCTCCACGGCGGCGATGCGCCCCTTGCCCTCGCGGCGCGGCAGCAGGCGCTGCGAGACGATGGATCGCAGGTTCAGCGAGAGGTCCATCAGCAGCTGGGCGCGCCGCTCCTCGGGGAAGAAGTTGATGATGCGGTCCAGCGCCTGGTTGGCGCTGTTGGCGTGCAGGGTGGCCATGCACAGGTGGCCCGTCTCGGCGAAGGCCACGGCATGCTCCATGGTCTCGCGGTCGCGGATTTCGCCCATGAGGATGACGTCCGGCGCCTGGCGCAGCGTGTTCTTCAGCGCGATGTCCCAGTTGTCGGTGTCCAGGCCCAGCTCGCGCTGGCTGACGATGCAGTTCTTGTGCGGATGCACGAACTCCACCGGGTCCTCGATGGTGATGATGTGGCCGTAGGTCGTCTCGTTGCGATGGTCGATCATCGCGGCGAGCGTCGTGCTCTTGCCCGAGCCGGTGGCTCCCACCACGATCACCAGCCCGCGCTTGGTGAGCACCACGTCCTTGAGGATGGGCGGCAGGTCCAGGGACTCGATGCTGGGCAGGTTCTGGGGAATCGTCCGCAGCACCAGGGCCACATGCCCTTGCTGCAGGTAGGCGTTGACCCGGAAGCGGCCGATGCCCTGCGGCGAGATCGCGAAGTTGCACTCCTTGTGCTTCTCGAAGTCGGCCGCCTGCTTGTCGTTCATGATCGAGCGCGCCAGCTGCAGGGTGTGCTGGCCGCTGAGCGGCTGAGGAGAGACCTTGGTCACCTTGCCGTCCACCTTGATGGCCGGCGGGAAATCCGCCGTCAGGAACAGGTCGGAGCCCTTGCGGGAGACCATCAACCGCAGCAGGTCATTGATGAATTTCGAGGCCTGATCGCGTTCCATGCTGGGGTGTCCTTCCATGCCCTCCGGGGGCCAAAGCGGCGCGCATCTTGCAACAGGACGCGCGGTTCAGGGGTGACGGAATGTCTCGCCGCGCGGCCTCCGGCCCCTGGGCCAGGGCCGCATCGGCAGGACGCCGCTCGCGGTTCGTCGAGGGCAGCCCGGCCGGGGCCGCCCCCGGATGCTCATCCGGGGAAGTTCTCGGGGAACTTGGCCTTGGCGCGGGCCTCGGCCGGCGAGATCACGTTGCGGCGCACCAGGTCGGCGAGGTTCTGGTCCAGAGTCTGCATGCCCTGCGAGTTGCCGGTCTGGATGGCCGAGTACATCTGGGCCACCTTGTTCTCGCGGATCAGATTGCGCACGGCGGAGGTGCCCAGCATGATCTCGTGCGCCGCCACGCGGCCGCTGCCGTCCTTGAGCTTGCACAGGGTCTGGGAGATCACGGCCACCAGGGACTCCGAGACCATGGCCCGGACCATCTCCTTCTCGGCCGCAGGGAAGACGTCGACGATACGGTCGATGGTCTTGGCGGCGGAGCTGGTGTGCAGGGTGCCGAAGACCAGGTGGCCCGTCTCGGCCGCGGTCAGGGCCAGGCGGATGGTTTCGAGGTCGCGCAACTCGCCCACCAGCACGGCGTCAGGATCCTCGCGCAGGGCGGAGCGCAGGGCGTTGGCGAAGCTGAGGGTGTGCGGGCCGACCTCGCGCTGGTTGATCAGGCACTTCTTGGACTCGTGCACGAATTCGATCGGGTCCTCAATGGTCAGGATGTGCCCGTACTCGTTCTCGTTGAGGTGGTTGACCATGCCGGCCAGGGTGGTCGACTTGCCCGAGCCCGTGGGGCCGGTCACCAGCACCAGGCCGCGCGGCTTCAGGGCCAGGTCGGCAAAGACCTTGGGCGCGTTGAGCTGCTCCAGCGTCAGGATCTTGGAGGGAATCGTCCGGAACACGGCGCCGGCGCCGCGGTTCTGGTTGAAGGCATTGACCCGGAAGCGGGCCAGGCCCTGGATCTCGAAGGAGAAGTCGCACTCCAGCGTCTCTTCGTAGTTCTTGCGCTGGGCGTCGTTCATGATGTCGTACACCATGTCGTGCACCTGGCGGTGCTCCAGCGCCTCGACGTTGATGCGTCGCACGTCTCCGTGCACCCGGATCATGGGCGGCAGCCCGGCAGAGAGGTGAAGATCGGAGGCCTTGTTCTTGACCGAGAATGCCAGCAGTTGTGTGATGTCCATGGTGTGGGCGATAAGCGTAGGCCATTATGGCGACGATCAAAGAGAACATTCAAGAAGTGCACCGCCGGCTTGCCAAAGCCTGCACGGATGGGGCAAGGCCCCCGTCGGCCGTCCGCCTGCTGGTGGTCAGCAAGACCTTTGATGCGGCCGCCGTGCGCGAGGCCCATGCGGCCGGCGAGCGGGCCTTCGGCGAGAACTACGTGCAGGAGGCGCTGGACAAGATCGCCGCGCTGGCGGACCTGCGTGCGGGCATCGAGTGGCACCTGATCGGCCCCCTGCAGAGCAACAAGACCCGCGTGGTGGCCGAGTCCTTCGACTGGGTGCACACGGTGGACCGGCTCAAGATCGCCCAGCGCCTCTCGGAGCAGCGCCCCGAGGGCCTGGCGCCGCTGCAGGTCTGCCTGCAGGTCAACATCAGCGGCGAGGCCAGCAAGAGCGGTCTGAGGCCCGAGGAGGTGCCCGCCCTGGCCGCGCAGATCGCCCAGCTGCCGCGCCTGCGGCTGCGTGGCCTGATGGCCATCCCGGAGCCCGCCGGCGACCTCGAGGCCCAGCGCCGGCCCCATCGCC
Organism: Pelomonas sp. BJYL3; assembly: GCF_027257975.1. Taxonomy (GTDB): domain Bacteria; phylum Pseudomonadota; class Gammaproteobacteria; order Burkholderiales; family Burkholderiaceae_C; genus Roseateles_B; species Roseateles_B flavus. Next base: position 518,248 of record NZ_JANZKX010000003.1, read on the forward strand.
AGCTGGCCGAGTTGCTGCGCCAGCTGCAGGGCCAGGGCCTGGACCTGGACACCCTCAGCATGGGCATGAGCGCCGACCTGGAAGCCGCCGTGCTGGAGGGCGCAACCCTGGTGCGCGTGGGATCGGCCATCTTCGGCTCGCGGCCGGCACCGATCTGATGCGGACCACGGCACGCCCCTGGACGGCGCGATGGCGCCCGGCGCTGGCGGCGCTGGCCCTGCTGGCCTCCACCGCCCACGCACAGACACCGCCTCCGTTCGAGGACAGCATGGCCCAGCGCCTGCTGGCCTGCACCGGCTGCCACGGTCCCCAGGGTCGTGCGGGACGTGACGGCTACTACCCACGGCTGGCGGGCAAGCCGGCCGGCTACCTCTACCAGCAGCTGCTGAGCTTTCGCGAAGGCCGGCGGCAGTACGGCCCCATGAACACCCTGCTGGCGCCGCTCAGCGACGACTACCTGCAGGCCATCGCCACCCATTTCGCCAGCCTGGACCTGCCCTACCCGCCGCCCCAGTCGCCAGCCATGGCCCCGGCGGACCAGCTGCGGGCCCAGACGCTCGTCCGCCAAGGCCATGCGCAGCGCAAGCTGCCGGCCTGCCAGCAATGCCACGGCGAGGCCCTGCTGGGCCGCCAGCCCGGCGTGCCCGGCCTGCTGGGCCTTCCGCGGGACTACCTCCTGGCCCAGCTCGCCGCCTGGCGCCAAGGCGAGCGCCGCTCACGAGCGCCCGACTGCATGGCGGACATCGCCCGCCGGCTCGATCCGGAAGACATCCGCGCCGTGGCCGACTGGCTGTCCGCGCAGGCCGTGCCCACCGGCGCCAAGCCCGCCCCCGCCTCGGACGGGAAGCTGCCCCTGCGGTGCGGAGGCCTGCCTTGACGCGCCGCCTGCCCCTGGTCCTGCGGCTGCTGGGGGGGCTGGCACTGCTGGGGTCAGGTCTTGCCTTCTGGGTATGGCAGGCCAACCGGCCAGCGCCCCTGCCCGCGCCGACTGAGTCCCTGCAGGCCTTGCCCCTCGCCGAACAGCAGGCCCGCGGCGCCTATCTCGCCCGCGTGGGCAACTGCGCCGCTTGCCATACCGCCCCGGGCGGCGCGCCGCTGGCCGGCGGGCGCGCCATCCCTACGCCCTTCGGCACGGTCTACAGCAGCAACCTCACGCCCGACGCCGAGACGGGCCTGGGCCGCTGGTCGCCGGATGACTTCTGGCGCGCCCTGCACGAAGGCCGCGGCCGCGACGGTCGCCTGCTGAGCCCGGCCTTCCCCTACACCAGCTACACCCTCCTCACGCGCGCCGACAGCGATGCCCTGCTGAGCCATTTCCAGGCACAGGCCCCGGTGACGGCGCCGTCCCGCCCGTCGGCCCTTCGATGGCCCTATGGCACGCAGCCGGCACTGGCCGTATGGCGGGCCCTCTTCTTCCGCCCGGCCACCTTCACCCCCGACACCAGCCAGGACGCGGCCTGGAACCGCGGGGCCTACCTCAGCCAGGGCCTGGCCCACTGCAACGCCTGCCACGGCAGCCGCAATGCACTGGGCGCGCCTCAGTCCCTGGACCGCTTCGACGGCGGCCTGCTGCGCGGCCTGGGCTGGTATGCGCCGTCCCTGCACCGCGCGGATGAGGCCGGCGTGCAGGCCTGGTCCCCGGGCGAGATCGAGGCCTGGCTGCGCAGCGGTGTCACGGCGCAGGGCATCGCGCAGGGGCCCATGGCCGAGGTGGTCATGGGCAGCACCCGTCACCTGAGCGCGGACGACCTCGCCGCCATGGCCCGCTACCTGAAGGCCCTGCCTGCCGCGCCGGTGGCCCGGCGCATGCCGGAGCCCTCCCCCGCGCCCGCGGCGCAAGGTCTGCTGGGGGCCGAGCTGTACAAGGCCCACTGCCAGTCCTGCCATGGCGAGCAGGGCCAGGGGCGGCCGGGCGTCTATCCGCCGCTGAAGGGCAGCCGCCTCGTGATGCAGGACTCGCCCGTCAACCTGCTGCGCCTGGTGCAGCAGGGCGGATTCGCTCCGGCAACGCCCGAGCACCCGCGCCCCTTCGGCATGCCGCCCTTTGCCGGCAGCTTCAATGCCGAGCAGCTCGCCGCGCTGCTGAGCCATGTGCGCAACAGCTGGGGCCAGCAGGCGGGCGCCCTCAGTGCCCAGCAGGTCCAGGCCCTGACCAACGACATGGGCACAAACCCCTAGGCATCGGCCCGGTCGGCCGAAAGCGCCGATGGGCGAAGTGGTATTGCATCGGTTTGGCGCGGATTCGTTCACGTCCGCGCCCGCTTGCGATGATCCAAGAACTGACCCAGCGCTGACACTTCGCGCTGCCGTTTTTCCGACCCCTCCGTCGAGCAGGGGCCCGGAAGCGGCGACCGGGTTCGCTGCCATGCCAGGCGGCTTCCCAGGCCGGGCGACTGCCCGCGCCGGGACCGCTGCTGGCGCCGAGATGTCTGGCGCCTTGCATGCGCAGCCCGGTCCGAATCGACGTTTCTGAGGTCACCTGATGCAATTCCTGTCCCATCTGCGCATCGGCCAGCGTCTGGCCGTGAGCTACGCGCTGCTGATCCTGCTGCTCATGGCCATTGGCGCCTACGGTGCGGCCAATGCCAACCACCTCGCCAAGGACCTGGACCGCACGGCCAACTCCAGCCTGGTCAAGATCGCCGCCGCCAATGCGCTGGAGAGTGACGTCAACATCATCGCCCGCGCCTCGCGCGACCTGCTGCTGCTGGACGAGGCCCGCCAGATCAAGAAGCAGAAGGCGGCCATCGACGGCGCCATGCAGAACCTGGAGACGCACCTCGGCGAGCTGCAGGCCCAGGTCGACGACGACAAGGAACGCGACATCGTCGCCCAGGTGAAGGAACGCCAGGCGCGCTTCCTGGCCTCCGTGAGCAAGTTCCTCAAAGTGCAGGCCGACGGCAGCCCCGACGAGGCCCGCGAAAGCCTGATCACCGACGTGCGCCCGGCCCAGCAGGCCTACCAGGAAGGCCTGAAGAGCCTGGTCGAGGCCAAGTTCGAGAGCGCCCGCTCGCTGGCGGAGTCCGGCTCCGCGCTGGCCAGCCGCTCGGTGGCCATCACCCTGGGCCTGGTCGTGGTGGCGGTGCTGGTGGGCGGCGGCGGTGGCGTGGCCATCTCGCGCTCCATCATCGTGCCGGCGCGCCAGGCCAAGGACGCCGCGCAGGCCATCAGCTCGGGCGACCTGTCCTACCGCATCCAGGCCAGCGGCCGTGATGAGCTGGGCCAGATGCTGCAGGCCATGCAGGACATGCAGGAAGCGCTGTCCGGCGTGGTGAGCAGCGTGTCCGATGCCGCCGGCGAGGTGGCGCAGAACTCCAGCGCCATCGCCAACAGCAATGGCAACCTCTCGGACCGCACCGCGCGTTCGGCGGCCAGCCTGCAGAACACGGCGGCCTCGGTCGAGCAGATCGCCGCCAACCTCACCGGCGCCAGCGAGCTGACGCGCAAGGCCGCCGGCATCGCCGGCAAGGCTCGCCAGTCGGCCTCGGCCGGTGGCCAGGTGGTGGCCCAGGTGGTGTCCACCATGGAAGAGATCAGCACCAGCTCGCGCAAGATCGGCGACATCATCGGCGTGATCGACGGCATCGCCTTCCAGACCAACATCCTCGCCCTGAACGCGGCGGTGGAGGCCGCGCGTGCGGGCGACCACGGCAAGGGCTTTGCCGTCGTGGCTTCGGAGGTCCGCGCCCTGGCCTCGCGCAGCGCGCAGGCCGCGAAGGAGATCAAGGTGCTGATCCAGGAATCCTCCGTCAAGGTGGAGAACGGCACGGCCCTGGTCAACAACGCCGGCGCGACCATCCGCAGCGTGGTCGACGAGGTCAACAACATGGGCCAGCTGATCGAGGAGATCTCGCATTCGGCCCAGGAGCAGGCCAGCGGCGTGGGCGTGGTGAACGGCGCCATGAACGAGCTGGACCGCGCCACGCAGCAGAACTCCACCCTGGTCGAGGAACTCAGCCGCTCCACCGAAGCCCTGCGCGACAGCTCCAGCCGCCTGCTCAGCGCGGTCGGATTCTTCCGCGCCTGAACCCGCCTGTTCCCTTTTCCCGTAGTAGCACTCCAGAGACCCCCATGAAGAAGAACACCCTGTCCCTCAGCGCCAAGTTCCTGCCGGCCGTCGCCGCCCTGCTGCTGGCCTTCGGCGCCCAGGCCTCGCCCAAGCTGATCAAGAAGGTTGCCCCGGAGTTCCCGCGTGAAGCCGCCCAGAAGGGCATCAGCGCCGGCACCGTCAAGGCCAAGCTGAGCATCGAGGCCGATGGCAAGGTGTCCGGCGTGGACATCATCGAAGCCGAGCCGCGCCGTGTCTTCGACCGCGCCGTGACCACGGCCCTGATGGACTGGCGCTTCGAGGCCGGCGGCGAGAAGCAGACGCACGAAGTGAAGCTGGTCTTCAAGAACGACGACTGAGCCCTCCCAGGCGCTGCAAGTACAAAGGCCCTCGAGCGATCGAGGGCCTTTTTCATGGGCGGCTGGCCGGAGCGGAGCCAGGGTCAGGTCTTGCCTTCACTGGTCTCGCGGGGCAAAAAAAACGCCGGGCGGCTGCCCGGCGTTTTCATTCCGCGCAGGGATCGTGACCGATCAGTACGTGGCCTTCAGGCTGGTGCTGCTCACGGTGGAGTAAGCGTTGACCAGGATGTAGTAGGTGCCGGCAGCCGGCGAGGTGAAGGTGATGGTCTCGGTGTTGGTGCTGCCATCGGACTTCTTGGTGTAGGAAGTCGTGGTGGGCGCCGTGGTCATGCGAGCGTAGATGTCGCCGTCACCCGTGCCGCCGGACAGCTTGATGGTCAGGCTGGCCTTGCCGGCCGGAACCACGATGCTGTACAGCTTGGAAGCGCCGGTGGCCAGGCTGATGCCGGTCACTGCCACGTTGTTGGTCAGCGGGGTGGCGGTGGTACCGGTGCCCGAGCAGCTCACGCCGACAGCGCTGAAGGCAGCGGTGACGTCAGCGGTGGTGTAGCCGCGGCTGGTGGCAGCCTTCTCCACGCCGCAAGCGCCGGCGTTGAAGGTGCTGTTGGCCGTCCAGTACAGGCGGTTGGCGTCAGCGAAGACTTCGAAGGCCTTGCGGGTGTTCCAGCCAGCCTTGGTGGCCAGCAGGTAGAAGGCCTTGTTGTACACGCCCGAGCTGTAGTGCACGTCCAGGCTGCTGGTGTACTTGCTGGCGTGGTCGATGGAGCGGCCGTCCTTGGTGGGATCGTCCATGTAACGCAGTGCGCCGGTGCCCTTGAAGATCTCGTAGCCGACCTTCCAGTCGTTCGAGCCCTTCATGTAGTACTCGGCGGCTTCGCCGGCCATGTCGGAGAAGGCTTCGTTCATGCCGCCGGACATGCCGGAGTACACCAGGCCGGAGTTCTGCTCGGTGTAGCCGTGGCTGACTTCGTGCGAGGCGACGTCCAGGGAGACCAGCGGGTAGAAGGTCGAGGCGCCGTCACCGAAGTGCATGGCCGAGCCGTCCCAGAAGGCGTTCTCGTAGCTGGAGCTGTAATGCACCTTCATCAGCAGCTTCTGGCTGATGGGGCGGACGCCCAGCCAGCCGGTGTACATGTTGAAGATGACGTTGCCGAAGTAGTGGGCGTCGTTCATCGGCGAGTAGGCGCCGTTGATGGCCTTCACCGTGTTGCGGGGGCAGGTGAAGCTGTGCGGGGTCGAGCCCGAGGTACCGCCGTTCAGGTTGACGGTGGCAACGTTGGTGCTGTTCAGCGAGCAGGTGGAGCCGCTCTGCGTGACGTCCAGGTAGCCCTTGCCGGCGGTGGTGCCGTACTCGTACTGGCCGGTCTTGGCATTGCCGCCAGGGCCGGTGCCGTTGGCGTGGTGGATGCCTTCCCACTGCTGCAGGACTTCACCGGTGTTGGCGTCGACCAGGAAGTTGGGACGCTCGGGCTTGCCGACGGCGTGGCCGGTCAGGAAGCTGACGTGGTAGACCAGGCGGGCCTTGCCGCTGTCATCCAGCTTGACGTACAGCTTGGCCTGCTCGTTCTCGGTCTGGCCGTTGGCGCGGGCCTGGGCCTTCAGCTGGGCCAGAACGGCGTTCTGGTTCAGGGTTGGGCGGCCGTGAGCCAGGTCGTTGGTGATGTTGCGGATGCGGGCACCGGAGAAGCTGCTGGTGGCGCCGTCGTTGTGTTCAACGATGGCCTCGCCCCAGACGGGCACGCCCTGGAACATCTGCTGGTGACGGGTCACCACGCGGCCGCTGGCGTAGGTCTTGCTGGCGACGGACTTCAGCTCGTCGGCGGCCAGGCCCAGGGCGGCGGCAGCGTTGGACTGACCATTGCTGGACGTACGCAGCGCGTTCTGTCCACCATTGCTGACCTGCAGGTTCAGCTCTTCACGGTCGGCGGCCATGGCTTGCACAGCCAGGGTGACGGCGGCCAGGGCGAAAGCGCCCTTCAGCGCCGTCTTCATTTGCTTGCTCATCTTGCTCTCTCTTTGCTTGTTGTCAGGGGTTTTCCCCTGGTGTATATCCAGTCTGACCTGGTGGGGCCATGGACCGGTCCTCGTCGACGTGAGCGCCTGGGTGATAGCGCCCAGCCTTGCCGACAAGTCCGGAATACGCGCCATCGACCAGGGATAGCTCGCATCCGGGCGCCTTGTCGGCGCCCTTGCTCCACGCGACCGCCATACCTCCAACAGCCGTGCCTAGCAGGTGGGAGCGGATGCTAGCCAGCGCTATTAGCGGGGCTACCTGTCAAATCTGACATCCATATTTCCCCCGCTTGCTGCGCTGCCTTCGAATCGCAAATCGCACAAGCGGGCGACAGGCGGCCGGACCGGGCACGATTCGCCAAAGATCACCGGCTTGCGCAGCGCAGGGGGGCCGCCCCCTGCGGCACACGTTTGCGGGGGCGGTGGACTCAGGCAAGATGCAGGTCTTTCGCAGCCCACAGGTCCCGCGTGTCATGCCCGGTGAGTTCGACGCCCTGTACGACACAGACGATGCCTTGCAGCCCTGGTATGGCCAGGGCGTCTTGCATCTGCTGCCCACTGAAACGTCTTCTTGCATCCACCTGGCCTGGCAGTTGCGGGAGCGAGACAGCCACCAGGCCCAGGACTGTCTTGCCATCGCCACGCGGGAAAGCGAGAGGAGCGGGAAAGCCCTGAGCCCCCAGGAGCACTGGCTTGCCCGACTGACCCAGGCCGACCTGCTGCGCCTGCAGGCCCGCCTTCCGGAAGCCTCGGCACTGCTGGCAAGCTTGCCGGAGCAAGGCGCACCCAGCCTCGTCCTGGCGGCGGACCTGCAGGGCGTGCAGGCCGGCATCGCCACCGGCACGGGCAACTTCGCCGAGCGCGACCAGTGCCTGCGCCGTGCCGCCGAGTGGGCGCGCCAGGCCGGCGATCAGGCGCGCGAGACCTACTACCGCGCCGTGCTGGCTCGCCTGCAAGTCCTGCGCGGACAAGAGCCCGAGCTGGACATCTGCGCCCGGCTGCAGCAGGCCTCCGACGGTCCTGCCTATGTGCAGGCGGCGCTGCAGCAGCTGCGGGCGACCCGCGCCTTCCGGCGCAGCGACTACGCCCAGGCCATCGAGGCCTATGTGCGCTGCCACCAGCTGGCCCTGTCCAGCGGGCAACTGCACCTGGCCATCATCGCGGCCGGCAATATCGGCAACGCCTTCACCAGCCTCAACGACCATGACGCCGCCCTGGAGTGGGTGCAGCGCGGGCTGGACCTGGCCCTGCCCACGGGCTGGCCCAGCGCCGTCGGCAGCTGCCAGAGCCAGGTGGGCGAGGCCCTGCGTCACCTGGGCCGGCTGGACCTGGCCCGGCAGCGACTGGACGAAGCCGAGCAAACCCTGCGGCCGCTGCAGGCCTCCCGCTATTACGCGATCTCACTGCGCTACCGGGCCGAACTCGCGCTCGACCAGCAGCAGTACACCGAAGCGCTGGAGCGCCTGAATGCGCTGGAGTCCCGCGCCGAGTCCCGGGACCTGGCCATGGACCTGCGCCGCAGCCGCGCCCTGGCCCTGATGCGCCTGAGCCGGCTGGACGAAGCCCAGCAGGTCGCCCAGTCCGGCCTCGACGATGCGCGCCACGCGCAGGTCGGCGACCTCCAGGTCATGGCCCACATGGTCCTGGCCCAGATCGCGCGGGAGCGCCACCGCCAGCAGCCGGATGCCGGGCAGCTGGTGCAGGCCGCCGGGCACCTGGACCAGGCCCTGACCGCTGCCTCCGGCATCCAGCACTACTCTCCGCCGATCGAGCTGCTGGACTTGCAGGCACAGACCAATGCCGACCTGGGCCGTTTCGAGGTGGCCTACCAGGCGGCCGTGCGGGCCGGCGCGCTGCGTGAGCGCATGCATGGCCAGGACGTCACCGGGCGCATGCTCGCCATGCAGCTGCGCTACATGACGGAAAGCGAGCGGGCAGAGTCCGCCCACCACCGCGCCCTGGCCCATGCAGAGGCTCAGCGGGCGGAGATGGCCCAGCAGACCAGCGGCACGCTGGCGCGCTTGGGGGCCATCGGCCAGGAGATCACCACCAAGCTGGACGCGCCCTCGGTGTTCGCGGTGCTTGAGCGCCATGTCCATGCCCTGCTGGATGCGCGCAGCATCGCCGTCTATCTGATCGACGCCGACGGGCTCACCATGAGCTCGGTCTTCGACGTGGAGCACGGCCAGCACCTGCCGCCCCACCGCATCCGGCTTGATGCCGAGGAGAGCAACGCGGCCCGCGCGCTGCGCGAGCGCCGCGAGCTGCTGGTGGCCCTGGCGCCGGACGGGTCCGACCCCAGCCAGGTGCCCGGCACCATGCGCACCCTCAGCGCGCTCTTCGCGCCGCTGACCGTGGGGGACCGCGTGCTGGGCGTGATGACCATCCAGTCGCCGCTGCAGAATGCCTACGGCGAGATGGAGCGACTGGTGTTCCGCACGCTCAGCGCCTACACCGCCATCGCTCTGGACAACGCCCGAGCCTACAGCGACCTCGGTGACGCGCAGAAGCAGCTGGCCGCCCAGGAGAAGCTGGCGGCGCTGGGCGCCCTGGTGGCGGGCGTGGCCCATGAGCTCAATACGCCCATCGGCAATTCCCTGCTGATGGCAGGCACGCTGCAGAACAAGACCGACGAGATCGAGGCCGCCATGAGCACCAACGCTCTGCGCCGCAGCAGCCTGGTCCGCTACCTCGACGACGCACGGCAGGCGGCGCAGCTGATCCACCGCGGCCTGCAGACGGCGGCCGGTCTCGTGGCCAGCTTCAAGCAGGTGGCCGTGGACCGCACCAGCGAGCAGCGGCGCGTGTTCGACCTGGCCCTCACCGTCACGGACATCGTCGCCACGATGATGGGCGTGGTGCGCAAGGCGGGCCATCGCGTGGAGATCGACATCCCGCCCGGGCTGGAGATCGACGCCTACCCCGGCCCCCTGGGCCAGGTGCTCAGCAACTTCATCAACAATGCCCTGCTCCATGCCTTCGAGGACAGCTCCCGCGAGGGCGTGATGACGATCCGCGCGCGCAGCACCGACTCTGGCTGGCTGGCGCTGGAATTCGCCGACGACGGCCAGGGCATCGCCCCCGAGCTGCTGCACCGGGTCTTCGAGCCCTTCTTCACCACCAAGCTCGGCCGTGGGGGCACGGGGCTGGGCCTGTCCATCAGCTACAACATCGTCGAGCAGCTCTTCGGCGGCCGGCTGCGCGTGCAGAGCAGCCCGGGCCAGGGCACCTGCTTCATCCTCGACCTGCCCCGCCAGGCGCCGCTGCGCCCCACCGAGGGGGAAGCGCCGCTGCACCTCGGGGCCACGGAATTCGCCCCGGCGAACGCGAGCGAAGGACGCCCGCCCCCTCTTCCGGCTACGGGACAATAGCGGCCAGACACCCTCCGTACCGCGACACAGGAAAGACACCCCAGCATGGCCATCCAATGGTTTCCGGGCCACATGCACGCCACGCGCAAGGCCATCAAGGAGCGCATGAAGCAGGGCATCGATGTTGTCATCGAGCTCATTGACGCGCGCCTGCCCGGCTCCAGCGCCAATCCCCTGCTGGCCTCGCTGACCGATGGCAAGCCCAGCCTCAAGCTGCTGAACAAGCAGGACCTCGCCGATCCCGCCCGCACCCAGCTCTGGCTGGACCACTACAACGCCCTGCCCGGCATCCGCGCCCTGCCGCTGGACGCCGGCAACAAGGCGCCGGCCAAGGCCCTCGTCGCCGCCTGCCGCGAGCTGGCACCGCTGCGCGGCGGCATGAGCAAGCCCCTGCGCATCCTGATCTGCGGCATTCCCAATGTGGGCAAGTCCACGCTGATCAACACGCTGGTGGGCAAGAAGTCCGCCAAGACGGGGGACGAGCCCGGCATCACCAAGGTCGAGCAGCGGATCACGCTGGACCAGGACGCCTACCTCTTCGACACCCCCGGCATGCTGTGGCCGCGCATCAGCATTCCGGAGAGCGGCTACAACCTTGCCGCGAGCGGCGCCGTCGGGCGCAATGCGCTGGACGAGGAAGAGGTGGCGCTCGAGCTGCTGGACTACCTGCGCCTGAACTACGCGCCGCTGCTGCAGGCGCGCTACCGGCTCGAGGGCTCCATCGAGTCCCTCAAGGACGACGAGCTGCTGGAGGCCATCGGCCGCAAGCGCGGTGCCGTGCTGGGCGGTGGCCGCGTCAACCTGCAGAAGGCCGCCGAGATCCTCATGTACGAGTTCCGCCAGGGCGTGCTGGGTCGCATCACCCTGGAAACGCCCGAGGAGTTCAAGTCCTGGGCCGCCGCCGCCGCCATCGCCGATGCCGAGCGCGAGCGCCTGGCCCAGGAGAAGAAGGCCGCGCGCAAGGGCCGATCCAGCCGGGACAGCTGGGACGCGGTCGAAGAAGAGGACGCATGAAGCTCGCCCGTCGCCCCCTCGCCCTCGCCGGACTGCTGCTGCTCGCGCGCCCGACCCTGGCGCAGGACGATCGCCCGCTGACCCTGCTCTACCGCGACAAGCCGCCCTACTCCTACACCGAAGACCGCCAGCCCAAGGGCCTGCTGATCGAGCAGTCGCGTTCGGTGCTGTCTGCCGCCGGCATCGCCGTGCAGATGGAGGAGGCCCCGCTCAAGCGCATCCTGCTGGAGCTGCAGGCCAATGACCGCCCCCTGTGCTCTCCCGGCTGGTACAAGCTGCCGGAGCGCGAGGCCTACGCGCGCTTCAGCCTGCCCATGTCGCAGGACCTGCCGCACCTGGTGCTCGTGGGCCCGCGCTCCGCGGCCGCGGTGCGCGCCCATCGCAGCCTGGCCAGCCTGCTGGCGGACCCCACGCTGCGCATGGCGGTGGTCGATGGCATCTCCTATGGCGGCGAGCTCGATGCCCTCATCCGCCAGCAGACGCCCCCGCCGCTGCGCGCCACCGTGACGCCCGTGCAGCTCACCCGCATGCTGGGTGCCGGCCGTGCCGACTACATGTTCATGGACCGCGAGGACTACCTCTGGCTGACCCGCCACGGCGAGGTCAGCAAGAAGCTCGGCGCGCTGAGCTTCCCGGACCTCCCGGCGGGCCTGCAGCGCCACATGATGTGCAGCAAGAAGACCCCGGACGCCACGATGCAGGCCATCGACGCGGCGATCCGCACGCTGGGCCTGCCCAGGGCGCCCCAGCCCTGAGGGCCGCGGCCATGGAAAAAGGCCGCAGCCCTTGCGAGCTGCGGCCTTGACGAGGCGCTGAACATGGGCCGGCGGCTGCCGGCCCAGGGGATCAGAACTCGTAGCGGGCGGTCAGGTTCATGCCCCACTGCGCCAGGCGGGTACGGCCGGCGGCATCGGTCGGCGTGACCAGCGGATCCGGCGTGGCGACGGCATACACCATCTTGCCGTCAGGCGTGATGCCGGCGAAGTTCACGAAGCTGCGGGTGGACGGGAATGCCGCCTCGGACACCTGGCCCCAGCGACGGTTCAGCAGGTTGCCGACGTTCATGATGTCCAGGGTGATCACGCCCTTGCCACCGGCGGTGATGCCGCGCACTTCCTGCGACAGGCGCAGGTCGAAGTTGTTGACCCAGGGCGCGAAGGCAGCGTTGCGGCCGACCACGCCACCCTTGGCATTGCGCAGGGCCTTGTCCCCGTTGACCACGTCCCAGAAGGCCGCTTCGGCCGCAGCGCCGGAGGCCGCCACGGTCTGACCCGGCAGGCGGAACACCACCTCGCCCGAGCCCGGGCCCTTCGGGATGTACATCAGGTCATTGCGCGAGCGACCGTCGCCGTTCATGTCATTGCGGTAGACCCAGCTGTAGGGCTTGCCGGCACGACCTTCATAGAACACGCCCAGCGTGGTCTTGTAGTTGCCGACGAAGGCCTTGCTGAAGTTCACGGCAGCGCTGATGCGATCACGGATCAGGTACTGCGAGTTGGCCGCCACGTCTTCATTGGGATTGAAGTTGGCACGGTTGTTCCAGCTCGAGCTCGAGACCGAGGAAGCCAGCGGGCTGACTTCCGTCGCGGCGGTGCGCGTGTAGGCCACGGACCAGCGCAGGTTGCTGTTCACGCGTTGCGAGAGCTGCAGGGTCAGCGTGTCGCCGTCACCCTTGTTGGTCGAGGAGGCCAGCAGCACGTTGTTGTAGTTGGCATTGGACAGTGCCTTGAAGCGCGAACCGCAGGACGAGTTCACCGACTCCGTACCGGCCGTCCAGCAGGCTTCGCTGCGGCCGGCGGCGTTCCAGTACATCTCGCGGCCGTCCGGCGCGTAAGCAGTCACGGTGCCCAGATTCAGGTGCTGGTAGTACAGGCCTTGCTTGACCTTGGTGTGCAGCCATTCCACGCCGGCTTCCAGGCCGTACCAGGGCAGCTGGCCGTCCCAGGCCAGGTTCAGCTTCCACACGGAGGGCTGCGACAGGCCGTTCTCGACGAAGTCGACGTTGGCCTGGGGCGAGCCGGTCAGCGAAGGCTGGCTGGAGCCGTCCGGGTTGAAGCGCAGGCCGGTCGGGCAGGGCGTGGTGCCGGTGCCGCAGTTGTAGACCGCCGTGGCGCCGACGTTCTGGTAGGGATTGGTCAGCCACACATTGGCTGCCGCGCCCTGGAAGAGGCCCACGCCACCACGGATCTGCGACTTGCGCTGGTCCACGGTGTCCAGCTGGTAGTTGAAGCCCAGGCGGGGCTGCACCAGCTTCTGGCCGTCCACGTTGGCGGTGTTGTCCAGACCGAAGCCGCCGGTCTGGCGCACATTGGTCGCAGCATTGCCGGGGATCACGGGCTGAGCGGCGGCGGCATTGGCCACCGGGCGGTCGTCCGTCTTGACTTCATCGACGCGGATGCCGGCCGTGATGTTCAGCTTCTTGTTGATCTTCCAGGTGTCCTGGAGGAAGAAGCCGATGTTGGTCAGCGTCCAGTTGGCGATCGAGTCGTTGAGCGACTTGCCGGGGAAGGGCAGCTGCACCGAGTAGGACGTCGGCGTGCCATTGCGCAGCAGCGTCAGCGGGTCGGTGGCGGAGCCGGGGGCTCCGTTGCCGGAGAAGGTGTAGTTGCCGCGGGCGTCTTGCAGGAAGACGTTGTAGATCTCGTTGCGCGACAGGTCGGCACCGCCCTTGATCTCGTGGTCGCCCACGAACAGGTTGCCGGCGAAGTAGGCGTCCAGCGTCTTGGTCTTCAGGTTGTTCAGATGGCGGCTGCGCTCGGTGCCCAGGTTCAGCGTGCGGCTGCTGCCATTGGTCCAGACCAGGTTGATCTGCGGCAGGTTGGTGTCGCTCAGCGTGGCCTTCTCGTAGTCGCGGTTCGAGACCTTCAGCTCGGTGGAGAAGTCTTCCGTCCAGTCGCTGAACAGCTGGGCCATCACCGTCTCGATGGTCTTGCGCTCTTTGTACCAGTAGGAGCTCAGCGCCAGCTGGTTGGTGCTGAAGCCGGGCAGGGTCGGCTCGTTCTGCTCGGTCTTGGTGTAGCGGACGTTGGCGCGGTGCTTGTCGTTGATGTTCCAGTCCAGCTTGACCAGCACGTCCTTGACGCTCAGCTCCAGGCCGCTGACGTTGTCCAGGCTGCCGGCGTCCACCTTGTAGACGTCCTGCATGATCTTCTGGGCTTCAGAGATCTGGGCCTGGGTGATGTTCACCGCGGTCGCGTTCGTCGAGCCGGCCGGGCCGAAGGCGGGCGAGGAGATGGAGTTGTGCTGCTCTTCATAGGCGGTGAAGAAGAACAGCTTGTCCTTGATGATGGGGCCACCCAGGGTGAAGCCGTAGAGCTTTTCCTTGAACGGGGTCAGGCGGGTGAAGGTGTCGGTGGGCGGGCGGTTCCAGCGGCGGCCGGCCAGGTCCTGGTCACGGTAAGCGTAGGTGGCCGTGCCCTTGAAGGTGTTGGTGCCCGACTTGGTCACCGCATTGACGTTCGCGCCGGTGTAGCCCTTCTGCGTGACGTCGTAGTTGGACAGGTTGATCTGCACCGAGTCGATGGCATCCATCGACACCGGCTGCTTCATCGTCGGCAGGTTGTTGGCTTCCAGGCCGAAGGTGTCGCTGATGGACACGCCGTCCACCGTGATGGAGTTGAAGCGGTTGTTCTGGCCTGCGGCAGAGATCTCGCCGTTTTCCTTGTTGGTCTGCGCGATGCGGGGATCCAGGCGGGCGTAGTCCTGCAGATTGCGCTGCATGGAGAACTGCTGGGCCAGATCGGCACCGGTCAGGTTGGTGCCGGAGCCCATGGTGGCCGAGTTGATCTTGGTGCTGGAGCCCGAGATCGTGACCTGCGCCAGCTGGTTCTGGGCCGGGCCGACGGTGAGGTCGATCGCGGTGGTCTCAGCCAGGGCCAGGAAGACGCCCTGGCGCTGGTTGCTGTCGCTGCCCTTGGTCACGGTGATGACGTAGGGGCCGCCGGCGCGCAGGCCGCGGGCCGAGTAGCGGCCCTCGGCATCCGTGACCAGGGTGTTGGTCGAGCCGGAGTCGGTGTGCACGATGAGCACGGTCGCGCCCGCGACCGGCTTGCCATCGGGCGACATCACGCGCCCACCCACGGCAGCCGTGGTGTTCTGCGCCAGCGCCGGGGCGGCAGCCACGATGGCCACCGCGACGCTCAGCGCCGTGCGGGAAAAGCGAGACCAATGCAAGTCGTTCATGCCGACAACTCCTCAAGGAAGAATGAAAAAATCCGGAGACCCGCCCAAGCCCATGCCGGCCGGCGAGTCAAGTGCACACAACAGAAATCAAATCAAGCGCAAACGTTTTACTTCTCGATTTCCCAGGAAGCCAAACGTTTTCGCTCACAGGACTCAGCACAAAAAACCGCATGCAGGAGCCACTCCGACAACAACGGGGCCGGCAGGCCAGCCCTGCGGCCGAACACCCGGCCGCTTGCGGCCAGCAGCGGCCGCGGCCCGCTCTCCACCCGGTCAGGCGCACAGGCGCCCGGCCTCGCCCCCTGCCGCCCGCCAGTGTGCCGAACTCATGTGCAAGACAGATGACAGGCAGGCAAGGGCAGGCTCGCGCAAAGGCGCCTGGGCCGAATTCTGGCAGCAGGCCTGGATCACCCCCCTAGTGGAAGCCCCCAAAAGCCCGCAGCTGTCACAAAGTGTGGCGACGACGCCGCACATATCGCAGGGGGTCCCGGCCGCCGCCGGCCCAGGCGACGCTGACACACCGTCGCGCCGGCCCGGGATGCGGGCTTGCAGAGTCGCCGGGCGACCCCATGTGCAGGCTTCCACGCCATTTCCCCGGGGCCCTCATGTCGCTGCTTCTCCTCGGTCTCCTGGGCCTGCTCGCCCTGGGCCTGCTCCTGCTGCCCCCCTGGTGGCGCCGCCAGCAGCGCCAACGCCGGATGCAGGCACCCTTTCCCGCCGCCTGGCGCAGCCTGCTGCGCCGCGAGTGGCCCCTGTACCGCCGCCTGACGCCGCCCCAGCAACGCCGGCTGCAGCAGCTGGTGCAGGTCTTTGTCGCGGAGAAGCCCATCATCGGCTGCGGGGGCCTCAAGGTCAGCACCGCCATGAAGGTGCTCATCGCGGCGCAGGCCTGCCTGCCCTTGCTGGGCCATGCGCGGGGCGTCTATCCCCAGCTGAGCCAGGTGCTGCTCTACCCGGCGGCCTTCGCGGTGCAGCGGGTGCATGACCTCGGCGCCGGCGTGCAGATGGAGCGGCGCGAATGGCTCAGCGGCGAATCCTGGCAGCAGGGGCAGGTGATCCTGTCCTGGCAGGACGTGGTGGCCGGCGCCCGGGTTCCGGACGATGGCCGCAATGTGGTGATCCATGAATTCGCCCACCAGCTGGACCAGGCCAACGGCCGCGCCAATGGGGCGCCGCCCCTGGGCAGCCGCGAAGCCCACGCGCACTGGGCCGCGGTGATGCAGGGCGAATTCCAGGCGCTCAAACAGGCCCTCGCCCAGGGTCTGCCCTGCCTGCTGGATCCCTATGCCGCCACGGACGAGGCTGAGTTCTTCGCCGTGGCCAGCGAGAGCTTCTTCGAGCAGGGCGAGCTGATGGCACAGCACCATCCGCGCCTCTACGGCCTGCTGGCGGACTACTACGGCCTGCAGCCCCGCCACTGGCAGACGCCAGCCCTGGCCTGAAGACCCGGGGCGTGAGGCGCCCGCTCAGAACCCCAGAGAAGCCAGCAGGTCGTCCACGTCGTCCTGCTTCAGGGCCTTGTCGGGCGTCTGCACGCCCTCCAGGGTCGCACTGGAGCCAGCGCAGGCCTCCTCGGCCACGAGCGGGGGCTCGGAGCTGGACAGCAACTGCTGCAGCGGGCTCTCCACCCGGTCCAGCATGTCGATGACCTTGTTGATCACCTGCCCCGACAGGTCCTGGAAGCCCTGAGCCAGCATCAGCTCGGTGTGCAAGGCCTGCTCGCGCTCGGCAAAACCGCCGGCCTGGCGGGCGTAGGCCGCGCACAGCCGCATCATGGCCCGGGCACGGTCCACGCTCATGTCCTCGGACGCGGCCAGGCGCTCCAGGGCCTCGGCCAGGTCCTGCCCCTTCTTGCCCACCTCGCCGGCGTCCTCCTGCGCCTTCTCGACCAGGCTCAAGACCTTGTCGGCCGCCTGCTCCGTCATCTGCTGCACGTAGCGCAGGCGCTCGCAGGCATCGGGGAGCTCCTCGACGACCTTGTGCAGCACGCGCAAGGCCTCGGCGCTCAGCTCGCTGTGCAAGGAGGGGTCGACGGCAGGCGCCGGACGGTTCTGAACTTCTGACATGACCGTGTTGTTGCTGTTCCCTGAAGCGGCGCACGCCTGTGCCGGTGGCCGCATGGGCTCATGGTAGTCGTGCGACAAGCTGTGCCCGCCCCCCTGAAAGCCGGCAATTGCACGACAAATCACACACATCGCCTTTGCATCGCGGGCGATACTGCAGACACATCGGCCAGCACGGACATCCAGCGGTACATGAGTCCCTCCCCCATCGCTTCCGAGCGCCTCCCGCGCGATGCCGGGCCGCTGGACCATGCTCTGAGCGAGCTGCTGGGTCTGGCCCTGGCGCTGGTGGATGAGCAGGGCCGCATCAGCCAGGCCAACGCCGGCTTCGGCATGCTCACCGGCTTGCGTCCGAGCCAGCTGCGGGGCTGCGCGGTCAACAGCCTGCGCTCACTCCCCGCCCCCTTGCTGGACCAGCTCGCCAAGGCCGCCAGCCAGCCCGACCCGCTGTGGCAGGACGAGCTCAGCTGCCCCACGCCGGAGGGCGAGCACCGCTACCTGTGGCAGATCCAGCGCCTGCACAGCGCCGGCCCGGCCCGCCGCCAGCTGGTGCTGTGCGGTACCGACCTCGGCCCTGACAGCGGCGCCGAGTCCGGCAGCGACGGCCAGGACCTCCAGAACGAAGTCCTGCACACCCTGGTCTACGAGGACGAGCTCACCGGCCTGATGAGCCGCTACGCCCTGCGCGAGCGGCTGCTGAGCCTGATCGAACGCCGCGAGGAGTTCGGCCTGCTGGCCATCAAGCCGCGCGACTTCAGCCTGCTGCGGGACAACTTCGGGCCCGACGGCGCCGACGAGGTCCTGGTCGCCGTCGCCAGCGCACTCAAGACCCTGCTGCCCGCGCCGGCCGTGGTGGCCCGCTCGCTGGGCGTCGAGTTCATGGTGCTGATGCCCGGCCCCGGTGGCATCGAGGAGATGCAGCGCCTGGGCCGCATGGTGCTGCAGCGCTTCACCCAGCCGCTGAGCCTCAAGCGCACGGAGCTGGTGGTGCCGGTGAGCATCGGCATCGCCTGCCATCCCATGCATGGCGCCGAACTGGAAGAGCTGCTGCGCAATGCCGACACCGCCCTGCACAGCGCGCAGGAGGACGGCGGCCGCACCCAGCGCGTCTACGACCCCCGCATGCAGCAGCGCGCCCGCGAGCGGCTGTGGCTGGACCATCACCTGCGCAAGGCCCTGGAGCTGCAGCAGCTGGAACTGCACTACCAGCCCAAGCTGGACCTGCGCACCGGGCACTGTCTGGGCGTGGAGGCCCTGCTGCGCTGGCGCCATCCCAAGCGCGGGCTGATCCGGCCCGACCTCTTCATCGCCCGCGCCGAGGACAACGGCCAGATCGCCGCCATCGGGCGCTGGGTCATCGTCAGTGCCGCCTCGCAGGCCGCGCAGTGGCGCGCTCAGGGCCTGCCCACGCGCATCGCGGTCAACATCAGCGCGCGCCAGTTCCAGGACGCCGACCTGCTTCGCTGGCTCTCGGAATGCCAGCGCGCGGCCCATGGCCTGCTGGACGTGGAGCTGACCGAGAGCAGCGTCATCGGCGACCAGCAGCGCACGGCGGCCTTCATGCAGGAGTGCCGCCAGCTGGGCTTCAAGGTCTACCTGGATGACTTCGGCACCGGCTTTTCCTCGCTGGCCATGCTGGCGCGCCTGCCCATCGACGTGATCAAGCTGGACCGCTCCTTCCTGAAGTCCGGCCCCGAGCAGGAGCGCAGCGAGGCGCTGATGAAGTCCGTGGTCAGCGTGGCCAAGGAGCTGCGGCTGAGCATCGTGGCCGAGGGCGTGGAGACCATCGCCCAGGAGGCCTTCCTGCGCGACATCGGCGTGCACTCCGCCCAGGGCTGGCTCTATGCCGTGGCCATGCCGGCCGCCGAGTACCCCGGCTGGATGCAGGCCCGGCAGCGGCGCTGAGGGGCGCCGCCGGGCGCAGGTCCCGGCTCAGGCCTGGAAGACGGCACAGGCCTCGGTGAGGGCCTCGGCCTGCAGGCGCAGGCTGCTGGCGGCCGCGGCGCTTTGCTCGACCAGCGCGGCGTTCTGCTGGGTCATGCGATCCAGTTCAGTGACCGCGCCATTGACCTGCCCGATCCCCTGGCTCTGCTCGCCCGTGGCGGTGGAGATCTCGTCGATCAGGGTCGTGACCTGGCGCACCTGGTCGACGATGCCCTGCATGGCGCCCAACGCACCCGTCACCTGGGCGTTGCCGGCCTCCACCTTCTCGACCGAATCGGCGATCAGGCGCTTGACCTCCTTGGCGGCCTCCGCGCTGCGCTGCGCCAGGCTGCGGACCTCGGAGGCCACCACCGCGAAGCCACGCCCCTGCTCGCCCGCCCGCGCGGCTTCCACCGCGGCATTGAGCGCCAGGATGTTGGTCTGGAATGCGATGCCATCGATCACGCCGATGATGTCGCCGATACGCTGGCTGGCAAGGGTGATCTGCTGCATGGTGCCGGCCACGCCGGTGACGATGTCACCGCCCCGCTCGGCCGCCTCGCGGGCCTGGTTGGCCAGACCGCTGGCCGTCCGCGCATTCTCGGCACTCTGCTTGACCGTGCCCGTCATCTGCTCCATGGAGCTGGCCGTCTGCTGCAGATTGCTGGCCTGCGCTTCGGTACGGGCGCTGAGGTCCAGATTGCCCTCGGCGATTTCGCGACTGGCCTGCGCCAGGCCGTCGACCTGCCCGGACACGTCATCCACCACCGAGCGCAGGTTCAGCCCGGCCTGGTTCACCGAGCGAAGAATCATGCCGATGTCGTCCAGGCGGTCCAGCTGCCGCATGCGCCCGGGCTGGCCGCTGGCCACCGTCTGCGCCTGCTCGGCGATGGTGCGCAGTGGCGCCACCAGCTGCTGCTCCATCCAGGCCCAGGCCGGCAGCAGCCCCAGCAGCAACAGCAGGGCCTGCACCCAGGCGGCAGCCCCGAGAGCGACGCCCAGGCCCACGGGCAGCAGGGCCAGCAGCAGGCCCAGCATCACGCGGCCGCGGACCGACAAGGTCTGGAACAGATTCAGTGCCGCCAGCGGCCCGCTGCGCAGCAGCAGTCCGCGGTGAAAGCGCAGCCCGCCCGCACGCCCATCGCGAAAGCGCCGGTAGAGCTGCTCGGCGGCCCGCACCTCGGCCGCTTCCGGCTTGGTGCGCACGGACATATAGCCCGTGACGCGCCCGCCGCGCACCACCGGCGTCGCATTGGCGCGCACCCAGTAGTGGTCGCCATCCTTGCGGCGGTTCTTGACGAGCGCCGTCCAGGAGAGGCCCGCCCGCAGCGTGGCCCACATGTCGGCAAAGGCCTCCTTGGGCATGTCGGGATGGCGCACCAGGTTATGCGCCTGGCCGATCAGCTCTTCGCGGCTGTAGCCGCTCACCTCCACGAACGCCCCGTTGGCATAGGTGATGTGGCTGCTGGTGTCCGTGGTGGACAGAAGCGTCACGCCCTCAGGGAACGGGTATTCCTGCTGGGTGACGGGAAAGTTCTCTCGCATGGTGCGGGTCTCCAGACTACTCCCCTGGGACGGGCCACATGTCTCCGCGGCGCCAATCAATGCATACATCGGCGTCAAACGATTTCATTAATTCCCGGCAAGGACTGCCGAGACTTCAGGAACAGACTCGATTCAGATGTGCCCACGAATAGTTACAAACCAGTTACATGTCGTCAAGCACTGGCGCAGGGGCGAATTTCACGGACGGCAACCGTTTGCATCCCGAATCACCGCAGGGCGTGGAACATGCACGGCCGCGCGTGGGCTGGCGGCCAGGCCGCCTAGCCCCAGAGGTCCAGCGGCGGCTCGTGCACCAGGGCCTTGAGCAGATCGCTGCGGGACACAAAGCCCTGCACCGCGCCGGTCTCATCCAGCACCGGCAGGCCCGGCAGGTGCAGTTCCAGCAGCAGGTGCGCCAGCTGGCGCAGCGAGGTCTGCGGGCTGGCGCAGGGCACCGGCGACAGCATGTGCTCCTGCACCGTCTCGGTCAGCAAGTGCTGCCAGTGCCAGGGATTGGGCAGGTCGGCCGAGCCCATCAGCGAAGGCGGCAGGAGCTCGCCCCGCAGCAGCAGGCCCACGGGGCGCCCGTCCGCGCCCAGCACCGGCGCCTGGCTCAGGCCGCGCTGCTGCAGGGCCTGCCAGGCGTCGTCGATGCTCATCTGCAGGGGCAGGCAGAAGGCCGGGCTGCTCATGACCGCCCGCACCTGCGACAGCGGCTGCTCGCGGCTGGGCGGCTCCTCGTACTGGGCCAATGCCTGGCGAATGCCGGCCGGCAGGCCGCCGAAGGGCGTTGGCCCCCCGGCCTGCACACGCTCGAGCGCTGCTCCGGCCACCTCGGCACCGCGCCCGACCGCCGTCGCGGCGCGCACCCGCGCGAGGGACTGCACCGCGTCGGAGCGCGCCAGCTGCTCGATATCCCCGCTGACGACCCGCCCCGCAAGACCGTAGACCGTGAACATGCGACACCTCCGGAAACGGCCGAAAGCCTTCAGCCTCGATTGGACAGGGGCCTGCCCCGCCTTGCCCGCAGGAAAGGCAAGGAATCGTAAGCGGCACCACCTGACCCCGGGACGGCGCTCAAGTCACCGGCAGCGCCGTCTCGTACTTCACCTCGCGCAGCACCACATTGCTGCGCACGCTGGCCACGCCGGGCACCTTGAAGACCTTGCTCTGCAGGAACTGGTCGTAGGCCTTCATGTCGGGGACGACGACCTTGATGACGTAGTCCGCCTCGCCGGTGATGCCGTGGCACTCGATGATCTCGCGGCTGGTCTGCACCAGCTGCTCGAACTGCTCCACCGCGCCTTCGCTGTGCCGAACCAGGCTGACATTGGCCAGCACGCAGATCGACAGACCCAGCTTCTCGCGGTCCACCAGGGCCACATGGCGGCGGATCACGCCGCTGTCCTCCAGCTCCTTGACACGGCGCCAGACCGGCGTGGCGGACAGCCCCACCCGCTCCGCCAGAGCCTGGGTGGAGAGCCGCGCATCGGCCTGCAGGGCCTCCAGGATCTGGCGCGTGGCCCGATCGAAACGTTCTGACTCCATAGCAAGCCTCCTTGAGATGAATTCTCTCACCCACCCGCTTGACAGGGGGAATTTAAGAAACAAACACTGCCAGGGCTCGCCAAAAATCTCGCGCAGTTTTCCCACAAAGATTCCCGCGCCAGGAGACGCCCATGTCCGATGCACTCACCACGACCGTGAGCCTCGCCGAGCCCGCCGGCCCCGCCCTGCGGCCCTACAAGCTCTCCGACAACCTCAGCGCCGGCAGCGGCCAGGTCTTCCTGACCGGCACCCAGGCCCTGGTGCGCCTGCTGCTGGCCCAGAAGGCCCTGGACGAGCGCAGCGGGCTGAAGACCGCCGGCTTCGTCTCCGGCTACCGCGGCTCGCCGCTGGGCATGGTCGACCAGCAGCTGTGGAAGGCGAAGAAATTCCTCGACGCCGCGCAGGTCAACTTCCTGCCCGCCATCAATGAAGACCTGGCTGCCACGGCCTGCCTGGGCGTGCAGCGCGTGGCGCTCGACCCCAAGCGCACGGTCGATGGCGTCTTCGCCATGTGGTACGGCAAGGGCCCCGGCGTGGACCGCTCCGGTGACGCACTCAAGCACGGCAACGTCTATGGCACGTCCACCCAGGGCGGCGTGCTGGTGGTGTGCGGGGACGACCACGGCTGCGTGTCCTCCTCCACCCCGCACCAGAGCGACCTCGCCCTGCAGGCCTGGAGCATGCCCATCGTGCATCCGGCCAATGTGGCCGAGTACCTCGAGTTCGGTCTGTACGGCTGGGCGCTGTCGCGCTTCTCGGGTGCCTGGGTGGGCTTCAAGGCCATCTCCGAGGTGGTCGAGTCCGGCATGACCGTGGACCTGGATCGCGTGCCGCTGGACTTCGAGCACCCCGTCGATTACGTCGCGCCGACGAATCTGCACATCCGCCAGGTCGACCTGCCTTCGCTGGACCTGGAGTCGCGCCTGGCCCACAAGCTGGATGCCGTGCTGGCCTTCGCCAAGCTGAATTCCATCGACAAGCACATCGTCACCAGCCCGCGCGCCACGCTGGGCATCGTGACCGTGGGCAAGGCGCACTACGACTTCATGGAAGTGCTGCGCCGCCTGGACCTGGACCCCAACGCCCTGGCCGCGGCCGGCGTGCGCGTCTACAAGGTGGGCCTCGTCTTCCCGCTGGAACCCACGCGGATGCGCGAGTTCGCGCAGGGCCTCACCGACATGCTGGTGATCGAGGAGAAGGCCCCGGTGGTCGAGCGCCAGATCAAGGAGCTGCTGTACCACCTGCCCGATGCCCAGCGCCCGCGTGTGGTCGGCAAGACCGATGAACACGGGGCCGCCGTGCTCTCGGCCCTTGGCGAGCTGCGCCCCTCGCGCATCATGGCCACAGTGGCCGACTGGCTCGCCCGCCTCAACCCGGCCCTGGACCGCCGCCATCTGGTGGTGGACTTCCTCACGCCCTGCCTGCTCTCCAACGAGGCCGACGGCGTGCGCCGCCAGCCCTATTTCTGCTCGGGCTGCCCGCACAACACCTCGACCAAGCTGCCTGAGGGCTCGCGCGCGCTGGCCGGCATCGGCTGCCACTTCATGGCCAGCTGGATGGAACGCGGCACCTCAGGGCTCATCCAGATGGGCGCCGAGGGCGTGGACTGGGCCGCGCACAGCCGCTTCACCACCGAGAAACACGTCTTCCAGAACCTGGGCGACGGCACCTACTACCACTCCGGCTACCTGGCCATCCGCCAGGCCATCGCGGCGCGGGCCAACATCACCTACAAGATCCTCTACAACGACGCCGTGGCCATGACCGGCGGCCAGCCGGTGGACGGCACGACCAGCGTGCCCCAGATCGCGCGCCAGGTGGAGGCCGAGGGCGTGAAGCGCCTGGCGGTGGTGTCCGACGAGCCCGAGAAGTACCTCGGCCACGAGAGCCTCTTCCCGCCCAAGACCACCTTCCATCCGCGCGCCGACCTCGACGCCGTGCAGCGCGAGCTGCGCGAGATCGAGGGCGTGACCGTGCTGATCTACGACCAGACCTGCGCCGCCGAGAAGCGCCGCCGCCGCAAGAAGGGCGAGTTCTACGACCCGCCCAAGCGCGTCTTCATCAACGAGGCCGTCTGCGAGGGCTGCGGGGACTGCGGCCAGGCCAGCAACTGCCTCTCCGTCGTGCCCGTCGAGACCGACTGGGGCCGCAAGCGCGCCATCGAGCAAAGCAGCTGCAACAAGGACTTCAGCTGCGTCAACGGCTTCTGCCCGAGCTTCGTCTCGGTGCATGGCGCGCAGCTGAAGAAGAAGGTCGGCTCGGGCTTCACCGCGGCCGACCTCGCCCGCGAGATCAGCGCCATCCAGCCCCCCGCCGCCTGGCAGTGGACGGGCCCCTTCGACATGCTGGTGACCGGCGTGGGCGGCACCGGCGTGGTGACCGTGGGTGCGCTCGTCTCGATGGCGGCGCATCTGGAAGGCAAGCAGGCCTCGGTGCTCGACTTCATGGGCTTTGCGCAGAAGGGAGGCTCTGTGCTGTCCTTCGTGCGCGTGGCGCCGACGCAGGACCTGCTCAACCAGGTCCGCATCGACACCCAGCAGGCCGACGTGCTGCTGGCCTGCGACATGGTGGTGGGCGCCTCGCCCGATGCACTGGGCACCGTCAAGCCCGGCCGCACCGTGATCCTGGCCAATACGCATGAGCTGCCGACCGCGGCCTTCGTGCGCAACCCGGATGCCAGCCTGCAGGGCCAGGGTCTGCTCGCGAAGATGCAACATGCCGTCGGCGGTTCGGACGAGTTGCTCGACACCATCGACGCCCAGTCCATCGCCCAGACGCTGATGGGCGACACCATGCCCAGCAACATCATCATGCTGGGCGCCTGCTGGCAGCGCGGCCTGATCCCGGTGAGCTTCGCCGCGCTGATGCGCGCCATCGAGCTCAACGGTGTGGCCGTGGACGGCAACAAGACGGCCTTCGCGCTGGGGCGCCTGGCCATCGCCGCACCGGAAGCCCTGCGCCGCCTGGCCGGCCAGCCCGACGGCACGCCGGTGCAGCTGCTGCTGGGCCAGGACAAGCTCGACGGCGAGGACGGTCTCATCAACCGCCGCCTGCGCTTCCTGACCGACTACCAGGACGCCGCCTACGCGCAGCGCTACCTCGCCCTCGTGCAGGAGATCCGCCTGGCCGAAGGTCGCCTGGGCGAGCTGGGCCAGGGCGAGCGCCTCTCCAAGGCCGTGGCGCGCTACCTCGCCAAGCTCATGGCCATCAAGGACGAGTACGAGGTCGCCCGCCTCTACACCGACGGCCGCTTCGAGCAGGCCCTGAAGGAGCAGTTCCAGTCCTTCGACCGCCTCTCCTTCCACATGGCCCCGCCCCTGGTCTCCAAGCCCGGCGCCGATGGCCGCGCGAAGAAGATCGAGCTGGGCAGCTGGACCTTCGCGGCGCTGAAAGTGCTGGCCAAGTTCAAGGGCCTGCGCGGCGGCTGGCTGGACGTCTTCGGCAAGACCGAGGAGCGCCGCATGGAGCGCCAGCTGCTGGCCGACTACGAGCAGCTGCTGCGCCGCGAGATCCTGCCCCTGCTGCAGCCCGGCCTGGAGAAGCCGCGCTACGAGCTGATGCTGGCCCTGGCGCGCCTGCCGGAGAAGATCCGGGGCTACGGCCACGTGAAGCTGGCCAATGTGGTGACGGCACGCGCCCAGTGGAAGGACCTGCTGGACCGGCTGCAAGGCAAGGTGCAAGACGCCGGCCCGGTGGCCAGCACGGCGCCGATCCGGATCAAGGGCGTGGCGGAGTTGTGACTCGGTTTCATCCGGCCGGGCGGCGGTACTAGTCCGCAGTGACCGGCTGTCCGCAGAGGCCGGTCGGGTGGCGCCGGGGCTATGCTGCCGGGCGGATGACTCCTCATGACGCCGACTGACCGCCTCCCCGCCTCGCGCCGCCAGCTGCTGTTGGCAGCCTGCGCTGTCGGCATGGCCCCCGGCGCGCTGGCGCAGCCGCCCCTGCTGATCCGGCACAACATGGCCGACGGCGAGGAAGCGGCGCCCTACCGCCTCCAGGTCCTGCGCCTGCTGCTGGACCGCACCCTGGCCAGCCACGGCCCCTACGTGCTGCAGGCCGACGGCAGTGCCACCACGCAGAGCCGCGCCCTGGCCCAGCTCCGCGCCGGGGACCTCGACGTCTGGGCCAGCATGTGCTCGCGCAGCCGTCAGGACGCCGGGCTGAGCATTCCCATCTGCCTTCGACGCGGTGTCAACGGCGTGCGACTGCCCGTGGTGCTGGCCGAGCGACGCGGCGAGTTCGAGGGCCTGCGCCACCCGATGGCGCTGCGGACCTACCGCTACGGCCAGGTCAGCCACTGGCCCGATGCGCGGGTGCTGGCCGGCAATGGCTTCAAGCTGGAGGCCGTGCAGACCCTGGAGGCCTTCCCGGCCATGCTGCGACTGCGCCGCTTCGACATCTTCCTGCTGGCCGCCGATGAGGCGCACGCCATCGTCGAGGCGCACCCGGACCTCCTGGTGCTGGACCACTGGTGCCTCGCCTATCCCTCCGTCTACGGCTTCTTCGTCAACGCGCGCCAGCCCGCCCTGGCCCGGCGCCTGCGTGAGGGCTGGGCGCAGAGCCTGGCCGACGGCAGCTTCGCTGCTCTGTTCGACGCCCATCTGGGCCCGCAGCTCCAGCGCGCCCAGCTCGACAAGCGCCTCTGGTTCCGCCTGCCCAACCCGGACCTGCCCGAGGGCATGCCGCTGCGCGAGCGGGGCCTGTGGCATCCCCTGGTGTGGCAGCGGCTGCTGGCACCCGCCGCCGCCTCGCTCAAGCGCTGAGCCACCCCGGCAGGGCCCGTGGGAACGGGCGGCCACCCTGGAAGAACTGCCAATAGGGTTGCGCCCGATGTCTGCAGGCAAACCCCGAGTCCATCGGCACCGGCGGCCACCACACTGCGGATCGCGCATGCAGAAGTTGTGCGGCATGCGCGTCCATAACAAGCCGGGCCGCAAGGCCTGAACCATCCATCCATCTGTACGAGGCAGATATGCACACGAAACTTCTGAAGTCCCCCATCGCCCGCACCCTGGGCGTCGCTGCTGCGCTGGTCCTGGGAGCACTGGGAGCCCAGGCCGCCACCGTCAACAACACCTACATCCAGAACTCGGCCACCGAGATCCGCGGCCAGCTGGGCGGCTATGCACGGCCCACCGTGTACGTGGACCGCAATGCCTGCGGCGAAGGCATCCCCGGCAATGCCGTGGCCTGCGGCCCCTACACCATCAGCGTGGGGGTGAGGTTCCTGCAGGGTCAGGAGAACAGCTACGGCAACTACGTGGCCAAGTTCATCATCGCGCACGAGTGGGGCCACAGCATCCAGTTCACCCGCGGCATCTACAAGCAGGCCCCCATGCAGGAGCTCCAGGCCGACTGCGTGGCCGGCACCTTCGCCAAGTACGCGCAGACCTCGCTGGGCTATCCGGCCTTCATCGAGTCGGCCGTGCGCTCGGCCCGCGCCGCGGCGGACTACTCCACCCACGGCTCGCCCTCGCAGCGTGACTACTACGCGCGCTACGGCTACGCCAACGGCCTGAGCCGCTGCCTGAGCCTGTAAGGAGCCCGGTCATGAGCCCCAAGCATCTGGGCCTGGCGGCCCTGGTGGTCACCGGTCTCACGCTGGCCGGCTGGTACTGGCTGGACGAGCGCGAGGCGGCGCGCGCCGAGGAAGCCCAGGCTCGCGCCAAGGCCGAGGCGGCCCAGCGCAATGCGGGGCTCAACACCGGCCTGGCCGACCTGTTCCGCCCCATGCCGGCCAGCGGCGCCCAGGCGCAGGGCGCCGGCGCCAACGGGCAGCAGGTCTGGCTGGCCGCGGGCCAGGGCGGCTCGCCGGGCACGGTGCCCGGCATGCCGCCGCCCGACATCCAGGTGGAGACCCCGCAGCAGCGCGCCGAAGCTGAAGCCCTGCGCAAGCTGGGCTATCACATCGACCAGCGCTACTACCAGATGAGCCTGGCCGAGCTGCGCCAGGCGGCCAACGGCGGAGACCGGCAGGCGCTCACGCACCTGGCCGAGCGCTACCTCTTCGCGCTGGACGGCAAGCCGCAGGATCCCGAGCACGAGCCCGGCTATCCCTACCGCGAGGCCGCCCGCGAAGCGCTGCGCCAGGCCTATGTGCGAGGCAATCTGCATGCGGCGGCCATCATCTCGGAGTCCTACCTGCTGGAGAAGCGGCCCCTGGATGCGGCGGCCTGGAATCTGGTCGCGCGGCGCTCGGGCGACACGCTCAGCGCCGACTGGTTCGTGGGCACCAAGGACTATCAGCAGCTCAACGAGTCCCAGCGCAGCGAGGCCACGCGCATGGCGGACAACCTCTGGGCCGACCTGGAGGCCCGGCGGCAGGCCAAGGGCTGAAGGCCCCCGGCCCAGGCAAGAACGGCAGCCCTCGGGCTGCCGTTCCTTTTCCTGGCTTCGCGTTCAGAGGCGGGTGAAGGGCCCGCTGGCCAGCCAGCGCTCGATCTGGGGCTGGCGGTCATTGCCCCAGAAGGGCTCGCCGTCGATGAGGAAGAAGGGCGCGCCGAACACGCCCGCGGCCACCGCGGCCTCGTTCACCGCGCGCAGGCGCTGCTTCCAGTGCTCGTCCTGCCAGGCGGCCTCGGCGGCCTGGGCGTCCAGGCCCAGCTCCGTCACCAGGGCCCTGAGCTGGGCCGCATCGCTGAGCACCACACCGCGGGTGAAGTAGGCCCGCAGCCCGGCCCGCGCGAAGCTCACCGCCTGCTGTGCGCCCTGGGTGTCATGCAGCCACCAGAAGACACGCGCCGCGTTGTGCGTGGCGATCGGGAAGTGCTCGGGCTGCCGGTAAGGCAGGCCCGCGAAATGGGCGGAGCGCTCGAAGTCCCGCAGCGCATAGTCGCGCTTGATGGGATGCGCCACCGGCGGCTTCAGCTCGGCGGCCTGGAAGGTCACGCCCAGCAGGATGGCATGCCACTGCACGGTGCGGCCGTGGCGCGCGGCCACGGCATTGACCCACTCCGAGGCAACGTAGGAATACGGCGAGGAGAAGTCGAAATAGAACTGTAGGGGCGGGCGGGCCGGGGCAGGCCGCCCGGCAAAGGGCGATTCACTCATGCCGCGACCTTAGGCCATTTCCCTTGCGCGCGCAGCCCGGGCTTTCGCTCCCCGCGCGTGCCCCTCACCGTTCAGACCAGCGCGCGCCCGATCAGGATCTTCTGGACCTCGGAAGTGCCTTCGTAGATCTGGGTCACGCGCACATCGCGGTAGATGCGCTCGACGGGGAAGTCGCTGACATAGCCGTAGCCGCCGTGGATCTGGATGGCCGCGGAGCAGACCTTCTCGGCCATCTCCGAAGCGAAGAGCTTGGCCATGGCCGCCTCCTTCAGGCAGGGCTGGCCGGCGTCCTTCAGGCTGGCGGCATGCCAGATCAGCTGGCGCGCGGCCTCGATCTGCGTGGCCATGTCGGCCAGCTTGTGCTGCATGGCCTGGTGCTCGAAGATGGGCACGCCGAAGGCCACGCGCTCCTTGCTGTACTTCAGCGCCGCCTCGAAGGCCGCGCGGGCCATGCCCACGCTCTGGCTGGCGATGCCGATACGGCCGCCCTCCAGGCCCGACAGCGCGATCTTCAGGCCCTGCCCTTCCTCGCCCAGACGGTAGCGCGCGGGGATGCGGCAGTTCTCGAACAGGATCTGGGCGGTGTCGCTCGCGTGCTGGCCCATCTTGTCCTCGATGCGGGCCACGGTGTAGCCCGGCGTCTTCGTGGGCACCAGGAAGGCGCTGATGCCCTTCTTGCCGGCGGCCTTGTCGGTGACGGCCATCACGATGGCCACGTCGCCGTTCTTGCCGCTGGTGATGAACTGCTTGACGCCGTTGAGCACGTAGCCGTCGCCCTCACCGTCATTGACACGGGTGGCCGTGGTCTTGAGGCCGCCGGCCTCGGAGCCCACATGCGGTTCGGTGAGGCAGAAGGCGCCCAGCATGTCGCCGCGAGCCAGGGGCTTGAGGAACTCCTGCTTCTGCTCCTCGTTGGCAAAGGCCATCAGGATCGAGCACACCGGGCAGTTGTTGACGCTGACCACGGTGGACGTGGCGCCGTCGCCCGCGCCGATCTCCTCCAGGATGATGGCCAGGGCCAGGTAGTCCAGGCCCGCGCCGTCGTACTCGGTGGGCACGGCCACGCCGTAGCAGCCCAGCGCGGCCAGGCCTTTCAGCTCCTCGGCCGGGAAGTGGTGGCTCTTGTCCCACTCGGCCGCCTTGGGCGCGATCTGGTCTTGCACAAAGGCGCGCACGGCGTCCTGCACGGCACGATGGTCTTCACTGAGCAGCATGAGAGGGGTACTCCGGGGGACGGGGAAATCGGGGGATCCGTGGATCGTCGGGAAACGAGGACGAGGCGCCTCGTGAGCGCCTCACCAGGCCAGGGGCTGGCCGTCGAAATTGAAGAAGCCGCCATTGTCGGACGGCTGCAGCCGAGCCAGCAAGGAGCGCATGCCGCCGATGCTGGTGGCAGGGTCGATGTCGGCGCCGGCGCCGCCCATGTCGGTGCGCACCCAGCCGGGATGCAGGCTCACGCAGATGGCGCGGCCGGCGAGCTCCAGGGCGGCGTCCCGCATCACCGAGTTCAGCGCGGCCTTGGAGGCACGGTAGAGCCAGCCATGGCTGTTCACGCGCAGGGCCAGCGAGCCCATGACGGACGAGATCAACGCCACCCGGGCCTGCGGCGCCAGGCTGTCCAGCAGCTGCGGCAGCAGACGCATGGGTCCCAGCACATTGGTGTGCAGGACATGGTCGAAGCTGGCCTGGGACGGGGTCACCAGACCGTCCGTGCGCTCGCCGAAGACGCCGGCATTGAGCACGACCTCGTCAAAGGCCTCGCCGTCGATCTGCCAGGCCAGGCCGGCGCAGCTGGCCACGCTGGCCACGTCCAGCCGCAGGGCCTTGGCGCCCAGGGCCTGGATCGCACCCAGGCCCTCGTCACTGCGGGCCGTCGCGACGACGCGGTCGCCCGCCTCGCGGTACTGGCGCACGAACTCCAGGCCCAGGCCGCGGGAGGCGCCGATGATCAGGACATGCTTCATGGGTGTCGCCTCGGGGGCGTCAAAAAGGAAGGCGCGGTCCGGACCTCAGCCGGTGGCCGCGCCTCGTGGGGCCGGGGCAAGACCCGACCCTCAGCTTCAGATGAGTTCGACGCCCACGGCCGTGGCCTCGCCACCGCCGATGCACAGCGAGGCCACGCCGCGCTTCAGGCCGCGGTGCTTCAGCGCGCCCAGCAGGGTCACCAGGATGCGGGCGCCCGAGGCGCCGATGGGGTGGCCCAGGGCCACGGCACCGCCGTTGACGTTGACGATCTCGTGCGGCAGCTTGAACTCGGCCATGGCGGCCATGGTCACGGCGGCGAAGGCTTCGTTGACTTCCCAGAGGTCAACGCTCTTGGCGTCCCAGCCGTTCTTGGCCAGCAGCTTCTGGATGGCACCGACCGGGGCGGTGGTGAACCACTCGGGCGCGTTGGCATGCACGGCCGTGCCCACGATGCGGGCGACGGGCGTCAGGCCCATCTTGGCGGCGGTGCTCTCGCGCATCAGCACCAGGGCGGCGGCGCCGTCGGAGATGCTGGAGGAGGTGGCGGCGGTGATGGTGCCGTCCTTCTTGAAGGCGGGCTTCAGGCCGGGGATCTTGTCCAGCTTGGCCTTGAAGGGCTGCTCGTCGCGGCTGATGACCACGTCACCGGCCTTGCCGGCCAGGGTCACGGGGGCCATTTCCCAGGCGAAGCTGCCGTCCTCGTTGGCCTTCTTGGAGCGCTCGGTGGAGGCGATGGCGAACTGGTCCTGGGCCTCGCGGCTGAAGGCGTACTTGCTGACGCACTGCTCCGCGAACACGCCCATGGCCTTGCCGCGCTCGTAGGCGTCTTCCAGGCCGTCCAGGGCCATGTGGTCGTACATCTGCGTGGCGCCGTACTTCACGCCCTTGCGCGCGAACATCAGGTGCGGGGCATTGGTCATGGACTCCATGCCGCCGGCGATGAGGATGTCGGCGCTCTCGGCCTTCAGGGTGTCGTGCGCGAACATGACGGCGCGCATGCCGGCGCCGCACATCTTGGACAGGGTCACGGCACCGACGGACTGCGGCAGGCCGGCCTTCAGCACGGCCTGGCGAGCGGGAGCCTGGCCCTGGCCGGCCATCAGGCAGTTGCCCATGAAGGCTTCCTGGATGGCATCGGCGGGCACGCCGGCGCGCTCCACGGCGGCCTTGATGGCCACGGCGCCCAGCTCCCAGCCGGCGAGGTTGGAGAAGTCACCCAGCAGGCCACCGATGGGCGTGCGGGCAGCGGAGACGATGACGATGGAGTCGGACATGGAGGCTCTCCTGGAATGGACTCAAGGGGTTATTGGATGGGCAGCTCGCGGTCCAGCGGATCGGCCGGCGGGGCCAGCACCGCTGCGCCTGCGCGCTGGGCTTGGAAGCGCTTGTGCGCCTCGTAGGGAAAGACGTCGTGCACATGGCCGGCCAGGATGCGCTCCTTGTGGCCCTGCCAGAAGCCGGCATCGAGCAGGTCGGCGTGGTGGCGCATGAAGAGCTCGCGCACGCCGGGGTGGCCCAGCAGGAAGGGGCCGAAGGTCTCGGGGAAGACATCGCGCGGGCCCACGGCATACCAGACCTCGCCCGACAGCTCCTCTTCCTCGGTCCGCGGCGCGGGGACCTTGCGGAAGTTGCAGTCGGTGAGGTACTCGATCTCGTCGTAGTCGTAGAACACCACCTTGCCGTGGCGGGTCACGCCGAAGTTCTTCCAGAGCATGTCGCCAGGGAAGATGTTGGCGGCCACCAGGTCCTTGATGGCATTGCCGTACTCGACCACGGCATGCTCCAGCTGCGGCGGCGTGGCCTCCTGGATGTAGATGTTCAGCGGCACCATGCGGCGCTCGATGTAGACGTGCTTGAGGATGAGGTCGTCGCCCTTCTCCTCGATCAGGCTGGGGCAGAAGGTCTTGAGCTCGCGGATCAGCTCTTCCTCGAAGCGGTAGCGCGGGAAGGCGACGTTGCTGTACTCCAGGGTGTCCGCCATGCGGCCCACGCGGTCGTGCTGCTTGACCAGCAGGTACTTGCTCTGGATGAGCTCGCGCGTGGTCTCCTTCTGCGGCGGGAAGTAGTCCTTGATCAGCTTGAAGACGAAGGGGTAGCTGGGCAGGTCGAAGACCAGCATCACCATGCCCTTGATGCCGGGGGCAATGCGGAACTTGTCGCTGGAGTGGCGCAGGTGGTTGAGGAAGTCGCGGTAGAACAGGTTCTTGCCGTGCTTCTGCAGGCCGATGGCGCTGTAGAGCTCGGCCCGCGGCTTGCGCGGCATCAGCGAACGCAGGAACTGCACGTAGGCGCTGGGCACCTCCATGTCGACCATGAAGTAGGCGCGGGCGAAGCTGAAGAGCATCAGCAGGTCGTCCTCGCCGAAAAGAGCCGCATCAATCTCCAGCAAGCCGCGCCCGTTGTGCAGGATGGGCAGCGCGAAGGGCGTCTCGGTGAAGCCGTTGATGATCTTGCCAACCAGGTAGGCGCCCTTGTTCCGGTAGAACAGGCTGGACAGCACCTGGATCTGGAAATTGGTCCGCCAGCGGAACAGCCCCAGCTCGCGCTGCACGGCGCCCAGCACGTGGTCGATGTCGCGGCCCAGGTCCTCGAAGTCGCGCGCCAGCTGGAAGTTGTGGACGATGCGGATCATCGTCTCGCGCAGCGTCTCCCGCGTGGGGTAGTAGCAGCGGAAGGTGGGCGTGGCGGCGGGCTCCTCGTTCTCGATGTATTCGGTCGAGACCGCGGGCCGCACGAAGATGAAGTCGTTGTGGAAGTAGGCGTGGTGCAGGATGCGCGTGCAGGCCGAGTTGAAGAAGGTCTCGGCCAGCTCGGGCTGCAGGTGGTTGGTCAGCAGGCCGATGTAGTGCAGCTTGACCTGCTGCCACACGGCCATGGGCAGCTGGCTGACCTGGAACTGCTGCTCCAGCAGCTCCACGCATTCGTCCACCCGCTTGTCGTAGAACTCGATGCGCTGCGCCTGCGCCCGCTGCTGGCCGTGCCAGTCCGCCCGCTCGAAGCGCTTCTTGGCCTCGGCCGTGGTGGCACGGAAGAGCCGGTAGTGCTTGTTGAAGCCGCCCAGCAGGGCCTGCGCGATCTGGTGGGCGCGGGAGTCGGTGAGTTGCTGGGGAAACATGGCGGGGCTGCGGCGGGCTAGGGACAGGCACTCAGCTTACGCGGGCCGCTTCGTAGCGCTTCTTGACCGCGCTCAAGGCCTTCTGGAAGGCCGAAGCCAGCTGCTCGGGCGCCCCCACCGTGATGCGGAGGTCTTCCAGCAGACCGTTGTGCAGGCCGTAGACCCAGCCGTGCACCACGATCTCCTGGCCGCGCGCCCAGGCGTCCTGCACGACGGTGGTCTGGCAGGCATTGCGGGCCTGCTCCAGCACATTGAGTTCGCACAGGGCGTTGACGCGCTGGCGCTCGTCCAGGCTTTCCAGCCATTCCATGTGATGGTTGCGCACGTCCTGCACATGGCGAAGCCAGTTGTCGACCAGGCCCACGCGCTGGTCCAGCAGCGCGGCCTTGACGCCGCCGCAGTTGGAATGGCCCACCACGATGATGTGCTTGACCTTCAGCGCGTCCACCGCGAACTGCATCACCGAGAGGCAGTTGAGGTCCGAGTGCACCACCACGTTCGCGACATTGCGATGCACGAAGAGCTCGCCCGGCAGCAGGTTGACCAGCTCGTTGGCCGGTACGCGGCTGTCGGCGCAACCGATCCACAGGTACTCGGGCGTCTGCTGCTTGAGAAGACGGGAGAAGAAGCCGGGCTCGCGTGTTTCGGTGTCGAGGGCCCAGCGCTTGTTGCTGTCCAGCAGTTCTTGCAGTTCGGTGCTCATGGCCGCATTGTCGAATCGTGGGGCGGACCAGCCCTGCCCATTGGGCAAGGCTGACTTCGTTCCGGGGCCTTGCCGGGGCCCCGGGCGGGCGTCACATCGTCTCGGCGAACAGCTCGCGGCCGATCAGCATGCGGCGGATCTCGCTGGTGCCGGCGCCGATCTCGTACAGCTTGGCGTCGCGCCACAGGCGGCCCAGCGGGTACTCGTTGATGTAGCCGTTGCCGCCGAAGATCTGCACGCCCTCGCCGGCCATCCAGGTGGCCTTCTCGGCGGTCCACAGGATCACCGAGGCGCAGTCCTTGCGCACCTGGCGCACGTGGTCCGTGCCCAGCATGTCCAGGTTCTTGGCCACGGTGTAGGCGAAGGAGCGGGCGGCCTGCAGCACGGTGTACATGTCGGCGACCTTGCCCTGGATCAGCTGGAACTCGCCGATGCTCTGGCCGAACTGCTTGCGGTCGTGGATGTAGGGGATCACGTTGTCCATCACGGACTGCATGATGCCCAGCGGGCCGCCGGTCAGCACGGCGCGCTCGTAGTCCAGGCCCGACATCAGCACCTTGGCGCCGCTGTTGACGGCACCCAGCACGTTCTCGGCCGGCACTTCCACGTTCTCGAAGACCAGCTCGCCGGTGTGACTGCCGCGCATGCCCAGCTTGTCCAGCTTCTGGGCGATGGAGAAGCCCTTCATGCCCTTCTCGATCAGGAAGGCCGTGACGCCGCGCGCGCCCAGCTCGGGCTCGGTCTTGGCGTAGACCACCAGGGTGTCGGCGTCGGGGCCGTTGGTGATCCACATCTTGGTGCCGTTGAGCAGGTAGTAGCCGCCCTTGTCTTCAGCCTTGAGCTTCATGCTGATGACGTCGGAGCCGGCGCCCGGCTCGCTCATGGCCAGCGCACCCACGTGCTCGCCGCTGATCAGCTTGGGCAGGTACTTCTGCTTCTGGGCCTCGTTGCCGTTGCGGTTGATCTGGTTGACGCACAGATTGCTGTGCGCGCCGTAGGACAGGCCCACCGAGGCGCTGGCACGGCTGATCTCCTCCATCGCGACCATGTGGGCCAGGTAGCCCATGTTGGCGCCGCCGTACTGCTCCGGCACGGTGATGCCCAGCACGCCCAGCTCGCCCATCTTGCGCCACAGGTCCATGGGGAACTGGTCCTTGTGGTCGATCTCGGCGGCACGCGGGGCGATCTCGGCCTGCGCAAAGTCGCGCACGGCGTCGCGCAGCGCGTCGATGTCTTCACCAAGTTGGAAATTCAGGCCGGGCAGGTTCATCTCAGTCTCCGAGGCAAGTTGTCGAACGCCTGCGCGCCGGGCTTCGGGGGCGCGTCCAGGCCGGCGCCCAGCATCATCGGCGCCGGGTGCCAGTTTACGTTTACGTAAACGTCAATTCTAGCCGCGCTGTGCAATTCGTCGCAGCTCTGGCAATGCAACCGTTCTCAACATTTCAAGCAAATACGAAAGTAGCTCACACTTATTCGACCGCTCGGTAGGACGCCGCACTCGACGGCAAGGAGCGGACAGGAGACTCTCATGCTGAACCAATGGTCCTTCCGGCGCCGCATCGCCCTGCTCACCGTCAGCGCCATGCTGGGCGTGCTGGTGCTGCTGCTGCTCACCATCTACCAGACCCACGTCGAGATCAATGGCAGCCGCCGCGAGATGCTGCAGACGGCGGTCCAGTCGGTCCACCAGGTCGTCGAGAACTACCGCCAGC
This sequence comes from Pelomonas sp. BJYL3, assembly GCF_027257975.1. Classification (GTDB taxonomy): domain Bacteria; phylum Pseudomonadota; class Gammaproteobacteria; order Burkholderiales; family Burkholderiaceae_C; genus Roseateles_B; species Roseateles_B flavus. The sequence goes on from NZ_JANZKX010000003.1 coordinate 554,859, forward strand.
AGGCCGCCAGCGGCAAGATGAGCCAGGCAGAGGCCCAGGCCATCGCCAAGGAGGTGATCCGCAGCGCCCGCTATGGCGGGGCCGATGGCAAGACCGAGTACTTCTACGCCTGGACCCTGGACGGCGTCAGCGTGATGCACCCGACCAAGCCGGACTGGATCGGCCAGAACATGGTGGGCAAGGTCAAGGACGGCGCCGGCAACGACATCATCCAGCAGCTGGTGGACAGCATGCGGGCCAGCCGCGATGGCCGCGCCTACGTGCTGACCCAGTTCCCCCGCCCCGGCAAGACCGAGCCCGTGCCCAAGCTTCAGCTGGTGATGGCCATTCCGGAATGGAACTGGATGGTCGGCTCCGGCCTCTACCTCGATGACGTCACCAGCCAGGTCTGGAGCGCGGCCCTGGGGCGCCTGGGCCTGGGAGCCCTGGTCCTGGCGGGCGTGGGCCTGGTCGGCTGGGCCATCACGCGCAGCGTGCTGCAGCAGCTGGGCGGCGAACCCAGCGCCGCCATCGCCGCCATGCGGGCCGTGGCCGACGGCGACCTGCGGGTCAGCGCAGGCACCGCCGCCGAGGCCAGCCTGCTGGGTCAGCTGCAGCACATGGTCGACGCCCTGAGGGGCACCATGGCGCAGCTGCGCGCCGCCGGCGACTCCATCAACACGGCCGCCGGCGAGATCGCCCAGGGCAACCACGACCTCTCCGCCCGCACCGAGCAGACGGCCTCCAACCTGGAGCAGACCGCCAGCTCGATGGAGGAGATGAACGGCGCCGTCAGCCAGTCCGCCGACACCGCGCGCCAGGCCAACCAGCTGGCCGTCTCGGCCGCCCAGGCCGCCCAGCGCGGCGGGCAGGTGGTGGACCAGGTGACGCAGAGCATGCAGCGCATCACCGACAGCTCGCGCAAGATCGGCGACATCATCGGCGTGATCGACGGCATCGCCTTCCAGACCAACATCCTGGCCCTGAATGCCGCCGTGGAAGCGGCCCGCGCCGGCGAGCAGGGCCGCGGCTTCGCGGTGGTGGCCGGCGAGGTGCGCTCCCTGGCCCAGCGCAGCGCCGAGGCGGCGCGCGAGATCAAGACCCTCATCGGCACCTCCATGGGCAATGTCGAGCAGGGCGCGGAGCTGGTGCAGCAGACCGGGCAGGCCATGCAGGACATCACGGCCAGCGTCAGCCGGGTCTCCGACCTGATCGGCGAGATCGCCGCGGCCTCCGCGGAGCAGCGCGACGGCATCCAGCAGGTCAACCAGGCCGTGGCCCAGCTGGACCAGATGACGCAGCAGAACGCCGCCCTGGTGGAGGAATCTGCGGCGGCGGCGCAGTCCATGCGCGAGCAGGCGCATCAGCTGTCGGAGGCGATCTCCGTCTTCCGGCTGGACTGAAGGCGCCCCCGCCCGGCCCGGCCAAGCGTGATCTGCGCCACGGCGCAGCCACGCGGGGCCGTGGCCTGCCCCTGGAAACTTGCACCAGATCATGGAGTGCGGGCAGAGCGCTGCCTAGCATGGCGCCTTCCAAGGAAGTCCCATGCGCCAGAACCTGCCTGTCACGCAGCAAGTCCACGAGATCCCGCACGATGCCACCCTGATGTCGGTGACGGACCCCCAGGGGCGCATCACCTACGCCAATGCGGCCTTCAGCGAGGCCAGCGGCTTCGGCATCGAGGAGCTGCTGGGCCAGCCCCACAACCTGGTCCGCCACCCGGACATGCCGCCCGAAGCCTTCGACGACCTCTGGCGCAGCCTCAAGGCCGGCCAGGCCTGGACCGGCATCGTCAAGAACCGGCGCAAGAACGGCGACCACTACTGGGTGAAGGCCAATGTCACGCCCCTGCAGCGCGAGGGCCGCCTGCTGGGCTATGTGTCCGTGCGGACCCGGCCGCAGGCGAGCGAGGTGCAGGCCGCTGAAGCGCTCTACGCGGCACTGCGCAAGGGCAGTGCCCGGACGCCTCGCCTGCACCAGGGCTGGGTGCTGCCGCGCACCCGCTTCAGTCCCGCGGCCCTGGCCCATACCTTGTCCTGGCGCGCCCGCTGCCTGCTGCCGCTGGCCGCGCTGTGGCTGGGCAGCCTGGCGGCTGCCGCGCTGGCCGGCCTGGGCGGCACCGCCTTGCTGCAACTCGCTCTGGGCAGCGGCCTGCTGGCCCTGCTGGCCTCGGCCTGGCAGGAATGGCAGCTGGTGCGCCCCGTCCTGCGCCTGAATGCGCAGGTCCAGGCCCTGGCTTCCGGCCGGGTCGAGGAGATGCCACAGCCCGCGCGCAGCGACGCCCTGGGCAAGGCCCTGCGCGCCCTCAACCAGGTCGGGCTGAACCTGAAGGCCCTGAGCGGCGACGTCCAGCACCAGACCCGCGGCATGGACGCCGCCAGCCACGAGATGCGCGTGGGCCACCAGGACCTGCATGCACGCACCGAGGAGGCCGCCGCCCAGCTGCAGCAGACGGCCGCCTCCATGGACCAGCTCAGCGCCGCCGTGAGCGCCAATGCCGCCTCCGCCGCGCGCGCGGCCCAGCTGATCGCCGAGGCCCGGGAGAATGCGCGCCTGGGTGGCGAGCAGATGAACACCATGGTGCAGACCATGAACGGCATCAGCGAATCCAGCCGGCGCATCGCACCCATCATCGGCCTGATCGACAGCATTGCCTTCCAGACCAACATCCTGGCCCTCAACGCCGCCGTCGAGGCGGCCCGCGCCGGCGAGCAGGGCCGCGGCTTTGCCGTGGTGGCCAGCGAGGTGCGGGTGCTGGCCCAGCGTGCGGGCGAGGCCGCCCGCGAGATCCGCAGCATGATTGCCAGCAGCGCCGAGCAGGTCAGTGCCGGCGCCCATGTGGTCACCGAGGCCGGGCAGACCATGCAGGGCATCGTCGAGGAGGTGAAGGACCTGGCGGTCCTGATCGCCGGCATCAGCCTCTCCACGCAGGAGCAGGCCCAGGGCCTGGCGCAGATCAGCCAGGCTGTGGCCCAGCTGGACCACATGACGGGCCAGAACGCGGCCCTGGTGCAGCAGTCGGTGACGGCCTCCGGCGAGCTCAAGGTGCGCACCGAGCGGCTCAGCGCCGCGGCGCGCGTGTTCTGCTGAGGCGGGCCGGAAGCCGGGGCAAAGTCCGCAAATTGCTGATGGACGCCCGCAGCGCCAGATGCGATCTTTCCCTGCTCAAAACAGGGAGGTGCCATGCGGACTCAGGAGCAGAAACCGAACGCCGGGACTGGCCCCGCCGCCGAGATGCAGGGCCCCTGCCCGGGCGACAGCCTCACCTCCGGCCCCGGCACCCGCTCGGCGCTCCAGCGCCGGATCTCCACGTCGCCGCGCCAAAGGATGCAGCGCGAACACCTGCAGCAGATGGCGCAGACCGAGGGCCCGTCACCGGTCGTCCAGCGGGTCCTGAAGGTTGACACGGCGGTCTACGATCGCCCGTCCAGCAACAGTGCAAAGGCCCTCTATGAAAAGGTCAGGCAGTGGTCGGAGGCGCTGCAGTGGAAGCGCGGCGCCCGTGCCGAGGTCAAAAGACTGATCGAGGACACCCAGTCGCCCGAGCACGTCTACGCCGACGAGGACGCACTGAAGGACGCCCTTGAGGAGAAGTTCAGCGCGGCCCCCAAGGGGGACGACGAGCTGTACAAACGCCCGGCCTTCCAGAGCAAGGTGTACGAGCTGGCGAAGGTGACGGCATCCATCATGACCTCCAGCGCGACCAGGCAGAAGACGGACCTGCGGGACATGTCCCTGTCTGACAATGACCTGGACGTCCCTCACCGGATGCCATGGGAGAACCTCCGGGAGAACACCAGGAAATTCATCAACCGCAAGGAAACGGATGCCGACCTGGTCCGGTGGACTGACAGGCTGGTGCAGGCCACCGAGGACAGAGTGGCGGTCAATGTCATGAACGACTGCTGGGACTTCGCCGACACGGCATATCAATCGGCGGTGAAAGCCCAGATCGCCCAGTTCCACGCGGCGCGCGACAGGCTGATCTTTCACTGGAAGAAATCTACGCCCACCTCAGACGGGCCCTATGCGGTCGCCATCAGGAAATTCCTCACCAGCCTCAACAGCCTGCACGGCAATGTGCCCGACGTGGGCGACAGCAAGGTCAACAAATATGTCAGCTCCAGGACACACACGCATTTGACGCAGGACAAGGGCCGTGTGCTGAGTTCACCGGGCACCACGGCCGTGCTGGCCATGACGCCCGGCCGGGCGAGCGGCGTGGCCGTCACCACGGATGACCAGGTGATTGGCACGGATTCGAGCTTCACACCGCTTGCCAGCGTCAGGGTCGCCTACCCCAAGCTGCAGGTGAGCTACCTGAAGCGGAGCAAGGCAGAGGTCGTGGGTGGAGGTTCGAAGGCGGTGGCGAAGGGGGCGAAAGGCGCCACCGGTGCCACGGGATCGAAGAGCAAGTCAGGCGCGAAGAAGAGCGCAGGTCCGAAGACATCCTGAGGGCGCACCGGATGGCACCGCGCGGCCCGGCTGCTGGCATGCAGCGCGGTGCCGGTCAGAGGAAGCGCTCCAGCAGCTTCCTCGAATGCCGGTCCAGCGCGAAGCGGTCCGGCACCAGGAACTGCAGGCCGTGGCTGCTGGTGATCAGCAGCTTGCCCTCGCCCAGGCGGCGGATGTCCTCTTCGGTCTTGAGGATGAACTGGGCCTCGCCGCGCTCGGTCTGCACCGTCCACTGGCTGGGCGTGGAGAAGGTGCTGACGGCCAGCAGGGCCTGCACCGTGGGCATGAACTCGCGCACCTCGAACTCGGCTTCCAGCAGCGCGCGGTCGGCGGGTGGCAGGGCCGAGAGGCGCGGGATCCAGGCCAGCTCGTGGCCGTCCTGGCCCACGAGGGAGACGCCCTCGTCCGGCGCGGAGATGGGATGGGCGCGCACCGGGGTCACGCTGCCATGGAACTGGCCGTCGGTGTCGATCAGGTCGAGGCGGCCGAAGGCATTGCGGGAGAGTCGCTGGTAGGGGGTCGTCATGGGGCTCTCGCTGCTCATCAGGCGCTGACCGTGTGGGCGTTCGGGTTGGGCAGGGTCATGGGCTCGGCCTCTTCGGCGTCGACCCGGCGGGCCTGGGCCTCATAGAGCCGCCAGTAGGCGCCCTTCTTCTCCATCAGCTCGTCATGCGGGCCGACCTCGACGATCTGCCCGCGGTCCATCACCACCAGGCGGTCCGCCTTGCGCAGGGTGGACAGGCGGTGGGCGATGGCGATGGTGGTGCGACCCTTCACGAGGTTGTCCAGGGCCTTCTGGATTTCCTTCTCGGTCTCGGTGTCCACGGCCGAGGTGGCTTCGTCGAGGATCAGCAGGCGCGGGTTGATCAGCAGGGCGCGGGCGATGGAGATGCGCTGGCGCTCGCCGCCGGAGAGGCCCTGGCCACGCTCGCCCACCAGGCTGTCGTAGCCGTGCGGCAGGCGCAGGATGAACTCGTGCGCATGGGCGGCACGCGCCGCGGCGACGATCTCCTCGCGCGAGGCGTCCGGCTTGCCGTAGGCGATGTTCTCGGCAATGGTGCCGAAGAAGAGGAAGGGCTCCTGCAGCACCAGGCCGATGTGGCGGCGGTAGTCGGCCACCGTCACGCGGCGCAGGTCGGTGCCGTCGATGCGGATGGAGCCCTCCGTGACGTCATAGAAGCGGCAGATCAGGTTGACCAGGGTGCTCTTGCCCGAGCCGGAGTGGCCCACGAGGCCGATCATCTCGCCGGGCTGGATGTCCAGCGTGAGCCCGCGGATCACCGCGCGGTTGCCGTAGCGGAAGCCGATGTCCTGGATCTGCAGGCCGCCCGTCACCCCACCGAGCTTCACCGGATTGGCGGGGTCGGGCACGTTGGACTGGTGGTCCAGGATGTCAAAGATGCGCTTGGCGCCGGCCGCCGCCTTCTGGGTGACGGAGACGATGCGGCTCATGGAGTCCATGCGGCCGTAGAAGCGGCCGATGTAGGCCAGGAAGGAGGTCAGCACGCCCACCGTGATGTCGCCGTCCGAGACCAGGTAGATGCCGAAGGCCCAGACGACCAGCAGGCCGATTTCCGTCAGCAGCGAGACCGTGGGCGTGAACAGGCTCCAGGTCTTGTTGAGGCGGTCGTTGACCTTGAGGTTGTTCTGGTTGGCTTCCTTGAAGCGCTTGGCCTCGCGGCGCTCCTGGGCGAAGGCCTTGACCACGCGGATGCCAGGGATGGTGTCCGCCAGCACGCTGGTGACCTCGCCCCAGACGCGGTCGATCTTCTCGAAGCCGGTGCGCAGGCGGTCCCGCACCAGGTGGATCATCCAGGCGATGAAGGGCAGCGGCAGCAGCGTGGCCAGGGCCAGCCAGTGGTTGATGGAGAAGAGGATGATGGCCGTCATGCCCAGCATGAGCACGTCGGTGATGAAGTCCAGGGCGTGCAGCGAGAGGAAGACGCTGATGCGGTCGGTCTCGGAGCCGATGCGGGACATCAGGTCGCCCGTGCGCTTGTTGCCGAAGTACTCCAGGGACAGCGACAGCAGGTGCTCGAAGGTGGCGGTGCGCATGTCCGCGGCAATGCGCTCGGACACCAGGGCCAGGATGTAGGTCTTGGCCCAGCCCAGGATCCAGGACACCAGCCCGGCGCCCAGCAGGCCGCCCAGGTAGTAGGCCACCAGCCAGGGGTCGATCTTGTGGCCCTGCTGGAAGGGGATCAGCACCTCGTCCATCAGCGGGCGGTAGAGGTAGGGGCCGACCAGCGTGGCCCCGGTGGCCCCCAGCATCAGCAGGAAGCCCAGCAGCAGCTGGCCCTGGTAGGGCCGGGCGAAGCGCCACAGGCGCAACAGCACCCAGGTGGAGGGCGGCGTGTGCAGTTCACGCTCGCAGGTGGGGCATTCCTCGCTCTCAGGAGGCAGCGGGGCCTTGCAGCTGGGGCAGAAGCCCACCTCCTCGGCCTCGGTGCGCGGGCCTTCGTCCCGGCGCTCGAAGGCCTCCTGGAAGCGCTGGGCCTGCAGGTTGATCGCCAGGGTGAAGCGCCAGAAGGCCAGGCGGCCGCTGGCGTCCACCAGTTCCAGGCAGCCCACGCCGGCGTGGTCGGTGAGACGCAGCTCCAGCCCGGGGTGCAGGGGCCATTCGGACCACTGGCGGCTGCCGGCATCGAAGGCCAGCAGGCGCTGCCGGGTAAGGGCCAGCAGGCCCACGCCGAAACGCAATTGGACGTCGAGGTCAACCTCCAGGCTGGCCAGGACGTTCTCGCCCTTCAAGAGACGCGAAGTCAGAGTCGCCCACTCGGGATGCTTGGCGGACGCGTCGTCCACAGGATGTTGATGCTGCATTGTTCTTTCGTTCTGAACGCCCCCGGGGCGGCTGCCGGCGACCGCGCGATTTTCGCGCATCCTGCAACGCTCCCGGCGCCCAATCGATGACAGGCGAGCAGGTCCTCACTCACCGAACGGGCAAAGCCACCCCAAACTGAGAGCAAAATGGCGCCTGGTCGCCAGACGCACATCCCGGCCCTGGCCGGCCTTCCTCCTCCCGATCCGTCCATGCCCCGCCCCATGAGCCGACACGACGACATCCAGCTTTTGCGCGTCAACTACCTGCGTGGTCCCAATATGTGGACCTACCGCCCCGTCCTGGAGGTCTGGCTGGACCTGGGCCGGCTGGAGGAGTTTCCCTCCCACAAGCTCGAGGGCTTCAACGAGCGGCTGACGGCCGCCCTGCCCGCCCTGGTCGAGCACCACTGCGGCGTGGGCGAGCGCGGCGGCTTCCTGCAGCGCCTCACCGAAGGCACCTGGATGGGCCATGTGCTGGAGCACATCGTCATCGAGCTGCTCAACCTCTCCGGCATGCCCACCGGCTTCGGCCAGACCCGCTCGACCTCCAAGACCGGCGTCTACCGCATGGTCTTCCGGGCCCGTGACGAGCAGGTGGCCCGCGCCGCCCTGGCCGAGGGCCACGCCCTGATCATGGCCATGATCAATGCCGAGACCTTCGACGTGAAGGCCGCCGTGGACCGCATCCGCGACAAGGTCGACGACTGCTACCTGGGCCCCTCCACCGCCGCCATCGTGGCCGCCGCCACCGATCGCCGCATCCCGCACATCCGACTGAACGACGGCAACCTCGTGCAGCTGGGCCACGGCGCCCGCCAGCGCCGCATCTGGACCGCCGAGACCGACATGACCAGCGCGATCGCCGAAGGCATCGCCCGGGACAAGGACCTCACCAAGAGCCTGCTCAAGAGCGTGGGCGTGCCGGTGCCGGCCGGCACCGCGGTCAAGACGGCCGCCGAGGCCTGGGAAGCCGCACAGGACATCGGCCTGCCCGTGGTGGTCAAGCCCTCCGACGGCAACCACGGCCGCGGCGTCACCCTGGACCTGCGCCAGGAGGCCGACGTCGCCGCCGCCTTCGATCTGGCCGACAAGGAAGGCTCCGAGGTCCTGGTCGAGAGCTACATCCCCGGCAACGAGCACCGCCTGCTGGTGGTGGGCGGGCAGGTGGTGGCCGCCGCCCGCGGCGACGAGGCCTGGATCACCGGCGACGGCCAGCACACCGTCACGCAGCTGGTCGACCTCCAGATCAACACCGACCCGCGCCGCGGCCTGACCGAGGACTTCCCCCTCAACCGCATCACGATCGGCGAAGACGCCGTCGTGCTGCTGGACCTGCAGCGCCAGGGCGTGACGCCCGAGGCCGTGCCGGCCGCGGGCCAGCGCGTGCTGATCCAGCGCAACGGCAATGTCGCCATCGACTGCACGGCGCAGGTCCACCCCGAGGTGGCGCACGCCGTCTCGCTGGCGGCCCGCACCATCGGCCTGGACATCGCCGGCGTGGACCTGGTCAGCACCGACATTTCCAAGCCCCTGTCCGAGACCGGCGGCGCCATCGTCGAGGTCAATGCCGGCCCTGGCCTGCTGATGCACCTGAAGCCCGCCGAGGGCATGCCCCAGCCGGTAGGCCAGGCCATCATCGACCACCTCTTCGACGAAGACGAGACCGGCCGCATCCCCGTGGTCGGCGTGCTGGCCTCGCAGGGCGGCAACCACATCACCCGCCTCGTGGCCTGGCTGCTGCACCTCAACGGCCGCCACGTGGGCCTGGCCTGCAGCGACGGCCTGTTCCTGGGCCCGCGCCGTGTCGAGAAGCGCTCCAGCGCCCGCTGGGACGCCGCCCACCGCCTGCTGATGAACCGCGTGGTCGACGCCGTGGTGGTGCAGAACGACGCCGCCTCCATCCTCAAGGACGGCCTGGCCTACGACCGCTGCCAGGTCGGCGTGGTGACTGACATGGCCGCCTCGGTCGACCTCAGCCACTTCGACACCCTCACCGAGGACCAGCGCTTCAAGGTGCTGCGCACCCAGATCGACGTGGTGCTGGGCGAAGGCGCGGCGGTGCTCAACGCCGCCGAGCCCCGCCTCGTGGAGATGGCCGAGCTCAGCGATGGCGAGGTGCTGCTCTACGCCCTCGAGGAAGGCAACGAGGCCCTGCAGGCGCACCGCGCCAAGGGTGGTCGTGCGGTCTTCCTGCAAGGCGGCACCGCGGTGCTGGCGCAGGGCTCCAGCGAGACCGTCGGGGCCAACATTGCCGCCCTGGTCCAGCGCTTCGCCAAGGCCGGCCAGCCGACCGACGAAGCCACCCTGCTGGCCGCCGTCGCCACCGCCTGGGCCATGAACATCTCGCCCGAACTCATCTCGGCCGGCCTCGACACCTTCGTGCCGGACCTGGCGCAATAAGGCGCCCCGCGCCCTCAACCGAATCTCCCGAAAGACGACGCGAACATGGAAGTCTCTCGCATCCGCGCCCTCCGAGGCCCCAATATGTGGAGCCGCCACACCGCCATGGAAGCGGTGGTGCACTGCACGGAAGCCGAACGCGCGATCAGCGGCCTGGCCGGCTTCGAAGGGCGGCTGCGCGCCCTCTTCCCCGGCATCGGCGCCCTGCGTGCCGAGATGAGCCTGGCCCAGGTCCTGGAGCAGGCCGCGCTGGCCCTGCAGGCCCAGGCGGGCTGCCCGGTCACCTTCAGCCACACCCACGTCACCAATGAGCCCGGCACCTGCCAGGTGGTGGTCGAGTACAGCGAGGAAGACGTCGGCCGCATGGCCATGGACGACGCCACGCGCCTGGTCCTTGCCGCCATGGGCGAAGGCAGCTTCGACATCGACGAATGCCTGAAGCGCCTGCGCGAGACCGATGAAGACGTGCGCCTGGGCCCCTCCACCGGCTCCATCGTGGACGCCGCCGTCAAGCGCGGCATCCCCTTCCGCCGCCTGACGCAGGGCAGCCTGGTGCAGTTCGGCTGGGGCGCCAAGCAGCGCCGCATCTGGGCGGCTGAGGTCGACGCCACCAGCGCGGTGAGCGAATCCATCGCCCAGGACAAGGACCTGTGCAAGCAGCTGCTGCAGTCCGCCGGCGTGCCGGTGCCCACCGGCCGCCCGGTCGAGTCCGTCGATGACGCCTGGGACGTCGCCCAGGAGATCGGCCTGCCCGTGGTGGTCAAGCCCCAGGACGGCAACCAGGGCAAGGGCGTGACCGTCAACGTCACCAGCCGCGAGCAGCTGGAGGCCGCGTACAAGGCGGCGGACGAGATCGGCCACGTGATGGTCGAGAAGTTCCTGCCCGGCTCCGACTACCGCCTGCTGGTGGTGGGCGACAAGCTCGTGGCCGCCGCACGCCGCGACCCGCCCCACGTGATCGGCGACGGCGTGCTGACCGTCAAGCAGCTGGTCGACAAGGTCAACGCCGACCCGCGTCGCGGCGACGGCCACGCCACCTCGCTGACCAAGATCCGCTTCGACGACATCGCCGTCGCGCGGCTCACCCAGCAAGACCTGACCCCCGAGTCCGTGCCGGCCAAGGGCCAGCGCGTGATCCTGCGCAACAACGCCAACCTCAGCACAGGCGGCACCGCCACGGACGTGACCGATGACGTCCACCCCGACGTCGCCGCCCGCGCCATCGCGGCCGCGCAGGTCGTGGGCCTGCATGTCTGCGGCGTGGACGTGGTGGCCGAGAGCGTGCTGCGCCCGCTGGAGGAGATCAGCGGCGGCATCGTCGAGGTCAACGCCGCGCCGGGCCTGCGCATGCACCTCTCGCCCAGCTTCGGCAAGGGCCGCAATGTGGGCGAGGCCATCGTCAACCACCTCTACGGCCACGGCCACAAGAGCGAGGACGGCCGCATCCCCGTGGTCGCCGTGACCGGCACCAACGGCAAGACCACCACCACCCGGCTGATCGCGCACATGTTCGCGACCTGCGGCCTGCGCGTGGGCATGACCAACACCGACGGCGTCTACGTCGACGGCCGCCAGATCGACAGCGGCGACTGCTCCGGCCCCAAGAGCGCCCGCAATGTGCTGATGCACCCGGACGTCGAGGCCGCCGTCTTCGAGACCGCCCGCGGCGGCATCCTGCGCGAGGGCCTGGGCTTCGACCGCTGCCAGGTCGCCGTGGTGACCAACCTCGGTGACGGCGACCACCTCGGCATGAACTTCCTCAACACCGTCGAGGAGCTGGCCCTGGTCAAGCGCGTGATCGTGCAGAACGTGGCCCCCAGCGGCTACGCGGTGCTCAACGCTTCCGACCCGGTGGTGGCGAACATGGCCGGCGTCTGCCCCGGCCAGATCATCTTCTTCACCGCCGACCGCCACCATGCGCTGATGGCCGCGCACCGCGCCCAGGGCAAGCGCTGCGTCTTCATCGACGGTGACCAGCTCGTGGCCGCGCAAGGCGCCTGGCGCGAGAGCATCCCGCTGCGCGACATCCCCTTCACGCGCGGCGGCATGATCCCCTTCCAGGTCGAGAACGCCATGGCTTCCGTGGCGGCGGCCTGGGGTGTCGGGCTGGACTGGGACACCATCCGCCGCGGCCTGGCCAGCTTCAACAGCGACAGCGACAACGTCCCCGGTCGCTTCAACGTGATGGACTACCGCGGCGCCACCGTGATCGCCGACTACGGCCACAACGGCGATGCCATGCGCGCCCTGGTCGCCGCCGTCGAGGCCCTGCCGGCCAAGCGCCGCTCGGTGGTGATCTCCGGCGCGGGCGACCGCCGCGACGAAGACATCCGCATCCAGACCCAGATCCTGGGCGCCGCCTTCGACGACGCCCTCCTCTTCCAGGACGCCTGCCAGCGCGGCCGGGAAGACGGCGAGGTGCTCAAGCTCCTGCGCCAGGGCCTGGAAGGCGCCTCGCGCACCTCCCACATCGAGGAGATCCGCGGCGAGTTCGTCGCCATCGACCGCGCCCTGGAGCGTCTGCAGCCGGGCGACCTGTGCCTGGTGCTGGTCGACCAGGTGGAGGAGGCGCTGGCGCATCTGGCGCAGCGCATCAGCCAGGGCTGATCAAGACCTGACCCCGTCAGCAAGCCCTGGTGCGCTGTGGCCGCCAGGGCTTTTTCACGTGCGGCCCATGCCGGGGAGCGCTGAGCACGGCGCCCGCCATGGGCCTGGGCGCCCCGCACTGCGCGGGGCTCAAGCCTGGCCGGCGTCCTCGGCCACGGGCTGCGGCGCCGGCTGGGGCACGGGGTCCCGTGCCCTCCGGGCGCCCGGCCAGCCCGATTCCCGGTGCCGCCGCAGCAGGAAGAGCATGGCCCCCACGGGCAGGGACAGAGTGAACACCCAAGGAGCCACCGGCCCGCCCTTCGCGAAACCCGCGCCCAGCAACAGCACGCTGAGCAGCTGCACGCCCCAGTCCCCCGAGCTCCAGTTGAACTGGAACTGGACCAGCCCGCAGGCCACGGACAGCACCCACAGCCACTTGCGCCGCTCGAAGCGGCTGCGCAGGCAGACCACCAGCGCATGGAGGATGAAGAGCGGAATGAGCGCGGCCATCACCAGCACCAGGTAGTGCAGCGGCCCCTTGCCGTCCAGGGTGAAGTCATTCTCCGAGGCCAGGCTCTGGGTTCTGGGCTGGAAGTTGATGCCCTTGAGCACCAGCTGAGCTTCCTTGCGTTCCAGCACCACCGTGGCGAGATTCCAGGCTGCAGGGTAGCTGTACTCCAGCGTGATCGTGTAGGTGGTGGTCCCGTCCTTGGTCAAGGTGTGCGCCCCGACCGCCTGCACCGACGTCGGCGGGGCCGACTGCAGGGTGCGGACCATCGCTTCCAGTTGGTCCGGGAGCTGCGCCGTGCGGTACTGGGGATCCAGCGCCGCTTCCACCGCCGCGAAGTCGCGCGCGGCCAGTTTGGCGACGAGATCCTTGGCCACCTGCACTTCCTCTTTGGGCATCAGGCGTTCGAACATTTCCGTCGAATCGCAGCCGGCCAGCAGGAGCACAGCGCAGAGCAACAGCGCGAGGGTCTTGAACATGGTGACTGAATCCTTGTCAGGCCGAGCCTGCGCGATGCGGCATCCCGGCAATCCGCGACGGCTCGCGGGGCCGCCCTGGCCGCGGATTGTGGCGGCCAGGGCGGGCTGTGCGTGACGGGACTAACGCCACGTACCGTCATGCCAGGGCCCTGCGCTCCGACCACGCTTCACGAGTGGTAGCGGTACCAGGGGCCGCCCAGCGGCGTGCCGCAGTCCTTGTGCTGAAGGTGCCGTGGGTTGTAGCAGAGCCCGACTGCGGCATCCGGCGAACCCTCGAAGTCGAGGAGCAGCAGCTCGCCCTCGCGCCAGGCCGCGGCACGGGTCGGCCCCAGGAGCGCAGGCCAGATTTCGAAGGCGGGTCGCCACAGGTTCTCGTCATCCTTGGCCGTGGCCAGCGCCTCCTGGGCGGCCGTCTCCAGGGCTCCGCGCTGAAGGGCAATGAGGCTGCGAAGGCCGAGCTCATGCACCGTGGGCTGCACGCCAAGGACCACCGCGAGCAGCAGACAAGTGCCCAGGGCACGCAGCAGCACGCGAGGGCCCTGGCCGGCGAACAGGCCCCGCACCCCCGAGAACGCGTCGGCCAGCAGCAGCCCGATCACGGCCAGCAGGAACAGGCCCGATACCAGCTGTAGCGGACCGAACAGGGCATGGGTCCCGAAGAAGCTGAGCACGGTCATCAGCATGGCGCAGACGCCAGCCAGCCAGGTCGTTCCAGTCACCTGCTCAGCCCACCACTTCCCGAGGCCGGTCCTTCGTGCTGCCGGTCGACGTTCCTGTCCAGCTGCTTCCAGAAGTCAGGGCCGAAGCGGCGCTGCACCTCGGCGGTCATGCGCTCGTTGTAGGCCGCAGCGTAGCCGCGCTGCTCGGCCGCATCCGTGCAGCCGGGGCCATGTTCCAGGCGGATGCCCTTGGCGCGCAGCAGCCGCTCCCGCATGCGCCGGCGCGGCGTGTCCCCGACCGTCTCGGGTCCCGTCGACTCGAGCAGCTTCAGTGTGCCCGCCGCGATGTCGGCCTGGGCCGCCTGCTCGCCGCGCTCGCGGCCTCGGGCCTCTGTGCCGATGCGGGCATCGATCGACACCCGCATGGGCTCGGCGGCGGCGGCAGGGGCCGCGAACAGGCCGCCCAGCAGGACGGCACCAAGCGGGGCAAGCGCCGTGATGACATGGATGTTCCGTGGCATGGCGCAAACGATAGCAGCTCGGGCGTCATTCATGCCAGATGGGGCGGCCTAGCGGATCTTCCGCCGGTCTAGCCGCAGCGGCAGGGCGCCGGCGGGCCGTCCAGCACGCGCGCGCTGCACCGCCCCAGGAGACGGGTCCTGCGCAGCTCGATGGGCTGGCCCGGCCGCAGGGCCGCGCCGCCTGGCACCACGCAGGCGTCCATGCCGCCACCGGTGCAGCACAGCGAATAGGACAGCTCGACGGCCCCGCCCTCAAGGACTTGCAGGTGATAGACCTCTGTGGAGATGCGCTGCGCCGGCAGCAGCAGCTCGGCCCCGACCAGCAGCAGCGCCACCGTCATCAGCCATTGCAGCGGTCGCCCGGTACGCCGGGCCAGGTCCAGCAGCCCCGCACGCCAGGAGCCCGCGCGGGCCCGGGCTCGCCAGCACAGCACGACGAGCAGCAGGGCGGCCACGGCCGCCGTCAATTCGGCGAGCACGGAGGCAATCAGTGTGGCGGGCATGTCCGGGACTCTCCTGCGTGCGGGCTGCGACGAGGTGGATCTTCGCCGATGCCACCCTCCTCCCGGGAGCCAAGGCGCGGTCGCCTCCGCCCTGCAATAGTCTGCCGGGCGCCGTAGGCATCGCGGCTTGGCCACGGAAGGTTGCCGATATCACAAGGCTCCGGCAGCGAAATCAAGGGAAATCCCGGTGTCGCAAAAAGCAATCAATACGCGGGTTTTGGGACCCATGTCGACAAGCACCCGCGATGGCGCCAGCTAGTCTTCGCACCTCTTTTTGACACAGGCGAGACAAGCGCTGCGCCCGCGTCGCGGGAAGGCGCAAGCCAAAGGACGTACCCATGAAGCATTTCAAGAAGACCCCGATCAGCAGCGGCACCACGCTGCTGTGCGCAGGTGCACTGCTGGCCATGAGCCTGGCGGCGCAGGCCCAGGAGACGCAGCAGCTGCAGCGCGTGGAGGTGACGGGCACCAACATCAAGCGCGTGGCCGCCGAGACCGCCTCGCCGGTCCAGCTGATCACGGCGATGGACATCGCCAAGTCCGGCAAGGCCACCGTGGCCGAGTACCTGCAGACCCTGGGCGTGGACGGCGCCGGCTCCCTGCCCACGGGCTTTGGCAACGGCTTCGCGGCCGGCTCCACCGCCATCTCTCTGCGCGGTCTGGGCGCCACCTCCACCCTGGTGCTGCTGAACGGCCGTCGCATGGCCGCCTTCGGCCGTGCCGATGATGGCCAGAAGACCTTCACCGACCTCTCCACCATGCCCATGGAGCTGGTCGAGCGCATCGAAATCCTGAAGGACGGCGCCTCCTCGGTCTATGGCGCCGACGCCATCGCCGGCGTGGTGAACATCATCACCCGCAAGGACTTCCAGGGCGTCACCGGCCAGGCCAGCACCGGCTTCTCGCGCTACGGCGACATGCAGCAGCACAAGGCCAGCATCACCGCCGGCTTCGGCGACCTGATGAAGGACGGCCACAACTACACCTTCAACTTCGAGGTCTCGCACTCCGAAGCGCTGGCCAACAGCGACCGCGCCTCGCGTGGCTGGATCGGCAAGGGTGACCTGCGCCCCTGGGGCTATGCGATCAACACGCAGTTCGCCTCGGGCTTCATCACGGGCAACAACAATGCGGCGGCCAGCCCGGCCGGTTCCATCCGCGACCCCAAGACCCTGGACTACGTCTCGCTGCCGGGCTGCTCCAGCCTCTCGAACGCCAGCCCGCAGGATCCCAAGGGTGGCTGCCTGTGGCACCAGGACCAGTTCCGCTCGATGCAGCCCGAGATCGACGCGGTGAACCTGTTCGCCGGCGGCACCTGGAAGATCAACGACGACCTGCAGGCCTATGCCGAGGCCGGCTACTCCAGCCGCCAGACCTCGTTCATGATGACGCCGCCCTCGATCACCCCGACCGTGGCCTTCCCGCCCAATGCGGGCAACCCGTCCGGCGTGATCAACTACGGCTCCGGCGCCGGCACCACCATCGTGCTGGCCGCCAACCACCCGCAGAACCCCTATGGCGTGCCGGTGCGCGTGCGCTACGCCGCCTTCGACGTGGGCCCGCAGGAACGCAGGGCCGACAACGGCTTCAGCCGCTTCGTGGCCGGCCTGAAGGGCAGCGCCTGGGGCTGGGACTTCGACACCGCCTTCGTGCACTCGGAAAGCCAGCTGGCCCTCGACTACAGCTCCATGCTCAACATGAACGTGCTGAAGGACGCGCTGGGCAATCCGAACAGCAAGTACTTCCCGTACTACATCGGTGCCGAGGCGAGCAAGAACCCCCAGTCGCTGTATGACGCCATGGTGCGCCACAGCACGGCCGACATTTCCACCAAGCTGGACATGATCGACATCAAGGGCTCGCGCGAGCTGATGAACCTGCCGGGCGGCGCCCTGTCCCTGGCCGTGGGCGGCGAGTACCGCCGCGAGTCGCTGGACGCGCCCTCGCTGTCCGGCACCGAGGACGGCTCGGTCAATGCCAGCTACGTCGCCGCCAAGGGCAGCAACACGGTCAAGGCCGTGTATGCCGAGCTGCTGGCGCCGGTGTTCAAGGAGCTGGAGATCTCCGCGGCCATCCGTCATGACGCCTACGACAAGTTCAGCTCCAACACCCCCAAGCTGGGCGTGAAGTGGACGCCGCTGAAGTCCCTGGCCCTGCGCGGCACCTATGCCGAGGGCTTCCGTGCGCCGGGCGCCGCCGAAGCCGGCAGCGAAAGCCAGAGCACCGGCTCCTCGGCCGTGCGTGATCCGGTGCGCTGCCCCGGCGGCACGCCGGCGGCCGGCGGTGCCACCACCGGCGACTGCCAGATCACCATTGCCGCCGTGAAGGTGGGCAATCCCAATCTGCAGCCCGAGAAGTCCAAGGGCGGCACGCTGGGCCTGGTGTGGGATCTCCCGACCAACACCAGCCTGGCCGTTGACGTCTGGCAGATCAAGCGCAGCAACGAGATCAACCCCATGGCCTATGCAGAGGCCGCCGCCCTGCCCACGGCCATCCGTGCGGACAACAACCTCGTGGTGAACGGCGTGGTGCAGCCCAACACCGGCACCCTGCTGATCTCCAAGGCCCCGTACCGCAACAGCAGCTACACCCAGGTCAAGGGCGTGGACATCGACCTGAAGCAGCGCATCGCCCTGGGTGAGGCCGGCCGCCTGACCGTCGGGATCAACTGGACCCACCTGAACACCTGGAAGCGCGTCGAGCCTGACACCGTCAACGCGGCGGGCACCGTGGTCAAGGGCGCCCAGTACGAGTACGTCGGCACCCATGGCAACTGCGACACCTCCAACTGCGCCGGCACGCCGCGCGACAAGGTCAACTTCTCGACCACCTGGGACCGCGGCGACTGGAGCGTGACCGGCAACGTCAACTACCGCTCGGCCATGGAGAACCGCTACTTCAAGGGCGACGGCTGCGCCTCCAAGCTGGCGGACGGCAGCGACGCCCCCAACGGCTGCCGCCTGCCTTCCTTCGCCACGCTGGACCTCTCGGTGCGCTACCAGGCCAGCAAGCGCCTGCAGGTCTTCGGCTCCATCCAGAACGTGACCGACCGCGTTGCGCCGCTGGATCCCCTGACCTATGGCGGCATGAGCTACAACCCGCTGGACGCCAGCGGCGCCACGGGCCGCTACTTCAAGATCGGCGCGAAGTACCAGTTCATGTAAAGCCTGTGCAGGCACCGCGAAATGCGGTGCCCCTGCAGCGCAAGGGCGGCCTCAAGGGGCCGCCCTTTTTCATTCGTCTTGCACGGGGCGGTTCGCCGGCTCACGCCGCCGGGGCGGCCATCGCCTCCCATGCGGCCCAGCCCTGCACACGCCCAGGGAATGCCACGGCGGCAAAGGGCCAGTCCTGCTGCAGCCAGCGCGCCAGGCAGGCCTGCACGGCCTCCGCATCGAGGGCCAGCCCCGCCTCGGACAGCCAGAAGAAAGCCTGCGCCTGGAACAGCCTCTTGCGCCGGTCGTCCGCCAGCCGGGACTTGATGGGCTTGAGGTAGAGGCAGCCGAGGTAGGCCGTGCCGCCCGGGTCCAGCAGGGCATAGGCAAAGGCCTCGCGGCGCTCGAACTCGCCCGCATGGCGGCTCAGGTCCGCGAGGTTCTCCTCGAAGCCGAGGTCCGCCGCGGGCCAGCCATTGTGCGGACCGAACACATGGCGGATGCGATCGGCGCTGGTGCGCACGGCGTCGAAGTCCGCCTCGGCGTGGGCCGGGGACAGCACCTGGAGCTGGAAGCCCGCCGCATGGAACTGGCGGGGCACCGAGAAGTCGTCAGGGACAAGCGCAGGCAGGGTCATGGCGGGTGCGCACCCTGGGCGTCAGGCACGGGGGCCGATCGAGGATGAGGGGCGGAGGGCCGCAGCGGCTCCGTCGGCCCCGGCCAGCCAGTCCTCGCGCCGCAGCGTCATGGCCACCATGTCCAGGCCCGGGCCGAAGCCATCGGCGAGCTGCCGCGTCACCCGGAAGCCATGCCGCGCGAAGAAGCCGGCCGTGTGCTGGCTGGTGTCGATCGCCACCTCGCTCACGCCGTGATCCACCCACAGCCGCTGCAGCCGCCAGGCTAGCAGCGCCCGTCCCAGGGATTGGCCGTGATGCGCCCGTGACACCAGCCCCCAGCTCAGCCGGCCGATGCCTTCCCGCACATAGCAGCCTCCGCAGGCCAGGACCTCGCCCTCGCGTTCGACGACGACGTAGTCCCCCGCCGGCGCCCGCAGAAAGGCCTCGAACGCCGCCAGTTCCTCAGGCGCGAAATAGCGCGGCACATTGCTGGCGAAGAGGGCCAGGCAGGCCGGGCGGTCCGCGGCCACGTAGGGTCGGACATGCAGCTGGGGCGAGGTGTCTGGTGGCATGGGGGTCCGTCCATGAAGGTCGTTCGAGCCGGGCGCGGCCTGGGCCTGGCGGGGGCCATCCGATCCCCCTTCATCAGGCGCGCGATGGTAGCAAGGCGCCGCAGGCTCAGGCACGCGGCCCCTAGCGCGGCTTGCGCGCCGTGTGGATGGCCACGATGCCCAGCGACAGGCGCTCGAAGCCGACCTCCTCGAAGCCCATCTCCTCCAGCTCGGCGGCCAGCTGCTCGGCCGAGGGGAAGCCGCGGATGCCCAGCAGCAGGTAACGGTAGGCCGAGGCATCGCCCCCGGTGGCCAGCCAGCCCAGCAGGGGCATGCACAGGGCCATGTAGGCGAGGTAGGCGCGCTGCAGCCAGGCCGGCCGCAGGGTCGAGGCTTCCAGCACGACGAGGCGCCCGCCGGGCTTCAGCACCCGCAGCGCTTCCTGCAGGGCCGCAGGGCGATCGCAGATCTTGAGGGCCAGGGAGATCGAATAGGCGTCGACGCTGGCATCGGCCATCGAAGGCATGCACTCGAGATTCAGTACCTCGAACCGCAGGCGGGCCGGGTGGCACGCCAGGCGCTGCCGGGCGCGGGCGAGCATGGCCTCGCTGATATCGGAAGCGATGACGGTTCGGCCGGCGACGCGCTCATGCGCCAGCAGGCGCAGGATGATGTCGCCGGTGCCCGTGGCGCCGTCCAGCAGCGTGGTCCAGGGCTCGTCGGCGATCACGCGGGCGACCCGGCGCTTCCACAGCCGGTGCAGGCCCAGGCTGAAGAGGTCGCAGAGCCGGTCGTAGCGGGAGGCGATGCGGCCGAAGACGTCGTCCTGCTGCCAGGAGAAGTCGGCGGCATTCCCGGGCGTGGGCGCCGGCGTCGGGGCGAGCGGGTCAAGGCCAGGCACGGGAACGTCCTGGCTTTCAGCCCGTGGCCGCCGGCCGCCGGGCCGCGGGCTTGTCGAGCCTGTTCATGCCAGCGTCGGCCCCAAGCACCGGCGTGCCTCAGCGGCGATGGGCCGCGGGCACGACGCCGGCCTGGCTCTGCGCGCCCACGGCATCCTCGATGGCCATGTGCATCTGGGCCACGGCCTCGCGCTCGCCCTTGATGGCGTAGGTGTCGTGGCCGCAGTGCGGGCAATGCGCCATGAAGGCGGCCTCGATGCCCCGGATGTCGGAGATGTCCATGGGCGTCATCTCGTTGAGCTCGGCCTGGCAGTTGTTGCAGCGGATGTACTTCGGTCGCAGCGACAACTGGCGCTCGATCGCGGCCTGCTTGCGCTGTTCGGGGGTGCCGCGGAGCTTGGCTTGTCCCATGGGGCTTCCTTCAGAGTCGTAGAGTTGTGGGGGCCGGCCCGAGGCCAGAGGGCGAAGGGCGCCCTGCGGCGCCCCTGCGT
Source organism: Pelomonas sp. BJYL3 (assembly GCF_027257975.1). Taxonomy (GTDB): domain Bacteria; phylum Pseudomonadota; class Gammaproteobacteria; order Burkholderiales; family Burkholderiaceae_C; genus Roseateles_B; species Roseateles_B flavus. Next base: position 575,482 of record NZ_JANZKX010000003.1, read on the forward strand.
GATCCGATGTGTGCGCGGTCGCGTCAGTCAGGCGCCTCAGTCGAAGTCGCCGCCACCGCCCACGTCGATGTCGCTGCCGCCGCTGTCCCAGCTGGCGCCGGCATCACTGCCGCCGAGGTCCAGGTCGTTGGGGGAGCCGTTGTCGAAGGGGATGTAGCCGCCACCGCCGCTGCCGTCGTCCGAATGACGGCGATGCCGCTCCGAGGCCTCGGCGCTGCCGCTCATCATGGAGCCGATCGCCACGCCCACGCCCACCGCGGCGGCCGTACCCAGGGCGCCGCCCAGGCCGCCGCCCCCGTAGCCGGGCTGGCCGCCGTAGCCATAGCCCGGACCCTGTGCGCGGGCCTGCGCCTCGGCCTGCATGCGGGCCTCCTGCATGCGCAGGGCCTTGTCGCTGGGCTTCTCCTCGCCGCGGATCTCGGCGGCGATGTCGCGGGAGCGCAGGATCAGGCTCTCGGTCTCGGCAAAGTCGCGGCGCGTGGCCAGCGTGCCGATGTGGGCGCTGATGTCGGCCTGCGCCTTGCGCACGCGGTCGTAGGTGGCGAGCTTCTGCTCGGGGCTGAAGGCGGGATTGGCGTCGGCCGCGGCGACGGCATCGCCCAGGTCCTTGTGGGCTTCCATCAGGGCGCCGCGCCAGCGGTCGACATCGGCCGGGGTGTTGCCCGCCACGCTGCGGCGCAGCTTGCGCCACAGCACGAAGCCCACGCCGCCCAGCACCAGCAGCCAGAACCAGGAAATGCCGCCGGACGAGGCCTCGCGGCGCTCCTCGCGCGTCACCCCGCGCGGCACCTCGGCGGCCGGCAGGGCCGGCACGGCCGCGGGCGCGGGCTGCGGCAGGGCCTGCGGCCGGGCCTGGGCGTCCAGGCGGATGGGACCGCCCTGGGCCTGGTCGATGCGCTGGATCATGACCTTCTTGCTGGCGAAGCTCTCGCTGGGATCCAGCTCACGGGCCTTCTGCAGCTCGGCCTTGGCGGCATCGATCTGCCCCTGCTCGAACTTCACCTCGGCCAGCCAGAAATGCGCCAGCGCGTTCTCCGGATGCTTGCGCAGCACGCCGTCGAGCTTCTGCTCGGCCTGCGCCCAGCGCTGGGCGCGCATGTCGGCCGCGATGTCCTCCTTGGTCCCGGCCTGGGCCAGGCCGGCCGAACACAGCAGGACGGCCGCAAGCACCCAGGCGTGGCGACGGGATGCAGTCTTCATCATCATTCCTCCAGCAACTCGGCCCCAGGCAGCCGGATGCCGCCGCTGGGCAGAGGGCCCGATCCTAGCGCGCCCGGGCCCCCGTGCCGGAGGCCACGCGAGCTTGCGCTGGCGCAAAACCCTGCGGGCGAGAGCCCTCCACAGTGCCAGCATGGCGAAGAAGTTCCCCCTCCTGCCCGCCCAGCCACAGCGCGTCTGCTGGGGCTGCGACCTCTACTGCCCCAGCGAGAGCATGCGCTGCGGCAACGGCTCGGTGCGCACCCCGCACCCCAGCGAGCTCTTCGGCGAGGACTGGGCGCTGGGCCTGCTGCCCGAGACGCCGGCGTCGGAACCGCCGGTGCCCACGCCCGCGCCGGCCCCCGTCGACTGAGCCGGCGCTCGCGTGCCCCCGCGCCTGCACGCCCGGCCGAAGCCGCTTATGCTGCCCGGCTGATCCTCCAGCCCGGCGCCCCGCGCGCCCTGCCGCCATGTCCATCGAAGCACTCAACGCCCGCAGCCAGGGCACCCTGCCCGGCCATCTGGGCATCGTCATCACCGCGCAGCGCCCCGGCGAGATCGAGGCCGAACTGCCCATCGCCCCGCACCTGATGGCGCCCAACGGCTACCTGCATGCCGGGAGCATCCTGACGCTGGCCGATACCGCTGCCGGCTTCGGCTGCATGTCCAACCTGCCCGAAGGCGCGCAGAGCTTCACGACGCTGGAGATCAAGTCCAACCACCTGGCCACCGCCCGCGAGGGCCTGCTGCGCTGCACCGCCACCCTGGTGCACGCCGGCCGCAGCACCCAGCTGTGGGACGCCAAGGTCACGCATGCCGACACCGGCAAGACCCTGGCGCTGTTCCGCTGCACGCAGATGGTGCTGTACCCGCGGGGCTGAAGCCGCCGCGGCCCCGGTCAGAACTTACAGCCCTTGGCCCGCAGCGCGTCCAGGGCCATCGCGCCCAGGGCCAGCAGGCCGTTCTCGGCATAGGCCTTGCGGCAGTCCTCGCGCAAGGCCTTTTCCATGTCCTTCTGGAGCTTGGTCTTGAGCTCCGGCGGATTGGGCGCAATCTCCAGCAGGGCCCGCGAACGGCTGCTGGCCACCGGACCGCGCTGGGAGGTGGGCAGGTCCAGGTTCAGGCGCGGCGCGCTGGCCGGCGCCGAGGGCGCTGTGGCGACGTCGCGGCCGCGCTGGGCCCCGGCGTCCGGCGAACCTGGCTGAGGCAGCGCGGACGGGCCCTGGCCGGGATCCGCGCCGCTGAGGCTGATCTTGCCAGGCGTGGGCGCCACCTGGGCAGACGGCGCCGCCGCAGCCGAGGCATTGCCTGTCAGTGAGCGCTCGCCTGCCTGGGGCTGGGCGGCGGTGCCGGGCGTGCGCTCGGCGGACTTGGCCGTGGCGCTCGATGCCGCCGCGCTTCCCGCCGGCGTGGCGGCGGCCGCACCGCTGCCCGCCTGCTCGCTGGGCACACTCATCGGCTGGAGACCCTGCAGGCTGGACTGCGCCGCGGCGCTGGGCGTCAGCCGACCCAGGGGCTGCGGCGCGCTGATGCGGGCCGCACTGCTGGCCGCCTCGGCCGGCAGCTGGGCCACGGCATGCTCGGAGGGCGCCAGGCCGGGGCTGGCGGGCAGGTCCTGGGCGCGCGCGCCCTGCTCGGCGGCCAGCGGCGCCAGGGCGGCGGCCTGGACCTTGTCGGCAGGACGCAGGCTGTCCGCGCTGAGGCGGCCGGTCGAACGCTCCGGCATGCTCAGCGTCGGGCTGGCGGCGATCGTGGCGGGCGTACTGCTGAGCGTCCCCAGGGCCTGGGGACGCACGGCCTGTGTCAGCGGGCTGGGCTGGCTGGGACTCTGCAGGTTGCTCACGCGGGGCGCGGGCGCCTCCAGGGGCGGCAGTGCGCGAAGTTCGGTGGGGCTGGGCGCCGAGAGCCGCTCCAGGCGCTGCGGGACCTCGATGCGCGCCGGGCTCACCTGGGTGTCCAGCCGCTCCGCCGACTGCGCCGGCAGGGTGGGGCGCGCCACCGGCTGCAGGCGCTCCGGGGGGCGTGCCAGGGGCTCGACCCGGGCCGCCTGCACCTGGGCCGGCGCCGGCGGGGCGCTGTCCAGCTGGCGGGTGACGCGCGGATCGACCTCGGCAGGCGGGGTCGGCAGCTCGCTGTGCAGGGCCTCGCTGCGGGGCGGGGCGAGGGGCTGGAGGGGCTCTGCCCGGGGCCTGGCGCTGTCGGGGGTGTCCTGCAGCTGCTTGACGCTGCTGGGCTGCGGCGCCCATTCACCCTCGCGGGCGGCGCCGGGCTGGTCGGGCGGGGCCGGTTCGTCCTCGCGGCGGACCACGCCGCCGAAGCGGCGGCTGGGGGCGTCGCCCACGGGGCCGCGGTCGGTCTGGCTGTCGGGTGCGCCGCCGGGCTGGGCGGTGGCAGCGCCCTGCAGCCGCACGGTCAGCCGGCCGCCACCGGCCTGTTCGTCCTGTCGCGCATCACCCGGGGCGGTACCGACGAGCACGGCCAGCCAGACATGCAGCAGGCCTGCCAGCAGCAGGCTGCGCTTGAGCTGCTCGTCCTTGAGCTGCGGGCGCAGCTGGCGAGCCGCGGGCGGCATCAACGAGGCGGGGGCGGAAAGAGACAGGGACACGGAAATGGGCAGGGACCCGGACGGCGGCGACATGCCCGGCTTGCTGCGCAGTGTGCCGCCGCTCGCGCGGCGCGTCCATCGGGCCCCAGGCAAACCCCAGGGCCAGGGGCGGACTGCGCCCGGCCGGCGGGGTTCAGCGGTAGAAGGCCTCGACCTGGCCCTTCAGCTTGATCAGCACCGGGCGGCCGCGGCGGTCCACGGTCTTGCCGGCCGGCACCTTCACCCAGCCTTCGCTGATGCAGTACTCCTCGACATCGAAACGCTCCTTGCCGTTGAACTTGATGCCGACGTCATGCTCGAACACGGCGGCCACGAAGTGCGGGCTGGCGGGGTCGACGGACAGGTGGTCGGGCAGGGCGGGGGCGTTCTCGGCAGCGCTCATGGTGAGGAGGGGTGAGTGGTCAAAGGCGCTATTGTCCAACGTTCGTCCCCCCTTCGACCGGGGCGGCGGCCCGGACCGAACGGGGTCAGGTCTGAAGCCGGAAGGAGGGGCAGGCGCGTGCATGGCTGGCCGCCATCCCTAGACCTTGGTAGCGCCCCGCGGCATTTGGCGCTACCTTGGGGCCATCGCCCGCCAGGAGTCGCGCATGCCCAGCAGGAAGTCCGCCCCCGCCTCATCGGCCCAGGCCTCCCCCGATGCCAGCCCCTGGGACGGCGCCGTCCCCGCCGCTGCCACCGCGGTGGTCAAGCGCATCGAGGGCTTCTTCGCCCAGCCCTATGACGACAATGGCGCCCAGCCCGGCGGCACCTGGACCATCGGCTACGGCACCATCGTCGACGCCCAGGGCCACCGCGTCACGCCGCAGACACCGCCCATCACCGAGGCCGAGGCCGAGCAGCTGCTGCGCCGGGACATGGCCGGGGCCGCCCGCGATGTCCAGCTGCGGGTGCAGGTGCCGCTGCTGACCTGCGAGGCCGCGGCCCTGATCTCCTGGGTCTACAACCTGGGGGCGGGCAACCTGGCCAAGTCCACGATGCTGCTGCGCCTGAACGCGAACCGCAAATCCGAGGTGCCCGCCGAGATGCGCAAATGGATCATGCAGGAGGGCCGCCCCATGCTGGGCCTGCTGCGCCGGCGCTGGGCCGAGGCCGCCATCTTCAGCGGCATGGACGCCACCAATGCCTGCGTGCGGGCCTGGCGCGAGATCGACGACCTCTCCGACTGGCCGGCGTTCTGAGCCCGCTCAATCCCTGCCCTGCAGGCGGGCCGTGAGCGCGCCCGTCACCAGCAGGGTGGCCGCCATGGTGCCAAACAGCCACAGCGCATCCCCCCAGGGCAGCAGCGCCAGGTGCAGCAGCTGGCGCAGGGCGGGCAGCCACAGCGCCACGCCCAGCACCAGCAGGGCGGCCGCGCTCACCGCCCAGAAGGTGCGGGCGGCCGGTCCCAGCAGGGAACGCCAGCCCAGGCCCAGGCTGAGGTCCAGGCCCACCAGACCCAGATTGCCCAGGGTCAGCGCCAGCAGGGCGAGGGTGCGGGCCTGCTCGGTCGAGCGTCCGGCCTCCAGGGCCCAGGCATAGAGGCCCAGGGTCGCGAGCAGCAGGAGCGCGCCCTGCACCAGCGCCATCAGCAGCAGGCGCGGCGCCAGCAGGCCCTCGTCCCGCCGGCGCGGCGGCCGCTGCATCAGGCGCGGATGCTCGGGTGCGCCCTCGAAGGCCAGGGAGCAGATGGGGTCGATCACCATTTCCGTCAGCACCACATGCGCCGGCATCAGCAGGGGCGGCAGGCCCAGCAGCACGGGCAGCAGGGCCAGGCCCGCGATGGGCACGTGGATGGCGACGATATAGGCCATCACCCGGCGCAGGTTGTCGAAGATGCGCCGCCCCATGCGGATGCCGCCCACGATGCGGCCGAAGTCCTCGTCCAGCAGCACCAGGCCGGCCGCCTCACGGGCCACGTCGGTGCCACGCTGGCCCATGGCGATGCCCACGTGCGCCGCCTTCAGCGCCGGGGCATCGTTGACGCCGTCGCCCGTCATGGCCACGGTCTCGCCCAAGCGCTGGAAGGCCTGGACCAGGCGCAGCTTCTGCTCCGGCATGACGCGGGCGAAGACCCGCACCCGGCGCAGGGCCTGGTCCAGCGCGGCGTCATCCAGCGCGGCCATCTGCTCGCCCGTCAGCGCGCCGGCCTGCACCTCGATACCGGCCTGGCCGGCGATGGCCAGGGCGGTCGCGGCGTGGTCGCCGGTGATCATCGCCACCTGGACGCCGGCGGCCCGCGCCTGCGCGACGGCCGCGGGCACGCTGGCGCGCAACGGATCCTCGAAGCCCAGCAGGCCCTGCCATTCGAAGCGATGGTCGTGGGCCTGCGGCGGCATCGCGCCGGGCCCGACCGGCCCGGCGGCCACCGCCAGCACGCGCAGGCCGGCCTCGGCCAGGGCCTGCACTTGCGGACGCAGCTCGGCCCAGCGGGCCTCGTCCAGGTGGCAGAGATCGGCGACCGCCTCGGGCGCGCCCTTGGCGGCGATCCAGCGCTGGCCGTCGGGCGCGGTCCAGACCTGGGAGAAGGCCAGCAGCGCGGGGCTCAGCGGGTATTCGTGCAGCAGCGTCCAGTCGGGATGCAGGTGCTCGGACCCCGCCAGGCCGGCATCACCGCGCCGCAGCACGGCCTGGTCCATGGGATCGGCGCCGCCGCGGCGCGAGGCCAGCATGCCGAACTCCAGCAGGCGATGCAGCGCCTCGGGCAGGGCCGCCGCGTCGGCCGCCCCCTGCAGGCTGAGGTCCAGGCCGGGGACGCAGAGGCGGCGCAGGCTCATGCGGTTCTCGGTCAGCGTGCCGGTCTTGTCCACGCACAGCAGAGTGGCCGAGCCCAGGGCCTCGATCACCGCCGGACGCCGCGCCAGCACCTGGATGCGCGCCAGCCGCCAGGCCCCCAGGGCCAGGAAGACGGTCAGCGCCATCGGGAACTCTTCCGGCAGCAGGGCCATGCCGATGGCGATGCCCGACAGCAGGCCCTGCAGCCAGTCGCCCTCCCGCCAGCCATGCCACAGCAGGAGCAGCAGGCTGGTGCCCAGCGCGGCGCCGCCGAAGACCTGCACCACGCGGCGCAGCTGAAGCTGCAGGGGGGTGCTGCTGCTGTCGATGCCGGCCAGGGAGGCGCCGATGCGGCCGAGCTGCGTCCGCCGCCCCGTGGCGTCCACCTCCAGCAGCCCGTGGCCGGCCACGAGCAGGGTGCCGGCGTGCAGCCAGGGGCTGTCGTCGCCCCCGGGGGACGGGGCCGCGCCGCCCGCATCCGTGGCCTGCCAGGGCCTCTTGCGAACGGGCACGGACTCGCCGGTCAGCAGGGACTCGTCGGCCGACACGCCGGTGGCTTCGAGGAGCCGGCCGTCGGCCGACACGCGATCGCCCTCGCCCACGGCAAGCAGATCCCCCGGCACCAGCTCGCTGGCGGCACGCCGCTGCCAGCGCCCCTCCCGCAGCAGGCGGACCTGCGGCTGGGCCAGGGAACGCAGGGCGTCCAGGGCATGGGCGCTGCGCCGCTCCTGCAGCACCACCAGGCCCACCGTCAGCAGGGCGAAGAAGCTCAGCAGCAGGCCCTCGCCCAGGTCCCCCAGCAGCAGGTAGACGGCCGCCGCCAGCAGCAGCAGCAGGAACATGGGCTCGGTGGCCACGCTGCGCAGGGTCTGCAGCAGGCCCTGCTGCTCGCGGTCCTCGAGCACATTGGGGCCGAAACGGGCCCTGCGCTCGCGGGCCTGGGCTTCGCTGAGGCCTTGTCGGGCAGGCGTGGCGGGGGTTGGCGTCATGGCGAAACTGGCGGCGGGTGGTCGCCCGACTCTAGGGCAATCCGGCGCCCCGGCGTGTGACGCAAGGCAGGCGCTTGACATGGCTCAAGCTGCGCCCGGCACTGCGTGGCATGCTGGACTGCATCCGCCCTGCAGGCGCCCTTGGGAGAGCCCCATGCAAGACCTGACCCCCCTGCCCCGCCCCGCCGCCTCGCGCCGCCGCTCCTTGACGGCCCTGGGCCTGTCGATCGCACTAGCCCTGGCCGGCTGCGGCGTCACCGTGCAGAACCGCCTGCCCGCCGAGGCCCTGGCGCGCCAGAACAAGGCCCCCGGCACCGTCTACACCGGCTGGCGGGTCTTCCAGGACAAGTGCGCCCGCTGCCATGGCGCCGACGCCAGCGGCAGCGCCCAGGCGCCGGACCTGAGCCTGCGGGTGCGCGACATGGGCGCCCGCCGCTTCATGGCCCTGGTGCTGAGCCGCTACGACTGGGCCCTGCCCGCCGGCACCGATGCCGCCGGCCGCGAGGCCCAGCTCGAGGCCGTGCTGCAGGGCCGCCAGGGCGCGCTGACCATGCCCGCCTGGCAGGGCGAGCCGGTGGTGACCGCCCACATCGCCGACCTCTATGCCTATCTGGCCGCCCGCGCGGACGGCTCGCAGGGACCGGGTCGCCCGGCGCCCTGACCCGCCGCCCGCGTTGCGATGCCGTAACAGCCCCCCAGGCGCGACTGCGGCTATGCTGCAGTCATCACCGCGAGATGACTCCGAGGAGGAACGATGCCAGCCAAGCGTATCCTGATCGTGGATGACCAGGCGGAGACCCGGCGGCTGGTCCGCTGGGGCCTGACAGACAACGGCTTCACCCTGCACGAGGCCGCCAATGCCGCCGGTGCCCTGCAGCTGGCCCGCGCCCTGCATCCCGACCTCGTGATCCTTGACGTGGTGCTCCCCGGGGACACCGACGGCCTCGCCCTGTGCCGCCAGTTCCGCGCCGACGCCGAGCTGGCCACGCTGCGCGTGCTCATCCTCTCGGCCAATGCCGATCCCAAGGACCGGCTGGCCGCCCTGGACGCCGGCGCTGATGCCTACCTCTCCAAACCCTTCAGTCCGGTCGAGCTCGACCGGCAGGTTCAGGCCCTGCTGAGCAAGACCTGACCCCCATGCCGCGATTCACATCGCGCTGGCTGCTGCTGCGCCGTCCGGACGGCCTGGCGGCCACGGTGCTGCTGCTGGGACTGGTCATCGCCGCCTGCTCGGGCATCTGGATCGAGCAGCGCGAGACCCGCAGCGCCCAGGCGCGCTTCGAGCGACTGGCCGAAAGAGTGGAGCGCGAGGTGGCGCGGCGCCTGCAGCTGCCGGTCTATGGCATGCACGGCGCGCGCGGGCTGTTCGCGGCCACGGGGCAGGTCACCCTGCCCCAGTTCCGGGCCTATGTGGAATCGCGGCAGCTGGAGCAGGAGTTTCCCGGCATCCGGGGCTTCGGGCTGATCGAGCGCGTGCCGCATGAGGCGCTGGCGTCCTTCGTCGACGCCCGGCAGCGCGAAGGCCAGACCGATTACGCCGTGCAGGACCTCGCACCGCCCGGCAGCCCCCATTACCTGATCAAGTACCTCGAGCCGCTGGCCCCCAACCGCCTCGCCCTGGGCCTGGACCTGGCCGGGGACGCCACGCGCCGCCAGGCTGTGGAGCAGGCCATCGACACCGGCCGGCCCGTGCTCAGCGACCGGCTGGTCCTGCGCCAGGATGCCTCCCAGTCCGTGGGCTTCCTGCTGCTGGTGCCCTTCTACCGGCCAGGCAGCGACCCGCAGACCACGGAGCAGCGGCGCCGGGCCCTGATGGGCCTGCTCTTCGCTCCCCTGGTCGCGCACGAGCTGTTCGAGCAGCTGGGCTACGTCACCGACGGCCAGCTGGCGGTGTCCCTCTACGCCGGCGAACAGGCAGACGCAGCGCATCTGGTCCACCGTTCCGAGCCCGAGCTGGACGAGCAGGGCGCCGTCTTCAGGACCTGGCACACCCTCACCGTCGCCCAGCGCCGGCTCAGCGTGCAGGGCCTCAGCACGCCGGTCTTCGAGCAGTCCTCGGTGAGCATGGCCTGGACGGGCGTCGTCGTCGGGGGTGCCCTGCTGAGCGCCGCCCTCGCCTTCGCGACCTGGCTGCTGGCCTCCGCCGGCCAGCGCGCCGAAGCCCTGGCCCATGCCATGACCGCCGATCTGCAGCGCCTGGCCCTGGTCGCCCGCGGCACCTCCAATGCGGTGATCGCCACGGACGCGCAACTGCGCATCAACTGGGTCAACGAGGGCTTCACCCGCATCACCGGCTACGAGGCCGAGGAGGTCATGGGCCGCACGCCGGCCGAGGTCCTCAGCAGCGGCCTGGCCGCGCCGGAGACCCTGCACACCCTGGCGGAGGCCGCGCGCGAGGGCAAGGCCTGCCGCGTGGAAATCCTCAACCGCCGCAAGGACGGCCGGCTCAACTGGGTGGACACCGAGCTGCAGCCCGTGCGAGACGAGGACGGCACGCTGACCGGCTTCATCGAGATCGCCCTGGACATCACCGAGCGCAAGGCCGCCGCCGAACAGCTGGCGCGCGAGCAGCTGCGCCTGCAAAGCATCATCGACGGCACCGGCGCCGGCACCTGGGAGTGGGACCTCGCCCATGACACGGTGCGCTTCAACGAGGAATGGGCCCAGATGCTGGGCTACACGCTGGCCGACCTGGACCCCATCACCAAGCAGACCTGGGAGCGCCTGGCCCACCCCGAGGACCTGCGACGGGCCACGCGCGTCCTCCAGAACCACCTGCAGGGCACGACGCCGCAGTACGAGGCCGAGATGCGCCTGCGTCACCGGGACGGGCACTGGGTCTGGGTCATGACGCGCGGCAAGGTCACCGCCCGCGACGCGCAGGGGCAGCCGCAGCTGGTCGCTGGCACGCACCTGGACATCAGCGGGCGCAAGCGCGTCGAGCAGGATCTGCGCAACAACGAGGCTGTCCTTGAGCAGGCGGGCCGCATCGCGGGCCTCGGCGCCTGGCAGCTGGAGCTGAGGCCGCAGCGCCTGCACTGGAGCGCGCAGATGTTCCGGATCCATGACCTGGACCCCGCATCGCCCCAGCCCAACCCCGAGGAAGCCCTGCGCTTCTTCGACGCCGAGACCCGCGCGCAGATCAACACGGCCACGCAGGCGCTGGTGAGCGAGGGCACGCCCCAGGACCTGGAGCTGCGCCTCCTCACGGCCCGGGGGCGCGAGATCTGGGTGCGCTCCGTGACCCAGCCGGAGTTTGAAGGCGGACGCGTGGTGCGCATCGTCGGCACGCTGCAAGACATCACCGAGCGGCGGCGGCTGGAGGATTCCCTGCGCCGCAACCACGACGTGCTGCGCAGCGTGCTGGACAACCTGCCCTGCGGCCTCAGCGTATTCGATGCGGAGCTGCGCCTGGTCGCCGACAACCAGCTCTTTCGCGATCTGCTGGCCTTCCCGCCCCAGCTCTTCGAGGCCGAGCTGCGCGGCGAGCCGGTCCGGTTCGAGGAGATCATCCGCTTCAACGCCCAGCGCGGCGAATACGGCGAAAGCCAGGACCTGGAGGCCACGGTGGACGCCATCATCGAGCGGGCCCGCCAGCCGACCCTGCACCAGTTCGAGCGCACGCGGCCCGACGGCACGGTGCTGGACATCCGCGGCGCCCCCATGCCCGGCGGCGGCTTCGTCACCACCTACATCGACGTGACCCAGCAGCGCCACGCCGCCCAGGAGCTCGCCAAGGCCCTGCTGCTGCAGAAGGCCGTGATGGACGCCTCCAGCAAGGTGGCCATCATGGGCTCCAACCGCCAGCGCATCGTCAACGTCTTCAACAAGGGCGCCGAGCTCATGACCGGCTACAGCGCGGCCGAGATGATAGGCAAGGCCAGTGCCAGTGCCCTGTTCGATCCCGCGGAGCTGGAGGCCTATGGCCGCGAGGTCTCGGCACAGGTGGGCGAGCCGCTCGGCGGATTCGCCGCCCTCGTGCACCCCTCGCAGCTGGGCCGCGAGGTGGAGTGCCACTACGTGCGCAAGGACGGCAGCAGCTTCCCGGCCCTGCGCGTGGTCACCGAGATGCGCACGCCCGATGGCGAGCTCTTCGGCTACCTGGGCGTGGGCTTTGACATCAGCCGCCAGAAGCAGACCGAGGCCGAGCTGCGCGAGGCCACCGCCGCCGCCGAGGCCGCCAGCGCCGCCATGGGCCAGTTCCTGGCCAATATGAGCCACGAGATCCGCACGCCCATGAATGCGGTGCTGGGCCTGCTGCAGCTGCTGCAGCGCACGCCGCTGGACGAGCGCCAGCGCGACTACGTCAGCAAGACCGAGCGCGCCGGGCGCTCGCTGCTGGGCCTGCTCAACGACATCCTGGACTTCTCCAAGATCGAGGCCGGCAAGATGCAGGTGGACAGCCACCCCTTCTCGCCCCAGACCCTGCTGGACGACCTGCGCGTCATCCTCACCGGCAATGTGCGGCACCGGCCGCTGGCCCTGCACTTCGAGCTGGACCCGGCCCTGCCGCCGGCCCTGCTGGGCGACAGCCTGCGCCTGCAGCAGGTGCTGATCAACCTGGGCGGCAACGCGATCAAGTTCACGCCCGAGGGCCAGGTGCAGGTGAGCCTGCGTCGTGAACCGCCCCTGGCCGGGGACCCGCCGGGCAGCGTGCGAATGGAGTTCCGGGTCAGCGACAGCGGCATCGGCATCGATCCGGCGCATCAGCAGAAGATCTTCGAGGGCTTCACCCAGGCCGAGGCCTCGACCACCCGCCGCTTCGGCGGCACCGGCCTGGGCCTGTCCATCAGCCAGCGCCTGGTGCAGCTGATGGGAGGCCAGCTGCAGCTGCACAGCACCCCGGGCCAGGGCAGCGAGTTCTTCTTCAGCCTGGCCCTGCCGGAGGCCGACCCCGCCCAGCTGAGCGCGCCCGCGCACAGCGCCGCGCCGGCCGGCAGCTCGCGGCTGCAGGGACTGCGCCTGCTGGTGGTCGAGGACAACCACATCAACCAGCAGGTGGCCCGCGAGCTGCTGGAGGACGAGGGCGCCAGCATCGAGGTGGCCGGCAATGGCGCCCTGGCCCTGCAGCGCCTGGCGCAGGACGCCGCCTTCGACCTCATCCTGATGGACGTGCAGATGCCCGAAATGGACGGCTATACCGCCACGCGCGCCATCCGCGCCGACGCCCGCCTGGCCCATCTGCCTGTCATCGCCATGACCGCCAACACCATGGAGACCGATCGCGAGGCCGCGCGCGCCGCCGGCATGGACGGGCATGTAGGCAAACCCTTCGAGCTGGACGAGCTGGTGGCCGTGATCAACCGCCGCCTGGGGCGCATGCCGGCCACGGACGCCCCGGCGGCGGCCGCTCCGTCCGGCACCACCCAGGTCCCGCCGGCGCTGCAGGCCCGGGGCCTGGCGCTGGGCCTGGATCTGGCCGATGGCCTCGCCCGCCTGATGGGCCGGCCGGAGCGCTACCTGCGCATCTGCCGGGGCTTTGTGGACGATGCCGCCGCCCTGGCACCGCGCCTGCAGCCGCTGCTGGACGCCAGTCGCTGGACCGACGCGGCCGCGCTGCTGCACGGCCTGCGCGGCCTGGCCGCCACCGTGGGCGCGCGCCGCCTGGCCGATCTGGCCGCCCGCTGCGAGCAGGACTTCAAGAAGGGCGAGGCGGCACCGCCGGCCGAGCTCCAGGCCCTGCTGCAGGCGGCCACCCTGGCCGGGGAGCTGCTGCCGCTGGCGCTGGCCCTGCAGGCATCCGCAGAATCGGCCAGCGAGGCACCGGCCGCCTTCGATCCGCAGCCCTTGCGTGAGGCCCTGGCCACCCTGCGCGCTCGCCTGGCTGAATCCGATATGGCGGCATTCGACCAGCTGGAGCAGCTGCGCCCCCTGTGCGAGGCGCGGCCCGAGCTGGCCGAGCCCTTCGATGCCCTGGACCGATCCATGGCCCTCCTGGATTTCGTGAGCGCTGGCCACAGCTGCGCGCAGATGCTGGACGCCCTGCCTCATGACTGAGCGCCTCTTCGACTTCAAGCTGCCCCTGGACCGCAAGCCGCGCCTGCTGCTGGTGGACGACCTGCCGCCGAACATCCAGGCCCTGCACCAGGTCTTCGCGGCCGACTGCCAGGTGCTGATGGCCACCAGCGGCAAGCAGGCCCTGGCGCTGTGCGCTCGCCAGCAGCCCGACCTCATCCTGCTGGACCTGATGATGCCGGGCATGGACGGCTTCGAGGTCTGCCGCCGCATCAAGGCCGATCCCGCCCTGGCCGACATCCCGGTGATCTTCCTGACCGCCGACCAGGACGAGGCCACCGAGGAGCGCGGCCTGGAATGCGGTGCGGTGGACTTCGTCACCAAGCCCTTCCGGCCCTCGGTGATGCGCAGCCGGGTCAAGACCCACCTGACCCTCAAGTTCCAGAACGACCTGCTGCGCCAGCAGGCCCTGATCGACGGCCTGACCGGGCTCTACAACCGCCGCTTCTTCGACACGCGGGCCCAGGCAGAGCTGCAGCGCGCCCAGCGCAACGGCAGCAGCCTGGCCCTCCTGCTGGTCGATGTGGACTTCTTCAAGCACTACAACGACCACTACGGCCACCTGGCCGGCGATGACGCCCTGCGCGCGGTGGCCACGGCCCTGCGCAGCCAGCTGAGGCGCCCGGGCGACCTGGCCTTTCGCTACGGCGGCGAGGAGTTCGCCGTGCTGCTGGCGGAGACCGGGCTCGAAGGCGCCCGCCTGGTCGCGCAGGCGCTGGAGGGCGCGGTGCGCGCGCTGGCGATGCCGCATGCGCAGTCCGAGGCCGCGCCGGTGCTGAGCGTCAGCATAGGCGGCGTCTGCAGCACGGCAGCGCAAGACCTGACCCTGGCCGACTGGATGCTGCAGGCCGACCAGCAGCTCTACCTCGCCAAGGCCCAGGGCCGCGCGCGCGCCCTGGTCGAGCCACTGGCCGCGCCGGGCACTGGAGACGGGCGCGGGCTCAGCCCGCGGCCGGCGTCGCCAGCCGGCCGCGCAGCCAGCGCATCAGACGGCCGATGAGGGGCAGCTTCTCGTAGAGCTCCTCGGCGGCATCCCAGTAGTCGCGGTGCGCCAGCACCTGGCCCTGCGCGCCATAGCGGATGCAGCTGGCGCCGTGGATGTGCCAGGTCTTGCCCCCGGCCTCGCGGAGGAACTCGAAGTCCCAGGTGATGAAGGCCATGTCGCCCTCGGTGACGGTGTGCTGCACCGTGAAGCGCGGGGCCACGAGCACCTCGAACATGTGGCCGAAGATGCGCTGGATGGGCGCGCGGCCATGGACCTCGTTGAAGGGGTCCTTGAAGGTGGCGCCCTCGTCGTAGAGCTGCATCAGCGCCGGCAGCGTCGAGGGGCTGAGGGCCTCGTAGGCCTGCACAAGGCGGGCGGTGCGGGGGTCCAGGGACAGGGCGGACATGGGCGGACTCGTCAGTGGGGCGGTGCTGCGGTCCCGGCCTCAGGCGCCGGTGGCGCGCCGGACCGCAGCGAAGTACCAGGCATCCGGCAGGAGGCGCAGCCAGCGCATCCAGCGGGTGAAGCGCCGGGGGAAGTGGATCTCGAAGCGGCCCTGCGCCCAGCCGCGCAGCATCTCCTGCGCGGCCTCTTCGGCGCTGATCAGGGCCGGCATCTCGAAGTCATTCTGCCGCGTCAGGGGCGTGGCCACGAAACCGGGGTTGACGATGGACACACCCAGCCCGCGCGGCCGCAGGTCCAGGTGCAGGACCTCGGCCAGGTTCTGCAGCGCGGCCTTGGTGGGCCCGTAGGCCAGGGCCCTGGGCAGGCCGCGGTAGCCCGCCACGCTGCCCACGAAGCTCAGATGCCCCGCACCCGCGGCCAGCAGGGGCGGCAGGATGGCCCCCAGCAGGTGCAGGGCGCCACGGTAGTTGACGTCCAGGTGCTTCTGCAGCTCGACGGGGTCCAGCGCCGTCGCATGCTGCGGCCGGTAGTGGCCGGCGCAGTAGACCACCAGGGCCGGCGCGCCGCCCGCCCAGGCCAGCACCTGGGCCGCGGCCTGCTGCAGGGACTGCGCGTCGGTCACGTTGAGCGGCAGGGCATGGCTGCCGGGGTGCGCCGCCGCGAACTCGCGCAGGGCCCGCTCGCTGCGCGCGGACACGATCACGCGTGCGCCCTCGCGATGCAGCGCCTCGGCCAGCGCCCGGCCGATGCCCGTGGAGGCGCCCACCAGCCAGACCCACTGGCCGGCCCAGTCGCGCAGGGGCGGGTTCAGCGGCATGTCGCGGCCCCCGGCTCGTCCTTGGTGAACACCAGGGTCACGTCGCCCAGGTGCAGGCCCCACTTGCTCATGGCCGAGCGGTTGAGCACGGTGCGCTCGTCCATGCGGAACATCCAGTCGTCCAGGGCGACCTCCCAGACGCGGCCGTCCACGGGCAGGGCCAGGGTGTACTTCCACTGGAAGGCATTGCCGGCCTGCGCGCCGCGGGCCTCGCCCACGACGTCGTCCGCCTGCCCGCTGTAGCGGCCCTGGCCCAGGTGGCGCAGGCGCCAGACACGGCGCTGGGTGCTGCCGTCGCTGTAGGTGAAGTGCTCGTCCAGCGTGCCCTCCTCGCCCTGCCAGCGGCCTTCCATGCGCACGTGGAAGCGCTTGACGACGCGGCCGGCGCGGTCCGTGAACAGCCCCTGCGCCTGCAGGCAGCCCTGCAGATAGTTGCGCAGGTCCAGCGTGGGCTGCTCCTGGGCATAGTCCTGCACCTGCGGGCCGGCGCAGCCGCTGAGGGTGGCCGCCAGGACCAGCGGCGCGAAGAGGCTGAGGGTGCGCTTGAGCTTCATGTGGTCGTACTCCAGGAAGGATGGGCCCGCTCCAGCCGCCACAGCAGCGCCAGCGCAAGCCCCTTGAGCGCGCAGGGCAGGCCGGCGTAGGCCCAGGCCAGGGTGTCCAGCGCTGCGGCATCACGCGTGCCGGGGGCATAGCCCAGACTGCCCAGCGCCGGCAGCGCCAGGCCCGCGGCCAGGGCGAGGTTGAGCTTGCTGGCGCAGGTCCACCAGCCAAGGAACTGGCCTTCCCGGCCCGGGCCGTCGGGATGGCGATGGATCAGGCCGGTCAGCAGCGCGGCGGGCAGGGCCAGGTCCGCCCCCAGCGCCAGCCCGCTGGCCAGGCACACGAGCAGAAAGGCCGGCGCATCCCCTGCGGCCAGCCAGGGCGTGGCCGCGAAGCCCAGCACGCTGAGCGCCATGCCCGCACGCCAGGCCGGAGCCAGGCCCACGCGCGAGGCCAGCGCCGCCCAGGCAGGCAGGCCCAGGGCGCCGGCGGCGAAATAGGCCAGCAGCAGCGCTGGCTGCCACTCGGCGGCCATCAGACGGTCGCTGACGAAGAAGGGCAGCAGCGTGGCAGGGATCGCACTGGCGGTGCCATTGATCAGGAAGACGGCGAGCAGGTGACGGAAGTCGGCCTGCCGCCAGGGCGAGCGCGGCTTCGCGCCGTGCCGGGCCGGTGGCAAGGACGGCGGGGTCGGCGCCGCCAGCCTGTGCAGGCCCCACAGCCCCACGACCAGCGCACCCGCCAGGACCAGGCTGCTGCCGCCCGTGCCCAGCCACCAGGGCAGACCGCTGGCCACCAGCACGCCCAGCAGGGTGGCGCCCTCGCGCCAGGCGGTGACCCGCGTGCGCCAGGCCACGCTGCCGCCCCAGCGCGTGCCCCAGCCCTGGTGCAGCAGGCTCAGGGCGCTGAAGGCCAGGGTGCAGACGCTCAGGCTGGCCATCAGCCAGCCCCAGGCGCGGTGCCAGTCGCCGGCGGGCGGCTGCCACAGCGCGGCAAAGGCCAGGGCGAGCAGCAGGGCCAGCAGGGCCGCCGCACGCCAGGCGGGCCCGGCCCCTCGCTGCAGCAGGCCGTCGGCACGCCGGCCGAGCCAGGGGTCGATCACGGCATCCAGGGCCCGCAGGCCCAGCAGGGTGGCGCCCAGCACGCCCAGGGGCACACCCGCCTGCGTGGCGTAGTGATGCGGCAGGCTCACGTAAAGCGGCAGGGACACGAAGGCCAGGGGCAGGGCCAGCGCGCCGTAGGCCAGGCCCTGACGCCAGGGCAGCGACGCCACATCGGCGCCGGCGTGCCTCGGTTCGATCGAAGGGCGGGCCGTGTCCATGGGCAGGCTCAGCCGGGCAGGCCCAGCAGCGACTGGCGCAGGGCCGGCGCCGAGCTCTGCGGCGCCAGCCAGATGCCGAAGAAGAGGCGCGCATAGAGCGGGTCCGCCAGCTCCGCGGTCGGCCGGCCGTTGTGGAAGAAGCGCACGCCGCCCTGGCCGTCATGCCAGCCCAGCAGGCGGTCGCCCGGCTTGACGTCGGGGAAGGCCTTCCTCATGAGGGCCAGCCATTGCTGGGCCTGCGCCTCGCTGAAGGAGCCCACGCGGCGCATCTCGGCGATGGAGCGCTCGGCGATGGCGCCGCCCTCCAGGCGCCGGTCATAGCTGAGCACCAGGCCCAGGCGCTGGCTGGCGTAGTCCTCCGGCGTGAAGGCGGGCAAGGTCCAGAGCCGGGCCTCGTAGACCCGCAGGCCGAAGAAGCGCAGCACGCCGCTGCCCCGCAGGCGCGCCTCGGGCAGCAGGGGCTGGAGCTCCTCGGGCATGGCAGGCGGGGCGGTCGAGGCCGGGCCGGCGGCAGCCGGGGGAGCGGAGGAAGTGGTGGTGGCCATAAGCGTCCAGGGCATCGAGCAAAGCGCCGCGCACAGCGCACGGCGGTGCAGGCGGCGGGGGTTCATGGGGCGGGCTTTCTGAGGGTGAACTGCATCACGTCGGTGTTGCCGGTGTCGAAGGCAGCTTCGCAGTAGGCCAGGTAGAAGGTCCAGATCTTCTCGAAGCGCGCATCGAAGCCCAGGGCGCGGACCTGGGGCAGCGTGCGCAGGAAGTCGGCATGCCAGCGGCGCAGGGTCTCGGCGTAGTCGCGCCCGAAGGCCAGGCGGTTCTCGACCACGAAGCCCGCGCGGCGCGCCTCCGCCTCGAAGGCCGAGGGGCTGGGCAGCAGGCCGCCGGGGAAGATGTACTGCTGGATGAAGTCCGTCGAGCGCAGGTAGCGCGGGAAGAGGTCGTCGCGGATGGTGATGCTCTGGATGCAGGCGTGGCCGCCGGGCTTGAGGCAATCCCACAGCGTCCGGAAGTAGCCGCGCCAGTACTCATGACCCACGGCCTCGAACATCTCGATGGAGACGATGGCATCGAAGGGCTGCTCGCGGTGCTGCGCGGGCAGGTCGCGGTAGTCCTGGTAGCGCAGGTCCACCCGGTCCTGCAGGCCGGCCGCGGCGATGCGCTCGCGGCCCCATTGCAGCTGCTCGCGGGACAGGGTCACGCCGGTCACCTCGGCACCGAACTCGCGCGCCGCCAGCTCGGCCAGGCCGCCCCAGCCGCAGCCGATCTCCAGCACGCGATGCCCCGGCGCCACCCGCGCCTCGCGCAGGGTGCGGCGCAGCTTGGCGTCCTGCGCGTCGATCAGGGCCACCTCGCGGGGCTCCCGGCCCTCGAACCAGGCGGCGCTGTAGCTCATGCCCGGATCCAGCCAGAGGCGGTAGAAGTCATTGCCCAGGTCGTAGTGGGCGTGGATGTTCTTCTCGCTGCCGGCCCGTGAATTGCGCTGGCGCAGGTGCTTGAGACGGTACAGCAGACGCCCCCACCAGCGGCCGTAGACCAGCTGCTCGATGTGCTCGCGGTTGACGATGCACAGGCGCAGCAGGGCGGCGAGGTCGGGCGTGTCCCACTGGCCGTCGATGAAGCTCTCGGCCAGGCCGATGTCACCGGCCTTGAGCGTGCGCTCGAAGACCTGCCAGTCGTGCACCACCAGCTGCGCCCGCAGCGCAGCCTCGCCGCCGTGGCTGGGGTTGCCGAGCAGCAGCGTGTCGCCGTCAGGCAGCTGCAGGCTCAGCTGGCCCTGGGGCAGGCGCTGCATCAGGCGCAGCACGCGCCGGGCCGAGGGAGGGACGGTCGCGCGGCGATGCACGGCCGCGCTGTTCAGGAAGGTCTCTTGGCTCATGGTCATCGACTCACCAGTTCAGACGGGGCGGATGGCTTGGAGAAGAAGGGCACGCGCTTGCACAGGAGGCGCAGCGCCTGCCAGTGGATGCGCAGCACCACGCCGAAGGTCATCAGGGGCAGGCCCCAGAAGGCACGACGGACGGCGCCGGGCGTGAGCGGCTGCAGCAGGCCGGCCTGGCTGGTCTGCAGCAGCAGGCCCTGGGCATCGCGCAGGTCCACGGCGGCCCGGCACCAGGCGGGTTGCCCCTGCGCATCCAGGCGCCGGTCGAAGCGGAAGGTGTAGTCCCCCTCGACACGGCAAAACGGGGAGACATGAAAGACCTTGCGCGCCGACTGCGGCTGCCCGAAGGCCAGGCCTGGCCCGTCCAGCAGATAGACGTGACGCTCACCGAAGGTGTTATTGACCTCCGCCACCACGGCGGCCAGGCTGCCGTCTTCGCGGTGGGCGTACCAGAAGCTCACTGGCTTGAAGGCAAAGCCCAGCACACGCGGGAAGGTCTGCAGCCAGACTTCGCCGGTGGCGTCTGACACGCCCTCGGCCAGCAGCAGGCGGTCGAACCAGGCCAGGGCATCGCCGCCGCCGTCGCCATGGTCCCGGTCGTGGAAGCTCAGCAGGCCGCGGCGGTTGCGCCGCAGGGCTTCACAGGGCCTGGCGCGCAGCTGGCGCAGGGGCAGCAGCAGGAAGTAGCCGGGGTAATGGAAGGCATGCAGGGCCGGCCGCAAGCGGCGGTGCCACACCGTCCCCAGGCCCAGCTGGGCACCGGGCGTGCTCATGCAGCCCCCCGTTCCACCAGGGCGTCGCGCCGGGCCAGCTTGGCTTGCACGGCATCGGCCACCTCGAAGCCCGAGCGCAGGCCGTCCTCATGGAAGCCATAGCCGCTCCAGGCACCGCAGAACCAGGTGTGACGCTGGCCCTGCAGCTGCGGCAGCCGACCCTGGGCCTGCATGGCCGCCCGGTCGAACACCGGGTGGGCGTAGCTGATGCGGCGGTGGACCTGGCGCTCGTCGATCGGGCGGGCGGGGTTCAGCGAGACCACCACCGGCTGCGCCCAGGGCAAAGGCTGCAGGCGGTTGAGCAGGTAGTGCAGGCAGACCTGGGCGCCCTCCCGGCCGGCCTCGGCGGCGCGCTCGTAGTTCCAGGCGGCCCAGGCCAGACGGCGCCGCGGCAGCACCGAGGCATCGGTGTGCAGCACGGCCTCGTTGGG
This sequence comes from Pelomonas sp. BJYL3, assembly GCF_027257975.1. Classification (GTDB taxonomy): domain Bacteria; phylum Pseudomonadota; class Gammaproteobacteria; order Burkholderiales; family Burkholderiaceae_C; genus Roseateles_B; species Roseateles_B flavus. The sequence continues at coordinate 596,190 of NZ_JANZKX010000003.1, forward strand.
CTGGTAGCGGATGGCACCGAGCAGGGCGCGCTCCTCGGGCGTGGCGTCGTCGCCCAGCAGGGCCAGGGCCTGGTCGGTGTGGCAGGCCATGACCACGGCGTCGAAGGACTCGGCCCCCTGCACCGTCAGCACCCGCGCCCCCTGGGCCTGGCGCTGCACGCCCAGCACCGGCATGTTCAGGCGGGCGTCGCTCAGGCGCTGCAGCAGCTGGCGCACATACTGGCGCGAGCCGCCGCGCACGGTGTGCCATTGCGGGCGGTCGTTGACCTGGATGAGCCCGTGGTTGTGACAGAAGCGGATCAGGGTGCGGATGGGGAAGCGCAGCATCTGGTCCGTGGGGCAGCTCCAGATACAGCCCACCATGGGCAGCAGGTAGTGGTCCTGGAAGGCACGGTCGAACTGATGCCCGGCGAGGAAGTCCTCGATGGTGCCGTCCAGCTGGACCTCGTCCCCGCGGACGGCCAGGTCCGTGCAGAGCCGGTTGAAGCGCAGGATCTCGCCCAGCAGGCGCCAGAAGCCCGGCCGCAGCAGGTTGCGGCGCTGCGCGAAGACGGTGTTGAGCGAGCTGCCGCTCCACTCCAGGCCCTCGCGGCCATCGCTGCGGGGCACCTGCACCGAGAAGGACATGTCCGAGGCCGCCGTCTCGACCCCCAGCGTCTGGAACAGCTCGGTCAGCAGGGGATAGGTGCGGTGGTTGAAGACCAGGAAGCCCGTGTCCACGCCATGGCTGATGCCATCCAGGCACAGATCCACCGTGTGGGCATGGCCGCCGAAGTGGCTGTCGGCCTCGAACAGGGTCACGCGATGGGGCGAGCCCGGCGCGCTCAAGCGCCAGGCGGCCGCCAGACCCGCCACCCCGGAACCAATGACTGCGATGCGTCGCATGGGCCTGCTCCCCTGTTGCAGGACCGCCGGCTGTACCCGGTCGGCCAATTTGTGAACTCTATAGTTCAGAAATATAACTCGTCAGTCTCAACTTTGCACTATCGGGTATTTACGACAGTCCAGTCGGTCTAGAATGCAGGCCATGGGAGCCCGACCTTCGATCCGAGAGCAGGTGCAGCGCATGCGCCAGGAAGCCATCGTCACGGCGGTGAACCGCCTGCTGGCGACCAAGGGCTATGACGCCATGACGGTGGACGAGGTGGCCGCCGAGGCCGGCATGGCCAAGGCCAGCCTCTACAAGCTCTTTGCCTCGAAGGAGGAGCTGGCCGGGGCCGCCATGGTGGCCGTGCTGGACCGGGCCCTGGCCTTCGTGGACAGCCTGCGCGAGCAGGCCGCCACCTCGGCCCAGCCGGTCAGCGCCCGCGCGCAGCTGGAGGCCGTCACCCGCTGGGCCATGCAGACCCAGCTGGAGGGCGAGATGCCGTCCCTGCCCGCGCAGAACACCAGCCTCAGCACCTCGCTGCAGTCCAACGACGACTACATGGACCGCCTGCTGTCCCTCAGCAACCGGCTCAGCATCTGGATCGCCGAGGCCCAGACCAGCGGGCAGATCCAGGACCGGTTCCCGCCGGAGATGGTGCTCTACACCCTCTTCGCGCGCGCCTGCGACCCCGTCGTGGGGCTGCTCAAGGACTCCGGCCAGTACACCCATGCCCAGATCATCGACTGGGTGATGGCCAGCACCTTCCAGGGCCTGGGCTCACCTGCGGCGCAGTGAGCCTGGCCGACCTGCGGGCCGCCCTGGACGCCGAGCTGGCCGCCACGCCCGAGTACTACGACTTCAAGGTCCTGCGCAGCGAGCGCGAGGGCGCGCTGTGGCGCGTGACGCTGGAGCCGGGCTACGTCTTTGCCGAGGGCCAGCCGCCCGGCCAGGCCGCGGCCCTGGGCCTGCTGGACGACAGCCTGGACGGCGCCTCCGCCTGGTGGGGCGCCCCCGTCAAGGGCCATGCCAGCGTGCTGGCCCTGCGGCTGGAGGAAGACCAGCTGCTGCTGCAGAACGCCAGCAGCGCGCCGCCGGGGCCGGAGCAGCTGATCCGCCTGTATCCGCCGCGCTTCCTCAAGGCCCTGGTCGAGGCGGCCTGGGACACCCCCTGGGCCGAGGCCGCCCTGGCACTGCGGCCCGCCCTCTCGCGCCCGGAGCCCGCGCCGCCCGGCCCGGCCCTCAGCGGCGCCCCGTTCCGCTGGCTGCGTGAGGCGCAGCGCCGTGCCCTGCAGACCCTGCCCGCGCAGCGCTGCGGCTATCTGTGGGGCCCGCCCGGCACGGGCAAGACCACCACCCTGGGCGTGCTGCTGGCCGAGTACCTCGACAGCCGGCCGACCGCCCGCATCCTGCTGGTCTCGGCCACCAACCAGGCGGTGGACCAGGCCCTGATTGCTGTGGACAAGGCCCTGCAGAAGGGCCGGCGCGAGGCCCTGCGCGGCGCGCTGCAGCGCCTGGGCACGCGCTTCGACCCCGCCGCCTACGAGGGCCGGGAGCACCTGCTGCCGGGCACCGACCCGGCCCTGCTGGCCACGCTCAGCCGCGTGGAGGCGGCCCGCCCACGCAGCGGGGATGCGCAGGCGCTCAAGGCCTGGAGCGACCGCCTCGCAGGCCTGCGCGAGCAGCAGCGCGCCGACACCCGCCGCGCCTTGCGCCAGGCCCGCCTGGCCGCCATGACGGCCAGCCGCGCGACGGCCGGCCTGAGCCTGCTGCGCTCGCTGGACGAGCGCGGTGCCGGCGAGCCGCCCTTCGACCTGCTGGTCTTCGACGAAGCCAGCCAGCTGAGCCTGGCCCAGACCCTGCTGCTGATGCCCCTGGGCGCCGCGGCCCTGTTCGCGGGCGACCCGCAGCAGCTGGCGCCCGTGCTGCGCAGCCGCGAGCCCGCCGCCCAGCGCTGGCTGGGCCGCTCGGCCTTTGCCGACATGCCGCGCCAGGGTCCGTCCGTGGTGCTGCTGGACGAGCAGTCGCGCATGGCACCGCCCATCTGCGCCCTGGTCAGCGAGGTGTTCTACGAGGGCGCGCTGAAGGTCGCCACCGATGCGCTGCAGACCCCGGAGTGGCTGGCCCGGCGCCAGCGCCCGCTGGCGGACCTGCCGGCCGCGGACCACGTGATCGTGCGGCCGGTGAAGGGCCCGGGGCGCTGGTCGGCCCAGGACCACGGCCCGCAGCGGCCGGCCTCGGCCGAGGCCGTGGTCGAGGCCGTGGCCCTGGCCCTGGAGAGCGGCGCCTGGCAGCCCCGCGAGCTGGTGGTGCTCACGCCCTTCCGCGCCCAGCGCGCACTGATCCGGCGCGGCCTCGAGGCCCGGGGCATTGCCGAGGCCGCGGGCGTGCGCGTCAGCACGGTGCACCGGGCCCAGGGCAGCGAGGCCCCGGTGGTCTTCTTCGACCCGGTGGACGCCAAGCTGCCCTTCCTGCAGACGCCAGACGCCCGCCGCCTGCTCAACGTGGCCCTCAGCCGGGCGCAGGCCAAGGTGCTGCTGTACCTCTCCGACGCGGATGCCGCCAGCCCGCTGCTGGCCCCGCTGGTGCAACGCCTGCGCCTGGCGGGCGACCGCCGCGCCGTCATCCCCCTGCAGGTCCTGGCCGCGGCACCGGAGTTCCCGCGCAATGCCCTGGGCCTGCGGGTCAGCGCCGGCCGTGTCACGGGCGAGGTCCAGCGCCTCAGCCCGGACGGCCGCCAGCTCTGGCTGGTCAATGAGCGCAATGGCGCGGCCCTGCCACTGGATGCCGCCTTCTGGCGTGCCAAGGCCGGCCTCGCTTCCTGACGGTCCGGCAGAAATGACAAGGGCCGGTCCGCATGAGGCGGTCCGGCCCGGGACGTCATCGCCGGAACGCTCAGGCGTTCAGCGCGTCCTTCAGGGACTTGCCCGGCGTGAACTTGGCCGACTTGGAGGCGGCGATTTCCAGGGTGGCACCGGTGGCGGGGTTCTTGCCGGTGCGGGCGGCGCGCTCGCTCACCTTGAAGGTGCCGAAGCCCACCAGGGCGATGGCATCGCCGGCCACCAGGGCCTCGCTGATGCTGGCCAGCGTGGCTTCCAGAGCCGTGCCGGCGGCGGCGCGGGTGATGCCGGCCTTGGTGGCGATGCTGTCGATCAGTTCACTCTTGTTCATGCAAATGCTTCCGTTGACGCCCGAAGGGGGCAAAGGGGCCGGATTATCACGGAAAGGCGCCAGGGCCTGCCAGGACGGGCCCCGGCAGGCCCTGCCGACCCTGCCGCGCGGCACGCACGGCACCGCCCGGTGCTCAGCACGGGCGGCGGGCCAGGGCCCAGGTGTTGGGCGCCTGGCCGGTGCTCTGCAGGCCGCGCTCCTTCGGCGTCAGGCCTGACAGCGCAAGCCGGATGTCACGGGCCACCAGCCCGTTGGTGTAGTAGCTGTGCTGCGTCAGGCCGGTGACCAGGGCCGCGCAGTCCACCTGGTAGACCTTCTGGTGCAGCAGCTGCGGCCGCGCGGCCCCACCCTGCCCCAGGCGGTCGGGGTTGCCCTTGGTGTAGTCCGAGATCTTCAGCGCCATGTCGTTGCGGTTGTGATAGATCGCCACCGACTGCGAGACCTGGTGCACCCGGGCCAGCGGGGCCTCGCCTTCCAGGGCGTCGTCGTCGACGTCAGGGGCGCAGAGGAAGACGTTGTCGAAGAGGCGCGGCAGCTGGTTCCCCGGGCTGAATTCGTAGACCCGTGCCAGCGCGTTCTGCAGCACGTAGTTGCCCATGGAGTGCGCGAGCAGGTGCAGCTTCTGGCCGCACAGCTCGGTGGCCTCCAGCTGCGCGATGGCGCGCTCGACCTCGGCCTGCGGGCGATCGGCCATGGCCTCACGCAGCGCCCGCACGCGCGAGCTGTTCTGGCGCACCTCGCGGCCCAGCGCATGCAGCTGGTCGCGCAGCTTCAGGAAGGCCCGCCCCAGCGCACCCGAGGTGCCGCGGGCATCGGCACGGTCGCTCTTGTAGCTGGCCCAGGGCAGGGCCGCGCCGTCACTGGGCCAGGTGAAGAGCAGCACGCGCACCGACTTGGCCGGCAGGCCTTCGTCCAGCGCGGGCTCCACGCGGTTGACCATGGCCTCGAAGGCCGCGGCCGTGGCCACCGCCTCCTCCCAGCTGACGTTGAAGCCATGCACCAGCACCAGCAGGTCGCGCCCCTGCTGCATGTCTTGCTGCAGCTCGGAGAACAGGGCGGCGGAACCCAGCTTCACGGCCTGCCCCTGGGCGCGCTCGTTGACCTGAGGGTCGGGGATGCTTTCCTGGTAGCACTCGATGCGCTGGCTGGCGGCGACGCACTTGCCGAGGTAGTCCTGCAGCGCCTCGCCGTCACCCGCGCCGGTGTGCTCGCGGCGCTGGTCCAGCAGCGCCCTCACCTGCACTTCGTCAGCCTCGAAGAGCACCCGCCCGAAGCGCAGGTTCTCCATGCCGTCGCTGGAGAAACGGCTGCCGTAGCGCCGGGGCGCGAACCGTTCCGGCCCTTCGTGGCCTCGGTTGGTGGCGAAGTAGACGCAGAGCTGCATGGCGAAACCCTTGGCGGTGAGCGTGGCGCAAGCCTAATCGAGTTTCGGCGGACCGCCCGGCACCCGCGCCGCCGTCAGCCCCCGCGACCCAGGGTGTAGAACTCGTCATTGGGCCGCATGCTGCTGACGTTGGCCATGCGGTTGGAGAGGCCGAAGAAGGCGGCGATGGCCGCGATGTCCCAGGCCTCCTCCATGCCGAAGCCCTGGGCCTGCAGGGCCGCGAAGTCCTCGTCACCCACGGCATGCGAGGCGGTCGACACCTTCATCGCGAAGTCCAGCATGGCCTTCTGGCGGGGCGTGATGTCGGCCTTGCGGTAGTTGATGGCGACCTGGTCCGCGATCAGCGGGTTCTTCGCCCGGATGCGCAGGATCGCTCCGTGCGCGACGACGCAGTACTGGCACTGGTTGGCGCTGCTGGTGGCGACCACGATCATCTCGCGCTCGGCCTTGCTCAGCGCGCCGGGCTTGTCCATCAGGGCGTCGTGATAGGCGAAGAAGGCGCGGAACTCGTCGGGCCTATGGGCCAGCACGAGAAAGACATGGGGCACGAAGCCCGACTTCTCCTGCACGGCGAGGATGCGCGCGCGGAGGTCCTCGGGCAGGTCCGCGAGCTCGGGCACGGGGAAGCGGCTGATGCTGAACGGGGCAGGGGTGGACATGGCGTTCCTTGCGGGGATCGGGGTGGGGTGAAGGTTGTGGGGTGGAGCGTAGCGCGAGTCTTGGGCGGGTCGTGGGCGGCTCAGCCCTGCCCGGCCAGCGCCAGCAAGGCATCGAGCAGCACGTTCGCCCCGCGCAGCAGATCGGCCGGCTCGGTGTGCTCGCGCGGGTTGTGGCTGATGCCCCCGGCGCTGGGCACGAAGATCATCGCCGCGGGGCAGATCCTGGCCATCATCTGCGCGTCGTGGCCTGCGCCCGAGCTCATGCGCCGCGTGCGGTGGCCGCGTGCCCCGGCGCAGTCCTCGATCAGGCGGACCAGGCCGGCGTCGAAGCGCACCGGCTCGAAGCGTGCGAGCCGGCGCGTCTCCACCGTCACGGACTCCGCCTCGCACAGCTGCCGCACATAGGCCGCCAGCTCCCGCTCGGCGCGCTGCAGCGTCGCTTCGTCGGTGTTGCGCAGGTCCACGGCCACGGTGGCACGCGCGGCGATGACGTTGATCAGGTTCGGATGCAGCTGCACCGCGCCCGCCGTGGCCACCTGGCTGCCGCCGTAGCGCCGCGCCAGCTCGCGCACGAACACCGCCACGGCCGCTGCGCAGTAGCCCGCATCGCGGCGCAGGTGCATGGGCGTGGTGCCGGCATGGTTGGACTGGCCGGTGAAGCGGAACTCCTGCCAGGAGATGCCCTGCAGATCCTGCACGGCGCCGATGTCCGCGCCCTCGGCCTCCAGCACCGGCCCCTGCTCGATGTGCAGCTCCACGAAGGCATGGGGCCGCAGGCTGCCGCAGGGCAGGTCGCCGGCATAGCCGATGCGGGCGAGCTCGTCACCGCAGCGCAGGCCGTCGATGCCCACCGTGTCCAGGGCCTGCTGCAGCGGCAGGCCGCCTGCGTGGACCAGGGAGCCCATCATGTCCGGCTGGAAACGCACGCCCTCCTCGTTGCTGAAGGCGGCCACCACCAGGGGCCGCGCCAGCTCGATCCCATGCTCGTTGAGCCAGCGCACCACCTCCAGCCCCGCCATCACGCCATAGATGCCGTCATAGCGGCCGCCGGTGGCCACGGTGTCGATGTGCGAGCCCGTCATCACGGGCGCCGCCTGCGTCCGCCCGGCGCGGATGCCGAAGATGTTGCCGATGCCATCCACGCGCACCTCCAGACCCAGCTCGCGCATCCAGTGCACGAGCTGGTCGCGGCCCTGGCGGTCGGCGTCGGTGAGCGCGAGGCGGCACACGCCGCCGCCCTCGATGGCACCCAGGGCCGCATGGGCCTCCAGCCTCTGCATCAGCCGCTCCTGCGACAGCCCCGCGCGCCGCAGCCAGTCGCGCTGGGCGGCCTGCACGTGCGCCGCCGGGCGGCCCACGATGCCGGCGTAGACGCTCGGCGCGGTGGCCCCTTCCGTGCTGATGAGCAGCACCCGCGCGCCCGCATCGAGGCCCACGGCCTGGCGCTCCGAGGCCCGGGCCGCCAGCCGCTGCAGCGCGGCCAGCCCCGCCACGCCGGACTCGCCGGCCACCAGGGGCACGTCGCCGTGCGGGCCGTCCGCCAGCAGACGCATGGCGGCCTCGGCCTGCGCGTCGCTGACCGTCATGAAGGCGTCGACGGCGGGCTGCAGGAAGCGCCAGGCCAGGGGCGAGGTCTCGCCGCAGGCCAGCCCGGCCATCACCGAGTCGACGCTGCCCGCGGCCCGCGCCGGCCGGCCCGCGATGGCGCTCTGCAGCAGGCAGTCCGCCTGCTCGGGCTCGACGACGATGACGCAGGGGCGGGCCGCGCCGAAGCGGTCCCAGAAGCCGCTGACGAGCCCCGCCGCCAGGCCGCCCACCCCGCCCTGCAGGATCACGTGGGTCCAGGGGCAGGCGTCCGCGGGGCCCAGCCCGGCCAGCAGCTCCGCGGCGATCAGGCCGTAGCCCTGCATGACATCGCGCGGCACCTCCTCGTAGCCTTCGTAGGAGGTGTCGGACACCACCTCCCACCCCTGCTCACGCGCCAGGCGCGCGGCCTCGGTGACCGAGTCGTCGTAGTTGCCACGGATGCGCACGATCTCGGCGCCATAGGCCGCGATGGCCTGCTCGCGCTCGGCGCTGACATGGGCATGCAGCACGATCACGCAGCGGCAGCCCACGCTCTGCGCCGCGGCGGCCAGGGCGCGGCCGTGGTTGCCGTCGGTGGCGCTGATCACGGTGAAGCCCGACAGCGCCTCGGCATGGCGGCCGGCGAGCAGCTCCGTGCCGTTCCAGCCGGCCTGCCCGAAGCGCCGCTGCACCAGCTTGACCAGCGCATTGGGCGCGCCCAGTGCCTTGAAGCTGCCCAGGACGGAGCGGCGGCTTTCGTCCTTGACCGTCAGCTGTGCGATGCCCAGCGCCTGCGCCAGGCCGGGCAGGGACCAGGCCGTCGTCGGCTGTGCGGACACGCCGGGCCAGCCCGCGAGGCGCTGCCCGGCGGCACGACCCTCGGACAGGCTCAGCAGGGATTGAAGCTCGGCATCGTAGGGGCGCCGTGTGGCATGCGGGTTGGGGAAGAACATGGGGGAGTGTCTCGGCGGAAGGTTCAGGAGGAAAGCTCAGGCCGCAGGCAGGCGCTGGCGGACCAGCTCGGCGAAGTAGCGTGCGCCGATGGGCACGATGCGATCGTTGAAGTCGTAGCGGGCGTTGTGCAGTGGCACGCCGCCGTCTCCCTCGCCCTCGCCATTGCCGATGAACACGAAGGCGCCGGGGATGTGTTGGAGGAAGCGGCCGAAGTCCTCGGAGATCATCAGCGGCGGCGTGTCGGCATCCACCCGCTCCGGCCCGGCCACGGCCTGCGCCGCGCGCACCGCCACCGGCACGCAGGAGGCCCAGTTCACCGTCGGCGCGAACTCGTGGGTGTACTCGACCGCGCAGCCCGCCCCATGCGCGTGGCAGATGCCCTCGCAGAGTTCGCGGATGCGCCGCTCCAGCAGGGCCTGCACCTCGGGCTCGTAGCTGCGGGTGTCGCCCTTGATCACCACCTCGCCCGCAATGGCGTTGCGGATGCCGTCGGTGACGAACTCGGTGCAGGACAGCACGGCCGGGTGGCGCGGGTCCACCGAGCGGGCGACCACGGTCTGCAGCGCCAGCACGATCTCCGCGCCGATCACCAGCGGGTCGATGGCCATGTGGGGACGCGCCGCATGGCCGCCGCGCCCGGTGATGCGGATCACGAAGTTGTCCTCGCTGGCCATCAGGCCGCCCACGCGGGTCGCGAAATGGCCGGCGGCCATGCCGGGGATGTTGTGGGCGCCATAGATCTCGTCCATGGGAAATCGCTCCAGCAGGCCGTCCGCCAGCATGGCGGCGGCGCCCCGACCGTGCTCCTCGGCGGGCTGGAAGATGAAGCGCACCGTGCCGTCGAAGCCACGCTGCGCGGCCAGCAGCTGGGCCGCCCCCAGCAGCATGGCCATGTGACCGTCATGCCCGCAGGCATGCATGCAGCCGGCGCTGACGGAGGCATGCGCACGGCCCGGGGCGGCCTCGCTCAGGGCCAGGGCGTCCATGTCCGCCCGCAGCCCGATGGTGCCGGTGCCCCGCCCCGCCCGCAGCGTGCCCACCACGCCGGTGCCACCGACACCGCGGGCCACCTCCACGCCCATGGCCTGCAGGAGCTGAGCTACCCGGTCGGCGGTGCGGCACTCCTGGAAGCCCGTCTCGGGGAAGCGGTGGAACTCATGGCGCCAGCGCACCCACGCGGCCTCCTGCGTCTCGTCCTCGGTCCTGTCCATGGGCTGGCTCCCTGAAGTGCTTGGAAGGATTGTTGAGGCATCATCGCGAGCAGATTCATCGCCGTTACGGCCGCGATGGACGGTTTGTCTCACCCATCGACCCATTTCACGCCCGATGTCTCAAGCGCCACTGCTGAAGGCCCAGCCCGCCGCGCTGGATGCCCTGGATGCCGCCCTGCTGGACCTCCTGCAGCGCGACGCCACCCTGCCCGTGCGCGCCCTGGCGGACCGGCTGGGCACCTCGCCGGCCACCTGCCAGCGGCGCATGGCGCAGCTCCGCGAATCCGGCGTGCTGCAGCGCCAGGTGGCCATCGTGGACCGCCGCCTCGTGGGGCGGCCGCTGACGGTCTTCGTGTCCGTGGAGCTGGACAAGCAGAATGCCGCCCTGCTGACGCAGTTCGAGCAGCGCATGGCCGCCGAGGACGCCGTGATGGCCTGCTACGAGGTCTCCGGCGAGTTCGACTTCCTGCTGATCGTCAGCGCGGAGTCCATGGAGCAGTTCCACGCCTTCACCCGCGAGGCCTTCTCCTCCAGCCACAACGTGCGCAACTTCAAGAGCATGTTCGCCATGAACTGCTCCAAGTTCGAGACCCGCGTGCCCCTGCGCGCGACGGCCGGCCGCTGAGGCCGCAGCAGTCGCCGCGAGCCTGCCCGGCGCGGGCCATGGCCACGCGCGCGCCGGGCGCCGGGCACCGGGCGCCGAGACCCCGCCCTCAGCCCGAGCTCGGCGCCACGAAAGTATGAAATCGCTTTCATATTGATATACAAACATATATTTCTCTAAAACTCCGGGTCAACACCAAGCTATCCAAGAAAGCGCTTTCACTCCAGAATTCCGCCTGCAGTACTCAGCAAGACGAGCGCCCCAAGGCGCCTGGGGGGATCCCCCACAACAGACTGGAGACAAGCATGACTCACACCTTCTTCGGGCTCATAGGCCGGCTGCTCTGCGCCGTCCTGGCCCTGTCCCTGGGGCTGCTGCCCCAGGCCGCCCGCGCCGCCGAGTACACGGCCGGCGCCGAACTCTCGGGCAGCACCGCCACGCTGTGGTTCAAGCCCGCCGCCAGCGCCAGCTGGGTCGACGCCCACTACAGCGTGGCCGGCGGCGCGCAGATGAATGTGCGCATGGCCTACAACAGCAGCTCGGCACGCTTCGAGACGTCCTTCCCCGCCAGCGCCGGCCAGACCGTCACCCACAGCTTCACCTACTTCACCAGCGGCGCGGCCTATGACTCGGCCGCGGGCAGCACCACGCTGCAGGGCGGCGGAGGCGGCGGAGGCGGCGGTGCGCCGGCCGCCCCGAGCTTCTCGGTGCCCGCGGGCAGCTATGCAGCACCGCTGAGCCTCAGCCTCAGCAGCAGCAGCGGCGCCACCATCCGCTACACACTGGACGGCAGCACGCCCGGTGCCGGCTCGACCGCCTACACGGGCCCGCTGACGCTCAATGCCAGCGCCATGGTCAAGGCCATCGCCCTGCTCAATGGCCTGAGCTCGGCGGTCAGCAGCGCCAGCTACACCCTGGGCAGCAGCGGCGGCACGGGCTACACCCAGGGCGTGGACTACGCCGGCGGCGTGGCCACCTTCTGGTTCGCCCGTGAGCTGGCCAGCACCGCCTGGGTCGACCTGCACTACGACGCGGGCAGCGGCCAGCAGAACGTGCGCAGCAGCTACAACAGCGGCACCCAGCGCTTCGAGTACAAGGCTTCTCTGCCCGCGGGCGCCACCGTGAAGTACAGCTTCACCTGGTTCGCCAACGGCAGTGGCGCGGCGGACAGCCCGCTCTTCGTGCTCACCCTGGGTGGCGGTGGCGGTGGCGGTGGTGGTGGCACTGCGGCCGCGCCCGCCTTCTCCCTGCCCGGCGGCAGCTATGCCGGCGTCCAGCAGGTCAGCCTCAGCAGCGGCACGCCGGGGGCGGTGATCCGCTACACCGTCGACGGCAGCACGCCCAGCAGCGCCTCACCCGTCTATGCAGGCCCGATCGCCGTGGGCGGCAGCCTGACGATCAAGGCCTATGCCAGCGCCAGCGGCCTGACGGACTCACCCGTGACCAGCGCCAGCTACACCATCAGCATCGCCAACGGCCCCTTCTCGCAGGGCGTGTCGGAGCTGGGCAGCACGGCCATGGTCTGGTTCAAGCCCGCGGCGGCACAGCAGTTCGTGATCCTGCATTACCAGATCGGCACGGGTTCTCAGATCAATCCGAAGATGGCCTACAACCCCTCGCTGGGCCGCTACGAGACGGTGCTGAGCGGCCTGGGCTTCGGCCAGCGTCTCAACTATGCCTTCACCTATGCCCCGGTGTCCGGCGCGCAGACCGACTCGCCGGCCTACAGCTATGTCATGGGCACGGGCAATGACATCCCCAAGCCTCAGTTCAGCCCGGCCAGCGGCAGCTACGCCGGCCCGGTCAGCGTCAGCCTGTCCACCACCGCCCCGGGCGGCGTGATCCGCTACACCACCGACGGCTCGGCACCCACTGCGCTGTCACCCCAGTACACGGGACCGATCACCGTCAACACCGCCCTGACCATCACCGCCGCCAGCATGCGCAGCGACGGCAGCCAGTCGGGCAACGTCGTCGGCACCTATGTCGTCGAGACCCAAGGGGGGCAGGTCTTGCCTCCGGTGTTCTCACATGCCGGCGGCAGCTATGGCTCGCCCATCCAGCTGGCGTTGTCGAGCGGCACCGTGGGCGCGACGATCCGCTTCACCACCGATGGCAGCACCCCTGGCGCCAGTTCGCCGGCCTATGGCGGCCCCATTGCGCTGCTGGCCTCGACGACGGTGCGCGCCATCGCCTACAAGCCCGGCATGACGCCCTCCGCCCTCAGCCAGGCCAGCTACACCATCGGTGGCGGCAGCGGCCAGGTCTGGAATGGGCAGACCACCTTCCGCATGGTCAACGCCACGCGGGGGAAGTTCAGCGACGCGCAGGTCTACTGGGCCATCATCGGCAAGGACTGGGCCACGGACCAGTTCGTGCATGTCAATGCGCAGGGCCAGCTGGTGCCCATGAGCCTGGGTGACAACGGCGCCCTGATGAAGAACGGCCTGCCCTACAGCAACTACTTCTTCACCCTGGAGCAGCTGAAGTCGGTGACCATCCCGCCGATCAATTCGGCGCGCATCCTGTTCAGCGTCGGCAGCCCCATGTACATCTGGGTGAACACCGATGCCAACGGCCGGATCGCCTATGCCGGCGCCAACATCGAGAACCCGACCGATCCCAACATCGACGTCACCTTCGATTTCGGCGAGTTCGCCATCCTGCCGCCGGGCAGCAATCCGCAGGGCATCTTCGTCAACACGACGCGGGTGGACCAGTTCGGCTTCCCGGTGCAGCTGTCGGTGACGGGGCTGGACGGCTTCACGCAGACGGTGGGTGAATCGCTCACCGAGACCCGCGACGAGCTCTTCGCCAAGTTCCTCAACGACATGCCGGCGCCGTTCAAGGGGCTGGCCCAGGCACCCTATGCGCCGATGCGCATCATGGCGCCCGCCCACGCCACCTTCCAGCCCGGCCAGGCCAACGAGCACTACCTGGACGACTACATCAGCGCCGTCTGGGCCCAGTACAGCCAGCAGGACCTGGTGCTGGACCTGCGCAATGGCTGGGGCACGTTCCGGGGCCGTGTCAGCGGCAACGTGATGCGCTTCACCGATGCCAGCGGCGGCGTGTACTTCATCAACGGCAAGCCGAGCACAGCCATGGTGATGCTGGGCAATGGCCTGCTGGACGACACCAGCGGCGGAACGAGCAACGCCGGCAAGCAGCTGCAGCTGCAGGCCCAGCTGTGCGCCGCGCTGAACCGGCGCGTCGCCCACCTGCCCTTCGACAGCTGGTGGGACCCGGCCGCGCACTTCCCCGCGGGCCAGCCGGCCAACCACTTCGCCCGCTTCTGGCATGAGCACAGCCTGAACGCCCTCGCCTACGGCTTTGCCTATGACGACGTGGGGTCGCGCAGCCCGTCCATCCATACGCGGTCGCCGCAGACGGTGACCTTCACGATCGGATGGTGAGCGCCACGCCCGCCCGCTCGGGCGCCAGAGGCGTGTCGGCGGGGTGGGGCTGGGTCTGGGCCTCCGGCCTGGCGCTGGGCCTGCTCGGCCTGGGCCCATGGCTGCTGAGACCGGAGGCCCTCGCCCCGCCCCCGGCGCCTCCGGCACGGATGGCGGAGCCTGTGCCAGTGCCCCTGCCCGCCCCCCGTGCGACAACCCGGGGGGCGGAGACTGCGTCGGCCCCTGTCGCCACGCCGGTGACGGCCGCGGTGCGCATCCTGGCCCTGCGTCAGGACAGCCGGGGCCGGTGGCTGGCCCGGCTGCAGGTCGGAGACGACGCTCCACGCCTGGCCCAGGCGGGCGATGTGGTGGCGCACGGCCTGCGCGTCGAGCGGATCACCGGCGAAGGCCTCACGCTGCGCCGCGGCCTGCTGCAGGAGCAGCTGGCCTTTGCCGGCGCCGTGCCGCGCCGCCCGATCGACCCACAGTCTCCACCGGCACCCGCACCTGCCGTGGTCGTGAGCCCGCCGGGTCAGGAGCCCCCACGCAGCAGCGGCGTCGAGCGCGCCGTCCAGCGCGCGCTTCAAGGGCCCCCCGGGCAGGCGAGCCTGGGCAGCGGTCGCTGATCGACCCGGCCAGGCGGGCCCCGCTCGTCCTCCAGTCCAAGCCCTCACGCGTCGTGAGGCATGCAGACTAGCGCCCCGGCCAAGCGGTCGGGTCGCCTCTCATCGCCCCATTTGCTAACCTCTTAGGTGCGCACCGCGATCATGACGCTGTTCATGCGCCCTACCCCCCCGCACCGCGATGGCCCTGCAGGCTGCGGCGAGCCTCAGCCAGGTCGTGCCGGTGAAGGCGACCACCGCCCAGCCAGAGGACGCGAGCGAGCCCCTGGTCCGCAAGGGCCTCAAGGAATGGGCGCTCGCCTGGAGAGCCCAGACCTACGGCTGCATCGCCCACATCGCCCACATCGCCCACATCGCCCACATCGAGTCAACCGATGCCGGCGAGGCCCATGAAGACGGCAGGCGGTGGTGGATCCGCAGCGTCATGGGGATGTCGGAATCGCCCGAGCACCCCATCCCTCGCCGCCATGTCGAGAAGCAACAGGCTGCCGCCAGGCAGCACCTCAGAACGCGGTCTGCACCGAGAAGGACAGCAGCCGGTGATCGCCGAAGAAGTCGTAGCGGGACTGGTCCCGCGAGACGTCGTACTGCGCCTTCAGGGCCACGTTCTTGTTCAGGTCGTAGCGCAGGGCCAGGCTCTGCGTGCGCCGTCCCTCGATGGCGAAGCCCAGGTTGTTCTCCTGCGTGCGGTACCGCGAGACCGTCGCCATGCCGGTCCAGTCGTGCCACCGGTAGCCGAGGCCGACGAGGAAGTAGTTGTAGACGAAGTCGGAAGTAGCCTGCTGGAAGCGGTTGATCTCGCTGCGCAGGATCCACTCGCGCCCGTCGTAATTGAACGAGAGGCCGGCGATGGTGGTGCGGTAGCCCGGGAGGTTGTCCCGCCGCGTGCCGTCGGCGAGGTCGCTCCACTGGTAGTTGTCGAAGCGCATCATCATGAAGCGGGCGCTGTAGACGCCGTCCGACACCGTCACGTAGCCGCCCAGGATGTTGCGCCACTTCTCGGTGGTCGGGTCACCCCAGTAGATGCGCGTGTTGTAGGGCGCGTTGTCGTTCTGGAAGTTGCCGGCCCAGAGGTTGCCCTCCAGCGTCCAGCTGCCCTTGAGTGCGCCGCTGTAGGCCAGGTTGGCCCCGTCGTAGGCGTAGATGGGCCAGCCGTAGACATCCGGCGCCGGGCGCACCCACGGATAGGCCGTGCCGATGTAGAGGAAGTCGCTGTAGTAGTACAGAGGGATGCGCTTGCGGCCCGCCTGCAGGGTCCACGAATCATTGAGCGCATACGAGAGGTAGGCCCAGTCCAGCGTGGGGCGGTAGTTCTTGTTGTTGGCCCGGGCGACGAGCTGGGCCGTGGCCGACAGGGCGTCGTTGACATGCACGGTGCCCTGCAGCCCCAGGAGCGATTCCTGGTCGGCCTGCCAGCCCCTGGACTTCTCGTAGACGCCCACGTACTCCCAGTTCTGGATCGCGCAGGGGCATTGCCATTCCATGTAGTTGCGCTCGGTGCCACCCAGGACCTTGGCGACCGTCAGTTGCGCAAAGCCGGACCAGGTGAAGCGCATGTCGTCGGCCTGGCTGGGCGCCGCCCAGGCCAGGGCCAGGCCCAGTGCGGCGAAGCGGAGCTTCAGTGCGGTGCTGTTCGAGGTGTTCATCTCGCCCTCCTTTCACTTGATCTCGGCCAGGACCTTGACGCTGCCGTCGACCAGCGACGCGTCGATATAGCCCACCAGGTTGGGATTGCTGGCCACCAGCTTCTTGACGGCCGCGGCGTCCCCGGCCTCCTGCGGCGGCGCCCCCTTGCCGGTGAAGACCATGCGTGACCAGTAGGCCTTGATCTGCGCCTCGCTGCGTCCGGCGACCTGGCCATAGAACTGGCCATAGGCCGGCGAGCCGGCCGTCTGGTCCACGGGGATGGCCTTCTCGCCGTTGGGGAAGCTCTTGACGCTGCCCAGGAAGATGGCCGAGACCTGCTCGCTGCTCAGCTTGGGCGCCGTGCTGGACGCGCCCACGACGACGACCAGGTGATCCGCGCGCGCATCGGGCGCCATGCAGGCGACGAGGGCAGCGAGCGCCGCGCTGCCCAGGGTGCGAGTGACAAGCTCCACGTCGTTCTCCTTCAAGAGTCAACAGTGAACCCTGCCCCGAATGGCGCGCCACACGGCCGCGCCTCCGGGACTTGCTATGCATGCCGTCCCTGAACGTCACAGGCCGCACGCGGCCTGCGCTGCGGTCCCACGATGCCCTGCCGGCAGCGCCGAACCGTCGGTTCAATGTGCATAAAAAGTCGCCGCTGCGCAATTGAAGCGCCCGACTCAGGTGACAGCTGTCGCGTCCGGCGGACGGTGTTTGATCTGGCTCAGCCCCCCGGCCGGCCCGCCGTGCCAGCCGGGAGACAATCAACGATTGGCCCGCCCCGGGGTCGGCCAGACAGCCCGCCCCCAACCACAACTGGTTCCCCCAGCCCCATGACCGACGCTCACTACACGACCTTGCCACAGTGGCCCAATGCCTATCCGGCCAGCGGCGCCCGTGCCACGCTGAAGCTCCTCAACGAGGATTTCATCGTGACCGAGCTGCCACTGCAGCTGCCCTCTGGCGAAGGCGAGCACCTGTGGCTGGACGTCGAAAAGAACGGCGCCAACACCGCCTTCGTTGCGCAGCAGCTGGCCGAGGCCGCCGGCGTGCAGGAACGCGATGTGGGCTATGCCGGCCTCAAGGACCGCTACGCCCTCACCCGGCAGTGGTTCAGCATCTATCTGCCCAAGGGAGAGACCCCCGACCTGACCCAGCTCCAGCACCCGGAGTTCAAGGTCCTGAGCCAGAGCCGCCACGTGAAGAAGCTGCGCCCGGGGGATCTGCAGGGCAACCGCTTCCGCATCGTGCTGAGAGCGGTGAGCGGCGACCGCGATGCCATCGAGGCCAATCTGCAGGCCGTGGCGTCGCAGGGCGTGCCCAACTACTTTGGCGCCCAGCGCTTCGGCCATGACGGCGGCAATGTCGAACAGGGCCGCGCCATGCTGGCGCGCGAGATCCGCGTGCGCAACCCGAAGAAGAAGGGCATCTACCTGTCAGCCGTGCGCTCCTTTGTCTTCAATGAAGTACTGGCGCTGCGGATTCAGCAAGGCCTCTGGGGCAAGTCCCTGCCTGGCGACGTGATGGACGAGGCGGGCCGCCCCACCGGGCCGCTCTGGGGGCGGGGCCGCGTCAGCGCCACCGATCAGGCGCAGGCCCTGGAGATGGGCGTGGCGCAACGTCACCCCGCCTTGTGCGACGGCATGGAACACGCCGGCCTGGACCAGGAGCGACGCGCCCTGGTGGCGAGCCCGGCGGACATGGCCTGGGAATGGCCTCAAGCGGATCAATTGGTGCTGACGTTCTCCTTGCCGGCCGGGAACTACGCCACCTCCGTGCTGAACGAGATCCTTCGCACCGAGGAGCCCGATCGCCAGATGGAGAGCGAGGCGGCGCTTGGTGAATGAGGGCGGCGACCCTGAAGTCGCCGACCAGCCCTGCGTGTTCTGCTCGAGCTCATGCAGCCCGCTCGGGAAGTCGTGCTGATAGCCCTGCCGACGACGCCCGAAAAGGACGTGTCCGCCGTTTGATCTGCCGTTCGATGGCCCCACAGGCGGTGGAGCCGGCTCACAAGGCTGAAGAGGGTCTCGCCCGGGAGCCACGGAAGCAGCTCCCGCAGCAGGCGTTCGGCACCGGCCGCAGGGACAAGCTTGTTCCCGCAATCCGGCGTTCGGTCGCCAGGCCGCATGGGGACTCAGCCCGTGTTGACGACTTTAATTGTCAAAAACACACCTCGTGTTTCGGGCAATTAGAGTCGTAAACATGAGTCCTGGATTCTTGCCAATCTCCGTCGTACTGAAACCGAGTGTCGCCAAGCCAAAGTCGTAAACACTCACCGCACCCAGCGACTGGGCCTAAGCAGCGCGCATCGGCATAGTTGTCTTGCACTTTGGGAACGCCGGGCATCCCCAGAACGGAGCGCCACCATTGCGGGACACTCGATCAACCATCTTGACACCGCAGTTGACGCAGGTGGGCCGCCAGTACTCGCCCTCCAGCGCAACGTTGAGCAGCTCGGACTGCTGCTCAGGCGTCCATGACGCGATGAGCTGAGGCAGCTTGTCGACGCTTAGCAAGTTCACGCCGTTCTCCGCGGCGAAGGCCATGGCGTCGGCCGTGAATGTCGACGTCGTCGCGAACTGGCCTCGCTTCACGTTCTGCGCCGCCATCACCCCGCGCAACTCGCGAATCTTGTCAACGCCGACCTTCTTGCCCTGCCAGTGCTTGCACTGCACCAGGCTCACAGGGGCCGCGGGCTGATTCCGGGAGACAGCCAAATGTCTATGCCGCCATCAGCACCGTGCGACTGGGACTTGGTCTCAAAGCCTACCTGTTTGAACAGCGCTTCGACGACTGCCTCAAAGCGTCGCCACTCGATCATGTCGAACACGGCCTGGCTCCACCTATCAGGCCGCTCCTCAGGCTTAGCTGCAGCCGGTACTTCGGCAGATTGAGCAGGCGTCGACGCCTCCACCGCCGCACGCGTTCCCTGTCGCGAGCGCTTCGAGTGTGTTTGAACTTGGCCGACCACCTCCGATTCACCATCGGGCGCCGATATCGGCACGCTGCGGGCTCATATCTTGTGAGCGACAAACAAGAGACCGGCACCGCCAGCCAACAAGAGCAGTCCCAGGGGCCATAGCTTCCCAGACACTGCCGCCATCGGCGTCGCCTTCAAGGCAAACGGCAACACCGTCACCAACAAACCCATGCCGAGGATATTGA
This sequence comes from Pelomonas sp. BJYL3, assembly GCF_027257975.1. Classification (GTDB taxonomy): domain Bacteria; phylum Pseudomonadota; class Gammaproteobacteria; order Burkholderiales; family Burkholderiaceae_C; genus Roseateles_B; species Roseateles_B flavus. The sequence continues at coordinate 615,413 of NZ_JANZKX010000003.1, forward strand.
CGCCGGCCGCTTCCAGTTTGCGCGTCTGGCGCGCTGCTGACTTTGATCGTTTTTCCACTGGGGCCGCCCCTTCGGGCGGGGATCATAACTAGCAGTGCCATGGCGGTTTCAGAGTCCATAGCAATCAATGAAATGCGAGCCATCGGTGCCAATGCGCTCGGGCGCAACGATCTATGCCTGAGCTGAATCCACCGATTGCAGACGCGGGCAACAGGCGGCCCCAGGCAGCCCCGCCCCGGCAGAGCTCAGAAGCTGTCTGCCCATGCCTCGCCGCAAGCGATGGCAGTCCTGATTGGCGAGCACAGGCGACTGCTACGGGTTCGCCATCCGCGGAAGCAGTGTTCTCCGATTCAGCGAGGCATTGCGACGCAGCGCGCCGCATACTCGAAGCCCCCGGTCAGCCCGCTTCATCGCCATGCCCGCCGATCCGACCACGACCCCGCAGCGCCTGCTTCCGCCCGACGATGCATTGCGGACTGAGCTGCATAACGAGGTGCATGCTCGTCCACCTGCACGGATCCGCACACCGGCACTGGTGACTTTCGTCGCGGTGCTGAACCGCGATGTGCCACGCGAGCTCGAACTCGCCCATCTTCGGATGCTTCCAGGCCAGCAGGCTCTCAGCGCCTCCGATGTTCAGGCCAACTTTCTTCGACTGCATCTGGGCGGCTACACCTTGAAGTGGGAGCGGCACACCGAGTTCACCCGCTACTCCGTGGTGTCTCCCTTGCCGGAGAGTCTCGGCCTCACGGCCAGCAACCCGGACCTTGGATCAGCCATGGGCATCGACCCCGCCTGGCTCGCGGCCATCCCTGGCAGCACGGTGTCGGCCATTCAGCTTGCGATGCTGGAGCACCCGCTCGATGACCCTCCGGCGGCACTGGCCCTGGGTCAGCGCTGGCTGGGAGGGCAGGATGCGCTGGCGGCGCTCTTGGGTCAGGCTCGGACGATGGTGATGAGCGACTTCCGCCTTCGCAAGGATGGCTTCGAACGCATGCTGGTACTCGCCCCCGAGGGCATCACGCCTGCGCGTGTAGGTCGGGTATCGCAACGGCTTCTGGAACTCGAGGTCTATCGCCTGATGGCGCTGCGGGGACTCCCCGTCACCAAGTCCCTATCGCCGATGTTGCTGCGTGCGGAGTCTGGCCTGGCGGAGATCATCGGCCAGTTGGAAACGCGCGCTGACACCGAGCAGGCGCTGCTGGACACGCTGATTCACCTGGCCGCGCGCGTCGAGCGCGCCACCGCGGAGCACATGTACCGGTTCTCTGCATCGCAGGCCTACGCCGAGCTCGTGCGCCAACGCATCAACGACCTGCGAGAGCAAGCCATCCCGGGTACGCAGACGCCGGGGGACTTCATCCAGCGACGGCTCTCACCAGCCATGGCGACCGTGGCTTCGACGGCTCAGCGCCTGGCCTCGCTGTCCCAGCGAATCGAGCGCACAAGCGCCTTGCTGCGCACCCGTGTCGACATCGCCACGGAGGCCCAGAACCAGGAGCTGCTCGCCCGCCTCACGCGAGGGCAGCAGCTGCAACTGAACCTGCAGACCACCGTGGAGGGGCTGTCAATCGCCGCCATCTCCTATTACGTTGTGAGCCTGCTGCTGTATGGCGCCAAGGCGCTCAAAGGGGCGGGCCTGGCCATTCAGCCAGAAATGACTGCGGGTGCGCTGATCCCACTCGTCCTGTGGGGCGTGTGGCGGGCGACACGCCGCGTGCACGACCGCCTGCATCGCGAACAGGGCTTGTAAGCCTTTGCCCGTCATTTCAAACTAGGCGCGGATGCGCTCGGCCGCGATGAACCCGCTCTGCGCAGCCGCCTCGAAGGTCGGGTAGATCGTGTAGTCCCCCGCCAGGACGAGCGGCCCTTCGTTCAAACGATCCAGCTGGAGAAGCCGGCCGTAAGCGCCGAGCGACATGATCGGGTAGGCGTGGGAGAAGCGCTGGATGTCGTGGCCGACCACCCGCTGAGTGGCGCCCGGAAAGACTTTCTCCAGATCGACATAGAGCTTGCGGAGCAGCACCTCGTCGCTCCATTCGAGCACCGAGCGATCCTGCCCACTGGCCGGCGCCATGTACACCGAGGCAATGCCCGTGCGCGGCAAACGACGAGCGCGATCGTGAAGCCGCTCGACCCAGGTGGCATCGTAGACATCGGTGAAGACGTAGCCGTCCGGCACCGCCAGGTCGAAGGCTCTGTCAAAGATCGGTTCGTCCGTGAAGAGCGCTACCGTAGCGTAGGCGGCATAGCGCACTGACTGAAGCAGCCGTCGTCGCTCCTCAGTCAGCGCCTGCTCGGCAATCGCCAGCGTGACGGGCGCGGGCGTCGCCAGCACGACCTTGCGCGTCATCACCGTGACCTCACCCGCTCGTGCATCCTGGTACGTCACCTCGAACAACTCGCCGACTGGTCGGACGCGGGTGACGGTGCACCCACGACGCAGCCGCTCGCCCAGGACGCGCGCGAGCGCGCCCGTGAGCTCGGTGATGCCCGTCTTGAAGGAATAGGCACCCGAGCGTTCCGGCTCATCCGCATCCTCGGCGTCATCGGCATCTCCTTCGGCGTCGCCGTAGTCGAAGGCGGCCTCCGGCAGAAAGCTCAGGGCCGAGATCTCGTTCAGCGTTGCACCGAACAGGCCCTTGGCGCTCACGTTGTACTTGCGAAGGAACACCTCGGGCATGCCGTTCTCCCGCAACCACTGCAGGGCGGTGATGCCGTCCAGCCGGCGGTTCATGGCGTTGTACTCGAGCGAAGGAATTTCGTCGTAATGCTGGAAGGCCTGCAGCACGAGCTGCTTGAATCGCCGGTACGTCGCGGCGTCGCTGTTCTGGACCAGGTAGCGTCGCAGCCCGCTCTGGCCGTAGTGAAAACGCTGGCCATCGAACTGCGCATCCATCGGTGATGGAATTTCACAGGGCTCCAGCCCGAGATCATCAGCCAGGGTCTCCAGCGCTCCGTCCAGCTTGCCCAGGTACTCGGTGCCCTTGGCATAGGTATAGCCGGCGTGATGACCGGACAGCGTGCGGCCACCGGCTGAGCCGCCAGGCTCCAGGACGAGCAGGTCCTGATCTCGCAAAGCGTAGGCGCAGGTCAGTCCGGCGATGCCCGCACCAATCACCACGACAGACTTCGGCTGCTCGCCCACTGCCGCCATGGCCCGGCCAGCCGCGCCGCAGCTGGCCACTGCCAGCGCCTTGGCGGCCACCGCGAGTAGTTCTCTTCTGTTCATCTCTGACGCTCCTGACTGCGGGAAGAGGGCCTGCACACGTGCCCTTCGCAGGTCAGTGTTGCGTCGCCAGATGGAGATTGCATGGAGCCTGGATGGATGTTGCGTGGAGATCCCGTCCGCTTTCGAATCGATTGACCCTGATCAACGATATACCCAGAATCCATCGGCTCTTCCGGCCGTCCTGCCGCATTCGAAAGTCGCCCATAAAGTGTGGTTTGCTGTCCGAGTACGGGGAATCATGGAGCCCTTGCGGCGACCAGCTCCAGTACATTTTTCAGCACCCCACCGAACTCTGGACGGTGGCCTAGGCGCCCGCAGCGATCGATCCGCATCGCGCCTTCGCCACCGCGGCGACCCTACCGGTCGTGCCACCACCCCGGCAACGGGCGGGCGCCGTTCACAGGCCATCGCCTGCGCGCACGGGATGCCTGACATCGATCTGTCCAATCACACGTAGAGTCCTTCGCATGCCACCGTTTCAACTGATGGGCCAGGCCGCGTCGCCGGCTGCCGTACTTCCTGGCTCAGTGGTCCATCACCTTGACTGGGACGGATCACCGCCGCATGCCGCCAGAAGCCTGGGCCCCGCGTTCGAAGAGATCGGCTCTCTGGCCCGATCCCTGGGGCACCCTTCCTTTCCTCGGATGCTGTGGGCCTTCGTGAACGCGCGCGTGCCCATCGCCTGCCTGGAGCTGTGCTGCCACACGCGTGACCCCGCCCGTTCACGCATGGTGAACATCGAATGGCTGGGTGCCGCCTCGGGAGCGGGCTATCCCGACAACGACCTCGAACAGGAAGCCAAGACCTACCTCAAGCGCCATTGGCACCTCGACCCGCTGATGCCACGCATCCTTCAGCTCGAAGGATCGGGCGGCTTCCAGATCACGCCAGACCAGATCAGCACCGCCGATGCCCGCGAGGAGTGGTTTGATGGCGGGTTGGTGCCGGAGCACTACGCCATCTGTGAGGCCTTCGGTGACTTCATCTACGTGCTGTACTGCATGCGGACTTCGGAGCAGGCCCCCTTCAGCGACGGCGAACGGGCCGAGCTGCATCGCATGGCCGGCTTGGCGCTGCCGCTGCTGCGCAACCACGCGGAGATCCTCCCTGCCAAGCTGAGCATCCTCGATCACAACCCGACCCTGCGAAAGCACCTCGCCCGGCAGCTCGAACTGCAAGGACTCGAGCTGTCGCACCGTGAGTTCGAGGTCTGCCTGGCGGTGCTGTCTGGCAAGCCGCTGGCGCAGATGGCCGATGACATGGGCCTGCAACCGTCGTCAGTCAAGACCTACACCACGCGGGCACTCGACAAGCTGGGCGTTCGCAGCAAGAGCGATCTGTTCAGTTGGTGCTTCTCGTCACCCACGCCCTGAGTTCTTCGAGAACCACTTGCGGGTCGAGAGCAGGCCCGGAGGGCCCGCTCTCTCGATCAGGCCTTCAGTGCCAGGATCTGGTTTGCAGCCCGCTCGCCGCTCAGGTAGGCGCCGTGCGTGGTTTGCGGATAGTCCGGGTGCGTGTGCTCACCGGCGAAGAACACGCGGTTCGATACCGCGGTGGTGAGCGTCTTGACCATGGCCGGCGTGGAACCCGTGGCAAAGAAGGAGTAGGACCCATAGCTGAAGGGGTCCTGGTCCCAGCGGGTGACCTGGTAGTCGGTCGGGTTGGGAATGCCATCACCGAACATGTCACGCAGCACATCCATGGCCTTGTCGACGATCTGCCAGTCGGCCAGCGCTTCTTGCTGCTGACCGTAGAAGCCGGCTGTGAAACCAATGAGCACGGCCTTGCCGTTGAGCGCCGGAGAGGGATTGAACCAATCGTGGAACTTGCCCAGCTCGGCAGACGTCGGCACATAGGCGAGCCAGTCCTTCGCCGGCCAGAACACTGACGGGAAGCGCAGCACCACCTTGTTCAGCACCCCGGTGCCCATGCCCAGCTTCGAGATGGCCGTTGAGTAGGCGCTGGGCAGCGCCGGGCTGAAGCTGATCTTGTTCTTCTTCAATACGCCCAGCGGCACCGTGACGATGACCCGGTCGGCCGTGTAGGTGCCCACGTTGGTGGTGACGGTCACGCCCGTGCCGGTGTAGGCGATCTTGCTCACGATCTGGTTCAGGCGGATGTCCTGCCCCTGGGCGAGCGCATTCACGATGGGCTCGTAGCCGGTGTCGGGCAGATAGACCTCGGGGCCGGGGAATTCCTTGGCGTTATCCCAGTACCAGGCGGACAGTTCTGCGGTGTCGCCCGCATACTCGTAGCCACCGATCTCCCGCATCCAATAGTCCGTCAGGCGCTTGTCATAGGCGTCCATCGACGCATAGCCGATCTTGTTCTTGGTGTACTGCATCAGTGACATCTCCGAATTGGAGTCGCCACTGCTTTCCATGGCCTTTCGGACCTTGTCGCCCATCGTGTTGAAGTAGGTCAGGTCCGCGCCGGTCAGCGGCCCGTCACCCGCCTCGTACGCGGTGGTCTTGTCATAGGAGTCGGCCGCGAGGCGCAGGCCCAGCGCCTTGGCGATCGGTGTAATGGGGTTGCCCTTGCCGGACTCATGGATCCAGGTCGCCCCCAGATCCATCGGCAGATCAGCCCACTTGTGGCTGGTGTAGCAGCGCCCGCCGAAGCGGTTACGGCCCTCCAGGATCGTCACCAGATGGCCTTTCGCCTTGAGGATCTGTCCCGCACGAAGCCCGGCGAGCCCGGCCCCGATGATCAACACGTTTTGCCGGCCGATCGCGTGGGCGACCTGAGGGACGGTGGCGGAGGCAGCGGCCAAGGCACCTGTGCCGGCCATCTGCAAGAGTTCACGACGCTTCATCTCGACAATCTCCTGGAAGAGTGGAGGGCCCTCCGTGGAGGCGCCCGAACGGGGACAAGCTCATCAACCGAAACTGCGGATTCCCTCAACACCTGTCGCAATCACCGCGAACCAGGCGTCAGAGCGCCAGGCCAGCCTTGCTTCTTCTTGTCTTGGATCTGTGCGCCCGAGCCCCTGCGATGGCCAGGTGGCGGCGTGACGAGTAGCGTCACCCGGCGGACCGGAACCCCGGGCGCTCTCCCGCGATACGACAGGAGAACGACAGGCACACGGTAGCGAAGGGAGACCGGCGCTGTATGCCGGCCGATTGGAGGACAGGCGATTCTTCAAACGCTGCTAGGCCGGCGCCGATCAGCTTGGGGATGGCACCGACGCTCCCGCGTCGGCGATGGATGCGAGGCCGGCGCCGCGCGTGCAGCGCCGCCTGTCAGTCCAGGTACTGCAAGGGCACACGCTTGACGTTGCACAGCAACTCGTACGCAATCGTGCCCGCACGGGAGGCCACCTCGTTCACGGGAATCGTGGGCCCCCACAGCTCCACGGGGCTGCCGATGCCCGCGTGCGGCAGGGGCGTGAGGTCGACGGTCAACATGTCCATGGACACGCGTCCGATCAGCCGCGTCCGTTGCCCGTCGACCGCCACCGGCGTGCCCGTGGCCGCCGCGCGGGGGTAGCCGTCCGCGTAGCCCAGCGCCACCAGGCCCACGCGCGTGGGCTCTGTCGCGCGGAAGGCACCGCCGTAGCCGAGCGTCTCCCCGGGCTGCAGCAAGCGCTGAGAAAACACGTGGCTGCGAAGCGTCATGACCGGCGCCAGCGGCGAGGCACTGCTGCCGAGCGGATCGGCACCATACAAGGCAATACCGGGCCGACCCCAGTCCCGCCGGGCCGCTGGCCAGGCGAGGATGCCAGCGGAGTTGCACAGGCTGCGGGGCCCCGCCAGGCCTTGTGTGGCCGCCTCGAATACTGCCAGCTGCTCGCGTGTGGCGGGGCAGTCGGGCTCGTCCGCACGAGCAAAGTGAGTCATCAAGGTGATCGAATGCGCCTGCCCTGTTGCCTGCAATCGGCGATACGCCGCGGCGGCGGCGTCCGGCGCAAAGCCCGCGCGGTGCATGCCACTGTCGATCTTCAGCCAGAAGGAGGCGGGCACGCGAGGCAGTGGCGTTCGCTCGATCATGCGCAGTTGGTCCTCATGGTGGACCACCAATGCAATGCCGCCGGCCACGGCTTCCACGAGCTCCCGCGCATCGAAAGCGCCTTCCAGCACCAACAGCGGGCCTTCGATGCCCGCGGCACGCAGTTGGCGCGCCTCCTCCAGAAAGGCCACGCCGAAGCCGTCGCTGGTGCCGCCCAGTGCCCGGGCACAAGCCACCGCGCCATGCCCGTAGGCATTGGACTTGAGCACCGCGATCTGCCTTCCGCCATGCATGGAGCGCATCACCCGTGCGTTATGGCGCAAGGCACGCAGATCAATGAGCGCAGCACTGGGCCGCGTCATGACGTGGCCCCGACGGAGACCTCGGCGCTGCGGCCGCGCGGCTGGTCGAGGTAGCGGGCCATTGACAAGCCCTCCGTGCTGATCGCCGGGCGCCGGCCATTGATCTGGTCAGCCAGCAGCTGACCCGAGCCGCAGGCCATGGTCCAGCCGAGGGTGCCATGACCGGTATTCAGGAACAGCTCGGGATAGCGCGTCGCCCCGACGATGGGCGTGCCGTCGGGGGTCATCGGGCGCAGTCCCGTCCAGAAGGTGGCACGCGGCACATCACCGCCTGGGAAGAGGTCTTGGACCACCTTCTCCAGCGTCTCGCGTCGGCGTGGGTTCAGCCGCAGGTCAAAGCCGGCGATCTCCGCCATCCCGCCGACCCGGATGCGCTGGTCAAAGCGAGTCAGCGCGATCTTGTAGGTCTCGTCGAGGACGGTGGACACCGGCGCGCGCCGTTCATCGGTCAGCGGCACCGTGAGCGAATAGCCTTTGAGCGGATAGACCGGGATATTCAAGCCCAGCGGCAGCAGCAGATCACGCGTGTAGCTGCCGAAGGCCTGGACGTACCGGTCGGCGCGCAACAGCTCGCCGCTCGCGAGGCGGACACCACGTACGCGGCCGCCCTCCACCTCGATCGCCACGACACGGCTGTCAAAGCGCCCCTCCACCCCCAAGCCAGGCAATGTGCGGGCCAGCGCCCGTGTGAACAGATGGCAGTCGCCGGTCTCGTCGTTGGGCAGCCGCAAGCCACCCGCAAGCGGGCTCTGGACATGAGCCAGCGCCGGCTCGACCCTCGACAGGCCGCTGCGGTCCAGCAGCTCGAACGGCACGCCGCATTCGCGCAATACGGCGATGTCGCGCTGCGCGGCGTCCAGTTGTGCCTGCGAACGGAACAGCTGGAGCGTCCCGCCGGTGCGGTGCTCGTAGCCAAGGTACATCTCCTGGCGCAAGGCACGAAGGCAGTCCCGGCTGTACTCCGCCACCCGCATCATGCGCTCCTTGTTGACGGCATAGCGCTCGGACGTGCAGTTGCGCAGCATGGCGGCCATCCACTGCAGTTGGAAAAGCGTGCCGTCCGGGCGGATCGCCAGGGGCGCATGCCTTGAGAACAGCCATTTCATCGCCTTCAGCGGGATGCCAGGCGCCGCCCAGGGGGTGGAGTACCCCGGCGACACCTGCCCCGCGTTGGCGAAGCTGGTTTCCATTCCCGGGGTCGGCTGCCGATCCACCAGCGTGACCTCGGCCCCGCCTCGTGCCAGGTAGTACGCCGTGGTGGTGCCGACGACGCCGCCTCCGAGCACTAGAACTTTCATGGCGTTGACCCCGGCTCAGCGACTGGACGGGAAGCTGAAGACCGCACCTTCGCGCACACCGGCGCTCGGCCAGCGCTGCGTGATGGCCTTGCGCCGCGTGTAGAAGCGCACGGCGTCGGGACCGTAGGCATGCAGGTCGCCGAAGAGTGAGCGCTTCCAGCCGCCGAAGGAGTGGTACGCCACGGGCACCGGCAGCGGCACGTTGACACCCACCATGCCCACCTCGATGTGGTCCGTGAAGTGGCGCGCGGCCTCGCCGTCCCGCGTGAAGATGCAGGTGCCATTGCCGTACTCATGAGCATCGATCAGTGCCATGGCCTGCTCCAGGGAGTCCACGCGCACCACGCCGAGCACCGGCCCGAAAATCTCCTCCTGGTAGATCCGCATGCCCGGCTTGACGTGGTCAAAGAGGCAGGGGCCGAGGAAGTAGCCCTCCGCATGGCCAGGCACCTCGATGCCTCGGCCGTCGACAACGAGCGTGGCACCCTCCGCCACGCCTTGGTCGACATAGCTTCGCACCTTGGCCAGATGGGCCTGCGTCACGAGGGGGCCCATGTCGTTCTCCGGGTGGCGACCGGGGCCGACCTTCATCTTTGCAATCTCCGCGACCAGCCCCCGGACGATGGCATCCCCCGTCACCGGACCGACCGCGACGATCAGCGGCACGGCCATGCAGCGCTCGCCGCAAGAGCCATACGCCGCCCCCATCAACGCGCTGATGGTGTTGGGCAGATCGGCATCCGGCATCACCACCGCATGGTTCTTCGCGCCACCCAGCGCCTGCACGCGCTTGCCGTGGGCCGTCCCGGTTGCATAGATGGCTTCGGCGACCGGCGTCGACCCCACAAAGCTGACCGCCTTGACGCGGGGGTCCGTCAGAAGCACATCCACGGCTTCCTTGTCGCCCTGGACGACATTCAGCACGCCGGGCGGCAGGCCCGCTTCAAGGGCCAGTTCAGCGACGAGCAAGGCGCTAGAGGGCGCGCGTTCGGAGGGCTTGAGCACAAAGGTGTTGCCGCAGGCGACGGCCATGGGCCACATCCACAGCGGCACCATGACAGGGAAGTTGAATGGCGTGATGCCAGCAGCCACACCAATTGCCTGATGCTCACTCCAGGCGTCGATGCCGGGGCCGACCTGCCGGCTGTGCTCACCCTTCAGCAGCTCGGGCGCATAGCTCGCGTACTCCACGTTCTCGATACCGCGCTGCAGTTCGCCCATGCTGTCGGCCAGGACCTTGCCGTGCTCCAGCGTGATCAGCTCGCAAATGCGGGCGGCGTTGTCCTCCAGCAGCTGCTTCAGGCGGGACATGACACGGGCGCGCTTGAGCGGAGGCGTGGCCTTCCAGGCAGGCAGCGCCCGCTGCGCAGCGGCGATGGCGGCCTCCACGGTCGGCGCATCCGCGAGCGCCACCCTGGCGACAGGATGACCCGTGGAGGGATCGAATACATCGGCGTGGCGCTGGCCGCCCGCCTGCAGGCGGCCATCGATGAGGTGCTGGACAGTTCGTGCTTCAGTCATGGTGGGGGACTCGTGGGGGATCAGCGGGTTTCGTGCAGGGTCTGGCCGAGGGCGTCCACCAGGCGGTCGATTTCCTCGGGGGTGCTGGTGAAGGGGGGGGCAAGCTGCAGGGTGTCGCCGCCATAGCGCACGTAGAAGCCTTTCTCGTACATCGCCATCGCCACCTCGTAGGGCCGGCGTGCTGGCTCGCCGGGCGCACTGTCGACGGTGATGCCGGCCGCCAGACCGAAATTGCGGACGTCCGCCACATGCCGGACACCCTTCAGACCATGCACGGCCGATTCGAGGCGGGGGGACAGTTCGCGAACGCGGGCCAGGGCGTCGTCCTTCTCGAGCAGGTCGAGCGTCGCCAGTGCTGCGGCGCAGGCCACCGGGTGCGCCGAGTAGGTGTAGCCATGCGGGAACTCGAGGAGGTAGTCCGGCCCGCCTGCAGCCATGAAGGTGTCGTAGATCTCCTGCCGGGCGATGACGGCGCCCAGCGGCTGCGCGCCGTTGGTGACTTGCTTGGCGACGTTGATGATGTCCGGCGTCACCCCGAAGGCCTCGGCCCCCGTCCAATGTCCGGTGCGACCGAAGCCGGTGATGACCTCGTCAAAGATCAGCAGGATGTTGTGTGCCGTGCAGAGCTCCCGCAGGCGCTGCAGATAGCCCACCGGTGGCACCACCACACCGGCCGATCCAGAGAAGGGTTCGACGATGACGGCAGCGATGTTGGAGGCATCGTGCAGCTGGATCAGGTTCAGGAGGTCGTCAGCCAGATGCGCGCCTTCGGTCGGCATGCCCCGGAAGAAGCTGCCTGCGGGCGGCTGGGTGTGGGGGAGGTGGTCGGCCTCGACACCTTGCCCGTAGAGCTTGCGGTTGGCGGCAATGCCCCCGACCGAGATGCCACCAAAGTTGACACCGTGATAGCCCTTGCTTCGCCCGATGAGCCGCGTCTTGCCCGGCTGCCCCTTGAGTCGCCAGTAGGCGCGGGCCATCTTCAGCGAGGTATCCGCTGACTCAGAGCCCGATCCGGTGAAGAACACGCGATTGAGCCCGGCGGGCATGCGCTCAACGATGCGATTGGCCAGCTCAAACGACAGGGGATGCGCGAACTGAAACGCGGGCGAGTAGTCCAGGGTGCCCACCTGCTGAGCGACGGCCTCGACGATCTCCCGGCGGGCATGCCCCAGGCCCGTGCACCACAGCCCCGACAGGCCGTCAAAGATGTCCCGGCCATCATCCGACTTGTAGTAGTTGCCCTGCGCGGACGTGATGAGTCGGGCGTTCGCCTTGAACTCGCGATTGCCGGTGAAAGCCATCCAATGCGTGGCGAGGTGGGCGGGGTCCCGCTGAGGGCGGGGTGGGGTCCAAAGGACGTCGGTGCTCATGGCGGGATCTCCAGGGGGTCGGTCAAAGGGTTGACAGGCAACGATGGGCGTGATCCTCATGGAACTTGTTATTCAATAAAATGACTCGATACACCACTTCACTTGACGCTTTATGCAACCTAAGTCCAAAGCCCTGCTAGGGCGCGTCAGCGACATCGATCTGCGGCTGCTGCGCGTCTTCAAGGCGGTGGCGGACTGCGGCGGCATGGCCGCGGCCGAGCTGGAGCTGAACATCGCGATGTCGACCATCAGCCGGCACATCAAGGACCTGGAGGAACGCCTCGGCCTCGTGCTATGCCGCCGGGGCCGAGCAGGGTTCGCACTGAGCCCGGAGGGCGAGCGCGTCTATGCCGCCGCGGAGCACCTGCTGTCGGCCACCGAGTCCTTCCGCAGCAGCCTGCACGACATTCATCGGGGATTGGGGGGCGAACTGCACGTGGCACTGTTCGAGAAGACGGCCACCAATCCGGCGGCTCGCATCCCGCAGGCCATCGCACGCTTCCGGGACGTGGCGCCGGAGGTCGAGCTGCACCTGCATGTCGGCTCCATCACGATGATCGAGCAAGGCGTCATGGGGGGACAGTTCCTGCTGGGCATCATTCCCGAGCACCGGCGCTCCGAGAGCCTGGCCTACGACGAGCTCTTCGACGAGGTCATGAAGCTATACGCCGCTCCCGGTCACCCCTGGTTTGCGCCGGGGCGTCAAACGCCCGGCTGGAAGGACCTGGGCACCCAGGCGCTGGCCGGCCTGGGCTATCACTCGCCGAACATGATGCTGGCGCATGAGCACCGCCTCACTCGCGAGGCCACGGCCTCTGACCAGGAGGGCGTCGCCACCCTGGTGCTGTCGGGAGGCTTCGTCGGCTTCCTGCCGGACCACTATGCCGACACCTTCGTGCAAAGAGGCCAGATGAGGGCCGTGGCCCCGCGAACGCTGAACTACAGCTGTCGCTTCTCGTGTGTGCATCGCCGCGCCCCCGCCCTCTCCCGGGCCGCACAGATCTTCCGCGACGTCCTCATCGAGGCGCACCAGCGCTAAGGTCCAGTCCAGCGCTCAGCGACTCCCCGACTGCCCCGCTCGGCGCAGCAGATCGGTCACTTCAACCCGCACAGCGGGCCTGTCTGTCATCCCGCCAGCGGACAGACACGCGCAAGCCCCGCATCTACCGTATCGGCACCGCCTCCCGCGCCCCCTTGCGCTGGGCCGACCTCCCGCGACGCCTGTGAACCGGCACCGACGCCCCCTGCCTATGGACTCCCGCGCCCATCCTCTCCTGCCTCGCCGCCGCGAGGTGGCCGCACGCGTCTGGCACCTGCCGTGGCGCTGAGTGGCCGGCAAAGGTTGAGGACTGCCCTCAACTCGGGCTTCGCGGCCTGACACCGGTCTCTCGGTCGATCCTGACGCAGCCATCTGGCGCCCCCTTTTGAACCTTTGCACATTCATGAAACCCACCGTCTTCGAACGACTTGCTCCGCCTGACTCCGTCATCAAGGCCTCGCTGGAGGGCAGCGTCAACCGCCCCTTCTGGCTCGACGACGTCGGCGAGCGGCCGAGCTACCCCACCCTGCAAGGCGATGAGCAGGCTGATCTGGTCATCGTGGGCGGCGGCTTCCTCGGGCTGTGGACGGCCATCCTCGCCAAGGAGCGGGAGCCCCAGCGCAGCGTGATCCTGCTCGAGGGGCATTCCTTCGGATGGTCGGCCTCCGGCCGCAACGGCGGCTTCTGCGATCACAGCATCACGCACGGCGAGGAAAACGGGCGCACCCGCTGGCCCGAGGAGTTCGACCAGCTGGAAGCCTTGGGTCACCAGAACCTCGACGAGTTCGAGGCGACGCTCAAGCGCTATGGCATCGACTGCGACTTCGAGCGCACGGGCGTGCTGACCGTCGCCGTAGAGCCCTACCAGGACGAGGCGCTGCGGGGCCCTGACTACCTAAGCGCCGAGCGCATCCGCGCAGAGGTCGATTCGCCGACTTTCCTGTCCGGCCACTGGCGCCGCAACACCACCGCCATGGTGCATCCCGGCAAGCTGGTGGTCGGGCTGGCCCGCGTGGCGGGCCAGCTGGGTGTGCGACTGTTTGAGAACTCGCCGGCCAAGGGCCTGCAGGAAGTCGGCAAGGGCATGCGCGTGAGCACCGCCGAAGGCAGCGTCACAGCAGGACGCGTGGTCCTGGCAACCAACGCCTTCCCCTCGCTGCTGATGCGCTACCGGCTGCACACCATCCCGGTGTATGACTATGTGCTGATGTCCGAGCCGCTGAGCCCGGCGCAGCTGGCGTCGATCGGCTGGAAGAACCGCCAGGGTATCGGCGACATGGCCAACCAGTTCCACTACTACCGGATCACCCGCAGCAACCGGATCCTGTTCGGGGGCTATGACGCGGTCTACTACTTCTGCGGCACGGTGGACCCCAAGTACGACAACCGTCCAGTCTCCTTCGAGAAGCTGGCGAGTCACTTCTTCACCACCTTCCCCCAGTTGCAGGGACTGCGCTTCACGCACCGCTGGGGCGGCGCAATCGACACCTCGACGCGCTTCTGCGCGTTCTACACGCTGGCATTCGGCGGCAAGGTGGCCTATGCCGCCGGCTTCACGGGGCTGGGCGTTGGCGCCACGCGCTTCGCTGCCAATGTGCTGCTGGACAAGGTGGAGGGCCGCGACACGGAGCGCACCCGACTTCGCATGGTCCGTGAAGTCCCGCTGCCCTTCCCGCCGGAGCCCATCGCCTACCCGACGATTCAGGCTGTTCGCTGGTCTCTCAACCGAGCGGACCACCGCGACGGCAAACGCAACCTGTTGCTGCGCACGCTGGACGCCTTGGGGCTCGGCTTCGATTCCTGATTCAGCCCCATCCCCCTCATCCCAAACACAGGAGTCACTGAGCATGCGCAGCGAACTTGAACTGCTGGCCAACTGTTGCATCGAAGCAGCGGAGCTGCCCCTGAGCTACCGCACCCTGCCGCCCGAGCAGACGCTGGCCGGCACACCCCGCGTGGGGTCCGCCCAGCTCGGGCAAATGGGCAGCCGCACGATCGGCGTGTGGGAGCTCACACCGAGCATCAGCACGGACATCGAGGTGGACGAGTTCTTCATCGTGCTGTCCGGTCGCGCCACGGTGGCGTTTGCGGACGGCCGTCCGCCGCTGGAACTCAAGCCCGGTGTACTGGGCCGGCTCGAAGCCGGCACCGCAACGCGCTGGATCGTGACCGAGACCCTGCGCAAGGTCTACATCGCCTGAACGGAGCGCTTCATGCAGACTCACCAGAACTACATCAACGGCGCCTGGCAACCAGCCTTGGCGGGGGGCACGCGGGAGGTGATCAATCCCGCCAACGGCCAGGTCCTCGCGCGAGTCGCGGACAGCCAGGTCGAGGACACGAAGCAGGCCATTGCCGCAGCGCGCGAAGCCTTCTACGGCCACGGCACCTGGCGGCGCATGAGCGGGCCGCGGCGCGCCGAGCTGCTATTCGCCGTGGCGGACGCCATCAAGGCAAGGGCGGACGAACTCGCCCGGATCGACTGCCTCGACAACGGCAAGCCGCTGCGAGAGGCCCGCTCGGACGTCGACGATGCGGCCGCCTGCTTCCGCTACTACGCCGGCCTGATCGGCAAGCCCCAGGGCGGCATCTACGAAGTGGGGGACGGCTTCGGCCCCATGCATGCCTACTCGTTGCACGAGCCCATCGGCGTGTGCGGCCTCATCACGCCGTGGAACTACCCGCTGCTGATGGCGGCCGGCAAGCTCGCTCCCGCGCTGGCAGCCGGCAACAGCGTGGTCTTCAAGCCCAGCGAGCTGACACCGCTGTCCGCCATCGCTCTGTTCGAGATCTTCGAGCAGGTGGGCCTGCCGCCTGGCACGGCCAATCTCGTGCTGGGCACCGGGCCGGCGGCCGGCCAGGAGCTGGCGCAAAGCCACGATGTCGACATGATCACCTTCACGGGCAGCACCCGCACGGGCCAGACCATCGCCACGGCAGCGGTTGGCAATCTGAAGAAGGTGGGGCTGGAGCTGGGCGGCAAGTCCCCCAACATCGTCTTCGCCGACGCGGACCTCGAAGGCGCCGTCGAATGGGCCATGATCGGCGTCTTCTTCAACCAGGGGCAGGTCTGCTCGGCCGGCTCACGGCTGCTGGTGGAGCGCCGCATCGCCGATCGCTTTGTCGCACGACTGGCAGAGAGGGCCAACGCCATGACCATCGGGCCAGGGCTGGAGAACCCGGACCTGGGTGCCCTCGTGTCTCAGGCCCAGCTTGACAAGGTGCTGGGCTACATCGAGACCGCCAAGGCCCAAGGGGCACGGTTGGTCTGCGGGGGCAGCCGCTACACGGAAGGCGACTGCGCGAAGGGCTTCTTTGTGCGCCCGACGATCTTCGACCAGTGCCGGCCCGACATGGACATCGTCCGAGAGGAAGTGTTCGGCCCTGTCGTGACCGTGCAGACCTTCGACTCCGAAGCCGCGGCCATTGCCATGGCCAACGACACGATTTACGGCCTGGCCGGCGGCGTGTTCACCGCGGACGGCGCACGTGCCTTGCGCGTGATGAAGGAGCTGCGGGCCGGCATCACCTGGATCAACTGCTACAACCCGACCTTCAACGAGGCCCCCTGGGGCGGCTACAAGATGAGCGGCTACGGCCGTGACCTCGGCATCTACGGCCTTCAGGAGTATCAGCAGGTCAAGCAGGTGAACATCAATCTGCGCCCAGGCGTCGTCGGCTGGTACGCGCGCTGAAGCTCCTGTCCCATCCCCTGTAGCCGCAGCGGCACCTGCCGCAGCTGCCATTGACGCCATCGACATGACGCTCGCCCTCTCGGACCACCGCCGCGGCCTGCGCTCGCGTGCGACGCCGCCAGTGCCACAGCGTGTGCGAGCCCGCGTGTCGATGCCATCACATACGCGGCAGGCGGCTCGCCCGGGGCTGCGGGTCGGCGTCGACCTGGACTTCTGGTCCCTCTACCACTGCCGGCATGCGCGCCCTCCGCATGCCGCGCTCGGCGTGTAGGCCGGCACCCAAGCCGCCGGCTCTCTGCCCGGTCTCGTACCCGAGCCCGGGCTGCCATCCCGTCCGCGGGCGTGCAGCGCGCTGGTGCGCGCTCCGCCGCATTGGAGAGATCCCCATGACCTTCGCCATCGAGCAGGAAGCGCTCGACTTCCTGGACCAGAATCCCGACATCCACCTCTTCGAACTTTTCATCCTGGACGCCGCCGGCGTACCGCGCGGCAAGCTGCTCCACCGAGACGAGCTGCTCGCCGTCTACCGCACCGGGCGCCCGCTGCCCAGCGCCATCATGAACCTCTCGCTCAAGGGCGAGGACACCGAGGGCAGCGGACTCGTGTGGGACGTCGGCGATATCGACTGCCGTGCCTACCCCCTCCCCGGCAGCCTGGTGCGCCTTCCCTGGCGGCAAATGCCGACCGGCGCCGTGCAGGTACAGATGCATCCCACCGAGGGCTTGCCCGCCGTCGCGGCGGACCCTCGGCATGTGCTGAAGCGGGTGGTCACGGCGGCACACGCGGATGGCTTCTACCCGGTGATGGCCTGCGAGCTTGAGTTCTACCTGCTCGATGCGTGCGACGACGCCCAAGGCCGCCCTCGTCCTGCCCTCGATTCAGATGGAGGTCGCCCTCGCCAAACCCAGGTCTACGGGCTGCGAGAGCTGGAGCAGATCGAGCCCTTCCTGGCGTCGCTGTATGGGGCTTGCCGGGCGCAGGGACTGCCCGCTCGCACCGCCATCTCGGAGTACGCGCCCGGGCAGGTTGAGATCACGCTCGAACACGGACCGGCGCTGGAGGCGATGGACCAGGCCGTGCGGTACAAGCGCCTCGTCAAGGGTGTCGCCCATGCCCACGGCATGCGAGCCTGCTTCATGGCCAAGCCCTTTGCCGACCTGGCGGGATCGGGCATGCACATGCACATCAGCGTGGCGGACCGCAGCGGTCGCAACCTCTTTGCAGCCGAGGACAAGGCGGGCTCGCCCTTGCTGCGCCAGGCGGTCGGCGGCATGAAGCACTTCCTGCTCGACTCGCTCCTGATGTTCTGCCCGAACGCCAACTCTTTCCGCCGCTTTCAGGCCCACAGCTATGCGCCGCTCACGCCCTCCTGGGGTGTGGACAACCGGACGGTGAGTCTGCGGGTTCCCGGAGGCCCGCAGGAGAGCCGTCACGTCGAGCATCGCGTCTGTGGCGCTGATGCCAACCCCTATCTGGCGGCGGCGGCGATCATTGCCGCTGCCCATGACGGCATTCTGCAGCGCATGGACCCGGGCCCCGCCGTAGAAGGCAATGGCTATGCACAGACTCATCGCTTGTTGCCGACCGACTGGCTGAGCGCGCTCGACGCGCTGGACGACTCTGCGTGGGCCCGCGAGCGCTTTGGTGAGGACTTCATGCGCGTCTACCTGGCCATCAAGCGGGAAGAGTACCGTCAGTACATGAGCGAAGTCGGCGAGCAGGACTGGCGCTGGTACATGCACCAAGCATGAACGCGCAGCCCCTCGCCATTCCCAGGACGCCCATGGACACGATCACCAAGCCCCTGCATGCCAGGGCCGCCCGCGACCGGGCGCCCACGTACTACACCGCTACATTGCAGGAGGAGACCCGCTATCCCACACTGGAAGGCCACGCGACGGTCGACGTGGCCATCATCGGTGGAGGCTTCACGGGTGTCGCCACCGCAGTGGAACTCGCCGAGCGCGGGCTCACAGTCGCGCTGGTGGAAACACACCGCATCGGCTGGGGCGCCAGCGGCCGCAATGGCGGCCAAGTCACCGGCAGCCTCTCGGGCGATGCTGCCATGCGCCGGCAGATGCAGCGCCGGCTCGGCCGCGAGGTGGATGACTTCATCTGGCACCTGCGCTGGCGGGGCCACGACATCATCCGCGCCCGGGTCGCGAGGTACGGCATCTCCTGCGACCTGCGCGACGGCCATCTGCATGCAGCGATGACGCCCGCGCACATGGCCGATCTGCAGCGTGCCTTCGACGAGGCGCAGCAGCGCGGCATGAGTAGCGACGTGGCCTTGCTGGATGCCGCCGGCGTGCGGGAGCACCTGGCCAGCGAACGCTACGTCGGCGCGATCCGCAACATGCGCAACCTGCATCTGCATCCGCTGAATCTGTGCATCGGCGAGGCCCGCGCTGCCGCCTCGCTGGGCGTGCGCATTTTCGAGCACACCGAAGTCCTCGAGATCACGCACGGCCCACGGCCGATGTTGGTCACACGCCATGGCCGGATTCATGCCCGCCAGGTTCTACTGGCCGGCGATGTGCACCACCAGCTGGAGCGCCGCAAGCTCGGCGGGATGATCTTCCCAGCGATGGGCGGCATCGTGACGACGGAGCCACTGGGGCCCCTGGCCCAGACGCTCAATCCGAGAAACTTCGCCGTCTACGACTGCCGCTTCGTGCTGGACTACTACCGGTTCACGCCCGAGGGGCGACTGCTGTTCGGGGGCGGCGCCAACTACTCGGGACGTGACTCCCGGGACGTCGCCGCTGAGCTGCGCCCGGCCATCGAGCAGACGTTCCCCCAGCTCAAGGGCGTGCGCATCGACTTCGAATGGACCTGCGCCATGGGCATCGTCATCAATCGGATCCCGCAACTGGGCAAGCTCTCCGAGAACGTCTGGTACTGCCAGGGCTACTCGGGCCATGGCGTCGCCACCAGCCATGTGATGGGGGAAATCATGGCCGAGGCCATCACCGGCACGCTCGGTCGCTTCGACACCTTCGCCTTGTGCCGACATATCTCGGTGCCCTTCGGTCGCGCCCTGGGTAACCCGCTGCTGGCGGTCGGCATGTGGTACTACCAGATGCGGGAGAAGCTGCGGGGGTGAATCCCGGCCCCTGAACCAGACCGGCAAGGGATAGCGGCTGATGGGCTTGGCACCTCCTGATGCTGAATCCACCAAGCGTCGAGGGGGCCTCAGCGGCCCCCTCGATGCATTGGCTCCTCCCGCGTGGCAGGCCAGCACTTCAATCGAGACTGATCCAGGTGGTTTTCAGCTCGGTGTACTTCTCGAAGGCGTGCAGGCTCTTGTCGCGCCCGTTGCCACTTTGCTTGTAGCCGCCGAACGGCACCGTGATGTCGTCCTCGTCGTACTGGTTCACGTGAACCGTCCCGGCACGCAGCGCCCGGGACACCCGGTGGGCCCGGTTGAGGTCGTGGCTCCAGACGCTCGCCTGCAAGCCGTAGGGCGTGTCATTGGCCAGGGCAATCGCCTCTTCCTCGCTCTGGAATCGAAGGACGCTCATCACCGGTCCGAAAATCTCCTCGCGTGCGATCTTCATCGAATTGGTCACCCCGTCGAAGATGGTGGGCTGCACGTAGTAGCCACCGCTGTCCTGGCGTGCCTGCTCGCCGCCAGTCACACAGCGGGCCCCGGCCTCTCGCCCAGCCGCCAGATAGCCAAGAACGGTCCGCAGCTGCTGCTCATCCACGAGGGCGCCCAGCTCGGTCTCGGGGTCCAGCGGATCACCCGGCGCGAAACTGCGTGCCTCGGCGGCCAGGAGTTGGACGAAGTCCTCCGCGATGTCCGCCTGCACCAGCACCCGGGACGGCGCATTGCAGCTCTCCCCCTGGTTGTAGAACATGCTGCCCGCCACCGTGCGCGCCGCGCGCTCGAGGTCCTTGTGGTCATCAAAGACCAGCACCGCGGACTTGCCTCCCAGCTCGTTGTAGACGCGCTTGAGATTGCTTTGACCTGCATAGGCGAGCATGAGACGTCCGACACGGGTCGACCCCGTGAAGCCGATGGCATCGACATCCATGTGCAAGGCCAACGCTTCGCCCGCCTCGTGGCCGAAACCAGGCACCACGTTGAACACCCCCGGCGGCAAGCCGGCCTCCATGGCCAGCTCGGCCAGGCGCATGGCCGTCAGCGGGCTCTTCTCACTGGGCTTGAGCACCACGCTGTTGCCCGCGGCCAGTGCGGGACCGAGCTTCCAGGCCGCCATGACCATCGGGTAGTTCCAGGGCACAACGGCGCCGATCACGCCCATCGGCTCACGGGCGATCAGCGCCAGCGCATCATCGGCCGTCGGTGCGATCTCGCCGTACACCTTGTCGAGTGCCTCTGCATACCAGGCGATGCAGCTCGCGGTGGCGGCCACGTCCTCCTCGAGGGCGTACTGGATCGGCTTGCCCATGTCGAGCGTTTCCAGCAGTGCCAGCTCGTCGCGCGCCGCCAGGATCAGTTCAGAGAAGCGGTGCAGGACCTTCTTGCGAGACGCTGGCGGCATGCCTGCCCAGCGCCGGCCCTCGAAGGCTCGCCGTGCACTCTGAACGGCGGCGTCGATGTCCGCGGCCTGCCCGCGGGCAACAGCCCCCAGCGGCCGACCGTCGATAGGGGATTGCCGGTCAAAGGTAAGGCCGTCGATCGCTGCGACACGGCGACCCTCGATGAAGGCGCGCCCGTCCGGGCGCAGTTCGGCCGCCCGTGCGGCCCACAGTTTGCTTTGGATCATGTGTTGCCCAGAGGCAGGAGTGGCAGCGCCGGCCCGGCCCCCGAATTCACTCGAGGTTGCCAGGCACCGGCGCCAGGAAGCGGCTAGAAGGCGACTACCAGCGAGGCAATCAGCAAGCTGTTCGTCTTCTTGATGTCACCCGACTTGGCGTCGTTGAACACGGCACGGTCCGCACCGTCCAGGCGGTACTCGACCTTGAGCGTCGTGGCCTTGTCGAAGGCGTACTTCAGGCCGGCGGTGATGGCGTAGCGATTGGCGCCGCGCGAGACGTCGTCTCGAACGTCCGGGCCGATGCCGTTACGGCCGTCATAGCCATAGCTGATCGTGCCGTCGGCATTGACCTTCGAGAGGCCGGTGGTGCCGAACAGCCCCCCGCCATGGCTGTCGTTCTGGATGTAGTCAGCACGCACCAGCGCTTGCAGGCGCGGCGTGAGCATGTAGCCAAACAAGCCAGAGATGCCCACCCACCGGGAGTCGTGCCAGGTGCCATCGTCGTCCGGCGTGATCGCTCCCTGGCGCTGACCGCCGATGGCGATTTGGCCCTGCAGCGTGAGATCCCCACGCGTGAAGAAGCCGTCAAGCTCCGTCAGATAGGCCATGGTGTTGCTGCCCGTATTCAGGTTGGGCTGCTTGCCCAGCAGGCTGGCGAAGCCGAAGCCGACGAACTCGCCCTTGGCGTAGTCGATGCGGAAGGCCCAGCTCGGCGAGCGCTCGTTGGCCTTGCGAATCGGTGTGTTCGCATTGGCCAGCGCCGAGCGGATCCACCACTTGTCGACCTTCACATCCAACCCGATCCCGACAAAGCTGACCGGCGCGGTGAAGTCATACAGCAGGTTGTGGCTGGTCAGGGGATTCAGTGTGGGCTGCTGGTACTCGTAGCCCGACCAGTCAGGAATCTGACCAGCGATGAGGCGTCGAGCCGGGCTGTCCAAGGCGATGGACACCGAGGCCTCTTGAATGATGCTCTTGCCGTCCATGACCGAGCCTGCGCCACGATTGGGGCTGAGCGTCAAGCGCCACTGCGTGCCGCTGTCCGTCTCCTTTAGCAGATCGAGAACGGCCGAACCCATGAACGAGGTGTCATAGGCATAGCCATCCGACTGCTGGTTGAGGAACTGGAAGCCGGCTCGGTTCTGACGCTGGTTGTAGATGAACACCGGCTCGATGTAGCCGGACAGCTTCAGCGCCTTGTAGCCGTTGGTCTCCTGCGCCGTCTCCAGTGCGTCCGTCTTGACCATCTGCCGGTTCAGCTCCCGCTCCTGAGCGGCCGCCCCTTGTGCGGCCTCCGCTGCCGCTGCCTTGCGGGCACGGGCCTCCTTTTCGAGCTCCTCCACCCGGGCGCGCAGCGCCTGGATTTCCTTGGACTGATCCTGTCCACCCGGCGTCTGGGCGGACGCTGCCTCGAAGGACATCAGCAGGGCCACCGACAGCGCGGTCATTCGAATTGTCTTCATGGGATCTCCGTTAGGGTGCAAGGAATTGCCCCGGACTAATCGTCTCGGGACGCTTAACTAATTTCTTGGGTACGCCGACGTTTTGATCGAGCCACCAGAACACTGGCCACGGTGACGCAGATCGCCACGACGACGATGGTCACGCTGGCCACGGCATTCACGCTGGGATTGAGGCCGAGGCGGGCGCGGGAGAAGATGACGAGTGGCAAGGTCGTGGCGCCCGGCCCGGACAGGAATGCCGAGGTCACCACGTCATCCAGTGACAGGCTGAAGGTGAGCAACCAGGCCGCGCCCAGTGATTGGCTGATCATGGGCAGCGTGACCAGGCGAAACACATTCCAGGGGCGCGCCCCGAGATCCATCGCTGCTTCCTCGAGCTGCGGATTCAACGATTGCAAGCGGGCTGAGATCACGACCGCCGCATAGGCGAGCCCGAGCACGACGTGCCCGATCAGGATGGTGAGAAAGCCGCGCTCGAGGAAACCGAAGGAGGACTGGATCGCCACCAGCATCAGGAGCAGGGACAGCCCCAGAATCACCTCGGGCATCACGAGCGGCGCGTTCACCATGCCGGTGAAGAAGGTCCTGCCGGAGAAGCGCTTGTACTTGACCAGGGTGAACGCGGCCATCGTGCCCAGCATCACCGACAGTGTGGCGGACCAGAACGCGATCTTGAGGGACAGCCACAGCGCGCCCAGAAGCTCCTTGTCCCGGGCCAGCTTGCCGTAGAACTCCAGCGTGAAGCCGCCCCATACGTCGGGCATCGGCGACTTGTTGAAGGAGTACACGATCAGCGTGAACATGGGGAGGTACAGGAACAGCAGCCCCCCGGCCAGCCAGCTCTTGCCCAATGCCGCCGTTGCGCGACGACCTTGAAATGCCCGGATCATGACTTCAGCTCCTGCGCCTGCATCTGGTACTTGTTGAAGACCGCCAGGGGCACGACGATGAGCAGTACCAGCACCACGGCCACGGACGAGGCCATGGGCCAGTCGTTGTTGGTGAAGAACTCATCCCAGATCACCCGGGCGATCATCAGCGTCTGCGGTCCGCCCAGCAGCTCGGGGATGACGTACTCGCCGATGCTCGGGATGAACACGAGCATCGAGCCCGCGACGATGCCGGCACGTGATAGCGGCACGGTCACCTTCCAGAACGTCAGCCACGGCGTGGCCCCGAGGTCGGCAGCCGCCTCGAGCAATCGCAAGTCCAACTTCGCCAGGTTCGAGTAGAGCGGCAGGATCATGAAGGGCAGGTAGGTGTAAGTCATGCCCACCACCAGCGAGAACGGCGTGTGCAGATAGACCCCCGGCGCACTGATCAGCCCCAGCGCCAGCAGCAGCGTGTCGACATGGAGCGAGGTGAGCACGCTGGCCAGCCAGCCGCGCTCATCAAGCAGCCCCTTCCAGGCGTACACGCGCAAGAGGAACGAGGTCCAGAACGGCAGCATCACCATCATCAGCAGCGCGGGCTGCAGCGTCGGCCGCGAGCGCGCCATGAAGTAGGAGAAGGGATAGCCGATCAGGAGGCAGCACACCGTCGTGATCGCGGCGTACTTCAGGCTCGAGACATAGGCCATGAAGTACCAGCCATCCGTGGCGATGAAGGCGTAGTTGGCATACTTCGCCACCAGCCGGATGGCGCCGTCGGACACCGTGACGATGTCATGGACGGTCACGAGGCCCATCTCGGAGAACGAGTACTTCAGGACGATCAGGAACGGGGCGAAGAAGAAGACCAGCAACCAGGCATAGGGGATGCCAATCACGGCCGTGCGGCCGCGCGGAAGAAAGCGTTTCATGGTCATTGGGTCAGCACAACCTGGGTCGTCGTCGACCAGTTCGCCCAGACGGCGTCACCCTGGCTGAACTGCTCGGCATAGCGTTCGTGATTGGCCTGACTGACGGCGATCACTTGGCCACTGCCGAGCTTGATGCGGTAGAGGGTGACGCTGCCAAAGTAGGACATCGACTCCACGCGGCCATAGGCATAGTTGAAGTCATCCACCGGGGCCTGAGCCGAGAGCTGGATCTTCTCGGGACGCACCGCCACCCAGACGGCCATGCCCTGCGTGCCCGTGATGCCGTGCCCGACATAGTGGCGGCAGTCCGCGCAGTCGATGATCACGTGATCCGCCTCGTCAACAGCCACCGTGCCCTGCATGAGGTTCACATTGCCGATGAAGTCCGCCACGAAGCGGCTGGAGGGGGTCTCGTAGATTTCCTCCGGTGCACCGACTTGCAGCAGGCGCCCCTCGCTCATCACCGCGATGCGCGACGCCAGCGTCATGGCTTCCTCCTGATCATGCGTGACCATGACGCAGGTGACGCCGACCTGCCGGATGATGTTGGCCAGCTCGATCTGTGTCTGCTCGCGCAGCTTCTTGTCGAGCGCCCCGAGCGGCTCGTCGAGCAGCAGCAACTGCGGCTGCTTGGCCAGGCTGCGTGCCAAGGCCACCCGCTGCTGCTGGCCGCCGGAGAGCTGGTGCGGCTTGCGCTTTGCGAACTTTCCCAGCTGGACCAGACGCAGCATGGCATCCACTCGCTCGGCGACCTGGTCCCGTGGCAAGCCATCGCGTCGCAGCCCGAAGGCAATGTTGTCCCACACGGTCAGGTGGGGAAACAAAGCGTACGACTGGAACATCATGTTCAGCGGCCGCTGGTAGGGCGGCATGCCACTCAGTTCCACGCCGTTGAGCGTGATGCTGCCGGCGCTGAGCGTCTCGAAGCCGGCCAGCATGCGCAGCAGCGTCGTCTTGCCGCATCCCGAAGAGCCCAGCAGGGCGAAGATCTCGCCCTTCGCGATGTCCAGCGAAACGTTGTCCACGGCCGTGTACGGGCCGAACTTCTTCGTGACGTCCTTGATGCGAAGGAAGCCCGCGTTCTCATGCGCCATGACCCCGGCTCCTCACAGACCGGTCTTGAACACCGAATAGACGCGGTTCTGCTGTCGCCGGTTCTCGTTGCTCAAGGTGCCGGCGGTGCTCTTCATCCGGGCCAGGTTCTCTTCCGACAAGAACACGGTCGGGTTGTTCGCCACGTCAGGAACGACGAACTTCTTGGATACCGCGGTGGTGGGATTGGCGTAGAAGACCTTGTTCGTCAGCGACGCGCTGATCTCAGGACGAAGGATGAAGTTGATCCACTTGAGCGCATTCTCGGGATGCGGCGCATCCGCGGGAATCGCCATGGTGTCGAACCACAGAGGCCCGCCGGTCTTGGGGATCAGCGCCTCGATCTTCTGGCCCGTCTTGCCGTCGATCGCACGCTGCCGCGCGATGTTGATGTCGCCGGACCAGCCGACCGACACGCACAAGGAGCCGCTCGCCAGGTCGTTGATGTAGCCCGAGGAGCTGAACAGCGTCACGTAGGGACGGATCGACTTCAGCAGGGCAGTCGCCGCCGCGTAGTCAGCCGGCGTCTTGTTCGCGCCGTCCCGGCCCAGGTACTGCAGCGCCACGACGACCACCTCGTCGGCGGAGTCGAGGAAGGACACGCCGCAGGACTTCAGCTTGCTGATGTACTCCGGCTTCATGACGAGATCCCACACGTTCTCAGGGAGCGGTCCTCCCAGCGCAGCCTTCACCTTGTCGACGTTGATGCCGACCGTCGTGTAGCCCCACAACCAGGTGACCAGGAACTTGTTGCCAGGATCCACCTTGGAGAGCCGCTCATTGATGCTCGGGTCGATGTTCTTGAGGTTCGGGATCTTCGACTTGTCCAGTTCCTGCAGCAGCCCGCCAAGGATCTGCAGGCCGGCCCAGTTCGATCCGGGTACCACCACGTCATAGCCCGTCCGGCCAGCCACGAGCTTGGCATGCAGGATCTCGTTGTTGTCGAAGACGTCGTAGCGGACCTTGATGCCCGTCTCCTTCTCGAACTTCTGGATGGTCTCCTCGGAGATGTAGTCCGACCAGTTGTAGACGTTCAGGACCTTTTCTTCTTCCGCGTGTGCAGCGCCTCCGGCGGCGAAGAGCAGAGCGCCAAGAAGCGTCAGGGCACAGCGGGCTGGCGAGAGTTTCATCAGGGGATCTCCGTAATGTCGAGCGTTGGGGAGGGCAGGATTGAGAGAAGTGATCGGCCCTTGCTGCTGCCTGGCTCCGGCGTTCGAGGGGACAGCGGCGCCAACGTTACGGGGGGGCGTCTGCCTTGTATGTCAGCCCGCGGGAGGACAGACGTCACCGCGTCGATCCAACGGAGCGCGTTGCCCGTTGCCAGGCAGATGCAAGCTGCCGGCGCACGCACCGCGCGTGGGCATCAGCGGTGCTGAGCCGGTGCTTGCATGCATGCTTCAGGTGCATGCGGCAGGTGTATGCAGCAGGTGCACACGGACGGCACAAGCGACAGGGGCATGGGGTGGTCGCACGCGGCAAGCGCGCCCGGCAACAAGACCCCAGGCCTGCGCTCCGCCGGTGTGGGCGTGTGTACCGCGGTGCAGTTGTGCGAACGCCTCGCCTGGTGCGCTGCGGCGCAGGGATGGAGAGGGTGAGTGGCGGGTAGGCGCGCTTGCGGCGCCCTGGGCGTCAGTCGGTCGAGCGGGCCGCGTCTGGAGATGCAATCGGCCAGCGGATCGAGAAGCTCGTTCCACCGGCTTCGTTCGCCGTGCAGCGGGCGTCGCCGCCGTGGGCCATCGCGATGGCCTTCACGACAGACAGTCCGAGCCCGTTGCCGCCAGCGATCTTGGCGCTGACACTGTCGGCCTGCCAAAACGCCTGGAAGACCTGCTGCATGGCGGCGTCGGGCAGGCCGGGGCCAGCGTCGTTCACTCGCAGGACGTTGTCTTCCCCCTCGCGGGCGAAGCAAACCCAGAGCTCACCGGCCGTGGCGTACTTCAGAGCGTTGTCCAGCAAGGCCACCAGCGCCTGGCGGATGCGCAGCGGGTCGCAGCGCACTGGCATCGCCTCCACCAGGATTCGCAGACGCAGCCCTGCCTTTTGCAGCATGGGCTCGTAGATATCGCCCACCGTCCGGATCTCTTGCTCGAGGTTGACACTGCGAAGGTCCAGTCGCAGCTGATGGGACTCAAACAGACTCAGCAGGCGCAAGTCCTCGATCAGGCGGGACAGCCCGTCGACCTGCGTCAACAGCTTGCGCAGCGCCTCTTCCGTCGGAGGAAAGACGCCATCGGCAAAGCCCAACAGGCGCCCGCGCAGGATGGTCACCGGCGTGCGAAGCTCGTGGGCGATGGCCGCATTCCACTGAGCTCGTTCATTCACAGCGCGCTGCAGCTTTTCTGCCATCTGGTTGAAGTCCTGAACCAGCGCAGACGCCTCGCCCAGCGGCGCCTCAGTGGCCTGAGCCCGGGCGTCAAGGTCGCCTGCCGCCACACGGCGAATGCCGGTGGCCACGCTGTTCAACGGCTCCACCAGGCGACGGGCGATCCGCGTGGAAAAGTAGAGCGACACCAGCACAGCCACCAGCCCCAGCACCAGGAAGAGCAGGAAGTCTGGCAGGGTCGGCAGGTCCGATTCGCAGTCGAACAGCGTGGGCCAGTACTTGCCCGCCAGGTAGTAGATGGCGTAGCAGAGAATGAAGATCACCGCATGGACCAGCAGGACCGTGCTGGCCACCGCGCTGGCG
This sequence comes from Pelomonas sp. BJYL3, assembly GCF_027257975.1. Lineage (GTDB taxonomy): Bacteria > Pseudomonadota > Gammaproteobacteria > Burkholderiales > Burkholderiaceae_C > Roseateles_B > Roseateles_B flavus. Next base: position 643,647 of record NZ_JANZKX010000003.1, read on the forward strand.
ATCTTTCGCCCCAGGCCGTAGCTCAGGTTCATCGACGCTCCAGACAGTAGCCAACGCCTCGGACGCCGGCGGGCATGCCCTCCAGCCCCAGCTGCTCGATCTTCTTGCGCAGCTTGCTCATGTGGCTGTCGATCGTGCGCTCCTGCGTGTCACCCTCGGGCAGGCAGGCATCCATGAGTTCGGCACGGCTGAAGACACGCGTCGGCACCTGCGCCAGCACCTGGAGCAGCCGGAACTCTGTCACCGTGAGCACCAGCGGGCGGCGCTCCCCCTGCACATGCAGCCAAGCGCTGTGGCTCTGACGGTCCAGCTCCAAGGGCCCAGCCTTCAGCACGGCGGGGGACAAGTCCACGGACGCCACCAGCGTTCGACGGAGCACCGCCCGGACGCGGGCCACGACCTCCGAAGGGTTGAAGGGCTTGACGATGTAGTCGTCCGCCCCGATGCGCAGCGCGGAGATCTTGTCCACATCGCCCTCCAAAGCGGTCAGCATGATGACGGGCGTCCCGCCCCGCTGCCGCAAGGCAGAGAGGACCTCCCACCCGTCCATGACCGGCATCTGCACGTCCAGCAGCACCAGGTCCGGATTGAGCGCCAAGTGGAGCTGCAGCGCCTCCCTGCCATCGCGCGCCCAGGCCGTGCGCAGCCCCTCCCGCTGAAGGTAGGCGCCCACGATGTCGGCGATCTCGGACTCGTCCTCCACGACAAGGACCAGCGCCGAACCCGAACTCTTGGCATGCATACGGAACCCTTTTTTGTGTTTTGTTGCACTCGATTCTGAGGGCAACAGGCCCGCTCCACACAACCTCCACCGTTCCTCATCCTTGCATCCACGCCGGCCTTCGACACTTCCGCCAAGCAGCCGACAGGCTCGGGCAAGACAGGCCAACGACTGGGCCCACCGTCCGGCTGGCACGCCTGCGTGGAGTCAGGTGGCCCTCCAGCAAACAGAGCAAGACATGCAACGACGACACTTCTTCACTTTGACGGGAACCCTGGCCTTGGCAGGCTGCGGCGGCGGCTCCGACGGAGCGGATGCCCCCATGACTCCGTCGCCGACTCCATCGCCGGCACCGGCGCCCAGCCCCACGCCGAGCCCGCCGCCGACGCCCACACCGGGCCCTGCGCCGAGCGCGCAAGCGGTCTTGGTGATCGGTGCTGGCATGGCTGGCCTTGCTGCCGCACGCCGCCTGCGCGATGCGGGTCGAGAGGTGGTCGTCCTGGAGGCTCGGCAGCGCCTAGGCGGGCGGCTGTTCACATCCACCCAATGGGCGGATGCCCCGCTGGATGTGGGCGCCACGTGGATCCACGGGGATGGCCCAGGCAACCCGATCTCCGACTTGGCACGTCGGGCCGGGGCTCGCCTGGCCCAGACCAGCTTCGGCCGGGACCAGGCCTTCGAGGCCGACGGTCGCCGGCTTGACGCTGCGGGTGCAGCGCAACTCGACAGCCTGCGCGCCAGCATTCGCAAGGCCATCAGCGACTACCAACGCTCGGAGAGTGACACCACCTTGCGCGACGCCGTCTATCGCGGGCTCGGCTACAACGAGCGCAGCGCGCTGGAGCAGCAGCGCATCGACTACCTGATCAACACGACCTATGAGCACGAGTACAGCGGTGACGCCAGCCAGCTGTCGGCTCTCTGGTTTGACAGCGACAGCCGCTACGAAGGTGTCGAGAGCTTGTTTCTCGATGGCTACCGCGTGCTGATCGACTTCCTGGCCAAGGACCTCGACGTTCGACTCGGACAAGTTGTGCAGAGCGTCCGCCACAACGAGCAGGGCGTGACCGTCCAGACCAGCCAGGGCAGCTTCTCCGGCGCGGCGGTGGTGGTGACGCTGCCGCTGGGTGTGCTGCAGTCCGGGCAGGTGAGCTTCGATCCCCCACTGCCAGCACGCAAAGCCCAAGCCATCGACAAGCTGGGCATGGGCGTCCTGAACAAGTGCTTCCTGCGCTTCCCCACGGCCTTCTGGGACACCAAGACGGACTGGCTCAACTACATCCCGAGTGCTGAGCGCAATGGCCAGTGGGCCGAGTGGGTGAGCCTTGCACGGCCGACCGGCCAACCGATCCTGCTCGGTTTCAACGCCGCCGCCGTCGGGCAGGCCATGGAGGCGTGGTCAGACCAGGACATCGTCGCCAGTGCCATGCGCACGCTGCGCACGATGTTCGGCGCGGGCATTCCCGATCCGGTCAGCTGGCAAATCTCGCGCTGGGCCTCAGACCCCTTCGCACGTGGCGCGTACTCCTTCAACAAGCTCGGCTCGGCGCCCGGCATGCGCGAGGATCTCGCGGCGGCTGTGGGTCGCTCCTTGTACTTCGCAGGCGAGGCAACGGATCCACGCTACTTCCAGTCGGTGCATGGAGCCTATCTGTCCGGGCAACGCGCGGCAGCAGAGGTACTCGCCCGCTAGCGCACCCCAGCCCAATTTCCGGGACACGGCCTGGCCATAGCCTTGACGGCGCCTGCGCTCATTCGTCTACTGACCGAGCCCGTGTCCAGGTCGGGGCCGCTCCCGCTCGGGGCTTGAGGCCCTCGATTCGAATGAAAGGTTGAGCAATGAAGCGTCGGACCGTCATGAAAACAGCAGGAATGGGATTGGGAGCCTTCATGGGACTCGGCACTCAGCGAGCGTTGGCCTTGACCGGTCGGGCGAGCGACCAGGCCGGCATGACGCCCAGCCAAGGGCCACGCAAGGCGATCGTGATCGGCGCCGGCATCTCGGGCCTCGCCGCGGCCCAACGCCTTCGAACGGCGGGCCTGGAGGTGCTCGTCTTGGAAGCCCGAGACCGCATCGGTGGACGGCTGCACACCAGCACGGCATGGCGTGGCCCGGCCATGGACTTAGGGGCCTCGTGGATTCACGGCGCCGGCCCGGGCAACCCCGTTGCCGTGCTGGCCAAGCAGCTCGGCGCGCGTCTGACCTCGACAACGTACGACAACGCGGAGGCTTATGACGGCGAAGGGGGCGAGTTGGCCGACCACCACAACCGCCTGCTCGAAGCCATCCAACGCCAAGTCGCCACGGCCATTGCCGAGCGGGATCGCCGAAAAGAGCAGTCTCTCAAAGCGCTGGTCTATGACGAGTTGGACTACCAGGATCGACCGGTGCTGGAGCAGCGGATGATCGACTTCGCGCTCAACGGCACCTACGAGCACGAGTACGGCGCATCAGCGGACCAACTGTCCGCGAAGTGGTTCGACAGTGGCGAGGCATTCGAGGGGCCCGAGCACCTGTTTCTCGATGGCTACCAATTGTTGAGCACCCATCTCGCCGCCGGCCTCAACATCAAGCTCAAACATGAGGTGAGTGCAGTCACCTACCAAGGCCCGAGCGGCGTGACCGTGCAGACCAACCAGGGTGAGTTTTCCGCACACTACGTCGTCGTCACCCTGCCGCTTGGCGTTTTGAAATCGGGGCGCGTCAACTTCACCCCGGCTCTGCCCACCAGCAAGCGTGCCGCGATCGAGGGGCTAGGCGTTGGTGTGCTCAACAAGTGCTGTCTGCTGTTCCCTCAGACGTTCTGGAACAGCCGCCTTGACTGGCTGAACCAGCTGCCCAGACAGGGCAAGGCTGGCCAGTGGGCGGAATGGGTGAGCTTCGCCCGCCCCACGGGCCGCCCGGTGCTGATGGGTTTCAACGCAGCAGACTTCGGACGCAAGATCGAGAGCTGGGACGACACGGCCATCGTTCAAAGCGCGATGGGCGCCCTGCGTACCATGTTTGGCCAAGGCATTCCCGCACCTGTGGACGCCCTCGTCACCCGCTGGGCCGCTGACCCCTATGCCCGTGGCGCCTACTCATGCCACGTGGTCGGTTCCACGCCGCAACAGCGGGACGACCTGGCCCAGAGCATCAACGGCCGCCTCTTCTTCGCGGGAGAGGCGACGGAGCGGCAGTACTATCAGACGGTCCACGGTGCGTACCTGTCCGGCCTCAGGGCGGCCAATGAAGTGCTGCGGCAGAACACAGGCAGCACGGCCGCGGCACCGTGGCGCCCCATGGCTTCGCCGCTGGGCTGAACCTGCAGCTGGAGCGAGCAACGATGACTGCACCGATCTCAAATCATGAGCCCGCCGCGCCCGCAACGGTAGACCTCAAGGACTACCGTCAACCCATGGTCACGGCCATTGGCATCATCCTGGGCTTCCTGATCGGTTTCCTGGGCAACTGGGTGACCGAGGGCAACTTCAAACTCACCAGCGCCGATGACCGGCTCACCTTCTGGGGCTGCCTGGCTGGCTCGGCATGCCTGTACGTCGCACTCATCCGCATGTTGCGCATTGCGCCGGCGACCGACACCCAGCGCTACTACGAACGGACGCTGCTGATCTTCAGCGCCGGGGTCGCGCTGGCCTTCTTGAGTATCTTGATGTCGGGCTTCATCTGACCTGAGTTGCCACCGGCACTACCCGCACCTCGTGGAACAGCCGGCGCTCGCGAGCGACAAGACGGCCTCCTGCTCACAGCGCGCTTCATACCAACCGACGCCCCATGATCACCCTGTACCACTGCATGAGCGCCCGGTCGTTCCGCCCGCTGTGGATGGTGGAGGAACTGTCTCTCCCCTACCGGCTGGTCATGCTGCCATTCCCTCCTCGGGTCGTGGCACCGACGTATCTGGACATCAATCCCCTTGGAACCGTCCCACTGATGGTCGACGGGGCCGCGCGGATGACGGAGTCCGCGGCCATCTGCCACTACCTTTGCACCTTGGCAGCGCCCACGCCCCTGCAGGTCGAAGCTGGTGAGCCGCATTTCGCGAGCTTCCTCAACTACCTTCACTTCGGCGAAGCCACACTCACATTCCCCCAAACGCTCATCCTGCGGTACACCCGCTTCGAGCCCGAGGAGCGCCGACAGCCGCAGGTGGTGCAGGACTACACCCGCTGGTTCCTGGCCCGACTGCGAACGCTGGAGCCGGTCCTGGCGGATCAGCCCTTCCTGTGCGGAGGCCGGTTCACTGCAGCCGATGTGTCAGTCGGGTATGCCTTGATGCTGGCCGAGCATCTGGGCCTGCGCGAGCGCTTCACGCCCCACGTCGAGCGCTATTGGCACTCGCTTCAGCAGCGAGAGGCCTATCAGCGAGCTTTGGCCTCACAGAACGCCGCTGCTGAGCTGCAGGGAGTGCCGGCGACGCCTGCGCCAGAGCTCAGGATGAATTAGAGACTGCTTGAATCGCCCGGGATTCAGCTAGTCGAAAACTGGCGCTCCGCGCTGAGTGCATGCCGTGCACCTTAGCAGCTTGCTAGACCTCATTCTGTATTGAGCTGCGTACGTACCGTCCTAGCTGGCGAGCCGTATTGGCGAACTGCTGCAGCACCACTGGCCAGCAGGTGCTGCGACACTGGGCGCATGAGCACCAAGTTCCAGCGCGCCCAGCCTCGTATCGCCTACCAGCTGCGCATCGAGCTGCAGCACATTGCCCCCCTGATCTGGCGGCGCATCCTCGTACCCGACACCATCAAGCTTGCCAAGCTCAACCGCATCGTGCAGGCCGCCATGGGCTGGACCAACAGCCATCTGCACGACTGGCACATCGAGCGACAACGCTACGGCATCCCTGACGACGAATGGGCGGGCAGTGGCGACATGCGAGACGAGCGCAAGTTCACTGTCGGCGCCGTACTGGGCGAGGAGGTCTCCGAGTTCATGTACAGCTACGACTTCGGCGATGGGTGGGATCACCGCATCACGGTCGAAGAGCGGCTGCCGATCCAGGACGGCCGCAACGACTGGCCAATGTGCCTGGCCGGCGAGAACGCCTGCCCACCGGAGAACGTTGGAGGCCCACCGGGCTACACGGACTTTCTGCAGGCTATGCGTGACCCGCGGAACGATCAGCACGCCGACTACTGGTCCTGGTGGGGCGGCCCATTCGACCCGGCGGGCTTCGACATCAACGCAGCCAACATGGCGATCCGCAAGCTGCGCTGACCTCGCGTGCATCAAGGCCGCCTTGCCAGACGCCTAGAAGGCTGCCACCAATCATCAGCAAACACGAAAGGAAGGGGCCATGCGACTTTATGGCTATGAACTCACCGATCCCCTGCCTGAGGACATCGTTCCTTCAGCACTGGCCGAGCTCGACTTGCTTGAGCACCGCCACGATCTGCTCCACCGAAAAACGACTCCGTCTCACGACTTCTCCTGCGCCCCATTCTCGAGGCCGAATCGCCGAAAGACTAACGCTCAGCGTGTCTCGATTTCTTCAATGCAGATCAGACGACTTTGACGGAAGTCGGCCGGCGAGCTGACGCGCTGGCAAACGGCTCTGATCGCTGGAGGACAACTGCCGGCCAATGGCCGAGAGCACACCGTCGGTGCTGGCCTTGTGAAGGCCCCCGCTGCATGGCAGACAGCCCAACACCACCGACTCGAATCACCCGAAAAGAAGAAGGGGCCTCCCGGCCCCTTCTTCAGTTACTTCCGACTGACTTTATTCCACACCGACTGACTTTATTCCTTCCAGTCACCTCGGAGTCAATCCAACACCCCTCACTCCACCGTCACACTCTTCGCCAGATTGCGCGGCTTGTCCACGTCCGTGCCACGCGCGCAGGCGGTGTGGTAGGCCAGCAGCTGCAGCGGGATGACGTGCAGGATGGGGCTCAGGGCGCCGTAGTGCTCGGGCATGCGGATCACGTGCAGGCCCGGCTCGCTCTCGATCCGGGTGTCACTGTCGGCAAAGACGAAGAGCTCACCGCCGCGGGCGCGCACTTCCTGCATATTGCTCTTGAGCTTCTCCAGCAGCGCATCGTTGGGGGCCACGGTGACCACGGGCATCTCAGCCGTCACGAGGGCCAGGGGGCCGTGCTTGAGCTCGCCGGCCGGATAGGCCTCCGCATGGATGTAGCTGATCTCCTTGAGCTTCAGCGCGCCTTCCAGGGCGATGGGGTAGTGCAGGCCGCGGCCCAGGAACAAGGCGTTCTCCTTGCGGGCGAACTCCTCGCTCCAGGCGATGACCTGGGGCTCCAGGGCCACCACGGCCTGCACGGCCACGGGCAGGTGACGCAGGGCCTTGAGGTGCTCAGCCTCCTGGGCCTCGCTCAGATGGCCGCGGGTCTGGGCCAGGGCCAGGGTCAGCAGGAAGAGACCGACCAGCTGCGTGGTGAAGGCCTTGGTCGAAGCCACGCCGATCTCGGCGCCGGCACGGGTGATGAAGGCCATCTCGCACTCGCGCACCATGGCGCTGGTGGAAACGTTGCAGACGGTCAGGGTGTGCATCATGCCCTGCGCGCGCGCATGCTTCAGCGCGGCCAGGGTATCGGCGGTCTCACCGCTCTGGCTGATGGTGACGACCAGGGTGCGCGGATTGGGCACGCTGTCGCGGTAGCGGTACTCGCTGGCGATCTCCACGCTGGTCGGGATCTTGGCAATGCTCTCCAGCCAGTACTTGGCGGTGGAGCCCGCATAGAAGCTGGTGCCGCAGGCCAGGATCAGCACGGAGTCGATCTCCTTGAAGGCGCGGTAGGCGCCGTCACCGAAGATCTCGGGGCTGATGCCCGTCACGGCGTCCAGGGTGTTGGCGATGGCCACGGGCTGCTCGAAGATCTCCTTCTGCATGTAGTGGCGATAGGGCCCCAGCTCGGCCGCGCCGCTGTGCGCATGAACGGTGCGGACTTCGCGCTGCACGGTCTCGAAGCGCTCGCTGTCGGCCAGGCGCTGGGTGATCCAGTAGCGGCCCAGCTGCATGTCCACCACGTCCCCCTCTTCCAGGTAGACGATCTGGTCGGTGACACCGGCCAGCGCCATGGCATCGGAGGCCAGGAAGAACTCGCCCTGCCCTGCTTCCGTGCCCACGCCCAGCACCAGGGGCGAGCCCTCGCGGGCGCCGACCACGCGGTGCGGCTCGTCGCGGCTGAACACGGCGATGGCGTAGGCCCCCTTGAGTCGCTGCACGGCCTGCTGCACGGCCACCAGCAGGTCGCCCTGGTAGAGATGGTCGATCAGGTGGGCGATGACCTCGGTGTCCGTCTGGCTGTGGAAGGTGTAGCCGCGGGCCTTGAGCTCGGCGCGCAGTTCATCGTGGTTCTCGATGATGCCGTTGTGGACCAGGGCGATGCGGCCGGCCGCGCCCTGTGCGGCATGGGCGCCGTGCGAGAAATGCGGGTGGGCGTTGTGCACCGCCGGCACGCCGTGCGTGGCCCAGCGGGTATGGGCGATGCCGGTGCCGGAGGCGATGCCGTCCTCGGCAGTCTGGCTGTGCAGCTCGGCCACGCGCGAGGTGCTGCGGGCACGACGCAGCTCGCCCTCCTGGTGCACGGCCACGCCGCAAGAGTCATAGCCGCGGTATTCCAGGCGCTTCAGGCCCTCGATCAGGATGGGGACGATATTGCGCTGCGAAACGGCGCCGACGATGCCACACATGGATGAAACCTCCTCTGGAACAGCCCCGTGGGCTGCGATGGGTGCGAATCCTAGGAGGGCGCCTCCGGCATGTGCAGTCAAATTTCAGGCCATTTTGGCCATAAATTTCACCCATCAAAAGATAAGATGAAATTGGTCAAAAATCATCTATCAATGAAATCTTGATTCATCTCGACGCCACCGATCACCGCATCCTGGGGGTGCTGCAGGACGACGCCTCGCTCTCCAACCTGGACCTGGCGCGACGGGCGGCCGTGTCGCCGGCCACCTGCCTGCGCCGGGTGAAGCGCCTGCGCGAGCTGGGGGTGATCGAACAGCAGGTGGCCATCCTCAGCCCGGAGCTCCTGGGCGCCGGCCTCATCGCCATTGTCGAGATCACGCTGGAGCGCCAGACGGCCGAAGCCCTCGCGGCCTTCCAGGCCCTGGCGGTGGCCCGCGCAGAGGTGCAGCAGTGCTACCAGGTGTCACCCGGGCCGGACTTCGTGCTGGTCATCCAGGTGCCGGACATGGCGGCGTATCACCAGCTGGTCCAGACCTTCTATGGCGCGGACAGCAATGTGCGCAACGTGAAGGCCTTCTTCAGCGTGCACCGGGCGAAGTTCTCGCCGCGCCTGCATCTGCCGGCCGGCTGAGGCCGCGCAGCGCGGCGGCGGTGCTCTCACCCGGGCCCGCAACGAAAAACGGCCCCGAGGGGCCGTTTCCATGCGAGGCGAGCAGGCGCTCAGGCACGCGGGCGGCGGCGCACGGCGCCCAGGCCGAACAGGGCCAGCAGGGCCAGGGCGGCGCTGCCGGGCTCGGGGACGCCCATCTGGGCATTGATCCAGGCGAGGTGGGAGTAGACGGCGGTGGAACCGGAGAGGTCACCGTAGCTGGAGCCGTTCTTCTTGGCGGCATCGCAGCTCAGGCCGAAGCTCTGGCAGGCCTGCCAGCCCCAGCTGTGCACGCCGGTCAGCAGGAACTGGGTGCCGTCCCAGACGAAGTCGCCACCACCGGAGTCGCCGCCGGCGATCAGGCCTTCATCCTTGCCGTGGCCGGTGTCGCTGCCCCACAGCGAGGTCCCGACGGCGTCTGCCAGGATCTGCAGGGTGTTGTTGCCTTCGGAGCCGCTGTCGAAGTCCGACATATAGGTCACGCCGAACTTGTAGTAGTCGGGGTCGTACCAGCCGGGGATGGCGTCGCCGACGGCCTTGTTGAAGGTCTTGCTGTCGACGTCGATCTTGTTCCAGGCGTAGTGGCCGTACATCCAGTCGTTCCAGTTGGTGGGCGAGTTCACGTCCGCCTTCTGGGTGGTGCCGTAGCCGGCCACCAGGATGTCCTTGCCGATGTCCAGCGTGTTGCTGAGCTTGTAGCCCTTGATGGTGGTGACGGCCTCGTCCAGGCGCAGCAGGGCGATGTCGGCGCCCGTGTCCAGGTCACCGGTCCAGCCGGAATGCACGATGGCATTGCCGACGGCCACGGAGCGCGACACCGTGGAGGCGCCGCCGGCCCAGCCGAAGTCGACCTTCATCTTGACGAAGTCGTCGGCGCAGTGCGCGGCGGTCAGCACGTACTGGCCACCCGCCAGCAGGGAGCCGGAGCAGGCGTAGGAGTTGCCGTCCTTGGTCTGGAAGCTGAGCATGGCCACGCCGTCCAGGGCGCCGGCGACGCCGTTGAAGCTCTGGCCAGGCAGGAAGCGCCAGTCAGCGGGCGCGCTGGTGTTGCCGGTGAAGGGCACCAGGTCCTTGCCGAAGCTCGTGATGGCGGTGCTGGCCTGGGCCGAAGACAGGGCACCGGCGCTCAGCAGCGCCAGCGCCAGAGAAGACAAGACTTTCATTGAAATTCCCTCGTTGAAATGCGCGCCCGGGGCACTGCCGGATGGCTTGGACTGCCGTGACGAAGTTCACGGATTTGCCATCTTTGGGCGCGAGGTCGGAGGTATACCTCGAAGCGTCTTGTCCCCTCTATAGGGCACACCCTGAGAAGCCCTGTTTCATCGCTTCAGCAGCAACAGTCCCTTCAGGTACTCCCCTTCCGGGAAGCAGATGGTCTGCGGATGGTCCGGCGTGGCGCCCACGCGGTCCAGGATGAAGCCATCCACCCCGGCATCCATGCCCGCCCCCGCCACGATCTTGTGGAAGAGCTCGGGCCCCACCCCGCCGGAGCAGGAGAAGGTGAAGAGCACGCCACCGGGCTCCAGCAGCTTGAAGGCCAGGCGGTTGATGTCCTTGTAGGCGCGGGCGGCGCGCTCGGCATGAGCGGCGGTGGGCGCGAACTTGGGCGGGTCCAGCACGATGGCGTCGAAGGTCCGGCCCTGCTTGATGAAGTCGCGCAGGGTCTGGTTGACGTCGGCATCCAGGGCCGTGTGGCGGGCGGGGTCGAAGCCGTTGAGCGTCACGTGGGCATTGGCGCGGGCCAGGGCCGGGCCGGAGGAGTCCACGCTGGTCACCTCGGCCGCGCCGCCGGCCAGCGCTGCCACCGAGAAGCCGCCGGTGTAGCAGTAGCAGTTCAGCACGCGCTGCAGGCCGTACTGGCGCACGGTCTCGGCGAACTTCTTGCGGTTGTCGCGCTGGTCCAGGTAGTAGCCGGTCTTGTGGCCTTCCTGAACGTCCAGCGTGAGCTTCCACTCATGCTCCTCGATGGTCAGCTCGGTGTGGCCGTCGCCACGCAGCCAGCCGGTCACGGGCGGCAGGCCTTCCAGCTGGCGCACCCCGGAATCCGAGCGTTCGTAGAGGCGGCTCAGGCCGGTGGCGGCCACCAGGCTGTCGGCGATGGTCTGCTTCCAGCGCTCGGTGCCAGCGGAGAGGAACTGGGCGACGAGCGTGTCGTCGTAGCGATCGACGATCAGCCCCGGCAGGCCATCGGCCTCGCCATGGATCAGCCGCCGGGCATTGGAGACGATGGGCATGCGCTCGCGCACGGCGATGGCACGGCGCACGCGGCGGTCGAAGAATTCGGCGTCGACGCGCTCGGACTCGTCGAAGCTCCACGCCCGCACCCGGATCATGGAGCTGGGGCTGAAGGATGCCCAGCACAGGAATTGCCCGCTGTCTGACTCCACCCGCACGGTTTCACCGGCGTCGGCCTTGCCCTTTTCCACGGAACCCTGGAAGACCCAGGGATGACGGCGCAGCAGCGAACGCTCCTTGCCGGCTCTCAGACGAATGACTTTCATGGCGCGTATTGTCGCGCCAGAGTCGGCAGCCCTTACAGCGTGCCCCAGGCGTAGCCCAGCGCGAGGTTCAGCTGCGAGCTGGACGCGCCGCGCCCGCGCAGGTCCTGCCAGCGGCCGACGCCCACGCGCACACGCAGAGGCTTGTAGTCCTCCTGCCCCTGCCACTGGAGCCAGGCCTCGGACTGGCGCAGCGCGCCACCGCCCAGGCCCACGCCACCACCGCCACCGGCGCCCAGCATCATCTCGCCGCCGACCCGCCAACGGCTGCCCCACAGCGGGTCGCTGCGCAGGCCCAGGCCGAAGAGACCGTAGGCATAGGCGCCGGCCTTGCCCTGCACGGCCGCGCCGGCGGCTGCCGCGCCGTAGGCATGCGCGCCCAGGCTGCGGACCAGCAGCAGCCCCTGCTGCGTGACGCCCTCCTGGCTGCCGTCCTTGAAGGCGACATGAGGGATGCGCTGCAGCGTGGCATACATGGCCTGTTCATGGACTTCGCCGCCCAGCAGGGCCTCAGGCGCCTCGCGCCGTTTCAGGGGCTCCAGCGGCAAGGACAGGCTGGCGCGCAGATAGGGTGCCGTGAAGGTTCCGCGGGACCACAGCTTGCCCAGCTCCATGCGAACAGCCGGCCCCCAGGGGCTCTGCCAGCGGATGCTGGGCCCCGCACGCCAGATCCAGCCACTGCCGGTGGACACGTCGCCACCGCCCGCCAGGCCCATCGCCAGCTGCCCGCCGACGCGCAGGCCGCTGCGCCCGATCTCCCAATCCTGCCCGGCGGTGCCGAGCACTTCCATGTAGCCGTCGATGCCCCCCTTGGCCGCGCCGCTGGCCTCCAGGCCCAGCCAGGCGCCTGGGGCGAAGTACTGGCGGAGATCAGCGCCGATCACGGCCGTGTTCCGCCCCATGCTCCGTCCGGAGCGGGTCCGCTGCGAGTCGGCGGGCCGGTAGACGGCACTGCTCAGCGACACCTCGTCGAAGCCCAGACCGGAGCGCGTGCTGATCTCGCCCTGCACGCCATGGCCTGCCACGTCGAAGCCATCGAACAGGCCCATGCGGCCAAAGGACAGGCTGACCTGGCTGCCGCTCAAATTGCCGCTGGGGAAGCGCAGGTGCGAGATCCCCGCCCCTGCGTACCAGCGGCCGAACTCCGTGCGGACCGAGAGCTCGGGCCGGATCATCAGTCCGCTGCCGAAGTGGACGCTCTCCGAGGACCGCCCGCCGCCACCGCCGGCGAAGAAGCTGGCGGCCAGATGGGTGTTGGGGCCGAGTCGCCAGCGACGCTGCCCCGTCATGCCGAAGACGAAGAGCCCGCCGAAGTCGCCGCGCGCCGCGCCATAGATCGTCGGCCCCAGGCCCCAGTCGTCGTTGACTGCCACCAGGGCGCCGGCGCCCAGCATGCCGATGGGCGCACCGTCCGCGGACTTGAGCTGCGTCCAGTTGACCTCCCAGGCCACGGGGCGCGATTCGGCCGGACGCCGGGGCGCGGTCCCACTTTCAGACCCGGCTGCGCAGGCTGGCTGCGAGACAGCAAGGGCGGCGCCGGCCAGACCGGCGGCAAGAAGGGATCGGGAAAGCAGGCTGGGGCGAAGCATGGGCAGTCGATCAGGAGGTCGGACAGGCCTTGCGGGCAAGGCCGGAATCAGGCCCCCGCGGCGACGGCAGGTCATCGCTTGCGGGCGCGCGGGTGGGCGGCATCATAGACCTTGGCCAGGTGCTGGAAGTCCAGCTTGGTATAGACCTGGGTGGTGCTGATGTTGGCGTGGCCCAGCAGGTCCTGCACCGCGCGCAGGTCCCCGCTGGACTGCAGGACGTGGGAGGCGAAGGAATGCCGCAGCATGTGCGGGTGCACGTGGCTGGGCGACCCTGCCGCCAGGGCACGCTGGCCCAGGCGCTGGCGCACCTGGGTGGCCCCCATGCGCCCCCCGCGCGGGCCGATGAAGAGGGCCGTCTCGGTGCTGCCGGCGGCCAGCCATTCCCCGCGGCACTGCAGCCAGCCGCGCACGGCCGCGAGCGCGGCGCTGCCGATGGGCACGATGCGCTGCTTGCTGCCCTTGCCCAGCACATGCGCCTCGGCGCCGTCCAGGTCCAGCCAGCCGCGGGCGCTCGCGCCCGGCACCACGTCCAGGCCCACCAGCTCGCCGACGCGCAGCCCGCAGCTGTAGAGCAGCTCCACGAGGGCCGTGTCGCAGGCCTCGCGCACCGGGTCCGCGGACTCATCGCGGTAGGACGCCAGCTGCACTGCGTCGTCCACCGCCAGGGCCTTGGGCAGCAGCTTGCTGCCCTTGGGGGCGCGCAGGCCGTCCACCGGATTGAGTTCGACCAGGCCCTGCCGGCCCATCCAGCGGTACCAGCTGCGCCAGGCCGACATCATCAGGGCCAGGCTGCGCGGGGACAGGTCTTGTCCATGCAGACGCGCGACCCAGCGCCGCACCTGCTGGACGCTGACGCGCTCCAGCGCCACCCCCGCTTCATCGGCCAGCTGGCACAGGCGGCGCAGGGCCTGTTCGTAGAGGACCAGCGTGCGCAGCGCCAGCCGGCGCTCCACGCGAAGGTGTTCCAGGTAGCGCTGCTGCGTCAGCGGCAGCGGCACCGGCGCTGTAGGTTCAGGCGCCGGCCTGTCCATCCGGCAGCAGCCGCGTCAGGGCAGCACCGGCGAGCTCGCCGATGCGCTGCAGGAACTCGGTGCCCATTTCGGCCGTGTAGCGCGTCGGGTCCGGCGAGCCCAGCAGCAGCAGGCCGAAGGGTTCGGCGGCGGAGCCACGGCGCAGAGGGATCAGGGCCAGCGAGGCGATGGCCGCCTCGTCGCCCAGCCAGCGCACGGCCTCGAAACCGCTGTTCACGCCGCAATAGGGCTGGGCCAGGCTGGCGGCAAAGCTGCGCAGGTCCTCGGTGACGGGCTGCGCGTAGTCGGCCGCGGCATGGGCAGCGTCCAGGCCCCACAGCCGCAGGCCCGCGGCGGGAATCAGGAAGTGATGACGCAGCTCGCGCAGCAGCACCTCGGGCAGGGCGGCCGCGTCTGCCGTGAGCATCAGGCTCAGGGTCCAGGCGTGCAGGCGGTCGGCAATGGCGACGTTCTCCTGGCCATTGCGGATCATCTCGATGAGCTTGTGCTCCAGTCCCTTGATCTTCTCGCGCAGCATCTCGGCCTGGCGCTCCTGCAGGCTCACCGCCCGCTGACCATGCGGATGGCTCAGCTGCACGCTGGCCAGCAGTTCGGCGTGGCGCTGGAAGAAGCCGGGGTTGCGCAGCAGGTACTGGGCGAGGTCCTGCTCGGTCAGGCCCTGCGGGGCGTCGTCTTGGGTGCTCACAGCGAGATCTCTCCTTCAAACACGGTCTCGGCCGGGCCGGTCATCCAGACCGGGGCCTGCGGGCCCTGGCTCAGGCCGGCCCATTCGATGCGCAGCTGGCCGCCGCGCGTCTGCACTTCCACGGCTTCGTCCAGCCAGCCCAGGCGGATGCCGGCCACCACGGCCGCGCAGGCGCCGGTGCCGCAGGTCAGCGTCTCGCCCGCATCGCGCTCATAGACGCGCAACTTCACATGGCCGCGGTCGATGACCTGCAGGAAGCCGGCGTTGACGCGGCGCGGGAAGGCGGCGTGACCCTCGACCTGCGGGCCGCGCTGGGACACGGGCGCGTGGTCGACGTCTGCCACGCGCTGCACCGCATGCGGATTGCCCATGGACAGGACGGCCACCTCGCAGGCGTCGCCGTCGGCCAGGGGCAGGGACCACAGCTCGCCCTGCCCTTCCTTGCGCGCCACAAGGCCCGCGGGGTCGAAGGGCAGCGAGGGGTGGTCGAAGGCCGGTGGCCCCATGTCCACGCTGACCCGGCCGTCGTCGCGCAGGTGCAGCTCGAGCAGCCGGTTGACGGTGCGCACCTTGACGCTGCGCTTGTCGGACAGGCCCTTCTCGGACACATAGCGCACGAAGCAGCGCGCGCCATTGCCGCAGTGCTCGACCTCGTCGCCGGTGTTGTTGAAGATGCGGTAGCGGAAGTCCACGCCAGGCTCATTGCTGGACTCGATCACCAGGATCTGGTCGCAGCCCACGCCGAAGCGGCGGTCGCCCAGGTGGCGGATCTGCTCGGGGCTCAGGCCCAGGGGTTCGCGGGTGGCGTCGATGACCACGAAGTCATTGCCGGCGCCCTGCATCTTGGTGAATCGCAGCTTCATGCGGCCATTATCAGGGCGTCAGTACACCGACGGCTCGCCGGCCGGGCGCGTCTTGAAGCGCTTGTGGACCCAGAAGTACTGGGCCGGATGACGCCGCACGCGGGCCTCCAGCCAGGCATTGACGGTGTGCGCGTCCGCCAGCGGGTCCTCGCTCGGGTAGCCCGGGATGGGTTCACAGGCTTCGACCTCGTAGCCCTGCCCGCCCGGCAGCATGGTCACCACCAGGGGCTGCACCACCATGCCCTGGCTGGCCGCCATGCGGGCCGGGGCGAGCAGGGTGCAGGCCGGCACGCCGAAGAAGGGCACGAAGGCGGAGTCCTTCTCGCCATGGTCCAGGTCGGGCGCATTGAGGAAGGCATAGCCCTGCTTGATCAGGCGCAGCACGGGGCGGATGCCGTCATGACGGTCGACGAAGGCCGTGGTCCCGAAGCGCGATCGCCCGGCCAGGATGCGGGCGTCGAGCACGGCGTTGCTCTGCGGCTGGTAGACGTCCACGCCGGGCCGCTTCTGGTTGAGCATCAGGGCCGGGCCCACCCATTCCAGGCCCACGAAATGCGGCAGCAGCCACATCATGGCACCGGGGGTCTGCTCGGCCAGCCGGATATTGCCCTTGATGCGGATCAGCCGCTGCAGGCGCTCGGGCGAGGCAAACCACAGCAGGCCGCGCTCCAGCAGGCTGCGCCCCACCATGGCGAAGTGCTCGCGGGCCAGGGCCTCGCGCTCGGCCGCCGGCAGCTCGGGAAAGCACAGCTCCAGGTTCTTGAGGGCGATGCGACGCCGGCTCCCGGCCAGCCACCACAGCAGCCGACCCAGGCCGCGGCCCAGAGCGGCCAGCAGGCCCAGCGGCAGGAAATGCAGCAGCCACAGCAGGCCGATCAGCAGGCGCGCACTCATTCGAGCCCGCCCTCGCGGGGCGACTTGTAGCGGTTGTAGCCCCAGAGGTATTGGTCGGGCGCTTCCAGGATCAAGGCTTGCATGGACTGGTTGATGAGCTCGGCCGCGCATTCTGGACTGGAATCGGCCGGGATTTGCGGACCGGGTCGCACATGCACCACATAGCCTCGCCCCCAGGAGAGACGCTCACCCCAGGCCAGCAGCACGCTGGCGCCGGTCTGCAGGGCCAGACGCTGGGCCAGGGTCATGGTGTAGGCCGGCTTGCCGAAGAAAGGCGCCCAGACGCCCTGCCCCAGCGGCGGCACCTGGTCAGGCAGCAGGCCCACGGTCCGCCCCTGGCGCAGGGCGCGCAGCATCTGGCGCACGCCGGACAGCGTGGCCGGCGCCGCCTCCAGCCCCGGCCGCTGGCGCGAGGCCGCGACGATGCCGCGCATCCAGGCCTTGCGCGCGGGGCGGTAGAGCACGGTGATGGCGCCGTGGCTGGCAGCGAACTGCTCGGCATAGGCCTGGGCCGTGACCTCGAAGCAGCCCATGTGCGGCGTCAGGAAGAGCAGGCCTCGGCCCGGCGGCAGGGCGCGGATGTGCTCATCGCCCTCCCATCGCACGCGGGTGCCCAGGGGGCGATCCGCGGGCCGCAGCCACAGCCACGGCAGCTCGGCGAGCATGCGCCCCGCCTCCGCCACCGCGCCCATGCCCTGCCAGCCCCGCAGGCCCGCCAGCGCCCTGTGCTCACGGATACGGCGGCGGTAGGACGGGCTCAGCAGCCAGCTGAGCCAGCCCACGCAGGCGCCCAGGCCGTGCAAAAACCACAGGGGACACCGAGACAGCAAGCGCAGCAGGAGCATGTTTCTATAATGAACAGATCGCCGAGTTAACTTGGACAACTTGCGGGGCGATGCGGTCCGGATCGAGAGATCACCTGGGCCGCCGGGCTGAAAGGCTCCACAAATGCCGCTAAAGCGTTCGCCGCCTGACTCCACCAGCACGGCAACGCCGATGGACTAACACACTGGAGTTTAAAAACGTGGCGAACAGCGATTTTCTCTTCACTTCGGAGTCGGTCTCGGAAGGCCACCCCGACAAGGTCGCGGACCAGATCTCCGACGCGATCCTCGATGCCATCTTCACCCAGGATCCCCGTTCGCGCGTAGCGGCTGAGACCCTCTGCAACACGGGCCTCGTGGTGCTGGCGGGCGAGATCACCACCAACGCCCATGTCGACTACATCCAGGTCGCGCGGGACACCATCAAGCGCATCGGCTACGACAACACCGAGTACGGCATCGACTACAAGGGTTGCGCCGTGCTGGTCGCCTACGACAAGCAGTCCAATGACATCGCCCAGGGCGTGGACCATGCCAGCGACGACCACCTGAACACCGGCGCCGGCGACCAGGGCCTGATGTTCGGCTACGCCTGCGACGAGACGCCCGAGCTGATGCCCGCGCCCATCTACTACGCCCACCGCCTCGTGGAGCGCCAGGCCCAGCTGCGCAAGGACGGCCGCCTGCCCTTCCTGCGCCCGGACGCCAAGAGCCAGGTCACGATGCGCTATGTCGACGGCAAGCCGCACAGCATCGACACCGTGGTGCTCTCCACCCAGCACGCCCCCGAGATGAGCCTGGGCGACAAGATGAAGCCCGAGTTCTACGAGGCCGTCATCGAGGAGATCATCAAGCCCGTGCTGCCCAAGGAATGGCTGCAGGAGACCAAGTACCTGGTCAACCCGACCGGCCGCTTCGTCATCGGCGGCCCGCAGGGTGACTGCGGCCTGACCGGCCGCAAGATCATCGTCGACACCTACGGCGGCGCCTGCCCGCACGGCGGTGGCGCCTTCTCGGGCAAGGACCCGACGAAGGTGGACCGCTCGGCCGCCTATGCCGCCCGTTACGTGGCCAAGAACATCGTGGCCGCCGGCCTGGCTCGCCAGTGCCAGATCCAGGTCGCCTACGCCATCGGCGTGGCCCGCCCGATGAACGTCACCGTCTACACCGAAGGCACCGGCGTCATCCCTGACGAGCAGATCGCCAAGCTCGTCCAGGAGCACTTCGACCTGCGCCCCAAGGGCATCATCCAGATGCTGGACCTGCTGCGCCCGATCTACTCCAAGACCGCGGCCTATGGGCACTTCGGCCGCGAAGAGCCGGAGTTCACGTGGGAGCGTACGGACAAAGCGGCTGCGCTGCGTGCGGCGGCCGGCCTGTAAAGGCATTCCCTCAAGCAAAAGCCGCCCTCGGGCGGCTTTTTTCATGCGCACGACCAGGCGATCTCACGCCATCCCGCACAGCTTCCTGAACGGTCCCAGCACCGCCTCGCCCTTGAAGGGCTTGACGATCCAGCCGGTCACGCCGATGGCCTTGCCACGCTCGCGCATGTTCTGGTTGTCTTCCGTGGTCAGCATCACGATGCGCACCTGCTTGTTGCCCAGCTCGGTGCGTATCTTCTCGGCCATGGTCAGGCCGTCCATATTGGGCATGTTGACGTCGCTGACCACCAGCTTGATGCCGGGGTCCTTCTGCAGCTGGTGCAGGCCATCGCGGCCGTCGGTGGCCACCGCCACCTCGAAGCCGTTCTTGCTCAGGAAGCTGGCGACGATCTCTCGCATGGTGCTGGAATCGTCCACCACGAGAATGTGAGCCATATCGGGGGTCTCCTCGGGAACTTCGTTCGGTCGCGTTGTACGGCAGGGTCGGTCAGAAGAGTTCCAGCTCGCCCGTGGGCGCCACGTCGGGCGGGGCGCTGTCGAACTCGGCGAACTCTTCGGGCGACCAATGCAGGTTGAAGATGAAGCGCTGCACGATCATCAAGGGCGGCAGGCCCGGCCGCTTGGGGTCGGAGAGCTGGTAGCGGATGCACAGCTGCGGATCCTGCGAGCCGAAGGAGATGTACTTGTGCTCGTGGTTGATCACGATGGGCACCTGCGTCTGCTGGTTGGCAAAGGCCTTGGGCGGGATGTAGCGGTTCTTGAAGGCGCCCCAGATCAGGTTGGTGGTCTCGCCCAGCATGTTGTTGAGCTCGCGGAAGTTGAGGTCACCGCCCACGCCCTCGTAGCCGAAGCCCTGGATCAGGCCCTGGCGAAGGGCGCTCTCCTCGGTCTGCAGCATCATGTAGCCGCGGCACCAGGTGCTCTCGATGGCGATCAGCGTGGACACCTCGCCATGGATGATGCGGTCGTGCACGACATACGGCGACTCCGCCGTCACCAGCGCATTGGGAAACATGGAGCCCAGCGCCGAGCAGGTCAGCTGCACGATGCCGTTGACCAGGCTGGTCGGGTAGCGCAGGCTGAAGATGGCGCGTTCCACCGCCTCGCGCAGGGGCTCCATCTCGCCGGAGCGCCATTCGTGGCGCAGCGTGGCCTGTTCCTCCGGGCTCAGCGGGCGCTCGCTGGTGCGGCGCAGGAAGATGGGCAGCTCGGGCCGCAGCTTGTGGATGGCACGCGCCAGGGTCAGGCCGTCGGGTCCCTCGCAGGGCAGGTTCTCGGCCAGCAGCACGCCGCCCAGGTCCTTGTGCTGGGACAGCGTCGGCAGCGCATCGCCCGCGGAGCGCGGCAGGGCGACCAGACCGACCTGGGCACAGAAATCGGACAGGCGCCGGTACTGCTCGGGCTCATGCTCCAGCAGCAGCACCTTGGCTTCCAGTTGCGTGGTTTCCGTCATGGGCTCAGCAGGGTCGGGCCCTGTCCGCTAAGACCGCCGGGGCGGTCGGGCTTGTACGGCGGGCATGCCGGCCTGGTGCAGCCAGGGGCATGCCCGGGGCTCGAGCGGCGCCGACAGGCGCCCCACGGACCTCGGCCCATGCTACGCCTGCAGCGGCGATTGAACAGAGGCCGCCTCGTGCAGGATTCACGGCTTTGCCCCCCCCTTCGCCGCGACTGCATCTGGCGTGTGGGCATCCCATGGCAGCCGGACCGTAGTGGCGCTACTCTAGCGATCTGCCTCCGCCGGCAATCGCCTCATGAGCACGCACTTCCAAGCCGCCCCCCTGACCATCCTGATCGTCGACGACCAGAATGCCACCCGGGTCGCCCTGGCCGCGGAGCTGGACCGTGCCGGCCACCGCGTCCTGGAGGCCGCCAGCGCCGACTGGGGCCTGCAGCTCTTCGAACGCTACCGGCCGGACCTGGTCCTGCTGGATGTGGAGATGCCCGAGAAAGACGGCTACTGGGCCGCCCGCGCCATGCGCAGCGCCGAACCCGGCGGCTGGACGCCCATCATCTTCCTCTCGCAGCACAGCCAGGATGCCAATGTCTGGAAGGGCATCGAGGCCGGCGGGGACGACTACCTCGTCAAGCCCGTCACGCCCATGATCCTGCACGCCAAGCTGCGGGCGATGCAGCGGCTCTCGCACATGCGCCAGCGCCTGGTCTCGGTCTCCGAGGAGCTGCGCCAGGCCAATGCGCAGCTGCATGAGCTCAGCCAGGTCGATTCGCTGACCGGGCTGATGAACCGCCGCGGCCTGGACGCGCGGCTGCAACAGGAGATCGCCGCGGCTCGGCGCAGCGGCCAGCCCCTGACGCTGATGCTCTGCGACGTCGACCATTTCAAGCGCTACAACGACGCCCTGGGCCATGTGGAGGGCGACCAGTGCCTGCGCCATGTGGCCCGGTTGCTGAAGGACCTCTGCCGCCGCCCTGCCGACTGCGCGGCCCGCTACGGCGGCGAGGAGTTCGCCCTGCTGCTGCCCAACACGCCGCGCTCCGGCGCCATGACCTATGCCCGCGCCCTGCTGCGCACGCTGGCGCAGGGGCAGTTGCCCCATCCGGACTCGCCCATCGCCAGCCACATCACGCTCTCGGGCGGCATCACCACCTGCATCCCCGACGAAACGACGAACGCCGAAGGTCTGCTCATGCGTGCCGACGACGCGCTCTACAACGCCAAGGCCTACGGCCGGAACCGCTTCTTCAGCTACGAGATGCAGATGGACACCGACGAGCAGCGCCAGGCCCTGCGCGGCGGCCGCTGAAGCCGGGCAAACGGCACTGTACAAAATCACAGTCTCCAGGCAAGCTGCCGGTCATCCTGACCGATGCCCCCGCTGCCCACCGTGAGCCGTACCCGCCCGCCCAGCCTCGAGCAACTCCGCCGCTATGCCATCGCGCGCAGCCTCTTCGCGCCCACCACCCTGCCCCAGGCCATCCGCCGCCTGGGCTTTGTGCAGGCCGACCCCATGCGCGCGCCGGCGCGGGCCCAGGACCTGATCCTGGCCTGGCGGGTCAAGGACTACCGCGCCGGCGAGCTCGAAAGCCGCTACCGCCGCCTGGCCGTCGAGGAGGACTGCTTCGTCAACTACGGTTTCCTGCCGCGCGAGCACCTGGCGCTGATGCACCCGCGCACCGCCCGCAAGCCCTGGGACCGCGAGACCCAGGCCCGCGCGCAGGAGCTGCTGGCCCATATCACCGAGGCCGGCCCCCAGCATCCCGCCCAGGTCCAGGCCCTGTTCGATCACGGCCAGGTGCGCG
This sequence comes from Pelomonas sp. BJYL3, assembly GCF_027257975.1. GTDB lineage: Bacteria > Pseudomonadota > Gammaproteobacteria > Burkholderiales > Burkholderiaceae_C > Roseateles_B > Roseateles_B flavus. Next base: position 665,693 of record NZ_JANZKX010000003.1, read on the forward strand.
GCTACTGGGGCGGGCAGTCCAATGGCGTGACGCATCTGCTGGACGGCATGCATTACCGCGGCCTGCTGCGCGTGCACCGGCGCGACAGCGGGACGCGCGTCTACGAGGCCGTCCAGCACCCGCCCCAGGACGACAGCCCGGCCGCCCGCCTGGCCCGCGCCGAGATGCTGCTGGACATGGTGCTGAAGCTCTACGCCCCGCTGCCTGCCCGCAGCTTCGGCTACCTGGGCACCCTGCTGCGCTACGGCGCCCCGCATCTGCAGCCCGAGATCCGCCTGCTGCTCAAGAAGGCCCGGCAGCGCTATCCGCATGCCGAGGTCGAGGGTCAGGTCTGGTTCTGGCCGGCCGACGAAGACCCGCGCTCGCGCCGGCACCGCCCGCATGAATCGCTGCGCCTGCTGGCGCCCTTCGACCCGGTCGTGTGGGACCGCCACCGCTTCGAGCTGTTCTGGGGCTGGCCCTATCGCTTCGAGGCCTACACGCCCGCCGCGCGGCGCAAGATGGGCCATTACGCCCTCCCGCTCCTGTGGGGTGAAGCGGTGCCGGGCTGGGCCAATCTCAAGGTGGTCGATGGCCGGCTGCAGTGCGAGACCGGCTTCGTCGGCGAACGTCCGCGTGGCGCGCATTTCGAAGAAGCACTGGATCAGGCGCTGGCGCACCTGTCACGCTTCCTGGGCCTGGAGGACGGTGCGGGCGAAGGCTGAATTGCCGCATCGTTCAGGCCCAAATTCACGCACCGTGCGGCGCGCAGCCCCTACAATCCGCGCTGATCCGAGGAGCGTTGCAACCTTCACTGCCTGATACGGGCGCCTGAAGGCCAGGCTCGGAACCGGTCGAGCGATCCACCTCCTGGACCCGACCTCTTGCAACCGCGCTCACCCGCTGCCGTCTGGCCTGGGTGATCGCGTCTTCCTCGACCCCTCCCCTGCCCGGCGTCAGCGGCTTCAGACCATGAAGGAGCCTGCCCATGAACGCCGCTGCCACCGACAACTACAAGATCGCCGACCTGTCCCTCGCTGACTGGGGTCGCAAGGAACTCAACATCGCCGAGCACGAGATGCCCGCGCTGATGGCCATCCGCAAGGAATACGCCGCCAGCCAGCCCCTCAAGGGCGCACGCATCGCCGGCTCGCTGCACATGACCATCCAGACCGGCGTGCTGGTCGAGACCCTGCAGGCCCTGGGCGCCGAAGTGCGCTGGGCGTCCTGCAACATCTTCTCCACGCAGGACCACGCCGCGGCCGCCCTGGCCGCGCGCGGCACGCCCGTCTTCGCCTACAAGGGCGAGACGCTGGAAGACTACTGGGACTACACCCATCGCATCTTCGAATTCGCCGGCAAGGGTGAAGCGGGTGAAGGCCCCAACATGATCCTGGACGACGGCGGCGATGCCACCCTGCTGATGCACCTGGGCCAGAAGGCCGAGAAGGACCTCTCCGTGCTGGCCAATCCGGGCAGCGAGGAAGAGCGCATCCTCTTCGCCGCCATCAAGGCCAAGGTCGCCCAGGACCCCACCTGGTACACCCGCAAGAGCGCCGAGATCATCGGCGTGACCGAGGAAACCACCACCGGCGTGCACCGCCTGAAGGAGATGAGCGCCAAGGGCACGCTGCTGTTCCGCGCCATCAACGTCAACGACTCCGTCACCAAGAGCAAGTTCGACAACCTCTACGGCTGCCGCGAGTCCCTGGTGGACGGCATCAAGCGCGCCACCGACGTGATGGTGGCCGGCAAGATCGCCGTGGTGGCTGGCTACGGCGACGTGGGCAAGGGCTCGGCCCAGGCCCTGCGCGCCCTGTCTGCGCAAGTGTGGGTGACCGAGATCGACCCCATCTGCGCCCTGCAGGCCGCCATGGAAGGCTATCGCGTCGTGACCATGGAGTACGCCGCCGACAAGGCCGACATCTTCGTGACCACCACCGGCAACAAGAACGTCATCCGCCACGAGCACATGGCCGCGATGAAGAACAACGCCATCGTCTGCAACATCGGCCACTTCGACAACGAGATCGACGTCGCCTCGCTGGAGAAGTACCAGTGGGAGGAGATCAAGCCGCAGGTCGATCACGTGATCTTCCCCGACGGCAAGCGCATCATCCTGCTCGCCAAGGGCCGCCTGGTGAACCTGGGCTGCGGCACGGGTCATCCGAGCTATGTGATGAGCTCGTCCTTCGCCAACCAGACCATCGCCCAGATCGAGCTGTTCGCCCACCGCGACGCCTACGACATCGGCAAGGTCTATGTGCTGCCCAAGCACCTGGACGAAAAGGTCGCGCGCCTGCAGCTGACCACGCTGAATGCGCAGCTGACCGAGCTGACGGAGGAGCAGGCGGCGTACATCGGTGTGCCCAAGCAGGGCCCCTACAAGCCCGACACCTACCGCTATTGAGCAAGGGCTACTGCGCGACACGCTGGCGTCGTTGGGCGGTGCTCGGGATCCTCACGACCCACAAGGTCGTTCCGGTCCCTGCGCTCCGTCCGCCTAGCCAGCGCGCCGCTCGCTACGCCCCGAGACACCGAGCCGGGTTCCTCTGGCACGACCAAGCATTGCCCCCAGATCCATTTCCTCGATGCGCGCCGACCAACGCCTCATGACCCTGCAACTCGCGCCTACGCGCTCGGCCGCCCAGCGGCTGATCGAACGGGGCGCGGTGCTGCGGGCGTCGGGGGCGAAGGTGAGGAAGGCGGGCGAGGACGTGGGCGAGCACGAGGTGCTGGCGGTGACGGACGACGCGGAGCTGCGCTACGTCTCGCGCGGCGGCCTGAAGCTGGAAGGCGCGCTGCAGGCCAGCGGCATTGCCGTGCAAGGCCTCACGGTGCTGGACATGGGCCAGAGCACCGGCGGCTTCACCGACTGCCTGCTCAAGCACGGCGCCGCGCGGGTCGTGGGTGTGGACGTGGGGCATGGGCAGCTGCATGCGACCCTGCAGACCGATGCGCGCGTCACCGCGCTCGAGGGCCTGCATGTGCGCGAGCTGGCGGGCTCGGCCCTGACTGCCCATGTGCCGAGCGGCGGCTTCCCGCTGATCGTGGGAGACCTGAGCTTCATCTCCATGACGGGCGCCTTCGCGCAACTGGACCCCTGGCTCGCGGCGGAGGGTCAGGTCTTGCTCCTGATCAAGCCGCAGTTCGAGCTGGGCCCCAAGGCCCTCTCCAGGGGCGGACTGGTCAAGGACCCTTCGCTGTACCCGCAACTGGAACAGCAGGCCCGCAACGCCGCCCAAGGCCTGGGCTGGCAGGTGCAGGGCTACTTCAGCAGCGCCATCACCGGCGGTGATGGCAACACGGAATTCTTTCTGTGGGCCCGCAAGACGAGCGGCCACCCCACAGCCACAGGAAAGGCATCGCCATGAGCCCCACGAACACCACGCCGGCCAAGCCGCCGGTCAGCTTCGAGTTCTTCCCTCCCAACACGCCCGTGGGCACCGAGAAGCTGCGTACCGTCGTGCAGGAGCTGAGCGCCGTCCAGCCGCACTACTTCAGCGTGACTTACGGCGCCGGTGGCTCCACTCGCGAGAAGACCCTGGCCACCGTCAGCGAGATCGCCGCGGCCGGCCATGAGGCCGCACCACACCTCTCCTGCGTGGGCTCGACCCGCGAGAACATCGCCGAGATCCTGGCCACCTACCGCGCGCAGAACATCCGCCGCGTCGTGGCCCTGCGAGGCGACCTGCCCAGCGGCACGGCCACGGCCGGCGAGTTCCGCTATGCCGCCGAGCTGGTGCAGTTCATCCGCGAGACGCAAGGCGCAGACTGGCAGATCGAGGTGGCCGCCTATCCGGAGTACCACCCACAACAGCGTTATGCCGCACGGGACCTCCAGCACTTCGCTGACAAGATGAAGGCCGGCGCAAGCGGCGCCATCACCCAGTTCTTCTTCAACCCGGACGCCTACTTCCACTTCGTGGACGAGGCCCGCCGGCTGGGCGTCACCGCGCCCATCGTGCCGGGCATCATGCCCTTCCACAACTACGGCCGCATCGCGCAGTTCGCCGCCCGTGACGGCATTGAGATCCCGCGCTGGGTCGCGCTGAAGATGGAAGGCTATATGGACGACACCGCCTCCATCCGCGCCTTCGGCCTGGACGTGGTCACGCGTGTGTGCGAACGCCTGATCGCCGGCGGCGCCCCGGGCATCCACTTCTATACGCTCAACCAGAGCGGTCTGGTGCTGGAGTTGTGCAAACGCCTCGGTCTGGGCGCATGACCTTGCGGCGGATCAAGTCGCCCTAGAGTCCACATGAACCGCGGGGGCAAGGCGCCCCCGCATTTGCGTCATATCAAGGGATAACCCTGGCGCGACATCTCCAATAGCTTCATCGGGAACGTTCCCATTCTTTGAAGGAGCTATTGAGATGAGCAAGCTTGTTGCACGCACCCTGATCGCCGCCACCCTCGCCGCTGGCGCCTTTGCCGCCCAGGCCGCCGAGAGCCCCTGGCTGATGCGCGTGCGTGCCGTGAACCTCGACTCGGCCAACAAGGACACGACCGGTCTGGACCTGAGCGTCAACAGCAAGGTCATCCCCGAAGTCGACTTCAGCTACTTCTTCAGCCCCAACCTGGCCGCTGAGCTGATCCTGACCTATCCGCAGAAGCACACGCTGTCGGCCGGTGGCACCGAGATCGGTACCCTGAAGCACCTGCCGCCCACCCTGAGCCTGCAGTACCACTTCGCCCCCAATGACACCTTCCGTCCTTACGTGGGCGCCGGCCTGAACTACACGATCTTCTCGAACGTGGAATTCATCCCGGCCGTGGATACCGCCCTGTCGCCCAGCGTCAAGCACACCAGCGTGGGCCTGTCCTTCCAGGTTGGCTTCGACTACGAGATCAGCAAGAACCTGTACCTGAACGTGGACATCAAGAAGGTGCAGATCGGCACCAAGGTCTACTCCAAGGGCACCGAAGTCGGCAAGTTCAAGGTCGACCCGCTGCTGGTGGGCGTGGGTCTGGGCTTCCGCTTCTGAGCGAGCCCCGCGTTTTCTTCTGAGCAATCCTCTTTGTTTTGAGCCGCCGCGCCCGGCCGGGCCCGGCGGCCTTTTTACGTCTGCACACCTCAGACCCTGAGTCGGGCGGTGCAGCGTCCGCAGGGGATGACATAGGATGCGGGGCCCTTCAACGCGCCCCCAGCACCGCCCACGCATGCCCGACACGACCCTGCACCAGGCCCCGCAACCGCCCGCCGGCTGGAATGCATACCTGCAGCGCTTCGGCTATGACGGCTTCCATCTGCGCCAGGAGTGGTCGGCAGTCCTGCGGCAGGCCCTGCGCCATGAGCCGCACTTCCTGTGGCTGACGCGCGGCGAGGCCATCGTCGGCGTGCTGCCCCTGCAGCTGGTGAGCGGCCCCATCTTCGGGCGCTACCTGGTGAGCCAGCCCTATCTCAACACCGGCGGCGTGCTGGCTGACAGCCCCGCGGACGAAGCCCGGCTGGTCGAGGCCGCCGTCGAGCTGGCCCGCCGCCTGGATGTCAAGCACCTGGAGCTGCGCCATGAGCGCGAGCTGCAGCACCCGGCCTTCAATGCGCTGGTGACCGAAAAGGTTCACATGCGCCTGCCCCTGCCGGCCACGCCGGAGCTGCTGTGGGAGAAGGGCATCAAGTCCAAGCTGCGCAGCCAGATCCGCAAGCCGCTGTCCGATGATCGCTTCAGCATGGCCTTCGGGCGCGAGGAGCTGCTGGACGAGTTCTACCGCGTCTTCGCCCGCAATATGCGCGACCTGGGCACGCCACCCTACGGCCGGGCCCTCTTCGCCCAGATGCTGGCGCAGTTCCCCGCCGAGGCCGAGATCGCCGTGCTGCGCCACGAGGGCCGCGCGGTGGCCGCTGGCTTCCTGCTGCATGCGCCGGGCTGCACCCTGATCCCCAGCGCCAGCGCGCTGCGCGAGTACAACCACCTCAGCGTCAATGTGCTGATGTACTGGCGCGTGCTGGAGCGCAGCATTCAGCGCGGCCAGCCCTTGTTCGACTTCGGCCGCAGCACGGTGGACAGCGGCACCTACAAGTTCAAGCAGCAGTGGGGCGCCACGGCCCATCCGGCCTACTGGCAGTACCACTCATTCAAGGGCTCGGTGGGCGACGCCCGCCCCAGCAACGGCAAGTTCGCGCTGCTGGTGCGGGCCTGGCAGAAGCTGCCGGTGTGGTTCAGCAGCCTGCTGGGGCCGCACATCGTGCGCGGCATCCCCTGATCGATCGACTCAAGCCAGCGATGCGAAGGCGTCGCGCGTGAGGTTCTCCGGCGCGCCTTCGGCACGGCACACCACATCGTCCTCGATGCGGATGCCGCCAAAGCGCGCCAGGCGCTCCACCTTCGCCCAGTCCACGGCCTTCGCCGCCGGGGTGGCGCGCAGCTTGTTCAGCAGCGTGGGGATGAAGTAGAGGCCCGGCTCGATGGTCACGCACATGCCGGCGGCCAGGTCGCGGGTCAGGCGCAGATAGGGATGCCCGTCCGGCTTGCCCCGCGTGCCACCGGCCTCGCTGGCCATGAAGCCGCCGACGTCATGCACCTGCAGGCCCAGGAAGTGGCCGATGCCATGCGGGAAGAAGGTGCTGGTCACGCGCTCGGCCAGCATCGCCTCCTCGCTCATGGCCACCAGCTGCTGCTCGCGCAGGATGCGGGCGATGTGGCGGTGGGTGCTGAGGTGGATCTCGCGGTAGTCCACGCCCTGCCGGACCTCGTCGACCAGGGCCAGCTGCGCCGATTCCATGGCGGCGAGCAGGGCGTCGAACTCGGCGCTGGCGGCATCGCCGCGGGTCCAGGTGCGGGTGATGTCAGACGCATAGCCCGCCACCTGTGCGCCCGCATCCACCAGCAGGGTCAGGTGTTGCGCGGGGCGCGCCGTGTCCTGGTACTGGTAGTGCAGCACGGCGGCGTGCTCGTTGAGACCCACGATATTGCTGTAGGGCAGGTCGCGGTCGGTGTGCCCAGCCGCGATCAGGTAGGCACGGTGGATCTCGGCCTCGGAGCCGCCGGCCAGGAAGGCATCACGCGCCGCCAGATGCGCACGAGCGCCGATGCGCGAGGCCTCGCGCAGGCATTGCAGCTCATAGGGCGTCTTGCAGGCGCGGGCCCAGTGCAGGCTGTGGATCAGGGCCTCGGGGTTGTTGGGGATGAGGTGCTGCAGGGCGGCGTCGGCCTCGCCGACGATGGCCAGGCGGCTCACGTCCGCGGGCAGGTGCTGCAGCGCCTGCTCGGGCTCGCTGATCACGCGCAGCTCGACCTGGTCCACCCAGTAGCCGGCGGGCGGCGCGGGGGGCACGTGCCAGTAGTCGTCCGGCTGGTAGTAGACGAGCAGCGGCTTGGTGCCGGGGCGCACCAGCAACCAGCTGTAGGGATGCGCCACCAGCGGCAGCCAGGCCTTGAAATGCGGGTTGGGCTGGAAGAGGTAGGGCCGGTCGTCCAGGAAGGCGTATTTCTCGACGCCCGAGGCGATCAGCAGGGCCTCATGGCCGCTGAGGCTCAATGCACGCTCGGCGCGGGCCTGGCAGGTCTGGAGGTGCTCGGCGTAGAGCGAGGCGATGCGGGGGTCTTGGGCGGCGTGGCTCATGGCGACAGGAGGGGGCGCGGTGGCGCGCGGTGGCGTTCTGGTGAAGCCCGCATTCTCGGTCAGGCGGCCGCCGCTTGACCCCGGTCATGCCCGGGGGCCTGCCCGGTTCAGCCGCGCTCGTCCCAGACCACGCCTTCCTCGGTGATCATGGCCTGCAGGGGCACGTCGTGCGGCTCGGCCTTCAGCAGCGGCAGGAAGCCATGGGCATAGCCCACGCCTACCGTGGCAGGGCGCGGCTTCAGCGCCGCCAGCGTCCGGTCCATGAAGCCGCCGCCATAGCCCAGGCGCAGGCCGCAGGGCCCGAAACCCACGCAGGGCACCACCAGCAGCTGGGGCTCGAAGACCTCGGTGTCCTTGGGCTTGGGGATGCCGTAGGCGTCCTCCTCCATGGGGCAGCCCGGGTACCAGACGTGGAAGCGCAGGGTGCCGTGCTCCTTGTCCACCACCGGCAGGCCGATGCGGCGATCCTCGTGGGCCTCGCTCCAGCGGTAGAGAGCCGGCAGCGGGTCGAACTCGCCCTTGATGGGCCAGTAGGCACCGATGGTCATCTCGCGGCGCGTCACCAGCCAGACGCGCAGGACCTCCTGCAGATCGGCCGAGAGTTCGAGGCGATGGGGCAGGTCCAGGCGGTCCTGGATGAGCTTGCGGCGCAGCGCGACCTTGTCGTTCAAATCCACAGGCAAGACCCTTGCATGGCAGGAAGCCTGCATCCTAGCCGGGGTCAGGCCTTGCTGCCAGCCTGATCGTCAGGGCGGTGGCTGCAGGGGCGCTTGCGCCTATCATGGGCCGATGTCCAAGGAACTGCTCGACCACGCCCTGGAGCTGCTGGCGCCGCTGGGGCCCCTGCGCAGCCGCCGCATGTTCGGTGGCTGGGGCATCTATGTGGATGACCTCTTCATCGCCATCATCGCCTTCGACCAGCTCTTCCTGAAGGCGGACGACACCACCCTCCCCCGCTTCGAGGCCGCCGGCTGCCGGCGTTTCGAGTATGAGCGCGAGGGCAAGCTGGCCGGCCTGCGCTATTTCAGCCCGCCGGAGGACGCGATGGAGTCGCCAGCGCTGATGCGGCCATGGGCGCAGCTGGCGGTGGAGGCGGCGTTGCGCGCGCGGCAGAAGCCGGCGACACGCAAGCCGAAGCCCTCCTCCTCAGCCAGCCGCAAGTACTGAGCGCCAGGCGATGGCGCGGTGCCTAGGCGCGCCGCACCTCGGCCAGCGCCACCAGCACCTCCTCTTCGCCATTCATGTAGAGGCGCTTGCCCTGGTGCGGGTAGTCGCAGACGTCCTGCTCCAGGTGGATGCGGGCGGCGAACATCAGGAGCGGCTCGCTGCCGCTGTTGTGGATGCTGTGCGCCTCACCCCGGGCCGCGAAGCCCAGGAAGTCCCCGGTGCGCAGCGGGTGCCACTGGTCCTCGATCAGCACCCGCCCCTCGCCGCTCAGCACATAGAAGCACTGCTCCTCGTACAGGTGGCGGTGGTACTCGGCCGAGGAGCGACCGGGCGCCAGGCTCATCAGCTGGCAGCCCAGCTGCTCCATCCCGGTGGCCGCGGACAGGAAGCGGGCCTGGCGCACGGCCTGGGGATCCAGCAGGTGCGTCTTCTCCTGCACCGGCAGGGCCTCGATGGCCGCACGGCTCAACAGTGCGCGAGGCCCTGCCATGATCAGGCGATCACCAGGCCGTGGCTGCGCTGGTTGACCGTCACCGGGCGGCGCTGCACGTCAGGGCAGGCCAGAGGCGGCACCAGCAGCTGGAAGCGGGCCTGCGGCCAGGCTTCCAGGACCAGCTCGGCGCCCGAGGGCACGGTCAGGCTGTCCCCGGCTTCGAGCCAGACGTCCAGGGCCGGGCGGTTCAGGCGACCGTCACGGGTCAGCCAGACCCGGCCTTCCAGCACCTGCAGCTCGCGCGGGCCCGGGCCGATGGGCAGCTTCAGGGCCTCGCCCTGGGCCAGGCGCCAGTCGGCGCCGTGATCGGCGGCACGATGGATTGATGCGGATTCTGCGGCAGTGATTCGGCTGAACATGGCTTTCCCCTCTGCTCCCGCTGGCCCTTGATTCAATGGAGGCCCGTAAAAATCGGGAACGTGGAGGGATACTAGGGTCTCCACTGATCAGCGTCCAATGAGATCATTGCGCCGTATTGATGCGTTTCAGTCATGAATCCAAGCCGCCAACGCCCCCTTGCCATCGGCCCGCTGCGCGCCTTCGAGGCCGTCGCACGGCACCTGAGCTTCCGCGCCGCAGCCGAAGAGCTGCACCTGACGCAGTCAGCCATCAGCCGCCAGATCCGCTCGCTGGAGGAGGAGGTCGGCTGCCAGCTCCTGCTGCGCGGCACCCGGCATGTGGAGCTGAGCAGCCACGGCTCCCTGCTGCTGGGCACGGTCCGCGGGGTCCTGGACCGGCTGGACACCACGGTGCGGCAGATCCGCCAGAGCCAGGGGCGCAAGGTGGTCAACGTGACCACCTTCGCCTCCTTTGCCTCGCTGTGGCTGCTGCCGCGCCTGGAGGCTTTCCACCGCCTGCATCCGGACATGGACATCCGGGTCTCGGCCCATGACCAGATCATCGAGCTCGATGACAGCGAGATGGATCTGGCCCTGCGCTACGACACCACCAGCGAGATGCCGGTGGATGCCCAGCGCCTCTTCGGCGAGATCCTGACTCCCGTGGTCAGCCCCTGGCTGCTGCAGCAGGCGCAGCAGGGGCAGCTGCCGCCCCTGCGCCAGGCCAGCGACCTGGCCCTGCACACCCTGGCCGAGGAGGACGACCAGCGCCCCTCGGGCGTCTACGTCAGCTGGCGGCGCTGGCTGGCCCAGCAGGGTCAGAAGGACCTGCAGCCGCGGCGCTGGATGTACCTCAACTTCACCTACCAGCAGGTGCAGGCGGCGCTGTCAGGCCAGGCCGTGGCTCTGGCGCGGCTGGCCCTGGTGAGCGAGTCCCTGCAGCGCAAGGAGCTGGTGGAGCCCTTCGGCCCCACGGCCCGCATCGACGCGCCCTCCGCCTACTGGCTGGTGATCTCCCGCCAGGGCCGGCAGCGGCCCGAGGCGCTGGAGTTCGCGCGCTGGGTACAGGAGCAGGCCGCACTCACCCGCGAGGCCATCGGCGACGGCCCGGTGGGCGAGAACGAAGAGGGCCTGGGCGGCGACTGAGGCTCAGGGCGCCAGCAGCGCCGACTCGGTCAGGATGACGGTCAGCGCCTGGTCATGGGGCTGCACGTCCAGCTCGATCGCCCCCAGCTGCCAGGCCAGGCCGACCGTCGTCACGCCGGGATGCGCCGCCAGCCAGCGGTCGTAGTAGCCGCCGCCATAGCCCAGGCGGTAGCCCGCCGGGCTGAAGCCCACGCAGGGCACCAGCAGCACATCCGGCAGGACCACGGCGCCTTCGCTGCTCGGGATGCCGCATTCGTCCTTGACGGCCGGCGGCTGCCCGTCCCAGCGGCGAAAGTCCATCTGGCGGTTCGCCTTGCGCGCAAAAGGCAGGGCCAGGGTGCAGTCCTCAAGGCCCTCAGCCGCCTGGAGCAGCGCAGCTGCGTTAAATTCGCCCTCGAGAGGCCAGTAAAGCCCCAGGCACTGCGGCTCCAGCTGCGCCAGCAGGCTCAGCAGGCTCCGGCCCAGCTGTGCTTCGGCGTCGGCAAAGGCCGGCGAGGCGATGAATTCGCGGCGCTGCCGCAGCAGCTCTTTACGCAGACTTGCCCGATCGGGCGCGGCACTGGTCGTCACGGGACACCCCATCAAGGACACGCATTGAACGCAGTATATGGAGCGCCCGGCGCAGCGCCGGGCCCATCGGGGACACGCAAGGGCGCGGGCCGCCTGCTCGGCTGGACGCTGGCCGGCCTGCTGGCCCTGGCCGGTGCCGAGGCCCGAACGCAGACCATCCCCCTGCCCCTGAACACGCCGCAGACCGACCTGATCACCGAAGCGCGCGAGGCCCTCAAGACGCGGGACAAAAAACGCCTGCAGGCCGCCGCGCAGCAGGCCTACGCCAGCCAGCATCCCCTGGCCTCCTGGGTGGCCTACTGGGACTACGGCCAGCGCCTGAGCGAGCTGAGCCAGGCCGAGCTCGAGGACTTCTACGCCCGCTTCCCCGGCACTTACGTGGAGGACCGCCTGCGCAACGACTGGCTGCTGGAGCTGGGGCGCCGCCGTGACTGGTCCAACTTCCAGCGCGAGCTGCCCCGCTTCAAGATGGCGGACGACCGCGAGGTGGTCTGCTACGGCCTGCTCGCCGAGCACAGCCAGGGCCGCGATGTCCACGAGCGCGCCCGCGCCGCCTGGCTCGCCCAGAAGGACGGCGACGACGGCTGCGCCGCGCTGGCCGCCACGCTGTTCGAGGCGCGCAAGTTCAGCGCGGCCGATGTCTGGACCAAGCTGCGCCTGTCCGTCGAGTACGCCCGCCCCCGCGCGATCCGCCAGGCCACCGAGCTGCTGCCCAAGCCCGTGCAGCAGGGCATCCAGGACGCCCTGGAGAACAACGCCCGCTTCATGGCACGCAAGGTCGCCGGCCTGGGCCGGTCGCAGGCCGAGCTCGCCACGCTGGGGCTGGTCAAGCTGGCGGGCAGTGACCCGGCCCAGGCCGCCGACGCCCTGCAGCAGCGCTGGGCCCAGGCCCTGCCCTCCGAGCTGGCCGCCTGGGCCTGGGCGCAGGTCGCCAAGCAATCGGCCTTCCGCCTCCAGCCCGAAGCGGCCGACTACGCCGAGCAGGCGCTCACGCTGCAGGGGCGCGCGCCCGCCCGCGACTGGAGCGAGGACAGCTGGGCCTGGATCGCCCGCGCGGCCCTGCGTGCCGACCAGGGCCGCGGCCGCCCGGCGCTCTTCAACGCGGCCCACGAGGCCCTGCAGGCCTTCGAGGCCAAGGAGCCCGTCTGGGCCTACTGGCGCGCCCGCCTGCAACTGAGCCAGGCCCCGGCGGGCACGGCGGGCGAAGCCCAGCGCCAGCAGGCGCGCGCCGCCCTGCAGGCCATCGCCAACCCGCTGCATTTCTACGGCCAGCTGGCCGCCGAGGACCTGGGCCTGACCCTGCCCCTGCCGCCGGCACCGGCGCCGCTCACCCCGCATGAGCGCGGTGTCGCCTTCGCCCACGGCGGGCTCAACCGTGCCCTGGCGCTGATCAGCCTGGGGCTGCGCAACGAAGGCGTCAGGGAGTGGAACTTCAGCCTGCGCGGCATGAGCGACCGCGAGCTGCTGGCCGCGGCGCAGCTGGCCTGCGATCGGGAGGTCTGGGACCGCTGCATCAACAGCAGCGAGCGCACCCGCAGCGAGATCGACCTCAGCCAGCGCTTCCCCCAGCCCCTTGCCAAGGAGCTCGGCGCCAAGGCGGCCGAGGCGGGGCTGGACCTGCCTTATGTCTACGGTCTCATCCGGCAGGAATCCCGCTTCATCCAGGATGCCCGCTCGCATGTGGGCGCCAGCGGCCTGATGCAGGTGATGCCGGCCACGGCCAAATGGACGGCCCGGAAGCTGGGCGTGGACTACCGCCCCGAATTCCTGACGGACCGTGACTTCAACCTGCGCATCGGTACCGGCTACCTGAAGCTGGTGCTGGACGACTTCGGTGGCGCCATGCCCCTGGCCGCCGCGGCCTACAACGCCGGTCCCAACCGCCCGCGCCGCTGGCGCGAGGGCCAGGTGCTGGACGCCTCGCTGTGGACCGAGAACGTCCCCTTCAACGAGACCCGCGACTACGTGAAGAAGGTGCTGGCCAATGCCACGGTCTATGCACGCCTGATGGGTTCGCCCCGCAGCTCGCTGCGGGAACGCCTGGGCGCCACCATCGGCCCGCGCGAGACCACGGCGCCTCAGGCCAACCAGGACCTGCCATGACCGGCGCATGCAGCGCGCCGGATCCTCGCCCGATGCTTGCCCCGACACCCCCATGAAGACCACACCAGACCCGGACACTCGCCTGCTGATCTTCGGCGGCAGCGGCTTTGTCGGCCGCGCCCTCTGCCGCCAGCTGGTGGCGGCGGGATACGCCCGCATCACCGTGCCCACGCGCCATCGCGCGCATGCCAAGGCCTTGAGCGTGCTGCCCGGGGTCACGGTGCTGGAGACTCGGCCGCTCGACGACGACACCCTGCAGGCCCTGGTGGCGGGCGCGGAGGTGGTCGTCAACCTGATCGCCATCCTGCAGGGGAGCGAGGCCGCCTTCGAGGCCACGCATGTGCACTGGCCCCGGCGCCTGGTGCAGGCCTGCGAGGCCGCGGGCGGGCGGCGCCTGGTGCATGTCAGCGCCCTGGGCGTGGCCGAGGACGCGCCCTCGCGCTACCTGCGCTCCAAGGCCCGGGGTGAAGCCGTGATCCGCGCCAGCGGCCTGGACTGGCGGCTGCTGCGGCCCTCGGTGATCTTCGGTGCAGAGGACCGCTTCCTGAACCTCTTCGCCGAGCTGCAGCAGGTCTTGCCGGTCCTGCCCCTGGCCGGCGCGACGGCGCAGTTCCAGCCCGTGTGGGTAGAGGACGTCGCCGCGGCCCTGGGTCAGCTGATCGTGAGGCCCGAGGCCGCGGGCCAGGTCTTCGAGGCCGCCGGCCCGCAGGTGCTGAGCCTTCGCGAGCTGGTGCAGCTGGCGGGGCAGCTGCTGAGCCGCCCTCGCCCCATCGTGCCCCTGCCGCACGCGCTGGCCTGGCTGCAGGCCCTGTTCATGGAATGCATGCCGGGCGAGCCGATGATGTCGCGCGACAACCTGGCCTCGATGCGGGTGCCCAACGTCGCCAGCGGCCTGCTGCCCGGGCTGGCGGAGCTGGGCCTGCGGCCGCGCAGCGTGACCGGCGTGCTGGACGTCCTGCCGCGGGCACTGCGCCTGGACGACTGGCGCCGGCGCTTGCGGGGCTGATCCTGCCTGCCCGCGCCAGCCGGTGGCCCTGCCCATACGCTGCGCGCATCAATCCCATGCCGATTTCTCAGCAGTGCTGCGCGGGTCATGCCGCTAAGCTTCAGCGTCCTGATTCCATGAACCCCTGAACTCTGAGGAACGCCCATGAAGCTGGTGATCGGCAACAAGAACTACTCGTCCTGGTCCATGCGGCCCTGGGTCCTGGCCAAGGGCCTGGGCATTCCCTTCGAGGAGGTCAAGCTGCGCTTCGACTTCAACGCCGGTTCGCCCTTCTACCAGGCGCTTGCCAGGCACACGCCGGCGGGCAAGGTGCCGGTGCTGGTGGAGGATGACGGCTTTGCCGTCTGGGACACGCTGGCCATCACGGAGTACCTGGCCGAGCGACATCCCGAAGCGGGCGTGTGGCCTGCCGATGCCCGCCAGCGTGCGCGCGCCCGCAGCCTCTGTGCCGAGATGCACTCGGGCTTCGGCAAGCTGCGCTCGCTGTGCCCCATGAACATCGAGGCGGCGCTGCAGGCCAAGGGCGCCGAGCTGCTGGCCAGCGAACCCGGCCTGGGCAAGGACCTCGCCCGCATCAGCGAGCTGCTGCAAGGCGCGCTGGCTGCAAGTGGCGGCCCCTTCCTGTTCGGCACCTTCTGCGCGGCCGACGCCTTCTACGCTCCGGTGGCCATGCGCATCCGCAGCTATGGGCTGCCGGTGCCACCCGTGGTCGGCGCCTACCTCGACCGCCTGGCCTCGGCGCCCGGCGTGCGCGAATGGATCACCGATGCCCTGGCCGAGCACGACTTCATCGCGGACGACGAGCCCTACCGCACGGCACCGGCCTGAGCCCGCGCCGGGCGCCGCCAGGCCTCCGGCCGCGGGAGCGCGCCGGACGCCGCGATTCAGCGCCGCAGCGGGTCCGCCTTGAGGCCGGAGGCGGCGAGCGCCTCGCCCCACTGCTGCTGCTGGCGTGCGAATTCCGCCCACTCGGCCGCAGCGCGCTCCTGGTGATGGGCCGCCGCGGCCGTCTCGCCCACGGCGGCAAAGATCTGCGCCAGGCGGGTGTGGGTGGCCGCGCGGTCGTCGACATCGCACAGCGGATCCAGCTCGACCGCGGCCTCCCGGGCCTGCTGCACGGCGGCCTCGGTCTCGTCGCAATTCAGGCGGCACCAGGCGAGGTCGGACAGCAGGCTGCTGCCCAGGCGGGCCAGGCCGCGCGAGATGGCCAGGGGCAGGTGCTCCTCGTAGAGCGCCTTGGCCTGAGGGAAGTCCCCCTGGATGGCGAGGATCTGCGCCCGCAGCAGCGGGGTCAGCTCCGCCAGCACCGCGGCGCCGACGGCGGCGTCGTAGTGCTTGACGGAGTCCACGCCCAGCAGCAGCTCGGGCGCCAGGGCGGCCGTGCTGGACAGCGCCTTCCAGCGCACCTGGGCCGTGCGCATCACGGCCATGTTGTACATGAGGGCCGAGATGGTGGCGTCGTCGCCATCGGCCGCGGCATAGGCGCGGGAGCGCTGGAACCAGGGCAGCGCCTGCTCCAGCTGGCCGGCGTACTGCCAGCACACGCCCATCACCATGTGCACCCGGCCGCGGGCCACGTGGTGCTCCGGCGCGGCCACGCGCAGGCATTCGGCCGCATGGCTGAGCACCACCGGCAGGTCATGCCGCACATAGGCCAGCTGCGTGAGCCAGGCATGGGCCAGGGCCTCGACCTCGGTCTGCCCGATGCTGCGGGAGATGCTCAGCGCGCGCTGGATCTTCTCCTGGGCGCTGCTGCCGAAGTCGGTGTAGTAGCTCATCAGGCCCTCGGCCAGATGGAGCCAGGCGCCCACCTCGGGATGCGGATGCTGGAAGGCCAGCTGGTGTAGCACGGTCAGCTGCTCGCGGGCCTCGTTGAGGGCGCCGTGGCGGGCCAGCAGGATGGCTCGCCGTGCCTTCAGGCAGGCCGCCGGCACCGGGCTCTTCGCCGCCGCGATGTCCTTGTCCAGCTGCTTGAGCAGGCGCGACTTGATCTCCATGCAAGACTCCCTCGCTTCGGCGCGCCATCCGGGCGCCAGGCGTACCCCAGGGTCCGCCGGTTGATTCGATCCGGGTACAGCTTGCCAGACGGAGGGCCAGCGCGGGCCCGGTCTGGATCAATTTCAGCGCGTCAGGCGCTCCAGGGCTTCCTGGTACTTGGCGGCGGTCTTCTCGATCACCTCGGCGGGCAGCGCCGGCGCAGGGGCGACCTTGCCCCAGGGCTTGCCATCCACCTGGGCCTGCTCAAGCCAGTCGCGCAGGAACTGCTTGTCGTAGCTGGGCGGGTTGCTGCCCACGGCGTAGCTCTCGGCCGGCCAGTAGCGGGAGGAGTCGGGGGTCAGCACCTCGTCCATGAGGGTCAGGGTGCCGTCGGCGTCCAGGCCGAACTCGAACTTGGTGTCGGCGATGATGATGCCCTTGGTCAGGGCGTAGTCGGCGGCACGCTGGTAGAGCTGGATGGCAATGTCGCGCACCTTCTCGGCCATCTCGCGACCGATGATGGCAGCGCAGCGCTCGAAGTCGATGTTCTCGTCGTGGTCGCCCATCTCGGCCTTGGTGGCCGGCGTGAAGATGGGCTGGGGCAGCTTGGAAGCGTTCTGCAGGCCGGCCGGCAGCTCGACACCACAGACCTTGCCGCTCTCCTTGTACTCGGCCCAGCCGCTGCCGGCCAGGTAACCGCGCACCACGGCCTCGATGGGCAGGGGCTTCAGGCGCTTGACCAGCATGGCGCGGTCGCGCACCTGCTCGCGCTCAGCCTCGCTCACCACGGACAGCGGGTCTTCGCCCGTCAGGTGGTTGGGGACGATACCCTGCAGCTTGTCGAACCAGAACAGCGCCATCTTCGTGAGCAGCGCGCCCTTGCCCGGGATGGGCTCGCCCATGATGACGTCGTAGGCCGAGATGCGGTCGCTGGCGATCATCAGGATGCGGTCCTCACCAACTGCGTAGTTCTCGCGCACCTTGCCGCGGGCCAGGAGGGGAAGCGAGGTGAGGGAGGAGTTCAGCAGGGCAGCGGTCATGGTGGGCATCCGTCGAAGAGGCGCCGATTTTACGGGCGCCGCGGGCAAAAAAAGACCCGCGGGCCTCTGGACCAGCGGGTCTCGTTGACGGAGCCGTTGCCGTCACTGCATCACTGCACGACCTGCGCGAGCTCGCCGCGTGCATAGGCCTCGGCCACCTGCACCAGGCTCAGGGGCTTGATCTTCGCGGCCTGGCCTTCGCAGCCGAACTCCAGATAGCGGGCCTTGCAGACCAGCTTGGCGGCCTCGCGGGCGGGCTTGAGCCATTCGCGGGCATCGAACTTGTCCGGGTTCTCGAACAGGAACTTGCGCACCGCGCCGGTCATGGCCAGGCGGATGTCGGTGTCGATGTTGATCTTGCGCACGCCGTGCTTGATGGCTTCCTGGATTTCCTCGACGGGCACGCCGTAGGTTTCCTTCATCTTGCCGCCGTACTGGTTGATGATGGCCAGCAGCTCGGCAGGCACCGAGGACGAGCCATGCATCACCAGGTGGGTGTTGGGAATGCGCTTGTGGATTTCCTTGACGCGGCTGATGGCCAGGATGTCGCCCGTGGGCTTGCGCGAGAACTTGTAGGCGCCGTGGCTGGTGCCGATGGCGATGGCCAGGGCATCCAGCTGGGTGGCCTTCACGAAGGTGGCGGCCTCTTCCGGGTCGGTCAGCATCTGGCTGTGGTCCAGCTTGCCGGCGGCGCCGATGCCGTCTTCCTCACCGGCATCACCGGTTTCCAGGTTGCCCAGGCAGCCCAGCTCGCCTTCCACGGTCACGCCGACCTTGTGGGCCATCTCGACGACCTTGCGGGTGACGTCCACGTTGTAGTCGAAGGACGAGGGCGTCTTGCCGTCTTCCATCAGCGAGCCGTCCATCATCACCGAGCCGAAGCCCAGGTCGATGGCGCCGGCGCAGACCTTGGGGCTGGTGCCGTGGTCCTGGTGCATCACCAGGGGGATGTGCGGGTAGGCTTCGACGGCGGCCTGGATCAGGTGCTTGATGAAGCTTTCGCCGGCGTACTTGCGGGCACCGGCGCTGGCCTGCAGGATCACCGGGGCGCCGACCTCGTCAGCCGCGGCCATCACGGCCTGCACCTGCTCCAGGTTGTTGACGTTGAAGGCCGGGATGCCGTAGCCGTGCTCGGCGGCATGGTCCAGCAGCTGGCGCATGGAAACGAGGGCCATGATGAGACTCCGAGGAAGTGAAAGATCCTGAGGACGCGGCCGGAGCGCGACTCGCAGGGGCCGCCCCTGCAGTCTGCGCCGTAACCGCGCCGTAACTGCCCGGGATTCTAGCGGCGGGGGCCTGCAAACCGGCGGTCCGCTCCGGCAAGCCGGGCACCCGCCCCCGCGATTCGGGTGCAGCTGGCCCGGGTTGGGTCGCTTGCGAGCGGACGAGGCTGCGGCTAGTCTCGCAACTGGTCCGCCACTGGTGTGTTGCGCCCACCCCAAGCGTCGGGCTGGATCGCCTTCCCCGTCCTGTTGCGCCGCTGCCCGGCCGGCGCTTGCGGCGACACTGGCAGCCCTCTCATGGAGCGTTCATGACCCGTCTGTCCATCGACCACCTGACGCTGTGGATCACCGCTGCCGCCCGGGAGCATGCGCTGGACCTGCCCGCGCATGTGGAAGAGCGCACCGGCGCCAGCCACCGCGCCGTGCTGTCGGCCCTGCGCCGCCTGGTCGACGCGCAATGGCTCACGCGCGAGGGCAGCACCCGCCGGCCGGTCTACGGCCCTGGCGTGCTGCGCCAGGTCGTGCGCACCTACAGCCTGCACGGCCTTCAGGAAGACCTGCCCTGGCAGCGCGACTTTGCCCCCAACTTCGCCCTGCCCAGGCATGTCGCCCGCATGGTGCAGCACGGCTTCACGGAGCTGGTCAACAACGCGGTGGACCACAGCGGCGGCAGCAGCGTGACGGTCTCGCTGCGCCAGACGCCCAGCCATGTGCAGCTGCTGGTCTCGGACGACGGCTGCGGCGTGTTCAACCGCATCTGCGAGTCCTTCGACATCACCGACCCCCAGCACGCGATGCTGGAGCTGTCCAAGGGCCGCCTGACCAGCCAGCCGCAGATGCACACCGGCCGCGGGCTTTTCTTCAGCTCGCAGCTGGCCGATGTCTTCGACATCCACGCCAATGGCACGGCCTTCCAGCGCCGTGCCTGGGAGTCCACCGGCTGGCAGCCCGGCCGGCCGCTGCCGCGCCAGGGCAGCTCCATCTACATGTCCATCGCGCTGGACAGCACCCGCACCCTGGACCAGGTCCTGGAGGCCTGGAGCACCGACGGCACGGGCATTGAGTTCGACCAGACCAAGATCTACCTGCGCCTGGTGGCCGGCCCGGGCCAGGCCCTGGACTCGCGCGCTCAGGCCCGGCGCGTGGCCGCCCGGCTGCCGCAGTTCAAGCGCGCCGAGGTGAGCTTCGAGGGCGTGGAGGACGTCGGGCATGGCTTCACGGACGAACTCTTCCGCGTCTTCGCCCGGGCCCATCAGGAGGTGGAGCTGGTGCCCACGCACATGACGCCGCGCATCGAGGCACTGGTGCGCAGCGCGCAGAAGTCCTGAGCCCGAGGCCTCAGAGTTCGCTGTCGACCAGGGCCTGGATGGCCTGGTGCTGTCGGCGCAGGGCCTCGTTGAGCTGGGGCAGATAGCGCAGCAGCGGGCTGCCCAGGGCGCAGGCCACGTGCACGGGCTCGGTGACCAGGGGCACGGCGCCCACCTCGATGAGGGCCGAATAGCCGGCCGCGCTGCGCAACCGGCGCTCCAGCAGCCAGGGGTCGGCGCTGCGATGGCTCATCAGCACCACGTCGCAGCGCTGGGCGGCGAGCATGCGCAGCCGGGTCATGGGGTCGCCGTCGGCGTACTCGACCTGGAAGTCCTGACCCTTGGCCGCATCCACGGCCGCCCCATAGCTCATGGAGCGAGCCAGGCAGACGGTCAGCCCGCGCAGGTCCTCGACGCTGCGCAGCCGCAGGCCGCGGTCCCGCCGCAGGACGGGCCAGACGCGTGAGCTGAACAGGGGGTCGCTGAAGGCCATCACCGTTTCACGGGCAGGCGTTCGCCCGAGACCGAAGGCCAGGCTCTGACCGCGTTCCGCAAGCGCCAGCACGCGACCCATGGGGGCGAACTGCAGGTCCCAGGTCCAGCCCGCACCCTGCTCCAGCAGCTGCAGCAGGGGCAACACGAAGGCGCGGTTCACATGCTCGCCGACAGCCAGCGGCACGCGGGGCGCGGCGGCCATGGCCTCATAGGCACCCAGGCCCAGTCCCAGGCCCGTCAGGACGCCCAGGAGGTGGCGCCGCTGCAGGTCTGGAAGCCGGGCTTCCTGGAGATCATTCATGCCTGGTGCGCCCCGACCGGACGGAATGCCGGTCTGCTGCCTTCAAGCATAGTGCGGCCAAGGGCGGCCCCGCATCGGGCCCTGCCCTGCGTCCGGCCCTTACTCGACGCGGCAGACCTTCAGCATGTTGGTGCCACCGGGATAGCCCATGGGCTCGCCACAGGTGATGGCGTAGGTATCACCGGGCATCAGCACGCCGCGCTCGACGAGCAGCTGCTCGGCGGCCTTGAGGGCCACGTCACGGTCCTCGTACTTGGGCATCAGCAGCGGGCGCACATTGCGGTAGAGCGCCATCTTGCGCTGCGACTGCGGCGTGGTGGTCAGGCCGAAGATGGGCACGTGGATGCGGTGGCGGCTCATCCACAGCGCAGTGGAGCCGGACTCGGTCAGGGCCAGGATGGCCTTGCAGCCCAGGTGGTGCGCGGTGAAGAGCGCGCCCATGGCGATGGACTGGTCGATGCGGCCGAACTGGCGGTTGGCGAAGTCGGTGTCGATGGTGACGAACTCGGCGGCCTCGGCCTCCAGCGCGATGGCGGCCATCTGCTCGATGGTCTCGACCGGGAACCTGCCGGCGGCGGTCTCTGCCGAGAGCATCACGGCATCGGTGCCGTCCAGCACGGCGTTGGCGACGTCGGAGACCTCGGCGCGGGTGGGCACCGGGTTGACGATCATGGACTCCATCATCTGGGTCGCGGTGATGGCCACCTTGTCCAGCTCGCGGGCCATGCGGATCATGCGCTTCTGCAGGGCCGGCACGGCGGCGTTGCCCACTTCCACGGCCAGGTCGCCGCGGGCCACCATGATGCCGTCGGAGGCCTTCAGGATGGCCTCGAGGTGCGGAATGGCCTCGCTGCGCTCGATCTTGGCGATCATGCCGGGCTTGTGGCGCCAGGGTTCACCGGCCACGTTGGCCAGCTGGCGGGCCATCTCCATGTCGGTCGCGTTCTTGGGGAAGCTCACGGCCAGGTATTCGCACTGGAAGGCCATGGCGGTCTTGATGTCCTCCATGTCCTTGGCGGTCAGGGCCGGCGCGGTGAGGCCCCCGCCCTGCTTGTTGATGCCCTTGTTGTTGGACAGCTCACCGCCCTGCTTGACGATGGTGTGCACCTGCGCGCCGCGCACGGCCTCGACGGTGAGCACCAGCAGGCCGTCATTGAGCAGCAGGGTGTCGCCGGGCTTCACGTCGCGGGGCAGCTCCTTGTAGTCCAGGCCCACGATCTCTTCATTGCCCAGCTCGGTGCGGTTGGCATCGAGGATGAAGCGGGTGCCGTTGACCAGCTCGATCTTGCCGTTCTCGAACTTGCCGACGCGGATCTTGGGGCCCTGCAGGTCGGCCATGATGGCCACCTCCTTGCCCACCGCCGCCGCCGCCTCGCGCACCATGCGGGCACGGTCGATGTGGTCCTGCGCCTTGCCATGCGAGAAGTTCAGCCGCACCACGTCCACCCCCGCCCGGATCATGCGCTCCAGCACCTCGGGGGTGGAGGAAGCGGGACCGAGGGTGGCAACGATCTTGGTGGCGCGGGTCATGGGCAGCTCGCTGAAATTAAGTTACAGGAAACGATTATGTGCCGCATTTAGAGCGGGAAGTCGATTTCATGAGGTTACCAAGCGGGGCGGGGTGAGGGCATCGCCTGCGAGCGGCTTCGGAGGGCGGGGAAGGCTCGAAGGGCAAGTGCACGACCGAGCATCGCCAGGACGCGGGGGGCGGGATGACTCCGTGTCCCCCGGGCCTGCGGCCCTCCTCCTTTACCTGCGTCATCCCGCCCCCCGCATCCTGGCTCGGGCTGCATCGGGCCTCAACCACAAAGAAAGAAACCCGCCGGTGCAACCCGGCGGGCTTCGTTCAGAGCGACGCCTGCGGATCCGGCTCTGCCGGGCCGTCAGGCGTGCCCCCTTGAGGGGGCCGGCGAAGCCGGTAGGGGGTGGTCAGTTTCTACCGGCACGGACCTCGGCAACGGCCAAAGCGGTCATGTTGACGATGCGTCGCACGGTCGCCGAAGGCGTCAGGATGTGCACCGGCTTGGCCGCACCGAGCAGCATGGGCCCGACGGTGACGCCCTGCCCGCTGGTGATCTTCAGCACGTTGAAGAGGATGTTGGCCGAGTCCAGGCTGGGCAGCACCAGCAGATTGGCCGCGCCCTTGAGCGTGCTGTCCGGCAGGAAGGTGGCGCGCACCGATTCGCTGAGCGCCGCGTCGCCATGCATCTCGCCGTCGCATTCCACGTCAGGGGCATGCTGCACGAAGAGCTCCCGCGCGCGGCGCATCTTCTGCGCCGAGGCGCGCTTGCTGGAGCCAAACATCGAGTGCGAGAGGAAGGCCACCTTGGGCGGCAGGCCGAAGCGGCGCATCTCCTCGGCGGCCATGGCGGCGATCTCGGCCAGCTGCTCGGCCGTCGGGTCCTCGTTGACGAAGGTGTCGGTGATGAAGAGCGTGTGCTGCTCCAGCATCAGCGCGTTGAGCGTGGCGAAGTTCTGCACGCCGGCCTTGAGCCCGATGAGGTCGGACACATGCTCCAGATGGGAGTCGAAGCGCCCCACCATGCCGCAGATCATCGCGTCGGCATCACCCAGCTGGATGGCCAGCGCGCCGATGGTGGTGGCCGAGCGACGCACCGCGGCCTTGGCCATCTCGGGCGTCACGCCGCGGCGGCCCATGATCTGGTGGTAGCGCTCCCAGTAGTGGCGGAAGCGGGCGTCGTTGTCGGGGTCGATGACCTGGACGTCCTCGCCCAGCTTCATGCGCAGGCCGGCGCGCTGGAGGCGCATCTGGATGACCTCGGGGCGGCCGATCAGGGTCGGGCGGGTGAGCTTCTCGTCGAGGGCCACCTGCACGGCGCGCAGCACGCGCTCGTCCTCGCCCTCGGCATAGATCACGCGGGCCTGGCCCTCCTGGTACTCGGCCTTGGCGGCGGCGAAGACCGGGCGCATGAACATGCCGGTCTGGTAGACGAAGCGCGAGAGCTGCTCGCGGTAGGCCGCGAGGTCCGCGATGGGCCGCGTGGCCACGCCCGACGCCGCGGCGGCCTCGGCCACGGCGGGCGCGATGCGCAGGATCAGGCGGGCGTCGAAGGGCTTGGGGATGAGGTATTCGGGACCGAAGGCCAGCTCCTGGCCGGCATAGGCCGCCGCCACCTCGTCGCTCATCTCGGCCTTGGCCAGGGCCGCGATCTCGCGCACGCAGGCCAGCTTCATGGCCTCGGTGATCTTGGTCGCGCCGCAGTCCAGGGCGCCACGGAAGATGTAGGGGAAGCACAGGACGTTGTTGACCTGGTTCGGGTAGTCCGAGCGGCCCGTGGCGATGATGCAGTCCGGGCGCACGGCCTTGGCCAGCTCGGGGCGGATCTCGGGCTCGGGGTTGGCCAGGGCCAGGATGATGGGCTTGTCGGCCATGGTCACGACCATGTCCTGCGTCAGCACGCCGGCGGCCGAGCAACCGAGGAACACGTCGGCGCCGGCCACCACGTCGGCCAGCGTGCGGGCGCTCGTGACCTGGCAGTAGCGCTGCTTGGATTCATCGAGCCGGCCTGCCTGCGCATCGGCACGCTCGCTCTGGATCAGGCCCTTGGAGTCGCAGACGAAGACGTTCTCGCGCCTCACGCCCAGGCCCACCATCACGTCCAGGCAGGCGATTGCAGCAGCGCCCGCGCCCGAGACGGCCAGCTTCACCTGACCGATGTCCTTGCCCACCAGCTCCAGGCCGTTGAGCAGGGCGGCGCTGCTGATGATGGCCGTGCCGTGCTGGTCGTCGTGGAAGACGGGGATGTTCATGCGCTCCGACAGCTTCTTCTCGATGTAGAAGCACTCGGGCGCCTTGATGTCCTCGAGGTTCACGCCGCCCAGCGTGGGCTCCATGGCGGCGATGATGTCCACCAGCTTGTCGGGGTCGCGCTCGGCCAGCTCGATGTCGAAGACGTCGACGCCCGCGAACTTCTTGAACAGGCAGCCCTTGCCCTCCATCACCGGCTTGCCGGCCAGGGGGCCGATGTCACCCAGGCCCAGCACGGCCGTGCCATTGGTGATCACGCCGACGAGGTTGGCGCGCGAGGTGTACTCCGCAGCGAGGCTGGGGTCCTCCTCGATGGCCAGGCAGGCATAGGCCACGCCGGGCGAGTAGGCCAGCGAGAGGTCGCGCTGGTTGGACAGGGCCTTGGTGGGCGTGACGGCGATCTTGCCGCGGGTCGGTGCGCGGTGGTATTCCAGCGCGGCGTCGCGCAGGGCGCGCTCGGCGGGCGACAAGGGCTCTTTCTCAGCCATCCGGGGTCTCCTCTTGTTGCTGTATGGACTGCAGGGCCGGCCAGCTTACTCCCGGGTACATGACGGTTTCATGCCCCGCTGATGCCGAGTCCTTTGCCCCTCATGCACAAATCGCAAACACCGGCCTGGCGGCCTTCGCGACAAGGCAAGCAACCTTCCGCCAAGTAGCGGCCTGGGCAAAGAAAAGGCACTTTGCGCGTTGGTTCTCGATGCAGGGCTGGTGGCATGGCACGAGCCCCTGGCGATCACTACTTAGAGCGCAAAGAGCCAAGGAAAAAGCCCGGGCGAGCCGGGCTTTGCAGGGAGCGGAAAGGGCGATCAGCCCTGGGCGCGCTTGGCCAGGATCTCGAAGGCCGGCAGCGTCTTGCCCTCCAGCACTTCCAGGAAGGCGCCGCCGCCGGTGGAGATGTAGCCCACGTCCTTCTCGATGCCGTACTTGGCGATCGCGGCCAGGGTGTCGCCACCGCCAGCGATGCTGAAGGCGCTGCTGTCGGCGATGGCGCGAGCGATGGTCTCGGTGCCATGGGCGAAGGCATCGAACTCGAACACGCCCACCGGGCCGTTCCACACGATGGTGCCGGCGGCCTTGAGCTGCTCGGCCAGCAGGGCGGCGGTCTTGGGGCCGATGTCGAGGATCAGGTCGTCGTCGGCCACGTCGGTGGCGGCCTTGACGGTGGCCGGGGCGTCCGCGGCGAAGGTCTTGGCCGTCACCACGTCCACGGGGATGGGCACGGCCGCGCCGCGGGCCTTCATGGACTCGATGACGGCGGTGGCTTCACCCACCAGATCGGGCTCGGCCAGCGACTTGCCGATCTTCAGGCCGGCGGCCAGCATGAAGGTGTTGGCGATGCCGCCACCCACCACCAGGCCGTCGACGTTCTTCGACAGCGACTGCAGGATGGTCAGCTTGGTCGAGACCTTGGAGCCGGCCACGATGGCCACCAGCGGGCGCTTCGGCGCAGCCAGCGCCTTGGTGATGGCGTCGATCTCGGCGGCCAGCAGCGGGCCGGCGCAGGCAATCTTGGCGAACTGCGCGATGCCGTAGGTCGTGCCCTCGGCGCGGTGAGCGGTGCCGAAGGCGTCGTTGACGTAGATGTCGCACAGGGCGGCCATCTTCTTCGCCAGCTCTTCGTTGTTCTTCTTCTCGCCCTTGTTGACGCGGCAGTTCTCCAGCAGCACCAGCTGGCCGGGGGCGACGCTCACGCCGTCCACCCAGTTGGCCACGAGGGGCACGTCACGGCCCATCAGCTCGCCCATGCGCTTGGCGATGGGAGCCAGGGAGTCCTCGGCCTTGAAGTCGCCCTCGGTGGGACGGCCCAGATGGGAGGTGACCATCACGGCGGCGCCCGCCTTCAGGGCCATCTCGATGGCAGGAATGGAGGCGCGGATGCGGGTGTCTTCCGTGATGTTGCCGGCATCGTCCTGGGGGACGTTCAGGTCGGCACGGATGAAGACACGCTGGCCAGCGACCTTGCCGGCGGCCACGAGGTCGGAAAAACGCAGGACGTTCATGAGTCTCTCGGAGTTTGTGTGGAATTCGGGGGCTGCCGCGGCAGCGCAAGCCCTCTAGCTTACCAAGCCGCTCCGATGCCGCCTGGCCGTAACGTCCACGTACCCGAGGACAAGGCGCTTACCAGCCCAGGCCGATGCGCAGGGCCAGCATCACCGCCGTGCCACTGAGAATCGTGCCCAGGATGCCGCGCTTCCAGAAGAAATAGGCCGTGCCCACGGCCGCCGCGTAGAGGCGCGCGTCCTGCCAGGTGTGCAGGAGCTGGCCGTCCTGCGTCATCACGATCTGCGGCAGCACCACGGCGGCCAGGGCGGCCAGCGGTGCATAGCGCAGGCCCTGCTTGGCCCAGTCGGGCATGGGCACCTCGCGCTTGGAGATCATGAAGAAGCTGCGGGTCAGCACGGTGATCAGCGCCAGGCCGAGGATGGCCAGGGCGGTCATCCAGTCACTCATCGGACTGCTCACTTGACGGCCTCCTCGGGCTTCTTGGTGTCGGGCATCCAGTGGTCCAGCAGCAGGCCCATGGCCACCGCCGCCGCGATGGCCACCACGATGTTGAGCTTCAGCGGCAGCGCATAGCTGGCCACCGCCGCGCAGCCGGCCATGGCAGCGGAGATCCAGCTCTTGCGGTCCGACAGCAGCGAATAGGTCAGGCCCAGCAGCGCCAGCACGCCGGCAAAGCCCAGGCCCCATTCGGTGGGCACACGGTCGGCCAGCAGGATGCCGGCGATGGACGGAACCTGCCACGCGCACCAGTTCAGCGCCACGCCGCCCCAGAAATAGGCCAGGGCGGGCTCGTCGGCCGGCTTGGGATCGGGGTAGCGGCGCATGAAGGCCACGTAGTTCAGGTCGGCCGCGAAATAGCCGGTGAACAGCCGCCAGCGCAGCGGCAGGTGACCCAGGTAGAAGCGCCACTGCGCGCTGAAGATCACGAAGCGCAGGTTCACGCAGAAGGCCGTAGCCCACAGCACCCACAGCGGCGCCCCCGCGGCCAGCAGGGGCAGCGCGGCCAGCTGCGAGCTGCCGGCGAAGACCGTGAGGCTCATCATCAGGGCCAGCGGCAGCGACAGGCCGCTCTTGATCATGGCCACGCCGGTGACCAGGCCCCAGGCCGAGATGCCCAGGGTGATGCCCAGCATGTCGCGGGCGCCCTGGCCGAATTCAGGATGGCGCCGCAACGCCGACAAGGTACTACTCATGTGCGCATTGTCGCCAGCCGGCTTTCACGGCGCTGGCGCTGGGGCATCGCAAGCCCGCAGAGCGCCCTTCTCTGCAGCAGAAGGCTACTGGGCGGCGGGCTGGTATTCCGGCACCAGCAGGCGCAGCCGGGCAATGGCGGCCTCGGGGTCGCCGGCCCGGCAGGCCTCACGCAGCTGGGCCAGCAGCGCTTCCAGCACGGCGGGCTCAAGCAGGCGCTCATGGGCACACAGGATGCGCGGATGGGCGCTGGGGGTGACGCCGTCGCCGATCAGCAGCTCCTCGTAGAGCTTCTCGCCCGGGCGCAGGCCGACGAACTCGATGGCGATGTCGCCGTCCGGCTGACGCTCGGTGCGCTCGGTCAGGCCGGACAGCCGGATCAGCGTGCGCGCCAGGTCCACGATGCGCACGGGCTCGCCCATGTCGAGCACGAAGACCTCGCCGCCCTTGGCCATGGCGCCGGCCTGGATCACCAGCTGGGCCGCCTCCGGGATCAGCATGAAGTAGCGGATGATGTCCGGATGGGTGATGGTGATCGGTCCGCCATCCAGGATCTGGCGCTTGAACAGCGGCACCACGGAACCGGAGGAGCCCAGCACGTTGCCGAAGCGCACCATCGCGAAGGTGGTGCGATGGGAGGTCTCCAGGGCGGCAGCCTGGAAGATCAGCTCCGCCGCCCGCTTGGTGCTGCCCATGATGTTGGTGGGGCGCACGGCCTTGTCGGTGGACACCAGCACGCAGGTGGCCACGCCGGCCTGGGCCGCGCAGCGCGCCACGGCCTGCGAACCGAAGACGTTGTTGCTGATGCCGCGCAGCACATTGGCTTCCACCAGAGGCACGTGCTTGTAGGCGGCGGCGTGGTAGACGGTGTCGACCCGGTGCCGGCGCATCAGCTGCAGCAGCAGGTCCTCGTCCAGCACGCTGCCGAGCACGGCCTCAAGGGTCAGGTCTTGCGCCTGCGGGCGCAGCTCCTGCTCGATGCTGTAGAGCGCGAACTCGGAGTGGTCCAGCAGCACCAGCACGGCGGGGCGCTGGCTCATGATCTGGCGACACAGCTCGCTGCCGATGGAGCCACCGGCCCCCGTCACCAGCACGGCCTTGCCGCGGATGTTGCGGCTGAAGAGGCTGGCATCGGGCGGCACGGCCTCGCGGCCCAGCAGGTCCGGCAGCGCGACCTCGCGGATGTCGGACACGCGCACATCGCCCTGCACCAGGTCGACCAGCCCCGGCAGGGTCTTGACCGGCCGCCCCGTCCCTTCGGAGAGCTCGATGATGCGCCGGCGCACCGCAGGGGTCGCGGAAGGAACGGCCACCACGATGAGGTCGACGGCCAGCTTGTCGGCCACGCTCTTCAGGCGCGCGGCGGGCAGCACGTCCAGGCCCGCCACTTTCTTGCCGTGCAGTGCAGCGTCATCGTCGACAAAGCCGACGGCGCGGTACTCGGGGCTGAACTGCATGCTCTGCGCGAGCTGGGCGCCGGCGGCGCCCGCGCCGTAGATGAGCGTGCGCACCAGGGGGCGACCATGGCGCTGCAGGGCGCCCCACAGGAGCGCCCGCGCCATGAAGCGCGAGATCAGCACATAGGCGAAGGTGATGAACCAGAAGATCAGCATGGACGAGCGCGGCAGCATGCGCAGATCGGCCAGCTGGGCCAGGCTGTACACGAGCAGGACCTCCACCGCCAGGGCCGCGCTGCAGCGGGCGATCACGCGAAGGTCCAGATAGCGCACGACGGAGCGGTACAGCCCCGCCGCGGCCAGCACCGGGATCGCAAGCCAGGCGAAGAGGATCTGCGCCGGCAGGGCGGTCTGCAAGGCCTCGTCCAGGGTGCCCAGGCGCAGCACCACCGAGGTGAACATGCACAGCGGCAGGAAGAGCGCATCGCCCGCCACCAGCAGCGCGGTCTTGGCCCACTGCGGCAGGCCCACCAGCCGCCCCAGGCCCCGTGCCTCACTCCCTGCTGCCTTCCCCTGGCTGACCTGGCCCAAGCCGTTCCCCGTGTGACTGTTGCTGCCGGGGCCTGGCATCAGGCCCCGGGACTGGGCGTGATTCTAAGGAGCGCCGGGCACGCCACGCCCTCGAGGGGCGCCAGCAGCTGAAAGGGCCGGCGCCCCCTGGGGGCCGGCCCTTTGCTCGATGGGAAGGAGGCGGGGCTGGCTCAGTTGTTGAGCTTGCGCACCTTGCCGCTGCCGGCAGTGGAGAGGCTCAGCTCCGGATTGCCCACATAGGCCACGTCGCCCGAGCCTGCAATCGAGACCTTGAGCTGCTTGCTGGCCGCCAGCATCACGTCGCCGCTGCCGGCGATGCTGACCTTGGCCTCCTCGGCTTGCAGCTCGCGCGCCTTGATGTCGCCGGTGCCCGCCACTGACACGCTGAGCGTGTTCGCGCTGCCGCTGGCGATGATGTCGCCGCTGCCCGAGATGCTCATGGCCATGCGCTCGCTCTTCACGCCGTTCAGCGTGATCTCGCCCGAGCCGCTGATGCTGGCCTTGAGCTCCTGCGTGTTCATCGCGTCCACCTTGATGTTGCCCGAGCCGGCAATGGACACCCCGCGCAGCGTGGGCATCTCGATCTCGATGACCGGCGTCTGCTTGCTGCTGAGGTAGTAGCCGCGCTTGGTCTGGACCTCCAGGGTGCGGCCCTTGCCGCTCTCGACCACGCGGGTCTCGATGTAGGGCAGCAGGTTGCGCTCGGCACGCAGTTCCAGCTTGTGACTGCTGCCCTGACGGATCAGCACCTTGAAATCGCTCTCCAGGGCGACGGCCTCGTAGCCGCTGACATCGCGGCGCTCGCTGGTCACCTCACCCTCGCCGGTGACACGCTCGCCGTGGCCCCACTTCCAGGACCAGGCCTGGGCAGCGCCCGTGCCGAGCAGGGCGGCGGCTCCGAGCAGGGAGGCGGCGAGGAAGCGGCGCTTGTTGCTGTTCATGGCGGGAATCCTTGTCTCATGCGTTGACGATGGACGCATGATGCAAATCCCGCTGCAGCCTGGCGAGCAGGCGATGACGAACTGCAGGAACTGCGGCACCAGATGCAAGCAGGCGGGCGCCATGGCACGGGCCGGATGCGGTGCGGGCCGGCCCGCCAGGCCGCCGGCTGGGCGGCGCCTCAGTGGGAGGCCTTGGCGCCAGCCTTGTCGGCGGGCTTGTCGGTCTTTCCGGCCTTGTCGGAGGGCTTGTCGGCTGGCTTCTCGCCACCCTTGTCCGCCGGCTTGGCCTCAGCGGCGGCCTCCTCGTCAGCGGGCTTGGCCGTGCCGGGCCGGGGCACCACGGGGGCGATGCCTTCCAGCTTGTTCTCCCGCATGTACTCGTCCATCTCCTTCCAGCCCGCGAAGACGGCGGCCTTCTGGGCCTTGGGATTGAGCGTGTAGCAGTCCTCGATGGCACGCTGCGCGTGGCGGCAGGCGCTGCCCACGGCCTTGCCCTCGGCCTCCTTGGCAGCGGCCAGCTTGACCGGATCGTCGATGCCCAGCCACTCGCAGCCGGCCAGCGGCAGCAGCAGCAGGCCGACGGCCAGGCGCCACCTCAGGGGGGAAGAAATGCGCGTCATGCCAGGCATATCGGCCGGTCGGCGGCAGTCTTGAGTCAGCGCTGGCGCGCCAGCTCCATCAGGCGCGCAATGCGCTCCTCGGTGGGCGGATGGGTGGAGAACAGGCTCTTGATGCCGCTGCCGGAGAGCGGGTTCATGATCATCATCTGCGCCGTCTCGGGGTGGCGCTCGGCGGCCTCCAGCGGCATGCCCTGGGCGTAACGGTGGATCTTGTCCAGCGCCGAAGCCAGGGCTGCGGGATCGCCGGAGATTTCGGCACCGCCACGATCGGCCTCGAACTCGCGGGCGCGGCTGATGGCCATCTGGATCAGACTGGCCGCGATGGGAGCCAGGATCATCACGATGAGGCCGACCAGCGGATTGGTCTGGCGACCCTCGCTGTCACGCCCGCCGAACAGCATGGCGAAGTTGCCCAGCATGCCGATGGCACCGGCCATGGTGGCGCTGATGGTGGAGATGAGGATGTCCCGGTGCTGCACATGGGCCAGCTCGTGGGCCATCACGCCGCGCAGCTCGCGCTCCGAAAGCACGCGCAGGATGCCCGTGGTCGCGGCCACGGCCGCATGCTCGGGGTTGCGGCCCGTGGCGAAGGCATTGGGGGCGTCTTCCTCGATCAGGTAGACGCGCGGCATGGGCAGTCCGGCCCGCTGGGCCAGTTCGCGCACCATGCGGTAGAACTGCGGCGCGCTGCTCTCATCGACCTCCTGCGCGTTGTACATGCGCAGGACCATCTTGTCCGAGAACCAGTAGCTGAAGAAGTTCATGCCCAGCGCGATCAGCAGGGCCACCATCATGCCCTGGCGCCCGCCCAGCACCGAGCCGATGGCCATGAACAGCGCGGTGATGGCGGCCATCAGGATGGCTGTCTTCATCATGTTGAACATCGCTTACTCCTTGGACAAGGCACACACAGGCCGCCGCCACGCGGGGCCGCTACTGCTCAGTTGGGGCTGCCCACCGCGGGTTTCAAGACCGTGCCGACGCCCACAGGCCGAGACTGCAGAAAGGCCGCCGCCGGCAGGCGCTTGCCCCCGGCACGCTGCAGCTCCGTCAGGCGCAGCGCGCCTTCGCCACAGGCCACGAGCAGACCGGCCGCATCGGCAGCCAGCACCTCGCCGGGCTGGCCCCGCCCTTCGGCCAGGCGCGACTTCCAGATCTTGAGCGGCTCGCCCTCCAGCTGGCTGAGCCCGCCGGGGAAGGGGTCGAAGGCCCGCAGGCGCCGCTCGATGGCGGCGGCCGGCAGGGTCCAGTCGATCTCGCTCTCGGCCTTGTCGATCTTGTGGGCATAGCAGACGCCCGCCTCCGGCTGTCGCTCGGGATGGAATCCGCCGCAGGCCGCCAGCTCCAGCGCCTCGACGATCAGCCGCCCGCCCAGCACAGCCAGCTTGTCATGCAGGGTGGCGGTGGTGTCGTCGGCCGCAATGGGCAGGCGCTCGATCAGGAGCATGTCGCCGGTATCCAGGCCGGCATCCATCTGCATGATGGTGATGCCCGTCTCGGCGTCACCGGCTTCAATGGCTCGGTGGATCGGCGCTGCGCCACGCCAGCGGGGCAGCAGCGAGGCGTGGATGTTGAGGCAGCCCAGGCGCGGCAGGTCCAGCACCCACTGGGGCAGGATCAGGCCGTAGGCCGCGACCACCAGGAGGTCGGGCTTCGCGGCCAGCAGGGCCTCGCGCGACGCGGCCGCCTCGTCCGGGTATTTGCCGTCCAGGCGCAGGCTCATCGGCTGGCTCAGGGCCAGGCCGTGCTGCTGGGCCAGCTGCTTGACGGGCGAGGCCTGCAGCTTCATGCCCCGCCCGGCCGGGCGGTCCGGCTGGGTCAGCACCAGGGGCACCTCGAAGCCGGCCTGCAGCAGGGCCTGCAGCGCGACGGCGGCGAATTCCGGCGTACCGGCGAAGGCGACGCGCAGTCCCATCAGCGGCGCTGCTGGTCTTCGCGGGCCTTCTTGGCCAGCTTGGTCTTGATGCGATCGCGCTTGAGCGAGCTGAGGTACTCGACGAAGACCTTGCCCTTCAGGTGGTCCAGCTCGTGCTGCACGCACACCGAGAGCAGGCCCTCGGCCTCGAACTCGTAGGGCTGGCCGTCACGGCCCAGGGCCCGGACCTTCACCCGCTCATGGCGAGCCACCTTGTCATAGATGGTCGGGACGCTGAGGCAGCCTTCCTCGCCGTCGCGCACGGCGCCACCGGTCTCGATGATCTCGGGGTTGATCAGCACGCGGGGCTCGTTGCGCTCCTCCGAGGTGTCGATCACCACCACGCGCTCGTGCACGTCCACCTGGGTCGCTGCCAGGCCCACGCCCTCGGCGGCATACATGGTTTCAAGCATGTCGTCCACCAGCTGGCGGATACGGTCGTCCACAAGGGCCACGGGCTGGGCCACAGTGTGCAGTCGCGGGTCGGGGTAACGCAGGATATTCAGTTTGGCCATCTCGGGGTTCCAATGCCGTGCTGTGGACAATGCACAACGCGGCTTTGTAAGTGCCTGCAAGAGCAAGGACGCTCCGGCGGGAATCATTGCAACACCCACCCTCTTTAGGGGCAGAATCATCGCAAGCTGAGGGGATTTTCGCCGATCTGCTGCAGGACTTCAGCGTCCGGGTCGATCGCCCTTCGAGCCGGCGCCCTTCCCAGGCACTCTCTCAGGCATCACTGACAGGCAAATAAATGGCGGCTCCGGCGCCTCGCAAGACGGCCCGGCACACCGCAGGAGAACGACCGATGACTTCATGGCCCATGCTGCGCCCCGCCCCTCTCGCCACCGCCCTCTGGGCTGCGGCCGCCCTCGTCGGCGCAACGCCAGCACTGGCCACCGATTTCCCGGTCACCCAGTCCCAGCGGGACACGGCACAGAAAGTGGCACAGGCGGGCGTCCCCCTGTCCGAGCTGGCACCGGATGCACCCGACAGCTACACCGTCAAGAAGGGTGACACGCTGTGGGCCATCTCCACCCTCTTCCTCAAGAGCCCCTGGCGCTGGCCTGAACTCTGGGGCATGAACCAGGACCAGATCAGCAACCCCCACCTGATCTACCCCGGCCAGCTCCTGGTGCTGGTCAAGGTCGACGGCCGGGCCCGCCTCGAGCTCGCCCAGCAGGTCGCCGGTCCGGACGGCACCGTCAAGCTCACGCCGCGCGCCCGCGTGCAGCAGCTCGGCGACGATGGCATCCCTGCCATCCCCATGAATCTGATCGAGCCCTTCCTCAACGAAGCCGTGGTGCTGGACAGCGACAGCCTGGCGACCGCCCCCCGCGTGGCCGCCACCCAGGAAGGCCGCGCGCTGCTGAGCCGGGGCGATCTGGCCTATGTGCGCGGTTCGCTGCCCAATCAACAAGGCGACTACCGGGTGTTCCGCAGCGCCAAGCCGCTGCGCGATCCGGTCACCAAGGAAGTGCTGGGCTACGAGGCCGCCTATGTCGGCACGGTCGAGTTCCTGCGTCCGGGCTCCCCGGCCGCGGGCAAGACCCTGGAAGTGCCGGCCACCTTCCTGGTCAAGCAGGTGCGCCAGGAAGTCAACACCGGCGACCGCCTGGCGCCGGTGCCGCCGCGCACCTTCGGCAGCTTCGTGCCGCATGCCCCGAACCGGGCGTTCGATGGCCGGGTCATCGCGGTCTACGGCGAGGCCGTGAACGCGGGCAAGAACCAGATCGTCTCGATCAACAAGGGATCGCAGGATGGCATGGAGCGGGGTCATGTGCTGGCCCTGTGGCGGACCGGTCAGGAAGTCCGCGACACCACGACGCCCCAAGGCCGCCCGGAGGCCATCCGCCTGCCGGACGAGCAGCACGGCAAGCTGCTGGTGTTCCAGACCTTCCGTCGCGTGTCCTATGCCCTGATCCTCTCGGTGCAGCAGCCCGTCAGCGCCGGCGACCGCTTCAGCCAGCCCTGAGGCCGCGCGTCCAGGCCCCAGGCCCCAAGGCCTCCCGGCATGCCTTCACCTCTTCGCGACCCCGGTGAGCTGTCGGCCTGGCTGCGCCTGGTGGAGACGCCCGGCCTGGGCCGCTCCTCCCTGCGGCGCCTGCTGACAGCCTTCGGCGAGCCCCGGAGCCTTTTCGAGCGTCCGCCGGCCGACTGGGCCCGTGTGGTGGGCCCGCAAGGGGCCCAGGCCCTGGGTCGCCCTCCCGAGCAGCTGGAGTTGCTGCTGGAGCGCACCCGCCAATGGCTCAAGGAAGACCGGCGCCGTAGCCTGCTGCTGCTGGGCGATCCCGACTACCCGCAGGCCCTGCTCGAGACCGCCGACCCGCCGCTGCTGATGTACCTCTGGGGTCAGCGCGAGCTCCTGCGCCGCCCCATGCTGGCCATCGTCGGCAGCCGCAACGCCACGCCCCAGGGCCTGGACCACGCCCTCACCTTTGCTCGCAGTTTCAGCGAAAGCGGCTACTGCGTGGTGTCGGGCCTGGCCCTGGGCATCGACGCGGCGGCCCATGAGGGCGCACTCTCGGCCGCAGGCGGCACGCTGGCGGTGCTGGGGACCGGGCTCAACGAGCTCTATCCCCGCCGCAATACCGGCCTGGCCATGCGCATCGTGGAGCACGGCCTCCTGATGAGCGAATACGCCCTGGACACCCCCGCCCTGGCACCGCACTTCCCCGTGCGCAACCGCATCATTGCCGGACTCTCGGAAGGCTGCCTGGTGGTCGAGGCCGCCCTGCAGAGCGGCTCGCTGATCACGGCCCGCCTGGCCGGCGAGGCCGGACGCGAGGTGTTCGCCATCCCCGGATCCATCCACTCGCCCTTGAGCCGCGGCTGCCATGCGCTCATCCGCCAGGGCGCCAAGCTGGTCGAATCGGCCGGAGACGTCATCGAGGAACTGCCCCGGCACAGCAGCATGCCTCGCGACGACACCCCGGCGGACGCCGCCCTGCCCGAGCTTGCCGGCGCCGGCGAGCACCAGCGCCTGCTCGCCGCCATGTCGCTGGAACCCGTCAGCCTGGATGCCCTGCAGGCCCGGGGAGGCTGGCCCACGGAGCAGCTCCAGGCCCTGCTCTTGGACCTGGAACTGGACGGCCTGGTTGCCCGGCTCCCCGGCGGCCTGCTGCAACGCCGGATGCGCGGCTGACCCCCGCTTTCCCGCCCGGCAGCCCGGTAAAAGCCCTGCCAGGCCCCGCCGTTTCCGCGCATCGGTGCCGCGAGCGGCTGGGGTATAGTCAGTCCATGTTTGACGTCCTCGTCTATCTGTATGAGACCTACTGGCGGCCGGATGCCTGTCCGGATCACGCCCAGCTGACACGCAAACTGTCTGCCGTAGGCTTCGAGACGGACGAAATCCAGGAAGCCCTGTCCTGGCTGGATGGCTTGGCGGTGGCTGCGCAGTCTCACCATGGCGAGCAAGGCGCGCTGAGCCTGCGCATCTACTCCAAGGACGAACTCGAGCACCTGGGTGAGGCCTCCGTGGGCTTCATCAGCTTCCTGGAATCGGCCGGCGTGCTGCCTCCGCCCATGCGCGAGATGGTGGTTGATCGAGCCATGGCCATCCCCGGCGCACCGCTGGACCTGGAAGACCTCAAGATCATCGTGCTGATGGTGTTCTGGAGCCTGGGTGAAGAGCCGGACGCCCTGATCCTGGACGAGCTTTTCGTCGCCCCCGAGGATCGCCTGATCCACTGAGGCCGCCCGCGCCGGGCTCGCCAACCGTTCGCCGCAAGGGCAAGTCGCTGCACGACCGCCGCCGCATGCCCCGTTAGAGGCCCTCAGCTCAGCAGGCGCTCGGGATCGGCGTCGAGCTTGGCCAGCGCGTTGCGGGTGGCCTTGACGGTGAGCGCCTCGTCCTGGGCCGGCAGCAGCAGGCCCGCCTGCAGGAAGGCCGCCAGACGGCTCTGCTGGAACAGCACCCCACGCCCCTTGGACGTGACGAAGAGGATGAGGTGGTGCCGCAGGCCGCGCCAGGCCAGCTGCACGGGCTCGTTGCGGCCCCGGTAGTCCAGCATGTACCAGGAGCCCACCTGCAGCTCCTGCGCCCAGGCCAGCATGGCCGCCGAAGGCGGCGCGCCCCCTTCGGCCACCACCTCCAGGTCCTCGGACTCGTGGGTGGAGAGATCGCGCATCAGCGTCTCGTCCAGCTCCCCGCCCGCGGTGTCCGGCAGCATGGCTTCCAGCGTCTCCAGCTGGCTCATCAGCTCTTCCAGCCTGTCCGGCGGGATGGTGGCGGTCTTGGCGGTGAAGGCCGCGGCCAGGGAGTTGTTCAGGGCGCGGATCTGTTCGTCCTGCTTCTGGGCGGACAGGCCCGCATGGCCCATGCCCTCGCGCAGGACCTTCAGGAGTGGCGGGAGTCGCCGGATGACCTCGGCACGCTCCTCGCGCGACACCTTGGCCGTGGCGGACCAGATGAGGTCGGCCGCGGCGCGCTTCATCTGCTTGGTCACGTCGGCCTGGGCACCGGCCCGCACGGCGGTCACCGCCAGCACATCGGCCCAGGTCTGGAACAGGAAGTCGCGCACGCCGTCCTGCACGGGCACCTGGTTGAGCATCTTGCGCAGCTCGATGGTGTACTGGATGGCCAGGGTCTCCCGCTGCTCCACCTGCTGAGCCAGGGAAACGCCCTTGATGCTGGCGCTGTTCTCCTGCTCGAAGTAGTGGGCCAGGAACTTCTCGAACTCGGTCAGCACCGTCTGGAAGACGCGGCGGCCGGTGTCGGGATAGGCCTCCACCACCTGCACCACACGCTTGATCTCACGCTCCACGGCCTCGCTGACATCGCCACCGGCCGAGGTATTGAACCCCATCACGCAGGCGCCCATGCGGTCGATCAGGCGGCGCGCGGGGTGGTCGGTCGTCGCGAAGAAATCAGGCTCGCTGATGGCCACGCGAAGCACCGGCATCTGCAGCCGGGCAAACCACACACGGACGGTCGCGGGGATGCGCTCCTCGGTGAGGATGGACTGGAACAGCAGGGCCACGACCTCGATGGTGGCGCGCTCGGCCGGGGTGTCCGCGGCCTGCTTGAGCACCTGCTTGACGGCCAGGTTGCGGGCCTTGAGCTCCTCGAGCTGCTGGGGCAGCGGCACCTCGCGCACCGAGGCTCCGCTGCTGGGCGACACGCTGGCGGTACCGCCCGTGCTGCCCGCGCCGGCAGGCATCCCCTGGGGCTGCGCGCGATGGCGCAGCATTTCCTGCGCATGGTTGATGGCGGCATGCAGACGGCCGGTCAGGGTGACCGGGCCGGCACGCTCGCCGCGTGGATCGACCGGCTGAGCCTGGGCCTGGGCAGTGCTCCCCTGCGGCGCCGAACCCGGTGGCGCCATGCCAGGCACCTGGCGATTCAGCACCCGCTGCAGCTGCGCCATCACCTGCTCGGCCGAGCTGCGCACCGCCGACTTCACAGGGCCCGCGCCGGCCGCGGCCGCCGATGGCGCCTGGGCGTCGCGCAGCGCGGCCATGCCGCCACTCGGGGGCAGCCCGTCGGGCAGGGCCCCCATGCCGCGGGCGTACAGGGTGGTCGGGGCAAAGGCCGGATCCTGGGAGGCGTCGACGGGAGTCGGCGTGCTGCGGCTGCCGGCCGTGCGGCGGATATAGGGCCGCAGGTCGACCTCCGGCAAGACGCCCTGCTGCATCAGCCAGTCATTGGTCTCGTGGTAGGCCTCCAGCAGCAGATGCGACATCTCCTCGTGCAGAGGGGTGAGGAAAAGCTGCCATTCCGTACGCGTGAGACCACTGGCGTACCAACAATCAAGGACAAGCCGGGCCAGGGCCTGTGCGCGGAGCAAATCGTTCGTCGCGAGATCCTCATGCCCTTCGAGCAGGAGCATGCGGGTGCGCAGGTCGTTGAACTCCCAGGTGGCCTTGTCCATCATGGCCAGGGCCAGGCGGGAGGCGGTGATCTGGCGTTCGATGGTGTCGTCGTCGACCAGACTGAGGCTGGCACTTCCGCTGACCGTCACATGGTCTGGCACCCCCTGGGTGGACGCCGAGCGCACGGCGTCGCGCAGCATGCTCAGCCACACCACGCCGCGGCGCTGCCAGAGACCGACGCAGTCGCGGCGGGACACGCTCACCGCATGTTCCGCCGGTTGCAGCAGCAGCTGTGCGCCCGCCTCATGGAGCGCGGCCCCGGCCGCGGCAACGCCGCGCACCAGGGCCTCGCTGAAGACGCGCCGTGCCTGGGCCGCCTGGGCTTGCCGGCGCGGATCAGTGCCGCTCATGGGCCAGGGAACAGGGAGTCGACCATGCGGACGACTCTACACCACCGCTCCGGCGTTCGGATCGTCCGGATCTTCCTTGGTAGAGGAACCGACCTTGACAAGATCCTCACGCTTCACACCCAGCCACATGGCGATGGCCGCGGCCACGAACACGGAGGAATAGATGCCGAAGCAGATGCCGATGGTCAGCGCCACGGCGAAGTACTTCAGGGTGGGGCCACCGAACAGCAGCATGGACAGCACCATCAGCTGCGTGCAGCCGTGGGTGATGAAGGTGCGGCTCATGGTGGACGTGATGGCGTGGTCGATCACCTCGTGCGTCGTCAGCTTGCGGTACTTGCGGAAGGCCTCGCGCACCCGGTCGAAGATCACCACCGACTCGTTCACCGAGTAGCCCAGCACCGCCAGCACGGCCGCCAGCACGGAGAGCGAGAACTCCCACTGGAAGAAGGCGAAGAAGCCCAGGATGATCACGACGTCGTGCAGATTGGCGATGATGCCGGCCACAGCGAACTTCCACTCGAAGCGGAAGGCCAGGTAGATCATGATGCCGACCACGGTCATGGCCAGGGCCTTGCCGGCATCGGCGGCCAGCTCGGCGCCCACCGAGGGGCCCACCACTTCGCTGCGCGAGAGCTTGACCGGCTCGGCATTGGCCGCGGTGGTGCAGACGTCCTTCTCGATGGCCTCGCCCTTGTCGGAGACCGTCTGGCGCTTGGAGACCTGCCCCTGCTCGGCGGCACACAGCTCGGCGAAGACCTTCTCGACGACCTTGTCCTGCTTGATGGCCTTGTGGGGCGGCATCTTGATCATGACGTCGTGCGAGGTGCCGAACTTCTGCACCGTCACCTCACCGAAGCCCATGTGCTCGACCGTGGTCCGGGTCTTCTCGATGTCCGCGCTCTGCGCGTAGGCCACCTCGACGACGGTACCGCCGGTGAACTCGATGGAGTAGTGCAGGTTCCGCGTGAAGAGGAAGAAGACCGCCGCGGCAAAGGTGAGGAAAGAGATCGCGTTGAAGACCAACGCGTGCTTCATGAACGGGATGTCCCGCTTGATTCGGAAGAGTTCCATGTCGGATTCCTGTCAGGGGGTCAGGCCTTGCCTTCGGTCAATTCGACGCCATCGGGGGAGGCGCTGCCGGGTTCGGCAGCCGGCTTCCACACCTGGCCCACGGAGAGGGACTTCAGCTTCTTCTGACGGCCATACCAGAGGTTGACCAGGGCGCGCGAGAACATCACCGAGGAGAACATGGAAGTCATGATGCCCAGGCAGTGCACCACGGCAAAGCCGCGCACGGCGCCCGAGCCGAAGGCCAGCAGGGCCAGGCCCGCAATCAGCGTGGTGACGTTGGAGTCCAGGATGGTGGCCCAGGCCCGCTCATAGCCCGCGAAGATGGCCGCCTGCGGCGAGGCACCGCTGCGCAGCTCCTCGCGGACCCGCTCGTTGATCAGCACGTTGGAGTCGATGGCCATGCCCAGCACAAGGGCGATGGCGGCCATGCCCGGCAGGGACAGCGTGGCCTGCAGCATGGACAGCACGGCCACCAGCATCAGCAGGTTGAAGCCCAGCGCCAGCGTGGAGAACACGCCGAAGAGCATGTAATAGAGGCACATGAACAGCGCCACCGCGGCAAAGCCCCAGGCCACGCTGTGCATGCCCTTGGCGATGTTCTCGGCACCCAGGGTCGGGCCGATGGTGCGTTCCTCGATGACTTCCATCGGCGCGGCCAGGCCGCCGGCGCGCAGCAGCAGGGCCAGATCGGTGGCGTTCTCGGTGGAGCCCATGCCGGTGATCTGGAAGTCGGCGCTCAGCTCGCTGTTGATGCGGGCCACGGTGAGCACCTCGCCCTTGCCCTTCTCGAACAAGATGGCGGCCATGTAGTTGCCCACGTTGGCGCGCGACATCTCCTTCATCTGGCGGCCGCCCTTGGCATCCAGCCGGACGGACACGGCGGGCTGGTGGTTCTCGTCCTGGCGGGGTTGGGCGTCGGTCAGCATGTCGCCGGTGACGATGGCCTCCTTGTGCACGATCACCGGGGCACCACGGCCCACGCCGAAGCGTTCGCGGCCGAAGGGCACGGGGCCGGTGCCGGCCAGCGCTGCCTGGGCCTCGGCCGACATGTCGGCCAGACGGAACTCCAGATTGGCCGTGCGACCGATGATGTCCTTGGCCTTGGCCGTGTCCTGCACGCCAGGCAGCTGCACGATGACGCGGTCCAGGCCCTGCTGCTGGATCACCGGCTCGGCCACGCCCAGCTCGTTGACCCGGTTCTGCAGGGTGGTGATGTTCTGCTTGAGTGCGGCTTCCTGCACCGCCACCAGGGATTGCGGCTTGAAGCTGCCGCGCAGGCTCAGCTCGCTGCCTTCGCCCTGGGCCAGCCACTGGATGTCCGGCAGCTTGTCGGACAGCAGGGCCAGAGCGGCCGTGCGGGTCTCGGCCTCGCGGAAGGCGATGACGAGGTCATTGCCGTCCTTGCTGATGCCGGCATGACGCAGGTTTTTCTCGCGCAGCATGCTGCGGGCATCACCGACCAGGGACTCGACCTTCTTGGCGATGGCCGCCTTCATGTCCACCTGCATCAGGAAGTGCACGCCGCCGCGCAGGTCCAGGCCCAGGTACATGGGGAAGGCATGCAGGCTCTTGAGCCACTCCGGCGAGCGCGAGACCAGGTTCAGCGCCACGATGTAGGAGGGATCGGCAAGATCGGCATTGATCGCCTTGTTGATGGCGTCCTTGGCCTTGAGCTGGGTGTCGGTGTCATTGAAGCGGGCACGCACGGAGTTGCCCTCGAAGGCCACCGTGTCTGCCTTGACGCCGGCCGACTGGATGGCAGCCTCGACACGGGCGACCATGCCCGCATCCAGCTTGACCGTGGCCTTGCCACTGGAGACCTGCACCGCCGGCGCTTCGCCGAAGAAATTGGGCAGGGTGTAGATCAGACCGATCAGCAGCGCCACGAGCAGCAGCGCGTACTTCCACAAGGGATAACGGTTCATGGAGGCATCCTCAGGAGGTCTGGACCAGACCTGGGCTCTTGCCCTGAAATGAGGCCCGGCACCGCTGGGCGCGGCCCGGGCTCGATGAGTGATGAGCAGCCCCTGAACAGCAGGGCTGCCAGGCTTTCTTACTTGACCGAGCCCTTGGGCAGGACCTGGACCACGGCCGAGCGCTGCACCTTGATCTCGACGCCGCTGGCGACTTCCAGGTTCACGAAGTTCTCGTCCAGCTTGGCCACCTTGCCCAGCAGGCCGCCGCTGGTGACGACGTCATCGCCCTTGGCCAGGGCCTCGATCATGGCCTTGTGCTCCTTCTGACGCTTCATCTGGGGACGAATCATCACGAAATACAGCACGACGAACATCAGCACCAGGGGCAACATGCCCATGAGGCTGGACTCGGGGCCTTGGGCTGCCGGAGCGGCGGTCTGGGCAAAAGCAGTAGAAATGAACACGGTCTGAACCCTCTAGGAATGGTCCATGGGCGCAACTGCGCCATCATGGACGGATCGCGGATTGTATGCGGCAGCCTGCGCTGCCCGCCCTGGGGCCAGCCCCGCCCTGCCGCGGCTTCGGCGGCAGCGAAGGCGACTGCGCGGGCACGCTGGCCGGCTCAGCCACCCATCTGGGGTTGACAGGGCGATTCTCAACGAATATTCTGCAAATATATTTCAACAGGAGATTGCTCGATGAGTTCCCGCCCCCTGCCTCAATGGCGCGGCATCTTCCCCGCCGTGACGACCAAGTTCGATGCTGACGAGAA
Source organism: Pelomonas sp. BJYL3 (assembly GCF_027257975.1). Lineage (GTDB taxonomy): Bacteria > Pseudomonadota > Gammaproteobacteria > Burkholderiales > Burkholderiaceae_C > Roseateles_B > Roseateles_B flavus. The sequence goes on from NZ_JANZKX010000003.1 coordinate 708,815, forward strand.
CCTGGACGTCCAGGCCATGGAGCGCCACTTCGAGTTCCTCATCGCCAACGGCGTTGATGGTCTCGTGACTGGCGGCTCCCTGGGCGAGGCCAGCACCCTGACGCTGGAAGAGAAGCTGCAGGTGGCCGAGATCGCCGTGAAGGTTTCCGCCGGCCGCGTGCCGGTGCTGGCCAATGTCTCGGAGACCAGCACCCGCGAGGCGCTGCGCTATGTGGACGGCGCCAACAAGATCGGCGTGCAGGGCCTGATGCTCATGCCCGCGGTGATCTACGTGGCCGACGCCCGCGAGGCCATGGCCAATGTGCGCACCATCGCCACCGCCGCCCAGCTGCCCACCATGGTCTACAACAACCCGGTGGCCTACCGCGTGGATCTGACGCCCGACAACTTCGTCGAGCTGGGGGACTGCGAATGGCTGGTCGCCATCAAGGAATCGACCGACAACATCCGCCGACTGACCGACCTGCGCAATGCCCTGGGCACCCGCTACCAGCTCTTCATCGGCGTGGACGACCTCAGCTTCGAAGGCCTGGCACTGGGCTGCGACGGCCTGCTGGCCGGCCTGTGCACCTCCTTCCCGGCCGAGACCGTGGCGCTGTACCGCCTGATGCAGGCCAAGCGCTACGACGAAGCCCTGAAGCTCTACCAGTGGTTCACCCCCCTGCTGCACCTGGATGTCTCGACCAAGCTGGTCCAGAACCTCAAGCTGGTCGAGGCCATGGTGGGCGTGGGCAATGAGCACGTGCGCCGCCCCCGCCTGCCCCTGGTCGGTGCCGAGCGCGAGCGCGTGCAGGCCATCATCCAGAAGGGCCTGGACACCCGTCCGGACCTGCGCCAGTTCTTCTGAGCCCCTCTGGCTGTAGCCATTTCGCGTAATCAGGCATAGCCAGACGGGCATCTGCTGCGAAGATGCGGGAATGAACGCAACAACGTCCTCCCCCATCCCGCACGAGGCGGGCGACGATGCCATCGACAAGCGCCGCGTGGCCGACCAGGCCTATGACGCCATCGAGAACCTCATCGCCACGCTGGCCCTGAAGCCCGGGGCGCCCATCGTCGAGGCCGAGCTGATCGAGCGCATCGGCCTGGGCCGCACGCCCACCCGCGAGGCCCTGATGCGCCTGGTCGCCAACGGCCTGATCGTGCAGCTGCCGCGCCGCGGCCTGCTGGTCAGCGACATCCAGCTGGCCCAGCACCTGGACCTGCTGGAGGCGCGCCGGGCACTGGAGCGGCTGATCGCCAGCACCAGCGCCCGCCGCGCAACGCCGCCCCAGCGCGAGGCCCTGCTCGGCTGCGCCGCCGAAATGACCACCGCCGCCGCCGCCGGGGACCTGAGCGCCTATCTGCAGGCGGACCAGGCCCTGGACCATGTCAACCACGCCGCCTGCCGCAACCAGGCTGCCGTCGCTGCCGTGATCCCCATGGTGATCCAGTGCCGACGCTTCTGGACCGCCTACCAGCACCAGGGCGACATGAGCGAAGGCGCGCGCTGCCACCAGCTGCTCGCCGAGGCCATTGCCCAGGGGCAGAGCGAGGCGGCCGCGGCGGCGGCGGACCAATTGATGGATTACCTGCGGCAGTTCGCGCAGCAGGTGATCGCCTGAGCCCATTCCCTTCCTCATGAACCCGATCACGCCGACCCGCATCATCGACTCCCACACCGGCGGCGAGCCGACCCGCACCATCGTCGCCGGCGGCCCGGACCTCGGCCGCGGCTCCATGGCCGAGCGTCTGCTGCGTCTTCGCACCGGGCACGACGCCTGGCGCCGCGCCCTGATGAACGAGCCGCGCGGCTCGGATGTCCTGGTGGGCGCCCTGCTCTGCGAGCCTGTCGATCCGGCCTGCACGGCAGGCGTGATCTTCTTCAACAACGTCGGCTACCTGGGCATGTGCGGCCACGGCAGCATCGGCCTGATCGCCACCCTGGCCTACATGGGGCGCATCCAGCCCGGCGCGCATCGCATCGAAACACCGGTGGGCGAGATCACCGCCACCCTGCACGAGGATGGCTCCGTGAGCATCGCCAACGTGCCCGCCTACCGCCTGGCCCGGCAGGTGCCGGTGCAGGTCGGCGGCCGGCGCCTGCACGGCGACATCGCCTGGGGCGGCAACTGGTTCTTCCTCTGCGACGACCATGGGCAAGACCTGACCCCGGGACAGGCGCAGACGCTCACCGCCTTCTCCGAGCAGATCCGCCTGGCCCTGCAGGCCCAGGGCATCACGGGGGCGGACGGCGCCGAGATCGACCACATCGAGCTGATCGGCCCGCCGGCCGACCCGGCCAACCACGGCCGCAATTTCGTGCTGTGCCCCGGCAGCGCCTATGACCGCTCCCCCTGCGGCACCGGCACCAGTGCCAAGCTGGCCTGCCTCGCCGCCGAGGGCAAGCTCGCACCGGGCGCCCTGTGGCGCCAGGAAAGCGTGATCGGCAGCGTCTTCGAGGGCCGCTACCAGCCCGCGCCCGATGGCGCGGCCGCTCACATCCTGCCCACCATCACCGGGCGGGCCTATGTCAACCTGGACGCTCAACTGATCATCCAGCCCGGCGATCCCTTCGCCTGGGGCATCCCGCGCTGAGCCGCCCGCCATGCTGCAGGCCGATGTGCTGATCATTGGTGCCGGCATCGTCGGCGCCGCCTGTGCACGCGAGTTCGCGCGGCGGGGGCTGTCCGTCGCCGTGGTCGAGCAATCGGCCCCGGGCGGCGGCGCCACCGCGGCCTCCATGGGCCACCTGCTGGTGGTCGATGCCGAGGGCGCCGGCGACGACCACGAGTACCAGCTCTCGCGCCGCTCCATGCAGCTGTGGGGCCAATGGCTGGCCGAATCGGGCGAGCATGAGCACGTGTCCGAGTTTCAGCGCTGCGGCACGCTGTGGCTGGCCGCGGACGACGAGGAATGGCAACTCGCTCAGCGCAAGGCGCGCTGGCTGCAGTCCCAGGGCATGAATGCCGAACTGCTGGACGCTCGGGCCCTGCGCCAGCTCGAGCCGCTGCTGCACCACCGCCTGGTCGGCGCCCTGCGCGTGCCGGCCGACGGGCGCGTCTACCCGCCCAAGGTCGTGCAACGCTGGCTGGATGAATCGCGCGCCACGCTGATCCGCGGTGAGGTCCGCGACCTGCGCCCCGGCCGCGTGCGCCTGCAGGACGGCCGCCTCTTCAGCGCCGCGATGGTGGTGCTGTGCGGCGGCCTGGCCAGCCAGCGCTTCATGCCTGCGGGCAGTCTGCTGCCCAAGAAGGGCCAGCTGGCCATCACGCAGGCCCGCGAGCAGAGCCTGCGCCACCAGCTGGTCGAGCTGGGCTACATCAAGAAGGCCCATCTGGTGGACGAGGACACCGTGTCCTTCAACGTTCAGCCGCGCCCGGCCGGCCAGTGGCTGATCGGCTCCTCGCGCCAGATCGGCCGCGAGGAGCGCGAGATCGACCTCCCCATGCTGCGTCGCATGCTGGCCTGCGCGGCAGACTACCTCCCTTCCCTGCCTCAGCAGAGCCTGCTGCGCTGCTGGAGCGGCATCCGCCCCGCCAGCACAGATGGCCAGCCGCTGATCGGCGCCCACCCCACCCTGCGCAACACCTGGGTGGCCTGCGGGCACGAGGGGCTGGGCATCACGACCTCGCTGGCCAGCGCAGAGCTGCTGGCGGACCTCAGCCTGGCACAGCCCGCAGGCCTGGATGCCCGTCCCTACGACCCGGCGCGCTTCGGCATCGCCCTTCCCGCATGAAGACCCTCACCCTGCACATCAACGGCCACGCGCGTGCGGTACCTGCCGGCATCACCGTGGCGGCGGCCCTGCGCCGCTGCGATGTCACCCTCTTCGGGCAGACCGTCTACGGCAGCTCGCGCGACGTGTTCTGCGGCATGGGCCAGTGCCAGGCCTGCCGGGTACGCATCGATGGCCAGGACGAGAGCCTGGCCTGCATGCGCCTGGTCGCCGAAGGCATGCGGGTGGAGACCCAGGCATGAGCTCGCTTCAGGCGCCCCATCTCGTGATCGGCAGCGGCCCGGCCGGCCTGGCTGCGGTGCAGACCTTGCTGAAGGCCGATGCCGAGGTGCTGTGGCTGGACAACCAGGCCCAGGCCGGTGGCCAGATCTGGCGCGGCGGCCCAGCCGCGCAGGACGCCCAGGCGCGGCGCCTGGCACCCGTGCTGCCGCAGCTGCTGGCAAGTCCGCGCCTTCGCTTCCTGCCCGGGCACATGGCCGTCGGCACCACGCCGGAGGGCGGGATCCTGGCCCAGGACATGAGTGGCGGCCGCCTCAAGCAGCTGCGGGGCGACAAGACCCTGCTGGCACTGGGCGCGCGCGAACTGCATGTGCCGGTGCCGGGCTGGGACCTGCCCGGCGTCACCGGAGCGGGCGGCCTGCAGGCGCTGGTCAAGGGCGGCTGGCCGGTCGAAGGCAAGCGCGTGATGCTGGCCGGCAGCGGCCCGCTGCTGCTGGCCACGGCCAAGACACTGCAGGAGGCCGGCGCCATCCTGGGTGGCATCATCGAGCTGCGCGCCTTGCAAGACCTGACCCTCTTCGCCAGTCGGCTGAACCTGGCGCAATGGCGGCAGGCCCTGGCCCTGCGCTGGCAGCTGCGTCGCGTGCCCTACCGGATCGGCGTGCAGGTCGTGCGTGTGCTGGGCCAGTCCCGCGTCGAAGGGGTGCGGCTGAGCGACGGCCTGCGCGAATGGGACGAGCCTTGCGAGGCCCTGGGCCTGGGCTTCGGGCTCCTCCCCAACAGCGAGCTGGCAGCCATGCTGGGCTGCGACACCGGCCCTGACGGCCGCATCGTGGTCGACGACGGGCTGCTCAGCAGCCGGCCGGGCGTCTACGCCGCGGGTGAGTGCACGGGCATCGGGGGCATGGGCAAGGCCTGGATTGAAGGCCAGCTGGCGGCGCTGTCCATGCTCGGCAAGGACATCCCGGGCGCCCTGACTCGCGCACATGCCGGGGCCCTGGCCTTCTCGCAGCGACTGGCCCGCCACTTCGGCCCGACGCCGGCTCAGTGGGCCCGCTGCACGCCCGAGGTGCGCGTGTGCCGCTGCGAGGGCGTGCGCTTGCGCGAGCTCCAGCCTCATCCCGGCTGGCGCGAGGCCAAGCTGCAGACCCGCTGCGGCATGGGCGCCTGCCAGGGCCGGATCTGCGGGCCGATCAGCCAGCAGCTGCTGGGCTGGCCCGAGGCACACCCCCAGCGCGGCGTGCGCTTCCCGCTGCAGCCGCTGCCGATCGCAAGCTTGCTGGACGAGCGCTGACCCGCCCGGTCAGCGCTTGGGCGCCTCGATGCGCACCAGCTGGAAATGCACCAGCTTGCCCCGCTGCTGCAGGGAGACGATACGGTAGGCCTCGGGCTTGCCGGCCTTGAAGAGCAGGCCGCCCTTTTCGGGCTTGTCATCATCGCAGCCCAGGACCTTGTCGTCCTTCTTGCCGCCGCCCGTGTTCTGGCTGCAGTCCAGCACCGGGCCGTACTTGGCCAGCGCGTCCTTGTAGAAGCGGCTGACGGTCTCGAGGCTGTCCTCGCTGGAGAACTTGGTCACCACCAGCTTGAAGCCGAAGGTGCCGCCCCACAGGCCCATGGTCAGGGAGGCGAGATCGTCCTTCTTGTCGTACTGCGGCTGGGCGCCGGGATAGGCCGGCAGGCCCACATCGGCCGGCGTGGCCTGCTGCTTGAACTCGATGCCGGCGCTGAAGCCGTTGGAGCTGGCCGTGCGGGAGGCCTTGTCCGTCTGCGCCAACGCGGCTGGCGCCGCCATCAGCAGCGGGGCCGACAGCAGCAGCGCGGCGGCGAGGGCGGGCGAGAAGCGCTTTTTCATGGGGCATCTCCTGGACAGATGTTGAAACTTGCGTCCAGGATAGCCAGCCGCCGCACGCGCCCGCCAGGGGCTGGCGACAGGCTGCATGAGCGCGGTCCCCAGCGGAACGAGGTGCAGATGAAAGGCGGAGCGCGGCCTGAGGCGGGCCTGCGCCGGATCAGGCGGGCTTCCTCGCCGCGCCCAGATACGTTTCGATCACGCGGGCGTCCCGGGCCAGCTCGGCCGCCGGGCCCTGCAGGGCGATCTCGCCGGTCTCCAGCACGTAGCCATAGTCCGCCACTTCCAGCGCAGCACGGGCGTTCTGCTCGATCAGCAGGATGCTCACGCCCGCGTCGCGCAGCTGGGCCACGATGCGGAAGATCTCCTTCACGATCAGCGGTGCCAGGCCCAGGCTGGGCTCGTCCAGCATCAGCAGCTTGGGGCGGGACATGAGCGCGCGCCCCACGGCCAGCATCTGGCGCTCGCCGCCCGAGAGCGTGCCGGCCAGCTGCTCGCGCCGCTCCTTGAGCCGAGGGAAGATCTGGTAGACCCGCTCCAGCTCCTCGCGCCAGTCGCGCTGCCCCAGGCGCATGGGGCGGAAGCCGCCCAGCACGAGGTTGTCCTGCACGCTCATGGTGGTGAAGAGCTCGCGCTTCTCGGGGACCAGGGCCAGCCCCCTCATCACGCGGTCCTCCAGGCCGCTGGCCGCCAGGCCCTCGCCGTCGAAGACCACCTGGCCGCGTGAAGGCAGCACGCCCATCAGCGCGTTGAGCGTGGTGCTCTTGCCCGCGCCATTGGGGCCGATCACCGTGACCACCTGGCCCTGGGCCAGGTCGAGGTCCAGGCCGCTGAGGACCTCGGCGCGGCCGTAGCCGGCATGCAGTCCGCGCACTTGCAGCAATTGCGTCATGGTTTCTCTCCTGCGCGGGGTCAGTGCTCGGTGCCCAGGTAGGCGGCACGCACGATGGGGCTGTCCTGGACTTCCTGCGGCGTGCCCTCGATCAGCTTGGTGCCGAACTCCATCACCACCAGGCGGTCGGTCAGGCCCATCACGAATTCCATGTCGTGCTCCACCAGCAGGATGCTCAGGCCCTCATCCTGCAACTGGCGCAGCACGGCGGCCAGGGCCTGCTTCTCCTTGTGACGCAGGCCGGCAGCGGGCTCGTCCAGCAGCAGCAGCGAGGGATCGCTGCACAGCGCGCGGGCGATCTCCATCAGGCGTTGAGGCCCCAGTGCCAGGTTGCCCGCGAGCTCATGCATCTGCTCCGCCATCCCGATGCGGCGCAGCTGAGCCTCGGCCTCCGCGAAGAGCTGGCGCTCCTCGGCCGCGTTGAACCTCAGCATGCTGCGCACCAGGCCCGCCCGGCTGCGCAGGTAGCCGCCCAGGGCGACGTTCTCCAGCACCGTCATGTCCGCGATCATCTTCACGTGCTGGAAGGTGCGGGACATGCCCCGCTCGGCGATCTGGCGCGAGCCAAGGCCCGCCACGGACTGCCCGCGGAATTGCACCCGCCCGCTCGTGGCCGACAGCACGCCGCTGATCAGATTGAAGGTGGTGGACTTGCCCGCGCCATTGGGGCCGATCAGGCCGATGATCTCGCCCGCGCGGATCTGGAAGCTGACGTCATTGACCGCCACCAGTCCGCCGAACTGCTTGCGGATCCGGTCCACGTCCAGCAACAGCTCGCCGCGCCGGGGCTTGTCACGCGCCGGCAGCGCCGCGGCGCCGTCCCAGTTCCTGAGCCGGGCTCGCGCGGGATGGCGTCGTTGCCAGGCCGCCTGCACGAAGGGCCACAGCCCCTTGGGGGCGTACTTCAGCATCAGCACCAGGATCACGCCCAGCACGATGATCTCGAAGTTGCCGTTGCTGCCCAGCAGGCGCGGCAGCAACTCCTTCAGCTGGTCCTCCAGCAGCTTGACCACGCCGGCGCCCACGAAGGCACCCGGTACCGTAGCAATGCCGCCGACCACCGCCATGAAGAGGTACTCGATGCCCATCTTCAGCGCGAAGGGGCTGGGGTTCACCGTGCGCTGGAAATGAGCGAACAACCAGCCCGACAGCGAGGCCAGCAGGGCCGCCAGCACGAAGACGCTGAGCTTGTAGCGGAAGGTCGAGACGCCCATGGCCTCGGCCATGGTGGTGGCGCCATTGAGGGCGCGGATGGCACGGCCGGGGCGCGAATCCAGCAGGTGCCTGACCCCCAGCGCCGCCAGCAGCGCGCACAGCCAGATCAGCACATACATGGCCCGTCCGCTGGCCAGGGAGACGGCGCCCAGCTCCAGCGCGGGCAGCCCCAGCAGGCCGTCATACTTGCCCAGGAACTCGGTATTGGCGATCAGGTAGTTGAGACTCAGTGCCCAGGCGATGGTGGCCAGCGGCAGGTAGTGCCCGGACATGCGCAGCGTCAACAGCCCCAGCAGCAGGGCAACCGCCGCCGTGATGGCCAGTCCCGCAAAGAGGCCCAGCCACGGCGACAACCCATAACGCGTGGACAGCAGGGCCGTGGTGTAGGCCCCCAGGCCCACGAAAGCCGCCTGGCCGAATGACGTCAGCCCGCCGACCCCTGTCAGCAGCACCAGGCCCAGCGCGACGAGCGCAAACATGCCGATGTAGTTGAGCTGCGTGATCCAGAACTCCGGCACCGGCAGAGCTGGCAGCAGAAAGAACAGCAGCAAGGCGAGGGCGGGAAGTACTTTGCTTTGCGACATGACGGCCCCCTGCTCAGTGCTCTTCCCCATGCGGGTCGCGCAGGGAGCGCCACAGCAGCACAGGCAGGATGAAGGTGAAGACGATGACTTCCTTGTAGGCGCTGGCCCAGAAGGAGCTGAAGGACTCGAGCAGGCCCACCAGCACGGCGCCCAGCGCCGCGCCCGGATAGCTCGCCAGCCCGGCGAACACGGCGGCCACGAAGCCCTTGAGGCCGATGAGGAAGCCGCTGTCATAGAAGATGGTGGTCGTGGGGCTGATCAGCAGCCCCGACAGCGCGCCGATGAAGGCCGCCAGCGTGAAGGCCTGCTGGCCCGCCGCCGTGCTGGAGATGCCCATCAAGCGCGCCCCCAGGCGGTTCACCGCCGTGGCGCGCAAGGCCTTGCCGCGCAGGCTGTGCTCGAAGAACAGCCACAGGGCGCTGATCAGGGCCAGCGCCGCCGCCATGATGATCACGGTCTGGCCAGAGAGGCTCAGCGCACCGGCCGAGAAGTTGGCGTCCCAGAACGCCGGATTGCGGGAGCCCTCCGCGCCGAAGAACACGAGGCCCAGGCCGGTCAACGCGAAATGCACGCCCACGGACACGATCAGCAAGACCAGCACCGAGGCATCAGCCAGCGACTGGTAGGCCAGGCGGTAGATCTGGGCCCCCATGGGCGTCACGATGGCCAGGCTCAAGGCGGCCTGTACCGGCAGGGGCCACTGGCGCGGTGCCGCCCACAAGGCCAGCAAGCCGATCAGCAGGCCGGGCAGTGCCTGCACCAGAACTCTCAGCAAACCACGCCTCCCTTGCCCGCCGCGCCAGGCCGCCCAGCCATCCAGCAGGGCCACCAGGGCGGTCATCACCAGCAGGAAGTGCGCCGTCGCCGGCGTCTGGCCCTGCTGCAAGGCAGCCAGGGTCAGGGCGCCAAAGGCCACGAATTCACCTTGCGGGATGAAGATCACCCGTGTCACCGCAAAGACCAGCACTGTGGCCAGGGCCAGCAGCGCGTAGATGGCGCCGTTGGTGAGCCCGTCCAGCGCGAGAATGCCTGCAATCGTGAAATCCATGGACACCGCCTCTTGTTGCGGCCCACTCTAAACAATGCGCCTGACACGGCGCTTCGTGGCAACGCGCATTGACAAGGCTCAAGAAATAGTCCGACCGGTCGGTAGATGAATTCCCGCACCGGATTCACCGCACTTAGCGCCGACATTGACGCCGCACAGACATTCCTGCGGGCCCACTCGGCGTGCCAGACGCCCAATATCCCAGTGGGGCACTCAGGGAATATCGCCCCGGAACCGCCGCCTACACTGGCGGAGCCTCGTTCACCGCGCCCCAACCATGCCTTCCCACGCCCCTCGTCTGCAGATCGACCAGCACCTCGCCCGCATCACCCTGCGCCGCCCGCGAGTGGCCAACCGCCTGGAAATCGAGGATCTGCAGACACTGGAGCAGCAGCTGGACACGGTGAATGCACTGGCTGACGTGCGTGTGCTGCTGCTGGAAGGGGAAGGCAGGCATTTCTGCAGCGGTTTCAACATCGGCGCGGTCCCCGGCGTGGACGCGGGTGCGCTCTTCGAGCGGCTGACCGATGCCTGGGAGAACGCCCGCCCCATCACCATTGCCGCCATCCAGGGGGGCGTCTATGGCGGAGCCACCGACCTGGCGCTGGCCTGCGACTTTCGGCTGGGGACGCGCGCTTGCGAGATGTTCGTCCCTGCTGCACGGCTGGGCCTGCATTTCTACCGCGGAGGCATGGCTCGCTACGTCAACCGTCTGGGCCTGGGCATGGCCAAGCGCGTCCTGCTCGCCTGTGAAACGCTGGATGCCCAGGCCATGCTTGACTGCGGCTTTCTCGATCGCCTGTATGACGACGAGGCGCAGCTGCAAGCCCAGGCCCTGGAACTCGCGCAGTCCCTGTGCGAACTGGCGCCCCTGGCGCTGTGCGGCATGAAGCGGCATCTCAATGCCCTGGCGCGGCACGAGCTGGACAGCGTTCAGCTGGCGGACGACATCGCCCGTGCGGCGGCGTCGCAAGACTTGGTCGAAGGCGTCCGTGCCTGGCAGGAGCGCCGGCCGCCGCGCTTCCAGGGCCGCTGAGCCCGCCCACCGAAGCCAAAGGCGGACGCCTCCGGAACTCGACAGGACCCCAGGGGCGTCTGCTGGAAGGCGCGGGCAGGCCACCGGATTCGGCCCCATGACCGAGGGACGGCGGCGAAATTCTCGCCCATGGGTCGTGCCGAACGGCGCCTGATGATGGAAAATACGGGGTGTAGAAAGGCCGGTTTCTCGGGCAGAGGAAGCCAGAGGGCCGGATCCCCGTCGTTCACTTACCAGTCAGGACCAGCGTGGCCAAGGACAGTACCAAGACGACCATCGACGCCGATGGTCTGCGCTACCGATCAAAAGCTCCCGGCTCGCCTTTTGCGGCCACCTCTTCCTTCGGCGCGGCCACCATGTCGTGCTTTCTCTGCGGCAAGCATCGCCCACGGGCCATGCTGAAGTCGAAGAAGCTGCTGGGCAAGTCTCAGCCGGTCTGCGCGCCCTCCTGCAAGGAGCTGGAAGAGCAGCTGGGCAGCAAGAGCTGAGCCGGTGGAGCCCGTCCGGGCTCCCCGCATGGCAAGCCCAACGGCCTGAGCCTCCGCCCAGGCCGTTTTTCATGCACAGTGTGTCTCGAGGCCGCGCAGACTCAACCGGCCTGGCGGAAGCAGCGCCCGCACACGGCCCGGTAGCGGGCATTCCCGCCAATCTCCACCTGCGCCCCTTCCGTGACCTTGCGGTTGCTTTCGTCAACGCGCATGTTCATGGTCGCCTTGCGGCCGCAGTCGCAGATGGTCTTCATCTCGTCCATCTCGTCGGCCAGCGCCAGCAGGCAGGCAGAGCCCGGGAAAAGCTCACCCCGGAAATCGGTGCGCAGGCCATAACAGATGGCCGGCATATTGTGCAGATGCGCGATCTCGTGCAGAGCGTGGACCTGGGCCTTGCTGAGGAACTGGGCCTCATCGACCAGAATGCACGCAATGCCGGGGTCCGCCGCCATCAGCGCCATGAAATCGGTGTCTGGGGTGAAGACTTCCGCAGCTCGCTGCGGCCCCAGCCGTGAGGTCACATAGCCGCGCCCGTAGCGATCGTCCAGCTGCGCCGTGAAGATGCGCACCCGATGCCCGCGCTCCTCGTAGTTGTGGGCCACCTGCAGCAAAGCAGTCGATTTGCCGGCATTCATCGCGGCGTAGCGGAAAAACAGTTTGGCCATGGCGAGGTCCGGCGCGGGCAAAGCCGGCATTGTGCGCCAAGCCAGCAGGCCCGCCAGGCTGCAAGCGGCGCCGCCTGCTCAGTCGGTCTTGGCGCGCTCCGTCACGCCCGTGGCGCGGAACAGCTCCCTGGACTGGACCTCCCGCTCGAAACGCCGCGCGATATTGCCGCAGACCAGATCGCACAGGGCATAGACCGATTCATCGGCCATGCGGTAGTAGACGCTGTTGCCCCGCCCCTCGCGCTCCACCAGCCCTTGTTTGGCCAGCTGCGACAGGTGGCGGGAGACGTTCGCCGGTGTCGAGACACACAGGGCAGCCAGCTCCCCGACATTGCGCTCCCCCTCTCGCAGGGCGTTGAGCAGCTTGAGCCGCGTAGGCTCGGCGAGCACCTGGAAATAGGCGGCAATCTGCTGGAGCGCTTCTGGCGGCAGGTCTTGCATGGAAAAGATGGGAGGGCGGGGAGATCAGGTCCCTCCATGATGCATCAAAAGCTGGCGGCCGACGGGAGTTACGCCCCATTGGAAACCCGGCCCGGCATGGCCGCCCCGTGTTCACGGGGGCGCTCCGTCGATCAACGATGCGCTTTGTGACAAGAGCGTGGGTTTGCGAGGTAGCGGCAGCGCCCGGCCTGTGCCTAAATGGGTGTTGAGGGATTTCGACATTCTCGGTTCGCCCTTCACCCTCGCTGAGTATGGCAAGAGGTGGGCCAGGACAAGGACAAGAATGAGCAAAGATACATACACGGCGGTCAGCGAAGACGGCCTGCGCTACGAGTCCAAGCTGGGCGGCTCGCCCTTCCTCGGCAGCGGTCACACCCGGTCCTGCTTCAAGTGCGGCAAGCACCGGCCGCCGAGCGCCCTGCAATCCAAGCGCATCCTGGGCCGCAATGAGGTGGTCTGCAAGCTGGGCTGCGCCGCGGACACCAAGACTGGCGTCAAATCCTCGCTTTGAAAGCGTCCTGACACCGCCCCCGTATCGCCAGGCCGACCCGCCCGGCATCTGCTTGCCGTGGCAGGGCTTGGCCATTTAGCCAACCCTTACCTCACAGCCAAGCAGACTGAAATGCGGCATGGCAGCAGCTGCGCTTTAGACGCGCAACACGCGCACCTTGCCGCTTGCCCGCATCACCGGGCGCCCAGCCCCACCCTCTTTCGCGTTGGATGGCTTTGATGCCATCAGGGCATGAGGGCGCAGCGGCCCCCACTGGCGGGCACCGTCCATGTGGCGCAGTCAGGCCTCGCCTTGCCCCACGTCGGTAGCAGGAGCCTGCGCAGCGGCATCCACCGGAGCGGCCGCTTCACGCGGGGCCTCCGCGGGCTGGGCGCGGGCCGATTCCGGACGTGCAGGCGCCGGGCGGCCGCCTTGCGGACGACCTTGGCCGCCGCCCTTGCCGGAGGCTCCACGACCCGACCGGCGATCGTCCGGTCGCCCCTGGCGAGGCCCACGGCGATCGGCGCCCGGACCACCCCGGCGCTCGCCTGGCGCACCACCTCGCCCGCCGTCCGCGGGCCGGGGCCGAGCGGCCCAGGCCTTAGCCTCTTCACGCGCCTGGGCCAGCAAGCCGTCCAGCTGGTCTTCCGCGAGACCCTTCAACGCACAGAAATTGGCACGGGTCAACGTCGTGGTCTCGAAGGCACGCAGCAGCTCGAATCGCTGGCGCTGAGCGGCTTCCTCCTGCACCTGCCGTTCCTGATGCTTGGCACGGCGACGACTCAATTCGTCACGCGCGACCTGCTTGTGCTCGGCCGTGATCTCGCCCGCCTCCTTGCCATCCAGGTCAAAGCGGTGCGTAGACTTGATGACGGCGTTGAGATAGGCCGTGCTGCCGGTATGACGGCGCAGAAAGGCAGAGAGCTGCTGCTTGCTGAACTGACCCGGGGCTCGCTCCTGGATGTCGGCCTGGATGCGCAGCTTCACCGGCTTCGGTGCGCCGGTAAACAGGGCGGGGAACAGCGCCTTGAGCTGCTCGGCGCAGGCCGCCTGCAGGGCTTGTTGTTCAGCCCCCGGCTGAGAGGTCGGTTCAGACATGGGTTCGATTCAAAGGTGCAAAAGGCGGATTGTGCCAAGTCTCGGCCCCAATGCCGCATGGCACTTGATGACAGAGGGTACAAAGCTCCCTCGAAAGCCTCGAGGCGGGCCTCGACAAAAGAAAAAGGCCCATGAGCACCGGACTCACAGGCCTTCATTTCCATACTTGGTTGCGGGGGCAGGATTTGAACCTACGACCTTTGGGTTATGAGCCCAACGAGCTACCAGACTGCTCCACCCCGCGACTGATCTGTCGCCGACCCCTGCTGCGCCTGGACCGAAGGCCCTGCACCGGCAGACATCGCCCCGGCTGGATCCGGGGAAAAACAAGCCGCCTGGCACCGGACCGATGAATGGCCCTGGTTTTTGGCGGCTGGCTTGAACGCACATGATGAAGCTCATGTGCTTTCGAAAACTGGTTGCGGGGGCAGGATTTGAACCTACGACCTTTGGGTTATGAGCCCAACGAGCTACCAGACTGCTCCACCCCGCGACTGAAGCTAAGAGTGTAGCACGTTTTTGGCATGCTGATCAAATGCCTGCGGCCTCCAGCGAGCCGAGGAAGGTGGCGGCATCCTGGAAGCCGATCACCCGCTTGTCCAGCAACTCCTGCCCGTGTGCGTCAAAGAAGATGGTGCCCGGCGGGCCGAAGAGCTTGAAACGCTTGAGGAGCTCGCGGTCATCGGCGTTGTTGGCTGTGACATCCGCCTTGAGCAGCAGCGCCTTGCCCAGCCTTTGCTGGACCTGAGCGTCACTGAAGGTGAATCGGTCCATCTCCTTGCATGACTTGCACCAATCGGCGTAGAAGTCGAGCATGACGGGCCGGCCGGCACTTTTCAGCGCGGCGTCGAGTTCAGCCACGCTGTGGATCTTCTGGAACACCAGCGACTGGCCCGCGGCCATAGGACCTGCTGCGCCAGGGGCCTGCGCCCCCGCCGCAACGAACACCCCGCGCAAGGGCTTCAGCGGATCCGTGCCCCCGGCCGCAGCTCCCACCCATTGCAGGAGCCCGAAGACCAGCGCCGCCAGGGCCGCGGTCTTGCCCAGCCAAGCGCGCGGGCCTGCATGCGGATGCCAGCTCTTGAAGAGTCCCAGCGCCAGGGCCGTAGCGACTGCCAGGGCACCCATCACCAGCTGCGTTGCAGCATCCGGCAGCAAGGGCTGGACCGTCCACAAGGCCACCCCCAGCAGCAGCATGCCGAAGAAGTGCTTCACGCCGTCCATCCACGCGCCGGCGCGGGGCAGCAGAGAGCCCGCGGAGAGCCCCAGCAGAAGCAGCGGCACGCTCATGCCATTGGCCATGGCATAGAGCGCAGAGCCCCCCAGCACGACATCGTGCGTCTTGCTGAGATACAGCAGGGCACTGGCCAGCACGCCAGTCACGCAGGGGCTCACCAGCAGGGCCGACAGCGCGCCCATCATGAACACGCCGAAGAGGCGCCCGCCCTGCAGGCGCTGCGAGGCGTCATTCAGCCGGTTGGCAAAGCGGCTGGGCAGCTGCAGCTCATAGGCACCGAACATCGACAGGGCAAAGAGGCACAGCGCGAGACCAAAGGAACCCAGCACCCAGGGCGACTGGAAGTAGGCCGCCAGCCCCTCCCCCGCCAGGCCGGCCGCGATGCCCAGGGACGTATAGACCAGTGCCATGCCTTGTGAATAGGCCAGTGCCAAGGCAAAGCCACGGCCACGCGAGACCTGCTGCCCGCCCCCGACGATGATGGAGGCCAGGATGGGCACCATGGGCAGGACGCAGGGCGTCAGCGAGAGGCCCACCCCGCCAATGAAGAACAGCCCCACCACCAGCCAGAAGCGCCCGGACTGCAGGGCCGCCTCCAAGCCCCCACCGGATGCCTTGGTCGCGGCGGCGTCGCCAGAAGCGGCAGCCGGCTGACCGTCCGCCAGGAGGACGGAGGACTTGCTCACTGGAGTCGACGCGGCGATGGCGTCGCCGTCGCCGAAGCTGCCCAGCCCCTCGCCAGGCGGTAGCAGCGTCACCTGTCCTGCGCCGCCAAAGCCCTTGAGCTGGATCTGGACAGGGCGCGTCATCGGCGGATAGCACAGCCCCTTGTCGGCGCAGCCCTGGCCCGTGACCTTGAGTTCGAAACTGGCCGGCGCCTGAGCCACGTCGAGCCTGACGCTCAGGCCTTCGCGATAGACCTCCACTTCCTTCTGGAAGGTCTCGTCGAACTTCTTCTTGCCATCGGGCACCCGGGCCTGCAGCTGCACTCCGTCAGCGACAAACTGGAACTGCTCGCGGTACATGTAGTAGCCGGGCGCAATGCTCACGCGCAGCTCGACGCTCTTGTCCTCCAGCACGCGCGCCGCCAACTTGAAGGCCTGCTCGGGCTCCAGGAAGTCGTCGGCCCGCGCTTGCGTGGCGCCCAGCAGGCCCAGCATCAGGAAAAGCGATGCGAGCCAAGGCCTGAGCCCTCGCGCGACCGCCTGCTTGATCATGTTCATGGTGATGTCTCGCTGCGCCGAAGCCCCCCCCCTTTCCCTGGCAGGGGTCACGGCGCCGATTGGGAAGCGCGCAGCTTAGCGGCAGTGCCAGCACACCGCCAGCAGGGATGCGATAGGCCACGGAATCGCAGGGCCGCCCTGCGCCCGCGGTGCCAGCGTGTCCAGAATGAAAAAAGGCCGGCATGAGCCGGCCTTCTTGAATGCAAGCAGCAGAAGCTGCTGCAGCCAGGGCTTATTCAGCCTGGGCAGTAGCCTCGGCAGCCTCTTCGGCGCGATCCACCAGCTCGACATAGGCCATCGGGGCGTTGTCGCCCACGCGGAAGCCCATCTTCAGAATGCGGGTGTAGCCGCCCGGACGAGCAGCGAAACGGGGGCCCAGCTCGTTGAACAGCTTGCTGACGATGTCGCGGTCACGCAGACGATCGAAAGCCAGGCGGCGATTGGCCAGCGTGGGCTCCTTGGCCAGGGTGATCAGCGGCTCGACGACGCGGCGCAGTTCCTTGGCCTTGGGGACGGTGGTCTTGATGGCTTCGTGCTGCAGCAGCGAGACTGCCATATTGCGCAGCATTGCCTTGCGGTGCTCGCTGGTGCGGTTCAGCTTGCGGAGGCCGTTACGATGACGCATGGTGCTTTCCTTTCCTACTATGTAATACCAGCAGCCGTATCAGGTACTGCCGGGGCACCGGGCGGGGTTTGTCAACACCCCACCCCTTTCAAAAAACATTTCAATGCCCTGCCCCCCGCGAAGCTTCAGGGTCCGGCTTCGCCGGCCCTGGAAGCTTGCCCCCTGAAGGGGGCGCGCATCAGCGCGTAGGGGGAGAACCTGATCAGCGCTTGTCCAGACCTTGCGGCGGCCAGTTTTCCAGGCGGGCGCCCAGGGTCAGGCCGCGCGAAGCCAGCACTTCCTTGATCTCGTTGAGCGACTTGCGACCCAGGTTCGGGGTCTTGAGCAGCTCGGTCTCGGTGCGTTGGATCAGGTCGCCGATGTAATAGATGTTCTCGGCCTTCAGGCAGTTGGCCGAGCGCACCGTCAGCTCCAGCTCGTCCACGGGACGCAGCAGGATCGGGTCGAAGGTGCTGGAACGCTGGGCCGGCTGGTCGAAGGCATCGACCAGGTCGGTGCCTTGCAGCTGGGCGAAGACCGCCAGCTGCTCGACCAGGATCTTGGCCGAAGCGCGGATCGCTTCCTCGGGCGAGATGGCGCCGTTGGTTTCGATCTCCATCACCAGCTTGTCCAGATCGGTACGCTGCTCCACGCGAGCATTCTCAACGGCATAGCTGACGCGCTTGACCGGCGAGAAAGACGCATCCAGGACGATGCGGCCGATCGACTTGGTCGGCTCGTCGCCATAGCGGCGCATGGTGCCCGGCACGTAGCCGCGGCCCTTTTCGACCTTGATCTGCATGTCCAGCTTGCCGCCTTGCGACAGATGGGCGATGACGTGCTCGGGATTGATGATCTCGACGTCGTGCGGAGTCTGGATGTCTGCAGCAGTCACGGGGCCTTCGCCCTCCTTGCGCAGCACCAGGGTCACTTCCTCACGGTTGTGCAGGCGGAACACCACACCCTTGAGGTTCAGCATGATGTGAACCACGTCTTCCTGCACGCCGTCGATGGCCGAGTACTCGTGCAGCACCCCAGCGATCGTCACTTCCGTCGGCGCATAACCCACCATCGAGGACAGCAGCACACGGCGCAGGGCGTTGCCCAGGGTGTGGCCATAGCCGCGTTCGAACGGCTCCAGGGTGACCTTGGCGCGATGACCGCCCAGGGGCTCCACATTGATGGATTTGGGTTTGAGCAGATTGGTTTGCATGAGGTCTTTCTTTCAATACCCTCGGTTCGTTACACCGATAAGGCTGAGGGACCAACCGGATCCCGCGAGAACACGGAACCCGGACGAGGAAAAGCCGAGCAGGCCCAGGAAGGGCCGCTCGGCAGGCACGAAAGAATTAACGCGAGTACAACTCAACGATCAGCGATTCGTTGATCTCAGCGCCGAATTCATCGCGATCCGGGGTCTTCTTGAAGACGCCTTCCATCTTGGAGGCATCGACCTGCACCCAAGCCGGCATGCCGATGGACTCGGCCAGCTTCAGGCTGTCCTGGATGCGCAGCTGCTTCTTGGCCTTTTCACGCACGGCCACGACATCACCGGCCTTGACCAGGTAGGAAGCGATGTTCACCACTTCTCCGTTGACGGTGATGCCCTTGTGCGAGACCAGCTGACGTGCTTCAGCGCGGGTCGAGCCGAAGCCCATGCGGTACACGACGTTGTCCAGACGCGATTCCAGCAGCGTCAGCAGGTTCACGCCGGTCGAACCCTTGCGGCGCTCGGCTTCAGCGAAGTAGCGGCGGAACTGGCGCTCCAGCACGCCATACATGCGCTTGACCTTCTGCTTTTCACGCAGTTGCAGGCCGAAGTCGGAGGTACGCTGACCCGAGGTACGGCCATGCTGACCGGGCTTGGTGTCAAACTTGGCCTTGTCGCTGATGGCGCGGCGGGCGCTCTTCAGGAACAGGTCGGTACCTTCACGGCGGGAAAGTTTGGCCTTGGGGCCGAGATAACGTGCCACTTTGCGTGTCCTTGTTCAATCTGACGCAAGCCCTTCCTAGGGCCCTGCGCGAGTCCGGCCCGTGTTTTTATAGGCTCGAACGGTGGGCTTCATGAGCAACAACCGGAGTTGCACTCAGCAAAACAGCCGGCGCGGCACTTTCGTGCCCGCCGGCGCGGGGAAACAGTCCGCGATTATCGCAGCAAAACCGTCTTAGATGCGACGACGCTTTTGCGGACGGCAACCATTGTGCGGGACAGGCGTCACATCCGAGATCGAATTGATGCGGATGCCCAGCGCTGCCAGTGCACGAACGGAGGACTCGCGACCCGGGCCGGGGCCCTTGATCTTCACGTCCAGGTTCTTGATGCCCTGCTCTTGAGCAGCGCGGCCGGCCACTTCAGCCGCCACCTGGGCTGCGAAGGGGGTCGACTTGCGCGAGCCCTTGAAGCCCTGACCACCCGACGAAGCCCAGGACAGGGCGCCGCCTTGACGGTCGGTGATGGTGATGATGGTGTTGTTGAAAGAAGCGTGGACGTGGGCGATGCCGTCAGCCACGTTCTTCCGAACCTTCTTGCGAACGCGCTGGGCAGCCGAGTTGTTAGGTGCTTTTGCCATGGTGAGCTCTCTTCAGGGTTGCCGCTGGATCACTTCTTGCCGGTCGGCGCAGCCTTGCGCGGACCCTTGCGGGTGCGGGCATTGGTGCGCGTACGCTGGCCGCGCATCGGCAGACCACGGCGGTGACGGAAACCACGGTAGCAACCCAGGTCCATCAGACGCTTGATGTTGATCGACATCTCACGGCGCAGGTCGCCTTCGATGGTCAGCTTGCCCACTTCCTCACGGATCTTTTCCAGATCGGAGTCATTGAGGTCCTTGACCTTCTTGTCGAACGGGATACCGCAAGCGTTGCAGATCTTCTGCGCGGTCGTACGGCCAATGCCGTAGATCGAGGTCAGACCGATCTCCGTGTGCTTTTGCGGCGGAATGTTGATACCAGCAATACGTGCCATTTGCGTCCTCTAATTCGCTCGTGTCGTGCAGCAATCAGCCTTGGCGCTGCTTGTGGCGCGGATCGGTACAGATCACACGCACCACGCCCTTGCGACGGATGATCTTGCAATTGCGGCACATCTTCTTGACGGATGCCGAAACTTTCATGGTCTGCTCCTTGACCTAATCTATTCGCTCAAACAGCGCGTCCGGGGGACAAATTCGCTCACTTCGCCCGGAACACGATGCGAGCACGACTCAAATCGTACGGCGTCAATTCAACGGTCACCTTGTCGCCAGGCAGGATGCGGATGTAGTGCATGCGCATCTTGCCGGAGATGTGACCGAGAACGACGTGACCGTTCTCCAGCTTCACTCGAAACGTGGCATTGGGCAGGTTCTCGAGAATCTCACCCTGCATTTGAATGACGTCGTCTTTCGCCATGCCTCGTTGTCGCTTCAGTTGGTACGGTTGTTGATGGATCGGCTGACCGAGCTGACGCTCAGTTGGCCTTGAAATTTGCCTTCTTCAGCAGCGATTCGTACTGCTGACTCATTACGTAAGACTGCACCTGGGCCCAGAAGTCCATGGTCACCACCACAATAATCAGCAGCGAGGTGCCACCGAAATAGAAGGGGACGTTGTACTTCAGCGTCAGGAACTCAGGCAGCAGGCACACACCCGTGATGTAGATGGCGCCCGCCATGGTCAAACGCGAAAGGATCTTGTCGATGTGCTTCGCGGTCTGCTCACCAGGACGAATCCCGGGGATGAAGGCGCCGCTCTTCTTCAGGTTGTCCGCGGTCTCACGGCTATTGAAAACCAGCGCCGTGTAGAAGAAGCAGAAGAAGACAATCGCAGATGCGTAGAGCAGCACGTAGATCGGCTGACCCGGACGCAGCATGTCCGCGATGTCCTTCAACCAGCGCATGCTGTCACCCGTGGCGAACCAGCTCACAAGCGTGGTCGGCAGCAGGATGATGGACGATGCAAAGATCGGCGGAATCACACCCGACATGTTCAGCTTGAGCGGCAGGTGCGACGATTGACCACCGTACACCTTGTTGCCCACCTGGCGCTTGGCATAGTTCACCAAGATCTTGCGCTGACCACGTTCGACGAAGACCACCAGCCAGGTGACACCGATGACGATCGCCACCACCACAAGGCAGGAGAAGATCGACATGGCCCCCGTACGCACCAGCTCCAGCAGGCCACCAATGGCGCCCGGCAGACCTGCAGCGATACCGCCGAAGATCAGGATCGAGATGCCATTACCCAGACCGCGCTCGGTGATCTGCTCACCCAGCCACATCAGGAACATGGTGCCAGCCACCAGGCTGCTGACAGCGGTCAGGCGGAAGCCGAAACCGGGCGCCAGCACCAGACCAGGCGAGCTTTCCAGCGCCAGCGCAATGCTGAGGCTCTGGAAGATCGCCAGGCCCAGCGTGCCATAGCGCGTGTACTGCGTGATCTTGCGACGACCTGCTTCGCCTTCCTTCTTCAGCGCTTCCAGGCTCGGCACCACATAGCCCATCAGCTGGATCACGATGGAGGCCGAGATGTAGGGCGTGATGCCCAGCGCGAAGACGGTAAAGCGCGACAGCGCACCGCCAGAGAACATGTTGAACAGGCTCAGGATGCCACCCTGCTGGCCCTTGAAGAACTGCTGAAGCTGGACCGGGTCGATGCCGGGCACGGGGATATGCGCCCCGATGCGGTAGACGACCAGAGCCAGCAACAGGAACACAAGCCGGCGACGCAGGTCACCGAACTTGCCGCTCTTGGCCAGTTGATTCGGGTTGGTAGCCACTGTTGCCTGATCCTTGAGCTTTACTCAGCTGCGACGGAGCCGCCAGCGGCTTCGATCGCGGCCTTGGCGCCAGCCGTTGCACCCACGCCCTTCAGCGTGACCTTGCGGCTGATCTCACCCGACAGAATGACCTTGACGGTCTTCGTCAGCTCGGGCACCAGACCGACAGCCTTCAGCGTCAGCAGGTCGATTTCGTCGCCGGCCAGGCCTTGCAGATCGCTCAGGGTGATCTCGGCGTTGAACGGCAGCGTCAGCGACTTGAAGCCACGCTTGGGCAGGCGACGATGCAGGGGCATCTGACCGCCTTCGAAGCCAACCTTGTGGAAGCCGCCAGCACGCGACTTCTGGCCCTTGTGGCCGCGGCCGCAAGTCTTGCCCAGACCGGAGCCGATGCCACGGCCCACGCGACGCTTGGCGTGCTTGGCACCAGCGGCAGGCTTGATGGTGTTGAGTTGCATTTCTAGTCCTCAGTTCGCGCCGTGCTTACAGCACCTGCACGAGGTAGGCGATCTTGTTGATCATGCCGCGCACAGCAGGCGTGTCCTCGAGGACACGGGTGCTGTTCATCTTGCGCAGGCCCAGACCGGTCACGGTGGCACGGTGCGAGGCACGGCAGCCGATCGGGCTGCGCACGAGCTTGACCGTCAGAGTTTTCTTGTCAGACATCTGTCTCTCCAATCCTGGCGACTCAGTTGAAGATATCTTCAACGGTCTTGCCGCGCTTGGCAGCGACTTCAGCGGCCGTGGTCGAGCGCTTCAGGGCGTCCAGGGTGGCGCGAACCATGTTGTAGGGGTTGGTCGAACCGTGGCTCTTGGTCACGATGTCGGTCACGCCCATCACTTCGAAGACGGCACGCATCGGGCCGCCTGCGATCACGCCGGTACCGGCAGGAGCCGGAGCCATCATGACGCGCGAAGCACCGTGCTCACCCACCACGTTGTGGTGGATGGTGCCGTTACGCAGGTTCACCTTGACCATGTTGCGGCGAGCCGATTCCATAGCCTTCTGCACGGCGACCGGAACTTCCTTCGCCTTGCCCTTGCCCATGCCGATACGGCCATCACCGTCGCCGACCACGGTCAGTGCTGCGAACGACAGCGTACGGCCGCCCTTCACCACCTTGGTCACACGGTTCACCGCGATCATCTTCTCGCGCAAACCGTCGTCACGACCTTCGTCCTGCACGCGGGGTTGAAACTTTGCCATGTTCATCAATCCTTTTTGCGCTTAGAACTGCAGGCCGGCTTCGCGGGCAGCTTCGGCCAGGGCCTTGATACGGCCGTGGTAGGCGAAGCCAGCGCGGTCGAACGCCACCTTCTCGACGCCAGCAGCCTTGGCCTTCTCGGCGATGCGCTTGCCGATCAGCGTGGCAGCGGCCACATTGCCACCCTTGCCTTCGCCACCCAGCTGGGCGCGGACGTCCTTCTCGGCCGTCGAGGCGCTGGCCAGGACGCGAGTACCATCTTCGGAGATGACGCTGGCGTAGATGTGCAGGTTGGAGCGGAAAACCGTCAGGCGGGCGACACGTTGCACTGCGATGCGGGCACGGGTCTGGCGCGAACGACGGATGCGCTGTTCTTTCTTGGTCAACATTGCGCGGCTCCTTACTTCTTCTTGGTCTCTTTGAGGGAGACCTTTTCATCGGCGTAGCGGATGCCCTTGCCCTTGTAGGGCTCGGGAGGACGGATGGCACGCACTTCGGCGGCAATCTGACCCACCACTTGGCGATCGGCACCCTTGATCAGGATTTCGGTCTGGGTCGGGCATTCCACCTTGATCCCAGCCGGCATGTCCTTCACCACGGGGTGAGAGAAACCGATCTGCAGGTTGAGCTTCTGGCCTTGAGCCTGGGCGCGGTAACCCACGCCAACCAGGTTCAGCTTCTTCTCGAAGCCCTTGCTCACGCCGTTGACCATATTGGCCACCAGGGCGCGGAAGGTGCCGCTCATGGCGTCAGCTTCAGCAGAAGCGTCAGCCGGGCTGAAGCTCAGCTTGCCGCCTTCGTTCTTGATCGCGACCAGGGGGTTGGCTGCACGAACCAGCGTACCCAGGGCGCCCTTCACGCTGATTTGCTCAGCGGAGATCGTCACATCCACGCCTTGCGGGAGTGCGACCGGCATTTTTCCAACGCGGGACATTGTCTGTCTCTCCTTGCGCTTAGGCGACGTAGCAGAGCACTTCGCCGCCGATACCGGCTTGACGTGCCTTGCGGTCGGTCATCACACCCTTGGGGGTGGTGACGATCGCCACACCCAGGCCATTCATGACCTGCGGGATGTCGTGGCGGCCCTTGTAGATGCGCAGGCCGGGACGGCTCACGCGTTCGATGCGCTCAATCACCGGACGCCCGGCGTAATACTTCAGCGCGATCTCGAGTTCGGGACGGGCTGCATCGCCACGCACCGCGAAACCGTCGATATAGCCCTCGTCCTTGAGGACCTTGGCGATCGCAACCTTCAGCTTGCTGGAAGGCATCACGACGCTGGCCTTCTCAACGCTTTGAGCGTTGCGAATGCGAGTCAGCATATCGGCGATAGGATCACTCATGCTCATACGAAATCTCCTAAACCTGCCGATTACCAGCTTGCCTTGACGACACCAGGAATGTCGCCCTTGAAAGCCAGTTCACGAATCTTGTTACGGGCCAGACCGAACTTGCGGAAGGTGCCACGGGGACGACCGGTCAGCTCGCAGCGGTTGCGCAGGCGAGTGGGGTTGGCGTTGCGGGGCAGCTTCTGCAGCTCCAGGCGAGCGGCGTAGCGCTCTTCATCGGACTTCTTGGAGTCGTCGATGATGGCCTTCAGTTCTGCATACTTCTTCGAGAACTTGGCGACCAGTTGTTCGCGCTTCAGCTCACGTTGCTTGATCGAGAGTTTTGCCACGGATCACCTCAGTTCTTGAACGGGAACTTGAACGCGGCCAGCAGGGCCTTCGCTTCGTCGTCCGTCTTGGCAGTCGTCGTGATGCTGATGTTCAGACCACGCAGAGCATCCACCTTGTCGTATTCGATTTCGGGGAAGATGATCTGTTCCTTGACGCCGATGTTGTAGTTGCCGCGGCCGTCGAAGGAACGACCGGAGATACCACGGAAGTCACGCACGCGCGGCAGGGCGATGGTCACGAAGCGATCCAGGAATTCATACATCTGGACGCCACGCAGAGTGACCATGCAACCAATGGGCACGCCGTCGCGGATCTTGAAGCCGGCGATGGCCTTCTTGGACTTGGTGACCACGGGCTTCTGGCCGGCGATCTTGGTCAGGTCGCCCACTGCGTGGTCCATGACCTTCTTGTCCGCCACGGCTTCACTGACACCCATGTTCAGGGTGATCTTGGTGATGCGCGGCACTTCCATCACGGACTTGTAGCCGAACTTCTCGGTCAGGCCGGGGACGACTTTTTCGCGATAAAACGCTTGCAAACGAGCCATGTCGAACCTCTTAAGCCTTGATCTCTTCGCCGGTCGACTTGTAGACGCGCACCTTCTTGCCGTCGTCGAGCAGCTTGATGCCCACGCGATCGGCCTTGCCGGAGGCGGCGTTGAAAATCGCCACGTTGGATTGATGGATCGGCATCGTCTTGTCGACCACGCCGCCGGTGGTGCCCTTCATGGGGTTGGGCTTGGCGTGCTTCTTCACGACGTTCACGCCGTCCACGATCAGGTGGTCAGCATCGACACGCGAAGCGACAACGCCCCGCTTGCCCTTGTCGCGGCCGGTCAGCACGATGACCTCGTCGCCCTTACGAATCTTGTTCATGGCAGTACCTTTGACTTGACGAGGCTTACAGCACCTCGGGCGCCAGCGACACGATCTTCATGAAGCGCTCGGTACGCAGTTCACGCGTGACCGGGCCAAAGATACGGGTGCCGATCGGCTCCAGCTTGGCGTTCAGCAGCACGGCGGCATTGCCGTCGAACTTCACCAGCGAACCGTCTTGGCGACGCACGCCCTTGGCGGTGCGCACGACCACAGCGCTGTAGACCTCGCCCTTCTTGACGCGGCCTCGCGGAGCAGCTTCCTTGATGCTGACCTTGATGATGTCGCCAATGCCGGCATACCGACGCTTGGAACCACCAAGCACCTTGATGCACTGAACGGACTTGGCGCCAGTGTTGTCCGCGACATCCAGTCGCGATTGCATTTGAATCATGTCTGTCCCCAACTTTTCCCGCCTCGACCTGCTGCGACCATCGCAACAGACCAAACCGGTCAGTCTTGGGCCCGTAAGCCTTTAGCACCCGCCGACACAGCTTGTGTATCAGCCAGCGCCTTCAGCGGTTGAGGGCGGATCCGAGGCCGAGACGCACCGCATGATGCGCCCAACGTTCGGCGAAGCATTAGATTGTGCCAGTGAAGTGGAAGCAATGTCAAGCGCCCACCGCACTGAAACTCGGACACCCCCTCTAAACAGCAGGGCGCCCGGTCTTGATCTGTGATGACAGCCTTGCGCTGCCGCGGAAGATCAGGCCTTGAGCTGCGCGAGCATGGTGTCTGCGCCGCTGACTTCAAACTTGCCGGGCGCTTCGACATTGATCGTCTTCACGACGCCGTCGACCACGAGCATGCTGTAGCGCTGCGAACGCAGGCCCATGCCGCGCGCCTGCAGGTCCAGGGTCAGCCCGGTGGCGCGCGTGAAGTCAGCGCTGCCATCAGCAATGAAGCGCACTTTGCCAGCCGCGCCGAGCTCGCGAGCCCAGGCACCCATGACGAAGGCGTCATTGACGGAGACACACCAGATCTCATCGGCGCCCGCAGCCTTGAGCGCGTCCGCCTGCTGGATGTAGCCGGGCGCATGCTGAGCCGAGCAGGTCGGCGTGAAGGCACCAGGCAGGGCGAAGATGGCAATCGTCTTGCCGGCAGCGGCCGCAGCAGCATCAAAGCCATTCGGGCCGATGGAGCAGCCATTGCCCTCCACTTCCACGTATTCCTGCACGGTGGCACTGGGCAGCTTGTCGCCAATCTTCAGCATGAGAGTCTCCTCAAAAGCAAAGCCCGGCGCATGCGCGGCCGGGCAGAAAGTAAAAAACGGTCGGCCGCCAGTATCACCAGCGATCCGACCGTTTGCAGGGTCTGCGGCGCAAGACCCCAGGGATCCTGCGCCTTTGACCAAAGAGGCCTTAGACGGCTTCTGCCTTCTCGACCAGGCGGGTCACGACCCAGCTCTTGGTCTTGGACAGAGGACGGCCTTCGGCGATCTCGACCACATCACCCATCTTGTACTCGCCCTTTTCATCGTGGGCGTGGTACTTGCGGGAACGGGCCACGATCTTGCCGTAGAGCTCGTGCTTGGTGCGACGCTCAACCAGGACCGTGACGGTCTTGGCGCGCTTGTCGCTCACCACGCGACCCACCAGGGTGCGGGTGTTCTTTTCTTGAGCTTGCGTCATATCAGGCCCCCTTCTTCTTTTCGGCCAGCACGGTCTTGACGCGAGCGATGTCGCGACGGATCTTGCCCAGCTGAGTCGTGTTGCTCAGCTGTTGGGTGGCCTTTTGCATGCGCAGGCCGAAGTGGGCCTTGAGCAGATCGGTCACTTCCTTTTCCAGGGCAGCGACATCCTTGCCACGCAGTTCAGATGCTTTCATGGTGATCTCTCCAATCAGAGGCCGACCTGGCGCGCCACGAAGGTGCAACGCAGGGGCAGCTTTGCAGCTGCCAGCGTGAACGCTTCGCGAGCCAGGGCTTCCGGCACACCGTTGATCTCGTAGAGCACCTTGCCGGGCTGGATTTCAGCGACGTAGTACTCCGGATTGCCCTTACCGTTACCCATACGGACTTCGGCGGGCTTCTGGGAGATGGGCTTGTCCGGGAAGATGCGGATGAAGATACGACCACCGCGCTTGATATGGCGCGAGATTGCACGACGAGCCGCTTCGATCTGGCGAGCCGTCAGACGGCCGCGCTCAGTGGCCTTCAGGCCGAAGTCACCGAACGACACATTGGCGCCGCGAGTGGCCACGCCAGTGTTACGACCCTTCTGCTCTTTGCGGAATTTGCGACGAGCGGGTTGCAGCATGTTTATTCTCCTTTGGCCTCGCCAGCTGCGGGGGCCTTGCGGACCACGCGCTTAGCGCCGGGCTTGTCGCCACCGTCGGCGGGCTTGTCAGCGCCGGGACGGCCACGGCCACCCGGAGCGCCCGGACGGGCGTTGCGACGCGGACGACGATCATCTTCAGCGCCAGGGGGCGTGTTGATCACGGGAGCCTCGCCATTGGCCAGGCGGTCACCGCGGTACACCCACACCTTCACACCGATGACGCCGTAGGTCGTCTTGGCCTCGGAGAAGCCATAGTCGATGTCGGCCTTCAGGGTATGCAGAGGCACGCGGCCTTCGCGATACCACTCGGTACGAGCGATTTCGATGCCGTTCAGACGGCCGGCGGACATGATCTTGATGCCCTGGGCGCCCAGACGCATTGCGTTCTGCATCGCACGCTTCATGGCGCGACGGAACATGATGCGCTTTTCCAGCTGCTGGGTGATCGAGTCGGCGATCAGCTGAGCATCGATTTCGGGCTTGCGCACTTCTTCGATGTTCACGGCCACCGGCACGCCCAGACGCTTGGTCAGTTCGGCCTTCAGGTTTTCGATGTCCTCGCCCTTCTTGCCGATCACCACGCCCGGACGAGCCGAGAAGATGGTGATGCGGGCGTTCTTCGCGGGACGCTCGATCAGGATGCGCGACACGGCGGCATTCTTCAGGCGCTGCTTCAGGTACTCACGAACTTGCAGATCCTCAGCCAGCATCGTGGCGAAGTTCTGGTTGTTCGCGTACCAGCGCGAAGCCCAGTTACGGGTGACAGGCAGGCGGAAGCCGGTCGGATGGATTTTCTGTCCCATAGTCTTCCTCTTGGCCTCAGTTACCGACCGACACGAAGATGTGGCAGGTGGGCTTGCTGATGCGGTTGCCGCGGCCCTTGGCGCGAGCCGAGAAGCGCTTCAGCGTGGTGCCTTGCTCCACATAGATCGAGGTGACCTTCAGCTCATCAATGTCAGCGCCGTCATTGTGCTCGGCGTTGGCGATGGCACTTTCCAGCGCCTTCTTGATGATGAGTGCCGCCTTCTTCTGGGTGAATTCCAGGATGTTGAGCGCCTGGTCCACCTTCTTGCCGCGGATCAGGTCCGCCACCAGACGGCCCTTGTCGGCCGACAGGCGGACACCGCGAACGATTGCACGGGTTTCCATCGTCTCAATCCTTATTTCTTGGCCTTCTTGTCACCAGGGTGACCCTTGAAGGTGCGGGTCAGCGCGAACTCACCCAGCTTGTGACCGACCATCTGGTCCGACACATAGACCGGCACGTGCTGCTTGCCGTTGTGCACCGCGATCGTCAGACCGATGAATTCGGGCAGGATCGTCGAGCGGCGCGACCAGGTCTTGATGGGCTTCTTGTCCTTGTTGGCCACAGCCTTGTCGACTTTGGCCAGCAGGTGATGGTCCACGAACGGACCCTTCTTGAGGGAACGAGCCATGTTGGTCTACCCCTTACTTCTTGCGACGCGAAACGATGAACGTCTGCGTGCGCTTGTTGTTACGAGTGCGGTAGCCCTTGGTGAGGGTGTTCCACGGCGACACAGGCGCCTGGCCTTCACCGGTACGGCCTTCACCACCACCGTGCGGGTGATCAACCGGGTTCATGGCGGTACCACGGACGGTCGGGCGGATGCCCTTCCAGCGGATGGCGCCGGCCTTGCCGTATTGACGCAGGCTGTGCTCTTCGTTGCTCACTTCACCGATGGTGGCGCGGCAGTCGATGTGGACACGGCGGACTTCACCCGAACGCAGACGGATCTGGGCGTAGACACCATCGCGAGCCATCAGGACGGCGGAAGCACCTGCCGAACGCACCATCTGGGCACCCTTGCCAGGCAGCATTTCCACGCAGTGGATCGTCGAACCCACGGGGATGTTGCGGATGGGCAGGGTGTTGCCAGCCTTGATCGGGGCCTCGGCACCGCTCAGGATGGTGGAACCGACTTCCAGGCCACGCGGAGCGATGATGTAGCGACGCTCGCCGTCGGCATAGCACACCAGAGCGATGTGAGCCGTACGGTTCGGGTCGTACTCGATACGCTCGACCTTGGCAGGGATCGCGTCCTTGTTGCGACGGAAGTCCACCACGCGGTAGTGGTGCTTGTGACCACCGCCCTTGTGGCGCATCGTGATGTGGCCGTTGTTGTTACGGCCAGACTTTTGCTTTTGCGGCTCCAGCAGCGACGCTTCGGGAGCGCCCTTGTGCAGGTGCTTGTGCACCACCTTCACCACGCCACGACGGCCAGGCGAGGTCGGCTTTACTTTAACGACGGCCATTACGCAGCCTCCCCGGAGAAGTTGAGCTCTTGGCCAGCCTTCAGGGACACATACGCCTTCTTGACGTGGTCACGACGGCCGATACGGCCGCCAAAGCGCTTGACCTTGCCCTTGGTGTTCACCACGCTCACGGATTCGACTTCAACCTTGAACATCAGTTCAACGGCAGCCTTGATCTCGGGCTTGGTGGCGTCACGCAGGACCTTGAACAACACTTGGTTGTGCTTCTCAGCAACCAGGGTGGCCTTTTCGGACACGATGGGAGCCAGCAGCACCTGGGCCAGACGGCCTTCTGCAAACTTCGGGGCGCTCATGCCAGCATCTCCTTGAGTTGCTCCATTGCGGCCTTGGTCACCAGCACCTTCTTGTAGAAGACCAGCGACAGGGGATCGGCGTAACGGGGCTCGACAACCAGCACGTTGGCCAGGTTGCGCGAAGCCAGCGCCAGGTTGTCATCCACCTGGTCAGCGATCAGCATCACGGATTCCAGACCCATGGCCTTGAACTTGGCAGCCAGCAGCTTGGTCTTGGGGGCTTCGACGGAGATCGAATCCACCACGGCCAGGCGGCCTTCGCGGGCCAGCTGAGAGAGGATGGCGGCCATGCCGGCGCGATACATCTTCTTGTTCAGCTTGTGCGAGAAGTTTTCTTCCGGCAGGTTCGGGAAGATGCGACCACCCCCACGCCACAGCGGCGAGGAAGTCATACCGGCGCGAGCGCGGCCGGTGCCCTTCTGGCGGAAAGGCTTCTTGGTCGAGTGCTTGACCTGTTCGCGGTCCTTTTGAGCGCGGGTGCCTTGGCGGGCATTGGCCTGGAAGGCCACGACCACCTGGTGCACCAGGGCTTCGTTGTATTCGCGAGCGAAGACGGTGTCAGGCGCGTCCACCTTGGAGGTGGCCTGACCCTGCTCGTTCAGAAGCTCGAGCTGCATCAGTTGGCCTCCTTCTTGACCTTGACCTTGACAGCGGGACGCACGACCACATGGCCGTTCTTGGCGCCCGGCACGGCACCCTTGACCAGCAGCAGCTGACGAGCTTCGTCAACGCGCACGATGTCGAGGTTCTGGGTGGTCACGGTCTCGTCGCCCATGTGGCCGGACATCTTCTTGCCCGGGAACACGCGACCCGGATCCTGCGCCATCGAGATGGAGCCCGGGACATTGTGCGAACGGCTGTTACCGTGGGAAGCGCGCTGCGAACCGAAGTTGTGGCGCTTGATGGTGCCGGCAAAGCCCTTACCAATCGAAGTACCTTGCACGTCGACCTTCTGGCCGGCGGCAAACAGGGTCACGGGCACCTGAGCGCCAGCCTTGTATTCGGCGGCGACGTCAGCTGCGACGCGGAATTCCTTGAGGATTTCACCGGCTTCCACACCCGCCTTGGCGAGGTGGCCGGCTTCCGGCTTGGTCACGCGAGAGGCCTTGCGTGCACCGAACGCCACTTGAATGGCGCTGTAGCCGTCAGTCTCTTCGGTCTTGACCTGGGTCACGCGGTTGTTGGACACGTCCAGCACGGTCACGGGAATGGCGTCGCCATCGTCCGTGAAGATGCGCATCATGCCCACCTTGCGGCCCAGCAATCCGAGACGATTGCTAAGACTCATGTTTTTTCTCCAGCCCCTTTCGCCGCCAGGCCAAAGCCCCGCAGCTCCAAGAGCCATTTACAAACACCCGACAACGATTGGTCGGGCTGACCAAACACCGCTTGGAACTCATCCCTCGGGCCGGTAAAGGCGCCCCGAGGCACGCATCCAGGCGATGCACTAAAGCCGCACTGGCGTAAACCAGCGCGGAAAAGTCTGCGAGTATAGCGTCAACCCTGAGCGGGCCGCAAGCGGCGTCACATCAGGGTCAAGAAAAAAGGGCAACCTGGAGGTTGCCCTTCTCACGCTTGGGACGCGTAATGGCCTCAAGGACCACTCGCACCAGGCCGCATTACTGCAGCTTGATTTCCACGTCCACGCCAGCCGGCAGGTCCAGCTTCATCAGGGCGTCAACCGTCTTGTCGGTCGGGTCGACGATGTCCATCAGACGCTGGTGGGTGCGGATTTCGAACTGGTCGCGCGAGGTCTTGTTGACGTGCGGCGAACGCAGGATGTCGAAACGCTCCAGGCGGGTCGGCAGGGGCACGGGGCCCTTGACGATGGCGCCGGTACGCTTGGCGGTGTCCACGATTTCCAGAGCCGACTGATCGATCAGCTTGTAATCGAAGGCCTTCAGGCGGATGCGGATCTTTTGCTTTTGCATGACTGTTCCTTCAAAGAGCATGCGGCGGTGACGCCGCGTAAATGGTGATGACAGGCGGCCCTGGGGGCCGCCCGAGAGTCACGCAGGAATTACTCGATGATGGTGGCAACCACGCCCGAGCCGACGGTACGGCCACCTTCGCGGATAGCGAAGCGCAGACCTTCTTCCATGGCGATCGGAGCGATCAGCTTCACGGTGATGCCGACGTTGTCGCCGGGCATGACCATTTCCTTGTCCTTCGGCAGCTCCACGGCACCGGTCACGTCCGTGGTACGGAAGTAGAACTGGGGACGGTAGTTGTTGAAGAACGGGGTGTGACGGCCGCCCTCTTCCTTGCTCAGAACATAGATCTCAGCGGTGAAGTGGGTGTGCGGCTTGATCGTGCCGGGCTTGGCCAGCACTTGGCCACGCTCGACGTCTTCACGCTTGGTGCCGCGCAGCAGGATACCGACGTTGTCGCCAGCCTGACCTTGGTCCAGCAGCTTGCGGAACATTTCCACGCCGGTCACGGTGGTCTTTTGCAGATCACGGATGCCGACGATTTCGATTTCCTCGCCAACCTTGATGATGCCGCGCTCGACGCGACCGGTCACCACGGTGCCACGGCCAGAGATCGAGAACACGTCTTCCACCGGCAGCAGGAACGCGCCGTCCACGGCACGCTCAGGCTGGGGGATGTAGCTGTCCAGAGCGTCAGCCAGGCGCATGATGGCCTGCTCGCCCAGATCGCCCGTGTCGCCTTCCAGCGCCAGCTTGGCCGAACCCTTCACGATCGGGGTGTCGTCGCCGGGGAAGTCGTACTTGCTCAGCAGCTCGCGGACTTCCATCTCCACCAGCTCCAGCAGCTCGGCGTCGTCCACCATGTCGCACTTGTTCAGGAAGACGATGATGTACTTCACACCGACCTGACGTGCCAGCAGGATGTGCTCGCGGGTCTGGGGCATCGGGCCGTCAGCGGCCGAGCACACCAGGATCGCGCCGTCCATCTGGGCAGCACCGGTGATCATGTTCTTCACATAGTCAGCGTGGCCCGGGCAGTCCACGTGAGCGTAGTGGCGGTTGGCGGTCTCGTACTCGACGTGCGCGGTGTTGATCGTGATGCCACGAGCCTTTTCTTCCGGCGCAGCGTCAATCTGGTCGTAGGCCTTGGCCTCGCCGCCGAACTTCTTCGACAGCACGGTCGCGATAGCAGCCGTCAGCGTGGTCTTGCCATGGTCAACGTGACCAATCGTGCCCACGTTCACGTGCGGCTTGGTACGTTCAAACTTGCCTTTTGCCATTTCAATTCTCCAAAAAGAGCATTCATCCAGTCTGTTGGTTTAGCGTTTCCGCCGAGGCCTTGATCCCTGCCGGCTGGCAAGCAGGAGACTCTCGACGAAGACGATTCAAACCCGCACCGCCAGCACACACGACGGACGCCCGCAGGGCCGTCCACCGCACGGAGCCCGCGGATCCGGCTCTGCCGGGCCCTCGGGCTCGCCCCCTTGAGGGGGCCGCCGCAGGCGGTAGGGGGTGGTCTTTACTTGGCGCGAGCGGTAATGATCGCGTCGGCCACGTTCTTCGGAGCTTCGCTGTAGTGCTTGAACTCCATGGTGTACGTGGCGCGGCCTTGCGACATCGAGCGCAGGGTGGTCGAGTAGCCGAACATTTCCGACAGGGGGACTTCGGCCTTGATGACCTTGCCACCGCCGACCATGTCGTCCATGCCCTGGACCATGCCGCGACGGCTGGACAGATCGCCCATCACGTTGCCGGCGTAGTCTTCCGGAGTCTCGACTTCCACAGCCATCATCGGCTCGAGGATCACGGGGCTGGCGCGACGGCAGCCTTCCTTGAAGCCCATCGAAGCGGCCATCTTGAACGCGTTTTCGTTCGAGTCCACATCGTGGTACGAACCGAAGGTCAGGGTGACCTTCACGTCCACGACGGGGAAGCCCGCCAGCACGCCATTCGGCAGGGAATCGATGATGCCCTTCTCGACTGCCGGGATGTACTCGCGAGGCACCACGCCGCCCTTGATGGCGTCGACGAACTCGAAGCCCTTGCCGGCTTCTTGCGGCTCGACCGTCAGCACGACGTGACCGTACTGGCCCTTACCGCCCGACTGGCGAACGAACTTGCCTTCGACGTCGGTGGCGGTCTTGCGGATGGTTTCGCGGTAGGCCACTTGAGGCTTGCCCACGTTGGCTTCCACGCCGAATTCGCGCTTCATGCGGTCGACAATGATTTCCAGGTGGAGCTCACCCATGCCGGAAATGATGGTCTGACCGGACTCTTCGTCGGTACGCAGACGGAAGGAAGGATCTTCTGCAGCCAGACGGCCCAGAGCCAGACCCATCTTTTCCTGGTCAGCCTTGGTCTTGGGTTCCACGGCCTGCGAGATCACGGGCTCAGGGAAGACCATCTTTTCCAGGGTGATCACGGATTCCGGATCGCACAGCGTTTCGCCGGTGGTGACGTCCTTCAGACCCACGCAGGCAGCGATGTCACCGGCCAGAATTTCCTTGATTTCTTCACGCTGGTTGGCGTGCATCTGCAGGATACGGCCGATACGCTCCTTCTTGCCACGGATCGGGTTGTACACGGTAGCGCCGGATTGCAGCACGCCCGAGTACACGCGAACGAAGGTCAGCTGACCGACGTACGGGTCGGTCATCAGCTTGAAGGCCAGAGCGGCGAACTTTTCGCTGTCGTCGGCCTTGCGGGTGGCCGGCTGCTCGTCTTCGTCGGTGCCGTTCACCGGGGGGATGTCCACCGGAGAGGGCAGGAAGTCGATCACGGCATCCAGCATGCGCTGAACGCCCTTGTTCTTGAAGGCGGTGCCGCAGAGCATCGGCTGGATTTCGGTGGAAATCGTGCGGGTGCGCAGGGCGAGCTTGATCTCTTCCTCGGACAGGTCACCCGTCTCGAGGTACTTGTTCATCAGCTCTTCGGTGGCCTCGGCGGCAGCCTCGACCATCTTCTCGCGCCACTCTTGAGCAACGGAGACCAGATCAGCCGGGATCTCTTCGTAGCTGAACTTCATGCCTTGGGAAGCTTCGTCCCAAATGATGGCCTTCATCTTCAGCAGGTCCACGACGCCCTTGAAGTTGTCTTCAGCGCCGATGGGGATCACGATGGGCACAGGGTTGGCCTTCAGGCGCGTCTTCATCTGGTCAACGACCTTGAAGAAGTTGGCACCGGTACGGTCCATCTTGTTCACGAAGGCCAGACGCGGCACCTTGTACTTGTTGGCCTGGCGCCAGACGGTTTCCGACTGGGGCTGCACGCCGCCCACGGCGCAATAGACCATGCAGGCACCGTCCAGCACGCGCATGGAACGCTCCACCTCAATGGTGAAGTCCACGTGCCCCGGGGTGTCGATGATGTTGAAGCGGTGCTCCGGGTAGGACATGTCCATGCCCTTCCAGAAGCAGGTGGTTGCAGCGGAGGTGATCGTGATGCCACGCTCCTGCTCCTGCTCCATCCAGTCCATGGTGGCGGCGCCATCATGCACTTCACCGATCTTGTGGTTCACACCGGTGTAGTACAGGATGCGCTCGGTCGTCGTGGTCTTGCCGGCATCGATGTGCGCCGAAATACCGATATTGCGGTAGCGCTCGATGGGGGTCTTGCGGGCCATGATCTTGCTCCAGATGCAGTGAGCCGCCAACGGGTCAGTAGAAACCCGAGGCGGCCAGAAAAGTCGTGTTTAGAAGCGGAAGTGCGAGAACGCCTTGTTGGCATCAGCCATACGGTGGACTTCGTCACGCTTCTTCATGGCGCCGCCGCGGCCTTCCGAGGCCTCCAGCAGTTCGTTGGCCAGGCGTTGAGCCATGGACTTCTCGCCACGCTTGCGGGCCGATTCCTTCAGCCAGCGCATGGCCAGAGCCATCCGGCGGACGGGGCGAACTTCCACGGGAACTTGGTAGTTCGCACCGCCGACACGGCGGGACTTCACTTCGACCATGGGCTTCACGTTGTTCAAGGCGATCATGAACACTTCCAGCGGATCCTTGCCGGCCTTCTTCTCGACTTGCTCGAGGGCGCCGTAAATGATGCGCTCGGCGACAGCCTTCTTGCCCGATTCCATGATGACGTTCATGAACTTGGACAGATCAACGCTACCGAACTTGGGATCAGGCAGGATCTCGCGCTTGGGTACTTCGCGACGACGTGGCATGGGTATTTCCTTCTTCGCTTCAGTTGGTCTGGCAATGGCTCGCTGCCATCTGCCGCAACCGGGGATGACCACGCATTCGGGACATCCACTTACTCGGCCGCTGTGCCCACTTTGGGGTCATGCGCTCCGCAAAAACATCCGACCAGAGCCTGAGGGCCGGTCGTGACAACTCAATTAAGCCTTCTTCGGGCGCTTGGCACCGTACTTGGAACGGGACTGCTTGCGATCCTTGACGCCTTGCAGGTCCAGCGAACCGCGGACGATGTGGTAACGAACACCCGGCAGATCCTTCACACGGCCGCCGCGCACCAGCACGACGCTGTGCTCTTGAAGGTTGTGGCCTTCACCGCCGATGTAGGAAATCACCTCGAAGCCGTTGGTCAGGCGAACCTTGGCGACCTTACGCAGAGCGGAGTTCGGCTTCTTGGGGGTCGTGGTGTACACGCGGGTGCACACGCCACGACGCTGGGGGCATGCCTGCATGGCAGGCGACTTGGACTTCGTGACCTCGGTCTCACGACCTTGGCGCACGAGCTGGTTGATGGTTGGCATAAGTAACTTGTTCCCGTTTGAAGTCACAGACCTCTAGTCGCCCGACATGTTTCACCCCCTGGCAAAACACCGCCTGAACATCGTGCCCACGCGCCCCTGCGACGCTGCCGCGAGAAGCACAAAAAGAAGCGCAA
Organism: Pelomonas sp. BJYL3; assembly: GCF_027257975.1. Lineage (GTDB taxonomy): Bacteria > Pseudomonadota > Gammaproteobacteria > Burkholderiales > Burkholderiaceae_C > Roseateles_B > Roseateles_B flavus. The sequence goes on from NZ_JANZKX010000003.1 coordinate 745,786, forward strand.
AAGCGCGCAACGCCAAGGCGCCGCACGCTGAGTTCAAGCTGTCTGCACCTCGATGGGCGCAGCTAGACCAACTAGAGAGCCCTCGATTGTATGCCAGCGAGCATCTTTTGCACAAGCGGCGGTGCCCGCAACGCCGATGGGCAGGGGCATTGCTGGGAAAATGAGCACCTCCTGACGACTCACGATCAGCCACCGGCCTCGCATTCCTCGGCCCCACCCGCCAAGCCTGCTGGGCAGTGGTGGCAGGGACGTGCCGCTCCCCTCCCCTGACATGCCTCATCTCCTCCTGATGCCCACCTCGCATTCGAGTCCCCCCGTCCACACCATCACCTCCCGCCACGGCGAGACTGCAGGCGGGCCGGCTGCCGCCCGCAGCGCAGCGCCGCGGCTGGTGCTGGACACCCAGGTGGTGATGGAGTGGCTGGTGTTCCGCGACCCGGGCATTCGAGCCCTGGCCGAGCCCATCGAGGCGGGTCACTGGGTCTGGATTGGCAGCACTGCCATGCGGGATGAGCTGCTCCATGTCCTGTCACGAGGCGTGGCGGCCCGCTGGAGTCCGGACCCGGCCAGCATCGCGGAGGTGTTCGCACGCCTGTGCCGGATGCACGAGCCCCTCGCGGAAGAAGCCGCCCTGCCCCTCCTCAAATGTCGCGACAAGGATGACCAGAAGTTCATCGACCTGGCGCTGGCCCAGAAGGCGGACGCCCTGATCAGCCGGGACGGCGATGTCCTGGCCCTGGCCAAGCGCGCCCGCAAGCACGGGCTGGCCATCCTGAAGCCCGATCAGTGGCTGGCGCTCACGCAAGCCGCTCCCGCGGCGGGCACCGCGCCCCTCTGATCCTCTCTGATCCGCGCGCTGGCGCGAGAAACGGGTAGAAAAAAGCCGCCGCCCCTTTCGGGTGCGGCGGCTTGTCGGGGGCGCAGGCCGGGTTGCCCCGGCCCTTGCATCCAGCCTTACTCGGCGGAGCCTTCGCCAGCCGGCTCGTCCAGAGCGGCCAGCTGCACGGCAGCCATTTCCTCGGCTTCCTGCATGGCGATGGCGCGACGTTCGGCGTCGTCCATTTCTTCCTTGGCACGACGGGCCTGGTGGAAGGCCATGCCAGTACCGGCGGGAATCAGGCGACCCACGATCACGTTTTCCTTCAGGCCACGCAGCTCGTCGCGCTTGCCCATGATGGCAGCCTCGGTCAGCACGCGGGTCGTTTCCTGGAAGGAAGCGGCCGAGATGAAGGAGTCGGTCGACAGCGAGGCCTTCGTGATGCCCAGCAGCACGTCGGCGTGCGTGGCGATCAGCTTGCCCTCGCCGCGCAGGCGGTCGTTGGTGTCCAGCAGCTCGGAGCGCTCGACCTGCTCACCGATGATGTAGTGCGAGTCACCCGGGTTGACGATCTGCACGCGGCGCAGCATCTGGCGAACGATCACCTCGATGTGCTTGTCGTTGATCTTCACGCCCTGCAGACGGTAGACGTCCTGCACTTCGTCGACGATGTAGCGAGCCAGTTCCTCGATACCCAGCAGACGCAGGATGTCCTGCGGATCGGCCGGGCCGTCGACGATGCCTTCACCCTTGTTGACCACCTGGCCTTCGTGCACCAGGATGTTCTTTTCCTTGGGCACGAGTTCTTCCCAGACCTTGCCGTCCGGATCGGTGATCTGCAGGCGAACCTTGCCCTTGGTTTCCTTGCCGAAGGAGACCGTACCGGTCTGCTCGGCCAGCACGCCCTTGTCCTTGGGCGAGCGGGCTTCGAACAGTTCTGCCACGCGAGGCAGACCGCCGGTAATGTCTCGGGTCTTCTGACCTTCGACCGGGATACGGGCCAGCACCTCACCAGGAGCCAGGTCCTGACCGTCGCGGATCTGGATCAGCGCGCCGACCTGGAAGCCGATGGTCACCGAGTGGTCGGTGCCGGGGATCTTCACTTCCTGGCCATTGGCATCCAGCAGCTTGACCTGCGGACGCACCACCTTGGCGGCGCCACGACGCTTGGGATCGATCACCACCAGGGTGGACAGACCGGTCACTTCGTCGACCTGCTTGGCCACGGTGACGCCTTCCTCGACATTCTCGAACTTCGCCTGGCCGGCGAATTCCGTGATGATCGGGCGGGTCAGCGGGTCCCAGTTCGCCAGCACCGTGCCAGCCTTGAGGGTCTGGTCGGCCTTGACGTTCAGGGTCGCGCCGTAAGGCACCTTGTGACGCTCACGCTCGCGACCGTGCTGGTCGGCGATGATGATTTCACCGGAACGGGAAATCACCACCAGCTCGCCCTTGCCGTTCGTGACGTAGCGCATCGTGGCATTGAAGCCGATGATGCCGTCCGACTTGGCTTCCACGCTCGAGGCCACGGCAGCACGCGAAGCGGCACCGCCGATGTGGAACGTACGCATGGTCAGCTGGGTACCCGGCTCACCGATCGACTGTGCAGCGATCACGCCCACGGCCTCACCGGTGTTGACCAGGCCGCCACGGCCGAGGTCACGGCCATAGCACTTGGCGCACAGGCCGAAGCGGGTGCCGCAGGTCAGCGGGGTGCGGACCTTGATCTCGTCCACGCCGGCCTGTTCCAGCACGTCCAGGGTGTCTTCGTCCAGCATGTTGCCGGCCGTCAGCAGGACGCCTTGGGTTTCCGGATGCACGACGTCGATGGCAGCCACGCGGCCCAGCACGCGATCGCGCAGGGACTCGATGACTTCACCGCCCTCGACCAGGGCACGCATGTTGATGCCGTTGTCGGTGCCGCAATCGTCCTCAACCACCACCAGATCCTGCGTCACGTCGACCAGACGACGGGTCAGGTAACCCGAGTTCGCGGTCTTCAGTGCCGTATCCGCCAGACCCTTACGGGCACCGTGGGTGGAAATGAAGTACTGCAGAACGTTCAGGCCTTCGCGGAAGTTCGCGGTGATGGGCGTCTCGATGATCGAGCCGTCCGGCTTGGCCATCAGGCCCCGCATACCGGCCAGCTGGCGAATCTGGGCCGCGCTACCGCGGGCACCGGAGTCAGCCATCATGTAGATGGAGTTGAAGGACTCCTGATCCACTTCCTTGCCGTTGCGGTCGATGGTCTTCTGCTTGGACAGCTGCGACATCATGACCTTGCCGACTTCATCGCCGGTCTTGCCCCAGATGTCCACCACCTTGTTGTAGCGTTCACCGGCAGTCACCAGACCCGAGACGTACTGCTGCTCGATCTCCTTGACTTCCTTCTCGGCGCGCTCGATCAGCTCGTACTTCTGCTTGGGCACCAGCATGTCGTCGATGGCGATCGAGATGCCGGCGCGCGTGGCCAGGCGGAAGCCGGACTGCAGCAGCTTGTCTGCCAGCACCACGGTTTCCTTCAGGCCGCACTTGCGGAAGGAGGTGTTGATCAGGCGCGAGATTTCCTTCTTCTTCAGCGCCTTGTTGATGTTCGAGAACGGCAGGCCCTTGGGCAGGATCTCGGACAGCAGGGCGCGACCGACGGTCGTGTCCACCAGCTTGGTCTCGGGGATCCACTCGCCCGTTTCCTTGTCCTTGGTGTACTCGGTCAGACGCACGCTGATCTTGGCGGTGATTTCCACCACGCCGTTCTCCAGCGCACGCAGCATCTCCGACACGTCGGAGAAGACCATGCCTTCGCCCTTGCCGTTGATGCGATCGCGGGTGGCGTAGTACAGGCCCAGCACCACGTCTTGAGACGGGACGATGGAGGGCTCGCCGGAGGCCGGGAACAGCACGTTGTTGGAGGCCAGCATCAGGGTGCGGGCTTCCATCTGCGCTTCGATGGACAGGGGCACGTGGACGGCCATCTGGTCACCGTCGAAGTCGGCGTTGAAGGCCGCGCAGACGAGGGGGTGCAGCTGGATGGCCTTGCCTTCGATCAGCACGGGCTCGAAGGCCTGGATGCCGAGGCGGTGCAGGGTCGGTGCGCGGTTCAGCAGCACCGGGTGCTCCTTGATCACCTCTTCCAGGATGTCCCACACCACCGGGGTGCCGGATTCGACTTCCTTCTTGGCCGCCTTGATGGTCGTGGCGATGCCCATGGCTTCCAGGCGCGAGAAGATGAAGGGCTTGAACAGCTCAAGCGCCATCAGCTTCGGCAGGCCGCACTGGTGCAGCTTCAGGGTCGGGCCCACGGTAATCACGGAACGACCGGAGTAGTCCACGCGCTTGCCCAGCAGGTTCTGACGGAAGCGACCGCTCTTGCCCTTGATCATGTCGGCCAGGGACTTCAGGGCGCGCTTGTTGGCGCCCGTCATGGCCTTGCCGCGGCGACCGTTGTCCAGCAGGGAGTCGACGGCTTCCTGCAGCATGCGCTTTTCGTTGCGCACGATGATCTCAGGGGCCTTCAGCTCCAGCAGGCGAGCCAGACGGTTGTTGCGGTTGATGACGCGACGGTAGAGGTCGTTCAGATCCGAGGTCGCGAAGCGGCCGCCATCCAGCGGCACCAGCGGACGCAGGTCCGGCGGCAGCACGGGCAGCACGTCCATGATCATCCAGTGCGGCTTGATCCCGGACTTCTTGAAGGCTTCCATGACCTTCAGGCGCTTGGAGTTCTTCTTGACCTTGAGCTCCGAGCCGGTCATGTCGTTGCGCAGGCGATCGATCTCGATGTCGAGATCCATCTCCTCCAGCAGCTTCTTGATGCCCTCGGCGCCCATCAGCGCGATGAACTCGTCACCGTACTCGGCACGCTTCGCGTCGTAGTCGTCCTCGCTCATGATCGAGAACTTCTTCAGCGGGGTCATGCCGGGATCGACGACCACATAGGCTTCGAAGTACAGCACGCGTTCGATGTCGCGCAGCGTCATGTCCAGCACCAGGCCCAGGCGCGAAGGCAGGGACTTCAGGAACCAGATATGGGCGCAGGGAGCCGCCAGGTCGATGTGGCCCATGCGCTCGCGGCGCACCTTGGTCTGGGTCACTTCGACGCCGCACTTCTCGCAGATCACGCCGCGGTGCTTCAGGCGCTTGTACTTGCCGCACAGGCACTCGTAGTCCTTGATCGGGCCGAAGATCTTGGCGCAGAACAGGCCATCACGCTCCGGCTTGAAGGTCCGGTAGTTGATGGTCTCGGGCTTCTTCACTTCACCGAAAGACCACGAACGGATCTTCTCGGGCGAAGCCAGCCCGATCTTGATCGCGTCGAAGTGCTCGTCCGGCGTGAACTGCTTGAACAGGTCCAGCAAACCTTTCATGTGTTTCTCCTGTTCCGTCTCTTAGTTGCGCTCGAGCTCGATGTCGATACCGAGCGAACGGATTTCCTTCACCAGCACGTTGAACGACTCCGGCATGCCGGCGTCGATGGCGTGCTCGCCCTTGACGATGTTCTCGTAGACCTTGGTGCGGCCGTTCACGTCATCGGACTTCACGGTCAGCATTTCCTGCAGCACGTAGGACGCGCCGTAGGCTTCCAGGGCCCACACTTCCATTTCACCGAAGCGCTGGCCACCGAACTGCGCCTTACCACCCAGCGGCTGCTGCGTGACGAGCGAGTACGGGCCGGTCGAGCGGGCGTGCATCTTGTCGTCCACCAAGTGGTGCAGCTTCAGCACGTGCATGTAGCCGATGGTCGTCGGACGCTCGAACTGCTCGCCGGTGCGGCCGTCGTACAGATAGGCCTGGGTGCGGGTTTCGGTCAGGCCCTTCTTGGCGGCGATGTCGTCCGGGTAGGCCAGCTTCAGCATGCCGCGGATTTCCTCTTCCTTGGCACCGTCGAAGACCGGGGTCGCGAAAGGCACGCCCTTGGAGAGGTTCTGGGCCATCTCGACGACTTCCTTGTCGCTGAGCTCGTCCAGGTTCTCAGACTTGCCGCCGCTCTTGTTGTAGAGCTCGTCCAGGAACTTGCGCAGCTCGCTGACGGCTGCATGCTGCTGGAGCATGTCGCCGATGCGCTGGCCGATGCCCTTGCCGGCCCAGCCCAGATGCACTTCCAGAACCTGACCCACGTTCATCCGCGAGGGCACGCCCAGCGGGTTCAGCACGATGTCGGCGGGGGTGCCGTCGGCCATGTAGGGCATGTCTTCGATCGGGGTGATCTTGGACACGACACCCTTGTTGCCGTGACGGCCGGCCATCTTGTCGCCAGGCTGCAGGCGGCGCTTGACGGCCAGGTAGACCTTGACCATCTTCAGCACGCCAGCGGGCAGCTCGTCGCCTTGCGTCAGCTTCTTGCGCTTCTCTTCGAAGGCCAGGTCGAAGCTGTGACGGGTCTGCTCCAGCGAGTTCTTGATCGATTCCAGCTGGTTGGCGATCTCGTCCTCGGCGGGACGGATGTCGAACCAGTGGAACTTCTCGACCTCGGCCAGGTAGTCCTTGGTGATGACCGTGCCCTTGGCAATCTTCTTGGGACCGCCATTGGCGACCTTGCCGTTCAGCAGCTTCTCGATACGGTCGAAGGCGTCGGCCTCCACGATGCGCAGCTGGTCGTTCAGGTCCAGGCGGAAGCGCTTCAGCTCGTCGTCGATGATCTGCTGGGCGCGCTTGTCGCGCTGGATGCCTTCACGGGTGAAGACCTGCACGTCGATGACGGTGCCGGAGGTGCCCTGGTCCACGCGCAGCGAGGTGTCCTTCACGTCGGACGCCTTCTCGCCGAAGATGGCACGCAGCAGCTTCTCTTCCGGGGTCAGGGTGGTTTCGCCCTTCGGGGTCACCTTGCCGACCAGCACGTCGCCGGGGCCGACTTCAGCACCGATGTAGACGATGCCGGACTCGTCCAGGCGAGCCAGCTGCTGCTCGGACAGGTTCGGGATGTCGCGGGTGATTTCCTCGGAGCCCAGCTTGGTGTCACGGGCCATGACCACCAGTTCCTCGATGTGGATCGAGGTGTAGCGGTCTTCGGCCACCACGCGTTCGGAGATCAGGATCGAATCTTCGAAGTTGTAGCCGTTCCAGGGCATGAAGGCGACCAGCATGTTCTGGCCCAGGGCCAGTTCACCGATGTCGGTCGAGGCGCCATCGGCGATGATGTCCTCGGCCGCCACCTTGTCACCACGGCGCACGATCGGGCGCTGGTGGATGTTGGTGTTCTGGTTGGAACGCTGGTACTTGATCAGGTTGTAGATGTCGACGCCGACTTCACCGGCCACCGTTTCCTCGTCATTGACGCGGATCACGATACGGTTGGTGTCGACATAGTCCACGATACCGCCGCGGCGGGCCGCGACAACCGTGCCCGAGTCCTTGGCCGCCACGCGCTCCACGCCGGTACCGACGAAGGCCTTTTCGGGGCGCAGGGTCGGCACAGCCTGACGCTGCATGTTGGCGCCCATCAGTGCGCGGTTCGCGTCATCGTGCTCCAGGAAGGGCACGAGCGAGGCTGCAACCGACACGATCTGCGTCGGGGCCACGTCCATGTACTGGATGCGCTCCGGCGAGGTCAGCACCGATTCGCCGTTCTCACGGGCGGACACCAGTTCGTCGACCAGCTGGCCTTCCTTGTTCAGGGTGGCATTGGCCTGGGCGATGACGTACTTGCCTTCCTCGATGGCCGACAGGTAGTCGATCTGGTCGGTCACCTTGCCATCGACCACGCGACGGTAAGGCGTCTCGAGGAAGCCGTACTCGTTCAGCTGGGCGTACAGGGCCAGCGAGTTGATCAGACCGATGTTCGGGCCTTCCGGCGTTTCGATCGGGCAGACGCGGCCGTAGTGGGTGGGGTGCACGTCACGGACTTCGAAGCCGGCGCGCTCACGGGTCAGACCGCCCGGGCCCAGTGCGGAGACGCGACGCTTGTGCGTGATCTCGGACAGGGGGTTGGTCTGGTCCATGAACTGGGACAGCTGCGAGGCACCGAAGAACTCCTTGAGCGCCGCGGAGATCGGCTTGGAGTTGATCAGGTCGTGCGGCATCAGGGCTTCGGTTTCAGCCTGGCCCAGACGCTCCTTCACGGCCTTCTCGATACGGGCCAGGCCCGAGCGGTACTGGTTTTCGGCCAGTTCGCCGACGCAGCGCACGCGACGGTTGCCCAGGTGGTCGATGTCATCGACTTCACCGCGGCCGTTGCGCAGCTCCACCAGGATCTTGACCACGTCGAGGATGTCCTCGTTCGACAGGGTCATGTTGCCTTCCGGCGTGTCGCGGCCCACGCGGGCGTTGAACTTCATCCGGCCGACGCGCGACAGATCGTAGGTGTCTTCGCTGTAGAACAGGCGGTTGAACAGAGCCTCGACGGCGTCTTCCGTCGGCGGCTCGCCAGGGCGCATCATGCGGTAGATGGCGACGCGGGCAGCCAGCTGCTCGGTGGTCTCATCCAGGGCCAGGGTCTGGCTGATGTAGGCGCCTTCATCCAGCTCGTTGGTGTACAGGCACTGGATGTCCTTGATGCCGGCGCTGCGCAGCTTCTTCAGCAGCGAGTCGGTCAGCTCGTCATTGGCCTTGGCGATGATCTCGCCGGTGTCGCCGTCGACCATGTTCTTGGCCAGCACGCGGCCGACCAGGAAGTCTTCGGGCACCGTGACGTGCTGCGTGCCGGACTGCTCCAGCTGGCGCACATGGCGGGCGGTGATGCGCTTGTCCTTCTCGACGAGGACATTGCCGTTCTTGTCGGTGATGTCGAAGCGGGCGACCTCACCCTTCAGGCGGTCGGCCACGAATTCCATCTGGGCACCGGAGTCCATCAGACGGAAGTTGTCGAACACGAAGAAGTGGGCCAGGATCTGCTCGGGATTCAGGCCGATAGCCTTGAGCAGGATGGTGACCGGCATCTTGCGGCGGCGGTCGACGCGGAAGTACAGGATGTCCTTCGGGTCGAACTCGAAGTCCAGCCAGGAGCCGCGGTAGGGAATGATGCGGGCAGAGAACAGCAGCTTGCCGGACGAGTGGGTCTTGCCCTTGTCGTGTTCGAAGAACACGCCGGGCGAGCGGTGCAGCTGCGAGACGATGACACGCTCGGTGCCGTTGACGATGAAGGAACCGTAATCGGTCATCAGGGGCACTTCGCCCATGTAGACCTCTTGTTCCTTGATTTCCTTGACCGTCTTGGCCTGGGGGCTCTCGCGGTCGTAGATGATCATCTGCAGGCGGGCGCGGACGGCCGCTGCATAGGTCAGGCCACGCTGTTGGCACTCGCGGGTGTCAAACGGCGGCTTGGCGATGTTGTACTCGAGGAACTTCATCTCCACGAACCCGTTGTGCGACACGATCGGGAAGGCGGAGAGGAAGGCTGCCTGCAAGCCTTCTGGCTTGCGCTTGGCGGGGGGAAGGTCTTTTTGCAGGAAGGCGACGTAAGAGTCCTTCTGCATGGTCAGCAAATAGGGAACGTTCTGGACGTTCTCGCGCTTGCCGAAGCTCTTGCGGATACGCTTGCGCTCGGTATAGCTGTAGGGGGTTGTTTGCGCCATAAACACTCCGTGGCTAGCCCCCACCTGGCCATGGCAGGGGCTGCGTCGGCGACTGGCTATTCAGGCATTGCACCCGAAGCTTGGTGGTTGGCCACTACCAACCGCTGGCGGACAACCCCGGCCGCATGCTCATGCGTCACCAGAGTCCGACCAAACCTGCTCTCTGCAGTCGGATCAGAGAACACTTGAAAGAACCGCGAATGATACCTCGCGAAGCACTTTCAGCTGTTCTCAATCAAGATAAACCCGCAATGACGAAAAAGGGGAAGCCCAAAGGCAACCCCTTCTCGAATCCAGGTGAACCTGAATTCGTGCGGCGGGCGGCGTAGCGAGCTGGTCGAGGTCGGGCTTGAGACGCGCAGCCGTACTTGGGTACGGCGAGCATCGAAAGCCCGAGATCGGCCGGCGCAGTAGCCGAACGCCGTACGAATTACTTGAGTTCGACCTTGGCGCCGGCTTCTTCCAGCTTCTTCTTAGCGGCTTCGGCGTCAGCCTTGGCAACGCCTTCCTTGACGGGCTTCGGAGCGCCGTCGACCAGGTCCTTGGCTTCCTTCAGACCCAGGCCGGTGATTTCACGCACGGCCTTGATCACGCCCACCTTGTTGGAACCGGCTTCAGCCAGCACCACGGTGAACTCGGTCTTTTCTTCAGCAGCAGCAGCGCCGCCGCCAGCAGCACCGCCAGCAGCGGGAGCAGCCATGGAAGCGGCGGACACGCCGAACTTCTCTTCGATGGCCTTGACCAGGTCGTTCAGTTCCAGAACGGTCATGCTGTCCAGAGCAGCCAGGAATGCGTCTTTATCGAATGCCATGATGTTTCCTAAATACAGATAAGTTGCAGTTGATGCGGTGATCGTCGTCGATCAGGCGGCAGCCGGGGCTTCGGCTTCTGCGCCGCCACCACGTTGCTGAGCCAGTGCAGCCAGCACGGCAGCGGTACGCTGCACGGGCGACTTGAGCAGGCCGGCCACTTGCGACAGCAGCACTTCCTTGCTCGGCACGGCGGCCAGGGCCTTCACGCCATTGACGTCCAGGGCCTTGCCACCATAGGCGCCGCCCTTGATCACCAGCTTGTCATTGGTCTTGGCAAAGTCAGCGATGACTTTGGCAGCCGCGACAGCATCTTCCGAAAAGCCGTAGATCAGCGGGCCGACCATGCTCTCCGATGCGACCTCGAACGAGGTGCCAGCGACAGCGCGACGGGCCAGGGTGTTCTTCAGCACGTGAAGATACACACCTTGGGCACGCGCAGTGACGCGCAGCTTGTTCAAGGCTTCAACGGTGAGGCCACGGTACTCGGCCAGCGCCAGCGTCTGGGCCTTGGCAGCCTGGGCTGCCACGTCCGACACGACGGCTGCTTTCTCGTTGCGATTGAGACTCAAGGTCTACTCCTCACAAAAATGCCTTCGGTCTTGCGACCTCCGGCACACCGGAATTCAGCGACCTTCTGTCAGGAACTCACACCTGGACCTCTCGGTCCGGGCACAAAACTTTCCCTTCAGCGGGTTCGCCATCTGCGCTGGCTGCCACACGAAGTGGCCATTAAGCGTCACCCCCGGTACTGCAGGGCTTCACACCAGCGGTCTTGGATGACGCGCTTCCGTCAGATGACAAAAGCGCCCCACCAATCTTGTCGCGCGATGCCAGACTCGCACCGCGCAGATTCATTGCCGCCTGGCGCCGGGGCGCCAGGCTTCTGCACTTAGGCAGCGGCTGCAGCGTTGATGCTGGCGATTTCGACGCGGGCGCCGACGCCCATCGTCGAAGACACAGCCACCTTGCGCAGGTAGACACCCTTGCTGGTAGCCGGCTTGGACTTGTTCAGAGCCTCAACCAGTGCACGCAGGTTGTCTTGCAGCTTGTCGGTGTCGAAGGAACGACGGCCGATGGTGCCGTGGATGATGCCGGCCTTGTCGACGCGGAACTGGACCTGGCCAGCCTTGGCGTTCTTGACAGCGGTGGCGACGTCCGGGGTCACGGTGCCGACCTTGGGGTTCGGCATCAGGCCGCGGGGGCCCAGGATCTGACCCAGGGTACCAACGATACGCATGGTGTCGGGCGAGGCGATGACCACGTCGAAGGGCATGTCGCCAGCCTTCACGCGCTCAGCCAGGTCTTCCATGCCGACGACGTCAGCGCCGGCAGCCTTGGCTTCTTCAGCCTTGGCGCCTTGGGCGAACACCGCCACGCGCTTGGTCTTGCCGGTGCCATGGGGCAGCACGACAGCGCCGCGCACCACTTGGTCCGACTTCTTGGCATCGATGCCCAGTTGCACGGCCACGTCGATGGACTCATCGAACTTGGCGGTGGCCAGTTCCTTGACCAGGTTCAGAGCGTCACCCAGGGGGTACAGCTTGGTGCTCTCGACCTTGCCTTGCAGAGCTTTTTGCTTCTTGGTCAGCTTAGCCATGTCACACACCCTCCACGATGATGCCCATCGAGCGGGCCGAACCAGCGATCGTACGAACGCCAGCGTCCAGATCAGCAGCGGTGAGGTCCTTCTGCTTGGTCTTGACGATCTCTTCCAGCTGGGCACGGGTCAGCTTGCCGACCTTGTCCAGGTGGGGGCGCTGCGAGCCCTTCTCGATCTTGGCAGCCTTCTTCAGCAGCACGGTCGCGGGAGGCGACTTGATGATGAAGGTGAAGCTCTTGTCTGCGAAGGCGGTGATCACCACCGGCAGCTTCATGCCCGGCTCATAGCCCTGCGTCTGGGCGTTGAACGCCTTGCAGAATTCCATGATGTTCAGGCCGCGCTGACCCAGCGCGGGACCGACCGGAGGCGAAGGATTTGCCTTGCCAGCCGGAATTTGCAGCTTGATGAAGCCGACAATCTTCTTGGCCATGTTTTCTCCTAGAAGCGCCACGGCGGCCTCGCCGTTGCGCCTGAGTGCTAGCGCCAGGGACTGGGACTTGCGCCTTTACCCTGGCTCCTCTTGTCCGTGTCTCGTCCCGGACTGGCTACGGATGCGTTGTCCAGATGCCAGAAGCACCTGAAGGGCCGCATCGGGCCCTTGTTCTTGGCGTCAGACCTTCTCGACCTGCGAGAAGTCCAGCTCCACCGGCGTGGCACGACCGAAGATCGTGACCGAGACGCGCACCTTGGACTTGTCGTAGTTGACTTCCTCGATGGCGCCATTGAAGTCGGTAAAGGGGCCTTCCTTGACGCGGACGATTTCGCCGACCGTCCACTCGACCTTGGGCCGGGGCTTCTCGACGCCTTCCTGCATCTGGTTGACGATCTTCATCACTTCGTGCTCGGAGATCGGAGCGGGGCGATTCTTGGCGCCGCCCACGAAGCCCGTCACCTTGGAGGTGTTCTTGACCAGGTGCCAGGTGTCGTCGTCCATGAGCATTTCCACCAGCACGTAGCCGGGGAAGAAGCGACGCTCGGTCACGGACTTCTTGCCGTTCTTCAGCTCCACCACTTCTTCGGTGGGGACCAGGATGCGGCCGAACTTGTCCTGCATGCCGGCGCGATCGATGCGCTCGCGCAGGTTGCGCTCGACAGCCTTCTCCATGCCCGAATAGGCATGGACCACGTACCAGCGCTTGGGCAGGCCGGCCGGTGCGGCATCGGTCGCGGCAACTTGTTGCTCTTCGCTCATATCAGTCCTTTTGCACCAGCTCAGCGCTTCCAACCCAGAATCAGGTCATACAACACCCATTCCAGGGTCTTGTCCGTGAGGAACAGGAAGAGCGCCATCACGACAACGAAGGCAAAGACGTAGCCCGTCATCTGCGTCGCTTCCTTGCGGGTGGGCCACACCACCTTGCGCACCTCGCGCAGCGAGTCCTGGCCATAGGCGATCAGGGACTTGCCGGATTCGGAGGTGAAGAAGGCACCGGCCGAAGCAGCCAGCAGCACGAGCAAGGCGCCCCACTGGGCCAGCGCGCCCTGCTTGGACAAGGCATAGAAGGCCACCAGTGCGCCGATCAGCAGCAGCACGGCACCGGCCAGCTTGACCTTGTCGGCACCGGAGGTGACGGTTTCGACTTGAGGATTGGACATTCGATTCGCTTTCAGCGCCCGTATCGGGCAAGGGTCAATCCTGACCCATCAGCAGCAAAGCCCGCCGAGACGAACTCCCGCGGGCTTGGCTTGACCACAAAGACCAACAATCCTGATCAGAGATTGCTGGCAGGGGCAGAGGGTCTCGAACCCCCAACCTTCGGTTTTGGAGACCGACGCTCTGCCAATTGAGCTATGCCCCTGTGGCCTTTCAAAGATTACTCGATGATGGTGGCAACCACGCCCGAGCCGACGGTACGGCCACCTTCGCGGATAGCGAAGCGCAGACCTTCTTCCATGGCGATCGGAGCGATCAGCTTCACGGTGATGCCGACGTTGTCGCCGGGCATGACCATTTCCTTGTCCTTCGGCAGCTCCACGGCACCGGTCACGTCCGTGGTACGGAAGTAGAACTGGGGACGGTAGTTGTTGAAGAACGGGGTGTGACGGCCGCCCTCTTCCTTGCTCAGAACATAGATCTCAGCGGTGAAGTGGGTGTGCGGCTTGATCGTGCCGGGCTTGGCCAGCACTTGGCCGCGCTCGACGTCTTCACGCTTGGTGCCGCGCAGCAGGATACCGACGTTGTCGCCAGCCTGACCTTGGTCCAGCAGCTTGCGGAACATTTCCACGCCGGTCACGGTGGTCTTTTGCAGATCACGGATGCCGACGATTTCGATTTCCTCGCCAACCTTGATGATGCCGCGCTCGACGCGACCGGTCACCACGGTGCCACGGCCAGAGATCGAGAACACGTCTTCCACCGGCAGCAGGAACGCGCCGTCCACAGCACGCTCAGGCTGGGGGATGTAGCTGTCCAGAGCGTCAGCCAGGCGCATGATGGCCTGCTCGCCCAGATCGCCCGTGTCGCCTTCCAGTGCCAGCTTGGCCGAACCCTTCACGATCGGGGTGTCGTCGCCGGGGAAGTCGTACTTGCTCAGCAGCTCGCGGACTTCCATTTCCACCAGCTCCAGCAGCTCGGCGTCGTCCACCATGTCGCACTTGTTCAGGAAGACGATGATGTACTTCACACCGACCTGACGTGCCAGCAGGATGTGCTCGCGGGTCTGGGGCATCGGGCCGTCAGCGGCCGAGCACACCAGGATCGCGCCGTCCATCTGGGCAGCACCGGTGATCATGTTCTTCACATAGTCAGCGTGGCCCGGGCAGTCCACGTGAGCGTAGTGGCGGTTGGCGGTCTCGTACTCGACGTGCGCGGTGTTGATCGTGATGCCACGAGCCTTTTCTTCCGGCGCAGCGTCAATCTGGTCGTAGGCCTTGGCCTCGCCGCCGAACTTCTTCGACAGCACGGTCGCGATAGCAGCCGTCAGCGTGGTCTTGCCATGGTCAACGTGACCAATCGTGCCCACGTTCACGTGCGGCTTGGTACGTTCAAACTTGCCTTTTGCCATCTTGCGCTCCTGGCGATCAGATCAGAAAAGAGAAGGGGAGAAAGGAGGTGGTGCCCATGACGCGGATCGAACGCGTGACCTCTCCCTTACCAAGGGAGTGCTCTACCACTGAGCCACATGGGCATCGACACGGGTTTGACGACGACGAAAGACGCTTTCATCAAACCGGTGCCGACATGACCTTCAAGCTGCCGCTGGAGCGGGAAACGGGAATCGAACCCGTGTCATTAGCTTGGAAGGCTAAGGTTCTACCATTGAACTACTCCCGCCCGGGAGTTTTCTCTCTGAGCCAGAACCACCGACTCATCGAGTGTGCTTTGCCTTGGTGGAGGAGGCTGGATTCGAACCAGCGTACGCGTAAGCGGGCAGATTTACAGTCTGCTGCCTTTAACCACTCGGCCACCCCTCCGAGGCAAGCCCGCTACTGTAGCACAGCTTTTCCAGATCTCAAGCAACTTTCGAAAACTCTTTCAAGCATTCTTCAAGCACCCGGACCAGAGCCACTGCGCCCCAGCTGCCAGCCTGCTTTCTGGCAAGCTCTCGCGGCTTGCGCCACGAAACATCACCGAAAACCAGACCCGCATCAGCGGAGCCCGCGACTATAGCAGCTTATGCGAAGGCATATCAAGATGACGCCGCCGGACTTGCGCCCGAATGCGCAGGCCCACACACCACAACGAGGCGAGCCTGTCCTGGATCCACCCTCCACTACGCCGCCGATCAACAATACCAATCGACTACCAAGCCAGCCGGCCCACCCCCATGTCCGCCCGCATTCGACGCGGCCGCACCCGGCCGCCCCGCAGCGGTCGCAGCGATGCCACAGCAGGGAAAACACGCCCCTCAAAGTGGTAGCAAAGTGGATCTATTGGTCGTTATAGTGGCATGGCATTGGTTGCATTTGAGGTGTGTATTGGTGGTGTCGTAGTGGGGATGAGTTTTCATCCCGCCCTCTGATGCCAAGTCTTTCAACAGGCCAGACCGAATTCACTGGCCACTAAGAGGAGCAGTTCATGAAGGTCTCAAAGACCCCCATCGCCGCGGCGGTGACCATCACCCTGCTGGGCGTTGCCATGGCAGCGCAAGCGCAGCAGGCTGAGCCGGCCAAGAAGGAAGGCAATCAGCTGGACCAGGTGGTCATCACCGGCATCCGCGCTTCGCTGCAGTCGGCAGCCAACATCAAGCGAAATGCCAACGCCGTCGTCGACGCCGTGACCGCCGAAGACGTGGGCAAGCTGCCGGACTCGGACGTCGGCGAATCGCTGGGCCGCCTGCCCGGCATCACGGTCGGCCGCGCCTTTGGCCAAGGTGCCACCGTGTCGGTGCGCGGCTCTGATCCGCAGATGACCTACACCACCCTGAACGGCCAGAGCGTGGCTTCCACCGGCTGGTACGACCAGGCCACGGTGGACCGCTCCTTCAACTACTCCCTGCTGCCCTCCGAGCTGATCGGCGGCATGGAGGTCTACAAGTCCTCCCAGGCTGACCTGACCGAAGGCGGCATCGGCGGCACCGTGATCGTCAAGACGCGCAAGCCCCTGGACCTCAAGGCCGGCACCGCCTTCGCCAGCCTCAAGCTGGGCAAGGGCACGGTCAGCACCGACCTGTCCAAGGACGTCGCCGGCCTCTACAGCTGGCGCAATGAAGCCAAGTCCTTCGGTGTGCTGGTCGCCGGCGCTGTGGAGAAGAGCGAGTACGTCCGCCGCGGCATCGAATCCGACGCAGGCTGGGCTGGCGACGTGGCCCCGGCCACCTTCGTCCAGGATCGCAAGCGCACGGCCATGAACGTGACGCTGCAGGGCAAGCCGGCTGACAACATCGACCTGGGCCTGAACTACCTGAGCCTGGACCTGACGGGCGACAACACGAACAGCAATCTGTACCTGTTCATGGGTCAGAACGACAGCAACTGCAAGCAGAAGAACGCTGCAGGCCTGTGCGTCAAGGCCGTGGCCGGTGATGCCGACCCCGTCAACACCTTCATGCAGACCTGGGCCCGCCAGGGCAAGATGAGCTCGGACAGCCTGGTGCTGAACGGCTCCTTCCGTGCCGATGGTCTCAAGATCGACGCCGTGGCCGGCCAGACCAAGGCCAAGGGCGGCACCTCGCACACCATGAACTACGGCGTGGGCTGGTGGGATGACGGCCAGAGCCTGCCCAAGTTCAAGGGCACCATCGACGCTACCGGCAAGCAGATCGTGATCTCCCCGACCGTCCCCATGGACGTGAAGGTGTCCAACCTGCCCTCCAAGCTCGTGCCGACCGGCTGGGCCACCGACCAGCAGCAGCCGAACGCCGACAAGGAGAACTTCGCCCAGGCGGACGCCACCTACGACCTGGACTGGAACGGCCTGACCTCCTTCAAGGCCGGTGTCCGTGCGACCAGCCACAAGTACGAGCAGAGCGCCCTGCGCGCCAAGTTCAGCCCCACCGTGGTCTCGGGCAACACCAGCGACCTGTACAGCGGCTCCATCAAGATGGGCCCCAATGGCTGGGACTTCCCCAAGGCCAACCTGGACGCCATGGCCGCCCTGTATGACAAGAACACCGCCTCCTGGACGCCCCAGCGTTCCAGCTTCGCCGAGATCGAGGAGGACAACCGTGCCGCCTACGGCATGTTCGAGTTCGAGAAGGCCGGCTGGCGCGGCAACTTCGGCCTGCGCTACGTCCACACCAACGTGACCGGTCGTGGCTACAAGTTCGACGGCACGCCGCTGGCCGCCAACGATGTGCCCAACAACGACGGCTGGGGCAACACCATCCGCGAGGAGAAGGCCAGCTACAGCGACTGGCTGCCCAGCCTGAATGCGGCCTACAACATCGACAAGAACACGGTGCTGCGACTGGCCGCCTCCAAGGCCATCACCCGCCCCAACTTCGAGTACATGTTCCTGACCAAGCAGGCCGGCTACAACGATGACCGCGTCGGCAACGAGTCCATGACCTTCGGCTCCGTGGGCCTGAAGCCCCAGGCCTCCAAGCAGTTCGACCTGGGCATCGAGTACTACTACGGCAAGGGCAACATGGTGTCCGCCGCGATCTTCCACAAGTCGATCGACAACTTCGTCACGGCCCTGGTCAAGACCAACCAGAAGCTGGGCGTGGTGGATCCGCTGAGCAAGGTCGACAACTGGACCGTCAACCAGTACATCAACGCCGGCGGCGGCAAGATCAACGGCTTCGAAGCCCAGATCAACCACAGCCTGGACAGCGGCTTCGGCTTCGCCGGCAGCTACACCTACGCTGACGCGAAGGCGCCCGCTTCCAGCTACCCGGACGGCCTGGCCCTGTTCACCCAATCGTCCAAGCACACCGTCAACCTGGTGGGCTTCTACGAAACGGAGAACTACACCGCTCGCCTGGCCTACAACTGGCGCTCCAAGTACATGATCCGTGAGACGGGCTACTACAGCTACCGCATGCACGATCCGTACGGTTCGCTGGACTTCAGCGCAGGCTGGAACATCAACAAGAACCTGCGCCTGACCTTCGAAGCCGTCAATCTGCTGAAGAAGGACGACGTGCAGTACGGTGCCGCCGACGCCAGCAACCCGGACGTCAAGGGCAGCATGAAGGTGGGCTACCCGGCCTGGTCCTTCATGGGCGAGACGACCTACCGCCTCGGCTTGAGCGCCAAGTTCTAAGCGATCCTTCGCCTGTAGGCCCCTCAAAGCCCGGCTCAGCCGGGCTTTTTTTCGTCCTGACGTTCTGCGCAGCTGACCAAGCGCTATGTCGTGCCCGATGCAGGGCCTCAGCCCTGGCCGCGACGCCGCCTGCCCGTCACAGGAACGGCGCGGCAGCTGCCCTGGCTGCATGCGCCGAGCCGGTCTTGCACAGCAGAGGCGACCAGCCACCCCGCTGCCGCTCCGGGCTGGTGCCGGCGAGCGCCTGGCGCCTGGGTCGAGCACGCCCGCCGGCATTGAGACGGGACTTCACTTCAGACGTTAGCCACTGGACACACCTGCCGGCGATAGCGCATCCTCGGACGGGCTCACGCCGCCCCACTCAGGGCGTGCAGGCACGCAGGCAAGGGGCCATTGGCGGACGAGCACCCGCACGCACCCGCAGACGCCGGATCAGAGCGTGGCACCTTGACGGCGGCGACGCAGGCCGGCGGACAGTGCGCCAGTGCGGTCCTCAGCGCAGCGCCGGCGCCGCCACCGCCGCGAGCCGGATCACCCGGCCCGCGCGCTCGATGGTCTCCTGGCGGTGGGCAATCACCACGCGGGTGAGGCGCAGGGCCTGGATGGCCTCGTTGACCTGCAGCTCGCGCTGGGCGTCGAGATGGCTGGTGGCCTCATCCAGAAACAGCACGCGCGGCTGCTTGTACAGGGCCCGGGCGAGCAGCAGCCGCTGCTTCTGCCCGCCCGAGATGGCCGCCCCCATGTCGCCGATCAAGGTCTGCCAGCCCATGGGCATGGCCAGCACGTCCTCCTCGACGGCGGCCTGGCGGGCGCAGAGCTGCACACGGGCCAGGTCCAGCTCGGGGTCGCCAAAGGCGATGTTCTCGGCGATGGTGCCGGCAAAGAGCTGGTCCTCCTGCATCACCGCGCCCAGGCACTCTCGCCAGGCCCTGAGGCCGACGGCGCCCAGCGGGCGACCCATCACCAGGATTTCGCCCTCGGTCGGCTGCAGCAGGCCCAGCATGAGCTTGAGCAGGGTCGTCTTGCCGCAGCCCGACGGCCCCACGATGGCCACCGACTCCCCGGCCTCCACGCGCAGACTCACGCCGTCCAGAACCCAGGGCTCGTTCGCTGCATAGCGGAAACGCACCTGTCGCAGCTCGATGTCGGGCACCGCATCGCTCGGCAGGCCGGTGCCCCCCGCAGGCTCGGGCTCGCTGAGTACGATGTCTGCCAGCCGCTCGCGCTGGATGCGCAGCATGCGCACCTGGAAACCGAGGTCGACCAGGGCGCTGATGCGCCCGCTGAACTGGGTCTTGTAGGCGGCGTAGGCGAAGCTCATGCCGATGGACAGCTCGCCCTGGATCACCAGCAGGGCGCCCAGGTACACCACCGCGATGTTCTCGGCGCCGAAGACCAGGGTGTTGGCGCTCTGGTAGAGCGTCGACAACCGCTGCGTGGCCAGCTCACGGTTGCTGGTGTTCACCAGCAGATTGAGCCAGTGCGCCAGGCGCTCGTCCTCGCGGTTGAAGAGCTTGAGCGACTGCACGCCGCGCACGGATTCCAGCAGATGCCCATCCTGCCGCGCGGCATGGACGATCTGCTCCTCGTTGGCCTGCCTGAAGGGCTCATAGGACAGCACGCGAATCAGCACATAGGCCGCCAGCGCCAGCAGGGTCACCGCGGCCAGCTTGAGGCTGTAGACCAGCATCATCACCAGCGCCACGCCGGCCATCAGCCCGTCCAGCACCGCATTCAGGGCGGCCGAGGTCAGCGTCTGCCGGATGTTCTGGATGGCGCCGAAGCGCGAGATCACGTCGCCGAGATGGCGCCGCATGAAGTAGTCCATGGGCAGGCGCAGCAGCTTGCTCAGCACGCCCGCCGCCCACTGGAGGTTCAGCTGGGTGGAGAAGTAGATCACCATCCAGCTGCGCAGTGTGCTGATGGCCAGCTGCAGCAGCATCAGCATGCCGAAGCCGATCGCCAGCACCTGGAGCAGGTCGGTGTCATGCTGGACGATCACGCCGTCCAGCACCCATTGCTGGAAGAAGGGGGAGACCACCGCGAGGATCTCCAGCGCCAGCGACAGCATCAGCACCTGCAGCACCGAGCGCCTGAGGCCGCGCACCTGGCCCACCAGCTGCCCGAGGCTCACAGCCGGCTTGGGTTCGCTGCGCTGGAAGTCCGGCATGGGCGCCAGCTCCAGCGCCACGCCGGTGAAATGCCGCGATGCCTCGGCCAGGCCCAGCCGGCGCACGCCCTGAGCCGGGTCGTGGATGAGCAGTTCCCGGCCGCTGACCCGGCGCAGCACCACGAAATGGTTCATGTCCCAGTGCAGGATGCAGGGCAGCTGCAACTGCGGCAGGTCCTCCAGTTCCAGGCGGACGGCGCGCGTGGAGAAGCCCTGCGCCGTGGCGTGCTCCATCAGCTGCTTGAGGTTCATGCCCTTGGCCGAGGCCTGGAGCTGCTGGCGCAGCGTCTGCACCTCGACCCAGCGGTCGTGGAAGCAGCTGATCATGGCCAGGCAGGCCAGCCCGCACTCGGCGGTCTCGGCCTGCTGCAGCATGGGCAGCCGGGCGCCGAATCCGAATCGCAATCCCTGCATCAGGTTCACAGCCGCCCCTTCAAGGCCAGCATGGGCTCGAAGATCCACTCGATCAGGCGCCGCTGGCTCAGCATCACATCGGCCTCCACTTGCATGTCGGGCTGCAGCGGCACCGGCTCACCGTAGGCCATCACCTGCTGGCGAGGCAGGCTCACCAGCACCCGGTAGCTGCGCTCCCCGCCGCCCGCGGCCGCGCCCTGCCCGGCCGCCCGGGCGAGCTCCTTCACCACGCCCTGCTGCTGGCCGAACTTCTGATACGGGAAGGCGGCGTAGCGCAGGTTCACGCGCTGGCCCGTCCGCACGAAGGCCGCTGCGCTGGAGGGCAGCTGCAGCTCTGCCAGCAGCTGCGAGCCCTGCGGCAGCACCAGACCCAGTTCCTGACCGGGCTGCACCAGCTGGCCCGGGTGTGCGCGCAGCGAGGTCAGCACGCCATCCACCGGCGCGGTCAGCACCCATTCGCGCCGCCCTTGCGCCTCGGCCAGTTCCTGGTCGAGTGCGGCCAGCTGGCGCCGGGCCTGGGCGCGGGGGCCGTCGTCGCGCAGGGCCTGGGCCTGCAGGTCCAGCTGGAGCGCCTGCAGCTGGGCCTTGAGTTCGTGCTCGCTGCGTTCCAGCACCGCGAGCCGGGCCTGCTGGTCCAGGACCTCGTCAGCACGCTGCTGCAGCTGCAGGGGGCTGGCAAAGCCGGTGCGCTGCAGCTCCTCGTAGCGCTGCAGCGTGGCCTGTGCGGACTGCAGGCGCCTTCGCTGCAGGGCCTGCTCGGCCTGGGCGCGTGGCAGCGCCTGCTCGAGCTCGCGCTGCTTCTGTCGCAGCGCCTGGGCCTGGGTCTGGGCCAGTGCGTCCAGCAGCCTCAGCTCGCGTTCAAGACCGCTGCGCTGCTCCTGGAGGCTGCGCACGGCCTGCTGGCTCAGCTCGCCCTTGAGCGATTGCCGCTCGGACCGCAGGCGGAACAAGACCTGACCCTGCCGCACGGCATCACCTTCGCTGGCCCTCACCTCGGCCAGCAGGCCGGGCTGAAGGGCACTCAGCGGCACCAGTCCCTTGTCCGGCACCAGATGGCCGCTCACGCGGGCGCGCTGCGTGTAGCTGCCCAGGAACAGAAGCACCAGCACGCCCAGGCCCAGTGCCAGCGCGGCCGAGGACATCCACCAGAAGCTGCGCGGGCTGCGCAGCAAGACCTGACCCTGCGCATGACCGCGCCGCAGGTGATCGAGGGCGGCTTGACGAAACAGCATGTGGGGGACTCGCTCGGGTCGGTGACGGAATCGGCGTCCGCACGCCCGGCGCTGGGGCCGGCGCGCGTCCGCGGGAAAGGGGAATCGGGAGGCGAGTGGATGCCCGATGGCATCCACTCGCGATCAAGCCGCCATCAGCCGCTCAAGCGCTGCTGTCGGACGGCGACGGGGCCCACCGAGGCGGTCCCGGGCCGATGGCAGGCCGCCTGCATCAGCACAGGTAGCTGGCACCGCCGCCGCAACGCGGCGTGCGCGACACCGGCGGGCAGGCGCTGGTGGCGCAGGCACCGGTAGCGGGCGGGCAGGTCTGCGTCTCAGGCACGCCCGTGGGGCAGCCCGAGGCCGCATTGATGGTCATGCAGGGGCGGTTGGTGGGGTCGTCGCCGCAGGCGGCGATCGAGGTGTAGCCACCGGCCACGTCGGTCAGCTCGTTGGCGCCCAGTTGGCGCACCGAGGTGGTGGACAGCTTCAGCTTCTTGCTCATGGTCAGTCTCCTTGATGGATGTCGTGAAAGGCGCCGCAGCGCTCAGATGCACCAGCCCTTGGTGACGTTGGTCGTGGGCGCAGGGCAGTTGGTGGTGGCCGGCGGGCAGGTGGCCGTGGCCGGCGGCGGGCAGTAGTTCGTCTGGCAGGGGTTGTTGGACGGGCAGGGGCCGCAGTAGGCGTTGGACAGCGAGGTGTTGCCGGTCGGGCCGCCGTCAGCGCCGGCCAC
The DNA here is from genome assembly GCF_027257975.1 of Pelomonas sp. BJYL3. Taxonomy (GTDB): domain Bacteria; phylum Pseudomonadota; class Gammaproteobacteria; order Burkholderiales; family Burkholderiaceae_C; genus Roseateles_B; species Roseateles_B flavus. The sequence goes on from NZ_JANZKX010000003.1 coordinate 768,696, forward strand.
CTGGCCGACTTCAGACGAGGACAGGCTGCGCACCGAGGTCGTGCTCAGTCGCAGGCGGGTGGAGTTGCTCATGGATGATCCTTTTGGGAGAGGAAGGCAGCGCAGGCGCTGCCGCGGAGAGTCGCCGGGGCCGTTCACGGCGGCCCGTCGGCGGCGGCACCTGGCATTACGGGAGCTCCGTGCAGCTCCGGGAACACCAAAGTGCCCAGGGCGCCGCCCTGCGCTCAGGCCCGGCCGAGCCCTCCTGCACGGCGGCGTGTTCAGGCATCGAGCCCGGGCCGCGAATCAGGCCCAGGGCACACAGACGGCGCCCGTGGGAGCGCAGCCGCGGTCATGCGTGGGCGACACGCAGGTCGGGAGGCTCGCCGGCGGGCAGCCCCCGGTGGCGGGCGGGCAGTCGGCCGTCGCCGGAGGGCAGGTGTTGCTGACGGGGCAGCCCACGGACCAGCCCGCGCAGCCGGCCTGCGCCGGCCCCGTGTAGGAGATGGGCGGCGTGTAGCCCCCGGCCACGCCCTGCTGCTCGCCCTCGTTGAGATGCCGGATGGAGGTCGTGCTCAGCCCCAGCTTGTTGCTCTTGCTCATGGTTCTTCCTTGCGTGATGAGCCGCCTTGAACTGCTGCCTGCGCGGCTCGAAAGCAGGCACTGCGTCAGTCGTCAGGCCGGTGCGCTCGCCCGGGCCTGAAGGGCTCGGCGTCCGGCCAGAAATGGCAGGCTCCAGTGCAGCGCGGGGGTCAGGTCTTGCCCCAGCTCGGCCAGCACCAGGGCGAGCCCAGCATGACCTTCGAGCAGGCTCAGATCCGGCGCTGCGTCCGCCTCCAGCGCCGCCAGCAGGCCGCCCTCGCCCTCCAGGGCGTGCTGCCGCTGGAAGCGGGCGGCCATCTCGGCCCGCTGCGGGGCCAGCTGGCGCAGCAGCCAGGCCGAGCCGATGCTGCCGTGGCACAGCCAGGCGTCGGAAAAGCCCAGGCTCGGCAGCGGGCGTCGAGAGAGCGACTGCAGCAGGCGCTCCACCCAGGCCTCCAGGCCCGGATCCGCCAGCGCCTGCGCCGACAGCTGCAGCGCTGCGGCCATGCCCAGATCGCCATAGCACCAGGCGCAGCGCGATCCGCCCGCCTCTTCCGCCGCCACGCCGAAATGGGCCGGCCCGCCCTGCTGCTCATGGCGCCTGAGCGTCTGCACGCTGCCCAGCAGCAGCTCACGCCCCTGCGCGGCGCCACTGGCCCCCACGGCCTGGGCATAGGCCAAGGCGGCCAGCACGCCCGCCTGCCCGTGCGCAACGCCGAGGTCCGTGCACCCCGTGGGATGCACATCGCCCATGGGAAATCCGCGTATCCAGGCGGCGGGGGTGAACCAGGACAGGCCGCCCGCGCCGTCCGGCCGCGCCTGGGCAGCCAGGCGCCGGAGGCAGGCCTCGGCCAGGGGCAGGTCCCCGCCCTGCTGCTCGCGATAGGCCGCGTAGACGAGCAGGCCGCTGAGGCCGCCGATGAGGTCGAAGTGCTCGGGCAGCCCCTCGCCACTGCGCAGGCATTCCATCAGGTGCTCGTCCGCGTCCCGGGCCATCTCTTCCGCCATGCCCAGCGCATGGACGCGGTCCAGCTCCAGCGCGGCGAACAGCAGCCCCTGGACACCCTGGAACAGGCCGTGCGGGTAGCGCGGAAGCTGGGACAGCAGGCGCGCCAGGCGCTCGGCCAGCCAGCCCGCGTCGAGGCTGGGCGGGGCACCGCGCGCCACGGCCAGCTCATCGAGTGCGGCCAGCGCCAGGAGCTGCCCGGCGGCACCGCGCGCATAGGTGGCATCGCGCCAGTCCTGGTCCAGTGCCCGGCGCAGATGCCCGCGCACGGTCTCGATCAGGCGAAGCTGGGCCGGGCTCATGCGGCCGGCTCCGCGGCGGCCACGGGGGCTCGCCGCGCCTGGCGGGCGCGCAGCAGGCGCCTCGCGAAGTCATAGAGCAGGGTCTCGTGGCGACGCGGCTCGCTGGGCGCCAGGCGGTTGCAATGCATGTGCAGCAGGCTTTCGAGGACCTGCTCGCGCTGCGCCTGCGGCAGCGTCTGCAGCTGCACCTGCAGCGCCTGCAGCAGCGGCTCACGGCGTGGTGCATGCAGGGCCAGCACCGCCAGCCATCGGCCGAGGCTGCCCTCCCCTTTCTGCAGCCCTTCCAGCTCGCGCCTGAACTCCCGGAAGCGGGCGCCGATGGCCACCAGCGCTGCCGAGCGGCCCGCACTGCCGGCCTGCTCCTCCAGGAACTGCCGGGCCAGCTTGTCCAGCAGAGCCTCGCGCCGTGCCGGGTCGGGGCACAGCTGGCCGGCATAGGCATCGAGGGAGGCCAGGGCATGGAGCCAGCGCGGTGCCGCCTCCACACCGGCTTCGCCAGCCTCGGCTTCGAGGTCCAGCAGGGCCAGCAGCTCGTCCGAATCCACGGCAAAGAGCTGCTCCGCCAGCGCCAGGCCACCGGCGCCCCCGTAGCGCTGCAGCTCCGGCAGGTAGTCGTCCGTCTGCACGCGCCACAGCAGGCCGCGCCGCTGGGCCTGCGCCAGGCTGGACTGCAGCCGTTCGTGCAGCTGCACCAGGGTGTCGCGGTCGCGGGCGCGGCAGCGCAGGCGCAGGTGCTCGAAGCTGTCCTGATAGCGCACGACGAACCAGGCCTTGAGCTGGCCCTGCGACTGGGCCTCCCGCATCAGCGGTGCGACGTGCTCGCGCAGCACCCGGTCGGCATAGCCCGCGCCGGTGTAGAGGCGCAGATAGATCCAGTCATCCAGGCAGGGGCGGCGCTCGCCTTCCGCCACCAGCGCCTCACGCTCCGGATGCCAGGCTGCGGGCTGCGCCGGCGCCGCCGCGCGCTTCGGGCGCCGCAGTGGCAGCAGCCATTCCTGGCTGTGCTGGTCGAAGGCCTGGTGCTGCTGCGCAGCGTTGAGGGCCAGGCACTCGTGCAGCAGGGCCTGCGGCAGCTTGATGATCTCGTCCAGCAGCAGGGCGACCGATCCGGGGTTGTCCAGGTCCACCGGCAGGTGGTTGTCGTGCTGGTCCCAGGTGACGAAGCGCGGCAGCCCGCGCTCGGCACGCCAGGCACTCAGGCTGCCTTGCGCGGCGGCCTTGTTGAGGGCCTCGATGCCGGGTGCATCCAGCAGCCAGCGGGCGCGCGCCAGGATCAGCCCCTCGCAGGCCACCCGCGGCAGGAAGGGCAGGTGCTGGACGGCCTGGGGCCAGGCAAAGCCCATCCAGGGGCCGTCTTCGTCCTGCAGCCCGGCCAGGAACTCATAGGTGCCCAGCTGGCGGGCGCTGTAGTTGTGGGCGCTGCTGAGACGCGGGATGACGCGGCGGCCGCTGCGCCGCTCGCGCAGCACGAAGCGATCGCCCACGAGCTGGATGCTGAGGTCGCTGAGCCACAGCTGCTGCTCGCGCGGCTTGTCGCTGCTGCCGGCATAGACGAGCTCGTGGCTGGCCAGGGCCGGGCGGCGCAGGATGTTGAGCAGGCGGTCCTGCGGGTGGTGGATCAGCTCGGCATAGAGGCAGTCCGGCTGCTCGTCGCGGTCTTCGCGGGCATAGCGGGCGGCGGCCTCGGTCAGCTGCGGGCTCAGGTGGCAGAAGCGGGCGACCAGCTCCAGGCCGTTGCGCCCGCCCAGACCGCGCAGCTCGAACTGGGGCGCCTGCCCGGCCGGCGCCGGCAGGCGCGCGACCTGGGCATAGAGGCCCTCGGGCAGGGTCGGTTCGGCTGGCTGGCCCAGGCCCTTGAGGTCCTCCGTGCTCAGTTCGATGGGCTCACCTTGCCCGCCCTGCGCGAAGAGCCGGCTCAGCACCAGGCGTTCCAGCGGCAGCATGGGCAGCGCAGCGCCGCCCTCACCGCCGCCAGCGCCGCCCAGCTTCAGGCCCTCCAGCAGAGGGGAGGCCAGGCTGCCGCGGTTCGGATAGGGCAGGCCCAGCTCCGGATGCAGCGCGTAGGCCAGGTTGACCTCGCGCTCCTCGAAGCGCTCGCGGAACAGGCGCTTGTAGTCCTGCCGCTGGGCCGTGCGACGGGCCGTGAGCGCCATCACCGTCTGCAGCCGGCTCACCAGGCTGGCCACCAGGGCCGGGTCCAGCCGGGCGGGGCGCGGGTCCAGGGTGTCGATCTGCAGGACGCCGCGGCTCAAGTCCTCGCTGCCGATCTCGGCCTCGATACGCTCGCGCAAGGCCTGGTAGGCCGGCACCAGGGAGGCCTCGCTGTCCGCCTGGGCCCGCAGGCCCTGAAGATGCCGCTGGATGTCCAGCAACGCCTCCAGCGCCGGATGCGGCGACGTCCGGGCCAGGGCCTGATCAAGGCTGCAGCCCGGGCTGGCCGTGGGAGCCAGCAGAGGCTGGAGCAGGCGGCGGTCGATCAGCTCGTGCAGGAAGTCCGCAGCCTCCGCCGGCTCGACCTCCAGCTGCCGGCACAGCAGCCCGCTCAAGGTGGCGAAGGCTTGCGGGACCTGGGCGCCATCCAGCAGCAGCTGCAGGGCCTCGCCATGGACGAGTTCGACGGCGCGGTAGCTGCGCTGGCGGTTGGCCTGGTAGATCCAGTCCACATAGCTGAGGTGCTCACCGCAGCGCACCGCCGTGTTGCTGATCTGCCAATGCAGCTGCTCACGCCAGCCGCGGTCCTGCAGGGCCCGCTCCAGCAGGCAGGCTTCCACGCCGCTGTCCAGGTGGATGCCGCGCTGCAGGGCCTGCGTCGTCGGGGCGGATGCGGGAGCCGGCTCGGCTTCCTCGTGCGCCCCCGTCGTCGCCAGCTGGACCTGGGCGAAGAGTCCGAAAGGCGTGCAGCGGTAGGCCGCGCGGCTGAGGAAGCGCGCCAGGCTGGCGACCAGCTTCTTGCGCTCCGTCGGCAGGCGGCTGACCTCCCCCACGCCCTGCCTCAGCTCCAGCAGGCGGGCATGCAGAGAGGGGCTGGACACATACAGTCCCTCTTCCAGCCACGGCTGGGCATACAGGGACAGGATGAAGGACTCCGGGTCCTCGCTCCGCTGCCAGTCCTGGAAGTGCCGCAGGGGCAGCAGGGGGCGGCGCAGCACGGCGAAGCCCGCCGGCGCGATCAGCTCTTTCATGGTCTCCCTCCGAGACGAAACGAATGACGCCGGAGATCCACCACAGCCGCAGGCCAGGCCCCGGCCGCGGATCTCCGTCCTGCACGATGTGCTGGCGCCGTGTTTCCGGCGCTCGACACCAGACCCTGCACAGGCGGCCGCGCCTGCGTCAGAGCACCCCCGACCCAATCCATTAGGTCAGCGCCCTGACATCAGCACACCGCCTGATGCCCCGCCTTCCCGGCCACCTCGCCACTGAGCCAGCAAAGCACCAATCAGGATCCAGTTTCTATATTTGAATACCAATTTAATACCTGCACAAATCCAGCGCAAGCATGGAATCCAGGGGAATGCGCCCCCGGCTGCCCCACCTGTCAGTTCTTACAGGTCAAGGGAGTGGCCCGGTTTCAGCGCACGAACAGACCGGGCGGACAGCCGCCTGCAGGGAAGCGCGCCGCTGCACCGGCTCCGTGCCGGCGAAATCATGCGGAACGTCGAAGCGCGGCGCAGGCGGCCGGGGCCCGGCCGCCTGCCGATGCGCGGAAACGCCTGAACCGCGGGCTCAGCCGCGCGCCTGCGCGGCGGCGGCGCGCAGGCCATCGAGCCACTCGCGATGGGACGGCAGGCTCTCCACCAGACGGCGGGCGCGCGCCTCGACCTGGGCCAGCTGCTGGCGCGCCTCCCGGCGCTCGGCCTCGCCGATGGGGAAGCCGCGGGTGGCGAACTTCATGCCATAGAGCACGTACAGGTAGTTCTCGACGCTGAAGAGCTCGAAGCGGCTCCCGAAGTCCGTGGCCTGAGGCGGGGCGACGCGCCATTTCGCCAGGCGCTCGCGCAGGACCTCGGACAGGTGGCCGGGCTGGCGGTTGTCGAGCCAGAAGTCGGAATCGCTGCGGTCCGACAGGTGGTAGTGCAGCTGGACGAAATCGATGATCCGTTCCCAGGCCTGCCCGGTCGCTTCATTGAAATGGCGCCGCAGCGCGGGCTCATCGCCCCGCTGGCGGGGGAAGTTCCGGGACAGGAGCTGGGCCGAGAAGTCCGTCAGCAGGATGGACGTAGCCTCCAGCGGTTCGACAAAGCCCTGCGCCAAGCCCAGGGCCACGCAGTTGTGGCTCCACATCTGCTGGCGGTAGCCGATCTTCATGGCGATCTTGCGCGGCACGAAGCCGGCCTCGGGGCGGCCGAGGTAGCGCGCGAAGGCGGCCACGGCCTCGTCCTCGCCCATGTAGGCGCTGGCGTAGACGAAGCCGGTGCCGCGGCGCTGGGTCACGGGGATGTCCCAGATCCAGCCCGCGCGGTGGGCCGTGGCCAGGGTGTAGGGCGCGATGGGCTCGTCGGGGCCGAAGGGCACCTGCTGGACCAGGGCGGTGTCCGTCAGCACCTGGTGCGACTTGTCCACGAAGGGCACCTTGAGCACGCCCTGGGTCAGCAGGGAGGCGAAGCCGCTGCAGTCCACGTAGAAGTCGAAGGCCAGACGCTCGCCGCTGCGGGTGCGCAGGGCCGCGATGCTGCCGTCGGCCGCGCGCTCGGCGCCGACGATGGTGGCGAGCTGGTGCCGGACACCAAAGCGCTGCTGCGCATTGCGCGAGAGGAGCTGGGCGAACTGCTGCGCGTTGACGTGATAGGCGTAGTCGGCCTCGCCCACATAGGGCCCGGAGGAGATCTGCTTGGGACTGCGCCCAGCCTCCGAGAGGCGGGCCGCGACGGACACGTCGTCGAAGGGCCGCCCGCCGCTGTCCTCCAGCCAGGCGGGCGTCACGTCCAGCCCGCCGGGGAAGGGCGAGGCAAAGGCGTGGAGGTAGTGGTGGTCGGCGCCATGCCGGGCCGCATCCAGCCAGCCCTGGAAGCGGATGCCGGTCTTGAAGGTGGTCTCGCAGGACAGCATCAGCTCGGCCTCGCCAATGCCGAACTTCTGCAAGGACTGCTTGATGAAGGGCACCGTGCCTTCGCCCACGCCGATGATGGGCACCTCGTCCGACTCGATGACCGTGATGCTCAACTCCGGATCGGCCAGCAACTCGCGCCCGAGATGGTTGGCCGCCAGCCAACCCGCGGTGCCGCCGCCGATGATGGCAATCGTCTTGATCTTCATGGGCTGGAATCCTGGTTGGTATTCAAGTGGTAGTCAATCGTCATCTACCATGAATGAGCTCGAAGCCTCCGGCCTAGCATGGAGGCTCCGTCACCGTCTGCCGTCAACCCGCGGATCGCACAGTCCTTCAGAACCTCGCAACTCTTGCAGTGTTGCCGCCCTCGGCTTTTTGCCATCCTTCCGCCGCGCCGGACCCGCAAGGGCCGGGGCCATCAGGCACCCGCCCTACCCCTTGCCCGCCGCAGACGGGAGCGGTGTGCTTGACCAAGATCGGGGAAGGCGGCGGCGCCCATGCATGGGCGCACGGCCACGTCACAGGCGGGAATGAGGATCTATGCAGCGACAACACCTGCTTCTGGGGGCCCTGGCCCTGGCTTTCACGGGAGCGGCTCAGGCCGATTGGTCTCCCCGCATCCAATCAGGCCAGTATGTGGCCACCGTCAGCTATGGCGGCGGCAGTCTGAGCTACGCGGAAGACTGGCGCAGCGGTGGACCGCTGGGCACCCTCGCCGGACAGATGAAGGCCGTGCCCTACAGCATGCAGAACGGCCTGAACGAATTCATGCGGGCGTCGGCTGCCAGCCAGGGCGTCAACTTCCAGAGCGGCACGCTCTCCGGCGATGTCAACGTGCAGATTCAGCCGCAAGCCAACGGCACGGTACTGATGACGCTGGGCGGCGTCCGCTATGACGCCTACACGCAGTTCAGCGGCAAGCGCTGGGGCATCATCTCGTACAGCTGCGTCAACCATGCCTCCCTGGCCAATCTGCAGGTCACGGCCCAGTACGGCGCGGCAACCGGCGAGCTGCCCTCCGACAAGATCGGCGTGACCGCCAATGTGGGGTCCTCGACCGACTGCGACTCCAACCTCAGCTGGATGCTGCCCATCCTGGGCAACATCATCATCAACAAGGCCGAGGGCAAGATTGACCAGGGCGTGCTGGACGGCGTCAAGGGCTCCCTGGGCATGGTCAAGGACGGCCTCTTCTTCGGCCGCGACCAGAACTACCTGACTGGCCTGAACAAGCTGATTCCGGCCGACAAGGTGGTGACGCTGCCCAATGGCCAGACCTTCCCCATCGGCCAGTACGTCAACAACAACCTGGCCTACCTGATCGCCAACAGCCAGGTCAGCGTGCAACTGGGCAAGGGCGCGGTGGTCCAGGGTGTCTACGGGACCGGCGAGCCCACGTCCGACATCATCAGCGGCAATGTCATCACCCTGAATCTGAGCGCGCCGGGCATGAACTTCACGGTGAACCTCACCGAGAGGCTGAATGTGATGTGGCAGTGGAAGTGCAGCCTGCGCGACCCGACCAAGTCCTGCCCCATCCCCTGATCGACCTCCGCGTCGTCAGCAGGGCCGGCTCGCAAGGGTCGGCCCTTCTTCTCGTGCGCGCCCCCCGTGCGGTGGCCGGACTCAGAGCTTCCAGTACCAGCCCCGCCGGTCCAGCGCCCAAACAATGCCGCTCCACAGCGCCACGAAGGCCAGGGCGAAGCTCAGGGACTGGACCTCGGGGCCGAGGGCCGTCCCGATGGGGGAGAACAAGCCGCCGTACAGCGGCCCCATCCAGCCAAAGCCTTCCAGGAAGACCGTGCACATCCAGGCCCCCGCATAGGCGGCCATGGCATTGACGCCGAAGGCCCGCCCCAGCGGCGGCAGGCCGCGGCGGTCCACCAGCTCGTTGGCCAGGGCCAGGGCCGCGAAGGCCCAGCCGCCGGTCCAGAGGACGAAGCTGGGCGTCCACAGCTGCTTGTTCCAGGGCACCCATTGCGTGGCCAGTGCGCCCAGCAGGAGCAGCAGGGCCGCGGGCATCCACAGGCTGCGGCCACGCCCCTGGCGCAGGCGCTCTCCGGCGATCAGGCCCAGCACCGTGCTGGCCAGGGCGCCCAGGGTGCTGAGCAGGCCCTCGGGGTCGTGACCCAGGCCGCTCGCCGCATCCCACAGGTAGTTCCAGCGGCCCAGGATCAGGCTGTCCAGGCGCGAGGCCAGATTGGTCTGCGGCTCCCAGCCGCCGCCCCAGGCCATCAGGCCACCATAGCCGATCAAAAGCGCAGCCAGCACGGACCAGCGCGCACGTTCGCTGCGCCAGGCGGTGCCCAGCAGGGCCGCGAAGGCCAGGCACAGGCCGATGCGCTGCATCACGCCCATCAGCCGGTACTGCGGCTTGTCCATCAGCCACCAGGCCAGCAGGTGCAGCACCAGGCCCAGCACGAAGACCTTCAACGCACGCTTCAGCAGAGGCGGCAGCAGCAGGCCGGCCGGCTCGCCACGGCTCCAGCGCCCGCCCGTGGCCAGGCTCAGGCTGGCGCCGGCAATCAGCAGGAAGAAGGGGAAGATGAGGTCGGTGGGCGTGCAGCCGTTCCAGGCGGCGTGCTCCAGGGGCCAGAACACATGGTCCCAGTCGCCCGGGTTGTTGACCAGCAGCATGGCGGCCACGGTCAGGCCGCGCAGGGCATCGACGGAGGCCAGACGGGAGTTCGCAGTCATCGGGATTGGCGCAAGGCGCGGGCTCAGAAATCGCAGCGGCTGTCCAGCGCGGGCTGTGCGGCGGGCACGGTGTCCTCGCGGCCCCTGCCCTGGCGGCGGTAGGCGGCCACGGCCGCCTCGACCTGCGCCAGGCTCAGGACCTCGTTGCGCGCATGGAAGACCCAGTCCACGTCCTGCTCGTAGCGGCGTACCGGGCCGCCTGCGGGCAGCAGGCCGCCGGGCGAGAACCACAGGTTGAAGTTGATGGACATGGGCACCACCGGGTAGTTGCGCCCGCCATGCTCGGCCACCTGGCGGCCGTCCAGGAAGAGCCGCACACGGCCGCCGGCCACCTGCATCAGCAGCACGTGCCAGGCCGCATCGCCCGCCCCCAGCGCGCCCATCTCCTCATGCGAGCCGTTGTAGGCCAGCCAGGGTTCGATGCGCACGGTCTGCCAGCTGATGCCGTAGAGCCGCGTCTTCTCGCTGCCCCAGCCGCCGTTGGGCAGGTACTCCCAGTCGATCTCGCTGAACTCCGGGTCGAAATCGTGGCGCAGCGGCGCGACGGCGTAGAAGGTCTGGATGACGGGATCGCCGTCCGCGCCCTGCACCGGCGCGTCGCTGAAGCGAAGGCGAGCGGCGTAGGTCCCCTCGTGGAACTTGCGCTGCTGGCACAGCTGGGCCTGGCGGGTGCCGGGGCCGGTGCCGTCGGTCTCGGCCACCAGGCGCAGCAGGCGGTTGCCCTTGTGCGCGGGATCGTCGAGCAGCCGCAGCTGGGATTCGCCCCACTGCGCGCCGGGCACGCCTGGGTGGCCCGGCGCCGTGCGAGCCGTCCAGCCGGCGGCCTGCAGGCCGGCCAGGTCGGCATCGCTGAAATCGTCAAAAAAACGGCCGGCCCCGCTTTGCGCGGAGGCCGGCCCAAGAGACAAGGCAAGCACAAGGCCTACCACATGAAGAACGTGAGCACGCATGCCGGAACGCTCAGCGACCCGCCGGCAAGGCGCTTGCCTGGGGAGCCGCGTCCGGGGTGGCGGCGGCCTGGCCCTGGGGGAAGCGGACGAAGAAGTACAGCAGCAGGGCCGGGGCACCGCAGGCGATGGTCCAGAGGAAGAAGCGCTCGTAGCCCAGCGCCAGCTGCACGTCCCCGCTGAACGAACGGGCCAGGATGAAGCCCAGCTGCATCACGCCCGAGCCCAGCGCGTAGTGCGCGGTCTGGAAGCGGCCGGGGGCCACCACCTGCATGATGAAGAGGATCATGCCGACGAAGCCGAAGCCGTAACCGAACATCTCCAGCGCGATGGCCGCGCCGATGTGGATGATGTCAGTCGGGCGTGCCGCAGCCAGGTAGTAGAAGGTGACGCTGGGCACCGCCATGGCCAGCAGCAGCACCGGCATGGCGCGGCGCAGGCTCAGCCTCGACGTGAAGTAGCCGCCCAGGATGCTGCCCACCAGGAAGGCGGCGGTGCCCACCGTGCCGTAGACGCCGCCCGTCTGTTCCTGCGTCAGTCCCAGCCCGCCCTTCTCGCGCGCCTCCAGCAGGAACAGGGGCCCGATGGTCTGTACCTGGCCTTCCGCCAGGCGGAACAGGACGATGAAGAGCATGAAGCCCCAGATGCCCGGCTTGCGCAGCAGGTCGGCAATCACCTCCACCAGGGTCTGCCAGACCGCCGAGGCTCCGCCCTTGGGCGCCTGTGCGGGCAGCGGGTTGGGCAGCGCGACGGCGTTGTAGCTGGCCAGCAGGGCCAGCAGCACGCCCAGCATCACGAAGATGCTCGTCCAGGCATTGCTCAGGCCGAAGCGCTCGGCCAGCAGTCCGGCGAGGATCAGCAGGCCGCCCTGCGTGAGGAACTTGGAGGCGTTGAAGAAGGCCCCCTGCCAGCCCGCGTAGGCGGCCTGCTCCTTGTCCGACAGCGAGGCCATGTAAAGGCCGTCGCAGGCGATGTCATGGGTGGCCGAGGCATAGGCCAGCACGAAGAACACCGCCAGCGAGGCCCCGAACCAGCTGGGCAGCTGCAGCGTCAGGGCCACCGCCAGCAGGCCGGCCGCCCCCAGGAACTGCATGCTCACGACGATGCGCTTCTTGCTGGGAATCAGCTCCAGGAAGGGGCTCCACAGCGGCTTGAAGGCCCAGGCCAGGCCGATGAGGCTGGTCCAGCGCGCGATCTGGTCGTTCTCCACGCCCAGCGTCTTGTACATCATGCTGGCGATCAGCATGACCACGAAGAACTGCAGGCCCTGCACGAAGTACAGGCTGGGCACCCAGCGCAGGGGGCTGGCCGAAGAGGAGTCCTGGATCGCGCTCATGGCTTGTCCTTGTTGTGGTTCGACGCGGGCCTCAGCCCAGGCTCACCGGCGATGCGGCCGTCGCGGCCAGCTCGCCCTGCAGCCAGCTCTTCAGCGCGGCCAGCGCGCCGTCCGCATAGCCCCAGCTGACGACGGTGGGGCCCTGCACATCGAGCGCCTGGAAGGGGTTCCACAGCACGAGGTGCAGGTCCGGCTGCCAATGGCCGGCATTGGCGCCGTAGCGCATCCGGTGCGTGGAGGCGACGATGGTCTGGCGGCCGTCCTGCGGTACCTGCGACCAGTCCAGGCCCAGCAGGTCGTCCAGCATCACGATCTCGGCGTCCGCGAAGCCGCTGAACAGGCCGGCGATCTGGGCGCCGGTCGGGCCGGCCTCGCTGACCATGTCGGTGGGCACGTCGGTCTGCACGTAGACGCGCAGCGGCGCATGCAGCGCAGGCGCCTTCGCGGCGCGCAGGGCCGTCAGGCCACGGGCCCAGGCCTCGGCCATCAGCGCGCCGTCGGCCTCGCGGACGGCGCCGCCATAGTCGTCGTGGCTGACCGGATAGGCCCGCGCCAGGCGGTCCAGGCGATCGCGCGCCCGGGCGCCCTGCGCCGGCGTCAGCTCGCCGCGGGCGAAGGCCTCGCGCAGGGCACGCAAGGACTGACCCTGCTCTTCCAGCGAGCCCTGGGCCAGGATCATGTCGGCACCGGCCTGCAGGGCCAGCACGGCGGCGCGGTCATAGCCGTAGCGCTCGCAGATGGCCTTCATCATCAGCGCATCGGTGATCACCACGCCCTCGTAGCCCCACTCCTTGCGCAGGATGCCGCCGAGGATGGTGGCGGACAGCGTGGCCGGGTACTCGGGGTCGATCTGCGGGTAGACGATGTGCGCCGTCATCACCGCCGGCGCGATCTCGCGCAGGGCGTGGAAGGGGCGCAGCTCCAGGGCATCGAGCTCGGCACGGCTCTTGTCCACCGTGGGCAGGGCCAGGTGGGAGTCCACATGCGTGTCGCCATGGCCGGGGAAGTGCTTGACGCAGCAGGCCACGCCCTCGCGCAGCGAGCCCCACATCCAGGCGCCGGCCAGGCGGGTGACCTCGTCGGCGCGCTCGGAGAAGCTGCGCTCGGCGATCACCGGGTTGGCCGGGTTGTTGTTGATGTCCAGCACCGGAGCGAAGTTCCAGTTCACGCCGATGCTGCGCAGGCCGCGGGCCACGGCGGCGCCCACGCGCTCGCACAGCTCGCTGTCGCCCGCCGCGCCCAGGGCCATGGCCGAGGGCGCCTGAGGCAGGAAGGTCGCACGCACCACGGAGCCGCCTTCCTGATCCAGGCCGATCAGGGCGTGGGGGCCCATCACCTCGCGCAGCTCGCGGGTCAGCTGGCGCACTTCCTCTTCCGTGCCCAGGTTCTTGCGGAACAGGCAGACGGCGCGGATCTTGTGCTCGCGCAGGAAGGCCGCGGTGGCGGCGTCCAGGGTCTTGCCCTGGATGTCGACCATCACCAGCTGGCCGGCGTCTTCGGGCGTGAATGCTTGGGTCATGACGGCGCCTCGCTCAGTGGGTCTTGGTGACCTTGGCCAGGTGGCGCGGCTGGTCGGGGTTCAGGCCGCGGGCGCGGGCCAGGGCCTCGACCATGGGATAGAAGCTCTGGATGGCGGCAATGGGGTCGAGGTCCTCGTTGCCGGTGCAGGCCAGCGGCAGCTCGGCACCGGGCGTGCCGGCCGGCGCGGCCAGCAGGACGCGGGCACCGCGGCCGCGCATTTCCTCGGCCAGGGCCACGAGGCCGGCCTGGGCCGGGCCGCGCGGCGCGAAGACCAGCAGCGGGTAGCCCTCCTCCACCAGGGCCATGGGGCCGTGCTTGACCTCGGCGCCGGAGAAGGCCTCGGCCTGGATACCGCAAGTTTCCTTGAACTTCAACGCGGCTTCCAGTGCGATGGGCAGGCTGGTGCCGCGGCCGATCACGAAGAGCTTGTCCGCGCCGCGCAGCGCTTCCACGGCGGCATCCCAGCGCAGGCCGGCGGCCTTGACGAGGTCGTCGGGCAGCTGCTGCAGGGCGGCGGCCAGGTCCTCATCCCCCTGCCAGGCGGCGACCACGCGGGCGCCGGCCACCAGCTGCGCGATGTAGCTCTTGGTCGCGGCCACGCTGTTCTCGGGACCGGCATGCAGCGAGAAGACATGCTCCGCTGCGGCGGCCAGGGGCGAACCCTCGGCGTTGACGAAGGCCACGGTGCGTGCCCCGCCTTCACGGAAGAAGCGCGTCGGCGCCACCAGATCCGGGCTCTGGCCCGATTGCGAGAAAGCCAGGGACACCAGGCCCTCGCAGGCGATCTTGCTCTGGTACAGCGTGATCAGGGACATGGGCAGCGAGGTGACCAGCCGGCCCAGGCGCGCCATCACCAGGTAGGCCATGTAGTGGGCCGCGTGGTCCGAGCTGCCACGGGCAACGGTCAGCAGGCTGCTGGGCGGCGCGTCGCGCAGCGATTCACCCAGGGCCGCATAGGCGTTCTGGTCAGCGGCCAGCTGGCGCGCAACAGCCGCGGGCGCCGACAGGCACTCCTCCAGCATGCGGGTCTTGATATCAAGCGAGGTCAATTCCATCTCCTTCAACGACCACGCCTTGCACCTGCAAATCACGGTCCAACATCACAAAGTCCGCCCAGGCGCCGACAGCCAGGCGGCCGCGGTCCCCGAGTCCCAGATAGTCCGCGGCATGGGTCGAGACGCGACGCGAGGCGTCCGCCATCTCCAGCCCCAGCCCCACCAGATTGCGCAGCGCCTGGTCCATCGTCAGCGTGCTGCCGGCCAGCGTGCCGTCGGGCAGGCGCACGCCGCCCATGCACTTGGTGACGCGGTGGCGGCCCAGGCTGTACTCGCCATCGGGCATGCCCGCGGCAGCGGTCGAGTCGGTCACGCAGAACAGGCAGGGGATGGAGCGTAGGGCCACGCGCACGGCACCTTCATGCACATGCAGCAGGTCCGGGATGATCTCGGCGTAGCGCGCATGGGCCAGCGCGGCGCCCACCATGCCAGGCTCGCGGTGATGCAGGCCCGTCATGGCATTGAAGAGGTGGGTGAAGCCGCCGGCGCCGCGCTGCAGGGCCTCGACGCCGTCTTCGTAGGTGCCCAGCGTGTGGCCGATCTGCACCTGGAAGCCGGCCGCGCGCAGCTGCTCGGTGAGGTCCAGATTGCCGGGCAGCTCGGGCGCCAGCGTGATCAGGCGGATGGGGGCCAGGGCGTGCAGGGCCTGCACTTCGGCCAGCTGCGCGGCGCGGGCGAAGTCGGGCTGGGCGCCCAGCTTGCCGGGATTGATGTAGGGGCCCTCGAGATGCACACCCAGCACGCGGGCGGCCTGCGGCTCGCGCTCGCGGCACACAGGGCCCAGGGCCGACAGGGCCGCGCGGATCTCGTCCATGGGCGCGGTCATGGTGGTGGCCAGCAGCGAGGTCGTGCCATGGCGCACATGCAGCCGGGCGATGGCCCGGGCGGCGTCGCCACCTTCCATGGTGTCCCGGCCGCCGCCGCCGTGCACATGCACGTCGATGAAGCCGGGGAGGATCAGGGGCAGATCCTGAGATCCGTGGCGGACCTCGTACTCGGTGACCGCCTCACCCTCGATGCGGGTGATGCGGCCCCCTTGATGCTCCAGCACACCGCGGACGAATCCCGCAGGTGTCAGTACGAATCCGTCAGTGCGCTGTGCTTCGGTCATCCATCCCGCCTCATCTCCGCAACGAAGTCGTAGTAGTCGCTGCGGCAGTACGAATGGGTCAGCTCCACGGCCTGACCCGATTCCAGATAGCCCACCCGTGTGATGAACAGCACGGCCTGACCCACGGGCACTTCCAGCAGGCTGGCAAGGCGGGAGTCGGCGTTGATGGCTCGAATGTGCTGGAGCGCGCGCACCGGGGCGCCGCCCAGGCGGCCCAGGTGCTCATAGAGCGAGGCGCTGACGGACTCGGGGTCCGGCAGCACCGCCTCGGGCAGCACGCTCACTTCGTAGGCCATGACCACGGCATCGGCCAGGCGCAGGCGCTCCAGGCGCGCCACGCGCTGGCCGGTGGTCAGGCCCAGGGAGAGTTGTTCGTCCGGCGCGGCCAGCGAGAAGCCGCGCGTCAGCCAGCGCGAGCTCGGCTTGAAGCCGCGCTGGTGCAGTTCCTCCGAGAAGCTCGTCAGGCGCGACAGCGGCTGCTCAAGCTTGGGGGCGATGTAGTTGCCGGAGCCGCGCTTGCGGATGATCAGGCCCTGCTCCACCAGGCGGTCGATGGCCTTGCGGGCCGTCACGCGGGAGAGGTCCAGGGACTCGGAGAGCACCCGCTCGGAGGGCAGGGCTTCATCGGCCTGGTAGTGGCCTTCGCGGATCGCCTGCGCCAGCTTGTGGGCCAGCTGCATGTACAGCGGCGAGGCGGCTTCGGGATCAGGCTTGAATTGGAACGGCAGCTTTGTCATCGTGTACCCGTCTTGTCGTTGAGTGCACTGCCGACCAAGAGCAGTGCGCCGTCGGCCGAATCTCCTTGGGACTCGACGCAACGGGCACGAATGTTGCCTGAGAAATGGGCCAAAAGACGCTTGGCGATGCTGCCGGCCAGGGCGAGGGGCAATTCCTCCTGGGGATCGAGGCTGTGGGCCAGCTGCTCCAGGGCCACCACGGCCTGCATGCGAAGAGCCTGGGCCGGTTTGTCGCCCGCCTCGGCGGCGTCCAGGACCCGCGGCGCCAGGGACGCGAAGCCGTGCTGGCCCGCCGCGGCACACCAGGCCAGGATGGACTCGCGATCACGGCCCGCCACCTCCCATACGGCCAGGGCCAGCTGGCTGACGGGCACCCGCCCGTCCATGGCCTGCTGGGCATGCCCCATGGCGCGCAGCCCCAGCCAGGCGCCGCTGCCCTCGTCACCGGTGATCCAGCCCCAGCCCGAGGCGATGCCCCGCGAGCCATCGGGCCGCAGCACCTCGCCCACCGTGCCGGTGCCGGCCGCCACCACCACGCCCGGGCGGCCGCCATGGGCGCCCAGCACGGTGGTGAAGCCATCGTTCTCCAGCAGTACCGCGGCGAAGCCGGGCTGCGTGCGGATGAAGTCCTGCGCGTCGGCCAGCAGATTGGCCCCCGACAGGCCCGCGCCCAGCGCGCATTCGGCCAGCGGCACCGACGACAGGCCGGCCTGCCCGGCCGCCTGCTGCAGGGCGTCCAGGATGTGGCGCCAGGCCTGGGCCACGCCCTGCCCCAGCGCCGAAGGCCCGGCCTCGCCCTGACCCAGCACGCGGCCGGCGGCGTCCGCCAGCTTGACCCGCGTCCCGGTGCCGCCGCCATCCACCCCCACGTGGTAGCGCACCGCGGCCAGCGCCTCAGCGCGCGCCAGGGTGTGATGCAGAGGCAGGGGCTTGTTCATAGTAATACCAGTTTAGTACCAGAATTAGCCGAGCGTCAATTGGTATTGCACTGGCTTACATCCAAATCCACCCACTCAGCCGATCCACCGGCGATGCCTGGCTTTGATCGCGGTTTCACGGGGTAGCAGACAGGTGCGAACGGGTATCGCACCAAGTGGAACAATACCAGTTTAGAACCAAGTTCGGCATGGGGCTGGCCCCAGGGTCTACCCGGAGCGGGCGGGCGGGGAACGCTGCTGCGCGGCGGTGGGGCCTGAGCTCAGACGCGCCAGTCCAGGCGCTGCCCGCGCGCCGCCAGCCAGGTCTGCGCGGCGGAGAAGTGCCCGCAGCCGATGAAGGGCTGGGGCGGCCGCGTGGCGGAGAGCGGCGAGGGGTGGTTGGCTTGCAGCACCAGGTGCTGCGGGCCGGCCGCCGCAATGAGCGGCGCCTTGGCCTGGGCATGGGCGCCCCACAGCAGGTAGACCTTGGGCGCGGCGTGCGCCGCCGTGGCGGCGATCAAGGCATCGGTGAGGGCTTCCCAGCCCTTCTTCGCATGGCTGCCGGCGGCACCCTCCTCCACCGTCAGCGAGGTGTTGAGCAGCAGCACGCCCTGGTGCGTCCAGGCGATCAGATGGCCGTCGCGCGCCGGCGGCTGGCCCAGGTCGCGCTGCAGCTCCTTGTAGATGTTGCGCAGCGAGGGCGGCAGCTTCTGGCCCGGCGGCACGGAGAACGCCAGGCCCTCGGCCTGACCGGCGCCGTGGTACGGATCCTGGCCCAGGATGACCACGCGCACCTGCTCCAGCGGCGTCAGGCTCAAGGCACGCACCGGCTGGGCCGGGAACACCGTGGCGCCCTCGCGCTGGCGCCGCTCGACATAGGCGACCAGCGCCTGGCCTGCGGCGCTCTGGCGCCACCCTTCCACCTCGGCCTGCCAGCCGGGCGACAGCGGCGTGGCATCCAGCACCTCGCCCAGCGGGCGCGCGAGGGCATTGGGCGCCGCCGCGGGGGCGCCGTCGTCATCCAGCAGCGAGGCCTGCATCAGGCGAACAAGGCCGCCAGGGCCTCGCCGGGTTCGGGGGCGCGCATGAAGGCCTCGCCCACCAGGAAGGCGTGCACGCCGTGGTCCCGCATGCGCTGCACGTCGGCGCGCTGCAGGATGCCGGATTCGGTCACCAGCAGGCGGTCCGCCGGCACACGGTCCAGCAGGCCCAGGGTGGTGTCCAGCGTGACGTCGAAGGTCCGCAGATTGCGATTGTTGATGCCCACCAGCGGCGTCTTCAGCCGCAGGGCGCGCTCCAGCTCGGCGCCGTCGTGCACCTCGACCAGCACATCCATGCCCAGATCCAGCGCGCAGGCTTCGAGATCGGCCATCAGTGCGTCATCGAGGCTGGCGGCGATCAGCAGCACGCAGTCCGCGCCCATGGCCCGGGCTTCGACGATCTGGTACTCGTCCACCATGAAGTCCTTGCGCAGCACCGGCAGCGTGCAGGCGGCGCGGGCGGCCTGCAGGTACTCGGTCGCGCCCTGGAAGAAGGGGCGGTCGGTCAGCACGCTCAGGCAGGCCGCGCCGTGGCGGGCATAGCTCTGCGCGATCTCGGCAGGGCGGAAGTCCTCGCGCAGCACGCCCTTGCTGGGGCTGGCCTTCTTGATCTCGGCGATGACGCCGCTACGCCCGGCCGCGATGGCACTGCGCAGCGAGGCCACGAAGCCCCGCACCGGGCCTTGGCCCGCGGCTTCGTCGCGCAGGCTGGCCAGCGAACGCACGGCGCGTGCCGCGGCCACTTCCTCGTGCTTGACGGCGTTGATCTTGTTCAGGATGTCGGACATGGTCTTGGCCTTGAGTCAGGATGTCGTGTGCAGGCTGGCGATCGGCGCGCTCACAGGCTGAGCCCCTCGCGCCGCAGCTGCAGGCGCTGCGCCAGCGCGTCGGCGATCTGGCTCACGAGCTGATGCTCCTCGCGGCTGGCGCCGCCGCGGGTCTCCAGCACGCGCAGGGCCTTGCCGCCGTCCTCGTGACGGAATTCGAGCGCCAGTGAGCGGCGCTTGGATCCGCCCACGCAATACAGGCCCCAGCCAGGGCCGTCCAGGCGGCGTGGCTCGCCATCAACGCCCACGGGCGCCAGCTCGCGCGTGGCGAAATCCAGGCGCCAGCCCAGGTGCTCGCGCCTCAGCAGGCCCCAGGCAGCCATGCCGGCCACCACCAGGCCCAGGGCCAGCCAGCCAGCGCCCGTGCGCCAGGCGTCGGGCAGCAGGGGCACGCCCCACAGACCCAGCGCCGTGCCAGTCAGGCCCAGGCCCCAGGACAGCGGGTGCACCTCCACGCGCGGCAGCAGCACCTGGCGGGCCTGGGGGATGTCATCCCGCAGGCGGCGCCAGAGGGCGGCATTGGATCTCATGCGGCGCCCAGGGCCTGCGTGGTCGCGATGAACTGGTCGAGCTTGGCCCGCGCCGCGCCGCTGCGGATGGCCTCGCGCGCGCGCTCGATGCCGTCGCCGATGCTGTCCGCCACATTGGCAGCGTAGAGCGTGGCGCCGGCGTTGAGCAGCACGATGTCGCGCGCGGGGCCGGGCTCGTCGGCCAGGGCGCCCAGCAGCATCTGGCGGCTGTCTTCCGGCCCGGCGACCTTGAGGCTGCGGTTGGAGGCCATGGCCAGGCCGAAGTCCTCGGGGTGGATCTCGTACTCGCGGATCTCGCCGTTCCTCAGCTCGCCCACCTGCGTGCCCGCGCCCAGCGAGATCTCGTCCATGCCGTCCTTGCCGTACACGACGACGGCGTGCTCGGCGCCCAGGCGCTGCATCACGCGCACCTGGATGCCGACCAGGTCCGGATGGAACACGCCCATCAGGATGTTGGGCGCGCCGGCCGGGTTGGTCAGGGGCCCCAGGATGTTGAAGATGGTGCGCACGCCCAGCTCCTTGCGAACCGGGGCGATGTTCTTCATGGCCGGGTGGTGGTTGGGCGCGAACATGAAGCCAATGCCGCACTGCGCCACGCAGGCCGCCACCTGCTCGGGCTTGAGCATGATGTTGGCGCCCAGGGCCTCCAGCACGTCGGCGCTGCCGGTCTTGCTGGAGACGCTGCGGTTGCCATGCTTGGCCACTTGCGCGCCGGCCGCCGCGGCCACGAACATCGAGCAGGTGCTGATGTTGAAGGTGTGGGCGCCATCGCCGCCGGTGCCCACCACATCGACCAGATGCGGCTTCGGCCCCAGCGGGACCTTGACCGAGAACTCGCGCATCACCTGCGCGGCGGCGGTGATCTCGCCGATGGTCTCCTTCTTGACGCGCAGGCCGATCAGCAGGGCCGCGGCCATCACGGGGGACATGTCCCCGCTCATGATGCGGCGCATCAGGGTCAGCATCTCGTCGTGGAAGATCTCGCGGTGCTCGATGGTCCGCGTCAGGGCTTCGTTATCGGTGATGGGCATGACGGTTTCCGTTCAGGCTTTGAAGTAGTCGCGGACGGCGGCGATGGCGCGGTCCACGCCCGCCGCATCGACGTCCAGATGGGTCACGAATCGCAGGCGGTACAGGCCCGTGGCCAGCACGCCGCGCTCCTTCAGGAAGGGCAGCAGGCCGGCCGCGCGCGCGGTGTCGCCCACATCGGCGAAGACGATATTGGTCTGCGGCGCCTCGATGGCAAGACCTGGCACCCCGGCCAGGCCCTCGGCCAGCCGGCGCGCGAGGGCATGGTCCTCGGCCAGGCGGCGCACGTGATGGTCCAGGGCATGGTGGGCCGCGGCGGCCAGCAGGCCCGCCTGGCGCAGGCCGCCGCCGGCCATCTTGCGCCAGCGGTGGGCGGCCTTGATGAAGTCGCGCGAGCCGCACAGCACCGAGCCCACCGGCGCGCCCAGGCCCTTGGAGAAGCACACGGAGACGCTGTCGAAATGGCTGCAGATGCGGCGCGCCGCGGCGTAGGGGTCGGCCGCGTCCACCGCCACGGCTGCGTTGAAGAGCCGCGCGCCATCGAGGTGGCGGGCCAGGCCACGGCGCTGCGCGAGCTCCGAGGCCGCGGCGAGGTAGTCCATGGGCAGCACCTTGCCGCCGATGGTGTTCTCCAGGGTCAGCAGCCGGGTGCGGGCGAAGTGGGCGTCGTCGGGCTTGATGTTGGCCTCGATGTCGGCCAGCAGCAGGCTGCCGTCCGGCTGCTGCACCAGGGGCTGCGGCTGGATGGAGCCCAGCACCGCCGCGCCACCGCCTTCCCAGCGGTAGGTGTGGGCCATCTGGCCGACGATGTATTCGTCGCCGCGCTGGCAGTGGGCCATCAGCGCGCACAGATTGCTCTGCGTGCCCGTGGGCATGAAGAGCGCGGCCTCGAAGCCCAGCCGCGCGGCCAGGTCCTCCTGCAGCGCGTTGACGCTGGGGTCGTCACCGAAGACATCGTCGCCCAGCGGCGCAGCGCTCATGGCCTCGCGCATGGCCGGCGTGGGCTGGGTGACGGTATCGCTTCGCAAGTCAATCATGGCCTGACTACTCCTTGGCAATCGGTCTTCGCTTGGCGCCGTCCGCCGCGGGACCCGGCGGGGCGGCCTCTCACTTCCGCAGCTGCAGGAAGTTCCTCAGCATGGCATGGCCGTGCTCGGACAGGATGGACTCCGGATGGAACTGCACCCCCTCCAGCGGCGTGGCTGTGCCGGCCAGCTCGCGGTGGCGCAGGCCCATGATCTCGCCGTCCTCGCTGCGGGCGGTGACGACGAATTCCTTGGGGAACGTCGCCTCCTCGACCACCAGCGAGTGGTAGCGCACCACGGTGAAGTCCTGCGGCAGGCCGGCGAACACGCCCTGCTGGTCGGTGTGGATCACGCTGGTCTTGCCGTGCATCTGGGTCTTGGCGCGGACGATGTTGGCCCCGAAGGCCGCGCCCATGCTCTGATGGCCCAGGCACACGCCCAGCAGGGGCAGCTTGCCCGCGAAGTGACGGATGGCCTCCACGCAGACACCGGCCTCGGCAGGTGAGCAGGGACCGGGCGAGAAGACCAGGTGCGCCGGCTTCAGGGCCGCGATCTCGCCGACGGTGATCTCGTCATTGCGCACCACCTTCACCTCGGTCCCGAGTTCGCCGAAGTACTGCACCAGGTTGAAGGTGAAGCTGTCGTAGTTGTCGATCATCAGCAGCATGAGCGCGCCTCCTGTTCAGCGGCGCGCACGGCCGCAGCCTCGACCCAGGCCCTGACCAGGCCCGGCAGATTGCCTTGCAGCGCCTGGCGTTCCGGCTGGAACAGCGCTGCCACGAAAAAGGGATGCCCGGCCAGTTCAACCGCCCGCACATCGCCGGCCGGCCCCTGGGCGGCGGCCTTGAGTGGCCCCGCGGTGAGGGCCGCCACGAAGTCGGGGTTGAGCCCGAATCGGCAGCGGTAGCCCTCGCTGAAGGGCTGCCCCTCGTAGACGGCATGCAGGCGCGTGCCCGGCAGAGGGGCCAGCCGCTCGTGCTGCTCCACCAGCTCGCAGGCCAGATGATGGATCACCCGCCGCTCGCCGGCCCCGGCGGTCTCCTCGTGCTCGGCGTCGACCCAGCCCAGCACATGGCGGGCGTACTCGACCACGGCATGCTGGAAGCCGCCGCAGGTGCCCAGGAAGGGCTGGCCGCTCTCGCGCGCCTGGCGGATGGCGCGCAGGGCGCCGTCCATGCTGCGGTAGGGGCTGCCCGGCACGCACCAGACGCCGTGGGCGGCATGCAGCGCGCTGCCGTCACCGATCTCGTCGGTGGCCAGCCAGCGGGCCTGCAGGGGCTGATCCAGCGCCTGGCTGGCGAGGTCCAGGGCCAGGGGGATGGCGCGGTGGGCGGTGATGGCTTCGTCGCGGTCCCCCACCAGCACCAGCTCGAGGGTCGGTGCGGGGCGCATCAGAAGCCCTCCTCGACCAGCTCGGCCGCGCGCAGCAGGGCCCGTGCCTTGGCCTCGGTTTCCTTCCATTCCAGCTCGGGCACGGAGTCCGCCACCACGCCGGCCGCGGCCTGCACATAGAGCATCTGGTCCTGCACGATGCCGGTACGGATGGCGATGGCCAGGTCCATGTCGCCCGCGTAGCTGAGGTAGCCGCAGGCGCCGCCGTAGATGCCGCGCTTGACGGGCTCCAGCTCGTCGATGATCTCCATGGCCCGGACCTTGGGCGCGCCGGTGAGGGTGCCGGCAGGGAAGGTGGCGCGGAACACGTCCATATTGCTGACGCCGGGCTGCAGCTGCCCCTCGACATTGCTGACGATGTGCATCACGTGCGAGTAGCGCTCGATGACGAAGGCATCCGTCACCTTGACGCTGCCGGTGGTGGCGATGCGGCCGATGTCGTTGCGGGCCAGGTCGATCAGCATCAGGTGCTCGGCGCGCTCCTTGGGGTCGGCCTTGAGCTCGGCTTCGAGGGCCAGGTCTTGCTCGCGCGTGGCGCCGCGCGGCCGCGTGCCGGCCAGCGGGCGGATGGTGACCTTCTGCCCCTCTGCCGTGCGCTCCTGGCGCACCAGGATCTCGGGCGAGGCGCCGACGATCTGGAAGTCCCCCATGTCATAGAAGTACATGTAGGGGCTGGGATTGAGCGAGCGCAGCGCGCGGTAGAGGCTCAGCGGGGATTCGGTGTAGCGCTTGGACAGGCGCTGGCCCACCTGGACCTGCATCATGTCCCCGGCGGCGATGTACTCCTTGGCCTGCAGCACGGCGCTGAGGTAGTCGGCCTTGGCGAATTCGCGCAGCACCGGGTGCGACTGCCCGCGCTTCACCTGCGGCGCCGAGACGCTGTAGCTGAGCTTGTCCCGCAGCTCGGCGAGGCGCTTCTTGGCCTTGAAGTAGGACTCGGGCTGGGCCGGGTCGGCATAGACGATCAGGTAGAGGCGGCCGGACAGGTTGTCGATGACGGCCAGCTCCTCGCACTGCAGCAGCATGACGTCGGGGGTGTCCAGGCCGCCGGGCTTCTCGGTCTTGGCGAGGCGCGGCTCGATGTAGCGCACGGCGTCGTAGCCGAAGTAGCCGGCCAGACCGCCGCAGAAGCGCGGCATGCCGGGGCGCAGGGCCACCTTGAAGCGCTGCTGGTAGGCCTCGATGAAGGCCAGGGGGTTGCCCTCGTGGGTCTCGACCACCTCGCCATCGCGGCGCACCTCGGTGCGCTGCCCGTGGCTGCGCAGCACGGTACGCGCCGGCAGGCCGATGAAGGAGTAGCGCCCGAAGCGCTCGCCGCCCACCACGGACTCCAGCAGGAAGCTGTAGCGCCCCTGGCCGGCACCGGCACAGAGCTTCAGGTAGAGGGACAGCGGGGTTTCAAGGTCCGCAAAGGCCTCGCTGATCAGAGGGATGCGGTTGTAGCCTTCTGCGGCCAAGCTCTGGAATTCGAGTTCGGTGATCACGTTCTCTTCTCGCGATGTCAGGGGCACCGGCCCAGGGGCGGCGGAGCCCGATCGTACAGATCAGCCTGGCTGACATGCCGCGGCGCTGCCAGAGGCAGCACCGGCGCACGGATTCGCAACAGCTTTCGCGGGAACTACGAGGAAATGACGCGGAAGTGTGGACCCCGGGAACCGGGGCCGGCAAGCAGGCCAGGCGCTTCAGTGGGTGAAGGCGGACGGGCATCGCCAGGGCCAGGCTCCCCGGTCGTTCGACCCCTTGATCTGCTTGCGCGTGATGAACATAGTGCGGGCGAGTGTAGCAGTGCTACACGAAAACTGAGACCTGCCCCTAGCTCAAGCCTTCGCCGTTCAGACATACTCCTTTTTACAAGTTCTGCAGCTGTCATGCAGACATCCTTGGAGCGAGACATGCGTCGTTTGATTCTTGCAGCGCTGGTAGCGCTGGCAATGCCCCTGGGCGCTCAGGCCCAGGCCGTGGAACTGGCCGGGGTGAAGTACGAGCCCCAGGCCGAACTGGGTGGCCAGAAGCTGGTGCTCAATGGTGCGGGCATCCGCTACAAGGCCATCTTCAAGGTCTACACCGCCGGCCTCTACCTCAAGGAGAAGACCGGCACGCCCGACGGCGTGTTCGGCATGAGTGGCCCCAAGCGCCTGTCCATCCACATGCTGCGCGAGATCGATGCCAACGAGCTCGGCAAGCTCTTCACGAAGGGCATGCAGGACAACGCCACGCCCGAGGACTTCTCCAAGTCCATCCCCGGCGTGATGCGCATCGCCGAAGTCTTTGCAGCCAAGAAGAAGATGAGCTCCGGTGAGGGCTTTGCCGTGGACTTCGTCCCCGGCACCGGCACGGTGATCTCGGTCAACGGCAAGGTGCAGGGCGAGCCCATCAAGGAGCCGGAGTTCTTCACCACGCTGATGCGCATCTGGCTGGGCAAGAACCCGGCGGATGGCCAGCTCAAGGATGCCCTGCTGGGCATTCAGGCCCAGGGCCGCAGCCGCTGAGCGGCAGGCCGGCCCACGAGGCGCTCAGGGCGCCAGCAGGCGCCCGATCTGGTCCAGCCGGTCCAGGTGCGCCAGGGCCGGCACGGCATCGATGGGCTCGCCGTGGTTGTAGCCATGGCGCAGCAGCACTACCGGGCAGCCGGCCGCATGCGCGGCCTGCGCGTCGTTGCTTGAATCCCCGATCATCCAGGCCTCCTGCGGCCGCACGCCCAGGGCCTCGCAGGTCTTGAGCAGGGGCAGCGGATCGGGCTTCTTGCGCTCGAAATCATCACCGCCGAACACCCGGTCGAAGTAGCCCGCCAGCCCCTTGGCCGCCAGCAGGTCGCGGGCAAAGCGCGCCGGCTTGTTGGTCAGGCAGGCCATGGGCAGGCCCTGCGCCTTCAGCAGGTCCAGGCCCTCCACCGTGCCCGGGAACAGGTCCGAGGCCTGCCCGTTGAGCTGCAGGTAGTGCGCCTGGTAGCGGGCCCAGGCCGCCTCGTACAGCCCGGCATCGCCGCCCACCTCGCGCAGGGCCGAGCGGATCAGCTGCTCGCTGCCTCGCCCCACGGCCTGCAGCACCCACGCCCGTGAGACCGGCGGCAGGCCGAGGTCGGCCAGGGTGAGGGCCAGCACGGCCACGAAGTCGCCGACGGTGTCGACAAGGGTACCGTCGAGGTCGACGAGGAAGGCTCTGGCAGACGGATGGGCGGACATCGGAGGCTCAGGCCGGCCCGGGCCGGCAGTGGGGATGGGCCCTGGATCCTAGCGGGTCCTGCGACCCATGAATGCCGCTCATGGCCGACATGAGGGCCGATGGCAGTCGGGGCCGCCCGGGCCCGATACCGTGGCAGCCATGAAAACACTCGTCCACCTCTTCCACCCCCGCCTGGGCCAGTCCAACATCAACCGTCGCTGGGCCGAGGCCTGGCGCACGCTGCCGGGCACCACGCTCAACCTGGTCCATGAGCAATACCCCGATGGCCGCATCGACATCGCCCGCGAGCAGGCCCTGCTGCTGGCCCATGAGCGCATCGTCTTCCAGCATCCGCTGTACTGGTACTCCGTGCCGCCGCTGATGAAGACGTGGATGGACGAGGTGCTGCAGCATGGCTGGGCCTATGGCCGCGGGGTCCGCACGCTGCACGGCAAGCAGTGGTGGTCCGTGATCAGCGCCGGCGGCACCGCAGAGGACTACCAGGCCGGCGGCTTCAACGAGTACAGCCTCAGCGAGCTGCTCAAGCCCCTGCAGCGCACGGCCGGCATGCTGGGCATGCAGTACCTGCCGCCCCATGTCGAATACGGCACCCACCAGCAGGACGCGGCGACCCTGGCCGGAGTGGGCGAGCGGCTGCTGCGGCGCCTGCCGGGACTGCCTCCCCTCGACAAGCCGCTGGACAAGCCCCTCGAGACGCGCGCCGAAGCCGCCTGATCAGCCTCCCCGCAGGGCCGCCACCACCTGCTGGCGCAGCCAGCGGTGGCGCGGATCGCGGTGCTGGGCCGCGTGCCACAGCATCACCACGGCATGCGAGGGCAGCGGCAGCGGCGGCTCCCAGCAGCGCAGCGCCAGATGCCGGGACAGGCCCAGCGCCACGCGCCGCGGCAGGGTGCAGACCAGCTCGCTCTCGGCCACCTGCCGCGCCGCACTCGCGAACTGCGTGAAGGTGCAGGCCACATGCCGGCGGCGCCCCTGCCGCTGCAGCCAGCTGTCGACCGGGCCCAGCCCCACGCCGGTGGGGCTCACCAGCACATGCGACTCCGCCAGGTAGTCGTCCAGCGTAATGGCGTCCGCCTGCCAGCGCGGATGCCGTCGGCTGGCGATCACCACGAAGGTTTCATCCCACAGCACGCGCCGGTGCAGACTCTGCGGCGCCTGCTCGTAGCGGCCGATCAGCAGGTCGACCTGCGTGGCGGCCTGCAGGAGGTCGAAGTCGCTGGGCTGCACGCAATGCAGGGTGGACTGCGGCGCCAGCCGGCGCAGCCGACCCAGCAGCGCCGGCGCCAGGACCAGGTCCCCATAGTCGGGCATGGCGATGCGGAAGGCATGCGCACCGGCCGCGGGCTCGAAGCCGGGCTGCGGCGCCACCACCTCCTGCAGCTGGCGCAGGGCCTGCTGCAGCGGCTGTTTCAGGGACTCCGCCCGCGCGCTGAGCCGCATGCCGCGCCCGGCCCGCACCAGGAGGGGGTCGCCAAAATGCGCCCGCATCTGGCGCAGGGCATGGCTCATGGCCGACTGCGTCACGTTGGCATGCAGGGCGGCGCGGCTGACGCTGCCTTCCTGCAGCAGCAGGTTGAGCCACTGCAGCAGCCGGGGGTCCAGCTCGGGGGAGGTTCCGGAAGTGCTCATGCGGCGGGGGGCCCGGACGCGCCCCTGGGTAGATGCGGAGCAGTGACTATACGCAGGCCGGGGACAATGCCGCATCGCCCCGCCCCCCGGGCTTCCAGAGCATCTCCCCATGTCCGCCTCTTCCCTGCGCCCGGCCTCGCACCGGGCCTCGCACCCGGCCGTCTATTTCGTTCTCTTCGCCCCCTTCAGTGCCCTCAGCGGCTACCTGGCCATCGCCGCGGCCTATGCACTGGCCCAGGCCAAGGTGCCGGCCGAAGCCATCGCCGGACTGCTGGCGGTGACCTTCATGCCGCACGCGGTCAAGTTCCTCTGGGCGCCCATCGTGGACCTCACGCTGACGCGCAAGACCTGGTACCTGATCGGCTGCGTGGGCTCGGCCGCGGGCATCTTCATCACGGGGATGACGCCCTACAGGCTCGAATCCATCCCCTTCCTGACGGCCGTGGCCGTGGCGGCCGGCATCGCCGCCAGCCTGCTGGGCATGTCGGTGGAGAGCCTGATGGCACACGCCACGCCAGCAGAGGAGAAGGGCCGGGCCGCCGGCTGGATGCAGGCCGGCAACATGGCCGGCGCCAGCCTCGGCGGCGGCCTGGCGCTGTGGATGATGGAGGACCTGCACGTGTCCGCCATGCTCACCAGCTGCCTGATGGCCGTGCTGACCCTGGCCTGCGCCGCCGCCCTGCCCCTGGTGCGCGAGCCCGCTCCCGAAAGCGGCAACGAGGGCTTCAGCCTGAAGGCCAGCGCCCGCGCCGCGGGCAAGGACCTCTGGGAGGTCGCAAGCTCCCGCCTGGGCCTGCTGGCCATCCTGGTGTGCTTCCTGCCCATCGGCAGCGGCGGCGCCGGCAATCTGTGGTCGGTGGTGGCAGCGGACTGGCATGCCAGGCCGGCCACCGTCGCCCTCGTCACCGGGGTGCTCAGCGGCATCGTGTCGGCCGGCGGCAGCCTGCTGGGTGGCTTCATCTGCGACCGCATGGACCGCAAGTGGGCCTACTGCCTCTTCGGTGGACTGCAGGCCCTGTGCGCCCTGGCCATGGCCGCGGCCCCGCACAGCGAGTCCAGCTTCGTCATCTTCACCACGCTCTATGCCCTGACCACCGGCCTCTGCTACACCGGCTATGCCGCCGTGGTGCTGGAAGCCATCGGCAAGGGCGCCGCCGCCACCAAGTACAGCCTGCTGGCCTCCCTGGCCAACATGCCGCTCAGCTGGATGACCCTGGTGGCCGGCTACTCCCAGACCCACTGGGGCAACAACGGCATGCTGCAGTCCGAGGCCGCCATCGGCGGCGCCGCGCTGGTGGTCTTTGCACTGGCCGCCAAGGTGGCCCAGCGTCGTGCAGGGCCTGCGGCCGAGGCAGCGGGCACAGCCTGAGCCTTTGCTTCAAACATTTGTCCAATCGTCCAGACATTTGTCTAGAATGTCTGGATGGACAGCCCCAAGCAGCGGCTGCTCGCCCTTTTGCGCGAGCAGCCCTTCATCACCCAGGATGCCCTCGCCGCCCAGCTGGGCCTGGCGCGCTCCACCCTCACCCACCAGCTCGCCCAACTGACGCGTGAAGGCCTGATCCTGGGCCGCGCCTATGTGCTGGCCGAGCCGCGCCAGCTGCTGTGCATCGGAGCCGCCAACCGCGACCGC
Source organism: Pelomonas sp. BJYL3 (assembly GCF_027257975.1). GTDB lineage: Bacteria > Pseudomonadota > Gammaproteobacteria > Burkholderiales > Burkholderiaceae_C > Roseateles_B > Roseateles_B flavus. The sequence goes on from NZ_JANZKX010000003.1 coordinate 798,221, forward strand.
AAGCTGCGCACGACGGGCCCGGCGCGCCTGGCCAGTTCCAATCCGGCCTCACAGCTCGAGAGCGCGGGCGGCGTGGCGCGCAACATCGCCGAGAACCTCGCCCGCCTGGGCCTTTCCGTGCAACTGCTGACCGCCGTGGGCCAGGACCCCGCCGGCCAGGCCCTGCTCGCCGAGGCCGCCGCGCTGGGCATCCGCACCCAGGGCAGCCTGCAGCTGGCCGAGCTTCCCACCGGCAGCTACACCGCGGTGCTGGACGCGCAGGGCGAGCTCATCATCGGCCTGGCCCAGATGCAGGCCTGCGAAGCCCTGGACGCCGGCTTCCTGCAATCCACCCAGGCCCTGCGCCGCAGCGCCAGCTGGACCGTGCTGGACCTGAACCTGCCCGCAGCCACCGTCGCCGCCCTGATGGCAGAGGCCGCGGCCGGCCCGCGCCGGCTCGCCGCCGTGGCGGCCTCCGTGCCCAAGATGGACCGGCTGCCGCAGGACCTGCGCGGCCTCACCCTGCTGCTGCTCAACCGCGACGAACTGGCTGCCTGCACCGGGCTGCCCCTGGACGGCGAAGCCGCGCTGGACGAAGCCTGGGCCCTGCTGCAATCCCGCGGCCTGCAGGGGCTGGTGCTGACTCAGGGCAGCGGCGAGGTCCGCTGCGCCTGGGCCGGCCAGCCGCTGGCACGCGTGCCGGCACCGGCGGTGGCGGACATCGTCGAGGTCACCGGCGCCGGTGACGCCTTCTCGGCCGGCGTGATCGCCGGCCTGCAGCGCGCGCCGCAGGACCTGGCCGCCGCCTGCCGGCTGGGCCAGCGCCTGGCCGCCCTCACCCTGCAAAGCGCGGCCACGGTGTCGCCGCTGCTGAGCCCTGCCCTCCTGGAGGAGACCACGCCATGAACCTGCCCCTGATCTTCGCCCCTGAAGTCGCCCGAGCCCGCGAACAGGGCCGCCCCATCGTCGCCCTCGAGTCGACCATCATTTCCCATGGCATGCCCTATCCGCAGAACGTACAGACGGCCCGCGAGGTCGAGGCCATCGTGCGGGCCGAGGGCGCCGTGCCGGCCACCATCGCGGTGATGGGCGGCAAGATCCGCATCGGCCTGGCGGACGAGGAGCTGGAACTGCTGGGCCAGAGCCCCGACGCGCTCAAGCTCAGCCGCCGCGACCTGCCCTACGCGCTGAGCAGCGGCCGCGTGGGCGCCACCACCGTGGCCGCCACCATGATCTGCGCGCAGCTGGCGGGGATCCAGGTCTTCGTGACCGGCGGCATCGGCGGCGTGCACCGCGGCGCCGAGACCAGCTTCGACATCTCGGCCGATCTGCAGGAGCTGGCCCGCACCTCGGTGGCCGTGGTCTGCGCAGGCGCCAAGAGCATCCTGGACCTGCCGCTCACCCTCGAGTACCTGGAGACGCACGGCGTGCCGGTGCTCTCCATCGGCCAGGACAACTTCGCGGCCTTCTACACGCCGGACAGCGGCCTCAAGGCCGACTTCCGCATCGACGACCCCGCCGAGCAGGCCCGCTTCCTGCGGACCAAATGGAGCCTGGGCCTGGCCGGCGGCGTGGTGATCAGCAACCCCGTGCCCGCCGACGAGGCCATGCCGCGCGAGGAGATCGAGCGCATCACCGCGCAGGCCCTGCAGGAGGCCGAGGCCCAGGGCATCCAGGGCAAGGCCGTGACGCCCTATCTGCTGGCCCGCATCAAGGAGCTCACCGGCGGCCGCAGCCTGGCGACCAACATCGCCCTGGTCCGCCACAACGCCCGCGCCGGTGCGCGCCTGGCCCTAGCCTTGCTGCGTGCATAAAGTCATGCGCTGACTTCACATCGGGGCAATACGCTGGCGAGCCCGCCCGGCTAAGCTTCGGGACTTCTCTCCAGTTCACCTGCTGAGCCCGCGGCTTGCCCGGGTTCCGCCGCTTCGCGTGCGGACCTGCTGGCCCCGGACCCAGGCCAGAAAGACAAGCCCCATGCGCCGCACGCCCGTCGTTGCCACCGTCCTCCTGCTGATCCTCGCCGCCGCTGCCTGGCGCTGGAAGTCCACCCCGACAGAGCCCGGCGCCACGCCGCCCGCCGCCGGTGCGGCCTCGGCGGCAGGCGGCAAGGGCACGCCGGCCCCGCAGGCCGTGGGCGTGGTGACGGTGCAGCGCCAGGACGTGCCGGTGAGCATCGAGGCCGCCGGCACCGTGGCCACGCTGCAGAGCGTGGACCTGCGCGCCCAGACCACCTCCACGGTGCGCGAGGTGCTGGTCAAGGACGGGCAGATGGTCAGCAAGGGTCAGGTCTTGTTCCGCTTCGACGACCGGACCGACCGTGCCAACCTCGACAAGGCCCGCGCCCAGCTCGCGCGCGACCGCGCCAGCCTCGCCGACGCCGAACGCCAGCTCCAGCGCGCCCAGGACCTGCTGCGCCAGAACTTCGTCGCCCAGAGTGCGGTGGACACGGCGCTGACCAACGTCGAGTCCCTGCGCGCCCTGGTGCAGTCCGACGAAGCCGCGGTGCAGGCCGCACAGGTGAGCCTGAGCTACAACGAGCTGCGCGCCCCGCTGTCCGGCCGTGCCGGTCTGGTCAACGCCATGCCCGGCGCCCTGGTGCAGGCCAATGCCACGGCCACACCGCTGCTGAACATCGCGCAGCTCTCGCCCATCGGCGTGAGCTTCGTCGTGCCCGAGACGCAGCTGCAGCCCCTGCTCGCCGCCGTGCGCCCGGACGCCGACGGCAAGACCGAAGCCCTGGACGTGCAGGTGAGCCTGCCCGGCGCGCCGCGGGGCAAGAGCAAGTCCGCAGAGCCCGCGTTGAAGGGCCATCTCGGCTTTGTCGACAACCTCGTCGATGCCAGCACCGGCACCATCAAGGCCCGCGCGGAATTCGACAACGCCGGCCAGCAGCTGTGGCCGGGCCAGTACGTGCGGGTGCGCCTGACGCTGCGCACGCTGAAGAACGCCGTGGTCGTGCCCCAGGCCGCACTGATCCTCCGCGGCGCCGAGCGCACGCTCTATGTGGTCGGCCCCGACAAGACAGCCCAGCTCAAGACCGTGCAGCTGCGCTACGGCTTCGGCGACTTCGCCGTCGTCGAGGGCCTGGAGGCCGGCGAGCAGGTGGTGCTGGAGGGCAAGCAGAACCTGAGGCCCGGCACACCGCTGAAGGTGCAGCCCGCCGCCGTCGACCCGGGCCGTGCGCAGCGGGCTGACACTGCGGCGAGCGCGGCGAGCGCGGCGAACGCGGTCTCTGCGGTGGCCTCGGGAGCTGGGGCATGAGACTGACCGAGCTCTTCATCCGGCGGCCGGTGATGACTGTGCTGCTGAACCTTTCGCTGGTGATCGCAGGCCTGGCGGCCTTCTCCAAGCTGCCGGTCGCGGCCCTGCCCTCCTACAACACGCCGGTGATCAACGTGCAGGCCAGCCTGCCGGGCGCCAGCCCCGAGACCATGGCGTCCTCGGTGGCGCTGCCGCTGGAGAAGCAGTTCTCCACCATCGCCGGGCTGTCCAGCATCTCGTCCACCAACATCCTGGGCAGCACCTCGCTGACCCTGGAGTTCGACCCCAGCCGCAACATCGACGCCGCGGCCGTGGACGTGCAGGCCGCGCTGTTCCGCTCCCTGCGCGCCCTGCCCACCGAGATGAGCTCGCCGCCGTCCTACCGCAAGGTCAACCCGGCCGACGCGCCGGTGCTGATGGTGGCCCTGACCTCGCCCTCGCTGAACCTCTCGGACCTCAACGACTACGCCGAGAACCTCATCACCCCGGCCCTCTCGACCATCAACGGCGTGGCCCAGGTGTCCATCTTCGGCCAGAAGCGCTACGCCGTGCGCATCCAGGCCCGGACCGAGGCCCTCACCCAGCGCAGCATCACGCTGGAGGAGCTGCAGGCGGCCATCCGCTCGGCCAATGCGAACACGCCGGTGGGCGTGCTGGACGGCGCGCGCCAGACCCTCACCATCCAGGCCAACAAGCAGCTGAGGAACGCCAAGGAGTTCGGCGCCATCGTGGTTGCCAGCCGCAACGGCCAGCCCATCTTCCTGCGCGACGTGGCCGAGGTGCAGGACAGTTTCGAGACCACCAAGTCCTACGCCAGCTTCAACGGCGAGCGCTCCATCACCCTGGCCGTGCAGCGCCAGCCGGATGCCAACACCGTGGCCGTGGTCGACGCCGTCAAGGCCATGCTGCCGCGCATGGCGGCCCAGCTGCCGGCCTCGGTGCAGATGAGCACGCTCAACGACCGCTCGCTGTCCATTCGCGAGTCCCTGCACGACGTGTACTTCACCCTGGCGCTGACCGTGGCCCTGGTGGTGCTGGTGATCTTTCTCTTCCTGCGCCGCGCGGTCGCCACGCTGATCCCGACCCTGTCCCTGCCCATCTCGCTGATCGGCGCGCTGACCCTGCTCTACGCCCTGGGCTACAGCCTGGACAACATCTCCCTGCTGGGCATCACCCTGGCCGTGGGCCTGGTGGTGGACGACGCCATCGTGATGCTGGAGAACATCGTGCGCCACGTCGAGGACGGCATGGCACCCTTCGACGCCGCCATCCGCGGCGCGCGGGAGATGGCCTTCACCATCCTCTCCATCTCCATCTCCCTGGTGGCGGTGCTGATCCCCATCTTCTTCATGCCGGGCGTCATCGGCCTGCTTTTCCACGAGTTCGCGGTGGTGGTGATGCTGTCCATCCTGGTCTCGGCCGTGGTCTCCCTGAGCCTGGTGCCCATGCTGTGCAGCCGCTTTCTGCAGCCGCACCACGCCGTCGAGGAGTCGGCCCTGGGCAAGACCTTCGAGCGCGGCTTCAGCGCCGTGCTGGGCGCCTACGAACGCAGCCTGGACTGGGCCCTGGCGCACCGCAAGGCCGTGCTGGCGGTGGCCCTGGCCAGCTTCGTGGCGACCCTCATCCAGTACACGCTGATCCCCAAGGGCTTCTTCCCCGAGGAGGACGTGGGCCAGATCCAGGCCAGCACCGAAGCCTCCGAGGACATCAGCTACGCCGCCATGGAGCAGCTGCAGCAGCGCCTGGCCGAGATCGTGCGCCAGCACGAGGCCGTGGCCAGCGTGGCCTCCGCGCTGGGCGCGGGCGGTGGCGGTGGCAATTCGGTCAACAACGGCCGCATGTTCATCAACCTCAAGCCCCGCAAGGAACGCGCGCCCATGCCCCAGGTGCTGGAAAGCCTGCGCAAGGAGCTGCGCAAGGTGCCGGGCATCGCCGTCTACCTGCGCCCGGTGCAGAACCTGCAGCTGGGCGGCCGGCAGAGCAAGGCGCGCTACCAGTACTCGCTGCAGTCCGTCAGCGCCGGCGAGCTCAACCAGTGGGCGCTGAAGCTGCAGGAGAAGCTGCGCGGCGACCCCATGTTCCGCGACGTCACCAGCGACTCCCAGCAGCGCGGCCTGCAGGCCAACCTGCTCATCGACCGCGAGCGTGCCAATCTGCTGGGTGTGCAGATGCAGGACCTGCGCTCCGCCCTCTACGACGCCTTCGGCGAGCGCCAGGTCTCCAGCATCTATGCCGAGAGCAACACCTACCAGGTGATCATGGAGGCCAGCCCCGAGGACCGCGGCACCGAGGACGCCTTCGCCAAGATCCAGCTGCGCGGCCGCAACGGCACCCTGGTGCCCCTGCAGGCCTTCGCCACCGTGCAGCGCGGCCTGGGCCCGACGGCCGTCAACCACCAGGGGCAGCTGCAGGCCGTCACCGTGGCCTTCAACCTCGCCCCGGACGTGCCCCTGGGTCAGGCCACCGCCAAGCTGGACGGCTACGTGCGCGAGATGCAGCTGCCGCCCTCCATCATCACCAGCTACGGCGGTGACGCGGCCGTGTTCCAGGACTCGCAAGGGGGTCAGGTCTTGCTCATCGTGCTGGCGCTGGCGGTGATCTACGTGCTGCTGGGGGTGCTCTACGAGAGCTACATCCACCCGGTGACCATCCTGGCCGGCCTGCCCTCGGCCGCGGTGGGCGCGCTGGCCACGCTGGAGCTCTTCGGCATGGAGCTGACCATCATCGCCACCATCGGCATCGTGATGCTGATCGGCATCGTGAAAAAGAACGCCATCATGATGATCGACTTCGCCCTGGACGCCCAGCGCGCCGGCGGCATGAGCCCGGAGCAGGCCATCCGCGAGGCCTGCCGCCTGCGCTTCCGGCCCATCATGATGACGACGCTGGCCGCGCTGATGGGCGCCCTGCCCATCGCCCTGGGCCTGGGCGCGGGGGCCGAGCTGCGCCAGCCGCTGGGCCTGGCCGTGGTGGGCGGGCTGATCGTCTCGCAGGCGGTGACGCTGTACATCACGCCGGTGATCTACCTGGCGCTGGACCGCTTCAGCGGCTCGGGCCCGGACCTGCGCGAGGTCAGCGAGGTCCGCATGACGGCGCACGGCAGCTGAGGCCGCCGGCCCGCCCCGGCGCTCAGCCGGTACGCGTGGCCTGGGCCTTCTGCTCGGCCTTGTCGCGGTACATGTCCTGGTCGGCGATGCGCATGAGGCCCTGCGCATCATTGGCCATGGCGGGGTAGACCGCGATGCCCATGGCCGCGCTGACCCGCACGGCCAGGTTGTGCACCGAGATGAAGATGGGCTGCTCCAGCAGGCCCACCAGCTTGGCCTTGACCTGCTGGGCCTGGGCCAGGCTGTCGACGTCGGGCAGCAGCACCAGGAACTCATCCCCGCCGATGCGACCCACGGTGTCCGCCTCCCGCAGCGAGGCGGCCAGCCGCTGGGCCACGACCTTGAGCACCTGGTCGCCCGCCTCGTGGCCGTAGCGGTCGTTGATGGGCTTGAAGTCGTTGAGGTCCACGAAGATCAGGGCCAGGCCCTGGTTCTTGCGCTGGGCCTGGGCCAGGGCGCGGTCCAGGCGGTCATGCAGCAGGCGCAGGGAGGGCAGGCCGGTCAGCGCGTCATGGTTGGCCAGGTGGCGCACCACCTGCTCGGCACGCGCGCGCCGGGCCACCTCTTCCTTGAGCTCGTCCAGGCTGCGCTCCACCGATTCGGCCATTTCGTCGATCGCCTGCGAGAGCTCGCCGAACTCCGAGCTGTGCCCCAGGCTGACGCGCTGCCCCTGCTGCTGCCCCTTGCGCACCTGCTTGGCCCAATGGCGCAGCAACTCCACCGGGCGACGCACCGAGCGGTCGTAGCGCAGGGCCATGAAGACGGCATTGGCCGCCGTCAGCACCAGGCAGACGATGGCCAGCCAGGCGGTGAAGCGGAGGTTGTCCTGCAGGGGCTGCATCCAGGCCTCGTGGCCGGCCTTCAGGGACTGCCGCACCGCACGCAGCGGCCCCATGATTTCGGCCTTGGCATGCCGGTAGGCCGGGCCGTGCAGCATCTCCAGCGCTTCCTTCCAGTCCTCCTCGGCCAGGGGATGCGAGGACCCGCGGGTGTCGACGCGGCCCATGGCCTGCTGCTCCGTCTTCATCAGGGCCTCGGAGCGGCGCAGGGCCTCGGCGAGGCGGGCGTAGTCGTCGGGATCGAAGCCGGCCTCCAGCAGGCGTTCCTGCAGCGAGCGTGCCGCGGCCGGGCGGCCGGCGGCACGGGGCTGGTCCAGGGCGAGGTCCCAGTAGACCTCGTCATAGCCCTCGGGCTCGGCCTGCAGGCCCTCGCGCATGCGCGCAACTTCGCGGTAGTGGTCGGCGAACTGCGGGTCGCGGCTCACCACGAAAAGCCGAGCCATGCGCGTCAGCTCGTCCGAGCTGCGCTGCAGCTGGGCCACCAGGTGGTCGCGCTCGAGGAAATGGCGGCCCTGCTCCATCACGCTGCGGTAGCCGGCGACCAGATAGCCCACCGCAGCGGTCGTCACCAGCACCAGTACGATCTGGGCGACGAGGTTGAGGGCCAGCTTGGTCCGGAACAGCATGGTGGAAGGCTTGCCGGACATGGTCTATCGAGCGCCCGCCCGGGCTGCTGACCAGCTGCGCGCGGCCAGCTCGATCAGGTCCAGCACATTCTCGAAACCCACCGGGCTGCCGAAATAGGGGTCCGGCACCTCCTGCCCCTGCCGGCCCGGCACGAGGTCCAGCAGCAGGCGCAGCTTGTGCTGCTGCTCGGTCGGGCACTGGCGCCGCAGGGCGTCCAGATTGTCCTGGTCCATGGCCAGGATGTGGTCGAAGCGCAGGTAGTCCTCGGCCTCCACGCGGCGGGAGCGCCATTTCTTGTCGACGGGATACTTGCGGCGACCCAGCGCCGTGATGGCCCGGGCATCCATGCCCTGCGCACGCGAGGACGCGCGCACGCCGGCCGAAGCCACCCGCCCCAGGCCGAGGAGGGTAGCCTGCGCCTTGAACACCGACTCGGCCATGGGCGAGCGGCAGATGTTGGCCGTGCAGACCAGCAGCAGGGATTGCATGGCGGGCATTATGGGCGAGCGCGCCGCGTGCGCCGCATTCCCTCGCCCCTGCAGCCGCGGGTGTGGCGAGGCAGGCAAGGCCTGACCCCCATCTGTGCCCCCATCATCTGGCGCGGCGGGCTTGTCACTCAAGGCTTGTCGATCAAGGGGCCTGGCACCCCTTCCCCGACAGCGCCCGGCCCGGGAGGCCGCTCAGTGCTTCGTTTCCCCTGCCAGATATTCAGCAACGGTCACCGGGCGCATCTTCACGATTTTCTCCACAGGCACATTGAAATACCGGGCTAGTTCCCGCGCGACACGAAAAAGCACCGGCCGCCCGATTTCTGCCCGCTTGATGGAGGCAATGGAGACGCGAAATCGGCCCTGCTGGCAGCTTTCCGCCATTTCCTCCTGGGTCTGCAGTTTCTCGTTGCGCAGGCTTTTCAGCACATCCTTGACCAGGAATACCCGGCCCTGCTGGACCATGGGTTCATAACGCACGGCCGGAGCCGGATTCATGGCCGCCGCGACCTGGGCCAGCATATTTTCATAAGACAGCGATTCGCCGGCAGCGGGCACGGCATTCTCGGCAATGGTGGGGGCAGCCGAAGACTCCTCGTTCAGGCTGGTGTCGATTTCCTTGCTCATGGTGACCTCATCAGATGTGACTGAAGGGGCGGGCCTGCTGATGCCGGGGGAGGCGGGCGGGCGGCGCGTCGATGCGCGGTGCATCGATGACCTGAACGATAGGAAATCGGAGGAAAAGTCGCCTTCCGGAAACCTTCCGGTGCCTGAAAGGCGTCTGCAGGGGATCAGATTTAAGGGTTAACCCTTTATTTTGATCCTTTGACGCGGCCGGACGGCCAGGGGGGCGGGAGGATGACGCCCTGTGCCCAGTGAGCCTATTGTGCGCAACGGCGACCCCGCCGTCAGCGCCAGCCCCGGGGCAGAGGGGTGGCGTCTGGGGATCAGATCAAATCCAGGTGGGCGCAGGCGTCGGGAAGCTTGTCGCAGGTTTCCGGCAGGTGCTGGGCAGGGCTCAAGACGCTTCCAGACCGTGGCCCTGCGGAAACCCATCGCATTTCATTGCCTGAAAATCAATGGGCGCTTGGCGGGCCGCAGGTGAATTCCCGGGATCTGATTTTTGACAGGCGAGAAATCTACCGGGCCGCCAATGGAATCAGCGGATGCCTTTCAATCGCGGCGACATCACGAAGAAACCAGCGCCGAAATTGAATCCATAGAAAATCCGGGCCCGACTGATTCTGCCGGCGGAAAAACTGCCGGCGCGCGGCACTCCGGAGATTGGCTCCTTGAATGCCTGCCGGCCGGCGTGGATGGCGGTGACAGATGGGGGGGCCAGGACTACTGGCCCCGCTGTGCCACTTATTCGTCCGGTCCGGGCTGGATGGGCATGGGGTCCGGCGAGCAGAAGATGCCCACGGTGCGCCCTTGTTCATCCTGGTTCTGGAACACCAGCGAGCAGCCGCGCGCGGTTGCATTCGCCACGGACAGCACCACCAGCCCACCGTCGGCCTGCGAGTAGGGGTTGAGGCCGGCGTTCTCCAGCAGGGTCTTGGCCACGGCGCCGAACAGCGCCACGTTGCGCGCCGGGACATAGGGAGCGGGCGGCTGATTCTGCGGCGTCACCTGGGCCACGGCGATCAGGTTGCTGCCCGTGCCGGTCGGGAGCTGCAGCTGGCCCTTCGAGTTCTGCTGGATCGGCGCCGCGAAGTTGGGCCGCACCGGCTCGGCATCGGGACCATCCCAGGGCTTGGGCGGCACCGGGGTGGCCTTGACGGACGGGAAGTAGGTGTAGCTGTAGCCGGTCCCCTGCTGTTGGACCAGGACCCAGTAGGTATTCATCACAGAGACTTCTCCTTGGCTGTTGAATGAAAGCGTGCGGGGCCGCCTGGCGCATAGCCATGAGCGACCAGGGCAGACCAATCCTGGGGCAAGGGAGCCTTGCCGTCGCAAGCGCCCAGGATCAGTTTGGCCTCAAGTGGTGCGGCGCCAAAGCCCAGCTGGACCACCTGGTTCCAGCGCGCTTGGGCGCTGGTGCACCAGGCCAGGGTGGCGACGGGGTCGCCCCTCGCGGGCAGCCTGGCCCTGAACAGATCGGCCTGTGCCAGTTGGTTGAGCAGATAGGGGTCGTTCTGCTGGGCCTGCAGGCGTTCCGCCCATTGCTGGGCGGCCTGCGAGATCAGTGCCTCGGCCGCATCGATCTGACCCTGCTGAAGTGCCAGTTGCGCCCGCAGCTGCGTCCAGGCGGCCTGGATGCGCGAGAGGATGCCGGGCTGCGCCTTCAGCATGGGGCGGGCCCGCTCGAGCATGTCGGGGATCTGTTCGGGAGGCAGGGCCGCCTGGAAAGGCTGGCGCCCGACGTGAAAGGCCAGGGCGTCAAGCTCCGCCCAGAGCTGGCCGGCGCGCCATTCCACGTTCTCCGGGTCCCGCCCGGCCAGCAGCCGGGCCAGCTCGAGGGCCTCGGCCAGGGCTTCGGCGGCCTCCCGGTCACGGCGCATGTCGGCCAGCACCCAGTACCTCACGCGCTGGGCCTTGCCGAGCCGGTACTTCAGCTGCAGGTCATTGCCCCCCGCCCGCACCAGGCCCCGCAGCACGCTGACCATCTGGTTGCAGCGTGCCAGTGCCTCGTTCATCTGCCCCTGGATCCGGGCCACCGAGGCCTGGTAGCCCAGCGTGTGCGCCCAGTTGGCGGCCAGGGCGGCGTCCTCAGGCTGGGCCTGCAGGGCTTTCTGGAGCCAGCTGGAGGACTCGGCAAAGAGGCGGGCGGCATCGTTCCAGCGCCCGGACTTGAGTTCCATATTGCCCAGGGTCGTCAAGGCGTAGCCCAGCTCCACCCAGGCCTCGCGGTCCCCGGGCGCCCGGCTGACGCGCTCGGCCATCAGGTCCCGGTAGCGCAAGGACCAGTCACGGGCCTGCGCGGCCCGCCCTTCGGCCAGGGCGAGCTGCCCCTGCCAATAGGCCACCGCACCCTGGATCTTGACCCAGCCGGCGGCATGCTCGGGCGCCGGCTCTCCCACGCTCAGCAAGGCCCAGGCTTCGTTCAGGGCGCCTTGCGCCGTGTCCATCTGGCGCTTGCCAAAGGCGGCCTCGCCCACGACGCTCAGCGCCTTGGCCCGCTGCAGGCGCACCACGGCACTCAGCTTCTCCTCGGAGTGACTGCCCAGCACCTCCAGGGCCTGCTTGCCGATGCCTTCCAGCACGGCGAGCCGGGAGTCCGGTCGCAGCTCGTCCAGCACCCGGCCCAGCACCAGGCTGACCAGGGCCTGGCTGTTCTCGTTCTTGCGCCCGATCTCCTGAACCAGCCCGGCGTTGCGCCAGGCCGACCAGCTCGCGACGCCGGCCAGCAAGGTGATCAGCACGAAGGTCGCCCAGCCCAGACGCTTGCCCAGGGCAGCCCGCCCCTCGCTGGTCTTCAAGAACTGCCATTCCGTGGCGCTCAGGGCCACCGCGGCGCTGCTGCCCAGCCTCAAGCCTTCCTGAAGCTGCCGCCCCCGCGGCCACAGGAACTCAGCAGCCCGGCCGCCCTGCTCCCAACGCTGCGCCTGCTGGCGCAGGCGGGCGCGGGTCTGCAGGTCCTGGCGGTGCTGGGCGATCCAGTCCGTCACCCGAGGCCAGCGGCGCAGCAGGGCTTCGTGGGCGACGCGGAAGGCAGGCTCCTCGCGGGCGAATTCGGTGCTGTGCTCGCTGACCAGCAGGCGCGCATCCACCAGGGCACGCACCAGCTCGCGCTCGGCCGCGCTGCGCAGCTCGCTCCACAGCGCCCGCCGCCCGCCGACCGGGCTGGACTCGTCCTCGCCCACCAGCACCAGCAGGGACAGCACATGCGGCAGCGCCCCTTGCTGCACCGGCGTCAGGCCGCGGATGAGCTGCTCGGCCTGCTCGGCGATCACGCCCTCCAGGCCGCCCATGCCCCCGGTCGCGCCCCCCAGTGCCTGGTAGGCCGCGAAGCTGAGCTCGCCGTGCGGACTGCGCTGCTGGTAGAGCTGCTCCAGCGTGTACTGCAGCAGCGGCAGGGCATCGGGGCTGGCGGCGGCGGCATCGCAGAGCAGGTCGTCCAGGCGCTGCTGCGTGGACGGGTCGATGCCGAAGCTCAGGCCCGCTGCGCGGGCAGGCAGCCGCACCATCTGGGCGATCTCTGCACGGCTGGGCGGTGCGAGGTCCAGATGGCCGCCCAGCGCCTTGTCCTGCATCAGCCAGGGGTGCTGGGCGAGCTGCGGGTAGTAGTCATTGCGGCAGGCGGCGACCACCAGCACGCAGCCGCTCTCGGCCAGGGCCTGCAGCAGCTGCAGGGCGGCGGCCCGCGGCCCGTCTTCGCCCAGAGGCGGGCGGAACAGGGCTTCGAGCCGGTCGATGAAGAGCAGGACAAAGGCCTGATTGCCGCTGGACTGCCGCGCCATCGCGGCGCGCAGCTCGGCCAGCACGGCCGCGGGGGTCTCCCTGAGGGCCCGTGCCAGGTCATGCGCATTGAAGCCGTCCAGCAGCGGCTCGCCGTCGACCGTCTCCCAGTCCAGCAGGGCGGCCGCCAGGGCCAGGGCAAAGGGGCTGGCGTGGTCGGCCGCCTCGTCCGCCAAGGGGACGCTGAGGTCGGCCAGGTCCAGCTGGCTGTGGCTGACCAGACGCCAGCGGCCGGCCAGCGGCTCCCGGGCCAGCGCAGGAATCAGACCGGCGCTCACCAGCGACGTCTTGCCCGAGCCGCTGGGGCCCAGCACCAGCACCAGCCCGTGCTGACGCTGCAGCTGCTGGCTCACGCTGCGCAGCAGGTCCTGCGTGGCCTGCTCACGGCCGAAGAAGACCTCGGCATGGCGGGTGTCGAAGGCCTGCAGGCCGCGGAAGGGCGAGCCACCGTGCCAGGCGCCGGGCCTCGCCTGACCCTGGCCGCCGCGCACCGGCGCAATGACACGGTAGCCGCGCTTGCGGATGGTCTCGATGTACCGGGGCGCGGTGGCGCTGTCACCCAGGGCCCGGCGCAGCTGGTTGATGCTCTTGTGGACGGGGTTGTCTCCCAGGCCGCCCTCGACCAGGGCGTCGCCCCAGCAGCGCACGAGCAGGGCGTCGGCACTGACCACCTCACCGGGGTGCTCGCACAGGGCCAGGAGCACGGCCATGGCGCGCGGCTCGAGGGCAAGCTCACCCTCGGAGGCATGATGCAGCCGGTTGGCGGCTGGATCGACCCGCCAGTCTCCCAGCTCAAAGCGTTCAGCAGGCGGCCTCGCCTGCCCCGCGTTGCCGGCGGCGGCGGCGGCGGCAACGGTCCCCGTGACTGTCATGTCCCTGCACCTGGTGGCGCCGCGCGGCTGGCCCGAGAGGGTCAGGTCTTGCGGCGATGGGTCTTCGCATGGGGGCCTGCGGCCCCGTGGCATGGCGGGGAGTATAGAAGTCAGCAGGCGCACGACAGGGACGGGAAACCCAGGAGGGTGCCCCGCGGAGAACCGTTGCCATGCTAATCAGGCCGGCCGGCGGCGCCGGCATCAGCTGGGCATCAGCCGCCAGCCCGGGCTCAGTGGCCGTAGCCCAGGTCCCGCACGTCGACCAGCGTGCCGTTCTCGAAGCGCAGGGCCTGCATGAACTGCTGCGGGCCGAAGTTGTAGACCCACTCGTCGATCACCACCGGCACCTGGCGTTCCACCTCCACCGCCGTCTGCACAGGCGGCCCACCCGGGGAGCCGCGACCCCAGACCGTCTCGCGCACCCGCTGGAGGCGGTACTCGGTGCGCTGGTCCTGGGTGAAGGGGCTGCCGCACTTGCCCAACACCTCGGCCTTGCGCAGCCCCGGATCGATCACGAAGGCGTTGCAGCGGAAGGCCTGGGCACCGCCATGGAAAGCGCCCAGCAGCGCGAGCAGCGCGGTCAGGCGTCCGAGAGTGAGAGAAGCGCTCATCCGGGCTCAACGCGGCGGCAGCCGCAGCGGCTGACCGCGCGGTCAGCGCGCCAGCTCGGCGCGCATGGCGTCGATGACGGCCTTGTAGTCGGGCTTGCCGAAGATGGCGGAGCCGGCCACGAAGGTGTCGGCGCCGGCGTCCGCGATCTGGCGGATGTTGTCGACCTTGACGCCGCCGTCGATCTCCAGGCGGATGTCACGACCGCTGGCCTCGATGATCCGGCGGGCCTTCTCCAGCTTCTTCAGCGCGCTGGGGATGAAGCTCTGGCCGCCAAAGCCGGGGTTCACGCTCATGATCAGGACCAGGTCGACCTTGTCGATGACCCATTCCAGCACATCCAGCGGCGTGCCCGGGTTGAAGACCAGGCCGGCCTGCTTGCCCTCGCCCTTGATCAGCTGCAGGGTGCGGTCGACATGGGCCGAGGCCTCGGGGTGGAAGCTGACCAGATCGGCGCCGGCCTTGCAGAAGGCCTGGGCCAGGGCATCCACGGGCTGGACCATCAGGTGGACGTCGATGGGCGCGGGCGTGCCGTCGGGCTTGACGGCGTGCTTCTTCAGGGCCTCGCACACCATGGGGCCGAAGGTCAGGTTGGGCACGTAATGGTTGTCCATCACGTCGAAGTGGATCCAGTCGGCGCCGGCCGCCAGCACGTTGCGGACCTCCTCGCCCAGGCGGGCGAAGTCGGCGGAGAGGATGCTGGGGGCGATGCGGTGGCTCATGGCGGGCGGTGCTTGGGAGGATTGGCCCCGGCCGTCAGGGGGCCGGGGAGGCAGAACCCGTGATTTTACGAAAGCACGCCACCCCGGCGGCGCCGGATTCAGCGCGGCGGCGTGAAAGCCTGCCGCGCCTGGTCCACCCGGACCCGCCAGCCGCAGCCGGGGGCGTGGTCGTTGATCAGGCCCATGGCCTGCATGAAGGCATAGCAGGTGGTGGGGCCGACGAACTTGAAGCCCCGGGCGCGCAGGGTCTTGGACAGGCGGCGCGAGGTCTCTGATTCACCGCGCACCGGCGCCTCGGCCGCGGCCGTCTCCTCGAAGGCCCAGAAGAAGGCCGCCAGCGAGCCGAACTCCTCGCGCAGGGCCGGCACCAGGCGGGCATTGTGGATGGCGGCCTCGATCTTGCCGCGGTGGCGCACGATGCCGGCGTCGGCCAGCAGGCGTTGCACGTCGGAGTCGTCAAAGGCTGCGACCCGGTCGGGATCGAAACCGGCAAAGCCCGCGCGGAAGGCCTCGCGCTTGGCCAGGATGGTGCGCCAGCTGAGCCCTGACTGGAACCCCTCCAGGCACAGCTTCTCGAACAGGCGCTTTTCGTCGCTGACGGGAAAGCCCCATTCCGTGTCATGGTAGTGACGGTAGGCCTCGAAGCCGGGCGCCTCGCACCAGGCGCAGCGGGCTTGGCCGTCCTCGGCCACATGGATTCGGGTGTTCATGGCGGAGCCTTCGCGGCGTCGGGAAAGGCCCGGAGCTTAAGCGCGGCCGTGCCCCGCCGTCGTCCTCCATCTGTGCGAGTGACGCACATCGCACAAATACCAGGGCTTTGGCGCCAGTCCATAGAATGGGTCGCATGGCCCATCTCGAATTCAAGTGCACGGTGCAAGTCGCCGCGCTGCCCGAGCAGACCGACCCCGATCGCGGTCTGCATGCCTACAGCTACACCATCACCATCACCAATGCGGGTGACACACCCGCCCAGTTGATCGCGCGGGAATGGACCATCTCCGATGCCGCCGGCACGGTGCAGGAAGTGCGCGGGCTTGCCGTCGTGGGGCACCAGCCGCTGCTGCAGCCGGGGGAGAGCTTCCGCTACAGCTCCTGGGCGCAGATTGCCACGCCCCAGGGCACCATGCGCGGGCGCTACCTCTGCGTGAGCGAAGACGCCGAAGTCTTCTACGCCGACATCCCCGAATTCCTGCTGGCCGAGGCCAGCCAGCTGCATTGATGACGGGCCGCTTCTTCAGGAACCCCGCGGCCTGGGACCTCACGGCCCTGCTCAACGCCGCCGACCCCAAGGCCGCGCTGCCGGCACGCAATCTGTGGCTGGCCCGCCTGCTGGAGTGGCTGCGCCACGCGCCCACCTCGCGCGAGGATGCCCGCGCCGCCGGCGCCACCCCCCTGCCCCTGCTGCGCCTGAAGCACCTGCTCAATGTGCTGGAGCGGCATCCCGAGCATCAGGCCGCGGTGCGCGGCGTGATCGCCCGCTGCTGGAGCGAGCTCAATGCCATCGGCCTCTTCGCCGATGTCGGCTTCGCGCCGCGCATGGCCCTGTGGGGCGAGGTCTTTCACCGCCTCCGGCTGCGCCTGCTGCCGGGCACGGTGGACACCTCCGAGCTGGGCGAGCTCTTCGCGCAGCTCTTCCCCGAAGCCGACGACGAGGCCTGGCTGCGCCAGATCGACGCCCCCCTGCAGGCCCGTCTGCAGGCCCTGGTGTTCCCGCAGGACGACGACGGCGGCTGGCGCGCCCCCATGCGCGACGCGCTGACCGTGCTGGTCAGCTCCGTGCGGGCCGCCGGGCTGTCCGGGCCGCTGCGCCTGCGCATGGGCGCGGACACCTTGGCCGGGCACCCCTTCGAGCAGCTGGCGCGGGCCAGCGAGCAGTTCGTCCAGGCCCTGGATGGTCCTGACGAAACCACCCTGCGCCAGGCCCTGCAGGTGCTGCGCGCCCTGCTGGACCAGTGCCGCAGCGCCGTGCAGTCCGTGCCCGAGCACCTGGAGACCTATGGCGTCTCGGTGGACATCATCTTCGACGTCGAGCAGCTCACCGAGCGCCTGCGCCGCATCGAGGATCTGCTGGACTGCCTGGTCGCGCCGGACCCCGCGCCGCGCCTGCTGCAGCTCACCGCCGACCTCGTCCGTGTCACCCACGAGCGCCGCAGCCTGCGCACGCTCTTCGCGCGCCACTATTCGCTGCTGGCCCGCAAGGTGGCCGAGCGCAGCGCCGAGACGGGTGAGCACTACATCACCCGTGACCGCGCTGAGTACCGCGGCATGCTGCGCCGCGCGGCCGGCGGCGGGGCGGTGATCGCCGGCACCGTCTTCGCGAAATTCGCGGTGATGGCTCTGGGGCTCAGCGCCTTCTGGGCCGGCTTCTGGGCCGGCGCCAACTATGCGCTGAGCTTCGTCATCATCCACCTGCTGCACTGGACCGTGGCCACCAAGCAGCCGGCCATGACGGCGCCGGCCATGGCTCACAAGCTGAGCCAGATCGGCACCGACGAAGGCCTGGACGGCTTCGTCGACGAGGTGGCGCACCTGGTGCGCTCGCAGGTGGCGGGCATCCTGGGCAACCTGGCCGTCGTGGCCCCCCTCGTGCTGCTGGTGCAGGGCACCGCCGTGCTGCTGGCCGGCGCGCCCTTGGTGGGCGAGAAGGACGCGCACTACGCCCTGCATTCGCTCAATGTGCTGGGCCCGTCGTGGCTGTATGCGGCCTTCACCGGCGTGCTGCTCTTCATCTCCAGCCTGATCGCGGGCTGGGCGGAGAACTGGTTCGTCTTCCACCGCCTGGACAGCGCCATCGCCTGGAACCCGCGCATCGTGGCGCGCCTGGGGCCGACCCGGGCGCAGGCCTGGGCGGCGTGGTGGCGGGCCAATGTCTCGGGCATGGCCGCCAACATCAGCCTGGGCCTGATGCTGGGCCTGGTGCCGGCGCTGCTGCAGTTCCTGGGCCTGCCGATCGAGGTGCGCCACGTGACCCTCTCGACCGGCCAGCTGGCGGCCGCCGTGGGCGCACTGGGGCCCGGCGTGGCGCTCACCGCGCCCTTCTGGCTGTGCGTGCTGGGCATTGCGGGCACCGGCGTCCTGAACCTGGTGGTGAGCTTTGCCCTGGCCTTCCGCGTGGCGCTGCGCTCGCGCGGCATCCAGCTGGCGGACCGGGCCCGCGTGCGCCGCGCGATCTGGCACCGCCTGCGCCGTTCGCCGGGAAGCTTCCTCTCCCCCCCGGCTGACCCCTCCGGCCGGTGACGGGGCGGCCCCTGCCGGCCTCGCCGGCTCCCGGTGGATGCACCCGCGGCTGCGGCCGCAGGGCATGGCCGGGGGAGGCGGTGGTCAGCGCCTGCTGTCGTCCTGCTCGGGCGGCAGCTCGCGCTCGCCGCGCTTGCGGCCGGAGAACATGGTCCACCAGACGATGAAGATCAGCAGGCCCAGGGCCCCCAGGGCCTCCAGCACAATCACGCCCATGTTGTTCGCTTCCTCTTCCTTCCAGGCCCGCCCATCCACTGCTGCTCCCGGCCGGGGCCGGCGAGTCTGGCTGGGCGCGGCGATTCTAGGGCTGCTGGCCGCGTGCAGCAGCACACAGCCGCCGCCGACGGCGCCCGTCACCGTCCCGCCGGGCACCCCTGCGGTCGAGACGCCCCAGGGCAGCGCCCCGGTGATGCTGCGCGAGCGTTCGCGCTGGGTGCAGGCCAGCTGGGCCGAACTGCCCGGCTGGAGCGAGGACAGCACCCTGGCCGCCTGGCCCGCGCTCCTTCGCTCCTGCAGCAAGCCGGCACCGGGCTGGACCCAGACCTGCGCCCAGGCCCTGGCCGCGAACCCGCACGACGAGATCGAGATGCGGGCCTGGCTCCGCGAGCACCTGCAGCCCTGGCGGGTCGAGAGCCTGGAGGGCCAGACCGAAGGCCTGGTGACCGGCTACTTCGAGCCCCTGCTGCAGGCGGCCCGCAAGCCGCAGGGCGCCTTCCGCATCCCCCTGCACGGCGTGCCGCCCGACCTCGCCCAGCGCAAGCCCTTCTACACGCGCGCCCAGATCGAGGGTGATGCCACGGTGAAGGCGCGCCTCAGGCCGCTGGAGCTGGCCTACGTGGACGACGCGCTGGAGGCCCTGGTGCTGCACATCCAGGGATCAGGCCGAGTGCAGATGCGCGAGCCCGATGGCCAGACCCGCCTGCTGCGCCTGGCCTTCGCAGGGCACAACGACCAGCCCTACCAGTCCATCGGCCGCTATCTCATCGACAAGGGCGAGCTGCGGCCCGGCGAGGCCTCCTGGCCGCAGATCCGCGATTGGGCGCGGCGCAATCCGGCGCGCATGACCGAGCTGCTGTGGGCCAATCCGCGCTATGTGTTCTTCCGCGAGGAAGCGCTGCCTGATCCCGAACTGGGCCCCAAGGGCGCCCAGGGCGTGCCGCTGACGCCGGGCCGCTCCATTGCGGTCGACAAGGCCAGCATCCCCTATGGCACGCCCGTGTGGCTGGAGGCCACCGAGCCCCTCAGCAGCACGCCCCTGCGCCGCCTGGTCGTGGCGCAGGACACCGGCAGCGCCATCGTCGGCGCGGTGCGCGCCGACTTCTTCTGGGGCTGGGGCCCCGAGGCCGAGGCCCAGGCGGGGCGCATGAAGCAACCCTTGAAGCTGTGGGTGCTTTGGCCGCGCAGTTGAGCCAGCAGGCCGCGCATCGCCGATGAACAGGCGCGCATCCGCGGTGAATGGGTCCCGTCCTGTTGCGAACGAACCTTCATCGCCACCCCTGATGGGCACTTACCCGGCCGGGTAGCACCGCGCAGATCGCCCTGCCCATGGGCCATTCCGACGCCCTGGCAGGACTCCCAGGCTTGTGTGCCCTCGGGAATGCAGATAAGGTCTGGGCACGAGCGCGGGTCTATGCAACCCGATTCCAGGGAGCGTTGGTCATGGCTGTAGAGCAGAGCTTGTCACCGTCCGTCGGGGAGTTGCGTGCCGTCCTCGAGCATGCGCCGGTCGGCGTGCTGGTGGTGAGCCGGACTCCCGCGCGCATCCTGTATGCCAATATCGCGCTGGAACGGATGCTGGGTTACGAGCCCGGCTCCCTGACCGGCCAGACCCTGGAGCAGCTGCTGCCGCAGGCCGCACGGCCTCATCACGACGCCTGGATGGCCGAGTTCTTCGCCGACCCGCGCCAGCGCCGCATGGGCGCCGGACGCGAGCTGTTCGCGCAGCACCGCGAGGGTCACGCCGTGCCGGTCGAGATCGCGTTGGCGCCGATGCAGCTGGATGGTCAGCTCTGCGCCGCGGCCTACATCTCCGACCTCTCCCTGCGGCGCCAGATGCAGCGCCAGTTCGAGCAGATCTTCGCGGCCATGCCCCAGGGCCTGCTCATCGTCGACGAGCAGGGCCGGATCAAGCTCAGCAATCCCGCGCTGGAGGCGCAGTTCGGCTATGCGGCCGGCGAACTGCTGGGCCAGCCGATGGAAGTCCTGCTGCCGCAGCGCTACCGGGCCGGCCATGTACATCACCGCGACGGCTACGCCCGGCAACCCACGCAGCGCTGGATGGGAGCGGGCCGCGATCTCACGGCCCTGCACAAGTCAGGGCAGGAGTTCCCGGTGGAGATCGCGCTGGCCATGCTGGACATGCACGACGGCCGCCAGGCCCTGGCCATGGTCAGCGACATCTCGCTGCGCAAGAAGGCCGAGGCTGCCCTGCAGCAGACCAATGCCCAGCTGGAGGAGTTCACCTACGTGGCCTCGCACGACCTGCGCTCCCCGCTGCGCGGCATCGGCGACCTGCTCAGCTGGATCCGCGAGGACCTGCCCGAATCGGCCCTGACACCCGCCGTGCTGCAGAACTTCGAGCGCGCCAGCACCCGCATCGAGCGGGCCGAACGCATGATCGACGACCTGCTGGACTACGCACGCGCCGGCCAGCGCGACCAGCGCCTCGAGGCGGTGGAGCCCAGGCTGCTGATCGAGGAAGTCCTGTCACTGGTGCACATGCCGCCGGACTTCCAGGTGGAGGTGGACGTCGAAGGCCAGGCCTTCACGACCCCGCGCGTGCCGCTGAGCCTCAGCCTGCGCAACCTCGTAAGCAATGCCGTCAAGCACCACGGCGGGACGAAGGGTCGCATCCTCATCCAGATGCGGGAAGAGGGCCGCTTCAATGTCTTCACCATCGAGGACGACGGCCAGGGCATCCCCGCGGGGGCCGATGAACGGATCTTCAAGCTCTTCCATCGCGCCAACACCACGACGGCAGGGCACGGCGTCGGGCTGGCGGTGACGCGACGCATGATCAACGCCCACGGCGGCGCCATCGTCACCAGCCGGCAGGGCCTGCTCGGCGGCGCCTGCTTCCGTGTCCACTGGCCCCGCATCGTCATGAAGGAGGTCGACGATGACTAGCTCCGACAGCCCTCAGGCCCTCCCGGCCAGCGCCCCCTTCAGCGTGCTGCTCGTGGACGACGACGACGTGGCCACCGAAGGCGTGCTGCGCAGCTTCAAGAAGCTGGGCATCCACTGCAACACCGTCACGGCCGAGGATGGCCTGGTGGCCCTGGAGATCCTGCGCAACCAGCATCCCACGCGGCGCCTGAGCGGTCCCTTCCTCGTGCTGCTGGACCTGAACATGCCGCGCATGGATGGCTTCCAGTTCCTGGAGGTCCTGCGCAAGGACCCGGCGCTGAAGCGGACCGTGGTCTTCGTGCTGACCACCTCGGCCCGGGACACCGACCGCGCCCGCGCCTACAACGAGAACGTGGCCGGCTTCATGGTCAAGTCGGCCGTGGGCCCGCAGTTCTCGCTGCTGGCCAGCTTCCTCGACAAGTACTCCGCCTCGGTCTACCTGCCCTGACCCGGAGCCTCGCATGGAAGCGCTGAGCATTGCCGAGACCGGTGACATCTACGCCCTGCTGGTCGACGATGACGACGTGGACCGCGAACGCCTGGCGCGCATGCTCAAGCGCTACCGGCGGCCCATCCACATTGCCGAGGCCTCGTCCAAGTCCGGCGCCCTGGCCGAGCTGCGCGAGCGCAAGGTGCGCTTCTCCTTCATCTTCCTGGACTTCAAGCTGGACGACGGCGACGGCCGCGAGCTGCTGCCCGACATCTGGGAAAGCGTGGGCGCCGACTGCGTGGTCGTGGCGGTCACCGGCGGCGGCAGCGAGAAGACCGCGGCGGACGCCATCAAGCTGGGCATCCGCGAGTACCTCTCCAAGGTGGACCTCTCCACCGACAAGGTCAGCAGCGCGATCGACGAGGGTCTCAAGTGGATCCAGGTGCAGGCGCGGCTGCGCCAGGCCGAGCAGGATCTGCTGCACAAGAGCCTGCATGACGCGCTGACCGATCTGCCCAACCGCCATGTGTTCTTCGACCGGCTGGAGCAGTTCTGCATGATCCACCGCCGCAAGTCAGACCCCTTCGCGGTGCTGATGCTGGACCTGGACCGCTTCAAGGAGGTCAACGACATGCGCGGCCACGTGGTCGGCGACCGGCTGCTGGTGGAGGTCTCGCGCCGCCTGGCGGACAGCGTGCGCGAGGCCGACACCGTGGCGCGCCTGGGCGGCGACGAATTCGCCATGATCCTGCACGGCGTGCATTCGCTGGAGGTGGCCCAGGCCATGGCGCAGAAGGTGGTGAAGCTGCTGGAGCAGCCCTTCGCGCTGGGGGCGGACGTGCTGCGCATCGGCGCCTCGGTGGGCATCGCCCTGTGCCCGCAGCACGGCCAGGACCCCAACACCCTGCTGAGCCGCGCGGACAACGCCATGTACCGCGCCAAGAAAGGCATCGACAAGGCCGTCATCTACGACGAGCTGGAGCCCAAGAGCAGCAATTTCACCGACCGCCTGATGCTGCTGGGCGACCTGGAGCTGGCCCTGGACCGCGGCGAGCTGGACTGGCACTGGCAGCCCAAGATCGACCTGCGGGACGGACACATCCTGGGCTTCGAGGTGCTGGCGCGCTGGCAGCATCGCAAGTTCGGCAACGTGCCACCGGACGTGTTCATCGCGGCCGTCGAGCCCTCGCCCCTGCTGCCGCGCTTCACGCTGGAGACCTTCAACCGCGTGTTCAGCCAGCTCGCCCGCCTGCCGGCGCCAGCGTTGGAGGCGCGGGTGGCGGTCAACATCTCGGCGCGCATCCTGGAGTACCCGGATTTCGTCGAGCAGCTGCTGGCCGTGCTCCGGCAGCACGGGGTGCAGCCCGGGCAACTGACCCTGGAGCTGACCGAGACCGCGCTGATCGCCAACCCCGTGCAGGCGCGCCGGGTGATCGATGCGCTGGCGGCCGAGGGCATTGAGCTGTCCATCGATGACTTCGGCGCCGGCTTCACCTCCTTCGGCTACCTGCGCGACTTCGCCATCAAGGAAATCAAGATCGACAAGTCCTACATCATCACGCTCGGCCAGAACCAGTTCGACCTGTCCCTGGTGACCAGCCTGGTGGTGTTCTGCCGCTCCCTGGACATCCGCCTGGTGGCCGAGGGCGTGGAGACGACGGACTGCTGGCAGCGCCTGCTGGAGCTGGGCTGCCACTGCGGCCAGGGCTACGGCATCAGCCGGCCCATGCCCTTCGACGACCTGCCGGCCTGGCTGGAGCAGTGGCGGCAGCGCCACTGAGCCCGCCAGGGCGCCAGAAGCTCACTCCGTGATCTGCACGCCCTTCCAGAAGGCCACGCGGCCCTTGATGGCGGCGAATGCCTCGTTGGGCTCGGCGTAGAACCACACGGCGTCCGGGTTGAACTCGCCGTTGACCAGCAGGCTCAGGTATTGAGCCTGGCCCTTCTCGCTGCTGCTGCGGTGGTTGCTGAAGCTGGTGTAGGCCTTGTTCAGCGCGGACTCGGGGAAGTAGTGGTTGCCGTCCACCAGCACGGTGTCATTGCTCTCGGCGAGGATCACGCCGTTCCAGATGGCTTTCATGGCCAGGGCTCCCAAGGTGAAGATGCCGCGACTATAGGCTGCGCCCGCGGCCGCGCGCAGCGCCGACAATCCGGGCCATGTACCAGCCCCTCAAACGTTTCCAGACCTACCGCGGCAAGGACATCCGCATCACCAGCGGCAGCGCCCGCGAGCTGCCGCCCGGCAGCTTCGCCGTGCTGGCCATCGGGGGCGGCGCCGAGGGCTGGGGCCTGGCCCACATCGGCCCGGATGGTGACGCGGCCGACCTCGGGGGCGAGTACTACTTCGCCACCGCCGAGGAGGCCCTGGACTTCCTGCACCAGCTGATCGACCTGATGCTGGACGGCGGCGATCCCGAGGCGGGCTGAAGCCGAAGGCTCAGGGCAGCCGCTGCAGGTTCCTGTCGGCCAGGCCCACGAGCAGGGCGCGGCCGTCGGGCATCACGCGGAACTCGCCGAAGGCCGCTGCGCGCATGCGCGGCTCCTGGCCTTCCTGGAAGTACCAGGCATCGCTGACGAGCGTCCAGTGGCCATTGACCGGGCTCAGCATCAGCAGCTGGGTGCCGGCGGCCGGCGCCTCCTGCGCTTGCAGCAGGCGCACTTCGGTGGCCACGCCGCGGGCGTCCAGCCGGGCCTCCAGCCGGGGCCGCTCCTGCCAGGGGCCGGCGATCTCGGCCACGGGAGGCAGCGCCGGCAGCGCGTAGTTGACGCGCATGTAGTCGCCCTGGATCAGTGATCGCGGGTCCACCGGCGCCAGCCCCACGAAGACCGGCCGGCCCTGCGCGATGAGCTGCTCCTTCTGCCAGATCAGCCCGTTGACCACGCCCAGGCAGAGCAGGCCGCACAGGGGGATCGCCCACCGCGCGGCGCCCTCGGGCTTCGCAAGGCCGAGCCGCAGCGGGCGGCGCTCGGCCGTCAGCCACAGCCAGGCCCCGAGCACGGCGCCCGAGGCCACGAGGACCAGGGCCTTGTCCGTCAGGGGCAGCGCCAGCTGGTAGTAGAAGCTGCCCAGCGTCCACAAGGCCACGGCGGCCGCGCCAAGGGCCAGCACGCGGCGGCCGCGCACCAGGGCCAGGCCCAGGACCAGCAGGCAGGCGCCCAGGGCCGGCAGTACGAAGGCCAGCCCCAGGAGCAGCAGCGCCGGCACCAGCAGCCGCCACTGCCGCAGGACGGGCCAGGCCTGCGGCAGTGCCGCCAGGCCCAGCGCGGCAGCCAGCACCGACAGCGCGGCCGGCCCCATCCGGCCCGAGGCCCAGAGGTGCGCGCCGAAGGCTGCATGCAGCTCCCTGGCAAGACCTGACCCCAGCCCTCCGCTCATCATGAAGGTGGGCCCGGACAGCCAGGCCAGCACGGGCAGCAGGCCCAGGACCCAGCCACGGACCACGGGCTCCAGCAGCGCCGCCGCGGCCGCGCCCGGCGCGCGCAGGCCCTGGGCATGCAGCCAGGCCTGGGCGAGCCCCCACAGGCCCAGGGTCAGGTAGACCGACCACCACAGCGGGGCGAAATCGCCCCCGATCCAATGCGGCCCCCGGACGAGCAGCAGGCACAGCCAGGCCCCCGCCACGCCCAGCATGAGGCGCAGCCAGTGCCGCGGCAGGGCCAGCACCAGGGCGGCACACAGAAGCAGTCCCAGGGCCGGCGCCATGCGGCTGGGCAGGTCACGGCCCAGCGCATAGCCCACGCTGCCCAGCCCCAGCAGCAGCAGGGGCAGGGCCAGCTGTTCCAGGAAACGCCCCACGCTTTCGGAGCGCAGCAGGCCCACGCCGGCCGCGAGCAGCAGCAGGCCGACGACATAGGCCGTCACCCCATGCTCCCAGGCCCGGCCCAGCAGCAGTGCCAGGAAGATGACGAAGGGGATGAGGGCCAGCCAGGCGCCCAGGGCCGTCAGCAGCTGGACCGGCCAGGGGTGCTCCGCCGCGGGCAGACCGGCCTCGGGCGGCAGCAGGCCCTGCTGCTGCGCCTGCACCATCCAGTCAGGCAGGGAGGGGGTGCTCATGGCGCGACCTCCCCTGCCCCGCCCTGCGGCCGCGTGCGCCGCAGGATCAGCTGCACGCTGACCGTCAGCAGGCCCGCCGCGACCAGGCCCAGCAGCAGCATGGTGCCGAGGGGTTCGCCGTGCTGGCCCTTGAGCATCAGCCGGCCCAGGCCGGCCAGCAGCAGGGTGTCCAGGGCCAGGGCCAGCGCGCTGAGCGCATAGACCTCACGCCAGTACCAGGCCGCCGCCAGGCCGCCGGCCAGCACCAGCAGGCCCAGCGGGTACTGCGGCTGCACATCGCTCGCGATCAGGCTGCCCAGCGCCGTGGCCGACAGCGCGACCACACCCAGCAGGACCGCCGCCCGCCAGGCCCAGGGCTGCACGCCAGGCGTGGGCGGCTTGAGGGCCATGCCCGCGCCCAGCAGCGCAAAGGCCAGGAAACCGCAGGCATGCACCCCCAGCGTGGCCGCCGTGGCCTGCCACTGGAAGCCGGCGTGGGTGTGCGTCCACAGGCTGATGCCCGTGACGACCACCAGCACCCAGGGCGTCCAGACCAGCTCGCTGCGCGCCCCCCAGCTCAGGGGCAGGGCCAGCGTGGCCCACAGGGCGAAGAGCTGCCAGGCGTCGGCACCGGTGGGATAGGTCTGGCCGAAGAGGGCCAGCAGGCCCCCCAGGCTCAGCAGGGCCAGCAGGCCCGCGGCCCCGCGCCAGGCCGGCCGCGCCCAGGCCCCCAGCAGCGCAGCGGCCAGCAGACCCTGCAGCAGCAGGAAACGCGTGCTGCGCGGCAGCTCGCCCCAGTTCGCGGCCACCCACATCATCGTGCCCAGGCCCAGCAGGCCAGCGGCCAGGCCGGCCGCGCCCAGGCGCAGGCGGCCCAGGGCGTCCGGCGGGGCCTGATCCAGGCCGCTGAGGGCCCACAGGCGTCGTGCCCGGGTGTCGTCCAGGCCCTGCTCGGCCGTCCATCGATACAGCTGTTCATGCAGACTCATGCATGCCCTCCATGGCTGCCCCGCACCTCACGGGGCCATGCCCGCCTCGGCCCAGCGCCAGGCGGTCCCGACAACGGACGGGTGCGCTGCCCGCCGCGGACGGCCCCGCGACATGGGCAGGGCCGGTGCGATGATAGCCAGCGTCCGCCCACCCAGACCCTGAGGAGCCTCCATGGGACAGATGATCGAGTTCAAGCGACCCGACGGCCAGCGCAGCGCCGCTTACCTCGCCCTGGCCGCGCCCGGTGCGCCGGGCCTGGTGCTGATCCAGGAGTGGTGGGGGCTCAACGGGCACATCCGGGCGCTGGCCGACCGCTTCGCCGCCGCGGGCTTCGAGACCCTGGCGCCGGACCTCTACCGCGGCCGCCTGGCCAGCAGTGCCGACGAAGCCAGCCACCTGATGAACGGCCTGGACTTTCCCGATGCCACGCACCAGGACCTGCGGGGCGCGGTGCTGCACCTGGCCGCAACGGGGCGCAAGGTGGGGGCCCTGGGCTTCTGCATGGGCGGCGCGCTGACCGTGGCCGCCGCCGTGCATGTGCCGGAGCTCGATGCGGCCGTCTGCTTCTACGGCATCCCGTCCGCCGGTTTCGCCGACCCGGCCCGCATCCGCAAGCCCTTCCAGGGCCACTTCGCCACACGGGACGACTGGTGCACGCCGGCCGCGGCGGCGCAGCTGGAGCAGGCCATGCGGGCCGCCGGCCAGCAGCCCGAGTGCTTCCACTACGAGGCCGACCACGCCTTCTTCAATGACGCCCGCCCGGAGGTCTTCGATGCCGCCGCCGCTGCGCTGGCCTGGCAGCGCAGCGTGGACTTCCTCAGGCGCACGCTGGCCTGAGCGTCAGCCGGGGCCCAGGCGATCCTGCAGCGCCTGCAGCATCAGCCGGGCGCTGGCCACATTGGTGGCGCAGGGCACGTCGTGCACATCGCAGGCGCGGACCAGGGCGTTGATGTCCGGCTCATGCGGCTGCGGGGTCATGGGGTCGCGCAGGAAGACCACGGCGTCCACCCCGCCCACGGCCAGGCGGGCGCCGATCTGCAGGTCACCGCCCAGCGGGCCCGAGAGCAGGCACTCGACCTGCAGCCCGCATTCGCGCTGCAAGCGCCCACCGGTGGTGCCGGTGGCCATCAGCGTGCAGCGGCCCAGCAGGCCGCGGAACTCCCCGGCCAGGGCCACCATCTCCTTCTTCCTGCCGTCGTGGGCAATCAGGGCCAGCTTCATGCGGCCCATGATAGGGCGCAGGAGTTACAGCGAGATATCGAGAATGGTCTCGGGCACGTCTTCCAGCCAGGCCGAGAGCTGCTGCTGGACGTGCTCGGGCGCGCAGGACTCGGGCAGGTATTCGTCAGCGCCTTCGGCCAGGTCGATGACGATCTCCTCGAACTGGTCGCCGCCCAGCATCAGCACGCGGGTGCGCCAGAGGCTGGGATCGGCCTTGATGCGGCGGCACAGCTCCATGCCGTCGATGGGGCCGGGCATGAAGCGGTCCAGCACCACGGCGTCCGGGCGGCAGCTGCGCGCCAGGATCTCGCCGGTGGCGGCGTCGGCGCATTCCAGGATGTCCACATCCTCGGCGCCGAGGCTGGCTCGCAGGAGGCTGCGAATGTCCGTCCGGGGTTCAATGAGCAACAACTGCTTGCGCATCACGCACCTTTCAAGCTGGGGGCTGGAATGAATCGGGGCGAAGGGTCGCAAAGCTCGCAGGCGCTGACCAAGGGGTTAATCCTGACGCGGACCTGATCCCCGCCCCAGGGTGGCCGCGGGCGCGACATTTGTCACGAACGGGAGGATCGGTATTTGCCCGGACCGCGTCCGCCTGCCGCGGCCGGGATCAGACGGCGATGTCCGGTTGCAGCGGCGGGGGCTCGTCGAACCAGAGATGCAGCTGCGCGGCCAGGCGGGCGGGGCTGAAGGGCTTGATGAGGTATTCGTCGGCACCGGCCTGGCGGCCGATCAGCACATCGTTGCGGTGCCCGCGCGCGCTGACCATCAGCACCTTGATGCCGGACAGCGTGAGATCGGCCTTCAGCCGGCGGCACAGCTCCAGGCCGTCGAAGGGCCCGGGCATCATCACGTCGAGCACGATGGCGTCGGGCCGGCATTCGCGGGCCAGGATCTCGCCGGTGGCGGCGTCCGCGCATTCGAAGATCTCGAGGCCCTCGTCCTCAAGGGTCATGCGCAAGAGCTGGCGGATCTCGGACTGGTCTTCGATGACCAGCAACGTCTTCTTCATGGGCAGGGCTCCGGAACCTGCCAAGGCTAGCGCCGCAGGCCGGCGCGCACGCTGACAGCGCACCAACGCCGGCCGCCCTGCCGTGAACTATGGGCGCCGGAAGGCGCCCTTGTGCGAGCCTCAGATCAGGCCGCGGCGCTCCTGGTCCTTCTCCAGCGAGCGGAACAGGGCGCCGAAGTTGCCTTCGCCGAAGCCCAGGTTGTTCGCGCGCTGGATGATCTCGATGAAGATCGGCCCGATGATGTTCTTGGTGAAGATCTGCAGCAGGTAGCCCTGCTCGTCGCCGTCGACCAGCACCTGGTGCTGCGCCAGCCGGGCATGGTCCTCGCGCACGCCGGGCACGCGGTCAAAGACCTCGCGGTAGTAGTCCGCATCGATCTCCAGGGTCTCGATGGGGCTGCCCTTCAGCGCATCCAGCGAGGCCAGGATGTCGCGCGTCAGGAAGGCCAGGTGCTGGACGCCGGGGCCCTTGTACTCGCGCAGGTACTCGGCGATCTGGTCCTTGTCATCCTTGGGCTGGTTGATGGGAATGCAGAAGGAGCCATCCGGCGAGCGCAGCGCAAAGCTGGTCAGCCCGGTCTTGACGCCCTGGATGTCGAAGTAGCGCACCTGGGTGAAGCCGAAGATGTCGCGGTAGAAGTCCGCCCACTTGTCCTGCTCGCCGGGGGGCACGTTGTTGGTGAGGTGGTCCACCACCAGAAAGCCCTTGTCGGGCTGGACCAGGGGCTGCTCCAGGGCCACGAAGTCACGCTCGTAGAGCGACAGGGGCGCGCTGCCCCAGGACTGGGCGTCGATGAAGTAGATCACGCTCTCGCCGATGCCCCACACGGCCGGATAGGCGTGGTCCTTCATGGCGGCCGGCACCTCCACCGCGCCGCGGCTCACCGCCGCGTGCAGGGCGGCCTGGGCGTCGTCCACGCGCCAGCCCATGGCGCTGATGGCCGGGCCGTGGCGGCGGGCGAACTGGGCCGAATGGCCTTCGCGCTCGCCGTTGAGCAGGAAGTGGATGTCGTTCTGGCGGAAATAGGCGATGTCCTTGGACGCATGGCGGCGCAGCTTGGAGAAGCCGAAGGCCCAGAACAGGGACTCCAGGTGCTGCAGATCCGGGCCGCAGAACTCGGTGAACTCGATGCCGCGAAGGCCGCAGGGATTGATCTGGCTCATGGGGTCTCCTCTTTTCCTGGGTAGAGCGGGGGGATGGATTGACCGTGATTCTTCTTGGGGCTCAAATTCGAAGAAAGCGAATTTCCTTGCGAAACTCATTCAAGAAAATCGATCATGAAGCTGGACCTGGAGGCCCTTGCCGCGCTGGACGCCGTGGTCCGCAACGGCAGCTATGCACAGGCTGCGGAGCACCTGCACAAGGTCACCTCGGCCGTCAGCTACCAGGTCAAGAAGCTGGAGGAGCAGCTGCGCCTGCCCCTGCTGGACCGCAGCGGCTACCGCGTGCGCCTGACCCCGCAGGGCGAGGCCGTGCTCAACGAGGGCCGGCGCCTGCTGCAGCACGCCCATCAGCTGGAGGCGCTCGCCCAGCAGCTGGCCTCGGGCTGGGAGCCGCGCCTGCTGGTGGTGGTCGACGGCATCCTGCCTCAGGCGGACACCCTGCAGGCGCTCAAGCAGCTGGCCGAAGAGGGCATCCCCACGCGGATCCAGCTCAAGATCGAGTTCCTGCACGGCGTGCAGTACCGCTTCGACAAGGACCACGCCGACCTGATGCTGGTCAAGGAATACGAGCCCAATGCCCAGTGCCGGGCGCTGGCCTTGCCGGAGGTGGAATGCGTGCTGTGCGTCGCGCCGGAGCACGCCCTGGCCCGCCTGGGGCGGCCCGCCACGCTGGCCGAGCTGCAGGCCCATGTGGAGCTCAGCGTGCAGGACAGCAGTGAACGCGGCGATGATCGGCACATGTTTGGCGGTGAACGCGTCTTCTATCTTTCCGGCTTCATGGCCAAGCGCCAGGCGCTGCTGATGGGCATGGGCTTCGGCTGGATCCCCCGCTACCTGGCCGACGAGCCCCTGGCCAGCGGAGCGCTGCAGGAGCTGGCCTACGAGGGCGGCTCGCGCTACCGCTTCACGCCCTGGCTGGTGCAGCGCCTGGACCGCCCGCTGGGCCGGGCCGGCCAGCGCCTGGTCGAGCTGCTGGCGCCCTCGGCACAGCCGGCCGTGCCCGGAGGCGCGCATGCCTGAGTTCAGCCTGCTGCTGCTGGCGGGCGGCGTCTTCGTGCTCAATGCCATGCCGGCCTTCGCCCCGCCCACCTGGATGCTGCTCGCCTTCTACGCCCTGCAGCAACCTGGCACTGCGCCGCTGGCCATCGCGGGCGTGGCGGCCGTCGCGGCCACCGGCGGGCGGCTGATGCTGGCCCGTTCCGCCCAGCGCATCAGCGCCAGCCGCTGGATGCGCCCCGCCATGCGCGCCAACATGCACGAGGTGGCCGACGCCATCAAGGGCCACGAGCGAGCCAGCACCCTGGCCTTCCTGGCCTTCGCCATCAGCCCCCTGCCCTCCAACGTGCTGTTCCTGGCCTACGGCCTGGCCCGGGCGCCGCTGCGGCTGCTGGCCTGGCCCTTCTTCGTGGGGCGCTTCATCAGCTACACGGTCGCCGTGATCGGCGGTGCCTATGCCGGGCGCCAGCTGGAGCTGCAGCTCAGCGGCCTGGCCGGTGGCATCTACTTCGTCGTCAGCCAGTGCCTGCTGCTGGCGGGCGTCTGGCTCTTCACCCGCATCAACTGGCGCCAGGCCCTGCGCAGCCGCTGGCTGCGGTGGTGGCACTGAGGCGGCTCAGGCCGCGCGCTGCCCCAGCCGGCGCAGCTTCTCCTGCTGGGCCTGCACCTGCGCGGGCTTGAGCTGGCCGACCATGCCGACGAGGGTCTCGTGGATGGGCGCGATGCCCACGAAGCCCAGGATGTTGCGCTCCAGGGACTTGAGGCTGTGCGCCCGGAAGTAGTAGCGGTAGACCAGGGCCGGCATGCCCATGGTCACCAGCACGCGGGCCGAGCGCCCCTGCAGGCCCTTGCGGCCGAAGGGGTTGCCGCCCTCGGCCTTGAAGGCGAAGCCCGGCCGCGCCACCTGCTCCAGAAAGCCCTTCAGCAGGGCCGGCATCTCGCCCAGCCACAAGGGAAAGACGATCAGCAGGTGCTGCGCCCAGGCGATGTCCTCCTGCGCCTGGCGCAGGCCTGGCGGCAGCGTGCCCTGCTCCCAGTCCTGCTGGGAACGCAGCAGAGGGAATTCCAGGCGGGCCACGTCCACCTGGCGCAGCTCGTGGCCGGCCTCGCGGGCGCCGGCGGCATAGGACTCGGCCAGCGCATGGCAGAGATGCGGTGCATCGGCATCAGGATGACCTTGCAGGATCAGGATGCGTGTCATGGAGGGCTCCGTGCGGGCGGGAGTCCTCATCTTGTTGGCAGCCGGGTCGCCGCGCCTTGACCTGGCTCACGGCAGTACCGGATGCCCCAGGCCGCGGTTCATGGCGTTGAGCAGGGCGCCGTTGTCCTGGCTCCATTCCCACGCGAAGAGCCCGGCCAGGCCCTGCTCGCGCACGAACTGCCCCTTGGCCAGCACGGCGCGCGGATCGTCATAGCCCATCCACAGCTGCAGGCGCGGCTGGTAGAGGGCATAGGCCTGGGTGAGGGGATCGAACAGCACCTGGTAGCCATGCCGCGGCCGACCCTGCTCATCGAAATAACGCCGCGAAAGCGCAGCCCAACCCATGGAACCGTCCCCTCCCGGGAAGGCGCCCGTCTTGCCGGCCCCGTGCCGCGGCTCGCGGACGCCGCTGAAGCCGCGCCCGTACATCGCCACACCGGCCACCAGCTTGGCCCGGGGCACGCCCGCCTCGACCAGGTTCTGCACCGACTGCGCCAGGCTGTCGTCCGACTGCGGCGCCGAGCCGCGCAGCGCGCTGTGGTGCCCCACGCGCTCGGACCAGCCGCCGTGGTAGTCGTAGCTCATCATGAAGACCAGGTCCAGGGCGGGCGCCGCGCGGCGGTAGTCGATGCGTCGCGTGATCTGCTGGATGGGATTGACGGCCACGGTCAGCTGGTAGAGCCGGCCGGTCTCAGCCGTCAGGCGGTCCAGGCCCGCGCGCAGGTCCTGCATGAGATCGGCAAAGCCCTGGCCGTCCGCCGGGCTGCCCAGGGCGACACCGTTGGCGCTGCCATTGCCGCCGGGGTGTTCCCAGTCGATGTCGATGCCGTCGAAGGCCGGATGCTCGCGCAGGAACTGCAGGGCGGAGGCCACGAAGACGGCGCGCCGCGGCGCCTCGTTGGCGAAGTGGAAGAAGGGATCCGAGCCCCCCCAGCCGCCCACGGAGGCCAGCACCTTCAGCTGGGGCGCACGCGACTTCAGCGCGGCAAAGGCGGCATCGAAGCGGGCATCGACGGCGCTCCAGCCCAAAGAATGCTCAGCCCGGCCCTCGCACTTGGGCGCGTCCTTGAGCAGTTGCCCAGGGCCGCAGGCGCGCAGGAAGGCGTAGAGCACATGCGTCAGGCTGCCCGCGGGCAGGGCGGCCACTCGGCTGGGGGGCTCCCAGTTGGCCACATAGAGGCCCAGCACCTTGCCGCTGGTCGGCTCGAAGTCCAGCGCGCCGGGCGTGAACAGGCCTGCGGGCGGCGGCGGCGCAGGCTGCGGGTCGGCCCAGGCCGAGGCGACGAGACCCGCCACCAGCAGCAGGCACAGGCTGCGGCACAGGCGGCGGGGCCGGAGGGACTTGAGCATGGCGATCCTTTCACGCAAGAGCTCGCAGCCTAGCGCAAATTAGATGCCACTTGAATACCAATTAACCGGAACCAGGGCCCCGGGCTCAGGGCGCCACCTGAATGCGGACCTGCAGCTCGCGGCTGCTCACAGCCTCGGCGTCACGGGTGCTGAAGGTGCCGCGCTCGCTGCGCCGCAGCTGGCCCCCCGTGCGGGCCACGGTCACCCACTCGTCCAGCGGGACCAGGGCCGTGGACTCCAGCTCGGTGCGCACCGGCGGTTGGCCGGCGCCGGACTCGCTGGGGGTCAGGTCTTGCGTCCGCAAGGTGACCCGCACCGGCTCGCGGCCGCCCGGCCAATGGGGCTCCAGGCTGAAGCCGCGCACCTGCTCGACATAGCCCTGACGCAGCTGGGCTCGGCCCGCGTCCCGGGCCGGCGCCTGTCCCGTCGAGCCCGGGGAGACCGGCACGCTCATGTCCAGCCACTGCAGGGGCGTGAGCTCGGCCAGCTGCACCGAGGCGCGAAAGCCGTTGAGCACGGTCAGGCGCTGCAGCAGCTGGCCTTGCGCGGACTGCTGCTCGGTACTCAGCACGACAGCGCCACGAGGCGACACCGAACCGCCGGTGCCCACCACCACCGCGCCGTCACGCACGCCGGCGATGGCCGCCTGGCTCACGCGGCTGTCCACCCAGCGCAGCTCCACCCACAGATTGACGCGCGGCTCGGCCGCCTGGGCGGGCAGCACCACGGCCAGGTTCAGGGCCAGGTTCAGGACCAGAGAGGCGAACAGGCTCAGCAGCGCACGGCGAGAGGCATCCATGGCCTGAGCATACGCCGCGGCCCGGGCCGCGAGCCCGGGATCAGCCGCTGGTCGCGGGCTTGTTTCCCGCCTTCGCCCAGGGCCGCAGGGGCCACAGCAGGTTCAGCGCCAGACCGCTGAGCACCAGGGCCGCCGCCGTGAGCTTCCAGCCCGGCAGCGGCTCGTGCAGGTACCAGGCCGCCGTACTCATGCCGAAGACCGGCACCAGCAGGGCCATGGGCACGATCTGCGAGGCCGCATGGCGCGACAGCAGCCAGCTCCACACGCCATAGCCGAAGAGCGTGTTGGCAAAGGCCTGCCAGGCCACCGCCCCCCAGGCGCCCCAGCCGGCCTGGCTGAGCCCTTCGCCGATGCGGGCCGGCCCCTCGAAGACCAAGGACATCAGCAGCAGGGGCGGCGCCGCGAAGACGCTGCTCCAGACCACATAGGCCAGCATGTTCACCCGCCCGGCCTTCTTGCCGACGATATTGCCGCTGGCCCAGCTGAAGGCCGCCAGCAGGACCATGCAAAGGCCCGGCACCGTGGTGCTGCCGTCAGTATGGCTGGCGATGACGGCCAGGCCGCAGGCCGCCAGGCCCAGCGCCAGCCACTGGAAGCCCCGCACCGGCTCGTGGGTGATGCGCATGGCCAGCAGCAGGGTGAAGAAGACCTGGGTCTGGATCACCAGCGAGGCCAGCCCCGGCGAGATCTGCGAGCCCATGGCCAGGTAGAGCAGCCCGAACTGCCCCACGCCCACCAGCGCCCCATAGGCCGCCAGATTGCGCCAGGGCACGTCCGGCCGGGGCAGGAAGAAGATGGCCGGGAGCACCGCCATCGAGAAGCGCAGGGTGGCAAAGAGCAGCGGCGGGAAGGCGTTGAGCCCCAGCCGGATCACCACGAAATTGCTGCCCCAGATGGCCACCACGGCCAGGGCCAGCAGGAAATGCCGCAGGGGAAGGCTGCCGGAGCTGCTCAAGATGCGCCTCGCGAGATCAGGTACGGAAGAGGCGCAGCCTAGCAGGCCCGGGCCCGCGGCGCCGGGCGATGGACATGCGTACCGCCCGCCTGGCGCTGTTGCAGGCATGCGATTCACCCCCATCGGAGGGACGGCCGCCGCGCGGCGGCTGGGCACAATCGCTGCCCGCGCGCCGTGACGGCCGCGCTGCACCAACGCCACGCTCGCCTTTGAGCGCCTGGCCTCAACGGAAGTCCCATGAAAGAACTCGTCTACCCCAAGGAACGCATCCTGGGTCTCATCACCCTCGTGCTGGGAGTCCTCGTCTGGCTGGCGCTCATCGTCGGCACCTACGGCACCGCCCTGATCGGCCTGCTGCTGGCCTTCCTGGCCTATGTCTTCGCGCAGTCGGCGCTGATCTCCTACATCAAGGGCAATGGCGTCGAGCTGACGGCCAACCAGTTTCCCGACCTCTGGGAGCAGTTCGAGGACTGCTGCCGCCGCCTGGACATCGCTCAGCTCCCGCGCGCCTATGTGCTCAACGGCGACGGCATGCTCAACGCCTTTGCCACGCGATTCCTGGGCACCCAGTACGTCGTGCTGCTGAGCGGGACGCTGGAGGCCATGGCTCAGCACGAGGACGGCGTGCGCTTCTACCTGGGTCACGAGCTGGGACACTTGCGCATGAAGCACCTGCAGGGTCAGGTCTTGCGCTGGCCGGTGCTGTGGCTGCCCCTGCTGGGCGCGGCCTATTCGCGGGCCCGCGAGTACACCTGTGACCGCCACGGTGCCGCCTGCTGCAACACCCCTGAGGGCGCGGCCCGGGCCCTGGCCGCGCTGGCCGCCGGTTCGCAGCGCTGGCGCGACCTGGACCTGCCGAGCTACCTCCGCCAGCTGCGCGAGACCCGCGGCTTCTGGATGTCCTTCCATGAGCTCTGCGCGGCCTACCCCTGGCACACCAAGCGCGTCGCCCGCGTGCTGCCGGAGGCCAAGGTGCCGTCCCGCAACCCGCTGGCCTATCTGCTGGCCGTCTTCGTGCCCTATGCCGGCCGCCTGGGTGCCGGCTTCGGCCTGCTGATGATGGTCTACATCATCGGCGTGCTGGCGGCCATCGCGCTGCCCAAGTACCAGGAGTACCAGCTCGTGGCCAAGGCCGCCACAGCGCTGACGGACAGCGCGCAGGCCCGCCAGGCGCTGTCCGCCTTCTATCAGGCGCAGGAGACGGTGCCCGACTCCCTCGATGAAGTCGGCATTGGCAGCACGCTGCCCTCCGGCGCCCAGCTGAGCCTCAACAGTGAGAACATGACCCTGTCCATCGCCCTGGGCAAATCCACGCTGAACCTGCTGCCCCAGGTGCAGGAGGACGGCAGCCTGCTGTGGGTCTGCGAGATCCAGGGCGAGGTCCAGCCGAAGAAGCTGCCGATGAATTGCGAGCAGGGCATCCGCTGATCCCACCGCACCAACAGCGCACCAGCAGCGCACCAACAGCAAAGG
Organism: Pelomonas sp. BJYL3; assembly: GCF_027257975.1. Lineage (GTDB taxonomy): Bacteria > Pseudomonadota > Gammaproteobacteria > Burkholderiales > Burkholderiaceae_C > Roseateles_B > Roseateles_B flavus. The sequence continues at coordinate 835,113 of NZ_JANZKX010000003.1, forward strand.
GGGCCTCGGCCCCCTTTTTGCATGCCTGGCGGACCGCCGGAGCAGCCCGGTGGCAGGGCCTCAGCTCGCCCGCTGCTCCAGCACGAAGTTCGCGCCGTCGTACTGGCCCAGGTGCTCGACCAGGTAAGGCAGGCACTCCTGCAGCTCGTCGTGCAGGGTGAAGGGCGGGTTGGCCACGAACATGCCGCTGCCCAGCATGCCGAAGCCACGTTCGTCGGGCTGGGCGACGGTCAGGCGCACATGCAACCAGCCCTTCTTGGCGGCGGCATCAGCCGCGGCCTTGAGGCGCGTGGCCAGCTGGGCCGACTCCAGGGTCTGCAGCTGGGGGTACCAGATCATGTAGACGCCGTCGGCAAAGCGCTGCAGGCCCTCGCGCAGGGCGGTCAGCACCTTGCCGTAGTCGGTCTTGATCTCGTAGGGCGGATCCATCAGCACGGCCCCCCGACGCGAGGGCGGCGGCAGCTCGCCCTTGAGCGAGGCGAAGCCGTCGGTGTCGGCGACCTGGGTGTTGGGCCGTGATTCGAGGTAGCTGGCCAGGATGCGGTGGTCGGTGGGGTGCAGCTCGTAGACCCGCAGGCGGTCGGCCTCGCGCATCAACAGATTGGCGACGGCCGGGGAGCCCGGGTACTGGCGCAGCTGGCCGTCCGGGTTGAAGTCCTTGACCAGCTGGACGTAGGCCGCCAGGGGCTCGGGCAGGTCCTTGCGGTCCCAGAGGCGGGCGATGCCGCTGCCGTACTCGGCGTTCTTCTGCGCGTAGCGACCCTCGACGGAATAGCCACCGGCCCCGGCGTGGGTGTCGACCAGGGTGTAGGGCTTGTCCTTTTCGCCCAGGTAGCGCAGGACGCGGGCCAGCACCAGGTGTTTGAGAACGTCGGCATGGTTGCCGGCATGAAAGGCGTGTCGATAGGCGAGCATGTGCGCACTGTAGCAAGCGGCCGCCGCGCCACCTAGGGCCATCACTCCCAACGGAGCGCCCTAGCACAGCGGCGGCGGCGCTGCAGTGCGCCTGCCCAAGCCCGGGCCGCCACGGGCGCTGTCGCCAGCGTGGCAGGCGGCGGGCCGCCACATTGGCTACGCTTGCGGCACTTTCCTCGTTCCTGCGGCCTGCCGCCGCACCAGAAGTCCCATGCCCAATCTCTTCGACCCTCTCCGCGCCGGCGACCTCGAGCTCGCCAACCGCATCGTCATGGCCCCGCTCACGCGCAGCCGCTCCGTGGGCCTGAAGCCCGGCCCGCTGGCCGTCGAGTACTACCGCCAGCGCGCCAATGCCGGCCTCATCATCACCGAAGGCGCCCAGGTCAGCCCCGAGGGCCAGGGCTATCTGGACACCCCGGGCATCCACAGCCCCGAGCAGGTCGAGGCCTGGAGGAAGGTCACCGACGCCGTGCATGCCGAAGGCGGCAAGATCGCCGTGCAGCTGTGGCACGTGGGTCGGATCTCGCATGCGGACTTCCAGCCCGGCGGCGGCGCGCCGGTGTCCTCCACGGCCCGGCCCATCCAGGCCAAGACCTTCACCGCCCGCGGCCTGGAGCCCGTGACCCCGGCCCGTGCGCTGCGCACCGAGGAGATCCCCGGCGTGGTGGCCCAGTTCGCGCATGCCGCACGCTGCGCCATGGAGGCCGGCTTCGATGCGGTGGAGGTGCATGGGGCCAACGGCTATCTGATCGACCAGTTCCTGCGCGACAGCATCAATGACCGCACGGACGCCTATGGCGGCTCCATCGAGAACCGCGCCCGCTTCCTCGTGGAGGTCATGACCGCAGTGAGCCAGGCCATAGGCGGCGGCCGCACCGGCCTGCGTCTGAGCCCGGTCACGCCGGTCAACGACGCCGGCCAGGACAGCCAGGCCCAGGCACTCTTCAACCATGCCGTCGAGCAGCTGGCGCCGCTGAACCTGGCCTTCCTGCATGTGATCGAGGGCATGACGGGCGGTGCCCGAGACATCGCCCCCTTCGACTTCGCCGCCCTGCACCAGCGCTTCAAGGGCGCCTGGATGGTCAACAACGGCTACAGCCGTGAGATGGCGCTGAAGGTGGTCGCCGAGGGGCAGGCCGACCTGGTCGCCTTCGGCCGGGACTTCATCAGCAACCCGGATCTGGTGCGCCGCCTGCGCCTGAACGCGGAGCTGGCCAAGCCCGACCGCAGCACCTTCTACGGCGGCGGCGCGAAGGGCTACACCGACTACCCGGCCCTGGCCTGAACCGCTCCGAGGCCTGGCTCACGCGCTGAGCCAGGCAGGCCGGGCCGCTTCAGGCCCGGCGCATCTTGGCGCGGAACAGCTCGGCGATGTTGACCTCGCGCGGGCCCGGCACCAGTTCGAAGGCCTCGCCGGCCTGCAGGCTGCCGGGCTTGAGCACGGCCAGGTAGAAGCCGCACCAGCCGCTCTGGCTCATCAGCTTGGCGGCCTGGTTGAAGCCCATCACGGCATTGAACTTGAAGCAGGGCTGGCGCGGTTCGCTGACGGCCAGGTCGCAGTCGGCGAAGCGCAGCACGTCGCCCACCCACACGTCCTTCTCGGTCAGGCCCTGCAGGGTGAGGTTCTCGCCCAGCGCACCGGGCGCCAGCGGCTCGTTCCAGCCGGCGACCCGGGCCTGGGCACGCACCGTCTGCCAGAAGGCGTAGTGCTCCTGCGGATAGGCGTAGACGGCCTTGCTCAGGCCGCCGTGCACGCTGAGGTCGGCCTGCTCGTCGCCCTCCAGGCCCAGGGGCGCCACCGCCACCCGCCCCTCGCGCGGCGATTTGCGGATGCCGCTGACGTGGGACTGGCCCTCGATGAGCAGGGGTTGGACGCGACCGGTGTTGAGCGAGAGGATCTTCATGGCAGGACGGCAGTGAGGCCGCCACTCTACGCCATGCCTGCCGGCCGGCCGCCGCTCAGGGCTTCAGGCGCTCGGCATGCGCGAGGGAGGACTGGATCACGGGCAGCAAGGCCTTGAGGTCCTCGGCCCCGGCGGGGCGTGTGCCAGGGTTCAGCACCCAGTTGACCTGGCGCGTTCCCACCTGCAGATACACGCTCAGGGCCAGATGGCCCGGCGCCGCGCAGTGGTGCTGGGCAAAGGCGCCCTCGCCCAGCTCGGGGAGGTCCACCTGCTGGCAGGAGTCCGCCGCCCCGGCCTTCATGTTGCGCAGGACCTCGACGGACGCCACCGGACTGCTCATGGCCACCAGGGCGGCCGAGGTGCTGCCGACGCTGGCCGAGCAATGGCGGGCGCCCATGCGGTGGATCTGCGGCTTCGGGCCGATCAGGGCCGCGGCCTGCGCGGGCGTGAACCACTCGCACGTGCCGAAGCTCTGGTCCGCCTTGGCGCGGCGGGCCAGGGCCTGCTGGCCCAGGCTGGCCAGGGCCCGGCGGGTGTCTTCCGTGTTGCCGGCCGCACCGTAGAGCATCAGGGTGAGCGTGTCCGTCTGGTCCTGGATGATCAGGCTGAGGCTCTGCATCGGCGCATCCGCGGGGGAAACGAGGAAGCTGGCCCGCTGGCCCAAGGCCGGGACGGCCACGAGCTGCTGCCCGGTGTCACGGCCCGCAGCGATGTGGGCGTCGAAGACCTGGGCGGCCTCCCCGGCCACGGGCCGGCGCAGGAGATTGAGCATCAGCGTGCCCGAGGCACCGCTGCTCCAGCTGCACATGCCGGCTGGATCCTGGCTCATCAACGTGTAGGCCCCGCCCAGCTGCGCGCGGACCTCGTCGCGGGCCAGCAGCACGCAGTCGGCAGCAGGGGCGGCCAGGGCAGCACCGGCGGGCAGGGCCAGGGCCAGGGCGGTCAGGCAGGTGCGGCGATGGAAGGCAGAGAGCTTCATGGGAGGTGTCGGGCGGTTGGAAAAATCGGGGGATCGGCGAGTGCGGGGATCGGGAAGGCCTGCGGCGGCCGTTCAGTCCTGCCCCGTGGGATGGGCCTTGCGGTAGCGCTGGTAGTCGGCCGAGCGGCGCAAAGCGTCCAGCTCGGGCCAGTCATCGGGCAGTGCCAGCTCGCGATGCTCCGCCTCGTTCAGGGCCTGGAGCAAGGGTTCGCGGTAGCGCTTGGGGTCCCAGCCTGCGGCCTTGAGATAGACGCGCAGCCGTGTCTCGAAGAAGGCGTCATGGACGCCCTCGCCCTCGATGGGCGAGCCGATGTCGAAGACAGCGTCGATGTGCTCGATGGACTCCTGCAGCGCGGCCAGCGAGCGGGCCTTCTCCATGCCCTCGTGGGCCAGCATGTTGTGGCAGGCCCGGCGCGTGGCCCGCACGATGTTGTAGCTCTCCAGATAGGCCCAGTCGGCCGAGCCGACGAGCTTGTTCACGGCCAGACGGCAGCTCGCCAGGGCCTCCGGAATGCGGCCCGTCTCGTAGAGGGCGAAGCGCTTGAAGTCCAGAACCCAGGCCCATTCTTCCTTCTCGGAGAAGTCCGGATCGCGGCGCTTCAGGTCCGCCTCGAGCCCCTGCACCAGTTGCATCACCCGCGGATAGTCCTGCGCCGACATGGCGCGCTGCGCGGCCACCATCTGGCTGTGGAAGTCTTGCGCAGGCGCCGCCGCGGGCGAAGCGGCCGGGCGCTGCGCCGCCTGGGCTGGCGCCGGCGCTGCCCCTGCGCTGGTGCCTGCAGCGGCCCCGCTCAGGCGCTCCTGATGCAGGCGCAGCAGGCGTGCCGTGTTGCCGAAATGCGGTCGACCCTTGGCGGACTCCGCCTCGGCCAGCTGGATGCCATCGGCCAGCGTGGCGGGATCGGCCTGGATCTCGCGCAGCAGCATCAGGGCGGCGTCGCGCTTCATCACGCTGAAGCGCTCCTGGCGCGCGAAGGCCAGGATCTGCGCACCCAGCGCCGGCCGCAGGGGGGTGGTGATGTCCGCCGGCTGCCGCGCGTCACGGTCCAGCAGCCCGCTCAGCAGCTTCAGCGCCTCCCATTGCTGCTGCTCGCTTTCGCGGCCGTTGAGGGCGGCCAGCAGAGGCTGGATATCGCGGGCGTAGTCCAGCGCACCGGCTTGCTGCTGCAGATGGGCCAGGGCGCCCGGCAGCGTCTGGGCCTGGGCACTGTCGACCGGGGCCAGCGCCAAGGCGGCCGCGAGGACGGCGCTCAGGGCCGGAGCCCTGGCCCCCAGGAAGCGGCGAGTGCAGGCAGGGGACTGAGCGGGAGGGCTGGCAGGAGTGCGTGAGGATGTCTGGATGGGCATGGCGTCTCGGGGGCGCCCGCAGGACGGCTGCAGGACGACCGCGTTCAGGGCCTGCCGGGGCGGGCGCCGATGCGCCGGCATGAATGCGCCCTCCCCGGCACATGGGTGATTCTTGTGGCCCGCATGATAGTGAGCCCGCCCCCTCGGGCACAGGCCCCGTCACGCTTGCTCACATCTGCCCGGCCGGCCCTCGGAGGTGCTCCGCCAGCCAGTCCACGAAGCACCGGACCCGGGGCGAGAGCTGCCGGCTGGAGGCCCAGACGGCATTGAACCGGCCTGAAGTTCCCACCGCCCCCGCCAGCACCTCGCGCAGACGCCCGTCAGCCAGCTCCTCACGCACCAGGAAGTCCGGCATGCAGGCGATGCCGACCCCGCGCAGCGCGGCGCTCTTCAGCGCCTCGACGTTGTTGCAGGCCAGCACCGTGTGCAGGCGCGCGTTGAGGTCCTGGCTGCCCGGCGGCAGCGGCCAGTCCAGCAGCTTGCCCGTATTGGGATGCCGGAACTGCACCGCCACATGGCCCTCCAGCTGATCCACCACGGTGGGTGCCGGCCGCCGGGCCAGATAGTCCGGCGCGGCGCACAGCAGCAGGCGGAAGGCATTCAGCGGCCGGGACACCAGTCGCGAATCCGGCAGTGCGCCGCTGCGGATCGCCACGTCAACGGACTCCTCAATCAGGTCCACCGTGCGGTCCGTGAAGACCAGGTCCAACGCCACCTCGGGATAGGCGGCGAGAAAGCCGGGCACCAGGGGCATGAGGAAGTGATGGCCCACGATGGGCGCGCTGACCCGCAGCCGGCCGCGCGGGACGGCACTGGCCTGAGTCAGCTGCGCGCGGGCATCGTCCAGGTCCTCGAGGATGCGGCGACAGCGCTCATGGAACAGCCGGCCTTCCTCCGTCAGCTGCACGCTGCGGGTGCTGCGATGCATCAGGCGCACACCCAGCTCCTCCTCGAGCCTGGCCACCGCCTTGCCCACCGCCGAGGCCGACACCGCCAGCTCCCGCCCCGCGGCCACGAAGCTGCCGCACTCGGCCGTCCGCACAAAGGCCAGCAGTCCACTCAGCTTGTCCATCGATCTCCAGACTCCGGTTCGATTGCTCCGCGCGATTGCAGCACCGATGCGGCGGGCCGGATTGCAGCGTTTCGTTCCGGCTGGAACGGAGCGCCAGCGCGTTGATGCCGATCGCGCGGAAGTCTACCCTTCGCTCCACCGCCCTCCCCCTCCCCAAGGCCCGCCATGCCCGCCCTCCCCTGCCCCTGCCCTTTCCGCTGCCAGTTCCCGGGCCTCGCCTCCCCTGCCCCCACATTCCCTGCGCCGCATGCCCGCGACTGGATGCGGTCACTGCCGGGGTCAGGTCTTGCCAGCTGCCTGCGACGGCTGCGGGCGAGGTCCTGAATGCGGGCGCTTCGCTCGCCGGCCCGCCTGCTGGGCCTCGCCGCCCTGCTGCTGGCCCTGCCCCTGTGCCTGCAGGCCGCCGGCAGCCACTGGGTGCGCAGCCTGGACCTCTGCCTGCTCTACGTGATGCTGGCCCTGGGCATGAATGTGGTCGTGGGCTATGCCGGGCTGCTGGACCTGGGCTATGTGGCCTTCTATGCGATGGGGGCCTATCTGTGCGCGCTGCTGAACTCCGCCCAGCTCAGCGAGCACTTCGCCTGGGCGGCCGCCCTCTCAGGCAGCGGCTTCTCGACGGCCTGGTGGGTCACCGTACCCGTGGCCGGTGCCGTGGCGGCCCTGCTGGGCCTGCTGCTGGGCGCGCCCACGCTGCGACTGCGCGGCGACTACCTGGCCGTGGTGACCCTGGGCTTCGGCGAGGTGCTGCGCCTGCTGATCAACAACCTGGGCGCCGAGCCCGTCAACATCACCAATGGCGCGCGCGGCATCGGTCCGGTCGGACCGTTGCAGGTCTTCGGCCTGGATCTCAGCCGGCCGCTCCTGCTGGCCGGCCACGAGATCGCGCCCGTGACGCAGCACGCCTACCTCTTCCTGGCCCTGACCCTGGCCACGCTGCTGGCCTGCCATCGGCTGCAGCGCTCGCGCATCGGCCGCGCCTGGATGGCCATCCGCGAGGACGAGGTCGCGGCCGAGGCCATGGGCCTGCCCACGAGCCGGCTCAAGCTGCTGGCCTTTGCGGTGGGCGCCGGCTTCGGCGGCGTGGCCGGTGCGATGTTCTCCAGCTTCCAGGGCTTCATCTCGCCGGAGTCCTTCACGCTGCAGGAGTCCATCTTCATCGTCGCGATGGTGGTGTTCGGCGGCATGGGCCACCTGCCCGGCGTGCTGCTGGGCGCCGTCATCCTGGCCGGCCTGCCCGAGGCCCTGCGCTACGTGGCCGGCCCCCTGCAGTCCTGGAGCGAGGGCCGCCTGGATGCCGGCATCCTGCGCCCCCTGCTCATCGCGCTGACCATGGTGGGCACGATGCTGGTGAGGCCGCATGGTTTGTGGCCGGCGAAGGGGCGAGGCTAGCGCCGTCATCGGCGAATCTGCAGCCAGGCTCGGTGCGTTCGTGGCCATGGCCTTGACGCATGGCTGCGCACTCCTTCACTGCGACCATGAGCGCGGCCAGGGCGGCGAAGCAAAGAGCCGGCAGGCCTCCTCGATGGACTGCAAGGCCTCCTGCTCATTGGCAAAGGCTTCTGCCAGCCCATGAAACTGCCTCGGGTCGATGACGTTGGCTTTGCACGTCGACTGATCGCGCCCCGCGATACCCGTGGCCAGTTGACGAAGAAACGCATGGATGTTGGGGGCCGTCGTCTCCTGCCCATACTCGGGTGAACAGGTGCCGTCCCCGTTGTGGGTCCATACCGTAGCAACCACCGGACTTTCATCCAGTGGCGTCCCCTCCATCAACCAGAGCGAGAAGACATAGAACAGCTCACCGCCCTCGGCGTTGCCGCCCTGGGACTCGTCGAGCGTCAGGATGTGGAGATAGCACGGATCGTCCAGCCAGCGATCGGTTCCGAATTCGAAGTCAATGGAGGGGTCGCCCTGGCCTGCCCCATCCAGAGTGCGGGCCACCGCCGTGCGCCAAGCCAACGGCAGCGGATGGATTCGAAAGAACTCTGCGAAGGCATCTTTGCGGTATTGCAGCCACTCGAGGTACTTCTGCGAACGTGTCTGTTCCACACTCACCGATTCATCCTTTGCCATCTGCGCCCATTTCGATTTGCGTTGAATCTGCCATGCTGCCCTATGAAGCCGCACTGCCGGATGCTTGCCAACACCCTGGTAAAGCACAGCTCCCATCCGCAAAGGCCCGGTGCTTGAGCAGCCGGCCCTGCGGGTCATGCTCGTACTGGCTGGCCAGCTGGCCCTGGCTGCGGCCGACTTCGCAGTGCAGGGCGTCGCGCTCGATGTCGCTGATCAGCTCGTGGCGGCCGTCCACCTCGATGTTGATCTGGTGCAGGTGATCGACCCAGTCCGCCACATCGGTGCGCGACGCCTCCGCCAACAGAATGCCCATGGCGCAGCGCTGAAGTTCGGGCGCCGCCTGCGATGCGGGCCGGCGCTCGGCATCAGCGAGACGGCAGTCACGCACCGCCATGGCGATCCACAGCGCGAGGCGACCGCGCCTCCATTGGTCATTGCTCGGCATGCGCGCCACGCGGACCGCCTGGCCGGAGTGAGCGGTGAACTCGCTCTGCACGAAGCGGTCCATATTGGCGCGGATGGCAGCGCTGGCCGGGGCCAGTCGATGGCCCAGCGAGCCGCACATGCCGCTGCTGCGTACTTCCAGGCTCAGCGCACGGGCGGCCAGCAGAGGAGGCCGTGCCGGGCTGACCGCGGCACCCGCAGCAGGGGCCGTCGCGTTCGGAGCGTCACCTGCGAGCGAGGGCGCTTGAAGGCGAAGCTCGACGCACTGAAGCTGGTGCTGGCCACGTTGCGCATGGGGGCCAGGCCTTGCACGCACGACTGCCCAATTCCGCGCCTCGGCCGTTTGAGACACGGCGGTCCATCACCGCTCAGCCTTAGTCGCCAATTCGCTCGTTGTCAGGGTCGTGGACACGGACCCAATTTTTGCCGTCAAAGTAGGCAACATCTTTGACGCCGATGCTCCACAGCACACCATCGGCGTGATCCACGCGCCAGGCGTCCTGCAACTCAGGCTTCAGCTTCGTCTTGACGGGTGCGATCTTCTTGGCGTCAAACACGTGCAAGCCCTCTTCGGCGCTCAAGTACACCTTGTCCTGGAACTTGCTCAGGCAGACCCAGGTCTGGTTGTCGTCCACGCTGCTCATTTCCTTGAAGCCGTCGCGTGCATTGCCCTTGAGCAAGGTGCCATTGAAGCCGCAGGCCCAGACCTCGTCGGGGCCGTAGCAGCGCACCCAGGTCAGATGCTCATCGGTCCGCAGCGCCACCTTTCGCCATTGCTTGCCGTCGAAGTGCGCCATGAAGCCTTGCAGGCCAACGACATACACGTCGCGCTCGGAGTTGCCGTCCATGCATTCCAACATCGGCCCGCTGACCATGGCTTCGGCCAAGTCGCCTGGCGTCGCGAACTTGTCGGGGTCCAGGCCCACGAACAGGCCCTGGTCCACTTGCCGCCAGTCATCGCGGCCAAATCGGCGATAGACCTGGCCCCGTTGACCACAGGCCCAGAGCTGACCATCGATCTCCCGGAGGTGGGTCATCAACCCGCCAAAGGCATCGTCAAGCATGCCGGCGCCGGGGATCTGCTCGACAAAAGTCGGGACGTTCTTTTGATTGAAGCGAACCGTGCCATGCCGGCCAAGGGCGACAAATCGGCTGCCATCAGGCAAGGATTCAACGTCCCCACGATACGCGTGTACGGAAACAACGTTGTCCGCATAGTCGTGACAAGCCCACGGTGGATCATCCGTCAAATCCAGGATGGACATGCGACTGTGAAGTGTTTCCTCAGGGTTCAAGCCATCCAATTGACTCGCTATATATAAAAAATCACCTGCTGCGCATGCAGCATCAATGTAGTAGACCGAAGCAATTTCAGTATCCATAAGCCTTCCAGCAGCATTGCGTTAACCACGACGGCGAGTTCCGACCGCCTTTTCTGTCCCCATCGGAGTTCCCACGGCAGGGGGATTTCGACCAAATGGATCCGCCCTCAGTCGAGTGTCTTCCGCCAATCCATTTGCTTGATGATGTTCGCGCAATTGCCGCTTCAGGTCTTTGGGGTCACAGCCGGTAACCATGCCTGCTGAGCGAGCTCCGGCATCTTCAAGCTCCCCCAAAGTCGCTGTGCGCTTCGGGGTGTTTTTCCTACCCAGGGCTTCCTCCTGGGCGTCCATCAAGGCATGGATCTTCCCGTGCTCGGCCAAGGCCCCAAACCAGTCTCCCAGCTTGCGCTTGAAGTTACCCTTCTCGACGTTACCGCCATCCTTCCCGGTGCTCTTGGTTGCACCGCCCACGCAAATGACCAACCCCTCTGCATGGGTGATCTTTTCCGTGCCGGGATAGCGCCCGCCGCCTTGACTGTCAGGCATGTGGAAGCAGTGATCAGGCACAACGTGGTGGCGTCTGTCCGTATGACCTCCGCCTCCTGCAGCTGGTGCTCGGCATTCCACCGCAGCTGCGCCTCCTCATGCGCCCCCTTGCGACGCTGCACCACATTGCCATGCACGTCGTACTCGAAACGCAGCTCCTGCCAGACCTTCAGCCGATTGCCCCCGATGGCCGGCTGCGGCCCTGAACGCTGCGCCAGCAGGTTCCCCGCCGGGTCAAAGGCGAAGTACTCCTCCACCTTCCCCGTGGCCTGCAGGATGCGACCCGTCGGGTCATACCGGAAGCGCTGCTCTCCCCGCAGGCTGTCCTGGCGCTGGGTCAGGTTGCCGGACGCGTCGTACTGGTAGCTGCGCTCCAGCGCCACCTGCTGTGCGTTCCCCATCCGCAAGGCCCGGTGCTTGAGCAGCCGGCCCTGCGGGTCATGCTCGTACTGGCTGGCCAGCTGGCCCTGGCTGCGGCCCACTTCGCGGTGCAGGGCGTCGCGCTCGATGTCGCTGATCAGCTCGTGGCGGCCGTCCACCTCGATGTTGATCTGGTGCAGGTGCCCCGAACCGTAGAACGGCCAGTGCAGGGTGCGCTGGTCGGGCAGCTGGGTGCGGATGCGATGGGTTGAGGCTGCCGCCGTCTCGTCGCAGCCCTCAAGCCGCCCAATTCCTCGCACTGAACGCCGCCCACAGATCCGGCAGCTCCGCGCTGATGGGCAGCTCCCTCAGCCGCTCCGGCAAGGCGCCGGGCGCAGGCGTCGGGTCGATGGCCTCCAGCACCGCCACCTGCTGCAGCCGCCCCTGCCGCCAGCGCAGCAGCAAGGGCAGGTCTTCGGGGACGAAGTCGCCCAGGAACTCGGCGTGGTCTTCGAGGTCGAGCCAGAGCCAGCTCAGGTCTGCATGAGCCTGCTGCGCGCACAGCGCCTCAAAGGCGGGGCGCAGGGCTGCGCACTTCTGGCACCAGGACTCGGCGCCAAGGGCCACCAGCAGCTCGGCTTGCGGCCGGGCCAGGCGAGTGGCCAGGGCCTGGGCGTCGTTCCAGGGATCGAGGGCTTGGGTTTGCATGGTCATGAGCGGTTGGCGAGCGCTTGGTCCTGGGCCAGCAAGGCGATGGCACCGGCTCGCAACTGGATGCGAAGGGCGGTCTCCGGCGACTGCGACTGGCGAACCAGGGCATTCCAGGCCTGCGCCGCCACGGCGCGCAGCAGCTGCGGCTGGTTGGACTCGATGCGCAACAGCGTCGCCAGGCGGGCAGGGGTCAGGTCTTGCCCATGCAGAACACGATGCCCGGCCCGCAGCGGCAGCGTGGCGTTCACGGGGTGGGCTCGCACGGCCTGGGCATCGGGCAGGGGCAGTCCCTGGTCACCGTCCTGCCTTGCTCGCGTCAGTCCGGCGTCCAGGTCGACGAGTGGCTCGGGCGATGTGAGGCCTTGCTCGATCAGGTCCACCCCGGTGAGGCTCTGCCAGACGAAGCCTGCCCAGCGGGCTTGTTCCTCGTCATCCAGCGCCTTCAGCACGAAGCCCAGGTGAGCCGGATCACCCAGGAAGAGCGTGAAGCGAAGGGCCTCGCGCAAGGGCAGCTGCCCCAGCAGGGACGCCACCTCATGCTGCTGCTCCGTGGGGTTCATCAGCCAGGCCAGATGGCGCAGCCAGCGAGCCAGGCGGCGCTGGGCTTGCATGCGCGTCCAGCCGGTGGCCTGCTGGCAGACCTGCGCCTGCGCGAGCACGGCCTGCAGGAGCACGTTGACAGCGGCCGTGGACTGCGGTCCCAGCGCGATGGCGGCCTCGGCGCGCACGCACAGGTCGCCGTCCTGCAGCAAGGGCAGCAGTGAGGCCGCGCCCTTGCTGGCCCGGCACGCGGCCGCTCGCACGGCAGGGTTCGTGTGAGTCAGGACGGCCGCCATGACTGTTGGGGGAACCTCGGTGCCGCGCAGCGCGCAGGATCGCAAGGCGGCCACCATTTGCACCTGCTTGGGCTTGGCGTCGCTGCCGGTCTGGGCCCATGCGGCCTCGTTGAAGCGCTGCGCCGCGCCGGTAGATGCCACCATCAGGCCGCCGATCAGGCCACGCAGCAGCAGGTCCGGGTGGCGAGCCACCTGCGCCAGCAGAGCGGCCTGAGCTTCAGCGTCAGCGAGATTCAGTGCGACATGGCTGGCCGCAAAAGCCTCGCCCGGCTTGCGCCAGCGCTGCAGGGCCGCCAGGGCGTCGGGCCAGGCGGCGCTGCCGGCCACCGTCAGCCCCTCCAGGTGCGCGGCCAGGAGCCTTGCGAAATGCTGGAGGCGCTCGGCGCGTAGGCCGGGTTCTTGGGGTGCGGTGTCGAGTTGCTGCCAGTAGAAGGCGGCGTCCTGAATATGACGACGCAGCACTGGTAAAACAACAAGCCTAGACCGCCCATCTGGCTCGACAGAGTTCATGCACTGCGCGCCTGCTTTGCCAGGTCGGCTAGGCTGAACAGCCTCGTCCAGCTTCTGCCGTCATGCAAGGCAGCACCATAGGCGCCGGCCATCAGCATGACACCATCAGCCACGGACAGATTGCCCGCACAGTTAGTGATCTCGATGGGCTCATTGCTGCGCTGCACGCTTTCACCCTGAATCTCCCACAGCCCATAATCATTGGTGGCATACACGCGATCGCCAAACCAGACCATGTCCTTGAAGGCCAAGCTCAGGTCACCCTTGTGAATGAGCTTCCATTGGTCCCCGCGCCCACGGAATACCGTGCCCGACTGCGCCCCGATGTAGACAAACCCATCCTGGCCGCAGCACACCGACTCCAGCCACATATTGGAAGGGAAAGATATCTTGCTCCATGCGTGGCCGTCGTAATGCCAGACATCCCCACGGCCGCCGGTCGCGTAGATATCCGACTCAGAGAAGCCATCGAAGTCGCGGAATCCGACCTCGCCCTTGCCCGCCGGCGGCAGGGGACCAATTTCCTGCCATTGGTTGACACCGGTGCGCTTGAAAACGCTGCGTGGATCACCGCAGCCGTAGAGAAAACCGTTCAGAGGCTTTATTTTGTCGACAACACCGCGGGAAGGACCCTTTCCTTTACCGCCGGGAATGCTTGATTCCATTTCGCCAGCGTGCAGGTCTGCACGAAAGACCTGACCAATACGGTCAACACAACAGCAAAAATCTCTTTTGGTAGCCGCCCCAGAACACATAAGACCACCAAAGCCAGACAAATAGTGCATGATCCACACCGGCGTATCTTCTGGCATCAGACGAACGAGTCGTGCTTCCAACTCCTCTTCGAATGGCCTAGGCTTGGCATCATCCCAGTCCTGCAGCAGCACAAAGTAATAAACACCCTTGCGCACCACTGCACAGTCCCGAACGCCAAATCCGGCAAACCGCTTCTTGTATTCATCGATCGGCAGAAGATCAGATTTCATAGCATCTCAAAATTAGCCCATATCACCGATTCCGCCGCCCTTGCCGGAAACCGCCTTCAGCCTCTCACCTCCGCAGTTATAGTGCGCATCCAGCTGAGCCTGCAGGCACTTCTTATCGCACCCTGACTCGGGAAAAGTCTCTGCGAAGGTCTTTATCGCTTCCTTGCGATATTCATCGTAGGACATCGTTTCCTTTCCCGTGTCCTTCGTGTACTTCTTGACCCGCCGATCATGCGAATCGTGCAATTTCTGGAAAGCCTTTTCAAGAAGTTAGTTATCCATTGCCTGTTTTTGGGCTATTTGCAGATTCCCGGCGTATCAAAACAGCCGATGCCAGGCCTTGCCATCGAGGATTGCCGCGCCGCCGAGGCCACCCAGCAGCATCACGCCATCAGCCACCGACAGATTTCCGGCGCAGGCGCGGACTTCGGGCGGCACATCGGCATCCACCAGCCGGCCCTTGGCATCCAAGGTCCACAGCCCGTATTCGGAAGTGCACCACAGCCGATCCTGGTACCAGACGATGTCCTTGAAGGGCACGCTCATGCGGTCTTCGTGAATGACCTCCCAGCTGTCCTCGCGGCCCCTCATCAAACCGCCGGATTGCAGGCCCACATAGACATTGCCATCGCCGGCACAGCACACTGATTCCATCCGCATATTGGTAGGGATAGCGCATTGACGCCAGAGTTGGCCGTCATAGCGCCAGACATCGCCTTCTCCGCCAACGGCGTAAATGTCATCTGCACTGAAGCCGGCAATACCATCAAACCCAAACCTGCTGGCTTTCTTCGGATTTGGAGGATCCGGCAAGTTCTTGCGAATCGAGACCCAAGACTTGTCCTCATTCAAATAGCAAATGTGGCGCCACCCCCCGCAGACGTAAAGACGTCCATCAATGGTTGCAACGGCCTCCGGCCCTGTCGACAGAGGACCGGCATCAGAATTTGGGATGTCTGGCCACATTCCATCCCCCGCCTCACCGAGCACTGCGACATGTTGGACACGCCCAAGCATCACAACCGTCTTGCCCAGATTGGGCGCCACGCCCAGCATTGGAAACAGAAATCCAGTATATTTCCGCCCATCTAAATTGGCCTTGACTCCAAACGTAACGGAGCACAAAACCCGATTTCCATTGTCTTTTCCGACCTTGTCAAAAAGTACAAAACTGAAGTTGTTTCTGTCGACAGCCACACAGTCAAAGACCCAGCGATTGTCAAAAGCACGACTCAGGAAGGATTCTTCCATTTTGTAATTATCACTCATATTTTATCACCCTCGCTGCCAGCGGGATTCCCCGCAATTCCAGATTCCTTCTTTGGCCTGCAATTGAGTTTGTCATAGAAGTCCTTGAGCTGCGCCTTCAGACAAGCCTCGCTGCATCTAGACTCCGGGAACGTATGCCTTACGGATTCAATCCCCGCATCGACAGCGTCGGCTTTAGTCATCGTTCCGCCGAAAGGCACCTTTCTATGATCTTTAGACAAAACTCCCAATAGTGACTTATGTGCCTTCCCGTGTGACCCCAAACTGTTATTTGCCCCTTCCACACACATCGTAGGCGCGTTGGCATGCTGCGAACCGTTGTAGTTCTTGCAATGGTCAAACATCGCCTCTGGCAGCAAATGGTGGCCCGTCTGCCCCGGGCAGCAGCCCTTGCCTTTCAATGCCTCGGCACTGCCCGTCTGGTTATAGGGCACCAACTGGCAGCGTCGCGCAGTAACGCAGTCATTGGTGCGAGCGGCGCCTTCCATCGCATCAGTCATCAAAGCATGGAACTTCCCGTGCTCAGCCAGGGCCCCAAACCAGTCTCCCAGCTTGCGCTTGAAGTTACCCTTCTTGACGTTACCGCCATCCTTCCCGGTGCTCTTGGTTGCACCGCCCACGCAAATGACCAACCCCTCTGCATGGGTGATTTTTTCCGTGCTGGGATAGCGCCCGCCGCCTTGACTGTCAGGCAGAACGTCAACCTCGCCCGCATGCGGCTGCCCCAGCTGCAGACTCAGGCCGCGATGCTCGTGGTTGATCGACGCCGGCGGCTCCGGCATCAGGACGCGCGACTCCAGCCCCAGGGCCTGGCAGCAGGCGTTCAGGGAGGCGGCCACACCCCGACGCCACACGGCGCGGCACAGCGCGTCCGACAGTTCCGCGGTCAAGCCAGCCTGAAGCGCCATCACGGCGTTGCGCCTCCGCTCGGTGCACCAATGGGCGGATTGTCGGGATGATGGATGCGGCTCCACGTCTGCCCGTCAAACCGCGCGATGTCCTTGGGACCGATGGACCACAGCACGCCCTCCACGCTGTCCACGACGTTGGCGTCCTGCAGCTCCGGCTCCAGCCCTGTCACCACAGGGCGGATGCCCGCCGTGGCGTTCGCCGGGTCGTACATGAACAGCCCGAGGTTCGATCCCAGGTAGGCCCGCCCCTCGAAGAGCGTGATGCTGAAAAAGAGCTGGTTGTCGTCCACCGTGGAGAGGCTGCGGAAGCCGTCGCGCGCGTTGCCCAGCAACAGCGTGCCGTTGGAGCCGCAGAGCCAGATGCGGTCCTTGGATTCGACGTGGATGTTGGTGATGCGCTCTGCCACTTCGGGCAGCGGCAGCAGCTGCCATCGCGCGCCGTCCCAGTGATATGCGATGGGCGGCAGCCCGCTGGCTGACACACAGCCCACCAGGTAAATGTCCGATTCATCGGGCCCATGGATGGCCCGGGGCAGGATGCGCTCCGACACGTCGGGCGCTTGCAGCAGGCCCTGGTCCATGTGCTCCCACTGGTTCGGCGCCACCCGCTTGTAGACCTGTCCGGCGCCGCCGCAGGCGTAGAGGTGCTCGCCGATCTGCCGCAGGTCGCTCATGTAGCCCCAGCCGGTGGCGTCTGGAGAGTTCACGCCGGCGCCTGGGATTTTTTCAATGACGGGATCTCCTCCATCGTTGAAGTCAAGGTCGCCCTCATTGGACATGCCGACCAAGGACCATTGGTCGACCGAGGTCCTGTTGACGTATCTGGTGCAGGCAACGGCCCACCATCGAGTCACATAGTGTGTCCATGGCTCGTCGTCACCGAGATAGTGCTGGTACCAAACGGTGTAGGGCGCATAGGGAGGGTCGGCATCTGGAGATGCAGAAAGGAAG
This sequence comes from Pelomonas sp. BJYL3, assembly GCF_027257975.1. Classification (GTDB taxonomy): domain Bacteria; phylum Pseudomonadota; class Gammaproteobacteria; order Burkholderiales; family Burkholderiaceae_C; genus Roseateles_B; species Roseateles_B flavus. Next base: position 852,249 of record NZ_JANZKX010000003.1, read on the forward strand.
AGCCGAGAGGGCCCGTAGGAAATACCGCCTGTAAAGGTCACTGCGTCTTTCATCTCTACCTTCTGCGCTTGTTCGGTGTCGTGCCGTGCCGGTCGCCGCGTTCGAGTGCAGCCCTAGCAGACGTTTCCTTCGCAGGCGGCTGCTGCGTCGTCCGCCCATACTGGGACCGGTCCACGCCCTTGAAGGCCTCGCCCACTTTCTGCTTGATCTCGTCGCCGCAATGCGGTTTGACCTTGGAGACTTCCTCGATGGAAATGTCCACGATCTCGCCCAGCGGTGCCGTGCCCAGCGGGCCATTGTCTGTCCGCTTTCCGGCGGCGGCGACGCGCGGGTCCGTCCCTTCATGGGCCTGGTTGTGCTCACTCCCTGGGGTCTTGGATCCCCCGCCCAGGCAGATGGAGGGGCCGTCAGCGAGACTGGGCATGCCAGGAATCCGGTCCTGACCCTTTGCCCCTTTGCCGCGAGATCCATACCGCAGCGCGTAGTCCGGCACGATATGGTGCGCCTGCTGGCCGGCCGGGCACTTCTGATCCTTGTACGGCTTGATTCCGCAGCCCGAGTCCCCGCCGGAGCCAGTCCCCTGCACATGGAACCCATCCCCGCCCCCGCCGGACGACTCCGGCTTGCTCTTCTTGGCGGACTCTTCCTTCTTCCCCTGATCCTTCGCCTTGCGCTTCTTCCCCGGCAGCAGGCGCGTGATCTTGTCTAGCTTGGACATGACCATGCGCTCCGCATAGGCCATCCCCAGTGCCAGGGCGTCGGGCGTCTTACCCGTCAGCATGAACTCCGCCGCCGCATCCAGCGCCGTGGCTCCGGTCTCCACGGCACCGCCCGCGGCAGACACGCCTCCCCCGACCGCGGCCGTGGCACCGCCGCCCGCCACCAGCAAGCCCCCCGGCGCGGCGAGGACGCCCGAGGCCACCATGCCGCCGCCCACGGCCATGGTGCCGCCGCCGGCCGTGGCGATCGTGCCGCCCTTGTCCATCGCATCGCCGGCGAACTGGTGCAGCGGGGCTGACACCTTGTCCTTGTAGTCCTGCGCCAGCTCCTTGGCCTTGGCCTTGACGGACGCCAGCGACTCCTCCAGAAAGCCGCGCTCCTCCTGCGTCTGCGCCCGCGTCGGCGCGCCGGTCGTGCCGGCGAGCTTGGGGTCCATGCCCGCCATGGCGGCGACCGCGACGTAGACGCCCGGATTGTTGCCACCGTTCATCGTGCAGGGATCCCCCGCACGGATCACGGGCTTGCCGCCCACCCTGACGGTGCTGGAGCCCCTGCCTGGCTTGACTTCGCCACTGACCGTACCGCTCTTGACGCCCTTGGCCACGCCCGGGCTGTCACCCTTGCAGCTGGGCTGCGTGGTCTGGTTCAGCACATAGGCCGGCTTGCCGTTGAGGCGCACGCTCGGCACGGTGGCCGTGCTGTTGTCCAGTGTCGCCACGGTGGGATAGGGCAAGGGTGGTGTCGAGCTTCCCACCGGGGTCTTGTTGAAGGACGGTGCGGTGGACACCGCCTTGATCACCGTGTCCTTGCGGGCGCCCAGCATGCTAGCCATGGAGGGCCTCCTGTGCGGCTTCGCCGGCCTGGGCCGAATCCATCCAGGCACGCCAGGCCTGGGTGTCGCGCATCAGCTGCTGCCACTGCGCAGCGGCATAACTGCGGGCCTCGACCTTGCGGATCGGGTCCTCGTCGTCCTTGGCCAGAATCGCGCGCCAGACCAGGGAGACGGTTTGCCTTTCGGTGTCGACGATCAGCGTGTCCAGGCTGGCGCGGTGGTAGAAGATCTCCCCCGACGCCATGCGCACCGTGAGGGCCACCTGATGCCTGGGCAATGCCAGACGCAGGCGCGTGCCCTGCGCTGAAGATTCCGCGGCCGGCTGATCGGCCGGGCACAGGTTGAGCAGTTCCAGGTGCTCATCACCTGCCAGGTGGCCGGCTTGCTGATCGGGCCATGCGGCATTCCACACCGCAAAGTCGAAGTCCTGCGGCAGCACCTCGTCACTGGCCGCAAACCGCTCATCGACGGTGCCTGCCAGCCTTGCCCGATCGGGATGCCCCTTGGGCCGCACGCCCAGTCCGGCAACAAATGCAGAGCCATCGCCCTTGTTGCCGCTCAACACACGTTCCAGTGCCTGGGCCGTCACCGGGTGCGAGGGGCTCTCCAGGCGGGGCGCTGCGATCCGGCTGAGCCGCTCCGCCCTGAGGAACCAGGAGCGTGCGAAGCCTTTGCCTGCCGGATTTGCAGCGCAAGCATCGACGCGCAGCGCCTGCGATGCCGGCTTGGATGAGCCACTGGCACCTGCAGAGCGGCGCTTCATCGACTTCGCAGCCGGTGTGCCCGGCATGATCCGGAGTAGCCCACCCCAGGACTGCCCGAGGTCCAAGGGAACGGGTCCCGTCACAGCTCCCGCCACCAAGCGCCAGCGAGGCCAGCGCAACAGCCCCAGGCTGCCCGCCCGGAGCACGGCCCCCACCAGGCGCACCGGCGCCGATGCGCGGACGAAGGCGCGAGGTCCATGCACGATCAGGGACTTGCTCACCAGCGTCTCGCCTTCAGGCGCACGCGACAGGGCGGCCTCGCAGGCCTGTTGCCAGTCACTCAGCGCTTCAGGGCTGGGCGCCATGAAGGGATTGAGTCCTTGCGGCCGTGATGGCAGCACAACGGCGCCTGGCGGCTTGCTCAGTGTCAGACGCACGGGGAAGCTCGTCATGCGCGGCGTGCCACCTCTTGGAGGATAGGCCAGGCCATTAACGATCACGTCGCAGCGGGGCTTGTAGTGGCACAGGTCCGACTCTTTTCGTCGGTGTGGATCTCCTCGCCCGCGGGGCCCACCACGATCGCCGTCTGCAGGCCGTAGATCTTGGGCTCGATGGAGTTGTGGCTGCGCCCGGGGCGCCAGGGCACCTTTTTGCGCAGGCAACTCAGCTGCGCCTGGTAGTGCGAGACCTGACCCTGCTGGGTCTCGAAGTTGTTGCTCGCGCTGTGGCGCACCTCCAGCACGAGGAAGCTGGTGTCGTTGCCGCCACCTCATGCTCAGCTGGGGAGAGCCGTCTGCAGTGCATTGCAAGGCAAGACCTGACTCCGTCACCAGGCAATTCACTCCAGCAAGTCACTCCCCAAGCGCTGGGCGCTCACCTGCGTCAACCCTGTCAGTCTCTCCCGCCATTGCAACTCCAGCACCAAGCCATCTTCCAGAAAGAAGGCCTGGCGGCGATCCCCTGCGGCCATGTCCACCGCATTCAGCCCCAGCCCTTCGGCTTGCAGTTTGAGTGCAGCCGAGGCTGGCGTCTCATGGACGGCATCGAGGCCGAAGGGCAGTGCATGCAGCCATTGGCCGCTCCCAGGGTCCGCTGACCACTGGACGCGCCGGATCAACCATCGCTCCGGATCGCCGACCTCGACTTCGCCCGCATGTGGGTGTACCAGCTGCAGGCTCAGTCCGTGATGCTCAGGGTTGATTGACGCCGGCGGCTCCGGCATCAGGACGCGCGACTCCAGCCCCAGGGCCTGGCAGCAGGCGTTCAGGGAGGCGGCCACACCCCGACGCCACACGGCGCGGCACAGCGCGTCCGACAGTTCCGCGGTCAAGCCAGCCTGAAGCGCCATCACGGCGTTGCGCCTCCGCTCGGTGCACCAATGGGCGGGTTGTCGGGATGATGGATGCGGCTCCACGACTGCCCGTCAAACCGCGCGATGTCCTTGGGACCGATGTACCACAGCACGCCCTCCACGCTGTCCACGACGTTGGCGTCCTGCAGCTCCGGCTCCAGCCCTGTCACCACAGGGCGGATGCCCGCCGTGGCATTCGCCGGGTCGTACATGAACAGCCCGAGGTTCGATCCCAGGTAGGCCCGCCCCTCGAAGAGCGTGATGCTGAAAAAGAGCTGGTTGTCGTCCACCGTGGAGAGGCTGCGGAAGCCGTCGCGCGCGTTGCCCAGCAACAGCGTGCCGTTGGAGCCGCAGAGCCAGATGCGGTCCTTGGATTCGACGTGGATGTTGGTGATGCGCTCTGCCACTTCGGGCAGCGGCAGCAGCTGCCATCGCGCGCCGTCCCAGTGATATGCGATGGGCGGCAGCCCGCTGGCTGACACACAGCCCACCAGGTAAATGTCCGATTCATCGGGCCCATGGATGGACCGGGGCAGGATGCGCTCCGACACGTCGGGCGCTTGCAGCAGGCCCTGGTCCATGTGCTCCCATTGGTTCGGCGCCACCCGCTTGTAGACCTGTCCGGCGCCGCCGCAGGCGTAGAGGTGCTCGCCGATCTGCCGCAGGTCGCTCATGTAGCCCCAGCCGGTGGCGTCGGGTGAGTTCAGGCCAGCTCCCGGAATCTTCTCCGCCTCTGGCCATTCGTCGTCCATGAATCCGACTTCACCATCTTCTGTCAAAGTGACAAAACAACGGAGTCCGCTGGCGGGATATCGGTAGACGCCCACCGAGGTGACGATGGCTTCTTCTTCGTGGAAAGTCCAGATGTGTGGATCTTGCTCGTCGTAGGTCACTACACGCGTGTACGGTTCGTGATCTGGCAGCAAATCCATGGCCGCAGATAGGCATAGGAAGTCCAAGGTCATGGCACGGCCAGTTCGAAAAGTCGCGATCGGTTTCATGAAAATCCTCGTTAGCGCTTCTTGCGCCCGCGATTGCCGGCTTGATGGCTTTCACCTCGCTCAAGCGTCGCTCGGGCCTGACTGTCCTTCGCCGGCGGCTGCTGCGTCGTCCGCCCATACTGGGACCGGTCCACGCCCTTGAAGGCCTCGTCGACCTTCTGCTTGATTTCGTCGACGCAGGCAACTTAAGCAAGCCTGGTAGTGCGAGACCTGACCCTGCTGGGTCTCGAAGTTGTTGTCCCCCTGCTGGTTCAGCGTGGGCGCGTCCACCATCTGCGGGCGCGGGCGCTTGAAGTCGAAGCTGGACGCGCTAAAGGAGACCGCTGCATAACTTCCCTGATGCGCCGTGATCGGCCATCGGTTGCAATGGCGACATGGATAGCTTCTTCCTGATGGGCGCCAAGCCCCTGGTCCAAGACTCGCCAACGATGAAGTTGCA
>NZ_JANZKX010000004.1 GCF_027257975.1 Pelomonas sp. BJYL3
CGGGAGAAGGGCTCAAAAGGTCCTGAAACGGGCTAAAAGCTCGAATCGGATTGCACATCGCGGAATTCCCTTCACATCGACCGGGGGGCGGTGTCGCGAGGGGGAGTTGTGCAGCGGTCTCGACCCGTCGGGTCATACCGGAAGCGCTGCTCTCCCCGCAGGCTGTCCTGGCGCTGGGTCAGGTTGCCGGACGCGTCGTACTGGTAGCTGCGCTCCAGCGCCACCTGCTGCGCGTTCCCCATCCGCAAGGCTCGGTGCTTGAGCAGCCGGCCCTGCGGGTCATGCTCGTACTGGCTGGCCAGCTGGCCCTGGCTGCGGCCGACCTCTCGGTGCAGGGCGTCGCAGCTAAAGCCCCCTCTGTCACGATCAATCTTCCAGCCAGAATGGAACGACCTTAAACCCCTCGTCAATACTAATGAAGTCCATTCCTAACAACCCATGCTCTTGACATGCATTCCGGAAGCGTTCACTACAAACAAATTTGTCATCGATATCCAAGCATCTAAAGACATCACGCCCCCCCGCCTTATCTGGAGAAATTTTGAATTTCGTGATTTTCTCTTTTCTTGTGTACTCACCAAAATACCTATCCCGCACCGGCAAGCCCGACTCCAGAGAAATCGCATCAAGATACTCAGAATTGGCCTCATCCAATATTGAAATATAATCCGACGTCAGCACATACGAGTACGTTTTTCCGGCAACACTTCCATTTGATTGGATCATCCTCACCGGAACCCTCTTCAAATTCATACCATAATCCACACACAGATCCAAAAATCGATCAGAGCAGAGCAGGCCATCCCAAAAATCCAACTCAATGAGCGAATGCTTAGCTCGGAATTCATATTTTTTGGTGGGGCATATTTTTTCGATATTTGGGTCGAGAGGATCCCATTCCAGATCAAAATTCAAATCACCCTTCAGATAACCAGGGCAACCACGACCTCCACCCTTATACTCAATAACAAAGTAGTTCATTAAATCAGCCTGCATTTTGAATTCACCTGAACACGCCCTGAAGATATGTCATCCTTTGCGCGGCGCTGAATGTCCTTAACCCCTAGCGCCAGCTGAGTATCTGAAACCTGCCCTCGCTGCCAAGATCTGAACAGTTGATCAACTCTTGATTTGATTGATTGAGTATACTGATCGTGACTGCTCCAATGCCCCGGCAATCCAGTCTGCTGAGCGAGTGTTTCGTTGGCTGGCAAATGAATCCCGTTTCCTGCCCCGTCAGGATCGAAGCCCATCGATTTGAGCCGATCGAACATAGATTTATATTGCGGATCCTTCATCACCTCCTCAGGAATGAGATGGTGAGCCTCGTGACAATCCCCCTTACGGCCTCCGAGTTTTCGATCCAGACGTGCACTACTAAGGCCGAATGGATCTATGCGCCCCGTCGGATTTTCGCCATATAGGAAGGTATTAATCCCCCCTTCTAGCCCAATCGGATCCTGACTCGCAAACCTCCCCACCCCCGGATCGTAGTACCTGAACCGGTTGTAATGCAGCCCCGTCTCTTCATCAAACTGCTGCCCCTGGAACCGGAACGGCTGCTCCAGCGCCGGACGCCCTTCTGCGCGTGCGCCCCAGCGTGAGCCACTCGCGCCATGCGTGCCCGTGGCCAGCAGCTGGGCTTCGCCCCACACCCGGTATTCGGCCGCCCAGGCCACCTGGCCCTGCGAGTCCGTCAGCTCCAGCGGCGCACCGATCTGGTCGCATTGGTACCAGTAGGTCTGCCCCTCCTGCACGGTGGCCAGGGGCACGAAGGAGTTGGGCTCATAGATGAACAGGGCCTGCCGGGCGCGGCGCTGGCTTTGCAGCAGCAGGTCGCCGTCCCACAGGTAGTGCGTGCTGCCGAAGGCATCGCTCTTGCTCACCCGCCGGCCCAGCGCGTCATAGGCGTAGCGCGTGGTCTGCGTCACCCCGTGGCGCGTGACCTCTGCCTCCAGCAGCTGGTGCTCGGCATTCCACCGCAGCTGCGCCTCCTCATGCGCCCCTTTGCGACGCTGCACCACATTGCCATGCACGTCGTACTCGAAACGCAGCTCCTGCCAGACCTTCAGCCGATTGCCCCCGATGGCCGGCTGCGGCCCTGAACGCTGCGCCAGCAGGTTCCCCGCCGGGTCAAAGGCGAAGTACTCCTCCACCTTCCCCGTGGCCTGCAGGATGCGACCCGTCGGGTCATACCGGAAGCGCTGCTCTCCCCGCAGGCTGTCCTGGCGCTGGGTCAGGTTGCCGGACGCGTCGTACTGGTAGCTGCGCTCCAGCGCCACCTGCTGCGCGTTCCCCATCCGCAAGGCTCGGTGCTTGAGCAGCCGGCCCTGCGGGTCATGCTCGTACTGGCTGGCCAGCTGGCCCTGGCTGCGGCCCACTTCGCGGTGCAGGGCGTCGCGCTCGATGTCGCTGATCAGCTCGTGGCGGCCGTCCATCTCGATGTTGATCTGGTGCAGGTGCCCCGAGCCGTAGAACAGCCAGTGCAGCGTGCGCTGGTCGGGCAGCTGGGTGCGGATGCGATGGGTTGAGGCTGCCGCCGTCTCGTCGCAGCCCTCAAGCCGCCCAATTCCTCGCACTGAACGCCGCCCACAGATCCGGCAGCTCCGCGCTGATGGGCAACTCCCTCAGCCGCTCCGGCAAGGCGCCCGGCGCAGGCGCCGGGTCTATGGCCTCCAGCACCGCCACCTGCTGCAGCCGCCCCTGCCGCCAGCGCAGCAGCAAGGGCAGGTCCTCGGGGACGAAGTCGCCCAGGAACTCGGCGTGGTCTTCGAGATCGAGCCAGAGCCAGGTGACTTGCGGCGGCTCTTGCGTGGCACAGAGTTCCTCGAACCGTGGTCGCAGACTTTGGCACTTGATGCACCAGCCCTCAGCGCCAAGTGCCACCAGCAGCTCGGCGCCAGGTTGGCCCAGTCGCTGGGCAATGGCCTGGGCATCGTTCCAGGGGTCCAGGACCGTCGTCATGGGGATGCTTCCTCAACTGCTGTTGCAGGCGACAGGAGCCGGCGCAGGCTGCCAATGATCATGTCCACCGGAGAATCTGGGGCGCTCAGGGACTGGCGCGCGGCGGCGTCCTCCGCTGACGGCGAGCCCAGCTGCGCCAAGCCCACGCAAATGCCCTCTTGGGCGGCCTGCCACTTGGCAGGCTCCTGAACGAGACGCCGCCATGCGCGGGCAACAGCCGGCAGATGGGTGTCCCAGTGCGCCCGCTGGCGCCACATCTCCGAGGACCAGGCCTGCCAGGCCGCGGCCCGTTGTTGCTCGTCGGCCCGCTCCGGGCGTGTGGGCGTGGCGGGCGTGCCCAGCGCCAGCAAGGCCCAGGTGGCCGCGAAGGCCTCAGAGGCCTTGCGCCAGCGCTGCAGGGACTCCAGCGCCAGCGGCCAGGCCGCCGGTCCTGCCACCCAGATGCCCTCCAGGTGCGCGCACAGCAGGTCTTCGAACTGCTGCGTCTTGTCGAGGCTGAGCGGCGGCGGGGCACTGGCGTCCGACGCTTGCTCGAGCGCTCGCTGCTGCGACTTGCGCAGCTGCATGTCGTAGAACGCCGCATCCTGCAGGTGACGGCGCAGCAGCGGGGTGATGGGGCCGGACAACAGAGCGAGATCAGGCCCGACGGCCGGGCCCGTGCCTTCCGCCACCTCAACCTCCTCAGTCATCCGGCATCCCATCGAACAGCACGGTCCAGGTCTTGCCGTCATAGGTGGCCGCGCCATAGCGGCCCGCCACCAGCATGGTCTTGCCGTCCGGCGAGACATCGATGCGGTGCGCGAAGCACGCCACCTGCGCCGGCATCGGGTCCTTCTTGGCCTGATGCGCGGGCACCATCTTCTTGCCCTCCAGCACAAAGGGCCCGGCGCTGTCATTGGTGCACCACAGCCGCCCCGCGAACCAGGCCGAGTCCTGGTAAGGCAGCGTGCTGTCCGCCTGCACGATGCGCTCCCAGCGCTCCTCCTGCCCCTTCCACACCGAGCAGCGCCGGTCGGTGATGTAGGCCGTGCCATCGGGCGCCACGGCCACGGTGAACAGATCGAGGTTGCTGGGGAAGGCGCGCTGGCGCCACTGGCCTTGGGTGCGTTGCCAGATCGTGCCTTCTCGGCCGACCGCGTACATATCGTCAGGCGAGAGCCCGGCCAGGTCTTCGAAGCCGCTGTTGCCGATGGCATGCAGTGCGGTCTCCCGGTCGGCGCTGCCGATGGCCGCAGGAATCGGGATGTCCTTGTGCTCGATCCACTGCTGGTTGGCCGTGCGTTCAAACACGCGGAAAGGTCCACCAACGGCAAACACCGTGCTGCCCACCCGCACGGTCTTCATGATGGCGCAATCGAACTCGCTGTAGGCATCGGGCTTGAGCTTGCCGGCGGCGGGGAAGGGAATCGGCGTCTCGCTGCCCTTGTAGGTCTTGGGCTTGTACGACCAGACGCGGCGGCCGACGTCAACCGCTAGGTACTCGGTCTGGCTGGGCTCCCAGGCACTGCTGATGCTGGCGAAGTCCAGGCTGTTCCCCTTCCAGGAAAAGACCCGCGACTCCATTGGTTGATCCAAGTTCAAGGCAACCAGCTTCGTCTGCCAGTGCTCATCAGCTTGCTCGTCTGGATCTGATTCTTCGACCAGCAAGAGGCCTAATCGGGTATGGGTAAAGCCAAATGTGGCGTCGCGAACGAAGTAGCCATCGAAAAACTTCTGATAGCGCTCTTTATCAAGAATCAATTTCAGCTCCTTTAACTTTCTTCCGATCCGCTTTCCGTTCCACCCTGGTCTCCAGTCCCATCATGCGGCCTCACCGTTGCATGCTTGCAGTCCGGGCACCCTGGCCCCTTGCTAGCAGCCTTGCCGCAGTAGTAGTTGTCTAGCTGGGCCTGCAAGCATTCCTTGCTGCAGCCATACATCTTGCTGACTTCGTCCAGCACGAGATCGCGCGCGTCGGTATAAGGCATGTCCGCCTTGCCATGCGCGCCCTTGAACTTGAGTTTCTCGCCCGTCAGCTTGTGAATGGCGCCATGCGAGCCCGAGTACTGGTTATTGCCCTCCACGCAAATCGTGGGTGAAGGGTCTTCCTTGTAGTTTCCCCAGCAGGCACGCGTCGGTGCCATGTCTCGGCTCCACCCCTTCATGTCGCCATGCTTGGCCTTGTAGTTGGCCCTGGCCTTCTCCGTCCCAGCCTCATCCCGGAACATCGCATCCGGCAACAGGTGGTGCCCCGTCTGCCCCGGGCAGCAGCCCTTGCCCGCCCATTTCGCCGCCGTCTTCTTGTCAAAGGGCACCAGCATGCACTTGCGGGCCCGCAGGCAGGGATCAGCAGCCCCGTAGGCCGACTGGATATCCGCCATCACCTCGCGGGCCACCTTCTTCTGCTGCTCCTTGCTGAGCTTGCCAAAGTCCTTGAGCTGATCCTTGTACTTGTTCAGCGTGCCCGAGATCTTGTCCGCGGCCTCCTTGAGCCGGTCCACCGTCCCCTTGAGGTCCGTCACGGTCTCATTGATGGCCTGCACCTTGCCGATCGCATCGTGCGCCGTCACGGCCACGTCCACCGCCGTCATCACCCAGCCAACGATGGGGATCCAGCCCGTCAAGCCGCGGCGCACTGCCAGCTTGGCAATCTGCTTGCCGGTGTACTCCAGCGCCTCCTGCTCCAGTTTGGCGATGACGTTGTCCTTCAGGGTGTCCGCGATCTTCTTGATCGATCCCTGGATGTCGCCAAACTCCTGGCGCCATTCCTCGAAGTTGCCGAGGCCAGGTTGCACCATCAGCGGGCCGCAGTGATCCAGCACCCAATCGGAGTCCTTATGGCCGTCCTTATGTGTTTGCCGGGACTTGGGCCGTCCTTTGCCCCGCGACTTGTTCTTGTCGTCCGGCGCGCACTTCTTCTCCATCTCCGCCTTGTCCTTGGCGCATTTGGTTTTCGCGTCTTCGGTATCCAGGTAGTAGGACGCCGGGGTGTTAGGGGTGGTAGCCATTGCGGGAATCAGGCGTGGTTGTGCGTCGTCGGATCGCAATGCCTGCACACATTGAGGCCTTCAACCTTGACGTTGGGAGACCAGTCGGTGAAGTACATCTTGCCGGTGATGGTGTGGCTGGCCACGCCCATGGGGAATTGGCGCGTAGCGGCCTCGTTACCGGTGCTGGTGCTGAAGTAGGACTTGTCGCGCAGCGCCACGGGCGTCCCGCAGATGTCCACCGTCTCGCTGCCCTGAGCGAGGTCGGCCGCCTTGGCTGTGTTGGGGTAGACCACCACCACCGGGCCGGCGCTGGGCGGCGGAGGGCTCCAGCAGGGATCCGTGGGCACCGTGGCCTTGCCGTCGGCGGCCTTGGAGCAGATTTCGTTGTCGTTGGCGTAAACGTGGGTTTCCATGACGGTTCAGCGGCCTGTGGCGTTGGGGGCAGTGCTTCTCGAACGGGAGTCGGGACGTGGGCGCACGGCGACAGCGGCTCGCACATGCTGCTCGTTGGCCAGATGAATGAAGCCATGCCCGGAGGCGGCCGCATGGCCCTGCGCAGCAAGGCTGTCGAGGTAAGCGAGCAATGCCACGCCATTGGCAGCACCCACGTCACCAATCTTGTCGGTGAGCGTCAGCAGCGCAGGAAAGGCCTGCCCCTGCAGGGCCCGTGTGCAGGCATTGGTGGCCTCGCGAGCCCGCCAGGATTCACCGTTCTGGTCACTGCAGCGGTAGTCCCAGGCGGCAGGGGCCGGTTGCACGGCAGCCAGGGTGCGGCCAATGGCACGACTGAGCCCCTGCCCGCGGTTGGGAACGGCACCCGGCGCGCCTTCTGGCAGGATGCCAGGCGCCCAGGCGGCCGGCTCCCAGTCCTGCCCTGCCGCCAGAATCGTCAGGCCTGGCGATTGAGGGCGCGCCTTCTGGAGTAGCAGAGCAGCTGCGGCCTCGCCCGGCAGGAAGCCATCGGAGTGCCCCTCCAGGATCAGACGCTGCTGGCTCAGGTAGTGGTTGATGAGCCGGCTGTTGAGCAGGCTGTCCACACCGACCAGCAGGACCGTCTCGGGACCCGGCGCCTGCCCTGGCCGGGCCGGGGTGCTCAGCAGCGACTCGGCCCAGTCCAGGGCCTGCGGCAGCCCTGCAGCCCCCAGCGCCATGACCCGCGAGGCGGGATGCAGATCGGAGGGGCTGTAGCCGAGATGCGCGAGGGCCTGGCCCACGAGCTCGTCCAGGGGCTCATCCGGCTGATCGACCCAGTCCGCCACATCGGTGCGCGACGCCTCCCCCACCAGAATGCCCATGGCGCAGCGCTGCAGCGCGGGCGCCGCCTGCGATGCGGGCCGACGCTCGGCATCAGCGAGAAGGCAGTCACGCACCGCCATGGCAATCCACAGCGCGAGGCGACCGCGCCCCCATTGGTCATTGCTCGGCATGCGCGCCACGCGGACCGCCTGGCCGGAGTGAGCGGTGAACTCGCTCTGGACGAAGCGGTCCATGTTGGCGCGGATGGCAGCGCTGGCCGGGGCCAGTCGATGGCCCAGCGAGCAGCACATGCCGCTGCTGCGTACTTCCAGGCTCAGCGCACGGGCGGCCAGCAGAGGCGGCTTTGCCGCGCTGACCGCGGCATCCGCAGCAGGGGCCGTCGCGTTCGGAGCGTCACCTGCCCACAGTCGTCGCCACCAAGTCATGCCACCGCCTCCTGGCTCGCGCCCTCGGGCTGCATGTCATGGGCCGCGTTGTCGTCGGGGCGGGTGCGGAAGCTGCCTTGCCCGGCGCAGCTGGTGCAGCGGGAGCTGTCGCTGTCCCATTGCGCATCAGCCGGGCCAATGCCCACGAAGCTGACCTCGGAAGGATGGCGCCGCAGCTTCAATGCAGCACGCCACACGATGGAGAAGCGCTGGGCGTCGAGATCGAACAGCAAGGTATCCGGCACCAGGGCCAGCGGCTGAAGCGTTCCGTCACGCCGATGCACATGGGCCCACAGGCGATCCAGGCGTGGCAGCTGGAAACTCAGCTTGGCCTGCCCTGCCACCAGTCCTTCCAGCACCACCGGCTCGCCACCTCGCAACTGAGCCAGCTGCTGATCCGGCGCGGCGGCCTGGTTGTACTGCTCATCAAAATCCTGGGGAAGGAAAGGGAATACCTCCTTCTGCCAGGCCTCATCGTAGGTGCCGGCATGGCGGCGGCGCGACCCGGCATACGGTGGCAACGCACCCAGGGCGTGAGGCGCCGCCTTGCTGTCGGGCGCCTTGATGCGCGGCTTCTCTGCCTCGATCTGCGGAGCCGGCTCACCGTCGCAAAGCGACAGGGTCTGGGGTCCGAACCAGCCCCTGCCGTCCGGATTGTCCGCATGGGCCTCGATGATCTGGCGCTCCCCGCCCAGGCCTCGCCGAACCTGGCTGCGAGTGCCGCCCAGCGCGGCGCCGTAGTGCAGAGGCACGGTCAGTGTTGGCTCTGCGTCGCCAAGCGAAACAACGCCCAGCAGGCGCTGCCAGTTTCGGGGCCCATGCAGCCGCGCGGACTTGCGCAACTCACCGACCTGAAAGCGGCACACCCAGGACCGCTCTGGGCGGCCACTCGGGCTGTGGGCCATGCCATCGAACAGGATGTCGCAGCGCGGCTTGAAGCGAGCCAGGTCGTTGGCGACGCGCAGCGCTTTGGCCGGCGCCTCGTCCCACCGATCACTCATCTCGATCTCAGGCGGCAGCAGCGGCCGCGGCCGCTGACCTGGCATCGGAATCGTCCATGCGGCTTTGGCAATCACGACCAGGTACTCCCAGCCCTGTGCGTCCAGCCCGGGCGTCAGATGCCCACGCCAGTACTTTGAATGCGTCGTCAGTTGCATCGCTCGCGTTCAGTTGACGTGCACTGAGCCACCAAGAATCCGCTGCGTGGCCTCTGCCTGCGAGTGGATGTCCGTGCCTCTCAGCTGGATCAGCCCATCGGCCTGCAGCACGATGGCAGCCTCACCGCAACGAAGCTCAAGCTCCTGCTGGGCCTCCACAACCACACGGCGCCCATGAACCTCGGCTGTCTCCGCAGACGTGAGAACCGTCCTCGCCGACGCTTCCTGCCCTGGCCTCCAGATGCAGCCCAGCACGAGCCCACGCCCGTCACCCAGCAGACTGACGGCGTGCTCCTGGCCACATGCCGCGTCGTCAAGTGCGACCAGCGCCGCCTGCACGGCGATTCGCCCCATGCCGGGGGCATCGACAAACCAGTCATCCCCCTGTGCGCTTCGCCCAAGGGTGCCGAGCAGCACCTGTCCGACAACGGGCTGGCTTGCAGCAACGACCGAGTCAAGCACAGCCATCTTCTCCCGCGCGACCATCGACTGCTCTGAGCTGAGGTCCATGGCCTCGTTCATCTGAGTGAGGCTCATTGCTCAGTTCTCCTGAATCTTTTCACCCTTGAGCGTGATCTCCGCCTCAGCGTTGAACTCCTGCTTGCCGGAGGTGCCCAGGCTGAAGGTGCTGCCATTGATCGTGATCGTCCCATCCGACTTCATCGTCAGGCTCGCCTTGCCCACCGTGATGCTGAGCTCGTCGCCGGCCTCGATGGTGTAGGTCTTGCCCACCGTGGTGCTCTTGCTCATGCCGATCTGGGCGCTCTGGTTCAGCGCCACGGTCGTGTTCATGGCTGCGCCGACGGTGGTCTGGTAGGCCAGGCCGATGCTCAGAGCCTTGGCCAGACCGATGGTCTCGGCCTTGGCGAGCGCGATGGTTTCGGTCTTGGCCCCGCCGATCGTCACGCTCCGATTCGACCCAATGCTCACCGTCTGGTTCTGCCCGATCGTGATGGTCTCGTTCTGCCCCACGTCCTCGGTGCGGTTGTCCCCGATGCTGATCGTCTCGTTGTGGTCCACCCGCTCCTTGCGGTCGTTGTGCACCGTGATCGTCTCGTCGTGGTCCACGGTCTCGGTGCGGTCGTGCTTCACGTGCACCGTCTCGTCGTGGTCAATCGTCTTGCTGCGGTCGTGGCCCACCCAGTGGCTCTCGTCGTGCTCGACCTCGATGCGCTGGTCCTTCTCGGCGTGCAGCCAGACCTCTTCCTGGCCCTTCTTGTCCTCGAAGCGGATCGCGTTGGCGTTCTCGTAGCCGCCGCCCTTGCTGGAGCGGCTCAGGATGCCCGTCTGCGTCTTGTTGGCCGGCAGCTCCCAGGGCGGCATGTTTTCCTGGTTGTAGACGCGGCCCGTGATCAGCGGGCGGTCCGGGTTGCCGTCCAGGAACTGCACCAGCACCTCCTGCCCGATGCGCGGGATCGCCACGAAGCCGAAGTTGCTGCCCGCCCAGGTCGAGGCCACGCGCACCCAGGCGCTGCTCTTGTCATCGAACGTGCCCTCGCGGTCCCAGTGGAACTGCACGCGCACGCGGCCGTATTCGTCGGTGTGGATCTCCTCGCCCGCGGGCCCCACCACGAGGGCCGTCTGCAGGCCGTAGATCTTGGGCTCGACGGAGTTGTAGCCCGGCCCGGGGCGCCAGGGCACCTTCTTGCGCAGGCAGCGGAAAGCGTTGCTGTAGTGCGCCGGCTGGTCGGCCCCCTGGCCCAGGCTGTAGTTGTTGCGGGCGAAGTGGTGGACATGGACCACCAGGAACTCGGCGTCCGAGGCGCTCGCGCCGAGACTCTCGAAATCGAAATGACCGGTCAGCGTGAAGGTGCGCCCCGGCTGTGCGCTGCGCTCGTTGCTGGAAGCCTCGAAGAGCTTGCCCTGGGCCTCGATGGCCTCCATGCGCTGGCGCGTGAGCATGCTGCCGGCGCCTGCGTCCGCAAAGCCGTAGGCCCCCGCAAACTCATAGACCTCCAGGCGCGGCACGTCGCCCTGGCTGTTGATGCTGGGCGTATCCGCCTGCTGCGGCCGCGGCTTCTTGAAGTCGAAGCTGCGACTGGTGTAGTGGTTGGAGGACAGAACGCGCAGAGGCACCAGGCGGTGGATGCCGTCGTCATCCAGCGAGCCGGCTTCGTCCTGCCACTGCATGGTCGGCGCACCGTCGATCGGAGCGCACTGCGCGCCGCTGTCGTCCGCCAGCACCAGGGTATGGCCGTCCTCGCGGTGCTCGTACCAGTAAAACACACCCATGTGCTCCCAGCGGCGGTGCACATAGTTGTAGTCCGTCTCACCAAACTGGCAGGCATCCGTCATCACAGGGTCCGCGCCCTGCACGCGCCAGCTCCAGTCCTGCGCCTCGTAGTCACCAAAGATGCTGGCGGTCTGGTCCTGAACCGAGGCTTGATGGAAGAGGAAGTTGTCCCGCCGCAGGTGCAGGAAGGCCAGCCACGGGCGCAGCACCATCTGGTAGCGTGCCAGCCCGCCGTCCACGCCCTGCAGGCTGAACTCGAACACGTAGCCATTGAAGTGACGGAGCCCGCCGTCCTCCCTCACCATGGAGATGGTCACCATCTTGCCGATGAGGGACTTGAGCTCCAGCGAAGCGTCGTCGGACACCAGCTGCACCCGGAACTCGAAATCCCGCGACAGGTACTCGGTCGCATGCAGCTCCTGCGGCAGCAGGCTGGCCTGCGGGCCATCCTCCCGAGGAAACTTCAGGCGCAGGAAGCGGCCGGATTGGAGATGACCGAAGAATTGACCCAGACTCATGGCGGCACTCGTTGAAATGATGGGAGGTCAGCGATGGCGCTGAATCTCGGTCGCGGGAATGAGCCGCGCCTCCGGGCCCTGCCCCACATGAAGGCCCGCAGCGTCCCAGGTCAGGCGACCCCAGCGTTGCACGGCATCCTCCGGCGTCGCGACGGTCCCGAGCAACACGGGCTCCATCTCCTGACGGACCCAAAGGCTGGGCCGGTCGATGTACAGGCGAAGCCGGACGTCATAGCCCTGCGCGGCAGGCTCGAGCACGACGTAGGCCCCATAGAGCGCCTTGCCCATGGGCCCATCCCCCCAGCTCACCGCGACCAGACGATCCCCGAAGGTGGCCCGGGGGTAGAGATAGGCCACGGCGCCGATCAGCAGCGCCACGCAGGCAATCAAGATGATGACCATTCGGTTCATTGGGACAGGGATGCAAAGGGATTCGGGGCGGGCGCGACCGGCTTGGCCTGCCAACTGAGGTCCTGGGCGATGCTGCCCTTGACGTCATATTCCCGGGCGTAGCACTGCCGGTGGAACTGCTGCATGAAGGCGTCCGTCACGGTGACTCCCGCGATCTGCACCTTCTTGCCGCCATCCCAGTTGTAGCGGTCATAGAAGTGGAATTCGAATCTCAGCTGGAGCATCTGCCCTTGAGGCGAGACCGTCTTGCGAACTCGCCCGCTCCCCCAGTAGGAATAGCCACCGATGGCAAAGAACAGGTTGCGGTCCACGGACTGGCGGAAGTAGCCATGCCCGAGGCGGCTGGAGTTGAACTCATGCTCGCCGGGCGGCAGGGTCTCCGCGAAGCGCTTGGCGGCCTCCACCTCCTCGGCCATCTGTTGCCGCAGCTGCGCGGACTTGCCCAGCAGGGCCGGCATGTCGAGATTGAGATCCCGGCCCGTGTTGTTCATGTAGTGCTGCATGTGCCTGACGGCGTCCGTCCCGATGGACACGCTGAGCGCGCCGGTGTCCATCGCCATCTCCAGGGCCCGCTTGTAGACGAGCAGATTGGCCGTCTGGGGCGCGGAGCACCACGCACCGGAACCGACGTCCGGCCGGATGCTGGGGCCGTCCTTACCCAGCCGGTAGTCAGGCATGCAAGGCCTCGACGCAGCTCAGCAGCTCGGTGGAGGAAAGGGGCGCAAGAGAATGGATGGCGCCAGTTGCAGCAGACTGCAGCCCGAACTGGGCTGGCCCATGCAGCAGGAACGAACGCAGCAAACCGACCGCGCGGACCAGCGCTTGTGATGACATTGTTGATTCCTCCCTGGCGCAGGTCCAGTCGCTTGCCCCGGCCTGGCCGCACAGCGCCCGTTCGGGGGCGCCGTGCTGCTTCTACTTCGAAACCGCTCCCCAGGCTCGGCGCCAACGATCTACGTCAGTGCCTCAGCTTCCAACCGTGTACTTGAGTGGCCATGCGGCCTGAGGGGCGGCGGACGAATTGTTTCAAGCGCATCGGGAAAAGTCCGCAAGCAGGTGCTTCACGGCGAAAGCGAATGTTTCAAGGGCAAATGAATGTGCCGCATTTGCCGTTCTGCCTCCCCTCGATTCCAGGGGTTTGAGACGCTCTGCCGAGTCAGCGCAGGGAACTCGCGCCTTCTCGACGCTCACCTGTGCACCGCTCAGGGCAAGGCTCCGTTCACCAGCAGCAGGTCCACCAACTCCTGATGCCCACCCTGCATCGCCAGCCCCAGTGCACTCAGGCCCGCGTTGTCCCGCAGATCGGTGCGCGCGCCATGGGCCAGCAGGGCACGCGCCAGGACCAGGGCGTTGTAGCGCGCGGCATGCATCAGGGCTGTTCGACCCCGCCCATCCGCCTGGTCCACCGGACAGCCATGGGCAAGCAGCAGACGCATCCACGGGTCCAGGGACTCGGGCGCCTGCGTGACTGCGGCGGGCAGCTCCTGCCAGAGCGTCAGGTCGACGGGGTCGTCCCGTGGCTGCGGGTCCGCCCCCAGCGCCAGCAGGGCCTGGGCCTGCGGGAAGCGCGCCAGCAGGACGGCCAGGCGAAGCGGCGAAGTCCTTCTTGTGACGCCGCCCTCACCGTCGACGGCATCGGCACCGTCGATGCGGGCCCCCGACTGCACCAGCAGCTGGATCGCCTCCGGCTCCGCCTTTGCGATGACCGCCAGCAGCAGCGGCGTCAAGGGAGCCTCGGGGAACTCGCGCAGGGAGAAGCTGGCATTCAGATCCGCGGCCGGACGCGGGAGCAGCAGCTGCAGAGTCGGCAGGTCCCGGCGCATGAGGGACAGGGCGAGCAGCGATTGCCAGGTCGGGCGCGGCAGGGTCGCGACCGGCCGCTGGCTCAGCGCCTGACGCAGCGGCTCCTGCAGGTGCTGGCGAGCCATCTCCAGCAGCTGGGCGTCGGTGGCCACGGGCTTGGCATGCGCTGGGGCGCCTTCAGCAGACAGGCACACCCAGGCCAGGCCCAGGAGTACGCCCCAGGCAAGACCACGGAAGGCCGCGCGCGTCCGGCTCAGCCCAGGCATGTCCGTCACCGGCCGGTGACCTGCACGCAGGCGTGGCCCTCGGGGAGCGGACAGGCTGGCGCGCATCAACGGGCCTGCAGGCGCGTCGTCAAGGACGCCCGTGCGATGTAGCCGTGACGGGCAAGTCCGCGAGGCGCGGCTTCGCTGTCCTGCGAGAACAGCAGCCGTGCCGCCAGATGTTGGCCGACGGCGCCACCGGCAACGCCGCCAACGAGACCGACCGCAACGAGTCCCCAGCCCCCGGTCACCGCGCCGACCGCCAATGCAGAACCCAGGGCCCCGCCGCCCAGACCGTCAGCCAAAAACACACGGCCACCGTACTCAACGCCACGCTCCTTTGCCAGTCCGCCCGATGCTCGATCGCCTGCCGGCCCCCCCCCGGATGTCCGATGCCAGCACCTCGGCGTCCAGGAAGTCCCGCAGCCGGCGCGGCGGACGCAATGCCAGCCAGGGATGCCGTTCGGCTTCGAAGGCCGTCCTGTCCACGCATCGAAGCCGTGCCGCGCGCTCCCGTAGCGGGTTCCATGCCTGCC
Organism: Pelomonas sp. BJYL3; assembly: GCF_027257975.1. Taxonomy (GTDB): domain Bacteria; phylum Pseudomonadota; class Gammaproteobacteria; order Burkholderiales; family Burkholderiaceae_C; genus Roseateles_B; species Roseateles_B flavus. The sequence continues at coordinate 14,537 of NZ_JANZKX010000004.1, forward strand.
GTCGCCAACGCGCTGGAACGCAAGGTTCTTGCTTCCACGAATGATGCAGGCCGCTGAACGGCCGATATGAGCAGGCGGCACGTACCACGCGGCTTTGCGAACTGCTCACACCGTGCGGTGATCGAGTCCCTGCAGCGCCAGCAGCCGCAGCGGCTGCGGATGGATCAGGGCACGCAGTTGCAGGGCACCCGCGCGCACCTCCAGCTGCCAGGGCGCGATGGCGCTGAGGCTCAGCGCTGCATTGCCCGGGCCGTCATCGAAGCGCAGGCTCCACCAGCCCTGCTGCATCTGGCGCAGCAGGGCCTGGGACTGGTCGCGCAGGCCCAGGTGGGCCTGCTGCAGCGCCTGCACGAGCAGGACCGGCAGGCCGTTGGCCTCGGCGCCCGTGCTGGCCAGGGCCTGGCCCTGCTGCTGCTGCCAGTCGCCCGGCAGGCAGTGGGCGGCGCACTGCGCGAGGGTGGAATCGCTGATGTCACTCATGGCAATGGGCTCCTCGTGAGTGGCGAATCATTGCACCTTGACGGCGAAGTCGCCCTTGGCATTCACGCCGACCTTCACGCGCTGGATGGCCTTGCCCTCGGCCATGCGGCCCAGCATCTGGGCGGCCAGCGAGGGCAGCAGGGTGCCGTTGAGCAAGTGGTCGATGTTGCGGGCGCCGGTGTCGACCTCGGTGCAGCGGGCCAGCACGGCCTCGACCAGGGCGTCGTCAAAGCTCATCTCGGCCTGGTGGTGCGTGTGGATGCGCTCGGCGATGCGCTGCAGCTTCAGCCGGATCACGGCGGCCAGGGTGTCGTCGTCCAGGCCATAGAAGGGCACCACCTTGGTCCGGCCGATGAAGGCCGGCTTGAAGGTCTTGTACAGGGCCGGGCGCAGCAGCTCTTCCAGGGCCTCGACGGACGGCCGCTCGCTGGCCGGCTTGTTGATGCAGGCCTGCATGACCTGGGCCGAACCGACATTGGAGGTCAGCAGGATCAGGGTGTTGCGGAAGTCGATCTCGCGGCCTTCGGCGTCGTCCATCCAGCCCTTGTCGAAGACCTGGTAGAACATCTCGAGGACGTCCGGGTGCGCCTTCTCGACCTCGTCCAGCAGCACCACGCTGTAGGGCTTGCGGCGCACGGCCTCGGTCAGCACGCCGCCTTCGCCATAGCCCACGTAGCCGGGGGGCGAGCCCTTGAGGCCGCTCACCGTATGCGCCTCCTGGTACTCGCTCATGTTGATGGTGATGAGGTTCTTCTCGCCACCGAAGAGCGTCTCGGCCAGAGCCAGGGCGGTCTCGGTCTTGCCCACGCCCGAGGGGCCGACCATCAGGAACACGCCCTTGGGCTTGTTCGGGTCTTCCAGCTGGGCGCGGGCGGTGCGCACGCGTTGCGCGATCGCGGCCAGCGCATGGTCCTGTCCGATGACGCGTTCCTGCAGGCTGGACTCCAGCTGCATCACGGCCTGCAGCTCGTCCTTGATCATGCGGCCCAGGGGGATGCCGGTCCAGCCGGAGACGATGTCGGCCACCACGCGGCGGTCCACCTGCAGCGGCAGCAGGGGCTCGTCCCCCTGGAGGGTGTCCAGCTGCTGCTGCAGGGCCCGCAGCTCGGCCTGCGCGGGCGTCAGCGTGGCCTGGGCGGCACCGCGGCGGCGGCGGCCTGCCGGAGCCTCGGCCGCTGGCTCGCCCAGTGCGGCAGGCTCGGCGGCCTTCTCGTCTTCCAGCTGTCGGCGCAAGGCCTGGATCTGCTGCACCAGGGCCTGCTCCTGCTCCAGTCGGGCCCGCAGCTGCGCCTCGCGGGCTTGCAGGGCCTCGCGCTCCGTGCGCATCTGCTGCAGGCGATCCTGGTGCGGCGCGCCGGCAGCGAGCTCGCGCTCCAGGGCCGCGATGGCGCCATCCAGGTGGCGCAGGTCGCGCTCGACCATCTCCAGCGGCGCGGGCCGGGCATGGCCGCCCAGCGCCACCTTGGCGCAGGCGGTGTCCAGCACGCCCACGGCCTTGTCGGGGAGCTGGCGGCCGCTGATGTAGCGGGCAGAGAGACGCACGGCGTCCTCGATGGCTTCATCCAGCACGCGCACGCCGAAGTGCTGCTCCATCAACGGCACCATGGCGCGCAGCATGGCCGCCGCCAGGGGCTCGCTGGGCTCCTCGACCTTCACGACCTGGAAGCGCCGCGCCAGGGCGGCGTCCTTCTCGAAGTACTTCTTGTACTCGCTCCAGGTGGTGGCGGCGATGGTGCGCAGCTCGCCGCGGGCCAGGGCCGGCTTGAGCAGATTGGCCGCATCGTTCTGGCCGGCCTGGCCGCCAGCGCCGATCAGGGTGTGGGCCTCGTCGATGAAGAGCACGATGGGATGCGGGCTCGCCTTGACCTCGTTGATCACCTGCTTGAGGCGGTTCTCGAACTCGCCCTTCACGCTGGCGCCGGCCTGCAGCAGGCCCAGGTCCAGCACGTGCAGGGCCACGCCCTGCAGCGGCGGCGGCACCTCGCCCGAGGCGATGCGCAGGGCCAGGCCCTCCACCACGGCCGTCTTGCCCACGCCGGCCTCGCCCGTCAGGATGGGGTTGTTCTGGCGGCGGCGCATGAGGATGTCGATCAGCTGGCGGATCTCGGGTTCGCGGCCGATCACCGGATCGATGGCCCCCTCGCGGGCCCGCTGGGTGAGGTTGGTGGTGTAGCGGTCCAGGGCCTGGGTGGAGGCCGGCATGGCGCTGGCAGGGGCCTCGGCGGCTTCGTCCGCGCCGGCCGTGGCCGTGGGGCCTTCACCCGGGGCCGGGGTCTCGAGGGAGCCCTGCGTGAGCGCGTCCAGGCGGTGCTTGATGTCCTCGATGCGGAAGCGGGCGAACAGGGGGCTCATGGCCTGAGCCTGCTGGGCCAGGGCCGGCGTGTTCAGCAAGGCCAGCAGCAGGTGACCCGATCGCACGCGCGGCTCCAGGCCGTCCAGGGAGGCAATCAGCCAGGCATGCTCCAGCCACTGCATGAGGTTCTGAGAGAACACCGGTGTGCGGGTGTTGCCCTGGCGCAGGGCATGCATGGCACGCTCCAGGTCCTGGCTCAGGCGCTGCGGGTCGATGTCATGGCGATGGCACAGCAGGACGAGATCGCCCTGGGGCTGCTCCATCAGGCCCAGCAGCAGGTGCTCGAGGTCCACCTCGAAATGGCCCTGGTTCATGCAGATGCTGGCAGCGCGCTCGGCAGCCTGGCGGCAGACGGGGTGCAGCTTGGCGATCAGGGTCTTCAAATGCTGGGACATGGATTCCTCTCCTGGTGTTCTTTGTCAAAGGGGTTCAGGCCGCACGGGCCTCGGCCGGGCCGAGCGTGAAGCGCAGGTCGTCCTGGTCTGCGGCAGCGGGGCGGTGCCCCAACCGGCTGTCCCAGCCGAGCAGCGCCTCACCGCCCAGGCGGGCGCCCTGCACGTCCTCGCGGCGCAGCACGGGCTGCAGCTCGACCTCCATGCAGGGGTCGATGAGCAGGCGCAACAGGGAGCGCAGGGCCCGCGTGGCACGCGCCCCGGGCAGGAAGTCGCGGTAGCGCTGCCGGGTCAGCGGCCCCACCCGCAGACGCACTCGCAGATGGCGCTGCCAGACGCGCTCACCCAGCAGGGTGTCCTGGCCCAGGCGCATCTGGCGCTGACCGAGACGACCGGTCTGCTCCTCGGGCAGCGCATACCACGCTCCCACGAAGCTCTCCAGCAGCACCGGCACGCCGAAGTGCCTGCTGAGGGCGGGCCCCAGCTCCGCGGCGCTCACCCGCCGCCGCTGCAGCATGCCGGCGTGAAAGGCCAGGCTCTCGTCATGGACGCCGCCGTGCTCGCTGCCCAGGACGCGCTCGCGCAGACCCGGCTCGCCCAGCCCCGCCAGCGCCAGCACCAGGGGGAGGAACTGGCGGCGGGTGTCGAGCTCGTACTGCACATGCAGCCGGTGCTTCTTCCAGGCCTCGTAGAAGGTGGCCACCGCCGGGTGCGAGATCCAGTCGTAGAAGGCGCGCAGGCTGCCGTCCTTCTCCCGCTGCTCGTGGCGCATCAGCAGCTCGGTGTAGCTCAGCGGCAGGGCACCGGAGTTCCCCAGCAGGCCGATGAAGGCCGGGGCCAGCTGGCTGGGCACGCCGGGCTCGTCGCTGAGCCGCAGGGAGGCCACCTCGCTGGCGGGGAAGTCCAGCGCGACATGGTTGATGAAGCGCAGCCGCTCGCGCACGGCCTGCGAGGACGACGCCCGCACCGAGCCCTTCGGCGCTTCCAGCGCCAGCGGGCGCGCGGCACCGGACGGGCTCGCGCGGCGCGCCAGCCAGTGCTCCAGCAGGCGCACGGCCTGGAAGAAGCCGAATCCCTGCGGCTGCTGCGCCAGGCGGTCGATCAGAGCAGGGCGTGCCATCCGCTCCTCGCCGGGAAGCTGAACAGCAGCTCCTTGGACCGGTGGCCGCGCAGACGCAGCCGGGTGAAGCTGTTGACGTGGGCAAACAGCGCGAAGAAGTGGTCCAGCACGTGCGCCAGCAGCTCCATGCCGGTGCCCACATGGCCGTCTTCATCGATCAGCAGCTCGATGTCCAGGCCGCGCACGAAGCTCGCGAAGGGCTTGCCGGGCATCCAGGCGGTGGACTCCTCGAAGCGCACGGCCTGCAGGGCGTCGATCAGGCGCCGGTTGACCGGGCTGCGCGGCAGGTCGTAGAGGCGCAGCATGTCCTTGAGGGCCTCGATGCCGCCCTCGCTGAGCGACAGATGGTTGAGACTCAGGTGCGAGATCAGCCGCCACAGCGTGCCGCGCTGACGGGTGAAGCGCAGCGGCGCGGTCGGCCGGCTGCGCAGGCGCAGGCCCCGCACGCTGCCACCGCCTTCCGGCGTCAGGTCGCCGCCGGCCTGCCCGATGAGCAGCAGCGTGGGCAGCTCGCGGTTGGTGGCCAGCACGTCGATGGACAGGGTCTCGCCCAGCAGAACAGCCGGATCGAAGCCCGGGTCGACCAGGCTGATCTGCAGCTCGTGGCCGGGGCTCAGCTTGGCCAGCTCCGTATCCCGCTGCAGGTGGTAGAACAAGCCGGGCTCGCCGGCCTCGGACTCGAAGCTGTGCCCGAGTCCATAGAAGGGCCTCAGCGTCTGCACCTGCTCGCCCTGCTCGGTCTTGCGCACGCGCTGCACGCGGCTCAGCGAGTAGACCTCGTAGCAGGCGGCGCGGCGCGCATCGGGCAACACGGAGTAGCTGGCCTGGCGGTGGTCGACGCGCACCGGGTCGGCATGCTGCTCGAAGAGGTTGACCACCGGCACGCAGCCGAGCTGCAGGTGGTCGACGCCCACGCCGTCCAGCAGCCGGGCCTCCTCGCCATCGGCCCGCAGCCCGCCCAGCAGGAAGTGCAGGGTGAAGGGCCGGCCGCTGCGCAGCGCCACGTGGCAGCGTTGCAAAGGCAGGTCCACGAACTGGAACTTCTGCGGGAAGGCCAGGTACTCGGTGAGCAGTCGATAGGCCGGGCTGCTGCGGGAATCCGGCGGCAGCAGGGCCTCCTCTGGCGCAAAGCCGGCCAGACGCGGCCGCCAATCGGGTTCCTCACCCTGGCCGAGGCAGGCCCAGGCCTCGCGATCGGCTTGCTGCAGGTACAGGGCGCGGGTCTGCTGGCACAAGGCGTGGCGCAGCGCGCAGACCGTCGCGCTTTCACCGTCGATGTAGACACGCAGCTGGGACGGCAGGGGCTCGTCCGGCTGCCAGGAGGGATCGATCTGCAGCGTCAGGCTCAGCATGGCGCTGAGCTGCGGCGGCAGGCGGGTGCCCAGCGGCGCATGGACGGTGGCGGAGAAGCGCAGTGCGCTCAGGCGCACAGGCGGACTCTGCACGGCATGCGTGCTGCGGAAGCGGCAGTTGACGCCCTGCACCTGGCGGCTCTGCAGCACGGCACCTGCCGGCAGCATGGCACCCGGCGCCGGCTCCAGCTGCGCGATGGCGCAGGAGGGGAAGGGGCGCAGATAGTGCGGGTACAGCACATCCAGCAGCGTCTCGGTGAAGAGCGGGAAGTCGTCGTCCAGCCGCTTGTGCGCCCGTGCGCTGAGCAGGGCGAAGGACTGGATCATGCGCTCGACGTGAGGATCATCGGACAGGTCGCCCGAGACCGTCAGCCGGCCGGCCAGCTTGGGGTACTGCCGGGCAAAGGACTCGCCCTGGCGGCGCAGAAAGGCCAGTTCCTGCTCGAAATAGGGCAGCAGATCATCCATGCGCGGGCGCCTCAGGCGTAATGGGCCAGGACGGGGCTGGCGAGCTGCTCATGCCCGCGACCCTCAGTGCGCACGGCGTACTGCTGGGTCATGGTGCTGAGGACGGCGTTGAAGTTGACCGGCTCGCTCAGCGCATGCAGCTGAAGTACGGCATGGATGGAGAAGCGCAGCGCGTGGCGGTTGGAATGATCGACCTCCAGCTGCACGCGCAGGGCGCGCAGGCGCGGCTCATGATCCCGGATGCAGCGCTCGATGGCGCGGCAGATGTTGCTGCGGTCCGTGGGGGACAGCAGGGTCAGCGACACGAAGTCTTCCAGGCCGAAGCCCAGGACCGAGGCACTGGCCAGCGGATAGGGGCTGAGCTGCTCGGCGGAAAGGCCGCGGCGGGTGTTGAGCAGGATCTCGAGATCCCGGGCCACGCCCTGCTTGATGCGGGCAAGGGACTGCAGCTGCTGCAGGCCGGCCTGGACAGGCTCGGTATCCAGCAATCGGTCCAGCAGACTGGGTCGCAGCGCGGCCATGAACAACTCGAGGCAAGAAGACAGACAAGCCGCGCGGCCCGCCCGCAAGCGGGCGACGGCACAGCGCGGCCGGCCCGGCGCCGCAGCGACCGGGCCATTCGGAAGGATCAGGAGAAGTTGGGCACGTTCTTGGCCAGGTCCCAGGCACCCTGGATGTTGACCTTGCCAGACTTCTCGCCAGCGATGTTCAGCTCGTCGTAGGTCCACTTCACGGCGGAGTACTTGAGCGAGAACACTTCAGACGGAATGCCTTCGGCCGACACGGTCGTCTGCACCGAAGCGACGATCACGTTCTTCAGGTCCACGCGCAGGTACTGGTGACGGCTCTGCGTGCCCGAGGGGCTGCCGACCGAGTTCTTGCCGCCGTGTGCGCGGTAGAAGTAGATGCTGACATCGTTGATGATGGTGCCGGCCGAGCAGGCCTGCAGCAGCTTGGGGGTCGAGCCGTCGATGTCCTTGGTGAAGATCATCTCGCCGTGCTCGCAACGCTCGGAGGTATGGCCACCGGCGGTCGAGGCCGTCGCGGACTTGGGCTGCTTGACCACATGCGACCACGAGTACACCTCGACGGTGTCCTTGTGCTTGGTGTCGCGCGAGTCCCCCTTGATGTCGCCGCCCTTGCTGTGAAAGTCGACGTAAATGTCTTTTGCCATTTTCTAAATGCTCCCGTTAGGGTGAAAGAGAGGTCCGCGCCGGATCAGCCGCGGGTGCCTTGCGGCAGTTCCGCGACCAGCCGCAGCGAGACCGAAAGCTCGTCCAGCTGGAAATGCGGACGAACGAACGACACGGCGCGGTAGACGCCGGGACGTCCCGGAACCTCGGAGACTTGCACCGAGGCTTCGCGGAGCGGGTACTGGGCCTTGGTGGCTTGGGAGGCCGCGTCATCGCTGGTGACGTACTGCGAGATCCAGCGGTTCAGGTAGTCCTCGACGTTGGCAGCAGAGGCGAAGCTGCCGATCTTGTCGCGCATCATGGCCTTCAGGTAGTGCGCGATGCGGCACACCGCGAACATGTACTGCAGCTGCGCCGACAGGGACGCATTGGCATTGGCCGCGTCGCTGTCGTACTTGCGGGCCTTCTGCGTGGACTGCGCGCCGAAGAAGGCGGCGTAGTCGGTGTTCTTGCAGTGGACCAGGGGGATGAAGCCCAGGTCGCTGAGTTCCTTTTCGCGGCGGTCGGTGATGGAGATCTCGGTGGGGCACTTCAGCGCCACCTCGCCCTCGTCCGTCTTGAAGGTGTGGGTGGGCAGGTCCTCGACCAGGCCACCGCCCTCGACACCGCGGATGGCCGCACACCAGCCATGGTTCTCGAAGGCCTGCGTCAGGCGGGCGCCGAAGGCATAGCAGGTGTTGACCCACAGGTAGCGGCTGTGGTCGCTGCCGTCGACTTCCTCGACGAAATTGAAGCCTTCCACCGTGGTGCCGTCCAGCGGGTTGTAGGGCAGGCGGCCCAGGAAGCGCGGCAGGGTCAGGCCCACGTAGCGGGCGTCCTCGCTCTCGCGGAAGGACTTCCACTTGGCGTACTCCACGGTGTCGAAGACCTTGGAGAGGTCGCGCGGGCGGGACAGGTCGGAGAAGGTCTCCAGGCCCATCAGCTCGGGCGATGCCGCCGAGATGAAGGGCGCATGGGCCGCCGCGGCCACGTGCGACATCTGCTCGAGGAAGTACATGTCCTCCGGCTGGCGGGTGATGTCGAAGTCACCGAGCAGAGCTCCGAAGGGCGCGCCACCGAAGGTGCCGAACTCCTCTTCGTAGACCTTCTTGAACAGCGCGCTCTGGTCGAAGTCGATGGCGGTGCGGAAGTCCTTGACCAGCTCCTTCTTCTGCGCATTGAAGAGCTGGATCTTCATCTGCGAGCTGGTGGAGGTCTGCTGGCAAAGGTAGTGCAGGCCGCGCCAGCTGCCTTCCAGGCGCTGGAAATCGGCATGGTGCATGACTTCGCTGAGCTGGCGGCTGATCAGCTCGTCGATCTCGGCCACGCGGGCATCCAGGGTGGCGCTGAGGTTGTCAGAGACCACCACGGTGCCGTCCATCACCTCGCGGACCAGCTCGGTGATGATGTCACGGGCTCGCTGGTGCTCGGTCTCCGAGCGGGCCACCTTGCTCTGAGTGACGATCTGGTCGAGCAGATCCACGCCTTCGGCCGGGGCGGCTTGGCGGTCTTGCAGGGCGCTCACGCTCATCTCAGTTCTCCTTGGTCTGCGACTGCAGCTGCTGCAGCTGCTCGGTGCTGCTCAGCACGTCGGCCAGCAGGTCCTCGAGCTTGTCGTTGCCGGCCAGCTTGTTGCGCAGGTCGGCCAGCTTGGTGCGGGCCTCCAGGAGACGGCGCAGCGGCTCCACCTGCTCGACGACGGCCTCAGGGCGGAAGTCATCCAGCTTGTGGAACTCGAGGTTCACGGCGAACTCGCCGCCCTCAGGGCTCAGCGTGTTCTTGACGCGGTAGCTGGCGCGCGGAGTGATGCCGTCGATCACCTCGTCCAGGTTGTCCATGTCGACGTTGACGAACTTGCGGTCCTTCAGCTTGGGCAGCGGCGCATCCGCATCACGCTTGCCGGAGAAGTCCCCCATCACGCCGACGACGAAGGGCAGCTCCTTCGCCTCGATGGCGTCACCAATCTCCACCTCGTAGCTGAGCTGCACGCGGGGCGGGCGCACCTTTTCCAGGCGCTTCTGAACACTTTCTTTCTTGGCCATGGCCGTCTCTCCCGGGTGAGGCGTTTACTTGAGGGAACTGAAGGGATCGCGTGCGGTGGCGCCTGCCGTGGCCGGCGCGGGTGCAGGCTTCGCTGCCGTCGCTGCGGCCGGCTTGGGGGCGGCGGCGGTGCTGGCGGGCTGCGCAGCCGGCGCGGCAGCCACGGGCTTGGTGCTCGCGGGCGCAGCCGCCGTTGCGGCGGGCGCGGCGGGCTTCACCGTCGTGCGGCGGGCGCTCGGGGCGGGCTTGGCGACCACAGGCTCCGGGGCCGGAACCAGCACTGGCAGGCCCAGGGTGTCACGCAGGCGCTCGGCCAGCTGTTCGGATTCCTGGCGCGCGCTGCCGTGGATCCCGTCCACACGGCGCAGGTAGGCGATGGCCGCGACGGCCGAGCGCAGTCCGGAGACAGCGATGATGTTGTTGGCGGTGGTGTCGTTGGCATCCCGCGCGAGCACTTCCTGGCTGGCCACGATGGCCGCGCCATAGTTGCCGGCATCGAAGTGCATCTGGGCGAGGACCTGCCAGGGACGTGCGCTGCCGGGGTTCAGGCGCGCGGCCTCCTGGAGCGCGGACTGGGCGCCCGCGACGTCGTTGGCGGCCAGCAGCTTGCGGGCATCCTGGATGCGCACGTCAAGGGGAATCTCTGCAACGGGGGCGGGCTTGCCCTCGCGGGGCATGGTCTCGCAGGCGGAGAGACCGAGGACGGCAAAGGCGAGGCATAGGGCCCGCAGACGGGGCTCGAAACGGAACTGCATATGGATAACTCCCTCGTAACTGGGCCTGTCGCGAGCGCCGCTGGCGTCTCTGGCGGACGACTCGCGGAACTCAAGGTCGGTGAATGCCCGCTGCACAGGCAGGAGGCGACGCGATCCCGGTGGATTCTGTTGGCCGCTGCCGCTCTGGCCCAGCGGCGACGGGGTTACAGATGTAAACGGAAGTTTTGTGCACAACTTCACATCTAACGTCGATTGCACACAGGTAAATCGCGCTCACAGACTGGGTTACGCCAGTAGCTTTTCGCAACAACTTGATGCGCTTCTGTTTCTAGTTAGCGCGGGCCCGGCTTGGCCTGGCACTCCACAATCCGTGCCGTGAAGTACCGACACAAGAGCGAGGGAGCGCAGGGGATGGACAAGACAGGGAGCCCGTGGCGCGGCCTTGGCGCCGGCATGGCACTGTTGGGCGCATGCGCGCTCGCGGGATGCGCCAGCGCGCCTGGCGAGACCCTGGACAAGGCCCTGGAGGCCGTCGGCGTCCTGAAGAAGGCTGAAGCCCCCAAGCCGCCGCCCAGCAAGGCCCTGCCCCTGCCCATCCGTCTGCAGGCCAGCCCCTCCCTCAACCTCGATGCCAAGGGCCGCTCCCTGGGCCTCTGGGTGCGCATCTACAAGCTCAAGCAGGCGGACGCCTTTCTCTCGGCCCCCTACGACACCTTCGGCAACAAGGAGCGCGAACGCGAGGTCCTGGGCGAGCAGCTGCTGAGCGTGCGCGACGTCCAGCTCGTGCCCGGGCAGGCGCTGCGCGTCGAGGAGAGCTTCGAGCCCGAGCAGCCTTTCGTGGGCGTGGTGGGCCTGTTCCTGGCGCCTGCCCCGCAACGCTGGCGCTATGCCTTCAAGACCGAAGGCCTCTCGCCGCAGGGACTGATCCTGGGCGCCCATGCCTGCGCGCTGAGCGTCCAGCAGGGTGAGCCCGTGGGCGTGAATCGCGCCTTCGCCCAGAGCACGCCGCCCTTCTGCTCCTGACCCAGCCCCTCACCGAACCGCCCAGCCCGGATCCAAGCCCATGCAAGCCAGCAAACCACTGTGGGGCGAAGGCCTGTTCCTTCGCCCGCAGCACTTCCAGCAGCAGGACGCGTATCACGAATGGCGCCTGGTGCAGATGAGCCGCGCCCTGCATCCCTATGCCCACGGCCTGATGCAGCTGAAGGTGGACGAGGAATCCCTGGCCGCCGGCCTGCTGCGCGTGGACGAGCTGCGCGTGGTGATGCCCGACGGCGAGCTCGTGGATGCCCCCGGCGAGGATGAGCTGCCCGCAGCCGTCAGCCTGGCTGACTGGCCGGTGCAGCAGACCGAGATGGTCTTCCACCTGGCCCTGGCACCCCTGCGCAGCGCAGGCAGCAATGTGGCGGACAGCCGCGAGGCGGCACGCTCGGAACGCTATGTGCTGGACCAGCAAGCCACCCGCGACGTCTTCACGCAGGCCGCCGAGGCCGAGCTGACCGTGCTGCGCAAGTCGCTGCGACTGCTTTCGGAGCTGGAACCCCGCTCCGGCCTGATCACGCTGCCCCTGCTGCGCGTTCGCCGCGGCGCCGCGGGCGGCTTTGAGCTGGACGCCGGCTTCGTGCCGCCCCTGCTCCAGCTGCGTGGCAGCCCGCTGCTGCAGCGCCGCCTGCGCCAGCTGCTGGACATGCTGCAGGCCAAGGTGGACGCGCTCTACGGCTTCCACCGCGAGCCTTCCAAGGACTTCATCGAGTTCCGCTCCGGCGACGTGGCCTCCTTCTGGCTGCTGCACACCGCCAGCCGCGCCTTCGCCGAGCTGGCACACCTGCACTGGCATCCCCAGCTGCACCCCGAGCGCCTGTTCCAGGGCCTGCTCTCGCTGGCCGGCGCGCTGCTGACCTTCGCCAAGTCCTACCGCCTGGCCGACCTGCCGGTCTACGAGCACGAGAACCCGGGCGCCGGCTTCGACAAGCTGGAGCTCATCATCCGCGAGCTGCTGGACACCGTGATCTCCACCCGCCATCTCAGCCTGGCGCTGCTCGAGCAGCGCCCGGGCTACTGGCACGCGCGGCTGGACAGCGACTTCATCGGCGCCCAGACCCAGCTCCTGCTGGGCATCCGCAGCAGCCTGCCGCCGCAGGAGCTGGTCGAGACCATGCCCATGCGCCTCAAGATCGGCGCACCGGACGACGTGGCCAAGCTGGTGCTCTCGGCCATGGCCGGCCTTCGCCTGCAGCACCAGCCCCAGGTGCCCTCGGCCGTGCCCGTGAAGCCCAACACCTACTACTTCCTGATCGAGGCGCGCGGCCCTCTGTATGACCGCATGATGCAGGCCCGCGCGCTGTGCCTCTACGCGCCCTCGGGCATCCCCGAGCTCCAGACCGATCTGATCGCCATCAACCCATGAACGCCGCCGTCCCCAGCCTCGCCCCGGAACGCCCTGCCCCCGCCCCTGCCGGCGCCCTCACGCGGCCGGCAAGGCTGGTTGACCTCATGGCCGAGGGCTTCACACTGATCTTCCTGCTGCGCAGTGGCCAGAGCAGCACGGACGCCGACGCCTTCCGCGAGGCCGTCCTGCGCTTTCTTCAGGATTTCGAACGCCAGGCCCAGCGCAGCGGCGCCAGCGCGGAGGACGTGCACCTCAGCAAGTACGCCTTCTGCGCCCTGCTGGACGAGGTGGTGCTGCAGGGCCACGGCCCCCTCGCCGCCGTGTGGCAGCTGCGCCCGCTGCAGCTGGAGTGCTTCGGCGACCAGCTGGCAGGCGACCAGTTCTTCCAGCACCTGGAGAACCTGCGCCGCGAAGGCGCCCGCCGGCTGCCCTCGCTGGAGGTCTACCAGATGTGCCTGCTGCTGGGCTTCCAGGGCATGTATGTGCTGGAAGGCCGCGAGAAGCTCGCCTTCCTGATCGCCCGGCTGGGTGACGAGATCCAGCTGCACCAGGGCGGCCGCCGCGAGCTGGCGCCGTTCTGGCGCGCCCCGGACCGCATCATCCATGTGCTGCGCACCGAGATTCCCGTGTGGGCGGTGGCCAGCGGCTTCGCCCTGCTGGCCCTGCTGGCCTACCTCGGCCTGCGCACCGGCCTGCGGCACCAGACCGAGCAAGACCTGGCCCCCTACCAGCAGCTGGTCCAGCTGCCGCCGCGCCAGGCCCATGTGACCATCCAGCTGCCCTGACCGGGCAGCACGGCCTCATGCCGCCTGCCCGGTGGGCGGCGGCCTGGGTCCGCGTCACAGGCTGTCAGCGCCGGCCATTCACACCAGCAGTCATCGCCACGCAAGCGACCGTTGCCGCGCCGTGCGGCCGTGCATGGCAGCCCCAGCAGACCCTGCCTTCCTGGTTCCGCGCCCAGCACTCCGGGCTCAGGCCCTTCAGGACTTGCCGCCGTTGCGCATGGGGCAGGCCCGGTCCACACCCCAGCGGCCGGCACAGGCCTGGGCCCGGCACTGGCTGGCATCCGCCCCTCGCAGGCCCTTGCACTGCGCCAGGTTCACCTTGGGCGCGGCCTCGGGGCTCTCGTTGAAGTCATGGGGGGCCTGCTGCTGGTCCAGGTGCTGGACGACGGCCGCCAGCAGCTGCGCATCGGGATCGGCGCTGGCTGCCTTGCCGCTGCCCGCCGCCGCCCGACTGCGTGACGGCTCGGCCTTGGCTGCGGCGCGCTTGGGCTCCCTGGCATCCCTGGACGCCACGCGACGGTTCTCCCGCGGCACCGCCGCGGCAGGCGCCACCGGAGCCACGGCCTGGGAGGCCATCGCGGCCTCCTGCGGGGCGACATTGCCGACGGCAGCGGCCGGCATCGCCTGTGCAGGCAGGCTCGCGCTGGCGGGCAGGGCCGACAGGGTCGCCAGACCCGAGCTGGCCGCTTGGGCCGGCAGGGCCGCGGCAACCGCGGGATCCTGGGGCGCATCGATGATGGCTGCGGGTCGCGAGCCCAGGGCGGGATCCTGCGCCAGCACGGCCGGGGCAGGCGCCGGACGGGTCGACAACTCCGGCACCGTGGGCACCGGCTCCCCTGCAGGGCTGGAAGGCCACAGCAGCCAGGCCAGCCACAGGCCGCACAGCAGCGCCGCACCGCCCAGGGCCCAGATCATGGAGCCGCCGCTGCGGCGACGCGGCGCCTGTGCCTGCAGGTCCTCCAGGGACAGCACGGACAGCAGACCGTCGGCATCGGCGTCACCAGCATCGGGGGCGCTGGCGCGCACGGGGTCCGCCGGATTCGCAGAAGTGGCTCGCAGGGTAGGTCGACTCAAGAATGACTCCAACAGGTCAGGGTCCGGACAGGACGTGCACGGCAACGCAGCATGCGGTCACGATTTCCTGTTTGCAGCGCCCGCGGGCTCATGGTGGAATGCGCGGCGCGCCGCAGGGCGCGCTGAATTGTCGGCATCCGCGAAGACCGACAGGTGGCTTCTTACCCTTGGTTACCCCGGTGACATTTGCACTCCTCATCTGGCTGGTCGTGGCACTGAGTTGCCTGGGCATTTACTGGTTCGGCGTCCACCGCCCTGCCCGCGCTGCCTCGGGCCGGTCTGAGGCCATCGAGACCCGCGGCGTGCTCGCCGGCGCGCCGGCCACCCCGTTGCACACCGAGGCTGCGCCTGCCCCGGGGCGCTTGAGGCAGCGCATGCGCCCCTGGATGTGGGCCGCTCTGGCCTTGCTGGCCCTGCCGCCGCTGCTGGTCGTGCTGAGTGGCTGGCGCCTGCGCCTGAGCCTGCCGGACCAGACCCCGGGCACGCAGGATGAACGCCTCGCCGCCCTCCTGGCCGGGGAGCAGCTGGTGCCGCCGCCGCCCCTGCCGCCGGAGGTCTTCGCCCGGGCGCAGGCCGAGGGCCTGGCCGTGGAGATCGTCAGCGCCGATCGTCGCTGGGAGCTGCTCGATGCGGGCTTCCGCCAGCGCCTGCTGGCCGTCTACAAGGCCATGCGCGAGCAGGGCTACGAGATGGTGCTGCTGGAAGGCTACCGCAGCCCGGAGCGCCAGGCCATGCTGCAGCGCCAGGGTCCGCAGGTCACGCAGGCCGGCCCCATGCAGAGCTATCACCAGCATGGGCTGGCCGCCGACAGCGCCTTCCTGCGTGACGGCCGCCTGGTGATCAGCGAGTCCGACCCCTGGGCGCTGCAAGGTTACGAATTGTTTGGCCGGGAATCCGAGCGTTACGGGCTGCGATGGGGTGGCCGTTGGCGCATGCGCGACTATGGTCATGTGGAGCTGGCCGGCGCAGAGAAGAAGGCCGCCGCGTCGCCGGGCGGCTGAGCACTGCAAGCCATTGCAGGACTTGCATTGATTGTTACAGCGCCTCACAGCTTGACGCAGGCACGCGTGCGGAATTGCACACCCGCTGGATAGACTCCGCCCGCAACGGCCCGTGTTCATGGGGCTTTCCGCGCATTCATCCGTCCCGCCGCCTCACCGCCATGCCGGGCGCGCATGAACTGACGAGAAGAATTCCTACACACGCGTCATGGGAGGGCCACGCCGCCACGGCGATGGCTGGGCGCACCCGTCGCCAAACGGGCAGCGAACAAATTGGTTAGCAAATGCAACGACTCTGGTCCTTTCTGTTCGACACGCGGGTGATCGCGGTGATCGGCCTGGCTGCCCTGGCAGCCTTTCTTTTCCTGGGGGCCGAGACGCTGCAGCTGACGCTGTACTGGGCCCTGCTGATCCTGCTCCTGGCGGTGCTGGTCTGGGGCGGCGTGCAGCTGCTGCGCTGGCGCAAGGAGCGGCGCGCGGCGCAGGCGCTCGAACAGGCCGTGGACCAGCAGGCCGTGGCCGCCGGCAAGGCGCTCGGCGCCCACAAGCAGGCCGAGGCCCAGGACCTGCGCGAGCGCATGCGCGATGCCATCCGCATGCTCAAGACCTCCCGCATCGGCCAGCACCGCGGCTCGGCGGCGCTGTACGAGCTGCCCTGGTACATGATCATCGGCAATCCCGCGGCCGGCAAAAGCACGGCGGTGGCACGCTCGGGCCTGCACTTCCCGCTGGGCGATCCATCAGAGAACATCATCCAGGGTGTGGGCGGCACCCGCAGCTGTGACTGGTTCTTCACCTCCCAGGGCATCCTTCTGGACACCGCGGGCCGCTACTCGGTCTACGAGGAAGACCGTGCCGAATGGCGCAGCTTCCTGGGCCTGCTGCGCAAGCACCGACCCAAGGCGCCGATCAATGGCATCCTGATCGCCGTGAGCCTGGCGGAGCTGCGTGGGCAGCCTGCCAACGCCGTCGTCGACCTGGCCAAGCGCCTGCGCCAGCGCGTGCAGGAGCTGACCGAGACGCTCGAGGTGGTGGCGCCGGTCTACCTGGTCTTCACCAAGGCGGACCTGGTCGCCGGCTTCACCGAGTTCTTCGAGGGCAGCCAGCCCGAGGAGCAGGAGAAGGCCTGGGGGGCCACCCTCCCCTATGACGACCAGACCAACGCCCAGGCCCTGCAGCGCTTCCAGAGCCACTTCGACACCCTCGTCGATGGCCTGAAGGCCGCCAGCGTGGCCCGCCTGAGCCTGCATCGCGGCGAAGAGCTGCCGCCGGGCCTGCTGGCCTTCCCGGACGAATTCGCATCCCTGAAGCCCGCCCTGCGCAGCTTCGTGGCCACCCTCTTCGAGGACAACCCCTACCAGTTCTGCCCGGTGCTGCGCGGCTTCTACTTCACCTGCGCCGTCATCGAGGGGGAATCTCGCAGCAGCTGCGCCGAGAAGGTCGCCCAGCGCTTCCGCCTGAGCGGATCGCTGCCGGCCCTGCGCAAGCAGGCCCCCACCGCCCAGGGCATGTTCCTCAAGGACCTGTTCACCAAGGTCATCTTCGAGGACCGCAACCTGGTCCGCCAGTACACCTCGCGCCACAAGGTCCGGCTGCGCATGGCCAGCTTTGCCGGCGGCGCCCTGACCCTGGGCCTGCTGCTGAGCCTGTGGACCTGGTCCTATATGGGCAACCGCCAGTGGGTGGCCAGCGTGCAGGCCGACCTTCAGAAGGTGCAGATGCTGCAGAAGGGCCGCACCGACGTTGCCGCGCGCATGGAGGCGCTGGAGCTCATCTCCGACCGCCTCGCCCAGCTGGAGACCCTGCAGCGCGAGCGCCCCTGGAGCCTGTCCTTCGGCCTGTTCCAGGGCCAGGCGGTGGAGCAGCAGCTGCGCCGCGAGTACCTGGCAGGGCTCAAGGAACTCGTGCTCAAGCCGGCTGCCGGCGAGATGGAGTCCTATCTGCGCGAGGTCGCCCGTCACAGTGCGCAGGACCTGCAGGCGTCCACCCCGGCCGCCGGCGCCTCGGCACCGGCCGGTACGGCGCCTGCCGCAGCGACCGCGCGGCCTGCGTCCACCCTGTACCAGCAGGCCTCGGCACTCAATGCCGACGAGGCCTACAACGCCCTCAAGGCCTACCTGATGCTGGCCGAGCCCGAGCGCATCGAGCCCAGCGTGTTCAGCGACCAGGTGACGCGCTTCTGGCGCCAGTGGCTGGAGGCCAATCGCGAAGGACAGTCCCGCGAGGAACTGGTGCGCGGCGCCGAGAAGCTGCTGGCCTTCATGGGCACGCAGCTGAACCGCCCCGGCTTCCCGGCGGTGGCCATGAACCACAGCGTGGTCGACCAGTCCCGCGAGCTGCTGCGCCAGGTGGTCAAGGGGCTGCCGGCGCGCGAGCGTGTCTACGCCGAGATCCGCGCCCGGGCCGCTGCGCGCTATGCGCCGGTGTCCGTGGCCCGCATCGTGGGCGATGCCGGTCGCAGCAGCCTGCAGGGCAGTCGCGTGGTCAGCGGCGCCTTCACCCGCGAGGCCTGGACAGGCTATGTGCAGTCCGCCATCGACGATGCGGCCAACAAGGAGTTGCAGGCCGAGGACTGGGTCCTCAAGACGGCCCAGCGCGACGACCTCACCCTGGAAGGCAGCCCCGAACAGGTGAAGCGCGCCCTGGTCCAGCTCTACAAGGCCGAGTACGCGACCGAGTGGCGCCGCTTCGTGCAGGACATCAGCGTGCCGGAGTTCGCGAGCTTCGAGCAGGCCCAGCAACAGATGAACGTGCTGGGCGACCCCCAGCAGTCGCCGATCGGCAAGGTGCTGCAGCGTGTCTGGGACGAAACCGCCTGGGACAACCCCGGCCTGCTCAACGGCAAGCTGTCCGAAGGCCGCGAAGGCGTGCTGAACTGGATCAAGCAGCGCCTCTTCGGCCAGGCCCCCGTGCAGGTCGAGGTGAAACTGGAAGCCCCCAAGGCCGAGATCGCGCTGGGCCCCATCGGCAAGGAGTTCGGCAGTCTGCAGCGGGTGATGGTGGCGGCCGATGGCCAGTCGGCGCTGCTGAAGTCCTACCTGGAATCGCTGGGCAAGCTGCGCGCCCGTTTCAACCAGATGAAGAACCAGGGCGACCCCGGCCCCGCCGCGCGCCAGCTGCTGCAGCTGACGTTGGAAGGCCAGGGCTCGGAACTGGTGGACGCCCTCAAGCTGGTGGACGAGCAGATGCTCAGCGGCATGCCCGACAACACGCGCGCCGTGCTGCGCCCCATGCTTGTGCGGCCGCTGCAGCAGTCTTTCGCCGTGCTGGTGCCGACTGCCGAGCAGGAGATCAACCGCGTCTGGCAGGCCCAGGTCTACGAGCCCTTCCAGAAGCAGCTGGCCGGCAAGTACCCCTTCTCCTCCAGTTCACGCATCGAGGCAGCACCGGCCGACATCGCCAAGGTTTTCGGCGCCCAGGGCGCCATCGCCAAGTTCGCGGACCAGACCCTGGCAGGCCTGGTGAATCGCCGCGGCGACACCCTGCAGGCCCGGACCTGGGGCGAGCAGGGCATCCGCCTGCTGCCCGAGTTCAGTACGGCCTTCGGCAGCTGGATGGCCGGCGGTGAAGCCGCCGGCGGCTCGGCAGCCACGGCAGGCGCCGGCGGGGGAGCGGCGGCTGACGCCACCCAGTTCGAGATCCAGGCCCTGCCCGCGCCCGGCCTGAGCGAATACACGCTGGAGATCGACGGCCAGGTCCTGCGCTACCGCAACAGCGCGCCGCAATGGGTCAGCTTCGTCTCGCCCTCGCGTCAGGGTGCGCCCGGCGTGAAGATCAGCGGCGTCGACTTCGAGGGTCGTCCGGTGAGCTTCCTGGAAGAGCCCGGCGGCATGGGCCTGCAACGCATGGTGGAAGCGGCCCAGAAGCGCAAAACGCCCGAGGGCCTGCACGAGCTGCGCTGGACCCAGGGGAAGCTCAGCGTGGCCGTGATGCTGCGCCTGGTGCGCCAGGCCGCCGGCACCGGGGGGCCCGCCACGGCCGGCGCATCGCCTGGCATGAGCGGCATGGCCGCCCTGCGAGGCCTGACCCTGCCGGCCCAGGTCGTGGGCCAGCTCGGCGGCGAGGCCCGCCAGGCCAATGCGGGCGCCACCCGCACCACGCCGGCGAACGGAGGCTGAGCCATGATGAGCACACTGGCCTCCGCCTGGCCCCTCATCTACTTCGGCAAACTGCCCTGCCGTGGCGACTTCATCCGCTCCAGCACCGGTCAGGCCCTGATCGCGCGCCTGGACCCCTGGTTCTCCCAGACCCTGGCCCGCCTGGCTCACGACGTGCGCTGGCGCCTGCTCTGGGAAGCGTGCCCGCCGGTGGACTTTGCCGTGCTGGGCTCGCGCAGCCAGGTCGGACTGCTGGGCCAGATCCGCGCCAGCCAGGACGCCTCGGGCCGGCTGTTCCCCTTCTCCATGACCGCCCAGTTCCCGACGACCCAGCCCATGAGCTGGCTGGGCGAGGGCAGCCTGCAGCTGGGTCCGGCGTGGGAGACGCTGGATGCGCTGGGCCAATCCCTCGTGCGGGCCGACAGCTACGACGCCGTCCAGGCCCTCATGAGCCGCACGCAGGCCCTGGAGGTTCCTCCGGCCGACGCCGCCTGCCGGGCCCAATGGCAGGCCCTGGTGGAAGAGCAGGGCTTGCTGGACCTGGAGCTGGGCATGTCCAGCGACGGCCGGCAGGTGGACCTGCGCCGCTGCGTGATCGCCCTGGGCATCCTGCTGGAGCCGCTGCGCCAGGAGGGCCCGCAGGCCCTGGCCAAGGGGCTGCGCCTGCCCATGCCCATGGAGGAACCGCTGCGCAGCCAGGCCCTGGCCTTCTGGCTGCGGCTGCTGTCCAGCCAGGTTCAGCACCAGGGCGTGGAGCTGGCACTGATGCTGCCGCGTCGCGCCCCTCAATGGCTGTTGCTCAGCTTCCACGGCGCCAGCACACGCGCTCTTTGCGCGGCCCTGCATCCCGACATGGCCCAGGAAGACATGATCAGCCTGGACGAACCCCTGTGGGTGGATGACTGCCTGGGAGAGTGGCGTGAACTGATGCGCTGGTCCGCGGAGCTGGAGCATCCCGGCCTCTCGCTGCGCGAGGTGCTGCGTGGCTTCGAGACCGTGTTTGGCAATGATGGACGGTGAACAGATGGTGAAGCGATTGAACTCCCCCACGCGGGCCCTGGGCCTGGGCCTGGCGGCGCTGGCCCTGCAGGCCTGGAGCGCGCCGGCCACCGTGCCGCCGCCCAAGGCGGCGCGGCCCGTCGTCGCCAGTGGCGAAGTGCCTGACGAGGCCACCAAGGCCGCCGTGCTGCAGCGCCTGCGGGACCAGTACGGCGCCGACCAGGTGGTCAACGAGCTGCAGGTCAGCGGGGTGCAGATGCCGCCCAACTGGCTGCAGCACGTGCAGAAGCTGCTCGCGGACCCTCTCCTCAAGCAGGTGCGAAATGGCCAGCTGATCGTGCGCGGCCAGCAGGTGGAGCTGCAGGGCGAGGTCGCCTCGGAGGCGCTGCGCCAGGATGTCGCCCAGTCCCTGTCCCAGCAGCTCAATGGGGCCTACAGCCTCAAGAACGCCTTGCGCGTGGGCAGCACGGAGCAGGGCCAGCTCGACCAGGTGCTGGCGGGCCGCATCGTCGAATTCGAGCCGGGCAGCGCCGTGCTGCGGCCGCAGGGCATGGCCCTGCTGGACGAGATCGGCAGCGTGCTGCAGTCGGTGCAGGGCAAGCGCGTGCAGATCGTCGGCCACACCGACGGCCAGGGCGAGCGGGCGAGCAACATCACGCTGTCGCTGGCACGGGCCGACGCCGTGCGGCAGTACCTGGTGCAGAAGCACCGCTTGCCGGCCCAGCAGCTGTCCATCGACGGCGTGGGGCCCGACCAGCCGGTGGCGAGCAACGCCACGGAAGAAGGCCGCGCCCGGAACCGCAGGATCGAGTTCCGCGCCGGGATCTGAGCGCCCAGGCCGCTGCGTTCGCCAGAGGCCGGCCCGGGCAGGCGCCGGCGGGCCTCGCCACGGGCCGCCAGGTACGGGCCCGCCCACGCCCTGGCGCTGACGGGCTACTCCTGTTGATGCGGGGGCTCGGTGCCCAGCAGCTCTTCCAGCGCGCCCAGGGTGCCGCCATCCTTGACCACATGGCGCAGCCACTCGTGCAGAGGCATGTCGCCCCAGCGCGCGGCCTTGTCGGCCAGGTAGGCCACCGGGCTGTGAGGCTCGGTGCGGCGGAAGAAGGCCGCCACCTCACGCAGCTGCTGCAGCGCCTGCTGGCGGCTCTGCAGCGGGCCGGCGGCCGCGGGGGCAAGGGCGCCGCGCGGCGACTCTGAGCCCGCGTCCTGCGGCTCGGCCTGCGACGGTGCGGATGCGCCGCCATCAGGTGCCAGGCCGGCGTCGCGCAAGGTGCGCTCGATCTGGCGACGGGCGTCGTCCAGCTGGTCCAGGGTCTTGCTGAATCCGGGCGCCTCGGCACCCATGGCGGCATCCACCCAGGCCTGCAGTCGGCGCAGCTCCTCGAGGATCTGCTCGGCCGCCGCACGCGCCTGCTGCAGCTGCGCGGCCGGTGTGTCCTTCAGGGCCTTGGCCACCCGGTCCGGCGTGGGCTGGGTCTCGTCCAGCTGCTGCTGCAGCTGGGGATCTCGTTCCAGGCGCTGGGCCCAGTGGCGAGCGGCCGCCATGTCCTGCAGGCTGTAGGCGTCACGCCCCCGGCCCAGCAGCCGGGCCTGCTGTGCACCGCGCTCCACGGTCTGCAGCAGCCAGCGCAACACGCCGGCGCGCTCGTCCCAGTCGCCGTCTTCGACACGCGGGTGGAGCTCGGCCCAGAAGGCTTCGCAGAGATCCACCCAGTCCCGCAGCCCGCGGGCCAGGCCGGGCCAGGCTTCCAGATGGCCGAGGGCTTCCAGCCGCCAGCTGGCGAGGCGCAAATCCTTGCTGCGCTGCGTAAGCAACTGCTCACTTTGCTTCAGCACGGCGGGCCAGTCGGCCACCCGCAGGCTGGTCACCCATTCCCCCTGGTCCAGGCTGGGGTCGTCCTGCTCGCGCAGCTTATGGATGGTGTCGAACTCGGGGGAGAAGGAGAGATCCTCACCGGCCGGATGGTCCGGCGAAATGGGGCCGAGCAGGCTTTGCATGGTGTCTGGAGGCTCAAGGGAGCAGGCGGAGCCCGGATTGTCCGGAGCCGCCCTGCCCGCTGCTGTATGGAAAAGTTACGGTGCGATCTGCGGACTGTCGCCCCGGCGACCGTGCCCGGCGCTCCGATGCCTGAAGCTGCGATATCTATTCCGGAAACGCATGAAGGGCGCCGGCAGGGGAGTTACCGCGTGATTACATTGCGGTGACAATCGATTCCCCACCCGCCGCAACCCGGCGGTGGACACCCCGCCGGGCTGAACATGAGGCTCGGCAAGTGCCTGACATCGAGAGGCAGACCGGCGATCCGGCTGCGTTTTCGAAGCGGCATTGGGCCAGGCCCGGCCCGCATTCCCCCCCGCTTCACTGCCCCGGGGCTGCTGTCCGAGCCTGACCCAATTCTGCTTTTCAACATTGAAGGACTTGCCATGAACCAACCCGTGATGGAAGGGCTGCGCCTGAACGTGCCCGCCTATGTCAAGCACCAGCGCCTGATCGCCTGGGTGGCGGAGATCGCCGCCCTGACCCAGGCCAGGGACGTCTACTGGTGCGACGGCAGCCAGGAAGAGTACGACCGCCTCTGCCAGCAGCTGGTCGACGCCGGTACCTTCAAGAAACTCAACCCGGCCAAGCGCGCCAACAGCTACCTCGCCTGCAGCGACCCCAGCGACGTCGCCCGCGTGGAAGACCGCACCTTCATCTGCTCGCAGAAGAAGGAAGACGCCGGCCCCACCAACAACTGGATGGCCCCGGCCGAGATGCGCGAGCTGCTGCAGACCGGTGACCAGGCTCTCTTCAAGGGCGCCATGAAGGGCCGCACGCTGTACGTCGTGCCCTTCAGCATGGGCCCCATCGGCTCGCCCATCGCCCACATCGGCGTGGAGCTCTCGGACAGCCCCTATGTCGCCGTGAACATGCGCATCATGACCCGCATGGGCAAGGCCGTGCTGGACGTGCTGGGTGACAACGGCGCCTTCGTGCCCTGCGTGCACACCGTGGGCGCGCCGCTGGAAGCCGGCCAGGCCGACGTCAAGTGGCCCTGCAACAAGACCAAGTACATCGTCCACTACCCCGAGACCCGCGAGATCTGGTCCTATGGTTCGGGCTACGGCGGCAACGCCCTGCTGGGCAAGAAGTGCTTTGCGCTGCGCATCGCTTCCACCATGGGCCGTGACCAGGGCTGGCTGGCCGAGCACATGCTGATCCTGGGCCTGACCTCACCCGAGGGCAAGAAGTACCACTTCGCCGCCGCCTTCCCCAGCGCCTGCGGCAAGACCAACTTCTCCATGCTGATCCCGCCCAAGGCCTTCGATGGCTGGAAGGTGACCACCGTGGGCGACGACATCGCCTGGATCAAGCCCGGCGCCGACGGTCGCCTGTACGCGATCAATCCGGAAGCCGGCTACTTCGGCGTCGCCCCCGGCACCAACACGCTGACCAACTACAACTGCATGGCCAGCCTGAACAAGGACGTCATCTTCACCAACGTCGCGCTGACCGACGATGGCGACGTCTGGTGGGAGTCCATGACCGACACCCCGCCGGCCCACCTGATCGACTGGCAGGGCAAGGACTGGACGCCCGCCATCGCCAAGGAGACCGGCGCCAAGGCCGCCCATCCGAACGCCCGCTTCACCGTGGCCGCCACCAACAACCCGGCCCTGGACCCCGACTGGAACAATCCGGCCGGCGTGCCCATCGACGGCTTCATCTTCGGCGGCCGCCGTTCGACGACCGTGCCCCTGGTGACCGAGGCCCGCGACTGGGTGGAAGGCGTCTACATGGCCGCCACCATGGGCTCCGAGACCACCGCCGCGGCCGCCGGCCAGCAGGGCGTGGTGCGCCGCGACCCCTTCGCCATGCTGCCCTTCATGGGCTACAACATGGCCGACTACTTCCAGCACTGGCTGGATCTGGGCAAGAAGCTGGCCGACAGCGGCGCCACCCTGCCCAAGATCTTCTGCGTCAACTGGTTCCGCAAGGGCGCCGACGGCAAGTTCGTCTGGCCCGGCTACGGCGAGAACATGCGCGTGCTGAAGTGGATGCTGGACCGCGTGACCGGCAGCCAGTCCGGTGAGGAGCACGTCTTCGGCGTGACCCCGCGCTACGAAGACCTGAACTGGGAAGGCCTGAGCTTCACGAAGGAGCAGTTCGACGTCGCCACCCGCATCGACAAGGCCGACTGGGCCGCCGAGCTGAAGCTGCACGACGAGCTCTTTGCCCAGCTGGCCTACCACCTGCCGGCCGAGCTGCCGGCCACCAAGGCCAAGATCGAGCAGCGCCTGGCCGCCGAGTAATCACCCGGCCTCAGCGCCTGCCGACCACGAAAAAGCCCGCTCGGATCCGAGCGGGCTTTTTTACTGCCGGCCTGACTCAGGTCCGGATTCAGGCCCGAATCCGCTCAAGGACATTCCCAGGAATCCACGACACGCTGGTTGGCCGTGACAGTGCCCCAGCGGTCGTAGGTCTGCCCGATACAGCTGCGAGCCAGCCCGCCCACGACCTGGCCCTGCCCGTCCAGGAATTCCAGCCGGACGCCGTAGCTGGGGCGCGCCCAGGCCGCACTCAGACCCAGAGCCGCGACCAGGGCCAGACACAGGGCCATCCATTTGCGCTTCATAAGCTCCTCCACGATTGACGTCACCCAAGCGGCGACCCAAGGAGCGTAACTTTCTTGTTAGCCGCACAGATCAGGGAATCCTCGCTGGCGCCCCAGGCCGCGATCAGACGCAAAAAAACCTGCCGGCTTCATCAGCGGGCAGGCTCAACAGAGCAAGACGGCACGAAGGCCGTTGCAGGAGACTCAGTCCTTGCGGGCGTGGGCGGCGCGCAGTTCGGCAGCAAAGCTGGGCATGCTGTCTTCGTACTGGGCGGCCAGGGCCAGCAGTTCGCGCTCTTCGCGGGCAGCCTTGGCGGCAGCCAGATGAGCCTGGACCTTGGCGATCAGGCTCAGCCACAGGCGGGCGCCGATGGCAGCGAAGGAACCCCCATGACGAACGGTGCGGTGCAGGGGCAGACCGAAGGTTTGGGTGGCGACGCTCATGATTTGACTTCCTTGTGGGTGTTGTGGGCACCAGGGTGTGGTGCGATGGGATGAATTCTGGGGTAAACCCTAGACATTCTCCAAATGAATTGTTTGCATTTGCTCTATAAACACTGTTCATATGAGCTTTCGCAACCTCGACCTCAACCTGCTGCGCGTCTTCGATGCCGTGATGGCCGAGCGCAACCTCACCCGGGCGGCCGAGCGCCTGGCCATGACCCAGCCGGCGGTCAGCCACGCATTGAAGCGCCTGCGCGAGGCGCTGGGCGAGGAGCTCTTCGTCCGGCAGGCCTTTGGCATGAAGCCCACCTCGCGGGCGGAAGGGCTGTGGCCCGAGGTGCGCCAGGCCCTGGACCGCCTGCGGGCGGTGCTGGATCCGCGCGAGTACCTGCCCGCCAGCGAGGACGCCACCTTCCAGATCGCCATGGCCGACGCCACCGCCGCCCTGGTGCTGCCGCCGCTGGTGGCGGATCTGGAGGCCCAGCAGGCCCGGGCGCGCGTCCATGTGCTGCCGCTGACCACCCGCGATCCCCGCAGCCTGCTGGAACAGGGCGAGGCGGACTTCGCCCTGGGCTACTTCCCTCAGGCCGTCGCCGCCTTGCAGGGCCAGGGCCAGCTGGCAGCCATCCGCCAGCACCGGCTGTACGAGAGCCAGTACGTCTGCGTGATGCGCAGGGACCACCCCCTGGCCCAGGCGCCCCTGGACCTGGAGACCTACTGCGCCGCCCACCACCTCCTGGTGAGCTTCTCGGGCCGCCCGCACGGCTTCGTGGACGAATCCCTGGCGGCGTTGGGCCGCAGCCGGCGCATCGTGCTGACGGTCAATCAGTTCTTCACCGCCGGCCGCGTGGTGGCCCAGTCCGACCTGCTGACGGTGCTGCCTGCGCGCTTCATGAGCGCCACCGGCTACAAGAGCGAGCTGATCGAGCGCCCCCTGCCCTTCGCCCTCGCGCCGGTGCACGTGGACATGCTCTGGCACATGCGCAACGAGGACCGCCCGCCCCAGCGCTGGCTGCGGGAACGCCTGCTGCTGGCCGCGGCGCTGGCAGCGTCCTGAACGGCGGACGACAGCGATCAGCGACAATCGCCGGATGAGCAAGATCGCCGACCTGAACGACGCCGAGTTCGCCGAACTCGACGAACTGCTGGCCACCACGCCCGCACCCCTGCAAGCCCTGGACGCCTCCATGCTGGACGGCTACCTCTGCGGCGTGCTGGTCCAGCCCCGCCTGATCGAGATCGAGGAATGGCTGCCGCCCATCTTCGACTACGACGGCGGCGAGCTGCCGGCCGATGCCGACCCGACGTGGCTGGCCCGCATCCAGGAGCTGGTGCTGCGCCGCCATGCCGCGCTGAACCGCAGCCTGGCCGAGCACGGCTGGTTCGACCCGGTCGTGCTGGATCTCGATGCCGAAGCCGCCGCGGCGGCCGAGTCCGGCGAGCAGCCCGAAGCTGACGCGGCCGATGACGAGCAGCTCTCGCCCATCGCCCGCACCCTGCTGCCCTGGGTGGCCGGCTTCCAGCATGCCGCCCTGTGCTTCCCCGAGCTGAGCGAGCTGGACGACGAAGGCGTGATGAACGCCATGGCGCGCCTGTACCGCCACCTGCCGGCGGAGACGGCAGAGGAGAAGGAAATCGTCGCCACCCTGGACCGCGAGCACCCGCTCAAGGACATCGACGACGCCATCGAGGACCTGGTGGTCAACGTGGCCGATCTCTACGACCTCACCACCGACCTGCGCTACAAGGTCGAGGCGGTGCGCCGTGACACGCCCAAGGTGGGCCGCAACGACCCCTGCCCCTGCGGCTCGGGCCGCAAGTACAAGCAGTGCCACGGCGCCAATTGAGCGCCGGCCGCCGGCTCCGCCCGGGGTTGGCGTCGCTGCGATGACATCGCCATGAAGCTGCAGATCCTCTCGGACCTCCACATGGAGACCGAGGCCTTCGAGCCCCAGCCGGCGCCCGGCGCCGAGCTGCTGGTGCTGGCCGGCGACGTTGACAGCAGCTGGCGCGGCCTCTCGGCCTTCGCCGGTTGGCCGGTGCCGGTGCTGTTCGTGCCGGGCAACCACGAGTACGACCAGCGCGAAATCCGCGAGACCGGCCCCGTGCTGCGCCGCGAATGCGAGCGCCTGGGCCTGCGCATGCTCGATGACGAGGCCCTGGTGCTGGACGACAGCCAGGGCCGCCGCATCCGCTTCCTGGGCTCCACGCGCTGGAGCGATTTCGATGTCTTCGGCAGCGCCCAGCGCGAGCGTGCCATGCGCGCGGCCGGCTATTTCCAGCGCGTCATGGCGGCCCGGCTGGACGGCCAGCCCTTCGATGCCGAGGCCGTGCGACGCCTGGGCCTGGAGAACCGCGCCTGGCTGGAGCGCACGCTGCCGGTGACCGGCGGCGAGACCGTGGACGCCACCGTGGTCATCACCCATTTCGCCCCGAGCCTGAAGAGCGCCGACCCACGCTACGGCAAGCAGCCCGGCACCGCCAGCTTCTGCAATGACGATGAGGCGCTGATGCCCGGCGTGCAACTGTGGATCCACGGCCATCTGCATTGCCGGCACGACTATCACGTGAGCCACGCCCTGGGCCAGACCCGCGTGATCTGCAACGCCCGCGGCCACGGCCGCAAAGGAGAGGCCGCGGACTACGACCCGCTGCGCTGCGTCGAGGTCTGAAGGTCGAACGGAGCGCCCCGGCGCTTGAGATGCGTCAATCCGCGCCCCGTAGCCTGTGCCAGACTGGCGCCTGCACCCTCATCCACAAGACGCCTCAACAGGCGGGGAGATATGGCATGAAGATTCTGGTCGCCGTTGACGGCAGCTCCTTTACCAAGCGCATGCTGGCCTACCTGGTCGCGCATGATGAATGGCTGGGCAACGCCCACCAGTACACCGTGCTGCATGCGGTCCCGGCGGTGCCACCCCGCGCCGCCGCGGTGCTGGACAAGGCCGTGCTCAAGTCCTACTACGACGACGAAGCCGAGAAGGTGCTCAAGACCGTCCGTACCTTCTTCGAGAAGCAGAAGGTGCGTGCCGAGTTCATCAGCAAGGTGGGCCCGGCGGCCGATGTGATCGGCGCCGCCGCCAACAAGGGCAAGTTCGACCTGCTGCTGATGGGCTCGCATGGCCACAGCACCCTCGGCAATCTGGTGCTGGGCTCGGTGGCCACCAAGGTCATGAGCCAGACGGACGTGCCCGTGCTGTTGGTGCGCTGACCGGGCGGCCCCCGGTCCGCCCCTTAGGGCCGGCACCGGGCACATCTAGCCCCGGCGATGCAACCAGGCCAGCGGCGACTCGCCGCTGCTCACCGGCACGGCCTGGGACGACTCCAGGGTCTGGTAGTCGCTGGTGCGCCGAAATGAGTCAGCCTCATCCTCGAGCGTGACCTCCAGGCCGAAGGCGGTGCCCATGTCCGCCGGGTCCTGGACCGGGCGATTGCTGGGCTGACGGCGGAAGAATCGCAGTGCGGCGGCAGGGGCAAATCGCATGGTGGACCTCGTCTTACAGCTGGGCGAGAAACGGGCGGGAGGCCCGATTCCATCGCGTTTCCGGCGCGTATTGCGCTGGATCACGCAGGGTTCCAGTGTGCGCGTCCCAGCGCCCGCAGATACCCCCAAATTGGGTGGAAAACGACGCGCAGTTGGCAAAAACGCACGCGCTTTCAAAGTGATGCAACTGCATGGCTTTGTTGCCGGTGTCATCCGTGCATTCCCGGTGACTTTGGCCGGCCCTGCCCGAAAGGGCATCCCCGCCGTCTGGCCGGCCGCAAGACCGGGCCCGGCGCCTAGCTGGCAGACCGGCGGCGGGACGGCAAGGGCTTGAGCGCCCCCTTGGCGCCCGCGCTGAGCGCCTGTCCGACCTGGTCCAGCAGGGCGACACGCCCCGGCGCGGGAGCGGCCTCACTGACCAGCTTCCATTGATGCCAGTACAGCGTCAGGTCGACGCTGACCTCGGGCCGCAGGGGCTGCAGCTGCCGCTTGCGCACCCCCTCGCGCACCTGCAGCTCCGGCACCACCGCGATGCCCCAGCCCATGCACGCGGCCCGCACGATGGCGTCGCTGGACGGCACGTAGCGTTCCTTCAGGCGCGGGTGGCGCACGCCGAAGGCCTTGCTGATCCACTGGACCTGGTTGTCGTCCTTGCGGTTGAAGACCAGGAAGGGCTGCTGCGCGAAGTTGGCCTCGTTGAGCCCCGAGGGCAGCTGGCGGGCGACGAAGTCCGGGCTGGCCACGGCCACATAGGACATCACCCCGAGCGGCTGGACCACGCAGCCCCGCAGTGCCTGCTGGACGGTGCTGACGCAGCCCAGCACCTCGCCCTGGCGCAGCCAGTCGTGGGTGAAGTCCTGGTCGTCGACGATCAACTCCAGGCCGAAGCCCTCGCGCAGGCCCTGCTGCACCAGGCCGTCCAGTGCGGGCAGCACCCAGGTTGCGAGGCTGTCGGCGTTGACGGCGATGGGCAGGCGCTCGTGCGGCGTCACCTGGCTGCCCAGCTCGCGGGCGACGTCAGTGCGCAAGGCCTGGAGCTGGCGGGCGAAGCGCAACAGCACCTTGCCCGGCTCCGTCAACCGCAGGGGCCGGGAGCGCACCACCAGCAGCTGGCCGACCTGGGCCTCGAGGCTGCGCAGGCGCTGGGACACGGCGCTCTGCGTCACGCTCAGGCGCTGGGCGGCGCGCTCGAAGCTGCGCTCGTCCGCCAGGGCGGCCAGGCAGTCGAGTCCGGCGGAATCCAGGTCTTTCATAAGTTCAATTAATGTAGCGCGAGAAATATGAATGGCGCTTCTTGATTTCCATCAGGCTGCGGAGAATGCGCCAGCCGTGTCGGGCCTCACGCCCGCGTCGGATTCCAGCCCTCTTCCCCCTTCAACTCGATCGCCCGAGCGTCGATCATTCGGGAATCCCGCCCGCGGGCTTCCTTCGCAGGAGCAGTACAGATGAAAGTCGTCGTTCTGGGTGCAGGCATCATCGGCGTCGCCACCGCCTGGTATCTGCTGGAGGAGGGGCACGAGGTGGTCGTGGTCGACCGCCAGGAAGACGCGGCCATGGAAACCAGCTTCGCCAACGGCGCGCAGATCTCCGTGAGCTTCTGCGAGCCCTGGGCCAATGCCGGCGCGCCCTTCAAGGTGGCCAAGTGGCTGCTGCGCGACGACTCCCCCCTGCTGTTCCGCCCGCGCCTGGAAGTCGCCCAGTGGCGCTGGGGCCTGAGCTTCCTGACCCAGTGCACCAATGCCGCCTTCGAGCGCAATGTGGAGCAGCTGGTGCGCCTGGGCCGCTACAGCCATGAATCGCTGAAGTCCCTGGTGGCGCAGACGGGCATCGAGTACGAGCGCCTGGAGCGCGGCATCCTGCACTTCTTCTCCAGCCAGGCCGACTTCGACGCCGGCGCCGCCGGTGCCGAGGTGATGCGCGCCCACGGCGTGGACCGCCGCGTGCTGAGCCGCGACGAAGTACTCAAGGTCGAGCCCGCGCTGCGCGCCTTCGGCAACAACATCTTCGGCGGCACCTTCACGCCCAGCGACGAATCCGGCGACGCCCGCGTCTTCACCCAGAAGCTGGCCCAGGCCTGCATCGCCCGCGGCGCGACCTTCCTCTACGGCCACGACATCCTGGCCTTGCAGCGCGAGGGTCAGGCCGTCAGCGGCGCCCAGATCGCCCACGTGCGCACCGGCCAGAAGAGCGTGGTGAAGGGCGATGCCTTCGTGGCCGCCATGGCCTCCTACACGCCGCAGCTGCTCAAGCCGCTGGGCGAGTTCCTCAACATCTACCCCGCCAAGGGCTACTCGGCCACCCTGCGCCTGAAGAAGCCTGAGCAGGCCAGCGTGGTCAGCCTGCTGGACGACACCCGCAAGATCGCCATCTCCCGCCTGGGCGACTACGTGCGCATCGCCGGCACCGCCGAGCTCGTGGGCCTGGACACCAGCCTGGACACGCCCACCTCGCGCGTGCGCTGCGACGCCCTGGTCAAGCGCTACGAGGAGCTCTTCCCCGGCGTGGCCGACCTCGGCGAGCGCAACTACTGGACCGGCCTGCGCCCCAGCACGCCGACCAACATCCCCTACATCGGCCGCTCGAAGAAGGTGTCCAACCTCTGGCTCAATGCCGGCCACGGCACCCTGGGCTGGACGCATGGCGCCGGCTCCGGCCGCGCGCTGGCCGAGCTGATGAGCGGCAAGCGCCCGGCGCTGGAGGGCTTTGGCTTCTACGGCGACGCGCTGCCGGCCGCGCCGGCGCGCCGCATGGCCACGGCCTGATCACCCGGTCGCCGCCGCGGGCCAGGCCGCGGCGGGCGGCATGACTACAATCCGCGCCCCGCTTCTGCATTTCTGGGCGCTGTCATGTCTGCCTCCTCCCGCGCCACCGGCTTCTGTGCCATCGACTTCGGCACCTCCAACTCCGCCATCGCCATTCCCGACGCCAACGGGGACAGCGGGGCCATGCGCCTGGTCGAGCTCGAGCCCGGGCGGCTGACCATGCCCACGGCGGTCTTCTACTTCGCCGAAGGCCGCCATGACGCCGACGGACCGCCCCGCGCCTTCGGCCGCGCCGCGCTCGCCGCCTACGTGGAAGGGGCGGACGGCCGCCTGATGCGCTCCATGAAAAGCATCCTGGGCTCGGCCCTGATCGACCAGACCACGGACGTGGGTGGCGGCCGCGGCGTGAAGTACTTCGACATGCTGGCCGGCTACCTCAAGCGCCTGAAGCGCCAGGCCGAGGCCAGCGCCGGCCATGCCATCGATCGCGTGGTGCTGGGCCGCCCGGTCTTCTTCGTCGACGAAGAGCCCGCGCGCGACGCCGCCGCCCAGGCCTCGCTGGAGGCCGCCGCGCGCGCCGTGGGCTTCACCGACATCCACTTCCAGTTCGAGCCCATCGCCGCGGCCTTCGACTACGAACGCCAGGCGCCGCGCGAGCAGCGCGTGCTGGTGGCCGACATCGGCGGCGGCACCTCGGACTTCTCGGTGGTGCGCGTGGGTCCGGAGCGCATGGCGCGCCTGGACCGCCGCGAGGACATCCTGGCCAGCCACGGCGTGCACATTGCCGGCACGGACTTCGACCGCCACGTGGAGCTGGCCGCCATCCTGCCGGAGTTCGGCTACCGCAGCCTGGGCCCGGCCAAGCCCGGCCAGACCCCGCGCGAGGTGCCCAGCGGCGTCTACTTCGACCTGGCCACCTGGCATCTGATCAACACCGTCTACAGCCCGGGCCGCGTGGCCGAGCTGCGCGGCATGCGCAGCTTCTACGGCGACACCCGCCACCACGACCGCCTCATGACCGTGCTGGAAGACCGCATGGGCCACGAGCTGGCGGGCCGCGCCGAGGACGCCAAGATCGCCGTCGCCGCAGGCGGGGAGGTCTCGGTGGACCTGGGCCTGATCGAGCCGGGCCTGACGGTGGGCTTCAGCGCCGTGGGCGCGCAGCAGGCGCTGGGCCGGGACATCGAGCGCATCGCCGAAGCCGGCCGCGAGACCGTGGCCCTGGCGGGCCTGAGGCTGGACCAGATCGATGCCCTCTACTTCACCGGCGGCTCCACCGGGCTGCTGCCGCTGGCGGAACGCATCGCCGCCGACTACCCCGCGGCCCGGCGCATCCAGGGCGACGCCTTCGCCTCGGTGGCCAGCGGCCTGGGGCTGCATGCCGCACGCCTGTTCAAGACCGCGTCCTGACCCGCTGCCGGCGCAGCGCCGTCCCTGCTAGATTTCAGGGCTTTGCCACGCGCCGCAGACCATGCAGACCGCCTTGCTCCGTGACCTGGACCTGACCCGACCCGACGAGATCGAGCGGGTCGCCCAGGGCATGCGCCAGACCCTCATCGAGGTCGAGGGCGAGGCCCGCGGCACGGCGATGTACACGCTGGACTGGCTGCGCGATCGGGTGCGCTGGCACCTGGATCCGGCGCAGACGCAGGCCCGCGTCGTGCTGGCCCTCGGCGCGCGGGGCGAGGTCCTGGCCCACACCATCTTCCGCGTCGAAGGCCCGGCCGAGGCGCGCTTCGGGCTGATCTCCACCACCTACGTCTGGCCCGCCCACCGCCGGGCCGGCCTGGCCGCCCGCCTGCTGCAATGCGCCGAGGACTGGTTCCTCGCGCAGGGTCTGGCGCGCTGCTGCACCTGGACCTCGTCCACCAACAAGCCCCTGATCGCGCTGTACCACCGCCACGGCTATGTGCAGACCGACCAGGGACCCAACGACCTGACGGGCACGCTGATGATCCAGCTGTCCAAGCCCCTCCTCTCCACGGAAGCCTTGAAGTCATGATCCGTCCCCTCCGTCCCTCGATGGCCCCCCTGAGCCTCGCACTGGCCCTGGCCTTCGGCACGCTGATGCCCATGCAGGCCCGCGCTGGCGACGCCGCCCCGGCCGCCAGCGCCGTGAGCCGCTACCAGCAGCCCAGCCCGGCCCTGCGCGCCGTTCTGGATGCGCCGGGCCTGCCCACCCACAGCCTCTCGCCGGACCAGAAGACCCTGGCCGTGCAGCGCAGCCAGCGCTACCGCCAGGTGGCGGATCTGGCGCGACCGGCGCTCAAGCTGGCCGGCATGCGCATCGACCCCGCGGCCCATGCGCCCCTGCTGAGCACGCCCTCGCTGGAATCCCTGGTGCTGCGACCGCTGGACGGCGGCGCCGAGCGCCCGGTCGCCCTGCCGCCCGGCGGCGGCTTCCACCACCTGCGCTGGTCACCCGACGGCCGGCACTTCCTGCTGAACCGCCGCACGCCGGCCGGCGTGGAGCTCTGGCTGGGCCAGGCGGCCAACGGCGCGCTGAAGAAGGTGCAAGGCCTTCAGCTCAACACCGTGCTGGAACAGGACGTGGCCTGGCAGGGCCCCGAAACCCTGCTGGTGCTGGCCGTGCCGGCCAAGCTCGGCCCGGCGCCACGCTTCGAGGCCCCGGACGGCCCGACCGTGCAGGAATCCCTGGGCCGCCAGTCGCCTGAACGCACGCTGCAGGACCTGCTGAAGAACGCGCAGGACGAAGCCCTGTTCGCCCACTACGCCCGCTCCCAGCTGACGCGCGTGAACCTGCGCACCGGCCAGCTGCAGCCACTGGGCGAACCGGGCCTCTTCGCCTCCCTCCAGGCGGTTGGCACGCAGGGTCAGGTCTTGACCGAGCGCCTGCGCCAGCCCTTCAGCTACCAGGTCACCTGGCAGGACTTCGGGCGCGAGGTCGAGCTGCGCGATGCCGAAGGCCGCGTGCTGCGTGCGCTGGCGCCGATCGCGCTGAAGAAGGACGTGCCGGTGGACGGCGTGATCACCGGCCCGCGCCACTACACCGGCTCGCCGGGTGCGGACGCCGCGCTGTACTGGATCGAGGCCCTGGACGGCGGCGATCCCCGCCGCAAGGCCGAGCACCGCGACCGCCTGATGCGCCTGGCCGCGCCCTACACCGGCGAGCCACAGGAGCTGCATCGCAGCGTGGGCCGGGTCTCGATGATGGAGTTCCTCGAAGGCGGCCGCCAGGCCATGCAGGCCGACGTGGACCGCGACCGCCAGTGGATGCGCCTGAGCCTGCTGGACCTCGGCCCCACGCCGGCCCCGGCCCGCCTGCTCAGCGAGCGCTCGCTGCGCGACCGCTACAAGGACATCGGCCAGCCCCTGCGCCGGATGCAGGCCAACGGCCGCCAGGCGCTGCGCGTGGACGAGGGCGCGCTGTGGCTGGTCGGCGCTGGCGCCAGCCCGGAGGGCGAACGACCCTTCCTGGACCGCATGCAGCTGGCCGACGGCCAGGTGCAGCGCCTCTACCGCGCCGGCGGCAGCCACTACGAACGCCCGGTGACGGTGCTCGATGCCCGCGGCGAGCGCGTGCTGTTCAGCCGCGAGAGCACCAGCGAGGTTCCGCAGCTGGTGCTGCGCAGCGGCGCGGCCCTGGCCCAGATGCAGGCCCTCACCCGCTACACCGACCCGGCCCCGCAGCTGCGCGACATCCAGCGCGAACTGGTGAAGTTCAAGCGGGCCGACGGCGTGGAGCTGTCCTTCTGGCTCTACAAGCCGCCCGGCTACCAGGCCGGCGAGCGCCGCCCGACCTTCGTCTGGGCCTACCCGCTGGAGTTCACGGACGCGTCGGTGGCCGGCCAGGTCAGCGGCTCGGGCAATCGCTTCACCAGCTTCGGCACGAGCAGCCCGCTGATGCTGCTGCTGGATGGCTACGTGGTGCTGATGGACGCCACCATGCCCGTGGTGGGCGACCCCAAGACGGTCAACGACAGCTTCATCGCCCAGATCACCAGCAATGCCCAGGCCATCATCGACAAGGCCGTCGAGCTGGGCGTCAGCTCACGCGACCACATGGTGGTGGGCGGCCACAGCTACGGCGCCTTCATGACGGCCAACCTGCTGGCGCACACCGACCTCTTCAAGGCCGGCATCGCCCGCAGCGGCGCCTACAACCGCTCGCTGACGCCCTTCGGCTTCCAGAGCGAGCAGCGCACCTACTGGGAGGCGCAGGACGTCTACCAGCGGCTCTCGCCCTTCAACTATGCGGACAAGCTCAAGGAGCCGCTGCTGCTGATCCACGGCGACAGCGACGACAACCCCGGCACCTTCCCCCTCCAGAGCCAGCGGCTGTACCAGGCACTGGCCGGCACGGGGGGCCATGTGCGCTTCGTGTCCCTGCCCTATGAGGGCCATGGCTACACGGCGCGCGAGTCCATCGGGCACACGCTGTGGGAAATGAGCGAGTGGATGAAGCGCCAGGTGGGCGAGGGCAAGCCGCTGAACTGAGGTCGCGCAAGACCTGCCCCCGTCGCAGGGGTCAGGCCGCCTTCAGTGGCGACGAGACGGGCCGCCGCGCCCCCCGGGGCCCGGCCGGCGCGGGCCACCCGGGTGGCCCGCGGGCTGGGTGCTCTTGAGCGGGCGCGTCACATCGGCCAGCAGCAGGCTGGCGCGCACCAGGCACTCCACCGCCTCGGCCACGTCGCTGGGCGGCTCCAGGGATTCGATCTCCTCGATCAGCTCCTCGGCGTCCTCGAGGTCGTCAGGGTCGAGGTGCATATAGAGCTGCGCCAGCGGCTCGAGCAGCTCGGCGGCCTCTTCCTCCATCAGCTCGGGGAAATGCTCCGAGGCCAGCGCAAAGCCGGCCACCCAGGCGTAGACGACCTCGGAGGGCTCGGCGTCCTCATCCAGCTCGAAGACCCAGGGGTCGAACCACTGGCGCTCGGCGATGGCCGTGTTGAGCTCGCGATGGCGGCGGCGCACCAGGGCGAAAAGGGCCTCGCCATCGAACTGACGGGGCGGCTGGCGGCCGTCGGGATCCAGCACGAAGGGCGCCCAGTCGGCAAAGGGCACGGGCCGCGGCTGCAGCAGCACGCCCACGAGGTAGCCGTCCAGCATGCTGATGTCCAGCGGCTCCAGCGGCGCGGGCACGGCGTCCAGCAGGTCCTGCAGGCGCTCCATGTCCTGCTCGGACAGGGGCTCGTCAGCCTTGGCTCGCTCGGCGGCCGTCGGGCGCGGGGCCGCCGCCGGCCCCGGCCGGGTGGGCCGTGCCGGGCCGCCCGGCTTGCGCCCCCCGAGGCTGCCCGCCGGTGTGGCCGGGGCGCCTCCCGCGGGGCGCCGCGGCTTTGCATCGCCTGCCGGGCCCCCGCTCTTGCCGCCTTTCGAGGCGCCCTGCGCCCCTCCTTTCGAGGCGGCGGGACGGAGGGCAGAAGGCTTGCGCGGCTTGGAGGTGCTCATGCCTGCATTATCCGGCGCGTCGCCCCTTGCCAGGGCATTGCCGCAGGTCCGGGCAGATCGGGCCGGCGGCCCGCACAATGCCGGCTGCGT
Source organism: Pelomonas sp. BJYL3 (assembly GCF_027257975.1). GTDB lineage: Bacteria > Pseudomonadota > Gammaproteobacteria > Burkholderiales > Burkholderiaceae_C > Roseateles_B > Roseateles_B flavus. Next base: position 51,756 of record NZ_JANZKX010000004.1, read on the forward strand.
CTCGCCCTCTCCCTCCTGTCCCGCCCAGCTGACTCACCCCATGAGCGACTCCTCCCGCCACTTCCTCTTCCTCACCGCCAGCACTCGCGTGGCCGGCGTCGTCGGCAACACCGAGGCCCTGGCCCGCGCCGCTGCCGAGCACCTGCCCGCCGGGGCCAGCCAGCAGTGGCTGCGTCTGGCCGACCTCACACTGCCGCCCTTTGTCGACCACCGTCACGACATCGGCAGCTATCCCATGCCCGAAGGCGATGCCCGCCAGCTGCTGGACGCCACCCTGGCTGCCACCGACCTGGTGCTGGTCGCGCCGGTCTACTGGTACAGCCTGCCGGCCACCGTGAAGCTCTACCTGGACCACTTCAGTGCCTGGATGCGCGTGCCCGGCCTGGACTTCAAGGCCCGCATGGCCGGCCGCCGCCTGTGGCTGGTCACCACCAGCGGTGACCGCGCCAAGGCCCAGCCCATGATGGACAGCACCCGCCTGTGCGCCGAGTTCCTGGGCATGGCCTGGATGGGCGCGCTGTGGGGCAAGGGCGGCGCGCCCGAGGCCATCCGCGCGGACCAGGAGGCCCTGACTCAGGCCACCCGCTGGTTTGCGGGGGTTTGAAACATCTGCTTGCCAAAGAGGGGGCTCATCCCACTAAGTAGGGATAGCGAGCCCCCCGGGCCAACCCTAGAGTTGCACCCATGCCGGCCTCAGGGCCAGCACGGATCCCAACGACGTCCTTACCCAAGGACTTATCCGCCCGAGCACGCAAGTGCTTGGGCGTTTTTTTTGCCCAGCCGGCCCGCGCGGGGCCTCATTCGAAGCCGGCGTGCAGGCACTGGCGCAGATGCTCCACCAGCAGGCGCACCGGCTGCGGCGTGTGGCCACTCCATGGGTGGATGGCGTAGATCGCGTCGCCGAAGAAGTCCACCGGTCGCCAGCCGGTCAGCACGGGCTCCAGCAGGCCCTGGCGAAGGGCGTCGCGGGCGCTGAAGTCGGGCAGCAGGGCCAGGCCCAGGCCGGCCAGGGCGGCTTCACGCAGCACCTCGCTGTTCCCGGCCCGCAGCAGGCCCTGCACGGGTACCCGCACCCGCTCCGTGGCCTCGCCCTTGCCCCGGGCAAAGAACCATTGCGCCGGCCCCGGCCGCAGGTAGGGCAGGCAGGCGTGCGCCGCCAGTTCCGCCGGGTGCTGCGGGCGCCCGGCTCGCGCCAGGTAGGCCGGGCTGCCCACCAGCAGCGCCTGGGAGGCGCAAAGCTTGAAGGCCACGTGGGTGTCCGGCGGCCGGCTGGTGTGGCGGATGGCGAGGTCGAAGCCCTCCTGGGCCAGCGCGGCGAGGCGATCGGAGAGGTCCAGCTCGATGCGGATCTCCGGATAGCGCTCGAAGAACGAAGGCAGGGCCGGCGCGATGTGCTGGCGGCCCAGGGCCACGGGCGCGGTGACCCGCAGCAGGCCGCGCGGCGTACCGGCAGCCTCGCGGGCCTCGCTGAGGCTGCGGCTGAGCAGTTGCAGGCCGGGTTCGGCCTGCTCGACCAGGCGCCGGCCCGCCTCGCTGAGCCGCACCGAGCGCGTGCTGCGCTGGACCAGCTGCTGCCCCAGGTGCCGCTCCAGCTCCGCGATGCGCTGGCTCACCGCCGCCTTGGAGAGGCCCAGGCGCTGCGCCGCCTGCGTGAAGCTGCCCAGGCGCGCCACCGCCACCAGAGCCTGGAGCTGCAGCCAGTGCTGCTCCTCGCGGGCGGGAGCGCGGGAGGCGGGGGGGGACGTCGTCATGGATCACCAGGAATCGCTGCAGCGGATTGTTCATATTACTGAACAATGAAGTCAGCCCATTGGGCTAGGCAGGCCGGATGGCGCTCCCTAGACTGCCTGCATCCCCGCCGACCCAGCGCCGGCATCCACCTCTTCCCCGGAGCGACCCCATGAGCACCCCTGCCTACACCGACGCCCGCGAGCTGGGCCACTTCATCGCCGGTCAGCGCGTGGCCGCCCGCGGCGAGCGCCGCCAGCCCGTCTACAACCCCGCCACCGGCGCCGTGGCCCGCCAGCTGCAGCTGGGCACGGTGGAAGACGTGCAGGCCGCCGTAGCCGCCGCGCAGGCCGCCTTCCCGGCCTGGGCGGACACCCCGCCGCTGCGCCGCGCCCGCGTGATGTTCAAGTTCCTGGAGCTGCTGCATCGCCACCACGACACCCTGGCCGCCATGATCACCGCCGAGCACGGCAAGGTCTTCAGCGACGCCCAGGGCGAGGTCGCCCGCGGCATCGACATCGTCGAGTTCGCCTGCGGCATCCCGCAGCTGCTCAAGGGCGACTTCACCGAGCAGGTCTCCAATGGCATCGACAACTGGACCCTGCGCCAGCCCCTGGGCGTCGTGGCCGGCATCACGCCCTTCAATTTCCCGTTCATGGTGCCCATGTGGATGGCGCCGGTGGCCCTCGCCTGCGGCAATGCCTTCATCCTCAAGCCCAGCGAGCGCGACCCCTCGCCCAGCCTCTTCGTGGCCGAGCTGCTCAAGGAAGCCGGCCTGCCGGACGGCGTCTTCAACGTGGTGCAGGGCGACAAGACCGTGGTCGATGCCCTGCTGCACCACCCGGACGTCAAGGCCCTCAGCTTCGTCGGGTCCACGCCCATCGCCCAGTACATCTATGAGACGGGCGCCTCGCAGGGCAAGCGCGTCCAGGCCCTGGGCGGGGCCAAGAACCACATGGTGGTCATGCCCGACGCCGACATCGACCAGACCGTCGACGCCCTCATCGGCGCGGCCTACGGCTCGGCGGGTGAGCGCTGCATGGCCATTTCGGTGGCCGTGCTGGTGGGCGAGGCGGCGGACCGCATCATGCCCCGCCTGGCCGAGCGCGCCCGCAGCCTGGTGATCCGCAACGGCATGGACCCGGCCGCCGAGATGGGCCCCATCGTGACCCGCGAGGCCCGCGAGCGCATCGAGGGCTACATCGCCCTGGGCGTGGCCGAGGGCGCCGAGCTGCTGGTGGACGGCCGCGGCCATCAGGTCGCCGGCCACGAGGGCGGCTTCTTCACCGGCGGCACCCTGTTCGACCATGTGACGCCCGGCATGCGCATCTACCGCGAGGAGATTTTCGGCCCCGTGCTGGCCTGTGTGCGCGTGCCCGACTTCGCCACCGCGGTGGACCTGGTCAATGCGCACGAGTTCGGCAACGGCGTCGCCTGCTTCACCAGCGACGGCAATGTGGCCCGCGAGTTTGCACGCCGCATCCAGGTGGGCATGGTGGGCATCAACGTGCCCATCCCCGTGCCCATGGCCTGGCATGGCTTCGGTGGCTGGAAGAAGAGCCTGTTCGGCGACATGCACGCCTACGGCGAGGAAGGCGTGCGCTTCTACACCAAGCAGAAGAGCGTGATGCAGCGCTGGCCCGCCAGCACGCCCAAGGGCGCCCAGTTCGCGATGCCCACGCACCGCTGACCGCCACCTCGCGCACGGCCCGCCCTGTCATCTGGGTGACAGAGCGGGCCGCTGCCTTTGCGGTGGGCTCGCAAACGTGACGTCAGCACGCGGGGCTGACGCCGGTTTCGGCTACGCTAGCCGGCTTCGCTTCATTGCTGTTGAAGCCGACGCCCGAGATGCCCATTGCCCTCACCGACCGCCTGACCCAGTGCCTCAAGGAGGCCCGCGATGCCCAGCACGAGGCCACGCTGGAGCTGGGCCTCGCGCGGGCCGGCGAGGCCTGGACCCATGCCCGCCAGCTGGGTTTCCTGAGCGAGCAGATCGAGGCCGGCCGCCTGCGCGTGTACTTCCATTACCGGCGCGGCGAGCTGCAGGAGATGCTGGAGCTCTCCCAGGAGGTGCAGGCCCTCATGCGCCCGCTGGGCGCCAGCGCTCCGCTGTGCGAGCTGCTGCGCTGGACCAGCCTGGCCGCCTCCGAGCTGGGCGACTTCGAGACCGGCCTCAACTGCGCCAACGAGTGCCACGAGCTGGCCCGCGCCCTGGACGACAAGCGCGTGCTCGCCGCCGCGCTCAATGCGCTGGGTGCCTGCTTCGAGCGCATGGGCGACCCTTGGCAGGCCGAGCGCCTGATGAACGAGGCCGCCGCCCTGGTGCGGGACGAGGCCACGGCCTACGAGCGCGTCATCACCCTCAACAACCTCTGCACCACGGCCCTGGGCGAGTACCACCTGATGCGAGACAGCGGCCACGAGAAGGCCTGCCAGGAGGCCCTGCAGCGGGCCCTGCACTATGGTCGCGAGGTGCGCCCGCATGCCCGGCAGCTGGGTGAGCTCTATGCCCTGGCCCTCACCGACAGCAACCTCGGCGAGGTCCTGCTGCTGCTGGGGGAGCTGGGCGAGGCCGAGCCCTATCTGCGCGCCGCCCTGGCGCAGGCCCAGGCGCGGCAGTTCGACGCCCTGGCCGGCCGCGTGCACTGCAACCTGGCGGAGATGGCCCTGGCGCAGGACGACCTCGCGCGTGCCTGGTCCCACGTGCTGGCCGTGCAGGACGAGACCACCGTGCTGTTCAACAGCTACCAGGCGCTGCGCCTGCATCGTGTGGCCTACCGCTGCGCCAAGGCCGAGGGCAACCTGGACGAAGCCCTGCACCACCTGGAAGCCTTCCAGCGCCTGGAGCGGCGGCGCAGCGTGGCCCAGCTGATGGCGCAGTCACGCTTCTTCGTCAGCCGTCTGGAGGCCGAGCAGGCCCGGGCCGCGGCCGACCAGGCCCACCGCAAGGTCGATGCCCTCACCGCCCGCACACAGGAGCTGGAAGCCCATGTCCAGCGCGATCCGCTGACCGGGCTGGGCAACCGCCGCTTCCTGGAGGCGCGCATGCCCGGCCTGATCCTGGACTGCGAGCAGCAGCAGCGCCCGCTGACCCTGGCCCTGATCGACGCCGACCACTTCAAGCAGATCAACGACCAGCACGGCCATGCCATCGGCGACGCCGTGCTGCAGCAGCTGGCCCAGCTGCTGCGCGAGAACACGCGCGGCAGCGACCTGCTGCTGCGCTACGGCGGCGAGGAGTTCCTGGCCGTGCTGCCGGACACCGTGGCGGACCGCGCCTTCGAAGTGTGCGAGCGGCTGCGCCAGAGCGTCGAGGCCCATGACTGGCAAGACCTGTCCCCCGGGCTGGTGGTGACGCTGAGCATCGGCCTGGCCAGCGCCCCGCCCTATTCGACGGACCTGCTCATCAGCCGTGCCGACGCCGCCATGTACCGCGCCAAGCACCTGGGCCGCAACCGCGTTGCCCTGGCCTGAGCCGCCGGCCCGGGGGGCTCACTCGCGCGACTGCACCAGGTTGCGCCCCTGCCGCTTGGCCTGGTAGAGGCCCTGGTCGGCCCGCATCAGCACCGCCTCGGGGCTGCTGTCTTCGGGCAGGACTTCGGCAATGCCGAAGCTGGCCGTCAGCCGGCGCTGCTCGGGCCCCCACAGCAGGGGCTGGGCTTCCAGGTTGGCCCGCATGCGCTCGGCCACCAGCGCCGCGCCGGCCAGGCCGGTGTCGCACAGGAGGATGAGGAACTCCTCCCCGCCCCAGCGCCCCAGGGCGTCGTCATCGCGCACACAGGGCTTGAGCGCGCCGACCAGGGCCTTGAGCGCCTGATCGCCCGCGCCATGGCCCAGGGTGTCGTTGAGTGCCTTGAAGTGGTCCATGTCCAGCAGCACCAGGGCATAGGGCTCGCCGCGCCGCCAGCGCGCATGGGCCTGCTCCAGCGCCTGCCCGATGGCGCGGCGGTTCAGCACCTCTGTGAGCGGGTCGTACAGCGTCAGCTTGCGGATGCGCAGGACCAGCTGCACCAGCACCAGGAAGGCCACGACGGAGTTGACCACCATGCCCAGCACCAGCCCCGCCCACAGCCAGGCCACGTTGAAGCCGCTGCCGGAGCGCAGGTCCGGTGTGTTGCCCGGCCAGAGCAGGGGCTCGACGGCACGGGCGGCCAGCAGCAGCGTCAGTGCGCCCAGCGGGAAGCTCAGGGCCAGGGCGAAGGCCGGCCGCGTCCGGCTGCGCACCAGCCGGTAGGCCTGCCAGGAGGCCAGGCCCAGCAGGGGCGCCTGGAGGCAGTAGAGCACCGTGCCATGCCAGCGCATGGGCCAGCCCATCACGAAGCCGGGCATCAGCAGCAGGGCCAGAAGGCACAGCGCCAGCGGCCAGCGCCAGGGCGGGCGGCTCTCCTCCAGCCAGGCCGGCACGAGGCTCAGCAAGGCGAAGGCGGCGGTGCCGGTGAGATCCGCCGCATAGACCGTCAGCCAGGGCCGCTCCAGCCCGCCGCGCAGGCCACTGAGCAGCAGGGCCGAGGCGACCAGCACGTTGGCCCCCGCCATGCCCTTGGACGCCCGCGGCTGCAGCTTCAGCCCGAAAGCGAAGACCAGCCACAGCAGGCAGGCGATCAGCAGCACCAGCACGGTGGCGGCCACCAGGGTCTGGGCGCTGACGCTCAGCATGCCGCGCCCTCCACGGGCGGGGCCAGGCAGACACGGTTGCGCCCCTGGGCCTTGGCCTGGTACATGGCGCGATCCGCCGCCTCCACCAGCGCGTCGGCGAAACGGCCGGGGGCCGCCATCGCCAGACCCAGGCTGGCCGTCAGGGGCCAGTGCCGGCCCTGCCAGCTCCACACGCTGGCGGCCAGCGTGGCGCGCAGGCGCTCGGCCAGGGCCTGGGCGCCGGCCAGGGGCGTGTCCGGCAGCAGCAGCGCGAACTCCTCGCCGCCATAGCGGGCCGCGCAGTCCTGCTCGCGCAAGGAGGCCTGCAGCAGGCGCGCCACGTGGCGCAGGGCGGCATCACCGGCGGCGTGGCCCAGCTCGTCGTTGATGCGCTTGAAATGATCGAGGTCCACCATCAGCAGCGCATGACAGCGGCCACGCTGGGCCCGGACCTGCTGCCGGGCCAGCTGCTCCCGCAGTTCCCGCCGGTTGCACAGGCCGGTCAGCGGATCATGGCGGGTCAGGGACTCGATGCGCTGGATCAGCCGGCTCAGCACCAGGGCGATGAGCCCGCCGGAAATGGCCATGGCCAGCACCAGCCAGGCAGCAGCAAGCCCGGCATGACGGCGAGGGTCCTGCAGCAGCCAGCCGACGCCCGGCTCCTGCTGCGCCAGGGCAATGCCGCGCAGCAGCAGGAAGCAGGTCAACAGCGCATAGGGCGCCACCAGCCCCACGCGCAGCCAGCCGGCCAGCCCCAGGCTGCCCAGCAGCAGGTCGCGACCGGCCAGCAGGCACAGCGCGGCCATGCTCAAGGAGATGAGGGCGGTGGACAGGCCCGCCGACAGCCCCGACAGGCGGGCCAGGTCGGCGAACAGCCCCAGGGCCAGCAGGCTCAGCAAGTCCAGTCGCTGCTGGCGCAGGCGCAGCAGCTGGCGCAGGCCCAGGCTCAGCAGCCCGAGGGCCATCAGCGTGCAGATGCCGGCCAGCGCCTGGACCGGCCCGGGCCCGGCCAGCAGGGGCGGCAGCATGAGGGCCTGAGCCCCGGCGAGCAGCACGCAGGCCTGGCGGGCGACACGAAAGGGAAAGGCCAGCAACAACCAGACGCCCACCGCCAGCGCACCGAACAGGGCGTTGACCAGGAGCAGGGTGTTGGAATCCAGTTCGATCATGCGTTGCGGGGCAGGCCTGGGACGGACTCAGCTCTAGGCCAGCCATCTTCCCAGAGATTGGCCCCGCTGATCCTATCCGTTTGAACCCACAATGAGGCCCATGCGCAAAATCATCCTGATCACAGGCGCCAGCCGCGGCATCGGCGCGGCGACCGCCCTGCGCTGCGCTCAGGCCGGCTACGACATCGCCCTCAACTACCACCGGGACGCCGCCGCCGCCGAGCGCACCGCCGCGCAGGTCCGCGCGCTGGGCGCCCAGGCCCTGCTGCTGCAGGCCGACGTGGCGGACCCGGGCCAGGTCCTGGCCCTGTTCCAGCGCCTGGACCAGCAGGCCGCCCCGCTGTGGGGCCTGGTCAACAACGCCGGCGTGGTGGCCCCCAAGGCCCGGCTGGACGAGATGGCGCCCGAGCGCTGGCAGCGCGTCTTCGCGGTCAATGTGATGGGCAGTCTGCTGTGCGCCCGCGAGGCGGTGAAGCGCATGAGCCGGGCGCACGGCGGGGCCGGTGGCGCCATCGTCAACCTGTCCTCGCGTGCGGCGCTGCTGGGCTCGCCGGGGCTTTACGTGGACTATGCGGCGAGCAAGGCAGCCATCGAGGCCTTTACCGTGGGCCTGGCCCGCGAGGTGGCGGCCGAGGGCGTGCGCGTCAACGGCGTGCGCCCCGGCATCATCGCCACCGACATCCACGCCGACAGCGGCATGAGCGAGGAGCTGGCCTCGGCAGCGGCCGGCATCCCCATGCAGCGCCTGGGCCGCGCCGAGGAGGTGGCGGAGGCCATCGCCTGGCTGCTGTCAGAGGCCGCCAGCTACACCACCGGCACGATGCTGGACGTCACCGGCGGTCGCTGAGCGCGGCAGCAGTCCGCCCGCCTCAGCTCAGGCGGAAGGACCCCACGATGCCCGCCAGCGCCTGGGCCTGCTGGGCCAGACTGGCCGCGGCGGCGGTGGACTCCTCGACCATCGCCGCGTTCTGCTGGGTGTTGTGGTCCAGCTGCGTGATGGCGACGTTGACCTGGGCAATGCCGGCGCTCTGCTCGCGCGTCGCCGTGGAGATATTGCCCAGCATGGCCGTCACCTGCTGCACCTGATCGACCAGCTCGCTCATGGTGCGCCCCGCCTCGGCGGCCACGACGGCGCCGCTCTCGACCTGCGCCACGCTGTCCCCGATCAGGGCCTTGATCTCGCGCGCAGCCTGAGCACTCCGCTGGGCCAGGGTGCGCACCTCGCCGGCCACCACCGCGAAGCCGCGGCCCTGCTCGCCGGCGCGTGCGGCCTCCACGGCCGCATTCAGGGCCAGGATGTTGGTCTGGAAGGCGATGCCGTCGATGACGCCGATGATGTCGGCGATCTTCTTGGAGCTGGTGTTGATCTGGTCCATGGTGCTGACCACGCGGCCCACCGCCTCGCCGCTGCGTTCGGCCGTTCCCGACGCCTCGTGGGCCAGGGCGTTGGCCTGTTCGGCGGAGGCCGCGTTGTTCTTCACCGCGGCAGCCATTTCGTCCATGGAGGCGGCCGTCTGCTGCAGGGCCGAGGCCTGCACCTCGGTGCGTGCGCTGAGGTCATGGCTGGCCTGGGAGATCTCGCTGGAGGCGCCGGAGACCGTCCCGGCGCTGTGGTGAATCTGCTGGACAGTCTCGACCAGGCCCTGCTGCATCTCGCGCATGGCCTGCAGCAGCTGGCCGATCTCGTTGCGCTCCTGCAGGTCGGAGCGCTGGCTGAGATCGCGCTCCCGGATGGCACCGGCCAGGCGCAAGGCCTCGCCCAGGGGCCGCATGATGGCGGCCACGGTGCGCCAGGCCAGCACCAGCGCGGTCCCGAGGGCCACGGCGAAGATCAGCAGCACGATCATCACCGAGCGCCGGTAGGTCGCCTGGCTCAGCTGGTACTCCTGCTCGGCCACCTTGAGCTGCTCGTCCACCAGGTCGGACACTGCCCCGGTGAAGGGGTCGATGGCCGGGTACATCTCCTTGATGGCGAAGGCTTCCAGCGCCTCGCGGTCCTGCTTGCCCAGGATGCCCCGCAGCTTGGCGGCCGCCGCCTCGGCAGCCCCCTTGAGCGGCCTGGCCTTGGCCAGCAGCACCGCTTCATTGCCTTCGATCTTGGTGGCGATGTACTCGCCCCAGTACTTGGCGATGTCGCGCTCGGCTTCATCCAGCAGGCGCAGGGCGGCACCCATCTCGACAGTGCCGGCCCGGACCTTGTGCGTGGTGTCCACGATGTTGACCGCGTAGGCGTCGGAGACTTCCTTCAGCTGCTTGAGCGGCACCACCCGGTCCTGGTAGACGGTCTGCATGCCGTCGTTGACGCGCCCCAGCGCGTAGAGGCTCCAGCCCCCGCTGATGCCCAGGAGGACGATCAGCAGAACCGAGAACAGGATCAGTCGACTTTTGATGCTGCTGAACTGCATGGCAACGCTCCGGATTCGGTGGACCTGTGCCGCCGACTGTAGCGCCGGGCTTCCGCCAGAGCCAGGACTCTGCGCACGGAGCGTGGCGTCAGCGCCTCTCGACGATCAGTGGCGTCAGGGCCAGGGCCTGGCGCATGCGCTCGGCGGCCGTGCGGGCGTCCTCGCGGCTGGCATAGGGGCCGGCCTGCAGGCGGTGCATCTGCGCCTCCTTGAAGATGGCCAGCAGGGGCGACAGCCAGTCCAGCTCCTGGCTGAGCCGCTGCCGGAAGGCCTCGGCGCCATCCATGCGGTTGAAGGCCCCCAGCTGGACCCAGAAGCCCTTGCTTGCGGCCTTCGGCGCGGTGCCGCCCTCGGGAATGGGCAGGCTCACCGCCCCGGGGGCCGGGGTCGGGGTCAGGTCTTGCGGCAGGGCGGAGATTGCCGTGACAGCGCCGGCGGGCGGGGTCGCGGGCAGGGTCGTGGCAGCGGCCTGGGGCGCGGCGGGGGCAGGTGTTGCGCCAGGGCGGGCGTCCCGAGCCTGCGCCAGGCGGGTGCCTTCGTCGCGCCGCTGCCAGGCCCCGGTGCGGATGTCCTCGTAGGTGATGCGCTCCACTTCGACGGGCGTGACGCCGCGCAGGATGTCCAGCTTCAGCGCGGCCGTGTAGCTGAGGTCAACGATGCGGCCGGGGTGGAAGGGCCCCCGGTCGTTGACGCGCACGATGACCTCGCGTCCGTTGGCCGGGTTGCGCACCCGGGCATAGCTGGGGATGGGCATGGTGGCATGCGCCGCAGTCATCGCGTACATGTTGTAGAGCTCGCCGCTGGAGGTCGGCCGCCCGTGGAACTTGCGGCCGTACCAGGAGGCCAGGCCGCGCTCGGCCAGTGGGGCGTCGTCGGTCATGGGCTCGTAGCGCTGGCCCAGGGCCTCGTAGGGCTTGTTGGGGCCGCCCTTGCGGATGGGCTCCAGGCGCGGCTCGGCATCGGGCACCTGCATCAGGTTGGGCGGCACCTGGGCCTCGGGGCCATCGCGGTCGGAGGCGGGGGCCCGCGAGGGCAGGCTGGCGGGCGAGGACACGGGCGCGCGGCTGGCGCAGCCGCCCAGGATCGCCAGCGCGGCCAGCCATGCTGGACCAGTGCGGCGCCAGGCGAAGGAAATGGCGGGGTTCATTCTTGACATGGCGCAACCCTAAACCATGGCGCGGGCCTCGCCAAGAATGCCCGGGGATTTCGACCTCCGCCGCGCCCGCCTTGTATGCTGCGGGCTTCGTCGCAGAGGCCATGCTCCATGAACAGCGCCTACATCTTCACCCCTCCCGAGCAGCCCAGTGCCGCGGTGCGTGGCACGGACCGCCGCTATGCGGTCTCGCGCATCTTCTGCGTGGGCCGCAACTACGCCGCCCATGCCCGCGAGATGGGCGGAGATCCCAGCCGCGAGCCGCCCTTCTACTTCACCAAGCCGGCCTCGGCCCTGGTGCCGAGCGGCAGCACGGTGCCCTATCCACCCGGCACCCAGGACTACCACTACGAGATGGAGCTCGTGATCGCCCTGGGCGCGCCCGTGTTCCGGGTGAGCCCCGAGGTGGCGCGCGCCGCCATCTGGGGCTTCGCGCCCGGCCTGGACATGACCCGTCGCGACCTGCAGGCCGAAGCCAAGAAGGCCGGCCGGCCCTGGGATGTCGCCAAGGGCTTCGAGCAGTCCGCCGTGCTGGGCGAGCTGGTGCGCACGGCCGAATGCGGGCCCATGGACGCCGGCGCCATCACGCTCTCGGTCAACGGCGTGCAGAAGCAGCGAGGTGACCTGGCCGACATGATCTGGAACGTCGCCGAGATCGTGGCCAACCTGTCCCAGTTCTATCACCTGAAGCCGGGCGACCTCATCTACACCGGCACCCCGGACGGCGTGGGCCCCGTGCTGCCCGGCGACCGCCTGGCCGGTGAGATCGCCGGCCTGGGCGCCCTCGCCCTGACAATCGGCCCTGCCGAATGACGACGGACGCCCGCGCGTCCTCCCCGCTTCCCCTGCCCCCTGCCATGTTCGACCACGACGAAACCCTGCAAGAAGCGCGCGAGCGCAACATCCGCGATGCCCTGTTCGAGGACATCGGCCGCTGCGACTGGACGGCCCAGCTGGTGCCGGCCGGGCGGCAGGTCAAGGCCCATGTGCGGGTCCGCGAAGATGCCGTGCTGTGCGGCCGCGACTGGTTCGAGGGCGTGTTCAAGGCCCTGGACCCCGCCAGCCGCATCGACTGGTGCTACGAGGAAGGCGCCCGCATGCAGGCCGACACCCTGGTCTGCCACATCGTGGCCGACGGCCGTGCCCTGCTCAGCGCGGAGCGCCCGGCGCTGAACTTCCTGCAGCTGCTCTCGGCCACCGCCACGCTGACCCGCCAGCACGTGGACGCCATCGCCGGCGCCAGCCCCAATGCGCGCGGCTGCGCCGTGCTGGACACCCGCAAGACCGTGCCGGGCCTGCGCCTGGCCCAGAAGTACGCGGTGCGCGTGGGCGGCGGCGCGAACCAGCGCCTGGCCCTCTACCACGGCATTCTGATCAAGGAGAACCACATTGCCGCCGCGGGGGGCGTGGGCGCCGCGCTGCGGGCCGCCCAGGCCCTGCAGTCGGGCGTGGACATCCAGATCGAGGTCGAGTCCATCGCCGAGCTGCGCGAAGCCCTGGACGCCGGCGCCACCAGCGTGCTGCTGGACAACTTCAGCGAGGCCATGATGCGCGAGGCCGTGGCGCTCAACGCCGGGCGGGCACTGCTGGAGGTGTCCGGCGGCGTGGCGCTGGACCAGCTGCGCTGGATCGCCGCCACGGGCGTGGACCGCATCTCCATCGGCCGGCTGACCAAGGACGTCAAGGCCGTGGACTACTCCATGCGCGTCGAGGGCCCCGTCGACACCCCGGCCTGAACACCCCGGCGCCTGCGTACACTCCCGGGGCTGAACCGCCGGGCCCAGGAGCCTCGGCCCCGAGGGAGTGACATGGATCCAATCTTCAAGCCCAGACCCAAGCTGTGGCCCGCCGGTCTGGTGGTCCGGGTACAGGCTTTCTGCATCGACGCCCTGCTGCTGGTGCTGCTGGGCGCGCCCGTCCTGTGGGTGAGCCAGCACCGCCTGGTCAGCCGGCTGGACGACTTCAGCCCCACCAGCCTCTTCGTCAACTGGCTGCTGCCGGCGCTGTACTTCGTCGGCTTCTGGGCCTGGCAGGGGGCGAGCTTCGGCATGCTGTTCAGCGGCATCCGGGTGGTCGACTTCTATTCGGGCGAGAAGCCCACGCTGAAGCAGACGCTGCTGCGCTGGGTCGGGGCCTTCGTCTCCCTGCTGCCGCTGGGCCTGGGCCTGTGGTGGTCCGCCGTGGACGCACGGGGCCAGAGCTGGCATGACCGCCTGGCCGGCACCCAGGTGGTCTGGCGCCGCGCGCGCGCAGAAGGCGAGCCCGAGGAGCTGGGCTATGTGCTGCGCCACTGGCGCGGCGAACAAGGCCTGGCGCAGAGCTTCTGGATCAACAACCTGCTGCTGGCCGTGCCGTTGGCCATGCTGATCACCGGGCTGATGAGCTGGATCGGTGCCAAGGGCGAGCACCTGCAGGCCAGCGCCATCGCCGTGATGGTGGGCTGGCCCCTGATGCTGGCCCTGGACACCTGGTGCGTGGTCGGGGCCTGGCGCTCCGCAGGCAACTACCTGCGTCACAACGGCGCCGCGCTGTGGGGCTACGGCGCCCGCCTGCTGATGGGCCTGGGCATGCTGCAGGTCGCCGCCTCGCTGCTGGTGGGCTTCCTGCCCCAGCTGGGCGAGTACTGGCAGATGGCCCGCGGCATCGACCCCATCGGCCGCACCGAGTTCCACCTGGCCGAGGACGGCACCACCGTGCGCATGGAAGGTCCCATCGGCATGGGCGATGCCACGCGCCTGGACACCCTGATGAAGGCCCAGCCCCAGCTGCAGCGCTTCGAGCTGCAATCGCCGGGCGGCCGCCTGTACGAGGCCGAGCGCATGGCCGAGATGATCTCGGGCCGCTCCGGCGCCAGCGCCTGGGTGGTCGAGCACTGCGAGAGCGCCTGCACCATCCTCTTCCTGGCCGCGCCTTCGCGCCAGCTGATGCCCGAGGCCCGTCTGGGCTTCCACCGGGCCTCCTCCGGCACCTACAACCCGGTCTTCGACGAGCTGGCCAACCAGGAGCTGGAAAAGACCTACCGCAAGCTCAACCTGCCGGACTACTTCATCAAGCGCACGCTGAAGACGCCCTCGCGCAGCATGTGGTACCCCAGCATGGACGAGCTGATCAGCCACGCGCTGATCCCCGAGCCGCCCAAGACCCTGGACATCTTCCTGCCACCGGGCGCGGACAGCCCGCTCAAGGCCTATGTGGAGGCCCTGCGCGCCAACCCGGCCTGGTATGCGCTGGAGGGCCGCTTCTCCGGCAGCATCGAGCAGGCCGCCCAGCGCATGCAGGCCGCCCGCCAGGCCCAGCTGCCTGAAGACGCGGTGCAGGCCGCCGGCTACATGGTGGCCGCCGAGCAGATGGGCACCCTGGTCCACGAGCTGCAGCCGGTGCTGCGCCACCAGCTGGTCCGCCAGGTGGAGGCCCAGCTGCGGGCGGCCAAGGCACAGAGCCCCGAGGCCTGCCAGGGCCTGCTGGGCGGGCAGCTCATCCTGCGCCGCCTGCTGCCCCTGGAGCTGCATGTCACCGACAGCCACTGGATGCAGGAAGCCGCCAATTCACCGCGGGCCCGCCGCAGCTCCAATGTGCCGACACCCGTCGAGCTGGAGGTCGTGCGCCGCCGCCTGGGGCCGCTGGCGCCCGGCATGCTGGCTCACTGGTGGGGCGCCCAGCCGGGCGTGCCGGCAGCGCCGCGCTGCGAGCAGGTCCTGCAGATCCTGGACCAGCTGGGACGCCTGCCCGTGCAGCAGCGGGAACTCGCCGAACGGCTGATGTTCCAGCGCCCGGCCTGACCCCCTCCAAGGGCATCGCCGCGCCGGCACGACAGCCGGCATGCACAACGATGGCGCAGGCCTCGCAGCACGGCTAGACTGGCCGTCAGCCCGGGCTGCTGCAGCCCCGGCCCAGCCTGGGAGTGGCCGCATGCGTTCGCTTTTCGAGGAAGATCGGCAAGGGGTCCACCGGCCAGCCCCCGGCCCGCGCGGGCACTGGCGGGCTGCAGGGCGGAGCGCCTGAGATGCTGGCGCCCACCTCCGCGCCCCCGTCCAGCCCGCCGCCGCTGAGCGACGCCACCCTGGACCAGCTCTTCGCCAGCGAGCTCCCTGTGGGCCTGGCCGTGCTCGACCATGAGCTGCGCTACCGGCGCATCAATCCCACGCTGGCCGCCTTCAATGGCGTGCCGCCCGCGCAGGCCCTGGGTCGTTGCGTGAGCGAGGTCCTGCCCCTGGCCTGGCCGCAGCTGCAGCCCCTGCTGCGGCGCGTGCTGGATGCCGGCGAGCCGCTGCTGGGCTGCGAGTTGCGGCTGGAGGTGCCCAGCCGGCCTGGCGAGCTCTCGCAGTGGGAGGCCAGCTACCTGCCCATCCGCGGTGGCGATGGCGGCGTGCAGGGCGTGCTCGTGCAGGCTGTCAACCAGAGCGTCCAGCAGGAGGCCGAGCGCCGGCAGCGCACC
This sequence comes from Pelomonas sp. BJYL3, assembly GCF_027257975.1. Classification (GTDB taxonomy): domain Bacteria; phylum Pseudomonadota; class Gammaproteobacteria; order Burkholderiales; family Burkholderiaceae_C; genus Roseateles_B; species Roseateles_B flavus. Next base: position 67,281 of record NZ_JANZKX010000004.1, read on the forward strand.
AGTGCCGCCCGGCTGCGGCGGGTGCTGGACAGCCTCTTCGCCTTCGTGGGTGTGCTGGATCTCGACGGCACCGTGCTCGAAGCCAACCGCGCACCGCTGGAGGCGGCCGGCATCAGCCTCGAGGACGTCCAGGGACGCCCCTTCTGGGACACCTACTGGTGGAGCTACGACCCCGCCATGCAGCGCTGGTTGCGCGAGGCGGTGCGCGCCGCGGCACAGGGTCAGGTCGTGCGCCAGGACGTGGTGGTGCGCATGCGGGGCGACGCCCGGGTCACCGTGGACTTCATGCTGGCCCCCATGCTGGACGACGAGGGCCGCGTGCAGCATCTCGTGCCCTCGGGCATCGACGTCTCGGACCGCGTGGCGGGCGAGCGGGCCCTGCGCGCCAGCGAGGCCCGCTTCCGCAGCGTCTTCGAGGCCGCGCCCGACGGCATGACCCTGGTCGACGTGCAGGGCCGCATGCTGCTGGCCAACCGCGCCATGGGCCGGCTGTTCGGCAGCGAGGCCAGCGAGCTGGTGGGCGGCTGCATCGACCGCCTGGTGCCCACCACGGACCGCCCGGCCCATGCCGACCACATCCGCTCCTACTTCGCCGATGCCCAGCCCCGCCTGATGGGCAAGCGCAAGCGGCTGCAGGGCCTGCGCTCGGACGGCAGCCTTTTCAACATCGAGGTGGGGCTGAACCCGATCCCGGGCAGCGAGCCGCCCGAAGTGCTGGCCACCGTGGTCGACATCGACGACCGCCTCGCCGCCCAGGCCCTGCTGGAGCGGGCACTCAAGGAAAAGACGGCGCTGCTCAATGAGGTGCACCACCGGGTGAAGAACAATCTGCAGATCGTCTCCAGCCTGCTGCGACTGCAGTCCCGCCATGTGGACGAGCCGGTGCGCGCCGTGCTGCGCGAGAGCCAGAGCCGGGTCAAGGCCATGGCCCTCACCCACCAGCTGCTCTACGAGCGCAGCGACTTCTCCGCCCTGGAACTGGGCCCCTACCTGAGCCGCCTGGCTGCCCTGCTGCGGGAGGCCTATGTGGAGCCCGGCAAGGACATCGCCATGCAGCTGGACCTGCCCGGCGAGGGCCTCAGCATCAGCCTGCAGGCGGCCGTGCCCTGCGGCCTGATCGTCAACGAGCTGGTCACCAATGCGCTGAAGCACGCCTTCCAGCAGCGAAGCCAGGGCTGCATCCGCATCCGGGCCACGCGGGATGCCCAGGGCCTGTTCGAGATCGAGGTCGCCGACGACGGCCCGGGCATGCAGGCCCTGCCCGACCACGACCAGTGCCAGACCCTGGGCTACCAGCTGATCCCCCTGCTGGCCGACCAGCTCGAGGCACGCCTGGCCCTGGTGGCGGGGCCGGGCACGTGCATCCGCCTGGCGTTCAGACAGCCGGGGGGTGCGGCATGAGCACCTCCGGTGAGCGCGCCGAGGTGCGCATCCAGATCGTCGAGGACGAGCGCATCGTGGCCCTGGACCTCAAGCAGGACCTGGAGTCCATGGGCTACCGCGTCTGCGGCGTCGCGGCCTCCGAGAGCCATGCCCTGGAGCTGGCCCGGCGCGAGGCGCCCGACCTGGTCCTCATGGACATCAACCTCGGCGCCGGCGGCGACGGCACCCGCGCCGCCAAGCGCCTGATGGACGAGTACCGCGTGCCCGTGGTCTACCTCACCGCCTATGCAGAACCCGAGACCCTCAAGCGGGCCGGCCTGACCGCGCCCTACGGCTACCTGCTCAAGCCCTTTGAGCTGCGAGAGCTCAACGCCACCATCCACATGGCCCTGGCCCGGCGCGAGGTCGAGCGCCAGGCCGAGCGCGCCGAGCTGCGCTATCGCCTGGCCCTGGATGCCGGCCAGCTGGGCGTGCTGGAGTTCAGCGCCAGCGGCAACGAGCTGGAGCTGCACGGCCATTCGGCGCTCCTGTTCGAGCAGGCCGGCCCGCCGCCCGCCCTGACCCGCGAGGCCTTCATGGCCCGGCTGGATGCCGTCTCGCAGGCGCGGCTCGGTACCCTGCGCTCGCAGCCGGGGCAGGACCTGCATGCCCTGGCGCGCTGGCAGCTGGGGCCGCAGCGCCAGCTCTGGCTGGAGATCCACGCCCGGCACTTCGCGCAGGAGGCCCGCATCATCGGTGTGTTCCGCGACGTCAGCGGCCAGGTGGACTCCGAGGCCCAGCTGCGCCAGGCTGCGGTGGTGTTCGAGTCCGCGGCCGACGCCATCGTGATCCTGGACGTGGACGGCCGTCTGCGAGCCGTGAACCCCGCCTTCTGCTCCCTGACCGGCTGGGCGGCGGAGGAGGTGCTGGGCACGCGGCTGACCGACATCCTCCACACCCAGCGCCAGACCGACCTGCTCCTGCACGATCCCCACAACCAGGCCGAGCCCCGCCATGGCGAGGTGCTGTGCAAGCGGCGCGACGGCAGCCAGTTCCCCGCCTGGGAGCATGTGGCGCCGGTGTTCTCCGACGACGGCCGCCTGAGCCACCAGGTGCTGAGCTTCACCGACATCTCCGCCCTGCGCCGGGCCGAGACGCAGATCCAGCACCTGGCTTTCCACGACGCCCTGACCGGCCTGGGCAACCGCCACCACATGGGCTACTGCCTCAAGCAGTTCATCGGCGCCAGCGATGCCAAGCCGGAGGGCGGCGGCTTCGCGCTGTGCTTCCTGGACCTGGACGGCTTCAAGACCATCAACGACACCCTGGGCCACCACCGCGGCGACGAGCTGCTGGTCGCCATCGCCCAGCGGCTGTGCGCCTGCCTGCGCCGCTCGGACGTCGCCATCCGCCTGGGCGGGGACGAGTTCGTGATCCTGCTGAGCCAGCTGGTGCAGCGCGACGCGCTGCTGGCCCTGGCCGACAAGCTGCTCGCGGCCATCCGCGAGCCCGTGCAGCTGGAGGGGGTCGAGCCGGTCTCGGTCTCGGCCAGCCTCGGCCTGGCCCTGTTCCCCGAGCATGCCAGCACGGCCGACGAGCTGGTGAAGGCCGCGGACACCGCCATGTATGCCGCCAAGTCCGCCGGCCGCAACCGCTGTGAGATCTACGACAGCCACCTGGCCGCCCGCGCCGTGGAGCGCCTGCAGATCGAGCAGGGCCTGCGCCGCGCCCGCGTCGGCGAGCAGCTGCAGCTGCACTGGCAGCCCATCGTCGAGCTCGCCAGCGGCCGCGTGCTGGGGGCCGAGGCCCTGCTGCGCTGGCAGCACCCGGAATACGGCGCCATCAGCCCGGAGCGCTTCATCCCCATCGCCGAGGAAAGCGGCCTGATCGAGGACATCGGCCGCGCGGTGCTGCAGGAGGCCTGCCGCCAGGGCCGCGCCTGGCTGGACGCCGGCCTGCACCTGGAGCGCATTGCCGTCAACGTCTCGGCCCGCCAGCTGCAGCGCGAGGGCTTCGTCAATGCCGTGCGCCAGGCCCTGCTGCAGCATGCCTTCCCGGCCGAGCGCCTGGAGCTGGAGCTCACCGAGAGTGCCCTGCAGACCGTGGACAGCGGCCAGCGCCTGCTGGGCGAGCTGCGCCGCCTGGGCGTGAAGCTGGCCATCGACGACTTCGGCACCGGCTTCTCCTCGCTGTCCATGCTCAAGTACTTCCCGCTGGACCGCCTCAAGATCGACCGCAGCTTCATCCGCGACCTGGAGACGGATGCCAACGACCAGGCCATCACCCGCGCCATCGTGGCCCTGGCCCGCGCCCTGGGCCTGGCCCTGACGGCCGAGGGCGTGGAGAGCGCGGCGCAGCGTCAGGCCTTGCAGGCCCTGGGGGTGGAGGAAGCCCAGGGCTGGCTGTTCAGCAAGGCGGTCCCGGCCCATGAGTTCGCACTCACCCAGCTGCAGGCCGAGCTGGCGCGGCACCTGCACTGAGCGCGCCCCAGCCCCCGGTATTAACCCGCAGGACTGACGCCCCGGCATCGCACGCGGCCGCGCCTCGGCGCCGCCTTTCCTGTGCAATACGCCGCTTTGCCGCGAATTAGGCAGATCGGCCCATCGCTTCTGCGCGCTTTCCCTCAGACAACCTGCGCCCGGCTTGCATAGCATGCGAATGCGCTGACGGGAGTGTCGTTCCCCCATGGAGAACGGCGATGCAAAGCGATTCATAAAACGTCGAAGGGACCCCATGTTGAACATCAAGCCTGCCCGCCCGGCCCGCTCACTCACGGCCGCCCTGCTGGGCTTGGCCCTGGCTGCCCCCGGGCTGGTCCAGGCCCAGAATCTCAGCATCGGCGCCATCCTGCCGGAGTCCTGGCCCAGCACAACCCAAGCCGAGGACATGCGCGACGGCATGACCCTGGCCCTCAAGACCACCTCCCTGCAGCCCGCACCCAAGCTGGTCGTCAAGGACAGCGGCTGCGACGCCCGGAAGGCGCAAGCGGCGGCGCAGTCCTTTCTCACTGCCAAGGTGGACCTCGTCATCGGCGGCTTCTGCGTGCTGGGCGAGGTGCCCTCCATGCTCAAGGCGGCCAATGTGCCCATGGTGTCGGCCAACGCCGAACGGCTGAAGAGCCATGACGGCCTGCTGCAGCTGGGGCGTGTGGGCGCCGGGGTGGCCGAGGAGATCGCGGCCAAGCTGCGCTCCCAGACCGGCCTGCGGGTCACGGCGTCCAGCACGTGCTGGATCGACTTCGAGACGCCAGTCTCCGAGAAGTACGACGCCGGCCTGTGCCCCGCGCTCAGCGTGGACAAGGGCCGCTGGGCCGAGGTCGCCGCGTCCTATGAGGCGGCCTTCCGCAAGCCCTTCAGCGTGTCGGCGGCCCGCGGCCATGCGGCCATGGAGGTGGCCCTGGCCTACCTCAAGCGCCAGCGCAATGCCTCGCGCGCCGTCGCGGCCAGCGAGGCGCTGGGCCAGCGCACGGTGCTGGGCCAGGCCCTGGCCCGGGACGGCATCGTCCCCGACGATGCCCTGCAGCTGAGCTTTGCCACCCGCCCGGTCAAGGCCGGCAGCCGGGACGCCCAGGCCATGGACCAGCTGGTCAAGGCCAAGAGCTGCGAATGCAAGGCCGGCCCCGAGTGCGGCAAGGGCACGCCCTGGGCGGGCATGCCTTTCACGGTGGTGCCGCCCGGCAGCAAGCCCGCGTCCTGCCCACAGGTGCTGGCCAGCCGGTGAGACTGCCCGGGCCAGCGTCGCGCTCGCGCGCACCCTGGCACCCCGCACTGCCCTGATCACGGCCGGCGCCTTGCCGGCCGTTCTTCATGGACCCGACCCCGGCGAGCCTGTCAGAGGACGCCCGGACAGCGCCACGCGCTCACATCGGCAGCCAGGCTTTGAGCGACAGCTGGCGCCGCGCGTCCTGCCGGGCGAGCGTCCGCGCCGGGGCGGCTTCCGGCTCGCCGTCCGGCGCCGAGGCCTTGCGCATGGCCTGCGCGGCAAAGCCGGCGGACAGGGACGGCAGCCCCTCACCCGCAGCCGCCTGTACCGGCGGCCGGCGGCGCGGCGCCTCGCCAGCGCCCTGCCCCGCGGGATGGGGATGCGGGCGTGCCTGCCGACTGGTCTGCGCAGGCTGCTGGCTCGCCCGCGGCTGGAGGAAGCCGCGGGTGGTGTCGGGACGTGCGCTGGCCAGCCACCAGGCGCCCGCCAGCAGCGCAGCCAGCGACAGCAGGGCCAGCATGGGCCACCCCCAGCGGCGGCCGGTCGTTTGCTTGTCAATCATGGTGAGACTCCAGACTCGGGAAGGACGAGCATGGCAAGCCGCACTCCCGGCGGCATCCGTCACTCTTGCGATGCCGAGCCCCGGCACATCCTGCGGCATGAGGAGCACCGCCCGCCGCCCGCGGCACGCCCCCGGACCGCGGCCGGCGCCCTGCGCCTTGGCATTCGGTCGCGCGAGGCAGGGACGGGGCCACGAGGGGGCGGCAAGAAGGGCCGGACGACAGGCCGAAAGCGGTGTTCTGCGGCATGGTGGGGCTTGGCGAAGGAATGGCCGCATGCTCACCGATCCCGGTGACGGATGCTTGACCTTCCAGCGCTCCTGCGCCCGAACCTGCCAGGGATGGCAGGGTCATCTGTCGTGCCTGCGCGTCACCGCAGCGTCACGGCCGCCGGGCCCTGCTCAAGCGCCGTCGCGCGCCCCTCGCACCTGCCGCCGCACCAGCACCGTCGCCAGGCCGGTCAAGGCGGCGATGAGGGCCAGCATGATCCAGAAGCCCTGGCCGTGATCCGACAGCGGAATGCCCCCCACATTCATGCCCAGCAGGCCCGACACGAGATTGATCGGCAGGGCCAGCACCGTGACCACTGTCAGCGTGAACAGGCTGCGGTTGTTCTCCTCGGCCTGGCGCGCCGCCGTCTCGTCCTGCATCAGCTTGATGCGTTCCTGCAGCGCGGCCGCATCGCGCAGCACCAGCGCGAATTCCTCGCTGGCACGCTGCAGCTGGGCGCGGTCCTCGTCCGTCGCCCAGGCCGGCGGGTGCGCAAGCGTGCGCGCCAGGGCGCTGGGCTCGGGCGCCAGCAGGCGCTGCAGCCGGACCAGCACGCGGCGCAGGTGCGCCACCTCGACGGCATGGCGCGCATGGCGGCCCCGGAGCAGCTCGTCCTCGATGTCGTCGATGCGATCGGCCGTGCGGCGCACGATCGCCTGCAGCTCGTCGGCCTGGTCCTGCAGCAGATGATCCAGCAGGGCGATGGGCGAGCGCAGACCCTCGCCCCGCTTGACGGCCATGCGCAGCCGGTCCACCGAGCGCAGCGGCTGGCGGCGCGCGCTCAGCACGCAGCCCGGGCGCACATGGACCCACAGCGTGGCGATGTCGTCCGGATCGAAGCTGAAGTCGAAGGTGACGTCGTTGACCACGGCGAACAGGGTCTCGCCCTGGCGCTCGATGCGCGTCGCCCGCGAACCCTGCTGCATGGCGGCCAGCAGCTCGTCGTCCAGCACGCCGGCCTGGCGCAGCGTCTGGAGCGCACCGGCATGGCTCAGGTTCACGTGCAGCCACACAAAGCCGGGCGGCGCCTCGGCCAGCGCCTGCGGCGAAGGCACCTGGCCCAGCGCGCTGGCCTGGCCGCCAGCGTCGAAACGGTAGGCGCAGATCAGGCCTTGCTCGCTGGCGCCATAAGTGGGGAGCGGGGCGGTGGGGGGAGCCGGGTGCGGGTTCTCGTTCGGCATGGTGGGCGCTTGGCGGACCGGCCAGCCTAGGGCCGGGCCATGTCCGCGCGATGACAGCAGGGGCCGCGGAGGCGCCCGCAGGCCACGAGGGGCCGATGCTTCGGCCCGCGCCGAAACATGGCCGCAGCGGCCGCCGTCAGCATGGGGGCTCTCGCAACATTGGAAATCCCATGGCCCTCACCTGCTTCATCCGCTACCAGATCGACCCCTTCCAGCGCGCCGCCTTCCAGGCTTACGCCGAGGCCTGGGGCCGCATCATCCCCCGCTGCGGCGGCCAGCTGATCGGCTACTTCCTGCCTCACGAGGGCAGCAATGACATCGCCTGGGGCCTCATCGGCTTCGAGGATCTCGCGGCCTACGAGCGCTACCGCGCGGCGCTGCGCCGCGATCCCGACGGCCGCGCCAACTTCGAGGAGGCCCGCCAGCACCGCTTCATCCTGCGTGAGGAGCGCAGCTGGCTGGAGGACGTGGCCGGCACCCGGGACCGACCCGCGGAGTGCCGGCCATGATCGCCGTCCTCTTCGAGCTGGAAGCCCTCCCGGGCCAGGCCGAGGCCTATCTCGCCCAGGCCGCGGCCCTGCAGTCGGTGCTGGCCGAGCAGGAGGGGCTGATCTCGGTGGAGCGCTTCCAGAGCCTCGGCCGACCCGGCCGCTACCTCTCGCTGAGCCTGTGGCGCGACGAGGCCGCCGTGGCCCGCTGGCGCCAGCAGATGGACCATCGCGCGGCCCAGCGCCAGGGCCGCGGGCAGCTCTTTGCCGACTACCGGCTGCGCGTGGCCCAGGTCCTGCGCGACTACGGCCTGCACGACCGCGCGCAGGCGCCGCAGGACTCCCGGTATGCGTTAGGCTGAAGCCATGGCCGCTCTCGACACGGACCCTCCCCACGAACCCCGCATCGCCCGCGTGGCCGCTGCCATGGGCGATCCCGCGCGTTCGCGCATGCTGGCCTACCTGATGTCCGGCGCCTGCGCGAGCGCCGGCGAGCTGGCCCGCGCGGCCTCGGTCACGGCCGCCACGGCCAGCGGCCATCTCGGCCGGCTGATGGATGCGGGCCTGCTGCGCTGCGAGTCCCGCGGCCGGCACCGCTACTACCAGCTGGCCGGGCCGGAGGTGGCCCATGCGCTGGAGGCCCTGGCCCTGGTCGCCGAACGCGACAGCCACGCACGCCACTGGGCCGCCCCGGCCCGCCAGCGCCTGCGGGCGGCCCGCTGCTGCTACGGCCATCTGGCCGGCCAGCTGGGCGTGCAGCTGTACGAGCGCCTGCACGCGCTGCAAGGGCTGCAGGCGGTGCCGCAAGGCTTCGAGCTGACGGCCGCGGGCCGTGCCTGGCTCCAGAGCCTGGGCCTGCAGGCACCGCAGCCCACGCGCCGGCGCTATGCCTATGCCTGCCTGGACTGGTCCGAGCGCCGCGACCACCTGGCCGGCCAGCTGGCCGAGTCCATCCTGGCCCACTGCCTGGCCCAGGGCTGGCTGCGGCGGGGCGAAGGCCGCTCGGTGGAGCTCACGCCACCGGGCCTGCAGATCCTGCTGCCCCAGCTGACGGGCTGACGCCCCCGCCGCCGCCCTTCACCGCCTCCGGCCTCAGCCCAGCCAGGTTCGAGCGGCCCACTGGTACAGCGGGATGCCCAGCAGCAGGTTGAAGGGAAAGGTGACGCCCAGCGACAGGCCGATGTACACCGCCGGCCGGGCCTCGGGCACCGCGTGGCGCAGCACGGCGGGCACGGCGATGTAGGACGCGCTCGCGGCCAGCACGGCCAGCAGGATGGCATCGGACACCGGCAGGTCGAGGGCCCCGGCCAGCAGCAGGGCCAGACCGGCATGCAGCAGCGGCGCGCCCAGCGCATAGGCGAAGAGCGAGACCGGCAGGGCACGCAGCCCCGGCAGCTGGCGGGCGGTCAGCAGGCCCATGTCGAGCAGGAAGAAGGCCAGCAGACCCTTGAAGATCTCGCCGGTGAAGGGCTTCATCGCCGCAGCACCTGCCGGTCCGGTGATCCAGCCGATGGCCAGGGCGCCCAGCAGCAGCAGGGTGCCGCCCTCGGTCAGCGCCTCGCGCCAATGGCCGCCCCCGCCCGGCGCGAGCGCCGCCGTCGGCCCGCCCAGTGCCAGGGCACCACCGGCCGGCACGGTGCTCGCCGCGCGGGCCCGCTGGCTGAGCATCAGGGCCAGGATGATGGCCGGCGACTCCATCAGGGCCATGGCCGCCGCCATGTGCCCGCCGGCAGGCTGCCCCTGCACCTCCAGCAGGTGGCTGGCGGTCACGAAGGTGACGGCACTGACGCTGCCGTAGGTCGCCGCCACGGCCAGGGCATCGTAGGGCGGCAGCCAGCGGCGCAGCAGGGGGAGGTCCAGCAGCGGCAGCAGCACGGCCAAGGCCATGGCACTGGCCAGGCCGGCGACGACGGTGCCGTTCAGGCCGGTCTGGTGCAGGGCGAATCCGCCCTTGAGCCCCAGGGCCATCAGCAGGTACAGCGACAGAAAGCGCGACAGCGGCGCCGGCACCTCGAGGTTGGAACGCAGCACCCCGGCCAGCAGGCCGAGGACGAAGAACAGCAGGGCGGGATCAAGAAGGGCATTCATGAGGCCTGGATGCTAGGGACATCAGACAATCACGGAAAATCAATTGTTCTGATGCTTTCCATCGACATTCATCGATGCATGCCACCTTCCGTCAGCTGAAGCTGCTGCTGGCCCTCGCCGAGACGGGCTCCATCACCGGGGCGGCTCGAGCCTGCCACGTCACGCAGCCCACGGTCTCCATGCAGCTCAAGGAGCTGTCCGAGGCTGCGGGGCTGCCGCTGTACGAGCAGTTCGGCAAGCGCCTGCAGCTCACCGAGGCGGGCGAGGCGGTGCTGGCCACGGCCCGCGCCTTGCAGTCCGAGTGGGAGGCGCTCGAGCAGCGCCTGGCCGGCCTGCGCGGCCTGCAGCACGGGCGCCTGCGCATCGCGCTGGCCAGCACGGCCAAGTACTTCGTGCCCCGCATGCTCGGAGCCTTCTGTGCCCGGCATCCGCAGGTGGACATCGCCCTGCAGGTGCTCAACCGCGACGGCGTGCTGCAGCGCATGCGGGCGCACCAGGACGACCTCTACATCCTCTCCATCCCGCCGCGCGGCCTGCCTCATGAGCGGGCCCATCTGCTGGACAACCCGCTGGTGCCGATCGCACCGCTGGGGCACGCACTCGCCGGCCGCACGCGCGTGCGGCCGCAGCGCCTGCAGGAGGAGCCCTTCATCCTGCGCGAGGCCGGCTCCGGCACGCGGCTTGCCGGTGATGCCCACTTCGAGAAGCTGGGGCTGAGCCCGCGCGTGCGGCTGGAGCTGGGCAGCAACGAGGCGGTCAAGCAGTCGGTGGCGGCGGGCATGGGCCTGGGCCTGGTGTCCCGCCATGCCCTGTCGGCCGATCCGGCCAGCGAAGGCCTGGCCGTGCTGCAGGTGGACCGCTTCCCGGTGCGTTCGGCCTGGTCGGTGATGTGGCTGCCCGGCCAGCGCCTGAGCCCGCTGGCGCAAGCCTTTCTGCAGCATCTGCAAGGGCTGGCGGGCCATTGGGAAGTCCACTCCTGAGGCCGCCGGCGCATGGCCCAGAATCCCGCGAGGACGAGGCACGGCGGCCAGCGTCCGAGCCATCATGTGAAGGAGGTCCCCATGCGTTCGATGATCCGCGTCCTGTTGATGCTGCCGGCCCTGTGCCTGACCGGGCTGTCCTTCGGGGCGGATGCGCCCCTGCCCACCGTGCCGCAAGTGGACCTGGCGCGCTACGCCGGCCGCTGGTACGAGATCGCGCGGCTGCCCAACCGCTTCCAGCGCCAGTGCGTGGCCGACACCCAGGCGCAGTACCGCCAGGACGGCAACCGCATCGAGGTGATCAACCGCTGCCGCACGGCCGACGGGGGCATGGACGACGTCCGCGGCCATGCCAAGGTGGTCCCGGATTCTGGCAATGCCCGTCTGCGGGTCACCTTCTTCTGGCCTTTCTACGGGGACTACTGGATCCTGGCGCTGGACGAGGGCTATACCGAGGTGCTGGTCGGGGCGCCCGACCGGCGCTATGCCTGGGTCCTGGCCCGCGAACCCCAGCTGCCGGAGTCACGGCTGCAGGCCCTGCTGGACCGTGCGGCGGCGCTGGGCTTCGATCGCAACGCCTTCCAGCGCACGCCGCAGAGCGCCGCCCTCTCGTCGGCCGGCCTCGGCGACGGCCGCTGAGGGTCGATCAGGGCTTCAGGTGCCCCAGCGGCACGCCGCCGCCGGCCTTGACCTCGCCCAGCGAAAAGCTCGTGTGCACGTCCTTGACGTTGGGCAGGTTGAGCAGGGTGTCGATGGTGAAGCGGCTGAAGGCGTCGAGGTCGGTGGCCAGCACCTGCAACTCGAAAGTGCCGGCGCCGGAGATGTAGTGGCAGGAGATCACCTCGGGCAGCTGGCAGATGGCCTCTTCCAGCACCTTGGTCGCCGAAGCGTTGTTGCGGTCAGCGTCCAGGCGCACGAAGGCCAGCACACCCAGGCCCAGGCGCCGGCGGTCCAGCTCGGCGCGGTAGCCGGTGATGTAGCCCTGCTCCTCCAGCCACTTGACCCGGCGCCAGGTGGGCGCCGTGGACAGGCCGATGCGGCTGGCCAGCTCCGCATTGGACAGGCGCGCGTCGCGCTGCAGCTCGGCCAGGATGGCCACATGCCAGCGGTCCAGGCGCTCGCCCTGCGGGTCCTCGGACTCCGGCGCAGGCAGGCGTCCGCGGGTGGCGAGAGAGGCATTGGTCTTGGTCATGGCTCGGCAGGCTGGCAGCGGAGCACCCATCCTACTGGAGGAGCGCGACGCCTCAGAAGGCTGCCGTGCTGTCCGCCGGCCCGTTGCTCACCTGGCGCGCCAGCTCCAGCACCTGCCCCTCGCGCACCTGCACCACGCGCTGGGCGCCTGCGATGGTCTCGGGCCGGTGGGCGATGACCAGGCGCGTCAGCTTCATCTGCGCCAGCGCCGCCGTGACGGCACGCTCATTGGCGATGTCCAGGTGGCTGGTCGCCTCGTCCAGGGCCAGCACGCGGGGCTGCTTGTAGAGGGCGCGGGCCAGCAGGAGGCGCTGCTTCTGGCCGCCGGACAGGCCCGAGCCGAGGTCGCCCACCAGGGTCTGATAGCCCATGGGCATGCGGCGGATGTCCTCGTGCAGCTGGGCCAGGGCCGCGCAATGCTCGATGCGCTCACGGTCCGGATGGCTGTCGAAGAAGCTGATGTTGTCGGCCAGGCTGCCCGTCAGGAGGGCGTCCTCCTGCATGACGGTGCCGATCTGGCGGCGGAAGTTGCGCACGCCCAGGTGGCGCACCGGCACGCCGCCGTAGAGCACCTCGCCCTCGGTGGGCGGCAGCAGGCCCAGCAGGATCTTCAGCAGCGTGGTCTTGCCCGCGCCGCTGGGGCCGGTGACGGCCACGTTCTCGCCGGCCTCCACCTTGAAGCTGGCGTCCTTGAGGATCCAGGGCTCGCCCTCGGCATAGCGGAAGGAAACGTTCCTCAGCTCCAGCGAGGGCGCCAGGTGGTCCAGCTCGCTGTGCGGGACATCGTCCTGCTCCGGCGCTTCCAGGACGATGTCGGCCAGGCGTTCGCCATGCAGGGACAGCATGCGCAGCTCCACGCCGTAGTCGATCAGCTTGCCCACGCGGCTGGTGAACTGGCTCTTGTAGCTGACGAAGGCGAAGAGCATGCCCACCGTCAGCGCGACCGCGTGGTTCTGCTGGCCTTGCAGGATGGTGCGGGCGCCCAGCCACAGCACCGCCAGGTTTTCCAGGCCGAAGATCAGCGTGTTGGCGGTCTGGAAGGCCATGCTCATCTTGGCCGTGCGCACGTCGCGGTTCTGCACGTCGACGATGAGGTTCTGCCAGCGCGCGCGGCGCTCGTCCTCGCGGCCATAGAGCTTCAGCGGCGTGATGGCGCGCAGGGTCTCCAGGAAGTGCGTGTTCTCCTTGGCGGCGATGATCAGGCGTTCGGCGGAGGCGTCACGGAAGGGCCGGTAGGCCACCCAGCGCAGGGCGCCGTAGGCCGCCACCGCGCCCAGCACGATGGCGGTCAGCGGCACGGAATAGAGCAGCATCATGGCCAGCGCGATCAGGGCCATCAGCCCATCCAGCACGGCTTCGATGGCCGCGGTGGTGAGGCTGCGCTGGATCGCGTTGACGGCGCCGAAGCGCGAGGTGATGTCGCCCAGGTGGCGCTTCTCGAAGAAGGCGGTAGGCAGGCGGATCAGGTGGGCGAAGACATTGGACTGCCACTGCAGCGCCAGGGTCTGGCTCAGCAGCACCACCATCCAGGAGCGGCCCAGGGACAGCGCCGTCTGGATCAGCAGCAGCAGGCCGAAGCCCAGCACCAGCACGCCCAGCAGCTCTGCGTCTCCGCTGCTGAGCACCTCGTCCACCACCAGCTGGTTGAACAGCGGCGCGACGACGGCAAAGGCCTCCAGCACCACCGCCACCGCCAGGATCTGCAGCAGCGAGCGCTTGAGGCCGCTGACCTTGCCCGTGAGCGATCCCAGCGAGAGGCGGGGCGCCTGCTTCGCGGGCTTGAAGTCGGCATTGGGCGTCAGCTCCAGGGCCACGCCGGTGAAGTGGCTGGACATCTCCGCCAGGCTCAGGCGGCGCTCGCCGATGGCCGGGTCCAGCACCACGCAAGACCTGGCACCGACCTTCTTGAGCACCACGAAATGGTTGAGGTCCCAGTGCAGGACGCAGGGCAGGCTCAGCTGGCCCAGGTGTTCCATCTCCAGCTTGAGCGGGCGCGCCGAGAAGCCCAGGGCCCCGGCATGGCTGATGAGGCTGGCCAGCTTGGCGCCCTTCAGCGAGATGGGGAAGCGCCGGCGCAGCTCGCCCAGGTCCTGGCCCAGGCCATGATGGCTCGCGACCATGGCCAGGCAGGCCAGGCCGCATTCAGCGGCTTCGGATTGCAGGAAGAGTTTCATCGCGGGGCCCCGGCTTTCTGCGGCGCGGGGCTGCCGTCCTCAGGCGTGTTCACGAAAGGCGCCAGGCCGGACACGGCCAGGACGGGCTCCATCACCCATTCCCAGACCTTCTGACGCTGCTGCAGCACGTCGGCGTCCAGGCTCATGCCCGGCTTCAGCGGCAGGGTCGCGCCATAGGCCTGCACGTCCTGGCGGTCCAGGGCCACGCGGATGCGGTACAGCGGCTCGCCCGACTGGCCCGCGGCCTGCAGCGCCTGGCTCTGCCCGGTGGGCAGCTCCTGCGCCGACAGCGGCGCCTGGCTGACCGCCACCACGCGGCCGCGCGCCATGCCGAACTTCTGGTAGGGGTAGGCGGCATAGCGCAGCCACACCTGCTGGCCCGGCTGGACGAAGCCGCTGGTGCGGCTGGGCGCGAAGAGCTGGGCCTCCAGCGCCTGGTCGCCCCGACCCTCGCCGGCCTGGGGCACCAGGCTCAGCAAGGCCTGACCCTCCAGGACCGACTGCCCCGCATGCAGGGACAGCGTGGCCACGCGCCCGGCCTGGGGGGCCTGCACCAGCGCGGCGCCGCGGGCCTCGTTCTCATTGGCTTCCTGCGAGAGGCTGGCGAGGTTGCGGTCGACCAGGGCCAGCGCGCTGCGCAGGCTGGTCTCGTTGGCGGTGAGGTCGGCGCGCACGGCCTGGGCATCGCGCTGCAGCGCCTGGAGATTGCGCTCGGCGCTGCGCTCGCGCATCTGCAGATCCAGCAGCTCTTCCTGCTTCTGCTGGACCTGGGCGGCCGAGACATAGCCGCTGCGCGCCAGCTCGTTGAAGCGATCGACGCTCTTCTGCGCCAGCTGGGCGCGCTGGCGGCTGGAGTCCAGCTCGCCCTGGGCCTGGCGCTCCTCGGACTGCAGGCTGCGCAGGCGGTCGTTGAGCGCATCGGCGCGCTGGCGGGCCTGCTGCTGCTGCAGGAGGCGCTCGGTGTCCAGGCTCTGACGGCGCTGGGCCAGGGCCTGGGCGTTGAGCAGGGCCACATCGCCCTGCGCCAGGCGGCGCTCGGTGCGGATCTTCAGCAGGGGCTGACCGGCCTGGACCTCGTCCCCCTCCTTCACCAGCAGCTCGGCCACGGTGCCGGCCTGCGGCGCGGTGACGCCGATCAGCCCGCCCGTGGGCAGCAGCACACCGGAGACACGCGCCTTGCGGCTGATCTCGCCCAGCAGCGCAAAGGCCAGCAATCCGGCCAGCAGGGCCAGGGCGATGCCCGTCAGCCAGGCAAAGCTGGGCGGGCGGCCGATGCGTATGGAGCCCAGCCACTGGGTGGACTGGGCTTGCACCACTTCGGTTCTGAACAGGGTCTCCCTCATCCGGCTCACGCTCGTTCTTTGGAATGGAATCTGGCCGCCGGCCAGGCGCAACATCATCAATGCGGCCGGGCCGCTTGCCTAGAGAGACTTTGCCACTCTCCATGACCATGGCGATGAATCCAGCCGGCGCTCATGGGGTCAGGGCGGTGTTCGAGGTGCACGCCCACAGGGACGGGTGCGCGACAAGGGCCTGGCCGGATGCGTCATCCATGAAGCCCTGCGATGCAGCCTGCCAAACGCCCGCCTGCAATGTGGCAAAAATAAAAGGCCCGACCCATCACGGGCCGGGCCTCTCCAGTTTCTCCCCGAGCAGTGCCTGATGCACCGCGCGATCCTCGTTGCTTTCTCTTCAGCTGGTGCGTCGCCTCTGTGCCGAAACGTCCGCCGTTGTTCGAGTAGCGGCAGGTTATCCCAGTTTCACGGGACAGCCACCTGACATATTTATCAGGTGCTGAAAGTCATGCGCGCCGCGATCCGCCGGCCCGACGAGCGCCGGACGGCCCGCTTTGAGCCGCAGCACAAGCCTTCGGACTCCGGGTTTTTCCCTCTATTGCGATTGCGCGATCAAGACATTTCTCCATTGAACCAGAAGTCACCATCTTCATGCCAGACAAGGCCTTGACTGCGCAAACTTAGAAAAGACACACCCCCCCTCTTTCCCTACACTCCCTCCCCGGCCCATACTGCAGCCACCCCCCGGAAGGTCCGGCGGCCACAAGCCGCCTGCACATGCACCTCCTGATGCGAGGTGATGCCGGACCTGGTCCACCCTCTCTTCGGCACCCCCCTCTCGGAGTACCCCTCGCATGAATGCACCGCTGCCCGAACACATCCTGCGCGCGCTGGAAAAGGTCACCCTGGACGACAAGTACGCGCTCGACCGCGGTCGTGCCTTCATGAGCGGCGTGCAGGCCCTGGTGCGCCTGCCCATGCTGCAACGCACGCGGGACGCGATGAACGGGCTGAACACCGCCGGCTTCGTCTCGGGCTACCGTGGCTCGCCGCTGGGCGGCTATGACCAGGCCCTGATGGCCGCCAAGAAGCACCTGGCCAAGCAGAACATCGTGTTCCAGCCGGGCGTCAATGAGGAGCTGGGCGCCACCGCCGTGTGGGGCACGCAGCAGCTGGACCTGTTCAAGGAGAAGGCGAAGTTCGACGGCGTCTTCGGCCTCTGGTACGGCAAGGGCCCGGGCGTGGACCGCTGCATCGACGTCTTCAAGCACGCCAACATGGCCGGCACCTCCAAGCACGGCGGCGTGATCGCCATCGCGGGTGACGACCACATCTCCAAGAGTTCCACCGCCGCCCACCAGAGCGACCACGTCTTCAAGGCCGCGGGCTTCCCGGTGTTCTTCCCGTCCAGCGTGCAGGACATCCTGGACATGGGCCTGCATGCCATCGCCATGAGCCGCTTCTCGGGCCTGTGGTCCGGCATGAAGACCATCCAGGAGATCGTGGAGTCGGGCGCCAGCGTCAGCGTGGACCCGGACCGCGTCAACATCATCACGCCGGACGACTTCCCCATGCCGGCCGGCGGCCTGCACATCCGCTGGCCCGATCCGCCCCTGGACCAGGAAGCGCGGATGATGGACCACAAGTGGTACGCCGCCCTGGCCTATGTGCGCGCCAACAAGCTCAACTACAACGTCATCGCCACGCCCAACGACCGCCTGGGCCTGATCGCCTCCGGCAAGGCCTGGAACGACACCCGCCAGGCCCTGCACGACCTGGGCCTCGATGACGACACCTGCCGCCGCCTTGGCATCCGCCTGCACAAGGTCAACGTGGTGTGGCCGCTGGAGGCCAACATCACCCGCGACTTCGCGACCGGCCTGCAGGAGATCCTGGTCATTGAAGAGAAGCGCCAGGTCATCGAGTACCAGATCAAGGAACAGCTCTACAACTGGCGCGCCGACGTGCGCCCGCACGTGCTGGGCAAGTTCGACGACGACGCCGAAGGCGGCATGGGTGGCGAATGGGGCCTGCCCAATCCGAGCAAGAACTGGCTGCTGCGCCCGCAGGCCGACCTGACCCCGGCCATCATCGCCCGCGCCATTGCCAAGCGGCTGAAGAAGCTGGGCGTGGATGCCGACATCGCCGCCCGCCTGGACGCGCGCGTGGCCGTCATCGACGCCAAGGAGAACGCGCTCAAGGCTGAGGAGAAGGCCGCCGGCGGCGCCGACCGCACGCCCTGGTTCTGCTCCGGCTGCCCGCACAACACCTCCACCCGCGTGCCCGAAGGCTCGCGCGCCGTGGGCGGCATCGGCTGCCACTACATGGTCACCTGGATGCCGGGCCGCAACACCGCCACCTTCACCCAGATGGGCGGCGAGGGCGTGCCCTGGACCGGCCAGCAGTGGTTCACCGACGAGAAGCACATCTTCTCGAACCTGGGCGACGGCACCTACTTCCACTCGGGCATCCTGGCCATCCGCCAGAGCATCGCCTCGGGCGTGAACATCACCTACAAGATCCTCTACAACGACGCCGTCGCCATGACGGGCGGCCAGCAGGTCGGTGAGCGCGCCGAGGGCCACACGGTGCTGCAGATCATGCAGAGCCTGATCTCGGAAGGCGTGAAGAAGCTGGTGATCGTCACCGACGAGCCCGAGAAGTACAACGGCGTGGCGCTGCTGGCCGGCGTCACCGTGCACCACCGCGACGAGCTGGACCGCATCCAGCGCGAGTTCCGCGAGATCGCCGGCACCACGGCCATCATCTACGACCAGACCTGCGCCACCGAGAAGCGCCGCCGCCGCAAGCGCGGCAAGCTGATCGACCCGGCCAAGCGCACGGTGATCAACGAGCTGGTCTGCGAGGGCTGCGGCGACTGCTCCATCCAGTCCAACTGCCTCTCGATCGAGCCGCTGGAAACTGATTTCGGCCGCAAGCGCCAGATCAACCAGAACACCTGCAACAAGGACTTCAGCTGCGTGAAGGGCTTCTGCCCCAGCTTCGTCACCATCGAGGGCGGCGAGCTGAAGAAGCCCAAGAAGGACAAGCGCATCTCGCCCTTCGACGCCAAGCTGGGCGCCCTGCCCGAGCCCGTCATCCCCAACGCCACCGAGGCCTGGGGCATCGTGGTGGCCGGCGTGGGTGGCACGGGCGTGATCACCATCGGCCAGCTGCTGGGCATGGCCGCCCATCTGGAAGGCAAGGGCGTCATCACGCAGGACGCCGCGGGCCTGGCCCAGAAGGGCGGCGCGACCTGGAGCCACATCCAGATCGCCAACAAGGCGGAAGACATCCACTGCACCAAGGTCGGCACGGCCGAGGCCCAGCTGGTGATCGCCTGCGATTCCATCGTGGCCGCCAACAAGACCACGCTGGCCGTGATGCGTGAAGGCCGCACCTTCGTCGCGCTGAACACGCATGGCTCGCCCACCGCGACCCTCGTGAACAACGCCGACTGGTCCTTCCCCGGCGCCTCCTGCGAAGCCGCCGTGGCCAAGGCCGTGGGCGCCGAGCACTTCCGCGCCTTCGACGCGGAAGACGTGGCCGTCAAGCTGCTGGGCGACTCGCTCTACACCAACCCGCTGATGCTGGGCTACGCCTGGCAGCAGGGCCGGGTGCCCCTCAGCTACGCCGCGCTGATGCGCGCGATCGAGCTCAACGGCGTGCAGATCGACAACAACAAGGCCGCCTTCGAATGGGGCCGCCGCTGCGCCCATGACCTGGCCGCCGTGCAGTCCCTGTTCGCCGCCCAGCAGGTCATCAACATCGTCAAGCGCGACAGCCTGGACGAGATGATCACCAAGCGCGTGGCCTTCCTCACGGACTACCAGAACGCCGCCTACGCCGCGCAGTACCAGGCCTTCGTCGAGAAGGTCCGTGCGGCGGAAAAGCCGCTGAGCAGCACGCGCCTGTCCGAGGCCGTGGCCCGCTATCTGTTCAAGCTGATGGCCTACAAGGACGAGTACGAGGTCGCCCGCCTGCACAGCGACAAGAAGTTCGTCGAGAAGATCGCCTCGCAGTTCGAGGGCGACTACAAGATCGTCCACCACCTGGCCCCGCCCCTGCTGGCCAAGAAGAACGAGAAGGGCGAGCTGGTCAAGCAGCAGATGGGCGGCTGGATCCGCCCGGCCTTCGGCGTGCTGGCCAAGCTCAAGGGCCTGCGCGGCACGGCACTGGACATCTTCGGCTACACCGCCGAACGCAAGATGGAGCGCCAGCTGATCCAGGACTACCGCGCCAGCATCGAGCAGATCCTGGCCAAGGGCCTGACGGCCGAGCGCCTCGCCCTGGCCTCGGACATCGCGCGCATCCCGGAAGAGATCCGCGGCTACGGCCACGTGAAGGAGCGCCATGTGCATGCCGCCCGCGCCAAGTGGGACGGCCTGATGAAGCAGTGGCAGGCGGCCTGATCAACGCCTGATCAAGCACCATGAAGAAAGCCCGCAGGCCGGAAGGCCTGCGGGCTTTGTCTTTGGGGGCAGGCGCGACGGCGATCAGCGCGGCAGGCGGAAGGCGTTGCTGCGCACGGGCGAGCGCTTGAGCGTGAGGGCCACATCGCCCTCGCGCGGCCGGGCGCTGGCCGGGCGCATGCCCGGGGCCTGGGCCAGGCAGCGCCCGCTGATGCGGTGCTCCAGGGCCGTCGCCAGCAGGGCCTCGCCGGGATTGGAGAGCTCGTGGCCGAGGTCGTCCGCCACCGCGCAGCCGGGCAGGCCGGTCGGGCCGTTGCCGCCGGGCACGAAGCCGTCGGCGTAGTCACCGAAGCCCTTGTTGTTGACACCGCCGAACTCGATGGGGAAATAGGAGTTGCCGCAGTTGTCCTTGGCGGTGAAGCCATAGGGCTTGCCGCAGGTCTTGCCGCCGATCAGCACCACCTCCACGTCCACGCCGCGCAAGCCGTTGATGAAGGCCTCGCTGGCCGAGCAGGTGCCGCTCTGCGCCAGCACATAGACGCGTCGCAGGTTCAGCGCGGGCAGCGGGCGCTCGGAGGTGCACTGGAAGTTGGCGTTGAGCAGGCAGGAGACGCCGTAGAAGGGCGTCGCGCCGCCCTCCGTGGCCTGGCGCAGGCTGTTGTAGCGGCTGCGTTCGAAGTCCTTGCCGCTGGTCTGCTGGGAGCCGGCCACCATGTAGGCCAGCTGCGAAGCCATGAAGAGCAGGCCGCCGCCGTTGTAGCGCAGGTCCACCACCAGGTCGGAGACGCCGGCCTGCTGGAAGCGGGTCATGGCATCGATCAGCTGGATCTCACCCTTGGCGATGTGGGTGTTGAAGACCAGGTGGCCGACCTTCTTGCCGTCAGCGCCAGTCAGCACCTCGTCCAGGGTCACCGGCTGGGTCTCGACCTCGGCGCTGAGCAGGCTCACCTGCACGTTCTGGCCGCCCGCCCGGCTGAAGCTGAAGTCGAAACGCTTCTGAAGCTGGTCGGGGCTCATCATGTCGTTGAGCACGTCGATGCCGGCGCGGTCGTTGCTGTCGGCGGACACGCCGTTCACCGTCACCAGGGTGTCACCGCGCCGCAGGCCGGCACGCTCGGCGGGGCTGCCGGGCATCACGTAGGCGATGCGGATGCCGCGCGGCGGCGTGGGCGAGGCCATGGTCCATTCGATGCCGAAGCCCGCGTCCACGCCGGCCTGGGTCATCTGCTGCCACTTGGACGTGGGGATCATGAAGCTGAAGCGATCCTGGCGCGCGCCACTGGCGGTCAGCACCGGGCTGCGCAGGGCGTCGAAATAGGCCTCCAGCGAGCCCTGGACATCCGCGGTGTTGCTGAAGCTCGCCGCACTGGCGTTCACGTTGGGGACGGACTCCCGCCACAGATAGGCCTCGTCGAAGTAGGAGCGCAGCCAGCGCTTCTCCTGGCTGAGGCTGCCGTTGCGATTGCCGGCCGGGGCCTGCGCGTTCTCGGGCGCGCACTGCTGGGCATAGACAGCGCTGGGCTTCAGGGGCTCGTTGACGGGGGTGCTGGGCGTGCTGGGGGTGGCGTTGTCCGACGGCACGTTGCCGAAGACCGGCGCTCCGGCGTTGGTACCGCCGCCACCGCAGGCGCTCAGCAGCGCGCAGGCGCCCAGGACGGCGCCGAGGGCCGCCCCATTCCATCGTGTGTTCATACATCCTCCTCGTGCGGGGTGATCTCAGTCACCTGCCACCGGTTTCGCGTCGTCAGCGGCGGGGATCGCCGGACAAAGCCCGCGATTTGACACTGCAGCCCGCGGGCTCGTGCTGCTTTTTGCGCGGCAATCGCACCACAACCCCGCCCCACCGTGCGGGATTGCACGGGTTTTCGACAAGGGGGATGCCCCTGAGCAGCAATCTGCAGCAACAAAGGGCCGCCGCCTTGCGGCTAGGCTGCGGGCTTTCGTCGGGACCCTGGGGAGGGATCCCGTTGCGCCCCTTGCGCGGGGCAATTGATGAGTGGAGGCCTCGTCTCAATGAAACAGCTCACGAGCCGGCAGCGCCGGCTGCCCCTGGCCCTGCTGCTGGCAGGCCTGCTCGCGCTCGGTGCCTGCGGCTCGGGCGACGCGCCATTGACGGCCGCGCTGCAGGCCCGTGACGACAGCGCCACGGTGGACAACGGCGCAGCCGTGCTGATCGACGTGCTGGCCAATGACCAGGGCCAGGGACTGGTGCTGGACAGCGTGCAGGCCCCCAGCCTCGGCCAGGCCAGCATCGAAGGCGGCCGCATCCGCTACACGCCGGCTGCCCATGCCCTGGGCCAGGACCGCTTCACCTACCGGGTGCACGACGCCCAGGGGCTCACCCAGCAGGCCACGGTATCGCTGACCCTGCGCCGCGAACTGCTGCTGGAGGGTCAGGTCTTGCTGGGCGGCCAGGGGCAGGCCCGTCGCGGCCTGGAGCTGCTGTCCGGCGACCAGGCCCTGGCCAGTGCCCAGACGGACGACAAAGGCAGCTACCGCCTCCAGCTGTGGCTCGCCGACGCCAGCCAGCGCGACAGCCTGCTGCGCCTGCGCCTGAAGGAAGACAGCGGCCATCCGCGCGACCGTGCCGAGCTCTACCTCGCGTCCGGCGCCACCCTGATGACGCTGGCGGGCGACGCCCGGCGCCTGGATGCCGGCCGCCTCTCGGCCCTGCAGGTGGACGAGTCGAGCATCGGCGAAGCCGCGCTGCTGCTGGGGCAGCACCGCAGCCTGACCCAGCAGGTCAGCGTGCCTGACGAGCTGGCCCTGCGCCGCGCGGTGTCCGGCTATTCCGTGGAAGGCGTCGGGGATCGCAGCGCCCTGGTCCTGGCCGCCCGGCAGGGCCTGGTGCCGCTGCCCGACGGCATCGCCACGCTGGCCCAGCTGCTGGCGGACGACGCCGGCCTGCGGCAATTCCGTGCCGCGGCCGAGGCCACCCTGGGCGACACCCTGGAGCGCCTGCGCCAGGACGCCCAGACCGCCCTGCTGGCGCGCAGTCCCTTCACGCAGGCCAGCCTGCCCGCCCGCTACATCCTGGGCCCCGTCGGCGCCCTGGACCAGGCCCCCGTCTTCAGCACGGCCAAGAGCAGCGCCCTGCTGACCCTGCAGGCGGGCGGCACCGGGCAGCTGCGTCCCCGCCAGAGCTTTGCGCCGGCCCACGGCGCCCTGCATTGGGAGATCAACGGCAAGGGCGCCCTGCTGCTCAGCGGCAGCGGCACCGAGCAGGCGGCGGGCACGGACATCTTCGACCAGCCCTACCACCAGTACCTCCAGGGCATGCGGCGTCTGGGCCGCTTCGCCTTCGGTGACGTGCTGCAGCTCAGCGTGTGCACCAGCGAGTTCGACTGCGGCCCCGAGGACGGCGCGGCCGTGCAAGGCGAGCAGCTGAGCCTGGGACTCAGCGACACGCCGCTGGCCCTGCAGGCCGCGGAGATCCCCGGCCGCTGGTTCCTGCCCATCGCCGAGACCCTGGAGCTCAAGGCCCACACCGGGGTCGGCCCCCTGCTGGCCGCGCCGCTGGACCTCCAGTCCGACGGCAGCATCGCGGGCCGCAACTGGCGCTGGCGCCTGGACGGCGGTGAGCTGCTGGTGGAGAACGGCAGCAGCCAGCGCTGGCGCCTGCAGCTGCTGCAGCGCAGCGCCCCCCGGCAGTTCCTGATGCATGCCCTCTACGAAGGGCCGCAGGGCCAGGGCGCCAGCCTGGGCGAGGCCTATGTGCAGGATCCCGCGCTGAACTGGCAGCGCGAGCAGCTGATCGGCGAGTGGCGCATCAGCCGACTCCTGCGCACCCTGCAGCTGCGCGCCGACGGCAGCGCCAGCCTGATGACGCACCATGACAGCTACGAGGGCCGCTGGATGCTGGCCGCCGACGGCAGCCTGCAGGTCCGCCTCGGCAACGAGGCCGCGGACTTCGTCCTGCAATGGTGGGGCCTCAGCAGCGACAAGTCCGGGGCCCTGGTCATTGAAGGCGGCCATGCCCTGGCAACGCCGGACCAGGCCTTCACCAGCACCCCCTATCGCTACGAACGCGCCGGGCCCTGACAGGCGCGGGGCACCCGCCCCGCCTGGGGCGATGAGCCCCACGGCGCCGGGGCGGCAGGTGTCGGCGCCTTGCTAGACTCCCTCGGCGGCCGCGTCCGGCCAGGCCGTGGGCGGGCCTGAACGGGTGCCGTCCCGTGCCCGGGCCCTGCCTTCGCTTCAGACAACCATCAGCGGTAGCCACACCGCAGGGAGGAATCCATGAACACGAACTTCTGGCGGCGCCTGGCCGCCGCATGTCTGCTGAGCCTGCCTCTGGCCCTGCTGGGCCGACCGGCCCTGGCCGACGAGGCCCCCGACCCTTCGGCCCAGGTCTTCGCCGAGGCCAAGCAGGCCGCCACGGCCGGCCCCAGCGACGTCACGCTGGCCAACCAGGCCGTGCTGCACCTGCCCGCGGGCAAGGTCTTCATCCCCCAGCCCCAGGCCGCCAAGCTGATGCGCGCCATGGGCAATCCGGGCGACTACAGCGACCTGCTGGGCCTGGTCTTCCCCGAAGGCGGCGAAGACGGCTGGTTTGCCGTGCTGCGCTTCGAGGGCGCCGGCTACATCAAGGATGACGATGCCAAGGACTGGAACGCCGACGACCTGCTGAAGTCCTACCGCGAAGGCACCGAGGCCAGCAACAAGGAGCGCGCCAAGATGGGCGTGCCCGAGCTGGAGATCGTGGGCTGGGCCGAGAAGCCCGCCTATGCCGCCGACAGCCACCGCCTGGTCTGGGCCATGAGCTCGCGCAGCAAGAACGCACCGGCCGAGGAGGAACAGGGCGTCAACTACAACACCTACGCCCTGGGCCGCGAAGGCTATCTGAGCCTGAACCTGGTCACGGACCTGAAGGACCTGGGCGCCCACAAGGAGCAGGCCCGCGAGCTGCTGGGCGCCATGGAGTTCAATGACGGCAAGCGCTACGCCGACTTCAACAGCAGCACCGACAAGGTCGCCGAGTACGGCCTGGCCGCGCTGGTGCTGGGCGTGGGCGCCAAGAAGCTGGGCTTCTTCGCGGTGATCTTCGCCTTCCTGGCCAAGTTCGCCAAGCTGGCCATCCTGGCCGTGCTGGGCTTCGGCGGCGCCCTCCTGAAGCTCTTCAAGCGCAAGCCCAAGGTAGAGGCCGCGGTCGTGGAGACCCACCAGGACACCCTGCCCATGCCGCGCCCCGAGGGTGGCAAGGCCGCCGAATGATCAAGCTGCTCCTGCTGCTGTTCTCCGGCCTGAAGCTGGGCAAGCTGCTGCTCTCGGGCGGCAGCATGCTGCTGGCCCTGGGCGTCTATGCCCTGCTCTACGGCTGGCGCTATGCGGCGGGCTTCATCGCCCTGCTCCTCGTGCACGAGATGGGGCACTACCTGGCGGCCCGCTACAAGGGCCTGAACGTGGGCCTGCCCACCTTCATCCCCTTCGTGGGCGCCTGGATCGAGCTCAAGGACCAGCCGCATGACGCGCAGACCGAGGCCTTCGTGGGCCTGGCCGGCCCCCTGCTGGGCACCGTGGGCGCCACGGTCTGCTACCTGATGGCCCGCAGCTGGGGCGTCGACTGGCTGCTGGCCGTGTCCTACGCCGGCTTCTTCCTCAATCTCTTCAACCTGATCCCCGTCTCGCCCTTCGACGGCGGGCGCATCACGGCCGTCCTCTCGCCACGCATCTGGCTGCTGGGCGTGCCGGTGCTGGTGGGGCTGTTCGTGTGGCGCCCCAGCCCCATGCTGATCCTCATGGCCGTGCTGGCCTGGCCGCAGCTGTGGAAAGCCTGGAAGTACCGCAGCGACAGCGCCGAGGGCCAGACCTACTACGCCGTGCCCGCCGCGGTGAAATGGGAATATGGCACCTACTACCTCGCGCTCGCCGCCTTCCTGGCCCTGATGAGCCACGACGTGCACGAGATGCTGCAGCGCCCCGCCGGCCTGCACTGAGGCCGCCCCTCCCGCCCGTCCTTCTCTGACTTTCATCATCACGACCCCGGCGGGTGCACACTCGCCGCGGTTGAAAACCTGCACCGCCACCATGACACGCACGCTACACCCCCTGAGCCTGGCCCTGGGCCTGGCCTTTGCCTTCGGCGCCCAGGCGCATTCGCTCAAGCCCGTCCACAGCGTCGAAGGCATCAGCGAGTACCGCCTGCCCAACGGCATGCAGGTGCTGCTGGCGCCGGACGCCTCCAAGCCCACCACCACGGTCAATGTGACCTACCGCGTGGGCTCCCGGCATGAGAACTATGGCGAGACCGGCATGGCCCACCTGCTGGAGCACCTGATCTTCAAGGGCAGCCCCAAGCACCAGGACCCCTGGGCCGAGTTCACCAAGCGCGGCCTGGCCGCCAACGGCTCGACCTGGTTCGACCGCACCAACTACTTCGCCGCCTTCGCCGCCAATGAGGACAACCTCAAGTGGTACCTCACCTGGCAGGCCGATGCCATGGTGAACAGCTACATCGCCCGCCGCCATCTGGACACCGAGATGACCGTGGTGCGCAATGAAATGGAGATGGGCGAGAACGACCCGGGCGGCGTCACCACCCAGCGCACCCTGGCCTCCATGTACCAGTGGCACAACTACGGCAAGGACACCATCGGCGCCCGCGCCGACGTCGAGAACGTGGACATCGGCCGCCTGCAGGCCTTCTACCGCACCTACTACCAGCCGGACAACGCCACCCTGATCGTGGCCGGCAAGTTCGACGCCAACAAGGTGCTGGACTGGGTGGAGCAGAGCTTCGGCAAGCTGCCCAAGCCGAAGCGCCAGCTGACCAAGCTCTACACCATCGACCCGGTGCAGGACGGCGAGCATGCCGTCACCGTGCGCCGCCAGGGCGGCACGCCCATGAGCCTGGCCGCCTACCACGTGACCCCGGGTGCGCACCCGGACCAGGCCGCCATCGAGGTGCTCAACCTCATCCTCACCGAGGCCCCCGGCGGCCGCCTGCACAAGCGCCTGGTCGAGGAGACCAAGCTGGCCGCCAGCGTGGGCAACTTCGGCCTGGCCCTGGCCGATCCCGGCTTCACGATGATGATCGCCGAGCTGGCCCCCAAGGCCTCGCAGGACGAACTCAACCGCGAGCTGCTGGCCGTGACCGAAGGCTTCGCCGAGCGCCCCGTCACCGAGGAGGAACTCAAGCGCGCCCAGACCCGCTGGCTCAACCGCTGGGAGAAGCTCTTCACCAGCCCGGAGCAGGTGGGCATCACCCTGTCCGAGACCATCGCGCAAGGCGACTGGCGCCTCTTCTTCCTGCTGCGTGACCGCGTCAAGGCACTGACCGTGGCCGATGTGCAGCGCGTGGCCACCGAGCGCTTCCTGCCGGCCAACCGCACGCTGTCGCAGTACATCCCGACCGAGAAGCCGGTACGCGCGCCGGCCCCGGCCTTCGTGGACGTGGCCGCCGAGCTCAAGACCTTCAAGCCGCAGGCCGCGGCCGGCGCGGTCGCCGCCTTCGATGCCAGCCCCGCCAATCTGGACCGCTCGACCCAGCGCAGCCAGCTGCCCAACGGCCTCAAGCTGGCCCTGCTGCCCAAGCCCACCCGCGGCGAGGCGGTGCGCGGCGTGCTGGCCCTGCAGCTGGGTGACGCCAAGAGCCTGTTCGGCCAGCAGAGCGTGGCCGAGCTCACCGCCGCCATGCTCAAGATGGGCACGGCCGGCAAGACCCGCGAGCAGCTGCGCGACGCGCTGGACGCAGCCAAGATCGAGCTGCAGATCAGCAGCCCCTCTGCCGACCGCGTGGTGCTGAGCTGGAGCACCAAGAAGGAGTTCGCCCTCCAGGCCCTCAGCCTGATCGGCGAGATCCTCAAGCAGCCGCGCCTGGAAGCCGCTGGCCTGGAAGAGCTGCGCGCCCAGTCGCTGACCGGCATCCAGGCCCAGAAGGACAACCCCGAAGGCATCGCGCAGAAGGCCGTGGGCGTGGCCCTGAACACCGAGCCCCGCGGCGACGTGCGCCATGTGCGCAGCTTCGAGGAGGAAGAGGCGGACGTGAAGGCGGTGACGCTGGACCAGCTCAAGGCCTTCCATGCCGCCTTCTACGGTGCCAGCCAGGCCCAGCTGGCCATGGTCGGGGACTTCGACGCTGCCGCCGTCAAGAGCGCCGTGAGCGCCGAGCTGGGCAGCTGGAAGGCCCAGGCCGCCTACAGCCGCATCCCCCGCCTGCACGTGGACAAGCCCGGCCAGGTGCAGCTGCTGCGCACGCCGGACAAGCAGAACGCCATGATGCTGGGCGTCCAGTCCCTGCCTCTGGATGACAGCTCGCCGGACCTGGCGGCCCTGCAGCTGGCCAACCACATCCTGGGCGGCGGCGGCAGCTCGCGCCTGTGGACGCGCATCCGCGAGAAGGAAGGCCTGTCCTACGGCACCGGCACCGGCGTCAACCTGGGCGCCGAGGACCCCTCCGGCGCCTGGTACGTCTACGCCATCTTCGCGCCGCAGAACCGCGAGAAGGTCGAGACCGCCTTCCGCGAGGAGGTGGCCCGCGCCCTGAAGGACGGCTTCAATGCCAAGGAGCTGGACGAGGCCAAGCAGGCCCTGCTGAACCAGCGCCGCCTGAGCCTGGCCCAGGACGGCGCGGTGGCCGGCATGCTCAGCAGCCAGCAGCGCCTGAACCGCAGCTTCGCGCGCGAGCAGAAGCTGGACGAGGCCCTGCAGCAGCAGACCCTGGACCAGGTCAACGCCGCCCTGCGCAAGCACTTCAAGCTGGACGCCTTCCAGCTGGTCTTCGCCGGCGACTTCAAGTGATCCCGGGACCCCGCCCTGCCCGCGCGCAGGGCGGGGTCATTCGATGCCGCCGCCCGCCCCGGGCTGCGAAGATGGGGGCCCGCCTGTGCCCAGGCAGGCCCCCTTTTTCATTACCCACGCCATGTCACCTGCCCCTCAAGCCGAGACCGTCGCGCCGCAGTACTGCAGCGGCACCTTCAAGGTCAGCATCCAGCCTCCGCAGATGATGGCCAGCCCGGAGGGCGGCCCGGCCCAGGCGCGCCGGCCCCTGGAGAAGCAGTTCGAGGGCGGCCTGCAGGGTCGTTCCGTGGGCGAGATGCTGGCGGCCGGCCAGCCCCAGCAGGGCGAGGCCGCCTATGTGGCGCTGGAGTCCTTCCACGGCACGCTGCAGGGCCGCCCGGGCGGCTTCGCGCTGGCCCACCTGGGCCTCATGCAGGCCGGCCGGCACGACCTGCGCATCGCCATCGTCCCGGGCTCCGGCATGGGCGCACTGCAGGGCATCACGGGCGAGCTGACGCTGCGCATCGAGGGCGGCGTGCACCACTACGAGCTGGCCTACACGCTGCCGGAGCAGGCCGGTATCGCCACCCCGCCTCGGGATTGACGCTGGCCGGCGCCAGGCGCAGCATGGCCCGGCCGCAGCGCCACGGCGCACAGGAGGACGGCCATGCGCACGCTCAGTTCCCCATCGCCCACCCAGGCCCGCTGGCGCGACCCCAAGCGCTGGTGGTGGCTCATGTCCCCGGCCTTTCCTGCGCTGGTCTGGCTCAATGTGCTGCGCTACCTCGCCACGGGCGACGAGCTCTGGCTGTGGATCAGCACCCTGGTCGTCTATGTCGGCATTCCGCTGCTGGACACCCTGCTGGGCCAGGACCGCAGCAACACGCCCGAGGATGAGCGAGCCCGCATCGAGTCCGACCCCTGGTACCGCGTGCTGCTCGTGCTATTCGTGCCGCTGCAGTACGGGCTCACGGTGCAGGGCGCCTGGGTCGCTGCCACGCAGCCCCTGAGCCTGTGGGGCTGGCTGGGCCTGGTGCTCAGCGTGGGCGGCATCAATGGCGTGGGCATCAACACCGCCCATGAGCTGGGCCACAAGCGGCCGCGCTGGGAGCGCTGGCTCTCGCGCATCACCCTGGCGCCCGTGGCCTACGGGCACTTCTACGTGGAGCACAACCGCGGTCACCACCTGCGCGTGGCCACGCCGGAAGACCCGGCCAGCAGCCGCATGGGCGAGAGCTTCTGGGCCTTCCTGCCGCGCACCGTTTTCGGCAGCCTGGCCTCGGCCTGGGCCATCGAGGCCGAACGCCTGGCACGGCTGCGCCTGCCCGCCTGGCACTGGCGCAACCAGTGCCTGCAGGCCTGGGCCATGACCCTGGCCTTCTACGGCGCCCTGGCCCTGTGGCTGGGCGCGCCGGTGCTGCTCTTCCTGGCGGCGCAGGCGGCCTACGGCATCAGCCTGCTGGAGGTCGTCAACTACATCGAGCATTACGGCCTGCTGCGCCCGCGTGATGCGCAAGGCCGCCTCACGCCCTGCGACCCCACGCATTCCTGGAACTCGGACCACCGCGTGTCCAACGTCTTCCTCTACCAGCTGCAGCGGCACAGCGACCACCACGCCCACCCCGGCCGCCGCTACCAGGTGCTGCGCCATTTCGACGAAAGCCCGCAGCTGCCCTCGGGCTACGCCGGCATGCTCTTGCTGGCCTATGTGCCACCGCTGTGGTTCCGGGTGATGGACCCGCGCGTCGTCACCCACTACGGCGGGGACCTGGGCCGGGCCAATCTGCAGCCCTCGCGCCGGCGGCGCCTGCTGGCGCGCTGGGGCACGCCGGCCTCCCGCTGAACGCAAGCCCCTGCGGCAGGCGTTCCGCCGCGCCGCCTCTATCATCCGCAGCTTCCCGACGACAGGGCGGCCGCGCCCTTTCCCTGGCATGTCCCTGCCCCCCCGTTCTCCGAGCCCCGCGCTGCTGCGCCGCCTGCTGCGCGCCCGGGACCGCATGGACGCCGCCTCCGAGGAGGCCTGGCCGGTGCAGCGCCTGGCCGCGCTGTGCGGGCTCACCGAGGCCTACTTCGCCCGCGCCTTCAAGGCCGCCTTCGGCCTGCCACCGCACCGCTACCTGCTGAGCCGCCGCATCGAGCGTGCCTGCGCCCTGCTGCGGGACACCGAGATGAACGTCACCGAGATCGCACTGCAGACCGGCTGGGAGAGCCTGGGCACCTTCGGCCGCACCTTCCGCGACATCACCGGCAGCCACCCTGCCGCCGTGCGCGAGCAGCTGCGCCGCGAGACCCCCGTCCAGGCCCTGGCCGGCATGCCCCTGTGCCACCTGATGGCCGCCCACCGCCCCGATCTGCTCAGCGCAGTTTCGGAGAAGCGCCGCCAGGCCGCAGCCGCTACAAACGAGGCCTCGGACACTGACAGCGACAAGGAGCTGACATGAATGCAGGAATCGACGTGATGGGCCTCTACGTTCACGACCAGGACGAAGCCCTGGCCTTCTATGTGGAGCGGCTGGGCTTCAAGGTGCACACGGATGTGCGCAATGGCCCCTTCCGCTGGCTGACGGTGCAGCACCCGGAGCAGCCGGAGGTGCAACTGGGCCTCTTCAAGCCCGGCCCGCCCATGCAGGACGCGGCCACGGCCGACGCGCTGCAGGCCCTGGTGGCCAAGGGCGCCATGCCGCCCCTGGTGATGCGCGTGAAGGACTGCCGCGCCAGCTGCGCGGCCTTCCGTGCCGCCGGCGTGGAGATCACCCAGGAGCCCGTGGAGCGCTTCGGCAGCGTGGACGCTGGCTTCCGCGACCCTTCCGGCAATGGGTGGAAGCTGATCCAGACCCGCGACTGAACCACAGGAGAACCGCCCATGCCCAGCCGCAGCGCCAAGCCCGCAGGCCCCTCCCCTTCCACCCTGATCGACGAGCGCATCGCCACCCTGGGCGACTGGCGCGGCGCCCTGCTGGGCCGGCTGCGCGCACTGATCCTCGAGGCCAGGCCCGACATCGAGGAAGACTGGAAATGGAGCGGCCCCTGCTGGACCCATGCCGGCCTGATCTGCACCGGCGAGACCTACCAGCGCCACGTGAAGCTCACCTTCGCCCATGGCGCCTCGCTGCCCGACCCGTCCGGCCTCTTCAACAGCAGCCTGGACGGCCGCGTGCGCCGCGCGATCGACTTCGCCCAGGACGCGGTGGTGGACGGGCCGGCGCTGCAAGCCCTGATCCGTGCGGCGGCCGACTACAACGCCGGCAAGGCCTGACCCCACGCCAGGGGCCGGCCCGCGCTTGAAATGCGGGCCCCGGCCTCCAGCTATGGCCCCATGTTCCAGTTCTTCCACCCCCGCCCCGTCGTGGACCGCCGACCGGTGGCCGAGCACAGCGTGCGCATGCAGGCCGTGGCCCTGCCGGCCTTGACGGCCCTGGCCCCCGCCGCGCCCGCGGGCGAAGCACCGGCGCTCAGTCCGCCAGCAGCGCCCAGCGTTCGTGGTCCCGCCAGCGCCCGTTGATCTTGAGGTAGCGCGGCGAGAAGCCCTCCTTGCGGAAGCCGCAGCGCCGCGCCAGCGCCAGGGAGGCCGCATTGCCCGGCTGGATGTTGGCCTCCACGCGATGCAGCTTCAGCACCCGGAAGGCGTGACGGCAGACCGCCTGCAGGCCCTCGCCCATCAGCCCCTGGCCGGCGTGGGGCGCGAAAGCGTAGTAGCCCAGGTAGGCGCTGCGCAGGGCACCCAGCACGATGTGGCTGAGGTTGACGACGCCCACCAGGCTGTCGTCGTCACGCCGCAGGACCAGGAAGGACTGCTGCCCCGGCTGGCGCATGCGGTCGAGCCAGGCCAGGAAGGCCACGGCATCCGCCGGCGGCGACACCCAGCGACCGTGCAGGCGCCGGCTGGCGGCCACGGCGGCCAGGAAGGCGGGGGCGTCGCCGGCCTCGGGCGAGCGGAGATAGATGCGGGACGGTGGCATGGACAGGCAGGCAATCGCAGAGCCGGCATTGTGGCCCTGGGACGGCGCGACTGACCGCCCCGCAACAACCCTGCACCGACCAGGGCGGGCACCCCGCCAGGCGAGGCCGACTCGGCTAGTCTTCAGCCAGGCGCCCGGCCGTCCGGGCCGGGCGCACCCCTCCTTCAGCCGGAGCCCCCTCATGACGCCCAAGACACCCAAGAACACCCTGTGCCTCTGGTACGACGGCACGGCCCTCGAGGCCGCAGAGTTCTATGCCCGCACCTTCCCTGACAGCCACGTCGGCCCCATCTGCCGCGCGCCGGCCGACTTCCCCAGCGGCAAGGCCGGCAGCGTGCTGACGGTCCAGTTCAGCGTGATGGGCATTCCCTGCCTGGGCCTCAACGGCGGCCCCGGCTTCCCGCCGACGCAGGCCTTCTCCTTCCAGGTCGCCACCGAGGATCAGGCCGAGACCGACCGGCTCTGGGACGCCCTGCTGAGCAGCGGCGGCCGGCCCAGCGCCTGCGGCTGGTGCCAGGACCGCTGGGGCGTGCACTGGCAGATCACGCCGCGCGTACTCAGCGAGGGCATCTCGGACCCCGATCCCGCCGTCGCCCGGCGCGTCTTCCTGGCCATGATGGACATGGTCAAGATCGACATCGCCACCATCGAGGCGGCCCGGCGTGGCTGAGGGCGGCCCCATGGACAGCGTCAGCGGTGGATGCCTGTGCGGCCGGGTCCGACTCGTGGCCAGCGGCCGGCCCCGGCGCGTGGGCCTGTGCCACTGCCTGGACTGCCGCAAGCACCACGGCGCCCTCTTCCACGCCTCAGCCATCTTCGAGCAGACGGCCGTCGCGATCAGCGGCCCTACACAGCACTACCGCGGCCGCCACTTCTGCCCGCAGTGCGGCTCCTCGGTCTTCTCGCGCTCGGGAGACGAGGTCGAGGTGCACCTCGGTGCGCTGGACGCCCCCGACCAGTTCCGCCCGCACTACGAGCTGTGGACCGTGCGGCGCGAGTCCTGGCTGCCGCCTTTTGAGCTGACGGGGCACTACCCCGGCGACCGGCCGGCGGACGCCCCCCGCGAGTGCTGAGGCCCCGCCCTCCTGCGGACTAGGGGGTCGCCGGGCGTGGGTTAACGCGCCGATACATCTCCGCTGCCACAAGCGCCCGGGAACAGGCATGGTGTCGCCGCGGTGCAGGGGGCGGAGGCCCGCCTGCCACCGACGACAGGATGTGCAGGGAGGGATGCCATGAAGGCCGAGACAGGCGTCGGGATGGGGCTGCGCGCGCCCCGCCACCGGATCAGGACCAGCGTGCAGGCACTGGGGCTGGGGCTGACGCTCGCCCTGGGCGCCCCGGGCACGGAAGCCGCGGCCGCGTCGGCGCTGGACGCCGGCACGATCGGGCAGGTGGTCGGTGCCGCCACGCTGGACGCCATGGCCGAGGCCTCGGTGCGGGCCTGCGTCGAGATGG
Organism: Pelomonas sp. BJYL3; assembly: GCF_027257975.1. Classification (GTDB taxonomy): domain Bacteria; phylum Pseudomonadota; class Gammaproteobacteria; order Burkholderiales; family Burkholderiaceae_C; genus Roseateles_B; species Roseateles_B flavus. The sequence goes on from NZ_JANZKX010000004.1 coordinate 101,116, forward strand.
GCGTTCCCCAGGGCGCGGCCCTGCAGACCGCCTTTGCCGACTGGCGCACGCGCCACCGCCTGCCGCTGCTGCGCTCGGTGGTGATGAGCCTGGCGGCCCGCCAGCACCGCGATCCCCCCTGGAAGGACCTGCGCGAGACCATGTACCAGCGGGTGCTGGACGAGCCCCAGCCCGACAAGGCCTGCGAGGCGCTGATGCAGGACTGGTCCACGCCCACCATGGACGCCAGCACGCTCTACCCGGCCGCCGTGGCCACCGCCCAGGCCCTCATCGCGGAAAAGCTGGCCCATGCGCCCGAGCCCCTGCCCGTGGTGCCGGGATTGCTGGGCGGGGGTCAGGTCTTGACCATCGCCCAGCTGCTGAAGCTGATCGAGCCTGCGGGCAAGGCGGGCGGCGGCCAGGACGCGCGCCGGCCGCTGTCCAATGTGCTGGTCAGGGGGCGGGTCGTGCGCTGGCTGGACGACCGCGTCAGTTTCCAGCTGGTGCAGGACGAGGGCCCCTTCAGCGCGCAGCGCGCCATCGTCCTGCGCTTCGATGCCGAACCGCTGCTGGGCCGCGAGGTGGTGCTGCGGGGCGACGTGAAGGACCCGCGCGCCTACACCGTGGAGCTCTCCGATGCCGCCTGGCTCAGCGACCCCGGCGGCCTGCAGGCCTCCCCGCTGCCGGCCCAGGCCCTCCGGCGCAAGCCCGTGCCCCTGCAGCGCGTGCTGGGCAAGCCCGGCCAGGGCGTGCCGGAGAAGGAGCTGGCCGCCGTCGTGCTCTACGGCTACGGGGACTACAGCAACGGCTCGCAGTGGCGGGAAGACGTGCGCTTCCTGCTGCGCGACGGCAGCGCCTACCTGCGCACCGAGATGCCCCCCGACCAGCTGGACGCCGGCCGCTCCCGGCGCCTGGAGCCGCAGCAATGGGCACGGTGGCGCGCCCGGGGCGAGCACTACGACTTCCAGGCGCAGAACGAGCAGGGCACGCCCGAGGGCGCCTGGGAGGCCGCCCAGCACCGGCCCATGCGACCCTGGGCGCCCGGCACCCGCCTGGAGGGCAGCTACAGCCGCAGCGCCTTCCACGGCAGCCTGTTCACCGGCGGCACCGCCTCCACGAACAGCATCCGCTTCAGCCGCGACGGCCGCTTCGAACGCAGCTTCTATGCCCAGTCCGGCTCGGGCAGCCTGGCCGCCGTCCAGGGCACGGTGATCCACGGCGCCTCCTCGGGCGACGGCAAGGGCAGCCAGAGCGTGTTCGCCGGTACCGTCGGCACCGGCCTGGGCAACGTCACCACCACCTCCGGCCCCGCGCGCAAGGACGACGGCGCCAGCCGCCGCGGCAGCTACACACTCAGCGGCTATGTGGCGGTGCTGCGCTACGACGACGGCCACGAGGAACGCCTGCTGAGCTTCCCGGTGGACGACGGCAGCCGCTCGGTCTACCTCGGCCAGGGCAGCTACTCGATCAACAAGTGAGCGCTGCACCGCGTGCAGCCCCGACGGAGAGTCCCATGCATCCTCATTCCTGCTCATTGACGCAAGACCTGACCCCGCCGCGGCACCGCCCGGCGCGCACGCCGAAAGCGGCCGCCGCCACCCTGGTGCTGGTGGCGGCCACCCTGCTGGGCCTGCCCAGTGCCGGCAACGCCGCCGCGCCCGCCGCCCAGGCCACGCCCACGCTGAGCCTGGCCGAGCAGATGCGCGCCATGCTGGGCAAGCCGGCCGCCGGCAACGCGCCGGGGACGCCTGCCGGCGCAGGCAAGGGTGCGGGCCCCTTGGCGGGCGGCAGCGCCGGAACCGTCGCAGCCCAGGGCACCGGCCCCCTGTTCACCGCGGCGCCGGCCGTGGCCGCGGCACCGCTGCTGGTCGAGGGCCCGGCGCAGTTGCGGCAGTCGGCCACCGAGCTGGCCCAGCGCTTCCCGGCCGCCCAGCGCGGCGCCATGAGCAAGGCCTTCGAGGAGTCCTTCGCCTTCTGGCAGAAGCTGGAGACGCAGCTGGGCCTGGCCTCCAATGACCTCGCAGCGGGCGTGGCGGCCTTCATCGCGGGCAACTACGCCGCCTTCACGCAGCAGCAGGTGGCCGACGAGCACTTCAAGACCCTGGTGCGCCAGATGCAGGGCCTGCTGGGGCAGAACGCCGGCATCCAGCAGGCCAGCCCGGCCCAGCGGCGCGCCATGTACGAGCAGCTGGCCATGGTGGGCACCTTCATGGTCGTCTACCGCGAGCAGCTGAGGCTCAAGCCCAATCCGGCGGAGGAGGTCCATTTCCGCAACACGGCCCGGGCCAATCTGGAGACGGCCCTGGGCGTGGGGGTGGAGCGGCTGCAGATCGGCGCGCAGGGCCTGGAGATCCGCTGAAAGCCGCGAGCCCGCTGCTCAACCGATCAGCGGATCAGTGGATCAACGGCAGGATGCGCTCGCGCAGCAGCCGGTACTGCGCGTCCAGCATGGGCTGGTTGGGGTCATGCCCGACCTGGGGCAGCAGGACCAGCTCCTTCACGGGAGCCTTCAGGCCGGCCACAAAGGGCTGGGTCACGTCGGGCGTGGTGAGCAGGTCCTCTTCGCCCTGCACGAAGAACATGGGCAGCCGGAACTCTGTGCCCAGCTTGCGCAGATTGATCGTCGAGGCCATGCCATCGCCTTTGAGGCCCACGAACTGCAGGAAGGAGTAGTCCTCGCCGGCCTCGTAGTCCGCCTGCGCCTTGGGCGTGGCGTAGAGCGCGGGCGGCTGCCACCAGGCCTTGGGCGCCGGGATCGTGCGCTGGGCTTCGTAGCGGCGGATCACGCGGCGCACCTTGCCGAAGCTGCGCGGGTCCGTCCAGGGTGGTGCGCCCACGGCCTGCAGCACCGCCAGCGCCTCCTGGTCCTGCGCGTCCTGGACCCGCTTGAGCAGATGGGCATAGCTCTGCACCCCGTTCTCGACCTCGTCCACGATCTGCGAGGTGCCCAGGTAGGCATGGAAGAGCTCGGGATGCGCATGCACCATGTGGAGGCCCAGGACCGAGCCCCAGGAGCTGCCCCACACGATGACCTTTTTCTGACCGAAGCGCTTTGCCAGGTAGGCCGCCAGCTCGTTGCCGTCGCTGACCAGCTGCGCAACGGTCAGCGGCACGTCGTCAGCCGTCGGGTTGCGGCCGAAGGTCATGCCGGAGCCGCGCTGGTCCCAGTGCACCAGGGTGAAGTCCCGCGCCCAGGCGCCGAACATGGCGTCGCCATAGGGGCTCAGCGGATTGCCCGGCCCGCCATGGACGAAGAGCACGATGGGATTGCCGCAGCGTTCGCCCTTCACGGTGACCCACTGCTCGATGCCGCCCAGCTTGACGAAGCCCTGCTCGTCGACGCGCTGCGCCGGCGATGCACAGGCGGCGGTGGCGGGCGGGGCGTCCGTGGCCGCGAGCGCCCAGGCAGGCAGCAGACAGGCAATGGCAAGGAGGGCGAGAGCGCGTCTTGGCATGGGGCGAGCGGTCGTTGGTGGAGATGCTGGAGCGTAGCGATCCCGCCGGCGGCTGCCAGTCGGCATACCCCTGGGTCCGTGGCCGGCGAGCCCGGCCTCACGCCGGATGGCCAGCGCCGCGGGCCTCCCAGACGACCGTGTGCCGGCAGCCCGTCCCGCGCTCGAAGGCCACGCTCACCTGCCCCGCGCGCAGGCTCAGCACGGCAAACCCGTCCCCCGGGTGGTCGGCCCAGTCGGTCACGAGGCAGCGCAGGGCCGGCCCCGCGGGGGCCTCGGCATCGGGCATCAGCGCAAAGGAGTCCGGCACCTGGAAGGCCTCCGCCTCCGTGACCGAGAAGGGCCAGGGCGCATGCAGGGCCGAGCTGTGGACGCTCAGCAGGCGGACCCGGGGCTGGTCCACGCGCAGGCCGCCCTGGCCGTCGTCCACGCCCACCCAGGCGGTGGCGTAGCCGCTGCGGTGCTCGTCGCCGGAGAGGAAGAGCACGTCCTGCGCACCGTGCCGCCACAGCGCGCGCAGCAGGCCGTGCTGGCTGGCGGGAAAGCCGTCCCAGGCATCGCTGGCGGCCGCGGCGCCGGGGAACTCGGCCACGCTGCGGCGCCGGGGCAGCAGCAGGGAGCCGCTGAGCACCACGCGCGGGCGCTCGTCCGGGCGTTCGGCCTTCTGAGCCAGCCACTGCTGCAGCGCCTGCCACTGCGCATCACCCATGATGCGGGCGGACATCAGGCGCGACTGCGGCCGGGGCTGGCGCTCCAGGCGGGCATCGGCGATGAAGAAGCGCACGCCGCGCCAGTCGAAGCGGTGCCAGAAGTGCGCATGCAGGCCCTCGCGCTCGCCCGGCTCCCAGCGCGCGGCCCAGGCGGCGGCGCGGGCTGGCGCCGCCCAGCGGCCGTGGTCCACCTGGCCGTCGGCGCGCAGCACCGGGCCCCAGTTGTCCTCGATCTCGTGGTCGTCCGGCGCATGGACGATGCGCTGCAGCGTGGGCGGCAGGTGGCGCACGAGGCCGGCCTTGAAGTGCTGGTAGGCGCGGGTGTAGCGCTCGACCGAGTTGTGGGCGTCGGCCAGGCCGCCGCTGGCGTCAGCGTAGATCTCGTCGCCCGCGATCAGCAGCAGCGAGCAGGCACGGCCCTCGGGCGTGTGGCGCGTGAAGTCCACCATCCGGGCCAGGGCGGCATCCACGGGGCCGGCGCGGCGCGGGTCGCGCTCGGCGCCCTGGCGCGCATCCAGCAGGCCCGGCGGGTACTGGCAGGCGGCGAGGATGAAGCTCAGCCCCTCCTCGCGAGGCGCCGCCTCCTCGGGCTCGGGCCGGGGCACGAAGGCGTGGCGCAGCTCCAGCGCGTCCATGGCCAGCGCCGCCCGCAGCGCGGCTTCCAGCTCCTCCTCGGGCGAGCTGCTGCGCCGGGCGGCTTCGACCCACTGGCCGCGCAGGTCCGCATACAGCATCAGGCACAGCAGGCCGGTGCCGGGCTCGGCGGGCACCTCGTCCAGCGGCAGGCGGCAGCGCAGGGCTTCGCCAGGATGACGCTGCCCGGCCAGTTCGAAGTCGCGCAGCCGCACCTGCTCGCGCAAGGGGCGCGCAGGCTGCAGCGGCTCATAGCCTGCGGGTGTCTCGCGCACCGGCAGCCAGGCCCACTGGCGCGGCCAGCCCAGCTCGGGGCGCAGGGCGGTCAGCAGGGCCAGCTCGTCCCCCTCCTGGCGGCGCTCCACGCGGTGCAGGGGCGGCCAGGCGCAGCGAGGCTCGACGGGGGGCAAGGGCTTGTTCATGGCATCTCCCGGCGCAGGAACTCGATGACATGGCGGAAGACCGCCTGCTCGATGTCATGTCCGATCAGGCAGTCCTGGTGGCCGTGGCCCACGATGAGCCGGAACTCGTGCCGCCCCGGCGCGCCCTGGGCATAGAGATCGTGCAGCAGCTCGCCGCTCTCCGGCTCACACAGGCCGTTGAGCTCGCCATGCAGGGACAGCACGGGGAACTTCGCCAGCTGCGCGAAGGCCTTGCGCAGGTCGTCCAGGTAGAGGCTGGCGCCGCGCCAGTCGGTCAGCTCGCGGCTGCGCGAGAAGTGGATGGCCTGGGCGACGGTGTCCATGTTGAGGGGGCCGAAGTGGTCGTCGATGAAGTCGAAGACCGGCGGCGCGACATTGGCGATGGCGAAGTCCCGCCCGTAGAGTAGGTCCATGCGATGGCGGGTGCGGGTCCAGGGCGTGCGGCGCAGGCTGGGAAAGGGCGGGTTCTCGAGGTCGAACTCCTCGTCCGGGTAGGGCAGGCTGGCCAGCAGACGATCGACGAGCTCGTCCAACAGGCCCGGCTGCTCGGGGCGGAAGCTGAAGTCCTGCAGAGGCAGGTAGGGCCGCAGGTGCTGCATCAGCAGGGCCCGGGCGGCATTGGTGGGCGAGAACACCATGCGCGGCGTGACCTGCGAGATCACCAGCCGGCGAATCCAGCCCTCCTCCATCAAGGCCCGGCGCAGCGGGAAGAAATGCTCCTCGGGCTGGCGCTGCGGCTGCAGCAGGGCCATGTGCAGCATCACCGAGCCCATGCAGTGGGCCAGCACGTCGATGGGCACGGCGCCGGTGGCGCGGCGCACGGCGTCCATGGCCACGGGGATGTCGTTGAGCGCGCACTCCTCGAAGGTCCAGGGCAGGCGGGCCGTGGGCATGCCGGCGCTGGTGCGCATGTCCAGGATCCACACGTCCCAGCCGGCCTCGTGCATCAGCCTTGCGGGGCCGGGCTGCACCGAGTGATGGGCGAAGGTGGTGCCGCTGGCGCTGTAGCCGTGGATCATCAGCAGGGGCCGGCCGCCCTCGCGGCGGTAGCGCGTGAGGCGGATCATCACCGGCCCGCGGGCCTCGTGCGCATGACGGGCCGGGCCGCGCGAGAGGCCGGCATCCTCGCAGCGGCCCACTGCGATCTCCTGGATCTCGGGCAGGGGCAGGCCGGGCACGGCGCCTGGCAGGCGATGGATCTCGCGCGGCGGCGCGGCGTCGGGCTTGCGGAAGGTCCAGGCATGCACGCCCATCAGCAGCCGGCTCATGTAGGCCAGCAGGCTGCCGACGTCGCGCAGCGCGCTGCTGAGGTCCTCGGCCTGCACCAGGCGCAGCAGGGGCTGGCGCTGACGGGCCAGCTCGTCGAGGTCCAGCGCGAGGACGGCGGGGCCGGACCCGTCGACGGCACGAAACGGGCCCTGCTCCAGCCGGGCCTGCGTCAGCTGCTGCCAGGGATTGCCGCGCCGGGTGTAGCGCAGGTGCTTCTGCAGCACGACGCGCTGGCCCAGCAGGGGGCGGGCCCAGTCCGGCGCGTCTGGCAGGGTGGCGGGGATGCGCAGTTCGTAGCGCATCAGCCGCTCCTGCCCGCCGTGGCTGGCCAGGGCCAGGGCATTGGCCCAGCGCTCGCACAGCGCGGCCCAGGCGCTCTGGGGGCGCGCCCGGGGCGCTGCCCCTTGCGCCAGGCGCTCCTGCAGGGCCTGCACCGTGTCGCGCCAGCCGCGGTTGCGCCACCAGGCCCACAGGCCTCTCCACAGGCGCTGCCGCGCGTGGCTGGGCGCGCGGTGGAAGACACGCAGGCTGACCTGCTCCAGCGGCACGATCCAGCGCGCCGCCGCATCCGGATGCTCGGCATGCTTCCAGAGCTTGTGGCCCGCATCGGGTCCCTGCGCGCTGACGGCCATGCGCTGCCCGGGCCGCAGCGGATCGCGCCGGGTGTCGAAGAGCCGCAGCCGGCAGGCCGGTGTGCCGTGCAGCACGCGGTCGGGGCCCGGCTCGACCAGGCGCTGCACCGTCGTCGGCTCAAACTCGAAGCTCAGCTCCAGCTGCTTGGTCTCGCCCCCCTGCGCGCCAGGCACCCGCACCAGGCCGACCAGCTGCTCGCGCAGCTCCAGCAGGGTGGGCCGCTGCGGCGGCGGCGGGCCGCGGCGGTCGCGGTAGATCGGGCGGTGCAGCCAGAAGGGGTCCTGCGAGGCCGTCTCCGCGCCGGCCTGCAGGCCCCAGCGGCGGCACAGCTCCGGCAGCGCGCGCAGCACCAGCGCCGTGATGCTCAGCGCCGGGTTGATGCCCAGCGCCCCCGGCACGATGGCGCCGTCCAGCACCGCCAGGCCTGGGTAGACGCGATCGGGCGGCTCCAGGCTTTCCGCGCCCACCGACGGACGCAAGACCTGACCCCACTCGTTCACCACGCCGTCCTCGATGCGGTCCGCCATCGCGCAGCCGCCCAGCGGATGCACCGTCAGCAGCGGGCCCTTGCGGTCCTCGATGAGAAAGCCCATGGCCTCGGGCAGGATCTCCCACAGCGGGTTGGCCAGCAGGCGCTGCCCGCGCGCCGCCAGGTGCTGGCGCAACCAGCGGTGGCGGGACAGCACCTGCGGGTCGCTCCCCAGGCCAGGCCAGCGGATCTGCAGGCTGCCCGGATCGGCGTCCTCACCGGCCCGGCCCTGCTGCAGGCTCATGCGGCCCTGCGCCGCGTCCATGCCGATGAGGGCCACGGGCAGGGTGCGGGCGCTGGCAGCCCGGGTGATGGCGTAGGGATCGGGGAAGTCGAAGCCGGCGCCATGCTCGCTGCGGTCGGGGCGGGACAGCCCGTCCAGGGTCTCGCCCAGGGCAAAGAGCTGCTCGAAGGCCCAGCGCATGGGGCCGGGGATGGCCAGGTCCTGCAGCACGCAGCCCAGCAGCGGTGCCTGGCCGGCGCCGGGAGGCGGGCGCTCGGGATCGGGATCGCGCAGCTGGCGGGCATCCAGCATGGCGGTGATGGTGGGGCCGGCCTGACGCGTGGTGGGGTCCTGGGACTCGTCGGCCAGGGCGTCGAGCGCCGGGGTGTCGCGCACGGCGGCCAGCAGGTCGCCGTTGGCGCTGACGCCCTCGCCCAGGCGGTCCGACAGCGCCAGGCCCTGGCGCCGCGATCGCAGCAGGATCTCGGTGGAGCCCAGGCTGCCCGCGGCCAGCACCACGCGGCGGGCGCGCAGCAGAAAGGGCCGGGCCTCCTGGCGTGCCTGGTTCTCGTCGGTGGGCAGCACGGCCAGCTGCCAGGCGGCGGCCTCGCCGGTGCGCGGGTCCAGGCCCTCGGGCCGCAGATGCAGCACGGTGGCGCCCGTCAACATCTCCACGCCGCGGCGGCGCGCAAGCCACAGCAGATTGGTGTCCAGCGACTCCTTGGCCCCGTGGTTGCAGCCCGTGGCGCAGTCGCCGCAGGCCACGCAGCGGTCCAGGGGCAGGCCCGCCGCGGAGCGCGGATCCGCCCGCATGGCCACGGTGATGGGCACCTCGCGGGCGGGCAGCCCGGGCGCGGCCAGGCTGCGCAGATAGTCCGCGCGGCGCGGCACATGCGGGGTGAGGGCGGCAATGGTGTTGGGCTCGCCCCGGTGGCCCTCCGGCGCGGCGGGCTCGGCGCCCAGCAGCTGTGCGGCCCTGGCGTACCAGGGGGCCATGCCGGCGGGATCGCGGCGCAGACGGTCCGGCCAGCGCGGGCCGCGGAAGACGTCCGCCTCGGCCTCCAGCATCACGCCGGCATTGATCAGCGAACCGCCGCCCAGGCCGTTGGCCAGCACCACGCAGAGCTCCGGTCCCAGGCGGAAGTCGAAGAGCGCCTCGCGGTAGCCCTTCACCTGGCCGCGCCGGCCTTCGTCCGACATCGAGAAGCGCACATGCCCCGGCAGCTCGGCCATGCGGGCCGGGAAGCGGCCGGGCAGGTATTCCAGGCCGCGCTCCAGCAGGAGGATCTTCGGCGGCGTGCCCTGCGCGTCGGTGCAGCGGGACAGCTGCTCGGCCGCCGCGGCCGCGCCATAGCCGCTGCCGACGATGATGACGTCGGCATCAAGGGCGCCGGCCTCCCCGCGGGGATGGGCCAGCAGCCAGTCGCTCAGCGGGCGGGAGAGCCAGTGATGGCGGCGCCTGTCCTCATGCCGGGGTTCCTCGTACATCTTCAGCCTCCCTGGCCGACCGTGGAACATGCGCGACACCGCCCAGCACCCGCTGCATGGCGGTCATGAGCTGGTCGGCGCGAACGGGCTTGTGCAGGAGTTCCAGGCCGGCGGCCTGCGCATCGCGCAGGCGCTGCGGCGCCGTGTCTCCGCTGATCAGGAGGGCCGGGAGGGCCGGGACCAGGTTGCGCAGCGAGCGCACGGCGGAGAGCCCGTCGTCGCTGCCGCGCAGGCGGTAGTCGATCAGCAGCAGGTCCGGCGCCTGCTGCATGCACAGCAGCACGGCCTCGCGGGTGGTGCCGGCGCAGCGCGCCTGGCAGCCGAGCTCGGCCAGCAGGGTACACATGGCCTGGCGCACCAGCTCCTCGTCGTCCACCACCAGCACCTTGAGGCCGCGCAGGGAGCGGGCGTCGCCGGTCTCGTCGAGCTGGCTGTCCGGCCCCTGCTCGGCGGCCTCGATGCCCAGGGTGAAGCAAGACCCGACCCCCGGCGTGGACTCCAGCTGCAGATGCAGGTCCAGCAGGTCCACCAGGCGGCTGACGATGGAGAGCCCCAGGCCCAGGCCCTTGGCGCGGTCGCGCTCCTTGTTGCCGATCTGGTAGAACTCGTCGAAGACCTTCTGCTGTTCCTCCTCGGCAATGCCGCAGCCGGTGTCACGCACCGAGACCTGCCACAGCTCGCCGCGGCGTTCGGCCACGATGCTGATCTGGCCGGCCTGCGTGTACTTGATCGCGTTGTCGATCAGGTTGCGCACCACGCGCTCCAGCAGCAGGGCGTCGGTCTCCACGTAGGCGTTCATGGGGCAGATCAGGGTCAGCTCCAGGCGCTTGCGCTGGGCGCTGGGCAGGAACTCCTGCTGCAAGCGGCCCAGCCAGTGGCCCAGGTTGAAGACCTTGGGGTGCACGGGCACGACCTCGGCGTCGAGCTTGGAGATGTCCAGCAGCGCGTCCATCTGGCCCGAGAGCGCGTCGATGGCGAGATTCATGTTGCGCACCACGCCCAGGCTGTCCTCGTCCAGGCGGCGGCGCAGCAGGGCGGAGCCGAACAGGGTCAGCGTGTGCATCGGCTGGCGCAGGTCGTGGCTGGCCGAGGCGAGAAAGCGGGTCTTGGCCTGCATGGCCTGCTCGGTCTGCTTGAGCGCGGCACGCAGCTGCTGGTTGCTCTTGACCTGCTGCTGTCGGATCAGCACGGAATCACAGAAGACGCGGTAGTTGTCCCGCGCCAGATTGCGCAGCATGAAGCCGAACAGCAGGATCAGGCCGCCCATCACCGCGTCCTGCCAGACCGTGGCATGCGCGCCGGCCCCACCGGTCAGCCAGGCCAGGCCGTTGGCCAGGGTCACGGGCCCGGAGAAGGCCATGAACACGGGCAGGTAGCCCGCGGTGCTGGCCACGGCGCCGGCGCACAGGCCCAGCAGCAGGATGGTCTGCACCATGCGTTCGTAGTCGCTGATGGAGGCCGAGAAGACCAGCACCATCGAGAACACCAGCCCGTTGAGCAGGCTCAGCATCACGGCCCAGCGCATGCGCTGCGAGACGGGGTAGTGATCCAGCTGAGGCAGCCGCCCCAGCACATGACGCCGCAGCAGCAGGGTGCCCAGCACGGCCAGCATCCACAGCACCGGCCAGGCAGAGCGGGTCGGCAATGCGGCCATCAGGGCCATGAAGAAGGCACTGAGCCCGACGGGATAGGGCATGCGCCGGCTCTGCTGGGCCAGCAGGCGCAGGAGTTCGACGCTGATGAGGAGCTGCGCTTCGTCGCGCGTCTCGTGGGGCGGCGCGGCGCGCCAGCCCGTCCAGATCGCCAGGCGCTCCTTGAGACTCATGGGGCGCACTCCCCCACGGGGCTGCGGGCCTCGCGGTCCAGCGCTGCGCAGCCACCCCTCAGCGGTACTGCCAACAAGCGCAGGGACAAGGAACGGAAGGACATGGAGCGGACCTGGGCACACAAGGCGCTGACCAAAGTGCGCTGACTATACCGCCGGGTACGCTGCCCGAACTCGAATGGGGCCTCCCGCCCGGGGCGCCACAAATGACTATGCCGACCACCGCCACCCCAATGGGCTTTGGTGAGTCGGCATAGCACTCCTCCCCTCGATCAACACGCTGAGGTCCAGGCAGCGCGTGATCCGGGATGCAGTATCTGGGGCTCCGGACCGCGGACCTATCCCCCTCAAGTGGGAAGCGGGGCTTTCAAGCGATTGCAAGACGAGGCGGCGTGCGCATCTCGCGCATGAGATCGCTCAGAAGGTCGAGGTAGTAGGCCAGGGGCGGCGTGCGCTTGCCGGGCTGGCGGGCAAGGTCGTCCCAGCGCCGCAGCTGCAGGGCCTCGCGGGCATAGGGCTGGGCCAGGAAGAGCAGGCGCTCCTCGGCATTCATGCGGCCGCCCTGGTGCTCCAGGCTCAGGCGCGAGGACAGGCTGAGGCCGGCCTCGTAGCCCGCCTCGGTCGACACCAGAAAGCGCTTGGCCTGCACATGCAGGCGGATGGGCTCCAGCACGCCGGGGCCGAAGCCCTGGGCCAGCAGGGGCAGGGCCGCGGTCTCGTGGGACTCGATGCGCAGCGGCGCCTGGGCCTCGGCGTCGATCAGCTGGCCCAGGTCATGCAGCAGGGAGGCGGCCACCAGCTCGTGGTCGGCATGGGCCCACTCCGCCAGCTGCGCGCATTGCAGGGCATGGGCCAGCACCGGCACGGCCTGCGGGGCCTCGCTCTCGTAGGTGGCGCGCCCACGGCGCAGGAACAGGGCCTCGATGCGGTCGATCAGGTCCATGGGGCTCTCCAGAGTAAGACGGCAGGAGCCGGCCAGTCTGCGGGCCCCGCGTGACAGGCCCATGACCTCCGGCAGGGTGAGCCCCTCCTCCGTTCAAATCCACTGAACCTTGACCTCAAGCAAGCTGAAACCGCCCGCGGCGGCCGGCCGCGACACTCACGTCCATTCACCGAGGAATCGCCATGAACCTGCCCACCCGGACGCCCCGCTACACCGCCACCGCCATGGCCCTGCACTGGCTGCTGGCCGTCGCCATCGTGGGCGCCTTCGGCATGGGCCTGTACATGTCGGACCTGCCGCTGTCGCCCACCCGGTTGAAGCTCTTCAACTGGCACAAGTGGGCGGGCGTGACCATCCTGGCGCTGTCCGCCCTGCGCCTGCTGTGGCGCCTGGGCCACCGCCCGCCGGCCGACCTGCCCATGCCCGCCTGGCAGGCCCGCGCCGCGCATGCGGTGCACTTCCTGCTGTACCTGGCCTTCTTCGCCGTGCCGCTGAGCGGCTGGGCCTACAGCTCGGCGGCCGGCTTCCCCATCGTGTGGTTCGGCGTGCTGCCGCTGCCGGACTTCGTGCCGGTGGACAAGCCCCTCGCCCACCAGCTGAAGGAGCTGCACGAGCTGCTGGCCTGGGGCCTGGCCCTGCTGGTCCTCGCCCATGTGGCCGCCGCCCTCAAGCACCACCTGATCGACAAGGACGGCCTGCTGCTGCGCATGATGCCGGCCCGCCGCTGAAGCCCCCGAACACCTGGCCCAAGGAGCCCCTCCGAATGAAGACCACCGTCACCGCCGCCCTGCTGCTGAGCCTGGGCCTGATCACCGCCCCGGCCCTGGCCCAGAAGACCAAGCCGGCTCCTGCCGCCCCCGCCACGGCCCCGGCCGCCGCTCCCGCCCTGGTCGCCGCGCAGAGCGAGCTGAGCTTTGTCAGCAAGCAGATGGGCGTGCCGGTGGACGGCAAGTTCAAGCGCTTTGAAGCTCAGCTGGGCTTCGACCCGAAGAAGGCCGAGGCCGGCAAGGTGCAGTTCAGCATCGACCTCTCCAGCGTCACCCTGGGCGACCCCATGCTGGACGCCGAGCTGGCCAAGCCGGCCTGGTTCGACAGCAAGAAGCTGGGCCAGGCCGTCTTCACCAGCAGCGCCATCAAGCCCCTGGGCGGCAACCGCTTCGAGGTGGCCGGCAAGCTGAGCATGAAGGGCCTGCAGAAGGACCTCAGCGTGCCCGTCGCCCTCGTGCAGGACAAGGGCCTGACCACCGCCAGCGGCAGCTTCGTGCTCAAGCGCCTGGACTTCAAGATCGGCGACGGCGAGTGGAGCGACACCTCCATGGTCGCCAACGAAGTCACCGTCAAGCTCAAGCTCGTGTTCTCCGGCGTGGCCCCCCTCTGAGCCGCGCCTCTCATCCACTCCCCCTCCCAACCCACAGGAACCTCATGAAGAAGACCCTCATTGCCTCTGCCCTGCTGGCCGCCAGCGTGCTTGCCCAGGCCGAGACCGCCAAGTACCAGATCGAGCCGACCCACACCTTCGTGACCTACGAGATCCAGCACTTCGGCACCTCGACCAACCGCGGCCGCTTCGACAAGAAGGAAGGCACCGTGGAGATCGACCGCGCCGCCAAGACCGGCAAGGTGCAGATCAGCTTCGACATCGCCTCGGTCAACACCGGCGTGGACGGCATGAACAAGCACCTGCAGGGCGATGACTTCTTCAACAGCGCCAAGTGGCCCCAGGCCAAGTTCGTGGGCGACAAGTTCAGCTTCGACGGCGACAAGGTCACCGCGGTCAGCGGCCAGCTGACGCTCAAGGACAAGACCGCCCCCGTCACCCTGACGGCCAAGCACTTCAACTGCTACCAGAACCCCATGCTCAAGCGCGAGGTCTGCGGCGGCGACTTCGAGACCACCATCGACCGCACCCAGTGGGGCATCGACTACGGCCTGGCCTGGGGCTTCCCCAAGGAGGTCAAGCTGATCATCCAGGTCGAGGCCGTGCGCCAGTAAGCCGCCGCATCGGACTCCGGCACCGCCCCGGCGCCCGGACGATGGCACAAGGCCCGCCTCGGCGGGCCTTTTTCTTGCGCGACTTTGGCATACTGCCCGCCGCAACCCTCGAGCGGCGCACCCATGGACGACCTGACCCTCACGACGACCCGAACCCCCGGCAACGGGCCCCTGAAATGGCTGCTGATCGCCAGCCTTGGCCTGGCTGCGCCCGCCTGGTCCCAGGTCTACAAGTGCCAGCGCAAGGGCCAGACCACCTACCAGTCCACCCCCTGCGACGAGGGCAAGGCGGATCAGGTGTCCATCTCGGCCGGCCCCACCGACGAGGAGGTGGCGGAGGCCCGCCAGCGCGTGGCCCGGGAAAAGGCGCGCATCGACGCCCTGCCCAAGGACCGCACAGCCGCTGAAACACCGGGCGCGGGTGGCACCGCCCTCGGCAGCCGCCCGGCCGAACGCCGCACGGAAGGCAGCAGCGGCAATGGCAACGCCAGCCTCTGCGACAGCATGGCCAAGCAATATGGCGAAGCCTGGGGCAACTACAACAACGCCGTCCGCCAGGGGCGTGCGTCGGGCAGCCGCATCTACGACGCCCAGGCCGAATCCGCCATGCGCCGGATCCGTGACACGCAGCAGCTGGCCATGCGCCAGGGCTGCAAGCTCGAGTAAGACCGCCGCCTTCAGGCCAGCCTGAACTGCGCGATCTGCCCGGCCAGGGTGCCGGCCTGCTCGCGCAGGGCCGCCGCGGCCGCGCGCGACTGGTCCACCAGCGCGGCGTTCTGCTGGGTGAGCTGATCCACGTTCTGCACGGCCAGCGTCAGCTCGACGATGTCACGCCGCTGGTGCGAGGACTTGCCCTCGATCTGCGTCACGACGCCGCAGACGTCGCGCGCGCTGGCCAGCATCTGCTGCATCATGCCGCCGGCCCCGCGCGCCAGCTCGGCGCCGCTGCTCATGCGCTCGACGGAACTGCGGGTCAGCTGCTGGATCTCCGCCGCCGCGCCCGAGCAGCGCTGGGCCAGGGCCCGCACTTCCGCGGCCACGACCGAGAAGCCCCGCCCCTGCTCGCCCGCCCGGGCCGCCTCGACTGCCGCGTTCAAGGCCAGCAGATTGGTCTGGAAGGCAATGCCACCGATCAGCTCGCTGATGCTGCCGATCTGCCCCGAGGCCTGGTGCAGGGCCTGCATGTTGAGGATCACCTCCTGCACGGCCGCATCGCCCCGGACCGCCACGGCGCTGGCGGCCCGCGCCACCTCGGAGGCCTGCTCGGCCAGCCCGGCGGTGCCGCTGACGGCCGCGGACAGCGTTTCCATCGAGGCGCTGGTCTGCTGCAGGCGGGACGAGGCCTGCTCGGTGCGCTCGCCCAGGTCCTCGTTGCCCTGCGCGATCTCGCCCGCAGCCTCCTGGATGCGCGCCGCCACCTGGCCCATGCCCTGCACCATGCCCTGCAGGCGCTGGCGCATGGCCTCGACGGCGGCCAGCAGCCGGGCCAGCTCCAGCGGCCGGTCCTGCGGCACCTGCACGGAGAGGTCGCCCTGGGCAATGCGCCGGGCCACATGGACGGCCTCGCCCAGGCCCTGCAGCACGCTGCGCAAGGTCCAGGCCATCAGGGCCACCGCGGCGCCCAGCAGCAGCAGGGTCAGCCCGAGCTGCTGCCAGCGCGCCTCCCGCCGCTGCGCCTCCTGGCGCTGCAGCGTGGCCTGCACCTGGGCCAGCAGCTGCTGGCTCAGCGAGAGCTGCTGGCCGCGCGCGGCCTCCAGCTGGCTCACCAGCTGATCCAGGGGGAAGGACGGATCCGCGGCAGCCTGCTGCAGCGTGGCCAGCAAGGTCTGGCGCTGCTGGCTCAGGGCCTGAGCCAGCGCGCTGCCCTGGGGCAGGCGCAGCAGCAGGGCCTCCATGGCCTCGCCGTGCACGGCGTAGCGGGTCTGGGCCGCCGCCATGGCGGCCACGTCGTCGACGAGGGCGGCGCGGCTGAGATCGCGCAGCTGGCTCAGGGCCTCGACGGCGCGCGGCGCCTCCTGCAGGGCGGCCAGGCTGCCGAAGTGCACGGCCGGGTCGGCCTCCTGCCACAGGCCGGACTGCAGGTGCAGCCGGTCCACCTCGCGCTGCAGGGCCTGCAGCCACTGATCGAAGGCCTGCAGCCGGGCCTGGGGCGTGGTCGCGCTGGCGGCGGGGCCCTGCGCGCCCCAGTCCTGCGCCAGGGTGGCCGCCGCGGGCGCGAGCTCGCCCAGGCCCGGCGCGGCGGCCAGCTCCGCCTGCTGGCGCTGCAGCGCCTGGCGCAGCGGTGCGTCGGAGGTCGCAGCCGTGCCGGCGTCCGGCATCAGGGCGGCCTGGCGCTGCTGCTGGGCCAGCTCCATGACGGTCCACCAGCCCTCGTTCAGCCGCAGCGCCAAAGACTGCCGCTCGGCCCGCTCCAGCGCCTCCGCCGCCTCGCGACCGCCCTGCACCAGCGGCAGGGCGCCCATGGCCAGACACAGCAGGGCCGCCAACAGCAGCCGGCTCCTCAGGCTTTGCCAGTATTTCATCTCGTTCATCCCATCCGAAGAGAACCGCTCTCCTGGCGGTCCGTGCCGGCACGGTAGGCAGGGGCTGTGATGGCTCGATGACGGCGCCACGCCCGGGGCTGCCCGGCGTGACCTGTGTCACGAAGTGCGCCGGCCCCCTGGGCGAAGGCCGGCGCGGGGCTGCCGCGCCCATCCGGACGGAGTGCAGATGGGGCCCTGGTCCGTGCAGCCTGTCGCCTGCGCCTGGGGCGCCCGGTGCGGCTTGCGTACAGTCCGTCTCAACAGCAAAAGCAGGTCCATTCCATGAACGCCCACCCCTCCCCCACCTGGTATGAGCATTGGCAGCGCTTCGCCCGGGCCAGCGTGCGTGGCTTCCACGTCTATGCCAGCTGGCTGGTGAGCATCAGCTGGCGGCGCTTCATCCTGCTGTCCATCCTGCTGATCATCGGCGCCAACATCCTCAGCAACATGCCGCCCTTCACCTGGCGCATCACCGAGCAGTACGAGGGCGCGCCGCCCGTCAAGAGCGTGACCAAGCCCAAGCCGGTGCCCAAGACGCCGCCCAGGATCACGCACAAGGACGAGGAATCGCTGGAGGAGTCCGCCCGCAAGATCGCCGAGAAGCTCGGCAAGGGTGAGGACGGCGTGCACCTGGACGTGGCCATCGACAAGCACGGCATCCGCATCGAGCAGCGCCCCAAGCCGGCGGCCGGCGCCAGCGCCCCGGCCTCGGCCGACAAGGCGGTGGAGGAAGGCGTGCACATCAACCTGCCCAATCTGGTGGTGCGGGTGCCCGTGGACAAGGCGGACAAGTCAGACAAGGCCGGCAAGCCCGCCAAGGTCGAGGTGAGCGAGGACGAGCTGCGCAGCCAGCTGGAGGAGGCGCTGAAGCAGTCCCAGGAGTCGGCACGCCAGCAGCTGGAGGAGGCACGCGCCGCCCGCGACGAGGCCGAGGACGCCCGCCGCCAGGTCCAGGAAGAGCTGGACAAGGCGCAGTCGGAGCTGGAGAAGATCCAGGAGGAGGCGAGCACCGGCTGGCACTCCCGCGTGCGGGTCATCCACTGGGGCGAGTTCCTGATCGACTTCTCCATCCTCTTCGTGCTGGCCTCGGCCCTGGTCAAGGCGACCTACAAGGGCCGCATCCAGGCCGAGGTGAAGGCGGCGCAGGCCACCGAGACGGCCGAGGCCGAGTCGCTCAAGCGCCAGGTCGTCGAGGCCCGCATGGCCGCGATGCAGGCGCAGGTGGAGCCGCATTTCCTCTTCAATACCCTGGCCTCCATTGATCACTTGATCGAGACCGACCCGCCGCGCGCCTCCCAGATGCAGCGCAACCTGATCGCCCTGCTGCGCGCCTCCATGCCCACCATGCGCGAGGCCAATGCCGCCGGCGTGCGTGACCTGGGCCGCGAGCTGGCGGTGATCCGGCCCTACCTCGAGATCCTCAAGGTACGCATGGAGGACCGGCTGCAGACCGAGATCGACGTGCCCGACGGGCTGCTCTCCGCCGAGTTCCCGCCCATGATGATCCAGAGCCTGGTCGAGAACGCCATCAAGCACGGCCTGGAGCCCAAGGCCGAGGGCGGCAGCCTCAAGGTGCGCGCCGAGGTGCTGCACGGCAAGCTGGCCATCACGGTGGCCGACACCGGCCTGGGCTTCGGCCGCGCCGCCACCGCCGGCACCGGCGTGGGCCTGGCCAACATCCGCGAACGACTCTCCCTGCTGTACGGCGGCCGCGCCAGCGTGACCATCGCCGCCAACCAGCCCTCCGGCACCGTGGTGACCATCACCGTGCCCTACCGCAGCCGCACCGACGAACAAGGAGCTTCCGCATGAGAACCCTCTTCAAGGCCTTCTTCATCCTCGCCCTGGGCGTGGTGCTGCTGAGCATCCTCGGTGGATTCAGCCTGGCGCACCATGTCTTCTCCGAGCCCGGCGTCCACATCGTCGTCAACGGTGACGAATGGACCGACCCGGACGTCGGCGACTTCATCGGCGCCATGATCGGCCTGGGCGTGGGCGGGCTGGTGTGCTTCATCGTGCTGCCCCTGGTGCTGCTCTTCGCGGTGGGCCTGCCCCTGCTGATCGTGGGTGGCGTGATCGGCCTGCTGGTGCTGGTGTTCTGCGGCGTGGGCGCGGTGGTGTTCTCGCCGGCCTTCCTGGTGATCCTGGTGCTGTGGCTGCTGCTGCGTCGCCCCAAGGCCCGAGGGGCCGCTCCGGCGCCCCGTCCCTGAGCGCCACCCGGGGCGGTCTACGGGTCAACCCGTAGCCCCGCCCGCCACCTGACGCCCTTAGCATCGCGCCCATGAACGACACCACCCAAGACAGCGCCGACGGCCGCATCCGCGCCGTGCTGGCCGACGACGAACGCCTGATGCGGGAGCAGCTGCGCAGCCGGCTGATGGAGGTCTGGCCCGAGCTGGACATCGTGGCCGAGGCCAAGAACGGCCTGGAAGCCGTCGAGCTGTGCCGCGAGCACCGCCCGGACCTGGTCTTCCTGGACATCCGCATGCCGGGCCTGACCGGCGTGGATGCCGCCCGCCAGATCGTGCAGCTCCCGGACGACGACAGCTGGCTGGTGCCCGAAATCGTCTTCATCACCGCCTACGACCAGTACGCCGTCGAGGCCTTCGAGCAGGGCGTGGCGGACTACGTGCTCAAGCCCGCCGAGCGCGAGCGCCTGGCCATCACCGTGGCGCGGGTCAAGAAGCGCCTGGCCCAGCGCAGCGAGGCCGAGGCCGGCGAGGCGCCCGCGGCCGCCCTGCCGGCCGGCCAGCCCATGCAGCAGCTGCTGCACAAGCTCTCGGCCCAGCTGAGTCCCGGCGGGGCGCCCAAGTACCTGCAGTGGATCCAGGCCACCGTGGGTCAGAGCATCCAGATGATCCCGGTCGAGGACGTGCTCTTCTTCATCTCCGACGAGAAGTACACCCGCGTCCAGACCGCCGGCATCGAGGCGCTGATCCGCAAGCCCATCAAGGAGCTGGTGGACGAGCTGGACCCGCAGCTGTTCTGGCAGATCCACCGCTCCACGCTGGTCAATGTGAAGGCCATCGCCGGCATCAGCCGGGACTTCCGCGGCCGCCAGCTGGTGGCCGTCAAGGGTCTCACCGAGAAGCTCGAGGTGAGCCGCAGCTACACCCACCTCTTCAAGGGCATGTGATCAGCCCGCTGCCTCGTCCGGCGCCCGCGCCGGGCGCAGGCTGGCCACGAAGCAGCACTGCGCCAGCCAGTAGGTGCTGAGGATCAGCAGCGTGGCCTGGGGCAGCTGCCCCGCGAAGGCGAACTTGTTGATCGCGATCATCGCGTCCGAGAACAGGAACAGCGTGCCGCCCCAGGCCGCGCGCCGCGCCAGGGCCTCGTCCGGCCCGCCCATGCTGCTGCGCCACCAGGCCCAGGCCTGGGAGGCCATGCTGGCCAGGCAGCCCACATAGACCAGCACGGGGATCCGCAGATCGCCCGGTATGCCCGGCCACAGCCGGTGCAGCACCGCGCCCGCCACCAGGGCGTAGAGCACGAAAGGCCACCAGGGCCGGCCGAAGCGCGAGCGCTGGCAGTAGCCCACGATGTAGCAGAGATGGGCGATCAGGAAGCTCACCAGGCCCGGCAGGAAGCCCGCCTCGGGCCACAGCAGGGCCACGTCCCCGCCCAGGGAGAACAGCAGCCCCCAGCGCAGCCAGCGGGCGGCCTGTGGGCTGTCCGCGCCACGGGGCCAGGCCCACAGCAGGATCAGGAGGGTGGTGAGCGGCTTGGCCGCGAAGCCCAGCTCGGGGTTCAGGCCCAGCCCGCCCAGCGCGGCGATGGCGATGCAGGCGGACACCAGGATGAGCAGAGGCAGCAGGAAGGGAGATCGCATGGCCGGCATTCTGGCCGCGGCGCGTGCCGTGCGGCGCCGGGGTTAGCCCGCAAGCCGCCGGTGAGGGCCGAGGACGCCCGGAGCCCCAGCACATTGTCGTTCTGGAGACAAGTCTCTAATCCGCCGCGATTCGTCGGCGGCGAACGACAGCCCCGGCATTTTCCCTCGCCCCCTTGCAACAAAGCCTTCGCAGAATCGGTCTCCCATGTGATCCCGGACAGCGACGCGTCGCTCTCCGTCACCACGACAAAGAGGAGACCTCCATGCACCGCATCCTGCAGGCTGGCGCGCGCGCGCACGCCGACCGCCCCCAACGCTCCGCCCCCCGCCTGCGCCTGCTGGCGCTTGCCGGCCTGGCCCTGTGCGCCGGCCAGGCCCTGGCCTCGGGCTACCGCTTCGGCACCCAGAGCGCGGCCTCCGAAGGCACGGCCAACTCCAACGGCGCGGAAGCCGTCGACGCCAGCACGATCTTCACCAACCCCGCCGGCCTGACCCGCCTGGGCAAGGGCTGGCATGTCAGCGGCGTGCTGGACTACGTGGACCCCAAGGTGAAGTTCACCGATGCCGGCTCCTACATCAGCCTGCCCGGCTCGGGCTTCCAGCCCAAGGCCACCTCGGTGGCCGGCGATGTGGTCGAGCCCACCAAGGCCACCTTCGTGCCGCACCTCTACGGCGCCTACAAGGCCTCGGACGATCTGGCCTACGGCCTGGGCATCTTCGTGCCTTCCGGCGCCAAGCTGGACTACCGCCCGGACTGGGGCGGCCGCTACAACGTCAACTTCGTGGAGCTGAAGTCGCTGGCCTTCAACCCCAATGTGGCCTGGAAGCCGGCCAAGCAGTTCTCGGTGTCCGCCGGCCTGACGCTGGAGTACATGCACGGCGACATCAAGCGCGCCGTGCCCTATGGCAACGCCTATGCCGCCGGCCTGCTGGCCGCGGCACAGCAGGCGGCCGCGGCGGGTGCCTCCGGCATCGCCGTGCAGCTGCAGCAGCAGGCGGCCCAGGTCTATGCCAATCCCATGTTCGACGGCGGCGTGCACGTCAAGGGCCAGGACTGGGGCCTGGGCATGAACCTGGCCCTGCTGTGGGACCTGGACGAGCAGACCCGCGTGGGCGTGGCCTGGCGCTCGGGCATCCGGCACAAGCTCAAGGGCAGTGCCGACTGGACCCAGCCGGCCACCCTGCCCGCCAACGTGCTGGCCGCCGCCACCGGCGCGCCCTATGACGGCAAGGGCAAGCTGGACCACAACGACTCCGGCGCCAGCCTGGAGGTGAAGACGCCGGACTCCGTGTCCTTCCACATCTTCCACCAGCTCAACAAGCGCTGGGCCCTGATGGCCGACACCACCTGGCACCGCCAGTCGACGCTGGAGGAGCTGCGCATCAAGTTCGACAGCACCACGCCGCCGTCCATCACGCCCGAGCACTGGAAGAACGTCTGGCGCGCCTCCGTCGGCGCCCAGTACCAGTTCAACGACAAGCTGACCCTGCGTGCCGGCGCCGCACGCGACAAGTCGCCCGTGCAGGGCCAGTACCGCGGAGCCGCCCTGCCGGATTCCGACCGCGACTGGCTGGCCTTCGGCATGAACTGGAAGTTCAGCGCCCAGACCAGCATCGACCTGGCCCTGGGCTATGTGAAGCTGAAGGACGCCCCCATGTCCATCACCGACGACGGCGAAGGCGAGAAGCCCTGCAACTGCAGCAACGCGACCGTGCGTGGCAACTACCAGAGCAAGGCCACCACGCTGGGCCTGCAGCTGAACCACAGCTTCTGAACGCTGTCTCGATACCGTCCCCTACCCGGACAAGACCTGACCCCGCGGGAGCCCCGGTGCTCCCGCCCTCATCCTGATTGGAGTCCCTCATGGACCGTCGCAATTTCCTGCGCCGTTCGGTCGTGCAGACCGGCGCCCTGATCACCGCTTCCTCCGCACTGGGCGGCCTCGCCGGCTGCATGGGCGGCGGTGACAACGGCAGCACCGTGCTGCCCCTGCCCGAGACCTTCCCCGGCAGCAGCACCCCGCTGCCCGAGACCGCATCCGCCAGCGGCGCCTACAAGTTCCCGCAGAGCGTGGCCTCGGGCGATCCGCGCAGCGATGGCGTGCTGCTGTGGGCCCGCGTGGTGCCGGCTGGCGCCGATGACATCACGCCCGCCAGCGTCGATGCCAATTTCAAGGTCCGCCTGCGCATCACCGCCGCCGACAACAGCGCCCTGCTGGGCAGCAACACCGCCCTGGCCGGCAGCTTCGATGCCGACCTTGAAGTGCCGGTCTACGCCTTCTATGACAACACCCTGCGCCACCGCATCAGCGGCCTGAAGGCGGCGACCACCTACTTCTACCAGTTCCAGGCCGGCGACAGCCGCTCCAAGGTGGGCCGCTTCAAGACCGCCCCCGCGACCGACGCCGACATCGACAGCCTCAAGTTCGCCTTCACCACCTGCCAGGACTGGAGCGTGAACCACTGGGCCGGCATGGTCGAGCTGGCCAAGGAGCCGGTGGACTTCGTCGTGCATCTGGGCGACTACATCTACGAAGCCGTGGGTGCGGACTACCAGGCCGGCGGCGTCGAGCCCGCCCACACCGCCCTGCTGCTGCCCAATGGCAGCGACCTGCCCGGCAAGGGCAAGTACGCCACCACCCTGGCTGACTACCGCTACCTCTACAAGCGCTACCGCAGCGACCCGCGCCTGCAGGCCGTGCACGAGCGCTTCGCCTTCGTGCCCATCTGGGACGACCACGAGTTCTCCGACGACTGCTGGCAGGACCGCGAGACCTACGACAACGGCACGTTCAACGCCGCCACCTCGGTGGGCGACAACACCGCCCAGACCTCGCGCCGCCGCTCGGCGAGCCAGGCCTGGTTCGAGTTCATGCCGGCCGACGTCAGCTTCACGCTGGACCCGGGCTACGGCATCAGCAACATCCGCATCTACCGTGAGCTGAAGTTCGGCAAGCTGATGCACCTGGTGATGACGGACCAGCGCCTCTACCGCGCCGACCACCTCATCCCCGAGGCCGCCCCCAACCCGCTGACCGGCCAGGCCATCGGCTCCATCGGCGCCCGCTACATGGTGCCCGAGACCACGCTCAACGCCGTCGAGGCCGCCAAGCTGGCCGCCGGCAAGCAGCTGCCCGACCCGCTGGGTCTGGTGAGCGTGCTGGGCGCCGCCCAGCGCCAGTGGTTCCTGCAGACCCTCACGGCGTCGACCGCCCAGTGGAAGATCTGGGGCAACGAGACCTCGCTGCTGAAGATGAGCGTGGACGGCGCCGCCCTGCCCACCGCCCCCGCGGCCTTCAAGCAGCGCTTCATCCTCAACGCCGACCAGTGGGACGGCTACAACGCCGAACGCCAGGCGCTGATGAAGCACATCGTGGACAACAAGATCAGCAACGTGGTGGCCGTCACCGGTGACATCCACGCCTTCTACGCCGGCCAGGTGATGGTCGACTACAAGGCCGCGACGCCCGTGCCCGCCATGGTGGACCTGGTCACCGCCGGCATGTCCTCCAACAGCTTCTTCAGCTACTTCCTGGGCGCCGCCAGCCAGCCGGGCTTCAGCGACCTCAAGCCCCTGGTGGCCACCAGTGAGGCCGAGGCCGAAGGCATCGCGATCAAGATGCTGTCGGCCGGCATCGCGCAGGCCGCGGGCGTGACCGACCTCAGCAACACGGCCGCCGTCCAGGCAGCGGTGATGGGCGCCATCCAGGCAGGCAAGCTGCCGGCCGCCGCGGTGCAGCCCACGCCGGGTCTGTCCACGGCCATCATCAACACCTTCGACGAGACCCTCACGGGTGGCATGGGCGGCGTGATCGCCGGCACCATCGCCATGCTGGCCGCGACCAGCCGCTCGGCTGCGGCGATGACGCTCTACGGCCTGATCCAGCAGAAGCTGGCCGCAGCGCTGGGCATCCCGCCTGCGTCCGTGCCTTCCAGCGAGATCGTCAAGCGCCTGAACCCGCTGGCCAACGCCACGACCGGCGCCGCCCCCGCGCTCAACAACCCCTGGATCAAGCATGCCGACACGGATGCCCAGGGCTATGCGGTGGTGAGCCTGTCCAAGACCGAGCTGGTCTGCCAGTTCAAGAAGGTCAAGCGCCTGAGCGGCGGCGCCGCGCCCACCGACGCCATCGCCAGCGTCAAGACCGTGCGCGTGCCCAGCGGCAGCGCCACGCTGACGGTGAGCTGAGTCCCCGCGACCCGCTCATGCAAGGGGCTGCCTTCGGGCAGCCCTTTTTCATGGCGGCGCGCGTGCGCAAGCCGCAAGGCAAGACCTGACCCCGTCAGGCGCTTGCCCCCGTCAGGCGCTCAGTAGGCGCTCAGTAGGCGCTGCGCTGCACGAAGGGCCGCGCCTGCAGCATCACCAGGCGGCCTTCGCCGTCGATGGCCCATTCGATGTCCTGCGCCACGCCGCCCAGCTCGCGGCGGATGGCCAGGGCCAGGCGCGAGAGGGCCAGCACCTGCGCGTCCTGCAGCACCGCAGCCGAGGCCACGGCCACTTCCTTCAGGCCGCCGGACTCGTCCAGGCGCAGCTCGGTGCTTTCCGCCGAGCTGGAGAGGCGCTCGATGGCGCCGCTGCGCTCGTCGTAGAGCGCCTGCTCGGCAATGCGCTTGCCCTCCACCACCTTGATGCCGATGCCCCGCTTCGCCGAGACATAGACCACGCCGCTGCGCGTGGCGTCGAAGGGGTCGCGGGTGATCATCACGCCGGACATGCGCGAGTCCACGGCCTTCTGCACGAGGACGGCCATCTGCACCTGTTCATGCCGCAGGCCGGCCTGGCGCCGGGCCTCGAAGGCCTCGGCATTCCAGACCGAGGCCCAGACGGTCTTGACCGCGCGGGCCAGTTCGGTGCGCACATTGGGCACGGTGCTGTAGAGCCCGGCACCGCTGAAATTGGCCAGGTCTTCCGAATTCGACGAGCTGCGGACGAAGACCCCCGCGCGGCCCAGCTGCCGCTCCCATTGCTGCTCCCACTGCGCCTCCAGCCCGGCGGGCAGGGGCATGGTGAGCAGGTCCTCGCGCAGGCGGGCGAGCACGGCGCGGCGCTGGCCGGGGCTGCCCTCGAAGCCGCCTTCCGACAGCGCCTGGGCCACCCGCGCCTTCACCACGGGCTGGGCCATGAAGGCCGCGAAAGCGCCGTAGGGGATGCAGAAGCCATCCGGCACCGGCGCCGTGGCCGGCAGCCGGCCCTGCGACTGCAGCCATTGCAGCTCGCCCAGGCGCGCGGCCTTGCCGCCACAGGCGCTCATGTCCTTCAGGCGCATCTGCGCCAGGGGCAGAGGCTGCTGGCGGCGCAGGTCCGGCGCACTCAGCAGGCGCGCCTTGGCCTGACGCGCCACCGGGCGCCAGCCGGCGGGCGCCTCGGCGCGCGCCTCGATCCGCTGGCTGCCACGCCGTACGTCGAGCCACACCGTCTGCCCGTCCAGGCCCTGCAGCTGCTGCCAGGCGTCCTTGAGGTAGAGGTTGGGAATGCCCCAGCCCTTGGCCAGGAGGTTGACGTGCGAGAGCGCCGTCGAGGGCGAGGCCAGGATCACGCCGGCCACCGGCGGCAGCGCCAGCGGGGCCTCGCGCAGCACGACGATGTCCTCCGGCGCCAGGTCGTCGACCTGCTCGATGTCCTCCACCAGGCGCAGCCGGCCAAAGGCACGGCCCGGGTTGTAGGCCAGCGCGCTGCGGCCGGCGATGAGCTGGGCCTGCGTCACCGCCTCGATGCCGGCCTCCTGCGCCACCTGCTCGTGCTGGGCGGCATTGGCCTTGAAGCGCAGGGGCGCGAAGCTCATGTCGCGAGCCAGCACCGCCTGCGCCGTGCGCAGCAGCTCGGGCGTCTGGCGGTCGCCCTCCCAGAATTCGTAGACAAAGCCCTTGAGCTGCGGCTGCCAGCTGACCATGCCCAGAATGAATCGCCGCTGCGGCTGCTGGTAGAGCCGCGTGCGCACGCCCGGCTCCCAGCTGGTCACCAGATGGCGCGCCTTGAGGAAGTCCTCATGCAGGGCATGGCGCCGCGTGTTGACGAAATAGACCTTGCCCTGCGCCGCCTGCCGGTCGATCACGAACAGCACATGCGGCTGCGCCTCGGGCGTGCCCGGGTCGTAGACGCGGGCCATGCGGTCGAAGCTGGCGCGGTCCGGCAGCTCGCTCAGGAAGGGCGCGGGGTCGGGCGCCAACGCCAGCTGAGGCCGACCGATGCGCTGGGCGACGAGGGCGGAGGGCTTGGATTCGGTCTGGGCGTGGGCGGGGCCCATGACGGCCATGGCAGTGGCCAGAGGCAGGATGGCAAGACAAAGTCGAAACGACATGAGGCAGAAAGTTGCTGTGCTTGGAAGCAGTGCGGGCCGGCGAACGATCCACACCATGTTTACTTTGAGTGCCACCTAAGGTAAAGAAAACGCATTTCCTTTAACTTACGAACAAGCTGAGGTAGCGATCAAAGACATAGACGCGCCCCTTCTGGCGCCCCGTGTTCTCGCGCAAGAGGCCCAGACGCTCGAATTCGCGGATCAAGACGTTGGCCGTTGGGCTGCTGATGCCCAGCTCGGCCACCAACTGCCCGGCCGTGACCACAGGCTTGCGGTAGAGCAGGTGCAGCGCCTCGCGGGCGGTCGCACTTCGCTTGCCCAGGCTCATCACCTGCTGCTCGACTTCAGTGCGCAACTGCAGGACCGCCCGGAACACATCCCGTCCCTTGCGTGCGGTCTCGGCCACGCCGCTCAGGAAGAAGCGCATCCAGTGAATGAGGTCATGGCTGGTCCGCACCCGCATCAGGGCGTCGTAGTAGCTGGCCCGGTTGCGCTCGAAGAAGTCTGAGAGGTACAGCGAGGGCTTGGCCAGAATGCCGCAGCTCACGAGGTACAGCGGAATCATCAGCCGCCCGATCCGTCCGTTGCCGTCCAGGAACGGGTGGATGGTCTCGAACTGGTAGTGCGCCAGCGCGATCCGCACCAGGTGCGGCACGGCCACCGCCTCGTTGTGAAGGAACTTCTCCAAGTCGCTCATCAGCTCGGCCACGCCTTCATGATGCGGAGGGATGAAGGCGGCGTCCTGGAGGCTGGAGCCGTCGATCCAATTCTGGCTGCTGCGGAACTCGCCCGGCTGCTTGTGCTCCCCGCGCACGCCCTGCATCAACGTGGCATGCGTCTGCCTGAGCAGGCGATTGGACAGAGGCAGCTCGGCCAGGGCGGCGACGGCCGTGTTCACTGCGTCGATGTAGTTGTGCACCTCTCGCCAGTCATCGCGCTTCTCGGGCAGCACCTGCTCCTCGGGCAGCAGGGCCTCGTCCATCTCGGTCTGCGTGCCCTCGATGCGGCTGGAGGTCTGCGCCTCCTTGACCACATGCATCTGGATGAAAAGATCGACGTCGGGAACGATCAACGAAAAGGCGTTGAGCTCCCCCAGCGCCCGGTTCGCCTGCTCCAGGAGCACCGCGATGTGCGGGTCCTCCCACTGCCATTCACCGTTGATGGGCGTGGGTTCGAAGCTCTTGTACTGGTAGCGCGGCATCCATTGGCCGGCAACAAAGGTCTCGAATCTCATGCGGGGCGCGCTCCTGCCGCAGGGCGGGGGGATCATGCGATACCAGCAGGCCGAACTGCAGCCGCGCTTGGGGGTGGCCGCATTGTCTGCGCAAAGGGAAGGCGCCGACAGCACCGGCAAGGCGCGGCACCCCTCGCATGACGGGCAGCGGCCCCTTCAGCGCTCGTTCTGCTTCGCCGCCGCCGCCGCGGCCGCAGCCTTGGCCGCCAGCTCCTCGCGCATGCGCTTGAGCTTCTCGCGCGGGTCTTCCTTGATGCCGGACTCGTGCAAGCGCATCTCCGCGATGAAGCGGCTGGGGATGCCCATCACCATCTCGCGGGCCTTCTTGCGGCGGCGCAGGGTGCTCACGGCCAGCGTGGTGCGGGCGCGGGTGATGCCCACGTACATGAGGCGGCGTTCCTCCTCCAGGCGCTGGGCGGTCATCTCCTCGTCGTCGGCCTTGAAGGGCAGCAGGCCCTCGTTGACGCCGGCCAGGAAGACATGCGGCCACTCCAGGCCCTTGGAGGCATGCAGGGTGGTCAGCACGACCTGGTCCTGCTCCTCGCCGCGCTCGGAGAGCGAGAGGATCACGCTGATGGTCTGGGCGACCTGCAGCACCGTCTGCTTGGGCTCCTCGAAGGTGGCGCCGCCGTCCTGGGCCAGCTGGCCGCCGCAGCGCTTGGCCACCCAGTCGACGAAATCGAGGACGTTGCTCCAGCGCGCGGCGGCGGCCTTCTCGTTCTCGTCGTTGTCGTAGAGGTGCTGCTCGTAGCCGATGTCCTTGAGCCACTCCAGCATCAGCGTCTTGGCGTCCTCGGCGCCCTCGGTATGGCGGGCGCGGTACTCGAGGTCATTGAGGTAGCGGCCGAACTCGTGCAGGGAACCGATGGCCTTCTTGTTGAGCACGGTGGACAGCGAATCCGAGAACAGCGCCTCGTACATGCTGATCTTCCACCGGCCCGCGAACTGGCTCAATGCGCCCAGCGTGGTGTGGCCGATGCCGCGCTTGGGCGTGGTCACGGCGCGCAGGAAGGCGGGGTCGTCGTCCTGGTTGACCAGGAGGCGCAGCCAGGCGCAGAGGTCCTTGATCTCGCTCTTGTCGAAGAAGCTCTGGCCGCCGCTGACCTTGTAGGGAATCTCGGCCCGGCGCAGGGCCTGCTCGAAGATGCGCGCCTGGTGATTGGCGCGGTAGAGGATGGCGAAGTCGGCGAACTTGACCTTGGCCCCGAGGCTGGCCCGGATGGCCTGGATGCGGGCCACGGCGCGCTCGGCCTCGTGCTCCTCGCCGTCGGCCTCGACCAGGGCGATGGGCTCGCCGTCGCCGTACTCGCTCCACAGCTTCTTCTGGAAGAGCTTGGGATTGGTCTCGATGACGTTGTTGGCCGCGCGCAGGATGGCGCCGGTGGAGCGGTAGTTCTGCTCCAGCGGGATGATCTTGAGATTGGGGTAGTCGACCGGCAGGCGCTTGAGGTTCTCGATGGTGGCGCCACGCCAGCCATAGATGCTCTGGTCGTCGTCGCCCACGGCAGTGAACATGCCGCGCTCGCCCACGATGGCCTTGAGCAGCTCGTACTGCACGGAGTTGGTGTCCTGGTATTCATCCACCAGCACATAGCGCAGGGTGTCCTGCCACTTGCCGCGGGCCTCGGCGTCCTCGGTGAGCAGCTTCAGGGGCAGGCTGATGAGGTCGTCGAAGTCCACCGCCTGGTAGGCGGCCAGGCGCTCCTGGTAGCGGCCCATCACGACGGCGGCCACGCGCTCCTGCTCGTCCTTGGCGGCCTTGAGCGCCATCTCGGCGTTCAGGCCCATGTTCTTCCACAGCGAGATGGTCCATTGCCACTGCTTGGCCATGTTGGCGTCGGTGGTGCCGCCGGCATCGCGCAGCACGCCCAGGACGTCGTCGCTGTCCAGGATGGAGAACTGCTCCTTCAGGCCCACCCGCGTGCCCTCCTCGCGCAGCAGGCGCACGCCCAGGGAGTGGAAGGTGGAGATGGCCAGGTCCTTGGCCGCCCGCGCGCCCACCAGGCCCTTGGCCCGCTCGCGCATTTCCTGCGCGGCCTTGTTGGTGAAGGTGATGGCAGCGATGTTCTTCGCCTGGTAGCCGGCCTGCAGCAGGCGGGCGATCTTGGTGGTGATGACGCGGGTCTTGCCCGAACCCGCACCGGCCACGACCAGGCAGGGCCCGTGCAGGTGGTGCACGGCTTCGAGCTGGGCGGGATTCAGGGTGGCGGTGGGATCGGCGGACATGGCGGCTGGGGCTGATCCGGCGCCCTCGGCACCGGGCCGCGAATCATACAAGCCGCCCCTGACAGCCCTGCTGCCACTCGGTGCCAGGGCTGACAGCCGCCCTGCCCCTCCCTATCATCTGCCCACCTGGACAGGGAAGGTGCCTCATGATGGGTCGCTGGTGGGGATGGGTGGCAGGCCTGTGCGTCGTGGTGATGGCGTCTGGCGCCATGGCGCAGGAGGTCCTGGCCGTGGGCACCAGCTTTCCCCGGCTGTTCATGCCCGTGCCGGGCAATCCGCCGGAGGGCCTGGCGGTGGAGCTGCTGCAGGCCGTCGCCCAGCAGCGGGGCTGGCAGCTGCGCTTCGAGCACTACCCCTGGCCGCGCGCCCAGGCCATGGTCGAGCATGGCCAGGCCCAGATCCTCATCGGCCCCTACCGCACGCCCGAGCGCGAGCAGCGCTTCGTCTTCGCGCCCTCGGCCTTCTACGAGGACCGCCTGGTCTTCTACGGCGGCCCCGCGCCGCGCCCGCACTGGCAGGGGGACTACCGCGCCCTGGCCGGCCTGGAGATCGCGCAGGTGGCCGGCTGGGCCTATGGCGAGGCCTTCGAGCAGGCCCGCCCCCTGCTGCGGCTGACCACGGTGCGCGACGTGGAGACCGGCCTGCGCATGCTGCGCACCGGCCGCGTGGCCCTGCTGGCCACCAATGAGCGCAACACCCAGCCGGTCCTGGCCAATCTGGGCCTGCTGCAGCAGCTGGGTCCCGTGGAGGGGCCCGCCATCGGCCAGCTGCGCGGGCATTTCGCCTGCTCGCGCCAGCCGCCCGCGCCCGCCCTGTGCGAGACACTGGAGCTGGCCCTGCAGCAGCTCAGGCGCACGGGCGAATGGCCGCGGCTCAACCAGAAATGGGGCGTGGGCCTGCCGGAGGTGGACGGCGCCAGCAATGCGCTGTGGCGCCTGCCGGCGCGGGCCTACAGCCCCTGAACCTCGGGAGGCGCTCGCCCGGCCAGGGCACGGGGCCTGCCGCCCTCAGCCGCGCAGGTGGCTCATCGCCCACAGGGCCAGGCCCAGCACGCCCAGGGCGCCGACGACGATGCCCGGCAGCAGCCACTGGCGCCAGGCCGGCCGCCGCGGCGGTGCCTGCTTGCGGCTGGGCTTGATGCGCGGCATGGACAGCGTGGGCGTGGGCGGCAGCGGCGAGGGCACCTCGCCGGCCAGCCAGGCGCGGATGTCATCCGCCAGGGCCTTGGCCGTGGTGTAGCGCTCCATCATGCTGGCCGCGGTGGACTTGCTGAGCATGGCGTCCAGGGCCTGGCGCTCGCCGAGGCTCAGGCTCACCCAGGCCGCCAGCGAATGCACCGGCGCGCCCAGGTGGCCGACGATGAGGCTGTCGCTGCCCGGCAGGCGGCCGTTGACCAGCAGGCACATGAGCATGCCCACCGCATAGGCCTCGCTGGCCAGGTGGGGCGGCTGGCCGTCCAGCTGTTCGGGAGCGAGCAGGGGAATGGCAGCCGAGCTGTAGCCGAAGTCACCCGGGCCCTCGACGGCCATCATGGGCGCCAGGCCCTGGCCCATCAGGCGCAGGCGCTGCTCGGGCGAAAGCCACAGCGTGCCCGGGTCCAGCTCGCGCAGGACCTGGCCGTGCTCGTGCAGCACTTCCAGCAGGTCGCAGAGGTCGCAGACCAGCTCCAGGCGCTTGCGCAGGGGCAGCTCCGCGGCGGCGGGCAGCAGGGGCTGGCCCTCCATCCAGCGCAGCACCACGTAGGGCAGGCCGTCGGCGGTGAGGCCGCTGTCCTGGGGCAGGGAGATGTCGATGTGACGCAGGCTCTGCAGGCCGGGCTGCTCCTCGGCGAAGCGCAGCAGCACCAGGGCGGCATCGGCGGCCTGCTCATAGACCAGCACCGCCACCTGCTGCTCCGGCGCCAGCGTGTGCTCGCCCCGGTACCAGTGCCCGGAGGCGCAGACCTGGATGTCCTCGACGATGCGCCAGACACCCAGGCGCTCGCCGACCGGCAGCACATGCAGGGGGGAGTCGAGGTCGGGCGGCGCGGTGGCCGGCCCTTCGGGCAGCGGAGCGTTCATACAGATTGCAGGCGTAAATGTAAGCGCCAGCGCACAAAGACGGTCCCCCCCTTTTCAGCTGGATACAAGCCCGTATTGCGATACTCGCGCCTCATGCAAGCCGTCATCGCCGTCACCGTGCCTTTCTTCGCCCTGGTGCTCTGCGGCTACCTGGCCGCACGCCGGGGACTGCTGGCGGAAAGCGCCATCCCGGGGCTCAACACCTTCGTGCTCTTCTTCGCGCTGCCCTGCATGCTGTTCCGCTTCGGCGCGAGCACGCCGCTGCTGGAGCTGCTGAGCCCGGCGGTGCTGGCGGTCTACCTGGCCTCGGCCCTGCTGATCGTGGGCGTGACCCTGTTCCTGACGCTGGACGACGTCACCCATCTCAAGGACGCCTCCTTCGGCGCCCTGGTCGCCGCCTTCCCCAACACCGGCTTCATGGGCGTGCCCCTGCTGGTGGCACTGATGGGGCAGGCCGCGGCGGCGCCGGTGATCTGCACCATCCTGGCCGACCTCATCGTGACCAGCTCCCTGTGCATCGCGCTGGCCCGGGCCCACGATGCCGGCGGCAGCCATTGGCGCGTGGCCCTCTGGCAGGCGCTCAGGGGCGCGCTGTCCAACCCGCTGCCCTGGGCCATCGCCCTGGGCGCGCTGAGCTCGGTCAGCGGCTACACCCTGCCCCCCATGCTCATGACGGTGGTCAAGATGCTGGGCGATGCCGCCTCGCCGGTGGCCCTGTTCACCATCGGCGCGGTGCTGTGGCGCGCCGGCCAGCATGCCCACACGCGCACGCCCCCGGAGCGCTACCTGCCGGTGGCCCTCATCAAGCTCTTCGGGCACCCGACCCTGGTGCTGCTGCTCGGCGCCACGGCAGTCAAGATGGGCCTGGACCTCAGCCCCTTCCAGCTGCATGTGCTGGTGCTGGCCGCAGCCCTGCCCAGCGCCAGCAACGTCTCGCTGCTGGCCGAGCGCTACGGTGCGGACAACGGCCGCATCGCCCGCATCATCATGGCCTCCACCGTGATCGCCTTCTTCAGCTTCAGCGGGCTGGCGACCTGGCTGGTGCCGCAGCCATGAGCCTGGGCCTTGATGCCCCCGTCAGCCGCGTGCGCTATCGTGCGCGGCATCCTGCCCCCGCCGCCATGCGCCTTCTCCGCCACGTCCTCACCGTCCTGCCCGGGCTGCTGCTTGCCAGCGCCCTGCTGCCCACGGCCGCCGGTGCAGCCGGCTACCAGCAGCCCTCGGCCGCCGTGCGCGAGCTGCTGGACACCGCGCCCCTGCCCCGCCTGCTCCCCTCACCGGACCGCCAGCAGCTGGCGCTGATCGAGATGCGCCGCTTCTCGACCATCGAGGACCTGCAGCGCCCCACCCTGCACCTGGCCGGTACCCGCTTCGACGCCGGCAGCAGCGTGGCGCCGGGCGTCGCGGCCATCCAGCGCCTGCGCCTGAGGGCCCTGCTGCAGCCGGACGCGCCGGAACGCGTGGTCGAGCTGCCCGCCGGCGGCCTGTGGCATGACTTCGCCTGGGCACCCGACGGCCAGCGCTTCCTCATCGAACGCCGCATGGAGCGGGCCAACGAGCTGTGGGTGGGTGACACCGCCAGCGGCGCCGTGCGCCCCATCCAGGGCCTGCGGCTCAACGAGGTGCTGGCCCAGGGCGAGAAGGCGTGGCTCAACCCGCGCGAGCTGGTCGTGCTGAGCGTGCCCGACCACCGCGGCCCGCCGCCCCGCCTGGCGCCCCAACCCATCAGCGAGGAAAGCCGGGGCCTGGCCTCACCCGAGCGCACCCATCCTGATCTGCTGCATGGCCCGCAGGACGAGGCCCTGTTCGAGTACCACGCCCGCTCGGTGCTGACCTGGGTGGACCTCGCCAGCGGCGCCAGCCGGGACCTCGGCCCGCCCCAGCTCTACAGCAGCGTGAGCAGCGTGGGCGAGGGCCAGTACCTTCTGACCGAGCGCATCAGCCGCCCCTTCAGCTACCGCCTGCCCTGGGACGATTTCCCGACCACCGTGGAAGTGCGCCAGCGCGACGGCAAGCTGATCCGCGAGCTGGCGCGCATGCCGCTGAAGAGCGGCGTGGCCATCGACGGCGTGCTGCCCGGGCCGCGCGTGTTCTATGCCTCGCCCATGAAGGATGCGGCCGTCTACTGGATCGAGGCCCTGGACGGCGGCAACCCGGCCCAGCGCGTGGCCTTCCGCGACCGCGTGATGCGCCTGGACCCGCCCTTCACGGGCGAGCCGCTGGAGGTGCAGCGCATGCCGCACCGCTTCTCGCGCCTGCAGTTCCTGGACGACGGCCAGAACGCCCTGCTCACCGAGGTCGACCGCCAGCGCGCCTGGCAGCGCAGCTACCTGCTGCCGCTCAAGGGCACGCAGAGCAAGCCCCTGTTCGAGTTCAGCCAGCGCGAGCGCTTCCGCCACCCCGGCACGCCGCTGACGCGCCTGCTGCCCAACGGCCACCTCGTGGTGCAGACCCTGGGCGGCGACCTGCTGATGACGGGCCCCGGCGCCAGCCCCAAGGGTGATCGCCCCTTCCTGGACCGCTTCTCGCTGCGGGACCTCAGCGCCCAGCGCCTGTTCCAGTCGCCCGAGGGCAGCTACGAGACGCCCCTGGCCGTGCTGGAAGGCGGCAAGCAGTTGCTGCTCAGCCGCGAGAGTGCCAGCGAGCCGCCCAACCTCGCGCTGCGCGAGCTGGCCTCGGGCAACAGCCTGCAGGCCCTCACGCGGCTGAAGGACAACACGCCGCAGCTGCGCAGGATCCGCCGCGAGTTCATCAGCTTCAAGCGCTCGGACGGCGTGGACATGTCCTTCTGGATGTACCTGCCGCCCGACTACAAGGAGGGCGAGCGCCGCCCCACCCTGGTCTGGGCCTATCCGCTGGAGTACAGCGACGCCTCCATCGCCAGCCAGGTCAGCGGCGCCCCCAACCGCTTCCTGAGCTTCAACGGCATCAGCCCCCTGGCCCTGCTGCTGGACGGCTTCGTGGTGCTCTACGACGCCCACATGCCCGTCGTGGGCGACCTGAAGACGGTGAACGACGGCTTCATCGAGCAGATCACCATGAACGCCCGCGCCATCATCGACAAGGCCGAGGACCTGGGCGTGTCCGACCCGAAACGCATGGCCGTGGGCGGCCACAGCTACGGCGCCTTCATGGCCGTCAACCTGCTGGCGCACACCGACCTCTTCAAGGCCGGCATCGCCCGCAGCGGGGCCTACAACCGCACGTTGACGCCCTTCGGCTTCCAGAGCGAGCGCCGCTCACTCTGGGACGCGAAGGAGGTCTATCTCAACCTCTCGCCCCTGCTCTATGCACCGCAGATCAGGGAGCCCCTGCTGCTGCTGCACGGCGAGCAGGACGGCAACGCGGGCACGCCGCCGCTGCAGAGCGAGCGCCTGTACCACGCGCTGTCCGGCCTGGGCGGCACGGTGCGCCTCACGATGCTGCCCCTGGAATCCCACGGCTACAGCGCCCGCGAGTCCGCCGGCCATGTGCAGTGGGAGATGAGCCGCTGGCTCAAGACCTGGCTGGGCGACCCGCGGGACAACGGCCGTGAACCGCGCGAGGGCAAGGCCTCGGCACCGCGCTGAGGCCGCCGCGCGCAGGGCTCAGATCGCCAGCGGGTCGACGTCGATGGCCCAGCGCAGCAGGCCGCGGTGCTCGCGCTTGAGCGCCTGCAGCAGGGGCAGCCAGTGCCACAGCAGGCGCTGCAGGGCCGAGCGCTGGCCGCATTCGATCAGCATCTGGAAGCGCTCCACATTGGCCACGCGGGCCACGCTCATGGGCACCGGCGGGTAGATCAGCGCCTGCTGCGCATCCGGCAGCGCCTGGGCCAGCGCCGCGGCCGCCTCAAGAAAGGCCTGCGCGCCCTCGGCGGTGCGCGCCTCGGCCCGCATCAGGGCCAGGTGCGAGAAGGGCGGCAGCGCGGCGGACTCACGCTCCGCGAGCTGGCTGGCGGCAAAGAACTCGTAGTCGTGCCGCTGCAGAGCCTGGTAGAGCGCGTGCTGCGGGTGCCAGGTCTGCACCCACATCTCACTGCGCGCGGCCACCTCGGCATCCCGCCCTGCGCGGCCGGCGGCCTGCATCAGCAACGCGAAGAGGCGCTCGGGCGCGCGGAAGTCGCTGGAGAAGAGCGCGCCGTCCGGGTTCACCGCGGCCACCAGCGTGATGCGGCGGAAGTCGTGGCCCTTGGTGATCATCTGCGTGCCCACGAGGATGTCCACCTCGCCCGCATGCACGGCGCCGAGCTGCTCCTCCAGCTGGCCCTTGTGCTTGGTCGAGTCGGCGTCGATGCGGGCCACGCGGGCACCGGGCAGGGCCTGCGCCAGCTGCTCCTCCAGGCGCTCGGTGCCACGGCCCAGGGGCGCGATGTCCAGGTTGCCGCAGGTCGGGCAGGCCATGGGCACGCGCTCGGCAAAGCCACAGTGGTGGCAGCGCAGGCTGCGGTCGCCCTTGTGGAAGACCCGCCAGGCGCTGCAATGCGGGCAGTCGCTCTTCCAGTTGCACTCGCCGCAATGCAGCACGGGGGCGTAGCCGCGGCGGTTCAGGAAGATCAGGCTCTGCTCGCCGCGGGCCAGGCGCTGGCGCAGCGCCTCCAGCAGGGGCGCGGTGAGGGCCGTGGTCACGCCTTTTGTGCGCGCCAGGGTGTTCATGTCAAAGAGGCGCACCCGCGGCATGGCGCCGCCGCCGATGCGCTGGGGCATCACCAGGCGCTGGTAGCGGCCGGTGTTGGCGTGATGCCAGCTCTCCAGCGAGGGCGTGGCCGAGCCCAGGATCACGGGCACCTTCTCCAGCCGCGCCCGGTAGACCGCCAGGTCGCGGGCCGAATAGCGCGCGCCGTCCTGCTGCTTGTAGCTGGGGTCGTGCTCCTCGTCCACGGCGATCAGCCCGAGGCGCGGCAGCGAGGCAAAGACGGCCAGGCGCGTGCCCAGGATCAGCTCGGCCTGGCCCAGGTGGGCGGCCAGCCAGTTCTGCAGGCGCTGCGCCGGCGTGAGGCCGCTGTGCAGGGAGACGATGCGCCGCCCGGCGAAGCGCTCCGCGAAACGGGCCTCCAGCTGCGGCGTGAGGTTGATCTCGGGCACCAGCACCAGCACCTGCCGCCCCTGCGCCAGGGCCTGCTCGGCGGCACGCAGATAGACCTCGGTCTTGCCGCTGCCGGTCACGCCATAGAGCAGCACCGGCGTCGGTGCTGCCGCCTCGGGGGCGGACTGGAGCATGCCGTCCAGCTGGGCCAGGGCCGCCTGCTGCGCCTCGCTGAGCTGGGGCATCACGGGCGGCGCTTCGGGCGCCGGCGGCGGGGGCAACTTGGCCAGCTTCTTGAGCTTGGCCTGCAGCTGCTTCGCGCTGACCTCGCGCAGCTGCGGTGGCAGCACGGACAGGGCCAGCTCGCCGATGGCGCGCTGGTAGTACTGCGCGGCGAACTCCACCAGTCGGCGCCAGGACGCCGACAGCGGCGGCAAGGCGTCCAGCACCTCGCCCACCTCGCGCAGCTCCTCGTCAGGCAAGACCTGCCCCCCGGGGGCCAGGTCTTGCCCGGGCGCGTCCCAGACCAGGCCCAGCAGCTCCCGCTTGCCCAGGGGCACCTGCAGCAGGGTGCCCGGCGGCCAGGCCTGCGCGGCGCGGTAGCTCAGGGGGTCGCTGAGGCCGCTGTGCTGGGGCGCATCAACGGCCACCTGCAGGCGGTGCAGCGGGCTCGCCGAGGGTGCTTCGGCCGGGTCAGCGGTGCTCATCGATCGCCTCCGGAGCCCTCGCGGCCAGGCAGGCGAAGGCCCGGCCGGAGCCCTGGAAAGCCTGTCGCACTTGCCGCGTTTTCTGCATGTCTGCCCTCGAAATCCCCGCTAACTGCTTGATTCATCCAGGCTGTTGGCGCCGGGCGCGCTCAAGCTGTGGATAACTTTGTGCAAAAGTTGCGCTCACCGCCGGACCGATGGTTCCGCCCTGCCCCCGTCCGTTCAGCCCTGCGGACTGCCGATTCGCGATGCGAACTGATCAACATCAATAAAATCAAGCACTTAGCCAGCAATCGTGGAAACCCCGAGATGCGCCGCAGCAATTGCCACAAGCTGGAACGCCCGCCCCCTTTTTGGGGATAAGTGTCTACTTACTGTGCAGACTTCACAGCCATTGGGCCGTTGATTCACGGGACTTGCGCGGCGATTCCACCGCTCATGGCCCGCGATTCATCGGGACGCGCCCCTGCCCCTTCCCGGCCCAGCCGGC
The DNA here is from genome assembly GCF_027257975.1 of Pelomonas sp. BJYL3. Lineage (GTDB taxonomy): Bacteria > Pseudomonadota > Gammaproteobacteria > Burkholderiales > Burkholderiaceae_C > Roseateles_B > Roseateles_B flavus. The sequence goes on from NZ_JANZKX010000004.1 coordinate 139,582, forward strand.
TGGCCCTCCGCAAGGCCTGCTGCGCTGGCCGGAAGGCGGCTGGCCGCCATTCTGGCGCAGCAGCCGGGATCAGGCCTGGCGCAGACGGCGCGAGTGCTGGTGCACCTCGTCCACCAGGTGCAGCACGTGCTCCGGCGGCGTGAACTGGCTGATGCCATGGCCCAGGTTGAAGACATGGCCGCCCCAGCCGCCGTCGGCCCGCTGCGGACGGCCAAAGCTGTCCAGCACGCGGCGGACCTGGGCGCGGATGGCCTCGGGCGGCGCGAACAGCACGTTGGGGTCCAGATTGCCCTGCAGGGCGACGCGGTCCTGCACCTGGGCGCGGGCCTTGGCCAGGTTGGCCGTCCAGTCCAGGCCGACGACATCGGCACCCGCCTCGGCGATCTCGTCCAGCCACAGGGCGCCGCCCTTGGTGAAGAGAATGCGCGGGATGCGCTGGCCTTCGTGCTCGGTCTTGACCTGCGCCAGCACGCGGCGCGAGTAGGCCAGGCTGAATTCCTGGAACATGCCGTCGGCCAGCACCCCGCCCCAGGAGTCGAAGACCATCACGGCCTGCGCGCCGGCCTCGATCTGGGTGTTGAGGTACTGGGCCACGGCGTCCGCGTTGACCTGCAGGATGCGGTGCATCAGGTCCGGGCGGCTGTACATGAGGGCCTTGACCTGGCGGTAGTCGTCCGAGCCGCCGCCCTCGACCATGTAGCAGGCCAGGGTCCAGGGGCTGCCCGAGAAGCCGATCAGCGGCACGCGGCCGTTGAGCGCCTTGCGGATGGAGCTGACGGCGTCGAAGACGTAGCGCAGCTTGTCCATGTCCGGCACGGCCAGCGCGGCCACGGCGGCTTCGTCACGCACGACCTTGGCGAACTTGGGCCCCTCGCCCTGCTGGAAGGACAGGCCCAGGCCCATGGCGTCGGGCACGGTGAGGATGTCGCTGAAGAGAATGGCGGCGTCCAGCGGGTAGCGCTCCAGCGGCTGCAGCGTGACCTCGGTGGCGTAGTCGGTGTTGGTGGCCAGGCCCATGAAGCTGCCGGCCTGGGCGCGGGTGTCGCGGTACTCGGGCAGATAGCGGCCGGCCTGGCGCATCAGCCAGACGGGCGTGTAGTCGGTCGGCTGGCGCAGGCAGGCGCGCAGGAAGGTGTCGTTTTGCAGGGGAGCGCTCATGGGCCGCGATTATCGGCGTCTTGAGCCAGGTCATGCCGGGGCTGGATCAAGAAGACGCGCTTCGCGCCCCGGGCGCCTTCGGCATCAGGCCAGGCGCAGGCTCTGCATGCCGCTCCACACCTCGCCCGGCTGCAGGGGCACCGGGCGTTCGATGGCCGCGGACTCCACGCACAGGAAGTGCTGGTAGCCCTCAGCGGGCATGTCGGCCAGCTGTGCGCACTTGGCGGCGCCGGGGTTCCAGACCACGGTGTCCTCGAAGCCCTGCTGCAGCAGATCCAGGGCGCGGCGCTGCGGGCCGGACTCGTCGATCAGCTGCAGCGGGTTCTTCACCTGGTAGTAGATGCGGTCCAGGTCCTCGCAGCCGGGGCTGCCGGGCAGGACCAGGTCGCTGCGTTGCAGCTGCTCGCCGTTCTTCACCTGGTCCCAGTAGTGCAGGCCGGCCAGGCCGCGCAGGCTGGTGGCGTCCAGGGCGCCGGTGCGCAGATAGGTGTGCAGGGCGGCGGTGAAGTCGAAGGCCGTGTCACCGGTGTTCTCCACGGCCAGCTCGATGTCCAGGCTCTGCCCGCTGACCCGAACCGACAGCTCGGCCGAGAAGGCATGCGGCCAGACCATGCGGGTGGCAGCGTCGTCGGTCAGCTGCAGCACAGCCAGGGCGTCGTCGGCGCCCTGCTCGGCCTGCAGCAGCTGCCAGGGCTTGGTGCGGGCGAAGCCATGGCGCATCAGCGGCCCCCGCGCGCTGAACTGCGGAAAGATCAGGGGCACGCCGCCGCGGATGGCCTGGCCCGTCGCGAAGGCGCTCTTGGGCGAGAGGTACAGCTGCTCCTCCCCGCCCGCGGGGATCCAGGAAGTCAGGTGCGCGCCGTGCAGCAGCAGCACCGCACGGGCGCCATCGGGCGCGACGAGTTCCAGGGCTTCGAGGCCGTGGTGGCGGGTCAGGGCGATGGGCGTGGGCATGGCGGGAACCTGTAGCGTGGCGGCGGATGCTGCCTGAATTCGAGGACCTCGGCTGAAATCGGCTGAAATCCGGAAAGGGAAAAGACAACGCCCGCCGGACTTGCGTCGGCGGGCGCCGTGGGAAGACCACCGCTCAGCGGCCCGGGGGCAGGCTGAGGGCGGCGGCCCTCACTTCTTGCGGAACTTGCGCAGGGCTGCGATCTGGGCAGCCATGGCGGCGAACTCGCCTTGCGCCTTGGCGAAGTCGATGTCGCTCTTGGCGTTCTTCATCGCTTCCTCGGCCAGCTTCTTGGCCTCGGTGGCCTTGGCTTCGTCCAGGTCCTTGCCGCGGATGGCGGTGTCGGCCAGCACGGTCACGCAGTTCGGCTGCACTTCCAGAATGCCGCCGGCCACGAACACGAACTCTTCCTGGCCGTTGTCAGCGCGCTGGATGCGCACCGCGCCCGGCTTGATGCGGGTGATCAGCGGCGTGTGCTGCGGCAGGATGCCCAGCTCACCACCTTCACCCGGCAACGCGACGAACTTGGCCTCGCCCGAGAAGATGCTCTCCTCGGCGGACACCACGTCAACATGAATGGTTGCCATGTTCAATCTTTCTAGCGTTGAAGTTGAAGTAAGTCCGCTTCCCTGTCTTCATCACGAGTAAGAAGCTGCAGGAAGCGAGCAGACGGCGCGCTGGCTAGGCGCCGCGCACAGCCGGACTACCTGTCCGGCGAGCACGGCAACGACGCCAGCGCGTCGTATGCGAAGTCTTACTGCAGCTTCTTCGCCTTTTCGAAGGCTTCGTCGATGGTGCCAACCATGTAGAACGCCTGCTCCGGCAGGTGATCGCACTCGCCAGCCACAATCATCTTGAAGCCGCGGATGGTTTCCTTCAGGGGCACGTACTTGCCGGGCGAGCCGGTGAACACTTCGGCCACGTGGAAGGGCTGCGACAGGAAACGCTGGATCTTGCGAGCACGGGCCACGGCCAGCTTGTCTTCAGGAGACAGCTCGTCCATGCCCAGAATCGCGATGATGTCGCGCAGTTCCTTGTAGCGCTGCAGCACTTGCTGGACGGCGCGGGTGGTCGTGTAGTGCTCTTCGCCGACCACGTTCGGGTCCACTTGACGCGAGGTCGAGTCCAGCGGATCCACGGCGGGGTAGATACCCAGGGCGGCGATGTCACGCGACAGCACGACGGTGGCGTCCAAGTGGGCGAAGGTCGTGGCGGGAGACGGGTCGGTCAAGTCATCGGCAGGCACGTACACGGCCTGGATGGAGGTGATCGAACCGACCTTGGTCGAGGTGATCCGCTCTTGCAGACGGCCCATTTCCTCGGCCAGCGTCGGCTGGTAGCCCACGGCGGAGGGCATGCGGCCCAGCAGTGCGGACACTTCGGTACCGGCCAGGGTGTAGCGGTAGATGTTGTCCACGAAGAACAGCACGTCACGGCCTTCGTCACGGAAGGACTCGGCGATGGTCAGGCCGGTCAGGGCCACGCGCAGACGGTTGCCCGGGGGCTCGTTCATCTGGCCGTAGACCATGGACACCTTGGACTCGCCCAGGTTCTCCAGGTTCACGACGCCGGAATCGGCCATCTCGTGATAGAAGTCGTTGCCCTCACGGGTACGCTCGCCCACACCAGCGAACACCGACAGACCCGAGTGAGCCTTGGCGATGTTGTTGATGAGTTCCATCATGTTCACGGTCTTGCCCACGCCGGCGCCACCGAACAGACCCACCTTGCCGCCCTTGGCGAACGGGCAGATCAGGTCGATCACCTTGATGCCGGTTTCCAGGAGGTCCTGCGAGGGGCTCAGCTCGTCGTACGAGGGGGCGGCACGGTGAATCGAAGCGGTCAGCTCCGAGGACACCTCGCCTCGCTCGTCGATGGGGTTGCCCAGCACGTCCATGATGCGACCCAGGGTGGCCTTGCCCACCGGCACCTTGATGGTGTCGCCGGTGTTGAAGACTTCGGTGCCGCGGCGCAGGCCGTCGGACGAACCCAGGGCGATGGTACGCACCACGCCGTCGCCCAGCTGCTGCTGAACTTCCAGCGTCAGGGCGGAACCTTCCATCTTCAAGGCGTCGTACACCTTGGGCATCTGGTCACGCGGGAATTCCACGTCCACCACGGCGCCGATGCACTGAACGATCTTGCCCACTGATTGAGTGTTAGCCATTTTTTCGTTCCTTCAATTCCAAAACTTTTGCTGCTGCGTCTGCTGCGATCAGCCCACGGCGGCGGCGCCGCTGACGATTTCGCTCAGCTCCTTCGTGATCGCGGCCTGGCGGGTCTTGTTGTAGACCAGCTTCAGCTCACCGATCAGGGTGCCTGCGTTGTCAGTGGCGGCCTTCATGGCCACCATGCGCGCCGATTGCTCGGACGCCATGTTCTCGGCGACGGCCTGGTAGACCAGGGCCTCGGTGTAGCGCACCAGCAGCTCGTCGATGACGGTCGCGGCGTCGGGCTCGTAGAGGTAGTCCCAGCTGTGCGAGGCCTTGTCCGTCTGCATGTCGTCGGCCGACAGGGGCAGCAGCTGCTGCACCACCGGCTCCTGCTTCATCGTGTTGATGAAGCGGGTGTAGCAGAGGTAGACGGCGGACAGCTCGCCAGCGGCGTACTTGTCCAGCAGCACCTTGACGGGGCCGATCAGCTTCTCGATGTGCGGCTGGTCACCCAGCTGCGTGGCGTGGGCCACGACCTTGGCGCCGATGCGGTTCATGAAGCCCAGGCCCTTGTTGCCGATGGCAACGACCTCAGCCTTCTGACCCGTGGACTCCAGATCCTTGAGCTTGGTGGTGACCGCGCGCAACAGATTGGTGTTCAAGCCGCCGCACAGACCCTTGTCCGTCGTGACCACCACGAAACCGGCCGACTTCGCCTGGTCATTGCGGACCATGAAGGCATGCTGGTACTCGGGATTGGCCTTGGACAGATTGGCCGCGATGTTGCCGATCTTGTCGCTGTAGGGACGGGCCGCACGCATCCGGTCCTGCGCCTTGCGCATCTTGGATGCCGCGACCATCTCCATGGCCTTGGTGATCTTCTTGGTGTTCTCGACCGACTTGATCTTGCCGCGAATTTCCTTGCCTGCTGCCATGATTTCTCCTGTTAGGGCCGGGTGCTCACCGAGGTTTGCACCCGGTCATGGTTGCTTAGGCAAAAGACTTCTTGAACGTGGTGATCGCAGCGTTCAGCTCGGCTTCCGCGTCCTTGTCCATGGCCTTGTCGGCTTCCAGCTTCGCCAGCAGAGCGGCGTGGCTGGTCTTCAGGAACTGGTGCAGACCGTGTTCGAAGGCCAGGACCTTCTTCACTTCCAGGCTGTCCATGAAGCCCTTGTTCACCGCGTACAGCGTGGCAGCCATCAGGCTGATGCTCAGCGGCGAGTACTGGGCCTGCTTCAGCAGCTCGGTCACGCGGGCGCCGCGGTCCAGCTGCTTGCGGGTCGCTTCGTCCAGGTCGGAGGCGAACTGCGCGAAGGCAGCCAGCTCACGGTACTGGGCCAGGTCGGTACGGATACCGCCGGACAGCGACTTGATCAGCTTGGTCTGGGCAGCACCACCCACGCGCGACACCGAGATACCGGCGTTGATGGCGGGGCGGATACCTGCGTTGAACAGGTTGGTTTCCAGGAAGATCTGACCGTCGGTGATCGAGATCACGTTGGTCGGAACGAAGGCGGACACGTCACCAGCCTGGGTTTCGATGATGGGCAGCGCGGTCAGCGAACCGGTCTTGCCCTTCACTTCACCCTTGGTGAACGCTTCCACGTAGTCGGCGTTCACGCGAGCGGCGCGCTCCAGCAGACGGCTGTGGAGATAGAACACGTCGCCGGGGAAAGCTTCGCGGCCCGGGGGACGGCGCAGCAGCAGCGACACTTGGCGGTAGGCCACGGCCTGCTTGGACAGATCGTCATAAACGATCAGGGCGTCCTGGCCACGGTCACGGAAGTACTCGCCCATCGTGCAGCCGGAGTAGGCCGACACGTACTGCATGGCAGCGGATTCAGACGCCGAGGCAGCCACCACGATGGTGTATTCCATCGCGCCAGCCTGTTCCAGAGCACGCACCACGTTCTTGATCGACGAAGCCTTCTGGCCGATCGCGACGTAGACGCAGGTCATGTTCTGACCCTTCTGGTTGATGATGGCGTCGATGGCCACGGCGGTCTTGCCGGTCTGGCGGTCGCCGATGATCAGCTCGCGCTGGCCACGGCCGACGGGCACCATCGAGTCGATGGACTTCAGGCCGGTCTGCACCGGCTGGTCCACGGACTTGCGGGCGATCACGCCGGGAGCGACCTTCTCGATCACGTCCGTCATCTTGGCGTTGATCGGGCCCTTGCCGTCGATGGGCTGGCCCAGGGCGTTCACCACGCGGCCGATCAGCTCGGGGCCGACGGGCACTTCCAGGATGCGGCCCGTGCACTTCACGGTGTCGCCTTCGGAGATGTGCTCGTAGCCACCCAGGATCACGGCGCCGACGGAGTCGCGCTCGAGGTTCAGGGCCAGGCCGAAGGAGGGTTGGCCGCTGGCGTCAGCCGGGAACTCCAGCATTTCGCCTTGCATCACGTCGGACAGGCCGTGGATGCGCACGATGCCGTCGGACACGGACACCACGGTGCCCTGGTTACGGACGTCCGTCGTGCTGCCCAGGCCCTCGATGCGGCTCTTGATCAGTTCGGAAATTTCAGCAGGATTCAGTTGCATTGCTTGCTCCCATCTGGTCGGGCGTCTGTTGCCAGAGCGCGGGTGACACAGGGATGAATCGGATAAGGTGTCTTCGCGCTGGTGCTTAAGCGGTGAGCGCCACTTTCATGCGGTCCAGGCGGGCCTTGACGGAGGTGTCGAGCACCTCATCGCCAACCACCACCCGGATACCGCCGATGAGAGCGGGCTCCAGCTGAACATGGGCTTCGAGCTTGCGACCGAAGCGCTTTTCCAGCGTCGCGACCACGTCCGCCAACTGGGCCGGCTCGATCGGATAGGCACTGAAGATCTGCGCATCGGCGACGCCGGCGGCTGCATTGGCGAGCACGTGGAACTGCTCCACGACCGCCGGCAGCGCCGAGAGGCGGCCGTTGTCGATCACCGCGCGCAGGAAGTTCTGCAGCTCCGGCGCCAGGGTCTGCTTGGCAGCGGCCGTCATGATGACGAACACCTGCTCGGCGGTGACCTTGGGGTTGTCGGCAAACGAGCGCAGGTCAGCATCCTGTGCGACCAGGGCCAGCGCATCAAGCTGCTGACCCCAGGTCTTCACATCGTGCTTCTTCGCGACCTGATAGAGCGCCTCAGCGTAGGGGCGTGCAATGGTGGCGAGCTCAGCCATGATTACAGCTCCGTCTTCAGACGGCCCAGCAACTCGGCGTGCACGCTGGCATTGACCTCGCGCTGCAGAATTTGCTCGGCGCCCTTCACGGCCAGCACGGCGACCTGCTCGCGCAGGGCCTCGCGGGCACGGGTGGCCTGCTGCTCGGCATCAGCCTTGGCAGCGGCCACGATCTTGGCGCCTTCTTCTTCTGCACGCTTCTTGGCCTCGTCCACGATGGCGGCGGCGCGCTTTTCAGCGTCAGCCAGCAGCTTGGTGGTCTCGTTGCGCGCAATGGCCCGTTGCTCATCTGCCGCCTTGTTGGCGGTGGCCAGCTCAGCCTTGGCCTTGTCGGCGGCAGCCAGACCCTCGCGGATCTTGCCTGCACGCTCGTCCAGGGCCTTGGTGATCGGCGGCCAGATGAAGCGCATCGTGACGAACACGAGCACTGCGAACGGGATCCACTGAATGAAAAGGCTTGCGTTGATATTCACGGCACGATCCTTTCAGTCGTGAAAGGGGACGTGGCGCTTAGTGAGCCAGGCCAGCGGTGAAGGGGTTGGCGAAGGCGAACAGCAGAGCGATAGCGACGCCGATCAGGAAGGCAGCGTCGATCAGGCCGGCCAGAATGAACATCTTGGTTTGCAGTTCGTTCATCAGCTCGGGCTGGCGAGCGGAGGACTCCAGGAACTTGCCACCCATCAGCGCGATGCCGATGGAAGCGCCGATAGCGCCCAGACCAACGATGATGCCGCAAGCCAGTGCCACGAGGCCGAGGATGTTTTCCATTTTGTGCTCCTGAAGAGGTTAGAAAAGAAAGAAAGGAAACGAGAAAAAGAAAGAGGTGCCCGACTGAAGGTCTTCAATCAGTGCGCGTCATGGGCCTGGCCGATGTAGATCAGCGTCAGCATCATGAAGATGAAGGCCTGCAGCACGATCACGAGGATGTGGAACAGGGTCCAGACAGTGCCGGCGACGATGTGGCCGATGGCCAGACCGATGCCCGTGCCCGTCAGCGCCCAGCCGCCACCCATCAGGGCGATCAGCATGAACACGAGCTCGCCTGCGAACATGTTGCCGAACAGTCGCATGCCGTGGGACACGGTCTTGGCGAGGAATTCGATCATCTGCATGGCGAAGTTGAACGGCCACAGCACGGGGTGCGCGCCGAAGGGTGCCGAGATCAGCTCGTGACCCCAGCCGCCCAGGCCCTTGATCTTGATGTTGTAGAACAGGCAGAGCAGCAGCACGAAGGTGGACATGCTCAGCGTGGTCGACAGGTCGGCCGTGGGCACAACGCGCATGTAGGCGTGGTGCGGGTCATGGCCGGTAGCGGCGACGTAGTTGCCCCACAGCTTGGGCAGCCAGTCCACGGGCAGCATGTCCATGGCGTTCATGAAGAAGATCCACACGAACACGGTCAGGGCGACAGGGCCCACGACCTTGCGGCTCTTCTCGTTGTGGATCACGCCCTTGGCCTGGTTGTCGACCATCTCGACCAGGATCTCGACGGCAGCCTGGAAGCGGCCCGGCACGCCGGAGGTGGCCTTGCGGGCGGCACGCCACAGGAAGAAGACGGCCAGGAAGCCCAGCACGACGGAATAGATCAGCGAGTCCAGGTTGAAGACGCTGAAATCGACGATGCCATGCTGCTTCTGGTCCACCAGAGCAAAGTTCTTCTGCCAGTGCTGCAAGTGGTGAGTGATGTACTCACCTGCGGTCGGCGCGTGTCCTTCTGCTGCCATGTTCAGGGTTCCGTCTAATTTTTGTTTCGGCCCCACCGAAGCAGGACCAGCCAGTAAACCTTGAGGCACACGACCATCGTCAGCAGCAGTGCTGGCCAACGCAGGTCGGGCACCCCTTTGATCACCGCCAACAGGATGACGGCGACCAAGAGAATCTTGATCAGCTCCCAGACCATCAGGGAGAGCAATGCAGCTCCCGCCATGCCGGCCGGGCGCCGGGTCATCCCCCATGCCATCAAGGCATTGGGGCCGACCACGGCCAAGGCGCCGAACAGCGCCGACAGCCCGTGGCGCGCCGAACCGAAAAAGGTCCACAGCGCCACCATCAGCACCGCAGCCACCGCCTGGAACAAGACCACACGCCAGGGCGACGTCGCTCGGTGCCGGGCCCGCCAAGCTGCCGCCTCTTCAGGCGTCAGGGGCTCACAGGCCTTGAAATCTTCCTCGCCGTCCTCATTCCATGGATCAGGGCGCACGCCGGTGGGCGTGCCGGGAACCTGCTGCGCAGGCTGCAGGGAAGCTGCAGCCGCTGGCGGAGCCGCTGCATGGGTCGCTTGGGCGTCATCGGCCGAGGCGGCGTCATGCGGTTCGGAGCTCACGGATCCTTGGGGGTCGATCGGCAAAACCCAAAGATTATATGTGGTTTCCCCTTACAAGCACTTAACAGACGCCCAACAATGCATCAGGGCTTGCCCTTGACAAGGTCCGGCAAGTGCCTTTTGTCATCAAGATGCACCCGAACGACGCTCAGTCGCCCATGGCTGAGGCGGGCGGCCCGAGGCCTGCCGGGGCAGGAATGCACTGCGCTGGAGGCCAGCGCCCACCCCGGGGCAGGCGCCGCCGCTCCTACAAGGTCACGGCCGGCACCGGCAGGCCGGGCACTTCCACGCGCAACTGCAGGACGCAGCCTGCCCAGGGCTGCTCGGCCACTTCCTCCGCAGGCCGCCCCTGGCGGGCAGTGGTGATGAAGAGCGTCCGCAGGTCCGGCCCGCCGAAGGCCGGCATGGTGGGGCAGCGCACAGGCAGGGGCAGCTCGGTCAGCACCTCGCCCTCGGGTGAGAGGCGCAGCAGCCGCTGCCCCTCGAACATCGCGACCCAGTAGGCCCCTTCAGCGTCCACGGCCGCGCCGTCCGGCCGCCCGCCATAGCTCGACAACGGCTGGCCGACCTCGCGCGGCGCGAAGCGCGCCAGCACGCGGGGCTCGCCGGGCAGGCCGGCGGCGGGGTCGTAGTCGCGCACCTGGACGGTGTGCGCCTTGGTGTCAGAGCAGTAGAGCCGGCGACCATCGGGGCTGAAGGCCAGACCGTTGCCGGTGCTCACGCCGGCGATGAGGGCCTGGCAGCCCTGCGCGTCCAGGCGGTAGAAGAAGGCCTCGGGTGCGCGGGCGTCGTCGATGCCGCCGATCCACCAGCGGCCCTGCGGATCGGCCTTGCCGTCGTTGAAGCGCTGGCGGGAGGGATCGTAGGGTGGCGGCAGCAGCAGCTCGGAGCGGCCGGTCGCGGGGTCGAAGGCATGGACGCCGTCGCGCCGCGCCATCAGCAGGCCACCGCGGGCCCGCACGGCAATGCAGCCCGGCTCGGCCGGCAGGGGCCAGCGGTCCAGGGTCTCGCCATCGGCCCGCAGGCGCAGCAGGGCTTTGCCGGGGATGTCCACCCAGTAGAGCGCCTGCTCCTGGGCATGCCACAGCGGAGACTCGCCCAGCCCGGCAGCGTGCGGGTGGGCGGGGCGGATGTCGGGGGAGAGGCTCATGGCGGCACTTCGGGCGGGGAAGGGAGCCATGCTAGCGGCGTAATCGGGCGTAATCAGCGGCAATCGACCGCAAAGCTGCCGTCACCCGCCGCGCCAGCCGACCGCAGCTGCCGACCGCAGCTGCCAAGCGCAACTGCCAAGCGCAACTGCCGCTCGGGCCTCGAAGCCCACACCTCAGTCCAGCTCGACCTTGAGGTAGTGCGCGCCGGGGATGGGGTTGTAGTAGTAGGGCGGCACGGTCTCGAAGCCCAGGTTGCCGTAGAGGCCGCGGGCGGCTTCCATGTCGTCCAGGGTGTCCAGCAGCATGGCCGAATAGCCGGCCTGGGTGGCGCGCTCGATCAGGGTCTGGGCCATGATGCGACCCAGGCCGAAGCGGCGGAAGGCGGGCCGCACGTAGAGCCGCTTCATCTCGCAGGCGTTGGCGTAGTCCACATCGGGCAGGTTGCGGAAGGCACCGGAGCCGGCGACCTGGCCGTCCACCAGGGCCAGCAGCAGCAGGCCCGAGGGCGGGGCATATTCGCCGGGCAGCTGCAGCAGCTCCTGCTCGAAGCCCTGGAAGCACAGGTCCACATCGAGGCTCTGCGCGTATTCACGCAGGATCTGCCGCGCTTCCTCCCACATCTGGGGGCTATCGGGACTGATCAGTTGGATCTGGTTCGAAGCGTCCATAGGCGGGCCAGTGTACCCAGGCTGCGGCGGCTCGCGTTGTCGGGATGCGACTGAGGGCGGGGCGGCGCGTCCGCCCTTCAACCGGGCGTGCCCAGGTTCACCAGCAGGTAGACCGCGGCCGCGCAGGCGGTCAGCAGGGTCAGCGCAAAGAGCCGGGTGGCGGCGGAATCCCGGCTGGCCTGCAGATGGGCGGGCGCCAGCTTGTCGCCGCCAAGCATCGCGCCGATCAGCTGGCGGCGCTTGAACCACTGATGGAAGAGGACCGCACCCACATGCAGGCCCAGCATGGCGTAGAGGCCCCACTGGCCCAGGTGCTGGTGGTAGTCGGTCCAGTCCAGGCTGGTCTCGCTGCTGACCCAGGCGGCCAGCGGGCCCGTGGTGGCCACCTCGTCATCCGAGATCAGGCCCGAGCCCACCTGCACGGCCAGCCAGCACAGCATGACCAGCACCGAAAGCGCGCCCAGGGGGTTGTGGCCGACATCGAAGTGGTCATCAGGCAAGGCCTGACCCCGCAGATAGCGCCAGGTGGCCGCGGGCCCGTAGAGCATCTGGCGCCAGCGGGACCAGTGCCCGCCGAACACGCCCCACAGCAGGCGAAACACCAGCAGCGCCATCACCGCATAGCCGAAGCGCAGATGCCAGGCCATGGCGTTCCCGCCCAGCTTGGCGCAGACCACCGCCCCGCCCACGCAGAGCACCAGGCCCCAGTGGAAGAGCCGGGTCGGCAGGTCCCAGACCCGCAGGGCTTGATGGGTGTCGCGGTCCTTCATGAGGCAACGATACCCGAGCCCCGTGGCGAACCCAAGCCGCCGTGGCAATGCCCGTGCCTGGCCGATGGCCCGACGCCACGGCGCCCGGCCAGTCCTGCAAGGCCGCGGGGCCTGGCCTACACTGCGCCGACCCCGCCCGGCACCACCGGGCAGGCACATCACAACACGGAGACCCCATGCCTTCGATCCTCGCCCAGTCCCGCCCCGCCCTGCTGGCCCTGCTGTGCTTTGGCAGCGCCCTGAGCAGCGCCCAGGCTCAAAGCGCCTTCAAGCGCCCCAGCGATGCCGTGGAATACCGCCAGGCCGGCTTCGAGCTGATGGCCACGCACTTCAAGCGCCTCAACGACATGGCCCAGGGCAAGGTGCCCTATGACGCGAAGGCCGTCGAGGAGAACATGGCCGTGATCGCCGTCGTGTCCAAGCTGCCCTTCACCGCCTTCGTGCCGGGCAGCGACAAGGCCAAGGGCACCGAAGCCCTGCCCGAAGTCTGGAGCCAGCCGGCCAAGTTCCAGGAAGCGGCTGACAAGCTGCAGGCCGAGGTCGGCAAGCTGCAGGCCGCGGTCAAGTCAGGCAAGCAGGAAGACGTGAAGATCGCCGCGGGCGCCGTGGGCCAGAGCTGCAAGGCCTGCCACGACAACTTCAAGCAGAAGGGCCACTGAGGCGCTTGTTCCGCCTCAGGCGTCGCCTGGCTGGGCAAAGCCCAGCACGACGCGCCGCGTCATCGCGGACTTCTTCTCGATCTTGGTGACCACCACGGCGCCGATGTCCGCCGTGTTGCTCACATGCGTCCCGCCGCAGGGCTGGAGGTCCAGGCCCTCGATCTCGACCAGGCGCACGCGGCCGCTGCCGCGTGGCGGCTGCACGCTCATGCTGCGCACGAGGCCGGGATTGGCATCCAGCTCGGCGTCAGTGATCCAGCGCAGCCGCACCGGCCGGGCCTCGGCCACGAGGCGCGCCAGGCCCGCCGTCAGGGCCTCCTTGTCCAGGGGCTCGCTCATGTGGAAGTCCAGGCGCGCATAGCCCGCGGTGATGGAGCAGCCGTCGACCGGATGCGGCACCAGCGCGCACAGCAGGTGCGTGGCGGTATGCAAGCGCATGTGGGCCCGGCGCCGCTGCGCATCGATGCGCAGCCGCAGCTCCTGCCCGGGCGCCAGCCCCTCCAGCGACTGACCCGCGGCGGGCAGGTGCAGGATCTCCAGGCCCTCGCCCTTGCGGGTGTCGGCGATGGCTATCGTGCGGCCATCGGCCAGCACGACCTCTCCCGCGTCGCCCGCCTGACCGCCGCCCTGCGGGTAGAACACGGTGCGGTCCAGCAGCAGCCCACGCTCGTCCACTCGCAGCAGGCGGGCCGTGCATTCGAGCAGCCCGGCGTCGTCCCGGAACAGGTCCTGGGTCATCCGATCACCTCCAGCATCCGCTCGCCCAGGGGCGTGTCCAGCCAGACCCGCAGGCCGTCGCGGGCCTCGAAGGCCTTGAGGCTGACGGGGCTGTCAGGCAGGGCGTCGCAGGGGTGTCTGTCGCCCCATTCGATCAGCATGGGCAGCCCTTCGCGACGCAGCCGCCGGCCGTCCTCGCGCAGGGCGATCTGCCAGCTCAGCAGGCCGCGCGAGGCCGCCACGGGCTGGCCGCCGTCCACGCCCTCGCTGCGCCACTGCGCCAGCGTGGCCTCCAGGCTGGGCACCCGCGCGACCCAATGGATGAGCCCCGGCCCCTGCGCCAGGCGCTCGCGCAGCGCGGGCAGGTCCAGGTCGAACCAGCGGGCGCGGCCGGGGGGCGGCGCCTCGGGATCGATGGCGATGATCTCCAGGTAGCAGCGCGGATGCGTCGCCGAGCTGGTGTTCAGCACGGCGTTGTGCGTGCCCATCAGCGCGTGCTTGCCGCCCGGCACCGGGCGCACGCCCAGGGTCCGCTCGCACCAGGCCACCCCATCGTCCAGCGTGGCCGCACCGACCACCAGATGATCCATGTCCATTGCGGTCTCCCCTGCTCTGCTTCGCTGTCAGGGCCGGCCTCAGAGGAGGACCTGCCCCTCGATCAAGGGCACGACATCCCCGCCGATCCAGCAGGTGCCGCCCTCGCTGTGCACATGGATGCGGCCATCCCGGCCCAGCACCTGGCCCTGGCCGGCGGTATAGGACGGGCCTGCGAGGCCGCTGCCGATCAGCCACAGGGCCAAGCCGGCATTGAGGCTGCCCGTCACCGGGTCCTCGGGCACCGACAGGCCCGGCACGAAGCCGCGCACCTCGAACTGCAGCTCATGCCCCGGCGGGTAGGCGCCGACGACGCCCAGGTCCAGGCCCTGCATCGCCAGGAAATCGGGCTGGATGGCCAGCACGGCCTCGGCCGTCTCCAGGCGCGCCGCCACCCAGGGCGGCCCGCCGTTGTCCACCCAGACCACGTCCAGCAGCTGCGTGTCCGCCACGCGCAGGCAGCGGACGACCTGGTCGCGCACCTCGGCCGGCACCGGGCCGCTGCGCACCAGGGCCGGTGCCGCAAAGGCCAGACGCTCGCCGTCCTGGCGCAGGGTCACGGCGCCGATGGCGCTTTCCTGGACGATGCGGCCGGGCGTCTTGGGCACGCCACCGTGCCTGAGCCAGACATGGGCCGAGCCCAGGGTCGGATGGCCGGCAAAAGGAAGCTCGCCGCCGGGCGTGAAGATGCGCACGCGATAGTCCGCCTCGGGCAGGGTGGGCGGCAGCAGGAAGGTGGTCTCGCTGAGGTTGGTCCAGCAGGCGAAGGCCTGCATCTGGGTCTCGTCGAGGCCCGTCCCGTCCACCACGACCGCCAGGGCATTGCCCTTGAGCGGCACCGCCGTGAAGACATCGACCTGGGCAAAGGGGCGCGAACGCGGGCTCATCAAGGCTCCTTCAGACGGTGGTGACGAACGCTCTCAGGGCGGCGGCTGGGTGCCGCCCTGCAGGTACAGGCCGGGCCGGGCAATCTCCATGCCCCGCTCGGGATGGCCCAGGGGCCGGAAGCCGTGGCGGGCGTACAGCGCCTGCATGTCACGGGTGACCAGCTGCAGCCGGCGCAGGCCCTGAAGGTCCGGGTGCTGCAGCAGGGTCTGCATCATCCAGTCGGCCAGGCCCTGGCGGCGGTGCGGCTCCAGCACGTAGACGTCGCAAAGGTAGGCGTAGGTCGCCCGGTCCGTGACCATGCGGGCGAAGCCCACCTGGACCTCGGGCCCCTCGCCTTCACGGCAGCGCAGGGCGATGCACAGCGAGTGCGCGATCGCCCGCTGCACCAGCGCCAGCGGGATGCCCTCGGACCAGTAGGCCTGGCTCAGGTAGGCATGGGCGGCCATGGCGTCGATGTCGGCCGGCGCGAAGCCCAGCCGGTAGCGGCGCTCCCCGAGCTGGCGGTGCAGGCCGTCGTCCACCACGGCGGCGCCTCAGGGCGTGGGCTGCGCGCCGGACTCCAGCGCCTCGCCCAGCACGCGGCCCAGGATGGCCACGCCCTCGGTGATCAGCTCCGGCGTCAGGGTCACAAAGGACAGGCGCAGGGCACGCAGATCGGGGTTGGCGGCGTAGAAGGCCGCGCCTGGCACATAGGCGATGTTGGCGTCCACGGCCTTGGGCAGCAGGGCCATGGCGTCCAGGCCCTCGGGCAGGCGGATCCAGAAGAACATGCCGCCCTTGGGCTTCTGCCATTCGCAGCCGGCCGGCAGGTACTTCTTCAGGGCCTCGGCCATGGCATCGCGATTGGCCTTGTAGCGGGCGCGGATGCTGGGGATGTGCTGGTCCAGGAAGCCGTCCTTGATGACTTCATAGACCACGCGCTGGTTGAAGCCCGGCGTGTGGAGGTCGGCCGCCTGCTTGGCCTGCAGCAGCTTGGGGTACAGGGCCTTGGGCGCCACGATGTAGCCCAGGCGGAAGCCCGGGGTCAGCACCTTGGAGAAGGAGCCCAGGTAGATGGAGCCCTCGGGCCACATCGAGGTCAGCGCGGCCGGCGGTTCCTCGTCGAACCACAGGTCGCCGTAGGGGTTGTCTTCCACGACCGGCACGTTGGCTGCCTTGGCCGCGGCCATCACGGCCTGGCGGCGCTCCAGGCTCATCACGCGACCGGTGGGGTTCTGGTAGTTGGGCAGCAGGTAGGCGAAGCGGGTGCCGGGCGCGTCATGGGCCAGGCGGCCGAAGGCTTCAGGCAGCGGGCCTTCGTGGTCGCTGGCCAGGCTGGTGAAGATGGGCTCGTAGGGCGTGAAGGCCTGCAGGGCGCCCAGGTAGGTGGGCGTCTCGACGGCCACGGGCGCGCCGGCATCGCACAGGATCTTGCCGACCAGGTCCAGGCCCTGCTGCGAGCCGCTGGTGATCAGCACCTGGTCCGGCGAGCAGTCGATGCCCAGGTGCGCCACGCGGGCGGCGACCCACTCGCGCAGCGGCGCAAAGCCCTCGCTGGCGGCGTACTGGAGGGCCTCCTTGGCATTGAGCGAGAGCACACGGTCGCAGGCCGACTTCAGGGCCTCGACGGGGAAGGTGTCCGCCGAGGGCAGGCCGCCGGCCATGGACAGGATGCCCGGCTTCTCGGTGACCTTGAGGATCTCGCGGATGATGGACGGGTTCATCCGTGCGGCGCGTTGGGCCAGGTTCCAGGGGGTGGTGCTCATCTTCTTGTCTCCAGCAAGTCGTCTGAAAAACGTCGGGGGCCGGCAAAGGCCCGGTGATTTCACGGGGCCAGCAGCCAGTCTGCAGCCGCCTGCGCCTGCAGGCGGGTGCTGTCGAAGAACGGCAGCGGGCAGTCCTGCTGGACCGCATCATCCAGCAAGAGTCCCAATTCGGTACAGCCCAGGATCAGGGCTTGTGCGCCCTGCGTGGCCAGCTGGGCGGCCTGGCACAGCAGGGTCTGGCGCGAGCGGTCCCGCACCTCGCCGCGGCACAGCTCCTCGAAGATGATGCGGTGCACCTCCTCGGCGTCCTCGCCCTGAGGGCTCAGCAGCTCGATGCCCTGGGCCTGCATGCGTTCGGTGTAGAAGCCCGGCGCCATGGTGTAGCGCGTGCCCATCAGCGCGGCGCGGCGGATGCCCTGGCGCTTCAGCGCGGCGGCCGTCAGGTCCACCAGGTGCAGCAGGGGCAGCTCGCCGCCGGCCTCGATGGCCGGGGCCACGCGGTGCATGGTGTTGGTCGCCAGCATCAGGGCCCCGGCGCCGGCACGGCGCAGGCCGGCGGCGGCCTCGCCCAGGAGGCGCCCGGCCTCGTCCCAGCGGTCCTCGCGCTGCAGGGTGGCGATTTCGTCGAAGTCCACGCTCCACAGCAGCAGGCGCGCGCTGTGCAGCCCACCCTGGCGGGCGGCCACCTCGCGGTTGATCAGGGCGTACAGCTGCGCGCTGGACTCCCAGCTCATGCCGCCGAGCAGTCCCAGAACACGGGTCGAAGACTTCTGCATCGGGCCAGTCTACGACCCACAGCCAGTACAGAACCAATACACTTGTCCAGACAGCACTAGAAACTGTACTGGCATGCACACCGACACAGCCTCCCTGCAGCGCGACGCCGGCCAGACCCTGGCCCAGCAGCTCGCCCAGCGTTTTTCCCAGCGCATCCAGCAGCGCCTGCTGCTGCCGGGCAGCCGCCTGCCCTCGGTGCGCGAATGCGCCCGTCATCACCGCGTGAGCCCCTACACCGTGGTCGCCGCCTACGACCAGCTGCTGGCCGCCGGCCTGGTGGAGGCGCGCAAGCAGCGCGGCTTCTTCGTGCGGGACCTGCGCCCCCAGCCCGTGGCGCCCGGGCGCAGCGAGCCCCCGCGTCCGCCGATGGGCATCCCCCAGGGCGTGCCCCTGGACGCCACCGCGCTGATCCGCGGCATGTTCCAGGCCGACGCCCGCCATGCGCCCGGCCTGGGCACCCTGCCCGGCGACTGGCTGGACCTGCCCCTGCTGCAGAGCGCCATGCGCCGCGTGCTGGCCCAGACCGACGGCGACGACCCCCTGGCCCTGCAGTACGGCGAACCCGGTGGCGACCTGCGCCTGCGCCAGGCCCTGGCCCGGCGCCTGGACGACCTGGGCATCAGCGCCCCGGCGGACCAGATCGTCAGCACCGTCGGCGCGACCCATGCCCTGGACCTCATCACCCGCCGCCTGCTGCAGCCCGGCGACGCCGTGCTGGTGGACGACCCCGGCTGGTCCATCGAATACGCACGGCTGTCCCAGGCCGGCATGCGCCTGCTGCCAGTGCCCCGCGGCGCCGACGGCCCGGACATGGCCGTGATGACCCAGCTCGCCCAGGAGCACCGGCCTCGCATGTACGTGACGGTCTCGGTGCTGCACAACCCCACGGGCGGCACACTGTCGCTGGCCCGCGCCCACCAGATCCTGAAGCTGGCCGAGTCGCAGGACTTCCAGATCGTCGAGGACGACACCTATGCCTCCATGGCGCCCAACCACGCGCCGCGCCTGTCGGCCCTGGACGGGCTGCGGCGCACGCTCTATGTCTCGGGCTTTTCCAAGATCCTCACGCCGGCCTGGCGCGTGGGCTTCGTGGCGGCGGCGCCCGAGGTCGTGGCCCAGCTGACCGAGCAGAAGCTGCTGACCACCCTCACCACCAGCCCCCTGATGGACCGCGCCGTGGCCGTGTGCCTGGAGCAGGGCACGCTGCGCCGCCACGCGGAGCGCGTGATCGCCCGGCTGGACGCCGCCCGCCAGCGCGTCGTGCCCCTGGCCGAGGCCGCGGGCTGCCGCTTCGTCACGCCGCCCGCCGGCCTCTTCGGCTGGCTGGAGGTGGGCATGGACACCGAGCGCCTGGCCCAGCGCATGCTGGACGAGGGCTGGCTGATCGCCCCAGGCGTGCTGTTCAGCGCCACCCGCCAGGCCGGCAGCCTCATGCGCATCAACTTCGCCACCTCGCAGGACGCCCGCTTCTGGCGCCGCCTGCAGGCCATGCGCGAGGAGCGCCTGCGCTGAGGAACGGAATGCGTCTTGCCGCGCTTTGGCGCAGCCTTGCACAGTCCGGGTCAGAAAGGGAACCCAAGTCGCCCTCTCAGTGCCGCCTCCGGCAGCTGGATCGTCCTATGGGGAGGGCCCCAGACGCCAGGCCGCGGGCCTGGATCGGCGTACGCCAACATTGTGGCCAATCCTCTAAACTATCGCGCCACCGCCCTCCTTGGGTGGGAAATCTGCAGTCGATCCGCAGGCCGATATCGACTGCATGCTCGAATTGAAAACAATAGAAAAACACTTTATAGGGAGGCCACTGCCCCTTTTTTGCAGTGGGTACAAATGGAGAAAATATGCTGATCTTGAACGAAGAACAATGCGACCTCGTCGGCGGCGGTGAAGTTGGCGCCACGGGGCGGGGAGACAACATGAGCTATGCGGGGTACTACGGCTCCGGCGCCTCCGGCTGCTTTTACGATGCGATGATTTTTACGGGCGGCCCAATGCTCGGCAAGGGCATGATCGCATACTGGGAGCGCGCCATCGAATGCCTCGCTCAGTAAATTAGCCGGCCGGCGGGAGATTTCAATTCCCCCGCCATATCCATGCTCATACACATACTTCGGACTTACTGCTGCTATGCCCTCTTCGGGCTAGGCGGCGTAATCCTCGTCCACTTACTGGTGACAGGTGGTGCGTATTTCCTCTTCAATTCGCTAGCCCCCATCGGCTCGATGAGCTTCATGGCCAGCAAGTGGACGATCAATACTCTGGCATTGGCACTTGGGCTACTTGCATACTGGACTACAAGGAAGGTCCTGCATAGACCTGCAGGCTGCGGCGCGCCACACGAGTCTGAAAGGCTTGGCAGTAGATCGGTAGCTTGGGCTGCTACCGCGTCATTCATGGTCGCTCTGGCAGCCCCCATCCTCTGGGCGGTACTCTCTGTCCCAAACAAGGACGCCGTCGGCGTATTTCATTTCGAGTACCTGACCGTCTCCTTGTTTTCAATTCTCGCTGCGGCCTTACTGGAGGAGGTCGCTTTCAGAGTACTGTTCATCGACAGCGCCCGGAAAATTGGTGTAAACCTATCTTTTGCGATCATCTTCCAGTCGTTGATATTTACCGTTGCGCATGGCCGTCTCGCCCAACGCACCCTAGACGAGTTGCTGTGGTTCGCTACGATAGGAATCTTTCTGGGTTGCGCCTATGCAGCCTGGGGAATCCTGTCTTCTACTGTTCTGCATTGCTGGATCAATGTGCTTGTCTCCCAGGCCGAGCGTCCCAACGAATGGTATGCCGGGCAAATTTTTGCCAGCGTGCCCCAAGCCTGGAAGGGGCTCTGCATGCTAGCGATGGCTCTCTTGTCGGCGGGCATGGTCATCGCGCTGCGGCGGAATGCCGTGCGCAAAACACGCACCAGCTAAGCAGCGGCGCGCCCGCGCACCGCTCGCTCAGGCGCACTCGATGCGGTCGCGGCCCGCGGCCTTGGCGCGGTACAGGGCAGCGTCGGCCCGCTGGTAGAGCGTGTCGGGGCTGTCCGGCGTCGAGAACATCGCCAGGCCGATGCTGGCGGTGACGAAGGCGGTGGCCGCGCCCTCGGGCTGGGCCTCGTGGACGATGCCAGCCCGCGCCAGCAGGGCACGGAACTCCTCGGCCTGGTGCAGGGCGCCCGGCGCGTCGGTGTCCTGCAGCAGCAGGGCGAATTCCTCGCCGCCCAGGCGGGCCGGCAGGTCCGAGGGGCGGCGCGCGACCTCCTGCAGGCAGCGGGCGACCTCCTGCAGCGCCCGGTCCCCCGCGGCATGGCCGTAGTGGTCGTTGTAGCGCTTGAAGTGATCCACGTCGATCAGGATCAGGCACAGCGAGGCGCCGTTGCGGTGCTGCTGGCGCAGGGCCAGGGACAGGCGCTGGCTGAAGCAGCGCCGGTTGGGCAGGCCGGTCAGGGCGTCGGTCTGCGAGAGCTTCTCCAGCTCGTAGACCTGGCGGTCGATGACGGACAGCAGGTGATTGATGCCGGCGCCCAGCTCGTTGATCTCGTCCGCGCCCTGCAGGGTCACGGCGGCATGCCACTGCCTCTGCTCACGGATGGCGGCCAGCTCGCGCCGCATGCGCACCACGCGCGAGATCACCTGGCGGTCCAGCAGCCAGGCCAGGGCCACGCCGAGCACCAGGGCCAGCGCCGCCATGACCAGGCGGCGATCGCGGGCCTCGCGTTCGCCGCGCTGGACGATGCCGCGCCCGTGCTGGACCTCCAGCGCCACGAGCTGCAGGGGTTCGCCGGCCAGAGGCAGGGGCCAGTGCATCAGCAGGCGCTCGTCCAGGCGGCGCAGGCTCCAGGGGCCGGCACCGGGCAGCTCGGCGCTGCTCAGGGCCTGCACCAGGTCGCCGGCCAGGGGCAGGGCCTGGGTGGCCGGCACGACGCGCACGGGCAGGCCCACCCGGCGCTGGAGCTGGCGCAGAAAGCGGCTGTCCAGGCGCTCGGCCATCACCAGCACGCCACGGGCGCCGTCGTTCATCCCGGGCTCCTCCAGCCGGCGCCGGCACAGCAGCACCAGGTAGTCCGGCGAACCCGCCAGGCCACAGGCGGGGCTGTCGGCGGCGGGCGCGCCCAACCAGTGGCGGGTGCCCGCCGGCAGGGAGGCCAGCCAGCTCTCCCCGTCCACCGCGGCCCAGACCTGCAGGGCCACGCGGCCCTGATCGTCCAGGAGCAGCAGGCCGTCCAGGCCCACCTGCGCGAGGTAGGCGGGACTGAAGTTGCGCTGGATGAACTCGGGATCGGACCGTGTCAGGTGCCGGCGCAGATCCGGCCACAGGCGCCACTCGTGCAGCATGAACTCGCGGTGCTGGATCTCGCCGTCCAGCACCGCCACCAGGTGCTGGAAGTCGTCGCGGGCCTCCTCGAGCTCCACGTCCTGGTAGGCCTGGTCCTGGCCCTGCTGGATGGCCCAGACGCCCAGCAGGATGCAGCCCGCGGAGAGCGCGATCACGTAGCCGATCATCTGGCGCCTGAGACCCATGCAATGGACTTCCTGCTGCTGGCCCGAACAGCCCATGCTAGGGCCAAACGCGGCGCAGAGGCTGTGCCGCCCGGGCCGGCGTCGCGGCGGCGTCACGCACTTATTTCACGCTGCCGAAGGTTGAGGCGGCCGGGCTTTCCCGGGGCGTCAGCAAGGCGCAGGCCGGGCTCGATAAGATCGTTTGCAATTTCGATTGCAGGCCCCCGTCCACACCCGGCCGCGCCGCCATGAACGCCCCCGCCCCGCTCCATTTCCTCGTCGTCGATCCGCTGCCCGGCGTCCAGACCTTTGCACGCCAGCTGCTGGAGGGCTACGGCTTTCCAGCGGACAGCATCCGCTGCTGCAGCCGGCCCGACGAGGCCCTGGCCCTGCTGCCCGGCTTCCGCCCCCAGTTCCTGATCTGCGACTGGTTCCCCAAGGAGGCGCTCAGCGGCATCGCCCTGCACCGGCAGGTCTGCCAGCAGGTGCCGGACTGCCGGCTCGCACTGCTGAGCTTCGAGACCGGCCCCGAGCAGCAGGCTCAGGCCCAGGCGGCCGGCGCCCGCTTCCTGCTGAAGAAGCCCTTCACGGCCCAGGAGCTGAAGAGCACCCTGCGCCAGGCCCTGGAAAAGCTGGCCACCGAACGGCCCGAGCTGCACCGGCGCCTGCAGCAGGTCATGGGCTCGCCGCAGGTGATGCAGCGGGTGTCGGCCCCCATCCCGATGCCGGCCATGCCCCAGGTGCCTCCGCTGAAGCCGGGCGACCGCGTGCGCCTGGGCAGCAGCACCGAGGTGGTGGACGCCGTGGTCATCCGCCAGGGCGAGCTGGTGGTGCAGCTGAAGAACAAGAACGGCCTGATCCCGGCCGACAAGCTGCAGCGCGCCTGAGCCCGGCGCCAGGCCTCGTGCTCAGCGGGCGCCCAGGGTCTCCCAGCGCTCCAGCAGGACCATCAGCTCCTCCTCGATGGCCGCCGCCCGGTTCGTGACCTCCTGGATGCGGCCGGCGCCCTGCGTGTAGAGCTCGGTACCGCCGATCAGGGCGTTGAGTGCCGCCTGCTCGGCTTCCAGGGCCTCGATGCGGCCCGGCAGTTCGTCCAGCTCGCGCTGCTCCTTGTAGCTGAGCTTGCGTTTGGCCGCGGCAGGCGCCGCCACCGCCGGTGCCGGCGCCGGGGTGGCCTTGGGTGCAGCCGCAGCCGCCATGGCCCTGGCACGCTGGGACTGCGTCAGCCAGTCCTGCACGCCGCCCTCGTACTCGCGCCAGACGCCATCCCCCTCAGAGACCAGCGTGGAGCTGACCACGTTGTCCAGGAAGCGGCGGTCATGGCTGACCAGGAAGACCGTGCCGTCATAGTCCTGCAGCAGCTCTTCCAGCAGCTCCAGGGTCTCGATGTCGAGGTCGTTGGTGGGCTCGTCCAGCACCAGCACATTGGCCGGGCGGGCGAAGAGCCGGGCCAGCAGCAGGCGGTTGCGCTCGCCGCCGGAGAGGCTCTTGACCGGCGAGTTGGCGCGCTGCGGGGCGAAGAGGAAGTCGCCCAGATAGCTCATCACGTGCTTGCGCTGGTTGCCGATCTCGATCCATTCGCTGCCCGGGCTGATGGTGTCGGCCAGCGTGGCTTCCAGGTTGAGCCCGTCACGCATCTGGTCGAAATAGGCCACGGTGAGGCGGGTGCCCTGGCGCACGGTGCCGCTGTCAGGGGCCAGCTCGCCCAGGATCAGCTTCAGCAGCGTGGTCTTGCCCGCGCCGTTGGGGCCGATCAGGCCGATCTTGTCGCCGCGCAGGATGGTGGTGCTGAACTCGCGCACCACGGTGCGCTCGCCGAAGCGCTTGCTGACCTTGTCCAGCTCCGCGACGATCTTGCCGCTGGCGTCGCCGGTGGCGATGTCCAGGCGCACCTTGCCCTGCACGTCGCGCCGGGCGGCGTGGGCCTCGCGCATCTGCATCAGGCGGGCGACGCGCGCCACGCTGCGGGTGCGGCGGGCCTCCACGCCCTTGCGGATCCAGACCTCCTCCTGCGCCAGGACCTTGTCGAAGCGGGCATTGGCCAGGGCCTCGTTCTCCAGCTCGTACTGCTTGGCGGCCTGGAAGGCGGCGAAGTTGCCGGGGTAGCCACGCAGCTGGCCCCGGTCCAGCTCGACGATGCGGTTGCAGACGTTGTCAAGAAAGGCGCGGTCGTGGGTGATCAGCAGCAGGCTGCCCTTGAAGGCATTGAGCAGGCCTTCGAGCCAGGCGATGGCGTCCAGGTCCAGGTGGTTGGTGGGCTCGTCCAGCAGCAGCACGTCGGGCTGGGCCACCAGGGCGCGGGCCAGGGCCACGCGCTTCTTCAGGCCGCCGGACAGCGCACCGACCTGGCGGCTGCCGTCCAGACCCAGGCGCTGCAGGGTCTCCTCCACCCGCTGCTCCCAGGTCCAGCCGCCCAGCTGCTCCAGGCGGGTCTGCAGGGCGTCGAGGTCCTCGCCCGGGGCATGGGCCTCGAAGCGCTCGCGCAGCGCGCGGGCCTCGGCCACGCCTTCGCTGACGACCTCGAAGATGCTGGCCTCGGCCCGCAGCGCGGGCTCCTGGGGCACGTAGACGCTGCGCAGGCCCAGCTGCAGCTGCAGCAGGCCGTCGTCGAGCTTGTCGATGCCGGCCAGGATCTTGAGCAGGGAAGACTTGCCGGTGCCGTTGCGGCCGATCAGGCCCACGCGTTCACCGGTTTCCAGCGCGAAATTGGCACCATCCAGCAGCGGCACATGGCCGTAGGCGAGATGGGCATTGGTCAGGGAGAGGACAGCCATGGGGGCGGATTGTCCCAGACTCGGCCGCGGCTCCGGGCCACGGGCCTGCCCCCCCTCTGGCGGCGTCCATTGGGCGATTGCTGATCCGGACATCCAATTACCTGCAACTTCTTACAGTTGCCCCACCCAGGGCAATACTTAGCATCCACCCGCGCCTCATGAAGAGATAAATGATATTAATAATCTCCACCGAGTCTGATTTTCATGCGCACGTCGTATCAAAGGGCCTGGATGAATTAGGCAGCCATAGTCAGCTGCTCTGCCTGGACGGGTCCCCCTTCAATCATGAGATATCACTGAGCCTGCAGGAAGAAGAGTGCCTGCGCTTCCGGAGCAGGGCTCGCAGCGCGGCGCTGGACTTTAGCAAGGTTCGAACAATCTGGCACCGACGCAGCGGCAGCATTTCCGCCCCAGACCGGCTCCCCTCCAAGAATCACAAGATATTCAATCAAGAGTGGCAGGATTCGAGGCGGGGCATGCTGCATCTTCTCGATCAAGCCGCCCCATTCTGGGCAAATCATTGGATGCAGGCCTGGCGTGCCGAAAACAAGGTACTCCAGCTCAGCATGGCCAAAAAGCTCGGATTCAAAATTCCCAGGACGCTCATCTCCAACTCAGCGGATGAAATTCGTCGCTTTTACGAGTTGCATGATGGAAACATCATTCACAAGATGTTCAACCCTGCGACATTCGAGGGCGCGACAGCCTGCACCGCCAAGGTAGCGCCGGAACTGATGAGTCAAACACAGACCCTCGGGTTGTGTCCGGGCATATTCCAGGAGTTTCTGGACATCGAATTCGAGGCCCGCGTGCTGGTGGCAGGAGAGGAAATCCTGGCCGCCAAGATGATCAATAGCGGAAAGGCAGGTATCGACATTAGGCGGGATCAGCTCGGCGGGCTGGCGATCACGCCCATGGAGCTGCCTGCGGCAATCCATGAGCGCTGCATTCAACTGACCCGGCAGCTGGGACTCTGCACCTGTTCAATTGATCTGGCATATACCCGTTCCGGCCAGTGGAATTTCTTCGAAGTCAATCAGGCTGGACAGTTTCTCTGGATGGAACTGCACGAACCGGAGCTGCGCACCCTGGACCTGATGTGCAGGTTCTTGGTTTCGGGAACAGCGGATTTCAGACTTAGGGAAAAGCCCAGCCTGAAACTCGCAGATCATCTGCCAAAAGAATTCTTTGACCGGCCAGGTCAGGAATGGAAGTAAACCCCATCAAATCCAACCACGAAGAGGCAATCATGAAACACACCGACACCCAAGGCGAAACCCTGGAAATCAAGATGCTGGGTGAATACTCGGCCCAAGACCTCAGCGACGAAGAAATCAATTCCGTGGCCGGCGCCCGGTGGGTCTCGACCGTCACCACGGACAGCGGCTGGGGCCCCAATCCCTTCTGCCCCTGCCCTGACAGGGACTTCATCAGCTGATCCCGAAGATCCCGGGCGCGTGGACCTCCTCCACGCGCCTGCTGCGCTCCGCGGATACCGGGGCCGGATGCCTCCAGCACGTGCCGTCATCGCCAGCCGAGCATTCCAATGATCACCCGCATGAAATCTGAACCCCTACGCTTGCGCCACAGGACCTTCGTTTGCGGATGCGCCTGGATGGCCTTGCTTCTTGCAGTCCATGTCCGTGCTGAGGATGCGCCGCGCGTGCCTGACTTTTCAATCTCGACCCCATGCGACTGGTACAAGGAAACCCGGCAAACCAACCAGTGGTTCGAACGCGATCAGCAACCGCGCCAACAGCTTATGGCCATCTACTCGCGCGCCCAGGAAAGCGGCATCGCGGCGGATCCGGCCCAGGTCAAGGAAGCCATGGCGTTGATTGATGAGGCCGATGGCGCCCTGAGGAAGGCGTTGGAGGATCTGGTCACCCGGTGCGGCTGGCCGTCAAGAACCGCCTTTGGGCAAGCGGCCGTCCAGTCCGCCTACATGGTCGTCCAGCACGCGCCTCTGGATTACCAGCTCAAGTACCTGCCCGTCATCACGGCAGCGACGGCCCAGGGTGAATTCGAGAAAAGACATCTGGCGCTGCTGACGGACCGGATTCTCGTCAGACAGCAAAAGCCACAGCGCTATGGCACTCAGACCCGAGTCATCGACGCGCTCGGGAATGCGGAGATGTTCCCCATCGAGGATGAAGAGGCCGTGGATCGGCTTCGCGCGGATGCGGGCATCGTCCCGGTCTCCATCTGCGCTTACGCTTCGATGATGAACGCCCGCCTGAAGCGCTGCGAAGGGCCATAGGCTAGCTGGCCACCCCGCCCTTCGCCGGGCCTGGCTGCGTGCCTCAGACCCAGACGCGATAGGCCCAGAAGGCCTCGTCCGTGTCGATGCGCCGGCGCAGCTCCTCCGGGCTGAAGCCGGTGACGCGGCGGGTCTCGCGGCACAGATGGGCCTGGTCCGCATAGCCCGCGTCCTGGGCCAGGGCGCTCCACAGCACCTCGCCAGCCTCCATCTCGCGGCGCACCCGGTGGAAGGTGGACTCGGCACGGCTGACGCGGCGCAGGGCCTGCATGCTCTGGCCGCTCCAGCGCTTGATGCGGCGCTCGACCTGGCGCAGGCTGTCACCGTGGCCGCCGGCCACCGCCTTCAGCGCCAGGTTCTGCATCCAGTCCCGGTAGCGGCGCGGCGGCGAGGCCTGGCTCTGCGCCCAGGCCCGCCAGCGCGGCAGCAGGAATTCCTCCAGCAGGGCCTGGCAGGCGTGCTCGTCGGGGGCGGCCAGCAAGGCGGTGTTGAGGGCCTGCCAGTCGGCCCCCAGGGCGGATTCGATGGGCTCGTAGCGGTCCAGCAGGGCCGTCAGGTCTACGCCGGTCAGCGCATGCAGCGCCTCCGGCAGCATGGCCACCATGAAGCAGCGCGTGCCGGCATCGGAGCGGAACTGGGCGGGCCGGGTACGCGGCCCGCCGACCAGGCAGCGGCCGCCCAGGCGACGCTCGCTGCCGTCGTCCAGGACCTGGCAGCCGTCGCCCTCCAGCACCCAGGTCATGCCGCAGAAGGGCGTGGCCGGGAAGTGGGAGCTGCGCTGCGCCGCGGTGAGCGAGGCAGCGGCCGTGGTGTCGCGCCAGAGGGAGGCATAGAGGCAGCCGCTGAGGGCCAGGCTGGGCGCTATCAGCCGGGCGACGGCATCGGGGTGGCGGTCGCTGTCCATGGCGGCAGTGTAGTCAGGCCGGAGACAGGGGGAGGTCCGGGCCGATGTCGATTTCGTTCAAGACCCGCCGCGGGCGTCTCGCCACCATGCGGGCCCATGAACACCCAGACCCTCACCCCGACGACCTCCGCCCTCCCTCCAGGCCCCGCCGGCCTGGGCTTCGACCGCCTGCGCGCCCTCAGCCGCGACTACCTCGGCCCGCTGCGCCAATGGCATGCGCAGTATGGCGACGTCGTCCGCCAGCGCTTCGTCCACCTGGTGGACTACAGCTTCCTGCACCCCGACCACATCCGCGAGGTGCTGGTGGCCTCGCACGAGCAGCTAATCCGTTGGGAGCGCGGCACCGAGGTGTTTGCCAGCGCCCACGGCCACAGCGTGCTGGTGGCCGAAGGCGAGGCTTGGCAGCGCCAGCGTCAGATGCTGCAGCCCGCTTTCGCGCCCCGGCGTGTCGAGAGCTTCGTGCCGCGCATGGTGGACGCCGCCCGCGAGAGCCTGCAGCGCTGGCAGGGCCAGCCGAACTTCGAACTGGACTTCGATTTCGAATCGGCCATGACCCAGGTCACCATGGAGGTGATCATGCGCGCCCTCTTCTCCCGCGGCGACGAACAGCAGGGGCGCGCCATGGCCGCCGCCGTGCATGACCTGGGCATCGAGGCCATGCAGGAGTTCTACTGGCCGGTCAGCGCCCCGCTGTGGATGCCCTGGAAGGCCCGCAAGCGACGGGCCCTGCAGCTGCTCAAGCGCTTCATCGAGGCGGAAGTCGATCAACGCCTGGCCCGGACCGAGACCCGCGAGGACACCGGCGCCGACACCGGCACCGACCTGCTGGGCCTGATGCTGGCGGCCCAGGACGCCCAGGGCCAGGGCTTCGACGCCCATGCCCTGAGGGACGAATGCATGACGACCTTCCTCGCGGGGCACGAGACCACCGCGGCCGCCCTCACCTGGTGGGGCTGGTGCATGGCGTCACATCCCGAGGAGCAGCGCCGTGTCGCCGACGAGCTGCAGGCCGTGCTGGGCGAGCGCGCGCCCACCGCTGCCGACCTCCCCCAGTTGCCCCGCCTGGCCCGCAGCTTCAAGGAGAGCCTGCGCCTGTATCCACCGGCGGCCGCCCTGTTCTCGCGGCGCACGACCGCGCCGGTCCGGGTGGCCGGCTACACGCTGCCGGTGGGCAGCATGGTGCGCATCACGCCCGCCCTCACGCACCGCGATCCGCGCTGGTTCCTCGAGCCGGAGGCCTTCCGCCCCGATCGCTTCGACCCGGCGGCCGGCCACCCGGAGATCCCGCGCGGCGCCTGGCTGCCCTTCGGCGCCGGCCCGCGCGTATGCCTGGGCAGCCATTTCGCGCTGACGGAGATGAGCGTGATCGCCGCCCTGCTGCTGCAGCGCTACGAGCTGCAGACCGTGCCCGGCCGGCGCGCGCCGCAACCGCGCCTGGACATCACCCTGCGTCCCGACGTGCCGCTGCACCTGGCCCTGAAGCGGCGCTGAGTTGCCGCTCAATCGGGCAAGACCTGCCCCCTGGCGTCCGTGCTGCCGGGGTCAGGTCTTGCCTTCACACGGTGGTCAGGGCAGCGTCTTCAGCTGGGCCTTCACCGGCACCGAGAAGTTGTAGCCATCCGCGCGGTCCCAGTTGATGGACCAGGTCATGGCGCCGCGGAAGGCCGGATAGGCCACCTTGGGCTTCACCGCGCCGCAGTTCTGCAGCAGCGTGAGGCAGGTCAGCGCCTGGTTGATGACGCTGGGCGGCGCGTAGCCACGGCCGGCCGAGCGGGTGCCCGAGGGCACGCCGAAGGCCACCTGGTCAGGGCGCAGGCCCTTGAACTCCCAGCCCGTGCCCTGGCTGACCTTGAAGCCCTCGATCAGCATCAGGCTGCCTCCCACCAGGCCGTCCACCGTGCCCTCGTTGAGCTGACGCCCGTCGGAGTAGGTGAAGCCGCCGTTGTTGTAGTACTGCACGTGGATCATCGTCAGCTCGTCCCGCAGGCCGTCGATGATGGGCAGGTAGGCGCCCCAGATGCTGCCGTAGGCCACGTAGCCGCCCTGCACATAGGGATGCTCGGGCGCCATCGAGAGGTAGAAGCCCGGGCCCACCTTGGCCTTGAGCTGCTTCACCGCGCTGATCAGGTTGTTGATGATGGGCGAGCCCAGGGAGACGCCGGCGCCGCTCTCCAGGTCCAGGTCGATGCCGTCGAAGCCGTACTTGGCGATCAGCGCGGCCAGGGTGTTGACGAAGTTCGTGACCTGCGCGCTGGTGTTGAGCGTCATGCGCCCCTCCTGCCCGCCCAGGGACAGCACCACCTTCTTGCCCTTGGCGCGCTTGGCGGCGATGTCGGCGATGAAATCCGCCTCGGAGCCGGCGCCGGGATCCAGCTGGAAGGCCACGCCGCCGTCGCCGGCATCACTGGCGAAGGAGATCATGATCACGTCCCAGTCATCGGACACGTCCTTCACGCGGATCGGTGCGCCCGCGCCATTGGCGAAGTTGTGCCAGTAGCCGATCAGGGCGTGCTTGGGCAGGCCGGGGGATGGCGTGGGGGTGGGTGTCGGAGTCGGCGTCGGCGTCGGCGTCGGCGTCGGCGTGGGTGTCGGTGTCGGTGTCGGTGTCGGCGTGGGCGTCGGACTGGCCGTGCAGTCCGCCACGAAGCGCCACAGCGAAGGCGTGGCCGCCGGGTTCCAGTTGGCGCCCACATAGGCGGTGTGGGTCACCAGAGCGCTGTAGTCCTTGCCCTGGTAGCTGGC
This sequence comes from Pelomonas sp. BJYL3, assembly GCF_027257975.1. Taxonomy (GTDB): domain Bacteria; phylum Pseudomonadota; class Gammaproteobacteria; order Burkholderiales; family Burkholderiaceae_C; genus Roseateles_B; species Roseateles_B flavus. Next base: position 170,461 of record NZ_JANZKX010000004.1, read on the forward strand.
CAGGGTGTTGGCTGTGTAGGTCTTGCCTTCGGCCCAGGCGGCCGAGCAGGTCGCGGCCAGCGCGGACGTCGAGAGCTGGACGCCGGCGGCCAGCAGGGCCAGGCCCAGGGCATGGCGGCGGACGGATGGGGTGGACACGGTCATGGGAACCTCCAGGGGATCGGTGCAAGGCTGGACAGCAGCCCGGTGGAGGCACCGCCCACAGCGGCGCCACGCTGGGCCGTTCGTTGACGACCCCTCCAGCGCACCCGTCTTTCCCCGGCCCGCCAGGGCTGACCGTGCAAGCCCCGACGAGTGCCGCGCCCGATCCGGGATCAGGCGTTATTGGTATTTTTTTGGTCTTGCTCTGGTATTTGACAACCCGAAGCGCCCGTGCGGCATGCGGATCAACCCTGGGCCGCGCCCACCGCCTTCTGCAGCGCGTCGACGAAGAGCGCCACCACGTCGAAGCCGGTCTGTGCGCCGATTTCCTGGAAGCAGGTGGGGCTGGTGACGTTGATCTCGGTGAGGCAGGGCCCGATCACGTCCAGGCCCACCAGCAGCAGGCCGCGCGCCGCGAGGATGGGCGCCAGGTGCTGCGCGATCTCGCGCTCGCGCTCGGTGAGCGGCATGGCCACGCCCTTGCCGCCGGCCGCCAGATTGCCCCGCACCTCGCCACCCTGCGGAATGCGCGCCAGGGCGAAGGGCACGACCTCGCCGCCGATCAGCAGGATGCGCTTGTCGCCCTGGGCGATCTCGGGCAGGTAGCGCTGCACCATGACGGTCTGGGCGCCATCCTTGTTGAGCGTCTCGATGATGGCGCCCAGGTTCATGCCGTCCGGCCCGACGCGGAAGATGCCCATGCCGCCCATGCCGTCCAGGGGCTTGAGGATGATGTCGCGGTGCTCGGCATGGAAGGCGCGGATGGCCGCGGCCGAACGCGTCACCAGCGTGGGCGTGATGTGCTGCGGGAACTCCAGGATGGCCAGCTTCTCGGGGTGCTCGCGCAGAGCCGAGGGCTTGTTGAAGACCCGGGCGCCCTCGCGCTCGGCCTGGCTCAGCAGCTGGGTGGTGTAGAAGAACTCGCTGTCAAAGGGCGGATCCTTGCGCATCAGCACGGCATCGACCCCGGCGAGGGCCAGGTCTTGCCTGGCGCTCACGGTGTGCCAGTCCGGCGTGTCCGTGCCATAGCCGCTGGCCAGCGCCGCGGGCGAGAGCTGCAGCTGCTGCGCGCCGCGGGCCGTCACCAGGCCGCCGCGCTGCCAGACGAGGTCCGCGGGCTCGCAGGCCCAGAGTTCATGGCCGCGGCGGGCCGCCTCGCGCATCATCGCGAAGGTCGAGTCCTTGTAGGTTTTGAAGCTGGGCAGCGGGTCGGCAACGAAAAGCAGTTTCATGGCGAAGGTCCGGATGAGTAGGCGATGGATCTTGGGAGGGAAGGCGGCGTCAGGCCCTGCGCAGGCGCTGCACCATCAGGGCCAGGGCCCCAGCCACCACGCCCCAGAAGGCCGAGCCGATGCCCGCCAGCTTGAGGCCTGACAGCGTCACGAGAAAGGTCAGGATGGCGGCGTCGCGATGGGCCTCGTCCTTCAGCGCCGCGCTGAGACCGCCGGCAATGGTGCCCAGCAGGGCCAGGCCGGCGATGGCCGCCACCAGCTCCTTCGGGAAGGCCGCCAGCAGGCCCACGACGGCGCCCCCGGCCAGCCCCAGGGCGATGTAGAACACGCCGGCCATCACGGCTGCGGTGTAGCGCCGGGCCGGGTCCTCATGCGCCTCGCGGCCCATGCAGATGGCTGCGGTGATGGCCGCCAGGTTCAGCGCATAGCCGCCAAAGGGCGCAAGGAACAGCGAGGCCAGCCCGGTCACGCCGATGCTGGCCGAGATGGGGGTCTGGTAGCCCGAGGCCCGCTGCGCCGCCACGCCCGGCAGGTTCTGCGAGGCCATGGTCACGAGGAACAGCGGCAGGGCCACGCCCACCATGGCCGCCACGCTGAAGCGCGGGCTCACCCATTCCGGGCGCGCCCAGGCCCATTGCACGGCATCCATGTGCAGGCGGCCCTGGGCGCCGGCCACCGCCACGCCCACCAGCAGCACCACAGGCACGGCATAGCGAGGCCAGAAGCGCCGGCCCAGCAGGAAGGCGCCGGCCATGCTCAGCACCAGCAGCGGCGCGCTCTGGGTGGCCAGCATCGCGTCCAGTCCGAAACGGGCCAGCACGCCGGCCAGCAGGGCCGAGGCGATGGCGATGGGGATGCGGTCCATCAGCCGCTCGAAGAGGCCACTGAAGCCGGCGATCGTGATCAGCAGCGCACAGACGATGAAGGCGCCGACCGCCTCGGGCATGGAGACGCCCACCGCACTGGCCAGCAGCGCCGCGCCGGGCGTGGACCAGGCCGTCAGCACGGGCTGGCGCGTCCACAGGGACAGGCCCAGGCTGGTCAGGCCCATGCCCAGGCCCAGGGCCCACATCCAGGAGGTGAGCTGGGTCGAGGTCGCGCCCAGGGCCTGCGCGCCCTGGAAGACGATGGCCACCGAGCTGGTGAAGCCCACGAGCACGGCCACGAAGCCGGCAACGGTGGAGGGCAGGGACAGGTCTTGCATGAAGCGGCGCATGGGGGGCAGCATAGCGGGGCCGGGCCCGGGCGGCAGGCGCAGGGGATTGGCCGTCGCACCGGCATTGGGTTCCGGCCGGAAAGCTGAAATACTGCAAGCTCCTTCCCTGCCGCGATGGGATCGCGTTCATGAGCGACTCTTCCTCCGTCCCCCTTGCGCCGCCTCCGGCGGTGGGCCGATCCAGCGACCTGCTGCTGCTGGGGCTGGCCCTGGGGCTGGGGCTCGCCGCCAGCGTCTGGGTCTACCGCGCCCTGGCCGAGGCCGAGCAGCTGCACGCGATGAAGCACGCGCAGGCCATGGCCGAGCCCGTGCGACTGGAGGTCGAGCTGACTCTGGCCCGCATCGTGGAGGCCAGCCGCAGCGCCGGCCTGCTGGTGAGTACCCACAAGCCGCTGCGGCTGCCCGCCTTCCAGCATTTCGCCCGCGAGCTCGCGGCTTCCCTGCCTCCCCGCACCCTGATCGAATGGCAGCCCCTGGTGACCGGGCGCGAGGAGCGCCGCCAGCTGGAACGGGACGCCCGGGCCGAGGGCCTGGCCGGCTTCGAGATCCGCGAGCCCCGGCCCGATGGCCGCGGCTGGCAGGTGGCGCCCGAGCGCGACAGCTATGTGCCAGTGCTGTACGGCTGGCCCGCCGGCCAGTCGCCCCTGGGCTACGACCTGGCACCGGACGCCGCTCGCATGACCTCCAAGCTGGCCGCCGCAGCCCAGCGCCGACCGGTGGCCTCCCACAGCTTTGCCGTGATCCGCGACGACATCGGGGCCCGTCGCTCCTGGGGCTTTGCCATCACCGCGCCTGTCTTCGACGCGGCACCGGAAGGCGGCGAGCCGCGCCTGCGCGGCTACCTGGCCGCCGTGGTGGAGCTGCCCCTGCTGCTGGGGCCGGCGGTGGAGCGGGCGCGGCAGGGCGGCATGGGCCTGTGGGCCATGGAGGGCAGCGAGGAGCAGGCGCCGGTGCGCTTCACCAGCCGGGTGTCCGAGAGCGGCAACGCCCTTCAGCCTGCGGAACAGGGACCGGCACGCGCCCTGCAGCAGCGCTTCGGCATGGACATCGCCGGCCGCCCCTGGACCCTGCTGCTGCAACCCCTGCCCGAGACCCTGGATGCCGGCCAGCAGCGGCAGCCGCTGGCCGGGCTGCTGGCGGGCATCGCCGGCACCCTGCTCATCAGCGCCGCCATGTGGCGCGCCCTGGCCGAGCGCCGCCGCACCGCGCTGGCCGGCCAGCAGCTGGCCCTGGAACGCGAGCGCCTGCAGCATGTGATCGACGGCACCCAGGCCGCCACCTGGGAGCACAACCTCTTCAGCGGCGAGACCCATGTCAACGAGCGCTGGCAGACCCTGCTGGGCTATGCCGTGGGCGAGTTCCAACCCGGGCCCGGCTATGACTGGAAGGACGACTGCCATCCCGAGGACCTGCCCCGCGTCCGCGAGGCGCTGCGCCGCCACCTTCGCGGCGAGACGCCGGCATACGACGTCGAGTACCGGCACCGCCGCAAGTCCGGCGAGTGGCGCTGGATCCACGCACGGGGTCAGGTCATGCGCCGGGATGCCCAGGGCCGCGCCCAGCTGATCGCCGGCACCATGGTCGACATCGCCGACCGCAAGGCCGCGGAGGCCCGCGTGCTGGAGCTCAACGCCACGCTGGAGGCCCGGGTGGTGGAGCGCGGCGAGGCCCTGGCCGAGGCCATGGAATCGCTGCGCGAATCGCGCGAGGCCCTGGCCCAGGCCCAGCAGCGCGCCACCCTGGACGCCCTGGTCACCGGCGTGGCCCACGAGCTCAGCTCGCCCATGAGCAACGCCCTGGTGTGCAGCGAGTCCCTGCGCACGGAGGCCCTGCAGTTCCAGGCCCGCATCGCCCAGGGCAGCCTGCGCCGGGCCGAGCTGGACAGCTTCCTCCAGCACAGCGCCGAGCATGCCGAGCTCATCAGCCGCAATGTGCGGCGCGCGGTGGACCTGATCGGCGATGTGCGCCAGGTCGCCGCCGACCAGGTCAGCGCCCAGCGCCGCAGCTTCGACCTCAGCCAGACGGTGGGTGAGCTGATCGGCTCGCTGGCGCCCACCCTGCGTCTGCAGATCCACCAGGTGGTGCTGGACATCCCCGAGGGCATCCGCATGGACAGCTACCCCGGCCCCCTGGGCCAGGTGCTGATCAACCTGGTGAACAACGCCCTGCTCCATGCCTTCGAGGAGGGCCGGGCCGGCGAGGTGCGCATCCAGGCCGAGGCGCAGGGCGAGCTGGTGCAGTGCCGTGTCAGCGACAACGGCCGGGGCATGGACCAGGCCACGCTGGAGCAGCTCTTCAAGCCCTTCTTCAGCACCCGGCTCAACGCGGGCGGCATGGGGCTGGGGATGGTGATCGTGGACCGCCTGGTGCACAAGGTGCTGGGCGGCCGGATGCAGGTGCACAGCCAGCCGGGCGCGGGCACCGTCTTCACGCTGAGCCTGCCCCGCGTGGCGCCGCCCCTCAAGCCCGAGGAGTCCGCGCCGGCCCCGTGAGCCGGCGTGGTACGGGGCTCAGATCTCGACCTTGGAGCCCAGCTCCACGATGCGGTTGGTGGGCAGGTGGAGGAAGTCGGCCGCCGCGGCTGCGTTGCGGTGCATGCTGGCGAAGAGCTTCTCGCGCCACAGGGCCATGCCCGAACCGATGGTGGGGATGACGATGTCGCGGGAGAGGAAGTAGCTCGTCTCCATGTCGTCCAGGTGCACGCCGCGGGCCTCCAGCAGCTTCAGCGCCTCGGGCACGTCGGGCTCGTTCTTGAAGCCGAAGTGCACGATCACCTGCCAGCAGTCGTTGCCCAGGTTCTCGACCTCCACGCGCTTGTCGAAGCCGATCCAGGGCTTCTCGTGGTGCTTGACCGTCACGAAGAGGTTCTGCTCGTGCAGCACCTTGTTGTGCTTGAGGTTGTGCAGCAGCGCATTGGGCGTGATGCCCTGCTCCGCCGAGAGGAAGACGGCCGAGCCCGGCACCCGCAGTGGCGGGCTCAGGAACACGGCCTCCAGGAAGCCCTTGATGTCGATGGCGTCCTCGCGGAGCTTGTCGGACAGCAGCTGGCGGCCCTGCTTCCAGGTCAGCATCAGCGTGAACATCCAGATGCCGATCATCAGCGGGAACCAGCCGCCGGCCGCGACCTTCAGCAGGTTGGAGGCCAGGAAGGTGACGTCGATCAGGAAGAAGAAGCCGGTGGCCGCCACGCACAGCGCCAGCGGGTACTTCCAGCCATAGCGGATCACGAAGAAGGTCATGACCGTGGTGATGGTCATGTCGATGGTCACCGCCACGCCGTAGGCGCCGGCCAGCTTGCTGGACGAGCCGAACATCACGACGGCCACGACCACGAAGCCGAACAGCATCCAGTTGATGAAGGGCACGTAGATCTGGCCGATGTCGCGCACCGAGGTGTGGACGATGCGCATGCGCGGCAGGATGCCCAGCTGCACCGCCTGCTTGGTGACGGAGAAGGCCGCAGTGATCAGGGCCTGCGAGGCCACGATGGCGGCCAGCGTGGCCAGGCCGAACAGAGGCATCTCGGCCCAGGAGGGCGCGATCAGGTAGAAGGGGTTCTTGATGGCCGCCGGGTCTTCCAGCAGCAGGGCGCCCTGGCCGAAGTAGTTGATCACGAGGGCCGGCATCACGATGGCATACCAGGCGATGCGGATGGGCTGCTTGCCGAAGTGGCCGAGGTCGGCATAGAGCGCCTCGCCACCGGTCACCACCAGCACCACGGCGCCCAGGGCCACGAAGGCCACCCAGCCGTAGTGCAGGCAGAACTCGACGGCATAGACGGGATTCACCGCCGCCAACACCTTGGGGTTCTCAAGAATCTGGGGCAGGCCCAGCAGGGTGAGGCTGGCGAACCAGACCAGCATCACCGGCCCGAAGGCCTTGCCCACCCCGCCGGTGCCGAAGCGCTGCACCGCGAAGAGCCCGGCCAGCACGATCAGGGTGATGGGGACGATGAACTGGTGGTACTGGGGCGCGTAGACATCGATCCCCTCGACGGCCCCGAGCACCGTCATGGCCGGTGTGATGACTGCATCCCCGAAGAAGATGGCGGTCCCGAACAGGCCCACGCCCATCAGCACGCGCCGCAGCGTGGGCTTTTCGCGCACGGCCTGGGTGGCCAGGGCCAGCATGGCGATCAGGCCGCCCTCGCCGTTGTTGTCGGCCCGCAGGATCAGCAGGACGTACTTGAAGGAGACCACGATGGTCATGGTCCAGAACAGCAGGGACAGCACGCCCAGGATGTTCTGCGAGTTCAGCGGCACATGGCCGCCGTGGAAGACTTCCTTGAGGGCGTAGAGCGGGCTGGTGCCGATGTCGCCGTAGACCACCCCGAGGGCGCCCAGGGTCATGGCGGCGAGGATGCCGGGGCTGCGGTGTTGTTGTTCGTGGCTCGAGCTCACAGGCGCGACGGCCTGACGCAGGTCAGGCCGAGGAGTCAAAAGTGGCTATTGTGCGCTCGCCAGCCCTCAGGACTGCGCCTGTCCCATGCAAGCTGGGCATGCCCCCCTGCCTCGGGGGCTGAGGCTCAGGCGTAGACCTCGGCCTCGGGGTCGGTGGCCTCCAGCTCGTAGCTGGCGGCCAGCATGCCCAGGCGGGCGATCACGCCGTACATGTAGAAGCGGTTGGGCGCGCTGGCGCCGGGGGTCTCGCCGGGGCGCGGCAGCTGGGTGGACTGGGCGAAGGCCAGGGGCACGTAGCTGGCGCCGGGGGCGTTGAGGTTCTCGTCCGCGGCGCGATCGGCATGCACGCGGTAGAAGCCGCCCACCACGTAGCGGTCCATCATGCAGACCACCGGTTCAGCCACGGCCTCGTTGACGCGCTCGTGCGTCACCACGCCCTCCTGCACGATGACCTCGTGGACGGGCTGGCCGTCCTTGATCACCGACATCTTGTTCTTGCAGCGGCGGTTGAGCTCCTCCAGCTCCTTGGCGTCCCGCACGGTCATGATGCCCATGCCGTAGGTGCCGGCGTCGGGCTTGACGATGGCGAAGGGCTTCTCCTGGATGCCGTACTCCTTGTACTTGCGCCGCGTCTTGGTGAGGACCTGGTCGACCTGGTCCTTCAGTGCCTCCATGCCCTGGCCTTCGGCGAAGTCCAGGCCCTGCACGCCCACCGTGAGGGGGTTGATCAGCCAGGGGTCCATGCCCAGGAGCTTGGCGAACTTCTTGGCCACCTCTTCGTAGGCCTGGAAGTGGCGCGACTTGCGGCGCAGCGTCCAGCCGGCATGCAGGGGCGGCAGCAGGTACTGCTCGTGCAGCCCCTCCAGCACGGCGGGAATGCCGGCGGAGAGGTCGTTGTTGAGCAGGATGGTGCAGGGGTCGAAGTCCTTCAGGCCAAGGCGGCCGCGCTTGCGCACCAGGGGCTCCAGCGCCAGGCTGCCGCCGTCGGGCAGGGCCAGGGTCGCCGGCGCCGCCAGGCTCTCGTCCAGGCTGCCCAGGCGCACGTTGAGGCCGGCCTGGGTGAAGATGCGCACCAGGGTCTGCAGGTGCTGCAGGTAGAAGCTGTTGCGGGTGTGGTTCTCGGGAATCAGCAGCAGGTTCTTGGCCTCGGGGCAGATCTTCTCGATGGCCGCCATGGCCGCCTGCACCGACAGCGGCAGCAGGTCCGGATTCAGATTGTTGAAGCCGCCAGGGAAGAGGTTGGTGTCCACCGGCACCAGCTTGAAACCGGCATTGCGCACATCCACCGAGCTGTAGAAGGGTGGCGTGTGCTCCATCCACTCGAGGCGGAACCAGCGCTCGATGGCCGGCAGGGACTCCAGGATGCGCTGCTCCAGTTCCTTGATGGGGCCGTTCAGGGCGGTGACGAGATGTGGAACCATGGTGGAGAGTCCTGGGCTGACGGGGCAGGGAGATTCTAGGAGGCCGCAACTGAGGGCGTATTGCCCGAATGCAAGCCCTTCGACGCACACTTTGTGCGAGTGGCGGCGCTATGCTTGGCCGATCAACGCTGCACCGCCCTGCCCACAATGCCTGCCAAATTGCTGATCGTTGAAGACCAGGCCGACATCCGCCGCCTGATCCGCTGGGCCCTGGAAGAGGACGACTACGAGATCCGAGAGGCCGCCAACGGCGCCGCCGGCCTGGAACAGATCCTCAGCTGGCACCCCGACATGGTCCTGCTGGACATGATGATGCCCGGCGGCATGGACGGCCTGGAGCTCTGCCGCCAGGTCCGTGCGGCGCCGGGCACCGCCAAGACCATCATCGTGATGCTCACCGCCAAGGCCACCTCGGCCGACCACGAAGCCGCCCGCACCGCCGGCGCCGACTACTTCCTGCCCAAGCCCTTCAGCCCGGCCAAGCTGTCCGAGCTGCTGAACGCCTTGCTCAAGCACCGGCAGGACCGCTAGGGCGTCCCCCCCTCGCACAAACCCGGCCACGGGCTCGCGAGGGCCTTCCTAGAATGCCGCCACCGTCGCCCCAGGCGACTTTCAATGGACCACTTCGCATGCATCCGACTGCACGGCGCGCTCCCGCGCGCCTTCTGGGCCTGGCGGCCGCCCTGTCCCTGACTCCGCTGGGCTGCCTGGCCGCCGGCGAGGTGCCCGCCGACTCGGGCCTGTTCACCAGCCGCATCGTGACCAACGCGTCCAGCACCAACCGCGGCAACTTCCTGTATTTCAACCAATGGGAAACGCTGACGCTGGTCAACCAGGACAAGCGCGAGATCGAGATCAAGGCCGAGAAGGGCAGCGGCAACAACAACAGCCAGGTCTTCGAGGCCGTGCTGCCCGCCGGCAAGTACCAGCTGGTGCAGATGCTCTCTCCCAAGCTGGCCGGCCGGGTGACGGGTGACCTCAAGGGCGTCATCGGCGAATTCGAGGTCAAGCCCCAGACCGTCACCAGCCTGGGCACCCTGATCTACCAGCCGACGGGCAGCCAGGGCTACACCATCCTCTGCGACGGCTTCGACGCCCCGCAGATCGAGCGCGTGCGCCTGAGCTACCCCGCGCTGCACCAGGCCATGACCGACCATGCGCCGGTGCGCCCCTGCCTCAGCAACGAGGTGGCGGCCCGCAGCAACCAGGCTCAGCAGGGCCGCACCCTGGTGATGAGCAACTCCGGCATGACGGCGGTGGTGGGCACGCTCACGGTGGGCCTGATCCAGTCGCTGATCCAGAAGGCCTCGGCCACCGAGGCCATCCAGGCCTGGAAGGACGAGCAGGACCCGCAGAAGCGCCTGGCCATGGCCCGCAGCAGCACCTACGCCTTCAATGCAGCGCGCATGCTGGAGAGCGGCGACGTGCTGGCCGGCAGCAACCTGGGCCAGGTCCTGGCCCGCGACTCCGAAGGCCGCTGGGAACGCCTGGACACCGGCGACACCCGCGAGATCACCGCCCTGCTGGCCAACGACCGCCAGCGCTTCATGGTCGGCGGCGAGGAAGGCCTGCTGATGCAGACCAGCGACGCCGGCAAGACCTGGCAGGCGCTCAGCGCCCCCACGCACGGCCTCATCGTCAACCTGGCGCGCCAGGGCCAGCGCGTCTACCTGCTGGCCGTCGAGGGCCTGGACGCCGTGCTGTACGCCACCGACGACCTCAAGGCCGGCACCTGGCAGGAGTTGCGCCGCGAGGCCGGCAGCCGCTCGGACAAGCCTGAGGCCATGGGCTGGATCCGCCTGGCCTCGATGGCCGCCAGCGGCTGGATCGTGGGCGAGCGCTACGTGATGGTCACCGCCAACGGCTTCGTGAACAGCATGGACCTGAAGGACGGCAGCTGGACCCGCAGCAAGACCTCGTTCGAGGAACCCCGCCAGGTCACGGCCCTGCGCGACGGCACCCTCGTCGCCTACAGCCGCAACAAGGTCTACGTCAGCCGCGACCAGGGTGCCACCTGGACCAAGGACGAGCAGGGCTGCATGAAGATGATCACGGCGGCCTACGGCTACCAGGGCCAGGCCTACAACGTCTGCGGCCAGGGCGCCTTCGTGTTCTCCACGGCCATCATGCAGCGCGGCGGCGAAGGCGGACGCTGGACCACCCTCAGCGACGAGACCCCCACCCCGGCCTCCGCCCTCTTCGCCAGCGAGTACAACGACACCCTGCTCTTCATGAACCCGGAAGGCCTGATCTACGGCCGTGCCGCCGGTGCCAAGGAGTGGACCCTGGAGCGCAAGCCGCTCTGACGGCCCGCCCGCAAGAAGAAAGGCCGCCCGAGGGCGGCCTTTTTGCTGCGCCCCTCGCCGGTGCGAGGGGCCTGCGGGAGATCACTTGTGATAGGCCGTCTCGCCGTGCGAGCTGATGTCCAGGCCCTCGCGCTCTTCCTCTTCGGAGACGCGCAGCCCGATCGTCAGGTCCACGACCTTGTAGGCGATCACGGACACCACGGCCGACCAGACGATGGTCACGCCCACGGCCTTGGCCTGCGTCCAGACCTGGCTGGCGATGCTGTAGGCATCCGGCGCGATCATGGAGGCCGTGACCCAGTCGCCCACGGCGCTGGGGCCGCCCAGGGCCGGCGAGTTGAAGACACCGGTCAGCAGGGCACCGATGATGCCGCCCACGCCGTGCACGCCGAAGACGTCCAGCGAGTCGTCCGCGCCCAGCAGCTTCTTCAGGCCGGACACGCCCCACAGGCAGGCGAAGCCGGCGACCACGCCGATCACCAGGGCACCACCGACGCCCACATTGCCCGCAGCCGGCGTGATGGCCACCAGGCCGGCGACGGCACCGGAGGCCGCGCCCAGCATCGAAGCCTTGCCCTTGTGCAGGGCTTCACCCACGCTCCAGGCCAGCACGGCGGCGGCCGTGGCGACGAAGGTGTTGATGAAGGCCAGGGCCGCGAAGCCGTTGGCTTCCAGGGCGGAGCCGGCGTTGAAGCCGAACCAGCCCACCCACAGCAGCGAGGCACCGACCATGGTCAGCGTCAGGCTGTGCGGCGTGAAGGCCTCGCGGCCGTAGCCGATGCGCTTGCCCACCATGAAGGCGCCCACCAGGCCGGCAACGGCGGCATTGATGTGCACCACGGTGCCGCCGGCGAAGTCCAGCGCGCCCCATTGCCAGATCAGGCCGGCGGTGCTGTTGACCTTGTCGACGACGGCGGCGCTGGTGTAGGCGTCCGGGCCGGCCCAGAACCAGACCATGTGCGCGATGGGCAGGTAGCTGAAGGTGAACCAGATCGTCATGAAGGCCAGCACGGCCGAGAACTTGATGCGCTCGGCGAAGGCGCCCACGATCAGGCAGGCCGTGATGCCGGCGAAGGTGGCCTGGAAGGCGGCGAACACGATCTCCGGGATCACCACGCCCTTGCTGAAGGTGGCGGCGTTCGAGAAGGTGCCGGCGACGTTGTCCCAGATGCCCTTCATGAAGAGCCGGTCCGTGCCGCCGATGAAGGCATTGCCCTCGGTGAAGGCGAAGCTGTAGCCGTACAGCACCCACAGCACCACGATCAGCGAGAAGGTGACCATCACCTGCATCAGCACCGACAGCATGTTCTTGCTGCGGACCAGGCCGCCGTAGAACAGGGCAAGACCTGGCACCGTCATCATGATGACCAGCAGGGTGGACAGCATCATCCACGTCGTGTCGCCCTTGTTGGGCGTGGGGGCCGGCGCCGAGGCGGCTTCGGCGGGGGCCGGAGCGGCAGCGGCCGCGGGTGCGGCGGAGGCCGCCGCATCAGGGGCGGCGGCCACGGCCACGGAGGCAGCGGCGGCGGGCGCCGAGGCGGCGTCCTGGGCCCAGGCGCCGGGCGCGAAGACCGCCGCGGCGAGGGCCAGTCCGACAAGTAGTTTCTTCATCGTCAAATCTCCAACGGTTCTTTTGCAGTGCCGCTGCGCGGTGCACTCGCCGCAGTCAGCCAATCAAGCCCAGCGGGGCCCGAGGATCCGGCTTGGCCGGGCCTACGGGCACGCCCCCTTGAGGGGGCCGGCGCAGCCGGTAGGGGGTGGGTGAATCAGAGTGCATCTTTGCCGGTTTCACCGGTGCGGATGCGCACGACCTGATCCAGGGGCGAGACGAAGATCTTCCCGTCGCCGATCTTGCCGGTGCGGGCCGAGGTCTCGATGGCCTCGATGACCTGGTCCACGACCGCGTCATCCACGGCCGCCTCGACCTTGACCTTGGGCAGGAAGTCGACGACGTACTCGGCGCCGCGGTAGAGCTCGGTGTGGCCCTTCTGGCGGCCGAAGCCCTTGACCTCGGTGACGGTGAGGCCCTGCACGCCGATGGCGCTGAGCGCCTCGCGGACCTCGTCCAGCTTGAAGGGCTTGATGACGGCGGTGATCAGTTTCATGGTGTGCTTCCTTGCGATCGGATTCAGAAGACCTTCTTGACCGCCAGCACCAGGGCGCTCTTGCCCAGGTTCTTGTCGCCGGGGCCCACGTAGGCATCGGTGCTGGCGCGGACCAGGGCGCCGCTCCAGGTGAAGCCGGCGTAGTCCTTGGCCAGGGTCAGCGAGTAGTCGGTGTAGGAGGCGCTGCCCAGGTTCTTCACGCGCTGGTGGCCCACGTGCGGGGTCAGCGTGAAGCCCTCGCCCAGGTCCAGGGCGGCGCTGAGGTCCAGGTAGCCCGAGCCCTTGGAGTCGGGGAAGCCGAAGAGATTGCTGGTGCTGTGCGAATACTTGGCGGTGAACACGCCGTAGGTGAGCGCGCCGTAGATCTCCAGGGTGTTGGCGCTGGGGCTCAGCTTGTTGCTGGGGTAGACGTACTGCAGCAAGCCCACGTCCAGCGTCAGGCCCTTGCTGATCTCGGTCTTGTAGCCGCCGTAGACGTCGATCTCGACGCTGGCGTCGCCGCCACCGTCCTTGACCCACTTGATCGTGGAGGCCCAGGTGCCCAGGTAGAAGCCGTTGCCGAAGTCGTAGTCGGCGCCGCCCTGCAGCGCGGGCTTCAGCCGGGTCTGCGAGATGCCGCGGTAGCGGTAGTCGGTGGTCAGGCTGGCATTGAAGCTCAGCGGGCTGGCCGGCTCGTCGGCCCAGGCAGGCATGGCGGTGGCGGTGACGGAGAGGGCCAGCAGCGCAAACAGGGACTTCATCGCGGGGACTCCTGCAAAGTGGATGGTGATGACTTTCGACAGTCCCTCTTGCAGCTTCCGTGCCAGCCCTGCTGCCCCGGGACTTCGAGGCCCCGGGCCCGCCTCTGGGGCACGCCACTCCCGATTTCGTGCCTGCGGCGCGGCGCGCCCGGCCCGCCATGCACCGAAATATTCGGCATGCTTCCCTAACTGCACCAGTTTGGTGTGACGCACCATCGTGCACCTTATGGACTGCACCGGCGTGGCGAGCGCGTGTGGCAGCCCAGAATCCAGCGCCAGGAGATTCTCATGACCCTGGCCCTGATCCACAGCCGCGCCCTGGACGGCCTGCGCGCCGAAGCGGTGACCGTCGAAGTCCACCTGGCCAACGGCCTGCCCAGCTTCACCCTGGTCGGCCTGGCCGACACGGAAGTGAAGGAAGCCCGCGAGCGCGTGCGGGCTGCCCTGCTCAGCAGCGGGCTGGAATTTCCCGCCAACAAGCGCATCACGGTGAATCTGGCCCCCGCAGACCTGCCCAAGGAGGGCGCACGCTTCGACCTCCCCATCGCCCTGGGCCTGCTGGCCGCCAGCGGGCAGATCGAGGCCGGGCCGCTGGCCGAGCTGGAGTGCGCGGGCGAGCTGTCCCTGGCCGGCGAGCTGCGCCCCGTGCGCGGCGCCCTGGCCATGGCCCTGGCGCTGCGCCAGCGGGCCTCGCCGCGCCAGCTGCTGCTGCCGCCGGGCAGCGCGGCCGAAGCCGCGCTGGTGGGCGGGGTGGACGTGCGCCAGGCCGGGCATCTGCTGGACGTGGTGCGGGCCCTGCTGCCGCAGTCGCAGGAACCCCTGGCCCGGGCCCGCGGGCCCGCCCGGGCCGGCATCACCGAGGAGCCTGCCCCTGACCTGCGGGACATCAAGGGCCAGGCCGTGCCCAAGCGGGCGCTGGAGATCGCCGCGGCCGGCGCCCACAGCCTGCTGCTGGTCGGCCCGCCGGGCTCGGGCAAGTCCATGCTGGCCCAGCGCCTGCCCGGCCTCCTGCCCGCCCTCGACGAAGACGCCGCCCTGGAGAGCGCCGCCACCCTGAGCCTGGCCGGCCAGTTCCGCCCCGCCGCCTGGGGCCGCCGGCCGCTGCGGGCGCCGCATCACAGCGCCTCGGCGGTGGCCCTCGTGGGCGGCGGCTCGCCCCCGCGTCCCGGCGAGATCTCGCTGGCCCACCAGGGGGTGCTCTTCCTGGACGAACTCCCCGAGTTCCAGCGCAGCGCCCTGGAGGCCCTGCGCGAGCCGCTCGAGACCGGCCGCATCCTGATTGCCCGGGCCGCGCGCCAGGCGGAGTTCCCCGCCCGCTTCCATCTGGTGGCGGCCATGAACCCCTGCGCCTGCGGCTTTCACGGCCAGTCCGGCGTGCGGCAGTGCCGCTGCACGCCGGACCAGGTCGCCCGCTACCAGGGCCGTCTCAGCGGCCCCCTGCTGGATCGCATCGACATGATGGTGGAGGTGCCCGGCCTCCCGCCCGAACTCCTCGCCGCCGCCCCGGATGGCGACGACACGGCCACCGTGGCGCAGCGCGTGCAGCAGGCCCGCGAGCGCCAGCGCGCCCGCCAGGACTGCGTCAACGCCCAGCTGAGCCCGCCCCAGCTGGACCGCCACGCCCGGGCTGACCCGGCCGCCCAGGCCCTGCTGGAGCGCAGCATCGCGGCCCTGGGATGGTCGGCACGGGCCCAGCATCGCCTGCTGCGGGTGGCGCGCAGCATTGCCGACCTGGCTGCCGAGGACAGCATCCAGAAGGCGCATGTGGCCGAGGCGGTGCAGCTGAGGCGGGCGCTGGTGAGGCAGTGAGCTGGCCCAGGCGGCAGCAAGGCCGACGCCACTGCCCGGCCTCCCTCATGAAGCCTTCGTGAAACCCACTTGAAACCGGCCCACGGCAGGCCAGGGCCACAATGCCCGCGCTCAAGGACTCCACGCGACCGGGCTTCAGGGCTGCGCCCGCCCTTCGCCCCGCCTCACCCGCCCGCTGCTCATGAAGACTTTCAACTGGGCCCTCATCGGCCCCGGCAAGATCGCCCGGCGCTTTGCCCACGCCCTGAGCGCCCTGCCCGGCAGCCGGCTGGCCGCCGTCCATGGCCGCGACGCGGCACGGGCGACCGCCTTTTCGCGGCAGTGCCAGGACCAATGGCCCGACCCGGCCGGCGCGCCGCGCGTCAGCACGGACCTGGCCGCCCTGCTGGCGGATCCGGCCATCGACGCGGTCTATGTCGCCACGCCGCATGCCCAGCATGGCGAGCCGGTGCGCGCGGCCCTGCTGGCCGGCAAGCCCGTGCTGTGCGAGAAGCCCCTGGTGCCGCACCGCGCCGAGGGCGAGGCCCTGGTGGCGCTGGCACGCGAGCGCGGCGTCTTCCTGATGGAGGCGGTCTGGACGCGCTTCCTGCCGGCCTATGGGGTGCTGGGCAACTGGCTGCGCGAGCAGGCCATCGGGCCCTTGCGCGCCATCGAATCGAGCTTCTGCTTTCCCGCCCCGTTTGACCCGCAGAGCCGCCTCTTCGACCCGGCTCTGGCCGGCGGCGCACTGCTGGACATCGGCATCTACAACCTCACCGCGACGCGTTGGGTGCTGGAACAGGCCCTGGGCCACGTCCCCGCGCTCCAACACCTGGACGTGCAGGGCCTGCTGGCCCCCACGGGCGTGGACCTGCGGGTGCAGGGCCTGCTGGGCTTCGAGGGCGGCATCTCGGCGCAGTTCCTCTGCGGTCTGGACGCCAGCTCGCCCAATGCGCTGACGATCCTCGGCGAGCGCGGCTCCATCAGCCTGCCGCGCAACTTCTGGGAGAGCCAGCAGCTGCTGCTGCGCCCCCATGGCCAGGCAGAGCAGCTTGTCGACGCCCCCTGGCGCATCAACGGCTTCGAGGGCGAGATCGAGGAAGCGCAGACCTGCATCCGCGCCGGTCTCGTCGAGAGCCCGCGCATGAGCCATGCCGAGACCCTGGCCATCCTCGGCTGGATGGACCGCATCCGTGCGCGGCTGGGCGTGCGCTACCCCTTCGAGCAGGACGCGCCCCAGCCCTGAGTCCCGGGCGGGCGCTGTGGCGGCGGCCCGACAGCCCTGCCGGACCGCGCCCACCGGCCCGCCCGCGAGACGGTCAGCGTCACGGGCTTGTGGAATGATGCGCGCGGAAACACAGACAAACCCAACCGCGAGGGACATCGCCATGAGCCTGCTGCGTGCGTGGCTGGTACTGCTGATGCTGTGGCTGGCCTGCCTGGGCCTGCTGATCTGGCTGCGATCGCTGAACCGGCGCCAGGCCATCGCCTGGCTGCAGTGGCTGCGCTGGGCGGCCATCGGCGCCGTGCTGGCGGGCGTCCTGGCGGCCGCGATGATTCATTTCTTCTGAGAGGGACCCATGAGCACACACAAGACCACGATCCGCCCCGCCACCCTGGCCCTGCTGCTGGCCGCCCTGACCCTGGGCGCCTGCACCCGCATCGAGACCGGTGAGGTCGGCCTGCGCGTGGGCATCGACAAGCAGATCAGCGGCGCCGAGCTGATGCCCGGCAGCTTCAACCAGACCCTGTTCGGCGATGTGCTGACCTTCCCGGTGCGCGACATCGCCGTCGTCCTGGACAACAAGAACCCGCTCACCGCCGACAACAGCACGCTGAAGGACTTCGACCTGACCCTGGTCTACTCCGTCAACCCCAGCAGCGTGTCCGACCTCTGGAGCACCAAGAGCCGCAGCTTCCACGCCTACAACAAGGAAGAGCGCGACTGGATCCTGATGCACAGCTACATGACCACGGTGGCCAACAACGCCGCCTACAAGGCCGTGCGCGAGTACAAGGCGCTGTCGGTGGCGGACAACCGCCAGAAGATCGAGCAGGAGATCAAGCGCATCGTCACCGAAACCCTGGCCTCGGAGAAGCTGGACCAGGCCCTGACCGTGAGCCTGGTGCAGGTGCGCAATGTGATGCCGGCGGACGACATCATCGCCTCGGCCAATGCCGTGGTCACCGCGCAGAACGCGCTGCGGGCCAAGGAGATCGAGGTGGAGACGGCCAAGAAGGAGGCCGAGCGCATCGCCGCGCTCAACGCCAACAGCAAGGCCATCGAGTACATGAACGCGCAGGCCCAGCTGAAGATCGCCGAGGGCATCGCCGCCGGCAAGGTGAACACCATCGTCGTGCCCTATGACTTCAAGGGCATCGTGAACGCCAACAGCCGCTGAGCGGCCGGCTGGCTCAGGCGCTGAGCCAGGCCCCAAGACAAAGGCGGCCCGCAGGCCGCCTTTGCCGTTGAGGGGCAGGCAGGATCAGCGCTCGCGGCGCTCGATGCGGCCGTCCCGCACCACGACCACGTCACCGGCGCGCAGGCCGGGGTCCTGGCCCTGCTCCAGGCGCTGCGTGCTGCCGTCAGCATGGCTCAGGCGCACGACCCAGACGCGGTGCGACTTCTGGCGCTTCTCGATCTCGTTGCCGGCATAGCCGCCCGCCACGGCCCCGCCGATGGTGGCGATCTTCTTGCCGGTGCCGCCGCCCACCTGGTTGCCCAGCAGGCCGCCCAGCACGGCGCCGCCCACGGCTCCGATGCCGCTGGCCTTGCCCTGGCGGGTTTCCTCATGGACCTCGACCACACGGGCGCATTCGGCGCACAGGGCGGGGCTGGCCGAGGCCGAGGCGCCGGCCTGGCGGCCGGGCTCGCTGCCCTTGGCCGCGGTGCCGCCATTGCGGGTGTCGGCCGCCGCCTGCTTCAGGGGCACCTGCGGGCTGGCCCCGGCATCGGCGTCCACCGCGGGCGCGGCCACCGGCGTGGGAGCCGCCGCTGGAGACGAGGCCCGGCCCACGGCAAAGGCGCCGGCCAGGAGGACGCCGGCACCCAGCACGCCGGCAATGATTTGACTGGAGGAGAAAGGTATTTTCATTGGTGCTCCGCGAGCCACGCCACAAAAGGGACGGGCTGCCATCCAAGAATGCCACGCGACCCGATTCGGCCGACAGCCGAACCGGTCACAGTTGTAAGAGAGCGTTCCGCGCCCGGACGCGCCAGGCCCGGACTCAGCCCAGCAGCGGCGCCAGCGCGCGCTGGGCGGCGGCCTCGTCCAGGGCGCAGCGGGCCGCCCAGTCCTTCAGCTGGTCCTCGCCGATGCGGCCGACGTTGAAGTAGCTGGCCTCGGGGTGGGCGAAGTAGAAGCCGCTGACGCTGGCGGCCGGCGTCATCGCCATGGACTCGGTCAGGCCCATGCCGATGGCCTCGGGGTCCAGCACGCGGAACAGCTCGCGCTTGACCAGGTGGTCCGGGCAGGCCGGATAGCCCGGCGCCGGGCGGATGCCGCGGTACTGCTCGGCGATGAGGGCCTCGTTGTCCAGCTGCTCGCCGCTGGCATAGCCCCAGAACTCGGTGCGCACGCGCTGGTGCAGGCGCTCGGCCAGGGCCTCGGCCAGGCGGTCGGCCAGGGCCTTGAGCATGATGGCGGAGTAGTCGTCGTGGTCGGCCAGGAACTGCGCTTCCTTCTTGTCGCAGCCAATGCCGGCGGTGACGGCGAACAGGCCCACATAGTCCGGCACCGTGCCCTTCGGCGCAATGAAATCGGCCAGGCAGCGGTTGGGGCGCATCACGCCATCGACCACCGGCCGCTCCGACTGCATGCGCAGGCCGCGCCAGGTCATCAGCACCTCGCTGCGGGATTCGTCGCGGTAGATCTCGATGTCGTCGTCATTCACCTGCGCGGCGGGGTAGAGGCCGAAGACGGCATTGGCGGTGAGCCAGCGGCCGTCGATGAGGCGCTGCAGCATGCGCTTGCCGTCGCTGAACACACGCTGGGCCTCGCTGCCCACGACCTCGTCCTTGAGGATGGCGGGGAAGGCGCCGGCCAGGTCCCAGGTCTGGAAGAAGGGGCCCCAGTCGATGCAGCCGGCCAGCTCGGCCAGGTCCACATTGCGCAGCTCGCGGCGGCCCAGGAACTTGGGCACCGGCGGCGTGTAGGCGTCGAAGTCCAGGCGCTGCTTGTTGGCGCGGGCCTGGGCCAGGCTCACCAGGGGCGTCTGCTTCTTGTTGGCATGCAGGTCGCGAACCTTGTCGTAGTCGGCCTTGAGCTCGTCGATGAAGCGGGTGGCGCGCTCGTCGGACAGCAGGTCCGAGCACACACCCACCGAGCGCGAGGCATCGGGCACATAGACCACCGGGCCCTCGTAGTGCGGCGAGATCTTCACCGCCGTGTGCACGCGGCTGCAGGTGGCGCCGCCGATCAGCAGGGGGATCTTCTTCATGCGGAAGTAGTCGTCGCGCTGCATCTCGGCGGCCACGTGCTGCATTTCCTCAAGGCTCGGCGTGATCAGGCCGGAGAGGCCGATGATGTCCGCCCCTTCGACCTTGGCGCGGGCGAGGATGTCCTGGCAGGGCACCATCACGCCCATGTTCACCACCTCGAAGTTGTTGCACTGCAGGACCACGGTGACGATGTTCTTGCCGATGTCGTGCACATCGCCCTTCACGGTGGCGATGACGATCTTGCCCTTGGGCTTGACGTCCCCCCCGGAGGCGGCCAGCTGGCGCTTCTCTTCCTCGATGTAGGGCACGAGGTGGGCCACCGCCTGCTTCATCACACGGGCGCTCTTGACCACCTGGGGCAGGAACATCTTGCCCTGGCCGAAGAGGTCGCCCACGATGTTCATGCCGGCCATCAGCGGGCCCTCGATCACATGCAGGGGCCGGCCACCGCTGGCGCGGATGGCTTGCCAGCATTCCTCGGTGTCCTCGGTGATGAAGTCGGTGATGCCATGCACCAGGGCGTGCGAAAGACGCTCGTTGACGTTGCCGGCGCGCCAGGCCAGGCGGGCGCTGTCGTCCTTGGCGGCACCCTTGGCACTCTCGGCGACCTCGATCAGGCGCTCGCCGGCGTCCGGGCGGCGGTTCAGCACCACGTCCTCCACGCGCTCGCGCAGCACCGGCTCGAGGTCGTCGTAGACGCCCACCATGCCGGCGTTGACGATGCCCATGTCCATGCCCGCCTGGATGGCGTGGTAGAGGAACACAGTGTGGATCGCCTCGCGCACCGGGTCATTGCCGCGGAAGCTGAAGGACACGTTGGACACCCCGCCCGAGACCTTGGCGCCCGGCAGGTTGGCCTTGATCCAGCGCGTGGCCTCGATGAAGTCCACGGCGTAGTTGTCGTGCTCCTCGATGCCGGTGGCGATGGCGAAGATGTTGGGGTCGAAGATGATGTCCTCGGGCGCGAAGCCGACGTCGTCCACCAGCACGCGGTAGGCCCGCTCGCAGATCTCGATCTTGCGCTGGAAGGTGTCGGCCTGGCCCTTTTCATCGAAGGCCATCACGACGGCCGCGGCGCCGTAGCGGCGCACCAGGGTGGCCTGGCGCTTGAACTCGGCCTCGCCTTCCTTCAGCGAGATGGAGTTGACGATGCCCTTGCCCTGGATGCACTTCAGGCCGGCCTCGATCACCTCCCACTTGGAGGAGTCGATCATGATGGGCACGCGCGCGATCTCGGGCTCGGAGGCGATGAGGTTGAGGAAGCGCACCATGGCGGCCTTGCTGTCCAGCATGGCCTCGTCCATGTTGATGTCGATGATCTGCGCGCCGTTCTCCACCTGCTGGCGGGCCACGGACAGCGCGTCCTCGTAGCGGCCCTCCAGGATCATGCGGGCGAAGGCCTTGGAGCCGGTGACGTTGGTCCGCTCGCCCACGTTGACGAACAGCGTGCCCTGGCCGATCTCCACGGGCTCCAGGCCCGAGAGCTTCATGGGCTGGACGACGGTGCTTGCGGTGGTGGACATAGGGACCTCGGCGATGCGAAAGCTGCAGGCGATGCTGCAGGGCGGCCGGGCGCAGGACTCACCTCGGCCACCAGGGATTGGGGACTCGGTGAGCGTCGTTGGCAGGGGGGCTCCGCTTCTCGGGGGAGGGGCGGGCCACCGGGTTCGAGCCTGGCGCTGACCGGCGGGCTGCCGGTCGGGGCGTCGCAACGCTCCTCGAACGTGCCGGATTTTACGCACTCGCAGGGTTTACGCGCGGCTTTCCCGTCCTGGCTCAAGACCATACTGCGCCGCGCCGAAATAATTCCTGATCGTGGAACTCGTCCCTCTTCCTCCTCACAGCCTGCGCATCGGCCAGGTGCTGACCTTCTCTGTGCGTGACGCCGAGGGCAAGCTGCTGTTCGCCGCCGGCCAGACCCTGCAGAACACCCCCCAGGTCCAGGCCCTGATCCAGCGCGGCGCCTGGGTTCTGGCCCATGAAACCAAGGAATATCAGAAGGCCCTGGTCCACAAGATGGACACCCTGATGATGCAGGGCGCCTCGCTGGCCAATATCGTGAAGGTGGAGGCCGACTTCCGCGCCGAGCGCACCCCGCGCGCCGTCGCCGAGCTCAGCGAACCCGCCTTCTGGAACGACCTGCACCTGCATGCCCACAGCCTGCTCAAGGACCCTCGCGAAGACTTCCTTGGCCGATTGGAAACGCTGCGCGAGGAGGCCCTGCAGCGATTCCGCCAGCGGCCGGACGCCGTGCTGACCCTGCTGGTCCACGATGCGAGCCAGGATTTCCAGCGCTACAGCGCCCGCCATGCCGTGCTGTGCCTGCTGGTCGCGGACCTCGTGGCACGCCAGCTGGGCTGGGCGGAGGAAGGCACGCGGGCGCTGCACAACGCGGCGCTGACGATGAACCTCAGCACCACGCTGCTGCAGGACCGGCTGGCAGCTCAGGAAGACCGGCCCAGCGAGCGCCAACGCGCCGAGCTCCTCGACCACGGTGACCGCAGCGCCCAGTTGCTGCGCCAGCTGGGCGTGCAGGAGGAGCTCTGGCTGGGCGCCGTGCGGCTGCACCACGAGGCCGGCCCCGGCCCCCTGGCCGGGCGCGTGGCCGTGGCCCAGCTGGCGCGCCTGCTGCGCCGCATCGACATCTTCGGCGCCCGGCTGAGCCCGCGCCGCACCCGCAAGGCCTTGTCAGGCGCCGCCGCGGTGCGCGCCATCTACCTGGACGAACTCCAGCAGCCCGACGAGGCCGGCGCCGCCGTGATCAAGGCCGTGGGGCTCTACCCGCCGGGCAGCCTGGTGCGCCTGGCCAATGGCGAGCAGGGCATCGTGGTGCGGCGGGGCCACAGCGCCACCGAACCCCTGGTGGCGGCGCTGATCGGCAAGAGCGGCGCGCCCTTGAGCGGCCCCGTGCCGCGGGACACCCGGCTGCAGACGCAGGCCGTCGCGGCCAGCCTGGCGCCGCATGAGCTCAAGCTCGTGATCAACATGGAAAAGCTGCTCAAGACCGCCGGCTGAGCCGTCGCCCCCGAAGGTGCACGGCGCCGGGCCGCGATGCCGGGACCTCAGTGCTGGCGCAGGGGGTCACGGGCGGCCAGCTGGGCCTCGTCGAGCTCGCCCTGGAGCCGGGCCTGCTCATCCAGCAGATCCTGCAGGCGGGACCACGCCAGGGCGCGCTCCTGGACGGCCAGCTTCGCCTCGTCGGCGGCAGGTGCCTGCTGCAGACGCAGGCGAAGCGGGCGGATTTCCTCGGCGATCGCCTGCAGGCGCTGCTTCAGGGGCTTCAGGCCCTCTGCCACCGGCAGGAACCCTGCGGCCTGTGCGGCGACACCCAGGCCCGCCAACAGACAGCTCAGGAACAGGCGCTTCATGCCGCGACCAGCTCGCTGAAGAGCTTGTGCCCGCAGGCCCGCGGCTGGTAGGCCGAGACCTTGGATGCGATGGCCGCGATGTGCTCGGGCGTGGTGCCGCAGCAGCCACCTGCGATGTTGAGGAAACCGGCCTGGGCGAACTCGGCCATGAGGCGACCGGTGACGTCCGGCGTTTCGTCGAAGCCCGTGTCGCTCATCGGGTTGGGCAGGCCGGCATTGGGATAGCAGCTGATCGCGGTCTCGGGCGCGGCCTTGGCCAGCTCCTCGATATAGGGCCGCATCAGCGTGGCGCCCAGGGCGCAGTTGAGGCCGATGGCCAGGGGCTTGGCATGGCGCACCGAGTGCCAGAAGGCGGTCACCGTCTGGCCGGAGAGGATGCGGCCCGAGGCGTCTGTCACGGTGCCGGAGATGATCACCGGCAGGCGCTCGCCCGTGGCTTCCATCAGCTCGTCCAGGGCGAAGAGCGCGGCCTTGGCATTGAGCGTGTCGAAGATGGTCTCGACCAGGAAGAGGTCCACGCCGCCCTCCAGCAGCCCGCGGGCCTGCTCGTAGTAGGCGGCACGCAGGGTGTCGAAGTCGACGTTGCGGGCGCCGGGGTCGTTCACGTCGGGGCTGATGGAGGCGGTGCGCGGCGTCGGGCCCAGGGCGCCCGCGGCGAAGCGGGGCTTGTCGGGCGTGCTGTACTTGTCGCAGGCGGCGCGGGCCAGGCGGGCGGCGGCCACGTTCATCTCGTAGGCGAAGTCCTGCAGGCCGTAGTCTTCCTGCGCCACCGAGGTGGTGCCGAAGGTGTTGGTCTCGATGATGTCCGAGCCGGCGGCCAGGTACTTCTCGTGGATCTCGCTGATGACGTCCGGGCGGGTCAGCACCAGCAGGTCGTTGTTGCCCTTGAGGTCCTTGGGATGATCGGCGAAGCGCGTGCCGCGGAAATCGGCCTCGGTGAGCTTGTAGCGCTGGATCATGGTGCCCATCGCCCCGTCCAGGATCACGATGCGTTGCTTCAGCAGGGCCGGCAAGGCGCTGCCACGGGTGTAGCGGGGGGCGGTGGGGGCGTTCATGGGGCTCATTGTAGAAAACCGGCCGGATCCCTGCTCAGGCGGCCTTCGTCAGTGGTTGAGCCTGCGTCACGCCGAGGCGGCCATCAGCCAGCGCCGTTGTGCGAGGACCGGAAGGGCGCCCCTGCTAACGCGCTGCCGCAATGCCAGAATGCGCTCCCGCCGCCTCGCGGCGCGGTGAACCAGGAACAAGCAAGGGCGCTTTCAACCGCGACGCCCCGGGAGGTTATCCAATGAGTCGATTCACACCCCAGCGCTTCAAGGCTGGCACCCTGGCCCTGTCCCTTTCCGCGGCCCTGCTGTCGGCCTGCGGGGGCGGCAGCTCGTCTGGCGGCACCACGCCCAGCCAGGCAGGCCCCGTCTCCGTGCTGCTGTCTCCGCCGGAACCCGGGCAGCAATACTGGCTGGCCTACCAGGACGGTGACAGCCCCTGGAAGGTGGCGCAGAAGACCGAGGCCGGCTACAGATTCCAGGTGGAAGACGCCGGCGGCAAGTACGCCGTGATGCTGGTCGACGAGTTCAGCGACGCGGCCAGGCAGCTGCAATCGTCCAATGTTCGCGGCTACCACTTCACCCGGGCCGAGGTGCCCGTGATCGACCTGCGCCTTTCCGAGGACGCGCTGAAGCGCAAGTGGGTGCGCGTCATCACCAGCGTGACCAATACCGGCGCGGTGGCGGACGCCTCGCTGTGCGTCCTGAGCCTCGGCCTCTTCCATCGGCGGGCCCCGGGCTGCGCCACCGGCGACGTCACCTCATCCTTCCGCTCCGGCACCGCAGACGCCTTCGCCACGCAGCTGGATGCGGAAGGTTCGGCCCGGGCCCTCGTCAGCCAGCGCGGCATCGATGTCGCCGCAGGCCAGCGCTTCACCTTCGACTTTGCCCAGGCGACACGGCTGGAACCCTCGCAACGCGTCGAGGTGCGGGGCTTTGGCACGGTGCCTGGTGAAGGTCTGTCAGTGGAGGCCCAACTGCTCAGCGGCAGCCGCACGGGCAGCTACCAGGGCCTGGCCTTTCTGGCCAGCAGGAACGACCAGACCACATTCCGCTACCCCCTGGTGCCGGCCAGCGCCTTGAAGCCGGACGATGTCTATGTCGCATCGGCCCGGACCTCGCAAGAGGAAGGCGAGCTCCGCCATTTCCGTACGGCCAGCTACCTCTCCCGCGCTGGCGCCGCCCAGGCGCTGGTGCTGCAGCCTCCCGTCACCCCGCTGAGCTTCGGCCTGACCGGGAGCGGCAGCGCCGAACGTCCGACGCTCAGCTGGAACACCGCCCCGGGCGCCCTGCTGAGCCGCATCATCGCGGACCCCCTGGCGACGCGCGAGCGTGGTCCGAATCGATGGGACTTCATGTTCTCCGCCGGCTGGCTCCAGGGCGCGAAGTCCGTCACCTACGCCCCGCCGGACCTGCCCTCGCTGGGCGGGCAGGCCCACTGGCGTCTGCCGCGCCTCTCGCAGGCGGACGTGATCCACGAGGAGAGCGCCACCAGCAAGCCGGACCGGGCGTATTTCCTGTTCGGCTACACCGACAGCTTTGAGGACCAGACCTTCTGGAGCTCCGGCGTCGCCGCCAAGGCCGAGATTCGCTGAGCGCCAGCTTCAGTACAGCGTCGCCGCCTGCCGCGCCTGCAGCGCGGCGTCGTAGGCCTCGCCATCGAAGCTGGCCTCCAGCGCCTGCAGGATCTCGCCCGGCGAGGGCAGCTCGCTGCGGTCGCGCTGCACCGCCGGGTCCCACAGCCGCGAGCGCTTGATGGCCCGGGCGCACTGGAAGAACACCAGGTTCACGGTGATCACCAGCACCGTGGCGGGCCGCTTGCCATCCACCTCGAAGCGCTCGAGCAGCGCGGGTGAGGCGCTGATGCGGGCCTCGCCATTGACGCGCAGCACCTCGGGTACGCCGGGGATCAGGAACTGCAGCGCCACCTGCGGGTCGTGCAGGATGTTGCGCAGGCTGTCGATGCGGTCATTGCCGCGGCGATCGGGCAGGAGCAGGGTCTTGGCGTCCGCCACCTGCACGAAGCCGGGGGCGTCGCCGCGCGGCGAGGTGTCCAGCCCCTGCGGCCCGCGTGTGGCCAACACCACGAAGGGCGCGGCCTCGATGTAGCGGCGGTACAGCGGATGGACCTCGCGGCATTCCTTGAAGATCGAGGCCGGTGTGGGCGTGCGATCGTAGTGCGCGCGCAGGGTGGCGGCATCGCGCACATCGTGCGAGTCGTCGAGCCAGCTTTGGTCAGCCATCAACAGGCATTCTCCAGGTGACGGGCCAGGCGGCCCAGGCGTTCGGTGATGAGATCGAAAAGGCCCTGGGCGTCCACCTCGCCCAGCACCAGCGCATTGCGCGGACGCTCGGTCACGCCCCACCAGTCGATCACGCTCATGCCCAGGGTCAGCGGGCTCTGGGTCTCGATCTCGACATTGCAGGTCCGGCCCCGGAACAGCTCGGGCTTGATCAACCAGGCGATCACGCAGGGGTCGTGCAAAGGGCCACCCTGCTGGCCGTACTTCTGCTCATCAAACCGCTCGGCAAAGGCCAGCCAGCCCGCCACCGCCGGCCCGATGCGCCCGCCCAGGGCCCGGATTGCCGCGATGCGCGCCGGGCTGGTCAGGGCCTGGTGCGTGCAGTCCAGCGGCACCATGGTGAGGGGCACGCCGCTGCCGAAGACCACGGCCGCCGCATGCGGATCGACATAGCAGTTGAATTCGGCGGCCGGCGTGATGTTGCCGCCCTCGAAGCAGCCCCCGCCCATCAGCACGATGCGGCCGATGCGCTGCGCCAGCGCGGGCTCCTTCTGCAGGGCCAGGGCGATGTTGGTCAGCGGGCCCAGCGGGCACAGCGTGACGCTGCCGGCAGGGCGCTCCATCACGCTGCGGATGATGACGTCCACGCTGTGCTCGGCCTGCAGCGGCATGGTGGGCGCAGGCAGCTCATGGCCGTCCAGCCCGGTCTTGCCGTGCACGTGCTCGGCCGTGACCAGGGGGCGCAGCAGCGGGCGGTCCGCGCCGGCATGCACGGGCAGGTCCGGACGGCCCGCCAGCTCGCACACCATGCGGGCATTGCGGCTGGTCAGGGCCAGGGGCACGTTGCCGGCCACGGTGCTGATGGCCAGCACCTCCAGCTCGGGGCTGGCCAGGGCCAGCAGGATGGCGATGGCGTCGTCCTGCCCCGGGTCGGTGTCGATGACGATGGCCTGGCGGCCGGCGCTGCTCATTCCGCCACCTCCTGGCCCGGTTCGGTGCCCGGCTCGGCGGCCGGCTCAGCGGATTCGAGCTCGGCCACCACCTCGGGCTCAGACTCTGCCTGCGGGGCCGCCGCGGCGTCCTGGGGATCGGGATCGCTCAGGTTCAGCACGTCGAGGTCGATGGCTCCGAAGACGCTCTGGCCGTCCGCGCCCTTGAGGTCCACGCGCAGGCTGTCGCCCCACTTCATGAAACCGGTCTGCACGCCGCCCTTCTCGTCGGCTTCGAGGGTCCGGCGGTGACTGAGGCTGGCGCAGCCCTGGCGCGGCCGGGCCGGGCCCAGCGGGCCGCTGGCCACCAGCACGCTGCCGCGCAGGGGCTTGAGGCGGGCGGCCTGGGCGATGAGATCGCCAAAGCCGAATCGCAGCCCGGCGCCGAGGTCGATGGGGCCGAACTTGCGGCCGTTCAGCAGGGACTGCAGGCTGCCCTTGAGACGGCCCTCGCGCCAGGCCTCGCCCAGCTCGTCCGGCGTCACCAGCACAGGCGCCAGCGTGCAGGCCAGCTGGCTCAGCTGCTGAGCCAGGCCGGCCTCCCGCTCGCGCAGGGCCAGCTGCTGCAGGGTCCAGTCGCAGGACAGGCCCAGCAGGCGCACCGCCTCCAGGGCCTGCTCAGGGCTTGCGCCCTGGGCGAGATCCGCACACACGACGAACAGGCCGGGCTGGAAGTCCAGGCCCAGGGCCTCGTTGGGCAGGCGCACCGGCTCGGTGGGCCCCTGCAGGGACTCCGCCGGGCCGCGCAGCAGCACGGGCTCCGAGGCCGCGTCCCGGCCTTGCAGCAGGGCCTGCAACTCGGCGTAGGCATTGCCCTGCAGCAGGGCCCGCGGGCGCGGCAGGGGCGCCATGCAGCGCGCCGGCTCGAAGGCGAAGGCATGGCGGGCCTTGCCATGGTTCAAGGTGAGGAAGAGGTCTTCCAGCTGTGGCGCGAGAAAATTCCAGTCGTCCAGCACCTGCTGCAGACGCGAGGCGATGCCGTTGGCGTAGTGCGCCTGGCTCAGGTCCCGGGAGACGACCACGAGCTGGCCATCGCGGGATCCGTCTCGGTAGGTGGCTAGTTTCATCGTGGGTGACACTCCTGCATGCACCGCATTGTCCAATGAGCCGAGCCTCTCCTGCGCCCAGCCCCGCCCACCGTCTGGCCCATCGGCCCGGGCGGGGCTTGGCCGCGGCCGTGGGCCTGGCCCTGCTGGCCCATGCCTGGCTGTTGACGAGCTGGCCGACCCAGGAGGCGCCGGCCCTGCACAGCGCGCCGGTGCTGCTGAGCCTGCGCGAGGCGGCCCGGCCCGCCGTGACGGTACCGCCACAGGCCGCCGCGCCAGCCGAAGCTCCGAAGCCCAGGAGCCCGGAGCCTCCCGCGGCGGAGCCGGCGCCCGCGGCAACGCAAGCCCTCGCCCTGCCCGCCCTGCCCGCTTCGGCGCCCGAGGACATTGCGGACGCCGCCATGACGGCCCAGGACCTGGCCGCCCTACCGCCGCAGGGCGAGGGCCTCTGGCGCTACCGACTGCGCCAGGCCGGCGTCGAAGGCCAGGCCTGGCTGCATTGGCAGTCCCAAGGAGAGGACTACGCCCTGCAGCTGCGCCGCCAGCTGCCCGGCCATCCCCTGCCCGGCTGGCGCAGCGAAGGTCGCCGCGATGCCCTGGGCCTGGCGCCGCTGCGCTTCGCGGTGCTGCGCGGCACGCGCGAGATGCAGGCGCTCAATTTCCGACGGGAGCAGGGCGTGATCAGCTACTCCGCCAGCACTGAGCTGCAGCCCCTGGCGCCGGCCACGCAGGACCGCCTGTCCTGGTGGCTGCAGCTGCCCGCCCTGCTGCAGGCCTGGCAGATCCAGCACGGCGCGCCGCTGCCGGGGCAGCGCTTCGAGATGCCCGTGGCCCTGATCCGCGGCGGCCTGCACCGCTGGCAGTTCAGCGTGCTGGGTCAGGAGGGCGGCCTGTGGCATCTGCAGCGCGGCGGCCTGGGCCCGCACGACACCCGCCTCGATGTGTGGCTGGATCCCGCCCGCCAGTACCTGCCCGTGCGACTGCACCAGCAGATTGGCGAGGAGGAAGGTTGGGAAATGGAGCTGCAGGACGAGCTCGCCAGCCCCGAGCCGCGCCCGGCCGTGTGATTTGTGACGCGCCTGCCACAAATAAAAGGCCCGCCATCCGCCGATCAGCCAGGCTTTCTGCCACTATTTGATCGCGGTCGAGGCCGTTAGCAGGCCGGTTCCCCTTGAAACCGGTCCTGCCGACCGCAGTTGCTGGTCACAGGAGTCCATCATGCACATGCTCTACAACTCCCCCAGTTTCATCGTGGTGCAGTTCGACGTGCCCGTCGAGCAGCTGCGCCATGACGGCCGTGAGCTGCCCGCCCTGCAGCGGGGAGGCTTCGAGATCGTCGACAAGTTCTCCCGCAAGGAGATCTTCATCGAGGGCGCCCTGGCCCAGCAGTTCCAGGAAGGCGTGGAAGCCCTCATCGAACAGGAGCCCAGCGAGGAAGAGCTGGACGACTTCATCGAGCGCTACGCCAACATGGGCCAGCAGCCCGTGGTCATGCACTGAGGCACCGAGTGCCGCTCCGGGGCTTGATCATCGCGTCACGGCCCCGCTCCCCTGGCGTCTTTTGCGAGAGAGTTCACGAAACCAGCCCCCGAACGGGACTTGTCCTTCCGCCGTCCCTGCGCCAAGATGGGTCGGACGCCGGGCCTGACAGCCCGGCGTTCCATTCATCCTCGGTGAGGAGAGGCCCATGGTGAAGCGTTTGGCAGAGCTGCGCGTCCTGGCATCGCCAGGCCTCCGGGACGCCCCCGTGATGGACCGCATGTGCTCGCACTTCGTGCTCACGCTGACGGTCAAGCACGCCAACCGCTTCAACCTGCGGCGCGACTTCAACGGCCTGCTCTCCTTCACCGGCCGCCATCTCGTCTGGCCGCAGCGCGTGCTGACCCGCCTGCGGGCCTACCTCGCCCAGCGCTGCGCCCACAACGAACTCTGGGCCGGCCACACCGAACTCGACGACACCCACTTCCTCGAACGCCACGGCGTCTGGAACGGCCCCTTCGCCGAGGCCACGCTCTTCTTTTACCTGGACGAATACATCAAGGATTCGCCCAAGGACATGATGGCCCTGCTGGCCAGCACCTGCGAGCACCTGGACCGCCAGCTCAAGCGCGAGTCCACCCTGGTCGAGAAGAACATCGCCTCGCTGGGCCACCTGCTGCAGCTCAACCCGGCGGAGCGCGCCATCCTGCTCTACGGCACCCTGGCCCGATACCAGCGCGAGCTGCGCGGGGCGCTGGTGGAGTTCAAGGTCAACAACGCGCAGGAGGCCTTCGCCGCCATCGCGGCCGTGGCCGGCGTGGACGAGCGCGAGGTGGCCGAGGCCCTGCGCGCGGGCTCGCGCCTGGAACGCATCGGCATGGTGGAGAACCTGATCTCCGAGCACAACATCACCGACCTGGCCGACCTGATGAAGGTCAGCGACCAGCTCCCGCCGGTGCTGATGCGCGAGTACCGCGACCCCAACGACCTCATGGCCGTCTTCACCCGGCCGGCCACGCGCAGCGAGCTCTCGGCCCAGGACTTCCAGTTCGTCGCCGAGGACCTCGCCCTGCTGGGCCAGCTGCTGCGCCATGCGGTGGCGCGCCACCAGGCGGGCGTCAACGTGCTGCTCTACGGCCCGCCGGGCACCGGCAAGACCGAGCTGGCCAAGGTGGCGGCGCAGGCGGCCGGCCTGGACCTCTATGAAG
This sequence comes from Pelomonas sp. BJYL3, assembly GCF_027257975.1. Taxonomy (GTDB): domain Bacteria; phylum Pseudomonadota; class Gammaproteobacteria; order Burkholderiales; family Burkholderiaceae_C; genus Roseateles_B; species Roseateles_B flavus. Next base: position 201,627 of record NZ_JANZKX010000004.1, read on the forward strand.
TCGAGTACGCGGACCGCGACGGCAACTCCCTCTCCGGCCGCGACCGCTACCGCTCCCTGCAGATCAGCCAGGTCTTTCTGAAGGCCAGCAGCAATGTGGCCCTGCTCTTCGACGAGGTGGAAGACGTCTTCCCGCCCCTGTCGGGAGACACCGTCCAGCTGATGGCCCGCCTCGACTCCGCACTGGACATGCCCAGCGGCAACTCGGTCAGCGGCAAGGCCTGGGTCAACCAGATCCTGGAGAGCAACCCCGTGCCGGTGATCTGGGTCACCAACCGCATCGAGCAGATCGACCCCGCCTTCCGCCGCCGCTTCCAGTACCACCTCGAGCTCAAGTCCCCGCCGCCCGGCGCACGCCTGAGCCTGGTGCAGCGCGCCCTGGCCGAGGTGCCGGTGACGGCCGAGTTCCGCGAGCGCCTGGCCGCGCGCCGCGGCCTCACGCCGGCCCAGATCCGCACCGCGGTGCGCTTTGCGCAGCTGACCTGCGACGAGGAATCGGCCGCCAGCTACGAACGCCTGATCGACCGCCAGCTGCTCAACGCCGACCGCGCCCTGGGCCACCAGTCGCAGGAGCGCGAGGAGCGGCGCCGCGTCACGCAGTACGAGCTGGACCTGCTGAATTGCGAATCCCGGTATGAGGTCGCCCGCATCGTCCAGGCCCTGCGCAAGCGCGGGCACGGCAACCTCTGCTTCTACGGCCCGCCGGGCACGGGCAAGACCGCCCTGGCCGAGCACATCGCCGAGCAGCTGGGCCGGCCGCTGATGGTGCGCCAGGCCAGCGACCTCTCCAGCAAATTCGTCGGCGAGACCGAGCAGAACATGGCCCGCATGTTCGAGTCCGCCGGCCAGGAGGGCGCGGTGCTGCTGCTGGACGAGGCCGACAGCTTTCTGCGCAGCCGCCGCATGGCCGAGCGCCACTACGAGGTCAGCGAGGTCAACGAGATGCTGGCCGGCATGGAGCGCTTCCCCGGCATCTTCATCTGCACCACCAATCTCTTCGAGGACCTGGACGAGGCCGCGCTGCGCCGCTTCGCCTTCAAGATCCGCTTCAAGCCCCTGCGCGCCGAGCAGCGCTGGACCATGTTCGAGCGCGAGGCCGGTGCCGCCCCCACCGCCGCCCAGCGCGAACGCCTGCAGCGCCTGGACAGCCTCACCCCCGGCGACTTCGCCGCCGTGCGCCAGCAGGGCGAGATCCTGGGCGAGACACCCAGCGCCGAGGAGTTCCTCGAGCAGCTGGAGGCCGAGCACCGCGTCAAGCCCGAAGTGCGGCAGCAGCGCAACATCGGCTTCAGGCACTAGGGATCGACCAGCGCCGCACAGCGCACAGCCGTGGAACGCGGTCGACGCACGGCCTGCGCAATGGCCCTAGGCTGGCATCCCATGCTGCTGACCCTCGCCGCCCTGCTGATCTTCCTCACCGGCCTGGCCCATTCCTGGCTGGGCGAGCGTTACCTGCTGCGCCGGCTCTTCAAGCGCGAGAACCTGCCGGCGCTGCTGGGCAGCACCGCCTTCACGACCGGCACGCTGCGCTTCGTGTGGCACCTGCTGACCCTGGTGTGGTGGGCCCTGGCCGCCCTGGTGTTGCTGGCCGCACAGGGGCCGCTGCAGACGCGGCTCGTGCTGCAGGTCTTCAGCGGCCTTGCCGCGCTCTCGGCGCTCTTTCCGCTGGTGTTCACACGCGGCCGGCACCTGTCGTGGCTGGCCTTCCTGGCCATCGCCGTGCTGTTGTGGCTGGGGGCTGGCAAGACCTGACCCCCAGTTCGGCCGCCAGATTCAGGGCTGCTTCGGCGGCGGCAGCGGCGTGGTCTGCGAGGAGGTGAGCAGCCACTGCCCCTGCGCCCAGGTGGCCGACAGGGCCTGCGTCATGCGAACCACGCGCGGGGCGCTGCCCATCTCCAGGGTCTGGGTGACGACGGCCGTCGGGCCGCTGACGCGCACCTGCTGGTCCAGCACCCGGTGGGGCGGCGAGGCGGTCTTCCTGTCCGCCGCATAGAAGCCGATGACGGCGGGGCGCTCGTCCACCTCGCCCCGGGGTGAGACCTCCACGAACTGCGGCGAGGTCAGGCGCTGCAGCGCCCCCTGGTCGAAGGCGAACTGGGCCTCGACATAGCCGCGGGCCAGGGCCTTCAGCGCGGGCTCCGCATCAGCGCCCGGCGCGGGCGGGCTGGCGCAGGCGCCCAGCAGCAGCGCGCACAGCGCACAGGTCGCAAGAGACAGCTTCATCGTGGGCATGGCATGGGCCTTGTCAGAGGGAAGCGGCCAGCATACTCATGAACCCGCGGCGGCCTCCTGTGCTGCCGGTCATGCCTGCACCGCGCAGGTCTCCCTCGATCCTGCCAACACGGCCTCGCCGAGACGCCTCATGTACACCGCCACCTTCATCTTCGCCAAGGGCGACTGGGACGCCGAGTTCCATGCCCTGGATGCCACCATTGCCGAGGCCGCACGCGCCCTGCCCGGCTACCTCGGCGAGGAGAGCTGGGACAACGCCGAGCGCGGCCTCGTCAGCAACGTCTACTACTGGGAGTCCCTGGAAGCGCTGCAGGCCCTGATGCAGCACCCGGCCCACCTGGAGGCCAAGCGGCAGCAGGCCCGCTGGCTGCAGGGCTACCAGGTGCATGTGGCTCAGGTGCTGCGCTCCTATGGTGACGGCCGCCTGGCGCCACCCGGTGCCGCCTGCCCCGTCCATCACCCCCAGGCGGGGGACTGAAGGGCCCAGGCGCCCTGCCACAATCCGCCGCAGACGCCGCCCCGCAGCGGCAGGACAAGCGCTCACGAAGCGCAAGGAGGATTGCATGCGTGTGCTGGGACCTGTGCTGGGCCTTTTCGTGGCCTGGATCCTGGGGAGCTGGTTCGGCTGGCGCGAGGGCGGCTTCGTGGCCCTGGGCGCCGTGATGGGCGGCGTGGCGGCCCACCTGCATCGCCGCGTGAGCCAGCTGCAGGAACAAGTCGCAGGCTTGCAGCAGCAGATGCAGTCCTCGCCGCGCTCGGTGACCGCCCCGGCCACGGGTCCGGCAGCGGCCACCACAAGAACGCCTGCGAGCACGCCCGGGACGGCACCTCCGACAGCCCCTGCCACCTTCTCTGCGCCGGCTGCGGCGCCTGCCTCGCGGGCGGAAGCCACCGTGCGGCAGTTCGCCTCGGTGCTCGCCCCGCCCGCCGCCCCTGCTGCCCTGGAGGTGGCCGAAGATCCAGCCGGCGCGCTGCCGGCAGTCCCGTTGCCCGCGCTGGCGCCGCGCTCGCCCGCGCCGGCCGCCAAGGTCCTGCCCGACCCCGCCCTGGAGCCCGATGAACGCAGCCTGGCCGTCACCAGCAGCCTGGGTGCCAGCGTGCTGGCCTGGTTCCGCGGCGGCAACACCATCGTGCGCGTGGGCGTGCTGGTGCTGCTGGTGGGCGTGGGCCTGCTGCTGCGCTATGCCGCCGAGCACGCCGTCATTCCCCTGGCCTGGCGCCTGGCCGGCAGCGCACTGGGCGGCCTGGGCCTGACAGCGCTCGGCCTGCGCCTCACGCCCCAGCGTCGCGGCTATGGCCTCAGCCTGCAGGGCGCGGGCGTTGGCATCGCCTACATGACCCTGTTCGCGGCCTTCCGGCTCTATGGCCTGATGCCCGCCGGCCTGAGCTTCGGCCTGATGGCCCTGCTGTGCGCCGCCATCACCGCCCTGGCCCTCAAGCAGGACGCCCTCCCCCTCGCGGCCCTGGGTTTCGGCGGGGCCTTCCTCGCGCCGGTGCTTGTGTCCACCGGTCAGGGCAGCCATGTGGCGCTGCTGAGCTACTACCTGCTGCTGAACGTCAGCATCGCGGCCATCGCCCGGCGCAAGCCCTGGAAGCTGCTGCACCTGGAGGGGTTCGCCTTCACCCTGGCCATCGCCTCGGCCTGGGGCTTCGGCGCCTACCGGCCCGAGCTCTTCGCGAGTACCGAGCCCTTCCTGATCGCCCATTTCCTGCTGTACCTCTACATCGGCGTGCAGTACACCCTGCACATGATCGAGCGCAGCGAGCCAGGGCAAGACCTGGCCCTCGTGGACGGCAGCCTGCTCTTCGGCACGCCCATCGCCGCCTTCGGCCTGCAGTCCGCCATGCTGCAGCACCAGCCCCTGGCCCTGGCCTTCAGCGCGGCCGTGCTGTCCGGCCTCTACCTGGTGCTGGGGCGCCGTCTGCTGCGCCTGGCGGGCGAGCGCGTGCTGGTGCTGGTGGAGGGCATGCTGGCGCTGGGCCTGATCTTCCTGGCCCTGGTGACCCCCCTGGCCCTGGATGCCCGCTGGACCAGCGCCGCCTGGGCCGTGCAGGGCGCTGGCGTGCTGTGGATCGCGCTGCGCCAGCAACGCCGCTGGGCCGCGGTGATGGGGCTGCTGCTGCAGGTCCTGGCCTGCCTGGCCTACTGGGGCCATCAAGCCGGCGAAGCCCCGGGCGGCTGGCTCTTCATGAACAGCGCCTGGCTGGGCCTGAGCCTGCTGGTGGCGGCCCTGCTGTTCAGCAGCCATGCCCTGCAGCGCCAGCCCCGCGACAGCACCGTGGCCCGCAGCTTCGCCGAACCGGTGATGTCGTGGATGCTGCTGACCGGCGCCCTCGTGCAGCTGTGGGCGGGTGGCGTGAAGGAGCTGGTCCAGTGGGAGCAGGCACGCTACGGCGAGGCGCTGCTGGCCGCCGGCTGGAGTGCGCTGCTGGCCCTGGCCGGCGAAGGTCTGCGCCGCCGCCTGCGCTGGCCGGCACTGGGCGTGGCTGCGCAGGGCCTCGCGGCCCTGGGCCTGGTCCTGGGCCTGGCCCGGCTGACGCTGGCGCTCGCCCGCGTGGAGGGCAGCGCCGACACCCTGCTGCTGCACCAGGGCGGCCTGGAGATCGCGCTGCTGGGCCTGCTCGGCGCCGCCTGGCTGCTGTGGCGCCAGGACGCCGACGCGGACAGCGCGGGCCTGCCCGCCCGCCAGATCCTGCTGACCCTGGGCGCCTGGCATCTGCTGCTGCATGCCGCGGCCCTGCCGTATGCCCTGGCCGTTGCCCATATCGGCCGCCACGAGGCCTGGACGCCCGCCGCGCTGATCGTGCTGCCGACCCTGGCCTGCCTGGCGATGCTGGGCCCGCGCCTCGCCCGACGCTGGCCGCTGCAGCTCCATCAGACCTGGCTGCGCCAGACCGTGCTGCGTCCCTGGCTGGCGGTGCTGATGGGCTGGAGCCTGCTGGCCAATCTGCTGGGCAACGGCCGCATGGATCCGCTGCCCTCGCTGCCTCTGCTCAACCCGCTGGACCTCGCCCATGGTCTGGCCCTGCTGTATGCGCTGCGACTGGGCCGCAGCGAAGCCGATGGCCGCCTGGGCGGCGGCTGGCTCCGCTGGGGCGCGGGCCTGGCCTTCTTCTGGCTCAACAGCCTGCTGGTGCGCAGCCTGAGCCTGTGGGCCGGCACGCCCCTGTGGCTGGACGGTGCTCTGGGCAGCAGCCTGGTGCAGACCAGCCTGAGCCTGCTGTGGACGCTCTGCGCGCTGGCGACCATGGGCTGGGCCACCCGCCGTGCGCCCCCGCGCCTGGCCCGCGGCGCCTGGATGCTGGGTGCCGGCCTGCTGGGCGTGGTGGTGCTCAAGCTCTTCCTGCTGGACCTCGCCATGCTCAACAGCCTCATGCGCATCGCCAGCTTCCTCGTCGTGGGCCTGCTGATGCTGGTGATCGGCTATGTCGCCCCCCTGCCGCCGGTCGCCGGCGGCACCGATGCAAAGGCGGGCGCATGAGGCCCCCGCGTCAGCTGCCGGGCCCGGTCGGCCTGGCCCTCGCCACCTGCCGGGCCGTCGTCCTGGGCATCGGCCTGAACCTGGGTGCTGCACAGGCCGGACCGACTGCCCCCGCGGCAAGCCAGGCCACGCCGGCGCCGGTCCTGGTCTGGGCGCCGCTGCAGGCGCAGCCTGGCGGTGGCCTGCAGCGCCTGGCCCTGCCTTGGGCGCTGCTGGGTGCAGCCCCCGGAGCGGGGGTGGAGTCCGTGCAGGTGCTCGATGCGAAGGGTCAGGTCTTGCCCAGCGCCTGGGCAGGCCCGCCGCCCGACGGGCAGTCCCGCCGCGAGGCGACGGTGCCGCTGTGGGCCTGGCCTGAGGCGGCCGGCGCGCAGCCCTCGGATGCCGCGCGCTCGCTGGACATCGAGCTTGACGAGCAAGGCCGCGTGCGCCGCCTGCAGACGCACAGCCGTGCCCAGCCCCCGGCGGGCGCCGCCGCGCCGGGCAGTGCGCGCTGGCTGCTGGACCTGTCCGCCCTGCGCCACCCGGGCGAACGCCCGCTGGACCTGCTGCTGGACTGGGCGGCTGCGTCCGGGGGGCAGGCCTTGACCGTGCAGCTGCAAGCCAGCGACGACGCCCTGCACTGGCGCCCCCTGCGCAGCGCCCAGCTGCTGGACCTGCCCGCCGCCGCCGCGGCGCCCGCTTTGCAGCTCAGGCGCATCGACTGGCCCGCAGACCAGCCCCTGCCCCCCTACCTGCGGCTTCAGTTCGAGACGCCGGTGCAGCTGCACACCGTCACGCTGAGCGCCGAGAGCCGGCAACGCCCGGACCTGGCCACCGAAAGCCTGGCCTGGCGGCCCGAGGCCCCGCAGGCCGGCGAGGCGCCCCGCTGGCGCCTGGACCTGCCCCTGCCCCTGCGCCCGGAGGCCCTGCGGGTGCGGCTGCCGGCGCTCAACCAGCTGCTGAGCCTGCGGCTGGAGCAGCGGCAGCAGGACGGCCAGGCCTGGCAGCCGGTGCAGCAGTTCGTCGCCTGGCGCATGCAGCGTGGCGGCGTGGAGGGGCAGTCGCCCGCCGAGCCCGTCCAGGCCGCGCCGGCCCGCCAGTGGCGGCTGGTGGCGCAAGGGCCGGTGCCGGCGGAACTGGCCCAGGGCGCGCTGAGCCTGGAGTGGCTGTGGCGCCCGCCCCAGCTGGTCACCCTGCTGCCGGCCGATCCGGCCCAGCTGGCGGGCCTGCGCCTGCAGCTGGGAGCACCGGCGCCTGGCCCCGGCCACCTTGCGCTGCAGACCCTGATGCCCGGCTACCAGCCCGGCAGCGAGTACCAGCTGCCCGAGGCCCGGCCGGGTGCGGCGCAGGTCCAGGCTGCGCCGGCGCCGCCACCTGCCTGGGAGGACCCCGCCGCCCGCAAGCGCTGGGCGCTGTGGGCCGTGCTGGGCGTCAGCGTGCTGGGCCTCGCCGGTCTGGCCTGGCGGCTCAAGGGCGAGCTGGGCAGCCCCCCGCCGCCGCGCGCCTGAGCCTGCGCCCGCCCGGCCACCGTGCCCCGGCGCGCACCCGTCCGGGCGCGCCGCAGGCCGGCGATCCAGGCCTTCTGGGCCCGCGAAGGCGGCCACAGTTGGCATCCTGGGCGGTCGCCCGGGAGCGGGTCGCAAGGACGGCTGTTAAACTTCGCCTCATTGCTGCCGTCTCGCTTTCCTCTGCAGCATTCTGTGCGTCCCTCCCCGGCCCGAGCGGCCCGACGGACGCCACGGCCAGCAGCCGTCCTTCCCGGGGGACGCCCGCGATCCCAGGCAAGCTCGTCTGGCTCATCGATTCCTGACACCGGCAGGGCCTGCCTGTCCAGCCCGGAATCCTGAACTGCACACCCGCAACGCACACGGTCGGTGGCTCCGCCCGCGTGTCCCTGAAATGCTCCAGCCCGCGCGTGCCGCTCCCGCCGCGCAGGCGCCCGTCAGCCGATGGCTCCCCTGCAGCCCTTCGCGGCAGCCTCCTGCTGCTTCAGGCGTGGGGCAGCGGCCAGGCCCGGCCGGCGGCGTCGGAGCACCAACGATTCAACAAAGGACAGATCCATGGCAAAAGAAGAACTGATCGAGATGCGCGGCAAGGTCGACGAAGTGCTGCCGGATTCGCGCTTTCGCGTGACCCTGGAGAACGGGCACTCGCTGGTGGCCTACACCGGTGGCAAGATGCGCCGCCACAACATCCGCATCCTGGCAGGCGACCAGGTCTCGCTGGAGCTGTCGCCCTACGACCTGAACAAGGGCCGCATCACCTTCCGCCACCTGGAGCCCCGCGCCGGCGGTGCGCCGATGGCTCGCCGCCGCTTCTGATCATCGCCCTGGCCCCGGCCAGGCGCGGCGCAGCAGGCCTCCCCTTGCGGAGGCCTTTTTCATGGCGCCGGACTCAATGCCAGCGAGGGGCTGCGCCACCGACGGCGCGGATCTCCAGGGCATTGCCGCTGGGATCGCGGATGAACATGGTCCAGCACTCACCCGCCCGGCCCTCCTGCTCGCAATGCGGCGGCACCTCGAAGCGGGTGCCCGCGGCCATCAGGCGCTGGGCGAGGTTGCGCCACTGCGGCAGCGCCAGGCAGGCGTCCAGCGGGCCCGGGGCCACGTCAGGCGCATCGGTGTCGTCCGGCCACACGGCCAGATGGGTCCCGAAGAAGTCGAAGCTCAGGGCGCACTCGGCAGGCGGGGACTCCCTGCAGCCCAGCAGCTCGCCGTAGAAGGCGCGGGCCTGGCCCAGGTCATGCACGCGGATCGCCCAGGCCGTGGGCCGGGGCTCGGAAGGGGCGGCGGAGGCAGTGAACATCCTTGAATCTCCCGAGAATCCTGGATACCGGAGGACACGGATATGCAACGTCCTGTTGCATTGCTTGCCCAGAATAGCCAAGCAGCCCGCCGCTGGCGAGCCGGCCTAGGGGCGCACGTGCGCGCATGCGACGCCTGTCCCTCAAAGCTGTGGCATCGTGCGCACATGAGCCAGGAATTGCCTTCCACCTTCAAGCTGCTGACGATCTGGCTGCTTATCCTCACCGCCGTCTTCCTGGCGGTGCTGGCCTGGCAGCACCAGCGCGAACGCCCGCGCTTCACCCTCAACGAGCGCGAGCTGCGCCTGCAGCGGGGCCCGGACGGCCATTTCCACTGGCCAGGCCGGCTGGCGGGCCGGGACACCGTCTTCCTGGTCGACACCGGCGCCACCACCACGGCCCTGCCCCGTGCCCTCGCAGACCAGCTGGGGTTGCGGCCCCTCGAATCCCTGCGCAGCAACACGGCCGGCGGCGTGGTCGATGGCTACGCGGCCGAGGTGGACCTGAGCCTGGAGGGCGGCCTGCAGGCGCCGCGCCTGCGCGTGGTCGTGCTGCCGACACTGGACGCCCCCCTGCTGGGCATGGACGTGCTGGGCCGGCTGAAGTTCAGCCAGCACGCAGGAGAATTCACCGTGGAGCGCCCATGAATCTGGTCCGACACTGCCTGCGCCGCTGCGGCGCGGCCCTCTTCGCGCTGTGGCTGGTGGGCGCCGCCCAGGCCCAGGACTGCCCGCCGCCGCTGTCGGCGCCCAATCCCGCCCTGCTGGCCCAGCCGCCGGCCGGCGCGCCGGACCGCGGCCTGCTGTGGCAGCTCGAGAAGGACGGCCGCAGTGCCTGGCTCTTCGCCAGCATCCACCTGGGCCGGCCGGAGTGGCTGATCCCGGGCCCGCGGCTGCAGGCGGCCCTGGATGCCAGCGACACCCTGGCCCTGGAGCTCGACCTCGGCGATCCCCAGGTGATGCAGACCATGGCCCGCCCCGTGCCCGGCCGGCCCACGCTGGCGCTGCCTGCCGAGCTGCAGTCCCGCATGCAGGCCGTGGCCCGCCGCTACTGCCTGGACCTCTCGCCCTACGCGCGCCTGCACCCCATCCTCCAGCTGGGCCAGCTGGTGGTGCAGAGCGCCCGGGGCGACGGGCTGGGTGCCGAGTTCGGCCAGGAGATGGGCCTGATGATCCAGGCGCAGCTGCGCGGATTGCGAATGGCCGGCCTGGAAACCCCCACGCTGCAGCTGCAGGCCCTGATCCCGGCGGGTCGCCAGGAAGTGCTGGAGGAGGTGCGCGAGGGCCTGCGGCAGCTGGAGTCGCCCGAGGTAAGCCGCCAGACCCGCCGTCTGGCCGAGGCCTGGGCCCAGGGTGACCTGGCCACGCTGGAGAGCTATGCGCAGTGGTGCGACTGCGTCCACACCGATGCTGACCGCGCCGCGCTCAAGCGCACCATCGGCGACCGCAACCCAGGCATGGCCGAAGGCATCGCCCGGCTGCATGGCAAGGGCCGGCGCCTGCTGGTGGCCGTCGGGGCCCTGCACATGACGGGCGAGGGCAGCCTGCTCGAGGCCTTGCAGGCGCGTGGCTTCAGGGTCACGCAGCGCTGGCCGGAGCCGCGCTGAGCGGCGGTCAGCCGCGCCTTGGCGCTACCATCGCGCCATCACCCCAGGAGGCCCCATGGCAGACAGCAGCAGCTTCAGCAAGTTCGTGCCCGGTTTCGAGTTCCTGCAGGGCCTGGTCAAGAATGCCGGCGCGGCCCTGCCGGGCATCGGGCAGTGGGTCGCCCCCACGCTGAACCCGGAGGAGCTCTCCAAGCGCATCGAGGAGCTGCGCACCGTGCAGTTCTGGCTGGAGCAGAACGCCCGCATGCTGGGCGCCACCATCCAGGCGCTGGAGGTGCAGCGCATGACGCTGTCCACGCTGAAGTCCATGAACGTGCCCCTCGCCGAGCTGGGCGAGACGCTCAAGGTGCCGCCCATGCCCGAGTACAAGCTGCCGGAGATGCCGGGCATCCCTGCGGCGGCCGCGCCCAAGGCCCACAAGCCTGCCGCCAAGGCCACGAAAGCCGCGAAGGCCGCCGAGGCGCCCGCCCTGCCCGGCCTGGGTGCGGTGGACCCCATGCAGTGGTGGTCGGCGCTCAGCAACCAGTTCACACAGCTGGCCACCCAGGCCATGAAGGACGGCGCGACCGATGCCGCGAAGAACCTGGCCGGCGCCATGGTCAAGCAGAGCTTCGACGCAGCGGGCGAGACGATCAAGAAAGCCGCCGCCATGCCCCTGAACGTGGCCAAGAGCGCAGCCGCCGCGGCCGGCGCGGCGGCCGGTGCCGCCGCCGGGGCTGCCGCGAACGCGGCCACCAAGCCCGCGTTGAAGGCCGCCGTGAAGGCGTCCACGCGCAAGGCCCCGGCCCGCAAGCGCGGCAGCGTGCGCTGAGGGGCCGGCCCGGCCGTCCCGAGACTGTTTGCGCCAGCCTCCCCCACGCCGCGCATGGCCGCCCCCCGCATCCCGCCCATCCAGAGCCTGCTGGCCTTCGAGGCCGTGGCGCGGCTGCGCAGCGTGAGCCTGGCGGCCGAGGAACTGAGCGTGACGCCCAGCGCCGTCAGCCACCGCATCCGCCAGCTGGAGTCGCAGCTGGGCTTCAAGCTCTTCGGCCGGGACTTCAGCCCCTCCGATGAAGGCCAGCGCTACCTGCCCTCGGTGCGCCAGGGGCTCAAGGCCCTGCAGCAGATCCCCCGCCCGGACGGCCCCGGCCTGCAGTCCGCCCGTTTGCGCCTGGCGGTGACGCCCACCTTCTCGCGCCAGATCCTGCTGCCGCGCCTGGCCCTGTTCCGCCATGCCTATCCGGAGATCGAGCTGGTGATGCAGGTGGCCATCCCGCTGACCAACACCAAGTCCGAGGATGCCGACCTCGAAATCCGCTACGGCACCGGCGACTATCCCGGCCTCGAGTACCGCCGCATCCTCAGCGACGAGCTCACTCCCGTCTGCAGCCCCGAGTACCTGCACGAGTTCGGTCCCTTCGAGGGCTTCGACAGCGCCGAGGACATCCGCCGCGCCCGCCTCATCCGCAGCCCGCTGGATCCCTGGAGCACCTGGTTCGAGGCCCACGGCATCCACCTGGACGAGCCCCGCACCGGCGCGCAGTTCAACGACGTCGGCCTGGTGCTGGACGCCGCGGCGGCCGGCTTCGGCGTGGCCCTGATGCGCATGAAGCTGGGCCTGACCTGGCTGGACAGCGGCCGCCTGCTGCGCCTCTCGCCCCGCACCGTGCCCTCGCCCTTCCACCACTACCTGTGCTGGAAGCAGGGGACCATGGAGCGCTGGGAGTGCGCGGCGTTTGCGGACTGGTTGTTCAAGGCGCTGGGCTGATCGTCACGCACACGCCCTCATGCGCCTGACCCGCTGCTTCATCGCCTCCTTGCTCGCCGCGGCACTGCCGGCTTGTGCGGACGACGCCTTTTCGGAGCTGATCTACGTTTGCGACGCCCCCAGCTCCACGGTCACCGTCAGCAGGGTGGACGCGCAGGCCGATGCCAGGCTGAAGGCGGCACGGGCCCGCGGGCAGCAGGTAGAACGAGTGGACGTCAGCCCGCTCATCCACAGAACCCGGCAGACCAGCGCCGACGGCAGCCCGTTCCGAGGGGCCTCCGACACGCTGGTCAAGACCTGCGGCGACTTCACCGTCACCCTTGCCGGTGGCTATCTCAACGCCAATCCGGACGGTGCGGAAGGGGTCTACGAGTGGCCGCTGGTCAGCATCGAGCATCGCAGCGGCAAGCGCTTCCCCACGCTCACGCTCGGACGCTGCGACGCCAGTTTCGCCCGTTTCAGCCGCACCACGGCTTGCCCCATGGCGTGGGCCACGGAGATCCGCGCCTTCCTCCTGGACGGGCACGGGCGCCGGGAGCCGGTCCTGTCCCTGGAGCATCAGTTCTCTGACGGGCGAGGACTGCAAGACACGCCTTGAGGCCCGGGGACGCAGCGTCCTTCGCTTGACATCACCCTGACACCGCGTCGCGATCTGCCCCCGGATCTACCCTGTGTCCGTCGCCCCTTTTGAAAATTCCTCAAAGCCCCGCCCGCGAGGATTCACGCAGCGCCCGCCCATGCCCCCGCACCATCGCTCCCCAGCGGCTCATCCAAGGGCCGATCAAAAGAGCGACTGGAGACAACCATGGTCTGGCAACAGGTCTACAACCCCTTCGACAACATGCTGCTCAGCACGCTGGTGGCCGCCGTTCCGGTGGTCGTCATGCTGCTGGGCCTGGGCGTGTTCCACCTCAAGGCCCATGTGGCCGCGGCGGCCGGCCTGGCCAGTGCGCTGCTGATCGCCATCCTGGCCTTCGGCATGCCGGCGGGCATGGCCACGCGGGCGGCGCTGCTGGGCGGGCTCACCGGCCTGCTGCCCATCGGCTGGATCGTGCTGAACATCATCTTCCTGCACCAGCTGACCGAGCAGAACGGCAGCTTCAAGGTGCTGCAGGACTCCATCGCCGGCATCACGCAGGACAGGCGGCTGCAGCTGCTGCTGATCGCCTTCGCCTTCGGCGCCTTCTTCGAGGGCGCAGCCGGCTTCGGCACGCCGGTGGCGGTGACGGCGGCCATCCTGATCGGCCTCGGGTTCTCGCCGCTGGCCGCCTCCGGCCTCTCGCTGATCGCCAACACCGCGCCCGTCGCCTACGGTGCGCTCGGCACGCCGGTGATCACGCTGGCCAAGGTGCATGGCTACGACCTGATGGCCGTCTCCGGCATGATCGGCCGCCAGCTGCCCTTCTTCTCCATGCTGGTGCCCTTCTGGCTGATCTGGGCCTTCGCCGGCCGCAAGGCCATGATGGAGATCTGGCCCGCCATCCTGGTGACCGGCGTCTCCTTCGCCATCCCGCAGTACCTGGTCAGCAACTTCATCGGCCCCGAGCTGGTGGACGTGATCGCCGCCATGGTCTCCATGACCTGCCTGGTGGGCTTCCTGCGCATCTGGCAGCCCAAGAATCTGTGGACCTCGGTCTCGCTGAAGGGCCATGAGAAGGACGGCGGCACCGCCCTGCCGCCGCAGAAGCCGCAGGTGCACCCGCGCGGCGCCGTGGTCAAGGCCTGGACGCCGTGGGTGATCCTGACCGTCTTCGTGTTCGCCTGGGGCCTGCCGGTGACCAAGACCTGGCTCAACGGCATCTTCGCGCCCAAGTTCGTCATCGAGGGCCTGCACAAGATGGTGCAGAAGGTCGCCCCCGTCGTGCCCACGCCGCACAGCGAGGCCGCCGAGTACGTCTTCAACCTGCTGTCCTCCACCGGCACCGGCATCCTGGTGGCGGCGATCATCGGCGGCCTGCTGATGGGCTACGGCCTCCCGGCCCTGGTCCGCACCTTCTTCAAGACGGTGTGGCTGGTGCGCACCTCGCTGCTGACCATCGTGCTGATGCTGGCCCTGGGCACGCTGACGCGCTACAGCGGCCTGGACACCACCCTGGGCCTGGCCTTCGCCGGCACCGGCGTGCTCTACCCCTTCTTCGGCACCCTGATGGGCTGGCTGGGCGTGGCGCTGACCGGCTCGGACACCGCCTCCAACGTGCTCTTCGGCGGCATGCAGAAGGTGGCGGCCGAGCAGCTGGGCCTGAATCCCAACCTCATGGGCGCGGCCAACAGCTCCGGCGGCGTGATGGGCAAGATGATCGATGCGCAGTCCATCGTCGTGGCCTCCACGGCCACCCGCTGGTTCAACCACGAGGGCGACATCCTGCGCTATGTCTTCTTCCACAGCATCGCCCTGGCCTGCCTGGTGGGGATCTTCGTGACCCTGCAGGCCTATGTGCCGCCCTTCACCTGGCTGGTGAGGTAAGCCGGCCCGCGCGCGACCCGCGGCGGGGCTACAGTGAGACGCTGAGCCCCGCCCCTTGCATGAAGCCCACGCCATGAACGCGAACGACGCCGCCCCGCTCACCCCGGCCGAGCGCAGCCAGCGCCAGCACCGCCTGGTGCAGGCCCTGCGCGGCCTGCTGCCCGCCCATGCCCTCCTGTGGCAGGCGGAAGAGACCACGCCCTACGAGTGCGATGGCCTCTCCGCCTACCGCGCCCGCCCACTGGCCGTGGCCCTGCCCGAGACCGAGGCGCAGGTGGCCGCGGTGCTGCGCTGCTGCCTGGAGCTGGAGATCCCCGTGGTGGCGCGCGGCGCCGGCACCGGCCTCTCGGGCGGCGCCCTGCCGCATCCGGACGGCCTGGTGCTCTCGCTGGCCCGGCTCAACGAGATCCTGGACATCGACCCCCTCGCCCGCACCGCCCGCGTGCAGTGCGGCGTGCGCAACCTGGCGATCTCGGAGGCCGCCGCGCCCCTGGGCCTCTACTACGCGCCCGACCCCAGCAGCCAGATCGCCTGCACCATCGGCGGCAACATCGCCGAGAACTCTGGCGGCGTGCACTGCCTGAAGTACGGCCTGACCCTGCACAACGTGCTGCGGGTCAAGGGCTTCACCGTGCGCGGCGAGGCCGTCGTGTTCGGCTCCGAGGCCCTGGACGTGCCAGGTCTTGACCTGCTGCCCGCCGTGGTCGGCAGCGAAGGCATGCTGGCCGTGGTGACCGAGGTGACGGTGCGTCTGCTGCCGCGCCCGGTGCTGGCGCGCTGCATCATGGCCAGCTTCGACGACATCCGCAAGGCCGGCCAGGCCGTGGCCGACCTCATCGCCGCCGGCATCATCCCCGCGGGCCTGGAGATGATGGACAAGCCCATGACCGCCGCGGTCGAGGACTTCGTCCACGCCGGCTACGACCTCACGGCCGAGGCCATCCTGCTGTGCGAGAGCGACGGCACGCCGGATGAGGTCGAGGAGGAGATCGAGCGCATGAGCGCCGTGCTGCGCGCCAGCGGCGCCACGCAGATTTCAGTGAGCGCCGACGAGGCCCAGCGCCTGCGCTTCTGGAGCGGCCGCAAGAACGCCTTCCCCGCCTCCGGCCGCCTGAGCCCGGACTACATGTGCATGGACTCGACCATTCCGCGCAAGCGCCTGGCGGACATCCTCCTGGCCATCGCCGAGATGGAGAAGAAGTACGGCCTGCGCTGCGCCAACGTCTTCCATGCGGGCGACGGCAACCTGCACCCGCTCATCCTCTTCGATGCCAACGACCCGGACCAGCTGGACCGCTGCGAGCGCTTCGGCGCGGAGATCCTGGAGACCAGCGTGGCCCTGGGCGGCACCATCACCGGCGAGCATGGCGTGGGCATCGAGAAGCTCTCGTCCATGTGCGTGCAGTTCAGCCCCGAGGAGCTGCAGCAGATGCGCGACTTCAAGGCCGCCTTCGACCCGCAAGGCCTGCTCAACCCCGGCAAGCTCATCCCCAGCCATGCCCGATGTGCGGAATACGGCAAGATGCACGTCCGTAAGGGCCTGCTGGCCTTCCCCGATCTGCCGAGGTTCTGAATGAGCGCACAAGCCACGCCCTCCCCCCGCATCGCGCCGGCCGACCTGGGCCTGCTGCAGGCCCGCATCCGCGAGGCCGCGGCCCGGGGTCAGGTCTTGCAGATCCGGGGCCAGGGCAGCAAGCAGTTCTATGGCGGCGAGGCCCGGGGCGAGCTGCTGGACCTGGGCGAGCTGCCCGGCCTCAGCGGCATCAGCGCCTATGAACCCACCGAGCTGGTGGTGACGGCCAAGGCCGCGACGCCGCTGGCCGAGCTGGAAGCGCAGCTGGCCGCCCAGGGCCAGCACCTGGCCTTCGAGCCCCCCCGCTTCGACGGCCGCGGCACCGTGGGCGGCATGGTGGCGGCGGGCCTCTCCGGCCCCTCGCGCGCCACGCAGGGCTCGTTGCGGGACCACGTGCTGGGCCTGACCATGGTCAACGGCCGCGGCGAGCTGCTGAGCTTCGGCGGCACGGTGATGAAGAACGTGGCCGGCTACGACCTGCCCCGCCTCATGTGCGGCGGCCTGGGCGTGCTGGGCGTGATCGCCGAGGTCTCGCTCAAGGTGCTGCCCCTGCCGGTGGCGCGCTGCACCCTGCGCTTCGACATGCCCGAGGCCGAAGCCCTGCAGCAGATGAACCGCTGGTCCGGCCGCCCTTTGCCCCTGCGCGCGAGCGCCGCCTGGGACGGCGCCCTGGTGCTGGAGCTGGCCGGCGCCGAGCGCGCCGTGGCCGCGGCCCGGCGCGAACTGGGCGGCGAACTGATCCCCGAGGACCTGGCCTCCGGCTTCTGGCGCGGCCTGCGCGACCACAGCGACGAGTTCTTCGTCGGCGCCTGCCGTGCGGTGCAGGGCGGTGCCAAGCTCTGGCGGCTCTCGCTGCCGCAGACGGCGCCCAGCCTGCGCATCCCCGGCGAGCAGATGATCGAATGGGGCGGCGCCCAGCGCTGGGTCACCACGCCCCTGCCCGCGGCGCAGCTGCGCGAGCTCGCGGCCCAGGCCGGCGGCCACGCCACGCTGTTCCGCGCGCTGGACAAGTCCGAGGGCGTGTTCAGCCCCCTGAGCGCGCCGCTGGCCCGCATCCACCGCGATCTCAAGACTGCCTTCGACCCCTCCGGCATCTTCAACCGCGGCCGGCTCTACCCCGACTTCTGACCCCCTCTTGCCATGCAGACCCGCCTCGCCCCCGAGTTCCTCAACACCGCCGCCGGCGAGGCGGCCGAGGCCATCCTGCGGCGCTGCGTGCACTGCGGCTTCTGCACCGCCACCTGCCCCACCTACCAGCTGCTGGGCGACGAGCTGGACGGCCCGCGCGGCCGCATCTACCTGATCAAGCAGGTGCTGGAGGGCGCCGAGCCCACCCGTGCCACGCAAGAGCATCTGGACCGCTGCCTCACCTGCCGCAATTGCGAGAGCACCTGCCCCTCGGGCGTGCAGTACGGGCAGCTGCTGGAGATCGGCCGCGAGATCGTCGAGCGCAAGGTGCCCCGGCCTGCCACCGAGCGTGCCGTGCACTGGCTGCTGCGTGAGGGCTTGACCTCGCCCGTCTTCCCGGCGGCCGCGAAGCTGGGCCAGGCCCTGCGTCCGCTGGTGCCGGCGGCCCTGCGCGAGAAGCTGCCGCCCAAGGCCGGCCCGCGCGCCCACCAGTGGCCCACCCGCACGCAGCCCCGCAGGATGCTGATGCTGATGGGCTGCGTGCAGCCCTCGCTGATGCCCAACATCAACGCCGCCACCGCCCGCGTGCTGGACGCCATCGGCATCCAGACCATGGTGGCCGATGACGCTGGGTGCTGCGGCGCCATCCGCGCCCATCTGCATGACGAGGCGGGCGGCCTGGACGACATGCGCCGCAACGTCGACGCCTGGTGGCCCCTGGTCGAGGGCCTGGGCGGCAGCGCGCCGGTCGAGGCCCTGGTGATGAACGCCTCCGGCTGCGGCGTGATGGTCAAGGACTACGGCCGCCTGCTGGCCCACGACCCGGCCTATGCCGAGCGCGCCGCCCGCATCAGCGCCCTGTGCAAGGACATCAGCGAGCTGCTGGCCCCCGAAGTCAGCGCCCTGCAGCAGGCCCTGGAGCGCGCCCAGGCGGCGGCCCCCCAGCGCCCGCGCCTGGCCTACCACCCGCCCTGCACCCTGCAGCACGGCCAGCAGCTCAAGGGCGGCGTGGAGGCCCTGATGCGCGCGCTCGGCTTCGACATCCAGGTCTCGCGCACCGAAAGCCATCTGTGCTGTGGCTCTGCCGGGACCTACTCCCTGCTGCAGCCCCAGCTCTCCCACCAGCTGCGCGACCGCAAGCTCGCCGCCCTGGCGCCGCTGCAGGCGGACTGCACGGTGTCGGGCAATATCGGCTGCATCCAGCATCTGCAGTCGGGGACCCCGCAGCCCGTGCGGCACTGGGTGGAAGTGCTGGACGAAGCGCTGAACCCGGCCTGATTCGGCCCCCTCCCCGGGGCGCCCCCTGAGCGCTCCCGACCGGCCGCTGCAGTACCATCGCGCCGCCGATTCACGACAACAAGATCTCGCCCTGGGAGGGCCTTTCCATGTTCCGCATCTTCGCCAGCCGCCTCTTCGCGGCAGGCCTGATCCTGTCCGGCGCCGCTCTGATGGTGTCCGGCCATCGCAGCGCCAGCAAATACGAGGCCTTGCGCCAGCACGGTGAGGAGGCCGAGGCCAAGGTCATCGCCCTGAGCTCGCACGAACGCAGATGGCTTCAGAAGGACGGGGAGTACACGGCCCAGGTCAGCTTCAGGACGTCACGGGGGCGCGAGATCAGGACCCAGGTCGGCGTTCCCCCGGCGCGGGGTCACGCCATGGAACGGCAGGTGGCGCCCCGGACGCTGACGGTCCGCTACCTGCCGGAGGACCCGCTCGTGCTCGCCGATGCCAACGACGATCCCCCCGAGGCGCGCAAGGCCAGCGGCCGCTATCTCCTGATCGGCGGCGTGGTCCTGCTCGTGCTGGGACGGCTGTACGCAAGACGCCAGGCAGGATGAGGCCGCGACCCCGGCCCGCCCCCAGCCAGTGGCTGGCGGCGGCCCTGCTCGTCCTTGCGTGCGCCTGCGGGGCGCAGGCAGCGCCGGCCTGCGACGCCAAGGCGGCAGGGTCGCGCGCCTACGGGCAGGCAAGCGCGCTCGTCGAACGGCTGCCCGACTACCGGGCCTGGGCCGCAAGCCATCAGCGGCCCGCCGTCTTCGGCATGCCCATGGACGGCGAGGTGCGGTTCGGAGGGCGCGGCTACTGGTCGGTCTCGGTCTACCTGGACATGGGCGACCGCCTGGGCTTGTGGACCGTGTTCCTGGTGCACCTGGGCAGCGGCGACATCCTCGTCGACGATGCCGCCAGCGAGCAGCCGCTGTCCCTGCAGGCCTGGCGGCGCAAGTACCGCACGCTCCCGGACCCTTCGCAAGGCAAGCCGGAGCGCGCGCCCTCGAGGCCTTAGCATTCGATGCCATGACGCCCCCGCCGCCCCCGCCCGACGCCGCCTCCCTGGCCTGCCGCTGCGAGCGCTGCGGCCGCCTGCTGCCCTCGCCCGAAGCCGTCTGTGCGCCCTGCGAGGCCGAGCTCGCCGTGCCGGACGCGGACCACCGGCGCGGCAGGTACCGCTGCCCCGCCTGCAGCCAGGCCTTTGCGCGGCCGGACTTCACCCTGGTGCCGCCCAAGGCCCGCTGGTATGTGCCCCAGTCCCAGGCGCTGCGCTGCCCGCACTGCCAGGCGCGGCTGCTGGACCGCCGCTACCCGAAGGTGGCCGCCCGGGAGTCGGTGGCGTTCATCGTGCTGGCCATGGCCGCGCAGTTCCTGCTGCCGCCGCACCAGACCCGCCTCGCACTGTTCGCGCTGATGCTGGTCGTTCTCGGCCGGCTGCTGTACCGCCGGCCCTGGCGCGTGCCGGACGAGCAGCGATTCGGCCGCGACGATTCCTGAGCCGGCATCACGGGGTCAGGTCTTGCCTGCCCGGGCCGGCACTCAGCCGATTGCCGCGCGCCGGATGCCCGGCTCCAGGACGAAGAACTGCGGCTCCAGTGCCGACATCGGCCCGCGCAGCTTCTCGACTTCATCCGCCGGGGCGTGCACCTCGAGCCGCACGAGCTCAGCCACCTGGAGCAACTGGCCGAGCAGCTCCCCCACGTTCTGAAGGTGCGCGAGCAAGGCCTCCGCGTTGACGTAGCCCTCGCGGCAGTGGGCGTCCAGGCCGCTGAAGGAGAAGGCGTAGTGCCGGCACCCAGGCTCCTGGCGGGTGATCTCCACCAGCTGCCGGCTCAAGGCCTTGAATGCCGGGACCTTGCCCTCATGAATCTTGAAGTAGGGGGCGATCGTGCAGTCGGTGTCGTCCTTGAACATCGTGTCTCCTCGTCGTCACGCGAAATGGGTCAGCGCATTCTGCACGTTTGCGTCAGGGTCCATCACTCCCATCCTGCAAGCAGGGAGACCGGGTGCATCGCGCCCCGCAGGGTCGGATGGGCGACCGCCGGCACCGGTGACGGATGGCATGCCAAATGCCTCTGGGCTAGCATGGCCCGCCAACGTCACTGTCCATCCGTCCCATGAACCTCCACCGACTCGGCGCCGGCGTCTTCACCATTGCCGACTTTCTGTCACCCGAGGAATGCGCCCACTACATCTCGCGCAGCGAACGCATGGGCTATTCAGAGGCGGCGGTCCGGACCGATGACGGCGACCGCCTGCACAAGGAAGCCCGGAACAATGACCGGGTCGTCTTTGATGACGCCGACCTCGCACATCACCTCTTCTCACGCGCCAGGCCCCTGCTGCCGGCGGTCCTCGATGGCTGGCAGCTCAGCGGGTTCAATGAGCGCTTCCGCTACTACCGCTATGACAGGGACCAGCAGTTCACCTGGCACCTCGATGGCACCGTGCGGCTGAGCCCCAGCCGCGAGAGCGTCCTGACCTTCATGGTCTACCTCAACGACGACTTCGAGGGGGGCAGCACGGAGTTCGGATGGGAGTCGGTGAAGCCGGTCCGGGGCATGGCGCTGGGCTTTCCCCACCGCTTGCGCCACCAGGGGGCAGCGGTGCGTTCGGGCCTCAAGTACGTCCTGCGCACCGACGTGCTGTATGACGCGGGTGACGCGACCTAAGAGGACGGCGGCAGGCGAGCCCAGCGACCGGCACGCAGCGGCTCACGTCCAGTACTCCTTCGACGCAGCTTCGGATCAAGCGCTGGAGCCCCGACCGTCGGCCGCCTTGACACTCCGAGGCGCCTTGCCGGCCGCGGAAATACTAAGTGATTGATGTGTCACGGGAAGCCCGCTCCTGGCGCGGACCTTGCTGATCGTCCCCGGGGCCCCTTCCGGCCTGCCATCACGACATCAGGGGAATCTCATGCGCAAGTTCACTGCAACCCTCAGCACCGCAGCCCTCATCGCGCTCGGCGCGGTACCGACCTTCGCGAGCGCCGCACCGGTGGTCATGGGCTTTGAAGGCGTGACCGCCGACAGCGATCAGATCGTCCCCGTGACGCCCCATACGGAAGGCGGCTACACGCTGACCAACCTGAACCCCGGCGATTTCAACGACGGCATCTTCGGCAAGAACGCCTCCAACTCCAACGGCAGTGCGACCTTCGTCTTCTGCGCCTATGACTCGACCTGCTTCAGCGGCACCTCCATCAAGCTGACCGGCGGCGCGCCGTTCACGCTCAAGAGCCTCGACGTCGGCAACTGGGAGACGGGCGGCCCCGCAGGCACCCTGGAGCTGATCGGCTCGGTGCTGGGTGGCGGCACGGTCACGGCCGTGCTGGGCACCGGCGATGCATGGGCCACCCACCTGCTGTCGGGCTTCGACAACCTTTTGAGCGTGGAGTTCAGGGGCCACACCGCCTATGCCGTGGCCATTGACAACCTGGTGCTGGATCTCAGCCCCGGCCGCGTGCCGGAACCCGGCAGCCTGGCCCTGGCCGCCCTGGCGCTGGCGGGGGTGGGCCTGAGCGCCCGCCGGCGGATCGGCTGAGACCCTGCGGCCCCCCCGCCTTGCCTCCCTCCTGACCCCGCCTCGGCGGGGTCTTTTGCCATGGGGGCATCGGGGCGTGATGCCATGGCGTGACGTCAGCAGAGAGACCCATGGGGCCGGCTTCGGCGACGGTGCGGGCGTGGCGGCTGGCGGCGCCCGACTTCCGGCACGGGGCCTGCTGAATCCCTGGCCCCTATCATCCGCGGACCCCGCGCCAGGCTGCCGGCGCCTGGCCGGGGCACGGTCGCCGACATCCCTGCGCCCGTCTCATGGCCCGGCACCCGACGCAAAGGCAGGCGGCTGATGACGCTCGCATCTCTCGTCTCCTCGGGGCCGGCCCTGCTGGCCAGGCGCCTGCTCATCCTGGTGTTGGCCGGGCTGCTGATCTTCCATCACAGCGTCATGCTGGGCGAGGCCCTGCTGGACCTGGACAAGCACCCGCCCACGTTTTTCGACCTGGTCCAGTGGCTGCTGCGCGCCGCCATCGCGTCGAGCCTGCTGCTCGTCGTGTGGGGAAAGCCCCGGGCGCTGTGGGGCATGTGGATCAGCATCGCCGGCCTGGTGGCCACCCAGTACTGGGCACACTTCGGCGAACTGCCCGTCGAGTTCACCCGCGGGCGACACCCGCTCAGCTACCTCAAGGGCTTCATCTTCCCGACCCTCATCACCCTGGCCTTCCGGCGCCGCGGCGCCCGCCTGGCATCGGGCCAGGTAGTCGACGCTGGCTGACGGCCGCGGCCCCGCGCGCCGCCACACGGGAGGGCGCGCGTCCTCGCGCACCTCTCACGGCCCCTCGGCGCAAGACCTGACCCCAGCCGTGGGAATGAGGAGGTCATGGTGCCAGAGAGCCCGTCCTTGCCGGACGTTGCACAATCGCCCCCCGCAAGAGGGCTGCCTGCCCGCCGCGCCCCACGCCGCCTCCCTCACCTCAGCAAGAACGTCCTGATGAGCGCACTCCGCATCAAAGCCTGGCAGACCGACACCGCACCCATCGGCAAGCAGCAGGCGCTCTGACTGCAACATCGCTCAGCGCCTGATCAAGCCCAGGTAGACGCACGCACGGCAGGCGCCGAGTCCCTGAACCGACCCCCTGCATTTCCCGTCCCATGCGCTCGTCCGACAAATCCTTCCCCAGCGTGGCGCAGGCCGCCCTGCTCCTGCTGGCCAGCTATCTCTTTCAGTACCTCGTCAGTGTTCTGCTGTACGACTGCCGGTCGATCCTGGGCCTGGGCGAGGAGCAGGTCGCCGTCCTCGCCCTGGTGCTGTCCAATGGCTTGCTGGTCGCGCTGCTGACGCAGGTACTGGGCATCAGCTACCGGCACCTGCTGCATCCGAGCCCGTCCTCCCCGGTGCTCACCCTGGTGCTGCTGGTGCCCCCTCTGCTGCTGACGCTACCGCTCCTGCTCCGACTGGACGACGTACTGATCAGCGCCCTGCAGCAAGTCCTTCCCTTGTCGAACTGGGAGCAGCAGGCCTTCGCTTCGATGCTGGCCCCGACGGTCCCGGCCCTCGTCGCCGGCTGCCTGCTGGCGCCCCTGTTCGAGGAGATGATGTTCCGCGGCATCCTGCTGGCAGGCTTCCTGAGGCGGTACCCGCGCGGGCAAGCCATCGCCTATTCGGCGCTCTTCTTCGGTGCCGCTCACCTGAACCTCTACCAGTTCTTCCTGGCCTTCCTCCTGGGGCTGATGCTGGGCTGGCTCTACGAGCGCTCCCGTTCGCTGCTCCCTTGCATCGCCCTGCATGCGGCAGTCAATGCCTCCGCCATGGCCACCAGCGCACAGGCCGAGCCAAACCTCGCCAGCGGATCCTGGCCGCTGGCCCTGGCTGCGGGCGCTGCCGGCGCCCTGGCTCTGTACGCCCTGTTGGGCCGCAAGCACCGGAAGGAGTCTATCGACCCCTGAGGCCGGACTGGACCTGCCCTCCGAACCGCCTTCCTGCAGCGCGGCAGTGGCCCACAATCGGCCCCTTATGCCCCTGCAAACCCTCCCGCGTCGTTTGCTGCGGGCCGCCGGCGACGCTTCTTCCGTGGCCCATGACTGTCGCTGGACCTGCCAGCAAGTTTGAGAAACCCATGTCCATCCATCTTTTCAATTCGCGGGCAGCAGCGCAGGAGCTGGGCCGTGCCGACCTGAGCCCGGAGCGCCAGGCCCAGTACCTGCTGGCCGGGCTGCTGATCTACCTCATCGCCAGCTACTCGGGCCTGATGATCGCAACGGCCCCCTTGTGGTCCATGGCCTCGCTGCTGGAGGCCGCGGCGCTGGTGCTCATCAACGTGCTGGGCGTCACGCAGGTCCTCGACGCCGCAGGTGGTCCGCGGAGCCGCCGCTTCCTGCAGGACTTCACCTGCCTGTACGTGCCTGTCTCCGTGACGTCCCTGCTGGTGGTCTGGGGCGCCTACTGGGTGATCCGGATCAGCTTCGTCGAAGGGCTTCTCGCGCTGTCGAACTCGGGTTCGCGCTTCGCCTTGAACCTGGCTGCCATCGGCACCGACTTCCTGGGGCTGCTCGGTCTGCTGTGCAGCGTGGGCACCCAGGTGCTCGTGTACTACCGACTGGTCCACCTGCAACGCCTCGTTGAATCGCTCCGCCGGACCGGCTGAGGCACTCACTGGACGACCTGGCCGCTGCCCCACATGGCCGTACCGGACTCGCCACCGGAACTGGGCTCACAATGCAGGCGGCGGGTGGGCCCTGCCACCCGGGCAGCCCGGCCCGCCCATCACCTTTGACCGCATGAGCAAGGCCATGAACCTGCTTGCCCACCTCCTGGACTTCTGGCGAGCCTTCCAAACGGAAGCCGGCACCTCCGACGCCAGCTTCGACGAGCGCTTCTACGAAGCCTTCTACTTCGGCGACAGCCAGACCCTGGCCGACGAGCTCGCCGCCCTGGTGCTGCAAGGCACCAAGCGCGCCACCGCCGGCTCCGTCTGGTCCTTCGAGGCCGAGGGCAAGCGCCTGCCCAGGCCCGGCGACCTCAGCATCGTCACGAACTGGGCCGGCCAGCCGCTGTGCGTCATCGAAACCCTCAGCGTGGACGTGCGCCCCTTCAACGAGGTCAGCGCCGAGTTCGCCGCCATCGAGGGCGAGGGCGACGGCTCCCTGGCCTACTGGCAGCAGGAACACCGCGCCTACTTCAGCCGGGAGTGCGAACGGGCGGGGCGGACGTTCGATGAGCGCATGCCGGTGGCGTGCGAGTGCTTCAGGGTGGTTTATCAGGGGGATGGCGATGCCGGGGCGTGAAGGCCGCAGGCTCGCCGGCGAGCGGCAGGCGCCCGAGCTCGCGCCAGGCGGCGTACAGGCGGCCTCGCGCCCATCCCCGCTGCCCGGGTGGTTCTTCCCCGCCATGGCAGGTGCCGCCACCGTCAGCGCCGTCTGGGGCTACCACATGGTCGTCTGCGGCGGCATTCTCGCCAGCGTGGTGCCGACCCTGGCGACCTTCTGCCTGCATGTGTTCCTGCGCCCTGACTATGCGCTGGCCGTCCTGCTGACCGCGACCTGCAGTGGCGCCACGGGCCTGACCCTCGCCAGGCATCGACTGTTCCGTGAGCGCAAGGAGCTGCTGTTCTTTCTGCTCCCGGCCGCGGCGATGGTGCTGGGCTTGGGTCTGGCACTATCCGGCGGCCTCCCGCCGCACTGCCCTTCGCTCGGCGCCTGGCGATAGCAGGCCATCCTCGCCAGCGCCTGCCCCGTCGCCCGCGCGGCGTTCGGTGACCGCGGAGGCCAATCCTGCAAGAATCTGCGCCACCCCCCTGCCATCCGGAGCCCGCATGTCCAAGTCCGCCTTCAGCGTCAAAGCCTTCGGCCTCTACGTGATTGTCCTGGGCGTCGCCCTGGCGCTGGCGCCGAACCTGCTGCTCGGCCTCTTCGGCATGCCGCCCACCACCGAGGTCTGGATCCGCGTCGTCGGCGTCCTGGCCTTCAACATCGGCGTCTACTACGTCTACGCCGCCAAGTGCGAGGCGCGCGCCTTCTTCCAGGCCTCGGTCTACACGCGGGTCCTGGTGCTCGTCAGCTTCGCCACCTTCGCCGGCCTGGGGCTGACCAGCCCCATCCTGGTCGTGTTCGGCCTGGCGGACTTCGCCGGCGCCGTCTGGACGCAGCTGGCGCTGCGGGCGGAGAGGGCCGGCGCCTGAGCAGCTGGTCAGGGGCAGCCCCGGCGCCCCGGGGCGGCGCATCTCTGGCAAGACCTGACCCCCATCAGGGGGAGTGAATACATCACGGTCCGCGGGGGTCAGGCCTTGCCTGACGCTGCACAATCGCACGCCGCAGGAGGGAGCCGGCTCGACGGGGCTCTGACGCTGCATCCAACACCTCAACGAGGACATCCACTTGAGCGCACTTGTCATCAAAGCCTGGCGGGCTGACACCAAACCCATCGACGACCGCAACACCTTCGTCAGCATCACCGGCCGTGAGGGCGGCCTGATCGCCTGGCTGCTGTCCCTGATGGGCGTCGATCCCACCACCACCATTCGCGTGGGCCTGGAGCGGGTCGAGTTCACCAGCTCCTCGCTGGCCGGCACCGAGTCGCGCATGGTGCCTCTGCAGAGTGTGTGCTCCACCTACTACGGCTATCACAAGCCCTGGAAGGCCGCCGCCTCCTTCCTGGCCCTCTTCGCCTTCCTGGGCTTCTCTTTCGCCGCTCCCGCGGCGCATTCCGGTGACGGCTTCTCCTTCCCCATCTTCGCGGGGACCACCGGCGTCGGCCTCATCCTGGCCCTGATCTACTACTTCCTCAACCGGACCCTGACCCTGGGCTTCGTCGAGCACAGCGGCGCCGTGTGCGCCATCCGCTTCAAGCGCTCGGTGATCGAGAACGTGGACATCGACGAGCAGCAGGCCCGCTCGGTGTGCACCATCGTCCAGCGCCTGATCGAGGCCAAGGAGAAGCGCGCCCTGCAGTCGGTACGGACCTGATGCGCGCCTGGGCGACGCACCCGGCCTGCGCCCACTGGCCGGGGCTCGGCGCTCGCCGCGTCCCGGCGAAGCCCACTCCCAGGACTGGCGCTTGATGGATCTCAAGCTGCGCGTCCACAATCGGGGCCAGCTTCAAGCCAAGCCAAGCCCTGCGCGTGCCGCGCAGCAGACCATCGCCAGCCCTCGATCGCTGGCCAGCACCTGGAGAGACAGCCCATGAAGAACACCCTGATCGCCGCCGCCTGGCTCCTGTCGGCCACCGCGGCGTCCGCTGCCGAATTGACGGTCCCCCTGCACCTGGCCGAGAAGCAGGGCCCCGGCGCCGCCCTGGGGCAGGTCCGCATCGTCGAGACGCCCCATGGCCTGGCCTTCTACCCCGCGCTGACGGGCCTGCAGCCGGGCCTGCACGGCTTCCACATCCACGAAAAGCCGTCCTGCGCGCCCGCCGAGAAGGACGGCGCCCCCGTGCCCGCGCTGTCGGCCGGCGGCCACCTGGATCCGCAGGGCGCCAAGAAGCATGGCGAGCCCTGGGGCGACGGGCATCTGGGCGATCTGCCGCCCCTCTACGTGGCAGCCGACGGCACGGCCACCAGCCCGGTCCTGGCACCACGGCTGAAGCTGGCGGACGTGCGGCAGCGCTCCGTGATGGTCCACGCCGGCGGTGACAACCATTCGGATCACCCCATGGCGCTGGGCGGCGGCGGCGCCCGCGTGGCCTGTGGCGTGATCGAATGAGCCAGGGCGGCACCTCGGTGATGCGGCACACCTCGGCCGGGATGGCCGGCCGCAGGCCGTGAAGGTGGTGCGCAGCGCAGTCGGCGAGGCCACCTGGTTCCTCCAGAACTGCCCGGGCACCGAGATGGACGGCAACCATGACGGCGTGCCCTGCGAGCAGCAGTGGTGCACCTCGCCGGTCGCACGATAGCCGCCTTGAAGCCGCGCACCCGGCGGGCCCAGCCCGCGCCGGGTGGCAGGCGTCCCGATGGAGGCCCGGGCGGCGGCTGAATCCGCCCCGGGCCCGGCCTCAGTTGCCCATGTGCATGGAGAACTCAGCCCCGTCGGACAGGCGGCACTGGCCCGTCCCTTGGGTGCTGCTGTTCATGCTGTAGGTGCAGGAGAGGTAGGAGCCGCGGTTTCCTGCGCCGTTGGCCAGGCCATTGCGTTGGGAGTCGGCCTTGCGTGTCGCCTCGCCAGTGAAGGCTTCTCCGTTGATTTGGGTGCTGAAGACACCTTTGCCATGCAGGTCGTTGGTCACCGTGGCGCTGACCATCCCATAGCGCGAGGCCATGGCATTGGTGGGGTAGAGCCGGACCGGGAAGGTCACGGGAGCCGGTGGCGCGACGCTCACCTGGGCGGGCACCGCAACAGGGTGCGCATGCCGTGCCTCCAAGGGCACGACGTAGCAGGCCGAGAGGCTTGCCAGGGCGGCAGCGAGGGGGAGTGCTGCCAGCCGTTGAAGGGAAGTGGTCGATCGGATCGATATACCCATGTGATGTCACAGTGAGCAGGCACATGCCTGCGCCGCCAGGCTAGCCCATGCCATGCGCCGATGGAAGTGACACCGTGCGCAGTGCGCCCCTGGCTTGACGAGGGGGCGTTGGCAGCCGGGGCAGCCGGGGCTCCCGGCTGCGCCCTGGCGCCGGCCGCTGTGGCAAGACCTGGCCCCTGCGCTGCCCGAACGGACAGCAGCAGGCCTACGCGCCGCAGGGTCACTTCGTTCTGTAATAACTTCGCTTCTACACTCCCCCTCAGCTCGACGCCGGTGGTCGCCATCCGAAGCCACGAGCCCTGATTCACCGGCCCGCGCCCTGCCGAGCAGTTCCAGGCAAGCCCCCCCACTGACTCACCTCCTACGCACACCATGAAGCGATCCCTCTTCTTCGTCGGACTTGGCCTCGGCGCTGCGCTCGCCCATGCCGACATCGTTCCCGCCATCCAGAGCAGCCAGTACATCGCCACGGCCCGCTACAACGGCGCCACCGTCAGCTACGCCGAGAACCGCTATGGCAACGGCCCCCTGGCCGAGATGGCCACGGCCATGAAGCGCGTGCCCATGCAGGTCGAGAGCGGCCTGAACACCGCCATGATCAACAAGGTCGCCGGCAGCGGCGGCACCTTCCTCAAGGGCACGCTCTCGGGCGACCCCACCGTCACCATCACGCCGCAGGCCTCGGGCATCACCCTGATCAATCTGAGCGGCTGGAGCTACACCGCCACCACGCGCTTCACCGGCCGCAAGCTGGGCATCATCAGCTACGACTGCGTCAACACCCTGAGCCTGCGCAACTTCAGCATCACCGGCCAGTACGGCAGCGTGGATGGCCGGCTGCTGGATGACAAGACCGGCGTCACCGCCGATGTCTCGTCCAGCACCGACTGCGACTCCAACCTCAGCTGGATCCTTCCCTTTGTCGGCGACTACATCATCGGCCAGATCGCCTCGCGCAAGGATGCAGCCTTGGTGTCCTCCATCCAGACCTCGCTGGGCGGCCTCAAGGACGACCTGCTGTTCGACCGGAACGCCAACTACCTCAGCGGCCTGAACAAGCTGGTGCCGGTGGACAAGGTCATCACCCTGCCCAATGGCAGCAGCTTCGCGCTGGGCCAGTACATCCAGAACAACCTGCCCTATCTGATCGGGAACAGCCAGCTGACGCTGAAGCTGGGGCAGGGCGTGCAGGTCCGGCCCAAGTTCGGTGGCGAGCCCACGACCACCACCGAGACCGGCACCATCCTGGACCTGAGCCTGAGCTCGCCGGCCTTCTCCTTCGGCGTGGGCATGGTCGAGCAGGCCCAGGTGAGGTGGAGCTGGGTGTGCAGCTGGCAGAACCCCAGCAAGCAGTGCTACCCGGACTATTGACCGTCCCAGGGGCTGGCTGAAGGCCAGCGGCGCCGCAGCGAGGGCTTGACCCAGGGCAAGCCCCGCCGCCGCGGCCGACGACCCGGTACTGGGGGGATACTTCGCCTCCCTCCCGTACCCTCCCCCGTCTTGCTGACCGCCTGGTTCATGTCCCACTGCCACCCACGCCCCCTCGCGCGCACGCTCGCCGGCCTCTCGGCGGCCTGCGCCCTCGTCCTGCTCCAGGCCTGCTCCACGCTGCCGCAGACCGCGCCCGCGGCGCCGCCGCGCCTGGTGGTCTTCATGGCGGTGGATGGCCTGCCCATGCGGCAGGTGCTGGCCTACCGCGACCAGCTGGCGGAAGACGGCTTCCGGCGCTTCCTGGACCGCGGCCTGTGGTTCTCCGAAGCGCACCACGGTCACGGCTACACCGTGACGGCCGCCGGCCATTCGGTGATGCTCAGCGGGGCCTATCCGCAGCGCAGCAGCATCATCGGCAATGAATGGGTGGACCCGCAGACACGCGAGGACCGCTACAACACCGACGATCCCGCGCACCACTACCTCGGCCATGCCACGCCGGCCCTGGTGGGGACCAGCCCGCGCAACTACCGCGTCGAGACCGTGGGCGACGTGCTGCGCACCCTGCATCCTGAGGCCCGGATGATCGGCATCTCGGGCAAGGACCGCGGTGCCATCCTGCCCGCCGGCCACAAGGGCACGGCCTACCTCTACATGCAGAGCAGCGGCGGCTTCACCACCAGCGACTACTACCTGCCCGAGCTGCCCGCCTGGGTCCGCACCTTCAACGACGCCCACCCCGCCGACCGCTACTTCGGCCGCAGCTGGGAACCCCTGCTGAAGGACCCGCACGCCTACGACCGCTCGGTGCCGGACGGTCAGCCCTGGCAGTCCACGGGCGGCAACGGCAACCATCTGCCCGCGGTGGTGGGGGCCGGCATGAGTGCGCCGGGGCCGGCCTTCTGGGCCAATCTGCTGCCCTCCCCCTTCGCCGACGAGCTGACGCTGGACTTCGCCCGCGCCGCCATCGAGGGCGAGCAGCTGGGCGCCGACGACACCACGGACCTGCTGAGCATCAGCCTGTCCAGCCACGACTACATCAACCACGCCTTCGGGCCCGAGTCGCGCCTCTCGCACGACCATTTCCTGCACCTGGACCGCTACCTGCAGGCCTTCTTCCGGACGCTGGACGAGCGCGTCGGCCGCGACCGCTACATGGTGGTCCTGACGGCGGACCATGGCTTCCTGGACACCCCCGAGTGGGCCCGGTCCCAGGGCCGCGATGCCGGCCGCGTCCCCCTGAAAACCCTGATGAGCGCGGTCGACGAAGGCCTGGTCCGCGAGTTCGGCGAGGGGCCCTGGGTCACGCACTGGTCGGGGACGGGCATGCTCTTCGACGAGGCCCGCATCCAGGCCAGGGGGCTGGACCGCGACCGCGTCTATGCCAGCGCCGCGCACGCCGCCGAGCAGGTGCCCGGCATCGCTGCCGCCCTCACCCGCGCCCAGCTGAGCGGCACGGGCCCGGCACCCGAGGTCCTGAGCCGCATGCGCCTGTCCTGGCATCCGGACGCCGCCGCGCCGCTGCAGATCGTCGTCAAGCCGGGCTGGATGATCAGCAGCAAGACCACGGGCACCACCCACGGCTCGCCCTATCGCTACGACACCCACGTGCCCATCCTGGCCTGGGGTCCGGCCTGGTGGGGCCGGGGCGAAGTGCGCCAGCCCGTGGCGGTGGCCGACATCGCCCCCACGCTGGCCCGCATGCTGGACCTGCCGGCGCCGCGCGATGCGCAGGGTCAGGTCTTGCCGGTGCCGCGTCTGAAGCAGTAAGGCGGGGGCTCGCGCCCTTCAGTCCGTCTTCAGTCCGTCTTCAGTCCGTCTTCAGTCCGTCTTCAGCCCACCTTGAGCCGGACAGCATGATGCTGCAGGTGGTCCGCGATGACGCTGGCCACGAAGTAGTAGCCATGGTCGTAGCCGGCGTGGCGGCGCAGGGTCAGGTCTTGCCCCGCCGCGCGGCAGGCGGTCTCCAGGCGCTCGGGCTGCAGCTGCTCGGCCAGGAACTTGTCGGCCAGGCCCTGGTCGACCAGCAGGGGCGGCAGGCGGTGACCGGCAGCGATCAGGGCGCAGGCGTCATGGGCGGCCCAGCTCGATTCGTCCGGGCCCAGATAGCCTGCGAAGGCCTTGCGGCCCCAGGGCACCTGGCTGGGCGCCACGATGGGCGCCAGGGCGGAGACCGAGCGGTACAGGCCCGGGTGCCGCAGCGCCAGCGTCAGCGCGCCGTGCCCGCCCATGGAATGGCCCATGAGGCCGATGGCATCGGGGCGCATAGGCAGCTGCGCGCACAGCAGCCCGTGCAGCTCACGGGTGATGTAGCGCTCCATGCGGAAATGGGCGGACCAGGGCGCCTGCGTGGCGTCCAGGTAGAAGCCGGCGCCGTGGCCGAAGTCCCAGTGGGCATCAGCCCCGTCGATGCCGGTGCCGCGCGGGCTGGTGTCCGGCGAGACGAGGATGAGGCCCAGGCGCGCCGCCTCGCGCTGGGCTCCGGCCTTGATCGCGAAGGTCTCCTCGGTGCAGGTCAGGCCGGCCAGGTAGACCACCGCCGGGCAGGGCCCCTGCGCGGCCTGCGGCGGCAGGTAGACGCCGAAGCGCATGGGCGTGCCGGTGGCCTCGGATGCATGCTCGTAGAAGCGCTGCACGCCGCCAAAGCAGGCGTGCTCGGACAGAAGGCGCAGGGTCTGGCTCATGCGCGCCCGGCCTCAGTACATCACCACGGAGCGGATGGACTCGCCGCGCTTCATCAGATCGAAGCCCTCGTTGATGTCCTCCAGCTTCAGGCGGTGGGTGATGAGCTCGTCGATGCGCAGCTTGCCTTCCATGTACCAGTCGACGATCTTGGGCACGTCGGTGCGGCCGCGGGCGCCGCCAAAGGCCGAGCCTTCCCATTTGCGGCCGGTGACCAGCTGGAAGGGCCGGGTGCTGATCTCGGCGCCGGCCTCGGCCACGCCGATGATGATGCTGCGGCCCCAGCCCTTGTGCGTGCACTCCAGGGCCTGGCGCATCAGCTGGGTGTTGCCCACGCACTCGAAGCTGTAGTCGGCGCCGCCGTCGGTCAGCTGCACGATGGCGTCGACCACGTTGTCCACTTCCTTGGGGTTGATGAAGTGGGTCATGCCGAACTGGCGGGCCATGGCCTCGCGGCCGGGGTTGATGTCGATGCCGATGATCTTGTCGGCGCCGACCATCTTCGCCGCCTGGATCACGTTCAGCCCGATGCCGCCCAGGCCGAAGACGGCCACGGTGGCGCCCGCCTCCATCTTGGCCGTGAAGATCACCGCGCCCACGCCGGTGGTGACGCCGCAGCCGATGTAGCAGATCTTGTCGAAGGGCGCGTCCGGCCGCACCTTGGCCACGGCGATCTCGGGCACCACGATGTAGTTGCTGAAGGTGCTGGTGCCCATGTAGTGGAAGACCGGCTTGCCGTCCAGCGAGAAGCGTGAGCTCGCATCCGGCATCAGGCCCTTGCCCTGGGTGCCGCGGATCAGCTGGCAGAGGTTGGTCTTGCGCGAGAGGCAGAACTTGCACTGCCGGCATTCGGGCGTGTAGAGCGGAATGACGTGGTCGTCCTTGCGCACCGTGGTGACGCCGGGGCCGACGTCCACCACCACGCCCGCGCCCTCGTGTCCCAGCACGGCGGGGAAGATGCCTTCGGGGTCCGCGCCGGACAGGGTGTAGTAGTCCGTATGGCAGATGCCCGTAGCCTTGACTTCAATCAAGACTTCACCGACCCTCGGTCCGGCAAGATCCAGGGTTTCAATGCTGAGGGGCTGGCCGGCTTTCCAGGCCACGGCGGCGCGTGTCTTCATGGGCACTCCTGCTGGGAGATCGGGAAAGGTCCGACTGTAGGGGATGCAGAGCAAGCAAGGAATCTGAGGGGATGTGGCTCTTCTTCGCCTGGCGCAGCCTGCGCTTGCGCATGGCGCTGACCTTCGGGCTGCTGGCCGTGATCGTCGCGCTGAGCATGCAGTCCTACATCGGCGTCGTCTTCGCACGCCATGTGATGCAGGAGCGCACGGGCAGCCTGCAGAACAGCGCACGCATGGTGGCCGCCCAGCTGTCGGAGCAGCTGCGCCAGCGCCAGCGCGAGCTGGACTTCATCGCCACCCTCCCCGTCACCCTGGCCGCGTCCGGCGACGCCCGGCCGCTGCGCGCCCTGCTCAGCCAGCTCAAGGGGAGCTTCCGCGACTACGCCTGGATCGGCTTTGCCGACCCGCAGGGCCGGGTGCTGGTCTCCAGTGACGGGGTGCTGGAGGGCGTGGATGTCTCCCCGCGCCCCTGGTTCCAGGGCGCCCGCCTCAGTCCCTTCATCGGCGATCTGCATGAGGCCTTGCTGCTGGCTCGTCACCTGAGCTCCCTGGACCCCGGCGAGCCGCCGCGCATGCTGGACTTCGCCGTGCCCCTGCTCGATGCGCGGGGCCGCCCGCTGGGCGTGGTCGGCGCGCACGTGCACTGGCGCTGGTTCGCCCACCTGCTGCAGGACATGGCGGCCTCGGGCGTGCTGCCGCAGGGCATGGAGGTGATGATCGCCCGGCGCGACGGCCAGCTGATCTACCCGGAGGCGGAGTTCGACGGCTCGGCGCATGAGCTGCTGCAGCGGCTGGAGCGCGAGCCGGTGGTGGACGACTACCTCCGCGACGAGCACTACTACCTGGTGGCGGCGCCCGTGCCCGCGGCCGAGCATGGCCAGGACCTGGGCTGGACGGTGCTGGTGCGCCAGCCCACGTCCCAGCTCCTGGCCGCCTCGCAGCAGCTGGCGCAGGGCCTGTGGCTGCTGTGGGGAGCCGGCGCCCTGGCCATCATGCTGATGGCCTATCTGGTCGCCGTGGGCCTGAGCCGGCCGATCGAGCACCTGGCCACCCTGCTGCGCGGGCGCCAGCCGGTGCCCGCCCCGGACCGCGAGGATCTGGGCGCCACGCGCGAGATGGACGACCTCCTGGAGGCCCTGCACTGGCGCGACAAGCGCCTGGCGCACCAGCGCGAGGAGCTGGAGCGCAATGCGCATGAGCTGGAGGCGCGGGTCGAGCAGCGCACCGCCGAGCTGCGCCAGGCCAATGCCGAGCTGGAACGCGTGGCCCTCACTGATGCGCTGACGGGCCTGCACAACCGCGGCCACCTCAACGTCCGCCTGACCGAGGAGTACACCCGCTACGTGCGGCACCGCCAGACCTACGGCGTGCTGCTGATGGACATCGACCACTTCAAGCTGATCAACGATGCCCACGGCCATGCCGCCGGCGACGCGGTGCTGAGGGAGTTCGCCGACCTGATCAAGTCTTCGCTGCGGGCCAGCGATTTCGTCGGCCGCTTCGGCGGCGAGGAGTTCCTCGCCCTGCTGCCGGGCACCACCCTGGAGGGCGCCGCGGCGCTGGCCGCCAAGCTCTGCCAGAAGACGCGCGAGCAGACCTTCAAGGGCGTGGGCTACGTGACCGTGAGCATCGGCGTGGCCGAGATCCACGAGGGCGACGCCCTGTACGAGGACGTCGTGCGCCGTGCCGACACCGCGCTGTACGAGGCCAAGAACGCGGGGCGCAACCGCTTCATGGTGGCGCCCCGCCTGCCGGAGCAGGACGGCGCACAGGGCGCCGGACATCAGGCCAGTGCCTGAGGGCGCTGGGGGTCACGCTCGGAAGGCGTCAGGTCGGGGCGTCCAGGTGGATCTGGCGCACACGATCCGTGATGCCGTCCCGCTGCAGGTTCAGCAGCAGCTTGAAGGCCGGCCCCTTGTAGATGACGGCAGTGGGGGCGCCCACGGAAATGCCCAAGGTCATCTCGCCCACTGTGCGGGACGGCTCGCCAAGGCGCTGCCGCACCGAGGAGAGGGTATCGCCCACGGCGACCCCCAGGACCTTGGCGGTGGCCGGTGCCCGGAGCCGCAGCTGGATCAGCTGCCGCTGGGCGTTGAACTTCATGAGGGCGCCCGCTGCATCGACCGCCAGGGACGACCCGTCCCGGTCCGACGACAGCTTCGCATCCGGGCCCAGGGCGGCCTGCACCGCCGCCAGCGTCTGGCCGAGCTGGGCAGGCAGACCGTCGACACGCGCCGGCTCCTGCACCCGTGGCGTCATGGGGACGCCCAAGGCCTTCAGCTGGGTCAGCACAGACTGGGCGAAGAGCGCGTCCTCGCGTCCGCCATCGACGACGGACTCGGCCCGCCACAGGCTGTGCTTGCTGGAGACCTGGATCAGCCGCATCTCCACCTTGGTGGAAAAGTGCATGGAATTGCTCGTGTTGGAGGCCTCCATCGGCACGATCACCAGCACATGCGTGCGGCCCGGGGTGCCAGGCCCACCTTCCAGGCTGACCCGCCCCGGCAGGCCGGCCCAGTGCAGCACATCGTGCAGCTCACCACGCAGATTGCGCATGGCGTGCGCGACCTCGTTCTCCAGCGCCAGCTGCCGGACCGGCGTGACATTGGTGGAACCCCACCAGTCCAGCTTGGGCTTCAGCGACGGTCGAGCCACGAGGACCACATCCACGGCGCCAAAGGGCTGAGCCTCGAGTTCACGGTCCTTGGCGGGAAGTTCCAGGGTGCGCAGTTCACCGCGGTGCGCGCAGGCAGAGACCAGCGACAGCGCCACGGCAGCCAGGCTGGCAAGGCCCAGCCGGCGTCGAGAAATCTTCATGAATCCCTCAGATGTTCTTTTGATGTTGGGGGCGGACGGCACGGCGGGCGAGCATCCCGCGGCCGGGCCGGGCCCGGGGCCTGCCCGGCTCCGCTGAAGCGGAGCCGGGCAGGCGTTGGCAGTCTAAGCCAGGGTCAGCGCGAGGCCTGCAGCCGCCGGTACAAGGTCTGCCGCGCAATCCCCAGCTGGCGGGCCGCCGCCGAGACATTGCCCCGGGTGTTCTCCAGGGCCTGGGCGATGGCCTGCTGGGAGAGCTCGCGCAGGTTCTGGGCCGGGCGCCCGCCGGGCAGGTGCTGGCGCTGCTGGAGCTGGGGCAGGAGGTCGTCCGGCAGATGGGCCCAGCCGATGCGGCTCTCCTGGGGCGACAGCAGGGCCACCGCGGTGCGCAGCACCTGGTGCAGCTGGCGCAGGTTGCCCGGCCAGTCGTAGGCGCGGAAGGCCTCGCGCAGGGCCGGCTCCAGGGTCAGGCCCTGGTCCGGCGCCAGGGATTGCAGCAGACGGTCGAGCAGCGCCTCGAGGTCGCTGCGCTCGCGCAAGGGCGGCAGCTGCAGGGCCAGTCCATTGATGCGGTAGTAGAGATCGGCCCGGAAGCGCCCCTCGCTCACGGCCTGAGCCAGGGACTGGTGGGTGGCGCACAGCAGCTGCACGTCGAGCGCCACGGGCGCGCCGCCGCCCAGGGGCTGCACCTCGCGTTCCTGCAGCACGCGCAGCAGGCGGGTCTGCAGGGCCAGGGGCATGTCACCGATCTCGTCCAGGAACAGAGTGCCTCCCTGGGCCTCGCGCAGGCGCCCCGCGGCGCCCTGGCTGCGCGCACCGGTGAAGGCACCGGGCGCATAGCCGAAGAGCTCGGCCTCGATCAGGGACTCCGGCAGCGCCGCGCAGTTCAGCGCGACGAAGGGCCGGCCCCGCCGCGGGCTGATCTCGTGCAGGGCCTTGGCGAAGAGCTCCTTGCCCACGCCGGACTCGCCCAGGACCAGCAGGGGGATGTCCTTGCCCAGCACGCGGCGGGCCTTGTCGGCGGCGGCGCGCCAGCGGGCATCGCCGCTGTCCAGGCGCTGCAGGGCGTCTTCCTGCGGGGCCTGGGGCGCCAGGGGAGCGCTGCCGGTCTTCGGCGCCAAGGTCAGCACGGCGGGGCCGCGGCCCTGCAGCTGCGCGTAGAAGGCCTCGCCCCGCTGGGTGCGCAGCAGCAGGGGCCGGCCGCCGGACTGGCGCAGGCTGCCCAGCCAGGCCTGCATCCCGCGCTCGAAGAGCTGGGACCAGGCGCTGCGCTGCAGGTCGGCAACGCCCAGCCCCAGCAGGGCCAGGCCCTTGCGGTTGGCGCCCACCAGCCAGCCGTCCTCCGAGAAAGCCAGCAGGCCCTGGGCCACCGAGCCGATGCCCTCGGCCCGCGCATGGAACTGCAGCACCAGCTGGTGGCGGCAGCTGGCCATCACGAGGCTGTTCTCGATCATGCGAGCCGCCGTGCCCACCAGGCCCAGGGTGTGCGGGTGGCGGCTGCGCTGTTCGCCGGAGATGTCCAGGATGCCCATCAGCTGCCCCTGGGCCGAGACGATGGGCGCGGCTGCGCAGGTCAGGAAGCCGTTGCGCTCCAGGTAGTGCTCGGCACCGTGGATCTCCACCTCCTGGGCCTCGGCCAGAGCCGTGCCGATGGCATTGGTGCCGCGCTGCGACTCGGCCCAGCTCGCGCCGCAGGTCAGGGCCACGCGCTCGGCCTTGCTGAGGAAATCGAGGTCGCCGCGGGTGTGCATCAGCACGCCCTGCGGATCGGCCAGGATGACCATGCTGTGGCTGTGCCGCACCTGCTCGAAGAGGTGCTCCATCACCGGCTCGGAGTGGCAGATCAGCTCATGGCTCAGGGCGCGGCTGCGCTGCAGTTCGGGGCCGGCCAGGTTGTCCTGGCAGTGCAGGCGGCCGACGGGCGAGAGACCGGCCGTCAGGCTGCGCTGCCAGGAGCGCGCCAGCAGGGCGTCGACGCCCGGTGACGGGACCAGGCCCTGCTCGGTCAGCCGCTGCCGGGCCAGGCGCAGCTGCTGCGCCGGCACGAGGGGGTGGGAACGCATGCGTGTCTCCGTGCGCGGGTGGACCCGCGGTCTGTGGCGCCGAGTCTAGGAGGACTCGGCCGCAGCCGCGGCACCGGCCGACGGACGGCTGCGCGACTGTCGCAATTAGTGACAGGTGTCGCTGACACCCGGCGGACAGCCGTGACAGCGCCGGGGCCGGGCGAGCGCCCCGGGTAGACCCGGAGACAGCGGGAAAACGTCCGGGGAATCAAGCACTTGCTGCCGGGCTGACAGGCCGGCCGCGGGCTGGCATTGCGTTTGCAATGCGATGGACGGAGCCGGCCCGCCCGTGCACCACCACTTCCACACCCACAAGCCTTCGACAGGCCCCTCAGGAGACACGCATGATCTACGCCCCGCCCGGCGCCCCTGGCGCCAAGGTCCAGTACAAGAGCCGCTACCAGAACTTCATCGGCGGCCAGTGGCGCGAGCCCGTCAAGGGCCAGTACTTCGACGTGGTCACGCCCATCACGGGCCAGGTCTACACGCAGGCCGCGCGCTCCACCGCCGAGGACATCGAGCTGGCCCTGGACGCCGCCCATGCCGCCGCCGATGCCTGGGGCAAGACCGCGCCCGCGGCCCGCGCCAACATCCTGCTGCAGATCGCCGACCGCATCGACGCCAACCTGGAGCTGCTGGCCTACGCCGAGACCGTGGACAACGGCAAGCCCATCCGTGAGACGCTCAATGCCGACATCCCCCTGGCCTCCGACCACTTCCGCTATTTCGCCGGCTGCGTGCGGGCCCAGGAAGGCGCGCTGTCCGACCTCGACGAGCACACCGTGGCCTACCACTTCCACGAGCCCCTGGGCGTGGTCGGCCAGATCATTCCCTGGAACTTCCCCATCCTGATGGCCGCCTGGAAGCTGGCGCCGGCCCTGGGCGCGGGCAACTGCGTGGTGCTGAAGCCGGCGGAGTCCACGCCCACGAGCATCCTGGTGCTGATGGAGCTGATCGCCGATCTGCTGCCCCCCGGCGTGCTCAACGTGGTCAACGGCTTCGGCCGCGAGGCCGGCATGCCGCTGGCCACCAGCAAGCGCATCGCCAAGATCGCGTTCACGGGCTCGACCTCCACGGGCCGCGTGATCGCCCAGGCCGCGGCCAACAACCTGATCCCCGCCACGCTGGAGCTGGGCGGCAAGTCGCCCAACATCTTCTTCGCCGACGTGGCCGATGCGGACGACGCCTTCTTCGACAAGGCCATCGAGGGCCTCGTGCTCTTCGCCTTCAACCAGGGCGAGGTCTGCACCTGCCCTTCGCGGGCGCTGATCCACGAGTCCATCTACGACAAGTTCATGGGCCGCTGCCTGGAGCGCATCGCCGCCATCAAGCAGGGCAACCCGCTGGACACCGACACCATGATCGGCGCCCAGGCCTCCAAGGAGCAGATGGCCAAGATCACCTCCTACCTCGACCTGGGCCGCCAGGAGGGCGCGGAGCTGCTGATCGGCGGCTCGCCCGCGCAGATGGGCGGCGAGCTGGCCGGCGGCTACTACGTCCAGCCCACCGTGTTCAAGGGCCACAACAAGATGCGCATCTTCCAGGAGGAGATCTTCGGACCGGTGCTGGCCGTGACCACCTTCAAGACCGAGGCCGAGGCCCTGGCCCTGGCCAACGACACGCTCTACGGCCTGGGCGCCGGCGTGTGGAGCCGCAACGGCAACGTGGCCTACCGCATGGGCCGCGCCATCAAGGCCGGCCGCGTCTGGACCAACTGCTACCACGCCTACCCGGCGCATGCGGCCTTCGGCGGCTACAAGGAATCGGGCATCGGCCGCGAGACGCACAAGGACATGCTGGACCACTACCAGCAGACCAAGAACCTGCTGGTCAGCTACAGCGAGAACAAGCTGGGCTTCTTCTGACCCTGCGGTCGCTCACCGCGTGAGCGAGGGGAGCGGAGCGATCCGCTCCCTTTTGTCCTTTGTGCATGGAGGTCCTCATGTCCGACACCCCGGTCCCACGCGTCGTGGCCACGCCGGCCGCGCTGGAGCTGATCCGGCGCCTGCAGGCCGAGCATGGCCCCGCGCTGATGTTCCACCAGAGCGGCGGCTGCTGCGACAACAGCGCCGCCAACTGCTACCTCCCTACCGACCTCACCATCGGCGCCCAGGACGTGCACCTGGGCGAGGTGGGCGGCGTGCCCTTCTACATCGGCAAGCTGCAATACGAGTACTGGAAGCACACGCAGCTGATCCTCGACGTCATCGAGGGCCAAGGCGGCACCTTTTCCCTCGAAGGCTCGACCGGCCTGGCCTTCCACACCCGCTCGCGGCTCTTCAGCGACGAGGAATGGGCGCAGATCGAGGCCCGCGTCGCGCAAGACCTGGCCTGAAGCGCGGCGGCGCAGATCGGTCGCACCTGGCCTGGGCTTGTGCCAATTTTGTCCTGGCTTTCCAGGTCATGACGCGAATTCCCCCCGATGGATGCTGGCGAACACTCAACTTAACACCTACAAATAGCAGGCGCCGGCATCACCCGGACTCATGACGCATGGCTGCCCGGCGCGCAGGGAGACCACGCATGAAAATGACCGACCGCCTGAACATCCAGGCTCGCCTGGGCCTGGGCTACGCCCTGCTGACCCTTCTGGTCATGCTGGTGGCGCTGATGGCCATACGGGCCCTGGGCAGCTCGCAGCAGAACTTCGAGAACCAGGTGCAGCAGATGGAGCATCTGCAGGACCTGGGCAACGGCGTGCTCTCAGCGGCCAATTCGCGCGCCGTCGCGGCCCGCAACCTGGTTCTGTCCGCCGACCCGACCCAGGCCGCGAGCGAGCTCAGTACCATCCAGAGCTCGCACGCCCGGGTGCAGGACCGGCTCAAGGCCCTGCGCGAGGCCGTGACCGGTGCCGCCAGCAGCACGCCCGAACTCCGGCAGCTGCTGGAGAAGATCGAGCAGACCGAGGCGGCCTACGGCCCGGTGGCCCTCAACATCACCCAGCTGGCCACCAGTGGCCAGCGCGAGCAGGCGATCCTGCACATCAACAAGGACTGCCGCCCCCTGCTGGCCACGCTGATCCAGAACCTGGACCTGCTGCTGAAGGAGACCGACCGCATCAGCAAGGCCAATGTGGAGCGCTCGCAGGCGGACTTCAGCACCCTGCGCCTGAGCCTGTTGGGCATGGGCGCCCTGGCCGTGCTGGCGGCCGTGGTGCTGGGCGTGCTGACCACGCGCTCCATCGTCCGGCCCCTGGCCATGGCGACCGCGGCCTCGGAGGAATTCGCCCACGGCGACCTGGCCCACGCCCTCACGGTGCAGGGCCACGACGAGATCGCCCACATGCTGGGCGCCATGGAGGACATGCGGCGCAACATCGCCGGCATCGTCACCCAGGTGCGCAAGGGGGCCGATGGCGTGGCCACGGCCAGCGTGCAGATCGCGCAGGGCAACCAGGACCTCTCCGGCCGCACCGAGAGCCAGGCCAGCTCGCTGCAGCAGGCGGCCTCCTCGATGGAGCAGCTCAACGCGACCGTGCGCCAGAACGCCGACAACGCCCAGCAGGCCAACGAGATGGCCCGCACGGCCTCGCAGGTGGCCAGCGCCGGGGGTCAGGTCGTGACCCAGGTCGTGGACACCATGCGCGGCATCAATGAGAGCTCCCGCCGCATCGCAGACATCATCGGCGTGATCGACAGCATCGCCTTCCAGACCAACATCCTGGCGCTCAACGCCGCCGTGGAGGCGGCCCGGGCCGGCGAGCAGGGCCGGGGCTTTGCGGTGGTGGCGGGCGAGGTCCGGGCCCTTGCTCAGCGCAGCGCCGAGGCCGCGCGCGAGATCAAGACCCTCATCAACGACAGCGTCGAGCGCGTCGAGCAGGGCAGCAGGCTGGCCGACCAGGCCGGCAACACCATGCAGCAGATCGTCAGCGGCATCCAGCGCGTGACGGACATCGTCAGCGAGATCAGCTCCGCCAGCCACGAGCAGAGCCGCGGCGTGTCCCAGGTCAGCGCGGCCGTCAGCCAGATGGACCACGCCACGCAGCAGAACGCCGCCCTGGTCGAGGAAATGGCCGCGGCGGCCAACAGCATGAGCTCGCAGGCCCAGCAGCTGGTGAAGGCCGTGGCGGTGTTCCGGGTCGAGGACTCGCTGCTGCCGGTTCAGGCCGGTGCGCGGTAGACCAGCACCTTGAGCGCGCGCTCCGGGTCCGCGTCGGCAAAGGCCGGCGGATTGGGCAGGCGCTCCACGAACTGCAGCGCGGGCACCAGCTCGGCCATCTGGTCGCGCAGGAAGGCCGTGTCCAGCTTGGGCGTGTTGAGGCACAGCAGGGCCTCGCCGCCCGGTGCCAGCAGCTCGGGCAGGCGGCGCATCAGGCGGGCGTAGTCCTTGGTGGCCACGAAGCTGCCCTTCTGGAAGCTGGGCGGGTCCACGATGACCAGGCCGTAGGGCCCGCTGCGCTTGAGCTTGGCCCAGGAATTGAAGATGTCATGCGCCAGGTAGCTGGCGCGGCCTTTCTCCAGGCCGTTGAGCTCGTGATTGCGCCGGCCGATGGACAGCGCCCCGGAGGCCATGTCCACGTTGATGACCTCGGCCGCCCCGCCCTGCAGCGCCGCCACCGAGAAGGCGCAGGTGTAGGCGAACAGGTTCAGCACGCGCAGGCCCGGCTGCGCCGCCGCGCGTGCGCGCACCCAGCGCCGGCCCTCGGCCATGTCAAGGAAGAGGCCGTGGTTCTGGCCCTTGAGCACATGCACGGCATAGCGGGCGCCCTGCTCCGCCACCACATGCGGCTCCGGCACGCTGCCGGCCATCAGCCGGGTCTCGGCGTGGTGGTCCTGGCGGCATTGGAAGACCCAGTTCAGCGCCTGCCCCGGCGCGACGAGCGCCCAGCGCGCCGCCAGGGCCTGGCCCACCCGGGCCAGCTCGTCCTCGCTCACGGCCTGGAAGCTGGTCAGCACCCAGACCGGCTCGAACCAGTCCAGCACCCAGTGCTCGCAGCCCGGATGCAGGCCGCCGCGCCCATGGAAGAAGCGCCCGGTCTCGGTGGGCAGGGGCAGGGTGGCGAGGGTGTCGAGCAGGGCTTGCATGCGGAATCTCAGGGGCCGGGAGGCAACAGGGCCTGGCATTGTCCCTGCGCTGCCTGACGCCCTGGCTGCGGCCCACGCCTCAATACGGTCGCAAGACCTGACCCCACAGCCGCCGGCGCAGGCGCTGCGCCTCGGCCAGGGGCAGGCAGGGGATGTCCAGCGCGCGCCCACCCCGGGGCCGGCCCTGGGTGTCGGCACGCAGATGGCACAGGCCCAGGCTGCGGTCCAGGGCGGAGCTGTAGAGGCTCAGCTGCTGCAGACGCGGGCCCGCCACCACCACCCAGCGGCGTGTCAGCACGCCATGGCGGTAGAGCAGCAGCTCGCCACATTCGGCATAGGCGGCGAAGCGCACCCAGGCGTGACAGTAGGCCCACAGCCCCACCGCCAGCGCCAGGCCCGCGGCCAACAGGCCCGGCAGGGGCACCCGCAGGCCGAACGCGAGGTCGGCAGCGGCCAGCGCCAGCAGCGCGATGATCAGGAAACGCCCCTGCCCCCACAGCTGCCGCCAGAAGGCCCGGGCGGGCAGAGGCTGCCATTGCAGCTGCTCCCACTGCAGGGCCGGCAGGCACAGGCGCAGCAGGGCGCGGGCCTCCTGCGGCGTGGCAATGGGGGCCAGCTCGTCGAAGCGGCCGCCGGGGTCCAGGCCGTGCTCATGGTCATGCGAGTCATGCCCGGCCACGCTGACGGCCAGGCGGCAGCGGCCGAAGCGGCGGTGCAGCCAGGTCTCCACCAGCTCCCAGCGCTGCAGGCGCGGCAGGCGCGCCGTGGCGGTCACCTGAGTGCTGAGGCCGCGGTGCACGAGCAGCTTCTCGCCGTCCTGCTCCAGGCGGAAGCCCTGGTAACGGAAGAAGGCCAGCACCACGGACAGCAGGCGCACGAACAGCAGGAAGGCCAGCACCAGCAGGGCGATCTCGGCAGCCAGCCACAGCCAGTGGCCGGACTCGAACAGGCGCCCAAAGGCATGGCGCACCCAGGCAATGGGCGCGGACAGCCAGCCGAAGAAGCGGCGGTGCAGCTCCGGCTTCTGGGCCACTGCCGCGAAGGCCGTGCCCACGATCACCATGCCGCGGTTGGAGATCAGGCCCAGCTTGAGGATGTCCAGGCTGCCCAGGCGGTGCAGCAGGCGCACCGCAGGCTGGGCGTTGGCCATGCCGTCCAGCTGCGCGCAGGACGGGCCGGCGCCGGTCGTCGGCACCGCCGGCGCTGCGCCCCGCAGCGCCTGCTCCAGTCGCAGGGCGGCCTCCAGGCCCAGCACCTTCATCACCGCCTCGGGCTTGCCGCCGGCGGCGGACTCCAGATGCAGCTCCGTCACGCCCAGCAGGCGGTGCGGCAGCTTGCGCGTCCGGCTGGTGTTGT
Organism: Pelomonas sp. BJYL3; assembly: GCF_027257975.1. Classification (GTDB taxonomy): domain Bacteria; phylum Pseudomonadota; class Gammaproteobacteria; order Burkholderiales; family Burkholderiaceae_C; genus Roseateles_B; species Roseateles_B flavus. The sequence continues at coordinate 246,348 of NZ_JANZKX010000004.1, forward strand.
GGATGCGGGCCAGCGGCACATGGCGCACGCTGCGGCCCAGCACGCCCTCGTGGATGACCAGCTCGCCGCCCTGCAGGGCGTAGCGGTAGCGGCTGGCCTGCAGCACGGCCCAGATGGCGGTGATTCCCAAGGGCACGGCGGCCCAGACCTCCCAGCTCGAGCCGCGGCCGAAGACCACCGCCGCCAGCACCGGCAGCGCCACATGCCGCAGCAGATGGGCGGCCACGAACAGGGCCGACAAGGGATGCAGGCGCTGCCAGGCCCCGGCCTGCAGCGCCTGCGCCTTGGCCAGCGGCTCACTCATGGTGACCCTGCACGCGCGGCATCAGCGAAGCCCGCAGCGCCTGCGCCTCGGCCAGCGGCAGGCCGTGCACGGCGGTCTTGTGGTCATGCTGGCCAGCGGTGTGCAGCACCAGGCGAGCCATGCCCCACAGGCGCTCCAGCGGGGACTGCTGCAGGTCCAGGTGCTGCAGACGGGCGATGGGCACCCAGCTCTCGGTCCGCCACCACACGCCGCGGCGCAGCACCAGGCCTTCGCCCGGATGCAGGGCCGCGCCATAGGCCTGGTAGCGCCAGGCACCGTAGACCGCGCCCAGGCCCAGGCTGCCCAGCAGGACGGGCAGCGCGGTGCCGGCCAGCCAGGTCCAGGGCCAGCTCTCGTCGATCAGGGACAGCCCCAGCACCGACAGGCCGCTCAGGACGACAGCGCACGCCAGGGCCGCCCTCAGCTGCCACAAGGTGCGCAGGGTGCGCATCTTTCCCAGCACCTGGGCGGCGCCGCCCTCCAGCTCATCGCTCATGCTTGCTCCTCGGGGCGGTACAGCGCCCCTGCCGCGGACTCAGGGCTTGGTGACGCCCAGCAGCTCGACCTCGAAATTCAGCGTGGCGCCGGGCGGGATGACGCCGCCGGCACCGCGCTCGCCATAGGCGATGGACGCCGGGCAGGTGAGGCGGGCCTTGCCGCCGACCTTCATGCGCTGCAGGCCCTCGGTCCAGCACTTGATGACCTTGCCCAGCGGGAACTCGGCCGGCTGGCCGCGGCGCACCGAGCTGTCGAACTCCCGGCCGTCGGGCAGGGTGCCGACGTAGTGCACGCGGACCTTGTCTGCGGCGGTGGGCTGCTCGCCGGTGCCCGCCTTCAGCTCTTCATAGACCAGGCCGCTGGCGGTGGTGACGGGCTCGGCGGCGCCGGCGGCCGTGCAGCTCAGGCCCAGGGCCAGCAGGAACAGGGAGGTGCGGGAAGAGAGGCTCATGGAATCGCTGCTTTCTGCGAGGTCGAAATGCCGCGCATCATGCGGCAAGCGCACAGGTCCGCCAAGCCGTATCGTTACGGAGTTCGCCCACTGGCGCAGGCGGGGCCGGCCGTCAGCTTAGGGCGAAGGGGCCAGGCGCTCGCGCAGGCTCATCCAGGACTTGCGCAGCAGATGCGGCAGCAGCAGGCGCAGGGGCATGCGCAGCAGGTGGGCGCGCCAGTACAGGCGGCGGCCGGCGCGGTGGCGTTGAGCGGGGCTGGCGGTCTCGTCCAGGCCCAGGGCGGTGCCCATCCAGCGAGCCTCCGGCCGCTGCCGCCAGCCGGGCTCGGCGCTGTCCAGACCCGAGGCCAGCTCCTGCAGCAGGCGATGGGCGGGCAGCAGCGTGCACAGGGGCGCCAAGGCCTGGGCCAGGGCCGGCAGCAGGCGCAGCTGCGCGGCGCGCGCAAGCAGCGCCGCCGTGCCGCTCTCGGCCGGCAGCAGGCCGAGCAGGTCGTGCAGGTCCAGGAGATCGCGCCAGGCGTGATCCATCTCGCCATCCAGGCACAGATGCAGGGCCGAGTGCAGGACCAGGTCCGCGGGCTGCAGCAGGCGAAAGCCGCTGGCGGCCAGGGGCTGCGAGGCCGCGATCAGCTCGGCACCCGGCGTGTGGAAGCGGGAGCTGCGCGGCGCCAGCGCGTGGTGCACGTCCAGCACCGAGCCGCGCTGCACGTGGCGCAGCGGCGGGATCTCGTGCATCCACTGGCGGTAGTAGCGCTGGTTGTAGGCCTGGCGCTCCTCGCTGATCCAGCCCCGGGCCATCAGGGCGGACTCCACCGCGGCCAGCCCGGCCTCGGGCACCAGGAGGTCGATGTCCGAGAAGATGCGCCCGCGCGCCGGCGGCAGCTCGGCCAGCAGATAGGCCGCGCCCTTGAGCAGCAGCACCGGCTGGCCCAGGCCCTGCAGGGCCTCGCGCACCGCCAGCAGTTCGTGCCGGACCTCATGCCCATGGCGATCCAGCACCCGCAGGCTGGCCTGCAGGGCGGTGCTCACGGGCACGGGCAGCCGGTGCATCAGCCCCTGGTCTTCCATGCGGCAGGCCAGGCGGCCCAGCAGGCGCGCCTGGCGGGCCTGACCCAGCAGGCGCTCCCAGTCGCGGCCCCGGTAGCCCGAGGGCAGCTCACCTTGCAGCAGCAAGCGCAGCAGGTCTCTCATGCGGAGGCCTCCACGGGAGGCAGGCCGTCCAGCAGGGCAGTCAGGCGCGGGACGGCGTCGTGCAGGTCAGAGTAGCGCAACTCGTAGCAGTCGCAGCCTTCCAGCAGGGAGCCGAGGGCCTCGAAGCCCTCCAGGCCCAGGATCAGGTAGTTGAAGGAGTTCTTGCCCAGCTCGATCATGGCCGGCGCCTTGGGCAGCGGCTGGAGCTGCGTGGGCTCGCCGGCCACATAGCGCGGAAAGACGACCAGCCGGGGCTGTGCCGGCTCCGCCATGCGCTCGAGCTGGGGCTGTGGGACCTTCATGTGGACCACGTCACCCTTGCTCGTGCCGCGGGTGACGGCGCCGAACTCGGCCTGCGGCGCATAGCGGCGGATCACGTCCAGCGAGTTGTTCTTCAGGCTCACCGGCCGCACCGCGGGGTGCACCAGGCCGTCGGCCAGGCTCACGAGGCAGAGTTCGTCGGACAGCAGGCGCCAGTCGCTGTGCGTCAGGGCGGCGCACAGCGTGCTCTTGCCCGAGCCCGGAGGCGCGGGCATCAGCAGGGCCCGGCCGCCCCGCTCCAGCACGGCGGCATGCAGCATCAGGTACTGGTGGGCGCGGGTGCTCACGCACCAGTTCATCGCCCATTCCAGCTGGGCAAAGGCGTGCGACTGCGGCAGGGGCTCGAAGGGCCGCTCGCCATCGGAGCAGAAGCGGACCTGCGGGCGCCACCAGCGGTGCAGGCCGCGGCCGTGGTCCAGCCGCAGGGAGAAGTCCGCCTGCACTTCGGGGGGCAGGCAGGGGTAGCCGCCGTAAAGCTGCCGAAGGCCCTGCTCGATCAGGGGCAGCGGGCTCTGCAGGCGGTAGCTGAAGACGCCGGCCTGCAGGACCAGATCGCCCCGGGCCAGTCGCGCCTGCAGTTCAGCGGGCCTCAGCTGCTCAAGCTTCATGCGCAGAGTGTCTCAGCAGGCCCTGCTCGGCCAGAAAGCCCAGGCCCTGGGACAGGCCGGGCCACACCTCCTCCGGCAGCTCGCGCTCCAGCAGCAGGGGCAGGCGCTGCTGCAGGTCGGCCAGGGTGGCAGGGGACTGCTCCAGCTCGGTCAGTGCCGCGGCCAGCAGGGCATCGAGCTGCAGGGTCTGGCCGCTGCCCTCGTCAAACAGCACCCAGTCCTCGCCCCAGCAGCGCCAGTGGAACGCGGCCAGGGGGTGCAATGACCAACGCCCGCCGGGAAGGGCGGGCGCTGCGGTCGGGGCGGGGGTGGCGGAATCAGCCACGCGGGGGGCGCTGGATCACTTCTCCAGGTAGGCCACGAAGAAGGCGTAGGCCGCCTGGTCGTTGTTCAGGTAGAAGTTGATGACGTCGGTCGAGCTGTAGGGGAAGGCCCAGCCGGTGCGGCCCTTGTCCCAGCCGGTGTTGGTCTCGTAGGCCAGGGCGTTCAGATAGGCATTGAGCCAGTGGCGCTCGGGCGTATCGGCATAGGCCGAATTGCTCATCAGGGTGAGCAGGGTGAGGTTCTTGGTCGCGGTGCTGGCGCGAATCAGGATGGAACCCACCGTCACCGTGCAGCTGCAAGGCCAGGTGCGGCGCGGCACGGTCTTGCCGGCAGACAGCATGGTCTGGCCCCACCAGCCCGGGCTGTAGCCCCAGGCGTTGGGATAGGTCTCGCCATGGAAGGAATGGGCGGCCGACTGCACGCCGGAGATGGTGCAGATCACGGCCTTGCCGGTGGTGGCGCTGTTGCAGACCGCCAGGGTGACGCCGCCGGCCATGGCCTTCATGGGGCTCAGGGCGGCGAGGGTCGCGACGCTGCCGGTGCCGGCAGTCTTGAGCAGCATGCGACGGCGCGCCAGCGCCTCGGCGGACAGCCCACGGGTGGCCGCCAGGGGGTCCCGTGCTGCCTGCTGATCCGGGGTCGAACGCTGCTTGTCCATAACGAACCTCTACAGTCCTGAGAACTGATTGAAAAACCGGGATGGCACGGACCGGGTCCGTGCCGGGGCTGGCCGCCAGATGCAGGTGACGCGCCTCGCGCGCCGACATGCATGGCCAGCCTGCCAATGGCCCTGTATTTGACACTATCGCAGGCAGCGTGGAAGCCCCACCCGCGCATCCAGGGGGGGCCGCCGCCAGAGGCGCAGGCCGCTCAAACGGGGGACGCCGTCCGGCCCAGCCCCGGTGCGGCACGCGCAGGCCGCCGCCGGGGAAGGCCGCCCGGCCTCCTGTATTCTTGCCCCCATGAACCGACCCAAACCCTTCTCCATGATCCGCGAGTTCCATCTGGCGGACTGGTTCACCCTTGCCAATGCCTTCTGCGGCATGGGCTCGCTGTTCTCGGTGATGACCTATCTGCAGACGCGGGACGTGCTGCACCTGTTCTACGCCTGCGCCCTGATCCCCGCCGCCCTGGTCTTCGACATCCTGGACGGCCGCATCGCACGCTGGCGCCAGAAGAGCTCGGCCATGGGCCGCGAGCTCGATTCCCTGGCCGACGTGATCTCCTTTGGCGTCGCCCCGGCGGCTATCGCCTACGGCTGTGGGATGCAAGGACTCTATGACCGCATCATCCTGGTCTTCTTCGTCGCCTGCGGCGTCTCGCGCCTGGCCCGCTTCAACATCACCGCCGAGAAGCTCTCGGAGGGCACCGGCAAGGTCAAGTACTTCGAGGGCACGCCCATCCCCACGTCCCTGCTGCTGGTGATCCTGCTGTGGGTGGCCGCGGCCCAGGGCGCCCTGGGCGACCAGATGTGGGGCGGCCGGCTGCAGCTGGCCGGCTTCAACTTCCATCCCCTGGTGCTGCTTTTTGCGGCCTCGGGTTCCCTGATGGTCAGCCGCATCCGCATTCCCAAGCTCTGAGCCGATCCTGGCTCAGGCCGCCTCGGTGGCCGGGCCGGCCTGCGGCTGGGGCCGCACGCGCAGTGCGCCCAGGACCCCCGCCACCAGCAAGCCGATGCCCAGGGCGGTCAACGGCGCCGGCCATTCATGGCGCCACAAGAAGGCGTAGGCCAGGGCCGCCAGGGTCTCGAAGACGATCAGCTGCCCGACCAGGGTCGTGGGCAGGCGCTGGCTGGCCTCGTTCCAGCACAGCGTGCCGGCCCAGGACGCCAGCAGGCCGATGGCCAGCATCAGCCCCACATAGACCTGGGGGCGCGGCCCCAGGGGCAGGTCCACCTCGATCTGCCCGCTGCCCTGCAGCAGCGTCAGTGCCAGGAAGGCCAGCAGGGACAGCGGCAGCGTGACCAGGCCCTGGGCCGTGGCCCAGGCGCGCGGACTGCGATCGGGATGCGCGCGCAGCCAGTCGGCATTGCGGATCGGGTACCAGGTCCAGCACAGCAGCGCGCCCAGCGCCAGCAGCCCGCCCTGCACATAGGCCGCCATGCGCTCCACCGGCTGGCTGGCCAGGGCCTGCAGCTCCACCTGGTTGACGCAGACCAGGCCCGCGGCGATCAGCGCCAGCGGCAGGGCCAGCCGGGACCAGGGCAGGCGGCCGTCCCGTGCCCGGTTGCGGTGGTTGGACACCAGAGCGATCAGCACCGGCAGCGTCCCGATGATCATGGTCGGCAGCGGCCCGCCGGCCCGCTGGATCGCGGCCGCCAGGCACAGGTAGTAGAGGAAGTTGCCGATGGCGCTGAGACACAGCGCCGCCCACCAGTCCGTGGCGGCGAACTCGCGCAGGGCGCGCCGGTCCAGCCAGGCCAGGGGCAGGGCGATGAGCCCGAAGGCGAGGTAGCGGCCCGCCATCAGCTGGGCCGCGGGGTAGTCCGGCAGCATCTGGGGAGCCACGAAGACCAGGCCCCACATGAGCCCGGCCGCCAGCGCGAATGAAACACCTGTCCACATGCGGCCATCATGCCGGCCCCAGCGCAGCGGCGGCTTGTACAGGATTGCTGCGGCGGCCGTCAGGCCAGGCTCAGGCCGCGCTGCGGAACAGGCCCCAGGCCAGGGCCAGCATCATCAGCCCCAGCAGCAGGTCCAGGACCCGCCAGGCCAGGGGCCGCGCAAAGACGGGCGCCAGCAGCCGCGCGCCGTAGCCCAGCCCGGCAAACCACAGGAGGCTGCAGCTCACGGCCCCGGCGAAGAAGACCGGCCGCTGGGCCGCCGGCTGCGCGGTGCCGATGGCACCCACCAGCAGCAGGGTGTCCAGGTAGACATGGGGATTGAGCAGCGTGAAGGCCGCCGCCTGCGCCAGCGTGCGCCCCGCCGACGCCGAAGTGCCCGCCCCGGCCTGCAGGCCACCGGGACTCGCCACCCGCATCAGCGAACGCAGCCCATAGACCAGCAGGAAGGCGATGCCCGCCCAGCGCAGCACCGTGGTCACGCCGGGCAGGCGGGCATCGACCGCGCCCAGGCCCCAGATCCCCAGCGCCATCAGCAGCGCATCGGCCAGGGCGCAGAAGGTCACGACCAGGCCCACATGCCGGCGCAGCAGGCCCTGGCGCAGCACGAAGGCATTCTGGGCGCCGATGGCGACGATCAACCCGGCCACCAGGACCAGCCCCTGAAGAAAGACAGCAAGCGAATTCATGCCGCGCAGCATGCCGCCAGGCAGCCGGGCCGGCCAGTTAGACTTCCTGAAGCGCCTTCAGCGGCGCTGAACCGCGGCCTCGCCGCCCTGCCCTGCCCGCCATGCTCGACTACCCCCTGATCGCCGCCCTCGCCGCCGTCATCCGCGAGGGCAGCTTCGAGAAGGCCGCCCGCAGCCTGCACCTGAGCCCCTCGGCCGTCTCGCAGCGGGTCAAGCTGCTGGAGCAGCGCCTGGGCCAGGTGCTGGTGGTGCGGGACAGTCCCTGCCGCGCCACACCGGCCGGGCTGCAGCTGTGCCGTCATGCCGAGCAGGTGTCCCTGCTGGAGCGCGAGCTGCTGGCCAGCCTGCCCCAGACGGGCCAGGGCCGCCCCGGCCACCTGCGCCTGGCCGTCAACGCCGACAGCCTCAGCACCTGGTTCGTCCCCGCCGCCATCGCGCTGGCCGGACAGGACTGGCTGCTGGACCTCAGCATGGACGACCAGGACCACACTGCCGAGCGCCTGCGCGAGGGCGATGTGCTGGCCGCGGTCACCGCTCTGGCCGACGCCCTGCCCGGCTGCCGCAGTCTGGCCCTGGGCTGCATGGACTACCTGGCCGTCGCGACGCCGGCCTTCATCGCCCGGCACTTCGGCGACGGCCTGGGACTCGGCGCCCTGATGCAGGCGCCCTGCCTCAGCTACAACCGCCGGGACCAGCTGCAGTCGCGCTGGGTGCGCCAGCTCACGGGCGAGAGCCCGCCCCTGCCCAATCACTGGCTGCCGTCCAACGACGTCTACCTCGCGGCCTGCCGCAGCGGCATTGGCTGGGGCATGTGCCCGCGCGAGCTGGTGCGGGCGGAGCTGGACCGCGGCAGCCTGCAGGCGCTGAGCGCGGAAGTGCTGGAGGTGCCCCTGTACTGGCAGGCGCCGGCCCAGGCCTGGGCGCTGCTGGAGCCCGTCACCCAGGCGGTGGTGGAAGCTGCGCGCCAGGGCCTGAGGCGCTGACTCAGCGTGTGCGCCGCGCGCCGGGCAGGCCCAGCTGCCGCTGGTAGGCCGCCGGCGTGACGCCGTAGCGGCACAGCAGGCTGCGGGTCAGGTGCGACTGGTCGGTGAAGCCCGTGGCCGCGGCCACCTCGGCCGGAGCCTGGCCCAGGGCCAGCAGGCGCTTGGCCTCGAAGCTGCGCAAGGCCATCAGCACCTGCTGCGGGGTGGCATGGTGCTGCGCGCGGAAGCTGCGCAGGAAATGGAAAGGGCTCAGGCCCGCGACCGCTGCCAGCTGCTCCAGGCTCATCGGCTGATCCAGCTGGCTGCGCATGAAGTCGAGCACGGGCTCGAAGCGGCCCGCGGCCTCGGCCGGCCGGCCCTGCACGCGGGCCTGGGGGCGGATCAGCTCCACCAGCTCCAGCAGCAGGCTGTCCACGGCCAGCGGCTCACGGGCCAGCCACAGCGCCCGCATGCAGCGCGCCACGGCCTGCGCCTGTGCCGGGCTGCCGCTGACGGCGGCGTCGAAGCGCCAGCTGCGGTCGCCCCCGTAGGCGGGCAGCAGGTCCTCGTCGAGGTAGACCATGTGATAGGCCCAGCAGCCCGCATCGGCCGACTGCCCGGTGTGCAGGTCCGCCGGGTTCATCAGCATCAGGCTGGCCTGGGGGGCCAGGTGCTCGCCGCCGCGCCAGCGGAAGCGGCCCAGGCCGTCGGTGATCACCCCCAGGCCGTAGGCCTCGTGGGAATGGGCCTCGAAGCGGTGGTCCCGGATGCGCGCCCGGTAGAACTCGACGCCCGGCCTCTCGGCGGGACGGCGGTACTGGGCGCGATCCTCGGGGCCTTCGAAGCGGATGATGGCGTCGGACTGCATGACCCGGCCATGATGGCACAGCCGGGCCGGGCCGCCTTCAGCGCAGGTTCACGGAGGCCAGGCTCCAGTTGCGGCGCGGCATGGTCAGCAGGACGGTGTCCGGCGTGCCCCAGGTCTCGCCGTGGAACTGCATGTGCAGCTCGCCGTTGGCGCTGTGCCAGACGCCATCGACGGAGCGCGTCATGGCCACGGGCTCGTCGTTGCCCAGACTGATGCGCAGGCGCAGGCCGTGGCCGTCCACGCGCAGATTGCGGCCATCTTCCATCTGGTAGACGCCGGCCAGCACCTTCATGTCAGAGCGGGTGATGGGAGTGGCGAGCTGCTTCTGCAGGCTGACGGGCTCCAGCACCGTGGTCTCCTGGGCCTGGGCCACGCCAGCCAGGGCGAGGGCGGCGAAGGCAAGGGCGAGGCGGGACGGCATGTTCATGATGGACTCCTTGGAAAGCTGAGGCCGCGTGTCGCGGATCGGGTTGGGGAAGGGATGGATCCAGTGTGGGAAATTCCCGGCCGGATTTCTTCCTGTCTTCGATCGGGCGCTGCATGAGGGGTCCGAAATGCTGCTCCGGCAGACGAACTGCGACGCCCCTGAAACGGCCGAGAACCCCGATGGAATGGGGCCATGACGGCCTTCACATGTCACGCGTCACGCGCCTGCGACCCTGCTTTCCGAAGGCATGTGAAGAGGGTCATGGCAAGACCTGACCCCCTCGCGAGGGGCGGCGATTGCGAGGCTCAGGCCGGCTCGTGCAGCCAGCGCTCCACCCGTGCAGCCTCGTCCGCCGAGCAGTGCAGGCCCAGCTTGCTGCGCCGCCACAGCACGTCCTCGGCGCTGACGGCCCATTCCTCGCGCTGCAGGTGGCGCAGTTCGGCCTCGAAGAGTCCCGGGGCGATCTCCAGGCCCAGGCGGCCATCGCCCAGGACGCGATCCACGCGTCCGCCATAGGCCAGGCAAAGGCGCCGCAGCAGCGGCGCCGGCAGCTGCGGATGACGGGCCTGCACCGCCGCCTGCAGGGCCTGCAGCGCAGCAGGGCCCGCGGGAGCGCCGGTCACCCAGGCTGACACATCGGCCCCGGGCAGCGGCGCCTGCGCCGTCCAGGCGTCCCGCCCGCCCCCCAGCTGCGCGGTGATGCGATCGGCCGACTCCTCGGCCAGGCGGCGGTAGGTGGTCAGCTTGCCGCCCCAGACATGGAGCAGGGGCGCGCCTGCGCCGGTGTCGAGGTCCAGGGCATAGTCCCGCGTCACGGCGGCGGCGGTGCCGGCGTCATCGTCCAGCAGGGGGCGCACGCCGGCAAAGCTCCAGCGCACCTCGGACGGCCCGATGCCGCGGTTGAAGTAGCGCCCGACCTGCTCGCAGAGATAGGCCACCTCGGCCTCGCTGATGCCTGGCGTGCGACCGCCGGCGATGTCCTGTGGAGCCAGCTCGAGGTCCGTGGTGCCGACCAGGGTGAAGTCCTGCTGGTAGGGAATGGTGAAGACGATGCGGCCGTCCGCCCCCTGCAGCAGGTAGGCGTGGTCGTGTCCGTAGAGCCGGGGCACGACGATGTGGCTGCCCTTGACCAGGCGCAGGCGCCGGGCCGGCGGCACGCGGCCGGCATCGTCACGCAGGGCCTGCTCGACGAAGCTCGCCGCCCAGGGGCCGGTGGCGTTCACCAGCAGGCGCGCGCTGAGCTGGCGCTCGCCGGCGGGCGTCAGCAGCCGCGCCTGCCACAGACCCTGGACCACACGGGCTTCCAGGCAGGGGCTGCGGGTGAGAATCTCCGCGCCGCGCTCGTGGGCGTCGATGGCGTTGGCGATGACGAGCCGGGCGTCATCCACCCAGCCGTCCGAATAGAGGAACCCGCGCCGGAACTGCGGCTGCAGGGGCGCGCCGAGGGCATGGCCGCGCAGGTCCAGGCCCGTGGAGCCCGGCAGCAGCTCGCGGTGGGCCAGGTGGTCATAGAGGAAGAGGCCCAGTCGCAGCAGCCAGGCCGGCCGCATCTGCGGATGGTGCGGCATCACGAAGCGCAGGGGGTGGATCAGGTGCGGGGCGGCGCGCAGCAGGCGCTCGCGCTCCTGCAAGGCCTTGCGGACCAGGCCGAACTCGCGGTACTCCAGGTAGCGCAGGCCGCCGTGGATCAGCTTGGTGGAGGCCGAGGAGGTGTGCGCGGCGAGGTCGTCGCGCTCGCACAGCAGCACGCGCCAGCCGCGGCCGGCGAGGTCCCGTGCGATGCCCACGCCATTGATGCCACCACCCACCACCAGTACGTCAAAATCAGCCATCGCCACGCTCCTCGCGGGGCACTCTACCCTGCCGAATTCCCATGAGCTACCTAATCGCACTGGACCAGGGCACCTCCAGCTCCCGCGCCATCATCTTCGACCGCGAGGGCCGCCAGCTGGCCAAGGCCCAGCAGGAATTCCGCCAGATCTACCCGCAGCCGGGCTGGGTGGAGCACGACCCGCAGGAGATCTGGTCCAGCCAGCTGGCCACCGCCCGCGAGGCCCTGCGCGAGTCGGGCCTGCGCCCGGAGCAGATCGCCAGCGTGGGCATCACCAACCAGCGCGAGACCACGGTGCTGTGGCACCGTGGCACGGGCGCACCGCTGCACCATGCCATCGTCTGGCAGGACCGCCGCACCGAGCCCCTGTGCGCCCAGTTGCGCGAGCGGGGCCTGGCCCCGCTGATCCGCGAGCGCACCGGCCTGGTGATCGACGCCTATTTCTCCGCGACCAAGCTGCGCTGGCTGCTGGACCACATCCCCGGCGCCCGCGAGCAGGCCGAGCGCGGGGAGCTGGCCTTCGGCACCGTGGACAGCTGGCTGATGTGGCGCCTCAGCGGTGGCCGCATCCATGCCACCGATGTCAGCAATGCCTCGCGCACCCTGCTCTTCAATGTCCACCGCAATGACTGGGACGACGAGATCCTGGCCGCGCTGGACATCCCGCGCGCCCTGCTGCCGCAGGTGCACCCCAGTGCCTACGAGTTCGGCACCCTGGACCCGCAATGGCTGGGCGCCGCCCTGCCCATCGGCGGTGTGGCGGGAGACCAGCAGGCGGCCCTCTTCGGCCAGGGCTGCTTCAAGGCCGGCATGGCCAAGAACACCTATGGCACCGGCTGCTTCACCCTCATGCACCTGGGCGAGAAGTTCCAGACCTCGGCCAACGGCCTGATCACCACCAGCGCGGCCCAGACGAGTGCCCGGCCCGAGTTCGCGCTGGAGGGCAGCGTCTTCATCGGCGGCGCCGTGGTGCAGTGGCTGCGCGACGGCCTGCATGCCTTCCCCAGCAGCGGTGACGTCGAGAGCCTGGCCGCCAGCGTGCCCGATGCCGGCGGCGTGATGTTCGTGCCCGCCTTCACCGGCCTGGGCGCGCCCTACTGGCAGCCCGACGCGCGCGGCGCCATCGTGGGCCTCAGCCGCGGCAGCACCATGGCGCACATCGCACGTGCCGCCCTGGAGTCCATCGCCTTCCAGAGTGCCGCCCTGCTCCAGGCCATGAGCCGCGACGCCGTGGCCGCCGGCTCCGCCCCCGTCAGCGAGCTGCGGGTGGACGGCGGCGCCTGCGTCAACAACCTGCTGATGCAGTTCCAGGCCGACCTGCTGGGCATTCCCGTCGTCCGCCCCCGCGTCATCGAGACCACCGCCCTGGGCGCCGCCTACCTTGCCGGCCTCAGCGCCGGCCTTTACAGCGACCTCGAGGCCCTCGGCCAGCAATGGCAGGCCGAGCGCATCTTCCACCCCACCCTGCCCCGCGAACGCGCCCTCGAACGCATGGCCGACTGGGAACACGCCATCCGCCAGACCACCGCCAGCTGACGAGCCCCCCGCGCCGCCCCCATTGCACGGCCGCCAGGCCCGTGCCCCCCGCGGCAGCCGGGGATCCGGCTTCGCCGGGCCCTCGGCTGCGCCCCCCTGGGGGGGCCGGCGCAGCCGGTAGGGGGGGGACCTCAAGCCGCTCTGCTGAGGCGAGAGGTTTCCCAGGTCTTGATGGCCTGCAGATGCGCCGCCAGCGCGCGGTTGGTGGCCATGATCAGCATGGCCAGCTCGGCCGGCGCGGCCAGCGGCGCCTGGTGCTCCAGGGCGCCCGCCGTGGCAGCGAGGCCGTCCAGGCCCAGGTTGCCGGCCACGCCGCGCAGACGGTGGGCATAGCTGCGCACTGCCATGGGGCCGGCGATGCGCGCCTCTTCCAGGGCGCTGAGGTGCTGCTCGTACTGCCGCGCGAAGCTGCTCAGCAGCTTGGCCAGCAGGTCGGTGCGTCCGGCACAGCGCAGCACGGCGGTCTCGAAATCCGCCTCGGGCACCAGGGGCCAGGGCGAGGCGGCATCGGCAGGCCCGCGCAGGGTCGCCTTGGGCGGCGGCACCGGAAGCGGCGCGGGTTCCTCGCTGCGCGGGCGCCGCGGGAAGGGCGCGAGCGTCCTCAGCAGCTCGGTCTGATCGATCGGCTTGCAGATATGGCCGCACATGCCGGCATCCTGGCAGCGCTGGCGCTCCTCGCTGAGCGCATGTGCCGTCAGGGCCAGCACGGGCAGGGCCGGATCGATCTCATGCAGGCGGCGCGTGGCCTCGTAGCCGTCCATGCCGGGCATCTGCACGTCCATCAGCACGAGGTCGTAGGCGCCCATGCCCTGCTCCTGCATGCGGGCGACGGCCTGCTCGCCGCTGTCGGTGGACATGACCTCCGCGCCGGCACCGCTGAGCATGTCGTGCAGGATCTCGCGGTTGATGTCGACGTCGTCGGTGATCAGGATGCGCAGGCCGGCCAGGCTGCCGGACAGGGCCTCGGGATGCGCGCCTGCCGCGGCCGGCTCCTGCAGGGGCGGCCGCGCCTCCATCAGGGGCAGCTCGACCACGAAGCTGGAGCCCTGGCCCAGCGTGCTGCGCACCCGGATGTCCCCGCCCATCAACCGGGCCAGGCGCCGGCTGATGCTGAGCCCCAGGCCGCTGCCGCCGTAGAGCCGCGTCACCGAGCTGTCGGCCTGCTCGAAGGGCGTGAAGATGCTGTCCAGCTTGTCTTCGGCAATGCCGATCCCGCTGTCCTCCACCTCGAAGACCAGGCAGCGCCCGAGCTGCGCGGAGCGCACGCTCAGGCTCACGCCGCCCTGCTCGGTGAACTTGACGGCATTGGCCAGCAGGTTCACCAGCACCTGGGTCAGGCGCAGCGCGTCGATCTCCACCCAGGCCGGCAGACCCTCGATGCTGGAGCTCAGCCGCAGGCCCTTGGCGCGTGCGCGCTCGCCCACCATCTCCAGCGCATCGTTGACCAGCTGCGCCAGCTCGCAGGGCCTGGATTCCAGCTCCAGCTTGCCGCTGTCGAGCTTGGCGAAGTCCAGCACGTCGTTGATCACGCCCAGCAGGTGGCGGCCGGCGCGCACTATGCGCCGGAAGCTGTCGGCGGCGGCCCGCGGGTCCGCCGCCCGCTGCTCGCCCAGCTGGGCCAGGCCCAGCACGGCATTGAGCGGCGTGCGGATCTCGTGGCTCATGTTGGCGAGGAACTGGCTCTTGGCATGCACCAGGCGCTCGGCCTCGTCGCGCGCGGCAGCCAGCTCGCGGTGCAGCTGCTTGAGGGAGGTGATGTCGGTGCTGAGGTTGAGCACGGCATAGGGCCGGCCGTGCTCGTCGCGCAGGGGCACGGTGGTCACGAGGAAGTCATGCGGGCCGTCGGCCAGCCGGGTCTGCCGCTCGCGGTCCAGGCGCAGTCCGCGCTGCAGCACCAGGGCGTCGCTCTCGCGCGCGTCGGCGGCCAGCTCGGGTCCGAACAGGGACAGCACGGTCTGGCCGATGACCTGGTCACGCGGCCGCCCGCTGGCCTGCTCGAAGCCTCGGTTGACCTGCAGGAAGCGCCCCTCGGCATCGCGGATGCTCAGCAGGAGTGGCAGGGCCTCGAGGATCTCCTGCACCTGCTGCTGCTGCTTGTGCAGCTCGGAGGTGCGCTGGCGGACCAGCTCCTCCAGGTGCTGGCGATGCTGCTCCAGCAACTGCTCGGCCTGCACGCGGTCGGTGATGTCATGGGCGAAGGCCACCACGCAGGCCTCGCCGTCGAGCTCGAAGCGGTCCAGCTTGACGTCCCACCAGATGGGGCTGCCATCGACATGCCGGGACTGCCACTCCAGGGTCTGGCTGCCCTCCACGAGCGTGCGGCGGACCAGGGCCCGCGCGCGGGCCGGGCTGTAGTCGCCCCCGGGGAAGGTCAGCTCGGGCGTCAGCGCTTCGCGCGACCTGACGCCGAATCGGCGCAGGCAATGGGTGTTGGCATAGCGCAGGGCGCCGCTCTCGCCGTCGAAGATCTGCACCGACATGTGCGAGGCCTCCAGCAGCTGGCGCAGGCGGCGCTCGCTGGACAGCAGGTCCTGGGCGCCCTGCTGCTGGGCACGCAGGGTGTTGGCCAGCACCTGGCGCGAGCTGTCCAGGGAGCGGGTGAGGTCCCAGTAGAGCGTGCCGTAGCGCAGCATCAGCCAGCCGGCCAGGCCGCAGCTGAAGAGCTGCACCACCAGGTAGCTGGCGTGCGGCGGCGTGTTGCCGGGATGCAGGCCGGGAATCCAGCCCAGGGCCTCGGCCGCGAAGAGCAGGAGCAGACCCGCGAGCCCCGCCAGGGCGCCCCACTTGGCCGCCTGCGGTCCCACCATGAAGCCCAGCACCACGACCAGGGCCGTCAGCGAACCCAGGCCCGAGGACATGATGCCGTTGCCATGCAGCGCCGCCATGCCCATCAGCATCAGCAGGGTGGTGACGGCGAAGAAGCCCGCCGCCCGTCGCACATGGCCGCGCCGTGCAAGCACGGCCGCGGTGGCGGCCACCGCCAGCACGCCCGCGCCGGTGGCCATGCGGGAGAGGCGCTGGGGCCAGCTGTAGCCCGGCTCCAGCGCGGTGGCGGCCAGCTGGAACAGGGCGGCCAGCATGACCAGGGCCAACAGCACCGCGGCGCCGCGCACGACGCGGCGGTCCAGCGCCGCATGGAAGGCCTCGATGCCCTGCTGGCGGTCGGCCGCTTCCAGGGCGGCCTCGACCGCCCGGATGTCCGGCCCGTGGGGTTTGTCCATGGCTGGCGCCCGGCCCGGCCTTGCGACGCTTCAGCGGGCGGGGGCGCTGCCGCGAGCGCGCTCGCGCAGGCTCAGGCAGGCGTCCCGGGGACGGCGGGGCCGCGAGGGGACCCACCGCTGCGTTGACCGTTCATCCATCTCGTCACTCCCTTGCTGGGCGGATCCCGATGTGTTCCCTCGGTCAAGATGGCGCTCCAGCGGGTGCGCCTCTTCACTTCACTGATGGCAAGGGGCGGCCCGATGACAGCGGGTGCGCCCGCCCCAGGTCCCCAGGGTACGGCAAGCACGCCGGGCAGGGCAAGACCAGGCCCGCGCCTGTGTGGTGACGGAACTCACAGCCCCCAGGCCTGCGCGAAGCCGCCCAGCACCAGGGCGCCCAGCACGATGAAGATCAGGGCCGCCAGACCATGGACCAGACGGACCGGGATCTTGTGCGCCAGGCGGTCGCCCAGCAGCACGGCGGGCACATTGGCGATCATCATGCCCAGCGTCGTGCCCGCCACCACGGCCAGCAGGCTGTGGAACTGCGCCGCAAGTGCGACCGTGGCGATCTGGGTCTTGTCGCCCATCTCGGCGAGGAAGAAGGCCACGATGGTGGTGCCCAGCACGCCCAGACGCAGCCCCTTGCCGCCTTCCTCCTCCTCATCGATCTTGTCCGGCACCAGCGTCCAGATGCCCATGGCCACGAAGCCCAGGCCCAGCACCCAGCGCATGATGTCGGCGGGCACCTGCGCGGTGATCCAGGCGCCCAGCGCGCCGGCGCCGGCATGGTTGAGCAGGGTGGCGATCAGGATGCCCGCGATGATGGGCAGGGGCTTGCGGAACCGCGCGGCCAGCAGAAAGGCCAGCAGCTGGGTCTTGTCGCCGATTTCGGCGAGGGCCACCAGGCCGGTGGAGACGAGAAAAGCTTCCATGTGAGACTCCCCGGCCGGTGCGGACACCCATGACCGCCCCTCTCCGGCCGGATACCGAGAACGAGCGGTCAAAGGTCTTGCCAGGTACAGGCCCGGGCCAGGACGGCCAGGGCGGGAACTGCCAGCGCCATGCCGGGCCAGGCCCAGGCAAGTGTGTTGACGCAGGCCCGCGGCACCGGTGACCCGGTCGCGGCAGCTACTCCCCAATGACGAGGCGCATTGTAAGGGGTCGGCGCCCGCGGGTTCCTGCCATGACGCTGGCAGCAGCGCGCGCCCATGATGGCGCCATGAACTACGCCTACACCATCCTCTACGTCGCCGATGTCCCGGCCTCCCTGCGCTTCTTCGAGGCCGCCTTCGGGCTGCAGACGCGCTTCCTGCACGAGTCCGGCGCCTATGGCGAGCTCGAAACCGGCGCCACCGCGCTCGCCTTTGCCCAGCTGGAGGTCGCCCGCGACAGCCTGGGCGGAGACTTCATCGAGGCCGCGCGCAGTGAGCGCCCGCTGGGCATGGAGGTGGGCCTGGCCTGCGCAGATGTCGGCGCTGCCTACGCCCGCGCCCTGGCCGCCGGCGCCACCGGCCTCAAGCCGCCCACCACCAAGCCCTGGGGCCAGGTGGTGGCCTATGTGCGCTGCCCGGACGGCTGCCTGGTCGAGCTGTGCACGCCCATGGGCGGCTGAGCGGGAGCCACCGCATGGGCATGGCCACGACCTCACGGATGCGGGGGCTCGGCCCGCGCAGCCTTGAGCAGCTCGCCGCGCTGGGCATCAACAGCGCCGAGGAGCTCCGGTCCAAGGACGCCATGGCCCTGTATGCCAGCATCAAGGCACGCTGGCCCGGCGCCAGCCTCAACCTGCTCTACGCGCTGATCGGCGCCCAGGAAGATCTGGACTGGCGCGAGGTGGCACGGGAGCGCCGCACAGACATCCTGCTGCGCCTGGACGACCTCGGCCTGGCCCCGCGCTGAACAGGGCCGGCGCGATGTCAGCCGTAGCGCCGCTCACGCAGCCACTTGGTGGCGATGTACTTGACGCCCGCCAGCACGGGCACGCCGGCATGCAGGGTGCTCGGGTCCTCGACGCCGCGGGCATCGACATCGGCGAAATAGAGCACCGCGCCCGGCCGGGGGCGGATCTCCAGGCCCAGGCTGGGGAAGCGCGTGCCGCCGCCGTCCTCCACCTCCGAGAGGTACAGGATGCAGGTGCCTACGCGCTGGCCGCCGGTGCGCAGGTGGCGTTCGCTGCCGGCATGATTCGGGTTGAACCAGTCGAAATGCGCGCGGTACTCGCCGCCCACGCCGTAGCGCAGCACCTGCAGGCCCTCGCCGTTCTCCACCGGCCAGTCCAGCAGCTCGGCCAGGCGGGCCTCGATGCGCGCCACCAGCGCATGCTCGCCGCGCTGGAAGAAGCCGCCGGCGCTGGTGCGGTGCTCGTGCGGCCGGGCTTCGCCCAGCTGCTCGTCCACCACGGTGGAGCGGGTCAGGCGCGTCTCGGCCAGGGCGATCATGGCCTCGCACTCGGACGCGCTCAGCAGGCCCTCGTACAGCAGCACCTGGGGATGGTCCAGCTGGGCTGCGATGCGCAGCTCGCAGCCGTCGCTGAGGCGCAGACGGTTGCCGCCCAGGCGCGGGCGCGGGCGGGCGCGCAAGACCTGACCCCCGGCCGCCGCGGCCTGGGCAGCCTCGGCGTGCTCGGCCAGCAGCGAGGCCTGCGGGCTCAGCGCCTGGGTGGCCGGCAAGGGCTGCGCCGCGCCGTGGACCGCCTTCAGCACGCGTTCCGACAGGGCGCGCGGCAAGCCGCCCTGCACCATCATCGGCAGCATGGACTCGGCCGTGCAGCCGCGCGCCACGTTCTCCGCCACCCATTGCCGCCATTCGGGACTCAGCTGCTCCAGGCTCATGGACGTCTCCTCGCTGTCTCGTGCGGCTGCATTCTGGCCTATCGCCGACAATGCCCGGATGCGCCGAGCCGACCGCCTGTTCCAGATCGTCCAGCTGATTCGCGGACGACGACTCTCCACCGCCGACTACCTGGCCCAGCGCCTGGAGGTCTCGCCGCGCACCATCTACCGCGATGTGGCCGCGCTGCAGCAGCAGGGCGTGCCCATCGACGGCGAGGCCGGCGTGGGCTATCGCATGAGGGCGGGCTTTGACCTGCCGCCGCTGATGTTCAGCAAGGAAGAGGCCCAGGCCCTTGTTGCAGCGCTGCGCATGGCGCAGCCCCAGATGGACAGCGCCCTGGCCCGCCACGGCGAGGAGGCCATCTACAAGATCCTGGCCGTGCTGCCCGGCACGGCGCGCGCCGCCGCGGAAAGCCTGGCGCTGTGGGCCCCGCTGGGCGGGCTGGACGAGGCCACGCGCGAGCGCCTTCAGCAGCTGCGCCTGGCCACCGAGCAGCGCCAGAAGCTGCGCGTGGTCTACCTGGACCTCAGCAACACCGCCAGCGAACGCGTGCTGCGCCCGCTGGGCTGCTTCTTCTGGGGCCCGGTCTGGACCTTCGCAGCCTGGTGCGAGCTGCGCGAAGGCTTCCGCAATTTCCGGGTCGACCGCATCCAGCAGCTGGAGGTGCTGGACGAGCGCTTCAGGGACGAGGCCGGCAAGACCCTGGCTGACATGCAGCGGGCCGAGGGCTGGCCCTGATCAGCGGCCGAAGCTGCGCTGCGGCACCAGCCAGCGCAGCGGGTTGAAGCGCAGGCGGCTGCTGGGGGCCTCCACCCAGCGGTGGAAGGGCAGCGCGGCCAGGTTGGCAAAGCCCCAGGCCGACAGGACCAGGGCGAAGGTCAGCAGCAGGGGCTGCTCGCTCTGCTGGTCGTACCAGGCGTTGAGCAGCACCAGCACGGGGAAGTGCACCAGGAACAGCGAGTAGGAATGGGTGCCCAGATGAGCCACCACGTCCGCCACGCGCTGCCACAGCCGGCCGGCCAGCGGCCCCACGCGCCATTGCCACAGGCCCAGCAGCAGGGCGGTGAACAGCGCCAGGACCAGGCGCTCGCGGAAGTCCAGCCACAGGGCCAGGCCCGTCAGCCACAGCAGCAGCAGCAGGCCCAGGCGGGGCCAGCGGCTCAGCGAGAACCAGTGCACCAGGGCGCCCAGGCCGTAGGCGCCGAAGAAGTAGAAGCCCCAGTTGTCGAGGTCCGCGTCGCGGTTGAGGACCAGCAGCGACAGGCTGCACAGGATCAGCACAAGGACCGGCCCCAGCACCATGCGCCAGGCGTGCGGCAGCAGGCGGCTGCGGCGGGCCAGCCACAGCAGGCCCAGCATGAGGGCGTAGAGCTGCAGGTCGATGGCCACATACCAGGCGCCCACCGTGATGGACTCGTGCCCCAGCAGGCCGTGGGTCAGGGTGGCGTGGCTCAGCAGCGTGGCCAGGGTCAGCTGCTGCGGCAGGAACTCCGGCAGCCAGGGCTGGACCAGCCAGGCGCAGGACAGGGTCAGGCCCACCGCCGCCATGAAGGGCAGGGCCAGGCGCAGGTAGCGCCGCCACAGGGACTCCAGCGGCGCCGCCTTCAGCAGCCCGCCCTGGGGAGACAGCGCCCGGGCGCTGAGATAGCCGCCCACCACCAGAAAGACCTGCACCGCCATGCGGCCGTAGTGGAACAGCCAGCCGCCCAGCACCGGCCAGGCCTTGTGCAGGGCCTCGGCCAGCGGGCCGTAGACCGAGAGGTGATGCAGGACGATGAACTGGGCCGCGAGGGCTTTCAGCGCATCGATGTGCAGCAGTCGGGTCTTGGCAGCGGACATGGGTACGGCGAGCCGGCAGCCCGGGGGCGCTGGCATGGGGTTTGTCGTTGAAAAATGGCGCAAGCGACAGGCGCAGCGCGCGTCCGGAGGGCGTGGCCCACCCGGGAGCAGCCCGGGACAGGCGGATTCCATCGCTGGAGATCCGTCTTTGCGGTCCTGATCGACCTGCTTGACCCTGCCGTCCGGGGCGGAAATCCGCAGTGCCCGCCGCCATGTCCCTCACAGGCCACGCCACAGACCACCCGAAAAACCGTCCAGAAACTGCAGGACGCGCAGGAAGCCCTGCCTGCAGCAAAGGCTGCAAAGTGCGCGATTTTAGTCGGCCAGCGCCCGGATTGCAGCCCCCGGGCCCCCCTCAGCTGGTGAGCAGAGGTGAACACTCGTGACAGGCACTGCGTGTGGCCACCGTCCCGGGGCCCCTGATTCGCGCTCGGGGTCCCGCGCTGCGGCCCGCTCGCGGGCCTCCCTGCGCAGCGCCGCGACGGGCTTGTTTCACAAGGTAAAGATCGCAAAAGAGAAGCCGGGTCAGGACCTCCTTCATTGAGCGCTGGCCCCGACCTGCCGATAGCCAAGATGTGCATGCACCGGCTGGGCAATGCGAGCGCCTGAGACCGGCCCATCCCTTCACGCTCGCTCGGCAAGGAGCCCGTCATGCAGATCAACGCTTGGAAGGACCACGGTGCCACCCAGGTCTCGGGCGGCGCCCCTGCGGCAGGCGGTCCGCCGCACCGGCCGGAGGGCGGGACCGACAGCAGCGGGCCCGCCCATCGCCCCGGCCCCCGCGGCGGCGGCCTCATGGTCCAGGCGATGAAGCAGACCCTTGGCCAGATGGGTCTGACGCCCACCGGCAGCAGCGAAGCCTCCGATACCAGCACCGCCACGGGCAGCGGCACCGACCGCCTGGACAGCAGCGCGCTGCGCGAGGACATGCACGCCCTGATGCATGCCCTCTTCCATGCCATCCGCGCCAGCAGCACCGACGGCGCGACGGCCGAGCGCGGCACCAGCCCGCAGGCCGGCCCTCCCGCCGGCCCGCCGCCCGACCTCGCCAGCGCCCTGGGCAGCCTGGCCACCCAGGCCGCCAAGGGCCAGGCACCGAGCGAACTGCAGGAGGCCTTCCAGAAGCTGGTCCAGGATCTGCAAGGCGGCAGCGAGGGCAGCGGCGGCAGCACCGCCACCCTGCAATCCTTTCTGCAGACGTTGCAGCAGAACCTGGGCCCGGACGTCCTGCCACAGCTGCCCTCGACGGGACAGTCGCTGCAGGTGCAGGCCTGAGGCTGCCGCGCCCCGGGGCTCAGTCGGCCCGGGCCAGGGCCTCGGCCGCCGGGCTCAGGCGTTCGAAGTGCAGCAGGTCCTGCCACTGGCCGTGCAGGCTCACGCTGAGCCGGCTGCGCCCCCAGCACTGGAAGCCGTTCTTCTCCAGGACCCGGGCCGAGGCCGGATTGCCCGGTCGCACCACGGCCTCCAGGCGCCACAGGCCCAGCGAGTCGAAGGCGATGGGCAGCAGCAGCCTCACGGCCTCGCTGGCCCAGCCCCGCCCCTGGGCATCCGCCCCCAGGCGATAGCCGAGTTCGGCGCGGCCGTGATGCTCGCGCTGCACGCGATGCAGGTTGATGCGCCCCACCAGCCGGCCCTGGTGACGGATCAGGAAGGCATGGGCCCGGTCCGCGGCCGCCGCGGCCTCGATCTCTTCGAGGTGGGCCGCGACGCCATCGGGGCTGTAGAACGCGTCCGGACGGCCATGGACCCAGGTCTCGAAATGGGCGCGCTCGCGGCGCTCGAAGTCCAGCAGTTCCTCGAGGTCCGAGGGCTGGGGTCGGTGCAGGCTCAAGATGCTCATGGCGTGCAAGCCTATCAGCCGGCCGCCTCCGCGCCGGCCCGGGCGCCCTGCCATTCGCACGCCGAGGCGGTGACAATGTCCGACCTGCGGCCGGATCCTCCTGCCCATCCCGTCAAGTCGCCGCGCCCGCCACCTTCGAGATCTGCCAAGCCATGCTGCGCCCGCTGTCCCTGCGCCTCCAACTCACCCTGGCCCTGATGCTGACCGGCCTGGCCGTGGTGGTGACGGTGGGCGGCGTGGCCTACCTGGAGCTGCAGCGCAAGTTCAGCTCGCGGGCCGCGCAGCAGGCCTCCGCGCACTTCCGGGCAGGCGTTGCGTCCTATCTGCAGGAGTTCGGCAGCTTCGAGTCCGGCGAGGCGCGGGGCGTGGGTCTGGGGGACTACCTCGCCCGCCTGCGCGGCCCCGATGCGAAAGGCGCCGGGCCCGCCGCCGCTGACGGCCCCCCGCGCCCCTGGGATGCGCGACGCGGGCCGCCGCCCGGCCACTCGGGGGAGCCGCGCCCCGGCCCGGGACCGCAGCCCTGGCCTGCGCCCGATGGCAGGGGCGACCCCGGCCGCCGCCCCGGCCCACCCCCTGACGGCCCGCCTCCCGGGGGTCCCGGCGCCCGTCCGCCCTTCCGCTTCATCCTCACCGATGCGAACTACCGGGTGCTGCTGGGCGCTGGCAGCTATCCACAGGGCGAGGCCCTGCCCGAAGCGCAGCGCGCCCTGGCCGAAGCGGTGCGGGTGGACGGCGAGATCCGCGCCTATGTGTCGACCGAGGGGGTGCTGAGCCCCGGCCAGGACGACCTGGCCTATCTGGCCGCCATGCGCCAGGCCCTGCTGGTGGGCGCCATTGCCGCCACCGTGCTGGCCGCCTTGCTGGGCCTGCTGCTGGGCACCGGCCTCAGCGCCCGCCTGCGCCGGCTGACCCAGGCCGTGCGGCGCATGCATGCCGGCGAACTGCTGCAGCGGGTGGACGCCCGGGGCAGCGCGGAGATCGAGGCCCTGGCCCTGGCCTTCAACCACATGAGCGAGGCGCTGGCGCGCAGCGACGCGGAGCTGCGCGCCTCGCACGCCACGATCAGCTCACAGGCTCTGCAGCTGAAGGAGCTGAGCATCCGCGACGCCCTCACCGGGCTCTACAACCGGCGGCATTTCGACGAGTCCGTCCGGCAGTTGTTCGAGGACAGTCGCCGTCATGGGCAAGACCTGACCCTCGTGCTGGCCGACATCGACTGGTTCAAGCGCATCAACGACCAGTACTCGCACGCGGTCGGTGACGAGGTGCTGCGCCGCGTGGCCGCGCTGCTGGAGCGGCAGCTCGGCGGCGCCCGCCTCCTGGCCCGGTATGGCGGCGAGGAATTCGTGATGGCCCTGCCGCAGACGCCCCTGCACGAGGCGGCGGACGTCTGCGAGCGGCTGCGAGCGAGCGTCGCCGCCGAGGACTGGGGCCAGCTGGCGCCGCGTCTGCAGGTGAGCCTCAGCATGGGGCTGGCCGCCGACCCGGCCGCCGCCAGCGCCGCTGCGCTGCTGGAGCAGGCCGACGCCCAGCTCTACCGCGCCAAGGACGCCGGCCGCAACCGCGTCTGCCACGCCTGAGCGGCGCAGCGCCTGTCAGCGCATGCTGTAGCCGCGGCCGTCCATGCAGGCCTCCACGGCCCGGTTGAAGACGCCCGCATCGTTGAGCGCCGAGGGCTGGCTGGTGGCCCAGCGGTTGCATTCCTGGCGATCGGCCTCGGTCTGCTGGGCGCTCTGGCCATTGCGCGGATAGAGGATGGGGTCAGGCTTCAGCGGCACGGGCGCAGGGGCCGGGACGGCCTGCGCGGCCTCGGGCGGCGGATTCACCACCACGTAGCCGCCCGGGGCGCTCTGGTAGTAGACGCCATTGGCATAGAAGTAGGGGAAGCCGCCGATGCGCAGGCTCACATAGGCCGCGGGCAGCAGTGGCACGACGATGCCCACCGGCGGCAGCACCACCCGCAGGCGCGGACCATAGGGGCGGTACCAGACGCCGCCGTGGAAGTAGTAGGGGTCGGCATGGTGATGCACGACCACCGCGCCCGGCGGCGCATGCGCCACCACATAGCCCGGCGCGGGGTAGTAGTGGTCATGGTGGTAGCGGTTGTCGAAGCGCAGGCCGATGCCCACGTCGACATGGGTGCCGGCCTGCACCGGCGGGGCGAAGAGACAGCACAGGGGCAGCGCAAGGGCCAGGGGGCGCAGGAGGGATCGCATGGGCGGCTCGCCGGAGGAATCTTGGGATGGATCCATGCTGCCGCGCGCGGCTTAGGTGCTTGTTGCGCCCAGGTAAAGCTGCATTGCGGCCCGCGGCTCGCCCGAGGGTCGCCATCCCGAGGCAAGGGAGGCCGGGCGCCCGCTACAGTCGGAGCATGGCCGCCCGACCGTGCCACAGCGCCTCACCCTGGATCGTGCAAGGATGCCTCCCATGCTTCGCCTGTACTTCGCCCCCGGCAATGCCAGCCTCGCCCCTCACCTGCTGCTGCGCGAGCTGGGGCAGCCCTTCGAGCTGGTCCCCGTGGACCGCGACCGGGGCGCGCACCGCAGCCCCGACTACCTCCGCCTCAACCCCAACGGCCTGATCCCCGTGCTGGAGGACGGCGACCTGGTGCTCTACGAGACCGGCGCCATCCTGCTGCACCTGGCCGACCGCCACCCGGCCTCCGGCCTGCTGCCGCCCCTGGGCAGCGCCGCACGGGCCCAGGCCTACAAGTGGCTCTGCTGGCTCAGCACCGGCCTCCAGCCCACCATGGGCCGCTGGTTCTATCCGGAGCGCCATCTGCCGGCGCAGTTTCCCGAGGCCATCGCCGAGATCAAGACGCTGGCGGAAGCGCGCGCCGGTGAGCTGCTGGACATCCTGGACGCCGAGTTCGCCCGCCACGGCGGCCCCTGGCTGCTGGGCGAGCAGTTCAGTGCCGTCGACCCGCTGGCCTTCATGATGTGCCGCTGGACCCGCGGCCTGCAGCGCCCGGCGCGTTCGCTGCCGCATCTGGGGCCCTATGTGCAGCGCATGCTGGCCCGGCCCGCCGTGCAGGGCCTGTGGGCGGCGGAAGGGCTGCAGGCGCCGTATGTCTGAGCCGCACGCGCTCACCGAGCTGGTCCTGGTCCGCCATGGCGAGACCGACTGGAACCTGCGCAAGTGCTTCCAGGGCCAGATCGATGTCCCGCTGAACGAGCGGGGCCTGGCCCAGGCCAGGCGCCTGGCACGGCAGCTGCACTCCGAAGGCCTGCGCTTCGACGCCATTGTCAGCAGCGACCTGGGCCGCGCACGCCAGACCGCCGAGCCCGTCTGCCAGGCCCTGGGCCTGCCCCTGCAGCACGACCCTGCCTGGCGCGAGCAGGCCTTCGGCGTGCTGGAGGGCCAGAGCGTGGACACCCTGCGCAGCACCCACCCCGAGCTGCATGCGCAATGGCAGCGCCATGATCCGGACTACGCCCTGCCCGGCGGCGCCGAGAGCCGGCGGCAGTTCTCCGAGCGCATCCTGGCCGCCGCAGCACGCCTGGCCCGGCAGCATGGCGGCGGCCGCGTCCTGGTGCTGACCCATGGCGGCGCGCTGGACATGGTCTGGCGCGCGGCCCGGGGCCTGCCCCTGCACGGCCCGCGGGCCTGCGACATCCCCAATGCCGGCATCAACCGCCTGAGCTGGGGGCCGGACGGGCCCAGCCTGCTGTCCTGGGCCGAGGACCAGCACCTGCGGACCCTGGACTGAAGCCCGCGGCACGCCCCGCACCCGCACGCCGGGCCCCATCACCAAAGTCACCCGGCATAGACCCTCTTTGAGCCCGTGCGGGGGCTTGCTATGGTGCGCCCATGCCTACCCACACCTCCCCTGCCCGCGGCCCGAGCCGTCGCGCCTGGCTGCAGCGCCTGGGCGCCGTGGCGGGCAGCGGCGCGGTCTATGCCGCGATGAGCGCCCTGGGCCTGGCCCAGGCATCGCCGGCCGAGGCCGGCTTCAGGCTGGGCCCCGCTCCGGCGCGCGGCCGGCGGGTGCTGATCCTGGGCGCGGGCGTGGCTGGCCTGGTGTCGGCGCTGGAGCTGCTGCGTGCGGGCTATGAGGTCGAGATCCTCGAGTACCAGGACCGCATCGGCGGCCGCTGCTGGACCCTGCGCGGCGGCGACCACTACACCGAGCTGGGCGGCGCCCCGCAGCACTGCCAGTTCGACCGCGGCCAGTACTTCAACCCCGGCCCCTGGCGCATCCCCTTCCATCACCATGGCGTGCTGGACTACTGCCGCCAGCTGGGCGTGAGGCTGGAGCCCTTCGTCCAGCTCAACCACAACGCCTATGTGCACAGCCCGCGCGTGGCGGGCGGGCGGCCGCAGCGCCTGCGCGAGGTGCAGGCCGATTTCCGGGGCGACGTCGCCGAGCTCCTGGCCAAGCTGGTGCGCCAGCAGCCCCTGGATGAAACACTGAGCACCGAGGACCGCGAGCGCCTGGTCCAGGCCCTGCAGCAGTTCGGCGGGCTGGACCGCGAGGGCCGCTACCGCGCCGGCGAGATCGCCGCCGACCGCCGCGGCTTCGAGCCCTTCCCCGGCATGGGCGTCTCCGCCCATCCGCCCGAGGCCCAGCCGCAAGGGCTGCAGGCCCTGCTGCGTTCGGGTCTCTGGGGCCAGCTGGATCAGGGCGCGGGCTTCGAGTACCAGACCCCGCTGTTCCAGCCCGTGGGCGGCATGGACCGCATCGCACACGCCCTGGCCCAGGCCGTGGGGCTGCAGCGCATCCGGCTGCGCCGCCGCGTCAGCGCCATCCAGCAGGACGCCCGGGGCGTGCGCGTGCAGGTGCAGGACCTCAGCCGCCCCGGCCAGCCCGAGCAGACCGTGCAGGCCGATTGGTGCATCTGCACCCTGCCCCTCTCGGTGCTCTCGCAGCTGGACGTGCAGTGCAGCGCGGCCCTGCACGAGGCCATCGAGGCCGTGCCCTATTTCTCCGCCTTCAAGGCCGGCCTGCAGTTCAGGCGTCGCTTCTGGGAGGAGGACGAGGCCATCTTCGGTGGCATGAGCAGCACCGAGCTGCCCATCCGCCTGATCGCCTATCCCAACCACGAGCTGCAGGGCCGCAAGGGCGTGCTGCTGGGCGCCTATGCCTTCGGCACGCAGGCCCTGGAGTTCACCTCGCTGCCGCCGGCCGAGCGCCTGCGCGAGGTGCTGCGCATGGACAGCCAGATCCATCCCCAGGCTGCGACCGAGTACGAAAGCGGCATGACCGTGGGCTGGCACCGCCATCCCGCCACCCTGGGCTGCTTCGGCGACTGGAGCCGCGTGGCCCGCGAGCGCCATTACCCCACGCTGCTGAAGATGGACGGCCGCCTGATCCTGGCCGGCGAGCACGCCTCGCTGCTGCCCGCCTGGCAGGAGGGCGCCGTGCTCTCGGCCCGCCACGCCATCACCCAGCTGCACGAGAAGGCCCGCGCCGCATGAAAGCCGCCCTGACACTCCTGCTGGCCGCGTGGGCCGCATGCCCCGCGCTGGTCCTGGCCGATGAAGCGGCGCCCGCACCGGAGCCCCGCTTCTCCAGCGGCTGGCGCTTCGAGCAGCGCAGCGGTCCCGCCCTCTACGGCGCCCTGTGCGCGGCCTGCCACATGCCAGACGGCCGCGGGGCCCGCGGGGCCGGAGCCTATCCCGCGCTGCAGGGCAATCCCCGCCTGGCGGCCACACCCTACGCCCTGCACATGGTGCTCAATGGCCACCGTGCCATGCCCGGCTTCGGCCGCCAGCTGAGCGACGATCAGGTTGCCGCCGTGCTGAGCCACGTGCGCGAGCGCTTCGGCGGCATGCCCCCCGAGGCCGCGCGCGTCACGCCGGCAGAATCGGCCGAGGTTCGCAAGGGCCAGCAGGCCAGCCCGGCCGTGGCGCACTGACTTCCAACGTTATCCGGAGCCCGCATGAAACGAATCGCGCTCGCCTGCCTGCTGCCTCTCGCGCTGGCCGCCCAGGCCCAGACCCCACCGCCCGCGCCCGCTGCGGCCGCTGCGCCGGAGGTCATCCGCCACCGGATCCCCAACTCCAGCTTCCCCATCGCCAGTGCGGTGGAGGTGCCGGCAGGCCGGACCCTGGTCTTCGTCAGCGGCGCCGTGCCGGCCGTGGCCGACCCCAAGGCCGAGCGCGGCAGCCTGGCCGCCTATGGCGACACCCGCACCCAGACGCTCAGCGTGCTGGCCAACATCGACCGTCAGCTCAAGGGTCTGGGCCTGTCCATGGGCCAGGTCGTGAAGATGCAGGTCTTCCTGGTGGGCGACCCGTCCAAGGGCGGCCGAATGGACTTTGACGGATTCATGTCCGCCTACAGCGAGCATTTCGGCACGGCCGCCCAGCCCAACCTGCCCGCCCGCTCGGTGATGCAGGTGGCCGGCCTGGTGGTGCCGGGCTGGCTGGTGGAGATCGAGGTGACGGCCGTGCGCTGAAGGCGGGGGCGCGGCGGCGCAGGACCTGCCCCCCTGGCAAGACCTGACCCCTTGGATCAGGCTGGAACAGAACTGTCATAAATCGTCTCCAGAATGCCGGGGCATGTCACATGCCCTGCCCCTCCTCTTTGCCTCCCGATTTCTGCGCCGCCATGCCCTGCGTGCGGTGGCCCTGAGCATCCTGCTGCCCGCCCTGAGCCCCAGCCATGCCCTGGCCGATGTGCAGGGCGTGGGCGCCAGCTTCCCCTCCGTGGTCTACCAGGCCTGGACCGAGCAGTACGCCCGTGCCCATGGCCGCAAGGTCCGCTACAAGCCCACCGGTTCGGGCGACGGCCAGAAGCAGATCCAGGCCCGCTCGGTGGATTTCGCCGGCAGCGACGTGCCCTTCAGCGAGGCCGAGCTGGCCAGCAAGCACCTGGTGCAGCTGCCCATGCTGGTGGGCGGCATCGTGCCGGCCGTGAACCTCAAGGGCGTGTCCCAGCTGCGCCTGGACGGCCCCACCCTGGCCGACATCTTCCGCGGCGAGATCCGGCACTGGAACCATGCGCGCATCGCCGCGCTGAACCCCGGCGTCACCCTGCCGGCCCTGCCCATCACCCGGGTGGTGCGCAAGGACAAGTCGGGCAGCACCGACGCCTTCAGCCGCTACCTGAGCCTCGTCTCGCCCGCCTTCCGCGAGCAGGTCGGCGCCGGCATGCTGCCCAAGTGGCCCGAGGGCACCCAGGCTCCGGTGGCCGCCGAGGGCAACGACGGCATCGCCCAGGCCCTCAAGACCACGCCCGGCGCCATCAGCTACGTCTCCTTCGACCGCCTGCAGAAGGCGCAGCTGAGCGGCGTGCAGCTGCGCAATGCCGAGGACAGCGACTTCGTCGCCGCCAGCGAGGCCGGCTTCCGCGAGGCCGTGCGCAACTCCTCCATGGGCCGCACCGGCGACGAATCCGCCAGCCTGCTGCAGCGCCCCGGCAAGGGCACCTGGCCCATCACCGTCACCTCCTACATCCTGGTCGACGCGCGGCCCAAGTCCGCCGCCGCGGCCAGCGAGGCCCTGCACTTCCTCAACTGGACCCTCCAGTCCGGCGACCGCCTGCTGGCCGACACCGGCTTCGCCCCCCTACCCGTGGCCGTGCAGGCGCGGATGGCGGCGCGGATCGCGAGTGTGAGGGCGCAGGATGGGGGCGTGATCAACTACTACTGAGGCGGGCCTCAGGAGCAAGGCGCCCCTCCGTCGGCCTGGCGATGTCCGGGCCCCTCGGGGCGGGCATGGCCTGGCGTGCCGTGGCTGCGTGGGATGTTCCAATGCAGGGCTCACGTCGCAGACGTGGAGACGACACCCAGGGGTATTTCAGATGCGTTCAGTCCTCATCGGTGTGCTGCTGTTCCTGTCAGCAGCATCCTCATTCGCACAAGGTGCAGCCGCGGAGCGGGTCTACACCCGGCAAGAGCTGTTTGTCTCTTGCCTCTCGGGCTACGTCAACGCCTCCGTCCCCCAAGGTGAGACACCGGGCCACGACGAGTCGCTCCGGCTGGCCGCGCAGATCCTGTCTCGAGTGCACAAGGTGTGTCCGGCTCCTTCAGCCCAGCTGACCGAGAAGAACTTCACCGACCCCGATGCCTTTCTGTACCCATGGATGCTCATGGTGACCCGCGAGCTGGTCGTGCTGGCCAGGCAGGGGGCGTCTCAGCAGATGCTGGAACGCTGGTAAGCGCCATTGCGGTGCTTCGCCGCGGCGACGGGCCGGACGGGCATCGCCACCCAGAACCCGTCAGCTGCGCGTGCCCCGCGCCATCCGGGGCACCGGCCTAGTTCCTGTTCCTCTGGCGCTGCTCCCGCGCCTCCCGCAAGGCCACGCATTCCGCATGGCCGTGGAAGCGCGGGGTGGCACATTGCTCGTCCAGGCACAGGGCGCGGGCGAGGAAGACGCGCTTGCCGCAGGCTTCGGAGGGGCTGACAGGGAGATGGGTGTCCGCGGGCGCAGGAGCGCTGGCGGGGCCCGGGGTGTAGGCGGCCACGGGCGGGGTGCGTTCAACGGGCGCTGGCGCCGGGGCGGTCGGGCTGGAGGCGGCGCCGGCGGCGGGGGCGGGATCCTTGCGCTTGCGGGCGGGGGTGTCGGTGGCGCGCTTGTCGACGGGCTTGTCGCTGATCTTGTCGGCGGGCGCCGCGGGGCCGTTGGCGCTGGGCGCGGCGGGCGGGGCAGGCCTTGCGGTCTCCTGCTGCGACTGCACCAGGGCCAGCACGGGATCGGCAGCGGGCGCGGCGTCGGCGCTGGCCGCCGAGGCGGGCTCGGAGGCGGCAAGGGCCAGCTCCGACGGGGCCGCCGGCTGGCGGTGCAGCAGCAGTTGCACCATGGACACCAACAAGGCGGTGCCGGCTCCGGCGGCCAGCAGGCCCAGGGCCCAGGGCCAGCGGCGGCCGCCGACGGGTGGGCCGCGCCTGGACGAGACGCGCCGCGAAGGCGGTGGCGCCGGGGTGGGCTCGGGCACCGGCAGGGGCACCGGGGCAGAAGCGGCGCGGGCGTCCTCAAGCAGGAGGTCCGGCGCATCCATGGCGCGGGTGGGGAGGAAGTCGCTGTCACCCAGCTGGCGGGTCTCGGCGAACTCGGAATCGTTGGCCAGGCGCGTTTCCTCGAAACCCACCGGCGGCGGCACGGCCAGGGTCTCGGTCATGCGGGGTTCGGGCGGCGCCATGCGGCCCTCCAGCGCCGCGCGCAGATGAGCCACGGACTGCGGGCGGTCCTGCGGATGCACCCGCAGCATCCAGTCCACGCAGGCCAGCAGCTCGGGGCTGTAGCCCGGCGGCGCGAGGGTGACCAGGCTCTGGTACTCGTCGCCCAGGCTGCGGGCGGTGGCGGCAGGCGGCGTGCGGCCCAGGATCAGCTCATGGACCATGGCGCCCAGGGCGTAGAGGTCCGTCCAGGGGCCCTGGCGCAGCTGGCGGGACTCGGCGTATTGCTCGATGGGGGCGTAGCTGGGCTTGAGGATGGCCGTCAGGCCCTCGGCCCGGTCGCTGATGACCTGGCGCGCGGCGCCGAAGTCCAGCAGCACGGGGGCCGCCCCGCCATAGGGCAGGAAGACGTTGTCGGGGGCGATGTCACGGTGCCAGATGGACTCCGTGTGCAGCAGCTCCAGGGCCTCCAGCAGGGCGGTCAGCAGGCGGCGCAGCCAGGGCTCGTCGGGCTGCTGGCTCATGGCGCGGCGGGCCTGGCGCAGGGTCTGGCCCTGCAGATAGGGCATGGCCATGTAGGCCGTGCCATTGGCCTCCCAGAAGCGGTAGACCTTCAGCAGCGAGGGATGGTCGAAGCGCGCCAGCAGCCGGGATTCATTGACGAAGGAGCGCAGGCCGGCGTCGAAGGTCTCCTGCTGGGACCCTGAGCGCACCGACACCTTGGACTTGGCGTTGCGCTGGGCCAGCATGGAGGGCATGTACTCCTTGATGGCCACCTGGCGCTGCAGGGCGTGGTCCTGGGCGACGTAGATGATGCCGAAGCCGCCCACGGCCAGGGTGCTGAGGATTTCGAGCTCGCCAAAGCGCGTGCCTGCCGGCAGGGCATTGGGCGCGGCCGACGAAGCGGCGGCGCGGCGATCAGGGCTGGCGTCGGACATCATGACCGGGCGGTTAGCGCGAAGGCGTAGTTCAGGCAGGGACGGGCAGGATGCGGCGTGCGAGGGCCGAAGCGTAGCGGATCAGATGCGCCGCCGGCGTCGCTTCTCCGCCAGATGTAACAACTGCTTGCTCCTCAGCAGGGAGAAGCGCGAAATTGTTCAGGGTTGGACAGGCAGGGCCTTCAGGTAGTCGTGCAGTTGCTGCGCCAGCGCTTCGCGTTCGGCCTCGGGCAAACCCTCACTCAGCGGGGGCATGGTGGTGCCCGGTTTGAGCTGGGCCGGCTGCAGCAGCCACTGGCGCCAGCGCGCAGGGTCGATCTCGCGGGCGCGCAGGGCGAGGTTGAGAGGCATCTTGTCACCCCCGTAGCCGTTCACCTGGTGGCAGCTGAGACAGTGGGTCTGCAGGGCCTGGGCCGTGGCGGCGAAGCGCGGCGCCATGTCGCCCGGCAGCAGGGCCGCCCGGCTGGAGGGCGTGCGGCGCACAGTGACCACCTGGTAGGGCCAGACGGCACCGCCTTCTGCCTGCAGGGCGGGTTCGGCCAGGTTGTCCCAGATGAGGTAGTACGGCCCCAGGGGCACCTGCTTCTCGCCCTGGGCGTGGTTGTCGACCTGGAAGGGCCGGCCGTCGGCGCGGGCGGTGACGATCCAGGCCTGGTGACGGCCGAAGCGCTCCACCGGGACGCGGGACACGAAACCGTCCTGGGCGCGGAACTCGAGCTCGCCGTCCGGCAGGTCCCAGCCCTTGCCCAGCCAGCGATCCAGGAAGACCCGGGCCGGCCAGCCGCGGTAGCGCACCTGCACGGGTGGCTGCCCGGGGCGCGAGAGATGGGGCTCAGCGACCGTCACCTGGCGCTGGGCCGGCCCCGCCTTGGCGGCCACGGCCGGGTCTGGCAGGCGCAAGGGCGCAATGGCGCCGGCCATGGTGGCGGGCGAAATTGCGGGCGGGTTCGCGGGCAGGTTTGCCGCCGGGACCGCAGCCGAGGCCGCGGAGGCCAGCACGGCGCCCAGCAGCGTGGCGAAGATCCGGTGGGCGAAGGGGGGAAGCGGTGTGCGCATGGGGTCGGCGGCCGGGGGGACGTTGGGGGAAAGCATGCGAAACGCCCGTTCAGGGCCTGAAGGTGAGGCTGCTGCGCGCCTGGGCCTGCACGTCGGCGGCGTCCAGCCACTGGGCGCGGGAGCGACCGGCCAGGTAATCACGGGCCTGGTCGCTGTAGTGGCGGTCGCCCAGCACGCCGCTCTGGCCCACCGGGTTGATGCCCCGGCTGCGGCCCGGCGCCGCGAAGTCGATCACGCGGCGGGTGGAGGGGCCGTAGATCACGAACCAGGGCGCATCGCCGCTGCGCTGGGCCAGATTGTTGGGCACCTCGTGCGCACCCGGCGCCGGGAAGGGGCCGACGTTGAAGAGCGGAGCCAGGGCCTTGACCTCGCCCAGCGGGTGCTTGTGGGTGATGCTGTGGGCGCGGCCCCAGGTCCATTGCGCCGGATCCTCGCCGAAGGTACGGCGCAGGTGCTGGAGGGTGGCGGCCCAGGCCTCGGCCACGATCTGCTCGCGGGTCTCGCGCTGGGGCGTGGCCTTGCGGTCCCACCAGGGCGAATCCGGGTCGGCGACCAGGCGCGGCAAGGCGTGGTCCAGGGCGCGGGTGCGGGTGAGGTTCTCCAGCATGGCCTCGTCCATCTTGTCGGCCAGCACGGCGTGGATCAGCTGGTGTTCGAGCTGATGGAAGAGAACCGGGGCGCGGTCCTCCAGGCCGTGCTTGCCCTTCCAGGCGGCCAGCAGGGCCACGAGCTCGGCGCCGTCCTTCTGCTGGCGCAGGATGGGCATCAGCGGGGCCAGGACGCGCGGGCCGTAGCCGGTGTCATCGGCCAGCTGCAGCGCCTGGGCGCGGGCCATGTCCCAGCCGGTGGCGCTGGCCTTCAGGCCTTCCTCGAGGCGCCAGCCGCGGTCGGGCAGGTTGTAGTAGCCCGGCACCGGCTCGGCCGAGGCCGGCTGGTGATTGGCCGAGACGATGTAGCCACGCGCCGGGTTCTCCTCCTGCGGGTTGGCGCTGAAGGGCAGGAAGCCGGGCTTGTCGGCTTCTGTCGTGCTGCCGTCCAGGATGAAGCTGGGGTTCACGCCGGCCGGCCGTTGCGGCAGGCGGGCCGAGGCCCACCAGGCGATGTCACCGGCGGCGTTGGCCCAGACCACGTTGAGGCCCGGCGAATGGATGCCCTGCACCGCCGTGCGCGCGGCGGCCAGCGTGTCCGCGCGGTTGAGCTGGTAGAAGGCCTCGATGAGGGGGTTCTCGCTTTCCAGGAAGGTCCACCACATGGCAATGGGGGTGCGCCCGGTGTCGCCAGGCACCACGTCGTTGACGAGAGGCCCATGGGGCGAGCGGCGCAGCTGGATGACTTCATCGGCCCGGCCCTTGACCTTGATGCGGGCCTCGCGCGATTCCAGCGGCAGCCAGGCCCCCTTGACCAGCACCTGGCCGGGATGGGCGGCATCGGTCTTCTCGGCGATGAGGTCGATGTCATCGTTCTGGAACATGGTCAGGGTCCAGCCGAAGCGCTGGTTGTGACCGATGAGGGCGAAGGGATTCAGCACCTGCAGGTGGCCGTAGAGCTCGAAGCCGGGCGCCTTCAGATGGGCCTCCCACCACACGGCGGGCGTCGAAAAGCCGATGTGGGGATCGCCGGCCAGCAGGGGCTTGCCGCTGGCCGTGCGGCTGCCGGCAAGGGCCCAGGCGTTGCTGCCTTCCATCTGGGCCAGGCCGGTGCCCAGGCTGTCGCTGAGCTGGCCGATGCGGGCCAGCGCCTGCCAGTCCGCCGGCTGGAGGCGGCGGCCGGCGGCCACGGCCGAGGCGGCGGGCGCACTGAGGCGGGCCCGCGCGGCCAGGGCGCCTTCGGGTTTCCAGTCCAGGTCGAAGATCTTCAGATATTCAGGCCCCAGCTGGTCCCGCACATAAGTGAGTGCAGGCTCCGTTCGGAAGGCGGAGGCAAAGCTGTAGGCCAGGTAGCCGGCCACGGCATAGGTATCCACCGGCGTGAAGTCCCGCTTGGGGATGCCCAGCAGCTCGAATTCCAGGGGCGCGGGGCGGGTGGCCTGGTACTGGTTGACGCCGTCCAGGTAGGCCAGCAGGGCCTGCTGGGCCGGACCGGGCGGGCGGGTGGATTCGGCCTTGACCCGCGCCTCGGCGAAGTCGATCAGGCGCAGGCTGCGGAAGAGCTTGTCGGTGGGCAGCAGCTTTTCGCCCAGCACTTCGGAGAGTTCGCCCCGCGCAAGGCGGCGGGCCATCTCCATCTGGAAGAGGCGGTCCTGGGCATGGAGGTAGCCCAGGGCGCGGTAGAGATCGGTCTCGTTCTGGGCCTCGACATGGGGCACGCCCCAGGCGTCGAAGCGCACGCTGACCGCCTGGCTCAGGCCTCGCAGCTGCAGCTCGCCTTCGCGCTTGGGCAGCTTGGCCCGCCAGTGCAGGCCGGCCGCCAGCAGGGCCAGGATCAGCAGACCGAGCAGCAGCCAGAGCAGGGAACGAAGACGAAAGGTGCGTGCAGCCATGGGCAAGACTCCAGGACAGGGCATGCATTGCAGCACAGCGACCGGGCCGGCGCATCGGGATTGGCGCGGGCAGCGCACGCGAAAACGCCCGACGGTGTCCAGCATCGGGGGGAAAGACCGCCCAGCCCCTGCCGGCACCAATGAAAAGGGCTGATGGTTCTCAGCCCCATCAGCCCCGGTCATCCGCGCTATGCCGCGGCACACAGGCGGCTCCGGCGAGCCGCCTGCTCAATGCGGATGAGTGTGCTCACACCTCCTCATCCGCCCCTCCGGCCCGTCTTTGCGGGCCACCCTCGTTGTCGTGCTGTGCACTGTAGGCTGCCTCGCGCACAAAAGGCTTGCGTTTCGCGGCGGTCAGACCGTATTCAGCGCATGAAAATTGCGCTGAGTCAGTAAATTTGGGAATGTCCCCATCAAGGAAAACCCGGCCCACGCAGCAATCCGTGAACCTTGACACAGATCACGTCGCCTGCGCGACATCGCCAGGCGGCCGGGCCGCGCGCTCAGGCGGCGATGCGCGGGCCCTGCTTGCGCAGCTGGGTCAGGGTCTCGATGCGCTTGAGCAGGTCGCGGTCGCTCCAGGGCTTCTTGAAGATGCCGTAGAGCCCCTGGATCTGGTGGACGCGGCCCTGCAGCTCCTCATGGCCGGTGATGGCGATGATGGGCAGGTCCTCGGTTTCCAGGGCCCCTTGCACGTCGGCGATCAGCTCGAAGCCGTTCTTGTTGGGCATTTCCAGGTCGGTGATCATGACCTGCACGGGATGGCGGGCCAGCACTTCCAGGGCCTCGACGCCATCACGGGCCAGCAGCACGAGGTAGCCCGCGCTTTCCAGCAGCTTGCCCAGCTTGGCCCGCACCACGGCGGAGTCGTCGACCACCAGCACGGGCACCGGGCCGTCCACGGGCATCACGCTCGGCTGGAAGCGGCTGGCCGCTGCGGGGCCGCTGAACGGGGCCGGCAGCTGCGACTCCTGGAACTGGCGGACCTCCTCGTCCTCCTTGCGGATGCTGATCAGGATCACGACG
Source organism: Pelomonas sp. BJYL3 (assembly GCF_027257975.1). Taxonomy (GTDB): domain Bacteria; phylum Pseudomonadota; class Gammaproteobacteria; order Burkholderiales; family Burkholderiaceae_C; genus Roseateles_B; species Roseateles_B flavus. The sequence continues at coordinate 283,194 of NZ_JANZKX010000004.1, forward strand.
ATGGCCAGCGGCACCGCGATCAGCAGAGGCAGGAGGTAGGGACCCAGGAGGTCGGGCAACTGGAAAGGCATGGGGGGTTCTCCACGCCGGCGGCGCGGCCGGCAGGACTGGGCGGATGCCGCAGGAATCTACCACCGCGGCGGGCGCGTCGAACTGGGGATTGCACAGGACGGCCCGCTCGAATAGGCGGGTGTCAGGCCGGATTTTGTAAGCAGCCGTTTCAATTTGCCGACCACCTCAGGTTCCCCGCCTGGCCGCCTCCCCTCCCCTCCCCGCTCAGCAGCGCCCGCGCCAGCGCCGGTAGCCGTGTTCCTCGCAGGGGGCGCCGCGGAAGTCCCGGACCTCGCTGCAGAAGCGGCGCATGCCGCTGGCCTCCAGCAGCTGGATGGAGGCGGTGTTGCGGGCATCAACCCAGCATTCCACCTCCAGCAGCCCGCCGGCCTCCAGCAGGAAGTCCTGGAGCGCGACGAAGGCCTCGCGGCCCAGACCCTGGCCTCGCCAGCCGGGATGCAGGGTGATGCCCATCCAGGCACTCAGCGGGTGGGTGTCGGCGCCCGGGACCTCGCTGGGCGGGCGGGCGCGCAGGCACAGGCCGATGTCGCCGACCAAACGGTCGTCGCCGGCATCGGCGATGGCCAGCTGCACCCACTGGTCCGGCACGCCGATGGCGGCTCCACTCATCTCGCGCAGGAAGGCGGCCGACTCCGCCGGCTCACGGGCCAGCGTCCAGCCCTGGAAGCGCGCTGTCTCGGCGTCGCTGCGGTAGGCATGGAAGCGCTCGAGGTCGCTTTCGCGCATGCGCCGCAGCTGCACGCGGCCCGCGGACGAGCGCAGAGGCAGGACATCCGCCAGGCGGCACAGGCTGTCCAGGGGCTGGCGGTCGCGCGGCACGGCGGCCAGGTAGTCGGCCCAATCCGCCAGCGCCGGGCTGCCCGACAGGCCCTTGAGCAGGACCCGCACCGGCCCGGGCGGCTGGCCGGCACCCTGGCTCACCCGGCGGCGCAGCTCCCGAAAGCCCTGCCTGCACCAGAAGCGTTCGGCCGGTTCGTTGCCGGCCACCACGCCCAGGCGCAGCCAGCGCGCGCCCGACTGCAGCGCCCAGGCCTCCAGGGCGGCCACCAGCCGCCGGGCCAGGCCCTGGCCGCGGTGCGCCGGATGGACCATCAGCAGTCCCAGATGCCAGACCCCGGGCGCCGGGGCCTCGCTGCAGACCTGCAGGACGGCGACCAGACCGTCGCCACCCGGCCGCACCAGACCCAGATGCCATTGCGCGGCCCAGGCGAAGTCGGGCGGCGGCGTGCTGCGCAGTTCCTGCAGCGCCTCGTCCGCGGCCAGCGGCAGGCCACAGCGCTCGAAATAGTCCTGGCAGGCTTCGAACAGCGCTTGCAGGCGGGGCGCGTCGGCCTCGCCCAGGGGCTGGACGAGCAGGTCCGTGCCGTCAAGAAAGTCCTGGAGCCCCATGGGCCCTCCTCGTGAAGCGAGAAAGCCTGGAGCCTAACGCAGGAGGTCGTGCTGACCCGACAGCCATTGCGGCGTCTGGCGGCGCAGGGCTCGCAGGGTGTCGCCGACCTGCTGGCGCTGGCGCGCCTGGTCCTCTTCCAGCTCCCGCAGGCGCAGGGTGAACTGCGCGGCGCGCGGCGCGTCGCCGCAGGCCTCGTACAGGCGCAGGGCATTGCGCAGCAGCGGGGCGCGCATGAAGGGATAGGCCTGCAGCGCCGCCGGCAGCAGCAGGGGCTCGAGCAGGGCCCGCGCGCGGTCCAGCTCGCCGGACAGCAAGGCGCATTCGCCCTGGGCATGCTGCAGGGACGCCCAGGCGTGGGGCAGTTCCTGCTCGTGGATCAGGGCCTGCCCCTGCTCGAACATGGCCTGCGCCTCGGCCAGGCGCCCGCCATGCATCATGCCGATGCCGATGTTCAGCAGCAGCGAGGCGCGCTGGCGCAGGTGCATCTCCGGCGCCTCCATCAGCGAGCGCGCCTGGAAGGCCAGGCGCAGCTGGCGCTGGCCCATGGCGTCGGCCTGCAGATCCTCGCCGCGGCGGCGGAGTTCGTCGATGGCCAGGGCGCCGGCCAGCAGGGCATTGGTGTAGGCCCGCGTCATGGCATGGGGCTCCTGGCTCTCACGCGCGCGGGACAGCGCCTGCATGTGCAGCATCTCGGCCTCGTCGTACTGGCCCAGTTGGGCATAGACATGGGCCAGGGCACCCAGGGCTCGTGGCAGCACCGGGTGGAGCTGCGGCGGCCGGGTGGCCAGCTCGACGGCCTCGCGGGCCACCGCCAGGGCTTCGTCCATCAGGCCGGCACCGCTGAGGCACAGGCTGGCGATGTCCAGCATCTCCACGCGCTCGAGCCGCGCCTCGGCCTGCAGCTCGCTGAGGGCCAGGCTGGCGCCGGCATAGGCCCGGCGCAGGTCATAGAGCGCCCAGCCGGCGCGGGCCTGCATCTGGCCGATCTCGCAGCGCAGCGCGGGCGTCAGGGCCTCCAGCTGGCAGCTGGCGCAGGCGGCGTCCAGCAGGGCCAGGGTGTCGCGCATGCGCTGCTCCCCGAGGGCCTGGCGGGCGCGCTCCAGGCACTGCTCGCAGGCGCTGGGTTGGGTTTTCAGCAAAGACTTCATGCAAACCGTCCCGGCCGGCGCAACACAAGCAGGCGCCAGCCTCCCGCGCAGCCTAAGGCCACTGGGCATCAGGCCCTCGGGCGAGGGTCGCCCAAAGCGAGGGTCGATGTGCAGAACTTGGGGCTTGGCCCGCTTTTCAGTCCTGCCGGCTCGCGTGCAGGGGCTGATGCAGGCTGGCCGGAAGTGCCGGCCGGTCCGCCTCGGCGGCCGCGAGGGGCTGGACTTCAGAGAGGCTGGCCAGGCAGCGCTGGCTCAGCTGCTGGTAGGTGCGCGTGCCCTCCAGCTTCCAGCGGATCTCGTCCTCGCTGAGCGGGCGCAGCACCTTGGCGGGCAAGCCGGCGATCAGCGACTTCTCCGGCAGGTCCTGCCCCGCCTTCACGAAGGCGCAGGCCGCCAGGATGCTGTAGGCGCCCAGCACGGCGCCGTCCATCACCACCGCCTTCATGCCGACCAGCGCGTCATGCCGGATCACGCAGCCGTGCAGCACGGCCCCGTGGCCGACATGGCCATTGCGCTCGACCACCGTCTCCGAGCCCGGAAAGCCGTGGACCACGCAGCAGTCCTGCACATTGGCGCCCTCGTGCAGAACGATGCGGCCGAAGTCCCCGCGCAGGCTGGCATTGGGGCCGACATAGCAGCCCGGCCCGACGTGGACGTCACCGATCAGCACCGCCGTCGGGTGCACATGGGCGCTGGGATGGACCACGGGGATCACCCCGTCGATGGCGTAACAAGGCATGAGGACTCCTTTGGCAGGCCGCGGCGCTGGCGGGACCGGGCAAACCTAGGGTTTACGCCAATCCGCCAGCGCTTGTGCCAGATCAAGCGGCACCTTACGATCTACCGACCGGTCGGTCAAGAGTGCAAGAACCTTGACCTGACGCATAGCCACACGAGGCCCGCTCATGTCCCTGACGCCTTCCCAGCCCTCCTCGGCCGACGCTGCCCTGCTGATCAGCCAGGAAGGTGCCGTGCGCACCCTCAGCTTCAACCGCCCCGCGGCGCTGAATGCCTTCACCGCCCAGCTGCTGGCCCAGACCCGCGCCGCGCTGGACGAGGCCGCCGAGGACGCCAGCGTGCGCGCCGTGGTGATCACCGGCACGGGCCGCGCCTTCTGCGCGGGCCAGGATCTGTCAGACCCGCTGATCAAGCCCGAATTCGGCACCGACGCCCGCCCCAAGGACATCGGCCACCTGCTGGACAACTACTACATCCCCCTGGCCCTGCGCGTGCGCTCCATGCCCGTGCCGGTGATTGCCGCCGTCAACGGCGTGGCCGCCGGTGCCGGCGCCAACCTGGCCCTGGGTTGCGACCTGGTGATTGCGGCCGAGTCCGCCAGCTTCATCCAGGCTTTCTCCAAGATCGGCCTGGTGCCCGACTGCGGTGGCACCTGGCTGCTGACCCGCCTGGTGGGCCGCGCCAAGGCCATGGAGCTGGCCCTGCTGGGCGACAAGCTGCCCGCGCCGGAAGCCGCCCGCCTGGGCCTGATCGCCCGCGTCGTGCCCAATGAGGAGCTGGCCGCCACCGCCCAGGCCCTGGCCACCCGCCTGGCCGGCATGCCCACCCGCGCCCTGGTCGAAACCCGCCAGGCCTTCGACGAAGCCCTGAGCCTCAACTTCGAGGACGCCCTCAAGCTGGAAGCCGTGATGCAGAGTCAGCTGGGCTTCGCCCACGACTACCTGGAGGGCGCCGCTGCCTTCCTGGAGAAGCGCACGCCGGTCTTCAAGGACCGCTGAGCCCGCTGCCCCGCCCGGCCCTGCGCCGTTCCTGTTGTTCAAGGAGTCTCCTGCATGTCCACGCCCCTGAGCCCGCAAGCCGTCGCCGAAGCCGTGCGCGACGCCATGTTCCGCGAGGACCATGCCTCCAAGGGCCTCGGCATGGACATCCTGGTCGTCGGGCCGGGCAGCGCGACGATCCGCATGACGGTGCGCCAGGACATGCTCAACGGCTTCGCCATCTGCCATGGCGGCCTCATCACCACCCTGGCCGATTCGGCCTTTGCCTTCGCCTGCAACGCGTACAACGAGTTGACGGTGGCCTCGGGTATCACGATCGACATCGTGGCGCCCGCACGGCAGGGCGACGTGCTGACCGCCGTCGCCCACGAGGTTTCGCTCGCCGGCCGGACCGGCGTCTATGACGTGAATGTGCGCAACCAGCGGGATGAGCTGGTGGCCGTGTTCCGCGGCAAGTCCTATCGCATCAAGGGCAAGCCCGTGGTCCCCGGCCTGACCGCAGGTGCGGCGCAGGAGTGAACCCATGACCGTGAAGCACCCCGCCCCCGGCGACCTGGAAGCCATCGAGACCGCCAGCCGCGACGAGCTGCAGGCCCTGCAGCTGCAGCGCCTGCAATGGACACTGCAGCACGCCTACGAGAACGTGCCCCACTACAAGGCCGCCTTCGACGAGAAGGGCGTGCACCCCTCGGACCTGAAGACGCTCGCCGACCTCGCCAAGTTCCCCTTCATGACCAAGAAGGACCTGCGCGAGCACTACCCCTTCGGGCTGTTTGCCGTGCCGCGCGAGCAGATCGTGCGCCTGCATGCGTCCTCGGGCACCACCGGCAAGCCCACCGTGGTGGGCTACACGCAGGCGGACATCGACACCTGGGCCGGCCTCGTGGCCCGCTCCCTGCGTGCCGCCGGCGTGCGCCGCGGAGACATCGTGCACATCGCCTACGGCTACGGCCTGTTCACCGGTGGCCTGGGCGCGCACTACGGCGCCGAGAAGCTGGGCTGCACCGTCATCCCCATGTCCGGCGGGCAGACCGAGAAGCAGGTCCAGCTGATCCAGGACTTCCGGCCGGACGCCATCATGGTCACGCCCAGCTACATGCAGGTGATCATCGAGGAGTTCGTGCGCCAGGGCCTGGACCCGCGCGAGAGCTCGCTGAAGGTGGGCATCTTCGGCGCCGAGCCCTGGACCGAGGCCATGCGCCGCGAGATCGAGACCAAGGCCGGCATCGATGCTGTCGACATCTACGGCCTCTCCGAGGTGATGGGGCCAGGTGTTGCCAGCGAGTGCATCGAGTCCAAGGACGGCCCGGTGATCTGGGAAGACCACTTCTACCCCGAGATCATCGACCCCGAGACCGGCGAGGTGCTGCCCGACGGCGCCGAGGGCGAGCTCGTGTTCACCTCGCTCTCCAAGCAGGCCCTGCCGGTGATCCGCTACCGCACGCGCGATCTCACCCGGCTGCTGCCGCCCACCTCGCGCAGCATGCGCCGCATGGGCAAGATCGTCGGCCGCTCGGATGACATGCTGATCATCCGCGGCGTCAACATGTTCCCCACGCAGATCGAGGAGCTGGTGCTGCAGGAGCCGCAGCTCTCGGGCCAGTACCAGATCGTCGTCAGCCGCGAAGGCCCGCTGGACGAGGTGCTGGTGCGCTGCGAGATGCAGCCCGGCGCCGACATGGCGCAGAAGGACGGCATCGCCCGCCATCTGCAGCACCGCATCAAGACGCTGATCGGCGTCTCCACCAAGATCGACATCGGTGCGCCGGACAGCATCGAACGCACGCTGGTTGGCAAGGCACGGCGCGTGATCGACCGCCGACCGAAATGAAACACCCCCTACGCGCTTCGCGCGCCCCCTCCACGGGGCAGCGCCGACCGCCCGGCCAAGCCGGATCGGCGGCACTCACCCGGGAATACCAACCTCAAACAGACAGGAGTGTCTGATGTACACACAAGCGATGAGCGTCGGGCCGCAGGAGCAGGCGGCCAAGGTGCAGAGCGCGGAGGACGCCCAGCGGCTGGAGGCCTTCGAGGCCCGCGTCGGCGAGGGCGAGTTCGTCGAGGCCAAGGACTGGATGCCCGATCACTACCGCAAGACCCTGGTGCGCCAGATCAGCCAGCACGCGCACTCCGAGATCGTCGGCATGCTGCCCGAGGGCAACTGGGTCACGCGCGCGCCCACGCTCAAGCGCAAGGCCATCCTGATGGCCAAGATCCAGGACGAGGGTGGCCACGGCCTCTACCTCTACTCCGCCGCCGAGACCCTGGGCACCAGCCGCGACCAGATGCTGGAAGCGCTGCACTCGGGCAAGGCCAAGTACAGCTCCATCTTCAACTACCCCACGCTGAACTGGGCGGACATCGGCGTGATCGGCTGGCTGGTGGACGGCGCGGCCATCATGAACCAGGTGCCGCTGTGCCGCTGCTCCTATGCGCCCTATGCGCGGGCCATGATCCGCATCTGCCGCGAGGAGAGCTTCCACCAGCGCCAGGGCTACGAGAGCCTGCTGGTGATGATGCAGAAGGGCACGCCCGAGCAGAAGGCCCTGGTGCAGGACGCCGTCAACCGCTGGTGGTGGCCCTCGCTGATGATGTTCGGCCCGCATGACAAGGACTCGCCGAACTCCGAGCAGTCCATGCGCTGGGGCATCAAGCGCATCTCCAATGACGACCTGCGCCAGAAGTTCGTGGACGCGACGATCCCGCAGGCCGAGGTGCTGGGCGTGACCGTGCCGGACCCCGATCTCAAGTGGAATGCCGAGCGCGAGCACTACGACTTCGGCGCCATCGACTGGGACGAGTTCTGGCGCGTGGTGGGCGGCGACGGCCCCTGCAACCGCGAACGCCTGGCCACCCGCGTCAAGGCCTGGGACGAAGGTGCATGGGTGCGTGAAGCGGCCCTTGCCCACGCCAGAAAACAAGCCACCAAGGCCCAAGCAGCCTGAGCACAAGGAACCCCATCATGAGCAATCAGCAAGCCCCCAAGAACGAATGGCCCCTGTGGGAAGTCTTTGTGCGCAGCAAGGCCGGCCTGGACCACAAGCACTGCGGCAGCCTGCATGCGCCGGACGCCAAGCTGGCCCTGCAGATGGCCCGCGAGGTCTACACCCGCCGCCAGGAAGGCGTGAGCATCTGGGTGGTGCTGTCCAGCCAGATCGTGGCCTCGGACCCCGGCGAGAAGGGCATGTACTTCGATCCGATGGAAGACAAGGTCTATCGCCACCCGACCTTCTATGAGCTGCCGGACTCCGTCAATCACATGTGAGCGCGCCCACCATGAGCCAACAATCGATCAAGGTGGGTGACAAGCCCGAGGTGCGCTACCTGCTGCGCATCGCCGACAGCTGCCTGGTGCTCTCGCAGCGCCTCTCCGAGTGGTGCGGCCACGGCCCCATCCTGGAAGAGGACCTGGCGCTGACCAACATGGCGCTGGACCTCATCGGCCAGGCCCGCGGCCTGCTGACCCGTGCCGGGCAGCTCGACGGCCAGGGCTTCGACGAAGACCAGCTGGCCTTTCTGCGCGACGAGCGCCAGTACTTCAACCCGGTGCTGATGGAACTGCCGCGAGGAGACTTCGCCTTCACCACCGCACGCAACCTGGCCGCCGCCACCTGGCTGCGCCTGCTGTGGGCCCGGCTGCAGGACTCCAGCGACGCCGAGGTCGCCGCCATCGCCGCCAAGGCCTTCAAGGAAGCCAGCTACCACCAGCAGCACGCGGCCGACTGGACCGAGCGCCTGGGTGACGGCACCGAGGAATCGCGCCGCCGCATCGAAGAGGCGCTGAAGACGCTGTGGCCCTACACCAACGAGCTCTTCGCCAGCGACGACATCGACGCACATGCTGCGGCCACCGGCCTGGGCCCTGCCTGGGACACCCTGCGCGCCGACTGGCGTGCCGCCATGGACGAGGTGCTGGCCGGCGCCACGCTGCAGGCGCCCGCCGACAGCCGCTACATCCCGAGCGGCCGCGTGGGCATCCACAGCGAGCACATGGGGCACATGCTGTCGGAAATGCAGTATCTGCAGCGCGCCTTCCCCGGCGGCGTGTGGTGAACGGAATGACCACCCCCTACACGCTTCGCGTGCCCCCTCAAGGGGGCGAGCCCGCAGGCCCGGCGGAGCCGGATCCTCGGGCTCCGCTGGGGGAATCCCGACTCGCATCGAGTTCCGCCATGACGGACGCCTCTTCGGATCAGGCTTGCGGGCGGCTCTCAGCCGCCTGGGAAGTGCTGCGCCAGATTCCGGACCCCGAGGTGCCGGCGGTGAGCCTGTGCGAGCTGGGCATCGTGCGTGATCTCAAGGAGACGGCCGGCGGCCTGGAGGTGGTGCTCACGCCCACCTATTCGGGCTGCCCCGCCACCGAGCTCATCCAGGACAACGTGCGCGAGGCCCTGGCCCGCTTCGGCGAGGTCACGATCACGATGCAGCGCTCGCCCGCCTGGACCACCGACTGGATCACCGAGGAAGGCCGGGCCAAGCTCAAGGCCTACGGCATCGCGCCGCCGGGCCCCGCGCATCCGGGCGCGGAGCAGCCGATCCGGCTGGTGCACCGCGCCTCGCTGACGAAGCTCGCGTGCCCGCGCTGCGGGTCGGAGCAGACGGAGCGTCTGTCCGCCTTTGGCTCCACGGCCTGCAAGGCCCTGTATCGCTGCCTCAGTTGCCGCGAGCCCTTCGAACACTTCAAACCCATATGACGGCCCACCCCCTGCTGGCTTCGCCAGCCCCCTTCGAGGGGGCAGGTCCAAGGGCCCGGCAAAGCCGGATCCCCGGACCTCGCTTGGGAATGCATGCCGTTCCTGCGGCGGTTCTGCCGCATTCAATGATGGATCACTGATATGAGCCTCAACTTCCACCCCCTGCGCGTCCGCGACGTCCGCCCGGACACCGAAGAAGCCGTGATCGTCAGCTTTGACGTGCCGGACGAGTCCCGCGAGCTGTTCAAGTTCACGCAAGGGCAATACCTGACCCTGCGCGCCGACGTGGGCGGTGAGGACCTGCGCCGCTCCTACTCGATCTGCGCCGGCGTGGACGACGGCGAGCTGCGGGTGGGCGTGCGCAAGGTGCAGGGCGGCCGCTTCTCCAACTGGGTCAACCGCGAGCTCAAGGCGGGTGACGTGATCCAGGTCTTCCCGCCACAGGGCCGCTTCTTCGTGCCGGTGGAGCCGCAGAGCCAGCGCCACTACCTGGGCGTGGCCGGCGGTTCGGGCATCACGCCCATCCTGTCCATCATGAAGACGGTGCTGGCGAAGGAGCCGGGCAGCCGCTTCACCCTCATCTACGGCAACCGCCGCCAGGCCTCCACCATGTTCAAGGAGGAGATCGAGGACCTCAAGAACCAGTACCTCACCCGCGTCTCCCTGCACCATGTGTTCAGTGACGAGGTGGTGGATTCGCCGCTGATGGCCGGCATCATGAACCGCGACAAGATCGCCGAGTTCCTGGGCGCGCTCATCGAGCCCGCCAGCATCGACCACGCCTTCATCTGCGGCCCCTACCAGATGAACGACGAGGCCGAGGCCGCGCTGCTGGCCGCGGGCGTGAAGCCCGAAGCCATCCACATCGAGCGCTTCGGCACGCCCGAGATGCAGGCCGGCCAGCCCGCGCCGCACGAGGTGCGCGAGGGCGACGCCGAGGTGGCCACGGTGCTGGTGATCCGCGACGGCCTCTCGCGCGAGATCAGCGTCAGCAAGAGCGACCCCAGCATCCTGGACGCCGCCGCCCGCGCCGGCATGGACGTGCCCTTCTCCTGCAAGAGCGGCGTGTGCTCCACCTGCCGCTGCAAGCTGATCGAGGGCGAGGTGCGCATGGACAAGAACTTCGCGCTGGAGAAGCACGAGGTGGCGGCCGGCTTCATCCTCAGCTGCCAGGCGCATGCCTTGACGCCCCGAGTCGTCATCTCTTTCGATGAACGTTGAGAATCTGGCCTTCTCCACGCAACGACAAGACTGACAAATGGCCAGAGGCAGAGCCCCCGGATTCGATGCCAGCCGCGACCAGATCCTGGCGCAGGCGGCGCGGCTGTTCGCCGCGCAAGGCTATGCCGGCACCTCCATGAACCAGGTGGCGGAGGCCTGCGCGGTGAGCAAGCCCACGCTCTACCACTACGTGCGAGACAAGCACGAGCTGCTGGTGCAGATCTGCGAGACCCACGTCCAGGGCCTGGCGGCCCTCGTGGCAGAGGTGAAGGGGCAAGACCTGGCCCCCGAGCCGCATCTGCGCACCCTCATCGCCCGCTTCATGCAGGCCTACGGCGAGGCGCAGAACGAGCACCGGGTGCTGACCGAGGACGTCAAGTTCCTCGAGGGCGCCGACCAGGAGCGCCTGCTGGCCGTCGAGCGCCAGGTGGTCAACGCCTTCGCCGAGGCGGTGGCCGCCGTCCGCCCGGAGCTGCAGGCCGCCAAGCTGCACAAGCCGCTGACCATGCTGCTGTTCGGCATGATCAACTGGACCTTCACCTGGCTGAAGCCCGACGGCGAGCTCAGCTACGACTCGGTCGCGCCCATGGTGGCCGACCTCTTCTTCGGCGGCCTCGGGGCCGTGGGCACGGCGAAAGTCTCGTGAAGGCTTTCGCACCGACGATCACCGCGCGAGGATCCGCATCCTGCACACACTGGCAAGACCAACACAAGGAGACACCGTGAAGCTGATGAAGAAGACCCTGCTGGCGCTGGCCGGCACCGCCGCACTCATGGGCCAGGCCCTGGCCGACATCAACGTGGGCGTGACCGTCTCGGCCACCGGCCCGGCCGCCTCCCTGGGCATCCCCGAGAAGAACACCTTCACCCTGCTGCCCACCACCATCGCCGGGCAGAAGGTCAACTACATCGTGCTGGACGACGCCTCGGACACCACGACGGCCGTGGCCAACACCCGTAAGCTGATCACCGAGCACAAGGTCGACGTGGTCGTGGGCTCCACCGTGACGCCCAACAGCCTGGCCATGATCGACGCCGTGGCCGAGAGCCAGACGCCCATGATCTCCATGGCTGCCTCGGCCCGTATCGTCGAGCCCATCGACGCCAAGAAGCGCTGGGTCTTCAAGACGCCGCAGAACGACATCATGATGGCCCTGGCCATCGCCTCGCACATGGCCAGCCAGGGCGTGAAGACGGTGGGCTTCGTGGGCTTCGCCGATGCCTACGGCGAGGGCTGGTACAACGAGTTCAACAAGGTCGCCTCGACCAAGGGCCTGACCATCGTGGCCAACGAGCGCTACAACCGCACCGACACCTCGGTGACCGGCCAGGTGCTGAAGATCCTCGCCGCCAAGCCCGACGCCGTGCTGGTGGCCGGCAGCGGCACGCCCGCCGCCCTGCCCCAGAAGACGCTGAAGGAACGCGGCTACACCGGCAAGTTCTACCAGACCCACGGCGTGGCCAACAACGACTTCCTGCGCGTGGGCGGCAAGGACGTGGAAGGCACCTTCCTGCCCTCGGGCCCGGTGCTGGTGGCCACGCAGCTGCCCGCCGATCACCCGGTCAAGAAGAGCGCCCTGGACTACGCGGCCAAGTACGAGGCCGCCTTCGGCAAGGGCTCCGTCTCGACCTTCGGCGGCCATGCCTGGGACGCCGGCCAGCTGCTGCAGGCGGCCATCCCCGCCGCGGTCAAGAAGGCCCAGCCCGGCACGCCCGCCTTCCGTGCCGCCCTGCGCGACGCCCTGGAGGCCGTCAAGGAGATGCCCGGCGCGCACGGCGTGTTCAGCATGTCCGACAAGGACCACCTCGGCCTGGACCAGCGCGCCCGCGTGATGGTCAAGATCGAGAACGGGACCTGGAAGTACCAGCCCTGATCCCTCTCTGAAGGCAGCGCTCCCCGGGAGCGCCGCCCCTCGAAACGCCCCGCAGCCGCGGGGCCTTTCTTTCACCCATTCCCAGTCGATTCCGGAGGAGCCGCCATGAGCGCCAACGTCCCTGTTCTTCAAAGCCTGATCGCCGGCCGCTGGGTCGGCAGCCAGGCCGCACGCGGCCTGCACAGCGCGCTCAACGGTCGCCTCATCGCCCAGACGCATGCCGAGAGCCTGGACTTCGGCGAAAGCCTCGCCTACGCCCGGGGTCAGGCCTTGCCTGCCCTGCTGAAGTCGACCTTCCAGCAGCGCGCCGCCACGCTCAAGGCCCTGGCCGCCTACCTGATGGAGCGCAAGGAGCAGCTCTACGCGATCTCCGTGCACACCGGCGGCACGCGCCCGGACAACTGGATCGACATCGAGGGCGGCATCGGCACCCTCTACGCCTACGCCTCCATGGGCCGCCGCGAGCTGCCCTCCAGCAATGTGGTCCACGAGGGTCCGGCCCAGCAGCTGGGCAAGGAAGGCCATTTCTGGGGCAGCCACGTGCTGGTGCCCAAGCGTGGCGTGGCCGTGCACATCAACGCCTTCAACTTCCCCATGTGGGGCATGCTGGAGAAGTTCGCCCCCACCTTCCTGGCGGGCATGCCCAGCATCGTCAAGCCGGCCACCGCCACGAGCTATGTGGCCGAGGCCTGCGTGCGCCTGATCCAGGAGAGCGGCCTGCTGCCCGAGGGCGCGCTGCAGCTCATCGTCGGCAGCTCGGGCGACCTGCTGGACCGTCTGGAGGAGACCGACGTCGTCACCTTCACCGGCTCGGCCGACACCGCCGCCATGCTGCGCGTCAACAAGAACCTGATCGCGCGCTCCATCCCCTTCAACGCCGAGGCCGACAGCCTCAACTGCGCCATCCTCGCCCCGGACGTCACGCCGGACGACCCCGAGTTCGAGCTCTTCGTCAAGGAAGTGGCCAAGGAGATGAGCGCCAAGGCCGGCCAGAAGTGCACGGCCATCCGCCGCGCCATCGTGCCGCGCCATCTGGTGGACGCCGTGGGCGAGAAGCTGCGCGAGCGGCTCTCCAAGATCAAGGTGGGCGACCCCGCCGTCGAGGGCGTGCGCATGGGCGCGCTGGCCTCGCGCGAGCAGCAGGACGACGTCACCGAGCGCGTGGCCCTTCTTTCGCAAGGCAATGAGGTGCTGCTGAGCGCCCGCGACGGCTTCGCGCCTGTGGGCGAGGGCGTGGCAGAGGGTGCCTTCTTCGCGCCGACGCTGCTGCTGTGCCGCAACCCCCTGGCCAACGAGACGGTGCACAGCGTCGAGGCCTTCGGGCCCGTGTCCACGCTGATGCCCTACGAGGACTTCGACGAGGCGCTGACCCTGGCCGCCAAGGGCCGCGGCAGCCTGGTGGGCTCGGTCATCACCAAGACGCCGGCCCTGGCCGCGCAAGCGGTGATGCATGCCGGCGCCTTCCATGGCCGCATCCACGTGCTGGACCGCGACGCCGCCAAGGAATCCACCGGCCATGGCTCGCCCCTGCCCATGCTCAAGCACGGCGGCCCGGGCCGTGCCGGCGGCGGCGAGGAGCTGGGCGGCATCCGCGCCGTCAAGCACTACCTGCAGCGCGTGGCCGTGCAGGGCTCGCCCACCATGCTGACCGCCATCACCGGCGAGTACCAGCGCGGCGGCAAGGTGCAGGAAGACGTGGTCCACCCCTTCCGCAAGTATTTCGAGGAGATCCAGGTCGGCGACTCGCTGCTCACGCACCGCCGCACCGTCAGCGAGGCGGACATCGTCAACTTCGGCGGCGTCTCGGGGGACTACTTCTACATGCACTTCGACGAGGTCGCGGCCAAGGACACGCAGTTCGGCCAGCGCATCGCGCATGGCTACTTCGTGCTGTCGGCTGCCGCCGGCCTGTTCGTCTCGCCCGCGCCGGGCCCCGTGCTGGCCAACTACGGCCTGGACACCCTGCGCTTCGTGAACCCCGTGGCCATCGGCGACACCATCCAGGCCCGCCTCACCTGCAAGCGCCGCATTGACCGAGGCAACCGCCCGGACCAGCCGCCGCAGGGCGTGGTGGCCTGGGACGTGCAGGTGATGAACCAGCGCGGCGAACTGGTCGCCAGCTACGACATCCTGACCCTGGTCGCGAAGAAGAACGGCTGATCACGCCAGGCGCCGGGGGCTCAGGCCCTCGGCACCAGCCGGATCTCGAAGAGCTGCGGCCAGAGCTTGCCGGTCACAAAGAGGCGCTTGGCCGCAGCGTCGTAGGCGATGCCGTTGAGCACGTCGGCCTGGCGCGCCTGCGCCTGCGGGAGCAGGCCGCGCAGGTCGATCCAGCCGCGCACCTGGCCGCTCATCGGGTCGATGCGGGCGATGACGTCCTGCTGCCAGACATTGGCCCAGACCTGGCCGTCCACCCACTCCAGCTCGTTGAGCTGATCCAGCGGGCGGCCCAGGGCGCTCACGGAGATGCGGCGCACTTCCTTCATCGTGGCCGGATCCAGGAAGCGCAGCTGCGCCGTGCCGTCGCTCAGGATGAGCTGCTCGCCGTTGTGCGTCAGGCCCCAGCCCTCGCCGGCATAGCGGAACTCACGCTTGCGCTTGAGCGTCTTGAGGTCCCACACGAAGCCGATCTGGGACTTCCAGGTGAGGCTGAAGATCTCGTCTCCGACGATGGTCATGCCCTCGCCGAAATGCTCGGCCGGCACGTCGACCTTCTGCAGCACGCGGCCGTCCACCAGGTTGACTCGGCGGATCGTGCTCTGCCCCTCCAGCCCGGTGCTTTCGTAGAGATGCCCACCGTGCCACTCCAGCCCCTGGGTGAAGGCGCCGGGGTCATGCGGGTAGGCCTTGACCACCGCCGCGCCCCACACGGGCAGGGCAATGCGCTGGGCCCGGGCCGCGCCCAGGCCGCCGGCAGCCAGCAGGGAAAGCAGGAGGTCACGTCTGCGAAGGGTCATGGGGCGTCACTCGGCAAATCGGAAGGCGGGGCTATTGTCGCGGTTGCGCTGTGGCCACGCCTCGCCGGGCCCTTCTTCTGACCCGTCGCGATCACTTCCTTTCGTAGGTGATCTTCTTGCTGCCGCCCTCGCAGCTGCCGATGACCTTGACCTCACCGGCCTTGTCGTTCTCGACCACGGTCAGGGTGTAGTTCTTGACGCCCTTCTCGTCGAGCTTGGCGGCGATCTCGGCCTTCAGCTCCTCGCAAGGCTTGGCGGCGGCGTAGGCGGGGGCGGCCAGCACGGCGCCCAGCAGGGCCAGGGTCAGGGTCAGGTTCTTGTTCATGGCGTGCTCCTCAAAGGACTGGCGGGACATTCCGCCGCCCGCGCATTGTCCGGACACCCGGCGGCACTTCGTGGTCACAGGGCCTCACACCCTTGGGGGGCTGGCGCGAGGAGCCGGGAGGCCCTGCTGAGGTGCTGTAGCGGGCTACTGCGGCACGGGCGGCACGGGCGGCACCGGCGACGGGACGGAAACGTCCTTGTACTGCGCCGCCACCTCCTCGCTGGCGCGGCGGATGAAGCCGCTGCGCTCCAGCTCGCGCAGAGCCTGCGTGAGGGGTGCCAGCAGGGCTTCATGCCGGCGGTGCAGGTAGTGAAAGACCGGGAAGCTGGCCAGCGGCGGCTGCAGCTGGACCACGCCCTGGATGCCGTGCTGGCGCAGGCTGGCCAGGCCGGAGAGGCGGTTGGACAAGACCAGGTCCGAGCGGTCCAGCTCCATCTTCACGAAGGCCTGCTGCAGCGTGGCCACAGGCTCCAGCTGCATGCCCTTCGTGTTCTCCTCGATGATCTTGATGCCCTTGACGAAGCCCAGGCGATAGGGCCGCAGGCTCTCCCAGCCCTGCACCTTGAAGTTCCAGCGGCGGGAGAAGGCCACGATCTCGTACTGCACCAGCGCCACGGGCACCCGCAGCAGATTGGGGTAGAGCTGCTCGATGCCGGCGCGGCGGTAGAGCTCGCCGTCGGTCTCGCCCGTGTTGGCGCTGATGAGGGAGCGCTCGCCGGGCATGCCCAGCACCTGGAGATCACGGCCCAGCTGGCGGTAGGCCTCGCGCAGCACGCGTTCGGCCACCTGGGTGGCCGGGTCCTGCTCCAGCAGGGTGGAGATCCGAAGGGGAGGCTCCCCGGCGAAGGCCAGGGGAACGCAGCAGCAGCTGAGGGCCAGGACGGCGTGGCGGCGCGAGGTCATGCGGGCGATCCAGGCGGTGGTGCCTGAGCATAGCCCAGCGGCGGCGCCACCGCCGCCCAAATCAGACGTGGAATTGATCCCGGCTCAACGGCCCTGCATTTCCTTCAGCAGGGTGCCGGCGCCGTAGATCTTGTCCATGGCCTCGGCAATGGCCGCGGCGTTCACGGCCACGGTGCGGTTGCGTGCCGTCTCGAACCAGTAGGCGCCGCCGATGGAATGGATGTTGCCGTCGAAGACCAGGCCCACCAGCTCGCCCCGCGCATTGAGCATGGGGCTGCCGCTGTTGCCGCCGATGATGTCATTGGTGCTGACGAGGTTGAAGGGCTTGGTCTGGTCGAGCTTGTCCCGGGCGGCCAGCCAGGAGGCCGGCAGCGCGAAGGGCTCGGCGCCGGTGGCACGCTCGTAGGTGCCGCCCAGGGTGGTGAAGGGCGGCACCTGGGTGTCGCCTTCCTTCCAGCCCTCGACCTTGCCGTAGGACAGGCGCAGGGTGAAGGTGGCGTCGGGGTAGACCTTGGGACCGGTCATCGCGAAGCGCGCCTGGGCGACCCGCTCCGAGTTCTTCTGGATCACCGACTCCACCTCGCGCTCATAGCGCTGGCGCAGGGCCCGCGACTGCTCGTCCACCGCCAGGGCCAGGCGGATGAAGGGGTCCTGGCTCTGGCGCACCGCGGCCATGCCGCCTTCCCAGAGGGCCTTGCGCTGGGCGATGTCGGCCAGCTGGCTGCCGTCGACGAGGCGGGCGGCCAGCTGCTCGGGCGAGTCCTTGCCCAGCACCTGCTTGACCACCGGCGCGTCGGCGCCCAGGTGCTCGCGCATCTTCTCCAGCGAGTAGCTCAGCTTGAACTTCTCGAAGGCCGGGTAGACCGGCGCCGGCGAGAAGAGCTGGGCCTCGACGGCGGGCAGGCCAGCCTCGGCGAACTCGGGCAGGCGATCGGCATCGGGCTTGCTGCGCTCGGCGGCGCCGCGCACCAGGGTGCGGGCAATGCCGAAGAGCTGGCTGTTGAAGGCGCGGCCACCTTCCAGCTGGTTGTTCAGCGTGCGGTAGCTGCGGTAGTTCTGCAGGGCCTGGGCGATGGCGTCCCAGGCGCCGGCGGACGGCTTCAGCGCTGGCTGCCGGGCCACGAAGGCGCGCAGCCGGGCCTCGTCCGCCCGCTTGGCGGCCATCAGGGAGGCTTCGTTGAGGGCGGCCAGCTGGCCCCTGAGCACCTTGATGCCGTTCTCCACGTAGAACAGCTCGGCATTGGCCATGCGGGCCTGCTCCTCGCCCTGGGTGCGGTACTGGGCCAGGCGGCCGCGGTACTCGGACATGTCCACCAGGGTCTCGGGCAGGCGCTGGGCGCGCAGCTGCTCGAGCTGCGCCACGGTCAGCGTGCGCTGCGTGGAGCCGGGATGGCCGGTCACGAAGACCGCCTCGCCCGCGGCCGGGCCCTGGGTGTTGACCGGGAAGAAGTCCTTCACCGCAGCGGGCTGGCCGTTCTCGTAGACGCGCAGCAGGCCCATGTCCAGGTCATAGCGCGGGAAGTTGAAGTTGTCCGGGTCGCCGCCGAAGAAGGCGATGGACTGCTCCGGCGCGAAGGCCAGGCGCACGTCCTGGAAGCGGTGGTAGCGGTAGAGCTTGTACTGGCCGCCGTGGTAGAGGTCGACGAGGTCGCAGCGCTGGGTCTTGCTGTCGGCGCCCACGCAGCTGGCGGTCAGCTGTGCCCGGATGGCGTTGAAGGCCTTGGTGAAGGCCTCGCCCTCGCGACCGCGCGTGGCGGCCTTCACCTGATCGGTGACGTCAGTGATGGCCTCAAGGCGGTTGACCTCCATGGCGGGGCAGGCCTTCTCCTCGTCCCGGGTCCGGGCCAGGAAGCCGTTCTTCATGAAGTCCTTGTCCGCGCTGGAGAGCTGCTCCACGCACTCGGCCACGCAGTGGTGGTTGGTCAGCACCAGGCCCTGCGGGGAGACGAAGCTGCCGGAGCAACCGCCGGCCAGGCGGGCCGAGCCGCGCATGGCCTTGCCCAGCCAGGCCGCATCGGGCGCGAAGCCCACCTGCTGGCGCATGAGGGCGGTGGGCGGGTTGTCCAGGGTCCACATGCCTTCGGCGGCCTGGGCCAGCAACGGGCTCAGCAGCAGGCTGGTCACGAGGGCCAGGTGGGTGGGGCGGCAGGAGGGCTTGGGCAGTCGCATGGTGGGTCTCGGCATGTCCGTGAGGTGCGGCCATTGTGGGAGCCGCCTTGCACCAGGCCGGAAGCCATGGTCGGCAGCCCGGCCTTTCCCAGGGAAAACACCGGGCGGACTGTGGGCCTGACGCGTCATGATGCGCGCAGCCAAACGGTCAGCTCTTCCCTTTTCATGACGGTCCCTGCCGCCACCCCCACCCTTCTCCAGCGCTGGACGGCCTGGCACGAACGCCGCAGCGCGGTCCGGGCCCGCCAGCAGCTGCAGCGTCGCTGCCCCCAGGCCTTGGCCCTTCAGCAGCGCCTGCCCTCGCGCCTGCATGCGGCCTGGCTGGAGCATGCCGCCGATGAATTCCCCGGCCTGCCCAGCCGGGAGGCCGACTGGCTGCTGGCTTCCACCGGGCTGATGCAGTTCTTCCTGGCCGCCGCGCGGACCGACGGCCCCTGCGCCCTGCCGAGCCGGGCGGCGGACGCCGTCTGGCACGCCTGGCTGCACTGGGATGCCACCGGCCTGGCCGCCTTGCAGCACGAGCGCCTGGGCCGCGAGGTGCCCCATCTGAAGGAGGCGCAGCTGCCGGGCCCGCTGGACCATGCGCTGAGCCGCTGCTATGCCGCCTGCTGCCGCGCCGAGCAGCTCAATCCTCTGGACGGTCGCCTGCCCCTGGTCTTCGAGCTCGACCGCCTCCTGCGCATGCCGGGCGGCTGGCACTACGCCTGGCACAAGGGCCTGCGATGCCTGAGCCACCAAGTGCTGGATGTCGACGGCGATCCGCGCGGCCGCACCCAGCTGCACGCCGTGCATGGCGCCAGCCTGCTGGGCCTGGGCCTGCTGACCGCCTCCGAGCAGGCCTCCTGGCAACAGCAGCTGGATCGCCTGGGCCGCCAGGCTGATGCCCGGGCCCGCGGCGAATCGGGCGGGTCTGGCAGCAGCTGTGGCAGCTCCTGCGGGACCGACACCAGCAGCAGCGCCTGTGATGCCGGCAGCAGCTGCGGCAGCTCCTGTGGCAGCTCCTGCGGCGGCGGCGACTGAAGCCCGCGCCGCCCCTGCCCGCTCCGTCCCTCACCTTCCCTCGCCTTCCATGTGCCGGCTGCGCCGGGCATTAAAAAACCCCGCCGGGGCGGGGTTCTTTGGGAGCGGTCCGCCGATCAGGCGCGACGGCGACGGGCCATGCCCAGGCCAGCCAGGGCCAGGCCAGCCAGCGCCAGCGAACCGGGTTCCGGCACACCGCTGCTGCCCGAGAAGGAGCGGGCCTCGATGAACACGCCGGAGTCGTAGTTGGCATCACCCACGTCCAGCACGCGGAATTCGAAGGTGTTGACCGAACCGGCCAGCAGCGAGGCCGAGGCGGTCAGGACCGTCGTCAGACCGTCGTACTGGATGTCCAGCTTGTTGCTGGGGCAGCCGGTGATGGCGCTGTTGTTGCGGTAGTAGCTGTCGTTGATGCCGCAGTTGACGTTGTTGATCGACACCTCGGTGCCGCTGCCGGGCAGCTTGGCAATGTTCACGCCGTTGAGCAGGAGCTCGAAGCGGTCGTTGAAGCGCGAGCCCACGTACTCGTTGTATTCCTCCGAGCCGAAGACATAGCGGAAGAACACGGCGCCGGTGGCCGAGGTGAAGTCGAACTTCAGCGACGAATAGGTGCCTGCACCGGTGCAGTTGCCGGCATTGTTCGGGCCAGCCACGCAGCTGGTGGTGCCCGTGGTCAGCACGATGCCCTTGTCAAAGCCGACGCTGGCGGTGCCACCGGTGAAGGTGCCAGCCGAACCGGCCGGAGCATCGGTGCTGAAGACGGCGTTGCTGATGCTGATGCCGGAACCGGCGATGGCCGTGGCCAGGGCCACTGCATTCGAGGACTGGCTCACCACCGGGGTGGCGAAGGCCACGGAACAAGTCACCAGGGTCGCGGCGGCGACGGCCAGTTTGCGGAAAGACATGCGAAAACCCCTCAGTATTGTTGAGCTTGATGCTCTGATGTAACGAAATCCGATCTAAAAATGCAATATCCGTGCCAACCTCGATTGCATCGAGGCTATCGGCCGACACCAGCTGTTTCAGCTCTTTTCCAGATTTCAAGTGAAAAATTCATCGACACCCCCTAAAGAGGGGGGACCAGGCGCGCCACGCCTCTTCAACCTGGCCTGGCCGCTGTTCCTGGAGATGGGCCTGGGCATCGCCATCAGCCTGCTGGGCACCCTGCTGGCCGCCCGCGTTTCCGACAGCGCCGGCGCGGGCTTTGCGCTGGCGAACCACGTTTCGGGCACGCTGTTCATCCTGTTCCGCATCATCGGCGCCGGCATCAGCGTGGTGCTGACGCAGGCCCTGGGCAGCGGCCGCCGGGACATCGCCGACGCCACCGCTCGCGCGGCCGTCGGCGCCAGCAGCTGGATCGGCCTGCTGACCGGCCTGGGGGCCATGCTGGCCGCGCAGCCCCTGCTGAGCCTGCTGGGGGCGCCGGCCGAGGTCCTGCCCCTGGCCACGCCCTTCCTGGTGCTGCTGGGCCCGGCCATGCTGCTGGACGCCTGGAATGCCGCGATGGCCAGCGTGATGCGCGCCCACCTGCGGGCCCGTGACACCCTGGCTGTGCTGGTGGCCATGCAGGCCTTGCAGCTGGCCCTGGCTGTGCCGCTGATGCAGCAGCTGGGCCTCATCGGCTTCGCCCTGGCCCTGATCGCCAGCCGCCTGCTGGGGCTGGGCCTGCACCTGTGGCTGTGGCGCGCCCGGCTGGGCCTTCGCCTGCAGGCGGCGGACTGGTGGCGGCTGCCGCGCCAGGAGCTGGGCGCCATCCTGCACATCGGCCTGCCCGGGGCGGGCGAGAACATCGCCTACCGGCTGGCCTTCATGGTCAGCGTGTCGGTGGTGGGGCACATGGGGGCGCAGGCCCTGGCCACGCATGCCTATGTCTCGCAGCTGATGTACTTCATCCTGCTCTTCGGCCTGGCCACCGGTTTCGCCGCGGAGATCGTGGTGGGCCACCTGATCGGCGCCGGCGAGCTGCACGCCGCCCACCGCCTGGTGCGGCGGGCCATGGCGCGCGGCTTGATGGTCTCGGTGGGCGTGGCGGGCAGCTTCGCCCTGGCCGGCCCCTGGCTGCTGGGCCTGTTCACCCGGGATCCGGCCATCATCGAACTGGGCAGCACCCTGCTGTGGCTGACCGTGCTGCTGGAGCCCGGCCGCACCTTCAACCTGGTGGTGATCAACGCCCTGCGCGCGGCCGGTGACGCCCGCTATCCGGTGATGGTGGGCAGCGGCTCCATGGTGCTGGTGCTGGCCGGCGGCAGCTGGCTGCTGGGCCATCAGCTGGGCCTGGGCCTGGTGGGGGTGTGGATCGCCTACGCCGCCGACGAATGGCTGCGCGGCCTGCTGATGTGGCGCCGCTGGGCACGCCACGACTGGGTGCCCCATGCGCGCGCCGCGCACCGCCGCCTGCGCCGCGCAGGCGCGGGCGCCTGATCAGCGGTCGTTGGCGTAGCTGAGCACCTGGCGGGCCTGGCTGATGCCGGTGATCAGGCTGTGGGTGGAGAGCCCCGTCGCCGCCGTGCCCTTGACGCTGTATTCCCACACCAGGCCGAGGCGGCATTGCCTCACCGTGACCGGAGTGCTGGGACTGCCCGTGGCCCCGGCGGCGGCCTGGTCGAGGCTGGCCTGCAGGTCCTCCAGGCCGACGGCGTACTGGGACTGGTCGGCGGTGCTGGTCTGCAGGCGCGCCTGCGGACCGCCCCGATAGCCCGTCCAGCGCACGGTGCGGCCGTCGGCGAGCTGGCACTCGCCGTCCGCCAGACTCAGCTGCGGGTTCAGCCCGGCCGGGCCCGACAGGGTGGAGCCGAACTGCCCCTGGGAGCGCTGCAGCGAAGCGGGCGCTGCCACGCGGATCTGCACCGCCGCGGGCAGGGTGACCGTGCTGTCGAGGGTCTGCCCCCTGTGCTGCAGCCGGATCGTCCAGGCGTCCTGGCTGCTCTGGACCTGGGCTGCCAGCGTGCCGCCGAGGTCCGAGGTGGGTGTCAGTGGCACATTGCCCGGCATCAGCCAGAGCGCGTCAGGCGCATCCAGCCGGACCACGGTGAGCAGGTTGGCGCGGTAGCTGAAGCCCAGATCCGCCGTCACGCGGCCGTCCTCGCGCCGCAGGTTGCCGCCCAGGCGCAGGTCCTGGGGCGCCACCTCGCTCGAGGACTTGCAGTTGGCCAGGCCGCACTGGACGCCATTGCCGATGTCATTGCCGATGTCGCCGCCACCGCCGCAGGCCGACAGGCCGATCAGCAGCATCGAGGCCAGGGCGGTGGCGCCCAGGCGTGGCGTGAGAGAAGAAGGCAGCATGGTCCGTATCCTTGGCAGGTGGTGCACCGGACGCAGGCCCGGTGCCATGCGCAAAAGTCTAACGTCCTGAAGGATGCGGTTCCAGGACACCGGGACTGCCGATGCGCTCATCGAACAGGCGATGGGGGGGTGCTCCCTCCGGTGGGGGATGCGGCCCGGCCATGCAGAATGCCGGCATGCCCGCCCTGCTCCGTCCCAGCCTGCACCTGGTCCTCACCCTGGCCCTGGCCTCGGTGCTGGTCTTCGCCAGCCTGGAGCTGCTGCCGGGCCACGCCGCCGCGCTGATGCTGGGGCCCGATGCCGCCCCCGATGCCGTGCAGGCCCTGAGCCACGAGCTGGGCCTGGACCAGCCGGCCTGGCAGCGCTATGGGCAGTGGATCGCCGGCCTGGTGCGCGGCGAGATGGGCCTGTCCTACGCCTACCGCACGCCCGTGGCGCCCATGCTGGCCGAGCGCCTGCGCCTGAGCCTGCCTCTCAGCGGCCTGGCGCTGGCGCTCACCGTGCTGGCCTCCCTGGGTCTGGGCCTGCTGGCTGCCGCTCGCCGCGGCCGCTGGGTGGACCACCTCCTGCTGGCCCTCAGCCAGCTGGGCCTGGCCCTGCCGGCCTTCTGGTTCGGCATGGGGCTGATGTGGCTGTTCGCGGTGCGCCTGCAGTGGCTGCCCGCAGGCGGCTTCCCCGGCTGGGAGGCCGAGCTGGGCGGTGGCTGGGGCCCGGCGCTGCAGGCCCTGCTGCTGCCCGCCCTCGCCCTGGCCCTCACCCAGACCGCCCTGCTGGCCCGGCTGCTGCGCGCCAGCCTGCTGGACGTGCTGCAGGAGGACTATGTCCGCGCGGCCCGCGCCCGCGGCCTGCCCGAGGGCCGCGTGCTGCTGCGCCACGTGCTGCGCAACGCCCTCGTGCCGGTGCTGACCCAGCTGGGCACCCAGTTCGCCGGCCTGCTGGCGGGCGCCGTGCTGATCGAGACGCTGTTCCAGCTGCCCGGCCTGGGCCAGCTGATCGCCCAGGCCATCGCCAACCGCGACCTGGTCGTGGTGCGCAATGCGGTGATGCTGCTGGTGGCCCTGGTGCTGCTGCTGAACTGGGCCGTGGACCTGCTCAATGCCTGGCTGGACCCGCGCCTGCGCCGGCCGGAGGCAGCGCATGACTGAGGGTCAGGTCTTGCCGCCATCCCTCCTGCAGCGGCTGCGCGGCCATCCCCGGCTGCTGGCCGGCCTGACGCTGTGGGGCCTGCTGATGGCGGCGGCGGCGGCCAGCCTGCTGCTGCCTGAGGCCGGCCAGCTGCCGGTGGACCTGGACCGGCGCCTCCAGGGTCCCGGCCCCGGCCACTGGCTGGGCACCGACGCCCTGGGCCGCGACCTGCTCTCGCTGCTGCTGGGCGGAGCCCGCAATGCCCTGGGCGTGGGCCTGATCGCCACGGGCCTGTCCCTGGGCCTGGGCCTGCCGCTGGGCCTGCTGGCGGCCTCGCAGGGCGGGTGGCTGGACCGGCTGATCAGCCGCCTCGGCGACCTCGGCCAGGCTTTTCCCGCCCTGCTGCTGGCCATCCTGATGGCCGCCAGCCTCGGGCCGGGCATGGGTGTGGCGATGCTCGCCATCGGCCTGCACGGCGTGCCGGCCTGCCTGCGCCTGGTGCGCGCGGCGGCGCGGGTGCAGTGGCAGCGCGACTATGTGCGGGCGGCACGCGCCTTCGGCCGCCCGGGCTGGCAGATCGCCCGCGTCCATGTGCTGCCCAACATCGCCTCGCCCGTCCTGGTGCTGGCCAGCAACCAGTTCGCCCTGGCCCTGCTGGCCGAGGCCGCCCTCGCCTATCTGGGCCTGGGCACGCAGGCGCCCGCGCCCAGCTGGGGCCGCATGCTGGCCGAGGCCCAGACCTGGCTGTTCGAGGCCCCGCAGCTGGCCCTGCTGCCGGGCCTGTGCCTGATGCTGTCCGTGCTGGGCCTGCAGCTGCTGGCCGACGGCTTGCGGGACTGGCTGGACCCGCGCGGCTGAGCCCGCCGCCCATGCCATGATGGCGGCCATGGACCGCCGCCATCTCCTGCATGCCCTGCCCGCTCTGGGCGTCCTCGGCGCCAGCCTGGCCCTGCCCGCGCTGGCCCAGCCCCGCGGGCGCGACGCCGTCGTGATCGGCATGACCCTGGAGCCCCCGGGCCTGGACCCCACCGTGGGCGCGGCCTCCGCCATCGCCGAGGTGGTGCACTACAACGTCTTCGAGACCCTCACCCGCATCGGCCCGGACGGCCAGGTGGGGCCGGGCCTCGCGCTCTCCTGGGAGGTCTCGCCGGACCTGCGGACCTACACCTTCCGCCTGCGCCGCGGCGTGCGCTTCCACAACGGCGAGCCCTTCACGGCAGCCGCGGTGAAGTTCAGCTTCGAGCGGGCCGGCGGCGAGGCCAGCACCAACAAGGACAAGCGCGTCTTCGCCAACATCGCGGTGATCGGCAATCCGGAGCCGGAAGTGCTGGTCCTCGTGCTGAAGCAGGCCGAGCCGGACTTCCTCTTCCTGATCGGCCAGGCCACCGCCGCCATCGTCGAGCCCAGAAGCGTGGCCACCAACGCCCAGCAGCCGGTGGGCACCGGGCCCTACCAGATGGCCGGCTGGGTGCGTGGCGCCAGCCTGCAGCTCAAGACCTTCGAGGGCTATGCCCAGCGGGGCCAGCCCCTGCCGCCCATCCGCCGCGCCACCTTCCGCTTCATCAGCGACCCGGCCGCGCAGATGGCGGCCCTGCTGTCGGGCGACGTCGACGCCTTCCCCCGCGTGGCCGCGGCGCGCAGCCTGGAGCAGTTCAAGCGTCAGCCCCAGCGCTTCCAGCTGATCATCGCCGGCTCTCGGGCCAAGACCCTGCTGGCCATGAACCACCGGCGCAAGCCGCTGGACGACGTGCGCGTGCGCCGCGCCCTGTCCATGGCCCTGGACCGCAAGGCCCTGATCACCGTCGCCGCGGATGGCTTCGGCCTGCCCATCGGCAGCCACTACGTGCCCGACGCACCGGGCTACGTGGACCTCACCGGCCTCACCCCCCACGACCCCGCCCGGGCCCGCACCCTGCTGAAGGAGGCCGGCGTCAGGGACCTGGCACTGACGCTCAAGCTGCCCCCCGCCCCCTATGCCCGCCAGGGCGGCGAGCTGGTGGCGGCGCAGCTGGCGCAGGTGGGCGTGCAGGTGAAGCTGGAGAACGTGGAGTGGGCGCAGTGGCTGTCCGGCGTCTATGGCGCCCACAACTACGACCTCACCCTGATCTCGCATGTGGAGCCCTTCGACCTGGGCAACTTCGCCAAGCCCGGCTACTACTGGGGCTACGAGAGCAAGACCTTCAACGAACTGTGGCAGCGCTACCTGGCCAGCACGCGCGAGGCCGAGCGCCTCAAGCTGCTGGGCGAGATGCAGCGCCGCATCGCCGAGGACGCCGTGGCCGCCTGGCTCTACCAGCCGCAGTGGATCACCGTGGCGCAGGCCCGGCTCAAGGGCCTGTGGACCGGCATGCCCATCTTCGTCAACGACCTGGCGGCCCTGCGCTGGGAATGAGACCCCGATGCAAGACCTGACCCCCACTGCCGTCCACGAATGGCCGGCCCTGCGCCTGCTGCGGGCCTATGAGTCGCGCGAGCTCAGCCCCGTCGAGGTGCTGGACAGCCTGGCCGCCCATGTGCAGCGCTGGGAGCCGCAGCTGCAGGCGCTGTATGCCCCCGACTTCGACGCCGCACGCGAGGCCGCACGCGCCTCCGAGGCCCGCTGGGCACGCGGCGAGCCGCTGGCCGTGCCCGTAGCCGGCCAGCGCATCACCCTGGACGGCCTCCCGCTGACGCTCAAGGAGAACATCGCCAGCCGCGGCACGCCCGTCCCCCTGGGCACGGCCGCCACCGAGCTGCAGCCCGCCGCCGATGACGCGCCCCCCGCCGCCCGGGCCCGCGAGCTGGGCGCCGTGCTCTTCGCCAAGACCACCATGCCGGACTACGGCATGCTCAGCTCCGGACTCTCCAGCTTCCACCCGCTCACCCGCAATCCCTGGGACCTGCGCAAGAACCCGGGCGGCTCCAGCGCCGGGGCCGCGGCCGCCGCCGCCGCGGGCTACGGACCGCTGCACGTGGGCACGGACATCGGCGGATCCATCCGCCTGCCCGCTGGCTGGTGCGGGCTCTTCGGGCTCAAGCCCAGCCTGGGGCGCATCCCCATCAAGCCGCCCTTCGCGGGGCGCGTGGCCGGCCCCATGACCCGGCGCGTCGAGGACGCCGCCCTGCTGATGGCCGCCCTGGCCCGCCCCGACTGGCGCGACGGCATGAGCCTGCCACCGCAGGAGCTGCCCTGGCTGGACCTCACGCTGGACCTGCGCGGCCTGCGCATCGGCCTGATGCGAGACGCCGGCTGGGGCCTGACGGTGGACAGCGAGGTCGCCGCCGCCGTGGACGAGGTGGCACGGCGCCTGGCGGCGGCCGGGTGCCAGGTCTTGCCCATGGGCCCCTGCTCCACCCGCGCCATGATCGACGGCCTGGACGCCTTCTGGCGCATGCGCTCCTGGCTGGACATCTCGGCCCTGCCCGAGGAGCGCCGCGCCCGCGTGCTGCCCTACATCCGCGCCTGGGTGGATCGCGGCGCCCAGCTGACGGCCAGCGAGCTCTTCCACGGCTACAGCCAGATGGCCGCCCTGCGCGACGCGGCGCTGGCGGCCTGCCAGCCCTTCGACTTCGTGATCTCGCCGACCAGCCCCGTGCCCAGCTTCCCGGCGGAATGGGCCAGCCCCATCCACGACCCGCAGCGCCCCTTCGAGCACATCGCCTTCACCCTGCCCTTCAACATGAGCGAGCAGCCGGCGTCCACGCTCAATGCGGGCTTCACGGGCGCGGGCCTGCCCATCGGCGTGCAGGTGGTGGGGCGGCGCTTCGATGACCTCGGCGTGCTGCGCCTGAGCCGCCAGCTCGAAGACCTGCTGGCGGACCGCCAGCGGCCCTGGCCGCAGCGCCCCGACGCTCAGGCCAGCAGCTGAACCTGCGCAGCCAGCGCGCGCACCTCGGCCAGGCTGGGCGCGCGCGCGCCGGCCTGCAGGCAGGCGGCCGCGCCGGCGGCCATGGCGAAGCGCAGCTGGGCTTCCTCGCCATCCTCGTGCAGGCAGGCGTAGATGAAACCGGCCATGGCGGCATCGCCCGCGCCTACGGTGTCGACCACCTCGACGGCCAGGGCATTGGCCGACCATTCCTGCGTGCCCTTGTAGAGCGTCGCGCCCTCGGCGCCGCGGGTGTAGAGCAGCCGGGCCTGCGGGTTCCAGGCGGCCAGCTGGCCCAGACCCAGGTGGGCCGTGGGGCTGCGGAAGAGGCCGCAGAGGTCTTCGTCGGACACCTTGATCACGTCGGCCAGGCGGCTCATGCGCTCCAGGGTGTCGTCGTAGCGGTTGTCCATGCCCTGGCGGTAGTTGGGGTCGTAGCTGATGGTCACGCCCTGGGCCTTGAGCGACTCCGCCAGCTCCACCAGGCGGCCGGCCAGGGGCTCGCGGTTGAGGCTGATGCCGCCGAAATGCGCCCATCGCACAAACTGCCGCCAGCCCTGGGGCAGGCCGCTGGGGTGGAAGTGCAGGTCGGCGCTGTCGTCGCCGACGAAGAAGTAGCGCGGCGGGTGGGTTTCATGTACCACCGCCAGCAGCGGCGAGCGCTCGACCTGCTGCAGGAAGCGCGGGTCCAGGCTGGCGTCCATGCTCTCCTGCCACAGGGCCTGGCCGAAGACGTCGCAGCTCACGGCCCCGCCGAAGGCCGAGAGCTCGCCCAGGGTGGACAGGGCCCGCGCCACGTTCCAGGGCGCACCGCCGCAGCGGCTGATCCAGCTGTCCAGGCCGGTGCAGATGAGGTCCGTCAAGGCTTCGCCGAAGGCGACGAAACGGGGCAGGTCGGCATGGAGAACTGGGCTCATACTGCAATTGCAGCGCCGTCCTTCACACTCCGCAAGCCCTCTGTGGCGGGAGAGGGATGACAGTCGCGCGGTGCGCTTTCACAATCGTTGCCAATCACGCAGTACCTGACGATGGATCGACGTTGCCTGCTCCTGAGCCTGCTTGCCTGCCCCCTTGGCGCCGGGGCGGCGGACGCCGTGATCGGCTACCCGAGCTATGCAGACTCCGATGCGCAGGACCCCATCCACCAGTTCCACCTGGCCGTGCTGCGCCTGGCCCTGGAGCGCAGCGGCGGCCATTACCGCCTGCAGCCGGTGCGCAAGCCGGTGGGCCAGGGACGGGCGATCCGCGAACTGGCCGGCGGCGGCTCCGACCTGGACCTGCTCTGGAGCATGACCAGCGAGGAGCGCGAGCAGCTGCTGCTGCCGGTGCGCATCCCCATCGACCGCGGCCTGATGGGCTGGCGCCTGCTGCTGATCCGGCGCAGCGACGCCGAGCGCTTCGCCGCCATCCGCAACCTGGAGACCCTCCGGGACCTGACCGCAGGCCAGCTGCACGACTGGCCGGACACCGCCATCCTGCGCGCCAACGGCATGACGGTGGGCACGACCAGCGTCTACGGCAGCCTCTTCACCATGCTCAGCCGGGGGCGGGTGGACTACTTCCCGCGCTCGGTGCTGGAGATCCAGGACGAGATGCAGCAGTTCGGCTCGGCCCACGAGCTGATGATCGCCCCCGGGCTGATGCTGCGCTACCCGACGGCCAACTACTTCTTCGTCAACCGCCAGAACCAGGCCCTCGCGGCCGACCTGCAGCGCGGCCTGGATCGCCTGCTGGACGAGGGCATGCTGCACGGCCTCTTCATGAGCCACTTCCGCGCACGGCTCAAGCCCCTGCGCCTGGCCGAGCGGCGTGAACTGACCCTCAGGAATCCCCTGCTGCCGAGCGCGACGCCGCTGCAGCGGGCGGAGCTGTGGGCAGATCCGGCGCAGTTCTCCTGAGGCCCGGACGCCCCTGCGTGAACCGCATGCCCTACCCGCCCCCCCTGCTTTCCCGCCGCGGCCTGCTGCTGAGCCTGCTGGCGCCGGGCGTGGTCCGGGCCCAGCCCGTGACCCGCGTGGTGTACCCCGAGCACGAAGCCTTCCATGACCCCCAGCTGAACTACATGCTGGACGTGCTGCGCCTGGCCCTGTCCCAGGGCCCCCATGCCTACGAGGTCCATGCCAGCGGCACGGCCATGACCCAGGGCCGGGGCCTGCGCGAGCTGGAATTCGGGCGGGGCGACATCAACCTGCTGTGGAGCATGACCAGCCGCGAGCGCGAGAAGTCGCTGCTGTCGGTCCGCCTTCCCCTGGACCGCGGCATCCTGGGCTGGCGCCTGCTGCTGGTGCGCGCGGCCGACCTGGACCGCTTCACCCGCATCCGCAGCCTGGACGCGCTTCGCAAGCTGCAGGCCGGCCAGATGCACGACTGGCCGGACACGGAGATCCTGCGCCACAACGGTCTGCCGGTCGGCACGGCCAGCATGTACGAGAAGCTCTTCCAGATGCTGGCCCGCAGCCGCATCGACTACTTCCCGCGCTCGGTGATGGAGATCGAGGACGAGCTGCTGCGCTATGGCCGCACCCTGGACCTCGTCATCGCGCCGCGGCTGATGCTGCGCTACCCCACGGCCAGCTACTTCTTCGTCAGCCCGCGCTTCCCGCAGCTGGCAGAGGACCTGCGCCTGGGCCTGGAGAGGGCCATTGCCGAGCACAGTTTCCAGGCCCTCTTCACCCAGCATTTCCGAGCGCTGCTGCAGCGCCTGGACGTGCCGCACCGCCAGGTGCTGAAGCTGGACAATCCCCTGCTGACCCCCGAGACCCCGCTGCAGCGGCCCGAGCTCTGGGCCGACCCTGCCAACCCCTTCTCATGAACCTCTTCGTCGCCCTGCGCTACCTCGTCGCCCTGGACGACCACAAGCATTTCGGCCGCGCCGCGCTGGCCTGCCATGTCACGCAGCCCGCGCTGTCCAATGCGCTGCGCGCCCTGGAGGAGCACTACGGCTGCGCCATCGTCAAGCGCGGGCGCAGCTTCGAGGGCTTCAGTGCCGAGGGCGAGCGCGTGCTGCACAGCGCCCGGCGCATGCTGCGCGAGCAGGAGCTGCTGGACCAGGACCTCAAGAGCCGCGCCGACGCGCCCCAGGGGCACCTGCTGGTGGGCGCCGTGCCCACGGCCATGCCCATCGCCGCGCGCTTCGTGGCCCTGCTGCAGCGCCGCCATCCCGGCCTGCTGCCCACGCTGCGCTCGATGAGCTCCATCGAGCTGGAGACCGGCCTGGACCAGCTCGCCCTGGACCTGGGCCTGGGCTACACCGAGCGCATGGCCGAGACCCGCGTGCCCCTGCGCCTGCTGCCGCAGTACACCGAGGCCTACTTCCTCGTGCGCCGTGCCGAGCTGCCGTCCACCGGCGGCCTGCAGATGGGCCCGCCCCTGCCCTGGGCCGAGGCGGCCCGCCTGCCCCTGTGCCTGCTGAGCCCGGAGATGCACAACCGCCGCATCATCGACCGCGCCTTCGCCGAGGCGCAGGCCGAGGTGCGGCCGGCCATCGAGTCCAACTCCACCGTCACCCTGGTGACAGCAGTGCTGGCAGGCGGTGTCTGCAGCGTGCTGCCCGGCGCCCTGCTGGGCACGGTCCTGGAGCACGGCGGGCTGGAGGCTCGCCCGCTGAGCCACCCCGAGGTGCGCATCCCCATCGCCTTCATGCTGCACAGCGCCAGCCGCCCCTCGCGGGCGCTGGAGGCCGCCCTGCAGCTGGCCCAGGAGCCCGAGTGGCTGGCGCAGGCCGCCCGGCATGCCGGCGAGCTGCGGGACTGAGGGCGCCCGGGATCGGCCGCACCCGATCCTCTTGCGCGCAAGCGATGTGGCGGGCGGATGTCCGGGGGGCCGGGGCAACCCTGATTTCGCACGCTGATCGTCTCATCACGTAAAAGAATTGGACGCTGCTCCCTGGCGTGGCAACACTCGCCCCCGCACCGCACGAGTGCGCACAACACGCAGGAGACACGCATGTCCACGGTCCTCACCGGAGGCGCCCGCCCGCTGGGCGATGCCTCACCCGGCTTCCTCGACAAGGAACGCATCATCGCCCCGCCGGGCTTCAACCGCTGGCTGGTACCCCCCGCGGCCCTGGCCATCCACCTGTGCATCGGCATGGCCTACGGCTTCTCGGTGTTCTGGCTGCCGCTCTCCAAGGCGCTGGGCATCAAGGAGGCGATCAAGTGCGGGCCGGAGATCGGCTTCTGGCAGGAGCTCTTCGTCACCAGCTGCGACTGGAAGGTCTCGACCCTGGGCTGGATGTACACCCTCTTCTTCGTGCTGCTGGGCAGCTCGGCCGCCATCTGGGGCGGCTGGCTGGAGCGCGTGGGCCCGCGCAAGGCCGGCGTGGTGAGCGCGGTCTGCTGGTGCGGGGGCATGCTGCTCTCGGCCCTGGGCGTACACCTGCACCAGTTCTGGCTGATGCTGCTGGGCTCGGGCGTGATCGGCGGCATCGGGCTGGGGCTGGGCTACATCTCGCCGGTCTCGACCCTGATCAAGTGGTTCCCCGACCGCCGCGGCATGGCCACGGGCATGGCCATCATGGGCTTCGGCGGCGGCGCCATGATCGGCTCGCCCCTGGCCGCCGAGCTGATGAAGGCCTTCGCCACCCCGACGGACGTGGGCGTGGCCTCGACCTTCGTCGTGATGGCCGCGGTCTACTTCGTCTTCATGATGGGCGGCGCGCTGTCCTACCGCGTGCCGGCCTCCGGCTGGAAGCCCGAGGGCTGGACCCCGCCGGCCGCACAGACCAGCAACGCGATGATCACCCAGCGCCATGTGCACGTGAAGAAGGTCTGGGGCATTCCGCAGTTCTGGCTGGTGTGGATGGTGCTGTGCATGAACGTCTCCGCCGGCATCGGCGTGATCGGCATGGCCAGTCCCATGCTGCAGGAGGTCTTCGGCGGCGCGCTGATCGGCGTTGCGCAGAAGTTCGGCGAGCTGGACAAGGCCCAGCTGGCCGCCATCGCCGGCGTGGCCGCGGGCTTCACGGCCCTGCTCTCGCTGTTCAACATCGGCGGCCGCTTCTTCTGGGCCAGCCTCTCCGACAAGCTCGGCCGCAAGCTCACCTACGTGGTCTTCTTCGTGCTGGGCGGCCTGCTCTACGCCAGCGTGCCGGGCAGCGCCGCGGCGGGCTCCAAGCTGCTGTTCGTGGCGGCCTTCTGCGTGATCCTGTCGATGTACGGCGGCGGCTTCGCCACGGTGCCGGCCTACCTGGCTGACCTCTTCGGCACCCAGATGGTCGGCGCGATCCACGGCCGGCTGCTGACGGCCTGGGCCACGGCCGGCATCCTGGGCCCGGTGGTGGTGAACTACATGCGCGACTACCAGCTGGGCCTGGGGCTCCCCCGCGAGCAGGTCTACAACCAGACCATGTTCATCCTGGTGGGCATGCTGGTGGTCGGCCTCATCTGCAACCTGCTGGTGCGCCCCGTGGCGGACAAGCACTTCATGAGCGAGGCCGAGCTGGCCCAGGAAAAGCGCCTGGCCCACGAGCGTGCCGCCGCCGCCGAGACCGGCCCCGGCACCATGACCTTCCACGGCACCTCACCGCTGTGGGTTGCGCTGGCCTGGGCCGCGGTGGGCGTCCCGCTGGCCTGGGGCGTCTACAAGACGGTGCTGAGCGTCATGAAGTTCTTTGCCTGATCCCCGCCCGGCCGCCCTGCGACCCCCAGGGTGGCCGTGGCCAGGGTCGCTCCCAACGGGGACAATGCGCAGCAAGGCTGCCCGAGCAGCACCATTCCCGAGTTCCGCCATGGACCAACAGACCAAAGACTCCCTCGCCGCCGTGCTGGCGGCCCATCCGCCGGCCCCCGGCGCCCTGCTGCCCCTGCTGCATGCGCTGCAGGAGGCCGTGGGCCATGTGCCGGCCGAGGCCGTGCCCGCCATCGCCGAGCACCTGAACCTCTCGCGCGCCGAGGTCCATGGCGTGGTCAGCTACTACCACTTCTTCCGCCAGCAGCCCCCGGGCCGCACGGTGCTGCAGGTCTGCCGTGCCGAGGCCTGCCAGTCGCGCGGTGCCGACGCCCTGCTGGCCCATGCCGAGCAGCGCCTGGGCTGCAGCTCGCACGGCACGCGCGCCGACGGCGCGGTGACGCTGGAACCCGTCTACTGCCTGGGCCTGTGCGCGTCCTCGCCGGCCCTGATGCTCAACGACCGCCTGCATGCACGCATGAGCGCGGCCAGGCTCGACGCCCTGCTTGAGAAGGAGGGCCTCTGATGTCCGCCGTGAAAGTCTTCGTCCCCCGGGACTCTGCCGCGCTGGCCGTCGGCGCCGATGAGGTCGCCGCCGCCCTGATCGCCGAATGCCAGTGCCGAGGTCTCGCCATCGAGCTGGTCCGCAACGGCTCGCGCGGCCTGCTGTGGCTGGAGACCCTGGTCGAGGTGCAGACGCCGCAGGGCCGCGTGGCCTACGGCCCCGTCGAGGCCACCGACGTGCCCGGCCTGCTCGACGCCGGTCTGCTGAGCGGTGGCGCGCACCCGCTGTGCCACGGCTTCACCGAGCAGATCCCCTACCTCGCGCTGCAGGAGCGCCTGAGCTTCCGCCGTGTGGGCGTCACGGACCCGCTGTCCCTGGCCGACTACGAGGCCCACGAGGGCTGGGCGGGCCTGCGCAAGGCCCTGCAGCTGGACGGCGCGGGCATCGTCGCCGAGATCACCCATTCGGGCCTGCGCGGCCGCGGGGGGGCGGCTTTCCCGGCCGGCATCAAATGGCGCACGGTGCTGCAGACCGAGGCCAAGCAGAAGTACATCGTCTGCAACGCGGACGAAGGCGACTCCGGCACCTTCGCCGACCGCATGGTGATGGAGGGCGACCCCTACATGCTGATCGAAGGCATGGCCATTGCCGGCCTGGCGGTGGGCGCCGACCGGGGCTACGTCTATGTGCGCTCCGAGTACCCGCATTCGATCGCCGTGCTGAACGAGGCCATCGCTCGCGCCACGGCCGCCGGCTTCCTCGGCGCGAACCTGCTGGGCTCGGGCCGCGCCTTCCACCTCGAGGTGCGCAAGGGCGCGGGCTCCTATGTCTGCGGCGAGGAAACGGCCCTGCTGGAAAGCCTGGAGGGCAAGCGCGGCGTGGTGCGCGCCAAGCCGCCGCTGCCGGCGGTGCAAGGCCTCTTCGGCCAGCCCACGGTCATCAACAACGTGCTGACCTTCGCCGCCGCGCCGCTGATCCTGGCGCGCGGCGCGCCCTTCTACCGCGACCACGGCGTGGGCCGCTCGCACGGCACCCTGCCCTTCCAGCTGGCCGGCAACATCAAGCACGGCGGGCTCGTCGAGAAGGCCTTCGGCCTGACGCTGCGCGAGCTGCTCTACGGCTTCGGCGGCGGCACGGCCACGGGCCGGCCCATCAAGGCCGTGCAGGTGGGCGGCCCGCTGGGCGCCTATGTGCCCGAGTCGCATTGGGACGTGCCGCTGGACTACGAGGCCTATGCCGCGATGGGCGCGGTGCTGGGCCACGGCGGCATCGTCGTGCATGACGACACGGCGGACCTCTCGCAGCTGGCGCGCTACGCCATGGAGTTCTGCGCGATCGAGTCCTGCGGCAAGTGCACGCCCTGCCGCATCGGCTCGACGCGCGGCGTCGAGGTGATCGACCGTCTGCGCGCCGACCAGAACCGCGAGCAGCAGGTCGTGCTGCTGCGCGACCTCTGCGACACCATGCTGCACGGCTCGCTGTGCGCCATGGGCGGCATGACGCCCTACCCGGTGCTGTCCGCCCTCAACCATTACCCGCAGGACTTTGGCCTGACGAGCACGCCAAAGCTGGACCAGACAGCCGCGCAGGAGGCATGACCATGAACACCACCGAGATCGACTACGGCACGCCCCGCCGCGAATCCGAGCGCGAAGTCACCCTGGAGATCGACGGCCACAGCGTCACCGTGCCCGCCGGCACCTCGCTGATGCGCGCGGCCACCGAGGCCGGCGTGATGGTGCCCAAGCTCTGCGCGACCGACAGCCTGGAGCCCTTCGGCTCCTGCCGCCTGTGCCTCGTGGAGATCGACGGCCGCAAGGGCTTCCCCGCCAGCTGCACCACGCCGGCCGAGGCCGGCATGAAGGTGAAGACCCAAAGCCCGAAGCTGCAGCAGCTGCGCAAGGGCGTGATGGAGCTCTACATCTCCGACCACCCGCTGGACTGCCTGACCTGCAGCGCCAACGGCAACTGCGAGCTGCAGACCCAGGCGGGCGTCGTGGGCCTGCGCGAGGTGCGCTACGGTGTCGGTGAGAAGGCCGGTGCGCACCACTGCGACCTGCCCAAGGACGAGTCCAACCCCTACTTCACCTTCGACTCCAGCAAGTGCATCGTCTGCAACCGCTGCGTGCGCGCCTGCGAGGAGACGCAGGGCACCTTCGCGCTGACGATCTCGGGCCGCGGCTTCGAGGCCCGCGTCTCACCGGGCCAGGACCAGCCCTTCATGGAGTCGGACTGCGTGTCCTGCGGCGCCTGCGTGCAGGCCTGCCCCACGGCCACGCTGCAAGAGAAGACCGTCATCCAGATCGGCCAGCCCGAGCACAGCGTGATCACCACCTGCGCCTACTGCGGCGTGGGCTGCGCCTTCAAGGCGGAGATGAAGGGCAGCCAGGTCGTCAACATGGTGCCCTGGAAGGACGGCAAGGCCAACGAGGGCCACAGCTGCATCAAGGGCCGTTTCGCGTGGGGCTATGCCACGCACCCGGACCGCATCACCAAGCCCATGATCCGCGCCAGCATCCAGGACCCCTGGCAGGAGGTCAGCTGGGAGGTGGCGCTGAACCACGCGGCCAGCGAGTTCCGCCGCATCCAGGCCAAGCATGGCCGCGATTCCATCGGCGGCATCACCTCCTCCCGCTGCACCAACGAGGAGACCTACCTCGTGCAGAAGCTGGTGCGCGCGGCCTTCGGCAACAACAACGTCGACACCTGCGCCCGCGTCTGCCACTCGCCCACCGGCTACGGCCTGGGCCAGACCCTGGGCACCTCGGCAGGCACGCAGACCTTCAAGTCGGTCGAGAAGGCCGACGTCATCATGGTGATCGGCGCCAACCCGAGCGAGGCCCACCCGGTCTTCGGCTCGCGGCTGAAGAAGCGGCTGCGCGAGGGCGCGAAGCTGATCGTGGTGGACCCGCGCCGCATCGACCTCGTCAAGAGCCCGCACATCCAGGCGGCCCACCACCTGCAGCTCAAGCCCGGTACCAATGTGGCGGTGATCAGCGCGCTGGCGCATGTCATCGTCACCGAGGGTCTGGTCAACGAGGCCTATGTGGCCGAGCGCTGCGACCCCAAGAGCTACGCCCAGTGGCGCGATTTCGTGGCCCGCCCCGAGAACTCGCCCGAGGCCCTGGAAGCCGCCAGCGGCGTGCCGGCGGCCGAGGTGCGCGCCGCGGCGCGGCTCTATGCCACCGGCGGCAATGCGGCCATCTACTACGGCCTGGGCGTCACCGAGCACAGCCAGGGCTCGACCATGGTGATGGGCATCGCCAACCTCGCCATGGCCACCGGCAACGTGGGCCGCGAGGGCGTGGGCGTGAACCCGCTGCGCGGCCAGAACAATGTGCAGGGCAGCTGCGACATGGGCAGCTTCCCGCATGAGCTGCCCGGCTACCGCCACATCAGCGACAGCACCGTGCGCGGCCAGTTCGAGGCCGCCTGGGGCGTGACGCTGAACCCCGAGCCGGGCCTGCGCATTCCCAACATGCTCGACGCGGCCCTCTCCGGCAGCTTCAAGGGCCTGTACTGCGAGGGCGAGGACATCGTGCAGTCCGACCCCAACACCCAGCACGTGGCCGCCGCGATGATGGCCATGGAATGCGTGGTGGTGCAGGACATCTTCCTCAACGAGACCGCCAAGTACGCGCACGTCTTCCTGCCGGGCTCCAGCTTCCTCGAGAAGGACGGCACCTTCACCAACGCCGAGCGCCGCATCAGCCGCGTTCGCAAGGTCATGCCCCCGCTGGGCGGCTATGCCGACTGGGAGGTGACGGTCAAGCTGGCCGAGGCCCTGGGCTATCCGATGCACTACCGCAATCCCGAGGAGATCATGCAGGAGATCGCTGCGCTGACCCCGACCTTCGCCGGCGTCAGCTACGAGAAGATCGAGCGCCTGGGCAGCGTGCAATGGCCCTGCAACGACAGCACGGACGAAGCCGGCACGGCCATCATGCACGTGGGCAAGTTCGTGCGCGGCCAGGGTCGCTTCATCATCACCCAGTACGTGCCGACGGACGAGAAGGTCACCCGCAAGTTCCCCCTGCTGCTGACCACCGGCCGCATCCTGAGCCAGTACAACGTGGGCGCCCAGACGCGCCGCACCGAGAACAACCAGTGGCACAGCGAGGACGTGCTGGAGATCCATCCGCACGACGCCGAGGAGCGCGGCATCGCCGAGGGCGACTGGGTGGGCATCCACAGCCGCGCCGGCGAAACCGTGCTGCGCGCCACGGTGACCGAGCGGGTGCAGCCGGGCGTGGTCTACACCACCTTCCATTTCCCCGAGTCCGGCGCCAACGTCATCACGACCGACAACTCCGACTGGGCCACCAACTGCCCCGAGTACAAGGTGACCGCCGTGCAGGTGATGAAGGTGATGCAGGCTCAAGCCCTCTCGCCGTGGCAGAAGGAGTTCAACCGCTTCGATGCCCTGCAGCAGGAGCTGCTGCACGCCGCGCAGCAGCCCGCGGAGGCCGTGCATGGCGGCAAGTGAGGCCCCGATGAAACGCCCGCGCGCCACCGCCACCCCCTCGCTGGACTTCTGCGAGGGCGCCCGCGCGCTGCCGGTGCGTCGCGTGCGCGGCGGCCACAGCGCGGAGCTGCTGGACTGGGTGGCCGATGAGGTCCCCGTGGCGCTGGAGTACAACGGCGTCAGCCATGCGGTGATGCTGGCCACGCCCCTGGACCTGGAGGACTTCGCGCTGGGCTTCTCGCTCAGCGAGGGCATCCTGCAGGGGCCGGACGAGCTCTACGGCGTGGAGGAGCAGCCCGGCCCGCAGGGCATCACGCTGAAACTGGAGATCGCCAGCGGCGCCTTCGCCCGGCTGAAGGAGCGGCGCCGCACCCTGGCCGGCCGCACCGGCTGCGGCCTGTGCGGCACCGAGAGCCTGGCCCATGTGGCGCGCGACCTGCCCGCGCTGCCGGCCACAGGGGGTCAGGTCTTGCGTCAGGAGGCCATCGCTCACGCGATGAGCCAGTTCTGCGAGCAGCAGACCCTGCAGCAGGCCACCGGCGCCGTGCATGCCGCGGCCTGGTGCTCGGCCGACGGCGAGCTGCGCTGGCTGCGCGAGGATGTGGGCCGGCACAACGCGCTGGACAAGCTCATCGGCGCCCTGGCCCGCATGGGCGTGCAGGCCAGCGAAGGCTTCATCGCCGTGACCAGCCGCGCCAGCTTCGAGATGGTGCAGAAGACCGCCATGGCCGGCGTGCCGCTGCTGGCGGCGGTCTCCGCCCCCACCAGCTTCGCCGTGGCCACCGCCACGCAGGCCGGCATGACCCTGGTCGGCTTCGCGCGTGGCCAGGATCTGGTGGTCTACTGCCACCCCGAACGCCTGGACCTGGGCGCCCAGGGCGCCAGCGCCGCGCCTCACTGAACACGCATCGCGACACACCATGGACATCGCCAAACTCGTCCGCATGGCCAACCAGATCGGCACCTTCTTCCAGGCCATGCCCGACCATGCCGAAGCCCTGGAGGGCATCGCCCTGCACCTCCAGAAATTCTGGGATCCGCGCATGCGTCGCGAATTCCTCGGCGCCCTGGAAGCGGGGCATGCCGACACCCAGGCCCTGCTACCCATCGTGCGGGAAGCGGTGCAGGGACGGCGGGCCGCGCTGGAATGAAGCGGCGGCGGCCCGCGCCGGGGCTTACTCGTCCCCGGAGATCAGCACCCAGTTGAAGGCGCGCGTCAGGTTGACCTGGAAGCCCACCTGGGAGACCCCGTTGTCCAGGAACTCGATGCCCACAGCCTTGCCGGTGCGGGTGCTCGGGCTGGGCAGGTGGTACTGGGAGGGGACGTAGAACGAGGCGGGCTCCGCCACCGTGACCCGCACCTGCTTGTTCACGTACAGGGTCTGGATGTTGTTCTTCAGGTACATGCCCACGTCGATGCCACCGTAGAGGTAGGTGTTGGGCTGGATGGCGTTGACGAAGCCGAACAGGGCCTGCTGCGGCGCGACGTCGAGGATCCTGCCGGAGAAGGTGCCCGTGGCCAGCGCAATCTGCCCGGCCGCGCCGGCGAGCTTGCCGTTGATGTAGTCCCCCAGCCAGGGCACCCAGCCCAGGGAGTTGTTACAGGCCGTGCTCTGGCTGGGCTCGAAGGTGACGTTGGCGCCGCTGACGGCGCCGGTGAAGGGGTTGTAGTCCAGGGTGGCGGCGATGGATCCGATGCTCAGCGAGACCGTGCACTCGAAGCTCACCGGCCCCGAACGCCCGTTGGCCTGGAGCACGACGTCATAGCGCAGACCGTCCATCCTGAAGCGGAGGTTCCCGCCCTGCAGGCCCGACAGCGAGGCGTTCAAGGTGCCCCGCAGCACGCCGGAGGGGTACTTCATCTGCACCGTGACGTCACTGGACTGCGCCGCCGCGGCCCGCACCGCATCGTTCAGGGCCCACTGGATGCCCAGGTAGTAGCCCTGCGCCGTGTTGATCAGATTGTTCATCTGCGCCGACTGCGCCAGATCGCCGCCGGCCAGAGGCGTGCTGCTGCCCTGCCAGGTGGCGGAGGCCGCATAGCTGCTGCCGCTCAAGGAGGACTGGTAGGTGTTGCCGCTGCGGGCCTGGGCGCTGCTGGCGGACAGCAGGATGGCCAGGGTGCATCCGATCGCCTGGATCGCTTTCATGGGTTCTCTCCCTCGTAGTGGATGGGTCTTGCCGTTCGATGACGCGGCCCTTTCGCAGGGCTCGCGCCGTGGGGTCAGCGGACGGCGCATGAGGCCGCCCGCAGCCGCCGCGCAGGCTAATGCCAGGCAGCGGTGGATCGACACCTGTCAGCTCTGACAGCGTCCCGGCTGCGCTCCTGTGACAGCCCTGCCCGCCTCCAGTCGCACCGGCAGCAGCCCATGGAGTGCGCACCCACATCCCACCGGACCCCAGCGACCTGGCTTGCATCGCTATGCGCACAGCCCTGCGCGCGAGACCCGCCCACCGCCTGCTAATGGAGGTTCTACACTCCTCGGCCGAGGAGGGAGCATGTCAGGACCACGCCGCTGGATCACCGCACTCGCCCTGCTGAGCCTGGGACTGGCCGCCAGCCTGGGATGGCGGCGGGCGCCTGGCGCGCAGGAGGCGACACCGGTCCCTCAGGCGGCGGCACAGGCCCCGCAGCGGGCGGCCTTGGTGCAGGCGCTGGCGGCTCAGCGGCAGCCATCGTCCGTGCCGGCGGGACCGGCCAGCGGGCCGCTCCTGGCAAGTCCGCCTCCGGACGGGCTCTCGGCACGCGCCCGGCGCATGCGCGAGGACTGGTGCGGCTATGGCCTGCCTGAGGCCAACAAGGAGGAGGAACAGCGCGATGCGCAACGCGACAGGGCGCATGACAGCGAGGAAGCCGAGGATCCCAGCGACGCCGAGCAGGTCCGGGCCCAGGCCCGCGAGCAGGTGCTGGCCTCATGGATCAGCACCCTGCGCAGCCGCAAGGACCTGCGCGCCCTGGCCATCGCCGACTACCTCGCCGGCGACACGCCCAGCCGCGCTCATCTGCAGGACCTCGCCCGGCGCAGCACCGACCCCATGGTCACGGTCCTGGCCCTGCAGCGCCCGTGCAAGAGCCAGGCCTGCACTGCCGTCGACGCGGCCCAGTGGGCCCGCCTGGAACCTGACAACCTGATGGCCTGGATGGCGCAGGCGGGGACGGAGCAGATGCCCTACCTGATCGAGCGCATGGGCCGGGACGCCCGGCGCAACGAGGACTACCTGCTGCCCCTGAGCCAGACACTGGCCGAGCTGAGCGATGCCACGGCACCCGGCCTGCGCCAGATGGCCGAGCTGGAGCTGATGGTCGGCATCCTGTCGGCCTGGAACCCGCCCGCCATGAGGCCGGTGCTGGACAGCTGCCAGGCGGCCCGCAGCCAGCCCGTCACGGCCGCGCACTGCGAGCGCATCGCCCAGCTGATGTGGGACAGCCCCCATCTTCTGGGCCGTGGCGTGGCCCTGGCCCTCGTGCGCCGCCTGCTGCCGCTCACCCATGCCCAGCGCTCGGAGTGGGAGCACCGGGCCCTGCGCTTCGAGGGGCTGCTGCAGGCCGACCTGGAGCGCAGCCAGGCCCAGGCCGAGCGCTGGATCCGCAGCCCGGCCCAGGACGGCTGCCGTGTCGCCGCCCTCGACCATGCCGAGTTGCGCAGGCGTCTGCGCCTGGGTGAATGGGCCCACGTCCAAGACCTCCAGGCGGCCAGCGGTGAGCGACTGGAGGTGCTGGCGGCCAAGTACCGCGCCGACCGCAATGGGCGTTCGGTCCTGGACAGCCCGGCGCCCGCCAGCGCCACTGCGTCCCCGGGCCGCTGAGGCCGCGATCCCACCCTTGAAGACCCGCTTGCCGGAGCCCGGCCGCGAGCAGCGGGCGCCGCAGCGCCTGCTTCACGATGCCGCGAGCCCTGCTCACTTCGAGAGCCAGGGCAGCAAAGCCAGGCGCTGAACCCGGGCCGCGTGAGCGCCGCGGCACAATGCCGTCCATGAGTCAAGAAGTCCCTACCGTCCACCTGACCCCCGAGGAACGCGACCACCTCTGGTACATGCCCCAGCAGCCCGGCGGTCGCATCGTGCCGGAGCCCATCCAGCAGCGCCTGCAGGACCTGGGCCTGGTGACCGCCCCCCTGGCCAACGGCCAGCGCGGCATCACCGTGCTGGGCGACAAGGTCCGGCGTGGCGTGATCTGAGGGCGCCGGGCGGGCGATCGCGGGGCCGGCGCTATGCTGGGCCCCATCGCTCCCATGGCACGGCAGACCGCCAGGGATGCGGGTCCGGATTCACCCTGGGGAGGGCATGCATGGCACCGGTCAGAAAACTTCGATGGGCTGCGGCCGTCACGACGGCTGGCGCACTGGGCCTGGCTGCCCTGCCCGCGCAGGCCTTCATCGACGGTGGTGTCGCCGGTGGCATCGCCGGGCTCTTCTTGCGCGGGGTGGGCCTCCTCCTGCTGATGGCGCTGGCTGCGGCCTTCGTCCTCGCGCGGCGCGAACCGTCATGGATCCGGCAGCTCCTCGTGATCAGCCTGACCTTCGGGGTCATGGCCACCGCAGCCGCGGCCCTGGTGCTGGGCCCCCTGGCCTTGATTGCAGGGCTGCTGGTCAGCCTGGCCTCCTTTGCCGTGCTGGGCGCGGGTATGGCCTTGGTGGCACTCCTTCCTAGCCCCGTCAGTCCGGAGCCGCAGGCCGAGGTACCGCCCCCGGCCGCACCGTCCTCTGACGCCCCGCCGCACCGTCCTTGAAATCCAGGGTACAAGTGCGTCCGGCATGCAGCGCCCCGCCGCCTCCGCGGCCTCAGACGCCGCACCAGATCAAGAACCGGGAACACCCATGAAGAACCTTTTCAAGACCACCCTCGCCATCGCCACCCTGGGTTTCAGCAGCCTGGGCTTTGCCGCCGACTCGGCGCCCGTCGAGGCCGCCCGCCTGCTCGACACCCTGAACCTGCAGCGCGTGCTGCAGGAATCCATCGAGACCTCGCTGGACGCCCAGATCCAGCGCCAGCCCAAGCTCGTGCCCTACCGCGCGGTGATGCTGACGTTCATGGCCAAGTACATGAGCTACGAGGGGCTCAAGGACGAGCTGGTCGACATCTATGCCAAGGAGTTCACCGGCGAGGAGCTGGCCGCCCTGCGCGAGTTCTACCAGACCCCCGTGGGCCGCAAGGCCATCGAGCGTCTGCCCGCGCTCATGGGGCAGGGCATGCAGATGGGCCAGCGGCGCGTGCAGGCCCACCTGGGCGAGCTGGAGGACATGATCAAGGCCGAGACCGAGCGCCTGCAATCGCAGCAGCAGTCGCAGCAGCCAGCGCAGCAGCCGAAGAAGGCGAAGTGAAGCCGGCCTGAGCGGCGTGCGCTGACCGCGCGGACCGTGAGGCACAGGTCCGATTCCGTCCAGCCCCGGGCGGTCCGGGCGTCTAGAGTGCAGGCATCCCTTCCACTGCCTGCACTGCCTGCACTGCCATGAGCACGCCAATTCAAGACTTCCATGCCCTCCACGCC
Organism: Pelomonas sp. BJYL3; assembly: GCF_027257975.1. GTDB lineage: Bacteria > Pseudomonadota > Gammaproteobacteria > Burkholderiales > Burkholderiaceae_C > Roseateles_B > Roseateles_B flavus. Next base: position 327,083 of record NZ_JANZKX010000004.1, read on the forward strand.
CCCGGCCAGCTGCTGATCCTGGCCAATGTCTGGGACGCCGGCAGCGCCGTGCTCGCACGGGAGGCCGGCGCCCGCGCCCTGGCCACCAGCAGCGCCGCCCTGGCCTGGTCCCTGGGCCATGCCGATGGCGGCCTGCTGCCCCGCCAGGAGCTGCTGGACGCCGTCACCCGCATCCAGCGCGTCAACCCGCTGCCGCTGACGGTGGACATCGAGAACGGCTACAGCGACGAGCCGGACGCCGTGCTCGCCCTGGTGCAGGAGCTGCTCGCCCGAGGCGTCGTCGGCATCAATCTGGAAGACGGCCTGCAGCCCCCCGCGCTGATGGAGGCCAAGCTGCGCACGCTGCGCGAGGCCCTGCCGCGCCCGGGTCTGTTCATCAATGCCCGCATCGACACCTACCTGCAGCGCGCACTGCCTCCCGAGGCACTGGAAGACGAGGCCCGCTCGCGCATGGCACGCTACGCGGCCGCCGGCGCCGACGGCCTCTTCCTGCCCGGGCTGGCCGATCTGGACGTGGCCCGCCGCCTGGCCGCGTCGACACCGCTGCCGCTGAACCTGATGAGCTGGCCCGGCCTGCCCGGCGCCGACGCCCTGCGCGCGGCCGGCGTGCGCCGCCTCAGCGCGGGCGCCTCGCTGTTCAAGTCCTGCTACGGCGCCCTGCTGACGGACATGTCCCGCCTGCACGAGCAGGGCGAGTTCGACGGCTGGGCCCACGCCCTGGACTACGCCCGCACCAACGCGTGGATGAACGCCGCCCGCGGCCGCTGAGCCGCTGAGCCGCTGCATGCCGCCTGCCGCGTCATGCTGGCAGGAACTGCGGCGCCAGCTCCGGCGCACTCCAGCGCAGGGGCAGGGCCGCGGGGCGCCAGCGCCCCTGCAGCAGCCGCAGCTTCAGCAGGCGCTGGGCACCTGGAAAGTCCGCGAGCTCCGGGCCATCGTGCTGGATCTCGGCCTGCGCCGCCAGCTGCAGCAGATGGCCGTGCTGCCAGTCGACGAAGAGCAGGCCCGCGCGCGGCCAGGCCAGCAGATTGCCCAGGGTGTTGAAGAAGCGGTTGCCAGCATAGTCCGGCACGATGAGCTGGTCGCCCCCGGCCTCCCGCAGCACGCGCACGAAGCCGGGGCGGCCCCCGCGGTGCGAGATGTCGACGCCCGCTCCCTGAGGGCCGGTACCCGCCGGCCGGGCACTGCTGCTGCTGGCGATGAAGAGCGTGTCGGCCGCCTGCACCAGGGCCAGCGCCTCGGCACCGAGCGAAGGGCCCAGGGTCTGGACCGGCCCCGGCTCGCGCCGGACGTGCTCGGCCCGCCGGCCCTGGATGTACTTGGGACAGTTGCCGAAACTCTGACCCACGCGAACCGAGAAGCCGGCCGCGTCCAGCGCCTGGACCGTGCCATTCATGCGGTTGCGGCGGCGGGTGTGCGGCTCCAGTCCCAGCAGCGCCACAGCGGCACCGGGGTGCAGGCCCTGGGCGGCCGGATCCTCGGCCCTCGGGCGGGCATCCAGCCGCAGCTGCTGCGCGTCCGGGCTGCGGGCGAAGCCCGGCGCGCCGCTGAGCAGGGTGGCCCAGGGCTGGCCCTGAGCGTCGAGGGTCCCCAGCCACATCGTCGGCAGCTGCGCAAAGAAGTCGCGATGCTGGTCCGGCATGGCGTCCCGGATCATCCGCCCGCCCAGCTCGGACAGGGCCTCGCCCAGGCCCAGTCGCTCGTGCATCTGCTGCTCGCCCGCGTGGAAGCGCGCACTCATGACAGGGCCTCCAGGCCTGGCGCGACGGGCATGGGCACGAATCCCGGCAAGGCCTCGACCGCGGCCAGCCAGCGGCGGATGTGCCCATAGGGCGCCAGCGGCAGTCCGCCTTCCGGTGCGCGGGCCGTGTAGGCGTACAGAGCCAGGTCGGCCAGGGTGGGGTGCGGCGCGGCCAGCCAGGGCTGACGGGCCAGCTGCTGCTCCATGGCGCCGAACAGGCGTTCGGCCAGGGCCGGAGCCTGAGGCACCGGCGGGCGGCCGAACAGCGCGGCAGCGCGCGCCGCTGCGGGCCCGTGGGCCAGCGGGCCTGCGGCCAGACTCAGCCAGCGCTGCACGGCGGCCTGCAGCACCGGGGACTCCGGCAGCCACTGGCGGCGGGGATCGTGGCGCAGCGCCAGGTAGACCAGGATGGCATTGCTGTCCGACAGCACCTGGCCGTCGATCTCCAGCACCGGCACCTGGCCCAGGGGATTGAGCGCCAGGAACTCGGGCCGGCGCTGCTCACCCTGGCGCAGATCCAGCTCTCGCTCCTCCCAGGGCAGGCCCAGCAGGGACAGCAGCAGACGCACCCGGTGCACATGGCCGGACAGGGCAAAGCCATGCAGGCGGGCGGGCGTGGCGATCGTGGTGGCGGTGGACGGCGAAGACATGGCGGGCGCTCCCGGAGTGATGAATGGGCCTCAGCCTATCCATTGCCTGGAACTTGATGAATAGCCTGCGTCTACATTTCAGAATTGCAAATTCTGAAAGGATTGCCATGGATCATCTGCAGTGCATCCGGACCTTTGTCGCCGTGGCGGAGGCCGGCAGCCTGGCCGCCGCGGCCCGCCAGCAGGAGGTCTCGGCGCCCACCGTCACCCGGGCCATCGCCCTGCTGGAGCGCCGCCTGGGCGCGCCGCTGCTGGTCCGCACGACACGCAGCCTGCAGCTGACCGAGACCGGCGAGCAGTACCTCGGCGATGCGCGCCGCGTGCTGGCCGAGCTGGACGCCGCCGAGGCCGCCGTCACGGGCCAGCGCCAGCTGGTCCAGGGGCGGCTCGCGGTGACGGCGCCCGAGCTCTTCGGCCAGCGCCATATCGCGCCCTTGCTGTTCGAGTTCCTGGACCAGCACCCGCAGCTGGAGGCCCGCGCCTTCTTCAGCAATCGCCTGGTCCACCTGATCGACGAGGGCTTTGACGTGGCCCTGCGCATCGGCCAGCTGCCGGACTCCGGGCTCACCGCCGTGCCGGTGGGCAGCCTGCGCGTGGTGCTGGTGGCGTCGCCGGCCTACCTGGCCCGTGCCGGCCGCCCCCGCACACCGGCCGAGCTGGCCCGGCACCGCATCATCGGGTTCAGCATCGAGGGCCAGGGGCGGGTCGACTGGCAGTTTCCCGGGCACAAGAGCATGCGACCGCCCGCAGAGCGCCTGATCGTGAATGCCAACGGCACCAAGGTGGCGGCGGCGGTGGCCGGCCAGGGCATCACCCGCGCCCTGGCCTACCAGGTCACGGACGAGGTCCGCGACGGCCGCCTGCGCGTGCTGATGCGCGACTGCGAGCCGCCGCCCGTGCCGGTGCACCTGGTCTATCCGGCGGGGCGGCTGGCCACGGCCAAGGTGCGCCAGTTCGTGCAGTTCGCCGCTGAGCGGCTGCGCGCCCTGCCTGTGCTGCAGGGGCGCGGCCTGGAGCCGCCACGGCGCACCGGATCCGGACAGGGAATTCCGGGATGATGGACGCGCAGTAGCGGCGCTATGCTCCGCGGCCATCGACACGACAAGGAGGCACACATGATGATTCGGACAGCGCTGGCATGCCTGGGCCTGGGACTGCTGGGCCCCTTGCAGCACGCATGGGCGCAGGACGAGCAGTGCCAGCAGGTCCGCCAGCGCTACGCGCAGGGCACACCGTCGGCGACCGCCGAGAACGAGATGGCCTTCTGCGCGGCCCGCGAAGGCCAGGTGGAGCAAGCCTTCTCCTTCCTCGAGAAGGCCCTGGCCAAGGGGCTGCACGACTACCGCCAGGTCGCCGACGACGAAGACTACCTGCCCCTGCGCCCCGACCCGCGCTGGCCCGCCCTGCTGCAACGCCTGGCTCAGGCCGAGCAGGCCTATCTGAAGACCATCAATGCCGAGCTCAAGGCCCTGCACGATGCCGACCAGGCGGACCGGCGCGCCCCCGGCATCGACTGGGCCGTGGTGGGGCCGCGCGACGACGAGCGCCGCGCCCGGGTGCTGGCCCTGGCCGCGCAGGGGCAGCTCAAGGCCGCCGACGACTACTACCACGCCGCCCTGGTGATGCAGCACGGCCGCACGCCCGAGGACTATGCCCAGGCCATGCAGTGGGCGCGGCAGGCCTGGACGCTCGACCCGCAGCACCACGGCGCCCGCTGGCTCAGCGCCGCCGCCGAGGACAGGCATCTGCACGCCCAGGACAAGCCCCAGGTGTGGGGCACCCAGTACCGCAAGCCCAAGGGGCAGGAGCGCTGGACGCAGGAGCCCTTTGACCGCGAGGCCAGGACCGACGCCGAACGCGAAGCCATGGGCGTGCCCACCCTGGCCCGGAGCGAGCAGCGGCTCCAGCGCATGAACGCCGCCCCCGCGCACTGAGCAGGCGGACCGGGCGCTCAGGGAGCGCTCAGGGGACGGTCAGGGGGCGGTGGCGTCCGGCAGTAACTCCAGCTCCTCGTCACCGAAGCGGTCCGTGCGGCCGGTGGGCCGCCAGCCCAGGCGGCGGTAGAAGCCATGCGAGCGCAGCGCCGGGTCGCTGCCGCACCCCAGGAAGAGCCGGCGGTGGCCGCGAGCCCGCAGGTCCGCCACGAGACGCAGCAACAGCCGCCGGCCCAGGCCCCGGCCCTCGAAGGCCGGCAGCAGGGCCAGCACCACGACCTCGCCGCTGCCGACGTCACCGAAGGCATAGCCGGCCATCACCTCGCCGGCCCAGGCCACATGACCGACGAGCTCGCCCCGGCTCACCTGGCCGGACCAGGACGCCACGGTGATGCCCAGCGCGGCCAGGCGCTCGGGCGGGACGGCGTTCTCGCGGGTGCGGCCGCGCAGGTCCACGCAGGCGGCGATGTCTTCCGGCAGCGCCGGGCGCAGGTCGATGTCCATGCCGCGCATTGTGCCGGCGCGCCGCGCCGCCGGGGTCTGCTGACAAGACGTGGCAGTGGCGGGACTTACGCTCTGCGCCCTGACCACCCCTGCCTCCAGGACGGACCATGACACTCCCGCTGCGCGACGACGCCCCGCATGACTTCGACTTCATCCACGGCCACTGGCGCGTGCGCCACCGCCGCCTGCTGAAGCGGCTGCAGGGCTGCCAGGACTGGGTGAGCTTCGAGGGGCTGTCATCCACGCGCCCGGTGCTGGGCGGCTTCGGCAACCTGGAGGACAACCTGCTCCAGCTGCCCGAGGGCGAGGTGCGGGCCGTGGCGCTGCGCTCCTATGACGCGGCCCGCCGGCAATGGTCGATCTGGTGGCTGGACGGCCGCCTGCCCGGCCAGCTGGACACGCCCGTGGTGGGCCGCTTCCAGGGGCACCGCGGCGAGTTTCTGGCCGAGGACCAGCTGGACGGCCGCCCCATCCGCGTGCGCTTCATCTGGCTGGCCGAGCCCGGCCAGCCGCCGCGCTGGAGCCAGGCCTTCTCGCCCGACGGCGGCCAGACCTGGGAGGAGAACTGGACCATGGAGTTCCTGCCGCTGGCCCGCTGAGGGCCAGCCTGGGGGCCGCGACGACCCTGCGGCCACACCCGGAGAACGCCCGGCGCACTCCCGTCACTTTTTTTGCAGGTGGCTGAATCCTTTCGCGCCGGCCACGCCTCTTGTGCTGGGTGATCCACTTCCAGCCCGAGGAGGCTGTCCATGTTCTACCTGAAACGCAATGTGCCCGCGGCCGAACGCATCGCACGTCTGGCGGGGGCCACCCTGATGGTCCTGGCCGCGGTCATGGGCGGCCTGGAGCCGGCCTGGGCCTGGCTGCTGGGCGGCTCCGGCCTGGGCCTGGCGCTCACCGCCCTGCTCGGCTTCTGCCCGGCCTGCGCGATGATGGGCCGCCGCCCCCTGGACCGTCAGCCATGAACCCTGCCCACACCCCCCTGGTCGAGGCCGCCCGCGCGGGCGACACCCAGGCCCTGCACGAGCTGCTGCGCCGCTGTCAGCCGGACCTGCGCCGCTTCGCCCGGCGCAGCTGCGCCAACAGCGAGGACGCCGAGGACGCCGTGCAGCTGGCCCTGTGGCAGCTGCACCGCCGCATCGGCACCCTGCGCACGGTGGCGACCTTCACGACCTGGCTGTTCCGCATCGTCGAGCGCGAGTGCTGGCGCCTGCTGCGCGGCCAGCCCCGCCATGTGCCCCTGGACGAACTGGCCGCCCAGGACCATCCCGAGGCGCCCGCCCTGCCCCTGGACCTGCGCCAGGACCTGGTCCGCGCCCTGCAGGCCCTGAGCCCGCCCTACCGCGAGGTGCTGCTGCTGCGCGATGTGCACGAGCTCAGCGGCCCGGAGGTGGCCGCCGAGCTGGGCCTGAGCCTGGAGGCGGTGAAGAGCCGCCTGCACCGGGCCCGGGCCCAGGTGCGCGAGCGCCTGCTGGCCAGCGGCTACTGGATGAAGGACGGCGTGCCGGAGCCGCAGGCCGCGGGCGCCCCGCCCCGCTGAGTCAGCTCAGAGGAACATGCCGCCCGAGGCCTCGATGCGCTGGCCGGTGATCCAGGCCGCGCCGGGCTGCATCAGGGCCGCCACGGCGCCGCCGATGTCCTCGGCCTCGCCCACCCGACCCAGGGCGGTGACGGAGGCCAGGAAGGCATTGAGCTGGGCGTTGTCGCGCACCGCACCGCCGCCGAAGTCGGTGGCGATGGCCCCTGGCGCGAGGGTGTTGACCCGGATCCCCCGCGCCGCCAGCTCCCGGGCCTGGTAGCGGCTCATCACCTCCACCGCGCCCTTCATGGCGGCATAGCCCGCATAGCCGGGCACGGTGAAGCGGGTCAGGCCACTGGAGATGTTGAGCAGCCGGGCGCCGTCGGCCAGCAGGGGCAGCAGGGCCTGGGTCAGGAAGAAGGGACCCTGCAGGTGCAGGCGCCACATCTGCTCCAGCTGGGCCGGCGTGGTCTCCGCCACGCTGGCGTGCAGGCCGGCGCCCGCGTTGTTGACCAGGCCGTCCAGCTGCTCGCGACCCCAGGCGGCCAGCTGCGATTGCAGCGCCTGCACAAAGGCCGGGAAGCCGTCGACCTGGGCCATCTCCAGCGGCAGGGCCGCGGCGCGGCGGCCCAGGGCCTCGATCCGGGTGACCACCCCCTGCGCGGCCTCGGCCGCGTCGCGGTAGGTGATCAGCACGTCGTGCCCGCTGCGGGCCAGCGCCAGGGCCATGGCGGCGCCCAGGCCGCGGCTGCCGCCGGTGATCAGGGTGATCGGGGTGGTGTGGGAGGGTTGGTTCATGACAGCGTCCTGCATCGGTTGAGGGATGCACTCACTGTATTGATCGCCTGATTGAACATAAAGTCGAGGAAATTGAACGGACTGTTCTTCGAGTCATGAACAAAGAAGGGGATCTGGACCTCGCCTCGCTGCGCGTCTTCGTGCGTGTGGCCGAGCTGGCGCATTTCAGCCGGGCCGCGGAAGGCCTGGGCCTGCCCAAGGCGCGGGTGAGCCAGGTGGTCGGCGAGCTGGAGGCGCGCCTGGGCACGCGGCTGCTGCAGCGCACCACGCGCCGGGTCAGCCTCACGCCGGACGGCAGCCTGCTGCTGGAGCGCGCCCGCGCCCTGCTGGACGAGGCGGCCGACATCGGCACGCTCTTCCAGCAGGAGGGCGAGCTCGGCGGCCGCCTGCGCGTGGACCTGCCGGTGCGCCTGGCCCTGCAGGCGGTCCTCCCCGCCCTGCCCGCCTTCCTGGACGCCCACCCCGGCCTGCAGCTGGAGCTCAGCTGCACGGACCGCCGGGTCGACCTGATCGAGGAAGGGGTGGACGCCGTGCTGCGCGTCGGTCCCGTGCATGACACCAGCCTGGTGGCGCGGCCGCTGGGCCAGCTGCCCATGGTCAATGTGGCCAGCCCGGCCTACCTGGACCGCCACGGCCGGCCGCGCTCGCCCGAGGAGCTGCAGCAGCAGGGGCATGTGCTGGTGCACTACAGCCAGACCTTTGCCGAGCGCGAGGCCGTCTTCGAATGGCTGGACGCGGCCGGCGCGCCGCGGCGCCTGCCGCTGCCCTGGCGGGTGTCCGTGAACAACACCGATGCCTTCGAGGCCGCGGCCCTGGCCGGCGCCGGCATCGTGCAGCTGCCCTTCACCGGCGTGCGCGAGGCCCTGGCCCAGGGTCGGCTGGAACGCCTGCTGCCTGGCTGCGAGGCGCCGCCCCTGCCCATCACCCTGCTGCGCAGCGCGCGCCGGCACACGCCCCGGCGGGTGCGGGTGTTCATGGACTGGCTGGCCCAGGCCCTGGACCGAGCCCTGGCGGACGCCCGCCTCACGCCCTGAGCCCGCCGCGCCTCAGACGCCGTACTGCCGCCGCAGCGCGTCCACCCGCCCCTGGCGGCGCAGCTGCTCCAGGGCCTCCTGCAGCTGCTGGGCCAGCGCCCGGGCGGCGGGCACCACGCCGAACCAGTAGGCGCCCTCGCCGTCCAGCTCCTGGACGGGCCGCAGGAGGTCGCTGGGCAGGCCCAGCTGGCGGGCGGCCCAGGCCGCGGCCAGCTCATTCATGGCCAGGTACTCGGCGCGCCCGGCCACCAGCATGCGCAGAGCCGTCGTGTAGTTGGCCGACACCTGCAGCTGGGCCGGCGGCACATGGAAGTCCTCCAGCAGCTTGCGGTGCGTGGCCGTGCCCTTGTTGACCACCACCTGGGCCTTGCCCAGGCGCGACCAGCCCTGGAACTCCAGCTCGTTGCGCTGGGCCAGGCGGTAGAGCATCACCCTGCGCCGCAGCACGGGGCCGATCCACAGGTACATCTCCTCGCGCTCGGGCAGGCGCACCAGGGGGAAGGCCACCATGCCCGGCCCCAGCATGGCCGACTGCTGCAGGCGCAGGAAGGGCTGGATCTCGACCGAGGCCGGCAGGCCCAGCTGGGCGGACATCTCCCGGAAGAGATCGGCGAAGAGGCCCTGGACCCGTCCGCCCTCCTCGAAGCTCAAGGGCGGCAGCGGGTTCGCGTAGCCCTGCAGCTGGTCCAGGCCCAGGGGTGAGGTCGCGGCCCAGGCCGGCGCCGCCAGTGTGCCCGCTGCCAGCAGGGCCTGGAGGCACTGGCGGCGGGACGATGACGGGTCGTGCGCGCTCATGGCCCCATGATCGGGCCCTGGCCGACGCAAAGCTGACGGGCCGGGCCAAGCCCAGGCATTCCGTGATTTGTCACCGTCGCCACTGTCGCCCGCCAGCGGATTCACGGACTCTTGAGGGGCCGGGTCTTGACCTCGCTCAAGCCCGATGCCCTTGCAGCGGCGACCGCCGCAAGCGCGCGGCACAATGGGCGCCATGTCCGAACGCGTGATCCCCCTGCTGGACCAGCGCCAGCGCTCCCCGGTGCCGCCCCGGCCGGCCGGGATCGCCCTGCCCGAGCCGGGCACCGCCCTGCTGGACGCCCGCGGGCGCCCCTTGCGCGACCTGCGCATCTCGGTGACGGACCGCTGCAACTTCCGCTGCAGCTACTGCATGCCCAAGGAGGTCTTCGACCACTACCACCCCTTCCTCTCGCACGGGGAGTTGCTGAGCTTCGAGGAGATCACCCGGCTGGCCGGCGTCTTCGTGAAGCTGGGGGTGCAGAAGCTGCGGCTGACCGGGGGCGAGCCCCTGCTGCGCAAGCACGTGGAACGCCTGGTCGAGCTGCTGGCGCCGCTGCGCACGCCGCAGGGTCGGCCCCTGGACCTGACGCTGACGACCAACGGCTCCCTGCTGGCCCGCAAGGCCCGGGCGCTGAAGGACGCCGGCCTGCAGCGCGTCACGGTGAGCCTGGATGCGCTGGATGACACCATCTTCCAGCGCATGAACGATGTCGGCTTCCCGGTCGGCGAGGTGCTGGCGGGCATCGAGGCCGCGCAGGCGGTGGGCCTCGGGCCCATCAAGGTGAACATGGTGGTCAAGCGCGGCACCAACGAGGACCAGATCATCCCGCTGGCCCGGCACTTCAAGGGCACGGGCGTGGTCCTGCGCTTCATCGAGTACATGGACGTGGGCGCCAGCAATGGCTGGCGCATGGACGAGGTCCTGCCCTCGGCCCAGGTGCTGGCGCGGCTGCGCGAGCACTGGGAAATGCAGCCGCTCTCGGCCAGTGCGCCGGGCGAGACCGCCGAGCGCTGGGGCTATGCCGATGGCTCGGGCGAGATCGGCCTGATCTCCAGCGTCACCCAGGCCTTCTGCGGAGACTGCAACCGGGCGCGCCTGTCCACCGAGGGCCAGCTCTACACCTGCCTCTTCGCCAGCGGCGGCCACGACCTGCGCGCCCTGCTGCGCGGCGAGCGCGGCCATGCCGCCCTGGACGACGAGGCCCTGGCCGCCACCCTGGCCGCCCTGTGGAACCGCCGGGCGGACCGCTATTCCGAGCTGCGCTCCGAGCTGGCGGCCGAGCCGGGGAGCGGGCAGCGGCGGATCGAGATGCACTACATCGGAGGCTGATGGGCTCCCCCCCTACCGGCTTCGCCGGCCCCCTCAGGGGGCACGGCCGTAGGACCGGCGAAGCCGGATCCTCGGCCGTCGTGCCTGAGGGCCTGCTGGCGCGGCCCGATGGTGGGGCGAACGCTGCCGGGCAAGCGGCCCGGGCGAGTCGATTGCCTGAGTGAGTCCCCTCTGACTGACCGCGAGACCGCCATGTCGCCCTCACCTCCCGAGCATTTCCAGGAAGCCCTCACGGGCTGGTTCACGCGGCCGGTGCGGCGGCGGGCGGCGCTGTTGACGGCGCTGAGCTTCGTGGTGCCCTGGCTGCTGGGGGCCTGGATCAAGCTGGGGCAGCAGCCGGGCCTGCACAACGACGCCGAACGCCAGCAGCTGCTGGTGGACTACATGGTGATGGGGGCCATCCTCTTCTGCCTCAGCATGGTGCTGACCTGGCTGATCGGGACCTGGATCCTGGCGGTCATGAAGGGCCGGCAGGTGCTGGGCGACGACTTCCCGCAAGAGACGCACCGCCCCAGTCCGGCGGACGACCGGGTGCGCCGTGGCTGAACGGGGCCCCGGCCCGGCGCAGATCACCGGCCTCATCCTGGCCGGCGGCGAAGGCCGGCGCATGGGCGGGCAGGACAAGGGCCTGCTCCTGCTCAACGATCGCCCGCTGGCGGCCCACGCCCTGCAGCGGCTGGCGCCGCAGGTGAGCCAGGTGCTGATCAGCGCCAACCGCCATGCCGAGGCCTATGCCGCCCTGGGCGTGCCGGTGCTGGCGGACAGCCTGCCCGGCTTCCTGGGCCCGCTGGCCGGCCTGCTGACCGGGCTTCAGTCCTGCCCGACCGACTGGCTGCTCAGCGTGCCCTGCGACAGCCCGGCCCTGGTCCCGGACCTGGCGGCACGCCTGTCGGAGGCGCTCCACGGCCAGCCGCAGGCGCGCGTCGCGCTGGTCGAGGGGCCGGACGAGGAGCGTGGCGGCCATCGCCTGCACCCGGCCTTCGCCCTGCTGCACCGCTCCCTGGCCGCACCGCTGGCCAAAGCCCTGGCGGACGGCGAGCGGCGCCTGGGCCAGTGGCTCTCGAGCCAGCCGCATGTGCGCGTACGCTTCGACCGGCCCGGCGACGCCCTGATGCTGGCCAACGCCAACACCCCCGAGGCCCTGGCCCTGCTGGCCGGGCGCTGGGCGCAGCCGTCCTGACCGCAGACCGAGGCGGGCCCCCTGCCCCGGCGGGGATCGGCCGCCTCGCTGCCTCACCATCGCTCCACCACCGTCCCACCAAAGTCCCACCAGCGCGCCCCCGCCACGTCTCCGCCACGGTCTGGCAAGCCGGCCGGACGCGGTCGGTGACGCCGGCCCGGGCAGCGCGGGCGTGGGGGTCAGGTCTTGCCGACCCGGGCCACACCCCCCGATCAGCCGTGGCGCTCCAGCGAGGACAGGCCCCGCGGGGCCTGTCCGGGGGCCGCACGAAGCGGCCGTCTTCAGCGCGGGCTTACTTGAGACTCAGCGTCACACCCGAGAAGCTGGCGTAGGCGTACAGGCCCACGTACACCACGTCCCCTGCCGCCACGGCCAGGGTGCAGGTCTCGGTGTTGCTGCTGCTCCAGGAGCGGCAGCCGTAGCTGCTGGTGGTGGGGGCCGCGCCCTTGCGCAGGTAGAGGTCGGCATCGCCGCTGCCGCCGCTGCTGGCGAAGGTGACGCTGCTGACACCGGCCGGCACGGTGTAGGTGTAGCTCAGCCAGTTGCCCTTGGTGGCGGCGAGGTTGGTCTTGGGGAAGCCGCTGCCCGTGCCGCTCACGGTGACGGTGGCGGACTTGCTGTTGCTGGCGCCCTTGTCGTCGGTGACGGTCAGGCCGACCGTGTAGCTGCCCGAGCCGCCATAGGTGTGGGCGGGCTGCAGACCGGTGCCGCTGCTGCCATCACCGAAGGTCCAGGCATAGCTGACGATGCTGCCGTCCGGGTCGCTGGAGCCTGCGCCCGAGAAGGTGCAGGTCAGCCCCGTGCAGCTGCTGGTGAAGCTGGCCACGGGCGGCGTGTTGGTGCCGGTGCCGGTGTCGCCGTCGGGCACCTGGTTGTTGAAGTGCGTGGCCACCTGGGGCCAGATCTTGCTGAGCTTCACGCCCTGGTTGGTGCAGCCGCCGAAGTGGTGCAGGGCCAGGGCCTTGTGGCTGGCACCGGCGATCACGGGCGAGCCCGAGGAGCCGCCTTCGGTGTCGCAGTAGTAGGCCACGTCGGTGCCCGTGCCGTTGCCATTGGCGTTGGCATTGTTGATCTTGCAGTTGCCGCCGCCGTCCTGGTCGCTGGTGAGGGCCAGCTGCTTGGGGTTGCCGCCGCCATGCTGGGCGATGTAGATGGTCTCGTTCAGGATGGGCTCATGCACGTCCAGGCCCAGGTAGCCGAAGCCGGCCACGTTGGCGAAGTTGTTGATCGTGAACAGCGTGTAGTCCAGCGTGCTGTCGGTCTTGAGCAGGGTGCCGCCGGTCACCTTGGTCACGGCGGCGAGGGTGCTGCCGCCGCAGCTGGTCTTCTGGTAGTTGAACCAGACCTCGGTATTGGTCAGCGTGGACTGGTCGGCGAAGCAGTGGTTGTTGGTGAACATGCGGTTGTCCGGGCCCACGCGCCAGCCCGTGCACAGGCTGCTGCCCGCCATCAGCAGGCGCGCCACCGGCCGGGTGCGGTCCACCTGGGTGGGGTTGCTGCTGGCGAAGCAGACTGGGTCGCGGCGCTCGTCCGTGCCGCACACGGACAGCGTGGTGCGTTCCGCAGCCGCGACCTGGCCCGCATGGAACTGGTCGATGCGCAGGGCATGCGAGGGCCCCCAGGCCACGCCCGGCGGCAGCACCAGGGTCACGGAGGCGCTGTCACCGAAGACCGAGAGCGCGGCAAAGCGCGTGATCCCGTCCTCGCCTTGGCTGCGGTCGAAGGTGCGGTTGGCCTGCGGCTCTGCCTCGTAGCGATGCACCTCGCGGCCGTCCGCCGAGGCGACGAGCACATAGGCCCCCGCAGGCAGGCGGAACTCGGCGAAGTGCACCTTGACGAAGTCGGCGCCCGCGGCCTGCACCTGCTGGCTGAGGCGGCGCTCGGTGCTGCCCAGGGCCTGGCGCGGGTCGACGCTGAAGCGCAGGTCGGCGGCCACCGGGCGCGCCACGGTGAGGGGCCGGGGGTGGGTGTCGGTGGCCTGTGCCAGGCCCGCGAGCGGCAGGGCGGCGCCCAGAAGGCAGGCGCCCAGATGTCTGGAGAAAGGTCGAGCGAATGGACGGGTCAGAGTCATGGCTTCCTCGATGCAAGGACGTTGGGGAACGCGGCCCACGCCAGACGGCAAACCGCCGCGGTGCTCCCGGCACTGCGGAGCCCGCGGCGCCCCGGGTCAGGGCAGAGCCCCCTGGCGACGCCGCCGCGCCATGATGGCAAAGGACGTTCCGTCGCCAAGCTGCAAGGCCTGACAGGCCCGCACCGCGCATGACCTATGCTTGTCCCATGTCCACGTTTCCTGCCGCCCCGCGCTCCCGCATTGCCCAGGACCTGCCGCCCGGGCTGGAGATCCGCCTGATGCGCGAAGCCGACCTCAAGACCTACAAGGCCCTGCGCGACGCCATGCTGGCCCGTCACGAGGAGGCCTTCACCTCGGACGCCGCCGCCGAGCGCGGCCGTGACGCCGAGAGCTACCGCAGCCGCCTCAGCGGCGCCGGCCACTGCCTCTTCACCTTGCTGGCCTGGGACGGCCCGCAGCTGCTGGGCGCACTCTCCGCCGAGCGCGACAGCCGCGCCAAGATCCGCCACATCGCCCATATCGTCGGGATGATGGTGGACGAGGCCGCCCAGGGCCGCGGTCTGGGGCGCGCCCTCATGCAGGCGGCCCTGGCCCTGCTGGCCCAGGACGAGGCCCTGCAGCTGGTGACCCTCAGCGTGACCCGCAGCAACCGGCCCGCGCGCCGGCTCTATGAGCGCTGCGGCTTCGCCCGCTACGGCCGGCTGGAGGGCGCCATCGTGCTGCCTGACGGGCGCGTGCTGGACAAGGACCTGATGGTGCACCGCCTGCGCCCCGGGGCCCCGCCCGCACCGGGCGCCTGAGCAAGACCTGGCCCCCGGGCCGGTCCGGCCGGCCGGGGCGGCAGCCGCCCACCCCGTAGTCGACCCGATCCCGGCCGCGCCCACTCGCGCGATGATGCCGGCTTCCGGAGCCTGCCCACCGGGCGGGCCCGCCACGCCAACAAGGAAGCCGTGCCATGAGCTCGCCTCAGACACCCACGTCCCACCCCCCTGTCGCCCTGGGAAGCGAACTGACCCTGCGCGGCATCGTGCTGGGCATCCTCATCACCCTGGTCTTCACCGCGGCCAACGTCTACTTCGGCCTCAAGGCCGGCCTGACCTTCGCGACCTCCATCCCGGCCGCCGTGATCTCCATGGCCCTGCTGCGGCGCTTCGCGGGGAACTCCATCGGCGAGACCAACATCGTGCAGACCATCGCCTCCTCGGCGGGCACGCTGTCTTCAATCATCTTCGTGCTGCCCGGGCTGGTGATGATCGGCTGGTGGACGGGCTTCCCCTACTGGGTGTCCGTCACCATCTGCGCGCTGGGCGGCGTGCTGGGCGTGATGTACTCCATCCCCCTGCGCCGCGCCCTCGTCACCAACTCACCCCTGCCCTACCCCGAGGGCGTGGCCTGCGCCGAGGTGCTCAAGGTCGGCCATGCCGACGGCGAGGCCGCCGGTGAGAGCAGCCGCCAGGGCCTGCGCGCCATCGTGATGGGCTCCCTGGTCTCGGCGGGCTTCGCGGTGGTGATCGCCACCAAGATCTTCATCGACAAGATCGCCGACTTCTTCCGCGTCTCCAGCCACTCCAACAGCGCCAGCGGCTACGACTTCAATCTCAGCTTCGCGCTGCTGGCCGTGGGCCACCTGGTGGGCCTGTGGGTGGGCCTGGCCATCCTGGTCGGGGCGCTGATCGCCTGGGGCGGCGCCGTGCCCTACCTCAGCGGCCTGGTGGAAGGCTCCGGCCCGATCCAGGACATCGCACGCACCGTGTGGAGCAAGCAGGTGCGCTTCCTCGGCGCGGGCGCCATCGGCGTGGCCGCCCTGTGGACCCTGGTCAAGCTGGCCCGTCCGGTCTTCGACGGCCTGCATGGCGCGCTGATGGCCAACAAGGTCCGCAAGGCCGGCCAGGGCGCCAGCCTGCCGCGCACCGAGCGCGACATCCCCATCGGGACGGTGGGCCTGATCACCGCGGCCTGCCTGCTGCCCATCGGCTTCATGCTGTCGCACTTCATCGGCGGCGCCGGCCTGGGTGACCACATGGCCCTGCTGGTCGTGGGCGGCCTGGTCTACATCGTGCTGATGAGCTTCTTCGTGGCTGCCGTGTGCGGCTACATGGCCGGCCTGATCGGCTCGTCCAACAGCCCGCTGTCGGGCGTGGGCATCCTGGTGGTGCTGGGCATCGCCCTGCTGCTGGCCTTTGTCGTCAAGCCGCTGCTGCCGGCCACCGCCGGCCAGGCCCTGGTGGCCTTTGCCCTCTTCGTGACGGCCGTGGTCTTCGCCGTGGCCACCATCTCCAACGACAACCTGCAGGACCTGAAGACTGGCCAGCTGGTGGACGCCACGCCCTGGCGCCAGCAGGTGGCCCTGATCATCGGCGTGCTGGCCGGCGCGGTGGTGATCCCGCCGGTGCTGGACCTGCTGAACAAGGCCTACGGCTTCGCCGGCGCGCCCGGCGCGAACCCGGCCACGGCCCTCGCCGCACCGCAGGCCGCGCTGATCTCGGCGCTGGCCAAGGGCGTGATCCAGGGTGACCTGAACTGGAACCTGATCGGCATCGGTGCTCTGATCGGTGTCACCGCCATCGTGGTGGACGAGTTCCTGAAGCGCTCCAGCCGCGGCAAGGTCTACCTGCCGCCCCTGGCCATCGGCCTGGGCATCTACCTGCCGCTCAACAGCACGCTGATGATCGTGGTGGGCGCCGTCGCCGGCTGGTACTTCGACCGCCGTGCCGAGCGCAGTGCAAAGCCCGAGGCCACCAAGCAGCTGGGCGTGCTGCTGGCCTCCGGCATGATCGTGGGCGAGAGCCTGATCGGCGTGATCCTGGCCGCCATCGTCGTCTTCTCCGGCCAGGGCGAGCCTCTGGCCCTGGTGGGCGACAGCTTCCACACCGCCAGCAAGTGGCTGGGCGGCCTGGCCTTCGCGGGCCTGGGTCTGCTGCTGTACCGCCGGCTGCTGGGCATGAACGCCAAGGCCTGAAGCGGCCTGGGCTGAAGACAAGGGCGCCCCGCGGGGCGCCCTTTTTGTTGCCTGGCCCCGAGCGCCTGCGCCGCGAACCCTCCGACGGGTCGGCCCAAGCTAGGGATTGACCCCCCTGCCCCTGCCGCCAGACTGCCCCCGGGGAGGCATCGAATGGACATTCGAGTTCCAACGCGCAGCGGGGCCGTCGTCCTCGTCGGCCTGCTGATGGCGGCCGTGTCCGTGGCGCTGGCGCAGACGGCGCCGCTGACGCAGAAGGCGCAGCTGGCGCCCAAGGCTGCGCTGGCGCAGACGGACCCCTGCCGGGGCCAGACCGGCCGCCTGGCGCAGCGCCTCATCGAGAGCGGCCGCTGCGTCCAGGTGCCGGCCGTGCTGGGCCAGACCTCCGACGACGCCCTGCGCCAGCTGGCGCAGTACGGCCTGCGCATGAGCTCCGCCGCGCGCACCTCGGACGACACGCCCGGCCTCATCATCGACCAGGAGCCCCGGGCCGGCGCCGCGGTGATGCGGGGAAGCACGGTGAAGGTCACGCTGCCCTATGCGCCGCCGCTCGTGCTGCCCGAGCTCGTCGGCACCGGCCTTGACGAGGCGAGGCGCCGGCTGCCCAAGGGCCTGGGGCTCAACGCGACACCCCAGGCCAGCGTGCGACCCCGGGACGAGGTGCTCAGCCAGCAACCGGCGGCCGGCACGCAGGTCCGGCGCGGCAGCGTCGTGGAGCTGCGGGTGTCCGACGGCTCGCTCGTGGAGGTGCCCGGCGTCGTGAGCCTGCCGCTGGCGGCGGCGCGCCGGGCGCTGGTCGAGGCGGGCCTGGAGGGGCAGGTCCAGCAGGTCGATGACGAGCCCTCGGACGCCCCGATCGGCCAGGTGACGGGCCAGGAGCCGGCGCCCGGCAGCGTCGTGAAGCGCGACAGCGCGGTGACGCTGCGGGCCTCGGCGGGCCTGGAGGTGCCGGACGTCGTGGGCCGCCCCCTGGCCGAGGCCCAGGCCGCCCTGCAGCGCTTCAGCCTCGGCACCACCGAGGCCGACAGCCCGCTGCCGGCCGGGCAGGTGCTGGAGCAGACCCCGCCCGCCCATGCCCGCGTCGCGGCCGGCAGCGCCGTGCGGCTGCGCCTCTCCAACGGGTCCGTCGTCACCGTCCCCACCCTGCAGGGCCTCAGCCGTGACGAGGCCGGCGCCCTGCTGCAGGCTGGCGGCCTCCAGCCGGCCATCGCAACAGGCCCCGACTGGGCGCTCGCCCGGGTCGACACCAGCGCGCCGGCCGCCGGCACCGCGGTGAAGCGCGGCAGCACGGTGCTGCTCACGCTGGTCCTGCCCGCGTGGATCTGGGCCGCGGGCGGCCTCGTCGCCGCCGCCACGGTGGCCGCGGCATGGCGGGGACTGCGGTCCCGGCCTGATCCCGACCCTGCGCCCGCTGCCGGGGACGTCCAGCTGTCCGCCAGCATCCACTTCAACACCCGGCCCCTGACGGCGCAGGCCAGCGGCCCCGAGGCCCCCACCCTCGGGCTGCGCGCCTCATTGCTGCGCGGGCCGGTCCAGGTCCATGAGCACCAGGAGACATCGCCATGAGCAGCGTCACCCTGCACCAGCTGTTCCAGTTCACGCAGGCCCTCGTGGAGCAAGGCGCGGAGGCCCGGGACCGGGAGGCTGCCGAGGCGGCGAAGCCGGGCAAGCCGGGAGATGACGGCCAGGCTCGCGAGGCCGGACCCAGCCTGAGCGGCTTCGTGGCGGCCAAGGCGGCCGAGCGGCTCAACGAGGCGCTGGACACCGACCTGTTCGAGATCCTGGCCGAGGCCTGGCTGAAGTTCCGGGAGGTCCTGGAATGCGCGGACCCGGCCCGTCATCCACCGGGCCAGGATGCGATCGTGACGCTGCATGAGGTCGAGATCACCTCGACCAACACCCCCCTGCTGCATCTCACGGCCGGCGGCGTTCCCTTGCCGGACCTGCGCTTCACCCTGGAGCTGACGGCGCGTTTCAAGTCTCTGCAGCTGGTGGTCCGCGATGCCCGCATCCGCGCGCTGCGTCCCGGCCTGATGTCCGCGCATGCCAAGCTCAAGTACGGCAGCTTCAAGCTGGGCGAGCAGCCCACGCCGGAGTGGCAGGTGCCGGGCGAGATCTCCTGCGGGGAGGGCATCCCGATACCGCGCCCCCGGCCGGCCTGAGGGCGCCAGCCACGGGGGGCGTCTGCCGCGCGGTCTGACGCCCTGGCTCATCGGCTGAGCCAGGGCCGCCGGTTCACTGGCCGGCGCCGGGCATCGCGGCCGGGTCCATCCAGAGCGCGGCCCACATGTGGCCGTCCGGGTCGGCCAGGTCGCGGGTGTACATGAAGCCGTGGTCCTCCATCGGGTTCACGTCGGCCGTGCCGCCGTGGGCCGCGGCCGCCTCGTTCATGGCGTCGACCGCCGCCCGGCTCTCCAGGGCCAGCGAGAGCATGTGGTCGGCGCAGCCGGGCGGCGGGAAGGGCCGCTGGGTGAAGGTGCGCCACTTGGCATGGCCGACCAGCATGACGCTGACGGCCTCGTTCCAGACCATGCAGGACCCGCTGTCGTCGCTCATCTGCGGATTGCGGGTGAAGCCCAGGGCTTCGTAGAAGGTGGTCGAGGCCGCGACATTGCTGACGGGCAGGCTGATGAAAAGGGTTTTGGGCATGGGAGCTCCTTGATGTAGTCCGGGAGAAGGCCCCACCAGGGTGGAGCTTCAGGCGTACGACGATCAAGGACCCGTGGATTCGACACAGGGGCGCCGCCCAGTGACAGGGTAGCCGGATCAGGCCCAGCGCGCTACGGATCCTGCGGTCGGCTGGGCGCAACCCTGCCTTGAGGCCCAGGTCAAGAATGCATGAGGTCCAGTCCGCGGACTACAGACGTCCGCAGTAGGCACATCACCGGCGGCGCGATGTGCAGCATCGACCGTCCGAGCTTGCTGCGCAGCAGCCCTCACCTCAGCGCCATCCCGAACCGATCAAATCGCGGTGCCCAGAAGCCCTCGATGTCGGCCGAGGCCAGGATGTGGTGCGCCCGTCCGATCACCGCCTGGCGGGGCACGAGGCCGATGTAGCGGGAGTCGGCGCTGTTGTCGCGGTTGTCGCCCAGCACCAGCAGCTGGTCCGGCGGCACGGTCAAGGGCGCGAAGCTGGAGCGGGCATGGACGCCATCCAGCCACTGCACCTGCCGCCGCTGGCCGCCCACATGCTCCTGCACGCGGCGCGCCGGCCACTCGCCCAGGCCGGCCACGGGCTCGCGGACGGCGGTCTCGTCCTCGTAGCGGGCGGCCTCGCCGTTGATGTAGAGCCGCTCGTCGCGCATCTCGACCTGGTCCCCGCCCACGGCCACCACGCGCTTGATCAGGCGGGTGCCATCCTTGGGGGAGCTGAAGGTGATGATGTCGCCGCGCTGCACCTCGCCCAGCCGGGCGATGACGACCTCACTCAGCGGCAGCTTGAAGTCGTAGGCCAGGCGGTTGACCAGCACCACGTCGCCCTCCAGCAGATTGGGGCGCATGGAGCCGGTCGGGATGGGGTTCCAGTCCGCGATGGCCGTGCGGAAGAAGCCGAAGCACAGCAGGAAAACCAGGAAGCCGCGGTTCTCACGGAGCCATTGTTTCGCGGGCATCTTCATGGGTGTCTCCTCACAAGGGAGCGCCAGCATCGCGCGCCGCGCTTAGCAAGGACTTAAGCGGCCCGAACCGCGCTCAGTGGCGCCAGCTCGCCCGTGCCGGACGTGGCAGGGCCCGCGCGAGCGGATGCTCGGCACCGGCGGCATCGACCACGGCCTGGTGCAGGCCCTCCAGGTCCGCCAGCATCAGCGGCAGCCAGAAGCTGCGCCGCTCCCCGTCCACATGGATCTTCAGGTGCGCGAGCAGCAGCAGCCTGGCCGGCTCGACCGCACGGATGGCCGGCCACGGCAAGGTCTGCCAGCGGCCCCGGATGTCGAAGGTATGCAGACCTTGCGGACCAACCCGGAAGCGGAAGGCGTGCACCGGCCCGCACATGATCAGGGCCAGCATCAGACCCATGGCCACATGCAGGAGCAGGTCGGGGCGCCGGATGGGGGCGCCCGTCCAGGCCGACTTCAGCACCAGCACGGCACCGATGCCGGCCATGCACAGCGACAGCTGGCCCCGCCACATCGGCCAGAAGGCATAGCGGAAGCTGCGGTAGTGGGTAGGCGTCATGAGCTGGCTTGGCAGGCGGCCCGGGAAGCGTCCCCGGGGCGGGGCGCCATTCTGTCAGCGCGGGCGCAGAGCGAGATCCAGGTTGACCCCAATGCCGTCCTGCACCGCCAGCATCCCGCCCAGCAGGCTCAGCGGCCGGATGCCGAAATCCGTCAGCCGCAAGGCCATCTGGCCCTGCACGCGCAAGACCTGACCCCCGGACCCTGACGAGGGTTCCAGGCTCAGCGCCAGCGGCAGGCGCCAGCGCTGCTGCCGGCCGTGCCAGTCAAGCTCGATCTCGGCCAGCACCGTCGCCCCCTCGCCCAGCAGCTCGACCGACTGCACGCGCAGCCAGGGGAAGCGCGCGGCCTCCAGCATCGATTCGCCCAGCAGATTGGCGCGCGTCGCGGCGATGGCCTCGGCGCCGGGCACCGAGGCGAAGCCCGGGCCCAGGCGGGCACGCTGCGCCGGCTCGTCGAGCTGCAGCTCGTCCAGGCGCAGGGCCAGGGCGAAGCGGGAGCGCGCCAGCTGCGCGGCGTTCAGCTGCAGGGGGTCCTGCGCCTGCGCAGGCAGCTGCAGCCAGCCCTGCAGGCGTGGCGCGGTCAGCACATGGTTGTGGCCCAGGCCTGCCAGCGCGCCCTGGCGGAAGGCCAGGACCTGCAACTGGGAGCGGGCCGGGTCGAGGCGCCACAGCTGGCCCTCGCCCGGCTCGGGCAGGGGCCCCTCGGCGCGAGCCTCGGGAAGAGCCGCCGGCCCCGGCGCGGCGCAGGCCGACAGCAGCAGCACCGCGGCGCCACCCAGCAGGGCGCGCCGCCGCGCACTCACCGGCCGGCCTTCCAGGCTTCGGCGGCCTTCATCATGGCCTCGACATGCCCGTCGGCGCTCATCCTGGCGTGCACCGCGGCAATGCGGCCCGGCGGCACGATGAAGTAGGAGATGCGGTCGGCCGTGTCCGCCATCATCAGCAGCTTGGCGTCATAGGCCTTCATGACCTTGGCCCCCGCATCCGCCGCGACGGCGAACTGCTTGCGGCAGGCCTCCACGCTGAAGCGCTTGAGCGTGGCGATGTCATCGTTGGAGATGCCGATCACCGTGACCCCCAGCGCCTGGAACCTGGGCGTGGCCTCGGCGAACTGGTGCGCCTCGACCGTGCAGCCGCTGGTGAAGGCCTTGGGATAGAAGTACAGGACCACCGGCCCCTTCTTCAGGGCCTCGGCCAGCTGGAAGCGGTAGGGCTCGCCGGCCAGGGCGGCATCGGCGCTGAAGTCCGGGGCGGCGTCACCGGGCTTGAGGGCGGCTTGGGCGGAGCCGGCAGCCAGCAGGGCCGACATCAGGAGAAGAGCGGGAGCGCGCATGGCTGTCCTTGGATAACGTCAGAGAACGCATCATGCCGCCGCGGCAAACCCTGTGCCAGGGCTCGGCTATTGGGCGATCACGCCCGCGCGCGCAGCCAGCCCTCCTGCACCCATTGCTGCAGGCAGGCCACCAGCCGCGCGGGGGCCTCGGCCTCGCCCCACTGCGCGACGGCGATCTCGCCGAGGCGGGTCCAGTCGACGCCCTCGAACACGGCCGCGACCAGGGCGCCCTCCCCAGGCTCCAGCGAGCGCCAGCGCGTCTCCAGCTGCGGGCGCCAGGCCAGCAGGCGATGGGCCAGGGGCTCGGGCGCGGGCAGCTCGGGCTCTTCCTCGACCTCGCCAGCGTCGAGCTGCTGCGCATGGCGCGCGAGCGCGGCCCAGGCGGGCTCGACGGCCCAGTCCAACAACAGGCAGCGGGCGCTGGCGCGGGGCTGCAGGCGCAGCGTCGGCCAGGCCTCGGGGGCCAGCTGCTGTAGGGACTCGATCGGCAGCGCTTCGTCGTCCGCCGCATCGAAGACGCCGCGCAGGGCCCAGTCCATGCGGGCGACGTCGATGAAGGCGGGGTGGGCCACCTCGGCCTCCGAGGCCATGAAGTCCGCCAGGCCGTCGCCGTACCAGCGGATGGAGGCGAAGCGGGAGGGGTGGGCCTTGAGGTAGGCGGCGGCCAGGGCGTCGAAGTCCTCGTCGCCCATGACCTGGGCCAGCACGGGGTAGTTGTCGCGCAGGGCCTCGAGCAGCCGCGCCCGGTAGGCATGACGGTAGACGGCCAGGCCGCGGTGCGAGGCTTCATCCAGCAGGCCGCCGGGATCGCCGGGCGCCTCGCCCATCAGCAGCGCCTGCAGGTGGCGCTGGCTCGCGAGCAGGGCCGCGCTCATGCGGCCTCCCGCCAGCCCGCCAGCACGCGGCGGGACAGCTGCCGCGCCAGGTCCAGCTCCTGCAGCAGCTCGGGCAGGGGCGGGATGTGGTCGTCGCGCTCGATCATGGTGGGCACGGGGCCCAGGCGCTGCAGCGTGTAGGCATAGAGCTGCCAGACGGCGTCACAGACGGGGTGGTCGTGGGTGTCGATCAGCAGCTCGCCCTGGTCCTCGTGGCCCGCAAGGTGGATCTGGCGCACGCGCTCGGGCGGCATGGCGTCGATGAAGACGCGCGGGTCGAAACCGTGGTTGCGGCTGGAGACGTAGACGTTGTTGACGTCCAGCAGCAGCTGCGCGCCGCTGCGCTTGAGGAGTTCGGCGATGAAGTCGGCCTCGCCCATCTCGTCCTGGGCATAGCGCACATAGCTGGAGACGTTCTCCAGCACCAGCGGGCGGCCCAGCAGCTCCTGGACTTCGGCGATGCGCGGCAGCAGGTGGCGCAGCGTGGCCTCGGTGTAGGGCAGGGGCAGCAGGTCGTGCAGGTGGCGGTGGTCCACACCGCCCCAGCAGAGGTGGTCGGACACCCAGCCCGGCTCGAGACGCTCGGCCAGGGCGCGCAGCTCGCGCAGGTAGGCGCGGTCCAGCGGGTCGCTGCTGCCGATGGACAGGGACACGCCGTGCATCACCACGGGATAGTCGCGGCGCAGGCGTTCCAGGTGGTGCAGGGGCTTGCCGCCGGGCACCAGGTAGTTCTCGGAGATGATCTCCAGCCACTGCGGGCGCAAGGTCGGGTCCAGGGGCTCGGCGAGCGCCTGGTAGTGCTCGACGCGCAGTCCCAGGCCGAAGCCTTCGATGGGGCGTGCATGCATGGGGATGCTCGTTCAGCAGGGTCGGCCGCCACCGATGACAGCGGGCGGCGCACCGACCCCGGGGAGGGCGGGAAGGGCTTACTTCTGGACGGTGCCGCCAGCCTTCTTGCACTCGGCTTCGGACTTCTTGACCCAGCCCTGGCCCTTGCAGCTGTTGTGGCCCTTGCACTCGTTCTTGGCCGTCTTGCACTCGGACGTGCCCTTGCAGCTGTTGACGCCCGAGCACTTCACCATGCCGTCGTCAGCCGGCGTGGCGGCCTGGGCGGGCAGGGTGGCAGCGGCGAACAGGGCGGCGGCGGCAGCGGCGACGGACAGGCCGGTCTTGAGGCTTTGTTGCATGTGATTCTCCTGAGTTTGCTCTGTTGAGATGGGTAGGAGACCCGGCGCGGCGGCCGGGGCCGTTCGCGTTGGATCTGCGGGTCTGTCGCGCACGGCATCGGGAACTTACACTGCCGCCATCAAAAAAGATGTAACAAGACAGCCCCGCTGCGACCAGGCGCGGCAGGCGCGGCAGGGCCCAGACGCCCTAAAGTAGCGGCACGCTGCCGGAGAACGCGATGCTGAAGACCGAAAGCCCGCCGCCCCAGGGCCCCGCGCTGGACCAGTGCCCGACCCCGCAGCTGCTGACCTGGCTCGTCGATGACCAGCAGCAGGCCCTGGCCGCCGTGCAGGCCGCCCGGCCGCAGCTGCTGGCCGCGGTGGAGGCCGCCCTGCCCCGCCTGCGCCGCGGCGGTCGCCTGGTCTACGTGGGCGCCGGCACCTCGGGCCGCCTGGGTGTGCTGGATGGCGTGGAGCTGACGCCCACCTTCAGCTGGCCGCGCGAACGGGCCCTGGGCCTGATGGCGGGCGGCCCGGCCGCCATGTTCGAGGCCCAGGAAGGCGCCGAGGACGACGCAGACGCCGGCCGGCGCGAGCTGCAGGCCCTCGGCCTCACGGCGGACGACGTGGTGATCGCCCTCGCCGCCTCGGGCGGCACGCCCTATGTGCTGGGTGCCGTGGCCGCGGCGCGCGAGGCCGGCGCGCTGAGCCTGGGCCTGGCCAACAACGCCGGCACGCCCCTGCTGGCGCAGGCGGACATCGGCATCCTGCTGGACACCGGCCCCGAACTGATCGCCGGCAGCACGCGGCTCAAGGCGGGCACCGCCCAGAAGATTGCGCTGAACACGCTCTCCAGCGCCCTGATGGTGGGCCTGCACCGCGTGCACGGCTGCTGGATGGTGGACATGCGGGCCAGCAACGCCAAGCTGCGCCGCCGCGCCCAGACGCTGGCCGAGCGAGTGGGCCGGGCCACGCCGGAGGCGGCGCAGGCGGCGCTGCAGGCCTGCGACGGCGAGCTCAAGCCGGCCCTGCTGATGCTGCGCGCCGGGCTGGACGCCTCCGCAGCGCGCGCCCTGCTGCAGCGCTGCGAGGGGCATCTGCGCCTCGCGCTGTCGATGTCAGGCCTCCAGGACGATGAGACGGTCCCGCTTGGCAAGACCTGACCCCACCGATCAGCGCCGCGAGCGCCGCACTGCGCCGCCCATCAGCAGCAGTGCGCTCAGTGCCATCGCCAGCGAGGCGGGCTCCGGCACGGCCTTCAGCGCCTGGGGCACATAGACCGAGCCGGCGAGGTCCGCATCGCTGATGCCGAAGACGTAGAAGTTGTTGGGGCCGGCCGTCTGGGGCAGGAAGTCGTTGTCATTGGCCACCCACAGCGTGTGCAGCAGCTGGCCCTTCTAGACCACGTCCTCGCCCCAGCTGAGGCCCTCGATCTTGGCGGGCACGCTCTCGGCGCTGATGCCGACGCCGGCGCCTATCAGGGTCGAGGCCACATCCAGGAACAGGCTCTTCTTGACGGCGAAGCTGCGCAGGTCGCCCTTCTTGCCGCTGATGTCGGCAGCGCCCTTGAGGTCGATCTTGAACAGCTTCTTGGTCTTGGCCGCCGAGCCGTCACCCAGGCCGGCGCCGTCACGCTCGTCCAGGATGAACTCATGGTCGTTGAGGGCCAGGATCTCGCTGACGCCGCTGCCCTCGGTCAGCTGGTAGGCGTACTCGTGCGTGGCGCCGCTGGCCACGTCGATGGTGACGATGCGGATGACCTTGTTGCCGTCCTGCAGCAGCGGGGCCTGCATCACGCCGACCAGGGTCTTGCCGTCGGGCGTCAGGGCCAGGCCCTCCATGCCCTTGTTGGCCACGCGGCCGCTGCTGTTGACGGGCTTGTCCTCGGCCGCCGTGGTGGTGCCCAGCACCTTCACGCCCAGCTCGGCCGGCAGGGCATAGCTGCGGATGCGCTGGCCCGTGGCGCGGTCGAACTGGTAGACATAGGGCCCGTATTCATCGCTGATGAAGACGCTTTTGCCGTCATTGGAGACGCGCGCGCCTTCGGGGTCCAGGCGGGCGTTGTCCGGGCTCAGCGAAGACCTGGCCGGGTCGAAGCCGTCGGAGCGGCCCGTGAAGTACTGGCGCGTGGCGGTGTTCTGCGCCGGGGCACCACTGGGCAGGCCGAAGGCCGCGCCCGAGCCGTAGGCCAGCGGCGTGGGGCTGGACAGCAGCGTGGTGGCTTGCAGGGTAGGCGTGAGCGTGAAGGGCAGCGCGCCGCTGGCGGCCAGCTTCAGGTCCATCTGCACGGTGTGGAAGCGGCTGATGTAGGAGGCCGTGTTGTCCACCGCCGGGTTGTAGACCGTGGCGTTGGGGCCGCGGTCCGGCAGGGCGATGAAGGTGTTGCCGCCCGCCCAGGCCAGGGCCGAGCCCATGCCGCCCAGCAGGTCGGCGGGCAGACCGTTCTCCAGGGTGCCGGCCAGGCCGGACTTGTCATGCAGGCCCGTGAGCGAGCCGATGGCCAGCAGCGGCGCGGCCTGCGCTGCAGCGGGCAGGGCCAGGCCGAGGCACAGGGCCAGGGTGCGTGGGAAGGGGATGGGCAGGGGACGGGACATGGCGGGACTCCAGGCAGGACCAGCCCGGCATCTTTGTGAAGCCCGGTGACAGCGCCGTGAAGCGCCCGGCCCGGCAGCCCCCATGTTCACGGGACAGGGTCAACCCGCCCCGCACGGCCGCTCAGCCCCCGAAGACCTTCTTCAGCAGCGCCGAGCCCGTGCCCACCGGGTCGCGGCGGATCTGCTTCTCTTCCTCGCCGATCATGAAGAAGAGCCCGTCCAGCGCGCGGCGGGTGACGTAGCCCTGGATGTTGGCGTCGTCCTGCTTCACCAGGCCCAGGCCCGCGGCCTTGCCGGCCACGGCGTTGTACTTGTCGGCCAGGGCCTGCTTCTCGGTCGCGCGGGTCACGATGGGCAGGAAGCGCTCGGTGAGGGGCGCGCGGGTCTTGGTGGCGAAGAACTGGGTGACGGAGTCGTCCCCGCCCTTCACGATCTTCAGGGCGTCTTCCACGCTCATGTTCTTCGCGGCATTGACCAGCAGCACGCGCGCCTCGGGCACGGCAGCCTCGGCGGCACGGTTCATGGCGGTGAGCAGCTCGTCGAGCTTGTGGCCCTGGCCGGTGGCCTTGAGCAGGCGGGCCGCGCCCTTGAGCGAATCCGGCAGCTCGATGCGCACGCGGTCATCCCCCAGGAAGCCGTCCCGGCGGCCCAGCTGGGCCACGGCCGCCTGCGCGCCGCGTTCCAGGGCCGCGCGGATGCCGCTGGCGGCCTCGCTCTCCCCCAGGGCCCAGGCGGGCAGCGAAAGCCCCAGGGGCGTGGCGATCAACAGGGTGCGGCGGTTCAGCATGGGGCGACTCCTTCGGTGCAGGCGCCCATGCTACTGCGGCCGGGAGCGCCCTGCACGCGGGGGGTCAGGTCTTGCCACCGCGCAGCTTGAGCAGCTCCTGCGTCAGCCAGTCCTTGCTCTGGACCGGCGCGGCCGCGGCGCAGCGCACGAGGTAGGGCTTGCCGCTCATGCTGCTGGTGCTGGCGGCCTGCTGGATGAAGTCCTCGCTGCGCCGGGGTGCGCTGTCGTGCGATTCCAGGTAGTCCAGCTTCTTGAGCAGATGGCTGCGCGCCTCGGTGCCGCTGTACCAGCTGCCGTTGCGGTTGAACTCGCAGCCGGAGTCCTGCAGGCGCTGCAGCAGGCCCTGGATCTCGGTGCGCACGGCCGGCGCGGTAGGTGCGGCCTGGGCGGCGCCCAGGCTCATCAGGAGGAGCAGGGTGGAGAGGAGCTTCATGGCGCCATCATCGCGCAAGCTGCGGCCGCTTCAGCTGAAGCGGCCGCGAAAGGTCTTGCGGCGCTGCTCGCGGCGGGACTTGCGCTCGAAGACATCGCAGGCGTCGCAGCAGTCGCAGGCATCGCCCAGGTCGCAGACGTCGCCCACATCACAAGCGCTGCAGCCGTCCGCCCCGGGCAGGTCGCAGCCGCCGCAGTCGCAGTCCCCACGCTGCAGGGCCGGGGGACGGCGCGGCGGATGCGCCTGCGCATGCACCGCCGCGCAGCGCGCCAGACGTTCGCGAAGCAGCCACAGGCCCGTCCAGCTGCCTTTCCAGCGGATGGCGCGCAGGCCCAGGCCCGAGCAGCCCGCGCCGCCGCAATGCAGGCGGTAGGCGCAGCCATAGCCCTTGCGGGGCGAGAGATGGCGCTGGTAGAGCCGGATCAGGGCCAGCAGCAGCGTGCGCATGCGCTCAGGCGGCCAGCGTGCCCAGCCGCTTGCTCATCACCACGCTGCGGTAGACCTTGCCGGGCCACTGCACATGGCTGACGGGCTCGTAGCCGAGACCCTGGTACAGAGAGACGAGGTGCGTGGCCGGCTCGGCCGTGTCCAGTGCCAGCTCGCCGAAGCCCTGGCCGCGGGCCCAGTCCTCGCCCGCCTGCATGAGCGCACGCCCGATGCCATGCCCTTGCAGGCCCGGCTCCACCGCGAACTGGTGCAGGGCGGCCACGCCGGGGCGGGTGAAGTAGGCGCAGTCGTTCTGCGCATAGGTGGGCTGCAGCAGCACGGTGCCGGCCAGCTGCCCCTCCCAGAAGGCCAGCAGGCAATGGCCGCCGGCCACGCGGCGGGCGGTGGTGGCCTCGTCCTGGTCGACCGCGGTGTAGTTCAGGCCCAGGGCCGCCAGGCGGGCATAGGCGCGGTGCAGCAGCGCGGTCAGGGCGCTCAGGGAGTCCTCGGGCTGGAGCGGGCGGATCTGCAGCATGGGCGTGGGTTCAGCGTTGCACGGTGGCCAGGCGCAGCGCCAGGCCGGCGAAGACGAGGGCGGCGCAGCGGTTGAGCCCGCGCTGCAGGCCCGGCGAACGGCGCAGGCGCTCGCCCAGCAGGCCGGCCGCAAAGGCGATGCTGCCGAAGGTGATCAGGGTCGCGAGGATGAACACGGCGCCCAGCACCCCCAGCTGCAGCGCCACGGGGCCGCGGTCTGCGGCCACGAACTGCGGCAGCAGGGCGAAGAAGAAGAGCAGCACCTTGGGGTTGCTGAGGTTCATCACGATGCCGCGCCGGTACAGGGCCGACAGCGGCTGGGCCGGGGCCTGCGCGCTGCCCGGCAGCGAGGCGGCGGGTGCGCGCCAGGCGCCCCAGGCCAGGTAGAGCAGGTAGGCCGCGCCGGCCGCCTTCATCAGCGTGAAGGCCAGGGGCGAGGCGGCCAGCAGCGCCGCCAGGCCCAGGGCCACGGCCGCGGTGTGCACCACGATGCCCGTGCACAGGCCCAGCACCACGACAAGCCCGGCACGCCGGCCCTGGGTGGCGGACTGCATCAGCACGAAGAGGTTGTCGGGCCCGGGGGTGAAGCCCAGCACGAGGGCGGTTGCCAGGAAGGCCAGCAGGGTGTCGAGGGAAGGCATGGGCGGCGGCGTTCAGCGCGAAAGGCCGGCATCATCGCACCCCGCCTCGCCGGCCGGGCCTGCATGACGCATGGGCAGGAAGGCCAGGCCATGCTGCCGCTGCACCGGCCCTTCGGCGACGAAGCCGAAGCGCTCGTAGACCGCCACGGCCGGCAGCGCGGCGTTGACGGTGAAGCCACCGCGGTGCCCGGCCTCGGCCGCGCCAGCCTGCATGGCCCGCCACAAGCGGCGCGCCAGGCCCTGGCCCTGCCAGGCCGGCGCCACGAAGAGGTGGAAGAGATGGCTGGTGTCGCGGCTGGCGATGAAGCCGGCGAGCGTGCCGCCGGTGGCCTCCAGCACCCAGAAGCGGTAGCGCGCATCGGCCAGGTAGCCCGCCTCGGCGGAGGCGGACACCGAGGCCAGGAAGGGCTCGGTGCCCGCGCCGTCGGGCGACAGGAAGAAGGCCGGCGCGAGTTCGACGATGAGGGCGCTGATCGCCGCCCCATCGCCCGCCCGGCCCTCGCGGAGCTGCAGCGTGTTCATGGGCCCAGCTTGCCAGACTCCGGCGGCACGCCCGCATGCCGGGGGTCACGTCTTGCCAAAAAAAGAGGGCCGCCGCAGCAGCCCCCCGCTCACTTCAGGTCCGGCTTACCAGACCTTGCAGCGCTCCGCGGCCGGCTTGACCATGGCCTGGCCCGGCTTGCAGGCGAAGGCCTTCTCGAACTCGGGCATATTCACCGCCACGCCGTTGATGCGGTAGCGGCCCGGCGAGTGCGGGTCCGTGGCGGCATGCACGCGGGCGGCCTCCGGCCGGGTGTCGCTGCAGTCCCACTGGGCGAAGCCCACGAAGAAGCGCTGCTCCGGCGTCAGGCCGTCCACCGTGGGCAGCTGCTTGCCGGCGATCTGGGTCTGCCAGGCAGCCCAGGCCAGGACCAGGCCGCCGAGGTCGGCCAGGTCTTCGCCCAGGGTCAGCTTGCTGTTGATCCGGATGTCGTCGATCACCTTGTACTGGGCGTACTGCTTGGAGACGCAGGCCGCGCGCTGCTCGAAGGCCTTGGCGTCCTTCTTGGTCCACCAGTCCTTCAGATTGCCCTTGGCGTCGAACTGGCGGCCTTCGTCGTCGAAGCCGTGCACCAGCTCGTGACCGATGGTGCCGCCGGTGTTGCCGTAGTTGGGCGCATCGTCCAGCTTCGCGTCGTACAGCGGGGGCTGCAGCACGCCGGCGGGGAAGTTGATGTCGTTCATCTGGGCGTTGTAGTAGGCGTTGACCGTCTGCGGCGTCATGCCCCATTCGCCGCGGTCCAGGGGCTGGCCGATCTTGCCCAGGTCACGGCGGCGCTCGAAGGCCTGGCCGCGCATCACATTGCCCACGAAGTCCTCGCGCAGCACGGCAAAGCGGCTGTAGTCACGCCACTGGTCTGGGTAGCCGACCTTGTTGACGATGCTGTGCAGCTTCTCGAGCGCGCGCTTCTTGGTGTCATCGCTCATCCAGGGCAGGGCCTGGATGGACTTGCCCATCTCGACCTCGA
Organism: Pelomonas sp. BJYL3; assembly: GCF_027257975.1. GTDB lineage: Bacteria > Pseudomonadota > Gammaproteobacteria > Burkholderiales > Burkholderiaceae_C > Roseateles_B > Roseateles_B flavus. The sequence goes on from NZ_JANZKX010000004.1 coordinate 358,069, forward strand.
TCTGCTCGGTCATGCGGATGGTGGCGGCCTTCAGCTCCGGGCTGAAGTTGCGGGCCACGAACTCCTGGCCCAGGGCCTCGCCCAGCTGCCCGTCGACCAGGGTCACGCACTTCTTCCAGCGCGCCTGCTGCTTGGGCACGCCGTGCAGGGTCTTGCTGAAGAACTCGAAGTGCTCGTTGACGAAGTCCGGGCCCAGGTAGGGCGCCATGCTGCTGGCCAGCTGCCAGCGCAGCATCGTGCGGAGGTCGGCCACGGGCAGGCGCTTCCACTGCTGACCCAGGGCCTTGTAGAACGCGGGCTCGGTGACATTGAACTCCTGCTGCGGGGTCAGGTCTTGCGCGCTCTGGTAGGCGGGGAAGTCGAAGTCCGGGATCAGGGCCTGCAGCTGCTTGGCCGTGTAGCGGTGGAAGCTCTTGTAGGGGTCGCGCTTGTCGACCACGCTCAGCGAGGCCTTGGCCAGCGCGGTCTCCACGCTCAGCACCAGGCGTGCATTGGCCGCGGCCTGCGGCTTGGCATCGCCCATCAGCTCGAAGATGCGGGCCACATGGGCCTGGAACTTGGCGCGCAGCTCGCGGCTCTTGGCATCGGTCTTGAGGTAGTAGTCGCGCTCCGGCAGGCTCAGGCCGCCCGTGGCCGCGAAGGCGATCTGGCGGGTGCTGTCCGCGAAGTCCTGGCCTGAGCCGAAGCTGAAGAAGATCCGGTTGTTGTGGGTGTTCTGGTGCAGGGCCGCCAGCACGAAGGGCAGCTCGGACTTGTCCTTCATACCCTCGATGCGGCTCATCAGCGGCTTGAGCGCGGCCAGGCCGTTCTTCGCGACGGCGGCCTCGTCCATGCAGGCGGCGAAGTAGTCACCGATCTTCGCCTGCGAAGCGCTGCGGGTCTCGCCGGCCGCCGCGGGCTGGGCCAGCTTCTCCAGGATGCCCCAGAGGTAGCGCTGGTTGTCATTGGCCGCCTTGGCGTAGACGGACCACCGGGCCTGGTCGTCCGGGATGGGGTTGTTCTTGTTCCAGCCGCCGCAGGCGTACTGGTAGAGGTCTTCGCAGGGGTCTGCCGTGCGGTCCATGGCCGAGAGGTCCAGGCTGGGCGTGTAGGGCAGGCTCTGCAGCGGCTGTTCGGCGGGCTTGGCTTCCTGCGCCTGGGCGAGGCTGGCCAGGACGAGTGCGGTGCCCAGGGCGCTGAGGCGCCAGGCGGTCTTGCGGGCAGTCTTCATGGTGGGGCAAGGGTGTCTTCGTGAAGGCCCGCATTGTGGCGCCAGGACCCGCTCCCTGCCGCTCGTCAGGCCCCTCGGCGGGATCGGGCCTTTCCCCAATGCACAAGCTGCAACAATGCGGGCCGATGAGTGCCGTTCGCTTCACCCGCTCCCTGCCCCTGCTGGCCAGCCTGCTGCTGGCCGCCTGCGCCACCGGCCCGCGCGGCCTGCAGATCGACGACAGCTTTTCGTCCTTCAACCAGGACAGCCGCGCCCAGCTGCTGGTGCTGCATTACACCGTCGGCAACTTCGAGAGTTCGCTGAAGACGCTCACCCAGCCCAATCCCGGTGGTGGCGAGGTCTCGGCCCACTACCTGGTGCGCGACGAGCCCGTGCGCATCTACCGCCTGGTGGACGAGTCCCGCCGCGCCTGGCATGCCGGCGTGAGCCGCTGGAAGAGCTGGGGCAACCTCAACGCGGCCTCCATCGGCATCGAGATCGTCAACCCCGGCCGCGTGGACACCCCCGACGGCCCGCGCTACGCACCCTTCCCCCAGGCCCAGATCGACGAGGTGATCCGGCTGTGCCAGGACATCGTCGCCCGCCACCGCATCCGCCCGGACCGCATCCTGGGCCACAGCGACGTGCAACCGCTCAGCAAGCAGGACCCCGGCCCCGCCTTCCCCTGGAAGCAGCTGTGGGCGGCCGGCCTCATTCCCTGGCCCGACGAGGCCCTGGCGGAGAGCCTGCGCCCCTTCTATGAGCAGGGGCTGCCCGACGCCGCCTGGTTCCAGCAGAAGCTGGCCCAGCACGGGTTCGGCCTGACGCAGAGCGGCCTCTGGGACACCGAGACCCGCAAGGTGCTGGCCGCCTTCCAGATGAAATACCGCCCCGCCCGCTACGACGGCGAGGCCGACGCCGAGACCGCCGCCCTGCTGGACGTGATCACCCGCCGCGAGGGATTTCGCATGAAGGACGGCAGCCTGCCGCGCTGACACCCGCCCATGCTCAACGCCCTGCTGCGCCGCCTGCTGACCCTGCTGCCCACCTTGCTGGGGGTGAGCCTGGTCGCCTTCGGCCTGATCCGCCTGGTGCCCGGCGATCCGGTCGAGGTGATGATGGGGGAGCGCGCCCTGGACGCCGCCACGCACGCCCGGCTGATGCACGAACTGGGGCTGGACGCGCCCTGGCCCGTGCAGTACGGCCGCTACCTGCAGCAGCTCCTGCAGGGCGACCTCGGCCGCAGCCTGGTCAGCCATGAGCCGGTGGCGCAGGAGTTCCTCGCCCTCTTCCCTGCCACGGTGGAGCTGGCCGTGGCCGCCCTGCTGCTGGCCCTGCTGCTCGGTCTGGGCCTCGGCCTGGCGGCCAGCCTGAAGCGCGGCTCCTGGCTGGACCAGGGCGTGATGGGCCTGGCCACGCTGGGCTATTCCATGCCGGTGTTCTGGTGGGGCCTGATCCTCATCATGACCTTCTCGGTGGGCCTGGCCTGGACGCCGGTGACGGGGCGCATCGCCATCGAGTACGAGGTCACGCGGGTGACCGGCTTCATGCTCGTCGACGCCGCCCTGCACCCCGAGCCCGGCGCCTGGCGCTCGGCCCTGCTGCACCTGCTGCTGCCGGCCCTGGTGCTGGGCACGTCCAGCACCGCGGTGATCGCCCGCATGACGCGCTCCAGCATGCTGGAGGTGCTGCAGGAGGACTACATCCGCACCGCCCGCGCCAAGGGCCTCTCCACCGCCCGCGTGGTGCTGGGCCATGCCCTGCGCAACGCCCTGGTGCCCGTGCTGACCGTGGTGGGCCTGCAGACCGGCAGCCTGCTGGCCGGCGCGGTGCTCACCGAGACCATCTTCTCCTGGCCCGGCGTGGGCAAGTGGCTGATCGACGCCATCGCCCGGCGCGACTATCCCGTGGTGCAGGCGGGCATCCTGATCTCCGCGCTGACCTTCATGGGGGTGAACCTGGCGGTGGACCTGCTCTATGGCGTCGTCAACCCGCGGATGCGTGCGCGCTGAAGCCATGAACCAGCCCTCCCGGACTCCAGACCTGACCCCACGCCCGCCGCGGGGCCGCAGCCCGGCACGCGCGGCCTGGGACCGCTTTGCCACGCAGCGCGGCGCCCTGGCGGCCCTGGGGGTGTTCGGCCTGGTGGCGCTGGCGGCCCTGCTGGCGCCCTGGCTGTCTCCGCACGATCCGCTGCAGCAGTACCGCGACCACCTGCTGCAGCCGCCGCTGTGGATGGAGGGCGGCATCGCCCGCTTCCCGCTGGGCACCGACGAGCTGGGCCGCGACCTGCTCTCGCGCCTGCTGCACGGCGCGCGCGTCTCCCTGGGCCTGGGCCTGGCCTCGGTGGTGCTGGCGCTCGTGCCGGGCATCGTGCTGGGCCTGCTGGCCGCCTTCCACGAGCGCTGGCTCTCGCCCCTGGTGATGCGCAGCATGGACGTGCTGCTGGCGCTGCCGGGGCTGCTGCTGGCCATCTGCGTGATCACCATCCTCGGCCCGGGGCTGATGAACACGGTGATCGCCATCGCCATCGGCGCCCTGCCCGGCAGCACCCGGCTGGCACGCGCCGCGGCCCTGGCCGAGAAGTCCCGCGATTACGTGCAGGCGGCCCGGGCCGCCGGGGCCTCGTCCTGGCACCTGATGTTCCGCACCGTGCTGCCCAACTGCGCCGCGCCGCTGATCGTGCAGGCCACGCTGGCCTTCTCCTCGGCCATCCTGGAGGCGGCGGGTCTGGGCTTTCTGGGCCTGGGCGTGCAGGCGCCCACGCCGGAGTGGGGCGGCATGCTGGCCACGGCGCGAGACGCGCTCCAGCGCGCGCCCTGGGTCCTGAGCCTGCCGGGCCTGGCCATCCTGCTGACGGTGCTGAGCGTCAACCTCGTCGGCGACGGCCTGCGGGATGCACTGGACCCCAGGCTGCGCCGCGGCTGAGCCCGGCTTCCCGCCTCGCGCATGCACGAGGTGACGCAGGCGCCGACTTCGGTCAAGATGGCCCCGCATCCCCTCCATGACCTCGCCATGACGCAGTTCGCCTTCCTCAGCCACACGAGTTTCATGAAGCAGCCCGCCGCCGCGCCGGGCAGCAAGCCCTTCGGCCTGGCCGGCATCGCCTGGGACGGCTGCGTGACCAACCGGCCCGGCGCCCGCTTCGGCCCGCGCGCCATCCGCGAGGCCAGCCACATGCTGTGCGACGGCATCCACCCCTTCTTCGACACCACGCCCGACGGCCATCTCCAGGACCACGGCGACCTCCCCCTGCCCAACACCAGCCTGGAGGGCATGCGCGCCGCGATGATGCCCCTGATCCAGCCGCTGATCGCGCAGCAGCACATGGTCTGGCTGGGCGGGGACCACAGCATCACCCTGCCCCTGCTGCGCGCCTACCGGGCCCACGTCGGCCGGCCCCTGGCCTGCCTGCACTTCGACGCCCACTGCGACACCTGGGAAGACCACTTCGGCGAGCCCAGCGGCCATGGCACCTGGGTCTACGAGGCCCTGCAGGAGGGCCTGGTGATGCCCGAGGGCATGGTGCAGCTGGGCATCCGCTCGGCCGGCCAGCGCGAGGCCCGCGACTACGTCCGCGACCAGGGCGGCCTGATCCACGACGCCCGCAGCCTGCGCGGCCTGGAGAGCCCGGCCCAGCTGGCCGGCGTGCTGGGCGGCATCCGCGAGCGAATGGCGGCGCTGGGCCATCCGCCGATCTACCTCAGCCTGGACATCGACTGCCTGGACCCCGCCTTCGCGCCCGGCACCGGCACGCCCGAGCCCGGCGGCATGAGCAGCAACCAGGTGCTGAGCATCCTGGAGGAGCTGGCCGACCTGCCCTGGGTGGGCATGGACTGCGTGGAGGTGGCCCCGCCCTACGACCACGCCGAGCTGACCAGCTACGCCGCCGCGCAGTTCGTCTGGACCTACCTCTGCGGCCGGCTGGCTCAGGCCGCGCGCTGAAGGCCCGCCGGGGCTGGGTAGCGGCGCGACTCGCCGTCCATCGGCACCCACAGGCGATCGCCCAGGCAGGCGGCCTCGCGCCGCACGTCCTCGCGGCTCACGGGGCAGTGGTCCAGGGCTTCGAGGTGGTTGACCACCAGCTGGCCCGCGAACAGCCGCCCGGCCTCGGCCACCTCGGCCGCGTCCATCAGGATTTCACCGCCCAGGTCGAAGCGGGCGCCGCCGGCAGGCAGCACGGCGATGTCCGGCCTCAGCACCGACAGGCAGTGGCGCACGGGCTCGTGCAGCACGGTGTCGCCCGCCACATAGACGCTGGGCTCGCCCGGCATCTCGATCAGGTAGCCCGCGCCATGGGCCATCAGCCGCCCCACCCAGCCACGGCCATGCAGGCAGGGGATGGGCGTGACGAAGCCGCCCAGGAAGGGCTGGCGCTGCAGGCCTGCCAGGGGCTGCGCCTGCAGGCCGCGGGCGCTGAGCCAGGCGGCATCGTCCGGCATGCAGAGCACGGGCAGGCCGCGCTCGCGCAGGAAGCGTCGGCCGGCGCGATCCAGGTGGTCGAAGTGACCCTTCTGGCAATGCGTGATCAGGGCATGGGTGCTGCGCTCCAGCGCCGGCCCCGCGGCGGCCGGCAGCGGCACCAGCGGATTGCGCCGCCGCGTGCCCCCCAGGTAGCGCAGGCTGGGCAGGGCCCCGGCCTCGGCCAGCATGGGGTCCACCAGCAGGGCGACGTCGTGGCCGCCGGCGCGGAACTCCAGCAGCACGGTGGCATTGCGGATCTGGGTGATGTGCATGGGCGGTCTCGCGCAGGGCGTGGTGAGTGGTCGTTGGCCGGATTGTTCAAAGCCCGGCCGACCCCCACAATGGCGCAATTCGCCAATTTCATGCCGTTTCAGGCCAAGCCATGCCAAGACCGCCGCTGAACCTGGGCCTGCTGCTCTTCGAGGGCTGCATGCCCGCCGGCCTCTTCGCCGCAGCGGACCTGGCCCGGGCGGCCCATCTGCGCGCCGGCCGCGAGGTCTTGCGCCTGCGCTGGGTCAGCCTGGATGGCCGCCCGGTGAAGACCTGGCAAGGCCCGGTGCTCGCCGCCGAGGCGGCCCTGGCCGAAGCCGGCTGCGAGGCCTGGCTGTTGCCCGGCCTCTGGACGGACTCGCCCCAGGCGCTGGCGCAGCAGCTGGCCACGCTCGCCCCCCTGGTGCAGGCCCTGGGCCAGCTGCCCAGGCGGCATGCGCTGTGGAGCTACTGCGCTGGCGTCGCCCTGCTGGCGGCGGCCGGGCGGCTGGACGGCCGGGACGCCACGGCCACCTGGTGGCTCAGGCCCGCCCTGGGCGCCCGCTTCCCCAAGGTGCACTGGCGCTTCGACGAGCTGCTGGTGTCCAGCGGCCCCGTGCGCACCGCCGCAGGGCCGCACGGCTACCTGCCCCTGATGCTGCAGGCGCTGGCGGAGCGTCTGGAGGCGTCGGCCCTGCGTGACATCGAGGCCGTGCTGATGCTGCCGCGCCCGCAGCAGTGGCCGGCGGCCTTCCGTCCCGTGGAGCTGATGGGCCAGTCCGACGAGGCCCTGCGCCGCCTGATCGTCTTCGCGCAGCGGCAGCCGGCGCAGGCGCTGTCGCTGGCGGCGGCGGCGCAGGCGCTCGGGCTGTCGGTGCGCAGCCTCAGCCGCTGGCTGCCGGCGCAGACCGGCCTGGCCGCCGGCCAGTGGCTGCGCCTGCTCAAGCTGCGCCAGGCGGCGGAGCTGCTGTGCGAGTCCGCCCTGCCCGTGAAGACCGTGGCCGAGCAGCTGGGCTATGGCAGCGAGGCCGGCCTGCACCGCAGCTTCCAGGCCCTGCTGGCCTGCACGCCGGGCGAGTTCCGCCGGCGCCACGCCCGCCTGCCCTCGCCCACGGGCGCACGGCCATGAGCGCCCCCTGCCTGGACAGGGCGCGCGCTGCGCTCACAATGGCAGCCCAGTCCCACCTGCCTTGCGCGCCTGTGCCGATGTCCCGCCCCGGTCTCCCCCCGCTGTTCGCTCCCCTGCTGATGCTGGCGACCGCCGCTGCGTCGGCCCAGGCCACGCTGCCGGTGGGCAAGCCCATCGTCTACTGCAGCGAGGCCAGCCCCGAGGGCTTCGATCCCGGCCTGTGGGACAGCACCAGCACCAACAACGCCGTGCGCCAGATGTTCCAGGGCCTGCTGGGCTTCGAGCGCGGCGGCACGGCCCTGGTGCCGCGGCTGGCGGAGCGCTGGACGGTGTCGCAGGACGCCCGCGTCTTCACCTTCACGCTGCGCCGCGGCGTGCGCTTCCACTCGCGGGCCTGGTTCACGCCCTCGCGCGAGTTCAACGCGGATGACGTGCTCTTCACCTTCGGCCGCTTCCTGGACCCCGCCCACCCCTTCAACAAGGCCCTGCCCGGCAACTTCATCTACCCGAACAACCTGGGCCTGGCGAAGCTGGTGCAGCAGCTTGAGAAGCTGGACGATCACACCGTGCGCTTCACGCTGCGCGAGCCCAATGTCGTCTTCCTCAGCTGGTTCGCCATGCCCTTCGCGGGCATCCATTCGGCGGAATATGCGGCCCAGCTGCTGCAGCGCGGCGAACCGCACAAGCTGAACAACGCGCCCATCGGCACCGGCCCCTTCGCCTTTCGCAGCTATGCCAAGGACGACGTGCTGCGCCTGGAGGCCAGCCCCGGCTACTGGGCCGGGCCGGTGCGCACGCCCAAGCTGATCTTCGCCATCGCCCGCGAGCCCAATGTGCGCATCCAGAAGCTGCTGGCCGGCGAATGCCAGGTGAGCGCACCAGCCCGCGACATCGACGTGCCGGTGCTCACCAAGCGCGCGGACATCCAGCTGCTGCAGGTCCAGGCCCTCAACATCAGCTACCTGAGCTTCAACCTGGCCCGCGCGCCCACCAACATCCGGGCGGTACGCGAGGCGCTGGACATCGCCATCGACCGCCCGGCCCTCTTCAAGGTGCTGTTCCCGCGCGGCGACGCCACGCCGGCCACCAGCGCCTTCCCGCCGGCCATCCCGGGATTCGACACGACGCTGCGCAACGAGTACGACCCCGAACGCGCCCGCCGCCTGCTGGCCGAGGCCGGCTTCCCGCAGGGTTTCGCCCTCGACCTGTGGGCCCTGCCCATCGCGCGGCCCACCAATCCCAACGGCCTGCTGCTGGCGCAGATGATCCAGCAGGACTGGGCCCGCATCGGCGTGCGCGCCAGCATCAAGACCTACGAGTGGGGCGAGTACCTCAAGCGCGCCAACAAGGGCGAGCATGACGTGTACATGAGCGGCTGGAGCGGCGAGAGCGGCGATGCCGACGAGTTCCTCACCCCCAATCTCAGCTGCGCGGCCAACCGCAGCGGCGTGAAGTTCTGCAACGCGGAGTTCGAGCGCCTGATCGACACCGCGCGCGCCACGCCGGATGCCGCGCGGCGCAGCGCGCTCTACGTCCAGGCCCAGCAGATCTTCAAGCGCGAGCGGCCCTGGATCCCCTTCGCCCATTCCACGCTGTACCTGCCGGTGCGCGCGGACGTGAAAGGCTTTGTGATCAACCCCAATGGTGGGGTCGAGTTCGAGAAGGTCTGGCGCGAATGAAGACCCTGCCCGTTCCCATGATTGCCTGCGAGGACATCGCGACCCATCCCGACTTCCAGCCCCTGCGCGGCATGGCGGAGGTCGACCTGGACCTGCGCTACGCCACGCCCGACAACTTCGTCAGCCGTGACGTCTACGGCCCGCTGGACTGCGCCTACCTGCGAAAGGACGCAGCCGAGGGCCTGCGGCGCGCGGCGCAATGGCTGCAGCGGCAGCGGCCGCAATGGCAGATCCGCGTCTTCGATGCCCTGCGCCCGCAGCGGGTGCAGGAGGCGCTCTACGCCGAGCTGGCCGGCACGCCGCTGGCGATGTACCTGGCCCACCCCGAGGCCGGCTCCCTGCATTCCTTTGGCGTGGCGGTGGACGCCGGCCTGCTGGACGAACACGGGCAGGAGCTGGACATGGGCTCGGGCTTCGACGAGATGTGCCTGCTGTCCCACCCCGACCACGAAGCCGAGCACCTGGCCCTGGGCCTGCTGACGGCGCAGCAGCTGGTGCACCGCGGCTGGCTGCGCGCAGCGATGCGTGCGGGCGGCTTCCACACCATCGCCACGGAATGGTGGCATTTCGAGTTCGGCGACCGCGAGCAGGCGCGCGCCACCCTGCCCCGCGTGCTGTGAAGGAGCCCCGCATGGACCGACGTCATTTCCTGCAGGCCCCGGCCGTGCTCGGCCCGCTGACCGCCACCGGTGCCGCAGGGGCGGCGAGCGCAAGACCTGACCCCGTGCGCCCGCGCCGCCTGCGCCCGGGCGACACGCTGGGCCTGATCAGCCCCGCCAACGCCAGCTTCGAACGCGAGCCCGTGGCCCTGGCCATCGAGGCCCTGCAGGCCCTGGGCCTGAAGGTGACGCTGGGCGCGCATGCGCTGTCCCGCCGCGGCCAGTTCGGTGGCAGCGACGCCGAACGCGCCGAGGACATCCACCGCTTCTTCGCCGATGACGGCATCGCCGGCCTTCTGGCCCTCACCGGCGGCTCGGGCTGCGCGCGCATCGTGGACCGGCTGGACTACGGCCTGATCCGTCAGCATCCCAAGTTCTTCGGCGGCTTCTCGGATGTCACCTGCCTGATCAACGCCATCCACCGCCAGACCGGGCTCCTCACCTTCCATGCACCCTTTGCCGGCTCCACCTGGACGGCCTTCACCACCCAGCACTTCCGTGCCCTGGTGATGGCGGGCGAGGCGCCGCTGCTGCGCAATCCCGAGGGCGAGCAGGGGGGCGATCTGGTGCAGGCCCACGACCGCGCCTGGACCGTGCGCGGCGGGCGCGCCCGCGGCCGGCTGGTGGGCGGCAACCTGGCCGTGCTCAGCGCCATGGCCGGTTCGGCCTACTTTCCGGACTTCGACGGCGCGGTGCTCTTCCTGGAAGACATCAACGAGTACATCTACCGCGTGGACCGCATGCTGGCCACCCTGCGCCTGGCTGGGGCCTTCCGCCGCCTGGCCGGCGTGGTGCTGGGCCAGTTCACGAAGTGCGAGCCGGGCGACGGCAACTTCGGCACGCTGACGCTGGACGAGGTTTTCGAGGACTACTTCGGCGGGCTGGGCGTGCCGGTCTATCGCGGCGCGATGATCGGCCACATTCCGCGCAAGTTCACCCTGCCCATCGGCGCCGAGGCCGAGATCGACGCGGACGCCCGCACCCTGCGCATCCTGGCGCCCGCGGTGGCCTGAGCGGGGGCCTTCAGTTGCAGGGCGCCGCCGGCAGCGCATACGGCTGCAACAGCTCGGCCATGCGCCCGCTGCGGCACAGCTGCTGCAGGCCGCGCTGGAAGCGCTGCTGATCGGCCACGCTCAGGCGCTGTCGGCTCAGGCCGAAGTGGTAGCCGAACTGCTTGACCGTGCCCACGGCCTGCAGGGGCGGCATGTCGTTCTGGGCGGTGAGCCACAGGGCCACGGCCTCGTTCATCAGCACCAGGCCCTGGGGGCCGTAGCGGCCTGCGTGCAGCATGCGCAGCACGGTGAGGTTGTCACGCTCGATCAGGGTCTGGATCTGCAGGCCCTGGGCCAGCTCCTCCAGCATCATCGAGGTGCCCGAAGGGCCGTAGGCCGCCACCGTGCGGCCCTCCAGCGAGGCCGGCCCCTTGTATTGCAGGCTCTCGCCCTGGCGGCCGAAGACGGTGTAGCGCGCCTGCAGCACGGCCGGCGAGAGCGCGAAGTACTTGCGCCGCTCCGGGGCGTCGACCACGGTGAACAGGCCGTCGGCCGCGCCCTGCTCTGCCAGGGCCAGCGCCCGCCGCCAGGGCATCACCCGGACCTCGCAGCGCCAGCCGAGCTGCTCGCAGGCCTTGTCCAGCACATCCACCATGGGGCCGGCAGGCTTGCCGGCACGCTCGTAGGTGTAGGGCGGGAAGGGTTCAGTCAGGAAGAGACGCCGGGGCGCCGGCGCCGCCTGGGCCGCCAGCACGGCCAGGCCCGCCACGGCGGTGCCGAGCAGGCGGACCAGGGCACGGAAGCCGGGAAGGCGGGCGGAGGCGGGCCGCGGCATCAGGAGCATGGGGTGATGTCTCCGGGGATGAGGCTGCCAGCATAGGGCCTGAGGGGCGCGCATCCGGCGCGGCAGGCCCCGCGCCGGCGCTCAGCGCGGCATGCGCACCACACAGGCCGAGGCCGGCAGCGCGTAGGGGCGGACCAGCGCGGCCGTGCGCCCGCTGCGGCAGTTGGCCTGCAGGGCTTCGTCGAAGCGCTGGAAGTCGGCCTCCGACAGCCGGGCCTTGACGAGGCCGAAGCCGTAGCTGATCTCCCGGACCACGCCGGCCATCTGCAGGCCCTGCAGCTGCTCCTGCTTGAGCAGCCACAGCGCCACGCTCTCGTTGATGAAGGCCAGGCCTTGCTCGCCATAGCGGCCATGGACCAGCTTGCGCAGCACCGTGGCGTTGTCGGGTTCCACATGCACGGAGACGGTTGGGCCGTCCTGCAGCAGCTCGTTGAGGGCGATGGACGAGCCCGAGGGGCCGTAGACGCCCAGCTCATGCCCCTCCAGGCTGGCCGGTCCATCGTAGCGGTAGCTCTGGCCGCTGCGGCTGAACAGGGCGTAGCGGGCATTCAGCACGGGGCTGCTGAAGTGGAACAGGCGCTCGCGCTCGGGCGTCTGCAGCAGGGGGAAGAGGCCATCGAGGCGGCCGGCCTCGGCCTCGGCCAGCGCGCGGCGCCAGGGCAGCAGCGTCAGCTCGCAGCGCCAGGCCAGTCGCTCGCAGGTGGCCCGCAGCACCTCCACCATGGGGCCCACGGCCCGCCCCTGGCGCTCGATCACATAGGGTGGAAAGGGTTCCGTCCCGAAGTGCAGCACGGGCGGTGGCTCGGCGGCGATCGGCGTCGCGACCAGCAGGCTCAGACTCAGCGTCAGGACCAGAGGCTTCATGCAGGCAGCATAGCGCCAGTACGGCGGCCCGCGAGATCAGGACTGACCCGCCAGCCAGTCCACGATGCGGTCCAGGGCCGGGCGTCCCACCCAGAGGGCCGACTCGTCATTGAGCATCAGCACCAGCACCCAGGAGCGGCCGCGACGGTCCTGCACCAGTCCGGCCAGGGAGACGACATTGCGCAAGGTGCCCGTCTTGAGCCGAGCCCGGCCCTGGGCCGGCGAGCCCTGGAAGCGGCGTGACAGCGTGCCGTCGACACCCGCCAGGGGCAGGCCGGCCAGCCAGTCCGGCGCATGGCGGCCCTGGGCGGCCTGCCGGATCACGGCGGCCAGGGTCTCGGCGCTCATGCGCTCGCTGCGCGAGAGGCCGGCGCCGTTGTCCGGCACCAGGTCGGGCGCAGCGATCCCCTGCTCGCTCAGCCAGCGCTGCACGGCCTGGGCGGCCCGCTCGCGAGTGGGCAGGGCGGCGTCAGCGCCCGCCTGCTGGCCCAGTCGAAGGTAGACGAGGCGCAGCTGGACGTTGTCGGAGCGCTTGAGCGCGCCGCGCAGCACCTCCGCCAGCGGCCGGCCCCAGCGGGTCTGCAGCACGCGGGCCTCGGCGGGCGCGCGCCCGCTGCGCAGCTCGCCGCTCATCGTCCCGCCCAGGGACAGCCACAGCTGGCGCACTGTCTCGCCCAGCAGCCACTGGCGGTCCAGCAGCTGCAGGGCCTGGCTCACCCGGCACTCGACGGGGAAGCGGCCGCTGAGCAGCAGGCGCGGCGGCGTGCCGCCCTGGCCGGGCTCGAAACGCGGCTGCAGGGGCAGCACGTCCCAGTGCCGGCAGGGGGCCTCGGCCAGGGTCAGGCCGCTGGTGTCGACCTGCAGCTGCGGCCAGGCCGGCAGGCGCGCCTGCACCGGCCCCTGGGCACCGCTGGCGAGCTCCAGCAGCTGCACGCCGCCCTCCAGCAGCAGGGCGTCGGGCACGACGTTGTAGGGGAAGTTGGGCGTGTCGTCGAAGTCCGGCGTCTGCAGGTCCTCGCGCTCGGGCTGGAAGGCGCTGCGGTCCAGCACCAGGCCGCCGCGCAGCTCGCGCACGCCGGACTGCCGCAGCTCGCGCAGCAGCTGCCACAGGGCGGCGCTGTCCAGCTCGCCGTCGCCGCCGCCGCGCAGGTACAGCGGGGTCTCGAGGATGCCGTCCTGCGGCGTGCCCGTGCTCAGCAGCTCGGTCCGGGTCCGCGCGCCTGGCCCCAGCTGGTCCAGGGCGACGGCCGCCGTCAGCAGCTTGGCCACCGAGCCCGGCACCATGGGCCGGTCCGCCTGCCAGGCGTAGCCGGCCCGGGGGCGGTCCAGCGGGAAGGCACGCAGGGCCAGGGATTCAGGCGGCAAGCCGGCCCGCTGAAGAGCGGCGGCCACCGGCGCCGGCAGCCGGTTCGTGGCACCCTGCGCCGGCAGCCGGTCCGTGGCGCCCCGCACCGGCAAGGCGAGGCCCACGCAGGCCAGACCCAGAAGGGCGGCCTGCACCAGGGACCGAAAGGGGAGTGGGCGAGTGGCGGGGGCGCTGCAATGCATGGACCGCAATGTAGCGCCCGGCCGGCGTCCGGCCTGCATCCTGAGGACCCAGGAGCGGACGGAGCGGCGCAGGCAGGGCGCTCAGCGCAGGTAGTCGGAGACGCCGTGGCGGAACTTGTCCTCGAACTGGGACTGGCATTGCTCCCATTCCTCCAGCGTCGAGTCCTGGACTTCCAGGCCGTCGATCTTGCTGCTCCCGACGATGTTCAGCGGCCGTGCGATGGCGTTCATCGCGCTGCGTCCCAGCGCGGCCATGCGGGCCATGCCGGTCTCGGGATGTGCGGCCCCGCGGGGCTTGATCAGCTGTGCCATGGTCCACCTCTACGGCTTCAGTGATGGATGCAGTGTGCGCCGCTGCCTGAGCGAAAGCCATCGCATCTGCGGCGCAGAAGCCCCCTGTTTCAGGGGACCGTCACCTGTTGAGGTGGCAAGGGGCGAGGGCCCGCGTTCAGGGCCGGGGTTCGACCTGGGTGGCCACGAACTCGCGGATCTGCTCGACCATGGGCTGCACCGCGCGCGGGGCATCGATGTCGCCTGCCAGCACGTGCTGGCCGGGCGATTCGCTGTAGTCGACCTCGATCAGCTGCTTGCGCGGGCTGCCGATGCGCTCGAAGGCCGCGCGGGCTTCGGCGACGTCGATCACGGTATCGCGCGGGGACATCAGCATCAGCGTGGGCGCCTGGATCTTGCCCAGCTCGCTGCTGCGCACGCGCTCGACCAGGGCCATCATGGGGAACAGCGCCTCGGTGGGGTAGCGGTGGGTCCAGAAGCGCGCCTTGCGCTCATTGGCGGGCTGCTCCTCGTACTCGGCGCCCTGCACCAGGCGGGCGATGCTGCGGCCCCAGGGCCAGTTGATGATGCCGGCCTTGGGATCGCGGGGACCGAAGTTGGGCGAGATGAGCACCCAGCCGGCCACGTCCTTGGCTTCCTCGCGCTGGGCCAGCCAGGCGGCCAGGGTGGCGCCGGTGGAGGCCCCCACCACCAGCACGCGTTCGCCGATGCGCTGGCCCACCTGCAGGGCCTCCAGCGCGTCGGCCTTCCACTGGCCCAGGCTGGCCTGGGCCATGGCATCGCCAGGCAGGCCGTGGCCGGCCAGGCGGGTGTAGAAGGTGTTGCCGCCCAGGGCCTGGGCCAGGCGCTCGGGCACAGGCGCCATCTCCTGGCGGGTGGCGGAGAAGCCGTGCAGGTAGACCACGGCCCAGGGCGCGCGTTTGCGGCCCTGGTCGCCCCAGACGATGTGCTTCTCGGTCTGCGGCGTCAGGCCGGCGACGCGCGCCTCGCCCATGGCCAGCTGGGCCTCCAGCGCGTCCAGCTGCTCGGGCAGTTGGACGGGCGTCATGGGGGCGGGCTCCCAGGCGATCTCGCCGTTGCGGGGGCCGATGGAAAAGACCAGGCCGCAGGCCAGCAGCGCCAGCGCGCCGCCCCAGGCGATGCGGCCTGCCCGGCTCACGCCAGCACCGCGGCCATGGCGTTGGCCACGGCTTCCACGTTCTTGGTGTTGAGGCCGGCAACGCACATGCGGCCCGAGCGGACCAGGTAGACGCCGAACTCGTCCTTCAGGCGGTCCACCTGGGCGGGCGTGAGGCCCGTGTAGCTGAACATGCCGCGCTGGTGCAGGAAGTAGTCGAAGTTGCGGCCCGGCAGCTTGGCCGACAGCACCTGGTGCAGGGCGTTGCGCATGGCCAGGATGCGCTCGCGCATCTCCTCGACTTCGCCTTCCCACAGAGCGCGCAGGGCCGGGTCGCCCAGCACCTTGGCGACGAGCTGGCCGCCGTGCATCGGCGGGTTGGAGTAGTTGCGGCGGATGGTGGCCTTGAGCTGGCCGAGCACGTGCGTGGCCTGCTGGGCGTCTGGGCAGACGACGGAGAGGCCGCCACAGCGCTCGCCGTAGAGGCTCATGTTCTTGGAGAAGCTGTTGGCCACGAAGAAGCACAGGCCGGCATCGGCCATGGCGCGGATGGCGAAGGCGTCCTGCTCCAGGCCTTCACCATAGCCCTGGTAGGCGATGTCCAGGAAGGGCAGCAGCTCGCGCTGCTTCAGCAGGGGGATCAGGGTGTCCCACTGGGTGGGGGTCAGGTCCACGCCGGTGGGGTTGTGGCAGCAGGCGTGCAGCAGCACCACGCTCTTGGCGGGCATGGCCTGCACGGCCTCCAGCAGCTCCTTGAAGCGCACGCCGCCGGTGACCGGGTCGTAGTAGGGATAGGTCTTGACCGCGATGCCCGAGCCTTCGAAGACGGCGCGGTGGTTGTCCCAGGTGGGGTCGGAGACGTAGATCGCGCTCTCGGGGAAGTAGCGCTTGATGAAGTCGGCGCCGACCTTCAGGCCGCCGCTGGAACCCACGCTCTGGACGGTGGCCACGCGGCCCGCCTTCAGCACCTCGGCGTCGCGGCCAAACAGCAGCGCCTGCACCTCGGTGCGGAAGGCGGCCAGGCCTTCCATGGGCAGGTAGGGTCGCGCGCCGGCGGACTCGACGACGGCCAGCTCGGCCTTGCGGACCGAATCCATCATGGGAATGCGGCCGTCGTTGTCGAAGTAGATGCCAATGGACAGGTTGATCTTGCCGGCCCGCGGATCCTTCTGGAAGGCTTCGTTCAGGCTGAGGATGGGGTCGCCAGCGTAGGCGTCAACGTGTTGGAACATGGCAGGTCACTCCGGGGTCTGAGACAGCCTGCCATTATGCGGCCGGGGGCCTGGCGCCTGGCCTCGCAGCCGGCAGCCCAGGCCCGCCAGGCCCTGGCGGGCGCCTTCGTCCCTGATGAGGGGAGGCTTGCCCCGCGCCGGCTGTGCCGCAGGGCCACTGCGCGGGAGTCTATGCCAGGGAGCCGGCCCTGTTCGCGTGCCGAAGGGCACCCGTCAGCGCGCGCCCGGAGCGCCCACCGCGGGCGCCAGCCAGTGCGCGAAGCGCCCATGCGGATGCGACCAGGCCAGGGCCTGGGGCGCCTGCCCGGCCCGGCGCCATTGCCACAGCGTGGCGCTGCCCGCGGACACGCCGTCGGGCCGGGGAGCCAGCGCGGCGTCGGCGGGCCAGTCGCTGTCAGCCAGGGACTCGGCCGAGAGCCACCACAGGCCCCGCTGCGCCATCAGCCGCTCGACGCGCTGCCCATGGCGCCGGCGGTCCGCCGCCTGGAAGTAGTAGAGCACCCAGCTGTGGAAGAGCACCGGCTGCACCTCTGGGGGCAGGCCGTCCAGCCAGGCCTCGAGCCGCGCCAGGCCGTCGTCCGCCGCCTGCACCGGCCAGGCGCGCTGCCGCGCCAGGGCCAGGGCGGACTGCAGGCGCTCGCGGCGCTCCTGGTCATGCGGCCACAGGCAGGCCAGCAGCCAGCGGGCGTCCTCCGGCTCGGCGGCATGCAGCGGGCTGAGGTCCACGCCCTGCCGAAAGGCCAGCTCGAAGCCCGCCTCCGACCGGGGCAGCGCGCCCTGCCAGCGGCAGCTGATCTGCGGAGCGTCCCGGTCCGCGAGCGCGCCGGCCTCGACCGCCTGCCCATCCTCCCCGAGGTAGCGGTAGCGGTAGGCATCCACCCCCAGGTTGAGCCCGGCGCTGCAGCCAAAGTCGAACAGGGCCAGCCGCCGCCGGCCGCCGGCCCCTGCCAGATGCTGCAGGGCGGGCCACAGCAGGGCGCAGCGGCCGATCTCGTTGGTCTGCGTGGCACGGTGGCGCAGCAGGCTGCGCAGCGCGGCTTCATGGTCGGCGACAAAGCCGGCGAGGACGGCGGCCAGGGCCTCGTCAGGCAGGCGCCGGCCGCCCACGGAGGGGAAGTAGGCGGCCAGGGCCGACTGCGGCGCCGCCATCACCCGTGCATGCAGCGCCGCCAGATAGAGGTTGGGCTGGGCCTGCTCGGGCGGCGCCTCGTCCATCAGGGCCAGCAGGGCCGGCCGCGCCGCCAGCAGCCGGCACAGCGCCTGGTAGAGCGGATCTTCGGGGCAGTCCTCATCGGCAAAGCGCCGGAACCGGGCGGACAAGTCCGGCCGGGGCGGCCGGGGCGGCCGGGGCGGCTCGGTGGCGAAGGACGATGAAGCAGGCAGAGCGGTCATGGGAGAAGCTTAGGCGCAGGGCCGGCAGGCAATGGTCGGATACCCGACAATTTCCACATGTCCGCCCCTCGCGCCCCTCGCGCCCCTGCCCCCCGCACCTCCGCCAGGGCCCCATCCGGCCCATCCCGGGCGCGAGCTCCCCGCGTCGGCGCGGCCGCCCCCGGCCGTGTGGACCTGCGGACCGGCTTCGCCACCGTCCTCGAGAGCCTGGCGCCGGGCCTGCCCCTGGACGACACCCGCTGGCAAGCCCTGGCACCGCTGCTGCGCCTGCAGCACCTGGCGACGGGCGAGGCGGTGCTGCTGCAGGGCCAGCAGCCCCAGGCCTTCTACGCGGTGGTGCAGGGGGAGATCGAGGCCCGATTCAGCGGCCTGGACGGCCAGGTCTCGGTGCTGGAGACCATGCGGCCGCCGCGGCTCTTCGGCCTGGCCGGCTTCGTGTGCCGTCAGCCCTCACGCTACGAGGCCGTGGCGCTGCGCCCCAGCGTGCTGATCGCCATCGGCCCGGCGGCCTATGCCCGGCTGATGGACGAGCTGCCCGGCTTTGCGCGCGCCCTGATGCAGGAATTCGCCGGCCGCTTCGCTGGCACCCTGGGGCTGCTGGCGGCCTCGCGCCATGCCACGGCGGCGGAGCGCCTGCTGCTGGGTCTGCAGCAGCTGGACCAGGAACGCGGCGAGCCGCTGCCGGGCGAGCCCGGCTGGCGGCGCCTGCGGGTCAGCCAGGCGGAGCTGGCAGCGCTGGCCAACGTCTCCCGGCAAACGGTCAATGAATGGCTGGGCCAGCAGGCCCGCGAAGGCCGGCTGCGCCAGGCCTACCGCTGCATCCTGTGGCGGCCGCCCGCCCCCGGCGCCGGGGCGGCGGCACCGTTCACAGGGTCTTGAGGTACTCGAGCAGGGCGCGCTTGTCCGCCTCGGGCAGGGTCGTGCCGGCCAGGTGGCCGCGATTGCTGTTGCCGGGCAGGCTGGTGTCCAGGAGCGAGGGGCCCTGCTCACTGACCTGGCCAACGCGCACCGGATCGAACTCGCGGCTGCCGACAAAGAAGCGCGCCGGCCGCTGCGCCACCGGCTGCAGCAGGGCCCAGAGATTGGGCACCGAGCCGTTGTGCAGATAGGGCGCCGTGGCCCAGATGCCGTTGAGCGGCCGCGCCTTGTAGGTCGCCAGGCTGGGCGGCGGATCTTCGTGAGGTGCGGGTGTGGCCAGCACCTTGTTGAGCAGCTCCTCGGAGGGCTTCTCGTGCGTCCAGCCGGCCGGTGCCTTGAACTGGCCGGCGCCGCGCAGCTCGTCGGCCAGCTGGGCCTCGTACTGGATGATCAGCGCCCGCAGCGTCGCCATCCGGGCCTCCTTGGTGCTCAACATCACACCCAGCGCGCCCTGGACCACGATGGTGGCCCCGCCGTCCTTGTCACCGAAGCGCTTCGGGAGGCTGGTGATGATGGGCGTGCCCTGCAGCCGCCCGGTCAGGGCCTGGCGCATGGCGACTGCGGTGGCCATGGCCGGGTCGGTGCCGACGTCATGCATCTGCGCGGTGATCCGGCGGTAGGGATTGGTGCGCTCGATGGGCAGGTGGCACTGCGCGCACTGCTGGCCATATATCGCCTCGCCCTTGCGGGCGAGCTCGCGATCCAGCGGGCCCAGCACCTTCTCGTCCCATTGCGGCGACCACAGGCTGCGCAGCCAGCCCTCCAGGTGACCCAGCGCCACGATGTCCACAGTGCTGGGGTAGCTGCAGCCCTGGGGCTTGCAGTCCTCGATGTGCAGGCCGCCGAAGACGCCCAGCACCTCGCCCACATTGCGGGTCACCTCGCCCAGGCCCAGCGGACCGTTGGGCGCGGAGCCGTTCCATTGCACCTTGTCGTGCTGGGGGGTGTCCCACAGGAAGGGGTAGGACACCGGGGCGTTGGGCGGCCGGGCGTTGCTCGGCTGATCCAGGGCCGTCACCAGCACCTCGTTGAAGATGTTGCCGAAGGCGTCCAGGCGGGCGTGGCCGGGGTCGTAGGTCGGCCTGTTCAGGGCCAGGCGGGCGGCGGAGTCACGCGTCTGGCGGGCGAGATCATCGCGCAGGGCCTGCTGCTGGGCGGGGCTGGTCTGGCCCAGGGCGGTGGCAAAGCGCTGGAACTTGGCCTCGTCCGCCTGCGTGGCCTGCAGGGCCGCCACCAGCTCGGCGTAGAAGCGGTCGAAGCTCGACAGGGCCGGTGCGCCGTCGATGCGCAGGCCGCGGCCCTTGTAGTTGATCTGGCCGGTGTGGCAGGCGGCGCAGCTCATGCCCATCCAGTCCTGGCCCTTGCTGCTGGCCTTGGTGAAGCCCACGGGCAGGCCGTCCGGGTTCCAGGCGCCCGGGCCCGGCGCGGCGGGCAGGTAGCCCAGCTGCTCGATGTGGGCGTCGCTGCGGAACCGCTCGGTGCTGTGGGCCTGCTCCAGCACCAGGAACCAGCGGTAGGGCACGATCTGGGAGCCCTGGGAGGTGAACCAGTAGGACATGCGCGTGAACTGGTCCCAGCCCTGGTCGAGGGTGACCACGGACATCGGGCCGACGGGGTCCGGCAGCGGCGTGTTGTCGGGCGTGGGCTTGATGGGCTGCCACAGCGCGCAGGCGGCCAGGGTCAGCGCCGCGACGGCCGCGGCCACGGGGGTTCTTGCTCTCGTCCTCGTCATGACTTGCTCCCATTTACAAAGTCATAACAACTGTAGGAGAGGGAGACAGGGGCAACGGGATCACTTCGGTTGATGTGCTAGGGATGGCGTCGACAATGAAGCCATGCATTCCCCGCCTGACTCCGTGCCCCCCCAGGTGCCCGTCCAGGCCCTCGCCGACTGGCCCTCGCCCCTGACCCTGGTCCTGCAGGACTCGGAGCTGCTGCGGCTGGGGCGGGAGGGCGACGACGGCCTCATCGAGCTCTCCAGCGCCCTCGTGCACTGGCACAGCCCCAGCCAGCGCGAGCCGGTGCAGGGCTGGGTCTGGCCCCTGCGGCTGCAGTGGTCCGGCCTGGAGGTCTGGACGCTGCGGGACTTCACGCCGGGGCGCATCGCCCAGGCCCGGCTGAGCCGGGACGGGCAAGACCTGACCCCGCAGCTGCCAGCGCTCTACGCAGGCCGGCTGGCGCTGCAGCTGGAGTTCGCGCGCGGCGGCAGCCTGCGCCTGCAGGCGCGCACCCTGCGCGTCGGCCTGGAGGGCGCGCAGCTGCGCGAATCACTGGCGTGCTGAGGATGGCGGGGTCAGCCGCCGAGTGCGGCCTCGATGTCGGCGCGCAGTGATTCCGGTGTGTCGTTGGGGGCGTAGCGGCGCAGCACGCGCCCGTCACGGCCGATCAGGAACTTGGTGAAGTTCCACTTGATCGCCTGCGTGCCCAGCAGGCCCGGCTTTTCCTTCTTGAGCCACTGCCAGAGCGGATCGGCCTTCTCGCCGTTGACTTCCACCTTGGCCATCATGGGGAAGGTGACGCCGTAGTTGATTTCGCAGAAGGACGAGATTTCGTCGTTCGTGCCGGGGTCCTGCCCGCCGAACTCGTTGCTGGGGAAGCCGATGACGACCAGGCCACGGGTGCGGTAGTCGTGCCAGAGCTGCTCCAGCCCCTTGAACTGCGGCGTGAAGCCGCATTCGCTGGCCGTGTTGACGACAAGCAGCACCTTGCCGTGCTCGGCGGCCAGCGAGAAGGGCTGGCCGTCGATGGAGGTGGCGTTGAAGTCGTAGATCGTCTGTTGTGCCATGGCGCGCTCCTTGGGAAGCCGGATATTAGCCCTGCCGCTTCTCCAGCGCAGCCAGCAGGGCCGCTCCGACGATGCACAGGCCGCCGACGGCCGTGCGCAGGCCCAGGGTCCCGCCGCCCCAGGCCAGGGACGAGAGGGCCGCGAAGGGCACCTCGCAAAGCATCACGATGGCCGTCACGTTGGCCGGCAGCCGCGCTGCCCCATATTGCAGCGACAGATTGGAGAGGAAGAACAGCACGGCCATGCCCGCCAGCGGCAGCACCCACCACGGCGAGGCCAGGGCCGGCCAGGGCGCCAGGCCCTGCGACGCCATCAGCGTGGCCGCCAGGGCCGAGACGCCCACGCCGCCGCTGAACATGGCCAGGGCGCGGGCCTCGGGGCTGCGGCCGGCCTCGCGGCGCAGCATGACGTTGTTCAGCGCAAAGGACATGCCGCCCAGCACGCCGAGCCAGTCCGAGAGGCTGGCCGGCAGGGGCAGCCCGCCGCCGGCCGGCGCCAGCACCGCCGCCGCGCCCCCCAGGGCCAGGGCCATGCGCAGCAGGGCCAGCCGGGTCAGGTGCTCGCCCAGGATCAGCCGCGCCAGCAGCACCGCCCACAGCGGCATCAGGTAGAACAGCAGCACCACCCGCACCACGTCGCCGGTGGCCACGCCCCAGTTGAAGAAGGTGTTGGTGACGCCGGCGGCCAGCATGATGGGCCACAGCGAGGGCGTGGCCAGCAACTCCCGCCAGGCCTCGCGGCGCAGCAGCAGGATCACCAGCCAGGACAGAAAGAAGAAGGAGACCGTGGCCCACAGCGGGTGGAGCCCGGCGGACTGGAACTGGCGAAAGGGCCACCAGGACAGGCCCCAGACCAGGGCGTTGAAGATCAGACCGAGGAATGCCATGCAGCGAGGCGTGCAAGAGCCCGGCGAATGCGAGGGCCGGGTGAAACGATGGGGTCAGGTCATGCCTCGGGGGCAGCAGGGCCGTGCGGACCATGTCACTGCTTACAGGGCATGGGTTGGCTCGCTGCAACAACCCCTTGAAATCCATTGGGAAGCCGACACACTGCCGACCCACAATGCCCAGGGTTTATAGCATGGTGTCCGGAAGGAGAACCGTACTCCAATCGGGACGCCGTGCGGCCAGCCTCCGGGAGGCCGGCCCCCCTCCGATGAGCCTCATGAACTAGGGAGAGCCCGACTTGGACCACTTGGCCTGCTTGACCCCGGCTGATCTGCAAGCGAAACCGGCACCCGACCTCAGCGCCTTCCGCTGGCGCCTGCTGGCCCAGGGCGATTCCTGGTTCAGCTTCACCGCCGCGCAGATGAATGCGCACGCCAATCTGCTGGAGGAGCTGGTCTTCCGGGACAAGGCCCTCGCCGTCAACTGCGCCGGCCAGAGCAATGCCCTGAGCCACATGGTGGACCTGGAATCCGCGCCCGAGTTCGTGCGCCTGCTAAGTGCCGACGACGCCCCGGTCTGGGACGGCATCCTGCTGTCGGTCGGTGGCAATGACCTGGTGAAGGCCGCCCAGACCCCGGCCCACCTGCCCGGCGGCGAGCCCGTGGCCCTGCATCTGCGCCTGCTGCGCCGCCAGACCGAATGGGGCCCGCCCTCGGCCGGCGTCGCCCGCTATTTCTCCGAACCCGGCTGGGCCACCTATGCCGACTACCTCAGCGCCAACCTGCGCCATCTGCTGAGCCTGCGCGACCAGGGCCGCTCGGCGGGCAAGCCGGTCTTCATGCACAGCTATGCCGTGCCCATGCCCCGCCCTGCCGGCGCCGAGGACGCCTCGGGCCCCTGGCTCTACCCCGCACTGAAGGCCTATGCCATCCCGGCGGCTGACTGGGCCGCGGTGAGCCGGCTGATGGTCTACCACCTCGCCCAGCTGCTCAAGCGCCTGGCCGCCGACCAGCAGCTCTACCCCGGCCTGCATGTCTTCGACTCCACCGCCGTGCCCCTGGCCCTGGCCGCGCCCGGCTCCAGCGGCAACAGCGGGGACTGGTTCAACGAGATCCACCTGAACCACAGTGGCTGCTTCAAGATCGCCCGCGCCTGGAGCGAGCACATCGAAGGCGTGCTCAACGGCAACACGGGCGGAAAGAAGAAGGCCTGAGCGCTTCGGACCGACCATGAAGAAGGGGCGCTCGCAGCGCCCCTTTTCCTTTTGCTGGTCCGCCGACCGGACTCAGTGCTTGTCGCTGCGCGCGATGGCCAGCAGGCGCTGCACTTCCTCGGCGTGCTGGACGCAGTTGCTGCGGTGCCAGCGCTGGATCAGCCACATGGTGCCGGCCACGACCAGGCCGAAGATGGTGATGGCGCCGAAGGCCGACATGCCGACGCGGGTCATGCCCGTGTACAGCGCGCCCAGGCCCAGGATGCAGGCCTGCTCGTTGAAGTTCTGCACCGCGATGGAGCGGCCGGCGCCCATGAGGTTGTGGCCCCGGTGCTGCAGCAGCGCGTTCATGGGGACGACGAGGTAACCACCGATGCCGCCGAGCAGGATCAGGAAAGGCGCAGCGATCCACACGTTGTGGATGAAGTTCATGAGGATGACCAGCAAGCCCATGACGATGCCCAGAGGCACCACGGCCGTTGCCTTGTCCAGGCGCATGACCATGGACGCCACCACAGCACCCGCAGCGGTGCCGATGGCAACGACCCCGACCAGGCTGGAGGCCTGCGTCGTGCCATAGCCCAGCGCGGCAAGAGCCCAGGCCAGCACGATGTAGCGCAAATTGCCGGAGACGCCCCAGAACAGGGTCGTGGTGGCGAGGGAGATCTGGCCCAGCTTGTCTTGCCAGAGACGCGAATTGCAGTTGGCGAAATCGCGCACCAGGTAGAGCAGGTCCCGGCCCATGGGCTGCAGGGCGCTGTCGGTGCGCGGGATGCGCAGGTTGAAGGCCGCGGCCAGCAGATAAAGGCTCACCAGAGCGGCGATGGCCGCCTCGGCAGGGGTATCGATACCGGTATCGACCAGAGGCAAGTCCAGCGCCAGCAGCCGCGGCGCGATGTGCTGCCCGACCAGCTGGCCGCCCAGCAGCACGCCAAGGATGATCGAGGTAATGGTCAGGCCCTCGATCCAACCATTGGCCTTGACCAGTTGCGACGGCGGCAACAGCTCGGTCAGGATGCCGTACTTGGCCGGCGAGTAGGCCGCTGCACCGAGGCCAACGACCGCATAGGCCAGCAGCGGGTGCAGTCCCGTCAGCATGAGCAGGCAGCCCACGACCTTGATGCTGTTCGAGACGAACATCACCCGGCCCTTGGGCACCGCATCGGCGAAGGCCCCGACAAAGGGGGCCAGCACCACGTAGAACAGCGCAAACATGGGCACAAGGGCCGCGCGCTGCCATTCCGGAGACCCGCCACTGCGCAGCAACTCCACGGCAGCGACAAACAGCGCGTTATCAGCCAGCGAGCTGAAGAACTGCGCCGCCATGATGGTGTAGAAGCCTTTTTTCATGGACCCGAGCTTGTGAATGCCTGTCTTATCGAAGCAAAGGAAAGAGAAGCCGTGCCCCCGTAAACGCCTCACAAAACTTCACAAGCGGGCCATGCTGCGGCGGGTTTATAGCACGCACACCTGTGCATGCCATGACGTCAGGGGCCGGCGTCCGGGCAGGCCACTGCAATCCTTCGCAGCCGGGGCGCACGGCCGACAGGCGGCAAGCCCGGCCGGCAGCAGACCCGTACAGGGCGCCGCCCGTGACCCAATCCAGGGCAGGCCAGCGCCCCGCCTCGTGCGGGCAAGTCCTTGCCCTAGGGCAAACCCTCGGGCTTTGCTGCCACAATGGCAGCCATGCCGCGTCCCATCCAAGCCCTGATCCACCCCGCCCATCTGGCCCACAACCTGGCCCGCGCCCGCGCCTGCGCCCCGGATGCCCAAGTCTGGGCGGTGGTCAAGGCCAATGCCTACGGGCATGGCGTGGCCAACGTCTTCGAGGCCTTCCGTGCCGCTGATGGCTTCGCGCTGCTGGACCTGGACGAGGCCCAGCTGCTGCGCGAGCTGGGCTGGCGCGGCCCCATCCTGCTGCTGGAAGGCTGCTTCGAGGCGCGCGACCTCGAACTGTGCTCGCGCCTGAAGCTCTGGCATGCCGTGCACTGCGAGCAGCAGATCGACTGGCTGGCCATGCACAAGACGCACGAGCCCCACCGCGTCTTCCTCAAGATGAACAGCGGCATGAACCGCCTGGGTTTCACCCCCCAGGCCTTCCGCGCCGCCTGGACCCGGCTCAACGCCCTGCCCCAGGTCGACGAGATCTCCCTGATGACGCACTTCTCCGACGCCGACGCCCGGCGCTTCGGCGAGGACGGCATCGCCCACCAGATGGCCGCCTGGACCGAAGCCACCCATGACCTGCCAGGTGAGCGCTCGCTTTCAAACAGCGCCGCCACCTTGCGCTACAACCAGCGTCCGGAAGTCCGGGCCGACTGGGTGCGCGCCGGCATCATGAGCTATGGCGGCGTGCCGGACTACCCCGAGCACGACATGGCGCACTGGGACCTCAAGCCCGGCATGAGCCTGCGCGCCAAGGTCATCGCCGTGCAGCAGCTGCAGCCGGGTGACTCCGTGGGCTACGGCAGCACCTTCGTGGCGGAGCGCCCCATGCGCATCGGCACCGTGGCCTGCGGCTATGCCGACGGCTACCCCCGCCATGCCGGCAGCGGCACGCCGGTGCTGGTGGACGGCCAGCGCAGCCAGACCGTGGGCCGCGTCTCCATGGACATGCTGGCCGTGGACCTCAGCGAGCTGCCCCAGGCCGGCTTCGGTTCCGAGGTGACCCTGTGGGGCCAGAGCAGCAAGGGCGCCGTGCTCTCCATCGACGAAGTCGCCCGTGCCGCCGGCACCATCGGCTACGAGCTGATGTGCGCGGTCACCCGGCGCGTGCCGGTGCAGGTGGAATCGCTGCAGGCCTGAGCACCCGGTCCGATCGCCCTTTGGCAGGATGCTGACTGTTGCCTGACGGCGACGATTGCCCGGCTGCAGCTTGTAAAAGAAGGTGAAGTGGCCCGGCTCTTGCAAGAGTCTGGACGCGCGCAAGTCCTTGTTTCTTCCGAATTCCGGGCATTTCTCACGGTGTGGCGCCGCTGCGCGCCTAGGCCTTACCCCAAGGCCGACGGCGCCAGAAAGGCTTGCAATGCACGGGCTCGCCACAAAGGCCGCGCCCGCTACCGTTGAGCGCTAACCGGGGCGGGCCAACGTGGCTCAACCAACACGAGGGATTCCCGCCCATGAAGCTTTCCATGCTCCGCCAGTCGTCGCTGGCCGCCGCCATCAGCCTGATGCTGGCCAGTTCCGCCGTCTACGCGCAATCCAACACCGTCGGCACCATCTACGGCCAGGCCGCCAACGCCAAGGGCAGCACCCTGGTGGTGGAGAACGCCGCCACCGGTGCCAAGCGCACCATCACCCTGGATGAAAGCGGCCGCTTCAACGTGACCGCCCTGCCCGCCGGCACCTACAAGGTCACCCTGATGAAGGACGGCGCCGTGGTCTCGACCCGCGACGGCGTGGAAGTCCGCATCGGCCAGGGTTCCGAGCTGCTGTTCGGCTCGACCCAGACCCTCAGCACCGTCGAGGTGACGGGCAAGGTCGCCCGCCTGGACATGGCCAACTCCAACAATGGCGCCACCTTCAGCGCCGCGCAGCTGGACCGCCTGCCCGTGGCCAAGTCCATCGACGGCATCATCCAGCTGGCCCCCAACACCACCAAGGCCGACAGCCGCTATGCCGGCGGCGCCAGCTTCGGCGGCGGTGCGGCCTCCGAGAACGCGTACTACATCAACGGCTTCCCGGTCACCAACCCGCTGACCCAGCTGGGCTCCTCCGAGCTGCCCTTCGGCGCCATCGCCAACGCGCAGATCCTGACCGGCGGCTTCGGCGCCGAGTTCGGCCGTTCCACCGGCGGCGTGGTCAACATCACCACCAAGAGCGGCGGCAACACCTGGGAAGGTGGCGTGAGCATGAGCTTCACGCCCAACAGCCTGCGTGGCACGCGCAAGGACATCTTCTATCCCAACACGGGGAAGAATCCCGGCACGGACGGCAAGATCCACACCTCGCGTCGCCACGACACCGAGAGCGAGACCTCCATCGGCGCCTACATCGGCGGCCCGCTGATCAAGGACAAGCTGTTCATGTTTGCAGCGGTGGAGCGCCTGACGCACAACGAACGCTTTGTGACGTTGGCCTTCAACCCGGAGTCGCCTTCGTCGGCCTCCGGCGGTACCGAGGCGCACAACGTCAACAACCGCTACATGACCAAATTCGACTGGAATGTGACGGACGATCATCACCTGGAGCTCACGCTGCTGGGCGACAGCTATCGCCGCGAAGAGCGCCTGAGCGCCTTTGACTACACCACCGACTCGCGCGGTGTAGCGGCCTCCGGTGTCTCAGTCTTCAACGATGTCGCCGGCAAGAACGACGGCGTCGGCGCCAAATCCCAGATCCTGAAGTACACGGGTAGCCTGACGCAAGACCTGACCCTGACCGTGCTACATGGGCAGAGCAGCTCGCCGCATACCCAGTCCCTGGCCGACTATGACGTCAGCATGCCTGGCGTGATCGCCAGTGCCGAGAATCGCGCGCCTGGCGTGGTCTACAACACTGACGGCCAGCCCTTCGCGGGCGAGCGGCTGCTGGCCGCAGGTGCCAAGGACAAGGTCAAGTCCACCCGCCTGGACATCGAATGGCAGCACGGCAAGCACACGGTGCGCGCCGGCATCGACAACAACACCCTGCGCTCCATCAACGCCGGTGAGAGCACCGCGGGTGGCATCACCTACACCTACTTCAAGTCGGCCGCCTCGCCGGACGGCACGGTGCCGGTCACCAACCTGCGCAGCGTGGGCTCCATCATCCCGGCCGCCGGCGGCCAGCTGGGCACGCAGGGCTACTACGTGCGCGCCACGCAGTTCGACGACATCACCAACGCCGAGTCCACCCAGGCCGCGCAGTACATCGAGGACAAGTACCAGGTCACCAAGGACCTGCTGGTGACCGCCGGCCTGCGCAACGAGACCTACGAGAACAAGAACGGCGACGGCCAGACCTTCCTGAAGAACAAGAACCTGAACCCGCGCCTGGCCTTCTCGCTGGATCCGCTGAGCGACAAGACCACGCACGTGTTCGGCAGCGTGGGCCGCTACGCCATCCAGATCCCGACGCACATCGCCGTGCGCGGTGCCAGCCGCTCCACCTACATCGACACCTACTCCACCTACTCCGGCGTCGATGCCAAGGGCGCGCCCATCAACCCGGTGCTGCTGGCCACCGGCTCGCCGG
Source organism: Pelomonas sp. BJYL3 (assembly GCF_027257975.1). Classification (GTDB taxonomy): domain Bacteria; phylum Pseudomonadota; class Gammaproteobacteria; order Burkholderiales; family Burkholderiaceae_C; genus Roseateles_B; species Roseateles_B flavus. Next base: position 386,696 of record NZ_JANZKX010000004.1, read on the forward strand.
ACAACGAGTTCGGCCAGGCCAAGCTCTACCAGACCGTCGCGGCCCAGGACCTGAAGGCCGCCGCACAGGACGAGATCACCCTGGGCATCGAGCGCACGCTGACCGAGCGCCTGAACGTCGGGGCGAAGCTGACCTATCGCAAGATGATCTCGACCATCGACGATTACTGCGACCAGACGCCCTTCAACAAGTACGCCGAGGACCACGGCATCGACGCCAGCCACTGGGGCGGCTTCACCTGCGCGTCCATCAACCCGGGCCGCAGCAACACCTTCCTGGTGAACTACTCGGGCGACGGCAAGACCTTCGTGCCGGTGACCCTCTCGGCCGCCGACATGGGCTTCGCCGACAACCCCGGCCAGCGCAAGGCGCCCAGCCGCAGCTACCTCGCCCTGGACTTCTTCGCCGAGCATCCCTTCCGTGACGGCTGGTACGGCAAGATCAACTACACCCTGTCCTACAACAAGGGCAATACCGAAGGCCAGACCCTGTCCGACGTGGGCCAGACCGATGTGTCCGCCACCCAGACCTGGGACCACTCCGGCATCATGGAGCACGCCTACGGCTACCTGCCCAACGACCGTCGCCACCAGATCAAGGCCTTCGGCTTCGTGGAGCTGAATGACCAGTGGCAGGTGGGCGGCAACGTGCTGCTGGCGGCCGGTCGTCCGACCAACTGCCTGGGCGCCTATGCCGGCAGCAACCCGACGGGTGACCAGGGCTACGGCTCGTCCTACCACTACTGCGACGGCAAGCCCTCGCCGCGCGGCACCTTCGGCCGCCTGTCCTGGGACACCCGCTTCGACATGAACGTGGTCTACCGCCCGGCGACCGTCAAGGGCCTGACCCTGCGCATGGACGTGTTCAACCTCCTGAACCGCCAGGTCGCCCAGAACGTGGACGAGACCTACCTGGATGGCGATGCCGTGTCGCCCACCTTTGGCCGCACGCTGAGCTACACCGCCCCCCGTTCGGTGAAGTTCACGCTGTCCTACGACTTCAAGTAAGTCCGGCGCGGGGCCTGCGCCCCGCCCCATGCGACCCCGCGCAGCCCCGCTGCCCGGGGTCTTTTTTTGCCCCGGTCCTGGCCCCTGTCGGCTGCCCCTGCAGTCCAGGGCCGGCGGGCTGCAGACCATCCAAGAACGCTTGGCCTGGCTCGCGGAGGGTTTAGGCTAGCGCCTGAGAACACCGGGTTCTCGATCACAAGGAGCACACATGAGCAGCATGAGCAGTGAGCTGGAACGCCTGGCGGAGCTGCATCGCCAGGGTCATTTGAGCGACGAGGAATTCGCCCGCGCCAAGGCCCGCATCCTGCAGGGCGAGGACGCCACCTCACACGGTGGCGCGCCCGGTAGCGCCTATGGCGGCGCACAAGGCGGAGCGCCTGGCACCGGCGCCCCCCCCTTTGCCGCCCCGGCCTCCGGCCAGGTCCTGCGGCGCAGCCTCAACGACCGCTGGCTGGGCGGCGTCTGCGGGGGCCTGGGCCGCATGACGAATGTGGAGTCCTGGATCTGGCGCCTGCTCTTCGTGCTGACCAGCCTGTGCGTCGGCGGCGGCCTGGTGGTCTACCTGCTGCTGTGGATCTTCGTGCCGGAGGAATGAGGCGCCAGGAGCGCGGGCGAGGCCAGGCGGCCTCCCCTGCGCTCCCTCACTGCGGCCGCGTGGCCACGTAGATGCTGCCCAGGCACAGGCCCATGCCGGCCAGGGACAGGGCCGTGGGCACCCAGCCCTCCAGCAGGGCGGAGATGGCCAGGGCGATCACCGGGATGACCACGCCCGTCAGCGCCGCCCGCGCGGCCCCCTGCCGCTGCGCCAGCTTGAAATACATCACGAAGGCCGCCACCGAGCCGGCCACGGCCAGGTACAGCAGGCTCAGCAGGTAGCTGGGCTGCCAGCTGAAATGCCAGCCGCTGCCATTGATCAGGGAAAGACTGGCCAGGAAGGCTGCGCCATAGCCCATGCTCCACGCCAGCACCGGCACCAGGGCGAGGCCGCGCCGCGTGAGGGTGAGCGTCAGCACATTGCCCACGCAGGCGCACAGTACGGCCAGCAGGCCCAGGCCCAGGCCCAGGGCGGCGGTGGGCCGGGCGCCCGTCGCCGCGATCTCGGGCCAGAAGATCATCACCACGCCGGCCACGCCGCCGCTGGCCGCCAGCAGGAAGCGGCGGCTGACGGTCTGCGCGAAGAAGAGGCGCCCGGAGAAGGCATTGCCGAAGACCATCAGGCAGAAGAGCACGGCCACCAGGCCACTGGGAATGTGGCGCTCGGCCTCGTAGACGGATACATAGTTGCCGCTGTACTGCACGATGCCCGTGGCCAGCATCAGGCCGTGAGCCCCCAGGGGCAGGCGCAGGCTCTCGCCACGCCAGCGGGCCAGGCCGGCCAGCATCAGCGCGGCCAGCGCGAAGCGCCAGGCCACGGAGTTGAGCACCGGCACGCCACTGTCCAGCTGGTAGAGGATCACATGCCAGGTGCTGGCCCAGATCAGCGTGGGGCCCCAGAAGAGCCAGCGGGAGGACAGGCCCGGGGAGGCCGGGGCCAGGGCGGCGGTGGTGCTCATCGAGGTTCCAGGAAAAAAAAGAACGCGCCGGGCATGGCGCGTCTTCCGGATTTCACGCCGGGTGCGCCCGCAGGGGCGACCCGCTTCTTGCGTCGCCCGGGCTCAGGCGGCGCGCTTGAAGGTGGCCAGCAGGGTGCCGGCCGCAATGAAGAGGCTGCCGAAGACACGGTTCAGCGTCTTGATGTGCTCGGCGCTGCGCAGGGCGGACAGCACCTTGGCCGCCAGGGCCGTGTAGCCCGCCATCACCACCAGGTCGGTGAAGCACAGGGTGGCACCGATCACGGTGTACTGGGAGCTCAGGCTCTGGTGCATGTCCAGGAACTGCGGCACCACGGCCAGCAGGAAGACCGTGCCCTTGGGGTTGACCGCATTGATGGCCCATCCGCGCAGCACCAGCTGGCGCAGGCTCACGGCGCGGGCCTCGGAGGGCTCGGTGGCCGCCACCAGGGGCTTGGCCGGCGCGCGCCACTGCTGGACACCCAGGTAGACCAGGTAGGCCACGCCCAGCCACTTGACGAGGGCAAAGCCGAAGGACGAGGCCGCGATCAGCGCGCCCAGGCCTGCGCCCACCAGCACGATCTGGGTCAGGATGCCCAGCACCAGGCCGAAAGTGGTGAAGTAGCCGCGGCGGAAGCCATGATTGAGGCCGGAGCTCATGGCGGCGATGGCGCCGGCGCCCGGCGAAAGGCTGATGGCCCAGGAAGCGGCGAAGAAGGCCAGCCAGGTCGAGAATTCCATGTCAAAAGCTCCGGCTTGAGCCGCGCCCTTGAAACAGCGGTGGGCAGCGGCGAACCGTGGTTGTAGCACTTTGTCCGGGTTTTTGCTGAGGGCGAGGGACGCACGGCGGCAAGAAGCCCGCAAAGCGCCGGGAAGCGGGCCCCAGCCACGCCACAATCCCGGCCATGGCCAAGGAAAAAACCGTCTACAGCTGCAGCGAATGCGGCGGCAGCAGCCCCAAGTGGCTGGGCAAGTGCCCGCACTGCGGCGCCTGGAACACCCTGATCGAGACCGTCGCGGAGCCCACGGGCGGCAAGAACCGCTTCCAGGCCCTGGCGCGCAGCCAGCCTGTGGCCACGCTGTCCGAGATCGAGGCCAGCGACTACGAACGCACCCCCACCGGCCAGGAGGAACTGGACCGGGTGCTGGGCGGCGGCATCGTGGCCGGCGGCGTGGTGCTGATCGGCGGGGACCCCGGCATCGGCAAGTCCACCCTGCTGCTGCAGGCGGTGGATGCCCTGAGCCAGCAATGCAAGGTGCTCTACGTGACCGGCGAGGAATCCGGCGCCCAGGTCGCGATGCGGGCAAGGCGCCTGGGCCTCTCGGGCGCCCAGGTGCGGGTGCTGGCCGAGATCAACCTGGAGAAGATCCTGGCCACCCTCGAGACCGAGGCGCCGGCCTTCTGCGTGATCGACTCCATCCAGACGCTCTACTCCGACCAGCTCTCCTCCGCCCCCGGCTCGGTGGCCCAGGTGCGCGAGTGCGCCGCGCAGCTGACCCGCACCGCCAAGGCCGGAGGCTGTGCCATGGTGCTGGTGGGCCACGTCACCAAGGAAGGCGCGCTGGCCGGCCCGCGGGTGCTGGAGCACATCGTGGACACGGTGCTCTATTTCGAGGGCGACACCCACAGCAGCTTCCGCCTGGTGCGGGCCATCAAGAACCGCTTCGGCGCGGTCAACGAGATCGGCGTCTTCGCGATGACCGACAAGGGCCTCAAGGGCGTGGCCAATCCCAGCGCCATCTTCCTCTCCACCCATGGCGAGCCGGTGCCGGGCTCCTGCGTGCTGGTCACGCTGGAGGGCACGCGGCCGCTGCTGGTGGAGCTGCAGGCCCTGGTCGACAGCGGCGGCCCCAGCCCGCGCCGGCTCTCGGTGGGCCTGGACCGCGACCGCCTGGCCATGCTGCTGGCCGTGCTGCACCGGCATGCCGGCGTCTCCACGGGCGACCAGGACGTCTTCGTGAACGCGGTGGGCGGCGTGCGCATCAGCGAACCCGCGGCTGACCTGGCCGTGCTGCTGGCCATCCAGAGCAGCCTGCGCGGCCGGGCGCTGCCGCGCGGCTTCATCGCCTTTGGCGAGGTGGGGCTGGCCGGCGAGGTGCGTCCGGCGCCGCGCGGGCAGGAGCGTCTCAAGGAGGCGGCCAAGCTGGGCTTCAGCGTCGCCGTGGTACCCAAGGCCAATGCGCCCAAGAAGGACATCGAGGGCCTGACGGTGCACGCGGTGGACCGCATCGAGGACGCCATCGCCGTGCTGCGCGGCCTGGATTGAAACCCGCTGGTCCTCCAGCCCAAGTCTGCTTACGATGCACCGCACGGCCAAGCCGGCCAGCAAGGAGCCCCTCATGACCGACTCTGCCTCCGAGCAGCGCCAGCACACGCGCTTCGACCTGCCCGCCGCCCAGCAGGACGTCGCCACGCTGCCGGGCTGGATCTTCAAGCCCGTGCAATTCACCCGCGGCCCGGCCGGCCTGGTGCTCAACATCAGCAATGGCGGCCTGCAGGTGCTCACCAGTGCCACCGAGATGCTGGACCACGGCCCCTACGAGGTCGTGCTGCTGCTGGGCCAGCCCGATGCCAATGCGGGCGAGGACGAGCAGGTGTCCTGGTTCAACGGCGTGCTGGAGCGCGCCTGGACCCGGCCCCTGCCTGGCATGGGCCATCTGCACGGCATGCGCTTCCTCTCGGCCAACTCCACCGCCGAGAAATTCCTGGCCGGGCACCGCGAGGATCTGGCCGCCGGGCACTGGGTGCGCTGCGTGCTGCTGCAGGCCAAGGCGGGCTAGGCACAAGGCGGCTCAGCCGCCGGTGGTGCCCAGCAGCAGGCGGCCCGCGCGCTTGCTGGCATACATGGCGTCGTCAGCGGCCTTCTTGAGGCTGTGCTCGTCCTCGCCATCCTCGGGGTACATGGCCAGGCCCACGGAGCAGGTCAGCTCCAGGCTCAGATCGCCCAGCTGCAGGGGCTGGGCAACGAGGTTGTAGATCTTCTCGGCCACATGCCGGGCACTCTCGCGGCTGACCGGGCCGCACAGCAGCACCAGGAACTCGTCTCCGCCGATGCGCCCGACCACATCGGTCTCGCGCACCGCAGCCTTCAGGCGGCGGGCCATGGCCTGCAGCAGCTCGTCGCCCACCGCATGGCCGTGGATGTCATTGACGGGCTTGAAACGGTCCAGGTCGACCAGGATCAGGCCCAGGCTCTCGCGGTAGCGCCGGGCATGGGCCAGGGCCTGCTGCAGGCGCTCGGAGAAATGCGCGCGGTTGGCCAGCTCGGTCAGGGGATCGTGCCGCGCCAGGAAATGGATCTGGGCCTCGGACTGGCGGCGGGCATCGATGTCGGACAGGGTGCCGATCATCCGCAGGGGATCGCCGCCCTCGTCGCGCTCGACGATGCGGCCGCGCGCCAGCAGCCAGCGCCAGCCACCGCCCTCGGCCCGCACGCGGTACTCGACCTCAAAGGTGCCGGGGCCGCCCTGGATGCAGTCGCGCAGGCGCTGCCGCAGCTGGACGTGGTCGTCCGGATGGACCAGGGGCAGCATCTGCACCAGACGGGGTTCGCCGGCGGCCAGGGACCAGCCCATCAGCGCCTTCCAGCGTGCGGTCGTGACCAGGGCGTCGGCCCGCATGTCCCAGTCCCAGACACCATCGCCCGCCCCCTCCAGGGCAAAGGCCCAGCGCTGCTCGCTCTCGCGCAGGGCCCGCGTCATGCGCTGCGCCAGGGCCTGGGCACGCTCGCGGGAGCCCGCCAGGGCCCAGGCCAGGAGGGCCAGCAGCAGGCTGCCCAGGCCGCCCAGCAGGCCCAGGATGAGGGGCTCGCCCAGGCGGGTCAGGGGTGCGTAGTCGGGCTGGACCAGCAGCTGCAGGGTCCAGGCCTGGCCGCCGCGATGCAGGCGCTCCTCGCGATGGCGCTGGCCCCTGGCCGGCACCATTGCCGCCGGATAGAGCTGCGGCGGGTCCTGGAGGCCCTCACCGTCGAAGAGCCGCAGGCTCAGGCCGCGCGGCATCTGGGCCTGCAGGGGATCCATCAGGGCGGCCAGCGCCACCGGCGCCAGCACCCAGGATTCGAGGCGACGACCGCCATCCGGGAACGGGCGGAACAAGGGCTGGGCCAGCACGAAGCCCAGGCTGCGCCCGAGGCGCCAGCTGCGCAGGTCCAGGGCGGGGCTCAGCGCGACCTGGCCGCTCTCCCAGGCTCGCTGCAGGGTCGGCCGCAGCAGGGTCTCGCGCCAGAGGTCGGGCGGCTGCCCCAGCTGGCCGGGCCCCGGCAGCAGCGGTCCCAGCAGGGCGCGCGGGCTGGCCTTGTCGTCCACCGCGCGGCCCGGCATCCAGCGCACCAGGGCCAGACCCTCCAGGCCCGCGTGCTCCGCCCCCAGGGGCATGGCCTCCATGAATCGCCCCAGCCGTGCTTCATCCAGGCTCCGCCCGTTGAGGACCGGCTCCTGCGTCTGGGCCAGGGCATGGACGGCGGACAGGACCTGCTGCAGGGCATCGAGGCGGTGGGACAGGCGCTGGCCGGCGGCGTGCAGGGCGGCGTCGAGGTCGCGCTGCAAGGCCTGCTCCGCTTCCTGGCGCTCGTGGGACCACAGGCCCAGGCTCAGCATCAGGCCCAGCAGCAGGATGGCCCAGGGCAGGCCCTGCGCCAGGTGCGGCCCCCGGCGCCAGCGCGCACGCCAGCGCAGCAGACGCCGCCGCAGGCTCATGCGGCACCCCGCCGGCGCCGCGACTGCGCGTCCTGATCCCGCCCGCACTGCTCAGCCATGCCTCACCTCCGACGTCGTGCCGCGGGCCGGCGCCCGGGCTCTCGGAATCACGCCCTGACCACCACGCCCCGAGCCTGAAGCCCTGACAGCCGCGTGGAGCAGGCACGGTCGCACAGAATACGCCTGTCTCCGACACAACCCAAGCTGACGATGATCAAGCCCGCGCAGCCCGATGCCCGCCCCTCCGAGCCCCCGCCCGCAGGCTTTGCCGGACGGTTTCCAACGCCTTACGTCGCGGTGATCTTCACCAGCCAGCGCAGCGCGCCGGACGCAGCCTATGACGCCATGGCCACGGCCATGGTGGAACTCGCCGCCCGCCAGCCGGGCTATCTGGGCGCCGAGAGCGCGCGAGGCGCCGACGGTCTGGGCATCACCGTCTCGTACTGGACGGACGAAGCCGCCATCGCCGCCTGGCGTGCCGAGCTCCGCCACCAGGCCGCCCGCGACACCGGACGCCTGCGCTGGTACCGTCATTACGAGCTGCGTGTGGCCCGCGTGGAGCGCGCCTACGGCTGGGATGCCGACGAAGGGCCGGCAGACCCGCTGCTGGGCTGAGCAGGCCGCGAAGCGCCGAAAGGCGGCTCGGGCCCGGCGCGGCGCCCTGGGGTCAGGTCGTGCCCCCCCGGAGCAGGCCCGTCGGCTCGGGCGCTTGCTCAGTCCTGGCAGCTGAGCGGACCCGCCTCGATGGCGTAGTCCAGCGGCAGGTACCAGCGGGTGCGGGCCAGGCTGTGCAGGTCCAGGGTGTCGATGCGCAGGCCTTCGGTGGCCAGGCAGTAGCGCAGGCGCAGCACCGGGCCGTCGGCGGGCCAGAGCATCACCAGCTGCTGCGGCCCGAGGGCCTGCACGCGCACCGGAGCGTCGGTCCACAGGCCGATGAAGGGGGTCTTCAGCGCGGCGACATCCAGCTGGGCCAGAGGCTGAACCGCCTGGCCCGGCACGGTCAGCTCGGCGGGTTCCTCATCCCCGGACGCCAGCAGCGGCACCGAAAGCTCGCCCTGCGCTTGCGACGGCCTTGCGGCCCGGGCCTGCCAGCAGCAGGCGGCCTGCGGGCCGTCCAGCTGCGGCAGCAGGCGCAGGGCGTGGCCGCGCTGGGGCGCCGTGCCGGGCTGCGCCGACTGCGAATAGCGCAGCCATCCGCCGCCCACGCGCCCGTCCAGCAGGCCCCATTCGGCACTCCAGGCCGGCAGGGCCAGCCCCAGGGAAAGGCCCAGTGCCAGGGCCCCGCGGGCGATGGCGTGGGCCGCCTTGCGGCCGTGATCAATGACCATCATCGGACCAGTGCGGCGGGTCGGAGGCCAGCTTGTGCACGCCGTAGCCGGCCCCCAGGGCGTGGAGCTGGGCGGCCGTGGTGAGCGTCTGCGCCTGGCCGCTGGCATTGTTGACGCTCTTGTTCAGGTACTGGGTGATGTTCATGTCGATGGCGCGCCCCTCCGTGTGGCGGGAGCTCAGCGCAGGCCGGTAGACGATGCCATAGCCTGTCACCATCTGGGCCGCTGCCTGCCGCGCCTGCTGCAGCTGCGTCTGGCCCTGGGAATTGCGGTGGGTCCAGTCGATGTCCACGCCGTCCATGGCCGGCACGGTGGCCGGGTCGAGCTGCTCCTGGGCGATGCGCCAGGCATAGTGCATCAGATAAGCCCGCTCGGGCGGCCGCAGCGTGGCCGCGATGCTCACCTGGGCGCCGGCATCCCGAAGTGCGGCGATGAAACGGCTGACCGCTGCGCTGAAATCGGCGCTCAGGTCACCCACGCTGGTGCTGGTCGGGAACTGCTGCACCCATGTCGGGCCACTGACCGTGCTCATGACTCTCCTCCCCGTCTTGTGAGAATCCCTGTCCGCCACACCGTGGTGGCCTTCAAGGCCTGCCGCGCACTCTAGCGGGTAAGTACGGATGGCAGCCGTCCATTTTGTGAGCAGAGGTAAACCCACCCTGGCGCCAGGCGCTAGCATCGCGGCATGAATGCATGGATTGGATCGGCCCTGGCCCTGGCGGCCCTGGTCATGGGTGGGGTGCTGATGGGCTGGCAGGGCGTGATCCTGGCCCTGACGGTGATCGTGTTCTGGCTGCTGCTGCAGTTCAGCCGCCTGATGCGGGTGATGCAGGCGGCCAACGGCGCGCCGCTGGGCCGCATCGACAGCGCCGTCATGGTGCAGTCCCGCCTGCACGAGGGCATGAAGCTGGTGGATGTGCTGCCGCTGACCCGCAGCCTGGGCACCAAGGTCGAAGGCCGCGAGGAGGCCTGGGCCTGGACGGACGCCGGCGGCATCCGCCTGGTGCTGCAGTTCAGCCAGGGCGCGCTGCAGCAATGGGAACTGCTGCGGCCGCCTGAACAGGGCACGCCGGCCGGTGATGCGGGGGCGGGGGCGACATAGAATCCCCGGGTCAACCCTCAAGTCCCCCCGAGCAAGGAGCCCCCATGTCCATGGACGATCGCGACGGCAAGATCTGGATGGATGGCCAGCTGGTCGACTGGCGCGATGCCAAGATCCATGTGCTGAGCCACACCCTGCACTACGGCTGCGGCGCCTTCGAGGGCGTGCGCGCCTACAAGACGCCCCAGGGCACGGCCATCTTCCGCCTGCGCGAGCACACCGAGCGGCTGTTCAACAGCGCCAAGATCCTGCGCATGAAGATCCCCTTCACGCTGGAGCAGGTCGAGGACGCCCAGAAGGCGGTGGTGCGCGAGAACGCGCTCGAGAGCTGCTACCTGCGCCCGCTCACCTGGATCGGCTCCGAGAAGCTGGGTGTCAGCCCCAAGGGCAACCGCATCCACCTGATGGTCGCCGCCTGGTCCTGGGGTGCCTACCTGGGCGAGGATGGCCTGAAGCGCGGCATCCGCGTCAAGACCAGCTCCTACACCCGCCACCACGTCAACATCACGATGACGCAGGCCAAGGCGGTGTCCAACTACACCAACAGCATCCTGGCCAATATGGAAGCCACGGACGACGGCTACGACGAGGCCCTGCTGCTGGACGCCTCGGGCTTCGTCTCCGAGGGCGCGGGCGAGAACCTCTTCGTGATCAAGAACGGCGTGGTCTACACCCCCGACCTCTCGGCCGGCGCGCTCAACGGCATCACCCGCAACACCATCTTCCACATCTGCCAGGACCTGGGCCTGAAGCTGGTGGAGAAGCGCATCACCCGCGACGAGGTCTACATCTGCGACGAGGCCTTCTTCACGGGCACCGCCGCGGAAGTGACGCCCATCCGCGAGCTGGACCGCATCGAGCTGGGCGCTGGCTCCCGCGGGCCCATCACCGAGAAGATCCAGTCGGCCTTCTTCGACATCGTCAACGGCCGCAACCCCAAGTACGCGCATTGGCTGAGCCTGGTCTGAGTCCAGGCCCCATCGCGTCACAAGCAAAGAAGAGAAGTTCCCATGAGCGACGTCAAATCCAGCGAAGCCAAGTCCATCGTCGAAGTCCTGGCCAAGGACGTGCAGGGCCCCGGCGTGGTCGCCTGCCCCAATCCCAAGATGCCGCTGTGGAGCAACCACCCGCGCGTCTTCATCGACGTGAGCCATGACGAAGGCGGCAAGTGCCCCTACTGCGGCACCGTCTATCGCCTCAAGGACGGCGAGCACCTGCACGCCGCCCACTGAAGGCCGCGCGATGCAACGCCCCAAGGCGCAGACCGCCGCGCTGATGGCCTCTCCCGAGGACATCGAGCAGCAGTTCTACGAAGCCCTGCAGCACGGCGAGCTCGACCGGCTGATGGACATCTGGGCGGACGAGGACGAAGTCTCCTGCGTCCATCCCGGCGGCCCGCGCGTGGTGGGCCTTGCGGCCATCCGCACGGCCTTCGAGACGGTGTTCCAGCAGGGCCCCATCGCCGTCACGCCAGAGCGCGTGCGGCGCCTGCACACGGGCGACACCGCCATCCATCAGGTGCTGGAGCGCGTGCAGGTGGAAGGGGCCGACGGCGTGCAGAGCGCCTGGGTGATCGCCACCAACGTCTACCTCAAGACCTCCCAAGGCTGGCGCATGGTGCTGCACCATGCCAGCCCCGGCACCGGCCACGACATCCAGGAAGTCGTGCAGGAGCCGACCATCCTTCACTGATGGACTTCCGCGCGCCCTGGTGGCAGCCCGGCGGACAGGTCCAGACCATCTGGCCGGCCCTGTTCTCGCGCCGGCATTTCGGCAAGCCCCTGGCCTTCCAGCGTCAGCGCTGGACCACGCCCGACGGCGACTTCATCGACGCCGACTTCCTGCTGGAGCCGCCTCCGCCGAGCCGCCATCCCCGCGCCGAGCCGCCCGCCCCGCCCCGCGACGAAGGGACCATGCTGGTGCTCTTCCATGGCCTGGAGGGCAGCTCGCAGAGCCACTACGCCCAGGCCTTCGCCGACGCCGCGCGGCGCCGCGGCTGGCGCTTCGTGATCCCGCATTTCCGTGGCTGCTCGGGCGAGCTGAACCTGGCGCCGCGGGCCTACCACTCCGGTGACTACGCCGAGGTCGGCTGGATGCTGGAGCAGGTGCGCCGCCAGCACCACGGGCCACTGATCGCCGCGGGCGTGTCCCTGGGCGGCAATGCCCTGCTGCGCTGGGCGCAGGAAGCCGGCGAGACGGCCCGCCAGACCGCCAGCGCGGTGGCCGCCATCTGCTCGCCCATCGACCTGGCCGCCTCGGGCCGCGCCATCGGCTGCGGCTTCAACCGGCACGTCTACACCCGCATGTTCCTGCGCACCATGGTGCCCAAGGCCCTGCGCAAGCTGCAGCAGCATCCCGGACTCTTCAACGGCCAGGCCCTGCGCGAGGTGCGCGACCTCTACGAGTTCGACAACCTCTTCACCGCGCCCCTGCACGGCTTCCGCAACACCGAGGACTACTGGGCGCGCGCCTCGGCCAAGCCCCAGCTGCCGCGCATCCGCCTGCCGGCCCTGGTGCTCAATGCCCGCAACGACCCCTTCGTGCCGGCGGCCTCCCTGCCCGCCGTGCAGGACGCCGGCCCCTTCGTGACGCTCTGGCAGCCCGCGCACGGCGGCCATGTCGGCTTCCCCGGCGGCCGCTTCCCGGGCCATGTGCTGGCCATGCCGGAGATGGTCTGCCACTGGCTGGGCCAACGCCTGGCCTGAGAGCAGGCGCCCGGCCTTGCCGCCCATCCGACGGACGGATCGGCCGTTCATGCCGCGATGACCGCCGTCCACCCGCTTGCGCATGCGCCCATCACCTGGCGCGGCTAGCATGGCCCCGCCTTGGAACGAGGAGGGCAGACATGAGCGGGACAGCGATCCCACAGGACGGCAGGGCCACGCCCCTGCTGCAACTGGCGCAGGCCAGCAAGCGCTATCGCCGCGGCGACACCACGGTGCAGGCCCTGGAGGACTTCGAACTGCACCTGCAGCCCGGCGAGGTGCTGGGCCTGCTGGGCCCCAATGGTTCGGGCAAGACCACCCTGGTCAAGCTGCTGACCGGCCTGTGCGGCGCCGACCACGGCACCCTGCGCTGGCGCGGCGGCCCGCCCCGGCCAGCAGGGCAGGGCGGCCCGCAGCTGCGCGAGATCGGCGTGCTGCTGGAGGGGCGCGGCGCGGCCTACGAGCGGCTCAGCACCCTGGAGAACGCGCGCTACTTCTGCGAGCTGCGCGAGACCCGCTTCGACCCCGGCCACTTCCGCCGCATGGCCGAGGCCCTGGGCCTGGACGATGTGCGCGCCCCCATCCGCCAGCTCTCCACCGGCAACAGGCTGCGGGCCGCGCTGATCGGCGCGCTGATCCACCGCCCCGCCCTGGCTCTGCTGGACGAGCCCACCCTGGGCCTGGACCTCGAAGGCGTGGAGCGCCTGCAGGCGCTGGTGCGCCAGGGCACACGCGAGGGTCAGACCTTCCTGATCAGCTCGCATGACCTGCACTTCATCGAGCGACTGTGCCCGCGCATCGTCTGCATTCACCAGGGCCGCAAGCGCTTTGACGGCCCGCGCGAGGCCTTCACCCACCTGCCCCACCCCTACCGGCTGCAGGTCCGCCACCCGGCGCCCTGCCCCGCCCTGCCCGACTGGCTGGCCGGGCGCCGCTGGGAGCGCCAGGACGAGGACTGGACCCTGCCCTTGAAGGATCCGGCCGAAGTCATGCGCCTGGCAGCGCTGTGGCCCGACTGGCTGGCCGCCAGCGAACAGCTGCAGCTGCGCCGCATCGACCTGCGCGAGCACTACCTCGACTACCTGGAACAGGGCCGCGAGAACGTCGTGGCCCCGGAGGCCCGGCCATGACACGACTGTGGAGACACCTCCTCAACGAGGCCCGCCGCGACCTTTGGCTGGCGCGGCGCTACTGGGTCGAGACCGTGCTGGGTCTGGGCTTCGTGGTCAGCCTCTTCGGCGGACTGGTCTATGCGGTGCTCAAGGCCAGCGGGCAGAGCCTGGCCTCGGGCCAGGCGGACGGCCTGATCGCCGGCTTCGCGCTGTGGCTGTTCGCCAGCGGCGCGGCCCATGCGGCGTCCAAGGAGATCGTCGAGGAAACACGCCAGCGCACCCTGGAGCAGCTGAACCTGGCGCCGCTGAGCCTCGCAGGCCTGCTGGGTCTTCGCCTGGCGCTGGGTCTGGCCACGGGCCTGGTCCTGCTGGTGCTGACGCTGATGCTCATCGGCGTGCTCACGGACGGGCGCGTGCAGGTGTCGCCCGCGCTGCTGGGCCTGGCCGTGCTGGGCTGCCCCTCGCTGGCTGGCATCGGCTACGCCATCGGGGGCTTGAGCCTGCTGGTCAAACGGGGCGAGCTGCTGATGGTGGCCGCCTACCCCGTGGTGATCGCCCTGGTGTCCCTGCCGGCCTACCCGGTCTCAGAGCTGGCCTGGCTGCCCTATGCCCTGGCGGCGGCGGCGGCCCGGGCGGCGAGCACCGGCACCGCGCTGTCCGCCGATGTGTGGCCCTGGGTGGCGCTCAACAGTGCCGCCTGGCTGGCCCTGGGCCTGCCTGGCCCGTGCCCGGCGCCTGGGCGTGCTGGGACACCTCTGAGGAAGGGGGCATCGCCGCCGGCCGCGGGCGGGGGTCCTACACTGCCGCCATGGATGACATCGTCAAGGCGGCCCTCAAGAAGTGGCCCAACGTGCCTCACTGCTACGACTGGCTGGCCCTGGACGCCCGCGGCGACTGGTACATGCGCGACGAGCGCATCCAGGCCGCCGGCCCCTTCCCCCAGGTCAAGGGCAGCCGCATCACCCATGACAAGCTGCGCGAGTTCATCCACCGCAACTACCTGCCCGACGAGCGCGGCGCCTGGTTCTTCCAGAACGGGCCGCAGCGGGTCTACGTCACCCTGGAGCTGACGCCGCACATCTGGCGCCTGCACGGGCAGGCAGACGGCGGCGGCCCCCGCATCTACAGCCACACGGGCCCGGAGGCCACGCTGCTGCACAGTTGGCTGGATGAGCAGGACCGCCTGCTGCTGAGCGCACGCCTGCCCGGGCTGGAGGCGCCGGTGCTGGGCCTGGTGCACAGCCTGGACATGGGCCTGGCGGCCGAGGCGGTGGAGCAATCGGCGTGGGCACCGGCCAGCGCGTCCTTCGAAGCCCTGTGCCGGGAGCACGGCGTGGTGCGGCACCCGCAGCCCTGAGCGGCCGCGCCCTCCGCCACGCGCTCCTCGCGCTAGACTCCGCCGCACCCCCACCTGCCGCAGCATCAATGGCCGCCTCACCAGGCTCCAGGACAAGACCCGGATGGCATTGGCAGGCCCTGGCCGGCCTGGCCTGCGCCCAGAGCGCCGCGGCGCTGCAGGTCTGCGTGGGCGATGTCGCCGTGCCGCCCTTCCTCAGCGGCGACGCCAGGAATCCCGGCATCACCGAGCGGCTCATGATGGACGCCGGCCGCCAACTGGGCATGCAGGTGGAACTGCTGCGCTGGCCTGCCCGGCGCTGCTTCGAGCAGATGCGCCTGGGCACCGTGGAAGCAGGCGTGGGCGCCGCCATCCCCGCCAATCAGCAGGAGTTCGATTTCCCGGGCGGCACCTCCGTCGATCCGCAGATGCGCATCGCCCGGGCCGCGATCGTGCTGGTCAGACGCCAGGACCAGGCCATCGGCTGGGACGGCAGGCTTCTGGAGCGGCCCGCCAGCGGCCCCTTGCGTGTCGGCGCCCGGGCGGGCTTCCGTGCAGCGGTCGAAGCCATCCGCCGGCTGGGCCTGGAGCCGAGCCCCGGGCCCAACCAGACCCTGCAGGTCCTGCGCATGCTGCAGCTGGGGCGCCTGGATCTGGCCGTCCTGGTGCAGGACGAGGCCGACATCCTGCTGGCCCGGCCCGAGTTCCGCAGCCTGGTCCAGATGGACCCACCCCTGCTGGTCAGCGACTTCTACGTCATGACCATCCGCCAGCTGCCCGAGTCGCAACGCCAGCAGGTGCAGCGCTGGTGGGAGCTGATGGCCCAGTGGCGGGAGCTGCCCGCCTACCGGGCCCCCTCCGCCAGCCCATGAAAAAAGCCGCCGGTCTCGCGACGGGCGGCTTCTCGGAAAGCGCGGGGCTTCAGTTCGCGGCCGAGGCGGCGGGCGCCGGAGCCTTGGGCTCCTCGAACTTGGCGCCGGCGCTGTTGGCCATGTAGACCACGGCGCGGGCGATCTCGACATCGCTGTGCTCGCCACCGCCTTGGGGGCTCATGGCGTTCTTGCCCTTCAGGGCGGAGTTCAGCAGGGCTTCGAAGCCGGTCTTGATGCGCGGGGCCCAGGCGGCGGCATCGCCGAACTTGGGAGCGCCCATGGCACCGGTGCCATGGCAGGCCGCGCACTGGGCCTGGAAGACCTGCTCACCCGTCTTCAGCGCGCCGGCGCTGGAGGCGTCCTTGAGCTCGATGCTGCCGACGGGCTGGATGCGAGCGGCGATGGCCTGCTCTTCCAGGCCGACGCTGCCTGCGGCCGGCTTGGTGTCCGTCGTGACGTAGTTGGCCAGCAGCACGATCACGAAGATGGGCACGACGAAGGCAAAGAACACGGCCCAGGCCAGTTGCTTGGGGGTCTTGATCGGACCTTCGTGGCTGTCGGCGTGGCCGTGGTCTTGATCCTGGTGTCCGCTCATGAAATCCTCGTTGACGTCGGCAATTTGGAAAGTGCTTGGGGCAAGGCCTTATCAGGCGCAAAGCCGCGGGATTATAGGCCGCACCCTTCCGGCACAGAGCTTTACCGGCGCGACAAATGCCGCGAACGCCACAAGCCCATGATGAGAACCCGTATGGTCAGCTTCCACACTTTGTGTCTCCACCCATGAAGTCCCGCCTGTCGGATCCACGCCGCCGCCATCTGCTGCTGGGCTGCGGCGCCCTGCCCCTGATGGCCGCCCTGCCCCGCCCCGCTCGCGCCCAGGCCCTCCCGGGCACCCCTGCTGCGCGCCAGGAGCCCCTCGGCGACGAAGAACGCGCCCACCACGCCCTCAAGCGCCTCGCCTATGGGCCGCGCCCGCAGGACGTGCAGGACATCCAGCGCCTGGGCGCCGCGCGCTGGCTGGAGGGCTTCCTCCAGGCCCAGCTGCAGCCCCAGCCGCTGCCGCCCGCGCTGGAGCAGCGCCTGGCCGGCCTGGCCACCTGGCAGGAAAGCCAGGGCGAGCTGGGCGAGCGCTTCCGCCGGGCGCAGCAGCTGCAGCGCGAGGCCAAGGCCGCCGGGCCTGCCGCCTCTGCCGCGGACTCCGGCCCTGGCGCCCGCCGCGAACTGGTCCGCCCCGTGCTGCTGGAAGCCCAATCCCAGCGCCTGTGGCGGGCCCTGGAGAGCCCGGCCCAGCTGCAGGAGCGCCTGGTCGAGTTCTGGTTCAACCATTTCAACGTCTATGCCGGCAAGAATGCCGTGAGCGTCTATGCCGGCGCCTATGAGCGCGAGGCCATACGCCCGCACCTGCTCGGCCGCTTCCGCGACATGCTGGGGGCCACGGCCAAGCACCCGGCCATGCTGATCTACCTGGACAACCACCTCAGCGTGGCCCCCGGCTTCCAGCCCCGGCGCGCCAACGCGCGCAGCCAGGGCCTCAACGAGAACTACGCCCGCGAGCTGATGGAGCTGCACACCCTGGGCGTGGACGGCGGCTACACCCAGGCGGATGTCACCGAGCTGGCGCGCATGCTCACCGGCTGGACCCTGGACCCCCGCGGCCTGGGCCGCAGCCGCGATCTCTTCGCCTTCGACCCCCGCCGCCATGACCATGGCGAGAAGCAGTGGCTGGGCCGGCGCATCCGCGCCAGCAGCCCGCGCGAGGGGCAGGCCGAGGGTGAGCAGGCGCTGGACATCCTCGCCCGCCACCCGTCCACCGCCCGCCACCTGAGCCGCAAACTGGCCCAGTTCTTCGTGGCCGACGAGCCGCCCGCGGCGCTGGTCGAGCGCCTCGCCCAGGTCTTTCTGCGCACCGACGGCGACCTCCGCCAGTGGACCGAGGCCCTGGTCCAGGCCCCCGAGTTCTGGAGCCCCGCGCAGTGGCAGGCCCAGTTCAAGACGCCCTACCGCTACCTGCTGTCCGCCCTGCGCGCCGTGAATGCGCAGGTGGACGAGCCCGCGCTGCTGCTGCCCCTGCTGGCCCAGGCCGGCCAGCCGCTCTATGGCTGGCAGACGCCCGACGGCTACAAGCCCACCGCTGCCGCCTGGCGCGGTCCCGAGACTCTGACCCAGCGCGTGCAGTTCGCCAGCAGCCTGGCCGAGGGCCGCCTGGGCCGGCGCTGGGGTGCGGACACCCGCCCGCAAGCCCTGCTGGCCACCCTGGGCCCCAGCCTGCAGGCACCGACCCGCGCCGCCTTGCAGGGCGAGTCCCCGAGCGCCCAGGCCGCCCTGCTGCTGGCCAGCCCCGATTTCATGCAGTGCTGAGGTGATGACATGACTCTGCCCCCTTCTTTCCCGACCGGCCTGCATCGACGCGATTGGCTGCTGCGCAGCGCGGCCGCTCTGGGCGGCCTGGGCGGCCTGGCCCTGCCCGCGCGAGCGCAGAACGCGGCCGACGGCCGCCGCCCCCGTCTGGTGGTGGTGATGCTGCGCGGCGCCATCGACGGCCTCAACGTCGTCGTGCCCCATGGCGACCCAGCCTATGCGCGCGCCCGGCCGCGCCTGGCCATCGCCCGCCCTGGCGAGGACGGCGGCGCCCTTGCCCTGGACCGCCTCTTCGGCCTGCATCCGGCCGCCAGCCCGCTGATGGCCTACTGGCAGCGCGGCCTGCTGGGCTTCGTCCATGCCAGCGGCTCGCCCGACCCCACGCGCTCGCACTTCGATGCGCAGGACTATCTGGAATCCGGCACCCCCGGCCGCAAGGGCACGCCAGACGGCTGGATGAACCGCCTGCTGGCCGGCCTGCCCGGGCCGCACAGCGCCAGCCGCGCCCTGAGCCTGGGCAACACGCCGCCGCGCATCTTCGCCGGCAGCGCGCCCGTCGCCTTCCTGGGCACCGGGCCCAAGGCCCTGGATCCCAAGGCCATCGACCAAGCCCGGCTGCAGCGCGGCCTGGCCAAGCTCTACGCCGGGCAGGATGCGCTCTCGCAGGACTACCGCGACGCCACCCAGTCCCGCCAGGACATGCGCCGCAGCCTCGCACAGGCCCGGCAGCGCCCGGGCGGCATGCAGGACGACGCCCCCAGCCGCGACCCCAGCGCCGACGCCGGCGCCCCGTCCGCGCGCAGCTTCGCGGCCGATGCCCGCCGCCTGGGCGAGCTGATCCGCGCGGACGCCCAGACCCAGCTGGCTTTCACCTCCGTGGGCGGCTGGGACACCCACGTCAACCAGGGCGGCGCCAGCGGCCAGCTGGCCAGCCGCCTGGGCGCTCTCTGTGAAGGCCTGGACGCCCTGGCCCAGGGCCTGGGCGACAGCCTGCAGGACACCGTGATCGTGGTGATGAGCGAATTCGGCCGCACCGTGCACGAGAACGGCACCGGCGGCACCGACCACGGCCGCGGCAATGCCATGTGGTTGCTGGGCGGCCCCCTCCAGGGCGTTGCCGGCGGCCGCGTGCTGGGCGAATGGCCGGGCCTGGAGGACCGCGCCCTGGCCGATGGTCGCGACCTCGCCATCAGCACCGATTTCCGCCACGTCCTGGCCCCGCTGCTGCAGGGCCATCTGGGACTGGACGACGAGTCCCTGGCCCGCGTATTCCCCGCGCTGCCGGCACGCAGCGCACCGGCCCTGAAGCTCTTGCGCAGCTGAATCGGCCACAGTCATCGGGCAGACCCGCAAGCCGGGTTAGAATCCGCGGCTGGCGTGCGACCGTGGTGAAGTGGATATCATGGAGCCCTCCGAAGGCTTCGTCGCAAGTTCGATTCTTGCCGGTCGCGCCACTTCGATAGTGGGTCTGTTTTGCTGTTGTGACTTAGCCCATAAGTTGGCCGGGATGGCCAAGGTTAAGTTAATTTCACTCTGGGCCAAGCTTTGCTTAACTGCGGAGCTGGAGCGGTCAGGCCTCTGTTGCGGGCGCTGACGGATCGCTGGTCATCACCCCTGGATATCCGCAAGCAAGGCTGCTGGCCTGATAAGGCTATGCGTGAGCGCCAAAGCAGGCGCCGGCCGACTATTAGTCTTAGCCTAGAAGCGATCGGCCAAGGTGAGTCGCCCGACCGCAATCGCTGCACGGCTGCGCCAATCGCTACAGCGCTGTTGGCTTCAAGCTGCTTTGAGTCATTCGGAGGCTACTGCCCGAACGTAAGCAATCGTGCGCACCGACCGTTGAACGTTCCCCGCCCAGACGGCATCACCCCAGGAACCTGCGGCATGCCAGCAAGGCGGACGCCAGCCCAAAGGCAAGCCTCGTTTCCTTCTGCAGAACTGGGGAATGCGGCACTTAGGGCTAACATGCTGTGCAAGGAGTGAGGCTGAATGAACAGCGATAGTCTGGGAGGACAAGTCCTGTGCGGGCGCTATAGGGTCCTGGAGACCCTGAAACCTGGCGGCATGGCACGGGTCTACAAGGTTGTCGACAACACGTCCAATCGGACCCTTGCGCTCAAAGTTCCCACCTCATCCTCAAATGAAGCGTTGGCGGTCTTGGCATTCGACCGAGAACGAGAGGCCCTGGAGAACCTTCGGCATCCAAGCATTGTTGAGCTTGTCGAGGTTGGCGAGACTGAGCAGCAGGATCGCTATCTAGCCCTCGAATGGCTCCCGGGCTGCCTCAACGAGCAGCTGACGGCAGGGAGTCGTTGGACCTGGGAAGACTTCTACGCGGACGTGGGAGCGCCACTCGTCTCCGCGCTAGCCGCTGCGCACAGACGTGACATAGCGCATCGTGACATCAAGCCGGAGAACCTGCGGTTCGATGATTTCGGACGCCTCAAGGTAACTGACTTTGGAATCGCGAAGGCACGGTCGGGCATTCAACTCGGGCAGACATTCAAATCTTCCGGCACGCCTCCGTACACACCGCCGGAGGAGGATGACGGAACCAATTCATACGCTCGCGACACCTTCTCGTGGGCAACGGTGGCACTTGCCTGCCTGTCCGGCAGAACCTTCGCGAATCTTGGAGAGGTCAAGGACAGCCTTGCCGCGCTACCGCAAGACGCGGCGCCTATCTCACTGTTGGAAAGCTGCCTCTCGCTATCCCCCAGGGACAGACCTGCGAACGGCACCGACTTACAGGTTCAAGTCGAAGCATTTCATCGGAAATACGTAGACCGCAGACCACTCCAAATCACGGTCCAACTCAGCACTCAGGCTCTGTCCGAGCTTGCGCAGAAGCTCGGTGACCGCCGTCCCGAGGATTGCGTCAGTTTTCTGCAGGCCGACCTCAGCACGTCGCTTCACGGCTACATCGTCAACGAGCAGGACCGGTCCGTCCGCTTTATTGGCGCGACCTTGGACATTACCTGCAAGGCAGTCGACAACAGTGAGCTCTTCCGGGTGATGAGTGCGCGCGTACTAGAGCTCGAGCGTGCGGAGAACGAACGCAGACAAGCATCGGAGCTGCACGCAATCACATTGAATGTTTTGGCCCCCTTGGCGCCAGCGCGCGGAGCAGCGAATCAGCGCGCCTTCTGGCTTCGCCTAGAGACCGAAGAGGCACATCGTCAGCGAGAAATCGACAAAGCTGAACGAGAGCGGTGGTTCGACTGCTGGGCAGCGGTGTTGCGCGAGAAGGACCGCATCCAGCGTACGCGCAAGCTCAACATTCCCTTTGTGACCATGCGCGCCAGAAACGAGAAGGCTGTGGCGGTTTGCGAAGGCGAGCTCTCTGAGGACCGACTCCCTGACCGCCTAGTATTCCGACCAGCGTCCGGCAGGCCCTTCCTGTTTGAAGTGCTGGACGTTTTTGGCGACGAGATAACGCTGAAGCCGCTGAATCTGGATGTCGCCGAGCTTCCAACGGGCTCAGGGGTCCTCGAATCAAATGAATATGGCCAAAGCCAGCCCGTGGCAAGGCAACGGATTGCTCTGGAGACAGTCCGACGAGAACGGGCCGCCTCCCCCGCCCTGAAGTCGCTGGTTTGCGCGCCCGAGAACGCACGGCTCCCAGAACCAGGCGGTATACCGCCGGGCTACGCCAAGGACCTAAATGGGGAGAAGCGAGAACTCATCGAGCGTGCGTTGGGACTAAATAGCATCCTGATGGTTGAGGGGCCGCCGGGCACTGGAAAGACCACGTTCATTGCGGAGCTCATCGCCCTGTACCTATACGTGTTTCCTACTGCTCGGGTGTTGCTTTCATCGCAGACCCATACGGCCCTTGACCATGTGCTTATCAAGCTCATCGAAAAGGACCTCGGCCATGACGTTGTTCGCATCCATGGGGAACGAATTGAGAAGATTGACAGCCTCGCACGTCCCCTCATCCTCGACCTGAAGACTAGGTCATGGATCGAGCGGGTCGAGGAGCGCGCTCGCAAGTACGTCAAGGACAGGGCCGAGCAGCTCGGACTCGACACCACGGAAGTCGAAGTGGTCGTTCTTGGAGAGCAGCGACACATCCTCCTAGAGGAGCTGCGGTCCTATGAGAGAGAACTTGCCGCAGTCCTCAGTGACGGCCCGGCCGTATCTGTCGCTGAAGGCGAGGCCAGCGACGAAGAGGCCGTCAACAAGACATCCACGCTGATAGACGAGCGCGAGCATCTGGGCGACCAAATCAAGGCCATCAAGCGACGCCTGACCAAGGTCGAAGGCAAACTGAGAGCGTTAGGGGACTTCGGCGAAGCGATTGCCTCATCGTCCGACGAAATGAGCAGGGAGTGGATGGATGCCTTGAGCAAGTCGCACGTCGACGGGGCCGAGTTCTTGAAGAGCCAGGTCGGACTCCAGCTTGAATGGTTCGCGCGCTTAGGCGTGTCGCGCGACTTCCATGGTGCGGTACTTGGCGAGGCTCGCGTGGTTGCGGGGACCTGCGTGGGACTCGCGAGCGTGCCGGCTTTCAGCGAACTGGAGTTCGATCTCTGCATCGTTGACGAAGTTTCAAAAGCCACCCCCACTGAGACGCTCATACCGATGAGCAGAAGCAAACGCTGGGTGCTAGTGGGCGATCCACAGCAGCTTCCGCCCTATTCCGAGCTGGACAGGAAGAAGGTGCTCGACCAGCGCTATCCAATTGAGCAGGCGGAGGCGACGCTCCTCGATATCCTGACACCACGGCTGCCTGACGCATGCAAAGCACAGCTCACAGAGCAACGCCGCATGGTCACAGGCATCGGCAATCTGGTAAGCGACGTCTTCTACGACAGCAAGCTCGTCACCATCCGAAAGGCCGAAGACCGAGACACGGTCACGGCGAAGCTGCATCCACTGGCGGTCGAGTGGCACACCACATCGGCCATTGCCAAGCGGAGAGAGCAGGAAATGACCGGCCGGACGTATCGGAACGCCTGCGAGGCCGTCATAGTCCACCAGGTTTTGGAGCGGCTCAATGCAGGCAATCGCGGGCGCAAGCCTCTGAATGTCGCGGTGATTGCGGGCTACTCGGCCCAAGTCAACGAACTCGGGCAGCGCATTCAAGGTGCAGCGAAGCCTCTTCAGAACTTGGAGATTGTCATTAACACCGTTGATGCGTTTCAAGGCAAGGACGCCGACATCTGCATCTACAGCGTGACGAGGTCCAACGGTGAGCACAGGCTCGGATTCCAGCGAGAAGTTCAGCGGCTAAACGTCGCGCTATCGCGAGGACGGGACTCGCTCATCATCGTCGGCGACGACATGTTCTGCCGAGGCGTCACCTCAAAGAATCCTTTCCTCAAGGTGCTCGCGCACATTGATAACCACCCTGACGAATGCGGGTTCGTTCGCTATGACCGAATTTGATGCGGTAGCCGAGCATCACCAGACGATGGATGGGATGTCGCTGGTCGACTACCTCCCTATCGCCCTGCCCATCTACCTGTTGCAGATTGAGGCGCTAGTCGCGGAGAAACGCGAACTCATGCCGGTGGAGGAGTTCGTTCTTAAAGCCATCAGCATGGGCGTTCGCTCAGGCCCAGACGTTCTGGGGACCTTGGGGCTTGGCTCCGGATACGGCGAGAAGGTTCTTCAGTCCCTAGCTGATGACGAGTACATCGCTCAGAAGCCGGAGTTGGTGATTCGTCCCAAAGGGGTCAACGTACTGTCCGAAGCCGGCGAGCGCAGGATTTATGAGAAGGTGCTTACCGTAGCTTGGAATCCGGTGACGCAGCAGGTCATGCGCGACAAGCACCTGTTGAAGAAGTCCGGTGAGCTGAAGCTTGCCAGAGTGGTGCGGGTCGTTCCGCCAAGCACAAAACTTCCCCCCCTTATAGAGCTACCGCTGGAGCGCCTTCCCACGTGGCAGCTCGAAAAGGGTGAGCAGGTAATCCGGTTCTTGGAGGTTCAACGCCGGTCGCTTCTTTACGTACCCGCAGTGCTGCTCATCTACGGTCGGGGCAAGGGCGAGCCTCTCGCACGCGTCGCAATTGACGGGGTCATAGACTCAAACAGCAGCGTCGCAATTGCTCGGCATGAAATCCTGCCACGCCTGGGCGTCGACGGGCTGTTTGCGAGGCGCATGGGCGCGACGGCTGTCGAACCCCGTGTCAAGCCGCTCGGCGTACTGCCTGGGAACGAATCTCTCGCCGACCTTCTGAGGCTCAAAAGCACGCTACAGGTTGGTATCTCCGGGCTGGAACGCAAAGATTCCCCCGACGCGGCCGTTAAGCTTGATGCGAAGAAGGCTGAACTGGCGACAGTGCAGCTAAAGCTTACGCAGATTCCTGTGCGCGCACTGCTGCCCTTCGAGGTTCCCCAGCTTGTCGACGTGGCGCTTCAAAAAGCCAAGAACGACATCGTCATCACAACGACGCTGCCTATCGGTGAGCGGCTCACGTCGCTGCGGCTTCTGCTCCTTGACCAGGTGCTGCGTAAAGGCGTCAAGGTGCGAATCCTCATCTCTGACCGCCCGACCGAGGACGAGTTTGCAGTGAACGAAGGGCCGGGTCCCCTTCTTCGGACACTCAACGACATGATGACGGTGCACACCAACCTCGACGTGTCATTCCTACGGGACACGGACCGGGTTGTGTTTGAGGTACGGATAGACGACACCCTTGTCGGCGTCTCGAACGAGCCTCCCCTTGGCGCCCGGTCTCGGGACCCTCTTGCGCGAGTCTTTTCTGGGTATCAGCTATCCGGCACAAAGCCCGTGCGAGCCTACGTAGAAAGCCATATGTCTGCGCAGCACCTCGCCGTGGTCGGAAAGATTAGGTTGCCTGCGCCAGTTCGCAAGGCATCCGGAAGAGCCAAGTAGGTTCTGCGAGTTTGAGCTCGAGCTCATTAGCTTGGCGGTGCGCGGATAGCGACTAGAGGAACTGGCAGCCATCGCGCTGGGGTGTCACGATCGTCGTGCGACGGATAGCGCGCGTGACCGCGACCCGCAGTGCCAGCCGCGATTGCGCGATGCGCCTGGCATCGGCGTTCGCCGCCACGATGCGCCCAGAGAAGATGCCCTCATAGATGACGACCTCGTCGAACTCCTTCCCCTTGGCCTTGTGGATGGTCATCAAGTGCAGCCCACGCCATTCCTTCTGCGCGGCGACGAAGTGCTCTTGAAGCAGGGCGTCGCCAAGCGCTGCCTCTGCACCGGCATAGTCGCCCTGCGCCCTCCACATCTCGCTGAGCGCCGTGCGCAACGCGGAACCCCTGTGCAACAGCCGGAGGAAACGAGCATCGTCAGCCACCCGGGCTACCTGGGGCGCGATGGACGAGGAGATCAGCCCTCGCATCGCAGCCCAGTCTTCCTCGGGGTTTCCTGTGAGCCTCAGATCTGCGCGTTCGGCCGCGATCCTCTGGCACTCATTGACGACAAGCTCCCTGTTCTTGCCGCGGATCTTTCCCGTCGACATGTAATTGCCGATCGCGCCTGCGAGGTCCATCTCGGCCTGCGCAGGAGCCTTATTGCCACCGCGGCCACGGATATGAGTGTGCAGCGTGGCGACCAACCGTGACGCCAGCGCCGCGGCAGGGCCGCCTGCCAGCAGCACAGCAATGACATTTGCAGCCAAAGACGGCGATTCCGCGTCCATCGCCACGTCGTGCCGAAGTGCGGGCAGGCCATCCAGGTCCGAGGACAGGTACTGCGAGAACTGCAGCATGAATGCCCTTGACGGCACGAGGACGACCACCGAAGTGTTTGGCTGGTCGCGCACACGCCGGAGAGCGGCCAGCACCTCCGTCTTCGCCCGGAAATGCGGGCTCTGGTTTCTGCGGAAGCCGTAGCGCACGATCTTCACGTGCGTGTACTCCTTGCCGCGGTTCCGATCCGTCAACAAATCGTTGCCGAAGGCGGTGATGTCCGTCCCGTTGCTTCGATGGTTCTCGCCAGAGAAATCGAAACTCCCAGGCTGGAACGCCTCGACGAATTCACCCAGGCGGCGGGGATCGGCACCCCGGAACTCGTAGATACGTTGCTCGGGGTCGCCGAGTGCGATTAGGCGGCTATGTCGACCCAACTCGCGGATCAGGGCCCACTCGTCGGCATTGGTGTCCTGGAATTCGTCGAGGATCACCATGGGATAGGCATCGCAGTAGATGTTCGCCAACCGGACGCTGCGCCGGAAGAGTTGCGCAACCAACCGGGCGAACAGGTCGAAATGCAGCCGCCCTTCCTCTTCGAACAGGCGAAGCATCTCCTGGTCTCGGGCGCTTGCGTCCACGTCAGCAAAGTGGGCCGCGGCCTCCGGCGGAGGCAGGAGGGTAATCGCCTTCACAGCGTTCAACAGATAGCCGTGGCTGCGCAGGATGCTCCATGCGAACCCGTGATACGTGTTGATCTCAAGGTGCTTGAGCTCCTCCGGAGAGATGAGCTCCGCCGCCTTCTCGAGGATGCGCGCGACCGTCGGCCTCGCAAAGCTCAGGAACAGCACCTTCTGGCCCGGCTTCAGCGCTCCGCCGGCAACCTGCTGCTGGGCCTTCACGAGCGCCACGTGGGTCTTGCCAGCCCCCGGGCCGGCGAGGGCCAACGCGTGTCCGGGGCAGGCCAGGAAGGCAAGCTTCTGCGAACTCCAGGCCATGGGCTTCAGGCCGCGGTGGGTTCGACTGGAGGCGCAGGCTCGATGACCTGGAATATGCCGTGCAGGCATTGGGCAATGTATTCAGGCATCTCCTGCCAGCCCTGGCAAGACGCCAGCAGGTCGGCCGCTTGCCCACTGCCTTTGCCCCAGGCGAAGTATTGCGAGAGCGCGTTCCTCAGGGTGGCCAGATCGGACTCTGCCCGCGGTACCACAGGCAACAGGTGCTGCGGCCAGTCGCCCTCCGCCACCACACCCAGCGCGTAACGCCGGATCGCGGTCTCGTTGGTCCCCTGCAGCACCAGCGACTCAAATCCTTTCATCTTTGATTCGTACGGATGGTCGACGGCGGCACGAATGAGGGCGAGTTGTGCTTCGTCCTGCTTGTCGAACACCGCAAAGACGATCTTGCCTAGGGCCCTGAAGAAGTGACCGAGCGGTGCAACTTGGGAGTCCGTCTTGGCATCGATGACCGCCACGCCGAGCGCCTCCAGCGATTTGAAATACTGTGGATCGGTCTTGCTGAGCGTGCGTGCGGCCGCCGGCAGCGCGTCGAACTCCGTCCGCCCTTCGACGATAAGGACATACTTGGCGAGCAATGCCTCGCAGAAGCGCGCCCGGAACTCCGCCTTGTAAGCCTTCGGCTTGATCGTTGGCGGCAGGCTGGTGGAGACGGAAGTCAGCACGCCGCTCGCGCGCTTGAGCACCTTGATCTGGGCTGGCTCGAACTCCTCGAGCACGTACGGCGAGTGCGACGTGAAGAGGGCCTGGGCTGACTTCTCGCGCACGCTGTTGACGATGCGCTTCTGCGTGTGCGGAGGCAGCGCCGTCTCGGGCTCCTCCATGGCGAAGATGACGTTCTGCTTGAGCTCGGCAATGATGGACAGCAACGCGAGCACCAGCGTATTGATGGTGCCCGTTCCTTGGTGCTGGTACGGCGCCGCGTAGGTGCTGCCGTCCGCACGCCTGGCGCCCGTTCCCATGAAGACCGTCAGAGTTCGACGCAGGGTCTCACGGGTGAGATCCGAGACGCGCATGTGCGGATCCTCCGCCCAGTCAGACGGGACAAACTTCTTGATCGAGGCATGCACTGCGGCTAGCAGCGTGGTGACGCCGAGTTCAGGTTTGTCGGCGACCGGCAGGACGCGCAGCGAAGCCAGCAGTTCCTCCCACATCTTGAGGCGCGAGTCCTGAAGGCGCAGGATCACGTCCAGCAGCGACCCGCGCTCCAGGCTGAGCGCGCGCGAACCGGTGCGCACCGTTCGCAGGTACAGGAAGCCGCACTTGCGCTTATCGGAGGCACGGAACGTTTGGTACTCGCCTGCTCCGATTGGGACGGGCAGCGCGAAGAACGTATTGCCCAGGAAATCGTCTTCCTCCGCGTCGTAGGCGCCACGGAAGAAGACGCGCAGCGCTGGCCGAACCCCGGCGGCGTCGGTGCCCTCGACCGGCGGGCCGGCTAGCAGCGTCTTCGCATTCGTGTCCCACCATTCCAGGTGCTCGCGGAAGTGCCGGAGTTGCTCCTCGTTGAGGTCGGCGACGATGACCTCGACTCCCAGAAGGATCGGCTGCCCTTCAGCGCTGAGGTACTGGCCCGCGTAGAAGTCATGCTCGTCGACGACCGGGCGACGGGAGAGCCGCTCTGGGCCCAGTACGAGGTCAATCGCCTCAAGCAGCGTGGACTTGCCTGCGTTGTTGTCGCCAACGAGCACGCTGTGTCCATCGAAGTGAACGGTGCCCTGCGCGATCCCTCGGAAGTTCGCGACCCTGACCTGAACAATCTTCATGGAAGCCTCCCTCTTGGTGGCTCGTTAGCGCGACCACTTACATTCGATTATGCATACGCACTCTGCGGCAATGGAGTCAAAGGTAGGTCGCTTCCGGCGTCGGCGCTGCACCGGAATGGCTGCCTTGCCAGCGAGAGCTGGCCTGCCACGGGAACGCGCCGGTTGGCCGCTTCCGGCGCATTTCTGTCATGTGATCCCCATTTGATGTGGATCCGACACCTCCTTCAAAAGTGCTGCAGGTTCGTTCGGGCTACCCAGAAAAGGAATGGAACGACCCCGTCCGCGCCCCATAAGCCGAGCCCCCGCACAGGCAGTGCAACGCCAGCAAGCGCAAACCCAGCCGCCCCCTAGGTCTTGGCTGGGCTTGCCAACATGCCGCGCGACGCACGGCCTGCTCCTGGGGCTAGTACAGCTCCGGCTCACCCATGAACCGGCTCCGACATTTCCCCGCCTTCAGCACTTCCAAGATCGGCACCCCCGCCGCCGCGGCGAACTTGATCACGGCTCCAAGGCTGATGACTTGGCGCTCCCACTCTGGCCGCCTAGATCGACTGAGGTAGACGGAGTTGGTCCGCAGTTGGCGGACCACATCCATCTGGAACTCAAGGCCCGTCCGCAACTTGGCCAGCTCATAGGCCCACTCAAGATCCGGCCAGCGCGGTTCATTGCCAAGCGCCGGCATGTCGCGCACCAGGTCGGCAAACAGCTCAGCGTGATGGGCATCCCAGGCAGCTGAAGGGGTCTGCCCCTCTTGGTGCTCGTCCGCGGGAGTCGTTGCGCGCATGAGAGGGCTCCCACACTGCCGGCACCCCACTGGGGGAGCCCAGCCGTCGGGTCCACGCTGCTCTGTACTGCCGCATCGTGGGCACGCGCCTTCAAGCAAGGTGCCGTGCCTGTGGCAACGCTCATGAAAGCAGAAATTCCAGACCAATCGGTGATAGGTCGGGCGCCCGGCCTCAATGTCCTCCTGCCAACACGCCGAGCACCAGACAGGGGACTTCCTGACGTACCGCCGCAGAGCAATCGTGTGGTCACCCCACGGCATCCCCAGCACCGCGACCGAAGGAACCCCCGTCAGCCGGGCCAGGCGAAGGCCCGTCAGCCCTGGGGCGGTGCCCCAGTACGGTTGCAGGCTGCCGTCACTCTTATAGCGTTCCCCTTCCATGCGGGGCAGCGACCGCACGTAGTCCGACAACTCCCGCTCGGTGACCCCGTGGACAGCGGCCAAGCGGTTGATATAGCCGTTGAGCGACT
This sequence comes from Pelomonas sp. BJYL3, assembly GCF_027257975.1. Lineage (GTDB taxonomy): Bacteria > Pseudomonadota > Gammaproteobacteria > Burkholderiales > Burkholderiaceae_C > Roseateles_B > Roseateles_B flavus. The sequence goes on from NZ_JANZKX010000004.1 coordinate 416,408, forward strand.
CGCAGTCGGACGTGCCCACGCCAATCGGCTCGAGGCTGGACAGGATGACCCGCGAAGGAATCGGGGGATGCAGCGACTCACGCATGTGCACCTCCGCTCAGGCCACCAGCCACAGGAGGAACGGAATCGCGCGTCGGGCTTCGAACACCGACCTTGCCAGGCCTTCCTCCCTTGCCGGACCCTTCCTTCGGCGTCGTCGATGAGCTGCCAGAGGCCGGAGCGCCCAGCACCATGACTTCGATGCGGCGATCCGTGTCCGGTGAGGCCAGATCTTCGCCATCATGGATGTCCTTGACGATGCGCGTAATGGCTCGGCCCGACAGGCGCGTTCGCCGGAAGTCCTCGATCGTCAGGTGGGACCGCACCTCCATGCGTGCACGCGACATGGCGCGTGCACACCAATCCTTCAAGATGCCGATGCATCCCACCGAGCCGGCATAGAAGAAGTCGAACTCGGCCTCGACATTCGGAAAGACCTCGGCGCCGCTGCGCGAGAGAAAGGTCTGCACACAGCTGGCAAACGCATTCCTGTCGTCGACTTCACCATGCCTGTAGCGCCCGAAGTGAACCACCTCCGTGCGGCGGGCCAGTTGAGCGGAGACCTGCAGGTGCACAAGCAGCTGGTAGGTGCCAACAAGCACGAGCTTGACCCCACAGCTCTGGGCCACGGACTTGAGCACGTCGTACTGGTCCCCAATGCCGCCAGCGCGCGCGCCCATGAGGATGTGCTGCGCCTCATCGATGAACCAGTACTTCAACCGACGCCGCTTCATTTCCCGGCTCAGCCGCAGGCGCAGCGTGGCCGCGGTGAGCGACTCGCCGACACGCTTGTGCTGCTGCTCCCGCGCCTCGGGCGTGGGCCGCCGGTCGTCCACGAAGGGATCGCCGAGCGCGAGCAGGGCGTCGTGGTAGAGCACCTTCCAGTCGAAAGCACGAAAGCCGCTGGCTACGGCCGTGGTCGATATGAAAGGAACGAACTCGCGGTCGCTCATCATCCGTGACTGCTCAGCCTGCAGGAGGTCCTTCATCAGCCGAGCAGCCAGCGTCGACTTGCCCACACCGGTGGGTCCGACCAGGCAGATAAGCTCGTAGCCCACACCATGGTTGAGGAGGAACTTCAGCTGCTCCAGGGCTTCGTGCTGCTGGTCATGCTTGATCACGAGCGAGGCGAAGCTGCTTGCGGAATCGGCGGCCGTAGCCGCCCCAGTCAAGTTGAGGCGGTGGCTCATCAGTAGGCCTCCAGCGTTTGGATCTTCATGGACGGCTTGGCGGCCTCGACGGTGGGCGCATAGGCGTCAGCGGCGGTCACGTCGGAGCTGCCCAGAAGGACCGTGCCTGCAGGTTCGTCCCAGTCCTCCCAGTCGGCCGGGTAGACATTGGCCTCCATCAAACGCTTGCGCTCCTCTGCGGCCTGGCGGCGTCGAAGCAGCATGAGTTGCTCAGCGTTGACCTCCTTGAGGAACTTGATGAGCGCAGCATCGGTCAGGCGGGTCTTCTCGACAGCAGAACGGCGGCGGCGCCACTCCGTGCTCGCCTCCAGCAGCTCCTTTTCGGTGAGACCCCATACGGTTTTGGCGTGACGGGTGCAGGTCAGTCGAACCCATTCACGGTCGATGTAGGCGAAGGCCACACCCATGTTGCCGGGGTCATAGCGGACCTCGACATCTTTGCCAAAGTGAGCCTGCAGCTGCGCAGCGTTGTAGTACAGGTAGTGCACCTTGACGCCGTCTGCCTGCACCCGAGCTGTGCCCTTCCTCGGCGACGGGCAGGTGGCGAGGATGAAGTGCCGGTCGTAGGGGATGACGTGCATCGGACGGTGACCAGACTGGGCCACGGACGTCTCGAAGCACGCACGCGGGCTCATCAACAGCTCGCGATGCTGAAGGTTGTCGTAGACCTGAAAGAGGTACTTTTCGAGCAAGTCGCACAACTCAGGGAACGTCCAGACTGCGAAATTGTCGGGATCGACTGCATTGGTCATCTGGCGCACGTTCTTGCGCAGCTGCGTGTTGCCCTTCAGTACGTGAATAAGGTTCGTGTTCAGCGTGCCGAAGATGCGCTCCATCTGTGACCCATAGCGGGGCTTGGCAGCTGGCCTGTAAATGAGGGTGACGTGGTACCGGGCGCACAGGGTCTGGGTCCAAACACACTGGAATTCCTTGCCCCCATCGAGCACCAGGCTCTCAGGCAGGCGCCCCCACCGTCGCACACAGTCCCGAATCACCGCCATGACCGAGCGATAGCTCGGCGCCTCGTAGCTTAGCGTCACTGCAAGGGTCCTTCGGCTGAAGTGATCTATAGCCAGCGTCGCCCAGACCCTCCCTGCCTTCTCTGGGCTGTTGGAGAAGATGGTCTCCAGATCGATGAGCGTGTGGTCTATGTGCGCGCGCTGCCATGCCCTGTCCGGCGCCATAGCCAGGGCCAGATCTGTCGACTCAACGCGCGGCTCCAAGGCATAGGCAAGTTTGTCACCGCCGCGCGCCCTGGCGACCTGGTAGGCCGGCATCCTCTTCACAAACTTGTTGAACCAGGGGTAGCTTGGCGTGGGCAGGCCTCGCTCTTCACACCGGTCGCGCAGAAAGCCCCACCCAATCTTGACCCGGACGTTGTCCGGGTTCAGTAGGTGCTCGTTCGCGACGTCAAGGGCCAGCTGGAGCACCGCCTTCAACAAGCGCTTCTGACGATTCCCTGCTTGCGAAGTCTTAGGCAGCAGGCCGATGAAGCCGTTCCCGTGCTTCCGCTGTGCAGTCCTGTAGTCCGACAGATACCGACGCAGGGTGCGGTGTTTCGGATTGACGCGGCGGGCCTGCAGGTAAGGCCGAATCTGTTCCATCCGGCGGTTAGCCTCTTCCAGCTCCGTTCGGCGTGCTCTGCGCAGGATGGCGTCGATAGGGCTCTCGACACCTTTGTCCGCCTCTGCCGTACCGAGAGCCTCGAGCTGGCCAGCATGGGCCAGCCCCTGCAGCGTAGCCAAGGGCATCGTCTGGGTACGCCCCTCACACTCAATCACCGCCTGGCTAGCGCCGACGGTGAGGATCTTCCACGTCTGACCGTCCCACCGCAGCTGCTCTTGCGCGGCGAGTCGGACCAGGTTCACCGGCGGCCCTTGCCGCCGGTCCTTCGACAGCGCACAAGCCAGGTAGGCGTGCAGCGTTGCCATGTCCCTGTAGAGCCAGCAGGCTTCGGCGTCAACAATTCGGCAAGCCTGCCAATCGATCGCCACGTCCCCGCAGCCGATGGCCCGGTAGATGTGGTCCAGCGTGACCGTCGCTCCACATTTGTCGAGGACTGATCGGATGGTGGCGCGCGCCAAGCAGCCGAGAATGTTGGTGATCGCCACCAATGCGACGTCGTACCCAGGCAGGTTCAGATCTGCGCGCAGGTACTCGCCCAGGAACAGTTGGTTGCTCAGCACAAGGGCGTCAAAGTTGGCCTCCGTCCAAACCACGTGTGACATGTCCAACTCTTGAGCCGCCCGCACCGCTGGCGGGCAGGTCCAGCGCCCCTCCTGGAGCACGAATAGTTCGGGGTCATCGATTGCCCGCTTCTCGACGGCCGCGAGTCGCTTCCCTTCGATCAACTCGATCCCGCTCTTGTTGATCGAGAGGAAGTCCGGAGTTTGCAAATAGCTCCGCATCCGACCGCCGATTCGGTAGGTCAGTTTGATTGGCGGGGGCTGATCGACATACAGCAAAACATCAGGGTCCCGCTCCAACGCGAGGATGATGGGCAACTCAAGCGTTGCGCTTTCGAAGCCGATGGTGACCCCTACCTTCTTGCTTGGGTACCGGCCGCACATGCTCCGCGGCGTGCTCCGTACCTGCCGTGATGGAGCCTCGAGGGCCGCCTTGATGTAGGCCCGACACTCGGGCGAGACGTTGAGATGGTCCAGGTGAGCCCAGATCTCTGCCACCAGGCCTGGCCTGAAGCTCTGACCCTCGCTGCCCTCGGCGCTGGAGTGAACGATATTCATGATTGCCTTTCTTCCGCGTTGCTATGCCCGTTGTCGGGCGTGATTGCGCAAAGCGGGCGGCAGCACCGCGCCCTCAGCTTGGCCGCCGTGCGTTGCCCAAGGGCAACGGCGTAAGGCCAACTGATGGCAACTGGAAAGGACAGCGGTAGGAAAGGCATCCCCGCGGGGCCCATGGATACAGGCCCCGCTTGCGTGAAGCGAGGTGGGGGGCTAGAGTCTGGGTTACCGGTTCAGCAATCGGCGGCAGACTCAGGGGCCCTTGCACGAGTAACGATCGTGTTTGGGCTCTCTGCCTTTCTGGGGTCTGTCAGCGGCGCTGCTACTACACCTTGCGCTCCTTTCTCTGGATCACGTGCTGATCCAGGGAATCCAGGTAGTCGACCAAGTCACTGGTGCGAGCGAAGAGACCCTGCCGGTGCGGCAGGCGGATGACCTTCAGCCCCAACTGGCCGCGCTCCACGCTGCGCTCCAGCGCTTCCGCTGTGCGGAAGCCAAGGAACTGCACGAGCTGGTCGCGGTTCAACAGTGGGCCGTAGACCTTGACGAGCTGACGGCACACCACGTCGCGGGCGGATTCAATTTCCACCACTGCTGGGCTCGCTTCTGGCTGCGTCTTTTCGTCCATTCCAGCAGTCTGCTGACCGGCGCGCAGACGAGCAAGAAGAATTCGACAGCGCAATCTAGCTGAGGCAATGCGCACCCCGTAGTTGCACGGTGCAGAGTTTCATTGCGTGCAGTTTCAACGTACGAAACTAAACCCCTTCTGTCGGTTAAGCTGAGCTTCCGGTCTGCCAAAAATGGCAGAAACTAAACGTCAAATATTGCCTCTCAGGCCTCTTTCCGGCGAACTTAAAGGTCCCTCCCATCGCGTTGCTGCGGGGCCACACATCGGCACTGGTCGAAACACGTCACCATGAACCTGCTCCTCGCGCACTTGCGGCTGGCGAACCTCATCGAGCGCGAACTCAGCGCAGGGCTCGCGCACGTGCGGTACTCGTTCAGAGATGGGTCCGAGGTGAAGCGGAAGGCACTCACGCCGATTCAAGCTCTGACGCTCGCGCAAATGCTCGAGCACTCAAGGAGCAGGGGAGGCCCGGAGCCCCACCCCATGAGGGCCACGGAGCTCGCCCTTCCGCTTGGCGGTGGCGGGCTGCGCACGACCGTACAGGCGTGCTTGGCGCCGCTGATCAAGGCAGGCTTGGTGGAGCAGTTCCCTGACGCTTCAGACAAGCGTCTGGTGGGCTATGCCCTTACCGAGGCAGGGCACCAGGTCGCCATAGGGGCGATCATCGCAATCGGACGATGCGACAGCAATTTGAGAGGGGCGCTCAGGGACAAGGAGCTGTCGTGGGCGTGGCGTGTGCTCTCAGAGATTTGCTTGGAGGCTTAAGCCGCCGTCCGTGCCGGCACGACATGGGCAGTCCACCAATGGCTCAATGATGTCTAGGGAATCTGGGGCGCTTCGACACGCCGAGCCAGCGACGAAGTTTGCAACCATAAGCACTGTTAGCACAGCGCATTGAGCATCAGATCAATCTCAGTGGAACGCTGCGTCAGGACAGGTGTCTCAAGCAGCTCGGCTCGGGCGACGGGTGAGCAATAGACTCGCTACTGTCTAGGCCACTTCACCCGGATTGGGCAATGCCATGGTTGAAAGCGAAGGTCAGGAGCCTGTGACTCCTGCCAAAGACACGACGAAGGGGGTCGAGTCATTTATCGAGAGTTCGCCCCACAAGATATTTCCAGCGGCTATTGAAAGTCAGTCGGCCGTCGGTGTGCCGACAGTGCAGGGCGGGTCCGACTTGGATCAGGATGTCGCTTCTACTAAACCCCAGACAGCACCGGTGACAAGCGATCTAGAGATTCAACACGCCGTCCATGGGTTGAATGCTGGATCTGCTTCCAGCATAGCTCCGGTTGCCATGCAGGCAACGTTCCAGCCGATCACAGGGGTTCTTAATGCCAAAGAAGTGGGGCAGGACACGATGTCTGCCTACGGCACTGCTGGGCCGAAACCTGATGAGGATCCAACATCGGTGTTGAGGCCGCCAAGTCGAGGGATATTTGAAGTCCTCGACGATCATCGCCTCGACTCCGGGCTAGGAGCGGAGGACGATCGATCTCGCGATAACCAGACGACTGCCGGTGCTAAGACGCCAATAGAGGCATTGGAAGCGACAGGGGCGAGCATCGTTCCCGGCTATAGCAACGATGAGCCTTCTTCCGTCAATCGCGTGGATAGCCTGGACATGACCGCTGACGCAACTGCGTTTGCACAGATTGCCATATCGAAGAGTTCAGCGCCTCCCCTCGCAGTGGGAATCTTTGGCCACTGGGGTTCCGGAAAGTCCTTTTTCATGGACCTTGTGCATAGCCAGGTCACTGAGATCGCCAAACAGGCGCGTTCAGAAGCGCCAGACTCCGGTAGCCGGCGTGAGTTTCATGACAAAGTGATCCAGATCCGCTTCAACGCTTGGCATTACGCCGAGACAAATCTCTGGGCCAGTTTGGTTGGGCACATCTTCCAAGAGATGTCTGACGCAACTGGTCCTGAGGAGCGTTCCGAGATCTTCGGCAGGCTGAATACTGCGCGACACCTGACCCTTGAAGCAGCTGAGTCGCTTGTGCAAGCGCGGAAGGAGCACGAGCGTACGAAAAAGGGGCTGCTGAAGGCCACGGAGGCTCTAGCTCTTGCTAAATCCAAACCTGTACGGACCTTGAATCTATACGCAGATCTGGTGGCAAGTGCGTTCAGCGATGCCGATAGCGCTGACCTTGCCGGGGCTCGAGTTCAGCTGGACGAGGCCGCCGAAGAGCTTGGAATTGGAAAGGCTATTGCGTCGACCAAGGCGCTTACGGCCGAAGGCGCATCTCTGTTGCGGAATGGTATTCAAGCAAGGGATTTGATCCCTGCCATTGTGCGGAACATTGGCACCCCTCGCACTGCAGCTGTCTATGTGGCGGCCACCATCTTCGTTCCGTTCATTGCGGTTGGCCTCGTGCGACTGCTTGGGAAGTACTTTGCCGCCCCGCCCCAATGGTTGCTTGAGATGCTGGCTTCGGGTGCTGCGCTCTCTGGTGTTTTCGCCTTTTGGGTAAGGCAGACAGCCGGCCCCGTCCTGATTGCCATTAACAAACTCAAGTCAGCCAAGAAAAGCATTGATGCCCACATCGCAAAGAACTTGCAAAGGTATGAGGCGGCGATAGTGACAAACGAGGCCAACGTCGCCAAGGCCTACGCAGATGTTGAGTCCGCAAGTGACATGCTGAAGGCAAGCTCATCTCGCCTGGCCGATATGCACGAGGAGCTGAACGGTCAATCTGCGGCCAACCGACTCATCGCCTTTGTGCGCGCTCGCGCGGCTGACGGCGACTATGCAAAGCACTTGGGGATCGTATCGACAATTCGACGGGACTTTGAACAACTCTCTGACCTAGTAAGCGGTCTGGCAGTCGACTCCACGCAGGAAGACAGGCAAGAACGCGAGACGTTCCGCCACCAGGTCGACAGGATTCTTATTGATGCCAACGATGGAGGGCTGCTCAATGACGAAGAGAGGAAGTCATTGGAGGCCCTTGTGCACGGGCGCAAGGCCACCAAGATGCCCTTTGAGCGCATCGTCTTGTACATCGACGATGTGGATCGGTGCCCACCCGCCAAAGTTGTTGAGGTCTTGCAGGCGGTCCATATGCTGTTGGCCTTCCGACTCTTTGTCGTCTTCGTTGCCGTGGATGTGCGATGGGTCGAGAGCTCGTTGGAGCAGCAGTACAGCGGGATGCTGACGGCAAGTCGAGCCACATCTCCGCTGACATCGGCATCGGACTATCTGGAAAAGATATTTCAGATCCCATATTGGGTTCCGTCGATAACGCCAGAATCCAGCAGGGCATTGATAGTTGCGCGTTTACACGCGCCTTCTGACCGATCTCATATCGATCATGCAAGACTAGGTGAGGTGAAGGCTGAAAGGCCATCAACCAATCCCGAAACTACCGTTAGGCCGCTTAAGTTTGTGCCTGCAGTCTTTAGCACAGAAGAGCAGGAGCTGCTCCAACAACTTGCTGGGATACTTGATAGTCCAAGAAAGGTCATTCGCTTCATGAACCTTGCGCGCTTCCTGAAGGCACGTGGCCAACTTGGCCGTGATGAAGAATCCAATCGAGCACTACTGATAAGACTTGCTTTGGCCACCGGAGCGCCTCACCAGTACAGTGCGCTGCAGTCTGTATTGACACTTATGAGTGTCCATCAAGGGGCATTCTGGGGGGAATTATTGACCGACGAACAGCGTGCCCAAATGCCAAAAATCCAGGCAATGCTGAAAGCCTGTGACGATCTTGGTATCTCCAAGGGACCAGGACTAGACTTCAATATCGGGGCCCAATGGGCGAGTCGTCTTTCCTTCTCAGTGCCACGTCAAGACACTATGTGACTCGTTTCGATTCGATATGACGAATAAATTCCCATGGGAGGAACATGTCAAAGCTATTGCCCGCGGATCGGAGGGAGCGAGATCCTACGCGTCCAGAAGTTTGGAATTTCCGCGACCACAAGACATGGCGCGGTACTGTCTGGGCGTTAGTCGAGGACTTCGCTGACAGCCACATACGCGACGCATTTTTGCGCGCGCCTCCGAAGTATGTAGTAGGTGACGACTTAGGGTGGCTGGATAACCTCGTGCGTGAGGTGCACGGGCATGTGCTTGATTCCAAGGCATTGGTTGCTGAGCGGCTTTGCCAGAAGTACGTCGCTATCAGAGCGGTGCATGGAACTAGAACAATCGATATTAATTCCTTTTATGAGAACGGCCTGATACCACTGGATCTAAATCAGCAACAAAAACGCGCTCGCGAGATTTTTCTGAGTGGTGCGTTTCCTGAGCTATCCGAGGAAAATTTGCGGACCGCCATAGCTTCCTTTGGCGACCATCAGCGGGAGGGGCGTGTTTACTTCGAGGCAAATGAGGATCTTCTGATCGACCTCGCCGGCCATTACATGCTGTATGGAAGCGAGTATCTGTCAGGACTTGCCGGCCACTTGGGATATGCGAGGAAGTATCAGAGAGTACTCAAGCAGCACGGGGCACCAACTCTCTTTGTCTGCGATGTTCCTCTCTCGATGCTTAGCCCCGGCACGCTTCTCGAATTCGCTGGAGAAGCACTTGAGACTCTATTTCAAGAGCTTTTGGACGGCGAGTCGTTCATTCGGAATCGATACCGTGGAGCCGGCTTTTGCATCCGTCAACGACTGCCACCTGAATGCATCGTTGGTCATTGTCATCCAAGCGTGAAGCGTGACCCCAGTGGGCGATGAGCATTTCGAATGTATAAGCTCCTCTACAGGTAAGGGAAAGTCAATTAGAAAGGTCCGCTCATGCGGAGGTTTGCACACCGGGGGAGGTCATCCGGCGGCTACGACCAAAACGTTGGCAAGGCGGGGGTCATCTACATCCTCGAGAACGATGGCCTTCGGTCAGGCTGGCTGAAGATCGGCTGTAGCAGTCGCTCGGGAGCGATTCGCGCAACCGAGCTCAATATGGATGCGAACACCGGCACGCCTGCGGCGTTTAGGTGCGTCTTCGAGGTCCATACCGTCGACTGCGGTCTCGCTGAGCGAGTAGTCTTCAAGGAACTGTCTGGCCATCGTCGGGGTAAATGGGGACAGGAATTCTTTGAAGTTGACCTTAGTCACGCCCGGACAGTCATTCGACGTGTTTGCTCGGAAATCGATGGGACCAGGGCACCGCCTCCACTGACGCCTCAAAAGCCGCGTCAGTCGGCGCCGTCTCCTCGACCACAGCTTGCCCCGCCGGTCTTCCGACAAGCCAGCCCTTCGCTTGCAGCCGCGACGCCAGCACCAGTGCCGGCACCGATTCCACAGAGCCCAATCAAGCTTCGATGGGTGTTTGCGCTGCTTTTCTTCGGCATATTCGTTTGGGTCAAGTTGAAGCCCGAAGCGAAGCGGACGGCGGCTCCCCCACCCGCCATACACCCTGCCAACCCGTCACCGGCGCCTCGACCACCCAAGGCCACCCAGAAGCGTTCTACCACGTTGGCGCCTGCTCACACCGCAATCGACGAGGCCCACGCTGCGCCCCGTGGATTCGCCGATCCCGTACTCGCAAGTTCGCCATCCGGTTCCATTGAGAGCGGCCGCGATCAGGCTCCCACCTCGGCTGGCGAGCCAGCTCCCACAGCCGGTACGTCGATGCCAAATTACTTTGAAGACTCAACGTCGCCGAACGTCAAAGGAGAGCGCTCGAAGCGTCGGATTGAGGCGGATTCATCGTCTCCATCGACTGGACTGACTCGTGCCGACCTCACCGTCGACGAGCGCGTATCTTTGGAGTCCATTTGCTCGTCAGCCAAGTTCAACCACGGAGCCCTGGCCTATCAACAGTGCGCAGATCGACAACTATTGGAGCTCGCTCAGGTCTCACGGAAGCATGACTTGTCTGGAATGGACATGAGCGAGCGCCAATCGCTGAGTTCTGCCTGCACCACGGCTCAATTCAACCAAGGTCCCGCTGCGTACCACCTCTGCATTGAGCGCCAGCTACAGATGCTTCGCGACGCTCCCCGCGCGCCTGACCTGTCCGGACTGAATCATGAGGAACGGTCATCGCTTGACCTTGCCTGCAGTAGCGCCAAGCTTACTCTCGGCCCTGCGGCCTACAACCAGTGCCGCGCTAGTCAACTGGCGCAAATGAGTAGTGCCCCGGGACCGATAAACCTGTCCAGATTGAATCAAGCGGAGCGCGTTTCCATATATTCGACCTGTTCGCAAGCGAGACTCAGCCTAGGACCTGCAGCACTCAGAAAGTGCCTTGCAAAGCAGATGCAGTTGCTTAGCGAGGCTCCAGCTGCGATTGACCTACGCAGGTTCCCTCGGGAAATGCGTACGGCAATCGAGTCAGCATGCACGCAGGCGATGCTCATGCTGGGCCCTGCTGAATACAACCGCTGCATTGCCAAGCAGGTCAGCCAGCTTGAGGGCACACCCTAGTGCGAAAGATGGATTCTTGCGGTGGCCAAGCAGCAGCGCCCGCTGGCACCTAGCCAGCACGCCCCTGCAGCGCAACAGCAACAAGCAGCGGCGTGAACTAAGCGCGCTTCGGCGACGTCAATAGCTCGCCAACAGACACCCCAAGCGTCAGCGCAATGCGCTCCACGTTGTCGATAGAAATGTTCCGAGCTTGCCGCTCGACATGCCCGATGAAGGTCCGGTGTAGCCCGCATTCAAGGGCCAGGGCCTCCTGGCTATAGCCTCGTGCCGCTCTCAGGCGAATCATGTTCACGGCCAGGATCTCCCGGGCGCTCATGAACTTCTTTTCGCTGTTGGCTTTTGCTGACGACACGCCTAGCAGTGTTTATGTCGTCCGCTTTAGAGTCACCCGCGTTTAAGTCTCAATCTAAACAGCAAGGGTCGGCGTCAGAAGTGGTGGGGAACCTCCCTGTCTTTGCCAGATCGACCCCGCCAGGGAGTTCACTTTGACCGCATCGTTGCCCATCGTCCTCTTGTGCTACGCGCTGCTCTGCATTCCGATCCTCAATCTGCTCTTCGGCGCTCTCATTGGTTGGATGCTTGCAATGCGCCTCCTAAGGGAGCGGCGTATCGGCCGGCTGTTGCTTGGGCTGCCTCTGGCTGCCCTTTGGACGCTCTCCGCGTGCGTCCTGCTCGCAGCCTTCACCAGCAGCCGGTCTGTGCAATCAGGGCCACTGCCAGAATGGACTTGGGGGGCCGTTTGGATGGTCGTGCACCTCGGCCTGACACATGGAATCTTCGTGTACGCCAACGCCGGCGGGCGCGCAGGCTATGCAAAGCAGCTCGCGCTCGCGAATGCCGTCGGACGAGGCCACTTCACCATAGGCTGCGGTTGCCAAGGCTTGCTGCCTCAGCTCTATGTCGACCCAGCCGCGAAGACCCTCGCATTCGTCGCGGAGAAGTGGTTTCGCATCGAGCCGGCTTCGTTCGTCAGCGCGACGGACATCAGCTACGTCGCCATGAGTGATGGGTCGACGAGGGAAGTGGTGCTTCAGCTTAGAACGAATGACTTCAGCACGCCGCTGATCGCCATCGAGATGACAAGCCTTACGCAAGCCCAGGCGTGGCAGCAGCGGCTGCAGCTGCTTTCCGAGGGGTAGAGCAAAAGGCTTGGCTCATGTATGCCTTCAAGCTCGGAATTCACGCCTCTTTGAACCCCCTCGCAAAGGCGCGCAGCAAGCTGCTCGTTCACGACGGCTTCCCACGTAATTCAGCGAGCGGATCGAGGAAGTGCTGGCGCATCGGTGCTGCACGGCAGTGGCTGAAGAGCCGCACGCTGTGGCCGGAGAAAGCTCGGAGCGAGGCCCAGCTGCTGCGGAGTGCAAGCGCCGACGGCACATTGAGTGCCATGAGCTCCTAAACCGGCATGTCGTCCGGCTTCCGTGGCGAGACTTCCGCAGATGCGGGCATTCCGCCATCGTGGCATTCCAGGTCGAGGCGGTCGATCAGCCCACCGGACAAGAAGACGTCGCCGGCCCTCACGTTGCTCGACAGGAACGTAAATCAATCATTAGGGAGAGCAGCTGCCTTCTCGTCGGCGACGACGCGCAACCACTGCCCAAGCAGTTCCTTGACGCAGTGCTGGCAGAGATCGATCTGCACTTGATTGCCATCGCCGAAGACTGACGCGTAGCCCGCCTTGTGATCAACGCTGACGAACTCTTCGAACTCTGTCTCGCCGAGCTCCGACAGGCGTTCGCAACGGTCACACCTGATCTGCTTCACGAAGCTCTGTGGCCGGACGTCTTTGATGCGCATGGTTCACTCCGTTCGCAGCGCCCAACAGCGATTCGAGCTGGGGCCTGCTTTCACATTACCTGAACAGCGTGCAAGATCGCTCGTTGGTGACCTGAATTGAGGTGCCCTGATGTCAAAGCCAAGCCACCGCCACTGGAACTACCGTGCGATCCGCTTCGAGCACGGGGAGGACTCTCACATTGCCATCCACGAGGTTCACTACCAAGACGGCATGCCGGTGGCCTACTCTGAAACCCCGGCCGTAGTGCTCTGGTCAATTGAAGAGCCTGACGGGGCAGGCCTGGCGATCCTGGATCGTATGCGAGAGGCCCTTGTGAAGCCGGTCCTGCTGGAGTCAGAGTTTCAGGCTTCCCGTCGCGAGTTCGGACTTCTGCCAGGTCGCCAGGTGCCGGAGAACTTTGATGATCCGCTGCCAGAGGAAGTGGTCCAGGCATTCGAAGACCACCACGTGGAACTGCGGGTGCAACGCACTTCCATGGGTACCGAATACGTTGCTCTTGCAGATGTTCCCTCTGAGTATCGCGAGGAGTTCTGGGAGCACCTCGGTTCGGTACGCGGCCGCTTGCTAGTCGATGGCTTCTGTGAGGCTGGCCTTCTTTCCGACTGGCTCGCTTGGAAAACGGTCCCGCTCCGGAACTAGCCCATATGAACCTGATGTGTGTCTTCAGCGCTCAATGTGAAGGCGCCCGCGTATGGCGAGCGTCTTCACATGGCATCAAGTCACTAGTCCGGAACGTACTGATACGCGAGTTGTTTGCAGACGTAGAGCGCGATCAGCCTGGCGGATTTGATCTCCTCGAAGTGCTCCAAGAAGGTCGGCAGCTCCATTGACAGGAAGTAGTCGATATCCCAACGCTGTTCACTCGCTTCGTCCAACGGCAGGTTGTGGACCAAGTTCAAGATCCGTCCCGCGCTAACGAAGTCGCCGTCCTTGATCTGATCGATCGCCTCCGCAGCACAACGCTCAACGATCTTCCTTGTGCTTGAGACCGCTATCGAATCGAGATCCACCAGGACCTTCTGGAGGCATGGCAGAACGTGCTCGTTTGTGCGCCCACCCAGCAGGATGTTCCTGCAGGAGATCAAGCCTTCGGCAATCGGCTGTCTTGTGGTCATCAGTACCCCCCGGGTGTAAAGGTCAAGTCATCAGGCGTCTTGTAAGCACCGAAGGGCAGTTCAACCCTCTTGATCGGAACCTCCGCAACACCTGCACGTGGTGCCGCGAGTGCCCGATGGTGACCATCGAGGATGTACAACTTGCCCTGATGCTCAGTCACGGTGAGCGGCTCTTTGATCCCTTCTGCGCGGATGTTTTTGACGAGCCTATCGAGCTGCTTGTTGCTCATCGTCTTGCCGTGCGTGGCGATCAGTTCTCCAACCCTGACTGTCTCCGCTGCCCCCTTTGCGGCAGGCAAGAAAGCCATAGCAAGCACGAACCCATCGCCTTTACTCGCATGTCCCTCTAAAACGTTGGCCAAGGAGTCAAAGGTGCCCATTGTTCCCTCCCAAGCCATTGAGGGCAGCATCAGGGCAGGCAGGAACAACTTCGCAGTATCAGGGAAACTCGGGAAATCGGCGGCCAAAGCTCGGCCTTCACTGGCCGCAGCACGGAACACCGACCTAGAGGCTCCAGTTGTCGATGTCCCCAATGCGCGGGCATCAGAAGTCCCCCGCATCCTGACACAAGCTTCGGAACATTCAGCGGGCTCACGCCCGTCCGGATCAATCTTGGCGTACGGGTTGTTGTCGACGTAGGTATAGAGCCCGAAGCCCTTGCCCGTATTGGCGTCGGTAACGATGGGATCGACGCTGAGGAATCTGCCGACGATGGGATCGTAATACCGCTGCTGCATGTACACGAGCTCAGTCTCCGCATCCTGCACATGCCCCGTGTAGCCCATCAGGCTGGTCGCCGGCCCGGGCTTGGTGCCGGCCGCCACATAGCCGTAGGGCTCGTAGCGCGTGCGGTTCAGCAACGTGCCCGTGGGCCCGGTATGGGCCACCGGGCTGCCCAGGACGTCGGTGTGCACGTATTGCGTGCCACTGGCGCTGTTGACCTCGGCAATCGCCTTGCCGGCCAGGTAGATGTAGGCCGTGGTGCTGGCCGGGCGTGAGCCGCCGCTGCTGGTGCTCCACAGCAGCTGGCCGGCCTGGCTGTAGAGCGAGAGGCGCGTGCTGCCGTCGCCCCCGCCGCTGACCTGGATGCGCCGGCCCAGGCCGTCGTACACATAGCTCCCGCCAGGCACCGCGGACTGCAGGCGGTTGCCCTGGTCGAAGAAGTACTGCTGGGCGCCCTTGCGCTTGATGTTCCCGTACGGGTCGTAGTCGTAGAGCTGCTGCGTGCCGTTGACGTCCACCCGGTTCAGCCGGTTCGTGCCGTCCAGGTAGTTCAGCGTGACGTTGCGGCTGCCCACATTGGCGGTCTTGAGGTTGTCCGCCGCGTCGTAGGTGTAGGCCGCAGTGCCCCAGACGCCAGGGGCGCTGACGGTCTTGAGGCGGTCCAGGTCGTCATAGACCATGCTGCGGCTGAAGACGTTCTCCTGCCGGTCACTGATGCTGTTGACGTTGCCGTTGGCGTCGTAGACATAGACGTCATTGAGCACGCCCGCATCTTGCTTGCTTTCCGGCAGACCGCGCAGGTTCAGCCCCTGCGTGTGCTGGATGCCGTTGCCGAAGCGGAAGCTGTTGACCGCCCCGTTGGGATGGAAGCTCAGGCCCGTGGCGAAGCTGCCCACCTGGCTGGGCTCGCCCAGGGCATTAGGCACATAGCTGACACCTGGGCCGCCGGTGGGGTAGCTCAGGCTGGCCAGGTGGCCGTTGGGGCTGTAGCCCCAGCTGAAGATCCAGCTCTGGCCGCCGTAGCTGAGTGTCTCAGTGCTGATCAGGCGCAGGCTGTTGTAGACATAGCTCCAGGTGCTGCCGTTGCTGCTCACGGTCTTGAGCTTGCCGTCAGGCCAGTATTCGCGCGTGATGCCCGGGCTGGTGTCCCCGTAGCTCGTGCTCTTGAGCCGGTTCATGGGGTCGTAGCCGTAGCTGATCTTGGCTGTGCTGGCGACGGCCGCCGTGTCGCAGCTGCCCGTGCCCGTCAGGGGCTGACCGGGTGCGCGCCACAAGACGTTGCCCGCGGCGTCGTAGTCCTGGACCGTCGCATTGATCTCGGGCTCCACGGTCTTGCACAGGCGCTGGCCGGCGTCGTACACATAGCGGCGCGTCACCCCGCCCCGGCTGATGGCCGTGGGCTTGCCAAGGGCATCCCGTTCGATGCGCACGCTCACCCCCTCCGGCGCATCCAAGCCAGCCAGCTGCGCCTCTTCCGGCTTGTCCAGCGCCCAGAAGGTTTGCGTCGTACTCTTGCCCCGTGGATTGCTCAGCACCGTCTTGAAGCCATCCTGGTAGTCCCAGCTGGAGACCAGCACGCCCAGCTCGCTGTCCGCCTCCGTGCGCTTGAGTCGGCCCAGCGCGTCGTAACTCATGCGCTTGCCCGGGCTGGTGATGCTGACGCTGGTGGCGTCGCGCTGCGCATAGCTCTCAAACGCCAGCTGCCCTGCCGCGTCATAGCTCTTGACCAACACCTTGCGCGTGCTCGCCTCCTGGCTTGCGTCGAAGGTCCTGACCATCACCGGGCGCCAGAAACCGTCGTAGTAGGTGACCGTGCGGGCATCGCCCTGGCTGATAGTCTGGCGCCAATGACCGGCCGCCAGGCCGTACTCCGGGCTGCCGACCGGCTCGAAGACCAGGCTCGTTGCCGTCCAGCCGCTGGGCGGTGTGATGCTGGACAGGCGGCCGGCCGCGTCGTAGCCGTAGTCCGTGCTGGCTCCGGTGGGGTCGGTGTGCCGGGTGATCAGACCCAGATCATTGACCGACGCTGACTCGCTGCTGCCATCGGCATAGCGGACGGTTCGGGGCACGCCGCGCTTGTAGCTATCGTAAGAGGTGCGATGGCCGGCGCCGTCCTCGTGCCAGGCCAGCGTGCCGTCAGCGTTGTAGCCCTGCTGCCTCTGAAGGACCCCATACCTGCTGACCGTCTTGAGCTGCCCAAATTCATTGAACTCGTTCCCGACAGCAAGCCAGCTGCCTATCTGCAACTTGCTCAGCTGCCCCAATACCCAAAGGGAACGTTTGTCTTCATAGCTGATCGTTTCTGTCTGGCTCCCAGCCGGCCCTGTCTTCACGACAGTCGTCGGCCTAGCCCATTCGTCAAACGCCGTGGCTTCCCAAGTGAACGTTCTCCCTTGCTGGGTTACTACTTTTTTGTCCAGTGGGAAATGCCGCAGCGACATAGCACCGTCCCCACGAATGTTGTAGGGCCCGTTGGCCACCTTGCTTGGATAGGGGCCGGCGTCCGGGCTGCGGTATCGATAGTCAGTGACGCGCAGCGCTGCACTACCGTCCCAACCTTCCTCCGATTTCAGCAGCAGACCTTCGTTAACCGACCAGCGTGTGCCAAAGGTCAGGCGTGTTTTTGCTCCAGACGGGAACGTCTGAATCACCGTCTTGCTTCCTGCACAGGCGGGACATAATTCATTTGACCCTACGGCTGCGGGGTATTCATATTGCCAAATCAATGGCTTCAAAAGGCCTGCGGCCGTAATTTTCTTTTGTGTTAGTGATTTTACGCCAATATAGACGGATGGATAGATCGATGTGAACATCGACGTATTCAAAAATGGCTTGCACTGGGTCACGTCCGTGCGCGCGTGTTCGGTGTCGGTGAGTGTGAACTCGGCTACAGCGCCAGAGGGGTGCGTCATCGTCTTCTTATACGCCCCCCCGATCCCGTAGAAATGACTCGAACAATCCGACGGGGCCGACAATGAGACCACACCGACCTGAAGGTTGTCGCCTCCAAATGTCCAGGCCGTGGCGTCAGGCAGTACAACTCTTGACAGCAGCGGCGCGGCACCGGATATCCCACTGTATTCATAGCTCCATGTCCGCATGCCATCGGAGACAGTAGAGATGAGGTTCGTATTGGGGTGATAGCTTATGCGTAGACTACGCTGGTCACTGGCATCAATCGACAACAGCCTCCATGGGGCGTTTTTGTCATACGAATACGTCACCGTATTTCCGTGGCGATCCTTTATTTTCGTCGGAAGAATCAATACCTCGCTACGGGGCATGAATAGAACATTTACGTTCGCTGCGGGATCCATCCCTTGGCGCAAAGATTGAATGGCGCCCGTCTTTTTCGATCCAAGGTAGGCCGGGTAGGAGCGCGCCACCATCCAATTGAATGTGTACTCCACACCATCCGGCGACAGCGCTATAAATCCCTCGCCATCGAACGCACTATCGGCGTGCAGGCTGTTTGTGCATCGAAATTGCCACCCTTGCTTCGTTACTACTCCATAGACATTTCCATCGGTCGGGGCGCTTTTGTTTTCTGGTGCCCGGGACAGCATATCCTGCTCGCCGATTCCAGGAACGTAGATTTGATAGCCATGCCAAAACTCGCGTGACGGTATGGTCATGGTATGCGTTTGATTCCATCCTGTCGCAGCGTCGAGAAATATTGAGCATCTTTTCAGCGGCTCTACGCCAGATGTCTGCCAACCGGAACGCTCGTCAAATACACCTTTGAGATGGGGAATCTCAAGTTCCCATTCACCAAAATGGTGCTGATAGGATCCAGCCGACCCCGTCGTCAACCGGCGCCCGATCGCAACCGGCAACGCAAAGTTGCCGGGTAGTGACACGTCTGTTTGCGAAAAGCTCAATGCGCCGGTATAGGCGCTGACGCGCTCTCCGAACAGGTCGGTGCCCAGTTGCGTCAGCTGTCCTCGAACCAGTTTGCCGTTCTCCTGATAGCCTTCTTCGGCCAGCACGTTTGCGGCCCCACTCACCAGTAGCAGGGCCATAGGAATAACGCTGACGCTTCGCAGCAAGGAACGTGTCCACCCAAATGCTTTATTCATCTCAATTCCCTGAATCTTGATCAATGCCTGTCCGCTCATCGGAGCGGCTTGACTCTTGCAACTTCAGCCCACCATCTGTCGGCTGGCCAGCCAATCAAAGCGATGGCCGCCGTCAATGCCGTACCCTCAAAGCCCTCACCCTTCCCGATCGAGATGCCCCGCACAGTCATGCAACGCAAGGCCCCGCTGGAGTTGGCTGCCGTCTGGAGCATCGTTCCGCGGGATGGCTCGATACGTGGTCCACAGCAGTGCGCGGAAACTGCCTCTCGCACACCCGGGCCACTGGCATTGAAGGCAGTGCTGCCCAGCCTTCCCATCGATGGGCGGCCAGCAGTTCCTCGCCGCTGCGACTGCGGCGACTCATGGATCCCGGCTCACCTGAGGACAGCGCCACTTGCCCGCCTTCGGCAGCCGTGATCAGCTAATGCTGAATGAGCTCCCATTCGCAATGGCCGGACAGGCTGGGGCCCAGCACTGTCGGGCTGTGAGCGCCGCGCACCAGGCCACCGTTCTCGAAATGCTGTTGCACCGCCTATGCGGGTCCCTGCACCATGCCCAGCGGCGAAGCGCCGATGAGGGCGCACGCGGCCTCCTGCCGCCAGCGATGCCAGCTGTCCGTCCTGTTCACGGTCTTCCCTCCCGTTGAAGCCGCCATCTCTAGTGCAGCCATTTTGTTGATTGACCCACGTCGTATCGCCCGGGGCCACACGCAAGCGCTTTATCAATTCCCCCCGATGTCTCAACCGGGTGCCATTGACCGATAGATGTGCCCAGACACGGATCGGTGATGCTTTGAAAAGGTCCGGGCGCGGCGATTCTCCTTGGTCGCCCCCTACTTCAACCCTGTCAGCTCTGACAGCGTCTTCGCAGCAAGGGGCGGCATTCGAACAACTGCGGCAAAGGTTCATCTGGCACGCCGTCGTCTTCAAATCAACATCAAGCAGGCGGAGGCTACGGGGCCAAACCAGGAAGATCATCACCCACCTTTGGGTGGTTATTATGCGCAGCGACGGGAAGTCTCGCGCGATTGCGAAGCAACACGTGCATCGCCCGAATGCGCGACCTGCCGCAGCGTCCAGATTCCCTGCTGGATCACAGACTCCCTCCGCCCGTCAGCAAGACCAGGGCCCTGAATTGCAGTGCCTTGGCGCTCTTCATCGGTCGACTGTCTGGCCCCTTGCTCGTCAGCAACGGCCGCTCCGAACGGCTCTGCACGCCCAAGATGCCCGTAGCGGGTGGCGGCGCAGCGATCTGCACCCAGTCCGCCTGCCCCGTGAAGGGATCGGCATAGAGCTGACGCAGATGAGGGCGAGGCAGCAGGTCGCGCCGGTCCTCGACCAGGTCTTCCAAGCACTGCAGACAGGACGGGCGACCTTGAGTCGCCGCGGCATTACTCTCGATGGCGCGCACGATGACTTGGTCCCGACAAAGCCGTTCGCGCCAGCGCGCTCTTTGCGCGGCCATGCTCCGGCATCGGCCCAGCGCCGCCGGGGCCGCGGCTGTCAGGGCGGCGAAGAAGAGCAGGCCCAGGTCGCTGAAGCCTCGCTCATGCATGCGTTGCGCATGCCGCAGACGCGATTCAGTCGCTGCGCTTGACCCCCGTAGCGCCCAACTCGAAGGAGCAGTACGCCACGCACCTGCCGGCCTTGCACCTGCGGCGCAACCTGGGCTGGAACTTTCTGATCACGGCCCAGGCATCGACGCTGCGCGGTAGCACGCGAGAGGTCATCCTGCGGTCCCGCCTGGTCGAGGTGCTGCTGACCCGACGTTACGAGTACAAAAGCCAGTGGTACCCGCTATCGCCCAGCGGTATCGAGCAGATCGTGCGGGAGCTGTCGGCGCTCAGCTTGGCCGAAGGACTCGTGCCGGCCAATGCGCGGCTCTACGGCAGGCTGGCCCTGGGTATCACGGTCACGGAGTTCATGCCGGATGGCAAGAAGTACGCATATGTCCCCACGGCTATCGCCGAGGGCGTTCGTCAGTTCGCGAAGCAGAAAGCAGCCGAAAGTGCAAAGGCCGAGCGGGAGGCAAAGAGAGCAGCAAGGCTTGCCGCCCGGCCGCGAGACAAGACCAAGTGACGCTCAACTTTGGTATGTCTGCCAACGCACCTAGGCGCCGTATTACGCACCCGCCCCACCTTGACAAAGGTCAATTCCAAGAACAGCTGACGCCCTGAAATATGGGCCAGGCCTGCTTCTTCAAGTCCTTGAAACCGGGCGTTGCTGGCGGATACATGTGAGCGTTAAATCGTCTCTGCAGCCGCTGTGGCTGCATATGAAGCGAGAGCTGTTAGATGACGTATCACATCAAGCCGGGCCCTAAGCCCAAGAAGGAAGACGGGACCGACGACCGCCGCCGTCACGTGGATCTTCCCAATGCCCCGAAGCATCCGACGCTGCCCATTCACAAGCACGACCCGAAGAAGAAGTAGGACGCCTGCAAAGCATCTACCTTGATGCGACAAGCACCTACGCTCAGAGGGCGCCCGCGCTTTGCGGCCACCCACAGCCTGGACGGCACTCAGGCTCGCGAACACCAATCCAAGCTTGGGACACTGCGCGCAGCCCCCTTGCTTGGCTTGAAGCGACTCCGGGCCCGCTGCACCGGCTCAAGCACCTTCCCCGCTATTGCCAGGCTCCCCTAAACCCCCTCGAAGTCCGCGCGACCCCAATGTCACGCGCAACCGCCCGTTGCGAAGGCCACTCGTCCAGCGCCTGGACCATAGCCAGCACGCGCTCGCCTTCCCGCTTGCGCTCCTGCTTGATGCGCATCTGATACCGCTCACTCAACACAGCCGCGCACTCAGGCCGTTGCGTCATCAAATGCCTCGGATCGATCTGCAGCCGCTTCGCGACCTGCGCCACCGGTAGAGCGGCTTCAGACACCATCTCCAGTTCCAACACCCGCTGCGATGCCGCCCAATCGACCCTGGGCCTGGCTCGCGCAGGCCAGACGACGGGATGGTGCCGAGCCGCCCGCTTCAGCCATTCCCGGTCGCCAGGGCGCCTCAAGAGCAGGTCGGGCAGCTGAACTGCATACGCTGTGCTCAGCCGCAAAAGCAGATCAATGCCAGGCTGTGTGCGCCCGCTCATCAAGGTGCTGACCGTCCCCTTTGAGATCCCCATGCGCCGGGCCATCTCGCACGCTTTGACGTGATGCCCTCGCCTGTGCAGCGTGGTGACGATTTCCCCGAAGCTGGGGGACTCGCTGCCGACGGCCTGGCTGGCGACGACTGAGACCAGCAAGCCCATCTGCGCAAGCACCGCCGCCTCTACCTCTGACATCGGCTCTGCAGCTTCACCGTCCCCGGCCACCAACGTGCCGCCGCATGAAGCGCAACTGGCCCCGTCGATAGCCCCAACCCTCCGTATGGATCCCTTGGCACCGCAAGCCGGGCAGGCGGTTCTCAATCGCACGCCATGGCGCGCACAGTGCGTGACGCTGGCCAGGCCCCAGATCAGCGGCATATGCAGCCCTGGGCCCGCCGGCATCTCAGCCAGGCATGCAGGGCACCACGCGCGATCTGAACGGAACACATGCTGAGCCCGCAGCCGGTCAGCCAGCCAGCTCAGCCCCAACGTTTCGACCTCGGGGTGTCCGACCAGGTCTGCCACACGGCGCATGTACGCAGCCGCTTGCTGCGAGGGCACGTCAAGCCTCGGTGGCTGCCCACGTAGGTTCTGGTAGATCGCCGGGCCATGCCCGTTGATGAACTTGTGCAATGTCTGCCTGGGCACGCCATGCGCCTGCGCCAGGCGCCCGAGGTAGCTGTCTGCCGATTCCACGTCAGGCGTGCCCACCCCAATGGGCGGCAAGTGCCACAGCCTTGGCCGGCGCAGGTTCGTTGTCATGATCGTGTCAGGGAGTCATCAATGTCGCTGCAGCTCTCGCGCCCAGTGGGCGATGGCCCCCTCGGTGGCCTGACGCACTTGCCTGGTACTGGTCAAACGGTCCAGCGGCAGGTCCAGCTCCTCCACGCCGGGGAGCACCTGCCGATCAACACCCCAGCGCTCCGCCATGTCTTCGATGACGTTGCGGGCGACCACGACCAGGTCTTGTGGCCTGGGCTGCCGCACCATCAGCACCCTGAATCGGGTCAGCAGTGCCGGCGCGATGCCGCTCAAGGCATTCGCCGTCGCCAGCCACAGCACTCCCGTGAAATCGCATTCCGTCTTCAGGAAGACGTCGTGATGCCGCGCCGCTGTCTCCGGCTCCACCAGACCAAGCAAGTAGGCCTGGATGCCCGGGTCGTTGCGCAAGGGCCCCTGCGCCTTGTCGAGCTCATCCAGGATGACGATCGCCGAGGCCGACAGCTGCGTGGCCAGCAAGGTCGCCAAGTCACCAGGCCTGCCACTGCTCCATCCACGGCTGGTTCCGCACAGCATCTTGGCGTCCGCGCTGCCGCCCAGGCACAGATCCAGGCGCGGCAGCCCCAGCTCATCGGCAAGGCGGCGCGCCAGGCGTGATTTGCCACAACCAGGACGGCCGACCAGCAAGGTCGGTGGCATGGCCAAGAAGGCGGATCCGACGGCCGCTCGTCCGAGCAAATCATCGAACACGGCGTCCAGGACATCCTCAGCCCACGGGAACTCCAGCAGCAATCGACGATGAGCAGCCTCAAGCGCCGCACGCCGCGGCATGGTGGCCACCGGCAGCGGGCATTCAAGTACGCGGTGTCGCTCGAGCTCTTCTCTGTCGATTCGTTCAGCGCATGGCGCGATGGGCCTGCGGCAGATGATGCGTGTCGGACCTTCTGTCTGGACCGGTACCGCCATAGCGTCTGCCTTGGTCGCGGACTTGGCGGTACCGATCGCCAGGAACACTGCCGCCTGGGTTCGCTGATGCCAGGCGTCGTCCCGGCAGGGGGCACAACCCGGCTTCGCCGCCAAGCGGATGGCGGCCTGGCGAAGGGCTTCCCACAGCGGCAGCCCCAACGTTCGAAAGTCCTCCTGCCGCTGCGAGACCGTCGCGGCCTCCCCGCAGAGCGTCGTCTCGGCGTTGGCGTAGTGATGGCGCAATGCAAAGAGCGCGGCGTCAATGTCGAGCATCGACCACCCGGCATAGGGCCGGCGTGCACAGACTTCCTGCAGAGCGGCCATGCACAAGGCGTGGATCTGGACGACGGCCAGATCTTTGAACCCCGCCACTGTCAGCCCAGATGGCTTGAGAAGAAGCGCCACCCGTGGGATCGCTGTGTCGACGGAAGTCGGCTCCAGACCCATGGCCCGCTCGCAGAACTGAATGAGCTCCAGGCGTGCTTCAGGCCGGGCGTCCAGGCTCACAGCATGCGCGCGCAGGATCAGTGCGGCTGCCTGGGCCCAGGAGTCGCGGCTGGCCCCTCGCGCGAGCAAGGTGGCTGCCCGTCGGAATTGATCGGCACGGTGCCTGGCAGTCAGCCGCGGCGCCAGCGCCATCATCAAGGCGTCACGAGAGTGATTGAGCGGCGCCGGTGGGCTGCTGTGCGTCGCGACAAGTTCAAGGAACGCGAGACCGGCTGCTGCCGACCCGAAGCCCCAGTGGCGACCGCGAAGCTCCTTGAGCAGCTTCTCCAGCCGGCCACGGTCCGTTCTTCCCGTTGAACTACGGGGAGGCCGCGGGGACCTCACTGTCGGCGCAGCCTCGCCCAAGACTTCCGTATCCATGCCTGCCCTTTCTGATGGCTCTCGTGCCGGTCAGCGCTGGATCCGCCATCAGCAGCGGGCAGTTACCGGAAGGTCAGGATAGGAAGCTGGGAGTTGCCGCGTCAACGCGCTCGCCGGGCCGCGATTTGAGGGGTGTTTTGATGCCAGGTGAGCTGCTGACTTTGGGAAACTCTCGGCCAAGCTTTGGGGGTCATCCAAGAGGTGCCGCAGCAAGCCCTTGATGGGGTTGACGAACTCCCGGCCACGGTTAAGGCGCATTGCCGACTCTCGGCCAAACATCGGAGATCGCCCGTCTCGCGACAGCTCAGCCGTTCTCAGCTCAGCAAAAATTCTGACCCGTTGCGCCCATGCCGAAATCGGCCAACCTATGGGTTACACCCTTGGCCAACTTATGGGTTAAGGAACAGCTGTTGTTGTGACTTAACCCATAGGTTGGCCGGGATGGCCAAGGTTAAGTTGATTCCACTCTGGGCCAGGCTTTGCTTAACTGCGGAGCTGGAGCGGTCAGGCCTCTGTTGCGGGCGCTGACGGATCGCTAGTTGTCACCCTGAGTGTCCGCAAGCATGGCTGCCGGCCTGGCAAGGCTATGCCTGCACGCCAAAGCCAATGCTGGCCAGCGTCAGGTCTTGGCCAAGACGCGATCGGTCAAAGTGGGTAGCCCGACAGCAATCGCGGCGCGGCCGTGCCAATCGCTACAGCGCTGTTGGCTTCAGGCTGAACTGAGTCACTCGATGTTGATGTCCTGAACGGCGGCAGTGGCCGTCACAGAACAGTCGATGCTCAGGGAGACGTGCGACCGCATTGCTGCTGATAGGGAGCATTGGCCAGGCTAGATACTTGGCATTTGCTTGCCTCTCCCAGCATTGTGTTTGTCCTTCGCTGCACTCAGAAGCTCCTCGATAGGCTCAACGCCACGCCTCATTCAGAGACGGCGCCGACCGACACAGTCCTTGGCGACTGGTACGCCAATCTGATCCGCGTTGGCCGAATTCAGGTTGTGCTCGCAGTCAGCGAGCGAAGCCTGCTGCCCATAGTGGTGCCGGCACGGGATGGGCGAGCCCTCGTCCAGCGACTCAGCGAAGCCCTGGTGCCGATGCTTACCTCCGTCGGTGTCCCTACGGCCGATGCAACTGCCGAGCTCGGTGCAATGCAACACTGGGTCGTTGGAAAGACGGCAAGCCGCCGCATCCTTGGATCACTGAACGACTTGGCATTTCAGCTTCAAGTCGGGCTGCTCAACTTTCCCGATCGAACGCTGCTGGCGCATTCGCTCTGGTTGGCCAAAACACCCTTGAAGGTCATCGACTACGGTGCGCCCGACCAAGCAACGCGGGCGGCGTTCGCTGCACATCGGGCGCTGCAGGCGGTCATCGGCCGATGACCGGTTCACTCTGAAGTGAGCGACAACCCGCGACCCTGAGCAGTCCTCGGTCCGGCCAATCACCGCGCCGGTTAGCGGTCGCGGAGAGTTAGGCACCTCCAGCGCCTGCACCAGCGCTTCAAGATCCATTCCGGTGTGGCTACTTCCATAAGTACTGCGGCGACCCAGCATGACTAGCCTGACACCTGGCGAGCGATCGGCGCACAACATCGTGCTGCAATTTCGCGGCTAGGATGGGTTCATGACCGCCCAACGATCAATTTGAATCGCCCCGGGTATCGCGGAGGCTCCAACTCTGGAGAATGGAGCCATGAAGAAGTCCCCGAAGTTTTCGCCCGAGGTGCGTGAGCGCGCCGTGCGTATGGTGCTGGAGCACCGAACAGAGCATCCGTCGCAGTGGGCGGCCATTGAGTCCATTGCCGGCAAGATCGGCTGCGTACCGCAGACATGACATCAAGTCATTAGTCCGGAACGTACTGATACGCGAGTTGTTTGCAGACGTAGAGCGCGATCAGCCTGGCGGATTTGATCTCCTCGAAGTGCTCCAAGAAGGTCGGCAGCTCCATTGACAGGAAGTAGTCGATATCCCAACGCTGTTCACTCGCTTCGTCCAACGGCAGGTTGTGGACCAAGTTCAAGATCCGTCCCGCGCTAACGAAGTCGCCGTCCTTGATCTGATCGATCGCCTCCGCAGCACAACGCTCAACGATCTTCCTTGTGCTTGAGACCGCTATCGAATCGAGATCCACCAGGACCTTCTGGAGGCATGGCAGAACGTGCTCGTTTGTGCGCCCACCCAGCAGGATGTTCCTGCAGGAGATCAAGCCTTCGGCAATCGGCTGTCTTGTGGTCATCAGTACCCCCCGGGTGTAAAGGTCAAGTCATCAGGCGTCTTGTAAGCACCGAAGGGCAGTTCAACCCTCTTGATCGGAACTTCCGCAACACCTGCACGTGGTGCCGCGAGTGCCCGATGGTGACCATCGAGGATGTACAACTTGCCCTGATGCTCAGTCACGGTGAGCGGCTCTTTGATCCCTTCTGCGCGGATGTTTTTGACGAGCCTATCGAGCTGCTTGTTGCTCATCGTCTTGCCGTGCGTGGCGATCAGTTCTCCAACCCTGACTGTCTCCGCTGCCCCCTTTGCGGCGAGGGTTAGAACTGATCGAACACCTCATTCATCGGTCGCTAGTTCCCGTCTGGTGTCAATCGGACCCCATCTCGGGTCGCATAGCAGTCAACGAAGCCAGAGATTTCCCCCGGAGCGTATATCGTTAGAAACGCATCGTTCGGCGCAATGGTGAAAGACGTGTTGTCTGTCATGTCGTCAAAGACGGCATGAATCTCTATGTGCTCGCCAGGCTGAACAATGAAGTATTCAGACAGTGGCTCCAAGAGCACCTTGAGGGGCGTGGAACTTTCGTTCTGCAGGGGCAATTTCGCAATCATGTCGGCCATGCCAACTCCTATTTCCAAAGCTTGAGGATCTGCTCCATGTACGCCGCACGCTCAGGAGCAACGGCCCCACCTCGGCCTGCGGCCGCAGCTTCTCGATAGAGATTCCGTGTAGCCTCGACTTCTGCCCTGGTCACACTTCCTTGGATCCGCGCCATGGCCGAAGCGTCGAGGGCTTCCATAGCGGTCTTCACTCCTGCCTCGCCATTCCCCCAGCCGTAAATCTTCTTCAGTTCAGGGGCCGTGCGTGCCGCAAATACCTCGGCCTTCGCAAGCTCGCGCGCGCCCTTTGCGGCAGGCACGAAAGCCATAGCAAGCACGAACCCATCGCCTTTACTCGCATGTCCCTCTAAAACGTTGGCCAAGGAGTCAAAGGTGCCCATTGTTCCCTCCCAAGCCATTGAGGGCAGCATCAGGGCAGGCAGGAACAACTTCGCAGTATCAGGGAAACTCGGGAAATCGGCGGCCAAAGCTCGGCCTTCACTGGCCGCAGCACGGAACACCGACCTAGAGGCTCCAGTTGTCGATGTCCCCAATGCGCGGGCATCAGAAGTCCCCCGCATCCTGACACAAGCTTCGGAACATTCAGCGGGCTCACGCCCGTCCGGATCAATCTTGGCGTACGGGTTGTTGTCAACGTAGGTATAGAGCCCGAAGCCCTTGCCCGTATTGGCGTCGGTAACGATAGGATCGACGCTGAGGAATCTGCCGGCGATGGGATCGTAATACCGCTGCTGCATGTACTACGTTGGCCCCGGCGCAGTTTCGTCGTACAGACGAGCTTTCTTCCTAGACGCGACGCGGACTTACAGCCGTTTTTGGCCTGGTGAACCTTCTCATTTTTGGCCCGAAGGCCCTAGAGGCGCATTCTGGCAACGATCTCGCGGTATCGCTGTCTACTTCTCCGAATCTGCCGCAACAACTGCTGTTACTAAGCACGTTAGGAGCGCTTGCACACTATTGGCACTTCCTTGAAACAGGGGGGACTCCCAATCGCCGCCCCTGATAACGGTCACAACAAACTCCCCAGAGGGAGAAAATTCCGGATACCATCCGATATCTAATAAAACGTCCGATGAGTATTTTACTTGAGCTAGATCTTCTTTGAGATATTCTGCCTGCGCGGCCATGTCCTGTCGTAAATCCAAAAAGTCCAAATCCCAGTAATCAATTATCCCAGAGCGCCAATCAATTTCAGTGGGTTTCATGCTCACTCCTTAGTCAATTTTTTAAACTCCGCCTCCGAAATTGGGTGCCCGTGAATGGTTCCTCCAGATTCCTCAACTCTAATCCAGCGGCTTGGCTTTCCATTACTGGCGCCAATTTCTTCACCGAAAGCCATTACCTTCCATGTCCGCCCGTTTGTAGCTTGGGTTCCGTGCTCCCAAACATAACGCTCTAGCGACTCTACATTGGTGCCGTGAAGGTATTTTGCAGGTCCAGAAATGGTGCTTTCCACTACTTTGCTCCATGGCATCCTGGATCCCGCCACATGCTTCCCACCATGAGCAGTCCAGTCTACCGCTCGAGCCGCTGCGCTTAACTCCCTGGCAACTGGGCTTAATATTTTTCCGAACGGAAGGACCCCAGCGAGCTCAACTCCGGCCGAGACAGCATCCCCACGACCCGCGCTCGAACCCTTGTCGGCGATTTGGCTGACACCTTCAGCTCCGAGATACTTCCAGGCGACTCCAGCAAAAGCCCATCCGAAGGTCGCGCCGCCATTCCCTGCCGCGGCAGACTCGGTAGCATTCCGATCAATCATCTCGCCGACCGACTCGCGACCGTCCGGGTCTACCTTGGCGTAGGGATTGTTCTCGACATAGGTGTACAGCCCGAATCCCTTGCCTGTATTCGCATCCGTAACGATGGGATCAACGCTGAGGAATCTGCCGACGATGGGATCGTAATACCGCTGCTGCATGTACACGAGCTCCGTCTCCGCATCCTGCACATGCCCCGTGTAGCCCATCAGGCTGGTCGCCGGCCCGGGCTTGGTGCCGGCCGCCACATAGCCGTAGGGCTCGTAGCGCGTGCGGTTCAGCAACGTGCCCGTGGGCCCGGTATGGGCTACCGGGCTGCCCAGGGCGTCGGTGTGCACGTACTGCGTGCCGCTGGCGCTGTTGACCTCGGCAATCGCCTTGCCGGCCAGGTAGACGTAGGCCGTAGTGCTGGCCGGGCGTGAGCCGCCGCTGCTGGTGCTCCACAGCAGCTGGCCGGCCTGGCTGTAGAGCGAGAGGCGCGTGCTGCCGTCGCCCCCGCCGCTGACCTGGATGCGCCGGCCCAGGCCGTCGTACACATAGCTCCCGCCAGGCACCGCGGACTGCAGGCGGTTGCCCTGGTCGAAGAAGTACTGCTGGGCGCCCTTGCGCTTGATGTTCCCGTACGGGTCGTAGTCGTAGAGCTGCTGCGTGCCGTTGACGTCCACCCGGTTCAGCCGGTTCGTGCCGTCCAGGTAGTTCAGCGTAACGTTGCGGCTGCCCACATTGGCGGTCTTGAGGTTGTCCGCCGCATCGTAGGTGTAGGCCGCAGTGCCCCAGACACCGGGGGCGCTGACGGTCTTGAGGCGGTCCAGGTCGTCATAGACCATGCTGCGGCTGAAGACGTTCTCCTGCCGGTCACTGATGCTGTTGACGTTGCCGTTGGCGTCGTAGACATAGACGTCATTGAGCACGCCCGCATCTTGCTTGCTTTCCGGAAGACCGCGCAGGTTCAGCCCCTGCGTGTGCTGGATGCCGTTGCCGAAGCGGAAGCTGTTGACCGCCCCGTTGGGATGGAAGCTCAGGCCCGTGGCGAAGCTGCCCACCTGGCTGGGCTCGCCCAGGGCATTGGGCACATAGCTGACACCTGGGCCGCCGGTGGGATAGCTCAGGCTGGCCAGGTGGCACAACCAACGATGACCGCTCGGAGTTTCAGGTGATGCTCACTTCACGCCGGCCGCGCTTCATCTTGAGTGACAAGGTCGAGGACTGCGCCAAGCTCGAGAGCTGGTCGTGCAGCAATTGACGGACTGGCCTGTTTAGCACCTCACGGTTCAAAGGGTCAACGAGAAGCCCCTTCCTGCGTAACGGGCAACCCCGCCGCAAGCTGCGCGGTGACGTTGGCGACAGTGTTTCTCAGGTTCTCACGGTCATAGTCCATCTCGTCTCTATCGTCCAGCGGGGTTCGAAGGACTTCCCGACCATGGCGCATCTTGACGATCAGCCGTGGGCACAACCGGGAGTCCTTGAACTCGATGCTCTGTATCTCGTTCAACGGGATACGGCGCCATCTAGCGAACGACAGCCAGAATGGTGCATACAAGTAGAGCGCACGGTCGCTCAGCACGATGCCGTAGCTAGTTCCTCGGTGGAAAGTCGGGTTGTGCGCCTTCCATTGAGGCGCCTCTCCCACGGCAAGCCGCAGCTTCGTGAATGGGGTGCTGTCGAGGGCGAGCAAAGTTGGCAGCAGATGGGTGAATTCAGCGGAGTCTACGGGTTCGGCGCAAACCCGACCTGGCTGGCTTTTTTACGCGCGCATGACCGTCGATACTGTCCGACCATGACAACGTTAGTTCTTCTTCCAGGCATGGATGGCACGGGCACCCTGTTCGATCCGCTGGCCAATTCGTTGTCAAATGCTGCGGCGCTCAAGGTGGTGGCATACCCGCCAGCGGCGCCAAACGGATATGGCGCACTTCAGACCTTCGCTGAAGCTGCTCTCCCGGCGGATGAGTCCTTCATCTTGCTAGGCGAATCATTCTCCGGACCCATCGCAATCTCCCTTGCAGCAAAGCATCCGAACCGAATCAAAGGTGTTGTGCTTTGCTGCACCTTCGCGCGGAACCCGCACCCCTACCTGGCGCCGCTTAGCTTCGTAGCAGCGTTGGCACCGATCAAGCAGTTGCCCTTAGCCCTCGCCAGTGCGGCTCTATTGGGGCGGTACGCGACGCCGGCGCTGCGAAGCGCATTGGGTGCAGCCCTCGCCATGGCTTCAGGAGCCGCGCTCCGCGCTCGGCTCCAGGCCGTCCTTTCCGTCGATGTCTCGGCAGACCTTGCGAGGGTGACGGCCCCGATCCTCTATCTGCGCGCCAGTGAAGATCGCCTGATACCGAAGCGCGCAAGCAGCCTCATCAAGCATCTTCGGCCCTCAGTCCAGGTAAGAGAGATCGAGGGGCCGCATTGCCTGCTGCAAGCGGCGCCCTCAGCAGCAGCTCAAGCCATCCGGGAATTCATAGGCGTCGTCGAACCTTGGCCTGCGATGTCAACATGACTTCTCAGGCTGCTCACAACACATCGGGCCACCGACCAAGCAAACTTCAATGGATAGCCGTCTTGGAACAACGCTTGCACGACACCTCGCACGTATTCCTCGCTTGACGAAGACCAGACTCCAACGTCAAACCTGGACGCCGTGTATTGGAGAACGCGACGAGCGTGAGGTCTGGCGTAGACATAGTACGGCCCGACTTTGGCGATGTGCTGGACGTCGAGGGCTTCCTCTCGGGCGTGCACCAAAGTTTCGTCCAGATCGGCAACGACCAGCCGCAACGCAGAGGCACCCGACATACCGGTATTTGACGGAGGCAACCTTTCAAGAGCCTAGCCGAAAGCCATCTTTCACGACCGCTCCTCGCAGTGCCCTTGAGTCCGCAGATGCGCCCGTAAGCTGATCCGCTGATCGACCCGAAGACTATCCACAAGCGCGAGGGCAGGTAGCGGATCAATGGCGAGCGCGCACATTCTGTATGGCCCTCAGCTTGATGGGAGACCCTCATGGGAACCACTGGCCGTACTGCTCATCGCGAGCCGTGGAACAAGGGCAAGACTGTCGGCAAGAAGGCACCCTTCAAGCTCAAGGACATGTGGGCGCTGCGCGTGCGGCTCCAGATGGAAGGTCGCAGGCGCGAGCTCGCTCTCTTCAATCTGGGTATCGACAGCAAGCTGCGCGGCTGCGGCCTCGTCGCTCTCAAGGTCCGGGACGCTGGCCATGGCGATCAGATGTAAGCGTCCCGGCAAGTCATGTTGACGCAGACAACGGCGCTCGGCTCGGCGCGATTGCAAGATGCCGTTAGTGCTTGGATGACCTTTTGGGCGCACCTTCAGCGCGCCGCCAGCGAAACCA
>NZ_JANZKX010000005.1 GCF_027257975.1 Pelomonas sp. BJYL3
GGCCGACGTGACCGCGCTGCGCGAGAGCCTGGGCCGGCGCCTGCCGGACTACATGGTGCCCTCGGCCTTCGTGGCGCTGGAGGCGCTGCCGCTGACGCCCAACGGCAAGCTGGACCGCAAGGCCTTGCCGGAGCCGGAGCTGGGCGGGCAGGCCCGCGAGTACGTGGCGCCGCGCAACGAGATCGAGGCGCAGCTGTGCGAGATCTGGCAGGAGGTGCTGGGCGTGGCGCAGGTGGGCGTCATGGACAACTTCTTCGAGCTGGGCGGGCATTCGCTGCTGGCCGTCCGCATGGTCGCCGCGATCCACAAGCGCCTGGGCTTCGAGGTGTCCGCCCAAGTGCTCTTCGCCGGGCCGACCATCGAGAGGCTGGCCGCACTGGCGCAAGCCCTGACCCTCAATGAAAACGCAGCACAGGCCCTGGGACCTGATGAAGCCTACGAAGAAGGAGTTTTCTGATGCCAAGTTCCATCCTGCAGCAGGCGGCGCAGCAAGGGGTGCACCTGTTCCTCAAGGACGGAGCCCTGGGCTTCAAGGCCAGGCCGGGCGCGCTCACGGCCGAGCTGCGCGCGGCCATTTCCACGAACAAGGCCGCGCTCATCGAACTGCTGTCCAGCCGTGTCGAGCGTGGCACCGCCGCCCGGATCGAGCGCCGGCCCCCGGGCCTGCGCGAGCTGCCCCTGTCCTACGCGCAGCAGCGGCTGTGGCTGCTGGATCAGATTGACGGCGCGGGCGCGCAGTACAACATGCCGGCGGCCCTGCGCCTCAAGGGACCGCTGGATGCGGTGGCCGTTGAGCGGGCGCTGACGCGCATCATCGAGCGCCACGAAAGCCTGCGCACCGTCTTCGTGGTGGGCGAGGGCGGGGCGCCGCAGCAGTGCATCCGCGCGGCCGAAGGCTTCCAGGTGCAACGCGAGGACCTCTCGAGCCTGCCGCCCCCGGACCGCGAGGCCGCGCTGCAGGCCCTGCTGGAGCGGGACCTGGCCCGGCCCTTCCAGCTCGATCACGACTGGATGCTCCGCGCCCTGCTGGTGTGCCTGGGCCCGCAGGACCACGCCTTGCTGGTCAGCATGCACCACATCGCTTCGGACGGCTGGTCCCTGGGCGTGCTGGTCAACGAGTTCAGTGCGCTGTATGGCGCCTTCTCTCAAGGAATGGACGACCCGCTCCCGGCCCTGGAGCTGCAGTATGGTGACTACGCGCTCTGGCAGCGGCAGCACCTGGACGGCGCCGCGCTGCAGGCGCAGCTGGACTACTGGGCCGAGCAGCTTGCCGGGGCGCCGGCCACCCACGGCCTGGCCCTGGATGCGGCGCGCCCCCAGCAGCAGAGCTTCGAGGGTGCGCGCCTCAGCCAGACCCTGGAGGCCCGGCTGGTCGAGCGGCTGCGCGGCCTCTGTCAGGCGGGCGGCGCCAGTCTCTTCATGGGGCTGCATGCGGTATTTGCGGCCTTGCTGGCGCGCCATTCCGGCGAGACCGACATCGTCATGGGTACGGCCCTGGCCAATCGCGAGCAGGCCGAGATCGCCGGCCTGATCGGCTTCTTCGTCAACTCGGTCTGCCTGCGGTCCGACCTGGGCGGCAGCCCGGGCCTGCGCGAGCTGGTCGAACGCAGCCGGCGCATGCTGCTGCAGGCCTATGCCCACCAGCAGGCGCCGTTCGAGCAGGTGGTGGAGCGCCTGCAGCCTGAGCGCAGCATGGCGCATGCGCCGCTGTTCCAGGTCATCCTGACTCTGCAGAACAATGCGCAGGGCGAGTTTGCCTCCCGGGACCTCTCGATCGAACCGATCGAGGGTGACACCACCTTTGCGAAGTACGACCTCACCCTGGACTGCGCCGAGCTGCCCGACGGCGGCCTGCACATCAGCTGGGACTACTGCACGGCCCTGTTCCGCGCCGGCACCATCGAGCGCCTGGCCCGGCATTTCGAGCGCCTGCTGCGGGCCATGCTGGACCAGCCGGACCGCAGCTTCCGGCAGGTGGACATGCTGGACGAGGCCGAGCGCCATCAGCTGATCCACGGCCTCAATGCCGGCGTCCGCCCCTGCCCGACGGATGCCCTGGCACACGAACTCGTCGCGCTGCAGGCGACCGTCCGACCCGAGGCAGTGGCCCTGGTGCAGGGCGCGGAGCACCTGAGCTTCGGACGCCTGGACCGCCTCGCCAACCAGCTCGCACACGCGCTGCAGGCACACGGCGTGGGCCGTGACGCGAGGGTGGCGGTGTGCCTGCCCCGGGGCATGGCCTGGGCCGTGAGCCTGCTGGGCATCATGAAGGCGGGCGGGGCCTACGTGCCCCTGGACCCGCGCCTGCCGCCTCAGCGCCTGGCCTTCATGCTGGAGGATTCAGCCTGCTCGGTGGCCATCGTCCACAGCGACCACGCCGCGCTGGTGGAGCGCCCCGGCCTGCAGCGGATCTGCATCGATGGCATGGCGTCCCTGGATGCGCTGCTGGGCGCCTTCAGCGAAGAGGCTCCCGACACGCAGGTGCTGCCCGATGACCTGGCCTATTGCGTCTACACCTCCGGTTCCACCGGGCGACCCAAGGGCACGGCGATCCCCCATCGCAGCCTGCTGGGTTTCATGCGCGGCGTCGACTACCTGCAGTTCGACACGTCCTGCGTCTTCCTCCAGGCGGCCTCCATGTCCTGGGATGCGCTCACGCTGGAGCTGTGGCCCGCGCTGTGCCATGGCGGGACGGTGGTGGTCTACGAAGGCGACGACGTCACGCCCGAGGGCATTGCCCAGACCATCTCGAGCCAGGGGGTGAACACGCTGTTCCTGCCGGCCGCGCTGTTCAGCCTGATGGTCGACGAGCAGCTTCAGGCCTTTGCGCCGCTGAAGCAGATGCTGTCCGGCGGTGACCGGGTGTCGGCACCGCATGCGCGCCGGCTCAAGGAGGCCTATCCCCGCCTGCGCATCGTCAACGGCTATGGCCCCGTCGAGTGCACGGTGGTGGCAAGCTGCCATATCGTCGACGGCAGCGAGGGCGCGGAGCTGCCCATCGGCCGCCCCATCGGCGACCGTCGCATCTACCTCCTGGATGCCGAGGGCGGACTGGCACCGCTGGGCGCCCCCGGCGAGATCACCATCGCCGGCGGCAGCGTGGCCCGCGAGTACCTGAACCTGCCGGAGCTCAGTGCCAGCCGCTTCGTGCCGGACCCCTGGTTCCCCGGCGAGCGCATGTACCGCACCGGGGATCTGGCGCGCTGGCGCGCAGACGGCATCCTGGAGTACCTCGGCCGTGCCGACCACCAGGTCAAGATCCGAGGCTACCGCATCGAGCTGGGGGAGATCGAGGCCGCCCTAGCCAGCTGCGAGGGCGTGGGCGACGTGGCGGTGGTCGCCCTGGGCACCGGTGCGCAGAAGCACCTGGTCGCCTATCTGACCGGCGAGTCCGACGCCGACACGCTGCGCGCCGTGCTGGGCCAGCGCCTGCCGGCCTACATGGTGCCCGCGGTCTTCATGAAGCTGGAGGCCCTGCCGCTGACGAGCAATGGCAAGCTGGACCGCAAGGCGCTTCCCGCGCCCGACTTCGCGGCCGCCGCCCGCAAGGACTACCAGGCCCCCCGCACTGAGCTGGAGCAGGCCCTGTGCCTGATCTGGCAGGAGGTGCTGGGTGTCGAGCGGGTGGGCGTCACCGACAACTTCTTCGAGCTGGGCGGCCATTCGCTGCGTGCCACGCAGGTGTTGTCGCGGGTCAGCCAGCGCCTGAACCTGAGCGCGCCGGTGCGGGCCCTGTTCGAGGCGCCGACGGTCGAGGGCTTTGCCTTGCAGCTCAGCCAGACGCGCACGCCGCCAGTGCGGCGGCGCCAGGACCGCGCCGTGGCGCCGCTGTCCTTTGCCCAGCAGCGGCTGTGGCTGATCGACCGCATCGAGCAGTCCAGCGCCCACTACAACATCCCCAATGCTCTGAGGCTGCAAGGCCCGCTGGACGTGCCGGCCCTGCAGCGCGCCTTCGATACCATCCTGGCCCGCCACGAGGTCCTGCGCTCCACGCTGGTGATGAACGAGCAGGGCGAGCCGGAACAGCGGGTGCAGCCAGCCCGCGGGCTGCCGCTGGCGATGCTGGACCTGAGCGGCCTGCCCGCCGCGTCGCGGGAGGCGGCGGTGGCGCAGGCCCTGCAGTCGCAGAGCCTGCTGCCCTTCGACCTGGGCCGCGACCTCATGCTGCGCCTGCACCTGATGCGCCTCGCCGACGAGGACCACGTGCTGCTGCTCGTGATGCACCACGTGGCAGCGGACGGCTGGTCCATGGAGGTGCTGGTGCAGGAGTTCACGACCCTGTATGGCGCCTTCTCGAGGCAGGAGCCTGACCCCCTGCCGCCGCTGGCGCTGCAGTACGGTGACTACGCGCAATGGCAGCACGAGCATCTGCAGGGCGAGAACCTGGAACGGCTCTTCCAGTACTGGGAACGGCAGCTCCATGACCTGCCGCTGGTGCACAGCCTGCCCCTGGACTTTCCGCGCCCCGCGCATCAGCGCTTCGAGGGCGCGTCGGTGAGCAGCCGCCTGCCGGCGCCCACGCTGGCCCGGCTGAAGGCCCTGTGCCAGCAGGCCGACGCCACGCTGTTCATGGGCCTGCATGCGGCCTTTGGCGTGCTGCTCGCGCGCTGGAGCAATGCACGGGACATCGTGCTGGGCATGCCCATCGCCAACCGCGAGCAGCCCGAGATCGCCCCGCTGATCGGCTTCTTCGTCAACACGCTCGTGCTTCGCAGCGACTTCAGCGAAAGGCAGGACTTCCATGCGGCGCTGGCGCAGAGCCGCCGGACGCTGCTGGAGGCCTTCGCGCATCAGCAGGCGCCGTTCGAGCAGCTGGTGGAGCGGCTGCGGCCCGAACGCAGCATGGCCTATTCGCCGCTGTTCCAGGTCATGCTGACCCTGCAGGCCTTTGCAGAGGAGGGCGGTGAAGGAATGCCCGGCCTGACCATCAGCGAGGTGGGGGGCACCGGCACCACCTCCAAGCATGACCTGATGCTGACCGCACGCGAGTTCGAAGGCGAGCTGGTGCTGGACTGGGAATACGACGTGGCCCTGTTCCGCCCGGAGACCATCGAGCGTCTGGCCGAGAGCTTCGAACGGCTGGCCGAGGGTCTGGTGTCACAGCCGCAGCGCGACGTGTTCCTGGGCCCCCTGCTGAGCCCCGAGGAGCAGGAGAGCTTGCTGGCTCTGGCACCGGCGGCCCGCGACGGCGACACGGCCCTGCAGGGCGTGCACCAGCTGTTCGAGGCCCGGTGCCGCCTCCAGCCGGAGCAGCCGGCCGTCACCTTCGAAGGCCGGACCCTGAGCTACGCGGAGCTGGATGGGCGTGCCAACCGCCTGGCCCGGCACCTGCAGGTCCGCCATGGCGTCGGGCCGGACGTCGTGGTGGGCGTCTGTCTGGAGCGCTCGCTGGACATGGTCGTGTCCCTGCTGGCGGTGCTCAAGGCCGGAGGCGCCTATGCGCCGCTGGATCCGAGCTACCCGGCGCAGCGCATCCATCACGTCCTCGCCCATGCGCAGCTGAAGACCGTGCTCACGCAGCGGCGGCTCGTGGCGGACGGCCTGGTGCCGGCCGGCAGTGCGCTGTGCCTGGATGAGCCGTCACTGCAGACGCTGCTGGACGCGGGCCCTTCGGAGGCCCCCGCCGATGAAGGCCTGAGCTCGGAGCATCTGGCCTACGTCATCTACACCTCAGGGTCGACCGGCGTGCCCAAGGGCGTGGCCATGCCCCATGGGCCGCTGCTGAACCTGCTGGCCTGGCACCAGAGTGACGCCTCCGGCCTTGCCGCCGCGGCGCGCACGCTGCAGTTCGCAGCCCTGGGCTTCGACGTGGCCTTCCAGGAGGTGTTCTCCACCCTGGCCACCGGCGGCCAGCTCTTCCTGGTGGACGAGGAGCTGCGCCGGGATCCGGTGCGGCTGCTGGCCTTCATCGAGGCAGAGAAGCTGCAGCGCCTGTTCCTGCCCGTGGTGGCCTTGCAGGCGCTGTGCGAAGCCGCGCTGACGGACGCGGCCGATCTGACGAGCCTGGAAGACGTCGTGGTGGCCGGCGAACAGCTGCGCATCACGCCGGCAGTCGTGCGCTTCGCGGAGCGTGCCCGGCTCCAGGGCCTGCACAACCACTACGGCCCGACCGAGACCCATGTGGTGACGGCGCTGCGCATGGGGCTGGAGCAGATCCGCACTCAGCCGCTGCCGCCGATCGGCTCCCCGGTGGCCAATGTCCGCATCCTGATCCTGGACGAGCATGGCCAGCTGGTGCCCAAGGGCACGGTGGGCGAGCTGTACGTGGAGGGCGCGGCCCTGGCGCGCGGCTACTACCGGGAAGCGCTGCTCACGCAGCAGCGTTTCGTCACGATGCCGCTGCCGGCGCACGGCCCGCATGACGGCCTGGAGCAGGGCCGGCGGCTGTACAAGACGGGCGACCTGGCTCGCTGGCTGCCCGACGGCAACTTGGAGTTCCTGGGCCGCAGCGACCACCAGGTGAAGATCCGCGGCTTCCGCATCGAGCTGGGCGAGATCGAGGTAGCCCTGTCTGCTTGCGAGGGGGTGCGCGAAGCCGTGGTGCTGGCCCGGGAGCTGGCCTCGCAGCAACAGCTGGTGGCCTACTTCGTTGGCGACGCGCAGGTGCCTGCGCTGCGCGAGGCCTTGGGCCAGCGCCTGCCCGAGTACATGGTGCCGTCCGCCTTCGTGGCGCTGGAGAAGCTGCCGCAGACGCCCAATGGCAAGCTGGACCGCAAGGCCCTGCCGGAGCCGGAGCTGGGCGCTGTCGAGCGGGCGTACGTGGCGCCGCGCAACGAGCTGGAGGCGCAGCTGTGCGAAATCTGGCAGGAGGTGCTGGGCGTGGCGCAGGTGGGCGTCACGGACCACTTCTTTGAGCTCGGGGGGCATTCGCTGCGCGCTACGCAGCTGCTGGCGAAGATCAGCCAGCGTCTGAAGCTCGGTGCGCCGGTGCGGGCATTGTTCGAGTCTCCTACGGTGGCGGGTCTTGCGGCCCGGCTGCAGCCTGTGCAGGCTCTGCCCATGATGCGCCGGCTGAATCGGGTCACGGCACCGCTCTCATTCGCACAGCAGCGGCTGTGGCTGATTGATCGCATCGAAGGGTCCAGCGTCCACTACCACATGCCCAATGCAATGCGGCTGCGGGGGGTGCTGGACCTGCAGGCCATGCAGCGCGCCTTCGACACCATTCTGGCCCGGCACGAGGTGCTGCGCACTGTGCTGACGGCGAACGAGCAGGGGGAGCCACAGCAGCATGTCCGGCCGGCAGCGCCGCTGCCGCTGGGGGTGGTGGACCTGAGCGGGCTGACGGGCGCGGCGCAGAGTCAGGCGGTGCAGCACGAGCTCCAGACGCAAAGCCTGCGGCCCTTCGATCTGAGCCGCGACCTGATGCTGCGAGTCCGGCTGCTGCGCCTGGGGGCCTCGGACCACATCCTGCTGGTGGTCATGCACCACATTGCCTCGGATGGCTGGTCCATGGATGTGCTGGTCAGGGAGTTCACGGCCCTGTACGGCGCCTTCTCCGCCAACAAGCCCGATCCGCTGCCGCCGCTGGCCCTGCAGTACGGGGACTATGCGCAGTGGCAGCGGGAAACATTGCAGGGCGAGCACCTGGAACGGTTGATGCGCTATTGGGAGCGGCAACTGGCCGCACTGCCGCTGGTGCACAACCTGCCGCTGGACTTTCCTCGTCCCAGCGAGCAGCGTTTCGAGGGCGGCAGGGTGACCGGCCGGCTGCCGGCCGCCGTGGTGGACCGCTTGAAGGCCCTGTGCCAGCAGGCAGATGCTTCGCTCTTCATGGGCCTGCACGCGGCATTCAGCGTCCTGCTGGCCCGCTGGAGCAAAGACAGGGACATCGTCGTCGGGATGCCCATCGCGAACCGGGAGCAAGCGGAGATTGCGCCGCTGATCGGCTTCTTCGTCAACACCTTGGTGCTGCGTTCGGATCTGAGCGGGACGCCGGACTTCATGCACGCGATCGGCCAGAGCCGCCAGACCGCCCTGGACGCCTTCGCCCACCAGCAGGCGCCTTTCGAGCACCTGGTGGAGCGTCTGAAGCCCGAGCGCAGCATGGCGTACACGCCCCTGTTCCAGGTCATGCTGAACCTGCAGGATGCCGGCGGGGACGCAGAGGAAGGCGAGGCTCTCCAGGGGGTTCCGCTGGCTCCGGAGGAGGACGACGCCGCCGTTGCCAAGTTCGACCTGACGCTCACAGCCGTCGAGGTGCAGGGCGAACTGCACCTGGATTGGGTTTACAGCACGGCCTTGTTCCGGCCGGGCACGATCCAGCGCATGGCGGACAGCTTCGAGCGATTGGTGCGGAACCTGGTGGCCGAGCCGAGGCGCAGCGTCTTTGAAGAATCCTTGCTGGATGAACAGGAGCAGACGCGCCTGCGGCTGGCGTTCAATGAGACGACGCGCTCCTGCGCGGGCGAGGCGCTGGTGCACCAGCGGGTGGAAGCGCAGGCGGCGCAGGACGCTGAGCGCATCGCACTGAACTGGGGCGACAGCCGGCTGAGCTATGGCGAGCTGAACCGGCGTGCCAACCGCCTGGCGCACCATCTGATGGGGCTGGGCGTGGGTCCGGACGTTCGGGTGGGCCTGTGCCTGCCGCGCGGGCTGGACTGGCCCGTGAGTCTGCTGGCGGTGCTCAAGGCGGGGGGCGCCTACGTGCCGCTGGATCCGCGCCTGCCGGCCTCGCGCCTGCACTTCATGGCGCAGGATGCGGGCTGTGCCGTGCTGCTCACGCACCGCAGCCACAGCGAAGCGGTGGTCCTGGAGGGGGCCGTGACGCTGTGCCTGGACGAGATGGAGGCGGTGCTGGCGGCCGGTCCTGAGCACAATCCGGAGCGTGCGGTCAGCGAGGAGGATCTGGCTTACTGCGTCTACACCTCGGGCTCGACCGGGCAGCCCAAGGGGGTGGCGGTGCCGCACCGCAGCCTGCTGGGCTTCATGAGCCATGTGGACTATGCCGCCTTCGACGCGGAGTGCGTGACGCTGCACTATTCCTCGGTGTCCTGGGACGTGCTGACGCTGGAGCTGTGGCCGGCGCTGTGCCACGGCGGCCGCTGCGTGCTGTTCGATGGAGAGGAGGTCAGCCCGCAGGCGCTGGCCCGTGCGCTGCAGTCCGGTCAGGTGAACACCTTGTGGCTGACGGCGGCGTTCTTCAGCACCTTCGTCGACACGCAGCTGGAGGCCCTGGGCGGCCTGAAGCAGCTCCTGGTGGGGGGCGACCGGGTATCGGTGGCGCATGTGCGCCGCCTGAGGGCGCGCTGGCCGCAGTTGCGCCTGGTCAACGGCTACGGTCCGGTGGAGTGCACGGTGTTCAGCGCCTGCTACGTGGTGCCGGAGGAGGTGGATGGAGAGCTGTCCATTGGCCGGCCGATTGGCGACCGGCGCATCTACCTGCTGGACGAGGTGGGCCATCTGGTGCCTGCCGGGGCGGTGGGCGAGCTGGTCGTGGCCGGTGGCGGGGTGGCGCGCGAGTACCTGAACCTGCCGGCGCTGAGCGAGGAGCGCTTCCAGGCGGATCCGTGGGTGGCGGGTGAACGGATGTACCGCACGGGGGATCTGGCCCGCTGGCGGGAGGACGGCACGCTGGAGTTCCTGGGGCGGATCGATCTTCAGGTGAAGATCCGCGGTTTCCGGATCGAGCTGGGAGAGATCGAGGCGGCGCTGGCGGCCTGCGAAGGCGTGCGCGAGGCGGCGGTGCTGGCGCGGGAGGTGGCTGGAGACAAGAAGCTGGTGGCGTACTTCACGGGCGAGGCCGAGGCGGCCGTGCTGCGGGAGGCGCTGGCGCAGCGGCTGCCGGAGTACATGGTGCCGGCGGCGTTCGTGGGGCTGGCGGCGCTGCCCTTGACGCCCAACGGGAAGCTGGACCGCAAGGCCCTGCCGGAGCCGGAGCTGGGCGCGCCAGCGCATGAGTACGTGGCACCGCGCAACGAGGTGGAGGCGCAGCTGTGCGAGATCTGGCAGGAGGTGCTGGGCGTGGCGCAGGTGGGCGTCACCGATGACTTCTTCATGCTGGGCGGGCACTCGCTGCTGGCCATGCGCCTTGCTGCCGAGCTGGCGCATCGGG
The DNA here is from genome assembly GCF_027257975.1 of Pelomonas sp. BJYL3. Classification (GTDB taxonomy): domain Bacteria; phylum Pseudomonadota; class Gammaproteobacteria; order Burkholderiales; family Burkholderiaceae_C; genus Roseateles_B; species Roseateles_B flavus. The sequence goes on from NZ_JANZKX010000005.1 coordinate 10,055, forward strand.
CCGGGATCACGCTGCCGGTGCGCGTGATCTTCCAGCAGCCCACGGTGGCGCAGCTGGCGCGGTTCGCGACGAGCGAGCCAAGCCAGGCGTGGAGCAACCTGCTGTGCTTCGCGCCGGGAGAGCCCGCCCGGCAGGCGCCGGTCTTCTTCGTGCACCCCGGAGAGGGAGAGGTGGACTATGTTCGGCGCCTGGCTGGGCACTTGCCGAAGGACCTTCCCGTCTACGGCCTGGCTGCCCTGGGCTTCATGCCTGGCGAGACGCCCTTGCGCAGCGTGCCGGACATGGCCCGCGCCTACCTGGGCGCCATGCGCTCCGTGCAGCCCGAGGGACCGTACCGCCTTGCGGGCTGGTCGGCCGGCGGGACCATCGCCTACGAGATGGCGGTGCAGCTGCAGCAGGGCGGTGAATCCGTCGAGTTCCTCGGCTTGATCGACAGCGCCAGCTGCTATGCGGACCTGGCCCCGAAGCTGCCGCCGGAAACCGGCGACCCCGATCGGGACCTGGCCGCCATGCTCGACGCCGACCTGCGTCAACGGGCGCTGCCGGAGTCGCTGCAGGCGGCCCTGCACCGCCTGGCCAGCCAGGGCGATGTGGACGGCATGCTGGCCTTGTGCCGCGACGAGAGTGTCATGCCGCCGACGCTGGATCTGCAGACCTTGCGACGCCATGCCGCGGTGCGGGCCGGGATCACGCGAGCCCTGGCTTCCTACGAGCGTCCGTTCCTGCAAGGCAGAATCTGCCTCTTTTTGGCCGACGAAGAACGCGCCAGCCCGGACCTGGGCTGGGCGGCACAGGCTGGCCTGGACCTCGCAATGGAAACGCTCCGTGGGGACCACTACAGCATCGTCGCCGAGCCCCGTGTGGGCCAGCTGGCTGAGCGCCTGGCGCGCTGCTTGCCGGCCGCGGCCTTGTCCCAGACGCAGAGAGGTTCATGATCATGGAGACCCGCATGAAGGCCTGGATCGTCCGCCGCCCGCAGGCCCGCGCGGCGATGCGCCTGTTCTGCTTCCCCTACGCCGGGGGCGGCGCCAGCGTCTACTCGGCATGGCAGGAGGCCCTGGGGCCTTCGGTGGAGGTCTGTGCCATCCAGGCGCCCGGCCGGGAGAGCCGGATGGCGGAGCCGCCCATCCGCGAGATGTCGCGCTGGGTGGCAGACCTGGCGCCTGCCCTGATCGATCTGGCGCGCCTGCCTTTCGCCTTCTTCGGGCACAGCCTGGGGGCGGTCGCCGCCTTCGAGATGAGCCGCTACCTGATGCACAGAGGGCTGCCCCTGCCGAAGCTGCTCTTCGTCTCCGGCGCGGCCTCGCCCGCCAGTCGTGAGGGCAAGGGCCAGACCCATCTGCTGCCAGACGCGCAGTTCATGGAGCAGCTGGCGGAGATGGACGGCACGCCGGCAGAGGTGCTGGCCAATCGCGAGCTGATGGCCTTTCTGCTGCCCATGATCCGCGCCGACTTCGAGCTGAGCGGCTGCTACGCCTATCGACCCTCCTTGCGCTTGCCCGTTCCCATCGTGGCCTGCGCGGGAACGCATGACAGCCATGCCGAACCCGAAAGCATGCAGCGCTGGGCCCGGGAGACGGCGGGCGACTTCCGCCTGCAGGCCTTCGAGGGCGGGCACTTCTTCCTGCATGCCCAGGGGCCGGCCCTGCGCCAGTTCGTGGCGGACGAGCTCAAGCGCCACATGCTCTGACGGCGCAAGGGGGGGCGGGCGCCCTAGACCTTGCGGCGCAGCGCCTTGAGGTCCGAGCGCTGACCCTTGGCCTCCAGGCGGCGCCGCTTCGAGGCGCGGGTGGGCTGGGTGGCGCGGCGCACGGCGGGCACGTGGCTCGCGGCATCGACCAGGGCCTGCAGCCGCGCCAGGGCCTCGGTCTTGTTGCGCTCCTGGCTGCGCTCGGTCTGGGCCTTGATGACGATGACGCCGTCCTGGTTCAGGCGCCGGTCCGCCATGGCGAGCAGGCGGTCCTTCAGCCAGTCCGGCAGGGCCGAGGCCGCCACGTCGAAGCGCAGCTGCACGGCGCTGGAGACCTTGTTGACGTTCTGACCGCCCGGCCCCTGGGCACGCAGGGCCACGAACTCGACATCATCGGGACTGAGGCGCGCAGGCATGGGAACTGAGGGGAAGCGGGGAGGGAGGCACGGCGCCCATGGGCACCGCAGCCCTCATTGTGCCGCCGTCACGCGGCACCCGGCCTCACAGCGCACTGCCATCGAAGTGATGGATGGGCAGGGCGTCCAGGTCCAGACCCTCGACGCAGCGCACATTGACCGCTGCCACCTGCTGGCCCTTGGGGTCCTGGCCCTCGCCATAGGCGTGGATGCCGCAGCGGGGGCAGAAGCGGTGCTGGATGACGTGCTTGTTGAAGGTGTAGCGGGCCGCGGCGTCCTCGGGCGTCAGCAGCTGCAGCTGCTCGCGGGGCAGGAACCACAGCAGGGAGCCGCGGCGCTGGCACATGCTGCAGTTGCAGGCCAGGGCTTCCTTGAACTCGCCTTCGAACTCGAAGGCCACCTGGCCGCAGTGGCAGCTGGCTTTGTACTTCATGGGGGCTCCTTTCTTGCCGGGCTGGGGCTCAGGGGCTGTCGGGCGGCAGCTTGCTGATCTGCACGCTGACGATCTTCCACGCGCCCTGGCGTTTGACGTAGATGTCGATGTAGCGGTAGTGGGTCTTGAAGACCTTGCCGTCGTAGCGGCCCGTCATGCGGGTGCGGCCGCTGAGCAGGGCCACGTCGCCGTAGAGGCGGATGTCGAAGTCCTCGACCTTGTAGGGGTCGAGCTGGAGCTTGGGGTCCAGCAGGCCTTCGAGGAAGCTGGCGCGGTCTTCCACATGACCCTCGCCGTCGATCTGGCGGAAGTCCTCGGCCATGTTGGCGGCGATGGCCTCGCGACGGCGGGCCACGATGGCCTGATCCCAGCGGTCGGCCTGGGCCTGCAGCAGGGCCCGGGTCTCGGCTTCGGAGGGCGTGGTGGCGGCCTGGGCCTGGCTGGCGGCGGAGGCGGCCTGCGGGGCGGCAGGCGGCGTCGGGGCCTGGGGGCTGCAGGCGGCCAGCAGCAGGGCGGCCAGCAGGGGTGTCGATGGGAGCGCGGAGGCGGTACGCGTCAGGCGCATGGCGGGTCCTCGTAGTGGAGGGCGCAGCATAACGCCAGGCTGGCGTGCCAGCGCAGGGTCGGAGCGAGGCTCGCTATGATCCGGGCCATCAAGCGCACCGTCCCGAGGAAAGTCCCATGTCGTCCATCCAGATCCATCTTGGCCATGCCCCCTTCACGCTGGGCGCCAGCCGCGAGCAGCTGCGCGCCGCGGCCGGCACGCCGGACTCGCTGGAGACCCTGGCGGCCGAGGACGGGCTGGAGGCCATGGAGCACTGGTACTACGCCGAGCAGGGCGTGAGCGCCTCCTTCTTCGAGGCCGACGGCTGGCGCCTGGGCGAGCTGGAGTTCTCCGACGGGCGCTGGACCCTGGGCGAGGAAGCCGTGATCGGCTGCCCGGTGGACCGTCTGCCCGGCCTGGTCAAGGGCCTGAAGCTGGGCCGCCTCAAGGGTGCGCAGGCCGTGGAGGGCGGCGGCCGCTGCCATGAATGCCCGGATGCGGGCGTGGCCTTCTGGGAGGCGGGCGGCGTGGTGGCCAGCTTCAGCATCTTCCCGGCCTATGAGGAGGATGGTGAGAGCGTTCGTTGGCCAGAATGAGGTGGGTGAGCCCCTCGCCCGGTCTTGCCACGCTGGACGCGGGCAAGTCCGGTCGGTCCCCCGGGGGGACGGTGTTGTTTGCGGCTTCGAGCCGCAAACAACACCAACGGGGCCGGCTTGGGGCGGCCCGGCGCTCGGCCCGTTGGGGCTGTCGCCCCTTGCCCCCGGCTGGGAGGCATTGTTGGCGGCCTTGAGCCGCCAACAATGCCAGTGGTGCCGACTTGGGGCGGCCCGGCGCTTGGGCCCTTGGGGCTGCCGCCCCTTGCCCCCGGTTGGGAGGCACTGGTTGCAGCCTTGAGCCGCCACCAATGCCAGTGGGCCGATTGGGGCTGTCGCCCCTTGCCCCCGGTTGGGAGGCACTGTTGGCGGCCTTGAGCTGCCAACAATGCCAGTGGGGCGGACTGGGGCTGTCGCCCCTTGCCCCGGCGTTGAGCCGCCATCAAGGGCGGGCGGTGGCAGATGGCATCAGATCAGGCCGGGCCAGTGCGCTGTGTGGGGCACGAAGCGGTCGAGCAGGGCTTGCTGCAGCGCCTGCGGCAGCGGCCCTTTGGCGACAGCGGCGAGGTTGCGCTTGAAGTTGTCCAGCTGCCGCGTGCCCGCGATGACGCAGTCCACACCGGGCAGCCAGGCGGCGAAACGCAAGGCCATTTCATCCCGATGCATGTCAGGGGTCAGGTCTTGCCTGAGGGCCTCGATGCCCATGGCCTGCCAGCGGTCCCAGTACTGCCCTTCGGCGAAATCACCCGGGCGATGCGCGTGGCGCCAGATCGCGCCGGCCAGTGGTCGCTTGGCGATCACGCCCACGCCGCGTGCCGTGGCCTGTGCCAGGCGGCCGGGCACATTGGCCTGGTCGCACACGCTCACCGAGGTCTGCACGGCGCCGAACACGGGTTCGGCCAGGGCGAAGTCCAGCTCGGCGTTCTCGCCGGAATAGGCCGCCACGCGGATCTTGCCGGCGCGGCGGCAGTCGTCCAGGGCGCGGATGACCTCGCCGTGCTGCAGGATCTCCAGGGGGCAGGAATGCAGATGGGCGATGTCGATCACCTCGGTGCGCATGAGGCGCAGGGCGCGCTCCACGCCCTGCACGATGCTGTCGTAGGTCCAGTCGGGCACGCCCTCCACGCCATAGCCCAGCTTGGTCGAGAGCAGGAACTCCGAACGGCGGTGGGCCAGGTGGCGGCCCAGGCGCTCTTCCGACAGGCCGTAGGAGCGCGCCGTGTCGATCAGGGTCACGCCGAGGTCCAGCACGGCATTGAGCAGGGCCGCGGCCTCGGCCTCGCTGCTGCGCTCGTCGTTGAGGTGCATGGCGCCAAAGCCCAGGGCGCTGACTTGCAGGCCGGAGCGGCCGAAGGGGCGGAGCAGGGCAGGGCGGGGCGTCGGGGCGTTCATGCGTTCAGTCGTTCAGGAGGATGCGTCCGCCCAGCGGGGGCAGGGGCAGGGTCAGGCGGCCTTGCACGGCCTGGAAGACTTCGCCGCTGAGAGCATCGCGCCAGCGGGTGGGCATCTCGTGGCTCAGCGGGACGCTGGGGCGGCTCGCCGTGGCGGCATTGCTGAGCACCGTCAGCACTTGCGCCTCGCCCAGGCGGCGCGGCAGGGCCAGGTGTTGCCTCGTGGCCAGCAGCGGCGCCTGGGGCAGGCCCTGGCGCAGCACGGCATGCTGCTGGCGCAGGGCGGTGAGGCGGCGCAGCTCGGCATGCAGGCTTTCATCGGGCTGGCCGCCCTGGTCGGCCCAGGGGTAGGGCGCGCGGTTGAAGGGATCTTCGCCGCCACCTACGCCGACCTCGTCGCCGTAGTAGATGCTGGGCGCGCCCGGCGCGCTCATCTGCAGCAGCCAGGCCAGGCGCAGGCGCTGGCGGGCCAGGCGGCGCTGGGCCGGGCTGCTGTCGTCCCGTTCGCCCAGGGCGAAGAGGGCGCGGGGCTGGTCGTGGCTGGACAGCAGGTTCATGTTCGCCAGCAGCGATTGAGCGGGGTAGGCCTCGCGCATGAACTCCAGCTGGGCGGCGAGCTGCCGCGCGTCACCTCCCGCTGCGAAGTCCAGGACGGCGCTGCGGAAGATGTAGTTCATCGTGCCGTCGAAGCTGTCGCCCAGGAAGTACTTGCTGGCATCGAACCAGGTCTCGGCGATGGTGAGGACGTCGGGCCGGTGCGCCTTCACGGCGCGGCGCCACTCGCGCCAGAAGTCATCCGGCACCCAGGGCGCCACGTCCATGCGCCAGCCCGCGGCGCCGAGGTCCAGCCAGCGCTGCATCACGCTGTCCGGGCGGCCGTAGGCGAAGTCGCGGAAGGCACGGCTGGACTTGTCCAGCTCGGGCAGATCCGTCACGCCCACCCAGCCCTTGAACTGTCTGTCCGGCGAGGCCTGGCTGGGGTCGAAGCTGAACCAGCTGGCATAGGGAGAGTCCGCCTGGATGCGGCCCCCGCGGAAGGCGCCCCGGCTGTCGTAGCGGGCAAAGCGGTCGAAGTACAGCGAGTCCGCGCCCACGTGGTTCAGCGATGCGTCCGGCAGCACGCGCAGGCCGCGCTTCGCGGCTTCGGCGCAGAGCCGTTTGAAGTCGGCCTGGCTGCCCAGGGCCGGGTCGACCTCGGTGTAGTCCGCCGTGTCGTACTTGTGGTTGCTGGCCGCGCGGAAGATGGGCGTCAGGTAGATCGTGTTGACGCCCAGGGCCTTGATGTAGTCGAGCTTCTCGATGATGCCGGCCAGGTCGCCACCGAAGAAGTCGTTGTTGTGGACGCCATCGGAGCCGTCGCCGCTGCCGGGCTTGAAGGGCTTCTCGACCCAGCGGGCATGGCGCTCGACCTCGTGGTCCTGGTAGCGGTCCTGCACGCGGCCGCCGCCAGGGCGCGGGTCGTTGGACGGGTCGCCGTTGCGGAAGCGCTCGGGGAAGATGGCGTAGTAGACGGCGTCCTGCGCCCAGGCCGGCACGGCGTAGTCGGCCGCGTGGATGGTCTGGCGGTAGCGGCGGATGCGGCGCGTGTCGGTGGGCAGGCGTTCGACCACGGCCGGGCCCATGCTGCCCTTCTCGCGGGTCCAGTGGATGGTGTCCTTGTTGTTCTGCAGCGCGTAGCGGCCGCGGTCGGTCTCCAGCTCGAACCAGTAGCCGAAGACACCGACCTCGTCGAAGCGCACGGTCGCCGTGAAGCCCGTGCCCAGGCCGCGGCCCTCGGGTGTCATGGCGATGCGCTGCAGGGGCTCATAGTGCAGCTGCTCCTGGTTGCCGCTGAGCAGGCGCTTCTCCAGCACCAGGGTCGCGCGCAGCAGCCCGGGGCGGCTGCTGCCCAGGGAGAAGCGGATCTCCGTGCCCCGGGGCTGCGCACCGAAGGGTGACTTGGACCCTGCATACCGCGAATCGAACTGAGTGCTCAGCGCGGCCTCGTCGGTGATGCGGGCGGGCGGCGAGGGCTTGAAGGTCTGCGGGCCCAGGTCCAGCGTCGGCTGCCCCTGCGGATCGAAGCGCAGGCGCAGGGTGTGGGCGCCGCGGAAGTCCAGCTTGTAGTTGCCCACGGCCGCCGGGCCGCGTGCGAGGCGGCCTTGCGCATCGCCGCCCAGGGTGCTGTCCGGTGTCCAGGCCTCGTCGGCGATCTTGAACTCCTGCGGGCCCTGGGCGCGCAGGTTCAGGAAGTAGGCATCGCAGCGGTACTCGAAGGCCTGCTCGTCCTGCGCGGCCCAGTTGTTGAGGCCGCCGCGCAGGTAGAGCAGGGTGTCGCCAAAGGGGGCGGGCTGGCAGGGGCCGGCGTGGGCGACTGGCGCGAGCAGGGCCAGCGCTGCCAGGACAAGGGCCCTCATCCCTTCACGCCCCCGGCGGTCAGGCCCGAGACGATCCAGCGCTGCGCCAGCAGGAACACGAGGGTGATGGGCAGGCCCGAGAGCACGGCCGCGGCGGCGAAGTCGCCCCACAGGAAACGCTGGTCATGCAGGAAGTACTTGGAGCCCACCGCCAGGGTGAGGTTGCTCTCCTCGCGCAGCAGCACCGAGGCCACCGGGTACTCGATGATGGCGCCGATGAAGGCCAGCACGAAGCACACCATCAGGATGGGCACGGCCATGGGCAGCAGCACGCGGCTGAAGGCCTGCCAGGGGCTGGCGCCGTCGACCTTGGCGTTCTCCTCGATCTCGGTGGGGATGGTCTCGAAGTAGCCCTTGATGGTCCAGACATGCGTGGCCACGCCGCCCAGATAGGCCAGCACCAGGCCCGCATGCGTCTCCAGCCCCAGCAGGGGCACCTGGCTGCCGATGGCCTCGAAGATGGCGTAGATGGCCACCAGGGCCAGCACCGGCGGGAACATCTGCAGCAGCAGCATGCTGTTGAGCAGGCCCGCCTTGAATGGGAACTTCAGCCGCGCGAAGGCATAAGCCGCGGTGGTGGAGATGCCCACGATGGCGAAGGCAGAGATCGTGGCCACCTTGATGGAATTCCACAGCCAGGTCAGCACCGGGAAGGGCGGCTGCACCAGCGCGCCATCAGCACCTTGGTAGGGAATGCCCAGCGCCAGCTTCCAGTGCTCCAGGCTGATCTCGGTGGGGATCAGGCTGCCCGTGGCGAAGTTGCCCGGCCGCAGCGAGATGGACACCACCGCCAGCAGCGGGAACAGCGTCAGCGCCAGGAAGGCCCACAGCAGGGCGTGGGCTGCGAAGGTGCGCCAGCGGGCTTGCTTGCCTCTAACGATGGCCATGTCGGTTCTCCTGAGACGTTAAGTGCACGGCATGGACCGCATGGTGTTTCCCAGCGAAGGCCGAGGATCCGGCTTTGCCGGGCCTGCGGCCTTGCCCCCTCGAGGGGGCTGAGGTCGGACACAAACGGCATGCCGTTTGTGCCTGCCGAAGGGTCAGGCCACTGGCCTGACGCGGTCGGCACGACCGCGAAGCGCGTACGGGGTGGATCATGATTTCCGCATGAGGCGCAGGTTGAGCAGCGACATCGCCGCCACCAGGACGAAGATCAGCGTCGAGATCGCCGCCGCCAGGCCGAAGTCCGAGCCCGAGTCGCGGAAGGCGATGCGGTAGGTGTAGGACACCAGGATGTCCGTCTGCCCCGCCGGCAGCTTGGTGGAGAGGAAATCCGGGCGCCCGTCGGTCAGCAGCGCGATCAGCACGAAGTTGTTGAAGTTGAAGGCGAAGGCGCTGATCAGCAGGGGCGAGAGCGGCTTGATGATCAGCGGGGCGGTGATGCGCCAGAAGTTGGTCCAGGGCCCGGCGCCCACGATGGCCGAGGCCTCGTACAGGTCCGAGGGGATGGCCTTCAGCAGGCCGGAGCACAGGATCATGATGTAGGGGTAGCCCAGCCAGATGTTGACGATCAGCAGCATCAGCTTGGCCAGCAGCGGATCAGCGAACCAGGCGGGCTTGACGCCGAAGAGCGCGTCCAGGATGGCGTTGATCTCGCCGAAGTTCTGGTTGAACAGGCCCTTGAACACCAGGATGGAGATGAAGCCCGGCACCGCATAGGGCAGGAAGAGCAGGGTGCGGTAGGCGGTGCGCCCCTTGAGGTCTTCCCAGTTCAGCAGCACGGCCAGGAACATGCCGATGAAGGTGGCGCCCGCCACCGTGGCCAGCGAGAACAGCACGGTCCAGACGAAGATGCTCACGAAGGGGCCGCGGAACTCGGCATCGAAGAGCATGCGGCTGTAGTTCTGCAGGCCCACCAGGACCTTGTAGCCGGGCTGCAGGATCTCGCCAGCTTCATTGCGGTAGTAGCCGAGCTTGCCGTCGGGGGCATACCGCACGCCATCGGCCACGCGCAGCAGGCTGCCGTCCGCTTGCTCCACGTAATGCGGCGCCACGGGGCCGTACTCGCGCAGGCCCAGGTAGCGCAGCTGGGCCTCGGGGCCGCTGCGGTCGGGCAGCAGCAGCTGCAGCTGGGCCAGGGCCTCGCGGTGCTCGACGAGCTCGCGCAGGGGCAGGGCGGCCTGCAGCGGGCTTTGCAGGGGCAGGTGCTCGTCCTGGGCGGCCAGCATCGTGACCTTCAGCGGCTCACGGGTCTTGCGCAGGGCCAGCGGGGGGGAGACGTAGCGCGGCTGCGCCGTGCCCGGCGCGTTCAGCACCACGCGGAACTCGGGGCCATCGGCATGCAGGCTGAAGCCCATCACGCCGGACTCGATCACCTCGTGCTGGTCCAGCAGGTAGGCCCGCACGCGGGCCTGGCTCAGCAGGTGAGCCGAGGAGTAGTTGGTGAAGCCGATCTGCGCCGTGTAGACCAGCGGGAAGGCGATGAACACCGCCATGCCGGCCACGCCGGGAAAGAGGTAGCGCCAGGCGAAGCCGGCCCGCAGATAGATGTAGAAGGCCCCGCCGAACAGGGCCAGCGCGCCGGCCGCCCAGGCCGTCTGGCCCGCGGCGTAGATGGAGAAGACCAGGTACAGCGTGCCCAGCATCAGGGCGGCCACGACGGGCCAGCGCAGGGCCTGGGCCAGGCGGCTCCAGAGCGAAGGCGGCAGCGTGCCATAGGCCGCGGCCAGCGGGGAGGGAGATGCAGCGGAAGTCGGGTTCATGCGCGGCTCACTTCTTCAGGAGCATGCGGGCGGCAGCGCCGTCCAGCGCATCCTTCGGGCTCTGCAGACCATTGCTGATGGCCTCCAGCGCGGCGTCCATGGCGGTCCAGAAACGGCCCACCTCGGGGATGTTGGGAATGGGTTCGCCCAGGCGGGCGTTCTCCATGCTGGCCTTGATCAGCGGATTGACCGAGAGCTCGGCGTAGAAGGCCTTGTTGGCCGGCACGCCCAGGGGCACATCGGCGTCCAGCACCTTCAGGGCCTCGGGGCGCAGCAGGTGCTGCTCCAGGAACTCGCGGGCCAGGTCCTTCTGACGCGAGGGGGCGGAGATCATGCAGCCCAGCACGCCCACGAAGGGCTTGGAATACTGCCCCGGCTTCAGGCCCGGCACGGGGGCCACGCCGAAGTCGATGCGGGCGCGGCGGGCGTTGTCCCAGGCCCAGGGGCCGGAGATCATCATGGCCACCTCGCCGCGGGCGAAGCCGCTTTCCATCTCGGCGTAGTTGGCGCCTTTGGGCATGTGGCCCTCGCGCACCAGGCGGTTGATCATCTCGGCACCGGCCAGCGCGCCGGCGTTGTTGACGCCCACCTGCGTGGCATCGAAGTCACCCCGGGCATCGCGCCCGTAGATCTGCCCGCCCGCGCCGGCCATCACCTGCCAGCTGAAGAAGCTCTTGTTGTAATGCCACAGGATGGCGTGCTTGCCCTGGCCCTGCAGACGGCGGTCGAGCTCGATCACGTCGTCGAAGGTCTTGGGCGGCACGGGCACCAGGGCCTTGTTGTAGAGAAGGCCGGTGGTCTCGATGGCAATCGGATAGCCCCAGGTCTTGCCCTGGTAGCTGAAGGCGCGCCAGGCGGTCTCCTCGATCTCGGCGCGCAGCTGGGCCGAGGGGCGCAGCGGCGTCAGCAGGCCGGCCTTGGCCCATTCGCCCACGCGGTCGTGCGGCCAGCAGAAGATGTCCGGGCCCTTGCCGGCGCTGGCTGCCTGCTGGAACTTGTCGGTCGCGTCCACCGGGTGCTCCACGACCACCTTGACGCCCGAGACCTTCTCGAAGGCCTGGCCCACTTTCTGCAGGCCGTTGTAGGCCTTGTCGCCATTGATCCAGACCAGCAGGGTGGGCGGCGTGGCCGCCTGCGCCAGACCGCCCGCGAGCAGGGTCAGCGCGGTCAGTGCGGCCCTCATGCGCCCAGCTCCGGCGCGGCCAGGCGACGCAAGGCCTGACCCTCGGCGTCGAAGAGGTAGAGCGCCTCGGCGGGGAAGTGCAGTTTGAGCTGGTCCCCGCTGCGCAGGCGGTCGCAGCCGTTGCGGCCCTCGAACTGGCAGGTCAGGGCCTCCTCGATGCCGGGGAAGGGGCAGTAAGCGAAGGTGGTGCCGCCCAGCGACTCGACGAAGGTGACCGTGGTCTCCAGCGCGTTGCCCTCGCCCGTGGTGCGGATGTGCTCCGGGCGGATGCCCAGGGTGACCTTGTCTCCCACGCGGGCCCGGCTGGCGTCCACCAGCGCTCGCATGGTGAGGCCGCCGGCCAGGCGCACGTCGGCATGGTCCGCCGCAATGGCGGCGATCTCGCCCGCGATGAAGTTCATCTTGGGACTGCCGATGAAGCCGGCCACGAAGAGATTGCACGGGTGCTCGTAGAGCTCCAGCGGCGTGCCGACCTGCTCGATGCGACCGGCCTGCAGCACCACGATGCGGTCCGCCAGGGTCATGGCCTCGACCTGGTCGTGGGTCACGTAGACCATGGTGGTCTTGAGCTCCTCGTGGAGCTTGGCGAACTCGTAGCGCATGCGCACGCGCAGGGCGGCGTCGAGGTTGGAGAGCGGCTCGTCGAAGAGAAAGACCTCGGGCTTGCGCACGATGGCGCGGCCGATGGCCACGCGCTGGCGCTGGCCGCCCGAGAGGTCCTTGGGCTTGCGCTCCAGCAGGTGCTCGATGTGCAGGATGCGCGCGGCATGGCGCACGGCCTTGTCGATCTCGGCCTTGGGCACCTTGGCCAGCTGCAGGCCGAAGGCCATGTTGTCGTACAGGTTCATGTGCGGGTAGAGCGCGTACGACTGGAACACCATCGCGATGCCACGCTCGGCCGGCGGCACGTCGTTGACCAGGCGGCCGCCGATGCGCAGCTCGCCGCCAGTGATGTCCTCCAGGCCCGCGATGGAGCGCAGCAGGGTGGACTTGCCGCATCCCGAGGGACCGACGAAGACCATGAACTCGCCGTCCCGGATCTCCAGGTCGATGCCATGCAGGATTTGGGTCTCGCCGTAGGCCTTGGCCACGGACTGCAGCAACACGCTCGCCACTTGTCTACCTCCGCCGGCCTGCGAAGGGCAGGGCGGCTTGTCTCGCTCATGGGATGGTCCGTGCAGGGCCAGGACCTCGTTTGTAGAGAATATACAGTTCGAAATGTAGTCGCACAACATGATGCACCCGAATTCTTGCGGGACTGGTCATTGAAAATCAATAACTTAGATTGCTCATCGGGTTAACCCGCTGTAGTTAAACTACACAAATTCAGCGAGCTGGGTGATACTTTCGTCGTCGCGCTCACCGGTCACCCTCCGATGGGCTGTGTGTCCGATGCGCCGCGCGGCCCGTTTCGCTGGGTTCGCGGCCGACCGCAGGGGCCGGTCTTGGCTGCCCCAGGGATGAATGCCTATGTTGTCCACGCTTCTCAACGCGGCCCGTTCCACGGCGCGAGGTGCCATGAACTCCGAATCCTCTTCCTCTTCTTCCACATGCGGGCTGCAGGACGCCTTCAAGGCCGCCCTGCAGCGCGAACTGCAGCAGCGCGCCCTGGTGGGTGCCGCACCCGGCCGTGACGAGCTGATGCGCGCCGCCGCGGCCGCCAGCCGCGAGCTGCTGGCCCAGCGCTGGGCCGCCACGCAGGCCGCCGATGCCCGGCGCGGCGCCGACGCCGCCAGCCGCCGCGTGCACTACCTCTCGATGGAGTTCCTGATGGGCCGCGCGCTGAGCAACGCGCTGGCGGCCCTCCGCCTGGACGGCGTGCTGCAGGCGCATCTGCAGGCCCAGGGCCAGGACCTGTCCACCGTGCTGGAGCGCGAGCCCGACGCCGCGCTGGGCAATGGCGGCCTGGGCCGCCTGGCCGCCTGCTTCCTCGATTCCTTCGCGGAGCTCGGCCTGCCGTCCTTCGGCTACGGCCTGCGCTACCAGTACGGCATGTTTGCCCAGGGCATCCAGGACGGCCGCCAGGTCGAGTCTCCCGATGACTGGCTGCGCCTGGGCAACCCCTGGGAGCTGCCGCGCCCCGAGCTGCGCTATGGCGTGGGTTTTGGCGGCCGCGTGGAGGTGGACGCCAGCGGCGCTCGCCGCTGGGTGCCGGCCGAGGTGATGGTGGCCCAGGCCTACGACTTCATCGTGCCGGCCCACCACAGCGAGCGCGTCTCGACCCTGCGCCAGTGGCATGCGCAGGCCGCCGCGCCCATCGATTTCCAGGCCTTCTGCCGCGGTGACTATGCCGGTGCCGCCAGCCGCCAGGTGGCCGCAGACGCGCTGAACTGGGTGCTCTACCCCGACGACTCCACCGAGGCCGGCCGCGAGCTGCGCCTCAAGCAGGAGGCCTTCCTGGTGAGCGCCTCGCTGCAGGACCTGATCGCGCGCCATCTGCGCGAGTCCGGCTCGCTCCAGAACCTGGGCACGAGCAACGCCATCCACCTCAACGACACCCACCCGGCCCTGGCCCCGGCCGAGCTGATGCGCCTGCTGCTGGACGAGCACGGCCTGCCCTGGGACGAGGCCTGGGCGATCACGCGTCAGGCCGTCAGCTACACCAACCACACCCTGATGCCCGAGGCCCTGGAGACCTGGCCGGTGCGCATGTTCGAGGCCCTGCTGCCGCGCCATCTCGAGATCATCTACGAGATCAACCACCGCTTCCTGCAGGAGCTGCGCCAGCGCTTCCCGGGTGACGACGCCCTGGCCGCGCGGGTCTCGCTGATCGACGAGGGCGGCAACTACGGTGGCGAACGCCGCGTGCGCATGGCCGCGCTGTCCATCGTGGCCTCGCACCGCGTCAACGGCGTGGCCGCGCTGCACTCGGCCCTGATGGTGCAGACCATCTTTGCCGACTATGCCCGCATCTTCCCCGAGCGCTTCCACAACGTGACCAATGGCGTGACCCCGCGCCGCTGGCTGCAGCAGGCGAATCCGGCGCTGTCCGCCGTGATCGACGGCGCCATCGGCACGGCCTGGCGTCAGGACCTCTCCAAGCTGCAGGCCCTGGCCGCGCATGCCAAGGACGCCGCGCTGATCGACAGCTTCCGCAGCGTCAAGCGCGCCAACAAGCAGCGCCTGGCCGAGCGCATCCGCCGCGAGCTGGGCCTGGCCGTGAACGTGGACAGCCTCTTCGATGTGCAGATCAAGCGCATCCATGAGTACAAGCGCCAGCTGCTGAACCTGCTGCACGTCATCGCCCGCTACCAGGCCATCGTTGCCAACCCGGAAGGGGTGGACGGCCGGGGCTGGGTGCCGCGCACCGTGGTGATTGCCGGCAAGGCGGCCTCGGCCTATCACATGGCCAAGCTGATCATCCAGCTGGCGCACGACGTGGCCCGCGTGGTCAACAGCGATCCGCGTGTGGGGGACAAGCTCAAGCTCGTCTTCCTGCCCAACTACGGCGTGTCGCTTGCCGAGACCATCATCCCGGCCGCCGACCTGTCGGAGCAGATCTCCACCGCCGGCACCGAGGCCTCGGGCACCGGCAACATGAAGTTCGCGCTGAACGGTGCGCTGACCATCGGCACCTGGGACGGCGCCAACATCGAGATGGCCGAGCACATGGGTGTGGACCAGATGTTCGTCTTCGGCCTGCGCACCGAGGCCGTGGCCGGGCTCAAGAGCCTGGGCTACGACCCGCGCCTGTACGTGGAGCAGAACCGCCAGCTGCAGGGCGTGATCCACGCCATCGCCGAGGGCGACTTCTGCGGCGGCGACAGCGCCCGCTACAAGCCCCTGGTCGACAAGCTGCTGGGCGCCGACCCCTACCTGCTGATGGCCGACTTCAGCGACTACGTGGCCACGCAGGCGAAGGTCGATGCCGTCTATCGCGAGCCGCAGGCCTGGGGCGAGCAGGCCATCCGCAACGTGGCGGGCATGGGCTGGTTCTCCTCGGACCGCACCATTGCCGAGTACGTCGAGCGCGTCTGGTCGCCGGCTTCGCTGAAGGCCTGATCCCCGAGGCGTGGGCATGGTTGACGACAGCACCCTTCAGGCCCTGAGGGAGGCCCGCCATGGCGACCCTTTCGCCGTGCTGGGTCAGCATGCCGACGACGAAGGCCGGCTGTGGCTGCGCGCCTGCCTGCCCGGTGCGCAGGCGGTGCAGGTGCTGGACGCCGCCAGCGGCCGTGCCCTGTGCCGCATGACGGTGCGTGAGCCGGCTCTGTTCTTCGAGGCCCTCATCCCGCGCCGCCGCAAGCCCTTCGCCTACCGCCTCTTCGTGCAGTGGCAGGCCGGCGGCCCCTGGCAGCGCATGGACGATGCCTACGCCTTCGGCCCCCAGCTGTCTGAAGCCGAGCTGCAGCAGCTCGCGGCCGGCCTGCACCTGCGGCCCTGGCAGGTGCTGGGCGCCCATCTGCAGCAGGTGGACGGCGTGGCCGGCACGCGCTTCGCCGTCTGGGCACCGAACGCCCGGCGCGTCAGCGTGGTGGGCAGCTTCAACCAGTGGGACGGCCGCCGTCATCCCATGCGGCGCCGGCACGAGGCGGGCGTCTGGGAGCTCTTCATCCCGGCCGTGCAGGCGGGCGACCTCTACCAGTTCGAGATCCTCGCCGCCGAGGGTCAGGTCTTGCGCAAGGCCGATCCCTACGCCCGCCAGGCCCAGTTCCGGCCGGACACGGCCAGCATCGTCTGCGCCGAGCCGCCTCAGCTGCGCCTGCCCGTCGACCGCCGCCCGGTGAACCGCCGCGACGCGCCCATCAGCATCTACGAGGTGCACGCCCTGTCCTGGCGGCGCCCCCCTGGCGGCGGGCCCGGCGACTTCGTGGACTGGGACACCCTGGCCGCCACCTTGCCGGGCTATGCCGCGGGCCTGGGCTTCACCCACATCGAGCTGCTGCCCATCTCCGAGCATCCCTTCGATGGCTCCTGGGGCTACCAGACCCTGGGCCTCTATGCGCCCACGGCGCGCCTGGGCGACCCGCGCGGCCTGGCCCGCTTCGTGGCCGCCTGCCATGCCCAGGGCCTGGGCGTGCTGCTGGACTGGGTGCCCGCGCATTTCCCGGCGGACTCCCATGGCCTCGCCCAGTTCGACGGCACGCACCTCTACGAGTACGCCGACCCGCGCGAGGGCTTCCACCGCGACTGGAACACGCTGATCTACCACTTCGGCCGCCTCGAGACCCAGCAGTTCCTGGTGGGCAATGCGCTGTACTGGCTGGAGCAGTGGGGCGTGGACGGCCTGCGCGTGGACGCCGTGGCCTCCATGCTCTACCGCGATTACTCCCGCCCGCCCGGCGAGTGGGTGCCCAATGTGCAGGGAGGCCGCGAGAACCTCGAGGCCATCGCCTTCCTGCGCCGCATGAACGAGGTGATCGGCGCCGAGGCGCCCGGCGGCATCACCGTCGCGGAGGAATCGACCAGCTTTCCCGGCGTCAGCGCGCCCACCTCGGCCGGCGGCCTGGGCTTCCACTACAAATGGAACATGGGCTGGATGAACGACACCCTGCGCTACATGCACGAGGACCCCATCCACCGCAAATGGCATCACGAGAAGATGAGCTTCGGCCTCGTCTACGCCTTCAGCGAGAACTTCGTGCTGCCGCTCTCGCATGACGAGGTGGTGCACGGCAAGGGCTCGCTGCTGGGCAAGATGCCGGGCGACGACTGGCAGCGCTTCGCCAATCTGCGCGCCTACTACGGCTTCATGTGGGGCCATCCCGGCAAGAAGCTGCTCTTCATGGGCCAGGAGTTCGCGCAGGACAGCGAATGGAACCACGACGCCGAGCTGCCCTGGGACCTGCTGGACCGGCCGGCCCATGCCGGCGTGCAGGTGCTGGTGCGCGACCTCAACCGCGTCTACCGCGAACGGCCCAGCCTGCACCGCCAGGACTGCGAGGCCGCGGGCTTCCAGTGGCTGGTCAGTGAGGACCGCGAGCTGAGTGTCTTCGCCTGGCTGCGCCGCGAGCCGGGCGGGGAGCAGACCCTGGTGGTCTGCAACTTCACGCCGGTGCCGCGCGAGGGCTACCGCATCCCCATGCCGCAAGGTGTCCGCGCCTGGCGCGAGGTGATCAACACCGATGCCAGCTACTACGGCGGCAGCAACCTGGGCAACCAGCAGGCGGCACTGCCGGTGGTCGACGGCCACCTGCAGCTGCTGCTGCCGCCCCTGGCCACGCTGATGCTGGCGCCGGTGGAGGAGGGCGCATGAACCGCCGCCAGCTGATGCAGGGCGCCGCAGCGCTGGCCGTCCCTTGCACCGTGGTGGCCGGGGCGGATGCCTTGCCCCAGCTTGCCGCGGGCCGGCTGGAACGCCTGGTGCTGGAGGACGCCACGCTGGGGCCGCGCCCGGTCGACGTCTGGCTGCCCCCGAGCTACCGTGCCGACCGGCCGCATGCCGTGCTGTACATGCACGATGGCCAGATGCTCTTCGACCCGCGCAGCACCTGGAACCGCCAGGCCTGGACGGTGGATGCCGTGGCCGCGCCCTTGATCGCCGACGGCACCCTGCGCGACTTCATCGTCGTCGGCCTGCACAACCATGCCGAGCAGCGTCACGCCGAGTTCTTTCCGCAGGCCTGCTGGCCGGCGATCGAGAAGACGGCGCCCGGGCAGCGCTACCTGGCCGGGCAGCTGAAGCGCCCGCCGCTGTCCGACGCCTACCTGCGCAGCCTGGTGCGCGAGCTCAAGCCCCGCATCGATGCGCGCTACGCCACCGACCCTCGGCCCGCCTCCACCTTCCTCATGGGCTCCAGCATGGGCGGCCTGATCAGCCTCTACGGCCTTTGTGAGTATCCGCAGGTCTTCGGCGGCGCCGCGGCCCTGAGCACGCACTGGATCGGCCTGTACGAGCGCAACGCCGAGATCCCGGGTGCGCTGCTGAGCTACCTCGAACGCAAGCTGCCCGCGCCGGGCAGCCATCGCCTCTACCTGGACCGCGGCACCGCCGGGCTGGACGCGCTTTACGACGAGGCCCAGGCCCGTGTGGACGCGCTGCTGGCCGCGCGTGGCCACCGTCCGCCGCTCACCCAGACCCGTGTCTTCGAAGATGCGGACCACACCGAGCAGCACTGGGCCGCGCGCCTGGCGCTGCCGCTGCGGGCCCTGCTGGCCCGCCCAGATGACGCTGCCGCATGAAGACTGCCCTGCCTGACCATCTGAGCCCTGGCCGCACCGAGCCCCTGGGCACCCTGGCCCGCGACGGCGGCGTCAACGTGGCCGTGTTCTCGGAGCATGCCGAGGCCATCGAGCTGTGCGTGTTCGACGCCGAGGGCCAGCGCGAGCTGCGCCGCTACCGCCTGCACGGGCCCCATGACGGCATCCATCACGGCTTCCTGCCGGGCCTGGGGTCAGGTCTTGTCTATGCCTTCCGTGCGCATGGGCCCTATGCGCCCGAGTGCGGCCACCGCTTCAATCCGCACAAGCTGCTGCTGGACCCGTATGCCCGCGAGATCGTCGGCCACTTCGGCTGGCGGGCCGAGCACCACGGCTACGAGCTGGGCCACCCCGAAGGGTCCCGCAGCTTCGACCGCCGCGACAACGCCCTGCATGCCTTGAAGGCCCGCGTGGCGGCGCCGGCCGCCGGGCCTGGCCCGCGCGCTTCGGCGCCGCGGCATGCGGCGGCGGACCTGCTGCTGTACGAGGTGCATGTGAAGGGCTTCTCGGCCGCGCACCCTGGCATCCCCGAGGCCCTGCGCGGCAGCTACGCGGCCCTGGCCCATCCGGCGGCCATCGCCCATTTCCAGCGCCTGGGCGTGAGCACGCTCTCGCTGCTGCCGGTTCACTACGCCATCGACGAGCCCCACCTCGGGGAAAAGGGCCTGCACAACTACTGGGGCTACAACACCCTGGGCTTCTTCGCGCCGGACCCGCGCCTGGCCAGCAGCGCCGTTCGCCATGATCCGGCCCTGGTGGCGGCGGAGTTCCGCGCCATGGTCGCGGCTCTGCACGAGGCGGGGCTGGAGGTGGTGCTGGACGTCGTCTACAACCACACGCCCGAGGGCAACGAGTTCGGCCCCACGCTGTCCTGGCGTGGCCTGGACAACCGCAGCTACTACCGCGCCGTGCCGGACGACGCCAGCCGGGCCGAGAACCTCACCGGCTGTGGCAACACGCTCAACACCCAGCATCCGCGGGTCACCCAGTTCGTGCTGGATTCGCTGCGCTTCTGGGTGCAGGAGATGGGCGTGGACGGCTTCCGCTTCGACCTCGCACCGGTGCTGGGCCGCGGGCCGCGTGGCTTCGATCCGCAGGCCGCCTTCTTCACCGCCCTGCGCCAGGACCCGGTCCTCGCGGGCGTGCACCTGATCGCCGAGCCCTGGGATGCGGGCTATGACGGCTACCAGCTGGGCCGCTTCCCCGGCCGCTTCATGGAGTGGAACGACAAGTTCCGCGACGCCGTGCGCGGCTACTGGATCGGCCCGGCGGCCACGCAACCGCGCCTGGGGCATGCCATCAGCCGCGGCGAGTTCGCCCGCCGCTTCAGTGCCTCCAGCGATGTGTTCCACCATGCGCAGCGCCTGCCCACGGCCTCGGTCAACTTCATTGCCGTGCATGACGGCTACACCCTGCACGATCTGCTGAGCTACAGCGGCAAGCACAACCAGGCCAACGGCGAGGACAACCGCGACGGCCGCGACGGCGAGCTGGCCCACAACTTCGGCCATGAGGGCGAGGGGGCCCCCGCCGAGGTGCAGGCCACGCGCGAGCGCCTGCGCCGCGCCATGCTGGCCACGCTGCTGCTGGCCCAGGGCACGCCCATGCTCAATGCCGGAGACGAGCTGGCCAACAGCCAGCAGGGCAACAACAACGCCTACTGCCAGGACAACCCCCTGGGCTGGCTGGACTGGCGGCAGGACAGCGCCGCGCTGCAGTCCTTCGTGGCTCGCGTCAGCGCCCTGCGCCGGGCGCAGCCCCTGCTGCGGCACGAGCGCTGGTTCGTATCGGCAGGGCAGGGCGGGGCCGCGCATGCGGGCGATGCCCAGCTGCGCTGGTTCTCGCCGCGGGGCCACGAAATGCAGGTGCAGGACTGGCACCTGGGCCCAGAGCAGGCCCTGGCCTGCCTGATCTCGGCCCTGCCCGCCGGTGCAGAACCGAGCCTGGCCCTGCTGTTCAATCCGGAGCCCCAGGCCCTGGCCTTCCACGCGCCCGCCGAATGCCGCGGCACGCAGTGGCGCCTGCTGCTGGACAGCAGCCAGCCCGACGGCCGGCCGCTGGCGCAGGCACTGAGCCTGGACCTGGCCTTCGAGGTGCCTGCCCGCAGCCTCTGGCTGCTGCAGTCCCAGCCCGCCTGACCCGACGCCTTCCATCCCCCCCTTCTTTTGTACGAGACTGCGCGCATGGACCTGAACCAACGCCTCGCCGGTGTGCTGCTGCACATCACCTCCCTCCCTGGCCCGCACGGCATGGGCGACTTCGGCCCCGATGCCTACCGCTACGTGGACTGGCTGCAGTCCGCCGGCCAGGGCCTGTGGCAGTGGCTGCCCTCGACCCCCATTGGTCCTGGTGACAGCCCTTACCAGGGCGTCTCGGCCTTCGCGGGCAGCCAGTGGATGGTGGCCTTCGAGCCCCTGGTGGCCAAGGGCTGGATGAGCGCGCCGCAGCTGCCGCCGGAAGGCTTCGATGCCTCACGCGTGGACTACGGCCGCGTGCTGCCCTGGCGCGAGCAGCAGCTGCGCGCCGCCGAGGCCGGCTTCCGCGCCAAGGCCAGCGCGGCCGAGCGCGCCGAGTTCACCGCCTGGTGCGCCTCGCAGGCCGACTGGCTGGAGGACTACGCCCTCTTCATGGCCATCCGCAGCCCGCGCGGCGGCCAGCCCTGGTGGCTGTGGCCGCAAGACCTGGCACGCCGTGAGCCCGCTGCCCTGGCCGCCGCACGCCGGGAACACGCCGCCGAGATCGACTTCTGGCGTTTCGTGCAATGGTGCTTCGACTGGCAGGTGGCCGGCCTCAAGCGCTACGCCAACGAGCGTGGCGTGCGCATCATGGGCGACCTGCCCATCTTCGTGGCCCATGACAGCGCCGACTGCTGGGCCCGCCCCGATCTCTACGATCTGGACGATCAATTCCAGACCGTCACCGTGGCCGGCGTGCCGCCCGACGCGCTCTCCGCCGAGGGCCAGCGCTGGGGCAACCCGCTGTACCGCTGGGACCGCATGGCGGCCGAGGACTACGCCTGGTGGACGGCCCGCGTGCGCCGCGCGCTGAGCAGCGCCGACGTCTTCCGCATCGACCACTTCCGCGGCTTCGCCGGCTACTACGAGATTCCCGGCAGCAGCCCGGATGCCAAGCAGGGCGTGTGGCGCACCGGCCCCGGCAAGGCTCTGTTCGACGCCATCGAGAAGGCCCTGGGTCCGCTGCCCATCGTGGCCGAGGACCTGGGCTTCATCACTGAGGACGTGCATGCCTTGCGCGACGCCTGCGGCTTCCCCGGCATGAAGATTCTGCAGTTCGGCTTCGGTGGTGACGGCAGCCACGAGTTCCTGCCCCAGATGTGGCCGCGCGCCGCCGTGGCCTACACCGGCACGCACGACAACGACACCGTGCTGGGCTGGTGGCGCCACGCCAGCGCCCGCGAGCGCGCCTTCGCCGGCGCCTACCTGGCCTGCGGCGAGCACGACGTGCACTGGGCCATGATCCGCGCCTGCTGCAACTCCGTCGCCAACATGGCCGTCTTCCCCATGCAGGACGTGCTGGGCCTGGGCGGGGAACACCGCATGAACGTGCCCGGCATCCTCGGCGGCAACTGGGCCTGGCGCTTGCGCTGGGACATGCTCGATGCCGAGCACAGCCGCGTGCTGGGCCTGATCACGGCGGCCAGCGGGCGGGCGGATGTGGGGCTGATGCGACTGCCCTGAGCGGCTTTCCCCTGGGGGCGCAAGGGCACAATGGCGGCCTTCAAGCGGCCCCGGGTCATGCCCAGGGCGCCGATGGGGACGTGAAGGGAACGCGAAGGGAACACATGCCTGGCTCTGCATCGGGAATCGGAAGTCGATCATGGATCGCCGGGATGCTGCTGGCCACGTTTGCCGTGGCCGGGCGCGCCGAGGAGCCCCCGGCGCTCGGTTCGCCGCCACGGGTGCTGAAAGAGCTGCTGGCCAAGGGCGTGATCCAGGGGGTGCCGAACAGCGACTTCTTCTCCCGAGTCTTCGGCGTGCTGTTCCGCTGCGGTGCCTACAAGGTCAAGCCGGGCGAGCGCGAACCGGCGCTCTTCGGCGAATGCAAGCTGGAGAACGGACCGTACCGCTACGGCGTGGAATGGGGCCTCATGAGCTCCCGGCAAGGCGAGCTGGAGGTTTTCAACGGGCTCTACATCCGTGTGGCCTACCTGTCCAAGGCAGCCGTGCCGCTGACGGAGCTGTACCGCCAACTGCCGGAGCAAACGATCCCCACCTACCGGGATCACGCGGGAACGCTCTACAGAACGGACTGCGGCACCGCCGAGACGATCACGAGCGACCGCTCATCGGGCGGCGCCATTTTGGTGTCCATGAGCTCCAGAGGCGAAGGCAGCCGCTGTACCGGCACCCTGGACGGCTTCAGTGTCAGTTACCGCTTCCCGCAGTACGGAGGTGGCCTCCGCGTCTCTGTTCCGCGTTGAACTGCGGTTCCATCCCACCATGAAAACGCTTTCTTAGCATGAAACCCGATGTTCCGGCATCGGGTGAGCCCGCTGCCCGCCACGGGGCTTCGTCGCCATCATGGCGCGATGAACACGACCGAAATCTTCCTGATCGCCATGACGGTGATCTTCACGGTGCCCTATCTCGTGTGGCGCCTGGGAGGCACCGACTACTGGGCGCCCCTGGTCGTGGTGCAGATCATCACGGGCATCGTGCTGGGGCCGGGCGTGCTGGGGCGTGCCTTCCCGGACTACTACCAGTTCGTCTTCAACCCGGCGGTCGTGCAGTCGCTCAACGGGGTGGCCTGGTGGGCGGTGATGCTCTTCGTGTGGATCGCGGGCATCGAGCTGGACCTGAAGAAGGCCTGGGAACACCGGGTGGAAAGCGGCATCACGGCCGGCCTGGCGCTGGGCACGCCGCTGCTCGCCGGCAGCGTGGCCGCCCTGGCCCTGCTGGGGGGCGGCTGGATGGGGCCCAAGGCCGAGACCTGGCAGTTCGTGCTGGGCGTGGGCATGTCCTGCGCCGTCACGGCGCTGCCCATCCTGATCCTGCTGATGGAGAAGCTGGACATCCTGCGCCAGCCGTTGGGCCAGCGCATCCTGCGCTATGCCAGCCTGGACGACATCGCCATCTGGGGCGTGCTGGCCCTGATCCTGATGGACTGGGCGCGGGTGGGGCGCCAGGGCCTGTTCCTCGTGCTCTTCGCCCTGGCCACCTGGGGCCTGCGCCGCCTGATGCTGCGCCTGCCCGCCGCGGACCGCTGGTTCGTCAGCCTGATCTGGCTGGCCCTGGTGTCCTTCGGCGCGGACTGGTCCGGCCTGCACTTCATGGTGGGCGCCTTCCTGGCCGGCGCGGTGATGGACGCCGAGTGGTTCGACCAGGCCCAGATGG
Source organism: Pelomonas sp. BJYL3 (assembly GCF_027257975.1). GTDB lineage: Bacteria > Pseudomonadota > Gammaproteobacteria > Burkholderiales > Burkholderiaceae_C > Roseateles_B > Roseateles_B flavus. The sequence continues at coordinate 33,897 of NZ_JANZKX010000005.1, forward strand.
ACCTGCTGCGCCACCACGTGCTGATGGTGCTGATGCCGGTGTTCTTCCTCTCCACGGGCCTGCGCACCAACTGGGAGATGGGCGGCTATGCGGTCTTCGGCGTGGCCGGCCTGCTGCTGGCGGTCTCGGTGGGCGGCAAGCTGCTGGGCCTGGAGATCGCCGGGCGCCTGCTGCGCTGGGCGCCGGGCGAGGCCCGCATCATCGGCTGGCTGCTGCAGACCAAGGCGCTGATCATGATCATCTTCGCCAACGTGCTGCTGGACAAGCAGATCATCACCTCCGAAACCTTCACCGCCCTGCTGCTGATGGCAGTGGGCAGCACCATGCTCACGGTGCCGGTGGTGGCGCCGATGCTGCGGCCGATGATGGGGCTGGTGAAGCGGGCGAGCTGAGGAGCGTTGGCCGCCTCAGCGCCCAGGCCGGCGCGGCCACAGGAGGCTCAGCGCTGGCGGCAGCACCAGCCAGAAGCCGGAGGCGGGCATCAGGCTCGCCCCCGCGGCGCACAGGCCCAGCAGGCCCCAGCCCAGCAGGCGCAGGCGCCGGGCCTGGCCCGCCTGCCTCAGTGGTCTGATGCACAGGGCCAGCAGGGCCAGCGGCAGCCCGAACAGCAGGAACCAGCTGACGGCGCCGCGCAGGGGGTCGGTGCCCACGGTGTCGATCCAACCTTGCGCCAGCATGGCGCGCAGCACCGGTGCGAAGACAAGCAGTCCGAACAGGGTGTGCACCGCGGCGACGGCCAGCAGCCAGGGGCCTTCCCAGGCCTGCCAGCGGGAGGGGCGCAGGGGCAGCGGCGTGTCGATCACAGGGGTGAGGGTGGCGGGAGGCATGGGCCGTCCTTTCAGGTCGTGGGTCCGAGGGTGGGTGGGCCGATCCAGCGGTTGCGGGTCTGCACCCGTGCCCCCAGGCGGTGGAGCAGCTGGTTGAGGCCCAGGTAGCTGCGGTCGAAGAAGGCCAGCTCGGTGGGCAGCTGGTGCAGGGCCTGCAGGGCCGTGCGCTGTGGTCCGGCCTGGAGTCTCGGCAGGCGCCGGTCCTGGCCGAAGTCATAGACCGGGCTGCGGAAGGGCGCGAGCTGCCAGTCCAGCAAGGGTGACAGCGCCGGTCGCAGCTCCGCGCGGAAGTGCTGCAGCGTCATCCCGGGGCTGATCAGCTGCAGGCTGAGGTAGGCCTGGTATAGCGCTGCATCGGCATCCGGACGCAGGGCCGCGTTCCAGGCCTGCGCCAGCCCGGCGGTGAATCCCTCCGACAGCCGCTGGGTGCAGCCGAAGTCCAGCAGGCCCAGGTGCCCATCGGCCATGAACAGGTAGTTGCCGGGATGCGGGTCCGCATGCAGCCACCGCAGCTCGAAGGCCATGCGCAGGAAGGCGTCGAAGATCAGCTGGCCGTAGTGGTCGCGCTGGGCCTGGCTGGGACGGGTGTCCAGCCACTCCTGCAGATGCTGGCCGGCCAGCGCCTCCATGACCAGCACCTGGCGCGTGCTCAGCTCGGGGACGGCCGCAGGCACCACCAGGCCTGGCAGGCGCAGCTGCGCGCGGAAGGCCTGCATGGCCTCGGCTTCTCGCGCATAGTCCAGCTCGGCCTCGAGGCTGCGCTCGATCTCGTCGAGCAGCGTGGCCAGGAGCTGGGGCGCCGGCAGGCCGCCGGCCTCGTCGAGCAGGCCGGTGAAGGGGCCGTCCAGCAGCAGCCGCAGCAGCTGCATGTCGCTGCGCACCGTGGCCGCCATGCCGGGGTACTGCAGCTTGATCGCGACCGCGCGGCCATCGGCCAGCCGGGCCCGGTGCACCTGGCCCAGGCTGGCCGCGGCAAAGGCCTGGGCGTCGAAGTCCGGCAGGCGCTGCGCCCAGTCGTGGCCCAGGGCCTGGCGCAGCTGGCGGTCGACCTGGGCCCGGTTCATCGGCGTGGCCTGGTAGCAGGCGCGCGCCAGCTGCTGGCGCAGGCCCTCGGGCAGCAGCTGGGGCTCGCCGGCGAGCATCTGCGCGGCTTTCAGGGCCACGCCCTTGAGCTGGTTCAGCGCGGTGAAGAGGATGCGGCCTAGCTGCGCTTCCTGCGCGGCGCGCGCGGCTTGGCGCTCCTCCTCGGTGCGTGCCAGGTCTTGCGCCTTGTGGACCAGCCGGCTCGCGCCGGCCTGGACCAGGGCGCGGCCCGCGATGGCGCTGCGCGCCAGGCGGCCGCTGCGCGGGGGGCGTTCGGCGGTCGTCATGCCTTGGGTCGCTGGCGGCGGCTGATCTGGCGCAGCATCAGGGGCACGATCAGCGAGTGGACCGGACCCACCACGGCCATGTAGAGCCAGCCCAGGCGGTTGTGCTCGTGCACCACGGTGCTGAGCGCCAGCCGGGGCGGCCCCTCCTGCGCGGGCAGGCGGCGCAGCGAAAGGCGCACATGCAGGTGGCGGTCGTTGTCGCCCAGCAGGAGTTCGTCCGGATGCAGGCCCTCCAGCGTGAAGATGCCGACGCGGTCACCCACCCGGTAGGCTTCGGCCGGCTTGGCGGCATCGGCCTGCAGCTGGCCGAGATGCTTCAGGCCCACCAGGCGGACCGCCCGGTTGCGCAGGCTCATCAGCAGGTTCATCCAGCGCGGGCTGCGGGCCGCCAGCTGCAGCCACAGCGCCAGCAGCTCCTGTTGCGGCTGCGGGTCGGGCAGGGCGTAGCAGTCGGCAAAGTCGGCGCTGGCCAGGGACGGCGCCAGCCGGCTCTCCGCCGGGACCGGGATCTTGGCGATGCGGTCCGCCTTCATGGCTTGCTCCGTGCCGTGCGCTGACGGGCTTGAGCGGGTGGCGATGCGGGTTTCGCTTTCGGCTTCCGTGTCGGCTTGGGTTTGGGTTCGGGCTCGGGTGCCCGGCCTGTGGATGGGCCAGCGGCGGCCACGGCCTTGCCCAGCCCGCGTCCGGCCAGGGCCAGCATCTGGAGCAGCTCGCCACGCTGGCCCTGCAGCAGGCGCGCCAGCTGGTTGCGCAGCAGGTAGGCGGCCAGCTCGCCGAGCTTGTTGACCACGCCGCTGCGCAGCACCATCACCAGCAGTCCCAGCACCAGCTCGCTGAGCTGGGTGGTGTCGGCGAAGTCTTCGCTGTCATCGTCCAGCCAGTAGGTGATCAGTCCGAAGAGCCCGTCGGTGAACAGGCCGGCCACCAGGCCCTGGTAGTCGCAGGGGGCGATCTCGCCAGCGGCCTCGGCGGCGGTCAGCCAGTCCTTCACCACGCGCTTGAGGGCGCTCTTGCCGGGCAGGCCGTCGCCCAGCAGCAGCAGCGGCGACTGCTGCGCCAGCTGGCGGGTGAGGGCCACGAACTCGCGGTCGGGCAGCAGGCGCTCCAGCACCGCGTCAACGAGGCGCTGCAGCCGCTCCTGCAGGGTGTAGCGCTCGAAGCCGCTGGTCTGCTCGGTAAGGGCCAGCGCTTCGGACAGCGCCAGCTCGTAGTAGCCCAGCACCAGCTTCTCCTTGCTGGGGAAGTACTTGTAGATCGTGGCGTCGCCCAGGCCGGCCTCGCGGGCGATCTGCTTCATGCTGGTCGCCTCGAAGCCCTGGCGGCTCATCAGCTCCACCGCGGCCTCGATCAGGCGCCGCAGGTTCTGGTCTTGCTGCTGCTTGGAGATCTTCATTGGCTATCCAAAAAATCAGTGAAAAGTTGCTTTTTTGGATAGTACGTATGAATAGCGGGCCTGGCAAGTGCGCGCTGAAGAAGGGTGGGCAGGCTGCCGCGCCAGCGCCCCTGTGCAGGGAAGGTGCGTGAAGCATCAACGGATCACACGCCGACTCTCGGGATTTTTCTGCCTTGCAGCCCGGTCGCTCGGTGGTACCGTGCTGCCCAGCCGCGCCAGGCAGTTGGTAGAGCGCGCCCCAACCTCAACAGCCCCGGCGTGCGCACGAGCCTGCAGACCCTTGCATCGTGAGCCGCCGCATCAGCGAGACGACTTCCGATGAGCCTTCCCGACATCGTCACCTCCATCGCCGGCAACGCCTGCCCGGCCCAGATCCCCAGCCTGCCGCAGCACCACGACGCCGAGGCGCGCAAGGCCCGGGCCTTCCAGCTCTCCATCGCGCGGACGCAGTACAACTACATGCAGAGCTACCTGGAAGGCGTGCCGCTGTCGGCCGACCTGCCGGATGCCGAGAAGTTCAGCCTGGACTACGAGGCCCAGGTCGTGCAGGTCTTCCTCGCGCTGACCGACAACTTCAAGCGCGTGGTGCTGATGCTGCTGGAGCGCGAGCTGCTGGCCGACGTGCCCACGGCCGCGCTGCGCCGCGTGGAGGAGGCCTATGCCAAGCTCAAGGACTTCAGCCTCCTGCACCCGCTGCGCGACATCGAGGAGCTCAAGGACTTCTTCGAGGCCCTGGCCGGCCTGCCTGCCGCACTGGAGACCCTGGGCAACCTGCCCAAGGATCTGGCCAAGATGGCCGTTGGGCTGGATGCGGTGTTCAAGGAATTCCTCGCGAACGGACCGACGGCCTTCCTGAAGTCCACGCTCTTCGACATGCTCAGCGAGGAGCCCGGCCGCAACTACCTGCAGGCCCAGGGCATCGAGGACTACGAACGCCTCTTCGTGAGCCTGCCCACGCCGCTGATGCTGTCCATCCAGCAGCAGCCCTGGATGCCCCAGGGCCAGGGCAAGCCCTGCCAGCAGGACTGGTTCTTCGGCTGGCTGCAGACGGCGGGCTACAACACCACGATGCTGCGCGCCGTGGTGCCCGCACCCGTCCCGCCGGACGTGGACGACCCGATGGAAGGCATCCAGAAGATGCCCCTGGCGGACCTGCTGGCCAAGATGCCGGTCACCGACGCCATGCTGCAGAAGGAGACCGGCCAGGCTAGCCTGACCCTGGCGCAGGCCGCGGAGCAGGGCCGGCTCTTCGTGTGCGACTACGCCCTGCTGGAAGGCGCCTGGGCCGACCCGCTGCATGGCGAGCAGCGCTACATGGCCGCGCCCATCGCGCTCTTCTACTGGAACCCCACGCCGCCGGCCGGCTACCCTTCGGTGCCCGAGGGCGTGCTGCAGCCCATCGCCGCGCAGCTGGCCCAGAAGCACGACCCCGAGACCGCGCCCATCTACACGCCCAAGGACGCCGGCAACGCCAACGACGCCAAGGGCTTCAAGTGGCGCATCGCCAAGTACTTCGTCAACGTGGCCGCGGCGATCCAGCACGAGGCCATCGCCCACCTGGGCGCCTGCCACCTGGTCATCGAGCCCATCGTGGTGGCCGCGCGCCGCCAGCTGGCCGATCAGCACCCCATCCTGAAGCTGCTGGCGCCGCATTTCCGCTTCACGATCAACATCAACGACTCCGCCATCCACAGCCTCATCATTCCGGGCGGCGTGGTGGCCACCAATGTGGGCCCGGCCATCGAGTGCACCCTGGGCGTGCTGGCCCAGGCCCACCAGGCCTACCGCTGGGACGACAACCATCCCGAGCGCCTCTTCCGCATCCGCGGTGTGGACGGCCTGCCCAAGTTCCCCTTCCGCGATGACACCCTGCTGCTGTGGCAGGCCACCCATCGCTTCGTCGAGCGCTACCTGCGCCTCTACTACAGCAGCGATGCCGAGGTGGCCGGCGACTACGAGCTGCAGGCCTGGATCCACGAGATGACCGCGCCGCAGTTCGCCGGCTTCAAGGGCATGCGCGGGCTGACGGCCACGGGCGACCCCAAGAAGCCCTGGCGCATTGACAGCCTCGCCTACCTGATCGAGGTGGTGGCGCAGATCGTCTACATCGCGGGCCCGCAGCATGCGTCGGTCAACTACGCGCAGTACCCGCTGATGTCCTACATGCCTTCGGTGGCTGGCACGCTCTACGACCCGGCGCCCGCACGCAGCACCGTGGTGGACAGCGAGCAGGACTGCATCCGCTGGTACCCGCCGCTGGATGTGTCGCTCTACACCTTCTCCTTCGAGTACCTGCTGTCGGGCGTGCAGTACGACACCTTCGGCCGCTACGAGCACAACCCGCGCAATCCTTACTTCGAGGACCCGCGCGTCGGTCCCCTGGTGGCCGAGTTCCAGACCGACCTGGCCCTGGCCGAGCGCGAGATCCGCGAGCGCAACCGTCTGCGTCCGGTCGAATACCCCTTCCAGCTGCCGTCCCAGATCCCGAATAGCATCAGCATCTGATCGACGGCAGCCAGGCGGCGCGGGGCAGGGGCTCCGCTGCCGCAGGGCTGGCAAGGAGTGATGACGATGGCAAAGAAGATCCTGGTCCTCAGCGGCAGCCTGCGCGCGGCCTCACGCAACACCGCCCTGGCCCGCTATGCCCTGCGCAACGCCCCCGAGGGCCTGCAGCTGGAGATGGCGGACCTCAGCGAGTTCCCCTTCTACAACGCGGACCACCCCGCACCGCCCCCGCCCGTGGCCCGCTTCTTCGAGCAGCTGCGCCAGGCGGACGGCCTGCTGCTGGCCTGCCCCGAGTACAACTACTCCATCGCCCCGGTGCTCAAGAACGCGCTGGACTGGGCCTCACGCGAGAAGGACAACCACCTGCTCGCCGGCAAGACCGTGGCCCTGATGGGCGCCGGCGGCGGCATGGGCACCTCGCGCGCCCAGTACCACCTGCGCCAGGTGGCCGTGGCCCTGGACCTGCGGGTGCTGAACAAGCCCGAGGTCTTCTGCAGCGCCTTCACCGCCGGCCTCTTCGACGAGCACAACGAGCTGGTGGACGAGCGCATCCAGGGCCTGGTGAAGCAGCTGCTGGAGGCGCTCAAGACCGCCCTGGCGCGCTGAGACGGCGCAAGGCCCCCTGGGTGCGGCGCTGCCTGCGCTGCGGGGTCAGGTCTTGCCTTGAGCCCGGGCGACCATGCCCGGCCGGGCCCGTGCAGGGCCGGTCCGGCGGGGCTCAGACCTGCGCGTCCAGGCGCGTCCAGCGCCGGCGCCCGGCCCGCTTGGCGCGGTACAGGGCCTGGTCGGCGTGGCTCAGCAGCATCTCGGGCGTGCTGGCCTCGCTGGCCTGCAGGGTGCTGCAGCCCAGGCTCAGGCTCACATGCGGGGCCGCGGCCGACTTGGCATGCGGGATGGCCAGGGCCTCGATGGCCTCCAGGCAGGCCTGGGCCAGGCGCTCGGCGGCGGCGCTGTCGGTGTCCGGCAGCAGCAGCGCGAACTCCTCGCCGCCGTAGCGCGCCACCAGGTCGCTGCCCCGGCTGGCCACGCCCTGCAGCAGCTGGGCGACGGTCTTGATGCAGCGGTCGCCCTCCAGGTGGCCGTAGTGGTCGTTGAACTGCTTGAAGTGGTCGATGTCCAGCATCAGCAGGGACAGCGGCGTGCCATGGCGCAGGCTGCGCCGCCATTCGATGGCCAGGCGCTCGTCGAAGGCGCGGCGGTTGGCGATGCCGGTGAGGCCGTCGCGCATGCTCATCTGGCGCAGCTCCTGGGTGCGGCGCTCCACCTTCTCTTCCAGCTGTTCGTAGAGCCGCGCATTGGCCAGGGAGATGGCGGCCTGGGAGCTCAGCAGCTCCAGGGTCTGCTGGTGGCGCGGGGTGAAGGCGTTCTCGAGCTGGCGGTTCTCCAGGTAGATCACGGCCACCAGCTTGCCCTGGTTGATCACGGGCAGGCTCAGTACCGACTTGGGCTGCTGCTGGCGCAGGTAGCGGCTTTGTGCGAAGCGCTCGTCCTCGGCCGGGCGGTTCAGCAGCTGCGTGCGGCGGCTCAGCTTGGTGTACTCGATCAGGCTGCTGGGCAGCACGGCCTCCGGGCCCTTGTTCAGCTCGTCCAGGGGGCGGCCGATGCGGCTGGAATCCATGCGGTGGTGCTCATCCAGGCCGCCAATGACCTCCACCACGAGCTGGCCGTCGTCGTCCAGCACGATGGCGCCCCGCTCGGCGCCGGCGTTCTCCAGCAGCACCCCCAGCATCTGCGGCAGCAGGGCGTCGAGCTGGATCTCCTGGGTCAGCAGCTGGTTGGCCTTGAGGAGGGAGTGCAGGTCCAGGCGGCTGATCTGGTCCAGGGAGTCACGCTGGTAGGGGCTGCTGCGGCTCTGGCTGCTCTGCGATCCCCGCGCGTTGGAGAAGGCCACGCCGGGCCAGCCCGTCTCGAGCTGCCGGCACTTGACCGCGGCGCCCCAGCGGCGGTAGTGGTAGTGGGCCTCGCGGATGAAGTTGCGCGCCAGCTGCTGCTGGTTCTGCTCGGCCCAGAAGCGGGCATAGAGCTCATTGGCCAGGGCGGCGCAGGGCGTGAAGCCGCTGGCCTGGGCCTGTTCGATGGCGCGGGCATAGCAGTCCATGGCACGCTTGCTGTCGCCCTCCACGCGAGCCAGCTCGGCCGCGATCATCAGCTGCTTGTGCCCGAAGTTGCTCTCGCCGTGCGCGGCCCAGGCTTCGAAGCGGGCCAGCAGCTGGCGCGCGACCTCGACGGGCTGCTCCTGCTCCGCGAAGCCCTCGCGCAGATGGCCCAGGGCCGAGTAGAAACTGGCCTCGACCATGGAGGGGCTGTCCGGCAGGCACAGGGCCACCATGGGCAGCAGGGGCAGGGCCTGGCGCCAGCCGCTGGCGTCGTCCAGCAGGAAGCTGTGGCGCAGCCGCGCGGCCACCATCAAGGACAGGGGAATGCTGGGCCGCAGCGGCTCGGCCTGCATGAGTTCACTGCTGCGGCAGCTGTGGGTGTCGAAGCTCAGCGGCGCTTCGGTGCGTCCCATCAGGGCCAGCAGCGGCTGCAGCACGCCGTGGCGCAGCATGGCCTCGGTGGCGGGCTGGCGGGTCTTATGCAGGAACTTGAGGCCACGCTCGCAGGCGAGCTCCAGGCTCTCCAGCGGCGTGCCCAGGGCGAAGTGGTTGACGGCGCTGAGCAGGGCGCAGTAGCCCGCCGCAACGGGATTGACGCCGCTCTGGCCCAGCTCCCAGCCCAGCTCGACCTGGGTGATGGCCGGGGCCAGGGGCTCGCACCAATGCTGGTAGAAGGCGCTGAAGTACTGGTAGACGGTGATGCGGAAATAGACGGCGTCCCGCTGTTCGGCCAGCTGGCGGGCCAGGTGGCCCAGGGCATAGCACTCGGGATAGGGCCGCTGCATCACCGAGCGCGAGGTCATGTGCGCGACATAGGCCACGCAGCTGAGATCGCACTGACCGTGCCGCAGCGTGGTGCTCATCATGCGGCAGGCGTTGAGCACGAAGGCGGCAAAGCGGCCGACCTGGTAGGCCGAGTAGGCCAGGGCCATGCCCAGGCGCATCTCCAGCAGGGCCTGACGGTCCTGCATCTCGGGGGCCCGCAGGATGGCGTCCTCGCCCTGCTCGGCCAGCAGCTGTTCGGTGCTGGCGAACTCGGCCGGGAAGCGGGCCTGGGCCTCTTCCTCGGTGGCAGGGAAGGGGCGGCCGATCTCGGCCAGGCCTTGCAGCAGGACGCCGACGGCATCGGCGAAGCGCCCCTGGGTGTGGTACTGCGCCGCCTGCACCAGGCCCAGCTCCACACGGCCCTCGGCGCTGGGGCAAGCCGCCTGGGCGCGCGGATACAGCAGCTCGGCGGCCTGGAAGTTGCCAGCGAGGTACTCGGCCTCGGCCAGCTCCTTGTAGAGGCCCAGCGTGCCGTCGGGATCCTGCCGCCAGGCGTCGTCTGGCAGCAGAGCGTGGGCGTGGCGCAGGAAGTCCACCGCCGTGGCATGGGCCGAGGCGGCCTTGGCGCGCAGCCCGGCGCGCAGGTTGAGCCCGCGCAGCACGGCGAGCTCGGCGGGGTCGTGGATCAGGCCGCGCCCCGCATTGAGGCAGGCCAGGATGCTGAAGAGGCGCTGCTCGCGCTGCGCTTCGTCGCTGGCGGCCAGCAGGCGGCGGCCGCAGCGCAGTTGCAGGGCCGCCTGCTCGTGCGGTGGGGTCAGGTCATGCGCGGCCTGCTGCACGCGGTCATGCAGGAAACGGTAGCGCGCCTCGGCCAGCAGGGTGGGCGTGCCGGTGAACTTGTAGCCCTCGTCCAGGGGCAGCACCAGGCTGGCCTGCAGGGCCGGCCACAGCGCGCGGGCGCAGGACTCGCCATCGAGCTCGCTGACGGCCATCAGCTCGCTGAGCGAGAAGCTCTCGCCCAGGTGGGCCGCGCTGGCCAGCAGGTGCTGGGTGAGGGGCGGCAGCACCCGCATGCCGTCCAGCATGAGGGTGACGACGTTGTCCGTCATGTCGCGCTGGCGGATGCGGGCGATGTCCCAGGCCCAGCGGCCGCTGCGGCGCTCGTAGTGCAGGTCGCCCAGCGCATGGAGCCGGCGCAGGAACTGGTTGAGGAAGAAGGGGTTGCCGCGGGTCTTCTCCAGGCACAGGCTGGCCAGGGGGGCGATCTCGGCGTCGGTGCTGTGCAGGCTGTCGGCGATCAGCTGCGAGACGTGCTCGGGCTGCAGGTGGTCCAGGTGCAGGCGGCCGGGGCTGGCATGGCCGGCCTGCTGCAGGCTCATCAGCATCTGCGGCAGGGGATGGCCTTCCTCCACCTCCTGGTCGCGGTAGGCGCCCACCACCAGCAGGCAGCAGTGGCCTTCCGGGTCGGACAGCAGGTGCTGCAGCAGTCGCAGGCTGGGGCCGTCCACCCACTGCAGGTCATCCAGGAACAGGGCCAGGGGATGGGCGCTGCTGGCCAGAGCCCGCGTGAAGGCGGCGAAGGCGAAGTGGAAGCGCTGCTCGTTCTCGGCGGCGGGCAGGGCGGGCAGGGGCGGGATCTCGCCGATCAGCAGGCTCAGCTGAGGCAGCAGGGCGGCGACGGAGCCGGCGGTGTCGCCCAGGGCCTGGCGCAGGGTCTCGCCCCAGTAGCCGCGGCGGTCCACGCCTTCGGAGGCCAGCAGCTCGACAAAGGGCTGGAAGGCCTGGCACAGCGCCGCATAGGGCTCGTTGCGGCGGTATTGGTCGCACTTGCCGCGCAGGAAGTAGCCCCGGCGGGCCAGGACGGGCCGGTGCAGCTCGGCCACCAGCGCAGTCTTGCCGATGCCCGAGGCGCCGCTGACCAGCAGCAGTTCGGCGCGGCCCGCACTGGCGCGCTCGAAGGCAGCCAGCATGGAGGCGGCCTCGGCTTCGCGGCCATACAGCTTCTGGGCGATGCAGAAGCGCTCAGGCGTGTCATGGCGGCCCAGCTCGAAGGCCTGGAGATGGCGGTGGTCCGCCCACTCGCGGGCGCAGCGCTCGAGGTCCTGCAGCAGGCCGTAGCTGCTCTGGTAGCGCTCGTCCGGGTACTTGGCGAGCAGCTTCTGCACCAGCAGGGACAGGGGCTCGGGAATGCTGCTGTCCAGCTGGTGCAGAGGCGTGGGCATCAGGGCCAGCTGGGCGTGCAGCAGGGCCATGGGGTCGCTCAGCTGGAAGGGGCGGCGGCCCGCGAAGAGCTCGTAGAGGGTGATGCCCAGGGAATAGAAGTCGCTGCGGTAGTCCACCTCCAGGCTGGTGCGGCCGGTCTGCTCGGGGGAGATGTAGTCCAGGGTGCCGCGCAGGCCGGGCCCGGGCAGGGCTTCTTCGCGATCCAGCGGCGAGGACAGGGCGAAATCACAGAGCTTGAGCCGCATCTGGCGCAGGTCCACCAGCACGTTCTTGGGGGCGATGTCGCCGTGGATCAGGCGGTGGGCGTGCACGTCGCTCAGGGCGCGGCACAGCTGCAGGGCCAGGCCCAGCTTCTCGGCCAGGTCCAGGTGCTGGCCCTCGATCAGCTGCGCCAGGCTGCTGGTGGCAAAGGCCTCCATCGCCAGCACCAGCTTGCGGCCGTCCTGGTGCAGGGAACGGGCCTTGATGACCCATTCGGAGTCAATCGATTGCAGGGTCTGGAACTCATGGCGCCAGCGCGCCAGCAGCTCGGGGGCGGGCTGCTCGCTGTCGGGGTACTTGAGGACGACGCGTTCGCCGTCCGGCGCCACGGCGGCAGCCACCACGGTGTCTGCATTGGCGTAGATGACGTCGGTCTGGCGGTAGCCGGCAATGAGCATCGGGGCGGAAGTTGGGACCGGGAACAAGGCCGTCCAAGCCTCCTCCTGGCAGAAGGCAATGGGCGGATGAAGACAGTCGACAGAGTGTCGCAAATGACTGATGACAGTCAGCAGGAAAACACCGATGGAGTTCGGGGCTTCCATCAGGAATGTGGCAAAGAGGCCCACCTGGGTACGGCTGTGGCGCCGGGGCGTTTCAGCGCCGGTTCAGTGCCGGCTCACTGGCCTCGCATCAGCCAGGGCGGCAAAGTGACCCACGCGCTGGACAGGGTGCAGGCGGCGATGGAGCTCGTCCAGCGCCGCCGCTGGGAGCGAGGCCCGGCGCGTCCAGGTCCAGGACCGCCGCTGCGGCAGCAGGCCGTCGTCCTGGGCCTGCAGGGCGCGGTGCCGGGGCAGCCCATGCAGGCCCAGGGCCGTCGGCAGGACTGGGGTCGGCGGGGCCGGAGTCAGCAGGTCAAGCCGGCAGCGCACAAAGAAGAACACCCCGGCTGCCGGCAGGCAGGCCAGGGTGTTGTCAGGGCATCGGCCGCCTGTCAGTGGCCGGGCCTCAGCAGCCTCAGACGTTCACGCCCTTGGCGGTGTCGGCGTACTCCTCGATCTGGTCGAAGTTCAGGTACTTGTAGATGCTGCTGGCGTCCTTGTTCACGATGCCCACGGCCTCGTGGTACTCGGCCACGTTCGGGATGCGGCCCAGCTTGGAGCACACGGCGGCCAGCTCGGCCGAGCCCAGGAACACATTGGTGTTCTTGCCCAGACGGTTGGGGAAGTTGCGGGTCGAGGTGGACATCACCGTGGCGCCTTCACGCACCTGGGCCTGGTTGCCCATGCACAGCGAGCAGCCCGGCATTTCGGTGCGGGCACCGGCCGTGCCGAAGGTGGCGTAGTGGCCTTCCTTGATCAGCTCGTTCTGGTCCATCTTGGTCGGCGGGGCGACCCACAGCTTGACCGGAATGTCACGGGCACCGCCCAGGACCTTGGCGGCCGCACGGAAGTGGCCGATGTTGGTCATGCAGGAGCCGATGAAGGCTTCGTCGATCTTGGTGCCGGCGACTTCGGACATGAACTTGGCGTCGTCCGGGTCGTTGGGGCAGCAGACGATGGGTTCCTTGATGTCGGCCAGGTCGATCTCGATCACGGCGGCGTACTCGGCGTCGGCATCGGCCTCCAGCAGGTCGGGCTTGGCCAGCCAGGCTTCCACGGCCTTGATGCGGCGCTCCAGGGTGCGCTTGTCCTCGTAGCCGTCGGCGATCATGTTCTTCATCAGGACGATGTTGGAGGTCAGGTACTCCTTGATCGGTGCCGGATTCAGCTTGATCGTGCAGCCGGCGGCGGAGCGCTCGGCGGAGGCGTCGGACAGCTCGAAGGCCTGTTCCACCTTCAGGTCGGGCAGACCTTCGATTTCCAGGATGCGGCCCGAGAAGATGTTCTTCTTGCCCTTCTTCTCGACGGTCAGCAGGCCGGCCTTGATGGCGTACAGGGGGATGGCATGCACCAGGTCACGCAGGGTGACGCCGGGCTGCATCTGGCCCTTGAAGCGCACCAGCACGGATTCCGGCATGTCCAGGGGCATCACGCCGGTGGCGGCGCCGAAGGCGACAAGACCTGACCCCGCCGGGAAGGAGATGCCGATCGGGAAGCGGGTGTGGGAGTCGCCGCCGGTGCCAACGGTGTCAGGCAGCAGCAGGCGGTTCAGCCAGCTGTGGATCACGCCGTCGCCCGGGCGCAGGGAGACGCCGCCACGGTTGCTGATGAAGGCGGGCAGCTCGCGGTGCATCTTCACGTCCACGGCCTTGGGGTAGGCGGCGGTGTGGCAGAAGGACTGCATGACCAGGTCGGCCGAGAAGCCCAGGCAGGCCAGGTCCTTCAGCTCGTCGCGGGTCATGGGGCCGGTGGTGTCCTGCGAGCCCACGGTGGTCATCTTGGGTTCGCAGTAGGTGCCGGGGCGCATGCCCTTGCCTTCGGGCAGGCCGCAGGCGCGACCGACCATCTTCTGGGCCAGGGTGTAGCCCTTGCCGCTGTCCACCGGGGCCTTGGGCAGGCGGAACAGGGTGGAGGCCGGCAGGCCCAGGAACTCGCGGGCCTTGCCGGTGAGGCTGCGGCCGATGATCAGGTTGATGCGGCCGCCGGCGCGCACTTCGTCCAGCAGCACTTCGCTCTTGAGCGCAAAGGTCTCGATGACCTCGCCGTTCTTCACGATCTGGCCGGCGTAGGGCAGCACGTCGATGACGTCACCCATCTCCAGCTTGCTCACGTCCACCTCGATGGGCAGGGAGCCCGAGTCTTCCTGCGTGTTGAAGAAGATGGGGGCGATCTTGCCGCCCAGGGTCACGCCGCCGAAGCGCTTGTTGGGCACGAAGGGGATGTCCTCGCCGGTGGCCCAGATCACGCTGTTGGTGGCGGACTTGCGCGAGGAGCCGGTGCCGACCACGTCGCCCACGTAGGCGACCAGGTTGCCCTTCTTCTTCAGGTCCTCGATGAACTGGATGGGGCCGCGCTTGCCGTCTTCCTCGGGCTTGAAGGCCGCGTCGGGACGGGTGTTCTTCAGCATGGCCAGGTAGTGCAGCGGGATGTCCGGGCGGCTCCAGGCGTCGGGGGCGGGGGAGAGGTCGTCGGTGTTGGTCTCGCCGGGCACCTTGAAGACGGTGACGGTGATCTTCTGCGCGACTTCGGGGCGCGAGGTGAACCACTCGGCATCGGCCCAGCTCTGCATCACGGCCTTGGCGTGGGCGTTGCCTGCCTTGACCTTTTCGGCGACGTCATGGAAGGCGTCGAACATCAGCAGGGTCTTCTTCAGGCCGGTGGCTGCCACTTCGGCGACCGAGGCGTCATCCAGCAGGTCGATCAGGGGCTTGACGTTGTAGCCGCCCACCATGGTGCCCAGCAGCTCGGTGGCCTTGGCCTTGGAAATGAGACCGACGGCGATGTCACCGTGCGCCACGGCTGCCAGGAAGCTGGCCTTGACCTTGGCGGCGTCGTCCACGCCCGGGGGCACGCGGTGGGTCAGCAGGTCGACCAGGAAGGCCTCCTCACCGGCCGGCGGGTTCTTGATCAGCTCGATCAGCTCGGCCACCTGCTTGGCATCCAGGGGCAGAGGCGGGATGCCCAGCGCGGCGCGCTCGGCGGTGTGTTGGCGGTAGGCAGTCAGCATGAGGGGACTCCAGGGACAGGGAAAGGAAGATGACTCTCAAGGCTTGGGCGCAATGACGCGCAGGCCCTTGAAATAGTCACGAAAGAAACCGGCGTCACGGGTGATCAGGCCCTGGCATTGCAGCAGGGCATGGGCACCGATGAGGAAGTCGGGAACGGAGCGCCGCGCCTGCGGCAGCTCGGACTGGCCCTGCAGGCGGGTGCGGTAGCGGCGCTGCATCTCGCCCGCGCGCAGCGCCGAGCGCAGCTCCAGGGGGGAGTAGCTGATGCCGATGGCTTCGAGCGTCTCCAGCACGATGTCGCTGTGGCCCAGGCCGGCCACGACCTCGCTGACCACCACCTCGCAGGCCACCACTGGGCCCGCGGACAGCGCCACGCGCAGCAGCTGCTCGGCCTGCTCGGCCTGCGGGCCGTCACCGATGTAATCGACCAGGATGGAGGTGTCGACGGCAATCATGGGAAGGGGTGCCAGTCAATGAGGGGGAGGGCGGGCTTCAGGCTTCGTCGGGTGGCGGATAGGGGTCGCCCGGGGCGCGGCCGCGGAGCTCGCGCATGACGTCGTCCGAGCTGGTGCCCGGTGGGAGCTTGATGCGGCCCCGCATGCGCGACAGGGCATCCCCCACATCCTTGCGCAGGATGATGCGACCGCCGTCCAACTCCACCTTGAGGGTGGTGCCTTTGGTCAGTCCCAGGGCGTCGCGGACGGCCTTGGGCAGGGTGATCTGCCCGCGTTCGGCAACAGTCGCTTCCATGCTCATGCTCCTCGGGGTATGCCGCTGAAAGTATGTAATGATTGTACGTACTTCTGACGGATCCCCAAGCCCGACAGGGAGACTCGGGCATGAAAAAAGGAGGCCGCAGCCTCCTTTCTGATTGAGTGCGGACGGCTCAGTTGCTGGCGGTCGTGCCCGGCGTGATGCCGATGCCGGTGCCGGGCTGCGGCGCGGCCGCGCCAGCGGCCACGAAGGCGCGCTGCTCGGCGTGCTGGCAGCTGTCCACCATGCGCTGGCCGGCCTTGGCGTTCATCAGCATGGACTTGGACGGGATCTGCAGCCACACCACGCCGGCATGCTTGTCTTCCAGGCGCACGGCACCGGTCGTGGTGGGCTCCGGCGTCATGTTGTAGACCATCTTGCCGAACTGCAGGCGGAAGCGGCCGGGCTTGTCCGGGTGGGGGGTGATGTGGACCTGCTGGTTGAACTCGCACTGGGCGTCACCGGCGTGCACGCGCGGGGCCACGGCCAGCTGCTCTTCAGACAGGGTGGCTTCCTCGGGCGGGGGCAGGGGGGCGACGGCCGTCTGGGGTTTCAGCTTGGAAGCCAGGCGGTTCTTGGGCGCCGCCGGCGTTTCCTTGGCGGCAGCAAAGGCCGTGCCTGCAAGCAGCAGGGCGCAGGCGCCCAGGGCGAAGGAGAGGGTGCGGAGGTGTTGCATGAGAAATCCTGTGCAGATGCTTGATTGTGCAAGCAAATGTGCTGTTTGTGGCTGCTTTGTCAGGCCCTGTGGACGACCGGCGCAAGCATGCGCCCCGTGCGGCCGGCTGTCTATGCCAGAAATCCCTTCAACTGCAAGAAAACGTGAGGCCTTCACTGGGGCGCCCGCGGCGGGCGGCCGGGCGCCTCAGCCGCTGAAGTAGGCCGCCTCGACCTCCGCCGGCAGCGCCTGACCGGTGCGGTGGGCGCGCTCCAGCACCTGCCAGAAATAGCGGTAGCTGGCGCGGTCGTGCAGGGTGTCCCGGTGCTGGATGGGGGCCCAGGAGGCCGCCTGTGCGGCCTGGATGATCTCGATGGCCTCGTCGATCTCGGCCATGCGGGGCGCGAAGGCCTCGATGATGGGGCGGATCTGGTTGGGGTGGATGCTCCACATCCGGGTGTAGCCGAACTCGCGTGCGGCGCGGCCGGCGGCCATCTCCAGGGCGTCGGTGTTCTTGAACTCGGTCACCACGCAGTGCGAGGGCGTCTTGCCGTGCGCATGCGCGGCCGCGGCGATCTCCAGCTTGGCGCGCACGACCAGGGGATGGCTGAACTGGCCGTCCACGGTCAGGCCGGCGCGGGGGATGGCGCCGCGGTGCGCCGAGACGAAGTCCATCAGGCCGAAGGACAGGGACTCGATCCGCGGATGCGCCGCGATGCGCTGCACATCGCGCAGCGCACCGTGGGTCTCGATCAGCACGTGCACGGGCAGCTCGCGCTGCAGGCCCAGGCGCGCGCGGGTGGCGTCGATGAAGGCGACGGCGCGGTCCACGTCTTCAAAGGACTGGGGCTTGGGCACCATCAGGTAGGCCAGGCGCTCGCCGCCGCCGGCCAGCAGGCCCTCGACATCGGCCTCGAAGGCCGCATGGCCCAGCGGATGCACGCGGGCGCCCACGCGGCCGTGGCGGTTCTGCGGGTCGTTGAGCACCTCGTTGACCAGCAGCACATGCTCGACCTCGCCGCCTACGGGCGCGCCGTCCTCGCAGTCGAGGGTGATGTCGAACACGGGTCCCATCTCGGCCTGCAGCGCCAGGCTCTTGCGCATGCGCGCCTCGACGCCGCAGTAGTGGTCGACGACGGGCAGCAGGGTGGCGGCATCGCCCTCTTCAAAAAGGGCCAGACGAGGGTGCGGCGCGGTGCTCATGGGCGGGCTCGATGGATCAGTGGCTGAAATGAAAAAGGGCCGGCACGGGGCCGACCCTTCACCGTATCACGAAGCGTAGTCCGTGATGCTGTCAGGCGCTGTGCTGATTACAGCAGGTGCTTGACGCCGTTCTGCTCTTCCAGCAGTTCGTTGAGGGTCTTGTTGATGCACTCTTGCGAGAAGGCATCGATTTCCAGGCCCTCGACGATCTTGTATTCGCCGTTTTCGCAGGTCACGGGGTAGCCGAACATCACTTCGGCGGGGATGCCGTACTCGCCCTTGGACGGGATGCCCATGGTGACCCACTTGCCGTTGGTGCCCAGGGCCCAGTCGCGCATGTGGTCGATGGCGGCATTGGCAGCCGAGGCGGCCGAGGACAGGCCGCGGGCGGCGATGATGGCGGCGCCGCGCTTGCCGACGGTCGGCAGGAACACTTCACGGTTCCACTGCTCGTCGTTGATCATGGCCTTGACCGACTGGCCACCGATGGTGGCGTAGCGGTAGTCGGCGTACATCGTGGGCGAGTGGTTGCCCCACACGGCCAGCTTTTCGATGTCGGCCACGGCCTTGCCGGTCTTGGCAGCGATCTGCGAGGCAGCGCGGTTGTGGTCCAGGCGCAGCATGGCGGTGAAGTTCTTGGCCGGCAGGTCCGGGGCCGACTTCATCGCGATGTAGGCATTGGTGTTGGCGGGGTTGCCCACGACCAGCACCTTGACGTTGCGCGAGGCCACGGCGTTCAGGGCCTTGCCCTGCACCGTGAAGATCTGGGCGTTGGCGGCCAGCAGGTCCGAACGCTCCATGCCGGGGCCGCGGGGACGGGCGCCGACCAGCAGGGCGAAGTCGGTGTCCTTGAAGGCGGTCATCGGATCGCTGTGGGCCTCGATGCCGGCCAGCAGCGGGAAGGCGCAGTCTTCCAGTTCCATGATCACGCCCTTCAGCGCGTTCTGGGCCTTCTCGTCGGGGATCTCCAGCAGTTGCAGGATGACGGGCTGGTCCTTGCCCAGCATTTCGCCGGAGGCGATGCGGAACAGCAGGGCGTAGCCGATCTGGCCTGCGGCGCCGGTGACGGCAACGCGAACGGGTTTCTTGCTCATGGAGGTCTCCGAAAAGGATGAAAAAGCTGTTCGTGGCGCCACTGGTTGCGGTGCACGGCGGTCATCCTGGAACGAGCGAGACCGAAGGGCGGGCAGGCGGCGGCGCGGTGGCCGCAAGTGTAGGTCAGAGTCCGGGCGTTTCCCCTATTGACCCATTTCAACGCTGCCACTTGAGGCCGGGCAGGCGAGATTATGCGGCGTCCTTTGCATAAAACTGACTGTCTTATGTCTTATAGAAGACATTTTTGAGAGGATTTACGGAATCCGCTCGACGCGGCAGGGCGCCCTGTGCTCGAATCCCGGCCATGCCGAATCCACCTGCAGTCCCGAGCACGCCTGGCCCTGAGCTCCAGCGCGGCGAGGCTGCGTCCGGCGGGCAGGCGTCGCCCGCGTTCTCGCCGCTGTATCGCCAGATCAAGGGCCTGATCATCCAGCGCCTCCAGGCCGGTGCCTGGAAGGCCGGCGAGGCCATTCCCAGCGAGATGGAGCTGGCCGCCAGCTTCGGCGTCAGCCAGGGCACGGTCCGTAAGGCTATTGACGAACTTGCGGCCGAGAATCTGCTGGTGCGCCGCCAGGGCAAGGGCACGTTTGTCGCCACGCATGCGGAGCAGAAGCAGCAGTACCGCTTCCTGCGCCTGATGCCTGATGAAGACCAGGAACCGGGCCTGGGCCGCCAGCTGCTGGACTGCCGCCGCCAGCGTGCGCCGGCCTGGATCGCCCGCCAGCTGCAGATGCGTGCGGGCGACGCCATGGTCGAGGTGCGCCGCCTGCTGCACAGCAAGGGCCGTCCGGTGGTGCTGGATGACATCTGGCTGCCGGGCAGCCTGTTCAAGGGTTTGACGACCGAGCTGCTGAACCAGCACCGCGGTCCTTTCTATGGTTTGTTCGAGTCGGAGTTCGGGGTGCAGATGATCCGTGCCCAGGAAAAGATCCGGGCCGTGGCGGCCGATGAAGAGGTTGCCGCGCTGCTGCAGGTGGAGGTCGGCGCGCCGCTGCTGAGTGTGGAGCGCCTGTCTTTCACCTATGGCGATCGTCCGGTGGAGCTGCGCCGGGGGCTCTACAACACGTCCACGCATTTCTATCGCAACGATCTGAACTGACGCTCTCTCAAAGAAAGAAGCCCGCAGCGGAGAAAGGCAAGGCCTGACCCTGTTGCGTTGCAATAAAATCCTCAGGTTTCACATTGATTACCAAAGGTCGGGTATGACGGACATCTCCTCCTCCACGACGACAAAGCAACGGCCGGTCTACCGCAACATCAACATCTTTACCGATGTGCGGACGTACCGACTGCCCGCGGCGGGTTTCGTCTCCATCCTGCATCGCATCAGCGGCTTGCTGATGTTCCTGCTGCTGCCCTTCGTCATCTGGATGCTGGACACCAGCCTGAGCACCGAGATCTCCTTCGACGTGTTCAAGAACGCCTTCGTGGCTGGCCTGGGCCCCATTCCCGGCGTGCTGGTCAAGCTCGTGACGCTGGCCCTGATCTGGGGCTATCTGCATCACTTCATCGCCGGCGTGCGTCACCTCTGGATGGATGCCACCCACAGCGTGAGCAAGGAGCAGGGCCGTTCCAGCGCCGTGCTGACGCTGTCGCTGTCCGTGCTGCTGACCCTGGCCCTGGGCGCCAAGCTGTTCGGCCTGTACTGATCAAGACTGAGGTTCACAGAATGAGTACTTACGGAACCAAGCGCATCGTCAGCGGTGCGCACTATGGCCTGCGCGACTGGATGGCCCAGCGCGCGACGGCCGTGCTGATGGCCCTGTTCACCATCGTGCTGCTGGCCCAGATCCTGTTCACCAAGCAGCCCCTGGGCTACGAGCTGTGGTCGGGCATCTTCTCGCAGCAATGGATGAAGTTCGTGACCTTCGCGACCATCATCTCCCTGGCGTACCACGCCTGGGTCGGTGTGCGCGACATCTGGATGGACTACGTGCCGGCCGTGGGCGTTCGCCTGGCTCTGCACGTGTTCACCCTGGTCTGGTTGGTGGGTTGCGCGGGTTGGGCGATCCAAGTCCTCTGGAGGCTGTAAAAAATGCAAGTTGGAAGCTCGCTCGCAAAGCGCAAATTTGACGTGGTGATCGTGGGTGCCGGTGGTTCCGGCATGCGCGCCTCGCTGCAACTCTCGCTGGCCGGCCTGAACGTGGCCGTGCTGTCCAAGGTCTTCCCGACCCGCTCGCACACCGTGGCTGCCCAGGGCGGCATCGGTGCCTCGCTGGGCAATATGTCGGAAGACAACTGGCACTACCACTTCTTCGACACCGTCAAGGGCTCGGACTGGCTGGGTGACCAGGACGCCATCGAGTTCATGTGCCGCGAGGCCCCGAAGGTCGTGTACGAACTCGAACATTTCGGCATGCCCTTCGACCGCAACCCGGACGGCACCATCTACCAGCGCCCCTTCGGCGGCCACACGGCCAACTACGGCGAGAAGCCCGTGCAGCGCGCCTGCGCCGCGGCGGACCGCACTGGCCACGCCCTGCTGCACACCCTGTACCAGCAGAACGTCAAGGCCAAGACCCAGTTCTTCGTGGAGTGGATGGCCCTGGACGTCATCCGCGACGCCGAAGGCGACGTGGTCGGCGTGACCGCGCTGGAAATGGAGACCGGCGAGGTCCACATCCTGCAGGCCAAGACCGTGCTGATGGCCACCGGCGGTGCCGGCCGCATCTACGCGGCCTCCACCAACGCCTTCATCAACACCGGTGACGGCCTGGGCATGGCGGCACGTGCCGGCATCCCGCTGGAAGACATGGAGTTCTGGCAGTTCCACCCCACCGGCGTGGCCGGCGCGGGCGTGCTGCTGACCGAAGGCTGCCGCGGCGAGGGCGCCATCCTGCGCAACGCCAATGGCGAGCGCTTCATGGAACGCTACGCCCCGACCCTGAAGGACCTGGCCCCGCGTGACTTCGTGTCCCGCTCCATGGACCAGGAAATCAAGGAAGGCCGTGGCTGCGGTCCCAACAAGGACTACGTGCTGCTGGACATGACCCACCTGGGCGCCGAGACGATCATGAAGCGTCTGCCCTCGGTGTTCGAGATCGGCCACAACTTCGCCAACGTCGACATCACCAAGGAGCCGATCCCCGTGGTGCCGACCATCCACTACCAGATGGGTGGCATCCCCACCAACATCAACGGTCAGGTGGTCGTGCCCAAGAACGGCAACCCCAACGAGGTCATCAACGGCCTGTACGCGGTGGGCGAGTGCTCCTGCGTGTCGGTGCACGGCGCCAACCGCCTGGGCACCAACTCGCTGCTGGACCTGGTGGTGTTCGGCCGCGCAGCCGGCAAGCACATCGTCGAGTTCAACCTCAAGAACCGCGAGCACAAGCCCCTGCCCAAGGACGCCGCCGACCAGACCCTGGCCCGCCTGGCGCGCCTGGAGTCGGCCTCCAATGGCGAATACGCCCAGGACGTCGCCAACGACATCCGCTCGACCATGCAGAAGCACGCCGGCGTGTTCCGCACGCAGGCCGTGATGGACGAAGGTGTCAAGAAGATCCTGGAAGTCGCCGAGCGCGTGAAGTCCATCGGTCTGAAGGACAAGTCCAAGGTCTTCAACACCGCGCGTGTCGAGGCCCTGGAAGTCGAGAACCTGATCGAGGCCGCCAAGGCCACGATGACCTCGGCCGCCGCCCGTCCGGAGTCCCGTGGCGCCCACGCCCACGATGACTTCCCCAACCGCGACGACGCGAACTGGATGAAGCACACCCTGTGGTACTCCGAAGGCAATCGCCTGGACTACAAGCCGGTCAAGCTGACCCCGCTGACCGTGGAATCTGTGCCGCCCAAGGTGCGTACCTTCTGAGGACAAGAACATGAGCCAAAAACGTACCTTCCAGATCTACCGCTACGACCCGGACAAGGACGCCAAGCCCTACATGCAGACCCTCGAGATCGAGCTCGAGGGCAACGAACGCATGCTGCTGGACGCGCTGATCAAGCTCAAGGCCGTGGACCCCACGCTGAGCTTCCGCCGCTCCTGCCGCGAGGGCGTCTGCGGTTCCGATGCCATGAACATCAATGGCAAGAACGGCCTGGCCTGCCTGACGAACATGCGCTCGCTGCCGCAGGTGGTGGTGCTCAAGCCGCTGCCGGGCCTGCCCGTGGTCCGCGACCTGATCGTGGACATGACGCAGTTCTTCAAGCAGTACCACTCCATCAAGCCCTACCTGGTGAACGACACGCCGCTGCCCGACAAGGAACGCCTGCAGTCGCCGGAGGAACGCGAGGAGCTGGACGGCCTGTACGAGTGCATCCTGTGCGCCAGCTGCTCCACGAGCTGCCCGAGCTTCTGGTGGAACCCCGACAAGTTCGTGGGTCCCGCCGGTCTGCTTCAGGCCTACCGCTTCATCGCGGACAGCCGTGACCAGGCCACCTCGGAGCGCCTCGACAACCTCGAGGACCCGTACCGCCTGTTCCGCTGCCACACCATCATGAACTGCGTGGACGTCTGCCCCAAGGGGCTGAACCCCACCAAGGCCATCGGCAAGATCAAGGAACTGATGGTGCGTCGCGCCGTCTGATGCCCGGATCCGCCCTGGACTCTTTGCAAAGGCCTTCATTCGTGACCAACTTGTCCGATGCCCTCATCGACGAGAGAGCCCTCTCCAAACTGAAGTGGCGCTGCCGCCGCGGACTGCTGGAGAATGACCTCTTCATTGAGCGGTTCTTCAAACGTTACGAGACCGTGCTGACCGAGCGTCAGGCCGAAGGCCTGCGCCAGCTGATGGACCTGTCGGACAACGATCTGATGGACCTCCTGCTGGCGCGCAAGGAGCCCGAGGGCGAGTCGGTCACGCCCGAACTGCTGGAGGTCCTGGGCATGCTCAGGACCCCCCTCTGATCTGTCAGCGCCGCTGACCTGTTTTTCCAAGAAGTCATAAGGAACGCCCCATGACACCGTCTGACGTCAAAGCCACCCTGTCGTTCTCCGACGGCAGCCCCAGCATGGACCTGCCCATCTACAAGGGCTCCGTGGGTCCCGATGTGATCGACATCCGCAAGCTCTATGGCCAGACGGGCAAGTTCACCTATGACCCGGGCTTCCTGTCGACCGCCTCCTGCAACTCGACCATCACCTACATCGATGGCGACAAGGGCGAGCTGCTGTACCGCGGCTATCCCATCGAGCAGCTGGCCGTCAACTGCGACTACCTGGAAACCTGCTACCTGCTGCTGAACGGCGAGCTGCCCAACGCCGACCAGAAGGCCGAGTTCGAGAACCGCGTGATGCACCACACGATGGTCAACGAGCAGATGCAGTTCTTCCTGCGCGGCTTCCGCCGTGATGCACACCCGATGGCCGTGATGACCGGCCTGGTGGGCGCGATGTCGGCCTTCTATCACGACAGCACCGACATCAATAACCCCGAGCATCGCGAGATCGCGGCCATCCGCCTGATCGCCAAGATGCCGACGCTGGTGGCCATGGCCTACAAGTACACCATCGGCCAGCCCTACATCTACCCGAAGAACGATCTCTCGTACGCCGGCAACTTCATGCGCATGATGTTCGCCACGCCCTGCGAGGAGTACAAGCCCAATGACGTGCTGGTGCGCGCCATGGACCGCATCTTCACGCTGCACGCCGACCACGAGCAGAACGCCTCGACCTCCACCGTGCGCCTGTGCGGCTCGTCGGGCACGAACCCGTTCGCGGCCATCGCCGCCGGCGTGGCCTGCCTGTGGGGCCCGGCTCACGGCGGCGCCAACGAGGCCTGCCTGAACATGCTCAACGACATCCAGCAGATGGGTGGCGTGGCCAAGATCGGCGAGTTCATCAAGCAGGTCAAGGACAAGAGCAGCAACGTCAAGCTGATGGGCTTCGGCCACCGGGTCTACAAGAACTACGACCCGCGCGCCAAGCTGATGCGCGAGACCTGCCATGAAGTCCTGGGCGAGCTGGGCCTGCACAACGACCCGCTGTTCAAGCTGGCCATGGAACTCGAGAAGATCGCGCTGGAAGACGAATACTTCGTCGCCCGCAAGCTCTACCCGAACGTGGACTTCTACTCGGGCATCGTGCAGCGCGCGATCGGCATCCCCGTGCCGCTGTTCACCGCCATCTTCGCGCTGGCCCGTACCGTGGGCTGGATCGCCCAGCTGAACGAGATGATCGCCGACCCCGAGTACAAGATCGGCCGTCCGCGCCAGCTCTTCGTGGGCGCCACGCCCCGCAACGTCAAGCCCATCGCCGAGCGTTGATCCTTCGCCCCGGCCGGCTTGCGCTGGCCAGGGTGAATGACCGGAAGCCCCGTTGCAGTGATGCGCGGGGCTTTTGCTTTGTGGCCCGGGCTGGGTTGGATGGGTGCTGGTGCTGGTCGAGCGCTGCTCCGGGCCGCTGCTCCGGGCCGCTGCGCTCCTCGGCGCCACGCAAGGCGCCCAGCCGGGATGGCGCCACCACCGGGCAGAAGCACTGAGCGCAGGCCAGGAAGGCAAGCCATGCCAGGCTCGCCCCTGCGCACCCCCGCGTGCCTCGGTACGACGCAAGGCACTCGGCCGGAGCATGGCGTTCAGGCTCCAAGCGCAGGGGTCGCATGCCCCAGCGCAGGACCGGGGCAGGGCGCTCGCGCTATGCTGGCCGGATGACTCGACCGCCCATCCTCGATCCGCGCGCCGTGCCGGTGGCCTCCCGTGACGACGGCCTGCCGGCGGTGCCGGCTGAAGCGCTGACGGCCGAGGCTCTGCGCGCCCGCTTCCGCGCGCCGCCGGACTGGGCGCCGGAGCTGCCGGGCGATGGCGGCGTGCTGAGCCAGCGCGAGCCGGCCTCGGCGGCGGTGCTGGTGCCCCTGGTCCAGCGCCCGGGCGGTCTGCAGGTGCTGCTGACCCAGCGCACGGCGCATCTGCGGGACCACGCCGGCCAGATCAGCTTCCCCGGCGGGCGCACGGAGCCGGAGGATGCCGACGCCGTCGCCACCGCCCTGCGCGAGGCCCAGGAGGAGATCGGTCTGCAGCCACAGCATGTGGAGGTGCTGGGTCAGCTGCCCCTCTACCGCACGGTGACGGCCTTCATGGTGCATCCCGTCGTGGCCCTGGTGCAGCCCGACTTCCGCCTGGTTCTGGACGAGTTCGAGGTGGCCGAGGCCTTCGAGGTGCCGCTGGCCTTTCTGATGGATCCGGCGCGCCACCAGCGTCATGTCTTCCGCTGGCAGGAGGGGGAGCGGCAGTTCCTGTCCATGCCCTGGACGGGGTCAGATCTTGCTGGCGTGTCGCGTGAGTACTTCATCTGGGGCGCCACGGCTGCCATGCTGCGCAACTTCTACCGCTTCCTCTCCGCCTGAGGGGCGCAGGGCCGCTATCATGCGGGCCCATGAACTTCTTCGCCGTCCTGCTGGCCCTGATCTGTGAGCAGCTCAAGCCGCTGCCGCATGGCAATGCCGTGCACGAGGGCGTGATCAGCTGGGTGCGCTGGACGGGTCGCAATTTCGACGCCGGCAAGGAACGCCACGCCCTGGTCGTCTGGGGCATCACGGTGCTGGGGCCGGCGTTGCTGGCCGCGGCGATCTACGGCCTGGTGCGCCACTTCACCGTGCTGGGCGCCCTGGCCCTGGACGTCCTGGTGCTGTACCTGACCCTGGGCTTCCGGCAGTTCAGCCACTACTTCACCGACATCCGCGACGCCCTGGAGCGCGCCGACGAGCTGGAGGCCCGCCGCCTGCTGGCCGAATGGCGGCACCTGGACGCCAGCGAGCTGCCCCGCACCGAGCTGCTGCGTCATGTGATCGAGCATTCGCTGCTGGCCGCGCACCGCCATGTCTTCGGCGTGTTCTTCTGGTTCATCGTGCTGTCCACCGTGGGCCTGGGGCCGGCGGGCGCCATCCTCTATCGCATGGCCGAGTTCGCCAGCCGCTACTGGGCTTTCAAGAGCCGCACCATCGACGCGCCCACCAATGAGCGCCTGATGCAGATCTCCCGCCAGTTCTTCGGCTGGGTGGACTACGTGCCCGCCCGCCTGACCGCCACCGGTTTTGCCATCGTCGGCAACTTCGAGGAAGCGGTGAACGGCTGGCGGCGCGACGCCGGCCTGTGGATGCACCCCAACGAGGGCATCATCCTGGCCTCGGCCGCGGGTGCCCTGGGCGTGCAGCTGGGCGGCTCGGCCGCACCGGGTGTCACCCCGGACCGCAGCAAGACCTTCGAGGCCGGTGGAGACATGGACGCCACCCGCGCCGAAGGTTCCACCCCCGGCATGCCGCCCGCCCTGGGTCATCTGCAGAGCGTGGTGGGCCTGGTCTGGCGTTCCGTGGTGCTGTGGATGTTCCTGCTGGCCTTGCTGACGCTGGCCAATCTGCTGGGCTGATCATCCCGCCCGGCCCTGGGCGCGGTTTACCTGCATGGCCACTTGCGGGTCTCGACGCCCGCCGGCCTCAGGCCTCTCTCACGTCCGCGATCACCTGCTCCCCGAAATCCGGCCGCGCCAGGTAGCGCAGCACGGCAGTGGCCGTCTGGGCCGGGCTGCTGAGCTGCTGTTCGGCCTTCAGGGCGCTGAACCGCGGCTGGTCCGGGAACGCGGCGGGTGCGGCGCTGCGCAGCTGCTGCTGCATGTCGGTGTCGATGACGCCCGGCGCCAGGGAGACGATGCGGGCCGCCTTCAGCCCCTGGCTCGCCCGGTGTGCCTCGTCCAGGGCCATGGCCCGGGACAGGTGGTCCATGGCCGCCTTGGCCGCGCAATAGGCCGCCGTGCCGGCCATGGCGCGCCGCCCAAGTCCGGACGAGATATTCAGCACGCGCAGCTCGCCCGGCACGTGGCGGCAGGCGTCCAGGAAGGCCGCGCTGAGCAGCAGGGCTGCCTCCGCGCCCACGCGCAGGGCGCTGGACAGCTCGGCCAGGGGCGTGTCCTGCACGGCGCCCGGGTGGGTCACCACGCCGGCGTTGTTGATCAGCGTGAGGCTGTTGAAGCGGTCCAGGGCTTGCGCCTGCAGCCACTGCTTCAGGGCCTGGGCCACGGGCAGGGGCTGGGCGAGGTCCTGGCGCCACTGCTGCAGCACGCTGCCGGTGGAAGCTGCCAGGCCGTAGAGCGCTTCGTTGTCCCGCCGGGCAATGCCCAGGACCTGGTGCTCGGGGCTGGCCAGCAGCTCGCGCGCAAGGGCCAGGCCCAGGCCGCGTGAGCTGCCGCTGACGATGTAGAGATGGCGCTTGGGGCTGTTCATGCCTGCATTCTCGCGCTGGATTGCATCGGATGGCGCCGGGCCGGGCGCTCAGAACGGGGGTGTGCTCTGCAGCTGCAGCGCCGGCACCTCGCCCAGGGCGGGCAGGCCCAGCTGGCAGGCGTGCAGCAGCAGGCGCGGGGCCGCCTGCTGCAGGGCGGGCGGCGCATAGAGCGCATCGCCGAGGATGGGGTGGCCGATGGCCAGACAGTGCACCCGCAGCTGGTGCGAGCGCCCGGTCAGCGGCAGCAGCTCGACGCGGGTCTGCTGACGGGCGGTGTCGCGCTCCAGCACCCGCAGAAGGGTCTGCGAGGGCTTGCCGCGCTGATGGCAGACCATTTGCCGCGGTCGATTCGGCCAGTCGGTGAGCAGGGGCAGGTCGATGGCCTGCTCGTCGGCTTCGACCAGACCGCCCAGCACCGCCACATAGCGCTTCTCGACCCGGCGCGTGGCGAAGGCATCGCTCAGCAGGCGCTGCATCTCGGGGCTGCGGGCGAAGACCAGCAGGCCGGAGGTGGCCATGTCGAGACGGTGCACCACCAGCGCCTCGGGGAAGCGCGCCTGCACGCGGCTGGCCGCGCAGTCCTGCTTGTCCTCGCCCCGGCCGGGCACGGACAGCAGGCCGCTGGGCTTGTCCACGACCACGCAGCCCGGGCCGACATGGACCCAGCCCAGCTGCAGCGTCTCGGGCGCCGGTGCGGGTGGCAGTGGGCTGGTGGCGCTCAGAACTGCTCCACCCAGCCGCTCTGCACGGCGGACTGGGGATTGGACCCCGCCTGCCGCACCCGCTGCAGGGACTCCTCGACCTCCAGGCCGAGGCCCTTGAGCACGCAGGCCGCCACGGTGCCGGTACGGCCAATGCCCGCGGCGCAGTGCAGCAGCACGCGGTCGCCTACGCGCAGGCTGTGGATCAGCGTCTCCACGCCCTGGCGGAAGGCCTCGGGATTCGCGCCCAGGCCGAAATCGCGCATGGGCAGGTGCTGCCAGCGAAAGGGCAGGCGGCCCTCGCTGACGGCCTTGTGGTACAGCGGCGAGAGCTGGGCCACCTCGTCCAGCGGATTGAGGCAGCTGACCAGGCTCAGCTGGCGCAGCCGGGCTTCGTCAAGGAATGCGCCCCAGGGCTCCAGGCGGCCGGGCATGGACTGCAGCCACAGCCGGCCGCTGATGTCGGGAGGGAGTTCGAGTGCACGGAATGGCATGGCGGGATTGTGCCTTCGGTGCCTGCCGATGTCAGCGGCGCGCTCGTGGTTAATCAACGATTTGTTGATAAATTGAAGGCCTGCCTGCATCATGCCGCCATGACGAATCGACAGCCCCCCGCGGCCGCCCCCGCACCATGAGCGCCGCACTCCATCCTCCGCTGCCCCAGCCCGAGGCCCCGCAGATCCGCCATCCCTACTGGGTGCTGGGCGCCGTGTGCGCGCTGGCCCTGATGAGCACGGTGGGCGTGTCCATGCCCTATCCCATCCTGGCGCCCATCTTCGTGGACGGGCCGCCGGATGCCTTCACCCACTTCCTGGGCCTCGACCCCAAGCTGCTGATGGGCCTGGCCCTGGCGGTCAACCCGCTGGGCATCCTGCTGGGCAGCCTCTTCATCGGGCCGCTGTCCGACCGCTACGGCCGGCGTGCCACTCTCAACGTCACGTTGACGGCCACGCTGCTGGGCTATCTGCTGACCGCCTATGCCCTGCATCAGCGCTGGTTCCTGGTCTTCGTGCTGGCCCGCTTCCTGACCGGCATCACCGAGGGCAATGTGGCCGTGGCCCGTGCCCTGGTGGCGGACCTGCACGGCCAGATCGACCGCACCCGCGGCCTGGCCTGGCTCAATGCCTGCCTCTATGCGGGCTGGCTGCTGGGGCCCCTGGTTGGCGGGCTGACGCTGGGCCTGGGCGAGCCTGTGCCCTTCGTGCTGGCCGGCCTGGCCATGCTGCCCTGCCTGGTGATCCTGGGCGCGGGCGTGCCCGCCGGCAAGCGCGTGAGCGGGCCCCTGCATCTGCTGCAGTCCATGCGCGAGCAGCAGGCCCTGGGGCTGCTGCGCGAGGACCCGGTGCTGGCGCGTCTGGCCCTGCTGCAGTTCCTCTACACGGTGGGCGTGACGGCCCTCTATGAATTCGCGCCGCTGTGGATGCTGGAGCAGGCCGGGCTGGGCAGCCGCGGCATTGCCTACGTCACCGCCGCGCAGTGCGCCACCATGACGCTGGCCAGCGTGATGGCGGGGCGCTTTGGCAGCGGGCGGCGAGCCCATCCCCTGCGCGACGCCGCCTGGCTGGCCCTGCTCGCGGCCCTGGGCCTGAGCCTGCTGGCGGTGCTGCCGTCCACGCCGGGGCTGGTGATGATCGCCTTCCTGGGCCTGCCCCTGGCGCTCTACAACGCCGTCATGCCGGCCTGGATGTCCGAGCGCTTCGCCAGCCATGGCCAGGGGCGGGTGATGGGCCTGCTGTCCACCATCTTCTGCCTGGCCAATGTGGTGGTGGCCCTGCTGGGGTCAGGTCTTGCCTTGCTGTCCTCGCGCTGGATCATGGGCCTGGGCGGCCTGACCTGCGTGCTGGCGGCCTGGCAGCTCGTGGCGCTGGCGCGGGCGGAGCATCAGAGGGGTCGGCAGCAGGAGGGCCAGGCATGAAGACCGAAGCCCGCCAGCGCCTGCTGCAGCAGCTCAAGAGCGGCGGCCCTCAGACGGCGGCGCAGCTGGCCGAAGGCCTGGGCCTCAGCGGCATGGGCGTGCACAAGCAGCTGCAGCAGCTGGCTGACGAAGGCCTGCTGCTGTGGCAGGACGAGGCCGGTGCCGTCGGTCGCCCGCGCCGCGTCTGGCGGCTCAGTGCCGCGGGCCATGCCGAGTTCCCGGATCGCCACGGCGAGCTCACGGTGCAGCTGATCCACCAGGTCCGCAGCCTGCTGGGCGAGCCCGCGCTGGAGCGCCTGATCGATGCCCGCGAGCAGGACAGCGAACGCCGCTACCAGGCCGCCCTGGCCGGCAAGCGCGGCCTGCGCAGCGCCCTGCTGGCGCTGGCCGCCGAGCGCGAGAGCGAGGGCTATATGGCGCGGGTCGAGCGCGCGGGCGCGGACTGGCTGCTGATCGAGGACCACTGCCCCATCTGCGCGGCCGCCCAGGCCTGCCAGGGCTTCTGCCGCTCGGAGCTGGCCCTGTTCCAGCGCTGCCTGGCACCCTGGGGGCAGGTGCAGCGCACGGAGCACCAGCTGGCGGGCGCGCGGCGCTGCGCCTACCGCGTCAGTCCGCACCCCTGAGGACGACGCGCAGCCAGGGATCGAGCTGCAGCAGCTCCTGCGCCAGCGCCTCGCGCGCCTGCGTGGCGGCCTGGGTGCAGCGCTGTTCCCAGCGTTGCCGTTCGGCCTCCAGCTCGCGGATGCGGTCCTGGGCATTGGGTCCGTCCATGGCACGCAGGCTGCGCAGGGCCTGTCGCAGGACCGAGCCGTGCAGCTGTACATTGGCCTGCAGGTCAGGCTCGGCGAGCAGGCGGGCCAGGAGCTGCCAGGCTTCGCCTGGGCGGCCCCGGCGGTTCAGCAGGTCGGCCAGGGTTTCCTCGGCCGACCAGCGCCAGTAGCGCGTCCGGTCATCGACGGACCATTGCGCCAGCAGCTGATTCAGCAGGATCTCGGCCTCATCCAGACGGTGCAGCAGCACCAGCAGGTGGGCCACGGCCAGCTTCAGCACGCCCTGGAAGATGGCATGCAGGCGGCCGTCCTGGGCCAGCGAGCGCGCCCCGCCCAGGTGGCGCTCGGCGCGGCGCAGGGCGAGGCGGGCCATCACCCGGCCTTCCTCGTCGCCGCGGTCCAGGGCCTGCTCGTGGGCGGCGGCCATGGAGACCAGCAGATTGGTGTAGGCCCGCATGCGGTCGCCGCTGTCGATGGACTCGCGGGCCAGGGAGAGGGCCCGCATGTGCAGCAGCTCGGCCTGGTCCAGCTCGCCCAGCCGGGCGTGGACATGGCCCAGGCAGCTCAGGCAGGCGGACAGCGGCTCATGCAGCTGCTCGCGCTCCAGGTAGCGCACGGAGGCGCGGGCCAGGGGCAGGGCTTCGGCAGCCAGTCCGAACTCGCACAGGGCCAGGGCGGCCTGGCGCAGGGCATGCGGGAGGGCCGTGGACGCCGGCCCGCCACTGAGGGCGGCCGCAGCGGCCAGGGCCTGGCGGCAGCTGCCCAGCAGATCACCGGTCTGCCAGGACTGGATGGCCCGCTCAAGCAGGGCCTCGCCCGTGGCAGGGGCCTCCGGGGCGTCGGCGGCGGTGCGGGGAACCTCGGCCGGGGCGGCATCGGGGTGCTGCGGGTACTGCGGGGACTGCATGCCCGGACTCTATGCCAATTCCTTGGCGCCTCGCTCCCGGGATTCACCGCTAGACTGGGGCGAGAACCGTGATGCCGGATCCTGCCATGCCCGCCGACAAGTCTTCCGAAGTCCGTGCCGCCCTGGACCGGCATGCCGACACCCACGAGTGGTTTGCGCTCTTCGAGCTGGCACCGATGTCCCTCTGGCTGGAGGACTTCAGCGCCCTGGCTCAGCTCTTCCGCCGGCTGCGGGCCGAGGGTGTGAGCGAGCTGCGACCCCACCTGCAGCGCCATCCTGAGGACCTGCGGGTGTGCACCGAGGGTCTCCGGGTGCTGTGCGTCAACCGCATGACCCTGAGCCTGTTCGGCGCCCGGGACCAGGCCCATCTGGTGGCCAATCTGGGCGCCGTCTTCCGGGACGACATGCTGGACCACCATGTGCAGGATCTGGAGCGGCTGTGGCGCGGCGAGCTGAGCTACGAGAGCCAGACCGTCAACTACACCCTGGACGGCCGCCGCCTGGACGTGCGCCTGTCCGTGCGCGTGCTGCCGGGGCATGAGGCGGACTGGTCACGGGTGCTGCTGTCCCTCGAGGACATCACGGCGCGCGTGCAGGCCCAGCGCGAGCTGCAGGCCAGCGAGCGCTATGCCAACGGCCTCTTCGAGCATTCGCCTGTCTCGCTGTGGGTGGAGGACTTCAGCGGCGTCAAGCGCCTGTTGGACGAGGTCCGCGAGCAGGGCATCACCGACTTCCGTACCTTCACCGACGTCCATCCGGATTTCGTCGAGCGCTGCATGGCCCAGATCCGCGTGCTGCGCGTCAACCGCCAGACCCTGCGCCTGTTCCGCTCGCCCGACCAGGCCACCCTGGTGGCCCGCCTCAGCGACGTGTTCCGGGACGAGATGCGCCGCCCCTTCACCGAGCAGCTCATCGAGCTGTGGAACGGCCAGATCTTCCAGCAGCGCGAGACCGTCAACTACACCCTGGACGGCGAGCTGCTGCACGTGCACCTGCAGTTCAGCGTGCTGCCGGGGCATGAGCACGACTGGTCCCTGGTGCAGGTCTCGCTGACCGACATCAGCGCCCGCAAGAAGGCGGAGGCCTATCTCGAGTTCCTTGGCAAGCACGACGCCCTGACCAAGCTGCGCAACCGCAGCTTCTTCAGTGACGAGATCAACCGCCTGGAGCGTCGCGGGCTGGCGCCGCTGGGCATCCTGCTGCTGGATGTCAACGGGCTGAAGCGCTTCAACGACGAGACCGGCCATGCCGCGGGCGACGCCCTCCTGCGCCGTGCCGGCGAGGTGCTGGCCAAGGCGGTGGAGGCGCCGATGACGGCTTCGCGCATCGGCGGGGACGAATTCGTGCTGCTGATGCCCGGTGCCGACGAGGCCGCCGTGGAGGCCATGCAGGCCCAGGTCGAGGAGCTGCTGGAGCTCAACAATCAGTTCCATGCCGGGGCGCTGCTGGAGATGTCCGTCGGGCGGGCCGTGTGGCGCGGCGGCGAGCGCATCGAGGCCGCCGTGCATCGCGCCGACACGATGATGTACGAACACAAGAAGGCCTTTTACGCCGCCCGGACGCATGATCGGCGCGCCTGACCGACGCACCTGACGGACGCACCTGACCGACGCTGCGGCGGCCCGGCTCAGGACACCATGTAGGCCGCCGATCCCGTGCTCAGGAGGCGTCCCTGGGCATCCATGAACTCCATGCGGGTGCTGGCCACGCGGCTGCCCAGGCGCAGCACCTCGGCCCGGGCCCGGAAGCGTTCGCCGATGGCGGGGCGCAGGTAGTCCACCCGCAGGTCGATGGTGCCCAGCTTGTTGAAGCGCTGCAGGCGGGCGGCCGGGAGCTCGTCGCGGTGGCGGTCGCCGATGGCCGTCATCACGGCCAGGCCGCCCAGAGCGTCCAGCGTGGCCGAGATCACGCCGCCATGCATGCGGTGGTGGGCGAAGTGCCCGATCAGCTCGGGGCGCATGGCCACGGTGGCTTCCGCGGCCTGCGCCTCCAGTGCGGTGACCTGCAGACCCAGCACCTTGTTGAAGCTGATGTGCTCCTCGAAGATCTGGCACAGGGCGGTCGTGAAGTCGGCCTCGAAGACCGTGCGGGGCGGCGTGCTGCTCATCCCCCGACACTAACCCAGCGGCCGTCCGCCGGGGCCTGGGGCCTTCCCCTGCAGAATGACGCCCAGGCGACAAGCCGCAGGGCCGCCGAGCCGGCTTAAGCCGGGGCTAAGACGTCTGCCGATCCTGCGCAGCACACTAGCGCCCATGATCAGCGTCCATCACTTCCGCCCCCTCCGTCCGGCAGCGCTGCTGGCGGCCCTGGCCTTCAGCGCCACCATGAATCTGGCGCAGGCGGCCGGCTTCAGCCTGCCGCAGGCGGCGGCCGAGGAGCCTGCCTTCCTGGCGGCCCTGGGCGTGCCGGCGCAGACCCCGCTCCGCTACCAGGACGAGGACGGCCGCGACCTGCCCCGAGAGGCCTTCTACCAGCGCCTCAAGGCGGCCGAGGGCAAGCTGAGCGTGGCCATCTCCAAGAGCACGCAGGGGGTGGCGCTGCAGCTGCAGCCGCCCGGCAGACGGCCGGACACGGCGCGCTTCAAGGTGTCTGCGGGCGATGCCGTGCCCGGCTTCTCGCTGCGCTCCCTGGACCAGGCGGCGCTGTCGCCGGACACCCTCAAGGGCCGCTACACCCTGATGAGCTTCTACTTTGCCGGCTGCGCCCCGTGCGTGGCGGAGGTGCCTGTGCTCAACGGGCTGCAGGCGCGCATGCCTGAGCTGCGTCTGGCCGCCGTCACCTTCGACGACGAGGCCACCAGCCGGCGCTTCGTCCAGGACCACGGTCTGCGCTGGCCGGTCTATCCCCAGGCCAAGCCCTTCCTGCAGTCCCTGGGTGTCAACAGCTTCCCGGCCTTCGCGCTGCTGAGCCCCGAGGGCAAGGTGGTGAGCATCGGGCCCCTGCACGAGCTCCAGCGCAGCGAGAAGCCGGTCGAGCTGCTGCAGCGCTGGGTCCAGGAGCAGATCGCCCGCGATGCAGGCAAGACCTGACCCCGGGCCTGACTCAGGCGCCGCTATGGCTCACTTGCTGTCCGGCGTCTTGCAGGTGCTCATGCCGAAGGGCAGGTAGGCCGGGCAGAAGCGCAGCAGGCCGGTGGCAATGAAGACCAGGCCGATCCAGCCCCAGGCGCCGATGAAGCCCAGCAGGGTGGCGGCGATCAGGACGACGCCGGCAATGACGCGCATGGCGCGGTCCAGGGTTCCGACATTGGCTTGCATGTGAGTACTCCTTCGGGGGTCTGTGGTTTCAGTGGGTGAGGGGGGTGGCAGGCTTGAGCAGGGCGCCCTCGGCATCCCGCACTTCCGTGGTGATGGCAATGCCCTGGCCCACGCTCTGCGTCACGGTGCAGAAGGCCTCGAACTGGCTCAGTACGCGATCCAGGTGCTGCAGCTGCGCGGCGGGCACGCCCAGCTGCAGCTGGGCGCGCATGGCCAGCACCCGCACCCGGCCTTCGGCATTGCGGCCGACCTGGGCCTCCACACTGCAGCGCAGCGGCTCGGGCGCCTGTTTGTACTTGCGCAGGGCGAAGAGCAGGGAGTCCGAGAGGCAGTTGGCCACGGCCGCGCACAGCAGCTGCACGGGCGACGGGCCCTGGCCGGTGCCCAGGGGGGGCGGCTCATCGGTCAGCAGGGCGGGGACCTCGCCGCCGAAGCGGGTGTCGAAGCGGTAGTCCGCTTGCTGGACCAGGTCGACGCGAACGAGTTCATCGCTCATCAGGCATGTCCTTTCTGGAGATGGGATTGAAGCCAGCGAAGCAGCTCGGCAGCCGACATGGCGCCGCTCTGGCGCGCAATCTCGCGGCCGCCAAGGAACAGCGCCAGGGTGGGGATGCTGCGGATGCCCAGCCGCGCGGCAGTCTGCGGGCAGGCTTCCGTGTCGACCTTGATGAAGCGCACGCCGGGCGCCTGCGCGGCCGCAGCCTCGAACTGCGGCGCCATCATGCGGCAGGGGCCGCACCAGGCCGCCCAGAAGTCCACCAGCACGGGCGCCTCGGTCTTGGCGATGTAGTCGGCGAACAGGGCGTCAGCGAGGGCCAGCGGGCGGGGCGGTGCGATCTCGGCCCCGCAGCGGCCACAGACCGGCTGGTCCTGCAGGCGCTCGGGCGGGACGCGATTGGTGGCGCCGCAATGGGCACAGACCAGATGCATGGACTTCTCCTTGATTCAGCAGCCCGGGCGCACCCCGAGCTTTCGCAGGATCGATTCCATCATGCACCAGCGGGTGAAGCCGCTCTGCAGCAGGTTCAGGCCGACAAAGGCGGTGAAGGCCAGCCACCACTGCGAGTGAAACACGGGACTGCCGGGCAGGCCCAGGGCCAGGGACAGCAGCACGAAGAAGCCGGCGGCGATGCGCACGATTTGCCAGGAAGTCATGTCAGTCTCCTTCAGTGGGTGAGGTCGTGGGAGCGGGGGCCAGCAGCAGGTGCAGGCGGTGGCGGTAGGCGACGAAATAGAGGGTCGGGATGACGATCAGCGTCAGCAGGGTCGAGACCAGGATGCCGAAGATCAGCGAGATGGCCAGGCCGTTGAAGATGGGGTCGTCCAGGATGAAGAAGGCGCCCAGCATGGCGGCCAGGCCCGTCAGCAGGATGGGCTGGGCGCGGGTGATGGCGGAGCGC
Source organism: Pelomonas sp. BJYL3 (assembly GCF_027257975.1). Taxonomy (GTDB): domain Bacteria; phylum Pseudomonadota; class Gammaproteobacteria; order Burkholderiales; family Burkholderiaceae_C; genus Roseateles_B; species Roseateles_B flavus. Next base: position 70,696 of record NZ_JANZKX010000005.1, read on the forward strand.
AGGATGGCCGTCTCGAAGGGCAGGCCGGCCCGCAGCTGCAGCTGGATGAAGTCCACCAGCAGGATGGAGTTGCGCACGATGATGCCGGCCAGCGCGATCATGCCGATCATGCTGGTGGCGGTGAACTGCGCGCCCAGCAGGGCGTGGCCGGGCATCACGCCGATCAGGGTCAGCGGGATGGGCGCCATGATGACCAGGGGCGTCAGGTAGGAGCCGAACTGGGCCACCACCAGCAGGTAGATCAGCACCAGGCCCACGGCGTAGGCGGCGCCCATGTCGCGGAAGGTCTCGTAGGTGATCTGCCATTCGCCGTCCCACTTGAGGGCGTAGCCGCGGAAGGCGTCGTCGGGCTGGCGGATGAAGTGCTCGTCCACCGGCCCGCCGTCCGGCGCCCGGAGCTGGGCGATGGCGCTGCGCATCTGGAACATGCCGTAGAGCGGGCTGTCCACGCGCCCGGCCATGTCGCCGGTGACGTAGTTCACCGGCAGCAGGTCCTTGTGGAAGAGCGGCTGCTCGCGCTGCGTGTCGGACACCGTCACCAGCTCGCGCAGCGGCACCAGCGCGCCCTGGGCCGAGCGCACGCGCAGCGAGAGCAGGGCGTCCAGGCTGCCCTGCTGCTCGGGCGGCAGCTGCAGCCAGGCGGCCGTGGGGTACTTGCTCTGGTCATGCAGCCACAGCACGGCCTCGCCGGCCTGCGCCGTGCGCAGGGTGCTGACGATGGCCGCCTGGCTCACGCCCAGCTGCGCCGCGCGGGCGCGCTGCACCAGCAGCAGCTGGCGCGGGGCCGCGGCGATGCTGCTGTCGTCCACGTCGACCACGCCGGCCTGCTGCTCGAAGACCTGGCGCACCTGGCGGGCCAGCTGCTGGCGGCCGGCGTCGTCGGGGCCGTAGACCTCGGCCACCAGCGGGGCCAGCACCGGCGGACCCGGCGGCACCTCGACCACCTTCAGGTTGGCGCCGAAGCGCCGCGCGATGGCCTGCAGCGGCGGGCGCAGGCGCGTGGCGATCGCGTGGCTCTGGTCCTTGCGGTGCTGCTTGTCGACCAGGCTGACCTGGAGATCACCCTGCTCGCTGCCGGAGCGCAGCCCGTACTGGCGCACCAGACCGTTGAAGTTGATGGGCGAGGCCGTGCCGGCGTAGGCCTGGTAGTGCAGCACCTCGGGCACGGTGGCCAGGTAGGCGCCCAGCTCGTGCATCACCGCGGCCGTCTGCTCCAGCGGCGTGCCGGCGGGCAGGTCCACCACCACTTGCAGCTCTGACTTGTTGTCGAAGGGCAGCATCTTCAGCATCACCAGACCGGCCACCGGCAGGGCCAGGGACAGGGCGATCAGCCCCGCGATGCCCAGGCCCAGCAGGCGGCGGCTGCGCGGGCCCCGCTTCGCGTCCAGCAGCGGCGTGAACAGCCGCGTGAAGACGGGCGCCAGCTTCGCCGAGAGGCCGTGCAGCGCGTCCGGATCCGCCGCGTGGTCGGCCGGCAGGGCCTTCATCCACAGGCGGGCCAGCCAGGGCGTCACCACGAAGGCGATGGCCAGGGACAGCAGCATGCCCATGCTGGCGTTGATGGGGATGGGGCCCATGTACGGCCCCATCAGCCCGCTGACGAAGGCCATGGGCAGCAGCGCGGCAATCACCGTCAGCGTGGCCAGGATGGTGGGGCCGCCGACTTCATCGACGGCACCCGGGATCAGCTGCGCCAGGCTGCGGCCGGGATGCAGCTGCTGGTGGCGGTGGATGTTCTCGACCACCACGATGGCGTCGTCCACCAGAATGCCGATGGAGAAGATCAGCGCAAACAGCGACACCCGGTTGAGCGTGAAGCCCCAGGCCCAGGAGGCGAAGAGGGTGACGGTCAACGTGAGGATCACGGCCGTGCCCACGATGGCGGCCTCGCGCCGGCCCAGGGCCAGGAAGACGAGGGCCACCACCGAGGCGGTGGCGAAGAGCAGCTTCTGGATCAGCTTCTGCGCCTTGTCGTTGGCGGTGGCGCCGTAGTTGCGCGTTTCCTGCACCTGCACGTCGGCGGGGATGACGGTGTTGCGCAGGGTGTCCACGCGCTGCATCAGGGCGTTGGCGACGTCGATGGCGTTCTCGCCGGCCTTCTTGGTGATGGCCATCGTGATGGCCGGATATTCGCCACGCACGCCGGAGGCCGCACCAGGCGGCAGCGGGGCGCCGCCCGTGCCATGCCAGACATAGCGGCTGGGCGTCAGCGGGCCGTCCACGATGCGGGCCACCTCGCGCAGGAACAGGGGCTTGCCCTCGCGCACGCCCACCACCAGCGTCTCCAGGTCCCGGGCCGAGGCGAGCCAGGGGCCGGCCTCCAGCGCGACGGCCTGGCCGCCCTGCAGCAGATCGCCCAGGGGCAGACCCATCTGGGCCGACTGCAGGGCCTGGCGCAGCTCGCCCAGGCTCAGCCCCGCCTTGGCCAGGCGGGCGGCATCGATGTGGATCTGCACGGCGCGGCCCGGGCCGCCCAGGCTCACCACGTCACGGGTGCCGGGCACCCGCTTGAGCTCGCTCTCCAGGCTGTGGGCCACGCGTTCAAGCGCATAGGCCCCGGTCTCGGGCTGCGTGCTGAAGAGGGTGAGGCTGACGATGGGCACGTCGTCGATGCCCTGGGGCTTGACCAGGGGCTGCTGCACGCCCAGGCCGGCGGGCAGCCAGTCCGCATGGCTGCTGACGGTGTCATGCAGGCGCACCAGGGCCTCGGTGCGCGGCACGCCCACCTTGAACTGCACGGTCAGCACCGCCAGGCCCGGCCGCGAAACCGACATCACATGCTCGACGCCCGCCATCCGCGCCAGCACCTGCTCGCCGGGGCTGGCCACCATCTGCTCCACGTCCTTGACCGAGGCGCCGGGGAAAGGCACCAGCACCTGGGCCATGGTGACGTTGATCTGCGGCTCCTCCTCGCGAGGCGTGACCATCACCGCGAAGATGCCCAGCAGCAGGGCCACCAGGGCCAGCAGGGGCGTGATCTGCGCAGACTGGAAGAAGGCCGCGATGCGACCCGAGACGCCCAGTGCCGGCTTGTCCATTGATTTCATGGGGCCTCCCGCTCAACGCACTCGGGCTGCGGCCTGCGGCTCCAGGGCCACGCGCTCGCCGGCCCTGAGGCCGCTGAGGATCTCGATCTCGCCGCCGCGGCGCTCACCCAGGCGCACCTGGCGCAGCAAGGGGCGGCCTTCGGCGTTGAGCACATAGAGCCCCGTCATCTCGGCGCGCCGGACCACGGCCTCCGCGGGCACGAGCAGGACCGCGGGCCCTGCCGCATCCGGCGCGGTCCCGCCGAGACGGATGCGGGCAAACTGCCCCGGCACCAGGCCCTTGAGCGTGGACGGCAGCTCCGCCCGCAGCTCCACGGTGCCGCTGCCGCTGTCGACGGTGGGCAGCCACTGCACGCGGCTGGGCATCTGGCCCTGAATGCCGAGGCCGGGGATGTCCACCAGCACGGTGCGGCCCGTGCCCTGGGCGAGCTGGGCCTGGGCCTGCGGCACATGGGCGGTGACGCGCAGGGCGGCCGGGTCGTAGAGCACGGCGAGGCTGCGGCCGGGCAGGGCCATGTCACCCTGCACCACGGGCACCTCGGCGATCACGCCGGCATAGGGCGCGCGCAGCTGGTACCAGGCGCTCTGGCTGCGCGCGGCGCCGGCCTGGGCCAGCTGGGCCTGCACCTGCGCCTCGGTCGCCTTGAACTGGGCTTCCGCCTGATCCAGGGCCGCCTGGCTGATGAAGCGCTGGCGGAAGAGCTGCTGCTGGCGGTCCAGCTCGCGCCGCGCCAACTCCAGCTGCGCACGGGCGACCTGGGCCTGGGCCTCGCTGGCCTGGGCGCTCTGGTCGGCGCTGCGCGCGTCCAGCCGCATGAGCAGCTGGCCGGCCTTGACGGCGTCTCCCGGCTTGATGCGCAGCTCAAGCACGGCGCCAGCCACCTGGGCGGCCAGCGTGGTCTGGCGCAGGGCCTCGACGCGAGCCTCGTGCGCCTGGCCCAGCCCGCCCGTGCCGGACTGCACGGTGTAGGTCTTGAGCGCCGGCTGAGCCGCCCCGGACGCCAGGGCCGGCAGGCCGGTCAGGGCCCACGCCAGTGTCAGCGCGGCGGCCGGAGCCCAGGCGGGCAGGGGCCGGAGCGGGTGCGAGGGAGGAGGGGTCTTGCGCATGGTGGGGGTCGCGGGCTGGACAGAGGGCTGTGTTGGATTTATTATTTGCGCAATCACGCAAATAGTCAAATGAATCTGAACCGGCAAGGCGAACCGAAGCCCGCCTGCCGCCGCGCCGGAGGTCGGTCTTCCATGCCCCAGTCCCGTTCTGATGCTGATCCGCCGCTGCCCGGGCCGCCGCCGGCCGTCGCCCCGCACTGCGGCCTCCGCGACCTGCCCGACAGCGCCCTGGAGCAGGTGGCAGGCTTCTTCCAGCTGCTGGCCGAGCCCAGCCGGCTGCGCGTGCTCAACCTCCTGCGTGAGCAGCCGCAGTGCGTGGGTGATCTGGCCCGGGCCTGCGGCAGCAGCGCCGCCAACATCTCCCGCCACCTGGCGCAGCTGCAGCGCCATGGCCTGGTGCACCGCGAGGGCCGGGGCACCAGCGTGTACTACCGCATCGCCGATCCCTCGGTCTACGCGCTGTGCGACCTCGTCTGCGGCCAGCTGGCCCGCCAGCAGGCCCATCTCGCCGAGGTCCGGGCCCGCTTTCTCAAGCCCTGAACGCCCGGCGGTCCCGGTCCCTCTTGAACGCAACGGAATCCCGCAATGAACGCTCACCTGCTGTCCCTCGATCCCCGTGCCGCTCTGGAAGCCCTGGCGCAAGGGGCCTGGCTGGTCGATGTCCGCGAGGCCCACGAGGTCCGGAGAATGGCCTATGACGTGGAGCGGGTGCTGCACCTGCCCCTGAGCGAGCTCGAGCGGCGCCACCACGAGCTGCCCATGGATGCCGAGCTGCTGATGGCCTGCGCGGCCGGCGGCCGCAGCCAGCAGGCCATGAACTACCTTCTCCATCATGGGCACCGCAAGGTACGCAACCTGGCAGGGGGCATGGCCGCCTGGCTGGCCCACGGCCTGCCGGTGCGGGCTTCCTGAGGGAATCGGCCGCCAGCCGCAGGCCCGGATTCGCGGCATCTGTCGCATATCAAGGCTTGTCCCTGTGGCGTAGACGCCCATGCAACGGGCCGGCCGTCGCCTGCTTCCTCTAGGATGGTTGGATGGTGTTGCGCATCCTGCTGGTTTTGTCATGCCTTCTGGGATTCCCGGGCCTGCCGGTCCCGGCTGCGGCTCAGCCGGCGGCCAAGGTCCTGCGCGTGCTGGCCTGGCCGGGCTATGCCGATCCTGAGGTGCTGCAGGGCTTCACGCAGAAGACCGGGGCGCGGGTCGAGCTCACCGTGGTGGGATCGGACGAGGCCATGCGGCAGCGCCTGCTGGCCAACAAGGGCCGGGACTTCGATGTCTTCGCGCTCAACACCGCCGAGCTTCAGCAGTACATCGATCAGGGCATGGCCCTGCCCATCGAGCTCCAGCGCATCCCCAACACCCGCCGCCAGCTGCCGCGCTTTCGCGAGCTCTCGTCCATCCCGGGCCTGAGCCGCCGGCGCGAGGGCCAGCTGCAGGTCTTTGCCGTGCCCTACACCTTTTCTGAGATGGGCCTGATCTACGACCGGCGCCAGGTCACGGCCCCGCCGGCCTCCCTGCAGGAGCTGTGGGATCCGCGCTGGAAGGGCAAGGTCCTGGCCTATGCGGGCGGCACCCACAACTTCTCGCTGGCCGCCCTGGCGCTGGGGCAGAGCCAGCCCTTCCGCATCGAGGACGCGCGCTGGCCGGCGGCCGTGGACAAGCTGGTGGCCCTGCGGCGCAATGTGCTGGGCTTCTACAGCCTGCCTGAGGAATCCGTGCAGCTCTTTCTGCGGCACCGCGTCGCGCTGATGTACGCCAACTACGGCATGCAGCAGGTGCACCTGCTGAAGGCGGCCGGCGCCGATGTGGGCTACGTCATCCCGCGCGAGGGGGCGTTGGCGTGGCTGGACTGCTGGGCCATCTCCGCCGCGACGCAGCAGGCCGAGCTGGCCCATGCCTGGATCAACTTCATGCTGGAGGAGCCCGCCAGCAGCCTGCTGGTGACGCGCCAGGGCCTCGCCAACACGGTCAGCGAATCGGTGAGCAGCGCGCCGCAGGTGACGCTGCGCTGGCTGGAGCCGGTGGAGGATGAGCAGCGGCGCGAGCAGCTGTGGTCGCGCATCCAGTCCGGCGACCGGCCGTCCAAGGTGCTGCAGCGATGAAGGGCGGCATCTCCTGGCGCCTGGGCCTTGCCCTCGCCCTGAGCGGCGTGCTGGCCGCCGGGCTGACGGGCTATTACGCCTACAGCGCCAGCCGCCAGCTCCTGGTGTCCGCCGCTGAGCAGCGCCTGGTGACGGCCACCCGGGTGCTGGTCCGGCAGCTGGCCGTGGGCCTGGACGGCACGGCCCGGGACGTGCTGATGGTGGCCGGCCACCCGGGCGCGGCCCGCATGCTGCTACGGACGGACCCGGAGGTGCTGGCTCGCAGTGAGACGACCCTGGCCCTCCTGTTCCGGCAGATGCTGGAGACGCATCCCGAGTACTTCCAGATGCGGCTGATGGACGCCGCCAACCACGGCATCGAGCGCGTGCGCGTGGACCGCGACGACCTGGGCGTGACGCGCGTGCAGGGCGACGACCTGCAGGAGAAGGGCCACTATCCCTACGTCTACGAAGCCCTGCGGCTGCAGGCGGGCCAGGTGTACGTCTCCCGGGCGGTGATCAACCACGAGGTGGGGGCGCACGCCGGGCAGGGCAAGCCGGCCCTGGAGGTGTCGGCGCCGGTGATGGACATGCGAGGCGTGGCCCTGGGCGTCATCGTGATCAATGTGGACCTGAACGGTCTCTTCGGCCAGCTGGCCGCCGACCTCCCGCCGAGCCTGCAGCTCTACCTCAGCAATGCCCAGGGCGAGTACCTGGTCCATCCCGACCGGAGCAAGACCTTTGCCTTCGACCGCGGACAGTCCTCGCTCGTGCAGGACGAGTTTCCCGGCGTGCGCGAGCTGCTGGTGAACCCGCCCGCCCAGGACGAGCAGACCGTGGTGACCCGCTCCGAGGGCAGCGATGCCTCCGTGCAGGTGGCGGCCTTCGTGCGCCAGCCGGCGACCGCGCTGAAGGCCGAGGAGGATTTTGTGCTGGGCCTTTCGCAGCCCCTGTCCGAGGTGCTGTCCGAGAGTGACAGCCTGGGGCGCATGGTGCTGCGCATCGTCGCGGCCTTCAGTGCCATGGCGGTGCTGCTGGCCGCCCTGCTGGCGCGTGCCCTGACGCGGCCGCTGGCGCAGATCGTCCGTGCGGTCGAGGGCTTCGTGGGCGGCCTGCGCAGCGGCGAACTGCCCACCGACCGCCGGGACGAGATCGGCATGCTGGCCCGCTCCATCGAGCACATGCAGCTGCAGATCAGCGGCCAGTTCGCCAAGCTCGCCCAGAAGCAGCACGAGCTGGACCACCTGGCCAGCCATGACAGCCTCACCGGCCTGCAGAACCGGCGCTTCTTCATGGACCGCCTGGACCACGCCCTGGCCCATGCCCGGCGCGACCAGGGCCGCCTGGCCATGCTCTTCGTGGACCTGGACGGCTTCAAGGAGATCAATGACAGCGTGGGCCACGCGGCCGGCGATGCCGTGCTCAAGGCCCTGGCCCTGCGGCTGCGGCACCTGGTGCGGGAGTCCGACACCGTGGCCCGCATCGGCGGCGACGAGTTCGTGATCCTCATCGACCAGGTCAGCGACCCCGAAGACGTGGACGTGGTCGCCCGCAAGATCCGCGACGCCCTGGCCGAGCCCGTGCAGTGGGACGGGCGCGAGCTGCGGGTGGGCGCCAGCGTGGGGGTGGCTCGCTTCCCCGAGCACGGCCAGGACGCCGAGACGCTGATGGTCGCAGCCGATCAGGCCATGTACCGCGCCAAGAGCGGCGGTGGCGGCCTCATCTGCCATGCCGAGGCGCCGCCGCGGCGCCTGCCCTGAAGAAGGCCGGGCCGGGCCGCCGCCCGATCAGGGCCGCCGCGCGCGGCAGAGCATGGCCATCAGCAGACCGAACCCCAGCAGGGACAGACCATGCAGCCAGGCCGCGCAGGGCAGCAGGTGCGAGGCGCCCACGCCCACCTGGCCCAGGGCCCGCAGCAGCAGGCTCAGCGCCATCAGGCCCAGAGGCGCCAGTGCCCAGGGGCTGTAGCGCGGCTGCAGGCGCAGCAGGGCGGGCAGCATGATGGGCGCATGGCCGAAGACCATGGCCATCACGAAGCCCAGCCACAGCCAGTGCCAGGCCAGCTGCGGCAGGCCCTGCAGCCCCGCCAGTGCGGCCGCCGCGGCCCAGGCATAGCCCAGCAGCAGGCAGCGCGCCGTGTGGCCGGCCCAGGCCTTTGCACGCCACTGGCGGCGGGCGATGTCGAAGACCAGCAGCCACAGGGCCAGGCCCAGCAGCAGCGGCCAGGCCAGCCGCGCGGCGAGCGCCGGCTGCCAGAGGCTCAGGCCGCCGCTGGCCAGCAGCCCCGCCCACAGCAGCAGGAATCCGTGGCGGGCCAGCGGGCCCAGGGGCAGCAGCCGGCAAAGCTCGCGCCGCTCCCCCGCGATGGTCAGCAGCAGGAAGAGGGATCCGTTCCAGCGCAGGGCGAAGTCCGAGCCCTGCGCCTGCCCGGCCACGGCCATCAGCAGGGGCAGGGCGGCGCTGGCCTCGATCAGCAGGGGCAGGGACCAGGCCCGCGAATGCCCCGCCCACAGGTACAGCGCCAGCAGGCCCAGTGCGGCAGCGGCCCAGAGGCCCAGGGCCACGCCGGGCAGGCCGGCGACCAGGACCACCCCGGCCAGGCCGCAGGCCAGCGGCACCGCAAAGCCACGGCCCAGCGCGGCCGCCCGCTCCAGTGAAATAAGGGTGGCGAAGAAGCCGCCCAGCATCAACAGCCCATGGTACTGCAGGGCCTGCTGGGCGATGAAGGACAGGCCCACAGGCAGGCCGCCCAGGCGCTGCAGCCCGCCAGCCAGGGCCAGCAGCAGATTCAGCAGGGCCAGGGGCAGCGCGAGGCGCAGGCCCAGGGGCAGGGGGCGGCGCGCGTGGGGGTTCACGGGGTGTGGGTGACGCCGGCGGGGCTCAGGCCCAGCCCAGGCGCAGGCGCAGGGCGGTGGACATGCGCTGGGGCGTCCAGGTGGCGTCCCAGTCCATCTCGACCGCCACCGCCCAGTCCGGCGGGCAGGCCTGGCGCAGGGCGGTCTCGGCATCCTCGATCAGCACGTCGGCCATGGGGCAGGTGGCGCTGGTGGGGATCAGCGTCAGGGTCACGCCGGCGGGGCCCAGCACGAGGCTGTCCACCAGCCCCAGGTCCACGATGCTCTCGCCGATCTCGGGGTCGGCCACGCGGCGCAGCACGGCCATGAGGCGCTCACGCTCGGGGTCGGCGGCGGCTGTGGGGCTGGTGGCGGGGTCAGGTCTTGCGTCGTCCATGAGGGCTCCGGGGTGGCGCTGTCAGCGCGGCACGAAGAAGCTGGCCTCGGCCTGGAAGGCGGGGGCCTCTGGATGGTCGAGGTCGCGGGCCAGCAGCTGCACGCGGCGTGCACCGCTCTCCCGGACCACGCCCGGTGGCAGGCGCAGCTGCACGGGCAGGGACACGATGGCGGCCGGCGCCACCTCCACCCGTTCACCGCCAAGCAGGCGCAGGCCTGGCAGGCCGGCGGCCTCCAGCGTGAGGTGCAGGGTGCGCTCGCTGCGGTTGAGCAGCTGCAGGCGGTAGACGTTCTCGACCTGGCCGTCGTCGACCTGGCGGGCCATGACCCCGCGGTCCTTGATGACGTCGATCAGCAGGGCGCTTCGCTGGCTCAGCTGCCAGACCATCAGTGCGCCCAGGACAGCCAGGGCGCCGCCGTAGATCAGCACCCGCGGCCGCAGGGTGCGCCGCCACATCTGGGCGCGTGTGAGCCCCTGGGCCACGCCGTTCTCCGTGGCATAGCGGATCAGGCCGTGCGGGGCGCCGATCTTGTCCATCACCTGGTCGCAGACGTCGATGCAGGCGGCGCAGCCGATGCACTCGTTCTGCAGGCCCTTGCGGATGTCGATGCCGGTGGGGCAGACCTGCACGCACAGGGTGCAGTCCACGCAGTCGCCGCGGCCCTGGGCCAGCACCTCGGCCGACTTGCGCGAACGTGCGCCGCGCGGTTCGCCGCGCTTGGCGTCGTAGGTGATGATGAGCGAGTCGGCGTCGATCAGGGCGCTCTGGAAGCGGGCATAGGGGCAGATGTACTTGCACATCTGCTCGCGCAGCCAGCCCGCATTGCCATAGGTGGCGCCGGCGTAGAACAGCACCCAGAACAGCTCCCAGGGCGAGAGCGCGAACTGCATCAGCGCCGCGCTCAGCTCGCGGATGGGGCTGAAGTAGCCGACGAAGCTGAAGCCGGTGAACAGGGCCAGCAGGATCCAGCCGGCGTGCTTGGCCGACTTGCGGGCCAGCTTCTCGGGGCTCCAGGGCGAGGCGTCCAGGCGCATGCGGGCCTGGCGGTCGCCCTCGGTGTGGCGCTCTATCCAGAGAAAGAGCTCCGTGTAGACGGTCTGCGGGCAGGCATAGCCGCACCACAGCCGCCCGGCCACGGCGGTGAAGAAGAAGAGCAGCAGGGCGCTGAAGACCAGCAGGGTCGCCAGGTAGATCAGGTCCTGCGGATAGAAGACCAGGCCGCCGATGTAGAAGCGCCCGCCCACCAGGTCGAAGAGCAGGGCCTGGCGGCCTTCCCATTGCACCCAGGGCATGCCGTAGAAGAAGAGCTGGGTCAGCGCCACCAGGGCCCAGCGCCAGTTGGCGAAGCGGCCGCTGACGGAGCGCGGGTAGATCTTCTGCTCGGCCACGTAGAGCGAGCTGCCGGCCGCTGCGGCAGCGGCCTGGATGGGAATGACGCGGCGGGCCGCGGGGTCGGCGGCAGGGGGCTCGGCGGAGGACATGCGCGGGGTCAGGCCTTGAGGGCGCGGATGGGGAAGTCGGGAGGCGGGCGCAGGGGCAGCTTGCGGCCCGGCGGCGGGAGCAGCTCGGCCAGCGTGTGCTGGTCCAGCTCGCCCAGGAAGGCCGCGAGCGCTTCCTTGAAGATGCGGGTGAGGCGGCAGCGCTGGGTCAGGCGGCAGTCGCTGTCCTCGCCCAGGCATTCCACCAGCATGAAGTCGGGCTCCACGGCGCGCACCAGGGCGCCGAGGTTGATGGCCGAGGGATCGTGCGCCAGGCGCATGCCGCCGCCCTTGCCGCGTACAGTGGTGATCCAGCCGCCCAGCCCCAGCTGGTGGGTGATCTTGGTCAGGTGGGCCTCCGAGATCTCATAGGCTTGCGCGATCTCGGCGGTGGTGCACAGGCGCTCCGGATGGCTGCCGAGGTAGATCAGCAGTCGCAGCGCGTAGTCGGTCATGGTGGTGAGGCGCATGGAGGCATTGTCTCCCTGTCAGGCTCAACCGGGCTGGCCATCTGCGCGGGTGCGCACCAGGAACGGTACATAGCGCCACAGATAGAGCGCGAACGAGACGCTCCACAGCAGGGACGAGGCCAGGGCCGCTTCCATCAGCCACTGCGGCCGCAGCAGCGGCAGGGCTACGCGGACCAGGGCCGCGGCGAACATGCAGAGGTAGGCGAGGGTCTCCACCGGACCGGCCTGCAGGCGGCGCCCGGTGTGCCCCAGGGCCGTGCGGGTGATCATGCCCAGGGTGATCATGCCGATCACGCCCACTGTCAGCGCATGGGTGGCCGGGCCGCTGGGCAGCTGCCACAGCAGGGCGGCGATGCGCAGCAGCAGATGCACCGGCAGCCACAGATAGGCGGCGTGCAGCACCCACACCAGCGGATTGCGCCAGGTCTTCCAGGGCTGCCACAGCAGCAGGCGCCAGCTGTGGGCCAGCAGCGCGAGGCTCAGCACGGCAAAGCTCAGGCCGCCGCCCACGCCCAGGGCGTCCAGCACGAGGAGGGCGATCACGCTGCCCAGCGAGGCCTGCTCCACCCAGGGCTCGCGCCGCGCCTGCATGCCCGGCACGCCGTTGTTGGAGAACATGGGCACCACGCGACCGGCCATCACCGCGATCATGAAGAGCACGACGTCCAGCCCCAGCGGCAGGCCGGCGGCGCTCAGCAGCGGCAGGTTCAGCAGGCCCATGCTGCCCAGGTGCAGCAGCGCGCTGCCCAGGCCCATCAGGACCAGCAGACCGACGAAGAAGTAGTTGCGGCGGTTGCTCCCCTTGTGCAGGGCCTGCCACAGGCCCCAGGCCGCGGCCCAGGGCACCGCCACATTGAGCAGCAGGGACAGCCAGGCCCAGGGGCTCAGCACCGCCAGGCGGGCCAGCACCCACAGGGCCGCGAGGGCCTGCAGCGGGCGCCCGGTCGGCGTGGCCTGCCCGGACCAGTTGCGCCCGGCCGTGAACAGGAAGCCGATCACCACCGCCAGCGCATAGCCGAACACCATCTCGTGCGCGTGCCAGGCCGGGCCCTGGAGCAGCGCGTGCGGCAGCCAGCCGCTGAACTGCAGCGCCCACAGGGGCACCATCAGCAGGGCCTGCAGCGCGGCCAGCAGGTAGAAGGGCCGGAAGCCCAGGGCCCACAGGGCGAAGCCAGCCCGCGGGGCCGGCGGTTCCTCGAGGCGCAACAGGACGGTGCTCATGGTGTCAGTCTTTCTTGCCAAGGCGTCAGGGCGAGGCCTCAGCCTCCACAGCAGCCACAGCAGCTCTTGCCGGCGGGCTTGCGGGAGATGCGGACACGCCACTGCTCGGGGCCCGACTCCAGGGCCTCCCACTCGAACTGGCCGGGCCACATCACCTGGAACTGGCGGTGCAGGGGCTCGGGGTTGTGGTCGTTGCTGAGCTCCAGCCAGCCACCAACGGGCAGGGCCTCGAAGGTGCCGAAGATGGTGGGGTGGCGCTCCTGCGGCGGCAGGCTGGGCACATGGATGTGGGGCATGGCGGTGGTGTTCATCTTTAAACCTTCATGTGAGATGTAGGAATTGTGCCGAGCGGCATGACGTAAAGCAATATTTAGGATATTTCTTTTGACCTGGATCAAGTGGCGCCGGCCGCCTGGGCGGCGCCGCCGGCCCCGGTGCTCAGTCTTCGGGCATGGACAGGCGCTTGACCGCCCGCACGAAGCGGCTCAGCGTGGGCGACAGCGAGCCGGCCGGCAGCCGGGCGTCGATCAGCTGGAAGCGGCCGCGCTGCTGGAGCGCCTGGTCCAGCGCCATGCGCAGCTCGCCCACGGTGGCGGCGCGGTGGCCGGTGCCGCCCATGCCGGCGGCCATGGCGGCGAAGTCCCAGTCGCCGCGGCCGTGGTAATGGCCTTCGGGCTGGAAGGTGCGCAGCATCTCCCAGCTGCTGTTGTTGAAGACCACGACGATGGGATCCACGCCCAGGGCCCGGGCGTTGCCCAGCTCCCAGCCCGTCATCTGGAAGGCGCCGTCGCCGACGAGGATCAGCGGCCGGCGGCCGGTGGCCACCTGCAGGCCCAGGCCGGCGGGCACGCCGTAGCCCATGCTGGCGTAGTAGCCCGGCGCGAGCAGGTCGCCCGGGGCCAGGTCCAGGGCGCTGAAGAGGCAGTCGCCCACATCGCTGGCCACGGGCATGGCGCCGTGGCGCTGCTGGAACTCGTTGAGCACGCTGATGATGGCGCCCGGACTCAGCGCTGCGTCTGCGCTGGGCAGCAGGGGCGCGGGCCAGGGGTGGGGCGGCGCGGCCGGACGCAGGGGCCGGGTCAGCAGGCGCAGCAGCAGGGCCTCGACCAGGTCCTTGATCGGCACGTCGTGGTAGCTGTGGTGGCCCATCTCCACCTGGCCCTGCCACACGCGGATGCCGTGGCGGAAGTCGATGGGCCGGCGGGCGGCGGCGAAGTTGGTGTCGCTGAGGATGGCGCCCAGCAGCAGCAGGCCGTCCGAGCTCTCGACCTGCTCGGTCAGCGCCGCGTCGCCGGCCAGGCCCAGGTAGGTGCCCAGCAGGGGCACGCCGGCATCGTGCAGCAGGCCACGACCCATCAGCGTGGTGGCCACCGGGATGTCCAGGCGCCGCGCCAGCTCGGCCACCTGCTCCTCGATGCCGTAGCGGCGGATCTCCACGCCCACCAGCATCAGCGGATGACGGGCCTGGCGCAGGCGGGCCAGCAGCTCGTCGGCGCAGGCGGCCAGGCGCTCGGCGTCCACCGGGCGTGCCTGCGGTGCGGGCACGGGCTCGCAGGGGCGGGCGGGCATGTCGCGCGGGATCTCGAGGTAGACCGGCCCGGCCTCGCGCAGGGCCGAGTCCAGCACGCGGGCGATCAGGGCCGGCGCGGTGCGCGGATCGTCCAGGCGGGCCTGGTCGACGGTGATCTCCTGGAAGATGCGCCACTGGCTGTCCAGGGACTTGACCTGATGGTGCAGCATCAGCCCGCTGGCCGCCTCGTGCGCGGCCGGGGCGCCGGACAGAATCACCAGCGGCACCCGTTCCGCATAGGCACTGGCCACGCCGTTGACGAGGTTGAGCGCGCCGGCGCCGTAGGTCACCGCGGCCACGCCCAGGCCGCCCCGGGCGCGCGAGGCCGCATCCGCCGCGAAGGCCAGCGCGGGCTCGTGTGAGAGCGGATGCAGGGGCAGGGTGCCGGCCTTCTGCATCTCCAGGAACAGGGGCAGGGCGAAGTCGCCGGGGATGCCGAAGACCTCGGTGGCGCCGCGCGCCTGGAGAGCCTGCAGCAGGGCTTGGGTGAGATTCATGGCGGGCTCCGGCCGGTGGCGGTTCAAGGCTTCAGAGAGGGCGCCCGAAGGCGGTGGCGGGCAGCAGCGGGCCGATGGCATCGAGGGTGTTCTTGAGCATCAGGCCGAACTCGGTGTTGCCTTCCATGACCAGGGCGCGGTCGAAGAAGAGGCGGTCGGCGTCCTCCTCGCCGCGCAGCAGCCGCCACAGGGCGGGCGTGCGGGCGCGGATGCGCAGCAGCACCGGCGCCTCGCGCGGGGCCAGCGTGAAGCCGGCATCGCCCAGCTGCAGGCGCAGGCGGATGCCGGGTTCCAGCAGCTCCAGCTCCATCACCTTGTGAGACAGGCTTTGGCGCTGGCTGGCATCCAGACGCGGCAGCAGGACCTGGTCCAGCAGACGAGCGGCGACGAAGGAGGGCGGCTCCACGGGCAGGCGCCGCACCACGCCGCGGACGTGGTCCAGCAGCATCTGGTGCAGGCCGGCCGGGGCCGTGGGGCGTGCAGTGGCGTCGCGCGGGGAGGCTTGCATGGGAGTCCTTTCAGGCCAGGGCCTGCATGCCCGGCTGCTGGTGGGCGAAGCCATGGACCAGGCTGCCGGGCAGGTCCAGGGTTTGCAGTTCGGCCAGGGCCTCGTCGGCATCGGCGCCCTGACGGTAGACGGCGTCGAAGAGCGCCAGCACGCGAGAGAAGCCGCCGCTGCAGGGTGAGAGCCGCAGGGCCTTCACGCCCGCGGCGCGCACGGCCTCGTGTTCCTGCAGCAGGCACTGCAGGCCGGCTGACTGCGTCGAGATGCCGTTCAACGCGAGGAAGGGCTGGCCCTCGCTGGTGCGCAGCAGCAGGCCGTCGGCGTCGTCACGGCAGCGGAATTCGCACTGGTCCTTGCTCAGGCGGTGGTGGCGCGCAGTGAAACAGCGGGCCGAGAAGGCCAGCGGCATGCGGCCGAAGGCCAGCAGCTCGGTGGCCACGGGCCGGCCCAGCGCCTGCACCGGATCCAGCGGCGGATTGCAGCGTGCGAGGGCCGCCAGAGACATCTCCGCCGGCGGCACCCAGACGCCCGCGCCCAGGCTGGCCAGCTCCTCCAGCGCGGGCCGGTTGTAGACGTTGATGTGCGGCCCCAGCACCAGCTGGCTGCGGCGCTCCTGCGCGGGCAGCTCGCGGGTGAGGCCGTGCCAGACCTGCAGGGCCGAGGCGTCACCCGCCTCGAAGTCCATGGGCGTGTCAGCACTGAGGGCGGCCTCGGCCAGGCGGCGCAGGCCGCGCAGCTCGGCCTCTGACATCAGCAGCGGCATGCTGGCCAGGCGCACGCGCTTGCCGGCCTGCTGCAGCTCGCGCGCGATGGCCAGCCAGTCCTCCAGCGAGAACTCGTTGCGGCGCGAGCAGGTGACCTCGCCCAGCACGATGGCATGGGCGGGGCTGTCCGCCAGCTCGGCGTAGAAGTGCATCAGCGTCTGGCGCGGCCACCAGTACTGCAGCGGGCCGACGGTGAGGGTGGGGGCTTGTAGGGCGGTCATCGGACGTTGGTCGCTGCGGCTCATCGCCAGGGTCGGTCAAAGGCGCCCAGGGTGCTCTGCTGGCCCTCGGCCCAGTGCGAGAGTGCCTGCTGCCAGGCGGGCGTGACGGTGTAGCGCTCGCCCGAGGCGGCGCGGTCGATGGCCTCGCGCCAGACCTTGCTGACCTGGGCCACATAGGCCGGGCTGCGCTGGCGGCCCTCGATCTTGAGGGCACGCACGCCGGACTCGATCAGCTGCGGCAGCAAGGCCAGGGTGTTGAGGCTGGTGGGCTCCTCCAGTGCGTAGTCGCGCTGGCCCTGCACGTCGAAGCGGCCCTTGCACAGCGTGGGGTAGCCGCGCGCCTCCTCGGGCGCGTAGTGGTCGATCAGCACGCCGTTGAGCCGGGCCTCGACGCCGTCCCCGCGTTCCTGCCACTGCACGGCCGAGGGGGGCGAGCACACCCCATGCGTGTTGGGCGACTGGCCCGTGGCATAGGAGGACAGCGCGCAGCGGCCCTCGACCATCACGCAGAGGCTGCCGAAGCCGAAGACTTCGATCTCCACATCGGTATGGCGGATCACGTGCTGAACCTGCTGCAGCGTCAGCACGCGGGGCAGCACGGCACGCTGGATGCCGTAGCGCTCGCGGTAGAAGTTGATGGCCTCGTAGCTCGTGGCCGAGGCCTGCACGGAGAGGTGCAAGCGAAGCTGCGGATGGGCCCTGGCTGCATAGGCCAGCACCGCGCAGTCGGCGACGATCAGCGCATCGGCGCCCAGGCTCGCGGCGCTGTCCACCGCGGCAAACCAGGGGGCCAGGTCTTGCGACTGGCCGTAGGTGTTGAGCGCCATCAGCACCTTGCGCCCGCGCTGGTGCGCATAGGCCATGCCGCTGCGCACCTGCTCCAGGTCGAAGTTGAGGCCACCGAAGTTGCGGGCATTGGTGGCGTCCTTGAGGCCCAGGTAGACGGCGTCAGCGCCCGCATCCACCGCCATCTGCAGGGCGCGCAGGCTGCCGGCCGGACACACCAGCTCAGGCTTGTTCAGGCTCATGAATAGAAGGGCCAGGCCCCCCGCTTTTTAAAGTTGCAAAATATATGAACCTTATTCGCGCAGGGTTTTGCGCCCGCGCAAATGCGGGTGGCCCCGCGACCTGGGGGAAGCGCTGATCCGGCGGAAGGGCTGGGCGTTGATGCCGCTCAAACTGGATCGATCAGCGGCGCCGCAAAGTGTGGCTTGTGCACGATTCAGTGGCACGACTCCGAGGAGACCCGCATGGGATCGATCGACTGCGCATCGACGGCGGCGCCAACACCCGAGGGCGCCCTGGAAAGGACGCATCGCAGGCGCGCCGCCGCGATGGCTCAACCGCTTATTTCCGAACGTGTGGCGGCACCGCTGCGCGAAGTGCTGATAGAGGTCGGCCAGTGGCGCCGCGTGCCCGCCGGTCAGCCCCTGTTCGAGCAGGGCGAGCACTGCGAGACCATGTGGCTGCTGCTGGAGGGCAGCGTCTGCCTGGGCCACCACGACAGCCAGGGCGAATGGCGCCAGTTCCGCCTGGCCGAGGCCGGTGAGTGGATGGGCTGCGCCGCCTGCTGGCTGCGCGAATCCCACAACCTGCGCGCCGTGGCCGCGGTGGACGTGCTGGCCGTGGGCATGAGCCGCGCACAGATCGACGCCTGGGCCGCCGAGGACCCGGCCGCCTGGCGCGCGGCCATGGAATCCGTGGTCGATGCCCTGGCCGAGCTGCAGCTGCAGCAGACCCGCCAGGCCGTGCGCCGCGAAAGCCTGGATGCGCTGGGCCGCGTGTCCGAGTGGCTGCTGGACATGTGGCGCCGCCAGGGCAGCCCGGTGCGCTTCATCCAGCGCAAGAAGTACGTGGCCTCGCAGCTGGCGATCACGCCCGAGACCTTCTCGCGCTGCCTGCGCCAGCTGGAGGAGGAGCAGTGCATCAGCGGCGCAGGCTACGAGCTGCAGATCCTGGCGCCCGACCTGCTGCGCCAGAAGGCCAGGCCGCGTTGCGAGGACAAGGCCGCCGCGGCCCGCGCAGGCGCCTGAGCGGCCGGCCACGGTAACGCGGGACAGGGGGCCGGCATGCCGCTAAGCTCTGGGCTGGCAAATTTCCGGAGCCGCCCATGCAAGCCCCCGTGCACCGCTTTTCCGACCTCTTCGCCCAGCTGGGCCTGGCCAACGACGCCGCCAGCATCGAGGCCTTCCTGCTGGACCATTCCCCCTTGCCCGACACGCTGCGGCTGGAGGAGGCGCCTTGCTGGAACGCCGCGCAGGCCGCGCTGCTGCGCGAGGAACTCCGGGCCGATGCCGACTGGGCCGAGCTGGTGGACCAGCTCAACGCGGCCCTGCGCTGAGCGGCGCCCCGGCCGTGGCATCCGCTACGGTGGCGCGCTAGCGTCGGCGGGGCTGGCCTTGAAAAAGGCAAACTGCATCAAGGATTCCTTGGGCGCGCATCCCTAGACTGGCCACTTCGTCAAGCAGAGGCAGGGAGTCTCGCGATGGAGTTCGTACGCCGCCGTCAATGTCTTCTGTGGGTGCCGGCCCTCTGGCTGGCCGGCCAGGCCCATGCCGAGGTCCGTGACCTGCCCGATGCCATCAACAAGGCCGGTCGCCTGCGCATGCTGAGCCAGCGCTGCGCGAAGGCCTATATGGCCCTGGGCCAGAAGGTGCGGTCGGAGCAGGCGGAGAAGGTCCTGTCCGATTCCATGGCGCTGTTCGACCGCCACCTGGTCGAACTGCGGGCCTTTTCACACAGCCCGGCCGTGGCCAAGGTCTACGAGCAGATGGACGGCAGCTGGAGCGCCTACAAGCTGCTGCTGGTCGGCGAGCGGCCTCATCCCAAGGGGGCAGAAGCCGTGATGGCCGCGGCGACCCAGGTGCTGGCCCAGGCCCAGCAGGGCACGGGGCTGCTGGAGCAAGCCTCGGGCAAGTCGGTGGGGCGCCTCGTCAACCTGGCGGGGCGGCAGCGCATGCTCAGCCAGCGCATGGCCTCGGCCTACCTCGGTGCCGCCTGGGGCGTGCAGAGCGAGGGCCTGGTCAAGCAGCTGAATCAGGCCCGCGAGGAATTCACGCAGGCCCAATCCAACCTCAAGGCCGCGCCCGAGACCACGGCAGCCCTGCGCTCGGAGCTGGAGATGGTGGACCAGCAGTACGTCTTCTTCGACGCCGCGCTGCGCGCCCTGCGGCCCGGCAACACCGACACCCGCTCGCTCAGCGAGGTCTTCACCACCAGCGAGCGCATCCTGCAGCTCATGGACGAGGTGACGCAGCAGTACGCCCGGCAGGCCTGAGGTCAGGGGGCGCTTTTGTGCCGGGCCAGGCCCTCCGGCGGCGCAGCGGATGCCAAGTCCCGGCGCCTGCAGGGGATGCCGCTGCATGCTAGGCTGCCGCCCCATGAGCAAGCCCACACTGATCTACTTCGACGCCCCGGTCAGCCGCGGCGAGGAATGCCGCCTGGCCCTGCACCTCGCAGGGGTGGATTTCGAGGACCGCCGCATCCCGTCCGCCGACTGGCCGGCGCTGAAGCCCTCGACGCCCTACGGCGCCATGCCCATCCTCGAGATTCCAGGCCAGGCGCCGCTGGGCCAGACCAACGCCATCCTGGTGCTGATCGGCCGCCGCCACGGCCTGCATCCCAAGGACGACTTCGAGGCCGCGCGCCACGAGGCCATGATGGCCCACGTGGAGGACCTGCGCGCCGCGGTGGGCCCCACTATCCGCATGGAGGCCGAGGAAAAGCGCCGCGTGCGCGAAAACCTGGTGGCCGGCTTCCTGCCCGACTGGGCGGCGGCGGCCGAGCGCAACATCCTGGCCCAGCCCTTCTTCGGCGGCGAGCAGCTGAACGTGGTGGACCTGAAGCTGCACATGGCCGTGCGCTGGTTCCTGGGCGGCAAGGTCGATCACATTCCGGCCGACATCTTCGCGGCCTACCCGCGTCTGATGGGTGTGCACGACGCCGTGCGCGAGCATGCCGGCGTGAAGGCCTGGTACGCCAGGGGCTGAGCGCGCACAGCGCCCGGCGCCTCGATAGCCGGGCGGTGAGGGGCTTGACCTTCCCACCGGGGCAAGCCTCACAGTGCGACTGCCGCGACTCCCGCGGCCGTCCTCTTACACTTCGAGCATGAGCACTTTCTGGCGGATCGCACTGGCATGGATGCTGGCCCTGGCCTTGCCCCTGCAAGGCCATGCCTCCCAGCGTCTGCTCGCCAGCGCCTTCGCGCCGGTGCTCGCCGGTGTTGAACCCATGCAAGCCCGCGACGCAGCCGGCGGACCCGGTCTGCACGAGGGCATGATGACCGGCCTGGCGAGCGCTCATGCCAGCCATTGCGACCAGGCCGCCGCCGCGGCGGATGGCGATCCCGCCAAGCCCGCCTCCACGGGCAGCTGCAGCGCCTGCGCCTCCTGCTGCCATGCCGCGGCCCTGCCTCCGGCGGTGCCCCAGCTGCCCCTGATGCCTCTGGCCCTGCCCGAGGCGCCCGAGTTCCACCTGGCCCTGGCCTATGTGTGGCTGGACGGGCTGGAGCGGCCGCCCAGGCCCGCCCTGCGCTGAAGCGCGCGCGGCCCTTTTGCGCCGCCACACCGTGCGGCCCTGTCCGGGGGCCTGCCATCCTTGATCCCGTCGATGCCAGGCCTGCGCACCCGAGCCGGGCCGGCCGGCGTTCAACGCACCCGCTGCCTGTCGACGCCTGCGCCAGCCCATGGCTGCCGGCACCGCCGGGCGAGCCCTGACGATTCCCATGGTCTCCACGCCAATGAACGAGCTGCCCATGCACCCCCACATCACCCGAGTCCGCCTGTCGCGGCTGGCCCTGGCGCTGGCCCCGCTGCTGCTGGGCGCCTGCGCCAGCCTCAGCCCCGATGAGGGCATGGCCCCCCTTCAGTCCACCGCGAGGCAGCAGCTCCAGGCCGAGCTGCAGACGGCGCGCACGCCGCAGGACCAGGACCGCATCGCTGCCCGCGTGGCCGAACTGCTGCGGCAGCCCCTCAGCGCGGACAGCGCCGTGCAGCTGGCCCTGCTCAACAATCGCGGCCTGCAGGCCGGCTTCCAGTCCCTGGGGATTGCCGATGCCGAGCGGGTGCAGGCCAGCCGCCTGCCCAATCCCGGTTTCCGCCTGGGCCGCCTGAAGCAGGGCGAGGAGCGCGAGATCGAGCGCACGCTGGCGCTGGACCTCGGGGCCCTGATCAGCCTGCCCCTGCGCCGCCAGCAAGCACAGCAAGGCCTGGTGGCCCAGCAGCGCGAGGTGGCGCTGCAGATGCTGGCCCTGGCCGCCGACACCCGCAAGGCCTTCTACGAGGCCGTGGCCGCGCAGCAGACCGCCGCTTACCGCCGCGACGCCCGCGAAGCCGCGCAGGCCGCCGCCGAGCTGGCGCGTCGCATGCAGCAGGCCGGCAACTGGAGCGCCCTGGACCAGGCCCGGGAGCAGGGCTTCCTGGCCGAGGCCCGGCTGGGCGCTCTGCAGGCCGAGCTGGCACAGGGCCGCGCCCGCGAACGGCTGGCGCGCCTGCTGGGGCTGGCCAGTCCCGATGCATTCCTGCTGCCGGACCGGCTGCCCGCGCTGCCGGCCCAGGTGGAGGCGCCGCCGGACATCGAGCGGCAGGCCCTGCAGGGGCGCCTGGACCTGCAGGCGGCCCGGGCTCGGATGGAGGCCAGCGCCCGCGCCCTCGGGCTGAGCCGCGTGACCCGCTTCGTCGATGTGCTGGAGCTGGACCTCAAGCACAACAGTGCCAGCGAGGCCCCGCGCCAGACCGGCGTCGAGCTCGGCTTCGAGATTCCTCTCTTCGACTGGGGCGAGGCGCGTGTCGCCCGGGCCGAGGCCCAGTACCTGCAGGACGCCCACCTCGCCGCGCAGGCCGTGATCGAGGCCCGCTCCGAGCTGCGCGAGGCCTACCAGGGCTACCTCAGCGCCCATGAGGTAGCCCGCCACTACCGCGACGAGCTGCTGCCCCTGGCGCGGCGGGTGTCGGACGAACAGCTGCTGCGCTACAACGGCATGTTCATCGGCGTCTTCGAGTTGCTGGCCGATGCGCGCACGCAGATCGGCACCGTCAGCGCCTCCATCGAGGCCCTGCGCGATTTCTGGATCGCCCGGGCGGACCTGGACCTGGCCCTGGTCGGCCGGCCCGCGCTCGCACCGACCGTGGCGCCCGCCCCCTCGAACAGCGCCCGCGGCGCCGCGCACTGAAAGGACAGCCCATGTTTTCCCGACGCAATTTCTTCCGTGGTGCCGGTGCGCTGACGGCCGCCGTGTCGGCCGCCTCCGTCAGCCGCGTGGCCCTGGCCGCGCTGCCTGAGGCCGTCCAGCAGACCAGCCCCGACACCCAGCCGCCCCTGGCGCCCAGCGCCGGCCGCCCCTACCGCCCGGTGGTCACGCTCAATGGCTGGACCTTGCCCTTTCGCATGAACCAGGGCGTCAAGGAGTTCCACCTCGTGGCCGAGCCCGTGCTGCGCGAGCTCGCGCCCGGCATGAAGGCCCGGCTGTGGGGCTACAACGGCCAGTCGCCCGGGCCCACCATCGAGGTGGTGGAGGGCGACCGCGTGCGCATCTTCGTCACCAACCGCCTGCCTGAGCACACCAGCGTGCACTGGCACGGCCAGCGCCTGCCCAACGGCATGGACGGCGTCTCCGGCCTGACGCAGAAGGCCATCCAGCCCGGGCAGACCTATGTCTACGAGTTCGTGGCGCGCCGCCCCGGCAGCTTCATGTACCACCCGCATGCCGACGAGATGACGCAGATGGCCATGGGCATGATGGGCCTGTGGATCACGCACCCCAAGGGCCGGCACCCGCTGATCGAGGAGGTGGACCGCGACTTCTGCTTCCTGCTCAACGCCTTCGACATCGATCCCGGCTCCGCCACGCCGCGCATCATGACCATGCTGGACTTCAACCTGTGGTGCTGGAACAGCCGTGTCTTCCCCGGCATCGACACGCTCAATGTGCGCAGGAACGACAAGGTCCGCATCCGCGTGGGCAACCTCACCATGACCAACCACCCCATCCACGTGCATGGCCATGAGTTCACCGTGACCGGCACCGACGGCGGCCCCGTGCCCAAGACCGCGCGCTGGCCCGAGGTCACCACCGACGTGGCCGTGGGCCAGATGCGCCAGGTCGAGTTCGTCGCGGACGAGGAGGGCGACTGGGCCTTCCATTGCCACAAGAGCCACCACACCATGAACGCCATGGGCCACCAGGTGCCCACCATGATCGGGGTGAAGCAGCAGGACCTGGCCGAGAAGATCGCGAAGCTGGTGCCCGACTACATGGCCATGGGCGAAAGCGGCATGGCCGAGATGGGCAGCATGCAGATGCCCCTGCCGGACAACACCCTGCCCATGATGACGGGCGACGGCCCCTTCGGTGGCGTCGAGATGGGCGGCATGTTCTCCATCCTCAAGGTGCGCAAGGACCAGAAGCCCGGCGACTACAGCGACCCGGGCTGGTACCGCCACCCGCCCGGCACCGTGGCGCGCGAGTGGACGGGCGGCCTGCCCGATGCCGCGCGCTCCGGCACGCCAGGCGGCCAGTCCATGCCCCGCCAGGCCCCCTCGGAGACCGAGCTGCGCGCGCGCAAGCCAGGCGCTCATGGAGGGCACGGTGGGCATGGCGAGCATTGAGGGCGGCCAGCGAAAGGCATCACGATGAAGACAAACGAAATGGCAAGACCTGACCCCCTGCGCCGCCACGCCCTGCATTTGGTCCTGGGCCTCGGCGCCCTGGCCGTGCCCGGCCTGGCCCTTGCGGCGGCGCCGCGCGTGCAGGTCTGGAAGGGCCCGGCCTGCGGCTGCTGCACGGACTGGATCCGGCATCTGCAGGCCCAGGGCTTCCAGGTTGACGTGACCGAGGGCGGCAACACCCAGGCGCGCCAGCGGCTGGGCATCCCCCTGGCGCTGGGCTCCTGCCATACCGCGCTCGTGGGCGGCTATGCCCTCGAAGGCCATGTGCCCGCCCGCGAGATCCGCCGTCTCCTGCAGGAACGCCCGCAGGCCCTGGGCCTGGCCGTGCCCGCCATGCCCCTGGGGTCGCCCGGCATGGACGGGCCGGCCTACGGCGCTCGCAAGGATCCCTACGAGGTGCTGCTGCTCCTGAAGGACGGCAGCACCCGTGTCTACCAAAACTATCCATGAAGGACGTACGCATGCACACGATCAAGCTCAAGCCCAAGCACCTCGCACTCGCCGCACTGATCGCCGCGGGCGCTCCCCTCGCAACACCTGTCCTGGCCCAGAGCACGGCCGCCTCCACGCCGGCCAGCGAGCTGAGCGAGGGCGAGATCCGCAAGGTCGACAAGGAGGCACGCAAGCTGACCATCAAGCATGGCGAGCTCCGCAATCTGGACATGGCCGCCATGACCATGGTGTTCCAGGTGAAGGACCCGGCCATGCTGGACCAGGTCAAGGCCGGCGACCACGTGCGCTTCAAGGCCGAGCGCAAGGGCGCCAGCCTGGTGGTGACGGAGCTGCAGCCCCCGCTGCGCTAAGGCCGCCCCCCCTTTGATCTGAGGCAAGCTGCCGCTGCCGCCGCCTTCTATGCTTGCGACCATGCAACTCGCCAGGCGCCTTCGCCGCTGGATGGGCTCCGGCCTGTCGCTGGCCCTGCTGTTCATGCAGCTGGCCACGGCGGCCTATGCCTGCCCGCAGCTGGCGGCCGCTTCGGCAGCGGTCTCGATGGCGGCCCAGATGCCTGGCTGCGAAGGTATGGGCGCCGGCATGGACGAGGACCAGCCCCAGCTGTGCAAGGCCCATTGCGAGAAGGATGCGCAGGGCAGGGCGCTGTCGGCCGTGCCGGACCTGCAGCCCAACGCCTCGGCGCCGGCCCTGCTGATGGGCGTCGTCACGCCGCTGCAGCCGGCCCTGCCGCCGCTTCTGCAGCGCCTGCATGCCGGCGCGCCGCTGCGCCCGCCCGGGGCGCCGCCCTTGTACCTTTCACTGCTGATCCTCAGGAATTGAGCCGGACCCGCGTCGCCGCGCATGGGGCGCGGCCGACTGTCGTCCTGTCTCGATGCCGAGGATCACCATGTCTGCCTTCCTTCCCGGCCGTGCGCGCAGTCGCCCGGCCCCTGCCGGCGCCGTCAGTGCGCGGGCGGCGCTCCTGTCCTTCGCCCTGCTGGCCGGTCCGGCCGTCGCGCTGGACCCGGCCGAGGCGCTGCGCCTTGCCGAACAGCTGAACCCCGCCCTTCACGCCCAGCAGGCCAGTGCCGACGGCGCCCGGGCTTCGCAGGCCGCCGCCGCCGCACTGCCCGACCCGCGACTGAGCCTGGGCGTGGAGAACCTGCCCACCACCGGCCCCGACCGCTGGAGCCTGACGCGCGACTTCATGACCATGCAGCGCCTGGCGCTCATGCAGGAGGTGCCCAACGCCGCCAAGCGTGCCGCCCGCGCCGAGGCCGCCCAGGCCCGTGCCGACCGGGAGCGCGCACTCCTGGTGCTGCAGCGCCTGCAGCTGCGCCAGGCCCTGGGCACGGCGTGGATCGCGGTGCAGTCGGCGCAACGGGGGCGCGACCTGCTGCAGGCCCTGGTGGACGAGAACCTGCAGCTGCAACGCACCCTGCCGGCCCGCATCGCCGGCGGCAGCGCGGCGGCCGCCGAGCTCGTGATGGCGCGCCAGGAAGCCCTGGCCCTGGCGGACCGGCAGGATGAGCTGACGCGCGAGCTGTTCAAGGCGCGCGCGGCCCTGCGCCGGCTCGTCGGCCCGCGGGGCGACGAGCCCCTCATCGGCGAGCTGCCCCTGCCCCCCGTGCAGGCTGAGGCGCTGCGGGCCCGCCTGCATGCCCATGCCGAGCTCGCCGCCTTCCCGGCTCAGCAGGCCCTGGCCCGGGCCGAGCTGCGCGAGGCCGAGTCCGAATCGCGCGGCGACTGGGCCTGGGAGCTGGCCTACAGCCGCCGTGGCCGGCAGTGGGGCGACATGCTCTCCTTCCAGCTCAGCTTCGACCTGCCCTGGCAGCGGGAGCGCCGCCAGCAGCCCATGGCCGCGGCGCGCCAGCGGGAGCTGGAACGGGTGCAGCTGGAGCGCGAAGAGGCCGAGCAGCGCCACCGCCTGGCGCTGGAGGAGGACCTCGCCGAGCTGCAGTCCCTGGCAAGTCAGCACGAGCGCCTGACTTCGCAGGGCCTGCCCCTGGCGAAGGACCGCGTGAGCCTGGCCTTGAGCGCCTACCAGTCCGGCAAGTCCGACCTGGGGGCGGTGCTGGCGGCGCGCGCCCAGCTGCTGGAGCTGCGCCTGCGCCAGAACGAGCTGCAGACGCGGCAGGCGCTGCTGCAGCTGCGCCTGAACAGCCTGGCTGAGGAGTGAAGCCATGAATCGCAAGATGATCCCCTGGACCCTGGTCCTGCTCGCGCTCGGCGCGGGTGCCGGCTGGTGGGTGTCCCGCTGGAGTGCCAGCCCCACGTCGCCGGCTGCGCCCGCCGAGCGCCGGGTGCTGTACTGGTACGACCCCATGGTGCCGGGCCAGCGCTTCGACAAGCCCGGCAAGTCCCCCTTCATGGACATGCAGCTGCAGCCCCGCTATGCCGACGAGCCCGAGCCCGGCGGCCCGGCCCTGCAGCTGGACGCCCGCACCGTGCAGGCCCTGGGCCTTCGCACGGTACCGGTGCAGCGGCGCGAGGTGGCCGCGGCGGTCGAGGTGCCGGGCACGCTGCAGCTGAACGAGCGCGATGTGAGCCTGGTGCAGGCGCGCAGCGGCGGCTTCGTCGAGAAGGTGCACGCCCATGCGCCGGGTGAAGTCATCGCGGCGGGCGCGCCTCTTGCGGATCTCCTGCTGCCGGACTGGCTGGCCGCGCAACGGGAGTTCCTGGCCGTGCGAGCCCTGGGCGACGTCGCCCTGACCGACGCCGCCCGCCAGCGCCTGCCCTTGCTGGGCATGCCGGCGGCGCTGATCGCCGAGGTCGAGCGCAGCGGCCAGGTGCAGGCGCGGCACACCGTCGTGGCGCCGCGCACTGGCCTGCTGGCCGAGCTGATGGTGCGCCAGGGCATGACGGTCTCGGCCGGCATGAGCCTGGCCCGCATCAATGGCCTGGACCCGCTGTGGTTCGAGGTGGCGGTGCCGGAGCTGCAGGCCGGTGCCATCGCCCTCGGGCAGGAGGCCGAGCTGCGCCTCGCGGCCTACGGTGCCGAGGTCTTCAAGGCCCGCGTGAGCGCCGTGCTGCCCGAGGCCAGCCGGGAGACGCGCACCCTGCGCCTGCGTCTGGAGCTGCCCAATCCGGGCCTGCGGCTGAAGGCGGGCCTGTCCGGCCAGGCCCGCCTGCAGGGGACGCCGCGCACGGCCCTGCTGCTGCCCAGTGAGGCAGTGGTGCGCAGCGGGCGGCGTGCGATCGTGTACGCGGTCGATGCGCCTGGCCGCTTCCATCCCGTCGAGGTCCAGCTGGGCGCCGAGCTGGGGGACGAGCTCGTCATCACCGGCGGGCTGGAGGCCGGGCAGTCGGTGGTGGCCTCGGCCACCTTCCTCATCGATTCCGAGGCCAGCCTGCGCGGGGTGCTGCCCGTGCCGGCCGCGAGCGAGCCTGCGCCGGTGGCTCAGGCCGTGAGCCACAGCGCGCTGGGCCGCATCGAGGACCTGGGGGCGGGCGAGCTGATGTTGTCCCACGAGGCCATCCCGGCCCTGCGCTGGCCGGCCATGACCATGGGCTTCAAGCTGGCCGAGCCGCGCCTGGCAGCCGGGCTGACGAGGGGGCAGACCGTGCGGTTCAGCTTCGTGCAGCGGGGCGATGAGCCCGTGATCACGGCGATCCAGCCCGTTGCGCCGGCAGCAGCGGCCTCGCGGACCGGAGGTCGGCCATGATCGCCCGCCTGATCCGCTGGTCCGTCGGCAACCGCTTCCTGGTGCTGCTGGCGACCCTGCTGCTGACCGGCTGGGGCCTGTGGGCCGTGCGCGGCACGGCCATCGACGCCCTGCCCGACCTGTCCGACGTGCAGGTCATCATCCGCACCTCCTACCCGGGGCAGGCGCCGCAGATCGTCGAGAACCAGGTGAGCTATCCGCTGTCCAGCACCATGCTCTCGGTGCCCGGTGCCAAGGCAGTGCGTGCCTTCTCCTTCTACGGCGATTCCTTCGTCTATGTGCTCTTCGAGGAAGGGACCGACCTCTACTGGGCGCGCTCCCGTGTGCTGGAGTACCTCAACCAGGTGCAGGGCCGCCTGCCGGCCTCCGCGCGCCCGGCGCTGGGGCCGGACGCCACCGGCGTCGGCTGGATCTACCAGTACGCCCTGGTGGACCGCAGCGGCCGCAACGATCTTTCCCAGCTGCGATCACTGCAGGACTGGTTCCTGAAGTTCGAGCTCAAGAGCCTGCCCGGCGTGGCAGAGGTGGCCAGCGTAGGCGGCATGGTGCGGCAGTACCAGGTGGTGCTGGACCCCCTGCGGCTGAGCGCGCTGGGCATCACCCAGGCCCAGGTCCGCGAGGCCCTGACGGCCGCCAACCAGGAGACCGGCGGCTCGGTGCTGGAGCTGGCCGGCGCCGAGTACATGGTCCGGGCCGACGGCTACCTCAAGACCCTGGACGACTTCCGCGCCGTGCCGCTGGCCCTGCGCTCGGGCGTGCCGGTGCGCCTGGGCGACGTCGCCACCGTGCAGCTGGGCCCCGAGATGCGGCGCGGCATCGCCGAGCTGGACGGCGAGGGCGAAGTGGCCGGCGGCGTGGTGATCCTCCGCTCCGGACGCAACGCGCAGGAAGCCATCGCGGCGGTGCGCGCCCGGCTGGCCGCACTGCAGGCGGCGCTGCCGCAGGGCGTCGAGATCGTCACCACCTACGACCGCAGTGCCCTCATCGAGCGTGCCGTCAGCAATCTGAGCCACAAGCTGCTCGAGGAGTTCCTCGTCGTGGCCCTGGTCTGCGCCGTCTTCCTGTGGCACCTGCGCTCGGCGCTGGTGGCCATCCTGGCGCTGCCGCTGGGCGTGCTGGCCGCCTTCATCGTGATGCGCTACCAGGGCATCAACGCCAACATGATGTCCCTGGGCGGCATCGCCATCGCCATCGGCGCCATGGTGGATGCGGCCGTGGTGATGATCGAGCACGCGCACAAGAAGCTGGAGGCCTGGCAGCATGCGCACGAGGGGCGGATCCCGTCCGGCGGCGAGCGCTGGCAGCTCATCACCGACGCTGCCGTGGAGGTGGGACCGGCGCTGTTCTTCTCGCTGCTGGTGATCACGCTGTCCTTCGTGCCCGTCTTCACGCTGGAGGCGCAGGAAGGGCGTCTCTTCGGCCCGCTGGCCTTCACCAAGACCTATGCCATGGCGGCGGCGGCGGGGCTGTCCGTCACCCTGGTCCCGGTGCTGATGGGCTTCTGGATCCGCGGCCGGATCCCGGACGAGCAGCGCAACCCCATCACCCGTGCGCTGATCGCCGTCTACCGGCCCGCGCTGGAGTGGGTGCTGCGCCGGCCGCGCGGCACGCTGGTCCTGGCCCTGATGGTGCTTGCCAGCACGGCCTGGCCCTTGATGCGCCTGGGCGGCGAGTTCCTGCCCGCCATCGACGAGGGCGACCTGCTCTACATGCCCTCGGCCCTGCCGGGACTCTCGGCCCAGCGTGCGACCGAGCTGCTGCAGCTGAGCAACCGCATGATCCGCACGGTGCCCGAGGTCGAGCATGTCTTCGGCAAGGCCGGCCGCGCCGAGACCGCCACGGACCCGGCGCCGCTGGAGATGTTCGAGACCACCGTCAAGCTCCGGCCCCGCGAACAGTGGCGCCCCGGCATGACGCCGGAGAAGCTGGTGGAGGAGCTGGACCGGGCGGTGCGCATCCCCGGCCTGTCCAATCTGTGGATCCCGCCGATCCGCAATCGCGTGGACATGCTGGCCACGGGCATCAAGAGCCCCATCGGCGTCAAGGTCAGCGGCCCGGATCTGGCGGCCATCGAGCGCATGAGCCTGAGCATCGAGCAGGTGGCGCGCACGGTGCCGGGCGTGAGCTCGGCGCTGGCCGAGCGCCTCACCGGCGGGCGCTATCTCGACGTGCACATCGACCGAACCGCCGCCGCACGCTACGGTCTCAACGTGGCCGATGTGCAGGCCGTGGTGGCGGGCGCCATCGGCGGTGAGAACATCGGCGAGACGGTGGAGGGCCTGGCCCGCTACCCCATCAACCTGCGCTATCCGCGTGAATGGCGGGACTCGCCGCAGCGCCTGGCCGAGCTGCCCCTGCTGACGCCCGCGGGCCTGCAGATCACCCTGGGCAGCGTGGCCCGGCTGCGCCTCGGCGAAGGACCGCCCATGCTGCGCAGCGAGAACGCGCGGCCCACGGGCTGGGTCTATGTCGACGTGCGCGGCCGCGACCTGGCCGCGGTGACCCGCGAGCTGCGGGCTGCCGTGGCGAGGTCGGTGAAGCCGGAGCCCGGCACGAGCATCGCCTACTCGGGCCAGTTCGAATATCTGGAGCGCGCCAATGCCCGGCTGCAGGTGGTGGTGCCGGCCACGCTGCTGATCATCTTCCTGCTGCTGTACCTGACCTTCCGCCGGCTGGACGAGGCCTTGCTGATCATGGCCACGCTGCCCTTCGCGCTGACCGGCGGCGTCTGGTTCCTCTACCTCATGGGCATGCATCTGTCGGTGGCCACCGGGGTGGGCTTCATCGCGCTGGCAGGGGTGTCGGCGGAGTTCGGCGTGGTGATGCTGGTCTATCTGCGGCATGCGCTGGAGGCGCGGCAGCGCGAGGGCGAGGCGCTGTCTCGCGCCGAGCTGCTGGACGCCATCCGCGAAGGTGCCGTGCTGCGCGTGCGGCCCAAGGCCATGACGGTGGCGGTGATCCTGGCCGGCCTGCTGCCCATCGTCTTCGGCAGCGGCACGGGCATCGAGGTGATGAGCCGTATCGCCGCGCCCATGCTGGGCGGCATGCTCAGCGCTCCGCTGCTGTCGCTGTTTCTGATCCCGGCCGCCTTTCTGCTGCGGCGGGGCAGGGCTTGAGCGGGCGCAAGCTCCGCGGCGATGCCAGGCTGCGGTCGTTATGCATGGGTGTATATTGCGCTCGATTCAATCCACCGCCTCCGCAATCCACAAGGACTGCGCACCGTCATGCTCCTTCCCCACCGTCTCCTGCTGAAGGCCGCGCTTGGCGGCGCCATGCTCTGCGCGCTGCCGGCCCTGGCGGCTGATCTCACCGTCTCCGCTGCGGCGAGCCTGGGCAATGCCTTCAAAGAGATCGCACCGGCCTTTGAAGCCCGCCACCCCGGCACGCGCGTGCTGCTCAATGTCGGGGCCTCGGACGCTCTGCTGGCCCAGATTGCCAAGGGTGCGCCGGTGGACGTCTTCGCCTCCGCGGACCAGGAGACCATGGACCGCGCCGAGGCACAGAAGGCCGTGCTCACGGGCACGCGGCGCGACTTCGTGGCCAACAGTCTGGTGCTGGTCGTGCCTGCGACCGGCGCGGTGAGCCTCAAGGCCCTCACAGACCTGCAGCTGCCTGCCGTGCAGCGCGTGGCCCTGGGCAAGCCCGAGGGCGTGCCGGCGGGGCGCTATGCCAAGGGTGCCCTGGAGGCCGCCAGGCTGTGGCCTGCAGTGGCGTCCAAGGCCGTCTATGCCAGCAATGTGCGGCAGGCCCTGGACTATGTGGCGCGGGCCGAGGTGGACGCCGGCTTCGTCTATGCCACTGATGCGGCCGTGCAGCAGGAGAAGGTCCGTGTGGTCGCCGTGGTGCCGACCGTCTCGCCCATCCGCTACCCCGTGGCGGCCGTGGCCGGCGGCGGCAATGCCGAGGGCGCCCGCCAGTTCATCGACTACCTGCTCTCGCCGGCGGGCCAGGCGGTGCTGGCCCGCCACGGATTCCAGAAGCCCTGAGGCGCGGCTCAGATCATGCTGTCCCAGGGCGCCGAGAGTCGCACGGCGCTGTGGATGATGCCCACCATGGAGTAGGTCTGCGGGAAGTTGCCCCAGAGTTCGCCCGTGGCCGGGGCCAGGTCCTCGCTCAGCAGGCCCAGCCTGTTGCGGCGGGACAGCATGGCCTCGAAGTTCTCCCGGGCCTGCGCCCGCCGGCCGGTGCGCGCCAGGGCGTCGATGTGCCAGAAGGTGCAGACATTGAAGGCGGTCTCGGGGAATCCGAAGTCGTCGCGGCCTTCGTAGCGGCGCATGAAGTAGCCGTCGCACAGCGTGGTCTCCAGGGCGCGGACGGTGCTGATGAAGCGCGGGTCCTGCGGGTTCAGGAAGCCCACCTCGCCCATCAGCAGCACGCTGGCGTCCAGGTCCGATCCCTCGAAGCTCTCGACGAAAGCCTGGCGCTTCTCGTTCCAGGAGCGGGCCAGGATCTTGGCCTGGATGGCATGGGCCCGCGTGCGCCAGAGGGCGGCGCGCTCCGGTTGCGACATGCGTTGCGCCACGTGGGCCAGGCGGTCACAGGCGGCCCAGCACATGAGGGCCGAGGACGTGTGGATGCGTGCCCGCGTGCGCAGCTCCCAGATGCCGGCGTCGGGCTGCTCATGCAGCAGCCAGGCCTGCTCGCCCATGGACTCCAGGGCCTCGAAGTCCTTGGTGTCCGCCTGCCTGAAGAGGCGCATGTCATGGAAGGCCTGGGCCGCGCCCAGCACCACGCTGCCGTACACGTCGTGCTGGAAATGCTCGTAGGCCTGGTTGCCGATGCGCACCGGCCCCATGCCCCGGTAGCCGTACGCGCCTTCCACGATGGACTCCGGCAGATCGGCCTCCAGGCCCAGGCCGTAGAGCGGCTGGACATGGCCGTCTCGCGCGCTGCGGATCACGTTGTAGAGCCAGTTCAGGTAGCCCTCCATGGTGCCCACCTCGGAGAGGCCGTTGAGCGCGCGCACCACGAAGAAGGCGTCGCGAATCCAGCAGTAGCGGTAGTCCCAGTTGCGGCCGCTGTTCGGGGCCTCGGGAATGCTGGTCGTCATGGCGGCCACGATGGCGCCGGTCTCCTCGTACTGGCACAGCTTGAGCGTGATGGCCGCGCGGATCACCGCTTCCTGCCATTCCAGGGGCAGGGCCAGGCGGTGGGTCCAGTGGCGCCAGTACAGGGAGGTCTGCTCCTCGAAGCTGCGCGCCGTCTCCTCGATGCCGGCGTCGAGGGTCTCGTCCGGCCCCAGCAGCAGGCTCACCGGCTTGTGCAGGGAGAACCAGGTCTGGTCGACCAGATAGCTCAGCGGCACATTGGTGCTGAGCCGCAGCACCAGCTCGGGCAGGATGTAGCGCAGGTGATGGCTGCCGCGGGTGAGGGTGGGGGCCGTGCGCCCCCAGTCGCCACGCGGTGTCACGCGGAAGCGCACGCGGGGGTGCCCGGCCAGGGGCCGCACGCGGCGCACGAGCTGCGCGGGCCTGAAGGGGCGGTCACGGGTGATGAAGCGAGGGGCGAAGTCGATCACCTCGATGCCCTGGCCCTGCGCGTCCCACAGCTCGGTGCGCACGATGGCCGTGCCCGGCTCGTAGCGCTGCTCGGATCGCGCCAGGTGCTCGATCTCCACGCTGAAGACGCCTTCCGAGCCGATGCCCTCTGCCGAATGCATCAGCGCGTCGAAGACCGGTGTGCTGTCGAAGCGCGGCATGCAGCACCAGACGATGTGGGCCTTCGCGTCCACCAGGGCGCTGATCTGGCAGTTGCCGATGAGTGCCAGGTCCAGGGACGCCGGCGAGGTTTGCAGCGATTGCTTGTCCTGCATACAGAGACCTCTTGTTGCTGATCGAAACCCATGAAGCGCGCGTCGTTGACGCAATATTGGTACAAGAACGCTCGCATGGCACCGGGCCCCGCCTCGGAATCCGGGCCCATGCCGGAATCCAGGGATGAAGACACTCAGACTCCAACTGCGCTTCCTGCTTCCTCTGGCGGTTGCGCTGGTAGGGGCGGCCTACATCGCGCTGCCACTGCTGGATCAGGTTACCTTGCGATGGTTCTCACGGGACCTCAATAGCCGTGGCGCCCTGATGGTCAATGCCATGTCGGACGCCGTGGCGGAGGCCCTGCTGGACCCGCGCGGGGAACGGCTGTCCACGCTGCTCGACCGGGCGGTGCAGGACGAGCGCCTGTTCGCCATCGCCGCCTGCGATGCCCAGGGCACGCTGCTGCATGCCACGCACGCCTTTCCGGACGGGCTCAGCTGTGCGCGCAGCCTCTCCATCGCCAACCGCCAGGATCCTCGTCTCAAGCTGGCGGGCGGTGCCGTGCATGTGGGCGTGCACCACATCATGCGGCCGGCGCCTGATCTGCCCGCCGAGCCCTGGGGAAATCCCGCCAGCGGGCCGGCGACCTTCGACGCCGCCTCGGCTGCGCCCGCCCAGGACGCGGCCGCTGCGGCTCAGGGGCCTGCGATCGTCGGCCGCCTGGTGCTGCTGCATGACATGAGCTTCATCGAGAAGCGCAGCCAGGACACCCGGCGCTACCTGGTCGGCTTCATCGCCATCCTGGGCTTTGTCATCGCCCTCATCACCGTCATCGTGGCGCAGCTGAGCTGGCGCGGCTGGGTCAAGGGTGCGCGGGCCATCATGCGGGGCGAGGGGCTGGTCAGCCCGCTGCTGCCGCCGCCGGAGCTGGCGCCCTTTGTCGACGAACTCCGCAACAGCCTGCGCGACCTCGAGGACGAATACCGCCGCATGCAGGGCCCGGCCCTGGAATGGACCGGCGAGCGCCTGCGCAACCTGCTGCAGACCCAGCTGCGGGGGGACCAGGTCATCGTGGTCTCCAACCGCGAGCCCTACATCCATGAGCAGGGGCCGGAGGGCATCGTCGTGCGCCGGCCCGCCAGCGGCCTGGTCACCGCGGTGGAGCCGGTGATGCGGGCCTGCTCGGGCACCTGGATTGCCCATGGCAGCGGCAGCGCGGACCGCGAGGCCGTGGACCGCCACGACCGCGTGGCCGTGCCGCCCGGCGTGGAGGACTACCAGCTGCGCCGCATCTGGCTGACACCCGAGGAGGAGCAGGGCTACTACTATGGCTTCGCCAACGAAGGGCTGTGGCCGCTGTGCCATGTGGCGCACGTGCGGCCGGTCTTCCGGGAATCGGACTGGGAGGCCTACCAGCGGGTCAACCAGCGCTTCGCCGATGCCGTCGTGGCCGAGGCCCGCAGCGAGGATCCCGTGGTGCTGGTGCAGGACTACCACTTCGCCCTGCTGCCGGCCATGATCCGTGCCCAGCTGCCTCAGGCCACGGTGCTGACCTTCTGGCACATCCCCTGGCCCAATCCGGAGTCCTTTGGCATCTGCCCCTGGCACAAGGAGATCCTGCAGGGGCTGCTGGGCAGCACCATCCTGGGCTTCCATACCCGCTTCCATTGCCGCAATTTCATGGAGACGGTGGACCGCTCCCTGGAGGCCCGCATCGAGGCCGAGTACTCCACCATCCGCTTCCAGGACAAGGAGACGCTGGTGGAGAGCTACCCCATCTCCATCGAATGGCCGGAGCCCGCCACGGTGGCGGCCTGGCCCAGCGTGGCCCAGTGCCGCCAGCAGGTGATCGACCGCCTGGGCCTGCCGCAGGACCTGTGCCTGGCGGTGGGTGTGGACCGCTTTGACTACACCAAGGGCATTCTGGAGCGGCTCAATGCCGTGGAGCGGCTGCTGGAGAAGGCGCCCGAATGGATCGGCCGCTTCGTCTTCGTGCAGGTGGCCGCGCCCACACGCGCCTCGCTGGACGAATACCGCAGCTTCCAGGAACATGTGGAGCGGGTCACCGAGCGCATCAACACGCGCTTCGGGCGGCCCGGCTACCGGCCGGTGCACCTGCTGGCCCAGCACCATGAGCCGGACGCCGTGAACGAGCTGTTCCGCGCCGCGGACATCGGCGTGGTCACCAGCCTTCACGACGGCATGAACCTGGTGTGCAAGGAGTTCGTGGCTGCCCGTGACGACCAGCAGGGTGTGCTGGTGCTGAGCCGCTTTGCCGGCGCGGCCCGTGAGATGACGGAGGCGCTGATCGTGAATCCCTATCACGTCGAGGAGACGGCCGACGCCCTGCTGCGCGCCGCCACGATGCCACCGGCCGAACAGCGCGAGCGCATGGTGAGCCTGCGCAGCACGGTGCGGGAGTTCAACGTCTTCCGCTGGGCGGCCCGCATGCTGGCCGATGCCGGCCGCTGGCGACTGCGGGCGCGCGTGGAGGCGCGCGTGCGGCGGCTCGGCTCGGGCTGAGGGCAGGGCGGGCCATGAAGCTGCACATCTTCAGCCCGCAGGGGGAGCTGGCACTGGCCGCCACCATGGCGTCCCGCCCGCTGCTGGCTTTCGATTTCGACGGCACGCTGGCCCCCATCGTCGCCCTGCCCGACATGGCCCGCATGCCCCCCGGTGTCGTCAGCCGCCTGCGGCTGCTGTCGCTGCGCCTGCCGGTGGCCATCGTGACGGGCCGGGAGGTGGCCGATGTGCGCAAGCGCCTGGACTTCACGCCGACCTACATCGTCGGCAGCCATGGCGCCGAGAGCGATCTGCTCGATCCATCTCCCGTGTGGGTGAGCGCCATGGAATCGGCCCGGGAGTGGCTGCAGCCCTTTCGTGCCGAGCTGCAGGAGCTGGGCGTGCAGGTCGAGGACAAGCGCAGCTCCATCGCCTTGCACTACCGCATGGCGCGGGACCGCGAGCGGGCGCGGCAGCGGCTGGAGGAGATCATGAAGACGGCGGGCCCGGCCCTGCATGTCTTCGGCGGCAAGCTGGTCTTCAACATCGTGGCCGCCCGGGCGCCGGACAAGGCCGATGCCGTGCATGCCGTCGTGGCCCGCGAAGGGGCGGCCGCAGCGGTCTTCATCGGCGACGACATCAATGACGAGCCGGTGTTCCAGCGGGCCCCGGCGCATTGGCTGACCATCAAGGTCGGCCGCACCAGCTGGCAGTCCAGGGCCCGCTTCTACCTGGACAGCCCGCTTGAGATGGCCCTGCTGCTGGACCGCATGCTGGCGCAGTCCGGCGCCCCGCCAGCCCGGCCTGCCGGCCTTCAGTGAGCAGCGCCGGCCAGCTCGTCCCGCAGGTGGAAGCTGGCCACGGCCTGCAGCAGACCCTGGGCCTGGTTGCGCAGGCTGTCCGCGGCCGCGGCACTCTCCTCGACCAGGGCGGCGTTCTGCTGCGTCACCTGGTCCAGCTGGCTCACCGCCGCATTGATCTGGCCGACGCCCGTGGACTGCTGGCTGGTCGAGGTGTTGATGTCATGGATCATGTCGGTCAAGCGCTTCACCTCGGCCACGATCCCGGCCATGGAGGCGCCCGCCTGACGGACCAGCTGACTGCCCTGGTCGACCTTGCTCGAGCTGTTCTCGATCAGCTGCTTGATCTCCTTCGCCGCCTGGGCGCTGCGCTGGGCCAGGATGCGCACCTCGCCCGCGACCACCGCGAAGCCCCGGCCCTGTTCTCCCGCCCGGGCGGCCTCCACGGCCGCGTTCAGGGCCAGGATGTTGGTCTGGAAGGCGATGCCGTCGATGACGCTGATGATGTCCGTGATGCGCTGGCTGGCCTGGCCGATCTCGTCCATGGTGTGCATCACCTGCTGCATGACCCGGCCGCCGGTGTCGGCCGCGCTGGTGGCGGCCTGGCCGACCTCGCTGGCGGCGCGGGTGGTCTCGGAGTTGATCGCGATGGAGCCGGAGATCTGCTCCATCGAGGCCGCCGTCTGCTGCAGATTGCTGGCCTGCTGCTCCGTGCGCTGGCTCAGGTCCAGATTGCCCACGGCGATCTCGCTCGCAGCGGTGGCGATGCACTCGCTGCTGTTGCGCACGTTGTGGATCAGGCCGTGCAGCGACTGCTGCATGGCGCTCATCGCGGCCACGATGCTGCCGGGCCGTGCCCGCGAGGCGTCGATGCGGGCCGCCAGATTGCCCCGCGCGATCTCGTTGGCCATGGCCGCCACGGCCTCCGGCTCTCCACCCAGCTGGCCGGTGATCCGGCGCGTCAGCAGGGCGCCGATGGCAATGCCGAAGGCCCCGCTGAGCACGGTCAGCAGGAGCAGGATGCCGCGGGCCTGCTCGTAGACCTCGGTGCCGGCGTCGGCGGCCTTCTTGCCCTGGGCTTCCTTCAACTCGGAGAGGTGGGAGAGCTTGTCATCGACCTGCTGGTTCAGGTCCCGCACCTGGGTGCCGAGCTCGCGGCTCGCGGCCGAACGCTCTGACAGCGGATCCTGTGCCGCGGTCTTGAAGAACTGCCGCGCCACCGGCAGCCAGCGGTCGATGGACTGCCGGGTGTCGGCGAACTGGCCCTTGCCTTGCTCCGTGATGAACAGGGGCTGGGCCAGGGCCAGCTGCTTTTCCATCGACGCGATGGCCGATTCGAAGTTGCGAACGGCCGTCTCGCGTTCTTGCGGCGTCGTTGCGGCCGAGAAGCGGGCGCGCTCCCGGCCGGCATAGATCAGGTTGATGTTGGCCTCCTTGATGTAGGAGAGGCCCAGCAGCTCTCGGTCATAGAGCCTGTCATTGAAGTCGTTGACCGTGCCAATGCCCCGGATGCCGACCATTGCGACGATCACCCCAAAGGCCACGACGGCCATGAAGCCGAGGATCAGGCGCGTGGCGAGCTTCATCTTCGAAACGCTCATGTGAATGCTCCCTTTCTGATGACCCTGACTGCCCAGGGGGATGGAAAGAATCGCGCAAAACGGCTGCTTTGAGAAATGGCCCTACCGATGAAGAGGTTCCGCACGGCAAGGCGGGCGAGGCCTTTCAGGGCACGGCGCTTGCCCCGCAGCGCCATCAACTTCTGGAGCTTCCATGCCATTCAGTGATGGGCCTTCCTGCCTGGACGGGCAGCCCGCCGCCGGCATCTCGCAGGCATGAAGGCGCTCACGCCCCCCGGCCCTGATCGGCCCTGATCGGTCATGTGCTGCGCATCACGGCCGATCTGGGCCTTCTGGAGGCAGGCGCCGATCACATCAGCTCAATCTCGCCGCCGCGAAAGGTGTTGCCTGGCGGGTCGCAGGCGTTGGGCAGCGGCCCGTGGCGGGGCTGATGAGCCATGCGGCCACGGCCGGTGACGCGCATTTCCGCAGCAGGACTTCCAGCAGGCGCGCCCTGTGATCCATGCCCGCCTCAGGGGCTCCCTGGACCTCATCCAGCAGCCGGCTCGCAGCAGGGTCGAGCGCCGCTTGGGCCGCATGCCGGCCTAGGGCTCCATGGCCGGCCCCCGGTCGAGGCGGCCTGCAGATGGCGGCGGCAGGGTCATGAAGGGGAGTGTCATTAAGGCGTTATTGGTTCCACTCTAGAGTGGCCCAGGCATGCGCTCCGACCGGAGTGTGTGCTCCCACAGATCCTCAAAAGGGATCTTTCGCAACCACGCAGGAGATGGCATTTGCCATTGATTCATGAAGAAACTGTTGAAGTGTCCCCCGCTGTCGCATTCACTTTCGCTGGGGCTGAGTCTCCTGGTCGCCACCGTGCTGTCCTCGGCCTCATGCCAAGCTTCCGCCCTCGAGCCGGCCAGGTCTGAGACGTCGGAGCTCGTCGCCAAGGGCAGGGCTGGCCGCGTGTACGCCTTCACCCGGCTGCACGTCGCGAGAAGCCAGGGTCATACCGTGACCCCGCTGGGCGATGGCCGCCTGCTGGTGCTGGGTGGCCGCAGCGACAACCGTGCGACCCGCGCCGCAGAGCTCATCGATCCGCTGACGGGCCAGGTGGAACTCCTGAGCAGCATGGTGCAGGCTCGCCAGGGTCATGCGGCCACGCTGCTGCCGGACGGCCGTGTGCTGGTCACGGGTGGAGACCTCGGCGACGGCCGGGTGCTGGCCATGAGCTCGGCCGAGATCTTCGACCCCGTCAGCAAGACCTTTCAGGCCCTGCCCAGGCCCATGACGCTCGAGCGCTCCCGCCATACCGCAACGCTGCTCAACAGCGGCAAGGTGCTGATTGCCGGCGGCCAGGGGCTCAGTCCTGCCATGGTCACGTTCTCCGCGGAGCTCTTCGATCCTGTCAGCGGCAGCTTCGAGAGCCTGGCACCACAGCGCCTCGTGGCGCCGCGTACCTACCATGCGGCGGCCTTGCTGGCGTCCGGCCAGGTGCTGATCGTCGGCGGGACCGACTGGCAGACGCTGCGGGCGCCAACGTCAGCAGAGCTGTATGACCCGGTCCGCAACACCTTCACGCAGCTGGCGTGCCCCTTGTCCTTCAGGAACGAGATGCCGCAGCTGATCACGCTCGGCTCCGGTCGCGTGATGGTGCTGAACTCGCGGGGCGCCGATCTGTTCGATCCCCTCAGCCAGACCTTCCAGGCCATCGCGGGGCCGCGCAAGGCACGTGCCTACGAGGCGGCCAGCGCCCTGGGTGATGGCGGCGCGGTGGTGCTCGGAGGGCTCAGCGCCGATGCCGTCACCCCGACCGTGGAACGCTACGACCCCCTGCGCGGCGTCTTCTGGTCCGCCGGCCGGCTGCACAAAGAGCGTGCCTGGGGTGTGGCCATCCTGGCCAACCATGGGGGCGTGCTCGTCATCGGGGGCGTCGACCAGGGTGATGCAGCGATCGCGGATGTGGAGGTCTACTGGCCCTGATCCCGCATTGAGACCGCACAGAGCAGCACAGGAGATCGGGCTGCTCACACATCGCACCCCGGTGGCGCGCCCTGTAAGACCTGCTAGGGCCTCAGTGGCCTCTGTGCCCCTAGCATGCTGACCGCGGAAGTCCTCGGCCTGGATCGCAGGCATCGGTGCACAGAGGAGGCGTCAATGAACGGAAAGTCGGAACGCGGGTCCGCAACGGCGGCCATGACCTTTGACTGCATGTGTCGTGTCTCGATCGACCAGCGGGCGCTGGGCATCACGCTCTACTACCTGTCCCGGGATGGGGGCTCGTTCGGCCCCGAGATCATTGCGCTCGCCGGCACGGTCAAGAGTCCCGCCTCGGTCTACCCCAAGGGCATGCTGAGCTGCATGGTGCCGCCCCAGGCCCTGTCGGGCATGGCCGTCACGATGACGCTGCAAGGGTATGGCCCGCCCAGCGAGTCAGTCAGTACGCTGTCCTTGCGTGCGGTCGAGACAGGCCAGCTGATCGCAATCGGCGACCTCTACGGTACCGGCCTGGGCAGCGGACTGGCCGTCGGCGCCGGAACCTTCGGCCAGGCGAAGCCGTTCATGCTGGCCATGGCCCCTGAGAAGTACGTGATGACCATTGGCGGCAGCGTGAACGAGGCTGGCAGCCCCATCCTCCTGGGCGAACGCAACTGGAGCGACGCCCAGGCCTGGCGATTCAGGCCCGCCAAGGCGCCCGGCTTCTACTGGCTGGAGAACTACGTGAGCGGGCTGGTGGCAGGCCCGTCGAAGGCGACTGCAGGCGCGGGCACTCCGCTGGAGCTGCAGGCCCGGACGGGCGACGACGCGCAGCTGTGGTCCCTTGCCTATGCGGCCGTGGACCCCCATCGAGTCGTGCTGTCATCGAAGGCCGATGCGTCGCAGGTGGTGACCTTGTCGGGAGGCAGCATGGAAGACGGCGCCCCCATCGTCCAGGCGGCC
This sequence comes from Pelomonas sp. BJYL3, assembly GCF_027257975.1. Lineage (GTDB taxonomy): Bacteria > Pseudomonadota > Gammaproteobacteria > Burkholderiales > Burkholderiaceae_C > Roseateles_B > Roseateles_B flavus. The sequence continues at coordinate 112,205 of NZ_JANZKX010000005.1, forward strand.
GCCGACGGGCAGGTCACGCAGGCGTGGCTGATCCTGGGGTCAAGGGCTTGGGGGGAGTCCTGATCTTTGCGCAAGTTGCAGCATCGACGGGGCCTCCTGTGCACGTCATGGCGTGCCACTCAGTCGATGAGCTGGCGAGAGCGCAGCGCGCCGATGAACTGGCCCAGGAAGAGGGTGCGGACAAAGTAGAGCAGCACGCTGCGCTCGATCAGCGCAGGCCGTATGTCAGGCAAGAGCGCGGCATGTGCCGAAGGCAGCTCAGTCCAGTGCAGCCGCTCGTTGTCGTGATGGGCCGTGTGGTAACCCACGTTGAACCAGAACCAGTTGATCCAGCCGACGAAGTTGCGTGAGTGGTTGTGCCTCGACCCTGCCACCGCATGCGCATGCTGGAGGTAGTTCGATGCCAGCAGGAAGTGCAAGCCCAGCAGCTGGGGCAGCGCAACGTAGATCAAGGCCTTGAACGGGTCCAGAACCACCAGGGTGGCCCAGAGCGACAGCAGCGCCAGGTGCTGCAGCATGATCCACCAGAACTCCGCGCGGTCCTGATGCCAGCACTTCCGCAGGTGGTCCCGCCTGAGGCGCTGGAGGGCGGGCAGCACCTGGAACGGGAAGCGCAGGTAACCCAGCAGGGTGTTGCCCGTGTCATGGCGCGCCACCCGCGTCAGGTCACCCGGGCTCTGGTTGTGCCGATGGTGGCTGTCGACGTGGGCGGGCTGGAACAGGAACACGGGCTGGCCTTGCAGCAGACCGATCCAGAGATCGGTGATCCGGTTCAGGATCGGGTATCGCCAGATCGGCAGGTGCGCATGGTTGTGATTGATGCAGCACAGACCGATGACCAGCATGAGGGTCAGCCCGTAGGCGGCCGCATTGACCGCCGCTTGCTGCCACTGCCAGCTCACGAGAGTCGGCAGTGCGATGAGGTAGGAGACGCTCTGCCAGTCGCGGCGATGGTGCACAAGAGTCATCGTGAGTTCAGTCGTGCGAGTGGGGGGCATCAGGGGACCGTCCTGACCGCTTGCCCGGACGCCGGCCTGGCGAGGACGTCGCAAAGGCGCCTGAGAAACGCTTCCAGCCGGCCGCCATCGCCGCTGGCCGCCGGGCACGACAGGGAGATCTCGAGGCCGTGATCATGCTGGATCGATTCCACGCTCAAGGCGGTTCCGGGCGTGTTGAAGGGGAGCAATGACACGGCGTCCGGGGTGCACTGGGGCGTGGCGAAGTCGCTCAATGCGACGCTTCCAAGGTGCGAGAGCGTGGCGGAGGTGAGGTAGGCGCCGCGCCTGACCTGCCGGGCATGGTATCGATCAAAAGTCCGGCCCAGCAGGGCCCGGGGCAGCATCGGGATGAATCCATCCAGCGCTGAATAGCGAAGCTCGTCATGCCGCCGCAGGGCGGTGATGATGTCGCGGTAGCACGTGTTCCAGTCCGACGCTGTCTGCAGCGACAGGAACAAGGGATTGCTGAGATTGGCCGTGGAGCGCAAGGTCGCATCCTTCCTGCGAAGGTCTACCGGCATCATGAGGCGGCAGGGCTGGCCAGCACACATGGAAGCCATGAATGCGGCCATCCGGGCACTGGCGGTGACCACCTGACCTGGGACCGTGGCATGGGCATGCACGAAGTGCCTGCCGGCGTGGGCAGGTGGCCCCAGGGGCGAAGTCTGGTCGGCCTTCAGGAACGGGCGACGTCCGGCATGGGCCCGAGCCTTCAGATAGTCATGATCGGAGACCATACAGGCAGTGCCCGCCGGGGACGTTCCCCGCAGGATCCGGAAGACGTCTTTGGCGAAGAGGAGCAGCCCTGCTGCATCCATCAGCGCATGCGAGCAGCGGAAGATCAGGCCGCAGCCGGGCCAGTACAGCACTTCCAGGAGGGGCGTGTCCTGGATGCCGAGCTGCTGGTGCAGGGCGGGATGCGCCAGGGTAAAGGGGAGGGCGTCGCCGGGCAGGCGCAGTTGGGGGGCGAGGCCGCTGTCATGCCAGCGCCTGCCGCGAACGCGGAGCCGCGCACCGGGGTTCGCGCTCGCCGCCTGCTGGATCGCCGCTTCCAGCAGGGCCCGCTCGGGCAAGCGGGCGAGTGCGACGCGCAGCTGGATCGCGAAGGGAGCGAAATGCGGGGAGGCCGCCAGGTACAGCCATTCATAGGGCGTCACCCTTCGTACAGGCGTCCAGGGGGGGAGCACCTCAGGCCCGGTGTTCACGGACGATCCTCCGGCATTTGGCAAGGGCCTCCCCAGCGGGCACGGTGCCGTGGCAGGTCCAACTGAGCTGCTCGGTGGCGATGCCGAGCCGAGCCAGCCCATCGAGCAGTCCCTGCTGTAGCAGCGTCATGCCGTGAGGGTCCAGGCTGGCATGCAGGTCCAGGTTGGCGGGGCCGCGCTGTATCAGGCGATAGTCAGCCTCCCGGGGCAGGCACTGCGCAATCACCCGTGACAGGGAATCGGCAAAGACCTGCACCTGCGGGTGGCGCCGGCCGGGGAGCAGCAGCATGTCGTCATGCCGGCCCTCGATAGCATCCAGGGCGAGGCAGGCGCTGCCGCAGGGGCAGGGCGCCTGGCGCGCCAGCAGCACGTCATCAAGCCGGTAGCGCACGAAGGGCTGCGTCAGCCGCGTGAAGTCGGTGATCACCGGGATGAAACGCCGCCGTTCGTGGTCCAGCCAGCGCGGCTCTACATGGACATAGCCTTCGTTGAGATGAAGGACCCCGTGTGCACAGGTGCTGGCGAGAAAGCCTTCGGTGGCCTGATAGACCTGATGGACCGGCCCGAAGACGCTGGCGATCAGCTCGCGGTCGCGAGGCTCCAGCACCTCGGCCACCGAGATCACGCGGCGGGGCCGCAGGCGCAGGCCGCCCTCCAGTGCACGAAGTGCCAGGGCGCGAAGCACCTGGGCTGGGGCGACGATGATGGTGGCATCGAAGGCCTCGAGCGCATCGAGGTTGTCATCGAAGGGTTGCAGGAGATCGAAGAATCGGAAGGCGATCCAGTGCGAGCGGACGCTCTCGTACACATTGCTGTTCGCCCGCAGGAACAGGGCGACACGCTCCCGGGCGAGAAGGCCGGCAGGCAACATTCTGGCCAGCATGACGCCGGCCCAGATCGCCGCCTCCCGGTCGCTGATGGCGAACACGCCGCGCTGCCCCGACGTGCCCGACGACAGGCCGACATTGATGGACTTCAGTCGTGGCCTGAAGTCCCGGCTGCGCTCGGCGTCCAGGGCCGCATCAAACACCTGGCGCAGCTGGAGTCCTGCCGTGTTGATGTCGTCGAAGTGGGCCAGCATGCGCTGCTTGTCCATGTCAGGCCATTCGCACAGGGGCCGGTCGCCCAGGCCAGCGTAGAAGGGACTGGCAGTGGCCAGCATTCGCTGGAATCGAGCCAGGTGGGTGCGCTGATGGGCCTCCAGTGCCTCGCGCGAGGCGAAGCGCATCCGGCGCTCGCGCAGGTAGGCCGTCAGCAGTCGAAGGCCGCGCATCATGGCGCTTGCTCCGGTGCCTCGTGGGTCAGCATGACTGGAATGCCGCGTGCATGCAGTGCATGAAGACTGTGCAGGGTGCGGTAATAGGCGGACCGCCTGTGCTGGATGAGGAAGGACAGTTCGGACGGACCCCGCAGGGCCTCGTAGCTTTCCTTTGCCCAGGCCGCATCGGAGGCGATCAGCAGCCAGCCCTGTTCCAGGCGGACAAAGGCCCCGAGGTGACCGATGGCATGGCCGGGCAGCGGGACGATCAGGACTTCACCACTGCCATCCAGGTCCGCCCCAAGGGCGAAGGGTGACAGTTCGGCCGGCAGTGCGCGCTGCGGCAAGGACTCGACGAACTGCAGACGCGACTGTGTGTCCGCCGGCACGAGCCCTGGCAGGAAGGCACGTCGAAGGGCCCGCAAGCCGCTGAGTCCCTGGACACTGTCCCAGGCCTCGCCCGAGCAGACGATCCTCGGCGTCGGGAAGTCCTTGAGCCCCGCCATGTGATCGGCATGGAAGTGGGAGATCACGATGGACTGCAGGTCCCTGCCGTGCAGGCCTTCTCTGCGCAGTTGCTCGACCAGCGCAGCCTGCGCATCCAGATGCACGGGGGTCACCAGCGGATACAGACGATAGATTCCGCGCGCTGCATCTTTGAAGTGCGTGGCATAGCCCGTATCCCAGAGGTGCAGCCCGCGCGAGGTCTCGATCAACCAGGCCCTCGAAGGAAAGCAGCGGCTCTCCAGTCCCGCACCTTTCAGGGCCATGCAGGCGGGGTGCATGCAATGGCCAACCTCGAACGCACGCAGTCTAGCCATGGGACTTCAGCCAGTCGGCCGTCCGTGCAATGCCTAGCTCCAGGCTCACCGCGGGCTCGTAGCCCAACAGGGCCCGGGCGCGCGCCAGATCCAGTGTCATGTCATAGGACAGCACCCCGACGCTGTACCGGGTCAGGCGCGGCTCACGTCGGGTGAACAGGGCCTGGCACTCCATGACCGTCGCCGCGGCAGCCAGGGCGAGGGGGGGAATGTCCAGGATCTGCATGCGCCAGCCCAGCTCCCGCGTGAACAGGCGGTGGAGTACCTCCGCGATGGGGGCTGGCTCGCCGTTGGTGATGTTGAAGGCGAGGCCGGAGGACAGTTCTGCACGCAGGGTGGCCAGCCACATCGCCTGGACCACATTGCCCACATAGGTCATGTCGATGACGGCACGACCGCCCCGTGGCAGCGGCAGGCGACCGCCATGCCGCCGCAGCATTTCCTGCAGGCGCGGGACGAGTACCTGGTCATGAGGTCCGAAGATGGCCCGGGGTCGCAGGATGGCCACGCGCATGGAGGGAAAGCGCAGGCCAGCCTCTTGCACGGCATCCTCGGCCAGCGCCTTGGTGCGGGCGTAGTGATTGACCGGCCGACGGGCCCGGAATGACTCGTTGACACCATGGCGGTGCGAGTAGTCGAAATAGATGGCTGGCGTGGAGACATGGATGAAGCGCGACACCCCACATTCGCCAGCGGCCTGGACAAGGCGGGACGTGGCCCGCACATTGCAGTCCTGGAACCGTTCACGGGCCCCCCAGGGCGAGGAGAGCGCCGCGCAATGCCACACGGCATGCACGCCGTCCAGCAGGGCGCGCAGGGCGGGCCCATCCGCCGTCACGAGGTCCAGGCCCATGAATTGGGCGCCGCGCTGGCGCAGCGCGCTGCCGACCTGCGCATTGCGTCCTGTCGCCCTCACGTCGACGCCTTGCTCCAACAGAAAATCGACAGCATTGCGCCCCAGGCCCCCGGTGGCTCCGGTCACAAGTACGCGCATGTCAGAGGTCCAGGACCAGCCCGCCCAGACTCACGCCCGCGGCGGTGCCTATCAGCAGGGCGCGGCGCCCCGGGCCCAGCAGGCCGGACGACAGCGCTTCATGCAAGGCCGTGGGGATTGACGCTGCCACCTGATTCCCGTGCGTGGGGTAGATGTCCACGATGCGGCACCTGTCCAGCCCCATCTTGCGGATCATGTGAGCCATGCCAAGGTGGCTGGCTTGGTGGGGCACGACAACGTCGATGCTGTCGAGGGTGATTCCCGCGGCGGCCAGGAGCTCACTCATGAAGCCCGGCATCTTCTGCAAGGCCAGCTTGAGGACCTGCTTGCCATTCATGCTGAAAAGGAAATCGGCACCTTGGGCCCCGTCTGCCAGCGTCTTGCCCGTGCCGCCGCCGCGTATCTCGCACAGGCGCCGCCCCTCGGTGTAGGTCTGGTAGCCAAAGGAGCGGATCCCTTGCCGGCCCTGGCCTCGCTCCACGAGGGCTGCGGCCGCCCCATCGCCGAAGATGAGGGACGACTCCGGATGGCTCCAGTCCAGCCCATGGGAAGCCTGGTCCGCGGAGACCACGGCAATGCGGCGGTAGCTGCCCGAGGCCAGCAGCGACGCGGCCATCTTCAGGGCGACGACAAAGCCCAGGCAGCTGGCGTTCACGTCAAAGGCCGGTGTGCCGGCAGGTAGCCCGGCATGCGCCGCGATGGCGCAGGCGGTGGATGGCAGGGCCTGCTCCTGGACGCCACAGGCGGCGATCAGGAGGTCAATGGATGCCGGGTCGACGCCCGCGTTCCTCACCGCGTCCCCGAGAGCCCGCGCGGCCAGCTGACTCTGCGATTCAGCGGCCGACGAAAATCGCCGGCAGCGAATGCCCGACATCTTGAAGCTGTAGCCCGCCGGCTGCCGGAGCTGCTCGTCCAGCATGGCCGCGGTCATCAAGGTGTCTGCTTCTGCCTTGCCGGTGGCCAGCAGCCGAAGGCTCAGGAATGGCGGGTGGTCGCCAGCGCTGAGCGCAGGGTCAGTCCTTGCCTCCTCCGCACGGGCCTGTGCGCCCGCGAGGGCACGCTTCCTGAACGGAATCGTTCCTTGTTCGTTCATTCTTCCCCCCTGTCTGTCGCTCTTGTTTTATGCGAATGTTATGCCGGCCCGCTCATGTGCTGGGCCGTTCGGCATGTTAGCGCGGGCGCAGGGGCAGGGTCGGAGTCAACGCCAACAGTGCCCCCATCCGCCCGTCAAATAGCTCTCGACGTGCGCCGCCTCCCCCCAACTGGCCAACCATTGCTTCATCCGATCAAGGTGCTCTGATGAAACTCCGTGATCGACATAGAGGGAGACTCGCCTCGTCGTAGTCATGCGAGCGCCTCTCCTGCGCCCCCAATGACTCGAAACGAGCTTTGGCCGGGTACAAAAGGAAACAGCCCCTGTCGAGGCTGTTGAATTCACGGCTTGCACCTGTGAAATGAACTGAAGGATTGCACACGGTGCAATCCAATGCTTCAAGTCACACTAAGCATCAAGGGCTTAGATGCCGGTGGTGGAGAGGAGGAGGATCGAACTCCCGACCTTCGCATTGCGAACGCGACGCTCTCCCAGCTGAGCTACCCCCCCACGGTCGCGAAAAGTATAGCCAGGCACTGTGACGTGTGCGAGTGCCCGTTGGAACTGAGCGAAACTGCGGGCCTTGCCACGGAGTCCGGGCTTGTGCACCCGGGAGCAGCCATGTCCGAACACAGCGCCGATTGGTTTGAATCGCAGTACAACAACCGTCGCCGTGTCCCCGAGGCCGAGGTCCTGTTGCAGCGCTGGGCCGAGGCGTCGGCGCTGGTGCGGGAGCAGGCACGCTGCCAGCTGGATCTGCGCTACGGTGCCGGGCCACGGCAGCGCCTGGATGTGTTCAGTGACAGCGTCGCCAAGGCGCCCGTGCTGGTCTTCATCCACGGCGGCTACTGGCGGGCGCTGTCCAAGGAGGACCTCTCCTTCGTCGCGCCGGGCTTCACCAGCGAAGGCGCGGTCGTGGTCATCCCAGGCTATGACCTGTGCCCCGAGGTCAGCATGGAGCGCATCCCGCTGCAGCTGGCCGAGGCGCTGGCCTGGGTCTGGCGCCACGTGGCGGACTATGGCGGCGACCCCAATCACATCGTGCTGGCCGGCCATTCGGCGGGCGGGCATCTGGCCGCCTTGCTGAGCTGCTTCGACTGGAAGAGCCTGGCACCGGACCTGCCGCGCCAGCTGGTCAAGGGCGTGCTGTCCCTCTCAGGCCTGCATGAGCTCGAGCCCCTGGTGCATACGCCTTTCCTGCAGGCCGACCTGCGCCTGGACGAGGCCAGCGCCCGCCGCCTGAGCCCGGTGCATCAGGCGCCGCCGGATTCCCCGCTCTATGCCGTCGTCGGCGGAGCGGAAAGCGAGGAGTTCAAGCGCCAGTGCCGCCTCATCCAGGAGGCCTGGGGCCCACAGGCCGTGCCCGTGGTCGAAGAAGTGCCAGGCTACAACCACTTCGACCTGCTCTACGACCTGGTGGCGCCCGAAGGCATCAGCCATGCCCTGGCGCGCCGTCTGCTGGACCTGCGCTGGTACAGCCCGCTGCTCTGAAGTTGCGGCGGCTCAGACCGCCATGTAGCGCCCCGGACGGTGGTTGATGGCCAGGGCCGCGTTCATCGCGGCCATGCCCAGCAGGGAATAGCCGATGCGCTCGGGGCTGACCACCGCCATGGAGGCCAGCAGGATGCTCGCGTCCAGCGCGGCCTGCATGTAGCCGGCACGCCAGCCGCGGCTGTCCTGGAGGTACAGCACCAGGATGTTGAGGCCGCCCAGGCTGGCCCGGTGGCGGAACAGGATCAGCATCCCCGCGCCAATCATCAGGCCGCCGGCGATCGCCGCGAACCAGGTGTTGATCTGGGAGAACTGGACCAGGCGCGGCAGCGCCTCGGACAGCGTGGACATCAGCGTCACCGCCGCCACGGTCTTGAGCGTGAAGGCCAGGCCCATGCGCCGGTAGGCCAGCCAGTAGAAGGGCAGATTGATGCAGAAGAACAGCAGACCGAAGGGCCAGCCGCTGGTGTAGTGCAGCAGGAAGGCGATGCCCACGGTGCCGCCGGTGAGCATGCCCACCTGCTTGAACAGGGCCACGCCCAGGGCCACGAAGAGCGTGCCCGTCAGCAGGGCCTGCGCGTCCTCGAACAGCGTGTGCCGGAAGCTCTTGGTACTGATCACGCCCATGCGGACCTCATTCGCCGACACCGGACAGGAAGAACTTGATCAGGCCCTTGGCGGCAAAGCCCACCAGGCCGAAGCCCAGGCCCAGCAGCAGGATGAAGGTGCCGAACTTGCCCGCCTTGGACTCGCGCGCCAGCTGCAGGATGATGAAGACCATGTACAGCATGAAGGCCGTGACGCCCACGCTGAGCCCGAACTGGGCGATCTGTTCCTCGGTATAGCCAAACATCTCTTCAATCGTTGCGGGTCAGGCCCGAGGTGTCCACGAGGTCCCGGTAGGCATGCCAGCTGGCATGCCCCAGCCAGGGCAGCACGACGACGAAGCCCAGCATCAGCGTGGCCATGCCCAGCAGGGTCAGGCCCATGATGAGGACGGCCCACAGCGCCACCGGCGCGGGGTACTCCATCACCACGCGCCAGCTGGTGAACACGGCGCCCAGCACGCCGATCTGGCGGTCCAGCAGCAGGGGCACGGCGATCACGGTGGAGGCGAAGACAGGAGCGGCCAGCAGGGCGCCCAGCGCCAGCCAGACCTCGAAGAGATGGCTTTGCTCGTTGAGCACCACATGGCGCAGGAAGTCCAGGGGCTTCAGGATGGGCACGCCCGCAAAGCCGGTGATCAGCGAGGCCGAGGTCATCACCCAGCCGGTGCCGGCAAAGGCCAGCAGCACGCCGAAGAGCACCAGCCGCCCGTCGCGGGGCTTCCAGACGTTCAGCACCGTGCGCAGGCCGGGGTGGCGGTTCGCCTCGATCTCGCGGCTGATGGCGTAGAGCCCGGTGGCAAGAATGGGTGCGACCAGCAGGAAGCCGCTGAAGGCGCCGGCCAGCAGCCAGAAGCGGTCACGGCCGAGCAGGAAGATCAGCGCACCGAGCAGGGCCAGCACCAGGCCGTGCAGCAGCGAAGGGCCGGGGCAGCGCGTCATGTCTGCCCAGCCGCGGGCCAGCCAGCCCAGCGGGCGCAGTGGCGGCACGGGCTTGACGCCGAAGCGGCGCGACTCCTGCAGGGCTTTCTCGGTGTACTTGTTGGGCATCAGGATGTTCATGCTGCCATGCTCGACCCTGGCGGGCCTTGATGGGCATCAAGACTAACCCTGATGCCCGCGGATCATCCGGCCGGGGAGGGCGTGGCCCATGAAAAAGCCGCCCCGGCCGGTGGCGGGGGCGGCTTTCGCTGGGGCCTTCAGCCTCAGATAAGCGGCACGATGCGGTTCAGGTCATCGTCCTCGCCAGGCGCCTTGCGCAGCGGCACCAGCTGGTGGTGCAGCACGCCGTGGTGGCCCGGTTGGGTGACCCCGTCGCCCAGCAGGTTGCCCGCCGGTCCGGCCAGGACGTCGCCCAGGCTCAGCTTGGGTTCGCCGGACTTGCCGTGCTCCGGCGTCGCCGCATGGGCGTCGCCCGAGCTGGCGGCGCTGCTGGCGGACTCGCCCGTGTCCTTGGCGAACCAGACGTCCGCCATGTCATGGGTCTTGCCGTCGCTGGTCGTGTAGCCGGAGACCAGGCCCACCAGGTTGCCGTTGTTCACCGCCGTGCCGGTCTGCGCATGCAGGTCCAGCGAGGTGATGCCCAGATCCGCCAGGGCCTTCAGCTCGCCCGCGTCGGTCTTGCCGTCGTGGTTGGCATCCACCCAGAGCTTGAGCTGGCCGAACTGGGCGTCGGTGGCGTTCAGCGCGCCGTCATGGTTGCTGTCCAGCGTGGCCATGGCCTGGTAGCCGTTGGCGGCGCGGCTGCCGTCCGCCAGCTGGGTGCCGCTGCCGAACAGTTCCTTGCCGTCGTTGATCTGGCCATCGCCGTTGCGGTCCATGACCAGCAGGCCGTCGTTGCCGCCCACCCAGCCCCACTTCTGGGCGTTGCCGGTGCCGTTCAGGTCGAAGCTGACGCCCTGGGCCGCCGCGGTCGTCGAGACGCCGTTGCCGTCCAGGTCCAGCACGATGGGCGAGGTCAGCCACAGGGCATCCAGTTGGGCGCCGGTCATCGCGTGGATCACTTCCGTGGTCAGCGCGCCGAACTGGGTCATGTTCAGCTTGGCGATGTCCTCGGACTCCATGCCCAGGATCTGCTCCGTCGTGAGGCTGTGGATCTGCTCCGTGGTCAGCCCGGCGATCTGCGAGGTGGTCAGGGCCTTGATGTCATCGCTGGCGAGGTGCGAGAACTGGTCCGTCGTGAGCGCGTGGATCTGGGCCGAGCTGAAGGCCGCGATCTGCGTGGTGCTCAGCGCATTGATGTCATCGCTGCTGAAGGTGCTGATCTGGTCCGTGGTCAGCGCCAGCACCTGGGCCGTGCTCAAGGCGGCGATGTGCTCGGTGCCCAGGGCCGAGAACTGCTCGGTCGACAGCGCATGCAGGGCGGAGGTCGACAGCAGCTTGATGTCATCGCTGCTGAAGGCCGCCATGTCGGCGCTGTCGATGCCCTTCACCTGAGCCGAGGTCAGCAGACCGATCTGCGTGCTGGTGAAGGCATCGATCTGGTCGGAGCTGAAGGCCTGGAGGTCATCAGACTGCAGGGCGCGGAAGGCCGCCGTGCTCAGGGCGCGGATGTCCTCGGACGAGAAGGTCACGATCTGGTCCGAAGTCATGGCCGTGACCTGGGCCGCGCTGAGCGAGGCCACCTGGTCGGAGCCCAGGGCCTGGATGTCGGCGGTCTCCCACTTCTGGACCTGCGTCGTCGTCAGCGCGGCCACCTGCACCACGCTCAGCGTCGGCACCTGGTCGCTGGTCAGGGCGTTCAGCTGGTCGCTGCTCAGGGCGCGGACGGCGAAGGCGTTCAGCGCGCGGAGGTCGTCCGTCTGCATGGCCGCGATCATGCCCACGCTGATGCCGGGCACCTGGACCGAGGTCAGGGCCGCCATCTGGGCGGTGCCCATGGCATTGAAGTCGTCCGAGCCCATCGCGTTGATCTGGGCCGAGCTCAGCGCCGCCACCTGGGTCACCGTCAGCGCGGCGACCTGGTCGGAGGTCAGCGCCACGAACTGGTCGGTGCTGAAGCTGCGCAGGGCTGCAGTGCTCAGGGCACGCAGGTCATCCGTGGCCAGGGCCGCGATCTGGTCGGAGTGCAGACCGGCGACCTGGTTGGAGGTCAGCCCGCTGTACTGCGCCGTGGTCAGCGCCACCAGCTGGTCCGTGCCCATGGCGCCCAGCTGGACGCTGCTGATGCCGCGGATGCCGGCACTGCTGATGGCCTGCAGATCCTCGGTCGCCAGCTTCATGAACTGGTCGGTGCCGATGGCTGCGACCTGCGTCGAGCTCATGGCTGCGTACTGGTCGGTCGTGAAGGCCACCAGGTCCTCGCTGCCCAGGCCGCGGATCTGTGCGCTGGTCAGCGCATTGACCTGGGCCGTGGTCATGGCGGCGAACTGGTCGGAACCGAGCGTGCCCAGCACATCCGTGCTGATGGCGCGCAGGGCGGCCGTGCTGATGGCACGCAGATCGTCCGACTGCATCTTGGCCAGCTGATCACTGCTGAAGCCCACGATCTGGCTGCTGGTGAGGGCCGCGGCCTGGGCCGTGGTCAGTGCCACGACTTCATCCGTGGTCAGCGCGGCGATCTGGGCCGAGCTCAGGCTGCGCAGGGCGGCCGTGTTGAGCGCCGCGAAGTCCTCGGTCTGCAGGGCACGCAGCTGGTCGGTGCCCAGGGCAGAGACCTGCGCCGAGGTGAGCACGGCGAACTGGTCGGTGCCCAGCGCGTTCAGGTCGTCGCTGACCATGCCCTTGATCTGCGCGCTGGTGAGCGCGGCCACCTGGGCGGTGGTCAGGGCGCCGATCTGGTCAGAGCCGAGGGCACCGATCTGCTCGGTGCCGAGGGCCCGGATGGCCGCGGTGCTGATCGCACGGAGGTCGTCGGTTTCCAGCGCAGCGATCTGGTCGGTGCTCAGGCCCTTGACCTGCGCACTGGTGAGCGCCGCGGCCTGGGCCGTGGTCAGTGCCTTGATCTCGTCGGTCGAGAAGCCGCCGAACTGGTTGCCCGGGCTGGTGGCCAGCGAGGCGATCTGGGCCGAGGTGAGGGCCACGATCTGGTCGGAGGTCAGCGCGGCGATCTGGTCGCTGCTCAGCGCCTTGATCGTGGCGGTGCTGAGGGCGCGCAGGTCGTCGGTCTCGATCTTGGCGATCTGGTCGCTGGTGAGGCCGGTGACCTGGCTGCTGGTGAGGGCCGCGGCCTGGGCGGTGCTCAGGGCCACGATCTCATCGGTGGTCAGGGCACCGATCTGGACGGAGCTCATGCCACGCAGGGCCGCCGTGTTGATGGCGGCGAGGTCCTCGGTCTGCAGGGTCTTGATCTGGTCGCTCGTCAGGGCGGCCACCTGGCTGGAGCTCAAGGCCTTGAACTGGTCGGTGCCCAGCGCGTTGAGGTCGTCGCTGGCGAGGCTCTTGAGCTGGCTGCTGGTCAGCGCCTGGACCTGGCTCGTGGTCAGCGCGCCCAGCTGGTCCGAGGTCAGCTGTGCCAGCTGGTCGGTGCCCAGCGCCTTGATCACCGAGGTGCTCAGGGCACGCAGGTCCTGGGTCTCGAGCTTGATCAGCTGGTCGCTGGTCAGGCCGCCGATCTGTGCCGAGGTCAGGGACGCCGCCTGGTCGGTGGACAGCCCGATGATCTGGTCGCTGGTCAGCGCGCTCAGCTGCGCCGAGGTCAGGCCCTTCAGGGCGGCCGTGCTGATGTTGCCGAAGTCGTCGGTGGTCATGGTGCGGATCTGGTCCGTACCGATGGCCGCGATCTGGGCCGAGCTCAGCACCTTGATCTGGTCGGACACCAGGGCATTGAGGTCGTCGCTGCCCAGGCCCTTGATCTGGGCGGTGGTCAGGGCCGAGACCTGGGCGGTCGTCAGTGCGCCGATCTGGTCGGAGCCCAGGGCCGCGATCTGCTCGGTGCTGAGGGCCTTGATGGCGGCGGTGCTGATGGCGCGCAGGTCATCGGTCTCGAAGGCGGCCACCTGGTCGGTGCTCAGACCCTTGACCTGGCTGCTCGTCAGCGCAGCGGCCTGGGCGGTGGTCAGGGCGCGGATGTCGTCCGTGGCGAAGCCGCCGAACTGGTTGCCCGGTGCGGTCGCCAGGGCCGCGATCTGGGCCGAGGTCAGGGCCACGATCTGGTCAGACGTCAGGGCGGCGATCTGCTCGCTGCCCAGGGCCTTCAGCGTCCCGGTGTTGAGGGCGCGCAGGTCGTCGGTCTCGAGCTTGGCGATCTGGTCGCTGGTCAGGCCGGCGACCTGGCTGCTGGTCAGCGCGGCGGCCTGGGCCGTGGTCAGGGCCACGACCTCGTCCGTGGTCAGCGCGCCGAGCTGGACCGAGCTCATGCCACGCAGGGCCGCGGTGTTGATGGAGGCGAAGTCCTCGGTCTGCAGGGTCTTGATCTGGTCCGAGGTGAGGGCGCCGGCCTGGGCGCTGGTCAGCACCTTGAACTGATCGGTGCCCAGGGCATTCAGGTCGTCACTGGACAGCGCGCGCAGCTGGGCCGTGGTCAGGGCCGTGACCTGGGCCGTCGTCAGCGTCGCCAGCTGGTCGGAGCTCAGCGCGGCGAGCTGGTCGGAGCTCAGGGCCTTGATGGTGGCGGTGCTGATGGCGCGCAGGTCATCGGTCTCCAGCTTGACCAACTGGTCGCTGGTGAGGCCGCCGACCTGGTTGCTGGTCAGTGCCGCGGCCTGGGCCGTGTTCAGGGCCACGATCTCGTCCGTGGTCAGGGCGGCCAGTTGGGCCGAGTTCATGCCGCGCAGGGCCGCGGTGTTGATGGAGGCGAGGTCCTCGGTCTGCAGGGCCTTGATCTGCTCGGAGGTCATGGCGCCGACCTGGGCGCTGGTGAGCACCTTGAACTGGTCGGTGCCCAGGGCATTCAGGTCGTCCGTGCCCATGCCCTTGATCTGGGCCGTGGTGAGCGAAGCCACCTGGGCCGTGGTCAGTGCGCCGATCTGGTCGGAGCCCAGGGCCGCGATCTGCTCGGTGCTGAGGGCCTTGATGGCGGCCGTGCTGAGGGCGCGCAGGTCATCGGTCTCGAAGGCGGCCACCTGGTCGGTGCTCAGACCCTTGACCTGGCTGCTCGTCAGCGCGGCGGCCTGGGCGGTGGTCAGGGCGCGGATGTCGTCCGTGGCGAAGCCGCCGAACTGGTTGCCCGGTGCGGTCGCCAGGGCCGCGATCTGGGCCGAGGTCAGGGCCACGATCTGGTCAGACGTCAGGGCGGCGATCTGCTCGCTGCCCAGGGCCTTCAGCGTCCCGGTGTTGAGGGCGCGCAGGTCATCGGTCTCGATCTTGGCGATCTGGTCGCTGGTGAGGCCGGCCACCTGGCTGCTGGTCAGGGCGGCGGCCTGGGCCGTGTTCATGGCCACGATCTCATCCGTGGTCAGCGCGCCGAGCTGGACCGAGCTCATGCCACGCAGGGCGGCGGTGTTGATGGAGGCGAAGTCCTCGGTCTGCAGGGTCTTGATCTGGTCCGAGGTGAGGGCGCCGACCTGGGCGCTGGTCAGCACCTTGAACTGATCGGTGCCCAGGGCGTTGAGGTCGTCACTGGACAGCGCGCGCAGCTGGGCCGTGGTCAGGGCCGTGACCTGGGCCGTCGTCAGCGTCGCCAGCTGGTCGGAGCTCAGCGCGGCGAGCTGGTCGGAGCTCAGGGCCTTGATGGTGGCGGTGCTGATGGCGCGCAGGTCATCGGTCTCCAGCTTGACCAACTGGTCGCTGGTGAGGCCGCCGACCTGGTTGCTGGTCAGGGCCGCGGCCTGGGCCGTGTTCAGGGCCACGATCTCGTCCGTGGTCAGAGAAGCGAGCTGGGCCGAGTTCATGCCGCGCAGGGCCGCGGTGTTGATGGAGGCGAGGTCCTCGGTCTGCAGGGCCTTGATCTGCTCGGAGGTCATGGCGCCGACCTGGGCGCTGGTCAGGACCTTGAACTGGTCGGTGCCCAGGGCATTCAGGTCGTCCGTGCCCATGCCCTTGATCTGGGCGGTGGTCAGGGCGGCCACTTGTGCCGTGGTCAGCGCGCCGATCTGGTCGGAACCCAGGGCCGCGATCTGCTCGGTGCCCAGGGCCTTGATGGCGGCGGTGCTGATGGCGCGCAGGTCATCCGTCTCGAAGGCGGCCACCTGGTCAGTGCTCAGGCCCTTGAGCTGGCTGCTCGTCAGCGCGGCGGCCTGGGCCGTGGTCAGCGCCTTGATCTCGTCGGTCGAGAAGCCGCCGAACTGGTTGGCCGGCGCCGTGGACAGGGCCGCGATCTGGGCGGTGGTCAGGGCGACGATCTGGTCAGACGTCAGCGCGGCGATCTGGTCGCTGCCCAGGGCCTTCAGCGTCCCGGTGTTGATCGCCCGCAGGTCGTCGGTCTCGATCTTGACGATCTGGTCGCTGGTCAGGCCGGCGACCTGGCCGCTGGTCAGGGCGGCGGCCTGGGCCGTGTTCATGGCCACGATCTCGTCGGTGGTCAGGGCCGCCAGCTGGGCCGAGTTCATGCCGCGCAGGGCTGCGGTGTTGATGGAGGCGAAGTCCTCGGTCTGCAGCGCCTTGACCTGCTCGGAGGTCATGGCGCCGACCTGGGCGCTGGTCAGCACCTTGAACTGGTCGGTGCCCAGCGCGTTGAGGTCGTCCGTGCTCATGCCGCGGATCTGGGCCGTGGTCAGGGCGGCCACTTGTGCCGTGGTCAGCGCGCCGATCTGGTCGGAGCCCAGAGCACCGATCTGCTCGGTGCTGAGCGCCCGGATCGCAGCGGTGCTGATGGCGCGCAGGTCATCCGTCTCGAAGGCGGCCACCTGGTCGGTGCTCAGGCCCTTGACCTGGCTGCTCGTCAGCGCAGCGGCCTGGGCGGTGGTCAGGGCGCGGATGTCATCCGTGGCGAAGCCGCCGAACTGGTTGCCCGGTGCGGTCGCCAGGGCGGCGATCTGGGCCGAGGTCAGGGCCACGATCTGGTCAGACGTCAGGGCGGCGATCTGGTCGCTGCTGAGCGCCTTGAGCGTGCCCGTGCTGAGGGCGCGCAGGTCGTCGGTCTCGATCTTGGCGATCTGGTCGCTGGTCAGGCCCGCGACCTGGCTGCTGGTCAGGGCTGCGGCCTGGGCTGTGGTCAGCGCGACCACCTCGTCGGTCGTCAGGGCACCCACCTGCACGGAGCTCAGACCACGCAGGGCCGCGGTGTTGATGGAGGCGAAGTCCTCGGTCTGCAGGGTCTTGATCTGCTCCGAGGTGAGGGCGCCTACCTGGGCACTGGTCAGCACCTTGAACTGGTCGGTGCCCAGGGCATTCAGGTCGTCACTGGCCAGGGCACGCAGCTGCGAGGTGGTCAGGGCCGCGACCTGGGCGGTGGTCAGCGTCGCCAGCTGGTCGCTGCTCAGGGCGGCGAGCTGGTCGGAACTGAGGGCCTTGATGGTGGCGGTGCTGATGGCGCGCAGGTCATCGGTCTCCAGCTTGATCAACTGGTCGCTGGTGAGGCCGCCGACCTGGTTGCTGGTGAGGGCCGCGGCCTGGGCCGTGGTCAGTGCCACGACCTCATCCGTGGTCAGCGCAGCCAGCTGGGCCGAGTTCATGCCGCGCAGGGCGGCGGTGTTGATGGAGGCGAAGTCCTCGGTCTGCAGGGCCTTGACCTGCTCGGAGGTCAGGGCGCCGACCTGGGCGCTGGTCAGGACCTTGAACTGGTCGGTGCCCAGGGCGTTGAGGTCGTCACTGGCGAGGCCACGGACCTGGGCCGTGGTCAGCGAGGCCACCTGTGCGGTGGTCAGGGCGCCGATCTGGTCGGAGCCCAGGGCGCCGAGCTGTTCGGTGCTGAAGGCCTTGATGGCGGCGGTGCTGATGGCGCGCAGGTCATCCGTCTCGAAGGCGGCCACCTGGTCGGTGCTCAGGCCCTTGAGCTGGCTGCTCGTCAGCGCGGCGGCCTGGGCGGTGGTCAGGGCCTTGATCTCGTCGGTCGAGAAGCCACCGAACTGGTTGCCCGGCGTGGTCGCCAGGGCCGCGATCTGGGCCGTGGTCATGGCCACGATCTGGTCGGACGAGAGCGCGGCGATCTGGTCGCTGCTCAGGGCCTTGATGGTGCCGGTGCTGATGGCACGCAGGTCATCAGTCTCGATCTTGGCGATCTGGTCGCTGGTGAGACCGGCGACCTGGCTGCTGGTCAGCGCCGCGGCCTGGGCCGTGCCCATGGCCACGATCTCGTCCGTGGTCAGGGCGGCCAGCTGGGCCGAGTTCATGCCACGCAGCGCGGCGGTGTTGATGGAGGCGAAGTCCTCGGTCTGCAGCGCCTTGATCTGCTCGGAGGTCATGGCGCCAACCTGGGCGCTGGTCAGGACCTTGAACTGGTCGGTGCCCAGGGCGTTCAGGTCGTCCGTGCCCATGCCGCGGATCTGCGCGGTGGTCAGGGCGGCCACCTGGGCCGTGGTCAGCGCGCCGATCTGGTCGGAGCCCAGGGCCGCGATCTGCTCGGTGCTGAGGGCCTTGATGGCGGCGGTGCTGATGGCGCGCAGGTCATCGGTCTCGAAGGCGGCCACCTGGTCGGTGCTCAGACCCTTGAGCTGGCTGCTGGTCAGCGCAGCGGCCTGGGCGGTGGTCAGGGCCTTGATCTCGTCGGTGGAGAAGCCACCGAACTGGTTGCCCGGCGTGGTCGCCAGGGCGGCGACCTGGGCCGTGGTCAGGGCCACGATCTGGTCAGACGTCAGGGCGGCGATCTGCTCGCTGCCCAGGGCCTTGATCGTGGCGGTGTTGATCGCCCGCAGGTCGTCGGTCTCGAGCTTGGCGATCTGGTCGCTGGTGAGACCGGCCACCTGGCTGCTGGTCAGCGCCGCGGCCTGGGCCGTGGTCAGGGCTACGATCTCGTTCGTGCCCAGGGCACCGATCTGGGCCGAGTTCATGCCGCGCAGGGCGGCGGTGTTGATGGACGCGAAGTCCTCGGTCTGCAGGGCCTTGATCTGGTCCGAGGTGAGGGCGCCGACCTGGGCGCTGGTCAGCACCTTGAACTGGTCGGTGCCCAGGGCATTCAGGTCGTCGCTGGACAGCGCACGCAGCTGCGAGGTGGTCAGGGCCGCGACCTGGGCGGTGGTCAGGGTCGCCAGCTGATCGGAGCTGAGGGCGGCGAGCTGGTCGGAGCTCAGGGCCTTGATGGTGGCGGTGCTGATGGCCCGCAGGTCATCGGTCTCCAGCTTGACCAGCTGGTCGCTGGTCAGGCCGCCCACCTGGCCGGTGGTCAGGGCCGCGGCCTGGGCGGTGCTCAGGGCTACGATCTCATCCGTGGTGAGGGCCGCCAGCTGGGCCGAGTTCATGCCGCGCAGGGCGGCGGTGTTGATGGAGGCGAGGTCCTCGGTCTGCAGGGCCTTGATCTGCTCGGAGGTCATGGCGCCGACCTGGGCGCTGGTGAGCACCTTGAACTGGTCGGTGCCCAGGGCATTCAGGTCGTCCGTGCCCATGCCCTTGATCTGGGCCGTGGTGAGCGAAGCGACCTGGGCCGTGGTCAGTGCGCCGATCTGGTCAGAGCCCAGGGCGGCGATCTGGTCCGTGCCCATGGCCCGCAGCGTGGCGGTGTTCAGCGCACGCAGGTCATCGGTCTCCAGGGCGGCGATCTGGTCGCTGCTGAAGCCGCGGATCTGGCTGCTGGTGAGGGCCGCGGCCTGGGCCGTGGTCAAGGCCTTGATTTCATCGGTGCTCAGGCCGCCGAACTGGTTGGCCGGCGTGGTGGCCAGGGCGGCGATCTGGGCCGAGGTCATGGCCACGATCTGGTCGCTGCTCAGGGCGGCGATCTGATCGCTGGACAGCGCCCGGATGGCACCCGTGCTCATGGCGCGGAGGTCGTCGGTCTCGAGCTTGGCGATCTGGTCGCTGGTCAGGCCGGCCACCTGGGCGCTGGTCAGGGCGGCGGCCTGGGCGGTGCTCAGGGCCACGATCTCGTCCGTGGTCAGTGCGCCGACCTGGGCCGAGTTCATGCCGCGCAGCGCGGCCGTGTTGATGGAGGCGAGGTCCTCGGTCTGCAGCGCCTTGATCTGCTCGGAGGTCATGGCGCCGACCTGGGCGCTGGTGAGGACCTTGAACTGGTCGGTGCCCAGGGCATTCAGGTCGTCCGTGCCCATGCCCTTGATCTGGGCCGTGGTGAGCGAAGCGACCTGGGCCGTCGTCAGGGCGCCGATCTGGTCGGAGCCCAGGGCCGCGATCTGCTCGGTGCCCAGGGCCTTGATGGCGGCGGTGCTGATGGCACGCAGGTCATCGGTCTCCAGCGCGGCGATCTGATCAGTACTCAGGCCCTTGACCTGTGCACTGGTCAGCGCGGCGGCCTGGGCGGTGGTCAGGGCCTTGATCTCGTCGGTCGAGAAGCCGCCGAACTGGTTGCCCGGCGTGGTCGCCAGGGCGGCGACCTGGGCCGTGGTCAGGGCGACGATCTGGTCAGAGCTCAGGGCGGCGATCTGGTCGCTGCTGAGGGCCTTGATGGTGGCGGTGTTGATCGCCCGCAGGTCGTCGGTCTCGAGCTTGGCGATCTGGTCGCTGGTCAGACCGGCGACCTGGCTGCTGGTCAGCGCCGCGGCCTGGGCCGTGGTCAGGGCCACGATCTCGTTCGTGCCCAGGGCACCGATCTGGGCCGAGCTCATGCCGCGCAGGGCGGCGGTGTTGATGGAGGCGAAGTCCTCGGTCTGCAGGGCCTTGATCTGGTCCGAGGTGAGGGCGCCGACCTGGGTGCTGGTCAGCACCTTGAACTGGTCGGTGCCCAGGGCGTTGAGGTCGTCGCTGGACAGGGCGCGCAGCTGCGAAGTGGTCAGGGCCGTGACCTGGGCGGTGGTCAGGGTTGCCAGCTGATCGGAGCTCAGCGCGGCGAGCTGGTCGGAGCTCAGGGCCTTGATGGTGGCGGTGCTGAGGGCGCGCAGGTCGTCGGTCTCCAGCTTCACCAGCTGGTCGCTGCTGAGGCCGGCCACCTGCGTGCTGGTCAGGGCCGCGGCCTGGGCGGTGCTCAGGGCCACGATCTCGTCCGTGGTCAGGGCCGCCAGCTGGGCCGAGTTCATGCCGCGCAGGGCGGCGGTGTTGATGGAGGCCAGATCCTCGGTCTGCAGGGCCTTGATCTGTTCCGAGGTCATGGCGCCGACCTGGGCGCTGGTCAGGACCTTGAACTGGTCGGTGCCCAGGGCGTTCAGGTCGTCCGTGCCCATGCCCTTGATCTGGGCGGTGGTGAGCGAAGCGACCTGGGCCGTGGTCAGCGCGCCGATCTGGTCAGAGCCCAGGGCCGCGATCTGCTCGGTGCCCAGGGCCTTGATGGCGGCGGTGCTGATGGCGCGCAGGTCATCGGTCTCCAGCACGGCCATCTGGTCGGAGCTCAGGCCCTTGATCTGGCTGCTGGTCAGGGCGGCGGCCTGGGCCGTCGTCAGGGCGACGACGTCTTCGGTGTTGAGGGCGCCCAGCTGGCTGCTGGTCAGGGCGGCGGCCTGGGCCGTGGTCAGCTGGGACACCTGGTCGGAGCTGAGGCTGCGGATCTGGTCGCTGCTGAAATTGCGCAGGGCGCTGGTGCTCAGCGCCCTCAGATCGTCCGATTCCAGCTTGGCCAGCTGGTCACTGCTGAAGCCGGTGACCTGGCTGCTGGTCAAGGCGGCCGCCTGGGCCGTGGTCAGCGCGACCACCTCGTCGCTGGTCAGTGCGCCGATCTGGGCCGAGCTCATGCCGCGCAGGGCGGCGGTGTTGATCGAGGCCAGGTCTTCGGTCTGCAGCGTCTTGATCTGGTCGGTGCCGATGGCGGCGACCTGCGCCGAGGTCAGCACCTTGAACTGGTCGGTGCCCAGGGCGTTCAGGTCCTCGCTGCCCATGCCCCGGATCTGCGAGGTGGTCAGGTTGGCGACCTGGCTGGTGGTCAGTGCGCCGATCTGGTCGGAGCCCAGGGCCGCGATCTGGTCGGAGCTCAGGGCCTTCAGGGCGGCCGTCGAAATCTGGCGCAGGTCTTCCGTCTGGATCAGCGGGATCTGGTCGGAGGTAAGGACGCCGACCTGCGTCGAGGTCAGGGCCTTGTACTGGTCCGTGGTCAGCGCCTGGAGGTCGTCGCTGCCCAGGCCCTTGATCTGGCTGGTGGTCAGGGCGGCGACCTGCGTGGTGGTCAGCGCGCCGATCTGGTCGGACCCCAGCGCACCCAGCTTGGCGTCCGACATCGCGCGCAGGGCGGCGGTGTTGAGGGCCCGCAGGTCCTGCGTCTCGAAGCGCGCGATCTGGTCGCTGGCCAGGGAGTTGATGGCGAAAGTTCCGAGCGAGGCCACCTGCTGGGTGGTCAGCGCGATGATCTGGTCGCTGCTGAAGGCGGCCCAGTCTTCCGTCGTGAGCTTGGCCAGCGTTTGGGTCGACAGGGCAGCGATCTGGTCGGTCGACAGGGTGAGAATCAATGACGCCATGGTGTGCTCACTTGGTTATTGCTGGACGCCCGGCCTGAAAGCTCGGGAGCTGGGGAAGTGCGGCTCCAGGCGCCCCGGCTGGGGCCTGTACACCACTTCCTGACCATCAATGTCAATCAATGCGTTGCGCGGGACTTTTCCCGCTTCAGTCGGATTTCGACCCGCCCAGCGCAAACTTGAGCGCAGGCGCGCCCCCGACACCGGGGACGAGGCTGGAGGGGCGAAAGGGCGGAGGTTTTTCACGAATTTCAGCCTTGGCCGTCCGGCAGGGGCCCGGACGCAGCCTGGGAATAGCTCGCCCGGCGATGCTAGGGGCGGGCGGACGCTGGCAAAGCCGGCAAAAGCTGTTGCAATACTTGCCTGTTCCCGCCATGGGCGTGGCTGCATCCGGCTCCAATGACGTCGACGATGGGGCCCGGCATGCGCCCGGACCGATCCATTGATGCCTCTATGCAGATCACCACACTCATCCCGGCCTACAAGACCAAATACCTCGCGGAGCTGCTGACGGGCCTGCTGACCCAGACGCGCCCCGCCGAGCGGGTGATCGTGTCGGATGACAGCCCGGACGGCAGCTTCGGCGCCTTGCTGAGGGAAGGGCCGCTGGCCAGGTTCGCGTCCCGGCTGCCCCTGGAGATCCATCCGGGGCCGCGCGCGGGTGCCTATGAGAACTTCAAGCACCTGGTGAAGCTCTGGGGAGGCCAGTCCGAACTCTTCCATATCCACCTGGACGACGACGTCATCTACCCCGACTTCTATGCCCAGCACCGCATGGTCCATGCTGCGGGAGACGCGATCTCCTGCAGCGTCAGCGCGCGCTGGACGGCAAACGAAAAGGGGCAACCCATCGAGGGCATGCCCATCCCGGATGGAATCTTCCATGCTCAGGCCCGCATGATGTCGGTCGGCCCCATGGCCCTGATCTCCAGTACCGTGCCTTATTGCCAGAATTGGCTGGGAGAATTTTCGAACTGCGTCATCCGGGCCGAGCATGCCGGCTTGCTGGCGGACACCCAGTTTGGCGGCGTCTCTTACGCCGGCCTGTGGGACCTGGGCTTCTTCATTGCGGCCAGCCTGCGCCAACCCATCGCCTACATCCAGGACCGCCTGGGCTACTTTCGCGCCGGCGGCGAGGGCCACTCGGCCCAGGTCAACGGCAAGCACATGAAGGCGGCCCACCTGGGCTATGCGGCACTGGGCGTCGGTCTGCAGCGCCTGGGGCGCATGAATGAGGCGCAGGCCAGGCTCTGCTACGAAGGCATCGCGCAGGCCCTGATGGCACGCTATGGCGGCCAGGAGGACATGCTGCCGTTCGCCGCCCTGCTGATGCGCATGGCGCAGCAGGATGCGCAGGCGGGCGAGGACTTCGTGAACGCCTGGCAGGCCTTCCTGACCCAACACGGCTTCTGAGATGAATCTGATGCAACGCCTGGAGCGCTGGCGCGGCCTGATCAGCCGCCTGCCGGCGCTGGAACTGGAGGGCGCCGTGCGGGCCCTCCTTGTGCACTTCTTCTTCCACACGTCCGACAAGCAGCGGGTGGAGCTGGTGGGTGAGGGCCCGCGCACGGTCAACGTCCTGACGCCCACGGTATTCAAGGGTGCCGGGGCCTTCAGGCTCAGCAATCGGGCCGTCTTCGGCGTGCCGCGCTCGCCGGGCAGCCTGTCCTGCAGCTACTTCGAGTCCCGCACGCCGGAGTCGCTGATCGACATCGGCCCGGGCACGGTCTTCAACAACCGCTGCGTGCTGATCTCGGAGGGCGCCTTCATCCGCTTCGGGGCGGACTGCCTCGTGGGCCAGGAGCTGCAGGTCTTTGACAGCCATCTGCACGACCTGCGCCTGGCGCACCGCCGCTCGCCGGACCCGACGCCGCGTGGGGTGGAGATCGGCAATCAGGTCTTCATCGGCGCGCGGGTGACGATCCTCAAGGGCGTGAAGATCGGCGACGGCTGCATCATCGCCGCCGGCGCCGTGGTGACGCCGGGCTTCGAGGCGCCGCCCATGACCCTGGTGGGCGGCAACCCGGCGAGGGTGCTGGGGCCGGTGCCGCAGGACTGAGCGGTCGTCGGGTCCGCATGAAAAGGAAAAGGGCGCTTCGTGCGCCCTTTGTCATGGCTTGATGCGCGTCAAGACTCGTCGTTGAGGCGCAGCAGGTAGGTGTCCTGCGCCCGGGTGGCGCGCACGACGCGGCGGCCGTGCTCGTTGACGGCCAGGTAGAGGTCGATCGAGCCCTTCTGCGCGACCTGGGCCTGCAGGGCCTCGGGCACGTCGTAGCCGATGGTGGACACGGGCTGCTCGGCGCCGTGCTTCTGGGGCGACAGGCCGGTGTACTCCCAGGATCCCAGCATGGAGCGGCGGGCCCAGCTGTCATCGGCGGGCAGGGCGGTGCCGCGGTCCACGGCGCGGCAGACGATGGAGATGAAGCCGCACTCCTTGCCCGGCACATAGAGGGCGGCATCGGAGGGGTGGCGGCTGTAGAGGCAGTCGATGGGCGCGAAGTTGAAGTAGCGCAGCATGTACTCCAGCAGCGGGATCGAGGGGTACCAGAAGGTGTTGGGCTCGGTCTGCAGCTTGCCGGCGGTGTTGAAGTGCATCACGTCGGACTGCTCGTTGACGACGTTGGTCGAGAGCATGAAGAGCCCGTTCTTCTTCACCAGCGGCCGGGCGCAGGCCAGCGTGTGCATGGGCGAGAACACGTGGTAGAGCACGCCGGAGAGGTTGACGTAGTCGAAGGTGCCTTCGTCGGCCAGCTTCTGGTGCAGGTCGTACATCAGGCCGACCTCTCGGAAGTCCCAGTCGGCCTTGTAGACCTTCTTGAGCCAGTCCATCTTCTGGGCGCAATGGGGCACGGCGTCGGTGGCGAGCACGCGGCGGGCGCCCTTGCGGTTCATCAGCACGGGGATCACGCCTTCCATGCTGCCGAGGTCCAGGCAGTCCTGGCCCTGGAGATGGGCCTGGCGCATCAGCATGCGGGGCATGTAGGGGAAGTCGGGCGGATAGGTGCCCTGGGCGACGAGGCCGGGGGAGAGCTCGACGGTGTAGTACCACCATTCCTTGGCGGCCTGGGCCAGTTCTTCGTTGCTGAGCATGGGAGGGGCTCCTGTCCGTGGACGACGTGGCAGCGGCGCCTGCGGGCGGGGCTGCATACCGGGAGTCTGCCTGGGGTGGCCGGGGCTGATCCATCCTGGATGGGGCGGGGGAGGGGGTAATTCCGGCGTTTGGGATGGTGCTGGGCTTCATGCGTCGGGTGGAGCATCGCCGGGATGCGGGGGCACGGGATTGCTCCGTGTCCTCCGGACCGCGTTGCGGTCCTCCCCCTTTTACCTGCGCAATCCCATGCCCCCGCATCCCGGCTCGTGCGCAGTGAAGTTGTGCGGAGAGCTTGCTACGCGAAATGCTTGAAAGGGAGCTTGGGTTGGGCGTATGAGTCAGGCCGCCTGCGGCGCCGCCGCATTCAGCCCATTCTCGAAATGCAGCCTCATGCGCTGAGCCACCTGCTCCGGCCGGCGTTCGATGAGGGCCTGCATCAGGTCCCGGTGCTCCTGCAGGGATTCGGCCAGACGGCCCTGCTTGAAGAGCGAGTGGTGGCGGTTGAGCTTCATCACGCGGCGCAGGTCGGTGACGATCTGCTGCCGCCAGCGGTTGCCCTCCAGCTCCAGCAGGCGCAGGTGGAAGGCCTCGTTGAGGGCGAAGAAGCGCTCGCGCTCACCAATGGCGGCCTCCAGCTGCGCGTGCAGGGTCTGCAGCTCCGCCAGCTCTTCGCCCGTGGCCCGCTCGGCCACGCGCGCGGCGGCGTCGCTCTCCAGCAGGGCCAGCAGCTGGTAGGCCTCGCGCACGTCGCGCTCGGACATCTCGGTCACGTAGGCGCCACGGCGGGGTCGCATGGTGACCAGGCCCTCGACGGCCAGCACCTTCAGCGCCTCGCGCATGGGCGTGCGGCTGATGCCCAGCTCGCCGCAGAGCTTGAGCTCGTCGATCCAGCTGCCGGGCTCCAGCAGGCGGCCGAAGATGCGCTGGCGCAGCTGCTCGGCCACTTCCTCATAGAGCGGACGCTGGGCAAACGGGGAGGTGGCCGGCATGGTGGGCTGCAGTGTTGGACGTCGGATGGGCCCGCAGCACGCAAGCTGCTGCGCAAGGCCGATGCTGTCAGAGTGTAGTCAAATTTGCATTCATAATTATGAATAACGAAGGCGCTATGATGCGTGGCCTTCAGGAGTTGTCAATGTCTGATTCGTCCAACGACAAGCAAGAATTCGCCACCGCCACGCTGGAGCAGTGGCACAAGGCCGCCGCCAAGTCGGCCCCCGGGGGCGATGTCTCGGCCCTGAACTGGGTGACGCCAGAAGGCCTCACCGTCAAGCCGCTCTACACCGCGGCGGACACCGCGAATCTGCCGCACGCCGACACCCTGCCGGGCTTCGAGCCCTTCCTGCGCGGCCCGCAGGCCACCATGTATGCGGTGCGCCCCTGGACCATCCGCCAGTACGCCGGCTTCTCCACTGCCGAAGAGTCCAATGCCTTTTACCGCAAGGCGCTGGCCGCGGGCGGGCAGGGCGTTTCCGTGGCCTTCGACCTGGCCACCCACCGCGGCTATGACAGCGACCACCCCCGCGTGACGGGCGACGTGGGCAAGGCCGGCGTGGCCATCGACTCCGTGGAAGACATGAAGATCCTGTTCGACGGCATTCCGCTGGACAAGGTCTCCGTCTCCATGACCATGAACGGCGCCGTGCTGCCCGTGCTGGCGGGCTACGTGGTCGCGGCGGAGGAGCAGGGCGTCTCGCAGGACAAGTTGAGCGGCACCATCCAGAACGACATCCTCAAGGAGTTCATGGTCCGCAACACCTACATCTACCCGCCCGAGCCGTCGATGAAGATCATCGGCGACATCATCGAGTACACGAGCCAGAACATGCCCAAGTTCAACTCGATCTCGATCTCGGGCTACCACATGCAGGAAGCGGGCGCCAACCAGGCGCTGGAGCTGGCCTTCACCCTGGCCGACGGCAAGGAGTACGTGAAGACCGCCCTGGCCAAGGGCCTCGACGTGGACGACTTCGCCGGCCGGCTGTCCTTCTTCTGGGCCGTGGGCATGAACTTCTATCTGGAGATCGCCAAGATGCGGGCCGCGCGCCTGCTGTGGTGCCGGATCATGAAGGGCTTCAATGCCAAGAACCCCAAGAGCCTGATGCTGCGCACGCACTCGCAGACGTCGGGCTGGTCCCTCACCGAGCAGGACCCCTACAACAACGTGGTGCGCACCACCATCGAGGCCATGGCCGCGGTCTTCGGCGGCACGCAGAGCCTGCACACCAACTCCCTGGACGAGGCCATCGCCCTGCCCACCGAGTTCAGCGCCCGCATCGCCCGCAACACGCAGCTGATCATCCAGGAAGAGACCCACATCACCAACGTCGTCGACCCCTGGGCCGGCAGCTACCTGATGGAGTCGCTCACGCAGGACATGGCCGACAAGGCCTGGTCCATCATCGAGGAAGTCGAGGCCATGGGCGGCATGACCAAGGCCGTGGACTCCGGCTGGGCCAAGCTCAAGATCGAGGCCAGCGCGGCCGAGAAGCAGGCGCGCATCGACTCCGGCAAAGACGTCATCGTGGGCGTCAACAAGTACCGCCTGGCCAAGGAAGACCCGGTCGAGATCCTGGAGGTGGACAACCTCAAGGTGCGCGACGCCCAGATCGCCCGCCTGCAGTCCATCAAGGCCAGCCGCGACAGCGCCGCCGTGCAGGCCGCGCTGGCCGCGCTGACCGAGGCCGCGAAGTCCGGCCAGGGCAATCTGCTGGACCTCTCGATCAAGGCCATCCGCCTGCGCGCCACGGTGGGCGAGGTGTCGGATGCGCTGGAGTCGGTGTATGGTCGCCACCGTGCCGACACGCAGAAGGTGACCGGGGTGTATGCCGCTGCCTACGATTCCGCCGAGGGCTGGGCCAAGCTGCAGGCCGAGATCCAGGCCTTTGCCGAGGAACAGGGCCGCCGGCCGCGCGTGATGATCGCCAAGCTGGGCCAGGACGGCCATGACCGCGGCGCCAAGGTCGTGGCCACGGCCTATGCCGACCTGGGCTTCGACGTGGACATGGGCCCGCTGTTCCAGACCCCCGAGGAATGCGCCCGCCAGGCCATCGAGAACGATGTACACGCCGTGGGCGTCTCGACCCTCGCCGCGGGCCACAAGACCCTGGTGCCGGCCATCATCGCGGAACTGCGCAAGCAGGGCGCGGACGACATCATCGTCTTCGTCGGGGGTGTGATCCCGCAGCAGGACTACGACTACCTCTACGAAGCCGGCGTCAAGGGCATCTACGGCCCCGGCACGCCCATTCCGGCCAGCGCCAAGGACGTGCTGGAGCAGATCCGCAAGGCGGTGAGCAGCGCCGGGGCGGTGGCCTGATGGCGCTGCGCCTGGTCCCGGTCGTGGCCGAGGACTTCGAGGAGCTGCTGGCCCTGCGCATCGCCGCCATGCAGGACAGCCTGGAGCGCGCCGGCATCTTCGACCCGGAGCGGGCCCGACAGCGATTCCTGGGCCAGTTCGACCCTGCCAGCACCTGGCACATCGAGCGCCTCACGGCGGCAGGGCCGGTGCGCGCCGGACTGCTGACCCTGAAGGTGCAGGACGGTTTCCTGCGCCTGGAGCACCTCTACATCCATCCCCGCCACCAGAACCAGGGCGTGGGCACCTGGGCGCTGGCGCAAGCGAAGTCGAGGGCGCGCGAGGAGGGGCTGGATCTCTCGCTGGCCGCGCTCAGGATCAGCGACGCCAACCGCTTCTACCAGCGTCACGGCTTGCGTGCGGTGAGCTCCACCGAGCTGGACACCGAGTACCGCTGGTCTCCTGAAGGAGACCGCGCATGAGCCTCGCGCACGCCATCCTGGCCGGGCCCGGCCCGGCCCAGCGCCGCGCCATGGCCAAGTCCATCACGCTGCTGGAGTCCACCCGGGCCGACCACCGCGCCCAGGCCGACACCCTGCTGGGCGAGCTGCTGCCGCACACGGGCCGGTCGCTGCGCCTTGGAATCTCGGGCGTGCCAGGCGTGGGCAAGAGCACCTTCATCGAGGCCCTGGGCCTGTTCCTGATCGAGCGCGGCCATCGTGTGGCCGTGCTGGCCGTGGACCCGTCGAGCACGGTGTCGGGTGGCTCCATCCTGGGGGACAAGACCCGCATGGAGCGCCTGTCCATGGACGAGCGCGCCTACATCCGCCCCAGCCCCAGCAGCGGCACTCTGGGCGGCGTGGCCGAGAAGACGCGCGAGGCCATGCTGGTCTGCGAGGCCGCGGGCTTCGACGTGGTCATCGTCGAGACCGTGGGCGTGGGCCAGAGCGAGACCGCCGTGGCCGGCATGACGGACATGTACGTGCTGCTGCAGCTGCCCAATGCCGGCGACGAGCTCCAGGCCATCAAGAAGGGCGTGATGGAGCTGGCGGACCTGGTGGTGATCAACAAGGCCGATGTGGACCCCGCCGCGGCGACGCGGGCGCAGGCCCAGATCATGTCCTCGTTGCGCCTGCTCGGGATGCACGGCCGGCCCGAGCACGCGGCGCATGACGAGACGCTGTGGCACCCCAAGGCCCTGCAGCTCAGTGCGCTCAAGTTCCAGGGCCTCAGCGAGTTCTGGGCTGCTGTCGAGCAGTTCCGGCAGCTGCAGACCGCCGGCGGCCGTTGGGCCGAGAAGCGCCAGCAGCAGGCCCTGGCCTGGATGTGGGAACGCATCCAGAGCGGGCTCAAGGCGGCCTTCATGGCAGACGCTTCGGTACGCGCCCAACTGCCCGACACCACGGCCCGCGTGCTCGCCGGCCAGCTGGCGCCCTCGACCGCCGCACGCGCGCTTCTCACCGCTTTCCATGGCCAGGCGGCCGCGGCCGGGCCGGTTTCCCCGACATCCGACTCCTCCAGTTCCCAGGTGCCAGGTCTTGCCCCCGCGGCGACGCCCGGCACTGCCCCGTGAAAGGACCGTTATGCACGACATCCAACAAATGCTTGAAGAGAAGCGCGCCAAGGCGCGGCTGGGCGGTGGCGAGAAGCGCATCGCCGCCCAGCACGCCAAGGGCAAGCTGACGGCGCGCGAGCGCATCGAGCTGCTCTTCGACGAAGGCACCTTCGAGGAATGGGACATGTTCGTCGAGCACCGCTGCGTCGACTTCGGCATGGCCGACAACAAGATCCCCGGCGACGGCGTGGTGACGGGCTACGGCATGATCAACGGCCGCCTGGCCTTCTGCTTCAGCCAGGACTTCACCGTCTTCGGTGGCGCGCTCTCGGAATCGCATGCCGAGAAGATCTGCAAGATCATGGACCAGGCCATGAAGGTCGGTGCCCCGGTGATCGGCCTCAATGACTCGGGCGGCGCGCGCATCCAGGAAGGCGTGGCCTCCCTGGGCGGCTATGCCGACGTGTTCCAGAAGAACGTGCTGGCTTCGGGCGTGATCCCTCAGATCAGCCTGATCATGGGCCCCTGCGCGGGCGGCGCGGTGTACTCGCCGGCCATGACCGACTTCATCTTCATGGTGAAGGACAGCTCCTACATGTTCGTCACCGGCCCCGAGGTGGTGAAGACCGTGACGCACGAGGAGGTCACGGCCGAGGAGCTGGGCGGCGCAAGCACGCACAGCAGCAAGAGCGGCGTGGCGGACCTGGCCTTCGAGAACGACGTCGAGGCCATCATGATGCTGCGGCGCTTCTTCAACTACCTGCCGCTGAACAACCGCGAGAAGGCGCCGAGCCGCCCCAGCGGCGATCCCGGCAACCGCATGGACATGTCGCTGGACACCCTGGTGCCCGACAACCCCAACAAGCCCTACGACATGAAGGAGCTGATCCTGAAGGTCGTCGACGACGGGGATTTCTTCGAGCTGCAGCCCGACTACGCCAAGAACATCCTCACCGGCTTCGCCCGCATGGACGGCCAGACCGTGGGCATCGTGGCCAACCAGCCGCTGGTGCTGGCGGGCTGCCTGGACATCAAGAGCTCCATCAAGGCCGCGCGCTTCGTGCGCTTCTGCGATGCCTTCAACATCCCCGTGATCACCTTCGTCGACGTGCCCGGTTTCATGCCCGGCACCTCGCAGGAGTACGGCGGCATCATCAAGCACGGCGCCAAGCTGCTCTACGCCTATGCCGAGTGCACGGTGCCCAAGGTCACCGTGATCACCCGCAAGGCCTATGGCGGCGCCTATGACGTGATGGCCTCCAAGCACCTGCGCGGCGACGTCAACTTCGCCTGGCCCAATGCCGAGATCGCGGTGATGGGCGCCAAGGGCGCGGTGGAGATCATCTTCCGCGAGGACAAGGGCGATCCGGCCAAGCTCGCGGCCAAGGAGGCCGAGTACAAGGCCCGCTTCGCCAACCCCTTCGTGGCCGGCGCCCGCGGCTTCATCGACGACGTCATCCAGCCGCACGAGACGCGCAAGCGCATCTGCCGCTCGCTGGTGATGCTCAAGGACAAGAAGCTCGAGAACCCGTGGCGCAAGCACGGGAACATTCCGCTTTGACCCGTCCGGCGCGAGCACGACTTCCGTCCATCATGCCCAAGTCCATCCTGCTGTCGCTGTTGCTGGCTGTCCTGGGCTCGGCTCACGGCGCTCCTCGACCGCTGACGGCCGAGGCCGTGGCGCCCTGCGTGGCGTTGCGTGCCTTGCCGGCCCTGAGCCTGGACTACCTGGACGCACGCCACACCGAGCAGGGCATGGCCATGCTCCTGCTGCTGGAGCAAGGCAGCGAGCTCGCCGCCGAGGACCAGGCCTGGTGGCGCGAGCAGCTGGCGCAGCCGGGCGAGATCGACGACGCGCGTCTGCGGCACTGGGCCGAGCAGGGCTTCGAGCGCTGCACGGCCCGCCTGGTGCCGGACAGCAGCCCCGGACAGCGCGCGGCCTGCGGTGCGGACCTCGACACCCTGCCGGTGATCCTGCTGTACCGCGCCGACGGCCTGCCGCTCAAGGAAGCGCGTCGTGACCTGCGCGAGGCGCTGGCGCAGGGCGTCGACGGCCTGGAGGCCGGCCGGGCCGAGGCCATGCTGCGCTTCGGCTACGAAGGCACGGGCCCCCGCAAGGGCGACATGAGCGCCTGGCTGCGCGAGCGCCAGGAGCGCTGGGTCGCGCGCTGCCTGCAGGCGCGCACCGCGAAGTCGCAGCCATGAACCACTGTCTGAAATTCGAATCGAAGGCTGGCGTGCTGCCAGCTTGGAGGCACTATGTTTAAGAAGATCCTGATTGCCAATCGCGGAGAGATCGCCTGCCGGGTGATCAAGACGGCTCGCAAGATGGGCATCAAGACCGTCGCCGTCTACTCCGAGGCCGACAAGGACGCCCGCCACGTCGAGCTGGCCGACGAGTCCGTGCTGCTGGGCCCGGCCCCGAGCCGCGAGTCCTATCTGGTGGCCGACAAGATCATCGCCGCCTGCAAGGCCA
Organism: Pelomonas sp. BJYL3; assembly: GCF_027257975.1. Lineage (GTDB taxonomy): Bacteria > Pseudomonadota > Gammaproteobacteria > Burkholderiales > Burkholderiaceae_C > Roseateles_B > Roseateles_B flavus. Next base: position 144,385 of record NZ_JANZKX010000005.1, read on the forward strand.
CGGGCGCCGAGGCCCTGCACCCGGGCTACGGCTTCCTGTCCGAGAACGAGGACTTCGCCCGGCGCTGCGAGGAGGAGGGCATCGTCTTCATCGGCCCCAAGCACTATTCCATCGCGGCCATGGGCGACAAGATCGCGTCCAAGAAGCTGGCCAATGAAGCGAAGGTCAGCACGATTCCGGGCCATAACGAGCCCATCCTGTCGCCGGAAGAGGCCGTCGAGATCGCGAAGAAGATCGGCTACCCGGTCATGATCAAGGCCAGCGCCGGCGGCGGTGGCAAGGGCCTGCGCGTGGCCTTCAACGACAAGGAATGCTTCGAAGGCTTCAGCTCCTGCCGCAATGAGGCGCGCAACAGCTTCGGCGATGACCGCGTCTTCATGGAGAAGTTCGTCGAGCAGCCGCGCCACATCGAGATCCAGGTGCTCGGCGATGCCCACGGCAACGTGGTCTACCTGCATGAGCGCGAGTGCTCGATCCAGCGCCGTCACCAGAAGGTGATCGAGGAGGCGCCGTCGCCCTTCATCAGCGACGCCACCCGCAAGGCCATGGGCGAGCAGGCCGTGGCCCTGGCCAAGGTGGTGAAGTACCAGAGCGCCGGCACGGTGGAGTTCGTGGTCGGCAAGAACCAGGACTTCTATTTCCTGGAGATGAACACCCGCCTGCAGGTGGAGCACCCGGTCACGGAGTGCATCACCGGCCTGGATCTGGTCGAGCAGATGATCCGCGTGGCCGCTGGCGAGAAGCTCACCTTCGGCCAGGCCGACATCCGCAAGGAGGGCTGGGCCATCGAGTGCCGCATCAACGCCGAGGATCCGTTCCGCAACTTCCTGCCGTCCACCGGCCGTCTGGTGAAGTACCAACCGCCAGCCGCCAACCTGGAGCAGGGCACGCCGACGCTGCAGGGCGAGGCCTATGCCCTGGCGTCCTTCGGCGGCGTGCGCGTGGACACGGGCGTGTACGAGGGCGGCGAGATCCCGATGTTCTACGACTCGATGATCGCCAAGCTCATCGTGCACGGGAAGGACCGCAACGAGGCCATCGCCAAGATGCGCGAGGCACTCAACGGCTTCGTGATTCGTGGCATCTCCAGCAACATCCCCTTCCAGGCGGCCCTGCTGGCCCACCCGGACTTCGTCAGCGGCAACTTCAACACTGGCTTCATTGCCCAGCACTACGGCAGCGGCTTCCGCGCCGAGGACGTGCCGCATGCGGATCCGCGCTTCCTGGTGGCGCTGGCGGCCTTCATCCGCCGCAAGACCCGCGAGCGCGCCGCCGGCATCAGCGGCCAGCTGCGCGGCCATGAGGTGCGCATCGACAGCGATTGCGTGGCCGTGGTCAGCGAAGGCGCGGGCAAGCACACGCACCACGAGGTCCATGTGGCCGAGTACGCGGGCCACAAGGGCGAGGCCACGGTGGACGTGGGCGGCCAGCGCTACCTGATCGTCTGCAACTCGCGCCTCAACGACATCCGCCTCGAAGGCTCGGTCAACGGCCAGCCCTTCGTGGCCCAGGCCGAGCGCGGCACGGGCAAGAATCCGCTGGCCTATCGCATCAGCCACAACGGTTTCGCCATGGACGTGACCGTGCTGCAGCGCCGCGCCGCCGAGCTGCTCAAGCTGATGCCCTACAAGGCCCCGCCCGACACCAGTAAGTTCCTGCTCTCGCCCATGCCGGGCCTGCTGGTGCACATCGCCGTGCAGCCGGGGCAGCTGGTGCAGGCCGGCGAGCGCCTGGCGGTGATCGAGGCCATGAAGATGGAGAACATCCTCGTGGCCGAGCGCGATGTGAAGGTCGCCGAAGTCCTGGCGAAGACGGGCGAGAGCCTGTCCGTTGACCAGCCGATCCTTCGATTTGAATGAACCACCCCCTACCGGCTGCGTCGGCCCCCTCGAGGGGGGGGCGCACCCGCAGGACCGGCGGAGCCGGATCCTCGGGTGCCGCTGAGTCCCCAAGGCCTCGGTGCCCCGGTGTTGTCGGCCCTGGAGAACTTCAGTGACACACAAGCCCTATCGAATCCTCGGCATCCAGCAGATCGCCATCGGCGGTCCGGACAAACAGGCCCTGCGCAAGCTGTGGGTCGACGTGCTGGGCCTCACCGTGACCGGCAACTTCGTCTCCGAGCGCGAGAACGTGGACGAGGACATCTGCGCCATCGGCAGCGGCGCGCACAAGGTCGAGGTCGACCTCATGCAGCCCCTGGACCCCGAGAAGAAGCCCGCCGTGCACGTCACGCCGCTCAACCACGTGGGCCTCTGGGTGGATGACCTGCCCAAGGCCGTCGAGTGGATGAGCGCCAACGGTGTACGCTTCGCGCCCGGCGGCATCCGCAAGGGCGCTGCGGGCTTCGACATCTGCTTCATCCATCCCAAGAGCAACGAGGAGTTTCCGATCGGCGGGGAAGGGGTGCTGATCGAGCTGGTGCAGGCCCCGCCTGAGGTGGTGGCAGCGCTGGGCTGACCCGAGAGACCGGCCTTCGTCCGCGGACCGGGGCGCCCGTCGCGGAACCAGGGGGCTGGTCGCATGCCTGTCGACCCGGCAGGTCCGTCCCGCTCATGCTGGAGGCCTGTTGATTCCCCGAGGGAGACTTGCATGGATTGGAAAGTACTGTTTGCCGCGCCTGCTGCGGTGCTCCTGATGGCTGCCGCCAGCTCAGGTTTCGAGAACGCCAAGGGCTGGGGTTCATCCAGCACGGGCCCGGGACCCACGGCCTACCGCATCGGCCTGGACCCGCAGAGCGCCTACCTGGACGCCCCGACCCTCTCGGTGCAAAGCACGGCGGCGCTTGACGAGTTCACCCATGGCTCGGCCACGACCTGGGCCACGGGCTATGCCGGCAAGCGCGTGCGCCTGAGCGGCTTCTACCGCACCGAGGGCGTCAAGCATTGGGCCGGCGTCTACATGGAGGCTCGCGAGCGCCCCGACAGCGCCAGCTTCGTCGGACCGCGCCGCGTGCTGAAGAGCAGCGAACTGCCTCTGGTCGTCGGCACGAACGGTGATCCCGCCCAGCCGCGAGACAGCGCCGGCTGGCAGCCTTTCGCCATCACCCTCGATGTGCCGCAAGGCAATGGCGGCGTGGTGATGATGGGCCCGCTGGTCCGTGGCGAGGGCAAGGTCTGGGTCGCCCGCATGCGCTTCGAGGAGGTGGGCCAGTCCGTGCCCCTCAGCGTGGACCGCCTGCCGCTGCGCCTGGAGGCCTTCAACGCCGGGCTGCAGCAGGTGCCGCAGTACTCGGCCAGGCCTCAGCCTCCGGGCAATCTGGACCTGATGTGAGCCTCGCCCCGTCCGCAGACCGGCAGGCCTGGCCCGAGCTGCTGGCTCCGTATGTTCTGAACCGTGGCCAGCTGCTGCCGACGGCGCTGTACGTCGCCGCCCTGGTCGGGGCCCGGGCCTGGGGCGCGTCGCCCTGGGTGCTGCAGCACCTCCTGTCCCTGTGGGTGGCCTACACCGCCGTCGGGCTGTGGTTGACGGGCTGCCGATGGGCCTGCGGGCGCACGCGGGTGGGCCCCTGGGCCGCCCGTCACGCGCGCTGGAGTGCCGTGGCGGTAGTGCTGGGCGCGCCGCTGCCCGCAGCGGGCGCCGCCCTGCTCGCGACGCAGCTCGGCACCCGGCTGTATGGCTGGCCCCTGAAGGAGATTCCGTGGCACCAGCTCCCGGCGCCATTGACCTTCGCCCTGGCCCTGCACGGTCTTCCCCTGCTCGGGCGCTGGCGCCAGTGGCGGCAGCAGCAGGGCCAGCGGGCACGCCAGGCCCAGCAGGCCGTGCTTTCGGACCTTGCCCGCCAGGTGACGCAGTCCGAGCTCAAGGCCCTGCAGGCCCAGATGGAGCCGCACTTTCTCTACAACACCCTGGCCGGCATCCAGTACCTGGTCCGTCACAACCCGGCGCTGGCCGACGAGATGCTGGGGCGCCTGCACCGCTACCTGCGCCTGGCGCTGCCTTCCATGCGGGCGCCCATGTCCACCCTGGCCCATGAGCTGGAGCTGGCCTCGCACTACCTGGCACTGGCGCAGATGCGCCTGGGCGAGCGCCTGCGTGTCGACATGCCTGCCGTGGCCGACGACCTGGGCGCACAGCCCCTGGCGCCGCTGATGCTGGGAACGCTGGTCGAGAATGCCCTCCAGCACGGCATCGAGCCCAGCGCCCGTGGCGGAACCATCCGCGTGCTGCTGCAGCGCGAGGCGGAAGGCAGCGAAGACGCGGCCTGGCTCCTGGCAGTGGAGGACGACGGCGTGGGCCTGTCCACCGGCCCGGCCGCCAGCGCCGGCTCGGGCCTGGGCCTGCACAATCTGCGCGAACGCCTGGCCCTGCTGCACGGACCGCGGGCCCGGCTGTCGGTCACGAGCCGGCCGGGCGGCGGGGTGCGGGCGAGCCTGCACCTGCCCTGGCAGGCGTCCGATGCCGCTGCGGGCCGTCCCTGAAGCGGGCTGCGCCCGCCTTTTCCGTCAAGTGCTCTCCTGCCTGCCCATGCCCCGTGCCCTGCTGATCGAAGACGAAGCCCTCCCGCGTGCCGCCCTGCGCGAGCAGCTGGCCCTGCTGTGGCCCGAGCTGGTGCTGGACGAGGCGCCCGACGGCCAGCAGGGCCTGGCGCTGTTCGAACAGCATCGACCCGAGCTCGTCTTCCTGGACATCCGCCTGCCTGTGCTGGATGGCCTGGCCCTGGCTCGACTGCTCTCGGGCCGGGCCCATCTCGTCTTCGTGACCGCCTACGAGCAGCATGCGCTGCAGGCCTTCGAGCATGGCGCAGTCGACTACCTGCTCAAGCCCTTGCAGGTGGAGCGCCTGGCCCAGACCGTGCAGCGCCTGCGCGAGCGCCTGCGCCAGGCGCCACCAGACCTGGGCGCCGTGCTGGACCGCCTCGCCAGACCGCCGGCTGCACAGCCCCTGCGCTGGCTGCAGGTGGGGGAGGGCGAGGCCCTGCGCCTGCTGACGGTGGCCGAGGTCCTCTATTTCCAGTCCGACAGCAAGTACACCCAGGTCGTGGCGCAGGGCGGCGAGGCCTGGATACGCACCAGCCTCAAGGACCTGCTGGCCCAGCTGGATCCGCAGCAGTTCTGGCAGGTGCACCGCGGCAGCGTGGTCAACCTCAGCCATGTCGACTGGGTGGAGCGCCACGGCCTGGGGCAGATGCGCATCCACCTGCGTGACCACCCGCGCACCCTGGCGGTGAGCCAGAGCTTCCAGGGCAAGTTTCGCCAGATGTGAGGGGGCGTCGGCCTTCGTCGCCACCGGCTTGGGTCCGGCGCGGGATTGCTGTATTCTTCGCTTTGCGCGAAGGCTTGTTTGGGTGATTGGGTAGTAACAAAGTCTTCCGCGAAGACTAAATTACTGCCAAGGCCACTCACATGCGACTCGACCTCACCACCCTCAACCTCGTGCTGGCGATCGAACAGACCCGTTCGATCACCCGCGGCGCGGAGCGCGAGCACCTCGCACTGGCCGCGGCCTCCAAGCGGATTTCCGATCTGGAGACGCGCCTGGGTGTGCAACTGTTCGAGCGCCGCGCCCGTGGCGTGGAGCCCACCGAGGCCTGCCGCGCGCTGGTGCGCCACATCCGCTCCCTGCATGCCTCGCTGCATGCGCTGGAGAGCGAGGTGATGGAGTTCGCCCGCGGCATCAAGGGCCATCTGCGCATCGTGGCCAACAGCGGCGCCATTGCCGAGGCCCTGCCGCCGGACTTGGTGGCCTTCTCGCAGGCCCACCCGCAGATCCGCATCAGCCTGGAAGACCTGACCAGCGCCGAGGTGCAGGCCGCCGTGGCGGAAGGGCGCGCCGATGTCGGCGTGTTCACCGCGCCGCTGCTGGACAGCCGCATGCAGACCTTCAACTACCGCTCTGGCCGCCTGGCCGTGCTGGTGCCCGAAGGCCATGCGCTGGCGGACCGCGCCTCGATCAGCTTTGACGAGCTCCTGGACTACGACCTCGTCGGCCTTCATGCCGGCGCCGCCGCCCAGGAGCTGATGCGCGAGCAGGCCCTGGCCCGCGGCCGCACGCTCAACGCGCGCCTGCAGGTGCGCGGCTTCGATGCCATCGCCCAGCTCGTGGAATCGGGCCTGGGTGTCGCCGTGCTGCCCCAGGCGCCGGCCGAACGTTTTGCCCAGGTCTTCAAGGTCCGCCAGCTGCGGCTGGAGGAAGACTGGGCCCGGCGCGACTACGTGCTGGGCGTGCTGCGCCAAGAGCGCCTGCCCACCGTGGTCCAGCGATTCGTGGACGCCCTGTGCCCGCCCGAGACCCGGACCGAGACCACGGCCACCACCCAACCCCTGCGCGGCACGGCCTGACCCGCTGGCCGCATCACAGCCTGAGAGACCCACATGAGCGCACGCACCCTCTACGACAAGCTCTGGGACGAGCACGTCGTGCACACCGAGGAAGACGGCACGGCCGTGCTCTACATCGACCGCCATCTCGTCCATGAGGTGACCAGCCCGCAGGCCTTCGAGGGTCTGGACATGGCGGGCCGCAAGGTCTGGCGCCTGTCAGCCAACCTGGCGGTGAGCGACCACAATGTGCCCACCACCGACCGCAGCGCCGGCATCGCCGATCCCATTTCGCGCCTGCAGGTCGACACTCTGGATGCCAACTGCGACCGCCATGGCATCACCCAGTTCAAGATGAGCGACCGCCGCCAGGGCATCGTCCACGTGATCGGCCCGGAGCAGGGCGCCACGCTGCCCGGCATGACGGTGGTCTGCGGCGACAGCCACACCTCCACCCACGGTGCCTTCGGTGCGCTGGCCCACGGCATCGGCACCTCCGAGGTCGAGCATGTGCTGGCCACGCAGACGCTGCTCGCCAAGAAGGCGAAGAACATGCTGGTGAAGGTCGAGGGTCAGGTCTTGCCTGGCGTCGGCGCCAAGGACATCGTGCTGGCCATCATCGGCAGGATCGGCACGGCCGGCGGCACGGGCTACACCATCGAGTTCGCCGGGTCGGCCATCCGTGCGCTGAGCATGGAAGGCCGCATGACGGTCTGCAACATGGCCATCGAGGCCGGTGCCCGCGCCGGACTGGTCGCGGTGGACGAGGTCACCCTCAGCTACGTCAAGGGCCGTCCCTTCTCGCCGCAGGGCGTGGAATGGGAGCAGGCGATGAAGTACTGGCGCACCCTGCACTCGGATGCCGGCGCGCACTTCGACGCCGTGGTCGAGCTGGACGCCGCACAGATCCGCCCCCAGGTCACCTGGGGCACCTCGCCCGAGATGGTGCTGTCCATCGAGGACCGCGTGCCTGACCCTGACAAGGAAAAGGACGCCGTCAAGCGCGGCGCCATCGAGCGCGCGCTGACCTACATGGCCCTGGAGCCCAACAAGGCCATCAGCGACATCCGCATCGACAAGGTCTTCATCGGCTCCTGCACCAACAGTCGCATCGAGGACATGCGCGAAGCCGCCGCCGTGGTGAAGCGCCTCGGTGGCCGCATCGCCAGCAATGTGCGCCTGGCCCTCGTGGTGCCGGGCTCGGGTCTGGTGAAGGCGCAGGCCGAGGCTGAAGGCCTGGACCGCATCTTCACCGCCGCGGGTTTCGAGTGGCGCGAGCCGGGCTGCTCCATGTGCCTGGCCATGAATGCCGACCGCCTGGAGCCGGGCGAGCGCTGCGCTTCCACCAGCAACCGCAACTTCGAAGGCCGCCAGGGCGCGGGTGGCCGCACCCATCTGGTGAGCCCGGCCATGGCGGCCGCGGCCGCGATGCAGGGCCATTTCGTCGACGTGCGCAAGATCGCCTGAGGACCCCGTCATGGAAAAGTTCACCATCCACAAGGGCCTCGTGGCGCCCATGGACCGCGACAACGTCGACACCGACGCCATCATCCCCAAGCAGTTCCTGAAGTCCATCAAGCGCACCGGCTTCGGCCCCAACCTGTTTGACGAATGGCGCTACCTGGACAAGGGCGAGCCCGGCCAAGATCCCGCCTCGCGCAAGCCCAATCCGGACTTCGTGCTGAACCAGCCGCGCTACGCGGGCGCTTCCATCCTGATCGCCCGCAGCAACTTCGGCTGCGGCTCCAGCCGCGAGCACGCGCCCTGGGCCCTGGAGCAGTACGGCTTCCGCGCGCTGATCGCGCCCAGCTTCGCCGACATCTTCTTCAACAACTGCTTCAAGAACGGCGTGCTGCCCATCGTGCTGCCGGAGAGCCAGGTGGCCCGCCTGTTCGACGAGGTCCACGCCTTCCCCGGCTACCAGCTGACGGTGGACCTGGAGCGCCAGGTCGTGATCAAGGCGGACGGCACCGAGCTGCCCTTCGAGGTGCAGCCCTTCCGCAAGTACTGCCTGCTCAACGGCTTCGACGACATCGGCCTGACCCTGCGCCATGCCGAGAAGATCAAGGCCTTCGAGGCCGAGCGCCTGCTGGTCAAGCCCTGGCTGGGCCGGCGCATCTGAGGCGGGCGAGGGCGCTGCCGTGATGGCCCCGAGAGCCTGGTTCCGCCGTGTGGTGCTGGCCAGGCCCGGGCTCGCCTTCATCGTGATGGTGCTGAGCTTCTTTGCCTTCGGCATCGGCACGCTCAACCTCTTTCACCTGCTCTCTGCCAACGGGCGCTTCCTGCTGGACCACGGCTGGGACGCCGTGCTGGAAGGCGGCTTGCGCCAGCTGCTGGAGCTGCTGCTCAACGGATTCCTGGCCATGATGGCCTATGTGGTGTTCAAGGCCTGCGAGCACCGCCTGAGCCACTGGCTGTCGGACGACTGACCCCCATTTTCGAGACTGACCCACCATGAAGATTGCAATCCTGCCGGGTGACGGCATCGGCACCGAGATCGTCGCTGAAGCCGTCAAGGTGCTGAAGGTCCTGGACCTGCCCTTCGAGATGGAGACCGCGCCCGTGGGCGGCGCGGCCTACGAGGCCGCCGGCCACCCGCTGCCCGAGAGCACCCTGGCCCTGGCCAAGGCGGCGGACGCCGTGCTCTTCGGCGCCGTGGGCGACTGGAAGTACGACACCCTGGAGCGCCGCCTGCGCCCCGAGCAGGCCATCCTGGGCCTGCGCAGGGAGCTGGGGCTCTTCGCCAACTTCCGCCCGGCCATCTGCTATCCCGAGCTGACGCACGCCTCCAGCCTCAAGCCCGAACTCGTGGCCGGCCTGGACATCCTCATCATCCGCGAGCTGACCGGCGACATCTACTTCGGTCAGCCCCGCGGCCGTCGCACCGCGGTGGACGGTCATTTCCCCGGCGCCGAGGAAGCCTTCGACACCATGCGCTACTCGCGCCCCGAGATCGAGCGCATCGCCCACGTCGCCTTCCAGGCCGCCCGCAAGCGCAACAGGAAGGTCACCAGCGTCGACAAGGCCAATGTGCTGGAGACCTTCCAGTTCTGGAAGGACGTGGTCACCGAGGTCCATGCCCAGTACCCCGATGTGGAGCTGGAGCACATGTACGTGGACAACGCCGCGATGCAGCTTGTGAAGGCGCCCAAGAAGTTCGATGTGGTCGTAACTGGCAATATGTTCGGTGATATCCTGTCCGACGAAGCGGCCATGCTGACGGGTTCCATCGGCATGCTGCCTTCGGCCTCGCTGAATGCGGCCAACCAGGGCTTGTACGAGCCCAGCCACGGCAGCGCGCCTGACATCGCCGGCAAGGGGATCGCGAATCCCCTGGCCACCATCCTCTCCGCTGCCATGATGCTCAAGTTCTCCCTGAATCAGCCGGAAGCCGCCGCCCGTATCGAGGCCGCGGTGCAGTCCGTGCTGTCGCAGGGCCTGCGCACCGCCGACATCCATTCGGAAGGCACGCGCAAGGTGAGCACCCGCGAGATGGGTGATGCCGTGGTGGCTGCCGTCACGGCAGGTGTCACCATGACCAAAACCATTAAGGGCTGATCCAGCTCCGGTTCGTCTCGCCTCCACAAACCCGGCGAACGAGCCGGAGAAGGACCAGAAGGGTTTGTGGTGTGAGATGACAAAGGAAGCAAGATGACGACTCTCGTAGGTTTGGTGGGCTGGCGTGGCATGGTCGGCTCTGTGCTCATGGACCGCATGACGGCCGAGCGCGATTTCGACCTGATCGAACCGCTGTTCTTCAGCACCTCCAATGCCGGCGGCAAGGCCCCGGCCCAGGCGAAGAACGAAACCACGCTGCAGGACGCCTTCGATATCGAGCAGCTCAAGCGCTGCGAGATCATCATCACCGCCCAGGGCGGCGACTACACCAGCGAGGTCTTCCCCAAGCTGCGCGCTGCAGGCTGGAACGGCCACTGGATCGACGCCGCCTCCACCCTGCGCATGAAGGATGACGCCGTCATCATCCTGGATCCGGTCAATCTGCCCGTGATCAAGGACGCCCTGGCCAAGGGCGGTCGCAACTGGGTGGGCGGCAACTGCACCGTCTCCTGCATGCTGATGGGCGTGGGCGCGCTCTACAAGGCCGGCCTGGTCGAGTGGATGAGCACCCAGACCTACCAGGCGGCCTCCGGCGGCGGCGCCCAGCACATGCGCGAGCTGCTGACGCAGTTCGGCACCCTGAACGCCGAGGTGCGTGAACTGCTGGCCGACCCTAAGAGCGCCATCCTCGAGATCGACCGCAAGATCATCGCCAAGCAGCGCAGCCTGAGCGCCAGCGAGACGGCCAATTTCGGCGTGCCCCTGGGCGGATCGCTGATCCCCTGGATCGACAAGGACCTGGGCAACGGCACCTCCCGCGAAGAGTGGAAGGGCATGGCCGAGACCAACAAGATCCTGGGTCAGGGCGAGGGCTTCGGTTCGCCGGCCGTGCCGGTGGATGGCTTCTGCGTGCGCGTGGGCGCCATGCGCTGCCACAGCCAGGCCCTGACCTTCAAGCTCAAGAAGGACGTGCCCCTGGCCGACATCGAGGCCATGATCGCCGCCGACAACGAATGGGTGAAAGTCGTCCCCAATACCCGGGAAGCCACCATCCAGGACCTGACGCCCGTGGCCGTCACCGGCACCCTGGGCATCCCGGTGGGCCGCCTGCGCAAGATGGCCATGGGCCCCGAGTACCTGGGCGCCTTCACCATCGGCGACCAGCTGCTGTGGGGTGCTGCGGAACCGCTGCGCCGCATGCTGCGCATTCTGCTGAGTCAGTAAAATCCCTCGGCCAGCCTTCGCTACCCGTTGCCCACATGCGACAGCTGGTAACGGGTAGTGAACCAGACGCTTGTCAAGGGTGAAATTCAGCCTTTGCATGAGTTGTCTGGCGTATATGCTTGACGCTGTTGTGATTTCTGCAGCGCTGAAGCCGTGTACGACAGCATCTCGAGGGCTGTGATCCACATAACAAACATCGTCGAAACAGGCGGACACCTTGGGGTGCCCGCTTTGTTGCTTTGGGGGACGCCTTGAACAAGTACTCTCGCGCTTTCGGGCGCTTTGCCTTGACCCGCGTTGCGGTGGCCGCCTTGTCTCTGGCCAGCTTGCAGGCCTGGGGCCTCGGGCTGGGTAGCTCAAAAGTCCAGTCTTCGCTGGGCGAGACGCTCAAGGCCGAGATCGATGTGAGCAGCATGACGGCCGAAGAGGCCGGCTCGCTGAAGGTCCGCATCGCCACGCCGGACGTCTACCGCGCCAGCGGCGTCGAATTCAATTCGGTGCTGACTTCCACCCAGGTCCAGCTGCTGCGTCGACCCGACGGTCGCCCCTACCTGCGCATCACCAGTGATCGCGCCGTGCAGGAGCCCTTCGTCGACCTGATCCTGGAACTGAACTGGTCCACCGGCCGGCTGACGCGTGAGTACACGCTGCTGTTCGATCCGCCCACGCTGGCCCGCCCGACCGCGCCCAGCGAAGTCACCACGGCGCCGGTCATCGCCGCGGCACCGGTGGATTCCAAGGCCGTCGCCAGCCAGCCCGCCCAGCGTCCCGCTGCGCAGCGCCCGGCCGTGACCCCGCCGGCGCCTCGTGCCGAGCCCAAGCCGGCGCCCGCGCCTGCTCCCGTGAACCCCACGGCCGCCAGCGACTACGCGGTGAAGCCGGGTGACACCCTGTCGCGCATCGCAGGCAAGACGCAGGTCGATGGCATCTCGCTGGACCAGATGCTGGTGGGCCTCTACCGCGCGAACCCGGACGCCTTCGTCGACAACAACATGAACCGGCTGAGGGCTGGCGTCGTGCTGAAGGTGCCTGGCAGCGAGAAGCTGGGCGAACTGAGCCCGGCCGAAGCCCGCCAGGTGATCCAGGCCCAGAGCGCCGACTTCAACAGCTACCGCCAGCGCCTGGCCTCTGGCGCTCCCCTGATCCACCAGGACGAGAGCGACAAGTCCGCCAAGGGTCGGGTGCAGGCCGAGGCGGCGGACAAGAAGCCCGCTGCCGCCGCGCCCGACAAGCTGACCCTCAGCAAGCCCAGCGCCTCGACCGGCACCGAGGTCAAGGCCTCCAAGGACACGGAGAAGAAGGACTCCGCGGCGCGTGTTGCTGAGCTGACCCGCAACGTGGAAGAGCTCAAGAAGCTGTCCAGCCAGACCAAGCCGACGGCTGCGCCCGCGCCAGCTCCGAGTCCGGCGCCGACTCCCGCGCCGGCCCCGGCTCCGGCGCCCGCCGTGACCCTGCCGGCAGCGCTGCCCACGCCTGCCAGCGTGCCGAGCCCGGCGGCGTCCGTTGCTGCCCCGGCTGTCGCTGCCTCGCAGGCCGCTTCGGAGGCTGCCCCGGCGGCGAGCCGTCCCAAGCCGGCACCGCGCAAGCCTGCTCCTGCGCCTGCACCTGAGCCCAGCTTCATCGACTCGCTGACCGACGGCCCCATCCTGCCGATCCTGGCCGGCGTGCTGGTGGTCGCTCTGGGTGGCCTGGGTCTGATGCGTCTGCGCAATCGCCGTCCTGAGTTCAAGGCCGAGACCGCCTTCACCGAAAGCCGCCTGCAGCCCGATTCCTTCTTCGGTGCCAGCGGTGGCCAGCGCATCGACACCCGGGAGTCCGGCAATTCCAGCCAGAGCTCGATGAGCTACTCGCTGAGCCAGCTGGATGCCATCGGTGACGTGGATCCGGTGGCGGAAGCCGATGTCTATCTGGCCTATGGCCGCGACCTGCAGGCCGAGGAAATCCTGAAGGAAGCCCTGCGCGCGAACCCGGAGCGCCTGGCCATCCGCCTGAAGCTGCTGGAGGTCTACGCCAAGCGCCGCGACACCAAGGCCTACGAGCAACTGGCCTCTCAGCTGTACGCCGAGACGCAAGGCCAGGGCGAGGACTGGCCCAAGGTGCAGGAGCTGGGTCGTCAGATCGATCCCGAGCATCCCCTGTACCAGCCGGGTGGCATGCCTGCCGCCCTGGCTGCTGGCGACGCCGAGCAGCGCCCCGAGCCCATGAACGCGACCACCCTGCCTGCGACCGCCGGCATGATGGGCACGCCTGCGACCGATCCTGGTCCGGCCAGCAGCCTGGACCTCGACCTGGACCTCGATCTCGGGGGCTCCAGCTCCTCGATGGAGGCGACGCAGGCGCTGCCGGTGTCCGCAGCCCAGGCGCCCCTGCGCATGGATGTGGACCTGGGCGCGCCCAAGCTGCCGGAATCGGCGCAGGCCGCCGCGGCTGATCTGCAGTTCGACCTCAACGAGCTCGGCGACTTTGATGCAGCCACCGCCGCAGCCCCGCTGCCGCCGGATGCCCACAGCCTGGACTTCGACCTGTCCTCGATCGACCTCGACCTGCCGGCGACGGACGCCCCGTCGCCCACGGCCACGGCCACGGTCGCGGACCCGCTCGGTCTGGAGACCTCGGGCCGCAGCGCCGCTGACCAGCTGGCCGATGCCATCGACGCCCTGGCCGACGACGAAGGCGATCCTCTGCAGCGTCAACTGGAGCTGGCTGAGGAATTCCGTCAGATCGGTGATGTGGAAGGGGCCCGCGACGTCCTGCAGGAACTGGTGATGAAGGCCGAGGGCAACCTCCGCGCCAAGGCCCAGGCCATGCTGGACGAGCTCCGCTGAGCGGCCTGCTCACGAGCGCGGCGCAATGTCCGCGACAATGACAAGGCGCCCGAGCTTCGGGCGCCTTTTTTCTTGGCCGCAAGACCTGACCCCGTTGCCGGGGCGGCGGCGGCTTGTGACCGGCGAGGGCAGGGCGGCAGGCCCGGCATTTCCTGTGAGGATGATTCGATGACGCAGCGCGTGGCCCTGGGGGTCAGTTACCGCGGAGATGGCTACCTGGGCTGGCAGTCCCAGCCCAATGGCCGCACCGTGCAGGATGCCCTGGAGAAAGCGCTGTCCCAGTTTGCCGATGCGCCCATCCGCACGATCTGCGCCGGCCGCACGGACACCGGCGTGCACGGGCTCAACCAGGTCGTGCATTTCGATACCGAGGCCTTGCGCGAGCCTTTTTCCTGGGTGCGCGGGACCAACCGCTACCTGCCTCCGGACATCGCCATCCAGTGGTGCGCCTTCCCGGGGGCGGACTTCCATGCCCGCAACCACGCGCGTGGGCGGCGCTATGCCTACCTGCTGCTGGAGTCTGCCGTGCGGCCGGCCATCGAGAGTGGCGCCTGTGGCTGGGTGTTTCGCCCGCTCGATGGGGAGGCCATGCGTTCCGCGGTTCAGCACCTGCTGGGCGAGCACGACTTCTCCTCCTTCCGCTCCGCCGAATGCCAGGCCAAGTCGCCGGTGAAGGTGCTGCGCGCCATCGACATCCACCGCCGCGGCGCCTACTGGCGCTTCGAGTTCGATGCCTCGGCCTTCCTGCACCACATGGTGCGCAACATCATGGGCTGCCTGATCACGGTGGGCAGCGGGCTGAAGCCGCCCGAGTGGATGGCCGAGGTGGTGGCCGCACGCAGCCGACAGGCGGCAGCGCCGACCTTCTCGCCGGCAGGGCTGTACTTCCTCGGCCCGTACTACGATGCCCCTCTGGGCTTGCCGGAGCGTACGGCGGCCATGGATTGGCTGCCGTGAGGCCCTTGCCGCGGTCCAGCCTGGGAGAGCAGCGATGACCCGAACACGCATCAAGATCTGCGGCCTGACCCGCGAGCAGGACCTGGACTTCGCCGTCCAGGCCGGGGCCGATGCCATCGGCTTCGTCTTCTATGAAAAGAGCCCGCGCCATGTGAGCCCGCTGCGCGCCGCCGAGCTGGCGCGGCGCCTGCCGCCCTTCGTCACGCCTGTGGGCCTCTTCGTCAATGCCAGCGATGAACTGCTGGCCGAGGCCATGGCGGCGCTGCCGAACCTGCTGCTGCAGTTCCATGGCGACGAGACGCCGCAGCAGTGCGAGCGCATGGCGCGGCCCTATATCCGTGCGGCACGCATGAGCCCCGGCTTTGATTTGCTAGACTTCGCCCAACAGTTCTCTAGCGCCCAGGCCATGCTCGTCGACGCCCATGTCGAGGGCTATGGTGGTGGTGGAAAGGTCTTCGATTGGTCACTGCTTCCTCGAAACGTGCCCTCTCCAGTCGTTTTGTCTGGTGGGTTGCATGCCGGAAATGTGATCGAAGGGATTCTTCGCGTCCGGCCCTGGGCCGTTGACGTCAGCTCCGGGGTGGAGGAGGCCAAGGGCCTCAAGAATCCCCTGCTGATGCGTCAGTTCTGCGAGGCTGTCCGTGAAGCGGATGCCCGCCTTGAAGATGCCGGCTGAGCCCGCCCGGGATGGGTGGCTCGGCCCCTGAAGAGAGAACCATCATGTCGCACTACAACATGCCGGATGCCCGCGGGCATTTCGGACCCGTGAACGGCCAGGTCTATGGCGGCCGTTTCGTCGCAGAGACCCTGGTCCATGCGCTGGACGAGCTCAACGAGGCCTATGCCCGCTACAGCCAGGACCCGGACTTCATCGCCGAGTTCAAGAAGGAGCTGGCGCATTTCGTGGGGCGCCCCAGCCCCATCTATCACGCCGATCGCCTCAGTCGTGAACTGGGGGGCGCGCAGGTCTACCTCAAGCGCGAGGACCTCAACCACACCGGCGCCCACAAGGTGAACAACACCATCGGGCAGGCCCTGCTGGCCCGGCGCATGGGCAAGAAGCGCATCATCGCCGAGACCGGCGCCGGCCAGCACGGCGTGGCCACGGCCACCATCTGCGCCCGCTACGGCATGGAATGCGTGGTCTACATGGGCAGCGAGGACGTCAAGCGCCAGTCGCCCAACGTCTACCGCATGAAGCTGCTGGGTGCGACCGTGGTGCCCGTGGACTCGGGCTCCAAGACCCTCAAGGACGCCCTCAACGAGGCCATGCGCGACTGGGTGACGAACGTCGAGTCGACCTTCTACATCATCGGCACCGTGGCCGGCCCGCATCCCTATCCGATGATGGTGCGCGACTTCCAGCGCATCATCGGCGACGAATGCCTGGAGCAGATGCCGCCGATGATCGGCCGCCAGCCGGATGCCGTCGTGGCCTGCGTGGGCGGAGGCTCCAATGCCATCGGCATCTTCTACCCCTACATTCCTCACGAGCAGGTGCGCCTGATCGGCGTGGAGGCCGCGGGCGAAGGCCTGGAGGGCCACAAGCATGCGGCCACGCTGAGCCTGGGCAGCCCCGGCGTGCTGCATGGCAATCGCACCTATCTGCTGCAGGACGAGAACGGCCAGATCATCGAGACGCACTCCGTCTCCGCCGGTCTGGACTATCCCGGCGTGGGGCCTGAGCATGCCTATCTGAAGGACATCGGTCGGGCCGAGTATGTGGGCATCACCGACCAGGAAGCCCTGGATGCCTTCCACCGCCTGTGCCGCACCGAGGGCATCATCCCGGCGCTGGAGTCCAGCCATGCCGTGGCCCATGCCATGAAGCTGGCCCCGACGATGCGCCCGGACCAGCACATCCTGGTCAACCTCTCCGGACGGGGTGACAAGGACATCGGCACGGTGGCTGACCTTTCCAAGGCCGACTTCTACTGCCGGCCGTCGTGTCGTGGCCAGTCGGTGAAGGGGTCCGACACCGTGGTTGTCAGCGCGCCCGCGAAGGGAGGTGCGCAATGAGCCGCATCCAGTCCACCTTTGCCCGCCTGGCCGAGCAGGGTCGCAAGGCCCTCATCCCCTACGTTACCGCTGGCGATCCCTTCCCGGACTGCACGGTCGAGCTGATGCTGGCCATGGCGCGTGCCGGTGCCGACGTCATCGAGCTGGGCGTGCCCTTCTCCGATCCCATGGCCGATGGTCCCGTGATCCAGAAGGCCGCCGAACGCGCGCTGACCCATGGCATCGGCCTGAAGCAGGTGCTGGCCTATGTGCGAGCCTTCCGTGAGCAGGATGGCGAGACGCCCGTGGTGCTGATGGGCTACGCCAATCCCGTGGAGCGCTATGGCCAGGCCGCTTTCGTGGCCGATGCCAAGGCGGCGGGCGTGGACGGCGTGCTGATCGTCGACTACCCGCCCGAGGAATGCGAGGCCTTCGCCGGCCTGATGAAATCCGCCGGGCTGGACCCCATCTTCCTGCTGGCGCCCACGTCCACGGACGAGCGGATGGCCAGCGTCGGCAAGGTGGCCAGTGGCTATGTCTACTACGTCTCGCTGAAGGGCGTGACCGGGGCGGGGCACCTGGACACCGAGGCTGTGGCCCGCATGGTGCCGCGCATCCGGGCCCGGGTTTCGGTGCCGGTGGGGGTGGGATTCGGCATCCGCGATGCGGCCACCGCCCAGGCCGTGGCCCGCGTTTCCGATGCCGTGGTGATCGGTTCCCGCCTGGTTCAGCTGCTGGAGGTCGAAGCACGCGATAATGTGGCTTCCACCGGGGCGGCCTTCATCCGCGAGATCCGCGAGGCGCTGGACGCCTTGCCTCGCAGCTGAAGAGGGCTGACGCCCCTGCTGACCCCGGCGACCCATCACCCAAGAGGCGGTGGGTCGCCCGAAAACGAGACCTGAGACGAAGGAGTCTGCCCATGAGTTGGCTTGAGAAACTTCTGCCGCCCAAGATGCAGCAAAGCGAGGCCGCCGAGCGTCGCACCGTGCCTGAAGGGCTGTGGATCAAGTGCCCGTCCTGCGAGACGGTGCTCTACAAGACCGACCTGGAGCAGAACATCAATGTCTGCCCCAAGTGCAGCCATCACCACCGCATCGGTGCCCGTGCACGCCTGAACGCCTTCCTGGACGGGGAAGGGCGCTATGAGATCGGCCAGGAAGTGATCCCGGTCGATGCCCTGAAGTTCAAGGACAGCAAGAAGTACCCGGACCGCCTCAAGGAAGCCCTCGAGACCACCGGCGAGACCGACGCCCTCGTGGTGATCGGCGGCGCCGTGATGAGCGTGCCCGTGGTGGCCGCCTGCTTCGAGTTCGACTTCATGGGCGGCTCCATGGGCTCCGTGGTCGGTGAGCGCTTTGCCCGGGGGGTCGAGACGGCCCTCGAGCAGAAGACGCCCTTCATCTGCTTCACTGCCACCGGCGGCGCCCGCATGCAGGAAGGCCTGCTGTCCCTGATGCAGATGGCCAAGACCAATGCCGCGCTGACCCGCCTGGCCAAGGCCAAGCTCCCCTACATCAGCGTGCTGACCGACCCGACCATGGGCGGTGTCTCGGCCTCCTTTGCCTTTGTGGGTGACATCGTCATCGCCGAGCCCAAGGCCCTGATCGGCTTTGCAGGCCCCCGCGTGATCGAGAACACCGTGCGCGAAAAGCTGCCGCCGGGCTTCCAGCGCGCTGAATTCCTGATGGAAAAGGGCGCCGTGGACATGATCGTGGACCGCCGTCAGCTCCGCGAGACCATCGCCCGCCAGCTGGCCATGCTGCAGCGCCAGAGCTCTGACGCCGTCGCCTGATCCGGTTCCATCGCCCCCTCGCGGCCAGGCCCCCAGCCTGGCCGTTTTGCATTCCGGACACTCCCGCCCATGACCACCGCCCCGATTGCCCACCAGAGCGCCCCCGCCAGTGCCGCCCAGCAACGCCTGGACGACTGGCTGGCCCACTGCGAGCGCCTGCACCCCAAGGAAATCGACATGACCCTGGCCCGGGTCAACACCCTGCGGGACCGCCTGGGCCTGCGCTTCCAGGCGCCGGTGGTGATGGTGGCGGGCACCAATGGCAAGGGCTCGACCTGCGCGATGCTGGAGTCCATCGCCCTGCAGGCCGGCTACCGGGTGGGCCTGTACATCAAGCCGCACCTGGTGCATTTCCAGGAGCGCTGCCGTGTGGGCGGGGCGCCTGTCGATGCCGACAGCCTGCTGCCGCACTTCGAGGTTGTCGAAGCGGCGCGCGGCGAGGTGGCCCTGACCTATTTCGAGTTCACGACGCTGGCCATCCTGAGCCGCCTGGCGGCGGAGCCGCTGGACCTGGTCATCCTGGAGGTGGGGCTGGGCGGGCGGCTGGATGCCGTCAACACCATCGACGCCGATTGCGCGGTGATCACCAGCATCGACCTCGACCACGTGGAGTACCTCGGCCCGGACCGCGAGTCCGTGGGGCGGGAGAAGGCCCACATCATGCGCCCGGGCAAGCCGGTGGTCGTCAGCGACCCCATGCCGCCGGCCAGCCTGGCGGCGCATGCTGCGGCCGTCGGCGCCGATCTGCGCCAGCTGGGCAAGGACTTCAGCTATGGCGGCGACCGCCAGCAATGGCAGTGGGCAGGGCGCCAGCGCAAGTTCAGCGGTCTGGCCTTTCCGGCGCTGCGCGGCGTCAACCAGCTGCTGAATGCCTCGGGCGTGCTGGCCGTGTTCGAGGCCTTGTATGAGCAGTTGCCGATCAGCGCCCAGGCGGTCCGCACCGGTCTGGCCCTGGTGGAGCTGCCGGGGCGATTCCAGGTGGTGCCGGGTCAGCCGGCCCTGGTGCTGGATGTGGCCCACAACCCCCATGCCATCGCGGCCCTGGCCCAGAACCTGGACCAGATGGGCTTCTTCCCGCGTACCCATGCCGTTTTCGGTGCCATGGCGGACAAGGACCTGGCGGAGATCCTCGCGCGCATCGCGCCCCTGGTCGACCGCTGGCATTTTTGTGATCTGCCGCTGCCCCGGGCCGCGACCGCCACCGCCCTGGCGGAGCGCTTTGCCGCGCTGCAGGCGCAGGGAGGGCTGAAGACGCCCAAGGAGGTCAGCATCGCCCAGCACGCAGACCCGCAGTCCGCCCTGGCCGCCGCCGCGGCCGAGGCGGACCCCGCTGATAGAATTCTGGTCTTCGGTTCCTTCTACACCGTGGGCGGTGTGCTGAAGGACGGTGTGCCCAGGCTGACGGCCGGTGCAGCGGCTGCCAAGCCCTGAGCCTGCTCCCGCTCGCCACCGGCCTGACCGAGTCCCAACGCCTGTCTCACGCGGCCCTGGCGCCGTCCATCTCCGGCTCTCCAAGGTGCCGCATCACACATGGGTTTGCTGTCATTCTTCAAGCGTGCCGAGGACAACAAGACGGCGGCCAAGCCGGTGGCCGAGGGGCTGGATGCCGTGCAGCAGCTGCGCCTGCGCGCCAGGCGGCGCCTGATCGGCGCAGCGGTGCTGGTGGCGGCCGGCGTGATCGCCTTCCCGCTGGTCTTCGAGACCCAGCCGCGACCCGTGCCGGTGGACCTGCCCATCGAGATCCCCAAGAAGGACGGCCTGCCGCCCCTGAGCGTGCCCGTGGCCACTGCGCCGGTCGCCAGCGCTGAACGCCATGCGGCAGCGCCTGCGGAGCAGGGCACTGGCATCGTGAACGAAGTGCCCGCGCCTGTGGCGGAGCCGGTGAAACCCACCGAGGCGCCCAGGCAGGACACGCATCCCGAGGCCCGCAAGGAGGCCGCCAGCAAGCCCGAACCCAAGGTGGAGCCCAGGCCGGAGCCGCGCAAGCCCGCTGACAAGGCGCCGGAAAAACCGCAGGACAAGGCCGCGGCCAAGCCCGCTGAGAAGCCCGCTGAGAAAGCCACCGAGAAGCCACAGGACAAGGCGCATGCCCGCCCTCAGTCCGAGCGTGAAGCCGATGCCGCCCGCGCCCAGGCCCTGCTGGAAGGGCGTGAGCCGCCCAAGCCTGCCGACAAGAAACCCGATGCCGTGGCTGGAGCCCGCTTCATCGTGCAGGTGGGCGCCTTTGCCGAGGCCAAGGCGGCGCAGGACGTGCGGGGCAAAGTCGAGAAGCTGGGCTTGAAGACCTACACGCAGGCGATCGAAACGCCGGACGGCAAGCGCATTCGCGTGCGCGTGGGCCCCTTTGCCAGCCGTGAGGAAGCCGATCGAGCGGCTGCCAAGCTGCGTGGCGGCGGCCTGTCCGGCACGGTGCTGACGCTCTGATCCGATGGGCTGGGTCGACCTGTCCCTGTTGATCGTCCTGGGCCTGTCCGTCGCCGTCGGGCTGTGGCGGGGCCTCGTGTATGAGGTGCTCGCGCTCGCCGGCTGGCTTGTCGCCTACCTGCTGTCACCCTGGCTGGCGCCTGTGGTGCAGGGCCTGCTGCCCGAGGGGCGCCTGGGCCCGACCCTGAGCCATGCGGCCGGGCTGGTGCTCGCCTTCATCGCCATCCTGGTGGTCTGGAGCCTGGTGGCCAAGCTGGTCCGCGCGCTGATCCAGGCCTCGCCGCTGTCCTGGCTGGACCGCCTGGGCGGTGGCGGCTTCGGCGCCTTGCGCGGGCTGTTCATCGGCCTGCTCGTGGCCCTGCTGGTGGGCATGACGCCGCTGGTGCAGTCTGAGCCGTGGCAGGGCTCCGCGCTGGCGCCATGGTTGCAGTCGGGGCTGCGGGTGCTGCATCCCCTGCTGCCGGAGTCGGTCAACAAATTCATCCCGGCCTGAGCGCCACAAGCGCCCGGGCCCTGTGTATCGTAGCGAGTGCTTCCAGCCCAGGAAGCCGACAAGTCGAGGAAGAGAACATGTGTGGCATCGTTGGTGTGATATCCCAGACGCCGGTCAACCAGCTGATCTATGACGCGCTGCTGCTGCTGCAGCACCGCGGCCAGGATGCCGCCGGCATCGTCACCATGCAGGGCAACAAGTGCTTCATGCACAAGGCTCGCGGCATGGTGCGCGACGTCTTCCGCACCCGCAACATGCGCGCGCTGCCGGGCAATGTGGGCCTGGGCCAGGTCCGCTACCCGACCGCCGGCAATGCCTACAACGAGGAAGAGGCCCAGCCCTTCTACGTCAACGCGCCCTTCGGCATCGTGCTGGTGCACAACGGCAACCTGACCAACGCCCATGCGCTGAAGCAGGAACTCTTCGCCGTCGACCGCCGCCACATCAACACGGAGAGCGACTCCGAGGTGCTGCTCAACGTGCTGGCCCATGAGCTGGAACAGGTCGCCCGCGAACTGCCGCTGACGCCTCAGGCCGTGTTCAAGGCCGTGCGTGCCGTGCACAAGCGCATCAAGGGCTCCTATGGGGTGATCGCCCTGATCGCGGGCCACGGCCTGCTGGCTTTCCGTGACCCCTTCGGCATCCGCCCGCTGTGCTTCGGCCATGGCGCCAATGGTGACGTGATGGTGGCCAGCGAGAGCGTGGCGCTGGAAGGCACGGGCGTGAAGCTGGACCGCGACGTGGCCCCCGGCGAGGCCATCTTCATCGACACGCAGGGGCAGGTCCACACCGAGCAGTGCGCCGAGAACCCCTCGCTGAATCCCTGCATGTTCGAGTTCGTCTACCTGGCGCGCCCGGACTCCGTGATGGACGGCATCTCCGTCTACCAGGCCCGCCTGAACATGGGCGAGACCCTGGCTCAGCGCCTGATCTCGACCATGCCGCCCAGCGAGATCGACGTGGTCATCCCCATTCCCGAGTCCAGCCGTCCCTCGGCCATGCAGCTGGCCCACAAGATCGGCAAGCCCTATCGCGAAGGCTTCGTGAAGAACCGCTACGTGGGCCGGACCTTCATCATGCCGGGGCAGGGCGCGCGAAAGAAGTCGGTGCGCCAGAAGCTCAATGCCATCGGCCTGGAGTTCAAGGGCCGCAATGTGCTGCTGGTGGACGACTCCATCGTGCGCGGCACCACCTCCAAGGAGATCGTGCAGATGGCCCGCGAGGCCGGCGCCAACAAGGTCTACCTGGCCTCGGCCGCGCCGCCGGTGCGCTTCCCCAATGTCTATGGCATTGACATGCCGACGAAGGAAGAGCTGATCGCCCATGGCCGCAGCATCGAAGAGGTGCGCCAGTACATCGGGGCCGATGCCCTGATCTACCAGGACGTGGATGCCATGAAGCGCGTCGTGGCCGCGCTTCGGCCGGGCCTCAAGGGCTTCGAGGCCTCCTGCTTCGACGGCACCTACATCACCGGCGACGTCTCGGCAGAGGACTTCGCCACCATCCAGGCTCAGCGCAAGAGCCAGGGCGACGAGGAAGACGGTCCTGCCCGCACGCGCCTCGCCCTTCAGAGCGGGGGCGATGCCCAATGAGCCAGAACGAGGAAGCGCGCCGCCTGGCGCGCGCCCAGCTGCCTGAGGGGCTGCGCCCCGAGACCCTGGCCGTGCGCACGGCCCTGGCTCCCAGCCAGCATGGCGAGAATTCCGAAGCCCTGTTCCTGACCAGCGCCTATGTGCAGCCGGATGCCGCGACGTCGGCCCAGCGCTTCTCGCAGTCGGAAGACTTCACGTACTCGCGCACCAGCAATCCCACCGTGCGCAGCCTGGAAGCCCGGCTGGCGGCCATGGAGGGCACGGAAGCAGCTATCTGCACCTCCAGTGGCATGAGTGCCATCCTGCTGCTGTGCATGGGGCTGCTGAAGGCGGGCGACCACGTCATCTGCTCGCGCTCGGTCTTTGGCTCCACCATCAATCTCTTCGCCAAGGAGTTCGGCAAGTTTGGTGTCGAGACCAGTTTCGTCTCGCAGACTGATCTGCAGGAGTGGCGGGATGCGATCCGACCCACCACGCGCCTGCTCTTCGCCGAGACGCCCACGAACCCGCTGACCGAAGTCTGCGACATCCAGGCGCTGGCCGACATCGCCCATGCAGCGGGCGCCTTGCTGGTGGTGGACAACACCTACTCGTCGCCCGCGCTCCAGCAGCCCGCGAAGATGGGCGCTGACGTGATCATGCATTCGGCCACCAAGTACATGGACGGGCAGGGCCGCGTGATGGCCGGTGCCCTGTGTGGCCCGAACAAGCTGATCAAGGACGTCTTCGGCCCGGTGGTTCGCACGGCCGGCATGGTGCTGTCGCCCTTCAATGCCTGGGTGGTGCTCAAGGGCCTCGAGACCCTGGGGCTGCGCATGAAGGCGCAGAGCGAGCAGGCCCTGGCCGTGGCGCGCTGGCTGGAGACCCGCCCTGAAGTGGCGCGTGTCTACTACCCCTCTTTGCCCTCGCATCCACAGCACGCGCTGGCCATGCGCCAGCAGTCGGGGCAGGGCGGGGCAGTGCTGTCCTTCGAGCTGAAGGGCGATACGCCCGAGGCCGCCCGCGCCGCCGCCTTCCACGTGATCGACAGCACCCGCGTGCTGAGCATCGCCACCAACCTGGGTGACACCAAATCCATCATCACCCACCCTGCCACCACCTCGCATGGCCGGCTGAGCGAAGCCCAGCGCCAGGCGGCCGGCATCGGCCAGGGGCTGATCCGGCTGTCGGTCGGACTTGAGCACGTCGACGACATCACCGATGACCTGCTGCGCGGACTTTCCACCTTGAATCACTGATGAGCACCTCTGCATCCACCCCTGTGCGCACCCGCATTGCGCCGTCCCCGACCGGCTTCCTGCACCTGGGCACCGCCCGCACGGCGCTGTTTTCCTGGGCTTTCGCTCGTCACCACGGCGGCGAGTTCGTGCTGCGTATCGAAGACACCGATGTCGCGCGCTCGACCCAGGACTCGGTCGACCAGATCCTCGCCTCCATGCACTGGCTCGGCCTGGAATATGACGAAGGCCCCGTCTACCAGATGCAGCGCCTGGACCGCTACCAGGCGGTCGTGGACCAGCTGATCGCCGAAGGCAAGGCCTACCGCTGCTACACCACGCCTGAACAGCTGGAGGCCATGAAGGCTGCCCAGGAGGCACGAGGCGAGAAGCGCCGCTATGACGGCACCTGGCGTCCGGCCGCTGGCAAGACCTTGCCGGCCATCCCCGAGGGCGTGCAGCCGGTGATCCGCTTTGCGAATCCGGTGGACGGTGCGGTCACCTGGGACGATCTGGTCAAGGGCCCGATCACCATCGGCAACAAGGAAATCGACGACCTCATCATCATGCGCGCCGACGGCGTGCCCACCTACAACTTCGCAGTGGTGGTGGATGACTGGGACATGCGCATCAGCCATGTCTTCCGTGGCGACGAGCACGTCAACAACACGCCCTGGCAGATCAACATCTTCCAGGCCTTGGGTGCGCCGCTGCCCAAGTTTGGCCATGTGCCGGTGATCCTGGGCGATGACGGGCAGAAACTGTCCAAGCGCCGTGGCGCTGTCAGCGTCACTGCCTACGAAGAAAACGGCTACCTGCCCGAGGCCATGCTCAACTACCTGGCCCGCCTGGGCTGGAGTCATGGCGACGACGAGCTGTTCAGCCGCGAGCAGCTGGTGGCCTGGTTTGATGGCAGCCACCTGTCCAAGAGTCCGGCGCAGTGGGATGCCGCCAAGCTGGAGTGGGTCAACGGTCAGTACATCAAGCAGGCCGACGATGCCCGCCTGGCTGAGCTGGTGGCCCAGCAGTTCGGCAAGCGGGGTCAGGTCGTGCCTGAAGCGGCCCGTCTGGCCCGGATGTGCGCGCTGTTCAAGGACCGCTGCAGCACCACGGTCGCCCTGGCGGACTGGCTGTCGATGTATGTGACGGATGTTCAGGCCAGCGATGAAGAGCGGGCCCAGCATCTGACGGATGCCCTCCGTCCGGCGCTGCACGCCCTGGCTGACAAGTTCGGCAGTCTGGAATGGACGAAGGCGGCCATCCAGGGGGCGATCAAGGAAGTGATCACCGCCCATGGCCTGAAGATGCCGCAGCTGGCCATTCCGGTGCGCGTGCTGGTGTGCGGCCGCGCCCAGACGCCCTCCGTCGACGCAGTGCTCGAACTCTTCGACAAAGAAATTGTTGTGAACCGCTTGCGCTCCTTCTAAAAAGCGTTCTATAATCTTTTTCTCGCTTGAACGGCGCAACAAACAAAGCGCAGCGCGATGGCCTCGCAGGGTTAGCCAAGGTTGACCAGAGTGGCAGAAGCGTTGAGCAGTGTTTGCCCAAAGAAGAGATTCGATGGGGGTATAGCTCAGCTGGGAGAGCGCTTGCATGGCATGCAAGAGGTCAGCGGTTCGATCCCGCTTACCTCCACCAAATTCAAATGAATGGGTGGCGCGCAGTTCAAGGAAGAAGGTTTAGTCCCCTTCGTCTAGAGGCCTAGGACACGACCCTTTCACGGTTGTAACAGGGGTTCGAATCCCCTAGGGGACGCCAAGTTTGACAAGGCTTGGCAGTTTGTTGAAAAACAGATTGCAAACTTGTTAAATATTGTGGTTATAATACGCTGCGATATTTGGAGTGGTAGTTCAGTTGGTTAGAATACCGGCCTGTCACGCCGGGGGTCGCGGGTTCGAGCCCCGTCCACTCCGCCAACAATTTGTATGCAGTAAATAAATACTGTGTATAATATATAAAGCTTGAACGGCGCGCCGTTATTGAGTAAAGCTCAATGGGGGTATAGCTCAGCTGGGAGAGCGCTTGCATGGCATGCAAGAGGTCAGCGGTTCGATCCCGCTTACCTCCACCAATATTCTTATGAATAGGTGGCGCGCAGTTCAGGGTAGAAGGTTTAGTCCCCTTCGTCTAGAGGCCTAGGACACGACCCTTTCACGGTTGTAACAGGGGTTCGAATCCCCTAGGGGACGCCAAGTTTGACAAGGCTTGAGAGCATCGCTCTGAAACTTGTCCTGTGCTGGCTCGCAAGAGGCAGCATCAGGAGTGGTAGTTCAGTTGGTTAGAATACCGGCCTGTCACGCCGGGGGTCGCGGGTTCGAGCCCCGTCCACTCCGCCAAATTTGAAGCCCTGGTTGCAATGCAGCCGGGGCTTTTTCTTTTCCCTCTCTGAATGCTGTGTTTGCCAGCGGGGAGGTGCTCCGCAGCGCTTCGGCGCGCCTCTGCAGGCGCTTCCGGGGCGGCATGGCAATTGCCAGCATCTCCAGCTGGAGGCCGAGGCGGCATTTTTGCTGCAATTTATGACTGTAGAGGTATGGCCGGGGGTATCACTTGCCCACGCCAATATCGTGCGCTGCACATGGCATGGGAAGAGTTTCTTCTGTTTCATGTTGTGCGGGAGGCGGCAGCCCTTCATCGCCAAGGGCTCGTCAATAATCCTTCACAGTTCACATC
Organism: Pelomonas sp. BJYL3; assembly: GCF_027257975.1. Classification (GTDB taxonomy): domain Bacteria; phylum Pseudomonadota; class Gammaproteobacteria; order Burkholderiales; family Burkholderiaceae_C; genus Roseateles_B; species Roseateles_B flavus. Next base: position 171,392 of record NZ_JANZKX010000005.1, read on the forward strand.
TAAGCTTGCATACGATTTCAATGTGAAATTTTTCATATTCGTTGATGTGGTGAAACAAAAGGTATCAGTGCGCCTTTGTGAACTACCGCACCAACTCAGGGGGCGCCCCTCCAAACAGGGGGCTTTCATCGAAGAGGCCTGGAGGCATGATGCACCGCACTGCAAGTCCGGCGGAGTCCTGATGGCGCAGCAAGCCATGGGGGCAGCCCGATCGATCGGGAAGCGTGTTTGGGGATTGGCATGATCAGAATTTTTAACCACTACCTTCATCGGCGCACGCTGATGCAAGTTGCGCTCGACCTGGGCCTGATCTTCCTGGCAACGATGCTTGTCGTGATGGCAAAAGGAGATTCGGCCGATGCGCTGATTCCTTTCGCCGCTTCGCAGGGGCTCTCCCTGGCGGGCTTCATGTTTGTCATCAATTCCGCTTCCGGTCTGTATCAGCACACGCATAACCGTTCGCTGACGCAGTCCTGCGCCCGAGCCTTGCTGGCAACCCTGGTGGCTCTGCCGCTGGCCTATGGCTTCTCGAGGCTGGTGCCGGCATCCATTCCCCATCGCGACCTGCTGGTCCTGGCAGCCATGGCTGCCATTGCTGCGGTGATGGTGCATCGTGTCTATGCCGCGCATTCGTCGGTCCATACCCGCTCGCGCACCAAGATCCTGATTTTTGGTGCTGGCCCTGTGGCCAAGTCGGTGGGTGCGACGCTGAATTCTGCAGATCCGCATGCGGAGATCGTGGGTTATTTCGCCGGCCCCAACGAGACTGAAACGGCTGTCGGGCAGGCAGACATCATTCATCCGCAAGGCACCCTCACCGAGACTGCGCTGCGCCTGGGCGTCGACGAAATCGTCGTGGCCCTGAGCGAACGCCGGGGCGGCAGCATGCCATTGCGCGAGCTGCTGGACTGCAAGATCTACGGCGTGCGAGTCGTGGACATCGCCACTCACTTCGAGAAGACACTGGCCCAGATCAAGATCAGCCATGTGAATGCCGGCTGGCTGATTTTTGGCGACGGCTTCAACCAGGGCATGTTCCGGACCTTCGTGAAGCGCAGCTTCGACCTGCTGTTCTCGGGTCTGCTGCTGGTGCTCAGCAGCCCCATCATGCTGCTGGCAGCGCTGGCTGTCCGCCTGGAGTCGCGCGGCCCTGTCTTCTACAAGCAGGAGCGTGTGGGCCTGAATGGCACGACCTTCGACGTGGTGAAGTTCCGCAGCATGCGCACCGACGCCGAGAAGGATGGCAAGCCGCGTTTCGCCAGCAAGAACGACGACCGCGTGACGCGCGTTGGTCGCTTCATCCGCCGGGTCCGGATTGATGAACTGCCGCAGCTGTTCAATGTGCTGCGGGGCGAAATGAGTCTGGTGGGCCCGCGTCCCGAGCGTCCCTTCTTCGTCGATGACTTGACCACCAAGGTGCCTTATTACGCAGTGCGCCACAGCGTCAAGCCGGGCGTGACCGGCTGGGCCCAGGTGCGCTACGAGTACGGGTCTACGCTGGAAGACTCCGTCGAGAAGCTGCAATACGATCTGTACTACGTCAAGAACCATACGCTGTTCCTGGATCTGCTGATCCTGCTGGAAACTGTTGCGGTGGTCCTGACTGGCAAGGGCGCTCGCTGAGCAGCGTCCAGGCACATGGGTGGCGCGGCCCCGCCGCGGCGCTGTTCATACATTGATGCACATCGCTGATGTCATTTGATCTGGGCGTGGCCGGCTTTCTGCTGGCCTTGCTTTTTTATGGGGCATTTGCGGCAGCCTACGGCCTGCAGCTGAGGCGTCTGCAGGGGGAGCAGCGTCGTGGCGCGTGGTTCTTCTGGGCGGGCCTGCTATGCAGCGCTGCCTGGGCGGCCACAGGGCTGGTCCAGGAGCTGCAGACCCACGATGGCATCCTGCAGGCGCTACCGCCCCTGTTTGATGCAGCGCGCTACCTCGCCTGGCTGGGCTTCATGCGCTGCTTGCTGCAGGAGGGCCGTAGCTCTGGCGACGATCGCCTGATCCATCGCAGTGCGCAGTGGCTCGCCCTGGCGCTGCTGCTGGGCAAGGCCGTGCTGGAGGGACTGTCTGAGCTGCTCCCCGCCCCGCGAGCCGTGCTGAACCATTGGGCCGCTTTTGACTGCCTGGCGCTGGCAGTGCTCGGCCTGGTGCTGGTCGAGCAGCTGCATCACAACGTCCAGGCCAGTGCGCGCTGGAACGCCAAGCCGGTCTGCATCGCGCTGGGCGTCATCTTCGCCTTCGATCTGTACCTGTATTCGCAGATGGCCCTGTTCAGGGAGTCCGACCTGGATGCCGTGAGCATCCGTGCGGGCGTGCATGCCATTGCCGTTCCTCTGCTTTTCGTCGCTGCCAGAAGGCACAAGGACTGGATCGCCAAGCTGCATGTGTCGCGCGCGGCCGTCTTCCATTCAGCGACGCTGATCCTCAGCGGCCTGTACCTCCTGTCGGTTTCTGCCGTGGGTTACTACCTGCGCTACACCGGTGGCGGATGGGGCCGTGCTTTGCAGATCGGCTTGCTGGTCCTGTCCCTGGTCGGACTGCTGCTCCTGTTCTTTTCAGGGGCCTTGCGCGCCAAGCTGCGTGTCTACATCAGCAAGAACTTCTTCAGCTACCGATATGACTATCGGGAGGAGTGGCTGCGCTTCACGGCCATGCTGTCCTCGCAGAATTCACCGGAGGCGCTGGGGCAGTCCATCATCGAAGGCTTGGCCAACCTGGTCGAGAGTCTGGGTGGGTCACTGTGGTTGCCCTCTCAGACCCAGGGCGGCTTTGTGCAGGCGGTGCGGCACAACGCGGTCCGCAGCCCGCTGGTGGTCCTTGAGCAAGACGAGTTCGCCCAGTTCCTGTCCAGCAGCGGCTGGATTCTGGACCTGGACCAGCTGCGTGCCGGCGGCGCCGAGGTGGGCAAGCAATGGGTCCGCGTGCCGCAGGCCCTGCTCGATGAGCCGCGGCACTGGCTGATCGTGCCCTTGCTCGCTGGCCCGCGCCTGATCGCCTTTGTGGTGCTCGAGCGCTCGCGCGCAAGCCTGGATGTGAACTGGGAAGTCCGCGACCTGCTCAAGACGGCCAGTGCCCAGGCCGCCGGCTTCCTCGCGCAGGTGCAGGCGACCGAGGCCCTGCTCGAGGCGCGCAAGTTTGACGCCTTCCACAAGATGTCGGCCTTTGTGGTCCATGACCTCAAGAACATCGTCACCCAGCTGTCGCTGATGATGAAGAACGCTCAGAAGCATCGCGACAACCCCGAATTCCAGGACGACATGCTGGCCACGGTCGAGAACTCGCTGGAGAAGATGCGCCAGCTGTTGATGCAGCTCCGCGATGGCCAACGCCCCTTGGGAGCTCAGGGCGGCGTTGAGCTGCAGGCCCTGCTTCGGCGTTTGCAGGCTCAGGCGGCAAAGAAGGGGCGTTCGCTGGAGCTCGGCGAGCTGGAGGCCATCCAGTGCCGGGGCCAGGAGGACCGCGTCGAACGCGTGTTAGGCCATGCCGTGCAGAATGCGCTGGACGCGACGCCGCCGGAGGGCAGGGTGTCGGCGAGCCTGCATCGGCACGGCAGCAATGCCGTGGTCACCGTCACCGACACCGGCGTGGGCATGAGCGAGGACTTCATTCAGACCAAGCTCTTCCGGCCATTCCAGACGACCAAGGAAACGGGCATGGGCATCGGTGCCTTCGAAAGTTTCCAGTATGTCCAGGAATTGGGGGGCAAGATTGAGGTGGCGAGCGTCGTGGGGGAGGGCACACGCCTCACAATCAGCCTGCCGCTGCTTTTGACACAGGAAGGCCAAGGCTTGGGGATGGTGGATGCTGCATGAGTAACGAGAACACACGTCAGCTGCTGATCGTCGAGGACGATCTGGCCCTGCAGAAACAGCTCAAATGGTCACTGGACGGCTTTGAGGCCGTGCTCGCCAGCGATGGTGCCAGCGCAGTGCAGCAGTTCCGCCGGCATCAACCGACCGTGGTCACGATGGACCTCGGCCTTCCCCCTGACCAGGACTCGGTCAGCGAAGGATTCAAGCTGCTGGAGCGCCTCCTGGAGCTGGATCCCGCTGCCAAGGTGATCGTGCTGACGGGGCAGAACGACCATGCCAATGCGTTGCGCGCCATCCGCCTGGGCGCCTACGACTTCCTGTCCAAGCCGGTGGATCCGGATGTGCTGTCCCTGACAGTCGAGCGTGCCTTCCGCCTGCGTGAGCTGCAGGATGAGAACCGTCGCCTGCAGCGCGAACAGCAGCATGATGCCCTGGGCGGCCTGCTGACCCGCGATCCCCAGATGGTGAAGGTCTGCCGCATGGTCGAGCGGGTGGCTCCCAGCGATGCCACCGTTCTGATCCTGGGTGAAAGCGGCACCGGCAAGGAAGTGCTGGCCCAGGGACTGCATGCCGCCTCGCGCCGCAGTGGCAAGTTCGTCGCCATCAATTGCGCGGCCATCCCCGAGGCACTGCTTGAGAGCGAGCTGTTCGGCTATGAGAAGGGCGCCTTCACGGGGGCGACCAAGACCACCGTCGGCAAGATCGAAACCGCCAACGGCGGCACCTTGATGCTTGACGAAATCGGCGATCTGCCCATGGCGCTTCAGGCCAAGCTTCTGAGATTCCTCCAGGAGCGCAGCATTGAACGCCTGGGTGGGCGGGGCGAGATCCCGGTGGATGTGCGCGTGGTCGGTGCCACGCACCAGGACCTGCAGGCCCTGATCGCCGAGGGCCGGTTCCGCGAGGATCTGTATTACCGCCTGGCTGAGATCGTGGTCGAGGTGCCGCCGTTGCGTGAGCGCCTGGGCGACGCCGTGCTGCTCGCGCATGCTTTCGTGAAGCGCTTTGCTGCGGAGCTCCGGCGCCCCGGCTTGAGCCTGGGCGAGGACGCGCAGTCCGTCATCGAGCGATGGAAGTGGCCCGGCAATGTCCGAGAGCTGCAGAACGTGATCAAGCGTGCGGTGATCATGGCCGAGCATGAGCGCATCTCGGCTGCAGACCTGTCCATCCGCGGGGCGGTGGATGACGGTGCACAGCCTGTCAACGCAGAGTTGGATCTGCGCCAGGTGCGCGAGCGAGCGGAGCGAGAGGCTGTGGTCAAGGCGCTGGCGCGGACTGACGGCAACATCGTCCGTGCCGCCGAGTTGCTGGGCGTCAGCCGCCCCACGCTCTACGATTTGATGAACCGCTTGCAATTGAAGTGAGCGGCCAGAGACCGCGCTAAAGGAGGCAGCTTTGCTGGCAATTTCCAGAACGATTCTTGCCGCAGGCTTGGCGGCAGCCCTGCTTGGCGGCTGCGGCAGCAAGACGCCCGAGCAACACTTGACCGCCGCCAAGGCCATGCTTGCCAAGAACGACGGCAAGAGTGCCGCGATTGAGCTGAAGAGCGCCCTGCAGGGCGACCCCTCCATGGCAGAAGCGCGGTTCCTGCTGGGGACCACCTTGCTGGCGCAGGGGGACCCCATCAGCGCCCGGATCGAGCTGGAGAAGGCGCGTGAGCTTGGCTATCCCGCGGACCAGCTGGTGCCGCCGCTGGCCCGGGTCCTTTTCATTTACGGCGAGTATGAGAAGGTCATCAGCGAATTCTCCCGGACTCAGCTGGATGTGCCGGCCGCCCAGGCCGACCTGATGACCACCCTGGCCGAGTCGGCCTTGCTGCTGCGGCGCAAGGAATATGCCGAGCGCTTCATCCAGTCAGCGTTGAGCCTGGACGCCAAGCAACCGCGGACCCTGCTCGTGGCGGCCAATGTGGCCGGCTACAGCGGTGACTACGAGACGGCGCTGCAGCGCGTGTCCCAGGTGCTGGCCGACGAGCCCAAGAATGCCAAGGCCTGGCTGGCCAAGGCGGAGTTCCTGCGCTTCGGCTTGGGGCGTGACTCGGAATCCGTGGCGGCCTACGACCAGGCGCTTTCCCTGGACCCCAAGTCCGTCGGCGCGAATGTGGGCCTGGCCACCTTCCGGCTCACCAAGGGTGAACTGGACGCTGCGCGCAAGCAGGTTGAGCTGATGCGCAAGGCCTTGCCAAACCATCCCCAGACCCGGTTTGTTGCTGCACTGGTGGCCCTGGAAGGCGGCGATCTGAAGCAAGCCAACGAGGAATCCCAGGCCATGCTGAAGCTCGGCCCGGAGGATGCCCGCTTCCTGCATCTGGCCGGTGCCATCGCTGCGCAGTCCGGTGCGCTGCTGGTCGCCGAGAAGTACCTCAGCCAGTCATTGAACCAATCTGCCGACAACCCTTCGGCACGCTTGCTGCTGGCTCACACCTTGCTCAAGGCGGGTGAGGCCGGCAAGGCCCTCAGTGCGCTGCAGCCCCTGATGGAGCAGCAGGGGCGCAGCCATGCGGCCATGGCGCTGGCGGGGCAGGCCCACCTCATGCAAGGGGAGACGGCCAAGGCTGTGGAGGCCTTCCGCAAGGCTGTCGAGCTGGACCCCAAGGATGTCCGCAGCAAGACGGCCCTGGCCGTGGTGGACTTGGAGAAAGGGCGCATCGATGAGGGGCTGGGCGCGCTGAAAGGCCTCGCCAGCAGTGATGCCACGGGCTATACCGCCGACCTCGCCCTGATCAGCGCGTTGCTGAGCCGAGGCGACTCCGCAGGTGCCCTGCAGGCGATTGCCCAACTGCAGCAGAAGCAGCCCAAGCTGGCTGACGCGCCTTATCTGCGGGGAAGCATCCAACTGAGGGCCAAGCAACTGGCTGAAGCGCGGGCTTCGTTTGAGCAGGCGTTGCAGCTGGCACCGGGGCATTTCCAGGCTGCCGTCGCCCTGGGACTGCTGGACGTCGATTCCGGACACATCACCGATGCCATCAAGCGCTTCGATGCGATGGTGGAAAAGGATCCCCGCAATATCCGCGCCCGCATGGCCGCCATCGAGCTGCGCGTCCGTGCTGGCGCCAGTGCCGCAGAGTACGAGCAGCAGCTGCAGGGGGCCATCAAGGCCTCGCCGGATGCGGCGGAGCCCAGGCTTGCTTTGATCCGTCACCGCATGGCGCAGGGCGATGTCAAACAAGGGTTGCAAGCTGCTCAGGAAGGGCTCAGTGCCATTCCCGACAGCGCCGAGATGCTGCTGGCCCTGGGGCAGGTGCAGGCACTCAGCGGGGACGTCAACCAGGCGGTCAGCACGCTGAACAAGCTGGTAGCCAAGATGCCGAATTCGCCGGACCCTTACCTGCGCATGGCTGAAGTGCATGCGCAGGTCAAGGATCTGCCTTCGGCAGCGCAGGACCTGCGACGGGCCATGGTGCTGGCGCCCCGCAATGTGGAGGTCGTGGGCAAGCTGGTCGCGGTGCAGGTGGCATTGGGCAAGTTTGCCGATGCCCGGGCTGCCTTGAAGGACATGGAAGTGGCGGGCACTGCAAAGCCGGTCGTCCTTGCGGCCTACGGCGACCTCGCTTACGCCCAGAAGGCCTGGCCCGAAGCGGCACGTCAGTACCGGGCTGCCCTGGATCTGCAGCGGGACGACGTGATGCTGGCCATCAAGCTGCACAGCGTGCTGCTCAAGGCAGGTCAGTCCGCTGAGGCGGCACGCCTGGCTTCCGCCTGGACCGGTTCGCACGCTCAGGATGCCCACTTCCTCAGTCACCTGGCTACGCAGGCATTGCAGGCGGGCAAGATGGCCGAGGCTGAATCCCTGTACAGACAGGTGCTTGCGATCGAGCCACGTCATTCGGCGGCGCTGAACAACCTGGCCTGGCTCCTGATGAAGACGGGCAAGTCCGGCGCCCTGGAGTTCGCCCAACGTGCGGTGCAGGTTCGTGATGATGTAGACGACTACTGGGACACCCTAGCCATGGTCTACCTGGCGGGCAAGGAGCCTGCCCGTGCTCTGGAGGCTGTTCGCAAGGCCGTCCAGCTGAATCCCTCGGGGCTCGCATCTCGGCTGCACCTGGCTCAGGCCATGCTGGAAACGGGCGACAAGAGCGGTGCCAAGGCGGAGCTGCTCAAGCTGGACGCGGCGCCCTTGACTGGCGAGCTCAAGCGCCTCAAGGACGAACTGCAGCGTCAACTCTGAATCAGCGAAGCGGAGGGCAAGACTTGACCGCGCTCGTGGCGGCCTTCTTGCAGTAAGCTGCATCAGGCTCAGGCCTCGACGAGGCTTGGCAGGGAGGAACGTTCATGGCCGCAATCAAGCGATCAAGTCTGCGCAAACGTCTGCACACGGGCCTGCGTGCCTTGTTCGGTGGACTGCCCAGGGACTGGCGATTTGCGGTCTATCGCCGCATGGTGGATTGCGACCCGCAGCCAGACTCCCGGCTGCAGCTGAAGATCGCTGAAACCCAGGAAGAGTTGGAAGCCTGCTTCCGCATTCTTCATGACGCCTATGTGGCTGCCGGCTTCATGAAGCCGGATCCCTCCGGCATGCGCATCACGATCTACCACGCGCTGCCGACCACCACCACCATATGCGCCAAGTGGGATGGCAGGGTGGTGGGGACGATCTCCATGATCCGGGAAGGCGTCTTCGGATTCCCGCTCCAAAGCGTGTTCGATCTTGCCGGGGTGCGCCGCAAGCGCGGCAACATCGCCGAGATCTCTGCGCTCGCCGTGCATCCGGATTTCCGCAAGACGGGCGGGGCCGTGCTCTTCCCCCTCATGAAATTCATGCACCAGTACTGCACGGAGTATTTTGATACCCGGCATCTGGTCATCGCGGTCAATCCCGACAAGATCGAACTGTACGAAGCCCTGTTGTTCTTTGAGCGTCTGCAGGCGCGCACGGTCGATGCCTATGACTTTGCGAACGGTGCACCCGCGGTGGGGGCCACCCTGGATCTCAGCCAGGCAGAGGCGCTGTTCCGGGCGGTGTACCAGTTCCGGCCCCTGCGCAAGAACCTTCACCACTTCTTCTATCGCCAGTCGCTGGACAACATCATCTTGCCCAGCCGTCGCTATTTCACGACCAATGATCCGGTGCTGACCCCTGCATTGCTGGACCACTTCTTCAACCAGCGAAGTCCGGTCCTGCAAGGCCTCGATGATCGCAAGAAGGCTCTGCTCTGGTCCATCTACAACACCCCCGAGTACCGCCAGGTGCTCCCCATGCTGGCTGGTCAGGCGCTGGAGCATCATCCGCTCCGGCAGCATCAGCGGTATTCGATTCGGTGCCCCGCGGAAATGCGACTGGTGTCGGCTACTGGCGAGCGCGTCTGTGTGCTGGACATCATCGAGATTTCCGCGGCCGGCTTCCAGGCCCGTTGCGGGAATGACTTGGCGCTGGAAGTCACTGGTGATGTGGTGGTCGATCTCGGCGAGCATGAGCGCGCCAGGTTGCGAGCTCAGGTCGTGCGCAAGCGCGAAAGCGAGCAAGGTCGCTTCTTCGGCTTCAAACTGGTGGAAGAGCCTGATGCGCCCTGGCGCAATTGCGTTGCTGCCTTCGAAACCGGGCAGACGCATCGAGATTTGTGAAGCGCCTTAAACCGTGGCCTCCGACCAAACGGGATGGCGCATGCTCGCGGCGAGGTTCTGCGTAGCCCAACTGGGCGCTGTGGTGGGACCTTGTTTGGTCGCCATATGCCGGCTGGATGGGGCCGGCGGCCGGCCTAGCAGTCACGCACCAGGGCCAGCCGATGTCTGCGGATGCGATGTCTGCGGTGCTGGACCCACGAAAAAGGGGTGCCATCGGCACCCCTTCGTCTTGGTCAGCGAAGCTGATTACTTCTTGGCGCTGCGGCGACGGGCCACGCCCAGACCCAGCAGAGCGACGCCAGCCAGGGCGATGCTTGCGGGTTCGGGGATGTCACGCACCAGGTAGGCGTCGCCACCGGACGTTGCCGTTGCCGTGATGCAAGTGGCCGATGCATCGAAGGAGCACTTGGCCGGGCCGGTCGTCGACGAAATGAAGTTATTGGTGACGGTCTGGAACAAAACCTTGCCCGAAGCCATGTCCGAAGCCAGGCTATTGCCCAGGCTGTCCTTGATGGAGAAGCCGGGGTTCAGGATGTTCAGCACCATGGCCAGCAGGGTGGAATCGCCATTCACGCCGCCGATCACTGTCGTCGACGAAGCGTTGCCGCCCAGGCCGATGATCGAACCGGACGCGTAGGTCGGGCCACCGTCTTGACCGATCGAGAACATGCCCGAGGTGAAGGTGTAGTGGAAGCCGCCACCCGGGTTCAGAGAGGTCACCTTGCCAGCGACGTTGCTGAAGCTGATGATCAGATCATCACCCAGGGACTTCGGAGAACCCGTGTCACCTGCACCAACAGTGTTTTCCTTGGTATAGGTCACGCTGTAGATGGTGCCGGTCTCAGTGAAGCGGGCGCCAACGAAGGCTTGACCCAGACCGTTGACTTCTTGCTGAACCTGGGCGTCTCCGCTGGCCAAGTTGAGGCGACCAATTTGGGACTTGCTGGTCGAGGGCGTGGTCAGCTGCCAGCCATCCAGCACCACGTAGCCTGCGGAAGCCGAAGCGCTTGCTGCGACCAGGGCTGCTGCGGCAGCGGTGCGCACGATGTGCTTGAAGTTCATGTTTCTCTCCATTCCTTGTTTCAGGTTGGTCAGCTGTGTGATTCGCTGAGCCGCCTGCGGTTCTATGAGCAAGCCCTGTGCCAGAGATGGGAATTTCATAAAAATCAATAGCTTGCGTCGTTCAATTTTTGCTGAACTGGTTCAAGGGGCGGGAGTTGTAAAGCGCGCCGACATGCCTGTCGCGAGCTTCAGACCTGCAATGACGACAAAGGGCGCCGAATCGAGCGAGCTTTCGCAGCCGGGCCATGTCCCACTCGCCCCATGAAGATGGCCCGTTCGGCCAGATCAGTGCCCAGCAGGCGCTCCATCCGGCCGCGGATGTCGTGAGCCATTGGCATGGCGTGTGCAGACCGGGAGAAATGGCGGCTCTCGCGCGAATACCTGCTAAATACCAGCGGAGTGACCTCGGGTTGCAGCTGTAAGCTCAGCGCGCTGGCCTGGAGCCAGAAGCGTTGAATGGCGCGCCCCGCCTCCACATAGTCCTGTGGATCGCGTGCTGGCCTGGAGGCGTGGATCACGAAATGTGCGGCGCAGCAAATGGACGGCACGAAATCCAGTTCGATGCGCGGTGCCCAGGTGCCCGCCAGAAAGGTGTTGAAAAACTTGACACGCTGCCAGCTCTTCATCACCTGGCGCATCAGCAGCACGGTGCCGGGGCTGGCGCCCAGTGCCTGGTCGGGGACTTTGTCGGTGCTGAATTGCGCATGCCACTCAATGATGTCCCGATGGACCTCATAGGCTTCCTCGATGGTCAAGCGCAATTTGGCGGAGTGAAACAGCAGCTTGGCTGTCTTCAGGCGCTCAAAGCGCTGGTCGAGCCAATGCACGGCCATACCCTCGGGAAGACAGGACTGGAGCGCAGATTTCTCCTGCGCGGTGAGGGGCGTGCGGTGCAGGGGGCGTCGTTGCACGCTGCGCTTCTCGATCTGGGCGGCCAATTCCTGCTGGCTGGGGGCGTCTGCAGGATGGATGCTGATGTCAAAGCGCGGCCTGGGCTCATCGCTGAAGTCCAGCTGGTCGATGTTCATGCGCCAGCCCTTGCTGGCAGCAGCAATTGAGAATGTCTCCAGCCAGGTGCCGAAACTGATCTGGCTAGGGTGGCCGTCCAGGTCATAGACGCAATGATCTCGCGTATCGAAACCATGGACGCGCAGCTGCCGATCGCCCAGCTTCTCGAAGCGCCAAGGCTGGGTGTTGTCCCCACTCGGGGCCCATCGGGCCATGTCCAGCAATCGGTCCAGCATATCGGGCTCAGTCATTCAAGTCTCCCTGTTGGCGAATTGCCGGGTCTTCTGGAATCTTGACATAGCTTCCGAAGATTGGCGCAAACTGGCGGGCGGTGGTGGTTGGTCCAAAGCTTGGCTCAGAATGCAGCGAGGCACGCGCCCCGTGCGGGGTGATCAGGGAAGAACATATGCAAGAACAGTCCGGATTCGATTACGGCAAGGCTTTTTCCCGAAATATCGGGTGGGTGACTGAAGTCGAGCAGCAGAAGTTGAGGCGATCCACCGTGGCGATTGCCGGGCAGGGCGGGGTAGGGGGGGCGCACGCCCTGACGCTCGCGCGCCTGGGAATCGGCGGCTTCCGCCTGGCCGACTTCGATGAATTCGAGGTGCACAACTTCAATCGGCAGGTCGGTTCTTCCATGGAAACGATCGGCAGGCCAAAGGTTGATGTCATGGGTGAGATGGTGCGAAGCATCAACCCGGAGGCGGACGTTCGCTGCTTTGAGCAAGGTGTCAACGAGGACAACGTCGCGGCTTTCCTGGACGGGGTGGATGTCTATGTCGATGGCATCGACTTCTTCGCCGTCGATGCCCGTCGCCTGCTTTTTGCTGAATGCGCACGCCGTGGCATTCCTGCGCTCACGGCTGCCCCGCTGGGCATGGGAGTGGCGCTGCTGTATTTCAAGCCTGGCGCCATGAGTTTCGAAGAATATTTCAAGGTCGATGGCCAGCCTCGCCAGGAGCAATATGCCCGTTTCATCGCCGGGCTTTCACCAGCCATGCTGCAGCGGCCTTATCTGGTGGAGCCGCTGGCTGTCAACTTTGCCGAGCGCAAGGGGCCGTCGACCATGATGGCCTGCGATCTTTGCGCTGGCGTGATGGGAACTTCCGTGCTGAAGGTGCTGCTGGGCCGGGGTGAGCTGCGCCCGGCACCCTGGGCCATGCAGTTTGATGCCTACCGCCAGAAACTCAGCTATACCTGGCGCCCAGGAGGGAATGGCAACCCCTTGCAGAAACTCCTGATGATGTTCATTCGGCCCGTACTGCGCGGCACAAACTCGTAAGCACTTGTGAGTGCCAGGCGTGCCGCACTCATACGAGGGATGGGCATGGCGCGGCGACTGGTGTGCAATCTCCGCCTGGGAAAATGGCCCTTGACGGATGCTGGCGGTCGCCGGTGCCGATGAGGCTTGCGGGAATGCTTGCGGGCTGTCGGCGCCCCTATGGCATGATGACTTGCCGGGTACGTTGGCTTGGCACGCGGTGCGCTCAGTCATCCCTTTCTGAAGATCAGCGAAGAAGGACAGCTCTATGTTCAAAGCCCTTGCCCTGCGTGGGTTCGTCGTTGTCGCGCTCGGCGCGGTTCTGAGCCTGCTCGGTGCCTGTGCCACGTCCGGCAAGTATCCGCAGGCCCCTGCCAAGGTGGGTGAAGGCAATTACAGCTACATCATCGGTGCCGGGGACAACCTGAACATCATCGTGTGGCGCAACCCCGAGCTGTCCATGACGGTGCCGGTCCGCCCTGATGGCAAGATCGCCACGCCGCTGATCGACGAGCTGGTGGCTCAGGGCAAGAATCCCGTGGAAGTGGCACGGGACATCGAGAAGCAGCTCTCCAAGTATGTCCGTGATCCGGTGGTGACCGTGATCGTGACCAGTTTTGTCGGCCCCTACAGCGAACAGATCCGCGTGGTGGGCGAAGCTGCCAAGCCTCAGTTCCTGCCCTACAAGCAGCAGATGACCTTGCTGGACGTGATGATTGCCGTGGGCGGGCTGACAGACTTCGCTGCGGGCAACGAGGCGACCATCCTGCGTTCGTCGGAAGGCAACAAGCAGTATTCGGTGCGCCTCAAGGACTTGATCAAGCGGGGCGACGTGTCCGCCAATGTCGAGATGCGGCCTGGCGACATCCTCATCATTCCCCAGAGCTTCTTCTGAGCCCCATGACCGGCTTGGTTCCTCCGAGGCCGGGCATGCAACTTGACGGCGGTGGTCGCGCAGGCGGTCACCGCTGATTGCTTCCGACAAGCGGACAACAATGGAACAGTTATTCTCTCAGTTGCTGACGTTGGGTCGGCGCATGTGGAAGTACCGTTGGGCCGGTCTTCTCGCAGCCTGGCTGGTGGGGGCCCTGGGCGTTCTGGTGGCCTTGCTGCTGCCCAATCGCTATGAGGCCAGCGCCCGCATCTACGTGGACACCCAGTCCATCCTGAAGCCTTTGATGAGCGGCCTGGCTGTCCAGCCAAATGTGGACACGCAGGTGCAGATGCTCAGCCGGACGCTGATCAGCCGTCCGAACATGGAAAAACTCGTCCGCATGGCGGATCTGGACCTGGGCAACCAGAGCAAGGCCCAGCAGGAAGCGCTGATCGAGATGCTGACGCGCGAGCTGTCCATCCGCAGCACGGCCAAGGACAACCTCTACACGCTGTCCTATCGCGACAAAGACCCCGACACCGCCAAGCGGGTCGTGCAGTCGCTGGTGTCCATTTTCGTCGAGTCCAGCCTGGGTGCCAGCCGCAAGGAAACGGCGACGGCGACTACCTTCATCAACGAGCAGATCAAGAACTACGAGGCCAAGCTGGAAGAGGCCGAGGCGCGACTGAAGGAATTCCGCCTGCGCAATCTCGAGCTCACCGCCAGCGAAGGCAAGGACGCGGCCTCGCGGCTGGGCGAGCTGAGCAACCAGCTGGACCGGGCACGCCTGGAGCTGCGCGAAGCCGAGAACGCGCGCAGTGCGGCCAAGCAGCAGCTGGCCGCCGAACGGGCCCGCTTGGACAGTGCGGCTCAGACGGCTCTGCAGGACCCTTCCGCCTTTGCCATGCCGGAGATGGATGCCCGCATCGACGCCCAGAAGCGCAACCTGGACGTGCTGCTGCAACGTTTCACGGACCAGCACCCGGACGTCATCCAGACTCGCAAGCTGATCAAGGATCTGGAAGAGCAGAAGAAGCGCGAGCTGGCCGACATGCGCCGCAACAACAGCGGCTCTCTCGGCACCGGCAGCGCCAGCACGGGAACCCCCGTGCAACAGGACCTGTCCCGCATGCTGGCCACCACCGAGGTGCAGGTGGCCCAGTTGCAGGCGCGGGTGGGCGAGTACTCGGCGCGTTATCAACAGGCCCTGTCCGCGCTCAAGACCGCACCGCAGTTGGAGGCCGAGGCGGCCCAGCTGAACCGTGACTACGCTGTCCACAAGAAGAATTACGAAGAGCTGGTGGCGCGTCGTGAATCGGCGGCCATTTCGGGCGAGCTGGACGTGGCGTCTGGCGTGGCCGACTTCCGGCTGATCGACCCGCCGCGCGCATCCAACCAGCCCGTGGCACCCAACCGCCTGGTTCTGTTGGCCGCGGCCTGGGGCCTGTCGGTGGCGGCTGGCCTGGGGACCTCCTTCATCGCCAGTCAGCTGCGCCCGGTGTTCCATGACACCCTCGAGCTGCGTGACATCACCGAGCTGCCCGTTCTGGGCGTGGTCGGCCGCCTCAACACGCCGGCAGAGGTGTCTCGAGCGCGGCGCAGCATGCTGCGCTTCTGGTCGGCGGGCAGCCTGCTGTTCATCTGTTTTGCCATCGGGATCGCAGCGATGGCCGTCATTGCGAATCGGGGGGCTTGATCATGGCCGGCAGTCTGATTGAACAAGCGGCGCAGCGCCTCGAGCAGCTGCGGCAGGCCGGGGTGGACATCGACCAGCTGACGCCTCCCGCCGTCCCTCCGCCCATGGTCAGCGATGACCTGGCGTCGCCCCTTCCGGCGGCCCCGGTCACGGCAGCGCCGCGGGCTCCCGTGGCGTCGTCCGCGACGGCCTCGGGTGGCGCCGTGGCAGCGGCCCGCAGCGCGTCCGTGCCTGCGCCCGCCGTCTCCAAGCGTGTCGAGCTGGATCTCGAAGCCCTGGCGGCCATGGGTCTGGTGACGCCCAACGCCCCGCGGACGCCCATGGCGGATCAATACCGCGTGATCAAGCGCCCGCTGATCCGCAATGCCACCGGACGTGGCGCTGAGATGCTCAACCATGGCAACCTGATCATGGTCACCAGCGCCCTGGCTGGCGAGGGCAAGAGCTTCACCTCTCTCAACCTGGCGATGAGCATCGCGGCCGAACTGGATCACACGGTGATGCTTGTTGACGCCGACGTGGCGCGCCCTTCCGTGCTGCGCATGCTGGGCCTGCCTCCGGGCCCGGGCCTGCTTGATGTCCTCGATGAATCCGTGGACCTGGCGGATGCACTGCTGCGCACCAGCATCGACAAGCTGACCGTCCTGCCCAGCGGGACACCTCATGCCCGCGCGACCGAGCTGCTGGCCAGCGATGCCATGCGCAAGCTGCTGGATGACATGGCCCGGCGCTATCCGGACCGCATCATCATCTTTGATTCGCCGCCCTTGCTGCTGACCACCGAGTCCGCCGTGCTGGCTTCCCAGATGGGTCAAATCGTGGTGGTGGTGCACGCCGAGAGCACGCCGCAGTCCGCGGTCCGCCGTGCCCTGAGCACCATCGAGTCCTGCCCCGTCCGCCTGATGCTGCTGAACCAGGCACGTGTCGATGCCGATGGCAGCTATGGCTACGGCTATGGCTATGGTTACGGCTACGAGCACAGCGAGTCGCCGGACGCCTCTGCCAGCCTGCAGCCTGCCGAGGTGTCTGGACATGAGCATTAAGACGCGGGATCGCTCGTCGCCGCTGGTGCTGGGGGTCTGCATGGCAGCCGGGCTGCTGGGGCCGGCCAATGCACAGGAGGCCGCCGAAGGCACCAGTGCTGCAAGCCGGCGCCAGATCACGCTGGAGCCGCGAGTTCTGGTCTCCCAGGGCTACACCAGCAACCTCAAGCTCTCGAGCAATGCGCCGGATGCCGCCCTGGTCACCACCCTGGCTCCGGGGCTGTCCTTGCGCGCGCGTGGCCTGGAGCTCAATGGCAATCTGGACTACTCGCTGAACGGGAACTACTACATGAAGTCCCCGGAGCCGGATCGCGTCTACCACCGGCTCAGCTCCCAGCTGCGCTGGGCGCCCACCGACGGCTCCATGTTCGTGCAGGCGGCGGCCACCATCTCGCAGCAGAACCTCAGCGCGCTCGGGCCGCGCAGCGTGGACCCCAATCTGCCCAACCCGAATGCGACCCAGGTGGCCAACCTCAGCGTGATGCCGGGCCTGCGGCTGCGCCTGGGTGATGCCGCGATCCTGGAATCACAGGTCAACCTGACGCTCAACCGGGCCAAGGACACCAATCTCGGCGACAACAGCGGCTATGCCGCGGGTGCCGTGCTGCGGCCGTCACGTGCCGGCACGCTGCTGGGCTGGCAGGTCATGGCCGACGTGCAGTCCACCCAGCCGCGAGTCGGGAGACGGGTGGCCAGCGATCGCCTGATCGGCATGCTGACCTATCGCCCGGACCCCGACTGGGAGGCCAGCGTCAATTTCGGCACCGACGCCAACAACTTCACCAGCGAGGCCAAGGAACGCAAGCCGGCCTACGGCGTCCAACTGGCTTGGCGGCCATCGCCGCGGACCACGGCCTCTCTGGCCGCAGACCGCCGCTCCTATGGCAATACCCACAGCCTGGCCTTTGAGCACCGGCTGGCGCGGCTGTCCTTGCGGGTCTCCGACATCCAGCAGGTGGCCCCGCCCGGCGTGCAGGGGGGGCTGGGCACGCGGACCAACTACGACCTGCTGTTCCAGATGCTGGCCTCACTGGAACCCGACGCCGACAAGCGGCGGGAGTTGGTGCTCGCCACTTTGAGGGCCAGCGGCCTGCCGCCGGATGCGGTGTCGGCGCCGGGCTTCCTCAGCTCGGCGGTCAGCTTGTCGCGCTCGCAGCAGCTGGGCTTGCTGTGGCAAGGCCTGCGCACCACGGTGAGTGTCTCGCTGGCACACACCCGCAACCAGCGCCTGGGCGCGGTGAGCCTGCCGGGCGATGACTTCGGCCTCGGCGACCGCATCTCGCAGCAGGGTGGGGTCGTGGCCGTATCGCACCGCCTGACACCCATGAGCAGCCTGTCGCTGGGCTACACCGACCAGCGCACCCGCACCGAACAGGCCAAGGTGACCAGCACGCACCTGCGCACGCTCAGTGCGGCGCTGAGCATGCGTCTGCCGCAGGAACGGACGCTGTCGTTCAGTGTCCGCCGGGCCGAGATGGAAAGCCCTTTGCAGCCCTATGTGGAGAACGCCGTCACCGGCACTCTGCAGCAATTGTTCTAGTTCCATGTATGAAGCTTTTTACGGGCTGACGAGCAAGCCGTTCCAGCTCAGCCCGGATCCCAATTTCTATTTCGGCAGCAAGCAGCACAGGCGCGCCAAGGCCTATCTGGACTACGGCGTGCTGCGCAATGACGGCTTCATCGTCATCACCGGCGAGGTGGGGGCGGGCAAGACCACGCTGCTGCGCGGCCTGCTGGACAGCCTGAACCGCAGCAATACCGTCATCGGCAACCTGGTGACCACGCAGCTGGACGCCGAGGACACGCTGCGCCTGGTCGGCGCGGCCTTTGGCGTGCGGGTCAAGGACATGGCCAAGTCCGAGCTGCTGATGGCCCTGGAGGCCTTCCTGGTGAGCCAGGCGGCCCAGGGCAAGCGCTGCCTGCTGGTGGTGGACGAGGCGCAGAACCTCAGCGCCCGCGCCGTTGAGGAGCTGCGCATGCTCTCCAACTTCCAGTACGGCAACCAGTCGCTGCTGCAGACCTTCCTGGTCGGCCAGCCCGAGTTTCGCGCCATCCTGCAGCGGCCGGAGATGGAGCAGTTCCGCCAGCGCGTGGCGGCCACCTGCCACATCGGCCCGCTGGACGAGGAAGAGACGCAGCGCTACATCGAGCATCGTCTCAAGTGCGCGGGCAGCACCGGCAATCCCAGCTTCGAGCCCGCAGCCTTCGGCGCCATCCACAAGGCCTCGCGCGGCATTCCGCGCCGGATCAACAGCCTGTGCGATCGCCTGTTGCTCCTGGGCTTCATGGCCGGCCGCATGTTGCTGACGCAGGCGGACGTCGAGGAAGTCGTCAAGGACATCCGGGACGAAGCCGCCATTCCTGACTCTGCGCATGCGGCCCTGGCCACGGGTCCGGCTTCGTTGCCGGCCGCGCACCTGGGGCAAGTCGGCCTGGACATCGACATCGGCCAGATCCAGCTGCCGGCAGCGACGGGGCAGGGCATGTCCGCCCAGATCCTGAACCTGGCTCAGGACCATCACACGGACCGCCTGCAGCGCCTGGAACGCAGCCTCATGCGCCTGGAGCGCATCAATCTGCAGACGCTGGCGCTGTTGCAGAAGCTGGTCGACGCCGCCAGCATCAAGGAAAGACGGGAAGGGACGGAGCCATGAAGCCGGTCAACGCCATGACCATCGACGTGGAGGACTACTTCCAGGTCTCCGCCTTTGCGCCCTACATCCGCCGGGAGCGCTGGAACGAGCTTGAATGCCGGGTCGAGCGCAACGTCGACCGCATCCTGGAGCTGCTCGCCGCCCATGACACGCGGGCGACCTTCTTCACCCTGGGCTGGATTGCCGAGCGCTACCCGGCGCTCGTCCGGCGCATCGTCGCTGCGGGGCACGAACTGGCCAGCCACGGCTACGGCCACGAACGCGCGAGCGACCTGAGTCCTGAGGCCTTCCGCGAGGATCTCAGCCGCGCCAAGAAGGTGCTGGAAGACCTGGGCGGCCTGCCGGTCCTGGGCTATCGGGCCCCGAGTTTCTCGATCGGCAAGGGCAATCTCTGGGCCTTTGATGTATTGCGGGAGACCGGCCACCAGTACAGCTCCAGCGTCTATCCGATTGCACACGATCATTACGGCATGCCGGATTCGCCGCGGACGCCGTATTTCGTCCGCGAGGGCCTCCTCGAGATTCCGATTACCACGTTGCGCCTGTTCGAGCGCAATCTGCCCAGCAGCGGCGGCGGCTATTTCAGACTGTTTCCGTATGGCCTTTCGCGCTGGATGCTGGAGCGCGTCAACGCCCATGAGGCGCAGCCGGCGGTGTTCTATTTCCATCCCTGGGAAATCGACCCTGATCAGCCGCGCGTTCAGGGGATTGATGCGAAATCCCGCTTTCGCCACTATGTAAATCTTTCGCGCACGGAGGGGCGGATTGCCCGTCTGTTGAAAGATTTCAAATGGGGCCGCATGGACGAGGTTTTCCTCAAACCTCGATTGACGGCTCAAGCAGCGGGTCAGCACTGAATGTCATTCGAGTTGGTAATCCAAGGCCTGGTGTCCATGGCTCAGGTCCGGGATGGGCGTGTGCGCGTGGCATGCAGGCGTCCGGACGCCGGTCGCTCCGAGGCGTCCACGCGATGGCAGGTGATGCCGGCACGCCGTGCCAGGCCGGTGAGGGCTTGAGATGGCCAACATCCTCTACCTCGTCCACCGCCTGCCGTACCCGCCCAACAAGGGCGACAAGGTCCGGTCCTGGCATCTGCTGAAGCACCTGGCGCAGCGCCACCGCGTTTTCCTGGGCACCTTTGTCGATGACCCGGAAGATTGGCAGTACCTGGACAAGCTGCGCAGCGTCTGCGCCGATGTCTGCGCCCTGCCGCTGAACCCCAGGCTCGGCAAGCTGCGCAGCCTCAAGGGCTTGCTCAGCGGCGAGCCCCTGGGCCTGCCCTACTACCGGGATGCCGCGATGAGCGCCTGGGTGCAGCGCTGCCTGAAGGAACAGGCACTCGATGCCAGCATCGTCTTCTCGTCCACCATGGCCCAGTACGCCCTGGATCTGCCTCTGCCCATGCTGGTCGACCTGATCGACGTGGACTCGCAGAAATGGGTGGGCTATGCCCGGGCGCATCGCTGGCCGATGTCCTGGGTCTATGGCCGCGAAGGGCGCACGCTGCTGGACTACGAGCGCCGCATCGTCGGCGCTGCCCGGATGAGCTATCTGGTCACCGAGCCGGAACGGCAGCTGTTCCTGGGCCTGGCGCCCGGGCTGGATGCCAAGATCCAGGCCCTGTGCAATGGAGTCGACAGCGACTTCTTCCAGCCGCAGCAGGACAGCGCGAGCCCCTTCTCCGGCCCCGGGCCGCATCTGGTGTTCACCGGCGCGATGGACTATTGGCCGAATGTGGATGCGGTGTCCTGGTTTGCCGAGGCGGTGTTGCCGGCGGTGCTGCAAAGGCATCCTCAGGCGCAGTTCCACATCGTCGGACGCAGTCCCACGCCGGCCGTGCAGGCCCTGGCCGGGCCGCAGGTGCGCGTGACAGGCACGGTGCCCGACGTGCGGCCCTATCTGCAGCATGCCGATGCTGTCGTCGCCCCGCTGCGCCTGGCGCGAGGCGTGCAGAACAAGGTGCTGGAGGCCATGTCCATGTGCAAGGCCGTGGTCTCGGCGCGCGGCTGTGCGCAGGTGATCGGGGCCCTGCATGGGGACGCCCTGTACGAAGCCGAAACGGCCGAGGAATACCTGGGCGCACTCGAGACCGTGCTGGCGGATCGCGAGCAGTCGCGGCGCGTCGGGCTGGCCGCACGCCGCTATGTGCTGGATCACTACAGCTGGGATGCGCACCTGTCGGCCATCGACGGTGCCCTGGACCGGGCCATGGGGGGCGCATGCTGAAGGAACTGCTGCAGGACTGGGTCCACGACACCCGTAGCTTCTGGCGCAGCCTGCCTGACAGCCTGCGCGCCAGCTGGCGCGCAGCGCTGCTGGCCTGGCTGCTGTGCACCGTGGCCGCCGTCGGCCTGCTGTGGCCGTCCTTCGAGTCCATGGTGGGCATCTGGTCGCGCTCGGACACCTTTGCCCATGGCTACCTCGTCTTCCCGGCGGTGCTGTGGCTGGTCTGGCGCCGGCGCTATGACTGCCTGGTGCTGACGCCGCGCCCCTGGTGGCCGGCCCTGCTGGGTCTGGCCCTGCTGCTGCCGGCCTGGCTGGTGGTGCGCCTGGCCCATGTGAATGCGGCCGAGCATTTCGCCATCGTGGCGCTGCTGGTGCTGCTGGTGCCCCTGGTCTTCGGCCGGGCCGTTGCCCTGCGCCTGCTCTTTCCACTGAGCTTCAGCTTCTTTGCCGTGCCCTTCGGCGAGTTCCTGCTGCCCACGCTGATGAACTCCACGGCGGACTTCACCGTGGCAGCCCTGCGGGCCACTGGCATTCCGGTGTACCGCGAAGGCCTGGAGTTCGTCATTCCCAGCGGGCACTGGTCCGTGGTGGAGGCCTGCAGCGGGATTCGCTACCTGATCGCCTCCTTCATGGTGGGTACGCTGTTCGCGTACATCAACTACCGCAGCGCCTGGCGCCGCTGGATCTTCGTGGTGGTGTCGCTGGTGGTGCCGCTCATCGCCAACTGGCTGCGGGCCTACATGATCGTGATGATCGGCCATCTGTCCGGCAATGAGCTGGCCACGGGCGTGGATCACATCATCTATGGCTGGATCTTCTTCGGCCTGGTGATGACCCTGCTGTACATGGTGGGCATCCGCTATGTCGATGCGCCGCTGGTCGAGCCGCGGCCTGAGGTGCCTGCCCAGCCGCAGGGCGCTCGTGCGCCCTGGCTCCAGACGGCGCTCGCCCTGGTGCTGCTGGCCCTGCCGGCCGCCTGGGCCTATCACGTCGAGCATCTGCCGGGCGCAGATGCGCCAGTCGCGCTGGCACCCCTGGATCTCGAGTCCCAGGGCTGGCA
The DNA here is from genome assembly GCF_027257975.1 of Pelomonas sp. BJYL3. Lineage (GTDB taxonomy): Bacteria > Pseudomonadota > Gammaproteobacteria > Burkholderiales > Burkholderiaceae_C > Roseateles_B > Roseateles_B flavus. The sequence goes on from NZ_JANZKX010000005.1 coordinate 193,649, forward strand.
CCTGGTCGAGGGCACGACGCCGGGCGGCTGGAAGCCAGCCTATGGCGGCGAGAGCGCTCGGCAGCAGTCCTGCTATCAGAAGGACGGGCGTTCCTTCTGTATCTGGGTGATGTTCTACCGGGGGCAGGACGAAGAACGCAAAGTGATGAATTCGGAGAACCGCCTGGCCGGCTTCAAGGACGACTGGGTGGAGCAAGCCGCGGCCGAGGCCGGCCCGGCGTCGGGCATCTGGCGTGCTGCCCAGCTGCGGCAGCGCATGCACGTGACCGGCACGCGCGAGGCGCTGCAGGTGATGCAGACGCACTGGGTGGACGGCCATTTCACCAATTCCTCGGTGCGCGCCCGTCTGTTCACGGCCTGGTGCCTGCTGGGAGGGCGCGTGGACAACGCGGCCGCCGTGTTCATCTACGCACCGCAAGCGGAGGAGGGGGGCTCAGCCCTGGCAGAGCTTCTGCCAAGCTTGACCCCCGTGATTCAAGGCTACCTGCAGTCACAGTCTCAGCGCTGAGGACTGGCCATAATTCGAGAATCTTCAGAAAGGCATTTGTATGACGACTTTGGCAGTGATCGGTCTGGGCTATGTGGGCCTGCCGCTGGTCGTGGAATTCGGCAAGCAGATCAAGACCATCGGTTTTGACATCCACCAGGGCAAGGTGGACGCCTGCAAGCGCGGGACCGACCCGTCGCGCGAACTGACGGACGAACAGGTGCAGGCTGCCAAGCACGCGGTCTACACCTCGGATCCCGCCATGCTGGGTGAGGCCGACATCATCATCGTCGCCGTTCCCACCCCCGTGGACGAGGCCCACATCCCCGACTTCAAGCCCCTGATCGGTTCCTCGACCAGCGCAGGCCGCCACATGAAGAAGGGCGCCATCGTGGTCTATGAGAGCACCGTGTACCCCGGCGCCACCGAAGAGGTCTGCATCCCCGTGCTGGAGCGTGAATCCGGCATGAAGTGGAAGCAGGACTTCTTCGTGGGCTACAGCCCCGAGCGCATCAACCCGGGCGACAAGGAACACACCCTCACCAAGATCCTGAAGATCGTCTCCGGCGACACGCCCGAGACCCTGGATCGTGTGGCCAAGCTCTACGAAATGATCATCGTGCCGGGCGTGCATCGCGCTTCCAGCATCAAGACCGCCGAGGCGGCCAAGGTCATCGAGAACACGCAGCGTGACCTCAACATCGCGCTGATGAACGAGCTGGCCATCATCTTCGACAAGATCGGCATCGACACCAGTGAAGTGCTGGAAGCCGCCGGCACCAAGTGGAACTTCCTGAAGTTCAAGCCGGGCCTGGTGGGTGGCCACTGCATCGGCGTGGACCCCTACTACCTGACCCACAAGGCCGACATGCTGGGCTACCACCCGCAGGTCATCCTGGCCGGCCGTCGCATCAACGACAGCATGGGCAAGTTCATCGCCGAGCAGACCATCAAGCAGATGATCGCCAGCGGCTCGCACATCAAGGGTTCCAAGGTCAATGTGCTGGGCCTGACCTTCAAGGAGAACTGCGGCGACCTGCGCAACTCCAAGGTGATCGACATCATCAACGAGCTCAAGACCTACGGCGTGGACGTGATCGTGACCGATCCCCAGGCCGAGTCGGCCGAGGCCGAGCACGAGTACGGCGTGAGCCTGACGCCCTGGGACGAACTGCCCAAGGCCGACGCCATCGTGGCGGCCGTGTCGCACCGTGAATTCGCCAGCCTCAGCGTGGCGCAGCTGGGCGAGAAGCTGGTGGCGGGCGGTGCCTTCGTTGACGTGAAGGCTGCCTTCGACGAAGCGGCCCTGAAGGCGGCGGGCTACCGGGTCTGGCGCCTGTGACCTCCGAGGCGGCCCTGCGCCGGGCCTGAGGCCCGGCGCAGGGCCGCCGCCCAGGATTGTGAAGATTGCTTGCCGAGCTTGCTCGGCAAGCTTGTTTCCGGACCAGGCCAGACCAGGGCCTTGGCCCGGTCAGGGCATTGCGGATTGAAGGCAGACCATGTGCGGCATCACCGGCATTTTTGACACCCGCCAGGCGCGCGCCATCGACGGCGCCGTGCTGCGTCGCATGAACGACTCCCAGCACCACCGCGGTCCGGACGAAGGCGACCTCTACCTGGAACCCGGCCTGGGCTTCGGCCACCGCCGCCTGTCCATCATCGACATCGCCACGGGTCAGCAGCCGCTGTTCAACACGGACCGCAGCGTTGCCATCGTCTTCAATGGCGAAATCTACAACTACCAGGAACTCATCCCCGAGCTGCAGGCCCTGGGCCACCACTTCCACACCCGCAGCGACACCGAAGTCATTGTTCATGCCTGGGAGAGCTGGGGTGAGCGCTGCGTGGACCGCCTGCGTGGCATGTTCGCCTTCGTGATCTGGGATCGCAAGCAGCAGTGCCTGTTCATGGCGCGTGACCGCCTGGGCGTCAAGCCCCTGTACTGGACGGTGCTGGACGACGGCCTGCTGCTCTTCGGCTCCGAGCTGAAGTCCCTGCTGGCCCATCCGCAGCTGCGGCGCGAGATCGAGCCGCAGGCGGTGGAGGAGTACTTTGCCTTCGGCTACGTGCCCGAGCCGCGCACCATCTTCAAGGGCATCCACAAGCTGGACATGGGCCACACCCTGCGCATCCAGCGCGGTGTGCCGATTCCGGCGTCCAAGCCCTTCTGGGACCTGCGCTACACGCTGGACAACCCCATCAGCCTGGCCGATGCCCAGGCCGAGCTGCTGGAGCGTCTGCGCGAGTCCGTGCGCCTGCGCATGATCGCTGAGGTGCCGCTGGGCGCCTTCCTGTCCGGCGGGGTCGACTCCAGCGCGGTGGTGGCCACCATGGCGGGCCTGTCGGACCAGCCGGTGCGCACCTGTGCCATTGCATTCGACGACCCGCGCTTCAACGAGTCCGAGTTCGCCGCCATGGTCGCCCAACGCCATGGCACGGCCCATGTCTGCCATACCGTGGGCAGCAATGACTTCGACCTCGTGGACACCCTGGCCCGCCTCTACGACGAGCCCTACGCCGACAGTTCCGCCGTCCCCACCTACCGCGTCTGTGAGATGGCCCGCCGCCATGTCACCGTGGCCCTGTCCGGTGATGGCGGGGACGAGGCCTTCGGTGGCTATCGCCGCTACAAGCTGCACATGCTGGAGTCCGGCCTGCGCGGCATGCTGCCCGGCCGCATGGGGCAGAGGGTCTTCGGTGCGCTGGGGCGGGCCTATCCCAAGCTGGACTGGGCGCCGCGTTTTCTGCGTGCCAAGACCACCTTCCAGGGCATGGCCATGGACCCGGTCAGCGCCTACTGCCACTCGGTGTCCCAGAACAAGGCCCCGCTGCGCCAGCGCCTGTTCAGCCCCGCGATGCGCCAGGCCCTGGCCGGCTACAGCGCGGACCAGGTCTTCCACCGCCACGCACAGAATGCCAATACCGACGACCAGCTGGCCCTCATCCAGTACCTGGACACCAAGACCTACCTCGTCGGTGACATCAACACCAAGGTGGACCGCGCCAGCATGGCCCACTCGCTGGAAGTGCGCGAGCCGCTGATGGACCACGAGCTGCTGGAATGGCTGGCCACGCTGCCCTCCTCGCTCAAGCTGCACGGCCAGGAGGGCAAGTACCTGCTCAAGAAGAGCATGGAAAGCCAGCTGCCGCACGAGGTGCTGTACCGGCCCAAGATGGGCTTCTCGGTGCCCCTGGCCAACTGGTTCCGCGGGCCCTTGAAGGACAAGGTGCGTGAGTCCGTGCTGGGTCCGCGCCTGGCCGACACCGGCTGGTTCAATCCCGACTGCCTGCGGGATCTCGTCGACCAGCACCAGTCCGGCCGGGCCGACCACAGCACGGCGCTGTGGTCCTTGACCATGTTCGAGGCCTTCCTGCGCGTCGTGGTCGATGGCCCCCATCCGGTGGTGCCCGACCATGCCATCGCCAGCAAGGCCGTGCCGGCCCTCGCCACCCCGTCTGCCGCCTCCTGATATGACCGTCCGCGTCCTCCACATCCTCGACCACTCCCTGCCGCTGCACAGCGGCTACACCTTCCGCACGGCTTCGCTGCTGCGCGAGCAGCGCAAGCTGGGCTGGGAGACCCTGCATGTCACCAGCCCCAAGCACGAGCAGAGCTCGGGCCGCCACGATGGAGCGCTGCAGGAGCAGGTTGATCACTGGACCTTCCACCGCACCCCGCTGGCCGAAGCCAGCGGCCTGCCGGTGATCAAGGAGATGCAGCTGATGCGCGCGCTCGAACGCCGCATCGACACCCTGATCCAGGAACACCGCCCCCACATCCTCCATGCGCATTCCCCCGTGCTGAATGCCCTGCCGGCGGCACGCGCCGCGCGGCGTGCCGGCCTGCCGGTGGTCTACGAGATCCGGGCCTTCTGGGAGGACGCCGCAGTCGACCACGGCACCACCACCGAGGGCAGCCTGCGCTACAAGGCCACGCGGGCCCTGGAGACTCGTGCCATGCGCCGCGTGGACCATGTCTTCACCATCTGCGAGGGGCTGCGCAGCGACATCCTGGGGCGCGGCATCCCCGCGTCCAAGGTCAGCGTCATCCCCAACGCGGTGGACATCGCCAGCTTCGAACCCGGCGGTCAGCCGGACCCGGCCCTGCAGACGCAGCTGGGCCTGCAGGGGGCCGAGGTGCTGGGCTTCATCGGCTCCTTCTATGCCTACGAAGGCCTGGACCTGCTGCTGGAGGCGCTGCCTCAGATGCTGCAGCGGGACCCCAGCGTGCGCCTGCTGCTGGTCGGCGGCGGCCCGCAGGATGCCGCCCTGAAGGCGCAGTGCCAGGCCCTGGGCCTGGCCGACAAGGTGGTCTTCACCGGGCGCGTGCCGCATGCCCAGGTTCAGCGCTACTACGACCTGATCGATGTGCTGGTGTTCCCCCGCCATCCCATGCGCCTGACCGAGCTGGTGACGCCGCTCAAGCCGCTGGAGGCCATGGCGCAGGGGCGCCTGCTGGTCGCCTCGGATGTGGGCGGCCACAAGGAGCTCATCGAGGACGGGCAGACGGGCCATCTGTTCAAGGCAGGCGACCGCCAGTCTCTGGCCGATGTGGTGATGCGCGTGCTGTCGGCCCCGGCCGACTGGCCGCGCGTGCAGGCCAACGGCCGTCGCTTCGTCGAGGACGTGCGCAACTGGCGCAACAGTGCGGCCAACTACGTGCCGGTCTACGAACGCCTGCTGGGCCGCTCCGTGGCCTGAAGCCGGCGACGACTGCATCGCCCCTGGTATCTCCCCCCGGCTTCGCCTCCTCGCACCTGCCCGCATGGACCGTCCCATCCGCACCCTGCTGTTTTCCACGCTGTATCCCAGCCCCAGCCGCCCGGGGCATGGCATCTTCGTGGAGACCCGCCTGCGCGAGCTGCTGAAGGCGGGCAAGGTGCAGGCCAAGGTGCTGGCGCCGGTGCCCTGGTTTCCCTCCTCGAATCCGCGCTGGGGGGCCTGGGCCAAGATGGCGGCCACGCCACGCCAGGCCGTGCACAACGGCATCGAGGTCCGCTATCCGCGCTACCTGCTGCCGCCCAAGGTGGGCATGAATGTGGCTCCGCACCTGCTGGCCCTGCGCTCGGCCCTGGCCATCCGTCAGTGGATGAAGGAGGGGCTGGCATTCGATGTCATCGACGCCCACTACTACTACCCCGATGGCGTGGCTGCTGCCTGGCTGGCCCGGTACTTCGACAAGCCGCTGACCATCACCGCTCGCGGCTCGGACCTCAATCTGTTCCCGACGTTCCCCTGGCCGCGCAAGCTGATCCAGGGCGCCGCGCGGCAGGCGGACGCCTCCATCGGCGTCTGTGCCGACCTGATGGAACGCCTGCATGAGCTGGGCGAGCCGCGCGACAAGCTCCATGTGTTCCGCAACGGCGTGGACCTGCAGCGCTTCCGGCCCCTGGACCAGGCACAAATGCGCCAGGAGCTGGGCCTGGAGGGCGGGCCGCTGATGCTGTCGGTGGGGCACCTGGTGCCGCTCAAGGGGCATGACCTGTGCGTCGAGGCCCTGGCCCGGCTGCTGCCGCAGTTCCCGCAGGCTCGGCTGGTCATCATCGGGGAGGGCGCGGACCGGCCGCGTATCGAGGCCACCATCCAGCGCCTGGGTCTGCAGGACAAGGTCCGCATGACCGGGGCCCTGCCCAATGCCGAGCTGCTGCGCTGGTACAGCGCCGCGGACATGCTGCTGCTGGCCTCCAGCCGTGAAGGCTGGGCCAATGTGCTGCTGGAAGCCATGGCCTGCGGTGCGCCCGTGGTGGCCACGCCGGTGGGCGGCTCGCCCGAGGTGGTGCAGAACGACGTCGCCGGGCGCCTGGTCGCCTCGCGCGATGGCGAGGGCATCGCGGCGGCCGTGGCCTCCCTGTGGCAATCCCACCCCGGGCGCGAGGCCGTCCGCCGCTATGCTGAGGACTTTTCCTGGGATGCCACCAGCGAGCAGCAGTACCAGCTGTTCCACCGGCTGGTGGAGGCCCATGCGGCCAGATCCTCTGCACGGAGCACCCCATCATGATCATGATTGCGCCCGGCCGCCGCGCCGGCCTCTCCTGATGCTGCCCTCCACATCGACCCCGGCCCTGGCCATGCCCCCGGCTTTTCTGCCCTGTTCATGAAGACTGACGCCCGCCTGCACGTCATGCACCTGCTCTACCGTTTCTCAAGCGGTGGGCTGGAGAATGTCGTCACCCAGCTGATCAACGGCCTGCCGCGGGACCGTTTTCGCCACACCCTGGTGGCCCTGACCGAGGTCGACCCCGTCTACCGCGCGCGCATCGAGACGCCAGACGTGCAATGCCTGGCCCTGAACAAGCAGCCCGGCGGTCCGCTGCCGTACTGGCCGCAGGCCTGGCGTCTCTTCCGGGAGCAGGCACCCGACGTCCTGCACAGCTGCAACCTGGCCGCGATGGACTTCCTCCCCATGGCCGCGCTGGCGCGCATTCCGCGGCGCATCCACGCCGAGCATGGCTGGGACGTCAGCGACCCTGGTGGCAGCAATCTGAGGAACCGTCGCAACCGGCGGATCATGGCGCCCTTCGCCCAGGACTTCATCGCCGTCTCCGAGCAGGTGCGTGACTACCTGCGCGACATCATCCGCGTGCCCGCCCCGCGCATCCAGCTGATCACCAATGGCGTGGACACCGAGCGCTTCCGCCCGCCGCAGTCCGGCGAGGCCTGGCCCGAGGGCTTGCCCTTCCGCGCCGGCGAGCATCTGCTGATCGGCACGGTCGGGCGCCTGGACCCCGTCAAGGACCAGGCCCGGCTGATCGAGGCCTTCGCCCAGCTGCAGACCATGGATGACGAGGCCTGCCGCCGGGCCCGCCTGGTCCTGGTGGGCGAGGGCCCGCTGCGGCAGGCCCTGGGAGAGCGGGTGGCACAGCGCGGTCTGCAGGACCGGGTCTGCTTCGCCGGCCAGCGCCAGGACGTGCCCGCCGTGCTGCGGGCCCTGGACGTCTTCGTGCTGAATTCCCTGACCGAGGGCACCTCCTGCGCGCTGCAGGAGGCGCTGGCCACGGGCATGGCCATTGTGGCGAGCACCGTGGGCGGCAATGCCGCCGTGCTGGGCGAGGGAACGGCCGGCCATCTGGTGCCGCCCTCGGACACAATGGCGCTGGCGCAGGCGTTGAGGCAGGCCCTGGCACAGCGCCTGGACCCCGCCGCCCGCCTGGCCCAGCAGGAGGCCGCGCGCTCGCGGGCCCTGAGTGCCTACTCGCTGCAGGCCATGCTGGCCCGCTACGAGACCCTGTTTGCCAGCCGGAAAGGGCAGGTCGTGCAATGAAGGAGTATCTGGTCATCTTCGCCCAGCTGCTTTGCGTGGGCTGGCTGCTGCGCACCATGTCCAAGGCGCGAGGCAAGCTGGACGAGGAAGAACTGGGCTGGTTCGACATCCGCTTGGGCGGCAAGGCGCCCAAGCCGCCGAAGTCCAACCGCAAGCCGCCGCCGGCTCCCAAGGTCGCGGCCTGGCCCGACGAGGGGAGGGGGCCGCGTGCGTGACATCATCACCCTGATCTTCATGCTGGGGCTGGCGCCCCTGGTGATCCGCAGCGCCTTCGCCTCCCTGCTCATGTGGTCCTGGGCCAATCTGGCGGCCCTGGGCTTCTACATGTTCGGCTTCATGGCCGGCGTGCCCTACGTGATGATCTTTGCGGTCTCGACGCTGGTGCTGATGCTGACGCAGCGCAAGCAGATCGTCGGGCGCTGGGAGCTGGGCGGGCCGCAGATCCTGTTCCTGATGTTTTCGCTGCATGCGCTGTTCGTGGCCAGCCTGGCCTATGGAGGCATCGAGCGGAACTGGGAAATCGCCACCAATCTGCTGAAGAACATCCTGCTGTGCCTGCTGATGCCCCTGCTGGTGGTCAACCGCACGCGCCTGGTTGCCATGGTCATCATCATGGCGCTGGGTTTGGGCGGGCATGGCGTGGTGGAGGGCCTCAAGTTCCTGGCCTCGGGGGGCGCGCACATCGTGCTGGGCAACGCCAAGCTGGGGGACAACAACCACTTCGCGCAGTCCGTGCTGCTGTCGGTGCCCCTGGCCTTCTACCTGTGGCAGTACAGCAAGACCCGACCCTGGCGCTATGCCTTGCTGGGCTTCATGTTCCTCGTGGCCATGGCGGTGATCGCCACCAAGTCGCGCGGGGGGCTGATCGGCTTCGTCTGCTTCGGCGTCTGGATGGTGCTGATGGGCCGGCAGAAGTTCAAGGGCCTGCTGATCTTCCTGGCCATCGGCCTGGCCATCTACGCCGCCGCGCCGGCGAGCTGGTTCGAGCGCATGGAGACGCTGCAGTCCGCCAACGAGGACGCGTCCTTCATGGGCCGCGTGACCGCCTGGAAGCGCGCCAGCGCCATCGCGGTGGAGAACCCCGTCTTCGGCGGCGGTTTCCGGGCGGTGCAGGCGCCGGTGATCTTCGAGCAGTTCCGCTACAAGCAGGGCTTGCTGGGCTTTGTCGAGACGCCCAATGTCAACTACCCGGCGGCCGCCCACAGCATCTACTTCGAGGTGCTGGGTGACATGGGCTTCGTCGGCCTGCTGATCTTCGTGGCTCTCATGTGGACCACCTTCGCGGCGCGCGGCGAGGTGCAGCGGCTGGTGAAGAAGTCCGGGCGGGATGACCTGCTCTGGGCCGCCGACATGGTCAATGCCCTGGCCGGCGCGATGTTCATCTTCCTGATCACCGGTGCCGCCCTGAGCGCCGCCTTCTACGACTTCCACTACATGCTGGTGGCCCTGGCGGACTGCGTGCGCCGCTATGTGCGCGAGCAGGTCAACCCCCGGAAATCCACGGCGGCGCTGCGGCCCTGAGCCCGGCCCGAGCCATGCCCATGATGCTTTCTCTCACCCGCAGGTTCGGCCGTGGCAAGCTGACCATCCTCTCCTTCCATCGACTGCCCCGCGAGGCGCAGCGGCTGGACCCGCACGAGTACAGCTTCGAGCGCTTCAAGGAACTGGTGACCGAGTTGCGGTCCTCCTTCCGCATCCTTGCCCTGACGGAGGCGGTGGATCTGCTGCGCGCCGGGCTGCTCAAGGAACCGGCCGTCGTGCTGACCTTCGATGACGGCTACAAGAGCTGGATCGATCATGTGGCCCCCTGGCTGCAGGGCCAGGGCCTGCGCGGCACCTTCTTCATCACCACGGCGCAGCTGCGCGGGCAGCCGCTGTGGAACGAGCGCATCGAGCATGCGATCCACCACCTGCCGGCAGGCCTGAAGACCCTCTCCGGCGTGCCGGGGGCCACGCCCGGGCTGGACGTCAGCAGCCGCGAAGGCCGGGTGGACGCGGTCCGGCTCGTGACCGCGGCCCTGAAGTACCAGCCCCAGGACCAGCGCCGCGAGGCCATGGCCGAGCTGGAGCGCCTGTGCGGGCCGGGCTATGCCGGCCCCAGCTGCTTTGGCAGCGAGGACCTCAAGGCCCTGCAGGCCATGGGGATGGAGATCGGTGCGCATTCGGTGAACCACCCCATCCTGTCCTGCTGCAGCGAGGAGGAAGCGGAGTACGAGATCCGCGAGAGCCGCGCCGACATCGAGGCCGTGCTGGGCCCGCTGCGCATGCCCTTTGCCTATCCCAACGGCGAGCCCGGCAAGGACTACACCAGCCGCCATGTGGAGATGGTGCGCCGAGCCGGCTACGCCTGTGGCGTGAGCACTCAGAAGGGCTATGCCACGCTGGAGAACTGCTTCCTGCAACTGCGCCGCTTCACGCCCTGGGGCGCCACGGCCAATTCGCGGGCTTTCCAGCTGCTGGGCAATCTGCTGCGTCCGCCCGAGCCTGACCTGGCACGGCCGGCTCGTCCCCATGCCGCCTTGATGGTCGCCTTCCACTTCCCGCCGCAGGCCGGCTCCAGCGGCGTGCTGCGCAGCCTCAACTTTGCCAAGATCCTGCCCGAGGCCGGTTGGGACGTGAGCCTGCTGTCGGCCAGCGCCAGCGCCTACGAGCGCACCAGCGTGGACCTGATGGCCCAGGTGCCGCCGGACATCCGCCTGGATCGTGCCCTGGCCCTGGACGTGCGGCGCGACCTCTCCATCCGCGGCAAGTATCCCGAGCTGCTGGCCATGCCCGATCGCTGGTCCAGCTGGTTCTTCGGCGGCGTGCGACGCGGCATCCGCCTGGTGCGCAGCCGCCAGGCACAGCTGGTCTGGAGCACCTATCCCATTCTCTCGGCTCACCTGATCGGTGGCATGGTGGCCCGCTGGACCAGCCGGCCCTGGATCGCCGAGTTCCGCGATCCCGTCTACCACGAGGACTGGGATGCCAGCCGCCTCAAGCGCTGGCTGCTGCCGCGCCTGGAAGGCTGGGTGGTGCGCAGCGCCACCTGCTGCGTGGTGACGACGGATGGCGCGCGCCAGCTCTTCGAGCGCCGCTATCCCGAGGCCCGCGGCCGCGTTCATGTGATCGAGAACGGCTACGACGAGGGCTCCTTCGTGGGCGCGCAGGCACAGCGTTATGACGTGGCGCCCGAGCGCCTGCTGATGCTGCACAGCGGCGCCATCTATCCCAAGGAACGCGATCCCAGCAACCTTTTCCGCGTGATGGCCCGCCTGCGCGACAGTGGCCGCATCGAGGCCTCCCGCCTGTGCGTGCGCTTCCGCGCGCCGGGCGCCGACCAGGCCATCCGCGAGCTGGCGCAGAAGTTCGGCGTGGAGGACATGGTCGACATCGCCGGGCCCGTGCCCTACCGCCAGGCCCTGCAGGAGATGATGGGCGCGGACCTGCTGCTGGTGTTCCAGGGCTCGGCCTTCAACAACCAGATCCCCGCCAAGATCTACGAGTACCTGCGGGCACTGCGTCCCATCCTGGCCCTGGTGGACTGTGCCGGCATCACCGCGCAGCGCCTGTCGCAGTTCGAGGGCGTACGCAATGTCGACGTGCTGGACGAGGCGGCCATCGAGGCGGCCCTGCTGCAGTCCTACGACGCCTTCGTGGCCGACATGGCCGCCTGCCGCCAGCCGGTGCGCACGGTGGAGGCGGTGTCGCCGACCTCGCGCCAGCATGGCGCCTGGCAGCTGGCGCAGCTGATGATCGCGGTGGACGCCCGGACCAACGACGCACCGCTGCGAGGCTGACCGAAGCCTGCCAGGCTGAGCCGGGCCCGTGACGGCCCCCACCGCGGGGGCAGGGTTCGACTCAGGGGCGGATCTTCAGCTGCGCATCCAGCGGTGCCCGGCCCAGGCCGTCGCTGCTGACGTCCTTGTTGGCGAAGGTGCGCACCGAGCCGTCACCCAGGTTGCCGATCAGCCGTGCCGCGGGGCTGGTGCCGCGCACATTGATGCCGGCGGTGTTGATCAGCACATTGCCTTCCAGCGTGATGCTGGTCGAGTGGTTGATGTCCAGGCCGGCGTCATTGCAGTTGGCCACGATGTTGGCGCGTGCGAGGCCGTTCTCGTGCTCGGTGCGGCACAGCTGGTCCCGGCAGTAGCTGGGTCCCGTCAAGCCGCCCCCGAAGGAGATGCCCAGCCGCGTGCCGCGCGAGGACACGCCCTGGACGGCGCAGACCACCAGGTTGCGCTCAATGCGCCCGCCGCTGCCGCCGCCCTTCATGAAGATGCCGTAGCTGCTGGCCCTGTCATCGGGGTGCACGAAGTGGCGCACGATGTTCTCGTCGATCACCCAGTGGCTGGCGGCCACGATGTCCACCGGATTGGCTGGTCGTGCGCTGACGCGCTCGCCCTTGTTCAGCAGGGTGTTGCGGGTCAGGTGGCCGTGGTCGGGGAACAGGCCCTTGCTGCCGTTCACCTTGACATGCGAATCGAAGTCGCTGATCACGTTGTTCTCGGCTCGGAAATGGCTGGCCTTGCCCGTCACGTGCAGGGCGTGCTCGCAGCCGGGCGGCTTGCAGTGGCCTTCGATGTCCAGGTCCTCGACATGCCAGTAGGGCTCCGTGATCTCGAACAGCGTGGCCGTTTCCGAGACCAGCACAGCGGCCCGGGCATGGGCCGCGCGCAAGGTGATGGGCTGCTCGGCCGTGCCGGCCGAGCGCGTCCACAGCGAGCGGGTGATGGGGTAGCGGCCGTCGGCCAGCTCGAGGATGTCACCGGGCCTGGCCTCCTGCAGGGCCAGCTCCAGGGCCGCCGGGCTGTCCACCGGGCGCAGTCGCCGGCCCAGCTCCTCGTCGATCCTGCCGCGCCCGGCCAGGGCCTGCTGTCTTACACTGCGGGCGCTTTCGGCCCGCGCGCCGCGGCCGTGGTCGGGGTGCTGGCTGAGGTCCACCTCGGGCTCCAGCCAGGACTGCCATCCCTGCAGCAGCGGCTGAAAGACCGTCTCCAGCTTGGGATGGCCTTCCAGGCGCTTGAGAAGGTAGCGGGCATAGTCGTTCCCGCGCTTGGATGTCCAGGGCGTGCCGCCCAGGCGGTCCAGGTCCGCATAGATCAGCTTGAACGAGACAATGAGCACGAGCAGCAGCAGGGCCGCAGCAATGAGGGGCAGTCGTCGGACTTTCATGGACATGGGCATTGACTCGGGCGGGGCGGATCGAGCCCCGATTCTCTGATGTCCCTGTTCCAGACGCCGCCCTGGTTTCGCCTCATGGCCTCCCGCGGTCTGGGGGGGCAGGGTGAGCCCGTGTTGTTCAGTGCCGAAGCCGGGGCCGGCCGGCGTCTCTCGCTGTGGCTGTGTCGGCATGAGCGCCCCGTCGCGCCAGCCGGTGCGCGGCTGACCGCCCTGGGCAACTTCTACAGCCCGCGCTTCGGACCCTTGCTCGAGCCGGCCTCACCCGCCTGGGAGTCAGCAGAGGCTGCGCAGGCCGCGAGAAGCATCGGCCTGCAGCTGCGCTGCGACGCCGATGGCGCGGTGCTCAGCCTGCAGCCCCTGCAGGCCGGCAGCGCCGAGCTGAAGCTGCTCCAGGGCGGGCTGACCGCCGCAGGCTATCGCACGGATTGCTACCACTGCTTCGAGAACTGGGTGCTGCCCTGCGCGGGCCTGCGCTTCGAGCCCTACTGGGCCGCGCGCTCCTCCCGGCTGCGCAATACCGAGCGGCGCGCCCGCAAGCGCCTGCAGGCCGAGCATGGGCTCAGCATCGAGATCGTGCGAACGGCAGGGCCCGCGCTGGACCGCGCGCTTCAGGACTTCGAGTCGGTCTACCAGGACAGCTGGAAGCAGGGCGAGGTCCGCCCCGACTTCATCCGCGAGCTGGTGCAGCTGCTGGCTGCCGACGGGCGCCTGCGCCTGGGCGTGCTGCGCCTGCAGGGCGTGGCGCAGGCGGCACAGCTTTGGTGGGTGCATGAGGGGGTGGCCAGCATCTACAAGCTGGCCTACCGCGACAGCGCCGCAAAGCTGGGCGTGGGCACCGTGCTGTCTGCCAGCCTGTTCCAGGACACGCTGGACAGTGGCGAGGTGCACCTCATCGACTACCTCAACGGCTCCGAGCCCTACAAGCAGGACTGGGTCAGCGAGCGCCGCGAGTTTCTGGGCCTGGTGGCCTTCGACCTGCGCCGCCCGGCGGCCTGGATGCCGGCCTTGCGGCACTTCGGCGGCCGCTGGATCAAGGGCCTGCTGAAAAGGCTGCGCCCGCACAAGGCGGGCGCAGAAGCGGTCGACAGGGCCCAGGACGAGGCCTGAGCCGGGTTCAGCAGAGGCCTCAGACGGCCAGCAGCTCCACCTCGAACAGCAGCGTGGCATTGGGCGGGATCACGCCGCCTGCGCCGTAGGGGCCATAGCCCAGGTCCGAGGGGATCACCAGCATGCGCTTGCCGCCGACCTTCATGCCCTGAACGCCTTCGTCCCAGCCCTTGATGACCTGGCCGGCATCCAGGTGGAACTTGAAGGGGTCGTTGCGGTCCTTGCTGGAATCGAACTTCTTGCCGCGCTGGCCGTTCTTGTAGAGCCAGCCGGTGTAGTGCACGGTGACGCGCTTGCCCGAGACGGCTTCGGCGCCGTCACCCACGGTCACGTCCTCGAACTGCAGGCCGCTGGCGGTGGTCTGCAGGGTCAGCGCGAGGGGCTCGGAACCGCCGGACACGCCCAGCAGCTCCACCTCGAACATCAGCGTGGCATTGGGCGGGATCACGCCGCCGGCGCCGCGGGCGCCATAGCCCAGCTGCGCGGGGATCACCAGCACGCGGGTGCCGCCGATCTTCATGCCCTGCACGCCTTCGTCCCAGCCCTTGATGACCATGCCGCCGTCGAGCTCGAACTCGAAGGGCTGGCCGCGGTCCTTGCTGGAGTCGAACTTGGCGCCCTTGACGCCGTCCTTGTACAGCCAGCCGGTGTAGTGCACGCGCACGTCCTGGCCGGACTTGGCCTCGGCGCCGTCGCCGACCTGGGTGTCTTCGTACTGCAGGCCGGTGGAGGTGGTGATCATGGATAAAGCCTCGTGGGGAAAAACGCGAATCCCGGGATCATGCCATCAAAGACGGGCGGCGCAGGTCCTGGCTCGCCCACGCGCGCACCGCGGCGGCGAGCCAGTCGGCCATCGTCGAGCCGGGCAGGGCGGGCAGGCCCAGCGCGGCGCCGGCTTGCTGCAGGGTGGCCAGCGGCTCGCCCAGGTCCAGCGGCCGGGCGCCGTTCTGCTTGGAGAGCTTCTCGCCATTGGCGCCCAGCACCAGCGGCGTGTGCAGGTAGCGCAGGGCGGGGAGGCCCAGCAGCTGCTGGAGGCGGATCTGGCGCGGGGTGTTGTCCGCCAGGTCCTCGCCGCGGACGACGTCGGTGATGCCCTGCTCGGCATCGTCCACCACGACGCAGAGCTGGTAGGCCCACAGCCCGTCCGCCCGGCGCAGCACGAAGTCGCCCACGGCCTCGGTGAGGTTCTGCCGCTGGGCGCCCAGCCGGCGGTCCTGCCAGGACAGGGTCAGGTCTTGCGCCCCCGCCAGATCGGCGGTGCTCAACAGCCGCCAGGCGCGGGCCTGTGCGGAGGACAGCCGGCGATGCCGGCAGGTGCCGGGATAGACCAGCTCGCCGTGCCGGGGCTTCTGCTGCGCCTGCGCGGCCAGGGCGTCGGCGATGGACTTGCGCGTGCAGTCGCAGCCATAGGCCCAGCCGGCATCGACCAGGCGCAGCAGGGCCGCCGCGTACAGGGGCTCGCGCCGCGACTGCCAGACGGGCGGCTCGTCGGGCACCAGGCCCAGGGTCTGGAGCTGGCCCAGGATGGCCTGGTCCGCGCCGCGGACGCAGCGGCCCTGGTCGTGGTCCTCGATGCGCACCAGCCAGCGGCCACCGTGGGCGCGGGCGTCCAGCCAGCTGGCCAGCGCGGCGACCAGGGAGCCGGCATGCAGCAAGCCGGTGGGCGAGGGGGCGAAGCGGCCGCGGTAGGGGAGGCCGCTCAGGGCCTGATTCACAGCAGCAGGCCCTCGTGCTGCTCGAGCAGCGCGCCGCGCGTGACCGGGCTGCGCAGCTGTTGCAGCCACCAGGCCAGGGCACGGGCCGGCGGATGGCCGGCCCGCCAGGCGTAGTTCAGCGAGACCGGCGGGCGGACCTGGGCATAGGGCTTGTGCACCAGACGGCCGGCCTCGACATGCCGCCGCACCATGGAGCGGGGCAGGGAGCCGCAACCCAGGCCGCGCAGCAGGGCCTCCAGCTTGGCGGCCATGGAGGGCATGGTCAGCACCTCCTGGCCGGGCATCACGCCCACCGTCATGGGCAGCAGCTGGCGGGCCGTGTCGGCCACGGCGATGATGCGGTGCTGGGCGATGGTGCCCGGGTCCAGGGCGCCCTCATGCGTGGCCAGCGGGTGGTGGGGGGCCACGACGAAGATCATCTCCATCTCGCCCAGGGGCTCGCAATGGAAGCTGCTGCCGGGCGGCTGGGTGGTGGTGCCGATGGCCAGGTCGGCCTGGCCCGAGCTCAGCGCCTCCCAGGTGCCGGCCAGCACCTCGGTGCGCAGCTTCAGCCGGGTGGGCGGCGGCTTGCCGTCCTCGCGCAGCTGGAAGAAGGCTTCCATCAGGTCGTAGACCGCGCGGCGGGCGATGGCGTCGTCGATGGCCACCGTCAAAGTGCTTTCCCAGCCCGTGGCCACGCGGCGCACGCGGTTGGCCACGGCGTCCATCTCCTGCAGCAGGCGGCGGCCCTCGGCCAGCAACTCCTGGCCCGCGGCGGTCAGCACGGCCTGGCGCGAGCTGCGGTCGAAGAGCAGCACGTCCAGCGCCTCTTCCAGCTGGCGCACGCTGTAGGTGAGGGCGGAGGGCACCTTGCCCATCTCGCGGGCGGCTGCCGCGAAGCTGCCGGTGCGGGCGATGCTGTCCATCATGGAGAGCGCCTCGGGCGTCAGCACCCGCCGGCTGGTCTGGTGGGCCTCCAGCGACAGCGTGCTGATGGCGTAGGGGCTGGCGGGATCTTTGTGCGGCATGCCTTCATCTTATTTGAACGATGGCTTCAAGCGCGCTCGACCCCGGCGGAGGCAGGGATCCCTACAGTGAGTGCAGGAGAAATCGCACCATGTCCCAGACCCAGCTGATCCGTTCCTGCGACCGAGGCTATGCCGACCACGGCTGGCTGAAGAGCTTCCACAGCTTTTCCTTTGCCGACTACTACGACCCGTCCCGCATGGGCTTCGGCGCCCTGCGCGTGATCAACGAGGACCGCATCGCCCCCGGCACCGGCTTCGGTACCCATGGCCACCGGGACATGGAGATCATCAGCTACGTGCTGGACGGCGAGCTGGCGCACCGCGACAGCATGGGCAATGGCGATGCCGGTGCCGCCAACGCCGGCGTGATCCGCCCGGGTGACGTGCAGCGCATGAGCGCCGGCACCGGCGTGCTGCACAGCGAGTTCAACCATGCCAAGGACCGGGCCACCCATTTCCTGCAGATCTGGATCCAGCCCAACCAGCGCGGTGTGGCGCCGGGCTATGAGCAGAAGCACATCGAGGTGCAGCGCAAGCGTGGCCGGCTGGCCCTGATCGCCGCCCCCGCGGGCGAAGCCAGCGCCGCGGACGCCGTGATGATCCACGCCAATGCGCGGGTCTATGCCGGGCTGTTCGATGGCGCCGAAACCGAGACATTGCCCCTGCCCGCAGGCCGCCTGGCCTATGTGCACCTGATCCGCGGCAAGCTCAGCGTCAATGGCCAGCGCCTGGCCACCGGTGACGCCCTGCAGCTCCAGGACGTGGCCCAGCTGCAGCTCGCCGAGGGCGAGGATGCCGAAGTGCTGGTCTTCGATCTGGCGCCCTGAAGCTCGCGTTCCGATGAGGCCGGGGGCCTGCGCCCGCGCGTGGGCCCTCGCTACACTGGCGTGATGCAAAAGCTGTTCTCGCACCTGGGCCTGCTGCCGCTGGCCGACTGGCTGGCACTCGTGGGTTTCTTCGTGGCCTGGGTGGGCTACGCCCAGTTCGCCCGCCACCGGGCGCAGCAGAAGGGCTCGCTGCTGGCCATCACCAACCAGGTTCGGCGCCGCTGGATGATGCAGGTCACCTACCGCGAGGTGCGGGTGATCGATGGCGTGGTGGTGCAGAGCCTGGCCTCCAGCCCCTCCTTCTTTGCCTCCACCACCATCCTGATCCTGGGCGGCCTGCTGGCGGCCCTGGGCGCCAGCGACAAGGCCAGCGAGCTGGTCAAGGAACTGCCCTTCGCGGCCAGCACCAGCAACCTGGTGTTCGACCTGAAGCTGGTGTTGCTGACGGCCATCTTCATCTACGCCTTCTTCCGCTTCACCTGGAGCATGCGCCAGTACACCTTCGGCGCGCTGCTGGTGGCTTCGGCGCCAGAGTCGGAGCAGTACCTCGCCGAAGGCCTGGACCGCACCGCCTTTGCCGACCGCGCCGGCCGCGTGGTGGGCATGGCCGCCGAGACCTTCAACGATGGCCTGCGGGCCTACTACCTGGCCTTTGCCGCCATCGCCTGGTTCTTCTCGCCCTGGGCCATGCTGGCCGCGACGGTGGGCGTGATCTACATCCTCTACCAGCGCGAGTTCCACTCCGAGGTGCTGGACGTGCTGCGCGAGGCAGTCCGGCACTGAGCCGGTCAGGGGCTGCGCTCAGTGCAGCGGCTCGGCCCCCCGCAGCAGCCGGGCCAGCGAGCCGGAGATGTCCTGGCCGGTCGCGTCCTCGAAGAAGCTGTAGCCCGGGCTGGGATTGGCCTCGAAGCAGTAGGTGAGCCCGTCGTCCGCCAGCATCAGGTCCAGGCCCACGAAGGGCAGCCCCAGGACCTGCGAGGCGCGCAGGCAGCGCTCGCGCGTGCGGGGCTCCAGGGTGGTGGGCCGCAGGTGGGCGTCGCCGCCCTGGCGCGAGGCATAGCGGTAGTCCACCACGTCCGCGTCGATCTCGGTGGCATGGACCTCCTGCCCCACCACATGCACCCGCACATTGCTGCCCCGCAAGCGCTTCTGGAACAGGGTGGGGCAATGGCGCAGGCGGTCCAGGCGGGAGCGGGCCTCGTCGTCCAGCTCCCGCACGATGGAGCGCACGCCGCTGGCGGACTTGTAGATCAGGGGCCCCTGCTCGGCCTCGAAGGCCAGCACCTCCGCCGGGTCGTTGCTCACGAGGCTGGGCGGCACGGCAAAGCCCAGCCCGGCGAGCAGGCGCAGCTGGTAGGGCTTGGAGGCGTTCGACCCCATGGCCGACACGCGGTTGACCACCGTGCCCGGGAAGAGTTCGCCCAGCTCCGCCCAGGCCTGGCACCACAGCTGCTGCTGCAGGGCCGAGGCCTGCGAGCCGCTCCCCGGTCGGCCGAAGGGACGCAGGTAGATCCCCTGGACGGCCTCGAGCGCCTGGGACCGCCCTCCATGGGCAAAGCTGCCCGTGAGGCGTCCTCCAGCCAGGGCATGGCGAGGCAGCTGCTGCGCCTCAGTCTCCGGCCGCAGCCACAGGGGCTGGACGCCCTGGTGTCGAAGGGACTGGACCAGCAGTTCACAGGGGCTGTCGCTGCCGATGATCAGTACGGGGGCCTGGCTCATGGGTGGAGCTCCTCTGCTGGCAAGGTGGTGGGAGGCGGCCGCCAGGCGTCGCCGCCGGCGGCGGTGCGGGGCAAGACCTGACCCCGCCGGTCCGGGCCCAGGCCCAGGCAGGCCAGCAGGGCGGCCTCGAGGGCGGTATCCAGCTGGCGCAGTTCGGGGCGCGGGTCGGCACGGTCCAGCACCCAGCGGCCGGCGCCGTCCCTGCAGAGCCAGACTTCCAGCAGGGCCAGGTCCAGCCGGGCGGCAAAGGCGGGCAGGGCCGAGGTCCAGTAGCGCAGGGCAGGCTCCATGGCCGCACGGGACTGCACATCCGGCAGACACTGTGAACCCAGCACCAGCAGGCGGCGCTGCTCGCGCCCTGGGGGCGGGGGCGAGGTCTCCGGCCAGGCCGGCAGCCCGGCATGGCTGGCCTGCAGCCGCCACCAGCTGGGCGAGCCCTGCGGCCCGCAGAGCCCCGTGGGATGCGCAGGGTTCAGCACGGGGCAGGGCAGGCTGGCCAGCCAGAATGACAGGATGGCCTGCCATTCCTGCTGCTGGTAGGCCGCGTCCGCGTGCGTGCCGGCCAGCTGGGGCGGGCCCAGGCGGTTCAGCACCGCCCGCAGGCGATGGCCCTCGATGCGGTGCGGGCCCAGCTGCAGCGCAGACCGGGTCCGGCCTGCGCTGTCCATGCGCAGGGACCAGTGCCTGGCCTGCAGCAGCGCCGGGGCGGGCAGGCTCAGGAGCTCGCCGCCTTGCGCCCGGGCAGCCAGTGCCAGGCAGCGCCGCAGGGGCTCTGCGCTGGCATCGTCCAGCTCGTGCAGCAGCAGCCACAGCGGGCCTTCGGCAGAGCCGCCCTCGCGGACGGCTCCTGGCTCACTGGCCCTGGCTGCCATCGTCCGATCCCCCACCGACCAGGGGCCGCAGCGCTTCAGGAATGAAGTGCTCCTGGCCTCCCAGGCCCTGGAGCTGCAGCATCTGGGCCAGGCTCTGCACGGTGGCCTCGAGCGCCGCCAGGCGTGCTTCGCTGCTGGCCGCTTCCGCCGGCGTGCGGATGACGCCGCCGCCGATGCCGCCCTCGAAGACGTCCTTCTCCTTGTCCTTTTCCTTGATTGGCTTCTCGAGCTCCTTGATGTCCTTCTCCTTGAGCTCCTTCAGGTCCTTTTCCTTGAAGTCCTTGATGTCCTTGTCCTTGTCTTTCTCCTTTTCCTTCTCCTTGACATCCTTGATGTGGTCCTTGAGGTCCTTCTCCTTCAGGTCCTTGTCCTTGATCTCCTTGAGCGTCTCCTTGAGGATGGGCTTGGGGAAGAGCTTGCCGTAGATCTCGCGCAGATTGGGCCGCTTGCCGATGCGCTGGCTGACCGGCCGGCCGGGCTCGTCCTGCTGGGGTGAGCCGGTGTTGCGCAGCATCTGGCGGGCGCTGGCGGGCGTCATCAGCGGCTTGCCGGCGGCACGCAGCCAGCCCTGCACGCAGCCCAGGGCACCGACCACGATGGGCGAGGCGCTGGAGGTGCCGGAGAAGGTGTCGGTGTACTGGGTGTTGCTGCTGTTGTTCTGCAGGTCGCCGTAGCCGGTGCTCGTCACCTCGCGGCCCCAGCCCTGGCAGTCCACGGCCGAGCCGTAGTTGGAGAAGCCCAGGCGCGAACGGTCCGCACCGTGGTTGCGGCCGTGCGTCCCGGGAGGCGGTGCGCCGGCGCCGACCAGGATGGCGCCGCACTGCGGGTTGTTGCGGTTGAAGGGGTTGCGCCAGCTCTGCGGGAAGCCGGCCGGGCGGACGCTGTAGAGCGCGTCGTCCAGGTTCTCGGCGCCGTTGCCCGCGGCTTCCACCACGAGGATGCCCTTGGCGGTGGCGTAGAGGATGGCGGCGAAGTCATCAGGCCACCACTCGATGCCGATATAGCCCAGCTGGTCGTCGCGGGCCTGGAAATTGTGGCGCGGGCCGGCGCGGTGGATCTCCAGCAGAATGATGTCGCCCGGGCCCAGGCGGTCGGCCGCCTTGCGGATGGCCGCGGCGGAGGGGTTGGTCACGAAGGAGATGGTGGAGAGCTTGGCATTCGGGGCGATGCCCATGATGCCCAGACCGTTGTGGTCCCCGCCGATCTCGCCCAGCACGGCGGTGCCGTGGTGGTTGTTGGCCGAGTTCGAGCCGTCCAGCAGGCCACCGGAGTTGGCCAGCAGGTCTTCGTGGCTGAAGTTCCAGCCCCATTCCAGATCGATCACGCGGCCGCCGTCGCCGCGGCCGCCGGGCTTGGTCCAGGCGAAGCGGGCGTCGATGCCGGCGGGGGCGGCGTCGAGGTAGATCTGGCGGGCGTTGAAGTCGGGCGTGGGAGCCGGGGCGCTGTCGGTCGGGGCGGGCATGCCGTTGGCCTCGCCTTCCTCGCGGTAGACCGGCGGCTCGCCACCGGGCTTGAGGTAGGCGCCTTCGATGGACTCTTCGTTGAGCAAGTCAGCGATCAGCTTCTTGGGGTTCTTCACCTCGCCGCTGACCACGTAGTAGCTGCCGGGGTCGGGCGTCTCGCCTCCCGCGTGCTTCATCATGGGTTCGCTCATCACGGAGCGGACGGCCGCCTCGTTGTCGCCGAACAGCGGCTCCAGGCTGAGCTTGCCGCTCTTGAGCAGGCTGTTGAGCCCGCTGACCTTGGCGCCGGGGCCGGCGCTGACCGTGGGCATGCCCTTGGGCGAGCGCAGTGCGGCGGAAGTCTTGGCCACCACGATGATCTCGGGGGCGGAATAGGTGTCTTTCATTGAGCCTCCTTGTGGACCGGCAGGCGCCGGCTTAGGCTCAGTGTCGAAAGCGGCGAAGTCGCTCTCAAGTCCCCTTAGTCCCCAAGCTTGAGGACGCCAATGCTTCGAATCCCTAAGGCATAGGCCCGTCATTCAAGGGGTGAGGCCCCAAAGGCTAGGGGGCTCGTTTGGGGGGGCGCGCCTCATGCTGCGCCATCAACGAGTCAGGAGACCTGCATGGACACACCGGCACAAGCCGTCCTTCTGCTGCAGCCCGGCGCCCCGCTCGCGCCCCTGCAGCCCCTGCTGAAGCAACTGGGCCTGGACGCCCGGCCCATGCATCCCGGCAGCAACGATCCCACGCTTCAAGGCTGGTACACCCTCAGCCATCCAGACGCCGCCCAGCTCGACGCCGCCCTTCGGCGCCTCCAGCAGGCCCCGGGCGTCGACGGCGCCTACCGCAAGCCCGAAGGCGAGCCACCCGGCTGAACGCACCAGGGGGTCAGGTCTTGTCAACTCCTCCCTGGCCAGCCCCACCACGAAACGCAAAACGGGACCCGCCCAAGGTCCCGTTTTGCCCTCAACAGAGCCCGAGGATCCGGCTCCGCCGGTCCTACGGGCTCGCCCCCCTGGGGGGGCCGGCGCCAGCCGGCAGGGGGGGCACTTCAGCCCCACCACGAAACGCAAAACGGGACCCGCCCAAGGTCCCGTTTTGCCCTCAACAGAGGCCGAGGATCCGGCTCCGCCGGTCCTGCAGGCTCGCCCCCCTGGGGGGGCCGGCGCCAGCCGGTAGGGGGGCTACTTCAGTCCACCACTGAGGAAGGCCTTGAGCCGCTCACACTGAGGCTTGATCAGGATCTCCTTCGGATGCCCCTGCTCTTCCACCCGGCCCTGGTGCAGGAACAAGGTGTAGTTGGAGACCTCGCGGGCGAAGCCCATCTCGTGGGTGACGACGATCATGGTGCGGCCTTCGGCGGCCAGGTCGCGCATCACCTTGAGCACTTCGCCCACCAGCTCGGGGTCCAGCGCGGAGGTGGGCTCGTCGAAGAGCATCACCTCGGGCTCGACGGCCAGCGCGCGGGCGATGGCCACGCGCTGCTGCTCGCCGCCCGAGAGCTGGGCCGGGTAGACGTCCTTGCGATGCGCCACGCCCACGCGGGCCAGCAGGGCCTCGGCCTTCTCCAGGGCCTCGGCCTTGGGCACGCCCAGCACGTGCACGGGAGCCTCGATGACGTTCTCGATCACGGTGCGGTGGGCCCAGAGGTTGAAGTTCTGGAACACCATGGCCAGGCGCGAGCGCCAGTGCTGCAGCTGCTTGGCATCGGCGGCCTTGAGGCTGCCGTCGCGGTCGCGGACCAGCTTGAGCTGTTCATCGTGCAGCCACAGCTGGCCTTCGTAGGGTTGCTCCAGCAGATTGAGGCAGCGCAGGAAGGTGCTCTTGCCGGAGCCGCTGGAGCCGATCAGGGTGATCACATCACCCTTGTTGGCCGTCAGCGAAACGCCCTTGAGCACCTCGCGCTCGCCGTAGCGCTTGTGCAGGTTCTCGACTTTCAGGCTGGCACTCATCTCGTCAGGCTCCCAGCAGCTTGCCGCTGCGCAATGCATTCAATCCGGCCACCTTGGCGACGCGTGCGCCCGCGGTGACGAAGCGCAGGTTGTCCCGCGCAAAGAGAAGACCGTCCACCGGGCTCTTGAGCTCGGTCAGCCGGGCGGTCACGGGGTCGATCACATGGGCGAGCACCTCGCCCTCGCGGACCTCCTCGCCCGGCTGCCGCAGAAAGGTCAGCACGCCACCCACGGGCGACTTGATGGGCATGGAGCCGGCCAGCGGGCGGGCGTCCCCCTGTGCCGGCGGCACGGGCTTGGCCTCGCCGGCCAGGGCGCCGCGCCAGCGGAGGTAGTCGACGATGTTGGCGGCGTCCTGCTCAGCCAGCGCGTGTTCCACGTCCTGCTGGCCGCGCAGCTCCACCGTGACCGAGAGGCAGGCCTGCGGGATCGGGAAACGGTCGCCGAAGTGGCGCTGCCACTTCCACCACACCTGCGAGCAGGCTTCGTCGAAGGGGTTGTCGCCGGAGTCCGTGGCCAGCAGGGTGACGCGCGAGCCGAGGAAGCGGGCGAGGGGATCGCACAGGTCTGCCGCGGGGGTCTCGCAGTAGAGGTGCAGCACGGCCTGCGCGTCGCAGTGCAGGTCCAGCACCACGTCGGCATCGCAGGACAGGCCCATCAGCGTGCGGCGCAGGCTCTGCAGCTCGGTGTCCACGGGCTGGGCCAGCACGGCCTTCTTCAGCTCGCGGCGCAGCACGGCGATGTTGCGGGCCGGGTCCGGGCCCAGCTCGGGCTCGGCGGCGCGGGCCGCGGCCTCGATCTGGTCGGGGTAGTGGCGGTTGAAGTTCTCGCCCGAGAGCAGCTCGAAGCGCCCGAGATGGCCCTGCAGCAGCCACTGCGCGAGGCCGATCGGGTTGGCCATGGGCACGAGCACGATCTCGCCCCGGATCTGGCCGGCGGCCTCCAGGGCATCGAGCTGGCGGCGCAGGTGCCAGGCGGTGAGCATGCCCGGCAGCTCGTCGGCATGCAGGGAGGCCTGGATGTAGACCTTGGGGCCCTGGCCAGGCTGGCCGTAGTGCAGCGAGACCAGCTCGCGCTGCGTGCCCGGGGCGGGGGAGAGAAGGGAATGGGTCTGGATCTGCATGGTGAGGACTCCAGCGGGGCACGCCCGTGGCGCACCCGCCTGTCGGCGCGGGCTCAGCGCGGCATCAGCGGCTTGAGCCAGCGGGCCTCGGCCTTGTGGAAGAGGCCGACCAGGGTGAGCGTCATCAGGAAGTAGAAGACGGCGGCGGTGATGAAGGCCTCGAAGGGGATGTAGTGGGTCGAGTTCACTTCACGGGCAACGCCGGTGAGGTCCATCAGCGTCACGATGCTGGCCAGCGAGGTGCCGTGCAGCATGAAGATGGCCTCGTTGCTGTAGGCCGGCAGGGCGCGGCGCAGGGCCGAGGGCAGCACGATGCGGCGGAACATCACCCAGGGGCTCATGCCCAGGGCGCGTGCGGCCTCGACCTCGCCGTGAGGCAGGGCGCGGATGGCGCCCGCGATGATCTCCACCGTGTAGGCGCAGGTGTTCAGCACGAAGCTCAGGCAGGCGCAGAACCAGGCCGAGCTGAAGTACTCCCAGGCCCAGCTCTGCTGCATCCACTCGAACTGGCCCAGGCCGTAGTAGATGAGGAAGAGCTGCACCAGCATGGGCGTGCCGCGGAAGACGTAGGTGTAGAACCAGATCGGGCCGGAGATCCACTTCCTGCGGCTCACCCGCAGCACGGCCAGCGGGATGGCGGCACTCAGGCCCAGGGCCAGGGAGATGGCCAGCAGCTGCAGCGTGACCCAGGCGCCCTCGAGGTAATGGGGCCAGTTCTCTTGGATGGCTTCGAAATTCATGGCGCGCTCCGCTCAGAAATGGCTCTGGCGCACGCCGATCGACAGGCGCTTCTGCAGCCAGTTGAACAGCAGCTCGGAGAGCGTGGTGAAGCCCAGGTAGATCACCGCCACCGCGGCATAGAACACAAAGGGCTCGCGCGTGGTGCCCGCTGCCTGTGAGCCGCGGGTCATCAGGTCATGCAGGCCGATCACGGAGACGATGGCCGTGCTCTTGATCAGCACCAGCCAGTTGTTGGACAGCCCCGGCAGCACATGGCGGAACATCTGCGGGAAGGTGATGCGCCAGGCGATCTGAGCGGGCGACATGCCATAGGCCAGGCCCGCCTCGCGCTGCCCCGGTGGCACGGCCAGGAAGGCGCCGCGGAAGGCCTCGGTGAGGTAGGCGCCGAAGATGAAGCCGATGGTCAGCACGCCGGCCACATAGGGGTCGATGTCGATGTACTCGTCATGCCCGAGAGACTGGGCGATCGAGTTCACCGCCACCTGGCCGCCGAAAAAGATCAGCAGCATCAGGACCAGGTCCGGCACGCCGCGGATCAGCGTGGTGTAGACATAGGCCAGGGTCTTGGCCCACCGCCAGCGGGACAGCTTGGCCATGGCCCCGAGCAGGCCCAGCACCATGGCCAGGGCCATGGAGGCGAGGGCCACGCTGAGCGTGATCACCGAGCCTTGGAGCAGGCTGGGCAGGAAACCGTGCAGGAACATCGGTGGTGGTACTGCGAGATAGAAAAACCGAGGCGCCCCCGGGTCGCGGCGGGCGCCTCCTTGAATCGAGGTCCGGGCGCATTATCAGCGCATCCGGACCTGCGGGGGCGGGGCCCCCTGGCGGCCTTGCTTGGCCGAGATTACTTGGCCGAGATGTCGTACTCGAAGTACTTGTCGTTCAGCTTCTTGAAGGTGCCGTTGGCCTTGACGGCGGCGATGGCGTCGTTGAACTTCTTGGCCAGGGCCTTTTCGTCGGCCTTGCGCATGCCCACGCCGGAGCCGATGCCGAAGTACTTGACGTCGTCATAGCTGGGGCCCTGGAAGGCGAAGCCCTTGCCGGCCGGCGTCTTCAGGAAGCCCTGGTCCACGGCCACGAGGTCGGCGATGGTCAGGTCGATGCGGCCCGACTTCAGGTCCAGGAAGGCCTGGTCCTGGGTGGCGTAGCGCACGATATTGCTCTGCTTGAAGGTCTCGGCCACGAACTTCTCGTGGATGGTGGCGCGCTGCACGCCGATCTTCTTGCCCTTCAGGCCGGCGGGGCTGAATTCGAACTTGGCGTCGGCCTTGGCCGCGAAGCGGGCCGGGGTGTTGTAGTAGGGGTTGGAGAAGGCGATGGCCTTCTTGCGCTCGTCCGTGATGGACATGGAGGCAATGATGGCGTCGATCTTCTTGGCCTGCAGGGCGGGGATGAGGCCGTCGAAGTCCTGCTGCACGAGGGTGCATTCGGCCTTCATCTCGGCGCACATGGCCAGGGCCAGGTCGATCTCGAAGCCCTTGAGCTTGCCGTCAGCACCGACTTCCGAGAACGGAGGGTAGGCGCCCTCGACGCCGATGCGGATCTTCTTCCAATCGGGGGCCTGGGCCGAGGCGCTGATGGCGCTGAAGCCCAGGGTGGCCATGGCGGCCAGTGCGATCAGATGGCGTTTCTTCATGGGGTCTCCTGCTCGTCTTGCGAGACTGGGTTGGAAAAACTCGATCTTGCATGGCCGCAGCCGGCGCTCGCATCAGGGTTTGAGCGAGTGCAGGAAGTCCTGCACCGGCCCAAGCGTCTGCTGCGGGTCTTCCTCCTGCGGCACATGCCCCAGGGTATCAAAGACCACCAGCCTGCTATTTGCAATGCTTTGTTTCAGCTGCCGGCCATAGGCCAGCGGGATCAGACGGTCGCGCCCGCCCCAGAGGATGAGTGTCGGCTGCCGGATCTGGGGGAGCATGTTCGCATAACGCCCGGGCTCCAATTGCGCAAATCGTTGCACCAGGGCTGCACGGTTGCCCTCGCGCAGGGTGAGCTCGAAGTAGCGGTCGACCAGGGCGTCATGGACCTTGGACGGATCACCGAAGACGTTGCGCACGCTGCGCTCCACCATCTGGCGCGGCAGCAGCTGCGAGGCCAGGCTGCGCAGGCCCGGCAGGCGTGCCACGCGGAAGGCCAGGGGCACCGATTCGGACTGGAACTCCAGCCCGCCCGCATCCACCAGCACCAGGGCCTGGACGTGCTCGCCATGCTGGGCCGCGTATTCCCAGGCGATCTGCCCGCCCAGGGAATTGCCGCCCAGGACCACGCGATCCAGCTTCAGGTGGGTCAGCAGGGCGTGGAGGAAGTCGACGTAGCTGGCGTCGTGGTAGTCCCCCAGCACGCTGGGGCCGGTGAGGCCGAAGCCGGGGAGGTCCAGGGTGATGACGCGCCGCTGCCGGCTCAGCACCTTCACCCAGGGCTCCCAGGTGTGCAGGCTGGCGGAGGTGCCATGCAGCAGCACGAGGGGCGCCTCGGTGCCCCGCGGCCCTTCGTCGCGCAGATGCACTAGCTGGCGCCGGCCCTGCCAGGGCAGCTCGATGAAGTCGGAGGGCGGCGGGGCCCAGCGTGCGACGAGCGACTCCAGCGGCCGCTCCGGGGCTTTGAAGGCCGCGGCCCCCAGCGCCAGCACCACGATCAGCAGCCCCAGTCCACGCAGCAGCCAGGCGCCCAGGGTCTTCATGGGGTCAGGCCTTGCCTGCCGGCTTGAGTTCGGAGGAGGGGGCCAGCCCGGCGTCCAAGGCCTCGCGCTGGTCGAAGACGAAGCAGCTGCCGTGGTAGTGGGCGCCGTCGGTCTCTTCGAAGTACTTGAGGATGCCGCCCTCGAGCTGGTAGACGGGGCCGTCCAGGCCCTGCTGCTGCAGCACGATGGCGGCCTTCTCGCAGCGGATGCCGCCGGTGCAGAAGCTCACCACGGTCTTGCCCATCAGCTCGTCCTTGTGGGCGGCGAGGGCGGCGGGGAACTCGGTGAACTTGTGGATGCGCCAGTCGATGGCACCGTCGAAGGTGCCGTAGTCCACCTCAAAGGCATTGCGGGTGTCCAGGGTCACGACCGGGCGGCCGTCGTCGTCATGGCCCTGGTCCAGCCAGCGGCGCAGGGTGGCGGCTGGCAGGGCCGGGGCGCGCGGCAGCTGGTCGGGCCGGATCGCGGGCATGTTCATGCGGATGATCTCGGGCTTCACCTTGACCAGCAGCTTGCGAAAGGGCACGGACGCGCTCCAGCTTTCCTTGGGCGCCAGCTCGGCGAAGCGCGGGTCGGCCTTCAACAGCGCCACCCAGCCGCGCACGCCTTCGGCTGAGCCGGCCAGGAAGAGGTTGATGCCTTCCTCGGCCAGCAGCACCGTGCCCTTGAGCCCGCGGGTCAGGGCCTCGGCATGCAGATGCTCGCGCAGTTCGGCGGCATCGGGCAGGCCGACGAAAAGATAGCAAGTGATGTTGAGGACGGGCGCGGGAGACGACATGGCGCCGCATTCTAGGCCGCGGCAGCACCGCGCCCGGCGCTGTCCGGCGTCAAGCCGGGTAGCAGGCCGCGACCAGGCCGGCCAGGGCCTGGGCACGTGGACGCCGGCCCTCCAGAAAGGGCCGCCAGTGGGCGTCCAGCGGCTCGACCGCAAAGGCCCAGCCCCGCCCGAATACGCCACGGCGCTGGGCGTAGGGGAGGTAGTCCCGGCCGGACACCGACAGCAGGCGCTGCGTCACATGGCCCACCGTGTAGAACTGGACGGCGTGCCACAGCTGCTTGCGGTCCTGCAGGCCGCGTGGGGCGAGCAGGGCCTCGATGTCCTCGCGGAGGCGGTCGTCCATGCCGGTGTGGCTGGCTTCGTGGAAGAGCATTTCCAGCGCCGCGTCACCCTGGTAGTCCTCGCGCAGGCTGGGCATGACCGTGTGCGGCGGCTGGCCGTCGGTGTAGGCGCCGCGTCGGTCGCCGCTGAGGGGGACGAGGTCGACCAGGATCAGCTCGGGCAGGGCGGGCTGGAGCACGGCCTCGAGCCGCTCGCGCAGCGCCGATCCCCAGCGGCTCAGGCGCGTGCGGGCCTCCTGCATCCAGGCCTGGTTGGCCGCGTCATGGGCCGGCCAGAGCTGCCGGCGGTACGGGGCGGCGGCCTGGCTCAGGGCCTGAGCCAGGGGCTGCAGCGCGGCCTCCATCGCAGGGAGGGGCTGCGAGTCACCGAGGCCCAGCAGGGCCAGGCGCAGGGCCTGGAAGCGATCGTCGTTGAGCAGATCCTGTTCGGCGAAGGCGTGGCGGTAGGCCTGCAGCGCGTCCAGCCAGTCCTGCGTCTCCTGGGCTGACCAGCCCTGGGGCTGGCGCCAGTCGCCGCGCTGGCTGCTCGGCTGGAAGGCCTCCGCCAGCGTGTGGTGGAGGTTCATCCAGAAGCGGCTGCGAAGCCGGAAGGGCAGGGGGCGCGCTGGGGTCAGGTCTTGCGCGACGCCGGCCAGAGGGGCTGCCCCGGCCGCCAGGAGCCCCAGGACCTGTCGACGATCCACGGGCGTCTCAGGGAGCGCTGCGCACCGGGGGCAGCGCACTGCACAGCTCCACCTTGGCCGGCTCATGCACGAACCAGCCGCCGCCGCGGAAGCGCCGGCTGTTGAGCCAGGCCTGCCAGGTGGCGGTGTCGGTGCGCAGCACCTCCAGGCGCGGGCGCTCGGCCTCGGGAATGTCGGCCAGCACGCGGACGCGGGTGATGGGGGTGCGCTCCTCGGCCTTCTCGTAGAAGCCCAGGGCGCCGGTGCCGCGGGGCAGGCTGCTGAGTTTTTCCATGCCCTGCAGCACACGGCCCACGGTGGTGATGTTGAGGTCCAGGGCGCGCGGGGCGTGGCCAATGATGGCGTAGAGGCCGCTGCCGTCGCTGGAGTCGGGCTCGTTGCCGCGGGCGGCGCCCACGATGCTGTTGCAGTGGGCGAGCCAGGCGCGGCCCTTCCGGGGGTCGACGGCGACAGGCCAGCCATCCACGAAGCCGACCTTGGCCGCCCAGGTGTCGCGTTCGGGCAGCGGGGTGAGCTTCAGTCCCTTCAGCGGACGGGAGAACTCCGCCGGGGCCTTGCCCAGGTTGTCCGGCTTCTTGCGGGCCTTGGCCTCATCTTCTTCGGCGTCGCCCCATTGGGTCACGTAGTTCTCCTGGGAGCGGATGACGGCCAGGCCGTCGAAGTAGCCCGCGCGGGTCAGCTTGACGATGTTGGCCGCATGGGCCGGTGCGAAGCTGCTGGCCAGCTCGATGATGACCATGCCGCTGGGCAGCTCCATCTGGAGGGCCTGTTCGGGGTTCACGGCACGCCAGTCGGAGGGTTTGGCGGCGGCCAGGACGTCGGCGCTGGAGGGCTTCTTGCCAGGCGCCGGGCCGGCCGGCCTGGCTGCAGGCTGGGCAGCCGCGGGGGCCGGTGCGGCCGACTGGGCACAGGCCAGCGAGGCGCTCAGCAGACCGGCGCAGGCGCCGAGCGCCAGGACCAGGGAGCGGGGACGGGACGGGCGATCTTGGCGGCGTTCTTGCATGAGTAATCTCGGCGTCAGCAGGGTTGGCGGGGCAGCATACGGCAGGCAGCCCGAGGTGGCGTCCCCGAATGATCCCTGAGTCCCGCCCGCTCGGGCGCTCAGCGCCCGCCGGGCCCGCACCGCACCCGGCAGCGCGCCCGCAAACTCGCCCGCAAACTCGCCCGCAAACTCGCCCGTCAATGCACTCAGTTGCCTTCGGGATGGAAGACGCGCAGGCGGTGGCCGTCCGGGTCCGTGGCGACGAAGGTGTAGCCGAAGTCCAGGGCCACGGGCGCCTGGGCCATGGGGATGCCGGCCGCGCTCCAGCGTGCATGCAGGCTGTCCACGGTGCCGCGATCGGGCTGGGCGAAGGCCAGCTCGGTGCCGCCGCCGGCCGCCGTCGGGCCGGGCTCGGCCGTATGGCGGGACCACAGACCCAGGCGGGCGCTGTCACCCAGGGCCAGCATCGCGAAGGTGGGGGAGGACTCCAGCACCCGGGCACCGAAGTGCTCGCTGTAGAAGGCCGCGCTGCGGGCAGGCTGGTCCACGAAAAGGATCTGGAGGCTGGGGCTGAGGTTCATGGGTTTCTCCCTGGATGTGGCGCGTTCCCGGATGAGGGCGTTGCCGGTTGCAAAAAGGCTCCCTCGTTGGAGCTGGGCCCATGCTAGGTGCGGTAATTGACAGGATTTGTCAGTAGGCTCGACGGCCGTCGACAGCGCTGGGCACGCTTGGGCGAGCCGCGCCCGTCTCTACAATCCGGCATGGCTTTTGTTCACCTGCGTACCCACACCGAGTTCTCCGTCGTCGACGGCACCCTGCTGATCGACGACGCCGCCGCCGCTGCCGCCAAGGACGGCCAGGTGGCCCTGGCCGTCACCGACCTCGCCAACATGTTCGGCGCGGTCAAGCACTACAACGCCTGCCGCAAGAAGGGCGTCAAGCCCATCCTGGGCGCCGACTGCTGGGTGGAGGCCGAGGTGGCCGACAAGCCGCCGCACCGCCTGCTGCTGCTGGTGCAGAACAAGCAGGGTTACCTGAACCTGTCCGAGCTGCTGTCACGGGCCTGGATCCAGGGCGTTCAGCGCACCCAGGCCTGCCTGAAGCTGGAGTGGATGCAGGAGCTCAACGAGGGGCTGATCTGCCTCTCGGGCGCGCAGATGGGCGCCATCGGTCAGGCCCTGCTGATCGGTGACCAAGCCCGCGCGCGCGACTGGGCGGGCAAGCTGGCCGCCATCTACCCGAACCGCTTCTACCTGGAGCTGCAGCGTGCCGGCTTGCCGGGCCAGGAGGCCGTCGTCGCGGCCACCGTGCCGCTGGCGGCGGAGCTGGGCCTGCCGGTGGTGGCCACCCACCCGGTGCAGTTCCTGACCGAGGAGGACTACGACGCCCACGAGGCCCGCGTCTGCATCGCCGATGGCGAGACCCTGGCCAATCCCAAGCGGGTCAAGCGCTTCTTGCCGGGGCAGTTCTTCCGGCCGCAGGCGGACATGGAGGCGCTCTTCGCCGACATCCCCTCGGCCCTGGCCAACACCATCGAGATTGCCCGGCGTTGCAGCCTGTCGCTGGTGCTGGGCAAGCCGCAGCTGCCCAACTTCCCCACGCCCATCCTGGACGACGGCCAGCCCATGCCCATGGACCGCTACTTCCGGGAGCTCAGCTACGAGGGCCTGGACGCGCGCCTGAAGCAGCTCTATCCCGACGAGGCCAAGCGCGAGGCCCAGCGCCCGCGCTATGTGGAGCGCCTGGAGTTCGAGCTGGAGACCATCATCAAGATGGGCTTCCCGGGCTACTTCCTCATCGTGGGTGACTTCATCCGCTGGGCCAAGCAGAACGGCTGCCCCGTGGGCCCGGGCCGGGGCTCGGGTGCCGGCTCGCTGGTCGCCTACGTGCTGCTGATCACCGACCTCGACCCCCTGCAGTACAACCTGCTGTTCGAGCGTTTCCTGAACCCCGAGCGGGTGTCGATGCCCGACTTCGACATCGACTTCTGCCAGGGCAACCGCGACCGCGTCATCGAGTACGTCAAGGACAAGTACGGTCGCC
Source organism: Pelomonas sp. BJYL3 (assembly GCF_027257975.1). GTDB lineage: Bacteria > Pseudomonadota > Gammaproteobacteria > Burkholderiales > Burkholderiaceae_C > Roseateles_B > Roseateles_B flavus. The sequence continues at coordinate 226,569 of NZ_JANZKX010000005.1, forward strand.
CCGCGGTGAGCCAGATCGCCACCTTCGGCACCATGGCGGCCAAGGCCGCGCTGCGCGACATCGGCCGCGTGCTGGGCATGGGCTTCGGCCATGTGGACTCCATCGCCAAGCTGATCCCCGCGCCGCCGGGCAAGACCGTGACCCTGGCCAAGCTGCCGCCGGACTTCGACCCGGACAAGGCCAAGGTCATCTATGCCCGCCATGAGGCCCCGGAGATCGAGGAACGCGAGAAGCAGGAAGAGGAAGTGGCCGAGCTGCTGAAGCTGGCGGCGCGGGTCGAAGGCATGGTGCGCAACATCGGCATGCACGCCGGGGGCGTGCTGATCGCCCCGGGCAAGATCACCGACTTCTGCCCGATGTACCAGCAGCCGGGCTCCACGAGCGCGGTGAGCATGTACGACAAGGACGACGTCGAGGCCATCGGCCTGGTGAAGTTCGACTTCCTGGGTCTTGCGACGCTGACCATCCTCGAGCTGGCCAAGGACTTCATCGTGGCCCGCCATCCGGGCCAGAAGGACTTCGCCTTCGAGAACATCCCCCTGGATGACAAGAAGGTCTACAAGCTCTTCTCGGACGGCCTGACGGAATCGGTGTTCCAGTTCGAATCCCGCGGCATGCAGGGCATGCTGCGCGACGCCAAGCCCTCGCGCCTGGAAGACCTCATCGCCCTGAACGCGCTGTACCGCCCGGGCCCCATGGACCTGATCCCGACCTTCGTCGCGCGCAAGCACGGCAAGGAGACGGTGGAGTACCCGCACCCCCTGACCGAGCCCGTGCTGGCCGAGACCTACGGCATCATGGTCTACCAGGAGCAGGTGATGCAGACGGCCCAGGTGCTGGGCGGCTACAGCCTCGGCGGCGCCGACATGCTGCGCCGGGCCATGGGCAAGAAGAAGGCCGAAGAGATGGCCATGCACCGCGACCTGTTCCGAAAGGGCGCGGCGGAGAAGGGCATCGACCAGGCCAAGGCCGACGAGGTCTTCGACCTGATGGAGAAGTTCGCGGGCTACGGCTTCAACAAGTCGCACGCGGCCGCCTACTCCCTGCTGGCCTATCACACGGGCTGGCTGAAGGTGCATTTCACGGCGGAGTTCTTCGCCGCGAACATGACCATCGAAATGGACGACACGGACAAGCTCAAGGTCCTGCTGGAGGACGCGAAGCTGTTCGGCATCGAGTTCCAGCCGCCTTGCGTCAACCGGGGCGTCTATCGCTTCGAGCCCATCCACGACAAGCTCGTCAACTACGGCCTGGGTGCCGTCAAGGGCACGGGGCAGGGCGCCATCGAGGCCATCCTGCGCGCCCGCAAGGAGGGCGGCCCCTTCAAGAGCTTCTTCGACTTCTGTGCCCGCGTGGACCGCAAGGCCGTCAACAAGCGCGTGGTGGAGGCCCTGATCAAGGCGGGCGCCTTCGACACCCTCGAGGCCGATCGCGCCCGTCTGCTGGCCAGCGTGGCCCTGGGCTACACCTATGCCGAGAACCTGGCCGCCAATGCGGACCAGGGCGGCCTCTTCGACTTCGATGACACCCATGGCTCCTCGACCGCCGAGCCCGATCTGGTCAGCGTGGCGCCCTGGAGCATCAAGGAGAAGCTGAGCCTCGAGAAGACGGCCATCGGCTACTACCTCTCAGGCCATCTCTTCGATCAGTCCGGTGAGGAAGTGCGCCGCATGGTGCGCCGGCGCATCGCCGACCTCACGGACAGCCGTGAGCCGGTGCTGGTGGCGGGCATCGTGTCTGACATGCGCATCATCAATGGCAACCGGGGCAAGGTGGCCATCTTCAAGCTGGACGACAAGACCGACGTCATCGAGTCCGTGGCCAATGAAGAACTGATCAACAGCGCCAAGGGCATCCTGGCGGACGACGAGCTGATCATCGTCTCCGGCAAGGTGCAGAACGACCGCTTCTCCGGCGGCCTGCGCATGAGCATCCAGGCCGTCTGGGACCTGGCCGGCGCGCGCGCCCGCTTCGGCAAGTTCCTGCGACTGGCGGTCAACGGCACGGTGCCGCCGGTGCAGGAGGTGGTCAAGACCTGGCCCCCGAAGGTGGTCCAGACCGAGCAGGGCACGCTCACCCACGGCCTGGGCCTGCGCCTGAGCCTCAAGCGCGAGGGCGCCGTGGCCGAGCTGGAACTGGGCGACGCCGCCAAGTTCTGGCCCTGCGACGAGGCCCTGGCGAAGTTCGCCGGGCCCAAGGGCGAGCCGGTGCAGATCAGCTACGAGTGAGGACCGACCCGGCACGACCGTGGCTGCGCCGTGCCTGATACGCCGCGCCATCGGTGTTCTGACCGGTGTCGTCACCTCCCCCAGGACTAGGGGGATTCCGCGCTATCCTTTTCCGCTGGGAAGGGCCGGCATGCTGCGATGATCGGCTCAGCGGGCGCGGGTCGCCTTTCACGGATGCCAGCGCCCGCTGCCTCTTTCGCAGACCCGCAGCGCGGAGACCATGCCTTGAGCGCGACCGCCCACACGCCACGCACCGGCCTCATCCTCACCGGAGGCGGCGCCCGTGCGGCCTACCAGGTCGGTGTGCTGGCTGCCATCGCCCAGCTGCGGCGCGATGCGGGTGTTCAGGGGCCCAATCCCTTTCCCGTGATCGCCGGCACCTCGGCAGGTGCCATCAATGCGGCCACGCTGGCCTGCCAGGCCGATGAGTTCGATGCTGCCGTCGATGGCCTCATGCACATCTGGCGCAACATCCATGTGGACCAGGTCTATGCGGCCGACTCGCTGGGTGTGATCCGCACCGGCGCGCGCTGGATGACCATGATGAGCCTGGGCTGGGCCCTGGCCCGCTGGCGCCGCTCCAAGCCGCGCAGCCTGCTGGACAACGACCCGCTGTCGCACCTGCTGCAGCGCTGGATCCGCTTCGACCGGCTGGAGGCCATGCTGGACAGCGAGCACCTGGAAGCCCTGGCCATCAGCGGCTCCAGCTACACCTCGGGCCAGCACGTCACCTTCTACCAGACCCACAAGCCCTATGAGCCCTGGCTACGCTCGCAGCGTATCGCCGTGCGGGCACAGCTGGGCATCGAGCACCTGCTGGCGTCCTCGGCCATCCCCTTCATCTTCCCCGCCCAGCAGCTGGAGCTCGACGGTCAGCTGGAATGGTTCGGCGACGGCTCCATGCGCCAGAGCGCGCCGGTCTCGCCGGCCGTGCACCTGGGGGCGGAGCGCGTGCTGGTCATCGGTGCCGGTCGCATGCACGAGCCGCCGGGCCGGCGGGTGACGCTGGTGGAGGGGCATCCGTCCATGGCACAGATCGCGGGGCATGCGCTGTCCAACATCTTCCTGGACGCCCTGGCGGTGGATGTCGAGCGGCTGCAGCGCATCAACAAGACCCTGTCGCTGCTGCCGCCGGCCGCGCGTGAAGGCACGCCCCTGCGGCCCATCGACGTGCTGGTGATCGCGCCCAGCCGCCGCCTGGACGACCTGGCCGCCGAGCACCAGGGCAGCCTGCCGCCGCCCATCCGCGCCATGCTGCGCAGCGTGGGCGTGTCCGGCGAGGGCAAGGGCGCGACCGGCTCGGCACTGACCAGCTACCTGCTCTTCGAGCCCTCGTTCACCGTGGACCTGATCAACCTGGGCATGGCGGACACCCTGGCGCGCCGGGGCGATGTGCTGCGTTTCTTCAACTGGCCGGCGCAGGCCAGCCGGCCCGATCCCGCCCGGCAGCGCCGCGGCGAACGCGATGCGCCCGTCAAGCCTGCGGTGACGACGCCGGCCTGAGCCTGCCCGCGGGCGCGGCGTCCAGCGGCTGCCCGTTGATGCGCAGGCCCGCCGCTGACAGCCGAGCCCTCATCCTCGGGCCCATGCCCTTGACCCTTCGTGCCAGGTCTTGCCCGTCCTGGAAGGGCGCCTGCTGGCGTGCGGCCAGCATCAGGCCGACGAGGGAGGGGCCGAGCCCGGGCAGGGACTCCAGCTCCGCGCGGTTGGCCGTGTTCAGCTCCAGCGGCGGCGGGGTGTGCGGGGTCAGGTCTTGCCCCAGGGCCGATGAGACGGCCAGGCCCAGGGCCGCGGCTGCGCCGAGGAAGCGCCGCCGCCGCAGGCCCGCAGAAGGCTCAATGCTGGGCTCGCACCATGCCGGCATAGACGCCTTCCAGGGCCAGCAGGGTCTCGTGCGTGCCGCTCTCGATCACCCGCCCCTGGCTCATCACATGGATGCAGTCGGCATGCCGGACGGTGGACAGGCGGTGGGCGATCACGATCAGCGTCTTCTTGCCCTGCCACTGCTCCAGGGCCTGCTGCACGGCGCGCTCGCTTTCGGTGTCCAGGGCCGAGGTGGCTTCATCGAAGACCCAGACCGGCGCTTCCTTGTACAGGGCGCGGGCGATGGCCAGACGCTGGCGCTGGCCGCCCGAGAGCAGGCTGCCGTTGGCGCCCACGGGGCTGTCCAGACCCAGGGGCTGCTGGTGGACGAAGTCCCACAGGTGCGCGGCGCGCAGCACCTGCTCCAGGCGCGCATCGTCGCGCGGCTGTGCATAGGCAATGTTGTCGGCGATGCTGCCATCGAAGAGCACGATGTCCTGCGAGACCACCGCGAACTGGCGACGCAGGCTGGCGCGGGTGTGGTCGGCAATGTCCCCGCCGTCCAGCAGGATCCGGCCTGCCTGTGGCCGGGCGAAGCCCAGCAGCAGCTGGATCACCGAGCTCTTGCCCGCGCCGGAGGAGCCCACCAGCGCAGTGGTCCGGCCGCTGGGGATGTGGAGCTGCAGTGCGTCCAGGGCCGGCCTGTCGGCATTGGGATAGCGCAGGGTGACGCCCTCCAGTTGCAACTCGCCCCGGCAGTGCTCGAAGGTGGCGCTGCCGCTGTCCTGCTCGCGCGGCGTGTCCAGCAGCTGCAGGCAGCCCTGGGCCACCACCAGACCGTTGATGATGGGCTGGCTGACCTCGGTGAGATGGCGCAGGCGCGAGGTCAGCAGCAGCAGGGCGGTGATGAAGGCACTGAACTCACCGACGCCCGTGTGCGCGCCGCGCGCCTGCAGCAGGGCCAGACTGACGATGGCCGAGAGCCCGATGCTGGCCACGAACTGCGACAGCGGCTGGGCGGAGGCATTGGCCGCGGCCGTCTTGAGCGCCGCACGCTGGGCCTCGCGGGCCAGCTGCTCGAAGCGCCGGCGCTCGTGCTCGGCGGCGTCGAAGCTGCGCACCACGCGCCAGGCCCGGCTGACGTCCTCCACCTTGGCGACCAGGCCCAGCTGCGCGTCATAGGCGGCACTGCCCATGGCGCGCACCCGCTTGCTGACCTTGCTCACCACAAAGCCCATCACCGGCGTGGTCACCATGGACAGCAGGGTCAGCTGCCAGTTCAGGAAGAAGAGATAGCCCAGCATGGCCAGGGCCGGCAGGCCATCCCGCAGCAGCGTGATCACGCTGGTGGACAGGCGCTCCATGATCTGCTGCGGGTCATTGACCACCTTGGAGACGGCCACGCCGGGCTGCAGGCTGGTGTAGACGGCGGCGTCGGCCTGCAGCAGGGCGTCCACCAGGGCCAGGCGCAGGCGCATCACGGTGCGTGAGCTGGTCCAGTTGAGCAGGTACTGGCCCAGGAAGCTGAAGATGCCCCGCAGCACGAACAGGCCCACCAGCACCACGGGCACCCACCACACGGCGAAGGCGTCGGCATGGAAACCGTCGCCGAAGATCTTCTGGATCAGGGCCGGGATCAGGGGCTCGGTGGCGGCCGCTCCAAGGTAGGCCACCATGGTCAGGGCCAGGCCCCAGCGCTGGGGCCAGAAGAAGGGGAGCAGGCGGCGGGCCGTCTGGCGCAGGCCCGGTGTCGTGGGCGCCGCCGGCAGGGCCTGGGCGTCCTGGGCGGGCGCATCCAGGGACTGGGGTTGGGGGTCGGAAGGCGGGCTTGCTTGCATGTGCTTGCATTGTCGCTGCGAATACCGATCGATTCCGCTTGACGCCCCTGCCTATACTGTTCGCATGTCGGATGCTTCCTCCTCCCCATCCAAGCCCTTCACCCGTTCACTGCCCATCCAGGAGCAGGTGGTGATGCACTTCGTGACCGGCGGTTTCTCCGGTGCGACCCAGGTCGCGGTCGACTTGTGCAATGCCGCCAAGGCCCCTGGCAGCGGCATGCGCGCCGTGCTGGTCCTGCGCCGCAAGCGCAACACCGACCCCCAGCGACTGCAGAACCTGCAGGACCGCGGGATCGATGTACACGTGGTGCCGGGCTGGTCCCATCTGCTGACGGTGTGGTCGCTTTATCGACTTTGCAAGCAGATGAAACCGGATGTGCTGGTGGCCCATGGCTTCAGCGATCACATCTGGGGCCGCCTGGCCGGCTGGCTGGCGGGCGTGCCGACCCTCGTGCATGTGGAGCACAACACCCGTGAGCGCTACAGCCGCTGGCGCCTGATGCAGTCGCGCTGGCTGGCCAAGCACACGGCGCGCTTCATCGGCGTGTCCGAGGGGGTGCGTCGGCGCCTGGTCGAGCTGGGATTTCCAGAGGACCGCAGCTTCGCCATCCCCAATGGCATCGACCTCTCCAAGTTTCCCGAGAACCGCATCCTCGGCTTTGCCGAACGTCCGGCCTGCATCGTCATGTCGGCCCGCTTCGCTCGCCAGAAGGACCAGAAGACGCTGATCCGCGCGCTGGCCATCCTCAACCAGCGCGGGCTCAAGCTGCCGCTGCTGCTGGCCGGTGCGGGCAAGGACGGCTATCGCAAGGACTGCGAGGCCGAGGTGCACCGCCTGGGCCTGCAGAAGCAGGTGCAGTTCCTGGGTCACCATGCCGAGATGCCCAAGCTGCTGATGAACTCCGCCGTGTTCGTGCTGTCCACGCACTGGGAAGGCATGCCGCTGGCCCTGGTGGAGGCCATGGCCGCGGGCTGCGCCTGCATTGCGTCCGACGTGCCCGGCGTGGAGGGCGTGATCGAGCATGGTCGCACCGGCCTGCTGGTGCCGGAATCCGATCCGGCCTCCCTGGCCCTGGCGCTGGAGCGCGTGTTCAGCGAGCCCGGTCTCGGCCAGCAGCTCTCCCAGGCGGCCCGCAAGCAGGCCTTGCAGGCTCATGGCCTGGACCTGATGCGCCTGCGCTACCAGGCGCTGCTGGCCTCGATCTGAGCCCGTCCTGAGGGCTCAGCGCCCGGCGGAGCGGCACTGGCCCAGCCAGTGCCTCAGGCGCAGCGCGCGCCACCACCAGCCTCGCCTCACATAGGCCCTCAGCAGCGCGCTGGCGCCCAGGGGCGATGCCGCCGTGAAGACCTCCAGGAAGCCGGGCAGACGGTCGCGATCGCCAACCTTGCTCACATGCCGGCAGGCGCCGATGAAGGAGCGCGCAGCGAAATGCGCCGCCGCGAAGGCGATGCGCGGGTCTGCCCGGGACGCCTCCGCCCAGTGCTGGCCCAGGCCGGCCAGCGCCTGCATCATGTGCTCGTACTTGCGCGTGTCGCCCGTGGCGAGGATGGAGCCAGGCCGCTGGCGGTAGCCGATCCAGACCTCGGGCACATGCAGCCAGGAGCGGGCACGCAGGGCCAGGGCGGGCACCACGGCCATGTCCTCGTAGTAGCGCCCGACGGGGAAGCGCAGGCCCTCGTCCCACAGCGAGCGCCTCGAGATGCGGCTCCAGCAATGCAGATAGCCCGGCAGCAGCAGGCCCTGCATCAGCAGGCCGCGGTCGTTCAGCACTTGCGACGACGGGCCGTCGAAGCTGCGCACGTGCCGCTCGCCGCGCAGTCGATGCTTGAGCTTCTCCCTTTCTCGGAGATAGGCGAAGTCGCACAGCACCAGATCAGGCTGCAGGGCCTGGACCTGCTGCTTCAGCGAGGCGACCGCGCCGGGCATCAGCACGTCGTCGGCATCCAGGAACCAGAGGTAGTGTCCGCGGCTGGCCTCGACCAGGGTGTTGCGCGTGGCGCTGATGCCGGCATTGCGCTCGTGGCGGATCACGCGCAGAGGGCCGGGATGCCGCGCCGACCAGGCCGCGAGCACCGCGGGCGAGCCGTCTGTGGCGCAGTCGTCCACCGCCAGCACTTCCACTCCGTCCAGGCTGTCCTGCGCGAAGACGGAGGCCAGGCAGGCTTCCAGCCAGGGCTCGACGTTGTAGACGGGGATGAGCAGGCTCAGCCAGGGCCGGGCGGCGCTGACGTGTGCGGCGTCATGTGAGGAGTCATGCGAGGAGGCGTGGCTCATGCGCGGTCCGAGGGATGCGCGGGGCGCAGGGTGGGCAGGTAGCGGTCCAGCAGGCTGCCACGCCGCGCCGGCCGTTTCTGCAGCTGCTGCTCCAGCACTCGGCGGTCATTGCCCCGCAGCTTGAGCAGGGCCGGCACACGCGCCGGGCAGGGGCACAGGGCCAGCTTGGCGTAGAGGTGGCGCTTGCGCCAGCCCACGGCCTGCTGCAGCGCGAAGGCGCTGTCCTCGGCGCGCTGCAGGGCGAGGCGGTAGCGGCCGGCATCGGCGTCCAGCAGGGAGGAGGCGGCCACATGCATGATCAGGTACTCATGCAGGCTGGGGTCGATGGCCTGGATCACACGATCGAAACGGCCTGCCTCACGCAGGGCCTGCAGGTAGCTGGCCTCGCCCATGGTCAGGGCGCGGACAAATTCGGCGTTGAGGTCCGCGATGAAGCGGCTGCCCGGCACGGCCGCCATGAACCAGTTCTCGACCAGGGGCAGCTCGGGGCGGTTGCTGAGGCGGTCGATGTAGAAGCCGACGAACTCGGCGCCGCTGGCGGCCTGCTGCGCCTGCACCCAGTCCAGCCCGGTCGTCAGCAGGGTGGAGGCGTCGATCCAGAGCCCGCCGTGGGCCTGCAGCAGCTGCAGGCGCAGCCAGTCGGCCTGACGGAAAGGGGGCAGCCCCTGCATGAGGCTGAGGTCCGTGCCTTCGGGCAGCCAGGCGCGCAGGGTGGCGGGCGTCAGGAAGCGCAGCTCATGGTCGGGTGCCTGCTGGCGCCAGTTGTCGGCGCAGGCCTGGATCAATGGGGGCAGGGCCTCGCTGTTCCAGTAGCTCCAGATCACCTTCGGGATGCCTGGACCGGAGCGGGCAGGGGCGCTGCCCAGCTGCAGGCTGCGGACCTGCCCCGGCGCCTGGGCCCGCAGCAGCCGCAGCAGCTCCCAGGCCAGCAGCGCCAGCAGGAGCAGGGGCAGCAGGAGCAGCCAGGCGAGCAGGCTCATTCGCGCCAGTGCTCGGCGATCCAGGGGGCCGGCTTGGCCTTGCGCCAGTTGCCGTTGCTGCGGCCGGCCAGGGCGTCTGGCGGGTTCATCACGCCGTGGAAGATCAGGATGCGCGCACCCTTGGGGATGTGCGGCGGCTTCCAGTAGTTGCTGGGCCAGGTCGGGATGCAGTGGTACTTGTAGCTGGCGCACCAGGCGGCGTCCCAGTACTGCAGCTTGCCCTGCTGGTGGATCTCGTCGGAAAGGTAGGCCTGCTCGTTGCGGAATCGGGAACGGATGGCCTCGTGCTCGCGCCGGAACCTCTCCAGCACGTCCGCATGCGCTCCGAGCCTGAAGCGGTAGACCGAGGAGTTGCCGGTGATGCGCCAGGGGCGCTTCCAGTCATGGATGATCAGGAAGTCGCCGGGCACCTCGAAGAAGGGCGTGATGTCGTCGACGATGACCACGTCCAGGTCCAGGAAGAGGGCCGTGCCCTGCAGGCCGTGGAGGTCCGCCTCGAAGGTGGTGAGCTTGGTCCAGCCGCGCTCGGGGATGCCCGCCGGCAGCTTCAGTTCGGGAATGGGCAGGCACTGCACTTCCGGGCGGATGCCTTCAACGCGGTCGGTCAGGCACACGAACCTGAACGGTCCGCGCAGATGCCGGGCCACCATGGCGTAGAGCCGGTTCACGTACTCGGGGCCGTACTTGGTGCCCCACTTCATGCAGAGGATGACGCGATCGCTCGCAGCTTGGGATGGGCTCATCAGAGTTCCTCGACGTGGCGAGGCGGGTAGGTGTCCCAGTTGAGGCAACCGGGGCACTGCCAGAAATAGTGCTGGGCTTCGAAGCCGCAGGCGGCGCAGCGGTAGCGCTGCAGGGGGCGCACGGCCTTGTCCAGTGCAGCGGCCACGAGCGGGGCTTCCTCTTCGCTGAGGCGGGACTGCGATTGCGCCAGCAGCGCGCGCGCGGCCGAGAGGGCCGGCTCGGCCTGCAGATGCTGGCGCAGGCGGCGGCGCTGGGCCTCGCCCTCGGGTTCCAGCAGGGCCAGGGCCAGCAGCAGGTGCATGCTGGGATGGCGCTCGTACTGGGCCTGCAGCGCGCGCTGGGCTTCGGCCTGCTTGCCGGTCTGCAGGGCGGCCTGCGCGTAGTCGCGGGCCACGAGATTGAAGGCCTCCGGATTGGCCGCCAGCAGCTCGGCATAGGCGGCCATGGCCTGCTCGGGTTGCTCGCGCCGGCTCAGCAGCTGGCCGGCCAGCACATGGGCCCGGGCCGATTGCGGCGCGGCCTTTCGGGCCTCGGCCAGCAGGGCCTGGGCCTCGGCGTCCTGGTTGCGTGCCTGGGCCTCCAGGGCCTGCTCACACAGATAGTGGGCGATGCGCGAGGCAAAGGAGCCCGTGCCGCCCTGTTCGAGGTGGCGGGCGACCTCGGCCGCCTTGCGCCACTCGCGGGAGCGTTCGTAGAGGGACAGCAGGGCCAGCTCGGCCTCGCTCTCGAAGCGGGTGCCGCGCAGCGCGGCAAAGGCTTCCTCGGCGCGATCGAAAAGGCCGGCCTTGTAGAAGTCCTGGGCCAGGGCGTGCTGGGCGCGGTCGCGCTCGGACTTGGGCAGATCGCCGCGCTGCAGCAGGTGCTGGTGCACGCGCACCGCGCGCTCGTACTCGCCGCGACGGCGGAAGAGGTTGCCCAGCGCGAAATGCAGCTCGGAGGTGTCAGGGTCGGCCTGCACCGCCTCGATGAAGGCGTCGATGGCCTTGTCCTGCTGTTCGTTGAGCAGCAGGTTCAGGCCCTTGAAATAGGCCTTGGGCGCGTCGCGCTGCTCGCGCTTCCACTGGCGGGAGTCGAGCTTGGAGGCCAGCCAGCCAAGGGCGAAGACCAGGGGCAGAGCAATGAGGAGGGCGCTGAGTTCAAAGCCCATCGTGCACGCCCGGATTGGCCAGGGGGTCAGGTGTTGCCAGGGTGCTCTGCTGCGCCTCGATCTGGCGCGTGGCTACGCGGCGGTGGCGCCACCAGGCCGGCACCATGGCCAGCACGCCGAAGGCGCAGCCCAGGCCGAAGCTCAGCAGCACCACGATCACCAGGGGCGAGTGCCAGGCATGGCCGAAGAACCAATGCACGGCCACCTCCTGGCTGTTGTTCAGCGCGAAGGAAAACAGGGCGAAGAAGATGAAGGCCCAGAAGAGCCGGACGATGAATCGCATCGTGGCGGATTCTAAGGGGCAGGGGCGGGGGCGTCAGCCTTGGCCCGGGGGAGCGCCTGCAAAGTGCGGCGCTGACTGTGGCGCGGGAGGCGCAGCCAGTGGATCAGACGGTGCTGTCGTCGACAGGCAGCTGGGCGTCAACCGCTTCGCGCAGGGCCTTGCCCGGCTTGAAGTGCGGCACCAGCTTCTCGGGGATCAGGACCTGCTCGCCACTGCGCGGATTGCGTCCCATGCGGGGCGGGCGACGGTTGATGGAGAAACTGCCGAAGCCACGGATCTCGATGCGGTGGCCGCGGGCCAGGGCATCGGACATGGCATCCAGGATCGTCTTGACGGCGAATTCGGTGTCGCGCTGCGTGAGCTGGCCAAAGCGGTCTGCCAGGTGCGCGACGAGATCGGAACGGGTCATGACGATGGAATTCCAGGCTGGGGAGAAAAACAGGCTCGCCCCCGTGAGAGTGGCGAGCCTGCGTTGGCAGCTGGGGCCCAGGCTACCAGAGCCCGGGCCTTCGCGGAACAGGGATTAGCTGTTCTGGTTGTCCAGCTTGGCACGCAGCAGGGCGCCCAGGCTGGTCGTGCCGGCGTTCTCACGCTCGGACGAAGCCGACAGACGCTGCATGGCTTCCTGCTGGTCGGCGCTGTCCTTGGCCTTGATGGACAGCTGGATGTTGCGGGTCTTGCGGTCGATGTTGACGATCAGGGTCGTCACTTCGTCGCCTTCCTTCAGCACGTTGCGGGCGTCTTCCACGCGGTCGCGGGAGATTTCCGAAGCGCGCAGGTAGCCCAGCACGTCTTCAGCCAGCTCGATCTCGGCGCCACGGGCGTCGACGGTCTTCACCTTGCCGGTCACGGTCATGCCGCGATCGTTGATCGAGGTGTAGCTGGTGAACGGGTCAGCGTCCAGCTGCTTGATGCCCAGGGAGATGCGCTCGCGCTCGACGTCCACAGCCAGGACCACGGCTTCGACTTCCTGGCCCTTCTTGTAGTTGCGAACGGCGGTCTCGCCCGGCTCGTTCCAGGACAGGTCGGACAGGTGCACCAGGCCATCGATGCCTTGTGCCAGGCCCACGAACACGCCGAAGTCGGTGATGCTCTTGACGGGGCCCTTGACCTTGTCGCCGCGCTTGACGTTCTCGGCGAACTCTTCCCACGGATTGGCCTTGCACTGCTTCATGCCCAGGGAGATGCGACGCTTGTCTTCGTCGATTTCCAGGACCATGACTTCCACTTCGTCGCCCAGGGAGACGATCTTGGAAGGAGCGACGTTCTTGTTGGTCCAGTCCATTTCGGAGACGTGCACCAGGCCTTCGATGCCCGGCTCGATCTCGACGAAAGCGCCGTAGTCAGCGATGTTGGTGACCTTGCCGAACAGGCGGGTGTTGGCCGGGTAGCGGCGCGACACGCCGAACCAGGGATCGTCGCCCAGCTGCTTCAGGCCCAGCGAGACGCGGTTCTTCTCGGCGTCGAACTTCAGGACCTTGGCGGTCAGTTCCTGGCCGACCTGAACGACTTCGCTCGGGTGACGGACACGGCGCCATGCCATGTCGGTGATGTGCAGCAGGCCGTCGATGCCGCCCAGGTCCACGAAGGCACCGTATTCGGTGATGTTCTTGACCACGCCCTGGACGATCGCGCCTTCCGACAGCGTTTCCAGCAGCTTGGCGCGCTCTTCACCCATGGAGGCTTCCACCACAGCGCGACGCGACAGCACAACGTTGTTGCGCTTGCGGTCCAGCTTGATGACCTTGAATTCCATGGTCTTGCCCTCGAACGGGCTCATGTCCTTCACCGGGCGGGTGTCCAGCAGCGAACCGGGCAGGAAGGCGCGGATGCCATTGACCAGGACGGTCAGGCCGCCCTTGACCTTGCCGGAGACGGTGCCGGTCACGAAGTCGCCGGACTCCAGTGCGGTTTCCAGGCTCAGCCAGGAAGCGAGACGCTTGGCCTTGTCGCGCGACAGGATGGTGTCGCCGTAGCCGTTTTCGATGGCGTCGATGGCCACCGAGACGAAGTCACCGACGTTGACTTCGAGTTCGCCCTGGTCGTTCTTGAACTCTTCAATGGGCACGTAGGCTTCAGACTTGAGGCCGGCGTTCACCACCACGAAGTTGTAGTCAACACGGACGACTTCGGCCGAGATGACCTCGCCGGAGCGCATGTCAGCGCGTTGCAGCGATTCTTCGAAGAGAGCGGCGAAGGATTCGCCGCCGGTGGCGGTTTGGGTTTGGGACATGTTGATTCCTGAATCGGCGCGCACAGCGTAGGAAGAACTCTGAAAAAGCGCCGACGGTGAGTGCAAGTTGCCTTGCGGGTTAGGTTGCAGACAAAGCGCACCCGGTGGACTGTCGTCCGGAGGGCAGGTGCGCCCGCTTTTGGGCCAAAGCCCGTGGGTCAGCGCCCTTGCGAGCGCCTTCCCGTGGATCCGTTCGCGAAATTCATCGCCGGGGGATCCATTCCGGCCCTCAGAAGGGCTGACGCTCCTGCCACCACCCCAGCACCAGGTCCTTCGATTCCTCGATGGTCTGGCCGGAGTTGTCCAGCAGCTGCGCATCCTGCGCGGGCTTCAGTGGCGAGGCGGCGCGACCCTTGTCACGCGCATCGCGCGCTTCCAAGTCCGCACGCAAGCTCTCCATATTAGCGGAAATTCCCTTGCCAATCAATTGCTTATAGCGGCGTTCAGCGCGCGTCTGGGCACTGGCCGTGAGGAAAACCTTCAGTCCGGCGTCCGGGAACACGGCGGTGCCCATGTCGCGGCCATCGGCCACCAGGCCGGGCAGACGACGGAAATCCAGCTGCAGCTGATGCAGGGCCTGGCGGACCTCGGGGTGCGCGGCCACCTGGGAGGCCATCAGCCCGGTAGCCTCCTCGCGCAGCAGCTCGCTGATGTCCTCGCCCTGGAGGATGGCGCGACCCTTGCGGAAATGCAGGTCCAGCCCGGCGGCGATGCGTGCCACGCCCGGGCCGTCGTCCAGGCTGACGCCGGCGCGGAAGGCAGCCAGGCCGGCCGTACGGTACAGAGCGCCGGAGTCCAGCACGATGTAGCCCAGCTGGTGCGCGACCTCGTCTGCCAGCGTGCCCTTGCCGGAGGCAGTGGGGCCGTCGATGGTGATCACGGGGATGTCGGCGCGGCGGGCCTGCACCACCTCGAACAGGGTCTCGAAGTAGTCCGGGAAGGTCTTGGCCACACAGGCCGGGTCCTCGATGCGAACCGGCACCGGACGCCCGGTGATCAGCGGGTTCAGTGCGGCCAGCGAGAAGCACATGGCCACGCGGTGGTCGTCGTAGGTGTGGATGCTGGCGGCGCGCCAGTCCTTCAGCGGGTGGACGCGCAGCCAGTCCGGGCCTTCCTCGACCTGGGCGCCCAGCTTCTTCAGCTCGGCGGCCATGGCGGCAATGCGGTCGGTCTCCTTGACCCGCCAGCTGGCGATGTTGCGCAGGGTGCTGGGGCCGTCAGCGTAGAGCGCCATGACGGCCAGGGTCATGGCTGCGTCAGGGATGTGGTTGCAGTCCAGGTCCAAGGCCTTCAGCGGCCAGGCACCCCGGCGGACCTCCACCCAGTTGGGGCCCTGCTCGATGCGCGCGCCCATCAGCGCGGCGGCCTCGACGAAGCGCACGTCGCCCTGAAGAGAGGCCGTGCCTACGCCCTCGATGCGTACCGGCGCCTCGATGCCGGCCAGCGCGCCCAGCGCGACGAAATAGGAGGCGGAGGAGGCGTCGCCCTCCACATGGATCTCCCCGGGCGAGCGGTAGCGGCTGCCTGCCGGAATGATGAAGCGTTCCCAGCCCTCGCGACGGACCTCGATGCCGAAACGCTGCAGCAGCGCCAGGGTGATGTGGATGTAGGGCTTGGAGATGAGCTCGCCCACCACCTCGATCACCACGTCCTCGCGGGCCACCAGGGGCAGGGCCAGCAGCAGCGCGGTCAGGAACTGGCTGGAGACGTCGCCACGCACGCGGACGGGCTCCGAGAGACGCAGCGCAGAGGGGCCGCTCAGGCGCAGCGGCGGATAGCCTTCCTGGCCGAGGCAGGCGATGTCGCAGCCGCGCTCGCGCAGGGCGTCGACCAGGTCGCCGATGGGGCGCTCGTGCATGCGCGGCACGCCGCTGAGCTCGAACTGCCCGCCTTGCGTGGCCGCCAGCAAGGCCAGCGCCGCGGCCAGCGGGCGCATGGCCGTCCCGGCATTGCCCAGAAAGAGCTTCAGGCCGGCTTCACGTACTGGGGCCGACAGCTGGCCCCCGATGCCGCGCACGCGCAGTTGTGAGCCGTCCTGGGTGATGGTGCAGCCCAGCTGACGCAAGGCCTCCAGCATCACGGCGGTGTCGTCGGAGGCCAGCAGGTCGTGGATCAGCGTCTCGCCCTCGGCCAGGCCGGCCAGCAGCAGCACGCGGTTGGAGATGCTCTTGGAGCCGGGCAGGCGCACGCTGCCGGCTGCGGCCTGTAGCGGGGGCAGGTCCAGAAAGGGGATCTTGTACATGGGAGAACCGGAAAGGCGGTGCCGGGAAGACGGGGGCGGATTCAGTGCTGGCCAGTCATCATCTCAACGCGGACGATTGCCGGACAACTGGCCCATCTGCCACTGCGAGCGTCCCTCCGAGGCCTGCTGCAGCAGGGCCTCCAGGGCCTGCGCGTTGTCTTGCTGGAGCAGTTGCTCGAAGCGGGCGAGCATGTCGCGGAAGCGCTGGGACTGGGCCAGCACCTCCTGCTTGTTGGCGAGGAGGATGTCTCGCCAGATGGCCGGGTCACTGGCCGCGATGCGGGTGAAGTCGCGGAATCCCGGTCCTGCCAGGCTGAGGAAGTCTCGCCCGGCGGATTGGTTGGCAATGGTGCTGAAGTAGGCGTAGGCCAGCAGATGCGGCAGGTGGCTGACGGCGGCAAAGGCGGCGTCATGGTTCTGCGGTGTCATCTTCAGGACCTGGCAGCCCAGAGCGGACCAGACGTCGGTCGCCTTCTGGATCAGCGCTGCGTCGGTCTGGGGCAGGGGCGTGAGGATGACCTGCCGGCCCTGGTAGAGCGTGGCGTCGGCCGCCTGCACGCCGGACTGCTCCTTGCCGGCGATGGGGTGGCAGGGCACGAAGGAACCGATCTGCTTGCCCAGCACGCGCTGGGCGGCGTCCACCACATCGCACTTGGTCGAGCCCACGTCCATCATCAGGACCTTGGGGTCGACCAGGTGCTTGACGGCGCGGAAGGTGGCCTCGGTGGCGGCCACGGGCACGGCCACCAGCACGATGTCGGAGCCCGCCACGGCCAGCAGGGCGGATTCGGCAGCGATGTCGATCACGCCCAGGCGCTTGGCCGTCTCGGTGGTGGAGGGCGATTTGCTGTAGCCGACGACCCGCTTGACCAGGCCGGCCTTCTTCAGGGCCAGCGCGAAGGAGCCGCCCATCAATCCACAGCCGATCACACCCAGTTGATTGAACATTGTGTTCTTGTGTCCTTTGCTTGGCTCAGCCCTTGCGGGGGTAGGCGCCGATGACCTTGTAGAACGCGCACAGGGCGCGCAGCTCTTCCAGGGCTGCGGCCACATTGGGCTCGCTGGGATGGCCGTCCAGGTCGATGTAGAAGTAGTACTCCCACTGGCCGGTGCGGGCCGGGCGGGACTCCAGGCGCGTCATGGACACGCCATGCTTCTTCAGCGGCACCAGCATGTCGTGCATGGCGCCGGGCTTGTTGGTCACGGAGACCACGAGGCTGGTGCAGTCGCGGCCGGTGGCCGGCGGCGTGGCCATGGTCTGCGGCAGCGTGATCACGGCGAAGCGCGTGCGGTTGTAGGCCTCGTCCTGGACGGCATGGGCCACGATGTGCAGACCGAAGAGCGTGGCGGCGCGTTCGCTGGCGATGGCGCAGAAGTCCGGGTTCTCGGCGGCCAGGCGCGCGCCCTCGGCGTTGCTGGAGACCGCACGGCGCTCGGCGTCCGGCAGATGCTTGCTGAGCCAGTTCTGGCACTGGGCCAGCGCTTGCGGATGAGCCAGCACGGCCTTGATGCCGTTCAGGCTGTTCTCCTTGCGCAGCAGGTTGTGGCGGATCAGCAGGCTGACCTCGCCGACCACATGCGTGGGCGTGTGCAGGAAGAGGTCCAGGGAGCGGGTCACCACGCCCTCGGTCATGTTCTCCACGCCCACCACGCCGTACTGCGCGCTGCCGCTGGCGGTGGCATGGAAGACGTCGTCGAAGCTGCTGCAGTAGATCAGGTCCGCGGCGCCGCCGAAGTACTCGATGGCGGCCTGCTCGCAGAAGGTGCCCATGGGGCCCAGGACGGCCACGCGCTGCGGCGATTCCAGGGCCAGGCAGGCCGACATGATCTCGCGCCAGATGGCGGCCACATGCTCGTTCTTCAGCGGGCCAGGGTTGGCGGCCTGGATCTTGTGGATGACCTGGGCCACGCGGTCCGGCCGGAAGAAGGGCGTGCCATCGCGCCGCTTGAGTTCACCGACCTGCTCGGCCACATGGGCACGCTCGTTCAGCAGGCGCAGCAGCTGCCCGTCCAGGGCATCGATCTGGTCACGCAGGGCCAGCAGGGCCGGGTTGGCAACAGGTGCAGGGGGCTTGTCCTCAGCCATGGCGGGTCTCAAAGTCCTTCAGGAAGTCCACGAGGGCATGCACGCCCTCCAGGCTCATCGCGTTGTAGATGGAAGCACGCATGCCGCCCACCGACTTGTGGCCTTTGAGTTGCAGCAGTTGCCTCTCCCGGGCTTCATCCAGGAAGGCTTGGTTGAGTTCAGGGGTGTCGTGGGTGCCACGCAGGTAGAAGGGCACGTTCATGCGGGAACGGCAGTCGGGCGCGACGCGGTTCTCGAACAGGGCGCTGTGGTCCAGCGCCTGGTAGAGCAGGGTGGCCTTGTCGATGTTGCGCTGCTCGATGGCGGCCAGGCCGGTCTTGCCGCCGTATTCGAAGCGCTTGAGCCACTGGAACACCAGGCCGGCGACATAGATGGAGAACGTCGGCGGCGTGTTGTACATGGACTGCGCCTCGGCGACCGTCTTGTAGTCGAAGGCCGAGGGGCAGATGGGCAGGGCGTGGCCCAGCAGGTCTTCCCGGATGATCACCAGGGTCAGGCCGGCAGGGCCGATGTTCTTCTGTGCGCCGCCAAAGGCCAGGCCCACGCGGGACCAGTCCACCGGGCGCGACAGCACATGGGAGGAGAAGTCGATGACCAGGGGCGCGTCGCAGCCCAGGGCCTTCAGGTCAGGCAGCTCGTGGAACTCGAGGCCGTCGATTGTCTCGTTGCTGCACAGGTGCACATAGGAGGCAT
Source organism: Pelomonas sp. BJYL3 (assembly GCF_027257975.1). GTDB lineage: Bacteria > Pseudomonadota > Gammaproteobacteria > Burkholderiales > Burkholderiaceae_C > Roseateles_B > Roseateles_B flavus. The sequence continues at coordinate 245,121 of NZ_JANZKX010000005.1, forward strand.
CGCCGCGCAGCTGCCACTCGGCCGCGGCGGGGATGGCACGCTGGCCATTCGACCTGGCATCCGCTGCAATGCGGACGTCGGCATAACGGCCAGCCTCCTGGGCACTCTTGCGAGACCAGGAGCCGCTCACCACCACGTCCACCTTGCCGCCCCGCGACAGGTTCAGCGGCACGATGGCGTTCTCGGCCAGGCCGCCGCCCTGCATGAAAAGGATGCGGAACTGCGGCGGGACCGCCAGCAGCTCGCGCAGGTCCGCCTCGGCCTGCTCGCAGATGGAGACGAACTCCTTGCCGCGATGGCTCATCTCCATGACGCTCATGCCCGAGCCGTGCCAGTCCAGCATCTCCTGGGCGACTTGCTGCAGCACCTCCTCGGGGAGGGCGGCGGGTCCGGCGGAGAAATTGAACGGGCGTCGGTTCATGGCATGGAGGCGCTGGAGGGACGAACGAGCGGGATTGCGCTTACTTCTTGGGCGAGTTCTTGTTGCCGGCGGGGCTGCTGGCGGCGCCGGGCATCGGCACGCCCAGGTGCTTGGCCACGTTCTGCTGCAGCACCTTGAAGCGTGCGTCCAGGGTGGCACCGTTCTCGGCCAGTACCTTGTCGCCCAGAGCCTTCTGCATCTCGCCGCCCAGCTGGCCGAACTTCTTGCTGACCGGGGAATCCAGCCAGGCCAGGATCTGCTTCAGCTCGTCCTCGGTGAACTTCTCTTCCAGGATGGCGCCCACGGTGCTGGGTGCCAGCTTCTGGGCCTTGTCACGCAGGAAGGGGCCGTTCTCTTCGACGAACTTCTTGACGTCGGCCTCGATGGCCTTGGCGGCGGCCTCGCGCTTGTCGGCGGGCATCTGCTGCAGCATGCCGCCGGCGCCCTGCATCAGCTGGGCCACGGGGGCTTGCAGCATGTTGCGCGCCATGATCTCGACGCCCTGCTGCTGATGCTGCAGGACCTTGGCGACCAGTTCCTTCTTGGCAGGCGAACTCGCCGGGGCGGCGGGGCCCTGGGCCATCGCCAGGCTGGCGCAGGCCAGGGTGGTGGTGGCTGCGAGCAGCTTCAGTGCATTCATGCGGGGTGCCTTCACGTTCATTCCTTGTTGGAGTCCTGGTCATCGGCCGGGCCGGCACCGACGTCGTCACCGGCGTCGCCGCCGGCGTCATTGCTGAGCTCGCCGCTGGCCTCGTTGGCATCGTTCTCCACGATGCGCTGCAGGCCGGAGAGCTTGGAGCCATCGTCCAGCGCGATCAGGGTGACCCCCTGGGTGGCGCGGCCGAGCTCGCGGATCTCCGCGACGCGGGTGCGCACCAGCACGCCCTTGTCGGTGATCAGCATGATTTCATCCTCGGGGCGCACCAGCGTGGCGGCGACCACGCGGCCGTTGCGCTCGCTCTGCTGGATGGCGATCATCCCCTTGGTGCCGCGGCCGTGGCGGGTGTACTCGATGATGGAGGTGCGCTTGCCGTAGCCGTTTTCGGTGGCGGTCAGCACGCTCTGGCTTTCGTCCTCGGCCACCAGCATGGCGATGAGGCGCTGCTCGGGCTCCAGCATCATGCCGCGCACGCCGCGGGCCTGGCGGCCCATGGGGCGTACGTCATCCTCGTCAAAGCGCACGGCCTTGCCGCCGTCGCTGAAGAGCATGACGTCGTGCTTGCCGTCGGTCAGGGCCGCGCCGATGAGGAAGTCACCCTCGTCCAGGTCCACGGCGATGATGCCGGCCTTGCGCGGGTTGCTGAAGTCCTTCAGCGAGGTCTTCTTGACGGTGCCCAGGGCCGTGGCCATGAAGATGAAGTGATCCTCAGGGAAGCTGCGGAACTCGCCGGTCAGCGGCAGCACCACGGTGATCTTTTCGTCCTGCTGCAGCGGGAACATGTTCACGATGGGCTTGCCGCGCGAGTTGCGCGAGCCCTGCGGCACTTCCCACACCTTCAGCCAGTAGACGCGGCCGCGGTTGGAGAAGCACAGGATCCAGTCGTGGGTGTTGGCGATGAAGAGCTGGTCGATCCAGTCGTCGTCCTTGGTGGCGGCAGCCTGCTTGCCGCGACCGCCGCGACGCTGGGCGCGGTACTCGCTGAGGGCCTGGCTCTTGATGTAGCCGGTGTGGGAGAGGGTCACCACCATGTCGGTCGGGGTGATCAGGTCCTCGGTGCCCAGCTCCTGCGCATTGCGCTCGATCACGCTGCGGCGGGCGCCCAGCTTGGTCTGGCCGAATTCCTGACGCAGCTGGACCAGTTCCTCGCTGATGATGGTGGTCACGCGCGAGGGCGTAGCCAGGATGTGCAGCAGATCGGCGATCTGGGCCATCACGTCCTTGTATTCGCCGACGATCTTGTCCTGCTCCAGGCCGGTCAGGCGCTGCAGGCGCATCTGCAGGATTTCGCTGGCCTGGTCGTCCGAGAGGCGGTAGAGGCCGTCCGGCTGCATGCCGTACTGGGCGGGCAGCCCCTCGGGGCGGTAGGCGTTGCGGCCGCCCGTGGTCTCGTTTTCGGCGCGGGCGAGCATCTCGCGCACCAGCGAAGAGTCCCAGCTCTTGGCCATCAGCGCGGCCTTGGCGACCGGCGGGGTCGGCGAGGTCTTGATGGTCTCGATGAACTCGTCGATATTGGCCAGCGCCACGGCCAGGCCTTCCAGCACGTGGCCGCGCTCGCGGGCCTTGCGCAGCTCGTACACGGTGCGGCGGGTCACCACCTCGCGACGGTGCTCCAGGAAGACCGTGATCAGGTCCTTCAGGTTGCAGACCTTGGGCTGGCCGTCGATCAGGGCGACCATGTTGATGCCGAAGGTGTCCTGGAGCTGCGTCTGCTTGTACAGGTTGTTCAGCACGACCTCGGGCACTTCGCCGCGCTTGAGCTCGATCACCACGCGCATGCCGGACTTGTCGGACTCGTCCTGGATGTGGCTGATGCCCTCGATCTTCTTCTCGTGGACCAGCTCGGCAATGCGCTCCAGCAGCGTCTTCTTGTTGACCTGGTAGGGGATCTCGTCAACGATGATGGCCTGGCGGTTGCCGCGGTCGATGTCCTCGAAGTGGACCTTGGCGCGCATCACCACCTTGCCGCGGCCGGTGCGATAGCCCTCGCGCACGCCGTTGAGGCCGTAGATGATGCCGGCCGTGGGGAAGTCGGGCGCCGGGATGATCTCCATCAGCTCGTCGACCGAGCACTCCGGGTTCTTCAGCGCATGCAGGCAGGCGTCGACAACTTCATTGAGGTTGTGCGGCGGGATATTGGTGGCCATACCCACCGCAATACCGGCCGAGCCGTTGACCAGCAGATTCGGCAGCCGGGTCGGCAAAACCAGGGGTTCCTTCTCGGAACCGTCGTAGTTGGGGCCGTAATCGACAGTTTCCTTGTCGATATCCGCCAGCATTTCGTGGGCGATTTTGTCAAGGCGGATTTCGGTGTATCGCATCGCCGCGGCGTTGTCGCCGTCGATGGAACCGAAATTGCCCTGGCCGTCCACGAGCATATGGCGCAGCGAGAAATCCTGGGCCAGTCGGACGATGGTGTCGTAGACGGCACTGTCGCCGTGAGGGTGGTACTTACCGATCACGTCGCCGACGATACGGGCCGACTTCTTGTAAGGCCGGTTCCAGTCGTTGTTCAGTTCGTGCATCGCGAACAGCACCCGGCGATGCACGGGCTTCAAGCCGTCCCGGGCATCGGGGAGGGCTCGACCCACGATCACGCTCATCGCGTAGTCGAGGTAGGAGCGCCGCATTTCCTCTTCGAGGCTGATGGGCAGGGTTTCCTTGGCGAACTGAGTCATGCGCGTTGCGGCGCCTGGTGCGAACCGGCGCCGAATCTGGTACGGACGGGAAGGGCTGATTCTATGCTGGCCGGCATGTCGCTCTCGCACAACATGGATCCATGGCTTTCGACAGGTAGGCAGCAGAATGCTGAACGCCCTGGGCGCTATGGCACAATTGCTGAGTCCCTAGTGGAAACCCTTGGCTTTGGCTGGGTGGAATCTGCTTGGCATTTCAAAGATCCGGACATTTCGCAGGGCAACTGCGTCTTTCCTTGAGAGGATAAACATGAAGAAATTGAACCGTGTGGCGTCGCTCTTCGCAGTGGCTGCTGTCCTGTCGTCTGGCGCCTTCGCTCAGACCGTTGACAACTGGCGCTCGACCGACGGCACCGTGTGGAAGAACGGCAGCAACGAATACTGCTGGCGCAACAACTTCTGGACGCCTGCCACCGCCGCCAAGGACTGCGACGGCGCCCTGAAGCCGGAAGTCAAGAAGGTTGAAGAAGCCAAGCCCGTGGCCCCGACGCCTGCTGTCGAGCCGGCCAAGCCCGTGGCCCCGGTGGCTCCCCCGGTGGTGCAAAGCGAGAAGGTCACCTTCGCCGCTGACGCCTTCTTCGATTTCGACAAGGCTGTGCTGAAGCCCGAAGGCAAGGCCAAGCTGGATGACCTGGTCTCCAAGACCTCGGGCATCAACCTGGAAGTGATCGTTGCCGTCGGCCACACCGACAGCGTCGGTTCCGACGAGTACAACCAGAAGCTGTCGGTGCGTCGCGCCGAAGCCGTGAAGGCCTATCTGGTCTCCAAGGGCATCGAGAAGAACCGCGTCTACACCGAAGGCAAGGGCGAGAAGCAGCCCGTGGCCGACAACAAGACCACCGAAGGTCGCGCCAAGAACCGTCGCGTGGAAATCGAAGTGGTCGGTACCCGCGCCAAGAAGTAATCAGGCCTTCAGCCTCGGCTGATTTGTCTGACGAAGAAGTCCCCGCCTCGGCGGGGATTTTTTTTGCCCATCGCCGGGGCGCTAGGCGCTAGGCGCTGGGCAGCCTGCCGGAGGCGGGCTGTCTGATTCCATGCTCCCGCCGGGCGAAGGGCGGAAACGAAAAAGGCGCCCGAAGGCGCCTTTGACATGCGGGACGATCCGGCGCTTAGACGCGCTTGCGGTATTCGTTGGTGCGGGTGTCGATTTCGATCTTGTCGCCGTTTTCCACGAACAGGGGCACGGGGATCTCGAAACCGGTGCCCTTCACGCGGGCGGGCTTCATGACCTTGCCGGAGGTGTCGCCCTTGACGGCGGGCTCGGTCTCGATCTCGCGCACGACGGTGGTGGGCAGTTCGACGGAGATGGCCTTGCCGTCATAGAACACCACTTCGACGCCCATGTTGTCGTCGAGGTAGTTCAGAGCGTCGCCCATGTTCTCGGCTTCGACTTCGAACTGGTTGTATTCGGTGTCCATGAACACGTACATCGGGTCAGCGAAGTAGGTGTAGGTGCATTCCTTCTTGTCCAGGATGATCTGGTCCATCTTGTCGTCGGCCTTGAAGACGACTTCAGCACCTGCGCCGTTCAGCAGGTTCTTCATCTTCATGCGCACGGTGGCGGCGCCGCGGCCACCACGGCTGTATTCGGTCTTCAGAACGACCATCGGGTCCTTGCCCTGCATGATCACGTTGCCGGCGCGGATTTCCTGAGCGAGTTTCATGGTGTTTACTTGCTGATGTCTTGATGGGATGCGCTGTTTCGAGCGCTGTCTTGAGCAATCTTCTGAGCGATCCTGTTGTGATCGCCAGCGTGTGACCGCCAACGCTGGGCGATGCTGAAACCGTGCCCACGAAAAGGCTCGACCCTTGCATCGCAGCTCGCGCACCCGGGACTCCAGACAAGAAGCTAAAGGCAGGGTCAACGCGGCAAAGCTGCCTATTCTAGCCCGAAGTGGCCCGCCGGGGCCGTAGCGCGCCGGCTCAGCGCTGCAGGAATCCCTGCAATTGCGTCACAAGGTCGACCTGCGTCAACAGTCCGGAGCGCCAGGCGAGAAAGGCGTCCGTCGCGGCGGCGAGCGACGGGAGCTGCAGTGGGGCGCTGGCCTCAGGGCCTGAGTCCAGGCCGTTCCAGGCGCGCCACAAGGCCTGCCAGGCCAGGCGCTGGTCGGGCGCCATGCCTGCGAATGCCCGATCCATGAAGGCCTGCAACTTGGCCTCGTGGGCGCCGTCGTCCTGGGGGTAGATGTGCCACACGAAGGGGCGGCCAGCCCACTGCGCGCGCACGAAGGAATCCTCGCCGCGGACCAGGTTGAGGTCGCAGGCCCACAGCAGGCGGTCGAAATCGTCCTGGGACAGGAAGGGGAGATGCTGCACACGCAGGCGCTCAGGCAGGGCCCGTGCGGCCTGCAGCTCATGGAGCATTCGACTGCCGGGGCCGGGGCAGGCCAGGATCAGGGTGGGCGTCCCGACCAGGCCTTGCAGCAGTCGAGGCAGGGCGGGGTTGTCGTAGCAGAAGAGGGTGACCAGACGTTCGCCTGGCTCGCGCACGATGCCCTGCTGGCGCAGCCAGGCCTCGTGATCGGCGGCTTCCCGTGCTTCCATCAAGCCGGGTTCACGCAGCAGGCCGCCGGTGCGTGCCGTGAATCCGGGATAGAAGAAGAACTTCTCCAGTCCCGCGGCCGGGCCTTGCCACTGCGGCGAGCGCAAGCCGTGGCTGCGCTCCACATAGTCTTCGGCGCTGAGGTATTCCAGGTTGAGCCAGAGAGGCGTCGGACGGGCGGCTGCCATGCGCGCCTTCACGCCGTCGGGCAGTTCGCATCCGAAGGCCTCGATCACGACGCCTCCCGTCTGCGCCTCGAAGCGGAGCTCGGCTTCGGACCATGCCATCAGCTGGACGAACTCGAGGTCCGAGGGGGCGGCCATCCACTGCAGGGGGCGGGCATCGTCGATCCACAAGCGGACCTGATGGCCGCGGCGGCTCAGCTCACGGCACAGGCGCCAGCAGACGCCCGCATCGCCGTAGTTGTCGATGACGCGGCAGAACACGTCCCATGCTCTTGAATCCATCGACGCATTATCGGCGGCGGCACAATCGCGCCCATGAGCAAGAAGAAGCCGGATCCCGCGTTGAGCCCAGCACTGCCGGAAGGCGTCTCCAATCCCTCGGAGGCGGACGCGGCTGCGCAGGGCGAGGCGCCGGCCGGGGCATCGTCGACGCTGGGGGAGGCGCAGATCTCGGCCTGGGCCGAGGAGCGCGAGGCTGTCGAGCGTGCCGAGGCGCAGCGCGTCGCCGAGGTCGAGGCGGCCGCGCTGGCGGTGCGCGAGCGGGTGCTGGCCGAAGTGGCGGCGCTGCCGGGGCTGCCGGGCGTCTATCGCTACTTCGATGCGCAGGACCAGGTGCTGTACGTCGGCAAGGCCAAGAACCTGAAGAAGCGGGTCTCCAGCTATTTCCAGAAGAACCATGGGGGCACCCGCATCGGGCTGATGGTGGCCCGCATCGCGAGGCTGGAGACCACGGTGGTGCGCACCGAGGCCGAAGCCCTGCTGCTGGAAAACAATCTGATCAAGGCGCTGAATCCGCGCTTCAACATCCTCTTCCGGGATGACAAGAGCTATCCGTATCTGCGCCTCAGTGCCCATGCCTATCCGCGGGTGAGCTACTACCGGGGCGGTGTGGATCGCCGGCATCGTTACTTCGGGCCGTATCCAAGTGCATGGGCCGTCAAGGAATCGATACAGCTGATTCAAAAGGTATTCCGACTGCGCACCTGTGAGGACACCGTCTTCAACAACCGCAGTCGGCCCTGTCTGCTATTCCAGATTCGCCGCTGCTCCGGGCCCTGCGTGCCGGAGAACCAGGGGGAGGCCTACGCCCGCGATGTCCGCAATGCCGAGCGCTTCCTGCTGGGTGAGACGGATGAGGTGCTCCAGGGCCTGCAGGCGCAGATGATGGCGTACGCCGAAGCCATGCAGTACGAGCAGGCCGCCGAGGTCCGCAACCAGATCACGGCGCTGTCCAGGGTGCTGCAGCAGCAGGCCGTGGACGAAAGCAGTGCCACCGGCCGCGACCGCGATGTGGACGTGCTCGCGGTCAAGGTCCAGGGCGGGCGGGCGTGCGTCAACATGGCCATGGTGCGCGGTGGTCGCCACCTGGGAGATCGCGCCTTCTTTCCCAAGCATGTGGAGGAGGGGACCCAGTGGTTCGTCGAGGATGAGACCGACGCGGCCGAGGGCTCCGGTGAAAGCGCCGGGCCGAGTCGACCCAGCCCCGAGCGGCAGGTTCTGGAGGCTTTCATGGCCCAGCATTACCTGGAAGCCGCGGTCCCCTCGCTGATCGTCGTCAGCGAGATGGTGGACGAGGGTCTGGCCGCCGCGCTCAGCGCGCAGCAGGGTGCCAAGGTCACTGTGCAGGCGCAGCCCCGCGGCCAGCGTCGCATCTGGCAGGAGATGTGCATCAAGGGCGCCGAGCTGGCCCTGGCGCGCCTGCTCTCGGAGGAAGGCTCGCAGCAGGCCCGCACCCGAGCGCTGGTCGAGGCCCTGGATCTCAACGTGAGCGATCTGGAGTCCTTCCGCGTCGAGTGCTTCGACATCAGCCATACCGCTGGCGAAGCCACGCAGGCCTCCTGCGTCGTCTTCCAGGGCCACCAGATGGTCAGCAGCGAGTACCGCCGCTACAACATCGAGGGCATCACTGGCGGTGATGACTACGCCGCGATGCGCCAGGTGCTCACACGCCGTTACGCCAAACTTGCCGAGGCTGTTCAACTGGGGACGGGCCGCATGCCGGACCTTGTGCTGGTCGATGGCGGCAAGGGGCAGATCTCCATGGCGCGCGAAGTGTTCGAGGAGCTGGGGCTGGACCTCGGCCTGCTGGCCGGCGTCGAGAAGGGCGAGGGCCGCAAGGTCGGCCTGGAGGAGCTGGTGTTTGCCGATGGCCGCGAGAAGGTCTACCTGGGGCGCGATTCGGCAGCCCTGATGCTGGTGGCCCAGATCCGGGACGAGGCGCACCGCTTTGCCATCACCGGCATGCGGGCCAAGCGGGCGGCGGTGCGCACGGGTGGTTCGCGTCTGGAGGACGTCCCGGGCGTGGGTCCGAAGAAGCGCGCCCAGTTGCTTCAACGCTTCGGCGGTGTGCGCGGCGTGGCCGCTGCCAGCGTCGAGGACATCGCCAGCGTCAAGGGCATTTCGCGTGAACTGGCCGAGGAGATCTATCGTGTTCTGCACTGACAAGCCGTCGCTCGCCCCCACCGGGGCGGTCGCTCCACTGCGGCACTACCGTTGCGTGGCCGGCTCGGGCCTGGCCCTGCTCGTGATGCTGGCCGGCTGTAGCAATTCGCCCACCTCAGCCCCCGCTTCGCCGCCCGCTGCCACGAACGCGCCGGGCCCCTCGGGCTCCGCGGCGTCCGGCAAGGGCGGCGGGGCGCCGAGCTCCTCCGTGCCGGCCAAGAGCGGGGCAGGGGGACAGGTCTTGCTGGGGCCGCCCAGGACGCCACGCTCCCATGCCGAGCTGCGGCGTCAGGCGGCACAGCGCCTGGTCGCGGCCAATCCCGAACGCAGCTACATGGGCACGGTGCCGGAGGTGCTGCTGGCCATCCCCGTGCTCGAGGTGGAGCTGAATGTCGATGGCCATGTGCGGCACATCAAGGTCCTGCGCAAGCCGGGCCAGGCGCTGGATACCGTGCAGCTGGCCATGGATGCCGTTCACCGTGCGGCGCCCTTCGGCAATGTCTCGGCCCTGCCCAAGCCCTGGGTCTTCAGCGAGACCTTCCTCTTCAATGACCAGCGCAAATTCAAGCCGCGCACGCTGGATGAATGAACGCAGCGTCGCTGCAACAACGTACAGGCCAGAAGGCTGTTCGCGCTCGGGCACAATGCGCCCATGTTTCTGACCCTGCCAACCTTGCTGACCTGGGCGCGCATCGTCGCGATCCCGCTGATCGTCGGCGTGTTCTACCTGGACATCGAGCCGGGGCACCAGAACCTCTTTGCTACCTCGCTGTTCGTGCTGGTCGCCCTGACCGACTGGCTGGACGGCTACCTGGCCCGCAAGCTGAACCAGACCTCCTCCTTCGGTGCCTTCCTGGATCCGGTGGCTGACAAATTCCTGGTCTGCGCCGCCTTGCTGATCCTGCTGGAGCTGGGTCGGGTCAATGCCCTCGTGGCCCTGGTGATCATCGGCCGGGAGATCGCCATCTCCGCGCTGCGTGAATGGATGGCCCAGATCGGCGCCTCGCGCAGTGTCGCGGTCCACATGGTGGGCAAGCTCAAGACCACGGTGCAGATGGTCGCCATCCCCTTCCTGCTCTACGACGGCCGGCTCTTCGGCCTCATTCCCACGCGGGTCTGGGGGACCTGGCTGATTCTGGCCGCCGTGGTGCTGACCATCTGGTCCATGGTCTATTACCTGCAGAAGGCCGTGCCGGAGATCCGCGCCAAGGCCCGTTGAGTGCACAGCCGCCGTGCGTGGCGCCGGCGTGTCCCCCATGCGGGGTGCAGAGGCCTCCGGGCCCATGACCGCCGAGCCCGGAAGGGCCTGACATCCGGGCTTGTACCCGTCCGGCCTGACCCTTGATTCGGTCTAGAATCCGCTTCCCCAACGGACGCTTGCTGCCAGTGCGGCGCGGGCTCCTGGCGGGCGGTGTGCAACCGGCAGGGCATCCAGCAGGAGATCCATCAGGACGGCCTGCAGGGCTTCCAACAGGGCATCCATTGCGAGCGCCTGCGCGTCCAGGCATGTTGTTGAGGGGTAGGTTTGTGAACAAGTCAGAATTGATCGAACACATCGCCAAGCAGGCCGACATCTCCAAGGCTGCTGCGTCCCGCGCACTGGAGGCCGTGATCGGCGGCGTGAAGACCACGCTCAAGAAAAACGGCACGGTTTCTCTGGTAGGCTTCGGCACCTTCAGCGTGACCAAGCGCGCTGCGCGCAGTGGACGCAACCCGCGCACCGGCGACACGATCAAGATCAAGTCTGCCAAGGTGCCCAAGTTCCGTCCCGGCAAGGCGCTCAAGGACGCGGTGAACTGAATTCCTTTCTTTGCGGGTGCTTAGCTCAGTTGGTAGAGCGCTTCCCTTACACGGAAGATGTCAGCGGTTCGAGCCCGTTAGCACCCACCAGTCCCAGCACCCCCGGCCGGCCCTGTGCGGCGCGTGCCGGAGGTGAGGGATAGAATCCCACGCAGCAAAGGCGAACTCCGGTTCGCCTTTGTCGCACTTGATGCGGCCTTTGCCAGGCCCTGTGATCCGCCAGTACGGGGTGTCCGTCTTCGGCCCTTCCGAGGTTTTGAATGTTTGATTTCGTTCGCAAGCACAACCGTCTGTTCCAGCTGATCCTGCTGGTCCTGATCCTGCCGTCTTTCGTGGCCCTTGGGGTCAATGGCTACAGCAACTTCATGGATGGCAGCAATGCCGCGGTGGCTCAGGTTGATGGCCAGAAGATCACCCGCGCAGAGTGGGATGCAGCGCATCGCCAGCAGTCCGAACGCCTGCGCCAGCAGATGCCCAATCTGGATCCCAAGCTGCTGGACTCGCCCGAAGTGCGCCAGCGTTCGCTGGACAACCTCGTCCGTGAGCGTGTGCTGCAGTCCGCCGTGCGTCTGCAGCACTGGCAGGTGTCAGACGAACAGCTCAAGCATGTCTTCCAGACTGACCCTCAGTTCGCGGCGCTGCGCCAGCCTGATGGCTCGCTGAATGCTTCGCTGCTGGCCTCGCAAGGCATGAATGGCCCGATGTTTGAACGCCGCCTGCGCGACAGCCTCGCTCAGGATCAGGTGCTGCGTGGCGTGGCGAACTCCGCCGTCGGCAGCGGCACGCTGTCGGCCCAGGCCTTCGATGCTTTCTTCCAGCGCCGCGAGGTGCGCCTGCTGACGCTGAGCCCGGCCGAGTTTGCGGCTCAGGTCAAGCCTGCCGATGCCGAGATCGAGGCCTACTTCAAGGACCCGGCCAACGCCAGCAAGTTCCAGCTGCCCGAGGTGGCCCAGATCGAGTACGTGGTTCTCGACGCCGAAGCCCTGAAGGCCGGCGTGACCGTGGCCGAGAAGGACCTCAAGGACTACTACGAGCAGAACCTCAACCGCTACACCGTGGCCGAAGAGCGCCGCGCCAGCCACATCCTGATCAAGGCCGACAAGGCTGCGCCCGAGGCCGAGAAGGCCAAGGCGCGTGCCCGCGCCGAGGAATTGCTGGCGCAGGTGCAGAAGGCTCCTGCCAGCTTTGCTGACGTCGCCCGCAAGAACTCGCAGGACGAAGGCTCTGCTGTCCGTGGCGGAGACCTGGACTTCTTCCCTCGGAAGAATGGCATGGTCGAGCCTTTCGCTGCCGCGGCCTACGCTCTCAAGGTCGGTGAGATCAGCAAGGTCGTCGAGACCGAGTTCGGCTTCCACATCATCCAGCTGACGGCCGTGCGCGGTGGCGACACCAAGTCCTTCGACAGCGTCCGCGCGGAGATCGAGAACGAGGTCCGCAAGCAGCTGGCCCAGAAGCGCTATGCCGAGCTGGCTGAAACCTTCAGCAACACGGTCTACGAGCAGTCAGACAGCCTGAAGCCGATCGCCGAGAAGCTCGGCCTGAGCATCCGCAGTGCCCTGGTCCAGCGCAAGCCCGCCGCGGATGCGCAGGGCCCTCTGGCCTCGGCCAAGCTGCTGGATCTCGTGTTCAGCAAGGACTCGCTGCAGAACAAGCGCAATACCGAGGCCGTCGAGTTCGGCCCCAGCCAGCTCGTTGCCGCCCATGTGACCGACTACAAGCCCGCCCGCATGCCGGCCTTCGATGATGTGAAGGCCCAGGTGACTCAGCTGCTGGTGGCCCGCCAGGCGGCCGCAATGGCGGTGAAGGCCGGCGCTGAGAAGCTCGCCGCTCTGAAGGCCTCGGGCGACGTGGGCTCGCTGCAGGCAGCCCAGACCGTGTCCCGCATTCAGCCAGGCAAGCTGCCTCCTCAGGTGCTCAAGGCCATCCTGCAGGCTGACGCCAGCAAGCTGCCCAGTTTCGTGGGTCTCGAGGCCGGTGACGGCAGCTATGTGATTGCCGCCGTGACGCAGGTGCTGCCGCGCGAGGGGCAGGCTGCTGATCCCGTGCGAGCGGCCCAGCAGTACGCCAAGGCTTGGAGCACCGCTGAAACAGAGGCCTACTTCAAGGCTCTGAAGACGCAGCTCAAGACCACGATCAAGGCGCCCGCCGCGGCGGCCTCTGCCGTCGCGTCCAACTGAATTTGGGTGCCTTGAAAAAGTTTTCGGAAAAGTCTTCCCAAGCGAATGAAATACTGCTTATAATCTAAGGCTTCACCGGTGGCTGTAGCTCAGTTGGTAGAGTCCCAGATTGTGATTCTGGTTGTCGTGGGTTCGAGTCCCATCAGCCACCCCACCGGATAAAAGCGAACGGCGACAAGAATTCAGGTTCTTGTCGCCGTTTTGTTTTGGTGCGTCGGATTTTTCTGCTTGGTCCGTACTGGCCAATTGGTGGTCGCTGGTTGGCCCGGCTGTGTTTGGGCAGGTCTGGATGGCTTTGATATTGCCGTCTGCCTCAGTCGCTGCATGGGCTGTCTTGGCGCCCTTCGCAGGTTGTGGCTGTGCCACGTTGCTTGAGACCGGTGAGGACAGCCGAAGGCCGCCGGGAGGCGCGACGGGAGGCGCGCTGGGGCATGGCGGGGCCGGCCCGGTGCTCAAAACACAGTGCCCAAAAACAAAGGCGCCCAGGGCGCCTTCTGCTATTGCTGCGTATCGTGGCGCAGGCTGCGCCAATCCGGCGTCAGACCAGGCCTTGCTTGCTGGCCAGCACGGCGGCCTCGGCACGGCTGGAGACGTTCAGCTTCTTGTAGATCGACTTGATGTGGTCGTTGACGGTGAACCACTTGATGCCCATCAGGTTGGCGATCTCCTTGATGGTGAAGCCCTTGCTCAGATAGGTGAGCACTTCGTTCTCGCGTGGAGTGAGGCGCTCCCATTCGGGCGCAGGATCCAGGGCCACCGTGCGGCTGTTGGAGAAGCCGCCCGGACTGGTCAGCGCGCCAAAGCCGGAGTTCAGCCCCATGGGGCCGCTGTCACCACTGGCGCCAGGACGGAAGTGGGACAGCAGGCGCCGTGCGATGGCGGGCGACAGCGGCGGCTGGCCGCGCACGATGCGCTGCAGCTCTTCCACCAGCACCTCGAAGCGGTCTTCCTTCAGCAGATAGCCATCCGCTCCGCACTGCAGGGCAGGGAAGAGGTGGTCATCATCGGAATAGAGGGTGGTGACGATCTTGATGGCCGGGCTGTTGGCAATCTCGGCCAGCAACTCCATGCCATTGCCATCCGGCAGTTCAAGGTCGACCAGCACCAGGCGGAAGCCTTGTTCGGGCGGCAGCGAGGCGACGCGAGCGAGCTGCTTGCGAGCGCCTTCCAGGTCGCCTGCTTCGACGAGTTCCATGGTGTCGCTGAAGCTTTCCCTCACCACGCGGCAAAGAAAGCTGCGGGCAACGGGGTTGTCTTCGAGGATGAGTACTTTGACGGCCATGGTCCGAGGGGCTCAGAAGACCTGCATCCTAGCGCACCGGACTCGTGAACAAAGCCCCTGAAAGCGGGGAGTCGACAAGCCGCCATTTCCCGTTCGCGAAAGGCGCTCGCACGGCGAATGGGCCCTGCCCATGCGGTCTTTCGGGCGCCACATCGCGTCAGTGGTCATTGAGCAGCAGCACCTTGCCCGTCACCTGGCGTGACTGCATGCGTTCGAAAGCGGCCGGAAGCTCGCGCATGGAGAAGCGCTGGTCGATCACGGGTGCGATGCGCCCCTCGAGGTGCAGGCGCACGAGTTGCTCCATCATGGCTGCATTGCGCTGCGGTTCCCGCTTGGCAAACTCTCCCCAGAAGACGCCGATCAGGGACGCGCCCTTGAGCAGGCAGAGGTTCAAGGGCAGGGCAGGGATCTGCCCTTGCGCGAAGCCTACGACCAGATGCCGGCCGCGCCAGGCAATGGAGCGGAACGCCGCTTCGCTGAGCTCGCCGCCCACGGGGTCGTAGATGAGGTCGGGGCCTCGGCCCCCTGTCAACTCTTTCAGGGTGGTCCGCAGGTCCTGGCTGGAGAGATCGATGGCGTGGTCAGCACCGATGTCCAGGCAGCGTCGGCATTTCTCGGTGCTGGAAGCCGCGGCGATCACACGTGCGCCAGCAGCCTTGGCCAGCTGGATGGCGGCGGTGCCCACGCCGCCCGCTGCGCCCAGCACCAGCACGGTCTCGCCGGCCTGCAGCTGGCCGCGGTCCAGCAAGGCGTGCTGGCTCGTCGCATAGGTGCAGATGAAGGCCGCGGCCATGTCCAGGTCGAAGGCGTCCGGCAGGGGCACGAGCAGCGCAGCGCTGATGCAGGCGTGAGTGGCGAAGGCGCCGGTGCCGCTGAAGCCGGCAACGCGGGCGCCGGCCTGCAGGTGGCGCACGCCTTCGCCCACGGCCTCCACAATGCCCGAGAACTCGGCGCCGGGAACGAAGGGCAGGGGTGGGCGCATCTGGTACTTGCCCTGCACGATCAGCAGGTCCGGGAAGTTCAGGCTGGCGGCGTGGATCTTCACGCGGACTTCGCCGGGGCCCGGCTCGGGCACGCGCTGGGTCTCCCATCGCAGGGTCTGGACGCCGGCGGCGTCGGGGCTGATCCAGGCTTGCATGGCGGTCTCCTTGATGTTGGCTCGCGGGTTGGGAGCGGCGGCGAAGTGCTGGCTCCCGGCTAGCGGCGCATGCTAGAGGCAAGTCGGGCGCCGAGGCGTCACCCGCGTGACGCAAGTCAAGCCCGTGCCAGCCCCGAGCCGGAGCCGGCCGCCGCTCAATAGAATCGACGACATGCGGATTCTCATTTCCAACGACGACGGCTATCTGGCCCCCGGCCTGGCGGCCCTGGTGAAGGCCTGTGAGGGCCTGGGGCAGATCGACGTCATCGCGCCGGAGCAGAATGCTTCGGGAACCTCCAATGCGCTGACGCTGTCACGGCCCCTGTCGGTCTACACCGCGGCCAACGGCTTTCGCTATGTCAACGGCACGCCTTCGGACTGCGTCCACCTGGCGCTGACCGGCGTGCTGGGCTACCGGCCGGACCTGGTGCTCTCCGGCATCAACAACGGCGCGAACATGGGGGACGACACGCTCTATTCGGGCACGGTGGCGGCGGCCACGGAGGGCTATCTCTTCGGCATTCCTTCGGTCGCCTTCTCGCAGGCGGACAAGGGCTGGGCGTACCTCGATGCCGCGGCGGCCCTGGCCCGCTCCCTGGTGGAGCAGCTCATCGCGGGCGGGCTCGGCGAGCCCTTCCTGCTGAATGTCAACGTGCCCAATCGTGCCGATGCCGCGAGCCTTCCGCGCACCCTGACGCGCCTGGGCCGGCGCCACGCCAGCGAGCCGCTCATCCATCAGCTGAACCCCCGGGGCGAGTCGATGTACTGGATAGGCCCGGCCGGTGATGCACGTGAGGCGGGCGAGGGCACGGACTTCCATGCCTGTGCCAATGGCCAGGTGTCCATCACGCCGCTTCAGATCGACCTCACCGATCACGCCCGACTGCCGCAGTGGCGCCAGCGCCTGGCAGGAGTGCAGCCGTGAACGCAGGCACGCCCAAGCCGCGCCGCTTCCCGCTGGGACTGGAGCAGGTCCAGGCCAAGCCCTCAGCGCCCGCGCGAGAGCTGCTGCGCCCACAGGCGCACCTGCACATGGCGGCCGCGGATGCTGCCCGGCTGCAGGCCCCTCAGGGCCTGGGGCTGGACTCCGCCGGTGTGCGCCAGCGCATGGTGCAGCGCCTGCAACGTGAAGGCCTGAGGGATGAGCGCGTGCTCCAGGCCCTGGCCGACGTGCCGCGCCATGAGTTCGTCGACAGCGCGCTGGCGATTCAGGCCTACGAGGACACCAGCCTGCCCATCGGCCACGGTCAGACCATCTCCAAGCCCTCGGTCGTGGGGCGCATGCTGGCCCTGTTGCTTGCCGGCGAGGGCGCGCGCCAGCAGGGGCGCCTGGGTCGGGTGCTGGAGATCGGTACCGGCTGCGGCTACCAAGCGGCTGTGCTTGCACGCCTGGCCCGCCAGGTGGTGAGCATCGAGCGGCTCAAGCCCCTGCACGACAAGGCCGTGGACACGCTGGCGCGCCTGCAGGTGCCAGGTCTGAAGCTGATCCATGGCGACGGTCGACTGGGTGATGCGGGCTCGGCGCCCTACGATGCGATCATCGCAGCGGCTGGTGGCGAAGACCTTCCGCCCGCCTGGCTGGCTCAGCTGGCTCCTGGCGGCCGTCTCGTTGCGCCCATGCAGGCGCCGGGCGGCAAGGGGCAGGTGCTGGTGGTGGTCGATCACGTGCGGGATGCGAGCGGTCAACGATTTGTTCGTACCCAGCACGAGGCCGTGCTTTTCGTGCCCCTAAAATCCGGCGTCATGTAAGGGCGAAGGCCTCGCCCTGTGATGTCGTCCCGCTTCGGCGGGCTTTCAGGGTGATTGCAAGAACATGCCTTTCCAACTCCGCCCACTGCCGCTGGTGCAGACGCCGTTGATGTCCATCGAGGGGCGCCTTCGCGGCCTCGCGTCCCTGGGCTTGCTGGGCCTGCTGGTGGCTTGCGCAGTCCCGCCTCACCGCGCGCCGGTGGAAGACCGCAGCGCCGGCTCGGCCAGCAAGTCCGCCACCACCACGCCCGTGCCTGCGGGCACCGGGGCCACGCCTGCGGTGGATCCCAAGCTCCTGCCCGGTGCCGAGAATGCCGGCAAGCCGGGCTACTACACGGTCAAGCAGGGTGACACGCTGATCCGCATTGCGCTGGACAACGGCCAGAACTGGCGTGACCTCGTCAAGTGGAACAACCTCGCCAACGCCAACCTGATCGAGGTGGGTCAGGTCTTGCGCGTGGTGGCGCCGGGCGCCAGTGCCGTGGTGAGCACCAAGCCAGTGAGCACGGCCAAGGTCGAGACCCGACCCCTGGACGGCAAGCCCTCTGTGGTCGCGCCGGCTGCATCGGCTGGGGGCACGGTGCCTTCGTCGGCCTCGGCATCTTCTGCGCCGGCCAGCGCCGTGGCTTCTGCCGCCTCGTCCACCGCACCGGCGACCAGTGTGCCTGCTGCCAAGGGCGGTGACGAAGACGTCGCATGGGCCTGGCCCGTGCCCGGCGCGGTGATCCAGTCCTTTGATGACAGTCGCAACAAGGGCGTGGACCTCGGCGGCAAGGCCGGCGATGCCGTGCTGGCCGCGGCCAGCGGCCGCGTGATGTACGTGGGTTCCTCCCTGCGGGGCTACGGCAACGCCATCATCGTCAAGCATGCGAATGACTACCTCAGCGTCTATGCGCATAATCAGACCATGCTCGTGAAAGAGGACCAACTGGTCCACCGCGGTCAGAAAATTGCCGAGATGGGGTCAAGCGATGCCGATCAGGTCAAGCTTCATTTCGAAGTCCGCAAGAGTGGCAAGCCCCTGGATCCCGCCAAGGTGCTGCCGCCGCGCTGAACACGCCTAGCACAAGGGGCTGATCATGGAGAACCCTCTGGAATCCGCCCCTGACCTGCCGCGCCTGCCGCTGAACGGCGCTCCAGGCCTGGCCGACGACAGCACGTCGCCTGACGACGACAGCGAAGAAGCTGACAGCGTGCGCCCCCCAGAGCTGCTGGCTCAGGGCGAGGTCGAGCTGGGCAATGCCTTGCAGGCCTATCTCCGGGACATCCGGCGCACGCCGCTGCTGACACCTCAGCAGGAGTTCGACACCGCCATGCAGGCGCGTGCAGGCAGCTTCGAAGCGCGGCAGGCCATGATCGAGCACAACCTGCGCCTGGTCGTGAGCATCGCCAAGAACTACCTCGGCCGCGGCCTGCCGATGAGCGACCTCATCGAGGAAGGCAATCTGGGCCTGATGCATGCCATCGGCAAGTTCGAGCCCGAGCGCGGCTTCCGTTTCTCCACCTATGCGAGCTGGTGGATCCGCCAGGGCATCGAGCGCGCCCTGATGCACCAGGCCCGCCTGGTGCGGCTGCCCGTGCACATCGTGCGCGAGCTCAACCAGGTGCTCAAGGCGCGTCGTGCGCTCGAGGCCCTGGCCAGCCAGAAGGGCGCCGAGGCGCAGGTGCGCGCCGACGAGATCGCCCACCTGCTCAACCGCCCGGTCGGTGAGATCAACGAGCTGCTGGCCTATGCCGAGCTGCCCAGTTCGCTGGACCTGCCCGTGGACCGCGGCAATGAGGGCGGCGAGGCCATGGTCGACCTCGTCGCCGACGAGCAGTCGCCCGACCCCATGGGCTCGCGCCTCAACCACGAGATCGAGGACCTGCTGGCCCACGGGCTGGCCTCGCTCAGCGAGCGCGAGCGCGAGGTGCTGTCGGGTCGCTACGGCCTCGCGGACCGCGAGCCCGAAACCCTGGACGTCCTGGCGCAGCGCCTGGGCCTCACGCGGGAGCGCATCCGGCAGATCCAGATCGAGGCCCTCACCAAGCTCAAGCGCAACATGATGCGCCACGGCATCAATCGCGACGCCATCTTCTGAGCGGTCGGGGCCGCGCTTCCCGGGCGGTGCCGCCGGCCCTGGGATAATCGGCGCATGACGCAACAATCGGAATGGCTCAAGGTCGAGTCGCTGGACATCGAGGCGCAGGGCATTGCCCACAACAGCGAAGGCAAGGTGGTCTTCATCGAGGGCGCACTGCCTGGTGAAGAGGTGCAGGTCACCGTCGGCCGCAAGAAGAACAACTGGGAGCAGGGCAGCCTCGTCGCCCTGCGTCGCGAAAGCTCGCAGCGGGTGACGCCCGGCTGCCCGCACTTCGGCCTGCATGCCGGCGCCTGCGGTGGCTGCAAGATGCAGCACCTGCATGTCTCGGCCCAGGTGGCCGTGAAGCAGCGGGTGGTCGAGGACAACCTCTGGCACCTGGGCAAGGTCAAGGCCGAGCGCCTGCTGCGCCCCATCGAGGGGCCGGCCTGGGGCTATCGCTACCGTGCGCGGCTGTCGGTGCGCTATGTCGCGAAGAAGGGGGAGGTGCTGGTGGGCTTCCACGAGCGCAAGAGCCGCTACATCGCCGACATGCAGCAATGCCGCATCCTCCCGCAAAAGGTCAGCGACCTGCTGCTGCCCCTGCGCGCCCTGATCGCCAGCATGGACGAGCGCGACCGCCTGCCCCAGATCGAACTGGCGATGGGCGACGTCGACGGGCAGCAGATCACGGCCCTGGTGCTGCGCCACCTGGAGCCATTGGGCGAGCCCGACAAGCAGCGCTTGCGCGACTTCGCCGCGCAGCACGAGGTGCAGTGGTGGCTGCAGCCCAAGGGGCCGGACACCGTGCATCTCCTGGACGAAGGCGGCACCGAGCTGGCTTACACGCTGCCCGAGTTCGGCATCCTGATGCCCTTCAAGCCGACCGACTTCACGCAGGTCAACCACCATATCAACACCGTGCTGGTGGGGCGTGCGCTGCGTCTGCTGGAGGTGCAGAAGGATGAACGCGTGATCGACTGGTTCTGCGGCCTGGGCAACTTCACGTTGCCCCTGGCCACGCAGGCGCAGGAGGTGCTGGGCATCGAGGGCAGCGAGGCGCTGGTGCAGCGCTCGCGCGAGAATGCCCGGCGCAACAAGCTGGATCACAAGACGAGCTTCGTGGCGCGTAACCTGTTCGAGATGACGCCCGCCATGCTCGTGGCCGATGGGCATGCCGACCGCTGGCTGGTCGATCCGCCTCGCGAAGGCGCCTTCGCGCTGGTCAAGGCCCTGTCGGACCTGTGTGCCGACCCGAGCCTCGCGCCGGGCTGGCAGCCGCCGCGGCGCATCGTGTACGTGTCCTGCAACCCGGCCACGCTCGCGCGCGACGCGGGCCTGCTGGTCAATGTGGGCGGCTACCGCTGCACGGCGGCCAGCGCGGTGAACATGTTCCCGCACACCGCCCACGTGGAGAGCATCGCCGTCTTCGAGCGCTGAGCTGCTTTGCCATCGAAATGAAAAAGGGCTCCGGTGACGGAGCCCTTTGTACTTTGGCGTCTCCTGCAGGCCGGGATGACCTGCGGGGGCGCAGGCGCTCAGTCGCGCTCGCCGCCGAGGATGCCCAGCATCGCCAGCAGGTTCTGGAACACGTTGTAGATGTCCAGGTAGATGGCGAGCGCGGCGCTGATGTAGTTGGTCTCGCCGCCGTCGATGATGCGCTTGACGTCATACACCATGAAGGCCGAGAACACGGCCATGGACAGCACCATCAGTGTCAGCATCAGGGCCGAAGACTGCAGGAACACGTTCACCAGGCCGGCCACCAGCATGATGATGGCGCCGATGAACAGGAACTTGCCCATGCTGGACAGGTCCCGCTTGATCACCGTCGCGAGACTGGCCATGGCCAGGAAGATGACGCCGGTGCCGGCAAAGGCCGTCATGATCAGCGAGGGGCCGTTCTTGAAGCCCAGCACGAAGCTCAGCAGGCGGGAGAGCATGAGGCCCATGAAGAAGGTGAAGGCCAGCAGCGAGGCGACGCCGGCAGCGCTGTTCTTCGTCTTCTCGACCAGGAACATCAGGCCAAAGGCGCCCACCATGAACAGGACGAGGCTGGCTCCGGTACCCAGGGTCGACAGAATGCCAGTGCTCACGCCAATCCATGCGCCCAGCACGGTAGGCACCATGGACAGCGCCAGCAGCCAGTAAGTATTGCGCAGCACGCGCTGCCGGTCGGCGGCCAGGCCTTGGGCAAAGCTGCCGAGTTGACCTTGAACGTCGTACATGAATTTCTCCGGTTTCATTGACAGTCCGCCCGGGATGGGCAGGCTGGCCGATTCTAGGGTGAGGCGCGCGACTGTTTTGCCATTCTTGCGCCGAATCCCGCGATGGCCTGAGGCTAAAGTGAGGCCTTGTCTGCAATTCTCAAGATCACGGGATCTCCTCATGAAGCAAAAGCCCTACCTCGCCCTGGATGACGTCAAGCGCATCGCCGCCGCCGCCGAAGCCGAGGCGCTGAAGAACCAATGGGCGGTCAGCATCGCCATCGTGGACGACGGCGGCCACCTGATGTGGCTGCAGCGCCTGGACGGTGCCGCCGCCATCTCGGCCCAGATCGCCCCAGCCAAGGCGCACACGGCCGCGCTGGGCCGCCGCGAGTCCAAGGTCTATGAAGACATGATCAACCAGGGCCGGGTGTCCTTCCTCAGTGCGCCGGGCCTGAGCGGCCTGCTGGAGGGCGGCGTGCCGGTGATGGTGGAGGGCTTCTGCGTAGGCGCCGTGGGGGTCAGCGGCGTGAAGTCGAGCGAGGACGCGCAGATCGCACGCGCCGGTATCGCCGCTCTGGGCTGAGGACAAGCAGCTGGGCCTGCGAGGGTTCGTTTCACACGAATGACACCGCCATCGATGACGGGACTTTTTGTGCGGAACTTCGCTCGGTAATTACCCTGCTCGGTTATACTTAGCAGGTTTACCCGCAACCACCCCGCACCCAGCGAAACTCGAACCGTTTCCCCATCGGATTCAGGTCTTTTCGGAAGCTGCGCCAAGCAGCTTTCGGGACCGCACAAGCCGCCTCAGACCTCCTGGTGTGTGGCGGCTTTTTCAGAGCAGAGCTGGGCGCGCACAATAACGGAGAATCCCGTGCTGCCCGATCTGCTTTCCTCCCCCTCAGCGATCCTCGCCCTGGCAGACGGCACGGTCTTCAAAGGCACCTCGATCGGCGCTGCCGGTCATACCGTCGGCGAAGTGGTGTTCAACACCTCGCTCACCGGTTACCAGGAAATCCTCACCGACCCCAGCTATTGCCGGCAGATCGTCACGCTGACGTATCCGCACATCGGCAACTACGGCGTCAACGATGAGGACGTCGAGGCCCAGAAGATCTTTGCCGCAGGCCTGATCATCAAGGAAGTCCCCGTCCTTGATTCCAATTTCCGCAAGACGCGCAGCCTCCAGCAGTACCTGAAGGACGAAGGCACGGTGGCCATCGCCGGCCTCGACACCCGCCGACTCACCCGCGTGCTTCGCACCCATGGCGCCCAGAACGGTTGCATCCTGGCGCTCCCTGCGGGCGAAGCCATCACCGACGCCCACATCGCCGACGCCATCGCACGTGCCAAGGCAGCCCCCAGCATGGCTGGCCAGGACCTGGCCAAGGTGGTGTCCCGCCCCGAGCGCGAGACCTGGACCCAGACCGAATGGGTGCTGGGCAAGGGCTACGGCGAACAGACCGCGCCCAAGTTCCATGTGGTCGCCTACGACTTCGGTGTGAAGCGCAACATCCTGCGCATGCTGGCCTCGCGCGGCTGCAGGATCACCGTCGTGCCGGCCCAGACGCCCGCCAGCGCGGTCTTCGACCTCGAGCCGGATGGCGTCTTCCTGTCCAACGGCCCCGGGGATCCGGAACCCTGCGACTACGCCATCGAGGCGGCCCGCCAGCTGATCGAGGCCGGCATCCCGACCTTCGGCATCTGCCTGGGTCACCAGATCATGGCCCTGGCCAGCGGCGCCAAGACCTTCAAGATGAAGTTCGGCCACCACGGCGGCAACCACCCCGTGAAGGACCTGGACAACCAGCGCGTCTCCATCACCAGCCAGAACCACGGTTTTGCTGTGGATGCCGCCACCTTGCCTGCCAATCTGCGCCCCACGCACATCAGCCTGTTCGACGGCACGCTGCAAGGCCTGGCCCGCACCGACAAGCCCGCCTTCTGCTTCCAGGGCCACCCCGAGGCCAGCCCGGGCCCGCATGACATCGCTTACCTGTTCGACCGTTTCATCGGTCTGATGGCCAAGGCCTGAGGCCGACAGAGAAGGAGAACAAACAATGGCAAAACGCAGCGACATCAAGAGCATCCTCATCATCGGCGCCGGCCCCATCATCATTGGCCAGGCCTGTGAGTTCGACTACTCCGGCGCCCAGGCCTGCAAGGCCCTGCGCGAAGAGGGCTACAAGGTCATCCTGGTCAACAGCAATCCGGCGACCATCATGACGGACCCGGACACGGCGGACGTGACCTACATCGAGCCCATCACCTGGCAGGTGGTCGAGAAGATCATCGCCAAGGAGCGCCCGGACGCCGTCCTGCCCACCATGGGCGGCCAGACCGCGCTGAACTGCGCGCTGGACCTGCACAAGCACGGCGTGCTGGCCAAGTACAACGTCGAGATGATCGGCGCGAACGAGAAGGCCATCGAGAAGGCGGAGGACCGCCTGAAGTTCAAGGACGCGATGACCAAGATCGGGCTGGACTCGGCCAAGTCCGGCATCGCCCACACCATGGAAGAGGCCTGGGCGGTGCAGAAACGCATCCAGGCCGAGATCGGCGGCCCCGGCTTCCCCATGGTGATCCGCCCCAGCTTCACGCTGGGTGGCACCGGCGGTGGCATTGCCTACAACCCCGAGGAATTCGAGGAGATCTGCAAGCGCGGCCTCGACCTCTCGCCCACCAACGAGCTGCTGATCGAGGAATCGCTGATCGGCTGGAAGGAGTACGAGATGGAAGTGGTCCGCGACAAGGCGGACAACTGCATCATCGTGTGCTCCATCGAGAACCTGGACCCCATGGGCATCCACACCGGTGACTCCATCACCGTGGCCCCGGCCCAGACGCTGACCGACAAGGAATACCAGCTGCTGCGCAACGCCTCCATCGCCATCCTGCGCGAGATCGGCGTGGACACCGGCGGCTCCAACGTGCAGTTCTCGATCAACCCGAAGAACGGGCGCATGATCGTGATCGAGATGAACCCGCGCGTGTCGCGCTCCTCGGCGCTGGCCTCCAAGGCCACGGGCTTCCCCATCGCCAAGGTGGCCGCCAAGCTGGCCGTGGGCTACACGCTGGACGAGCTGAAGAACGACATCACCGGCGGCGCCACGCCGGCCTCGTTCGAGCCCTCCATCGATTACGTCGTCACCAAGATCCCGCGCTTCGCCTTCGAGAAGTTCCCGATGGCCGACTCGCACCTGACCACGCAGATGAAGTCGGTGGGCGAAGTGATGGCCATGGGCCGCAGCTTCCAGGAATCGTTCCAGAAGGCCTTGCGTGGCCTGGAGACCGGCATCGACGGCCTGACCGAGCGCTCGACCGACCGTGAAGAAATCGTTCAGGAAATCGGTGAGCCCGGCCCCGAGCGCATTCTTTTCCTGGCCGACGCCTTCCGCATCGGCATGAGCCTGCAGGAGGTCTTTGACGAGACCGCCGTGGATCCCTGGTTCCTGGCCCAGATCGAGCAGCTGATCCACATCGAGCAAAGCCTCAAGGGCCGCAATCTGGCCTCGCTGAGCAAGGACGAGCTGCGCTTCCTGAAGCAGAAGGGCTTCTCGGACAAGCGCATCGCCAAGCTGCTGGGCACCAATCAGCACGAGGTGCGCCGCACCCGTCATGCCCAGGGCATCCGCCCGGTCTACAAGCGTGTGGACACCTGCGCGGCCGAGTTCGAGACGCAGACGGCCTACATGTACTCCACCTATGACGAGGAGTGCGAGGCCGCCCCGACGGACAAGAAAAAGATCATGGTGCTGGGCGGTGGCCCGAACCGCATCGGCCAGGGAATCGAGTTCGACTACTGCTGCGTCCACGCCGCCCTCGCCATGCGCGAGGATGGCTACGAGACCATCATGGTCAACTGCAACCCCGAGACCGTCTCGACCGACTACGACACCTCGGACCGCCTCTACTTCGAGCCGGTCACGCTGGAAGACGTGCTGGAGATCGTCGACAAGGAAAAGCCCGTCGGCGTGATCGTGCAGTACGGCGGCCAGACCCCGCTGAAGCTGGCGCTGGACCTGGAAGCCAACGGCGTGCCCATCATCGGCACGACGCCTGATTCCATCGACATCGCCGAGGACCGCGAGCGCTTCCAGAAGCTGCTGCACACCCTGGGCCTGAAGCAGCCGCCCAACCGCACCGCGCGCAGCGAGGACGAGGCCGTCGCGCTGGCGCAGGAGATCGGCTACCCGCTGGTCGTGCGCCCGAGCTATGTGCTGGGCGGTCGTGCGATGGAGATCGTGCACGGCGACAAGGACTTGGAGCGCTACATGCGCGAAGCGGTGCGCGTCTCCGACAAGTCCCCGGTGCTGCTGGACCACTTCCTGCAGGACGCCGTCGAGGTCGACGTGGACTGCATCTCCGACGGCGAGGCCACGATGATCGGCGGCATCATGGAGCACGTGGAGGCCGCCGGCATTCACTCGGGCGACTCCGCCTGCTCGCTGCCGCCCTACACGCTGTCCGCCGAGCTGCAGGACGAGCTGCGCCGCCAGACCGCGGCCATGGCCCGCGCGCTGAAGGTGGTCGGCCTGATGAACGTGCAGTTCGCCATCCAGGGTGACGTCACCAAGGGCCTGGCCGAGAACCAGGTCTATGTGCTGGAAGTGAACCCGCGTGCCTCGCGCACGGTGCCCTTCGTGTCCAAGGCGACGGGCCAGCAGCTGGCCAAGATCGCCGCGCGCTGCATGGCCGGCCAGAAGCTGGCCCAGCAGAAGGACCGCAAGGGCGAGGTGCCGCATGAGGTCGTGCCGCCGTACTTCAGCGTCAAGGAAGCCGTCTTCCCCTTCAACAAGTTCCCTGGCGTGGATCCCATCCTCAGCCCGGAAATGCGTTCGACGGGTGAAGTCATGGGCGCCGGCCGCACCTTCGGCGAGGCCATGCTCAAGAGCCAGCTGGGCGCAGGCAGCCGCCTGCCGCGCCAGGGCAATGTGCTGATCACGGTGAAGAACAACGACAAGGCCCGCGCCGTTGCCGTTGCCCGTGACCTGCATGCCCTGGGCTTCGGCGTGGTCGCCACCAAGGGCACGGCTGCTGCCATTGCCGAGGCCGGCGTGCCGGTCCAGCTGGTCAACAAGGTCAAGGACGGCCGCCCGCACATCGTGGACATGATCAAGGGTGGCGACATCCAGCTGGTCTTCACCACCGTGGACGAGACCCGCACCGCCATTGCCGACAGCCGCCACATCCGTCAGGCTGCTCTGGCCAATCGCGTGACCTACTACACCACCATGGCCGGCTGCGAGGCCGCCGTGGAGGGCATGAAGCACAAGGACGGCCTGCTGGTGCAATCCCTTCAGGAGCTGCACACCGAACTGAACTAAACTTCAGTCCTGCCGGATCGCTCCCTCAGTGCAGGGAGCCCGGTCCGGCCCCAAAAACCGCCGCCGCGGCTCCCTAGCGAGCTTCCGCGGCGGTCTTGTTTTGTCTATCAAGGTTCCATGTATGGCCACGATCCCTCTGACCAAGCGCGGCTCTGAAAAGCTGAAGGAAGAACTGCATCGACTCAAGACGGTCGAGCGTCATGCCGTGATCAACGCCATCGCCGAGGCGCGTGCGCAGGGCGATCTGTCCGAGAACGCCGAGTACGAGGCCGCCAAGGACAAGCAGGGCTTCATCGAAGGCCGCATCCTCGAGATCGAGGGCAAGCTCGCTGCGGCCCAGGTCATTGATCCGTCCGAGGTCGACGCCGGTGGCAAGGTCGTGTTCGGCACCACCGTGGACCTGGAAGAGGAAGCCACCGGCAACGAGGTGACCTACCAGATCGTCGGTGATGACGAGGCCGACCTGAAGCTGGGCCTGATCTCCATCTCCTCGCCCATCGCCCGCGCGCTGATCGGCAAGGAAGCCGGTGACGTGGCCGAGGTGCATGCGCCGGGTGGCGTCAAGCGCTACGAGATTGTCGAAGTCCGGTATGTCTGACCACCCCCTACCGGCTTCGCCGGCCCCCTCAAGTGGGCAAGGCCGCGGGCCCGGCAGAGCCGGATCCCCGGCCTTCACTCGGGAAGGCAGTGCGGGGACTCAGGGTGTGGTGGCTCATGTCAACGGAGCCGGCCGATGCTGATGCGTGTTCGGGCTTTGCTGGCCGCTCTGTGGAGCGGCTTTCTTCTGTGCGTGGCAGGTGTCGCAGCGCCGGTGGCGTTTGGCGTGCTGGCGCGGCCGGAGGCGGGGCGGTATGTGGGGCGGCTGTTCGAGCTGGATGCGCAGCTGGGCTTGGTGCTCGGCTTGCTGCTGGTGATGATGGAGCGCCGTGTGCAGCGGGATGCAGAGTCCGCACGCATCACGACGCCGGAGCTGCTGCTGCCGCTGGGCGCGCTGTTCTGCGTGGTGCTGGGCTACTACGGCCTGCAGCCGCTGATGGCAGAGGCGCGGGCAGGGCAGGGCGCGCTCAGCTTTGGGGCGCTGCACGGCATCTCCTCAGGCATCTTCGCGCTCAAAGCCTTGCTGGTGCTGAGTCTGGCCTGGCGGACCAGCCGACGCTGAACCCTTCGCAGACATGAAAAAAGGACCGGCACCCGAAGGTGGCGGTCCCGGCCGGCTGGTGCCAGCGGTGTTCAGTCGGTGACGCGCTTCTTCACGCTGCGCTGCTTGGGCCTGGCGCGCTTGATCTCGCCACCCTGGGCCACGCGCTGGTTGCCCAGCAGCTGGACCTTCTTGATGGTTGGGCGGCTGTTGCCGTTCTTGGAGAACTTCACGATCTTCACCACCTTGGGTGCGGGCATGCCGCCCTCGCGCTCATTGCGCTCCTTCTCGGGGATGGGGCGCCACAGGATCAGCAGCTTGCCGATGTGCTGAATGGGCGCGGCATCGAGTTCGTCAGCGAGCTGATCGAGAATGGCGCCGCGCATCTCGCGGTCATCGGACATCACGCGCACCTTGATGAGGCCATGGGCCTTCAGGGCGTGGTCGGTTTCTTTCACGACGGCAGGCGTGAGTCCATCGGCGCCAATCATCACGACGGGGTCGAGGTGATGGGCGTCGGCACGTTTTTCCTTGCGCTGGGCAGGGGTCAGTTGAATCGCAGGCATGGCCGTATTATCGGGCCAGACGCTCCAAATCATGAAAATCGACAGCAAAAGCAAGAAGATCAACAAGGCGTGGCTCAACGACCACGTCAACGACCCCTATGTGCGCCAAGCCCAGAAGGAGGGCTACCGCTCCCGGGCGGCCTACAAGCTCAAGGAGATCGACGAGGAACTGCGGCTGATCAAGCCGGGACAGGTCGTCGTGGATCTCGGCGCCTCGCCGGGCGCCTGGAGCCAGTACCTGCGCCGCAAGTTCGCGCCCAAGCAGGCGGGGGCGGGCGGTGCCGCGGTCGGTGAGCTCAATGGCACCATCATCGCGCTGGACCTGCTGGAGTTCGAGCCCGTCGAGGGTGTGCAGTTCATCCAGGGCGACTTCCGCGAGGAGGCCGTGCTGCATGAGCTGGAGGCAGCGCTGGAGGGCAAGCCGGTGGACGTGGTCGTTTCGGACATGGCCCCGAATCTCTCCGGGATCGAGATCACCGATGCCGCGCGCATCGAGCACCTGATCGAGCTGGCCATCGATTTCTCCCAGCAGCACCTCAAGCCCGAGGGCGTGCTGGTGGCCAAGGTCTTCCATGGCAGTGGCTACAACCAGCTGGTGGAGTTGTTCAGGAAGGCCTTCAAGAAGGTGAAGGCCGTCAAGCCCAAGGCCTCGCGGGACCGCTCCGCAGAGACCTTTCTGGTGGGCATGGGTTTGAAGTAGGTCAAGCCGGAGTGCCGCAAAAGTCGCAAGCGCGACTTTTGGCTATCGCGCGGCAAGGATTTGACAATCAGGTCTCAGCCCTTGACTGCAATAGAATCAACCCCATATGCCGTGCATCAGCCGCTCCCTGCGGCATGTGGAATGGAATAAGGAGTCGCGGTGAACAATCAGTGGTTCTCGAAGGTAGCTGTTTGGCTGGTGATCGCCTTGGTGCTTTTCACCGTGTTCAAGCAGTTCGACAAGCAGCGCCCTGTCGATGCCGTGACCTATACCCAGTTCATGGACGACGCGAAGGCCGGCAAGATCAAGCGGGTCGAGACGCAAGGGCGCGTGATCAAGGTCACGCCCAACGATGGCGTGCCTTACTCCATCGTCCAGCCCGGTGATCTGTGGATGGTGGGTGACCTGATGAAGTACGGCGTGCAGGTGGTCGGCAAGGCCGACGACGAGCCGTCCGTGCTGCAGACCCTGCTCATCAGTTGGGGTCCCATGATCCTGCTGATCGGCGTGTGGATCTACTTCATGCGCCAGATGCAGGGCGGCGGCAAGGGCGGTGCCTTCAGCTTCGGCAAGTCCAAGGCTCGCATGCTGGACGAGGCCAACAACAACATCACCTTTGCCGACGTCGCCGGATGCGACGAGGCCAAGGAAGAGGTCAAGGAACTCGTGGACTTCCTCAAGGATCCGCAGAAGTTCCAGAAGCTGGGTGGCCGCATTCCCCGTGGCGTGCTGATGGTCGGCCCTCCGGGCACCGGCAAGACGCTGCTGGCCAAGTCCATCGCCGGCGAGGCCAAGGTGCCGTTCTTCACGATCTCGGGTTCCGACTTCGTCGAGATGTTCGTGGGCGTGGGCGCAGCCCGTGTCCGTGACATGTTCGAGCAGGCCAAGAAGAGCGCGCCCTGCATCATCTTCATCGACGAAATCGACGCCGTCGGCCGTCACCGCGGTGCCGGCCTGGGCGGTGGCAATGACGAGCGCGAGCAGACCCTCAACCAGATGCTGGTCGAGATGGACGGCTTCGACACCAACCTCGGTGTCATCGTGATCGCCGCCACCAACCGCCCGGACATCCTGGACCCGGCCCTGCTGCGCCCCGGCCGCTTCGACCGCCAGGTCTACGTGACCCTGCCGGACATCCGCGGCCGCGAGCAGATCCTGAACGTGCACATGCGCAAGGTGCCCATCGGTCAGGACGTCAATGCATCCATCCTCGCCCGTGGCACGCCCGGCATGAGCGGTGCGGACCTGGCCAACCTGGTCAACGAGGCGGCCCTGTTCGCTGCCCGCCGCAATGCCCGCACCGTCGAGATGATCGATTTCGAGCGCGCCAAGGACAAGCTCTACATGGGCCCCGAGCGCAAGAGCATGGTCATGACGGACGAGGAAAAGCGGGCCACCGCCTACCACGAGTCCGGCCATGCCATCGTGGCGGAGTGCCTGCCCGGCACGGATCCGGTGCACAAGGTCACCATCATGCCTCGCGGCCGCGCCCTGGGCGTGACCTGGCAGCTGCCCGAGCGTGACCAGTACAGCCGCTACTACAAGCAGATGCTCAACGAGATCAGCATCCTCTTCGGTGGCCGCATCGCCGAGGACCTGTTCGTCAAGGACATCTCCACGGGTGCCTCCAATGACTACGAGCGTGCCACCCGCATCGCCCGCGACATGGTCACCCGCTACGGCATGAGTGAGCTGCTGGGCCCGATGGTCTATGCGGAAAACGAGGGCGAAGTCTTCCTCGGCCGCAACATGACCAAGACGGCCAACATCAGCGAGAACACGCAGCAGAAGGTCGATGCCGAGATGCGCCGCATCCTGGACGAGCAGTACGCCGTGGCCCAGAAGATCCTCGAGGACAACCGCGACAAGGTCGAGACCATGACCGAGGCCCTGATGAAGTGGGAGACCATCGACCGCGATCAGGTGCTGGACATCATGGCCGGCAAGCCGCCCCGCGGTCCTGGCGAATCGCCCAGCACCAGCAGCGGCTCCAGCAATGGCGGCACGCCGCCGGTCAGCACGGATGGCGCGCCGGCAGCCGCCTGATCCGCTGCCTTGAAGCACGAGGCCTGTCTCCCTGAGACGGGCCTTTTTCTTTTCTACCGACCCGATGGAGCCCAGC
Organism: Pelomonas sp. BJYL3; assembly: GCF_027257975.1. GTDB lineage: Bacteria > Pseudomonadota > Gammaproteobacteria > Burkholderiales > Burkholderiaceae_C > Roseateles_B > Roseateles_B flavus. The sequence goes on from NZ_JANZKX010000005.1 coordinate 276,334, forward strand.
CGGGCTCTTGCAAGCGATGTTCTGGCAGACCACCCGTTTTCGTATCGACCTTCGGACGCCGCAGGTCATGGGCATCGTCAACGCGACGCCCGATTCCTTTTCCGATGGCGGCCAGCACGCCGGCACCGCCGCGGCGCTGGCACATTGCGAGCAGCTGCTGAAGGAGGGGGCTCACATCCTGGACGTCGGGGGGGAGTCCAGCCGCCCGGGCGCGCCGCGCCTCAGCGTGGACGAGGAATGGCAGCGCATCGAAGGCGTTCTGCGCGGCGCCCTGCGCCTCGGTGTGCCGGTGTCCATCGATACCTGCAAGGCCGAGGTGATGCGCCGCGCGGCCGACCTGGGCGTGGACATCCTCAACGACATCCTTGCCCTGCGCGACCCCGGCGCGGAGGCGGTGATGCAGGCCCATCCGCAGCTGGGCGCCTGCCTCATGCACATGCGCGGTGACCCCGGCAGCATGCAGTCCCTGACCGACTATGGCGATGTGGTGCAGGAGGTGGCTCAGTTCCTGAGCGAGCGGGCCCAGGTGCTGCGAGGGCAGGGCGTGGCGGCCGATCGCATCGTGCTGGATCCGGGCTACGGATTTGCCAAGACCGTCGAGCAGAACTTCGAGCTGCTGCGTCGGCAGGCGGAGCTTCTGGCCTTGGGCTATCCCCTGCTGGCCGGTCTGTCGCGCAAATCGGCCATCGGAGTTGTTACGGGGCGTACGGTCGACCAGCGTCTGCCGGGCAGCCTGGCGGCGGCCCTGCTGGCCCTCAGCCATGGGGCGCGGGTGCTGCGGGTGCACGATGTGGCCGCCACGGTGGACGCCCTGCAGGTATGGGGGGCGGGCGGTGGCGCAGGCGCCTGAGCCGGCTTGATCGGCGAGAATGCCAACCATTCAAAATTCGGAGGAAGCTCGCAATGAGCCGTAGCTATTTCGGGACGGACGGTATCCGCGGTACCGTCGGCCAATCGCCGATCACGCCGGACTTCATGCTGCGCCTGGGCCATGCCGTGGGCAAGGTGCTGCGCCGCAATGGCGCGGCGCGCCCCAGCGTGCTGATTGGCAAGGACACGCGCATCTCCGGCTACATGCTGGAGTCTTCGCTGGAGGCGGGCTTCGCTTCCGCCGGCGTGGACGTGTGGCTCACCGGCCCGCTGCCCACGCCGGGCGTCGCCTATCTGACGCGCGCCCTGCGCCAGGACCTCGGCGTCGTGATCTCGGCCTCGCACAATCCGTTCGCGGACAACGGCATCAAGTTCTTCTCCGCCAAGGGCGAGAAGCTGCCGGATGCCTGGGAGATCGCCGTGGAGCAGGCCCTGGAAGAGCCCGCCGCCTGGGTGGATTCCGCCAGTCTGGGGCGCGCTCGCCGCCTGCAGGATGCGCGTGGCCGCTACATCGAGTTCTGCAAGGCCTCCTTCAGCCAGGACCTGAGCCTGCGCGGCCTCAAGCTGGTGGTCGATGCCGCCCACGGCGCGGCCTACCACGTGGCGCCGGACGTGCTGCATGAGCTGGGCGCCGAGGTCATCTCCATCGGTTGCAGCCCGGACGGTTTCAACATCAACAATGGTGTCGGTGCCACGGCACCGGCCGCGTTGGTGAAGGCCGTCAAGGAACACGGCGCGCACTACGGCATTGCCCTTGATGGCGATGCCGACCGCCTGCAGTTCGTTGACGCTGAAGGCCGCCTCTACAACGGTGACGAGCTGCTCTACGTGATGGTTGCGGACCGCCTGGCCCAGGGCCAGCGCGTGCCGGGCGCCGTGGGCACCCTGATGACCAATATGGCCGTGGAGCTGGCGCTGAAGAAACGCGACGTCGATTTCGTCCGCGCCAAGGTGGGCGACCGCTATGTGCTGGAAGAGCTGATCTCGCGCGGCTGGCAGCTGGGCGGCGAGGGCTCGGGTCACCTGCTGGCCCTGGACAAGCACACCACCGGCGACGGCATGGTCAGCGCGCTGCTGGTGCTGTCGGCCATCTGCCGCACGGGCAAGAGCCTGTCCGCGCAGCTGGAGGGCGTGACGCTGTTCCCGCAGACCCTGATCAACGTCCGCATGCAGCCCGGCCAGGACTGGAAGGGCAATGCCGAGCTGGCGCGCGTGCAGGCCGAGGTGACGGCCGAGCTGGGCGACCGCGGGCGCGTGCTGATCCGAGCCTCGGGCACGGAGCCGCTGCTGCGGGTGATGGTCGAGGCCAGCGATGCGGCCCTGGCCCAGTCCTGCGCCGAGCGCATGGCGGCCACCGTGCGCGCCTGATCCACCTCAGCGATCCGCGCACCACGGTCCGCGATCCGAACGCAAGAAGGGCGCCCCACAAGGGCGCCCTTTGCATTGGGTGCTTGGCATCGAGGCATGCCGGCCGAGGAGCCGGCGGCCGGCTTACTTCTTGGCCGGCAGCAGCACGCGGTCGATCACATGGACCACGCCATTGGTGGCGCCGATGTCGGCACGCTGGACCACGGCGTCCTCCACCGTCACGAACTCACCGGCGCGTGCCAGCGCCAGGGCGCTGCCCTGCAGGCTCTTGGGGCTGCTGTTCTTCACTTCGGCGGCCGGCAGCTTGCTGGCCAGCATGTGCAGGTGCAGGACGGCCTTGAGCTGTTCCTTGTCCTGGCTGAGCTTGTTCAGGGTGGCGGCGGGCAGGGCCTTGAAGGCCTCGTCGGACGGAGCGAACACCGTCAGCGGGCCGGCGGCGCGCAGCTCCTCGGTGAGGCCGGCCTGCTCGACCAGGCGGTTGAAGGTGCTCAGCTGGGGATCGCGGCCCAGGGTGTCGGCCAGCGGGGCCGGTGCCGGGGTCGTGGCGCAGGCCACCAGGCCGAAGAGGGCGGCGCTGAGCGCCAGGATGCGGGTCAGATGTGTCATGTCGGGTCTCCACCTTGGCTGTGAATGAGCAATGCCCGGCAGCGTAGGCAGGCGACATGACAGGGCAGTGAAGATCACATGACAATTCAGCTGCCCCGGTCAGCAGGGGGAATGCGGCTGTCATTTGTGTCACGCACCCGTCACAGACCGGTCATAGCATTCCGTTCATCGCTCCACAACCCAAAACGCGATAGGACTGACATGACAAACAAGCTGATCCGCACCGGCCTCCTGATGACTGCATTTGCTGCCGCCTGCGGCCTGGCTCAGGCGCAGGACGTGACGGGCGCTGGCGCCTCCTTCCCGGCGCCTGTGTATGCCAAGTGGGCCGACGCCTATCACAAGGCCAATGGCGCCCGCATCAATTACCAGTCGGTGGGCTCCGGTGCCGGCATCCGCCAGATCAAGGCCAAGACCGTGGACTTCGGTGCCTCCGACGCGCCGCTGAAGGACGACGAACTGGCCAAGGACGGCCTGCTGCAGTTCCCCACCGTGATCGGTGGCGTGGTGCCCGTGGTCAACATCAAGGGCGTGACCCCGGGCCAGCTCAAGCTCACCGGCGCCGTGCTGGGTGACATCTACCTGGGCAAGATCAGCAAGTGGAACGACGCAGCCATCACCGCGCTGAACCCCGGCGTGGCTCTGCCTGACGCCACCATCGCCCCGGTGCGCCGCGCCGATGGCTCCGGCACCAGCTTCCTCTTCACCAACTACCTCTCCAAGGTCAATGCCGAATGGAAGAGCAAGGTGGGCGAGGGCACGGCGGTGAACTGGCCGACGGGCACCGGCGGCAAGGGCAACGAAGGCGTGTCGGCCTTTGTGATGCGCCTGCCCAACTCCATCGGCTACGTGGAGTACGCCTACGCCAAGCAGAACAAGATGGCCTATGTGCAGCTGAAGAACCAGGCCGGCAACTATGTCTCGCCCAGCGATGACGCCTTCAAGGCCGCCGCCGCCGGCGCCGAGTGGAACAAGAGCTTCTACCAGGTGCTGACCGAGCAAGCCGGCAAGGACAGCTGGCCCATCACGGGCGCCACCTTCATCCTGATGCACAAGGTGCAGGACAAGCCCGCCGCCGCCGCCGCCAGCCTGAAGTTCTTCGACTGGGCCTACAGCCAGGGCGACAAGATGGCCGACGACCTCGACTACGTGCCGCTGCCCGCCTCGGTCAAGGACCTGGTCCGCAAGCAGTGGGCGGACCAGATCAAGGACGCCGCCGGCAAGGCCATCAGCCACAAGTAAGCACCATAGAAGCAGATGCCCATGCGACACAAGCCCCGACGCTGCTGCCCGGCGCCGGGGCTTGTGCGTATCGCCTGAACTGCTCAAGCACCGTATCGTGGAGGTATCCATGGCTGCCGTACTGACTCCCCCTATGACCGACACCACCGACCGGGAACGCGCACAGAAGAAGGCGCTGCCCCAGGGCCAGCCGCCTGAGCGCCGCCGCACCCTGCCGTGGGCCGACGCGCTGTTCGCAGGACTCGCACAAGGCGCCGCCTGGCTGACGCTGGCGCTGCTGGCTGGCATCCTGCTGTCCCTGCTGCTGGGCGCCATGCCGGCGATCCGCGAGTTCGGCCTGGGCTTCCTGATCAGCAAGGACTGGGATCCCGTGCAGGAGAAATTCGGCGGCCTGGTGATGATCTACGGCACGCTGATGACCTCCTTCATCGCGCTGCTGATCGCCGTGCCGGTGAGCTTCGGCATCGCGATCTTCCTGACCGAGCTGTCGCCCAGCTGGCTGCGCGGCCCTCTGGGCATCGCCGTGGAGCTGCTGGCCGCCGTGCCCTCCATCGTCTATGGCATGTGGGGCCTGCTGGTCTTCGGCCCCATCCTGTCGACCTTCGTGCAGCAGCCGCTGCAGAAGCTGTTCGACGGCGTGCCCTACCTCGGCGCGCTGTTCACCGGCCCGCCGGTGGGCATCGGCATCCTCTCGGCCGGCATCATCCTGGCCATCATGATCATCCCCTTCATCGCCTCGGTGATGCGCGACGTCTTCGAGGTCACGCCGCCCATGCTGAAGGAATCGGCCTACGGCCTGGGCGCCACGACCTGGGAAGTGGTGTGGAAGGTCGTGCTGCCCTTCACCAAGACCGGCGTGGTCGGCGGCGTGATGCTGGGCCTGGGCCGAGCCCTGGGCGAGACCATGGCCGTCACCTTCGTGATCGGCAACATGAACCAGCTGAACTCGCCCTCCATCTTCGAGGCCGCCAACAGCATCACCTCGGCCCTGGCCAACGAGTTTGCCGAAGCCGGCGAGGGCCTGCACCAGGCCTCGCTGATCTACCTGGGCCTGGTGCTGTTCTTCATCACCTTCGTGGTGCTGAGCTTCTCCAAGGTCCTGCTGAGCCGCCTGAAGAAGAGCGAAGGAGCCCGCGCATGAACACCTCCGTTGCTCCCGCGATGGACCCCCGGCGCCTGCGCCACCACGCGCGCCGCAAGCGCACCAATGCCATCGCCCTGACCCTGTCCCTGGCGGCCATGGCCTTCGGCGTGTTCTGGCTGATCTGGATCCTCTTCGAGACCGTCCGCCTCGGCCTGGGTGGCCTCAACTGGGCCACCTTCACCGAGATGACGCCGCCCCCGCAGGCGGAAGTCGGTGGCCTGGCCAATGCCATCTTCGGCTCCATCACCATGGTGGGCCTGGCCACGCTGCTGGGCACGCCCATCGGCATCATGGCCGGCGTCTACCTGGCCGAATACGGGCAGAAGACGCGGCTGGGATCCTCGGTCCGCTTCATCAATGACATTCTGCTCTCGGCACCGTCCATCGTGATCGGCCTCTTCGTCTATGCGGTGGTGGTGTCGCGCATGAAGACCTTCTCGGGTCTGGCCGGCGTGCTGGCCCTGGCGCTGATCGTGATCCCGGTGGTGATCCGCACGACCGAGAACATGCTGAGCCTGGTGCCCAACGCCCTGCGCGAGGCGGCCTATGCCCTGGGCACGCCCAAGTGGAAGGTGATCCTGTCGGTGACGCTGAAGTCGGCCCGCGCCGGCGTGATCACCGGCGTGCTGCTGGCCCTGGCCCGCATCTCCGGCGAGACCGCGCCCCTGCTGTTCACGGCGCTGTCCAACCAGTTCTGGACCTCGTCGCTGGGCGAGCCCATGGCCAGCCTGCCGGTCACCATCTTCAAGTTCGCGATGAGCCCCTACGAGAACTGGCAGAAGCTGGCCTGGGCGGGGGTCTTCCTCATCACGATGGGCGTGCTGGCGCTGAACATCCTGGCGCGCGTCCTGTTCAAGAAAAAGCACTGAAGCGAGAGACTCATGGATACCAAGGTCGATATGCCCGTGACGGAGCGTGCCAAGCTGTCGGTGCGCAACCTGAACTTCTATTACGGCAACTTCCACGCCCTCAAGAACATCAACCTGGACATTCCCGAGAAGAAGGTCACCGCCTTCATCGGGCCCTCCGGCTGTGGCAAGTCCACGCTGCTGCGCACGCTCAACCGCATGTTCGAGCTCTATCCCGAGCAGCGCGCGGAAGGCGAGATCCTGCTGGACGGCAGCGACATCCTCTCCAGCGGTGAGGACGTCTCCCTGATCCGCGCCAAGGTGGGCATGGTCTTCCAGAAGCCCACGCCGTTCCCCATGTCCATCTACGACAACATCGCCTTCGGCGTGCGTCTCTTCGAGACCCTGCCGCGGGTGGAGATGGACGAGCGCGTGGAATGGGCCCTGAAGAAGGCCGCGCTGTGGAACGAGGTCAAGGACAAGCTCAACCAGAGCGGTTCCGGCCTTTCCGGCGGTCAGCAGCAGCGCCTGTGCATCGCCCGCGGCATTGCCATCAAGCCTGAGGTGCTGCTGCTGGACGAGCCCTGCTCGGCCCTGGATCCCATCTCCACGGGCAAGATCGAGGAACTGATCCACGAGCTCAAGACCGATTACACGGTCGCCATCGTGACCCACAACATGCAGCAGGCGGCTCGCTGCTCGGACTACACGGCCTATATGTACCTGGGCGACCTGATCGAGTTCGGTCCCACCGCCGAGCTCTTCATGAAGCCCAAGCGCAAGGATACGGAGGACTACATCACCGGGCGCTTCGGCTGAAGCCGAGGCACCGTGGATGTCGGGGCGCAGGCGGGGCCTGTGCCGAGGAAAGCAAGGGCGGCCGGCCGTGAGGGCCGGCCGCCACAAGGAGCAAAAGAATGAGTGACAAGCATCTCTCCACCCAGTTCGATGCCGAGCTGAGCGGCATCTCCACGCGTGTGCTGGAGATGGGCGGGTTGGTCGAGGCGCAGGTGGCGCAGTCGGTCGAGGCCCTGATCAATTTCAGCGCCGACCTGGCCGGCACCGTGCTCAAGACCGAAGACCGGGTGAACGCCATGGAGGTCGAGATCGATCGCGACCTCTCCAGCATCATCGCCCGGCGCCAGCCCACGGCGCGGGACCTGCGCCTGCTGATCGCGGTGTCCAAGACCATCGCCAATCTGGAGCGCGTGGGCGACGAGGCCGCCCGCGTGGCCCGCACCGTGCAGCGCCTGATCAACGAGGGCGTGTCCGGCCGGCTGCGCCTGCCCATGTCCGATCTCAGCTTCGAGGCCGAACTCGCCACCGCCCAGCTGCGCAAGGCCCTGGACGCCTTTGCTCGCCTGGATGTGGATCGTGCCCTGGAAGTGTTGAAGCAGGATGACGCCATCGACAAGGAGTTCGACGGCCTGATGCGCAAGCTGATCACCTACATGATGGAAGACCCGCGCACCATCTCGGCCTGTATCGACCTGATCTTCGTGGCCAAGGCCATCGAGCGGGTGGGCGACCATGCCAAGAACCTCGCCGAGGTGATCATCTACGTGGTGAAGGGCACGGACGTGCGTCACAACACGCCGGACGCCGTGGCCACCATGGTCAAGCCCTGACCCTCAACGACAAGGAGCACCAATCATGAGCCGCATTCTCGTCGTCGAGGACGAAGCCGCCATCGCCGAACTCATTTCCATCAACCTGCGCCATGCGGGCTTCGAGGTGACCCTGGCCGGCAGCGCCGACCAGGCCCAGCTCGAAGTGGACCGTGTGCTGCCTGACCTGGTGGTGCTGGACTGGATGCTGCCGGGCCAGTCGGGCATCGGCCTGGCCCGGATGTGGCGCTCTGCCGCACGCACCAAGGAGCTGCCCATCATCATGCTGACGGCCCGTGCGGAGGAGAGCGACAAGGTCTCCGGCCTGGACGCCGGCGCCGATGACTACCTCACCAAGCCCTTCTCGACCAACGAGCTGCTCGCCCGCATCCGCGCCGTGCTGCGTCGCAAGGCGCCCGAGGCCCTGGACTCGGTGGTCGAGGTCGGCCAGCTGAGCCTGGACCCCGGCACGCGGCGCGTCAGCCGCGATGGCGTGGAGGTGAAGCTGGGCCCGACCGAGTTCCGCCTGCTGCATTTCTTCATGACGCACCCGGAGCGCGTGCACAGCCGCTCGCAGCTGCTGGACCGCGTGTGGGGCGATCATGTCTTCATCGAGGAACGCACGGTGGACGTGCACGTCAAGCGCCTGCGCGAGGCCCTGGAGAAGGTGCAGTGCCAGCGCATGATCGAGACGGTGCGCGGGGCGGGCTATCGCCTGACCCAGCAGGTGGCTGCCGTTTCCGCTTGATGGGGCCTCTCGGAACGTGTCGCGAAATGACCCGTGCCGGGTCAAGTTGCAGGAATTGAAATGACCTGGATGTTGCCTCGCGTCGTACTGGCGGCGCTGGCGGTGCTGCTGGGGGCAGGTCTTGCCTGGCTGCTGGGCCGCTGGTGGCCGCAACTGCCCTGGCTGCCTCCGCTGACGGGCTCGCTGATCGGCGTGGCCGCGCTGTTCACGGTGGATTCGCTGCGTGCGCACCGCCTCATGCAGTGGCTGCGGGGAGCGCTGGCCGGCTCGGCGCCGCGTGATCGCGGGCTTTGGGGCGAGCTTGCCTACCGTGTGGAGCGCGCCGTGCGCGACCGTGACCGTGCCATCGAGCGCGAGCGTCAGGAACTGCTGCAGTTTCTCTCCGCCATCGAGGCCTCGCCCAATGGCGTGCTGATGCTGGATGCGGAGGACCACATCCGCTGGTGCAACCGCGTCGCGGCCGATCACTTCTCGCTGGACCCGCAACGTGACCGCGACCAGCGCGTGACCAATCTCGTGCGTTTCCCGGCCTTCGTGGCCTTGCTGCAGTCAGGGGACTACAGCCAGCCGCTGGTGCTCCCGCACGTGCGCGGTCGGCTGACCCTGGCCGTGGTGGTCCGGGCCTATGGGGAGGGCATGCGCCTGGTGCTGACGCAGGACATCACCGAGCGCGAACGCGCCGAAGCCATGCGGCGCGACTTCGTGGCCAATGTCTCGCACGAGATCCGCACGCCCCTGACGGTGCTGGCGGGCTTCATCGAGACCATGGCCTCCCTGCCGCTGACCGAGCCGGAGCGCAAGCGCGTGCTGAGCCTCATGAACCAGCAGACGCAGCGCATGCAGTCCCTGGTGAGCGACCTGCTCACCCTCGCGCAGCTCGAAGGCAGCCCGCGGCCGGGAGCGGACCGCTGGCTGGGCGTCCAGGCCCTGCTGCAGCGTGTGCTGAGTGATGCCTCGGCCCTGTCCAACGGCCGCCATGAACTGGTGCTGGAGAGCGGGCCGGCGGCCGAGCTGGCTGGCGTGGAGGCGGAATTGCTCAGCGCAGTCGCCAACCTGGCCAACAACGCCGTGCGCTACACGCCGGACGGCGGACGCATCGAGCTGAGCTTCGGTCTGCTGGCCGATGGCTCGGGCGAGATCTGCGTGTGCGACACCGGCCCTGGCATCGCCCGCGAGCACTTGCCGCGCCTGACTGAACGCTTCTACCGTGTCGACGGCAGCCGCAACCGCGACACCGGCGGCACGGGGCTGGGCCTCTCCATCGTCAAGCACGTGGCCCAGCGCCATGGCGGCGAGCTGAAGATCGACAGCGAGGTGGGCAAGGGCTCGCGCTTCCGTGTGGCCCTGCCGGCGGCCCGGGTGCGCTCGGTGGAGGCGCTGGGCGTCGAGGCCGCGCGAGTGCCCGAGGGCAGCCTCTGAGCGGCTCCTGAAGGCACTGCCCTCTGTGCTCCCGTCTGCCCTGAACGCGGGCGGACGAGGAGGGCGGATCGTCAGGCAGTCCTCGCGGCTGGGCTCGAGGCGCTCAGCGTGTCTCGCGCTGGTACAGGCGGTAGGACAGGTTCCGATCGGTCGGCCGCTTGACCGTCGCAAGCAGTTGCCAGCCCGGAGCAGGCGCCGAGGCATTGGCGTCATCCGACTGGACCAGCAGCAGCCGGCAAGAGGTGTCGGCGGCGCTGTGCAGGGCGTCAACCTTCCAGTGCCCCTGGACTTCCAGGGCCGCCACCAGCGACAGCGCCTGGCCCGGCGTGGCCAGGCAGGTCGTGTCCGCGGGCATGACGCGGGCCAGTCGCTCGACCAGCGGCCGGTGGCTGCGTGCATAGTCCAGCACCGGCAGCCACAGGGTCATGGCCAGCAGCCAGGCCAGGGCCACGCCGCCCGAGGGCAGCACCATGCTCTTCCACAGCGCATGCCGGTGGCGCGCGGTGCGCCAGCGCAGCAGTCCGAGCCAAGCCGCCGTGCCCAGGACCGCGAACAGCAGCGCCAGCGGGTGGAAGCTGGGCTCGAAGCCCTTGGCCAGGTTGCGCACATTGGCCAGCGGCTGGGCCGGCCAGCCCGTCTGCATGGACAGGTAGTAGAGCCAGATGAACAGCGCGATGGCGCTGAAGAAGAACATCGAGAACCAGTCCAGCATGGCACTCATGCTGCGGCTGAAGGTTGGCAGTGCGAAGCTCGCCAGCACGGCCAGCGCGGGCAGGCCCAGCATCAAGGCGCGGTCCGAACCGCCCATGGCCAGGCAGCTGAGCAGCGAGACCATGACGGCCAGCAGGGGCACGCTGACATGGCGGCGCTGCAGGTAGGCGCGCCAGCGCCACAGAGTCCACAGCGCCAGCGGCCAGACCGGCCAGGCGAACCACAGCAGCAGGGTCCCGACACGCAGGGGGAAGTCAGCTCCGGGCAGGGCCTGCAGTCGCCAGGCCCAGCTGCCCAGCCCCCAGGCCAGCAGGGCCGACAGCGCAGTGGCCGCGACGACCCACAGCATGCTGGCCCGTACCGGCTCATAGGCCGAGCGCCAGCAGATCAAGGCGCCACCCATCCCCAGCATCAGGGCGACGGCCGGTGCCGCGGAGGCCGCGAGGATGGGCAGGGCCAGCAACAGGGCCAGGCGGGCCTTCAGGGCGCGGAAGGGCGCCGCCGCCATGCCGTACACGAACAGGGTCATGCCCAGCAGCTGCAGCAGCTCCGGCGTGGTTTCATGGCCCAGCAGCAGCAGCCCCAGCGAGGCCACCAGGGCCAGCAGGGCCCCGTCTGCCAGGGCGCGGGCGTAGTCCACCGCCTGCGCCTCGCCTCCGAAGGCAAAGGCCACCGGCTGGGCGGCCTCCGTGCGGGCGAAATGGAAGCTGCTGTACCAGACGAGGGCGATCACCCCGACCAGGATCAGCGCGAAGGGGATGCGCGCCGCCAGGGCGGGGTCCAGGAAGGGCAGCAGCTTGATGAAGAGGGCACCGACCCAGTAGGGCAGCAGGCCGCCGTCCGTGGTGATGCCACCCAGCTCGGGGTGATGCCAGGGGCTCAGTCCGGCGGCGATCTTGGCCATGAAACCGTAGGCCGTGAGGTCGGCGTTGCGCCAGGGGTCGCGGCCGAAGACGCCAGGGATCACATAGGCCGCACAGAAGAGCAGCAGGGCCAACCGGGGCAGGCGTTGGGCGCCGCGTTCGGCAACGATGGCGGGGGTGGCTTGGTTCACGCAGGCGGCAGAGGGCTTGAAGGCCGCATCATGCCCCAATTACGGGCAGACGCTGGGCCGGTGGCATGCGGCGTCCTACGCCAGGCGCATGCTCAGGGGACGTGGACATGAAAAAAGGCAGCCGGGGCTGCCTTTTCTGTGGGGCTCGACGCTCGAAGCGCGGCCGCGGGGCTTACTTCTTGAGGCCGACGCGAGCGAACTTGTTGCGGAACTTCTCGACGCGACCGCCCAGGTTGTCGACGCTCTTCTGAGTGCCGGTGTAGAAGGGGTGCGATTCGCTGGTGGTTTCCAGCTTGACCAGCGGGAAATCCTTGCCGTCGACGGTGATGGTTTCCTTGGTCTGGACGGTCGAACGCGTCACGAACTGGAAGCCGTTGGACTGGTCCACGAACACCACGTCGCGGTAGTTGGGGTGAATGCCTTCTTTCATGGGAAACCTCTCGCCGTAGCTGTTTCAGTGCCGGGAGCCACGTCACACCATGTGACGCACTTTCTGGCGGCGGAAAAACGTTGATTATAGCCACAAATGAAAACGCCGCCTACCCAGTGAGGGAGGCGGCGCCGGAAGGCCGGAATTACCCGCCTCTTCGCATCATGTCGAAGAAGTCGTGGTTGTTCTTGCTGGCCTTCATCTTGTCGAGGATGAACTCCATCGCTTCGATCTCGTCCATGTTGTAGAGCAGCTTGCGCAGGATCCAGCTCTTTTGCAGGATCTCGGGCTTGAGCAGCAGCTCCTCGCGGCGGGTGCCGGACTTGTTGATCAGGATCGAAGGGTAGACACGCTTCTCGGCCATGCGGCGATCCAGGTGGATTTCGCAGTTGCCGGTGCCCTTGAACTCTTCGTAGATCACTTCGTCCATGCGCGAACCGGTATCGATCAGCGCGGTGCCGATGATGGTCAGCGAGCCGCCTTCCTCGACATTGCGAGCCGCACCGAAGAAGCGCTTGGGACGCTGCAGGGCGTTGGCGTCCACGCCGCCGGTCAGCACCTTGCCGGAGGAGGGCAGGACGTTGTTGTAGGCGCGGGCCAGCCGGGTGATGGAGTCCAGCAGGATCACCACGTCCTTCTTGAGCTCCACCAGGCGCTTGGCGCGCTCGATCACCATTTCGGCGACCTGCACATGGCGGGCGGCGGGTTCGTCGAAGGTGGAGGAGATCACCTCGCCGCGCACGGTGCGCAGCATTTCGGTCACTTCCTCAGGGCGCTCGTCCACCAGCAGCACGATGAGGTGCGCTTCCGGATGATTGGCCGTGATGGCGTGTGCCAGCTGCTGCATCATCATCGTCTTGCCGGTCTTGGGCTGGGCCACCAGCAGGGCGCGCTGGCCTTTGCCGATGGGCGCGATGAGGTCGATGATGCGGCCGGTGATGTTCTCGTCGCTCTTGATGTCGCGCTCGAGCTTGAACTGCTCCTTGGGGAACAAGGGCGTCAGGTTCTCGAACATGATCTTGTGCTTGCTCTCCTCGGGGGTGAGCCCGTTCACGCGATCGACCTTGACCAGCGCGAAGTAGCGTTCACCGTCCTTGGGGACGCGCACTTCGCCTTCGATCATGTCGCCGGTGTGGAGATTGAAGCGGCGGATCTGGCTCGGGGAGAGGTAGATGTCGTCGGTGGACGCCATGTAGCTGGTGTCCGGCGAGCGCAGGAAGCCGAAGCCGTCAGGCAGGACTTCGAGGACGCCGTCGCCGAAGACTTGCTCGCCGGCTTTGGCGCGCTTCTTCATGATCGCGAACATCAGCTCCTGCTTGCGCATGCGGGCGACGTTGTCGATCTCCAGCTCCTCGCCCATCTTGATGAGGGCGGAAACGTGAAGCGCTTTCAGTTCAGAAAGATGCATGGGGAAACCCGGTTGGGTCGTCCAGGGTCTGCCAGAAACCCGGGACAGGATCTTCGGTCGCCATCGCCATCGCCACGGCCGCCCATGCGCAGCGCATCAGGGCAGTCAATACAAAACAGAAAGGGGCGGGAGCTTGGGCGCCGAGTCCATGCCCCGAAGCCGGTCCGGCTGGGGCATGTTGGCCATTCAAGCCCGGCCGAGTGGGGCCGGGCATGTGGGGAGATTATAGGTTGGCGTCGAGGAAGGACGTCAACTGGGCCTTGGAGAGGGCGCCGACCTTGGTGGCAGCCAGCTGGCCGTCCTTGAAGAGCATGAGGGTCGGGATGCCGCGGATGCCGAACTTGGCGGGCACTTCACGGTTCTCGTCCACGTTCATCTTGGTGACCTGCAGGCGGCTGCCGTAATCCTTGGCCACTTCGTCCAGGATGGGGGCAATCATCTTGCAGGGGCCGCACCATTCGGCCCAGTAGTCCACCAGCACGGGCGTGGCGGATTGGAGGACATCGGCGTCGAATGACGCGTCGGAGATGTGTTTGATCAGTTCGCTGCTCATGGATGAGTCCTTGGACAGGCTGCACGCAGCCGGGGCCCGAGTCACTGTCTTGCGAGCCCGCCAGGGGGCAGGACTCAGGGCACAATGATTCTGACACAAGAGCCAAGGGCCCGAACTGATTGGGGTTCATGGCTGGCGAACTGGCGCTTGCCGGGCGCCGGGGATGTCGGGACGGAGCCTTGCACGGCGTGACTGCAGAACAACAGATCGAGACGCAACACCTGCCCCTGGGCCTCGGCGACGGCGCCCGGCCCTTCTGGGACGCGGCCGTCCAGCGCATGGCCGCCTGGATGCAGTCGCGCGGCGTGCAGAGCCGGGATGCCGTCGTCCTGCTGCCTTTTGCCCAGCACCTGGCATCGGCGCGGCGGGCCTGGCGCAGCACGGGGCTCTGGCAGCCCCGCATGGAGACCACGCACAGCCTGGCCTCAGCCCTGGGGCCCAGCCCGCTCTCGCAAGGATTGCAGATCAGCTTCGATGCCGCCATTGACGTGCTCAACGCACGCCAGCTGCTGGCCGGCCAGAGCTGGGCCGAGGCGCTGCGCGAGCAGGACCCCCGGGCCTGGCGGCTGGCCCTGCAGCATCTCGTGGAGGCCGCGCAAGCCCTGGCGCGCCACGCCCAGGCCCTGGGGCCGCAAGGTCGGCAGGCCTTCTGGCCGCGTGCCCGCCAGGCCCTGCAGCAGGGCGGGCCGGCTGACCTGGAACGGGCCCTGGCCCTGGTGGCGCTCGAGTGGGCCGCCAGCGACAGCCGCGTGCCGGCGACCGACGCCCTCTTCAGCCTGCGCCCCAGCGCCTGGGTGCTGATGCGCGCCGGCGGTGTCGACCCGCTGAGCGACGCCCTGCTGGCCGATGCCTCCGCCCAGGGCATCCCCTGCCTGCTGCTGGATGCCGACTGCGTGCTGGAGCAACTGGCGCTGGATCCGCCCCCGGCCCGCCTGCAGGAGGCCCGCTGCGAGGACCCCGAATCGCTGGCCCAGTGCACGGCTGCCACGGTGCTGGAGCACATCCGGCGGCAGGAGCTGCCCGTGGCCCTGATCGCCCAGGACCGGGTGCTCGTGCGGCGCGTGCGTGCCCTGCTGGAGCGGCAGTCCGTGCGCCTGGGCGACGAAACCGGCTGGACCCTGGCGACCACCCCCGAGGCCGCCCAGCTGATGGCGCTGCTGCGCGCGGCCCAGCCGCGGGCCAGTGTCGACGAGCTGCTGCAGTGGCTCAAGAGCGACCTGGCCCGCGACCTGCGCGAGCGCCAGGCTGCCGACGCCGTCGACCAGCTCGAGTCCCAATGCCGCCGCCTGGGCTGGGTGCAGGCCGGCGCGGTCCAGGCCGCGCATCTCAAGTTCCCGGCAAGCGGGCTGTGGCAGGACGCCCAGGAGCTGCTGTCCCTCCTGCGTGCCGGCCCTGCGCAGCGCAGTCTGGAGCAATGGCTGAGGCAGCTTCGCCACCTGCTGGAGCGTCTGGGGGGCCTGGCCTGGCTGGGCGAGCAGGCCGCGGGGCGCCAGCTGCTGCTGGCCCTGTGGCTGCAGCGCGAGCCCTGGCCTGATTCGGCGCATCAGCTCGCCCTGCAGAGCACGCTGCTGGGCAGCGCCGATTTTGTCCAGTGGGTCAACGAGACGCTGGAGGCCCAGCAATTCGTGCCCGAGCTGCCCATGGACCTGCAAGTGCTGGTCACGCCCCTGGCCCGGGCCATGCTGCGCCCCTTTGCCGCCATCGTGCTGCCGGGTGCCGATGCCCAGACCCTGGGCCAGGTGGCGGCAGGCCCCGTGCTGCTGCCCGAGGCGCTGGCGCGCCAGCTGGGCCTGCCGGATCAGGCCGGGCGGCGTGCCCAGCTGGCGGCGGGTTTCGTTCAGCTGCTGCGCGCGCCCCATCTGACCCTGCTTCGATGCGACCGGGCCGGTAGCGAGCCCCTGGCGCGCAGCCCCTTGCTGGAGCGCCTGGAGGCGGCCCGCCAGCAGGCCGGTGCCGGAGCGATTCCTGCGTGGCAGGACCCCCGGACGCAGCGCGCCCTGACAGCCCGGCCCATGCACATGGCTCAGGCGAATGCGCCGGGGCAGCTGCCGCGCGCCCTCAGCGCCAGCGCGCTGGACGCCCTGCGCAACTGCCCCTACCAGTTTTTCGGCCTGCAGCTGCTGGGCCTGCGCGAGGATGAGGAGCTCACCGAGGAGCTGGACAAGCGCGACTACGGCAACTGGCTGCACGCCGTGCTTCACCGCTTCCACGAGCAGCGCAAGGCGCAGCCCGGCCGTGATGCTGCGCAGGCCCTGGCGGAGGCCGCCGAGCAGGAGCGCCAGCGCATGGGGCTGTCCGAGGCCGAGTTTCTGCCCTATCTGGCCAGCTTCCGTCGCCTGCTGCCGCGCTACCTGGCGTGGCTGCAGGCGCACGAGTCGGCCGGCTGGCACTACGAGGCCGGCGAGCAGTCCCGGCACTGCCAGCCCTGGACGCACCCAGCCCTGCGCGAGCTGCGCCTGCAGGGTCGCCTGGACCGTCTGGACGACCAGCCCGGGCGCCGTCTGATGCTGGACTACAAGACTGGTTCCACCGAGTCCATCAAGGACAAGCTCAAGCGCCCGCTCGAGGACACGCAGCTGGCCGTCTACGCCTTGCTGAGCGCCGAGGAGGCTGCCCAGGCCGGCGCGGCGCTGGAGGCCGCCTACCTGATGCTGGATGACAGCAAGGGCCTGCAGCTGCTGGCGCATCCCGAGGTGCAGCACAGCGCTGAACTGCTGCGCCAGGGGCTGGAGCAGGACCTGGCCGCCGTGCAGTCCGGCGCGGCCCTGCCTGCCCTGGGCGAAGGCCGGGCCTGTGCGCTGTGCCCCGTGCGCGGCCTGTGCCGCAAGGACGACTGGTGGGAGGGAAGTCTCTGATGGCAGCGCCCCAGGCGAATGCGGCCTACACGGTCGATGCGCGCGTCGTGCCGCGCGAGCGCTTCTATCAGGTGGCCTGCGACCCGCGGCGCAGCGTGGTCGTGGAGGCCTGTGCCGGCGCGGGCAAGACCTGGATGCTGGTGTCGCGCATCCTGCGGGCCCTGCTGGAAGGCGCCGAGCCCCAGCAGATCGTGGCCATCACCTTCACCCGCAAGGCCGCCGGCGAAATGCGCCAGCGCCTGGCGGAGTGGCTCGCCGAGTTCGCCCGGGCAGACCACGCCGGGCGCTGCGAAGCCCTGACCCAGCGCGGCATGGCCGAGGACGAGGCCCAGCGCGCCGCTCCGCTGCTGCAGGGCCTGCAGCAGCGCCTGCTGGAGGGCGGGCGGCCGGTGGAGATCCGCACCTTCCATGCCTGGTTCTCCCAGCTGCTGCGAGCCGCGCCCATGGCCTTGCTGCAGCAGCTCGGCATTGCGCCAGAGCTGCAGCTGCTGGAGGACGAGAGCGAGCTGATGCCCGAGGTCTGGCGCGGCTTCCATGCCCGCCTGCTGGCCGACGCGCCGCTGCTGGCCGACTACCAGGCTCTGGTCGACGACTGCGGTCGCAGCAAGGTCCTGCGATGGCTGGAGGCCGGCTTCGGCAAGCGCGTGGAACTGCGCCTGGCCCAGGCTCAGGGCGTGCTGATGGGGAGCGTGGAGGGAGCGGCCTCGGTGTCGGCGCGCTTCGCCGGGGCGGACCCGCTGGACTGCATCGAGGCGATGCGCCCGCAGTGGCAAGACCTGGCCCTCGAGCTGGGCCAGGGCCGCAACGAGACCATGCGCAAGGCGGCCACTGCCATCGAGCAGGCCCTCAGTGATCAACTGCCGCCGGCCGCCCTGTTCGAGGTGCTGCGTGGCAAGTTGCTGACCAAGTCCGGGACGCCCGTGAAGGCCCTGGCCACCAGCCCTCTGGCGGCGGCGTTGGCGGACGACATTGCCCTGGTCCAGCGCGGCCTTGACCAGCAGGAGGCCCAGGTGCTGCACCAGCGGCTGGCGCGGCTGAGTCTGGTGCTGGTCGACAGCTTCGATCAGATCAAGAAGACCCGGGGTCTGGTCGACATGAACGATCTGGAGCGCGGCGCGCTGGCCGTGCTGGGGGATGCCGCGCTGGCCGGCTGGGTGCAGGAGCGCCTGGACACCCAGCTGCGCCATCTGCTCATCGACGAGTTCCAGGACACCAGCCCCCTGCAGTGGCAGGCGCTCCATGCCTGGCTCTCGTCCTACAGCGGGGCAGGGGGCGGGGGCAGCGGGCAGCGTCCGCTGTCGGTCTTCATCGTGGGCGATCCCAAGCAGAGCATCTACCGCTTCCGGCGCGCCGAGCCGCGCGTGTTCGCCGCCGCGCGGGACTTCCTCCAGCAAGGCCTCGATGCGGCCGTGCTGGCCTGCGACCACACGCGCCGCAATGCCCCGCAGGTGCTGGCGGCCGTCAATGCAGCCCTCCTGCAGGCTCAGGCCCTGGGCGAGTACCAGGACTTCCGGGCCCACACGACGGAGTCCGGCGGCGTCGATGCCCTCGCCGGTGTGTGCCGCCTGGACGCCGAGCCTGAAGCCGATCCGGCGGCGGATCCTGCGGGCGCGGCCGATGATGCCGCTGACGACGAGGCCGCGCTGGCCTGGCGCCCCAGCCTCAGCGAGGCCCGCCATGAGCCCGAGCTGCAACGCCGTGCGGGGGAGGCCCAGCGCATCGCCCGGGCCCTGGGCGAGCTGCTGGCCGCTGGTGGCCTGCAGCCGGGCGACATCTTCGTGCTGGCGCGCAAGCGCGAGGCCTTGCGCGTGCTGGCCCAGGCGCTCAAGGCGCAGGGCATTGCGCACGTGGCGCCGGAGGAGCTGGCGCTTCTTGACTCGCCCGATGTGCGCGACGTGCTGGCGCTGCTGGACGCTCTGGCCTCGCCCTCGCACGACCTGTCCCTGGCCCATGCCCTGCGCAGCCCACTGTTTGGCGTCAGCGAGGCGGCCTTGCTGCAGCTGTCCCTGGCGGCCCGCACGGTGCGGCGCCTCGGGGCTGCGGATGCCGATGAAACCGGCGCGCCGCGCTGCAGCTTCTGGCAGGCCCTGATGCAGTCGGACGAGTCCGCGCTGGAACCGGCCCTTCAGCGCGCCCGCGGCCTGCTGGCGTCCTGGGCGGCGCGCCTGCAGCAGAGCACGCCCCAGGAGCTGCTGGACCGCATCTTTGCCGAAGGCGACCTGCTCGCGCGTGTGGCCCAGTGCGTGCCCCCCAGCGAGCGCCGCAGCCGCCTGCATGCGCTGCAGTCCCTGCTGGGCCTGGCCCTGGACCTGGATGGCGGGCGCTATGCCACCGTCTACGGCTTTGTGCGTGCGTTGCGGCAGCGGGCGCTGAGCCTGCCGGCCCATGGCGAAGCCGATGCCGTGCAGCTGCTCACCGTGCATGGCGCCAAGGGTCTGGAGGCGCGGGTCGTGGTGCTGATGGATTGCGATGCCGCGCCAGCCCGGGCCGATCACGCCACCCTGCTGGTCGACTGGCCGGTGGACCTGCCCGGCCCCCGGCGCGTGGCCTTCATCGCCTCGGAGAGCAGCCCGCCGCCTGCGCTGGAACCGCTGATGCGCTTCGAGCAGGGCGAGCGCCAGCGCGAGGAGCTCAATGCGCTGTACGTGGCCATGACCCGTGCCAAGTCACGGCTGGTGATCAGCCGCAGCGTTTCGGCGCGGGGCGGTGGGGCGGGCAGCTGGTGGCAGCGGCTGCAGGCGCTGGCCGAGCCCTGGCAGCCGGCCGCCGGCGCGCAGCTGGCGCCTGCCGGCCACGACTTCAGTCTGCTGGAGCTCCCCTTGCTGCCCGAAATGCTCCCGAAGGCGCAAGCCCTGGGGCAAGCCCTGGCACCAGCCGAACCCGCCGAGCTGGTGGTGCGCACGACTGAGCTGGACGAGATGGCCGCGCTGGGCGAGGCCATGCACCGCGTGCTGGAATGGGCCAGCGGCCCGCAAGGGCAGGGCGGGGCGCTGGAGCCGCTGCTGGGCGCTGCGGCCCAGATGTACGGTCTGGACGCTCGGCGCAGCGAACGTCTGGAGCGCTGTGTGCGGGCCATCCTGGCCAGCCCTGACTGCGCGCCCTTCTTCGACGCCGCTCAGCTGCAGTGGGCCGGCAACGAGGTCCCGGTCAGCCATGAGGGTCAGGACTTGCGCCTGGACCGCCTGGTGCTGCGCCGCCCGGCGCCTGGTGAGCTGGCCCAGTGGTGGGTGCTGGACTACAAGCTGCACGAGGCACCGCAGCGTCAGCCCGAGTACGTGCAGCAGTTGCAGCAGTACCGAGCCGCGGTGCAGGCGCTGCAGCCCGGCGAGCCAGTTCGCATCGCCTTCATCACCGGGCAGGGGCGCTTGGTGGAACTGGCATGAGCAGTGTGGCGTGATCGTGGAGCGCATTTTTTCCGGAAAGCAGAAATTCCCGGGTTAGAATGCAAGGCTTCGTCGGGGCGTAGCGCAGCCTGGTAGCGCATCTGCTTTGGGAGCAGAGGGTCGCGAGTTCGAATCCCGCCGCCCCGACCATTGAATCTGGTGCATGTTCCATGCATGCACGCAAACCCGCCCCGGCCCCGCCGCGGCGGGTTTTTGCTTTTTGAGAAGCGCCGGCCAGGCCCTTTCTTTCGGGACTTGGCCTGGGTCAACAAGCGGATTGCTTCCAGGCCTTCCCGCCGTTTCCAGGGCCGCCCCCTACTGGACAACCCCCTGGCTGCGGCGCGAAGGCGGCTGACACAATCCGCGCACCATTGCGGCTGGGCGCCACGAGCGCCCGCAGCTGCTCAGTCGGCTTGCCGACGTCCATCATCAAGAACAGCATGGCCATTCAACATCTCAGCGACGAGCAGATTCGCAGCTGGAGCCGGGCAGAGAAAGACGCCTGGTGGTTCAACAACGTCTTCCAGAAAGACATGCCGCAGCTGACGCTGCGCTCCGCACTGACGGGCTTTCTGCTGGGCCTGGTGCTGACGGCGACCGCGCTGTACATCGGTGCCAAGACCGGCGTGGGCATCGGCGTGGGCCTGACCTCGGTGATCCTGGCCTTTGCGCTGTTCAAGTCGCTTTCCAATGCCGGCATGGCCCGCGACTTCAGCGTGCTGGAGAACAACTGCACCCAGTCCATCGCCACCGCGGCGGGCTACACGGTGATGCCGCTGATCGCCGGCCTGCCGGCCTACATGATGATGACCGGCCACATCATCCCCTGGTGGCAGCTGATGGTCTGGCTGATCGTCGTGTCGGTGCTGGGCGTGCTCGTGGCCTTCCCGATGAAGCGCCGCTTCATCAACGAGGACCAGCTGCCTTTCCCCGAGGGCCGCGCCTGCGGCGTGGTGCTGGACTCGCTGTATTCCGGTGATGGCGCCGAAGGGCTGTACAAGGCACGCCTGCTGGGCAAGGTGGCGGGCATCGCGGCCGTCTACCAGGCGCTGGTCAGCGATGGCTGGATGAAGCTGATCCAGTTCAAGATCCTGCGCATGGACCAGTGGGCCGGCATGAAGGAACCCTGGTACCTGCACGAGAAGCTGGACCACTACTACTACGCCTGGGCTACCAAGGCTGAGGCCTGGATCCCCAAGATCCTGGGCACCGACCTGCGCGTGCTGGGCCTGCGTCTGACGCTGGACATGGCCATGCTGGGCGTGGGTGGCCTCATGGGCATGGCCGTGGCCACCAGCTGCCTGATCGGCGCGCTGCTGAACTTCGGCGTGCTGGCGCCGTTGATGATCCAGATGGGCGACATCGCGCCGCGCGTGCGCCTGGACGGCACCGTCGTGCCCCTGGTGCGGACCGAGATCGTCAACCAGTGGTCGCTGTGGTGGGCCGTGACCATGATGGTGGTGGGCGCCCTGGTAGGCCTGCTGGCCAAGCCGGAGCTGATCACCAGCCTCTTCAAGCGCAAGTCCAAGGTCGACAAGGCCAGCGAAGGCCCTGACCTGCTGCGTGACATCGAGATGCCCCTGTGGCTGTCCTACGTCGGCGTGCCCGTGCTGGGCGCCCTCAGCGTGTGGCTGACCCACACCTTCTTCGGCGTGCCCTGGCTGCTGGGCCTGATCTCCCTGCCCCTGATCGTGGTGCTGACCGTGATCTGCGCCAATGCCATGGCCCTGACCTCGTGGACGCCCACGGGCGCGCTGTCCAAGATCACCCAGTTCACGGTGGGGGCCCTGGACCGCAGCAATCCGGCCTCCAACCTGCTGCCGGCGACCATGACCTCGGACATCGCGTCCAATGCCTCCAACCTGCTGTCGGACATCAAGCCCGGCTACATGCTGGGCGGCAAGCCGCGCCACCAGGCTGTGGGCCACATCATCGGCATCCTGGCGGGCACCTTGTCGGCCGTGCCGCTGTTCTTCCTGCTCTTCCTGCCGCCTGACGCCAACGGCGTGCGCAGCGCCGCCACCATCGTCAGCGACCAGTTCGCCTTCCCGGCCGCGCTGCAATGGAAGGGCGTGGCCGAGCTGATCGCCAAGGGCATCAGCCAGCTGCCCACCTCCGCGCTGATCTCCATGGCCGTGGCCGCCGTCACCGCCGTGGTCATCGAGGTGCTGCGCATCCGCACGCGCGGCCGCTTCCCGCTGTCCTCGGTCTCCATCGGCCTGGGTGTGGTGCTGCCGCCTGATTCGGTGATCTGCATGTTCATGGGCGCGCTGCTGTTCTGGATCATGCACAAGCGCAACGAGGCCAACCCCAAGAGCGCCGGCTACCGCCGCTGGGTCGAGGGTGCCGAGCCCATCTGTGCCGGCCTCATCTCCGGCGCCGCGCTGATGGGCATCGGCAATGCCCTGCTCAACGTGCTGATCTGAGCCCCCGGGCCGGCAAGAAGGCCGGCCGCGCATGGCACAATTCCAGCCTGCTGATGCACGCCGAGTCGGGAGACTCGGCGTGCATCTCCACATTCAAGTTTCTGCCCGTAGCTCAACTGGATAGAGCAGCTGCCTTCTAAGCAGCAGGTCGGGGGTTCGAGTCCCTCCGGGCAGGCCATTGCGGACATTCCCTGTCCATGACTTCCAGGCGATACCCCGCCGGCACCGGCCATGGAATGATCGGCGTCTGTCATGAACTCGCTCCCGGGAGTGTGCCCATGAGGCCAGCGACTGCCTCCACCTTGCGTCTTGGTGTCCTGATCGGCCTGATCGGCCTGATGGCCGCGATCCTGCCAGCGCAGGCCACGCCGCCGGCCTCCGCGGACGCCGAGGTCTGGCACCGCGAATGCGCCTTTGCCGCCACCATGGCTGACCGCGACTTGCAGGCCTTTTCCAGCTTCGTGTCGGAGCAGGCTCTCTTCCACAGCGGCCCCACGCCGCTGAAGGGCAGGGCGGCCGTCCGCGGGTTCTGGCAGCGCTTCTACACCGAAGCTGCCGCCCCCTTCAGCTGGTACCCGGACCGGGCCGAGCTGCTGGAGCCGGGTCGGCTGGCGCATACCAGCGGGCCGGTCTTCGGGGCTGACGGAGCGCTGATCGGGCGCTTCTACACGATCTGGCGCAAGGAAGCCGACGGTGAGTGGCGTGTGCTCCACGACCACGGCGGCCCGCCCGACGCCAAGGACCGCGAACGGCACGCCCGCCCTGATCCCGACGCCTGCAGCTGAACCCGCGCCGCGCCTTCTGCGCCAGCGCAACTGTCCGGCGGAATCGGGCTTCATCGGACTTTCCATCGCCAGGCAAAAGCGTTACACCTGAGGGGTACGCGCCTGCGATCGGGCAGGGCGCCCCAAGGAGAAGCTGATGCACGCCACGAACGAGGCCCAGGCCCCTGGCTCCCCCACGAACGATGCGACCGCCGCCCGCATGCGCGCCCTCATGGTGCGAGCGCCCAGCGCGCTGTGCTTCGTCGACCAGGGCACTTTCCAGGTGGTCAGCGAGCAGTTCAACCACCTGTTCGGCCACGGGGACGACACCGACCTCTGCCAGCAGCCCACACGCGGCATCTTCGTGTCTGACCTGTCCCACCAGGGCCTCATGGAGCGCATGGGCGCGGCCTTCGGTGCCGGGCGGCCGCTGGACGAGGAGATCGAGCACGTGCGCCGCGACGGCTCCCGCTTCTGGGGCCGGCTGCAGGCCACGCCCGTGCACTGGGACAAGCCGGCCGGCGAGGCCCTGTGGATCATCGAGGACGTCACCGCTGCCCGCCAGCTGCGCATGCAACCCACCTGGACGGCCAAGCACGATGTGCTGACCGAGCTGGCCAACCGGCGTGAGTTCGAGCGCCGCCTGTCCGAGCATGTGGGCAGCCGCCGCCACGAGCCCGTCTCAGTGCTGTGGGTGGACGTCGACAAGTTCAGCGAAGTCGTGCACGGCATGGGCACCGAGGTGGCCGACCATTTCCTCTACGGACTCGGCCAGATGCTGGTGACCAAGGTGCGGGCCTCGGACCTCGTGGCGCGGCTGGAGAACGACCATTTCGCCGTCCTGCTGCCGGATTGCGACCAGCATTACGCTCAGATCGTCGCCGACAAGGTCCGCTCCTCCATCGCCGCCTACCGCCTGCGCTGGGGCCTGCACCGCACACGGGTCAAGGCCTGCGTGGGCGTGGTGCAGCTGCAGCCCACCCTGGAGACGGTCGATGCCGTGCTGGGCGCCGCGGCCCTGGCCTGCACCGAAGCCAAGGCAGCGGGCGGGGATAGCGTGCGCGTCTACGTGCCGGCCGGCACCTTCGAGGAACTGGCGGGCTGAGCCCCGGCCGCACCCGGCAGAGCCCGCCCCGGCGGGCTTTTTTCGTGCCGGCGGCCGGTGAAATTCGGCGAAACAGCGTGATTTCCCGGGCTGGAGGCTGCCCGCTGCGCCGTTTCCTCACTTTTTTTCGCCAGGAGGGCTAAAGTTCTGCCGTGATCGGCCGAAAAGGCGGCCAATCACGGTCCATCTTTCGGAGATTCTTCATGGCCATCAGCTTGAGCACGGCGCTTTCCGGCATGTCCGCGGCGAACGAGCGCCTGCGCGCCAGTTCCGAAAACCTGGCCTCCGCAGCCAAGCGCCCGGAGTCCATGGAAGGGCAGGACCAGAAACAGTCCGACACCCTCACGCGCGAGGCGACCAATGCCACGACCTCCGTGCAGGTCGAGAAGGAAATCGTCGAGCAGCGCTCGGCCACCTACGCCTTCGTGGCCAACCTGAAAGTGCTGCAGACCCAGGTGCGGGCCGAAGGCGCGCTGCTGGATATCAAGGCCTGACCCTGGTCCGGTAGCCCCGGCCCGGTAGTTCTGGCTCGGTAGTTCCGGCCCGTTGACCCCGGCCTGGCTCAGCGGCTGAGCCTCCCCATTCACGATCCGCGCTACCCGCGGCCGCGGTTGAGCGGCCCGCCTGGCTGCTGGCCGAACAGCACCTCGCGCGCCTTGTCGGTGGTGAGGGGCCGGCGCTGGTCGGCCAGTACCTCGAGTCCGCGTTGCACGGCGGGCCGGCGGGCGATTTCGTCGAACCAGCCCTTGAGGTGTGGATAGTCCGACATCTCTACCCCCTGGTTCTTCCAGGAGCGCAGCCAGGGGAAGACGGCGATGTCCGCGATGCTGTAGTCCTTGCCGCCCAGATACGTGCTCGAGGCCAGGCGGCGGTTGATCACGCCGTACAGGCGCTGCGCCTCCTTGGTGTAGCGCTCGATGGCGTAAGGCAGCCGCTCCGGCGCATAGAGCCTGAAGTGATGCGCCTGCCCCAGCATCGGGCCCACCGAGCCCATCTGGAACATCAGCCACTGGAGGACCTCGTACTTGCCGCGCACATCGGCGGGCAGCAGGCGGCCGGTCTTGCCCGCCAGATAGAGCAGAATGGCACCGGACTCGAACAGCGACATCGGCTGACCGTCGGGCCCATCGGGGTCGACGATGGCCGGGATCTTGTTGTTGGGGCTGATCTTCAGGAAGTGTTGTTCAAACTGTGCACCGCTGCCGATATCCACTGGAATGACGCGATAAGGCAGGGCACACTCCTCCAGCATGATGTGGACCTTGTGGCCATTGGGCGTTGCCCATGTGTAAACGTCGATCATCGTCGCTCTCCTGTCTGCCGCGATCGCGGTGCCCTTGGATGCACACTGCCTGCCCATGGTAATCAAACAACTTCAGCATTGGTTCGTGGCGCGCGCCAACGCGGCACGCTGGAAACCCATCGCCGACTGGGCGGAGTCGCTCGGCGGTCAGCTGCGGGTCGTGAACGAGGGCCAGGGCTTCATCCTGGACATGCCACCCGGCCGCGCCGGCGGTGCGGTGCGCATCGAGTGGGGGCCCTCGCAGCGGGCCTACATCCCCGGCCATGAGCTGAGAATCCGCTACGAGGCCCGGCTGCACGGTGACCTGCAGATGATGGTGATCGAGCAGCAGCTGATGGAGCAGCTCGAGGGCGCCGTCTTCGAGGCCTACACCGACACCCTGCGCACCCGCGTCGACACCGACACCCCCGAGGAAATGCGCTGGCTGGTGATGTTCCCCAAGCTCACGCAGATCAGCTCAAAGATCGTCCGCGCCCAGTTCGGGGTGCTGGGCATTGCGCGCGAGTTGCTGCATGTGTGGATCGAAGGTCGCTTCAGCGAGGCACTGGCGCGGGTGTCCCAGGACCTGGTGACGCCCGGCCGGCCCTTCGTGCTGATGAGCATGCGCGGCAACCTGTACCTGCGCATGGCCATGGAGGAGCCGCGGCTCAACGACGTGCAGTCCCTCTTCAAGCTCTGCGAGATCGCCGTCGAGGCCGCGGAGCGCGTGAGCCAGGCTCTGGGCGATTCCAGCCCCTGGCCCAGCGTGCCCTCCAGCACCACGATGCACGGCTCCCTGCCGGAGCCCGATTCCTCGCAGTGAGGGCAGGGCGGCGGGCCTGCACCAGGCCCGGTCCGCCACCCGGCCACCCGGCCTTCAGGCCTTCAGGCCTTCAGGCCGCCTTCTGCGCGAATTGCCAGGCCAGCTCGGCCAGCGGCCGCGCGCCGGCGCCGGCCTCGCGGGCGCGATCGCTGGAGGCCGTGCCGTCCTCCACCCGCTTGGCAATGCCCTGCAGGATGGCCGCGATGCGGAACAGGTTGTAGGCCATGTAGAAATTCCAGTCGCGCTGCACGGCGGCCACGTCGCTGCGGCCCGTGCGCTCGCAGTAGCGGCGGATGTAGTCGGCCTCGGACGGAATGCCCAGCGCGGCCAGGTCCAGCCCGGCCAGGCCCTGCGCGGCGCCGGCCTTACGGATGTGCCAGGACATGCAGTGATAGCTGAAGTCGGCCATCGGATGGCCCAGCGTGGACAGCTCCCAGTCGAGGATGGCCAGCACGCGCGGCTCGGTGGGGTGGAAGACCAGGTTGTCCATGCGGAAGTCGCCATGCACGATGGAGACTTCGGCATCCGAGCGCGCGGCCTCGGGCACGTGCGCGGGCAGCCAGGCGATCAGCGCGTCCATGGCCGGGATGGGCTGGGTCACGGTGGCCAGGTACTGCTTGCTCCAGCGCCCGATCTGCCGCTCGAAATAGCTGCCCGGCTTGCCGTAGTCGGCCAGGCCCACGGTCTCGGGCCGCACGCTGTGCAGGGCGGCGATGACGCGGTTCATCTCGTCATAGAGGGCGCCGCGCTCGGCGGGCGTCATGCCCGGCAGGCCCTGGTCCCACAGCACGCGGCCCTCCACGAACTCCATCAGGTAGAAGGCGCGGCCGATGACGGATTCGTCCTCGCACAGTGCCAGCATGCGCGGCACGGGCACGTCCGTCTGGCCCAGGGCCTGCATGACCTTGAACTCGCGCTCGATGGCATGGGCCGAGGGCAGCAGCTTGGCCACCGGCGCCGGCTTGGCCCGCATCACGTAGGTGCCGCCGGGCGTGATCAGCTTGTAGGTGGGGTTGGACTGCCCGCCCTTGAACTGCTCGATCTGCAGTGGGCCGGCAAAGCCGGGCACCTGGGCCTGCGCCCAGGCGGCCAGGCGCTCCGCGTCAATGGCCTGTGAGGGTGGGCGGGTGCCGGTGAATGCGTCCATGAGGGTCCGATCGGAAGGTGAGAAGAGGGAGCAGGCGCCGACCGCAGGCGGTTCGGGCAAGACCTGACCCTCCCTTCCCGATCAGCGCCCCGCGATGGCGAGCAGCTTTTCCTTGCTGAGCACGACAAGGCGCGTGGGTTCCACGCGCACCGCACCATCGCGCTCGAAGCCCTTGAGCTCCTGGTTCACGCGCTGGCGTGAGGCGCCCAGCAGCTGGGCCAGGTCTTCCTGGGCCAGCTGCAGGCCGATGCGGATCTCCTCGCCCTGCGCGATGCCGTAGGAGCGTGCCAGCAGCAGGATCTGTTTGGCCAGGCGCGCCGCGAGCGGCCGCGTGTTGAGGTCCTCCACCGCATCGAACATCAGGCGCAGGCGCCGGCAGTTCAGGCGCAGCAGGGCTTCGTAGAGCTCGGTGTGGTGCTGCAGCAGGTCCTTGAAGTCGGGCTTGCGGACCACCAGCAGGGTGGTCTCGCCATGGGCCGCCGCATCGTGGGTGCGCGGCATGCCGTCGAAGAGGGAGATATCGCCGAACCAGGTGCCGGGCTCGACATAGGTCAGCGAGACCTGCTTGCCGGCCAGGGACACCGAGCTGATGCGCACGGCGCCCTTGGCGACTCCCACCCATTCCTCGGCGGGTTCGCCCCGGCAGGAGAGCATGGTGCCGTCCGGCACCCGCTTCACCACGGCCCTGGAGAGGATGTCGTTGCGAAGGGGCAGGGACAGCTTGGAAAACCACGAACCCGACTCGATATTGCTGCGTTCGGAAATTGTAAGAACAGTGCTACTCATGCTTTGTCACGGCTGCGACAGCCCCGGTACGACGTGATTCCGGCCTGGACCGGGCGCTCCTGGCCGATTGTCCATGAAGCGTCAACTATTCGTGCAGCGTCGCGGAAACACGGTGCTAGCGTGGCAATTCAGTGCTTGGTCAGCCCGCCGCTGGTGCTAGAGTCTGTTGCAAAGTACTTACAAGTCGCATGCGCCGAACCACGAAGCCCGAGACGCCCGGTCCACGTTGCGCGAGCCCCTGGCTGGCCGCGCTGGGCCTTGGCCTCACGCTCACGATGCCGGCTGCCGCCTTGAGCGTCGGCGCCCCTCAGACGCATTCGGCGCTGTTTCAGCCGCTGAGGCTGGTCTTCCCGGTGCAACTGCTGCCTGGCGAGACCCTGCATCCGGAATGCGTGCGGGCGGTGCTGGTCGCGGGGGAGACACGGCTGGCCTCGGACCAGGTCCAGGTGCAGTTGCTGGGCCGCACGGAAGGCGAGGTCAATGCGGTGCGGGTGAGCAGCCTGGTGCCCATCGACGAACCCATGGTCACGGTCAGCCTGAGCCTGGGCTGCCCGACCCGCTACACGCGCCAGTTCACCGCCCTGATCGATCCGCCTTCCGGCAACACTCGCAGCGACGCGCCGCCTGCCCTGCTGGAAGGCGACGAGCTCTATTCCCCAGCCCTGCGCGCCGCACTGGCCACCCCGGGCTCCCGCGCCAGTGAACTGCTGGCGTCCGGCAGGGCCGCGTCGGCGCAGGGGGGGGGCGGCACCTCGGTACCGGCCGCCGGATCGACAGCCTCGCCCGCCGCAGCCCCGACGGACCACGCGGCGGCCACGAAGCCGTCCGCACCGCGCAGCGCCGCGGCGTCGCCGGCCAGGACCAAGCCCAGGTCCGCCGCCAGACTGGATCCGCAGACGCGGGCCGAGCCTCGCGGTGCCGCAGCATCGGCGCCTGCAACGCCTGCGCCCCCCCGCCTGCAGCTGGAGGCGCCCGAGGTGCTGTCGGCGGCTCCGGCCGCTGCAGCGGCGTCCGAGGCGGCATCCTCTGCTGGCCAGGAGTCCCAGCAGCGTGTGAAGCAGCTCGAGGCCGAGCTGGCCCGCATGCGCGCCGAGGCACGCGAAGTGCAGGACACGCTCAAGCAGCTCTCCGCGCAGCTGCGCCAGCCTCAGGGTCATGATCGCAGCTGGCTGCTGATGCTGGCGGGTATCAGCCTTCTGCTGGCGGTGGCCTGCACCTGGCTGTTCATGCAGTTGCAGAGCCTGCGTCGCGCCTCCCACGAGGCGTGGTGGGCCCACATGCCTGAGCCGGACGGCGGGAACGCCAGTCCACGGCCCGCACGGCGCACCGGCAAGTCCCCGGCCGCCGAGGCCGGGCCCACGCCCACCATCAATGACGGCGCCGGTGCCCTGCAGCCGGTGACCGCTGCCCATGAGGATGCCGCCGGCCAGGACTTCCTCAACAGCGACCTTCCTGCCATGGAAGAGGACACTGAGGCCGCGCCCTTCACCCACACGTCCCCCGAGTCCGACGAGGACGCAGACGCCGTCAGCCTGCAGCTGCTGGACATGCCGCAGGCCAACACCGATCTTCAGCCCCTGCAGGCCCTGCCCGAGCGCTCGGCCGCGGAAGGGGTGAGCGTCGAGGAGCTGATTGACCTGGAGCAGCAGGTCGACTTCTTCATGGTGCTGGGCCAGCAGGAGGCGGCCGTGGAGCTGCTGTCGCAGCGCCTGCACGAGAAGGGCCGCCACACAGCGCTGCCCTACCTCAAGCTGCTGGAGATCCTGCAGCGCCACGGGGACCAGGCCGGCTTCGAGCGCGTGGCCAGCGAGTTCAGCGAGCGTTTCCACGCCCAGGCTCCCGTGTGGAGCGACGACATCGCCGCGGGCGAGGGCCTGCTGGCCTATGCCCAGGCCACCGAGCTGATCGTGCAGAGCTGGCGCGATGCCGCCATGACCATGCAGCTGATCCAGACACTGCTGGCCCATGGCGACCCGGACGGCCATGCCTTCGACCTGGCTGCCTACCGCGACATCCTGATGCTCTACGCCGTGGCCCGGGACATCTCCGAGCATGAGGTCCGTGGCGAAGACATCGACCTCTTCCTGCCCCTGGACGCCAGCCGGCAGGGAAGCCCCACCTCCATGATGGCGACCATGCCCTTCCAGCGTGCGGGCGGGCCGCCTCCTGCGGCGGGGCCTGTGGACCTGGACCTGGACCTCTCCAAGGACGGCGCAAAAGACAGCGCCAGGGGCTGAGCCCCGGCTGGGCGGTGGCTCAGAGCCGCCGCAGCTTGTCCAGGGCGGACTGCAGGGTCTCGTCCTTCTTGGCAAAGCAGAAGCGGATCAGCCGGTCCTCGCCCGGCTCCGCATAGAAGGCGGACAGCGGGATGGCCGCCACGCCGATCTCCCGCGTGAGCCAGCGGCAGCATTCCTCCGGGGCCATTCCCGCAGCGGCACTCACGCCGCTGTAATCCACGCACTGGAAGTAGGTGCCCTCGCAGGGCAGCAGGCGCAGGCGCGTCAAGGCCAGCCCCTCGCGGAAGCGGTCGCGCTTTCGCTGGTAGAAGGCCGGCAGGTCCAGGTAATGGCGCGCTTCACGCAGGTAGTCGGCGAGGCCGTGCTGCATGGGCGTGTTGACCGTGAACACATTGAACTGGTGGATCTTGCGGAACTCGGCCGTCAGGGCCGCGGGTGCGGCCACATAGCCCACCTTCCAGCCGGTCACGTGGTAGGTCTTGCCGAAGCTGCTGACCACGAAGCTGCGCGCCGCGAGGCCCGGGTGGCGGGCCGCGCTCTGGTGCTGCTGGCCGTCGAACACCATGTGCTCGTAGACCTCGTCGCTGATCACCAGCACCTCGGTGCCGGCCAGCAGCTCAGACAGGGCCTGGAGGTCCTCGGCCGGCCAGATGCGGCCGCTGGGGTTGTGCGGCGTGTTGATCATCAGGGCCCGCGTGCGCGGCGTCAGGGCGGCGGCGATGGCGGGCAGGTCGGGGCGGTAGCTCTCGGGCTTGAGCTTCACCCGCACCACGCGGCCACCGGCCAGCTCGATGGCCGGGCCGTAGGCGTCGTAGCAGGGCTCCAGCACGATGACCTCGTCACCCGGATGCACGATGGCCAGCAGCGCGCTCAGCAGGGCCTGGGTGGCGCCGGCGGTGACCGTGATCTCGCGGTCTGCGTCATAGCGATGTCCGTACAGCGCCTCCATCTTGGCCGCGATGGCCTGGCGCAAGGCCGGCACGCCGCTCATCAGCGGGTACTGGTTGTGGCCCGCCCGCATGGCCTGGTGCACGGCCTCGACCAGCGCCGGATCGCAGTCGAAATCCGGGAAGCCCTGGCCCAGGTTGACCGCGCCATGCTGCTGGGCGAGGGCGGACATGGTGCTGAAGATCGTGGTGCCCACATGGGGCAGGCGGGACTGGATCGCGGGTGTCTGGCTCATGGAGATGATGGGAAGCGGGCGGCGGCAGCCGCGCCCGGTCAGAGGTCGTAGTCGCTGGCTTCGCCGCTGAGGGCGCGCTGCAGCAGGCTGCGGTTGAGGCGGTCGGACAGCAGCTCGGCGAAGGCGTACACGTAGTTGCGCAGGAAGGCTCCGCGCTTGAAGGCGACGCGGGCCGTGTTGAAACCGAAGACATGCCCCAGCGGCCGCGCCACCAGATCGCCGCCGGGCGGGTCGTCCCGCACCGCCATCTCGGCGACGATGCCCACGCCCATGCCCAGGCGCACATAGGTCTTGATGACGTCGGAGTCGATGGCCTCGAGCACGATGTTCGGGCTCAAGCGGCGTGCGGCGAAGGCTTTGTCGATGCGCGTGCGGCCCGTGAAGCTGGGGTGGTAGGAGATCAGCGGCTCCTGCGCCAGCTGCTCCAGGCTCGGGCGCTCCACCTGGGCCAGGGGATGCTGGGCCGGCACCACCAGCACATGCTGCCATTCATAGCAGGGCAGGGTGACCAGGTCCTCGAACTCGGCCAGCGATTCCGTGGCGAGGCCCAGATCGGCCGTCTCGTCCAGCAGCATGCGTGCCACCTGCTCGGGGTTGCCCTGGTGCAGGCTCACCTGCACCTGCGGGAACTGCCGCCGCAGCTGGGCCACCGGCGCGGGCAACACGTAGCGCGCCTGCGTGTGGGTGGTGGCGATGCTGAACTTGCCGGCGTCCTGCTTGGAGTACTCCTCGCCGATGCGCTTGAGGTTGTTGACCTCGCGCATGATGATCTCGATGGACTTGAGCACCTGCAGGCCCGGCTCCGTCACGCGGCGCAGGCGCTTGCCGTGGCGCGAGAAGATGTCCACCCCCAGCTCTTCCTCCAGCTCCAGGATGGCCTTGGAGACGCCAGGCTGCGAGGTGAACAGCGCCTTGGCGGTCTCGGTGAGGTTGAGATTGCGGCGCACCGCTTCCTGGACGAACTTGAACTGGTGCAGGTTCACGGCAGGCTCCGGGGTCAGGTCTTGCTGATGGGGCCGTCCAGCGGAGCCATGCAGGCCTCAGCCATGGCATCGATGACGCTGGCGATCTCACCCAGCGGCGCCTGGAGCGTCCACTCGATGCGCTCGCCATGCAGGGCGCGCTGCTGATCCACCAGGCCGGGAAGGTCTCGCTGCACATGGCCGCCGCTGCCCAGGAACATGGGCATCACGTGGATGCGGGTGCAGCCCTGGTCGATCAGACTCGCCACGGCGCCGGCGAAGTCGGGCTGCATGAACTCGAGGAAGCCCAGGGCCACGGCCTGGCCGGGCCGCTGCTGGGCAATGCGCCGGGCCACGGCTTCGAAGGGGCCTGCCCAGCGTGGGTCGCGGGCGCCGTGGGCAAAGAGGAGCAGTCCATCCATGGGCAGATCAGCGGTAGCGCACCAGCCAGCCGAAGGCGGCCAGCGAGATGCAGAGGTAGAGCAGGCTGGGCGCGGATGCCACGGCCCAGGGCGACCATTGCTTGAGCAGGCCCAGGTGGCCGGCCAAGTTGTTCAGCAGCACGAAGCTGATGCCGCCCATGATGCCGCCGAAGACCTTGAGGCTGATGCCGCCCGAGCGGCCATGCAGGTAGGCAAAGGGCAGCGCCAGGGCCACCATCACGAAGCAGGCCAGCGGGTAAAGGGCCTTGCGCCAGAACTGGATGTCGTACTGCTGGGCCGACTGCGCCTGGGCCGAGAGGTGGCGCGTGTAGCGGTACAGCTCCAGCGTGGACATCGACCACGGAGGCAGCACGGCCGCGCTCACCACATTGGCGCTGAGGCCGCCACGCCATTCCCATTCGTCCAGATGGCTTTCCCAGACGCGGGCACGCTGCCCTTTCTCTGCGGTGGTCCACTGGCTGCGCTCGACGTCGTACAGGCGCCAGAGCCCGTCCTTGTCGACCTGCGCGCGCTGGGCCTGCGTGCGGCTCAGGAGGCGGCCCTGAGAGTCGAACTCGAACAGCCGCACTCCGCCGAGCTCGCCGCTGACCGTGGCCGACTTGACGTTGATGGAGAAGCTGCGCTCGCCCTCGGGACCGGACTGCCTGTCCTTGAGCCAGACCCCCGGCGTGCCCGCAGCAGCGGCTTCCTTCGGGTCGCGGCGCAGCATCTCGGCCTTCTTCTCGGCCCAGGGCGCCACGTAGTCGCCCACCACGAAGGTCAGTGCCCCGAACAGGGCGGCCAGCACGGCCAGCAGGCTCAGCGCACGGCCGGGGCCCAGGCCGCCGGTGCGCAGGATGGTGAATTCGCTGGACTGCGCCATGCGGGCCAGCGAGAAGATGCTGCCGATCAGCACGGCGATGGGGAAGATCTCGTAGAAGTGCGAGGGCATCTCCAGCAGGGCCAGCAGGCTGGCCAGCATGGCGCCGCCGCCCAGCTTGCTGGCGCGGCCCAGCTCTTCGATGAAACCGATGAAGAAGAACAGCGACAGGAAGGCCACCGCCACGAAGATCACGGCGGTGACGATGTCACGGTAGAGCAGTCGGCGGACAGTCCTCATGCGCCGGACCCCTTCAGCGTGCGCGGGCCGCGAGCCATGCAGAAGCGATTGCTGTTGTCCCGCCACCAGAGCAGCAGGAGCGCCAGCACGAAGGCGCTGCCATGCAGGGCCAGCAGGGCTCGGGGCAGGGTGGTGCGCTCGTTGGCCACCCAGGTCTGGGTCAGATTGATCAGGTTGTAGTAGATGATGTAGCTCAGCAGCGCGACCAGCAGGTTCCAGTTGCTGGCACGGCGCGGATTGCTGGCCGACAGGCCGATGCCCAGCAGCACCAGATTGACGGCGCCCAGAGCCAGGCCCAGGCGCCAGGTGAGCTCGCCCAGGTTGCGCGGCGTGGGCTTGCGCAGCAGGTCCAGGGTCATGGTGGCCTTGGGCGGCAGCTCCGTGTCACCGCGCTCGACCTGCGTGTCCATCAGCACGCGGTAGTGTTCGAAGCGGGAGAGGGTCTTGTCCCCGCTGTCCTTGTCGATCTCGTTGCGCTGGCCCTGCGCGAGCGTCAGGAAGCGGTCATTGCCCTGGAACTCGATCTGCCCGCGGTGGGCGGAGGTCACCGATTCCTGCGCCTTCTGCTCGGTCAGGATGAAGACATTGCGGCCCACGCTGCCGTCCTGGCTGTCGCGGTCGATGAAGAACACGCGGCTGCCGTCGCGCGAGGTCTGGAACTGGCCGGGCGAGACACGGGAGAGGTCCGAGCGCTTCTCGTAGCGTTCGCGCAGCTGCTCGCTGTTCTGGTTGCTCCAGGGCCAGACCAGCAGCTGCAGGGCAGCCACGGCCACCAGCACCGGCGCCGTCATGCGCAGCACGGGCTGCACGAAGCGCGACAGGCCCACGCCGCTGGCGAACCAGATGGTCATCTCCGATTCACGGTACATGCGGCCCAGGCAGGCCACGATGGCGATGAACAGCGCGAGGCTGAAGATGATGGGCAGGTAGCCGAGGCTGGTATAGCCCAGCAGCAGCAGCACGTCCTGTGGCGCCACGCTGCCGCCCGCCGCCTGGCCCAGGGTACGGATCAGCAGATAGGTGAGCACGACGGTCAGGATGACGATCACGGTCACGCCAAAGCTGCGCGCCAGATCCTTCCTCAGGGTGGAATCGAATAACATCCGAGCACTTTACTAATTGCACCGCATTATGGACTTCCGTACTCAGTCTGCGTCCCTGGACGCCCTGGCCGGCATCAATGCCGACGCCCTGATCGTCGTGATCGCCGGTGAGGCCCTGCCGGCCAAGCTGGACAAGGCCGTGGCCGACGCGGCCAAGGACGCCATCAAGCTCGGCGATTTCGAGCTCAAGGCCGGCAAGACCCTGCTGGTGCAGCGCGCCGCTGGCGTGAAGAGCGCCCGCCTGGTGCTGGCCGCCGCTGGCAAGGCCAGCCTCAAGAGCGCCAAGGCCGCCGTGGCCGCCGCGCTGGGCCTGGTCAAGGCCCGCAATGCCGCCCATGCCGCCGTGATCTACCTCGGTTTCGAGGGCATGGACGAGGCCCTGGCCGAGCAGACCGCCCTGGCCGCCGCAGACGCCGTCTACACCTACCGCCACACCAAGCCCAGCGCGCCCGCCGCCTCGGCCCTGAGCAAGCTCACGCTGCTGGCCGACAAGGCCGCGGCCAAGGCCGTGAAGCTGGGTCTGGACCGTGGCCAGGCCATTGCCGCCGGTGTGGAACTCGCCAAGGAATGCGGCAATCGCCCGGGCAACTACGCCACGCCGACCTTCCTGGCCGAGCAGGCCAAGGCCCTGGCCAAGAGCCATGGCATCAAGGTCGAGGTGCTGGACAGGAAGGCCGTCGAGAAGCTGGGCATGGGCTCCTTCCTGTCGGTCGCCCAGGGCTCGGACGAGCCCCTGAAGTTCATCGTCGCCAAGTACGAAGGTGCGCCCAAGACGCAGGCGCCCGTGGTGCTGGTGGGTAAGGGCCTGACCTTCGACTCCGGCGGCATCTCGCTGAAGCCGGGCGCCGAGATGGACGAGATGAAGTTCGACATGGGCGGTGCCGCCGGCGTGCTGGGCACCCTGCGCGCCGTGGCCGAGCTCAAGCCCAAGCTGAACCTGGTCGTGCTGATCCCCTCCTGCGAGAACATGCCCAGCGGTAAGGCGCTGAAGCCGGGTGACGTCGTCACGTCCATGGCTGGCCAGACCATCGAGGTGCTGAACACCGATGCCGAAGGTCGCCTGATCCTGTGCGATGCGCTGACCTACGCCGAGCGATTCAAGCCCGCAGTGGTGGTGGACGTGGCCACCCTGACCGGTGCCTGCGTGATCGCGCTGGGCGCCGTGCGCTCGGGCATGTACGCCAGCGATGACGAACTCGCCGCCCAGCTGATGGCCGCCGGTGAACAGGCCCTGGACCCCTGCTGGCGCATGCCCCTGGACGAAGAGTACGAGGAAGGCCTCAAGAGCAATTTCGCCGACGTGGCCAATGTGGGTTCGCGCGCCGGTGGCTCCATCACCGCGGCCCTGTTCCTCAAGCGCTTCACCAGCAAGTACCGCTGGGGCCACCTGGACATCGCTGGCACGGCCTGGAAGAGCGGCGGCGCCAAGGGCGGCACTGGCCGGCCCGTGGGCCTGCTGACGCATTTCGTGCTGTCGCACGCCAAGTGAAGCGGAGGCGGCCGGTGGGCATGCGTGGCGTCGGCCGGGCCCGGTCCGTAGAGCGCGACGGAGGCCTGCATGGCCGCTGAAGTGAGCTTCTACACGGGTGTCTCCGACCGCCTGCATTTCGCCACCCGCCTGCTGCGCAAGGCCTATGGCAGCGGGGCGCAGGTCCTGGTGCTGGGGCCTGCCTCGCTGCTGTCGCGGCTGGATGCGGCCCTGTGGACGCAGGAACCCACCGACTTCGTGCCGCACCTGCTGCTGCGCGGTGACGTGGACGAGGCCTTGCTGAAGGCCACGCCCATCGTGCTGGCCGAGCGCCAGGATGCCGCGCCCCATTGCCGCACGGTGCTCAACCTGGGCGCCGACTTCATGGCGGATGTGGCCGCGCTGGATCGCGTGCTGGAGGTGCTGTCGAGCGAGCCGGAGCAGGTCCAGGCCGGCCGCCGCCGCTACAAGGCCTATCGCGAGATGGGTCTGGACATCAAGCATCACGAGGTCAATGCATGAGTTCGACCGGCACCCGCGTGGTGCCCACCCTGACCGAGGTGCTGGATGAGCAGCGCCTCTCCAAGCCCGTCTCGAACCTGAGCACCGAAGCCTGGCCCTCCGGTCGGCGCGGTGACGAGGAGCTGGTGCCCATCAGCCTGGACTGGGGCGACGAGCCCGCGGCCATCGAGGCTGCGGGGCATCACGCCGATGCGGGCGGTGTGATGACGCCCTGGCAGGTCGTGCAGCCCCGATCGGCCAGCGCGCTGCCGGACGACACGCCCTTCATCGACCTGTCCATCGACGTCGCCCCCGTGCAGGCGCCTGCCCTGGATGCGCAGATGCTGGACGTCTTCGCACTGCCCCCTTCGCTCGCCGCAGAGCCGGTGGGCAGCGCCGACCCCGCCTGGCCCGCCACCGAGCTCGAGGAGGCGCCACCGTGGGCTGCCGAGCCTGGCCTGTCTGTGCCGCAGGCGCTGGCCGCGCTCTTGCAGCCTGTGGGCGATGACGGGGTGGCCGAGGCCGCTGCATCCGCTTCAAGGGCCACGGTGGTGCCAACGGCCCTGGCGGGCGAGGCCCTCGAGGCCAGCGCCCTCAGTGCCATGGAGCCCGTGCCGCCTGCGCCAGAATTTGCACCGGCACCGGCTGTCGAGCCTGCGCAGGAAGCGGCCCTGCCGCCGTCGACAGCGGTGCCCGTCGAGGTGCCAGCCTCCGTGCTGAACATGCTGGCCGCAGCCGGTGCTGCGGCGGCGATGGCGCCCACGCCCCCGTTGCCCACGAGCGCGGTACTTCCGGGCGCCCCGGCCACCTCCCAGGCGCTGGATCCGGGCATGCATGCGGTCCGCCAAGGCGGCGAGCATGTGCCGGGCATCAGCGAGGAGCGTCTGCAGGCCATCCTCCAGCAGGCCCTGGACCGGCTGCTGCGCGACGAGCTGCCCAGTGCGCTGGTGGAGACGCTGATCCGCCTGTCGCCGCAGCTGTCGGAGTCCCTGATCGAATCGCTGAAGCCCAGCCTGCACCTGCACGTGATGGAGGCGCTCAGCGCCGAGTCCCTGTCATCGCACGAGGGCCGCTCCAAG
The DNA here is from genome assembly GCF_027257975.1 of Pelomonas sp. BJYL3. Lineage (GTDB taxonomy): Bacteria > Pseudomonadota > Gammaproteobacteria > Burkholderiales > Burkholderiaceae_C > Roseateles_B > Roseateles_B flavus. Next base: position 314,988 of record NZ_JANZKX010000005.1, read on the forward strand.
GCTTGAGTGCGGCGCAGGCCGCAGGGAAGCTGCTGCGGCGAGGCCCCGTCCGCGGGCATGCCGCACCGGGCGCGGGCGTGCCCGCACAGGGCCGGTGAAAGCGTGGTCCGAGGTCAACCGAACAGCGGCCAGGGCGTTGGTGTGATCGGCGCAACGCAGACGCGACGCAGGCGGCTTTCCATGCTTTCCCCATAGAGGACGCCTCGGAATTGGAGTATGGTCTGCGGCGTTGAGCAATCGACAACATAACGCTCTCCTTCTTCCAACTCGGAGGTTATTCATGCAAGTCAAGTTGAATGTGGTTGTGGGTGCCGTCGCCCTGATGCTGGGCGGTGCTGCCATGGCTCAAGACCTGGTCGTGAAGATCGGTCACGTCGGTCCCACCAGCGGCGGCATTGCCCACCTGGGCAAGGACAATGAGTTGGGCGCCCGCATGGCCATCGATGAACTGAACGCCAAGGGCGTGACGATCGGTGGCAAGAAGGCCAAGTTCGAACTGCTGGCGGAAGACGACGCCGGCGATCCCAAGCAAGGCACGGCCGCAGCCCAGAAGCTGATGGACTCCAAGGTCAACGGCGTGATCGGCCACCTGAACTCGGGCACCTCCATCCCCGCGTCCAAGGTCTACAGCGACGCCGGCGTGCCGCAGATCAGCCCCTCGGCGACGAACCCCAAGTTCACCCGCAACGGCTACAAGACCGCCTTCCGCGTGGTGGCCGATGACGTGCACCTGGGTGGCACCCTGGGCAAGTACGCCGTGAACCAGCTCAAGGGCAAGGCCATCGCCGTGATCGATGACCGTACCGCTTACGGCCAGGGCGTGGCAGACGAGTTCGAGAAGGGCGTGAAGGCCTCCGGCGGCAAGGTCGTGGGTCGCGAGTTCACCAACGACAAGGCCACGGACTTCAGCTCCATCCTGACCTCCCTGAAGGGCAAGAAGCCCGACGTCATCTTCTTCGGCGGCATGGACGCCGTGGCCGGCCCGATGCTGCGCCAGATGAAGCAGCTGGGCATCGAAGCCAAGTTCATGGGCGGCGACGGCATCTGCTCGGGCGAGCTGCCCAAGCTGTCGGGCGGCACCATGGGTGACGGCCAGGTGGTGTGCGCCGAAGCCGGCGGCGTGGAAGGCGAATCCAAGAAGTCCATGGACGACTTCAAGGCCCGCTTCAAGGACAAGTACAAGGTCGAAGTGCAGATCTACGCACCGTACGTGTACGACGCGCTGAACGTGATGGTCGCCGCCATGGTGAAGGCCGGCTCGGCCGAACCCGCGAAGTACCTGCCGGTGCTGGCCAAGACCGAAGGCTACAAGGGCGTGACGGGCACGATCAGCTTCGACAACAAGGGCGACATCAAGAACGGCGCCCTGACCCTGTACACCTACAAGGGCGGTGCCCGCGAGCAGATCGCGGTCGTGCGCTAAGCATCAGTGCCTCGGCAGGCTCAGGCCTGCCGAGACCTGAAAGTCGAACGCCCACTTCGGTGGGCGTTTTTCGTTGCTGGCACGCCTGGCGAATGAGGGCTGGCAAGACCTGACCCCGTGCCAGGCCTGACCCGTGTTAGGTCAGGCTCCGTGCGATGCCTGACCTCGTGCAAGGCCGGCCTCGCACAAGACCTGACCCCACGTCAGGCCATGCCGCACCAAGCCACTTGCCAGAACGCAGACAAGTGGCCCGGCAGGCGCCGGGCTCAGAACTGATTGCGGATCAGCCCCACGGCCAGGCCCTCGATGGCGAAGGGTTCGTCGCCAGTGACGACGATGGGCTGGAAGTCCGGGTTCTCGGGCAGCAAGGTGATGTGCTGGCGCTCCTTGCGGAAGCGCTTGACCGTGACCTCATCGCCGATGCGGGCGACGACGATCTGGCCGTTCTTGGCCTCGGCACACTTCTGCACGGCGAGCAGGTCGCCGTCCATGATGCCGACGTCACGCATGCTCTGGCCGCGCACGCGCAACAGGTAGTCCGGTTTCCTGGCGAAGAGGCTGGGCTCGACGCTGTACTGCTGTTCGATGTGCTCCTGCGCCAGGATGGGCGCGCCGGCGGCCACGCGGCCCACCAGGGGCAGGGTCAGCTGGGCCAGGCCGGGAATGGGCAATGCAAATTGCGCATCGCTGCTGAGGGAATCGCGCAAGGTTTCGCGCATCGATTCCCTCATTTCGCGGGCCCTGTTGAGCGCCTTCAGCGCAGCCCCCGGCAGGCGAATGCCCCGCGAAGTGCCGCCCACCAGCTCGATCACGCCCTTGCGGGCCAGCGCCTGCAAATGTTCCTCGGCGGCATTGGCGGACTTGAAGCCCAGCTCGGCGGCGATTTCGGCACGGGTGGGCGGAGCACCGGTTTCCTCGATACTCTGGCGCACCAGATCGAAAATCTGCTGCTGCCGGGCGGTGAGTTTGGGGCTGGCGTCCACGGGCGACCTTTCGGTGATGGGGCTGGCGCTGGCCTCCAGCCCCGGGATTCATGAGATCTGGATATTCATCCAGTGGCTGTATTTTTATCCAGGACCTCGGAAATTGCAAAACAAAGTTGCGGACTTGATCGTCATCCTCGGCACCGGCGGCACCATTGCCGGCAAGGCCGCCCAGGCCAATGACAACGTGGGCTACAAGGCCGGTGAGATCGGCGTCGACGCCCTGGTGGCGGGCGTGCCCGGCCTGTCGGCCTTCAGGCTGGAGGCACGGCAGCTCGCCCAGCTGGACAGCAAGGACATGGACTTCCTGACCTGGCGCCGCCTGGCCCTGGCCGTGGAGGCGCAGCTGGCGCGCGAGGAGGTCCGCGGCGTGCTGATCACGCACGGCACGGATACCCTCGAGGAGACCGCCTACTTCCTGCACCGCGTGCTGGCGCCGCGCAAGCCGGTGGTGCTGACCGCCGCCATGCGCCCGGCCACGGCCTTGCAGCTGGACGGCCCCCAGAACATGCTGGATGCGGCCCATCTCCTGAACGATCCGGCGGCCTGCGGGGTGATGGTGTGCGTAGCGGGCCAGGTCTACGGCGCCGACCAGGTCCAGAAGGCCCACAGCTACCGCGTGGACGCCTTCCGCGGCCGCGACGGCACCGTGCTGGCGCAGGTGGAGGAGGGCCGGGTGCGCTGGCTCTCGCAGGCCCTGGCGGCTCCGCAGGCCATCGGCAGCGCCCTGCTGCCGGCGGAGGGCGAGGCCTGGCCGCGCGTGGAGATCGTGCTCAACCATGCCCATGCCGACGGCCGCCTGGTGCGGCTGCTGGCGCACGACGGCGTCGAGGGCCTGGTGGTGGCCGGCACGGGCAATGGCACGCTCAGCACGGCCCTGGAGCAGGCCCTGCTGGACGCGCAGGCTGCGGGTATCCAGGTACTGCGCAGCACGCGCTGCGATGGCGGGCCGGTGGCCGAGAACGGGCGCGGGCTTCCTGCGGCGGGCGGGCTCAGCCCGGTCAAGGCGCGGGTCGAGCTGCTGCTGCGCCTGCTGGGGGAGCCTGCGCAGTCCTGAGCGCGGCGCCTGGCTCCGCCGCAGCAATGAAAAGCCGGTCGCAAGGACCGGCTTTTTTCATGGGGTCAGGTCTTGACTGGTTCAGACCAGGGTCAGGCTGACGTCGATATTGCCACGGGTGGCGTTGCTGTAGGGGCAGACCTGGTGGGCGGCATCGATCAGAGCCTGGGCGGCGGCGCGCTCCATGCCGGGCAGGCTGATGCGCATGGCCACCTGGATGCCGAAGCCCTGCGGAATGGGGCCGATGCCGACGTCGCTGGTGATGGAAACGTCATTGGGCACGGCGATCTTCTGCTTGGCGGCCACGGCCTTGATGGCGCCGATGAAGCAGGCGGAGTAGCCGGCCGCGAACAGCTGCTCGGGGTTGGTGCCGTCGCCGCCGGCGCCGCCGAGTTCACGGGGCGTGGACAAGTCGATCTTCAGCTTGCCGTCACTGGATTCGGCCGTGCCCTGGCGGCCGCCCGTGGCGGTGGCGGTGGCGGTGTAGAGCACTTTTTCGAGAGCCATGATGAGTCCTTTCGTGGTGAGCCCGAGGGCGGGGGGTGTCAGGCAGCGTCCTGGACGCTGCGTTGGAGTTGATCGCGCAAGGCATGCAGGCGCTGGGTGAGGGCGGCCAGCTCGTCCAGCGAGCAGGCGCTGGCGCAGGCCAGGGCTTCGGGAATCTTGCGGGCCGGGGCCTTCAGGGCGCGGCCTTCGCGGGTCAGGCTCAGCAGCACGCGGCGCTCGTCCTGGGCGTCGCGCAGGCGCACCAGCAGCCCGGCCTGCTCCATGCGCTTGAGCAGCGGCGTCAGCGTGCCGGAGTCCAGCGTGAGGCGCTCGCCCAGGGCGCTGACGGACTGGCCGTCCTGCTCCCACAGGGCCAGCAGCACCAGGTACTGCGGATAGGTCAATCCCAGCGGCGCCAGCAGGGGCTTGTACAGCTTGGTCATCGCCAATGAGCTGGAATACAGGGCAAAGCACAGCTGGCTGTCCAGGCGCAGCCACTGGTCACGCGGGTCCGCGGCCTTGCTGGAACTGCTCTTGCGCGATGTCTTGTTCGATGCCATGGGGTGAACTGTAGACAACAATTAAATTGCACACAATCTAAATGGTCTTTCGAGCAAGGCCGTCCAGGATCCGGGAATTCCCGCGTGCCGCAGGTGACACGGCCGGGCGGTGGGCTGTGCAAAGATCGCGCCCCTGAGCATCCGCAAGTCGGGAAGGAGCGTTCGCATGCATGCAGTGGCATCCCTGCTGGTGGCCCTGGTGGGCCTGATCCACGTCTACATCCTGGTGCTGGAGATGTTCTGGTGGACGGCGCCTAAGGGCCGCAAGGCCTTCGGCCTCACGCCTGAGTTCGCCGAGGCGAGCAAGGTCCTGGCGGCCAACCAGGGCCTCTACAACGGCTTCCTGGCCGCGGGGCTCTTCTGGGGCCTGCTGCGGGCAGACGTGCCCACCCAGGGCTTCTTCCTGGGCTGCGTCTTCGTGGCCGGGCTCTACGGCGCGGCGACGGCCAGCCGCAAGATCCTGTTCATCCAGAGCCTGCCGGCTGCGCTCGCAGGGCTGGCGCTGGCGCTGGCCTGAGCCCGGCATCCGCGCCCTGGGGCGTTGGGTGCAGGCGCAGCGGTGGGCGCATCGCCTTGATAGGCATGGCAGGTGCGTCCCGCCGGCGCAGCCCTCAGCCCGGGGCATGTGCCTGCCGCCCGGCCGGACGGGTCACAGCCCGGCAGCGGTGGTGATGGCCTCGATCTGCTCGCTGAGCTCCAGCCAGCGCAGCTCCAGCTCGTCGATCTCATCGCCCACGGCCTTGAGGCGGCGGCCGCTCTCCGCGATGGCTGCGGGGGCGAGGGCGCCCGTGGCCAGCTCGGCCTCCAGGGACTCGCGCTCCTGGCTCAGCTTGGCCAGCTGCTTGTCGATGGATTCGATCTCCTTGCGCAGCGGCCGCGTCTGCTCGTTGAGCTTGGCGCGGGCCTGCGCGGAAGCCTTGCGGTCCTCCCGCTGATTGGCCGGACTTGCGCTGCTCTGCGCCTTCTGGGCCTCGGCGGCGCTGCGGCTGGCCTCCTTGATGGCCTTGGCGGCCTCGCGGGCGGTTTCCAGCAGCCAGCGCTGGTAGTCGTCCAGGTCGCCATCGAAAGGCGAGACCTGACCCTTGGCGACGAGCCAGAACTCGTCGCAGACCTCGCGCAGCAAGGCGCGGTCGTGGCTGACCAGCATCACCGTGCCCTCGAACTCATTGAGCGCCATGGACAGCGCCTCGCGGGTCTGCAGGTCCAGATGGTTGGTCGGTTCGTCCAGCAGCAGCAGGTTGGGGCGCTGCCAGACCAGCATGGCCAGCACCAGGCGCGCCTTCTCGCCGCCGGAGAGGCTGCCTACGGCCTGGTTGACCATGTCACCGGTGAAGCGGAACTGGCCGAGGAAGTCGCGCAGCTCCTGCTCGCGCGCCTGCGGGCTGACCTCCTTGGCCAGGCGGATCATGTGGGCCAGCGGGCCTTCATCGGGCCGCAGCACGTCCATCTCCTGCTGGGCAAAGTAGCCGATGGCCAGGCCCTTGCCCTCGGTGAGCGTGCCGGCGAGGGCCTTCTGCATGCGGGCGACGGTCTTGACCAGGGTCGACTTGCCCTGGCCGTTGGCGCCCAGGATGCCGATGCGCTGGCCGGCCAGCACGGTGCGGTTGATGTCGCGCACGATGGTGGTCTCGCCGTAGCCGCAGGCCACGTCACGCAGCGAGAGCATGGGGTTGGGCAGGGAGAGTGGCTCGCGGAACTCGAAGGCGAAGTCCGCCGAGGCCAGCACCGGCGCGAGGCGCTCCATGCGCTCCAGCGCCTTGACCCGGCTCTGCGCCTGCTTGGCCTTGGTGGCCTTGGCCTTGAAGCGGTCGATGAACTTCTGCAGGTGGGCGATGCGGTCCTGCTGCTTCTCGAAGGCCGCCTGCTGCTGCTCCATGCGCTCGGCGCGCATGGCCTCGAAGGCGGTGTAGTTGCCGCCGTAGCGGGTCAGCTTGGCCTCGTCCAGGTGCAGGGTGACGCGGGTGATGGCGTCGAGGAACTCGCGGTCGTGGCTGATGATCAGCAGCGTGCCCTCGTAGCGCTGCAGCCAGGCCTCCAGCCAGACCAGGGCGTCCAGGTCCAGGTGGTTGGTGGGCTCGTCCAGCAGCATGAGGTCGGCCGGGCACATCAGCGCGCGGGCCAGCTGCAGGCGCATGCGCCAGCCGCCCGAGAAGCTGTTCACCGGCGCATCCACCTGCGCGCCCTTGAAGCCCAGGCCCATCAGCAGGGCTTGCGCGCGGGCACGGGCATCGAAGGCGCCGGCATCGCTCATGGCGACATGGCCCTCGGCGATGCCGTGGCCGTCCCCCTCGGCCTCGGCCTTGGCCAGCAGCTCGCGGGCGGCCATCAGGCGGGTGTCGCCTTCCAGCACGAAGTCGGTGGCGGAGGCCTCGGTCTCGGGCATGTGCTGGGCGACCTCGGCCATGCGCCAGTGCTTCGGCACTTCCACATCGCCGCGGTCCGCATGCAGACGCTCGGTCAGCAGCGCAAAAAGGCTGGACTTGCCGGCGCCGTTGCGGCCCACGAGGCCGATCTTCTCGCCGGGTTGCAGCACCACGCTGGCATCGTCCAGCACGACCTTGGTGCCGCGTCGCAGCACCACATTCTTCAAGGTGATCATGTCTTGTTCAGTTGAGACCGGCGAGCAGGGCTTCGCGGGTCACGAGCAGCACCTGGTCCTCGCCGGCGCTGCATTCCATCCAGGCCACTTCCAGGCGGGGGAAGGCGGCTTCGAAAAACTCGCGCTCGTTGCCGATCTCCAGCACCAGCACGGCCCTGGCGTTCATCTGCGCCGGCGCGGTGGCGAAGAGCTTGCGCACGAAGTCCATGCCGTCGCTGCCGCCGGCCAGCGCCAGCTCGGGCTCGGCGCGGTACTCGGCGGGCAGGGCGGCCATGGACTGGCTGTTGACGTAGGGCGGGTTGCACAGGATGAGGTCGTAGGGGCCCTGCGCCGGGGCCAGCGCGTCACCTTGCAGCAGGCGGATGCGGCCGGCCAGGCCGTGCCTGTCCACGTTGATGCGTGCGACGGCCAAGGCGTCCTCGGAGAGGTCGATGGCATCCACCTGCAGGTCCGGCCAGGCCATGGCAGCCAGGATGGCCAGGCTGCCGTTGCCGGTGCACAGGTCCAGGGCCCGCGTGGTGCTGTCGGACAGCCAGGGGTCGATGGTGGCCTCGGCGATCAGCTCGGCGATGAAGCTGCGCGGCACGATGGCGCGCTCGTCCACGTAGAAGGGCACGCCCTGCAGCCAGGCCTCGCGGGTGAGATAGGCGGCGGGCTTGCGCGTGCGGATGCGCTCGTCCACCAGGGCCTCGATGCCGGCGAGCTGCGCGGCGTCCAGCAGGTCCTCCTCGTGGTCGCCCAGGCTGTCCAGCGGCAGGCCCAGCTTCCACAGGACCAGCCAGGCCGCCTCGTCAAAGGCGTTGGTGGTGCCATGCCCAAACGCGACGCCCGCCTTGACGAGGCGGGCGGCTTGGGCTTCGATGCAGTCGATCAGCTTCACAGCAGCAATTGTTCCAGGCAGAGGCAGTAGATGGCGGCCAGCGGGCCGACCTGGTCCACGGGCACGTATTCGTCGATCTTGTGAATGCTGGCGTTGAGCGGCCCGAACTCGGCCACCTGCGGGCAGGCCTTGGCGATGAAGCGGCCGTCCGAGGTGCCACCGGTGGTGGACAGCTCGGTCTGCACGCCAGTCACCTCGCGGATGGCCGCGCCCAGCGCGTCGCTGAGGCTGCCCACGGGCGTCAGGAAGGGCTCGCCGCTGAGGTTCCAGTCGAGCGCGTACTCGAGGCCGTGGCGGTCCAGCAGCGCATGGACGCGGGCCTTGAGGCTGTCCGGCGTCGATTCGGTGGAGAAGCGGAAGTTGAAGTCCAGCACCAGCTCGCCCGGGATGACGTTGGTGGCGCCGGTGCCGGCCGCGATATTGGAGATCTGGAAGGTGGTCGGCGGGAAGTAGCTGTTGCCGCGGTCCCATTCGGTGGCCGCGAGCTCGGCCAGGGCCGGGGCGGCCTGGTGCACGGGGTTGCGCGCCAGCTGCGGGTAGGCCACGTGTCCCTGCACGCCGATCACCCGCAGGCGGCCGGAGAGCGAGCCGCGGCGGCCGTTCTTGACCGTGTCGCCCAGGTGCTGGACCGAGGTCGGCTCGCCGACGATGCAGAAGTCCAGGCGCTGGCCGCGCGCCTTCAGCCGCTCCACGCAGACCACGGTGCCGTCCTTGGCCGGGCCTTCCTCGTCGCTGGTCAGCAGGAAGGCGATGCCGCCTGCCGGCGCCGGATGGCGCTCCAGGAAGGCCTCGCAGGCGGTGACCATGGCGGCCAGCGAGGTCTTCATGTCCGCCGCGCCGCGGCCATAGAGGCGGCCATCGCGGTAGCTGGGCACGAAGGGATCGCTGGACCAGGCACCCAGGGCGCCGGTGGGCACGACGTCCGTGTGGCCGGCGAAGACCAGCACCGGGCCATCGCTGGCGCTGCCCGGGCGCAGGGCCCAGAGGTTGCTGACGCGGGCGTCCTCAGGGCCGCTGTCCATGCGCTCCAGCTGGAAGCCCAGGGCGGCCAGGCGCGCGCCCAGCAGGTCCAGGCAGCCTTCGTCGCGCGGGGTCACGGAGGGGCGGCTGATCAGCTGCTCCAGCAGCTGCAGGGTGGGTTCGCCGAGGCGCTCGGCCAGCGCGCCGGCCTCGTTCACGCGGGGATTCATTCGGTGCGCACGTCCAGGGTGATGGAGGTGAAGCTGGCGGTGTCCTCTGCCGGCTCTTCCTTCTTCTTGTTGCCCTCGCCCTTGCCCAGTGCGGGGCCTTCGTTCTGCAGGCGCCACAGCAGGTTGGTCGGGGAGTCGGCAAAGGCCAGGCCCTCTTCCTTGCTGATGATGCCTTCCTTGATCAGGTGGGCGAAATGTTCCTCGAAGGTCTGAGAGCCTTCGGCGATGGACTTCTCCATCGCTTCCTTGACGCCGTTGAAGTCCCCGTGCTCGATCAGCTCGGCGGTGAGCTTGGTGTTGACCAGGATCTCGGTGACGGGCACGCGGCCGCCGGACTGCGCGCGCACCAGGCGCTGGGACACCACCGCCTTGAGGCCCGCGGCCAGGTCATTCAGCAGGGCAGGGCGGCTTTCCGGCGTGTAGAAGGACAGGATGCGGTTCAGCGCGTGGTAGCTGTTGTTGCCGTGCAGGGTGGCCAGCACCAGGTGGCCCGACAGGGCGTAGGAGATGGCCGCGGTCATGGTCTCACGGTCCCGGATTTCGCCGATCAGGATGCAGTCCGGCGACTGCCGCAGCGCGTTCTTCAGCGCCACGTGCAGCGAGGCGGTGTCCCGGCCCACCTCGCGCTGGTTGACCACCGAGCGCTTGTTGCTGAACAGGAATTCGACCGGATCCTCGATGGTCAGGATGTGCCCAGCCATGTTCTGGTTGCGTTGCTCCAGCATGGCCGCGAGCGTGGTGCTCTTGCCGGTGCCGGTGGCGCCCACCATCAGGATCAGGCCGCGCTTTTCCATCACCAGCTTGGAGAGGATGGGCGGGAGGTTGAGGCTGTCCAGCGAGGGGATGACGTGCGGGATGTGGCGGAACACGGCCGCGATGGAGCCGCGCTGGCGGAAGGCCGAGAGGCGGAAGCTGCCCACCTTGGAGATGGACACGGCCATGTTCAGCTCACCCGTTTCGTCCAGTTCAGCCAGGTTGCGGGCGTCCAGCACCTCGGCGATCAGCTGGCGCGGCTGGCTGGGCGTCAGCAGCTGGTCGGAGAGCTGCAGCATCTGGCCGTTGATGCGGATCAGCACCGGCATATTGGCCGAGAGATAGATGTCCGAGGCGCCCTTGTCCGCCATCAGGCGCAGGATGCGCTCCATGTTTCCGCTCATGCCACCGGCCTCCACCGCAAGTCAAAACGCATTTCAAAAAACAAACGGGCTCCGCCGCCCCGGAAGGCGCGCGAAGCCCGAATCATCGCCTAGTTTTGCGGGCCGCAGCCCGGGGAATGGTCCTCAGGCGCGCAACAGTTCGTTGATGCTGGTCTTGGCGCGGGTGCCCGCGTCGACCTTCTTGACGATGATGGCGGCGTAAAGGCTGTACTTGCCGTCCGCCTTGGGCAGGGAGCCGCTGATCACCACGGAGCCGGCGGGCACGCGGCCGTAGGTGACCTCGTCCTTCTCGCGGTCGTAGATGGGCGTGCTCTGGCCGATGTAGACGCCCATGGAGATCACCGAGTTCTCCTCCACGATCACGCCCTCGACCACTTCGGAACGGGCGCCCACGAAGCAGTTGTCCTCGATGATGGTCGGGTTGGCCTGCAGGGGCTCCAGCACGCCGCCGATGCCCACGCCGCCGCTCAGATGCACGTTCTTGCCGATCTGGGCGCAGGAGCCCACGGTGGCCCAGGTGTCGACCATGGTGCCTTCGTCCACATAGGCGCCGATGTTGACGTAGGAGGGCATCAGCACCACGTTCTTGGCCATGAAGCTGCCGCGGCGGGCCACGGCGGGCGGCACCACGCGCACGCCGGTGGCGCGCAGCTGGTCTTCACTGAGTCCGGCGAACTTGGTGGGGACCTTGTCGAAGAAGCCCAGGTCGCCGCTGCCCATGGCGCGGTTGTCATTGAGGCGGAAGGACAGCAGCACGGCCTTCTTGATCCACTGATGCACCGTCCACTGGCCCACGGCCTGGCGCTCTGCCACGCGCAGGCGGCCGGCATCGAGCTCGGCCAGCACATGGTCCACGGCCTCGCGCACGGCGGCGGGGGCGCTGCTGGGACTGAACTGGGTGCGGTCTTCCCAGGCTTGGTCGATGAGGGTCTGCAGGTCTTGGCTCATGGTGTTCTCAGGTCAGGAAGAGGGAAGGGAGGGGCGCCGCCGCGATGGCAAGGGGCGCCCCGGGCGCTGACTACCTGGCGTCAGGCTCGGTAGGCGCGGGTGAAATCGACGATACGGCGGGCCGCTTCCAGGCATTCGGCCTCCTCGGCGACCAGGGCCAGGCGGATACGCCCGCGGCCCGGGTTGACGCCGTGGGCCTCGCGGGCCAGCAGGCTGCCGGGCAGGACGGCGACATTGTATTGAGCGAGCAATTCGAGGGTGAAGCGGACGTCATCTCCGCCCGGCACGCCGGCCCAGAGGTAGAAGCTGGCATCGGGCAGGGCCACGTCCAGGACCTCGGCCAGCAGGGGCGTCACCGCGGCGAACTTGGCGCGGTAGGCGTCCCGGTTGGCAACCACGTGGGCCTCATCATTCCAGGCGGCGATGCTGGCGGCCTGCACCATGGGGTTCATGGCGCTGCCATGGTAGGTGCGGTAGAGCAGGAACTTCTTCAGCAGCGCGGCATCGCCGGCCACGAAGCCCGAGCGCAGGCCCGGCACGTTGGATCGCTTGGAGAGGCTGGTGAAGGCCACGAGATTGCGGAAGTCCGGGCGGCCCAGCTGCACGGCGGCCTGCAGGCCGGAGAGCGGCGCTTCGTCGCGGAAGTAGATCTCGGAGTAGCACTCGTCCGAGGCGATCACGAAGCCATGGCGGTCCGAGAGCTCGAAGAGCTGGCGCCATTCCTCCAGGGGCATGACGGCGCCCGTCGGGTTGCCGGGCGAGCAGACGTAGATCAGCTGGGTGCGGGCCCAGGTGGCGTCGTCGATCTGGCGCCAGTCGGCCGCGAAGTTGCGCGCCGGGTCGGAGTTGGCGAAGGCGGGCTTCGCGCCGGCCAGCAGGGCCGCGCCTTCGTAGATTTGATAGAAGGGATTGGGGCAGACGACGGTGGCGCCGGGGCGCGAGGCGTCGATCACCGTCTGGGCGAAGGCGAACAGCGCCTCGCGAGAACCGTTGACGGGCAGCACCTGCGTGGCCGGGTCGAGGGCCAGGCCATAGCGGCGCTGCAGCCAGCCGCAGATGGCCTCGCGCAGCCGGGGCTCGCCGGCCGTGGCCGGGTAGACGGAGAGGCCCGAGAGATGCGCCATCAGCGCGTCCTCGATCAGCTTGGGGGCTGGGTGCTTGGGCTCGCCGATCCCGAGGCTGATGGGGCGCAGGGCCGGGTTGGGCTGCAGGTCCTTCGTGAGGGCGCGCAGGCGCTCGAAGGGGTAGGGCTGCAGCGTGTCCAGCAGGGGGTTGTGAGGCGTTTGCATCCAGCGGGGCGCCGCTCGTGGCGGCTCAAAGACGACCCTGGCAATTGTCAGCCCCACAGTGGCATTCCAGCCGGCCTTCATGGTGGGTCAGGCCGTAGGACACGGTTATTTCTTCGCCAATCGCGATTTCGCGCAGGGCGAAGAAGCGCACCTCGCCGTCCTGCACGTCGATGCGGGCATTGGCCGCGCAGCTGTGGTTGGTGAAGCGCATGGCGTCGTCGGAGCGGCTGCAGTCGATGGCGCGCGAGGGCGAGAGCTCCACCAGCATCAGGCGCGGCCGGCCCTGGGCGCGGCGCCGGGCCTCGGCCACGGTGATGGACTCGCCCGTCAGGTCGCCGATGTGGCGGCCGGCGGCGATGGCCTCGTCCGCGAAGACGCCGAAGCCGTCGATGCGGCTGCGCTTCACGCGCACGGCGGCGTACTGGTGCAAGGGACTGGTGTCGAAGGCCATCTGGACGGCAATGAAGAAGGGGGCCGAAGCCCCCTCGATGCTGTGATGCCTGGCTTACAGCAGGCCGGTCTCGGCGCCGTGCTGGGGCAGGTCCACGCGGGGCTGGGGCTTCCAGCCCTTCTTGCGGTGCTCGACAACCACATTGGTGTAGATGCCGCCGCGCACGTACCACTTGGCGGTGATGCGGATGAAGCGCGGGTTGGTGACCTTCACGATGTCTTCCAGGATGGTGTTGGTCACCTTCTCGTGGAAGGCGCCTTCATCGCGGTAGGACCACATGTACATCTTCAGGCTCTTGAGCTCGACGCAGTATTCGTCCGCGATCATGTCGATCGTGAAGTGGGCGAAGTCAGGCTGGCCGGTCAGGGGGCAGAAGCAGGTGAACTCGGGCACCTGGAACTGGATGACGTAGTCACGCTGCGGGGCCGGGTTGGGGAAGACGTGCAGTTCCTTGCTGGGGCGCGAGGGCGGGTTCACCGGCATTTCGCGCATCTTGGGTGCGGCTTTGGTGACGGCCTTGGTGGATGCCTTGGTGGCGGGCTTTGCAGCGGCCTTGCTCACGGGCTTGGCGGCGGCGGTCTTGGTGTTCTTGCTCATGTGGATTCCAGGCCGGCGCCCGCCACTGACTTGGGCGTCAGCGCTGGCGCATGGGGAAGGATTTGGGGGAGGTGGGCGATGTTATCATCCGGCCCCGAGATTTGCCCCTGTTGAGGGGCATTTCTGTAAATAAATCAACGCCTTAGCTTCTGCTTCAGCGCCGGCTTCGGCGCAACGCCTCGTGCGGACTTCGGGATTCTTAGAGCCAGCCTAGCCGTCCATGCGCCTGAACTCGATCAAGCTCTCGGGCTTCAAGTCCTTTGCCGAGCCCACCAATTTCCAGCTGCCGGGGCAGCTGGTGGGCGTGGTCGGGCCCAATGGCTGCGGCAAGTCCAACATCATGGACGCCGTGCGCTGGGTGCTGGGCGAGAGCAAGGCCAGCGAGCTGCGCGGCGAGTCCATGCAGGACGTGATCTTCAACGGCTCCGGCAACCGCCGCCCGGCCAGCCGCGCCAGCGTGGAACTCGTGTTCAGCAACGAGGACGCCCGCGCCGGCGGCCAGTGGAACCAGTTCGCGGAGATCGCCGTCAAGCGCGTGCTGACCCGTGAAGGCGGCAGCAGCTACTTCATCAACAATCAGCCCGTGCGCCGCCGCGACGTGCAGGACGTGTTCCTGGGCACCGGCCTGGGCCCGCGCGCCTACGCCATCATCGGCCAGGGCACCATCAGCCGCATCATCGAGTCCAAGCCCGAGGAGCTGCGCCTGTTCCTGGAAGAGGCCGCGGGCGTCTCCAAGTACAAGGAACGCCGGCGCGAGACCGAGAACCGGCTCAAGGACACGCGCGAGAACCTCACCCGCGTGGAGGACATCCTCCGCGAGCTGAACAACAACCTCGAGAAGCTGGAGCGCCAGGCCGAGGTCGCCGCCAGCTACCGCTCCTTGCAGGACGCCGGCACGCTGAAGCTGCACCAGCTATGGTTCCTCAAGCACCGCGACGCCGCCACCGAGCAGGACCGCGTCAAGAAGGAGCACCTGGACGCCGTCAACGCCCTGGAAGCGCGCCTGGCCGAGCTGCGCGCCGTCGAGGCCGAGCTGGAGACCGTGCGCCAGGCCCACTACGCCGCGGGCGACGAGCTGCACGCCGCGCAGGGCCGCATGGCCGAGGCGCAGCTGGAGGTGAGCCGGCTGGAGGAGCGCATCCGCTATGTGGTCGAGGGCCGCCAGCGCGTCGAGAGCCGCCTGATCGAGCTGCAGGCCCAGAACCAGCAGTGGGAAGAGCGCGCCGCGCAGGCCGAGGCCGAGCTGGAAGACATCGCCGCGAAGATCGCCGAGGCCGAGGAGCAGAGCGAGATCCTCGCCGCCCAGGCCGAGGAGCAGGCCATGAACCTGCCCAACCACGAGGACGCGGTGCGGGCGCACCAGGCCCGGGCCAACGAGCAGCGCACCCAGGTCAGCCAGGTCCAGCAGCAGATCCAGGTCTTGGCCGCCGAGAGCCGCAACATCGACGAACAGAACCGCCAGCTGCGCACCCGCCGCGAGCGGCTGGCCACCGAAAGGCAAGGCCTGACCCTCCCGGACCAGGGCCGTCTCGAGGAACTGAAGGCCCAGAGCCTGGACGCCGACGAGCAGCGTGACCTCGCCGACGCCCGCCTGCACGAGCTGCAGGAGCAGGTGCCTCAGCTGGACGAGTCCCGCCGCGCCGCCCAGGACGACGCCAACCGCCAGCTCGCCCGCCAGGCCGATCTCTCGGCCCGGCTGGAAGCACTCAAGGCCCTGCAGGAAAAGGTGCAGACCGAGGGCAAGCTCAAGCCCTGGCTCGCGAAGCACGGTCTGGACGGTCTGGCCGGCCTGTGGACGCGCCTGCACATCGAGTCCGGCTGGGAGAACGCCCTCGAGGCCGCCCTGCGCGAGCGCATGGGCGCACTGGAGGTCGGCCGCCTGGAGACGGTGCGCGCCTTCGCCACCGACGCGCCGCCCGCCCGCCTGGCCTTCTATTCGCCGCCCGCCGCGGCCATCGCCAACACCCACGAGACCCTGCCGCGCCTCACGGACCTGCTGCGCCTGGACGACGCCGGCCTGAAGGCCCTGCTCAACGACTGGCTGGAGGGCGTCTACACCGCGGCGTCGATGGACGAGGCCCTGGCCGGCCGCGGCAAGCTCTCGCACGGCGAGGTCATCATGACCCGCGAGGGTCACGCGGTGAGCCAGTTCGCCGTCAGCTTCTACGCGCCCGATTCCGAGGCCGCCGGCCTGCTGGCCCGTGCGCAGGAAATCGAGAACCTGGGCCGCGAGCTGCGTGCCCAGACCCTGATCGCCGACGACGCCAAGACCCACCTGATCCGCGCCGAGGCCGCCTACACCGAGGCCTCGCAGCGCCTGGCCGCCGTGCGGCGCGAGGCTAGCGAGTCTCAGACCCGCGCCCACCAGCTGCATGTGGAGCTGCTGCGCCTCTCGCAACAGGCCGAGGCCGCCAGCACCCGCAAGGCCCAGCTGGAGGATGAGATCGCCGAGATCGACGCCCAGTCCGAGGAGCTGCAGGAGCGCCGCATGACCGGCGAGGCCCGCTTCGAGGAGCTGGACCTGCAGCTGGCCGACACCCAGGAGCGCCATGCGCAGCTGGAAGAGGGCGTGATCGCGGCCGAGCGCAAGCTGGCCGAGGCCCGCGAGCAGCTGCGGGCGCTGGAGCGCCGCGCGCAGGAATCGCAGTTCGCCGCCCGCGGCCTCGCCGCGCGCCGGGGCGAGCTGCAGCGCGGCATCGAGACCGCCGGCCAGCAGATCGCGCAGAACAAGACCTCCGCCGAGAACCTGCAGACCGAGCTGGACACGCTCAACGACGCCGCCGCCCAGGCCGGCCTGCAGGACGCGCTGGCCCTCAAGATGGAGCGCGAACAGCAGCTGGCCGCCGTGCGCAGCAGCTATGACGACCTCAGCCTGCGCCTGCGCCGCGCCGAGGAGCAGCGCCTGAGCTTCGAGCGCAGCCTGGAGCCCCTGCGCGAGCGCATCACCAAGCTGCAGCTGGACGAGCAGGCCGCGCAGCTGGGCGGCGCCCAGTACCTGGAGCAGCTGAGCGCCGCAGGCGTGGACCTGGAACAGCTGGCCAGAACGGTCGAAGAGGGCGAGGTCAAGCTGTGGGGCCTGCAGAGCGAGATCGACCGCATCAACCGCGAGATCGCCGCCCTGGGTGCCGTCAACCTCGCCGCGCTGGACGAGCTCACCGCGGCGCGCGAGCGCAAGACCTTCCTGGACTCGCAGTTCGGCGATCTCACCAGCGCCATCAACACCCTGGAAGACGCCATCCACAAGATCGACCTGGAGACGCGCGACCTGCTGTCCGCCACCTTCAACCAGGTCAACGAGCATTTCGGCCGCATGTTCCCCAGCCTCTTCGGCGGCGGCAACGCCAAGCTGGTGATGACGGGGGACGAGATCCTGGACGCCGGCGTGCAGGTCATGGCCCAGCCGCCGGGCAAGAAGAACAGCACCATCCACCTGCTCTCGGGCGGCGAGAAGGCGCTGACGGCCATCGCGCTGGTGTTCGCCATCTTCCAGCTGAACCCGGCGCCCTTCTGCCTGCTGGACGAAGTGGACGCGCCGCTGGACGACGCCAACACCGAGCGCTATGCGCGGCTGGTCGCGCAGATGAGCGCGGGCACGCAGTTCCTCTTCATCTCGCACAACAAGATCGCGATGGAGATGGCGGAACAACTGATCGGGGTGACCATGCAGGAGCAGGGCGTGTCCCGTATCGTGGCGGTGGACATGGAAGCCGCCCTGACCATGGCAGAGAGCTGATGAGGACTATTGCAGTGGACCGCTTGGCGTGTGAAGTGATGGAGGTCGGGGCATGACGCTGACCGCAATGCTGGCCATCCTGGGCGGCCTGGTGCTGGCCGCCGTGATTGCCCATGGCGCCTGGACCGCCCGCAAGGCCGGCCCCAGGCGTGCCGACCCGCCGCAGGAGCCCGGCCTGGGCGAGCGCCAGGAGCCGGGGCTGGGCGAAGCCCGAGCAGCCGTGGGCGAGCCTTTCGCCGAGGACCCGGGCATGGCGGACACCGTGCCCATGCCCGGCCGCCACCCGCTGCCGCGCAAGCCTTCGGCCCGGATCGACGCCCTGATCGACGCCATCGCCACCGTCACCGTGGAACTGCCGGTGAGTGGCGAGATGGCGCTGTCCCACCTGCCCGGCAGCCGCCGCGCCGGCACCAAGCCCTTCCACATCGAGGGCCTCAATGCCGAGACGGGGGACTGGGAGCTGCCCGCGCCGGGCCAGCGCTACAGCGAGTTCCAGGCCGGCGTGCAGATGGCCAACCGCAGCGGTGCCCTGAACGAGATCGAGTACTCGGAGTTCCTCCAGAAGGTGCAGGGCTTCGCCGACGGCATCACCGGCTTCCTGCAGGCCCCCGACATGCTGGACGTGGTGTCGCGGGCACGCGAGCTGGACCAGTTCGCCAGCGAACACGACGCCCAGCTGGCCGTGGTGCTGCGCGCCAAGACGGCCGCCTGGACCCTGGGTTATGTGCAGCAGATGGCCCTGCGCCACGGCTTCGTGCCCGGCGCCATTCCCGGCCGCCTGGTGCTGCCTGCGGCGGAGGAGGGCGCGCCGCCCGTGCTGCTGCTGAGCTTCGAGCCCCAGGCCGCGCTGGCCGAGGACCCGGCGGCCAGCAGCCTGCGTGAGCTGACCCTGTCCCTGGACGTGCCCCAGACACCCGAATCCCTGGAGCCCTTCGCCGCCTGGCAGGAGTGCGCCCGCCAGCTGTCCCGCGACTTCGAGGCCGACGTCTGCGACGACCGGGGCCAGGTCTTGCCCCTGGTGGCCTTCCAGCACATCGGCCAGGAGCTCTCCACGCTCTACAAGGCCCTGGCCTCGCGCGACCTGGCCGCGGGCAGCCTGGCGGCGCGGCGGCTTTTCAGCTGACCCAGCCGGTAGTGGCAGGACTACACTGGGGGCCCGCCACTCCTGACGCCCGCCCTTGAGCACCAGCCTCCTGCTCATCGCCCTGCTGATCGCCGCCAGCGCCTTCTTCTCGATGGCCGAGCTGTCCCTGGCGGCCTCGCGCCGCCTGAAGCTGCGCCAGCTGGCCGAGGAAGGGGATGAGCGCGCCGAGCGCGTGCTGCAGGTTCAGGAGCAGCCGGGCCACTACTTCACCGTGATCCAGATGGGCGTCAACACCGTCGCCATCCTGGGCGGCATCGTGGGCGAGGGCGCCTTCACGCCACATTTCGCACAGGCCCTGTCCCTCGTGATGGCGCCCGAGCAGGCGCAGACCCTGGGCTTTGCGGCCTCCTTCGCGGTGATCACTGCGCTGTTCATCGTGCTGGCGGACCTTGTGCCCAAGCGCCTGTCCATGAACGAGCCCGAGCGCGTGGCCCTGGTGCTGGTCGGGCCCATGCTGGCGCTCGTGAGCCTGCTCAAGCCCCTGGCCTGGGCCTTCAGCAGCCTCACCGAAGGCCTGATCCGGCTGATGGGCCGGCCGGCCACGCGGGACAACAGCATCACCCATCTCGACATCCTGGCCCTGGCCGAGGCCGGCAACGAGGCCGGCGTGGTGGCCGATGCCGAGCACCAGGTCATCGAGAACGTCTTCGAGCTGGACACCCGCACGGTGGAAAGCAGCATGACTACCCGCGAGCGCGTGGTCTTCTTCAGCCTGGACGACGACGACGCCCTGGTGCGCAACCGCATCGCCGAGGAACCGCACTCCACCTACCTCGTCTGCGACGGCGAGATTGACCAGGTGGTGGGCTATGTGGACGCCACCGACCTCTTCCAGCGCGTGCTGCGCGGCGAGCGCATCGAGCTGCGCGGCAGCAGCGGCCTGATCAAGAAGGTGCTGATCGTGCCGGACCGCATCACGCTGTCCGAGGTGCTGGCCCAGTTCCGCCAGGCACACGAGGACTTTGCCGTCATCGTGAACGAGTACAGCCTCGTGGTCGGCGTGATCACGCTCAATGACGTGATGAGCACCGTGATGGGCAGCCTCGTGAGCCCACACGACGAAGAGCAGATCGTGCGCCGCGAGGACGGCTCCTTCCTCGCCGACGGCATCACGCCCATCCCCGATGTGCAGCGCGCCCTGGGCCTGGAGGCCTGGCCGCATGCCGGCCAGTACGACACCCTGGCGGGCTTCCTGATGGTGATGCTGCGCCGCATCCCGAAGCGCACCGACCATGTGCTGTGGGAGGGCTGGCGTTTCGAGGTGAT
Organism: Pelomonas sp. BJYL3; assembly: GCF_027257975.1. Lineage (GTDB taxonomy): Bacteria > Pseudomonadota > Gammaproteobacteria > Burkholderiales > Burkholderiaceae_C > Roseateles_B > Roseateles_B flavus. The sequence goes on from NZ_JANZKX010000005.1 coordinate 334,751, forward strand.
GGACGTCGACAGCCACCGGGTCGACCAGGTCATGATCGCGCGCGACGAAAGCCCCTCCGCAGGGGGGAGCCTCGGCTGAGGCGCCCGGCCTTGGGCACAATCGCTGCCCATGAGCCAGAACGATCTTTTCGCCGCCCCCCCTGAAGACGAGGCCACGCCCGTCGAGCGCGCCGCCCGCCTGCGCGAGCAGCTGAACCACCACGCCCATCTCTACTATGTGCTGGACGCGCCCGAGCTGCCGGACGCCGAATACGACCGCCTCTTCCAGGCCCTGCAGGCCCTGGAGGCCGCGCACCCGGAGCTGCTGACGCCGGACTCGCCCACGCAGCGCGTGATCGGCCGCGTGCTCGACAACTTCATCCCGGTGCAGCATGCGGTGCCCATGCTCTCCATCCGCACCGAGACCGACACCGAGGCCAGCGGCGCCGAGAACTTCGACGCCCGCGTGCGCCGCGAGCTGGGCCTGGGCGCGGGCGATGCGCCGGTGGAGTACGCCGCCGAGCTCAAGTTCGACGGCCTGGCCATGAATCTGCGCTACGAGCAGGGCGTGCTGGTGCAGGCCGCCACCCGCGGGGACGGGCAGACCGGTGAGGACGTCACCCAGAACATCCGCACCATCGGCCAGATCCCGCTGAAGCTGAAAGGCCAGGCGCCGGAGGTGCTGGAGGTGCGCGGCGAGGTCTACATGCGCCGCGACGACTTTGACCAGCTCAACGAGAAGCAGCGCGCCAAGGGCGAGAAGACCTTCGTCAACCCGCGCAATGCGGCGGCCGGTGCGGTGCGCCAGCTGGATCCCGCCATCGCCGCGCAGCGCCCCCTGAGCTTCTTCGCCTACGGGCTGGGCGAGGTGCGCGGCTGGACCCTGCCCGCCACGCACAGCGGCCTGCTGGACGCCCTGGCGGCCTTCGGCCTGCCCGTCTGCAAGGACCGCGCCGTGGTGCAGGGCGCGGCCGGCCTGGTCGCCTTCCACCGCGAGATGGGCGAGCGCCGTGACGCGCTGCCCTTTGACATCGATGGCATCGTCTACAAGGTCAACAGCCTGGCCCTGCAGCAGCGCCTGGGCTTCGTGACTCGCGAGCCGCGCTGGGCCGTGGCCCACAAGTACCCGGCCCAGGAGCAGATGACGCGCCTGCTGGACATCGACATCCAGGTCGGCCGCACCGGCAAGCTCACCCCCGTGGCCAAGCTGGAGCCCGTCTTCGTGGGCGGCACCACGGTCAGCAATGCCACGCTGCACAACGAGGACGAGGCCCGGCGCAAGGACGTGCGGGTGGGAGACACCGTCATCGTGCGCCGCGCCGGGGACGTGATTCCCGAGGTGGTGGGCGTGGTGCTGGAGCGCCGCCCCGCGGACGCCAGCGCGCCCTTCGACCTCTACCAGCGCCTGGGCGGCCACTGCCCCGTCTGCGGCAGCGGCATCGCCCGCGAGGAGGGCGAGGCCGACTGGCGCTGCACCGCCGGCCTGTTCTGCCCGGCCCAGCGCAAGCAGGCCCTGCTGCACTTCGCCAGCCGCCGCGCGATGGACATCGAGGGCTTCGGCGACGAGATCGTCTCCGCGCTGGTGGACGGCGGCCTGGTCAAGACGCCGGCCGATCTCTTCCGGCTCCAGCGCGAGCAGCTGATCGGCCTGCGCCTGGCCGGCGGCAGCAGCCTGCAGGCGCTCAGCGCCGACAACCTGCTGGCCGCCCTGCAGGCCGCGCGCACGCCGGCCCTGGGCCGCTTTCTCTTCGCGCTGGGCATCCGCCACGTGGGCGAGAGCACCGCGGCGGCCATCGCCAAGTTCTACGGCAGCTGGCAGGCCTTCCTGGCCACCGGCCGTCATACGCCACGTCTGATCCCTGACATCGGCAAGGAGGTGGCCGAGTCCATCGCCGCCTTCAATGCCGAGCCGCACAACCGCGAGGTGGTGACGGCCATGACGGGCCCTGAGGCGCAGGTCCAGCCTTCACAGCTGTCGCCGTCGGTGCGCGTGCCGTTGAAGCAGCTGCTGGCCCTGGTGAAGGCGGTGGATGGAGAGGAGGGCGGCCGGCGGCTCAAGGGCATCGGCGGGGGCAGCATCGAGCGCCTGGCCGAGGCCTGCGGCACGCCGCAGGCCCTGGTGCAGGCCTCGCTGGCCGATGCCACGCTCGAATCGGCCCGCCTGGCCTTCGGCGAGCTCCTGGTGCAGCCGCTGTGGGCCGCGACGGTCGCGGAGCTGAACGCGCTGGGCAATGTCTGGGAGAGCGCGCCCGCCCAGCCCGAGGGGCAGACCGGCGTGGCCGGGCTCACCTTCGTGCTGACGGGCACCCTGCCGACACTCTCACGCGACGCGGCCAAGGCGCTTATCGAGGCGGCGGGTGGCAAGGTCAGCGGCTCGGTCTCGAAGAAGACGCACTACGTCGTCGCGGGCGAGGAAGCCGGCTCCAAGCTGGACAAGGCCCGCGAGCTGGGCGTCACCGTGCTGGATGAGGCGGCGCTGCAGGCGCTGCTGAAGTCCGGCTGAGCCCGGCAGTGCTGGCCCCATGGCGGTATGCGCCGCCGCGGGGCCTCCCGCTCAGGCGAAGTCCGAGATCATCGACGGCCAGTCGTCCTCGCCGTCGCCGAAGCGCTTGCGGATGCCCTGCACTTCCTCCCAGTGCTCGAAGAAGACCGCCACGCACGCCGGATCGAAGTGCGAGCCTGACTGGTTGCGGATCCATTTCGATGCGTCCTCGAGCGTCCAGGCCGGCTTGTAGGGCCGGGCCGAGGTCAGCGCATCGAAGACGTCCGCCACCGCGACGATGCGGCTGAAGATGGGAATGTCCTCGCCCCGCAGCCGGTTCGGGTAGCCGCTGCCATCGAACTTCTCGTGGTGGCCCAGCGCGATGATGGCCCCGGCCTGCAGGATCTCCGAGGTGCTGTCCCGCAGGATCTCGTAGCCATAGACAGTGTGCTGCTTCATCAACTCGAACTCGTCCGGCGTGAGGCGCCCCTGTTTGAGCAGGATGGCGTCGGCCACGCCGACCTTGCCGATGTCATGCAGCGGTGCGGCCACCAGAATCAGCTCCTGGTGCGCCTGGCTCAGGCCCAGGGCGCGGGCGATGAGATGCGAGTAGTGCGCCATGCGCAGGATGTGGGCCCCGGTCTCGGGGTCGCGGTATTCCGCCGCTCGCGAGAGCCGGATCACCGTTTCGTGCTCGCGCTGCACGGCCTGCGCCGTGGCCTTGCGCACTTCCTCGGCCAGCCAGGTGGCGCGGTCGGCGAGCTGCCGGCGGGCATCACCCAGCGCGAGCAGGTTGCTCGCGCGGGCCTCGAACTCGGTGCGGTCCACGGGCTTGGTGAGGAAGTCGGACGCTCCCGCGCGCAGGGCCCGATAGCGCACCTCCTTCTGGTCATTCGCCGTGACCATCAGGATGGGCACGGTCTCCAGGCCGGGCTTGGCCCGCACCGCCTGGATGAAGTCCAGCCCGTTGAGCAGGGGCATCATGTAGTCCACGATGATGAGGTCCACGTCCTGCCCGTCCAGCCAGGACAGGGCCTGCACGGCGTCGCCGAAGCTGCACACCTCGCAGCCGCCCAGCCGCTTCACCAGCGCCTCGAACAGCGCGAGGTTCACCGGCGCATCGTCGACGATCAGTACCTGGCGCTGGCGGCTCATGGGGCCTCTCCTGCCGGCAGCAGGCGCATCAGCGCGGGAATGCCGGCCATGAGCGCTTCCAGGCGATCGGCGACGCCAGTGCTGTCGCCGGCCTCGGTCTGCTCTTCAATCGCGGCGGCCAGGTCGGCCAGCGGCGTGGCGCCGAACATGCGCAGGGTGGACTTGAGGGCGTGAGAGGTGTGCATGAGGGTGTCGAGATCGCCGTCCGCCAGGGCCTGGCGCAGGCGCTGCTCGTCGACGGGCCACTGCTCCTGGAAGATGGGCGCGATGATGCCGACGATGTCCTGGTCGACGGCGGCGAGGCCGGCGGCAAGGTCAAACGCCGGATCGGGCGGCTCGGGTGGCTTGCTACCGGACGTACACGGGCAGGCGCTGGCATAGCGGTCGACCAGGCGCTTGAACTCCCGCAGGTCCAGCGGCTTGGAGAGGTAGTCGTCCATGCCGGCGGCCAGGCAGCGGTCGCGGTCCCCCTGCATGGCCTTGGCCGTCATGGCAACGATGGGTGTGCGCGGTCCCTGCTCGGTGGCCCGGTAGCGGCGCGTGGCCTCCAGGCCGTCGAGCACAGGCATCATCATGTCCATCAGGATGAGGTCGAAACGCTCGTCCGCGAGCCGGGCCAGAGCCCGCTCGCCGTTGTCGGCCAGCGTCACCTGATGCCCCCAGCGCTCCAGCAGCTGCTTTGCCAGCCGCTGGTTCACGGGATGATCCTCCACCAGCAGCACGCGCAGCGAGGCGCCGGCCAGTGCGGGCTCCGCATCGGGGCCGTCGCCGGAGCCCATGCCCATGGGCGCCTGCTCGTCCAGGCCTGCGGCCAACAGCGGCAGGGCGAGGTGGAAGCGGCTGCCTTCGCCGGGGGTGCTCTCCACCCAGATGCGGCCCTGCATGGCGTCCACGAGCCGTGCCGAGATCGTCAGCCCCAGCCCGGTGCCGCCATAGCGCCGCGTGATGGAGCTGTCTTCCTGCGAGAAGGGCTCGAAGATGGTGCCGAGCTTCTCGGCCGGGATGCCGATGCCGGTGTCGGCAATGGTGAACGTCACCTCGCCGGCACGGCCGGGGTGCAGGCTCAGCTCCACAAGGCCCCGCTCGGTGAACTTGATGGCATTGCCCAGCAGGTTGATCAGCACCTGGCGCAGCCGGCCCGGGTCTCCGAGCACGCGCGTGGGCAGGCCTGGCGCCATCGCGCAGCGCAGCGCGAGGCCCTTGTCCGCCGCACGCACGGACAGCGGCTTCAGGACCTCCTGCACCAGCGGCTCCAGCGCGAAGGGGATGTGCTCGATCTGCAGCTTGCCAGCCTCGATCTTGGAGAAATCCAGGATGTCGTTGATCACCCGCAGCAGCGCGTCGGCCGAGGAGCGCACGATGGTGAGGTACTCGCGCTGCTGGGCATCCAGCACGCCGTCCAGGGCCAGCTCGGTCATGCCGATGATCCCGTTCATGGGCGTGCGGATCTCGTGGCTCATATTGGCCAGGAAGTCGGACTTGGCGCGGTTGGCCGCCTCGGCCCCGTCCTTGGCGCGGCGCAGCTCCTCGGACACGGCGCGGGCCTCGGTGATGTCGGCGAGGTAGCCGTTCCACTCGATGCCGCCCTCGGGGGTCCGCTGCGTGCGGGCCTCGCCGTGGACCCACACGATGGCGCCGGTGTCCCGGTGCACCAGGCGGTAGTCCAAGGACCAGGCCTGCAGATCGCGAGCCGACTGCTCGAAGGACTGCACCATGCGCAGGCGATCCTCGGGGTGCACGCGGGCCATCATGGCGTCGGGGTCGGCCACAGCCATGTCGGGGCTCAGGCCGCAGATGCGCTGCAGGGCGGCGCTGCAGAACACGATGTGCGAGGCGCCCTCGGCCGGCCGAAGAATCTGGAACACGGCCACCGGGATGCTCTCGGTGATGTCACGCAGCCGGGCGTGCGCCTCCTTCAGCGGCGTGACGTCCTGCCACAGCCCGGTGAAGACGAGCTGCCCGTCCGGCGTCAGCTCCGGCTCTGGGCGGCTCTCGCCGCGCAGCCAGCGCACTGTGCCATCCGGCAGGCGGATGCGGAAGTCGTCGCTCCAGGGCGTGCGCTGCTGGACGGAACGGGCCGTGCTGGCCGCGCAGCGTTCCAGGTCCTCCGGGAAGAGCTGGCGGGCGGACGCGTTGCCGTCCGCCAGCAACTCGGCCGGCTCGAGGCCGCGCAGTTCCTTGAGGCGCTCGCTGACGAAGGTGTAGCGCGGCGCCCCGCCTTCGGCGGGCATCTGGCACTGGTAGAGCACACCGGGCACGGCATTCGTGACGTGGCGCAGCCGGGACTCCGCGGCCTTCAGCGCGGCCTCCATCAGCTTTCGCTCGGTGATCTCGGTGCGGATGGCGATGAAGCGTTCAGGCTGGCCCTGGGTATCCAGCAGCGGCACGATGGTCGCCTGCACCCAGTACAGCCTGCCGCTCTTGGCGCGGTTGCAGATCTCGCCGTGCCAGACGCGGCCGGCCCGGATCGTCGACCACAGATTCTCGAAGAACTCCGCCGGGTGGTGGCCGGAGTTGATGAGGCGGTGATTGGTGCCCAGCAGCTCCTCGCGGGAGTAGCCGCTGATCTCGGTGAACTTGTCGTTCACGTAGACGATCTCGCCCGCCAGCGTGGTGATGCTCACGATGCCGTGCTGGTCAAGCGCGAACTTCTGGTGGGCCAGCTCGGTGAGGGCCGACTGCAGGCGCCGCTGGCTCTCCTCGCGCCCCCGCACGAGCTCGCCCATCAGGCGTGACAGCGATTCGAGGTTGTCATCCCGCAGCGGCGGCAGGCCGGCGTCGATGGACTGCATCAGCTCCTGGGCGGTGTCACGCAGGGAGTCGATGGCGCGGGTGCGGCTCGCCAGCTCGGTGCGCAGCCGCTCGTTGGTGGCCGTCAGCTCGACCGAGCTCAGTTCCAGGCTGCGGGTCTTGAGGTCGATGTCGCGGTCGCTGTGCTCGTAGGCCTCGCCAACGCGCTGCAGAAAAGTATCCAGCCCGCCCAGCAGGCGCGCGGCCGCGGGCGAGAGGCTGCCCTGCGCCGCGAGCGTGGCGAGCTCGTCCAGCACCTGGGGCAGCTGGTCTTCCTCGCAGCCCAGCAGGCGGCGGGTCTGGCGGGCCAGCAGCTTGTGCAGGCGGCGCGGCGGGGCAGTCGTCATGCGGCGTTCAGGCTTCGGCGATGTGGGTGATGGTCATGGTCTGGTTGTGCAGCCTGCATTCCCGATTGCCGGTGAACGGGCTGATCTCGCCGTTGGAGTAGAAGCCGGCGATGCAGGCTCCCTGACCGAAGACCTCGGCCACGGCCTCGATCTCCTCGTCCACGCGCCCGCCCATCACCAGCTTGCGGCCCACGCAGCTGACCAGCAGCGCCAGGCCCTGGCCATCGCCCGCGTGCATGCTGCGCGCCGCCTGCGCCGCGGCCTCGGCGCCCTCGACCAGGGCATCGGTGCCGGCATGCATCAGGCGCAGATAGCCCTCCGGATCGATCTCGCCGGCCAGCGTGAGGCTGCCGCTGGCCTCGTCCACGCCGAGGATGGTGCGGATCAGGCCGATCTCGGTGTGATCGCTGCCCAGCATCGCGAAGGGGAACAGCAGGCCCGAGGCCGGCAGGTCCCGGGCATGCTCGCCGAGGTAGCGCTTGTAGACGTCGAGTGCCGGCTCGCCATCGAGCTCGTACAGCACGTTGTGCTCGCAGCGCGTCACCTTGCGAGCCGGTCCGAAGGGGGACCAGCCGCCGAAGGAGCCGTGCGAGAACTGCAGGGCCTCGCCGTAGAGGCCGAGGCACACCAGCTCGTCGCGGTGCACGCCGGACTGGTTCAGCACCCAGGTCTCGGCGAAGGCGGCGGCATCCCCCGCCAGGCCGCCGGTGATGGGCACCTGCTGGCCCAGCACCTCGGCCATCCCCACGATCAGCGCGCTGCCGTTGATGGCCACGCCCTGGCCCAGCACGATGACGGCGCGCAGCCCCTCGGCGGGCAGCTGTCGGGCCAGGCGGCGACCGGCCTCGGTGGAGTCCGCCATGCCGGTCAGGCGCGTGGAGACCTGCGCCAGCCGGCACCGGTCGAAGCGCACAGCGGTGATGACGCAGCTGTCGTCGGTGACGCCGTCGGCCGAGATCTCGCCCGCCGTGGTGCAGCCCATGCGCAGGGCGTTGGGAAAGGCGTCCGCCAGGGGCGCTGCCACGCGCTGCAGCCACGCGGCGGAGCCGAAGACCAGCAGCAGGCCGGGCCGGATGGCGCGCAGGGGAGCCAGCGCGTCGGCGGTCGGGGCACCGGCGCGGGGCCGGAGCGTCAGCTGTTCGACTTGCATCTCGGGCACCTTTCAGGCCAGCCAGACGATGCTGGAAGTTTTGCATGGCCTGGCGCGGCCCCGGGGGGGCACTTCCGTTCGGAATGCACGCTTGGGCACGCTGCATGCGCCCGGCGCGCCTCGCCAGAAGCATTCCTGGCCCGCAGGGGCCTGCGGGCTTCGGGCTCTCCCGCGGCGCAAGGGGCCCGGATGCCGGTGCCCAGCGCCGTCCCGGGCGGCACGATGGCGCAGCCGGCGGCCCTGTGCGGCTTGAAGGGCTCGCCAGGACGGCCAGGCACCAGCGCAACGCGCAGTCGGGGATCAGGACGGCCAGGGACAGCGCGCAGGCCGACCTGATGGCCCATCTACCGGACGCGAGGATGGCGAGTGCTGGTCCCTGTGGCTGGCCGAGCCGTCCAGCCGCAGGGTGCCGAAGCGGCTCAGGCCGCCTGCCGCTGCGGCAGCCTGAGCACGCCGATGGCCAGGGCCGTGCCCAGCAGCACGATGCCGCAGCCCGCCGCCATGTGCAGGGTGAAGGACTCGCCCAGGAAGACCGCGCCCCACAGCACCGCAAAGACCGGGATCAGGAAGGTGACGGACAGCGCGTAGCTGGGCCCCGCCCGCTTCATCAGCCGGAAATAGAGGATGTAGGCCAGGCCGGAGCACAGCAGGGCCAGGGCGATGGCGCTCAGCCAGGCGGTCTGCCCCGGCATCTGCGCCGGCCATTGCACCGCCGCCGGCAGGGCCAGCAGCAGGGCAGCGAAGGCCTGGCTGCCGGTGGCCACGGCCAGGGGGCGGGTGTGGCTGAGGTACTTCTTGGTGGCGCTGGCGGCCAGGCCGTAGCAGCAGGTTGCGCCCAGGCAGGCCAGGATGGCCCAGCCGCTGCCGCCGGGCTTGAAGCTGGCCTGCTCCCAGGCCAGGAAGACCACGCCGCCGAAGCCCACCAGCAGGCCCAGGCGCCGGCCCAGGTCCAGGCGCTGGCCCAGCCAGATCGAGGCCACCAGGGCGCCCCAGATGGGCGTGGTGGCGTTGAGGATGCTGGACAGGCCCGCCGTGATGGACAGGGCCGCATAGCTGAAGAAGGCGAAGGGCAGGGCGCTGTTGAGCAGGGCCACCAGCATCAGCGGGCGCCAGTCGCGGCGCAGCTCGTGCAGGCCTTCGCGGCCCCCCTGACAGGCCAGCAGCGGCAGCAGGAACAGACCCGCGCCCGCCACACGGACAAAGGCCAGGGCCAGGGGCCCGAACGAGGGGGCGCCCAGGCGCAGGAAGAGGAAGGAGGCGCCCCAGATGGCCGCCAGCAGCGTCAGTTCGGCCACATCGAGCCGGGCGTGGTCTTGCATGGTGTCAGGTCTTGCTTCGCGTGGATCGGGCCGCGTGGTGCCACAGCTGCAGCACGGCGTAGGAACGGTAGGGGCTGAAGGCCTGGGCGCGCTGGGCCAGGGCCTTGGGGGTGGGCGCGGGCTGGCCGGGCTCGGTGAGCTGCTGCTTCAGCACGACGTCGCCGGGCGGGAAGAGGTCCGGCGCGCTCCAGCCGCGCATCAGCATGTACTGCGCGGTCCAGGGCCCGATGCCGGGCAGGGCCTGCAGCTCGGCCAGCGCTTGCTCCTGCGTGCCCTGCTGGCTCGCATAGGCCAGCGTCGGCCACTGCCGGGCCAGGGTGATCAGAGCCTGGGCCCGGGTGCGGATGATGCCCAGCTCGGCGATGGCCTCCACCGGCAATTCGGCGATGGCCTCGGGGCGGGGAAAGAGCCGCTGCACCTCGGGCGTGCGGTGGCCTTCGGGCAGCAGCTCGCCGAAGCGCTCGACGAAGCGCGAGGCCAGGGTGCGGGCCGCCGCCACCGTCACCTGCTGGCCCAGCACGGCGCGCACGGCCAGCTCGAAACGGTCCAGGCAGCCGGGCAGGCGCAGGCCGGGCTCCAGCGCGGGCAGGCCCGTGAGCTGCTGGTGGATGGCCTCGGGGGCGGCGTCCAGGTCCAGCCAGCGGCGCACGAGCGGGATCAGGCTGCCCGCCGCCCCCCACAGCGTGGAGCAGGGCGACAGCAGCACCGTGCTGCGCTCGGGCTGGAATCGGACCACCAATCGGCCCACGGCCCAGTGGCCCTGGTGCTGCATGCGCAGGCTGCGGCTGAGCAGCAGCTGGCGGCGGTCCACCTGCTCCACGCCGGGCACGGCCCGGGCCTCGAGAAAGGCCAGCAGGGCGTCGACAGCCAGGGGCGGGCGGTAGGCCAGGCGCAGGCCCGGCTCCCCGCAGGCGGTGACGGATGGCGGCGGCTCGCCCGCCTTGCGCAGGCTGCCCGGCTGCAGGCGGTAGTGCTGGAGGAAGAGGGCGTTGAAGCGCCGCAGGCTGCCGAAGCCCGCGGCCTCGGCCACCTCGGCCATGGCCAGGGGGCTGTCCATCAGCAGCTGCTTGGCCAGCAGCAGGCGCCGTGTGTGCAGGAAAGCCAGGGGCGAGACGCCGTGCTCGGCCTCGAAGATGCGCTGGAGGTGGCGGCTGCTGATGCCCAGCCGCTCGGCCAGGGCGCTGACGTTCTGGCGCGGATCGGCCTCGATCAGCTGCGCGGCCTGCCGGGCCAGGGTGCGGCTGGCGTCGGTCACGCTCCAGCGCAGGTCCTGGGCCGGCGCGGTCTCGGGGCGGCAGCGCAGGCAGGGGCGGTAGCCGGCGGCCTCGGCCTGGGCCGCGTTGGCGAAGAAGTGGCAGTTCTCGCGCCGCGGCGTCTTCACCCGGCACACCGGCCGGCAGTAGATGCCGGTGGAGCTCACGCCCACGAACCAGAGCCCGTCAAAGCGGGCGTCGCGCGCCAGCAGGGCGGGGTAGCAGTGCTCGGGGCTGAGCTGGGGGCTGGGGGCAAGGCTGGACATGGGCCCATCTTAGGCGGCCCACCGCTCCGGGGCTGGACGAAATCGGACCTGTGAACGCTGGCCGCGCCGACCTGAAGCGCCGCCCTGAAACGCCGCCCTGAAGCGCCGCTCACATCGCCTTGAAGAGGTGGACGTAGGCCCGGCTCACCGGCAGCTCCTGGCTCAGCCCGCGAAAGCGCAGGAAGAGCCGGCTCAGCTCGTCTCGCCGGGTGCCGGCCAGGTGGGCCAGGTTGACCAGGGTGGCGCGGTGCACCCGGCAGAAATCCTGCGGGTCCAGTTGCTGGGCCAGTTCGGCGATGGGGGTGCGGATCAGGTACTCGCCCTCGGCCGTGCGCACGCAGGTGTACTTGTCATCGGCATGGAAGTAGATGACCTCGGCGATGGGGATCTGGTGCATCAGCTCGCCCTGGCTGGCGCGGACGTAGCGCAGCAGCGGCGCCGGCGCGGCCGTGCCCTGGAGACGGCCCAGGGCCTGGGCCAGGGCGCCGCCATCGCCACCATCGCCGTTGTCGGCGGGCGTGGGCGCCGCCAGGCCGGCCTGCAGGCGCTGCACGGTCTTCAGCAGGCGGTCCGTCTTGACCGGCTTGAGCACGTAGTCCAGGGCCGCCTGCTCGAAGGCCTGGCAGGCGAACTCGTCGAAGGCGGTCACGAAGACCACGCGGGTCGGGCCTTCGATGCCCTCGGCCACCTCCAGCCCGGTGAGGCCGGGCATCTGGATGTCCAGGAAGGCGATGTCGGGCTGCAGGGCCTCGATCTGGGCGGCGGCTTCCCGGCCGCTGCGGGCCAGGGCCACGATCTCCAGCTCGGGCCACAGCTGCGCGAGCTCGGACTTCAGGTGCTCGGCCAGGTGGATTTCATCGTCGGCGATCAGGGCGCGCAGGCTCATGGCTTGGGTTCGAGTAGGTCCAGGGGCAGACGCAGCAGGGCCTGGCAGCCTTGCTCGTCCAGGGTCAGTTGCAGCTCGGCACGCTCGCCATAGCGGGTGGCGATGCGCTCGCGGATGTTTTTCAGCGCCAGGCCATGGCCCGGGCGGGCGCGGCGCGGGCGGGACTGCGAACCCAGGCCGTCGTCCCGCACCTCCAGCAGGAGATGGCGGTCCTGCACCCAGGCCCGCACGTGCACCTTGCCGCCCTCGTCCTTGCCTTCCAGGCCATGGACGATGGCGTTCTCGACCAGGGGCTGCAGCAGCAGGGGCGGCAGGCGCAGGGCCTCGGCCTGGGGCGTGGCCTCGATGTCAAAGCGCAGGCGCTCGCCCATGCGGATCTGCATCAGGCCCAGGTAGCTGCGGGCCAGCTGCAGCTCGGCGGCCAGCGGGCAGTTGTCCTCGCGCAGGGCCGAGAGGCTGGCGCGCAGGTAGTCGGTGAAGTGCTCCAGCATTTCCAGCGCCCGGTCCGGGGCCGGCTTGATCAGGCTCTGCACGGCCGCCAGGCTGTTGAAGAGGAAGTGCGGCTCGATCTGGGCCTGCAGGCGCAGCAGCTGGGCCTCCGTGGCCAGCAGCTGCAGGGCCTGGCGGCGGCGGTGCTGGTGATCCAGGTACCAGCCGACCAGGGCAAACACGAGGGAGAGGAAGAGGAAGCGGCTCAGGCCCTGGGGGCTGTCGAAGGGCGTTTCCACACGGGCCTGCATCCACCAGCCCAGCAGCTGGCCGAAGAGCAGCAGGCCCGAAGCGATGCACAGCATGGGCATCAGGCTGAAGAAGAGCCCGGCGCGCCAGCCGCCGGCATTGAGGCGGTCCAGGGCGGACTGGGGCAGCAGCCGCTCGCTGAGGCGGTAGCCGCCGTGGATCATGAAGGCGATCAGGAAGCCGCAGGCATAGCTGGCGAGCACGCTGGCGAGATTCAGCGGCCGCGCGCCGAAGACCAGGGTAACGGCCAGTAGCCCCGTGGGAAAGGCCAGTGCGAAGCCGCTGGTGATCAGCAGGCGTGCCAGCAGGGACTCCTTGCGGACCTTGGCCAGGCGGAAGTAGCGCCTGAAGGCCAGCTGGAGTTCGTCGGCGAAGCGGGGCGGGGTGCTCATGTCGGGGCGATGAAGGAGACACGGGAGCAGCGTAGGCCGCGAGTGTCCCTCAAGCGCCGGCCCTGCGACGAACGGCAAGCGCAGGCGCCGGATGGCAAGCGGCCGGTGCCTTGCTCACATGGCCTTGAAGAGATGCACGTAGGCGCGGCTCACCGCCAGTTCGCCGTCCAGGCCCTGCAGGCGCAGGAAGAGCTTGCCGTTGCCGTCGCGCCGCGTGCACTGCAGGTGGTCGACATTGACCAGAGTGGCGCGGTGCACCTGCCAGAAGCGCTGCGGGTCCAGCTGGGTCAGCAGCTCGCTGATGGGCGTGCGGATCAGGAACTCGGACGCCGCGGTGCGCACGACGGTGTACTTGTCGTCCGCCTGGCAGTAGAGGATGTCCTCCACCGGGATCTGGTGGGTCAGCTGGCCCTGGTTCGCGCGCAGGTGGCGCAGCAGCGGCTTGCCGCCGAGGGCGGCGGCGCCGGGCAGGAGCTGGCGCAGCAACCGGTGCAGCTGGTCGTCGCGCGCCGCCGCGGGCTCGGGGGCTTCCGGGGTGAGCGCGCGCTGCAGTCGCTCGACCGTCTTCTGCAATCGCTCCGCGCGGACCGGCTTGAGCACGTAGTCCACGGCCTCCTGCTCGAAGGCCTCCAGCGCATGCTGGTCGTAGGCGGTGACGAAGACGACGCGGGTGAGCCCTTCGATGCCCTGAGCCACCTCCAGGCCGCTGAGGCCGGGCATCTGAATGTCCAGGAAGGCGATGTCGGGCTGCAGGCGGGCGATCTGCTCGGCGGCCTCGGCGCCGTTGGCTGCCACGGCCACGATGCGCAGGGCCGGCCAGAGCTCACGCAGGCGGTCCTGCAGCACGCGGTTGAGGTGGGGCTCGTCGTCGGCCAGCAGGGCCGTGGCTGCGGGGGCGGGATGCTCAGTCATGGGTGTCGGAGGCATGGGAGCGCTGCTGGGGAAGGGTCAGGCGGACGAGGGTGCCGACGCCCCCTGGGGCATCGGCCAGTTCCAGCGTGGCGGCCGGGCCGTAGACCGCCAGGAGTCGTTCGCGAATGTTCTGCAGTGCCATGCCCTGTCCGCGCCGCGGGCGTTCGCGGCTGCGGGCCAGGCCGATGCCGCTGTCCTCGACGTCGATCTGCAGGCCATGGGCGAGGGCCCGGGCCCGCAGCTGCAGCAGTCCGCCTTCAAGCCGCGGCTCCAGCCCGTGATGCAGTGCATTCTCGACCAGCGGCTGCAGCAGCAGGGGCGGGAGGCGGGCCTCCAGCAGCGCCGCGGGCACTTCCATGCGCGTCTGCAGGCGCCCGCCCATGCGGCATTGCATCACCGTCAGGTAGTTGCGCACGAGGTCCAGCTCCTGACCCAGGCTGACTTCCTGGGCGCGCATCTGCTGCAGGCTGGCGCGCAGGTAGTCGGTGAAGGCGTCGAGCATGCGCTTGGCCTGAGCCGGTTCGTAGTCGATGAGGCCCTGGATGTTGGCGAGGGTGTTGAACAGGAAATGGGGCTCGATCTGTGCCTGCAGCATCCGCAGCTGGGCCTCGGTCAGCTGGCTCCGCACCTGCCGGGCACCCAGCTGGGTGCGCATGCGCCAGAGGCTGAAGCCGGCGAACAGCGCGCCGCAGACGAGGAAGGTGATCAGGCTGCTGCGGTGCGGCGGCTTGAAGGGCTCCCAGACTCCGGTGATTCGCCACCGCAGCAGCCCCTGCACCAGCCAGAGGCCCAGGCCGCTGCACAGGGTGGGCAGGCCCACGAAGACCAGCAGGCTCGCGCGGTCCAGCCCCTCGTTGAGCCGCTTCAGCCGGTCCTCCGGCAGCCAGGCCTCCAGCACGCGGAAGCTGCCCAGACACATCAGCGCGATCAGGCCGCCCAGCTCCACGGACAGCTCCAGACTGGGCAGCCACCAGCGGGTGTCCAGGACGTTGCCGGACAGCAGGGCCGCCAGCAGCACGAAGCCCGCGCCCACGCCCATGCCGGACACCACGCAGGCCACGATCGCCATCCACCAGGGATACGGATGCCGCTTGCGCAGGCGCCAGCTGTCGGTGAAGGCGGCATGCCAGGGAGAGACGGGGGAAGCGTTCATGCGGTCAGTGTAGGCAGCGGCACCCCGTTCCCCGGCGCAGATTGCGACGGGCCGGCCGGCACCGGCGCGAATCGACGAGGGCGTGCTGCAGGCCGCGCGCCCGGGTTACATCACGGTCACGGAGCCCGGTTTCAGGCGTGCCTACAATCGCGCTGAAACAAACCTACAAGGACGATGCAGCCCCCGGCTGCCGAGGCACAACGCATGCAAGTTCACGCTTCCATCTTCAAGGCTTATGACATCCGTGGCGTCGTGGGCCAGACCCTGGACGAGACCCTGGCCGAGCACCTGGGCCGGGCCTTCGGCACCGAAGCCCTGAAGCTGGGCGAGAAGGCCGTGGCCGTGGGCCGCGATGGCCGGCTCTCGGGTCCCGGCCTCGTGGCGGCCCTGGTCCGCGGCCTGCAGTCCACGGGCATCGACGTCGTGGACATCGGCGCCGTGACCACGCCCATGCTCTACTACGTGGCCGCCACGCGCGGCAAGCACGGCTGCAACTCGGGCATCCAGGTCACGGGCAGCCACAATCCCAAGGACTACAACGGCTTCAAGATGGTGCTCAAGGGCGCCGCCGTGTATGGCGAGCAGATCCAGGACATCCGCCGCCGCATCGAGGCCGAGGACTACGCCACGGGCCAGGGTCGCGTGGGCGCCATGGACATCGGCGCCGAGTACAGCCACCGCATCGTCAAGGACTGCAAGCTGGCCCGCCCGATGAAGATCGTGGTGGACAGCGGCAATGGCATTCCCGGTGCCAGCGCGCCCGCCATCCTGCGCGCCCTGGGCTGCGAGGTGATCGACATCTACTCCAAGGTCGACGGCGACTTCCCCAACCACCACCCGGATCCCTCGCGCCCCGAGAACCTCGAGGACCTCAAGCGCATCGTCCACGCCTGTGACGCCGAGCTGGGCCTGGCCTTCGACGGTGACGGTGACCGTCTGGGCATCGTCACCAAGGACGGCCAGATGATCATGCCGGACCGCCAGATCATGCTGCTGGCCGCCGACATCCTCAAGCGCAATCCCGGCGCCGAGATCATCTTCGACGTCAAGTGCACGCAACGCCTGGCCCCCTGGATCCGCGAGCACGGCGGCAAGCCGCTGATGTGGATGACGGGCCATTCCCTGGCCAAGGCCAAGCTGAAGGAGACCGGTGCGCCCATGGCCGGGGAGCTCTCGGGCCACATCTTCTTCAACGAGCGCTGGTACGGCTTTGACGACGCCATGTACACGGCCGGCCGCATGCTGGAGATCCTGTCCCGCAGCGAAGACCCGAGCGCCGTGCTGAACGCCTTGCCCACCAGCTTCGCCACGCCCGAGCTGAACGTGCCCTGCGCCGAGGGCGAGCACCACAGCGTGGTCGCCACGCTCAAGGAGGTGGCCGAGTTCCCCGATGCCAAGGAGATCGTCACCATCGACGGCCTGCGCATCGAGTACGAAGACGGCTTCGGCCTCATCCGCGCCTCCAACACCACGCCGGTGCTGGTGCTGCGCTTCGAGGGCCACACGCCCGAGGCCCTGGAGCGCATCGAGCATGCGGTGCTGGCCCAGCTCAAGCGCGTGAAGCCGGACGCCACCTTCGCGGCCGGCCACTGAAGGCTTGGGCACGCCGCCTTCTTCCGTACGCCCACCCGGTGCCTGGGCCGAGCGCCTGGCGCGCTGGGGCTATGCGACGGCCTTGCGCCTGGCCACGCCGCTGTACTTCCTGAAGCTGTGGCGGCGGGGCGGGGCCGAGCCTCTGTACCGCGCGCACTGGGCCGAGCGGCTCGGCTGCGGTGAGCGCACGGCGCCGGGCGCGCTGTGGCTGCATGCGGTGTCCATGGGCGAGACTCGGGCTGCCGCGCCCCTCATCGCCGCCCTGCGCGCCAGGCGGCCGGACCTGCGCCTGCTCCTGACCCATTCGACGGCCACCGGCCGCGAGACCGGGCGCGAACTGCTGCGCGAGGGTGATGCCCAGCGCTGGCTGCCCCTGGACACCCCCGGTGCCGTGCGCCGCTTTCTGGACCGCCATCAGCCCATCGCCGGGGTGCTGATGGAAACCGAGATCTGGCCCAGCCTGATGGCCGAGGCTGAGCGCCGCCGCCTGCCGGTGGTGCTGGCCAATGCGCGCCTGTCCGCCAAGAGTGCCCGCCAGGGTCAGCGCCTGCGGGCCCTGCTGCATCCGGCCGCCGCGCGCCTGGCCCTGGCCCTGGCGCAGACCGCCGATGACGCCCGGCGCTTGCGCGAGGCGGGGGTCGGCGAGGTGCAGGTCTGCGGCAATCTGAAGTACGACCTCCAGCCTGACGAGGCGCTGCTGGCGCGCGGACAGGCCTGGGCCGCCGCGCAGCCCCAGCCGCGCCGCCCGGTGCTGCTGATGGCCGTCAGCCGCGAGGGCGAGGAGGCGGCACTGCTGAGCGCCTGGCGGCAACGCCCCGAGGCCGGTGGTGCGCGTCCGCTGCTCTTGATCGTGCCCCGGCATCCGCAGCGTTTCGATGAGGTGGCCACGCTGGTGCGCGACGCCGGCTTCAGCCTGGCGCGGCGCAGCAGCTGGGTGGGGCAAGACCTGCCCCCGCCCGAGGCCTGGTCAGCCGAGGTCTGGCTGGGTGACACCCTGCGCGAGATGCCGCTCTACTACGGCCTGGCCGATCTGGCCCTGCTGGGCGGCAGCTTCGAGCCCCTGGGCGGCCAGAACCTGATCGAGGCGGCGGCCTGCGGCTGCCCGCTGCTGATGGGCCCGCACACCTTCAATTTCAGCGAGGCCGCGGCGCTGGCCGAACAGGCCGGGGCGGCACGCCGGGTACCGAGCCTGGCCGAGGCGGTGACGATGGCGACCGGCCTGCTGGCCGAGCCGGGTGCCCTGGCGCAGCAGGCGGCGCGGGCACGTGACTTTGCGGCCGAGCACCGGGGTGCCGCCGAACGCATGGCGCAGGCGCTTGCCGGCCGGCTGCCCCAGCGCTGAAGCAGCGCGGGGCTGTCGCTGGACTGAAGCCGTACTTACGTCTGAAAGACACCTGGGGGCGCTGCGCCCGCAGGGTCAGGTCTTGCCTGCCCGCGCACCGCGGTGGGCGCTCAGCCCTTGGGCACCAGCAGACCGTCCTGCCGCAGCTTGCGGTAGAGGGTGCTGCGGCCGATGCCCAGCTGGCGTGCGGCCAGCGAGAGGTTGCCGCCCGCCGCCCGGATGGCGTCGCGGATGGCCAGCGCCTCGGTCTCTCGCAGGGGCGGCGGTTGCAGGCCCATGCCGCTGTTGCGCGGGGGCGTGGGGCTCAGCAGGCCGCTGGCCGCGACCGGTGCGGGCCTGTTCAGGTAGCTGCCCGGCAGGGCGCCACCGGCCAGGCCCTCGCCCATGCCCGTGGCCACGCCGGTGGCCAGCCCGGCTCCGGCGCCGGCCCAGCTGACCAGGCGCTGCGCGGGCCAGCGCAGCTTCAGCTGCAGGGTTTGCGGCTGCTGCTCGTGGCGGGTGGGGATCTGCACCGGCAGGGGCTGGTCGTGCTGTGCTGCGGTGATCAGCTGCTCCATGCTGAGGCCGAACAGACTCTGCACCGACTCCCGGTGCAGGGTGGCCGTGCCACTGCCCAGCAGGTCCAGGCCGCGGCGGTTGATGCCCAGCACATGGCCGTCCTCGGCAAGGGCGAGCACGCCTTCCTGCAACGTGCCCAGGCCCTCGGCCTGGCCGTGCATCTGCAGCTGCGGGGACTGGCGGAAGCGGTCGGCGAACCACTGGGACTCGATCAGCCGCGCCGCCAGGCTGGCCAGGGCCAGGGTGTGCGGGTGGTAGGAGCGGCGGTCGCCCGAGACGTCCAGCACGCCCAGCAGCGCGCCCTTGTGGTCGAAGATGGGGGCGGCCGAGCAGGTCAGGAAGTGCATGGAGCGCAGGTAGTGCTCAGCGCCGTGGACCAGCGTGGGGGCCTCGGTCATCAGGGCGGTGCCGATGGCATTGGTGCCCTTGTCCGCCTCGGCCCAACGGGCGCCGGGGCTCAGAGCCACGCGCTGGGCGCGGGCCAGGAAGCTGGGGTCGCCCAGGGCATGCAGCACCGTGCCGCTGGCATCGCTGAGCACGACCATGCTCTGGGCATGGGCCAGCTGCTCGTAAAGCATCTCCATGACGGGCAGCGCCTGGGTGCACAGGCGCGCGTTGCGATGCTGCGCCTCCTGCAGCGCGGTCTCGCTCAGCCGGTGCAGGTCCGGGGCCTGTGCCGGCTGCAGGCCAAAGGCCTGGCTGCGCTCATGGGAATGCTGGATGGTCTGCTGGTGCAGCTGCTGCGCGACCAGCATGGAGGCGCTGGCTGTTGCAGCACCGGCCTGGGTCTGGGACACAAAGGCTGTGGACAAGTCGTTCCCCCTGACTTTCATCACGGGCCGACTATCACGGAAGCCCTGCCACCTGACAAGCGGGAAACTCTGGTGAGCAGGGGGGCGCATGGCCCCCCAAGCAGGGACAGCCCGCGCGCACGCCTGTGCGCTGGGCGATCGGCAGGGGCCGCTGGCTCAGGGCGTGCCGACGCGGATGACGCGACGGCTCTTGGCGTCCGCTTCTTCCAACAGTTGGGCGCTGCGGGCGGTTTCCTGCTCCCAGTCCTGGACGCTGCGGATGATGCTGGACTTGATCAGCACCACCAGCTCGCGCTTGCGGCCGCTGTTGGCGCGGTTGCCGAAGAGCGTGGCGGTGAGCGGGGTCGCGTCCGCGCCGGGCAGGCCCGAGCCGCGCCGGCTGCTCTCCTGCTGCATCAGGCCGCCGATGGCGACGATGGCGCCATCGGGCACGCGCACCACGGTGTCGGTCTCGTTGACGGTGCTGGAGGCCAGCGGCAGGCGGTAGTTGCCGGCCGCGCCCAGGTCCACCTGCTTGGTCCGCTCGGTCACGCTGGTGACGGAGGGGTGCACGTGCAGGGTGATCATGTCGCCGTCGTCGATCTGGGGG
Organism: Pelomonas sp. BJYL3; assembly: GCF_027257975.1. GTDB lineage: Bacteria > Pseudomonadota > Gammaproteobacteria > Burkholderiales > Burkholderiaceae_C > Roseateles_B > Roseateles_B flavus. The sequence continues at coordinate 354,467 of NZ_JANZKX010000005.1, forward strand.
GTGACGTCCAGGGCGATGCCGGAGAAGAAGGGCGTCAGCGTCAGCGTGGGCATGACCACGCCGCCGTTGTTGGTGGTGTTGCCGGTGCCGGTGTTGGCATTGCCGCCGGAGATGCCGGTGACGAAGTAGTCGTCCGACCCGACCTTGAGCACGGCCTTCTGGTTGTTGAGCGTGGCCACGCGGGGGCTGGACAGGATCTGCGTGTCACCGTGGCTTTCCAGGAAGCTGATCAGGCCCTGGAAGCCGCCCTTGCTCAGTGCCAGCCCCAGGGTGCCATTGCCGGCGGAGGGCAGGGGGATGAGGTCGGACCAGGCCGGGCTCTGGTTCGCCGTGGACAGCACCGGCAGGTTGTTCAGGTTGCTGACCAGCGGGTTGACGATGGTGTTGACGCCGCTCGGGATGGAGGGGTTGACGCTGGTCTGGCCCAGGGCGCCGCGCTTGCCGAGGATGGACCAGTCGATGCCGCTCTGGTAGCCCTCGCGCAGCTCGACCTCGACGATCTTGGCCTCCAGCATGACCTGGCGCTCCACGGCCGCCCGCGTGGCGCGCAGAAAGGCCTCGACGGTGCGCAGCTCCTCCGGCATGGCCCGCACGGCCACGGTGCTGGCCTGCGGGCTGACGATCACGCTGCGGCCCTCACCGGTCCCGACGAGATGGCGCAGGGCCTCCTGGGTCTCGGCCCAGAAGTCGGACTTGGTGGCCGTGCTCACGTGGCTGCTCTCGGGCTGCTGCTGCGCCTGGCTGGCGCCCGTCGAGCCGGTGCCGGTACCGTTGCTCGAGGTGTTGCCCGTCTGGCTGGCGACCATGGCCGCGCCGGCACTGACCCGCAGGTCGCTGCGGCCCACGCGCTGGCCGGGCAGGTAGTTGAGGCTGAAGACGCGGGTCTGCATCGTGGCCGGGTAGACCGTGACCCGGCGGCCCTCGATGCGGAAGTCGTAGCCGTAGACATCGCGCAGCGACTCCAGGGCCTCGCGCAGGGTGATGCCCTTGAGCGTCAGGGACAGCTGGCCGCTGACGCCGGGGTGGACGATCATGCTGTAGCGGGTGTCGGCCACCAGGGACAGGTAGACGTCACGGGCCTGGGCGCCGTTGACGACGAGATCGAAGCGCGGCTCCGCCGGCACGGCGGCCGGTGCAGCCGTCGCCGGGGCCGGCGCGCTGGCCGCGGCAGACTGGGCCTCGGCCTGCGCGGCCCGTGCACGGGCGGCGTCCAGCTCGGCGCGCAGGGCGGCCACCGGCTGGGCCAGCTGCAGGGGCTTCTCGGCGCAGGCACTCAGCAGGCCCAGGCCCAGCAGCAGGGCGGCATGGCCAAGGCGCTGCGGACCCGGGCGCGGGGCGGGCCGGAGGGCGGACTGGGCGGGGCGTTTCATGGGCGATCCCTTTTCTCTTGAGACTTGTCGGGCGAACCGGATTCTGGGCTGGGCTTCCTGCTGACACCGCTGACCATGGGCAGGGCATGCAGCCCCTCGCGGCTGCGCAGCCAGACCCCATGCTCGTTGACGCGCTCAACGAGCAGGGCCTCGGGGCCGCTGCCGATGCGTTCGCCCTGCGCGTAACGGCGGCTGCCGATCAGCGCAAAGGCCTTGCCCTCGGTGATCAGCACCTGGGCGTTCTCGGGCAGGGCCAGCACGGCCAGCGGGCCTGCGCCGGATGCGGCCGGCGCGCGCAGCACGGCGGGAGGCTGCATGGGGTCGCGCAGCGGGGCCTGGGCTCCCGCCGGGCCGGTCTGGCTCAGTGCCAGTGCCAGTCCCAATGCCAGCAGGGCGCCGAGACGCAGCGGCTGTCGCAGATCCGGTGAAAGACGTGGGGTCATGACTGCGGCCTCAGCACATACATCTGCACGCTCATGCGGTGCGCCCCCTCCAGCGCGTCGCCCTGGATCTGCAAGGGGCCCCAGCGCAGCTCGGGCAGGGCCTGCTCGAGCCGGGCCAGATAGCGCATGAGCTCGAGGTAGTCGCCCCGCATCTCCAGGTCCACGGCCTGCCACTGCAGGCCCTGCGGCGCGACGAGGCGGCCGGCCATCTCGGCGGCGGGCCGGGCGCCGCTGTCCAGGCGGGTGAGCTGCAGGCGTTCCTGCTTCTGCAGCAGGCTGGTGAGCAGCTGGGGGAGCTGGGGCAGGGTGCCGCTGCCCTGGCGCAGCTGGTCCAGCTGCTGGGACTGGGCCTGCAGGCTGTCGTTCAGCTGGTTCAGCTCACGGCGCCGGCGTGCCAGCTCGGAGTCGCCCTGGCTCAGCGCATTGAGCTGGTTGATCTGGTCGCGCAGGCGCTGCAGGTCCTGCCCCTGGCGCTGCAGCAGCCCCTGCTGTTCGCGCTGCTCGCGCATCATGGGGTCCAGCACGAGGGTGTCCACGGCCAGCACCAGCACCACGGCCAGGCACAGGAAGAGGAAGACCCGCTCGCGCAGGCTCAAGGCATCGATGCGGGCCGCGGTGCGGCTCCAGCGCTTCAGGGCGTCCTGGAGGAAGGGGGGCGCGTTCATGGCTGGGCTCCGGTGCTGGCCGCCACCTTCACGCCCGGGTCGGCCCCGCGAAGCTGGAAGGCCCAGATGGGCTGACCGGCGCCGCCTGCGCCGGGTGGCAGCTGCAGGCGGCCGGCGATGGCCGTGGCGCCGCCATTGCCGGCCTGGGCAGCCGAGACCATCTCCAGCCTGAGCTCGGCCATCACGACCCGGTGCAGCAGCGCCTGCCCCTGCAGCTGGGTCAGCCAGGCGCGCAGGGCGGCGGGGTCCAGCGTGCCACCGCTGAGCTCCAGCTGGCCGGATTGCCAGCGCAGGCCCTGCAGCCAGACCGAGGCAGGCACGGTGCTGGCAACGAGGGCCAGCAGGTCGCTGTGCCGTTCACCGGCCCTCTGGTGCCCGCTTCGCAGCGACTGCAGCAGTTCAGCCTGCCCCTCCTGCTGCTCCTTCAGCACCTTGATCTGGGATTCCAGGGCCTTGAGGTCGGTGGTCGCCGGCAGGCCGGCCAGGCTGCGGCTCAGGGCCTGCTGCTCGGCCTGCAGGGCCTGCTGCCGTACCAGGAATTCGGCGCGCCGCTGCTCGGCGCGCCCATGGATCCAGCCGGCCAGCAGCAGGCTGCCGACCAGCACGAGGCCCAGGCCCTGCGCCATCGCCGTCGCGGTGAAATGCCGCCGCGGCTTGAGCAGGATGGGGGTGAGGAGGTTGATCTGTTGTGCCATGGCGATCTAGGGGCGGGCCGTTTCGTCGCGCAGGGCGGCACCCAGCAGGGGCAGGCAGGCGGCGGGCAAGACCTGACCCTGGGCCAGGGCGTCGCCGGTGAAGAGCTGCTGCGGCAGCAGGGCCAGGGTGCGCAGCCCCAGCTCCTTCTGCAGCAGCCGGGCCACCGCTTCCGCATGGTCGGCGCTGAGCACATAGAGCCGGCTCAGCGGCCTGCCGGGCCAGGACCGCTCCCAGACGTCGATGGAGCGCTGCAGCTCGATGATGAGGCTGGATTCCTCGGACTCCATGCTGCCGAAGCTGAGCTCGTCACCGGGCATGTACTCGAAGCCCAGGGGCACCTCCTCCCGGACGGCCTCCTTGGCCGTGCTGGTGGCGCGCTCGAAGAGGCGGTCGTCGGCGTCGAGACGCCGGGTGTAGTAGAGCTCCTCACCGGCGCAGATGGTCAGCAGGCACTGGCCGGGCAGCAGCATGAGGGCGGCGGTGGCCTTGTCGGCCAGGCCGTCCATGGCCGCCTGCGCCGTCTGCAGATTGCGCTGGGCGGTCTCCCAGACATCGACGACCCGCGTCTCCTTCGCACTCGCCGCCCCGGCCTGGCAGACGCGCTCGATGGCCGCATTGCGGGCCGCGAAGACCAGCATCTCCTTCTGGCTGCGGGAGTCGTCGCCGGCCTGCAGCACGTCGATGGTCAGCTGCTCCAGTTTGCCCTCGACCAGCTCCTTGAGCTGCCAGCGCGCTGCGGCCTTGAGCTCGTCGGGCGGCACATTGGGGGCGGGGAGCTTGTAGACGGCGTAGTCGTCCAGCTCCAGCAGGGCGATGACCTGGCTGCCACTCAGGCCCAGGCTGCCGAGCTTGTTCAGCCACTGCGGTGTGTCTTCGTCGCCCCGGGCGAGCTCGCCCACGCTCAGGACCTCGCGGGGCCAGGTCTTGCCGGGCGCCAGCTCGACCCAGCTGAAGCCCTCGGACGTGGCCCGAAAGGCCAGCACGCCGCCCTGGCCCAGGGCCTTGCGCCAGGGGCTGCCCAGCTTCTGCAGCAGTGTCTTCATGGGCGGCCTCCGGGCTGGAGGCGCTGTGTGCGGATCAACTCAGTTCTCCCGCTGGTAGATGATGGAGTCGGTGCCCGTGTAGAGCCCGAAGCTGGCCCGGGCGCTGGGGTCCTTGTCCGCGGCCGTGCCACACCAGGGCCAGCGCAGGTGGCTCAGGTTGGCGCCGCTGCTGGCAGCGGGCGCGGGCGCAGGGGACCAGCTGAGGCAGCTGGCATCCGTGGCGGTGCTGCCCAGGGCGAGGGCCAGGTCGTAGCTGCCGCTGCGGCCGGCGGCCGGCTTGGCCAGCGTGATCAAGGCCTTACCCTGGTTGACGGTGATGGGGCTGGCGAGCACGGTGGCGTCCGAGCTGGTCATGGTCTTGCGGTAGTTCCCGAAGCTGATCTGGCTGCTGCTGATCCGGGTGCAGCTGTCCTGGGTGTTGATCTGGTAGACGCTGCCATCCCAGTACTGGGCCTGCAGTGGCACGCTGAGGGGGCGATGCTGGGAGCCTATTGCATTTTGCAGGCGCAGGCGACCATAGCGCAGGGCAACTGTCGCGACCAAGCCGCGCTCAGCGCCGTTGGCCGGGACATCGGTGTCGAGATTGGGCGCGCTCACGCCGCTGGCCTCGCCGTCCGAGGGCAGGATGCCGAAGCTGGCGCTGAAGGGGCCATCGGGGCTGCTGGCGCCGCCGGCTCCGATGGCGCGGGCGGCGTTGAGGACCAGGGTCGCGCTGGCGGCGCCGTTGCTCCAGCTGCCGGTGCTGCTCACCGCGCTGAGGCGTCCGCCACCGGTCTTGAAGGTGGTGCTGCCGGCCACGCCCGCGGGCCCGAGGTTGGCGGGCACGGTGAGGTTCAGCTTGGCATAGCTGCCGGTGTAGTTGAAGGTCCGGCTGCCCAGCGCATTGCGCGCCTCGAGGTCGAAGCCGAGCTGGAAGTTCTCGCCCAGGTAGCTGAAACCGGCGGCCGGGGTGCAGGAGGCCGTGCTGCGGTGGGTCACCGAGCCGTTGGAGACGGCAAAGCTGGCGGGGATGAAGCGGCCCACCATCGTGTTCTGGACGCCGCTGGCATTGAAGAAATAGCCGCGCATGTTGAGGCCGAGGTAGCCGGTCAGCACGTTGCTGGTGTCGAACTGGAAGCCACCCACCTCGGTGTACTGAAGGTTGCTGGCCGTGGCGCTGCCGCCGGTGACGGCCACCGAGCCATTGTTGAGGGTGCCCAGGGCCGGGATGCCGCTGGCAGGGCGCAGGACCGCCGTGTATGCGAATCCGGGTGCGATGCCTCCAGCGGTGATCGCGGCAAAGCCGACATTGGCATCCGGCACCCCGTCGTTGGTGCTGACGCCGGTGGCGTCGCCCGCATCGCCGAGGTCGGCGGTGTTGCTCCAGCGGTAGGCCGCTACCGTGGCACTGAAGTTGGCGCCGGCCGCTCCCAGGATGGCATCGCTGGGGAGGCTGCCGTTGGGGTTGTTGGTGCTGCCCATCTTGATCCCGCTGATGACGATGGCGAAGGGTCGCACCGTCATCAGGCTGCTGCTGCCGCTGATGGCATTGGTGGCGTAGGAGCCAGTCTCGTCCGCGACGCTGAAGGTGTACTGGCCGACGTCGCTGGTGCCGAGATTGAAGGTGGCGGCGCCCGTGCTGAAGTTCAGCGTGAGGTTGCTGGCGGCAGGCTTGGCCGTGGGGATGCTCAAGGCTGGCGAGACCACGCTGGGTGCCGTCCAGGCGCCGCCGCTGTCCGTGCGCCAGAGTTTGAGGTTGCGGCTGCCGGTGTAGTCGGTGGCGGGGCCGCAGGCACCGGTGATCGCGTCCTTCTTCACCAGCGTGAGCTTCATGTCGTGCGGGCGGCCGGCCACGCCGATCCAGCTGCCGGAGATCTTGTCGTTGAGGTCCTCGGTCCAGACGAAGGCGTTGTCGCGGAACTGCACCGTGGCCGAGTTGGTGTTGGCGCCGGTGCTGGTGTCCGTCACCAGCACGGTGAGGTCCCGGGCGGCCGAATGGCTCAGCGTGAAGCGGGCCACGCCGGCATCGCCGCTGACGAAGGTGTAGGTGGCCTGCCCGTCATTGCTGCCTGCCGAGAAGCCGCCACCCGGTGCTGGGCTGCCCAGAGCCCAGGTGCCCATGCCGCTGGAGGTGCGCAGCGTGACGGTGCCGGTGTAGCCGGTGATGGTGTTGCCGCCGCTGTCCTTGGCCGTCACGGTGACGGCTTGCGGCGAGCAGGTGGAGGCCGTGCTCGTGACGCTGATCAGAAAGCTCGCGATGGCGGGCACGCAGCTGTTGAGGTTGCGCGTCGTGCCATCCCAGTTCTTGCCGGCGCGCTGGTAGTTGTAGATGGCGCTGATGTCACTGGCCCCGAGGGCCGTGTTGAAGACCATGAACTCGTCCAGCGGCGCGCGGAAGGCCTGCAGGTTCAGGCTGTCGCAGGAGCTGCCGATGTAGCGCAGGCCGTAGCTGCTGCTGGCGCTGTTGACGCGCAGGCCCAGGGTCTCGCGGTAGCTGCCGTCCAGGTAGAGCTGGGTGCTGCTGCCGCTGCCGACCAGGGCGATGTGATGCCAGCCGCTGGCGAGGTTCAGCACCTGCGAGCCGATGACGGGCCCGTTGGCATTGGTGTAGACCCGCCAGCGGTAGGCGTCGTTGTCGCGGGTGTACATGAAGTCGCCGATGCAGCTGCCGCTGACGGGATCCAGCGCGGCCAGCGAGTGGATGTTGTTGGTGTTGTCGATCGCGAAGGGCGTGAGGTACCAGGTCGCGATGGTGTAGGAACCCGCCAGCGGCACCTTGCTGGTGGTGGTGAGATAGCTGTTGAGCGCGTTGCTGTTGAAGTAGCGCCCCACCACGCCGCCCGCCGCGGTACTGGGCTTGGCGCCGGAGGACGTGGCGTGGTAGCTGCCGCGGCTGTCGCGGGCTTCGCCCGAGCTGCCGTTGTAGCTGCATTCGTCGAAGTGATAGTCGGCGACCAGGCCCACGCTGGTGGCGTCACAGGTGCTGAGCCCGCCGATGGCGGCCTGATCGGCGGCGCTCAGGGTGATGCTGGAGCCCCCCGAGAAGCTCAGCGATCCCTTGATGGCGATCAGCCCGGTCAGCACGGCGTTGTTCCCCATGATGACGCTGTTGGTGCCGGTGCCGTAGATCACGCCACGGAAGGTGTTGTAGTTGCCGAAGCCGGCACTGGCGCTGGGGCCGAGCTCGATCAGGCCATTGGCGGTGGGTCCCGCGGTGTTGAACAGAAAGCTGTTGCCCACCGACAGGTAGTTCCCCATGTAGATCTTGACCGCGCCGGACAGGATCACGGTGACGTTGTTGCCGACGCTCCAGTTGTAGAGATAGTAGGTCCCGGCGCCCAGGGTGATGGTGCTGCTCGAGGCCACGTTGAAGTTGACGATGTAGTAGGTGCCGCCGCTGGTCGAGAAGCCGTCCACCGCGCTGACGGTGCTGTAGGTGCCTGCCGCCAGCGGCCCACTGCTGGCACTGGTGCTGCTGCTGAAGCTGGGGAAGCTGGCGGGCACGAGCGAGGGGAAGGTGCTGGCGTTGTTGTTGCGGATGCCGGTGGTCGGCAGATTGGGGCCGGTGCCGCTGGTGCTCAGACCGTTGACGATGAAGTCCCCCGGCAGGCTCAGGGAGCCGCCGCTGCCGGCGGTGAGGGCATTGGCGGTGGGGATCGGCCCGCACTGGGCCCGTGCCGGCGTGGCGCAGAAAAGCGCCAGCCACAGGCACAGCAGGCCCAGCAGGGTCAGGTGCCGTGCGCGGGAGAGGGTCCAGGAAGTGTTCATCGTGCCACCCGCTTGCTGAGGCTGCGTTCCACATAGGTCGCCGAGGGCGCTGCGCCCGCCGGGCAGGCACCGCCCACCGGCTGGTTGCAGGCGATCGACGTGATGTCGTAGAACACGAGGCTGGTCGCGCCGTCGGTGGCCGTGCCGGTGGCCGGCGTGCGAGCGCAGAAGACCGTGACCGTGAATTCGGAGAGGGCGGCGTCCGTGGCTGGCGCGAAGGTCAGCTGCGTGGTGCTGAAGCAGGCCGGCGCTGCCGCCGGCGGGAGCGGATTGCGCAGCAGCTCGTAGCTGGCCCATTCCAGCCCGGCATGGGCCGCCTGGTAGGCCCGTGCGGCGGACAGCTCGGCGGCCGAGCCCATGTGCTGGCGCTGGGTGAACAGGGCCATGGCGGCGCCCAGCGCGCCCAGAACGACCAGGATGAAGATCAGGGAGGCCATGGTGAAGCCGGCCTGTGCTGCGCGCCTCATGGCAGGTTCTCCACGTGCACGGCCCGGAAGAGCTGCACGGTCTCCCCGCCCAGCACCGTATCCGCCTTCAGCGCCAGGCGCAGGTTGACGGTGCCGGCCCGGTAGGCCACCACGGCGCTCTCGTAAATGAAATTGCAGCTCGTGACGCCCTTGGCCAGCAGGGCGCTGCGGCCTCCGTTGGGCGGGTCCGGCTGGGCGGCCTGGAAGCCGTAGCCGCTGTAGCGCGTGAGCGTGCCCGCGGTGAGGTCGCAACGGTAGGTGACGGGATCGCTGACCGCGTAGACCCGGTAGGGCGGGGCCATCAGACTCACGGGCAGGCCGGGATTGCTGGCGAGGGTGATGGTGGTCTGGGTGCCGGCGGCATTGCTGGCGATGCGCCGGTTGCTGGAGCTGCTGATGTCCGCGTAGGCATTGGCATCCGGCACATTGACGCCCAGGTTGTACCAGACCAGCTGCTGGCTGGTCCCGAGGGCAAGACCTGGCCCCACGAGCTTGAAGCTGGCCGCTGGCGTGCCGAAGACCAGGGCGCCGGCGCCCTCGGTCTGGTAGCGCGCGGCGCCCGTGGTGGGCACCAGCTCCAGGGTGGTGCCGCTGGCGTTGATGCGCACGCTGTTCGGCAGGGATTCCGCAAGGTCCCGCGCGATGCGCCGCAGGGCGAGGTCGGTGCGGGCGGCCACGTCCGCGCGGGCGGCGCTGTCCAGGTAGCCGCGCACGGCCGGCGCGATGAAGATGGACACGCCCGCCAGGATGCCTCCCATCACCACGATGACCATGACGGCCTCGATCAGCGTGAATCCACGCTGGCGCGCGAGGGGGCGGCGCTCAGCCGGCATTGGGCGCATGGCGGGTGCGGTAGCCCTGGAGGGTGACCGAGGTGTTGCCGGGGCCGCTGACCTGCACGGTGATGCGCAGGGCGTCGCCCGCCGGGACGCTCTTCAGCGCGACGGGCGCGACCTGCACGCTCGCGCTGTAGTCGCTCAGACCGGCGACGGGCGTGTTGGTGATGTCGACGATGCCGCTCATGGCGAAGCCGTGGTAGTCGTTGACATTGTCGAACTGCGGGGCGGTGTAGCGCGTTTCGCCGGTCTCAGGGCCCAGGGCTTCGGCCGTCGTGGCGCAACCTGCCGCGGACGCGGCGGTGGCGGCGGCCGCGTCGTCCGGGTCGCAGAAGGTGAAGGGCTGGAGCTGCACTTCCTGCAGCAGGGATTCGGCGATGGCCAGGGCCTGCCGCTGTGCCTGGGGGTTGGCGCTGGCACGCGTCGCCTGGGCGAAGACCTGCAGCACGCCGGCCAGGGCCAGCCCCAGGACCATGATGAAGACCAGCAGCTCCACCAGCGTCAGGCCGGCCTGAGGCCGTGTGGCGGTGGTGAGCGCAGGGCGGAGTGGCATGGCCGGCATGCTAGGGCAAGCGGGCCGGTGGCGGCGCTTCAAGGAAGCGCGTGAAAGAGGCCCGTTTCGTTTTCAAGGCGGTAGCTCTTGCTGTAGCTGCCATGGCTGACCGTGAGATCGAGGGAGCTGCCACTGGCGGTGCTGGTGAGCCCGGTGCTGGTGGCGAAGAAGGTCGCGCTCACGGGGCTGGCCAGACTCAGGCAGGGGCTGTTGCGCGTCGGGCAGGTGACCGCGACCAGCGGCGTGCCGTCCCCGTAGGCGAAAGTGGCCCCCGTGCTGCTGAAGGTGGCCACGATGGCCCGGCGCTGGTTGAGGGCCAGGCGCTGGACTTCCAGGCAGCGCGAGCGCAGGTCGTCTCCAAAGGCTCGCAGCCGCCAGCCATCGAGATCGGCGAACTTGGGGGCAGCGAAGACCGCCAGTGCCGCGACCAGCACCAGGGTGATGATCAGCTCGACCAGCGTGAAGCCCGCCGCGGTGCGGCGGGCCGCTGAGCTCATCAGAGGATGCCGGTCGCCGTGAAGACGGCGCTGGCGCCACTGGGGCCGTTCACCACGCAGTCGGACTTGGTGGCGTCGGCGGCCACGGCGGCGGGCGTGGTGATGGTGTAGCCCGAGGGCACGTCGCCGGACTGCAGGGCCTTCTTGACGTCGTCGCAATCCACGATCTTGACACCCGCGCCCGTGCCCTTGGCCTTGCGCTCGGCGTAGTTGATGGCGGATGCCGAGCTCAGTGCGCCGGCAACACCCTGCACGGCCGCCGCCTTGGCATCGCTGCCGAAGTCGACGAACTTGGGCAGGGCGATGGCCGCCAGGGCGCCCAGGATGACGATCACCATCACCAGCTCGATGAGGGTGAAACCAGCTTGATTGTTCTTGCGCATGCGGAAAGCTCCGTGATTCAGGCCTGGCCTGACATCCGGCGTGACGGCCCACGCCTCCACTCCAAGACCGGATGTGTGCTCACGGTATCGGCTTTCGAGCTCCAGGGTGAAGGACTTCTTTCACGAACTCCTGCAAGGGGTTGCCCGGCCAGCGCATTCCTGCGATTTGGCGCAAATGCGGAACGAAAAAAAATGAGCGCGGGGAGGGCATGCGGTGCCAGCGCTCATCCCGGACGGCGCCAGGGCGGGAGGGGCGCCTGCTGGCCGCCGCAGCCGCCCGGGGCGGCGCCTGGTATGTCCGGCATTTGCGGATTTCGGCTTTGAATCCTCTGGCTTGACAAGCCGTCCGGAAGAACAGTGTGGTTTTTTAAATCCCCCATTGTCCGCGCGGAATAATGCTGCGCATCCCGGGCTGAATCGGGCTTGCCGCCTGCCGGGCACAGCTTAACAAAGTCCAGGGGTTTTCTGTAAGAGGGCACTGGGCCCAATGACCTATTGGATGGATGAATCATGCGCAAATTGTCGCGATTTCTTTTTCTTCTTGAAATTGTGCCGCTGCTGGTATTTGTCGCCATCCGCGCCCTGGGTCTGGACATGACGCAGCGCATCCTGGTGGCGGGCAGCTGCGCCCTGGCAGCGCTCGTGCTGCTGAGGGTGCTGCGGGTGGCCTACACGCCGCTGTTCTTCGCGACGAACGTCTTCTTCATCTTCGCGGCCTCGCTGCTGCTCTCGCCCTTTGACGGGCTCAGCGCCTTCTTCCTCTATCTGGGCGAGGTGGGGATGTTCGTGACCATCCTCCTGATCGGCTTCGTCTGGCTGCTGAGCCAGGACGCCGGCCTCTTTCATCCCAGCACGGCCGCCGGGATCAAGCACAAGCGCTATTCCTGGCTGCTGCTGCTGGTCTATGCGGCCTGCCTGCCCATCGCCTGGACCTTCAAGGGCAATGAAAACCTCGCGGGAGCCCTGCCGTTCATGATGATCACGGTCGCAGAAAAGCTCTTCTACCACCTCCAGCTGCGGGAAATCAAACGGGCCGCATGATGGGTTTGGAAGGCGCTCGATCGGGATTGGCGGGCTATCTTCGATATAGCCCCGTTTCCTGTTCTTGCGGGTTAATCAAGTATTTATTCCCGTAGTGGTGCAATACTGGGCTGCGGCGAATGCAGATATTATTCGGTACGCTCAGGCCGGGCGCCGAATCAATTCGCTCGATGATCCGAAGAATCCCGGTGAGGTGCTGGTGAGCTGCGGCAGATTCGTGCGGAGATATCCGCCCCTGCATCATCTTCATGTCGGCATCTCGCCGCGCGCGGTCCCGGTGCCTGATATGCGGCAGCGCCTGCCGCCGGGGGCTCAGCTCCGCCCCATGGCCGCCTGACCCAGGCTCCACAAGGGCATGAACACGCCCAGGGCCAGCACGAAGACCATCACGCCGATGACCAGCAGCAGCAGGGGCTCGATGGCGGAGGAGAGGCCCTTGATGGCGTAGTCGGTCTCGCGCTCGTACATCTCGGCGATCTCCAGCAGCAGCTGGTCGAGCTCGCCGGTCTCCTCGCCCACGGCGATCATCTGCAGCACGATGGGGGTGAAGACGCCCGCGGCCGTGGCGCAGCGCGAGATGCTTTCGCCGCGCTCCACGCCGTCGCGCATCTGCTCCACGCGGCTGGCGATGAAGGCGTTGTCCACCGTCTGGGCCACCACGTTCATGGCCTGGCTGACGGGCACGCCGCTCTTGGTCGCCAGCGAGAAGCTGCGGGCGAAACGGGCCAGCGTGGCCTTGAGCACGATGGGGCCGGCGATAGGCAGGCGCAGCTTGACGCGGTCCCAGCGGTAGCGGCCTTCCTCGGTGGCCAGCCAGGCCCGCACCATCAGCATCAGGCCCACCGCGCCGGCCAGCAGCAGCGGCCACCAGCGGACCATCCAGGCGGAGAAGCCCAGCAGCAGCCGCGTCATCAGCGGCAGCTGGGCCTTGAAGCCGGCGAAGACTGTGGCAAAGGTGGGCAGCACGAAGATGTTGAGCACCACGATGGCGATGGCGATGGCCGCCAGCACCATGACCGGGTAGCGCAGCGCCTGCTTGATGCGGGCCCGGGTGTCCAGCTCGAACTCCAGGTGCTGGGCCAGACGCAGCAGGACGTCCGGCATGCGGCCGGTCATCTCGCCGATCTGCATCATCGCGATGTAGAAGGAATTGAAGATGCCCGGGTGCCGCGCCATGGCCGCGGACAGCTCGCGGCCCTGGTCCAGGCTGGCGCGCAGGTCCTGCAGCAGATGGATCAGGCTGGCCTGGGCGGTGGAGGCCTGCAGGCCGGCCAGGGAGCGCAGGATGGGCACGCCGGCCTTCTGCAGGGTGTAGAGCTGGCGGGTGAGGATCAGGCAGTCGTCCATGCTGACCGGCGCGCGGCGCAGCTGCTCCCACCAGGAGGGGCTGTTGTCGGACAGGCTCTTCTGCGCGCTGGCCTCGATGCGGACGGGGATCACCCCGCCGGCCATCAGCTGGGCGGCCACGGCGTCGCTGCTGTCGGCATCGGTGTGGCCCTGGACGAGTTCACCCCGGTTGTTGCGACCCTGCCAGGCAAAGCTCCTCATGCTCAGTCGCCCTGATCAAAGCCGATGCGCATGGCCTCGGCCAGGGTGGTCTTGCCGGCCTTGACCAGGGCCAGGCTGCGGTCCGCCAGGGTCTTGCCGCGCAGGGCCTCGCGGGCGGCACCCATGAAGGCACCGGCGTCACCGCGCTGCACGGCCAGGGCCATCTCGGCGTTCATCTCCAGCATCTCGTAGATGCCCTTGCGGCCCTGGTAGCCCGTGCCATTGCAGTGGGAGCAGCCATGGCCGCGCAGGCTCTTGACGCTGCCGGCTTCGTCGCCTGCCACGGCCTCCAGCCAGGCGCGTTCCTGGGCATTGGGTGCATGCGGCTCGGCGCACTGCGTGCACACGGCCCGCAGCAGGCGCTGGGCAAACACCGCCTGCAGAGAGCTGGCCACCATGAAGGGCGGGGCGCCCATGTCCAGCAGGCGGAAGGGGGTGCTGAGGCTGTCCCGGGTGTGCAGGGTGGACAGCACCATGTGGCCGGTGATGGCGGCGCGCAGGCCGATCTCCACCGTCTGCGCGTCCCGCATTTCGCCAACCAGGATCACGTCCGGGTCCTGGCGCAGGCAGGCACGCAGCACACGGGCGAAGTCCAGCTCGATCTTGTCGTTCACCTGGACCTGGGTCAGCCCCGGCAGGCGGTACTCGACCGGGTCTTCCACGGTGATGATCTTGCTCTTCTCGGCGTCCAGCTCGGCCAGCGCGGCATAGAGCGTGGTCGTCTTGCCGGAGCCCGTGGGGCCGGTGACCAGCACCATGCCGGCCTGCTGCGAGAGGATCTCGCGGAAGCGGGCCAGCATGTCTTCGGGCATGTCCAGCTGGTGCAGGCGGCGCACCGCATTGCCTTGCCCCAGCAGGCGCATCACCACGGACTCGCCGTACTGGCCAGGCAGGGTGGAGAGGCGCACGTCCACGGTCTTGTCCCGCAGGCGCAGGGTGAAGCGGCCGTCCTGGGGCAGGCGCTTCTCGGAGATGTCCAGCGCGGCCATCAGCTTCAGGCGCTGGGCCAGGGCGGGCGCGATGCGCTTGTCGGCCTGGGTCTGGATCTGCAGCTGGCCGTCGATGCGGGTGCGGATCAGCAGCTCGGTTTCCTGGGGCTCGATGTGGACGTCCGAGGCGCCGGCCTGGCTGGCGTCCTCGAAGACGGACTGCAGCAGTCGCACCACCGGCGCGCCCTCCTGGCCCACGCTGGCCTGCAGGGCGCCGAAGTCCACCGCATCGCCGATGTCCTTCTCCAGGGCCTTGGCCAGGCCGGAGATCTCCTCGCTGCGCCGGTAGTGGCGGTCGAAGGCCGCGGGCAGCTGGCTCTCGGCCACCACGGCCATGGCGATGCGGCGCTTGAGCAGGCGCGAGAGCTCGTCGTAGGCAAAGAGGTCCAACGGGTCGGCCAGGGCCACCAGCAGGGTGTCGTTGCGCTCCTCCAGCACCAGGGCGCGGAAGCGGCGGGCGGGTGTCTCGGGCAGCAGGCGCACCAGCTCGGTCTTGAGCGGGAAGGTCTTGAGGTTGACGAAGGGGATGCGCAGCTGGCGGGCCAGCACATGGGCCAGGGCCTCTTCGCTGATCAGGCCGGCGTCGATCAGCAGCCGGCCCAGCTTCTTGCCGCTGCTGCGCTGCATCTCCAGCGCCTGCGTCAGCTGCCCCTCGGTGATCAGCTCCTGCTGGACCAGCACATCGCCCAGGCGCAGTTTCTGGGGGCGGCCGCTGTTGCGTTCAGCGTCGGAAGCGTTGGCGGAGGCAGGTGCGGTGCTGGGGCTGTCCATCGAATTCATGCATTGCTGGTGGCGCGGACCTCGGCCAGGCTGGTGACGCCCTGCAGTACCTTGACGATGCCGTCCTGGCGCAGGGTGCGCATGCCTTCCTTCATGGCCTGGGTCTGGATCTCCTCGGCGCGGCTGCCGGTCTGGATCAGGCGGCGGATCTCGCGCGAGACGCTCAACAGCTCGTGCAGTCCGGCCCGGCCCCTGAAGCCCGTGTTCTCGCACTGGGGGCAGCCCGCGCTGTGATAGTGCATCAGCTGGCCGCCGCTGCCATGAAGCTGGCGCCACTGGGCGAGCAGATCGTCACGGCCGGGCCGAATGTCTGGGGCGAAGGCGTGCAGATAGTCCTCCACCAGCTCCTCCAGGTCGGCCGCCGGCAGCGGCGAGCTCTTGAGACAGTGGGGGCACAGCCGCCGCACCAGGCGCTGGGCCAGCACGGCCAGCAGGGAGTCGGCGAAGTTGAAGGGGTCCATGCCCATGTCCAGCAACCGGGTGATGGTCTCCGGTGCGCTGTTGGTGTGCAGGGTGGAGAGCACCAGATGGCCCGTCAGCGAGGCCTCGACGGCGATCTGGGCCGTCTCCTCGTCGCGGATCTCGCCCACCATGATCACGTCCGGGTCGGCCCGCAGGAAGGCGCGCAGGGCCTTGGCGAAGGTCCAGTCGATCTTGGGGTTCACCTGGACCTGGCGCAGGCCCTGCTGGGTGATTTCCACCGGGTCCTCGGCCGTCCAGATCTTGCGCTCGGGCGTGTTGATCCGCGAGAGCACCGAGTGCAGGGTGGTGGTCTTGCCCGAGCCCGTGGGCCCCACGCACAGCACCATGCCGTAGGGGCGCTCGATGGCCGCCGTCAGCCGGGCCATGTTGTCGGGCGAGAGGCCCAGCTTCTCCATGGGGATGGGCCGGGCGGAGGACAGCAGGCGCATCACCACGTCCTCCAGGCCGTTGTTGGTCGGGATGGTGGCCACGCGCAGCTCCAGGCGGTGCTGGGGCGAGAAGCGGGCGAAGTTGATCTTGCCGTCCTGGGGCTTGCGGCGTTCGGAGATGTCCAGGTCGCACATGATCTTGATGCGGGCGATCATGGCGTTGCGGTAGGTGTGGGGCAGCTCCAGGTAGGGCTGCATGTGGCCGTCCCGGCGGAAACGGATCTTGAGCTTTTCGCGGCCGGGGTGGGTCTCGATGTGGATGTCGGAGACGCCTTGCTGGCTTGCCTCGATGATCATGGTGTTGATCAGGCGCACCAGGGAGTTGTCGGACTGCTCGATCTGCGGCTCGTCATCACGGCTGCCGCGCTCCTGGACCTCGCGCTCCAGGCTCTCGATCAGCTTGTCGGTGTTGTCGAACTCGAAGTCGGGCTGCAGTCCCGGCAGGGGGATCTCGCGGGGCGCGATGCTCTCGCTGCCGAAGCGGTCGTAGGTGGCGGGCAGGGCGAACTGCAGGCTGCCGACCTTGGTCAGGGCCGGCGCCACCTTGAGCTGGGTGACGAACTCGATCTCATCCAGGGCGTCGCGCCGGGTGGGGTCCTCCATGGCGACGATCAGCCGCCCGTCGCGCAGGACCAGGGGCAGCACCTCCAGGCGCCGGGCCACCGAGAAGGGCAGCTTGCGCACCGCGTCGGGCTCGACCGGGAAACGCTCCAGGTCCACGAGCGGATAGCCCATCTTGCGCGCCAGCGCGGACTGCAGCTGCTGGCGGGTCACGATGCCCTTGCGCACCAGCAGCTCGCCCAGCGGGACGGAGCGGTCGCTGCGCTGCTGGGCCAGGGCGTCTTCCAGCTGGTCGTAGCTGATCAGCTCCATGGCCAGCAGGGCTTCGCCGATGCGCACCATGGGCATCCTGGCCTGCTGCTCGATGGCCTGCAGCAGCTGCTCGGGCGTGACGATCTGGCGGGCCAGGAGGATGTCGCCCACGCGCTGGCTGCGCAGCTTCTGCTGCTCCTGGGCCGCGGCCTCGACGTCCTCGATGCGGGCCAGCTGGTCCTTCACCAGGACGTCGCCCAGGCGCTCGCCGATGTCATGGCTGGCCACGCACTCGCGGGGAATGAAGACGCAGCGGACGGCGTCATCGAACTCGCTGACCGGCACGAAGAGGAACAAGCCCAGGGCGTTCTCGTGGTGGCCGATGGTCATGCCCTTGAGCTCGCCGCCGCCAGTGAAGCGCACCTTGAACTCCACGCGGGGGCGCTGGTCCAGGTTCAGGGCCTCGGGCGGCTGCTCCGGCTGCCGGGGGGCTGCAGGGATGGCCTGCAGCAGCTTCAGGGCACGGAACTGGCTGAACTTGAGTGCGACCGGGCTGCGCGCCGGCGGCACCAGCAGCTGGGCCACGCGCTCCTGGGCCTGCATCTGCAGCAGCTGGCCCTGGGTGCGGCTGTTGTTGAGGCCCAGGATCTCGCAGGGCTGGGGGGCCTCGCTGGGGGGGACAGGTGCGTAGGCGGCGTAGGGCGGTGTGGGCCAGGCAAACACGGCATCCATCCCCGCGTCCGATCCGGACCCGGGCTCGGGCCAGTCAATCGTCGCGGACAGGTCGTTCATCTCAAGGACTCCAGGGGCAGAGGCGGCGGCGCACACCGGCGGCATGCCCGGACGGGCCGGCCTAGGCCGCATGCTAATCGCAAGGGCAGGGGGCGGATAGCCGGAACTGGCCTCGCCGGGGCAGGCTGTTGCATTGCTGCCGCCGGTCCGATGGGCGAAAGACGTGCCTGGATGACGAGGGAGGCAAGAACTGGCCCCCGCGGGTTCGCGGCCTGAGCCGGCCCGGGCCGTGGACCTGCGGGCGCCCGGCGGGCGGGGCTCAGCCCAGGCCCTCGTCCTCGCTGTAGCTGCGCCAGCGCTGGCTGGCCTTCTGCATCAGCTGGACCTGCTGGCGAAAGCGCGGGCAGGCCGCGCACAGGGGCATGTGCAGGGCCACCAGCACGCGCTCGCGCAGGGTGGGCGGCCGCTCCTGGGCCAGCAGCAGCATCTGCGTGACCTGGCGGCAGTTGGGCAGCAGCAGGCGCAGGATGGGAATGAAGAGCTTTCGTAGCAGTTTCATGCGGCGGCTCCCGGGCCGGCGCCGGCAAACCAGTTGAGTTCCAGACATTCGCGCAGCCTCAGCCGCGCGCGGTGAAGCATCACCCAGAGGTTGGTCGGGCTGATGGCCAGGACCTTACAGATCTCCTCGGTGTCCAGCTCCAGCCACTCGCGCATCATGAACAGCCGGCCCTGCTGGCCGGGCAGCTTGTCCACGCAGGCCTCCAGCACGCGCATGAAGTCCATCTGGCGCAGGGCGGCTTCCGGGTCGCTGCCCCAGTCGCCGGGGGCCTCGCGCCAGTGGCCGGTGCTGTCGAAGAGCTGCTCGTCCAGGTCTTCCTCGTCCTCACGGCTGGTGGAAAGCTCGCGGCAGTTGCGGCGGATCTGGTCCACCAGCTTGTGCTTGAGCACGCCCACCAGCCAGGTCTTGAGCTGGGAACGGCCGGCAAAGCCGTCGGGGCGCTCCAGTGCGGCCAGCAGGGTCTCGGAGACGGCGTCCTCGGCCCAGGCCTCATTGCGCAGCTGCAGGCGGGCGTACTTGAGCAGCTGCGGGCGCAGGCTCTCCAGCTCGGCGGGGGCGATGCTCATGGTGGGATGCAGGGGAAGGGAGGGGGCGGGCACGGAAAGTTTGCAGCGCAGTGTAAGGACTGTCAGGCCTCTTGCGACACACCCCGCGTGGGTCGATGATGGCCGCCTCGCGGCGCACCTTCCGCGACCCCGCTGTCCACTCAACACTGTCAACAAGGAACCATCATGTCGCACAGCAAGACTCTCAGCACCGCACTGGCCGCCGCACTCGCCCTGGGCCTGGTCCAGCAGGCGCAGGCCGAGGACAAGGGCGCCAAGGAGAAGTGCTATGGCATCGCCAAGGCCGGCCAGAACGACTGCGCCAACCTCAACGGCAGCCACAGCTGCGCCGGCCAGGCCACCACCAACAATGCGCCCGAAGAGTGGCGCTATGTGGCCAAGGGCAGCTGCAAGAGCCAGGGCGGCCTCAGCACTGAGGAAGCCCGTGCCAAGATGAAGAAGTGAGCCATGCAGGCCGCGGTCGCAGATCCGGCGCTGTGCGGCATCGGCTGGCGCCACGGGCATGAGGCCGAGCTGCTGGAGCGCCGGCCCCCGCTGCCCTTCATCGAGGTGCACTCGGAGAACTACTTCCAGCCCGGCGGCGCGGCCCTGCAGACGCTCATGCTCGCGCGGGAGCACTACCCGGTGAGCCTGCATGGTGTGGGCCTCTCCCTGGGATCGGCCAGCGGCCTGGACGCGGGGCACCTGGACCGGCTCGCGCGGCTCGCCGAGCGGGTGCAGCCCCTGCGCATCTCCGATCACGCCAGCTTCGCCCGCGTCCCGATGGAGGGTCAGGTCTTGCATGGGGCCGACCTGCTGCCCGTGCCCTTCAGCCGGCGCTGCCTGGATCGCATGGTCAGCCAGGTGCAGCAGGCGCAGGAGCGGCTGCGGCAGCCCCTGCTGGTCGAGAACCTCAGCGCCTACCTCGCCTGGACACCCGAGGCCGAGGAAGGCCCTCTGGCCGAGGTCGAATTCCTGGACCAGCTGTGCCGCCGCAGCGGCTGCGGCCTGCTGCTGGATCTCAACAACCTCATGGTCAACGCCCTCAACAGGCATGGCGGCGCCTGGGAGCCGGCCCAGCAGGACTGCCTGGACTGGGTGCAGGCCCTGCATGGCGTGCCGGGGGAGATCCACCTGGCCGGGCACAGCCGGCAGCAGGGCCTGATCGTGGACGATCATGGCGATCACGTGGCTGACCCCGTGTGGCGGCTCTATCGCCAGACCCTGCGGCATTTCGGGCGGGTCATCCCCACGCTGATCGAATGGGACACCCGCCTGCCGCCCCTGGATCTGCTGCTGGCCGAGGCCCGGCGGGCCGATGAGATCGCGGCGGAGGTCCTGCAGGACCGGGCGCCCCAGCCACAGGCTCGCCATGCCCTCGGACATTGAGCGCCAGGCCGCCCTGCTGAAGGCCATCCTGCAGGGCGACAGCGGCTCGCTGGCGGCCCTGGGCCTGCGCGGCGTGCTGCCCGGCGAGGCGCAGGCGGCGGTTCAGGAGGGCCTGCTGGCCTATCGCGGCAATGCCATCGCCCTGTCCGAGCGGGCCCTGGCGGGCGCTTTCCCGCACCTGGCGGCGCTGCTGGGCCGGCAGTTCGGCAGCCTGGCGTGGACCTTCTGGAAAGCCAGTCCGCCGACCTGCGGGGACCTGGGCGAGTGGGGCGCCGCGCTGCCGGACTTCCTGCGGCGCACGGCAGACGACGCCCTGGCCGACCTGGCCACGCTGGAGTGGGCCCTGCACCAGGCCGAGCGTGCGCCGGACGCCGTGCTGGACGCCCCGTCGCTGGCTCTGCTGCAGGGCGAACCGCAGGCGCTGCGCCTGGCCCTGCGGCCGGGGCTGGCGCTGCTGTCGCTGTCCGACGAAGCGCTGTCCCTGCTGGCCCCCCATCGCGCCTGGCTGCACCCCCCGAGGCAGGGGGCGCCGGCCGTGCTGGTATGGCGTAAGGACTGGCGCGGCCGGGCGACTCAACTGCAGGCGGCCGAGGCCGCCTTCATGCGCAGTGCACTGGCCGGCGACAGCCTGGAGACCGCCCTGGCGGCTTCGGTACAGGCCGACGACGAAGGGGTGGACTTCACGGCCTTCCTCCAGCAGGCGCTGCGTGAGCAATGGCTGATGGCCGTCCGGCCCCTCGAGGCCGAGGGCGGCAAAGAGGAAAACAACGATGAACACCCTGAAGAAGCTCCCGCGCCGCCTGCTGGCTAGCGCCTGCCACGTCGGCCCGGATGCCGAGCAGCCCTGGCCGGCCCCTCTGTTCCGCTGGGGCCAGTCGCTGGCCCTGCTGGCGGCACGGGTCTATGTGGCCCGGGTCTTCTTCCTGTCTGGCCTGACCAAGCTGCGGGACTGGGACACCACCCTCGCGCTGTTCCAGGACGAATACCGGGTGCCCCTCCTGCCGCCGGAGGTGGCGGCTTATGCGGGCACGGCGGGCGAGGTGCTGCTGCCGGTCCTGCTGCTGCTGGGCCTGGGCACGCGCTTCGCGGCGGCCGGTCTCTCCGTGGTCAACGTGATGGCCGTGCTGAGCCTGGCCGAGATCGCGCCCGCGGCCCTGGCCGGGCATCAGTGGTGGGGCAGCCTGCTGCTGGGCGTGCTCCTGTGGGGCGCGGGCCGCTTCTCGGTGGACCAGGCCTTGCAGCCACGGCTCAGGGCCTGAGGCAGGAGCGCAGGCAAGACCTGGCCCCGCGCCGGCTCAGTCGTTGGGCTTGAAGCTGATCACCAGCACCGGCGGCACGCGGCCGTCGGTGTCTCGGGGCAGGCGGTCGGTGCGCTCGATGGCGCGCTGCACGGCACGGTCCCAGTCGGCATCGCCGCTGGACTTGGTGAGGCGGCTGCTGATGATCTTGCCGTCAGGCGCGCAGCGCACCTCGACCTCGGCCTGCGGATTGGCGCCGCTGCTGGCCGTGTAGATGATGTTGGGCCGGATCGCCGCCTTGATGCGCCCGGCGTAGGTGGCCGAGGGGCCCGAGCTCTGCTGGGCCGTGCCCGTGCTGCCCGGCGAGCCATTGGCGCCGGCCATGCCCATCATGCGCTCCAGGTTCTGCTTGCGCAGCGCATCGAGCTTGGCCTGTGCGTCCTTGGCGGCCTTTTCCTGCTTCTGCTTTTCCAGCTTCTCCTGCTTGGCGAGCTCTTCCTTCTTCAGGCGCTCCTGCTCCTTGAGCTTGTCGCGCTCCTTCTCCTTCTCGAGCTCCTTCTGCTTCTCCAGCTCCTTCTGCTTCTCCAGCTCCTTCTGCTTCTCCAGCTCCTTCTTGCGCTGGAGTTCGAGCTCGGCCTGACGGCGCTCGTCTTCCTTGCGCTTCTTTTCCTTGGCGATGGCGATTTCGGCCACGCGCTGCTCGGGCTGCGCTTCGGGGACGGGCGGCGGCGTCTTGGCCTTGGGCTGCTCGGGTTCGGGCTGGGGCTCGGGCTCCTGCAGGCGCGGCGCGGCGGCCTGGGGCACCAGGGACCACAGCTCGGCCTCGAAGGCGGGCTCGGTCTGGGTGTGCCATTGCACGCCCAGACTCAGGCCCAGCACCAGCAGGGCATGGGCCAGCAGGGCCAGGCCGAAGCCGCGGCCCATGGCAGGCGCCTGCGGCGGGCGCAGGGGGTCGGCGGACAGGGCGCTCATGGCCTGAGCCTCCCGGGGCGATGCGTCGCGATGGAGTCCAGGTGGACAGCCGGCGTGCTCTTGCTCATGGCGGGGCTCAGCGGCTCGCTTCGGCGGCGGCGCCGCTCTTCACGGCCAGGCCCACGCGCTGGATGCCGGCGCTCTGCAGGCTGTCCATGACCTTGACCACGGCCTCGTACTTGACGTTCTTGTCCGCCGAGATGACCACCGGCGTGCTGGCGTCACCGCCTTGCGCCTGCTTGACCTGGCGCGGCAGGTCCTTGAGCGTGGTGGGCTCGGGCTCGGACTTGTCCAGCTTGAACTTGAGCTTCTCGTCGGGCCCCACGACCACGTGGATCACATGGTCCGGCTGCTGGCGGCTCTTGCCCACGCTGGGCAGGTCCACCAGGCCGGTGGTGATCAGCGGCGCACTGACCATGAAGATGATCAGCAGCACCAGCATCACGTCGATGAAGGGCACCATGTTGATCTCGTTGATGGTGCGGCGGCGTCCACGGCCGCGGGAGGCAAGGGCAGCCATGGCGGATCAGCGGGTGGTGGGCGCGGCGGCGGGCGTGCCGGCATTGCGCTGCAGGATGTTGGAGAACTCCTCGATGAAGGTCTCCAGCGTGATCGCGCTGCGGTCGATCTGGCGCGCGAAGCGGTTGTAGGCCAGCACCGCCGGAATGGCCGCGAACAGGCCGATGGCCGTGGCCACCAGGGCTTCGGCAATGCCCGGGGCCACCGTGGCCAGGGTCACCTGCTGCAGATTGGACAGGCCCACGAAGGCATGCATGATCCCCCAGATGGTGCCGAAGAGGCCCACATAAGGCGACACCGAACCGACCGAGGCCAGGAAGGACAGGTGGGACTCCATGGCGTCCAGCTCGCGCTGGAAGCTGGCCCGCATGGCGCGCCGGGCGCCGTCCAGCAAGGCACTGGCCTCGGACACGCGACGCTCGCGCAGCTTCAGGAACTCGCGCATGCCGGAGGCGAAGATGCGCTCCAGCGGCGCGCCGTCGCTCTTGCTGGAAACGGCGTTGTAGAGGTCGTTGAGGTTCTTGCCCGACCAGAATTCCTGTTCGAAGGCCTCATTGCTGGACTTCACCCGGCCCAGGGCGATGAACTTCGAGAAGATCACGCTCCAGCTGGCCAGGGAGACGGTCAGCAGGGCGCCGATCACCAGCTTGACCACGAAGCTGGCGTTGGCGATGAGGGTGAAGATGGAGAGGTCTTGGTTCATCTCGGTTCGCTTGGAGCAGCGGGAAGAATCAGTG
The DNA here is from genome assembly GCF_027257975.1 of Pelomonas sp. BJYL3. Taxonomy (GTDB): domain Bacteria; phylum Pseudomonadota; class Gammaproteobacteria; order Burkholderiales; family Burkholderiaceae_C; genus Roseateles_B; species Roseateles_B flavus. The sequence continues at coordinate 377,940 of NZ_JANZKX010000005.1, forward strand.
ATGAGGGCGGCAAAGAAGGTGCGAAGTATGCCCGGCGCGGCGGGACATCGGTCTCAGCCTGCCGCCAGGGCCAGGGTGGACAGCCGCTCGAGGAGGTCTTGCGGCATGCGGGCCGGGCGGAAACTCGCAGCATCCACGCAGCCTATGCGGATTTCGCCTTCGGCCAGTAACTGTCCGTCACGCCAGGCCTGCTGGAACAAGGTCATGCTGGCTCTGCCCTGTTCGCGCAGCTCGACGGTGACGCGGAGCCAGTCGTCCAGCCGGGCCGGTGCCAGGTAGTCCAGCGCCGTGCGGCTCACCACGAACATGCGGCCCTGCTCCAGGCGCATCCGCTCCTGGCTGAAGCCCAGCTCGCGCAGCCACTCGGTGCGGGCGCGCTCGAAGAACTTGAGGTAGTTGGCGTAGAAGACCACGCCGCCGGCGTCGGTGTCTTCCCAGTACACGCGCAGGGCGTGGCAGTAGTGCTGGCGCTCATCCGCCTCGGGAGCCAGGGGGCTGCTCATGCGCGTCGCAGGCTGGGCAGCAGCTCGGCCAGGCGCCGGACGGCCTCGTCCAGGTCTTCGTCACTGCTGGCGAAGGACAGGCGCAGGAAGCGCGAGGCCAGCGCGGGGCCGAAGTCCCGGCCCGGGGTCAGGGCGATCTGGGCGCGGCGCATCAGCTCGAAGCTGAAGTCCCAGGCGTTGTCGGTGAAGCCGGAGACGTCCATCCAGACGTAGAAGGCGCCGTCGGGCATCACCGGCACCTCCAGGCCCAGGGCCTGAAGTGCCGGCACGATGCGGTCGCGGCGGGCCTTGAGCACGGCGCGGCGGCGTTCGTATTCGGCCAGCGAGGCCTCCTCGAAGCAGGCCAGCGCTGCATGCTGGGCGATGCTGGAGGGGCAGATGAAGAGGTTCTGCGCCAGCTTCTCGACGGGCCCCACCAGGGCCGGCGGCAACACGAGCCAGCCCAGGCGCCAGCCCGTCATGCCGAAGTACTTGGAGAAGCTGTTGATCGAGATGATGTCCTCGCCCAGGGCCAGGGCGCTGTGGCTGAAGGCTTCCTCGTAGGACAGGCCCAGGTAGATCTCGTCGATCAGCGTGAGGCCGCCACGCTGGCGCACGGCGGCCACGATGCGTGCCAGCTCGGCGGGCTCGATGGAGGTGCCCGTCGGGTTGCTGGGCGAGGCCAGCAGCACCGCGCGGGTGTGCGCGTTCCACGCCGCTTCCACCTGGGCGCAGCTGGGCTGGAAGCGCTGGTCGGCGCCGGCCGGCAGCAGCACGGCCCGGGCATCGGCCGCGGCCACGAAATGGCGGTTGCAGGGGTAGCTGGGGTCCGGCATGAGGACCTCATCCCCGCGCTCGAACAGGGCCAGGCTCACGAGCTGCAGCGCCGCCGAGGCGCCCGCCGTGATCACGATGCGCGAGGCCGGCACATCCAGCCCGAAGTGCCGGCCGTACCAGGCGCTGATGGCCTGGCGCAGGGCCGGTAGGCCGGCGGCCGCCGTGTACTGCGTGCGACCTTCGGCAATGCAGCGCGCGGCCGCCTCTGCCACGCCGGGGCTGGCCCCGAAGTCGGGCTCGCCGATGTTCAGGTAGATCATGCGGCGACCGCCTTGGGCGGGGTCGCACAGCGCCGTGCGGGCCAGTTCATCGGCCGCCTTGGCGCATTCCATGACGTAGAAGGGATCGATGCGATCCAGTCGCTGGGCCAGCTTCATCCGGGGCTGCGAGGGTGGGCTTGCAAGCGTGCGCCCGCAAGCGTGGGCTTGTGAAATTCCGCTCAGCGGGCCGGCTTGCGCTGGGCCTGCACTTCCACGGGGCGCAGGTCCCCGGCCGCGCGGTCCAGCACGCCGTTGACGTACTTGTGGCCGTCGGTGCCGCCGAAGGACTTGGCCAGCTCCACGGCCTCGTTGATCGCAACCTTGTAGGGGATGTCGATGCAGTGCTTGAGCTCGTAGGCACCGATCATCAGGATGCCGTGCTCGATGGGCGAGAGCTCGGTGGTCTTGCGGTCCACGTGGCGGCCCAGCACGCCGTCGAGGTCGGCGGCTTCATGCACGCTGCCGTTGAACAGGGCGTCGAAGTGGGCCTTGTCGCACTTGTCGAAGCCCTGCTGCTCGCGCATGTGGGCCTCGATGGCGGCGGGCTCGTCACCGGTCACCAGCCATTGGTACAGCGCCTGGAGCGCGAATTCACGCGAGCGGCGACGGGCCGACTTGGCGCCGGCGCGCTTGACGCCGGGCTTGGCCGCGGCGTTGGCTGCCGGCTTGGCGGCGGGCTTGGCTGCAGCGGGGGAGGGGGTCTTGTCGTTCATGCTCACTGCAGGGCTTTCAGAAGATGGGCCATCTCGACGGCCACGCGTGCGGCGTCCGCGCCCTTTTCCGCGGCACGGGCCCAGGCCTGGGGCTCGTTCTCGACGGTGAGGATGGCATTGGCGACGGGCAGGTTGGCGTCCAGCGAGACCCGGGTCACGCCCGCGCCGCTTTCATTGGCCACCAGCTCGAAGTGGTAGGTCTCGCCGCGGATGATGCAGCCCAGGGCGATGAGCGCGTCGAAGCGCTCGCTGTCGGCCATGGTCTGCAGGGCCACGGGCACTTCCAGCGCGCCGGGCACCGTCACATGGCGGATCTGGTGGCTGGGCACGCCCATGGCGGCCAGCGCCTCCAGGCAGCTCTGCGCCAGCGTGTTGGTGAGGGTCTCGTTGAAGCGCGCCTGAACGATGCCGATACGCAGGTCCTGGCCGTCCAGGGCGGCCTGCTGTCCCTTGTCTGCTCCTTGCATGGGCTTCTTACTCCTTGTGGGTGCCAGACTGGGCACTCATGAAACCGGTGACTTCCAGGCCATAGCCGGTCATGCTGGGCATGCGACGCGGGCTGCCCAGCAGCTTCATCCTGTGCACGCCGAGCTCGCGCAGGATCTGGGCGCCGACCCCGTAGGTGCGCAGGTCCATCGCCGTGGCGCGCGGTGCCGAGGCATCGCCCGACTCGAAGCGGCCCAGCAGGGCCTCAGCCGATTCACCGCAGTTCAGCAGCACGGCCACGCCGGCAGGCGACTGCTTCAGCGCTGCCAGGGCCTGGGGCAGGGGCCAGGAGTGGCCGCACTGGCCGGCATCCAGCAGGTCCAGGGCCGAGAAGGGCTCATGCACGCGCACCAGCACTTCGTCGGCGGGCTGCCACTGACCATGGCTCAGGGCCAGGTGCACGGCGCCGGTGCGGTCCTTGAAGACGGCGCAGTCGAAGCTGCCCTGGTGCGTCTGCAGCGAACGGCGGCTGACCAGTTCGACCAGGGATTCATTGCGGCTGCGGTACTCGATCAGGTCGGCGATGGTGCCGATCTTGATGCCGTGCTCCTGGGCGAAGACCTCCAGGTCCGGCAGGCGGGCCATGGTGCCGTCGTCCTTCATGATCTCGCAGATCACCGCGGCGGGCGTCAGGCCGGCCATGCGGGAGAGGTCACAGCCGGCTTCGGTATGGCCGGCGCGCATCAGCACGCCGCCGTCCTGCGCCTGCAGGGGGAAGATGTGGCCGGGCTGGACGAGGTCTCGCGCCTCGGCATTGCGTGCCACGGCGGCCTGCACCGTGCGAGCGCGGTCCGCGGCCGAGATGCCGGTGGTGACGCCCGTGGCCGCCTCGATGGACACAGTGAAGGCCGTGCCATGCTGCGTGCCGTTGCGCGTGGCCATGGGCGGCAGCTGCAGGCGCTCGCAACGCTCACGGGTCAGCGTGAGGCAGATCAGGCCACGGCCGAACTTGGCCATGAAGTTGATGGCTTCGGGCGTGACGTGGTCCGCAGCCAGGACGAGGTCACCCTCGTTCTCGCGGTCTTCTTCGTCAACCAGGATGACCATGCGGCCGGCGGCCAGTTCGGCGACCAGCTCGGGGACAGGAGAGATAGGCATAGGGGCGGATTGTAGAGGGGCGGGGCGACCATCCGGTATTTCCCGGGGGCCGAGTTGCACAGATCCCTGGGGCGCGTCCCCTAGTCCGGCCACTGGCCTTGATCCGGTGGCGTCCCCTCGTGCCATCCCCTCGTGCCATCCCCCCTTGCCGTCCTCGTTCTCCTTTCGCTTGCCAAGACCCGCCTGCACGGCAAGCCAGCGATGGGCCGCCCCATGTTTGATGGACCTCATCGGGAGGCTGGCACGCCGTAGCAGGCCAGGGGCGCCGTTCAGGAACCGCAGGGCCGCATCATGTTTGATTGACCCCATCGTTGCTGGACCCCATTGGGGGGCTCGGCACGCCGCGGCGGCTTAAAGGGCGTCATTCATGAAGCGCAGGGGCGCCCCAAGTCGTGCAGTCCTTTCGGGTACGGAAGGCAAGGCGAGGGCGGGAACTTTCAATAGCCCAGCGATGCGCGGCGCAGGCGTAGCCGGAGGTCCCCGTCCACCAGCGCTGTTTCCAGCCAATCGAACCTGGGGGCCGCCGCCAGTTCGGGCAGCAGGCCCAGGGCAGCCATGCCGCGGCCCTCGCCCAACAGGGCAGGGGCCAGATAGATCAGCAATTCATCGACCAGGCCGGCCTTCAGCAAGGCGCCGTTGAGGGTGGCGCCGGCTTCCACATGGAGTTCATTGATCCCGCGCCGACCGAGCTCCGCCAGCAGGGCGGGCAGGTCGACCTTCGGCTCCGGGGCTTGGCCGCCCGGGTGGCTGGCCGGCTGATCGCCGGGGTGCCCGGCGCGCGGGTCACCCGGGTGCCCAACGGGCAAGGCCAGGGTCTCGACGCCTTCGGGCCAGGGGGTGGTCGAGGTCGCGCCCGCATGGACCAGCAGCACCTGGCCGGGGGACTGGAGGATGCGGGCGGTGGCGGGCGTCTGCAGCCGGGAATCCACGATCACGCGCAGCGGCTGGAGTGGCGGCGATTCGATGCCTGGCAGGCGCAGGTCCAGGCGCGGGTCGTCGTCCCTGACCGTGCCCAGGCCCGTGAGGATGGCTCCGGCCCGCTGCCGCCACCAGTGGCCGTCCTGCCGTGCGCCCGGGCCGGTGATCCACTGGCTGCGGCCGTCCGGCAGCGCAGTGCGGCCGTCCAGGCTGGCGGCGATCTTCATGCGGACGTGGGGCCGGCCTCGCACCATGCGGCTCAGGAAGCCGATGTTGATCTCGCGGGCCTCGGCAGCGCCCAGGCCCAGCTCGCAGGCGATGCCCGCCGCTTCCAGGTGTGCGCGGCCCTTGCCGGCCACGAGTGGATTGGGGTCCAGCAGAGCCAGGTGCACACGCCCGACCTTCGCGGCGGCCAGCGCCTCGCAGCAAGGCGGGGTCCGCCCATGGTGGGCGCAGGGTTCCAGCGTGACGTAGACCTGGGCGCCCGCCAGCGCGGCCTCGTCGTGACCCCGGGCGCGGACGTCACGCAGGGCCATCACCTCGGCATGGGGGCCGCCCGCCTGCTGCGTGTGGCCGGCGCCGAGCAGACGCCCGGCATGGTCGGTGATCACGCAGCCGACGCGGGGATTGGGGTCGCTGAGCCCGATGGCCTGCCTTGACAGCGACAGGGCTAGAGCCATGGCTTCCTCGGGTGAGAGCACGCGATCATCAAGGCGGTCAGGGGTCACGATGGGTGTCAGCGGGTGGATGGTTGGCGTGTTGACCTGTTGGCACGCGAGCATGCCGGCAAGGTGGCAGGCCTGGCTGCCCGTCAAGGTTTTGCCCTGCGGCAGATCGGGGCGAAGAATAGCGCGCTCTGCAGGCCCCGGCGACATCCGATGCCGACGCGAGCGCGGGATCGCCCGCCAGCGCTGCAGCCTTTGCGGAGAGCGCTGATGCGGGCGCTATTGCAAGTCCCCGAAGCGCGACACGGCAACGCACGGTATGGCACGGCAACGCACGGCACGGCACGGCACGGCACGGCACGGCACGGCACGGCGCGGCACGGCATGGCACGGCACGGCATGGCATGGCATGGCATGGCATGGCGCAGGGAGGTGCGGTGCGGGGGGCATGCCGATAGAGACGCTGTCTACTCTGGCGGTTGATGGGGCCGCGTGCCCAGGTCCAGGAGCCGGCCTGCGGCCGGATCCGGTGGCAGGCCGCCAGGGCAGGGAAAGCCCGCGCGGATCACCAGGAAGTTCTGCTGGGTCATCGGGCCGTCGACGTCGTGGTAGTCCAGCGGGTGCTCAGGGTTGCTGATGCGCCCGTCGTGGTCATGATCGGCACTGTAGCGACAGACACGGAATCGCTCCGGGTCAGCGGCAGTGCCGCCCAGTTCGCTGCGGCCGCTCCATCGCTGGTCCAGGCCGCGCGGATAGACCAGGCAGTGGTAGCTCACCACCGGCAATCCTCTGGCGATTGCGCTGGACGCATTGCTGACGCAGTGCGGCGGCGCGGGCGAGGCCGCGGCATCGCTGAGGTGCAGCACGACGGTGAGCGGCACGGCACTGGACCGTGGCTTGTCGGGCGAGGGGCTGTCCTCCAGGTCGAAACGGATCTCGCCGCTGAGCAGCAGCGCGTCTCCACCGGCCATGCGCGAGCGGCAGGCGGCGATGTCGGCCGCCCGGAGCTCGTCGACACTGCGCCCGCCGAGCTCGCAAAGGCCCAGGACCCAGCCGGTGCGGGCATCCATCAGCCAGGCTTGCGCGGGATCGCCCGCCGGCGAGAAGGCCAGCCATCCCGGTTCCAGCAGCCGGGCTGACTCCGGGATCGCGGCATGGCGTGCACGGGTCAGGGCCACATCGCCGGTGGCCTGCGCACTGAAGGCCAGCAGCGCAGCGGCAGGCTGGGCGGGAGCCAGCCGGGCGGGCCATCGGAGGGCCTGCCAGTCACCGAATCTGTCCTGCCAGCGCAGCTGCAGATCGATGTCCTTCAAGGCCCCCCCGGGGCCGCTCAGCACGCGCTGGCGAAAGCCATAGCGGCTGCTGTCGAGATCCTCATGCCAGGTGGTCTCGCCTGCGTCGAGGCCGGCATCTGCCGCGTCGCTCTTTGGGCCGAGCAGGGGTGCCGAACCGTGAGCGGCCGAACCGTGAGCGGCCGAACCATGAGCGGCCGAACCATGAGCGGCCGAACCATGAGCGGCCGAATCATGAGCGGCCGAATCATGAGCGGCCGAATCATGAGCGGCCGAATCATGAGCGGCCGAATCATGAGCGGCCGAATCATGGACTGCAGCACTATGGATTTCGGTCGGGGCTGCGTCGAGCATGCCGCTGCGCAGGCGCTCGATCCGGGCCTCGGCCAGCACCGCGGCGGCGGCGCGCTCGCGGGCGAAGTCGCTGTAGGCGCGGGCGCTTGCCTGCCCCTTGAGCAAGAGCAGCATGCCGGCACTCAGGAACAGACTGGCCAGCAAGGCCTCGACCAGGCTCCAGCCTGTCATGCGAGCCGGCCGATGGCGAGGGTGCGCTCTCATGGCTTGCCTCCGAAGTGTTCGGGTGTTCGGGTATTCATGGGGTCCAGCCTCCAGGCAGTCGCGCCCAGCTGCCTCTGAGATCACTCAGCCGGCGCATCAATGGGGCGTCATGGACGATCTGCACCTGGCCTGCCAGGGTGATCGCCCCTGCGCCGATCAGGGCGCCGTCGATGCGCAGCACGCCCTCCGCCGCATGCAGGCGGGCGGCGCCGTGGCTGTAGATCAGGCCGTGGAACTGCAGCGGGGTGTCGATGTCCAGGGCGTCATCACACAGAAGCAGCAACGGGTTCTCGCTGCTGCCCAGCGAGAGGGGGCTGCGCAGTTGCAAGGGCCCCAGCACCCACAGCCAGGCATGGCCGGACCGGACACGGGCCTCCAGGGCCGCGCTGCAGTCCGGCACGCCGCGGCAATCGAGCACGGACAGTCCGGCGCGTTCGCGGTACTGCGAAGGCGGCATGGCGAAGTAGCGCTGGAAGAAGGCGTCCGGCGGCAAGGCCAGCTCGGGCTCCAGGCGGCGGATCAGGCGCTCCGCGGTGCTGCCCGGAGGCCCCTGGATGTGGGCCGCTGTGGCCCTCACCTCGCCGCCCGCCTGCAGCACCCAGGCGCTGTCCGGATCGGGGGGCAGCGCCAGACCGGCCCGTGTGGCAGCCAGTCCGAGCAGGTCCACCTTGGTTGCGCCGACCACGGCGCTGCCGGGGGCTTGAGCGAGCGCTGAGGACAGCACGACCAGCTGTGCCTGCCCCTTGTCAGGCATGGGGCTGGATGCCGCCGTGCCCGCCAGTTCGCAGGGGCTCTGGCCCTCGGCACAGGACTGGGCCAGCAGGCGCAACGTCCGTCGATGCCAGGCTGAAGCATCTGCACGCTCCTGCCCCTGGAATTCCAGGCTGAAGCGAGCAAGTCGGTCGGTGAAGTGCCCGCCACCAGAGGGGCTGGTACTGGGGGCGGGTGTGCTGCCATCGGGGCAGTGGCAAGTCCATGTGCCGGCGTCGACGGTGCATGCAAAGGGTCGCCCCTGCCAGGACGGGCGCACCTGCCGGTGCCCGCGCTCGTCCACCAGGCTCACGCTGTCTCCAAAGGCGGGGCCTTCGCTGGTGCCGGGCCGGCAGTCGGTGTCGAGGTGGGGGCTGTTCAGCAGGTGCAGGCCCCAGTCCAGACCGCTTTCCTGAAGGCTCTGGCGCTGATGTCCCTGCACAAGGGCCTCGCTGCCCATCTGCTCACCCTGGATCACCCGGCTGCTCAGCAGGGCCACCATGCCCAGCAGCAACAGCAGGACCATGAGCGTGGCGAGCGTGGCCACGCCGGCCACCGGATACCGTCGACCCAGGGGGCGCGGGGCGCGAGTCTGGGTGTGGCCTCGAACAGAGGGTCGGGTAGGCATGCGGACCTTGTGGGTTGAAGGGGCCATGGGCTCCGGCATGTGGGCTGCAACATGCAGAGGCTGACGGAACGGCGCCGGGTCCCACTCGGCGGGTGCATTGGCCCGGCGTGCGGACGAAGTGTGCGAGCCCATGGCCGGAGAGGCATCGGGGTACTTTCTGCGGAAGGCCCGGTGCCTGCCAAGCGCTTTGACGGATGTGCAGCCACTGGGAATATGCGCGCTGCGCTTGCTGCTGAGGTCGTCACTGAGGTCGTCGCTGGGGCGGCCGCTGTGATCGTGGTGGTACCTGCCGCTGTTGGCGTAGCGGCGGGTGTGGCTGCGCTTGCGGCTGCGGCCGGTGCGGATCGCGGGGTCAAAGCTCAACATGAGGCCGCGGTCCATGCAAGGCGTTGGTTGCGAACGTGGATGCTGCTGCTGATGCTGCGCACCGTGTGGGGGTCCAGGCGCGACTGCCCCACCAGCAGCACGTGGAGCGTTTGCGCCTGCAGCCGGGTGTCGCAGGACCGGACCTCGCGTGGGGAGCCGGCGCAGGGACAGGCGTCCGGCAGGCTGCCCTCCGAACCGGCCAGGCGGACTTCCATGCGGATGAAGCGGACGGTGTTGCTGTCGCTCCAGGGCTGCCAGCTGTGTTCCAGCAGGTACTGCAGCTGCGTGCCCTGTAGCCGAAAGCCACGCTCGATGCGCCGCCGGGCCTCACCCGCTTCGGCCCGGACGTAGACCAGGCGCAAGCCGTCGCCGGCGCTCTCGTCGGGGATGGGCGCGCCGCCCAGCAGCAGCTTGAGGCGCGGGGCTTCAGCGGGGCGTGAGGGCAGGCGTCCGCGTTCGGGCATCAGCTCGTGGGCCGCAGGATCGGCACCGCTGCGGTGGACTTCGTGGCGCATCAGGGCGATGGCATTGCGCAGTTCCTGCTGGAGAAGGGTCTCCGCCAGTAGATGCCTGTGCTCGCGCCACTGGCTGAGCATGAGGGTGCCGGCCACCGCGCACAGGAAGAGGCCCACAGCCATGCCGACCATCAGGTCCACCAGAGTCCATCCAACTTGACCGCTCACCGGGATGGCCTTTCCCTGGCCAGGACGGCAAGGCTCCGACCGGGCGCTGGAGCGCTGCAGCAGCCGTCTCATTGGGGCCAGCACGGGGCGCTGGGACTGCCCGTGGCATCGGAAGCGTTGTGGGTGAGCTGCCGGCCTTCCAGTGTCAGGCTCAGGACGGCGCAGGTCCTGTCATGCGCCTGGGGGCTGGTGTGCAGCGGGGTGGCCAGGGCGACGAAGCCTTTGCTGAAGGGCTCGGCCTCGGCGTCGTCGGCGGCTTTGGGCAGGTCGAGCAGGCGCAGCTGGTAGTGCTGCAGCGAGCTGGTTCCGAAGCCAAGCTCCGCCAGGCTTCCGGCGTAGCGCCGGTGGCTGCTGCGGTAGCGGGACTGGGCGTTCAGCAACTCGGACAAGGCCGTCTGCGCTTCGCTGCGACGGGCCCTGTGCATGGCGCCTTGAAAGTGCGGCCATGCGAGGGCGGCCAGGGTGGCGGTGATGCAGAGCGCCACCAGGAGCTCGACCAGGCTCAGCCCGGCCCCTTGCCTGCGTGCCGGTGGCGGGCCGGCGGAGTGCCGCTGCGCTGGCGGTGCGATGGCGGCATCCGGCGCAGGCACGCAGGGGCGCTGCGGGCCCGGAGGCCGTGCGCGACGTGCTTGGCAGGGCCGTGGCTTAGGCGCTTCGGAAGGCGTTGAAGGGTACATGAAGGGCTCCCAGAGCGGCGGGCAAGGTTCAGGCCAGCGGCGGCAGGCACGGCGGCAGGGCGCTGGGCTCCCATTCACGCGCGCAGCTGCGGACGCGCCCGGCAGGGCTCAGCAGATACCAGATGCCACGGCCTGTGGCGGACTGCTCGACCCGGAAGGTGCCTGCGCTGGTGACAAAGCCCTCGCCGGGATGCAGGGTGACGCCTGGCACGTTGGCCATGAGCCGCATGCCGCTGCTGCTGGCGATCCAGCGGTATCGGATGGGCGGGGCGTCTGCCTCGCAGTGGGCGCCGGCGGCGCTGCAGACGCAACGGTCATGCGGGGCAAGGTGCAGCACGTAGCAAGTCCCGCCGGGCATGTGCTTGACGCTGAGCCGCAGGGCCTGCTCCCCGCTGAGCGCGAGGCTCCGCGCCAGCTGCAGGTCATGGGCGAAGTCCACCGCCAGCGTCTCCAGGCGGCGGCGCAGGACGGCGCTCTGCAGTGCGGGCCAGGCGATCTGACCCAGCACGCCGATCACGGCCATGGTGATCAGGGCGCTGATGAGCCCGAAGCCTTGCTGAGGCGCCCGGGCGGGGCGTCGTGCCGGCAGCGCTGCCCGATTGGAAGCGCCAAGGTGCGCGTCAGATGCCCAAGCCGGTGGCTGCGCCGCAAGCCCGGCAGGAGGTCCTGCCGGAGCCTGGCCTGGCAGCGGGGCTGGTCGGTGGGCGAGGGAGTGATCCGGAAAGTGGGCCGGAAAGTGGGCAGTAAAAGGTCGCACGGCAGGCCTTCGTCAGGGAAGGCTTGCAGGGTAGGACCGGTGCAGGTGCCGTGCATCCCCAGGCTGCGTGAGGGGTGCCGGGTCTGGTCCGCAAGGCTGCGGACTTCATGCGTTAGTGCGGCGGATTTGCCGGGTCAGATGTCCCGGATCAGCTGCCGGAATTCGTCGACGTCCTCGAAGCTGCGGTAGACCGAGGCAAAGCGGACGTAGGCCACCTTGTCGATGCGCTTGAGCTCGCGCATGACCAGTTCGCCGAGCTTGGTGGAGGGGATCTCGCGGGCGCCGCTGGTCAGCAGCTTGTCCTGGATGCGCTCCAGTGCAGCGTCGATCTGCTCGATGCTCACGGGCCGCTTGCGCAGGGCCAGCTGCATGGAGGCCCGCAGTTTGGCGGGGTCGAAGTCGGCGCGGGTGCCGTCCTTCTTGACCACCGCGGGCAGGGCGATCTCGGCCCGTTCGTAGGTGGTGAAGCGCTTGTCGCAGCTCAGGCAGCGCCGCCGACGGCGGACCACATCGCCCTCATCCGACTCGCGGGTCTCGGCGACCTGGGTTTCGTGATGGGAACAGAAGGGGCAACGCATCGGCGGCGGACCGGCTTAGCGGTAGACGGGGAACTGGCGGGTCAGCGCAGCGACCTTCTCGCGCACCGTGGCCAGATTGGCTTCATCGTGCGGCTTGTCCAGGACGTCGGCGATCAGGTGGGCGGTGGCGCGCACCTGCTCTTCCTTGAAGCCGCGCGTGGTCATGGCCGGCGTGCCCAGGCGGATGCCGCTGGTCACCATGGGCTTCTGCGGATCGTTGGGGATGCCGTTCTTGTTGCAGGTCATGTGGGCGGCGCCCAGGATGGCCTCGGCTTCCTTGCCGGTCAGGCCCTTGGGACGCAGATCCACCAGCATGACGTGGCTCTCGGTGCCGCCGGACACGATGCGCAGGCCGCGCTCGATCAGGGTCTCGGCCAGCACCTTGGCGTTCTTGACCACCTGCTCCTGGTAGGCCTTGAACTCAGGGCTCAGGGCTTCCTTGAAGGCCACGGCCTTGCCGGCGATGACGTGCATCAGCGGGCCGCCCTGGATGCCGGGGAAGATGGCCGAATTGATCTTCTTGCTGATCTCTTCGCTGTTGGTCAGGATGATGCCGCCACGCGGGCCACGCAGGCTCTTGTGGGTGGTGGAGGTCACCACGTCGGCATGGGGCAGGGGGTTGGGGTAGACGCCCGCGGCGATCAGGCCGGCATAGTGGGCCATGTCCACCATGAAATAGGCGCCGATTTCCTTGGCGATCTTGCCGAAACGCTCGAAGTCGATGCGCAGCGAGTAGGCGGAGGCGCCGGCGATGATCAGCTTGGGCTTGTGCTCGCGGGCGATGCGCTCCATGGCGTCGTAGTCGATGGCTTCGTTGGCGTCGAGGCCGTAGGACACGACCTTGAACCACTTGCCCGACATGTTCAGCGGCATGCCGTGCGTCAGGTGGCCGCCTTCGGCCAGGCTCATGCCCATGATGGTGTCGCCGGGCTGCAGCAGACCGAAGAACACGCCCTGGTTGGCCTGCGAGCCGGAGTTGGGCTGCACATTGGCGAACTGGGCGCCGAAGAGCTGCTTCAGGCGGTCGATGGCCAGCTGCTCGACGACGTCGACATACTCGCAGCCACCGTAGTAGCGCTTGCCGGGGTAGCCCTCGGCGTACTTGTTGGTCAGCTGGCTGCCCTGGGCCTGCATGACGGCCGGCGAGGTGTAGTTCTCGGAGGCGATCAGCTCGATGTGCTCTTCCTGGCGGCGGTTCTCGTTCTGGATGGCAGTCCAGAGGTCGGGATCGATGGCGGCCAGGGTGGATTGGGTGCGGTCGAACATGGTGTTAGTGGGAATCTAGGGTTGTAGCCGGGCCCGGACCACAAGAAAGCATCTCGATGCTCCTTGCTCGGCTGCCCAGGCGAACGGCGGATCTGCCGGCCACCGAGGGTGCACAGGCAGCCGCGCTCCCCGGTGGTCACCCACCTTGGCCCCTCACTGCAGCAGGGGCGTCATCGCCAGTTGCGCGGCCCGTGGAGTGTAGCGGGTCCCGCCGCCGGGCTGGGGGACCATTCCACACCTGCAGGGTCGGTCTCCTTTGACCTGCACAGGGCTAGCGCAAAGGGAAAAGCCCCGGGGCGGGAGGCGCCGGGGCTTGGCGTGGCGTTGGAGGCCCGAGGGCCAGGCCTGAAGACGAGGGCTGAAGACGAGGGCGCTGGCGTTGCCGCCAGCCAGCTCGCGCACCCTCGGGACATCTCAGCGCAGCAGGGCCACCTGCTGAGGGGCCGAGGACGCCATGGGAGCCTGGGGCTCCGCAGCGGGGCGGGGCGTCGGGGCACGGCCTGCCGCCACGGCCTTGAGTTGCTCGTGCTCGTTGAGGACCCGGCCTGCATAGCCGGCGTCATCGCTCAGGTTGGCGGCGCCGACGTAGTACTTCAGGCCGTCCTCCAGGCTGCCGCCGCGCTGGATGCACTCCTTCAGCACCTGCACCCCCACGCGCAGGTTGGTGACCGGGTCAAAGGCGGCATGGGTGCCACCGAAGGCCTCGTACTTGTCATCGTGGACGCGGGTCATCACCTGCATGAGACCCTGGGCGCCCACCGTGCTCTGCGCAAAAGGGTTGAAGCCGGACTCCACGGCCATGATGGCGAGGATCAGGGTGGGCTCGACCTTGGCCTTCTGGCCCACGACCCAGGCTTCCTGGACCAGGCGGGCGACCGGCTCGGGGGCGACCTTGTAGCGCCGTGCCAGCCACTGCGCCACGGCGGCCTGCGGGCGGCTGAGCTCCTTGGGATTGGTGGCGGTGGCGCGCTGGATGGCGGTGGGGTCGCTCAGGGTGTTGAGGACGTCGCCGCTGGCTTCCGCACGGGCTTCCTGGCGGGCGCTGAGCCAGCCCAGGGTCTGGCTTTCGAGTTGATGGCGCAGGTCTGCCTGGCTGGCAAAGGTGGCCAGCAGGGCGACGACGGTGAGCCCGAGCAGGGCCAAGGTGTTGTGGCTGACGACCAGCAGGCCCTGGCCGATGTCTTTGAGAAATACCTCGGTCGCGATGCGGGCATGGCGTCCGAGGCTCAACAGGTTAGCTTGCGCTGTCATGTGACTCCTTTCTTCTCCGCCCGATCCCCACCCCGCGCAGGACGCGGGGCAAAGACCGACGGTGATAATGGGCCGCCTGGTGTGCGGACGGGCATGAAGCCCTTCCACAGGCGGCGTCCATTGGCAGCGGTCGTGCGCTTGAACCCTGGAACGGCGCACGGGTTAACCCTTGCTGGTGCAAGGCTGGCCGGATTCTAAGGATGAAAAATAACCGGTCAAGCTTATAAGTGCTTGTCTTAATAGCTAATAGTTATGAAATATCGAGATCTGCGGGCCTTCATGGCCGGCCTGGAAGCCCAGGGTGAGCTGCTCCGCGTGAAGGATCCCGTCAGTACGCACCTGGAGATGACGGCCCTGTGCGACCGGGTGCTGCGCGCCGAAGGACCGGCCCTGCTGTTCGAGCAGCCGGTCACCCCCCAAGGCGCGGGGGGGCGGCAAATGCCGGTCCTTGGCAACCTGTTCGGCACGCCGCGCCGGGTGGCGCTGGGCATGGGGGCGGACAGCCTGGCCGAGCTGCGGGACGTGGGCCAGTTGCTGGCCAACCTGAAGGAGCCCGAGCCACCCAAGGGTCTGAAGGACGCCGGCAAGCTGCTGCAGATGGGCAAGGCGCTGTGGGACATGAAGCCCAGCCTGGTCTCCCGGCCCGCCTGCCAGGCCAACATTCTGGAGGGAGATGCGCTCGATTTGGGGCGGCTCCCTATTCAGTACTGCTGGCCGGGCGACGCCGCGCCATTGCTGACCTGGGGCCTGGTCATCACGCGCGGGCCGCAGTCCATTCCCAAGCCACGACTGCGGCAGAACCTGGGCATCTACCGCCAGCAGCTGATCGGGCCGCGGCAGCTGATCATGCGCTGGCTGGCCCATCGGGGCGGGGCGCTGGATTTCCGTGATTTCGCCCTGGCCCATCCGGGCCAGCCTTTCCCCATCGCCGTGGCGCTGGGGGCGGATCCGGCCACCACCCTGGGCGCCGTGACGCCGGTGCCGGACAGCCTGTCCGAGTACCAGTTCGCCGGCCTGCTGCGGGGCTCGCGCACCGAGCTGGCGGACACCGCCGTGGGCGAGGGCGGTCGCATGCTGCAGGTGCCGGCCACCGCCGAGATCATCCTGGAGGGCCACATCCCGCCCGCAGCGCCAGGCTTCGAGGGCCGCAGCGAGCACGGCGTGCCGCTCAAGGAGATCAAGGGCTACCTCCATGCCCTGGAGGGCCCGTATGGCGACCACACCGGCTACTACAACGAGCAGGACTGGTTCCCCGTTTTCGAGGTGCAGCGCCTGACGCACCGGGACGATCCCATCTACCACAGCACCTACACCGGCAAGCCGCCTGACGAGCCCGCAGTGCTGGGCGTGGCGCTGAACGAAGTCTTCGTGCCCATCCTGCAGAAGCAGTTCCCGGAGATCGTCGACTTCTACCTCCCGCCGGAGGGCTGCAGCTACCGCATGGCGGTGATCTCCATCCGCAAGAGCTACCCGGGGCACGCCAAGCGGCTGATGTTCGGCCTGTGGAGCTTCCTGCGGCAGTTCATGTATACGAAGTTCATCGTCATCGTCGACGAGGACGTGGACGTGCGCGACTGGAAGGAGGTGGTCTGGGCCATCACCACCCGCATGGACCCGGTGCGCGACACCACGCTGGTGGAGAACACGCCCATCGACTACCTCGACTTCGCGTCCCCCGTCAGCGGGCTGGGAGGCAAGATGGGCATGGACGCCACCAACAAGTGGCCGGGCGAGACCAGCCGGGAATGGGGGCGCACCATCACCATGCCGGAAGCGGTGCAGCAGTCCAGTCAGCGGCTTTTCGACCAGCTCTTCGCCGGCCGGACATAGGCGTCTCGGGGAGTGAAGTCCAGGCGGGATCGCTCGGGGTTAATCAGGATCAGTGAGGCCGTCGGCGCTGCTTGAAGTCTCCTGGCCTGCCGGCTAAGTTTGGGGAGCCTAACGATAGGCATTCCAACTGGCGCAGTCTCTGCGCGCCAGGAGCCCTCCGGTCATTCACCGTTGAGCTCCACCGGTGGCGCCAGCCACCCACCCCTCCGTGCGAAAGCCCGGGGGGGTTCCTCTTTCTGGGGGGTATTTTCGTGTGAGGGGGCCGTGAAGGGCCGGTCTCCGCGGCTCAGTGCCCGGCCAGCTGCCCCAGAACCTCGTAGAAGACGTAGCGCATGCGGCGATAGCCGGCCTCAGAGGGCGTCCAGTCATAAGGGGACAGATCCTCCAGCGGCCGCCCGCCGACCGGCGCCGCGAGCAGCGTCAAGGGGTAGCGCTCGGCCTGTGCGGCGGTCTCGAAGGCGCGCAGGCTGCGGGGCATGTGTTCCGCATGCGTGACCAGCACCAGGCGCTGAATCCCCCGTTCGCGCAGCAAAGGCAGGCTCAGGCGGGCGTTCTCGCGGGTGTCCCGCGCGGCGGGCTCGGCAAGGGACAGGGGGAGGCCGAACTCCTCGCGAGCCACCTGTTCCGCCACCCGGCTCTCCGGCATGTCACCCGGCTTCGCCGGTGAGGGCAGGCCGCCGGTGAAGCCCAGCGGCCAGTCGCAGCGCCGGGCCAGCCGGACGCCCTGCCGCAGCCGTTCCAGCGTACCCAGCTTGAGGTCGGGCCCGTCCCGCTCGGCCGTCCATTGGTGGATGCCGCCGCCCAGCACCAGCACCAGCGTCCGGGGCGGCGCCGCGCAGTCGCTGGCTTCGAGCCGCAGCGCAGGAGGCGGGCGCAGCAGGGCGTGCTGCAGCAGCAGGGCCGGTGCTTCGCACAGGGACAGCCACATCAGCGCAAAGACCGGCGGCAGCGCCCAGCGCCAGCGGCCGGCACGCCGCCACAGCAGCACGCCAACCAGCAGGGGCGGCAGCAGGAGGCCGGGGGGAGCCAGCAAGGCCAGGCACAGGGCCTTGAAGGGGGGGTAGAGGTCCATGGCGGGGCAATGCGTCCGTGCGCGGGAGGATGCCGGGGCAGCGGCCGGCGCTGAGTCAGGGCGCGATTTGAGCATGCACCGCAGCGTCCGCTGCACAATGCAGGCTGTCGACGCGGGACTGCGTCATTGGAGGATCACACGATGAGCCATGTCGGCACGGGCCGCATCACGCTGGGAGGCGGCTGTTTCTGGTGCACCGAGGCGGTGTTCGCCCGCGTCCGAGGCGTGCAGGCCGTGGAGCCCGGCTATTGCAATGGCGAGCTGCCCGACCCCAGCTACGAGCAGGTCTGCACGGGCCGGACCGGTCATGCCGAGGTGGTTCGCATCGACTACGACCCGGCCCAGGTGAGCCTGCGCCAGCTGCTGGAAGTGTTCTTCTGCATCCACGACCCGACCAGCCTGAACCGCCAGGGGGCGGACGTCGGCACGCAGTACCGCTCCGGCATCTATTACGAGCACCCGGACGACCAGTCCCTGGCCCGCAGCTTCCTGGCGGAGGCCGACGCGGCCCTGGGCGGGCGCGTGGTGACCGAGCTCCAGCCCCTGCGCCTCTACAGCAGCGCCGAGCCCTATCACCACCAGTATTTCGCCCGCAATCCGGACCAGGGCTACTGCGTGTTCGTGGTCGCCGGCAAGGTCGACAAGTTCATGAAGACCTTCGGACATCTGCTGCGTGACGATGCCGGGACAGACTGACGCCATCCGGCCCTGGCGGCCGTCCATGCGGGGCCTGCGGCAGGGGAGGGGCAGGGCATGACCGTGCTCAGCGAACCCATGATCGCCTGGCACAGCCTGCGCCACGCCTATCCCGGTGGCGCCCTGCTGTACTTCGACGACTTCGTGCTGGCGCCGCGCCATCACCTGCTGGTGCATGGCCCCTCGGGCGTCGGCAAGTCGACCCTGCTGAACCTGATGGCCGGCCTGCTGCGCCCCTCGGACGGCCAGCTTCGCCTGGCCGGTGTGGAGCTCGGGCAGTTGCAGGGGGCGGCCGTGGACCGCTGGCGAGGCAGTCAGCTGGGCCTGGTGTCGCAGCGCCTGCACCTGAGCCCGTCGCTCAATGTGCTGGAGAACCTGCGCCTGCCTTTCCTGGCCGCCGGCCTGCCCGTCGACAAGGAACGCATCGGCCTCGTGGTGACCAGCCTGGGCCTGGAAGGCCTGGCCAAGCGCCGTGCGGCCCAGCTCAACCAGGGGCAGCTGCAGCGGGTGATCCTGGCTCGCGCCCTGTTGCGCGGGCCGCGCATTCTGCTGGCTGACGAGCCCACCGCCAATCTGGATGAAGAGGCGAGCGAACGCATGATCGGCCTGCTGTGCCAGGCCGCGTCCGAGCATCACGTCACCCTGGTGGTGACCACGCATGACGCACGCGTGGTGCAGCGCTTCCAGGCCCTGCTGCCCGTGCAGCTGCACCGCCTGCGCAACCTGGGCTGGCTGGCTTCGGGCCTGACCGCGGGGCTCAGTACCGTGCTGGGAGGTCAGCCCGGATGAAACGATGGGGATCTGCCATGGGGCCGACGCTGCCCTGGCTGGCCTGGCGCCATCTGTGGTCCAGGCCGCAATATGCCGGCATGAGCCTGCTGCTGCTGAGTCTCGCCCTGACCGCTGCGGGGCTGCTGATGCAGCTGAGCCAACGCATCCCCCAACGCCTGGAGCGCGAGCTCCAGGGCATGGAGCTGCTGGTCGGGCCCAAGGGCGACCCCTGGCGGCAGACCCTGTCTGCCATCCAGCTGCTCAGCGAGCCCGGCGGCACGCTGCCCTATGAAGCGGTGCCCCTGCTGCGGGGGCTGCCGCAGGTGAAGCAGGCCGTGCCTGTGCTGCTGGGAGGGCGGCATCGGGGATTTGCGGTGATCGGTACCGAAGCGCCCTTCCTGGCCCTGCGCCAGGCCCGGCTCGCCAAGGGGCGCGGCTTCGAGCATGTGATGGAGGTGGTGCTGGGAGCGGATGCCGCCGAAGGCCTGGGCCTGGCCGTGGGTGCTGAGTTCAGCGGCCTCGAGCTGCCGGATCTCAAGCCGGCGGGGGCCTTGCC
Source organism: Pelomonas sp. BJYL3 (assembly GCF_027257975.1). GTDB lineage: Bacteria > Pseudomonadota > Gammaproteobacteria > Burkholderiales > Burkholderiaceae_C > Roseateles_B > Roseateles_B flavus. The sequence continues at coordinate 397,130 of NZ_JANZKX010000005.1, forward strand.
CAGGGCTTTTGTTGTCGTCGGCATCCTGGGGCGCCAGGGCTCGGCACTGGACGGCCTGATCCTCACCGATCTGAGCTCTCTGTGGGCCCTGCGGCAGCCGGCAGCCACGCGAGCGCCGGCGCTGTCAGCCGGCCTGACCGGGCTTGAGGGACAGCCAGGGTCCGACACGGGCGAAGAGAGCCTGGGCGACATCAGCCATGTGCTGGTCAGCCCGTCCAGTCCGGAAGCCCTGGGCGTGCTGCTCCCCTGGCTCAATGCGCAGGCCCATCTGCAGGCGGCCGTGCCGCGCGACGAGATCGACCGCATGGCGGCCGCCCTGGGCTGGCTGCCGGTGCTGCTCAAGACGCTGCTGGTCCTGCTGCTGCTGTGCGCCTGGCTGGCGGCCTTTGCGCTGATGCTGCAGGCCCAGGAGCAGCGCCGCCAGGACCTGGTCCTCCTGCGGGTGCTGGGCGCCCCCGCCAGTCGTGTGGCGCTGCTGCCTCTGCTGGAATGGTTGTGGCTGGCCGTCCTGGCCCTGGTGCTGGCCTGGGGGCTCAGCGAGCTGGCCTGGATGAGCCTGCGACACCTGGCAGCGCCTGAGCAGCTGCATTGGCTGGGCACGCAGGGCCACGCCCTCCAGCATGGGCTGCTCCTGGTGCTGCTGGGGGCCTTGCTGGCCCTCGCCGGCGCGGCCTGGCCGGCCTGGTGCGCGTGGCATCTGCAGGTGTCGCGGATGCTGCAGCCGGGCGAGTAATCCCCTCAAGGGCGGACGGCCCCCGGGGGATGCCTGATGGCAGGGTGCCCGCCGGTGTGCACAATGCCGCTGTTTTCACCCTGACGGCCCCTGTCTTGGTCCACACCCGCTTACGCTCCAGCGCGCTGCATCCCGCCCTTGCCGGCAGGGTGGGCGTGGCTGCGCATGCGCTGAGCAGCGGTCCCGGGCACGCCCTGCGCACGAGGTGGCGGGGATGAGCGGGCTCCGTGGTGTCCGCCGCCCTCGCGGCTGGCCGGCCGTGGCGCTGCATGCCTGGCTGGCCCTGTGCCTGCTGCTGGCCCAGGGCCTGGGCCAGGGGCACCGTACAGCCCATCAGAGCTTCAGGTTGGCGGCCGCGGCGGCCGAACAGGGTCCGTCGGATGCCTGGGGCCATGCGCTGGGTTCCACGGACTGCCAGCTCTTCGACCAGCTCGCCCACGGCGATCAGCTGTGCGGCGCCGAGCCGGCTGCGGTCCTGCTGGCGCTGGCCACGGTGGTGGTCGCCAGCCCCGCGCCGGTGTCCGCCGACACCGCACGGGCCACCCCGCGGGCCCGCGGCCCTCCTGTTCTTGCCTGAGTCTCCGCCCCGCACAGGGGCATGAAGCTCGCCCGGCGGCGCCAGTGCGCCGCGGGCGCGCGGGTGCCATCGCGCCCGCCACTCAGACCCGGCGTGGCCCTCGGCCCCGCCCATGCCAGGGGGCCTCATCCAGCAGGCCCAGCATCCATGCAAGACAACGCTCTCCATCCGGTCCGGCGCGCGGCGCGCCAGGGCCTTGCCTCCCCGATCCACTCGACCACCTCCATGCCGGCCTGGCCGCGCACCGCGCTGCTGCTGGCCCTGCTCGGCGCCCAGTGGGTGCATGCCGAGGGCAATCCCGCTGACAGGCAGACCCTGGACGCCGTCCAGGTGACGGGCAATCCCCTGGGCAACAAGGAGCTGGCCCAGCCCGGCCAGTCCCTGGCTGGCGATGCGCTGCTGCTGCGCCGCGGTGCCAGCCTGGGCGAGACGGTCGAGGGCCTGCCCGGCATCGCCGCCACGTCCTTCGGCCCCAATGCCAGCCGGCCCACCATCCGCGGACTGGACGGCGAGCGGGTGCGCATGCTCAACAACGCGGGGGGCTCGCTGGACGTCTCCAGCCTCAGCTATGACCATGCGGTGCCGGTCGATCCCCTGGTGGTGGATCGCATCGAGGTGCTGCGCGGCGCGTCGGCCCTGCTGTATGGCGGCAATGCGATCGGTGGCGTGGTCAACACCATCGACAACCGCATCCCGCGCAGCCCGCTCCAGGGCGTGTCGGGGGCCACGGAGTTCCGGCTGGGCGGCGCTTCGAACGAGCGCGCCCTGGCTGCGGTGCTGGACGGCGGACAGGGGCCCTGGGCCTGGCATGCCGATGTTTCGCGACGCCTGGCCGACGACCAGAAGACACCAGGCTTCACCGCCCCGGACGGGCAGTCCATGAGCCATGTGCGCAATTCCGCCAGTGCGTCCCGCAGTGCGGCTGTCGGGGGATCCTGGGTCGATCGGGACGGCTATGCCGGCCTGAGTTTCGACGACTACCGCAACGACTACGGCGTGACGGTGGAGCCCGACGTGAAGATCGCCATGCAGCGCCAGCGCGTGGCCGGTGCCGGCGAATGGCGCTGGAACGACGGCCCCCTGCGCAAGCTGCAGTGGCAGTTCAGCCGGGCCCGCTACCAGCACGATGAGATCGAGGGCGATGGCTCCCTGGGGACACGTTTTGCCCAGCGGGGTTCCGAGCTTCGGCTGCAGGCCGAGCATGCACCGCTGGCCGGCGCGCGCGGCGTGCTGGGCTGGCAGCTGGAGCAGAGCCGTTTCGAGGTCCAGGGCGAGGAAGCCCTGATGCCCAGCAACCGCAACCGCGCCCAGGGGCTTTTCATCCTCGAGCAGTGGAGCGACGGGCCCTGGCAGCTGGGCCTGGGTGCCCGGCGCGACCAGGTCCGTGTGAGGTCCGACGGCGATGCCTCAGACGCCGCGGATGCGCGCTTCGGTCCCGCGACGGAGCGGCGCTTCTCGCCGGCCAGCGCCTCGGCCAGCCTCAGCTGGCATCCGATGCCGGCCCTGGGCCTGAGCCTCAATGTCAACCACTCCGAGCGCGCGCCTTCGGCAGGCGAGCTGTTCGCCAGCGGCGTGCATGTGGCCACTGGCGCCTTCGAGCAGGGCGACGCCACGCTGGGTCTGGAGCATGCCAGCGGCCTGGACCTGGGGATGCATTGGAAGCACGCCAGCGGCAGCGTGGAGATCAATGCCTACCGGACCCGCTTCAAGGACTACATCGCCCTGCGCGCGACCGGTGCCACCGTGCCGGGTGAGGGCGAGGAGTCGCTGCCGGTCTATGCCTACCAGGCCGTCGCTGCGCGCGTGCAGGGCCTGGAGCTCCAGGTGCAGCAGGACCTGCGGCTGGGCTGGTTGCCGGGTGCGCTGTCAGGCTGGCAATGGCAGGCGGGGCTGCAGCTGGATTGGGTCCAGGGCCAGGACCTGAGCCACGGAGAGCCGCTGCCTCGCATGGCGCCACGCCGCAGCACGCTGAGCCTGGACGGGCAGGGCGGTGCCTGGGGCCTGCGCCTGGAGATCCAGCAGACCGCGGCCCAGAACCGGGTGCCGGCCATCGACCGGCCGACCCCGGGCTATACCCTGGCGCGCCTCTCGCTGAGCCGCCAATTCCGCTGGCAGCAGGCGGATGCCCTGTGGTACCTCAAGCTCGACAATCTCGGCAATGCCCTGGGCTACCGTGCGGCGAGCATGTCCACCATCCGCGACTGGGCGCCGCTGCCCGGGCGCAGTGTGTCCACCGGGGTGCAGCTGCGCTTCTGAGCCAGAACGGCCGGGATCTCAGGGCGCGAGGCGCTCCTTGATCCAGGCCTGCCCCTCCTGCTTGTAGGTGATGCGGTCATGCAGACGGGACTTGCGGCCCTGCCAGAACTCCCAACGCTCGGGCACCAGGCGGTAGCCCCCCCAATGCGGGGGGCGGCTGGGGCTCAGCCCGTGCATCGCGGCGGCCTTGGCGGCGTTGGCCACCAGCACCGCTCGGGAGCTGATCACCTGGCTTTGCGGGGAGGCCCAGGCTCCCAGGCGGGAGTCCAGGGGGCGCGAGTTGAAATAGGCGTCCGATTCCTCGGCGCTGACCTTCTCGACCCGGCCCTCGATGCGCACCACGCGCTCCAGCTCCACCCAGTGGAACTGCAGGGCCGCGAAGGGATGGATGGCGAGCTCACGGCCCTTGCGGCTGTCGTAGTTGGTGTACCAGACGATGCCGCGCTGATCGAGGCCCTTGATCAGCACGATGCGGGTGGACGGGCGACCGTCCTCGCCCACGGTGGCCAGGGTCATGGCATTGGGCTCGGGCAGCTCGGCTTTCAGGGCTTCATCGAGCCACTGGCGGAACTGGACCAGGGGCTCGCTGGAGGCCTGGGACTCGTCCAGCTCGGCCAGCTCGTAGCTCTTGCGCAGATCGGAAAGCTTGTTCATACCGGGAGTATCACTCAGGCGGGAACTCCTTAAGTGAAGCCCCCTATGGGGCGGCCATGGGGCAGCAGGCATGCTGCAGGGCAACAGCCGCTAAACAGGCGGCGAGATGAAAAAGGTGATTCGAATGGATGAACGACGGCCTGTTGTCGTCGTGCTGGCCGCGGGCCAGGGCTGCCGTTTCAAAGGCCCCGGCCACAAGCTCCATCAAGAGCTGAAGGCCGGGGAGACGGTGCTGCAGCGTACCGTTGCCCAGGTGCGGGCCGCGGGCCTGCCATGGGTGATCGTCACGACACAAGCCATGCAGGACCAGGTTCAGAGCCTGGTCCAGCAGCTGGATCAGCTGGTGGTGCTGCCCGAGCGCGGCGTGCAGGGTCAGGTCTTGCCTGTCGGCATGGGGCACAGCATTGCGGCGGGTGTCTCCGCCACTGGCGATGCGCCCGGCTGGGTGCTGCTGCCGGGTGACATGCCCACCATCAGCCCCGGTACCTTGCGTGCCGTGGCCGAAGGCCTGGGCGAGCAGGCCGTGGCCTTTGCCCAGCACCGGGGCCGCGGTGGCCAGCCTCTGGCCTTCTCGGCCGAGCTGTACTCGGACCTGGTCGGCCTGCAGGGCGACGAAGGCGCGCGCCGCCTGGTGGCGCGCTACCCGGCGGTGGGCATCGAGGTGCCGGACCCCGGCGTGCTGGAAAGCGTGGACACCGTGGAGGACCTGCAGCGCCTGCGGGAGCGTGAGCTTGCCGGGCCGCCTGACCATGCTGCCCAGGCGGCCATGGTGGGCAGCACCTGGACATGAAAAAGCGCCCCCGATGAGCCATCGGGGGCGCTTTCAATCCTGAGGGCGGCGGGCGCCGCGGTGATCAGATCGGCGCGTCGTCGCTGCTCGTGTCGGTCTTCTTGATTCGCACCGGGCCGCGCTTGCGCTCGGCAGGGGCGGCGGCGACCTTCTTGGCCACTTCGCCGCTGGCGTCCGCGCCAGAGGCCTTGCCGGCGGACTTGCTGGCGTCTTCGTCCAGCGCTTCCTGCGTGATCACGCGGGTGTAGGGCGCCAGGATCTGGACCAGCTGGCCGTAGATGCGGGGATTGCCAGCGACGATCTCGCGCTGGTGCAGGAAGTCGGCCTCGCCGGTGAAGTTGCCCACCAGGCCACCGGCCTCAGCAATGATCAGCGAGCCTGCGGCCACGTCCCAGGGGTTCAGGCCGGTTTCGAAGAAGGCGTCGTAGTAGCCGGCGGCCACGTAGCAGAGGTCCAGGGCCGCAGCGCCCGGGCGGCGCAGGCCGGCGCATTCCTGCATCACGGCCTCGAACATCTTCAGGTAGCGCTTGAAGTTGTCGCCGCGGCGGAAGGGGAAGCCGGTGCCGATCAGGGCGTCGCTCATGCGGGTGCGGCGCGACACGCGCAGGCGGCGGTCGTTCAGGTAGGCGCCACGGCCCTTGGTGGCGTAGAAGAGATCGTTGCGGGTCGGGTCATAGACGACGGCCTGCTGGACCACGTTGCGGTGGGCCAGGGCGATGGACACCGCGTAGACGGGGAAGCCGTGGATAAAGTTGGTGGTGCCATCGAGCGGGTCGATGATCCACTGGAATTCGGAGTGCTTGTTGCCGTGCTCACGGCCCGATTCTTCGGCCAGGATGCCGTGGTCGGGATAGGCCTGCAGCAGGGTCTCGATGATGAGCTGCTCGGCGGCCTGGTCCACCTCCGTCACGAAGTCATTGGGTGACTTGCTGTTGATCTTGAGGATGTCGAGGTCCAGGGAGGCGCGGTTGATGATGGATCCCGCTGCACGGGCCGCCTTGATGGCGACGTTGAGCATGGGATGGAGTGAAGCTTGCGTCATGCGTGACCCTGCAAACGAAAGAGGTGGACTGGCGAAGGAAAAGAGCGGAGCGCCTGCATGGGCGCACGCCAGACCTTCGACAGTCGGCACACGGCATCCACGGCGCGGATAATCGACCATTTTAGCCGAGAAGCTCATGCCCGCCAGCGTGGAATCCACACGATTTGTCCTGATTCAGACCAGCCACCCCGGCAACGTGGGTGCCGCTGCACGGGCCATGAAGGTCATGGGCTTCTCCGAGCTGGTGCTGGTGCGCCCCCGTTTTGCCGACGTGCTCTGCCAGGAGGACACCATCGCCATGGCCAGCGGCGCGGCGGACATCCTCGCCCGCGCCCGCATCGTGCAGACGCTGGAAGAGGCGCTGGAGGGCGTGACCTTCGCCTGCGCCACCGCCATGACGCCGCGGGATTTCGGCCCGCCGACCTCGGCGCCCCGGCCGCTGTTCGCGGAGCTGGCGACCTCGGGGCACACGCTGGGCCTGGTCTTTGGCTCCGAGCGCTACGGCATGAGCAATGAGGATGTCTACCGCTGCCATGCGGTGCTCTCCATTCCCACGCATCCGGACTATGGCTCGCTGAACCTGTCCCAAGCCGTGCAGCTGGTGGCCTATGAATGGCGCCAGGCCCTGGGCGGCTTCGAGGTGGCGGCCCGCACGGCGGATCCCCAACTGGCCGATGGCCGCGCGGTACAGGGCCTGCTGGGCCATCTGCAGGAGGCGCTGGAGCACATCGGCTACCTGGACCCGGCCGCGCCCAAGAAGCTGATGCCGCGCCTGAACCAGCTCTTCAACCGCGCCCAGCTGACGCAGGAAGAGGTGCACATCCTGCGCGGCATGGCCCGCAGCATGCTGCGCCTTCACACGCCGGGTACCCCCAGGGACGAGGCCGGCGAGGACTGACACCAATCTCCCCATGGCCCCGGCTGGCAACCCCCGCCGCTACACTGGCGCTCCCTTGTTCACGACTCCCCGGCACCGCCACCATGTTCAAGCGCCTGCGTGAAGACATCCAGCTGATCCTCGAGCGCGACCCCGCCGCGCGCAGCAGCTGGGAGGTGCTGACTTGTTATCCCGGCCTGCATGCGCTGGTGCTGCACCGCCGGGCCCACTGGTGCTGGACCCACGGCTTCAAGTGGCTGGGGCGTTTCATCTCGCACCTGTCGCGTTTCCTGACCGGCATCGAGATCCATCCCGGCGCCACCATCGCTCGGCGCGTCTTCATCGACCACGGCATGGGCATCGTGATCGGCGAGATGGCCGAGATCGGCGAGGGCTGCACCATCTATCAGGGCGTGACCCTGGGTGGCACCTCGCTGGTGAAGGGCGCCAAGCGGCACCCGACGCTGGAGCCCGGCGTCATCGTGGGGGCCAATGCCTGCGTGCTGGGCGGCTTCACCGTGGGCGCCGGCGCGCGCATCGGCTCTGGCGCAGTGGTGACAAAGCCCGTGCCCGCGGGGGCGACGGCCGTCGGCAACCCGGCCCGCATCATCGAGGCCCAGGCGGAGGCCCAGCGCGAGGCCGCGGCGGCACGCATGGGCTTCTCGGCCTACGGCGTCACGCAGGGCGACGATCCGGTGGCGATGGCCATGAAAGGCCTGATCGACAACGCCGCCGGCCACGAGCACCAGATTGCACTGCTGTGGCAGGCCATCGCCAAGCTCTCCGAGACGCAGCGCAGCGACTGCGTGCCCCAGGATGCGCAGCAGGACGAGTGCTTTGACGCCGCGTCGCTGAGCCGCCTGGTCAAGTAGGCCTTGGCGCAGCCATGACAACGGGCGCCACGCGGCGCCCTTTTTGCCATGCAGGCGGTGCTCAGGCCTGGGGTCGCACGCGCACGGCGTTCTTCGGCCGGAAGGCCTTGATGCGGTCCTCGCGCGTTTCCAGGTAAGGGCCGCCGATGAGGTCGATGCAGTAGGGGATGGCGGCAAAAATGCCGCTGACCAGCACCTCGCCCGTGGGCGACTTCAGGCCCTCCAGGGTCTCGGCAATGCTCTTGGGCTGGCCCGGCAGGTTCAAGATGAGCGCCTTGCCGCGGATCACCGCCGTCTGGCGCGAGAGGATGGCCGTGGGAACGAAGCGCAAGGAGATCTGCCGCATCTGCTCGCCGAAGCCAGGCATTTCGCGATCGGCCACATCCAGCGTGGCCTCCGGCGTCACGTCGCGCGGGGCGGGGCCGGTGCCGCCGGTGGTCAGCACCAGGTCGCAGCGGGCTTCGTCCACCAGCTCGCGCAGCGTGGCGGCGATCAGCGGGCGTTCGTCGGGGATCAGGCGCGCCTCGAAGTGCAGCGGGTTCTGCAGGGCCTGGGCCAGCCAGTCCTTCAGCGCGGGCAGGCCCTTGTCCTCGTAGACGCCGGTGGAGGCGCGGTCCGAGATGGAGACGATGCCGATGCGGACCGGCTCGAATCCCGCGGATGCTGCGGCCTCACTCATCGCCATCGCCTTCGAGGCCTTCCGCCGATGCGTCCTGCGCCATGCGCTTGGCCTCGGCCTTGATGAACTGGAAGAGCTCGCGGAAGGCGCGCCCGCTGCGCTGCTCGGGTGCCACGGAGGCGTCCTTGCGCGCGGCGCGCACGAGGCTGCGCAGCTGCTGCACGTCCACACCCGGATGCTGGCCGATGAAGTCCTGCAGCGCCTCGTCCTGGGCCAGCAGGCGCTCGCGCCAGGCTTCGCTCTCGTGCAGGGTGAGGCTGTCCTGGGCGCGGCCCAGCTTGAAGTCGGCCACGGCCTGGCGCACGGGCTCGGCGTCGATCTTGCGCATCAGCTTGCCGATGTACTGCATCTGCCGGCGACGCCCCTCGAAATTGGTGATCTTCTTGGCCGCCTTGATGGCGTCCAGCAGGATCTCGGGCAGGTTCAGCGGCTCCAGGCGGCTGGCGGGCAGGGTCAGCAGGTCCTCGCCCAGGGACTGCAGGTCGTGCATGTCGCGCTTGAGCTGGCTCTTGCTGGGGCGGCTGAAGTCGTCGTCAGCGCCGGTGTCGTCGTAGGAATGGTGCATGGGTGCTCGATACGGCAGGGGCGCTCCCCCGGGCCTGCGTGCTGCGGGCGGAGGGTCGCCAAGCCTCGTATGATAGTCGCCCACCCCGGCCATCCGCCGGTCAGACCCAATCCCAGCACATGACCAAGACCACCGAGAACCCCGCTTCGAGCGCTCATGCCGTCCACGGCTTTGCCTACAGCCAGGACCAGTTCCGCCAGCTGGTGGAGGATGCCCTGAACGAGGCGCGCCGCCTGGGGGCCAGCGATGCCGGCGCCGAAGTCTCCGAAGGCTGCGGCCTCTCGGTCTCTGTGCGGCGGGGCGAGCTGGAGAACGTCGAGCGCAACCGGGACAAGACGCTGGGCATCTCGGTCTACCTGGGGCAGCGTCGCGGCAATGCCAGCACTTCCGACTTCTCGCCGCAAGCCCTGAAGGACACCGTCCGCGCCGCCTTCGACATCGCACGCTTCACCGCCGAGGACGCCTTCGCCGGCCTGCCCGACGAGCAAGACCTGGCCCTGGACGCCAGCCAGCGCCCGGAGCTGGACCTCTTCCATCCCTGGGACCTGGACGCCGAAGCCGCCGCACAGCTGGCCCTGCGCTGCGAGGCGGCCTGCTTCGCCACCGACCCGCGCATCACGAATTCCGAAGGCGCGGCCGTGTCTGCCCAGCAGTCGCACTTCATCGCCGGCAATACGCGGGGCTTCATGGGCGGCTATGCGAGCTCGCGGCACACCCTGTCGGTGGCGCCCATCGCGGGCCGTGGCGCCGGCATGCAGCGTGACGCCTGGTACAGCTCCATGCGCGCGGCCCAGGACCTGGCCTCGCCCGAGGCCATCGGCCGCTACGCCGCCGAGCGGGCGCTGTCCCGTCTCAAGGCCCGGCGCGTCAAGACGGCCGAGGTCCCGGTGCTGTTTGAATCGACCGTGGCGGCCGGCCTGCTGGGCGCCCTGGTGCAGGCCACCAGCGGCGGTGCGCTGTACCGCAAGGCCAGCTTCCTGCTGGACAGCCTGGGCACGCCCGTGCTGGCCCCGCACATCGACGTGCAGGAGGACCCGCACGAGCCCAAGGGCAAGGGCAGCACGCCCTTCGATGACGAGGGCGTGATCACCCGGCCGCGCACCGTGGTCGAGGCCGGCGTGCTGCAGGGCTATTTCCTGTCGACCTACTCGGCCCGCAAGCTGGGCCTGCGCACCACGGGCCATGCGGGCGGCTCGCACAACCTGCGCATGAGCAGCCGCAACACGGCTCCGGGGGATGACCTCCCCACCATGCTGCGCCGCCTGGGCCGCGGCCTGTTCGTGACCGAGCTGATGGGGCAGGGCGTCAACTACGTCACCGGCGACTATTCCCGCGGCGCCAGCGGCTATTGGGTGGAGAACGGCGAGATCGCCTTCCCCGTCCATGAGGTGACCATCGCCGGCAATGTGCGCCAGATGTTCCAGGACATCGTCGGCATCGGCAACGACGTCTACACGCTGGGCAGCAAGTCGGTGGGTTCCATCCTGGTCTCCCGCATGAAGCTCGCCGGCGCCTGAGCCGCGCCGCCGGCTGCGAACACAGGCCCGCCGCGTGCGGGCCTTTTTTTTGCCGATATGAGGCAGAAGAGGGGCACAAGAGGGGCGGAAGAGGGGCGGAAATCAGTTTCGTGAAAGCCTCGTTTCAGCCTGTTTTCAGACTGGGCGCGTGACGCACGAAATCGTGCGGCGTTTCACGGGTTTGTACCTGTCAGCACCCAGGAGGGGCACTCCTAGAATCATTTTCAACCTGGGATTTCCCCCGCGTTTGACCACTTTTCTAGGAGTCGTGTATGGAACGTCGTTCCTTCGTGAAGCAGGCTGGCCTGGCAGGTGTTCTGGCAGCCGCTTCGGCACCGGCCATCGTGCATGCGCAAGCGAATATCCGCTGGCGTCTGGCTTCCAGTTTCCCCAAGTCCCTGGACACCATTTTTGGCGCTGCCGATGTCTTCGCGAAGAAGGTTTCGGAGATGACGGGCGGCAAGTTCCAGGTCTCCGTGCACGCCGGCGGCGAGCTGATGCCTCCCTTCGGCGTGGTGGATGGCGTGCAGAACGGCACCGTGGAGATGGCGCACACGGCGCCCTACTATTTCTTCGGCAAGGATGAAACCTTCGCACTGGGTTGCGCCATTCCCTTTGGCCTCAACAGCCGCCAGATGTCTGCCTGGATGGTGGAGGGCAACGGCCTGAAGCTGATGCGCGAGTTCTATCGCAACTACAACATCATCAACTTCCTGGGCGGCAATACCGGTGCGCAGATGGGCGGCTGGTATCGCAAGGAAATCAAGTCCGTGGCCGACATCAAGGGCATGAAGATGCGCATCGGCGGCTTTGCCGGCCGCGTGCTGGAGCGCATGGGCGGCGTGCCGCAGAACATCCCCGGCGGCGAAATCTATTCGGCGCTGGAAAAGGGCACCATCGACGCCGCCGAGTGGGTCGGCCCCTACGACGACCAGAAGCTGGGCTTCAACAAGGTCGCTCCCAACTACTACTACCCCGGCTGGTGGGAAGGCGGCCCGCAGCTGGACTTCTACATCAACACCAAGGCCTATGACGGCCTGAGCGCCGAGTACAAGGCCATCGTCGAATGCGCGGCCGCCCAGGCCCACATCGACATGCAGGCCAAGTACGACGCCAAGAACCCGCAGGCCCTCAAGAGCCTGGTGGGTTCGGGGACCAAGCTGTTCAAGTTCCCGCGCGACGTGATGGACCTGGCCTTCAAGGAGTCCATGGCCATCTACAGCGAGCTGTCGGCCAAGAACCCGAACTGGAAGAAGGTCTACGAGGATCTGTCCGCCTTCCGGCGCGATCAGAACCTGTGGTTCCGTTTCGCCGAAGCCGGCTTCGACGACTTCATGCAGGCTCAAAAGCTCTGAGTCCGCCAGCGCCCCGCGGCGCATGGCCTCTCGCATGCAGCCCCCACGCCACCCGGCCTGGGGCTTTTTGCTGCCTGTCTCGTTCCGGGTGATGGAAAGCCAGAGTCTGAGAGGCGGACGTTTGCCGCCATGTGGAATCAGAGCCTCTGATCGTGTGCTTGATCTCAGGGCTCTGGCGGTCAATCTCTCGTACTGCGAAAAGCGAGAAGAGGAGATTGCCGGCTTGAGGCTGAAATTTCACGATACGCAATCAGCATTTCAGATCGCAAAAAGAAGACCTGCTGCGGCGCAGCAAGATTTCTCATCATGGTAAAAATCGTTTTGCGATACGAAATGTGAAAGATAAGTTGTTGATTTGAAAGGAAAAGATTTTTAGTCTTATATAAGACATAAGTCACCACAAAAGCTGGCCCAGGCCCTAGATTTGAGTCCAACGAGTTCTTCGTTTCACATCTCACCAGGAGCTAAGCATGACGACTCTGACCCGTGAACAGCAAATCGCCGCCCTCGAGAAGGACTGGGCCGAGAACCCCCGTTGGAAGGGCATCAAGCGCGGTTACACCGCCGCCGACGTGGTGCGCCTGCGCGGCTCCCTGAAGATCGAGCACACCCTGGCCCAGCGTGGTGCCGAGAAGCTGTGGAACCTGGTCAACACCGAGCCCTTCATCAACGCCCTGGGCGCCCTGACCGGCAACCAGGCCATGCAGCAGGTCAAGGCCGGCCTGAAGGCCATTTACCTGTCGGGCTGGCAGGTCGCCGGTGATGCCAACAGCAATGGCGAGATGTACCCCGACCAGTCGCTGTACTCGGTTGATTCCGTGCCGAAGGTCGTCAAGCGCATCAACGCGACCTTCAAGCGCGCCGACGAGATCCAGTGGAGCGAAGGCAAGAACGACACCGACTTCTTCGCCCCCATCGTGGCTGACGCCGAAGCCGGCTTTGGCGGCGTGCTGAATGCCTTCGAGCTGATGAAGTCGATGATCGAGGCCGGTGCCGCCGGCGTGCACTTCGAAGACCAGCTGGCTGCCGCCAAGAAGTGCGGTCACATGGGCGGCAAGGTGCTGGTCCCGACCCGCGAAGCCGTGGCCAAGCTGGTCGCCGCCCGTCTGGCCGCCGACGTGATGGGCACGCCGACCGTGCTGCTGGCCCGTACCGACGCCGAGGCCGGTGACCTGGTCACCACCGACGTGGACGACAACGACAAGCCCTTCTGCACCGGCGAGCGCACCGTGGAAGGCTTCTTCCGCACCCGCAACGGCCTGGACCAGGCCATCAGCCGCGGCCTGGCCTACGCTCCCTACGCCGACATGATCTGGTGCGAGACCGGCAAGCCTGACCTGGCCTTCGCCAAGGCCTTCGCGGACGCCATCCATGCCAAGTTCCCCGGCAAGCTGCTGGCCTACAACTGCTCGCCGTCCTTCAACTGGAAGAAGAACCTGGACGACGCCACCATCGCCAAGTTCCAGCGCGAGCTGGGCGCCATGGGCTACAAGTTCCAGTTCATCACGCTGGCCGGCTTCCACAGCCTGAACTACTCGATGTTCGACCTGGCCTACGGCTACGCTCGCAACAACATGAGCGCTTTCGTCGAGCTGCAGGAGAAGGAATTCGCCGCTGCCGACCGTGGCTTCACCGCCGTCAAGCACCAGCGCGAGGTCGGCACCGGCTACTTCGATGCCGTGACCACCACCATCGAAGCCGAGGCCTCCACCGCTGCGCTGAAGGGCTCGACGGAAGACGAGCAGTTCTTCGACAAGAAGCACGGCTGATCCGCCAACCCCACCGGCAGCCCGGCTCGAGCCCGGGCTCCGGACGGACCCAAAGGCAAGGCCTGACCCCGCGAGGTGTCAGGCCTTGTTGCTTCTTTCCGCGGCGCGGCAAAGGCGCGCGCGCCATTCTCAAGCTCGGTGGTCGTGCCCCGTCCCCCTCAAGCGCATGCCTTCAGCAAGCCCTCGTAATCCTGCGCACTCGCCTCCCTCGGATTCGTCCCATGACAGTGATCCTTCAGCGCCCGCTCGATGATGAGGTCGGCATCCGACACATCCAGTCCCATGTCGGCCAGGCGGGTGGGGAGGGCCAGGTCTTGCGTGCGCTGGCGCAGGGCCTCGGCCAGGGCTTCGGGTGCGGCATCCGCCAGGCCCATGGCCTGGGCCATCCGCGCCAGCTTGGCCTCCGCCAGCAGGCTCGGATGGCTGGCATTGAAACGCAGCACCGCCGGCAGAAAGACCGCATTGAGCGTGCCATGGTGCGCTTTCGGGTGCAGCCCGCCGATCGCGTGGCTCAGCGAATGAACGCAGCCCAGTCCCTTCTGGAAGGCCATGGCGCCCATGGCGCTGGCGCACATCATCTGCAGGCGCGCGTCGAGGTCATCGCCCTGGTGGACGGCCCGCTCGATGGCCCCCCAGCCCCGGCGCAGTCCCTCCAGCGCGATGCCGTCCGCCACCGGATTGAAGGCCGCGGACATGAAGGTCTCCAGGCAGTGGGCGAGGGCGTCCATGCCCGTTGCGGCCGTCAGGCCCGGGGGCAGGGCCTGGGTGAGGACCGGGTCGCACAGGGCCAGGCGCGGCAGCAGGTGCCAGGAATGGAAGCCCAGCTTGCGGCCGTCGTCCGTGATCAGCAGCGAGCCACGCGCCACCTCGCTGCCCGTGCCCGCTGTGGTGGGTACCGCGATCAGGGGCAGGGCCTGCGGACCGATGCGTCCACTGCCACCTTCGATGGTCGCGTAGTGGTGCAGCGGCCCTTCATGCGTGGCCCTCAGGGCCAGGCCCTTGGCCAGGTCGATGCTGGAGCCCCCACCGATGGCGATCAGCCCGTCGCAGCCCTCGTCGCGCCAATGCTGCCAGGCCTCGCGGACCGCCGCCTCGGTCGGGTTGCCCGGCGTGCCGTCATAGATGGCCAGCGGCCAGCTGCCGAGGCCTTCCAGCGCCAGGTCCAGCACGCCCGCGGCGCGCACGCCGCGATCGGTGATCACCAGGGGCTTGCGAAAGCCCAGTGCGCGCGCCTCCTCGCCCAGGCGCAGTCGAGCGCCTGCCTCGAGATAGACGGGATTGACGAAGCGGATCAATGCCATGAGCGGTCCTTCCGGTTTTCAAGCCCTTGCGAGCAGCCCCGGGCCGGTCTGCGAAAATGCCCGCCCTGGCCGCCGCGCGATGCGCTGCAGCCTAAGCCCTGGAGTCCTCTTTGAGTAGCACCTTGTTGACACCGCGCATGGCCGCGGTGCTGGAACGCATCCACCGTGCCAACCGGCCGGCCTTCCACAGCCTGACGCCCAAGCAGGCGCGCATCGGCTATCTGATGGGCGCCGAGATCCTGGACCTGCCGCGCGCACCGCTGGCACGCGTCGAGAACCTGACCGTGCCCGGCGCCGAAGGCCCGCTGCAGGCCCGGCTCTATGCGCCCAGCGATGCCGTCCTGCCCGTGCTGCTGTACTTCCATGGCGGCGGATTCACCATCGGCAGTCTCGAGACGCACGACAGCCTGTGCCGGCAGCTGGCCCTGCGCAGCGGCTGTGCCGTGATCGCGCTGGACTACCGCCTGGCACCCGAGCACAAGTTTCCCGCGGCCGTCGACGACTGCTGGGCCGCCATGAAGTGGCTGCCAGGCGCCGCCTCGGCCCTCGGCCTGGATGGCAGCCGGCTGGCGGTCGGTGGAGACAGCGCGGGCGGCACCCTGGCCGCCGTCTGTGCCCTGCATGCGCGCGACCTCGGCCAGCCGCTGGCCCTGCAGCTGCTGATCACGCCGGGCACCACGGCCCATGCGGACACGGCCTCGCACAAGTTCTTCTCTCAGGGCTTCCTGCTGGATGCCTCGTCCATCCAGTGGTTCTTTGACCACTACATCGAGCATCACCACCGCAAGGACTGGCGCTTTGCGCCGCTGGAGGCCCCGGACCATGCCGGGCTCGCGCCCGCCGCGCTGATCCTGGCCGAATGCGATCCGCTGGTGGACGAAGGCCTGGCCTACGGCGACCTGCTGCGCAGCCAGGGCGTGGCGGTGCAGTTGGAGCTCTACCGCGGCGTCACCCACGACTTCATCAAGATGGGCCGTACCATCCCCGAAGCCCTGCAGGCGCTGGACGCCTGCGCCGAGGCTCTCAAGGAGACCCTGAAGCCATGACCCACGTGACCGACATGTCCCGACAGGATTTCCGCTGCCTGGAACGCCTGCGCGTGCGCTGGGCCGAAATCGACGCGCAGCAGATCGTCTTCAACGCCCACTACCTGGGCTATTTCGACACCGCCGTGGGCGCCTACTGGCGCGCGCTGGCCTTGCCCTATGCCGACACCATGAAGGCGCTGGGCGGCGACCTCTTCGTGCGCAAGTCCACCGTCGAGTACCTGGGCTCCGCCCACTATGACGACCTGCTGGACATCGGCGTGCGCTGCGCCCGCGTGGGCACCACCTCGCTGACCGTGCAGTGCGCCGTCTTCCGGGGTGACGAGCTGCTGGTGCATGGCGAGCTGGTCTATGTCTTTGCCGACGCCAGCACGCAGCGCCCACTGCCCGTGCCTCAGGCCCTGCGCGACACGCTGCTGGGCTTCGAGGCCGCAGAGCCCATGGTCAGCGTCCGTGTGGGCGACTGGGACCGGCTCGGCGAGCACGCCGGCGCCATCCGCCAGGCGGTCTTCGTGCAGGAACAGAAGATCCCGGCCGAGATGGAGTGGGACGCCGCCGATGCCAGCTGCGTGCACGCGGTGGCCTACAACCGCCTGGGCGTGCCCCTCGCCACGGGGCGCCTGCTGGAGCATGTGCCGGGCGTGGCCAAGATCGGCCGCATGGCGGTGATGCGCAGCATGCGCGGCGCCCGCATCGGCCGCGAGGTGCTGGAGGCGCTCATGCAGGCCGCGCGTGAGCGTGGCGAGCGCGAGGTGCTGCTGCATGCGCAGCTCTCGGCAGCCAGCTTCTACATGCGCGCCGGCTTCCAGCAGCGCGGGCCGCTGTTCGAGGAAGCGGGCATCCAGCACGTGGAGATGGTGCGGGGGCTCTGAACCCGCCCCCGCGGCCGGCGCTCAGACCGGCACGAACTGCTCCAGATGCCGCGGTCCCTGGATGAAGGGGGCGAGTGCGGCGGCCAGGGCGGGCTCGGTCTGCGCGCCGGTCTCGGCAGCGTGGATTTCCATCCAGGTCTGCAGGGCGCCCGCGCCCGCGTCCAGGCGGCGCATCAGGCGCACGCTGCCCGCGGGCACGGCCTGCGTGAAGGCCTGCAGCGCCGCCGCGGCATCCGCCTCGTTCACGCGGTAGTAGACGAAGCGCTCGACGCCAGGGCGTTCCTGGCTCATTGCGGCTCCGTGATCTCGTAGGGCAGAGCCTGCTGCGTCAGCGCCGGGCCCAGTGCCGAGCCCAGGTGCAGGCTGCCGGACTGCAGGGCCGCCAGCTTGGTCTCCACCAGCAGCAGACTGCCCGCACCCTGGACCGCCACACCGGCGACCAGGCCGGCGGGCTGCTCCGGGTCCTCACTGTGGAAGACCTCCTGTCCGACCTGCGCCGGGGCAGGGCAGGCAAAGGCGAAGGTCCGCCGCTTGATGGTGCCGCGGTACTGGCTGCGGGCCACGACTTCCTGGCCCGGGTAGCAGCCCTTCTGGAAGTTGACGCCGCCCAGCAGCTCCAGGTTCAGCATCTGCGGCACGAACTGCTCGACGGTCGGGCTGCGCACCCAGGCCAGGCCGGAGGCGATGTCCAGCGCGGCCCAGTCGGAAGACCCGATGGCCGGCAGTTCAGGCCGCGCCGCATCGGCCGGGAGCAGCACCAGATAGCGCGCCACGGCGCCGCCCTGCGTGCCGGCATCCGGCAGGCGGGCGCCCCAGGCCTGGCGACCGTCCGGAAGTGCCTTGCCGAGGGTGGACCAGGTCGCCTCGCTGCCATCGGCACCCAGCCATTGCTGCGCGGTGCGCCCGGCCATGCCCCACACGACCCAGCCGCCGGGCTGGCCGGCGCTGGCATCGCTGAGCTTGCACTTGGCGCGCATTACGAACATGGCGAGGCGCTTCTGGGTTTGCGGCAGCAGCTCGGCGGGCAGGGCCAGCAGCACGGCGTCGGTGGCCGGCTTGAAGGCCACCATCGTGGCCAGCAGGCGGCCCTTGGCCGAGCAGTAGCCTGCCAGGCGGGCCTGCTCGGGCTTCTGGAGGGCCAGGTCTTGCGTCAGCTGGCTGTGCAGGAACTTGGCGGCTTCCTCGCCCTGGGCGGCAATGACGCCCCAGTCGTCCAGAGGGACGGCGCCGTCGATCGGGCCGGTCAGGGAGGGGCGGGGCAGGGCGGTGGTGGCGGTGGTGCTGGGCGATGCTTGGCTCATGGGCGAATTATGATTTGCCCGGCCTGCCCCTGGGCGCAGCAAGGTTGAGCCTTGCCAAGGTCGCCTGCATTGTTCTGTCGCCCGGATACCGACTCCTGCATGTTCAAGTTCCTTCGCACTGTGTTCCTTCTGCTCCTGCTCGCGGCGCTCGCGCTGGCGGGGGCTGCCTGGTGGTGGCTGCAGCGGCCGCTGACGCTCAATGCGCCCACGGTGGAGCTGTCCATCGAGCCCGGCGCCTCGCCGCGCGAAGTGGCCGGGGCCTGGGTGCTGGCTGGCGTCCAGGAGGATGCGCGGCTGCTGTACCACTGGTTCCGCTGGTCCGGTCAGGCGCGCCAGATCCGCGCCGGCAGCTACGAGATCCACCAGGGCATCACCCCCCGCGGCCTGCTCGACAAGATGGTCCGCGGCGAAGAGGTGATGGAGCAGGTGCGCCTCATTGAAGGCTGGACCTGGCGCCAGTTCCGCGCCGCCCTGGCCAAGGCGCCCGCGCTCAAGCAGACCCTGCAGGACCAGGACGATGCCACCGTGATGAGCCGCCTGGGCCTGCCCGGCGTCTCGCCCGAGGGGCGCTTCTATCCCGATACCTATGCCTACAGCCGTGGCGTCAGCGATCTCACGGTGCTCAAGCGGGCGCACCAGGCCATGCAGCGCAAGCTGGAGGCCGCCTGGGCCGCACGCGCCCAGGGCCTGCCGCTCAAGAGCGCCGAGGAGGCCCTGATCCTGGCCTCCATCGTCGAGAAGGAGACGGGCGCCGCGGCCGACCGCCCCATGGTGGCCTCGGTGTTCGTGAACCGCCTGCGCATCGGCATGCCGCTGCAGACGGACCCGACGGTCATCTACGGCCTGGGCAGCGCCTTCGATGGCAACCTGCGCAAGCGCGATTTGCTGACGGACACGCCCTACAACACCTACACGCGCGGCGGCCTGCCGCCCACGCCCATCGCCATGCCCGGCGTGGCCGCGCTGCAGGCGACGCTGCACCCGGCGCCCAGCAAGGCCCTGTACTTCGTGGCACGGGGCGACGGCAGCAGCGTCTTCTCGGACGACCTGGCCGCGCATAATCGCGCCGTCAATCAATACCAGCGCGGCCGCTGAGCCCGCGCCTTCCAGGATCCAACAAGCGTGAGCGGCCGATTCATTTCCTTCGAAGGCATCGACGGGGCGGGCAAGTCCACCCACATCGCTGCTGTCAGCGAACGCCTGCGCCAGGCCGGCGCCGAGGTGCTCAACACCCGCGAGCCGGGCGGCACGCCCCTGGCCGAGCGCCTGCGCGAGCTGGTCCTGCATGAACCCATGGATGTGCTGACCGAGGCCCTGCTGGTCTTCGCGGGGCGGCGTGACCATGTGCGCCAGGTCATCGAGCCCGCCCTGGCCGCCGGCCGCACCGTGGTCTGCGACCGCTTCACCGATGCCAGCTTCGCCTACCAGGGCGGGGGCAACGGCCTGTCGCTGCCGGTGCTCGAGCAGCTGGAGGCCTGGGTCACCGAAGGCCGGCAGCCTGACCTGACGATCTGGTTCGACCTCCCGCCCGCGACGGCCGCCGCACGACGCGCCGCGGCCCGCGAGGCCGACCGCTTCGAGCAGCAGGACCTGCACTTCTTCGAACGCGTGCGCGCCGGCTACGCCGCACGGGCCGCGGCCGCTCCGCAGCGTTTCGCCCGGATCGACGCCAGCGGCGACGTCGCCAGCGTGGCGGCCCAGATCGTGGCCGTGCTGGAGCAGCGAGGATGGTGAGCATCAAGGAAGACGGCGCCTTGCCGCTGCCCTGGCTGGGCGCCCCGCTGGGCCATGCCCTGCAGCAGGCGCGTTCACATGCCTTGCTGGTGCAGGGTCCCGAGGGCGTGGGGCAGCTGGAGATGGCCCTGGCCCTGGCGCAGTCCTGGCTGTGCGAATCGCCCCATGCCACGGGCCTGGCCTGCGGGCGCTGTGCCAGCTGCCATCTGTTCCAGTCGCGCTCGCATCCCGACTTCCTGCTGCTGGTGCCCGATGCCCTGCGCGAGGCCCTGGGCCTCGAGGCCGACGAGGGCGAAGGCAGCAAGGACGGTGAAGGCAAGGCCAGCAAGAGCAAGCCCAGCCGCGAGATCAAGGTCGACGCCGTGCGCGCCATGCTCGGCTTCGCCCAGGTCACGGCGGCCCGCGGGCGGGCCAAGGTGGTCGTGCTGTTTCCCGCCGAAAGCCTCAACACGGTCGCGGCCAATGCCCTGCTGAAGACCCTGGAGGAGCCTGCCGGCCTGCTGCGCTTCGTGCTGGCGAGCACGGCGCCGGAGAGCCTGCTGCCCACCATCCGCAGCCGCTGCCAGCCCGTGCCCCTGGGCCTGCCCCCGCGCGAGCAGGCTTTGGCCTGGCTGGCCGAGCGGGGCGTGGCTTCGCCCGAGGTCCTGCTCGACGCCTGCGGCGGTCGCCCGCAGCAGGCGCTGCAGTGGTCCGAGGACGGCGTGGCGGCCAAGAGCTGGCTGGAGCTGCCGCGGCGCATCGCCCGCAATGAGTCCGCGGCGCTGGCGGACTGGCCGGTGCCGCGTGCCATCGATGCCCTGCAGCGCCTGGCCACCGATCTGATCCGGACGGCGCATGGCGCACCGCCGGCCTACTTTCCCCGCGAGTCCCTGCCTGCGCCGCGCAATCCGGAGGCCATGCAGGAATGGGCGCGTGTGCTCAAGGACGCCGCCCGGCATGCCGAACATCCGCTCAACGCGCCGCTGCTGCTGGAGTCGCTGGTGGGGCAGGGGCAGCGGCTGATGCGGGTGTCGGTGCGCAAGGAGGGCTGAGGGCGCCCTGCGCACCGCTGAGACCGGGGCCCGGCAGCCGGTTTGCCGAGATGTCCCTTCAATTGCTCACAGATCCATCGACCGCGGTCCGCCACCGCGCCTGAGGCATTCGTTACACTTGTCCGCATGAGTGACATCCCCGCCAAGTCCCAGGCCGCAGCCCTGGCTGCCGCGCAGCCCGGTGGGGGCGCCCGCCCCAGCATGATGCAGCTGGTCTTCAAGGAGAAGGGCGCTCTGTATGCGGCCTACATCCCGGCCTTCGCCGACGGCGGGCTTTTCGTGCCCACGCCGCGCGAATACAAGCTGGGCGAAGACATCTATCTGATCCTCACCCTGCCGGACGACCCGCAGCGCTACCCCATTGCCGGCAAGGTGGCCTGGATCACGCCGGCCAACGCCTCGGGCGGCCGCACCCAGGGTGTGGGCGTCAAGTTCCCTGGCGACGAGAAGACCCGCCTGATCCGCCTGAAGATCGAGGAGATCCTGGGCACGGCCATCTCCTCCACGAAGCCAACGCAGACGCTCTGAGCCGGCCTCGCCAGGAGCCGCCGCCGCGGGCTGCGGCATGATGTGCCTCCCGCGGGCTCCACGGGGCATGCCAGGCCCGGCGCGGTGCCAGGCGCCATCCATCGCAATGCCATGTTCATCGATTCCCACTGCCATCTGAGCTTTCCCGAGCTCAGCGCCCAGCTGCCAGACATCCTCGCGGCCATGCAGACGGCGCAGGTCCGCCAGGCCCTGACCATCTGCACGACCATGGAGGAGTTCCCCAGCGTGCTTGCGCTGGCGCAGGCCCATGCCCAGCTCTTTGCGAGCGTGGGCGTGCACCCCGACAACGAAGACATCCATGAGCCCAGCGAGGATGAGCTCGTGGCTGCCAGCCAGCACGAGAAGGTGCTGGCCATCGGCGAGACCGGCCTGGACTACTACCGCCTCAACGGTCGCAGCCTGGACGACATGGAGTGGCAGCGCGAGCGCTTCCGCACCCACATCCGCGCAGCACGCCGGGCCGGCAAGCCGATGGTGATCCACACCCGCTCCAGCGCTGCCGACACCCTGCGCCTCCTCAACGAAGAAGGCGGCGAGCAGGCTGGCGGCGTCTTCCATTGCTTCACCGAAAGCCTGGACGTGGCCAAGGCCGCGGTGGACAGGGGCTACTACATCTCCTTCTCCGGCATCCTCACCTTCAAGAACGCGGGCGATCTGCGCGAGGTGGCCGCGGCCCTGCCGCTGGACCACCTGCTGATCGAGACCGACAGCCCCTACCTGGCGCCCGTGCCCTACCGCGGCAAGACCAACAGCCCCGCCTACGTGCCCCATGTGGCCGCGCAGCTGGCCGCCATCAAGGGCCTCAGTGTGGAGGCCGTGGCCGAGGCCACGACGGCCAACACGCGCCGCCTCTTCCGCATGCCGGCATGAGCAAGGCAGGGCGCTGGCTGCTGACGATCACCCTGGCTTCAGGCCTGACGGGGACGTTGGCGGCAGCCGCCGAGCCGCCGGCGCTGCCGGCACGCGTGTCCGTCTTCCGTGCCGCGACGGACGAGGAGTTTCGGGACCTGATGCTGGCGGCCGCCCGGGACCAGCCCAGCTTCGTGATGAAGCTGCTGCTGGCCGGCGTGGACCCCAACCAGGCCGATGCCCAGGGCAACACGCCCCTGCACAAGGCCATCATGGAGGAGTCCGAGCGGGTGGTGAAGCTGCTCCTCGACCACCCCCACACGGACGTCAATGCCCTGAACCAGGCCGGTGAGACGCCTGTGATGCTGGCCGCCCTGCGCGGCCGCCTGCCCTGGGTGCAGGCGCTGGTGCAGCGCGGGGCGCTGATCAACGAGGCTGGCTTCACGGCCCTGCATTACGCCTGCAGCGGGCCGGACAACGGCGTCAGCGCCTGGCTGGTCGCGCAGGGTGCCGAGCTCGATGCCCGCTCGCCCAATGGCAGCACGCCGCTGATGATGGCCGCCGGCTACGGCTCGCCCGACAGCGTGGACATCCTGCTGCAGGCCGGCGCCGATGCCAGCCTGGTCAATGACAAGGGCCTCAGCGCACTGGACTTCGCGCGGCAGTCCGGCCGGCCGGAGCTGGTGCGGCGCCTCCAGGCGGCCCTGCAGCCGCCGAATCCCTACTGAGCTGGGGGAGGGGAGCGCCGGGACGGCCGGCCCTGCACCTGACAGCCACGTCAGGTTTTTTCCGACACGCGCTTTGTCCGGTGCCCGACTGGGCCGGGGCGGCGGCTTTGCCTACAGTGGACCCATCACAAGGCGCCACGCCTGCAGGAGACCCTGATGTCCACCCGCCCGACCCCTTTCAGTGCCAATCCCTTCGCCATGCTGCTGGACCCCGAGCAGTACGCCCGCGAGGCGGCCCACTCCGACCGCCTGAACCGCCTGCGCAGCCGCATCTACCGGCCGCTGGACAAGCCCCTGATCCCCAAGGCCGTCAGTGCCGACCAGGCCGCCTTCGACCGCCTGGTCGACAGCAGCCGTGTCGCGCCTGAGGACTTCCTGGATGACGAAGGTATCGACGCGGGCATGCAGTCCGTGTCGGTCGAGGCCAGCCACTGAGCCGCTTGGCAAGCCCCGCAGATACTGGGGCTTGCACGCTTGCGGCGAGGGCGGCATCGCGCACAATGCGGCCGGTCCCCGTCATGGCCAGCGTTGCGCTGCCCGGGAGGGCTGTTTCTCTGCTGTGCCGCATGTCCCGTCTCCCTGGCTCCCACACTGTCCTGAACCGCCAGCGCCGATTGCTCGGCGCGGCCGGCCTGCTGGCCCTGGGGCTGCCCGTCTTGGCCCTGCCGCAGGGCGGCGGCAACGCCGCAGCGCTCACGCCGCAGACTGCTTCGCAGACCGCGACGCCGGTGCGCATCGAGGCCTCGCGCACGCTCACGCGCATCCGTGACACGGGCGTGATCGTGATGGGCTACCGGCCCGCGTCCCTGCCGTTCTCCTACCTGGACGGGCGCCTGAAGCCGGTGGGCTACTCGGTCGAGCTGTGCGAGCGGGTGATCGACGTCATCCGCGAACAGCTGCAGTTGCCGGACCTGGAGGTCAAGCAGATCGCCGTCAACTCGGCCACCCGCCTGCCCCTGGTCGCCAATGGCACGCTGGACCTGGAGTGCGGCATCACCACCCACACGGCCGAGCGCGCACGCAGCCAGTCCTTCTCGACGACCACCTATGTGGCGGAAAGCCGCCTGTTGTCTCGCCGCAGCCAGATGATGCGCACCGTCGAGGACCTGCGCGGCCTGACCGTGGCCTCGACCATTGGCACGACCAGCCTTCAGTACATGCACCAGCTCAATGTGCAGAAGGGCCTGGGCTTCCGCATCCTCGTGGGCCAGGACGATCAGGAGTCCTTCCGCCTGCTGCAGACCGGCCGCGCCGTGGCCTATGCCATGGACGACGTGCTGCTGCGCAGCCTGATCGCCCAGGTGCGCGATCCCCAGGAGTACTTCATCGCCGAGCAGGCGCTGTCGGTGGAGCCCTATGCCATCGGCCTGCCGGCCAATGATCCGGCCTTCAAGCGCCTCGTCGACGGCGTCATCATGAGCCTCTACCGCAGCGGCGAGATCCATGCGATCTACCAGCGCTGGTTCCAAAGCCCCATTCCCCCGCGCAACCTGAACCTGCAGCTACCGATGGGTGAGGCGTTCAAGCGCGTGATCGCAAAGCCGACGGATTCGCCGGATCCAGGGGCCTACCGCTGAGCGAAACCGTACGCCAGCCCAGCGCTTCACGAAACGAAGGCAGGCCAGTTCCCGACTGGCTTCTGGCCGTGGTGGGGTGGTCGTGAAACAGGCATGGCCGCCTGCCTCGCCGCCTGTGGCTGGTCCGCCATTGCCTGTGCGGGCGCACTCCTGATCATTCGCCCCATCCGGCTGTGGGCTCGCTGGCCGGCCCTGCCGGGGACGGTTCTGGTGGGCCTCGCCCTGTGGCGGGTGTGCCACCCGTAGCCCTGGTCCTGATGCACTGAAGGGCTGCGGCCCTGCTCCCGGAAAGGCCCGGGGAGGGGCCTGCGTGGCCATCACAGGCGTTGCGGGCGCTCGCGTTCAACTGGCGCTTCGGAACCGCTCCAGCTCGATCCCATGCCGATGCAGCTTGTCATAGAGCGTCTTCTTGGGCGTCCCCAGCAGCTCCATCACCGCGGGGATCTTGCCGTGGCAGCGGCGCAGGGCCTGCTCGATCAGGGTCTTCTCGATCAGGTCCATCTGCTTGGCCAGCGTCAGCGGGGCGGGCTCGATCAGCTGGGCCTCGTTGCCGCCGGCCAGGCCCAGCACGAAGCGGTCGGCGGCGTTGCGGATCTCGCGCACATTGCCGGGCCAGTCGTGGGACATCAGCTCGCGCAGGCGCTGCGGGTCCAGCTCCGGCGCGGGTCGCTCGTAGCGGGCCGCGGCCTGGGCGATGAAGTGCTGGAAGAGCAGGGGGATGTCCTCGCGGCGCTCGCGCAGGGGCGGCAGCGTGAGGGTGGCCACGTTGAGGCGGTAGTAGAGGTCGCCCCGGAACTGCTGGGCCTCGCTCATGGCCTTGAGGTCGGCCTTGGTGGCGGCGATCACGCGCACATTGATGGGCACCTCCTCGTTGGAGCCCAGGCGTTCCAGGCGGCGTTCCTGCAGCACCCGCAGCAGCTTGATCTGCAGAGGCACAGGCATGGTCTCGATCTCGTCCAGCAGCAAGGTGCCGCCGTTGGCGAACTCCAGCTTGCCCACGCGGCGCTTGGCGGCCGAGGTGAAGGCGCCGGGCTCATGGCCGAAGAGCTCGCTCTCGAAGAGGTTCTCGGGCAGGCCGCCGCAGTTGATGGCCACGAAATGCCGGTCGCGGCGCTTGCTCTGGTCATGCAGGCAGCGGGCGACCAGCTCCTTGCCGGTGCCCGTCTCGCCCAGGATCATCACGTCGGCCGAGGTGTCGGCCAGGTTGAGGATCTGCTTGCGCACCTGCTGCATGGCACCGGACTGCCCCAGCAGCACGGCCTCGATGCCATTGGCGCGCTGCAGCTGCGAGCGCAGGTCGTCGACGGCATTGCGCAGCATGCGCTTGTCCAGCGCGCGCAGGGCGGTCTCGACGAAGCGCTCGGGCGCGAAGGGCTTCTCGATGAAGTCATAGGCGCCGATGCGCATGGCCTGCACCGCCATGGCGACGTCTCCGTGCGCGGTGATCAGCACCACGGGAATGCTGGGATCCACGTTCATCACGTGCTCCAGCAGGCGCATGCCGTCCATGCCGGGCAGGCGGACGTCACTCATCACCACGATCTGCGCGCCGGGCACGATCTCGGGCAGCGCCTCCTCGGCGGTGCCGCAGGCCTGGACCTCCAGCCCGGCCAGTTCCAGCGATTGCGACAGACTCAGCCGGACCGGCGGGTCGTCCTCGACGAAGAGAACCTTGTATCCCTCAAACATGTCATTCCCAGGCCAGATCAAACTCGAAACACATGCCGCCGGCCTCCGCGTGCGGCATGTCCTCGGGCGGTACAGCCCTGAGCGTACCGCCGAATTCATGGACGATCTTCGACGAGATCACCAGCCCCAGCCCCAGGCCCTGGCCCGCGGGCTTGGTGGTGAAGAAGGGCTCGAACAGGCGCGGCACCAGGGCAGGGTCCAGCCCTTTGCCGTTGTCGCGCACCTGCACGCGCACGCGCTCGCCATCGAGCCGGGCGCTGATCAACAGCCGCCGGGGCGAGACCTCGTCCATCGCATCGATGGCATTGCCCACGAGGTTCACCAGCACCTGCTCCAGGCGGTTGGCGTCCGCCTTGACACGCAGGTTCTCCGGTAGGGTCAGGTCTTGCCTGACTTCGACCTGGGCCGCACGCAGCCGGTGCTCCAGCAGCAGCAGCACGTTGGCGATGGCGGTCTGCAGCACGGCCGGCTCGGCGGCGTTCTCGGCCTTGCGGGCGAAGCTCTTGAGCTGGCGGGTGATGGCGGCCATGCGCTCCACCACGCTGTCGATGGCCTTGAGATTCTCGGCAACGGTCTGGGTGCGGCCGGCCTCCAGGAAGCGCAGGGTGTTGGCTGACAAGGCGCGCAGGGCGGTCAGCGGCTGGTTGAGCTCATGCGAGATGCCGGCGGACATCTGCCCCAGCACGGCCAGCTTGCCCGCCTGCACCAGCTCGGTCTCGGCCTGCAGGGTCTGGGCGATCTGGCGCTTGAGCTCCTCGTTGGTGGCACGCAGCTCGCGGGTGCGGTGGTCCACCAGGCGTTCCAGCTCGCCGTGGGCCTTCTGCAGAGCTGTCTGGGCCTGGAAGACCTGGCGCAGGGCGCGGCGGCGCGAGGCCAGGTAGAGGCTCATCAGGCCCACGCTGGCGCCGAAAGCGCCACCGCCCCAGGTGGCGTAATGTGCCTGGCGCCAGACCTCGGCCGGGTCGGACAGGGTGACCAGGCGCACCCCCAGCGGCGCCGCTGCGCGCTGCTGGGCCAGCAGCAGTCCGCCCTCGCGCAGGCCCTTGGCGGCAGGCACGGCGACCAGCAGGGCGTCCTGCTTCTCCATGCCTTCGGTGTCCACGCCCATGCCCTGCAGATCGGCGCCGGGGTATCGGCCCGAGGCCTGCAGTGCGGCGCGCACCTCGGGCGTCACGTGGCCGAGGATGCGGTACTTCCACTCGGGCACGGAGGACATGATCAGCACGTCGTTGTCGTCCACCACCAGCAGCTTCTCGCCGTGCGAGCGCAGGCCCAGGTCCACCCAGGTGGCCTCCAGCGGTGCGAGGTTGAGGCGCACCACCACGGCGGCCTGCAGCTGCCGCTGGCGCCGCACCAGGTGCAGCATGAAGTACTCGGTGCTGCCATTGCCCTCGTTGACGGCGAAGAAGTGCTGGGCCTGGGCCTGCAGGGCGTCGCGCAGGCGGGCCTGCTCGCCGGCGCTCAAGGGGTTGTTGCCGGTGTTGCTGGCCTGGCTGCTGGCCAGCACATTGCCCTGGGCGTCCACCAGGTAGGAGGCGCTGGCGCCCGCGCGTACGGTGATGCGTGCCAGCTTCAGGTCGGCACGGCGGCGCAGGGTGGTGTCCTGGGGCTGGGCGATCAGGGCCTGCACCTCCTCGTCGATGGCGATCAGGTTGGGCAGGTAGTCGTGCCGCGCCAGTTCGGCCTCCAGCGCAGCGGTGTAGAGCTCCAGCCGCTCGCTGGCCACGGCGGCCAGCTGCGCCATGCCGGCGTTCTCGCTCAGGCGCTGGCCCAGCAGCATGCCCAGGGCCACCAGGCCCAGGGTCAGCCAGACATGGGCATTGGGCTTGCGCAGGCGTGCGGCCCAGCGCCGCCACCAGGGGCGGGTATCGGGCGGGGGCAGGGCTTGCAGCAGGGCAGGGGGCGCGCTCATCAGGTGGCGTAGTGTGCCCAATCGCTGACGGGGTGTCGCGCCTGCGCCCCGTGTCGTGCCACCCCTGCTGCGGGCTGGGGTCGACCCGTCGGGCGCCCCGCGTGTGGATTTCCGCACAGGGGCTCGGCGGGCTGGGCGGAATTCCGCCCAGTTACGGTGGTGTGACGAACGACACCTTTCTACACAGGCAAGACTTGACCCCCGACAAAGCATTGCCGGACTGCGACTGGTCTTCGAAACAAAGGGTAAACACCAGGATTTCTGATCTGGTGACCCTGGTGTTTACCCGGAATTCCTGCGACATGGCACGGCTCGTGCAGTAACTATGCCCAGTGGGGCGGCCGTTTCGCCCGGCAAAAAAGCAAAGGAAGACCTGTTATGGAGACTTTTCTGCAACAGATCATCAATGGCCTGGTGCTCGGGAGCATGTATGCGCTCGTGGCACTGGGCTACACGATGGTCTACGGCATCATCAACCTCATCAATTTCGCCCACGGCGAGATCCTGATGGCTGGTGCACTCACCAGCTGGACGGTCGTCACGCTGCTGGCTGACGCCGGCCTGCCGGGCTGGGCGCTGATGGTGATCGCGCTGATGTGCGCGGTGGCCGTGTGCACCTTCCTGAACTTTGCGATCGAGAAGATCGCCTACCGCCCGCTGCGCAACGCGCCGCGCCTGGCGCCGCTGATCACGGCGATGGGCATGTCGCTGCTGCTGCAGACGCTGGCGATGATCGTGTGGAAGCCGAATCCGAAGCCCTTCCCGCTGCTGCTGCCCACTGAGCCCTTCAACCTGGGCGGCCCGGTGATCACGGTGACGCAGGTGCTGATCCTGGTGCTGACGGTGGTGATCCTGGCGGCGCTGATGTACCTG
>NZ_JANZKX010000006.1 GCF_027257975.1 Pelomonas sp. BJYL3
GGCAAGGTGGACCGCAAGGCGCTGCCGGCGCCGGCCGATTCGGACTATGCAGCGCGGGGCTACGAGGCACCGCAGGGCGAGGTGGAGACCGCACTGGCGGCCATCTGGGCCGAGCTGCTGCAGCTGGAGCGCGTGGGCCGCCACGACAACTTCTTCGAGCTCGGCGGGCATTCGCTGATGGCGGTCACGCTGGTCGAGCGCATGCGCCAGGCCGGCCTGCACGCCGATGTGCGGGCCCTGTTCCTGCAGCCCACGCTGGCCCAGCTGGCCGAGGCCGTGGGAGGAGCAAGCCTGGACGTGGTGGTGCCGCCCAATCTGATCCCCGAGGGCGCGACGGCCATCACGCCGCCGATGCTGACCCTGGTGCAGCTGGACCAGGCCGCCATTGACAGCGTCGTGGCCGGCGTGGAAGGCGGCGCGGCCAATGTGCAGGACATCTACCCGCTGGCCCCGCTGCAGGAAGGCATCCTGTTCCATCACCTGATGGAGAAGGAGGGCGATCCCTACCTGCTGCCCAGCCTGCTGGGCTTTGCCAGCCGCGAGCGCCTGGAGCGCTTCGTGGGGGCGCTGCAGCAGGTGATAGACCGTCATGACATTCTTCGCACGGGCATGGCCTGGGAAGGGCTGGAGCAGCCGGTGCAGGTGGTGCGCCGCCAGGCGAGGCTGGCGCTGGACTTCGTCGAGCTGGACCCGGCCCAGGGCGATGTGGCGCAGCAGCTGCAGCAGCGCTTCGATCCGCGGCATTACCGTCTGGACGTGCGGCGCGCGCCGCTGCTGGAGGCCCATGCGGCCCAGGACCCAGAGCAGGGCCGCTGGGTGCTGCTGGTGCTGGCCCACCACCTGGCGATCGATCACACGACGCTGGAGCTGCTGGTCGAGGAGGCTCAGATCATCGAGCAGGGCCGCCTGGAGGCGCTGCTGGCGCCGGCACCCTTCCGCAACTTCGTGGCCCAGGCCCGCCTGGGCGTGAGCCAGGCGGAGCACGAGGCCTTCTTCCGGCGCATGCTGGGCGGCATTGACGAGCCGACCACCCCCTTCGGTCTGGGCAGGGCCGGCGCATCCGACTTCGATCTTGCCGAGCATCGCGAGGTCCTGGCCACCCCCCTGTCGGCCCGCCTTCGAGAGCAGGCCCGGCGGCATGGCGTCAGTGCCGCCAGCCTCGTCCACCTGGCCTGGGCCCTGGTGCTGGCCCGAAGTACCGGCCGCCGCGAAGTGGTCTTCGGCACAGTGCTGTTCGGGCGCATGCACAGCGGTGATCAGGCCAGCCGGACGCTGGGCATGTTCATCAACACCCTGCCTGTGCGCATCGACATCGACGAGCTGGAAACAGGTCTGCGCCTGGCTGAGGTCCATTCCATGTTGGCGGAGCTGCTGCGCCACGAGCACGCGCCGCTGGCCCTGGCACAGCGCTGCAGCGCCGTTGACGCGCAGTCGCCGCTGTTCACCTCCTTGCTCAACTATCGCCACAGCCCGCTGCCGCAGCCGACCCCGACCGAAGACGGGCAGGGCGCAGCGGACGAGGGCATGGAGCTGCTGGGCGCTTCCGAGCGCACCAACTATCCGCTGACCCTGGCCGTGGACGACCTGGGACAGGACTTCCTCCTGACCGCCCAGTGCCGTGAGGGCCTGGCGCCGCAGCGGGTCTGCGCCCACATGGTGGAGGCGCTGTCCGTGCTTGCACAGGCGCTGGAAACCGGTCCGGAGCTGCCTGTGGCCTGCCTGGAACCTTTGCCGGCGGCGGAGCGCGAGCAGGTCCTGCGGGCCTTCAACGCCACGGACCGCGTCTATGAAGAGGGTGAACGCTGCCTGCACCATGGCTTCGAGGCCCAGGTGAAACGCACACCCGATGCGCCGGCCCTGAGCATGGATGGCGAGGTGCTGAGCTATGCCCAGCTGAATGCACGCGCCAACCGGCTGGCCCATCACCTGAGCGCCGCCGGCCTGGCGCCTGACGATCGCGTCGGTGTTTGCGCCCAGCGCAGCATCGACCTGGTCGTGGCCCTGTACGCCGTGCTCAAGGCCGGTGCGGCCTATGTTCCCTTCGATCCCACGCATCCGCCAGAGCGGCTGCGGCACATGCTGGAAGATGCCACGCCCGTGGTGATGCTGATGGACGATGCGGGCGAGGAAGCGCTGAGCCAGGCCGGTGCCACGGCAATCCCGGCCCTGTGTCTGCATCTGCAGCGCGATGCGGTGCAGTGGGCGCAGGCCTCGGCGGAGGATCCATTGCCGACGGCACCGGGCTCCGACCATCTGGCCTACGTCATCTTCACCTCCGGTTCAACCGGCAGGCCCAAGGGCGCGATGAACACCCACCGCGCCGTCGTCAACCGGCTCTTGTGGATGCAGCAGGCCTATGCGCTGGACGCCACAGACGTGGTCCTGCAGAAGACGCCGTTCAGCTTCGACGTCTCGGTGTGGGAGTTCTTCTGGCCGCTGATGGTGGGAGCCCGACTGGAGCTGGCACGCCCTGAGGGCCACAAGGATCCCCTGTACCTTGCCGAGCTGATCGATGACGCCGGCGTGACAACGCTGCACTTCGTGCCCTCCATGCTCCAGGTCTTCCTGGATCATGCCGAGCCCGGGCAGGGCAGGCGCCTTCGTCATGTGGTGTGCAGCGGTGAGGCCCTGCCTGCGGGGCTGGCCCGCCGTGCGCTGTCACACTGGCCGAGCGCCGGGCTGCACAACCTCTATGGCCCGACCGAGGCGGCCGTTGACGTCAGCGCCTGGAGCTGCAGGGCCGATGACGCCCGCGCCTTCGTGCCCATTGGCAGGCCCATCGCCAATACGCGGCTCTACATCCTGGACGCTGCCTTGCGGCCGCAGCCCTTGGGCGTGGCGGGCGAGATCCACATCGGCGGCGTGCAGGTCGGGCGCGGCTATCTGAACCGGCCCGAGCTCACCGAGGACCGCTTCATCGCCGATCCCTTCGAGGACCGCCCCGGTGCCAGGATGTACAAGACCGGGGACCTCGGCCGCTGGCTGGAGGACGGCAGCATCGAGTATCTCGGTCGCAATGACTTCCAGGTGAAGATCCGAGGGCTGCGCATCGAGCTGGGCGAGATCGAGGCCTGTCTGGCCGAGCTGGTGCCCGAGGTGGTGGTGCTGGCGCGTGAGGACGAACCCGGGCAACAGCGTCTGGTGGCCTACTACACCGGCGAGGCCGAGGCCGGGCAGCTGCAGGCCCATGCTGCCAGCACCTTGCCCGCCTATATGGTGCCTTCCGCCTATGTGCGCCTGCCCGAACTGCCGCTGAATGCCAATGGCAAGCTGGACCGCAAGGCGCTGCCCGCGCCGGACGCAGACGCCCTGCTGAGGGCCGCCTATGAAGCACCGCAAGGCGAGACCGAGATTGCCCTGGCGGCCATCTGGGCTGAACTGCTGCAACTGGATCGCGTCAGCCGCCACGACAACTTCTTCGAGCTGGGTGGCCATTCTCTGATGGCCGTCACGCTGATCGAGCGCATGCGCCGCGAGGGCCTGCACGCCGAAGTGCGGGCACTGCTCACGGCGGCGTCGCTGGCGGATCTGGCGCGGCTCGTCGGTCGAGAAAGCAGCCAGGTGCAGGTGCCCCCGAACCTGATCCCCGACGGCGCCACGGCGATCACGCCAGAGATGCTGAGCCTGGTTGCACTCGACCAGGCCGCCATCGATCGCGTGCTGGCCGATGTCGAAGGTGGTGCGGCCAATGTGCAGGACATCTACCCGCTGGCCCCGCTGCAGGAAGGCATCCTGTTCCATCACCTGATGCATCAGCAGGGCGATCCCTATCTGCTGCCCACGGTGCTGGGCTTCCCCGACCGCCAGCGCCTGGACCAGTTCCTCGCTGCCTTGCAGCAGGTGATTGCACGCCATGACATCCTGCGCACCGGCATAGCCTGGCAGGGCCTTGAGCAGGCGGTGCAGGTCGTGCGGCGCCAGGCCCCGCTGAATCTGGAGATCGAAACCCTGGACGCTGGCGCCGGTCCCGGTGAGCAGCAGCTGCGCGCACGCTTCGATCCCCGACTGCACCGTATCGATGTGGCAAGGGCACCCCTGCTGCGTGCGCATGCCGCCGAGGACCCGGCCAGCGGCCGCTGGCTGCTGATGCTGCTGGCGCATCACCTGGTGATCGACCACACCACGGTTGAGCTGCTGACCCGCGAGGCCTTCCTGATCGAACAGGGCAGGGCGGATGAGCTGCAGGCCCCTGTGCCCTTCCGCAACTTCGTCGCGCAGGCGCGGCTGGGCAGCAGCCGGCAGGCTCACGAAGAGTTCTTCACCCGCATGCTGGGTGACATCGACGAGCCCACCGCCCCCTTCGACGTGCTGGATGTCCAGGGCGATGGCAGCCAGATCGACGAACACCGCCGCCTGCTGCCGAACGCCCTGGCCACGGCCGTGCGCCAGCAGGCCCGGCGACTGGGCGTGGGCACGGCCAGCATGATGCACCTGGCCTGGGCGCTGGTGCTGGCCCGCGTGACCGGGCGGCGCGACGTGGTCTTCGGCACCGTCCTGTTCGGACGCATGCAGGGCGGTGAGCAGGCGGACCGCGCGCTGGGCTTGTTCATCAACACCCTGCCGCTGCGCGTGAGCGTCGACGATGGGGCCCTGGTGCACAGCCTGCGCAAGGTTCACCGGGATCTCGCCCGGCTGCTGCATCACGAGCATGCTTCCCTGGCCCTGGCGCAGCGTTGCAGCCGGGTGGGGACGCTGGCGCCGCTGTTCACCTCGCTGCTCAACTACCGGCATGCGCCGGCCGAACGGAGTAGCGAGGCGGATGGCTTCGACTGGGACATCGAAGACTTCGGTGGCGAGGAGCGCAGCAACTACCCGCTGGGCGTTTCCGTCGACGACCTCGGCGATGCCCTGGCCGTCACGGTGCAGGCGCTCTCTCCCATCGACGCCGGCCGCGTGGCGGCCCTGCTGGAGCACTCGCTCTTGGCGCTGACGCAGGCGCTGGAATTGTCGCCTTCAATGGCGGTGCAGTCGCTGGACATCCTGCCCGAGCAGGAGCGCGCGTGGCTGCTGGCGCAGGGCGGCGTCGGGCGCGCGGCGCAGGACGTACCAGCGCTGTGCCTGCACGAGCGCTTCGAGCGGCAGGCACAGGCGCGGCCGCGGTCCGAGGCGGTGGTCCATGGCGAGCTGCGGCTGAGCTACGGGGAACTCAATGCGCGCGCCAACCAGCTGGCCCGACACCTGCGCGCCCTGGGCGCGGGTCCTGATCGCTTCGTGGGCGTCTGTGCCGGCCGCAGCCCGGAACTGGTGCTGGCCCAACTGGCCATCTGGAAGACGGGGGCGGCGTACCTGCCGCTGGATCCTGCCTATCCCGCCGACCGGCTGCGCTACATGCTGGAGGACAGCCGGCCCATGGTGCTGCTGTGCCAGGGTGAGGCCGCCCTGCAGACACTGGAGGCTGCAGGCTGGCAGCAGCCCGTGATCGACCTGCAGGCCGATGCCGCGGGCTGGAGCGCCGAATCCGAGGCCAACCTGAGCCGGGAAGAGATCGGCCTGCAGATGCACCATCTGGCCTACCTCATCTACACCTCGGGTTCCACCGGGCAGCCCAAGGGCGTGATGAACGAGCATCTCGGGCTGAGCAATCTGGTGGACGCCCAGGCCGAGGCCTTCGGTGTCCGCAGCGACAGCCGCCTGCTTCAGTTCGCCTCGCCCAGCTTCGACGCCAGCATCTCCGAGCTGGCCCTCGCGCTGGCCAGCGGTGCCACGCTGTGCCTTGCCGATCCTGAGGAGATGATGCCGGGCCGGGCGCTGCTGGGCACGCTGCAGCGCCTTGCGGTCAGCCATGTGACGCTGCCGCCCTCGGCGCTCGCCGCCTGCGAGGAGGCGGGCATGCCCTTTGCAGCCCACACCCTGATCGTCGCGGGCGAGGCCATCGCGCCCAAGGCGGCCCAGGCCTGGGCCGCTCGGCTCAGGCTGATCAATGCCTACGGCCCCACGGAGACGACGGTGTGCGCCACCACGCATCACTGCCTTCCCCAGGTGCCGATGGGCAGTGCGGTGCCCATTGGCCGTCCCATTGCCAATGTCAGCGTCTACCTCCTGGATGCCCAGCGACGCCTGGTGCCGGCGGGCGCCACCGGGGAGATCTATATCGGAGGGATCGGCGTGGCGCGAGGCTACCTCCATCGAGAGGACCTGACGGCGGAGCGCTTCCTGGACGATCCCTTCTGCCCCGGTGGTCGCATGTACCGCAGCGGTGACCTCGGCCGCTGGCTTCCGGACGGGACCATCGAGTTCCTCGGTCGCAATGACCAGCAGGTCAAGGTGCGCGGCTTCCGCGTCGAACTGGGCGAGGTCGAGGCCCGGCTGGCCGGGCACGGCGCGGTACGCGAGGTCTGCGTCACCGCCCGTGCAGACAGCATGGGCGCCTTGCGACTGCTGGCCTACTACACCGCCCACGGCAGCCCTGCCGAGGCGGAGGCGGAAACCGCCGCGCTGAGGCAGCATGCAGCGGCCGCACTGCCGCACTACATGGTGCCCAGCGCCTTCGTTCGCCTGGAGGCCTTCCCGCTCACGCCGAACGGCAAGATCGACCGGCGTGCACTGCCGGCCCCGGGGGCCGAGGGCGCCAGCGCGCTCCAGCCTCCCCAGGGTGCCATGGAGCTGGCCCTGGCCAGGATCTGGGCTGATCTGCTGGAGCTGGATCAGGTCGGCCGTGACAGCCACTTCTTCGAGCTGGGCGGCCACTCGCTGCTGGCCGTGCAGCTGATGGCCAGGATCCGGGGGGAGTTGGATGTCGAGTTGCCGCTGGCTGAGCTCTATCTGCATCCGACGCTGGAGGCGTTGGCCCGGCACATGGAGAACCGCCAGCCGATGGTCGCGGCGCTGACCGCCGTCCGTGCCCAGGGCAGCCAGCGGCCGCTGTTCGTGATGCATGCCCTGGACTGCACAGGCGACTACGCTGTCGAGCTGGCCCGCCGACTCGACCCGGACCTGCCCGTCTACGCCCTGCCGGCGCCGGGCCTGCGCGAGGGCGAGCAGCCGCTGCGCACGATTGAGGACATGGCGCGCCACTACATCCGGGCCCTGCGCAGTGTGCAGGCGCAGGGGCCTTACCGGCTGGCCGCCTGGTCGGCGGGCGGCCAGGTGGCCTACGAGGTGGCCCGGCAGCTGATGGTGCAAGGGGAGACGGTGTCCTTCCTCGGCCTGATCGACACGCTCTACCGGGCCCATGCCATCGTGGACGCGCAGCGCCAGTGGCTGGGCGCTGGCCAGCACCCCCTGGAGCGGCGTGAGTGGGCCTTCCTGCTCGTGATGCTGCAGCACGACCTCGGCATGCCGGCCAGGGAAGTCAAGCGCTTGGCCAAGCTGGACAGCATGGACGCAGTGCTGGCCAAGCTGGTCGAGGATGAAGGGCTGCCGCCTTCCACGGATCTCGCGGGCTTCAGGCGCCGGCTCTGCACGCAGAACGCCTTCGTGGAGGCTATCGAGGCCTACCAGGCCCAGGCGCTGGACCTGCGGGTGCACCTGTTCGCCGCAAGCGAATCGTTGCAAGTCCAGGCGCTGGGCTGGGACCAGCTGCTGGGAAGTCGCCTTAGCATCGTCCGTTTCAAGGCAAGCCACCAATCCATTATGAAAACTCCCGTCATCGACGAACTGAGTGCGGCACTGCAGGCAGCCCTGCACAGTGACGTCCAGTCCCGCGAGACGGTCATCGCATCATCCTGAAGGTCCCATGAGAAAGATCAATTCATTGCATTTCATCGCCGTCGCGGCCTGTCTGATGGCCGGGGGCTCCGTCATGGCCGCTGATTCGCCGGCTGCGGCCCCGCTGGACCAGCGCTCCTATGCCGGGGTGCTCAAGGGCATCGAGGCTTTCGCCGCACACCGGGCTCTGGCGCCCAATGCCTCCCTGAGCTTCCAGCTGTATCCACGCCGGCAGGAGGCCGGGGCGGTCCGGCCGACGCTGGCCATCGTTTCCGGAGGGGCGCGGACGCCGCTGACGCTGGAGGCGGACGGCTCCTTCAAAGTGCCCGTGCGCCCCGACCTCAACGGACCGGGCGCCATGCTGCAGTCCAATCAGCCCGAGGGCAGCTTCGCCTGGCGCCCCGTGGTGCGCACACCCGGTCTGCCCGCCCATGTGAGGCGACTGGGCGATCTGCGCCTGCAGTGCCGGGTGGACCTGAACGCGGGCCTGATGGTGGTGCCGCCCAGCCGCGCCAATCAGGCCCTGATGGCATCAAACCCGGGCAGGGCCTGCGAGATGTCCCAGGCCTTCTACCCGATCTTCGCCGACCGGCCGGTGTTCGAGGTGACGCTGGTGTCCGGCAGCCGACGCCGCGTGCTGCTGACCCAGGAGTCGCTCTACGGCATGGGTGCGCCGGCCAGCCGCCTGCCGCTGCTGGACTGGCCGCATCTTCGCGACCGGGTGGTTCGCTTGCCCTTGCACGACAGCGCCTGGCCGGACGACACGCAAGTGGTCTTCGAATACCTGGAGCCGCTGCCTTGAGCCAGGTGCGGCCAACACCCCTACAAGCACTTTTTTTGAAATCCAATCCATGAAGCAAGCATCCAACTCCCTCCTGTTCATGGCCGGCGACGCTGCCGTCCTACCTGCCCCTTCAGCCCGGTCCCGGCGCGGCTTGGGCGCGCAACTATGCTCAGCCATCGCCCTTGCGGCCCTGGCAGGCTTGGCCGGCTGCGCCTCCGAGCCCACGCGGCCGGAGTCCTCGGACGCCGGCCTGGACAGCAGCAAGGGACGGGTCTTCACCGAGCGCAGCTATCTCCGTGCAGGCAGCCGTCTGCCGGCCGTGGTGCTGCAGGCCGGCCTGCAAGACGACAAGAGCGCCTGGAAGAGCGTGATCCCCGGGCTGTCCCAGCAGCACTTGGTGATTGCCTTCGACCGCCCGGGCCGGGCCGACACGCCCTCGACCGATGCCTCCAGGGACCCCTGCACCATTGCCAGCGAGGAGCGCCGCCTGCTCCAGGACGCCGGTGTGCCGCCGCCGTACATCCTCGTCGGCCACTCCCTGGGGGGGCTCTACCAGTATGTCTTTGCCAAGATGTATCCGGAGGACGTCGCAGGGCTGGTGCTCCTGGACCCCACCCATCCGCGTCACTGGGAAACGGTGCAGGCCGAGGCGCCCGGCGCCGCCCTGCTGATCAAGGGTGTGCGGGCCATCGCCTTCAGCAGCGCCGACCGGCGTGAGTTCGACCAGCAGACCGACTGCCTGCAGCGCATCAACACCCGACAGCCGCTGCGCCAGCCTGTGCGCCTGCTGGTGAGCGGCAAGTTCAAGATGGAGGAGCGGGGCAGCTACGAGCGCATGCTTCAGGGCCTGCGCCAGGACTGGGTGTCCATGACGGGCGCCCGCCGCGGGGCGGAGCTCATTGCTGACTCGGGGCATTACATCCAGAAGGACAGGCCCGATACCGTGATCTCGGCGGTCCAGCAGCTCAGCGCGGAGGTTCGCAAATGAGGGACGCTGGCACCCAAGACCTGGCGGCGCAAGGCCGCCTGCGCGGCCCCTGGCAGGCGCTCGCACTGGCCTCCTTGCTGGCCCTGACCGGTCTGCAGGGCTGCGCGACGGCGGATCTCGGCGGCGGCCAGGCTGCCGCCCGCAAGGCGCCGGAGCAGGTGCTGGTCGTGAACAAGACAAGCCGAGCCGAACTGGTGCAGGCCATGGGGGAGGGCGACAAGGTGCGCTTTGACAGCGGCTGGGAAGCCTGGGTGTACGTCGACAAGCCAGGCGTTCCGTTGCTGGTCGGCCTGATCCCTGTGGTCGGCGAAATCTCCGACGTGATGGAGATGACGGGCACCCGGCGCGAGCTGACAGTCATCCTCGACGACAAGGGCATCGTCCGCAAGTACAAGCTGCGTGCCTCGGAGTGATCCCGAGGGCCACATCTTCAATTGGGAGAACACGACATGGTGAACAAAGAGGGCGAGGCCATCGCCGCTCACCTATTGAGCGACGATTCCCTGCGGGCTGGCTTTGTGCCGCTTCGACAGGGTGGGAGGCAGACGCCGTTGTTCGTTGCACAGGGCCGGAGTACAGGCCAGATCGACCTGCAGGATCTCAACAAGTACCTGTCGGGCGCCATGCCCGTCTACCTGCTGGGACGCCATGCCGGCCGCCATGCCGCCACGCGCGAGGGGCAGGCCGCCAGCATGTTGCGCACCATCCGGCGCATTCAGCCGAACGGGCCCTATCGGCTCGCTGGCGTTGGCGCCTTCGGCATCCTGGCCTACGAGATCGCGCTGCAGCTGCTGGGTCAGGACCAGGAGGTCGAGTTCATCGGCCTGCTCGGGCCGCAGCCGGACCTCGCCGCGGACCTGCCCATGCCGGCCGCGGCGCTCTCGGTCCACCTGTTCGCCCCTGGCGAGCAGGCCGGCTGGAGCGGCAGCCTGCCAGGGCTTCAGCTGGCACAGCAGGGGCCAGGCCTTGGCGCGCGGGCCACTGTGCGCGCATTGGCCGCCCAGCTGATGGTCTTGCAGGCCAAGCCCGAGACTGGCCGCCCCCGTGCGCCAGAACTGGACTACCAGCCCCATATCGTCATCCAGTCCGGGCGACAGAGCCCGCTCAACAGGCATGCGCCGCTCTTCTGCATTCCGGGCGCCGGAGACAGCATCACCGGCTTCGCAGCGCTGGCAGGCGCCTTGGGGCCGGACTGGTCGGTGCACGGCTTGCAGCCGCGTGGTGTTGACGGCCTGATGGTCCCGCATGCCAGCGTCGAAGCCGCGGCGGCCCAGTGCATGAGTGCCATCGAGTCCGTACAGGGCAACGGGCCCGTGCATCTGCTCGGTCATTCCTTTGGCGGCTGGGTCGCCTTCCATATCGCCGGCCTGCTGCAGGCGGCCAACCGGCCTGCGGCATCCCTGACCCTGATCGACAGCGAGGCCCCGGGGACGCAGGGCACGCTCGGCCGTGAGTACACCCCGCTGGAGGTGATGGAGCAGTTCATCGAAAGCCTGGAGCTGGTCGCCGAGCGCTCCCTGGGGCTCAGCAGCGCTGCGCTGGCGTCTCTTGACGACGCCGGCCGGCTCCAGCAAGTGTTCCAGGCGGCGGTCCGGGTGGGCCTGCTGCCGGCACGGGCGCGTCCGCAGCTGTTGCAGGGACCGCTGCGGACCTTCGGCGCGGCGCTGCGTACCGTCTATCAGCCGGGCCCCAGCTGCACGGTGCCGGCGCGTCTGGTCCTGGTTCCAGATTCGCGGCTGCCGGCTCAGGAGGTGGCGCGCAAGGCCGCGGCCATGGCGCAGGGCTGGCGCCAGTTGCTGCCGCAGCTGAGCCAATGGGACGGTCCGGGCAACCACATGACCATCCTGCGCGCCCCTCATGTCAAGGCGCTGGCCGATTGGTGGCTGAGCGACCGGAGCGCCGCGCCCGCCAGCAGACCGTCCACACTCAACATGGTCATCTGACAACGGCACAATCGCGCCGCGAGAATTCCGGGCCTGGCTTGGCCGGTCCGTGATCGCCTGCGCCCCGTTCTTACAAATCAATTAACAAGGCAGATCATGAACAATCTACAAATTGCCAGTCAAATCCTGCTCGAGCCGCAGGCCGCCTTCAACGCGCTGGGGGAGCGCCCCCGCTTCTGGTTCCCCCTGCTGCTGCTGGTGCTGGGCTCCGCAGTCGGCCTCTTCGGCTACTTCCAGATGGTCGACTTCAACTGGCTCAACGACAACATCCTGCGCCCGGCCAGCCAGTCGGGCAGCGACGCGGAGTCCTCCCCCTTGTTGTCCCGCGGCGTCGTCATCGGCACCTCGACGGCAGCCGTGCTCATCGGTCTGACCGTGGCCAGGCTTTTGGAGAGCAGCTACTTCCTTCTGGCCGGCCGCATGGCCAATATCGAGCGCTCCTTCAGGCACTGGATGGCCCTGAGCTGCTGGAGCGCACTCCCGCTGCTCCTGATCCTGCTGGTCTCCATGGGCTTCATGCTGATGCATCCGAACGGGCAGGTGGCTCAGGAGGAGCTCAACGTGCTGTCGCTCAACGAGCTGCTCTTCCATGTCCAGCGCAACAGCCCCTGGCATGGCTGGCTGTCGACCCTGACCATCCTCCATCCCTGGGTCTGGTGGCTGAGCGCAATCGGGGTGAAGGCCTGGAGCGGCCGGTCCATGGCCTTTTCCGTGGCTTTCTCCATGGTCCCGTGGTCGGTCTACTACGGTGTTTGGGCCCTGATCATCCTGGTGCGCGCATAACATGAGCAAAAGCAAGAAATGGGCGGCCGCTGCCGCGATCGCCCTGGTCCTGGTCGTGCCGGTCGGCGTGAAGCTGGCGCGCGGCAAGCAAGTCAAGGACGTCGAGACCGAGAAGGTGGTGCTGCGTGCGCCGTCGCCGTCCATCCTGGCCTCGGGCACCCTGGTCTACGAGAGTCAGGTCACCCTGGTGCCTGAGATCATCGCCCGCGTCAACGAGGTGCTGGTCAAGGAAGGGGACGCGGTGCGCAAGGGGCAGCTGCTGATCCGACTGGAGGACGAGTCCCCTCGCGCGGAGACCTTGCAGCTGCAAGCCAGTCTGCGCCAGTCGGAGCTGCAGGTGGAACGCCAGCGCGTGAACCTGGAAGCCCTGACGGTGCGTGCCAAGCGCTATGCCGAGCTGCGCCGCCATGATCTCGTCGAGCCGACGAAGTACGACGAAATGCAGGCCCAGGTGGACCTGGCCGCCGTCGAGCTGCGCACCGGCCGGGAGACGGTCAAGCAAGCGCAGGCGCAGCTGCGTCAGGCCCAGGACCGCCTGGCCAAGACGGAGATCCACGCGCCCATCGACGGCAAGGTGACCCTGGTCAGCATCAAGCCCGGCGAGACGGCGGTGCCGGCGGCCGTCAGCATCGCAGGCTCGACCCTGATGACCATTGCCGATACGAGCAGCACCTTTGCCGAGATCAACGTCGACGAGACCGATGTGGCTCGGCTGTCCAAGGGGCAGGGGGTTCGCATTGTTCCCGCCGCCTTTCCCGACCGCGCCTTCCGTGGTCGTGTGGAGCAGGTCGCCATGGCCCCCAAGCAGAACCCGGGCCAGAGCCGCAGCTACCCCGTGCGGGTCAAGCTGGAGAACGAGGGCCTGCCCTTCCATCCAGGCATGAGCTGCCGGGCCGAGATCGCCGTGAGCCAAAGCGGCGAGGCCAAGAATCCCGGTGTTCCGGTTCAGGCCGTCCACTATGAATCCAGCGAAGGACGCGACGACAAGACCCGCGCCTTCGTCTTCGTCATGGACAATCGCCGCGCCGTGCGCCGTCCCGTGGAGATTGGCCTGGCCGATGACACCTTCATCGAAGTCACCCGCGGACTGAAGACCGGCGAGACCGTGATCACCGGTCCGGCGAAGACCCTGCGCTTCCTGTCCGACGGCGAGGCGGTGCGCAGCCAGGACCGTGCCGAGGCCCGTGACAGTCACCAAAAAGGCGGCAAGCCGTCCTGACCAGCCGGCCTTGAGCCAAGAGACACCGTCGTGATCGAACTCAGAGACATCCACAAGACCTACTTCCTCGGTGACGCGAGCTTTCCCATCCTTCAGGGGGTCGACCTCCACATCGACCGCGGCGAACTGGTGGCGCTGACCGGCGCCTCCGGATCGGGGAAATCCACGCTGATGAACATCATGGGCTGCCTGGACACGCCCACGCAGGGCAGCTACCGACTGGTCGGCGAGGACGTCGCCAAGCTCGGCGAAGACCAGCTGGCGCGGGTCCGCAACCGACGCATCGGCTTCATCTTTCAGAGCTTTCACCTGCTACCGCGGCAGACGGCCCTGGCCAATGTGGCGCAGCCGCTGGTCTACCGCGGCATCGCCCCGGCCCAGCGCGAGGCCGCCGCCCGGGCTTGCCTGGAGCGCGTCGGCCTTGGCCATCGCGTGGACCACAAGCCCAACGAGATGTCCGGCGGCCAGCGCCAGCGGGTGGCTATCGCCCGTGCCCTGGTCGGCCGGCCGCACCTGCTGCTGGCCGACGAACCCACCGGCAACCTGGACAGCAGGACCAGCGACGAGATCATGTCGCTGCTGGCCGAGCTGCATGCCGGCGGCCTGACGGTGGTCATCGTCACCCATGAACCTGAGATCGCGGCGCGATGCCAGCGCGTGGTGCGCCTGCGCGATGGCCGCATTGACCAGGATTCACGCCGGCCCATGGCCAGCCCCGCCCCCGAAGTCGTTAGCCCGGAGATGAGCACCTCATGAACACAGCAAGCCAGACCGAGGCCCCGGCGGCCTTGGACGACTTCACGGGCGAGGAGGG
Organism: Pelomonas sp. BJYL3; assembly: GCF_027257975.1. GTDB lineage: Bacteria > Pseudomonadota > Gammaproteobacteria > Burkholderiales > Burkholderiaceae_C > Roseateles_B > Roseateles_B flavus. The sequence continues at coordinate 14,179 of NZ_JANZKX010000006.1, forward strand.
CAGCGATCAGCGGGTCGGGCTCTATGCCTTGCAAGAGGCCATGCGCTCCGCCCTGGCCAGCATCCGGGCCCACGGCCTTCGCAGCTTCCTGACCATGTTGGGCATCATCATCGGCGTGGCGTCTGTCATCGCCGTGGTGGCCCTGGTGCAGGGGCTGTCCAGCTCGATCTCGCGCCAGTTCCAGAGCCTTGGGGGCAACGCCCTGACCGTGCGCGCAGAGACGCCGCTGGAGGACGAGCTGCGCGGCAAGATCAATCGCTTGCGCCTGACCGACCTGGACCAGATCAAGCACGGCGTGGACGGCATCCGGCACATCACCCCCATCGTCGCGGGCGGTGGCGGCAACGTCGAGATCCGCAACGGCCCCAATGTGGGCACCGGTGTCATGCTGGGGACCACGAGCCGCTACCAGGACGTCCAGCAGTCCTACCCGCGCTACGGCCGCTTCCTGACCGACAGCGACGACGACACGCGACGGCGCGTCGTGGTGCTGGGCGAGCGGCTACGGCGTGACCTGAAGCTCCCGGCCGACCCGTCGGGCCACTACATCCAGATCGGCAACGAGTGGTTCAAGGTCGTCGGGCTGATGGAGCCGCGCGGCGAGATGTTCGGCGTCAGCCAGGACAACTACCTGCTGATGCCCTACCACACGGCACTGTCCGTCACTGGCGTGACGGACCAGCCCGACCTGTCCATCACCTTCACAGTGACGGACATGGACCAGGCGGGCGCCGTCAAGGCACGCGTGAGCAGCCTGTTGCGCCGCGCTCACCAGCTCAAGCAGGGGCAGGCGGATGACTTCATCGTGGAGTCGGCCGATTCGCTGGCCAAATCCTTCAAGGAGATCACCACCATCGTGACGCTGGTGGTCGCGGGGGTGGTGAGCATCTCGCTGCTGGTCGGGGGCGTGGGCATCATGAACATCATGCTGGTGTCCGTCACCGAGCGGACCCGGGAGATCGGCATCGTCAAGGCCCTGGGTGCGCCACGGCACTTCATCCTGATGCAGTTCCTTATGGAAGCCGTGGTACTGGCGATGCTGGGCGGCCTGATCGGCGTGGCCGCCGGCTACGGCCTGGGCTTTGGCATTGCCAAGCTGATTCCCAACTTCCCCGATCCCACCGTGCCCTGGTGGGCTGTGGCGGGGGCCTGTGGCTTCTCAGGCTTCGTCGGCATGGTGTTCGGCATCATCCCAGCCAGCAACGCGGCCGGTCTCGCACCCATCGAAGCCCTGCGCTACGAATAGCAACTCAACACAATCGCCAGCTCTATGCTTTTGAAGCCATTTCTCGCGAGGCGCACGCACCTCGCTCTGGTGCTTGCCGTATCGGCAGCTTGCGGCCAGGTCCATGCGGAGGACCTGGTCCAGGTCTTCGATGCGGCCTACAAGCAGGACGCCGGTCTGCGGGCCGCCCAGCGCCAGCGCGATGCGGCCCTGCCGCGCGCTGCGCAGACCCGGGCGCTGTTCCTGCCCGCCATCAGCCTTGAAGGAAGCAGCACACGCAGGCGGCAGAGCCTCCCCTCCGGCGAGGTCGCGTCCGATAGTGCTCCGCTTTACGGCACCACCACGACGGCGAACCTGGTGCTGCGCCAGGCGCTGTTCAACCGCCAGCACACGGCGGACCTGAGGCGCTCAGGCATCGAGGAGCAGTTGGCACAGCGGGACTACGAGCTGACGCAGCAGGCCTTCATCGTCCAGGTGGCTAGGGCCTACTTCGACGTGCTCTCGGCTCAGGACGTTCTTACGGCAACCCAGGGGAGCAAGGAGTCCATCCATGGGCAGCTCAACGCAGCCCAGCTCCAGTACAAGGCCGGCACCGGCATCATCACCGATGTGCGCGACGCCCAGGCGCGCTTTGACCTGGCTGCGGCCCAGGAGCAGGCCGCGGAGAACGAGCTGCGCATCGCTCGCCTGGCCTTGGCCAGGTTGGCAGGGCGTCCCGGGCTCAGCCCGGCACCGCTGGCCCAGCCTGTGGTGCTGCCCGAACTCGAACAGCGCGAGCTGGCATCGTGGGCCGCCGATGAGGCCGAGCATCCAATCCTGAAGCGTGCTCACTTGACGCTGGCTGCCGCCAGGGCCGGCACCGAGCGGGCCCGCGCAGGCTCCCTGCCTACCGTGGAGCTGGTGTCCTCGCTCGGCTACAGCCGTCAGACAGGCGCTGCCGCTCAGGCCCAGGGCCTTGCCGGTTCCACGCGCCAGGCCAGTATTGGCGTGGAGCTGAACCTGCCCATCTTCGCGGGGCATGCCATCGACAACCGCCTCCGGGAGACCCTGATCCTGGAGAGCAAGGCGGAGGACGAGTTGGAGGCAACGCGGCACTCCGTCGCTGAAGCCACCGAGCGTGCCTACTTCCAGATGCAATCGGCCCGTGCGCAGCTCAGCGCGCTGGAAACAGCCGCCATCTCCAGCCAGCAGTCGCTGGAGGCCACCCAACGTGGCTACAGGGCCGGCGTGCGGCTGAGCCTGGATGTGCTCAATGCCGAGGCCCAGCGCTACGAGACCCAGCGCGACCTGGCCAAGGCACGCTATGCGCTGCTGATGGGCCAGCTCAGGCTGCGCGAGGCCACCGGACAGCTGCGCGCGGAGCATCTGGAAGAACTCAACAAGGCTCTGGCACGCTGAGGGCAGTGTGCTGCCTTGCCATCGTCTAGGGGAATCTACCTGCGGGAAAGCTCCCTAATGACAGAGCTATGACTGTTGGCAATATCGCGCTGCGAATCCAGGAGAGTGACCGTGCTGGCCAAAAGCCTCACGGGACGCCGAAGGCGCAATCTCCCATACACGCTCAGGCCCCGTACTGGACTCGCAATCAGCCGACACTGGAGAGTGGATCACGCGGACATGCCCATGGCCGGTGATCCCACCGAAGGAGCAAGCGGAAGGCAGCGCCTCCCGCGAATCTCTCAGGTACCAAGGACAGCGGGAGCGGCGCGAAGTCTTCACAGGCCAGACCGGGGCTGATCGCTCCGCAGCCTGTGCAGGCTTTGTGATGCAAACCCCTGTCCGGAGTGTCTGATATGTCGTCGGCAGCCCTCCCGCTCCTTTCGACCCTCCCCGCCCGTGCGCCTCGACCTGTGTCCATTTCCCAGTGGGCCAGGCTGGCGCGGGCAGCCCATGGACCGGATGCGGTCCGGGGTCAGGTCTTGCCTGTCCTGCCACCTCGGAGACGCCATCAGCGATGGCGCCGCGTGACCGGCTGCGCCTGACCCCCATCGCCTGACTGCAGCGCAGGCACATCACCCGCAGACATCGACTGGATCCGCTCCCGGGCGGGCAGGCCGCGCCTTGGCGCCTGCCGATCCGCCATGGCGCAGCGCGCCGTCGCACGCATATCGCCGCTGAATGAGTAACGATGCAAGTGAGCGTCCAGCAATAGAGATGCCACTGCACAGCACGTCGAAGCGCCGCCAGGAGAAGGGCGGTCTTCCACGAACCGCCGGGCGGGCCGTACAGGCTGCCTGCCGGCGGGACCCAAGCAGTACCCATCGCAACCGAAGGAGACATCATGTTCAAGAAGAAAGCATTGGTCCTGCCAGGCGCGCTGCTGTGCGCCTTGACGCTGGCCGCACTGCCGGCCTCCGCCGTACCCGCCGGCGGCGAGCGAGGCAACATCGCTCAACGCCAGTCCGACCGCAACCAGGCGCTGATGGCAGCCCAGCGCGGCCTGGGCGAATACCAGCAGCGCAAGCAGCAGTACTACGCCGGCCTGTCCCCGAGCCACATGGCGCTGGAGGTGTCCGATGTCCAGGAGCTGTCGCAGGCCCGGATCGGCGCAGGCTTCGAGATGCACACGGTCAGCCCGCAGGAACTGGCCGCCGGTCGCACTGACCTCAGCGCCATGGCAACGCCGACGGGCAGCTGGCGCTTCGTCGTGCAAGTCGGAGAGCGGCCGGTCGGTCTGGTGACCGTGCAGAAGGCGGAAGGGCGCTGGCAGGCCGTCTCCTTCGGCGGGGCGGGGTTGGCCCGTGAGCTGGATGCGCTGCGCCAGGTCCATGGCAATGCCGACGGCAGCAATCTGCGTTTCATCCGCGTCTACCAGGCTCAGTCGGACCTGCTGGAGGTGGTGTCCGGCAAGGATGGCAGGGCCCGCTACGCGACGCTGCAGTCTGCCCGCGCCGCCCTGCTGCGCCATGGCCTGGCCGCGGGTTCAGGCGAGGCCAACGCTGGCCTGGTGGAAGCGCCGCAGCTGCTCGATCCGCTGCGCACGGCCGTGAGCAAGAACCTGGACACGCTGCGCTGAGCCGCCAGCACACCGACGAACCTTCCCCAAAGAATCGAATGGAGATCGCATGAACGCGAATCTGAAGAAGACGCTGGCCGGCCTGGGTCTCAGCCTGCTCATGCCCCTGGCCTTCGCCCAGTACAAGGCGCTGAACGTGCCCCAGACCATCCAGGAGCACAGCCAGTGGTGCTGGTCGGCCTCCAGCAAGGCCATCATCAGCTACTACAAGACGCCCCCGAGCCAGTGCAGCATCGTCAACTGGGCCTTCGGCATCAACTACGCCTGCGGCAACGGCACCTTCAACTGGAGCAGCTACGCCAACCAGCCCAATGCACTGTACGGCTCGGGTGGCAGTGCCCAGGGCGTGCTGGCCAACTGGGGCATCGGCACCAATGCCTATGCCTATGCCTCGTCCTGGAACGCCATCGTTTCAGACATCAACTACAACAAGCCCTTCATGATCCGCTTCGGCTGGAGCTCCGGTGGCGGGCACATCATGGTCGGGACCGGCTATGAAGTCTGGAACGGCGGCTACTACGTGCTCTACATGAACCCGTGGCCCGGCGAAGGCAATTCGGAAGACAGCTACAACTGGATGGTCTCCGCCAGCGACCACGCCTGGACGCACACCTTGCGCGTGCGCTGACGCCTGTCGACTCCGCCGCAGCACGAGGAGATGAGAGAGGGCTGCGGCGGAGTGGGGCGCTGGATCGGCGATGGGCCTCAGAGGCTCTTCAGCGCCACGACGTCCTTGCCCTTGAAGGTGAAGACCGTGACCGCCGACTGTTTCAGGTCATGCTTCGCGTCATAGGCATATTCGCCGGCCACGCCCATGTAGCTGGACTTCGCGAGGTGCTCGCTGAGCTTGCCCGGGTCGGTGGACTGCGTGGCCTCGATGGCCGATGCGAGCAGGTTGGCGCCGTCATAGAAGGCGGCGGCGTAGGTCAGCGGATCGCGCTTGAACTCGGCGCGATAGCGCTCGACGAACTTCTTGCCCTTATCGCTGCGGTCGATGATGGAGCCACCCTGCGTGCAGTACACGTTCAGCTCGGTGTTGAGCTGGGACAGCGTGGCCGTCTCCGACGAGCAGATGCCGTCACCACCCAGCAGCGGCGTGGCAATGCCCAGCGAGCGCATTTGGCGCAGCATGGGGCCGGCCTGGGCCGAGTAGCCACCGTAGAAGACGGCGTCCGGCTTGGCCGCCTTCACCGAGGTGAGGATGGTGTTGAAGTCGCTGGCCTTGTCGTTGGTGAATTCCTTGGCGACCACCTTGATGCCGAGCTTGCTGGCCTGGTCCACGAACTCCTGTGCCACGCCCAGGCCGTAGGCCGTGCGATCGTCGATGACGGCCACGGTCTTGATCTTCAGGTCCTGGGCCGCGTACACGGCCATCTTGGCGCCGAGCTGGTTGTCGGTCGCGCCGATGCGGAACAGGCGGGCATGGCCCTGCGTGGTGATGCGCGGATTGGAGGCCACCGTCAGCACCAGCACGCCGCCTTCGGCGAAGATCCGGGAGGTGGGCATGGTGACGCCCGAGTTGTAGGGCCCCAGGACGAACTTGATCTTCTTGTCGACCAGTTGCTGCGCCACCTGCACGCCCTGGCGCGGATCCGCGGTGTCGTCGTTCACGTCGAGATCGAACTGCACGGCCTTGCCGCCCACCTTTATCCCCTTGGCATTGAGCTCCTTGATGGCCAGCAGCGCGCCATCGCGGTTGTCCGTGCCGTTGCCGGCCTGCGGGCCCGTGGTCGGGCTCATGAAACCGATGCGGATGCGCTCCTGCGCCTGCGCGCCGAAACAGGCCAGACCCGCGGCGAGCAGCAGCAGGTTCAGGGAATACTTCTTCATCAAAGGTCCTCTTGGTCAGTGGATGGGCAGGGCATGCCCCATGCTCCGGGCCGCCGCAGGCCATGTGCAGGGCCGCAGCACCGGAAGGGAAAACGCGGATGGCGGCACTTTAGGCGATGTGCAAGCGCCGAGCCTTGAGGAATGCTAAAGGCAGCCTCTTGCACGGCCCTTTCCCGCGGGCTCGCGGGAACGCCCCTGCTGGCGAGGGCGGGCCGACCTGTCGCTTGCGCGGTGCGGGGAGGGCGGTGGCAATGGTAAATTCCTGCCTTGGGTGTCAGGTCTTGCGGCCTGGCAGGTTGAGCGCAGGTCGGGCCGCCGCGCGGAGTTTCCACGACCATGCACACCGACACCCTCATCTCCTACGTCGCCCTGGCCCTGTTCGTCCTGGCCCTGGCCCACACCTTTGCCGCCAAGCAGTTCGAGCGGCTGTCCCATCGCTACCCGCAGCACGCCGGCCTGTTTCATCTGCTGGGCGAGGTGGAGGTGGTCTTCGGCTTCTGGGCCCTGGTGCTGATCCTGGCGCTCGCCGTGCTGAAGGATGGCGTCAGCGCCTTGCACTACGCCGAGTCCCGCAACTACACCGAGCCGCTGTTCGTCTTCGTCGTGATGGTGGTGGCTGCCTCGCGGCCGGTGATCGACCTCGTACAGCGGGCGATCGCCTTCGTGTCCCGGCTGATCCCGCTCCCAGGCGCCGTCTCCAGCACCTGGCTGGGCCTGGCGGTGGTGCCGCTCTTGGGATCCCTGGTCACCGAGCCCGCCGCCATGACGCTGGCGGCCCTGATGCTGGCGCCGGTGGTGTTCCGGTCCGAGGTGCCCGAGCGGCCGAAGTACTTCGCGCTGGGCGTGCTCTTCGTCAACGTGTCCATCGGTGGCACCCTGACGGCCTATGCGGCGCCGCCCGTGCTGATGGTGGCCGCGACCTGGCAATGGGACAGCGCCTACATGCTGGCCCACTTCGGCTGGAAGGCCGTGCTGGCCGTGCTGCTCAACGCCACGCTGGCGACCTGGGTGATGCGCAAGCACCTGCAAGAGATTCGCGCAGACGCGCTGGAGGAGGGCGCCAGCGTGCCTGCGCCGGTGCCGCTGGCCGTGGCCCTGGTGCATGTGCTGCTGCTCGCGGGCGTGGTGGTGCTGGCCCATCATCCGGTGGCCTTTCTGGGCCTGTTTCTGATGTTTCTGGGCTTCAGCCAGGCCTATGAGCGCTACCAGAGCCCGCTGATCCTGAAAGAGGCGCTGCTGGTGGCCTTTTTCCTGGCCGGGCTCGTGGTGCTGGGCGGCATGCAGGCCTGGTGGCTGCAGCCCATCGTCTCCAGCCTGGAGCCGCTGGCCCTGTTCTTCGGCGCCATCGGCCTCACCGCCATCACCGACAATGCAGCGCTGACCTACCTCGGCTCGCTCATCGCCGGCATTCCGGTGGAGGCCAAGCACGCGCTGGTCGCTGGTGCCGTGGCCGGCGGTGGCCTGACGGTCATCGCCAATGCGCCCAATCCGGCGGGCGTGGCGCTGCTCAAGCGTGGCTTTGCCGACGAGTCCATCGGCGCCATGGAGCTGCTGCTAGGCGCCCTCGTGCCGACGGCCCTGGCAGCGATCGCCTTCCTTGCGCTGTGAATCCGGCTCCCGCTGTCTGGGCGTAGCAGTCGTAGGGCGGCTCTGGGCTGGGTGGCGTATGCCTGACAGTGCCTCGCCGGCATCTTGAAATTGTCGACAATGTGCATTATGTAAACCAAAGAATATGACTGGAAGGCGTGCCGGCAGCCTTAGCGGTCCGCCAGGCAACACGCTCGCCTATTCCTCCATGACCTGTTGAGCGCAGCACACCTTGCCGGCGTCGTGCCGCCGGCTTCTTGACGCGCGCAGCGACAATGGCCGGCATGAGCCGCACCTCTGCTTTCGACTGGGATGACCTGCGTGTCGCACTTGCCATCGCGGAGTGCGGCACTTTGTCCGGCGCTGCCGCCACGTTGCATGTGAGCCATCCCACGCTGTCTCGCCGGCTGCATTTGATGGAGCAGCGTCTCGGAACACGGCTGTTCGAGCGCACGCCAGGTGGGCTTCGGCCGACGGAGGCGGGAGACGAAATCCGGGCGCTGGCTCTGCGCATCCGAGATGAGGTGGCCGATGTGGAGCGCCGCATTCGTGGGCGGGACGATGGTCACGATGGGCCGGTGCGCGTCACGGCTCCCGATGCGGTTTCCGAGTACCTGCTGCCCCCGGTGCTGGCCGCCGTATGCCGAACACACGACGGACTGCAGCTTGAGCTTCATGTGTCCAACGATGTGGTGTCGCTGGCGAGGCGCGAGGCAGACATAGCGCTACGCGTGACCCGGGCGCCGCAGGAGACCCTGCGCGGGCGTGAGGTCGGCACCGTTGCTATGGCCGTCTATGCGCCGCGTCTTTTGACAAAGGCGAGCGACGACTCGGCATCGCCCAATCACCTGCCATGGATCGGCTTTGACGCTGGTCTGGCCTGCAGCGCGCCCGGAGCCTGGCTGGCGCGCAACGTCGCCGACGACGACGTGCGGTTCCGCGCGAACACCTTGCTGGGCGCCGCGCAGGCGGCGCGCGCGGGCATCGGCTGTGCCGTCCTGCCGTGCTTCGTCGGGGGCTCGATTCCAGAGCTCGTTCGCCTTGGCCCACCGCTGGACGAACTGGCGCAGCCGCTGTGGCTGCTGATGCACGAGGACGTCGCTCGCGTGCCGCGCATGCGCCGCGCGAGCGCGGCGCTGGCTGAGGAGATCGCGCGATCTTCCCGGCTGATGTCAGGCCTCGACTGAGCGCCTCTCAACGGCCGCCGCCACGAGGTGAGCCATATGGGAGCCACGTCCGGCCAGATAGCGCAGGAAGACCTGCCCGTAGTCGGGCACGACGGCTGCGCGCACGCTCGGCCTCACCGCCAGATTGAATCGATAGGCGGCCGTCGCCGGAAGCCCTTGAAGGAGGCGGAAGTCCGCCAGTTGGTCGAAGGTATCCAGCAGCCGGAAGATCGGCGCGAACGCGGCGTCTACCAGGCCGAAGCGAGCACCGTCAAAGTACGGTCCGCCGCTGGACAGCTGTCTCTCCAGCCGCGCAAAGCGTTCGGCGAGCTCCGTTCGTTTGCGTTCGAAGGAGGCCTCGTCCGGCGCCATGTAGAAGCCGAACACGTCGCCGATCACGGCTGAGGCGAACTCGGCCCATGCGCGGTGGCGAGCCCGATCCAGGGCGTCAGCGGGCCACAGGGGAACCCGGTCGACAGCGGCCTCTTCGATGTACTCGCAGATGACGGCGGTCTCGAACACGGCCGTGTCGCCCACCCGCAGCACCGGCACCTTGCCCAGCGGCGACAGCCGGATGAACCAGTCCGGCTTGTCGGCGAGGTCGATGTAGGTTCGCCTGGGTTCCAGTCCTTTCTCTGCGAGCTGGATCGCTGCCCGCTGGGTGTAGGGGCAAAGAATGTTGCTGATGAGTTCAAAGTCGTGCATGCCATTTCCTTGTGGATGAGCGCATGACCTTACGCACCTCCAGCGCGGGGTGCCATCGAAAGCTTGTGCAGGCCGCTGTGCGGAAACTTGCAGCGGCAGACTTCTTCTCGCTCGGCAGTGGCTGAAGTTCGTACCCTGCCCTGCCCTGGAGCCGCCCGCACCAGCGCTGCTCGGCTCAAGCACGCCGCTGTCCCCTGACGCCCGCCGTTGTTCCACTCGCCGAAACAGTGCATTCGGCCCAGCGGCCATTCTGGTTTCGGTCGCACTCGACCATAGTTCGGTCACTCGCTGCATCGCTGGCAGCGATGTCAACGAACACCGGACCGAATCATGAGCCGAGCCTATTCAGACATTGCTTTCACGCCCACCGTGCGTGCCATGCAGCGCCGCATGGGCAGCCGAGCGTCCTATGCCCGACTGGACCAGGCCGAGGACCGCCGTGACGAGCTGACCGAGCGCGAAGCCGAGTTCATCCACGGGCGTGACGGCTTCTACCAGGCCACCGTGAGCGAAACCGGCTGGCCCTATGTGCAGTTCCGGGGCGGCCCGGCCGGCTTTCTGAAGGTGCTGGACGCCAAGACGCTGGCCTATGCCGACTTCCGAGGCAACCTGCAGTACATCAGCGTTGGCAACCTGGAGGGCAACGACCGCGTGTCCCTGCTGCTGATGGACTACGCGAACCAGCGTCGCCTGAAGATCCTGGGCCGCGTGCGGCTGGTGAATGAAGCCGAGGATCCCGCATTGCTGGCCAGGCTCAAGCTGCCGCAGTACCGGGCCGAGGTCGAGCGGGCCTTCGTCATCACGGTCGAAGGCTACGACTGGAACTGCCCGCAGCACATCACGCCGCGCTTCACCGAAGCCGAGATCGAGCAGGCCGTGCAGCCCTTGCGCGCGGAACTCGAGCAGGCACGGCGCGAGCTGGCCCGGCTGCGAAGCGCATTGGCAAAGCAGCCCTAGCCGACCTGGCCCATCACTTTCAAGCCTGACCCGGCGCGAGGCCGCCGGGCCGGGTGAACTCGTCCCGCCTCAAGCCCCCAGGAGTCTCCCCATGCACATCAAGCACATGCTCGCCAAGGCCCGTTCCGACGCAGCCATCACCCCAGTCGAGGCACGCGACGCGATGCTCGGCTGCTTCGTCACCATTCACGGCGAGACGCTCAAGCGCGGTGCCGCACTGCTGGGCAAGCCGCTCAGCGACGAGCAGGCCGAGCACCATGCCACCGTCATCATGAAGGGACTGCTGGGCCCGCAATGGGACCGCCCGAGCAAGGCGGCCCTGGCCGATGCACGCATCCGCATGGACCAGAAGATGAACTTCTCGCAGGCGCCGCAGGACTTGCAGGATATCCACGAGCAAGTCTGCAACCTGATCGTCAGCAAGACGGCCTGAGCCCCCAGCGCCTTCTTCAACCGAGCGGCGCCAGCCGCTCGCGCAGCCGCTCCACAGCCAGATCGATGAACGCCCGCGCCTTGTGCGAGGCGTGGCGGCCTTCCCGGTGCACCAGATGCACCGGGAGGGCTGCCAGCTCGAACGGTTCCAACACCAGCTGCAATGCGCCGCTTCGTACCAGGCCGTCCACCTGGTAGGACATCAGTCGCGTCAGTCCGAAGCCGCCCACCGCGGCCGCAATGGCCGAATCATTGGTGGTGGTCTGCATGCGCGGTGCGAGCCTCACCGCCCTCACCTCCCCCTCCACCTTGAAGCGCCACTCCGGCGCCGGCGTGACGGCATTGGCCGAGATCAGCGTGTGGCCGAGCAAGTCCTCGGGCTGCCGCGGCTCGCCATGCGCGGCCAGATAGGCCGGCGCGCCGCAGATGACGCGGCGCACGCTCCCGACGCGCACGGCTTGCAGCGAGGAGTCCGGCAACTCGCCGATGCGCACGGCCACGTCCACCCCTTCATCGGTCAGATTCACCACCCGGTCCAGGAACCAGCAGGAAGCAGTGACCTCGGGATAACGCTGCAGGTACTCAGTCATGACAGGCGTCACGTGCAAGGCACCGAAAAGCACCGGCGCGGTGACGGTCAGCCGACCACGCGGCGCGCCATGCAGGCCGCTGACCGACTCGTCCGCTTCGGCCAGTTCGGCCAGGATGCGCCGGCAGTCCTCCACATAGCGTGCGCCGGCCTCGGTCACCCGCACGACCCGCGTGGTGCGGGTCAGCAGGCGGGCACCCAGGTGCGCCTCCAGCTCGCTGATGGCCCGGGTGACGGCCGGCGGCGAGATGCCCAGCTTGCGCGCCGCTCCGGCGAACCCGCTGGCATCGACGACCGCCACAAAGACGTTGATGAGATGCAGTTTGTCCAACTGTTCCTCCGCGCGTAACGGTGCATTGCAATTTGAGGTGATTCTAATCATCGACCGATTCAACGACAGTTCAGTCATTCGCCGAACACGTAGCGAATGCCAAGCCGAATCACCTCACAGCATCACGGAGTCTTGACCATGTCCCGTCTCAGCATCCCCACCGTCGACCAATCCCTCGAAGCCGCCAAGCCCCTGCTGGCCGCCGTCGAAAAACAGCTGGGCGTTGTGCCCAATCTGATGAAGCTGCTGGGCCAAAGCCCGGCGGGCCTGGAAGGCTACCTGTCGCTGAATGGCGCGCTGGCCAAGGGCAAGCTGAGCGTGCAACTGCGCGAGCGCATCGCATTGACCATTGCCGAGTTCAACGGCTGCGATTACTGCCTGTCGGCACACAGCTACCTGGCCACGCATGTCGCCAAGATTGGCGCCGGTGAGATCGATGCTGCCCGCGACGGCCGCTCGGACGATGCACGCACCGCCGCGGCCCTGCACTTCGCCCGTCGCGTGGCCGAGTCGCGCGGCCGGGTGTCGGATGCCGACCTGGCTGCCTTGCGCGCCGCTGACTTCGACGAGTCGGCCGTCGTGGAGATCGTGCTGAACGTGGCGCTCAATGTGCTGACCAACTACGTCAACAACGTGGCGCGGACCGACGTCGACTTCCCGCTGGTCGCCGCTCGGCAGGCCGTCTGAAGTTCGGGGGCGGCTCGGCCGCCCCTGTCTTGCCAATGTCAACTTGCTGCCCTCATGAACACGCCCCTCGACACCCCACGCCCTCCTTTGCCGCCCTTCACCCGGGAGACCGCCACGCAGAAGGTCCGCATGGCCGAAGATGCATGGAACACGCGCGATCCGCAGCGCGTGGCCCTGGCCTACACGCCGGACAGCCGCTGGCGCAATCGCAGCGAGTTCCCGCGCGGCCGCGAGCAGATCCGGCAACTGCTCGAACGCAAGTGGGCCCGCGAACTGGACTATCGGCTCATCAAGGAACTGTGGGCGCACGATGGCCACCGCATCGCCGTGCGTTTCGCCTACGAGTGGCATGACGACGCCGGCAACTGGTTCCGCTCCTACGGCAATGAGAACTGGGAATTCGACGCCGACGGCTACATGGCGGTGCGCCACGCCAGCATCAACGACAAGCCCATCCAGGCGCACGAGCGTCTGTTCCACTGGCCGCAAGGGCCTCGCCCGGCCGAGCATCCGGGCCTCAGTGAACTGGGCCTTTGAATCGTCCCTTCCGAGCTCGCGATGAGCTTTCTTGCCGGCCCGAGCCGGCCCACTGACATCACAAGACACGACATGACGACTTCTGAACCGCAAGCACTGAGCGATGAAGTACAGGGCCTGCGCCAGGAGCTGGCGACCCAGCGTCAGGCCTTGCTGGCCAGCCTGCTGGTCTCGGCCTGGATGGTCGAGGCACGCGACCCCTACACTGGTGGGCACCTCTGGCGCGTGGCGCGCATGGCCCATGCGCTGGCCCTGGAATCGGGCAGCACGCCGCGCGAAGCCAGCCGCATCGCGATGGCCGGCTTTCTGCACGACCTGGGCAAGGTGGGGATTCCCGATGCCATCCTGCGCAAGCCGGGGCGGCTGACCGACGAGGAATTCGCCATCATCAAGACGCATCCGCGCGTGGGGGCACGCATGCTGTCCGGCCATCCGCTGGCGGAACTGGTCGTCGGCGTGATCCACCATCACCACGAAATGCCCAACGGCCGGGGCTATCCCATGGGACTCGCCGGCGACGAGATTCCTCGCGACGCCCGGCTGGTCGGCCTGTGCGACGCCTTTGATGCCATGACGAGCACACGGCCGTACCGCGCCGGCATGCCCATCGCCCAGGCCCTGGACATCATCGAGTCCGAGCTGGGGAATCAGTTCGATCTGGCGCTGGGAACCACGTTCCTGCGCATGGGGCGGGACGGTGCCTTCGACGGCATCGTCGGTCATAGCGATGATGGCATCCCGCTGCAGAACTGCCCGGTCTGCGGCCCGACGCTGGTTCGCACGCGCAGCGCGCGCGCCGGACATCACCTGGGCTGCCCAGCCTGCACGGCGCGCTTCACCTGGACTGACACCGAGCAGGGCCTTCAGGCCCTGCCTACGGGCACCTATGCCGAGGCAGAGGAGCTGGAGCCCGCCCTGGACCGCGCGCAGATCGAGGCGCTGGTGCTCGACTGGGCGGATGCGATGGCCGGCAGCTGACGCGCGGCCTGCCCCTTGATTGCCTTCGCATGCCGGACGCCCCGGCCTGTCAATACGTCCCGCCGTCAAGGCCGGGCAGCTCTCATGATTCGAATCTGGCAGGGCAACTGCAGCCAGGCACTCAGCGCAGTATCAGATAGGGATGGCGGCTGTAGACATCGTGACGACGTTCGTAAGATGTAACCACTCGCGAATTCGAGACGTCCTTTCAGACCCACTGTTTTCCCTTGCACTGTTCGCGAGCACCGTGGCCGGCTGCATGCTGGGAATCTGCATTCGACGATTCCAGCCGTACCGTAGAGATTGTCGGATATCACGCTGCCGTTACCGCCGAGCAGAGCTGGCTGATATCCGGTCTGGCATCTGGTCTGGCAGTTGCGATATTTGAACCGCATGCCATGGAGAGCTGCTTCTATCTCCCCTGGTGATGGCCATCTATTCAACGGGCAGGCTGTTCAAGCCCCTACGTGAAGGAATGACATGACTTCCCTTCTCAGCAGAATCAAAGTCACAGCCGTATCTGCGGTGGCCATGCTGCTGCCTGTTTCACAGGCCTATGCCCAACAGTGGCAGCAGATGCCGGGGGCAGCCAAAGCAATCGCCGCGGCGGGCGACAAAGGAGCCGTGCTTGTCGGGACCGATGGCGCCTTTCACGTCTGGGGTGCCGCCGGATCCTGGGCCCGGCTCACCCCGGCGCCGGGCGGGCCCACGCCGAACGCGGTTTCGATCACGTCCTACGATGGCCTGAGATGGGGCGTTGTCGATGCTGACGGAAAGTACTGGTCGGTGGCCCAGAACTTCAGTCCTGTCGGTCCGGCGCTTCCCACTTACAACGCGACTTTGTCGCCCTCGTGCGATTTCGGTCCGATCAACGTGGCGAGCGGGCGGGGTTCCACCCTTTTTGCCACCAAGAAAGGTGATGCCTCCAATGCTGTGTATCAAAGCTTGGGGGGGTGTGCGTCATCACCTGGTTGGACGTCGTATGGAGCAACAAGCAGCGCAATGTCGGTCCCCGCTGGAACTGCGGGAGCGGCGCAACGCCCAGTATTGTGGATAGAAACGCTGCGGGCGGCTTATGGCTGCGTTTCTCGGGGGCTTTGCCTGATCGCTGGTGGCGCTGCCGCGCCCAGTGGCGTGCGCCTCCTGGCGGCTGGCAAGAACACCGTTTGGGTTGCCACCTCGCAAGGCAATGGCCCGGATCAATTGGCCAGATATACCCTAGGCAGTCCGGCATGGAATAACGGAACCTGGGAGGCAAAGGTATTGCCGTCAGGTGTCACGAGCCTCCTGGCAATTGCCGTGTCAGAGACCGACGCTGTCTGGCTCATTGACAGTCAGAAGCGCATCTGGAAGATGGCGCCGTAGCGCAGGGCCGGGGCCAGCAGGATCGTCTCAGCCAGTTACTGGTCTCCAGAGTCCCCTGACCTTGCCTCGCCTCAACAACCGCCGCATTCATGACATCGCCCGGGCGCCCATCGCCCGCTTCATGCGATGGCGAGCGGCCCGCCGGCTGCGCCAGGCCGTGGAAGGCGGTCCGCGCACGTATACTGCGGCCGCACACTGAAGGTGCCAGGTGGTCCGTCCGGACCGGCCTGGTGAAACGGGAAGTTGGTGCGCGGCGCTCCGCTCAGGAGCCCGCAATGCCAACGCTGCCCCCGCAACGGTAAGCAAGGTCAGGGCTGCGCTTGAATCCACTGGACTCCGGTCCGGGAAGGAGCGGCCTGCCGGAGTTCGATACTCCGGACTTGCAAGCCCGGAGACCGGCCCGCAGTGTTTTGGTGCTGATGCTGCGGTGGGCGGCTCGGGCTGTTTGCGCGCCCGGCTCGCCGCCGGGTCGTGCCACACCCCTCCTCCTCCCTCACTCGGTGATTCCTGGCTTCAATCCTGCACGGGGCGTGCAGGCCGGAGGGTTTGTCATGCTTCGTTCCCCCTGACCCCAGACGCTGGCCGCTGAGCCAACGGGCCATGTGCTGACCTTTCTGGGTCCGCGCAGGCCTGAATCCGTCTTCATCTCGAACGGGCTGCGGCGCTGCTGCCGTACGCCCGCGCCTTCCCACACCTGATCGGAAGTCCCATGCATATCGAACCCGGCCTGCTGGCGCCCGCCAAGCTGTTCTTCGCCAATGGCGCCGCCGCACTGCTGCTGGCGCACCACGCCCCTGCCCTGCTTCGCCAGCCGGTCCTGGTGCTGCGCAGCGTACTGGCAGCGCTCTTCTTCACCGCCTGCATGCAGCTCGTCCACCTGAAGGTCGGTCCATCCGAGCTGCATTTCGTGGGGGCCATGCCCATCTATCTGCTGTGCGGCCTGGTGCCCACCCTGTTCGGCTTCGGCCTGGGCCTGTTGATGCAGGGCCTGCTGTTCGAGCCGCAGGACCTGGTCCATCTGGCGGTCAACGCCCTCTCGCTGATGGTGCCGCTGCTGGTCACCCATCAGTTGCTGGGACGCCGCGACCGGCCCCTGAGCCGCCGCTTCCTCCTGCAGCTCGATGCCACCTACTACGCGGGGGTCACCCTGATGGTGGGCTTCTGGCTGGCCAATGGGCAGACGAGCACCGCGCTGCAGGACTGGGCGCTGTTCGCGGCGTCCTATCTCTCGGTGGTGCTGGCTGAGCCGCTGCTGAGCTGGTTGATGGTCCGCGGCGCACAGGCCCTGGCACGGCGCCGGGACGCCCTGGTGCGCCTGTGCTGCGATGAACGCATCAGCGCCGGCGCATGAAGCGCGCGCCACAGCAGCGGCCGGGCACGGTGTTCTTCGTCGGCGCCGGACCAGGCTCACCGGACCTGATCACCGTGCGCGGCCGGGATCTCATCGCCTGCGCCGGCGCCATCCTCTATGCCGGATCCCTGGTCGACGAGGCCGCCACGCGCTGGGCCCCGGCGGGCTGCGTCCTGCGTGACTCCAAGGACATGACGCTGGAGCAGATGTCGGACTGGCTGATCGAGCAGTCCCGGCAGCACGCCACCGTCGTGCGCCTGCAGACGGGCGATCCCGCGCTGTACGGGGCCCTGATCGAGCTGGTGCAGCCCCTGGATGCCGCAGGCGTGGCCCTCGAGGTGGTGCCAGGGGTGTCCTCGGCCATGGCCTCGGCGGCCGCGGCGGTGGAAAGCCTGACTCTGCCCGAGGTCACCCAGACGGTGATCTTCACGCGCGTGGAGGGCCGCACGCCCATGCCGGCGGGCGAGAGCCTGGTGGAGCTGGCCCGCCATCGAAGCACGCTGTGCATCTTTCTTTCCATCACCCTGCTGCACAAGGTCGAAGCCGCGCTGCAGGAGGCCGGCTGGCCCGCGGACGCGCCCATGCTGGTGGTCCACAAGGCCAGCTGGCCGGGGCATCAGCGGGTCCTGCGCGGCACAGTGGCAACGATCAAGTCCCTGTGCCGCGAGGCCGGCATCGTCAGCCAGGCCATGGTGATCGCCAGCCCCACCCTGGGCGCGCGTCAGTGGCCAGACCTGGCCCGTTCCAAGCTGTACGACCCCAGCTTCACCCATCGCTACCGGCGCGCCAGCGCGCCCACGGAGTCTGCATGAACGACACCACCCTCCTGCTCGTGGGCCATGGCTCGCGCGAGTCCGCCGGCAATGCCGAGATCCACGCCTTTGTCCATCAGTGGCAGGCCCGGCAGCCGGGCTGGCGCATCGAGGTCTGCTTCATCGAATTCGCGCCTCCGTCCCTGCACGACGGCCTGCTGCAGGCGGCGGCTGGCGCGCGGCGCGTGCTGGTCCTGCCACTGATCCTCAATGCCGCCGGGCACGTGAAGATGGAGATCCCCGAGGCCATCGAGCACGCGCGGGCCCATGCGCCAGGCGTGGACTTCCTCTACGCCCCCCACCTCACGGCCTGCGACCCCATCCTGAAGATCCTGCAGCGGCGCCTGAAGCAGGCCATGGCGGCGCTGGACATGCCGGACCCGCGCGGCACCGGCGTGATCCTGCTGGGTCGCGGCTCCTCGGATCGCGCCGCCAACGGCGAGATGGCCAAGATGGCGCGCTGGCTGCAGGAGTCCGGCGAACATGAGCTGGTGGAGCTGGCCTTCACCGGCATCACCTGGCCCCGGTTGGAGCGAGTGGTGCAGCGTCAGGCCCTGATCGGCCTGCGCCAGATCGTGGTGCTTCCCTACTACCTCTACACCGGCACGCTGATGCAGCGCATCCAGCGCCAGGTGGCGCACCTGCGCGCGCAGTATCCGCAGCTGCGCTTCGAATGCGGCACCCACTTCGGCTTCGAGCCGGAAATCTTCCAGCTGCTGGAGCAGCGGGTGGCGGATCTGCTGGCGGGCCTGCCCGACAGTCGCCTGCCCTGCGATGGCTGCAAGTACCGCGAGATCGCCCACGAACTGGGCCATGGTCATTCGCACGAGCACACGCACGGCCCGGCGGCGGCGCAGGCTCCTGTGCATGTGCATGGGCACGCGCATGGACATGCGCCCGCCGCGGAGCCCGCATGAGCAGCGTCAACACGGTCACCGAGCAGCTGACCCGTGCCGGGCAGGCCATCGAGCACGACAGCTTCGCCATCATCGATGCCGAGGTCGGCCCCCACGCCTACGAGCCCGGGCAATGGCCCGTCGTGCGCCGGATGATCCACGCCAATGCCGACTTCGAGTTCAACGGCCTCACCGAGTTCCACCCGCAGGCAGTCGAGGCTGGGGTCGCCGCCATGTTGCGCGGCGGCACGCCGGTGGTGGCGGACGTGGAGATGATCTGCTCCGGCCTCTCCGCGCCGCGCCTGGCGCACTTCGGCATGCGCTGCCACCAGTTCATCAGCGACGCCGATGTGATCCAGGCCGCACGCGAACAGGACAGCACCCGTGCCGTGCAGGCCATGCGCAAGGCCCACCGGCTGGGGTTGCTGGAGGGGGCCATCGTGGGCATCGGCAATGCGCCCACGGCCCTGCTGGAGCTGCTGCGCCTGATTCAGGAGCAAGGTGTGCGGCCAGCCCTGGTGGTGGGCATGCCGGTGGGCTTTGTCTCGGCGGCCGAGTCCAAGGCCCTGCTGGCTCAGGAGCAGCGCGTGCCGTGGATCGCCATCCGCGGGCGCAAGGGCGGTTCCACCCTCGTGGTGGCGGCGCTGCATGCCCTGCTGGCCCTGGCGGAGACGCGGCAGCAGGCGCCCCGGAGCCATCCATGATGGACAAGACCAGCCAGCGCGGCACGCGCACCGGCTTCACCACCGGAGCCTGCTCGGCCGCGGCGGCCAGGGCTGCGGTGCTGGGGCTGGTGGGGGGCAGCGTCCCGACGCGCGTGGAGGCACGCCTGCCCAAGGGCCAGCTGATCTGCTTCGAGGTGATCGACGGCCGCTGCGACGCCGAGGCCGCCCATGCCGTGGTCGTCAAGGACGCCGGGGACGACCCGGACTGCACGGACAAGGCCCGGCTCACCGCCGACGTGCGCCTGCTGCGGGACCGTCCGGGTGAAGTGCTGCTGCGCGGCGGTACCGGCGTTGGCACCGTCACCATGGCGGGCCTGGGCCTGGAGGTCGGCGGGCCGGCCATCAACCCGGTGCCGCGGCGCAACATCGAGGAGAACGTCCGCGAAGCCGGGGCTCCGCTGCTGGACGACGCCGGCCTGGAGGTCACCATCTCCGTGCCCCAGGGCGTGGAGATGGCGCGCAAGACGCTCAATGCCCGCCTGGGCATCCTGGGCGGCATTTCCATCCTGGGCACCACGGGCATCGTCAAGCCCTATTCCACCGCGGCCTACCGCGCCAGCGTGGTCCAGGGTGTGCAGGTGGCCGCCACCGTCGGCAAGAGCAGCGGGCACAGCGTGGTCGTGCTGACCACCGGCGGCCGGACCGAGCAGTTCGCCATGCGCGAGTGCGCGGGCCTGCCGCAGGCCTGCTTCGTGCAGATGGGCGACTTCCTGCGCTATGCCCTGGACACCGCGGCCGAGGAAGGGCTGCGCGAGGTCGTCATCGGAGGCATGGTGGGCAAGCTCACCAAGATCGCCC
Organism: Pelomonas sp. BJYL3; assembly: GCF_027257975.1. Taxonomy (GTDB): domain Bacteria; phylum Pseudomonadota; class Gammaproteobacteria; order Burkholderiales; family Burkholderiaceae_C; genus Roseateles_B; species Roseateles_B flavus. The sequence goes on from NZ_JANZKX010000006.1 coordinate 34,166, forward strand.
AGGGCGAGACCATCACCCACGCCAACCGCGCCGAGGTGGACACCGGGCTGCTGGCCGAGCTGGCCGCCAGCATCGGCGCGCCTGCCGACGAGTGCGCCGCCATCGCGGCCAATGTCACCGCGCGCTTTGCCGCCGAGCGCATGCAGGCCCTGGGTCTGCTCAATGAATTTCACGACGCCCTGGCGCGCAAGGTGATCAGCACCCTGTGCGCCCCGGAGCGCTATGGCAGCCGCTTCCGGCTGCGTGTCCTGGTCTGCGATTTCGACGGCCAGAAGATTGCCGAGGCCTGCTCGACCCATGCACCTGTCTGACCCCCAACCCTGCCGCGTCATCGGCGTCCTGGACGACGGCGCCGCCAGCCTCGGGGCGCTGGCGCTGGCCCATCTGCGCCGCGCCCGCGTCGTCATCGGTGCGCCGCGCACCCTGGCCCTGTTCGCCGACGAGATCGCCCCCGAGGCCCGCCGCCATGCCCTGCAGGGGCCGCTGGCCCAGGTGCCCGAATGGATACGCGAGGCCCGCGAGGCCCAGCTGCCCGTGGTCCTGCTGGCCACCGGCGATCCCTTGTGCCATGGCATCGCAGGCTATCTGGCGGCGCGCCTGTGTCTCTCGGCCATCGAGGTGCTGCCCAATGTCTCGACCCTGCAGCTGGCCTGCGCCCGCCTGGGCCTGGCCTGGCAGGACGCGCGCATCCTGTCCATCCATGCCCAGGATGCCGGCGAGTGGCAGCCCGGCGCTCCGCCCGATCACGGGCTGCATGCCCTGGCCCAGGCCCTGCGCGAGCACGACCGCCTGCTGGTGCTGACGAGCCCCGCCAACACGCCGGACCGTGTCGCCCGGCTGCTGCTGGCCGAAGGCATGGGCGAGGCCTTCCAGCTGTCCGTGGCCGAATGCCTGTGCACACCGCAGGAGCGCATCCATGCGGACCTTCAGCCGGCCGAGGCCGCCGACCGCCGCTTCGCCGACCCCAATGTGCTGCTGCTGTGGCGGGTGCGGCCCCGGCCGCGGCCCACGCTCTTCGGGCTGCCGGATGCCCACTACGCCCAGCGTCATCCGGAGAAGGGTCTGATCACCAAGCAGGAGGTGCGCGCGGTCTCCCTGGCGCGCCTGCAGCTGCGGGCCGACAGCCGGGTCTGGGACATCGGCGCGGGCAGCGGATCCGTGGGCCTCGAAGCCGCACGCCTGTGCCCGCGCGGCCACGTCTGGGCCATCGAGAAGAACGAGCAGGACCTGGCCATTGCCCGGCTGAACCAGCGTGCGGCCGGCTTGAGCAATCACACCCTGGTGCTGGGCAAGGCACCGGAGCCGCTGGATGCCTGGCCGGATCCGGATGCCGTCTTCATCGGTGGCTCAGGCGGTGAGCTGGACGGCCTGATCCGTCTCGTGATGGCCCGGCTGCGCCCTGGCGGCTGGCTGGTGATGAACTTCGTGACCCTCGAGAACCTCGCCACCGCCACGCAGACCCTGGCCTCGCTGGCGCTGGACTGGGACGTGCTGCAGCTGCAGGCGGCGCGCAGCAAGCCCATCCTCCACATGCACCGCATGGCCGCAGAGAACCCGGTGTGGATTGTCTCCGCCCAGGCCCCCATGGCCACGCAGGAGCGCCGCCATGACGCCTGAGCTCGTGAGCCGCCGCGGCACGCTGCATGGCGTGAGCCTGGGGCCTGGCGATCCCGGCCTGATCACCCGCCAGGCCTGGGCGCTGCTGCAGCGGCGGGACGCGGTCTGGGTCTATCCGGTGCGCAGCGGCAAGAGTGCCAGCTATGCGCTGGACATCGTCCTGCGTGCCGGCCTGCCGACGCCCGCCCTGCACCAGGCCCTGCTCTTTCCGATGAGCTATGACGCCGAGAAGCTGGCGCGCAGCTGGCAGCGTGCCGCGGACTGGGTGCTGCCCCAGCTGCAGGCCGGCCGGGACGTGCTCTTCCTGGTGGAGGGCGATGCCAGCACCTACGCCACCTTCGGGCATCTGGCGCGCACGCTGCGGGCCCTCGATCCCGCCGTGGCCATCGAGGTGACGGCCGGTGTGAACGCCTTCACCGCGGCCTGCGCGACCCTGGCCCAGCCCCTGGCCGAGCAGGACGACACCGTGGCCATCGTGCCCGCCGCCTATGGCGTCAGCGCGCTGGACCGCCTGCTGCCGGAGTTCGACACCCTGGTGCTGTTGAAGGTCAAGCCCCTGATCGATGCGCTGCTGGACTGGCTCCTTGCGCGCGGCCTGCTGGCCCAGGCCCGGCTCATCGAACGCTGCGGCGCACCGGACGAGCGCATCTTCCGCGGCGAGCAGCTGCTGGCCCTGCGCGGCAGCAAGCTCAGCTACCTCTCGCTGATGCTGGTGAGCAGCCCCCTGCGCCAGCGCGGCGAACGCCTGCGGGGCTGTCTGAAGAAACCGCTCGCGGCCCCTGCCCTTCCCCTGACTCCACCCCGGACCCTCGATGAATCCTGCCCCTCCTGAGCTGATGCCACCGCGCGTGGTCCTGGTCGCCATCACCCGCCACGGCGCGGGCCTGGCGGCTCGGCTGGCGCGCGCCCTGCCCCATGCCGAGCTGTGCGTGGCCGCCAAATTCGCCGAGGCCCTGGACGGCCTGCCCAACGCCCGGCATTGCTATGACGGCGCGTTCAGGGACAAGATCGCCGGCCTGTTCGCGGCCTATGACCAGATCGTCTTCTTCGTGTCGCTGGGGGCCGTGGTGCGTCTGATCGCCCCTCACCTGCGCAGCAAGGACGAGGACCCGGGCGTGCTGGTGGTCGACGATGCCGCGCAGTTCGTCATCCCCGTGCTGTCCGGCCACGTGGGCGGCGCCAATGCCATGGCCGAGCAGCTGGCCCTGCTGCTGGATGCGCAGCCCGTGCTGACCACCGCCTCGGACGTCGGACAGACCATTCCCGTGGACATCCTCGGGCGCGAACTGGGCTGGCGGGTGGAAGCGCCCAAGATCAACATCACCCGTGTCTCGGCCGCCGTGGTCAACGGTGAGCCGGTGGCCCTGGTCCAGGAGGCCGGCAGCCCGCACTGGTGGACGCGGCCGACCCCGCTGCCGCCCAACATTCATTGCTTTGACCGCTTCGATGCGGTGGACACGGCGCGCTTCAAGGCGATGCTGTGGATCACCCATGCGCCGGTCAGCGCCAGGCACTGGCAAGCGCTGGAGGAGCGGCTGGTGGTCTACCGCCCCCCGCAGGAGCCCACATGAAGATCGCGCTCGGGCTGGGTTGCGACCGCGGCACCACGCAAGCCACCCTGCACCAGGCGGTGGCACTGGCCCTGGCCCGCTGCGGTGCAGGCTGGCAGGACGTGGCCGCGGCCGCCAGCATCACGCTGAAGGCTGACGAGGCAGGCCTGCTGGCCCTGGCAGACGCACAGGGCTGGCGCTTGCACTTCTATGCGCCTCAGGAGCTGGCCCGCGTGCCCGTGCCCCACCCCTCCGAAATCGTGCGCCGCTACACGGGCACGCCCTCGGTCAGCGAGGCCGCGGCCCTGCTGGCCGCCAGGGCCACGGCCGGCGCCCTGCTGGTCGAGAAACTCAAACACCTGGGGACCGACGGGCGCAACGCCACGGTCTCCATCGCAAGGATGTCCCATGATTGAGAACGAAGCGCCTCCCGGCCGCCGTAGCGGCAAGATCACCCTGGTGGGCATCGGCCCCGGTAGCGAGGCCCACATGACGCAGCGGGCCCGCGAGGCCATTGCCGAGGCCGATGTGGTGGTGGGCTACGTCACCTACATCAAGCTGGTGGCGCCGCTGCTGGAGGGCAAGGAGGTGGTGCGCAAGGGCATGACGGAAGAGCTGGACCGCGCCGTCAGCGCCCTGGAGGCTGCGCGCCAGGGCAAGACCGTGGCGCTGATCTCCAGCGGTGACGCCGGCGTCTACGGCATGGCCGGGCCGACCTACGAGGTGCTGTTCCAGGCCGGCTGGACGCCGGAAGACCCGGTGGAGGTCGAGATCGTGCCCGGCGCCTCGGCCCTCAATGCCTGCGCCGCGCTGGTGGGCGCCCCGCTGACGCATGACTTCTGCGCCATCTCCCTCAGCGATCTGCTCACGCCCTGGCCCGCCATCGCCCGCCGCCTGGAGGCCGCCGCTGCGTCGGACTTCGTGACCGCGCTCTACAACCCCAAGAGCGGCCGCCGCACCCGCCAGATCGTCGAGGCCCAGCGGCTGTTCCTGCGCCACCGCCGGCCGGACACGCCGGTGGCCATCGTCAAGAGCGCCTACCGCCGCCGTCAGCACATCGAGCTGCGCACCCTGGCCGACATGGGCGAGGCCGACATCGGCATGCTCAGCACCGTGCTGATCGGCAACAGTCACACCTTCATGCGCCACGGGCTGATGGTGACGCCGCGCGGCTACGCCAACAAGTACGAGCTGGACGAAGGCGGCATCACCCGCGAGGGCGAACGCGCCGGCCGCTCGCTCTCCACCGGCCTGGAGGGCTGGCTGCAGACCCTGGCCGAGGAGCACGCGGCCGGTGCAACGCCGCAGGCGCTGGCGCTACGCTACCGCCTGCCCGCGGACTACATCCTGGCGGCCCTGCGCGACGCCGCATCGGGCCAGGCCATTCCCTCGAACCTGGAGACCCAGCCATGAGCAGCACGCTCGAGAAGCCCAGCATCGCGCCCTACCGTCGTCACCTCCTGATCTGCACGGGCTCGCGCTGCAGCGAGGACGGCCAGTCGCAAGCGTTGTTCGACAGCCTGGGCGACAAGTTCAAGGCAGCCGGCCTCAACGCGGGCGACTTGCGAGTCAAGCGCAGCCGCGTGAGCTGCTTCGCGGCCTGCAGGGGCGGCCCCATCGTCTGCGTGCAGCCCGAGGGCATCTGGTACTGCCAGGTCACGCCCGAGAACATGGACCGCATCATCGAGCAGCACCTGCTGGGTGGCCGGCCGGTGGACGAGCTGGTGTTCCACCGCGGACCCAGCGCGGCGCTGTGCGAGGCCCCGGCTCCGGCCTGCGCGGAAGAGGGCCATGGCTGCTGAGCGCGAGGACCTGCACGCAGGCCTGGTCTCTATCGTGGGGGCAGGCCCCGGGCCGGCCGATCTGCTCACCCTGCGTGCGCTGGACCGCATCCAGCGCGCCGAGGTGGCGGTGCATGACCGCCTGATCGCTGCCGAGGTGCTGGCGCTGCTGCCGGCGGCGGCCGAGCGCATCTACGTGGGCAAGGCCTCCGGCCATCATGTGATGAGCCAGGCACAGATCCATGAGGTGCTGATCCGCGAGGCCCGGCGCGGGCGGCGCGTGCTGCGGCTCAAGGGCGGCGATCCCTTTGTCTTCGGCCGTGGCGGCGAGGAGGCTCAGGCCCTGGCCGAGGCCGGCCTGGCCTTCGAGATCGTGCCCGGCATCAGCGCGGCCAATGGCTGTGCCGCGGCGGCGGGCATTCCCCTCACCCACCGCGACGTGGCGCAGGCCTGCGTCTTCCTGCCCGGCCACCTGGCCGAGGGCAGCCCCGGCCTGGACTGGTCCAGCCTGGCCCGGCCACACCAGACCCGCGTGTTCTACATGGGCCTGGCACGCCTGACGTCCATAGCCCAGGCGCTGATCTGGCACGGGCTGGATCCCGCCACCCCGGCCGCGGCCGTGATCGACGGCACGCGCAGCAGCCAGCAGGTGCTGGCGGCCCCGCTGCACCGGCTGATGCAGCAGGCCCCGGCCCACGCGGGCCGGCCGGGCCTCTTCATCGTGGGAGAGACGGTGGCCTTGAGCCCGCATTTCGCGCCGGGCTCGTCGGGCGGTGCGTGAAGGCCAGGCAGGCCGGTCAGGGCAAGCGCAAGGCCCGCGCGACCTCGCTCCACGGCAGCAGCTTGAAGTTCTGGCGACCGTCAGGCAGGCGCTTGTGGCCGTCCTGCACCACCAGCAGCCCCTGCGAATAGAGACCGCCGAAGTCGGCCGAGCTCACCTCCAGGCCGTCGGTCTCGGACGCACCATCGATGCCCCGCTGCTCGTTGATGCCGATGCGAAAGCCGCCACGCAACTGGAACGGGGGGCGGGCATCCAGCACCAGGTAGCTGTCGCTGCCCTGGGAGGACACGACAAGATAGCTGGGCCCGCCACGACGCCCCTGGTAGAGGGCCAGGCCCTCGACATCCGCCACCAGCTCCCGGCCGACCGGCATGACCAGCTGCGGCTGGGCCGGGGCGTCGGCCGTGGCATCCAGGGCCCAGATGCCGCGCTTCTCCTCCCCCACGAAGAGCCGCTGCGCTCGCTCGTCCACCACGCAGCCCTCGGGCTGGCTGCCAAGCTTGAACTGCCGCAGCAGGCGGGCGCGCCACGTCCCCTCGTGCCGCTCGATCCGGTACTGCTGGACACGACCGTCCTTGTCGTTGGGAAAGGCGTCGAGCTGGCCGTCCGGCGTGCGGCCCACGCAGAGGCCGTAGATGTCGGCCAGGTCGGTGGGCAGGCGTGCGAGCTCGGTCACATGGCCGCGGCCATCGATGCCGAACAACACCAGCGACTGCTCGTCACGCTGCGTGGCCACCGCGAGGTCCCAGGCGCGACCGCCGGTGCGGATGCCCTGCCGCAGGTCGACATTGTTGATGCGTCCCACCGGCAACAGCTGCCGCTGGCGGCCGTCAAGCCCGTAGACCAGCAGGCCCTGCTTCTTGTTCGTGCCCAGCACCACGCTGCGCCGTCCGTCCTGCGGATGGACCCAGATCGCCGGGTCATCGGCCGCATCCCCTTGCTGGCCCACCGGCTCCGTCTGTGCCGTGGGCTGCAGCACCGGCCATGCCGGACGGGCCGTCGGTGCCGGCTCGTTCAGCCAGCGCCGCGGCCGGCCTTCCGCTTCGGTGGCCACGAACCACTGGCCGACGCCGGCTTCGCCGAACTGCAGCAGACCGCGCTCGTCATCCACGGCACATCCCTGCGGATGCGGCGCCGTGGCCAGGCGACGCACGGGCCGCGCCGACCGCTCGCCCAGCAGCCATTGCTCACTCAGGCCGTCATTGCCAAGCAGGAAAAGGTGCAGCAGGCCCTGCGGGTCACGGTGCAGGCACAGGGCCTCGACCTCGAAGTCAGGCGCCGGCAGCTCGTGGACCGCCAGCCTGTCGCCGCGCACGCGTGCCAGCAGCGGGCGGCTGCGGTCGGCATCCAGGAGGACGGCCACGCGCTCGCTGCCCTCGCCTCGCTGGTCCCAGCGCTTGGCACGCACGGCATGTCGGTCGAGCTCACGGCCCTGGGCATCCAGCAGATGGAGCCCGTTCTTGTCCAGGGTCAGCGCCCGGTCGGCCGCCAGCGCGCCAACGGTGGACGCAGCCAGCAGCGCTGCGGCCAGTGCGGTTCGGATCGTCATCATCATCATCATCGCCCCTGGCATCAGAACAGCGTGGCCTTGACCGACAGCTTGAAGGTGCGACCGTAGCTCTCGTTCTGTACGTTGAAGGGCTGGCTGCCCTGGAAGACGTAGTAGCGCTCGCGGTTGAGGTTGAGCGCTTCAACGACGACCGACCAGCGGCGGTCGAACTGCCAGGTGGCAGAGACGTCCAGCTGCCGCTGGCGATCGACGTAGCGATCCTGGGCTGCGTTCAGGATGTCCGACCCCAGCTCCAGCAGGTAATTGGACTTCTGATTCAGCGCCAGTCGAGCGCTGATCGGCCCCGCCTCGTAGCCCAGCATCAGGTTGACCACCGCATTGGACTGCCCCGGCAGCCGGATGCTGCGGGCCTGCAGCGCCCCCGCCTTCCTGTCGAATCGGGCCACCTCGGCCTTCGAGTCCGTGAAGGTGGCATTGACCCCCACGATCAGGCCTGACAGCGCGCCCGGCAGCATGCGCAGGGGCTGGCTGTAGGCCAGCTCGATGCCGCGCACACGGGCCGAGTCCCCGTTGGCGAAGCTGGTGGCCGTCGTGTACGCGGCCCAGGCGCCGCTACCCGCGAGGTTGGTGGTGTAGGTGAAGTCGCGGATCGCCTTGTCGAATACATAGGCCGACAGCACGCCCTCGCGGCCCAGGATCCGTTCGATGCCGAGGTCCAGGTTGCGGGAGCGCAGCGGGTTCAGGTCCGGGTTGCCGATGCTGGCTTCCGTCGTGCTGGCCAGGCTGATGCCCGGCGCCAGCTGGCTGAAGTTGGCACGGACCACGGAGTTCCACCAGGCGCCGCGCACCGAGGTCCTGGCATCCAGCTCATAGCGGGCGTGCAGGCCGGGCAGCCAATGGCCGTAGCGGCGCTCGCTGCTGCGCTCACTGAGGGCATTGGCGGCGTTGACCTGCTGGCCCTGCGCCTCGAAACGGGTCTGCTCGCGGCGCAGCCCGCCCAGCAGCTGGAGGCGGTCATTGAACTCGTGGCTCAGCTGCAGGTAGCCGGCGCTGATGTCCTCGCCCATGCGGTAGTCGTTCAGCGCCGACTCGCGCACCAGCCGGGCCGGATCGCGGGGCAGTCCGGCAATGCGGGCACGGACGCGTTGCGGGTCGATGGCCACGCCCATGCGGCCGTAGGGGAAGTCCAGCTCCTGCTCGGAGGCAAAGGCCGCCAGCGTGCTGGCGCCTGCGCCCCAGTAGCCCGGGCTGGCGGCGCTGCTGCTCGTGTAGGCCCACTGCTCCGTGTCGTTGCGCTTGTCTCGATGGCTCTTCTTGACGCCGAACTTGAGGGTCGTCGGGCGCCCCGCCAGCAGGAGGCGCCGCTCCAGGTCGAGCCTGGCGTGGGCTTCCCTGTCCTCGCTCCATCGCGCCTGCAGCGTGATGCCGTTCAGCGCATAGGCTGCCGTGTTGTAGAGGGCCACGGGGCCCTGCAGCAGCGGCCGCTGGCTGTCGGTGAAGGAGAGGCCGGCCACATTGTTCTGGCGGAAGCGCGCGTCGTTGATCGACTCCGGCGTGTCCTCGCTGGCCCGGCCCAGGCCGGCCGAGGCCTGCAGCGTCCAGTCCTCCAGCCGTTGTTCGGTGCCGACGTTCAGCGAGTCGATACCCTGCGTGTACTTGCGCTGGCGCAGCCGGCGCTCGGCGCGCGCTGTCACGACCTGACCCTCGGCGAACAGGCCGCCCGGCGTTGCCGCGCTGTTCGCGACGCTGCCGATGGTGAGGCGGTCGCGGACTTCATCGTCGCTGAACCGGCTGAAGAAGGCGCGCAGCTGGTAGCTCTCCCCATCGCGGGGACGGTAGTCCAGATTGGCCGAGAGGGCCCGGCGCTCGCGCACGGGCCGGTAGTCCCGCAGTTCGACGCCGCTCAGGCGGCCATCGGTCCAGGCACCACCGGTCTCGACGTCGTCGGACCCGAAGCGGCGCTTCTCGGTGCTCAGGCCCAGCGCCACCCCAAGGTGCCGAGACTCGCCGAAGCGGCGGGCCCACAGCAGGTGGGCATTGGCGTCGCCCTGCGCCGTCAGCTGGTCGCGCGTGACGCCGAGGCCGACGTTCAGGATGGATTGCGGCAGGTCGAAGGCGGACAGGGTCTTGACGGCGATGCTGCCGCCCATGGAGTCGGCGTCCTGGTCCGGTGTCAGCGTCTTGCTGACCTCCAGGGAGCGCACCATTCCGGCCGGCAGTGTGTCCAGGGCCACGCCGCGGCGGCCGGCCTCGGGCGAGGGCACCAGGGAACCGTTGATGGAGACCGAGTTCAGGTCCGGCCCCAGCCCGCGGATCACCACGTAGCGGCCTTCCCCCTGGTCGCGCTGCAGCGAGACCCCCGGCATGCGCGCGAGTGCCTCCGCGGCGTTCTTGTCCGGCAGGGCCCCGATGTCATCGGCGCTGATGACGCTGAGCACATGGTTGGCCTTTTCCTGGGCGGCCAGTGCCTTGCGCAGGCTCGCGGCCTGGCCGGTGATGGTGACGGCATCCAGCGTGGCACTGGCCTGGGCCTGCGCGCCGAAGGCGGCGGCCAGGCCGAGGCTCAGGGCACTGAGGCGGCAGCAATGGGAACGACGGGAAGGTTTCATGGGATCTCGACTGAATGGGCGCCCGGCAGGCAATGGGGCGCACTGTCCCGAAGCCCCATGGCAGTCGCGTGACATCGACCGATGAGCGCAGGGCTGCCCCCGCCCGTGAGCCGATCGGTCCCCCCTCCCTCAGCGTCTGCGGGAACTGTCACAAACCCTTCCTAGCATCACGCCCCCATGAACATCAGCTCCGCGCGCCGCCTGATTGCCTCCCTGGAGGTGCCGACACTCGCCCCCGTCCTGGGCCTGGCCGGCTTCGGCCGTCTCGTCCTGCTGGCCATGGCGCTGGTGCTGTATTGCTTCCAGGATCAATCCATCGCCAAGCCCCTGGCGCGCTGGAACTGGATGGACATCGTGGGCGAAGGCGGCATGGTGCTCATGGCGGGCGTGTGGCTGATGCAGCTGCGCGCCAGCCGGCCGGCGGGCCGCGTCACCGACCTCCTGTGCCTGGGACTGGCGGCCATGCTGCTGGGCGAATGGGTGGATGCGCTGGACGAGTTCATGCAGCTGCCCAAGTCGGTGCTCTGGGACAACTGGCTGGAGTCGACCCTGGTGCCGCTGGGCATGCTGCTGGTGACGATGGGCTTGCATCACTGGCGCCAGGAGCATCGTGTCCTGACGGAGCAGCTGCTGCGCCGGGAGCGCATCTTCAGGGACCATCGCAGCATGGAGGGCGTCACGCAGCTGGGCGATGCCGGCTACATGACAGCGCAGGTCGGGCTGGAGCAGCGCATGCAGCGCCCGGCGGCCCTGCTGATGCTGGGATTCGAGGACTTCCAGACCGTGGTCCGCGAGCAGGGCCTGGCGGAGGCGGACCGCCTGCTTCAGGCCCTCAGTCATCTGCTGCTGCTGAACCTCCCGCCCGACGCCTTGCTGTGCCGCTACGCAGCCGACCGCTTCTGCGTGCTGCTGCCCGGCGCGCTAGCGGACGCCGCCCAGCGGCAGGCCCAGCACCTGCAGGCCGCCGTGAACCATCTGGGCCACCACACGCGGGCTGGACTGCGTCTGCAGTTGGCCGCGCGCTGCGCCTGGTCCCTGGTGCAGCCGCAAGTGCCGGCCGATGAGCAGTTGCTGGACCTGGCCCGGAGGCTGGTATGAGTTTCTCGCTGAGCTCCTCGCTCAGCCCGGCACTGAGCCCGGCACTGAGCCCGGCACTGTGCGCGCCGCCCGGTTCGCCGGTCTTCGATCTGGCCAGCCCCTGTCTGCCCTGGGAGCAGCAGGCGGCCTGCGTGCTGGAACTGGCCCGCACCCGGGCCGTGGCGCCCGAGGACCTGCTGAGACATGCCGGTCTGGCGCGAAGCGCCCTCATCAGTCCCCGTCAATTGCTAGCCTTGCTGGCCGCCCTGCAGCACCGGCTGCCGGCGACCGACACGCCCTTCGTGCTGGGCCAGCTGAGCCTGCCCGGCCATGCGGGGCTGGCCAGCCACGCCCTGCTGCAGGCCGCCACGCTGGGGGAGGCGCTGGAGCTGCTGTGCCGGTATGCCGGCCGCCTCTCGCCCTTGCTGACGCCTCGCCTGCTGCTCCATGGCGACGAGGCGCTGCTGCTGTGGACCGAGTCCTGCGGCATCCCCGCGGCCCAGCGTGCCTTCGTGGTCGACATGCACATGAGCGCACTGAAGTCGCTGTGCCAGTGGCAGGGTGGAGCTGCACTGCCCTGGCGCTTCTGCTTCAACCGGACGCGGCCGCGGGACCTGTCCCAGCATGTCGTCTTCCTCGGGGCCGAGCTCAGCTTCGGCTGCCAGTTCGATGCCATGCGCCTGCCCGCGGCCCTGCTGTCGCGTCGCTGGCCCCGTGCCGTGAAGCCGAACCTGGCCCAGCGGGCCCTGGAGCAGAACGCCGATCCCGCCGCCGCGGGGCGCGGACTCCTCGCCGCTCTGTATGACTGGTTGCTGCCCCGGTACCGGGAGGCCACGCCCCTGGAGCAGGCGGCCCAGGCTTTCGGCGTCAGTCCGGCGACGCTGAAGCGGCGGCTGGCGCTGCATGGCACCCATTACCAGGCCCAGCTTGACCAAGCCCGAAGCCATGTGGCGCTCTACCTCCTGCTGCTGCAGGGGCGCAGCAGCGACTCGATCGCCAGCGAGCTGGGCTTTCACGACCGCAGCAGCTTCCGGCGCTCGTTCAAGCGCTGGACGGGCCTGACGCCGGGCGTCGCCCTGTCGGGATGAGGGCGCGGCTTGCCAGGGCCGTCTGCCGGCCGGGGCCCCTCACATCAAGCGGCGAAAGGCCAGGTGCGTGATCAAGGGCTCACCCTGGACCTGCTGCACCTGACGTTCGATGACCTCCACCTTGCCGGACTTCGCCATGGCACAGATGTCCTCGGCAACCCCGTCATAGACCCAGGGCAGCTCGAGGGCGGTGCCGCATCGCGGCAGCTCGACCAGCTCGCCGATCCGGGACTCGAGAACCAGTGCTCGTGAAATGGTGCCCATGACTCGCGCCTCCACACGCTCTTCTGCACGTGGCGTTCATGTTGGAGCCGTCATGGAGTCCTCGCAAGCGCAGTCCGTCAAAGCGCTGATCCAGGGCAAGGAAAGTGGTGGCGTGGCTTCGCCGAGGCTGAAGGCCGCCCACGCGGGCGGCCTCTCATGCAGCGGCCAGCCCACTCAGCGCACCACGCCCAGTTCCTCGCGCTGACCGCCCTTGAAGGTGTAGAGGGTCAGGGCTCCGTTCCTGATGTCGCCCTTGTCGTCGAAGGCCACGGTGCCGGTGACGCCCTGCATGCTGAGCTTCTGCAGCACGGGCAGGTAGCGGGCGGGCTCGGCGGAGCCGGCCTTGGCCATGGCTTCGGCCAGGGCCTTGGTGGCGTCGTAGGTGTAGGGCGAGTAGATCTGGACCTCGGTGCCGAACTTCTTCTTGAAGTCGGCCTTGAATTTGTCGAAGCCGGGGCGCAGCGTGCCGTCGATGCCGCCCGCGATGGCGCAGACGACCTGCCCGTCCAGCATCTGGCCCGAGGCCAGCTTGGGCAGCTCCGCGGTGCACACGCCGTCACCGCCGAGGAACTTGGACTGGATGCCCAGCTGCTTCATCTGGCGCAGCATGGGCCCGCCGACGGCATCCATGCCGCCGTAGAACACTACGTCCGGCCTGGCCGCCTTGATGCCGGTGAGGATGCCGGTGAAGTCGGTGGCCTTGTCATTGGTGAACTCGCGCTTGACGACGGTGGCGCCGGCCGCCTTGGCGGCCTTCTCGAACTCGCTGGCGACGCCCTGGCCGTAGGCGGTGCGGTCGTCGATGACGGCCACCGTCCGGGCCTTCAGCGTCTGCACCGCATAGCGGCCCAGCGTGCCGCCCAGCTGGGCGTCGTCCGCCACCATGCGGAAGCTGGTCTTGAAGCCCTGGCGGGTGTATTTGGGATTGGTCACCGAGGGCGCGATCTGAGGGATGCCAGCCTCGGCATAGATGCGGGCGGCCGGGATGGCGGTGCCGGAGTTCAGGTGGCCGACGACGCCGTTCACCTTGAGATCCACCAGCTTCTGCGCGGCCTGGGTGCCCTGCTTCGGGTCACCCGCATCGTCCTCGGCCACCAGCTCGAAGCGTGCCGGCCGGCCACCGATCTGCAGGCCCTTGGCGTTCAGCTCTTCCACGGCCATGCGGACGCCGTTCTCGTTGTCATGCCCGAGGTGGGCGGCCGGGCCGCTCAGCGCAGCCACATGGCCGATCTTGACGAGCAGCGGCTCTGCTGCCTGGGCAGACAGGGAAACACAGGCCGCGGCGACGGCGCCGAGGCGGATGGCGGGGTGGTTCATGGGATCTCTCCTGGGGACGTCAGCGACACGGTGACGCCGCCGGACCTCGGCGGTCGTCGCCCCCTCTGTCGCTGATGCCTGAGAGATTCCTCCCGCCCAGGATGGGGCGGGCTTGCTCCTTCGGCGCGCCGGAAGACGTCATGCAACCGGCAACTCTGCAGAGTTCGTCCACGACATCGGTCCCTTTGCCTGAGAGTTTCCGGGGCGGTTGCTCCTTCGGCGCCGCGCGGGGTGGCGCGCGGACTCTCCCGATGTCGCTCGGGCTTGTGGCCAGCAAGGTCCTCAGCGGGTGGGCTGCACCTTGCAGTGAAGGCTTTGATTATGCCCACGAATCAGGGTTTACCCACAATCAAATCCAGAACCTTTTTGTCAAGTGTGCCAGTAAGACCCTCTTGATGCGGATTCGCGCCCGCAGGTCCATAGTGACCGGGAGCCGCCCTTGCCCTTCTGCTGACGGGAGCCTGCGCCATGAGTGAACACCGCCCTCCAACGCCCGGCCTGCGTGTCGAGCACGATTCCATGGGCACCGTGGAAGTGCCCGCCGACGCCTGGTTCGGCGCCCAGACCCAGCGCGCCGTGCTGAATTTCCCCATCAGCGGGCAGCCCCTGCCGCCCGCCTTCATCCGTGCCCTGCTGCTCATCAAGGGTGCGGCGGCGTCGGCCAATGGCGAGCTCCAGCAGCTCGACGCCGCCGCCGCGCAGGCCATCGCACAGGCCAGCGAGGCGCTGCTGAAGCTGGAGGACGCGTCCCTGATGAAGCACTTTCCCGTCGACGTCTTCCAGACCGGTTCCGGGACCAGCAGCCACATGAATGCCAACGAGGTGCTGGCCACCCTGGCGAGCAGGATCCACGGCGCTCCGGTGCATCCCAATGACCAGGTGAACGCCGGCCAGAGCAGCAATGACGTGGTGCCCAGCGCCCTGCATGTGGCCGCGGCGCTGACGGTCTCGCAGCGCCTGCTGCCCGCGATGGATCACCTGGTGCAGGTGCTGCATCGCAAGGCGGACACCGTGCACGCCCACGTCAAGACCGGCCGCACTCATCTGATGGACGCCCTGCCGGTGCGCCTCAGCCAGGTGCTGGGCGGCTGGGCCGCGCAGGTGCAAGGGGCCCGCGAGCAGGTCCAGGCGGCCCTGCCGTTGATGCAGCGCCTGGCCCTGGGTGGGACGGCCGTGGGCACGGGCGTCAATGCCCATCCGGCCTTCGCGGGGCGCTGCTGCGAGGTGCTGAGCGAGCGCACCGGCGTCGCCTTCGCACCGGGGCCCAACCGCTTTGCGCTGATGGGCAGCCAGGACGCCGCCGTGGCGATGTCGGGCGCGCTCAAGCTGGTGGCGGTGGTGCTGTCCAAGATCGCCAACGACCTGCGCTGGATGAACTCCGGGCCTCTTGCGGGCTTGGCCGAGATTGAGCTGGAGGCGCTGCAGCCGGGCTCGTCCATCATGCCGGGCAAGGTCAACCCGGTGATCCCGGAGGCGGCCCTCATGGTGTGCGCCCAGGTGATGGGCAACGATGCCGTGATCACGCTGGCCGGCCAGTCCGGCAACTTCGAGCTCAATGTGATGCAGCCCCTGGTCGCCCGCAACCTGCTGGAGAGCATCACCCTGCTGACCGCCGTACTGCCGCTGCTGGCGGACAGGGCGATCGCCAGCTTCCGGGTGAACGAGGACCGGCTGCGCGAGGCGCTGGCGCGCAATCCGGTGCTGGTAACGGCGCTCAATCCGCTGATCGGCTACGAGCGGGCTGCGGAAATCGCGAAGAAGGCCTGGCGCGAGAAGCGCCCCATTCTCGAGGTGGCCCTCGAGTGCACCGAGATCGATCCGGACACGCTGCAGGCGCTGCTGGACCCGGCCCGCCTGACCGGTGAGCACTGACGGCTGGAGCGCCCACGTGTCACGCCATCGCAGGGCGGACTGTGATTGGTGACAGTAGTCATCCCCTCTCGAGCCCGCAACACTGCCGCAGGTCCGACGAGCCCCTGCGCTTGGGGCGCCGGCAGCCGAGCGCGCCGCCGCCATCACCGTCGGCCATCCCCCACTTCATCAGGAACACCCATGAGCAAGAACTTTGAAACGCCCATCCAAGTCAAGTACCGGGACACGGATTCAATGGGTCATGTCAGCAGCCCGGTCTACTACGACTACCTGCAGCACGCCTACCTCGAATTCATGTTCAAGGTGCTCTCGGTGCCCAAGCACGAGAAGCTGCCGCACATCATGGTCAAGACGGCCTGCGAGTATGTGCAGCCCGCCATGTTCGGCGACAGCCTCGTCGTGCGCAGCCGTGTCAGCGGCTTCGGCACCAAGAGCTTCGAGATCGAGCACATCATGCACCGCCAGGACGGGCAGGACACCGTGGTCGCCCGCGGCTACTCCAAGCACGTGATGTTCGACTACGAGAGCAACAAGACCACGCCCGTCACCGAGGACTTCAAGGCCCGCATCCTGGACTTCCAGGGCAGCGTCTGAGAGCAGCGGCAGGAGATCCACCATGATGATGCAGTGGTCCGAAACTCAAGCGGGTTTGCAGCGACGCTTCCAGGCGCTGGGCCAGGAGATCGCCGGCATGGGCCCGCGCCAGGACTTCGACGCCGCGCGCTGGCATCGCCTGCGCGAAGCCGGTCTCTGGGAGCTCCTGGGGCAGCGCGAGGGCCATGCCTCCGCGTGGTGGGACTTCACCGCGGCGCTGGAGGGCCTGGCGCAGACGGTGCGCTGCCCGGCCCTGCTGCTGTCGGCCATCGCCCAGGCGGGCATGGTGCGGGGGCTGCAGCGCCATGGCAGCGAGGCCCAGAAGGACCGCTACCTGCCCCTGCTGGCCCGCGGTGAGCTCTGCGCGACGGGCATCGCCGAACCGGGCACGGGCACCGATGTCCGCAGCATCGCCAGCACCCTCACCCCCTGCCCTGGCGGCTATCGGCTGAACGGGAGCAAGTACAACATCGCGCATGCGCCGATGGCCGCTTTCTCGCTGATCGTCTGTCGGCATGCCGATGCCCCGGAGGCGGTGGCCCTGGTCTTCCTCGATCAGGAAACGCCCGGCCTCGTGATCGGCCCGGGCGACCGCAAGCTGGGCAACACGGACCTGCCCACCGGCAGCCTGGCCTTCCATGACGTCTTCGTCCCGCATGCGCAGGTGCTGGGCGATGCTCGGCGCGGGCTGCGGCAGCTGGTGGACATCATTTCCCTGGGCCGGGCCTACTACGGCCTGGTGGCCGCTCACCTGGTGAGCCCCTTCCTCGACGACGCCCTGCAGTACGCCCGTGGCCGCGAGAGCTTCAGGGAAGCCATCGTCGAGCACCAGTACGTCCAGCGCCGGCTGACGGACATCCGCATCGGCATGGAGCGCAGCCGCTGGACGGCCCTGGCCGCGGTCGGCAAGCTCATCAACGAGGAGCCGGACGCCCTGCTGGCCTGCTCCGTGGCCAAGCTGGTGGGCTCCGAGGACCTGATCCGCAGCGCGCTGGACCTGGTCCGCCTCCACGGCAGCCGTGGCTACCAGGAAGGCCCCGTGGCCCTGCTGATGCGCGATGCCCTGGGCTTCGCCAGCGTCGGAGGGACGGAGGAGATGCATCGCAAGAACATCTTCAACCAGATGTCGCGGCCGGCGCAGGCTGCGGCCAGCACTCGGGCGCCGGCTTCCGGGCTGGTTCCTGCCGCGTGAGCGTCATGGCCGGTCCCGCCTGGCGCGCACGGCCACACGTCCTGGATCGGAGGTGCATCGCCCACACCGAGGCCTGGGAAAGCAGCGCGGCCCTGGACCGGCACTTCGGCGCGCCGGAGAATCGCCGGGCCCTTGGCAGCCTGGATGCCGTCCATGCCGCCGTCGCCCAGGGCGATTGCGATCTGGGGCTGCTGCCCCTGGAGAGCAGCCAGGAGGGCATGGTCAACCGCAGCCATGACCTCCTGTTCGCCGGCGGGGTCAAGGTCGTAGGTGAACTGCTGCACGAGACCGGCGACGGGCCGGCATCGCCTGCCTGTGTCCGTTTCGGGCTCATCGCGCCCCCCGAGCACCCGGCTGACGCCCTGGACGACCGCCTGATGGTGGCCGTGGTGCTGCCGGAGCGGACGGGCAGCCTGGCGGACCTGCTGAGGCCCTTGGCGCGCCGCGACATCGCCATCGGGCACTGGTGCGCAAGGCCGGCGCGCCGGGACGGCTGGCACTATCGATTCCATTTCACGCTGTGCGCCCCGGCGGACAGCGAGGACGTCCGCCGGGCCTTGCAGGACGCTGCCACGCAGTGCAGGGAGCTGCGGCTGCTGGGTCGCTTCAGAGCGGCTCGACTGGCGTAGCCGGGCCGCTCAGCAGCCCTCAATTGGCCTCAGGCGGCCCGCGCCTGCCCTTCCGACCCGCCGGTCACGCGAGTCGGACCCCAGGCCTGTGCGCGGGGGAGCTTGGCCGGTACAACCGGCCCGGCACCGCATGAGCAAGGCCGGACGCCGCACATCACTCCCACACGGCATGCCGCGCCCGCGGTGCTGAGAGCCGGCCCCTCCTGATTGCGGTTGACCTTCTCTCTGGACGCCCGGCCGATCCGAGCCGGCCGCCTTCATGGGAGCCGCCAGTGCGCTCAATTGTTTTTCTACTCGCGTAATCAAGCGAGAAATCAGCTATTGAGCGGCAAGTCTTCGGGTCTGCAGGCCTACTTTTCGCCTTCATTCATCGCACATGTAACCAAACGTCACCCGCTCAGAAGGCAGTAGGTGAAGGCCATTTGGGCAAATTGCAGCACCAAATCATGAAGCCCGTCACATATTGTTACGCCGACTCCGGGTTGTCCCCAGAGAATGCATAAAAACGCGAGCACTTAGTTATTTATTGAGTATGGCTGCTCGACGAACATGGGAGTCACACATGCAAGGAATCATTCAGTTCACGGCAGGGCTGCCGCATTGCGCGGCCGGCTTCGAGGATTCGGAATGCGAGCAGGCCATGGCGGCCTTTGCTGGCCGGCAGGGCTTTGACCACTGCCTGTACCTGGCGCACGTCTACCCGCCCATGACCCGCCCCACCGTCATTCAGGCAGGCAACTGCCCCGAGGGCTGGATGGCCGCCTACTCGAGCCAGAACTTTGCCGAGGTCGACCCCTGGATCCGGCATGCCCAGTCGCACAGCAATCCCTGGCTGTGGGACTCCAGCAGCCAGCAGGCGCCCACGCCCTTCTGGCTGACGGCCCTGCGGCACGGCATGCGCCATGGCTGCACGCTGCCCGTGCGGACCGAGCACGGCATCATCGGCGCCATGACCCTGGCCCGTGCGAAGGAGGCTGTGTCGCTGGAAGAATACGGCCAGAAATCGGCCAGCCTGCAGGCCTTCTGCCATGACCTTCACGCAGGGCTGCTGAAGCGCCGCCTGCCGCTGCTGTTCCACCGGCCGGATTCCCAGCTGAGCGAACGCGAGCGAACCATCCTGAAATGGACGGCCGATGGCAAGACCTCCTCGGAGATCGCGCTCATCCTGGGGCTGACCAAGCGCACCATCAACTTCCATGTGGCCAAGGCCACCCTGAAGCTCAACTCCACCAACAAGACGCAAGCCGCGCTGAAGGCGGCCGTGCTGGGCATGCTGTTCTGAGCTCGCGCCGTCGAGCCCTCGCGGCGCGGTCGCCTCAGGCGCTCATCTGCCGGCAGGCCTGGGCGCAGCGGCGGCAGGCCTCGGCGCAGTGCTGGCAGTGCGCGTGGGCATGGACGGCGCAGGTCGCCGCGCAGGCATCGCACACCTCGGCACAGCAGTGGCAGAGCGCGGCGCTGAACTCGCTGTCACGCGCCATGAAACTGGCACAGAGGCGGCAGAGGGCGGCGCAATCCATGTCCAGCGTGATGCAGCGCGCCAGCATGGGGAGCTCGGGTTCGCGAAGGCAGGCGGCGGCGCAGTGGTCGCAGGCATCGGCGCAGGCGTGGCAGGCGGTGATGCAGGCGTTGTACAGCTGAGCATTGTGGGCGCTGGCAGGCATGAGGGTCTCCAGGAGCGGTGGCGGGGAGCCGCGAAGGCGGCAATCCGCATGCCTGCAGCCGGGGCCTCCTCAGCGGCGGCGCCTGCCTGGCATCAGTGGACGCCCAGATAGCCCAGCACGGCGTCCACGATGGCGCGCTCGATCTCGGGCATCGAGAAGCCCAGCGGCGGCTCGATGACGGCCGCATGCACCATGGATTCGATGATGCGCTGGATCACCCAGGCCGCCAGCTGGATGTCCTGGGGCACGATGTCGGCACGGTGCTGCTCCAGGAGTTGCTGGACCCTGGAGAAGATGCCCTTGTCGGAGGGGCTGTCGTTGGGCTTGGGCACTTCGAAGAAGGGCAGCTCCTGCTCCAGCACCCGGTGCAGACGCGGCTCGACCATGTGGGCGGCCATCAACGCCCGCACCATGGCTTCCACCTGGCTGCGCAGATTGCCGCGCTGGCCCGTACCCAGCACCGCCTCGATGACCTGGTACATCTGGCCGGCATGGCGTTCGTGCAGCGCTGCGACCAGGGAGTCCTTGTTGGGGAAGTATTGGTAGACCGAACCCACGCTCACGCCGGCCCGCTCGGCCACGAGATTGGTACTGGTGCCGGCATAGCCGCGTTCCGCCAGCACGCCGGCAGCGGCCTCCAGGATGGCATCAACCATGCGGCGGGACCGGGCCTGGCTCGGGATCTTTCGCGGACCTGCTTGCGTGTTGGGCATCGCGTTTTCGCTGGGAGCAAGATGTCAGGGCATCAGGGAATGTCAGGCGGCCGCTCGCGTGATGGACACGAGCAGGCCTCGAGCGTCTTGGGGACCCTGTGGCCGGCCGCCCGGGAGCAGGGCTCCGGGCCTTCGCCGTCAGATGCGGGTCACGAGGTGACTTGCAAATGCGAGCTTGTATGCATTTTATTGCATAGCCTCAGGCTGGGCATCGGCAGCCGGCTCGGACTCATCCCCCAATCAGGTGACAAGCCGGCGCTGCCAGGTCTGCCCCCGGCTCAGGGCTGGGGGGCCAGCCAGCGATCCAGGAAGCCGCTGAGCCAGGCCATCCCTGCCCGGTCGTGGCGACTGCCCTGCATGCGCTGCAGCGACAGCTGCTGGGCGCCGGGTGCCGACAGCTTGTGCAGCGCGGACTGCGCCCAGCGGTTCATGGTCTGGAAACTGACCTCGGGATGGAACTGCAGTCCATAGGCCGCCGAGCCATAGCGCACGGCCTGGTTCTCGAAGACCTCGCCCACCGCCAGCTGCTCCATGCCGGCTGCCAGACCGAAGCCTTCCCGGTGCCAGTGGTAGACCCGTTCCGGCCACGGCCCCAGCGAGCGGCCCAGCGCAGTGGGCCGTATCGGCCAGTAGCCGATTTCGACCTGCCCGTCGTCCCTGGGCTGTATCGGCGCCCCGAGGTGACGGGCCAGCAGCTGAGCACCGAGGCAGATGCCCAGGAAGGGCTTGCGCTCGCGCAGGGGGACGCCGATCCAGTCCGTCTCCTCCCGCATCCAGGGGTCGGCGTCGTTGGCGCTCATGGGCCCGCCGAACACCACGGCACCGCTGTGGTCCTCCAGCGAGTATGGCAGTGGCTCGCCCAGTGGCGGGCGCCTCAGGTCCAGGGTATAGCCCTTCTGCACCAGCAGCCGCCCCACGCGCCCGGGCGAGGACTGCGGCCGGTGCAGCACCAGGAGCACGGGGCGCTTCATGGCAGCTCCACGTTGAGGACCAGGGCGCTGCGGTCCGGCCGGCCCCTCAGCTCCTCGAAGGACACCATCACGTGCTCGCGGTAGGCCGGCCGCTCGCACAGGCGCTCGTACCAGGCCGCCACATGGGGCAGCGCGGGCCGGGCGATGTCCATCGAGAAATAGCGGTACAGCGTAGCGCCGGCCGGGATGTCGCCCAGACCGAACTGCTCGCCGCTCAGAAAGGGCTGGTGCGCCAGGATGCCATCCAGGCGCTGCAGGTGCTGCGCGCTGAGGGCCAGCTTGGTCCGGATCAGGGGCCAGTCGCGGGACTGCTCCGGCGTGCGCACCAGGGCCCAGAACAGGCCCAGCATCAGGTCCGGCTCCAGCGTGCTCTGGCTCCAGTCCATCCAGCGCTCGCTGAGGGAGCGCCGGTAGGCATCCGCAGGCCAGAACGCCTCGCCCCCGCGGCGCGCCGCCAGGTAGCGAAGAATGGCGTGGGACTCCCACACCACCTCGCCATCCAGCTCGATCACCGGGATGCGCTGGTGCGGATTGAGCCGCTCGAACGCGGCGGTCTCGCAGCCGCCGAAATCGCCGCCCAGCGGCACATGGCGATGGGCCAGGCCCAGCTCGCCGATCAGCCACATCACCTTCTGCACATTGAAGGAACTGCGCCGTCCCCAAACGGTCACCATGCCTGCCTCCTCATTCACGAGTGATCTACAACAATGAATCCATGTCCACGGCCTGCATGCGGTCCAGCCCGGCGCGCAGGTCGGCGATGAGGTCCTGCGGATCCTCCAGCCCGACGTGCAGACGCACGCACTGGCAGCCCGGCTCGCACAGGGCGCGCAGGCGCCCTTCCGAGGCATCCAGCGGCAGGGCCAGGCTCTCGAATCCGCCCCAGGAGTAGCCCAGGCCGAAGTACTTCAGACCGTCCAGAAAGGCCTCCACCGCGGCGAAGGGCACCGGCTTCAGGACCACGGTGAACAGACCCGAGGAACCGGTGAAATCCCGCTTCCACAGCGCATGGCCGGGGCTGCCTTCCAGCGCCGGGTGCAGCACGCGCGCCACCTCCTCCTGCTGCTGAAGCCAGCGCGCGACGGCAAGCGCGCCCTGCTCGTGCTGCCGCAGGCGCACCTGCAGCGAGCGCAGGCCGCGCAGGGCGAGGAAGATCTCGTCCGGCCCCGCGCACAGGCCCAGGTCGCCGTGCAGAGCCTTGAGCGCCGGCCAGGCGCGCGGGGACGCGGACACCGCGCCCAGCATGCCGTCCGAGTGCCCCAGCAGGTACTTGGTGCCGGCCTGGATGACCAGGTCCACGCCCGCCGCATGCGCCTTGAAGAACAGGGGCGTGGCCCAGCTGCAGTCGGCGATGACGCGCAGGCCATGCTGCCGCGCCATGGCCACCAGCGCGGGGACGTCCTGCACCTCCATGCTGTGCGAGCCGGGCGACTCCAGGTAGATCGCTCGGGTGTTCTCCTTCACCCAGCCGCCCAGCTCGGCACCGGTGCCCGGTGGGAAGTAGCTCACTTCGACGCCCAGGCGCCGCAGCAGGCCGTCGCACGCATGGCGCACAGGGCCGTAGACCGCATCCGTGACCAGCACGTGATCGCCCGGCTCCAGGCAGGACATCAGGGCGAGGGTGCAGGCCGACAGGCCTGAAGGACACAGCACCACCCCTGCCCCGCCCTCGAGCTCGCACAGGGCGCACTCCAGGGCCTCGGAGGTGGGGGTGCCGCGCCGGCCGTAGATGTAGGGCTGGGTGCGCCCCAGCAGATCGCGGACCGTGGGGCTCAGGACGGTGGAGGCACGGAACACGGGCGTGTTGACGAAGCCGTGGTAGCGCATGGGGTCCCGCCCCGCATGGACGAGGCGGGTGCCCGTGCCCAGCGCGGGGGCATCGCCGCCGGCCTGCAGGGCCTGGGCCAGGAGGCTGTCGATGCTCATGGCCACAGCAGCTGCCGGGTCCATTGCTGGCCCTGGCGGCGGTAGCGCAGACGGGTGAAGCGGCGCTGGCCATTGGACTGCCAGAACTCCACGTCCAGCGGCTTCAGCGCATACATGGTCCAGTGCTCGGAGGCCAGCTCGGGCTCCTGCTGCAGGCGCTCCAGCTGCTGGGCCAGCGCGCGGTCCAGGTCGGCGGACTGTTCCAGCACCTCGCTCTGGCGCGCAGCGAGGATGGCGGCGCGGGACTTCTCCGGCCGGCTGCGGAAGTCGGCCAGCCCGGCCTCCCGGGGCAGCGCGACCACCTCGCCGCGCAGGCGGACCTGGCGGGCGGTCCCCGGCCAGTAGAAGGTCATGGCGGCCTGGGGCTGGCGCGCCATCTGGCGGCCCTTGGGGCTGGCGGCGTTGGCGGCGAAATGCCAGCCCTCCTCGCCCACGTCGAGCAGCATCACCGAGCGGGCATCGGGCGCGCCGTCGGGGTCAACCGTGGACAGCGTGGTGACCTGCGGCTCGCTGACGCCGCGTTCCAGGGCGTCGTCGAGCCACTGCATGAACAGGGCCTGGGGCGTGGCGGGCACGGCCGAGGTGTCGAAGTCGGTCAGCTGGCCGGTCAGCACCGGCAGCGCCTTGAAGCGTTGGATCAGGGATTCCATTGGGTCTTCACTCCATGCCGAACTGGATGGCCCGCGCGATCAGGCGCTGGGCGGCGAGGTAATCGGGGATCTCGGCCAGGAAGCCGTCGACCACGGCCGCCGGCACGCGCTTGCCGCCGGACTGGCTGCGGGCTTCGTCGAAGGCCTGGATCACGCGGCGAGCCAGGGACAGCTCTGCGGCGGTCGGTGTCAGCCAGCGGTTCACCACTGGCACGAACTGCGCGTTGACGATGGCCTTGGAACGGAAGCCGAGGTCGCGGCAGCGCTGCATGTCCAGCTCGGCGCCTTCGTTGTCGGAGTAGCTGTAGGGGCAGTCGATGGACGGCATGCCCACGGCCGCGCACTCCACGAGAAAGCGCGAACGCACATAGTCCAGCTCATGCCCGGCGCGGGTGCGGCGGGCGCCCATGTCGGCCACCATGTCCTCCGTGGCAACCAGCAAGGCGCTGATGCGGGCGCTGCACTTGGCGATGGCCATGGTGTTGATCAGGCCCTGCGTGCTCTCGATATTGGGCACCAGCTCGGTGGAGCCCGTGGGGATGCCGTACTCGCGCTCGTAGTGGCTCACCGCCTGATCCAGGGCCACGACCTGCATGGGCGTGGAGATGAAGGACATCATGATGATGTCCGGCCGGTGGCGCATGACGGCCTCCAGGTCCTCCATGCCGCCGTTCTCCAGCGGGTTGACGCGGACGGAGGTCAGAATGCCGGCCTCGCGCCAGGCGCTCAGCACCTCGCCGCTGAGCTGGCGGGCCTCGGGGCGCCGCGCCGGCGGGGTGAAGGTCTCCAGCTCCTGCACCAGCACGTCGGCGCCGCAATGGACGCCTTCGAGCAGGGCCTGCCGGTCGGCACCGGCGAGGAAGAGCCAGGATCGGCGCAGGGCCGGGGCTTTCTTGCTTGAGGGATTCACGTCAGATTCCTTGATGGGGGTTGATGCGTGGGTTCAGGCCGCGAGGAGGGACTGGGCCAGGTCCCGGGCCTCGGACTCGCTGGCGACGCTCACCAGCAGCAGGCCGAAGGCCTTCTGCATGGCCTGCGCCTCCTTGGCGGCCGCGGCCCGCTCCTGCGGGTCCGGCTCGACCGTGATCAGGGCGCGGCAGTGCTCGGACAGCGCGTCCTTGTTCGACTTCAGCCACAGCGCGCGCTGCTTGCGGTCCTCCAGCGTCTCCTCGGGCCGCTCGGGCAGGAAGAGCAGCACGAAGGCCTGGGCCCGGGCCACCAGGGCCTCCATCTCGCGGGCCCAGCGCGCGGCGTAGCCGGGCCGGATGGCGTCGTTGCGGAAGGTGACGACGGGGAATCCGTCCATTTCGAACACTTGGGCGGCTTGGATGGCAGCGTCCATGGCTTCTCCTTTCATGAGAGTGGTGAGTGGGCGGCGAGCGGCTCAGCGCTTGCCCGGCGGTGCCTTGGGCGTGAACGGGGGCTTGGCCAGCCACACGACAGCGATGGCCAGCATGAAGACCCAGCCCAGGGCATAGGCCACGTCGTTGAAGGACATCTGGTAGGCCAGCTGGTCCAGGTAGTGGTTCAGGCGGAAGGCGAAGGCGGAGTCACCGGGCGCCAGCGGCGCGGCGGCGGGACCCAGCGTGCCGGGTGGCAGCCCTTCCACGAGGTGGGCGTGGTGCAGCACGGCGCGCCGTTCCCAGACCAGGGAGGTGAGGGACACGGCGAAGCTCGCGCCCAGGGTGCGGCTGAAGGTCGAGAGCCCCGAGGCCGCGGCGATCTCCTGCGGCTTGAGGTCAGACAGCAAGATGGCATTGATCGGCATGATGAACAGCGCCAGGCCCAGACCCTGCAGCAGCTGCACCGCGGCCACGTGCGTGAAGTCCACGCCCAGGAAGAAGCCCGCGCGGATGAAGGACGCCGCGCCGAGGATGGCGAAGGCGCTGCACACCATCCAGCGCATGTTGAAGCGCGGGGCGTACTTGCCCATGAAGGGCGTCATCAGCACCGGGAGGATGCCCATGGGCGCGGCCGCCAGGCCCGCCCAGATGGCGGTGTAGCCCATGGTGCGCTGCAGCCACTGCGGCACGATCACATTGACCGCGAAGAAGGCGGAGTAGGCCAGCACCAGGGTCACCGTGCCCGCCGCGAAATTGCGGTTGGCGAAGAGGCGCAGGTTCACGATGGGATTGCGCTCATGCAGCTCCCAGATCACGAACACCGCCAGGCTCAGCGCGGCGATCAGGCTCATGACGACGATGAAGGGTGACTGGAACCAGTCCTCGTCATTGCCCTTGTCCAGCACCACCTGCAGCGCGCCCACGCCCAGCACCAGGGTGGCCAGGCCGATGTGGTCGACCCGCACGGACTCGGTCTTCTCGGGCTTACCCCGCATCTGCGAGGACACAGTGGCCGCCGCGAAGAGGCCAATGGGGACGTTGATCAGGAAGGTCCATTGCCAGGAGTAGCTGTCGGTGATCCAGCCGCCCAGCAGGGGCCCCGCGATGGGCGCCACCACCGTCACCATGGCGATCATGGACAGCGCAAATCCCCGCCGGTGTGGCGGGTAGATGGACAGCATCAGGGCCTGCGTCGTCGGGATCATCGGCCCGGCGACCGCCCCCTGCAAGGCGCGGAACAGCACCAGCGCGCCCAGGCTCTGGGCCATGCCGCACAGCAGCGAGGCCAGGGTGAAGAGCAGGGTCGACCAGATGAACAGGCGCACCTGCCCTACCCGCTTCACTAGGAAGCCGGTCAGCGGCAGCGCGATGGCATTGCAGACCGAGAAGGTGGTGATCACCCAGGCACTCTGGTTGGTGCTGACACCCAGATTGCCCGCGATGGTGGGCAGCGACACATTGGCGATGGTCCCGTCCAGCACCTGCATGAACACCGCCAGCGCGAGGCCGACGGTGGCCATGGGCACGCTGGGAGGCACGAACTCGGCGCCCGCCGGCGCCGGCGGTGCTGCCGCGGGCGCGCCACTGCCAGCGCCCGGCAGCGCGGCCGTTCCGGCAGCCGCACTCATCGACCGTCTCCCAGCACCGCAGGCAGGGCCGCGGGCCGTCCGCCGCGGACGATGCGCTCGATCAGGCCATCCACGGCGTCGACCTGCTTGCGATAGACATCGGTGCTGAGGCCGGGCCGGCTGCGAGGCTGAGCCACCAGCAGCGGGCCGCTGACGTCATGCACATCCACCGTGGCCCGCATGGACAGGCCCAGGCGCAGGGGATGGCTGATCAGCTGCTTCGGGTCCGTCAGCTCGATGCGCACCGGCAGCCGCTGCACGATCTTGATCCAGTTGCCTGTCGCGTTCTGCACGGGCAGCGGCGAGAAGGCGCTGCCCGTGCCCAGGCCCAGGCTGGCAACGCGGCCGGTGTAGCTCACGGCGTCGCCATAGGCATCGGCACGCAGTTCCACGGCCTGCCCGATGCGGATGTGGGCCAGCTGCGTCTCGGTGAAGTTGGCCTCCACCCAGACCTGGTCCAGGGGCAGCACCGACATCAGCGCGCTGCCCGGCGCCACATGCTGACCCAGCTGCACCGTGCGCTGCGCCACATGGCCGGCCACGGGCGCGATCAGCGCGGTGCGCATCTGGTCCAGGTAGGCGGAGCGCAGCGTCGCGGCGGCCTTCTGGACCTCCGGATGGGACACCACCACCGTGCCGTCCACCAGGGCCTTGCTCCCCTGGTACTGCTGCTCCAGCGAGGCCACGGTGCTCTGCGAGGCCGCCAGTGCGCTCTGCGCGGCCGACAGGGTGTCGCGGGCATGGGCCAGCTCCTCGTCGGAGATGGCCCCGGAGCGGGCCAGCTCCTTGCGGCGCTGGTAGTCGGCACGGGCCTTGTCCAGCGTGACGCGGCGGGATTGCACATCGGCCTCGGCGGCCTGGATGGTGCTGCGCAAGCCGCGCTCCTGCGTGTAGAGGCCTTTGACCTTGCGCATGACGCTGGACAGGTCAGCCATGGCGGAGGACAGGGCCACGTCGCTGTTCGTCCGGTCCAGCGACACAAGGGTCTGGCCCAGGCCCACCGGCTCGCCCACGTCCGCGGCAATGGCCACGACCGTGCCCGCGGTCTGCGGCGTGATCTGGACCAGATTGCCCTGCACGTAGGCGTTGTCGGTTTCCTCCTGCCAGCGCCCTTCCTGCTGGTACCAGAAGCCCCAGACCGCCGCGCCGACGCCGGCACCCAGCAGCAGCGCCCGCAGCAGCAGCGTCCTGCGCTGCCTGGAGGCCGGGCCGCCCGGTTCCGCGGGAGGGACGGATGCCACGCCAGCAGGGGCGGCGCCCTGCACATTCTTGTCTGTACTCATGATTGCTTCCTCTGCGTCGTGATTCATGGCCCTCGGGCCGTCGGGCTGCTAGAGCCTGGGCTCGCCTTCCGCCTGGAAGCCGCCGCCCAGGGCCTTCACCAGCTGCAGGCCGTCCTGGATGCGCTGGGCCTGCAGGGCCGCCAGGCCTTGCTCGGCGAGCAGGAGCTGCTGGCGCACCGACAGGACGTCCAGGTAGCTGCCCACGCCCGCCCGGTAGCGCTGCTCGGCGAGCTGCCAGGCCTCGCTGGCGGCGTCGCGGGCGCGCTGCTGCTGCTCCAGCTGCTCGGCCAGCGAGCGCTGGGCCTGCACCTGGTCCGCGACCTCGTTGACGGCGCGCACCAGGGTCTGGTTGTAGAGGGCGACGGCCTCGTCGTACTGCGCCTCCTGCAGCGCCAGGCCGGCCCGTCGGCGACCACCGTCGAAGAGCGGCAGGTTCAGGGCCGGCGAGAGCTGGGCCATGCCGGCGCCGCTGCGCAGCAGCTCATTCCAGGGCGTGGCGGCCACCCCCACCAGGGCGGCCAGGTTCAGGTTGGGCATGAAGGCCGTGCGGGCGGACTCGACATGCAGCCGGGCCGATTCCACCTGCCAGCGCGCGGCCACGATGTCGGGGCGACGGCTCAGCAGGTCCAGGGGCAGCCAGGCCGGGGCCAGCAAGGGGGCGTCGGAGGGCCAGGCCGGGCGCGTGATCGCCGCCCCTCGCGAAGGCCCCTGCCCGAGCAGGACCGACAGCGTGCTCTGGGCCATGCTCACCAGGCGCTCGGCCATCAGGCGCTGCCGTGCGGCGCTGGCCATGTCGCTGTCGGTCTGGCGCAGCTGGGCCTGGGTGCCCAGGCCGCTGCCGACACGCTGGCGGGTGAGGCGCTGGACCTCGGCCACGCGCTCCTGTTCGGCCTGCGCGATGTCGCCCTGCACATGGGCATAGGCCAGCTGCATGTAGGCCTGGGCGACGGCCACGCTCAGCTGCATGCGGGCGTCCTGCGCCGAGACCTCGGCCGCGCGCAGCCTCCCCAGCGCGGCGGTCCAGGCGGCGTGGCGGCCGCCCCAGAGGTCCGGCGTCCAGTCCAGCTGCAGGCCGGCCTGCCACTGGCGGCTGAAGCGCCCGCCGCCCTGGTCGGGGGCCACGGCTCGAGAGGACTGGCGTTCTCCCTGCCAGCCCAGGCTGGCCGAGACCTGAGGCGCCCGGCTTGACTGCTCCACGCCGGCCAGGGCATGGGCCTGGCGCAGCCGTGCATCGGCCACGGCCGGATCCAGGCCATGGGCCAGCGCGTCGTCGATCAGCGCATTGAGCTGGGGATCGGCCAGCGCCAGCCACCAGTCCTGGCGCGGCCAGGGGCGGGTGGCGGCCGGGGCCGCGGCGCCGGCGGCAGGCACCTGGAGCGCCTGGGCCTCCAGGAGGCTGGCGGCCTGGCCCGGCGGGGGTGGGGTGGCACAGCCACCCAGGGCCGCGGCGAGCAGGAGCAGGCCGGTCAGGCGAGCGGTCCGGCGCGTGGTCTGGCGGCCCTGGCTGGGCATGGCGCCCTGGGCAGTGGCCGCGGCCAGGCGGCCGGCGAATGCGAGTGTTTGCGTGTGGCGATTCATGGTGTTGCCTCTCCCTGACCTGAATTCTTGGGCGGGGTGTCAAAAGCGTGATAGCGTTGTTCGATCTAAAAATAATGATTTCCAGTCATGCCCGACACCGCCCCTCCGATCACGCCCGAACCTTCCCCCGACCTCAGCGAACGGGCGGACGGCCCGCCGCTGATTGCCATCTGGGGCGAGGACGACGCCGGGACCGAATACCGCCTGGGCACCCGCGAGATCGACTGGCACAGCCATCTGCGCGGCCAGGCCTTCTGCGTGGAGAACGGTCTGGTGCATGTGCGTACGCCGCATGGCTCCTGGCTGCTGCCGCCGCACCGTGCCGGCTGGATTCCGCCGGGCATGGCGCACAAGGTCAGCATCAGCGGCGCCATGAGCGGCTGGAGCGTGGTGATCGCGCCCTCGGCCTGTCAGTCCCTGCCGACCACGCCCTGCGTGTTCGGCATCAGCGAGCTGATGCGGGCACTGGTGCGCCGGGCGGTGTCCTGGACGCAGCAGGAGCGGTTGAACCCCGAACAGGAGCGCATGCTGGCCGTGCTGCTGGACGAGATGCGCCAGGCCCCGCACGAGCCCCTGCACCTGCCCATGCCCGAGGACCGGCGGCTGCTGCGCATTGCCAATGCCATCCTGGAGCAGCCCGAGGACAAGCGCACCATGGACGACTGGGCGCAATGGGCGGGCCTCTCGCCCAGCACCCTGGGCCGGCTCTTCATGGCCGAGACGCAGGTCAGCTTCGCGCAGTGGCGGCAGCAGGCGCGGCTCACCCATGCGCTGGAGCGCCTGGCGCGCGGCGACAGCGTCGCCAACGTGGCCGACGCGCTGGGCTACGCCACGCCCAGCAACTTCATCGCCATGTTCCGCCGCTGCTTTGGTGACTCGCCCGCCCATTACTTCGCCCAGCGTTCGCCGAGCCGCTGAGGGGCGGCACCCGGATCAGGCCTGCGCCTCGCGCGGCCGCCTGGCCACCAGGGTGAGGATGTCGTAGCTCAGCACCGTCGCGCCGTGCTGATTCGTGACCTGCACGTCCCACACCACCACGCCCTGGCCGCACCGGGCGCCGCCCTGCGGCTTGTCCTGCTTGCGCTTGCAGGTGAGGCGCGCCTGGATGGTGTCGCCAATGCCCACGGGCTGGATGAAGCGCAGCCGGTCCAGGCCGTAGTTGGCCAGCACCGGCCCCTCCCCGGGCCAGACGAAGAGACCCGCCGCCGCCGACAGCACGAAGTAGCCATGGGCAATGCGCCGGCCGAAGGGCGAGGCGGCGGCGGCCTCGGCGTCGAAGTGCATGTAGAAGTAGTCGCCCGAGACGCCCCCGAAGGCCGCGATGTCGGCCTCGGTCACGGTGCGACGGTGCGTCAGCAGGGAGTCCCCCACCGCCAGGTCCTCGAAGAAGCGCCGAAAGGGATGGACCTCGACGTCCCGACGCGCCGCACCGGGCAGGTATTGCTGCAGGCATTCGCCCAGGGGCACGGGCTCGGCCAGCACGGTGCAGGACCGCAGCAGCGTCTTCAGCGTGGTGCGCACGGTGGCGCGGTCCAGCGCTGCCAGCAGCTCCCAGGCGCCACGCAGCGTCTGCTCGGGGTCCGTGGCCGGGCTGGCTTGGGCAAGGTGTGCGGACGGGCCGTCGAGCAGGTGCAGGAATCGATGGTGGCGGGCCAGGGGCTCGCTCCAGGCGCGGCGGTGGGCGGCATCGGCGCTGGCCAGCACGGCCAGACCGCCGCGGCCGTCACTGCGCGGCGCCTGCAGGGCGGCGTCCAGCGCGTCGACATCGTCATAGGCCCACAGGGCCAGCACCGGGCCCAGCGGCGGCGGGGCGATGCCGGGCCCCTCCCCGCCCGCCGGCTGCTGCAGCTGCACGATGGCGGGGCCCAGAGGATCGCTGGCGAGGTTCTGTGCGCCCTGCGCGAGGGCGTCCTGCAGCCAGGCCTGGGCCCGCAGGCGCTGCACGGCGTCCGCCCCGCTCTGCCAGTGCCGGGCCGGGCGGCTGCCCTGCCAGGTACGCCAGCGCTGCTGCACGGCCTCCTGGAAGACCGCCAGCCGTTCGCGCGGCAACCACACCGTGCGCACCGCATGCTCGTGCAGGCCCTGCAGCGCCTGGATGCCCAGCGCAACGAGGTCCACCAGGCGATCCCACAGCGGGCTGCCGGGCTCGACGGACGCATCCACCACCGCCAGTCCCGGCGCCGCCAGCTGCAACAGCCGTTCCGCGGCGCAGCCGGCCAGGTGCTCCCAGCGCATCTCGGCACTGCCGGGCGTGCTCCAGACCTGCAGCTGGTCCGCGGGCAGCAGCTGCCCCAGGGCCAGGCCGAGGTCCACCCCCACCATGCTGCGAAGCACCGCGCCGCCATGGGGCAGGCCGCGGCGCAGGGCCAGCATCAGGGCTTCCAGCAGCGGGTGCTCCTCGGGGCACAGCACCAGGCAGGCCCGGCCGGCCAGCCAGGCGCGGGCAAAGCCCAGCAGCAGGTGTGCGCAGGGGCGATGCAGGCCCAGCACGAGCACGTCCACGCCCTCGGCGCGCGTCAGGACCTGGGCGGCCCAGCGGCGGCCGTCCTTGTCGAGCGCCAGCGGCTCGCCGTCAGCGGCCAGGGGCGCGTCGCACCATTCCTTCGCGACTTCCTGCGCCAGCTGCCGGACCGCGGCCAGGCCGGCCTCAAAGTCCAGGTGCTGGTCCCAGGGCGCGTAGCCGGCAAGCCAGCCCGCCTGCATCAGGGACTCCCTGTGTTGCTGCAGCTGTTCGCACAGCAGCAGCAGCTGGCGCGCGCGGTCCGGGAAGCCGCCCTGCGCATGCAGCGCGGACGCGGCCTGCCGCAGGCTGGCGAGCTTGTGGGCCAGCTGGGTGGCAGGGTCGGGATCCCGCCGCGTGTCGGCGTTCGATGGGGTCAGGTCTTGCCTGGCGCGCGGGCCGGTGGTGACGTGCGGCAGCAGGTGGTCTGTCTGGGCGTTCATGAGGGGCTTCTCCTGGAATGCGGCGGCCGCCAGCGCACCGCGAGGGCGGCGTGGCGGGCGCGGGAAACGTGATGGGAGCGTGACGGGAAGGTGCAGCGCTGCGCAGCGGCTCAGCAGGCCACTTCAGGCGCCGGCTGGAGGCTCCGGCTGCGCCGCGCACGCACGGCTTCGGCGAGCAGGCGCAGGACCTCGGCGCTCTCGTCCCAGCCGATGCAGGCGTCCGTGATGCTCAGCTCCGGATCGGGCGTCCGGCCGGCCAGCAGGTCCTGGCGTCCCGAGCGGAGGTTGCTCTCCACCATCACGCCGACAATGCTGCGGTTGCCTCCGCTGATCTGCCCGGCCAGGTCCGCGCACACCATGGACTGGCGGTGATGGTCCTTCTGGCTGTTGCCATGGCTGGCGTCGACCACCAGGGCCTCATGCAGGCCCGCCTTGCGCAGCAGAGCGGCAGCGGTGGCCAGGCTGTCCTCGTCGTAGTTGGGCTGCCGGCCGCCGCGCATGACGAGATGGGCGTCGTGATTGCCCAGGCTGCTGTAGACCCCCAGGGTGCCCTGCGGCCGCACCGCCACGTAGCTGTGCGGGTGGCGCGCTGACTGGATGGCGTCCACGGCCACCTGCACCTGGCCCTCGACCCCGTTCTTGAAGCCCACCGGCATGTCCAGCCCCGAGGCCAGCTGGCGGTGCACCGGCGACGCCGAGGTGCGCGCGCCGACGGCCGCCCAGGACAGCAGGTCGTCCAGGTAGCTCATGGTGGCCGGCGCCACGATCTCGTGGGCCACGGGCACGCCCATGGCGTTGAGCTCCTCCAGCAGGCTGCGGCCGATCTCCAGGCCATGGGAGATCAGGCCGCTGCCATCCAGGAAGGGATCATTGAGGAGGCCGGTCCAGCCCAGCGTGGTGCGGGGCTTCTCCAGGTAGGCCCGCATGACGATCTCCAGCTCCTGGCCCCATTGCTCCCGCATCTGCAGCAGGCGGCGCGCGTAATGGCGGGCGGCCATGCAGTCATGGATGGAGCAGGGGCCGATCACCACCAGCAGGCGGTCGCTGCGGCCCTGCAGGATGCTGCGGACGTTTCTGCGGGCCTGCTGCACCGTGGCGGCGGAGGCCGCACTGCGGGGAATCAGGCGCTTGAGCTGCCCGGGCGTCAGCAGCTCACTCACAAAGCCGGGCGCGGCAGGCGCCACATCAACGGTCATGTCTCATCTCCTTCTGATCCGCCGCCCCCCCGGGCAGCGAGTGGATGCGATTGAGCCTCATTTGCAGACCCTGAGGAACTGGCAATAGATGCAAGCAGAAGCCAGCGAGATGGTGACGGCTGTCATACCCCTGGCACATGCAGGGCGCAACAGGCGGCAAAAGTGGCCGGAGGCATCCCCGGGCAATCCCCTGCCGCCCGCGCACAACGCTTTGTCGCGATTGGGGGCACCGGCCTGAATCCGTACAAGGCGAGGCGCCGGGGCCCCGACAAGATCGCACGGCGGCCACGATGCCGCGCCGCCTGCCTCGAGAGGGAGGCCGGACCACTTCACAACACACCTGCGAGACAGCCCCATGAAGACTTCCCCTGCGCTGCGTCGACGCCTGCGGTCGCCGCTTCCCCTGTTCCTGGCCCTTCCCTTCGCGCTGGCATCGACCGCGCAGGCCGAGGACCTGCTGCTGCGCCTGCGCCACGACCCGCTGAACCCTGCGGCGGGCCTGCAGATCAGTCATGCCGAGAAAGGCAGCTTCGCCAGCCAGGCCCAGCCCGGCGAGGCACGCGACGGCGACCTGGTTCTCATCGCCCGGGATGCCAGGGGCCAGGAGCTCTTCCGCCGCAGCATCGCGCACCCCAGCCGCCAGTGGGCCGAGGTGTTCAACCCGGCCACCGGCCAGATCCAGCAGGCCCGCGCCCTGCAGCGCGACGGCAGCGTGGAGCTGCGCCTGCCCTGGTCGGCCCAGGTCCAGAGCGTGGACATCGTCGAGCACAGCAGCCAGCTGGCCGCGCGCAATGCGCTGGCCGGCGCGACGCCCCTCAAGCGCCTGGCGCGGACCGAGCTGGACCAGCTGGCCGCGCGAGGCGCCCTGGACACCAGCCAGCGCGGCCTCGTCAGCAGCCTGGCCACGCCCACCGGCAGCACCGTGCTGTGGAACAGCGGCGCCAGCGGCCAGCGCATGGACATCGTGCTGATCGGCGACGGCTACGCCAGCGCGGACCAGAGCAAGTGGGTGTCCGACGCCCAGAAGATCAGCTCCGGCATCCTGGCGGATCCGCTGTTCGCGAGCTACAAGAACTCGATCAACATCCGCCGCGTGGACATCGTCAGCCCGCAGTCCGGCGTGAGCGAGGGCGGCGTCACCCGCAACACGGCCCTGGGCACGGTGATCGGCTGCTACGGCATCGACCGCCTGGTCTGTGCCGACGAGAGCAAGGTCTTCACCGCCGTCGGCACCGTCACGACGGCGGACGCGCGCGACGTCATCATCGTGGTGGCCAACAGCACGACCTATGGCGGCGCCGGCGGCAATATTGGCACCATGACCATGCACCCGCAGTCCATCGAGATTGCCCTGCATGAGATCGGCCACACCGCCTTCAAGCTGGCGGACGAATACGACTACGGCACCTGCGATGCCAGCACCGAACCCAGCGAGGCCAATGCCACGCGGGCCAGCACGCGCAGCGCGGCCAAGTGGGCCTCCTTCATCAGCAGCGGTACGCCGGTGCCCACTCAGCCGGGCAGCTATGCCAATGGCACGGTGGGCCTGTTCGCAGGCGCCAAGTACTGCACCAGCGGCCTGTACCGCCCCACGGAAAACTCGCGCATGCGGGCCCTGGGCCAGCCCTGGCATGCCGTCAACGAGGCGCGCGCCGGCCAGGTCTTCAACAGCTACACGGGCGGCTCGGGCAATGGCAGCGGCTCGGTGACCGTCAACGGCACGCTCAGCGGCACCGGTGCCTCGGCAAGCTACCCCAGTGGCGGCAATGGCTACTACCAGAGCACGGCAGGCGGCACCTTCACGCTGAAGCTGAGCGGCCCCGCGGGCACGGACTTCGATCTCTACCTCTACAAGTGGAATGGCAGCGCCTGGGCCGTGGCGGCCAAGAGCGAGGGCAGCAGCTCCGTTGAATCCATCAGCTACAACGGCACGGCGGGCTACTACTACGCCCAGGTGAAGTCCTATGCGGGCAGCGGTGCATTCACGCTGAGTTACACCTTCCCCAAGTGACGTTTTCAAGCCTCAGTTCTCAGGGATATCCGCATGCGGACATGCCCTGAGACGGGGCGACAGCTGCCCCCGTGAGGGGAGCGGCTGCGTCAACATCCGGCACGGAGAGAGAGTGCAAGGAAGGAGCCCAACATGCAAGAAAGCATGCGTGCCCTGTGCCGGCCACCCACGCGGGCCGATGTCGAACGGCCAGACGCCGAACGTCCCGCTGCGGATCGCCCGGGGGCCGGCAAGCCCTGGTGCGAAGGGCCTGGCCTGCCCAGGGTCGAAGATGCGCGCGTCGACGCGGCCACGGAGCAGGCCCTGCTCTTCGGGGCCGCGCAGACCGCGATGTTGTTTGAAGGCCTGGCCGGCTTTCTGTTCGTGGTGAAAGACCGCGCGGGACGCTATGTCTCGTTCAATGCCTCCCTGCTGCAGCGCCTGGGCCTGCCGCAGGATGCAAGCCTGCGCGGTCGTACCGTCACGGAACTGTGGCCGGATGCCCTGTCCCGCCGCTACCTGGCCCAGGACGAATGGGTGCTGAGCCGGCGCAGCCCCCTGCTCTACCAGCTGGATCCCATCCTGCTGCCGGGCGGAGGCTCAGGCTGGTGCGTGACGCACAAGTACCCGCTGTGCTCGGCCAGCGGGCAGCTGCACGGCATCCTGTGCCTTTCCAAGGACGTGCCCGGCCTGCGCCGCGATGGGAGCGACGCGACCCTGGTCGAGGCCGTCGACGCCATGACCAAGACCTGCGAGCGCCGCCACAGCGTGGCGCAGCTGGCCGACATGGCGGGCCTGAGCCAGGCGCGCTTTTCGGCCCTGGTGCGGCGGGTGTTCGGCATGAGCCCGCAGGAGTTCATCGTGCGCCACCGGGTGCGCGCTGCCTGTGCCTTGCTGCGTCAGGACGAGGAGTCCCTGATGGACGTGGCCCTGGGCTGCGGCTTCTACGACCAGGCCCAGTTCAGCCGCCAGTTCCGGCGCGTGGTGGGCATGGCGCCCTCGGCCTACCGCCGCCAGTGGACGGCGCAGGCCGCGGGGCCGATGCCCTGGCCCTGGGAGCCCTGGGTGCACTGAGGCCGGGGCGGATCCCCGGCCTTCAGGCGCGCTGCAGCTGCCGGTCCAGGCCGGCACTGGTCCAGAGCTGCTGCGAGCCCTGCCCCTCGCCGGGCCCGGCCAGCATCAGCTCGACGCCCTGCAGGCCCTGCGCCCAGCGGCGCGCCTGGGCCGGTCCGGCCACCATCATGGCCGGCCCCCAGGCGTTGAGCTCGGCCGCACTGCGGCCCAGCAGCGCGAGGCCGTGCAGGCCCTGGCTGGGTTCACCGCTGCGCGGATCCAGGATGTGGTGGAAGCGTCGCCCCTGGCGCTCGAAGCAGCGCTCGTAGTCCCCCGAGGCGGCCAGCACGGCGCCGCTGGCGGGCATGTCGAGGACGCCCAGCCAGCACGTGGGCTCGCGCGGGTCGCGCAAGGCCACGCGCCAGGGGCGATCGGCCTCGGCCTGGCCCAGGGTGAGGATGTCCCCTCCGCCGTTGAGCAAGGCGTTGGCGACGCCCTGCTCGCGCAGCACGGCAAGGCCGGCCTCGAGGATGGGCAGCTTGGCCGCGCCACCGAGGTCCAGGCGCACGCCGGCGCGGTCCAGCGAGGCCCGCTGCCGGCGCAGGTCCAGCGTCAGGTGACGCCAGCCGCTCAGCGGGCGCTGGGCCTGCAGCTCGCCTTCGCCGGGGCGGTGCTCCATGCCGGGGCGGAAGTCCCAGCCCTGGTAGCTGCCCACGGTCGGGTCATAGCAGCCGCCGCTGTCCTGGGCGCGCTGAAGCGCGGCATGCAGCACGGCCATCAGCTCGCCGGGAAGAGGCAAGACCTGACCCTGCCCCGCCACGCTGGCGAGCCGGTCCAGGGGGTTGCCCGCCTCGAAGCGGCTCATCATCGCTGCGAGCGCGCTCATGCGGTCCCAGGCCCTGGCCATGGCCACGCGGGCCAGGGCCTCGGGCACGGCGCTCACCATGAGATCGACCCGGGTGCCCATCAGCACCCGGCTCTCCTGCCACGCCGTAGCCGCGCCGCGCGCATGAGACGGCAGCGCGACGGCGCTCCAGGCCATCAGCTGAAGACCACCCGCCAGCTGCCCCAGGCGGCGCAGGCATTGACGCCTTTGCATCATGTGTCCCTCCGGCTCGGGCTCACTCAGCGCGACTGGTCGGCCATGAAGTCGACGGCGGCCTTGACCTCGTCGTCGGTCAGCGAGGCGCCACCGCCGCGGGCGGGCATCATGCCCTTGGCGCCGGTGAAGCCCTCGAGGGCGTGCTTGTAGAGCACGTCCTTGCCCTGGGCGATGCGCGGGCCCCAGTCGGCCTTGTCTCCGGGCTTGGGTGCGCCGGCCACGCCAGCGGCATGGCACATGGAGCAGGTCTTGCCGAAGACCGACTTGCCGACGGTGTTCTCTGCGGCAGGCGCGGCCGCCGGGGCCGGAGCCGCCGTGCTGGCCGCGGGAGCGGCGGTGCTGGAGGGGGTGGACGGGGCGTCCTGCTTGCCGCAGGCGGCGAGGCTGGCCGCGGCCAGGACGATCAGGGTGCTGATCAGCGAACGGGTGGCCTGACGGCCGCTGGAAATCTGAGTCATGTGTGCTCTCCGCAATGGCCGCTGCTGCGGTGCAGGGGCCGGACAGGGCGGATTCTGTGCATCTCGGAGCGGCCGCACAAGAGCGCCGTTTCCGTTAAAGCTATATTTTTCAGAAAAGTTTCAAACCTTGAACTGGATCAAGGAGGGGAACCCCGGCTTTCCAGACGATGCAGGCCAATCGAGGACGTCCTCCCCCAGCGCTGCGGCGCCGCGTCCCGAAGCCTGAGTTTCATTCACCAGAGGTCACCCCATGAAGGACGAAAAGAAGTTGACGAACGAGGAATCCAGCGGCCTGGGACGTCGCCGATTCATGAACTCCGCGGCGCTGGCCGGCCTGACGCTGGGCGTCGCCGCCTGCGCTGAGAAGAAGAGCGAAGGCGCCCCTGCGGCCGCCGGCAGTGCCCCCGCGGCGGCCGCTCATGGCGGTGGCAATGCCTCGCACCTGAAGCCCGGTGAGCTGGACAGCTACTACGGCCTCTGGAGCGGCGGCCACACCGGTGACGTCCGCGTGCTGGGCCTGCCTTCGGGCCGCGAGATCCTGCGCATCCCCTGCTTCAATCCTGACGCCCTGGTGGGCTGGGGCATCACCAATGAATCCAAGAAGGTGATGGGCACCAAGGCCGACGGCAGCCTGCGCTACACGGTGGCCGATACCCACCACGTCCATGCCTCCTACAAGGACGGCAACTACGACGGCCGCTACGCCTGGGTCAACGACAAGATCAACAGCCGCATCGCCCGTATCCGCCTGGACTACTTCGTCTGCGACAAGATCACCGAGCTGCCCAATGTGCAGGGCTTCCACGGCATCTTCCCGGACAAGGCCGACCCGGTCGATCCGAAGATCAACTACACCACCCGCGTCTTCTGCGGCGGCGAGTTTGCCATCCCCCTGCCCAACACCGGCACGGAGGACAGCAGCAAGTACCGCTCGCTCTTCAGCTGCGTGGACGCCGAGACCATGGAAGTCCGCTGGCAGGTGCTGATCGACGGCAACTGCGACCTGGTCGCCACGTCCTATGACGGCAAGCTGGCCGCCACCAACCAGTACAACACCGAGATGGGCGCGAAGTACGAGGACATGATGTCCGCCGAGCGCGACGCCTGCCTCTTCTTCAACGTGGCCCGCATCGAGGCCGCGGTCAAGGCCGGCAAGTTCAAGACCTTTGGCGACTCCAAGGTGCCGGTCGTGGACGGCACGCGCGACGCCAACAAGGACCCCAAGACCGCGCTGACCGCCTACGTGAGCGTGCCCAAGAACCCGCACGGCGTGAACGCCAGCCCCGACGCCAAGTACTTCATCTGCGCCGGCAAGCTCTCGCCCACGGCCACCGTGATCGAGCTGGCCAAGGTGCTGGACTACTTTGACGGCAAGCTGGAAGCGCCGGACAAGGCCATCGTTGCCGAAGTCGAGCTGGGTCTGGGCCCCTTGCACACCGCCTTCGACGGCCGCGGCAACGCCTACACCACCCTCTTCCTGGACAGCCAGGTCGTGAAGTGGAACGTGGACGCCGCCATCAAGTTCCACGGCGGGGACAAGAGCGCCAAGTACGTGGTCGACCGCCTGGACGTGCAATACCAGCCGGGCCACCTGAACGCCAGCCAGTCGGAGACCCGCGCTGCAGACGGCAAGTACCTGGCCGTGGGCTGCAAGTTCTCCAAGGACCGCTTCCTGCCGGTGGGCCCGCTGCACCCCGAGAACGAGCAGATGATCGACATCTCGGGCGACAAGATGGTCCTGATGGCCGACCACCCGGTGCGTGGCGAGCCCCATGACTTCATCATCTTCAAGCGCGAGCTGGTCAAGCCCAAGCAGGTCTACTCGCTCGAGGACTTCCCGCTGGCGGTGAAGGACCCGAAGGAGTCGGGCGTCGAGCGCAATGGCAAGAAGGTCACCGTGCGCCTGACCTCGCAGGCTCCGGCCTTCAGCATGCGCGAGTTCAAGCTGAAGAAGGGTGACGAGGTCACGCTGATCCTGACCAACCTGGACAAGGTGGAGGATCTGACGCACGGCTTCGCGATCCCCAAGTACAACGTGAACTTCATCGTGAACCCGCTGGAGACCGCGTCGGTGACCTTCGTGGCGGACAAGCCGGGCGTGTTCTGGTGCTACTGCACGCACTTCTGCCATGCGCTGCACCTGGAAATGCGCACTCGCATGATTGTCGAGTAAAGGTCCACCCCCTACGCGCTTCGCGCGCCCCCTCAAGGGGGCACATCCGAAGGACCGGCAAAGCCGGATCCTCGGACGTCGCTGGGGGCGCCACGGCTGCGCCGGGCGCGCTTTGGCGCTCGGGCTCGGTTGGGGTGTGCTGGCGGCGCCGGACACGTTTTCGATGGGAGTGCTTGTCGGGTGACTCGAGACCATTCGACAGGTTGGGAAAGAGAAGATGTCGGTAGTTCTTCGTTTCATCGCGGCCTTGTGGGCCGCGCTTTTTCTTGGCGGATTCGCGGGTCTGGCGCTTGCGGCAGATCAAGCGTCTGCGGCCAGGGCGCAGGAGCGCGGCACGCATCAGGCCTACGAGGCGCACCTGCCGGATGACCTGGCCACGGCGCCGGAGCTGTGCGCGAAGCTGGACTGCGCCGCGGTGTTCCCGGGCGCGGTGAGCTTCTCTGCGCGCAAGGGGCAGCCGCCCTATGTCGAAGCCTACGGTCCGGCCAAGGCCGGCGAGGCGCATGGCCCGCTGCTGGGCTATGTGATGCTGTCCACCGACATCACCGACACCCCCGCCTACTCCGGCAAGCCCGTGGTCACGCTGATCGGCATGGACCGCGAAGGCCGCTATGTGGGCGTCAAGGTGCTCAAGCACTCCGAGCCCATCCTGCTGCTGGGCATCCCCGAAGCCGCCCTGGTCAACTTCAACCACCAGTACGTGGGCAAGTCCGTGCGGGACAAGATCGAGGTCGGCCCCTCGCGCCCCGAGGAGCAGGTGCTGGGCGTGGACGCCATCTCTGGCGCCACCGTGACCGTGATCGCACAGAACCAGGTGATGCAGCTCTCCAGCAGCGCCGTGGCGCGCCAGGTGGGGCTGATCGCGCCGGTGCACCGCGAGCCGCTGAAGGCCATCGAGGCCGGCACCCGATACAGCTGGGAGCAGCTGATCAAGTTGGGCGCCGTGCAGCGCCTGCAGGTGCGGCCGGAGCAGGTCGGCCTGGATCGCGCGTCCGAGCCTTTCATCGAGCTGTGGTTCGGTGACCTGAACCATCCCGATCTCGGCCGCAGCCTGCTGGGCGCGACCGGCTACGAGAACCTGCGCAGCCGTCTGAAGGCCCATGAGCAGGCCTTCTTCATCATCCGCACCGCCGGTGCCGAGTCCTTCAAGGGCTCGGGCTTCGTGCGAGGCGGCATCTACGACCGCGTGCAGGTGCGCCAGGGCGCCGAGTCCTTCACCTTTCGCGACCTGGACTACCTCAACCTCTACGGCCTCGAAGCCGCGGGAGCGCCGGGCTACACCGAGTCGGCCATCTTCATCATCCGCGCGCCGAGCTTCTCGGCGGCCTATCCCTGGAAGCTGGCCTTCCTGGGCAACCGCGTGGACCGTGCCACGGGCCAGCGCAGCTTCGCCAACTTCGAGGCCAAGTACTGGCTGCCCGCCGAGCTGATGCAGGGCGGCCGGCCCGAGGTCGAGGAGGATGAGGCCCCCTGGCGCCGCGTCTGGAAGGCGCGCGCCCCCGGCATCGCCGCCTTCATCGTGCTGCTGCTGGCCGTGACCCTGGTCTATGCCCTGCGCGAACGCCTCACGCGCCGCGCCACGCACCGCAACAAGTGGCCGGTCAATCTCTTCAAGTACAGCGCCTGGGCCCTGTCCATCGCCTTCGTGGGCTTCGGCGTGATGGCCCAGCCCTCCATCACGCAGGTGCTGACCTGGTTCCACTCGCTGCTGTTCCAGTGGACCTGGTCGCTGTTCCTCTCCGACCCCTTCATCTTCGTCTTCTGGATCTTCATCATCCTGACCGTCTTCCTGTTCGGCCGCGGGCTCTTCTGCGGCTGGATGTGCCCCTTCGGCTCGCTGTCCGAGGCGCTGTACAAGGTGGGCGGCAGGCTGGGCCTGAAGCGCTGGCAGCGCCGCGTGCCGCAGGCCGTGCATGACAAGCTCAAGTGGCTGAAATACGGCATCTTCTTCGGACTGCTGGCGGTGTCCATGGTCTCGATGAGCACGGCCGAGATGCTCGCGGAGGTCGAGCCCTTCAAGACCACGTTCCTGGTGGGCATCCTGCACCGCGCCTGGCCCTATGGGCTCTTTGTGTGCACGCTGCTGGGCGTCTCGCTCTTTGTCGAGCGGCCCTATTGCAAGTACATCTGCCCCCTGGGCGCGGCCCTGGCCATGCCCAGCACCTTCCGCTGGTTCGGCCTGCGCCGCAAGATGGACTGCAACAGCTGCAAGGCCTGCGCCGTGGGCTGCGGCGCCCAGGCCATCGACGCGGCCGGCCGCATCGACCACCGCGAGTGCCTGCACTGCCTGGACTGCATGGTGCTCTACACCGACACCGCCGGCTGCCCGCCGCTGGCCAAGGAGCGCAAGCGCCGCGAGCGCGACGGTCTGCTGATCACGCCCATCGGCCGCGACGGCTACTTCATCCCCCTCACCCCCGTGGCACCGGAACTGCCGGCCAAGGTGGCCCAGGGTCCGGACCCGCGCATGCCCACCGAGCCGCAGCAGCCGCCCCACAAGGCCGATGCCACCGGCCTGCGCTGGCTGCTGCTGGAGCTGCGCGACCACCTCTGGCCCTGGAGCCCGCAGAGCCTGCGCGGCCCCCGTGCCCTGCTGCTCGCCGGCGTGGCCTTCGCGCTCGCGGCCAGCGTGGCCTGGGTGCTGGCAGCGACCGGGCGGCTGTCCGGCCCCGCGCTGATCCTGTGGTGGTTCGGCTGGAGCGTCTACGAGGTGCTGATCCGCCTGCAGGGCCGCCGCTACGTCAAGGACGGCCCCTGGTGGCAGGCGAACTACCGCCGCGCCAGCGTGATGGACATGCTCAGCTACGTCGGATTCAAGAACCTGCTGCTGGGCGCCTGTCTCTTCCTGCTGCTCAAGGCGATGGGAGTGCTGCTGCCATGAAGCCCCCCACCGCACGGCTGATCACGGCGCTGCTGGGCCTGCTGCTCAGTGGCGCGGCGTGGGCGGCCACCTGGCGCGTCAAGCCCGGCGAGGCCATCCAGCCGGTGCTGGACCGTGCCGCGGCGGGCGACGTGGTGGAGATCGAGCGGGCCTTTCACGACGAGTCCCTTCGCGTCACCAAGCCCCTGACCCTGCGCGGCCTCGACCGCCCCACGATCAGTGGTGGCCGGCGCGGCGACACCATCCGCGTGACGGCGCCCGATGTGCGCATCGAAGGGCTGATCGTGCGCGACAGCGGCCACAGCCTCAAGGACCAGCACGCCGGCATCTACCTGGCACCCGGCTCTCACCGCGCCGTCGTGAAGGCCTGCGAGCTGGTCTACAACCTCTTCGGTCTGTGGATCGAGAAGGCCGACGACGTGCGCGTCGAGCGCAACAACATCACCGGCCTGCGCGACCTCAACACCTCGCAGCGCGGCAACGGCGTGCAGCTCTACAACACGCATGGCGCGCGCATCCTGGGCAACCGCATCAGCTTCGTGCGGGACGCGCTC
The DNA here is from genome assembly GCF_027257975.1 of Pelomonas sp. BJYL3. Lineage (GTDB taxonomy): Bacteria > Pseudomonadota > Gammaproteobacteria > Burkholderiales > Burkholderiaceae_C > Roseateles_B > Roseateles_B flavus. The sequence continues at coordinate 78,150 of NZ_JANZKX010000006.1, forward strand.
TATGTGGACGTCTCCCACCATGCCGAGTTCAAGGACAACGAGCTGCACCACAGCCGCTATGGCACCCACTACATGAACTCCTACTACAACCTGTGGGAGGGCAATGACAGCCATCACAACCGCGGCGGCCTGGCCCTGATGGAAGTGCGGGACCAGACCGTGCGCAACAACCGCACCTGGGCCAACACCGACCACGGCATCATGCTGCGCACCCTGCAGGACTCGGTGATCGAGGGCAATGTGGTGGTGGGCAATGGCCGCGGCTTCTTCATCTACGACGTCGAGTACGCGACCCTGCGCAACAACCTGGTGCTGGACAACGCCGTGGGCGTGCACCTCAGCGCCGGCTCGACCCGCAACACCGTGCAGGGCAACGACTTCATCGGCAACCGCGAGCAGGTGCGCTACGTGGGCAGCCGTGACGAAGCCTGGGGTGACGGCAAGGGCAGCCGGGGCCAGGGCAATCACTGGAGCAACTACCAGGGCTGGGATCGCGACGGCGACGGCCTGGGCGACCTGCCCTACGAGGCCAACGACGTGGTCGACCGCCTCCAATACCAGCACCCGGCCATGGCCCTGCTCAGCGGCAGTCCCGCCGTGCAGGCCCTGCGCGTGCTGGGCCAGCAGTTCCCCGTGCTGCGGGTGCCCAGCGTCGTCGACGCCGCCCCGCGCATGACCCCCCAACACCGCGACTGGAGTACCTGGCGTGACAAGCTCGCACAATGACAGCGGGGCCGTGCTGCAGTTGCGCGGCCTCTGCAAGCACTACGGCGCCGGCCCCACCCTGCTGAAGGCTCTGGACGGCGTGGACCTGGACGTGGCGCCGGGCCAGCTCTTCGGCCTGATCGGCCACAACGGCGCCGGCAAGAGCACGCTCTTCAAGCTGCTGCTGGGCCTGATCCGCCCCACCGCAGGCAGCCTGCGCGTGCTGGGTGAGCCGGTGGACGGCCCGCGCTTTCGCGAGCTGCGCCGTCTGCTGGGCTATCTGCCCGAGAACCTGGTGCTCTATGACAACCTCAGTGGCCTGGAGACCCTGCAGTTCTTCGCACGGCTCAAGGGCGCGCCCCTGGCCCAGTGCGAGACCCTGCTGGATCAGGTCGGCCTGGCCGCAGCCGGCCGCCGTGCCGTGCGCGAGTATTCCAAGGGCATGCGCCAGCGCCTGGGCTTTGCGCAGGCCCTGCTGGGAGAGCCGCGCCTGCTGCTGCTGGACGAACCCACCACCGGCCTGGACCCCGCCGCCATCCGCGACTTCTACCAGCAGCTGGACGCTCTGCGCGCGCGCGGCGTGACCCTGGTCATCAGCTCCCACATCCTGGCGGAACTGCAGGGGCGCGTGGACGCCCTGGCCATGCTCAGCGGCGGCCGGCTCAAGGCCCAGGGCACGGTGCAGGCCCTGCGCGAGCGCTCGGCCATGCCGCTTCGCTTCCTGCTCAGCGGGACGCCGGCCCAGCTGGACGCCCTGCCCCAGCAGCTGCCGGGCCTGATGGAGCGCCTGCAGCTGCAGCGCGAGGGCCCCGGGCAGGCCTGCCTGCGCTGCCCTCGCGAGCTGAAGATGCCGGTGCTGCAGCGCCTGTCCGCGCTGGCCCTGGCGGACCTCGGCATCCAGGAGCCCAGCCTGGAAGACGTCTACTTCGAGCTGAGGGAGGCCGCATGAGCCGTCCACTGCAATGGCATGCGCTGGCCACCCTGGCCGGCAAGGAGTTCCGCGACCGCCTGCGCAACCGCTGGGTGCTGGCGGTGGCCCTGGTCTTCACGGCCTTCTCGCTGGCCATCACCTACTTCGGCAGCGCCGCGCAGGGGGTGGTCGGGCCGCGCTCCATCGAGCTGACCATCGCCAGCCTCGTGAGCCTGGTGATCTACCTGATCCCGCTGATCGCCCTGCTGCTGGGCTTCGACGCCGTCGTGGGCGAACGCGAACGCGGCTCCCTGGACCTGCTGCTGGCCCATCCGCTGACGCGGCTGGAGCTGCTGCTGGGCAAGTACCTGGGCCTGGCCGCGGCGCTGAGCCTGTCCACGCTGATCGGCTTTGCGCTGGTGGGCGTGCTGCTGTGGCAACGCTTCGGCCAGGCCGGGCTCTACCACTACAGCGGCTTCGTGCTGAGTTCCGTGCTGCTGGGCCTGGCCTTTCTGAGCCTGGCCCTGCTGATCTCGGTGCTGGCGCGGGACCGCACCCGGGCCTCGGGTCTGGCCATCAGCCTGTGGTTCGTGCTGGTGCTGGTCTTCGACCTGGCGCTGATGGGCCTGCTGGTGGCCAGCCAGGGTCAGGTGGGCGGCGAGGCCCTGGCCTACGTGCTGCTGCTGAACCCGGCAGACCTGTTCCGCATCCTCAACGTCTTTGCGCTGGACGATGTCCGGCGCCTCTACGGCCTGGCGGCGGTGGTGCCGCCCAGCCTGGGCCAGCCCTGGCTGCTGGCCACCGCCATGCTGGGCTGGATCTTCGCCCCACTGGCCCTTGCCTCCTGGAGATTCAAGCCATGAACACCCTGCCCACCCGCCTGCCTGCGCTGACCCGTCGCCAGGGTCTTGCCCTGGGACTTCTCGGCCTGGTCGGCACCCTCAGCGCCTGCGGCAAGCAGGACGAGGCGCCGCCCGCGCCCAGCGACATCATCGCCGGCCTCAGCTGCGACCTCGACGGCATGCTGCTCGCCGACTACCCGGGTCCCAAGGGCCAGATCCTCTACGTGGGCGAGAGCAAGCCGCACTGGTTCTGCGACACCGTCGAGCTCTTCAACGTGCTGCTCAAGCCCGAGCAGCAGCGCGCCGTGCGCATCGCCTACACCCAGGACATGGCACAGGCCGACTGGGAGATCCCGCGCGGCCACTGGTTCGACGTCCGCCAGGGCTTCTACGTGCTGGGCAGCAAGCGCCAGGGCTCCATGGGACCAACCATCGCCAGCTTCAAGGAGCAGGCCGCGGCCCAGGCCTTCGCCCAGGCCTTCGGCGGCAAGGTGCTGGCCTTTGCCGCGCTGAAGCCGGACATGGTGGACCTCAGCGGCGGCGCCCAGCAGGACAGCCGGATGTGAGTCCCGCCATGGCTACGCAGCGCCCCCTGCCCCTCAGCCGCCGCTGGCTGCTGCTGGGCCTGGGCCTGCCCGCCCTGGCCGGCAGCTACGGCGCCTTCGCGGCCTGGCGCCAGGACCGGGCCGAGGCGCCCGACGAGGCGCAGGACATCTGCCGCGTCGCCCCCCTGCAGGCCTGGACGCCGGCCCTGGGCCGCGACCCGCTGGCCGCCCGCCTGCCGCCGCCTGAGGCCCGCTGCCCGGTCTGCGGCATGTACCCCGCCCGCCAGCCCCGCTGGGCCTGCCAGCTGATCTACCGGGACGGCGCCGCGCACTTCTTCGACGCCGCCCTGGACCTGCTGCTCTATCTGCAGGACCCCGGCCGCCATGCGCCGGGCTACGGCCGGCCGGACATCGCCCGCCTCTATCTGGCCGACGCCTCGGCCCCCGGCGTCGCCTGGCTCCCTGCGGACAGCAGCACGCTGATCCTGGACAGCGCCTGGCCCCCCGCTGCCAGCACGCCCATGCGGCGGGGCGCCCTGCCTGCCTTCCCGGATGCGGCCCAGGCCCGCCGCGTGCAGGCCGCCCATGGCGGCGAGCTGTGGCCCTGGCAGCGCCTGCAGGCCCTGCCCCCTGCGCAATGGCCGCCTTCGCTGCGCGCGCTGGGCCCTCGGCATGTGCACGCGGTGCGCTGATCGCCCGCGCGCATAACCCCACAGCTGCCGACGAATTCCCGGATCGGTGTGCGGGACAGCGCATACTCCGCGCTTGATTCCATGGAGCGGCCGATATTGCCAACCAGATTCGATCGGACGGTGCGCCGGGTGTTCGCAGCCGCGCTGGCAACGACCCTGATCCTGTGCGCCGCCCTCTACAAGCTCAACCTCGACGCCGATGAAGCGGTGGGGCTGGTGACGCAGACCCATCAGCTGCTCGCCAAGGTCTCACTGGTGCGCAACAGCACCCTGCAGTCCGAGCTGGACACCCAGAACTTTCGCCTCACCGGCCAGCCGGCCTACCGCCGTTCCCGGGACCTCCAGATGGTGCGCCGCGAGGCCGCCCTGGCCGGCATCCAGCGCCTGCTCCAGAACGATGCCGCGCAGCTGGGCCGTTGGCAGCAGCTGCGCCAGGTCGTCGACGAGCGCATGGCCATCGCCAACGAGATCGTCAGGCTCCGCGAGGAACAAGGGCAGTCCGCGGCATCGGCCTTTGCCGCGTCGGCGCCGCTGCAGGCCACCCGGGCCCGCATGCACGTGCTGCTGGACGCCATGGAGGGCGAGGCTGTGCGCCAGCAGCAGTTGTACAGCCAGCGCCAGACCCGCACCCGCGAGCAGCTGAGCTGGGCGGGTGCGGTGGTCTCCGCCGCGATGCTGGCCCTGCTGGCCGCGAGCCACGGGCTGATCCGCCGGCAGCTGGCAGCGGCCAACGAGCACCAGCAGGACCTTGCAGAGCGCGAGGAGCACCTGGATGTCACCCTGCGCTCCATCGGCGACGCCGTGCTGGTCACCGACACCGAAGGTCGCGTCCGGCGCATGAACCCCGCGGCCGAGCACCTGCTGGACAGCCCGCTGGACCAGTCGCAGGGCCGCGACGTCGGCGAGCTGCTGAGCCTCGTGGATGCCGACTCCGAGCCCCCATCGCCCATGCCTCTGACGCGCCTGGCGGAGGCCGTCCGTGCCAGCGGCCTGCAGGCCCGGCTGCAGCGGCCCGACGGCAGCCTGTGCGCGGTCAATGTGATGGCGGCGCCGCTCTGGAGCCGCAAGAGGCAGTTCCTGGGCCTGGTGTACGTGGTCCGTGACACCACCGACGAACTGGCCCTGCAGGCCCTGCTGCGCGAGCAGAAGGCGCAGTCCGACCGCGCGGCCCAGGAGCGCAGCGACCAGCTCCTGGAGAGCAAGGACCACCTGCGCAACGTCCTCAGCAATGTGCCGGCCATGATTGCCTACGTGGACAAGACCCTGCGCTATGTCTACGTCAACCGCCAGTACCTGGACTGCTTTGCGCCGGCCCTGGCCGACCTCACCGGCCTGACCGTGCAGGAGGTGCTGGGCGAGGACCGCTACCGGGTTGCCGCCCCCATGATTGCCAGGGTGCTGGCCGGCGAGCCCCAGGACTATGACTGGGAGCCCTTCCCCGGCGTCTGGCAGGCCATCAGCTACGCGCCGCGCCGGCTGGCCGACGGGACGGTGGAAGGCTACTACGTGCTGGGTACCGACATCACCCCGCGCAAGGAGGCCGAGCATCGCATCCAGGTCCTGAATCAGCACCTGGCGGACCATGTCGACGAGCTGCAGCGCGTCAGCCGGGCCCTGCGCACCCTCAGCGCGGGCAACAAGATCCTGCTGCGCGCCCAGGACGAGCAGACCCTGCTGGACGGCATGTGCGACGCCGTGGTCAGTGCCGGTGGCTACCAGCTCGCCATCGTGTGGCAGCCGCATCCCGACAACCCGGCACGGCTGCAGGCCGTGGCGCAGAGCGGCCTGGCTGCCGGCCTCGACTTCCTGCGCCACCAGGACTGGATCCTGGCCGACATGCCCGAGGGCCAGGGCGCCCCGGCACGCGCCATGCGCCTGGGTCTGGCCACCTTCGTGGGCAATATCGCCGAGGATCCGGCCGAGGCGCTGTGGCACCGCAGCCTGGGCGGCGTGGCCTGTGCGATGGCCTGCCCGCTGATCACCGCCGGGCGCTGCTTCGGCGTGCTGGCCATCTACGACCGCCGGCCTTCGACCTTTGACCAGGAAGAGGGCCGCCTGCTGGCCGAAGCTGCCGAGGATCTGGCCTTCGGCCTGGACACCCTTCGCGCCCGCGCCGAACGTCAGCAGGCGCTCGCGGCCATGCACCGGCTGGAGCGTACCGACGCACTGACCGGCCTGCCCAATGGCACCTCGCTCGACGAGGCACTGGCCGCGGCGCTGGAACGGCGGCACGCGGATGCTGCACGGCCCGGCTTCGCCCTGCTGCAATGCAATGTCGAGCGGCTCAAGGACATCAACGACACCCTGGGTTTCAAGCAGGGTGACGAGCTGCTGCGCGAGATCGGCGCCCGCCTGCGCGCCGTGGCGCCCGCCTCTGCCCTGGTGGCGCGACTGCGCGGCGACGAGTTCGCCCTGCTGCTGGATGACTGTGACCGGGCCCAGGCCCAAGGGGTGATCGACGCCCTGCAGCCGGCCCTGGCCCGGCCCGTGGTGGTGGCGGACATCCCTTTGCACATCAACGTCACCATGGGCCTGGTGCTGTGCCCGCAGGACGGCACGAACCTGCATGACCTCTTCCGCCGTGTCGACATCGCCATGCAGCATGCGCGTCGCAAAGGGCTGCCCTGCGCGCCCTTCGAGCTGAGCATGGATCGCGTCAACCCCGGCAAGCTCAAGCGGGCCGGCGAGCTGAAGTGGGCGATCGAGCGCGAGGAGCTGCGGCTCTTCGTGCAGCCCAAGGTGGACATGCGTGAGGGGCGGGTGTCCGGCGCCGAGGTGCTGGTGCGCTGGCAGCACCCGGAGCATGGCCTGCTGGGGCCCGGAGAGTTCATCGACCTGGCCGAGCAGACGGGCCTCATCAAGCCGCTCACCGAATGGGTGCTGGGCCGCACGCTGGCGCAGCTCAAGGCCTGGCAGCCCGAGGGGCCCCGGCTGCCGCTGGCCGTCAACATCTCGGCGCGCAATCTGCGGGACGAGGACCTGCTGCCCACCGTGCTGCGCCTGCACCAGCAGTGGGGCATCGCACCCGGTGCGCTGGAGCTGGAGATCACCGAGAGTACCGTCATGGACGACGCCAGCTTCGCGCTGGGCATTCTGCACGGCCTGCGCGAAGCGGGCATTCCGCTGTATGTGGACGACTTCGGCACCGGCTATTCGTCACTGGCCTATCTGCAGCGCCTGCCGGTGGACTACATCAAGATCGACCAGTCCTTCGTCTTCGACATGACCGTGAGCCAGCACTCGGCCACCATCGTGCGTTCCACCATCGACCTGGTGCACGACCTCGGACGCCGGGCCGTGGCCGAGGGCATCGAGTCCCATGAGCACTGGCGGCGCCTGCTGGGCATGGGCTGCGATGTCGGCCAGGGCTACTTCATCGCCCGGCCGATGCCGGCGGAGCAGTTCCCGGCCTGGCTGAAGGACTACCGGCCGCCAGAGGCCTGAGCGCGGCTGTCCGCCTGCGCATGGGCATTCAGGAACTGGCGCGCTTGCGCCATCGCGGTGACCTCGCCGATGACCAGCACCGCCGGCGAGCCGAGGCCTTCGCGGGCCACCAGGGCCGGCAGCAGGGCCAGCACGCCGAAGGCCTCGCGCTGACGCTCGGTGTGGGCGGCGCTGATCACCGCCACCGGCGTGCTGGCGGCCAGCCCGCCTTCCATCAGCGCTGCCACGATCTCGGCGCACCGGCTCACGCCCATGTAGACGACCAGCGTCAGGCCCGAGCGCGCCAGGGCCGCCCAGTCCGGCGCGCGGCCCCCCTCGCCGTTGTGGCCGGTCACCAGGGCCACGCCGGGCGCGCAGCGGCGATCCGTCACCGAGATGCCCGCGCTGCTGGGCCCGGCCAGGCCCGCGCTGAGGCCGTTCACCACCTCGACCTCGATGCCCGCGGCCTGCAGCGCGTCCATCTCCTCGCCGCCGCGCCCGAAGATGAAGGGATCGCCCCCCTTGAGGCGCACCACGTGCAGGCCCTGGCGTGCCGAGCGGATCATCAGCCCGTGGATGAAGCCCTGCTCGGTGGACGCGCAGCCACCGCGCTTGCCCACCTGCAACACCCGCGTGTGGGTCGGCAGCTCGGCCAGGATGCGGCGGTCCACCAGCTCGTCCACCAGGACCAGATCGGCCTGCATCAGGCGGGTCCAGGCCTTGCGAGTCATCAGCTCGGGATCGCCCGGGCCGGCGCCAACGAGGCTGACGCGGCCGCGCGGGGAAGCGGGTGCATTCATGACGAGGTCTCCAGGGAAGTTGGGGTGGACTGGGCCAGGCGCCGCAGCTGCGGCAGGCAGGAGCCGCACTGGGTGCCGCAACGCAAGGCCGACTGCAGGGCCTGCAGGCGGTCGGCCGGGGTCAGGTCTTGACACTGCTGCAGCCGGCCCTGGATCTGCGATTCGCGCACCCCCAGGCATTGGCAGATAACCGGGCTGCCCGGGGCGCTCGGTCCGGCCGCCTGGGGCGCCAGCAGCTGGCGGCCCAGGCCGGCGACCGGGCGGCCCTCGCGCCACCAGGCGTCCAGCCAGGCACCATCGCCCTGCCCTGCACGGGCCTCGCCCAGGCGCAGCCAGGCCTGCAGACGGGCCGCCTCGCCCTCCCCTTGCAGTCGCAGCAGGCGCAGATGGCCCCGGCGGCCGTCGGCATAGCGCAGCGCGCCGGGCGCATGCAGCGCCAGGGCCTGGGTGAGCGACTGCAGCCAGTCGGCACCAGGCACCTGCGCGAAGGCGGCCTCCAGCAGCCAGCCGGTCTCGCCCGGCGCCGGGCTGGCCACCGGCACGCAGCAGGCATAGCCCGCCTCGCGTCCCAGCGCCAGCAAGGCCTGGTGCAGGCGCTCGGCCTGTGCGTCCGGCACATGGGCAGCGCCCAGAACCTGCCAGGGCAAGGCCAGGCGTTGCAGGCCCACGGTCGCGTACTTCAGCTCGGGCTGGCCCGAGTCCGGGCAGCAGCGGTCCTGGCTCAAGGCGTTGACGCCCTGCAGCGCCGCGCCCGTATCGTCGCGGCCCAGCAGGTACTCGCTGCCCCAGTGCATGGGCAGCCAGGCCTGACGGGGGCCCAGCTGCGCGTCAGCCGTCACCCTGACGTGCAGGCGGCCCCGGGCCGAGCTCACCGTGGCCAGCTCGCCCTCGGCCAGGCCCTGGCGGACCAGCTCATCCGGATGCAGGGCCAGGCGCGGCTCGGGCGCACCGCCGAACAGGGCAGGCACCGTGCCACTGCGGCTCAGGCCGTGCCACTGGTCGCGCAGGCGGCCGCTGGAGAGCTGCAGCGGCCGCTCGACGCTGGGCCATTCCACAGGCGGCCGCCAGCTGATGGGCTGGAAGCGCGCACGGCCCGAGGGGGTGGCGAAGCGATGGTCCAGGTAGAGTCGTGGCCGGCCGGTCTCGGCGCCTTCCGGGCAAGGCCACTGCTGCGGCGCCTGCTCCAGGCGGGCGTAGCTGAGGCCGCCGATGTCCAGGTCCCGGCCTCGCGTGGCCTCGCGGTGCTCGATCCAGGCTTGCTCGGGACCGTCCCAGGCGAAGAGGCTGGGCTGGCCGGGGCGCAGCACGGGTTCCAGACGGCGGGCGATGTCTCGAACGATCTGCCAGTCGCTGCGAGCCTCGCCCGGCGGCGGCACGGCTGCACGCACGCGGCTGATGCGGCGCTCGCTGTTGGTGACCGTGCCCTCCTTCTCGCCCCAGGTCGCCGCCGGCAGCAGCATATGGGCGAACTCGGCGGTGGCGCTGCCGCTGAAGGCGTCCTGCAGCACGACCAGCTCGCAGCGTTTCAGCGCAGCCCGCACCAGGGACTGATGCGGCAGGGACTGGGCCGGGTCCGTGCAGGCGATCCACAGGGCCTTGATCTCCCCGGCCTCGGCCGCCTCGAACATCTCGACGGCGGTCTTGCCCGGGCCCGCAGGAATCTGTTCGACGCCCCACAGCGCTGCCACCTCGGCCCGGTCGATCACGGAGGCCGGATCGCGATGCCCCGGCAGCAAGGTGGCCATGCCGCCCGCCTCGCGCCCGCCCATGGCATTGGGCTGGCCGGTCAGCGAAAAGGGACCGCAGCCCGGCCGCCCGATCTGGCCGCTGGCCAGGTGCAGCTGGATCAGGGACTGGTTCTTGTCGGTCCCGGCGCTGCTCTGATTCAAACCCATGCAGTACAGCGACAGCGTGGCCGGGCTCTGCGAAAACAGCCGCGCGGCCTCGATGATCTGCGCCTCGGGCAGGTCGCAGAGCTGAGCCGCGCGGGCCGGGCTCATGGCCTGCACCTGCTCTCGCACGGCCTCGAAGCCCTCGGTGTGGGCCGCGATGAAGTCCGGGCGGATCCAGCCCTGCCAGATCATCTGGTGCAGCATGGCCTGGAACAGCGCGACGTCGCTGCCGGGGCGCAGGGCCAGGTGCAGGTCGGCGAATTCGGCGGTCTCGGTGCGGCGCGGGTCCACCACGATGATGCGCAGCGCCGGGTTCGCGGCCTTGGCCGCTTCGATGCGGCGGAACAGGATGGGATGCGCCCAGGCGGCGTTGGAGCCAGCGATGAAGAGGCAGGCCGCCTGCTCGATGTCCTCGTAGCTGCAGGGCGGCGCGTCGGCGCCCAGGGCCTTCTTGTAGCCCACCACGGCCGAGCTCATGCACAGGCGCGAGTTGCTGTCGATGTGGGGCGTGCCCCAGAGGCCGCGGGCCAGCTTGTTGAAGGCGTGGTAGTCCTCGGTGAGCAGCTGGCCGGAGATGTAGAAGCCCAGAGACTCCGGGCCATGGGCCGCGCGCAGGGCCAGCAGGCGCTCGGCCAGGCGCTGCTGGATGCCGTCCCAGCTCGACGCCTGCCAGGGCAGCGAGCGGTCCTCACGCCAGCGCGGCGTCAGCAGGCGGCGGCTGGCCAGCACCTCGGGACGCGCCGTCAGGTGCAGGCTGGCGCCCTTGCTGCAGAGCCGGCCGTAGTTGGCCGGATGTTCGGGGTCGCCCCGCACGCCGGTGATGTGGCGGCCATCGCTCTGGATGAGCACGCCACAGCCCACGCCGCAGTAGGCACAGGTGCTTCGCGTCTCCATCATGGTGTCAGCAGCGGCGGCCGCAGGTGCTTGGGGCGAGCGCTTCGGTGCCCAGGCTGGCCAGTTCGCTGGCCAGCAGCAAGACCTGACCCTCGACCAGCCTCACCTCGAAGCGCGGCGTGCGGCCTTCATCCGGCTCCCGGGCGCAGCCGGTGCGCAGCTCGATGGTCCAGTTGTGCAGAGGGCAGGCCACGGCCTTGCCGAAGACCAGGCCCTGGCTCAACGGTCCTCCCTGGTGCGGGCAGCGGTCCAGCAGGGCATGGACCTCGTCATCCGAGGTGCGGAACAGGGCCACGGGGGCCGCCTCGGGAAGCTCGGGGCGCTGGATGCGGCGCGAGCCCAGGGGCGGGATGTCGTCGAGGCGGCAGACCGGGATCCAGCCGTCGTTGGGTATCGTGTGCATGGCGGCTCCTCAGAGGGTTTCGAACTGGCGCAGGTCCACGCGCGCCTTGTCGTGCTCGAACCAGGGGTCGGGTTCATTCGCCAGCGCGGCCTGAAGCTCGGCCCACAGGGCCTGGCGTCCGGGGGCGTCCTCCAGAATGCGGCGGCGGACGTGGTCCATGCCGACGCGGGCAACGTAGTGCACGGTGCGCTCCAGGTACCAGCCCTCCAGGCGGTAGAGCTGCAGGAAGGCGCCGCTGTACTCCAGCACCTCCTCGGCCGTGCGCAGCTTGCACAGGAACTCGGCCACCTCGGTCTTGATGCCGCCGTTGCCGGCGATGTAGATCTCCCAGCCGGAGTCCACGCCGATCACGCCCACATCCTTGATGCCGGCCTCGGCGCAGTTGCGCGGGCAGCCGCTGACGGCGATCTTGACCTTGTGCGGCGCGTACATGCGCCACAGCGCGCGCTCCAGGTCCTTGCCCATCTGCGTGGAGTCCTGGGTGCCGAAGCGGCACCACTCGCTGCCCACGCAGGTCTTCACCGTGCGCAGGGCCTTGGCATAGGCGTGGCCGCAGGGCATGCCGAGGTCCTGCCAGACGGCCGGCAGGTCCTGCTTCTTCACGCCCAGCAGGTCGATGCGCTGGCCGCCGGTGACCTTGACCGTGGGGATGGCGTACTTGTCCACCACATCGGCGATGCGGCGCAGGTCCGCGGCCGTGGTCTCGCCGCCCCACATGCGCGGGATCACGCTGTAGCTGCCGTCCTTCTGGATGTTGGCGTGGCTGCGCTCGTTGATCAGGCGGGACTGCGGATCGTCCGCCGCTTCCTGCGGCCAGGTGCTGATCAGGTAGTAGTTGAGGGCCGGGCGACACGTCGGGCAGCCGTCGGGGCTGGTCCATTCCAGCGCCTTCATGACGGCCTCGCGGCGGATGAGGTGGCGGTCGCGGATGGCGTCGCGCACCTCCTGGTGGCTGAAGCTCGTGCAGCCGCACATCGCCTTCTTGCGCGGCGTGGCCGAGTAGTCGCCGCCGGCGGTGAACATGATCAGCTGCTCGACCAGCCCCGTGCAGGAGCCGCAGGAGGCGCTGGCCTTGGTGTGCTTGCGCACCTCCTCCAGTGTGAAGAGGCCCTTGTCCTTGATGGCCTTGCAGATGGCGCCCTTGCTGACGCCGTTGCAGCCGCAGACCTCGTCCCCATCGGCCATGGCGGCGGCCTTGCTGTGGCCCTCGTGGCCGACGTCCCCGATATTGGACTCGCCGAACATCAGGCGCTCGCGGATGTCGGCGATGCTGCGGCCCTCGCGCAGGAGCTTGAAGTACCAGCTGCCGTCGACCGTGTCGCCGTAGAGGCAGGCGCCGACCAGCTTGTCGTCCTTGATCACCAGCTTCTTGTAGACCCCGGCGTGCGGGTCGCTCATCAGGATCTCCTCGCTGCCCTCCCCGCCCATGAAGTCGCCGGCCGAGAAGAGGTCGATGCCCGTGACCTTGAGCTTGGTGCTGGTCTGGCTGCCCTGATAGCGGCCGATGCCGAACTGCGCCAGGTGCGTGGCGCAGACCTTGCCCTGCTCGAACAGCGGCGCGACGAGGCCGTAGGCGATGCCCCGGTGCGCCGCGCACTCACCCACGGCGTAGATGCGCGGGTCGGTGACGGTCTGCAGGGTGTCGCTGACCACCACGCCGCGCTGGCACAGCAGGCCGGCGGACTCGGCCAGCGCCGTGTTGGGGCGAATGCCGGCGGCCATCACCACCAGCTGGGCGGGGATCACCGTGCCGTCCTTGAATCGCACCTGGCTGACGCGCCCGGTCTCGTCGCCGATCAGAGCCTCGGTCTGGGTGCCCAGGCGGAACTTGAGGCCTCGCTGGATCAGCGATTCGCGCAGCAGGCTGCCGGCCTGCTCGTCCAGCTGGCGTTCCAGCAGCCAGTCGCCCAGGTGCACGACGGTGACGTCCATGCCGCGCAGCATCAGGCCGTTGGCCGCCTCCAGCCCCAGCAGGCCGCCGCCGATGACCACGGCGTGGCGGTAGCGGGTGGCAGCCTCGATCATGGCCTGGGTGTCCGCGATGTCGCGGTAGGCGATCACGCCGTCGAGTTCCTTGCCCGGCACCGGCAGGATGAAGGGCGTGGAGCCGGTGGCGATGAGCAGGCGGTCGTAGGCGGCCTCGGTGCCGTCGGCGGCGCGCACCACGCGGCGGCGGCGGTCGATCTCGGTGACCGCCTTGCCCAGGTGCAGGGTGATGCCCTGCTCCTCGTACCAGCTGAGCGGATTCAGGACGATCTCGTCCAGCGTCTGCTCGCCGGCCAGCACGGGCGACAGCAGGATGCGGTTGTAGTTGGGGTGCGGCTCGGCGCCAAAGACGGTGATCTCGTACAGATCCGGTGCGATCTTCAGCAGCTCTTCCAGGGTGCGGACACCGGCCATGCCGTTGCCCACCATCACCAGCTTCATCTTGTTCATGCGTGCTCCAGGCAAGACCTGACCCTGCCCGCGGCGGATGCGGGCATGCAGGTCGTGAATCGGGGGTCAGGCTTCCAGTGCCGCTTCGGCCTGGGCATGCCCGGCGTAGAGGAAGTCGATCACCGCCTTGCGGCATTGCAGGTAGACCGGGTCCTCGGCCAGCTGCACCCGGCTGCGGGGCCGGGGCAGCGGCACCGGCTGGACCTGGGCCAGGGTCGCCGCACGGCCGTCCGGCGTGGGCGGGCTCATCATCACGATGCGGTCCGAGAGCAGCACGGCCTCGTCCACGTCATGCGTCACCATCAGCACGGTGCTGCGCGTGGTGGCCACGATCTTCAGCAGCTCGTCCTGCAGATGGGCACGGGTCAGCGCGTCGAGCGCACCGAAGGGCTCGTCCATCAGCAGCACCTTGGGCTCCATGGCCAGGGCACGGGCAATGCCCACGCGCTGCTTCATGCCACCGGAGATCTCATGCGGGCGCTTGTAGGCCGCATGGGCCATGCCCACCAGCTCCAGCGCGGCCTGGGCACGGGCCACGAGGCGGGGCCGGGCCTCCTTGGCGGCGAAGACGGTCTCCACGGCCAGCAGCACGTTGTCCAGGCAGCTGAGCCAGGGCAGCAGGGAATGGTTCTGGAAGACCACGGCGCGCTCCGGGCCCGGGCCGGCGATCTCGCGCTGGTCGCACAGCAGCGCGCCCTGGCTGGGCTGCAGCAGGCCGGCGACGAGGTTCAGCAGCGTGCTCTTGCCGCAGCCCGAATGGCCGATCAGGCTGATGAACTCGCCACGGCGGATGTCCAGGTTGATGCCTTCCAGGGCCTTGAACGAGCCCTTGCGGGTCTTGTAGACCATGTCCACGCTCTGGATCTGGATGAAGGGGTTGTTGCCGGTCATGACAGGCTCCTCATTCCTCGAAAGTGAAGCGCTTGGCCAGGGTGACCAAGGCGGTTTCCAGCAGCAGCCCCACGATGCCGATCACGAAGATGGCGACGATGATGTGCTGCACGTTCAGGTTGTTCCACTCGTCCCAGACCCAGAAGCCGATGCCCACGCCGCCGGTCAGCATCTCGGCCGCCACGATCACCAGCCAAGCCGTGCCCACGGACAGTCGCACGCCGGTCAGCATGTAAGGCAGGACCGATGGGAGGAGGATGCGCGTCAGCAGCTTCCACTCGGACAGGTTCAGCACGCGGGCCACGTTGAGGTAGTCCTGCGGCACGCGCTGCACGCCCACCGCCGTGTTGACCACCATGGGCCAGATCGAGCAGATGAAGATGGTCCAGATGGCGGCTGGGTCCGCACTCTTGAAGACCAGCAGGCCGATGGGCAGCCATGCCAGCGGCGACACGGGCTTGAGCAGGCTGATGAGCGGCGAGACCATGCGGCTCGCGAACTCGAAGCGCCCGATCACGAAGCCCAGCGGGATGCCCACCGCGGCCGCCAGCCCGAAGCCCAGGGCCACGCGCTGCAGGGAGTTCAGCACGTTCCAGCCGATGCCCACGTCATTGGGGCCCTTGCGGTAGAAGGGGTCGCTGAAGAGCTGCACGGCCGAGTCCCAGGTCGCGGCCGGCGTGGGGATGGGACCGCCCTTGAAGGTCAGCAGGGCCCACAGGCCGATGAGCAGCGCCAGGCCCAGCACCGGTGGCAGCACCCGGGCGAGCAGGGCCGAGACGTCCAGCGGCTGGCGCGGGGCCTTGGGCCGGGCCGGCAAGGGCTTGTGGACCGGCAGCGGCGCAGCACTCGCCTTGGCCTCGCCCGGGGAATGGAAGACGGCAGACACCATGGGAACTCCTTGAAATCAATCTGAGCGCGGTGTGGCTCAGGCCTTGAGCTTGAAGCCGTCCGCGTAGCGCGCGGGCTCCTTGCCATCCCAGACCGTGCCGTCGATCAGCTTGCTGCTGCGCATCGGTTCCTTGGGCACGCTGACCTTCAGCTGCGTGGCGGCCTCGCGGTAGAGGTCCACCTGGTTGATCTGCTTCGCCACGGCCAGGTAGTCCGGATGCTCCTTGATCAGGCCCCAGCGCTTGTGCTGGGTGAGGAACCACATGCCGTCGGAGAGGTAGGGGAAGTTCACCGCGCCGTCGTCGAAGAACTTCATGTGCCTGGGGTCGTCCCAGGTCTTGCCCAGGCCGTTCTGGTAGCGGCCCAGGATGCGCTGGTTGATGGCGTCGACGCTGGTGTTGACGTAGCTCTTGTCGGCGATGGTGTCGGCCATCTTCAGCTTGTTCTGCAGGCCGGCGTCGATCCAGCGGCTGGCCTCCAGCACGGCCATGATCACGGCGCGTGCGGTGTTGGGGTACTTCTTCGCGAAGTCGCCGGAGCAGCCCAGCACCTTCTCCGGGTGGTCCGGCCAGATCTCCTGGCTGGTGGCCGCGGTGATGCCGATGCCGTCCATGATGGCGCGGTGGTTCCAGGGCTCGCCCACGCAGTAGCCGTCCATATTGCCCACGCGCATGTTCGCCACCATCTGGGGCGGCGGCACGGTGATGACCTTGGCCCCGCCCCAGGGGTGCACGCCGTGCGTGGCCAGCCAGTAGTAGAGCCACATGGCATGCGTGCCCGTGGGGAAGGTGTGGGCGAAGCTGTACTCGCGCTTGTCCGTGGCCATCAGCTTGGCCAGCGAGGCGCCGTCCACCGCGCCCTTGTCGGCCAGCTTCTTCGAGAGCGTGATGGCCTGGCCGTTGCGGTTCAGCGTCATCAGCACGGCCATGTCCTTCTTCGGGCCGGAGACGCCCAGGTGCAGGCCGTAGACCAGGCCGTAGAGCACGTGGGCCATGTCCAGGTCCCCGTTGACCAGCTTGTCGCGCACGGCGGCCCAGGAGGCCTCCTTGCTGGGCACGATACGGATGCCGTACTTGCGGTCGAAGCCCAGCACCGAGGCCATCACGATGGAGGCGCAGTCGGTGAGCGGAATGAAGCCGATGCGGACCTCCTCCTTCTCGGGCTTGTCCGAACCGGCGGCCCAGGCCTGCGGCAGGCTCAGGCTTGCGGCGGTGCCGACGGCGGCTCCCAGCATCTGGCGGCGTTCCTGGCTCATCAAACCCTCCTTGTGACTACGGGACGTGCGGCTCGACATGCGTTACTCCTGAAGACGGCAAAAAACAAAAAAGGCGTCGCGACCTCCTGGCGGCATGCGCGAACGCATGGCTCAGGGGTCGGACGCCTTTGTCCGGAAATGGGAGGCCGAGGGACCCGGCTTCTCGTCGAGGGCCACGCCTTTGTGGCCTTCATGAAGCATTCAGCAGGAAGCGTGCCAGGGCATTTCCGCGGTGTTCAGCGCCTCTGGCGCGGCTTGATGCACCGCAACAAGCCCTTCGTGCATCGCCTTGGTGCGGGCGGAGCTCATGTGGGGCGCCTCATGTGGGGCGCAGAAGGGACTGCGCCTCGATGATGCGCGCCGCCAGCTCCGCCATGGGCAGCTTGCGGTCCATGGCCAGCTTGCGCAGGCGCTGGTAGGCGGCCTCCTCGTCCAGGCCGGCCTCCTGCATCAGGATGCCCTTGGCGCGCTCGATGGTCTTGCGCGCGGCCAGCTGGGCCTGGGCGCGGTCCAGCTCCTGGCGCAGGGCCAGGTCTTGCTCGAAGCGTGCGATGGCGACCTGCAGCACCGGCGCGAGGCGCTGCGGCTGCAGGCCCGCGACCACATAGGCGCTGACACCGGCCTGCAGGGCCCGCCGCATGGGCGCGTCCGCCGGGTCCTCGGCGAAGACGACCACCGGGCGCGGCAGCGCGTCGTTGAGGGCGGCCAGGTTCTCCAGCGTGTCCCGCGTGGGCGACTCGGCGTTGACGATCACCACATCGGGCTGCAGGCGCTGCACGCAGTCGTGGATCAGGGCGGCGTTGTCCACCGTGCCCAGCACCTCGCAGCCCAGCTGCTGCAGCTCCTGGCGCAGCAGCTGCGGGCTGGCCACGCCATCCTCGATCAGCAGCACGCGGATGCCGCGCATGCCCTCCGGCGGCTTGCGCGCCTCCTCACCCTGCCCTGCATTTCCTTGACGGTCCATGCAGGGCCTGGCGCAAGAAACGTGCCGGACCACTCTTGTGCGCACAGCCTGCCTCGCGCCCAAATGCGTACAAGCCATCGAGGGGCCCGGGCGGCATCATCCGCGGCACAGAAAGAGGGCCCGACGCAGGCCCTCCACGCAAGCGGCCCTCCTTGGACGGAACCGCCAGAGAGGGGATCCCCCGTGCAGCGCCGCGATCCGGTGCTGCGATGACCTCTCTGAACTCCATGGAGACTGCTTTCATGTTTGCTCGACTCCTTGGCGCCGGCCTGCTGGCCGGTGCCCTTCTTTGCCCCCAGCCCGGCCGTGCCGGCCCCACCAGCATCGCGCTCGGCGATATCGACAAGGGCACCTTCTGCTACAGCGAGCCGCTCAACCTGCGTGCCGATGTCAGCGACATCAAGGCGGCGTTCACCGCCAGCAACTGGCTCACGACCATCACCGGCGTCTACGGCCGGCGCTGGCCCAGTGGCAAGGCGCTGGCGCAGGCACAGGCCAACGACCAGTACTTCAAGGGCTTCGTGGACACCGGCAGCTTCAACAAGCTGGCCGAGTCCCTCATGGTGGCCATCCACGAGGAGACCCATATGTGGGACCTCGACGGCAGCCGCACGCAATGGAACAGCTACAGCTCCTCCTGGATCGACGACACGACGCAGTTCCTGAAGTTCCCGCTCTATGACGCGGACGGCGGCTTCCCCCGCAGGGAGATCCTCGCCCTGATCAAGGACGACGCGTCCTCCGACATGGACAACCTCTACCTGAAGGACAGCGCCCAGGGCGACTACCACCTGCAGGGCGTGACGGCCGAGCTCAATGCCGGTCTGATGGGCCTGCCCGCCTCGCTGGCCGTGGCCGAGTTCATCGACGGCATCGGCGCCAGCAATGCCCGCGACATCGCGCTGACCAACCTGAACTACCTGCAGCTCTACCTGCGCGTGGCCAAGTCCAGCCACGCGGGCTACTACGCCAAGCTCAAGAGTGACGCCACCTGGCGCAAGTACGTGCTGGTGCAGTTCCTGCGCACGGCCTACTTCATCAACCAGTCCGATGCCTACGCCAGCAAGCTGGGCAGCAGCAAGGTGCCGGCCCTGATCAACCGGGTCTATGCGCCGGAGAACCTGGCCATCCTGGAGGACTTCAGCGGCTACAAGTTCCCCACGCGCATCAGCGACACCTGCATGGGCTCCAGCACCAACACGGCGCCCGTGATCAGCAGCCAGCCGCAGAACGTGGTGGTGACGGCCGGTCAGGCTGCGAGCTTCGGCGTGACGGCCAGCGGTGGCGGTCTGAGCTACCAGTGGCGCAAGAACGGCAGCAATGTGCCCGCCAACGGCAATGCCGCCATCTTCAGCATCGCCAGCGCGCAGGCCGCTGACGCCGGCAGCTACAACGTCGTGGTCAGCAACAGCCTGGGCTCGGTGAGCAGCAGCGCGGCCAGTCTCACGGTCAATCCCGCGGCCGTGCAGATCAGCCTCAGCCCGGCCAACGTCACGCTGAACATGGGCGCGACCCAGGCCTTCTCGGCCACGGTCACCGGCAGCAGCAACACGACCGTGAACTGGTCCGTGGTGGAGGCCGACGGCGGCAGCATCAGCAGCAGCGGCCTCTACACGGCACCGGCCAGGTTGGGCACCTACCACGTCAAGGCCACCAGCGTGGCCGACCCCAGCCGCAGCGCCCAGGCCACGGTCATCGTCAACGGCCCGACCGACTCCGGGACCACGGTCACCGGCACGCTCAGCGCAGGAGGCTCGACCCGCCTCCCCAGCGGCAGCCCGGGCTGGTGGCAGGTCAGCACCCGCTACAACTTCCGCTTCAACCTGAGCGGCCCCAGCAACGCGGACTTCGACCTCTACCTCTACAAGTACGTGAACGGCAGCTGGACGGTGGTCGCCAAGTCCGAGGGGCCCAACTCGACGGAGGCCATCAGCTATGTGGGCGAGGCCGGCTACTACTACCTGCAGCTCAAGTCCTACTCGGGCAGCGGGAGCTACACCTTGAAGTACTCGATATATCCGTGATCGACGGATTCTGGCGCAAGCAATGAAGCATTCATTAACCATTTATTTGTGCGGCATTCAGACTTGTCCCTGACTTGCATACAAGCCAGTCGCACCGAGGCGGTGCAATATGGGTGCAGCCGGGGACAGCGCCTTGAATGGGCCTCTGTCCGTTGAAGCACATGCCCTGGCTTGCTCTCTCTTTGAGCGCCGATCCCCATCGGCGCTCTTTTTTTGCCCGGAGAAACCCGTGGTGCTGCGGGTAATCCGGGGGGGCGTGGTATCCCTGCCTTGCCCGCCTCTTGTACGTATTTGGGTGCCCTCCCCTGCGATTCGTACAAGTGAATGCGGGCGAATGGCGAAATAGTCCGGCCAGACAAAAAGAGCCGAGCCCGGCACATCGCACGAGGCCCGGCGAGGAAGCACCCGAGGCCATGGGGCCAGGTGTGGAAGAAGAGCCGATGAGCCGAAGAAGTCGGCGCCTACCCGGCGGCCGGCGACGAGGGATACGCGCCAGCGACGCGTTGCATTTGCAGGAACCGGATGCCGCCTGGACCGGCCAGGACTCCGCAGTCAGGAGTCCGGCCGGACAGGGCTGCCACGGCGCCCGAGGCGCTCCGGTGTTTGAACGAAGTACCTCCCTGGCCGTCTACCGATGGCCAGCACTTCCATCCTTAGAGCGAGAGAGACAAGCTATGAACAAGACATCCAACAAGGCCCTGCGAACGCTGTTCGCACTGGCCGCAGTGGCCTCGGCCACGCAGGTGCTGGCGGCCGAGCGCGTCGAGCTGGGGCGCGCCAAGGGCGTTGCCGCCGGCCAGACCCTGGCCCCTGGCGCCCAAGGCGCAGCGGCCCTGGGCCTGCGCGCAGAAGACCTGCGCGCCAGCCGCAGCCAGACCTATGCCGACGGCCTGGTGGTGACGCGCCACCAGCAGCTCTTCCAGGGGGTGCCCGTCTGGGGCCATGGCATCGTCGAGCACCGCAGTGCAGCCCGCGGCCTGGCCGCGGCAAGCTCGCACTTCACCGGCGTGATGGTCAACAAGATCGAGCAGGACCTCGCCAGCGCACGCCCCGCGCTGAGCCAGGCCGACGTGCTGGCCCAGGCCCGCGGCCTGGCCCGCGCGATCGACTCGCGCAATGAGCAGGCCCAGCTCTTCGTCCGTCTGGACGACAAGGACAAGGCTCACCTGGTCTATCAGGTGTCCCTGCTGTCCGGCGAGGGCAAGTCCCTGAGCCGCCCCCACTTCCTGATCGACGCCAACACCGGCGCGGTGATCGACCGCTGGGAAGGCCTGAACCACGCCAACGGCACCGGCCCCGGCGGCAACCAGAAGACGGGCTCGTACGAGTACGGCAGCAACGGCCGTCCCTACCTGGACGTCACCCAGAGCGGCTCCACCTGCACGCTCAACAGTGCGGACGTGGTGACGGTCAACCTCAACGGCGGCACCTCCGGCAGCACGGCCCACAGCTTCACCTGCCCCCGCAACACCGTGAAGCAGATCAACGGCGCCTACTCGCCGCTGAACGACGCGCATCACTTCGGCAATGTGGTGTTCCGCATGTACCGCGACTGGTTGGGCGTGCGCCCCATCAGCCAGAAGCTGCAGATGCGCGTGCACTACGGCTCGAGCTACGAGAACGCCTTCTGGGACGGCACCGCCATGCACTTCGGTGACGGCGCCTCGACCTTCTACCCCCTGGTCTCGCTGGACGTGGCCTCGCACGAAGTCAGCCACGGCTTCACCGAGCAGAACTCCGGCCTGGTCTACTCCAAGCAGTCCGGCGGCATGAACGAAGCCTATTCGGACATGGCCGGCGAAGCAGCCGAGTTCTACGACCGTGGCAGCAATGACTGGCTGGTGGGCTACGAGATCTTCAAGGGATCCGGCGCCCTGCGCTACATGGACGACCCGACCAAGGACGGCCGCTCCATCGCCCATGCCTCCCGGTACACCGACTCGCTGGACGTGCACCTGACCTCGGGCGTCTACAACAAGGCCTTCTACACCCTGGCCAAGACCGCCGGCTGGGACACGCGCAAGGCCTTCGAGATCTTCGCGGACGCCAACCGCCTGTACTGGGGCCAGAACGAGACCTTCAACAACGGCTCCTGCGGCGTCATGAAGGCTGCGCAGAGCCGGGGCTATTCGGTCGCCAACGTCATCAGCGCCTTCAACGTGGTCGGCGTGACCTGCCCGAACCCGCCCTCTGACGGCCTGCCCGCCATCAGCAGCCAGCCGGCCAGCGCGACCGTGACGGTGGGCTCCACCGCCACCTTCAGCGTGACCGCCACCAGCGACACCACCCTGAGCTACCAGTGGCGCAAGAACGGCACCGCCATCAGCGGCGCCACCTCGGCCAGCTACACCACGCCGGCCACGACCACCGCTGACAACGGCGCGCTCTTCAGCGTCGTGGTGACCAATGCCAAGGGCAGCGTGACCAGCGCCAACGCCACCCTGACCGTCAAGAGCAGCGACACCACCCTGCCGGTGATCACCAGCCAGCCGGCCAGCGTGACCGTCAACGCAGGCAGCCCCGCGACCTTCTCGGTCACGGCCACCAGCGGCAGCGCCATGAGCTACCAGTGGCGCAAGAATGGCAGCGCCATCAGCGGTGCCACTTCGGCCAGCTACACCACGCCGGCCACCACCACGGCTGACAACGGTGCGCTCTTCAGCGTGGTCGTCACCAATGCCAACGGCAGCACCACCAGCGGCAACGCCACGCTGACCGTCAATGGCGGCGGCACTGGCGGCACCACGGTGACCGGCAGCCTGGTCAGCGGCGGCTCGGCCACCTACCCCAGCGGCAGCCCGGGCTACCACTACAGCTCCGGTGGCGGCGCCTTCAAGATGAGCCTGACCGGCCCCTCCAGCGCTGACTTCGACCTGTACCTGTACAAGTGGAATGGCAGCTCCTGGTCCGTGGTCGCGCGTTCGGAAGGCTCCACCTCCACTGAAGCCATCAACTACAACGGCACGGCAGGCTACTACTACATCGAGGTCTACTCCTACGCCGGCAGCGGCAGCTTCACGCTGAACTACACCCTGCCGAAGTAAGGCCTCGGGGCTCCTGCGGTCGGTGACGCATCGCCGACCGCAAGACCTGACCCTTGCAAGCGCCCTGCGTCTCTCGATGCAGGGCGTTTTTCCTTTGGCGCCTGGCCTTGCGGCCGGGGATCAGCGCCGTGGCTGGGACTGAAAGAAGTCCCAGAGGGTGTCGTTGGCGTTCAGGGTCTGCGAGGGCTGGCCCTTGCCAGGGCGGCTGCGACCGCCACCCGGCCAGCTGTGGCCGCCGGTCTCGGTGGTGCACAGTTGCACCTGCACGCCCTCGTCGCAGCCGCTGTAGCGCTCGCACCAGGCGCCGGGCTTCTGCAGCACCTTCTGGGGCGTTGCCTTGCAATGGTTGCGCTGGACCCAGCGCTGCGTGGTCTCGGGTACGGAGACGAAGTCCATCACCTTGCTGCTGTCCCGGAAGGCTTCGGGGCCGGCGCCGCCGTTGTAGAGCACGTGGTCATCATCCTGGGCATGGATCATCAACACGGGGATGGGCCGGCGCGGCTGGCAGCTGCTGGTGGCATCGGTGCCGGCCACGGCGGCGATGCCGGCCAGCTGCTCGCTGAGCTCGCAGGCCAGGCGGTGGCTCATCATGCCGCCATTGGACATGCCGGTGGCATAGATGCGCCGCGCGTCCACCGACAGCTGCTGCTTGAGGTGCTCGATCAGGGCGCGGACGAAGGCGACGTCCTCGCTGCCGCTGTCCCGCGCAGGACCACAGCAGCCGCCGGCGTTCCAGGTGGCCAGGTGATGGCCTGGCATGCTGCTGTGCCCGTTGGGGAACACGGCGATGAAGCCGGCGCTGTCGGACTTGCTGATGAGGCCGTAGCGGCTGTCATCGGCCTGCAGCTCCATGCTGCCACCCCCGCCATGGAAGGCCAGCAGCAGGGGCATGGGCTGGCCGGCGCGGTAGCCCGGCGGCACGTGGACCATGAAGAGCCGCTCCTTGCCCATCACCTCGAGCCGGCCCTTGTGGGTGCCCGGGCTGGCCAGCGCGGCGTCGCTGGCGGGATCTCCCTTGCGGCCCTCGCGGCGTTCGGCGATGCGCTCACGGATGCGTTCCCGCAGCGTGCCCTGCTGGGCCTCGACCGCTGGCGCGGGGCCCAGCAGCAGGGTGGCCATCAGGCCGCTGAGCAGCGCCATGCGACGCCCGGAAGCCGACAGGATCATGCGCGTTCTCCTCGATGCCGCCCGGGCCTGCGCCGGGCCTCAGTGCCTGTGGGAATGGCCGTGCCCTTCATGCCCTTCATGCCCTTCGTGGTGCTCGTGGCCGCAGCCCGGGCCGTGCACATGGCCCTCGGCCTTCACCGCCACGCCGACGGGCTTGCCGCGCTGCGTGGCCTGTGCGCCATGGTCATGGCCGCAGCCCGGGCCGTGCACGTGGCCATGGTCGTGATGGTGATGCCCATGGTCGTGGCCGTGGTCGTGACCACAGCCACGACCATGCACGTGCGGCGCCGGCGCATGCGGCGCGAGGACGCGGACCAGGGAGCCGTCCTCGCCCACGAGCACGTCGCCGTCGTGCAGCAGCGTGCCTTCGGGCAGCTGCACCGTCAGCGTGCGGCCCAGGCTGTCCGTGGCCTGGAAACGGGACGTGGCGGTCTGGCTGGCGTCCAGGCTGACCTGGCTGGCGCGCTTGAGCAGCACGGCGGCCAGGCCCTGGCCCTGGGGCAGGAATTTGGAGACTTGGGTCATGGTCGATCTCTGGGTGAAGCGCCTGCGTGAAGGCGGTGCAGGGCATTGTCCTTGATCGGACGGGCCAGGCACGGCGAGGGCTCCGGCGTCATTGCAGCGCAGGCGCGGGGCCCGCGCATGTCCGCCCGGTCAAGAAATGCGAAGCAGCCCCGTGGCCGCAGGTGAAGTTTCGTGAAGTCGGGCCGAGGGGCCCACGCGCAGTTGACGGCGCAATTTGTGCGATGCAACAATCGCGCCCGTCTCAACAACGGAGTCCCACGTGGACAGTCCCAGTCCTCAACGCCCCTTCGCGAAGCGTGCCGCAACGGCCTTCGCAGCGCTGACGCACTGAGCCCCGTTGACCGGCGGCCCGGCGCTTCAGCCGCTGCCCCCGCCGCCCCGCTGCCCCCGGAACCTGCCTGAACAGACCCCGCACTTCCGGCGGACCGCCTCGCCCCGTATTCTCCAAGTCCGCCCGCTTCCTGTGGGCCGGCTGAGCCCCCTCGCGCCTCCGTGTGCCGGGGGCGCCAGCCGCGGCCGATAGGCAGCGTGCCCTTCATGAGCGCTCGCCCATGAGCAAGAACACGCGCGAATTCTTTGCCCG
The DNA here is from genome assembly GCF_027257975.1 of Pelomonas sp. BJYL3. Lineage (GTDB taxonomy): Bacteria > Pseudomonadota > Gammaproteobacteria > Burkholderiales > Burkholderiaceae_C > Roseateles_B > Roseateles_B flavus. The sequence goes on from NZ_JANZKX010000006.1 coordinate 103,033, forward strand.
CCCGGCCGTCGAAGCCGGCATCAACCGCTGGGACTGGGCCATGCTGCCCCTGGTGCTGGCCGCCCTCGTCCTGCTGGGCTATGGCGCCGCACAGATGGCCCGGCCCTTCGAGATGGGCGATGTGCTGCCCCTGAGCCTGGACCCCATCCAGCTGCCCTACTACCTGTTGCGCACGACCCTGCGCATGTTCATGGCCCTGGCCGCCGCCCTGGTTTTCAGCGGCGTCTTCGCGGTGCTGGCGGCCAAGTACCGCGCGGCCGAACGCGTGCTGGTGCCACTGCTGGACATCCTGCAGTCCATTCCCATCCTGGGCTTTCTCTCGATCACGGTGACGGGCTTCATCGCCCTGTTCCCGGGCAATCTGCTGGGCGTGGAGTGCGCGGCCATCTTCGCCATCTTCACGTCCCAGGCCTGGAACATGGCCTTCAGCCTCTACCAGTCCCTGCGCAACGTGCCGTCGGAACTGCAGGAGGCCGCCCGGGTGTTCCAGCTCTCCGGCTGGCAGCGCTTCTGGCGCCTGGAGCTGCCCTTCGCCATGCCGGGGCTGCTGTGGAACATGATGATGTCCATGTCCGGCGGCTGGTTCTTCGTGGTGGCCTCGGAGGCCATCACCGTGTCGGACCAGAGCATCAAGCTGCCGGGGGTGGGCTCCTACATCGCCCTGGCCATCGAGGCGCGCGACCTGTCCGCCATCGGCTGGGCGATCGGCGCCATGCTGGTGGGCATCCTGCTCTATGACCAGCTCTTCTTCCGGCCGCTCGTGGCCTGGGCCGACAAGTTCCGCTTCGAGGAGAACAGCACCGATCAGGCGCCCCAGTCCTGGCTCCTCAGCTGGCTGCGACGCACGCAGGGTGTGCAGGCCGTCGCGGGCTGGGCCGGGCGCCAGCTGCAGCGCAGCCTGACGCTGTTCCGCCGTCGCCACGATGGCACCTCGGCGCGGGCCCGCCCGGTGCCGCCGTCCCCCCTCGCGCGCCGGGCCTGGGACGCCCTGCTGCTGGCCGCCGTACTGCTCGCGCTGTGGCGCTTGCTCCGCTTCGTGCATGCCGAGGTCGGCTGGGCCGAGGTGGGCCATGTCTTCCTGCTGGGCGGCTACACCCTGGCGCGCGTGCTGGTGCTGATCGCACTGGCCGCCCTGGTGTGGGTGCCGCTGGGCGTGTGGATCGGCCTGAACCCGCGCTGGGCCGGGCGGCTGCAGGCGGTGGCGCAGTTCCTCGCGGCCTTTCCGGCGAATCTGCTGTTCCCGCTGGTGGTGCTGGGCATCGTGCACTGGCACCTGGACCCGGACTGGTGGCTGTCTCCGCTGATGATCTTCGGCACGCAGTGGTACATCCTCTTCAACGTGATCGCTGGAGCGTCCAGCATTCCAGGCGAGCTGCGCTTTGCGGCGCAGAACCTGGGGCTCAGGGGCTGGCTGCGCTGGCGGCGCTTCCTGCTGCCGGCGGTCTTCCCCAGCTTCGTCACCGGCGCCATCACCGCCAGCGGCGGCTCCTGGAACGCCAGCATCGTGGCCGAGTACGTCAGCTGGGGCGACACCACCCTGCGCGCCCAGGGCCTGGGCAGCTACATCGCCGAGATGACGGCCCGCGGGGACTTCCCGCGCATCGCGCTGGGCATCGGCGTCATGTGCGTCTTCGTCATGGGGCTCAACCACTTTGTCTGGCGCCGCCTCTACCGACTGGCCGGCGAGCGCCTGCACTTCTGAACGATCACGGAGGACTCTCATGGCACAAGCCATCATCGAACTGAACGGCGTGGGCAAGACCTTCCGCTCCTCCGACGGGCATGTGCGCCCCGTGCTGGAAGGCGTGGACTTCAGCCTGCGCGAGGGCGAGATCGTCGCGCTGCTGGGCCAGTCGGGATCGGGCAAGAGCACCCTGCTGCGCCTCATGGCCGGGCTCATCGAGGCCGATCGCGGCGAGGTGCGCTACCGCGGCCAGCCGCTGTACGGGCCGGCGCGAGCCATCAGCATGGTCTTCCAGTCCTTCGCCCTCTTCCCCTGGCTGACGGTGCAGCAGAACGTCGAGCTGGGACTCGAGGCGCGCGGCCTGGCCAAGGCCGAACGCGCGGCCAGGGCCGAGGCGGCCATCGAGCTGATCGGCCTGGCCGGCTACGAGGGCGCGCTGCCGCGCGAGCTCTCGGGCGGCATGCGCCAGCGCGTGGGCATCGCCCGCGCCCTGGTCACGGAGCCCGAGGTCCTGCTGATGGACGAGGCCTTCTCCGCCCTGGACGTGCTGACCGGCGAGCGCCTGCGCGAGGACATCCTCGAACTCTGGCAAGGCGGCACCATGCCGACCAAGGCCATGCTGGTGGTCTCGCACAATATCGAGGAGGCCGTGCTGATGGCGGACCGCGTGCTGGTCTTCGCCAGCGACCCCGGCCGCATCCGCTGCCAGCTGTCCATCCAGCTGCCCCGCCCCCGCAACCCGGACAGCGCCGATGTGCGCGCGCTCGTCGACGAGGTCTATGCCCTGATGACGGCCGGCGCCGGCCGGCCTGTGCGCGTCGGCGCCGAGGCGGCCAGCGAGCCCGCCCCCCTCACCGAGCGCCTGCCCGAGGCCGATGTGGCCCGCATGGACGGCCTGCTGGAGCTGCTGGCGGCGCCCCCCTTCGCCGGCCGGGCCGACCTGCCGCAGCTCGCCGAGGCCTCCGAGCTGACCGACGCCCAGATGCTGCCCGTGGCCCACGCCCTGGCCCTGCTGGGCCTGGCCTGGCTGGAAAGCGGCGACCTGCAGCTCAGCGCCCTGGGTCAGCGCTATGTGGACGGCGGCCACGCCCTGCGCCAGGAGATCTTCGGGCAGCAGCTGCTGGACCGCGTCCCCCTGGTCGCCCACATCCGCCACACCCTGGAGCAGGAGAGCAGCGGCCAGCTGCCGGAGAAGCCCTTCCTGCGCCTGCTCAGCGAGCAGCTGGACCCTGGCGAGGCGGACGCCGTGCTGAACACCGCCATCTCCTGGGCGCGGCACGGCGAGGTCTTCGAATACGACTTCCACACGGGCCTGCTGCGCCTGCCCACGGGGGAGCTGGAGGCGCAGGACGAGGCGGTCTGAACCCGCGAGCGCCTGTGCGAGGGGCGCCCCAGGGGCGCCGCCGACCGGCGTTCAGCCCTCGAAAACCGCCGTTCGCGGTGGCCCCAATGGCGGCCACGGAGGCCGGGGCTATGCTCGCGCGCCATGAAAAAGCCCGCATCCCACCCTTTTGCCCCTGCCCTGCTGGCCCTGTCCAGCGCCCTGCTGTGCAGCAGCCTGGCCCAGGCCGCCGAGACGCCGGCATCCCCGGCCGCCCCCGACTCCACCAAGGTCGCCACGGCCGCTACAGCCAAGAAGCCGGCCTGGGACGTCAACCATCCGCCCGGCGAGGCGCAGACCGTCTCCATCGACGTGCGCAGCGGCACCTGGATGAGCGTGGACGTGAGCCCCGACGGCCAGACCCTGGTCTTCGACCTGCTGGGTGACCTCTACACCCTGCCCCTGGCCGGCGGCGAGGCCCGCCCCCTGACCCGCGGCCTGGCCTGGGACATGCAGGCCCGCTTCTCGCCCGACGGCAAGAAGATCGTTTACATGTCCGATGCCGGCGGTGGCGACAACATCTGGGTGATGAACGCCGACGGCACCGGCGCCCGCGCGCTCACCAGCGAAGATTACCGTTTGATGAACAACCCCGTCTGGCATCCCAACGGCCAGTACGTGCTCGCCCGCAAGCACTTCACGGGCACCCGCTCCCTGGGCTCCGGCGAGATCTGGATGTACCACCTGGACGGTGGCAAGGGCGTGCAGCTCAACGAGAAGCCCAACTGGCAGAAGGACCGCGGCGAGCCGGCCATCTCCCCGGACGGCCGCTTCCTGTACTACTCGCAGGACAGCACGCCCGGCAGCAGCTTCCAGTACAACAAGGACGGCAACGGCGAGATCTTCCGCATCTACCGCCAGGACCTGCAGGACGGCACGACCGAGCCCTTCGTGACCGGCCCCGGCGGCGCGGTGCGGCCCACGCCCTCGCCGGACGGCAAGTACCTGGCCTTCGTGCGCCGGGTGCGCGGCGCCGAGGGTCCGCAGTCCACCCTCTTCCTCAAGGACCTTCGCAGCGGCCGCGAGTTCGCGGCCTGGGGGCAGCTGGAGCGTGACCTGCAGGAGAGCTGGTCCGTGCACGGCGTCTACCCGGCCTTCGCATGGACGCCCGATGCCAAGGCCATCGTGGTGTGGGCCCAGGGCAAGCTGTGGCGCGTCGACCCGTTCAAGGGCAGCGCCGCCGAGATCCCCTTCCATGTCAAGGACACGCGGGAGATCCGCCCCGCCCTGCGCTTCGCGCACGAGGTGGCGCCGGCCGAGTTCGACGTGAAGCAGCTGCGCTGGGTGACGGTCTCGCCTGACGGCGGACAGGTCGTGTATTCGGCCCTGGGCCGCCTCTACATCAAGGATCTGAAGGGCAGCACCGGCCAGGCTGCTGCGCGCGCCCTGGGCAAGGACGAAGGCGGCTTCGCCTACTACCCCAGCTTCTCCCGCGACGGCCGCGAGCTGGTCTATGTGCGCTGGGACGATGCGGCGCTTGGCAGCGTCTGGAAGCTGGACCTGGCCACGGGCCGCGAAACCCGCCTCACGCAGGCGCCGGGCAAGTACCTCTCGCCGCGCCTTTCGCCGGACGGCAAGTGGGTGGTCTACCAGAAGTCCAGGGGCGGCTACCTGACCTCGCCGGTGCACGGCCTGGAGACGGGCCTCTTCATCGCCCGCGCCGACGGCCAGGGCGAGCCCCTGCGGATCAGCAAGGACGGTACGGCGCCGCAGTGGGGCCGGGACAGCGAGGCCGTCTACTTCACCCGCAGCGCCCAGACCAGCGAGGTCGACAGCGTGCACAAGCTGGTGCGCCTGAACCTCAAGGACCGCAGCGAGCTGGAGGTTGCCAAGAGCGAGTTCGCCAGCGAGTTCAGCCTCTCGCCGGACGGCCGCTGGCTGGGCTTCGTCGAGCGCTTCCATGCCTATGTGGTGCCGCTGCCGGCCACGGGCAAGACGCTCTCGCTGGCGCCCAAGATGGACGCCGTGCCGGTCAAGCAGCTGGACATCAACGCGGGCGAGTACCTGCAGTGGTCGGGTGACAGCAAGACCCTGCACTACGCACTGGCCGACCAGCTCTTCAGCGTGCCGCTGGAGCAGGTCTTTGCCAAGGGCGAGGGCCAGGCCTGGAAGCCCGCCGAGCAGGGCCTGCCGATCGGCTTCAAGGCGAAGGCCGACAAGCCGCAAGGCCGCATCGCCTTCACCGGCGGCCGCATCGTCACCATGAAGGGCAACGAGGTCATCGACAACGGCACCCTGCTGGTCGAAGGCGACCGCATCGTGGCCGTGGGCGCGGCCTCCGCCGTCGCGGTGCCGGCCGACGCGCGCCGTGTGGACGTCAGCGGCAAGACCCTGATCCCCGGCCTCATCGATGCCCACTGGCACGGCGGCATGGCGGAGTCACGCCTGATCCCGCAGCAGAGCTGGGTCAACTACGCCTCGCTGGCCTTCGGCCTCACCACCATCCATGACCCGAGCAACAGCACGGCCGAGATCTTCACGCAGTCCGAGATGCAGCGTGCCGGCCGCGTGGTGGGCCCGCGCATCTACTCGACCGGCACCATCCTCTACGGCGCCATGGCCGATGTCAGCGCCCTGATCAACAGCTACGAGGACGCCCTCACCCACCTCAAGCGCATGAAGGCCGCGGGCGCCATCAGCGTCAAGAGCTACAACCAGCCCCGCCGCGAACAGCGCCAGCAGGTGCTGGCCGCCGCACGCGAGACCGGCATGATGGTGGTGCCCGAGGGCGGCTCGCTGTTCCAGACGAACATGAGCATGGTGGTGGACGGCCACACCGGCGTGGAGCACGCCCTGCCCGTGGCCAAAGTCTACGAGGACGTGAAGCAGCTGTGGCCGCAGACCGCCGTGGGCTACACGCCCACGCTCAACGTCGCCTATGGCGGCCTGGACGGCGAGCATTACTGGTACGCCCGCACGGACGTCTGGAAGCACCCCATCCTGTCGAAGTTCGTGCCGCGCTCGGTGCTGGAGCCCCGCAGCGTGCGCCGCGAGACCGCGCCCGAGGAGGACTTCAACGTGATCCAGGTCGCGAAGACCGCCACCGAGCTGGAGCGCGCCGGCACCCGCACCAACATCGGCGCCCACGGCCAGCGCGAGGGCCTGGGCGCGCACTGGGAGATGTGGATGTTCGGCCTGGGCGGCATGAGCTCGCTGGAGGCCATCCGCAGCGCGACTTTGAACCCGGCCCGCTACCTCGGCCTGGACAAGGACATCGGCTCCCTGGAGCAAGGCAAGCTGGCCGACCTGGTGGTCATCGACGGCGACGTGCTCAAGGACATCCGCCAGAGCGACCGCATCAGCCAGGTGATGGTGGGCGGCCGCCTCTACGCCGTGCCCAGCATGAACGAGGTCGCCCCGCGCCAGAAGGCTCGCAAGCCCTTCTTCTTCGAGGGTGACGCGGCGGGCACGCCGCTGGATGCCGATGCGCTGAGCGAGGGGCATGGGCATCACGGGCATTGAGGCCCGCGGGGGATCCTGAGTCCCCGGCCCGCGGCCCGATCCCGGCGGGAACAACAAAGGGCGCCCCTCGGGGCGCCCTTCTTCATGGCCGCTTCAGGCCAGTCAGCCCAGCTTCACCGGCACGAAGATCCGGTCCTTGCCGCGCTGCACCAGCAGGGCCACGGACTTCTCGGCGCCCGCCACCACGCTGCGCACCTGCTCGACCGAGCTCACCGGCGTGCCGTTGATGGCCAGCAGCACGTCGCCCGGGCGCACGCCGGCCTGGGCCGAGGGGCCGCTGACCTCGTCGATCACCAGGCCTTCCTTCACGCCGCTGTCACGGCGCTCCTGGGGCTCCAGCGGGCGCAGGGCCAGTCCCAGCTTGCCTTGCTGCGGCGAACTTTCGTCGTCGGACCGGGCCGTGCGGCTCTTCTTCTCGCCGTCATCACCCAGCTTGGCCTTGAGCGTCTCGAGCTTGCCGTGACGCCAGACTTCCAGCGTGGCGGTCTCGCCGGGCATGGCCTGGCCGACCAGGGCCGGGAGGTCGCTGCTGGCCACGATGGGCTGGCCGTTGAACTTCAGGATCACGTCCCCCGACTTCAGCCCGGCCTTCGCGCCCGCGCTGCCTTCCTCGATATTGGCCACCAGCGCGCCCTCGGGCTTGGCCAGCTTGAAGGAATCGGCGAAGCCCTGGTTGACGTCCTGGATGGTGATGCCCAGGCGTGCGTGCTGCACCTTGCCGCCCTTCTCGATCTGCTGGCGCACGCGCTGAGCCACCTCGACGGGAATCGCGAAGGACAGGCCCTGGTAGCCGCCGCTCTGGCTGTAGATCTGCGAGTTGATGCCCACCACCTCGCCGCGCGCATTGAACAGCGGGCCGCCGGAGTTGCCCGGGTTGATGGCGACGTCGGTCTGCAGGAAGGGAACGAAGCTCTCCTGCGGCAGCGCGCGGCCCTTGGCGCTCACCACGCCGGCCGAGACGCTGTTCTCGAAGCCGAAGGGCGAGCCGATGGCCAGCACCCATTCACCCACGCGCAGGTCCCGCGTGCTGCCCAGGGTCACGGTAGGCAGGCCCTTGGCCTCGATCTTGAGCACGGCCACATCGGTCTTGGGATCGGAGCCCAGCACCTTGGCCTTGAACTCGCGCCGGTCGGTCAGCTTGACGGTCACCTCGGAGGCATCGCGCACCACGTGGGCATTGGTCAGGATGGTGCCGTCCTCGGACACGATGAAGCCCGAGCCCTGGCCGCGGGTGGGCATCTCGCCGCCGCGCGGGATCTGGGGCTGGAAGCGGCGGAAGAATTCGTAGAAGGGATCGTCGGGGTCCAGCTCGGGCATGGCGCCACGGCGCTGCGCCTGCGTCTTCACGGTGCCCGTGACGCTGATGTTGACGACGGCGGGGCCCTGGCGGGCGGCGATGGTGGCGAAGTCCGGCAAGGCGGCCGCCGCCATGGGCGCTGGTGCGGCCGTGCTCACGGCGGCAGGCGCGGCGCTGGCCAGCACGGGGCTGGTGGTGGCAACAGGCTCGGCAGGCGCCGTCACCGGCGCGCTGTTGCTGGTCTTGAGGGTGTTGCTGACATGCATGGCACCGGCACCTCCGGCGGCACCAAGCACGCCAGCGGCGACGAGGGCCCAGACCAGGCGGCGGGCCGGGATCATGCGGGTGAGGCGGTGGTCAGTCATGGCGTTCTCCTTTTGGCTGCGGCGACCTGGACGGTCGCGATGGTCAGCACTTTCGAACGCCTCGCTTAGAAACCGCTTAACGAAGCTGAGCCCGGTCTGAGGACGCATCGCCCGGCTCGCAGGCCGGGAGGCGCAGCTCCACCTGCAGGCCGCCCAGGCGACTGGACTGGCTCAGGCGCAGCTGGGCGCCATGGCGCTCGGCAATGGCCTTGACGATGGCCAGGCCCAGGCCGCTGCCTGGCGCCTGCGAGGCCGAAGCACTGCTGCGATAGAAGCGGTCGAAGACGCGCTGGCGCTCGCCGGCGGGGATGCCCGGCCCGCTGTCCTCCACCAGCAGCAAGACCTGACCCTCTCCCGGCGTGGCATGCAGGCTGAGGTCCACCTGGCCGCCCGCGGGGCTGTACTTGATGGCGTTGTCCAGCAGGTTGCGCAGCAGCACGCGCAGGCCTTCGGGCTGGCCCAGGACCCAGGCGGCATCGCAGTCCTGCAGGCCCACGTCCACGCCGCGCAGGCTGCCCAGCTCGCTGGCATCGGCCACGGCCTGGCGGCAGAGCGCATCCAGGGCCACCGGCTCCAGCGCCCGCTGCGCGGCCGCGCCTTCCTGGCGGGCCAGGGACAGCAGCTGCTCGATCAGGTGCGAGGCCCGCTCGATGCCCTGTTCCAGCCGCCGCAGGCCGGGCTCGCCCGCCGTGCTGCTCATGGCGTTGCCCTGCTGCAGCGCCTGCAGCTGCAGCTTCAGCGCGGCCAGCGGCGTGCGCAGCTCATGGGCCGCGTCGGCCACGAAGTGCTGCTGGTCCTCGAAGGCCCTGCGCACGCGGCCCAGCAGGGCGTTGAACTCCTGCACCATGGGCCGCAGCTCGCTGGGCAGATCGCCCGCGGGAACCGGCGCCAGATCGCCTGGCGAGCGGTCCGCCAGCTGGGCGCGCACGCGCTCCACCGGGTCCAGGGAACGGCTGATGACCAGCCATACGACCAGACCCAGCAGCGGCAGCATCAGCAGCGTGGGCATGGCCGTGCGCCAGGCCAGCTGCGAGGCCATGCGCTGGCGCACGGAGAGGTCCTGGGCGACCTGGATCACCTGCAGCGGCGTCTGCACCGAGAAGACGCGGAAGGTGCGCCCACGGTCGCTGACGTCGGAGAAGCCCAGCACCGCGCGCTGCGGCAGCAGCCAGGGTCCGGGTGAGCGGAACATGGAGGCGCCGTCCAGGCTCCAGACCTGCACATGGAAGTCGAAGCTCTGCTGCTCGCCCAGCGGCAGCGAGATGGTGCCGCTGCCCGGCCCCGCCACGCTGCCGCGCAGGGAGAAGGCCATCTGCTGCATCTGGTAGTCGAAGAGCTGGTCGGCCTCGGCCAGGGCCGTGCGGTAGGCGCTGTAGGCCTGCAGGAAGGCCGCCAGCGAGACGGCGGCCAGCAGGAACATCATCAAGCGCTGGCGCAGCGAGCGCGGCATCAACCCGCGCCGCAGTCCCGCCAGCCACTCGAGGCTCTTCATTCCTTGGGGACGCGGTAGCCCACGCCGCGCACGTTCTGGATCAGCTCGGCGCCCAGCTTCTTGCGCAGGCCGTGGATGTAGACCTCGACCGCATTGCTGGAGATCTCGTCCTTCCAGCCGTAGAGCTTCTCCTCCAGCTGCTGGCGCGACAGCACCATCCCCGGCCGGGCCAGCAGCGGCTCCAGCACCGCCCACTCACGCGCAGAGAGCACGACCTCGCGGCCGTCCTTGCTCACCTCGCGGGTGGCGGGGTTGATGGCGACGCCCTTGTGCTCGTAGACCGGCTCGGCACGGCCCTGGGCCCGGCGCAGCAAGGCGCGGATGCGGGCCAGCAGCTCGTGGAACTCGTAGGGCTTGAGCACGTAGTCGTCCGCCCCGGCGTCCAGGCCGGCAATGCGCTGCTCCAGGGCATCGCGCGCCGTGGCGATCAGCACCGGCAGGCTCTGCTTGCGGCCGCGCAGCTGCTTGAGCACCGTCATGCCGTCGGCCTTGGGCAGGCCCAGGTCGAGGATCAGCAGGTCGTAGTTCTGGCTCAGCAGCGCGGTGTCGGCCATCTCGCCGTCGCGGACCCAGTCGACCGCATAGCCTTCCGCCCGCAGCAGGTCCAGCAGGGGCTCACCGATCATCAGGTCGTCTTCGACCAGCAGCAGTCTCATGGCGCGGCACGGGGCGTGGAGAGGGAAAAGGAGAATTCTCCACGCAAGAAAGCCCCCTGCCTTAGCAGCCCCTTAATCTCTTGCCGATGGGGGTGATTCCATGGCTACAATGCGCCCGGTCAGGAGAGAGCTCTCTAGCGGGAGCCGCCGAAGGCGCAGAGGCATTGGTGATCCCACGCTTCGAACGCTCAGGCAAAAGGACTGACAAAACGTTCCGATCGGAACGTTCCTCACTGGAGAGAGACGGGTCTCGAGCCCGTCCACCGAAGGGGCAAGCTGCTGGCGATACGCCGGTGGCCAATCTCTCAGGTAAAGCGGACAGCGAGGGCAGCTCCCCATCCCCGGATCAACGGCCGGGGTGGGGTTCCAGAATGCCCTCGAAGGAATTTGCCCATGTCCGCCCCCGCCGCCGATCTCAAGAAGACCCCCCTGCACGCCCTGCACGTCGAACTCGGTGCCAAGATGGTGCCCTTCGGCGGCTACGACATGCCCGTGCAGTACAAGGCCGGCATCCTGGCCGAGCACAAGCACACGCGCACGGCCGCCGGCCTCTTCGACGTCTCGCACATGGGCCAGCTGCGTCTGGTGGGCGCTGACGCCGGCGCCGCCCTGGAGTCCATCGTGCCGGTGGACATCATCGACCTGCCCGTCTACAAGCAGCGCTACGCCCTCTTCACGAACGAGCAGGGCGGCATCCTCGACGACCTGATGGTCTGCCGCCGCCCCGACGACATCTTCGTGGTGGTGAACGCCGCCTGCAAGGAGCAGGACACGGCCCATCTGCAGGCCAAGATCGGCAGCCGCTGCGAGGTGATCCCCACCCCCGAGCGCGCCCTGCTGGCGCTGCAAGGCCCGCAGGCCGTGACGGCCCTGGCCCGCCTGAACCCCGAAGTCGCCAAGCTGACCTTCATGACCGGCGGCTTCTTCAATCTGGACGGCATCGAGACCTTCCTGACCCGCTCGGGCTACACCGGCGAGGACGGCTTCGAGATCTCGGTGCACAACGACCAGGCCGTCGAGCTGGCCCGCAAGCTGCTGGCCCAGCCCGAAGTGATGCCCATCGGCCTCGGCGCCCGCGACACCCTGCGCCTGGAAGCCGGCCTGTGCCTGTACGGCCATGACATCGACACCACCACCACCCCCGTGGAAGGCGCCCTGACCTGGGCCATCCAGAAGGTGCGCCGCGCCGGTGGCGCCCGCGCCGGCGGCTATCCTGGTGCCGACATCGTCAACGAGCAGCTCGCCAACGGCGTGCAGCGCAAGCGCGTGGGCCTGATCTCCGCCGAGCGCATGCCCGTGCGCGAAGGCGCCAAGCTGGTGAACGCAGACGGCACCGAGATCGGCGTCGTGACCAGCGGCTCCCTTGGCCCCACGGTCAACCAGCCGGTGGCCCTGGGCTATGTGCAGACGGCCTACGCCCCGCAAGGCACGGAAGTCTTCGCCCTCGTGCGTGACAAGCGCGTCGCCATGACCGTGGCCGCCACCCCCTTCGCGCCGCACCGCTATTTCCGCGGCTGACATCCGCTTCCGGGGGGCCGATACTGGCCCCTCGCCGGCTATCTACGTCCAGTTTCTCCCGTCCAGTTTTCCCTGGTCTTTTCTCCCGACATTCGGAGCACACCATGAGCATCAAGTACACCGCCGACCACGAGTGGATCCAGATCAACGCTGACGGCACCGCCACCGTGGGCATCACCGTCCATGCGCAAGACGCGCTGGGCGACGTGGTGTTCGTGGACCTGCCCGACGTCGGCAAGAGCTTCGCCGAGAAGGAAGTCGCCGGCGTGGTCGAGTCCGTCAAGGCCGCCGCCGACGTCTACATGCCCGTCAGCGGCGAGATCACCGAGGTCAACGAAGCCCTGCGCGCCGACCCTTCCCTGGCCAACAGCGACCCGCTGGCCTCGGGCTGGTTCTTCAAGGTCAAGCTGTCCAAGCCGGCCGAGCTGGACGCCCTGATGGACGCCACCGCCTACGACGAGCTGGTCAAGAACAGCTGATCGCCGTGAGGTGAACAACGGGCACCGACAGTCCTGTCCGTGCCCGTTTCCGTATCTGCCGGGCGGCCCCTGCCTGCCGCCGCCCTGCCCCGGACTGCCGCCGCCGGCCATGAGCCCGCCGCGGTCACCGATGAAGGATTTGCCATGTTGATGTCTGCCCTGAAGCCCCTGCGCGAACTCGAGAACGCCGCCGAATTCCACGCCCGCCACATCGGCCCCGATGCCGCCGATGAAGCCGCCATGCTGTCCGTGATCGGCCAGGCCTCGCGCCGCGCCCTGATCGAGGCCATCGTGCCCGCCAGCATCAAGCGCACGGCCGGCATGCAGCTGCCGCCCGCCGCCACCGAGGCCGCCGCGCTGGCCGAGCTGAAGGCCGTCGCCAGCAAGAACCAGGTGCTCAAGAGCTACATCGGCCAGGGCTACTACGGGACCCTGACCCCGGGCGTCATCCTGCGCAACATCCTCGAGAACCCCGCCTGGTACACCGCCTACACGCCCTACCAGGCCGAGATCTCGCAAGGCCGCATGGAAGCCCTGGTCAACTTCCAGACCATGGTGACCGACCTCACCGGCATGGCCATCGCCAACGCCTCCATGCTGGACGAAGCCACCGCCGCCGCCGAGGCCATGACCCTGGCCGCCCGCGTGGGCAAGAGCAAGAGCCAGACCTTCTTCGTGGCCGACGACGTGCTGCCGCAGACGCTGGAAGTGGTGCGCACCCGCGCCGAGCCCATCGGCATCACCGTGGTCGTGGGCCCCGCCGCCGAGGCCGGCAAGACCGAGTGCTTCGCCGCCCTGGTGCAGTACCCCGGCGTCAACGGTGACGTGCGCAGCCTGCAGCCCATCGCCGACGCCGTGCATGCCCAGAACGGCCTGCTGATCGCCGCCGCCGACCTGCTGTCCCTGACCCTGCTGAAGGCCCCTGGCGAGCAAGGCGCCGACATCGCCGTGGGCACGACCCAGCGCTTCGGCATGCCCATGGGCAATGGCGGCCCGCACGCCGCCTACATGGCCTGCAAGGACGAGTTCAAGCGCAACCTGCCGGGCCGCCTGGTCGGTGTCTCGGTGGATGCGCAAGGCAACAAGGCCTACCGCCTGGCCCTGCAGACCCGCGAGCAGCACATCCGCCGCGAGAAGGCCACCTCCAACATCTGTACCGCCCAGGTGCTGCCGGCCGTCGTGGCCAGCATGTACGCCGTCTACCACGGCCCGCAAGGCCTGAAGCGCATCGCCCAGCGCGTGGCGGCCTACACCGCCATCCTGGCCGAAGGCCTGAAGGGTCTGGGCTTCGGCATCGCCAATGCCGCCGCCTTTGACACCCTGCACGTGCAGACCGGCACCAAGACCGAGGCCCTGCTGGCCGCGGGCGTCAAGGCCGGCATGAACTTCCGCCGCGCCTCGGCTCAGTCCCTGAGCCTGTCGCTGGACGAGACCACCACGCGTGAAGACCTCGGCGCCGTGCTGGCCGTCTTCGCCGACGGCAAGAGCCTGCCCGGCTTCGCCGCCTTCGAGAAGGGCGTGGCCGCCATGATCCCGGCCGAGCTGGTGCGCACCAGCAGCTACCTCGACCACCCGGTGTTCAACACCCACCACAGCGAAACCGAGATGCTGCGCTACATCCGCGCCCTGTCCGACAAGGACCTGGCCCTGGACCGCAGCATGATCCCGCTGGGTTCCTGCACCATGAAGCTGAACGCGACCAGCGAGATGATCCCCATCACCTGGCCCGAGTTCGCCCAGATCCACCCCTTCGCCCCGCGCGAGCAGCTGGCGGGCTACGAGCTGCTGAACGAGCAGCTGACCGCCTGGCTGTGCCAAGCCACCGGCTACTCCGGCATCAGCCTGCAGCCCAATGCCGGCTCGCAGGGCGAGTACGCCGGCCTGCTGGCCATCAAAGCGTGGCACGAGTCGCGCGGCGAAGGCCATCGCAAGATCTGCCTGATCCCCGAGTCCGCGCACGGCACCAACCCCGCCTCGGCCCAGATGGTGGGCATGCAGGTGGTGGTCACCAAGTGCGACAAGGAAGGCAATATCGACCTGGCCGACCTGAAGGCCAAGTGCGAGCAGCACAGTGCCAACCTGGCCGCCATCATGATCACCTACCCCTCGACCTACGGCGTCTTCGACACCCAGGTCAAGGAGATCTGCCAGCTCGTGAAGAGCCATGGCGGCCGCGTCTATGTGGACGGCGCCAACATGAACGCCCTGGTCGGCGTGGCGGCTCCTGGCGAGTTCGGCGGTGACGTGTCCCACCTGAACCTGCACAAGACCTTCTGCATTCCTCACGGCGGTGGCGGCCCGGGCGTCGGCCCGGTCTGCGTGGTCGCCGACCTCGTGCCCTTCCTGCCCGCGCACCGCAGCGCCGGCGTGGGCGTGGCCAGCAATGTGGGTGCCGTCTCGGCCGCCCCGCTGGGCAACGCCGCCGTGCTGCCCATCAGCTGGATGTACGTCCGCATGATGGCCGCCGACGGCCTGCAGGCCGCCACCGAGATCGCCATCCTGTCCGCCAACTACGTGGCCGCCCGTCTGTCGGATGCCTATGACATCCACTTCAGCGGCAACATCGCCGGCGTGAAGGGCGGTGGCGTGGCCCACGAGTGCATCCTGGACCTGCGCCCTCTGAAGGACAGCTCCGGCGTGTCCGCCGAAGACGTGGCCAAGCGCCTGATCGACTACGGCTTCCACGCCCCCACGCTGTCCTTCCCGGTGGCCGGCACGCTGATGGTGGAGCCGACCGAGTCGGAGTCCAAGGCCGAGCTGGACCGCTTCTGCGACGCCATGCTGGCCATCCGCGCCGAGATCGCCAAGGTCGAGGCCGGCCAGTGGGCCCGCGAGGACAACCCGCTCGTGAACGCCCCGCACACCGCCGAGGTGCTGCTGGCCACCGAGTGGAACCATGGCTACACCCGCGAGGAAGCCGCCTACCCGGTGGCCACCCTGCGCCGCCAGAAGTACTGGTCGCCGGTGGGTCGCGTGGACAACGTCTACGGTGACCGCAACCTGTTCTGCTCCTGCATCCCGATGAGCGAGTTCGAACAGGCATAAGGCCAGCGCCCGCAGCCCACGGCAGGAGCCCACAGCATGGACAGCCCGAGTGATTCGCAGTTGGACCAAAGCTTCACTGCTCTTGCCGTGCTGAGCCCGGCGGGCAAGCTGATTGCCCAGGGGCGGCACCGCCTGGAGCTGCGCTCCTGGTGCCCGCCGCAGGTGCCCCTGCGCGACCTGCTGATCATCGAGAGCCGCCGCCAGGTGGCCTCGGACGACCAGCTAGACCCTGAGGCGGCCGGGGTCGCCCTGGTCGATGTACTGTCGGTGGACCCTTGGCCGGGCACGCCGGGCATGTTTGCCTGGAAGCTCGGCAACGTCCGCCCCATCACCCCCAAGCTGAGCCCGCTGCCCGCGCGCGGCGGGCTCTACACCATCTGCCTGAGCAGCCTCGCCGAGACTGCCGACACCTGAGAGAGCACCATGGCCGTTTCCGTTTTCGACCTGTTCAAGATTGGCATCGGCCCCTCCAGCTCCCACACGGTGGGCCCGATGCGCGCCGCCCGCCTGTTCGCTTCGCGCCTGCGCAGCGAGGGCCTGCTGCCGCGCACTGCGCGTGTGCTGTCCCAGCTCTACGGCTCCCTGGGGGCTACCGGCAAGGGCCACGGCAGCGATACCGCCGTGCTGCTGGGCCTGGCCGGCCATGAGCCCGACACCGTGGACGTCGAGCGCGTGCCTCAGTACCTGGACGAGATCCGTCAAGGCAGCCGCCTGCAGCTGCTGGGCGAGCACTGGGTGGACTTCAACGAGGTCAAGGACCTGGTCTTCTTCCGCCGCCAGAGCCTGCCCTTCCACGCCAACGGCATGCGCTTCAGCGCCTTCGACGCGGAAGGCGCGCTGCTATCCGAGAAGACCTACTACTCGGTGGGCGGCGGCTTCGTCGTCAGCGAGGAGGTGGCATCCGACGGCAGCAAGCAGAAGGTGATCGCACCCGACGCCACCGTGCTGCCCTACCCCTTCAAGACGGGTGACGAGCTGCTGGAGCTGACCAAGACCCACGGCATCAGCATCGCCGAGGTGATGCGCCGCAATGAACGCCACTGGCGCAGCGACGCGGACACGCGGGACGGCCTGCTGCGCATCTGGCAGGTGATGCAGGACTGCGTCAGCCGCGGCCTGCGCACCGAGGGCATCCTGCCGGGCGGCTTCAAGGTCAAGCGCCGCGCCTCGCAGCTCTACCGCGACCTCACGGCCAACCCCGAGGCCGCCCTGCGCGACCCGCTGCAGGTGATGGACTGGGTCAACCTCTATGCCCTGGCCGTCAACGAGGAGAACGCCGCCGGCGGCCGCGTGGTGACGGCGCCGACCAACGGCGCGGCCGGCATCGTGCCCGCCGTGCTGCACTACTACAGCCGCTTCGTGCACGGCGCCAATGAAGACGGCGTGGTGGACTTCCTGCTCACCGCCGCTGCCATCGGCATCCTCTACAAGGAAAACGCGTCCATCTCGGGCGCCGAGGTCGGCTGCCAGGGCGAGGTGGGCGTGGCCTGCTCCATGGCCGCCGGCGCCTTGTGCCAGGTGATGGGCGGCACGCCCGAACAGGTGGAGAACGCCGCCGAGATCGGCATGGAGCACCATCTGGGCCTCACCTGCGACCCGGTGGGCGGGCTGGTGCAGATCCCCTGCATCGAGCGCAATGCCATCGCCTCGGTCAAGGCCATCAATGCGGCCCGCATGGCCCTGCGTGGCGACGGCACGCACTTCGTGAGCCTGGACAAGGTCATCAAGACCATGCGCGACACCGGCGCGGACATGATGACCAAGTACAAGGAAACGGCCCGCGGCGGCCTGGCGGTGAACATCGTCGAGTGCTGAAGCCCAGGGGGCGTGCGAGGCGAGCCCCTCGCACGTCCTGTCTCACACGCCCTGCCTCGGACACCGCCCTCCCGCCGGCCAGGCCCGGCTTCACCATCGGGCCCGGTTCAGCCGCAGGAGCTCCTGCGACCCGCGCCAGCTGACAAGGCCAGGAGCTGCCGCTGCGTCCGCGGATGCCCGCTCAGGCTGACTTGCGCCGGCGCGACACCAGGAAGCCGCCAAATCCCGCGGCGAAAAGCAGGGGCGTGGCCGGTTCGGGCACCTGGGTGACCGTGATGTCGAAGGAGGTCTCCCCCACGGGGCAGTCCGCCAGGCAATCCGAAGCGGTGTACGAGCCTTCGTTCTCCAGGACCACGAAGCCGAAGCCCGCGAAGCTGCTGGTGACCCGGGAAGTGAAGGTCTTGGTGGCCTGGTCCAGCTCGATGGCCACCTTCTCCTTGTGCGTCCTGCCGGCGTCGTCGACGACCCCGAGATCGCCGGACACCTTCAGCTTGCCGCCGCCCTTGTCCTTCTTGAGGCCAGCCGCCGAGGTCTTGATCTTCGGCGTGACACCGTCGGTCTCGATCTCGATTTCCAGATCGGCCGTATGGTCGGTCTTCTCGATGATCTTGCCCTTGTCCTTGAAGTTCTTGCCGGCGTACGGCCCCTTCTTCCAGGTCCCCTTGCTGTCCAGGTTCCATACCTTGTTCAGCGCGGCATCGGTCTCCATGGCCGCCCCGTACTCGACGGACCAGTTCTCGCCGAGATAGGTGCCGGACAGGATGCCACCGTAGCTGCCGGAGAAGATGCCCGGCGACGTTTCGGCAACCCGGTAGCGGCCTTCGTAATGAAGCTTCGCCCCGAAGTCGACAAGCCCCGCGCCCAGGAGCTGGGTGACGATGGCGTCCAGACTGGAATCGACGTGCAGCTGCTGCGCGACGACGAACTCCTCTTCGATGGGGATGGGGATCGCGGTGGACTTCAGCGGCGCTGCGGACGCGAGTCCCGCCGAAAGAAGAAGTGCCGATCCGATGAGCGCGATGGCTGTGGGTTTCATGTTCAGTTCCTCCAGAGGTTGAGCGACCCGGCGCCCGCCTGCGGGGCGTGGGCCTCGCGGGATCTTGGTCCAGCGCCCTGCGCGGCACAGCTACGAGCCCTGGTAGCTTGCGAAGCCACCGCTGGATCCGCCCTGCCCTCCCGAAACTGCAGGAAACTCCTGTCGCCTCTCGCCTGAACGGCTGTTAAGCTGCCATTCATGAACCTGCTGCTCGCTGAAGACGACCCTCTGCTCGCTGACGCCCTGTGCGCCCAGATGCGCCGCAGCGGCTTCGCCGTGGAGCACGCCCCCAACGGCGCGGTGGCCGAGTACCTGCTGGTCAAGCAGCCCTTTGACGTGGCCGTGCTGGACCTGGGCCTGCCCATGGTGGACGGCCTTACCGTGCTCAAGCATGTGCGCGTGGCCAAGCCCGCCCTGCCCGTGCTGATCCTCACCGCCCTGGACAGCCTGGAGGACCGCGTGGCCGGCCTCAACGCCGGCGCGGACGACTACCTCACCAAGCCCTTCGACTTCCCCGAGCTGGAAGCCCGCCTGCGCGCCCTGCTGCGCCGCAGCCGCGCGGGGGCCCAGCCCCAGCGCGCCGAGGTGGCCGGCCTGAGCCTGGACCAGGAAGCCCGCCGCGCCCTGATCCATGGCGAGCCCATCGACCTCAGCCCGCGCGAATGGATGCTGCTGGACCTGCTGATGGCGAACCGCGACCGCGTCGTCACCAAGGAGCAGATCAACCAGACCTGGGCCTCGGCCGATGGCGGCGGCAACGACCCCCAAGGGAGCGCCACCAACGCGGTGGAGGTCTACATCCACCGCCTGCGCCGCAAGCTGGAGGGCGCGGGCGTGGCCATCCGCACGGTGCGCGGCCTGGGCTATCTGCTGGAGGCCGAAGCCTCCTCCGGCGCCTAGGTCCACGCAGGCCCGAGCATGCTGCACCGCGTCCTGCGCTGGTTCGGCGCCGGCACCTCCCTGCGGCGTCAGCTGCTGCTGTGGCTGCTGCTGCCCCAGCTGGTGCTGTGGCTGGGCGGCGCCCTCTTCACCTTCAAGCTGGCCGAGCGCTATGCCAATCAGGCAGTGGACGCCAGCCTGTCCCAGGCCAGCCGCGCCCTGGCCCGCCAGGTCAAGCCCATGGGCACCGGCCTGCTGATCGACTTCCCCCGGGCCGCCCAGGACGTGCTGGAGGCCGATCCGGCCGACAAGCTGCTCTACACCGTCAGCTCGCCCCCCGGCGAGTTCATCCTGGGCAACCGCCAGCTGCCCCTGCCGCAGTCGGTGCCCGAGCATCCGCGCCTGGGCGAGCCCTACTATTACGACAGCCAGGTCGCCAACCCGCAGTCCGGCAGCACGGACCGGCTGCGCGTGGCCGCCCTGTACCTGCACTACGGCGATGTCGACGGCGAAGACAAGGGCCGCACCATGCTGGTCCAGGTCGCACGCTCCAGCGCCAACCGGGAGGAGCTGGCCCGCCGCCTGCTGACCGACATGGTCCTGCCCCTGTCCCTGCTGATGGTGCTGATGACCATGATCGTGGCCGCGGGGATCCGGGCTGGCCTGGCACCGATCGCGCGGCTGCGCAGCCTGGTCGAGGGCCGCAAGCCCAATGACCTGCGCCCCATCGAGCTGCACGTGGCACCGCAGGAGCTGCGCACCCTGGCCCACGCGATCAACGAACTGCTGGAGGCCGTGCAGAGCAATGTGCAGGCTCAGCGCCGTTTCATCAGCGATGCCGCTCATCAGCTGCGCACGCCCCTGGCCGGCCTCAAGAGTCAGACCGAGCTGGCCCTGAAGGAGGCCGCCGAGCTGCCCGGCGAGCCCGCGCTGCAGGAGCGCCTGCAGCGCGTGCATGAGAGCGCCAGCCGCAGCGCCCACCTGGTCAACCAGCTGCTGACCCTGGCGCGCACGGAGCCGGAGTCGCAGGGCGCGCAGTCCCGCGTGAAACTGGACCTGGCCCGCCTCGCCCGCGAGGTCACCGCCGAGCTGGTGCCCCGCGCGCTGCAGGCGGGCGTGGACCTGGGCTTCGAGGGCGCAGATGCCAGTGACGGCGCCACCCCCCTGTGGGTGCACGGCGTGCCCCTGCTGCTGAAGGAGGCGCTGGTCAATGTGATCGACAACGCCCTGCGCTACGCCGGCCGCGGCGCCACGGTCACCGTGCAGGCCAGCGGCGATGCGGACCGCGCCTGGCTCAGCATCCGTGACAACGGCCCCGGCGTCACGCCTGGCTCCGAGGGCCGCCTGTTCGAGCGCTTCTACCGAGCCACCCTCTCCGGCAATGGCTGCGGACTGGGCCTGGCCATCGTCAAGGAAATCGTGGAACGCCATGGGGGCCGCGTCAGCGCCACCCCGGTGCAGCCGCAGGGGCTGCAGCTGGATCTCATCCTGCCGCTGGCGCCCTGAGTGCCCGCCTGCCGCCCTCCCCGGGACGGCGCCTCGTCCACCCATGCCGTGCCTGATACCCGGGCTGCGCCGCCGCTGGCGCACTTCCCTGGGGCTTGCCGCACCCTAATGGTAATCACCGATAAACGTACATGAATGAATCATTAACATTAACGTCGCATGCACAAAACATAAATGCTTCATGAATGCTGGCGACCGGACGCTGGCGCTCAGGAGCCCCACGACGGAGACAATGCAAATGAAGTTCCCCCCGCAAGCGCTGACGCGCCTGACTCTCGTGCTGAGCCTCGGCCTCGCCGCCGCCAGCGCTCAGGCGCTGGACTGGACCGGTTACTTCCGTGCCGGCCCCGGCCTCACCTCCAACAACGCCTCCCGCGCCTGCTACGCCCTCAACGGCGGCAGTGCCGGCATCAAGTACCGCCTTGGCAACGAGTGCGACTTCTACGGCGAGTTCCAGCTGAGCCAGGGCTTCCAGAAGGACGGCGTGGACTACCGCGTCACCCTGATGACCAACCACTGGACCGGCGCCACCGACACCAATGGCAAGGGCCTGGCCATCGAGCAGATGTTCGCCGAGGCCAAGGGCTTCGATGTGGCGCCCAACGCCACCTTCTGGATCGGCAAGGAACGGGGCCGCCGCGGTGACGTGCACATCGTCGACACCTACTTCACCGAGATGGCCGGCGTAGGCGCGGGCGTCAAGGGTCTGGACGGCGGGCCCGGCAAGCTGGGCGTGGCCTTCTACAAGACCGAGGCCAGTGCCGTGAAGCCGGGCCATCGCGCCAATGTCGAATGGGTGGACATCGCCGCCAATGACGAGGGCAAGCTGAACGTGTTCTTCACGGCCACCAAGGGCAGCTTCGACGGCGGCACCTCGGGCCTGGGCGTCGCCCTGCGCCATGACCAGGCCAAGCTGTTCGGCACCGGCCTGTCCAACACCCTCTGGCTGCAGTACGCCCAGGGCTCGGCCGGCCTGAACTCCAACTTCGGTGATCTCGGCGCGGGTTCGTCTGCCAAGAGCTACCGCCTGGTGGAGTCCATCGGCTGGCAGGAAGGCGTGTTCGGCGGCCAGGCCATGCTGCTGCTGGCCAAGGAGACGGACGCGGCGGGCAAGAGCACCAAGTCGCTGTCCATCGGCGGTCGCGCGTCCTATGGCATGAGCCGCAACTTCAAGCTGGTCAGCGAGCTGGGCGTCTCGCAGTACAAGCCCGACGGCGGGGCCACCGCACGGCTGACCAAGTTCACCATCGCGCCCACGCTGTCCATCGCCAACGACTTCTGGAGCCGGCCCGAGTTCCGCGTCTACCTGACGCATGCCCGCTGGAACGACGCCGCCGGCAACGTCACCGGCCAGGCCGCCTTCGCGGACAAGACCTCCGGCACCAGCGCCGGCGCCCAGGTGGAATGGTGGTTCTGACCGTCCCTGAACGGCAGATGAACGCACAATCACGCTCAACGCACAAAAGAATCTGGAGACAAGCATGCAAAGCATGAACAAGGGCGCCGTGCGCCCCCTGGTCCTGGCCCTGATCACGGCCTGCGCGGCCACCGCGGCCCAGGCCGGCGAGGTCGAAGTCCTGCACTGGTGGACCAGCGGCGGCGAGGCCAAGGCGGCCGTCGCGCTCAAGGGCACGCTGCAGGCCAAGGGTCACAGCTGGAAGGACTTCGCCGTGGCCGGCGGCGGCGGTGATTCCGCCATGACGGTGCTGAAGTCCCGCGTGGTCTCGGGCAATGCCCCGGCCGCCGCGCAGATCAAGGGCCCCTCGCTGCAGGAATGGGCGCAGGAAGGCGTGCTGGCCAATATGGATGACCTCGCCAAGACCGAGAAGTGGGACGAGAGCCTGCCCAAGGTCGTCAGCGACATCATGAAGTACCAGGGCCACTACATCGCCGCGCCCGTGAACGTGCACCGCGTGAACTGGCTGTGGGTGAACCCGGAAGCCCTGAAGAAGGCCGGCGCCAAGGCCCCGACCACCTGGGACGAGTTCTTCGTGGCGGCCGATGCGCTGAAGAAGGCCGGCATCGTGCCCCTGGCCCATGGCGGCCAGAACTGGCAGGACTTCACCAGCTTCGAGGCCGTGGCCCTGGGCCTGGGCGGCGTGGACTTCTACCGCAAGGCCCTGGTCCAGCTGGACCCGGCCACGCTGAAGAGCCCCACGATGGACAAGGTGCTGAGCACCTTCCGCCGCCTCAAGGACTACACCGACCGCAACGCCCCCGGCCGCGACTGGAACCTGGCCACCGCCATGGTGATCAAGGGCGAGGCAGGCATGCAGATCATGGGCGACTGGGCCAAGGGTGAGTTCGTGGCCGCGGGCAAGACCGCCGGCAAGGACTTCCTGTGCCTGCCCGCACCCGGCACGGCCAAGGCCTTCACCTTCAACATCGACTCCTTCGCCTTCTTCAAGCTGAAGAGCGAGGCCAACCAGAAGGCCCAGCGCGACCTGGCCTCGGCCATCATGTCGCCGGACTTCCAGGAGCTGTTCAACCTGAACAAGGGCTCCATTCCGGTGCGGATGGGCATGAAGATGGACAAGTTCGACGACTGCGCCCGCGCTTCGTCCAAGGACTTCGCCGACAGCGCCAAGGCCTCGACCCTGGTGCCCTCCATCGCCCACGGCATGGCTGTGCCCTCGGCCGCCGAAGGTGCGATCAAGGACGTGGTCAGCCAGTTCTGGAACAGCGACAAGATGAGCACGGCCCAGGCCATGGACCGCCTCGTCGCCGCCGCCAAGCAGCGCTGAGCGCCTTGGCCGGTGCGTTCGTCATGACGAGCGCACCGGCCCCTTCTTCCTCAAGGATCTCTTGTAGCTCGGGTGCCCTCTGCGGACCCTTGCCTGCACGCCTGCGCTCGTCTGCAGGCGGCCTCCGGCCCAGGCCGGGCGCGGCGTGCAGGTCTTTTTGAGCTGCTTCCCGACGCCTTCCAAAGGCCTGCCATGAATGCCCCTCCCCGCAGCCCCTGGCTGCCCAAGCTGGTCCTGGCGCCCTCCTTCCTGCTGGCGCTGTTCTTCATCTACGGCCTGATGGCCTGGAACGGTGTGCTCTCGCTCACCGCCTCCCGCCTGCTGCCCAATTACGAGTTCGTGGGGCTGGCGCAGTATGCGCAGCTCTTCGAGTCCGAGCGCTGGACCCTGGCGCTGCGCAACCTGGCGGTCTTCGGCACGCTGTTCGTCGGCGGGGCCACGGTGATGGGCCTGCTGCTGGCCATCCTGCTGGACCAGCGCATCCGCGCCGAAGGCGTGCTGCGCACGATCTACCTCTACCCCATGGCCCTGTCCTTCATCGTGACGGGCACGGCCTGGAAATGGATCCTCAACCCCGGCCTGGGACTCGAGCACCTGCTGCAGCAATGGGGCTTCGAGAATGCACGCTTCGACTGGCTGGTGGATGCCGATATGGCGATCTACTGCGTGGTCATCGCCGCCATCTGGCAGAGCTCGGGCTTCGTGATGGCGCTGTTCCTCGCGGGGCTGCGCGGCATCGACGACAGCATCATCAAGGCCGCGCAGGTGGACGGCGCCAGCCTGCCACGCATCTACTGGCGCATCCTCATTCCCAGCCTGCGCCCGGTCTTCTTCTCCACGCTGATGGTGGTGAGCCATCTGGCCATCAAGAGCTTCGACCTGGTGATGGCGCTGACCGCCGGCGGCCCAGGCTATGCGACGGACCTGCCCGCCACCTTCATGTACACCATGGCCTTCAGCCGCGGCCAGATCGGCCTCGGGGCCGCCAGCGCCACGGTGATGCTGGCCACCATTGCGGCCATCGTGGTGCCCTATCTGTACTCCGAACTGCGTCAACGCGGGAGGCACGCATGAACGCTTCCATGACCGCCACGCCACGCCTGAGCCTCGGGCGCCTGGCCCTCTTCGCGGCCCTCGGCCTGCTGGCCCTGTTCTACCTGACCCCGCTCTACGTGATGGTGAGCACCTCGCTCAAGAGCATGGAGGAGCTGCGCCAGGGCAGCCTGCTGTCCATTCCGTCGTCACCGGAGCTTGGCGCCTGGGCCAAGGCCTGGTCCAGCGCCTGCACCGGCACCGATTGCAACGGGCTCAAGCCCTTCTTCATGAACTCGGTCGCCATGGTGGTGCCGGCGGTGATCATCTCCACGGCCCTGGGTGCCATCAACGGCTATGTGCTGACGAAATGGCGCTTCCGCGGCAGCGAGCTGGTCTTTGCGCTGATGCTCTTCGGCGTCTTCATGCCCATGCAGGTGGTGCTGCTGCCCATGAGCCAGGTGCTGGGGCAGCTGGGCCTGGCCAACTCGCTGGCGGGCCTGGTGCTGGTGCATGTGCTGGCGGGCCTGCCCTCCACCACGCTGTTCTTCCGCAACTACTACGCGGGTCTGCCGGACGAGCTGGTGAAGGCCGCCATGCTCGATGGCGCGGGCTTCTGGCAGATCTTCTGGCGCATCGTGCTGCCGCTGTCGGGGCCCATCCTGGTGGTGACGCTGATCTGGCAGTTCACCGCCATCTGGAACGACTTCCTCTACGGTGTGGTGTTCTCGGGCGCCGATGCCAAGCCCATCACCGTGGGCCTCAACAACCTGGCCAACACCTCCAGTTCGGTCAAGGAATACAACGTGGACATGGCCGCGGCGCTCATCGCCGCCGCGCCCACCCTGCTGGTCTATGTGCTGGCGGGCAAGTACTTCGTG
This sequence comes from Pelomonas sp. BJYL3, assembly GCF_027257975.1. Taxonomy (GTDB): domain Bacteria; phylum Pseudomonadota; class Gammaproteobacteria; order Burkholderiales; family Burkholderiaceae_C; genus Roseateles_B; species Roseateles_B flavus. The sequence continues at coordinate 128,305 of NZ_JANZKX010000006.1, forward strand.
CGCGGCCTCACCGCCGGCGCCGTGAAAGGATGACACCATGGGTGCACTGAACCTTCAACAGATCCGCAAGGGCTATGGCAGCGTCGAGATCCTCAAGGGCATCGACCTGGAGATCGAGGCCGGCGAGTTCCTGATCCTCGTGGGTCCCTCGGGCTGCGGCAAGTCCACGCTGCTGGCCATGATCGCGGGGCTGGAGCAGCCCACCACGGGCCGCATTCACATCGGCGAGCGTGACGTCACCGACCTGCCCTCCAAGGACCGCGACATCGCCATGGTGTTCCAGAGCTACGCGCTCTACCCCAACATGAACGTGGCCCAGAACATCGCGTTCGCGCTGGAGATGCGCGGCATGAAGCGCGCCGAGCGGGATGCCGCCGTGGCCCGCGTCGCGAAGATGCTGCAGATCGAGCACCTGCTGCAGCGCAAGCCCGGGCAGCTCTCCGGCGGCCAGCGCCAGCGCGTGGCCATGGGGCGGGCGCTGGCGCGCGACCCCAAGCTCTTCCTCTTCGATGAGCCGCTGTCCAACCTCGATGCCAAGCTGCGCGTGGAGATGCGCGCCGAGATCAAACTGCTGCACCAGCGCACCCGCACCACCACGGTCTATGTGACCCACGACCAGGTCGAGGCCATGACCCTGGGCGACCGCATCGCGGTGATGAAGGACGGGCAGGTGCAGCAGTTCGGCACGCCGGAGGACATCTACAGCCGCCCGGCCAATCGCTTCGTGGCCGAGTTCATCGGCTCGCCGACCATGAACTTCGTCGGCGCGCGCTTCGATGGCAGCAGTGCACAGGCCCAGGGTCAGGTGTTGCCCCTGTCGGAGGCCCAGCGCCTGGCCTTGCAGCCGCTGGCCGGCCAGGACCTGCTGTACGGCCTGCGCCCGGAGGACGTGCGCCTGTCCGGCGAAGGCCTGCCGGGCCGCCTGCACATGATCGAGCCCACCGGGCCGGACACCTACGCCACCGTCGAGACCGCCGTAGGCCGCCTCACCAGCCGCGTGCCAGGAGCGCTGCATGCCCAGGTGGGGGACACGGTCCATCTGCAGTGGGCGCCCCAGGCCGTCCATCTGTTCCAGGGCCAGGATGAAAGGCGCATCGCATGACGCAGGACTCCCTTCAAGCCCGGCCCCGGCTCGTGGGCGACATCGGCGGCACCAATGCCCGCTTCGCCTGGCAGGCGCATGCGCAGGCGCCGCTGGAATGCGTGGAGACCCTGCCCTGCCAGGACTATCCGCAGCTGCAGCAGGCCGTCGAGGCCTACCTCGAGCGCATCGGCCGCGAGCGCCCTGCCCAGGCGGCCCTGGGCCTGGCCAATCCGGTCACCGGGGACTGGATCCAGATGACCAACAACCACTGGGCCTTCTCCATCGAGGCCCTGCGGCAGGGCCTGGGCCTGCACAAGCTGGCCATCTACAACGACTTCTCCGCGCTGGCGCTGGCCCTGCCCACCTTGCGTGAGGACGAACTGCTGCACCTGGGCGGAGGCCCGGCCCTGCCGGACGCGGCGCGTGCGTTGATCGGCCCGGGCACGGGGCTGGGCGTCTCGGGCCTGCTGCCCCAGCCCGGCGGCGGCTGGCGGGCGCTGGAGAGCGAAGGCGGGCATGCCACCCTGTGTGCCAGCACCGAGCGCGAATGGCGGGTGCTGAGCCAGCTGCAGCGGCGCTTCGGCCATGCCTCGGCCGAGCGGGTGCTGTCGGGGCCGGGCCTGGTCTGGACCTACGAGGCCCTGTGCGCCATGGACGACTGCCCGGTGCGCTTCACGCAGCCGCCCGAACTGGCCGATGCCGCACTGGCGCAAGCCGATGCACAGGCGAGCGAGGCGCTGGCGCTGTTCTTCGGATTCCTCGGGGCCATGGCCGGCAACCTGGCACTGACCCTGGGCGCGCGCGGCGGGGTCTACCTGGGCGGTGGCGTGCTGCCGCGCATGGCCGGTGCCCTGCGGCAGTCCGCCTTCATGGAGCGCTTCCTCGCCAAGGGCCGCATGCGGCCGCTGCTGGAGACCATGCCGGTCTACCTCATCACGGCCCAGGAGTCGCCCGCGCTGCGCGGCATGGCCCTGGCCCTGGCCTGAGCCCTCACTGGGGCGGTGCGTCGTTGGGCAGCCAGCGCTTGTAGATGGCGCGGAAGCTGCCGTCACGCTTCATGTCACGCAGCTTCTCGTTCCAGAGCTGGACCAGGCTGTCGGGCGTCTCGTGAGAGAAGGCGATGTAGCCCTCGGAGCTGGCGTAGCTGTAGACGATCTCCAGGCTTTCCTCGGGGATGCCGGCTTGCGCCATGGTCTGGGGCATGGAGAGCCGCTCGGTCGCGAACAGCGTGGCGCGTCCGGCCAGCACCATGCGAATGCCCGTGACAGGATCGGCCACCGGCACCAGGTTCTTGAAGCCGACGCTGGCCAGCTGCTCGGCGGTGTACCAGTCCCGCACCACCAGCACCGATTCAGCGCGCTTGGCATCGTCCAGCGAGCGCAGGCGCAGGCCGCCCCGGGCCGGCGCATACAAGGAGCTGTAGAAGGTGACGATGGGACCCACCCACTTGAACAGCTTCTCGCGGGCCGGCGTGCGCGCCATCGCGAACAGGGCCACGCGGCCCGGCCCCTGCACCTCGCGCAGGGCCCGGGACCAGGGCATCAGCGTGATCTCATCCTTGAGGCCCAGGCGGCGCTCGATCTCCTGGACGATCTCCACGGACAGGCCCTTCACCACGCCATCCTGCTGGAAATTGACGGGCGGGAAGTCCTCGGTGAGCAGGCGCAGCGATTCGTGCCCCGGTCCGGCGGGCGCCTGTGCCCATGCCCGCGGCATGCAGCCAAGGCTGCAAAGGGTCAGGGCAAGGACGAGAGCGCGCATGGTGGACGAAGGCAGGGCTGGGCAAGCCGTGGACGGGCGGCGCGGATGATAGGCAAGTCTGCGCCTGCTTGCACGAAGCTGACGACGCCGCGATGACAAATATCCGGCCAGCGCGGCAACAGTGCACGCTTCGCACGCGGCTGGGACTGACCGGCACCGGCCCATGAAAAAGGCCGCGGGCAGAGCCGGCGGCCTGAAGGGTGACAGGCGGGGCGCATGGCCCCGCCGATCCCGCGCTACTTGGATTTACTTGGCGGGCACGACGCCTGCATTGCCGGTCAGCACCGGGCTGTGCGGGCCAGCCGCCGGCGCCTGGGCCAGGGGCTTGCGCTTCTTGTCGCGCACCAGATAGGAGTACAGCACCGGCACCACCACCAGGGTCAGCAGCGTGGAGGTGATCACCCCGCCGATGATGGCCCGGCCCATGGGCGCCTGCAGCTCGCTGCCCTCGTTGAGCGCCATGGCCATGGGCAGCATGCCGAAGATCATCGCCGCCGTGGTCATGATGATGGGGCGCATGCGGATCAGGCCGGCCTCCAGCAGGGCCTCGCTGACCGTGGCACCGGCCTTGCGGGCATGGTTGGCGAAGTCCACCAGCAGGATGGCGTTCTTGGTCACCAGGCCCATCAGCATCACCAGGCCGATCATGGAGAAGACGTTGAGCGTCGAGCCCCAGAACAGCAGGGCCAGCATCACCCCGATCAGGGCCAGAGGCAGCGAGGCCATGATGGCGATGGGCTGGATGAAGCTGCCGAACTGGCTGGCCAGCACGATGTAGATGAAGATCACCGCCAGGCCCATGGCCGAGAGCAGGCCCTTGAAGGCTTCGGCCTGCTGCTTGCCGGCGCCGTCCACCTTGAAGCTCACGCCCGGGGGCAGCTGCATGTTCTTGACGATCTTCTGCACGTCGGCATTGACCTCGCCGGCGCTGCGGTCCTTGACCGCGGCGTAGACGGCCTCGCGGCGCTGCAGCGATTCACGGCGGATCACCTCGGGGTTGAACACCGGCTCGATGGTGGCGACCTGGTCCAGGCTGATCGGGCTGCCGTCCTTGGCGAAGGCCACGGGCAGCTTCTGCATCTGGTCGATGCGCTCGCGCTGCGACTGCGGCAGGCGCAGCAGCACCTCGACCTGATTGCCGTCCGGCGTGGTCCAGTAGGTCGCGACCTCGCCATTGACATAGGCGCGCAGGGACGAGGCCAGCTGCGGAGCGGTCAGGCCCAGCTCGCGCACGGCCGAGTCTTTCAGCCGGACCGCGAAGGCCGGCAGGCCGGGCTTGACCGTGGTGTCGACGTCGACGGCGCCCGGCACCTTGCGGATGGCGGCGGCCAGCTCGTTGGCGGCCTTGGTCAGCTGCTCGGAGTCATTGCCCAGCAGGTTGATCCACACCGGACGGTCAAAGCCCACCGACAGCTCGATGCCGGGGATGCGGGCGAGGTCCTCGCGCATCGCGTTCTCGATCTCCTTCTGCGTGCGCTTGCGCTCCTTGCGGGGGGTCAGGGCGATGTTGAGCACCGCCTGGTTGCGGCCCGTGGCCATGCCGTCGCCCGAGGCGCCCACGACGGTGGACACGGTCTTGATCTCGGGATAGCTCTTGAGGATCTCCTCGACCTGGGCCACCTTGGCGTCGCCGCGGTCCAGGCTGGTCGCCACGGGCATGCGCAGGCTCAGCTGGGTGAAGCCCTGGTCGGTCTGGGGCACGAACTCGCTGCCCACGAAGCCGGCCAGCACGATGGCGACGACGAAGCTCATGAAGCCGCCCCACATCACCAGGCCGCGCGGCGTCAGGGTGGCGAAGCGCAGGCGGCGCTTCTGGCTGCGGTCGCGCTGGCCCTGGGCATCGAAGGGGCGGCCGTAGGCGGGCACGGGCGGCACGAAGACGCGGTAGCGGCGGCCGCTGAAGACCCAGCGGATCACGCGCTCATACGTGGTGTGCAGCACGTCCATCATGCGGTCGGTGCCGTTGATCAGGTGGCGCAGGCCCCAGAAGCGGCGCAGCCAGGTGCTGGGCGGGTCCTTCCAGATGCTGGACATCATCGGGTCCAGCGTGAAGCTCACGAACAGCGACACCAGCACGGCCACCGCCACGGTGATGCCGAAGGGATGGAAGAACTTGCCGATGATGCCGCCCATGAAGGCCACGGGCACGAACACGGCGCAGATGGCGAAGGTGGTGGCCATCACGGCCAGGCCGATCTCGTTGGTGCCGTCGAAGGCCGCCTGGTGGTGGTCCTTGCCCATGCCCACATGACGCACGATGTTCTCGCGCACCACGATGGCATCATCGATCAGCAGGCCGATGCACAGGGACAGCGCCATCATGGTCATGAAGTTCAGCGTGAAGCCGAAGGCATGCACGGCCAGGAAGCTGGAGATCACCGCGATGGGCAACGTCAGGCCCGTGATGATGGTCGAGCGCCAGCTGTGCAGGAACAGGAAGACGATGGCCACGGTCAGCAGCGCGCCCTCGATGAGGGTGTGGCGCAGGCCGTCCAGCGAGCCCTTGACCCAGTCGCTGTTGGCATTGATCAGGCGCAGCTCCACATCCTTGGGCAGGGTCTTGCGCAACTCCTCCATGGCCTCCTTGACGGCCTCGCCGGTGGCGACCACGTTGGCATCCTGCTGCTTGAAGACGCTGAAGGTGACGGCGGGCTTGCCGTTGATGCGCGCGATGGTGGTGGCCTCGCGCTCACGCTCGACCAGAGTACCCAGGTCGCCCAGGGTCAGCACCAGGTTGCCGCGGCGGGCCACGACGGTCTTGGCGAACTCCTTGGGGTCCTTGACGCGGCCTTCCACGCGCAGGATGGCATCGCTGAGCTTGTCGGACAGCAGGCCCACGGGCTGGTCGGCATTGGCCTCGCGCAGCGCGGTGGCCACCTCGGCCGGCGTCACGCCGTAGGCACGCAGGCGCTGCGGGTCCAGGTCCACGCGCACCTCGCGGGAGACCATGCCGCCGATGTCCACCAGTGCCACGCCCTCCACGCGCGTCAGGCGCTTGGAGACGGTCAGCTCGGCCATCATCGAGAGCTCGCGCGCCGAGCGGGTCTCGCTCATCAGTGACATCACGACCACGGGCTGCTGGTTGTCGCCCTGGAAGCGGGTGATGGTGGGCGCCTTCACGTCACGGGGGAAGCTGGCCTGCACCATGCCCACGCGGTCGCGAATCTCCTGCATGCCGCGGTTCATGTCGGCGTTCAGATTGAACATGACCCAGACCTGGCTGCGGCCCTCATAGGCCCGCGAGCGGATGGTGTCGACGCCGGAGATGGTGTTGAGGGACTCCTCCAGCGGGCGCAGGATCTCGCGCTCGATGGCCTCGGGCGAGGCGCCGGGGTAGGCGACGTCGATCTGCGCACCGGGGAAGGTGATGTCGGGCATGGGCTCGACGCCCAGCTTGGAATAGGCGAACAGGCCCATCACGCACAGGGCCACCATCACCATGGTCGCGAAGACCGGGTTCTGGATGGAGACGCGGGTCATCCACATGATGCGGTCTCCTTATTGCAGCGCGGGGGCGCTGGCGGCGGCGCTGGCCACGCGCGGGGCGCGGGCGTCCACGACCTTGGCCGCGGCGCCGTCGCGCAGATTGTCGAAGCGGGCGGCGAGCACCTGGTCCTCGGCCTTGAGGCCCTGCAGGATCTCGATGCGGCCTTCGCGGGCGTCACGGCGGCCGGTGGTCACCACGCGGCGGACCAGGGTGCCCTTCTCCAGCACCCACACATGATCCTGACCGGAGGCGTTGATCACCGCGGTGGCGGGCAGGGTCAGGCGTTGCGCATTGTCCGGCAGTTCGACGTGGGCGACGGCGTACTGGCCGGCGCGGAAGCGCTCCTCGGCATTGGCGATCTCCAGGGTCACGCCGATGCTGCGGGTGCCGGGCTCGGCGGCCGGGGCGATGCGCGAGATGCGGGCCTGCACCGGCTGCTCGTCACCTTCCACCTTCACGGCCACGGCCATGCCGGGCTTCAGGCGGGCGACCTCATGCGTGCCGACCAGACCGGCCAGCTCCAGCTTGCCCAGGTCCACGATGCTGAGCACCTGCTGCTCGGCGCTGAGCTTCTCGCCCGGCACGGCATGGCGCTTGGCCACGACGCCGCTGATGGGCGCCACGAGCGAGGCCAGGCGCAGGCTGCTCTGCGCGGTCTCCAGCTGGGCCTTGGCGGCCAGCCACTGGCCACGGGCGGCCTCCATGCTGGCGCGGAAGTTGTCCAGTGCGGTGCTGGAGATGAAGGCCTTGGCGGCCAGGTCCTCATTGGCCTTGTAGCTGCGCTCGGCCTGCTGGAACTGGGCCTGTGCAGCCTCCAGGCTGGCGCGGCGCTCGGCCACGCGGTAGCGCAGCTCCTCGAGATCCAGCTCGCCCAGGCTCTGGCCGCTGCGGACCCGGCTGCCCTCGGCCACGTGCAGGTTCAGCAGCACGCCGCTGGCCTTGCTGCGCACGACCACCGTGTTGGGGGCCACCAGGGGGCCCGAGAACTCGATGCTGCCGGGCATGGTGGCCATCTGGGGCTTGGTCACCTCGCGGGAGGCGAACTCCAGGGTGGCTTCCTTCTTCTTGTCGTCCTTGCCGTCCTTGGCGCCGTCCTTGGCGGCCTGCTTGGCATCCGAAGCCTTGCTGTCGGCCTTGCCGGCATAGACGGCAGCGCCAGCGCCTGCACTCAGGACGACAACGGCCGCCCCTCCCCACACCAGCCAGCGATTGCGCTTCTTCTTGTCCATGTGTCTCTCCATTGCTGCAGGGTTACCGCGAGTGTCTAACTGCGGCGCAGTCTAGGAAGAGCGCACGAGGCTTGCAGCGCGCCTGCGACGAAGCGCGCAAAAGAGGGGTCAGGGCGTCGCCCGTGGGGATTTGCTGCTGCAGTTGGGGACGAACTGCAGGAAGGCAAGGCCGGAGCGTCGCCCTGCCTTGGTTCAGCCGCGCTGGGCCGGAATCGGCGTCAGGGTGTGCCGAACGTCACCGCACTGCGCGCGGTGGCGCAGCGCATGATCCATCAGGACCAGGGCCAGCATGGCCTCGGCAATGGGGGTGGCGCGGATGCCCACGCAGGGGTCATGGCGGCCGTGGGTCACCACCTCGGTCACCTGGCCGGCGCGGTCGATGGACGCCTTGGGCAGGCGGATGGAGCTGGTCGGCTTGATGGCGATGGACACGCGCAGGTCCTGGCCGGTGGAGATGCCGCCCAGCACGCCGCCCGCATGGTTGCTGGCGAAGCCCTCGGGAGTGAGCTCGTCCCCGTGCTCGCTGCCGCGCTGGGGCACGACACCGAAGCCGTCGCCGATCTCCACGCCCTTGACGGCGTTGATGCCCATCATCGCGAAGGCGATGTCGGCGTCCAGCTTGTCGAAGAGCGGCTCGCCCAGGCCCACCGGCACACCCGTGGCCTGGACCTCGATGCGTGCGCCGACCGAGTCACCGGACTTGCGCAGCGCGTCCATATAGGCCTCCAGCTCCGCGATCTGGCTGGCGTTGGCGGCGAAGAAGGGATTGTTCGGCACATGCTCCCAGCCCTCGAAGGCAATGGGCAGCTCGCCCAGCTGGGTCATGTGGCCGCGGAACTCGGTGCCGAACTGGGCCTTGAGCCATTTGCGGGCCACGGCGCCGGCGCCCACCATGGGGGCGGTCAGGCGGGCCGAGGAACGGCCGCCGCCGCGCGGGTCCCGCAGTCCGTACTTGCGCCAGTAGGTGTAGTCGGCATGGCCCGGGCGGAAGGTGTCCAGGATGTTGCCGTAGTCCTTGCTGCGCTGGTCGGTGTTCTGGATCAGCAGGCAGATGGGCGCGCCGGTGGTCTGGCCCTCGTAGACGCCTGAGAGGATCTGCACGGCATCAGGCTCGTTGCGCTGGGTCACGTGGCGCGAGGTGCCGGGGCGGCGGCGGTCCAGCTCGGGCTGGATGTCGGCCTCGCTCAACTCGAGCCCGGGCGGGCAGCCGTCGATCACGCAGCCGATGGCCGGGCCATGGCTTTCGCCGAAATTGGTGACACGGAAGAGTTCGCCGAAAGTGCTGCCAGCCATGAAAAATCCAGGGTCAGTCCCCGGCAGGAGCGCCCGGGCATGCCCTGGATTCTATGGCGCGCCCCCGGGCCTCGCAGGCCGGCGGGCTTGGCGATCAACGGCTCAAAGCTTCGGCTCGTGCGAAGCACCCTCTTCCTCGACCGGCCAGTCGCGGATGTAGGCCTTGAGCATGCGGTTCTCGAAGTCCTGGCTGTCGACCACGGCCTTGGCGACGTCGTAGAAGGAGATCACCCCCATCAGCTGGCGGCCGTTGAGCACGGGCATGTAGCGGGCATGGCGGCCCAGCATCATGCGGCGGACTTCGTCGATCTCGGTCTCGGGCGTGCAGGTCAGCGGATGGTCGTCCATCACGGAACGGACCAGGTTGCTGCCCACGCTGCCGCCATTGCGGACCACGGCGGCGATCACCTCGCGGAAGGTCAGCATGCCCACCAGCTCGCCGAACTCCATCACCACGAGCGAGCCCATGTCTCGCTCGGCCATCGTGGCCAGGGCTTCGGCCAGGGGCTGCTCGGGCGGCACGGTGTACAGGGCGTTGCCTTTCACGCGCAGGATGTCGGCGACTTTCATGTGTTTTCTCCTCGACAGGCGGGCAGATCAGAATTGCGTCCAACATAGCACACAATCCCGGCATCCTGAAACCACGAAAGACAGCATGTCAGGCTACGGCGATCCCGGCTTCGACACCTTGGCGCTGCACGCGGGGGCGGCACCCGACCCCAGCACCGGCGCCCGGGCCGTCCCTCTGCATCTCAGCACTTCCTTCGTCTTTGAAAGCGCCGAGCACGCGGCCTCGCTCTTCAACATGGAGCGCGCGGGGCATGTCTACTCGCGCATCTCGAACCCGACCACGGCGGTCTTCGAGGAACGCATGGCCGCCCTGGAAGGCGGGGCCGGCGCGATCGCCACGGCCAGCGGGCAGGCGGCGCTGTTCCTCGCGATCAGCACGCTGGCGCCGGCGGGCAGCCACATCGTGGCCTCCAGCGCGCTCTACGGGGGCTCGCACAACCTGCTGCACTACACGCTGAAGCGATTCGGCATCAGCACCACCTTCGTGCGCCCCGATGAGCTGGACGCCTGGCGCGCCGCCATCCGCCCCGAGACCCGCCTGCTCTTCGGCGAGACCCTGGGCAACCCCGGCATGGACGTGCTGGACATCCCCGGCGTGGCCGCCATCGCCCACGAAGCCGGCCTGCCCCTGCTGGTGGACGCCACGCTGACGCCCCCTGCCCTGCTCAAGCCCATGCAGCATGGCGCGGACCTTGTCTTCCACTCGGCCACCAAGTTCCTCTGCGGCCACGGCACGGTGGTGGGCGGCGTGCTGGTGGACAGCGGCAACTTCGACTGGCAGTCGGCCTACGAGCGCAGCAAGTCCGCGGGCCTGGCCCGCTTCGCCGAGCTCTGCGAGCCCTACGAGGGCTTCCACGGCATGGTCTTCGCCGAGGAGAGCACCACCGGCGCCTTCCTGCTGCGCGCCCGCCGCGAAGGCCTGCGCGACTTCGGCGCCTGCATGAGCCCGCACACGGCCTGGCTGATGCTGCAAGGGCTGGAGACGCTCTCGCTGCGCATGGAGCGCCATGTGGGCAATGCGCAGAAGGTGGCCGAGTTCCTGGCCGGCCAGGCTCAGGTCGGCCGCGTCGCCTACCCGGGCCTGGCCTCGCACCCCGGCCATGCGCTGGCACAGAAGCTCATGCCCAAGGGCGCGGGCGCGGTCTTCAGCTTCGACCTGAACGGCAGCCGCGAGCAGGGCCGCCGCTTCATCGAGAGCCTCAAGATCTTCTCCCACCTGGCCAATGTGGGCGACTGCCGCTCGCTGGTGATCCACCCGGCCAGCACCACCCACTTCCGCATGGACGACGCCGCGCTGGCGCAGGCCGGCATCACGCCGGGCACCATCCGCCTGTCCATCGGTCTGGAAGATGCCGACGACCTGATCGCCGACCTCAAGACCGCCCTGAAGATCGCATCCAAGTGAGCGCCGCCCCATGCAAGTGACTGTTCAAGGCCGCGAGGCCTATGCCTACACCGGCGGGCGTGCCTTCGACCCTGCCCTGCCCTGCCTCGTCTTCGTCCATGGCGCGCTGCATGACCACAGCGTCTTCACGCTGCTGGCGCGCTGGTTCGCCCACCATGGCCACAGCGTGCTGGCCGTGGACCTGCCTGGCCATGGCCGCAGCGGCGGTCCGGCCCTGCCCAGCGTGGAGGCGGCCGGCGCCTGGGTGCTGGAACTGCTCAGCGCCGTGGGCGTCGAGCGCGCCGCGCTGGCCGGGCACAGCATGGGCTCGCTGATCGCGCTGGAGGCCGCCGCCCAGGCGCCCGAGCGCGCCCGCCAGCTGCTGCTGCTGGGCACGGCCTTCCCGATGAAGGTCTCCGAGGCCCTGCTGAACACCGCCGCCGAGGTGCCCGAGAAGGCCATGGCCATGGTCAACGTCTTCTCGCACAGCACGCAGGCGGCCAAGCCGGGCTATCCCGGTCCGGGCAGCTGGCTGCACGGCAGCAATCTGGCTCTGATGAAGCGCACGCAGGCCCGGTCCAGCGAGGCCAACCTCTTCCTGCATGACTTCCAGGTCTGTGACCGCTATGCAGGCGGGCTGGAGGCGGCGGCACGCGTCACCTGCCCCAGCCACGTGCTGGCCGCCGATCGCGATGTGATGACGGCCCCCAAGCAGGCTCAGGCCCTGAGCCAGGCGCTCAAGGCCCAGGTGCACCGCATCCCGGCCGCCGGCCACTCGATGATGGCCGAGGCGCCGGACGCCGTGCTGGCCGCCTTGCGCGCGGCGCTGGCTTGCTGAGACTCAGTCGCCGGTCGCGAGCTGGCGCTGCAGTTCCAGCTTGAACTGCTCCCACTGGTTGCCGTTCAGCTGCTCGGCCCGTGTGAAGCTGAGGCGCCAGTCGGTCCAGTCGGTGCTGGTAGGCATGGGATGTTCGGCATGCAGGAGCTGGCCCTGCAGGCTGCTGACGAGCAGGCCGGCCTTGCCGTCGAAGACCGGGCCGGCGATGCGGTACTGATGCGTCGGACGGCCCTGCCACGCGCGCTGCCCCAGGTACTCGAAGCGGGCCTCGTCCACCAGGGCCGGCTCGCCATGGCGTCCCGGCCTGTTGGGGTCGACCATGCTGAGCCGGAAGCCCTGCGTCGGCTGCTTCAGCATCGGCAGCAAGGGGGCCAGCGAGGCCAGGTCGAAGCCCCAGACATGCAGGGGCAGCGCGCCGCCGTCCAGCTCGAGGGACCCGCCCTTGGCGAAATGGACCTTGAGGCGCGAGGCCTTGGGGGCGGCGTCCGCGCTCAGCGTTGGCCGGCGTTCACCCTTGACGAGGTTCCACTGCTGCATGTGCACGGGCATGGCGCGAGCCGGGTCCAGATCCGCATGGACCTCCACCAGGTCCTCGCCCGGCAGCCACTTGAGCACCTCCACGCGGCTGGGGCTGGCGAAGTAGATCGCGAAGTGCCAGGCGTCGCTGCCGTCGCGGTTGGATTTCTCGTAGTGCCAGACGGTGCCGGGTGCCACCGGTGCGCCGGCTGCGCGTGAGAAGGCCGAGGCCTGCGCCAGCACGAGGCCTGGCAGCAGCCCGAGGCTCAGAAGCCCCAGTCGGGCCACGCGGGACGCTGCGCCGCGGGAAGAAGCTTGAAACGACGGCATGGTGCACAAAGCGCTGAAAGTGATGTCGCCACCTTATCGCTCGCCGCCCTGGCGCACGAGCCGCAGGCGACCAACGGCACGATGGGCGGGACAGGCCGTGCCGGCCTTGGTACCGTCCCCGATGCCGGCAGGCCCCGCCTGCGCTTCAATGCAGGCAGCGCCCCTCGCACTGCAGGAGTCCCCATGGCCCACGACGCCCTCGCTTCCATCAGCAGCTTCGCCGAGTTCTACCCCTTCTACCTGGGCGAGCATCGCCACCGCACGTGCCGGCGCCTGCATTTCCTGGGCTCCACCCTGGCGCTGCTGTGCCTGGGCACGCTCCTGGTGACGGGCCAGCCCCTGTGGCTGCTGGCCGGACTGCTGTGCGGCTACGGCTTCGCCTGGATCGGCCATTTCGGCTTCGAGAAGAACAAGCCCGCCAGCTTCCGCCGCCCGCTGTGGAGCTTCATGGGGGACTGGCGCATGTACTGGGAGATCTGGACCGGGCGCATCCCGTTCTGAGCGCCCGGCAGCGCCCGCCCCGTCAGTTCCGGTAGGCCAGCCCGATGGAGGCGCTGCGCTGGCGCGTCGTCTCCACGAAGGGGCTGGCGGCCGCTGCATCCAGCAGCCGGCCTTCACTCCAGCTGGCCACCAGCACCCATCGAGGGGTCAGGGCCTGCATGTAGCTGAGGTTGACGTAGGCACTGGTGAGCCCGCTGCCAGGCTCGTAGTGCCGGCCCAGGCGCTGGGCGGCCTCGCTGCCCTCGGGCACGCCGAAGTAGCTCTGCAGATGGCGGCGGTCGGAGGCCGACAGGCCCAGCCCCAGCGTCAGCGAGGCATGGCGGCTTCGGTACAGGCTGCGGCCGAAGTCCACGCTCAGCTCGGTGCCGCCGCGCCGGTTCAGCAGGTCGGGTGACAGGGAGGCGCTGAGGGTCCACTTCGGATTCAGCTCCACTTGCAGATTCAGGCGCCCCCGCAGCGTGCGCGGCACGTCCGGCAGGCCGCGGGTGATCTCGGCCTGATCGCTGTCTCGGCCGCTGTCGATGCGCAGGCCTAGGCCCAGCTTCCAGTGCTCGCCCTGCAGCCAGTCGCGTGAGGCGCCAGGGCCGGGACTCGCGGCTTCGGAGCCGAAGCCCATCATCGCGCCCGTGCCGGCCGTGGTGATGCGCCAGCGGCCCCAGTGGAGCGCCCACAAGGGGGTCAGGCCTTGCTCCTGGCGCCGTGAGCCGGGGTACTCCGGCCCGCTGGAGACCCGCAGGCCCAGCAGATAACGCAGCTCATCGGGCTTGGCGGCAGCCTCCTGCGCATGGACCGGAAGGGCCAACAGGGCCGCCGACAGCAGGCCCGCCGCCAGGCGAGGGGCGCCCCGGCGAGAGCGATGATCCTTGAAACCGCAGATCCACAGGCTTTGACCCATGGGCCCAGCTTAGCAGCAGCGGGCCGCCTCTCGCGCAGCAGCCCTGCTCGGAACCGGGAGCGCCGTGTGCCGTCTCGACAGATTCAGGCCTGCAGCAGCGGCTTGAGGTTGACGAGCATGTCGTCGACCATGGCGGAAAGGTCGAACTGCGGCTTCCAGCCCCAGTCGCGGCGGGCCACGCTGTCATCGATGGACTGCGGCCAGCTGGCGGCGATCTGCTGGCGGAAGTCCGGCGCATAGCTGATCTCGAAGCCGGGGATGCGGCGGCGGATCTCGGCGGCGATCTCGGCCGGCGTGAAGCTGCAGCCCGCCAGGTTGTAGGAACCGCGCTCGCTGATGGCCTCGGCCGGCGCCTCCATCAGCTCGATGGTGGCGCGCAGCGCGTCGGGCATGTACATCATGGGCAAGGCCTGACCCTCTTCCAGGAAGCAGGTGTAGGCGCCGGTCTTGAGCGCACTGTGGAAGATGTCCACGGCGTAGTCGGTGGTGCCGCCGCCGGGCGGGGTCTTGTAGCTGATCAGGCCCGGGTAGCGCAGGCTGCGCACGTCCACGCCGTGCTTGGCGTGGTACCAGGCGCACCAGCGCTCGCCGGCCTGCTTGGAGATGCCGTAGACCGTGGTGGGGTCCATCACCGTGCTCTGCGGCGTCATCACGGCCGGCGTGCTGGGGCCGAAGGCGGCGATGGAGCTGGGCCAGAAGATGCGGTCCAGCTTCTGTGTGCGGGCCAGTTCCAGCACGTTCAGCAGGCCCTTCATGTTGAGGTCCCAGGCCCACATGGGGTGCTTCTCGCCCGTGGCAGACAGCGCGGCGGCCAGCAGGTAGATCTGCGTGATCTCATGGCGCTTCACGGCAGCGGCGACGGCCGCGCCATCGGTGGCATCCAGCATCTCGTGCGTCAGTGCCTTCACGCGGCCTTCGGGCGCGAGGTCGCTGGTGATGACGTTGGCGTTGCCGTGACGCAGGGCCAGCTCCTGCGCCAGCTCGGTGCCGATCTGGCCATTGGCGCCGATGATGAGGATCTTGGTTTGGCGGCTCATGAATGGGCTCTTGATAGGTACTGCGGAAATCAGGATCGGGCGGCGGGATCAGGCAGGGATGAGGCCCAGCTCGCGGCCGGCCTGCGTGAAGGCGGCCACGGCCCTCTCCAGGTGGTGGCGCTCGTGCACGGCCGAGATCTGCACGCGGATGCGGGCCTGGCCCTTCCCCACCACGGGGTAGAAGAAGCCCACGGCGTAGACGCCCAGCTCCAGCAGGCGCGCGCTGAGCTGCTGGGCCTTGACGGCGTCATAGACCATGATGGGCGTGATGGGGTGGGTGCCGGGCTTGATCTCGAAGCCGGCGGCCTGGATGGCCTCGCGGAAGTAGGCGGTGTTGGCCTCCAGCTTGTCGCGCAGCGCGGTGGAGCCTTCCAGGATGTCCAGCACGGCGATGGAACCGCCCACGATGCTGGGAGCCACGGTGTTGGAGAACAGATAGGGGCGCGAACGCTGGCGCAGCAGCTCGATCACTTCCTTGCGGCCGGTGGTGAAGCCGCCCGAGGCTCCGCCCAGGGCCTTGCCCAGGGTGCCGGTGATGATGTCGATCTTGCCGAAGACGCCGCGGTGCTCGTGCGTGCCGCGGCCGGTCTTGCCCAGGAAGCCGCTGGCATGGCATTCATCGATGCCCAGCAGCGCGCCGTGGCGGTCGCAGATCTCGCGGATCTTGTCCAGCTGGGCGATGGTGCCGTCCATGGAGAAGACGCCATCCGTGAAGACCAGCTTGAAGCGCGCGCCGGCGGCCTCGGCGGCCTGCAGCTGGGCTTCCAGGTCGGCCAGGTCGTTGTGCTTGTAGCGGAAGCGCTTGGCCTTGCACAGGCGGATGCCGTCGATGATGGAGGCGTGGTTGAGCTCGTCGCTGATGATGGCGTCCTGCTCGCCCAGCAGGGGCTCGAAGAGGCCGCCGTTGGCGTCGAAGGCTGCCGCGTAGAGGATGGTGTCCTCGGTGCCCAGGAAGCGGGCGATGCGCTGCTCCAAGGTCTTGTGGATGTCCTGCGTGCCGCAGATGAAGCGCACGCTGGACAGGCCGTAGCCGTGCGTGCGCAGGGCCTCGTGGGCAGCCTCGATCACCTTGGGGTGCGAGGACAGGCCCAGGTAGTTGTTGGCGCAGAGGTTGATCACCTCGCGGCCCTCGCTGGTCTTGACCACGGCACCCTGGTGGCTGGTGATGATGCGCTCGCTCTTGAAGAGGCCGGCCTCGCGGATGGACTGCAGCTCGCTGCGCAGGTGGGCGTAGAAGTCTTCAGCATTGGCCATGTTCGGTCTCCTGGGGCACAATCCATTAAATCGAATTCAGTTCACTATATCGAACTTTCGTGCAGTATCTGGGAATTGCATCCCAGGGTCAAGTGAACAAGCTGCCGTTGCCGGTCCTTCCGAGAGTCGCCACCATGTCCGTCCCCCATCCCGACAGCCTTGAGCCGCCCCGCGTCGGCGCCACCCTTCAGGCGCTGCGCCAGGCCCAGGGCCTGTCGCTGGACGAGCTCTCGCGGCGGGCCGGGGTGAGCAAGAGCATGCTCTCGCAGATCGAGCGAAACCAGGCCAACCCGACGGTGGCCGTGGTCTGGCGCCTGGCCAATGCGCTGCGGGTGGAGCTGTCGGAGCTGCTGGGCGGTGAGAAGCCGGCCGCGCCGGCCATCGAGGTGGTGCCGGCGCATGGCATTCCCGGCATGAGCAGCCCCGACGGCAAGTGCCTGCTGCGCATCCTCGGCCCCATCGACATGGCCGGCCAGTTCGAGTGGTACGAGCTGACGGTGCAGCCCGGCGGCGCGCTGGAGTCCGGCGCACATGAGCCCGGCTCGCGAGAGCACCTCAGCGTGCTGGGCGGCCAGCTGGAGGTCTCGGCGGGCAACACCACGCAGAAGCTCAAGACGGGCGAGACAGCACGCTACGCCGTGGACGGCCCGCACGCCATCCGCAACACGGGCAAGCAGGCCGCGACGGCGCTGCTGGTGGTCATCCACCCCTGATCCTGACCGCCCCGAAGGCATCCGCTGCGCGCCAGGGCCTCGGGACCTCGGCAAGCGAGGCCTGAGGAATCAGAGCAGCTCGGACAGGCGGATCTTCGTCCAGTCGCTGCGGGCCCACAGCAGGGCCAGCGATTCGCTGTGCTCGGCCAGCAGCGCCTTGATCAGGGGCGCGGCCGGCGTGTGGGTGGGCTCGCACAGCAGGGTCAGGCGCTGGGCGCCGGCTTCCTCGAGGCGGCCGACCAGGCTCATGCCGATGAGGGTGTCGACCACGGGCTCCAGCTGCAGCGCATCCACACGCAGCGCCGTGGCCAGGCTCAGGCTGCTGGCGCCGCCCTCGCCGGCGTCCCGCGAACGGCGCAGCTCGCGGATCACCTCCAGTGCCAGCTCGAAGGCCAGGCCCGGGGCGTCCCCTCGCCTGAGCATCTTGTGCGTGAGCGCCGGCGCGTTGGCCGCCAGGATGGCGCCCAGCAGCACGATGGCCCAGGCCACATAGATCCAGATCAGGAAGATGGGCACCGTCGCGAAGGCGCCGTAGAGCGTGGAGAACGTCGGCACCTGCTTGACGTACCAGGCCAGCAGGCCCTTGGCGAGCGTAAAGGCCACCGCCACGAAGACGCCGCCCAGGATGGCATGGCGCCAGCGCACATGGGTGTTGGGCACGTAGTGGAACAGCGCGGCCATGGCGGCGGCCAGCACGACGATGTCCATGCTGTTGAGCACCACCGAAAGGCCCTGGGGCAGCTTGTCCACCAGGCCCTGGCCGGCGGAGATGGCGTAGCTGGTGAGCGTGAGGCTGCCGCCCAGCAGCAGGGGGCACAGGGTCATGGCCGCCCAGTAGACCAGCACCCGCTGGGCGATGGGCCGCGGCTTCTTGACCCGCCAGATGGCGTTGAGCGTGCGGTCGATGGTGAGCATCATCGCGCTGGCCGAGAAGCCCAGGGCGATCAGGCCCACCACGCCCAGCTTGTTGGCCTTGGCCGCGAACTGCGTCAGCGAGGCCAGCACCGGCTTGGCGATGTTGGGCGGGATCAGGCTCTTGAGGAAGTACTTCTCCAGGGCCGCCTGGAAGGCCGAGAACATGGGGAAGGCGGTGAACAGGGCCAGCATCACCGTCAGCAGGGGCACCAGGGAGATCAGCGTGGTGAACGTGAGGCTGCCTGCGGTGAGGCCCAGGCGCTCTTCCTTGAATCGCACCTTGAAGGTCTGCAGGGTCTGCAGCCAGGGCCAGCTGATGAGTTCGTCGAAGAACTCATGGATCAGGGCGATGGGGTTGTGGCTGCGCCCCTCCAGGCGGCTGCCGTCCTGCGGGTGGGCCATGCGGCTCTCGTTGCGGCTCTCTTCACTCATGCTGGCTATGATGCCAGCCATGTCAAGCCACCCCACCGCCCCCCTGCCCCCGACGGACCGCGTCGCCCCCAGCGGCGCCGAGACGCTGTCGCGCAACCTGGCCTTCTACAGCCTGCTGGCGCTCTTCGTCCTGTGCCTGGCCTGGGAGCTGTGGCTGGCCCCTGTGGGCCGAGGCACCCTGGCCATCAAGGCCCTGCCCCTGCTCGTGCCCCTGGCCGGCCTGTGGCGCTACCGGCTCTACACCTTCCGCTGGCTGAGCCTCATGGTCTGGCTCTATGTGGCCGAGGGCCTGGTGCGCGCCACCAGCGACCGCGGGCTGTCCGTCTGGCTGGCCTGCCTGGAAGTGCTGCTGGGCGTGCTGATTTTCGTGGCCTGCTCGATGCAGGTGCGCCAGCGCCTGGCCGCGGCCCGGGCTGCCCATGCCCAGCCGGAGGCCTGAATGGACGAGGCGGCGCGCATGGCATTTCTCGCGCAGGCCCGCCAACTGATCGGTGCCGAGCAGTTGCTGGTCGGCGAAGGGCTGGACGCCTACGAGAAGGACTGGCGCAAGCGCTACGCCGGCCGCGCCCTGGCGGTGGCAAGACCTGGCACCACGGCCGAGGTGGCCGCGCTGCTCAGGCTCTGTGCGGTGCATGGGGTGAGCCTCGTGCCCCAGGGCGGCAACACCGGACTGGTCGGCGGCGGCGTGCCGGATGGCAGCGGGCAGCAGCTGCTGCTGTCCCTGCGCCGCCTGCGGCAGATCCGGCAGGTCGATCCGGCCAACCTGACCCTCACCGCCGAGGCCGGCTGCCTGCTGGCCGAGGTCCAGGCCGCGGCCAGTGCCGCCGGCCTGCTCTTCCCGCTGAGCCTGGGCGCCGAGGGCAGCTGCACCCTCGGCGGCAATCTGGCCACCAATGCCGGGGGCACCCAGGTGCTGCGCTATGGCAATGCGCGCGAGCTGTGCCTGGGCCTGGAGGTGGTGACGCCGCAGGGCGAGGTCTGGCAGGGCCTCAGCGGCCTGCGCAAGGACAACACCGGCTACGACCTGCGCGACCTCTTCATCGGCAGCGAGGGCACGCTGGGCGTGATCACCGCCGCCACGGTCAAGCTCTACCCCGCCCCGCAGGCCTGCATGACGGCGCTGGCGGCCTGCCCCACGCTGGACGCGGCCCTCGCGCTGCTCAAGCGCGCCCGGGCCCTGGCCGGTGCCACGCTCACCGGTTTCGAGCTGATCAGCCGTTTCTGCCTGCAGCTGGTGCGGCGCCATTTCCCGCAGATTCCCCAGCCCCTGGCCGACGACGCCGCCGCGCCCTGGGCTGTGCTGCTGGAGCTGTCCGACCACGAGGACGAGGCCCATGCCCGCCAGCTACTGGAGCGCATCCTCGGCGAAGCGCTGGAGGCCGGCGAGGCCCTGGATGCCGCGGTGGCTCAGTCCATGAGCCAGGCGCGGCAGCTGTGGCACCTGCGCGAGAGCATCCCGCTGGCGCAGAGCGAGGAAGGCCTCAACATCAAGCACGACATCGCCCTGCCCATCTCGGCCATCCCGGCCTTCGTGGCGGACTGCGAGGCCGCGCTGCAGGCCCACTGCCCCGGCGTGCGCCTGGTCTGCTTCGGCCACCTGGGCGATGGCAACCTGCACTTCAACGTGCAGGCGCCCGAGGGCCAGGACCCAGCCGCCTTCCTGCGCGCGCAGGAGCCGGCCATCAATGCGCTGGTCTACGAGCGGGTCCTGCAACGGGGCGGCTCCATCTCGGCCGAGCATGGCATCGGCCAGCTCAAGCGCGAGCAGCTCGCAATGACCAAGGACCCCGTGGCCCTGGCGCTGATGCGGCAAATAAAAAAGGCCCTGGATCCCCAGGGCCTCCTGAATCCGGGCCGGCTGCTCTGAGCCGGCCGGGCCGGGTCACTTGACGGGCTCGAAGGTGACCGCACCCCGGTTGCGCCACCATTGCAGCGGCTTGACGACCAGCAGGCGGTAGACGGCACGCACCATCACCAGGGCCAGCAGGGCCTCGACGAAGGTCAGCACAAAGGCCACGAAGGCGTTCCAGCGTTCAGCACGGCGACCGAACTTGGCGAACATGCGGTCTTTGGCGATCTCGATGCTGTCATAGAAGCTCGGCACCACCAGCAGCGTCAGCAGCGTCGAGGTGATGGTGCCGCCGATGATGGCCACGGCCATGGGGCGGTAGAACTCGCCGCCGTCGCCCACGCCGATGGCCACCGGCAGCATGCCGGCGATCAGCGCGAAGGTCGTCATCAGGATGGGGCGCAGGCGCTTGCGGCCGGCGTGCATCAGGGCCTCTTCACGGTCCATGCCCTCGGCCTCTTCCTGGCGTGCGGCGTCCAGCAGCAGGATGGCGTTCTTGGCCACCAGGCCCATGAGCATGATGATGCCGATGAAGCTCATCAGGTTCAGCGTGCCCTTGGTCAGCAGCAGGGCCACCACCACGCCGATCAGGGACAGCGGCAGCGACAGCATCACGCCCAGGGGCGCGGTGAAGGAGCCCATCTGCATCACGAGGATGAGGTACATCAGGCCCACGCCGCTGATCAGGGCGATGAACATGGCACCGAAGACCTCGGCCTGCGTCTCCGAGTCACCGCCCAGCTCCAGGCCGAAGCCCGGCGGGAAGTCGATGGCCTTGGCGATCTTCAGCGCGTCCTGCGTGACCTCGCCCGGCGAGCGGTCGTGGGCATTGGCCGAGACGGTGATCGTGCGCTTGCCGTTGGCATGCTCGATCTGCGCCGGGCCGCGGCCCATGCGGATGCTGGCGATCTGCTCCAGCGGCACCATGCGGTTGGTGCCGGTGACGGCCACGGGCAGGCGCTCGATGTTGCTGAGGTCCACGCGATCCTGCGGGTGCAGGCGCACGGCGACGTCACGGGTCTCTCCGGTGGGATCGACCCAGTCGCCCACCTCGACGCCGGCGAAGGCCACGCGCAGCGCCTGGGCGGCATCACCCACCGAGATGCCCAGCGAGTTGGCCAGGCCGCGGTTGAGCTCGATCTGCAGCTCGTCCTGCGGCGCCTGCTCGGACAGGCCCACGTCCACCGCGCCCTTGACCTCGCGCAGCTTGGCGATGAAGTCGTTGCTGATGTCCAGCAGGCGGCGGGCATCCGTGCCGTAGAACTGGATCTGCACCGGCTTCTGGCCGCCGTTGTTGAGGTTGGACTGCACCGTGTACTCGGCGCCGACCAGGCGCGAGATCTTGCCGCGCAGGTCAACGGCGATCTCCTCGGCGGAGCGCTTGCGGTCCTTGGCCTTGCCCAGGTCCACGTAAATGGTGCCGCCACTCACCGTCACGCGGCTGTTGGTGGCCACGGTCTCGGGGATGGTCCGGGCCAGGCCGGCCGCAGCCTCCAGCTTCAGCTTGGCGTACTCCAGGTTGGCGCTGGCGGGGGTGCGCACGTTGACCATCAGCATGCCGGCGTCAGACGAAGGCAGGAAGGTCGTGCCCAGGAACTTGGCGGCCAGCACGATGGCGCCGATCAGGCTGCCCACCGCAAAGGCGGCCATCCAGCGGCGGTGATGCAGGGCCCAGGCAATGACCTGGCCGTAGCGGTCGGACTGGTGGTCGAACCACTTGTTGAAGCGCTCCAGCACGCGGCCGATGCCCTTGCGCGGCGCGTCATGGGCATGCGGCGGATCACCCCAGTAGGCCGACAGCATGGGGTCCAGCGTGAAGGAGATCAGCAGGCTCACCAGCACCGAGGCCACGACGGTCAGGCCGAAGGGCCGGAACCATTCGCCCGACACCCCGGGCATGAAGCCCACGGGGATGAACACCGCCACGATGGAGAAGGTGGTGGCCGCCACCGCCAGGCCGATCTCGGCCGTGCCGTTCAGGGCCGCGGTGCGGCGGTCGGCGCCGCGCTCCATGTGGCGCACGATGTTCTCGCGCACCACGATCGCGTCGTCGATCAGCACGCCGATGGCCAGCGAGAGGCCCAGCAGGCTCATGAAGTTCAGCGTGAAGCCGCACAGCCACACGGCGATGAAGGCCGCGATCACCGAGGTGGGCAGGCTCAGCGCGGTGATCAGGGTCGAACGCCAGGAGTTCAGGAAGACGTAGACCACCGCGATGGTCAGGCCCGCACCGAAGACCAGGGCGTGGATGACGTTGTTGAGGTTCTCCTGCGATTCCTTGCCCTCGTCACGCGTGACCTCCAGCGTAGTGCCCTTGGGCAGGGTCGGGGCGATCTGGTCGACCAGCTTGCGCACCTCCTTGGCCACGGTCACGGTGGAGGAATCGCGCGAGCGCGTCACGGCAATGCCCACGTTGGGATGGCCGTTGCGCACGCTGAAGCTGCTCAGTTCTGCAAAGCCGTCCTCGATCTGGGCCAGCTGGCCCAGGCGGATGGACTCGTCACCATTGCGCTTGACCACCACCTGCTGGAAGTCCGCCGGGCGCTCGATGCGACCCTGCAGCCGGATGCTCTGGTCCTCCATGGCGCCGCGCACCTTGCCCACCGGCACCGAGATGTTCTGTGCGCGCAGGGCGGCGACGACGTCGGTCACCGAGACGTTGAACTCGCGCAGCTTCTCCGCGCGCAGCAGCACGCTCAGCTCGCGGTGCAGCGCGCCGTTGACGTTGACCGTGGCCACGCCGTTGATGGCGCGGAACTTGTCGGCCAGCTGGTCCTCGGCGATGTGGCTGATCTCGGCATGGCTCTGCGTGGTGGACGAGAGCGAGACCTGCATCACCGGCTGGGCCGAGACGTCGAAGCGCTGCAGCACGGGCTCGCGCATCTCGACCGGCAGCTTGTAGCGCACGGTGGCGATGGCGTTGCGCACGTCATCTGCGGCCTCGATCAGGTTCTTGCTGAAGTTGAAGATCAGCTGGAACTCGGCCAAGCCCTCGCGGGAGGTCGAGTAGACCTTGCGAACGCCGGAGAGGCCCTGCAGGGACTTCTCGATGCGATTGACCACCTCGCGCTCCACCGTGTCCGGCGAGGCGCCCGGGTAGGCGATGCTCAGGAAGAGCATGGGCTCCTGGACGTCGGGGATGGAGTTGACGCGCAGCTTGTTCAGCGCCATCAGGCCCAGGGCCATCAGCGAGATGATCACGACGATGGTCGCGATCGGCTTCTTGATGCTGAAGTTGGAAAGGAACATGGATCAGCCTCCTGCCACGGCGGCCGACGCAGCGGATGCCGCCGGTGCCTTGGCCAGCTCGACCGCCTGGCCGTCCTTGAGCGTGCTGGTCGGCTTGCGCAGCACCATGTCGCCCTTGCTGAGCCCTGCGGTCACCGCGACCTGACCGGTGCGGGTGTCGCGCTCGCCCAGCTTCAGGGCCACCTTGGACAGTTTGCCGTCCTTGATGCGCCAGGCATGGGCCTGGTCCCCGGCCCGCACGATGGAGGCCTCCTCGAGCATCAGCGCCTCGGAGGAGCGGGCCTCGACATTGCCTTCGGCGTAGAGGCCGGCAGCCTGCGGCTTCTCGCCCTCGCCCAGGTCCACCAGGACCTCGACCTGACGGGTCGTGGCATTGGCTGCCACATCGATGCGCTTGATCTTGCCCTGGAACTGCTTGGTGCCGTAGCCGTTCACCCGGAAGTGCACGCCCTGCCCCAGCTTCAGCTCCGCCAGCTTGTCGGCCGAGACCAGGCCCTCGAAGCGCAGGCTGTGCGGATCGATGACCTTGACCAGCTCCTTGCCCATCTGCGCGGTGTCACCCGGCGAGACCTTGCGGTCGCTGACCACGCCGTCGAAGGGGGCGCGGACCTCGGTGCGCTGCAGCTGCTGGCGGGCCGTGACCACGCGGGCCTTGGCGGCGACCAGATCGCTCTGCGCGTTGTTGCGGCGCATCTCGGCGTCCTCCAGCCCCTGCATGGAGGTCATGCCCTGGGATTGCAGCGTCTTCTGGCGCTGCAGCTGGCGTTCGGCCTGCTCGAAGCTCTGGGCGGAGGCGCGGGCCGCTTCCTCGGCGGAGGTGAGGCTGTCGCGGATCGCGGTGTCGTCCAGGCGCACCAGCAGGTCGCCCTTGCGCACCGCCTCGCCGTTCTCCTTCAGGACCTGCAGCACCACGGCCGAGACCTCGGCCCGCAGGTCGGCCCGGCGCTCGGGCTGGATGGATCCGGTGATCACGGGGCCCGAGGCCTGTGCGCTGAGACCCAGGTCTCGGACGTCTTCCTTGGCGAGCAGCAGGGGCGCCGTGGCGCGCTGCTCGGCCACATCGGCCTTGGGGCCCTTGCCGCAGGCGCTGAGCAGGGCGGCAGAGAGAACGAGCAGGGCCAGGCCATGGCCGGACGGAACGATGCGTTGCTTCTTGTTCATGATGGCTTGCGGGAGATCAATCGCCGGAGCATAGGCCCGGTCCGGGTTACATCCGCTGGTCATGGTGCCCGAAGAAGGGACAAGCCGTCGCGGACTTGCGACGAATGGCAGGGCGGGACGGCTGTCCGGCATGTATCGACGCCGGACGGCGTCAGCCGGCGAGACCGCCCGCGCTCAGTGGAGCTCGCCCTCCGCGCCGGGTGGCAGCAGCAGAGGCAGCAGCTCGATACCCTCTTCCCTCAGCGCCCTGGCTTCCTCGGGCTGTGTGCGTCCGCGAATCGCACGCTCCTCTGCTTCGCCGTAGTGGATGCGGCGGGCTTCCTCGGCAAAACGCTCGCCGACGTCCTCGCTGTGACGGGCGAGCTCGCGGGACGCGGCCATCCACAGCGACTGCAGGGCCTCGCGAGCCTCGGCCTCGGTCGGGCGCCCTGCCACGCATGCAGCCGCAGCCGTGGCCGCGTCTTCTGGCGGGCAGGCCGGCGCAGGCGGCGGGGTGGTGAGGGCCTTGCCGGCGCGCAGATGGGACACATTGAGCCGCGGCGCGGAGGGCCGTCGCTCCACGCGCGAGGAACCGCACACCGGGCAGCTCAGCAGGCCGCGGGACTGCTGCTCGCTGCAGTCGGCGGAGGAGCCGAACCAGCCTTCGAAGACATGGTCGGCCTCGCAGGCCAGGTTCAGCACCACCATGGTCGGGTGCCTCTCAGGCGGGCGCCGTCTGCCAGTCCAGCGCCCAGGCGCCCTGGCGCCAGCGCTGCAGCCACAGCAGGCCGATGAGGGTCTTGGCGTCGGTGACTTCACCCCGGCGGCAGGCCTCGTCCAGCGCATCCGTCGTCATGCCGAGGCACTCGACGAACTCGCCGGCATCCAGCTGGGCAGGGCCCGGGCTGAGCTGGCGGGCAAAGTAGATGTGGATGCCTTCGTCGGAGTAGGCGATGGCGTTGTGCAGCACGCCGGCATAGGCCCACTGCGCCGCGCTGTAGCCAGTTTCCTCGCGCAGCTCACGGATCGCACAGGCCAGCGGGCTCTCCTGCGGGTCCAGCTTGCCGGCGGGAAACTCCAGCATCACGCGGCCCATGGGATAGCGGTACTGGCGCTCCAGCAGCAGCTGCTCGTCGTCCAGCAGCGGCACGACCATCACGGCGCCGGGATGGCGGATGTACTCGCGGACGGCCTCTCGGCCATCGGGCAGGCGCACCACGTCGCGCTGCACCTTGAGGAAGCCGCCCTGGTAGACCTCGCGGCCGTCCAGGCGGATCTCGCGCAGGCCGGCATCGGGATCGGTGCCCTCAGCTGGGGCGCGCTGGTCCTCAGGCTTGCTCACGGTGCTTCTTCAGGTAGCGCCAGACGAAGCCCGGGAAGGCCAGCGTCAGGAACAGGCAGGCTGCGGCGGCATAGAACTCCCAGCCTTGCGGCTGGCGCTGGCCGACGCGCGCCTCCAGCCCCATGCCCAGCGCCAGGGTGAGCAGCGCCATCAGCAGCAGCTCCAGCAGCCGCCACCAGCCCGACTTCATCGGATCAGGGCGGCCCACGATCAGGATTCGCTGGCTCAGGAAAGGTGCGTTGGCCGCCAGGACGGCGACCAGCAGCACCAGCCAGGCGGCGGCGGATTGGTTCACGGGCGATCAGTTGGCCAGGGTCTTCACGGCCACGACGCACATCGTGAGCAGACCGTCGGGCATCAGGCCGAAGAGCACCACCGCGATGCCGTTGAGGGACATGACCAGGCGTGCATCCGCCGGGGCGCTGAGGGCGCCACGCTCGGAGGGCTCGTCGAAGAACATGACCTTGATGACGCGCAGGTAGTAGAAGGCGCCGATCAGCGACAGCACCACGGCACCGATGGCCAGCTTGATGTACAGCGGGTCATTGGTGGCGATCATGGCCTGCAGCACGGCCAGCTTGGCGTAGAAGCCGGCGGTCGGCGGGATGCCGGCCAGCGAGAACATGAAGATGGTCATCACCAGCGCATACCAGGGGCTGCGCTTGGCCAGGCCGGCGAAGTCGACGATCTGCTCAGACTCATGCCCCTGACGGGCCATCAGCATGATCAGGCCGAAGGTGCCCAGCGTGGTCAGCACATAGGTGACCACGTAGAACAGCGCCGAGCTGTAGGCATTGGCGGCCGACAGCGTGTTGCCGTTGACCACGCCCGAGGCCAGGCCCAGCAGCATGAAGCCCATCTGCGCGATGGTCGAATAGGCCAGCATGCGCTTGAGGTTGCTCTGGGCAATGGCGGCCAGGTTGCCGATCACCAGCGAGACCACGGCCAGCACCAGCAGCATCTGCTGCCAGTCCACGGCCAGGCCCAGCATGCCGTCGACCAGCAGGCGGATGGTGATGCCGAAGGCGGCCAGCTTGGGCGCGCCACCGATCAGCAGCGTGGCGGCCGTGGGGGCGCCCTGGTAGACGTCGGGGACCCACATGTGGAAAGGTGCGGCGCCCAGCTTGAAGGCCAGGCCGGCGACGATGAAGACCACGCCGAAGACCAGCACGGACGGATTGGGAGCACCGCTGCTCACCACCTGCAGCACGGTCGGGATGGTCAGCGAGCCGGTGGCACCGTACATCATGGACATGCCGTACAGCAGGAAGCCGCTGGCCAGCGCACCCAGGACGAAGTACTTCATCGCAGCCTCGGTCGAGACGGCATGGTCACGGCGCAGGGCCACCAGCGCGTACAGCGACAGGCTCATCAGTTCCAGGCCAAGGTAGATGACCAGGAAGTTGTTGGCCGAGACCATGATGCTCACGCCCAGGTAGGACAGCAGGCTCAGCGTGAACAGCTCGCCCTTGAGCATCTCGCGCGGGGCCGCATAGGGTCGCGCATAGACCAGGGTGATCATCACTGCGATGCCGGCCACGGCCGACAGCAGATGGCTCAGAGGATCCACCACCACCATGCCCTGCATGGCGAAGACCTCGGCACCGCCGTAGAAGGCGTTGAAGTGCAGCAGGGACACCAGGGCCAGCGTCAGCTGGGTCAGCCAGTAGGTGGGCGTGCGGCGCTCGTCCTTGACGAAGAGATCCACCAGGGCCACCAGGCAGGACAGGCCCAGCAGCAGGATCTCCGGGGTCACCGCGTTCCAGTTCATGTCATTCATTTTTCAGCGGCCCTCTTATTGCAGCTTGGACACGGCCACATGCTTCAGCAACTCGGTGACCGAGGCATGCATCACGTCGGTGAAGGGCTTGGGATAGACACCCATCCACAGCACCGCCACGGCCAGCACGGCCAGCATCAGGAACTCACGGCCATTGATGTCGGTGAGGCCACGCACGTTGTCGTTGGTGACGGCGCCGAAGTAGACGCGCTTGTACATCCACAGCGTGTAGGCCGCGCCGAAGACCAGGGCGGTCGCCGCAATGGCGCCCAGCCAGAAGCTGTACTTCACCGTGCCGAGGATGACCATCCACTCGCCCACGAAACCGCCGGTCGCCGGCAGGCCGCAGTTGGCCATGGCGAACAGCAGGGCGAAGGCAGCGAACTTGGGCATGGTGTTGACCACGCCGCCGTAGGCCGCAATCTCACGCGAATGCACGCGGTCGTAGAGCACACCGATCGAGAGGAACATGGCGCCCGACACGAAGCCGTGCGAGATCATCTGCACGATGGCGCCCGAGACGCCCAGCTCGTTGAAGATGAAGAAGCCCAGGGTCACGAAACCCATGTGCGCGATGGACGAGTAGGCCACCAGCTTCTTCATGTCCTTCTGCACCAAGGCCACCAGGCCGATGTAGACCACGGCGATCAGCGACAGCGCGATGATGAACCACGCGTACTCACGCGCGGCATCCGGCGCGATGGGCATGGAGAAGCGCAGGAAGCCGTAGGCGCCCAGCTTCAGCATGATGGCAGCCAGCACCACGGAACCGCCGGTGGGCGCTTCCACGTGGGCGTCCGGCAGCCAGGTGTGCACCGGCCACATCGGCACCTTCACCGAGAAGGCGGCGAAGAAGGCGAAGAACAGCAGGGTCTGCGCGTCCAGCGGCAGGGGCAGCTTGTGCCAGGCCTGGATGTCGAAGCTGCCGCCGCTCTTCAGGTACAGGTACAGCAGCGCGATCAGCATTAGCAGCGAGCCGGCCAGCGTGTACAGGAAGAACTTGAAGGCCGCATACACGCGACGCGGGCCACCCCAGACGCCGATGATGATGTACATCGGGATCAGGGTCGCCTCGAAGAACACGTAGAACAGCATGCCGTCCAGGGCCGAGAACACGCCGACCATCAGGCCGGACAGCACCAGGAAGGCGCCCATGTATTGGTTGACGCGGTGCTCGATCACCTCCCAGGCCGCCAGCACCACGATGATGGTGATGAAGGCCGTGAGCGGCACGAACCACATGGAGATGCCATCCACACCCAGGTGGTAGTGGATGTTGAAGCGCTCGATCCAGTAGAAGTTCTCCACGAACTGCATGGCAGCCGTGTCGACCTTGAAGCCGGTGATGAGCGGGAGGGTGACGGCAAAGCTCGCGATGGCGGCCACCAGGGCCAGCCAGCGCACCGTCTTGGCCTGGTCGTCGCGACCCAGGGCCAGCAGGATGAGACCGCTGACGATGGGCAGCCAGATGGAAAGACTCAGCAACATTCTTTTTCTCCGTCTCCGTGCTCAGAGACCGGTCAGGGCCTTGAACTGCGGCGCGATGAAGGGCCACAGCTTCCAGGTCATCAGGCCGATGACACCCAGGATCATCACCAGGGCGTACCAGTACAGGTGACCCGTCTGGACACGACGGACCAGGCCGGCAATGCCGCCCACGGTCTTGGCCGAGCCGTTGATGATCACGCCATCGATCAGACCGGCATCCCCACCCTTCCACAGACCCACGCCAATGGCGCGCGCTGCGGCGGCAAGGATGTTCTCGTTGATCCAGTCCATGTAGTACTTGTTCTCGAGCACCTTGATCACCGGTGCCAGCACACGGGCGATGGCGGCCGGGATCTGCGGAGCGACCATGTAGAACACATAGGCCGTCACCACGCCGCCCAGCGCCAGCCAGAACGGCAGCGTCGTCACACCGTGCGTGGCCATGGCCACGGCACCGTGGAACTCTTCCTTCAGCTCACCCAGGGCGTGGTGCACGTCGTGGTTGATGAAGATGGCGTCCTTGAAGAAGTCGCCGAAGAGCATGGGCTCGATCGTGTAGAAGCCGACCAGCACGGACGGGATGGCCAGCAGCACCAGCGGTGCGGTCACGACCCAGGGCGACTCGTGCGGCTCGTGGTGCTCGCCGTGGTCATCGTGGTGGTCGTGCTCGCCCGGGAAGGGCTTGTGGTGGAAGTTCTCCTTGCCGTGGAAGACCAGGAAGTACATCCGGAAGCTGTAGAAGGCCGTCACGAAGACGCCGATGATCACCGCGGCATAGGCGAAGTGCGCAGCCGGCAGGTGGCTGGCGTGCACGGCCTCGATGATGGAGTCCTTCGAGTAGAAGCCCGAGAAGAACGGCGTGCCGATCAGGGCCAGCGAGCCCAGCAGCGAGGTGATCCAGGTGATGGGCATGTACTTGCGCAGGCCGCCCATGTTGCGGATGTCCTGGTCATGGTGCATGCCGATGATCACCGAGCCGGCACCGAGGAACAGCAGGGCCTTGAAGAAGGCGTGCGTCATCAGGTGGAACACCGCGACCGAGTAGGCCGAGGCGCCCAGGGCGACCGTCATGTAGCCCAGCTGCGAGAGCGTGGAGTAGGCCACGACGCGCTTGATGTCGTTCTGGATGATGCCCAGGAAGCCCATGAACAGCGCCGTGATGGCACCGATCACCAGGATGAAGTTCAGCGCGGTGTCCGAGAGCTCGAACAGCGGGCTCATGCGCGAGACCATGAAGATGCCGGCCGTCACCATGGTGGCGGCGTGGATCAGCGCGGAGATGGGGGTCGGGCCTTCCATCGAGTCCGGCAGCCACACGTGCAGCGGGAACTGCGCCGACTTGCCCATCGCACCGATGAACAGGCAGATGCAGGCCACGGTCAGCATCATCCAGTCGCTGCCCCACAGCGGGGCCGGGAACTTGATCTGCGCCAGCTCGTTGGCCTTGGCAAAGGTCTCGGTGTAGTTCAGCGAGCCGCCGTAGGCCACCAGCAGGCCGATGCCCAGGATGAAGCCGAAGTCACCGACCCGGTTCACCAGGAAGGCCTTCATGTTGGCGAAGATGGCCGTCGGCTTGGTGTACCAGAAGCCGATCAGCAGATAGGACACCAGGCCCACCGCTTCCCAGCCGAAGAACAGCTGCAGCATGTTGTTGCTCATGACGAGCATCAGCATGGAGAAGGTGAACAGCGAGATGTAGGCGAAGAAGCGCTGGTAGCCCGGGTCCTCTTCCATGTAGCCGATGGTGTAGATGTGCACCATCAGCGACACGAAGGTCACCACCACCATCATCATGGCCGTGAGGCCGTCGACCAGGAAGCCGACTTCCATCTTGAGGCCGCCCAGCACCATCCATTCGTAGATGGTCTGGTTGAAGCGCGCGCCGTCCAGCACGCTGAACAGCGTCATCACCGAGATCGCCAGGGCGATCGCCACCCCGAGGATGGTGATCGTGTGCGCGCCCTTGCGGCCCACTTGCTTGCCGAACAGGCCGGCCACGATGGCTCCGACCAGGGGCGCCATGGGCACCGCCAGCAGCATGTTCTGAGAGAGTTGTGCAGACATCTTGTTATCCCGTGCCTTGTGTCCGATCAGCCTTGCAGGGCGTCGAGTTCTTCCACATTGATGCTGGCGCGATTGCGGAACAGCACGACGAGGATGGCCAGGCCGATGGCGGACTCGGCGGCCGCCACGGTCAGGATGAAGAACACGAAGACCTGGCCGGCCATGTCACCCAGGTAGTGGGAGAAGGCCACGAAGTTCAGGTTGACCGCCAGCAGCATCAGCTCGATGGCCATCAGCAGCACGATCAGGTTCTTGCGGTTCAGGAAGATGCCGATCACCGACAGCGCGAACAGGATCGCGCCCAGCGTCAGGAAATGGCCCAGAGTCAGCGCTGCCATCATGCGGCTCCCTTGTTGTCGGCCGCGGCTTCAGCGGCGCTTGCTGCGGACGGGGCTTCGACCGTGGCCTGCACCTTCACGATGCGCAGGCGGTCGGCCTTCTGGACCTTCACCTGCTCGGACGGATCCTGGGCACGGCTGTCCTTGCGGCGGCGCAGCGTCAGCGCGATGGCGGCGATGATGGCCACCAGCAGCAGCACGGCGGCGATCTGCAGCGGGTACAGGTAGTTGGTGTAGATCTGGATGCCCAGCATCTTGGTGTTGCCCAGCTTCGCGGCCTCGGCGCTCAGCTCGGGTGCGGCGCGCAGGTTGAAGCCCGGCATCAGCACGGCGGCCATTTCCAGGGCGATCAGCGCGCCCACCAGCAGGGCCAGCGGCATGTGCTTCCAGAAACCCTGCCGCACCTGGTCTGAATTGATGTCGAGCATCATCACGACGAACAGGAACAGCACCATCACGGCGCCGATGTAGACCAGCACCAGCGTGATCGCCAGGAACTCGGCCTTCAGCAGCATCCAGATGCAGGAGGCGTTGAAGAAGGCCAGGATCAGGAAGAGCGCCGAATGCACGGTGCTCTTGGCCGTGATCACACGGAAAGCTGAACCCAGCAGCACGGCTGAGAAGAGGTAGAACAGTGCGGTGGTGATGTCCATGGTGTTCTCACAAATTCGTTGACCCGAGGTATTGCCGTTCTGGCCGTCCGCCGGGCCGCCCCAAGGACGGCCGCGTGGCGGAGGTCGATGGCTGAAGGCCGTCGGCCTTCGGCGTCCCCTCGGGGGACCGACCAGGGCGTTCCGCCCTGGGCGAGGGGTCAACGGAACTTTGCGTCGGCCTCCTTGTTGGCTGCGATCTGCTTCTCGTAGCGGTCGCCCACGGCCAGCAGCATGTCCTTGGTGAAGTACAGGTCGCCGCGCTTTTCGCCGTGGTATTCGAAGATGTCGGTCTCGACGATGGAATCGACCGGGCAGCTCTCTTCGCAGAAGCCGCAGAAGATGCACTTGGTCAGGTCGATGTCGTAGCGCGTGGTGCGGCGGCTGCCGTCTTCACGCACATCGGACTCGATGGTGATGGCCATCGCCGGGCACACGGCCTCGCAGAGCTTGCAGGCGATGCAGCGCTCTTCGCCGTTCTCGTAGCGACGCAGCGCGTGCAGGCCGCGGAAGCGGGGCGACAGCGGGGTCTTCTCTTCCGGGAACTGGACGGTGATGTTGCGCGAGAGGAAATGTCGGCCGGTCAGGGCCATGCCCTTGAACAGCTCGGTGAGCATGAAGCTCTTGATGAAGTGTTTGACCATGGCGGCTTACTTCCAGATGTTCAGCGGCGACTGGATCCACAGGCCGACGACGACCAGCCAGATCAAGGTCACGGGAATGAAGATCTTCCAGCCCAGACGCATGATCTGGTCATAGCGGAAGCGCGGGAAGGTGGCGCGCACCCACAGGAACATCGTGACGACGAAGAAGGTCTTGCCGAACAGCCAGGCCCAGTTCCAGAAGGCCATGGTGTTCTGGATGAACTGCGGCGTCTCCATGCCCAGCAGGCTGAAGGAGATCGGTGCGCTCCAGCCGCCCAGGAACATGACGACGGCCAGGGCCGACACCAGGATCATGTTGGCGTACTCGGCCAGGAAGAACATCGCGAAGGACATGCCCGAGTACTCGATCATGTGGCCGGCCACGATTTCCGATTCGCCTTCGACCACGTCGAAGGGGTGGCGGTTGGTCTCGGCCAGGCCCGAGATGAAGTACACGACGAAGATGGGCAGCAGGGGCAGCCAATTCCAGGACAGGAAGTTCACGCCCATCGAGGCGAAGGTGCCCTTCTGCTGGGAGGTGACGATGTCCGTCATGTTCATGCTGCCGGTGACCATCAGCACCACCACGAGCGCGAAGCCCATGGCGATTTCATAGGACACCATCTGCGCCGAGGCCCGCAGCGCGCCCAGGAAGGCGTACTTCGAGTTGGAGGCCCAACCGGCGATGATCACGCCGTACACCTCGAGCGAGGTGATGGCCATCAGGAACAGCAGGCCGGCGTTGACGTTGGCCACCGCGGCATCCGGGCCGAAGGGCACCACAGCCCAGGCGGCCAGGGCCGGCATGATGGTCATGATCGGGCCGAGGAAGAAGAGCCCGCGGTTGGCGGCGCTGGGGAGGATGATCTCCTTGAAGATCAGCTTCACCGCGTCGGCGATCGGGGTCAGCAGGCCGTAGGGACCCACGCGGTTGGGGCCCGGACGGATCTGCGACCAGCCGATGGCCTTGCGTTCCCACAGGGTCAGATAGGCCACGCAGAGCATCAGCGGTGCGACGACCGCGAAGATCTTGAGCAGGGCCCAGACCACAGGAAACAGCGAGGGCCAGAAACTGCCGAACACAAAAGTGCCGGCTTGGTTGAGGAGGCTTTCGATCATCGCGTCACACCTTGGCAATCGTCAGGCTGCCGAACGCGGCACCCAGGGCGGCGGTTTCGGGCAGGCCGGCGGGCACGCGCACCACGTTGGCGGGCAGCGTGGCGTCCAGCTTGGCCTTGAGGCGGGCCGAACCGGCGCCGTCCTGGCTCACCTGCACTTCGGCACCCTCGCCCAGACCCAGCTGGGTCCACAGGGCCTGGCTCACATGAGCCACGGCGGCGTTCTTGGCGTCGGTGGTCAGCTGCAGCGAGGTGGCGTGGCGCACCAGCGCGTCGGTGGCGTAGATGGGCACGTCAGCCAGGCGCTCGATGGCAGCGGCCGTGCCGAACTGCACGGCGGCGGTCGAGCGGTTGTCCAGGCGGCTGCTCAGGTCGGCATCGACGCCCAGGGCCTCGTTGCGCACCTGCTCGGAGCTTTCCTGGCCGAAGCCGGAGAGGCCCAGCAGGCTGCCCAGCACGCGCAGGATCTTCCAGCCCGGGCGGGTCTCGCCCAAGGCCTTGGCCACGCCCACGAAGCTCTGCAGGCGACCCTCGGCATTGACGAAGGAGCCTGAGGTCTCGGTGAAGGGAGCCGTGGGCAGCAGCACGTCGGCGTAGTCCATGCCGGACTTGAAGGGGCTCATCACCACGACCATCTCGGCGGCGTTGACGGCCTTCACGGCGGCGGCGGGGTTGGCGGTGTCCAGGGCTGGATCGACGTTCAGCAGGATCAGGGCCTTGGCGGGCTTGCTGGAGAGCAGCTCACCCGCGTTGGCACCGCCCTGCCCCGGCACCGCGCGGACCAGCTGGGCACCCACCGTGTTGGCGGCGGCGCTCAGATAGCCGACGGTGGCGCCGGTTTCGTGGGCGATCCAGTTGGCCAGGCTCAGCAGGCTGGCGGCCTGCGGATGCTCGGCGGCGGCATTGCCCAGCAGCACGGCCTTGCGCGTGCCACCCAGCAGGCTGCTGGCAATGGCTTGCGCTGCGGCGGTGGCGCTGCCGGCGGCCGGGGCGCTCACACCCTTGGCAGCGGCGATGGCGGCGGCCACATTGGCCAGCTCCTGGACCCAGGCCGACGGGGCGGCCGTGATGCGGTTCGCGACGGGCAGCAGCCAGTCGTCAGCCGAGCCATGCAGGGACGAGACCTGGGCGCCGTGGCGGGCGGCCTGGCGCAGGCGCTGCGCGAACAGCGGGTGGTCCTTGCGCAGGAAGGAGCCGATCACGAAGGCACGGTCCAGCGAGGTCAGCGCGGCAATCGAGCTGCCCAGCCAGCGGGCCCGGCCTTCGCCGGCACCGTTGTCAAAGGCGGCGTGGCGCACGCGGTGATCGATGCTCTGGCTGCCCAGGCCGCGCACCAGCTGGCCCAGCAGGAAGAGTTCTTCCACCGTGCTGTGGGCCGAGCCCAGCGCCGCGATGCTGCTGGCGCCGTGCGTGTCCTTGATGGACTTCAGGCCGTTGGCCACGTACTCCAGGGCCACGGTCCAGTCGACGGCCTTCCACTGGCCGCCCTGCTTGATCATGGGCTGGGTCAGGCGCTGATCGCTGTTCAGGGCCTCATACGAGAAGCGGTCGCGGTCGGCGATCCAGCACTCGTTGACGTCTTCGTTCTCCAGGGGCACGACGCGCATGACCTGGTTGTTCTTGACCTGGACGATCAGGTTGGCGCCGGTGGAGTCATGCGGCGACACGCTCTTGCGGCGCGAAAGCTCCCAGGTGCGGGCGCTGTAGCGGAAGGGCTTGCTGGTCAGCGCACCGACCGGGCAGACGTCGATCATGTTGCCCGAGAGCTCGGAGTCGACGGTACGTCCCACGAAGGTCTGGATCTCGCTGTGCTCGCCGCGGTGGGCCATGCCCAGTTCCATCTTGCCGGCGATCTCCTGGCCGAAGCGCACGCAGCGGGTGCAATGGATGCACCGGCTCATCTCTTCCATCGAGACCAGCGGGCCCACGTTCTTGTGGAAGACCACGCGCTTCTCTTCTGTGTAGCGGCTCTTGCTGCCACCGTAGCCCACGGCCAGATCCTGCAGCTGGCACTCACCGCCCTGGTCGCAGATCGGGCAATCCAGCGGGTGGTTGATCAGCAGGAACTCCATCACGCCCTGCTGGGCCTTGATGGCTTTCTCGCTCTTGGTGCGCACGATCATGCCCTGCGTGACCGGGGTCGCGCAGGCGGGCATGGGCTTGGGGGCCTTTTCCACGTCCACGAGGCACATGCGGCAGTTGGCCGCGATGGAGAGCTTCTTGTGGTAGCAGAAATGCGGGATGTAGGTGCCGGCCTTTTCAGCAGCATGCATGACCATGCTGCCTTCCTGGACCTCTACCTTCTTGCCGTCGAGTTCGATTTCAACCATGGTTCGTGTCCTGGCGTTCAGGCGGCTTTGGCGCCAGCCCGTTGTGCCTGTTCGATCTTCTGCACGAACTCGTGCTTGAAGTGCTTGATCATGGCGCGCACCGGCATCGCGGCGGCGTCGCCCAGGGCGCAGATCGTGCGGCCCTGGATGTTGTCAGCGACCGAGTTCAGCAGGTCGATGTCTTCCATGCGGCCTTGGCCGTGGGCGATGCGCTCGATCACGCGGTGCATCCAGCCCGTGCCTTCGCGGCAGGGCGTGCACTGGCCGCAGGACTCGTGGGCATAGAAGTAGGACAGGCGCAGCAGGCTGTTGACCATGTCACGCGAGTCGTCCATCACGATGACGGCGCCCGAGCCCAGCATGGAGCCGGCCTTGGCGATGGAGTCATAGTCCATCGTGCACTGCATCATCACCTCGGCCGGCAGCACCGGGGCGGACGAGCCGCCCGGGATCACGGCCTTGAGCTTGCGGCCGGTGCGCACGCCGCCGGCCAGCTCGAGCAGCTTCTCGAAGGGCGTGCCCAGCGGGATCTCGTAGTTGCCGGGCTTGTTGACGTCACCCGAGACCGAGAAGATCTTGGTGCCGCCGTTGTTGGGCTTGCCGATCTCGAGGTAGGGCTGGCCACCGTTGCGGATGATCCAGGGCACCGCCGCGAAGGTCTCGGTGTTGTTGATGGTCGTGGGCTTGCCGTACAGGCCGAAGCTGGCCGGGAACGGTGGCTTGAAGCGCGGCTGGCCCTTCTTGCCTTCCAGCGATTCCAGCAGCGCCGTCTCTTCACCGCAGATGTAGGCGCCGAAGCCGTGGTGGGCGTGCAGCTGGAACGAGAAGTTCGAGCCCAGGATGTTGTCACCCAGCAGGCCGGCGGCGCGTGCCTCTTCCAGGGCCGCCTCGAAGCGCTCGTAGACCTCGAAGATCTCGCCGTGGATGTAGTTGTAGCCGACCTTGATGCCCATGGCATACGCCGCGATCGCCATCCCTTCGATGACGATGTGCGGGTTGTACATGAGGATGTCGCGGTCCTTGCAGGTGCCCGGCTCGCCTTCGTCGGAGTTGCAGACGAGGTACTTCTGGCCCGGGAACTGGCGGGGCATGAAGCTCCACTTCAGGCCGGTCGGGAAGCCTGCGCCGCCACGGCCGCGCAGGCCGGAGGTCTTGACCTCGGCGATGACCTGGTCGGGGGTCAGGCCTTCACCGCCGTCCTTGCCCAGGATCTTGCGCAGCGCTGCGTAGCCGCCACGGGCTTCGTAGTCCTTGATCGACCAGTTGCTGCCGTTCAGGTCGGCGTAGATCTGCGGGCCGAGGTGGCGGCCATGGAAGCAGGTCTCGACGCCCTTGCTTTGAAACTTGGAGAGATCCAGCATGCTTGCCCTCAGTTCTTGGCGTGGGCCTTCAGCGTGTCGACGAGTTCGTCGAGGCGCTCATGGCTCATGAAGCTGCACATCTGGCGGTCGTTCACCAGCATCACCGGCGCATCGGCGCAGGCGCCCAGGCACTCGCACTTCTGCACGGTGAAGACGCCGTCAGCGGTGGTGCCGCCCTCTTCCACGCCCAGCTTGGTCAGCAGATGGTCCAGCGCCTGCTGGCCATTGCGCAGCTGGCAAGGCAGGTTGGTGCACACGTTCAGCTTGAACTTGCCGACCGGGCGCTGGTTGTACATGTTGTAGAAGGTCGTGACCTCGTACACCGCGATCGCGGGCATGCCCAGGTACTCGGCGATGGCGTCCTCGCTCTCGCGGGACACATGGCCCTGCTCCTGCTGCACGATGGACAGGCAGGCCATCACGGCGGACTGGCGCTGCTCGGCCGGGTACTTGGCGACCTCGCGGTCGAAGCGAGCGCGGGTGGCGTCGCTGAGCTGGTAGGGAGTGCTGCTCATCGGTCAATCTCACCGAAAACGATGTCCATAGTGCCGATCACGGCGACGGCGTCGGCAATCATGTGGCCACGGGACATTTCGTCCAGGCCGGCCAGGTGGGCGAAGCCCGGGGCGCGGATCTTCAGGCGGTAGGGCTTGTTGGCGCCATCGCTGACGATGTAGATGCCGAACTCGCCCTTGGGGTGCTCGACGGCCGCATAGGCCTCGCCCTCAGGCACGCGGAAGCCTTCGGTGAAGAGCTTGAAGTGGTGGATCAGCTCTTCCATGTTGGACTTCATGTCCACGCGGGCGGGCGGGGCCACCTTGTGGTTGTCCGTGATGACGGGGCCGGGATTGGCACGCAGCCACTTCACGCACTGCTCGACGATGCGGCAGGACTGGCGCATTTCCTCGACGCGCACCACGTAGCGGTCATAGGTGTCGCCGTTGGTGCCCACCGGGATGTCGAAGTCCATCTTGGCGTAGACATCGTAGGGCTGGCTCTTGCGGAGGTCCCAGGGGATGCCCGAACCACGCAGCATGGCGCCGGTGAAGCCCATGTTCAGGGCGCGCTCGGGCGTCACGACGCCGATGCCCACGGTGCGCTGCTTCCAGATCCGGTTGTCGGTCAGCAGGGTCTCGTAGTCGTCGACGTTCTTGGGGAAGCGCTTGCAGAAGTCCTCGATGAAGTCGAGCAGCGAACCCTGGCGGTTCTTGTTGAGCTCGGCAATCGTCTTGGCGTTCTTGATCTTGCTGACCTTGTACTGCGGCATGGTGTCCGGCAGATCGCGGTAGACGCCACCCGGACGGAAGTAGGCCGCGTGCATGCGCGCGCCCGACACCGCCTCGTACATGTCGAAGATGTCCTCACGCTCGCGGAAGCAGTAGATGAGGATGTTCATCGCACCGCAGTCCAGGCCGTGGCAGCCCAGCCAAAGCAGGTGGTTCAGGATGCGGGTCAGCTCGGCGAACATCACGCGGATGTACTGCGCGCGCTCCGGCACCTCCAGCCCCAGCATCTTCTCGATGGCCAGGCAGTAGGCGTGCTCGTTGGCCATCATCGACACGTAGTCGAGGCGGTCCATGTAGGGCAGCGACTGGATGTAGGTCTTGCTCTCGGCCAGCTTCTCGGTGGCGCGGTGCAGCAGGCCGATGTGCGGGTCGGCGCGCTGGATCACTTCACCGTCGAGTTCCAGCACCAGACGCAGCACGCCGTGCGCGGCCGGGTGTTGGGGACCGAAGTTGAGGGTGTAGTTCTTGATGTCGGCCATTTGGATCAGATCCCGCCGTAGTTGTCTTCACGGATCACGCGCGGCGTGATCTCACGCGGCTCGATGGTCACCGGCTGGTAGATGACGCGCTTCTGCTCGGCGTCGTAGCGCATCTCGACATGCCCGGTGGTCGGGAAGTCCTTGCGCATGGGGTGGCCGATGAAGCCGTAGTCCGTCAGGATGCGGCGCAGGTCCTCGTGGCCTTCGAAGATGATGCCGTACATGTCGAAGGCTTCGCGCTCGAACCAGTTGGCCGAGTTCCAGATCGGCGTGACCGAGGCGACGCAGGGGAAGTCGTCGTTGGCGGCGAGCACCTTGAGGCGCAGGCGCCAGTTCTTGGCCACCGACAGCAGGTGCGAGACGGCGGCGAAGCGCGGGCCTTCGTAGGCGCCTTCGCCGAAGCTGCTGTAGTCCACGCCGCACAGGTCGATCAGCTGCTCGAAACGCAGCTCGGAGTGGTCACGCAAAGTCTTGGCGACGGCAGCGTAGTGCTCGGGCGCAACGCGGATGGTGATCTCACCGAACTCGCGCTTGAGGTCGAGGATCTGCTCGCCCAGCACCTTTTCCAGGGTGGCCTGCAGGGTGTCGAGTTTCATGGTCATGGAGCCCTGCCCTCTTCAGCGTGCGATGGTGTTTTCGCGGCGGATCTTGGCCTGCAGCTGCAGGATGCCGTACAGCAGCGCCTCGGCGGTGGGCGGACAGCCCGGCACGTAGACGTCCACCGGCACGATGCGGTCGCAGCCGCGCACGACGGAATAGCTGTAGTGGTAGTAGCCGCCGCCATTGGCGCACGAGCCCATGGACAGGACCCAGCGCGGCTCGGCCATCTGGTCGTAGACCTTGCGCAGGGCCGGCGCCATCTTGTTGCACAGCGTGCCGGCCACGATCATCAGGTCGGACTGACGCGGGCTCGGGCGGAACAGCATGCCGAAGCGGTCGATGTCATAGCGCGCCGCGCCGGCGTGCATCATCTCGACCGCACAGCAGGCCAGACCGAAGGTCATGGGCCACAGAGAACCGGTCTTGGACCAGTTGATCAGCTTGTCGACCGAGGTGGTGACGAAGCCTTCCTTCAAAACGCCTTCAATACCCATAGCACGCTGCTTTCATTCTGTCTGCCCGCCTTCGGGCCGAGCGCCGGGCCGCGCCCCAAGCCGGCCCACATGCCAGCCGCAGGCTGGCGTCCCTCGGGGGGGACCGTCCAGCGCCTAGCGCTGAACGAGGGGCAACGTCACTCCCAATCGAGAGCACCCTTCTTCCACTCGTAGGCAAAGCCCACGACCAGGATGCCCAGGAAAACCATCATCGCCCAGAAACCTGTCGCCCCGATTTCACGCAGGGTCACGGCCCAGGGGAAGAGGAAGGCGATTTCCAGATCGAACAGGATGAAGAGAATGGCCACGAGGTAGTAGCGCACATCGAACTTCATGCGCGCGTCTTCAAAGGCCTCGAAGCCGCATTCGTAGGGGGAGTTCTTGGCCTGATCCGGCCGGTTGGGTCCGAGGAGGTAGCCCAGGATCTGGGGCGCTATACCCACCACTGCGCCGACCAGAATGAAGAGGATGACGGGGAGGTACTGTTCCAGACTCACAGCTTTGCTCTCGGTTGCGCCGATGCTCCCGGCCTCCAGGCCGAAGGGCATCGACAGAGTCGACAAAAGCAACGGGCGCGCCGCTGGCGATAGAAAATCGCTCACGGACCGCGCCCGGCTTGTCCCTTAGCAGGTTCGATCTTGCGACCACCCCTGCCACAGGGCGCTTCAACCAGGATCGCTTGCACACCATCGGGCTCCAACCCGGGGATGTTAACGCACGACCTCGATTGAGGAATTTGGTGCCGACGGCGAGACTCGAACTCGCACAGCTTTCGCCACTACCCCCTCAAGATAGCGTGTCTACCAATTTCACCACGTCGGCGGTTTTTGCTGTCTGGTAGCGTGAGGAATTGCGTTCCAGACAGCCTCGAATTCTATACCGAAAAATTCGCCCTTCAGAGAGAAACAGCGGATTTTTGCGATGCAGGCGGATTGATCTGCAACAGACTTTCCACCCGTCTCCCGGCAGACAGGGGGACAGGTCTTGCCTCCCTGCCCTGCCGGGCCTTCACTGCTGGGGCTCAGTGGCTGGCTGCAGATGCCGCCGGCTGGGCAGCCACAGGGGCCTCGGGAATGGCTGCAGCGCCGGAAGCGGCGGCGGCCGGCGCAGGCGCGCTGGCGGGAGCGGCACGCTCCAGCAGGCTGTCCTGGGACGCGGCGGCGTCACGGTGGCTGCCGAAATAGGCCAGGCCCAGGGTGCAGACGAAGAACAGCGTGGCGCAGATGGCCGTGCTGCGCGACAGGAAGTTGGCGCTGCCGGTGGCACCGAACAGGCTGCCGGAGGCGCCGCTGCCGAAGGAAGCGCCCATGTCGGCGCCCTTGCCGTGCTGCACCAGCACCAGGCCGATCATGACCAGCGCGCTCAGCAGCTGGACCACGAGGATCAGGTTCATCAGGACTTGCATTCGTATCTCCAAATCGAATCAGCCGCCCAGCCCCTCATGGGCAGGCGCACAGGAAAAGCACTCTTGAGCCTCAGCCCGCCGCGCGGCAGATGGCCGAGAAGTCCGCCGCCTTCAGGGCGGCACCGCCGATCAGACCGCCATCGATGTCCGCCTGGGCGAACAGCAGCGCGGCATTGTCGGCCTTGACGCTGCCACCGTAGAGGATGCGCATGGCATCCGCCTTCTGCGTGGCGGCGCGCAGCTGCTGGCGCAGCACCGCATGCACGGCCTGCGCCTGCTCGGGCGTGGCCGTGAGGCCCGTGCCGATGGCCCACACCGGCTCGTAGGCCAGCACGATCTCGCCGATGCAGTGCGTCAGCGTGTGGATCACCGCGGCCAGCTGGCGCTTGACCACATGCTCGGTCTGGCCGGCTTCGCGTTCGGCCAGGGTCTCGCCCACGCACACGATGGGCGTGATGCCGTGGGC
Organism: Pelomonas sp. BJYL3; assembly: GCF_027257975.1. Taxonomy (GTDB): domain Bacteria; phylum Pseudomonadota; class Gammaproteobacteria; order Burkholderiales; family Burkholderiaceae_C; genus Roseateles_B; species Roseateles_B flavus. The sequence goes on from NZ_JANZKX010000006.1 coordinate 170,627, forward strand.
CAGCGCCGCCTTGGCCTTGTCAGCCACCAGCTGGTCGCTTTCCTGGTGATAGGCGCGGCGCTCGGAGTGCCCGACGATGGCGTAGCGGCAGCCGATGTCCGCCAGCATGGCCGAGGACACCTCGCCCGTGTAGGCCCCCTGCTCATGCGCCGAGCAGTCCTGCGAACCGTAGGCGATCTGGGTGCCCGTCAGGGCCAGGGCCGTCTCGGTGATGTAGGGGAATGGCACGCACACGGCCACATCGGCCGTCCAGGGGCCGGCTTCCTTCAGACCGCTCAGCAACAGGGCGTTCGAGGCCCGGTTGCCATGCATCTTCCAGTTGCCAACGACCAGCTTCTTGCGCATGAATAACCTCGTGAAACTCACCAGACCAGGACGATCTTGCCCACATGCTCGCCCGATTCCATCAGGGCGTGGGCTTGCGCCGCCTGGTCGGCAGGCAGTTGTTGATAGATGACCGGCGCAATCGTGCGCGAGGCCAGCAGCGGCCACACCCGCTCCTTCAAGGCACGGGCGATGCCCGCCTTGAAGGCCAGGGAGCGCGGACGCAGGGTCGAGCCGCTGATCGTCAGGCGGCGGCGCAAGACCTGACCCGCATCGAACTCAGCCTTGACCCCGCCCTGCACCGCGATGATGACCATGCGGCCGTCATCGGCCAGGCACTGCACGCCGCGGGCCACGTAATCACCCGCGACCATGTCCAGAATGACATCCACCCCCCGCCCCTGCGTGGCCGCCTTCACCTCCGCGACGAAGTCCTGCTCGCGGTAGTTGATGGCGACGTCCGCGCCCAGCTGCAGGCAGGCCTGGGCCTTGGCCGCACTGCCCACGGTCACGAGGACGCGGGCTCCGAAGGCCTTGGCCAGCTGGATGGCGGTGACGCCGATGCCGCTGCTGCCGCCATGGACGAGGATGCTTTCGCCGGCCTTCAGCGAGGCCCGCCCGAAGACATTGCTCCACACGGTGAAGAAGGTCTCCGGCAGGCTGGCCGCCTCGGCCATGCTCCAGCCCTCTGGCACCGGCAGGCATTGCTCGACGGGCGCCACACAGCGCTCGGCATAGCCGCCACCGGCCACCAGCGCACAGACGGCATCGCCCACGCGCAGGCCCGCAGCGGCCAGCGCCGCCTCGTCACCCGAGACGATGCGGCCCGCCACCTCCAGCCCCGGCAAGGGGCTGGCACCCGCCGGGGGCGGATAAGCGCCCTTGCGCTGCAGCACGTCAGGGCGGTTGATGCCATAGGCTTCGACCGCAATGAGGCACTCCCCTGCCCCGGCCTGAGGCTCGGGCAGGGTCTGCAGCTGCAGGACCTCGGGTCCGCCGGGCTGGCTGATGGCGATGGCGCGCATGCCGCTGGGCTCGATCAATGCAGGAGGACGTCGTCCGGCTGGCAATTACTCGCCAGCGGGCTCGGCGGCCGGAGCGGCGTCACGGTCGATCAGGGCCTTCATCGACAGCTTGATGCGGCCCTTTTCGTCGGTTTCCAGGACCTTGACCTTGACCACTTGGCCTTCCTTCAGGAAGTCCGTGACCTTCTCGACGCGCTGGTGGGCGATCTGGCTGATGTGCAGCAGACCGTCCTTGCCGGGCAGCAGGTTCACCAGGGCACCGAAGTCCAGGATCTTGGTGATGGGGCCTTCGTAGACCTTGCCCACTTCCACTTCGGCGGTGATTTCCTCGATGCGCTTCTTGGCAGCGGCAGCGCGGTCGGCGTCGGTGGAGGCGATGGTGATGGTGCCGTCTTCGCCGATGTCGATCTGGGTGCCGGTCTCTTCGGTCAGCGCACGGATGGTGGCACCGCCCTTGCCGATCACATCACGGATCTTCTCGGGGTTGATCTTCATGGTGTACAGGCGCGGAGCGAACTGCGACACCTCGGTCTTGGCGCCACCAACGGCGTCGACCATGGCACCCAGGATGTGCAGGCGGGCTTCCTTGGCCTGGGCCAGCGCAACCTGCATGATTTCCTTGGTGATGCCCTGGATCTTGATGTCCATCTGCAGGGCGGTGATGCCACCGGTCGTGCCGGCCACCTTGAAGTCCATGTCGCCCAGGTGATCTTCGTCACCCAGGATGTCGGTCAGCACGGCGAAGCGGTTGCCGTCCTTGATCAGGCCCATGGCGATGCCGGCCACGTGGGCCTTCAGGGGCACGCCGGCGTCCATCAGCGACAGGCAGCCGCCGCAGACCGAAGCCATGGAGGACGAGCCGTTGGACTCGGTGATCTCGGAGACCACGCGGATGGAGTACGGGAACTCTTCCTTGGTCGGCAGCACGGCCACCAGGGCGCGCTTGGCCAGACGGCCGTGGCCGATTTCGCGGCGCTTGGGGCTGCCCACGCGGCCGGTCTCGCCGGTGGCGAACGGGGGCATGTTGTAGTGCAGCATGAAGCGCTCGCTGTACTCGCCGGCCAGCGCGTCGATGGTCTGGGAATCACGCTCGGTGCCCAGGGTGGCGGCGACCAGGGCCTGCGTCTCACCACGGGTGAAAAGCGAGGAGCCGTGAGCGCGCGGCAGCACGCCGGAGCGGATCTCGATGGGGCGCACGGTGCGGGTGTCGCGACCGTCGATGCGGGGCTCGCCGGCCAGGATCTGGCTGCGCACGATGCGGGCTTCGATCTCGAACAGCAGGCCGTCCACTTCGACGCTGTCGAAGGCCACGCCTTCAGCGGTCAGGGCTTCCTTGACCTTGGCATAGGCCTCGCGGCAGGCCTGGGTGCGAGCCTGCTTGGAACGGATCTGGTAGGCGGCGCGCAGGGCCTCTTCAGCCAGGCCGGTGACCTTGGCGATGAAGGGCTCGTCCTTGGCGGGCGGGGTCCAGTTCCACACGGGCTTGCCGGCTTCCTTCACCAGCTCGTGGATCGCGTTGATGGCGATCTGGCCTTGCTGGTGGCCATAGACCACGGCGCCCAGCATGATGTCTTCGCTGAGCTGGTCAGCTTCGGACTCGACCATCAGCACGGCGGCTTCGGTGCCAGCCACGACCAGGTCCATCTTGGACTCGGTCAGTTGGGTCTTGCCCGGGTTCAGCACGTACTCGCCGTTGATGTAGCCCACGCGGGCGGCACCGATGGGGCCGTTGAAGGGGATGCCGGAGACGGCCAGCGCAGCGCTGGTGGCGATCATGGCGGCGATGTCGGCCTGGACTTCGGGGTTCAGGGACACCACGTGCACCACGACCTGCACTTCATTGAAGAAGCCTTCGGGGAACAGCGGGCGGATGGGGCGGTCGATCAGGCGGCTGGTCAGGGTCTCCAGCTCGCTGGGGCGGCCTTCACGCTTGAAGAAGCTGCCGGGAATCTTGCCGGCGGCGTAGGTCTTCTCGATGTAGTCGACGGTCAGGGGGAAGAAGTCCTGGCCGGGCTTGGGTTCGTTCTTGGCGACGACAGTGGCCAGCACCACGGTGTCATCGATGTTCACCAGCACGGCACCGGTGGATTGGCGGGCGATCTCGCCGGTCTCCATGGTGACGGTGTGGGGACCCCATTGGAAGGTCTTGGTGACCTTGTTGAACATGCTCATGTGCATCTCCTGGATTACAGAACAGTGCTTGCGGCGCACTGCGAAACCGGGAGTGGGGCTGAGTCTGGCGCGATGCCATTCCAGGGCGATTTGCTCAGGGCTTCAGCCCTGCAAACCGCCTTGGAATGACACATCCGCCACGTCAGCTCGACTCCAACAGCGAACAACAAAAAACAAAGAGCCTGTGCTGGCTTGAAAGTCCAGACAGGCTCTTTGGTGTCATGGGCGAATTACTTGCGCAGGCCCAGCTTCTGGATCAGGGCGGTGTAGCGAGCCGCGTCCTTGTTCTTCAGGTAGGCCAGCAGGCTCTTGCGCTGGTTGACCATCTTCAGCAGACCGCGGCGGCCGTGGTGGTCCTTGGCGTGGGTCTTGAAGTGGGGGGTCAGCTCGTTGATGCGAGCGGTCAGCAGGGCCACTTGGACTTCGGGGGAGCCCGTGTCGTTGGCGCTGCGTGCGTTGGCCTTGACGATTTCGGCCTTGTTCAGATCGGCGACTGCCATGATGCGTTCCTTCAAAGGGGAAGCCGCTGGCAGGACAGACCCACGCAGACGGTTTCCGGTACTGGACTTGCGGACACAGGTGAAACCTACCCATGCCGTGCTGAGATTCCGCCCCTCCTCTTCCGCAAAAAGGCAAAGGGAAGACGCGAAACCGCCGGAGTATAGCGCACTTGAGCAACGGCAAGCCAGCCGCCCGCCAGCGGACAGGACCGTGCCGCGCGGAGTCCACCAACCCTGCCCACTGTGGCACCCTGCCGTAGCAGTCAGCGCCCCGCGCGAAGAGCGCGCGAAGGGCGAGCCCCAGAGGGCTTTCTAAAGCGCCGGTGAAACGGGCCGGCGCTGCGGGCCTGCAGGCGCCCTGCCCTGGTCCCGTGAGGCGACGCTCGTGGCGGCACTGCGGGCCTGCTCCAGCTCGCTCAGAACCGCCGCACAGGCGGCCGCAGTCGCATAGCCCTGGATCCGGACCCTCGACGAGCCGCATTCGAGGCGCAGGCCGCGCGCATCCACCTGCATCCGCAAGCAGGCCAGCGGCAGGTTGACGACGCTCAGCCGCGACCCGCGTCTCTTGGCCACCTCCAGCCAGCCATGCCGCAGCGTCAGCACGGCACGATCCGCCCCATGGCGCGCATGCAGCGCAAAGGCCAGGGCCATCGCTAGCGTCTGCAGCAGGGCAAAGACCAGGGGCCAAGGGCTGCCGTAGGCCGCGAAGCCGAGGCCGGCCACCAGACCGAGGGCGCAAGGCAGCGCACAGCCCGCGAGCAGCTGGAGGGGCCGCAGGGAGCCGTTGCGCCCCAGTTCCCAGCGCCGTAGCGGCTCAGGCGCCGCGCGCGAAGTCGGCCAGGCCGGGGCGGGCGCGCTCGGCATCATTGCTCCGATCGGACGGGAAGCCCGCCTCAGGAAACTCGATCGCCTGCAGCGCCTCGACGGCATCCAGGTCGATGACGTGCTGTTCGAGCGAGAGGTCCGCGGCTTCAAAGCGCCGGGGCTTTGTCATGAAGCGCAAGAGTGCCTTTGGCGCATGCAATCGCAGACTGGAAAGAAGCCGCAGGCCGCCAAGTGCGGGGCTGCGGCCTGTGCGGGATCAGCGCTGGCGATTGGCATCGTCGCGCGTCACGCCCTTGTCACGGCTGGGGCTTTCCTGGCGACGGCTGCTCTCCTCGTCACGGCTGGCTTGCTGGTCGCGCTGGCCTTCCTGCTTGCGCTGCGGGTCCTGGCCTCGCGAAGAGCCCGCTTCCTTGCGCTGGCTCGAGGGGTTCGTGGCTTGCGTGGGCATGGTCGTACTCCTGTGAAGTTGAGGGAATCGGCGACTGCCGACACCCTCCTCGGGCAATGCCTATGCCTGCGTCCCCACGCAGCTCGAAGCGCCGTGCGTGTCTCTTGTTGCCGCAAGCACTGCTCCATCTGGCAAGGCTTGCAGCTTCAAGAAATCAGAAGTCGCCGCGAGGCCACGAACGCGTGTCCATGCACCCTGGCGGGCATTGGCGGCCCTTGAATGCTGCCGCTTTCATCATGAGCAAGCCTGCGCATGTGAGCGCCATTCCTGACTTTTCAAGGGCTTCGCCAGCCTTTGCTGCCGCAACTCAAAAAATCGTTGCGCGCAACGTGCCAGGCCCTTGAAAGCACGGCCGGGACTCATAAGTTGGCTGCATGGGGACAGCCCCCGAACCTTGAACCCAGCCATCAGGAGGCCCTATGTTTCTCGTGCCCACTTCCCGCCAAGCCCATGACCTGTCCCGCAGCCTGGAACGCCTGTTCGACGACAGCTTCGGCAATGTCTTCGGCCCGGACGCTCGTGAACTGAGCCAGGCGCTGCGCAGCCCCGCGCTGGACGTCAGTGAAACCGACAGCGCCTACACCGTGAAGCTCGAGATGCCCGGTGTGCCCAAGGAAGCGGTGAAGATCACCGTGGATGGTCGTCGCATCAGTGTCGAGGCCGAGCAGAACAAGGACGAGGAGAAGAAGGACGGCGAGCGCGTGCTGTACCGTGAGCGTTCGGTGTCCCGCTTCTCGCGCAGCTTCAGCCTGCCGCAGGAGATCAGCGAGTCCGACTCCAGCGCCCGCATGGAGCATGGCGTGCTGACGCTGACCCTGGCCAAGCGCCAGGCCAAGGGCGGTGCCCGCCTGACGGTCAGCTGATGCGGGGATGAGCGCGGCTGCCGAGCGACAGGCTCAGGCAGCCGACAAGTCCCAGCGTGGCCGCACGCCGAAGCCGCCGTCCTCGCGCAAGCGGGCCATACCGCGCTGCAGACGCATGGCGGCGGCCATGGCGATCATGGCGCCGTTGTCGGTGCACAGGCTCAGCTCCGGGTAGTGCACCCGCACGCCACGCTTCATGCAGGCCGCGTTCAGCTCGGCCCGCAACAAGGCGTTGGCACCCACGCCGCCCGCCACCACCAGGCGCTTGAGGCCGGTGCTCTTGAGCGCCAGCAGCGACTTCTTCACCAGCACCTCGACGATGGCGGCCTGCGTGCTGGCCGCCAGGTCGGCGCGCTGCTGCTCGCTGGGGGCGTCGCCCAGCTTCTTCACCTGTGTCAGCACGGCGGTCTTGAGGCCGGCGAAGCTGAAGTCCGGCTTGCCGCTGTGCAGCAGGGGGCGCGGCAGCTCAAAGGCATCCGCCCTGCCTTGCTCCGCCAGCTTCGAGAGATGCGGACCGCCGGGATAGGGCAGCCCGAGCAGCTTCGCGCTCTTGTCGAAGGCTTCCCCCGCGGCGTCGTCGATCGTCTCGCCCAGGATCTCGTACTGGCCGACTTCGTCCACCCGCATCAGCTGGGTATGCCCGCCCGAGACCAGCAGCGCGACGAAAGGGAACTCCGGTGGATCGGCCGAGAGAAAGGGCGACAGCAGGTGGCCCTCCAGGTGATGCACGCCCACGGCCGGCTTGCCCAGCGCCGCGGCCAGCGACACGGCCACGCCCGCCCCCACCAACAGAGCCCCGGCAAGACCTGGCCCCTCGGTGTACGCGATCACGTCCACGTCGTGCAGGCCCAGCTGAGCCTGCGCCAGCACCTCGCGGCTCAGCGGCAGCACGCGGCGGATGTGGTCCCGCGAGGCCAGCTCAGGCACCACGCCACCATAGGCCTGATGCATGGCGATCTGGCTGTGCAGGGCCTGGGCCAGCAGCTTCGGCATGCCAGGCTGCCCAGCCGGAGGGAGCTCGACCAGGGCCACCCCGGTCTCGTCGCAGGAGGATTCGAAGCCCAGGACCCGCATGCTCAGTGCTTTTCCTTGGCGTGGTTGATGGAGTACTTGGGAATCTCGACCGACACATCCTTCTGGCCCAGGATGGCCTGGCAGGACAGGCGCGAATTGGGTTCCAGACCCCAGGCGCGGTCCAGCATGTCCTCCTCGCCCTCCTCCATCTCGGACAGCGAGGCAAAGCCCTCACGCACGATCACATGGCAGGTGGTGCAGGCGCAGACCTGGTCGCAGGCATGTTCGATCTCGATGCCGTTGTCCAGCAGGGCCTCGCAGATGGACGTGCCCGCAGGCGCGCTCAGCTCGGCGCCCTCGGGGCAGTACTCGGCATGGGGCAGGATCTTGATGATGGGCATGACGGTCTCTCGATGTTCTGTTCAGTGGACAGGCGCAGCACTCACATCTGCTCGATGCTGCGGCCGGCCAGGGCCTGCTGGATGCCACGGTTCATGCGGGCGGCCGCAAAGGCCTCGGTGCCCTTGGCGAGGCGCTCCACGCCCTCGGTGATGGCCGCGGCATCGTCACCGGCGGCCAGGGTCTGGAGGGCCGCGAGCAAGGCCTCGATCTCGGCACGCTCGCCCGCGTGGAGCAGGTCACCGTCAGCTGCCAGCGCGGACAGCGTCGCCAGGTGCATGCGTTCGGCCTCCACCTGGGCCTCGCGCAGGCTGCGGGCCTGCATGTCGGCCTCGGCGCTGGCGAAGCCGTCCTTGAGCATCTGGGCAATCTGCTCGTCTGCCAGGCCGTAGCTGGGCTTGACCTGCACGGCCGCCTCCACGCCCGAGCCCAGCTCCTTGGCCGAGACGCTCAGCAGGCCATCGGCATCCACCTGGAAGCTGACGCGGATGCGCGCCGCACCGGCCGCCATCGGCGGGATGCCGCGCAGCTCGAAGCGCGCCAGCGAGCGGCACTCGCTCACCAGCTCGCGCTCACCCTGCAGCACATGGATGGCCATGGCGGTCTGGCCGTCCTTGAAGGTCGTGAAGTCCTGGGCCTTGGCGATGGGGATGGTCGCGTTGCGCTCGATCACGCGCTCCACCAGACCGCCCATGGTCTCGAGACCCAGGGAGAGGGGAATCACGTCCAGCAGCAGAATCTCGCCATCGGCAGAGTTGCCGGCCAGCTGGTTGGCCTGCACAGCCGCGCCGAGCGCCACGACCTCGTCCGGGTTCAGGTTGGTCAGCACCTCGCGGCCGAAGAGCTGGCTCACCGCGGCACGCACCGCCGGCATGCGGGTGGAACCACCCACCATCACCGTGCCCTGCACTTCATCCGGCTTGACGCGGGCGTCGCGCAGCACGCGGCGCACGGAGGCCAGGGTGCGATCAACCAGAGGCTTGGTGAGGGACTGGAACTGCTCGCGGCTCACCGCCACGTCCAGTTGGCCCGCGTCCAGGGTGGCCTGCAGCTGCACCTGGGTCTCGGCAGAAAGCTGTTCCTTGGCCGCCCGCGCGGCCACCAGCACGGCACGCTTGTCATGGGCGGTGCTGAGCTTGAAGCCGGCCTGGGCCAGGGCCCAGTCAGCCAGGGCATGGTCGAAGTCGTCGCCGCCCAGGGCTGCATCGCCGCCCGTGGCCACCACCTCGAAGACACCACGGGTCAGGCGCAGCAGGGAAATGTCGAAGGTGCCGCCGCCCAGGTCGTAGACCGCATAGAGACCCTCGGCGCCGTTGTCCAGGCCGTAGGCGATGGCGGCCGCGGTGGGCTCGTTGATCAGGCGCAGCACCTTGAGGCCGGCCAGCTGTGCGGCGTCCTTGGTGGCCTGACGCTGGGCGTCGTCGAAATAGGCGGGGACGGTGATCACGGCGCCGAAGAGGTCGTCCGCAAAGGTGTCCTCGGCCCGGTAGCGCAAGGTGGCCAGGATCTCGGCGGACACCTCCACCGGCGTCTTGGGACCTTCGAGGGTGAGCAGGCTCAGCATGCCCGGCGTGTCCTCGAACTGGTAGGGCAGCTTCTCGCGGCCCTGGACGTCCTGGACGCCGCGGCCCATGAAACGCTTCACCGAGACGATGGTGTTGAGCGGATCCTCCGCCTGTGCCGCCAGGGCCGCTGCACCGATCTGGCGGCGGCCGCCTTCGAGGTAGCGCACGGCCGAGGGCAGGATCACGCGCCCTTCGTCGTCGGGCAGGCATTCGGCCACGCCGTGGCGCACGGCGGCCACCAGGGAATGCGTGGTACCGAGGTCGATGCCCACGGCGATGCGACGCTCGTGCGGATTGGGCGAGGCGCCGGGTTCGGAGATCTGCAGCAGGGCCATGGAGGTCAGGGAATCAGGTTTGTTCTTGTTGTGGACAGCAATGCACGTGAGGCGCGGGGCGAGGGCCGACTCAGTATTGTTCCAGGGCTTCGAGCCGGCGGTCGATATCGGAGCGGAAGCGGGCGACGAACATCAGGGCACGCACGCAGTGGGCGGCGGCCTCGGCATCGCCCTGCTCATCCAGCAGGCGGCCCGCCTCGCGCAGCAGCTCGGTCTCGCGATCGGCCACCTCGGCATCCAGGGCCTGCACGGCCTCCAGCGTCTGGGCTTCATCGAGAGCCTCGCGCCAGGCCATCTGCTCCATCAGGAAGCTGGCCGGCATGCGGGTGTTCTCATGTTCCTTCAGGGCGGCGCCGCGCAGCTCGCAGAGGTAGGCGGCACGCTTGAGAGGATCACGCAGGCGCTGATGGGCCTCGTTGACCCTCAACGCCCACTGCATGGCGCGGCGCTGGGCGGCCGCGCCTTCGCTGGCATAGCGGTCCGGGTGGACCTGGGCGGCCAAGGCCTTCCAGCGCGACTCGATCTCATCGCGGGACTGCGCAAAGCGCGGCACAAGGCCGAACAGCGCGAAGTCGTCGTCAGCGAGATTCATGCATCCATTCCTTCCATCAGCCCTGCCAGCAGCCCGCGCTGTACCTGGCACCTGAAGCACAAAAGGCGCGAGATCGCCCGCGCCCTTGCCAGCCCGCCCGGGTGCTCAGACCCGGAAGGATTCACCGCATCCGCAGCGATCCTTCTCGCGCGGGTTGCGGAACTTGAAGCCTTCGTTGAGGCCCTCGCGCACGAAGTCCAGCTCCGTGCCGTCAAGGTAGGGCAGGCTCTTGGGATCGATCAGCACCTTCACGCCGTGGCCCTCGAAGATCACGTCTTCAGGGGCGATCTCGTCGGCATATTCCAGCTTGTAGGCCAGGCCCGAGCAGCCCGTGGTCTTGACGCCCAGTCGCACGCCCACGCCTTTGCCACGCTTGGAGATGTAGCGCGTCACATGGCGTGCGGCGGCTTCGGTCAGGGTGACTGCCATCGTCGCTCGTCCTTGCTCAGTTGCCGTGCTTGGCGCGGTAGTCGTCCACGGCCGCCTTGATGGCGTCCTCGGCCAGGATGGAGCAGTGGATCTTCACTGGCGGCAGGGCCAGCTCCTCGGCAATCTGGGTGTTCTTGATGGACAGCGCCTGGTCCAGGCTCTTGCCCTTGACCCACTCGGTCACCAGGGAGCTGGAGGCAATGGCGGAGCCGCAGCCGTAGGTCTTGAACTTGGCGTCCTCGATCAGGCCCGTGGCCGGGTTGACCTTGATCTGCAGCTTCATCACGTCGCCGCAGGCGGGTGCGCCCACCATGCCGGTGCCCACGGTGTCATCGCCCTTCTCGAAGGAGCCGACGTTGCGGGGGTTTTCGTAGTGGTCAACGACCTTTTCGCTGTATGCCATGGTATCTCTCCAACGATCTGTATGTCTGTGACTGCCTCGGTGCAGCGCTCAGTGGGCAGCCCACTGGATGGTGCTGAGGTCCACGCCGTCCTGGTACATCTCCCACAGCGGCGAGAGTTCGCGCAGCTTGGCCACGTTCTGGCGGATGGTGTCGATGGCGTAGTCGATGTCCGCCTCGGTCGTGAAGCGGCCGAAGGTCATGCGCAGGGAGGAATGCGCCAGCTCGTCGCTGCGACCCAGGGCGCGCAGCACATAGCTGGGCTCGAGGCTGGCCGACGTGCAGGCAGAGCCCGAGGACACGGCGATGCCCTTGATGCCCATGATCAGGGACTCACCCTCCACGAAATTGAAGGACATGTTCAGGTTGTGCGGCACTCGGCGCTCGAGATCGCCGTTGACGAACACTTGTTCGACGTCCGACAGGCCGCGTAGCAGGCGTTGCTGCAAACCGCGAATGCGTTCGCGCTCGGCGCCCATCTCTTCCTTGGCGATGCGGAAGGCCTCGCCCATGCCCACGATCTGGTGCGTGGGCAGGGTGCCGGAGCGCATACCGCGCTCATGCCCGCCACCGTGCATCTGCGCCTCGATGCGGATGCGCGGCTTGCGGCGCACATAAAGGGCGCCGATGCCCTTGGGACCGTAGGTCTTGTGCGAAGCCAGGCTCATCAGGTCCACGGGCAGCGTGGCCAGGTCGATGTCCACCTTGCCGGTGGCCTGCGCGGCGTCGACGTGGAAGATCACGCCCCGCTCACGGCACAGGGCGCCGAGCGTGGGGATGTCCTGGATCACGCCGATCTCGTTGTTGACGAACATGACCGAGGCCAGGATGGTGTCCGGGCGCAGGGCGGCCTTGAAGGCCTCCAGGTCGACCAGGCCATTCTCCTGGACATCGAGGTACGTCACCTCGAAGCCCTGGCGCTCCAGCTCGCGGCACACATCCAGCACGGCCTTGTGCTCGGTCTTCACGGTGATGATGTGCTTGCCGCGGGACTGGTAGAAGTGGGCGGCGCCCTTGAGCGCGAGGTTGTTGGACTCGGTCGCGCCGGAGGTCCAGACGATCTCGCGAGGGTCGGCGCCGATCAGGGCCGCGACCTGCTCGCGGGCCTTCTCGTTGGCGGCCTCGGCTTCCCAACCCCAGGCATGACTGCGCGAGGCGGCATTGCCGAAATGCTCGCGCAACCAGGGGATCATGGCGTCCACGACGCGCGGATCGACCGGGGTGGTCGCGCCATAGTCCAGATAGATGGGGAAATGAGGGGTCATGTCCATGGTGAGGGGCTGGCGACGGGGGCTGGCTAGCAGGAAATTTCGGGAAATGGCTTACTTCGTCAGGGCGCTGTTGCCCAGGGCGAAGACGGAATTCGGGGCGGTGATGCGGATGGGCTTCACCACGGGCGCCGAGGAGATGGCACGCTTGATCGGCGCTTCCTCGATGGTCACGCCCTTGGCGAGCTGGTCGTCCACCAGCTTGCGAAGCGAAACGGAATCCAGGTACTCGATCATCTTGGCGTTGAGGCTGGTCCAGAGCTCGTGCGTGATGCAGCGGCCGGTGTCCTCGCCCATGCAGTTTTCCTTGCCACCGCAGCCGGTGGCATCGATGGGTTCGTCCACGGCGACGATGATGTCCGCCACGGTGATCTCGTCGGACTTGCGACCGAGGGAATAGCCGCCGCCGGGGCCGCGGGTGCTCTCGACCAGCTCATGCCGGCGCAGCTTCCCGAACAGCTGCTCCAGGTAGGAGAGGGAAATCTGCTGCCGCTGACTGATGGCCGCCAAGGCGACCGGGCCGCTGTTTTCACGCAGAGCCAAGTCAATCATCGCGGTGACGGCGAAACGACCTTTGGTGGTAAGACGCATGCAACTCTCCTTCGGCCTTTCGACCATGAGCCTGCTCGGACACCAGGCAGACCCCAAAGAAATTCTGGGTTAACCCTGGCCTATTTCCGAGCATTTTACTCAATTATCGGGAGCTTCATCCGCCGGTCGCTGCACTGCAGCAGAAAAGCCCTGGCACTGAAGGGTTTTCAGAGCCCTGGCCCTGTGCTCAGCCGCCTTGTGTCAGCCGTTCAGCCAGCACCCTGGCCAGCGGCTCGCAGGCTGCCTCGACCAGGTCCAGCACCGCCTCGAAGCCCTCGGCGCCCCCATAGTACGGGTCCGGCACGTCCTGCCCGACAAGACCCGGTGCATGGTCCAGCAGCAGCCCCAGCTTGTGCCGCAGGCCCGTCGGGCAACGCTGTTGCAGCGCCCGGAGGTGGCCGCGGTCCATGGCCAGGATGAGGTCGGCTTGCTCGAAATCAAGCGTCTGCAAGGCCCGAGCGCGCTGAGCTGACAGATCGTAGCCGCGCCGGCTGGCGTGAGCCTGACTGCGCGGATCGGGGGCCTCGCCAGCGTGCCAGCCCTGGATGCCGGCCGAATCCACCTTCACCCTGTGCGCCAGGCCCAGCGCCTGCAGATGGTGCTGCAGCACGCCCTCGGCCGTCGGCGAGCGGCAGATGTTGCCCGTGCAGACCATCAGCACCGACAGGCTTCGCTGCTGGCCTCCCTGCCCCGCCTTCATTTGCGCCCGGTGTCGATGGGCACGACGTTGTCGTGGTGGGCCCCGCCAAAGACCTGTTCGCGCAGCTGCGCCAGCTGGTCGCGCACGCGGGCGGCCTTCTCGAATTCGAGGTTGCGGGCGTGCTCCAGCATCTGTTTCTCCAGCTGGGTGATGCGCTTGCTGAGATCCTTCTCGCTCAGTTCCTCCAGCTCCTCCACCATGCCCAGCTTCTGGTCGTCCTTGCCGCCCTTGTCGGAGTAGACGCCGTCGATCAGGTCGCGGATGCGCTTGCGCACGCCTCGCGGCACAATGCCGTGCTCGGTGTTGAAGGCCACCTGCTTGGCGCGGCGGCGCTCGGTCTCGTCGATGGCCCGGCGCATGGAGTCGGTGATCCTGTCTGCATACAGGATGGCCTTGCCGTTGAGGTTGCGCGCTGCGCGGCCGATGGTCTGGATCAGGCTGCGCTCGGAGCGCAGAAAGCCTTCCTTGTCGGCATCCAGGATGGCCACGAGAGACACCTCGGGGATGTCCAGGCCTTCCCGCAGCAGGTTGATGCCCACCAGCACGTCGAAGGCGCCCAGGCGCAGGTCGCGCAGGATCTCCACGCGCTCCACGGTGTCCACGTCCGAGTGCATGTAGCGGACCTTGACGCCGTTGTCGCTGAGGTAGTCGGTGAGCTGCTCCGCCATGCGCTTGGTCAGGGTGGTGATCAGCACCCGCTCGCCCACGTCGACGCGGTCACGGATCTCCTGCAGCACGTCATCCACCTGATGGGTGGCGGGGCGCACCTCGACGATGGGGTCCACCAGGCCCGTGGGGCGCACCACCTGCTCGACCACCTGGCCGGCATGCTGCTTCTCGTAGTCCGCCGGCGTGGCGGACACAAAGATGGCCTGGCGCATCTTGCGCTCGAACTCCTGGAACTTCAGCGGGCGGTTGTCCAGGGCCGAGGGCAGGCGGAAGCCGAACTCCACCAGCGTGGTCTTGCGCGCACGGTCGCCGTTGTACATGCCACCGAACTGGCCCAGGGTCACGTGGCTTTCGTCGACGAACATGATGGCGTCGGGCGGCAGGTAGTCGACCAGCGTGGGCGGCGGCTCCCCCGGCGCGGCCTGGGACAGGTGCCGCGTGTAGTTCTCGATGCCCTTGCAATGGCCCACCTCGGTGAGCATCTCCAGGTCGAAGCGGGTGCGCTGCTCGATGCGCTGGGCCTCCACCAGCTTCCCGTCGGCAATGAACTGCCCCACCCGCTCGCGCAGCTCCTCCTTGATGGTCTCCACCGCAGCCAGCACCCGCTCGCGGGGCGTCACGTAATGGCTGGAGGGGTAGACGGTGAAACGCGGGATCTTCTGCCGGATCTGGCCGGTGAGCGGATCGAAGAGCTGCAGGGTCTCGACCTCGTCATCGAAGAGCTCGATGCGCAGGGCCAGCTCGGAATGCTCGGCCGGAAAGACGTCGATGGTGTCGCCGCGCACACGGAAATGCCCGCGCTGGAACTCCATCTCGTTGCGCTGATACTGCATGCGGATCAGCTGGGCGATGACGTCCCGCTGGCCCATGGTGTCCCCCACGCGCAGCGTCATGACCATCTGGTGGTAGTCGCTGGGGTTGCCGATGCCGTAGATCGCCGAGACCGAGGCCACGATCACCACGTCCCGCCGCTCAAGCAGGCTCTTGGTGCAGGACAGGCGCAGCTGCTCGATCTGCTCGTTGATCGCGCTGTCCTTTTCGATGAAAAGGTCGCGCTGGGGCACGTAGGCCTCGGGCTGGTAGTAGTCGTAGTAGCTGACGAAGTACTCGACGGCGTTCCTGGGGAAGAACTCCCGCATCTCGCTGTAGAGCTGGGCCGCCAGGGTCTTGTTGTGGGCGAAGACGATGGCCGGCCGCCCCAGGCGGGCGATCACATTGGCCATGGTGAAGGTCTTGCCCGACCCTGTCACCCCGAGCAGGGTCTGGAAACTGAGGCCATCGTGTATGCCTTCGACCAATTGCGCGATCGCCGTGGGCTGGTCCCCGCCTGGCGGGAAAGGCTGGAAGAGCTGGAACGGTGAGCCTTCGAATGTGACGAACTCACCCTTGGGTGCGTCGTCGTTTTCCTCGGTGGCGTCGGGGGCAGTGGCGGTGCTGGACATCGGGGATTCCCTGAGATTGGACGCCCGCGGCCCCTAGAATTCCAGGGTCTGGCAGCGCCTCGAACCCGACAGCGTAGCGCAGACCGCTTCCGCTCGCAGCGAAGCACCCGCGAGCCTCATGCCACCGTCCTGTCAGGAAAGCCCCATGTCCCTGTTCGCCGCCGTCGAAATGGCCCCCCGCGACCCCATCCTGGGTCTCAACGAGCAATTCAATGCCGACACCAACCCGAAGAAGGTGAATCTCGGCGTCGGCGTCTACTACGACGAGAACGGCAAGCTGCCCCTGCTGCGCTGCGTGGCTGAAGCCGAGCGCCAGATGCTGGAGGCGCCCAAGGCGCGCGGCTATCTGCCCATCGACGGCATCGCCGCCTACGACCTCGCCGTGCAGGGCCTGGTCTTCGGTGCGGATTCCGAGGTGGTGAAGGGCAAGCGCGTCGCCACGGTGCAGGCCCTGGGCGGCACCGGCGGTCTGAAGATCGGCGCCGACTTCCTGAAGCGCCTGACCCCCTCGGCCCGCGTGCTGATCTCCGACCCCAGCTGGGAGAACCACCGCGCCCTGTTCACCAATGCGGGCTTCCAGGTCGGCACCTACGCCTACTACGACGCCGAGAACCGCGGCATCAAGGCCGAGGCCATGCTGGCCGACCTGCAGGCCGCCGAGGCGGGTACCGTGGTCGTGCTGCACGCCTGCTGCCACAACCCCACGGGCTATGACCTGACGCCGGCCCAGTGGGCGAAGGTGGTCGAGGTGGTCAAGGCCCGCGGCCTCGTGCCCTTCCTGGACATGGCCTACCAGGGCTTTGGCGAAGGCATCGCCGAGGACGGCGCCGTGATCCAGCAGTTCCTGGCCGCCGGCCTGGACTTCTTCGTCTCCACCAGCTTCTCCAAGAGCTTCTCGCTGTACGGCGAGCGTGTGGGCGCCCTGAGCGTGGTCTGCGCCAGCAGCGAAGAAGCCGCCCGCGTGCTGAGCCAGCTGAAGATCGTCATCCGCACCAATTACAGCAATCCGCCCACTCATGGCGCCCAGGTCGTGGCCACCGTGCTGTCCACCCCTGCCCTGCGCAGCCTGTGGGAGGAAGAGCTGGCGGGCATGCGCACCCGCATCCGCGCCATGCGGGAGGCCCTGGTGACCGAGCTGAAGGCGGCCGGCGTCGAGCAGGACCTCAGCTTCGTGACCCGCCAGAAGGGCATGTTCAGCTACTCCGGCCTCAATGCCAGCCAGATGCAGCGCCTGCGCGGCGAATTCGGCATCTACGGCGTGGACTCTGGCCGCATCTGCGTGGCCGCCCTGAACCCGGGCAACCTGAAGGCCGTGGCGGCAGCAATGGCCGCCGTGATCAAGGGCTGATCCCCATCACCAGCCTGCGCCAAGGCGCCGTCCGGGTCACCGGCGGCGCCTTTTTGTCGCCCCTGTGACGGCCGCCATGGCCCAAAGTCCGGGTTTGTGCGGGGTATTTCACCAAGCTGCCTGTCAGCATTGCGTCCCTACAATGCTGCAACGCACAAAACAAGGCAAGATGCTCCACAGGCATCCAAGCTACCACGCCGAGCCCACGCATCCCGCGGTGCCGGCCAGCCATGGAAGGGGTCCCACATGCTGTACCAGCTTTACGAAACCCAACGCGCCCTGATGAGCCCGTTCTCGGAGTTCGCCAGCGCCGCCGCCAAGCTCTACAGCCATCCGCTGTCGCCCTTCGCACATTCGCCCATGGCCGCCCGCTTCTCGGCCGGCCTGGACCTGATGCACCGCCTGGCCAAGGACTACGAGAAGCCCGAGTTCGACATCCGCGGCGTGGACGTCGACGGCGTCGAGGTCGCCGTGCAGGAGCTGGTCCCGCTGGAGAAGCCCTTCTGCCGTCTGCTGCGCTTCAAGCGCTACACCGACAACCCGGCCGTGCTGGCCAAGATGAAGGCGCAGCCCACCGTGCTCGTCGTCGCCCCGCTGTCGGGCCACCACAGCACGCTGCTGCGGGACACGGTGAAGTCCCTGCTGCGCGACCACAAGGTCTACATCACCGACTGGACCGACGCCCGCATGGTGTCCCTGGACGAAGGCCCCTTCCACCTGGACGACTACGTGAACTACGTGCAGGAATTCATCCGTCACGTGGGCGCCGACCAGGCCCATGTGATCTCGGTGTGCCAGCCCACCGTGCCCGTGCTGGCCGCCATCTCGCTGATGGCCTCGCGCGGGGAGCCCACGCCCCGGTCGATGACCATGATGGGCGGCCCCATCGACGCCCGCAAGAGCCCGACCGCCGTCAACAACCTGGCCATGAACAAGAGCCACAGCTGGTTCGAGAACAACGTCATCTACCGCGTGCCGCCGAATTTCCCCGGCGCCGGCCGTGCGGTCTACCCGGGCTTCCTGCAGCACACCGGCTTCGTGGCCATGAACCCGGACCGCCACCTGAGCTCGCACTACGACTACTTCCTCGATCTGGTCCGCGGAGATGACGACAGCGCCGAGGCCCATCGCAAGTTCTACGACGAGTACAACGCCGTGCTGGACATGCCGGCCGAGTACTACCTGGACACCATCAAGACCGTGTTCCAGGACTTCGCGCTGGTCAATGGCACCTGGAAGGTCGGCGATGATCTGGTGCGCCCGCAGGACATCAGCGGCACCGCGCTGCTGACCGTGGAAGGCGAGCTGGACGACATCTCCGGCGCCGGCCAGACCCGCGCGGCCCACGAGCTGTGCAGCGGCATTCCCGCCAGCCACCAGTACCACTACGACGCCATCGGCGCCGGCCACTACGGCATCTTCTCGGGTCGCCGCTGGCGTGAGATGGTCTATCCGGAAGTGCGCAGCTTCATTGCAAAGTACGATGCAGCCCCGCTGACGGCCTCCGCCGCGACGAGCAGCAAGCGCCCCGCCGCCCGTTCGCGCAGCAAGGCCACGACCTGACGCTGCACCGCATCCGACCTTGACCACCACCCTCGCCACGACCGCCGCACTGATCGAGCAACTCGACCAAGCCCTGCCCCAGACGCAATGCACGCGCTGCGGCTACCCGGACTGCCGCGCCTATGCCGAGGCCATCGCCGCTGGCGAGGCCGGCATCAACCAATGCCCGCCCGGCGGCGCAGAGGGCATCGCCCGCCTGGCCCACATCACCGGCCGGCCCGCCCTGCCCCTGAGTGCCGAGCATGGCGTGGAAGGGCCGCGCAAGCTGGCCGTGATCGACGAAGCCTGGTGCATCGGCTGCACCCTGTGCATCAAGGCCTGCCCGGCGGACTGCATCGCCGGCGCGCCCAAGCTGATGCACACCATCGTGGCCGAGCAATGCACGGGTTGCGAGCTGTGCGTGCCGGCCTGCCCGGTGGACTGCATCTCGCTGGTCGAGGTGACGCCCGGCCTCAGCGGCTGGGCGGCCTGGGGTGAAACGCAGGCCCGGGAAGCGCGCGAACGCTACCGCTTCAAGCAGTTCCGCGAGCAGCGTGAGGCGGACGAGAACGCCCAGCGCCTGGCGGAGAAGGCCCAGCACAAGCTGGCCCACCTGGCCGAGCTCACCAAGCCGGCCGACGACGCGGAACTGCAGCGCAAGCGCTCGGTGATCGAGGCCGCACTGGCGCGAGCCCGGGCCAAGCGCGGCGACTGAACGCTTCGCGGCCCGCTGAGGCCGTCAATCGGCGCGGGCGACGTCCCAGTCCCGGCAGCGCCCCGGCTGGATGCCCAGGGCCTGCAGCAGCGCCCTGCCCTGGCCGCCTGCGAGCACGGCGTGCTCCTTCACCCGGGCGCCGCGGATGCCATCCGCCCGCGTTTCCGTCGCCCCCGCACGGCCGGGATGGCACATCATCAAGCCGCCATCCGGCAGGGAGTCCAGCCACCACTTCAGCAGTGCCGCGAAATCGGCCGCGGGCTGGAATTCGTAGACGCCTGCGAAGTCCCGGTTGACCCGCAAGCCTTCGGCCCGTGCGCCGGCTGCCAGCGCATGGGCGCCCAGCGCACCAATGATGGCCGCCTTGGCGCCCCGCCACTGCCGCGAGCGCGTGATGCGCAGTGCGCAGGCATGGCCGTAGCGCGCGCACAGGACCTGCAGCAGCGCGTCCCGGATGCCGGGCAGCTGGTGCAGGTGCTGGTGCCCGTCGACATAGTCCGGCGCCCGGCCCAGGCGCTTCTCGAAGGCGTCCAGCTGCGCCTCGATCCACGGCCGCGCCAGGGAGGCGGGCACGGCGCCTCGGTAGGCGGCGATGATCCAGCCATTGAGGCTGCGCGCCGCGTAGTGGGCGAACTCGTTGAGATCCAGGTGCAGGCCCAGGTCGGCCAGGCCCTCTCGCTCTTTCAGCGCCGGGGCCCAATGCGGCCAGGCCGGCGAGAGCACCATGCAGCTGGTGGCACTGACCACGCCCGCATCGATGGTGTCCAGGATGCCCTGGCTGATGGCCCGGTCAAAGCCAAAGTCATCTGCGCAGATCTGGATGCGGCGCAGGCTCATGACGACGCTCCGTCACGTTGCCTGAACGCCCAATGCCGGCCCAGCCACCAGGTCATGGCCGCCACGGCCAGCAGCACGATGAACAGCGCCAGCCGGTACTCCACGCCCGCCTGCAGCAGCAGGGCATAGAGCAGCTCATTGCAGGCAAAGCCCAGCAGCGCCACGCCGAAGAAGCGCGGCAGCGCGTCGCGCCCCCTGGCCTGCTGTGCGGCAAAGGTCAGGCGGTGGTGACCGACGAAGCTGACGCCGAAGGCCAGCAGGAAGCCCAGCACATTGGCCCCCAGCGCCGGCCACTGCCAGGCCCCGACCAGCAGCCAGACCACGCAGAAATGCACGGCCGCCGCACTGGCGCCCACGGCGCCGAACCACAGCAGGGACTTCACGCGCGGGGCTCCGTACCGGCATCCGGCGCCCGCTTCAGCGAGGGGGTCAGGTCTTGCGTCACGTACAGCGGGCGGCGCTTGACCTCGTCGAAGACCCGGCCCAGGTACTCCGCGATGATGCCCAGGCACAGCAGCTGCACACCGGCAAGAAAGGTGATGGAAGCTGCCAGCGTGGCGAAGCCGGAGATCTCGTTGCCGAGGAAGACCTTCTCGAACACGATCCAGAAGCCGAACACCACCGAGATCAGGGACACCATGATGCCCAGGGCGGACACCACCCGCAGCGGCACCTTGGAAAACGCCGTGATGCCCGTCACCGCCAGCTGGAGCAGGCGCATGAAGTTGAAGCTGGTCTCGCCATGGGCGCGGGCGTCGGGCACGAACTCGATGCCCGTCGCGGGGAAGCCCACCCAGGCAAACAGGCCCTTCATGTAGCGCGCCCGCTCGGGCAACTGCCGCAGGGCCAGCACGACGGCGCGGTCCAGCAGGCGGAAGTCGCCGGCGTCGGCGGGCAGCTCGAAGCGCGAGCCCTTCTGCATCAGCCAGTAGAAGGTGCGGGTGTAGAGGCGCCGTGCGGCCGACTGCGACTCGCGCCGTCCCCGTTGCACGCCATAGACCACGTCATAGCCCTCGCGCCAGCGGTCCAGCATCTGGAGTGCGCAGCTGATGGGGTGCTGGCCGTCTGAATCCATGCTGATCACCACCTCGCCCTCGACGGCATCCAGGCCGGCCGTCAGCGCCGCCTCCTTGCCGAAATTGCGGGACAGGCGCAGCAGACGCACCGGCAGGCCCTGGCGGATCAGGCCCTGCACGACCATCACCGTGTCGTCACGACTGCCGTCATCGATGACCATCAGCTCCAGCGCATCGGCATGGGGCGCCAGCTCCTCGACCAGCTTGGGCAACAGCCACGACAGATTGCGCGCCTCGTTGAAAGCCGGCATCACCACCGACAGCAGCCGCGGCCGGCCGCGGGCCGGCAGCTGCGCGAGGGAATGAGGCGGGGTGGAGTTCTCAGGGAGCGACATAAAGGCACAGATGCTTGTTGCAGGCCAGCGCTTCGCCATGCGGGCGCTGGGTGTCCCGGTCCAGGACCTGGTAGCGCACGACCGCATGCGCCGGCGGCGCGTAGAGACGGCCCGCACTGTAGAAGAAGGCCGAGTGATCCGGCTTGCTGCCGTACTGGAGCCCGCAGGCGGCCGTCCAGGCCTGCGCGCCGCAGGCCTTCTCGTAGGCATGGATCAGCTCACGGTCCGAAGCGCGCAGCGACTCCTTGGGGCCGAGCCACAGAAAACCCACGGCCGTCAGGAGCAGGACCACGACGCCCGTGCCCCAGTGGCGCGCCGTGCCGAGCTTCGCGGCATCGAACTGGGCGAGCCACAGCAGCACCACGCCGGGCAAGGCCGTGACCGCATAGGTGGGGATGATGTTGCGGGCCGCGCTGAACAGCAGCAGCGGTGCGGCCGTGATGCACAGCGCGTAGGCCCACAGCTCGCGGCCGAGGCGTTCGGGTGCCGGCGTCGCCCGTGCCCGACGGCCGCCCAGCCAGGCGGCCAGGCCGTGCAGCACCCAGGGCAGGGCCGAGACCAGCACGAACAGCCAGATCATGCCGATGGGCTGGGCATGGGCGAAGCCGTAGCGGTCTCCCTTCCAGCCGGGCTGCAGGAATCGCATCACGTGCTCGCCCAGCAGGAAGTACTGCAGGAAGCCGGGCGTCCGCTGCTCGGCCCAGACATACCAGGGCACGGCCAGGCCCAGCCAGACCAGCCAGGCCCACGGGTCCCTGACGATGCGGCCGACAGCGCCCCAGTGCCGGCGCCACAGCGCATGCAGCACCGGCGGCAGCAGGGCCAGCACCCCCGCGGCCGGGCCCTTGGTCAGCAGGGCCAGGCCCAGGCCGAGGGCCAGCACCCGGCCGGCACGGCGGGCGGAGGCGGCGTCTGGTGCCGTGAGCGAGCGCCACCAGGCGGCCTGCACCAGCAGCACGGTGGCCATCAGCGTGGCATCCGTCATCACGGCGCCGGCGCAGATGAAATACATGGGGCACAGCATCAGCGCTGCCAGGGCAGCCGCCCGCTGCACCGGCGCCAGGCTGGGTCGCAGCATCCAGTCCAGGCTCCAGAGGCCCAGCAGCGCCCAGCCCAGCGCCGCCAGCCGGCCCGACCACTCATTGACGCCGAAAAGCTCCATCAGCAGGGCCTGGCTCCAGGTGGACAGCGGCGGCTTGGCCCAGAAGACTTCGGTGGGCGTCACATGCGGGCTGACCCAGTCGCCCAGCTGCACCATGAGCCTTGCGATCTCGGCATAGCGAGCCTCGGTATGGTCGGTGAGGGCCATCAGGGGCAGGCTCAGCAGGCGCAGCAGCACGGCTGCCAGCAGCAGGTAGAGCCAGGGGCGTGCGCTGGCGGCGCTTCGCAGCGGGCTGGCGGAGGGGGTCTGGGCAGCGTTGATCGAGGCGGAACTCATGCAGCGTTGGAGTGGCGTGGCGTCACGGGGCGGCGTGTGGCGAAGGCGTGGCGCATTCTCGCCGAGCCGGCCGGGTTCGGGCCCCCGTTTGAACCACAATCACGCCATGAATGACGCCCAAGTCCTGCACTTCTTCCAGACCCTGCGCACGGCCAACCCTTCGCCCCAGACCGAGCTGGAGTACAGCAGCGTCTTCGAGTGCCTGGCGGCCGTGCTGCTGTCGGCCCAGGCCACCGACGTGGGCGTCAACAAGGCCACCCGCAAGCTGTTCGCCCGGGCCAATACGCCAGCCAAGATCCTGGCCCTGGGCGAGGTAGGCCTGGCCGATGCCATCAAGACCATCGGCCTGTACCGCAACAAGGCACGGAACCTCCTCAGCACCTGCCGCATCCTCGTGGAGCAGCACGGCGGCCAGGTGCCCCGCAGCCGGGAAGCCCTGGAGGCCCTGCCGGGCGTGGGCCGCAAGACGGCCAATGTGGTGCTCAACGTGGCCTTCGGCGAGCCGACGATGGCGGTGGACACGCATATCTTCCGCGTCAGCAACCGCACCGGCCTGGCGCCGGGCAAGACGCCGCTGGCGGTGGAGCAGGGCCTGCTGAGACGGGTGCCGGCGGAGTTCATGGTCGACGCCCACCACTGGCTGATCCTGCACGGCCGCTACGTCTGCCAGGCGCGGCGCCCGATGTGTGAGCGCTGCAGCGTGCGCGTGGATTGCGACCTGGGCCGCAGCCTGCCCTGACCACCGCCCGCCCCTACAATGCCGCATCACCAGTAGGCGAGATTCGTCACAGCCAGCCATGCCAAGCATCACCGACCTAGTCGACCGGGTGGAGAGGCTCCTCCTGCGTCACGACGAGCTGACCCGCACCAACGCCCTGCTCGAGGAGCAGGTCCGCGCCCTGACCCAGGAGCGCGACGGCATGCGTTCCCGCCTCAACGCCGCCAGGGCCCGCATCGACGCCCTGCTGGATCGCCTGCCGCTGGAATC
This sequence comes from Pelomonas sp. BJYL3, assembly GCF_027257975.1. Classification (GTDB taxonomy): domain Bacteria; phylum Pseudomonadota; class Gammaproteobacteria; order Burkholderiales; family Burkholderiaceae_C; genus Roseateles_B; species Roseateles_B flavus. Next base: position 194,468 of record NZ_JANZKX010000006.1, read on the forward strand.
GGAGAAGAACGCGCCATGAAGCAGATGGAAGTGACCATCATGGGCCAGAGCTATCTGCTGGGGTGCCCGGAAGGCGGCGAAGCCGCGCTGAGCAAGGCCGTGGCGCAGGTCGACCGCGAGATGTGTGGCATCCGTGACGCCGGCCGGATCAAGGCCCGCGAGCGCATCGCCGTGCTGGCCGCGCTGAACCTGGCCTACCAGCTCGCCGAGCAGCCCTCGGCCCGCGCCGGCGCGTCGTCGGCCCCGGCCAGCCCGGAAGGCGCCCTACCTGATCTCGACGGGCTCATCAAACGCCTCGACGAAGCCCTTGCCCAGGATGGGCAACTGCTCTGAACAAGGCCGGCGAGGCCCTAGAATGGGCTCGTCCGTTGCGTTCGCGTGAGTCTTATATTTCCTTGAACCGATGCTCTTTGAGCATGGGCTTGGAACATCGCCTGGCTGGTGTGATCGTCTCGCGTCAGATGAACCCGAAGCCTTGCTGACCTCGCCCACCTGAATCCCCTGGGTTCAGGAATGCGGCTCACGGCTCGCGGCGGACACCCTCTTCCCGCCTGTTGCGCCCCTGCCCGGGGTCGCGGCAGCATCCGCCCGGCCCGCGCCTCGGCTGGCACGGGCCCCCAGGCGCCTCTTGCGCTGAGCCCCTGCCCATGAATTACTGGCTGATGAAGTCGGAGCCGGACGAGTGCTCCATCGACGACCTGGCCGCTGCGCCGGGCCAGACCGTGCCCTGGATCGGCGTGCGCAACTACCAGGCCCGCAACTTCATGCGCGATGCCATGCGGCTGGGCGACGGCGTGCTGTTCTATCACTCCTCCTGCCCGCAACCCGGCATCGCCGGCATCGGCAAGGTGAGCAGCGCGGCCTACACGGACGCCAGCCAGTTCGACCCCGACAGCCCCTATTTCGACCCCAAGTCCAAGCCGGAGGCGCCGCGCTGGCTGCATGTCGACGTGGGCTTCGTGCGCAAGACCCGGCTGCTGGGCCTGACGGAGATGCGCCAGCATGCCAGCCTGGCCAGCATGCGGGTGCTGCAGGCCGGCAACCGGCTGTCCATCACGCCGGTGAGCCCCGAGGAATGGCAGTCCGTGATGGACCTGCTGGGCTAGATGTGAAGCGTCAAGAGGTTGTTTCTTGACGAACTGAGTCTTGAGATGGGCGGCAAGCCACCGATGCCGCTGTGCGGACGGTGGCAGTTGTAGTGATGCTGCCAGCGAGCCAAAGCCTCAGTGCGCTGCGCCGAGTTCTGGTACGTCCAGCCATAGGCCCATTCGCGCAGCGCCGACTGGATGAAGCGCTCGGCCTTGCCATTGGTCTGAGGCCGGTAGGGCTTGGTGAACGAGTGCTTGATGCCCAGATCGAGACAGGCCTGGCGGAACTCGCGTGAGCGGAAGGCCGAGCCGTTGTCGGTGAGCAAGCGCAGCACGACGACTCCCATCCTGGCGTAGTACGCCACGGCGTTTCGCAGGAACAGCACCGCCTGCGCCTTCTTCTCGTCCGGATGCATGGCCGTGAAGGCCAGGCGGGCGTGATCGTCGATGGCGACGAACAGCGTCTCCCAGCCCGCGCCGTCGACCGAGTCGCGCCGGTTGCCCGTGACGCGATGGCTCGGGCGCACGATGCGGCCGAGCTTCTTGGTGTCGATGTGCAGCAGCTCTCCCGGCGCCTCGCGCTCGTAGCGCACCACAGGCGGGGCGGGTTCCAGCTCGCTGAGCTTGGACAGTCCGGCGCGCGCCAGCACGCGGCTGACCGTCGAGGCCGACACGCCCACGCTGCGTGCGATGTGGGACTGCAGCATGCGCCGGCGTCGCAGCTCGACGATGAGCAGCGCCTTGGCCGGATCGACGCTGCGCGGCGAGTGCATGGGGCGCGACGAGGCATCGGCCAGCGCAGCCTCACCCCCGGCCAGATAGCGCCCCAGCCACTTCCGGGCGGTGGGCGCCGTCACGCCGTGCGCAGCGGCGGCTTCAGGGGCACTGAGACCGCCGGTGATCATCTGTTTGACCATCTCGATGCGGCGGGCGTACGTAAGTCGGGCATGCTTATGGCTGTTCATCCGGTGTTGGCTCTGGAGTGGATTGGGTGTTTGGCGACTTCCAGTCTCTCAAACCCAATCCGGATGAACACCGGATACAACCTATTGAAGCTTCACAGCTAGACCGGCGATTTGGCCAGCGAATAGGCCAAGGAATAGGTCAGCGAATATGCCGCGAACAGACCGCGAATAGACCGGCCACGGGCCCTGGCAAGCAGAGCTCTCCCACGCCGGCCATCATGCCCTCCGGGCTCAGATGGTTCGCTCCCGGAGAACTGCTCAGGGCTGGCTGCCGAAGGGAATGGGCGCCAGCACGACCTGGTTGCCCCCGCGACGCTGCGCCTCCTGGATGGCCGACTGAGCGGCTTCCAGCAGTTCCTCCTGGCGCGAGGCGGTGTGCGGGAAGCTGGCCACGCCCATGGACAGCGAGAGATGCAGGTCCAGGCCCTGCACCACGATGATCTGGGTCACGCACTGCCTGCGCAGCTGCTCCATGCGGGCATGGGCGGTGGCCAAGCCCACGCCGGACAGCAGCACCGCAAACAGCTGCTCGCCCACGCGGCAGGCCGCGTCCATGGCACGCGTATTGGCACGCAACATGCGGCCCAGACCTTCCAGCATGCGCTGCTGGGCTTCGGCCCGCAGGTGCTGGACCTCGGCCGGCAAGGGATCCAGGGAGATCAGCACGAGGGCGAATTCGCGGTGTTCGCGGGTGGAGAGATCGATCTCGCGGAGCAGCTGGTCGTCGAACTGGGCGCGGAGGTAGAGGCCCGAGGTGTCGTCCCGACCGCTGCCCTTCTCGGACTCGCGGCGCAGCAGTTCCATGGACTTCTGCTGCTGCTCGATCTGCTGCAGCGCCCGCTGCAGGTGCGACTCGCGGTGCTTCTCCTCGGTGCGTTCGGACCACATCGACAGGATGTGATCGGCGCCCAGGGGCACACGGGTGACCATGAAATCGCGGCGGCGCCCCCCCAGCTCCAGGCGGTGCTCGCTGACCACCACATTGCGCTGTGCCATGACGGCCTGCTCGACGCGACGCATGGCCTGGACTTCATCGCCCCGCATGAGGTCTACGTCGCTGCTGCCGACCAGGGACGATTCCGTCCGCTCGAAGAGCCGGTCCAGGCCCGCGCTGGCATACACATAGCGGCCGGTGGCCAGGGACTTGACCGCCAGAAAGGCACCCAGCGGCTCGGCCAGGCTCAACAGGGCTCCGGCTGCACCGCTGTCGGACAGGCCCTGCGACTGCAGCCAGTCCTGCAAGCTGCCCGGGCGTCCTGCCATGCCCTGTGCGATCGCCGATTGAATGTCCATGCCTTGAAAGCCTTCTTGCTTCTTTCCAATGCTCCCTCGCGCCGGCCCGTGGGCGCGCCCTCGCCGGCGCGCACCGGGCGTCCAGTCCATCCCTTGCATGGATGTTCGCTGGCGGCCTTTGAATGCTCCGCGCATGGTAGCCAAATCCGGAGCGCTTGGCGGTCACGCCTGCCCCCTATTTGGGTCATCCTTCTCGTCCGGGAAGCTCCCAGGTTCATTGTGCGGATGGCGCGCGCCGCATCCTTTGGCAGGTTATGGCGCCCATGCAGCGAAAATACCCGATTTCCGCCCGGCCTTGCCCTCGCAGGCTTGCCTGCGGATTCGATCCCTGCTCAGCGCCCTTTCCTGCGCCACTTCAGCCTTCATGCCTGCCACTCCTGACTTCGACCTTCTCATCATCGGCGCCGGAGCTGCCGGCCTCTTCTGTGCCGCCCAGGCCGGCCAGCTGGGATTGCGAGCCCTGCTGATCGACCATTCGCCCCGGCTGGCGGAAAAGATCCGCATTTCCGGCGGCGGGCGCTGCAACTTCACCAACCGCGAAGCCGGCCCCGGCAATTACCTCTCCGAGAACCCGCATTTCTGCCGCTCTGCCCTGGCACGCTACACGCCCCAGGACTTCATCGCCCTGCTGCAGAAACATGGGATCGGCTTCCATGAGAAGCACCGCGGCCAATTGTTCTGTGACGAAGGCAGCGAGCGCATCATCCAGATGTTGAGAGATGAGTGCGATGCCGTGGGCGTGCAGCGCTGGCAGCCTTGCACCGTGGCGGCCGTCCATGCCCTGGACCAGGGCTTTGAGCTGGAGACCAGCCAGGGCCCCGTGCGCGCCCCGTCGCTCGTGGTGGCCTGTGGCGGCCTGCCCGTGCCCAAGATCGGTGCCAGCGACTTCGGCCTGCGACTGGCCCAGCAGTTTGGCCACGACCTGGTCACACCGCGCCCGGCGCTCGTGCCCCTGACCTTCTCCGAGCAAAGCTGGGCGCCCTTTGCCGAGCTGGCCGGCCTGTCGCTGGAAGTCGTCGTCAGCGCGGGCCAGGGCAAGCAGCGCACCCGCTTTCTGGAGGACCTGCTGTTCACCCACCGAGGCCTCAGCGGTCCCGCCATCCTGCAGATCTCCAGCTACTGGCAGCCGGGTCAGGCCATCGAGATCGACCTCCTGCCCACCCTGGACCTGGCGGCAGCCCTGCGCGAAGCCAAGTCGGGCAGCCGCAAGCAGCTGGGCAATGTGCTGGGTGAGTGGATGCCCGCCCGCCTGGCCCAGACCTGGTTGGCCCAGCAAGGGCTGGACGGAAGCCGCCCCATGGCCGATTGCAGGGACAAGGACCTCGAAGCCCTCGCCCGCAGCCTCAAGCAATGGCAACTCACGCCCGCCGGCGATGAGGGATGGAAGAAGGCCGAGGTGATGCGAGGCGGCGTCAGCACGCGTGAACTCAGCTCCCAGACCCTGGAGAGCCGACGCCAGCCGGGCCTGTACTTCATCGGCGAGGTCGTGGACGTCACCGGCTGGCTGGGCGGCTACAACTTCCAGTGGGCCTGGGCGAGCGCCCATGCCTGCGCCCAGGGCGTCCTGGCCCGCCAGCAGCAGCTGAGCGCTGATGCGGCAACGGCCTGAACCCCGCCTTGACGGCATCTTGGCGAAGTGTCAAATCTGTGGCTATAATCCCGGTCTTTGCTAGCAAACCAGCGCGTCGATTCGGAAGCGGACTCCGGATACTTCCGCTTCAGAGCTGCCGGACCAATCCTGGTCTGAACAGTTCAGGCGAACACCGAGCGCACATTGAAGGAACCATTGCTTCATGACCACCATTCGCGTCAAAGAAAACGAGCCGTTCGACGTGGCCCTGCGTCGCTTCAAGCGCACCATCGAAAAGCTGGGCCTGCTCACCGAGCTGCGTGCTCGTGAGTTCTACGAGAAGCCCACCGCCGAGCGCAAGCGCAAGAAGGCTGCCGCCGTCAAGCGTCATTACAAGCGCGTGCGCAGCATGCAGCTGCCCAAGAAGCTGTACTGAGCTTCTTGCTGAGCTTGTCGTTTTCTGGCGCCGTCAGGCGTCCACGCTGCTGAAGAGGCTTGCCTCTTCAACAAAGCCCGCGCAGGACGCTGTCGCGGGCTTTTTCCATTTCAGCGCTTGATTCAGGTCCTGAACCAGGCCGACCGTCCGCCTCTTTTTACCGATTGATCCCCATGACGCTCAAAGAACGCATCACCGAAGACATGAAGGCCGCCATGCGCGCCAAGGAAGCCGACAAGCTCTCCACCATCCGCATGCTGCTGGCCGCCGTCAAGCAGAAGGAGGTCGACGAGCGCATGGAGGTGGACGACGTCATGCTGGTCGGCATCGTGGACAAGCTCATCAAGCAGCGCAAGGACGCCATCGCCCAGTACACCGCCGCTGCACGCCAGGACCTGGCTGACAAGGAAGCCGCGGAAGTCGTGGTCCTGGAAGCCTACCTGCCGGCCCGCCTGAGCGAAGCCGAGATCCAGTCCGCCGTGGCCGCCATCGTGGCCGAGCTGGGCGCCAAGGGCCCGGGCGACATGGGCAAGGTGATGGGCGCCGTCAAGACCCAGCTGGCCGGCAAGGCCGACATGGGACTGGTGTCTGCCGCGGTCAAGAAGGCCCTGGCGCCCTGATCCCGCTAGCATCACCCGCCTGCACCACACGGAGCCTCGCACCATGACCCTGCCGCTCAATCGCCTGACGCCCGACTTCGCCGTCGCCCCTCAGCTGGAGCCCGCGGCCATGGCCGAGGCCGCCGCTGCGGGCTTTCGCAGCGTGATCAACAACCGCCCCGATGGCGAGGGCGGCCCCGAGCAGCCCAGCAGCGCCAGCGTGGCCGCCGCCGCGGCCGAGGCGGGCCTGCAGTACGCGCATCTGCCGGTGGCGGGCGGCTATCAGTCGCCAGAGGAGATTGCCGCCTTCCGCGAACTGCTGGCCACCCTGCCGGGCCCCGTGCTGGCCTTCTGCCGCTCGGGCGCACGCTGCACCAAGCTCTACGTGGCAGCCACCCAGGGCTGACCACGGCCGGCGGCCCCACGACGAAGGCGCCGCGCCCCGCCTGCTCGGGGCTTACCCTCATCCGGCGTCGAATTCAGGCAGCGTTCAGCGGGCAATCGATACAGTCCGGAGCAAGCTGACAGGGCCCACCGCCCTGCCCTTTGCTCCAGGAACTGCCCATGAATGCCTTGATTGCCTTTGCGGAGGCCATCGACAGACTCAACGACCGGTTCGGCGTGCTCGCCGAATGGGCCGTGCTGCTGTCCTGCCTCATCAGCGCGGCCAATGCCGTCGTCCGCTACACCTTCGACTACAGCTCGAACTCCTTCCTCGAGATCCAGTGGTACCTGTTCGCCGCCTGCGTGATGCTGGGCGCGGCGCAGGTGCTGCGCATCAACGAGCATGTGCGGGTGGACCTGGTCTACAGCCGCCTGTCCGGCAAGGGCAAGGTGATGGTCGACCTCTTCGGCATCACCGTCTTCCTGCTGCCCGTGATCGGCTACATGGCCTGGCTGTCCTGGGGGCTGTTCATGGGCAAGCTGACCACCGGGATGCGGCCGGACGACAGCATCGCCAGCCTGGGCTTCCTGGCCTATGTGCACAAGCTGCTGGTGAGCGGTGAGGTCTCCAGCAATGCAGGCGGCCTGATCCGCTGGCCCGCCGTGCTGATGCTGCCCCTGGGCTTTGCCCTGGTCTGGCTGCAGGGCGTGGCCGAGATCATCAAGCGCATCGGCTGGCTGAGCCACCGCTACAACATGGACACGCATTACGAGAGGCCCCTGCAATGATCAGCATGGAGCAATTCCCGCCCCTGATGTTCGCGGGGCTGATCATCATCATGCTGATCGGCTTCCCCGTGGCCTTCTCGCTGGCGGCCCTGGGCCTGGGCTGTGGCCTGTTCGCCATCAGCCAGGGCTGGTTCCCGCCCGAGTTCATGGCGGCACTGCCGCAGAACGTGTTCGGCATCCTCAGCAACGACCTGCTGCTGGCCATCCCCTTCTTCACGCTGATGGGCTCGCTGCTGGAGAAATGCGGCCTGGCCGAGGACATGCTCGACTCCATGGGCCAGCTCTTCGGCCCCATCCGCGGCGGCCTGGGCTACTCGGTGATCATCGTGGGCTTCATCCTCGGCGCCATCACCGGCACCGTGGCCGGCCAGGTGATCGCGATGGCGATGATCTCGCTGCCGGTGATGATGCGCTACGGCTACAACATGCGCTACGCCACTGGCGTGCTGGCCGCCTCGGGCACCATCACCCAGCTGGTGCCGCCATCCCTGGTGCTGGTGGTGCTGGCCGACCAGCTCGGCAAGTCCGTGGGTGACATGTACAAGGGCGCCTGGGGTCCGTCCATCCTGCAGGTGCTGATCTTCGCGCTCTACACCTTCATCCTCTCGCGCATCAAGCCGCACCATGTGCCCGGCGTGCCCAAGGAGGCGCGCACCCTGCAGGGCTGGGCCCTGTGGAAGAAGTGCCTGCGCGGCATCATCCCCTCGGCCGTGCTGATCTTCGCCGTGCTGGGGTCCATGGGCGGCCTGCCGGGCATCGATTCCGCCGTCTGCACCCCGACCGAAGCTGGCGCCATGGGCGCGGTGGGCGCCTTCGTGCTGGCCGCCATGCATGGCCGCCTGAACTGGCCGCTGGTCAAGGGCACCATGATGGGCACCATGCGCATCACGGCCATGGTGGTCTTCATCCTGATCGGCTCGCGCACCTTCTCGCTGGTGTTCCAGGGGGTGGAAGGCGGCCAGTGGATCGAGCACATGCTGTCCAACCTGCCGGGCGGCCAGATCGGCTTCCTGGTGGTGGTCAACATCTTCATCTTCTTCCTGGCCTTCTTCCTGGACTTCTTCGAGATCGCCTTCATCATCCTGCCCATGCTGGGTCCGGTGGCGGACAAGATGGGCATCGACCTCGTCTGGTTCGGCGTGATGCTGTGCGTGAACATGCAGACCAGCTTCATGCACCCGCCCTTCGGCTTCGCGCTGTTCTACCTGCGCGGCATCTCGGACACCCTCTTCAAGCAGGGCTCCCTGCCCCGCAAGGTGGAGTCCAGCGACATCTACATGGGCTCCATTCCCTGGGTGTTCATGCAGCTGATCCTGGTGGCCATCGTGATCTTCTTCCCCGTCACCGTGACCGCCTTCCTGGACAAGGAGAAGGCCGTCGACATGGACCAGGCCACCCAGTTGCTGCAGGGCATGGACACCGGCAAGGATCAGGACAAGGGCAAGGACGAGCTCAGCTCGGACGACGCCAGCAAGCTCTTCGCGCCGGAGGCGGCCAGTGCGCCGGCCTCGTCGGCCAGCGGGGCGGCTGAGGATCCGAACGAGGCGGTGCTGAGGGCGATGCAGCAGGACGGCAAGAAGTAGCATTGCCCCTGGCAAGGCGGAGCCGGCTGGCATCAAGGTCAGCCGGCTTTTTCATGGCCCGCCTTTGTATAGTGCCGCCATGGCCGCCCTTCACGAAAGCACGGACTTCCCTGGCAAAGCGGCGCTGCCCAAACGCTGGCAGGACGACGTCTACCGCTATTGCACTTTTGCCGATCTGGATCTGGAAGGTCAGGCGTTCGAGGGCCTGCTGGACGCCTGCGTCCTGAGCCACTGCACCTGGTACTGGGGCCTGTTCAACGGCACCCGCTTCATCGAGGTGGAATTCCGCAACTGCGTGTTCCGCGGCGCGGCCTTCGCTGCCTGCGTGTTCGTGAAGTGCAGGTTCGTGAACTGCCGCTTCCTCAAGGACCGCATGGAATCGCCCTGCAGATTCGACGACTGCGCCTGGTTCTCCTGCGAGCAGCTGGGCTGCGAGGGTCTGCCGCTCGCGGATGCGGCAGCACTGGCCGCGCCGCATTGACCACCCGGCAGCTTGCCGACCGACCAGGCGCCGCCGCTTGACCTGGAGTGCCTCACAGCCCGCCGATGAAATAGCGCTTCAAGCCGGCCAGCACCATTTCCACGGCGATGGCCGTCAGCACCAGGCCCATCAGCTTCTCGATGGCCGAGACCACCGAGTCGCCCAGCAACTTGCGGATGCGGTCCGCCAGGACCAGGGTCAGGCCGGAGATCAGCATGGCGGCGGTCAGGGCGCCCACCCATTCCATGATGCGATCCGGCTGGCGTGAGGCCAGCAGCAGCACGGTGGCCATCGCGGAGGGGCCGGCCAGCAGGGGCACGGCCAGCGGGAAGATCAGGGGTTCGCGGCCTGGCTCCACGCCATAGGCCGATTCGCCGGAGCTGCCGAAGATCATGCGCATCGCGATGATCAGCAGGATCACGCCGCCGGCCACCTCCAGCGAGCGCTCGGACAGATGCATGACGCGCAAAAAGCCGTCGCCCAGGAACATGAAGGCGAAGAGCACCAGGAAGGCGATGCTGACCTCGCGCACGGCCACCTTGACGCGACGCTCCTTGGGCACGGCACGCATGATGGGGATGAAGATGGGGAGGCTGCCCAGGGGATCCAGCACCAGCAGGAGCAGGATCAGGGCGGAGAGAAAGCTGTGGTCCATGGGGCGCTATTGTCGGCGAGTTCGGCCAGCAGACCGCGGGTTAACCATTAGCACGCGTGCCATCCTCACGCGAAGCGGCCTGCGATCATGCAGGCCAGCCGTCGCCTTCGCCCTTGCATGCCCCTTTCGTCCGCCATGCCCCACGCCCCACTCGACACCCTGGACAGCCGCATCGTCGAAATCCTTCAGCGCGAGGGTCGCATCGCCAATGTGGACCTGGCCGCGCGGGTGCAGCTCTCGGCACCGCAGTGCTTCCGCCGGGTCCGGGCGCTGGAGGAGCGCGGCGTGCTGCGCGGCTACCGGGCCGAGGTGGACCCGCAGTCCCTGGGCCTGGGCGTGACGGCCTATGTGAGCCTCAATATCGAGGCGCAGGCCTTTGTGCGGGTCCGGGACATCGAGACGCTGCTGAAGGCCTTCCCCGAGATCCTGGAATGCCACACCGTCTCGGGAGACTGCGACTATCTGCTCAAGGTGGTGGCGGCGGACCTCAAGTCACTCTCTCAGTTCCTGACCGACAAGCTCATGCAGCTGCCCGGCGTGGCTGATGTTCGCTCGATGATCTGCCTGGAAGAGATCAAGCCCCCCTCCCCTCTGCCGGTGCGCTGAGCGGCGTTCAGAGCGGCGTTCAGGCAGCAGGCATGCCGCAGGCAAGACCTGACCCCCTCTCCTGCCCGCGCTCCTGAGCCCTTCAACCACGCGGATGATGCTGGGCGTGCAGGGCCTTGAGGCGCTCGCGAGCCACGTGGGTGTAGATCTGCGTGGTCGACAGGTCGGCATGCCCCAGCAGCAGCTGAACCGCGCGCAGGTCGGCACCATGGTTCAGCAGATGGGTGGCAAAGGCATGGCGCAGGGTGTGCGGCGAGATGCTCTGCCGGATCCCGGCCTGCAGCGCGTACTTCTTGACCAGACGCCAGAACATCTGCCGGCTCAGGGCCTCGCCGTAGCGGTTCAGGAACAGCGCTTCGGGCTGCGCGCCGGCGGCCAGTTGGGGGCGCGCCTCGTGCAGATAGCGCAGCAGCCAATCGCGCGCCACTTCGCCAAAGGGCAGGAGGCGTTCCTTGCTGCCCTTGCCCATCACCCGCATGGCCGCTTCCTTGAGACCCACATGCAGCGTCTTCAGTTCCACCAGTTCGCTGACCCGCAGGCCGCTGGCATACATCAGCTCCAGCATGGCGCGATCGCGCAGGCCCAGGGGCTGGTCCACGTCCGGCGCGTTCAGCAGGGACTCGACCTGCGCCTGCGTGAGGGTCTTGATGCTGCGCTGCAGGCGGTGTGAGGGCAGCAGCTGCAGGGTCGGGTCTTGCCTCAGCCGCCCTTCGCGAAGGGCCCAGCGAAAGTAGCGCTTGAAGCAGCTCAGACGCCGATTGGCGCTGCTGGGCTTGCTGCCCTCATGGCGGGCGCTGATGTAGGCCTGGAGATCGGCCTGGCTGGCCTCGTCCAGGCTGCGCCCCAGTTCGGCATCCAGCCAGTCCGCAAGAAGGGCCAGGTCGCGGCCATAGGCCTGGCGGGTGGCCGCGGACAGGCCATCCTCCAGCCACAGCGTCTCCAGGAAGAGCTCGGCGGACTGTGCGCTGGTCCGGCGGGCCGCACTGGAAGGCACGCCAGGCGGAGCCACGACGGCTGTCTTGCGGGCACGCGGCACGGAAGGGGCTCAGTCCAGCTTCAGCTTCTGGGTCTCCACGACCTTCTTGTAGACCTCGTACTCGGCCTTGATCTGGGCCGCGAACTGCTCGGGCGTGTTGGCCACGATCAGGGAGCCGGTGTCTTCGATGCGCTTGCGCACGTCAGGCATCTCCAGCGTCTTCTTGACGGCGCTGCTGACCTTGTCCACCACCTCCTTGGACAAGCCCTTGGGGCCGTAGATGCCGTAGTAGGCCATGCGATTCACCGGCTCCAGCCCCACTTCCTTGAAGGTGGGCACCTGGGGCAGCTGGACCAGACGCTGGGGCGCGGCCAACACGATGGGAATCAGGCGGCCGTCCTTGATGAAGGGCAGCGCTGACGGCAGGTTGTCAAAGATGATCGGGACCTGGCCCGCCACCACGTCATTCAAGGCAGGACCGCCGCCGCGGTAGGGAATATGCAGCACGAAGACACCCGCCAGCGACTTGTACAGCTCCATCTGCAGATGCCCGATGCCGCCGGTGCCCGAGGTGGCATAGCTGTACTTGCCCGGGTTCTTCTTGATCTCGGCCACGAAGCCCTTGTAGTCGCGGGCCGGGAAGCTGGGGTGCACGGCGATCACATTGGGCGTGGCCGCCACGTTGATGATGGGCGTGAAGTCCGTCAGCGGGTTGTAGGGGATCTTGGGATCGATGGCCGGATTGGCCGCCGTGGTCGACACCGTGGCCATGCCGAGGGAATAGCCGTCCGGCGCAGACTTGGCTGTTTCGTTGGCACCCACCTTGCCGCCACCGCCGGCCTTGTTCTCCACCACCATGGTCTGGCCCAGCGGGCCGTTGATCTTCTCAGCCACCACACGGGCCACGATGTCCGTGGTGCCACCCGGCGCGAAGGGCACCACCAGCTTGACCGGCTTGTTCGGATAGGCCTGGGCCAGGACCACGCCCGGTGCGGCCATGGCCGCCAGGGCCAGGGGAATGTGCTTGAGAATCGTGCGACGGTTCATGGGGCTCCTCTCGTGTACTCGCTGAAGGAATGCGTCAGTCTATGCCAGCTCGCGCGTCCCGGGCCGGAACGCGGCCGGGGCCGTTAGCTGGGCGCTCAGTCGCAGGCCAGCTGGGCCTCGAGCCAGCCCCGCGCCGCCGGCTCCTCACGGAAGGATGCGAAGGGGATGCCCGCCGCGTCGAAGCAGCGCGCCATGGCCTCGTCCATCAGCCCGGCGCCTTCGACCTCCAGCGCCGTCACATGCGCGACGGCTCTCGGCGCCATGCCGGAGGCCGACAGGGCCTGGAGCATGCGGGCGAAGGTGTCCAGGGCTTCGTCGGTGGCCAGGGTGCTGTAGCCGATGATGGCCAGCAGCACCCAGGGCCCCTGCGCCTGCAAGGGCGGGATCTGCGTGGCCAGCAGCTGCCCAAGGGCCAGGACCAGCTCCTTGTTGAACGGCCCTTCGGCATGGTTCAGCAGGAAGGGCCACTCGCCCACGATCTGCACCCGGCCGTGCAGGGGGAAGCGCGTCTGGGCGTAGGCGTCGGTGCTGTCGTTGATGGGGCTCATGAGGCAGGCGCAGGCAGGGCAGGCCAAATGAGAACCGATGATACGGCGGCAAGGCAGCGGTGAAAGCCCCATGTCATGGGCATCCTGGCACACTTTGCAGCATGCCCGACCTGCTGCTCCTGCTCCCCGACTTCCTCTTGATCGCCGTCGGATTTGCCCTGTGCCGCTACACCACGCTGGACCGGCCGGTGTGGAGCAGCGTGGAGCGCCTGGTCTACTACCTGCTGTTCCCGGTCCTGCTGTTCAACTCCATCTCGCGCAGTCAGCTGCGGCCCGGCGAGACCCTGGCCCTGGCGGGCGCCGGCGTGGCCGTGCTGCTCAGTGGCGTGCTGCTGGCCTATGCCCTGCGCCTGTGGCCGGGCATGCATGCGCAGAACCATGCCTCGGGCGCCCAGGTCGCCTTCCGCTTCAACTCCTTCGTGGCCCTGGCCCTGGCCGAGCGGCTGCAGGGCGCGCAGGGCGTGGCCTGGATCGCCCTGCTGATCGCGCTGTGCGTGCCGCTGGCCAATGTGGCGGCCGTCTGGCCGCTGGCCCGGCACGGCGGCCACGGCTACCTGAGGGAGCTGGTGCGCAACCCGCTGATCGTCTCCACGGTGCTGGGCCTCGCCGCCAATCTCAGCGGCCTGCGCCTGCCCGAGCCGGCCGCCGTGAGCCTGCAGAAGATCGGCGTGGCGGCCCTGCCCCTGGGCCTCATGGCCGTGGGCGCCGGCCTGCGCTTCGGTGCCCTGCGTGACGCGCCGGGGCTGGCGGGCGCCCTGCTCTTCATCCGCCATGCGGCGCTGCCGCTGGTGGCGCTGGGGCTGATTCAGGTCCTGGCCCTGCCCCCTGCGCAAGCCTCCATGCTGATGGCCTTCGCGGCCCTGCCAACGGCGTCGAGCGCCTACGTGCTGGCCGTGCGCATGGGAGGCAACGGGCCCTTCGTGGCGGGGCTGATCACGCTGTCGACGCTGCTGGGGATGGTCAGCTTGCCGGTGTGGTTGGTGGTACAGGGGTGGGTGGGGCGCTAGGGCTTCAGCATCAGGGTCTTGCGGCCGCGCACAGCTGACGGCCCCCGGGGCGGGTCAGAAGCCAAAGGTCTGGCCGCACTCGCTGCGGATGCTGCCGTGGAGGTCGGCGCTGTAGCTGCTTGTGTCGTCCGTGCAGTTCAGCGACACCCTGAGGCTGGCGCTGCATGCCCGCCGGCAGGACCAGCTCGCTGTCGCCTCAGTGCGCGTGGCGCGTCGTAACGCAGCCGTGGCCCTGGACCACGTCGGGCCGCGCAAGGTACGGGGCCCCATGCTGATGGTGGCCACCGCGGGGGCCGTGCTGTTTGCCCAGGCACAGTCCCTGGGCGAGCTGGTGCTCGCCCGCGGCATGATCGGCCTCGGGGTGGCCGGGTCCCTGATGTCGGCGATCAAGGCCAGCTCGCTCTGGGTTCCCGCGGCCCGCCTGCCGCTGACGACCGCTGTGCTGCGCTCGGTCGTCGGCCTGGGGGCCATGGCATCGACCACGCCCATGCACTGGGCGCTGTCACTGACGAGCTGGCGTGGCGCCTTCCTCGTGCTGGCCGTCGGCACCCTGCTGGTGGCCGCGCTGATCCTGCTGGCGGTGCCGGAGCACCCGAGCCAGAAGGCTCAGACGCGCCTCGCCGACATGGTCAAGGCCGTGCTGGAGCTCTACGGCGCCTGGTCCTTCTGGCGCCTGGCCCTGTACACCCTGATGGCCCATGCCACCTGCATGGCCGTCCAGGGCTTGTGGATGGCCCCCTGGCAGTGCGACGTCGGCCAGCTGTCGCGCGAGGCCGCGGCCCAGGTCCTGGGCCCGCAGACCCTGCCCCTGCCACCGCTGCTGGTCGCGGTCGGCTTCAGCTTCTTCGGCACGGCCACGACCATGAACTACGCGATCGTGGCCCAGAGCGTACCCAGCCATCTCACGGAGCGCGCAACCACCTCGTTCAACCTGCTGGTGTTCCTGCTGGCCATCGTCGTTCAATGGGGGCCGGGCGGGGTCCTCAACAGCTGGTCGCCCACACAGGGGCACTATCCGCAGAAGGCCTACCGCGTGGCCCTGGCAGCGACCTCGGCCTGTGGCCGCCTGAGTACGGTCGGGCCGGCTCAGTGGCTGTCCGGCTCGAGCGCCCAGCGAAGATGCTCGGCCAGCAGCTCGTCGGCCTCGGGCAGCGCCATCTCCAGCGCCGCCACCAGGGCCTGCCGGTGCTCCGGGGCCAGGTCTTGCCTCAGCGCATTGCCCATGGCCACTGCCAGGTTGCGGCGCCAGCGCCAGTGGCCGATGCGGCGAATGGCCGAGCCCTCGGTGCGGCGCAGGAACTCGGCCTCCGTCCAGGACCACAGCTGCAGCAGGCCCGGTGCGCTGAAATGCTCGCGGGTGTCGAAGTCCGGCACCGGGCTGCGGCGCGCGAACTTGTTCCAGGGGCAGACCAGCTGGCAGTCGTCGCAGCCGTAGATGCGGTTGCCCATCAGGCTGCGCAGCTCGACGGGAATCGCGCCATCGTGCTCGATGGTGAGGTAGGAGATGCAGCGCCTCGCGTCGACCCGGTAGGGCTCGACGATGGCCTGGGTCGGGCAGACCTCCAGGCAGGCCTGGCACTGGCCGCAGTGCCCGCTGTTGGCCGCGCTCAGAGGCAGCGGCAGGTCCACATAGATTTCGCCCAGGAAGAACATGGAGCCCGCATCACGCGCGAGCGTCAGCGTGTGCTTGCCGCGCCAGCCCAGGCCCGAGCGCGAGGCCAGCTCCACCTCCAGCACCGGCGCCGAATCCGTGAAGACGCGGTGCCCGAAAGGCCCCAGCAGCTGCCCCAGGCGGTCGGCCAGCTGCTGCAGGCGCTGGCGCAGGACCTTGTGATAGTCCCGGCCCCGCGCATAGAGCGAGACCTGCGCGCGCAGCGGGTCGCCCAGGCCCTGCCACTCGAGCCGGCGCCAGTCCGGGCCGAGGCTGCCGGGCAGGTAATCCATCCGCGCGGTCAGCACGCGCAGGGTGCCCGGCACCAGCTCCGCGGGCCGTGCCCGCTTGAGGCCGTGGCTGGCCATATAGTGCATGCTGCCGTGGAATCCGGCCTGCAGCCAGGCCAGCAAGCCGGCCTCGGCGCTGCTGAGGTCGATATCGGCCACGCCAATCTGTGAGAATCCCAGCTCATGCGCCCAGGCCTGCAGTTGCTGCATGACGGTCTGGGGGTCGAGAGTCTTCTGGGGAGTTTGCTGCATTTGGCCATTCTAGAAACCCGCGAGCTGCGCTGGCCCGACGAGGCCGCCTGCGAACGTTTCGCGCAGGACCTGGCACGGGCCCCCGGGCTCATGAACGCCTCCATTGAACTGCACGGCAGCCTGGGCGCCGGCAAGACCACCCTGGTGCGGCACCTGCTGCGCGCCCTGGGCGTTCAGGGCCGCATCAAGAGCCCCAGCTATGCCGTGATGGAAAGCTACGAGCTGGCGGAGCACGGCGGCAGCGGCGTGGTCAGCCATTTCGATTTCTACCGCTTCGGCGACCCGCGCGAGTGGGAGGACGCCGGCTTCCGCGAGATCTTCACCAGCCCCGGCCTGAAGCTGTCCGAATGGCCTGAGAAGGCGGCCGGCATGCTGCCCGTCCCTGATCTGGCCCTGCACCTGACGATCGCGGACGACGACAGCCGCCAGCTGCGCCTCGAAGCCCGCACGCCGCTGGGCCAGTCACTGATGGCCGCGCTGTCTGGCGGAGCCGCCGCATGAGCGTGCCCGCCCACCCCTCCTCCCGCCGCTCGGCCCTGCGCCGCATGGGCGGCCTGGCCCTGCTGCTGCAGGCGCCGACGCAGCTGCTGGCGGGGCCAGGTCTTGCCTCCATCGTGGCGGTGCGCATCTGGCCGGCCCAGGACTACACCCGCATCACGATCGAGTCTGACCGCCCCCTGGTCGCTCGCCACAGCCTGGTCACCGGGCCGGACCGCCTGGTGATCGACGTCGACGACCTGGACCTCAGCCCGGGCCTGCGCGAGCTGCTGGGCAAGGTGCGACCGGACGATCCCTTCATCGAGGGCCTGCGCGTGGGCCAGAACCAGCCGCGCGTGGTGCGCATCGTGCTGGATCTCAAGCAGGCCGTGGCGCCCCAGGTCTTCACTCTGCAGCCGGTGGCGGCCTACAAGCACCGCCTGGTACTGGACCTCTACCCCGTGCAGGAGCGCGACCCGCTGCTGGTGCTGATCCGCGAGAAGGAAGCGGCCGAGCGGGCTGCCGCGCAGTCGGTGCAGGACGCCCTGGGCGAGCTGATCGCCAAGCTGGACAAGCCCGAATCCACCGCGCCCACGCGCCCCCTGCCGGCCGCCTCGGCGCCCGAGCGCCTCCCCGCGGCCAGCGCACCGCCTGTCGTGGCCCAGACCCCGGCCCCGGCCCCGCTGCCGCCGCCGTCCATGACCAAGCAGCAGCTGGACCGCCTCATCGTCATCGCGCTGGACCCCGGCCATGGTGGCGAGGACCCCGGCGCCGTGGGCCCCAGCGGGCTCAAGGAGAAGGACGTGGTGCTGGCCATCGGCCTGAAGCTGCGCGACCGGCTGGACAAGCACCCCAACATCCGCGTCATGATGACCCGCGACGCCGACTTCTTCGTGCCCCTGCACGAGCGCGTGCGCAAGGCCCGGCGCGTGCAGGCTGACCTGTTCGTCTCCCTGCATGCCGACGCTTTCTTCACGCCCCAGGCCCGCGGCGCCAGCGTGTTCGCGCTGAGCGACGGCGCGGCCAGCAGCGCGGCGGCGCGCTGGATGGCGGACAAGGAAAACGCGGCCGACATGATCGGCGGCGTGAACACCAAGGTCCGTGACGCCTCGGTGCTGCGCACCCTGCTGGACCTCAGCACCACCGCCCAGATCAAGGACAGCCTCAAGCTCGGCGGTGAGGTCCTGGGCCAGATCAGCCGCGTGGGCAAGCTGCACAAGCCGCGCGTCGAGCAGGCCGGCTTCGCGGTGCTGAAGGCGCCGGACATCCCCAGCATCCTCGTGGAGACGGCCTTCATCTCCAACCCCGAGGAAGAGGCCAAGCTCAGCAGCGAGGCCTACCAGGCGCAGCTGGTGGACGCCATCGCCACGGGCATCTCGCGCTACTTCGCGAAGAACCCGCCGCTGGCGCGCAACCGCAACCTGACCTGAAGGCCGGGACCCGGCCCTCAGGTCGTCCGGCCCTCAGGGCTTTTGCAGCGGCATGCCCAGCTGGTCCATCAGGAAGCTGTAGCTGTCGGTGCGCTCGGCGATCACCTCGCTGGTCGAGGAGCCCATGCCGTGACCGGCGTTGGCGCTGGTGCGCAGCAGGATGGGACGCTCGGCCATGGAAGCGGACTGCGCCGCCTGCAGGCGGGCCACCATCTTGCGGGACTGCATGGGGTTCACGCGGCCGTCGTGGTCGCCGGTGGTGAAGAGCACGGCCGGGTAGCGCGTGCCGTCCTTGACCTTGTGCAGGGGCGAATAGCCCAGCAAGGCGCGGAACTGCGCCTCATCCTTGACGGTGCCGAATTCGGTGATGTTGAAGGCGCCGTTGGCGTCCAGCTCCACCCGCAGCATGTCGTAGATGCCCACCGAGGCATGCACGGCGCGGAACAGCTCCGGACGCTGGGTGAGCGCCGCGCCCATCAGCAGGCCGCCGTTGCTGCCGCCCTGGATGGCCAGGCGCTCGGGCTTGGTGTAGCCGCGGGCGATCAGGTGCTCGGCCGCGCCGATGAAGTCATCGAAGACGTTCTGCTTGCGGGTCAGGTTGCCCGCCAGGTGCCAGGCCTCGCCGAACTCGCCGCCGCCGCGCAGATTGGCGATCACCATCACGCCGCCGCGCTCCAGCCAGACCTTGCGCAGGGCGTTGAAGCCCGGCGTCTGGCTGACGCTGTAGCCGCCGTAGCCGTAGAGCAGCACGGGGTGGCTGCCGTCCAGCTTGAGACCCTTGGGACGCAGGATGTTGAGCGGCACGCGCGTGCCGTCCTTGGAGGTGGCGAACTCGCGCAGCACTTCGACGTCGCTGAAGTCCACATTGGACTTCTGGGCCAGCGCGGTGACGGCCAGGTGCCCGTCCTTGTGCACGCGGTACCAGGCCTGCGGCTGGGTGTAGCTCTGCACCGAGGCCAGCAGCTCGTTCCTCTCCCCCTTGACCAGCGCATCCACGCTGGCGATGGCCGGCAGGGGCAGGACCTGGCTCTTGCGGGTCTTGAGGTCGACGCGGCGCAGCTCCGAGGGGCCGCCCAGCAGGTAGCTCAGGTACAGCTGGCCGTCCAAGAGCTTGAACTGGGTCAGCGTGCCTTCGGACTCGGGCACCAGCACCTCGGCCTTGGCCAGGGGCTGGCCCAGCTTCAGGCGCAAGACCTGACCCTTGGGCGCGCCCTTGGTGGAGAGGAGGTAGAGCCAGCCATCCGCGGCGGCCTGCAGGCCCTTCACGCCGTCCTGGAAGCCCGAGAGCTGCTGCCAGCGCCCGCCTTGCGGCTGCAGCCAGAAGGCCTCCTCGCCGCCGTCGCCATTGAGCACCTGGGCAATCTGCAGGCCCTTGGGTCCGCTGGCCAGGAAGGTCTCGGCAATGCGCGGCAGGCCCTCACCCAGCACCATGCGGTCCTTGGACAGGGGCTCGCCCAGGCGGTGGCTCCAGACCTGCTGGAAGAACATGGCGTCGCCCTCGGCGCGCTCGCCGGGGGCCGGGTAGCGGGTGTAGAGCAGGCCCTTGCCGTCGGCCTGCCAGCTGACGGAGCCGCCGCCGGTGGGGAACTGCACGCGCGGGATCACCACATCGACCGGCTTGCCGCTGGCCACGTCATAGAGGTGCAGGCTGCCGCGCTCGCTGCCCTTCTCGCTCAGCGAGACGGCGATGCGCTTGCCGTCCGGCGAGGGCATGAACCAGTCGATGGCCAGGCTGCCGTCGGCGGCCAGCTGGACGGGGTCCAGCACCACGCGCTCGGTCTCGGGCTTGTCGGGGCTGTCCATCACCACGATGCGCGGCTGCTGGCGGCCGGGCTCGTACTTCATCGCGAACCAGTGCTTGCCGTAGTGCCCCAGGCTGCCGTAGCCGGTCGGGCGGGTCATGACCAGCTCCTTGATCCGCGCAGCCAGGGCCTCGCGACCCGGGATGGCATCCAGGCGGGCGCGGGTCAGCGCGTTCTGGGCGGCGACCCACTGCTTCACCTCGGGACTCTCGAAGTCCTCCAGCCAGCGGTAGTCCTCGCTGACGGTCGTGCCATGGAACTGGTCCTGCACCGGGCGCTGCTGCGTCGCCGGATAGGCGGGATCAGCGGCCCGTGCGCCGCCCGCGGCGGCCAGGGACAGGGTGGACAGGGCGATCAGCTGCACCAGGCGGCGGCGCGGCGTGGACAGAGTGCTCGAAGTTGTGCGCATGAAGGGCTTCCCGTGGGTTCGTCCGCGGCAGCCAGGAGCGCCGCGGCGTGTGCAATCGTGTCGGTGCGGATGCGAAAGTGCCGCAGCCTGCATGGGCAGAACTGCGGCACGTGGCGGTCAGTATATTTTCAACATACCCGATCGGAATCAGGGTTTGACTTGGGAGAGCGGCTCCGCCTCACTTGCCCAGCTCGGTGGGCAGGGCCGGCGCCTTCTTGAGGTCCACCGGCTTGTAGCTGGCCAGGCGCTTCATGACCTCGGCAATGCCGGCGTCCAGCTGGCTGTCCTGCCCGCGGTTGACGCCGATGGGATCGAGGTCGACGTCCATGTCCGGCACCGTCCCTTCGTTCTCGATGCGCCATTCGCCGTCCGGCGTGAAGAAGCGGAAGAAGGGCACGGTCAGGAAGCCGTTGTCGATCAGCGGCGGATTGGCAGAGATGCCGATCAGCCCGCCCCAGGTGCGGGTGCCGATCAGCGGGCCCAGGCCCAGGCGGCGGAAGGCCCAGGGGAGGTAGTCGCCGCCGGAGCCGGCGTCCTGGTCGATCAGCATGACCTTGGGGCCGTAGACGGCGCTGCCCGGGGTGTTGAAGACCATGGCGTCGCGGTCCTTCCAGCCGGAAAGGTAGGGCCTCTTGAGCACGTCCAGGATGTAGTTGGCCGCATGGCCGCCGCCATTGCGGCGGTCGTCGATGATCAGCGCCTCCTTGTCCGACTGGGCAAAGAACTGGCGGTTGAAGTACTCGAAGCCGTTGCGGCCCGTGTCCGGCAGGTAGATGTAGCCCACCTTGCCGCCGGTCTTGCTGGCCACGTAGGCGCGGTTGGACTCGATCCAGTCCCACTGCCGCAGCGCCGCGTCACGGCCCACGGGCTCCACCACCACCTGGCGGCTCTTCTCGCCGCGCGGGTTGTCGGCCAGGGTCAGCGTGGTCTGCTTGCCGGCGGTGTTCTCGAAGGCGCGGAAGAAGTTCTGGGCGGCCGTCACCGGCTGGCCATTGACGGCCAGCACGTAGTCACCCGTCTTGACATTGAGCCCCGGCATGGCCAGGGGCGCCTTCAGGAAGGGATTCCAGCGGTCGCCCGCATAGACCTTGCTCAGGCGCCAGCGGCCCTCATGCGGCTCGACATCCGCGCCCAGCAGGCCCACGCTGACGGGAGCGTCGGACTGGGTGTCGCCGCCGCCCACGTTGTTGTGGGCCACCTGCAGCTCGCCGATCATGTCGGAGAGGATCTCGTTGAGGTCCTCGCGGCGCTGCACGTGGGCCAGCAGGGGCTGGTAGCGCTTGTAGACGGCGTCCCAGTCCAGGCCATGCAGATTGGGCGCGTAGAAGTACTCCTTCTCCATCCACCAGACCTCGTTGAAGATCTGCTGCCATTCTTCGCGCGGCTGGATGCGGGCGCGCAGGCCGCTCTGGTCCAGGGCCTTGGGATCGGGCTTGTCGCCGGTGTCAGCCACCTCGAGCTTGCCCTTGGGCAGCTCCAGCAGCAGCTTCTTGCCGTCGGCGCTCAGGCTGGCACCGCTCAGACCGGTCTTGATGGACTTGGGCTTGCGCTCCTCCATGTCGAAGCGGAACAGCTCGGCATGTCCGCTGGACTCTGCGTCCGGTCCCTCGTTGGTGACGCCCTGCTGGCGGCGGTCCAGGTAGTAGAGGCTGCCATCGGCGGCCACCATGAGGCCGGCATAGAAGCGCTCCGGCACCGGCAGCGGCACGAAGCGCTGCTGCAGGCCGGCGATGTCGATGCGGGTGGGTTTGGCGCTCGGCTTGGCCTTGTCCTCGGCCTTGGCATCCGGCTTTGCATCGGCCTTGGGGTCAGGTTTTGCCTCACCCTTGCCATCGCCCTTGCCCTCAGTCTTGCCCTCGGTCTTGCCTTCAGCCCTGGGGCCCTCCTCCTCGGCGGTCTTTGGCCACAGCGGCGAGCGGCCTTCGCTGGACAGCACGGCCGCGTAGAGGCCCAGGCGAAGGGGCTGGTCTTCCACGCTCATGTCCAGGCCGACCTGGCGCGGGCCGGCGTTCACCGAGGCCGCGAAGTACAGCAGGTCGCCCTTGGGGGAGAAGGCCGGCCACACGGCATGGGCCAGGCCGTCGCTGAGCATGTGCTCCTGGCCGGTCTGGAAATCATGCAGGTGGATCTGGCTGAGCTGGTTGGCGCCGACGATGGTGTAGGCCAGCCAGCGGCTGTCAGGCGAGAAGCTGACCTCGAACTGGCTGCGGCGCGGGGTCTTGGCGACGGGCTTGAGCGCCTTGGCCTCGGTCTCGTAGACGTAGAGCTGCAGATGGTTGTCCTGCAGGGCGATGCGCTTGCCGTCCGGTGACCAGTCCAGCAGGGTGAAGTAGCCGGCCGGCAGGGCATGGACCTCGCGCTTGCCACCGGCCGTGGGCTCGGCCAGCACCAGTTCGTGCTTGAAGCCGCCATCGCGCAGCCAGGCCAACTGCTTGCCGTCGGGGCGCCACAGGGCGTCCTTCTCGCGCACGCCGGAGGTGCCGGTGAGGTTCTGCGTCACGCCGTCCTTGACCGGCACGCTGAAGACTTCGCCCCGGGCCGTCACCAGCACGCGCTTGCCCGTGGGCGAGAGCTGCGCGCCCTGCATCTGGCGGCTGACATCCTTCCACTGCTCGCGCGTCTGGGCGCCAGCCACCGGCAGGGTGATGCGCAGGGTCAGGTCTTGCCCCGTCTTCAGGTCCAGCTGGTGCAGGCTGCCGCCCAACTCGTAGACCACGGTGCTGCCGTGCAGGCCGGCGCTGCGGACGTCCCAGCTCTTGCTGCGGGTGAGCTGGCGCAGCTGCTGGGTCCTGCCGTTCCAGCTGTAGAGATTGGCCGCGTCGTCATTGCGGTCCGAGACGAAGACCAGCTCGTCGCCGTGCCACATCGGCGTGTGGTCCGTCGCCCGCACATGGGGCACCTTCTCCAGCTGCTGGGTCTTGACGTTGAGCACCCAGATTGGCGGCGTGGCACCGCCGCGGCTCTGGCGCCAGCCAGCCGCGCCCTCGTGGGCCTTGCGGTTGGGGCGGTAGGCCAGGCGTTCGCCGTCGGCGTTCCAGGCGCCCTCGAAGGCCACGGCCTTCATCAGCTTGCGCTCCGGGCCGCCCTCCACGGGCACCTCGAAGAGCTGGTTGCTGCGGCTGTTCGCGATCTCGCGGGCCGAAGAGAAGAGGATGCGCTTGCCGTCCGGGCTCCAGCCGTTGACGACGTCAGCGCCCGGGTGCCAGGTCAGGCGGCGCGGCTCGCCGCCCTCGGCGGGCATCACGTAGACGTCCGGATTGCCGTCATAGTTGGCCGTGAAGGCGATCCAGCGGCCGTCCGGCGAGAACTTGGGCGCGTATTCGGCCGAGGCCTGGCTGGTCAGCTGGCGCGGCTCGCTGCCGTCGCGCCGGGCGCTCCAGATGTCGCCGCCATAGACGAAGGCGAGGCGCTCGGCGGACACGCTGGGCTGGCGCAGCAGCAGGGTCTCGGCCTGTGCTGCGCCTTGCGCGGACAGCAGCGCGGCCGCGATGGCCAGGGCCCAGTTCAGGGGCTTGAGGGCAAAGGTCTTCATCTTGTGTTGTCTCCGTCTTTGCATCACAGGCCGCGCAGGGATGCTGCGGCGACCACATCGCTCAAAGCCGAAACCCGGGGATTGCCCGGGTTCCGATCCGTCTGTCGGCCTCGCTCAGGCCGGCCTGCGCAGCTTGCTGCGGATGCCGCCCGCGATCACCAGCAGGCCAGGGATGACGATCATCGCCCAGATGATCTTCTCCAGGTTCTGCTTCACCCAGGGTACGTTGCCGAAGAAGTAGCCGACACAAGTCACCCCCACGACCCACAACAGCGCGCCGCCCACGTCATAGGCCGTGAACTTGCGGCGACTCATCTGCGCCACACCGGCGACGAAGGGCGCGAAGGTGCGCACAAAGGGCATGAAGCGGCCGATCACCAGGGCCACGCCGCCGTGGCGCTCGTAGAAGTCATGGGCCTTGTCGAAGGCCGCGCGATTGAAGAAGCGCGAGTTCTCCCACTGGAAGACCCGGGGGCCGAAGAAGCGTCCGATGGTGTAGTTGGTCTGGTTGCCCGCCACCGCGGCCACCACCATGATCCCCATGGAGGTCTTGAGGTCCAGCAGGCCGGCACCGCACATGGCCCCGACGATGAAGAGCAGCGAGTCCCCCGGCAGGAAGGGCATCACCACCAGGCCCGTCTCGACGAAGATGATCAGGAACAGCAGGGCGTAGATCCAGGTTCCGTAGGCCAGCACGAAGTCGTTCAGGTAGCGATCGACGTGCAGGATGAAGTCAATAAGCTGGGCAAGGATTTCCATGGCGGGCGATTATGGCGGCGCCGCGGAGCCGCGCGTGCCAGCCTCCGTAGAATCCGCCGCCATGTCAGAGATGTCGTCCTCCCCCCTGCCCGCCCCCGGTGCGCCACGCCGCGCCATCCGCGAACTGCCCGATGAGCTGATCAGCCAGATCGCCGCGGGCGAGGTCGTCGAGCGCCCTGCTTCCGTGGTGCGCGAGCTGGTGGACAACGCGCTGGACGCCGGCGCCACGCAGGTCAACGTCAAGCTGATGGCCGGCGGCGTGCGCGCCATCGTGGTGGAGGACGACGGCCTGGGCATTCCGCCCGAGGAGCTGCCCCTGGCACTCAAGCGCCACGCCACCAGCAAGATCCGCTCGCTGGAGGAGCTGGAGTCGGTGGCCACCATGGGCTTCCGTGGCGAGGCCCTGGCGGCCATCAGCTCGGTGGCCGAGATGGCCATCGCCACGCGCTGCGAGGGCGCGCCGCATGCGCACCGGCTGGAGGCGCGCTCGGGCGAGCTCAAGATCGCGGCCCGCTCGCGCGGCACCAGCGTCGAGGTGCGCGAGCTCTTCTTCAGCACCCCGGCCCGGCGCAAGTTCCTGAAGACCGATGCCACCGAGCTCGCCCACTGCCTGGAGTCCGTGCGCCGCCATGCGCTGGCCCGTCCCGACGTGGGCTTTGCCGTGTGGCACGAGGGCAAGCTGGTGGAGCAATGGCGTGCCGGCTCGTCCGAGCAGCGCCTGCTGGACGTGCTGGGCGAGGACTTCTTCGGCAGCAGCCGCGCGGTCTATGCCGAGGCCGGCCCCCTGCGAATCTACGGCCGCGCCGGCCTGCCCGAGGCGGCGCGCAGCCGCTCGGACATGCAGTACGTCTACGTCAACGGCCGCTATGTGCGGGACAAGCTCATCGCCCACGGCATCCGCTCGGCCTACGAGGACCAGCTGCATGGCAGCCGCCAGCCCAGCTACGTGCTCTTCATCGACATCGCCCCGGACCGCGTGGACGTGAACGTGCACCCCACCAAGATCGAGGTGCGTTTCCGCGACGGCCGCGAGATCCACCAGCAGGTGCGCTACGCCGTGCAGGACGCCCTGGCCCTGTCGCGCGCGCAGGCCGGAGAGGCGCCCGCCGAGGCCCTGGCCAGCCCGCATGCCGCCGCAGCCTTCGCCGCGGCCGTGCCCGGCGAGCGTCCGGCACCAGGGCAAGCGCCGGTCTGGTTCAAGGCTACAGCGCCTGCCGAAGCTCGCCCGGAAGCCCCGCGTCTCTACAGCGGCACGCCCAGCTGGCGCAGCAACACCCAGTCCAGCCTCGGCCTGGGCGAGGTCCAGGCCTTGTATGCACCGGAGCGGCCCATTCCCGCGGCGTCCTCCGCACCGGCCGCGACGCCGTTGCCGGCCCCCACCCCTCTGCCCGAGGGTGACTGGCCGCTGGGCCGCGCCATCGCCCAGATCCAGGGCGTCTACGTGCTGGCCGAGAACGCCCAGGGCCTGGTGATCGTGGACATGCATGCCGCCCACGAGCGCGTGGTCTACGAACGGCTCAAGACCGCGCTGGGCGAGGCCCGCATCGAGACCCAGCCCCTGCTGATCCCCGTCACCTTCGCCGCCACGCCCACCGAGATCGCCACGGCCGAGGCGCAGGCCGAGACGCTGCACAAGCTGGGGCTGGACCTCTCCCCGCTGTCCTCCCAGGTGCTGGCCCTGCGATCGCGCCCGGCGCTGCTTTCGGGCGGCGACGTGGTCGAGCTGGCCCGCGGCGTGCTGGCCGAGCTGGCCCAGTTCGACGCCAGCCATGCCATTGAGCGTGCCCAGCACGAGATCCTGGCCACCATGGCCTGCCACGGCGCCGTGCGTGCCAACCGCCAGCTGACCCTGGACGAGATGAACGCCCTGCTGCGCGACA
This sequence comes from Pelomonas sp. BJYL3, assembly GCF_027257975.1. Taxonomy (GTDB): domain Bacteria; phylum Pseudomonadota; class Gammaproteobacteria; order Burkholderiales; family Burkholderiaceae_C; genus Roseateles_B; species Roseateles_B flavus. The sequence goes on from NZ_JANZKX010000006.1 coordinate 220,977, forward strand.
TGGAACGCACCGAGCGCGCCGACCAGTGCAACCACGGCCGGCCCACCTGGCGCCAGCTGAGCCTGCGCGAGCTGGACGCCCTGTTCCTGCGGGGTCGCTGAGGGTCCGGGCCCAAGGAAAACCCGGATCCGTGCCGTGTCCATGGTCCAATACGCACTTGCATAGAAAGTCGTTCATGGCCACCCTGACCCTGAAGAAGAAGCCCGCCGGTGACAGCACCAAGACGGGCAAGCCCGGCGAGCGCCGCCAGCCCCTGCGCGGCACCGGCGTCTCCCGCACCCGCCCCACCCTCGCCCAGGCTCAGACCGAGCGCGCCGAGCGCCAGGCCGCCTACGAGGGCCGCCGCGCGTCGGAACCCCAGGATCAACGCCATGACGGCGGCCGTGGCCCGGCCCGGCCGGACCGTCCGGGCAAGCCCGGTGGCAAGCCTGGTTTCGGCGCCAAGCCCGGTGGCAAGTTCGGCAGCAAGCCCTTCCGCAGCGAAGGCCCGGCCGGCGGCCGTGACCGTGCTGACCGTGGCGATCGCCCCGGCGGCTGGTCGCGCGGCGGCGACGACGAACGCCGTTTCGAAGGCCGTGGTGAGCATCGGGGCGGCCATCGCTTCGAAGGCCGCAATGAGGGTCGCTTTGAAGGCCGGGGCGAGGGCCGGGGTGAGTTCCGCGGCGAATTCCGTGGTGAAGGCCGCGGCCCTGGTCGCCCCGATTTCCAAGGCGGAGATCGCGGCCCGGGCCGGGGCGATCACCGGGGAGACCTCCGTGAAGGTTTCCGCGGCGAGGGCCGCGGCGACTTCCGTGGTGGCCCCCGCGGACCGGCGCGTGGCGAAGCGCGCGGTGGCTACGGCCCGGGTCGTCCCGACGATCGCCGGGCGCATGGCTCAGCGCATGAGCCAGCCCGAGGTCATGGCGGTCATGGCGGCCGTGATGAACGCGGCCCGCGTCGTCAGGCCGAGCAGGATTCGTCCTGGGGTCAGCAACGTCCCGCCCGCCGGCATGAGCCGCAAGGCCACGGTCCCGAGCACCGGGGCCCGGACCGCGGCCGTGACACCGCCGCCCGCCCCGACCAGCGCCGCCAGACCGCCCTGCGCTCGCATCCCGAGCAAGCACCTCGCGTGCCTCAGCCCGCGCCCGAACGCCGGAACAGCGCCGAGGGCGAGCGCCTCTCCAAGCGCATGAGCGAGCTGGGCCTGGCCTCGCGCCGCGAGGCCGATGAATGGATCGCCGCCGGCTGGGTCAAGGTGGACGGACACCTGGCCACCCTGGGTGAGCGCGTGGGCCCCGACGCCCGCATCGAGGTCGATCCCGCCGCCCGGCAGCAGCAGGCCCAGCGCGTCACCATCCTGCTGCACAAGCCCATCGGCTATGTGTCCGGCCAGGCCGAGGACGGCTACGAGCCCGCCTCCGTGCTGATCAAGAGCGACACCCACTGGAAGGACGACCCGGCCGGCATCAAGTACCACGTGGGCCACAGCCGCTTCCTGGCGCCTGCGGGCCGCCTGGACATCGACTCCACCGGCCTGCTGGTGCTGACCCAGGACGGCCGCATCGCCAAGCAGCTGATCGGCGATGACTCCTCGATCGAGAAGGAGTACCTGGTGCGGGTGGAATACGTCGGCATCAACGGCGTGAAGAACGAGTCCGGCCAGCTGGACGAGCAAGGCCTGGCCCTGCTCAACCATGGCCTGATGCTGGACGACGTCGAGCTCAAGCCGGCCAAGGTCAGCTGGGCCAACGAGGACCAGCTGCGCTTCGTGCTGCGCGAGGGCCGCAAGCGCCAGATCCGCCGCATGTGCGAGCTGGTGGGCCTCAAGGTGACGGCGCTCAAGCGCGTGCGCATCGGCCGCATCCCGCTGGGCCACCTGCCCGCCGGCCAGTGGCGCTTCCTGGCGCCCTGGGAAAAGTTCTGACGCGGGCGGCCATGCAGTTCAAGCCTGTGTGCCTGGCCGGCCCCACCGGCACTGGCAAGACCGCCTGTGCGCTGAAGGTGGCGGAGTACCTGCCCATCGAGATCATCAGCGTGGACTCGGCGCTGGTCTACCGCGGCATGGACATCGGCACGGCCAAGCCCTCGGCCGCGGAGATGGCAGCGGTGCCGCACCACCTGATCGACATCATCGACCCGCTGGAGGCCTACTCCGCCGCCGAGTTCGCCCGCAATGCGCAGCAGCTGGCCGCCGAGATCCTCGCGCGCGGCCGCCTGCCCCTGCTGGTGGGCGGCACCATGCTGTACTTCAAGGCCCTGTTCGACGGCCTTTCGCCCCTGCCCCAGGCCGACGAGGCCGTGCGCCGCGAGATTGACGCCCGCGCCGCCGAGCAGGGCTGGCCGGCCCTGCATGAGGAGCTGGCCCGCATCGACCCGCCCACTGCGGCGCGGCTCGCGCCCAACGACGCCCAGCGCATCCAGCGCGCCCTGGAGGTCTGGCAGCTCAGCGGGCAGACGATGTCCGAGCTCCATGCCCAGCAGGAACGCAGCCCCGGCGTGGACTGGCCGCTGATCTCCCTGGAAACCGAGGACCGCGCCTGGCTGCACAAGCGCCTGGGCCAGCGCTTTGCAAAGATGCTGGACCAGGGCCTGATGGACGAGGTGCGGGCCCTGCGCGCGCGTGGCGACCTGCACCTGGGCCTGCCCTCCATGCGCTGCGTGGGCTACCGCCAGACCTGGGAGGCGCTGGATGCCGACCGCTTCGGCGACCTTCAGGAGCGTGGCGCCGCGGCCACCCGCCAGCTGGCCAAGCGCCAGATCACCTGGCTGCGCTCCATGCCCCGGCGCATCGTGCTGGACTGCCAGTCACCACAGGCGCCGCTGCACCTCATGGCGCAGCTGCAGCGCGTGCTGGGGGCCTGAGAAGGCCCTGCGCAGCCGGGCTCAGTGGGCGTAGCTGGAATGACCGGGCTGCAGGCCCAGCTTGGCGCGCACGCAGTTGCGGCCCGCGGCCTTGGCGCTGTAGAGCGCTTCGTCGGCGTCGTGGATCAGGTGATCCAGGGTCAGGTGCTCATACTGCAGCGAGGCCACGCCGAGGCTGACGCTCACCGGCACGTCCCGCTCTTCCCAGCGGAAGTCCAGCTGCTCCACGCGCTCGCGGATGCGCTCGGCCACGTCCAGCGCGCCCAGCGGATCCGTGTGGGGCAGGAAGACGGCGAACTCCTCGCCGCCGAAGCGGGCCAGGACATCGGCCTGGCGCAGGGTCTCGCCGCTGACGCGGGCGATCTCGCGCAGCAGGCGGTCGCCGCAGAGATGGCCGTGGGTGTCATTGACGCGCTTGAAGTGGTCCACGTCCATCAGCAGCATGGCGCAGTCCATGTTGTAGCGCTTGGCGCGCGACCATTCGCGGTCGACCAGCTGCAGGAAATGCCGGCGGTTGAAGGCGCTGGTGAGCGGATCCAGCGTGGCATGGTGGCTCACCCGTTGCCGGGTCTGGTCCTGGAACTGCACCAGGCGCAGGAAGAGGTAGCCGAACACCCCTGTGATCAGCAGTGCGCAGGCCGAGGCGCACAGCGTGGCCACCAGGCGGTCGCCGCGCCCCATCAGCGTGATCAGCAGCTGGGACAGTCCCAGGGCCATCAGCCAGACCGTGCCGCACAGCAGGGTGAGGCCCGCCCACAGCCCGCGGCGGGTCACGAAATGCCCGAACCAGGGCAACCAGGCGGGGGCATCGTGTTCGAGGTCTGGCGACGGCGTGGACATGAACGAATCGGCGGGCGGAGCGCGGGAAGTGGCAGGGGACGACTGCAGCCGATATTGCAGCACACTCCGCGCCCCTCCAGACGGGAAGCACCACGATCAAGGGGCCTCGGCAATTCCCCCTTGCGCGATGCGGTCTCCGGCGTCATGACTTGCCAAATGTCAAGCCACACACCCGAGGCCGAGGTGACACTCAAGACAAACAGAGGAGCTCCGCCATGACGTCCACCCCACCCCTCCCCCACGCAGGCACGGCCGACCCCATCCAGGACCTGGAGCGGGCGGTCGACCTCATCCTCGCTCGGGTGCCCGGCGACCTCGTCATGGCCATCCCGCTGGGGCTGGGCAAGCCCAATCCCCTGGTCAACACGCTGTACCGCCGCGTGAGCCGCATGCCCGAGCGCCGGCTGAAGATCTTCACCGCCCTGTCCCTCGAGAAGCCCGTGGGCAAGAGCGAGCTGGAGCAGCAGTTCCTCGCGCCGCTGGTCGAGCGCGTCTTCGCCGACTACCCGGACCTGGACTACGTGAAGGACCACCGCGCCCAGACCCTGCCGCCGAACATCGAGGTCCACGAGTTCTTCCTGAAGACCGGTGACTACCTCGGCAACCCGCTGGCGCAGCAGGGCTTCGTCTGCACCAACTACAGCTTCGTGGTGCGGGACATGATGAGCCACGGCGTCAACCTCATCCTGCAGGCGGTGGCTTGCCGTGAGGACGCGAACGGGCGCCAGCTGTCCCTCTCCTGCAATCCCGACCTCAGCCTGGACCTGATCGAGCGCCTCGCCGCCCAGGGCCGCAAGCCGCTGACGGTGCTGATGATCAACCGCCAGCTGCCCTTCATGCCCGGCCCCGCCGTGGTGCCACCGGGCATCGTGGACCTGCTGGTCGAGACACCCGAGACCTCCCACCAGCTCTTCGCCCCGCCCAATGCCGCCATCGGGTGGGCCGACTACGCCATCGGCCTGCATGCCGCCAGCCTCGTCAAGGACGGGGGCACGCTGCAGATCGGCATCGGCTCGCTGGGCGATGCCATCGCGCAGGCCCTGATCGTGCGCCAGACACGGCCCGAGGCCTTCCGCCAGATGCTGGCCGGGCTGACGCTGGAGGGCACGGCCGCACGCGAGCTGGCGCCCTTCGAGCAGGGGCTCTATGGCTGCTCGGAGATGTTCGTCAATGGCCTGCTGCAACTGATCCGCGCGGGCATCGTGAAGCGCTGCGTCTACCAGGACGAGGCCCTGCAGACCCTGGCGCTGGAGGGCGCGCTCGGCGAGGCGCCCAGCATCGGCACCCTGCTCGCCCTGCAGGCGATGGGCGCTCTGCGCCTGCCCCTGGACGCCGCCGCGCTGCGGCACTGGCAGGCCCAGGGCCTGCTGAGCGACACGTTGACCCTTGACGCAGCACGGGCCCTGCCCGCCGAGCTGGCCAGCAGCCAGTCCCTGCAGGCCTGGAGCGAGGTGCTGGGCCCGAGATGGCGTCAGGCCGCCCTGCTGCATGGCGGCTTCTTCCTGGGGCCGCGGGATTTCTACCAGACCCTGCGTGAGCTGGACGAGCCGCTGCGCGAGCAGATCGCCATGACCCGTATCGGCTACATCAACGAGCTCTACGGCGATGCCCTGGGCAGCGAGCGCCTCAAGCGCCTGCAGCGCCGCGACGCGCGCTTCATGAACACCACCATGAAGATGACCCTGCTGGGCGCGGCGGGCTCGGACGCACTGGAATCGGGCCAGGTGGTCTCGGGCGTGGGCGGCCAGTACAACTTCGTGGCCATGGGCCACGCGCTGCCGGACGCCCGCTCCGTGCTGATGCTGCGCGCCACGCACGACAACCACCACGGCCTCACCAGCTCCATCGTCTGGAACTACGGCAACGTCACCATCCCGCGCCATCTGCGGGACCTCGTCATCACCGAGTACGGCGTGGCCGACCTGCGCGGCAGGACGGACACCGAGGTCGTGCAGGCCCTGATCCGCATTGCCGACTCGCGCTTCCAGGACGAGCTGGTGCGCGAGGCCCAGGCCCACGGCAAGCTCGCCGCGGACTGGCAGCTGCCCGACACCTGGCGCTGCAACCGCCCCGAAACCCTGCGCGAGCTGCTGCGTCCCTGGCGCAACGAGGGCCTGCTTCCGGACTTCCCCTTCGGCACCGACCTCACGGAGGACGAACTCAAGATCGTCCGCGCCCTGAAGAAGCTCAAGCACGCCAGCACGCATCCCGTGGAGCTGGTCAGTCTCGTGCTGCGCAGCCTGCAGGGCCTGCCCGAGGTGCCCGAGGCCTACCTGGAGCGCCTGGGTCTGGACCAGGCCCACAGCTTCAAGCAGCTCTTTCTCAAGCGCCTGTTCGCCGCCAACCTCTGAATGCGGGGGCGGCCGGGGCGGACGCTCAGGAAGGGCTTGCCAAGACGGCAAATCTGGAATTAAAGTGATATCACATTAATTCACCGGAGGGCCTCCATGAGCACCGTCGCATCGATCCCGCTGCAAGCCCGCACCACCGAGCGCCTGGCGCGCGCCGCCAACGGCTACCTGGCCCTGCTGGGCATGCTGGCGCTGTGGGCACTGGCCGCGTTCATGGCCGCCGGAGCGCACCACCTGATCGGGGCGGTGCTGAGCATGGTCCTGTCCGGCCTGGTCGGTGCGGGCCTGTACATGCAGCAGCCCAACGAGGGGCGGGTGATGACCCTCTTCGGCCGCTACATCGGCACCGACCGCGAGGCCGGCCTGCGCTGGGCCAATCCCTTCGCCGGCAAGCAGCGGATCTCGCTGCGCTCGCGCAACCTCACCTCGCCCACACTGAAGGTCAATGACAAGCGCGGCAATCCCATCGAGATCAGCGCCGCCGTCGTCTGGCGGGTGAGCGACACGGCCCAGGCCCTGTTCGACGTCGACAGCTACGAGACCTATGTGCAGATCCAGGCCGAGGCCGCACTGCGCCACACCGCCAATCTCTACGCCTACGACGACGGCGAGGACCTGCAGCCGGGAGAGACCACGCTGCGCGCCGGCCAGGACGAAGTGGCCGCGGCCATGAAGGGCGAGCTCCAGGAGCGCTTCGCCGCGGCGGGCGTGGAGGTGCTGGACGCCAAGCTGACGCACCTGGCCTACGCCCCCGAGATCGCCCAGGTGATGCTGCGCCGCCAGCAGGCCGAGGCCATCATCAGCGCCCGCCAGCGCATCGTGCATGGCGCGGTGAGCATGGTGGAGTCGGCGCTGAAGGGCCTGTCCGAGCGCGAGATCGTGGTGCTGGACGACGAGCGCAAGGCCGCCATGGTGTCCAACCTGCTGGTGGTGCTGTGCTCCGACAAGGACACCCAGCCCATCGTCAACGCAGGCACGCTCTACAACTGAGTGCCACATGGCCAGCCCGGGCAAGAAGAGCTTCCTGCTGCGCCTCCCGCCGGAACTGTGGGACGAGATCGAGCGCCTGGCCGCGCGTGAGCTGCGGTCCAGCAATGCGCAGATCGAGTACCTGCTGCGGGAGTCCTTGCAGCGGCGCGGCATCCGCCTGGACACCGGTCCCGCCGCCAAGCGGGGCCGCCCCCCCAAGGAGTCCGAGGCCGACGAGACGGCCGCAAACGAAAAGGGCGAGGACCGCTGAGGCCTCGCCCTTTTTTATGCCGACGGCTTCAGTGCGCGCCGCCCGCGTCGACCGGCGCCGCCAGGCGCGGCGGCCTCTTGGTGAGCCACACGGAGGCGATCAGCACCAGGAAGATGGCGGCCGAGGCGATGAAGATGTCGTCCGCCGCGCGGGTGAAGGCCTGCTGGTCCACCATGCGGTTGAGCCAGGCCAGGGACTGCTCCTGGCTCATGCCGCCGGCCTGCAGCTGGCGCAGGGTCTCGGTGGTCACCGCATCGCCCTGCGCCAGGCGCTCGGCCAGGTGGTGGTGGTGCAGCGCGGCGCGGTTCTCCCACAGCGTGGTCGAGATCGAGGTGCCCATGGCGCCCGCCGTGATCCGCACGAAGTTCGACAGCCCCGCGGCCGCCGCGATGCGGTCCGGCGTGATGCCCGACAGCGTCAGCGTGGTCAGCGGAATGAAGAAGAAGGCCAGCGCCGCGCCCTGCAGGATCGTGGGGATCATGATGGTGGCGAAGTCCGTCTGCGTGGTGAAGTTGCCGCGCATCTTCAGCACGATGGCGAACATCACGAAGGCGAAGCTGGCCATCCAGCGCGGGTCCACCCGGGCCACGTTGCGGCCCACCACCGGCGACAGCAGGATGGCCAGCAGGCCCACCGGCGCCAGCGCCATGCCGGCATCGGTGGCCGTGTAGCCCATCCACTGCTGCAGCCACAGCGGCAGCAGCACCACATTGCCGAAGAAGAGGCCGTAGGCGATGGACAGCGTGGCCGCACCGAAGAGGAAGTTGCGCCGCGCGAAGAGGCGCAGGTCCACCACCGGGTGCTCGTCCGTCAGCTCCCACACCAGGAAGAAGGCGAATCCGATCAGCGCCGTCAGGCCCAGGATGCAGATTTCGGGGCTGGCGAACCAGTCCAGCTCCTTGCCCTTGTCCAGCATGACTTGCAGCGCGCCGACCCACAGCACCAGCAGGGCCAGGCCCACGCCGTCGATGGGCAGCTTCTTGATCTGCGTCTCGCGCGAGCGGTAGATGCTCCAGGTCATGCCTGCGGCCAGCAGGCCCACGGGAACGTTGATGTAGAAGATCCAGGGCCAGGAGACGTTGTCCGTGATCCAGCCGCCCAGCAAGGGCCCGACCACGGGCGCGACCAGCGTCGTCACCCCCCACAACGCGAGGGCCGTGCCGGCCTTGGCCGGCGGATAGCTGGACAGCAGCAGGGTCTGGGACAGCGGGATCATCGGCCCCGCCACCAGGCCCTGCAGCACGCGGCAGGCCACCAGCATCTCCAGCGAATGCGCGAAGCCGCACAGCCAGGAGGCCAGCACGAAGAGCAGCACGCTGGTGGTGAACAGGCGCACGGCGCCGAAGCGCTGGGTCAGCCAGCCAGTCAGCGGCACGGAGATGGCATTGGCCACGCCGAAGCTCGTGATCACCCAGGTGCCCTGCACCGGGCTCACGCCCAGGTCACCAGCGATGGCCGGCAGCGACACGTTGGCGATGGACGAGTCCAGCACGTTCATGAAGGTCGCCAGTGACAGGGCAACGGTGCCCATCACCAGGTCGGAGCCCTTGAGCGGTGGCGGTGGCGCCACGGCAGCAGCGGGGGCGCTCATGCTCAGGCCTTTCCGTGCAGGGCGTCGGTGTTGCGATGGGCCTTGGCCACGGCCTTGGGCGCGGTGGCCACGGGCTTGGCCGCGCGTCCCAGGTTGGACTGGATGATGCGCTGGACCTCGGCGTCAGCCGCGCGGTCCTGGTCCTCGAAGACCTTGGTCGCGGTGGCGCTGCCGGCGGCAACGGTCTCGGACAGCGGCTTGCCCGACTGGTCCTTCACGTCGACGGCCACGTTCATGGACAGGCCCACGCGCAGCGGATGCTCGGCCAGCTCCTTGGCGTCCAGGGCGATGCGCACCGGCACACGCTGCACGACCTTGATCCAGTTGCCCGTGGCGTTCTGGGCCGGCAGCACGGCAAAGGCCGCACCGGTGCCCGCGCCCAGGCCCACGACCTTGCCGTGGAACTCGGCCTTGTCGCCGTACACATCGGCCACCAGGGTCACCGGCTGGCCGATGCGCAGGCGGGCCAGCTGGCCTTCCTTGAAATTGGCGTCGACCCAGGCCTGCTGCAGGCCCACCACGCTCATCAGGGGGGTGCCGGCGGCCACGCGCTGGCCCAGCTGCACGCTGCGGCGTGCCACCCAGCCGTCGACCGGAGCAACGAGCTCGTTGCGCTGCACGGCCAGGAAGGTCTCGCGCACGCGGGCGGCGGCGCGCTGCACATTGGGGTGCTGCTCGACGCTGGTGCCATCGGTCAGCGACTGGCTGGAGGCCAGCTGCTCGCGGGCCGCCTCGGCCGCGGCTTCGGCGGCCGCGACGGCAGCCTGCGCGGTCTTGAGCTGGGCGCGGGCATGCTCCAGCTCCTCCTTGCCGACGGCGCCGGTAGCCACCAGGGGCTCGCGGCGGCTGACGTCGTCCTTCAGGCGGGCCGCCTCGCTGCGGGCGCGCAGCAGGTCGGCCTCACGGCTGCGGACCTGGGCCTGCAAGGTGGCGTTGTTGGCGAAGAGGGTGCGGACCTCGCGCACCGTCTGGCCCAGCTGGGCCTGGGCCTGGTCCAGGGCCATGCGGGCATCGACCGGGTCCAGGCTCACCAGCTTCTGGCCGGCCTTGACGGCGTCGGTGTCATCCACATGGATGGCGCGCACGGTGCCGCCCACCAGGGGCGTGATCTGCACGACATTGGCCTGCACATAGGCGTTGTCCGTCTTCTCGAAATGGCGGCCGACGAGCCACTCGTAGGCGCTGTAGGCGCCAAAGCCCAGGATGAGGGCGACGGCCACGGTGGTCAGGCCCTTCTTGCGCTGGGGGTTGCCGTTCTTCGCCGGAGCGGTGGCGGAGCTGTTGCTGTTGTCTTGGCTCATGGTGTGCTGGTCTTGATGTTGGGGGGCGGCCCGCTCGGCGGCGCCGCTGGACTATTCGGGCGTGTGGTCAGGCGCGGGGCTCGGTGCGGAGGGCTTCGCCGCCCAGGGCACGCATCAGCTGCACGCGGCTGTCGAGCTGCTGGGCGCGCAGGTCCAGGGACTGGCGCTGCTGCTGGATCAGCGCCTGCTGCGCCTGGATCACCGGCAGGCGGTTGCCCAGGCCGGCGGCCTGCCGCTCCTGGGCCAGGCGCAGCTGCTGCTCATTGCTGCGCAGCAGGGCCTCCTGGGGCGACTGCTGGGCCTGCAGCGAGCGCAGCGCTTCCCACTGCTCGCGGGCGTCGCGCACGCCTTCGAGCACGGCGGCGTTGTAGGCAGCCACCGCGGCCTCCTGCTCGGCCACGGCGGACTTGAAACCGGCACGCAGGCGGCCGGTATCGAACAGGGGCAGGCGCAGCGAGGGCCCGAAGCCCAGCTGGTGGCTGCCGCTCTCCAGCAGCTTGTCCAGGCCGATGCTGCTGAAGCCGGCGAAGGCATTGAGCGTCAGGTCCGGATAGAAGCGGCCACGGGCCGCGGTGATCTCGTAGCCGGCGGCCTCGACGCGCGCCAGAGCCGCGCGCACGTCAGGCCGCGAGGCCAGCAGGTCCAGGCTGGGTACGGTGGCCGGGGCGACCGTGGCTGGCAGCGCCGGCTGCCAGTCGGCCAGCGATTCCAGCGGCTGCACACTGAGGGCCGCCAGCTGCACGCGGTAGCCCTGGGCCTGCTGCTGCAGGACCAGGAGCTGGCGCTGCAGGTCGGCCAGAGGCGCCTCGGCGCCGCGCAGTTCGATGTCGGTATCCAGGCCGGCGGCGCGGCGCTGGCGGACCAGCTCCAGTGCCTGCTGGCGCAGCACGACTTGCTGCTGCAGCAGCTGCTCCTGGCTCACGCTGCGAGCCAGGCCCAGCCAGGCACGCAGCACGGCGCTGGCGATGTTCAGCCGGGCTGCCTCGCCCTCGGCCTGCAGGGCGCGCTGCTGGCCGAGGCTGGCCTGCAGCGCGGCCTGGTGGCGGCCGAAGAAGTCCCAGTCATAGCTGACGCCCGCCTGCAGGGTCGCGGTGTTGTAGACGTGACCGGCCAGGGGCGGCGGGTACATGCCGTGCTCGCTGAAGCGCTGGCGCTCGACGTCCAGACCCACGCCGATGATGGGCTTGTCGGCCGCGGCGGCGTTGTCCACCACGGCGCCAGCCTTGGCGATGCGGGCACGGGCCAGGGCCAGGCTGGGGGCATCGCGCAGGGCCTTGTCCATGAGGGCGTTGAGGCGCTCGTCGCCCCAGGCGCGCCACCAGGCGGCGTCAGCCACCGCGCCACCGGCCTGCAGACCCAGCGCCTCGCCCTTCAGGCGCTCGGGCACGGCCGGCTGCGGCGGCACGGGCGCACAGGCCGTCATCAGGCCCAGGGCCAGCATCAGCGCTGGCAATGCAGACAGGCGCAGCGCGCCCAGGCGGGGGTGTGGGTACATCGGTTTCATTCCTTGCTTGCCTCGCGCAGCGCTTCGCCATTGGCCATCAGGCGCTGCAGCAGTTCGATCAGGGTGCGCCACTCGGCCTCGGTAAAGCCGGCCAGGTGGGCGTTGAAGACTTCGGACAGCACGGCCGGCAGCTCGGCAGTGACCCGCTGGCCTTCCTCGCTCAGCGAGACCTGGACCACGCGGCGGTCCGTGCTGGAGCGCTCGCGCTGCACCAGGCCCTTGGCCTCGAGCCGGTCCAGCAGGCGGCTGAGGGCGCCGGCGTCCATGTCGAGGTCCTTGCCCAGCTGCAGGGTGGAGTTGGGCCCATGCAGGCGCAGCTTGAGCATCGGCGCCCATTGCGCGTGGGTCAGGCCGTGCTGGCACAGGCGCTTGTCGGCCAGGTGGACGATGGACTGCTTGATGCGGTGCATCAGCCAGCCGATGCTGTCCTGGCTGCGGTAGGTGTCGGCGCTGTAGAAGGCGGCCGGCGGAGGGAGTGGTGTGGGTTGCTTCATATCAATTGCCTAGGCAATTATTGCTCAGGCAAGTATCCTTGTGGAAGACGGGGATTTCGCGATTCCCGTTCCAATTGCCGCATCTCGCACAGATCTGCTTGCAAAGCGCGGACCTGTCCCCAGATGCCTGCCACCCCTGCCGCACGCCCATCCCATGCCGGACACCGCCCAAGCCATCGCCTCACCCGCCCCCGCCCAGCGCAGCGCCCCTGGCGCCGACCAGGCCAAGGGCCCGCCCCAGGCCCTGGCCGCCCTCTGGCCCTTCCTGCGGCCCTACCGGGGGCGCGTGGTACTCGCCGGGCTCTTCCTGCTCCTGGCAGCCGTCAGCACCCTGCTCTTTCCCGTCGCCCTGAAGCAGTTGATCGACCAGGGTCTGGTGTCCAGCGACCCCAGCCAGCGCGTGATGGCCTTGCGCGGCCATTTCGGCGCCCTGTTCGGCGTGGGCATCGCCCTGGCGGTGTTCTCGGCAGCGCGCTTCTACAGCGTCACCTGGCTGGGCGAGCGGGTCACCGCGGACCTGCGCAACGCGGTCTACCGCCACGTGCTGAAGCAAAGCCCCGCCTTCTTCGAGACCACCCAGACCGGCGAGGTGCTGAGCCGGCTCACCACGGACACGACGGTGGTGCAGACCGTCGTGGGCTCCAGCTTCTCCATGGGCCTGCGCAATGTGGTGATGGGGATCGGCGCCCTGCTGATGCTGGTCTGGAGCAATCCCGGCCTGATGCTGCCGGTGCTGGGCCTGCTGACGCTCGTGGTGCTGCCCGCGGTGCTGCTGGGGCGCCGGGTGCGCAAGCTCAGCCGCGCCAGCCAGGACCGCGTGGCGGACACCAGCGCCATCGCCGCCGAGGTGATCAATGCCGTCACCGTGGTGCAGAGCTACACGCAGGAAGCCCGCGAAGGCCAGCGCTTCGAGCAGGCCAGCGAGGCCGCCTTCGACACCGCCCGCAAGCGCATGAAGGTGCGCGCCGGCCTCGTGGCCTTCCTGATCACCGCCACCTTCGGGGCCATGCTCTTCGGCCTCTACCGCGGCACGGAGGCCGTCATCGAGGGCCGCATGAGCGCCGGCCTGCTGGGCCAGACCCTGGTCTACGTCACCCTGCTGGTCTCCAGCGTGGCGGTGCTCGCCGAGGTCTGGGGCGACGTGCTGCGCGCGGCCGGCGCCATGGAGCGCCTCAGCGAGCTGCTGGCGGCCCAGTCCCCCATCCAGGACCCGCCACGCACGCTGACTCTGCCGCCGGCCCGCGCCGGCGCCACCCTGGTGCTGGAGGACGTGCATTTCCACTACCCCTCCCGGCCGGACAGGCCGGCCCTGCAGGGCCTGAGCCTGCGCCTCGCACCCGGCGAGACTGTCGCCCTCGTCGGCGCCAGCGGCGCGGGCAAGAGCACCGTGCTGCAGCTGCTGCAGCGCTTCTACGACGCGCAGCAGGGCCGGATCGAGCTCGATGGCGTGCCCATCACGCAACTGCCCCTGCAGGCCCTGCGCCAGCGGGTGGGCCTGGTGCCCCAGGACAGCGTGATCTTCTCGACCAATGCGCTTGAGAACATCCGCTACGGCCGGCCGGACGCCACGGACGAGGAAGTCATCGCCGCCGCCCGGGCGGCCTTCGCGCACGACTTCATCAGCGCCCTGCCCCAGGGTTACGAGACTTTCCTGGGCGAGCGCGGCGTCCGACTCTCGGGCGGCCAGCGCCAGCGCATCAGCATTGCGCGGGCCATCCTGAAGAACCCGCCCCTGCTGCTGCTGGACGAGGCCACCAGCGCCCTGGACGCCGAAAGCGAGCGCGTGGTGCAGGCCGCGCTGGAGGCCGCCATGCGCCAGCGCAGCACCCTGGTCATCGCCCACCGCCTGGCCACCGTGCAGCGGGCTGACCGCATCCTGGTGCTGGACCACGGACAGATCGTCGAGCAGGGCACGCATGCCGAGCTGGTGGAGCGCGGCGGCATCTATGCGCGGCTGGCGGCGCTGCAGTTCCAGACCGGCACCTGAGGCGGCTCCCGGCGGGTAGAGTTGGGCCCGCCCTGCTCACCCGGACCGCCCATGACACGGACCTGCCCACCCGCGCGCCTGCGCCCCTTCCCGACGCTGCTCGACCGCCTCGCTCACGGCCTGCTCCTGCTGCTGCCGGTCCTGCTGACGGTCCTGCTGATGGCACTGCCCCTGGCCGGTCTCGCGCAGACGCCGGCGGCGGCGCCCTCCTCGGCCGTGACTGCAACGCTCCCGGCAGGCGTCCCTGCGTCAGGGCCCGCTCTCGCCGAGCCCCGGCTGCAGCTCGCGGGGCGAGAGATCCTCGTGTTCCGCGCCAGCTCGCTGGGCCTGAGCCCGGCCGACCGGCAGCGGCGCGCGCAGGCCCAGCTGCAGGGCGTGCTGGAGGCGCAGGCGCCCGAGTATCAAGTGACGCTGCGCCCCGCCCCCGACGGCCGGGCCCTGCTGGTGAACGGGCAGCTGATCAGCACCCTCATGCCGGCCGACCTGGGCCTGGACGCCCCCACGGAGCAGGACCTGGACCAGCGTGCCCAGCACGCCAAGACCCAGCTGCAACGGGCTCTGGCCGAACACCAGGAGGCCCACAGCTGGCAGCGCCTGGGGCTCTCGGCGCTGTGGGTGCTGGGCTCGCTGGGCCTGCTGCTGCCGCTGCTCTGGGCCCTGCGCAGGGTGTCGCGGATCAGCCTGCGCCTGCTCGCGCGCGGGGCCGGCGCACAGGCCCGCAAGCTGCAGGTCAGCGGGGTCACGCTGCTGAGCCTGGACCGCCTGGGCGACGGCGTGCGACTGGTCGTGCGCCTGCTGCATGCCGGCCTGTGGCTGCTGCTGGTGTACGAGTGGCTGGGCTGGGCCCTTCGCCAGTTCCCCTACACACGGGTGTGGGGCGAGCAGCTGCATGCCGCGCTGCGCGACGCCCTGGGCGGCGTGCTGATCGGTGCGGCCAGTGCTCTGCCCCAGCTGCTGGTGGCCGTGCTGATCTTCGTGCTCGCGCATTTCCTGAGCACTGCCCTGGACCCCTTCTTCGAGCGAGCCGAATCCGGCGCCGTCGACCTGGGCTGGCTGGACGCCGACACCGCCCGCCCCACGCGCCGCCTGATGCGACTGGGCATCTGGACTTTCGCCGTGGCCATGGCCTACCCCTACCTCCCCGGCGCGCAGACCGAGGCCTTCAAGGGCCTGTCCGTGCTCATCGGCCTGATGGCCTCGCTGGGCGCCTCCAGCGTGGTGGGCCAGGCCGCCGCGGGGCTGATCCTCATGTACACGCGCACGCTGCGCATCGGCGAGTACGTGCGCATCGGCGAGCATGAAGGCACCGTCACCGAGCTGGGCACCTTCGCCACCCGCATCCGCACCGGCCAGGGTGACGAGCTCACGCTGCCCAACGCCCTGATCGCCGGAAGCGTCACGCGCAACTACTCCCGCACCGGCGGCGGCGCAGGCTTTGCGCTGGACACGACCGTGACCATCGGCTATGACACCGCCTGGCGCCAGGTCGAGGCCATGCTCAAGCTCGCGGCAGCCCGCACGCCTGGCATCCTCCAGGATCCCGCGCCGCGCGTGTTCCAGACCGCGCTGTCGGACTTCTACGTCGAGTACCGCCTGGTGGTGCAGGCCCAGCCCACGGAGCCGGGCCCGCGGGCTCAGGTGCTGAGCCTGCTCCACGCGGAGATCCAGGACGTCTTCAACGAGTTCGGCGTGCAGATCATGTCCCCGCACTATCTGGGCGATCCCGACGCAGCCAAGGTGGTTCCACCCGCCCACTGGCACCCCGAGCCTGCGCAGGGCGGGCCGGCGGCACAGGCCCCGGCAGGCGAACAGCGGCTCGCATAAACTACGCTGCCTCATCTGCTGCCCTGACGCTGCCCGGACCCCTGCCGTGACCACCCGCCCCGTTCGAAGCCAGTACGAAAATTTCATGCGCCTTGTCTTTGAACAGGGCGTGAGCAAGGGCGACCGCACGGGCACCGGCACGCGCTCGCTCTTCGGCCACCAGATGCGCTTCGACCTCAACGAGGGCTTCCCGCTGGTGACCACGAAGAAGGTGCACCTCAAGTCCATCATCCTGGAACTGCTGTGGTTCCTGCGCGGCGATTCCAATGTGCAATGGCTGCAGGAGCGCGGCTGCACCATCTGGGACGAATGGGCCCGCGAGGACGGCGACCTCGGTCCGGTCTACGGCGTGCAATGGCGCTCATGGCCCACGCCGGACGGCGGCCACATCGACCAGATCAGCGAGGTGCTGCAGCAGCTGCGCAGCAATCCGGACTCGCGCCGCCTCATCGTCAGCGCCTGGAACGTGGCCGATCTCTCGAAGATGGCCCTGATGCCCTGCCACGCCTTCTTCCAGTTCTACGTGGCCCCCGCCACCGAGCCCGGCGGCCGCGGCAGGCTCTCCTGCCAGCTCTACCAGCGCAGCGCGGACATCTTCCTGGGCGTGCCCTTCAACATCGCCAGCTACGCCCTGCTGACCCACATGGTGGCCCAGCAGTGTGACCTGGACCTGGGCGACTTCATCTGGACTGGCGGCGACTGCCACATCTACAGCAATCATTTCGAGCAGGTGCAGACCCAGCTCGGCCGCGAGCCCTTCCCCTACCCCACCCTGCACATCCGTCGCAAGCCCGACAGCCTGTTCGGCTACCAGCTCGACGACTTCGAAGTGCAGGACTACCAGCACCACGCCGCCATCAAGGCGCCCGTGGCGGTCTGAGGTCCGGGGCAAGCATGCAAGACCTGACCCTCATCGCCGGCCTGTGCCGGGATCGCGGCATCGGCCTTGGCAACGAGCTGCTGGTGCGCCTGCCCGAGGACATGGCCCACTTCAAGGCGCTCACCCTGGGCCACACGGTGCTGATGGGGCGCAAGACCTGGGATTCCATCCCCGCGAAGTTCCGCCCCCTGCCCGGCCGCCGCAACCTGGTGCTGAGCCGCCAGGCGGGCCTGCAACTGCCCGGCGCCGAGGTCTTCACCGACATCACCGCGGCCCTGGCCGCCTGCGGCCCCGCAGAGCGGGTCTTCGTGATGGGCGGCGCCGAGATCTACGCCCTGGCCCTGCCCATGGCCACGGCCCTGGAACTGACGGAGTTCGACCTGCAGCGCCCGGCCGACGCCTTCTTCCCGGCCTGGGATGCCACGCAGTTCCGCATGAGCCGCCGCGAGGCGCACACGCACCGCGCCGGCGAGCCAGAAGGTTTTTCTTACAGCTTCGTGCGCTACGAACGCGTAGGCTGAGCGGTTTTTCAATTTCGGGAGGAATGAACAATGTCCGGAGGCGGTTTCCACGTCCACGGCCCGCATGACCACGAACTGGAGCATGCGGCCCAGCACGAACCCAAAGGCATGGCCGGCCAGCTGGCCGTGATCACGGCCATCCTGGCCACGGTGGGTGCGCTCTTCGCCTACATGGGCGGTGCCACCCAGGCCAATGCCGGCCTCTACAAGAACGACGCGGCCATCAAGAAGACGGAAGCGGCGAACAAGTGGGCCTACTTCCAGTCCAAGAGCAGCAAGCAGAACCTGGCCGAGATTGCCATGGACCTGGCTCCCAGCGAGGAGCAGAAGGCCAAGTACAAGGCCAAGATCGAGCGCTACGAGACCGAGAAGAACGAGATCAAGAAGGAAGCCGAGGCCCTGGAGAAGGAGTCCGCCGACTTCGACCACCAGAGCGAGCAGCAGCTCCACCAGCACCACCGCTGGGCGCAGGCCACCACGGCGCTGCAGGTCTCCATCGCCCTGGCCGCCATCGCCTTGCTGACCCGCCGCCGCTGGATGGAAGGCGCGACGCTGGCCGTGGGCGGCGTGGGCGTGCTGATCGGCATTGCGGCCTGGCTGCATTACTGAAGCCTGCAGGTCGCGGGCCGCAGTGAGCGGCCCGTTTCCGGGCGGCGGCCTCAGGCCGTCGGTTCCAGCCTGAAGGCCCGCACCGCCTCGATCAGGGCCTGGGCCTGCTGGCTCAGGCTTTCCGCCGCAGCGGCACTCTCCTCCACCAGGGCGGCGTTCTGCTGCGTGACCTGGTCCAGCTGACCCACCGCACTGCTGATCTGCTGGATGCCCGTGGTCTGCTCATTGTTGGCGGTGCTGATTTCGCTGATCAGATCCGTCACGCGACGCACCTGGCTGACGATGTCCGCCATGGTGCTGCCCGCCTCGTTCACCAGCTGACTGCCGGCCTCGACCTTGCCCACGCTGTCGTGGATCAGGCCCTTGATCTCGCGGGCCGCCTCGGCGC
Organism: Pelomonas sp. BJYL3; assembly: GCF_027257975.1. Lineage (GTDB taxonomy): Bacteria > Pseudomonadota > Gammaproteobacteria > Burkholderiales > Burkholderiaceae_C > Roseateles_B > Roseateles_B flavus. Next base: position 239,348 of record NZ_JANZKX010000006.1, read on the forward strand.
TGCGCTGGGCCAGGCTGCGCACCTCGCTGGCCACCACGGCAAAGCCACGGCCCTGCTCGCCAGCCCGCGCGGCTTCCACAGCGGCATTCAGGGCCAGGATGTTGGTCTGGAAGGCAATGCCGTCGATGACGCCGATGATGTCGACGATCTTGCGTGAGGCCCCGTTGATCTCCTCCATGGTCGAGACCACGCGGCTGACCACCTCGCCGCCGCGCTCGGCGACCGCGCTGGCCGAGCCCGCCAGCTGCGTGGCCTGGCGGGCGGTGTCGGCATTGCTGCGCACGGTGTCGGACAGCGTCTCCATCGAAGCCGCCGTCTGCTGCAGGTTGCTGGACTGCTGCTCGGTCCGCTGAGACAGGTCGGCATTGCCCGTGGCGATCTGGGCTGAGCCGGTGACGATGCTGTCGCTGCTGGCGCGCACGACGCCCACCACATCACGCAGGGCATGCTGCATCCGGGACACGGAAGCCAGCAGGCTGTGAGATGAAACGTCCTGCAGCTCGACCGGGCTGGTGAGGTCACCTGAGGCGACCCGCTCCACGATGCTGCGCACCTGGGCAGGCTCTGCACCCAGCTGCGAAAGAATGGCGCGGTAGCCCCACCACAGCAGGGCGGCCACGGCCAGCACCAGCAGGACGGCCAACAACACCGAGACATTGGCCCAGGTGCTGCGCTGCTCGCTGGCCTGCGCCACAGCCAGGGCGGTGCGCTGGTCCAGCAGCTGGAGGAACTCGTCCACCGGTCGCATGATCTTGGCCTTGAACCGGTGGTAGTCCAGGTCATGCATCATGGCGCGGGCCCGCTCCAGGTCTGGCTCGCCCTGCTTGGTGAAGCCGCCCTTGCCATCGTCATAGAGTCCCTTGACGAGGTTCATGGCGATGGTCTCGGTGCGCACCAGGTCGTTGGAGTTCTGCTGGGCTTCCCGCAACTTGGCGAATTCGGCCTCGGTGAAGCCGGCCTTCTTCATCAAGTCCTGCAGCGGCACTGAGGCGCCGCTGCCCTTGCTGGGTGTTTCATCGGCAGCGCGAAAGTCCCAGTAGATGCCCTGGTAGTTCGCCGGCCTGGGAAGTTTTCCGTTGCGGACATCCAGCACCTCGAAGTACTGCTTCTCCCACTTGGAATCGGCACTGATCACATAGGTGCGGGCGAGGCGGGTGAGGTCGTCCGAGCTTTGCCGCAGCTCGTCGGCGAGGAGGTAGGAGTCATAGCGTGCCTGGGTGGCCCGCTCCACGCTCTCTGCCGCGCGCCGCATCGCCAGCGTCGAACACAGGAGCAGAACCGAGATGCCGAACACCGCAGCGAACAGCGTGCCGAAGATGCCGCGAACCGAACTTGCCTTGCCTTGTTGCATGGTTCTCTCCATGAGATGGCTGGAGCAGGCACGCAGGATGTACGCTGCTCACGTTGCCGGGCAGAGATGCACCATCACGACGGTCAGGCACCAGCCTCGCCGTGCGGATGGAGAAGTGGATGTGGAAGTGGAAGTGGAAGTGGAATGCGGGCGTCTAAGGCCCGAAAGCACAGTTCTGCATGAATCGCTCCCTTGCGCGGGCCAGCCTCTTGGCTTGTTATCCCGCTGATTGCAGCCATCGGCGCGCGCCTAGCATCCCTTGAGGGTGTCGCGCGACCCAACGTGGTGCAACCTTACGCAGGGCGGTTGGGCAACGCAATCTCAGTTCTGGCCGACAATGGCTCACCCCCCCGTCATTTGCCTCGAAGTCATGAAATTTGCCACGTGGAACGTCAACTCCCTTGCCGTGCGCTTGCCACAGCTCCTGGACTGGCTGGCGGCCAATCCGGTCGATGCCCTGGTGCTGCAGGAGACCAAGCTCACGGATGACAAGTTCCCCACGCTGGAGATCGGCGCGGCGGGCTACCAAGTGCAGTGGTTCGGCCAGAAGACCTACAACGGCGTGGCCCTGCTGAGCCGCAAGCCGGCCACGGACGTGGTCAAGAACATCCTCGGCTTTGCGGACGAACAGGCGCGCGTGATCGCCGGCACGGTGGACGGCGTACGAGTCATCGGCGCCTATTTCCCCAACGGCCAGGCGCCGGACAGCGAGAAGTTCGTCTACAAGATGGGCTGGCTGGAGGCCTTGCGCGAGTGGGTCCGGGCCGAGCTGAAGACGCACGAGCGCCTGGTGCTGATGGGCGACTTCAACATCGCCCCCGAGGACCGCGACGTTTACGACCCCGTGGCTTGGGCGGGCCAGATCCACTGCACGCCGCAGGAACGCGAGCACTTCCAGGCGCTCCTGGGCCTGGGCCTGGTCGACGCCTTCCGGATGTTCGAGCAGCCGCCCAAGAGCTGGAGCTGGTGGGACTACCGCAACCTGGCTTTCCGCAAGAACCAGGGCCTGCGCATCGACCACATCCTGGTCAGCGAGGCCTTGCGCCCGCGCGTGAAGGCCTGCGAGATCGACAAGCAGCCGCGGCGCAACGAGCGGCCCAGCGACCATGCGCCTGTCATCGTCACCCTGGATTGAAGCCCTCAGGAGATCCCATGAGCCGAGCCGACCCTGCCACGCATGCCGACGCCCAGCTCCAGCGCTGGTGCGACGAGGAAGCCCGGGTCCGTCAGCGCATGCAGCCCGAGCCCGGGCTGGCGCGCCTGGACCAGCTGGCCGGCCTGGACGGCCTGGCCCAGATGCAGGCCATGCTCGACGGCGAGCTGCCACCCCCGCCCATCGCACTGACGCTGGACTTCCTGCTGATCGAGGTGGCCAAGGGCAAGGCCGTTTTCCAGGGCAAGCCGCAGTTCCGTCATTACAACCCCCTGGGCACCGTGCACGGCGGCTGGTTCGCCACGCTGCTGGACTCCGCCCTGGGCTGCGCGGTGCACACCACGCTGGAGCCGGGCAGCGGCTACACCACGCTGGAGTTCAAGGTCAATCTGGTGCGCGCCTTGACGGACAAGGTGCCCCTGGTCCGCGCCATCGGCGAGGTGACGCACCGCGGCCGGCAGGTGGCCACCTCGGAGGCCCGCCTGCTGGGGCATGACGGCAAGCTCTACGCCCACGCCAGCACCACCTGCCTGATCTTCGAGCAGCGGCAGGGCTGAGGGGCAGGCGCCCGCGGGCGCCCTGAGCCGCCCTGAGTCGCCCTGAGCCACCCTCAGGCGCGCAAGGCGTGCGTCGCGCGGGCCAGCTGGGTGATGCGGCCCCAGTCTCCGGCATCCATGGCGTCCTGCGGCGTGAGCCAGGAGCCGCCGCAGACCTTCACATTGGGCAGGGACAGGAACTGTGGGGCGGACTCCTGCGTGATGCCGCCCGTCGGGCAGAAGGCCACGTCCGGGAAGGGCCCGGCCAGGGCCTTGAGCAGGTTGACGCCGCCCACGGCCACCGCCGGGAAGAGCTTCAGGAAGGTGTAGCCCGCGGCATTGGCCTGCATGACCTCGCTGGCGGTGGAGACACCCGGCAGCAGGGCCAGGTCTTGCCCCTGGGCCGCCACGGCGATCTCGGAGTTGAAACCCGGGCTGACGCCGAAGCGGCAGCCGGCGTTCTTGGCCGCCGCCACATCCGCTGCGGTGCGCAGGGTGCCCGCCCCCACGATGGCCTCGGGCACGGCACGGGCCATGGCTTCCATGGCCTGCAGCGCCACCGGCGTGCGCAGCGTCACCTCCAGCACCCGCACGCCTCCGGCCACCAGGGCCTCGGCCAGGGGCACCGCATGCTCCAGCTTCTGGATCACGATGACGGGGATCACGGGGCCGTGGCTGGCCAGGCTCAGGGTCTGATTGCTCATGCTAGTTCCTCTGCTTTGTTCCACTGCTGCGTGCCGGGCGCTCAGAGCCAGGTGACCGCGCCTTCCTCAGCGCTGCGGACGTTGCGGCGGAAGCCACCGAACAGATTGCGGCCCAGGCCGGTGGCGTTGTCCGCCGCCTGCGCGGGATCGATGGTGGCCAGCTCGCGAACGGCCCATTCATCGGCAGGCACCCGGGCCTGCAGCTCGCCCGTCACGGCATCCAGGCGCACCACGTCGCCATCACGCAGGCGTGCCAGCGGCCCGCCGGCCAGCGCCTCGGGGCTCACATGGATGGCGGCCGGCACCTTGCCCGAGGCCCCGCTCATGCGGCCATCAGTCACCAGGGCCACCTTGAAGCCCTTGCCCTGCAGCACGGCCAGCGGCGGCGTGAGCTTGTGCAGCTCGGGCATGCCATTGGCGTGCGGGCCCTGGAAACGCACGACCACAACGACGTCCTGGTCCAGCTCGCCGGCCTTGAAGGCGGCCTGCATGGATTCCTGGTCGTTGAAGATGCGGCACGGGGCCTCGATCACATGGCGGTCCTCTGGCACGGCCGAGACCTTGATCACGGCGCGGCCCAGATTGCCGTCCAGCAGCTTCAGGCCTCCCGTCGGGCTGAAGGGCGCCGCGGCGGTTCGCACCACGCTGTCATCGCCCGACCCCGCCGGCAGGTCCTTCCATTCGACGCCCGCCGCCGAGGCCTGGGGCACGCGGCCGTAGGCTTCGAGGCCCGGCCCGTGGATGGTCAGTACATCGCCGTGCATCAGCCCGGCGCCCAGCAGCTCGCGGATCACGAAGCCCGGGCCGCCGGCGGCCTGGAACTGGTTCACGTCAGCGCTGCCATTGGGGTAGACGCGGGCCAGCAATGGCACCACGGCGGAGAGCTCGGAGAAGTCCGTCCAGTCGATGCTGATGCCCGCCGCGCGGGCCACGGCCACCCAGTGGATCAGGTGATTGGTGGAGCCGCCGGTCGCCAGCAGGGCCACCATGGCGTTGACGATGCAGCGCTCGTCCACCAGGCGGCCGATGGGCGTGAAGTCTGCCCCGGGCGCAATGCGCAGGGCCTGGCGCACGGCCTCGCGGCTCAGTTGCTCGCGCAAGTCGTCATGAGGGTGGACAAAGGCGGCACCCGGCACATGCAGGCCCATGGCCTCCAGCAGCATCTGGTTGCTGTTGGCCGTGCCGTAGAAGGTGCAGGTGCCGGCCCCGTGGTAGGCCGCGGACTCGGCCTTCAGCAGCTCCTCACGGCCGACCTTGCCCTGGGCAAAGAGCTCCCGCACCTTGGCCTTGTCGCTGTTGGACAGGCCGCTGCTCATGGGGCCGGCCGGCACGAAGACGCAGGGCAGATGGCCGAAGCTCAGGGCGCCGATCAGCAGGCCGGGCACGATCTTGTCGCAGATGCCCAGCAGCAGGGCGGCGTCGAAGACGTCGTGGCTCAGAGCCACGGCGGTGCCCATGGCGATGGTGTCCCGCGAGAAGAGGCTCATCTCCATGCCCGGCAGGCCCTGGGTGACGCCGTCGCACATGGCCGGCACGCCGCCGGCCACCTGCACGGTGGCGCCGTGGCGGCGGGCCTCGTCGCGGATCAGCTCGGGGTAGTGCTCGTAGGGCTGGTGGGCCGAGAGCATGTCGTTGTAGGCCGTGACCACCGCGAGATGAGTGGGCCGCTCGGCGACGATGCGCAGCTTGTCGTTCGCCGGCATGGCCGCAAAGGCATGGGCCACGTTGGCGCAGCCCATGCGCTCGGGACCCTTCTTGCGTTGGGCGAGGCGCTCGACCTCGGCCAGATAGCGTTCACGGGCCGGTGCACTGCGCTCGCGAATGCGGGCGGTCACCGTTTGCAGCGTCTTGTTCATGCGTCTGTGCCTCGGGCCGATGTAACTCAACCCTTATTAAGTTGGTAACCATATTACAAGAAGTGCGCCTGCTGCGGGTTACAAGGCGAGTACATGTGCAAGACAGGTGCCCGGCCGACAATGGAGCGCCGCCCCGAAACCGGGCAAGACACAATCCTGCCAGGCCGCGCCTGGCCGATGAAAGAGACTGACATGCCTGCAGCACGCATCATCCACGGCCATGAAAAAGACCTGGGCGGAGGCTTCAAGGTGTCCCGCCTGCTGCCGGCCGTGGCCCAGCGCAGCGTCGGGCCGTTCATCTTCATGGACCACTTCGGCCCCACCACCAGCCACGGCAATCCGGCGCACGACGTCCGCCCCCACCCGCACATCGGGCTGAGCACCGTGAGCTACCTCTTCGAAGGGGCCCTGCTCCACCACGACAGCACCGGGGCGCGGCAGGAGATCCGCCCGGGCGACATCAACTGGATGACGGCCGGCAAGGGCATCGTGCACAGCGAACGGGCGCCGGAGCAGCGCCGCGGGACCGCCTACGGCATGCACGGCCTGCAACTGTGGTGCGCCCTGCCCCGGGACGAAGAGGAATGCGACCCCGCCTTCCAGCATGTGGCCGCAGCGGACCTGCCCGTGCTGGAGCGGCCGGGTGTTCGGATCCGGGTGCTCGTGGGGCAATTTGGCGGCCTTCGCTCGCCCGTTCGCGCCTCGGCCGGCACGCTGTACCTTCACCTGAGCCTGGACCCCGGCGCCAGCCTGGCCCTCAGCGACTGGAGCTCCGAACTGCCGGAGGAATGGGCGATCTATGCGCCCAAGCAGGAATTGCTGCTGGACGGAGAGCCGCTGCCCGCTCGCAACCTGGCGGTGCTGCGCTCGGCGCAGGGGAGCCCGGCGGGCGCAAACCTTCAGGCGGAGGGACCTCAGGGCACTGCCTCGCCGACAGACGGCGGCCAGGCCGGCGGCTCCCATGCGGGCGCCACTCAGGAATACCAGGAAAGCCACGATCAAGGCCGCACTCAGGGCCAGGGCCAGGGCCAGGGCCAGGGCCAGGGTCAGGGTCAGGGTCCAGCCCGGCCATCAAGCCAGGCAGCCCAAGCGGCCTTCGAGCTGAGCGCCCCGCCCTGGGAGCCAGAGCCCACCGAACTGGTGCTGCTGGGCGGCAAGCGCCTGGACGGGCACCGGCACCTCTGGTGGAACTTCGTCTCCAGCCGCAAGGAGCGTGTCGAGCAGGCGGCCAAGGACTGGGCCGAGGGCCGCTTTCCCAAGGTGCCGGGCGAGGACGACTTCATTCCCCTGCCAGCCACCCGCCCCTGAGAGGCGCGCGCTTCAGCCCAGCACGCCCAGTGCCAGGCCCAGCAGCGTCAGGCCGCCAATGCCCACGATCCAGGATTCCGGCTCCTGCATGCGGCCGCTGACCACCTTGCCCACCGTCAACCCTACCGTTTGACCCACTGCATGGCCCACTGCGTGGCCCATCTTCACACCCATGCGCTTGACCGCTGCCATCTGCTGCTCCCGCTGTATTGCTTGACCAGGCGGCAGGAGGCGCCGGGTTGGCGTGCCTGCCTTGATTCGTGATGGCGCAAGAATACTGTATACCCATACAGTATTCAAGTGGCTTTTTTGAGTGGCCGCCCAGAGCCCCGGGGCCGGCCGCGCGGCGTGACAGGCCCCTCTATCCTGCAGGCCATCCGCTGCCGCTAAGATGCCAGCCCCGCGAGCCCGGATGGGCTCGCTTCCCAATTTCAGCCTCCCGCACGCCGACATGGCCCAAGCACCCAGCGCCGCCCCTGCCAAGGCAGACCCCGCAGCCCAGGACTTCTCCGCCCACACGCCCATGATGCAGCAGTACCTGCGCATCAAGGCCGAGTTCCCGGACACCCTGGTCTTCTACCGCATGGGTGACTTCTACGAGGTCTTCTACGACGACGCCCGCAAGGCCAACGCGCTGCTGGACATCACCCTGACCGTGCGCGGCCAGAGTGGCGGCGAGCCCGTGGTGATGGCGGGCGTGCCGGTGCATGCGCTGGAGTCCTACCTGTCCAAGCTGATCAAGCTGGGCGAGGCGGTCGCCATCGCCGAGCAGGTGGGTGAGGTGGGTGCCACGAAGGGCCCGGTGGAGCGCAAGGTCGTCCGCGTGGTGACGCCCGGCACCGTCACCGATACCGAACTGCTGGCCGACAAGCAGGACAGCATCCTGCTCGCCGTGGCCAGCACCGGCGCCCGGTCCAAGCCTACGCTGGGCCTGGCCTGGCTCTCGCTTACCCAGGGCCAGCTGGGCCTGGCGGAGTGCAGCGCGGAGGAACTGCCCTCGTGGCTGGCCCGCCTCTCACCGGCCGAGGTGCTGGTGGACCGCGAGCGCCAGCCGGCCGGCGTGCTGGCCGCGCGCCTGCCCATCACCAACCGCCCCAGCTGGCAGTTCGACACCGCCCTGGGCTTGCGCAAGCTCTGTGAGCAGCTGGGCGTGGCCAGCCTGCAGGGCTTGAACGCGCAGGAGCTGACGGCCGCCCAGGCCGCCGCGGCCGCGCTGCTGAGCTATGCCGAGCACACCCAGGGCCGGGCCCTGGCTCACGTCAAGAGCCTGCAGGTGCAGCGCGCCTCCGATCTGCTGGACCTGCCGCCGGCCACCCAGCGCAACCTGGAGCTGACCCAGACCCTGCGCGGAGAAGCCAGCCCCACCCTGCTCTCGCTGCTGGACAGCTGCCGCACCGGCATGGGCAGCCGCGCGCTGCGCCAATGGCTGCTGCATCCGAGGCGCGAGCGTGCGGAGGCGCTGGCGCGGCACGAGGCCATCGCCACCTTCCTGTCCCAAGGCTTCGAGGGCCTGCGCGAGGCCCTGCGCCAGGTGTCCGACGTGGAGCGCATTGCCGCCCGCGTGGCCCTGCGCCAGGTGCGCCCGCGCGAGCTGGCGGGCCTGCGCGCCACGCTGCTGAACCTGCCGGCGCTGCGCTCGCAGGTGCCCGCGGCCGGCAGCGCGCTGCTGCAGTCCCTGGGCGAAGGCCTGCTGGCTTCGCCCCACCTCGCGGAACTGCTGAGCCGCGCCATCGCCGAGGAACCGGCGGTGCTGGTCCGCGACGGCGGCGTCATCGCCCCCGGCTTCGACGAGGAGCTGGACGAACTCCGCGGCATCAGCCAGAACTGCGATGCCTACCTGCTGGACCTCGAGGCCCGTGAGCGAGCCCGCACCGGCATTGCCAATCTGCGCGTGCAGTACAACAAGGTGCATGGCTTCTACATCGAGGTCACCACGGGCCAGCTGGACAAGGTCCCCATGGACTTCCAGCGCCGCCAGACGCTGAAGAACGCCGAGCGCTTCATCACGCCCGAACTCAAGAGCTTCGAGGACAAGGCGCTGTCGGCCCAGGAGCGTGCGCTGTCCCGCGAGAAGGCGCTGTACGAGCTGGTGATCGACGAGCTCACCAGCGAGCTGCCCGCCCTCACCCGCCTGGGCCGCGCCCTGGCCAGCCTGGACGCCCTCGCGGCCCTGGCCGAGCGTGCCGCCACCCTCAACTGGGCCCGGCCGGACTTCGTGCCTCAGCCCTGCATCGACATTCAAGGCGGCCGCCATCCGGTCGTCGAAATGCGCCTGCGCGAGACCGGGGCCGGTGAGTTCATGGCCAATGACTGCCGGCTCGACGCCCGCACCCGCATGCAGGTCATCACCGGGCCGAACATGGGCGGCAAGAGCACCTTCATGCGCCAGGTGGCCCTGATCTGCCTGCTGGCGGCCATGGGCAGCTATGTGCCGGCCCGCAGCTGCCGCCTGGGGCCCATGGACGCCATCCACACCCGCATCGGCGCGGCGGACGACCTGGCCAACGCCCAGTCCACCTTCATGCTGGAGATGACCGAGGCCGCCGCCATCCTGCACGGCGCGACGGACCAGTCCCTGGTGCTGATGGACGAGATCGGGCGCGGGACGTCCACCTTCGACGGCCTGGCCCTGGCCGGTGCCATCGCCAGCCACCTGCACGACAAGTGCCGGGCCTTCACGCTCTTCGCCACCCACTACTTCGAGCTGACCGAGTTCCCGGCAAAGCATGCGCAGGCGGTGAACATGCATGTCTCGGCGGCGGAGAGTGGCGAGGACATCGTCTTCCTGCATGAGATCCAGCCCGGCCCCGCCAGCCGCAGCTACGGCGTGCAGGTGGCCCGCCTGGCCGGCATGCCCGGCAGTCTGGTGCGACAGGCGCGCGCCACGCTGGAGGCCCTGGAAGCCAAGGCGGGCAAGGCCGAATCGCAGATCGACCTGTTCGCGGCGCCGCCCGAGCCGGTGGCCGCTGTCGCCGAGGCGACCCATCCCGCGCTGGACGCCCTGCATGATCTCGACCCCGACGCCCTGAGCCCGCGCGAGGCCCTGGAGCAGCTCTACAAGCTGAAGCAGCTGGCCCGCGCCTGAAGCCGCCAACCGACACCTCATGCCCCAGACCCCTCCGGCCGAGCGCCACCTCGTCTTCTCCCACGCCAACGGCTTTCCCGCGGGCTGCTACCGCGTGCTGTTCGAGACCTGGGAGCGGGCCGGCTGGACGGTGCATGCCATCCCGCGCCTGGGCCACGACCCGCAGTACCCGGTCACCAGCAACTGGCCGCACCTGCGGGACCAGCTGATCCATTTCATCGAGCGCCAGGTGCGCCCGCGCATGAAGACGCCTGGGCCGGTGATGCTGGCTGGCCATTCGCTGGGTGGCGGCGTGAGCCTGCTCGCGGCCTGCCGGCGGCCGGACCTGGTGCGCGGCCTGCTGATGCTGGACTCGCCCGTGGTCTCGGGCTGGAAGGCGCACAGCATCCATGTGGCCAAGCTGACGGGGCTGATCGAGCGGGTGTCGCCCGGCAAGATCTCCAGCCAGCGCCGCCATCGCTGGCCCTCGCGCGAGGTGGTGTTCGAGCACTTTGCCAGCAAGCACAAGTTCGCCCGCTGGGACGAGCGCGTGCTGCGCGACTACATCGCCAGCGGCTTCGATGAGATCGAGGGCGAGGTCCACCTGGGCTTCCGCCGCGAGATCGAGACCCGCATCTACAACACGCTGCCGCACACCTTCGACCGCATCATGCGCCGCCACCCGCCGCGCTGCCCGGTGGCCTTCGTCGCGGGCACGCAGTCCGAGGAGCTACGCCAGGCCGGGGCAGAGGCCAGCAAGCGCCTGGCCGGCCACAACTTCCATTGGATGGAAGGCGGCCACCTCTATCCTTTCGAGCGGCCCGACGACACGGCCGCCCTCGTGCTGCAATTGCTGGATCGGCTGGAAGCGGAGGCTGCGGCCCCCGGCGCGACCTCGCTATAATCGCGCTTTACCACCACAGCGTTCTTGCATCGGACGCTGCAAGACATGACCAAGTACGTCTTCGTCACCGGCGGTGTGGTGTCCTCCCTCGGCAAGGGCATCGCATCGGCCTCTCTGGCTGCCATCCTCGAATCGCGCGGCCTCTCCGTCACCCTCATCAAGCTGGATCCCTACATCAACGTGGATCCGGGCACGATGTCCCCCTTCCAGCACGGCGAAGTCTTCGTCACCGATGACGGTGCCGAGACTGACCTCGACCTGGGCCACTACGAGCGCTTCATCACCACGCGGATGAAGAAGGCCAACAACTTCACCACCGGGCAGATCTACATGTCGGTGCTGGAGAAGGAACGCCGTGGCGACTACCTCGGCAAGACGGTGCAGGTGATTCCGCACATCACCAATGAAATGCAGGAGTTCATCCGTCGCGGCGCCGGTCACGGCACGCCTGAGGCGGTCGACGTGGCCATTGTCGAGATCGGCGGCACGGTGGGCGACATCGAGTCCCTGCCCTTCCTGGAAGCCGCCCGCCAGATGAGCCTGAAGATGGGTCCGACGAACGTTGCCTTCGTCCACCTGACCTATGTGCCCTGGATCGCCGCTGCCGGCGAGCTCAAGACCAAGCCCACGCAGCACACGGTGCAGAAGCTGCGCGAGATCGGCATCCAGCCCGACGCCCTGCTGTGCCGCGCCGACCGCCGCATCCCGGATGACGAGCGCGAGAAGATCTCGCTGTTCACCAACGTGCCCGAGTACGGCGTGATCTCCATGTGGGACGTGAACACCATCTACAAGGTGCCGCGCGTGCTGCATGAGCAGGGCCTGGACCAGCTGATCTGCACCAAGCTGCAGCTCAACACCAAGTCGGCCGACCTGAAGCGCTGGGACACCCTGGTGCACGAGGTGGAGAACCCGGCCCAGCAGGTCACCATCGCCATGTGCGGCAAGTACACCGACCTGTCGGACTCCTACAAGTCCCTCAACGAGGCGCTGCGCCACGCCGGCATCCACAACCATGCCGGCGTCAGGATCGAGTACGTCGATTCCGAGCAGCTGAGCAAGGACAACATCGCCCAGCTGGCCCAGTACGACGCCATCCTGGTGCCGGGCGGCTTCGGCAAGCGCGGTGTCGAGGGCAAGATCCTGGCGGCCCAGTACGCCCGCGAGCACAAGGTGCCCTACCTCGGCATCTGCCTGGGCATGCAGGTCGCGACCATCGAGTACGCCCGCCACATGGCCGGCCTGGAAGGCGCGAACTCCACCGAGTTCGACCCCGAGACCCAGCACCCGGTCATCGCCCTGATCGACGAATGGCAGGACGCCGACGGCACCATCCAGAAGCGTGACGAAAAGAGCGACCTCGGCGGCACCATGCGCCTGGGCGCCCAGAGCTCGGACGTCAAGCCGGGCACCCTGGCCCACGAGATCTACGGCCCGGTCGTGACCGAGCGCCACCGCCACCGCTACGAAGCCAACGAGCACTACCTCGACAAGCTCCAGGCGGCCGGCCTGGTGATCTCGGCCATCACCCAGCGCGAGAAGCTCACCGAGATCGTCGAGCTGCCGCGCGAGGTGCACCCCTGGTTCGTGGGCGTGCAGTTCCACCCCGAGTTCAAGTCCACCCCCTGGGACGGCCATCCGCTGTTCACCGCCTTCATCAAGGCGGCCCTGAGCCACAAGAAGGCCTGAAGGAGCGCTGTCCATGAAGCTGTGCGGCTTTGATGTCGGGATCGACAAGCCTTTCTTCCTGATCGCCGGCACCTGCTCGATCGAGAGCCTGGAGCTCTCCATCGAGGTGGCCGGCCAGCTCAAGGAGGCCTGTTCGGCCCTGGGCATCCCCCTCATCTACAAGGGCTCCTTCGACAAGGCCAACCGCTCCTCCGGCACCAGCAAGCGCGGTGTCGGCATGGACGCCGGCCTGAAGATCCTGGACGAGGTGCGACGCCAGCTCGGGCTGCCCATCCTGACCGATGTGCACGACGAATCCCAGGTGGCCCCCGTGGCCGCCGTGGTCGACGTGCTGCAGACCCCGGCCTTCCTCTGCCGCCAGACGGACTTCATCCGTGCGGTGGCCAAGTCGGGCAAGCCGGTGAACATCAAGAAGGGCCAGTTCCTCGCGCCCTGGGACATGAAGAACGTCATCGACAAGGCCCGCGAAGCTGCCCGCGAAGCCGGCCTGCCCGAAGACAGCTTCCTGGCCTGCGAGCGCGGCGTGAGCTTCGGCTACAACAACCTGGTGGCCGACATGTGCAGCCTGGCCGAGATGCGCAAGTCCGGCGCCCCCGTGGTGTTTGACGTGACCCACTCGGTGCAGAAGCCCGGCGGCCAGGGCACCACCAGCGGCGGTGCCCGCGAGATGGTGCCGGTGCTGGCCCGCGCCGGCGTGGGCGTGGGCGTGGCGGGGCTCTTCATGGAGACCCACCCGCGTCCGGCCGAGGCCTTCTCCGACGGCCCCAATGCCGTCCCCCTGAACCGCATGCGGGCGCTGCTGGAGCAGCTCGTGGCCCTGGACCGCGTGGTCAAGAGCCAGCCCCTGCTGGAGAACGACTTCTCCGCCTGAACCTGAACACCACCCCGGCGCGGCCTGCACAGACCGCGCCGCTTTTTCTTCAAGGATGCCCATGCCCGCCGCCTTCGTGATTGCCGACGTGACCGTGACCGATGCCGAACAGATGGCCAAGTACCGGGAATGGAGCACCAAGGCCATGCAGGAGCATGGGGCCGAGATCCTCGTGCGCGGTGGCGCCGTCGAGGTGCTGGAAGGCGACTGGCAGCCCACCCGCCTGGTGCTGCTGAAGTTCGCCGACCACGCCACCGCCCGCGCCTTCTACGATTCCGAGACCTACCGGCATGCCCGGACCCTGCGCGAGAACGCAGGCGTCATGCGCATGCTGATCGTGGACGGGGTCTGAGCCCCTGCCGGCCCGATGACCACGATTGTTCAGCGCGCGTAACCTTTTGCTGGCACCATGCGCGCCGAACGTAACTAAGTTACCAACTTCCTACCGGAGACCTTCTCAATGAGCGCCATTGTTGACATCGTCGGACGCGAAATCCTCGACAGCCGCGGCAACCCCACCGTGGAGTGCGACGTCCTGCTGGAATCGGGTGTGATGGGCCGCGCGGCTGTGCCGAGCGGTGCCTCCACCGGCTCGCGCGAAGCCATCGAACTGCGTGACGGCGACAAGAGCCGCTACCTGGGCAAGGGCGTGCTGAAGGCCGTCGAGCACATCAACACCGAGATCAGCGAAGCCGTGCTGGGCCTGGACGCCTCCGAGCAGGCCTTCCTGGACAAGACCCTGATCGACCTCGACGGCACCGAGAACAAGAGCCGCCTGGGCGCCAACGCCATGCTGGCCGTCTCGATGGCCGTGGCCCGCGCCGCCGCTGAAGAGAGCGGCCTGCCCCTGTACCGCTACTTCGGCGGCATGGGCGGCGTGCAACTGCCCGTGCCCATGATGAACGTGATCAACGGCGGCGCCCACGCGAACAACTCGCTGGACCTGCAAGAGCTGATGATCATCCCCGTGGGCGCCCCGAGCTTCCGCGAGGCCCTGCGCTGGGGCGCCGAGGTCTTCCATGCACTGAAGAAGATCATCGACGCCAAGGGCATGTCCACCGCCGTGGGTGACGAGGGCGGCTTCGCCCCCAGCGTCGAGAACCACGAGGCCGCCATCCAGCTGATCCTGGAAGCCATCGACAAGGCCGGCTACACCGCCGGCGAGCAGATCGCCCTGGGCCTGGACTGCGCCGCCAGCGAGTTCTACAAGGACGGCAAGTACGTGCTGGAAGGCGAAGGCGGCATCTCGCTGAGCGCCGAGCAGTGGACCGACATGCTGGCCACCTGGGTCGACAAGTACCCCATCATCTCCATCGAAGACGGCATGGCCGAAGGCGACTGGGACGGCTGGAAGCACATCACCGAGCGCCTGGGCGCCAAGGTGCAGCTGGTGGGTGACGACCTCTTCGTGACCAACACCAAGATCCTGAAGGAAGGCATCGACAAGGGCATCGCCAACTCGATCCTCATCAAGATCAACCAGATCGGCACCCTGACCGAGACCTTCGCCGCCATCGAGATGGCCAAGCGCGCCGGCTACACCGCCGTGATCTCGCACCGCTCGGGCGAGACCGAGGACTCCACCATCTCCGACATCGCCGTGGGCCTCAACGCCGGTCAGATCAAGACGGGTTCGCTGTCGCGCTCGGACCGCATGGCCAAGTACAACCAGCTGCTGCGCATCGAGGAAGACCTGGGCGACATCGCCGTCTACCCGGGTCGCGCCGCCTTCTACAACCTGCGCTGATCCAGCATCCGGGCGTCGTGCCCGATGCCACCCGATGCCAGGAATGGCCCCGCACCCCCTGGTGCCGGGGCCTTTTTCATGGACATCCCGCAAGGCTGGCGCCAGCGGACTGCCTTACACTCGCCCCTCGTGAAAGTCCTTGCGCTCATCCTCGCCGCCTTCCTCATCGCCATCCAGGGCCAGCTCTGGTTCGGCAAAGGTGGCCTGGCCCGTGGCGTGCAGCTGCGCGCCGAGCTGCGCCAGCAGCAGCAGGCCAATGAGCAGGCCCAGGCGCGCAATGCGCTGATCCAGGCCGAGCTGCGCGACCTGCGCGAAGGCCTGGAGATGGTCGAGGAAAAGGCCCGGCTCGAGCTGAGCATGGTCCGCCCCGACGAGATCTACGTCCAGGTCCACCGCTGATCCCTCACTGCCCATGGATGCCCTGCTCGCCTGGCTGAGCCCCCTGCTGCTGCCTGCCTTCGAGGCCTTCGGCAGCCCCATCACCTGGCTGGAGCTGGTGGCCTTCGTGCTGGCCGTGTGGATGGTGATCTGCAATATGCGGGTGCAGGTGCTGGGCTGGCCCCTCGCCCTCGTCAGCTCCCTGCTGTACTTCCTGCTGTTCTGGTCCGGCAAGCTCTACGGCGAGGCCTCGCTGCAGCTGGTCTTCGCCGTACTGGCGCTGTGGGGCTGGCTGCAATGGCTGCGCGGACGGACGAAAGACGGCGAAGCCCTCTTCGTGCGCCGACTGGAGCAGCGCCACCTGCTGCAGGCCCTGGGGCTGACCCTGCTGGCCTGGCCCCTGCTGGGGCTCTACCTGGCCCGGTACACCGATTCCCCCCTGCCCTACTGGGACGCCTTCCCCACCGTGGCCAGCCTGCTGGGCCAGTACCTGCTGGGCCGCAAGTACCAGGAGAACTGGGGCGTGTGGGTGGTGGTCAATGTGGTGTCGGTGGCGCTGTTCGCCTTCAAGGGCTACTGGCTGACGGTGCTGCTCTATGCGGGCTTCATCCCGATGTCCGTCGCGGGCTGGCGGGCCTGGTCCCGCGAGCTGCGCACCCAACCCGCGGGCTGAGCCGCTGCGATGTCTGCCTTGAGGATCGCGCTGCTGGGCGCCGAGAGCACAGGCAAGAGCACGCTCGCCCGCGCCCTGCATGAGACGCTGCCGTCGCTCACCGGCCTGCGCGTGGCCCGCGTGGACGAGTACCTGCGCGAATGGTGCGAGCGCGAAGGCCGTACGCCGCGCGCCGACGAGCAGCGGGCCATCATCGAGGAGCAGGAGCGCCGCGCCGACGCGCTGGCCGCCAGCCACGAACTGCTGATCGCCGACACCACCGCGCTGATGCCGGCCATCTACAGCGAATACCTCTTTGCCGACAGCAGCCTGGCGGCCTGGGCCCACCAGGCGCACCGGCGCTATCACCTCAGCCTGCTGATGGGCACGGACCTGCCCTGGGTGGCCGACGGCATGCGCGATGGCCCGCATGCCCAGGCGCCGGTGGACCGCCTGCTGCGGCGCTGGCTGCGCGAGGCGGGCCACGCCTTCGTCGTGGTCCAGGGTCAGGGCGACAGCCGCCTGCAGCATGCCCTGGACGCCATCACGCCCCTGCTGGCCGGCATCCAGCACGCGCAGGGACCGACGCGCGCCTCCGGCGGTCTCTTCAGCCGTCTGATAGATCGCCAGTCACGGCTCTCGGGCAGCACGCGCTGGACCTGCGAGCTCTGCGACGACCCGGGCTGCGAGCATGCCCTGAAGACCGCGCCACCGGCCCCAGGTAGCGACGGGCCAGCGTCTTGACGCCTGGGCGCTCGCCCTGCACACTGGCCGCCGCATGCGGCAAACGTTTGGCATTTCGAGAGGTGCCTGGCGCAGGCCCGCTCCCCCTGTCCTGAGCATTCACGAAGTTCCATGACTGTCCCAGCTGCCCTGCACGGTTCCCGTTCCGCCCCTCAGCGCCCGTCCTGGCGCCCCGCCCTGGCTGCCGCGCTGGCAGGCCTGGGGCTGGCAGCCTGCAGTACCGCGCCCCTGCCGCCGACTCCCACGCCCCCTCCTGCGGCCACGGCGCCCACGGACCTCGTGCCGCTGCGCATCCTGGCCATCAACGATTTCCACGGCAACCTGAAGCCGCCCGCCGGTGGCATCCGCATCAAGGATCCGCAGCGCCCGGAAGGGTTTGTCGACGTCGAAGCCGGGGGTTCAGAGTACCTCTCGACCGCCGTGGCTCAGGCCCGCGCCGGCCACGCCCACAACGTCTTCGTGGCGGCGGGGGACCTGGTCGGTGGCTCGCCGCTGCTGTCGGCGCTGTTCAACGACGAGCCGGCGATCGAGTCCCTGTCCGCCATGGGCCTGGCCCTGAGCAGCGTGGGCAACCACGAGTTCGATGCCGGGCTCGAGGAGCTCCAGCGCCGCCAGCATGGCGGCTGCCACCCCGAGAAGGGCTGCCAGGGGCCCGCGCCGTTCAAGGGCGCGGCCTTCCAGTACCTGGCGGCCAGCACCATCGCGACGGCCACCGGCCAGCCCATCTTCCCGGCCTATGCCATCCGTCATTTCGACGGCATCCCCGTGGCCTTCATCGGGCTGGCGCTCAAGGGCACGCCGGGCATCGTGGTGCCCAGCAGCGTCAAGGGACTGCGCTTCGACGACGAGGCCCAGACCGTCAACCGCCTGGTGCCCCAGCTGCGCGCCCAGGGCGTGGAGGCCATCGTGGTGCTGATCCACGAAGGCGGCTTCCCCGCGGGTGACTACAACGAATGCCCGGGCATCTCCGGCCCCATCGTGGACATCGTCAAGCAGCTGGACCCGGCCGTGGACCTGGTGGTCAGCGGTCATACGCACCGGGCCTACAACTGCCGCATCGGTGGCCGCCTGGTGACCAGCGGTGACAAGTACGGCACCATCGTCACCGCCATCGACGTGCATCTGGACCGCAGGACCCGCGATATCGTCAGCACCACGGCCGAGAACCGCATCGTGCGACATGACCAGTACGGCCGCGATGCCTCGCAGACGGCGCTGATCGCGGCCTATGAGTCCAAGGCCACCGCCATCATCGACCGCCCCGTGGGGCGCATCGGCGCCAGCTTCACCCGCGAGGAAGACGCCGCCGGGGCCACCACCATGGGCCAGCTGGTGGCAGACGCCCACTGGGCCGCCACCCGCGCGCTCGAGGATGGGGGCGCCGACTTCGCCATCACCAATATCGGCGGCGTGCGCTCCAGCCTGCTGTTCAGCGGCGATGGCTCGGTGAGCTTCGGGCAGGTCTACACCACGCAGCCCTTCAACAACAATCTTGTCGTGATGCAGCTGAGCGGCGCACAGCTGAAGGCGGCGCTGGAGCAGCAGTGGATTGGCCAGCCCAAGTTCCGCCCGCTGCAACTCTCGGAAGGCCTGAGCTACGCCTACGACGCCACCCGGCCCATCGGCGAACGTGTGCTGCCGGGCAGCCTGCAGCTGCGCGGCCGGCCCTTGAACATGGAGGCCAGCTACAAGGTCGGGATGAACATGTTCCTGGCCGCCGGCGGTGATGGCTTCCCGGCCTTTGCGGAAGGCAAGATCCTGCAGCGCGGCGTCGTGGACCACGAGGCGCTGGTGAACTATCTGCAGGCCCATCCGGGCATCAAGCCCGCCCCGCGGGATCGCGTACAGGCGCGCTGAACTGGCGTGCGCAAATGGCAAAGGCCCGTCATCGACGGGCCTTTTCACATGTGCGTCAGGGCGCTTACTGCAGCGTCTGGCTCCCGCCGGCGCTGGGCGCCGCGAACAGGCCGCCCACGTCCACGGCATCGAAGCGGTACTGGGCGCCGCAGAACTCGCAGTCGACCTCCACCTCACCACGCTCCGCGACCACCCCTTCGACCTCCTCGCGGCCCAGGCCGGCCAGCATCTGGCCCACGCGCTCGCGCGAGCAGGTGCAGGCGAAGCGCGGGCGCAGGGGCTCGAAGCGGCGCATGTCCTCTTCCCAGAACAGGCGGCGCAGGATGGTCTCGGCATCCAGGCTCAGCAGCTCCTCGCTGGTCAGTGTGGCGGCCAGCATGGCGATGCGGTTGAAGTCCTCGTGCTCGCCGATGCTCTCGCCACGCCCGGGCTGGCCCTCCAGATTGGCCTCGCCCTCCACGGGCATGCGCTGGATCAGCAGGCCGGCGGCCATCTCGTCATTTGCGGCAAGGATGAGGCGGGTGTCCAGCTGCTCGGACTGCAGCATGTAGTGCTCCAGGGCCTCGGAGATCTTGTGCAGCGGCTCGCGCTGGTCGCCATGCAGGGGCACCACACCCTGGTAGGGCTGCATGCCGGGCATCTTGTCCTTGGGGTCCAGGGTGATGGCACAGCGGCCCTGGCCCAGCACATTGACCATCATCTCCAGCGGCGCGTCATCCGCCACCTCGCCGATCACCTTGGCCGTGGAGCGGTAGCTCAGGTCATGCTGCACCTCGACCACGGCCAGCTTGACCGGGCCGTCGCCCATCACCTGCAGCACCAGGGCGCCGTTGAACTTGATGTTGGACTGCATCAGCACGCCTGCCGCCGACATCTGGCCCAGCAGGCTGCGCACCGCCGGCGGAAAGGCCTTGTCGCCGGGGCGGCGGGCCAGCAGCTCCTTCCAGCTGTGGGTCAGTCGCACCAGCATGCCGCGCACGGGCAGGCCTTCGAACAGGAATTTGTGCAGTTCACTCATGGTCTTGCGCCCCTCCAGCCCCTTCATGGAGGGCCGGGGGCGTCCTTGCAGGTTTCAGAAAAACAAAGTCCCGACGCCTGGGCGACGGGACGGCCGCGGCGCTTGCACCCCGCGGCATCGATGCATATGGGGCCTATCACGCTCAAAGCAAGCGCCCCGTCAGAACGCTCAGCGCAGGCGCTTGAGCTCCTTGGCGTACCGCTGGCCGTTGCCCACGTAATGCCGCGCACTGGCGGCCAGCCCGGCGATCTGCTCGGGGCGGAGCTCCTTCACCACCGTGGCAGGGCGGCCCATGATCAGGCTGCCGTCCGGGAATTCCTTGCCTTCGGTCACCAGGGAGCCGGCACCCACGAGGCAGTTCTTTCCGATGCGCGCGCCGTTGAGCACCACCGCGCCGATGCCGATCAGCGAGTTGTCCCCCACCGTGCAGCCATGCAGCATGACCTGGTGGCCCACGGTGACGTTCTCGCCCAGCACAAGAGGAAAGCCGGTGTCGGCATGCAGGACCGAGCCGTCCTGGATGTTGCTGCCACGGCCGATGGTGAGGGTGTCGCTGTCTCCGCGCAGCACGGCCTGGAACCAGATGCTCACGTCCTCGGCCAGGCTCACGCGCCCGATGACCTCGGCGCTGTCGGCCACCCAGGCCGTGTCGGCCACCTCGGGCACATGCTCGCCCAGCTGATAGATCGCCATCGAGGCACTCCTTGTCCAGCCACCCTCGGCGGGCGCCGTCCGTTCTCTTGTGGGGCGTCAGACCGAAGGGCCTGACGGCAAAGCGATAATTTTAAGGATGGAAACACGCATGAGGGCGCTCGCCGTGCTGGCCGAGCCCGATCCGGCCCGCAAGGCTGCCGCGGCCACGCAACTGCGGGCCGATTTTCTGGCCGGCGCGCCGCTGGACACCGTGGCCCGCCTGACGCCCACCCAGCCCCTGCCCGGCCGCCCGGCCCGCCCCGCGCTCAAGCAAGCGCTGCAGGTACCCAGCCGCTCGCCCTTCACGATCGAAGGCCGGGCTGCGCTGATCCATGCGATCTGCCATATCGAGTTCAATGCCATCAACCTGGGGCTGGACGCCGTCTGGCGCTTCCCCGGCATGCCGCGTGAGTTCTACGCCGACTGGCTGCTGGTGGCCGCCGAGGAAGCCCTGCACTTCAGCCTGCTGCACGAGCACCTGCAGACCCTGGGCCACCGCTATGGCGACTTCGACGCCCACGACGGCCTCTGGACCATGGCCGAGCGCACCCGCGACGACGTGCTGGCCCGCATGGCCCTGGTGCCGCGCACCCTGGAAGCCCGCGGCCTGGACGCCACGCCGCCCCTGCAGGCCAAGTTCCGCAAGGCGGGGGACGAGCGTGCCGTGGCCATCCTGGACATCATCCTGCGCGACGAAATCGGCCACGTGGAGATCGGCAACCGCTGGTACCGCCACCTTTGCCTGGAGCGCGGGCTGGACCCCGTCGCCAGCTACCCGGCCCTGGTCGAGCGCTACCAGGCACCCCGGCTGCGCCCGCCCTTCAACTTCGAGGCCCGCAGCGCCGCCGGCTTCAGCGAAGCCGAGCTGGACTACCTGCGAAGCTGAGCCCAGCGGTCCACCGTTCCCGCTCGCTATGATGCGCGGTTCCCCTGACCGCCTCCGAGGCTCCCGCCCGTGACCCGCATCCAAGCCAATCTGCTGCTGACCGTCATCGCCCTGATCTGGGGCTCGGCCTTCGTGGCGCAGAGCCAGGGCATGGCCCATATCGGGCCCATGATGTTCACCGGCGTGCGCTTCCTGGTGGGTTCGCTGGTCGTGCTGCCCCTGGCCTGGCGTGAGCAGCGCCAGCTGGCCGCCCAGGGCGCCGCCTTGCAGCAGCGGGACTGGCACAAGATCGCCGCGCTGGCCTCGCTGCTCCTGATGGGGGCGGCCATGCAGCAGATCGGCATCGTCAGCACCACGGTCACCAATGCCGGCTTCCTGACGGCGCTGTACGTGCCCCTGGTGCCGGTGCTGGGCTGGTTGCTGCTGCGTCACGTGCCGCATTGGTCCGTCTGGCCCGGTGGCCTGGCCTGCCTGGTGGGCGCCTTCCTGCTGTCGGGTGCCCATGAGCTGAAGATCGGCCTGGGTGACGCCTGGGTGATCGCCTCTTCCCTGCCCTGGGCGGTGCACGTGCTGATGGTGGGCCGGGTGGCCGACCGCATGAACGCGCCTTTCTCGGTAGCCTGCGGCCAGTTCTTCCTGGTGGGCCTGGCCGCGCTGGCCTATGCCCTGGCCTTCGAACCCTGGAGCTGGACCGGCCTGCGCGAGGCCACCGGCGCCATTCTCTACACCGGCGTCATGTCTGTGGGCGTGGCCTTCACCGCCCAGGTGGTGGCGCAGCGCTACTCACATGCGGCGGACGCCGCCATCATCCTGTCCTCCGAGACCGTGTTCTCGGCCGCCTTCGGCTACCTGCTGATGGGCGACCGCCTCAGTGCGGCCGGCTTGGCGGGCTGCGGACTGATCCTGGTCAGCATGCTGGGCGTGCAGATGCTGCCCATGCTGGCGACCCTGAGGCGAGAACGCGCCTGAAGCCTCAATGTTCGATTGACGCACTTTTCCGTTTCAGATAGTCACGTTTCTGACGGCTTGGCATCAATCTATGCAGAAAAGTTCGGGTTAACCCGAAAACTTGTCATAGGGTTTTCACGGATCTCTGCGATACTCCTTCCTGTGACGCCCTGGAGGGCATCACAAGGCCTAAGGCGCTGGACAGATCCCGGTGCCGACACGCCAGGCGGATGTCGCATGTGGACGTGCCCATCCGGCTGGTGAGAGTGACAGCTGTAGGGTCACTCACGAGGTCTTCTCACCCCACCGTCCAACAGACACGATGAGAAGCTCCATGTTTGCATTCAAGAAGTTCCTGCCCCCGGTGACCACCTCCTTCGTGGCCGCCAGCCCCGCCGCCCTGAGCGCCGGTGGCGCCCCTTCCTTCGAACCCGTCTCGGCTGGCAAGGTCGAGGAAGCGATGATCGTCGCGATGCTGGCCTTCTTCGGCCTGAGCTCCGTCATCGCACTGCTGGCAGCCTGACTGGAGCGCCCCCTACCCGCTTCGCGGACCCCCTGGAGGGGGCGACTTCGTAGGCCCGGCGCAGCCGGATCCTCGGATACCGTGCGGTGCTGCAGGCGCTTCGCGCTTTGCAGATCGTCGCTCCGGCGAATCACCTGTCTGAACGGACCCTCGTGGTCCGTTTTGCTTTTCTGACGGGGATCACAAAGCAAAGGCCGTGGTTTTCTTGATGGTCCGCAAGACGAGCATGCTGTTGGACCGCGCCACCTCGGGCAGCTGCATCAGCACATGAGTGTGGAAGCGCTCCAGGTCCTCGGCGTCTTTGTAGGCGAAGCGGATGACGTAGTCATTGGTGCCCGCCACATAGAAGCAGTCCAGGATGTCGGGGCTGTCCAGCACGGCCTGCTCGAAGGCGGCCAGGGCGGCGGTGGTCATGCGCTCCAGGTTGATGATGGTGTAGCTGGTGCCCTGCTTGCCCACCGCCTTGGGGTTGACCAGGGCGACGTACTGCGAGATCACCCCGCTGTCCTCCAGCCGCTTGACCCGGCGCAGGCAGGCCGAGGGGGACAGGTGGACCCGCGCGGCCAGGTCCTGGTTGGAGAGGCGGCCATCCGCCTGCAGCTCATTCAGGATGGCGCGGTCAATCGAATCCAATTGCACTTCAGAGCTCATCATTCGAATCCAATGCGAATTGCAGGCCATGCTACCGCATGAAATTGCAAATCCAAGGGTTTGCACGGTGCGCATCTGCAAGCCTATTGCGTGACGGAATGCCTAGACTGGGTGAATTGCCTGCTGCGTCTGAATGCACCGAAACGCAGCCGATTCGATCACCCGGAGCCTTTTCATGACCCTCAATCCCGCCGCGCTGGATGCCTACTGGATGCCCTTCACCGCCAACCGGCAGTTCAAGAAGGCGCCCCGCCTGCTGACCGGCGCCGACGGCATGTACTTCCGCGATGACCGCGACCGCCAGGTGCTGGACGGCATCGCCGGCCTCTGGTGCGTCAATGCCGGCCACAACCGCCCGCACATCGTGCAGGCCATCCAGGCGCAGGCCGCCGAGCTGGACTTCGCCCCGCCCTTCCAGATGGCCCACCCCAAGGCCTTCGAGCTGGCCGAGCAGCTGGTGCAGCTGACGCCCGCCGGACTCAACAAGGTCTTCTTCACCAACTCCGGCTCCGAGTCCGTGGACACCGCGCTGAAGATGGCCATTGCCTACCACCGCGTGCGTGGCGAGGGCTCGCGCACCCGGCTGATCGGGCGGGAGCGGGGCTACCACGGCGTCAACTTCGGTGGCATCTCCGTGGGCGGCATGGTGGCCAACCGCAAGATGTTCGGCACCATGCTGGGTGGCGTGGACCACATCCGCCACACCCATGACCCCGCGCGCAATGCCTACTCGGTGGGTCAGCCGGCCCACGGCGTCGAACTGGCAGACGATCTCGAACGCCTCGTCGCCCTGCATGATGCCTCGACCATCGCCGCGGTGATCGTCGAGCCCATCGCCGGCTCCACAGGGGTGCTGATCCCGCCGCAAGGCTATCTGCAGCGCCTGCGCGACATCTGCGACAAGCACGGCATCCTGCTGATCTTCGACGAAGTCATCACCGGCTTTGGCCGCACCGGCAACCCGTTCGGCGCCCAGACCTTCGGCGTCACGCCCGACCTGATGACCGTGGCCAAGGGCCTCACCAACGGCTGCGTGCCCATGGGCGCCGTCTTCGCCCAGCAGAAGATCTACGACACCTTCATGAGCGGGCCTGAGCACCTGATCGAGTTCTTCCACGGCTACACCTACTCGGCCCACCCGCTGGCCTGCGCTGCCGCCCTGGGCACACTCAAGACCTATGCCGAGGAAGGCCTGCTGACCCGTGCCAGCGCCCTGCAGGGCCAGTTCGCCGAGGCCCTGCACTCGCTGAAGGGCGAGCCGCATGTGATCGACATCCGCAACATGGGCCTGGTCGGCGGCATCGAGCTGTCGCCCCTGCCGGGCGAGCCGGCCAAGCGGGCCTTCAACGTCTTCCTGGACTGCTGGGAACAGGGCGTGCTGATCCGCACCACGGGGGACACCATCGCGCTGTCACCGCCCCTGATCATCGAGCCCGCGCAGATCGACCGCCTGGTCGACACCATCCGCACCGCCCTGCGTCGGGTGGCCTGAGGCTGCGGCCTCGTCTCATCGCTGCTGCATGCGCCTGCTCCGGATCGACCAGGACCTCGCCCGGGATTCCTACTACGCCGCCACCGCGCCGCGCCAGGAGGGCTACGCGCCGCTGCACGAGGCCGTGGAGGCGGATGTGGCCGTCGTGGGCGGTGGCCTGGCGGGCTTGTCCGCCGCGCTGGAGCTCGCTGAGCGTGGCATGGACGTGCGCCTGCTGGAGGCGGGGCTGGTCGGCGGCGGGGCCTCGGGCCGCAACGGCGGGCAGGCCATCCATGGCCTGGCCTGTGACAACACGACGATCGAAAGCCAGCTGGGCCTGGCCGACGCCCGCCGCCTCTGGGACATGAGCCTGGAGGCCCTGGACCTGATCCAGCAGCGCTGCCAGCGCCATGGCATCGAGGCCGAATGGCAGCCGGGCTTCCTGGGCCTCAGCACCAAACCCTCCAAGACGGTGGAGCTGCGCGCCTGGGCCGACCGGGTCGAGCGGGATTACGGCTACCCACTGACCTGGATTCCACCGGGGCAGCTGCAGGACTGGATCGCCAGCCCGCGCTTCGATGCCGGCATCCACGACGCCCGCTCCGGCCACCTGCATCCATTGAAGTACTGCCTGGGCCTGGCCCGTGCCGCACGGGCCGCCGGGGCGACCCTGCACGAGCACAGCGCCGTGCACCGCATGGAGGCGCAGACCGACGGCAGCCAGCGGCTTTGCACCAGCAGCGGCAGCGTGCGCGCCAGACAGGTGCTGCTGGCAGGCAACGTCTACCTGCAGGCGCTGGCCCCCGGGCTCGCGCCCGCGCTCGCGGACCGCATCATGCCGGTCGGCACCTACATCGTCTGCACCGAGCCCCTGGACCCGGCGCGCCTGCAGGCCCTGATTCCCAGCCGCAGCGCGGTCTGTGACACCAATTTCGTGCTGGACTACTTCCGCCCCACGGCCGATCACCGCCTGCTCTACGGCGGCCGCGTCAGCTACAGCATGGTCACGCCGCGGGACCTGATGCAGAGCATGCGCGAGCGCCTCGTGCGCACCTTCCCGCAGCTGGCCGACGTTGGCATGAGCCATGCATGGGGTGGCTTCGTGGACATCAGCATGAACCGCGCGCCGGACTTCGGCCGCCTGGGCGATCATCGGAACGTCTATTACCTCCAAGGCTTCTCCGGCCACGGTCTGGCGCTGACCGGGCTGGCGGGCAAGGTGGTGGCCGAGGCCATGCATGGCGATGCCAGCCGCTTCGACTGCTTTGGGAAGTTGCGCCACCGGTCCTTTCCCGGTGGCACACTGATGCGTACGCCGGCCCTGGTGCTGGGCATGGCGTACTACCGACTGAGGGACCTGCTGTGATGCACCGCGACGCGCCTTCCGCTGCCGGCCCGGCCGGCAAGCCCATCGTGCTGGTCCCCGCCTGCAATCGCCAGGTGGGAGAGCACCCCTTCCACATCGCTGGCAAGAAGTACGTGGACGCCGTGCGCCTGGCGGGCTGCCTGCCCCTGGTCGTGCCCTCGGCCAGCCTGCAGGAGATCGACGAGCTGCTGGCCATCGCGCATGGCGTGCTGCTGACGGGCTCGCCCTCGAATGTGCACCCCAGCCATTTCGACGAGGACGTCCACAACCCCGCCCTGCCCCTGGACCCGGACCGCGACGCCTGGACCCTGCCCCTGATCCCCAGGGCCCTGCGGCTGGGCATGCCGCTGTTCGCCATCTGCCGCGGCTTCCAGGAGGCCAATGTGGCGCTCGGCGGTTCGCTGCACCAGGCCGTGCAGGAGCAGTCGGGCCTGAACGATCACCGCGCGCCGGAGGGCCAGCCGCCCGAGATTGCCTATGCCGAGCAGCATGAGGTGCATGTCATGCCCGGTGGTGTGCTCGAAGGCCTGCTGGGTCATGAGCACTTCCGCGTGAACTCCCTGCATGGCCAGGGCGTGAAGACACTGGCACCGGGCCTGCGCGTCGAGGCCGTGGCGCCGGACGGCCTGGTCGAGGCCTTCAGCGTCGAGGCCAGCCGGGGCTTCTCGCTGTGCCTGCAATGGCACCCCGAATGGCAGGCGGCCAGCAATCCGGTCTCGATGAAGATGCTCAAGGCCTTCGGCGAAGCCTGTGCGGCCTTCCGCGACTACCGCAACGAGATCCGCCAGCCCCGCCACGATTTCAAGAGCGACCCCGAGACCTAGCGCCGCTGACCCCCGACCGAGTTCTAGCAATCCGAAGCCCCGGTGGGTATGACCCGGGGCCAAGACCAGAAGATGAGGCAACGATGGTGGTCAGAAAAGAAATCACGTTCAGCGAGCTCGAACAATGGTTCCGTGAGCATCGCGTCACCGAGGTGGAATGCCTCGTGCCCGACCTGACCGGCGTGGCACGCGGCAAGATCCTCCCGCGCGAGAAGTTCACCGAGGACCGCGGCATGCGCCTGCCCGAAGCGGTGGTGGCGATGGGCGTCACCGGCGAGTTTCCTGAAGAGGGGCCCTACTACGACGTCATCAGCCCCAATGACATGGACATGCACCTGCGGGCCGACCCCAGCACGGTGCGCCTGGTCCCCTGGGCCGTGGACCCGACCGCCCAGATCATCCACGACTGCTTCGACCGCGACGGCAAGCTCGTGCCCTTCGCCCCGCGCTCGGTGCTGCGCCGGGTCTGCGACCTCTTCGCGGCCGAGGGCTGGGACCCGGTGGTGGCGCCCGAGCTGGAGTTCTACCTCGTCGCCCGCAACACCGACCCCGACGTGCCCCTCAAGCCGCCCGTGGGCCGCAGCGGCCGCGCCGAGACCTCGCGCCAGGCCTACTCCATCGACGCAGTGAACGAGTTCGATCCGCTTTTCGAGGACGTCTACGACTACTGCGAGAAGATGGAGCTCAACGTGGACACCCTGATCCACGAGATCGGCGCCGGGCAGATGGAAATCAACTTCTTCCACGCCCACCCGCTGGGGCTGGCGGACGAGGTCTTCTTCTTCAAGCGCACGGTGCGCGAGGCCGCTCTGCGCCACGACATGTTCGCCACCTTCATGGCCAAGCCCATCGCCGGCGAACCGGGCAGCGCCATGCATGTGCACCAGAGCGTGATCAACAAGGCCACGGGCCGCAACCTCTTCAGCAACGAGGACGGCAGCCCCAGCCAGGAGTTCTACTGGTACATCGGCGGCCTGCAGCGCTACATTCCCGCGGCCATGGCCCTGTTCGCGCCCTATGTGAACAGCTACCGGCGCCTGGCCCGCTTCACGGCCGCCCCCATCAACATCCAGTGGGGCATCGACAACCGGACGGTGGGCATCCGCTCGCCGGTGGCGCCACCCGCCGCGCGGCGCGTCGAGAACCGCGTGATCGGTGCCGATGCGAACCCCTACGTCGCGCTGGCCGCCACCCTGGCCTGCGGCTACCTGGGCGTCAAGAATCGCATCGAGCCCACGCCCGAGTGCAAGGGCGACGCCTACCTGGGCGACTACCAGCTCCCGCGCAGCCTGGGCGAGGCCCTGGCCCTGCTGCGCGCCGAGACGGACCTCGCCTCGGTCCTGGGCGAGTCCTTCGTGACGGTCTACTCGGAGATCAAGGAGATCGAGTACGCCGAGTTCATGAAGGTCATCTCGCCCTGGGAACGAGAGCACCTGCTGCTGCACGTCTGAGTCTGTCCCGCCTGACCCGGCTCCGGCCGGGCAGGCAAGACCTGACCCTCAGCCGCTGCCTACACCGACAAGATTCCAGTGACCCCATTCCACGCCACGGCGTGAGGAAGGACACCCCATGAGCACCGTGCAAGCCCCCGTCAGCGCCGCCGCGCGCAGCACCCGCCAATGGCAGGAGGCCGACAGCGCCCATTTCATGCACCCCTTCACCGACCACGCCGGTCTGGCACGCAAGGGTGCGCGCATCATCACCCGCGCCGAGAACATCTACCTCTGGGACAGCGAGGGCCACAAGATCCTCGACGCCATGAGCGGCCTGTGGTGCGTCAACGTCGGCTACGGCCAGCAGGCCCTGATCGACGCCGCGGCCCGGCAGATGAAGGAGCTGCCCTTCTACAACGCCTTCTTCCAGACCTCCACGCCGCCGGCCATCCAGCTGGCCGAACTGCTGGCCGAGGTCACGCCGCCGCAGTTCAGCAAGGTCTTCTTCACCAGCTCGGGTTCCGAGGGCAATGACACGGTGGTGCGCATGGTGCGGCACTACTGGGCCAGCCTGGGGCAGCCAGAGCGCCAGATCATCATCGGCCGCAAGAACGGCTACCACGGTTCCACCATGGCCGGCGCCTCGCTGGGCGGCATGAGCGGCATGCATGCGCAGGGCGGCCTGCCCATCCCGGGCATTGCGCACATCGAACAGCCGCACTGGTTCGAGCTGGGCCGCGAGCAGTCCCGCGAGGACTTCGGGCTGACGGCCGCGCGCTGGCTGGAGGCCAAGGTCCTGGAGATCGGCCCCGAGAAGGTGGCCGCCTTCATCGGCGAGCCGGTGCAAGGCGCGGGCGGCGTCATCGTGCCGCCCAGCACCTACTGGCCGGAGATCCAGCGCATCTGCGACCGTTACGGCATCCTGCTGGTCAGCGACGAAGTCATCTGCGGCTTCGGCCGCACCGGCCAGTGGTTCGGCTGCGAGACCATGGGCACGAAGCCCGACCTGATGACCTTTGCCAAGGGCGTCACCTCGGGCTACATCCCGCTGGGCGGGGTGATGGTGTCGGACAAGGTGGCGAAGGTGCTGATCGAGCAGGGCGGCGAGTTCAACCACGGCTTCACCTACTCCGGCCACCCGACGGCCTGCGCGGTGGCGGTGGCCAACATCCGGCTGATCCAGCAGCTCAACCTGGTCAACCATGTGCGCCAGAACATCGGCCCGCAGCTGGCTGCAGGCTTCGCCAGCCTCGAGGACCATCCCCTGGTGGGCGAAACCCAGACCTGCGGAATGATGGGCGCGCTCCAGCTCGTCAAGGACAAGGCCAGCGGCCAGCCCTTCGACCCCGCGCTGGAGGTGGGCATGCTGTGCCGCGCGCACTGCTTCGGTAACGGGCTGATCATGCGCGCGGTGGGTGACCGCATGATCGTCGCACCGCCGCTCGTGATGAGCCGGGATCAGGTCGACGAGATGATCGCCCTGATCCGCCGCTGCCTGGATCTCAGCTTGAGCGAACTCAAGACAAAGGGCTGGCTGTGACGGCGGGCCCGCGCCACAGCACGGGTTTTGGCGAATGCCTGGCGGCTGGCCCGCCGCCTAGACTGGCTCGCACCATTTTCTGCCCAGGGGTTCAGACCTGACCCCAGCGCTTCATGACACGCGCTCTTGCAGCGTCCACTGGTTCTGATTGTTTTCCAGGAGGTTCTTCCATGTCGCAGCCCACCCGGTCCCTTCCGCAGTCCCTGCTCCGTGCCCTGCCCGGCTTTCTGCTGCCCCTGGCGGCAGCCTGTGGCGCCCTCTTCGCGCCGGCCGCCCAGGCGCAGGAGGAGGAGAAGGTGCTCAACGTCTACAACTGGTCCGACTACATCGCCGAGGACACGCTGAAGCTCTTCGAGAAGGAGACCGGCATCAAGGTGCGTTACGACAATTTCGACAACAACGAGATCGTCCACGCCAAGCTGGTTGCGGGCAAGACGGGTTATGACGTCGTCGTGCCCTCCTCCTACTGGGCCAAGCTGCAGGCGGACGGCGGCCTGCTGCGCAAGATCGACAAGAGCCTCATCCCCAACTACAAGAACCTGGACCCCGAGGTGCAGACCCAGCTGGCCAGGCTGGACCCGGGCAACGAGTACATGGTGAATTGGCTGTGGGGCTTCACCACGGTGGGCATCAATGTGGACAAGGTCAAGGCCGCGCTGGGCAGCACGCCCATGCCGGAGAACACCTGGGACCTGGTCTTCAAGCCCGAGTACATCTCCAAGCTCAAGAGCTGCGGCGTGAGCTTCCTGGACTCCGCCACCGAGGTCGTGCCCGCCGCCCTGCACTACCTGGGCAAGCCGGCCTACAGCAAGAGCGTGTCCGACTACGCCGGCGTGCCGGCCCTGCTCAAGGCCATCCGCCCCTACGTGACCCTGTTCAGCTCCTCGGGCTACATCAACGACATGGCCAACGGCTCCATCTGCCTGGCCCTGGGCTGGTCCGGTGACATCAACATCGCCCGCCAGCGCGCCATCGACGGCAAGACCGGCCAGAAGATCGAGGCCCTGATCCCCAAGACCGGCGGCATCATCTTCATGGACACCATGGTGATCCCCATGGACGCGCCCCACCCCGGCAACGCGCACAAGTTCATCAACTTCATCCTGCGCCCCGAGATCCATGCCGGCCTGACCAACAAGGTCTTCTACGCCAACCCGAACAAGGAGGCGCGCAAGTTCGTGAAGCCCGAGGTGGCCAGCAACCCGACGGTCTTCCTGAGCGACACCGACATGAAGCGCATGGCCGCGCCCGATGCCATCAACAACGACGTGCGGCGCCAGATGACCCGCATGTACACCTCGTTCAAGACCGGCATCTGATCCCCCTCCGGAGCACGCCCGCATCATGATGAGCCCCAGCGCCGCCTCGACGCCCTACCTGCAGATCGACCAGGTACTCAAGGACTTCGGAGGCGGCGCCGTCGCCGTCAACCGCGTGTCCCTGGACATCGCGCAGGGCGAAATCTTCGCCCTGCTCGGCTCCTCGGGCTGCGGCAAGACCACGCTGCTGCGCATGCTGGCCGGCTTCGAGACGCCCACCAGCGGCCGCATCGTGCTCAACGGCCAGGACCTCGCCGGCCTCGCGCCCTACGAGCGTCCGATCAACATGATGTTCCAGAGCTATGCGCTCTTTCCGCACCTCAGCGTCTGGGACAACATCGCCTTCGGCCTGCGCCGCGACGGCTGCCCGAAGCCGGAGATCGAGGCGCGGGTGGAGGCCATGCTCAAGCTCGTGCAGCTCGGCAAGTATGCGAAGCGCAAGCCACACCAGCTCTCCGGCGGCCAGCAGCAGCGGGTGGCGCTGGCCCGCAGCCTCGCGAAGAAGCCTCAGCTGCTGCTGCTGGACGAGCCGCTCGGGGCGCTCGACAAGAAGCTGCGCGAGGAGACGCAGATCGAGCTGGTCAACATCATCGAGGAGGTCGGCGTGACCTGCGTGATGGTGACCCACGACCAGGAGGAGGCCATGACCATGGCCTCACGCATCGGCGTGATGAGCGAGGGCCGCATCCTGCAGGTGGGCCCACCGGGCGAGATCTACGAGACGCCGGCCACGCGCTTCGTGGCCGACTTCATCGGCAACGTCAACCTCATGGAGGGCACGCTGGACGTGGACGAGGCGGACCACGTGGAGATCCAGTGCGCGGACTGCCGCCATTACGTCGGTCACGGGATCACGGGCACCAAGGGCATGGAGCTGGCCGTGGCGCTGCGGCCCGAGAAGATCCAGCTGGGGCGCACGCCGCCGGTGCGGACCGATGTCAATGCGGTGCGGGGCCGCATCCGCGACATGTCCTACTTCGGCAGCTACACCGTCTACCACCTGGCGCTGCCCAGCGGGGCGGTGCTGAAGGTCTCGCAGGCCAACACGGCGCGGCATCCGGACGAGGTGCTGTCCTGGGACGACGAGGCCTGGGCCTACTGGACGGACAGCGCCCAGGTCGTGCTGACGCAATGAGGCCCTCATGAGCACGCCCTCCAAGCTTCTTGCCTGGCGACCCCGCTGGTGGCGCGGTCGCAGCGCCGTCATCGCCCTGCCCTATGCCTGGCTGCTGGTCTTCTTCGCCCTGCCCTTCCTGATCGTGCTGAAGATCAGCGTCTCCGAGATGGAGACCGTTCATGTGAAGGACCTGCTGCGCTACGCCGACGGCGTGGCCACACTGACGGTCAAGCTCAGCAACTACCTCTTCATCACCGAAGACGAGCTCTACTTCAAGGCCTACCTCAACAGCCTCAAGTACGCGGGCATCACCACCCTCGGCTGCCTGTTCATCGGCTATCCCTTCGCCTACTTCATGGCGCGGGCCCGGGCCACGCTGCAACCGGCCCTGCTGATGCTGGTGATGCTGCCCTTCTGGACCAGCTTCCTGCTGCGCGTCTATGCCTGGAAGGGCCTGCTGGCCGACAAGGGCTGGGTGGCGCAGGCCATCGAGGGGCTCGGCCTGGACAGGCTCATGGCGGCCGCAGGCTGGATCCCCGCGCCGGGCATGCTGCTGAACACGCCCTTCTCGCTGGCCCTGGGCATGATCTACACCTACCTGCCCTTCATGGTGCTGCCGCTGTACGCCAACCTCTCCAAGATGGACCTGCGCCTGCTGGAGGCCGCGGCGGACCTGGGGGCCACGCCCTGGACGGCCTTCTGGAAGATCACGGTGCCGCTGTCCAAGGCCGGCATCATCGCGGGCTCCATGCTGGTCTTCATCCCCTGCGTGGGCGAGTTCGTGATCCCCGAGCTGCTGGGCGGCCCGCAGACGCTCATGATCGGCCGCGTGCTGTGGGACGAGTTCTTCAGCAACAACGACTGGCCCATGGCCTCGGCCGTGGCGGTGGTCGTGATCCTGCTGATCATCGTGCCGCTGGCGCTCTTCAACAAATACCAGGCGGAGAGCCAGGAGGCCAGATCATGAGCCGCGCGATCTTCGGCCCGCGCAGCAGCCGCGCGGTGGCCCGCACCTGGCTGCTGCTGGGCTTCGCCTTCCTCTACCTGCCCCTGCTGGCCCTGGTGATCTACAGCTTCAATGCCTCGCCCGTGCCCTCGGTCTGGGGCGGCTTCACGCTGAACTGGTACAGCCAGCTGGGCGAGGACCGCGAGTTGCTCGCCGGTCTGTGGCTCTCGCTCAAGATCGCCTTCTTCACGGCCTCGGCCTCGGTGCTGCTGGGCTGCTTCGCGGCCTTCGCGCTGGTGAAGTACCGCCGCTTCAAGGGCCGCACGCTCTTCGCGGGCATGGTCAATGCGCCGCTGGTGATGCCGGAGGTGATCGTGGGCCTGTCCTTGCTGCTGATGCTGGTGTCCGTGCAGCGAGCCCTGGGCTTTCCGGAGCGTGGCAGCCTCACCATCTGGATGGGCCACCTGCTGCTGGGCCTGGCCTATGCCACGGTCGTGATCCAGGCGCGGCTGCAAGACCTGCCCCCCTCGCTGGAGGAGGCCGCCATGGACCTCGGTGCGCGGCCGCTGCAGGTCTTCTTCCTGGTCACCCTGCCGATGATCTCGCAGTCCCTGCTCTCGGCCTGGCTGCTGACCTTCACGCTGTCGCTGGACGACGTCGTCCTCTCGGCCTTCCTGTCGGGCCCGGGTTCCACCACCCTGCCCCTGGTGATCTTCTCGCGGGCGCGCCTGGGCGTGTCGCCCAGCATCAATGCGGTGGCCACGGTGGTCATCGTGGTGGTGTCCCTGGGCATTGTCGCGGCCAGCCTGGCCATCGCGCGGCGCGAGCGGCGCCTGGCCCGCGAACTCGCCGCGGCGCAGCGCGACAGTGGCTGAGCCCCCGGTCACCACCTCCCGTTTCCTTCCCTGTCAACGCATCCGACTCACGACTCACCACAACCTCAGGAGCTCCCCATGAAGCAGCACACCCTGGCCCTCCTCGCCGCCGCCCTGGCCCTGGCCTATGGCTGGCCCGTTCAGGCTCAAAGCAATGAGGAGCTGCTCAAGGAGCTGCGCGCACTGAAGGAGCGCGTCACCCAGCTGGAAGACAAGCTCAAGGCCGCCGAAGGCAAGGCGGCCAAGCCCGCCGAGGCCCAATGGGGCATGACGCCCGAACAGGTGCGGGAGTTCAACCGCATCGCCGTCAAGACCGAGGCGCTGGAGGACTCCCAGGAAGCGCTGGGCCTCAAGAACCTCAAGATCACCGGCTTCATCGATCCCACCTTCATCGCCAACAAGGCCCAGAACACCGCCGGCTTCCAGCTCCTCAACAAGGACCCCTACGCCTACGACTCAGGCTACTTCGGCATGGCCCTGCTGGACTTCCAGAAGGAGATGGACGGCGGCACCCGCTACAAGCTGACCCTGGCACCGGACCGCGGCACGGGCTCGGTCTTCAACGGGGGCTCGATCGTCCACGAGGCCAGTGTCAACATCCCCCTGGGCGACCTGCAGACCCGCCTCTGGGTGGGCCAGATCCCCGACTGGACGGGCTACGAGATGACCGCCCCGCCCCTCAACAAGCTCATCACCCACAACCTGCTCTTCGACTACACCGCGCCCACCGCCTACACCGGCGCCGTGGCCGACATCACCCGCGGCAAGTGGATGATCAAGGCCGGCCTGGCCAATGTGAACAACTCGCGCAAGAGCGCCGGCAACAAGACACCAGCCCTGGTCTACCGCGTGGACTACGCCAAGGGCGAGTTCCAGGGCTTCGGCTTCACCGGCCTGCACGGCAAGGCCTACAACTACGCGACCGACGCCCTCGACGGCAGCGGCGCCCCGCGCTTCGCCGACCAGGCGGGCAAGGACACGCGCGTGGACATGCTGGAGTTCGACGCCTACTTCATCCGCGGCGACTTCACCTGGCAGGGCCAGCTCTCCTGGGGACGCCAGCGCCACGCCGCCATCTTCAACGAGGACGGCCAGCTGCGCGACGCCAGCTGGAGCGGCCTGTCCACGCTCATGGCCTACAAGTTCATCCCGCGCTGGGAAGTCACGGGCCGCCTGGACTACCTGCGCAACAGCAAGAACGGTGGCGGTCTCTTCGGCTACAGCTACGACGACAGCCACAACGGCATCGGCCGCGGCAACGGCTTCTTCTGGGATGACGCCAACCCCGACCCCGACACCGCCGGCAAGGGCGCGAACCGCTACGCCCTCAGCCTGGGTCTCAGCTACCTGCTCAACCAGAACACGATCTGGAAGCTCGAGTACCGCTACGATGGCGCTAGCCTGCCGGTGTTCCTGAACACCAAGGATGGCAGCTTCACCAAGACCAACCAGCTGCTGGGCACCTCCATGGTGCTGAGCTTCTGAGCCCGCGGTCCGGCCGGCCCACGAGGCCCGGCCGGCCCCGCCAACGATCACGGATGACCCATGAGCACCATTGACTGGCACCAGCGTGCCCAGGCCCTTCAGATCGACGGCCGCCCCTTCATCAAGGGCCGGCGCGTGGACAGCGTGGCGGGCGAGCACTTCGACTGCATCTCGCCCATCGACGGCCGCGTGATCGGCCAGGTCGCCCGCTGCGGCGCCCAGGACATCGACGCCGCCGTGCAGGCCGCGCGCCAGGCCTTCGAGGACGGCCGCTGGTCCGCCAAGCCGCCGGCCGTGCGCAAGAAGATCCTGCTGAAGTTCGCCGACAAGATCCTGGCCGCGCGTGACGAACTCGCCCTGCTCGAGACCGTGGACATGGGCAAGCCCATCCAGTACGCCCTGAGTGTGGACGTACCGGCCGCGGCCCGCTGCATCCAGTGGTACGCCGAGGCCGTGGACAAGATCTATGACGAGATCGCCCCCACCGGCCCCAGCGCCCTGGCCCTGATCACCCGCGAGCCCATGGGCGTCATCGGCGCCATCGTGCCCTGGAACTACCCCATGATCATGGCCTCGTGGAAGCTGGGCCCGGCACTGGCGGCGGGCAACTCGGTCGTGCTCAAGCCCAGTGAGAAGTCCCCGCTGACGGCCCTGCGCCTGGCCGAGCTGGCCGTCGAGGCCGGGCTGCCGGAGGGCGTGTTCAACGTGGTGCCCGGCTACGGCCACGAGGCCGGCGAGGCGCTGGCCCTGCACATGGACGTCGACGCCATCGGCTTCACCGGCTCCACGCGCGTGGGCCGCAAGATGCTGGAGTACGCCGGCCGATCCAACCTCAAGCGCGTCTTCAACGAGCTGGGCGGCAAGAGCGCCTTCCTCGTCTTCCCGGACTTCAAGGACCTGGCCCGCGCCGCCCGCACCGTGGCCGGCAGCATGTTCTTCAACCAGGGCGAGAGCTGCAATGCGCCCTCGCGGGTGATGGTGCACGCCAGCATTGCCGACGAGTTCGAGGCATTGCTGGCCCAGCAGGCGCCGCGCTACCAGCCGGGCGACCCGCTGGACCCCGCCACCGTGATGGGCGCCCTGGTCGACGAGGGCCAGCTGCGCACGGTGATGGGCTACATCGAGTCCGGCCTGGCCGAGGGTGCGCGCGCCCTGTGCGGCGCCACGCAGGCCCGGGCCGAGAGCGGCGGTTTCTACGTCGCACCCACCATCTTCAGCGGCGTGAGCAATGGCATGAAGATCGCCCGCGAGGAGATCTTCGGCCCGGTGATGAGCGTGCTGCGCTTCAACGACGAGGCCGAGGCCCTGCGCCTGGCCAACGACTCCAGCTATGGCCTGCAGGCCAGCGTCTGGAGCTCCGACCTCGACCGCGCCCACCGCGTGGCCCGCGCCCTGCGGGCCGGCACCGTCCACGTCAACCAGTACGACGAAGACGACATGACCGTGCCTTTCGGCGGCTACAAGCAATCCGGCAATGGCCGCGACAAGAGCCTGCACGCCTTCGACAAGTACACGGAGCTGAAGACGACCTGGCTGCGCATCAACGGAGCCTGAACGGGTGTGGCGGGGCAAGCCGCCCTGCGCACATCGAGAAGGGCCTGAAGCGCTGAGGCGGCCCACAATGGCGGGATGAAGTCCCTGCACGCGACAGCCCGCGTCCCCCTCGCCGCCTACCTCAGCCTCGCCGCCAGCACCAGCCTGGTCGGCAGCTATGTGGGCCTGTCCAAGCTCCTGCTGCTGAGCTTTCCGGTCTTCCTCTTGGCCTGGCTGCGCTTCGGCATCGCGGGGGTGCTGATGGCGGGCTGGGTGAAGGCCCCGACGGGCGCCGCGCCGCTGAGCCCGCGCACGCGCGGCCTGCTCTTCCTGGAGAGCTTCATCGGGAACTTCCTGTTCTCCATCTGCCTGCTCTTCGGCCTGCGGCAGTGCTCGGCCATGGCGGCGGGGGTGATCATGGCGGGCATCCCGGCGGCGGTGGCACTCTTGAGCGCTCTGTTCCTGAGAGAGCGGCTGCGGCCGCAGGTGCTGGCGGGCCTGGTGCTGGGTGTGGCGGGCATCGCGCTGGTCGCGCTGGAACGCCAGGGCGGCGCGGCGCAGTCCACGCCCCTGGGCCTGGCCCTGGTGCTGGCGGCGGTGTTCTGCGAGGGGACCTATGTCGTCATCGGCAAGCGCCTGACGCAAGACCTGGCCCCGCGCCGCATCAGCGCGCTGATCAACCTCTGGGGCCTGGCGCTGGTCACGCCACTGGGCTTGTGGCAGGCGCTGAGCTTCGACTTCAGCGCGGTACCCCTGCCGCACTGGGCGCTGCTGCTCTTCTATGCCGCGGCAGCCAGCATGGTCACCGTGGTGCTGTGGATGCGCGGCCTGCGCGCCGTGCCGGCCTCGCAGGCCGGGGTGTTCATGGTCTTTCTGCCGGTGGCGACGGCCCTGGTGGGCTGGGCCTTCCTGCAGGAGCAGCTGCAGCTGACGCAGGGCCTGGCCTATGGGCTGGCGCTCAGCGGCGTGCTGCTGGCGACCTGGCCCGAGCGTGGCGAGCGGCCCACCGCCGTGGTCGCGCCAGGGCAGGGCAATCCCTGAGTTTGGGGGCATTTGCGCGGCATGCGGGCGCACGGTGCCCGCTCCATGCCCTACCATTGAGCGGACCGTCGCCGCTGTACTCTCGATGCCCTCTCCACGCCCCCCAGCCCTCGAAGCCGAAGATGCCCAGCAGGGCCGTCTGCCCGCCACTGAGACTGCCCGAGCCCGCGAACTCGCCGCCTGGCTGGACTGGGTCAACGACTGGGCCCGCCTGATGCAGCTCCCCCCGTGCGACGAAGCCTCGCCGGCCCGCAAGCGCCGCGGCCACACGCCGCTGGCGCTGATCTTCTCGCCCCATCCGGATGACGAATGCATCGTCGGCGCCCTGCCCCTGCGGCTGCGGCGCGAGTCGCACTGGCGCGTCTGCAATGTGGCCGTGACGCTGGGCAGCAACCAGGCCCGGCGCCAGCCGCGCTGGCAGGAGCTGCGCCAGGCCTGCGAACTGCTGGACTTCGAGACACTGCAGCTGGCCGACGGCGGCCTGGAGCAGGTCCGCCCCGACACCCCCATCGCCCAGCCCCTGCTGTGGCAGTCCCATGTCGACAAGGCCGCCGCCCTGCTGCGCCGTGAGCAGCCTGCCCTGGTGCTGCTGCCGCACGAGGGCGACGGCATCGCCACCCACATGGGCGTGCACCGCCTGGCCCTGGATGCCCTGCAGGCCGCGGGCTACAACGGCCTGGTGGCCCAGACCGAATACTGGGCACCGCAGTCCGGCGCCAACCTGATGGTGGAGAGCTCCAGGCAAGACCTGGCACGCCTGGTGCAGGCCCTGTCCCGTCATGTTGGCGAGGTCGCCCGCAACCCCTACCACCTGCGCCTGCCGGCCTGGATGGCCGACAACGTGCGCCGCGGCGGCGAGATGATCGCCGGCGCCGGCACCGCACCGCCGGCCTTCGGCTTCGCCACCCTGTACCGCCTCACCCGCTGGCTGGCCGGCCGCGAGCAGGATGACCTGCCGCCCCGCATGGCCGGTGCCGCCGAGCGCCTCAGCCTGGCCTGAGCGCCACTCGCATGGGGCTCCTGCCATCCGAGTCCGTGCCTCTGGGCCATCTGCGCCTGCACCAGTACCTCGCGCTGGAGCCCGGCCCTCGCCTGCTGGTCACCGCCGCCGTGCATGGCAACGAGACCTGCGGTACCCAGGCCCTGTCTCGCCTGATCGACGATCTCGACACCGGCGCGCTGCCACTGCGCCGCGGCCAGCTGACGCTGCTGCCCGTCACCAACCCCCTGGCCTACCAGCGCCGTCAGCGCCAGGGCGAACGCAACCTCAACCGCCAGCTGATGCCCACGCCGCAGCCGGCAAACCACGAGGACCGCATCGCCACAGCGCTGTGCCCGCTGCTGGCGGCACACGAGGTGCTGCTGGACCTGCACTCCTTCCAGGGTGAAGGCGAGCCCTTCGTGATGCTGGGCCCGCCCGACAACAGCGGCCCCCTGGAGCCCTTCGCCCATGCCGCGGCCGAGGCCCGGCTGGCGCGGGCCCTGGGCGCCCCCCGCATCGTCGAAGGATGGATGCGCTGCTATGCCCGCGGGCTGGCGCAGCGGGGCGCGGACCCGGCCGGCATCGCCCAGGCCATTGGCACGACCGAGGCCATGCGCCGGGCGGGCGGCTACGGCGTCACGCTGGAGTGCGGCCAGCATGCGGACCCGGCGGCCGTGGGCGTCGCCTATCGCGCCGTGCGGCGGGCGCTGGCCCTGCTGGACATGATCGATCCGGGCGAGGCTGAAGCCCCGCCCTCCCCGGCCCCCGAGCTGCTGGAGATGCTGGAGGTCTTCGATCGACAGCATCCCCAGGACCGCTTCGCCCGCGCCTGGCGCAATTTCGAGGCGGTCAGCGCCGGCGAATGCATCGGCTGGCGACACGACGGGCAGGCCGTGCGGGCGCCGGGCGACGGCCGCCTGGTCTTCCCGGACGAGAAGGCCGCCGTCGGCACCGAATGGGTGTTCTGGGCCCGGGCCAGCGAGCGTCCGGTGTGATCCAGGGCATGGCATCGCTTTCACAGCCCTCTACACTCGCCGCAGGAACAGCTCACTGAACAGCTCATGGACTGGAATCAACACGGCAACTTCCACCTCCAGTGGCGGGGTGATGTGCTTGTGATCCGCTACGAGGGCGTCTGGAACGAGGTCGCGGCGCGCCACCTGCACCGCGACGCGAGTGCGCTGTGGGCGCGGCATCCGGCGCCCTGGGCCATGGTGGGCCTGTTCGAGGCCTGGGAAGGCGCGACGCCCGAGGCGCTCAAGGCCTGGCTGGACTTCTTCCTGGACGCCGTGGCCCATGGCCTGGGCGCCTACGCGGTGGCCATGCCCACGACCCTGCATGCCAGCATGGCAGAGGGCCTGCGGCGCGAGACCTCCAAGCGCGTCGCCCGCAAGGACTGCGCCGACCTGCCCGACGCCCTGCAATGGCTGGGCAGCCTGGGCTACGCGTCCTGAGGCCGTCCCGGCCGGCAAGACCCCATGCCGGCAGGCGCGGCCGCCGCACACTACCATCGCCCCATGCTCAAGATCGATTTCGTCTCCGACGTCTCCTGCCCCTGGTGCGCCATCGGGCTCAAGTCCCTGGATCAGGCCCTGAGCCAGGTCCCCGAAGTGCAGGCCGAGATCCGCTTTCAGCCCTTCGAGCTGAACCCGCAGATGCCGGCCGAGGGCGAGGAGATCAACGCCCACCTGGCCCGCAAGTACGGCGCCAGCCCCGCCCAGCTGGAGCAGACCCGCGAGCAGATACGCCAGCGCGGTGCTGCACTGGGGTTCAGCTTCACCAAGGGCGCGCGGGACCGCATCTACAACACCTTTGACGCCCACCGACTGCTGCATTGGGCCGGCGAGACCGACCTCGTCAAGCAGAAGGCCCTGAAGCTGGCGCTCTTCACCGCCTATTTCACCGAGGGACGCAACCCGGGCGCCCGTGAGGTGCTGCTGGCCGCCGCCGAAAGTGCCGGCCTGGACCGCGCCGCCGCCGAGGCCGTGCTGGACAGCGATGCCCATGCCGAGGCCGTGCGCGAGCAGGAGTCCTACTGGCAGGCTCAGGGCATCAGCTCGGTGCCGGCGCTGGTCATCAACGAACGCTACCTGCTGCAGGGCGGCCAGCCGCCGGAGGTCTTTGCCCAGGCCCTGCGCCAGATCGCCGCCGAGGAAGCCAAGGCCGCGGGCGCCTGAGCACCAGCCGCACCCGCATTTGCCACGGCTTGTAAAGGGGGCCGCCCCCAGGCGGAGCCGCCGTCCGGCTGAGCGACAATGCCCTCCGGTCGGCCGCGGCACGCGGCCCTGGGAATGAATCGTTGAACGCCCCGCCGGGGCGTTTTTGCTTGAGAGAGGTCGTCCGTGTTCAAGAATCTCCTGCTGTACCGCATCGCGCCTGAATGGCAGGCCACGATCGAGGAGATCGAAGAGGCCCTGGAGCCCGAGCGTTTCGTGCCCTGTGGCGCCACGCAGCCGCTCTCGGCGGGCTGGGTCTCGCCGCGTGGCATCGCGCATGCGCCGCTGATCGAGGACGTCGGTGGCCACTGGCTGCTGAAGCTGCAGGTCGAGCAGCGCGTGCTGCCAGGCTCCGTGGTGCGACGCCGGGTCGACGAGCTGTGCGAGCGCATCGAGCAGGAAACCGGCCGCAAGCCGGGCAAGAAGGTCAAGAACGAGCTCAAGGAGCAGGTCACGCAGGAGCTGCTGCCCCAGGCCTTCACCAAGCAGGGCGCCACGCGCGTCTGGATCGATGTGAAGCAGCGCCTGCTGATGGTGGACGCCGGCTCGGTCAGCAAGGCGGACGAGCTCATCACCCTGCTCGTCAAGTGCCTGCCCAGCCTGGTCGTGCAGCTGCTGCAGACCGCCGAGACGCCCGCCGCCTGCATGGCCGCCTGGCTGTCCGACGGCGTGCCGCCTGCAGGCTTCACCGTGGACCGCGAGTGCGAGCTCAAGAGCGAGGACGAGATGAAGTCCGTCGTGCGCTACGCCCGCCACCCGCTGGACATCGAGGAGGTGCGCCAGCACCTGGCCGCCGGCAAGCGCCCCACCAAGCTGGCACTGACCTGGCGCGACCGCGTCTCCTTCCTGCTGACGGACACCCTGTCCATCAAGAAGATCGCCTTCCTGGACATCGTCTTCGAAGGCCGTGACAAGCCCAGCAAGGACGAGGCCTTCGACGCCGACGCAGCCCTGGCCACCGGTGAGCTCTCGCAGCTGCTGCCGGACCTGATCTACGGCCTGGGCGGCGAGCACGACTTCGCGGCGGCCGCGCTGCAGGGCGTGAGCCTGCAGCTGCAGAAGGAACCGGCCCTGCCCGCCACGGCCACCACGGCAGCCGGCTCCGAAGAACCGGCCCCCTGGGACTGATCAGGCGCCCGGGCGATGGCGCCGCGGGCGGTGCCAGGCCCACAGCAGGGCCAGGCTCAGCGCCAGCCCGGCGTGCACCCAGCCCGTGGCCTCGTGCCAGGCCTCGGGGACGAGGTACAGCAGGCCATAGGCTGTCAGCACCACGGCCGTCAACACGGCGCTCAGCCACAGCCCGCTGCGGCGCTGGCCCAGGCGGCCGGCCTGGGCACTGAGCCGCCAGCCGGCGGGCACATGGCTGCCGGCGACCATGCCCAGGCCCATCAGCACGAACATGCTGGCCAGGCCATGCACGCGCAGCAGCCAGGCCTCGGCCGGTGGCGGCAGGGTGTCCGCCTCGCGCCCGTAGTGCAGCAGCAGCCAGGCCAGGCCGGTGGCGGCCAGGACGGTGAAGCTGGTGTAGAGCCAGCGCTTGTGCCAGCCGGGCAGTTTGAGCAGAGGAGCGCGCATGGAGGGCAGGAACGGATGCGGGGCGCTCAGCGCCGCCAGATCCAGACCCGGGCCTGCAGTCGCGTGAGCAGCGCGGATTCTCGCTCAGCGCCGGAAACCGCCAGTGCGCCCAGGCCGGCCAGCTTGCACAGCGCGTCGGCCCACAGGGCGGAGGGCGCTGCCACCGCCACCTGCACGGCGTCGTCCGGTTCCAGACCGTGGAGCTGGCTGCGGCTGCCCGGCGCGTAGTGGCTGCTGGCAAAGGCGCCGTCGGCCAGCTGGCCGAACTCGCGCAGGCCGCCGCGTTCTTCGTCCCGCAGCAGCAGGGGCACCGGGTCCGGGCCGAACACGCGCAGGTCCCCCCCGGCATTGACGCTGCCCCAGACAGCGCCGCTGCGCCGCATCAGCGCCACCAGGCGGTCGACGACAAAGCCCTTGGCGATGCCGCCCAGGTCCAGCTGCACGCCCGCCTGCGTCTTGTGCAGGACGCCCCCGCGCAGCTGCCAGCCTTGCGGGCCGCTGCCCAGCGTGGGATCGAATCGGCCGGCGCTGCGCTGACGCAGCCAGTCTGCCGCCGCCATCACGCGCTGCGTGGCGGGCCGCAGGGCCAGGTGGGCGCCGCCAGGCAGGGCATTGAAGCGGGCGACGTCGCTGGCGGGCTGGAAGCGGCTCAGCTGCCCTTCCAGGCGCGCCAGCAGGGCGAAACCCTCCTCCAGGGCCTGCGCACCCCGTGCCGGGTCCGGATGACGCAGCCCCAGCTCGACGAGGGTCCCCAGCACCGGCTGAGCGCGGCGCTGCAGGCCAGCCGTGGTGAAGTCAGCCGAGCACACCGCTGCGCCTTGCCTGTTCGACCACCGCGACGATGCGCTTCACGCCCTCGGTCACATGGCCGCAGGACAGCGTGGCGCCCGAGATGTTGGCGATGTCCTCGCCCAGCTTCAGCGGCGCGCCCTGGGCCTTGCCCAGGAACTGCTTGCGCCAGGCGGGCGTGCGCACCTCATGGCCGTGGCTCTCGCGGTAGGAGAGGATCTCCACCCCGCGCACCCTGCCGTCCGTGCCGATGCCCACGGCATAGCTGATCAGCTCGAACTTGCCCAGCACCTCGTCGGCCACCACCACACCCAGCAGCTCCCTGCCCTTGTAGGCCAGGCGCAGCTTCCACTGCGCGCTGCGCGGCTTGACGCCCAGGGCGGCGATGGCCTGGGCCTGCGCGGCGTCCAGCTGCCAGTCACGGATCTCGAAACGATCCGCCTCGGCGAACATCAGCTTGGCCGCGGCCTCGGCCGTCATGTAGTCCACGGCAAAGGCGCCTGAAGGGGCCAGGGCCAATGCGGCGGTGGCGGCCAGGCTCAGGCGCATCAGAAGCTCCAGCCCAGGCCGAGGTTGAGGCGGTTCTGGTCCTTGTTCTGCTTGAAGCGCTGCACATCGGCCTTGAGCACCACGCCCGGCGCGAACTCAAAGTTGGCGCCCAGGGTGTAGACCTGCTCGGCCGCCAGCACCTCGGGCGTCAGGCCGGCGCCCAGGTCGGCATAGGCGGCGGCAGTGTTGAAGCGCTCCCAGCGCACGAAGGGCTTGAGCACATAGCTGCCCTGCTCCCAGAGCTTGTAGGCGGCCTGCACGTAGGCCCCGTCAAAGCGCGAGGGGATCAGGCTGTCCCCGCCCACCAGGGGCAGGTTCAAGGCGG
Organism: Pelomonas sp. BJYL3; assembly: GCF_027257975.1. Taxonomy (GTDB): domain Bacteria; phylum Pseudomonadota; class Gammaproteobacteria; order Burkholderiales; family Burkholderiaceae_C; genus Roseateles_B; species Roseateles_B flavus. Next base: position 284,267 of record NZ_JANZKX010000006.1, read on the forward strand.
CGGTGTTGGAGATGGTGCCGCGGCTGTAAAGCGCCGAGAGGTCCCAGGCGCCGGGGGTCCAGCGCGCATGCAGGTCCCACAGGGTGATGCGGGACTCGTTCGCCTGCTGCTTGTGCGTGGCCTGGCCGGTGAAGATCGAGCCGCCCAGCAGCAGGCCCGGAATGCCGCGGTAGTTGGCCGCGCCGAAGAAGGACAGGTCGCGCGAGCGCGCCAGGGCCATCTCCTGGTGGATGGCGCCCAGCGGGGACTCGCGGCCCTCGCTGCTGCCGGCATCCCATTTGTTCAGGTCAAAGCCGGTGGAGATGCCGCCCTGCAGCGTCCAGCCGCTGTCCAGCTGGCCCACCAGCTGGATGCCGCCCTCGCGCCAGGTGCTGGGGATGATGGCGGTCTCGACGAAGTTGCGCTCCACGCCGTAATAGGCGGTGGGCTCGTGGTTCTCGTTGATCAGGCCCATGGGCACGAGGAAGAGGCCGCCGCGCACGGCCCAGTTCGGGTGGAACTGGTGCTCGACATAGGCCTGCTCGATGGCCACCTCGCCGGCGTCATCAGCCGAGGCCACGGCATGCTCGACCTCGATCTCCGTCACCACCTTGGTCTTCTCGTCGAAGCGGTGCTGGTAGCCCAGCACCAGGCGGCGCAGATCGGCCTGGGCGTCCTTGCTGTTCTTCGTCGGGCGGTTGTAGTTCAGCTCGGCATAGCCGCTCAGCACCGTGGCCGGCGCGGCCGTGGGGCGCTCGGCCTCGGCAAAGGCGGGCGGGAGCGAGGGCGGAGCCACCGGCGCCACCGGCTTGGCCGCCTCGGCGGCACGCTGCTGCTGGACCTGGGCCAGCTCGGCGCGCAGCTTGTTCAGCTCGGCCGCCAGCTGGTCCACGCGGCGCAGCAGCTCCTGCTCCGTGGCGGTCTGGGCCTGGGCGGGTTGCAGGGCCAGCATCAGGGCAAGGCTCAGGGTGCTGAGCAGGGGCAAGGTCTTCTTGTTCATGAGGGGCACTTCGAAAGGTCTTGAATGAGGGGCTCAGCGGGCGTAGCCATCACTGAGCGTGCGCAGGAAGGCGACCACGTCGTCGATCTCGGACTCGCTGAGCGCCGGCGCATCGCCGGGCTTGCGGTTGTAGGGGCCTTCGCTGGTGTTGACGTTGCCGCGCAGCGCCGGAGGCAGGTCATTGAATTTGTCGATGCTGCCGTCGGCCAGGCGCGGGTACCACTTCTCGGGGAAGATGTCGCGCTGCACATAGAAGCTCACGACCTCCCGCAGGCTGCTGAAGCGACCGTTGTGGAAGAAGGCCTTGCGCTGGGCCACATTGCGCAGCGAGGGCACCTTGAAGGCGCCGCAGAGGTCCTGGCGCGCCTGCAGGTCACCGCCCTCGCGGGCACACAGGCCCAGGTCGAAGAAGGCCGGGTCGGCGTTCTGGGCCAGGGCGGTGTTGCGCGGCACGCCCAGGGCGTCGTAGCTGAAGTCCGTGAACAGCGGGAAGCTGCCGTCCGCGCCCTTGGCGGAGGGGTGGCAGGCGGCGCAGTTGCCCTTGTCCTTGGCATTGAAGAGGGCCAGGCCGCGCAGTTCCTGCTCGCTGAGGGCCGTGCGGCCGCGCAGGAATTCGTCGTACTTGCTGCTGTAGGAGCGGAACTCCCCGTCTTCCAGCTGGTAGGCCTGCAGGGCCAGCTGCATGCGCTGCAGGGCCTCCGCCGGGTTCTTGAGGATGTCGGCACCGAATTCCTTCCTGAACTCGGCGGCGTAGCTGGCGCGGGCCAGGCGGGCGATCAGGTCCTCGACGCTGGCGTTGGCCATCTCCTTGGGATTGAAGAAGGGCTTGCCGGCCTGGTCCATCAGGCTGGTGGCCCGGCCGTCCCAGAAAAAGCCGCCATTGGGCGTGCCTTCCTTGTCGAAGTTGAAGGACTTGTTGCCCGCCAGATAGCGCAGGCCCGGCGCGGTGCGCCCGCCCTCCAACTCCATCATCACGCCGCCCGGCTCGGTGGGCTTGCCGTTCAGGGCGCCGGCATGGCCCGTGTCCGGCGTGTGGCAGCTGATGCAGGCCTGCTGGCCGGAGCCGGAAAGACTGACGTCCTTGAAGATCTTCTCGCCCAGCTGCGCGCGGCTGCTCAGGCCGCTGTCGGCGGGCGCAGGGGTTGGGCCGGCATCGCTGCCACCGCCGCCACCGCAGGCGCTGAGGACGAAGCTCAGCAGGAGCGCCGAAGCCATCGTCAAAAAGGAATTCACGGAGGGTGTTGGGGCGTGTCCAGCCTTGATGAGCGAAGGCTGGACGCGCGTCTGAGCGTGGCGAAGCATGGTTTGCACTTGGATTAGCAAGCGCAATGATAACAATTCGCAATTGCGAAACCTTTACCCAGATCAAGGGCGTGCGCGTGGCAATGCATTGCCACTACGCGTCCAAGGGAGCGCCGCCCTCTTTCCGGCCACGTCCCGGCCACGTCCCGCCCACTTCCCAACCACCTCTCGCCTCCTCGCCGAGCAGGGGGCCCTTCCCACAGCAGCCGGTCCGCAGGCCCTCAGAAGTGATCGAGGTCCAGGCTGCCCTGCTGCCCCACCCACTGGCCGGTGGCACGCGCCTCCAGCGCCAGCAGGCGGGCCTTGGTCACGGCACCGCCATGCGCGGAAAAGCCGCCCAGGCCGGCCCGGGAGCCAGCGGCGGGCAGCACGCGGTGACAGGGCACGATGGGCGCGAAGGGGTTCAGCCCCATGGCCTGGCCGACGGCACGGGCCCCGCCCGGCATCTTCAGCTGGGCGGCCAGCTCGCCGTAGCTGCGCGTCTGACCCTGGGGGATCTGACGGGCCAGCGTGAACAGGGCGCGCTGGAAGGGCGTCAGCTCGCGCTCGTCCAGCACCACATGGCTCACCACCGCCGGCTGCGAGCTGGCCAGGGCCTTCACGCAGACCATGGCGTCCTGCACGAAGGCCGGCACGGCGTCGCCCTCGCGCGCCTTGCGGGCGGTGGGAAAGCGCTGGCGCATGCGGTCGCGCGTCTCGCCCCGGCTGGCCTCCGGCAACTGCGAGCCGACGATGCCCTGCCCCGACCACGCCAGGCCGCACAGGCCGATGGCGGTGTCATAGCAGAGGTACTGGAGCAAGGGCGGCAGGCCGCCTGCCTCGGCGCCCTCCCCGCCTTCGATGCTGGGGTCCATGCCCGTTCTCAGGCCACCAGCAGGTTCGCCGGTCGCAGGCCGGCCTGCTGCGAGCGCGCCTCGCTGGCCTGCAGCGCAACCTCACCGGGGCGCAGACCCTTGAGCTTGTGATCGGACCAGATCTGGCGCCAGCGGCGCGCACCGCCCAGGCCGTTGTAAAGCCCCAGGGCGTGGCGCATGGCCTGCGGCCAGGGGCGGCCGGACGCCACCACGCGCTCCAGGTACTGCACCCAGGCCTGCTCGACCTGCTCGCGGCTCTGTGCCGGGCCCGGCGTGCCGAAGAAGCGCTGGTCCCAGCCGGCCATCTGCCAGGGCTCGTGATAGGCCTGGCGCCCCACCATCACGCCGTCGACGTGCTTCAGTTGCTCGGCGATTTCGTCGTCTGTCTTCAGGCCGCCGTTGATCACGATGGTGAGGTGGGGAAACTCGCGCTTGAGCTGGTGCACCAGGGCGTAGCGCAGCGGCGGCACCTCGCGGTTCTCCTTGGGCGACAGGCCCTTCAGCCAGGCATTGCGCGCATGGACGATGAAGACCTCGCAGCCCGCCTCGGCGATGCGGCCCACGAAATCCCGCACGAAGTCGTAGCTCTCGATCTTGTCGATGCCGATGCGGTGCTTGACCGTCACCGGGATGCTGACAGCGTCCCGCATGGCCTTGACGCCGTCGGCCACCAGCTCGGGCTCGGCCATCAGGCAGGCCCCGAAGGCGCCGCGCTGCACCCGCTCGCTGGGACAGCCGCAGTTGAGGTTGACCTCGTCATAGCCCCAGCGCTCGGCCAGCCTGGCACAGGCCGCCAGATCTGCCGGCTCGCTGCCGCCCAGCTGCAGGGCGACCGGATGCTCTTCGTCATTGAAATCCAGGTGCCGCGGCTGATCGCCATGCAGCAGCGCGCCGGTGGTCACCATCTCGGTGTACAGCAGGGTCTGGCGGGTCAGGAGGCGGTGGAAATAGCGACAGTGGCGATCGGTCCAGTCCAGCATGGGCGCAACGGACAGGCGCCAGGGGCTACAAGCTGTTGATTTATCTGCGATTTCAGTCATTTTCTAGATTTCGCCGTAGCACGGAAATGCACGCATTTCCCCTGGGATGCACTTTCTGGGTGCTACGCTAGTGCTACGGCCGCAACACCGACGGCGATTCGTAGCAAATTCATCCAGGGAGGCCCCGCAGGCGATGGCATCAATTATCCCGCTGAACGGCAAATGGCGCGCTCAGGTGCGCCGCAGAGGGGCTCCGACACAGACCAAGACCTTCGCGACCAAGGCCCTTGCCGAGGCCTGGGCGCGCCAGGTCGAAACGGACATCGAGGCTGGCCTGGCCGGCCTCGTGTCGCCCAGCTCGAAGACAACGGTGGGCGACCTGATCAAGCGCTACACCGAGGAAGTCTCGAAGGCGAAGCCCTTCGGGAAGAACAAGGCCTGGGTCTTGAACCGGATGGCCGACCGCAAGGCCGGCCTCGGGGCGGTGGCGGTCAACTCGCTGACGGCCGAGCGCATCATCCAGTACATCGTCGACGACCGTCGTGTGAAGGGCGTGACAGCCTCGATTGACCTGACCTACCTGGGATCAGTCTTGAAGGTGGCCCGGTCCGTCTGGCGCATCCACTCACCCCGGGGCGTGGTCGATGACGCCCGCGACGCCCTGTTGCACATGGGCATGCTGGCCCGAAGCAATGAGCGCGATCGACGCCCCACGCAGGCCGAGCTGGACGCATTGCGAGCGTGGTTCCGCCTGCATTCGCGCAGCCTCACCATGGACATCTTCGACTTCATCCTTGACAGCTGCTTCAGACCTCCCAGCGAGATCTGCCGGCTGCGGTGGGCAGACCTGAACCGCGAGGACCGCACGATCCTCATCCGCGACCGGAAAGACCCGAAGAAGAAGATCGGCAACCACCAGCGCGTGCCCCTCCTGGGCCGGTGCATGGAGATCATCGACAGGCAGCCACAGGACGGCGAGTTCATCTTCCCCTTGAACGGCAAGAGCTGGAGCAGCGTGTTTCCCCGGGCATGCCAAAAGCTCGGGATCGAGGATCTGCAGCTCTACGACCTGCGGCACGAAGCCATTTCCCGCCTGGTCGAATCGGGCAAGTACAGCATTCCCGAGATGATGCTGGTGACGGGGCATCGCGATCCGAAGCAGCTGATGCGATATACCCAGCTGCGGGCGGTCGACCTGCACCGTTGAATTGATGAATAGCAGCGAGATTGCACACGACGGGTGGAGCGGGCGAGCGCCCTGCTGATCGCGCGCTCGCTGCATCCTCTGGCCGTCACTATCGCGTCGGTCAGTTCGGAGGCGCCTCCACCGTGGACGACGCGCCGGTATCAGCATCTGATCTCCTGCACACATACACTGCCAGGCCCTTCTTGGGGCGACTCGTAGCTTCCGGCCATGGGATGCCGGTCTTGTCTCCGGTCATGGCTTCTCGCCTGTTCTCGGTGTTCACCTGCAGGGAGAGCACCTGAGCCTCTTCGAAATAGACGTCGAACTCGATGGCGAGCGTGTCGCCAATTCGCACGATGCCATCCTCGATATCGACTCCAATTGCGTGCGCCCACACCAGTGCGACCCGCCCAAGAAACGCGTAGTGTTTGGGGATCGGCCTGATGCGACCGTGCCCGTATAGGACTGGCTTTACATCGTTTGATCGCCAGCCATGCCGTCGCATATTGACCACCAGGCGATACAAATCCCAAGTGGTCATAAGGCCCTGTTGGTTTTGCAGCGCCACGTCCACAAGTTCCCGCCTGAAAGGCATGGCGTTGTCGCGATCAAGTGGAGGGAGATGGCGCTGATGATTGACGATAGACAATCCGTAAACGTCGGTGCGATTCTGTTCGCGCATGAACAATGCAGCATGCTTGAAAGCCTGCATGGCATCCTCATCTCCAGGGAAATTGCTGATCCCCTTAACGTCAACTATCAGCGTCGGGCTAGCGTCTTGTATTTGCAAGTCTTCGCGACGCGGTTTCCCATCGCGGTCGCGAATCTTGTCCATATCGACGACGTTTTGAAACCCCAGCTCAGCAAGCCCCGCCGCCACCGCTTCCACCAAATGGTCGCCAGTTTCCGTGAGCAAGTCGTGTAGCCAACCGTCCTTTGAGCGCAGTTCGGATACGTCCGCATCTAGCTTGGCCATCGCCGCCTTGTGCATCGCGATGGCATTCTGTCGCGCGGTTTCAAGTTCGATGACGCTGCGGAGTTCATATTCAGGCAAATGCGTCCATCGGCCCCTATCGATGCCGGGGTAGAGATGCGGGAACAGTTCTGGAAAGACGTCCGTCAATAGTCGCTTGATTAGGCTAGCCTTGTCGTCTACTTGAGGCAGGAGGAACACGGAGCCTTTGGAGTCGTTCGAGTATCCAAGCGCGACAGGATCTCCGAACTTGTTCTTGGCGAGGACCTTCCAATTCGTATGATTATAAATAGGGTGCAACGTGCACTCATATCTCATGCTAAAGAGTTCGGCCGACAGGGCCCTGCCAATCAACGATTGCTGTTCGCAGACAACGATCTCCTCGCCGGATAAGCGCGACACGCGAACACTTTTCAGCGCTCCAAGAAAGCTCCACTCATCCACCTGGACCGGTTCCTTGACGTGGAAGGTCTGACGCGATTTGCGGCCGGTGACGACAGACACCCCGGATTCAGGCATCGCAAATACGACGACGACGCCGCCGGCTGCAACGATGCGATCGAACCTTGGTCGTGCGACTATGGCAGCCGAAAAGCGAGGATCAATAATGCCCTTATCGCACCCTATCCAGTAGCCGTCAGAGTCCAAAGCGCACTGAAGTTCTCCGATCGGCCCGTCTGCCGGTTCGCAGGCCAGGTCGACAAAGATGATTTCTTGCTCGGCGTAACCATCAGGGAGCCGCTCCGAATTGCGCCAAGGCTGGTAGCTACTGCTGATCTCGCAGCGATAGGGAGTTCCGAACGAACCCGCGGTAGCGTTGATACCAGAGTCGCGGAGCGCCAGAGTCACCGAATCATCCAGGTCAACAAGGAAGACTTTAGGCTTGGGCTGGACGGCGATCGATAGGCTTGCGCCAGTCGTTGCGGACTCCGAGGCCTTGCTGGATTCAGCGCCTTGGATTGGGACATCCAAATTCCTATTGATTTTCAAAGTCATTCCATCACTCGCGGGCTGTTGTTCGGGCTTGCCCCTGGCGCGACGCCTCGAAATCTCCTTTGATGTTCGCGGCTGTTGGGGCGTCGTCGGTGCCGTTGGGAAATCGCACTGTTCCGTTGACCTCGCCGACCCTCGAAGCATATGGCAGCAATCGGAGGTCTAAAGGGGTCATCTTCACGCCACTCTCGGGAAACTCCAACCGCGTCGACCTGGCCAAGGCTCGGTGCAGCCGCAGGAATGGCGAGAGTCGCCGCCGTCCGTTTTCTCTCGTTACTGGCCAATGTGTAACGGCCCCAAGGGCCTGGCCAGGCCTGCGATCCGGCCTGCCGCTAAACCTGGAACGCCCACGGGAACTTCCTAACCTCCCTAACCAACTCCTGAAAAATGCCAAAGAGTTCAGGCGCGACAACGACTTACAGAAGCAGAGCCAACCTAACCTTCTTCCTAACATGAACTGAACCTGATTAGGAAACTGGAACCTAATTTCTAATCCAGGAAAAATCCTTGCAAATCAATGACTTACGAAAAAATTAGGAACGAGGTTAGGAAAGATTCGGAAGCAAACCTAACCAAAATTCCCCTTTCGCGACAAAGACTTAGGGGCATTCTCCGGGGCAGGTTCGGAAAGTTAGGAAGTTCCCGAGGCACTTCCGCGAAAGACCGCAGTAGGCATTGGCATTGCGACCGACCGTCTCGCTCGCCAGCGCCCCGTCACGCCCGCAAAAGGCCGTCAGATCCCGGCAGGTCGGTGCCCCCTCCAAACTGCCCCACAGGCCGCACCAGGCCTTTCGCGGGGCACTTCCGGCAGTGCCGTCGAAAGCGGGGCATTTAGCCCGGGGGCGGGGCGGGGTCCCGAGCGCGCGCCGTGGGGTTCTGTCGCCCTCCCCCGCCTGCGCGCCTGCCCCCGGGCACCCGGGCGGCCCGTCCGAGCCCCTGGCGGGGCCGCCATTGCGTCCACGTGAAGTCAGCAGGGCTGTGGGGCGCCCTCGCGGCCTCGCGCGCTCCTGTGGCCTCTGACCGCGTCGATACCCAGCTCACCGCGGAATACTGGATAAAATCACAGCATGTTGGTGGACCTGGTCGAGTTGAATCACGCAGGACAGCGGCTTCCGCGCGAGGTATGGCGGGCAGCCGTGCCGATCCGCGGCGAGCTGTCGATCCTCAGGTACATGAGCTGGCACGGCCACGAGGGGGCCCCAGTCTTCGCGGCCCTGCGCCCATTCGGCCTGGTCGCGGATCTATGCACGGCGCGGATCTGGCACCTGAGCGGCCACAGCATGGTGCTGGGCGGTGAGCAGCGGCTGGAGGGCCGAACGTGTGAACAGGTGTGGTGGTGCCGCTTTGTCCTCAAACATACGAACAGCTGGTAAACCAAAGCACTGAAGCAATTGCTCAGGCTATCGGCGAAGGCCCGCTTGGCAACTTATCGCGCAGGCCCTCAGCTTCACCGCCGGTCAGCAGGACTTCTGATTTGGCCAGCCCTCGCTCGCGAAGCCTGCAGAATAGGGCCCAATGCAATCGGGATCGTGAGAACCATGGACGACGAGGCAATCAAGGAAGGCGCAAAGGCCATTCAAGATGTGGCACAGACAGCCGGCAAGGCCATGGACATAGTTCAAAGCTCCGGAAGGTTCATCGCACGGCACATCAATGGTCCTCTCGAGCAAGTTCTCGGCATGCTCGAAGACAAGCTCCGGTTCACCAGAGCAGCGAGACGAGCCCGCTTGTATGAGCGCTATCGAACGGAACTGCTGGCAATGGGCCAGGACGTGACGATCAAGCCGATGCCGCTTCCGTTTGCAATCGATGCCCTAGAACAAGGGGCACTCGAAGAAGACGATGCACTCCAAGACCTCTGGGCCCGATTGCTCGCCAACGCGTCGGACGCGAGAACAGCTACCGAAGCTCGCAGGTCCTACGTCTCAATTCTCAAAAATTTGACAAGCCTCGATGCGGTCATCTTCGACCGCCTATACACGGTGACCCCGAGGCCTGGCCGGCACGACCAAATTCTGACGGCCGGACTACCTGCTTCGGCAACTGTTCAGAAGGAAGATTCGCCGAATGGCACACCGGCTGACCCTTCCGAGGAGGTCAAAGAGGCACTGGCGAATCTAGTGCGCCTCGGATTACTTAAGTTCGCGCACAGCTGGGGTGGGGGCGAGATCTATGGAGTCGTCAACCAGACCCTGACTGGTGACAGCCTGATGCGCGCGATTCAACGCAGGCATGTCTGATGGCAGCCACCTCATCTGGCCGCAGCCCCTGTCGGGCCGACTGTGCACTTTTGCGATCGAGACCTACTAATTCGAGTGACTCGAATGGGGGGCGCGTAGGTTCAGGATCACGCCGTGTCCCTCTCGGGCTCAGCCAGTTTGATCACATAGGGATCGAACGCCACCACCTCCTCGCCCATCCACTCGTTGATTGCCCGAAACCGCGCCTGCAGCGGCTCGATCTCGTTGCGCGCGAAGACCTGGGCCGCCGGCAGCACAGCACCAAAGCCGCCTGTGTTTCCAGGCACGATGCCCAGCAGCTGCGGCGGGATGCGATGCGCCGCCAGCACGTCGTCGCGGCTCACGCTCTTGATGTTGAAGAAGTCGTCCTTCGCGGCCACCTCGCTGACGGGGATCAGCTGCACGCCGTCCTTCTTGCCGTTGGGCGAGTAGAGGAACAGGTTGCGAAAGTTGCCCGGGCCTTTCGAGTTCTTCAGGGCCTCGCGGATGGCGTCGATGTCTTCCTGCTGCTGGGCCGGGTCGCTGATGTAGAGGATGAAGCCCGCGTGGCTGCCGTTGTTGTAGTAGCGGCGCCGGAAAAGGGTCGCCGACTCATTCAGCCAGGCCGCCTGCAGGCTCGATAGGTACTCGGGCAGGCCATAGACCTCCTGGTTGATGTCAGCCTCGCGCATGTGGAAGATCGAGCCCACCGCGAACTCGTGCTCATCCTTCCAGCCGCGCACGAAGTAGTAACGGTCCAGCTCGGCGCCGCGACGCACGTACTTGGCCAGCGGGTGCAGCAGCTGCAGGTTGCGGCCCGTCATGCTGCGTGGCCGTTCCAGGTAGCCATTGCCGAAGGTCAGGAAGTCGAGGACCAGCGCGCCGAAGGCCTCGGCGCTCAGCAGCTTGTGCGGCTTGAAGGTGGACACCAGGACGTTGCGTTTGAAGTAGATCGAGCTGCTGTGGTGCGTGCTGGCGCGGAAGCTCTTGGCCAGGCCTTCCCAGCTGACCGGCGGCTCATACCAGCGGCCGACCAGGCCGCATTCGAGGTAGTCGAGCAGCTCGCGCCGGTCCATCACCGGCGTGGGCTCACCGAAGGTGAAGGCCTCGATCTTGCCGGCGTTGCCCTTGTGCAGCTCGGCCGGGGCGTCGTTCGTGTCCATTAGGAGATCTCCATGATGCTGCGGCTCTGCGCAGTGGCCCCTTCCAGGGGTTCGTTGTCGAGGGCATGCATGCACGCCCAGGCCAGGTCGGCATGCCCGGTCTCTTCGCTGCGGCCTGCGTCATAGGTGACGCCGCGGCCGCTGGCTGTCAGCGTGCGGCGGATGGCCAGGAACGCATGGGCCAGGTCCACCCAGCTGGCATCGAACTCGATCCGGCCTTTGCTGATCACGCTCTTGGCCTTGAGCACCAGGCGCGTCTTCACGTCCAGCGAGTAGTTGATCGCCTTCGCGGCCGGATAGAACTTCTGGACGATCTGGTAGACCCCCTGCCCCAGCCCCGTCGTATCGATCCCGATGTGCTGGACATTGAAGCGCTCGGTGATCTTGCGGATGAACTCGGCCTGGGCCTCGAAGTCCATGCCCTTGAACTGATGGCGCTCCAGCACACGGAACTTCCCGCCTGGCGTGACCGGCGGCGCCAGGACCACGCAGCCGGCCGTGTCGCCCGTGTGCGAGGGGTCATAGCCCACCCAGACGGGCCGATGACCATAGGGCCGCATCGAGAACGGCTTGACGTCGTCCCAGGCCTCCCAGCTGTCCACCATGCAGCGCTGCAGCTCGGACAGCGGAAACACGGAGAAGGTGTCGTCGATGAACCCGCACATGAGCAGGTTCTCGAATTCCTCGCTGGTGTACTCCAGGCGCAGTTCGTCAATGTCGAATAGGTCGCAGCCGCTGTTGGCGGCGTCGATGATGTTGACGATGTTGCGCCAGACCTTGTCCTCACCCGTGAACCCGCCGCCGCCCAGGCGGTCATGGCTGAGATCGAAGGGCACGCGGTCATTGCGAGCGCGCCGCTTGTTGAACTTCTCGCCGCTCCAGTATTGGTAGGCCTGGTGCTGGATCGAGCTGGGCGTGCTGAAGTAGGTCTTGCGCCATTGCTTGTGCATGGCCATGCCCGAGGCGACCTTGTTCAGCTCTTCAAAGCGATGAGTCCAGAAGAACTCGTCGAAGTAGAAGTTGCCGTGGTAGCCCTGAGCCGTGCGCGCATTGGTGCCGAGAAAGTAGATGTGCGCGCCGTTGCTCAGCACGATGGGGTCGCCGCTGAGCTCTACGCCGCATGAGTCCTTCGCGAACTGCAGGATGTACTGCTTGAAGATGTGGGCCTGGGCCTTGCTGGCCGACAGGAAGATCTGATTGCGGCCGGTCTCGATGGCATCGGCCAGGGCCTCGCGGGCGAAGTACCAAGTGGCGCCGATCTGTCGCGACTTCAGGATCATGCGCGTTCGCAGATGGCTGTTGCGCAGCCAGACCTTCTGATAGCCGAACAGCGAATCCTTGAACGCGTCCAGCAGCTTCTCGTGCTGCTCTTCGCTGAAGTGGTTGCGCTCGGGCTTCTTCTTCGGGCCTTCGTTGCGTCGCTCGATATTGGGATTGAGATCGGCTTCCTTTCCGGTCCTCTCGTACTTGCGCACGCGCGCCAAGCGCTCGATCTGGCGGCCCAGCAGGTCGATCTCCTTGAAGTCGCCGCCGGTCTTTCCGTCCTTGGCGATCAGCTGGACCAGGCGGGTTTCAAGAGCGCCTTCAACACGTTCGACGGGCTGGGCCTTGTCCCAGTCCTCGGCGTCCTTCCAGCCCTGCACGGTCGAGCGGGGCTCGCCGATGAACTCGGCGATGGAGGAGATGCGCCAGCCCTGCCAGTACAGGTGGCGGGCGCTGCGGCGCTTGTCAGCAATGACGCCATCGGCGGGCCGCTCGCGCGCATCCGGGCGCGGCGCGGCGACCTGCGACGGCGGGTCTTCAATGGCTTGCGGAGTCATGGCCCCGAGGGTATGGGCGCATGCCCGCGCGCGCGATAGGCGTCGGTGCATGTGAGACGTTACCGGCGCCCGGCAAACCTGCAACGCGTTGAAAGCGAGGGCCGCACCACAGACCATGGCAACACCAGCAACCTGCCCCGTTCGCCATGTCCATCAAGTCCAAGAAATTCCGCGTCGCCACTGAGGGCGCGACCACCGACGGCCGCAACATCGAGCGCTCCTGGCTCGTGCAGGCGGCCAAGAACTACAACCCGAAGACCTTCGGGGCGCGCGTGAACATGGAGCACCTGCGCAGCATCTATCCCGACAGTGCTTTCCGCAGCTACGGCGACATCGTGTCGGTCGAGGCCAAGGAAGAGGACGGCAAGATGCGTCTCTACGCCGAGATCGCGCCGCTGCCCGAGCTGGTCCAGCTCAGCAAGGCCGGCCAGAAGATCTACACCAGCATCGAACTCAACCCGAAGTTCGCCGACACCGGCGAGGCCTATCTCGTCGGCCTGGCCGTCACGGACAACCCGGCCAGCCTTGGCACTGAGATGCTGAGCTTCGCCGCCCAGAACCCGAAGGCGAGCCCCTTTGCCTCGCGCAAATCGCATCCCGACGCCCTCTTCTCCGAGGCCGTCGAGATCGAACTGGCATTCGACGAGGAGGCCGAAGACGGCGGCAAGTTCTCCGCCAAGCTGCGCGAGATCCTGGGCAAATTCAGCAGCAAGGCCAAGGGCGACGACGCCCGCATGGGCGAGGTCGTGGCCGTGCTGGAGGAAGTCGCCGACACCGTCGCCGCGCAGGACGCCGCGTTCTCGGCTCAGGCCAAGCGAACCGACACGATGGGCAGGGAACTGGCCGAGCTGAAGAAGTCCTTCGGCGAAATGAAAGTCATCGTCGACAAGATCGACAAGACCCCGGCGCCCGGCTACACGCAGCGCCCGCCGGCCACTGGCAGCAACCCCAACGGCGCCGCGCAGACCGACTGCTGAGCCCTTCTCCGAGAACCCACGCACACAGGAAACCCATGCGCAACGCTACCCGTCTCGCCTTCACCGCCTACCTGGAACGCATCGCGCAGCTCAGCGCGGTGGCCAGTGCCACGCACACCTTCGCCGTCGACCCCACCATCCAGCAGACGCTGGAAACCAAGATCCAAGAGTCGAGCGATTTCCTCAAACGCGTCAACGTCATGCCCGTCGACGAGATGGAAGGCGCCAAGCTCGGCCTGGGCATCAGCGGTCCCATCGCCAGCCGCACCAACACCGCCGTGAAGGACCGCGCCACGCGTGACCTGTCGGCGCTCGACGAGCACCGCTACAAGTGCGCGAAGACCAATTTCGACACGCACCTGGGCTATGCCAAGCTCGACGCCTGGGCCAAGTTCCCGGACTTCCAGAACCGCATCCGCGACGCGATCCTCACGCGGCAGGCCCTGGACCGCATCATGATCGGCTTCAACGGCACGAGCGTGGCGGCGGAGACCGATCCGGTCGCCAACCCGCTGCTGCAGGACGTGAACATCGGCTGGCTTCAGCACATGCGCGTCGATGCGCCCTCGCGCGTGATGAAGCAGGGCTCGGTCGCAGGCAAGGTCCGCATCGGAGCTGGCGGCGATTACAAGAACCTGGATGCAGCCGTCTTCGACGCCGTGCAGCTGCTCGACCCCTGGTACCAGCAGGACCCCGGCCTGGTCGCCATCCTGGGCCGCGATCTGATGCACGACAAGCTGTTCCCGCTGGTCAACGATACGAAGGACCCGACCGAAAGCCTGGCGGCCGATGTCATCCTGTCGCAGAAGCGTGTCGGCGGCCTGGCAGGCGCCACGGTGCCCTTCATGCCGCCGAATGCGATCCTGATCACCCGCTTCGACAACCTTTCGATTTACTTCCAGGAAGGCGCCCGCCGCCGCCGCGTCGAGGACAACGCCAAGCGCGACCGCATCGAGAACTACGAGTCCTCGAACGACGCCTTCGTGGTCGAGGACTACGGCATGGCCGCGCTGGTCGAGAACATCGAGTTTGTGGACTGACCATGGCAATGAGTCCCGCACGCGCGCATCGGGCGCGCATGCTCGCGGCCCAGGCCGCCGCCGCTTCCCCGGCGGGTGGCGAGGTCCTGGGCGGCGAGTACGAGCTGATGCTGGCCCAGCTGGTGGAACACCGCCGTCAGCTGAAGGACATCCAGTCCATCGAGCGCAAGATCGAGGCCAAGCGGCAGTTCTTGCCGATCTACAAGGCCTGGGTCGAAAGCGCGGTCGAGCATGGCAACGGCGCGCAGGACCAGGTGCTCATGACGGTGCTGGTCTGGCTGATCGACGTGGGCGAGTACACCGATGCGCTGGCCATCGCAGCGTATGCGATGGAGCACGGCCTGCAGATGCCTGACCAGTACGACCGCAACCTGCCCACGGTCTTGCTGGACGAGATCGGCGGTGCTGCGCTGTCCGGCAAGCTCGAACCACAGCGCGCCGTCCTGGTGCTGAATGTCGTCGCCGAGCTGACCGCCGACAGCGACACACCCGACCAGGCACGTGCCAAGCTGCACAAGGCCCTTGGCTACGCCCATATGGGCCGGCTGGGCGCCGGCGAAGTGGACGTGAGCCAACTGGATCCGATCAAGGCACGGATCGCCCTGGACCAATGTCGCCGCGCCTACGAGCTCTTCGACGGCGTAGGCGTGAAGAAGGACATAGAGCGCTTGGAGCGCCGGCTGAAGCACGCCGGCGAGCCTGACGCCTGAACGATTCCGGACCCCGGAACCCCGGCGGCTCGGGCTGACGGCTGAAGGCCCCGGCCAGATGCCACGACGCC
This sequence comes from Pelomonas sp. BJYL3, assembly GCF_027257975.1. Classification (GTDB taxonomy): domain Bacteria; phylum Pseudomonadota; class Gammaproteobacteria; order Burkholderiales; family Burkholderiaceae_C; genus Roseateles_B; species Roseateles_B flavus. The sequence goes on from NZ_JANZKX010000006.1 coordinate 299,534, forward strand.
CGACCACCGCCGACCTATTCCCCGCTGCAGCCATGAGCTTCCTCGGAACTGATACCGCACCCACCGCCGCCGACGAGGTCAGCCTCACGAACGATGGCTGGTTCCCGGCCATCGCATTGGCCGAGCTGCGCGCGGCCGTCCGCCTGGACGGCACCGTGACGCCCGCCCGGCTGCGCCACGCCGCAGTCAACGCCATGGCCAGCGTCAACGGCGAGCTGGCCAGCTACAAGGAAGCCCAGCTGCAAGCGGGCCACGCCGGCCTGGCCGACGTGCCCGCGCCCCAGGTCGCTGGCGAGAGCGTGCAGCTGCAGCGCTACCGAAGGGCCGTCTACGCCTGCGTGCAGGCCGACCTGATCGAGCACTACCGCGACTTCGACACAACGGGCGCGGGCGACAAGGCAGCCGACAAGCTGGAGCTGCGCGTCCACGATCTGCGCCGCGACGTTCGCTGGGCCATCAGCGATCTGGTGGGCAGGCGCCGCACCACGGTGGAGCTGATCTGATGCAGGTCCGCACGCAGCAGCACGACACCGTCGACGGCCTGTGCTGGCGACACCTGGGCCGCACCGATGGCGTCGTCGCAGAAACCCTCCGTATCAACCCGGGCCTGGCCGCCCAAGGGCCGCTGCTGCCCGCAGGCCTGGCCGTCGAGCTACCCGAGCCCTCCCCTGCGACGCGGCCGATGGTGCAGCTCTGGACATGAAAGTGACCATGAAGCAGGAGTTCAAAGACATCATCGTGCAGGGCCTCGTGGCCATGCCCACGAGCCTCTGGGCGCTCATCACGTCGCTGACCATGGCGCAGTGGATTGCGCTCATCCTGGGCGCGCTCCAGGCCGCGTACCTGGTGCGAAAGTGGTGGCGCGAGGAGACCGAGTGGGGCATCAAGCTGCGCAAGCTGACAGGCCACAAGCCGACCCGCGACAGCGTGCTGCCGGAGCTGGAATCATGAGCCGCATGCGCGTTGCCATCGGCTCGCTGACGCTGAGCGCCGCGGCGCTGGTCGGTCTGGCCGCCAATGAGGGCTACTCCGAGCAGGCAGCCATTCCTGTGAAGGGCGACGTGCCCACGATGGGCTTCGGCAGCACCACGCACGAGGACGGCAGGGCCGTGCAGCTCGGCGACCGGACCACGCCTGTGAAGGCCTTGCAGCGCACGCTGGCCTACACCCAGAAGGCCGAAGCGGGCTTCAAGGCCTGCATCGACGTGCCGCTGCATCAGGGCGAGTTCGACCTGTACCTGGACTTCGCGTACCAGTACGGCATGCCGACGCTCTGCAGCTCGACCATCGCCGAGCACCTGCGTGCGCAGCGATATGTGCAGGCCTGCGGCGCGCTGCTCGACTACCGCTTCATGACGTCGCCCGTACCACACGAGGGCTGGGAGGTCACCAAGCGCGATGACAAGGGCCGGCCTGTCCGCTGGAGCTTTGACTGCTCGACGCCAGGAAACAAGATCTGCCGCGGCGTCTGGACCCGCCAGCAGGAACGCCACCAGAAGTGCATGGAGATGCAGGGATGAGCCGCATTGCTGATGGCCTGCTGCTGCTCGCTGCCGTTGCCCTCGCCTTCTGGATGGGCTCGCTGCTTGGTCAGGCCAAAGGGGGCGCCGAGCAGCAGCTGGTGGCCGATCAGCGCGAGCGCAGCGTTTCGGAGCAGCACGCAGCCGCATTGGCCACCGCGAACGCGCGCAACCGTGCAGCCGAGGCCTCGCTGCGCATTGACCTGGCCAAACAGGCCAAGAACTTCAAGAGAGCCCTGGACGATGAGAAAGCCCATAAAGATAGTCTTCTGTACGGCCTGCGTTACGGCGCTGTCCGCTTGTCAGTCCCTGTCCTCGGTACCAGCACCGGTCAGGCTTGTGGAGCCCACGCCAATGGAGATCCCGGAGCTACCGGAGGAGATTGGCACGAAGCGCGAGCCGAACTTGCTCCACAGGCTGCTGCGGACCTTGTCAGCATCGCCCACGAAGGCAACGCCGCCATCCACCAGCTCAATGCCTGCATCGACCGCTACAACGCCGTGAGGGCGCGATTCAACGCACTGCTGCCGGCCCATGCTCAAGCCCAATAGCCTGCGCCAGCACCTGGTCTCGGCAGTGCCAGAGCTCAAGCGTGACCCAGACAAGCTCTCGATCCACATCACCGAGGGCAAGCTGGCAACGACGGCTGCCGGGTCGCTGTCATTCGAGTACCGCTACACGCTGAACCTGATCCTGCTGGACTACGGCGGCCACGCCGACGCCATCATGGTGCCGGTGCTGGCCTGGCTCCGCGTGCATCAGCCCGAGATCGCAGACAACCCTGAGCTGCGCGACAAGGCTGTGCGCTTCGCGGTCGAGTTTCTGAACACCAAGACGGTGGACCTGTCCGTAGAAATCGACCTCACCGAACGTGTGATCGTGAAGCGCCGCGCGGGCACACCCGAGGGCGGGCCGCAGGCCTTCGACGTGAAGCACGTCGACGAACCGCCACACCTGGGCATCCAGCCAGCCGGCGAGCGCTGGGAGTTCTACCTGCGCGAGCAACTGCTGGCCGCCTGGGACTACGACCCTCGCTGATGGACGATCTGCAGCAGCTCGACGACTGGCTGGCGCCGCTGCTGGCCAAGCTCACTCCGGCCAAGCGTCGCACGCTGGCTCGCGAGATCGCACGGGACCTGCGGCGGCGCCAGCAACAGCGCATCGCGGCCCAGCAGAACCCTGACGGCAGCAGCTACGTGCCACGCAAGCCACTGCTGAGGGATCGCAAGGGACAGATCCGCCGGCGCGCCATGTTCGGGAAGATCCGGCAGGCCAGCTACCTGAAGGCCCAGGCCACGCCGGACGAGGCCTCCGTGGGATTTTCCGGACGCGTCGCTCGAATCGCCTCAGTCCACCAGCTGGGGCTGCGGGACCGCGTGCGGCCTGATGGCCCAGAGCACACCTATCCGCAGCGCCGCCTGCTCGGTCTTGCTCCCGACGAAGTCGAGGGCTTGCGGGACCATATCCTCCGGTTCCTGAGCCAGTGATGGGTGCTCCCCAGCTTGCTCCGGGATTGCTCGCCCCGGAGCGACCCGGCCTGACTCGCCTCGCGCGAGAGGGGCCGGCACCATTGCTGACATGGAAACCCCGCATGTCAGCGAGCTGATCCGCCGCATCGAGAACCTCCTGCGCCTGGGCACCATCGCGCGCGTGAACGCGAAGGGCTACAGGGTTCGCGTGACGGCCGGCGGCCTTGTCTCCAACTGGCTGCCTTGGGTGGCACTGCGCGCAGGTACCACTCGCAAGTGGTCGCCTCCCACGGTAGGCGAGCAGTGCCTGCTACTGAGCCCCGGCGGTGACTTGGTCAACGGCGTGGTCCTCGTGGGCATCTTCAGCGCCGAGGTTCCGCCCAACGACAACCGCGCCAACACTGAGGCCACGCATTACCCGGACGGCACATATCACGAGTACGACCACGAGGCGCACCGCGACCTGCTGCGATGCGTCGGCGATGTCCTGCGCCAGGTCGAGGGCAGCATCACGCACGAGGCCAAGGGCGCGATCACGCACCAGGCGGACGGTTCGATCCTGATCGAGTCCAAGGCGTCCATTACTCTGAAAGTCGGCGATTCCCGGATCGTGCTGACGCCGAGTGGCATCACGGCCGACCCGGACATCGTAGGCGGTGGCCACGTGAGCCTGGTCAATCACAAGCACACAAAGGTCTCGCTCGGCAACGATGTGTCGGGCAAGCCCCTATGAGCGGCATGAACCGCAGCGGCGGCCGCGCCGTCGAGGGCATCGAGCACCTGCGCCAGAGCATCGGCGACATCCTGTCGACGCCCATCGGCAGCCGCATCGCACGCCGCACCTACGGCAGCTTGCTGCCCGAGTTGATCGACCAGCCAGACAACGGGACCACGCGGGTGCGCATGTGCGCCGCCACCGCCGGTGCGCTCATGCGCTGGGAACCCCGCATCCGCGTCTCGCGCATCACCTTGGAGCGTGGCGACCGCCCCGGCCAGGTGTTGCTTGACCTGGCCGGCCTCTACATCCCCCGCGGCGGCCCCGAGCAGGCGCTGCAGATCCACATCCCGCTGCAGCTGCGCGCTGCCGTCTGAAGCCATGCCGACCATCGTCGACCTTTCCACGCTGCCGGCGCCTGGCGTCATAGAAGAACTCGACTTCGAGGTGCTGCTGGCCGATCTCCGCGCCGACCTGCTGCAGCGCTACCCCGAGGCCGCCGACGTGCTGGACCTGGAGTCTGAGCCCCTGGTCAAGCTGATGCAGGCCTTTGCCTACCGTGAGCTGCTGTACCGCCAGCGCGTGAACGAGGCCGCCCGGTCCAACCTGCTGGCCTTCGCCAATGGCACGGACCTGGACCACAAGGGCGCCTTCTACAACCTGCCGCGGCTGCCCGGTGAGCTGGACGCCCGGTACCGCGTCCGCATCCAGCTGCGCATCGCCGCTCTGGCCGGCAACGGCACAGGCGAGCAGTACCAGCTGCTGGCCATGACGTCCTCGCAGAACGTCCGCAGCGCCTCTGTCGGCCACGTCCAGCCCGGTTCAGTTGCACTAGTGCTGTGGCTCATCGATGCCGGCCAGGCAGAGGCCACGCTGGCCCAGGTCCGCACCGCGCTGGCCGCCGAGAACGCCCGGCCGCTGGGCGTGTCGGTATCGGTCAGCCTGGCCCAGGCCAAGCCGATCCGCGTCGCAGCCAGGCTCTGGCGGGAGCCTGCAGCGCCTGTCGACCTGGTGCAGCAGATCGCGGCCGCCCTGCCACCCGCAGTGGCCTCCTACGCGGCCCTGGGCCGAGACGTGCCGCGCTCATGGATCACGGCAAGACTGCACGTCGCTGGTGTCGCACGCGTCGAGTTCGTCGATGCCGAGAGCCCGCCGGAGAACACCGTTCTGCAGGCCAACGAGTTCCCGAGCATCGGCGAGCTGCATCTGCTTGACCAAGGGGTGATCTGATGCCGCCGTCCGTCGATCGCCTGCTGCCCCCTCAAACCACCAGCCTGGAGCGTGCAGTCGTTCAAGCGGCGCCGAGCTGGGACGGCATGGCCGAGCTGGGCGCCAATCTGACGAGCACGCGGCCGGAGGGCTTTGCGACTTGGCTGGCCGCCGAGTGGGAGCTGGGCCAGTTCGCCGACCTCTTCGATTCCACCGAGGCCCTGATTGAGGCGGGGCTGCCCTGGCTCTTCGAGCGCGGCTCCGCGGCCAGCGTGCGCCGCGTGCTGGGCTGGCTCGGCTTCGAGGCCGATGTGCAGATCGAGGAAGACGAGGCCTATCTGCACATCGACCTGGGCCGCATCGCTACGCCCGAGGAGATCAAGCGCCTGGCCTTGGCCGTGCGAGCCAGCCTTCCGGCGCACATGCACTTCTACCGGGTCTTCTTCGCCTACGACCTGCGCCCGATCCGCCTGGACCATGGTCCGGCCCTTGACGGTGGGCTGCTCGAGGACGACTCCGGAGTGTGGGTCGGCGACGTGAAGGCGAGCTTTGCCGATTACCGCGGCGGCCTGGTCGAAGCGCCCAGCACCGAAGCTCTGGGCCAGTCGGCCACCGCGCGCCGCACCGCGCTGCTGAGCTACGACGATCGCATGCTGTTGGACGCCTGGCGGCTGGACTCGCATGTGCTGGTCGACAGCTACGGCGGCCTGCAGGAGCTCTTCACAGGCACATGCGATGCGCCGCGGCCTGGTGCTCCCGAGCGCCTCAACGGCATCGCGCAGATCGGCTCAGTCGAATGGGATGCACCTCAGCCCGTGACCGGGGCCATCGAGACACGCTCCACGGGCCTCCCTGTGCCCGTCCATCCCCCTCGCGCCTGGCTCGGCCCCTGGGCCGGGCCGTGGCGCCAAACCATCGAACTCAAACGCACCGAGGAAACCTGACCCATGGCCGTTCTTCAAGAATCCGGACGCATCGTCCTGGCTCGCGCTGTTGCCGCGCAGGCCATCCACCTGGCCTGGGGCCGGGGATCGCCAGCCTGGGACGCGGCGCCCCAGCCCGAGCCCACCGACGCCACGGCGCTGGTCGACGAGATCGGCCGGCGTGCTGTCACCCAGCTGGGCTATGTGGTGCCTGACGACGACGGCGAGATCGAGCTGCCCTCTGGTGCCCGCTACACCGCTGTGGCCGGCCCCACGCGCTGGCTCTATGTCCGCTTCACCTTCAACTTCAGCGACGCCGCTGGCGAAGCCATCCGCGAGCTGGCCATCTTCGTGGGCACGCAGGCGGCAGCCGGCGTACCCGCTGGCCAGCGCTACCTGACGCCGGCCGAAGTGGCCAACCACGGTGACCTCTACGCCCTGGAGCGCCTGCCCAAGTTCACGCGCAACGGCGACGTGCGCCAGGTCTTCGACTACGTCCTGCCCTTCTGAGCCACTCATGCCGAACCAGATCTACGACCGATTCGACCCGTCGCTCAACTATGAGCGCCACCTCTTCCGCGCCGACAAGGTTCTGCAGAGCGCAGAGCTGATTGAGATCCAGCGCTCGATCCAGCACCGCGTGAAGGGCATCGCGGACGTTCTGTTCAAGGACGGCGACGTCGTCCGCGATGCCCGCATCGTGGTCAACGCCGAGACCGGCGACACCTTGTGCGAGGCCGGCGCCATCTACCTGGCCGGGGCCGTGCGCGGCGTGCCGCCCGCGAACTTCGTGATCCCCGTCGTGGGTCTGGTCACGGTCGGCGTGTACCTGCGTGAGTCCATCATCACCGAGCTGCAGGACCCCAGCCTCGTCAGCCCGGCAGTGGGCACCCGCGGCTACTTGGAGCCCGGCGCCGCGCGCCTGCAGATCCTGCCGGAATGGGGTGTCGCCGGCGGCGCTGGTGCCTTCTACCCGGTCTACACCGTCGAGGATGGCCATGTGCGGGCCAAGGAGCCCCCGCCGCAGCTCGACGCCGTGACGCAGGCCCTGGCCCGCTACGACCGCGACTCCGCGGGCGGCAGCTATGTGGTGCAGGGCCTGCAGGTCGCCATGGCCGCCGATCTGCCGGACGGCCGCCAGGTCTACACCGTGGCCGAGGGCCGAGCCCGCGTCTCCGGCTACGGCGTGGAGCTGATCACCAGCCGCCGACTGGTCTACGACGCCCAGCCGGACCTGCAGTTCATCGACAGCGAGCCCCACGCCAGCACGACGGCAGCAGCGCAGCGCATCAACCTGGACCGGTCCCCGCTCTCTTCTATCGAGAGCGTGAAGATCACGGCCGAGCGCGCGGTCAACATCAATCACGGCGGCTTCGCCGGCGCCCTGGATCCGCTGCCGGACAACTCGGTGCTTGTCATCAAGGAAATCAAGCAAGGCGCCACCGTCTATACGAAGGACGCCGACTGGAAGCTCACCGCCGGGCAAGTCGATTGGAGCCCGTCCGGGGCTGAGCCGGCACCTGGCAGCACCTACTCGGTCCGCTACGAGTACATCGCGACCGTGGAGCCCACGGCCGTGGACGCAACGGGATGCACGGTCACCGGCGCCGTGCCGGGCTCGCTGATCCTGGTCAGCTATCACCAGATGCTGCCGCGCGTCGACCGGCTGTGCCTGGACGCCGAGGGCGGCTTCATCTGGCTGCGCGGCGTCGCGTCCGCCTGGCGGCCCACCGCGCCCGCCGTCCCGGCCGGCCTGCTGCCCATCGCCAGCGTCGCCCAGACCTGGACCAGTGCGCGCAGCGTCACCAACAACGGTGTGCGCGTGGTGCCGATGAATGAGCTGGCCGCCATCACCTCGCGCATCGACCTGCTGACCGAGCTGATGGCGCAGCAGCGCCTGGAGTCCGACGCGGGCCTGCGCGAGGCCGGGACGAAGAAGGGCCTCTTCGTCGACCCCTTCACGGGCGACAGCATGCGCGACCAGGGCCTGGCCCAGACGGCCGCCATCGTCGACGGCGAGCTCACCCTGCCCATCGTCTCGGCCGATGTGCTGACCCCGACCGCAGCCCTCGCGGCCCCGGCGACCCTACCGCTGGCGTTGCAGGCCTCTCTCGGCCAGGCCCTGCGTACCGGCAGCATGCCGGTGAACCCCTACCGAGCCTTCGACCTGCTGCCTGCCAGCGTGCTGCTGAAGCCCGCGGTGGACCAGTGGACCAATGTGCAGACCAACTGGCTGTCGCCTATCACGCAGCTGGTCAGCGCGGGCGCGTCGACCAGCACGGACCAGCTGGTGAGCATCAGCCAGCGTGCCGTCGAAAACCTGCGCCAGATCGTGGTCCACTTCGAGGCCCGCGGCTTCGGCGCCGGCGAGAAAGTCTCGGCCCTCACCTTCGATGGCATCGACGTGAGCGGAGCGCCGCTGGTGGCCAATGGCCAGGGCCTGGTGGCGGGGCAATTCACTATCCCGGCGGGCATCCGCGCCGGCGCCAAGCGCTTCAGCATTGAGGGCCAGGGCGGCACCCGCGGCGAGGCCACCTTCACGGGCAGCGGCCTGCTGCGCATCGAGACGCGCCAGATCGTCACCACGGTGGCCAGCCGTCCCATCGACCCGCTCGCGCAGACCTTCACGCCGGCGGACATCATGCAGCTGGCGGCCGTCGACCTGTGGTTCACCGCCAAGGGCACCAGCCGGGTGCTGGTGCAGATCCGCGAGGTGCAGCTGGGCGTGCCCACCCGCACGGTGCTGGGCGAAACCCAGCTCGAGCCCGCCGGCATCCAGCTGGCAGGCGCCTCCACGCGCGTAACGTTCTCGCGCCCGGTTCCGCTGGAGGCCGGCACCGAGTACGCCCTTGTCGTGCTGTGCGATGACGCCACCACGGCCCTGGCCCTGGCCGAGCTGGGCAAGTTCGACGACACGGCACAGGCCTTCTACACCCAGCAGGGCTTCAACGTGGGCGTGCTGCTCAGCTCGGCCAACGCCAGCACCTGGACGCCGCACCAGGACAAGGACCTGACCTTCCGTCTTCACGCAGCTCGCTGCACCAGCCTGCAGCGCCTGGTCGACCTGGGCCAGTGCGAGGTGGAAGGCGCCACCGACCTGCTGCTGCTGTCGCTGATCGAGGCCCCAACGGCCGCCGCACGCGTCGACTACACCCTGGCCCTGCCGGACGGCTCGCACGTCACCGTGGCCGACGGCCAGCCCCTGCGCCTGGCGGCGCCTATCACTGGGCAGGTCGGCATCACCGCGCGCCTGGTCGGCGCCGAGCGCGTGACGCCCGTCCTGCACCCGGGCCTGCAGCTGGTGGCCGCCACCGTCAGCAACGTGGGCGACTACATCAGCCGGGCCGTCAACGCGGGCAACAACTCGCGCGTGCGGATCATCTTCGACGCCCTGCTGCCCGGCGGATCGGCCGTCGTCGCCGACGTGGCCAGCGCAGCGGCCGATGCCTCGCTGCCGGCATCCTGGACCAACGCGGCCAATGTGAAGGCGACGCCCATCGGCGACGGCTGGATGGAGATGCAGCACGAGCTGGCCAACATCAGCGCTGCGGCGGTCCGCCTGCGCCTGCACCTGAGCGGCAACACGGCAGCTCGGCCGCGCGTGCGCAACCTGCGCGTGATCGTGCTGTGAGGTGATCCATGGCTGACCTGATCTTCGACGACATCACGCCTCACCTCAGCCTGCCGCTGCCCCATCCGTCCAACGACCTGGGCGTCGACGCTCTGCGCCTGCGCGACGCGTTGAGCGCCATTGACAGCAAGGTGGCTGCGCTGGACACGCTGCTGCAATCCAACGACGTGGACCTGGACCAGTGGCAGGAGCTGGTCAACGCGATCAAGTCCAACGCCAGCGACGCCGTGGCCTTGCTGGCCACCAAGGCAGGCCGCGACGAGCTGGCCGCCGTGGTGGCTGACAAAGCCAGTCGCGCCGAGCTGGGCGCCGTCAACACAGCGCTGACGAACGGCCTGGCCAGCGTCGCCCGCAGCACGGCCCAGGCCTCCGTCATCGGCATCACCTACGACGCCCAGGGCCGCCCCCAGCGCGTCGACGAGACCGTGGCCGGCCTCCCCCGGCAGACCACGCTCACCTACAACAGCGACGGGACCGTGGCCACCATCGTGAGCACCTTCGCGGGAGTCACCCGCACCGAAACCTACAGCTACGCCGGCGGCCGAGTGACCGGCATGAATGCAACCGAGATCTGACACATGAGTGGCTTCGATCCCCTTACCCATGCCGCGGCCCGAGAGGCCCGGCCGCCGGCCGGCGCGCTGATGCCCGCGATGCAGGTCGACCCGTCCGTCCTGACCCCCGGCTGGTGCCAGCTGGACGGCTCGCTGGTGTCCCGTGAGGCCTACCCGGATGCAGCCAAGATCGTGGGCGATGTGCGCTTCTTCAACAGCGCCCCGACCGAGGCGACCACGGACCTGACCATGCGCGCTGGCGTGCAGAGCGTTTCCAATCTGAAGTACCTCGCCTTCGGCAGCACCTTCATCGCGGCAGGCCTCAGCTCCGGCACGGGCGTCACGGACATCACGGCCTACCGGCTGTGGCGCTCGTCGGACGCGGGCGCGAACTGGCAGGCCGTCGACCTGCCGGCGATGCCCTCAGCAGCCAATCAATGGCGCGCCGAGTCGCTGGAGTGGTTCGGCGCCGGACGAGTCCTGCTGGTGCTGGTCGGCGTCACCGCAGCGAATCGGTACTCCATCGTCACGACCTTCTCCAACGACTCCGGGCAGACCTGGAGCGCACCGAAGGAACTGATCGCGGTGGCATCTGGCTATGTGACCCTGGACTCCGTGTCGGCCGACGCCGAGATGGTGGCCAGCGGGACGGGCTACTACTACGTCGGCGTCCAGATCAACCAGGCCTCGCCTGCCTCCGCGGGCCTGTATGCATTGAACCCCACCAACAACACCGTCTCCTCGCTGGCCATCCCCTCCGATGGCACCTCGGCCCAGCGCTGCAGGGTAATCGGCGGTCGAGTGACCGGGGCGGGCGTGAGCGAGGTCCACTACGCGGTGTTCGGCAGTGGCGCCTGGGGCCTCAACAAGGCCACCTTCAACGGTGCCGCCCTCAACTCAAACGGTCCGTCCACGCTCGCACTTACCCCCATCGGATCCATCTCTGGCATGCGTCAATACTTGACCAAGGGCGGGGACGGTAGCTACTACTGGGTCTTCAGCGCCGCCGCGGTCATGAAGATGCCGGCCAACTGGGCGGGCCTGCCACTGCAGGTCCATACCGGCCACGACAACACAGGCTGGCGGCTGCTCACGAACACCTTGGGTAATGCGACCACGGGCCAGCGCTATGACTGCAACACGGGCGTGGCCAGCGTGATCGGCGGCATGAACGCGGGACGAGGCAAGGTGGGCACGCTGCATGGACTGACGGATCGCGCCTGGTCCGAGGCCGTGGTCATCGACAAGACGCCGTCCAATGACCGGCACTTCGTGCACGTGGTCGGTGTGAGCGGCTCCTTCGCGGTGCGGACCACGCGAGCGGCCGACAACTTCGTGGGCGGCCTCCCGGACTCGCCGGACAACGCCAGGTTCCTGCCGTATCCCTCGACCAGCTGCAACTGGTACGACCCGGCGGCCGGACAGCTCAAGGTCGTCGACTTCGTGGCGGGCACGCCAGCGAAGCTGCGGGTGCGCACCTATGCCCTGGCCAACGACTACGCCACCTATGCCCACCTCCCCTATCTCCCGGGCCTGATGGCTCGCCTGCGCTAAGAAAGTTCCTCATGACCAACCTCTTTGAGCTGGGAGCCGGCGGCTATTGGACCGGCCGCATTCGCCAGCAGCCTGATGACTCCGTCGTGCCATCGGGCTGGACCGCCCGCCAGCCGCCCGCGAAGATCCCCGCGGGCCAGTACGCTGTCCTGACGCTCGCCGGCTGGCGCCTCACCCATGTGGCGCCGCCAGCCTACGAGGCGCCCGCCCAGGCCTTCCGCCCGGAGCTGGCCATCACGCAGATCACGGCCGACGCCGAGCACCAGATGCACACCATCGTCCATGGCCTGGCGGAGGTGACGTGCCCGGCCGGCACCGAGCTGACCTTCATCGCAGAGCTGCGCGGGCCGGACGGCAAGGTGCTCCCGCTCACCGACCGCTTCCGCATGCCGGTCCGCTCGCGCGACGGCCGCGAGCGCGTCGTCCTGGCCGACATGGCCGACGGCATCGTCACCATCCGCGTGCCCCTGCGCGAGTCTGGTGTCTGGTCGACCACCGAGGCCGCTGTGAACTCCGCGCTGCCCGGCGGCTTCCAGATGCAGTTCGCCGGCGTGACGGTCTTCGCGGTGGAGGCGTGATGAAGGCTCGCATCGTCTTCTGGCTGCTGCAGGTGCTCATCGCGCTGGACCAGCTCGCCAACGCGCTGCTCTTCTTCGGCTGGGCCGACGAGACCATCAGCGCACGCAGCTGGCGCCAGCGTGAGAAGTGGCAGTGGCGCCAAGCACGCCGGGTCATCGACTGGATCTTTGCGCTACTGGGCGACAGCAACCATTGCCAGGGCGCCTATGAATCAGAACTGCAGCGAAGCCAGCTCCCCGAGACGCTACGCTGATCCTGCATTCCACCCATCACATGGGCGCCTCCGGGCGCCCTTTTTCATTGCTACTTCCATGACAACGAAAGTCACTATCGGGCCCGCGACGCTCTACCTGGGCGACGCCCTGGACATCCTGCCGCGCTTGGAGCCCGGCATCGCCGCGCTGATCACCGATCCGCCCTACAGCTCGGGGGGCATGACACGCGGCGACCGCATGCAGGGCACCGCCAGCAAGTACGTGAGCACCGGCGCCACCCGGGCGGCCCACAACGTCGAGTTCATGGGCGACAACCGCGACCAGCGCAGCTGGCAGTTCTGGATGTCGCTGTGGCTCACGCTCGCGCAAAGCAAGCTCAAGCCGGGCGCCTACGCGCTGTGCTTCACCGACTGGCGCCAGCTGCCCGCGCTGACCGATGTCTTCCAGGCCGGCGGCTTGGTCTGGCGCGGCCTGGTGCCCTGGGACAAGACCGAGAGCAGCCGCGCGCCGCATACCGGCTACTTCCGCCATCAATGCGAGTACGTCGTTTGGGGCAGCAATGGGCCGCTCCCTGCAGCTGAACACGGCGGCCCCTGGCCCGGCCTGGTACGCGAGCGCGTGAACCATCGCACCAAGCTCCATATGACCGGGAAGCCTGTCGAGCTCATGGAGCGCCTGGTTGCCTGTGCGGACCCGGGCGGCGTGATCCTCGATCCCTTCATGGGCTCGGCCAGCACCGGTGTGGCCGCATTGAAGAAGGGCCGCCAATTCGTCGGCATCGAGAAGAGCCCGCACTACTTCGACGTGGCTTGCAAACGGATCGAGCTGCTGTTGTCGGAGGAAGCAATGAAAGCTGCTACTTGATGGCTTTGCCTATCGGCTGGCCCTGAGCAACTCGAGGCTGCAATGGCTCCAACCACAGCAAGGACAGCGGCGACAAGTGCTTTGCCCCATTCGTTGGTAAGTGACGCGAGAGAACGGAGGAGCAAATAGCGCTTTCTCAGCTCGCCCAAAACTACCAACTGATACGTGAAACGCTCGCCAATGCTCAGTGAATGCCTTCCTCCAAATAGCGAGGTCATTCGTACCACAACAAGATGGCGCCGGATCATCTTCTCGACGAGTCGGTGAGTAACGTCGGTTGGATCAAATGGCCCGCCAATGATGAACTCAGCGTCCAGCGGCCTTGACCAAGCCGACTTCCGCGGATGCGAGACGAAGAGCACGTAGCCTTCAGCCGACTGGCTGGCAATTAGCTCGCCGCCATCCTCCAACGTCTGACGATCCACATACTCAGCTTCACCGAAAGTCGATCCGTAATGGCGCATCAGTGCATTCGTTGGTATGTGCTCAAAGGCGATCTCCACAGTGCATGCATTCAGAACGTAGTGCACATCTACTGAAGCAGCCCATGGAAAGCCAGCCGCTTTGGCTCCAGCGACGAAGGCGCTGAATACACCGACGACTCTGTCCATCGTCTCGATCCGCCAATTGAGACGCCTGTCCTCCAGTAGGGTCCTCGACCTGCGTAGTCGTGCTGTTGCAGCTTCAGTATTCAATTGCATAGCCATGGCGGGGTGTTTCGATGCATCTGCAGCCTAACTCACTTCCATTCGCTGCACCTGGCCTTTGCGCAGTTGCCGGGCCTCTCGGTCTACCAGCGTCGAGCCGACCCGGCATCGCATGACTTCGCGCGAAGGAAGCAGAACACTGGCCGCTCATCCTCGGGGGCCGCGCACGTCAGGGTGTTGTCCCGGTGCCGGCCCCTCTCTTCAGCGACCACAGGAGCACTATGTCTCTCGCCCAGTACCACCATGGCGTCCGCGTCTTCGAGATCAGCGAGGGCGTGCGCACCATCCGCACGATCTCCACCGCCATCATCGGCCTGGTGGCGACCGCCCCGGACGCCGACGCTGCCGTCTTCCCCCTTAACAAGCCGGCGCTGGTGACGAACGTCAACGCCGCCATCGGCAAGGCCGGCACCAAGGGCACGCTGGCCAGCGTGCTGGACGCGATCAGCCTGCAGTCCACTCCCGTGATCGTCGTTGTGCGCGTGCCCGATGGCGAGGGCGAGGACGACGCAGCCAAGGCTGCCGACCAGATCAGCAAAGTGATCGGCACCGTGCTGCCCTCGGGACAGTACACCGGCATGAAGGCCCTGCTGGCGGCCCAGGCGCAGCTCGGCGTCAAGCCGCGCATCCTGGGCGCACCCGGTCTGGACTCGCAGCCCGTGGCTACTGCGCTGGCCGCCGTCGCGCAGCAGCTGCGGGCCTTCGCCTATGTGTCCAGCGCCGGCGCCACCAGCGTGTCCGAGGCACTCGACTACCGCGACAACTTTGGCGCCCGCGAGCTGATGGTGATCCACCCGGACTTCACGCGCTGGGACACCAAGCTGAACCTGACCGCCACGGCGCCGGCGACGGCCTACGCGCTGGGCCTGCGCGCCAAGATCGACGCCGAAACCGGCTGGCACAAGACGCTGTCCAACGTGCCCGTGAACGGCGTCACCGGCCTGTCCAGCGACATCTACTGGGACCTGCAGAACCCTGCCACTGACGCGGGCCTGCTGAACGAGGCCGGCGTCACGACGCTGATCAACAACCAGGGCTTCCGCTTTTGGGGCTCGCGGACCTGCTCCGAGGATCCGCTCTTCGCCTTCGAGAGCGCCGTGCGCACGGCCCAGGTGCTGGCCGACAGCATCGCCGAGGCGCACTTCTGGGCGGTCGACAAGCCGATGCACCCCAGCATCGTGCGCGACATCCTGGAGGGCGTGAACGCCAAGTTCCGCGAGCTCAAGGCGGGTGGCTTCATCCTGGACGGCTCGGCCTGGTACGACGAAGAGATCAACACCAGCGCCACGCTCAAGACCGGCAAGCTGGTGATCGACTACGACTACACGCCGATTCCGCCGGTGGAAGACCTGAGCTTCCGCCAGCGCATCACGGACAAGTACTTCGCCGACTTCGCCTCGCGCATCGCAGCCTGACGCATCCCGCCCGTCGGCACCGCCGGCGGGCCTACTTTCTTCCTAGCAGATCAACATCATGGCACTGCCCAAGAAGCTCAAGAATTTCATCCTGTTCAACGACGGCCGCGGCTACCTGGGCGAAATCCCCGAAGTGCAACCGCCCAAGCTGACCCGCAAGACCGAGGACTACCGCTCGGGCGGCATGAACGGCCCGATCAAGCTCGACCAGGGCATGGAAGGCATGGAACTGGAGTGGACCGCCGCCGGCTACCTGCGCGAGGTCTTCGCCCAGTGGGGCATCCTCAAGCACGACGGCGTGGCGCTGCGCTTCACCGGCGCCTGCCAGGCCGAGGATGAGACCGTCATGGCCATCGAGATCGTGGCGCGCGGCCGCCATACCGAGATCGACTCGGGCAAGGCCAAGGCCGGCGACAACACCGAGATCAAGATCAAGACCGCGCTGAGCTACTACAAGCTCAGCATCGACGGCCAGCCCGTGATCGAGATCGACTTCGTGAACCTGGTCGAGATCGTCGACGGCGTGGACCGCCTGGCCGAGATCCGCAAGGCCCTGGGCATCTAAGCGCTGCCCGCCCCTCTCAAACCCTGCGGAGATCTCCCCATGTCCCACACCCCGACCACCGCCACCGTCACGCTGGACTCGCCGCTCAAGCGCGGCGATACCACCATCACCCAGATCGAGCTGCGCAAGCCCCGCGCCGGCGAGCTGCGCGGTGTCGCTCTCTACGACCTGGTGCGCATGGACGTGGCCGCCGTGCAGACCGTGCTGCCGCGCATCACGACGCCCACGCTGACGCGTCCCGAGGTCGACTCGCTCGACCCCGCCGACATGTTCCAGCTGGCCGCCGAGGTGTCCGCTTTTTTGTCACCGAGAGCCGCGCAGGAGCTGGCCTCCCCGACCGCGTAGAGGAAGCGATGGCCGACCTGGCCATCGTGTTCCATTGGGCGCCGGCCGACATGGACGGCTTCACCCTCGCCGAGCTGATGGACTGGCGCGAGCGCGCCAGGGCCAGGCACGAGCCCACCGAGTAGCGACAGAGTATTTCCATGGCAATCAGCGACCTGCGCCTGCAGGTGATCCTTCAGGCGATCGACCGCGCCACAGCGCCCCTGCAGCGGATCAACAGCGGCAGCACCGCCACCGCCAAGGCCCTGCGCGACACGCGCGAGCGCCTGAAGGAGCTGGGCACTCAGCAGAAGACCATCGGCGAGTTCAGGGAGCTGCGCACCGGCCTGGACGCCACGTCCGCCAAGCTCGACAACGCCAAAGAGAAGGCCTCGCGCCTGGCGCGTGAGCTGGGCCAGGCGGGCCCACCCACCAAGGCCCTCACCCAGCAGCTGGCCGCGGCGCGCCAGGTTGCCCGAGATCTCGGTGAACAGCACCAGCGCCAAGCCGCCCAGGTCCAGGCGCTGCGCGACCGCCTGTCGGCTGCCGGCATCAGCACGCGTGAACTGGCCCAGCACGAGCAACGGCTGCGCGCCAACATCGCGTCGACCACGCAGAGCATCGAGACCCAGACGGCCGCGCTGCGCGCCCAGGCGGCCCAGCAGCGCCGCAGCGCGGCCGCGGCCGAGGCCTTGGCCAAGTCGCAGCAGCTGCAGGCCAGGGCCGCAGGCGCCGGCGCGGCAATGGGCGCCACCGGCGCCGCCATCGGCGCCCCTGTGGCCGTTGCCGTGCGCGACTTCGCCAGCTTCGAGGACCACATGCTGGGCGTGGCCCGCCAGGTCCAGGGCGCACGTGACGATGCCGGCAAGCTGACGGCTGTCTACCTGGCCGTGCGCCAACAGGTCCAGGATCTGGGCCGCGAAATCCCGCTGACCACGAACGAGATCGCCGACATGGTGACGGCGGGCGCCCGCATGGAGGTGCCCACCGACCAGCTGAAGGCCTACACCCGCACCGCCGCCATGATGGCGACCGCCTTCGACGCCGTTCCCAACGAGCTGGCCGAGCAAATGGGCAAGGTCAGCAAGAATTTCAAGCTCCCGGTAACGCAGATCGAAGCCCTGGCCGATTCGATCAACTACCTGGACGACAACGCCATCAGCAAGGGCGGCGACATCATCAACGTCCTGAACCGGATCTCGGGTGTGGTGTCGACGGTCAAGATGAGCGCCAACGACGCCGCCGCGCTGGCGTCCACGCTGCTGACGCTGGGCGAGAGACCCGAGACCGCGTCGACGGCCATCAATGCCATCACGCAGAAATTGGCCGCCGCCACCAAGGGCACCAAGAAGTTCCAGGCCGCCGTGGCCGAGATCGGCATGAAGAGCTCGGCCATCCAGAACGGCATGGCAACGGACGCCTCGGCGACCTTCGACAAGGTCATTGCCGGGATCCGCGCGCTGCCCGAGAAGAACCGCGTCGGCGTGATGGTCGAGCTCGTCGGCCTGGAGCACTCCGACACCCTGGCCAAACTGGTGGACAAGCCCGAAGAACTGCAGCGCCAGCGAGCGCTGGCCAATGGCGACGCCGCCAAGGGCTCCATGCGCCGTGAGGCCGATGCACGCAACCAGACGCTGTCCGCTCAGTGGATCATGGCCAAGAACCGGGCCTTCGAGCTCAGCACGACGCTGGGCGAGTCCCTGAAGCCTGCCCTGATTGACCTGATGGGCACGCTGGGGCGCGCAGCATCGGCCGTGGCCGACTTCGCCGCCAAGCACCCGTGGCTGACCTCGGCGGCAATGAAGACGGCGGCGGCCCTCTCGGTGCTGCTGATCGCCGGCGGCACGCTGACCGTGGCCATGGCCTCGCTGATCGGCCCCTTCGCAATGGCCCGCTACGGCATGGCCATGCTGGGCATCAAGGGCGCCGACATTGCCGGCAGCATGGCGCGTGCTGCCGGCGGCCTGCGCCTGGCTGGCCAGGCCGCGCTCTGGGCCGGCCAGGCGCTGCTGACGACGCCCATCGGCTGGCTGGTGATGGCCATCGCCGCGGCTGGTCTGCTGCTGGTCAGGTACTGGCAGCCTGTGAAGGCCTTTTTCGCGGGCGTTTGGCAGGGTCTGGCCGAGGGGCTGGGCCCGCTGGCCGCGATGTTCGACGGCCTCTTCGCGGCGCTCGGACGCGCCCTGGCGCCCCTGCGCCCCTTGTGGGACGGCCTGGTCGCTGCGTTGTCGGCGGTCTGGGGCTGGGTGTCTCAGCTTTTCGAGCCATTCCAGGCCTCGGCCGAACAGCTGCAGGCAGCCACTGCCAGCGGTCGCGCGTTCGGCCAGTTCCTGGGCTCGCTCGCTCAGCTCCTGCTCGCGCCGATCATGGCGCTGGGGCAGCTGGTGGGTGGCATCGCCAACCTGGTGGGCTCCTTCTGGGGCGAGGCCAGCGCAGCCTTCCAAGGCGGCATCAGCAGCATCGCAGCCCTGATCCTGAACTGGTCGCCGGTCGGCCTCTTCTACCAGGTCTTCGCCAGCGTGATGCGCTGGTTTGGCATCGACCTGCCCCAGCGCTTCACCGAGTTCGGTGCCAACCTCATGCAGGGCCTGGTCGGCGGCATCACGGGGGGCCTGGCCAGGGTCCGCGACGCCATCAGTGGCGCGGCAGAAGGGGCCATCGGCTGGTTCAAGGACAAGCTGGGCATCCGCAGTCCCAGCCGGGTCTTCATGAACGCAGGTGCCGAGATCTCCAACGGCGCAGCCGCCGGCGTCATGAGCCGCAGCGAGGGCGTGCGCAGGGCCGTGCTCGACCTGGCCGCGGCTGCGAGCATCGCCATGCCGGCTGTCGCCATGGCGGGCTCGGGCGACCTGGACAACACCGGTCCGTTCGATCCCGGCCTGGTGCCCTTCGACCGCCGTCCGCCCGTTGCCTCACCGGCAACCGCGGCGTCGCCTGCAGGAGCCACGCAGATCTCGATCACCATCAACCCGGCCCCGGGGTCTGACCCGCAGGCCATCGCCCGCGCCGTTGCCGCCGAGCTGGACCGCCGCGAGCGGGCCAAGCGTTCGGCCCGGCTATCGACGCTCGGCGACATCAGCTGAAGGGAGCCCGCGCCATGATGATGGGCTACGGTCAATTCGTTTTCAGCCTGCCGACGCTGGCCTACCAGGAGCTGCAACGCCAGACTGCCTGGCGTCACCCCAGCAACAGCCGGGTGGGCACCAGACCCGCACGCCAGTACGTCGGCCCGGGCGACGACACCATCACGCTGTCGGGAGTGCTCGCGCCCGAGTTCATGGGCGACGTGGTGAGCCTGGGCAAGCTGCGCGAGATGGCCGACGCCGGCCTGTCCTGGCCGCTTGTGACGGGCACAGGTGAAGTGCTGGGCGCCTTCGTGATCGAGTCCCTGCACGAGACCCGCAACGTGCTGATGGACAACGGCGCGGCGCGGCGCATCGAGTTCCAGCTGCAGCTGGCCCGCGTCGATGAGCAGCGCACTGACGCCATCGGCAGCGACTCGCTATGACGCCGGGCAGCCACCCTCAGGTCGACTACCGGATCACGGTCGATGGGCGCGACATCACACGCAAGGTCGACCCGCGGCTCATCAGCCTGACGCTGAGCGAGTGCCGCGGCGGTGAGGCCGACCAGCTCGACCTG
Source organism: Pelomonas sp. BJYL3 (assembly GCF_027257975.1). GTDB lineage: Bacteria > Pseudomonadota > Gammaproteobacteria > Burkholderiales > Burkholderiaceae_C > Roseateles_B > Roseateles_B flavus. The sequence continues at coordinate 319,420 of NZ_JANZKX010000006.1, forward strand.
GTGCTCAACGACGCAGACGGCCAGCTCGCGCTGCCGCCCAAGGACGCGCTGATCACCCTGCAGCTCGGCTGGGTCGGCCAGGCGCTGGTCGACAAGGGCAGCTTCACGGTCGACGAGATCGAGCACAGCGGCTCACCGGACCAGCTGCACATCAAGGCACGCAGCGCCGACATGGTGGACACGTTGAAGGTCCGCGCTGAGAAGAGCTGGCATCAGCGCACCATCGGCGACATCGTGGGCGAGATCGCAGGCAAGCATGGCCTGGCACCGCGGGTCGACCAGAAGCTGGCGGCAGTGGCGGTCGATCACGTCGACCAGACGCACGAGAGCGACCTGAACTTCGTCTCGCGCCTGGCCAAGCGCTACGACGCCGTGGCGACCGTGAAGAAGGGGCACCTGCTGTTCCTGCCGATCAACGGCACGCGCAGCAGCAAGGGTCAGGCCATGCCCTCGGCATCGGTCAGCCGTGCCGACGGCGACATGCATCGTTTCCACACGGCTGACCGGGAGGCCTACAGCGGCGTGCGGGCGTACTGGCACGACCCAAAGAGAGCCAAGCGCCGCAGCGTGCTGGTCGGGATCAGCGGCAACGCAAAGCGCCTGCGTGACACCTACGGCAGCGAGGCAGATGCACTGGCCGCCGCCAAGGCCGAATGGCAACGCCTCCAGCGCGGTGCGGCCACCTTGGAGCTGACGCTGGCCCTGGGTCGGCCCGAGCTGGTCCCACAAACGCCGGTGAGCGTCTCAGGCTTCAAGCCCAGCATCAACGCTATCGCCTGGCTGACCGTGAAGACTGCGCACACGGTCAGCGATGGCGGCCTCACGACGCGCATCGAGCTGGAGACGGCCGACAGCAGCAGCGGCGGGGGAACAGTTGAGGACGTTGCCTCGCCCTCCGATTAGGTTGCCTGCGGCCTCCCGGCCCGGCCCCCTCTTGCGTTCACTTTTGACGCCGAGTGCTCTCTGGCGATTGCTGCACGGAACTGCATTCCGTCAGTCGTCGAAACAAGGCCGCCTGGACCTTGACGATGTGGCACTTCTTGAGCTCATCTGGCCACTGCGACACAGCGGATTGCGAGATATCCATCGCTCGCGCTGCTGCGGTAACAGTTCCCCCCAAAAGGCGGATGGCATCGGCTTTCAACATGCAGGCATATTAGCACGCTCATCATTTTTGACAATCACGCTAACTCATAAGCGCGCTAAATTACGGGGTATGGATCTAAAAGAACGCCTCGAGTTCCTGATGTCCGAATGCAATTGGGGACGGGCCGACCTGAAGGCCGCGTCCGGCGAGACGTCGTCCGTTGTCTCTCAATGGCTGGGGCATGGCTCGAAGATCATCAAGAACATCACCAAGCTTGAGGCGGCGGTCGGAATCGCAGACAAGAGTGGGTTCAACGCCCTGTGGATTGCGCGTGGCATAGGTGAGCCGCGAACACCGAACAGCTCTTGGCCCTTCAAGCGGATCACTCCAGCTGTGTGGCATGCCCTGGACGAAGGGCTGAAGGATCGAATCGAAGCCATGGTGGAAGGCGCGCTAGCTATCGGCGCCACTGGTTCGATGCCACCAACGGCGCCAGCTTGGCGAGGCATGGCCTTGCAGATCGCTGCGGGCGTTGACGCAGTCACCCAAGGAGACCAGTTCCGTCGCTTTGTGAATGCGGTAGACGCCCAGTTTTCTGCCGAAGGACCGTCTGCGACAGACAGCCCTCCTCCACCCGGCAAGCCCTGAAATGAGAAAGGCACCCAGACGGGTGCCTTTCTCATTTCTCAAGCTGGGCGGCCTACAGGCCCAACACTGCGGAGACCACCCGCTCCCACGATATCGAGACCGCCATCCGGCTTAGGACAATTTGCGCGCGGATACGGTCCAACGGCCCGTCCTCTCCAAGCAGTCTCAGGTTGGAGCGCACGGCAAGAGGGTCCGCCATCTCGATAGCCAGTTGATGCGTGCCAGAGGCCACCCAGTCCCACGTTAGGTGCACCGCATGGGCGCTGTTCATCGCATACCACGTCGTGCATCCAGCGACGCAGTTTCCCAGCGGAGAAATGACGTCGGCGCCTCTGAGAGTCTCCCCGTGCACCCAGCGCAGGCGATGCTGGCCATCCCAGCGGAAAGGCGCTGGAAGCCAGAATCGCCGAGAAGCCTCCCTGGCTTCGAGCGCGTCATCGCGCTTGTTGGTGTTTTCAAAGGTCAGCATGAGTCACTGACTGTTCAATAAATGAGACTATCAGGCAAGCCGTAATTGCTTGCAGGTTGCATAAGAGTGCTTATGTGCTGAGAATCTGCCATCCGAAAGCCTCAAGCCCCATGCCAAGCCTCAGATCCGCGCGCGCCTCCATTCTGGAAGCCTCCTCCACCGACTCCTTCCTAGCTGCTTTGGTGAGCTACGCACACGCTGCTGGCTTTGGGACTGCGGATGCAACAGCAATCATCGAGCATGCCGATCGGCCGCGGGAATTCGCATACATCGACAACATCCCCAGCTCCAGCGAATGGCAATCACTTGATCCATCTCTTGGAGCTCGGTGCCCGGTGATGCAGCACTGCAAACGACTTGGAACGCCCGTAGTGTGGGGGCGCCGGACGTACCATGACGTTGCAGGTGTCGCCGACCTCTACGACGTCTGCAGTTCCCTGGGTCTTGCTTCCGGGGTCAGCGTGGGCGTGCACCTACCTAGGGGGCGGATGCTCCAGGTATCGCTGCACAGTGATCAGGACTTGCCGGTCCACGGTCACCACGCAATCCTGCATGACTTCGTGCAGTTCGCAGCCAGTGCTACAGCAGCGGCCTCGGATCTGCTACTGCAAATGGACGACGTTGATCGCATCCAGGATCTGACACCTGTAGAGCTCGAACTGCTCAGGCGGGTAGCTGCAGGCCAGCCGCTTGAGCGCGTCGCGCACCACCTCTCTTTGGCCGAGTCGGTCACAGGAGAGATCGCTGCCATGGCCAGCCTCACACTCGGATGCTCGTCCGTACAAGCAGCATCGCTGCGCGCACTTCGACTGGGTATCATCTAACTCCCCAGGTTTACAGGATTGAGGATTGAGTGATGGAGAAGCAAGGATCTAAGCCGTTCGAGCTCAATGTTGACGAGATCAACGCCGTTTCTGGCGGCGAGTCGAACCAGCTCACAACGCCGCAGGAGCCGCCGCAGCCGCGGAGCCTCTTCGCTGCCGAGACATCGGCGCCCGTTCCGGGCCCGTTCCCCACGAACTGAGCGTCAGGCTCATAAGACAAGCCCGCCACTGCGCGGGCTTTTTTGCGCCCATTGACGTTAGCACGTTGACCTAGACGATAAGCATGCTTATCATTTGGAGACCAAGAAGCATCAATGCGCCCATGAGAGTGACCATCAAGTGCCCGCACTGCCAGTCCCGCGCTCGAGCGGTGAAGAGCCGCGAAATGTCCGTCGTCACGCGCGAGGTGACCTACCAGTGCACCAACGCGCACTGCGGGCACACCTACGTTGCCAGCCTGGAAGTGATGCGCACGTTGTCGCCCTCTGCCACCCCCAACCCGGCCGTCACGATCCCCATGAGCGCTCATGTGCAGCGCCGGCTGCTGGCCACGCAGCTGGACCTGGCGCCGGTGGCCCCTGGCCGTGATCCTGATGCACCGGCCCAGAACCTCGATCTCTTCGAGACAGCGGCCCACGGCCCCTGACGGGCAGTCCCATCGGCAGGCCTGACCTGCCGCCTTGATCCCCTCACTTTGCGCCAGCGATGCCTGTACGGAGGCATCGCGGGCAGCGCTCACCCTGAAAGGACCGCGACATGAGCAAGACCCAGCCGCCTCAGTCGCTCTACGACGCCGCGACACAGTTCGCGCTGAAGCAGTTCAACGACCGCAAGGCCGAGCTGCTCTCCATGCGACACAGCCTGGATCTGCTCCAGGAGTTTCTGCCTGCGCTGGCCGAGCGCGGCTTCCCGATCCATGTCGATCAGCTGCGCTGGCTCAGCCACGGCCGAAAGGTCTCGATCTTCACGACGAGCACTAGGACGTCGCAACTGCTGCTGCAGGCCTTCGTCGAACTGGGCTTCGTCGAGTGCTCGCGTACGGACTACGACACCTTCGCCATCGTCGACCTCAAGAAGGGCCGCTTGAAGGTCCACATGACCGTCTATCTCGACAAGGCCGCCGCGTGAACGACGCAGATCTGCACCGTGACATCCTGCGCGAGCTGGGGGAATTCGGCTTCAAGTCCAAGCAAGGCTGGCTGCGCAAGGGCGAATGCCCGAGCTGCCGCAAGCGCGAGCTGTACACCAACGAAGAGAAGCCCTGGGTGGTGCGCTGTGGTCGCTTGAACAACTGCGGGTACGAGGCCCACGTCAAGGACCTGTACCCCTTCCTCTTTGAGGACTGGAGCAAGCGCGCGGCGCCGCAGATCCAACAGAACCCGAACGCCGCGGCTGACCTGTACTTGCAGCTTGCCCGCGGCTTTGACCTGTCACGAATCCAGGGCTGGTACCGGCAGGAGAGCCACTTCGACAGCCTGGCCGACAGCGGCAAGGGCGCCGGCAGCGCCACCGTGCGCTTCGACGTGGGCTCAGGCTTCTGGGAGCGGCTGATCGACCGCCCGGGCCGCTTCGGCAAGAAGAAGGCCGTCTTCAAGTACGGCATGACCTACCACGGCACCTGGTGGTGCCCGCCAACCTTCAAGGCCCCCGAGGTCACGGAGCTGTGGCTGGTCGAGGGCATCTTCGACGCCATCGCCCTGGCACACCACGACATCACGGCCGTGGCGCTGCTGAGCTGCAACAACTATCCCGAGCAGGCCCTGGCCGAGCTGCGCCAGGCGCTCATGGGCGGCAGCCATGTGGTGCGCCTGGTCTGGGCGCTGGACTCGGACAAGGCCGGCCGCGACTACACCCTGCGGTGGGTCGAGAAGGCCAAGAAGGACGGGTGGGTTTGCGAGGCAGCCCAGATCCCACAGACCGGCCGTTCCAAGATCGACTGGAACGACCTCCATCAGCGCGACCGCCTGAATCCAGAGGACTTCAAGGAGTACCGGCACCAGGGCGCCATGCTGATCGCCGAATCGGCAGCCGAAAAGGCGCTGTTGATCTATCGCCACTCGGGCGGCCAGAAGACCGAGTTCGACGTGGCCTTCCGCAAGCGCCTGTTCTGGTTCAAGCTGGACCTTGACGCCTTCGACCGGGCCATGCGCGCCCTGGAGGATGGCAACGACGGCAAGTACAGCGAGGACGAGATCCGAGAAGAGGCGCTCAAGAAGTCGCACTCGATCCGCCCCATTGCCAACTGCCTGCCGTCGCCCCTGTACTACCAGCGCAACGCCCTGACCGACGAGAGCTGGTACTACTTCCGCGTCGAGTTCCCGCACGACAGCCCACCGGTGAAGAACACCTTCACCAGCTCGCACCTGAGCGCAGCCGCGGAGTTCAAGAAGCGCCTGCTGCACCTGGCGCCCGGCGCCGTATTCACCGGCACCAGCCAGATGCTGGAACGCATGATGGAGCGCCAGCTCTACAACATCCAGCGGGTCGAGACGGTCGACTTCATCGGTTACTCCCGCGAGCACGGCGCCTACGTGCTGGGCGACACGGCCGTGAAGGACGGTCGCCTGGAGGAGATCAACGCCGAGGACTACTTCGACCTGGGCAAGCTGTCGCTCAAGTCGCTGAACCAGTCGGTGCAGCTGACCATCAACCGCGACCTGGACGAGTACAGCGCGGACTGGCTGGGCCTGCTGTGGACCTGCTTCGGCGCCAAGGGACTGGCCGCGCTGACCTTCTGGCTGGGTTCGCTCTTCGCCGAGCAGATCCGCGCTACGCAGAAGTCGTTCCCCTTCCTGGAGATCGTCGGCGAGGCCGGCGCCGGCAAGTCGACGCTGATCGAGTTCCTGTGGAAGCTGTGCGGCCGCCGTGACTACGAGGGCTTCGATCCCAGCAAGTCCAGCCTGGCCGCACGCGCCCGGAACTTCGCCCAAGTGTCCAACCTGCCCGTGGTGCTGATCGAGAGCGACCGCGAGCGCGTGGGTAACGACAAGGGGCCTCACGTCAAGTCCTTCGACTGGGACGAGCTGAAGACCGCCTTCAACGGCCGCAGCGTGCGCGCCCGGGGCATGGCCACCGGCGGCAATGAGACCTACGAGCCCCCCTTCCGCGGCGCCATTGTCATCAGTCAGAACAACGAAGTTAGTGCCTCCGACGCCATCCTGCAGCGGATCGTGCATCTGACGTTCGACCGCTCGGCTCAAACGCCCAAGACCCGCGAGGCGGCCGTCAAGTTGGAGAACACGCCGGTGGAGGAAGTCAGCGGTTTCATCCTGCGCGCGGCGCAGCGCGAGGCCCAAATCCTGGACGTGCTGGCCAAGCAGACACCGCTCCACGAGGCCGAGCTGCAGCGCCATCCGCTGGTGAAGAGCACCCGCGTAGCCAAGAACCACGCCCAGCTGCTCGCGCTTGCCGATGCACTGCGCCTGGTCGCGCCGCTCAGCGATGAGCAGCACACCGCCCTGCAAGGCCAGATCGTCCAGATGGCCGTCGAGCGCCAGCAGGCGATCAACAGCGATCACCCGATGGTGGCCGAGTTCTGGGAAGTCTTCGACTACCTGGACGGCCATATGTCCACACCGCTGAACCACTCGCGCAAGCCCGACGACGAGATCGCCGTGAACTTGAACCACTTCATCCAGGTAGCTCGCGAGCGCAATCAGCAGGTGCCGTCCATCGGCGACCTGAAGAAGGTCCTGCGCACCAGCCGGCGCCATCGCTTCGTTGACGTGCGCAACGTCAACAGCGGCATCCGCGTGCAGCTGGAGAACCAGAAGGAAGTCCGGTCGACGGCCGTCTGGTGCTGGGTGTTCGAGCGCAACAAGTCCAAGTCCGCCAAGGCCTGAAGGGAGCCCCCATGCAAAACCGACTCAAACCCCGCATGCGCCGCTTCCGCGCGCGCTATGCCCTGGCCAACGGCCAGAGCGGCAGCCTGCTCCTGGTCGCACGCCACAGCTGCGACGCCGTGTGCATCGTCCTCAACCTGCTGGGCGAGGACGCGCGTCGCGTCAGCGTCCGCCCCGCGACCTGAGGGCAGCCATGCGCAAGCCGATCTTGAACAAGCCCTACACCCCCTCCGCGTCGACCGACATCCGGGCGACCTTCCAGCTGGAGCGCCAGCGCCTGGCCAAGGCAGCCGCCGATCGCGAGGCCGAGGACTTCGGCATGGCGCTGGGTGTTGCACTGATCCGCACGGCTCGCTATCTGCGGGCTGTGCTCGGTCAAAGGACTGGCCAATGAACGCCACGCCGCTGTGGATGCGCATCGCACCCTATCGGGCCTGTGATCTGTGCCTGCACGTCGAAGCTGCCAGCACGCCCCTGTGCGGCTGTCCTGACGCCCTGCAGGCCGGCCGGCCGCTGCCCGTTGACCAGGTGCGTGCGCCTGACGGCGCATGCGGTCCGGACGCCAAGCACCTGGCCATGGAGTCCTGGCAATGACGGCCCCGCTGTGCCGCGTCGAGCTGAGCGTCGAGCAGCTGCGCGAGACCTGGGAGCAGCTGCGCCACACCCGCACGCACTGGCCGGCGGACTTCAGCCAGGCCATGCAGCACCCACTGGTGTCCCGCGTGTTGCGGATTGAGGCCGCGCTGCGCGCTCGCGGTGCTTTCGCAGGCACTGCCCGGCCCATCCCCACACCGACGCCGCGGCCGCCGTGGCGCCCCTACGGCAACCCCAACACGCCGGCCGCAGACCGCAAGCGCGCAGCTGCGGCCGACCTTGACGACTGATCCTGAAGGGAGAACAAGCCATGCGAAAGACCAAGCGGCGCCAGCAAGCCAGCCGCGCCAACCCCCACGCCAACCCGGTGGCCATCGCTATGGCTGCCGCGCGCATGCGAAGCCACCTGCGTACCGTTGGCATCGAGCTGTTCATGACCGGCGACGGCGAGCAGGCCACTGGACTGGTCAGCCATCTGGCATGGATCATCGGCATGGGCGCCGAGATCGCCGCCAACCTCATGCCTGGCAACGATGTGGCCAAGCGCCAGCATATGGTCCTGCGCAACCTTGTGCAGATCGCCACCGAGGGCTGCACCTGGCGTTCCTCGCTGGCCGAGCCGGTCTGGGACGCAGCCCTGGAGGCCAACCGGCTGCTGATGGCGCACCCCACTATTGGCTTGGCGGTCCAAGCAGGCGCAGACAGCCTGGCCGACAGCATCAGGACCGGCAGCGTGCGCATGGCCGACGTGGCCGGCGCGGAGATCTACAGGGCCACGGCGCCGCTGGAGCAGCGCGTATGAGGGCCGAGACCATCACCTGGCACGAGCTGCCGCTGGACGCGATGCCAGACGCCTGCCTGACCGTGCTCATCAGCACCGAGCACGCCGGCGTGGACTCGGGCTTCTTCGATGGCAAGGACTGGCGCTGGTGCGAAAGCGGCGGCGTGGTGGGCGAGCCCGTGCAAGGGTGGGCCGCCATGCCCATGGGGATCGTCTGATCATGACCAAGAGCCGCCACATCCGCGCGCCGAAAGCTGTCTGGTCGGAAGTCGACCTCGAGCTGCTGCGCCGAAACTTTGCAGACAGCCTGACCGCCGACCTGGCGAAGGCCTGCGGAAAGACGCTCAGTGCAGTACAGCACAAGGCCCGACAGATGGGGCTTCGCAAGAGCCCCGAGTTCATCGCAAGCACGGCCCGGGAGCGCGCCATGTCGCCTGGCCATGGAGGCGAGCGGACGCGCTTCGTGCCAGGCGCTGTCCCCGCGAACAAGGGGCTGCGCCGACCGGGCTATGCCCCGGGCAACATGGGCTCGACGCAGTTCAAGGCCGGCCGCCCGGCATCCGAAGCCCGCAACTACTTGCCAATCGGCAGCCATCGCATCAATGCAGACGGCCACGTAGAGCGCAAGGTCACCGACGACCCCTCCATCTATCCGGCTCGACGCTGGCAGCCTGTGTATCGCCTGGTCTGGGAGGCAGCCCACGGCCCCATTCCCGCCGGGCACCTGATCCGCTTCAAGCCAGGCATGGCAACGACTGACCCCGAGCTGATCACGGCTGACAAGCTGGAGTGCATCAGCCGACGTGCGCACATGCTGCGCCACACCTTCCACCAATACGGCCCCGAGGTCGCAGCTGTCGTGCAGCTGCGCGGCGCGATCACGAGGCAGATCAACAAGCGCTCCAAGGAAAAATGACCATGAGCAACAAGAGCATCACCGACCTGCGCGCGACGCTGTTCGACATCCTCGCTGGTGTGAAGGATGGGACCATCGACATTGACCGGGCCCGCGCGGCCAATGACGTGGCCAAGACCATCGTCGACACAGCCAAGGTGGAGGTCGACTACCTGCGCACCGTGGGCAGCGGAGAAAGCGGCTTCATCGTCCCGGAGGGTGACAAGCCGAAGCTGCCGGCCGGCATCACCGGCGTGACACGGCATCGATTGGCTGGCTAAGGCCTGAGCGGTACCAGATGAATCCCTTCGATCCCAACTACAAGAGCGCCCTGGTGGCTCAGGCGCTGTCGCCACGGGGCCGCCAAGCCGCGCAGGCCTCAAGACGAGCCAGCGCCCGTATCGAAGCGATGCGGGCCTCTGACGATCCGAGACAGCGCGCCGCTGCCTCGGGAACCATTGCGGGACTTGGCCACCCGGCCGACACCGCCAAAACGGGCCGGATCTTGAAGCCGGCCAAGCTGTGAAAGATTGACAGACTATGCGCACTCAGTTCGCGCTGCTTCTCCTGACCGACGGTCGCCCGACCATGACGCACGCCGAGTTTGCCAAGCTGCGTCACAAGAGCCCTAGGACCATCCAGAACGAGATCTACGCCAAGCGGAACCCCGTGCCCTTCTGGAAGGATGGAGGTGACTACCTCTGCAATGTCTCGGACGTGGCGAGCTGGCTGGACGGGCAGCGCCAGGACGCGATCAGCGCCATGCCACACTTGGCGACGTTCTCGGACTAGTTGCACGAATCTGCACGAAGAAAAGCGGCCTGTGATCTCACGATCCAGGCCGCTTTGCATTGGGCTTTCAGCGTTTTGTCAGTGCTACGGAATTGCTACGACACCCCGCAAACCCGCATGAAATAAGGCCCTGCCGTCCAGTCCAGCATGGGCGCAACGCTCAGGCGCCACGGCGAGATTTCGCGCTTCAGTTGTTGATCTTCTTGGATAGGCATCGTGCTGGACTCTTGGGACTTCGGCGGATTTCTGCGTTGTCGAGCACCCCGGGTGTGACGGTGCGCAGCTTCCTTGCACAGCCACGGCATCGGCCTTGGCCGCAGGAGACAAGACCCTTGCCCAAGTCCGCACCGGGCAGGGCGTGGCCCGTCATTTTCTCAGAGTCGATGGCGTTCAGCAGCGGCAAGCGGTCGAACAGCCGGGCAATAGCTCTCGCAGCCAGGCCCCGCGATCCATCGCCAAGGATTCAGGCGATGCATTCTTGCAAATACAAATCGTTCTCATTTATAGTTGCAACAAGCCAGACTCAATCGAGCAGCACATCACCCCATCTCTTGCCGTCTCCTACACCATGTCCCTCATCCGGCTGAAAGCCCTGGGCCTCTGGCTGACCCCGCTGCTGCTTGGCAGTGCCGCCCAGGCCCATTCGCCCTACCTCAAGCCCAACACCTTCCATGCCGAAGAGCAGCGCAAGCATGTCACCGTCGAAGCCTCCTTCGCCGAAGGCGAGCTGCGCCCCGACGTGGTGATGAAGTCCGACAGCTTCCATGTGATCGGCCCCGACGGACGCCGGCAGCCGCTGGTGCCCGCTGCCGTTCTGAAGGACGCCAGCTATCTCGAAGTGCCCCTGGCTGCCAGCGGCACCTACCTGGTGTCCTCGGGTGTCAGAAAGGGCCGGCTGGCCAAGGCGCTGCTGCGCAAGGGCCAGGTGCACTTCACCGAACAGCAGGAAGACCCGCAGCCGGATGACACACCGATCGAGGTACAGAGCCTGACGCGCGCCGATGTCTACGTCAGCCGGGGCCGCCCCAGCGCTGTGGACTTCGACACCGACGGCCTGGAGATCTACCCGGTCACCCGGCCCTACGACCTCTACGCGGGAGAAGCCATCACCGTGCGGGTGCGGGAGAACCGCAAGCCCCTGGCCGGCGAGACCCTGACCCTGATCGCCGACGGTCAAAGCTATGACGGCCAGAAGCAGGCCGAGCAGCACTTCAGCACCAACGCAGCCGGCGAAGTGAGCTTCAAGCCGCAGACCGCCGGCCTCTACCTGCTGCAGGTCCGTGTGCGCCGCCCCTCTCCCGACAAGCCCACGCTGTGGTTGAGCAGCACGGCCACGCTCACCATCGAAGTCCAAGCCCAGCCATGAGTCGTGCTCCCATGAAACCTCCCCTGTCTCCCCTTCTGCTGGCCTTCCTGGCGCTGCCGGCCCTGGCCGCCTCCCATTCCACGAGCACCTTCATCAGCGAGCAGGACCTCAACGGCGACGGCAAGGTGCTGCTTGAGGAGTTTCGCCTCGGCCGGCAGCTCGAATTCGTCCGCATCGACTTCAATGCTGATGGCCTGGTGAACGAGGCCGAGTACCTGGGTGAGTTCGAGGGCCGGCTGATGCTGCGCGTCGGCAAGATCGCCGATCCGGAGAAGCGCCGCGAGGAACTGCAGCGCCAGATGCGCCAGGCCAAGGTCCGCTTCGGCGTGCTGGACACCGACAGGAACGGCAGCATCAGCCTGGAGGAATTCCAGGCCACCGGCCGGCACATGTTCAAACTGCACGACCGCAACCAGGACGGCGTGGTCGACGAACTCGACGTGAAGATCGCCGAGGACGAGCAGAAGGCGGGCAAGACCAGCTTTGTGTCGCCCTGAACTGACGCACGGGGCGGAGCCATTGCCCGCCTCCTCACGAGCCCCTCGACCGGCTTCCCGCCGCTGAGCCGCGCGCACACCGCCGGGCTCGCTCCCGCGTTCCGGGCCTTCCGGACACCCCCTGTACTGATTCATTCGCACCAGCCAGCCTGCGTCGCCAGCCCGTGCTCCATCCCCAAGGACACTTCCATGCTGCGCAAGACCCCGGTCGCGCTGGCGCTCGGCGCCCTGGCCGCGCTCGCCACCGCTCCCAGCACCGCTGAGACGCCCTCCTCCACCCCTACCGCCGAACCCCGCAAGCTTGCCGAGGTGACCGTCAGCGCCACACGCACCGAGCGCAGCGTCGAAGCGGTGCCCAACACCGTCACCGTCTACGGCAGCCAGCGGCTGCAGCAGCGCGACGCCCGGGACCTCAAGGACTTGCTGGACCCGGAAGTGGACATCACCGTGCGGGCCACCACCGGGCGCTTCACCGCCGCGGGCGCCTCGACCGGGCGCGCGGGTAATGAAGGCATCAACATCCGCGGCCTGGAAGGCAACCAGGTCCTGATGAGCCTGGACGGGATTCGCCTGCCCCAGAGCTTCAGTTTCGGCGCCTTCGCCAGCGGACGCGCCGACTACATCGACACCGAACTGCTGGCCGGCGCCGAAGTGCTGCGTGGGCCGGCGTCCACGCAGTTCGGCAGCGACGGCCTGGGTGGCGCGCTGGTCCTGCGCACGCTGTCCCCCGAGGATCTGCTGACCCGCGGGCGGCGGCAGGCCGGCTTTGCCGCGCTGGGCGCCTACTCCATGGACCGCTCCACCAAGCTCAGCGCAGGCTTCGCCGCTTCGTCCGGCCCATGGCAGGGCCTGCTGGCCGCGGTGGTGCGCCGCGGTCATGCGGTGGAGAACATGGGGCGCAGCGAGGTGGCCAACGTGAACCGCACCACTCCGAACCCGACGGACATCCGCTCGCACAGCCTGCTGGGCAAGCTGGGTCTGCGCCTCGACAGCCGGCATGCGCTGCAGGCCACGCTGGAAGCCCGCCAGCGGGACACGGACACGGAGGTCCTCAGTGCCCATGTCGCGGTCATCGACGCCAGTACGCCCGCGACGGCCGTCATCGGCCTGCAGGCGCGGGACCGGCTGGACCGCCGCCGGTTGTCGCTGGAACACCGCTATGAAGACCTGAATGCAGCCTGGCTGCAGCTGCTGCGCACCCAGGTCTATGTGCAGGACAGCAAGACCCGCCAGCACTCCGCGGAAGACCGCTACACGGCGCCGGACCGCAGCCGCGACGGCTTCTACAAGGAGCATGTCCAGGGCTTGGCCACCCAGGCCCAGACGCAGCTGCCCGGGCAGCGGCTGAACTACGGCCTGGAGTTGAGCCGCAACCACGTCACCGCCCTGCGGGATGGCACGGTGCCGCCCGCTGGCGAGACCTTTCCCAACAAGCCCTTCCCCGACACCCGCTACCAGCTGGCCGGCGCCTACCTCCAGGATGAACTCGAGTTCGGCGACTTCAGCGTCATCCCCGGCCTGCGCCTGGACCGCTACTCGCTCAAGCCCTCCGCAGAGGGCTACACCGGCGGGACCGTGGTCTCCCTGTCGGACCAGGCCGTGACGCCCCGACTGGGCCTGGTCTGGCGCCCGTTGCCAGCATTCCAGCCCTACATGCAGTGGTCCCAGGGCTTCCGCGCTCCGACGCCCGACCAGGTCAACAACGGCTTCGCCAACCCGGCGCAGGGCTACCGCAGCATCGGCAATCCGGCGCTCAGGCCGGAGCATGCGAACAGCCTGGAGCTGGGCCTGCGCGGCACGCTGGACGAGCACCTGCGTTGGCAGCTGAGCCTCTACCAGAACCGCTACCGAGACTTCATCAGCCAGAACGTGGTCCAGGGCAGCGGCACGCCGGCAGACCCGCTGGTGTTCCAGTACATCAACCTCAGCCAGGCCCGTATCCGCGGCATGGAGTTGCGTCTGATCTGGCAGCCCCTGGCCGGCCTGTCCCTGAGCACCGCCCTGGCCGACACCCGCGGCGACAGCACCCGCGCCGGCGTCGACACCCCGCTGGACACGGTCCAGCCCACACGCCTGAGCACGGCCCTGCGCTGGGAGCATGGCGACTGGGCTCTGCAGGCGGCCTGGCAGCATGTGGCCGCCAAGAAGGCCAGCCGCTCAAGCAGTGCCAGCCACTTCCTGCCGCCCGCCTATGACGTGATCGACGTGGGCCTGAGCTACCGCATCCACCCGACCCTGCGCGCCGCGGCCCTCATCACCAACCTGGGCGACAGGAAGTACTGGCGCTGGAGCGATGTGCGGGGCCTGGCCGCCAACAGCCCCGTGCTGGATGCCTACACGGCGCCAGGCCGGCAGCTGCAGCTGTCGCTGCGCGCTGATTTCTGAGGCCAGGACCGCGCCGGCCATGTCCCTCCGCCCCACGCCCCACGATCGTGCCGGGAAGCTGCCAGCCCACGGCCGCACACACGCCGCTGAGCTGCCTCGCCCAGCAAGGCTTCAGCAGGCCGGCTTAGGGCCGCTGCCGAGGTGTGCATGAACCGCTGGGCCGCCTCCTTCGCCGTGCTGCTGCACGGAGGGCTTCTGCTCGCGGCCTGGTCAGGCGCAGCACGGCCACGGGTCATCCAGGGCCTGACTCCGGACCGGCCCGCCCTGGCCCTGCGCCTGTCTGCTCCGCAGGGGACGGCGGCCAGGGGTGAGAAGTGGCCCTGGCCACCGACAGTGGCCAGGGCCCTGGCCCTGCAGCCGCCGACGCCCCTGCTCATCGCGCCGCCGGAGCCGCTGCCCGGCGTTGCGCCCTCGCCTTCCCCTTCGCCAGCGGCCCTGGATGCCCCCTCGCCCGAGCGCCTCGGCATGCGCGAGGTCTCGGCGCAGGAGCCTGCCCCCACCCCCGTGCCTCAGGACCCGGCGCCACAGACCCTGGCCCCCGCCGCCCTGCCGCCCGAGCACCTGGCCTGCCAGGCCCGGCAGGCGGAGCGCCATTACCCGGCCCTGCTGCGGGAGCGGGGCATCGAAGGCCGGGTGGTCGTTCGCGTCAGGGTGGATGAAAGCGGCCGCGCAGCGGAAGTGCAGGTCCTGAATCCCAGCGGATGGCGGCTGCTGGACGAGGCCGCGCGCCAGGTCGCCACGGCCTGCGCCTACCTGCCCGCCCGGCGAGGAGAGCAGCGCCTGATGGCCTGGGTCGAGTACCCCGTCCGCTTCAGCCTGCATTGAGCGCGGCCCGCCTCCCGGCGCCCGCCCCCTGGAGCGCCCCTGGACCGTCCCGGTCCGAGCCTTGAACTGACAGCCATGAACAGACATGTCCCTCTCGCACACAGGCAGCGCGAGCGCGCGGCCCGGCTTCGCTGCCTTTGCTGTTGCGACGAACCGCCCGTGCACCCGGCAGCAGTCAGCCCGCGCCCCCGGTTCCGGCGCGTTGGCAGCCCGCACCAGGAGCCCGCAGAAGTGCTGCCGGCACCGCCGGCTCCACCCCGAGCCGGGCAGCGCCGCCTCGACAGGAAAGCCAGGCGATGAGCCACGCCAGCGGCGGCAAGCGGCTGCGCAAGCCGGCGGGTCCTGGGCAGGCCCGCTGATGGCCTCGCGCCCGGCCGCGTGGGCTGATCCCGGTCGGCGCCGTCACCGCCGCCGCTGAGCGCGAGGCTGTCGAGGGTCAGGCCCCTGGGTGGCGCCGGCGTGCGCCGGCCGCCAAGGCCAGCACACCCAGCACGAGCCAGCTCCAGCCCGCCGGCTCCGGCACCACCGAGGGCGCCGGCGCATCGAGCACGAAGGCCAGGTTGTCGGCATAGCCGTCGTTGTCCCCGCCGCCGAGACGCTCCATCGACAACGAGAACATCAGCCGGCTGGTGCCGACGGGCAGCCAGTTGCTCACCTCGCGGTAGAACAGGCCGGTGGCGTTGCCGCGATCCGCCGGGGTCACCGGGCCGAGTGCGGCGTGGCCGATTTCGCTGTCGCTGCCGTCAAGGAAGGACACGTAAAGCAGCGCGTTGTCGCCCTGCGAAGCCCAGCCGCCCAGCCAGCCGCTGAGCTTGAAGGACAGGGGCTGGGTCAGCGTGCCGGCCAGGTCCAGCAGCTGGTAGCCGGCCGTACGGGCGCCGTCGCCCGCGAACATGCGCTTGCCGCGGTTTGCGGGACCAGGCTGGGTCGGCAGGACCCAGTTGGACCCGTAGTCGACGGCTTGCGGGCGGGCGTAGCCGTCGAAGGCGAGCCAGCTGGTGGCCACGTCGGTCTCGGCGTCGCCGTTCACGATGAGGTTGCTGCCAAACAAGGGGCCGGCCTGGGCGCTCATGGCGGCCAGGGCCAGCGCGGCGGCGCTGAAGCAGTGGCGCGCCGAGATCTTGATCGAGTTCATGAATGCTCCGTTCACACGGTGGTGGCTTGATCGAGCCGGGCGGCGCCTTGCAGCGCCGGGTCGCTGATGGAGGGCTTGCCGTCCTCGAGGTGGCCGGCGAAGCGGCGCAGCCAGCCGCCGAGCCCCTTCACGCGCAGGCTGAAGTCGTACCAGTTCTGGCTGGCCGCCAGCGGGATGCGCAGACTCGTGCGGCTGCGCGCCACGACGGTGATCTCGCGCGGCGTGGCCGCCAGGTACTTGTTGGCCTGCAGCACGAAGGTGCAGGGCGCGCCGCCCGCGTTGACGAGCTCGATCAGCAGCTCGCCGCTGGCACGCGCGCTGCGCAACACGAGCTCGGGCAAGGCGCTGCCAACCGGGCGCCGCACATCGCCGGCGATGTGGCGGTGGAAACCGTTGGGGCCGAGCACCCAGAGGTCATAGGCTCCGGTCGTGGTCCAGCGGCCCTGAAGCTGCTTGCCGGCTTCGACGGTGTAGCGGCGCGGCATCTGGTCCAGCGCGAGCCGGTCGTAGACATGGAACACCGCGCCCTGCTCGCCCGCATTCTCGAAGGTGAGCAAGACCTGACCCCCAGCCTCCGGCACCTGCGCCTGCACCTGCAGCTCATAGGGCAGCGGGCGTGCGGGGCGCACACCGGCCTGCTGCACCGGCGCGGCCAGCGTGGTGGGCGTTGCGGGCGCCTTGGTGCCCGGCAGCGCCAGCGCACGGGCGCGGCGCTCGGCCGTGGCCGGCAGCAGCTGCAGGAAGCCTTGGTCGTCGGGGTTGGCGAAATCGAAGCAGGACTGCAGATCGCCGCAGACGGCACGCCGCCACGGGCTGATCAGCGGCTCCTGCACGCCGAAGCGCGCAGCGATGAAGCGCAGCACCGAGCTGTGATCGGCCACCTGGGAGTTGACCCAGCCGCCCTTGGTCCAGGGCGAGACCACGTACATCGGCACGCGCGGGCCCAGGCCGTAGGGGCGGTGGTGTGTGCGCGCGTCGGCGCCGTTGAGCACATGGTGGTATTCGCCGGTCGTGTCGACCGTCGATGCGCCGGCCAGCTGCGCCTTGGCGGGGTCGGCATCGTAGGCGACATAGGACGGCACGGCCGGCGGCGGCACATGGTCAAAGAAGCCGTCGTTCTCGTCGAAGTTGATGAACAGGACGGTCTTGCTCCAGACCTCCGGGTTGGAGGTCAGCGCGTCCAGCACGCGGGCCGTGTAGTCGGCGCCCGAGGCCGGGCTGGAGGGCCCCGGATGCTCGGAACCTTCGGCCGTCGCGACGATCCAGCTGACCTGCGGCAGGCGGTTCGCGATCACGTCGGCCTTGAGCAGGTCGAGGTCCCTCGTGCTGATGCCGCGCTCGCGCAGCGCCTGCGAGTAGCCCGGGCGCTCGTACCAGGCATCGCGGTAGGGCCGGAAGCCGGCCAGCGGGTTGTCGGTGAAGTTGTCCGACATGTTCTGGTAGACCTGCCACGAGATGCCCGCGGCCTGCAGGCGCTCGGGGTAGGTCGTCCAGCGGTAGTCCGTGCTGCGGTCGGTGTTGAACCACTCACGGCTGTTGTCCGTGCTCGGGCCGCCGGCGACGCCCAGCGGGTCGTTGTGCCCCGTCCAGAGGAAGAGGCGATTGGTGTTGGTGCCGGTCTGGGTCGCGCAGTGGTAGTGGTCGCACAGCGTGAAGGCGCGGGCCAGCGCGAACTGGAACGGCAGGTCAGCCTCGCTGAAGTAGCCCAGCGAATGGTTCTGCTTGGCATTGCACCAGTCGTTCATGCGGCCGTGGTCCCAGGCGAGCTGGGCGTCCAGCCAGGCGTGCGGCGTGCCGGCGACGCGCATCAGCGCGAAGTCCTGCGTCGTGTTCAGCGGGAAAGGCGCGATGGCCCGGCGCTGCCCCCAGTCCGGCCGCCCGGGCACCGGGTTGCCGCCCTGTGTGGGCTGCACGAACACGCTCTTGCGCGTGAACAGGCCCGGGCGGTCCTTGGCCGGCGCGGGGAAGGGGTCGCCGAAGCCACGCACACCGGCCAGGGTGCCGAAGTAGTGGTCGAAGCTGCGGTTCTCCTGCGTCAGCACGACGATGTGCTCGACGTCCTGCAGGCTGCGCGTGCGCTGGTTGGCCGGGATCGCCAGGGCTCTCGCAATGGCGGGCGGGAAGCTGGCCAGCACGGCGCTGGCGCGGAGGAAGTCGCGGCGGCTCATCGTGCGGCTCCGCGGGATGCGCTCAGGCGGCAGCGCACCTGGGTCGCGCGCTGAAGCGCGACAGGCGTGGGTCGGGACATGGAGGTCTCCTGAAGGACAGAGTGAGGTGGGGCTCGGACGTCGTGCGCGGCGCCACTGTAGGCAGCGCTCGTGAAGGCGGGGTGACAGTTCCAAGACGCTGCGACCACCGTCGCGCCAGGACCGCTTTCGGCGGGCTTGCCGGCCGTGCCTCGTCAGCGTCGACGATGCTCGGCAGCCGGGCGCCTGGCACTCGCAGCCTCACCCCACCAGTCCATGCCGGCAGCCCTGGACTCAGGCCGACCCAGGGCGCGGGTCTGCTGCAGGCATCGCCGCCCCGCGCGCTTGCGGGCCCAGATCAGCGCGCCGGTCACGGAAAGCATCGCCACGACCAGCCCCGTCGCGGCCAGGAGCAGGCGCAGGGGCAGGCCGCCCACCCGGCCCGTATGCAGCGCGGTGAGCCAGGTGGTGGCCGTGCGGGCCGCTTGCTGGCCCGTGGGCCACTGGACGGCGAGCAGGGCCCCGCTGCCGGCATCGAAGAGAAGCGTCGACTGCCCCCGCTGCGGGCCGACATCGCGATCGCTGTGCACGACATAGCGCCAGGTGCCCGCGCCCCGGTCCAGCGCCAGCGATTCCTCGCGTCCCACCGCAATCCCTTCTGCCCCTGCGGCTGCGGCCATGAGCGCGCGCGCATGGGCTCGCGCGGCGGGCCAGTCCGGCTCGACGCCATCTGCAAGGCCGGCTGTCTGCGGCAGGGGCGCGGCCTCCCAGGGGCCAAGCAGGGCCGCCATCACCGGCCTGTACACGGGCGCCAGGTTGAAGGACACCCCCGACCACGCGATCACGAACAGCAAGGCCCACAGCCACAGGCCGCCCGCGCGGTGCAGGTCCACCGTGCTGCGGTAGCCCGCGCCGCGGCGCACGCACCACGCCTGGCGCCAGCGAGCCCACCAGCCCCGTCCCTGCCGCACCAGCGGCCCTTCTCGGCGTGGCATCCGCAGCGGCAGGGTGAGGTAGGCACCGACCACGCAGTCCAGTGACCACAGCAGCGCCACCAGCCCCAGCACGGTCCTGCCCCAGGACGGCGCCAGCAGCGCGTAGTGGAGGCGGTAGAGGAAGGGCATCACATTGACCCGGCCCTGCGCCGGATCGCCCCACAGGCGCCCGCCGAGCTCGCGGCCGGTCCAGGGATCGACGTACAGCTCGTCGATGGCCAGGGCCGCAGCGGCGCCGGGTGCGGCCTGCACGCGGAAGGCCAGGGAGCGGCCAGGCTCGACAGACAGCGGGACCGCATCGATGCGCAGGCCGGCATGCCGGCGCAGCAGGCGCTCGCGGACCACGAGGGGATCGAGTGCCACCGCTCCCACGGGCTGCGGCGCCTTCAGCAGCGCGGCCGCGAAGGCCTCGTCCAGCGGCCGGTAGAAGGCCAGCAGGCTGCCCGTGAGGCCGGCCACCAGCAGGAAGCCGGCCAGCACCAGGCCGACCCAGCGGTGCAGCCACAGCCAATGAGAGCGCTTCATCGGTGCCACCTCGCCTGCGTCAGTAGCTCCATTCGCCCGACAGGCGCACGGTGCGCGGCGCTCCGGCGAGCACGCCGCCGTAGTTGACGTTCTCCCAGAAACGGCGATTGCCCAGGTTCTGCACCTGCAGCCGCCACAGGAAGGAGGCGCCCGCCAGCGTCGTCGCATAGCGCGCGCCGGCGTCCCAGCGCGTGTAGGCCGGCACCAGGATGGCCTGCGCCTGGTCCAGCGCCCGGCTGCCGGTGTGCACGGCGCCTGCGTTGAGGCTCAGCCCCGGCACGCCGGGGATGCGGGCATCGAGCCAGGCACTGCCCTGCAGCCTGGCGACGTGGGCGGGCCGCTTGCCTTCGCGCGCATCACCGGTGCCCAGCACCCTGGCGTCGAGCCAGCTGAGGCCCGCGACCGCGGAAAGGCCCGAGGCCAGGTCGCCGTTGAGCTGCAGCTCGAGGCCCTGGTGGCGCTGGCGTCCACGCGTCTTGAACACCTGGTCGCCCGGATCCGTCGCCTGCAGGGGCTTGTCGATATGGAACAGCGCCGCATTGGCCACGAAGCCCGCCGTGGGCTGCCATTTGATCCCGGCCTCGAGCTGGCGGCTGCGGATCGGGTCCAGCCGTTCACCGCGATTGGCCGCGGCATTGGGCGCATAGGCTCCCTGCTCCAGGCCTTCGGTCCGGCTGGCGTAGACGCTCAGGTGCGGGGCCGGCAGCCAGACCAGGGCCAGCGACGGCACGACCACGTCGGCGCGGTAGTCCCGCTGGACGCCAGCAGCGCTGCGGGAGGCATTGCGGTAGCCGATGTAGCGCGCGCCGGCGAGCACGCGCCAGCGCTCGTCCAGCGTCAGGGTGTCGCTGAGGAAGAGGCTGGGCTGGCGCGTCGTGGCCTGGTTCTTGGGCGGTGGGTTTGAGAAGTCCGGCGGCGCGCTGTAGAGCGGCGCGTGGATGTTGCCGACGGTGAGCCCCTCATTCGGGAACCAGCCCCCGTCCCAGGACTTGAGACGGCTGTCCGACACGCCCATCACCAGCGCATGCCGCAGACCGCCCGCCCGCAGGCGGCCGCTGAGGAAAGCCTGCGCGCTGACCGTGGTGAAGCGCTGGTCCGGCGAGAAGTAGTAGTCGCCGCTGCTGATGGTGCCGTCGAGCTTCACGCCGTACACATCGGGAAAGGCGGCATCGCGGCGGGTGCGGCTGTAGGCCAGCTGCGCGATGAGCTGCCAGTCCGCGTCCAGGGCGTGCTCCAGGCGCAGGCCCAGATTGGAGGCGTCGCTGCGGTACTGGCCCCAGGGCTGGCCCAGCAGGGTCCGCGGATCGAGGCTGTCCGCGGGCAGCACCTGGCCGTCCTCGCGCGGGCCCAGCACCGGCTGGGCCGCCAGCTTCTTGTGCTGGAAGTCCGCGTCCAGGCGCAGCAGGGTCGCGCCGGTCAGGCGGTAGTCCACGGCCAGGCCGGCCATGCGGCGGAACATGTCCCCGGCATGGCGGAAGTCGCCCTGCTGCTCGGCGGCGAGATTGAGCCGCCAGCCCAGCGTCCGGCCTGCATCCAGGGGGCCGCCCGCGTCCGCGTGGAGATAGCGACCGCCGAAGCTGCGCAGCTCGGCCTGGACGCTGGCGAAGGTCTCGCGCGTGGGGCGCTTCAGCACGTAGTTCACCAGCCCGCTGGGTTCTCCGACACCGTAGAGAAAGCCGGACAGCCCCCTCAGAACGTCCAGGCGCTCCATGTTCTCCAGCGGGATGTCCGCGTAGACGGTGGTCAGCAGGCCGTCGCGCCGCACGCTGTTGACGGCATTGGCCGAGAAGCCGCGCACCGCGATGCCGTCATAGGCGCCGCCAAGGGACGCGGGCTGCACGCCGGGGTCGTTGCGCAGCACGTCCTGCAGCGTGCGGGCGCGCTGGTGGTCCATCAGCTCGCGGCCGTAGGAGCCGATGGAAAAGGGCAGCTCCTGCAGTGCCTGCACGCCCAGGGCGCCCGCGTTGACGTCGCGGTTCAGGTAGAGGGACACGCGCTTGCCGCTGAGGAGCACGGGCTCCAGCAAGACCTGACCCTCGTCAGTGCCCTGCGCCTGCGCGAGGCCGGTGGCGCTGAGGGCGGCCAGCAGCGCGGCATGCAGCCGCGTGCGGCTTGGTTTCTTTGTCTTCATGGAATGAGGAACCTGGGATCAATGGGCGGTGAACTGGGCAGGCTGCGGTCGCTCGAAGGCAGGGCCCTCGGGCGTGCTGAAGCTGAGCGTGGCGCGATGGACCACCCCGTCCTGGCGAGGGTCGGGGGCGCCGCCCGGTGACGGCTCGCGGGTGTCGACGTCCAGCACGTAGAGGCCGCGCCAGGGCATGTGGATGCGCACCCGGCCGCGTTCGTCGATGTCATGGACCTGCAGCCACAGGCTGGGCGCGATCACCTTCAGCGTGCCCTGGGTCAGCGGTGCGCCCTTGAAGAAGACGGCGAAGGTGCCAGCCTCGGCCGTGGGCACGATGTCCAGGGCCATCGCGGGCTGCGCGGCCTTCAGCGGCCAGGCCGCATGCCGCGCGTAGTAGCGGGACCGGGCCCCGGAGGCGCGGGCCTCCACCACCGTGTCGGCCTCGGCGCCAGGGCCGTGCAGCACGAAGCCGTCCTCGGCCCTGCGCCAGGGCAGCGCGCCGCTATTGCGGTCCAGAACCTGCGCCCGCTGGGGCTCCAGCGCATCGAGCTTGCCAGGGCTGCGCTCGAGCAGGCGGATCTCCGGCTCGCCATAGCGCAGGTGCAAACCGCCCGCCTCCGCGGGCTCCAGCCACAGGTTGTGCGCAGCGGCCGGCAGTGCGGCCAGGGCCGTCATGAGGGCGAGGACTGTCTTCATAGGATCTCCATGTTTGGCGTAAGGCAAATACGAATCATTCGCATTCTAGTAGTTAAAGTCCGCTGCACTCAACCACACGGGAGATTGCTGGTGAACACAGCGAGCCTTGGAACCGGGCAAGGGAGCACGGTCCACACACACGCCCTCACGCCGCGCGAAGCCGCGGCCGTCGAGGCCCTGGTCGATCGCCTGGCGGCGAGCTTCGGCAGCGTGGAGACGCCGGAGTTCGCGGACGCCTGCGCGCTGGCCGCCCAGGAGCTGCCACGCGCTCTGCGCGAGCTGGCGCACCGCTTCAAATACCTGCACCTGCCCTGCGGCGCGGTGCTGATCCGCGGCCTGCCGGTGGACGACGGGCGCATCGGCCCCTCGCCCTCGCACTGGGACGCCAGCTGGCGCAACCCGCCCAGCCTGCGCGAGGAGATCGCCCAGTGCCTGCTGACGGCGGCCCTGGGCGAGATCTTCGGCTGGCGCACGCAGGAGAACGGCCGCTTCCTGCGCCACATCGTGCCCATCGAGAAGGACCGCAAGGAGCAGCTGGGCGGCGGCAGCGAGGTGACCCTGGTCTGGCACAACGAGGAGGCCTTCCACGACCACCGCTGCGACTTCCTGTCCATCGTCTGCTATCGCAACGAGGAGCAGGCGCAGACCATCCTGGCCTGTATCGACGACTTCGACATCCCTGACGACAAATGGGCCCTGCTCAGCGCCCCGCGCTATGTGGTGCTGCCCGACACCTCGCATCTGCCGGACCAGAACATCAGCGCGCACTGGCGGCTTGACGACGGCGCCTTCGAGCGCATCCGCCGCATGTACGCCGAGCCCCAGCCTGTGCCCGCGCTGAGTGGCTCACGCCAGCGGCCCTTCATCCAGGTCGACGAGGCCTATATGCGGGCCGTCGAGGGCGACACCGAGGCGCAGGCCGCCTTCGACTGGCTGATCCACCGCTTCAACGCCCATACCACCGCCATCGTGATGGAGCCCGGCGACATGCTGTGGATCGACAACAAGCGCGCCGTGCACGGGCGCTCGGTCTACCAGCCGAACTACGGCCCCCGCCATCGCTGGCTGCGGCGCGTCAACGTGACCCTCAACCTGCGCGCCTCCATGCCCTACCGCGAAAGCGCGGTCGCCCGCCACATCGTCTGAAGGAAACCCCATGAACACATCGAATGCCGCCGCGGCAGGCCCGGCCCTGCGCGTGCTGTCCCGGCAGGATCTGTCGAGACTGTCCTACCGCCTGCAGGACGTGCTGGATGCGGTGGAAGGCGCTTACCGTGCCTTCGCCAGCGGTGCCAGCGCCAACCCGCCCAAGCTCAGCGTGAAGCCGCAGGATGGCCGCTCCATCGCCTACGCCATGCTGGGCCGTGACGGCGAGCGCGAGACCGTCGCGGTCAAGACCTCCTACAAGTTCGGCCACGAAGGCGCAAAGGCCGACGAGCGCTACTACACCACCCTGCTCCTGCACGACGACCGGCAGGGCGCGCCCATCGCCCTGATGGACGGCAGCCTCGTGGGCAGCCTGCGCACGCCTGCCGCCACGGCCCTGATCGCCCGCGCCTGCGCCCGCAGCGACGCCAGGACGGCCCTGGTGGTCGGCTCCGGCGTGCAGGGGCAGACCGCCCTGCCCTTCCTGGTCGAGGCCCTGCCCCAGCTGCAGCGCCTGATCGTTCACGGCCACCATGGCGCCGGCATCGACGCCGTGCTGACGCGCATGCAGGAGCATCACCCGGACCGCCAGGTCGAGGTCTCGCGGGACCTGCGTCGCTCGGCCGAAGCCGCCGACATCATCATCGGCGCCGCCGGCCCCTCCTCGCCGGAGTCGGTGCAGGCCGGCTGGCTGCGGCCCGGCTCGCTGGCCATTCTCGTGGGCTACGGCATCGACAAGAAGGCCCTGCATGACGCCGACTACCGCGTGGCGACCAGCGCCGAGCAGATGAAGGTGACGGGGCAAGACCTGGCCCTGGACGGCCGATTGCCCGCCTTGGACGCTGAACTGCCCTGCATACTCAGCGGCCTTCAAAAGGGAAGACGCAGCGGATCGGATCGCGTGTTCGCCTACAACAGCGGCATGGTCCTCACCGACATCGCCCTGGGCCGCGTGCTGGCCGAGCAGGCGATCGCGCAGGGCCTGGGCCAGGAGGTGGCCCTGTGGTGATCCGGCCGAGCACCCCCAGCCTGCCGGCCCTCCGCCACGCCCTGGTGCAGCGGCTCACGACCGAGCAGGTGCCCCTGCTCAGGAGCCTGCTCGATGGCCTGGGATCACCCCTGCACCTGATGCTGCCGCAGGTCTTCGAGGCCAATGCGCGCGCCTTCCAGCAGACCCTGCGCGAAGCCGGCGTGGACGGCCAGCTGCTGTTTGCCAAGAAGGCCAACAAGGCGCGCTGCCTGGTGGAGCGCTGCCCGGGCCTGGGTCTGGGCGTCGACGCGGCCAGCGTGCCGGAGCTGGTCGCGGCACTGGCGGCCGGCGTCCCCGGCGCGCACATCGGCATCTCCGGGCCAGCCAAGCACCCGGCGCTGCTGGCGCTGAGCCTGCACCACGACTGCCTCGTCGCGATGGACAGCCCCGAAGAACTCCTGGACTACGCAGCCCTCGCAAAGAGCCTGCAGCGCCGGGCCCGCGTGCTGCTTCGCTGGCGGCCGCCATCGCAGCCGCGCAGCCGCTTCGGCATGGACGACACGGAGCTCGCCCAGGCCCTGGCACTGTGCGTCGAGCACCGGGCGCAGCTGCAGCTGCAGGGCTTCTCCTTCCATCTGTCGGGCTATGACGCCGCGGAACGGGCCCGCTGTGCGCAGCGGCTCATCGAGCGCTGCACCGAGGCCCGCGCCCTGGGGCTGCCCTGCGACACCCTGGACATCGGCGGCGGCTTCGCCCTGTGCTATGTCGAGGCGGCCGCCTGGCAGGACTTCATGGCCCGGCAGTCCCCGCAGGACTACCACGCCGGCAAGACCTTCGAGGGCTTCTATCCCTATGCCAGCGCCAGCCCGGGCGCGCAGATGCTGGAGCGCATCCTGTCCCATGACGAGGACGGCCGCACGCTGGCCCGGCGCCTGCGCGAGGAAGGCTTGCGCCTGCTGCTGGAGCCGGGCCGCGCGCTGCTGGACCAGGCGGGCTTCACGCTGTTCCGTGTGCAGGGCGTGAAGGACCGGCCGGCCGAGGGCTACGGCCTCGTCACCGTCGAGGGCATGAGCTTCAGCCTGTCGGAGCAATGGTTCAACAGCGAGTTCCTGCCCGACCCGCTGCTGCTGGGCGGCAGCGCCTCCGGCCCCTACCCAGCCGCCGTGGCCGGTGCCAGCTGCCTGGACAGCGACATGCTCAGCTGGCGCAAGCTGCCCCTGCCCAGCCGCCCAAAGACGGGCGACGCGCTGGTCTACCTCAACACCGCCGGCTACCAGATGGACTCCAACGAGTCCCCCTTCCACGAGCTGCCGCTGCCGCGCAAGGTCTCGCTGGAAGTCGATGCGAACTCGGAGCTGCGATGGCGCCTGGATGAAGTCCCGCCCGTCGCGCCCCCGCTGCCACTTTCATTTTGATCAGGGAGATCACCTCATGGAACGTCATCCGCTGCAGATGCAGCCCCTCGTCGCGCAACGCGTCTCGGACCTCATCGGTGGCACGCCGCTGCTGGAGCTGCTCACCACCCGCTTCGGCACCCGCGTGCTGCTCAAGCTCGAACAGTTCAATCCCATGGGCACGGCCAAGATCCGCATGGCCCGCCAGATGCTGGACGAGGCCGAGGCCCAGGGCCGGCTGAAGCCCGGCGGCTGGGTCATCGAGTCGACCTCGGGCAACACCGGCATGGGCCTGGCCCTGCTGGCCGCCGAGCGGGGCTACCGCTTCACCGCGGTGGTCGACCACCATGCCTGCAAGGACAAGCTGCGCGCGATGCGGGCCTTCGGTGCCGAGCTGCTGTACGTCAACGAGGCACCCGGAGACGGCCTCGCCACCTCGGACCGCGAGGCCCTGGCCCAACGCATTGCCGCCGAACAGGGCGCCTACTGGACCGAGCAGCACAACAACCCGGCCAATGCCAATGGCTACCGGGCCGTGGCCCGGGAGCTGATGGACACCCTGGGCCCTTGCATGACCCACCTGATGGGAGCCGTGGGCACGGGTGGCTCGCTGTTCGGCACCGCGCGCGAGTTGAAGCCCCTGCTGCCGTCGCTGCGGGTGATCGGTGTCGAGCCGGTGGGCTCCATCGCCTTCGGCGGCCCGGGCGCGCCCTATCACCAGTCGGGCACCGGCACGCCTGAGGGCGCGGAGATCGGCTTCCTGGTGGACTTCAGCCTGCTCGACGAGGGGCTCAAGGTCAGCGATGCCCAGGCCTTCAACACCGCCCGCTACCTCGCCCGCAGGCATGCCGTGCTGGTGGGCGGATCGGCGGGCGGCGTGCTGTACCAGGCCTTGCGGCGGGCGGAGGCGGCGCCACCGCACAGCACCATCGTGGTCCTGGTCTGCGATGGCGGCGAGAAGTACCTGGACACCGTGTTCGACGACGACTGGATGCGCGCCCACGAACTGCTCGACCCGAGCGTCGACGAGGAACTGGACGCGATGTTCGAGCAGCTGGCACCAGGCCGGGTGAAGGCATGACGCGCATGGCCTGGCGCGCCGATGCCTCGCAGGTGCTCACGCTGGCGGCGCCCCTGGTGCTCACGCAACTCGCCCAGGTGGCCCAGGGCACCACCAGCATCGTGATGCTCGGGCAGCTGGACACGGTGGACCTGGCTGCCGGCGGGCTGGCCCTGTCCCTGTTCAATCTGCTGCGCACCATGGGCGTGGGGCTGATCACGCCGACCGGCAATCTGGTGGCCGAGGCCAGCGTCGATGCGCAAGGCGGCGCGCCCCGCATCCGGGCGCTGCTGTGCGCGAGCCTGGCGCTGGCCACGGCGGCCGGGCTGCTGGCGGCGCTGCTCATGGTCCTCGGCGCCCCGCTGCTGCGGGGCCTGGGCCAGGACCCGCGGGTCGTCGAGCGCTGCGGGCAGTACCTCGCGGCGGCGGCCCCCGGCCTGCTGCCCCTGCTCTGGTTCCAGGTCTTGCGCCAGCTCACCGTGGGGCTGGGGCGGCCGGGGCCGATGCTGGCGGTGACGCTGGCCTCGGTCGGCCTGAACGCCGTGCTGGCCTACACGCTGATGAAGGGGGCCGGGGGCCTGCCCGCGCTGGGCCTCAGCGGCGTGGCTATCGCAGGCACGGTGGTCAATGCCCTCGCGCTGTGCGCCCTGCTGTGGGTGGCCCGGCGGGACCCGAGGGTCGCGCCACTGCTGAGCCTGAGGTACGAGACCTCCCCCTGGCCAGCCTGGCGCCGCCTGGCCAGGCTGGGCCTGCCGGTGGCCGCCAGCTATGGCAGCGAGGCGGCCTTTTTCTCGGTGCTGGGCCTGCTGGCCGGCGCCTTCGGGCCCACGGCGCTGGCGGCGCACACGGTGCTCAACCAGCTGGTCTATGTGGTCTTCATGGTGGCCGTCGGACTGTCGCAGGCCGTGTCCCTCTGCATCAGCCGGGCCTGGGCCCATGGCGACGGCCCGCGCGCGCGCCGCCTGGGCCTGACGGCGCTGGGCCTGGGATGGATCGCGATGGCCGGCGTGGGCCTGCTGTACCTGGCGGCGCCGCTGGAGGTGCTCGGGCTGCTGCTGCGGCCGGGCAGCTCGGGCGAGGTCGCGGCGCAGGCCGCTGCCTTGCTGGGCATCGTGGCCGTGCTGCAATGCTTCGACTGCAGCCAGAACCTGGCGATCGGCATGCTGCGAGGGGTCGGCGAAACGGCGAGTGCCTTCCTCCGCACGCTGCTCGGCTATTGGGGGGTGGGCCTGCCGCTGGCCTGGTGGCTGGGCTGGGTCCTGCAGCTCGGGCTGAGCGGCCTGTGGCTTGGTCTCGCCAGCGGGCTGGCCACGACGGCCGGACTGCTGCTGCTTCGCTTCGTCCAGGTCACCGCGGCGGCGCGGCATCGCTCGCCGACGGCCATGGTGCAAGGGGGACCGGCATGAGGGCTGCTGACACCCGGGGGCTGCGCCTGGACTGCAGCCCGCCGGCATCGCCCGGCGTGGGGGCGCCCGGCTACACCGTCGCCCTGGAGGCCATCGACTTCTTCCGGGCTACGGAGGCGGTGGACCCTCAGCGCGTGCGGGAGCTGACCGACAGCATCGTCGCCAGCGGCCACTGGCTGGTGCCCATCCCGGTCGAGCACCGCACCGGACTGGTGATGGACGGCAACCACCGTCTGCGCGCGGCGCGGCTGCTGGGGCTGCGGCGCCTGCCCTGCATCCCGCTGGACTACGGCGATGCGCGCGTGGACGTGCGCTGCTGGCGCTCCGCCGAGCCCTTCGACATCGACCGCATCCTGCAGCTCGCGGCGCGGCAGGCGGTGCTGCCCTACAAGACGACCCGCCACCGCTTCGATCCCCCCCTCCCCGGCTCGCGCATTCCCCTGGCGCTGTTGGCGCAGGAGCTGCATGCGGCGCAGGCATGGCCCGCGTGACGCGGCGATGCAGGCCCGGCCCGCTGGGAGCGGCCCCAAGGCTGACCTGGGCCGGGGCTGGCGGAACTTGGCGGCGGTGCGCGCGATCAGGCAGCTTCCAGGCAGCTTCCGGGCAGCTCCCAGGCAGCGAGCGGGCTGGGGGAAAACAAATAAGCGGCGCACCGGCACAAAGTGGAGTAAAACGGTCCTCAGGCCTGATTGGCGAATTGCCTGCCCGCAGTCCAAGGACCTGCACTCGACGGCCTGCCCTCGGCATCCAGCCGCACGGCTCGGCCAGGCCGCATTCCCGGCCGCCAGCCGCGGGCGAGCACCCCCAGCGGGAACGTCACTTGCCCCTGGCCCGAGTGGCCAGCCTGCACGATCCCAATGGATCCTCCCCAAGTCTCCGGCGCCCTGCCATGCGCCAGCGCTTGGACATCGCGCCACCGAAAGGCGGCGTTCCCTCCACCCTTTTTTCTGCGGCCCCCGCGACCGAGGCGAGCCGGCCCATGGCCGGCTGGACGCCCCTCCGCCACGACCCAGGTCTGTCCACCCTTTGCAAGGAGCCATCATGCTCGTCCTATCCGGTACCCGATCTCGTCTGAGCCTGCTCAGGAGCGCCCTCGCCAGCAGCATGGCGTCCCTGGACCGGCGGCGCGCCGCTGACATCCCCAACGGCTACATCGACGACTATGTCGCGCTGAACTGGCTCCGATGGGATGGCGGCCACCTGCGCCTGACCACGGTCGGCAGCAACATCCTGCAGCAGCTCACGCTGCAGATGAAGGCGGAGTGAATTCGGGCCTGTCGGCGGCCGCTCATGGTCCGCCTGGGTGCCGCCGGGCTGAGTTCCAGCGGCGGCGCGCCCTCGACCCGGCCGTGGTCCCGTGATCGAGCAACACCGCCCCGGGCCGCACGTGGCGACCGTCGGGCTGCCCAAGGAGTTGATCGACCACGTCCGGCCGAGCTTCGCGCGGTTTCTTCGCATCGAGGCTGCCGGGGGCGTGGTGCTGCTGCTGTGCGCCGTGGCGGCCGTCCTGCTGTCAAACGCCGACTTCGGGCAGGCGCTGTCCGCCTTCTGGGACACGTGGCTCGGCTTGCGCCTCGGGGATCTTGAAGCCGGGCGCTCGCTGAAGGCCTGGATCAACGACGGGCTGATGACGCTGTTCTTCTTCCTGGTGGCGCTGGAACTCAAGCGTGAGCTGGTCCTGGGAGAGATGCGCAAGCCGCGCATGGCGGCGCTGCCCATGGCTGCGGCCCTGGGCGGCATGGCCGGGCCGGCAGCGCTCTTCCTGGCCCTGCAATGGGGAACGCCGACGCAGCGTGGCTGGGGCATCGCCATGGCGACAGACACCGCCTTCGTGATCGCCTGCCTCGCCCTGCTGGGTCGCCGCGTGCCGCAGAGCCTGCGCGTCTTCATGCTGATGCTTGCCATCGTGGATGACGTCGGGGCCATCCTGGTCGTGGCCATCGGCTACAGCAACGGGATTGACTGGCACATGCTGGCACTCGCGGCCCTGTGCGTGGTGTTGATGCGCTTCATGGCACGCATAGGCATCCGTCAGTTCTCGCCCTATGTGCTGAGCGGGTGCGCCCTCTGGCTGGCCATCGATGCGTCCGGACTGCACGCGACGATCGCCGGCGTGATCCTGGGCCTGATGACGCCTGCACGGCGCTGGGTCAGCGATACCCGGCTGTACGGCATCCTGCGTCAGGTTGTCGCACACCCCGCCGGGCGCGCAGGCAGCGGCAATACCCGCGACCGCAAGACGCTGCTGATCGCGGAGCTGGCCGCCCGCGAATCGCTGTCGCCGGTCGAGCGGCTGGAGATGGCACTGCATCCCTGGGTGAGCTTCTGCGTGATGCCGCTCTTCGCCCTCGCCAATGCCGGCTTGCAGCTGTCCTGGGAACACGCGCGCCAGCCGGTTGCCGTGGCGGTGTTCCTGGGCTTCGTGGTGGGCAAGCCGGCCGGTATCGTGCTGTTCAGCTGGCTGGCCCTGCGCGCCGGCCTGGCGAGCCGCGCGCCCGAGCTGGGCTGGCGGATGCTGGTGGGTGGCGGCTTTCTGGCGGGCATCGGCTTCACGATGGCCTTGCTGATTGCGGACCTCGGGCTGAACGGCCAGGTCCTGGACAGCGCGAAGATGGGCATCTTCCTGGCCTCGCTGTGCTCGGCGGGCCTGGGTCTTGCCCTGCTCCTGTGGGCGTCAAGACCGGCTGGCCGTGCGCCCGGCTGAGCGGCTCGGGCGTCGGCCGACCGGTCAGCGGCTGGCAGCGTTGGCGGCCTGCACGGCCACCGGCTCGCAGCGCATGCCCTGCCCCAGGCCGCGCAGATAGGCGCGACGGGCCAGGCCGGCCGCGATGGCGGCCGTGACCTCCCGGTTGTAGCGCTCGGCGCCGCTGAGCTTGCGGATCCAGCCGCGGAAGGGCAGCAGGCCCTCGGTGGCGCTGCGCAGGCCGCTGACGGCGGCGTCGCCGAAGGCATCACCGGCCTTGCCGAACCAGTCTTCCTCGCCGGGCGCGCGCGGGCTGTCCAGATCCTGACCCAGCACGGCATTGAGGCCCTGCAGCTGCACCGTCAGCGCGGAGCAATCCGCCGGTCGCGCATAGGGCGCCTGCCGGGCCGTCAGCAGCACTTCGGGGATCTTGGCGCGCACCAGGTTCAGGTCATTGAGCGGTGAGGTGGCGGCCTCGGCCAGGCGGTCGCCCGTGTCGGCCTTCTGGCCCGGCGTGTGGACGGTCTGCACCGCGCAGGCCGACAGGCCCAGGAGCAGCACCAGGGAGGCCAGCAAGGGCCGCGAGATCATGGGGCGAAGGGTTGAGGTCATGCCCCTACTGTATGACAGCCCAGGCTTCCGCCCAGCGGTCCAGGTCCGGCGGGCACTGCTTCTTGTTGCCAAAGACGATGGCCTTGCCGCGGCCGCGCTCGGACTTCATGCCCTCGGCCCGGCTGGCCGGCATCACGAAGACCATGGGGTAGGCCCGCGCCTCCTCGAAGCGCTTGTAGTTGAGCAGCACGTAGAAGCGCTGGTCCATCTCGCCTTCCGGCTCCTCGTTGACCAGCCAGCGGCCGTTGTCCGGCACGCCGCGCACCACCACTTCGAGTTGCCGCCCCGCGGGCGTCTTGACCAGCAGCTCGACACCGCCGAAGCCCCCCAGCGTGGGCACCACCTGGTGGCCCAGGCGCATCAGCTGACTCATCACAAAAAACTCTGCCGCGCGGCTCACCGCGCGTTCCTTACTGCTCCGGGACAAACAACACTCCTGCTCACTGAAATCGCGCCCCAGCCAGGGCGGCGGGGGCGCGATTGTGCAGCAATTTCAGGTGGCGCTGCCACACCGCCCGCCCCTGCCGCTGATTCCCGCGGCAGGGGCGCCCGGGCTGTCAGGGGACGTAGTTGAGCGTCAGCTGGGCATTGCTGTAGCTGGCGTAGCCGTAGACACCGATGTAGAGCCAGCCGGCGGCCGGATTGCTCAGCGTGCAGGTCTCGGCATTGGTGCTGCCCTGCTTGCGGCAGCTGTAGGTGCTGCTCGTGGGCTTGGCGCCTGAGCGGGTGAAGAGGTCCAGGTCGCCGCTGCCGCCGCTGGTGCTCACGGTCAGCGAGGTGGTGCCGGCAGGCACCGCCACCTTCCAGTAGCGCCAGCTGCCGGTGGCGCCCGCAAGACCTGTCAAGACCTGACCCTTGGTGAGCACCGGCACGCCGTCGTCGCTGAGCTGGACCAGCTTGCTGGTGCTGGCGCTCAGGCCTTCGTTGTCGGTGACGGTGAGCTGCACCGTGTAGCTGCCGGCAGCAGCGTAGGTGTGGCTGACGGGCGTCCCGCTGCCATTGCTGCCGTCGCCGAAGCTCCACTGGCGGCTGGCGATGCTGCCGTCGTCAGTGCTGCCGTCGGTGAACTGCACGGCCAGGCCATTGACGCTGTAGTCGAAGGCCGCGACGGGCGGCTGCCCGCCACCGCTGCCGCCGATGTCCAGAAAGGCGGCGCTGAAGGCGCCCCAGTTGCCTGCGGCGTCCCGGCCTCGCACATAGACCAGATGCCGGCCCGTGGCCAGGCCCGTGGTGTTGAGCGTGCCGCGCACGGCCTCCGCGCTGCTGTTGAAGCTGCCGTCGACCGCCGCCAGCGGCAGGGCCTGCGCCCCAGCCTGCCAGGGCGGCACGTCGAGGTAGGCCTCGGCCGCGGCGATGGCCTGCGTGGGCTCGGTGCCGTTGCTCTGGTTGTAGCGGGTGTCGTCCACCCGTGCGTCCAGGGTCACGGGCGTGCCGGCCGTCACACGGCCCGCGGAGAGCGCCAGCTGGGTGATGTCCGGCCCCGCCGGTGTCTGGTAGGGCGTGCGCACGACCTTGGCAGCATAGAACAGGGCCGGCATGTTCCCTGGCAGCAGGGTGTTGTTGTAGTAGCTGCACTGCTCGAAGAAGGCCGTGCCCAGCTCGAAGGTGAAGGCGGCCACGCCCAGCTCGCCGTAGCTGGGGCCGTCGCTGGTGCCGTCGGTCTCGTAGAGGTCGAGGGAGCGCTCCGGCGTGTGGCCGTTCCAGTAGGCGAACTTGCGCCCCAGGGTAGCCAGCTGCACGTCGTTGCCGGCCACCGATCCGTTGGTGCCCCAGGGCCACAGCAGCAGGCGGCCGTGGCTGTGGATGTCCAGGTGGATGCCGCTGGTGTCCAGCGGGGCCGGATCGCTGCGGTTGGGCCCGCGGCGGTCCGTCCACAGGGAGCGGATGTAGGCCTCCACCGCCCGGGTCTCGGGCTCGGAGGCGGCGCTGGGGCCGCGGTAGGTCTCGTTGCAGGCATTGCCGCTGGAACCCGAACCGCCCGTGCTGTTCCAGCCGAAGCCGAAATTGCGGTTCAGGTCCGCGCCACGGCTGTTGCTGGTCGCGCCGCAATAGGCGGTGTTGGTGTTCTTGCGCCACA
Source organism: Pelomonas sp. BJYL3 (assembly GCF_027257975.1). Taxonomy (GTDB): domain Bacteria; phylum Pseudomonadota; class Gammaproteobacteria; order Burkholderiales; family Burkholderiaceae_C; genus Roseateles_B; species Roseateles_B flavus. The sequence continues at coordinate 353,435 of NZ_JANZKX010000006.1, forward strand.
GCAGGCCGGTCTCGGCCTTCTTGCGGCCGTCCGGGTTGGTGGCCAGCAGGAGGTGGATCTCGTGGTGATCCAGGATCCAGGTGGCATCGGCATCGACGCCGTAGCCATTGACCAGGCGCCGCGCGAACTCCAGCACCAGGGGCGTGGTCGCGTACTCGCGGGCATGGATGCCGGCGTTGACGAAGAGCTTGGGCTTGGGGCCGCTCACCGCGCTGTTGCTGAGCTTCAGCACCCGCAGGTCATAGCCGCCGGTGCCGCGGGTCTTCTCCCAGGAGTCGCCGATGTCGATCCAGCTGGCCAGCTGCGGCTTGGCGCTGACCATGCCCTGGGCCTCGGTGAAGACCTCCTCGACGGTGGGATAGCAGCTGTAGTTGGGGATGCCCGCCAGCGTCTGGCGCTGCCCCGCGGCCAGGGCCTGGCGGCGCCGCTCACCCGATTCCATGCGGGCCTGCTCGCGCTGCTGTGTCAGCCAGTGCGGATCGGGCTCCAGCCGGAAGCCCAGGGCGCGCAGCTCGCGCGCTTCCTCGGCGTTGACCTGCACGATCACATAGCCCAGCTCATAGGGCGATGCCAGCGTCTCGTAGCGGCTGTGCGCGATGGCCCGGGCCTTGCGCACATCGCTGAAGTAGGCGCGCATGGTCTGCCGCGGCTCGGACTCCCGCCCCTGGACGAGCGTGGGCTCGGGGGGCTGGGCCAGGGCGGATCCGCCACCCACCAGGGCCAGCGCCGACAGCGCGCCGACGAGTGCGCCAGCGACGGCGCGCGAGGGGAACTGCAACCGACTGCCTTGCTGCTTCATCTCGATCTCCTGAGATCAGGCAGGTAGCAAGACCTGGCACATCCGACGCCACCCGGGACTGCAGCGGTGCCGGCCGCGGGGACCTGCGGCCTGCAGGGGCGCCCTCGCAGACAGGCGGGCGCGCCCCGGTTTGCACGGTGCAGGCCGTCCCGTCTGGCGGGCCCGGTCCTGCCTCACTCTGAGAGATCCCCCGCCCCGGCGGCGTGCGCCGGGGCATCCTTGCCTTGTTGTGCTTCAGGCCCGCCGTGGACGGAGCGGCTCGCCCGGCCTCACGGCAGTGCACGGACTGAAGGCGTCATGGCCCCGGCCGAGCCCCTGCAGTATCGGCAGGCGGCCCGTCACGGGGCTCCGTGGCTTCCCGCAGCCACCGGGCTGTGGGTGTGTCGCATCAGAACAGTCCGTGGATGCGCCCGCCGTCGTCCAGGCCGATGCGCTCGGCCGCAGGGGCCTTGGGCAGGCCGGGCATGGTCATGATGTCGCCGCAGATGGCGGTGACGAACTCGGCGCCCGCATGCAGCCGCAGCTCGCGCACGCGCAGGCGGTGGCCCTGCGGCGCGCCCAGGCGCTTGGGATCGCTGCTGAAGGAATACTGCGTCTTGGCGATGCAGACCGGCAGATGGCCATGGCCCAGGGCCGTGATCTCCTCCAGCTGGCGGAAGGCGGCGGGTTCGAAGTCGATGTCTTCGGCGCCGTAGATGCGCGTGGCCACGGCCTGCAGCTTGTGCGCCAGGCCGTCCGCGTCCTGGTACAGCAGACCCAGGGCCGGGGCCTCGCCTTCGCAGGCCTGGACCACGGCCCGCGCCAGCGCCTCGGCGCCCGCCCCGCCCTGCGCCCAGTGGCTGGCCAGCACACAGCGCACGCCCAGGCGCTCGCAGGCGGCCTGCACGAGGGCGATCTCCTCGGGGGTGTCGCTGTCAAAGCGGTTGATGGAGACGATGGCCGGCAGCCGGTAGTGCTGCTGCACGTTGTGCACATGGCGCTCCAGATTGGGCAGGCCCAGGCGCAGGGCCTCGAGGCCGTCCGGCGCGCCCTGGCCATGGTGCTTCAGCGCCCGGATGGTGGCCACGACCACCGCGCAGGAGGGCCGCAGGCCGGACTTGCGGCACTTGATGTCGATGAACTTCTCGGCGCCCAGGTCGGCACCGAAGCCGGCCTCGGTGACCACGTAGTCGGCCAGACGCAGCGCCGTGCGCGTGGCCATCACCGAATTGCAGCCGTGCGCGATGTTGGCGAACGGCCCGCCGTGCACGAAGGCCGGATTGCCTTCCAGGGTCTGGACCAGATTGGGCTGGATGGCATCCCTCAGCAGCGCCGCCATGGCGCCGTCGGCCTGCAGCTCGCGGGCGGTGACGGGCTTCTTGTCAGCCGTGTAGCCCACGACGATCTGCCCGAGGCGGCGCTTGAGGTCCGCCAGCGAGTCGGCCAGACACAGGATGGCCATGACCTCGGAAGCCACCACGATGTCGAAGCCGTCCTCACGCGGATAGCCATTGCCCGGGCCGCCCAGGCCCGCGGTGATCAGGCGCAGGGCGCGGTCGTTCATGTCCACCACGCGGCGCCAGCTGATGCGGCGCACGTCCAGCCCCAGCACATTGCCGTGGTGGATGTGGTTGTCGATCATCGCGGCCAGCAGGTTGTTGGCCAGGGCGATGGCGTGGAAGTCGCCGGTGAAGTGGAGGTTGATGTCCTCCATGGGCACGACCTGCGCATGCCCGCCGCCGGCCGCCCCACCCTTCATGCCGAAGCAGGGCCCCAGCGAGGGCTCGCGCAGGCAGATGATGGTGTTGGCGCCGATGCGGTTGAGACCGTCGCCCAGGCCCACCGTGGTGGTGGTCTTGCCCTCCCCCGGCGGCGTGGGCGTGATGGCGGTGACCAGCACCAGCTTGCCGCGCTGGGGCAGCTTCTCGAGCCGGCGCAGGGCCGCGAGGCTCAGCTTGGCCTTGTAGTGGCCGTAGGGCACGAGCTCGTCCTCGGCCAGGCCCAGGCGTTCCTGCGCCAGGGGGAGGATCTTGCGCAGCGTGGCGGCCTGGGCAATCTCGATGTCGGTGGGCATGCAGCGCTCCTGATGGGATCGACGGGCGCCGGAAAAAGCAATGGCGCGTCAGGGCCGGTGGGCCCTGCGCGCCATTGTGGTGCCTGCACCCGGAGGGGGGCAAGGGTCAGGTCATGCCAGATCGCTCAGGGGATGATCCTGGGCCGTCCAGGGGCTCTGGAAGAAGGCGGCCACCATCTCGGGCGTCACGTCCTCGATGCGGGCCGGGTTCCAGCGCGGGGCGTGGTCCTTGTCGACGGCCAGGGCGCGGATGCCCTCCACCGTCTCGCTGGCCGCGCCCGGGCGCAGGTGGAAGCAGCGGTGAACCAGGTCGCGCTCCATGCGGAGATCGTCGGCCAGGCTCATCTGGCGGGCGCGGCGCACCTGCTCCAGCGTCACCGCCATCATCAGCGGCGAGCGCTTGCGCAGCGTGGCCAGGGCATGGCGCGCCCATTCGCTGTCATCGCCGGCCAGCGATTCCATGATGGCCTGCACGCTGGCGGCGCCGAAGTGGCGGTCGATCTGGCGGCGCAGCTCGCGGTGGTCCGGCGTGGGGGCCAGGTCCACGCGCTCCATGACGGTGGCCACCACATGCTCGGCGCTGGTCTGCAGGCCCTGGCGCAGCGCCTGGATCAGCTCGGGCAGCACGCTGCTCTTGACGTAGACATCGCCCAGGCCCATCTCGATGGCATCGCCCGCGGCAATGGGCTGGCCGGTCAGCGCCAGCCACTCGCCCGTGAAGCCGGGGCACTGGCCCAGGAAGAAGCCACCGCCGACGTCCGGGAAGAGGCCGATGTTGGTCTCGGGCATGGCCAGCTTGGAATGCTCGGTCAGCACGCGCAGGCGGGCGCCCTGGCTGATGCCCATGCCGCCGCCCATCACCACACCGTCCATCAGGGCGATATAGGGCTTGGGGAAGCGGTGGATCAGGTGGTTGAGCGCGTATTCCTCGGTGAAGAAGTCCTCCAGGGCGGAGTCCCCGGCCAGCGCGGCCTGGTGGAAGAAGCGGATATCCCCGCCGGCGCAGAAAGCCGCCGGCTTGCCCTCGCGGCCCTGGCCCAGGACAACCACGGCCTGGATGCCGGGCTCGGCGGCCCAGGCCTTCAGCAGGATGGTCAGGTCGCGGATCATGGCCAGCGAGAGCGCATTGAGCGCCTGCGGGCGGTTCAGCGTGATCAGGCCCAGGCAGCCATTCACCTCGGCCAGGATCTGGCCCTCGGACTGCAATTGCGGGATCAGGGGGGACGTCATGACTACTCCGTTTTATTGTTCAGGGCGCGCGCGGACCTTGCGGACTCCTCAACGCACGCGCCGCCAGCCCAGCCATTCATTGCCGACCAGCGCGGCCAGCACCATAGCACCACCCCAGAGGGCGGAGGAAGACGGGACTTCCCCCGCGCCCCACCACGCCCACAACACCCCGAAGATCACCTCGAGCAGGCCCAGCAGGGCCACCTCGGGGGCCGGCAGCACGCGGGTGAGGCGCACGACCAGCAGGCAGGGAATGGCCAGCTGCGTCAGGCCCAGGCCGGCCAGCAGGGTCAGGTCATGCGCGGTGGCCTCGAAGGGCCAGGCCATGGGCAGCGTCATCAGGGCAGACAGCAAGGCGCCGATCAGCACCGCCGGCAGCATGTCCGGCTTCTCAGTCGAGCTGTCGCTGTGGGCAATGCGCTGCAGCAAGGTCCAGTTGGTGGCCGCCGCCAGCGGCACGGCCAGGGCCACGCCCATGCCGGCCAGGCTGGCCGCGCTGCCCTGCATCTCGTGGCCGAACATCCAGGCGATGCCCGCGCTGCCCAGCACGATGGCCACCCAGGTCCGTGCCGGCAGGCGGTGATGCAGGAACAGCCGCGAGAACAGCGCCGTCAGCAGCGGCCCCAGCGCCATCGTCACCAGCACATTGGCGACGGTGGTCATGGTGATGGCCATCATGAAGGCCGTGAACATCACCGACCAGCACAGCCCCGAGATCCACACCGCCCGCGGCGTCCGCGGCAGCTGCCGCCAGAACGCCGCCCCCCGCATCCACGAGAGCGCCGCGACCAGCGACAGCGCATTGAACGCACTCCGCCAGAACGTCACCTCGAAGCCCTTCGCGACCTCCAGATGCCGCGACACCACCCCCGCCGTGCTCCACAGCAGGGTCACCAGAATCATCAACAGAACTGCTCGACGATGCTTCATGACGACAAAGCGGCCCCACCGGGGCCGCTCTCAACGATCTGGCTGGAACCCCCTCTCGGAGGGGGCTGGGGAGAGCCCAATTCCCGCGCAAAGCGCAACGCATGGCGCGGGAAGCCGCAGCCATCAGGCTGCGGATTCGCGCGACATGCGCTTGCGCTCGTGCTCGACGAGGTAGCGCTTGCGCAGACGCACGCTCTTGGGCGTGATCTCGACCAGCTCGTCGTCATCGATGAAGTCCACGCCGTACTCCAGCGTGAGGTCGATCGGCGGCGTGATCTTGATCGCGTCTTCCTTGCCGCTGACACGGAAGTTGGTCAGCTGCTTGGTGCGGGTGGCGTTGACCACCAGGTCGTTCTCGCGGTTGTGGATGCCGACGATCATGCCCTCGTAGACCGGATCATTGGCCTTGACGAACATGCGGCCGCGGTCGTCCAGCTTGCCCAGGGCGTAAGTGAAGATCTCACCGGCGTCCATGGAGATCAGCACGCCGTTCTTGCGGCCGCCGATCTCGCCCTTGTGCGGCTCGTAGCCGTCGAAGATGGAGGAGATCAGGCCCGAGCCACGCGTCAGGTTCATGAACTCGTTGGAGAACCCGATCAGGCCGCGGGCCGGGATGCGGTACTCGAGGCGCACACGGCCGTGGCCGTCCGGCTCCATATTGACCAGGTCGCCCTTGCGCAGACCCAGCGCCTGCATCACGCCACCCTGGTGGATTTCTTCCACGTCGGCCGTCACCAGCTCCATGGGCTCGCACTTCACGCCGTCAATGTCCTTGAACATCACGCGGGGCTTGGACACGGCCAGCTCGTAGCCTTCACGGCGCATGTTCTCCAGCAGGATGGTCAGGTGCAGTTCGCCGCGGCCGCAGACCTCGAAGACGCCGTCTTCGTCGGTTTCCTTCACGCGCAGGGCGACGTTGTGCTGCAGTTCCTTCTGCAGGCGGTCCCAGATCTGGCGGCTGGTGACGTACTTGCCTTCGCGACCGGCCAGCGGGCTGGTGTTGACGCAGAAGTTCATGGTCAGCGTCGGCTCGTCCACCTTCAGCATGGGCAGCGGCTGAGGATTGAGCGGGTCGGTGACGGTCACGCCGATCCCGACTTCGTCGATGCCGTTGATCAGCACGATATTGCCCGGGCCGGCCTCGGTGACCTGCACGCGGTCCAGACCCTGGAAGGTCAGCACCTGGTTGATGCGGCCGGTGACGGTCTTGCCATCCGGGCCTTCCATCACGGCCACGTTCATGCCGGGCTTGATGGTGCCCTGGCTGATGCGGCCCACGCCGATGCGGCCGACGAAGGTCGAGAAGTCCAGCGCCGAGATCTGCAGCTGCAGCGGTGCATCGGGGTCACCCTTCTGCGGCGGCACGTGCTTCAGGATGGTGTTGAAGAGGGCCGACATGTCGGGGCCCCACTGGGCGCCGGGCTCGCCCTCTTCCAGCGAGGTCCAGCCGTTGATGCCCGAGGCGTAGACCACGGGGAAGTCCAGCTGTTCGTCCGTGGCGCCGAGCTTGTCGAACAGGTCGAAGGCGGCGTTGATCACGGAGTCCGGCTTGGCGCCGGGCTTGTCCACCTTGTTGACCACGACGATGGGGCGCAGGCCCAGGGCCAGGGCCTTCTTGGTCACGAAGCGCGTCTGGGGCATGGGGCCCTCTTGCGCATCGATCAGCAGCACCACGCCGTCCACCATGGACAGGGCGCGCTCGACCTCGCCGCCGAAGTCCGCGTGGCCCGGGGTGTCCACGATGTTGATGTGGGTGCCTTCCCAGGACACGGCGCAGTTCTTGGCCAGGATGGTGATGCCGCGCTCGCGCTCGATGGCATTGCTGTCCATCACGGTGTCGACGACCTTCTCGTGGTCGGCGAAGGTGCCGCTCTGGCGCAGAAGCTGGTCCACCATGGTGGTCTTGCCATGGTCAACGTGGGCAATGATGGCGATGTTGCGGATTTGGGTGCTCATAAATGCTCGCTAGGTAATCGTCTTGCGGCGCGGAACCGAAGTGCCGCCGCGGGGCAGTCGTTGGGCCGGTCTGGCCGAGGAATCAGCCGGATCAGGTGCCGGGCCCGGCCAGGAGGGACTGCACCTCCTGCGGACTCAGCAGCCGATCGGCGATCAGCTCGCCGGCCTTCACGTGTGCGCTGCCCAGGAATGCTTGCGGTTCAGGTCCGTAGACCCTCACCTGCCCGGCATCTGCGGCGGCAACGCGTCGCCGCAGTCCCGAGAGGAATCGCCCGGCCTCGTCGGCATCCAGCCGAAGGGCGGGCCAGTCCTGCAGCAGGCTGTCCGGCGGGCGCAAGAGCGCCAGTCGCTCGTCTTCACTCATGGCCGCCAGGGCGTCCAGGGTGATGGCATCTTCCACCCGCAGCGGACCGCTGCCGGTGCGCCGCAGCGCGCTCAGGTGCGCGCCGCAGCCCAGCCGCTCGCCGATGTCCTCGCCCAGGGTGCGGATGTAGGTGCCCTTGGTGCATCGGACGGCAATGCGGAGTTGTTGGATCTCGCCATCCTGCCAGTCGAGGATGTCGATGCGATGAATGGTGACGCGCCGCGCCGGGCGCTCGATGGTGATGCCCTGCCGTGCATAGTCGTACAGCGCCTTGCCCTCGTGCTTGAGCGCCGAGTGCATGGGCGGGACCTGGTCAATCTCGCCCGTGAAGGCGGCGCAGGCGGCCTCGATCTGCTCGCGCGTCACGTTCACCGGGCGGCGCTGCAGGACCTCGCCCTCGGCGTCGCCGGTGCTGGTCTTGACGCCCAGCTGCAGCACGGCCTCGTAGGCCTTGTCGGCGTCCAGGCTGACCTGGCTGAACTTGGTGCCCGCGCCGAAGCACAGGGGCAGCAGGCCGGTGGCCAGCGGGTCCAGGGTGCCCGTGTGGCCGGCCTTCTCGGCGCGCAGCAGCCACTTCGCCTTCTGCAATGCGTCGTTGCTGGACAGGCCCAGGGGCTTGTCCAGCAGGAGCACGCCATGCACCGGCCGGCGCTGGATGCGCTGGCGCGGGGCACGGGCCGGCGCTGCGGGCGCCTGCTCGGGGGCGAGGTCGGGGGTACGGCTCAAGAGTCTCTTCTCAGGGATGGCGAGTCGGCGCGCGGCTCAGTCCTCGCGGTCGTCGTCTTCGTCCTTCACGCGGGTGGCATTGGCCTTGGCGATCAGGCTGCTCATCTCGGCCGCGCGCTCGATGCTGCGGTCGTAATGGAAATGCAGGGTGGGGACGGTGTGGATCTGCAGACGCTTGAACAGCCCGTTGCGCAGGAAGCCGGCGGCCTCGTTCAGCGCGGCGGCCGAGGCCTCCGGATCGCCGACCAGCACCGAGAAGAAGACCTTGGCGTGGGCGTAGTCCGGCGTCACCTCGACGGCATTGACCGTGGCCATGCCCACGCGGGGATCCTTCAGCTCACGGATGAGCTCGGAGAGGTCGCGCTGGATCTGGTCGGCCACACGGAAGCCGCGGTTGGGAATGGAACGCTTGTGTCGCATGGTGGATTCCTTTCAAGCACAAACCCCGCCGCATTGCTGAGGCGGGGTTTGTCGGCCGGGGCCCGCTTGCCTTGTTACAGCGTACGCGCCACTTCCTTGATTTCAAAGAACTCGAGCTGGTCGCCCTCGGCGATGTCGTTGTAGTTCTTGAGCTTGATACCGCACTCGAAGCCTTCCTTGACTTCCTTGACGTCGTCCTTCTCGCGGCGGACGGATTCGACCTCGCCCGTGTAGATGACGATGTTGTCGCGCAGCAGGCGGAACTTGGCGTTGCGGCGCACCAGGCCGGAGGTGACCATGGAGCCGGCCACCGTACCGATCTTGGAGGCCACGAAGACCACGCGGATCTCGGCCGTGCCCAGCGCTTCTTCTTTCTGCTCCGGCGCCAGCATGCCGCCCATCGCTGCCTTCACCTCATCCACGGCGTCGTAGATGATGTTGTAGTAGCGCAGGTCGACGCCGTTGTGCTCGGCCAGCTTGCGGGCACCCGCGTCAGCACGGGTGTTGAAGCCGATGATGATGGCCTTGGAGGCGATCGCCAGGTTGACGTCGGACTCGCTGATGCCACCCACGGCGGCGTGCACGATCTGCACCTTGACCTCGTCGGTCGAGAGCTTGAGCAGCGAAGCGGCCAGCGCTTCCTGCGAGCCTTGCACGTCGGCCTTGATGATCAGCGGCAGAGTCTGGACATCGCCGGCGGCCATGTCGGAGAACATGTTCTCCAGCTTGGCGGCCTGCTGCTTGGCCAGCTTGACGTCGCGGTACTTGCCTTGGCGGAAGGTGGCCACTTCACGGGCGCGGCGCTCGTCGCCCAGCACCATGAACTCGTCACCGGCCTGCGGCACTTCGGTCAGGCCCTGGATTTCCACCGGGATGGAAGGACCGGCTTCCTGGCAAGGCTTGCCGTCCTCGTCCAGCATGGCGCGCACGCGGCCGTAGGTCGAGCCGGCCAGCACCACGTCGCCGCGCTTGAGCGTACCGCTCTGCACCAGCACCGTGGCCACGGGGCCGCGGCCCTTGTCCAGCTTGGCTTCGATGACCAGGCCCTTGGCCATGGAGGCCACCGGGGCCTTGAGCTCCAGCACTTCGGCCTGCAGCAGGACTTGCTCCAGCAGGCTGTCGATGCCTTCGCCGGTCTTGGCGGACACGGGCACGAAGGGCGAATCGCCGCCGAATTCTTCCGGCACGACTTCCTCGGCCACCAGCTCGCTCTTCACGCGATCCAGGTTGGCGCCGGGCTTGTCGATCTTGTTGATCGCCACGACCAGGGGCACGCCGGCCGCCTTGGCGTGGTGGATGGCTTCCTTGGTCTGAGGCATGACGCCGTCATCGGCCGCGACGACCAGGATGACGATGTCAGTGGCCTTGGCACCGCGGGCACGCATGGCCGTGAAGGCCTCGTGACCCGGGGTGTCAAGGAAGCTGATCATGCCGCGCGGCGTGTCGACGTGGTAAGCGCCGATGTGCTGCGTGATGCCGCCGGCTTCGCCAGCCGCGACGCGGGCACGGCGGATGTAGTCCAGCAGCGAGGTCTTGCCGTGGTCGACGTGGCCCATGACGGTCACGACCGGTGCGCGCGGCAGCAGCTCGTGTTCCTTGTCGGCGTCGGCGCCCTCTTCTTCCAGGAAGGCATCCGGATCGTCCAGCTTGGCGGCAAACGCCTTGTGGCCCATTTCCTCGACCACGATCATGGCCGTTTCCTGGTCCAGCTGCTGGTTGATGGTGACCATCTGGCCCAGCAGCATCAGCTTCTTGATGACCTCGGACGCCTTGATGGACATCTTGTGGGCCAGGTCCGCGACCGAGATGGTCTCGGGCACGTGCACTTCCTGGATCACCGGTTCCGTCGGGGCGGCGTAGTTGCTGTTGCCACCGCGGTCGTTGCGGTCGCCACGGCGGCCTGCGCCACCCTTGGGCGCGCGCCAGCCCGGCGTGCTGCGAGCCGCACCAGCGGGAGCGGTGTCGCCACGGGTCTTGAGGCCGCGCTTCTTGGCGGCGTCATCGGCCCAGCTCGACGAGAGCTTCTCGCTCTTGACGGACTTCTTGTCCCCCGGCTTGGCGCCGGCACCGGCGTTGGCCGTGGCTGGCGTGGCAGCGCCCGGAGCGCCCGGCTTCTTGTGGATGGTGCCCTTGATTTCCTTGGCAGGCTCGGCGGGCTTGGGCTCTTCCTTCTTCGCGACCAGCACCTTCTTGGGTGCGTTCATCATCGCGCGGATGGCGGCGGCCTCGGCCTCGGCGGCCTTGCGGCGGCGTTCCAGGTCGGCCTGGCGCTGCTTTTCGTCGGCGGCGCTGTCACCGGCCTTGACGACGCGCAGCTGGGGCTTGGGCGGTTCGGCCGGTGCGGCGGCGGCAGCCACGGGCGCAGGCGCCGGGGCGGCCACGGGCGCGGGGGCCGGTGCAGCGGGTGCGGGCGCAGGCTTGCCTTCGGCGGCGGCCTTGGCGGTAGCTTCAGCAGCGGCCTTGGCGGCGGCTTCGGCGGCGGCCTTGGCGGCAGCTTCGGCAGCGGCCTTGGCTTCGGCCTCGGCGGCGATGCGAGCTTCCTCGTCGCGGCGGCGCTGTTCCTCAGCTTCGCGGGCGCGGCGCTCGGCTTCCTCACGCTCGCGCATGCGGGTCGCCAGCTCCTCTTCCTGCTTGCGCAGGGCGTCGGCCTGGGCGCGGGCTTCTTCCTCGCGGCGCTGCAGTTCGGCTTCCTGCTCGGCCTGCAGATTGGATTCATCCACGCCGGAGGCATCGTCACGCTTGACGAACACGCGCTTCTTGCGCACTTCGACCTGGATGGTGCGGGCCTTGCCGCTGGCATCGGCCTGCTTGATCTCGCTGGTCGACTTGCGGGTCAGCGTGATCTTCTTGCGTTCGGCGCTGCTGGTGCCATGCGCAGTGCGCAGGTAGTCCAGCAGACGCTCCTTGTCGGCTTCGTTGAGCGCATCTTCGGCAGACGCCTTCTTGACGCCGGCAGCCTGAAGCTGCTCAAGCAGCGTGCTGGCAGGCCTGTTCAGCTCTGCAGCAAACTGGGCGACGGTGGTCACAGCCATGTGGGGATCCTTCTGGGTAATCTGGGTGCGAATGGTTGCGTGCCTGCGGATCAGGCGTTGAACCAATGTTCGCGGGCCTTCATGATCATGGCGCGGGCCTGAGCCTCGTCCATGCCGGCCAGTTCAACGAGTTCATCGACGGCCAGGTCGGCCAGGTCGTCGCGGGTATGGATGTCACCGTCGGCGAGCTTGGCGATCAGGTCGGGCGTCACGCCCTCCAGATCGCGCAGGTCTTGGGACACTTCCTCGACCTTTTCCTCGCGGGCAATTTCCATGGTCAGCAGCGCATCCTTGGCACGGGCGCGCAACTCGTTGACTGTGTCCTCGTCGAAGGCCTCGACTTCCAGCATTTCCTGCATGGGCACATAGGCCACTTCTTCCAGGCTGGTGAACCCTTCGGCGATCAGGATATCGGCCACTTCCTCGTCCACATCGAGCTTGTCGACGAAGAGCTTGCGGACCGATTCCGACTCCTGAGCTTGCTTGGCGGCCGATTCCTCGGCCGTCATGATGTTGATGCGCCAGCCCGTCAGCTCAGAGGCCAGGCGCACGTTCTGACCACCGCGACCGATCGCGATGGCCAGGTTCTCTTCGTCCACGACCACATCCATGGCGTGGCGTTCCTCGTCCACCACGATGGACTGGACGTTGGCCGGCGCCAGGGCGCCGATCACGAACTGGGCGGGGTCTTCCGACCACAGCACGATGTCCACGCGCTCGCCGGCCAGCTCATTGGTCACGCCGTTGACGCGCGAACCGCGCACGCCCACGCAGGTGCCGATGGGGTCGACGCGCTTGTCGTGCGACAGCACGGCGATCTTGGCGCGCGAGCCGGAGTCACGGGCGCAGCTCTTGATCTCCAGCAGGCCCTGCTCGATCTCGGGCACCTCCTGGGCGAACAGCTCCTTCATGAATTCGGGGCTGGAGCGCGAGAGCATGATCTGCGGGCCACGCTGGGTGGGGTCCACGCCGAGGATCACGGCACGCACGCGGTCACCGGTGCGCAGGTTTTCCTTGGGGATCATCTCGTTGCGGCGCAGGCGCGCTTCCACGCGGCCAGACTCGGCAATGATGTCGCCCTTGTCCAGGCGCTTGACGGTGCCGATGAAGATCTTCTCGCCGCGCGAGAGGAAGTCGTTCAGCAGCTGCTCGCGCTCGGCGTCACGGATCTTCTGCAGGATGACCTGCTTGGCGGCCTGCGCGCCGATACGGCCGATGGGCACGGACTCGACAGGCTCTTCGATGTGGTCATCGATCTCGATGTCGGGGATCTGCTCCTGGGCTTCGAAGAGCAGGATCTCGGCGTCGGCGTTCTGCAGGCCGGCCTCGTTGGGCACGACGTGCCAGCGGCGGAAGGTCTCGTACTCGCCGGAGTCACGGTCGATGGCCACACGGATGTCGACCTCACCGCCATACAACTTCTTGGTGGCCGAAGCCAGGGCCGCTTCCACGGCACCAAACACCACATCGCGCTCCACGCTCTTCTCGCGGGAGATGGCGTCCACCAGCATCAACAGTTCGCGGTTCATTGATCGAGACCTCCGTCAACCTTGTCATCCTGATCGGCAGTCTCGACAGACTGCCGGGCCTTGGCGTTGCTCTGCTTCTTCTTCGCAGGTTTCGCGGCCTTGGCCTTCATTGCTGCGGCCTGCCCGGGAGTGGCAGCGCCCTTGGGGGCGGCATTGCGCCCCTTGAAAGTGATTTCTGGAACCAGCTTGGCGCTGCGGACCTCGTCCAGCGCGAAGTCCAGGGCCTGCTCGGTCTTGCCGTCGATGAAGACCACGCGCCAGCCCTCGCCCTCGGCAGACAGGACGCCGCGGTACTTCTTGCGGCCCTGGAAGGCCTCGCGCAGGGTGATCTCGACCTCGTGGCCGGCAAAGCGCTGGTAATCAGCCAGCTTGTTGAGCGGACGATCCACCCCCGGCGAGGACACCTCAAGCCGGGCGTAATCTGCACCTTCCACCTCCAGCACGTACTGCAACTGGCGCGTCACGCGCTCGCAGTCGTCCACCGTGATCACCTCACCGGCCAGCGCCTGCTCAGGCAGCTTGTCGATGTAGACGCGCAGCAAACCGCCGGCACTGCGCTCGCAGTCCACCAGCTCGTAACCCAGACCGGTCACGGTTTTCTCTACAGCAGCTTGCCAATTCGTCATGCGTTCGGTGTGGGCTTCTAGTCTCTCGAGGAGCAAAAAAACAGCAGTCAAAAAGCGCCTGAAGCTCTGCCGCACGGGCACGTTGACTCGGCTTTCGCCGGGCCAGCGCGGACTCCCCGCACCGCAGAGCACTCAAGCGGTCGCTCGACCGATGACCCGCGCCTCAAGGACCCAGGCCACCCATCAAACAGAAAACTTCAGAACAAAAGTTCCATCGCCAGATCAAGCAAAAAAAATGGGCTGGAAAAATCCGCCCACATCTGAGTGCCATTCAAGTTCATGAAAGCACCCTCTGCCAGACATGCACCTGGTGCATGCCGCCTGAAGCTTCTTGCGCTGTGCCTTCAACCAACCGGCACCGCCGCCAATCAAACCAACAGGCGCTTCACTTATTCAGCGAAGCCAGGATTGTACTATGCAAGCACCATGCCCGCAAGAACCCGGCTTGCCCTGAAACGAGGCCGTGCGAGAATCCCGCGCTGATTTGAACATTGATACCAAGGAGCAGACATGGGATTTCTCGCCGGCAAGCGCCTGCTGATCACGGGCGTCCTTTCGAACCGGTCGATTGCCTATGGCATTGCCAAGGCCTGCCACCGCGAAGGCGCCGAGCTGGCCTTCAGCTATGTGGGCGAGCGCTTCAAGGACCGCATCACCGAATTCGCTGCCGAATTCGACTCCAAGCTGGTCTTCGAATGCGACGTCTCCAGCGACGAGCAGATCGACAGCCTTTTCGCCCAGCTGGGCGAGGTCTGGCCCGAGTTTGACGGCTTCGTGCATTCCATCGGTTTCGCCCCCCGCGAGGCCATTGCCGGCAATTTCCTGGACGGCCTGACCCGCGAGAATTTCCGCATCGCCCACGACATCTCGGCCTACAGCTTCCCGGCCATGGCCAAGGCCGCCGCGCCGCGCCTGCGTGCGGGCGCCTCGCTGCTGACCCTGTCCTACCTGGGTGCGGACCGCTACGTGCCGAACTACAACACCATGGGTTTGGCCAAGGCTTCGCTGGAATCCAGCGTGCGCTACCTGGCCTATGCCCTGGGCGAGCGCAACATCCGCGTCAACGGCATCTCCGCCGGCCCCATCAAGACCCTGGCCGCCTCGGGCATCAAGGACTTCGGCAAGCTGCTGACCCAGTTCGCCGCCACCACGCCCATCCGCCGCAACGTGACCATCGAGGATGTGGGCAACACCGCCGCCTTCCTCTTCTCCGACCTGTCGGCCGGCATCAGCTCCGAAGTGATCTACGTCGACGGCGGCTTCAGCCACGTGGCCTTGAGTGGGGAGTGACCCCCCTACCGGCTTCGCCGGCCCCCCAAGGGGGGCGAGCTTGAGGGCCCGGCGGAGCCGGATCCCCAAGCTCCGCTGAGGAAACAAAACGGGACTACGTTGGTCCCGTTTTGTTTTTCAAGGCACGCGCTTCGGGGCGAACCTGACGATTGCGCCGAAGTCGATGTCGGACCATCAACGCATCGAACTCCACCCCACAAAACAAAACGGGACCATCGAGTCCCGTTTTGTTTTTCAGGCACGGAGCTTGGGGATCCGGCTTTGCCGGGCCCTCAAGCTCGCCCCCTTGAGGGGGCCGGCGAAGCCGGTAGGGGGTGGTCAATCGCGAACACAATCGACGAAGTAGTGCGACTTGCCGTTCTCGTCCTTCTCCTCGACGAGGCCATGGACATCGGTGGCGAAGCCGGGGAACTTGACGTTGAACTCGCGGGTGAACTTGAGGTAGTCGACGATCTTCTTGTTGAAGCGCTCGCCAGGAATCAGCAGCGGGATGCCGGGCGGGTAAGGCGTCAGCAGGGAGGTCGTGACGCGGCCTTCGAGCTTGTCGATCTCCACGCGCTCGGTGCGGCGGTGCGCGATGTGGGCGTAGGCGTCGCTGGGCTTCATGGCGGGCTCGAGGTCCGAGAGGTAGACCTCGGTCGTCAGGCGGGCGATGTCGCCACGGGCATAGGCCTCGTGAATGCTCTGGCAGAGGTCGCGCAGGCCCATGCGCTCGTAGCGCGGCTGGGCGGCGCAGAACTCCGGCATGATGCGCCACAGCGGCGCGTTCCTGTCGTAGTCGTCCTTGAACTGCTGCAGCGCCGTCAGCAGGGTGTTCCAGCGGCCCTTGGTGATGCCGATGGTGAACAGGATGAAGAAGGAGTACAGCCCCGTCTTCTCCACCACCACGCCGTGCTCGGCCAGGAACTTGGTGACGATGCTGGCGGGGATGCCGGTCTTGGCGAACTTGCCGCTCATGTCCAGCCCCGGCGTGATCACCGTGGACTTGATCGGGTCCAGCATGTTGAAGCCGGCGGCCAGATTGCCGAAGCCGTGCCACTTCTGGTTGGCCTTGAGCATCCAGTCCGCGGGCTTGCCGATGCCCTCATCGACCAGCTTGTCCGGACCCCAGACCTTGAACCACCAGTCCTTGCCGTAGTCGGCCTCGACCTTGCGCATGGCGCGGCGGAAGTCCAGGGCCTCGGCGATGCTCTCCTCCACCAGGGCCGGGCCGCCCGGCGCGTCCATCATGGCCGCGGCCACATCGCAGCTGGCGATGATGGAGTACTGCGGACTGGTCGAGGTGTGCATCAGGTACGCCTCGTTGAACAGGTGCTTGTCCAGCTTGACGTTCTGCGCGTCCTGCACGAGCACCTGCGAGGCCTGGCTGATGCCGGCCAGCAGCTTGTGCGTGGACTGCGTGGCATAGACCATGGCCTCCTTCGGCCGCGCGCGGTTCTTGCCCATCGCGTGGTAGGAACCGTAGAAGGTATGGAAGGCGGCGTGCGGCAGCCAGGCTTCGTCGAAGTGCAGCGTGTCGATCCAGCCGTCCAGCTTCTGCTTGATGGTCTCGGTGTTGTAGAGCACACCGTCGTAGGTGCTCTGGGTCAGCGTCATGATGCGCGGCTTGACCTTCTTGGCGTCCACGCCCTTGAGCAGCGGGTTCTTGGCGATCTTCTTGCGGATGTTCTCCGGGGCGAACTCGCTCTCGGGGATGGGGCCGATGATGCCGTAGTGGTTGCGCGTAGGCGTCATGAAGACCGGCACCGCGCCGGTCATGATGATGCTGTGCAGGATGCTCTTGTGGCAGTTGCGGTCCACCACCACCACGTCGCCCGGGGCCACCGTGTGGTGCCACACCATCTTGTTGGACGTGGACGTGCCGTTGGTGACGAAGAAGCAGTGGTCGGCATTGAAGATGCGCGCAGCATTCTTCTCCGACTCCGCCACCGGGCCCGTGTGATCCAGCAGCTGACCCAGCTCCTCCACGGCATTGCAGACGTCGGCGCGCAGCATGTTCTCGCCGAAGAACTGGTGGAACATCTGACCCACCGGGCTCTTCAGGAAGGCGACGCCGCCCGAGTGGCCGGGGCAGTGCCAGGAGTAGGAGCCGTCCTGGGCATAGTCCATCAGCGCCTTGAAGAAGGGGGGCGCCAGGCCGTCCAGGTAGCTCTTGGCCTCGCGGATGATGTGGCGGGCCACGAACTCCGGCGTGTCCTCGAACATGTGAATGAAGCCATGCAGCTCGCGCAGCACGTCGTTGGGCAAGTGCTGCGAGGTGCGGGTCTCGCCGTAGACGTAGATGGGGATGTCCGCATTCTTGAAGCGGATCTCCTCAATGAACTTGCGCAGGTTCAGCACCGCCGGATCCAGCTCGGGGCCGGGAGTGAACTCCTCGTCATCGATGGACAGAATGAAGGCGCTGGCCCGGCTCTGCTGCTGGGCGAACTGCGACAAGTCGCCGTAGCTGGTCACGCCCAGCACCTCGAAGCCTTCCTTCTGGATGGCGTCGGCGAGGGCACGGATGCCCAGACCCGAGGTGTTCTCGGAGCGGTAGTCCTCGTCGATGATGACGATGGGGAAACGGAAACGCAGCATTTCAGGGCCCTCCGGGAACACGGGCGAAAAATCAAAGGCGCGAAGTGTAGGGCTAGCAGCTGACAGCGCAAGATCCAATTTCGCTTTGTCGCACAAACAGAACGGCAAGCCGGCAAAAGCCGGGCGATACACTCAGTTCACATCATGAAATAAAGGAGGACGAGATGGGATTCGACGCTTCGACCTGGTGGTGGATTGCCACCGGCATCCTGGTCGCCACGGAGCTCTACACGGGCACCTTCTACCTGCTGATGCTGGCCATCGGTACGGCCTGCGCAGCCCTTTCGGCCCATGCCGGCCTGGCCAGCGTGGGGCAGATGATCACCGCCGCCCTCGTCGGCGGCCTGGCCGTCACGCTGTGGCACCGCCGCCAGCTGGCGCGCCGCAGCCAGGAGCCGCAAGCCCCGGCAGGCCACAACCCTGACGTGCTGCTGGACATCGGCCAGCAGGTGCAGGTGGACGCCTGGCAGCCCGGCGGCCATGCCACCGTGCGCTACCGCGGCGCCAGCTGGCAGGCCCGCTACGCCGGCAGCGCCACGCCGCAGTCCGGCATGCACACCATCCGCGGCGTCGACGGCAGCACGCTGCTGCTGGACGCCTGAAGCCCTGCCCCGCTCCATTCATCAAGAACCCCAAGGAGGATTCATGGAACTCATCGCGCTGGTGATCCTCATCGCCGCAGCCATCTTCGTCATCCAGTCCGTCAAGGTCGTGCCCCAGCAGAACGCCTGGGTGGTCGAGCGCCTGGGCAAGTACCACGCCACCCTCACCCCGGGTCTGAGCTTTCTGGTGCCCTTCGTGGACCGCCTGGCCTACCGCCACTCACTGAAGGAGATCCCGCTGGACGTGCCCAGCCAGATCTGCATCACCAAGGACAACACCCAGCTGACGGTGGACGGCATCCTGTACTTCCAGGTCACCGACCCCATGCGTGCGAGCTACGGCTCCAGCAACTACATCATCGCCATCACCCAGCTGGCGCAGACCACGCTGCGTTCGGTGATCGGCCGCATGGAGCTGGACAAGACCTTCGAGGAGCGCGAGATCATCAACAGCGCCGTGGTGCAGGCCCTGGACGAGGCCGCCCTCAACTGGGGCGTCAAGGTGCTGCGCTACGAGATCAAGGACCTGACCCCGCCGGCCGAGATCCTGCGCGCCATGCAGGCCCAGATCACCGCCGAGCGTGACAAGCGCGCCCTGATCGCCGCCTCGGAAGGCCGCCGCCAGGAGCAGATCAACATTGCCACCGGCGAGCGCGAGGCCTCCATCGCCCGCTCCGAAGGCGAGAAGCAGGCGGAGATCAACAAGGCCGAGGGCGAGGCCGCCGCCATCCTGGCCGTGGCCGGTGCCAGCGCCGAGGCCATCCGCCAGATCGCCGCGGCCATCCAGTCCCCCGGCGGCGAGCAGGCCGTGCAGCTGAAGGTGGCCGAGAAGGCGGTCGAGGCCTATGCCCAGCTGGCCCAGAAGAACAACACCATGATCGTGCCCAACAACATGGGCGAGGTCTCCGGCCTGATCGGCACGGCGATGGCCCTGATCAAGGGCAGCAAGGCCTGAACTCCGCCCCGGCCGCCGGCCCCTCGGGAAGCCTCTGCAGAAAATATTCAAAAATTTGCGGAAGTTTCCTGGCGGCCCAAAAAACTGCGCTATGATGGCGGGCTTCGGAGAGATGGATGAGTGGTTTAAGTCGCACGCCTGGAAAGCGTGTGTGGGTTAACAGCCCACCGCGGGTTCGAATCCCGCTCTCTCCGCCAAGAACCACGCAAGAACGGACCCTCGGGTCCGTTTTTCGTTTCCGGGGCATGGGGGCAACGTGGGGGCAACGTGGGAACACGGAGGCCATGGAAGGCCGATAGGGTCGGCACGCCTTGCTCAGCCGCAAGCAGGTCATACTCGCGTCGCCCTCAACGATTGACCCCGGGGGTGACGCACTGACACACCCCGCATGCCTTCATCGCCTTCCACGATGCCGTCGCAGGCGCCAGGCCTGACTGGCCTCGGCGTCAAGGGCGCCGCGCTGCACCAGCAGGCCACCGCCGAGCTCGCCGTCGCGCTGCTGCGCCCCACCGTCCCGGAGCACGAGATTCACCAGCACCAGCATGCGGACATGCACCTGGTGCTGCTGCTGGCCGGGACTTACGTCAGTGATGCGGCCGGCATGCCCGCCCTGTGCACAGAGCCTGCCGTCATCCTGAATCCGCCCGGCACCGAGCATCGCGACCGCTTTCGCTCTCACGACGGCCTGTTCCTGACGGTGACGATGCCCGCCGCCGTGCTGGAGCGCCTGAGCAATGGCCGCTCGGTCGGCGATGAGCCGCGCCGGCTGCCGCGGCGTTCGCTGGCCTGCGCGCTGTCGCTGCTGCCCGAGGTCCGGCGCTGGGAGCCGGCGTCGCCGCTGGCCATCGAGACCATCGTCACCGAACTGGTGGCGGACGCACTGCCGCGACCGCTGCCCAAGATCGGCGACAAGCTCCAGCGTGTCCTGGACCGTCTGGAAGCCGACGGCCTGCCCGTCCCCACGCTGGAGGAGCTCGCTTCGATCGCCGATCTGCACCCGGTCTACCTGGCACGAGCCTTCCGCAAGCGCCATGGCATCGCCCCCAGCGACTATCTGCGCAGGCTGCGGCTGCACAGGGCGGTGTCGCTCATCGTGCGACGTCGCCCCTTGAGCTTCGTCGCCACGGAGCTCGGCTTCTTCGACGAAAGCCATCTGCACCGCTGCTTCGTGGCGGAGTTCGGCATCACGCCGGGGGCGTTCCGGCAGCTCGCACTCAGCCGCGCCGAGGTTTCCCACGTACAAGATGCCCGCCTGAGGCGCCGATAGCATCAGGGCACACAAGGACCCCTCATGCATCGCACCCTACTCTGCTTCACCCTCGCCGTGGCCTCGCTCACCGCTGCCACCGCTGCCACCGACGCTGCCACGGCGCAGACGGCCCCGCCCGCCCGCTTCGAGCAGGCCCAGAAGAACGTCGAACAGGGCCGCTACAAGGCCATCACCAGCATCCTGGTCGCCCAGGAGGGCCGGGTGGTGTACGAGCACTACTTCGACGCCGAGGGCGCCGAAGCGCGCCGCAACACCCGCTCGGCCACCAAGACGGTAGCCGGCATGCTGGCAGGCCTGGCCGTCGCGGATGGCCGCATGAGCGGCAGCTCGCGAATCTTTGACCTGCTGCCGGCGCAGCGTCGCGCCCGGATGCTGCATCCAGATCCACGCAAGCTGGCGATCAGCGTCGAGGACCTGTTGACGATGTCCTCGCTGGTCGAGTGCAACGACGACAACCAGTTCTCCCGCGGCCATGAGGAGCGCATGTACCTCGTCGAGGACTGGGTGCAGTTCTATGCGGACCTGCCGGTGCAGGGCTTCCCAGCCTGGATGCCCAAGCCGGCGGACTCGCCGCACGGCCGCAGCTTCCGCTATTGCACCGCCGGCGTGACCACGCTGGGGGACGTCATCCAGAGCGCCGTGCGGGAACCGCTCGACGCCTATGCCCAGCGCCGCCTGTTCGATCCCCTGGGCATCCACGCCCCCGAGTGGCAGCACTCGCCGCTGGGGCTCGCCCAGGCCGGAGGCGGGCTGGGCCTGCGCACCCGCGACCTCTGGAAGCTCGGCCAGCTCTACCTGGATGGCGGACGGGCCGGGGGCCAGCAGCTCATCCCCGCGGACTGGGTCCGGCGCTCGCTGGCACCGCAGGCTGCGGCGCGCGAGGATGCCGACTACGGCTACCTGTGGTGGCTGATGAAGATCCCCTTCGGCGCCTCAACCCTCACGGCGCCCACGATGGCGGGCAACGGCGGCAACGCGGTCTTCCTCCTGCCCGAGAAGCGCGCCGTGGTCGTGATCACCACGAGCAACTACAACGAGCGGCAGCCCCACCTCCACACCTTCAAGCTGCTGACCCAGGACCTGCTGCCGGCACTCTAGGCCGCGCGCCGGTCAATCGCCCGGCTCTGCCGAACTGCGCACGCCCAGCAACCCGGCCTCCAGCGACTGCGCCAGGGGCTGCTGCAGCGCCTGCCGCAAGGACTCCGGCGTGGCCAGCCCCTGGTTCGACAGCATCACCCAGCGGTTGCGGCCGGCGCGCTTGCCCTCGTAGAGCGCGAGGTCGGCCAGCGCGACGAGCTCGGGCCACAGGCCGGGATCGCTACCGGGCATGAAGGGCAGACAGACCGCCCCGACGGTGGAGGTGACGGGCAGCGTGTCGCCGCGCTGAAGCGCAAAGGGGCTGCCGTTGATGGCCTCCAGGATGCGCGTGGCGAGCTGGGCGCCGTGCTGGGCGGTGTCGAGCCGGGCGACCAGCAGGAACTCCTCGCCGCCCCAGCGCACCAGCAGGTCCGTGTCTCGCGTCACGGCCTGGAGGCGCCGTGCCAGCTCGACCAGCACCTCGTCCCCCACGCCATGGCCGAAGCGGTCGTTGACCGACTTGAAGTGGTCGACATCAAAGAGATAGATGCCCAGCGCCGCCTCCGGGTGCCGGTGCCGCGCCCGCTCCAGGGAGGCCAGCTCGCGCCCGACCTGCTGCTCCAGGAAGCGGCGGTTGCCCAGCTGGGTCAGCGTGTCGACCAGGCTCATGCGCTCGAACTGCTCGGCCAGCCTCTTCTTCGAACGCCAGCTCAGGCCGATCAGCAGCAGCACGGCCAGCAGCAGCAAGGACAGCGCGATGAAGGTGTTCTGGCGCTGGGCTGCGGTGGCATCGCGCTCGCGCTGCAGCGCCTGCTGCTGCTCGAGGACCAGGCTCTTGAACTCCGACTCGCGCTGCAGCCGGCGCAGCTCGGCATTGGAGGCCGCCGTGGACCCGCGGCGGCGCAGCTGGGGCTCCAGCTTCTCGAAGAACAGGGTGCGCAGGCCCTTCAGTCCGGCGAGCGCGATCGCGGGATCGTCGATATGGGACAGGCGCTTGTAGACGTCCAGCTGCACCTCGGTGGCGGTGTCAGGGTGCAGGCTCAGGCAGTCGCTCAAGGCATGCCCGGGCTGCAGGCGGCGGCCCGCCAGCTGCCGGTAGCAGCTCAGGTACTGCCGCACGGCGGGAGCCGCGTTGCCAGGGCCCTCCCGACCGGCGCGCGCCAGGTAGGCACGGGCGCGCTCGTTCTGGCGCAGCTCGGCCGCAGCCAGCGCGGCAAAGGCCAGCGCATCCTCGGTATAGGGATTGGGCTCGGCCAGCACCCGATCGAAGTGCTGCAAGGCGTTGGCATAGTCGCCCAGATGCAGCGCATAGGCGATGCCGCGGTTGAACTCGGTGAGCTGCATGCTTTCGCGCAGCACGGCCTTGTCGATGTCGCCCGTGGGCTCCTCCAGCATCCGCGCCAGGCGCTCGCGGTTGCTGGCCAGCAGCGCGATGCCCTTGCGGACATAGCCCTCGTCTCCATTGACGATGTAGCTGGTCGCCGTGTTCATCATCAGGTCGGTCAGCAGCCCCACATCGCTGACCGGCGCCACCGCCAGCGCGGCCTCCAGATTCTCGAAGGCGCCGCCGATGTCCCCGAGCTCCGACTGCCGCCAGGCAATCTCCTGCAGCAGCAGCGCCTCCATGCCGGGATTGCGACGGCTGCGCGCTTCCTGGGTCAGCAGCAGCAGCTGCGGCAGCTGCTCCTGCGGGCCGGACTTCGTGGCGAGGATGCAGTGCGCCCGGAACAGGAGATCTTCCGCCAGCGGCGGATGCTGGCGGCACAGGGAAGCCGCCTCGGTGTGACGGTTGGCGAAGTAGTACTCGCTGAACAGCAGGCGCTGGCTGCGGTAGCGCTCCGGGGCGTCGAGCGATCCGGCCAGGCGCTCCTGCAGCCAGCGCAGCCGCGCCTCCAGCGAGGGTTCGTCGGCATAGACCGCTGGCGGGGCCGGCAGCGCACGCACCTGCTCGAACGTGAGCGCAGCCCGCACTTGGGAAGCCCCTGGGGAGGGCAGCTGGGACTGTGCTTGGGCCTGTGCTTGGGCCTGCACCTGCGATGCCGCCAGGCCGCCCAGCAACAGGCTCAGGCCCGCAGCTACAACACGGGCAGCAGGCCAGCCGCTCTTGCAGGCGGGCGCAGGCGCAGTCGTGGTGAGCAGTTCAACAGCCAAGTTTCGCGACCTGGGACAGGACAAGCAGGGCCTGCCATGGTAGGACGCAGCCCTTCCTGCACCAGGCCGCAGGGCCGCCGGCTCCGTGCGATCCTGCCGTTCTTCAGCTCAGACCAGCACCTCCAGGCAGCCTGGATGCCCGAGGAAGCCCTGCGGACTCGCGCTGGCCCCATAGGCCCCCGACTGGTAGACCACCACCAGGTCCCCCTCCTGGGCCACCGGCAGCATCATGCGTTCGGCCAGCAGGTCCAGCGGCGTGCACAGCGGGCCCACCACATGGACGGACTCGGTGGCCGGTTCGCCCATGCGGTTGCCGATGGCCACGGGGTAGTTCTTGCGGATCACCTGCCCGAAGTTGCCGGAGGCGGCCAAGTGGTGGTGCAGGCCGCCATCGGTCACGAGAAAGACCTGACCCCGTGACACCTTGCGGTCCAGCACGCGGGCCACATAGAGCCCCGCCTCGCCCACCAGATAGCGCCCGAGCTCCAGCACCAGGTGCGCCTCGGGCATCTCGCGCCCGGCCCTGGCCTGCAGCTCGGCCAGGTTGGCGGCCACGGGGCCCAGGTCCAGCGGCTGCTCGCCGGGGAAATAGGGAATGCCGAAGCCACCGCCCAGGTTGAGGTGGCGCACGGGCGCAGGCGCGTCCGCGGCCAGGCGCAGGGCCAGCTGGTAGCTCAGGCGCTGAGCCTCGCAGATCGCCTCGGCGCGCAGGTTCTGCGAGCCCGCGAAGAGATGGAAGCCCTCGAACTGCAGCCCCAGACGGCCGATCTCGGCCAGCAGGCGCGGCACGTCCTCGGCATCGACCCCGAACTGCCTGGGTCCGCCGCCCATGCGCATGCCCGAGCCCTTGAGCTCGAAGTCCGGGTTCACGCGCACGGCCACGCGCGCCGGTCGGCCCAGGTCCTGCGCGGCCTGCGCCAGCAGCGGCAGCTCGCGGAAGGACTCCACGTTGACCAGCACGCCCGCCTCCACCGAGGCCCGCAGCTCCTGCGCCCGCTTGCCCGGCCCCGCAAAGCTCATGTGCCGCGGATCCGCCCCCTGGGCCAGCGCCACCTGCATCTCGCCGGCGGAGGCCACGTCGATCCCGTCCACCAGGCCCACCATGCAGGCCACCAGGGCCGGCAGGGGGTTGGCCTTCATCGCGTAATGAAGGTGCAGGCCCGCCGGCAAGGCCTCGCGCAGCGCGGCCACGCGGGCTTGCAGCAGGGATCGCTCGTAGACGTAGAAAGGCGTCTGGCCGAGCGAGGCCGCCAGCTCGCTCAGCGGCCGTCCCCCGACGATGAGCTCATGGCCCCGGACCGGGAACTGGTGCATTGGCGCATGCACCGGCAGAGCGCGGGTGGGGGTGGCGGCGGAGGGTGTGTCCATGAAGGCGATGGGCAGGAAGGGATGAGAACGGCGCGATCACGCCTCGGCCGACCCGGCCTGCTGCTGCAGGCGCTTGCGGTCGATCTTGCCATTGGGATTGCGCGGCAGCGGGCCGCTCACGGGCAGCAGGCGCGCCGGCACCAGATAGGCCGGCATGTGCTTCTTGCAGAAGGCCAGCAGCGCCGCTGGATCGGCCTCAGCGCCCTCGGGCGGGCAGAACACCACCTCGATGCACTGACCCAGCTGCTCGTGCGGCAGGCCGTAGGCGGCGCATTCGCCCACCAGGCCGGAGCGGTACAGCAACTCCTCCACCTCCACCGGGCTGACGCGGTAGCCGGAGGTCTTGATCATCTCGTCGCGCCGGCCGATGAAGTAGAGAAAGCCCTCGGCATCTCGACGCACGGTGTCGCCGGAGAACACGGCGTACTCGGGCAGCTGCAGGCCGGCCTCGCGCCCGCCCACACCTGCGGGCAGGGGCTTGTAGCGCTCGGCGGTCTTTTCGGCGTCGTTCCAGTAGCCCAGGCCGACCAGGGGCCCCCGGTGCACCAGCTCGCCGGGCTCCTCGGGATCGCAGAGGCTGCCGTCCTCGCGCAGCACCAGGATCTCGGCATTGGGGATGGCCTGGCCGATGGAATCGGGCCGGCGGTCCACCTCGGCGGGCGGCAGATAGGTCGAGCGGAAGGCCTCGGTGAGGCCGTACATCAGGAAGGGCGCGGCCTGCGGCAGGCGTTCGCGCAGGCGGTCCAGGGTCTCGCGCGGCATGCGGCCGCCCGTGTTGGCGAAGTAGCGCAGGCTGCGGCCCGCGCCCTCGGGCCAGGCCAGCTGGGTCAGCTGGATGTACAGCGGCGGCACGGCGGTGAGGCCGGTGATGCCCTCCCGGTCCAGCGCCTTCAGCACGTCCCGCGGCATCAGGTAGTTCAGCAGCACCACCTTCGCGCCCACCAGAAAGCCCGTCGTCAGCTGGCTGAAGCCGGCATCGAAGGACAGGGGCAGCGCCGCCAGCAGCACATCGCCCGCATGATTGCCCAGGTACTGCGCCACGCTCTGCGCACCCAGCACCAGATTGCGGTGGGACAGCACCACGCCCTTGGGCTTGCCGGTGCTGCCGGAGGTGTAGAGGATGGCGGCCATGTCGCTGTCCAGCACGGGCGCGGCGGTCTCCTGCGGCTGTGCCCCCTGCAGCTCTGTCCAGTCGTGCAGGCGCAGCGCGGGCGGCAGGGCCAGCCCCTCAGGCGGCGCATCGACCAGCAGCACCTCGCGCAGGGCCGGGCAGTCCGCCAGCACCTCGGCCAGGGACTGCAGACGCGCCCCGGCGGTGACCAGCACGCGCACATCGCAGTCCCGCAGGATGTGCGCCACCTGCTCGGCCTTCAGCACCGGATTGACCGGCACGAACACCGCCCCCACGCCACCCGCACCGAAGCAGGCGATGACGAATTCCTGGCGCTTGTCCAGGTAGACCGCCACCCGCTCCCCGCGCGACACGCCCCGGGCGGCCAGCCAGCCCCCCATCAGGTGTAACTGTTGTGACAGGCTGCCGTAATCCAGGCTGCCGCCCTCCCCGCCCAGGGCCACGGCCGCGGGCCGGCACAGCGCCTGGTGGTGGACGAGGTCGGCGAGCAGCCGGGGCGTGCGGAAGCCCGGCTGGCCGGGGGTGTAGGCAGGGGCTGGGGCGGCAGTCTCTTGCATGATGCGGCGATTGTCCCCGAGTCCGGGGGCGGCCCAGCGCTCACGCAAGGCCTGCGCCGCGGGCCGCCTCCCTTGGGATGAGGGGGCCCGCCCCCCGGGATCTGGACGGCGCCCCCGGGTAAGATTCGGCCGCCTTCCCCGGCACCCTCTCCGGCGCCCGGCCCTGCCCAGGCGCCCTTTTCCTTTTCCGGTCGTCCCATGTCCCCAGCCTCTCACGTGCTCCGCCTCCTCGACGAAACGCTCGGCCTCCAGGGCCGCGCCGCGCAGTTCGATGCGCAGACGCCCCTGCTGGGCGCCCTGCCCGAGCTGGACTCCATGGCCGTGGTGAGCCTGATCACCGCGCTGGAGGAACAGCTGGGCATCAGCATCGGCGACGACGAGATCGACGGCCAGACCTTCGCGACCGTGGGCGCCCTGACCCGCTTCGTCGAGGCCAAGCTGGCGGCCTGAGGCCAGGCCAGCCTGTCCGCCCCCGCACCGAGCATGGACGCCGCCACAGCCTTCTTCCTGGAGAGCCGTGACGGCAGCCTGCGCTACCTGAGCCTCTTCAAGCCCGCCGCCGGCACCCCTGCCCGCGGCCTGGTGCTGCTGGTCCCGCCCTGGCTGGAGGAGCTCAACCGCAGCCGCCGCATGCTGGCCCTGGGCGCCGATGCCCTGCGCCAGGCCGGCTTCACCGTGCTGTGGCCCGATCTCTTCGGCTGCGGTG
Organism: Pelomonas sp. BJYL3; assembly: GCF_027257975.1. GTDB lineage: Bacteria > Pseudomonadota > Gammaproteobacteria > Burkholderiales > Burkholderiaceae_C > Roseateles_B > Roseateles_B flavus. The sequence goes on from NZ_JANZKX010000006.1 coordinate 380,785, forward strand.
ACAGCGCCGGCGAGCACGGCGAAGCCCGCTGGCAGACCTGGCTGGACGACCTGGACCTGGCCCTGCAGCGGCTGCGCCAGGAAGGCGAGCCGGACAGCCCGCTGTGGCTGTGGAGCCTGCGCAGCGGCGCCCTGCTGGCCAGCGATTTCGCTCAAGCCCGCCAGCTCGCCTGTCACTGGCTGATGTGGCAGCCCCAGCCCAGCGGCGAGCAGGTCCTGCAGCAGTTCCTTCGCCTGCGCCTGGCCGCCGACATGAGCCGCACCGTGCGCAGCTACGCCGACACCACCGCCATGCGCCAGGCCCTGCAGGCCGGCCAGGCTCTGCATGCCGCGGGCTATGTGGTCCGCCCCGAGCTGGCCCTGCCCCTGGCCGCGACCCAGCTGAAGCCGCCCGGCGGCGTGGCCGGCGCCCGCCTGGTGTGGTGCGAGATGGCCAGCGCGGCCACGCAGACCCTCGGGCCTGCCAGCCGCCAGCACATCGAAGCCTGGCGCGCCGCCGGCTACCAGCCCAGCACCATCTGCGTGCAGGGCCCGCAGTTCTGGGCCAGCCAGGAGTTGACCCTCAGCCAGGGCCTCATCGAAGGCAGTCTGCGCGCCCTGTGCGCCGAAGAGGCCTTCGCATGAGCACCCGCACCGCCGTGATGGAGCAGGTCTGCCCGGTGGGCTGCGAAGGCCTGCGTCTGCCCGGCATCCTGAGCCTGCCCCAGGGCGGCTCGCCGCGCCTGGGCGTGATCGTGCTGGTCGGCGGCCCGCAGTACCGCGTGGGCGCCCACCGCTTCTTCGTCAGCCTGGCCCGCCATCTGGCCGGGCAGGGCGCGGCGGTCCTGCGTTTCGACCACCGCGGCATGGGTGATGCACCCGGCGAAGCCGTCGGCTTCGAGCACCTGGACCCCGAGATCGACGCCGCCATCGCCGCCCTCCAGCGGGCCTGCCCGAGCGTGGAGCGCGTGCTGCTGTGGGGCCTGTGCGATGGGGCCTCGGCCGCCCTGCTCCATGCCCGCCGGGGCGACGCCCGCGTGGCCGGCCTGCTGCTGGCCAACCCGTGGGTGCGCAGCGAGCGCAGCCTGGCCCAGGCCCGCACCCGCCACTACTACCCCGCCCGGCTCGTCAGCGCCGATTTCTGGCGCCGGCTGTTCGGCGGCCAGGTGCGCTGGAGCAGCCTGCGCGCGGCCCTGGGCGCCATGGGGCGAAGCGTTGCCGCCGCCGAGGACACCGGCGATTTCCGCAGCGGCATGCGCGAGGGCCTGGCCCGCATCCTGGACCAGCGCGGCCGCGTGACGTGCCTGCTGTCCGGCGCCGACCTCACGGCCCAGGAATTCACCGAGACCCTGCGCGAGCCCGGCTGGGCCGCGCAGGCCAGCCGCCCCGGCTTCAGCCAGCAGGTGCTGGACGGGGCCGACCATACCTTTTCCGATCCCGAGCACCGGGCCGCCGCGCTGAACCTCAGCGCGCAGTGGCTGCAGGACTTCCTGGCCCCCCCGGCCATGCCCTGCACCAGCCCGGCCGCGGATCCCGCCGTCATCTGATTCAAGAGGGAGTGACACCGCATGTTGAACGCAGCCAAACAGGTTCTCCGCAACTGGCGTGAGCAGGCCAGCCTGCCCGCCGAGGCCAAGGCCGAAGCCGCCCGGGACGCGCGCGGCCTGCCCGCCCAGGACCCCGGCATCGATGCCGCCGTGAAGGCCGCCCTGCAGTGGCTCAAGCGCGCCCAGGACCAGTCCGCCTCGCACGATGGCGGCGTGGCCCGCGACTTCAGCCTCAAGAATGGCTGGGCCGTGTCCTACCCCGAGACCACCGGCTACATCGTCTCCACGATGATCGACTGCGGCCAGCGCTTCCAGGACCCCGACTCCCTGGAGCGCGCCCGCCGCATGCTGGACTGGCTGGTGTCCATCCAGTTCCCCGAGGGCGGCTTCATGGGCGGCAAGATCAACGCCACGCCGCGCGTGCCCGTCACCTTCAACACCGGCCAGATCCTGATCGGCCTGGCCTCGGGCGTCGGCGCCTTCGGCGAGCCCTACCTGGCCCCGATGAACAAGGCCGCCGCCTTCCTGCGCGACTCGCTGGACGCCGACGGCTGCTGGCGCAAGCACGCCACGCCCTTCGCCGAGCGCGGCGACAAGACCTACGAGACCCACGTCTCCTGGGGCCTGTTCGAGGCCGCCCGCCACGTGGGCGACCAGGGCTATGCCGAGGCCGCGCTGCGGCAGGTCGAATGGGCCTTCACGCAGCAGCAGGCCAATGGCTGGCTGGCCAACTGCTGCCTCAACATCCCCGCGACCCCGCTGACCCACACCCTGGGCTACGCCCTGCGCGGCTTCATGGAAGCGCACCGCTTCACGAAGGACGAGCACATTCTGCGCCGCGCCATCAAGACCGCCGACGGCCTGATGACGGCCCTGCGCCCGGACGGCTTCATCCCCGGCCGCCTGAAGCCCGACTGGTCCGCCGCGGTGGACTGGTCCTGCCTGACCGGCGAGGTCCAGATCGCCCACAGCTGGCTGATGCTCTACGAGCTGACCGGCCAGAAGAAGTACCGCGACGCCGCCAAGCTGGCCAACCGCTACGTGCGCCGCGCCATCGCCATCGACGGTCCCGAGGACCAGCGCGGTGGCGTCAAGGGTTCCTTCCCTGTGGACGGCGACTACGGCCAGTGGGAGTACCTCAACTGGGCGGCCAAGTTCATGATCGACGCCAATCTGCTGGAGCAGGACATCGATGGCCGCGCCTGATCTCAAGGAGCGCATCAAGGCGCCCCTGCGGCGCCTGCTGAACGCCTGGCGCGCCCGGCGCCGCAGCGCCGAGCTCAAGGCCGAGCAGCCGCACACCAGCAAGGCCGAGATCGTCGCCGGCCTGCGCGCCATGGGCATCGTCCCGGGTGACACGGTGATGCTGCACTCCTCGCTCAAGAGCCTGGGCTATGTGGAGGGCGGCCCCACGGCGGTGCTGGAGGCCATCCACGAGGCCATCAGCCCCGGCGGCACTCTGGTCGTGCCGACCTACTACCTGCCCGGCGGCACCATCTACGCCACCTGCAAGATGCAGGGCTATGTCTTCGACCCGCGCGAGCATGGCTCCAACCTGGGCGCCCTGCCCGCGGCCTTCCTGAAGATGCCCGGCATCCGCCGCAGCATTCACCCGACGCATTCCGTCTCGGCCCTGGGGCCGCTGGCCGAGGACATCGTGGGCCAGCACCATCTCGCGGCCTCGGTGTGCGGCCGGCTGTCGCCCTGGGAGCGCTGTGTGCACCACAAGGCCAAGATCCTGGGCCTGGGCATCAGCATGGGCCCGGTGACGTTCTATCACCTGGTCGAGGACCTGATGGACGAGCGCTTCCCGCTGCCGGTGCGCATGTCCGAGACGTTCAAGATGCCCTGCAAAGACTGGCAGGGCCGCGACATCACGGTGCCGGTGCGTCCGCTGGACCCGGCCTTCCAGGGCCAGCGCATCGACCACAAGTCCCGCGGCGACCTGCGCCAGCATTTCTACGACCGCTACCTGAAGGCGGGCATCCTGCATCCCGGCCAGGTGGGGCCGGCGCGCTCCTGGTGGATCCAGGCCGACGAGTTCTACCGCCACCTCGAGCAGGACGCGCAGCGTGGTCTCACCATCTACACCACGGCCGAGGAGCTGTCGCGCCTGCCGGCCTGAGGCCGGGCGCCGATCCCATCGATGCAGATACGCGATCGCTTCCTCCACGGCCTGAAATGGTCCGCCATCGGCAAGCTGATGAGCCAGCTGCTCAGCTGGGGCTCCACCATCGTGGTCATGCGTCTGCTGCAGACCAGCGACTACGGCCTGATGGCGATGACCATGATGGTCATCACCCTGCTGTCCAACCTCAACGAGTTCGGCTTTGGCTCGGCCCTGGTGCGCGGCGAGACCCTGGACCGCCGGACCTGCGGCGCGGTCTTCGGCGCCATGCTGGCGGTGGCCACCGTGCTCAACGGGGCGCTGTGGCTGGGTGCGGCGCCGCTGGCGCACTTCTTCAATGATCCGCGCCTGGCGGAGCTGCTGCGGCCGGCCGGGCTGATCTTCCTCATCTCGGCGCTCAGCACGGTGCCGGAATCGGTGCTGCGCCGGGAGATGGACTTCAAGGCCATCGCCTTCGCCGACATCGCCTCCGTCATCGTCACCAGCCTCAGCGCCCTGGGTCTGGCCTATGCCGGCCATGGCGTCTGGGCGCTGCTGCTGGGCAACCTGGCCGGGGCCCTGGTGCGGACCCTGGTGCTGCACCTGCGCTCGCACACGCGGGTCTGGCCCAATGCCGACTTCCGCCAGCTGCGCGGCCTGCTGGCCTATGGCAGCAACCTCACGGCCAGCCGCTTCACCTGGTGGTTCATGTCCCAGGTGGACGTGCTGATCGGCGCCAAGCTGCTGAGCACAGCGGCCCTGGGCCTCTATTCCGTGGCGCTCACGCTGGCCTCGCTGCCGCTGCAGAAGTCCATGCAGGTGGTCAACCAGGTCGCCTTCAGCGCCATCGCCAAGCTCAAGAACAGCGGGCAGGCCGTGCCGCCCGAGCTGCTGAAGGGGCTGCGTGCGCTGAACCTGGTCTCCCTGCCCAGCTGCGCGTTGCTGGCCCTGCTGGCCCAGCCGCTGGTGCTGCTGGTCATCGGTCAGCAATGGGCAGACGCGGCACCGGCCCTGCAGCTGATCGCGCTGGCCGTGCCCCTGCGCCTGTGCAGTGCCATCCTGGCCACCGCCCTCATTGCCACCGGCCATGCCGGCGCCGACTTCAGGAACACGATCACCGGCGCGCTGGTGATGCCCCTGGGCTTTGCCGCTGGCGGCCTGCTGTGGGGCGCCAATGGCCTGGCTGCGGCCTGGACGGTGGGCGTGCCCCTGGTCTTCCTGCTCAACTCCCCCCGCAGCGCCCGCTTGCTAGACTTGCCGCTGCGTTCCGTCCTGGGCACCTTCCGCAACGGCCTGCTGGCCTGCCTGCCCCTGGTGGGCGTGGTGATGGCCGCCAGGCATCTCGTGCCGGCACAGCCGCTGTGGCAGCTGCTGGTGCCGGGCTCACTGGGGGTGCTGAGCTATGTGCTGGCGCTGCTCGTCGTGGACCGCGCCTTCCGGCAGTGGCTGCAGGCGCAGCTGGCCACCCGTTTGAACAAGGATTCGTAATGGCGATTTTCTTTGCGGCCGTCGGCGGCACCCCGGAGGACCTGCAGCGGCTCAAGGCCGCGGCCTCCGCTGCCCTGCGCCGTGAACTGGGCGCTGCCCCCATCGAGGCCACCGAAGCCCCCGGGCTCTTCGCCGTGTGGCACGAGCTGGGCATCTGGGCCCCGGTCTCCCATCACCGTCTGGAGGATGGCAGCCTGGCCCTGCTGGCCGGCGAGCCCATCCTGCAGCAAGGCGGCCAGCGCGTGTCGCAGACGCAAGCCCTGGTGCACTTCGCCCAGGGCGATCTGCGCGGCCTGCTGGAGCAGTCCCACGGCACCTTCTGCGGCCTGCGCCTGGACCCCAAGCACGCCCGCCTCCACGCCTTCACTGACAAGCTGGGCGTGCGCACCCTCTACACCGGCCAGCACCGCGGCATCCATTTCTTCACCAATGCGCGCTGGCTGCTGCAGGGCATGGGCGAGGTGATCGTGCTGGAACCGGACCCGCAGGGCGTGCTCGAGATCGCCTCCATGGCCTTCCCCCTGGCCGAGCGCACGCGCTACCTGGGCATCCGCGCCTGCTACGGCGCCGAGCTGATTGAAGCCACCGCTGCCGGCGCCCATCGCCAGACCTATCACGACTGGCAAGACCTGACCCCACTGGACGCGGGCAAGCCCTACGAGACCGAGCTCTACGAGACCTTCCTGCAGGCCGTGCAGGACCGCCAGGGCGAAGCGCAGGAGCAGACGGCCTTCCTCTCCGGGGGCATGGATTCGCGCCTGATCGCCGCCAGCCTGGCCCACAGCGGCATCCGCCTCAACACGCTGAACTTCGCGCCCAGCGACACCCAGGACCTCACCTTCGGCCGCATGGCCGCGGCAGCCCTGGGCACGCGGCATTTCGAGTTCCCGCTGGGCCCGGACAACTTCGACAGCAAGCAGATCCAGACCATCTCCGCCTGGAAGGCCCAGGACGGTGGCCGCAACTTCGACCGCCGGATCTGGTCGGGCGATGGTGGCAGCGTGGGCCTGGGCCATGTCTACCTGGACGAGCAGATCGTCCAGCTGGCCACCGAGCGCCGCTACGAAGAGGCGGCCGCCCTGCTGTGCCGCAAGAACAAGTGGGGCGTGCCCTCGCGCGCGCTGCGCCCGCGCTACCGCGAACTGGCGCGGCGCCTGCAGACCGAGGTCGCGGCGGAGCTGCGCCGCTGGGACCGCGTGCCGGCCAAGGCCGCCTACCTGTTCCTGCTGCTCAACGACCAGCGCCGCCACCTGATCGGCCACTTCGAGACGGTGCACAAGAAGGGCTTCGACTTCGCCCTGCCCTTCTTCGATGCCCGCGTCATCGCCAAGGTTCTGGCCGGCCCCAACGAGGACCTGCTCAACCACCGCGTCTACAACCGCATCCTGCTGGCCCTGCCCGGCCCCATCGCGCAGGTGCCCTGGCAGGCCTATCCGGGCCATGATCCCTGCCCCGTTCCCGTGCCGCAGGAACTCAAGCTGCGCTACCAGTGGGAAGCCTGCTACGACGAGGACGACACCAAGATGCTCAAGGACCAGCACACGGCCCACTGCCTGAGCTCGGCCCTGCAGCCCAAGAGCCCCATGCTGTCGCGCGGCAACCTGCTGGCGGCCTGGGTGCTGACCAAGTCCGGCCTGCGCGACCAGAGCTTCTACGGCCGCTACGCCGAGGCCGTGGAGCAGGCCAGCCGCTGAGCGGGCCTGCCTCGCCATGCAAAAGGGCGGCCCGCGGGCCGCCCTTGTCTTTGGCGCTGCGCTGCGTCAGTCGATGAACAGCGTGGCCGGCGCCTCCAGCTGCGCACGGATGGACTGGATGAACTCGGCCGCATCCTGCCCGTCCACCACGCGATGGTCGAAAGACGAGGACACGTTCATCAGCAGGCGCGCCACCACCTGGCCGCTCCTGAACATGGGCCGCTCGACGATGCGGTTCACGCCCAGGATGCCCACCTCGGGATGGTTGATCACCGGCGTGGTGACGATGCCGCCCAGCGGCCCCAGGCTGGAGATGGTGAAGGTGGAGCCGCTGAGCTCGTCCCGCGTGGCCTTGCCTGTGCGCGCCACCTCTGCCAGGCGGCGGATCTCGGCCGCGCAGCTCCAGAGGTCCAGGGCCTCGGCATGGCGGATCACCGGCACCATCAGCCCGGACGGCGTCTGCGCGGCGATGCCCAGGTGCATGGCCTCGTAGCGGTTGACCACGCCGGCTTCGTCGTCGAAGCGCGCGTTGATCTGCGGGAAGTCGCGCAGCGAGCGGCACACCGCGCGCACCAGCAGCGGCAGCACCGTCAGCTTGCCGCGGGTCTTGCCATGCAGGGCGTTGAGGCGCTCGCGCAGGGCTTCCAGCTCGGTGACGTCCACCTCTTCCACATAGCTGAAGTGCGGGATGCGGCGCTTGCTCTCCTGCATCTTCTCGGCGATCTTGCGACGCAGGCCCGTGACCTTGCTGGCCTCGATGCCGTCACCGCGGGGCGAGACCAGATGGCGCTCGCTGGGCCGCACGGGAGCGGCCGCCGCTGTGGCGCCCGGCACGTTCGCGAAGGGGGCGCCACTGCCCGGCTGCAAGCCCTGCGGATGGGCGGCCGCGAAGGCCTCCACGTCCGCGTGCATGATGCGACCGGCGGTGCCGGTGGCGCGCACCCGGGAGAGGTCCACGCCCAGCTCCCAGGCACGGCGGCGCACCGAGGGCGAAGCGATGGGGCGGGTGCCCGGCACGGCGGGCGCAGCCGGCGCATGCGCAGGCATTGCGGGCGCGGCCGGTGCTGGTGCTGGTGCCGGCGCCGGTGCTGGTGCCGCGGCCACGGCGGCCACCGCAGCGGTCTCGGCCTTGGCGGGCGCAGGGGCCGGCACGGGTGCCGGGGCCGCTGCAGCGGCCGGCGCAGTCTCCACCGGTGCCGCGCCCTCTATCGCGATCTCGATCAGCGCCGAGCCCACGCGCATCACCGTGCCGGCCTCGGCACCGAGGCGCTGGACCACGCCCTTGACCGGGGACGGAATCTCGACCGTGGCCTTGTCCGTCATCACGTCCGCGACGACCTGGTCCTCGCGCACCACATCGCCCGGCTTCACATGCCAGGCCACCAGCTCGACTTCGACGATGCCTTCGCCGATGTCGGGCATCTTGATCGTATGAATGCTCATCAAACCTCCTGCCGGGCCGCGATCGCGCGACCCTGCTGCGCCCGAGGGCGCGATTGCTCACGAGCGCCGGCGCGGGCGCCGTGCTGCTCCTTCATGCGCTGCATGCTCAGGACTCCATGACCCGGCGCAGCGCCGCGGCCACGCGGGCGGGGCCGGGGAAGTAGTCCCACTCCTGGGCGTGCGGATAGGGCGTGTCCCAGCCGGCGACGCGCTCGATGGGCGCCTCCAGGTGGTAGAAGCAGTGCTCCTGCACCAGGGCCGAGAGCTCGGCGCCGAAGCCGCTGGTGCGGGTCGCCTCGTGCACGATCACGCAGCGGCCGGTCTTCTTCACGGACTCCACGACGGTCGAGATGTCCAGCGGCCACAGGGCGCGCAGGTCGATGATCTCGGCGTCCAGCCCCGTCTCCTTCGCGGCGGCCTCGGCCACGTAGACCATGGTCCCGTAGGCCAGCACCGTCAGCTGCTGGCCGGGGCGGTAGACCGTGGCCTTGTCCAGCGGCAGCGTGTAGTAGCCCTCCGGCACCTGGGCCTTGGGATGGCCGGTCCAGGGCGTGGCCGGGCGGTCGTGATGACCGTCGAAGGGGCCGTTGTAGAGGCGCTTGGGCTCCAGGAAGATCACCGGGTCGTTGCACTCGATGGCGGCGATCAGCAAGCCCTTGGCATCGTAGGGATTGGACGGCATCACCGTGCGCAGACCGCAGACGTGGGTGAACAGCGCCTCGGGGCTCTGGCTGTGCGTCTGGCCGCCGTAGATGCCGCCGCCGCAGGGCATGCGGATGGTCAGCGGCGCGGTGAAGTCGCCGGCCGAGCGGTAGCGCAGGCGCGCGGCCTCGGAGACGATCTGGTCGGAGGCCGGATAGAAGTAGTCCGCGAACTGGATCTCGGCCACCGGGCGCAGGCCATAGGCACCCATGCCCACGGCCACGCCGACGATGCCGCCTTCGGAGATGGGGGCATCGAAGACGCGCTGGGAGCCGTACTTGGCCTGCAGGCCGTCGGTGCAGCGGAACACGCCGCCGAAATAGCCCACGTCCTGGCCGAAGACGACCACGTCAGGGTCGCGGGCCAGCATCACGTCCATGGCCGAGCGCAGGGCCTGGATCATGGTCATGTTGACGGGCTTGCCCTCGGCGTCCTGCGCCTCCTGCTCCTGGGTGATGGGGAGTTGCTCAGCCTTCATTGACGGCCTCCAAACGCTTGGGCCTCGGCCATCTGCTCGCGCAGGTGCCGGGGCATGTCTTCGTAGACGTCCTCGAACATGGAGGCGATGCTGGGGATGTGGCCATCGGCCAGGCTGCCGAAGCTCTCGGCATGCTTCTGCGCGGCCAGCACCTCGGCTTCGAGCTCCTCCTGCAGGGCGGTGTGCTGCTCCTCGGACCACAGTCCGCGGCGGATCAGGTGCTGCTTGAGGCGGGCGATGGGATCGCCCAGGGGGAAGCGGGTCCAGTCGTCGGAGGGGCGGTACTTGCTGGGGTCGTCCGAGGTGGAGTGCGGGCCCGCGCGGTAGGTCACCCACTCGATGAGGGTGGGTCCCAGATTGCTGCGGGCGCGCTCGGCGGCCCAGCGGGTCACGGCATAGACGGCCAGGAAGTCGTTGCCGTCCACGCGCAGGGAGGCAATACCTGCCCCCACGCCACGCGCGGCGAAGGTCGTGCCCTCGCCACCGGCAATGGCCTGGAAGGTCGAGATGGCCCACTGGTTGTTGACCACGTTGAGGATCACCGGCGCGCGGTAGACGTGGGCGAAGACCAGGGCGTTGTGGAAGTCGCTCTCGGCGGTGGCGCCGTCGCCCACCCAGCCGGAGGCGATGCGGGTGTCGCCCTTGATGGCGCTGGCCATGCCCCAGCCCACGGCCTGCACGAACTGCGTGGTCAGGTTGCCGGAGATGGAGAAGAAGCCGGCGCGCTTGATGGAGTACATCACCGGCAGCTGGCGGCCCTTGAGCGGGTCCTTCTCATTGGAGAGCAGCTGGCACATCAGCTCGGACAGCGGCACGTCGTCCCGGCCGACCAGCAGGCTCTGCTGGCGGTAGGTGGGGAAGCACATGTCGCCCTCTTCCAGGGCCATGCCATGGGCGCTGCCGATGGCCTCCTCGCCCAGGCTCTGCATGTAGAAGCTCAGCTTCTTCTGGCGCTGGGCGATGAGCATGCGGCCGTCGAAGATGCGGGTCTTCATCATGGTCCGCAGGCCGCGCTTGAGCTGGGCCTCGCTCAGCTCGGGGGCCCAGGGGCCGCAGGCCTCGCCGTCCTGGTTGAGGACGCGGATCAGCTTGTGGGCCATGTCGCCGGTGTCCACCGGGGCCACGTCCACCGCCGGCCGGGGCACCTCGCCCGCCGCGCTGATCTTGAGATAGGAAAAATCCGTGTGGCAGCCCGGCCGCCCCGTGGGCTCCGGCACGTGCAAGCGCAGCGGCGCGCGCACCGCACCGGGCTCGTTCTTGTCGCTCATACATCGCTCCCGCATGGTGATGCCATGCAGAAATTCAGGCAGTTGGCAGCCACCGGGTCGGGCGCTGCCACCCACACCGGACAGGCCTGGGATCGCCAGACGCCGGTGCGCCCGGGCAGCGTACCGCATCCGTCGGCCAATCCCCATGATCCAGGCTATGAATCAGGGAAAGCCTGAAGCGCGGCAGCGGCCGGGGCGCGACGCCGGTCTGCGCTACCCTCGCCCCATGCAAGAACGACGCCCCACCCCTCGAACGCCCTGGCTGAGACATGGCGCGCTCGCCCTCCTCGGCCTGAGCCTGGCCGCCGGACTGCAGGCCCAGACCCTGCGGCTGCGCCTGCTGGAGACCAGCGACATCCACATGAACCTGCTGGCCTACGACTACTACCAGGACCAGCCCAGCGCCACGCAGGGCCTCTCGCGCACCGCCCGGCTGATCGCCCAGGCACGGGCCGAGCAGCCCAACCACCTGCTGCTGGACAACGGCGACCTGATCCAGGGCTCGCCCATGGGCGACGTGATTGCGAAGCAGGGCGTCGCGGGGCAGGCGCACCCGGCCCTGCAGTCCCTGCGCCTGCTGGGCTATGACGCGGCCAACATCGGCAACCACGAGTTCAACTTCGGCCTGCCCTTCCTGAAGCAGGCCTACGCCCAGGCCGGCTTCCCCGTGATCAGCAGCAATCTGCGCGAGGCCCGCAGCGGCAAGCCGGTCTTCGCGCCCAGTGCGCTGCTGCAGCGGGACTTCAGGGACGATCAGGGCCGGCCGCAGCACCTGCGCATCGGCGTGCTGGGCCTGCTGCCGCCGCAGATCCTGCAATGGGACCGCCAGCATCTGCAGGGCCGGGTCGTGGCCGAGGACATGGTGGTGGCTGCCCGCCGCGAGATCCGCCGCCTGAGGGCCGCGGGCGCGGACCTCGTCGTCGCCCTCGCCCACTCCGGCTACGACGCCGCCCCCCAGGCCGAGGGCGCCGAGAACCGCGCGGGAGACATCGCCCGGCTGCCCGGCCTGGATGCCCTGCTGCTGGGCCACGCCCATGCCGAGTTCCCCAGCCCCGCCTTTGCCCGGCACGCAGGGGCGGACCTGGTCCACGGCCGCATCCACGGCGTGCCCGCCGTGATGCCCGGCAGCTGGGGCAGCCACCTGGGCGTGATCGACCTGCGCCTGGAGAAGCGCGCGGGCCGCTGGCGCGTGACAGACAGCCAGGGCAGCCTGCGCGCCCTGCGCGACGAGCACGGCAAACCCGACACCGCCCTGGAGGCCCTGCTCCAGCCCGCCCACCAGGCCACGCTGACGCAGATCCGCCAGACCGTGGCCCAGGCCCCGCGGCCGCTGCACAGCTACTTCGACGTCATCCAGCCCTCCGAAGCCCTGGCCCTCGTCGCCCGTGCCCAGCGGGTCTATGCCCGCGAGGCCCTGCGCGGCACGCGCTGGCAAGACCTGCCCCTGCTCAGCGCCGCCGCCCCCTTCCGCAGCGGCGGGCGCCAGGGCTGGAGCAGCTATGTGGACATCGCCCCGGGCCCGATGTCCGTCAAGCATGTGACCGAGCTCTACCCCTACGCCAACACGCTGAAGGTGCTGCAGCTCAGCGGCGCCGAGGTGCGGGAGTGGCTGGAGCGCTCCGCCGCGCAGTTCCGGCAGCTGGCACCCGGGCAGGCCGAGGCTCAGGCGCTGATCGACGAGGCCCAGCCCAGCTTCAACTACGACGTGATCCTGGGCCTGGACTATGTGATCGACCTCGCCCAGCCCGCCCGCTATGGCACCGACGGCAAGCGGGTGCCGTCGGTGACCACCCACCGCATCCGCGAGCTGCGTCATCACGGCGAGCCCGTGCGGGATGAGCAGCGCTTCCTGCTGGCCACCAACAGCTACCGGGCCGGCGGCGGCGGCAATTTCCCCGGGGCGGGCCCGGAGCGCATCGTGCTGGATGCCCCGGACGAGAACCGCGAGGCCCTGCAGCGCCTGCTGCAGTCGGGCCAGGCCTTCGCTCCCGAGGCCGACGAAGGCCGCTGGACGCTGCAGCTGCCGGAGGGCGCACGGGCACAGTTCCGCGGCAGCCCGGCCGCGCGCCGCCTGCTGCCCGAGGGAGGCCGCCTGCGCTGGATCGAGGACGCGAGCGAGGGCTACGCGGTGTTCGAACTTCGCCCCTGAGCAAGTCGCACTGGGGCAGCAACGGAGGGGCAGCGCGGGACTGGAGCGCTATGCTGCCGCCTCGCGCCCGACCGGGGCGCATGACCTTTGAAAGCCTGACCATGCGCGCTGCCCCGCCCTCTTCCTCCTTGCCCCTCCGTGCTGCGTGGACCCGCCTGGGACTGCAGCTGGGCACGCTCAGCGCCGCGCTGGCCCTGGCCTGGGCCCCGCCCGCCCTGGCGGCAGTCACCGCCCCCCACACCGGCGCCACGCCGGGCAAGGCTGCCCATGCCGGCACGCACAGTGCGGCCGACCGCGCCTTCGACCGCCTCGCCCAACAGTTCATCGAGGCGCTGTGGAAGCTGGACCCAGACGCCGCCCTCATCGCCGGCCGCTATGACGGCGCCGCCCGCCTGCCCGCGCCGGATGCCGCCAGCCGCCAGAAGGCCCTGGCCTTTGCCCAGCTGTGGCAGGCGCGTTTCGCCGCCCTGAAGCCCGAGGCGCTGTCGGACCGCGCGCGCACCGACCTGGCCCTGCTGCAGAACAAGGTCGCCTCCGACGTCTTCGCCCTGGAGACCCTGCGCGAGTTCGCCTGGAACCCGTCCAACTACAACGTGGCCGGTGCCATGGACCTGATCCTGAACACCGACTACGCGCCCAAGGCCCAGCGCCTCAAGGCCCTGATCACGCGCCTCAAGGCCGTGCCCGCCTACTACGACGCGGCCTATGCCAGCCTCGAGACACCCACCCGCGAACACACCCAGCTGGCGGTGAGCCAGATCGACGGCACCCTGGCCGTGTTCGACGAGATCGAGAAGACGGCCCAGGCCGAGCGCAAGCTGGCCGCAGCCGATCGCCAGGCCCTGGCTCCGGCCCTGGCCGCCGCCCGCAGCGCCGTCAAGGGCTACCAGCAGCGCCTGCAGGCCCTGGACGAGAAGCTGGCCAGCCTCCATGGAAAGGAGGGCCAGGCCCGCTCCTTCCGCCTGGGCCGCGAGCTGTACGAGCGCAAGTTCCAGCTGGACATCCAGTCCGCCAGCAGCGCCGAGCAGACCTACCAGAAGGCCCTGGCCACCCGCGAGCAGCTGCTGGCGAAGATGGAAGAGCTGGCCGACCAGCTCTGGAGCAAGACCCAGGGCGAGGCGCCCAAGCCCGCGGACCGCATCGAGAAGATCGACCGCGTGATCAAGGCGCTGTCCGTGAAGCACGTGAAGGCCGAGAACTTCCTGGCCGAGATCCGCCAGCAGATCCCGCAGCTGCAGGCCTTCGTCCAGGAAAAAGACCTGCTCACCATCGACCCCAAGAAGCCCCTGCAGGTGCGCGAGACCCCCGCCTACCAGCGCGGCGTGGCCGGCGCCAGCATCGAGGCGCCCGGCCCCTACCGCCCGCAGGATCGCACCTACTACAACGTCACCCCGCTGGACGACCTCAAGCCCGAACAGGCCGAGAGCACCCTGCGCGAGTACAACCACTGGATCCTGCAGATCCTGAACATCCACGAGGCCATTCCGGGTCATTACACGCAGCTGGTCCATGCCAACAAGTCGCCGTCCCTCGTGAAGGCCCTGTTCGGCAACGGCGCCATGATCGAGGGCTGGGCCGTGTACGGCGAGCGCATGATGCTGGAGGCCGGCTACGGTGAGCATGCGCCCGAGATGTGGCTCATGTACTGCAAGTGGAACCTGCGCAGCGTCACCAACACCATCCTGGACTACAGCGTCCACGTGCTGGGCATGACGCAGGACGAGGCCATCGCCCTGCTGACCCAGCGCGCCTTCCAGACCGAGCAGGAGGCCCGCGAGAAGTGGCGCCGCGTGCAGCTGACCTCGGTCCAGCTCACCAGCTACTTCAGCGGCTACAGCGAGATCATGGCCCTGCGCGAGGAGCGCCGGAAGGCCCTGGGGGACCGCTTCGACCTCAAGGCCTTCCACGATCAGTTCCTGAGCTACGGCAGCGCGCCGGTGGCCGTGATCCGGGAGCTCATGCGCTGAGCCACCGCCCCAGGCGTCCACAGCTTCTGTGGACAAGTCTGGGGACGGCCCTTGGAGCGCGTGCCACAGGCCCGATGCCTACGGGGCTGGGCCTGGGGTGCTGCAAGAAGTGGCAACGGTGCCGCCTGAGGCCGGGCAGGCCCGGAATGGGTCCAGCAAAGGCCGACCCGCGCCAGCTTGTACAGTTCGTGCCTTCGCCCCCTCACGCAGTACAAGCTCATGCCCAAGACCACTCACAAGCCCTTCGTCATCGGTGTCGCTGGAGGCAGCGGCAGCGGCAAATCGACGGTGACGCGCCAGGTGCTGGCGGCCATCGGGCCGGAGAAGGTGGCGGTGGTGATGCAGGACGATTACTACCGCGACCAGTCCCACATGCCGCCGGAAGACCGGCGCAAGCAGAACTACGACCATCCCGATGCCTTTGACTGGCCCCTGATGGCACAGCACCTGGCCGCGCTGCGCAAGGGCGAGGCGATCGAGATGCCGGTGTACGACTTCGCGGCCGACAACCGCTCCAGCGAAACCATCACCGTGAAGCCCGCACCGGTGATCGTGGTCGAGGGCCTGTTCGCCTTGTACGACACCAAGCTGCGCAACATGATGTCGCTGAAGATCTATGTGGACACGGCCTCGGACGTTCGCTTCATCCGCCGGCTGCAGCGCGACATCTCGGAGCGCGGCCGCAGCACCGAGTCGGTGGTGAACCAGTACCTGGAAACCGTGCGCCCCATGCACAAGCAGTTCATTGAGCCGACAAAACGCAACGCCGATGTCATCCTTCCGCACGGCGCCAACGGCCCGGCGGTGGACATCATCACCACCAAAGTGAAGAGCCTGCTGCAGGATGACGAGCGGGGCTGACTGAGCCACAGACCCGCGGTGGGGGTCAGGATTGAGCAGGCACTTGGAGGGCGCGGGAGTGGCGCTCGCTGTCGGTCGGCCCGCCAGCCATGGAGGTCATCTGCCGCCGCTAGAAGCAGTTTTTGCCGATTGACCGGTCGGAGGTGGCTCCAGTGCGCAAATGCCCTTGAATTGGGGAAGCCAGCAGTGCGTGGCTCGTCGCTCAATCAGGATTGAATTGAAGGACCGTGATGCCCGAGGCGTCGGCAAAGGCATAGCGGTGGCCGACATGGTCAAAAGCCATCGCTGGCGTAGCTGCAGATGCGCCGAAGATGCTGCTGGCCCGGTTGCCAGATGCGATATGGGGCCAGCTTTGAACTGTGACTCCAGTCCGCAAGTCGATAAGACGAGGATGGCCGTACAGCGCCATCACATGGTTGTCGCCAACCGAGACGATGGTCCCCAGTCTTCCTGGCATCGAGACGGTAGTCGGTTCCTGCGGCCGGCTCGTTTCGAAGACTCTCAGCTCGGTGGAGCCTTGGTTCGTCGATTCCCCGTCGTCTGACTCGATGCCGTAGAGCGCGACAACCAGCCTCCCGTCTGGCAGAAATGCCGCGCTGCTTTCCTCGGCCCACGCCTTGATTCCTAGCCCTGCACCATCTAGATGGCAAGGGTCATTCAGAGCCTCCTCAACGCTGTAGAGATGGACATCGTCCATGGGATGCCACACCCATCCGGCACTGACGAGGTACTGGCCGTTTGGAGCGGCGAGTAAGCGGGAATGGAAATAGTCGCGCGGGTTCCGAGCATCAGATTGGGTCAGAACCTCGCCGGTGGTCAGGTCTTCGATTTGCAAGCGGCAATAGTCATCCGGGCAGTGCGCCAAGACCTCACGCCCCGAACTCGTTCGGAATATGCAGATGGGGTATTCGTACGCGTTGGCCTGGTAGTAGCTCCGGTTCACCTCGCGATGGACCTCTCCGTCACGCAGGATGAGCGCCTTGGTCTGTCCGGCGCAATAGATGGCGGCATAGGTGCTGCCCGCTAGCGACACTGCCGAATCGAAGGGGTACGCATAGTAGATCGACCGGGGCACGGCAGAACCATCGAGCAAGTACCTGCCGCCACCAGCCACCCAGTCCACCAACACTTCACCATCCCACACGAGTGACTGAACCCCTGGAGCTTGAAGTCTAGTTTCGGTTGTATTCAACATCGTTGGCATTGTGGGGCAGCTGAGCGGCTCCGAGCTTGGACCGGCTACCGATTGCTCAGCGTCAGACTCGAAGGGTCCAATCGAGCAAATGAAAGCCCCCACCCCGCCTGAATCCGCCAGGCCCTCTGCCTCCGTCACCCACACCGGATCAGCCGGAGTGGACACGACCGTCTGAATCGCCCCGGCTTCCGCGGAGGCTAGTTGGTTTAAGTCAGACGTTCGCGGCCTGACCAGCGCGTTGACGATGGTAATTGGCTTCGAACTCGGCAGGCGGGACGTGGCCCAGCGGCCCCAT
>NZ_JANZKX010000007.1:0-265082 GCF_027257975.1 Pelomonas sp. BJYL3
TGGGGCCGCTGGGCCACGTCCCGCCTGCCGAGTTCGAAGCCAATTACCATCGTCAACGCGCTGGTCAGGCCGCGAACGTCTGACTTAAACCAACTAGCCTCCGCGGAAGCCGGGGCGATTCAGCCTGCTTCGGCCTGCCTGAGGAAGCCAATGATCTGCTCCTCGGTGAATCTGCTCTTCTTCATGTCCGTCATTCTCCTGGTTGACGGACTTCACTACCTTTACGCTGGTACGGCTGGGAGGGGGCAGGTCAAGATCGGCTGATCCGGATCGAGCAAGGCAGGACCGGTGTTGCCAGCCTCATCTCCATAGATGAGCGGCAGAGCTCTCTCGACGTCATTGGGGGTCATACCTGCATTTTCGAGCAGCAGCGATCTGACAAAAGATGAGACTGGCCCTGTTGCGGGGGAAGCGGCGCGTCAGCGATGGAAGCCCGAAGGGGGCGAGACGCCCGCAGCGCAGCGAGGACGGCTCGATGCGAAGCACGACAGCGCGGCCCGGCAGCGCCGGGAGACGCACGGATGGGCGGTTCCGTGCAGAACCTCCAAACCTCGAAGCCAATTCGGCGCACAAGCACGAAGCCACGCATGCGACTTCTCACGAAGCCACGCATGCGCAATGCTGCATCTGCTCATCTGTCCGAAAGCGCAGTTGCTCGATTGAACGAAGCCGGCTTCTTGCGAAGCCGCAAAGCCACGAAGCCGGATTTACGTAAAGCCGGCACCACGACGGCGAGCGTGCCGCCGCAGCACGCCGGCGCCCCGCCGGTGGGCGGGGCGCGGAGCCGGAGGGCGTTCAGTCGCCCTTGCTGCGCGACCAGATCAGGTTGTGCGCGCCGTCCTCGCCTTCGACCAGGCGGGCGTAGATGGTCGCCGGGAACGACGGGTCATCCAGCGTCACCGACAGGTAGGGCCGGTCCGCCTGGCTGACCTTCTTCCACGCCGCGCCGATCTCGAAGTTGCCGGCGACGATGCGGTAGTCGGGCGAGTTCTCGCTCGTCTTGTCGTTCGGGACCATCTTGACCTTGACGTTGAGCGTTAGGGTGCGGACGGTGCCGGCGAAGCCGTTGTTCTGTGCGGTGAAGGTGCCGATGTTGGCCATGATGAAACTCCTTGCGGTGGTTGAAAGGTCGCGCCCATCGCGGCCTTGTCGGTGATCTGAAGGGCGAGGTACGGGCGGGCTGCATCCCGCAGCGCAGCGAAGGGGCCGCAACAGCGTGAAGGACCGGGAGTGCCCGAGGAAATTTGCTGCGCGAGGAAGCCGCCGAACGCAGTGACAGCGGCGGGGAAATTTGTTCGGGCCGGACGATTGCAGCCATCAAGCCCGAGGCGCAGCCGGTGCATCGCCAGGATTCACGACAAGCCAAGGCCGCCGGTGGGCTCGATTGCCGCCGCACGGGGTCATGGCGTGGCACCGCCCCACGAACGTTGGCGGCACCGTCCGTGCCTCTCACCGTCGAGATGGTGGCGAACGCGCGAGCGCATCGCCGACATGCAACGTCGCTGGCTGGATCGGCGCTCGAAGCGTGGAAGGTCATGGCGACAGGCCTTTCGGTGCTGCGGCCTCCCGTGCGGTCCTGGCAGCCTGCCCGCCAGCGTTGGCGAGGACGGCTCCCTGCACAACCGGGCGCAGCAAGCGCCGGCGCAGCCCGTCGCACTGCGCATCGCCGCCGGGGGGGCGCCATGCACCAGCCCATGCCCGCCAGTGGCGGGCCGAAACGAAAACGCGCGCGGCACACCTGCCGCGCGCGCCGCAGCGATTTCGGCACGCCCCGGCCGAAGGCCGGGGCTGCCCAGGTCAAGCCGCCTCGGCTGCTTCCTGCTCCTCGGAACCGGTCTCGGCACCGCCTTCATACTCGGGCGCCGCCTCGTCCCCCGCCGCGTCAGCCGGAGCCGCAGCGTCCGCGCCCGCATCAGCCGTGCGGAACATCGCCGGCAGCCAGCCGCTGCCCGTCGCGAGCCGTTCGGCCTCGGCGGCGATCTGCGCCTTCTTGAGCTTGCCCAGCCGGTTCACCTCGGCCGGCGCGAACGCCTGCACCGCTTCCAGCGCCTTGGCCTTGGAGACGTGCTCGAAGTAGCCCGCCGCCGTGGGCGTCCACCACTGGCCCATGTCCAGCCCCACGGCCTGCGCCAACAGCGCGGCGGGGCGCTCGCCCTCGCGCGACGTGATCGCGCTCACCGTGAAGCCCACGCACAGCGCCAGCAGCGACAGCAGCTCGGACTGCGGCATCGCCCGCAGCGCTGCGAACAGCGCATCGGAGTCTTGCGGCAGACGCTCTGCCCACGCCTCGCGCACCTTGCGCATGCCCACGGCGGCGGGCGCCTCGGCCACGTCCGGCGCATGCTGCTCCAGCCGGTCCTGCGGATCGGCGCTGACGTTCAGCGGCGAGCCCTGATAACCCTCCAGCACGACGCGCTGCGCCAGCCGGTGCACCACGGCGACCAGCGCCACCTGCGGATGCCGCGCGACCTCGGCCTGCAAGGCGGCGGTGCGGTGCGCCGACAGCCTGCGGGCCAGCTTCTCCGAGATCGTCAGCGTCTGTGGCTCGTCCTCTGCCTGATTGGCGCCACCGTCCTCGTCGGCCCCTTGGGCGGCAGGCTCCCCCTGTGCCTGCCGTGCCCGCAGCGCCTTGGCGTCTTCTTCGCGCAGCAGGCCCCGGTGCTGCATGATCGCGCCCGCTGCGTCCAGCGTCACCACTACGCCGGCCAGCGGCACCGACCCGGCCGGGTAGTCCAGCAGCGTGCGCTCGATGGCGTCCAGTTCGGTGCCGATGGCATCCATCGCATCCTGCAGCGCCTGCGCTTCCTTGTCGCTGAGGGCTTCGTCCTCGTCGTCGAGCCGGTCCTGCAGCTTGCTCTGCTCGGCTTCGAGCTTGGCGATGCGCTTGGCTTCGGCCTTGCGCGGTTCGCGCCGCGTGGCACGTACGCGCTGGAAGCGGTGCAGGTCGGCATAGGTGGCGCGAACGGCCACGTCCACCCAGCCCCAGCCCTCGGCGCGCACCTCGTCGGCGGTTGCTGCCAGCTTGTCACGTGCCAGCGCGTCGAGCAATGCCGCGTCGGCCAGGAACACGCCGTTCTGCTCGTCGGCGAACAGGTCGCGGCGGACGGCGCCGCCCGCCTGCTCGTAGGCGTCCAGTCCGACGAAGCGCGCCACCGGATCGCGGCTCACGTCGATTTCATCGCGCGTCAGGTGATCGCGCAGCGCGTCCGGGCTGCGCTGCCACTGCGGCGACTCGTAGAACGCGGCTTCCTGCGCCGCGTGGTCGTCGGTGACGGCCAGCGCCATCAGTTGGTCGAGCGACACCGTGTCGGCGCGGTAGTCCGCCAGCAGCCGGGGCGAGACGTTGGCGAGTTTCAGGCGCCGCTGCACCACCAGCGGTGTCACGCCGAAGTCGGCGGCAATGTCTTCGATGGGGCGCCCTTCGGCCACCAGCGCGGCGAAAGCCTCGAACTGGTCGGCCGGGTGCATGGCTTCGCGCTGCACGTTCTCCGTCAGGCTGACGGTGCGCGCCGCAGCGTCGGGCACCAGCAGGCAGGGCACGTCGTGGTCCTTGGCCAGCTTGCGCCGCTTGACCAGCAGCTTCAGCGCCGCCAGCCGCCGCCGACCTGCCACCACCTCGTAGCGCTCGCCATCGGGCGACAGCACGACCGTGAGGTTTTGCAGTAGGCCCACGCGCGCGATGCTCGCGGCCAGCTCGGGAATCGACGTGCTGCCGCTCTTGCGCACGTTGCGCGCCGAGGGGCGCAGCCGCGATAGCGGAATCAGCAGCAGTTCCTGGCCGGCGCCGATGGCGCCATTGGTGCCGCAGGCGCCGCCGATGCCTGCGACGGTCTGCGCCACGGCAGCCGCGACGGCGGTGGTTTCATGAAAGGTAGCGGTGTTCATCATCAAACTCCTGTCGAAGTGAATGGCCGAATGAATGAGTAGGGCCGTTGAAGAAACCCCCACCGGATTCCAAGATTCGGAGCCCTCTTCGGACTCCCCGGTGGGGTTGGCGCAGAGACCTGGGCCGGCCTCGTTGCCACCGTCTTTCCTGAGTTCATCGCCCGCGACCCAAGAAGACCGTGGACGGGCGCCGTCAAGGAGCCAAGCGCCGGGTTGGGGCGGCCCGCAGGCCCAGCCGAGGACACGGCCCGGCGCGCCTTGACGGCGCCCGGCAGCGGGCTACGGTCGCGAGACAGGCGATGGACTCGGGAAAGTCGCCACCAGGCACTGGCCGCGGTCGGCGCCGGCACCCCGCAAGCGAAGCGCGCAGCGCCGCCAGGCGCGAAGGCCGATCAGGCGCAGCCTGTTCGGCGGGCTTCAAAGGGGCGCCAAACGCAGTGCGGCGGGGATGGGCTGTCCAGCCGATCCCCTGGAGGCAAGCGCAGCGCGCAGGCCAGGCAGGGCCGAAGCCTTCGACACGATGCGCGGCAAAGCCAAAGCGCCGCGCCCGTAGCCAGCGGGCGTGGCGCATGAGACGCCGTCACCAACGATCAGCTCGACGCGGACGGCGTCATCGCCTGAAGCTGGTCGATGACGCCGGGCTCGACGAAGACGCAAGGCTGGCCAGCGTCGATCGGGACGTTGAACACGTTGGCGAACACGTGGCGCTTCAGATGCGCCAGTCGGCCCGTGCGATAGGCCTGCTCGGGCTTCAACCGGCCACCCGGCGACCTGCTGCGCTGCGGGTCACACTCGACCAGTGCGACGAAGCCGTCGTCGGCCAGCTTCTGGTGTTCGGCGCACAGGCCCCATCCTGTCGTCGTGTGACGCTCCATGCTCGCGCGCAGGCGCTTGTTCAGCAGGATGGCGCCGGTATCGAAGGCCTGGCCGCAGACCAGGCAGACGCGCTGCTCCATCGAAACGTGTGATTTGTCGCTCATGGCGATCTCCGGTTGCTCGGGCGGAATTGCCCGGAACCGTGGCCCGCACGGCGCAGCGCAAGCAGTCATGGGTCTCAGACGGCCAGCGGCCGCAAGCGCCACCGGCGCGCAGCCCTTGACGGCGAGAACGGCGTGCTACGGTAAAGGAGACAGCAAGCCGCCCCCGCCACCTCCCAACATCACCAGACAGGCAAGCGCAGCGCGCAGTCCCCGGCCAGGCCGGGCCGCAGTGAAGGTGCCGCTATGGAAAAAGAGGGGCCGGTCGCCCCTCGGTGCGGCTCAAAGAAGGCCGCGCTCCGCGAACGAAAGGATGTTTGCGCCCGCCACGATCAGGTGGTCCAGCACGCGCACGTCCACCAGCGCCAGCGCGCTCTTCAACGTCTGCGTCAGCACCTCGTCGGCACGCGACGGCTCGGCCACGCCCGACGGGTGGTTGTGCACCAGGATGACCGCCGCCGAGTTGTGCGCCAGCGCCTCTTTCACCACCTCGCGCGGGTAGACCGAGGTCTGCGTCACCGTGCCCCTGAACATCTCGACGTACTCGATCACCCGGTTCTGCGCGTACAGGTGGATGACCGCGAACACCTCGTGCTCCAGCGTACCCAGCTTGATCCGCAGGAAGTCGCGCACCACCTGCGGCGACGACAGCATCTGCGTGCCGCGCAACTGGCCCGCCAGCACGCGCAGCGCCGCCTGCAGTACCTCGCCGGCATCGGCCGGCCGGTAGCTGCCCGCAACGTCGCGAACGAGCAGGGAGGAATCGAAGAAAGAGGAAGAAGACAGCTGCGACATGATCGGCTCCGGTTCGGAATCGGGCGGGATTGCCCGGAACCGGCCCCTCACGCCGCAGCGCAAGCGGTCAGGGGTCGAAGGCGCAGCCGACAGACGGCCGCCAGGACGCCAGCGTGCAGCGCACGCGCCGCCCTTGACGGCGAGAACGGCGTGGTAGGTTGAAAGGGCACAGCAAGACCGCCTCCGACGCACGCCTCCGACGCACGCCTCCGACGCACGCCACCGCACCCCGGCAAGCGCAGCGCGCAGCGCGCAGCGGCACCGCCGCGGAGGCGTCAGGGATCGAAGCCGGATGGCCGGGATTCGGCACGAAGCCCGGGGGCAGCCCGCGAGCTCGGCGGCGCAGCCGAGACGCCCTCACGGTCTTCGCCACCAGATCAAAACGCAGCCAACAAACCATGTCCTGCCTGCGCGCGTACGTTTGTTTGTGGGTAAACAAACAGGCTAGAATGGAGGGGGTATGGCTGAGAACTTTTCCTATGTCTTTCCGGCGATTCGGGGGGTGCAAGCGGGGCGTGAGTACTACGTCTCGATGTGCCCGCTACGCCTATTGACGCGCCTGTTTACCTTCGACGAAGAAGAACTGGTGCCTGAGCTGCGCGCTCAGCGAACCCTGAACCGGGCCCGCGTTCCGGACATTGCCCGGTACGTCATCGACAACAAGGCGAGCTACACCTTCTCGGCGATCACCGTCTCTATCGACGGAACGATTCGCTTCGACCCCGTGGGTGCCGACGGCCCCGCTAACTTCCGCATGGGTGCGCTGACGGTGTCGATGGACGCCAAGTTCATCGTCAACGACGGCCAGCATCGCCGAGCGGCGATCGTCCAAGCGCTGGAAGCCGCGCCGGAGCTCGGCGACGAGACCATCGCCGTGGTGTTCTTCCTCGATCGGGGGCTGGAGCGCTGCCAGCAAATGTTCGCTGATCTGAACCGCCATGCGGTCAAGCCGTCGGCGTCGCTGGGCGTTCTGTACGACCACCGCAGTGCCGCAGCCAGCCTGGCGCGCCACCTCAGCCTCACGTCGTCGGTGTTCAAGAACCTGATCGAGACCGAGCGCTCATCCTTGTCCCCCCGGTCCCGCAAGCTGTTCACGCTCAGCGCCGTGAACTTCGCAACTTCCGAACTGCTGCCCGATAAGGAACTCGAGGACTTCGCATCGGCGAGCAAGAAGTGCTTGGAGTTCTGGGAGTTGGTCGGCGAACAAATCCCGGAGTGGACCTATGTGCGGGAGTCGAAGATGACGTCGGGCGAGGTCCGCCGCGACTTCATCCACTCACACGCCATCGTGCTGCAGTCGCTCGGCAGGGCCGGGCGCGCGCTCTATCAGCTGCCTGCCGCTGAACGCCAGCGGCGGATCAAGAAGCTGCGGGGCGTCGACTGGTCGCGGCAGAACGCCGCCACGTGGGAGGGCAGGGCGATGGTTGGCGGCGCCATGGCCAAGTCTGGCCAAAACATCACATTGACGTGCAACGAGATCAAGCGGGTGCTGGGTCTCAAGCTGACCGCGGACGAGAGCACTGCGGAGGCAGCGTGGCAGGCCGCCCGCGCCCCGCGCCGCGGTTCCAAAAGGAATGAAGAGAAATGAGCACCCCCTCTGACCAGATCGTCGCCGAGATTCGCGACCTGTACTTGGCGGACTCGATCCCGTGGATCGTCGGCTACAGCGGCGGCAAGGATTCGACCGCTTCGCTGCAACTGCTGTGGACGGCCCTTGCTGCTTTGTCGCCTGAGCAGCGGAACAAGCCGGTCCATGTGATCAGCACGGACACCTTGGTGGAGAACCCCGTGATCGCCGCGTGGGTGGAAACGTCCCTGCTGCGGATCGGCATCTCCGCGAAGCAGCAAGGCCTGCCAATCACGGCGCACAGGCTGCTGCCGTCCATGGAGAACAGGTTCTGGGTGAACCTGATCGGCAAGGGCTATCCCGCGCCTCGGCCGAAGTTTCGGTGGTGCACCGACCGGCTGAAGATCAGCGCATCGACGAAGTTCATCCAAGAGCTGTCCGAGAACAACGGCGAAGCCATCCTTGTGCTGGGCCAGCGCCGAGGCGAGAGCCAGGCGCGCGACAAGGTTATGGACCAGTACAAGGACAGCACGCGGGCGAGGCTCAGCAAGAACCGCGACCCGCGTCTGTCGCGGGTCTGGGTGTACCCGCCGATCGAGACCTGGTCCAGCGACGACGTGTGGGAGTACCTGATCACGAACGAGAACCCCTGGGGCATCGACAACCAGGAGCTGTTCGGCATCTACCGCGGCGCGACACCCGATGCCGAGTGCCCCATCGTGGTGGACACATCGACCGCGAGCTGCGGCGACAGCCGCTTCGGCTGCTACGTCTGCACGATGGTGTCGCAGGACAAGTCGATGCAGGCCATGATTCAGAACGACGAGCAGAAGCAATGGATGCAGCCCATCCTGGACTTCCGGAACAAGCACCTGGCGGTTGAAGACCGGGCTGTCCGCGACTTCCGCCGGATGAACGGCCGCTTGACCGTCTTCCGCGGGGAGCTGGTGCACGGACCCTACAACCAGGCGCACCGAGCGCAACTGCTGCGCGAGCTGTTGCACACGCAGCGCGTCGTCCGCAACGCAGACCAGAAGCAAGGCACGCAGCTGATTGAGCTGATCTCCGTCGACGAGCTCGACGAGATCCGGCGTATCTGGGTGGAGGAGAAGGGGGAGATCGAGGACCAGGTGCCGCGCATTTTCACCGAGGTTTTCGGCATTCCCTATCCCGGCAAGGAGCTTGAGCAGGCGCCCTTGGACGCGGCTGATCTGGGTCTGCTGGAAGCGGTCGCCGGCGAAGTTGACCCAGAAGCTGCACAGGAGCTCTATAAGCTGACGCGCAGCCTGCTCGCGGTGCAATTCCAGTCGATGGAGACACACAAGCGATCCAAGCACTTGGATCGGCTAGAGGACGTTCTGCGGCACTACGCCTTCCGCAATGAAGGCGAAGCCCTGGAGTTCGCGCTCGCGGGCACCTCGGTCAAAGAACAGGATGGGGACGCGTCTGACGCGTCGGCGTTGATTGCATGATTCATGGCAAAAATAACAATATCGAGTCTCTCAATTGAGAACCTAGGACCATTTCGCGAACGACAGACGCTTGATCTTTCGGTGACGGGCGGACGCCCCGTTGTACTCGTCAAGGCCCTCAACGGCAGCGGCAAGACTACGCTGCTGACCGCGCTGCAGATCGGGCTCTATGGGCACAAGGCCCTGGACGGACTGAAGCGCTCGGAGTACGAACAACTGTTGCTGGGCCTGCAACGCAAAGACGCCACGGGCATTGCTGCGGTCGAGATTAGCGTCATCGTCGAGATCGGTGGGGGCCAGCGGCATCTTGAGGTACGACGGGAATGGCACAGGCGGTCCGATGGCTTGGCCGAAGAGCTGAGCATCTTCGAAGGCGGCAGCAAGGACCTCGACTTCTCGCAGACCTGGGACGAGTTCATCGGGTCGATCTTGCCGGCCGAGCTCGTGCAGCTCTTCCTGTTTGACGGCGAGAAGATCGAAGCGCTTGCCAACCCGGAGCGTTTGCCTGACCTGTTGCGGCGCGCGACCGAGGTTTTCCTCGGCATCGGCGGCATCGATGCGCTTGGCAACGATCTGAAGGCGCTGGAGCGCCGTGCTGCCCTCAAGAACAAGAACACCTCGGCGGAGTTCGAGTCCGCGCGCAGCAACCTCGGCGAATGGGAGCAGCAGGTCAAAGCCCTCGAAGAGAAGGTTCAAACGCTGACCCAGGAGCAAGCCGCCGCGAGGAACGATGCGGAGCAAGCGCAAGTGCTGCTCGACAAGTTCACCAACGAGGCGCAGCGGCGTGGGCTGACTGCCTATGAGCAAGCCGCGGTCATCCGCAATGCCGTGGTTGCGAGCAAGGACCGGGTTGACGCTGCCCGAGGCGGGCTCGCCGAGATCATGGCCGATCCCGCGCTGCCGATCGCGTGGCTGTCGAAGCTTTGGAGCCAGTACCGCGACGTGTGGGACCAAGACCAGCACGCTCGGCATTCGAAGCTGCTTGGACAGGAGTTCAAGAAGCGGGATCAGCGTGTGATGTCGGCCGTCGCAGCGTTGGCTCCGAAAGCGGCCCTGGATGCGCTTCGCAAAGCACTGGCAGACGATCTGCAGGCCTACACGCGATCGCGCACGGCTGCTGTGCCGCCGCTGCAGGACGCCAATCCCAGGGACGTCGAGCGGCAACTCAAGGACGCATCATCGCGCTTGGGCAGTGAGCTGTCGCGGCTGCAGTCCGCCCAGGTGGAACTTGACAAAGCCGAGCAGCGTATCGGTCAGATTCCCGCCGAGGAGCAGATTGGCGAGATCCTCAAGTCGCTGCAGGACAAGTCCAAGGCGGCCTCAGCGGCAGAAGCCCGGCTCGCTGGCATCACGGAACGTCTCGAAGAGGCGCAGAGCAACCTGGCTCACACGAGGATGCGGCTCAACGCCGCCCAGGAGCGTTTGGGTACCGAGTTCAGGGACCGATCGCTGGAGGCCAAGAGTCTCGACGCGTCCAGCCGCGCGCGGCGAGCGCTGATGATCTTCAAGGACCGGCTGCTTGCTTCAAAGGCGCAGTGGCTGTCCGAGATGATCACCACGGAGTTCAGGAACCTGCTGCGCAAGCGGAACCTGATCGCCAAGGTCGTGGTCGATCCCAAGACCTATCGCGTGTTCATCGAGGATGGCAAGCATCAGGAGCTGCCGATGGACCGTCTGTCGGCGGGCGAGCGACAGCTCCTTGCAATCTCAGTGCTCAGCGCCTTGATCAAGGAACGCAAGGGGCGCTTCCCGGTGGTTGTCGATACCCCGCTGGCGCGACTGGACCAGCAGCACCGCTCTGCACTCATCAAGAGGTTCTTTGCGACGGTGTCCCACCAGGTTGTCGTGCTGTCTACCGACCAAGAAGTCGACGGGCCGGCCTATGACGCCTTGAAGCCATTTACCAACGCAGAGTACACGCTGGACTACGACGATGCCGCAGGCCGCACGTCAATCCATGCAGCCCAGGCGCCGGAGGTCAACTGATGGAGCGCATCAAACTTACCGCTGCAGCGAAGAACCAGTTGGTCACGCTCAAGCGTCGGACCGGGATCGAGCACAACAATGCAATCTGCCGCCATGCGCTGTGCCTGTCCTTGGCCAATCCCTCGGTGCCGCCCGATGAAACCTTCAGCTTTGGAGGGGGGGTCGAGATCGACTGGCGCACGCTGACCGGCGGGCAGGACGCTCTCTACTACAACCTGCTCGTGGTCCGGTTGCTGGCGGAGGGCAGGCGAGTGACTGAGGATTCGATTCGGCAGACCTTTGTGCAGCACGTGCACAGAGGGCTCTCCTATCTGGCGAGCCGGCGAGAAGATGACCTGTTGGTCGAGATGGCGAAGTCCATCCAAGCAGGCGCCTCCCAGTAGCGCCTACCGCTCGCAGCGTCAGAGGGCGAATGCAGGGATGTCCATGGTGTTCGACTCGACGCGAAACTTCTTCTCGACCATCAGGCTGACGATGGCGGCGCCATCGATCAAGACGACAGGGATGGCGCCACGCTGGATTGAGGCCCCGATGGCGCCTTTGGAGAACGATGCGGTCGTGAAGAAGATTCCCTGCTCGTAGGCGCCCTGGCTCGCGCCCCGGAACTTGTCGATCTCAGGGCGCTGGATGTTCCCGTTAGTCCAGCGCTTGCACTGGAACGCGACGTTCAGGTGGGCAAGGCCCACTTTGAGCTTGCCGTGGCCGTCGATGCCACCGTCGCGGGAGATCGACGTGACAACAGTCTCCGTGAAGCCATAGGCATCGAGAAGGTCGCGCGCGAAGGCTTCGAAGCCCGCTGGGGACAGCCGCTTCAGCTCACGGACCATGTGCTCCTCGAAGAGCTGCAGGTATTTCGCGTGAAGGCCCCAGAGCTGCTTCTCCACCTCTGTGAGCGGGTTGGTGGCGCTTGACTCGACAGTTCGGTCCCTCGCGTCAAGGAGAGTTCGCCTTCGCGATGTGGCAGGGCCTTTCAGCACGGACGGAAGCGGCGAGTACCGATCATCTCCGTGGATCTGAAAGTGCTTCGTCAGTGCGGCGCTCGGGAACTCCAAGCCAGCGCAGTGGCGCCGAATCTGCATGGTGACGACATGCAATGGGTCCTTGGCGTGAAACTCATACAAGGACTTCTCGGCGATCGCCGTGAAGGCTTCGCGCGCGGTCAGCGGTCGCTGAGCGTCGCTCATCACCTGCTTAATTGCCTCAACGATGGTCATCCAACACCTCCGATCGCTTTGATTCTTTGTCGCGGCGGCCGAGGCCTATGCTGCGGCGTTGTTGCCCATCAAAGCATTCGTCAAGCGCTCTACAGCCGCATCCTCGGCTCGCTTGTTCGTGCCATCTGCAGTGGTGCAGGCGAGAATCTCTGCCTGAATCGGCGAAAGCCGCGAGTGAAAGAACTCTCGCGAGAGATTCCCTTCATCGAAGCCTCGCTTAGCCACGTACCCCAGAAGTCGCATGAATACTTTCATACCGACGCTCCGAAGTGCATACTTCTCCCAATTCTCCCCGGCTATCTCTTTCAGGGCTTGAAGATAGTTTCGGACGATCTTTGAGAAGACGATTGTGTTGCCTTCCACATAGAGTTGGCGAAGCGGCAGGCTTGGGTCCGGCTGAATCGGCTGGTTGTCGCGCGCACTTCGATCGTCTTGCTTTTCGTTCTTCGAAATCAATGGAACGATTGCATCAACGAGCGCACCCTGCGACAGCACTTCAGTGTCATTGAGCTTTCGACCCAGCATCTTGATGCGGCGGGACAACGGACCATCCTGGTCATAGTTGAGCGTCTTGCAGACGTCGTGTCCGAATTTGGTCGGAGTGTTCTTGTCGGTATAGTCGAAGAGGTCGTATATGTATGACTTTGGCACCTTGACCTGATTGCTGTTGATTGTGCCGAACACGGTTGCTTTGTCTTCGACCATCAAGTTGACGAATATGCAGACTGGCACCTCGTACTGATGGAACGGTGCAGCGCTTTTTAGGCCTTCGTATCGATGCTGCCCGTCGATGATTTCTCCCCACGGAGAACCTTCTCGAGTCGGGATCTGCATGACCTGAAAACCATGTTCGTCGGTGTGCAACTCTGCAGATTCGACCGTAATTACAAGCGGTGTTGGAAGCACGGCATCAGCGGTCGACAGATAGTCGGCGATTTCCCGGGTCCGACGCCCTGTGAGGTCGCGTTGAACACCATCCGCGTTTGTAGACCTACGAATCACGTTCAGCTTGCCGAGCAAGTCCTGCGCTTTGAATTTTCCATAGTAGAAGGTGCCGCCAGGCTGCTCAATTGGGAAGACATTGATTTCCAGCATGATCATCCTTCAAGGTTGATTTTCTTTTCGCCAATGCTGGCTTCAGTGGTCGAGTCCATCTGATTGGCCGCGCTGATTGCGGCTTCAGTTTTTGATTTCATGTCATCCCCGACGCTCGGTTCGACGACGGAGAATGTGATGTACATGAAGTACGAGAGCAGGACGCCTGCTATGTAGAGGATGGTGTTGTAGTACACAAACCAATCCGGCCAACTGGCTGGTGATGCTGTGCTGTTGATGTATATGTAGTTGAGCATGGCGAGGAAGGCCACAATCATCGCCAGCAAAAGCCAAGTGATACGAAGGAGAAAGAGCGCACGTCTAGGCTCTTCTCCGTACTCTTCAAAGTAGTAGGCCAGGCAGGACAGAATCAAAGATATTTCGAACGTCAGGAAGTTGCCGGATCTGCCTTGCTTCGCGAGTGCTTCCATGAACCCTTCGCCGTTGATGCCTGCCCATATCAGCGACGTGATAATGCCGATCTGGCCCAACGTAACGATGAAGAACCAGAAAGAGAAAAAGCGTTGGGGTGTTTTTCCCCTGTTGAATCGCTCCCGGCGGAGAGTCCATTCTTGTGCAAATTGACTGAAGAAGACCAGTATCGAATCTTTTATGAAGTACACGTGGCCTCCGTCAGCCATTATTGTCGTATGCGAATTTCTCACGAGCCGAGTGCAAGAGCGCTACTCCGCTACCGCCTTCATCATTTTCTGGTAACGCGTAACCACCTGGGCTACCTTTTCAAGGATGGGCTCCAGGTGCTCTTGCTGCGAAACCAGGGTGTCGACCTTCAGCTCCTGAAGGGCCTTAAGCAGGGCGCTCAGCGCATCGATCGGCGTGCGCTGGGTCTTGTGCATGCTGTACTCGGCCTCGACCTTCCTGATAGGTTGAGCCTCTGAGGGCGCTTCGACGTCGAGCTGTTTCGCGAAGCTCGTGCCGGCGGTCGCGTCGTATCGCGACATCTGATGCCACGAGCGGATGCTCTCTGCCTTGTAGAAGATGTTGTCGTTCTCATCCTCCTTGCCGTTCCTGGGCTTGGCAAAGGCCCATTGGAACAGCACCTCCTCAGACTCCGAGGGAAGCTTGAGCATGTCCTTCGTGAAGCCGAACTGTTCCTTCGGATAGCTGTTCTGGAGGATCAGCTCGAAGAAGTAGTGGTCTGCATCGCTGAAGCTGTCGCCCTCGGGCAAGCGGTGCTCGAAGTCACGTTTGAAGTGGCTGAAGGCCGATGCGGCCTGGATGTTGCGGCGTGTCTTGGTGTCACCGAGCGACACCATGGCGGCGACCGCCTTGACCAGGTCATCTTCCAGGCGCAGGTCGGTCTTCGTGCCATGGCGCTTGCGGAACAGATCCTCGTAGAGCGACAGGATGTACAGGTTCGTGGCGAACGGCTTCCATTCCTTGGCGTGACTGATATGGCGCACGCCCAGCAGGCGCGGCAGGATGGCTTGAAGCTGTTCTACCGTCGTCGCGGCGACGGGGAAGACGCGCAACATGCTGGTCTTCTCGACGATCTCTTCGAGTCGCCGAACGGTTTCTTCTTGGACCTTGACCTCTTCGCCAAACCTGGACTTCTTGACCTTTTCGAGCTTCTTGCGCTCACGCTCAAGCCGCTCGCCACGCAGGGCGCGCAGGGCCACCGTTCGGGTGTTGCCCTCGACGACGACGTAGTAGCCCGGTCGGTCGGGGTGCTCCCAGACGATGATGGAATCGATCGGCACCCAGCCGTGGGTCAGGATGGACTCTTCCAGGTTGGTGACCTCGTACACCGACCTCACCTTGGCCTCCAGGGGGGCCTGAAGCTCGTCGTTGAACAGGGCGTCCGGGTTGGTGTAGCCGGGGGGGTCTTCCGGCGCGATGCGCGGGTTGTTCGGATCGAGGTAGATCTTGTCGAACGGCACCGTCTTGGCGCCCTGCAGTTCCGTGATGGGCATGTGGTTGTCAGGCATGGTCTACCCCTTTCGTTTCGTGATGAGCCGGATCGTTGAGATTAAGGATGCGTACTGCCCGATCGGGCGCGGTCAGCAGGAACTCGGCGCGCGAGAGCAAGCGGTTGGGCAGGGATCGATGGTTTGAGCCTGCGATGAACCCGGCGAGCACGCTGAACTGCTCGCGGGGTTCTGCGTCGGCCAACTGCCCGCGCAGCGCGGTGGTGGCCGCGTCGAGCTCGGCGCGACTCGGCTCGTCGAGCAAGAAGGCTTCGGCGCCTCCCAGTGGCAGAGGCACCTTCACGGCGGCAGCGTGCCGAGTCGGACCATCGAGGTACTCGGCTTCGATTTGCGTGGCGTTGTGGCAATCGCGAAGAAACTCGGCGAGCACGGCCGGCACCGCGGGGCGGAAGCTGCAGGTGATGTACTTCAGCCAAGTCGTCGCGCCGTTGGCGCGGTATGGGCGGCTGCCGGGCGACTCAATGGCTGAGGGGCCATGCACCTCGCGCTTGGCGAAGTAACTGGCGGTCAGTAGGCCCATCATCTCCATCCATCGGCTGCCGGCCGCCAGATCCTTGTTGACGCCGTGAGCGGCACCGTCGCGAAGCAGGAAGTCCGACGGGTCTGACAAGTCGGCGCCGATGGCGCAGAAGCTGTTGAAGATGCTGCGCAGCATCACCGACGACTCGCTCGATTCGAGCAAGGCACCCCAGCGCGCCTTGGTCGCGAACTCTTCTTCGGTGCCGAAGAAAGGGAGACCGTAGAGAAAGAGCCTGCAGGTCTCACCTGGTGTCACGGTTGCGAGGCGGTTCAGCACTCTCGCGCCCGCCGCCGGATCGACGTTGTGAATCTCGAGCAGCTTGGTCACG
The DNA here is from genome assembly GCF_027257975.1 of Pelomonas sp. BJYL3. Taxonomy (GTDB): domain Bacteria; phylum Pseudomonadota; class Gammaproteobacteria; order Burkholderiales; family Burkholderiaceae_C; genus Roseateles_B; species Roseateles_B flavus. The sequence goes on from NZ_JANZKX010000007.1 coordinate 15,789, forward strand.
CGTTCGCGCAGTTCGCCCAGGCTTCCATACTCGACATCCTGGAGCTGCGGTCGGAGAAAGTCGTCGATCTCCTGGTACAGCCAGCGCTGATCGAAGTGATAGGCGATGCTGTCGTTCCTCGCCTGGACCACGTAGGCATGCCGCTTGCCGTGCGCATAACGAACGCAGCGTCCCGCCGCCTGCATCAAGCGAATGATGCTGGTGGAGGGGTAGGTCAAGACCACTGTGTTGATGCCTGGGTCATCGAACCCTTCGAGCAGCAACTGGGCGGAAATGAGGACTGCGCGCGGCTTGCTGGCGAAGCGTGCGAGGAAGTCCTCGTTGCCGATTCCCAGTGAGTTGCCGGCGCCGTGGACATAGCCGATGTCTTCGGCCTCCAGGGGGTGGTCCTCAGGAAGCCGCTCAACCAGCGCCTGGTAGAACTCCTCGACGCGATCAACTCTCGGGGCAAGCACGAGGGTCTTGGTGAACTCGGTGGACGTGCGATCAATGACGTAGTCCGCCAGGTCGGCAACCGCTGCGCTTGACCAGTCGAAGTCGTCGACCGGGAAGTCCAGGAACGTCGGCGTGAGAACGGCTCGCCGTTCCGCCAGTTCGCGGTAGGTGATCGTGAACGCAATCTCGTCGATACCGATCGGTAGCTGGTCGCCCCGGTTGGGTGTCGCCGTCAGCAGCAGCACTGGAGCTGCCCACGGGTTTGCGAAGACCGGCTGGTAGGAAGGGGCGGCCGCGTGGTGTGCCTCATCGACAACGATCAGCGCTGGTTTGACTGCGGCGCCCTCCAGCAGCGGCGTCAGATCGCCGACCATGACGAACTTGATGCGGTTGGCCAGCTCCAGCAAGCGATCAGCCGGGACCTGTTCATGGCCGTCTGAGACGAGCTTTTGCAGTTCGCGATGCGCCTGTTCGCGCAGATTGCGGCGGTGCGTTACCCAATAGGTCGGCGCCTTGGCATCGGCGGCTTTGTTGAGCATGGTGAGCACGATGCGGAGCGCAGTGCGTGTCTTGCCGGCCCCGGTGGGAAGGATGAGCCCAACGCGACCGCTTGGACGGCGGCTGAACGCTTCGACGCATCGCAGCACGGCGATGTCCTGGTAGCTCCAGTCCGGCGGTTCTTGACGCCGCTCGGTGAGCTCCTCGGTCGCCTTGCCGATCAGAGGGTGTGCCGAGTCGGTCGCATGCGACTGCCCGCGCAGTAGCCGGTAGGCGACAGCAGGAGGTATACCCAGACGCTGCGCCAGTTCCTCCAGCGCGGCGCCAGCGAACAAGTGCAGGCGCTGCGCTTCGGCTTGTAGATCCTGCAGAGCCTGGGTCGCTCGACCAGGAATGGTGTTGTCACTGGCAAGCGCCAAGCTGGCTGCCTGCTCGGTGAGGTCGATGGTGGCCTCGTTCAGTCCGCGTGCCGTGTCGTTAGACAACAAGGCGTGCAGACGGTTGGGGTGAAGCGTTCCGTCGGTTCCGGCGTTTCGCAGTGCGTCGTTCAAGGTCTTCGTGAGGCCGGCGATGCTGCCGGCGGCCAGGAAGAGGGGAATGACCTTGTCGGCAATCAGCCGCTGGACGCGCTCGCTCTGAATGTTCAATCTGGCCAAGGTCAGCTCCTGTGCATCTTTGGCGTCATTCTGCAAAAATGGAACAGGCTAGTCAAGTTCCGAAAAAACGGAATTCAAGGGGGCGCGATGAGCTGGTGCTGCTCGTGCAGATGGCGCGCTCCCAGCATCTGAGCTAGAATTGCATGAAATCTCAATGAGAGTTCCATCATGTCCGGCGTGACCCAACAGCCTGCAAAGTCCAAGCGAGACGCGGTGACGCGACTTGCGGGTGAGCTGCGCTCGGGGCGCGTCTACAGGCGCGAGGACCTCTTGCAGTTCTCTACGGCGGTGGACCGCCATCTACGGGAGCTTGTGGATGGGGGCAGCTTGGCGAAGCTGGCCCAGGGGCTTTACTACGTGCCTCGTCGCTCGCGGTTTGGCGTGCTGCCGCCAGATGACGAAGAGCTTGTCGCTGCCTTCTTGCGCGACAAGGAGTTCCTGCTGTTCTCGCCGTCCGCCTACAACTCGGCAGGGCTTGGTGCGACCCAGCTCTATAACTGCACGTTGGTCTACAACCACAAGCGCCACGGTGTGTTCAAGCTGGGCAACCGGCAGTTCGACTTCCGCATGAAGCCGCGCTTCCCAAAGAAGCTTTCGCCCGAGTTTCTGTTCGTCGATGCGCTGAACAACCTCGGCGATCTTGCGGAAGACCAGGCTGCTTTGCTGGAGCGCGCCCAAGGCCGGGCAGCGTCCTTTGATCGACAGCGGCTACTGCGAGCTGTCGAGAGCTACGGATCGATGGCAACCAAGAAGCGCCTCGCGGCTTGGCTACATGCCTAACTTCCTGCACGACCGACGCGACTTCGCGCAGCTCGTCTCGATCGTGGCCGACGAACGAGGCATCGATCCTGTGCTCGTCGAGAAGGACTACTGGATCATGCATTGCCTCTGGGGCCTGCAGTCCCAGGGCTTCCGGTTCGAGCTTAAGGGCGGTACCTCGCTCTCCAAAGGCTTCGGTGTCATCCACCGATTCTCGGAAGACATCGACATCCGGATTGAGCCGCCGGAGTCGATGGAGGTGCGAACAGGGAGGAACCAGGACAAGCCCGCGCATGTTGAATCGCGGCGTGCCTTCTACGATTGGCTGGCGGCAGAGATCAAGATTCCAGGAGTCTTGAGCGGGGAGCGCGACACCGCCTTCGACGACGAGAAGCTGCGCAGCGCCGGCGTCCGCCTCATCTATCCCACCGTCAGCCGAGCCTTGGAAGGCGTGAAGACCGGCATCCTGCTGGAGTTGGGGTTCGACGACACGGCGCCGAATCGCGCGGTGACGATCTCGTCTTGGGCTTACGACACGGCGGTGGCTCGAGGGGTGAAGGTCGCAGACAACCGCGCTCAGCAGGTACCTTGCTATGCGCCGACACACACCTTCGTCGAGAAGCTGCAGACGATTTCGACCAAGTACCGACGCCTCGATGCTGCCCAGGAGTTCCCCAAGAACTTCATGCGGCACTACTACGATGTCTATTGCCTGCTCGACTTGCCCGAGGTCCAGGAATTCCTCGGCCAAGCTGCGTACGAACAGCGAAAGCAGCAACGCTTCCGCGGTGGTGACGAACTGCAGATTGCGAAGAACGCGGCCTTTCGGCTCGAAGACGCAGCCCAGCGGCAGCTATTCAGCGGCGAGTACCAGAAGACTGCGGCGCTCTACTACCTTGGCCAGCCGCCGTTCGAAGACCTGCTCAATCGCATCCACGAACACATCCTCGTGATGTGACGTCAGGTGAGGTGTCCGAGCAACGGGCCGCCCGACGTTGTCGCTCGACTTCCGCGCATCAACTCGCGCCCGCGGCCTGTTCCGCCCCGACGTAAAGCGCATGGTGTTCGAGCGTGCAGCGTCGAGACGGTAAAAGCGTGCCGGATGCGAGACCCCGTATAGTGACGTTTCGCGGTCGTTTTCATAGGGAATCCGGCCGTCGATCACGCGCTCAGATGGCCCGCGATAGTTGACGATTGATGGGCAGGAGCAGCCGCCCGTCAAACCGAGTCCATCTCCCGCGCCAGCTAAAGCGCTGGGTTTTTGACGGTAGAAGTGACGGTAAAGCTCGATGGTCCAGACTGACAAAGCTAGTGTTCATGCGGGTCTCCGGGCCTCGGAAACCATCGAATGGGAGTAATGCGGACACACAACAGTCCTGAGGACTGTTGTGTGCCTCATTACTCCGAGGCGCTTGCAAGCGCCGAGGTGGGTGGCGGCAGTCAACCAGACGGTGTGCCGAATGACTCCGAGGCGCTTGCAGGCGCCGAGGTCAGGCGCAGCACCCCGCTGCAACACAAAGGAGAGCTTCGGCTCTCCTTTTTTTTCGCGCGTTCCCCGCGGTCCTGCCTTGCCGCTGCGCCTGGCACGGACGCGCGGGCTTGTCAGCTGTCAACAGGCACAGCGCCGCCCGGCGCCGGCTTCACGCCCCGTTGCCCACAATGAATTCGCGGGCTGTCTGGGGTAACTACCTAGGCTTCTTCAGTGGACATGGTTTTATCGAATTTATTATATTTATCATCATAAATTGACGCAGGAGGTCCTCCATGTGCTCACACCGCGGCGGCAGGCCCAAGCCCTGCTCATGCACCTTGCTCGAGGGGTGCCGCCATGCTTGAGATCGTCCTGTTCACGCTCAGCCGCGGTGCCGTCTACGCCCTGGTCGCCGTGGGCTTCGTGCTGGTGTTCTCGGTGGGTGGCGTGCTCAACCTGGCCCATGGCACGCTGTTCATGCTGGGGGGCTACTTCACCTACCTGTTCTACGGGCCGCTGTTCGGCGGGCGCTGGCTGCTGCTGGCCATCGCGCTGGCGGTGCTGTCGACCTGCGTCGTGGCGGCCCTGCTCCACGCGGTGCTGCTGCGCAGGCGCCTGCAGTCGCCGTCCTATGTCATGGTCATGTCGCTGGCCGTGGCCCTGTTCGTCGAGCAATGCCTGCGGGCGGGCTTCGGTGCCACCAGCACCAGCGTTCCGGGCCTGCTGGCCGGCAGCCAGACGCTGATGGGCGTGAGGCTGCTCCAGCTGGAGCTGCTGCTGTTCCCGCTGGCGCTGGTGCTGCTGCTGGTGCTGTGGGCCTTTCTGCGGCATACGGCGCAAGGGCGCTCCGTCATCGCGGTAGCCCAGAACCGGCAGGGGGCCTTGCTGGTGGGCATGGACGCCTCGCGCATCGTGGCGGGCACCCTGGTGCTGTCTGCCGCCCTGGCCGCACTGGCCGGTGCGTTGGTGGCGCCCACCATCACCCTGGTGCCGTCGATCTGGGCCTACTGGCTGGTGAAGGCCTTCGCGATCGCCATCCTGGGCGGCCTGGGCAGTCTGCCCGGTGCCGTGGTGGCGGCCTTCGTGCTGAGCTTCGCCGAGGTCCTGACCACCTTCACGCTGTCGGATCAGTTTGCCGACCTCGTGGCCCTGCTGGTGATCGTGCTGGTGCTCATCCTCCGCCCCACAGGCCTCTTCGCCACGAGAAGCCTATGAGTCCGCTCGATATCTTTCGCAGCGTGCCGCCCCTGGGCGCCGTGCTGGTGCTGGCTGCCGCGGCTGCAGCCCTGCTCATCGATGCGCCCTATGTGCACGAGCTTCTCATCCTGGCCGTCGTCTATGCGCAGTTCGCCGCCAGCTGGGACCTGCTCTGCGGTCCCACCGGGCTCGACAACTTCGGGCATGCCGTGTTCATCGGCGGTGCGGGCTACGGTTCCGCGCTGCTGGGCCGGCACCTCGGTCTGGACCCCCTGTTCTCGGTGCCCCTGGCCGCGGTGGCGGCCGGCACGCTGGGGGCGCTGCTGGGCTCGCTGACGCTCCGACTGCGCGGCCCCTACTTCTCATTGGCCACCATCGCCGTGGCGGCCATGGGCTACAAGCTGAGCTTCATCCTGTCCCGCTTCACCGGCGGGGAGGAGGGCCTGTCCGGCCTGCGGCCCTTCACCAGCAGCGTGGGGGCGGACCTGCTCGTGTGCCTGGCCCTGCTGTCCGTCTCCTGCCTGGCCATGCAGGCCTTCATGCGATCGCGTCTCGGCCTGGTGCTGCGTGCGAGCAGCCATCATGAGGACGCCGTGATGGCCAGCGGCTACGACACCGCCGCCTACAAGATCCTGGCCTTCACGCTCAGCGGCACCCTGGCCGGCCTGGGCGGCGCCATGTACGCCCATACGCAGATGCAGGTGAACCCGGACCTGCTCTCCGGCGGCCTGTCGGTGATGATCGTGCTGCTGGCCACCGTGGGTGGGCGCGGCCGGCCGTTCGGACCGGCGCTGGCCGCGGCGCTGCTGATCCTGCTGAGCGAGGGCCTGCGCGTGTTCGAGCAGTACCGCGCCGTGATCTTCACCGGCCTTCTGATCCTGCTGGTCTACCTCCATCCCGAGGGCCTGGCTGGGAGCGCCTGGGTCCGGCGCCGCTCTGCCAGGCGGCACCTGGCCGCGCCGCGGCAAGCCGGGGAGGGCCGTCCATGAAGCTGCTCGTCGTCTCCGGTCTGAGCAAGCGCTTCGGCGGGCTGTGCGCCGTCAGGGACCTCGGCTTCGAGGTCGCCGCCGGCAGCATCCACGCCATCATCGGTCCCAACGGGGCAGGCAAGACCAGCCTGTTCAACCTGCTGACCGGCTTCCTGCCGGCCGACAGCGGCTCCGTGCGCCTGGCGGGCACCGAGCTGCTGGGCCGCCGTCCGCATGCGATCGCCCGCCTTGGCCTGGCGCGGAGCTTCCAGCTGGCTCGGCCCTTCGTCGGGCTGACGGCGCTGGAGTCGCTGATGCTGCCCCTGGGCCTGCCCGGCCGCTGCGCCGGTGTGGCGCAGCAGCGGGCGCGGGCCGGTGAGTGGCTGGACACCCTGGGCCTGTCCCACAAGGCCGATGCGCCGAGCGAATCCCTCAACCAGGGTGAGCTGCGCCTGCTGGACATCGGCCGGGCCCTGTCCGCGGCCCCCCGGCTGCTGCTGCTGGACGAGCCCTTCTCGGGGCTGGGGGCGCAGGCCGTGCGCCGCGTGGCCCAGTGCCTGCGTGATCGCCGCGAGGCGGGGCACACCACGCTGATCATCGAGCACCGCCTGCGTGAGCTGATGCCCCTGATCGACCGCGCCCTGGTGCTGAACTTCGGCGCCCACCTGGCCGAAGGGACGCCCCAGGCCATCGCTGCCAATGTGCAGGTCATCGAGGCCTATCTCGGCCGGCAGGGGACGCTGGCATGAGCGAGCCCCTGCATCAACGTCCCGCCAACGGCCAGCACGCACGCGACTCGCGCGAGGGCTGGCCCGACACCGAATGCGACAGCCGGTCGCACGGTACGGGCACACCCGATGCCGAGGAGACCACGGCCTGTGGCAGCCAGTCGGCGCCGGGGCGTGGCGCCCTGGTGGTCGAGCGGCTCTGTGCAGGCTATGGCGGCCTGGCCGTGCTCCACGAGGTCTCCCTGTGCGTGAAGCCCGGCGAGCTGGTGGCCCTGATCGGCCCCAACGGCGCCGGCAAGACCACGCTGCTGCGCGCGCTCTCGGGCCTGCTGCCCTGCAGGGGCCGCATCCAGCTGGGTCAGCAGGCGCTGCAGGGGCGCTCGCCGCGCGAGATCGTGCAGGCGGGCGTGATCCATTGCCCCGAAGGGCGGCAGCTCTTCCCCGACCTCAGCGTCGAGGTCAACCTCCGCCTGGGCGCGCATCTGCGCCGCGAGCGAGAAGCGGTGGAGGCCGATGTCGAACTCGTCTGCGAGCTGTTCCCGGTGCTGAAGCTGCGTCTGCGCCAGCGCGCGGCATCGCTCAGCGGAGGCGAACAGCAGATGCTGGCCATCGCACGCTCCCTGATGGGTCGCCCGGCCGTGCTGCTGCTGGACGAGCCGTCCTTCGGCATTGCGCCCCTGATCGTGGGGCAGCTCTTCGACGTGCTTCGCGAGCTCAATGTCCAGGGGCTGACCGCCCTGGTGGTGGAGCAGAACGCGCAGCTCGCGCTGGCGGCCTCGCATCGCGCCTACGTGCTCGAGGAAGGCCGCATCGTCCTGCACGGGCCCAGCGCCGAGCTGGCGCACCACGAGGGCGTGCGCGCCGCCTATCTGGGCCTTTGAGGCCTGCACCCCGACCGCCATCCCCGCCATCAAGGAGACCCCCCCGTGAACACCGTGCTGGACCCGCAGACCATTGCACCGCCCTACCGCCGTCGCTACTCGCATGCCTTCGTTGTGCCGCCCCAGTCGCGCCTGCTCTTCAGCTCGGGCACCGTGGGCGTGGACCCGGCCGGCGAGGTGCCGGCTGACTTCGGCCGCCAGGTGGAGCTGGTCATGGACAACCTGAGCGAGATCTTGCGAGAGGCCCGCATGAACTGGGACGACGTCGTCAAGTTCACCGGCTATCTGAAGCCCCAGTGCGACATGGCGACCTTCGCCGAAATCCGCCACCGCTACTTCGGCGCACTCAAGCCGGCGATGACGCTGGTGTGGGTCTCCGGCCTGGTGGATGCCCGCTGGATGCTCGAGGTGGAGATCGTGGCGGCCCGCGCTGCCGATTGAGGGAGGGCCGGCAGCGCCCGGGCACACCGCCCTGCAAGCCTGCATGCATCGAAGGAGGATGAACATGAACTGCCTGAAGACCCTGACAACCGCCGCGCGCACGCGCCCTGGCGGCACACGGCGGCACTGGATGGGCAGCTGCGCGGCACTCGCGCTGGCTGCCGGCGGTGTGCTGCCTGCCCATGCCGAGGACAGCGTGAAGATCGGCGTGATCGCGCCCTTCAACACCCCGCCCGGCGACGGGCTGGTCAATGCAGCGCGCCTGGCGGCCGAGGACATCAACGCGGCCGGCGGCATCGGCGGCCGCAAGCTCGAGCTCGTGATCGCCAATGACGAATACAAGCCCGAGGGCGCGGTGAACGCCTACAAGAAGCTGGCGCTCTCCGACAAGGTCGTGGCCGTCGTCGGGACGGCCTCCAGCGGCGCGGCGATGGCCGTCATGGACCAGATGGTGCGTTACAAGGTGCCCTTCGTCTCGACCGGGGCGGCCACGCTGCAGCTGTCCGAGCGCGTATCGCAGGACTACGCGCGGCACAAGTACTGGTTTCGCGTCATGCACACGACCCAGGAGATGGCCGATGCGCTGAGCGACTTCGCCGTGCGCTGCCTGCTCAAGGAGAAGGGCTACGACCGCGCCGCCATCCTGGCCGAGAACGCGGTCTGGGCCAAGGGCCTGCTGCCGACCCTGAAGCAGAACCTGGTCCAGGCCGGCGTGAAGATCGTGGCCGACGAAACCTTCGATGTCGACACCAAGGACTTCAAGCCCCTGCTGAGCAAGATCATGCGGGCCGAGCCGCAGTACATCATCGACCTCTCCTCGCACGTCGACGGCGCGATCTACGTCAAGCAATGGGGCGAGCTGCAGGGGCCGCCCATGTTCGGCGTCAACGCCTCGGGCGCTTCCACGCGCTTCTGGAAGGACACCGAGGGCCGCGCCGTCAGCCACATGAACCTGATGACCGGCAGCCAGCGCGTGGCCATCACGCCCAAGACCATCCCCTGGTACGACCGCTACGTCGCGCGCTACAAGGTCTCGCCCGACTACACCAGCGGCTACACCTACGACGCCCTGTTCCTGCTCAAGCAGGCCATCGAGAAGGGCGGTACCGAGCCCGACAAGCTGGTCACCGCGCTGGAGGGGGCCGATATGGTCGGGGTGGTCGCGCGCTGGGCCTTCGAGAAGCACCACAACGCCCGTTTCGGCACGGGCTTCCGTGCCATCGGCGTCAATCAGTGGCGGCCGGACGGCGAGCGCAGCGTCGTCTGGCCGGCCGAGATCCGTACCGAGCCGGTGGCCCTGCCACCCTGGAAGCGCTGAAGCGAGCAAGGAGTCTCCATGTATCTGACCAAAGCCTTCGCAGCCCAGCGCCGCGGCGAGCCGTTGACCGCCTGGCAGGTGGAACGCCGGGCCCTGCGCCCGCGCGACGTGCTGATCGAGATCGACTTCTGCGGCGTCTGCCACTCCGACCTGCACCAGGCGCGCGGCGAGTGGGGGCGCCAGCTCTTCCCCATGGTGCCGGGGCATGAGATCGTGGGCCGCGTGCAGCGCGTCGGGCCGGCCGTGAGCCGTCGGCAGGTGGGAGACCGGGTGGGTGTGGGCTGCTTCGTGGACTCCTGCCGGCGCTGTGCCTCCTGCCTCGAAGGGCTGGAGCCCTACTGCGAGCAAGGCATGACGGCGACCTACAACAGCCTGGAGCGCGACGGCCTCACCCGCAGCTACGGCGGCTATGCGACGGCCATTGTCGTGGACGAGGCCTACACCGTGGCCATCCCCGAGGCGCTGCCATCAGATGCAGCGGCGCCGCTGCTGTGCGCCGGCATCACCGTGTACTCGCCCCTGCGGCACTGGCGGACGGGGCCGGGCACGCGGGTGGCGGTGCTGGGGCTCGGCGGCCTGGGTCATGTGGCGGTGAAGATCGCGCGGGCCCTGGGCGCCGAGGTCAGCGTCCTGAGCCATTCCGCACGCAAGGAGCAGGACGCGTTCAGGCTGGGCGCCCACGCCTTCCACTGCGCCACCGACTTCGCCGCCCAGACCCATCTGCGTGGCGCCTTCGCCCTGATCCTCCACACGGTGTCCAGCCGCGTGGACCTGGACGCACTGGCCGGTCTGCTGCGGCGCGACGGCACGCTGGTCATGCTGGGCATCTCGCCCGAGCCCCAGGGCATCCGCGCCTTCAGCCTGATCAGCCAGCGTCGCAGCCTGGCCGGTTCCACCATGGGAGGCATTGCCCAGACGCAGGAGATGCTGGACTTCTGTGCGCAGCATGGCATCTGCTGCGACATCGAACGCATCCGCATGCAGGACATCAACGAGGCCTTCGAGCGCCTGCAAGGCGGTGATGTGCGCTACCGCTTCGTGATCGACATGGCCTCGCTGCGCGCCTGAGCCGGTTTCCCGAGCCGCAGGTCCGCGGCCGGGCGCAGCGATTGCCGAGGGAGTCTCGTGAACATGCAGCCAGCCCATCCCTCCCAGAGGGTGCTCAAGCGCGGCGATCTGGTCGTGGAGCAGATCAAGCGCTGGATCACCGAGCGCAATCTGCGGCCGGGCGCTCGCCTGCCCAAGGAGGTCGAGCTGCAGGCGCATTTCGGGGTCAGCCGCGGCACCATGCGCGAGGCGCTCAAGGCCCTGGAGGTGCAGGGCCTGATCCGCCTGTCCACCGGGCCGGGGGGCGGTGCGACCATCGAGGCGGTCTCGCTGGACCGCACCTTCCAGTTCCTGCAGAACTACCTGTTCTTCCAGGACATCGACGTCCATGACATCTATGCGGTCCGGCGTCTCCTGGAGCCCGCGCTTGCCGCTGCGGCGGTGCCTCACTTGGGCGAGGAGCATTTCCAGGCCCTGGAACGCAGCATTGCGTGCTGCGAGCCCATGGCCGGTACCGCTGAGGCGCTGCGCCAGCGCACCGAGGACCTGCACTTCCACGACATCCTCGCCGAGGCCTGCCCCAATGCCTTCCTGCGCTTCCATTGCCGGCTGATCAATGCCTTGCTGCAGACCCTGGTCGTGGGCTCGGTCCATGTGTCCGAGGCCGCCTACCAGGCCCTGGGCTGTGCGGCCGTCGCGCATCACCGCAAGATCCTGGCGGCGGCCCGCAAGCAGGACGCCGCGCGCGTCGCGCGCCTGATGCTCGCCCACATCGCGGACACCGAGCAGCACCTCGAGGCCGTGCAGGCCGAGCTGCGCAGCAAGCTGCTGCTGGACTCCGAGATGAAGCTGCGCCCCGCCATGATCCTGCCGGCGCCGCCCGCGCCGTGAGGAGCATGGCGGCCCATGCGAAGATGCCCGTGGAGAGCATCCTCACCGTTCAAGGGAGTCCACCATGCGTGCTGCGTTCGGCCTTGTCGGCCTGCTTCTGGTGCTGGGCATCGTCCTGTTCAATGCCCGGCAGTCGGCCCGGCAGCTTCAGGCCGCGTCTCCGCCCTCCGCGGGGGCTGCGGACCGTGCTTCGAGCAGCCCGGACGCCGCCGGCCCCAGGGCGCAGACCGAAGCCGTGCGCGAGCAGGTCCAGAGCGCGATGGACCAGGCCGCCCAGCGTGCCTCGGAGGCCGCGGCACCGTGATGCAGTCCGTGCTCAGCCCGGTGCCGGTTCGGGGCTGCCCACGATGGCCTGGGCCAGCGCCTCGGCCGAACGAGGGGCGCATCCCTCAGCGTGATTGCTGATGCCGATATAGACCGGCAGTCCCGCTGCCGCGGTGGCCCGGGCCACGCGGGCCAGCGCCGAGCGGGTGGCGGGATCGGGGTCCAGCAGCTGGGAGTAGTCGCCATAGCGCTTCTCGGCTTCTTCGTAGCCGAAGGGGCCGTGAGCGCGGTGCAGGTTCCACCGGCACACCAGGGGCGAGGGCCAGAGGCGGCGAAGGATCCACAGCTGCTCCTCGATCGGCGGAAGCTTGGGATGCAGGCCCAGGCAATACCTGACCCCATGCCGCCGCAGGATCTCGACAAAGGCCGGGGTCAGCCACTGGGCGTCACGGACTTCGACGGCGAACTGCCCATCCGGGCTGCAGTCCTGCAGCGAGGGCAGGGCGGCCAGCAGGGTGTCCAGCTTCGCCAGGCAGTCTTCCATGCGGGGCAGCCATTGAGGTGGCAGGGGGCTCAGCTGGAAGACCAGGGCTCCCAGGCGGCGCCCCAGCCCCTCCATGGCGGGCTGCACGAACTCCTGCAGGGCCAGGCGCGGGTCGAGAAAGGCGGGGTTGATCTGGCGGCCTCGCCCATCCTCGTCACGGACCTGGGCATCACAGACCAGGGCCGGGGCCTTCACGATGAAGCGGAAGTCCTCACCGACCTGCTGCGCCAGCTGCTCGTACTGGCTGGCGCTGAGCGAGCGGTAGAAGCTGCGGTCGACACAGACGCAGCGCAGCAGGGGATGGCGGCTGTAGGCCTGCAGCCCACGCCGGGCCAGCTGCGATTCGGAGTAGGGGCGGTCCCAGACCAGGCCGGCCCAGCCCGGGTAGCTCCAGGTCGAGCCTCCCAGCCGGACCTGGGGCGGCAGAGCCCGGGCCAGGGCGGCCAGCGAGGGGTCCGCAGGAGCGGGCATCACGCCGCGGCGGGAGGAGGCCGCCTCGGGTGCCTGGGGTGCCTGAGAGGGGATCGCTGCGGCGGCCTTGGGCTCCCGGGCCGGCACATCGGGCGGGTCCTCCGGGAAGAGACGTTCCTGCATGGCGTCAGCATAAGGGCAGGGCAGTGCCCCTGTGCGTCCGGGGGCGCTTGCTACACTGTCGCGCTCCATGACCGATTCATCGCCCGTCCCGCCGTCTCCCGCTCTCGCCGCTGCCGGCCCGGTGGTGGCGCCGGCTTCGCCTGCCGATGAATACGCCATGCGCCTGGCCCTCGATCAGGCACACAACGCCTGGCTGGTGGGCGAGGTGCCGGTAGGGGCGGTGCTGATGCGCCAGGGCCAGGTGATTGCCACAGGCTACAACCGGCCCATCACCACGCACGACCCGACCGCCCATGCCGAGATCGTGGCCCTGCGCCATGCGGCTCAGCTGCTGGGCAACTACCGGCTGCCGGAGTGCGAGCTCTTCGTCACCCTGGAACCCTGCGCGATGTGCGCGATGGCCATGATGCATGCGCGGCTCAAGCGCGTGGTCTTTGCGGCCCCCGACCCCAAGACCGGCGTGGCGGGCTCCGTGCTGAACCTGTTTGGCGAGCGGCAGCTGAACCACCACACCTGCATCCAGGGCGGCGTCCTGGCCGAACCTGCCGCGCGGCTGCTGCGCCAGTTCTTCGCCGAGCGGCGCGAGGCCGCACGCCAGCGTCGCGAACAGCGGCGGGCCGCCGCAGCGCGCCCCGACGAACCGAGCATCCCGGTGGGCGACGCCAGCCCGCTGGACTTTTCACCCAAGGATTTCCCAAGCCTATGAGCAGCAGCCTGACCCTCTACACCCCCGCCGGCGTCCTGCCTGTGGCCCAGCCCCTGCGGCGCGCCGCCAAGCGCCTGGGTGCCCTGGGCTTCGAGGTCAGCATTGACGAGGCGGCGCTGGCCCGCTGTCAGCGCTTTGCCGGCGACGACGACACGCGCCTGGCCGCCCTGCATCGTGTGGCAAAGGCCGCCCCTTCGGTGGCCATGGCCACGCGAGGGGGCTACGGCATGTCGCGGCTGCTGGACCGCATCGACTGGCAGCTGCTGGCACGCAGCGTCGAGAAGGGCACGCGCTGGGTGGGCCTGAGCGATCTCACCAGCCTGCACCTCGGCCTGCTGAGCCATGCCAAGGCGGTGACTTGGGCCGGCCCGATGGCCTGCGAGGACTTCGGCCGGACCGAAGAGGAGGGCGGTGTCGACGACGTCACCCAGGACTGCTTCCTGGAGGCCATGCATGGCGAACTCGAGGCCATCGGCTTCCGCACGGAGGCCGGCTTCGACGGCCTCGAAGCCCGCGGCACGCTGTGGGGCGGTAATCTGAGCATCGTCAATTCGCTGTTGGGCACCCCGCACTTCCCCAAGGTCAAGGGCGGCATCCTCTTCCTGGAAGACATCAACGAGCATCCCTATCGTGTCGAGCGCAACCTGCTGCAGCTCTTGCAGGCCGGGGTGCTGGACCAGCAGAAGGCCGTGATCCTGGGTGATTTCGGAGGCTGGAAGAAGTCCCCGCTGGACCGCGGCTACACCCTGCGCTCGGCAGTGGAGGCGCTGCGCCAGCGCACGCGGACGCCCATCCTGACGGGCCTGCCCTTTGGCCACGTGCCGACCAAGGTCTGCCTGCCGGTGGGGCACCGTGTGGATCTCGTGGTGCAGGGGCGGGACGTGATCATGGCCTGGGGCCACTGAGCCCCGCCAGCGGCCAACCCTCCTGGCGCCGCACCTCAAGGCCGGCCTGAGTGGTCGGTCTGCCCGGCTGCTCCAATCAGCCGTTCTGGCCGGTCTCCTCGGCCGGTCTTCGCTGCACCCTGAGCGTGCCGGCGCACATCAGCCCGGGGACCCCTGCGGCCCCATCGCCCGAGCCTGGATCGCCCGCGCAGGAGGCTGCTGGCCTGTCTTGGCGGGGGCGGGCAGCTCCTTGGAAAAGCGCCCTGTAGAACCTCGCCGGCGCGGGTGCAGACAGGCCATGGGTGTCGCTGCCGGCAAGAAAAAAGCCACCCAGCTTTCACTGGATGGCTTGTTCCCGTGAGGGATTCGTTCACCCGGCCTGCCGCAGGGGAAGGCCGGGATCCGGTCGGCTTGATCAGAACTTGTGATCGTAGCTGGCGGTGAACTTGAAGGAACGCGGAGCGGTCATGCTCAGCGGCAGCTCGTACGTGTTACGCACTTGGGTGCCGTTGTTGTAACGCTCTTCCACGCTGGTCACGGTCTGCTTGTTGAACACGTTGAAGATGTCCATGCGCAGAGCCAGGCCCTTCACAACGGAAGGCTTGTAGACCACGTTGACGTCCAGGCGGTTGTCCCAGCTCAGACGACCCAGCGTGCCGCGGGGCACCAGCACGTTGTTGGAGCGCTTGTCACCCAGGCAGTAGAAGTGCTGGTTGGCGTAGTTGGGCGAACCGGTCGGGTTGGAGGGCTGGCTGCCCAGGCAGCTGCGGGGACGGCCGGAGGCCATCAGCAGGTTGGCACCCAGGTTCCAGCCGTAGCCCACGTCCACGAAGCCGAAAGCCTTGATCTGGTGCTTGCGGTCGTTGGGCAGGGGGCCGTAGGCGCCGATCATCAGCTCGGGGTAATCCCAGACCGAGGTCACGGCGACGTCAGCCTGGCCGTTGTCGGAACGGACCTGGCCTTCGGTGTTGCCCATGTTCTTCGACCAGGTGTAGGCCACCTTGCCGTACCAGCCGTTCTTCAGCGGGTGCTCGACGAAGACGTCGATGGCCTTGTAGGTGCGCTTGACCTTTTCGAAGCCCTGCTCGGCGGCCGTCAGCGCCACCACGGAGTGGTCCTTGCCGGTGCCCTTGAAGTCCACCAGGAAGGTGTTGTCCTGACCCGGGTTGAAGGTCTGGCAGGTGTTGCCCCACAGCGGGTTGGTGATCTCGATGTGGTTGGCAGCAGCCCACTTCTCGAACGGACGCACATCGCAGAAGTCATCGATGGTCGACTTCAGGCTGCGATAGGTGAAGCGTCCGCCGATGTTGTAGGAAGGGCTCAGGGCGTGCTCGAAGCCAGCGCTGAATTCATCCTGGTACGAGGGCTTCATGTTGAGGGCGGCCAGGGACTTGATGTCCTTTTCCTGACCGAACTCGTTGTTGCCCGACAGCGGAGCCGTCAGCTGCTTCAGGCCGGTGGGAGCGCCGGTGACGGGATCCACGCCGGTGTAGGTGTAGAACTGTTCGGTGAAGGTCGAACGGCCAGCGCCACGCACGGTGATGTGGGTGGGGATGGGCACCGAGTAGCGGCCGGCAGTACCGAACAGCTTCAGCGTGCCATCGCCACGGGCGTCATAGCTGAATGCCAGGCGCGGGTTGATCTGGCCCTTCATTTCCAGGAAGGTCTGGCGGTCGCCGTTCTGGTTCTTGAAGGACTCGTTGCGCAGGCCGCCAACCACCAGCAGGTCCTTGGTGACCTGGAACTTGTCTTCGACGTAGAAGGCCGACTGTTCGCCGTAGGAGTCGGTCACGTCGGTGAACAGGCCCTTGCCAACGTAGTAGCCCTGGCCGCCGGGCGCGGGAACCACGCCGCCGGAGACTTCGACCGGCTCGTTGGGCGTGTCGGTCTTGTAGTAGAACCAGGTGCCGCCACCGGCCTTGAACTCACCCGCTGCGATGGACTGGATCTTGTTCTTGTCCAGGCCGCCGCGGATGGTGTGCTTGCCCAGGATGTATTCCAGGTCGAAGCGGAAGGACTTGACGACGTCCTTCGAGCCAGGGGCCAGCACGTTGCCGCTGATGGGCTGCGGGTTGTTGTAGACCACGCCAGGCATCTGGGCGTTGGCGGGGGCGCTGACCGTGAACAGTTCCTTGCTCGGGTCGAAGCCGGCGTACTCGTTCTCGTGCTTCGAGGAGTTCTGGCCATAGATCGCCGTCAGGGTCAGATCGCTGGTCAGGTTGCCGGTGTACTTGAACATGTTCAGCTGACCACCGTTGTCATCAACGTTGGAGAGCTTGTTCGAAGTGGCCAGCACGTAGTCGCGCTGCCTGGTCGTCGGGTTCCAGCCGAAGTAGCGGTTCTCGCTGACGGGGGAATCGCCGATGGAGGTGAACTCCAGGCGGTGCTCATCCGTAACCAGCCAGTCCATCTTCAGCATGGAGCGAGTGATCTTGTACTCGTTCTCGACCCATGCGCGCTTCAGGGCCGTGGCGCTGGCGCCGACGAAGCCGTCAGCGGTGCTCAGGAAGCTGGACTTGGTGTTGAGCTGCTCGGCAGCGGCGAACAGGAACAGCTTGTCCTTGATCAGCGGACCACCGACATAACCGCCGTAGGTGTTCGAGGACAGGGTGTTCTGCTCACGGTAGTTGCGCAGCTTGCCGTCCGTGGCGGGGTTGTACTTCGTGTTGCCGTAGTTGAAGTTCTTCGGCGCATTGCGGAAGGAGGCCGGAGCAACGCTCACGGACACGCCAGCTTCCCACTGGTTGGTGCCGGACTTGGTGGTGATGTTCACCACGCCACCCACGGAACGGCCGAATTCAGCACCGAAGCCGCCGACCAGCACCTGGGCCTGGTCGATGGCACCGAACGGCAGCTGGGAAGCGCCCAGGCCGGTCAGGGGGTTCACGACCGGGAAGCCGTTGATGTAATACGAGTTTTCCGAGACGGCGCCGCCACCAAAGCTGGCCGTGTTGCCATTGCCGAAGCGGGTGTCGCCGCGGGTGGTGTTGGGAGCCAGCTGGACCACGGCTTCCACCGTGCGGCCCACGGGCAGGTTGTCCAGCTGCTTTGCGGTGAAGGTCGCGCCGCTGTTGTTGGTGTTGCTGACGTCGATGGTCTTGCGGGAGCCGGTCACCGTGACGGTGTCCAGCGTGTTGTTGAAGACGATCTCGGCGCCTTGGCCGATGCGGACTTCAACGGCATCCAGGGTCTGGACAATCTTGCCATCCTTGACCAGGCTCACTCGATAGACACCGGTCGGCAGCGACGTAGCCTGCACGCGGCCGGACGCATCGGGGGTCAGCGTGCGCTTCAGGCCAGTGGCGGTGTTCTCAATCGTGACGGTGGTGGCGCCGCCCACCTGCACGTTACCGAACAGGCTGCCGGTTGCGTTCGACTGTGCGTACACCGCGCCGGACGCCACCATCAGGCCCACGGCCATCGCGACCGCAGAGCGGCGCGCGAAGCCCAGGGAGCTTTCATTCATTCGATTTGCCATGGGAAAACCCTCGTGTGTTAGGAAGACTGCATTCAGTCTCGACCAGCCTTTGCGACCTTGTGAGCGCAAAAGCAAGCGCGGTCAGCTGAAACTGCGAGGCCGATTTTCAGAACTTTGCTTGGAACGGCCGTAAGGGTTAGCCCATGACTGTCAGCACCGTGTCTAAGTGCATGGTGGGAGGCATTGCGCGAGGATCCTGCGCCAAGCCTGTGTCAGCCCTGGGAAAACGCAGATCGGGCGGTCTTCACGTGCGTTGGGCGCTGCAGGGTCTGGTGGTGCGATCTTTCGCGTAAACCCTTGTGTTGGGCCGGCAACAAACAGACACGTTGCGGGACGGTCTGTGACTTTTCACGGGCCCCGAGTCTGCGAAGCTGTAGGCTTTTTATGTGACCAGTAGAATACCGCTTTGTGGCAGCGCGGGCCGTCGCCCGTAAGTCCACTCAGCCCGCTGCAAGCTCGGGGTAAGCCCGAACCAGTCTAGAGAGGGCTCTCGCGTATCATTTCGCCTCTTTCGCATGTCCGCGGCGCACTTTGCGCGCGTGTGCCGGGAGTTGCGGTAACCAGCTTGAGACAGGGTCCGAGCTGCTTGCTGGTACATTGCCGGTCCTGCGTTGAGTGTGGCGGCAGGTGCTTTGGAGACTGGGTGCCTGCCGTTGGAGTGGGGGTCCGAAAGGGCTTTCCTGTGTGGCGTCGCTGAGCGGCGCGTGTTGCAGAGTGTTACGAAGTCTTTTGAAGGAGCGCGCATGAACTTTGCGCAGGAGAACAACAGTTCGTCTCGGTTGACGGGCTTCGGTGTCGTGGTGCTGATCCACGTGCTGATGGCCTATGCCTTGGCGAGCGGGTTGGCGAAGAAGGTGGTCCAGGCCATCGCGCCGATCGAGACCAAGGTCATTGAAGAGGTGAAGAAGCCGCCGCCTCCCGTCGAGAAGGTGGTTCCGCCGCCTCCTGACATGAAGGCTCCGCCGCCCCCGTTCATTCCGCCTCCTGAAGTCCAGGTGACGGCACCGGCTCCGGCCCCGACGATCTCGACCCAGTCGCAGACGCCCCCGCCCAAGACCGATGTGCACCCGGCTCCGCCGCCCGCTCCGGTCGCCGCTCCGGCTCCTGCGCCTCGCGTGGGCCCCAAGACGGCAGCCATGGTCTGCACCAAGATGGGCAAGCCGGAAGTGCCGTCCGTGAACTGGTCGGGCCGTGCCGAGTTCAAGGCCACCGCGACCGTCAAGGCCGGCCGCGTGGTCAGCGTCGAACTGGCCGTGATCCGTGGCGCCAGCGACCGCAAGGCGCAACGCGCCATGCAGAACGCCATCTCCCAGGCACTGGCAGATACCTACGAGTGCCCCGGCGATCACGTGTTCGAACAGGACTTCGTGTTCAACATCGAATGACGAACGCGGGCCGTGCGCCCGGTTCTCGACACAAGAGGGGCTGGCACCCGGCCCCGATTTCTCAACTGAACATCAGTTTTCTTTGCGTAGGAGTTGACTCCATGATCTCTCGTATCTCCGCCATGATCGCGGCAATCGCAGTTGCTGCGACCCTGGCCGTGTCGCCGATGGTTGCCCGCGCCCAGGACCAGAAGCCTGCCGAGCAAACCGCAGCTCCTGCTGAAGCCGCTCCCGCTCCTGCTGCCGCTCCCGTGACCGAAAAGTCCACCGAGAACCCCTACAGCCTGGGCAACATCGTCGCCCACGGCAACGTGGTGGACCAGATGGTCCTGGCCATCCTGGCCGTGATGTCCATGGGTTCCTGGTACATCCTCTTCACCAAGCTGTGGGACACCACCAAGCTGGCCAAGGAAGCCAAGGAAGCCCGCGCCACCTTCTTCAAGAAGGCCAGCCTGCAAGACGGCATCAAGACCCTGAGCGAGACCGGCGCCATGCGCTACATCGCCCAGAGCGCTGTGGAAGCCTCTGATCACCACGAAGGTGCCCTGACCGAGAACATCGATCACAACACCTGGGTGACCATGAACGTCGACCGCGCTGTTGGCGAAGTCAACACCCGTCTGCAAGGCGGCCTGGGCTTCCTGGCTACCGTGGGCTCGACCTCTCCCTTCATCGGCCTGTTCGGTACCGTGTGGGGCATTCTGCAAGCCCTGACCCAGATCGGCGTGGCTGGCCAGGCTTCGATCGACAAGGTCGCCGGCCCCGTGGGCGCCGCACTGATCATGACCGCCATCGGTCTGGCCGTCGCTGTGCCTGCTGTGCTGGGCTACAACTGGCTGGTGAACCGCAACAAGGCCGTGATGGCCCAAGTGCGTGCCTTCGCCGCCGACCTGCATGGCGTCCTGATGGGCAGCCGTCAAGTCAAGCGCTAATCCAATTCATCCCGGAGTTCCATCATGGGAATGAACGTCGGATCCTCTTCCGGCGATGATGAAGTTGTCTCGACCATCAACACCACGCCCCTCGTGGACGTGATGTTGGTGCTCTTGATCATCTTTCTGATCACCGTTCCGGTGGTGACGCAATCGGTCAATCTTTCCTTGCCCAAGGAAACGAACCTGGTCCGCGTCACCAAGCCGGAGAATATCGAGATTGCGATCACCAAGGATGGCGACATCTATTGGGCGACCGCCAACGTGCCCGACACGGACGCGCTGTTTGATCGCCTGAAGAAGGTGGCCGTGCTGAATCCTCAGCCTGAGGTGCACATCCGTGGCGACGAAAAAGCGCGCTACGAGTCCGTCGGCAAGGTGATCTACACCTGCCAACGTGCCGGCATCCTGAAGATCAGCTTCATCACCGAGCCGCCTGCGCGCGGTGGTTGAGGCAGGAGCACAGCATGGGAATGAATGTTGGTAGTTCGTCCGGTGGGGACGAAGCCGATGTGATGATGGATGTCAACACCACGCCTCTGATTGACGTGATGTTGGTGCTGCTGGTGATGCTGATCATCACCATCCCCATCCAGTTGCACTCGGTGAACATGAACATGCCGAACGGCGCACCGCCTCCGACCGAGGTGAAGGAGCCGGTGGTGGTCGAGATCTTCATCGACTTCGACGGCACGGTGCTGTGGAACAACGAGCAGGTCGACAAGAACCAGCTGGAGGCTCGCCTGATTGAAGCCGCCAAGCCGGGTCCCGACCAGCCCGAAGTTCATATCAAGCCGAACAAGCTGGTGGACTATGGCCGCGTTGCCATGGTGCTGGCAGCCGCTCAACGCCTCGGTGTGACCAAGATGGGCATCGTCGGCAACGAGCAGTTCGTCAAGTAAAACTTGCGTAGACTTCATGGACGCGCTGTCCGCAAGGGCCGCGCGTCTTTTCACGTCAGGAGATGAAACAATGAAAATCAAGGCACTGGCCACGGCCGCCGTCGGCGCCATGGCACTGGTTCTGGGTGCCGGCCCCCAGGGAGAGATCGGTTTCTCGCAAGCGAGCGCGCAGTCCGAGGGTGTTCGTCCTGAGATCGGCAAGCACCTGAAGGATGCGGGCGCGCTGATCAAGGCCGGCAAGTACAAGGAGGCGCTGGCCAAGGTGAAGGACGCCGAAGGCGTCGCTGGCCGCACCGCGAATGAAAACTACCAGCTGGAATACATGCGCGTGGCTGCCGCCTCGGGCGCCTCGGACACCGATTCCATGGTCAAGGGCTTCGAAGCCCTGAAGGCCAGCGGCAAGCTCGGCGCCCAGGATCAGCTGCGCATGATCGAATCGATCGCCGGCACCTACCTGCGCAACCGCGACCATGCCAAGGCACTGACCTGGGCCCAGCGCTACTTCAAGGAAGGCGGCAACAGTGCCACCATGAAGGAAGTGCTGTCGCAGGCGCAGTACCTGTCCGGTGACATGGCCTCCATCATCAAGGAGACCAGCGAGGAAGTCGCAGCGGACGAGAAGGCCGGCCGCACGCCTTCGCAGAACAAGCTGAACCTGCTGCTGAATGCCGCCATGAAGGCCAAGGACAGCAACACCGAGGCCTCGGCCCTGGAAAAGCTGCTGACCTACTATCCCCGCAAGGAGCTGTGGGCTGACGTCCTGAGCCGTGTGCAGCAGAAGCCCAGCTTCTCCGACCGCTTCTCCCTGGACATCTACCGCCTGAAGCTGGCCACCGGCAACTTCAAGGATGCCACCGACTACATGGAGTCCGCGCAGCTGGCCGTGCAGGCCGGCTTCCCCGAC
Organism: Pelomonas sp. BJYL3; assembly: GCF_027257975.1. Taxonomy (GTDB): domain Bacteria; phylum Pseudomonadota; class Gammaproteobacteria; order Burkholderiales; family Burkholderiaceae_C; genus Roseateles_B; species Roseateles_B flavus. The sequence continues at coordinate 37,672 of NZ_JANZKX010000007.1, forward strand.
GAAGGCAAGCTGATCGTCGACAAGGGCTTCGCCGCCGGCGTGCTGGGTCAAGGCGCCGACGGTGCGCGTCACAAGCGTCTGCAGGACCTGATCGTCAAGAAGGTGGCCGAGGCCAAGGCGGCCGCCGCGACGGCCGAGAAGGACGCGCAGGATGCCAAGGACGGCAATGCCCTGGTGACCGTGGGCCTGGCCTATGCCTTCCGTGGCGAAGCCGCCAAGGGTGCCAAGCTGATCGAGCAGGGCATCGCCAAGGGTGGCCTGAAGCGCCCCGAGGACGCCAAGCTGTACCAAGGCCTGGCCTACTTCCAGGGTGGCGAGATGAGCAAGGCGCAAGCCGCCTGGCGCTCTGTGAAGGGCACGGACGGCGTGCAGGACATGGCGCGCCTGTGGAGCGTCTACGCTCGCAGCGCCAAGCGCTGATCCCAGGGCATTGAGCCCCAAGACAAAGCGGCCCCTCGGGGCCGCTTTTTTGTCCGCCTGAGGCGCCTCAAGTCGCCTCAAGGGGTCGGATCAGGGCCGCTGTGGCCGGCGGCGCCTGTCGTGCGCCTGCCTCCGGCCGCGGCCCTGCAGCTCAGCGCGGAGCGAGACGGATGGCGCCGTCCAGGCGGATCACCTCGCCATTGAGCATGTCGTTGGTGATGATCTGGTGAACCAGCTTGGCATAGTCTTCCGGGCGACCCAGGCGCGAGGGGAAGGGCACGCTGGCGGCCAGGGCGTCCTGCACTTCCTGGGGCATGCCGAAGAGCATGGGCGTGCCGAAGATGCCGGGGGCGATGGTCATGTTGCGGATGCCGTTGCGGGCTAGGTCGCGAGCGATGGGCAGGGTCATGCCGACCACGCCGCCCTTGGAGGCCGCATAGGCCGCCTGGCCGATCTGGCCGTCATAGGCGGCCACCGAGGCCGTGGAGATCATCACGCCGCGCTCGCCGGTGGCTTCCGGCTCGTTCTTGCACATGGCTTCCGAAGCCAGGCGGATCATGTTGAAGCTGCCCACCAGGTTCACGTTGATGACCTTCTGGAACAGGGACAGGGCATGGGCGCCGTCCTTGCCGACCGTCTTGGCGGCCGGGGCGATGCCGGCGCAGTTCACCAGACCCATCAGCTTGCCCAGGCTCAGGGCCTTGGCCACGATGGCCTGGGCGTCAGCTTCCTGGCTCACATCGGCCTTCACGAAGGCGCCGCCCAGCTCGGCGGCCAGCGCCTCGCCCTTTTCGACGTTCAGATCGGCGATGACGACCTTGCCGCCTTCACGGGCCAGCATGCGGGCCGTGCCTTCGCCCAGGCCGGAAGCGCCGCCGGTGACGATGAAAACCTTGTTTGCGATGTCCATGCTTGTTGTCTCCTGAACAACTGACGTTAACGTAAACGTCAATTCTCCCGCAAAAGAAAAGCCGCTGAACAGCGGCTTGCGGGGATTTTTGTGAGCCGGGTCAGGCCGACAGCGCGGCCATGGCGCGGGCGGTGATCTCGTCCACCGTGCCCATGCCCTCGATACGGCGGTACTTGGGGGCCTGGGCGTCACCCTGGGCGGCCCAGCTGGAGTAGTAGTCCACCAGGGGACGGGTCTGGGCCGAGTAGACCTCCAGGCGCTTCTTGACGGTCTCTTCCTTGTCGTCGTCGCGCTGGATCAGCTCTTCGCCGGTGGCGTCATCCTTGCCGTCGACCTTGGGCGGGTTGAACTTGACGTGGTAGGTGCGGCCGGAGGCCACATGCACGCGGCGGCCGCTCATGCGCTCGATGATGGCCTCGAAGGGCACGTCGATTTCCAGCACGTAGTCCAGCTTCACGCCGGCGGCCTTCATGGCGTCGGCCTGGGGAATGGTGCGGGGGAAGCCGTCAAAGAGGAAGCCCTTGGCGCAATCCGGCTGGGCGATGCGTTCCTTGACGAGGCCGATGATGATGTCGTCACTGACCAGGCCGCCGGCGTCCATGACCTTCTTGGCAGCCAGGCCCATCTCGGTGCCCGCCTTGATGGCGGCGCGCAGCATGTCCCCGGTGGAGATCTGGGGAATGCCGAATTTCTGGCAGATGAAGGCGGCTTGGGTGCCTTTGCCAGCGCCAGGGGCGCCGAGAAGAATCAGTCGCATGGGGGTCCTCAATACTCAAGGGGGCGCACCTGCCCGGTGCTCCGACAAACTGCCGGGGAGAATATCACGCGCCAGCCTTCGTCTGGCTGACGGGGTCCGGGCTGATCATGCGGTGTAACCCGAGGTTTCCGACAAGTCTGGCTTGCCATTTGGCAGGGGTGTTGGTTCAGGCGGCGCTCACCAGGCGCCGGACCCGGTCCAGATCCTCGGGAGTGTCCACCCCCGGGCCGGGCCGGGTGTCGCTGACATGCACCGCGATGCGCTCGCCGTGCCACAGCACCCGCAGCTGCTCCAGGGCTTCGATCTGCTCCAGGGGGCTCTGCGCCAGCTGAGGGAAGCGGCGGAGGAAGCCGGCCCGGTAGCCGTACAGGCCCACGTGCCGCAACACCGCGCCGGGATGCGGCTGTGCGCTGCCTGCCGGGGCGTCGCGCCACCAGGGGATGGGCGCGCGCGAGAAGTAGAGCGCATGCCCTGCCGCATCGCAGACCAGCTTCACCACATTGGGGTTGGCGAACTCCTCGGCGCTGTCGATGCCATGTGCCACGGTGCTCATGGCGCAGTGGGGGCGGCTCAGCAGCAGCTCGGCGCAGGCGCGGATCATGGCGGGGTCGATCAGGGGCTCGTCGCCCTGCACATTGAGCACGACTGCGTCGTCAGCCAGGCCCAGCAGTTCCACGGCCTCCGCCAGGCGGTCGCTGCCGCTGGGGTGGTCAGCGCGCGTGAGCAGTGCGCGAATGCCGTGGGCCTCGCAGGCCGCGAGCACTTCGGGCGCATCGGTCGCCACCACCACCTGGGCCGCGCCTGCAAGGGCGGCCCGCTGCGCCACCCGCACGATCATGGGCAGGCCGGCGATGTCCGCCAGCGGCTTGTTGGGCAGGCGCGTGGAGGCCAGGCGGGCGGGGATGACGATGTGGAAGCTCATGCCGGGTCTGCGGCCTGCGGCTTGTCTGCAGGCGGCGCGTCCAGGGCGCGGGCCTCGTTCTCCAGCATCACCGGGATGCCGTCACGGATGGGGAAGGCCAGGCGGTCGGCATGGCAGACCAGCTCGCGCCGGCTGTCCTCTCGCAGGTGTTCCAGGGGGCCCTTGCAGATCGGGCAGACCAGCATTTCCAGCAGTCGCGTGTCCATGTTCAGCGGAGCAGGGCCTGCACGCGGTCGCGCAGGGCCTGCTCGAAAGCAAATTCGGGCCTGAAGTCTAGCGCCACCACCCACACCCGGGTTTGACCCGCACGGGAGGGGGGGAGCTTGACGGCGTCCTTTTCCGTCAGCAGCAGCTCGGGGCAGTCGGCGGGCCAGGGCAGCTCGGCGAAGTCGTGGTGATCCGGCAGCGGCAGGGGGCGGATGTCCAGCCCCTGGTCGCCCAGCATGTCGAAGAAGGCCTGCGGGCGTGCCAGGCCGGCCACCGCCAGCACCGGACGGCCCTTCAAGGCCTGCAGCGCCTCGGGGCTGGCCGGCCGGCCCTGCCACCAGTCTTCCAGCCGGACGGCGCCGGCCAGGCGGCGCGTACCCACATAGCCGGGCAGGGACGTGCTGGCCCGGCCGCCGCTGTACAGCAGCAGGGTGTCGTCCCGGCTGCCCGGCGGCGCCGGAAGCGGGCCGGTCTGGCGCAGCGGGCCGGCCGGGAGCAGGCGGCCGTTGCCCAGGCCGCGGTCGTCGATCACCACGATGCTCAGCTGCCGGGGCAGGCGCCAGTGCTGCAGGCCGTCGTCGGCCACGATGAGGTGCAGGTCGGGGTGGGCCGCCAGCAAGGCCTGGGCGGCGGCGATGCGGTCACGCCCCACGGCCACCGGGCGGCGGCTGCGCAGGTGGATCAGCAGGGGCTCATCCCCCACGTCGCCCGCCTTGCTGCCGGCCTGGACCAGCAGCGTCCGGCTGTCGTCATGCCGGCCATAGCCGCGGGAGACCACGCCCGCGCGCCAGCCCTGACGCTCAAGAAGATCCAGCAGGGTCAGCGTGGCCGGTGTCTTGCCCGCGCCGCCGACGATCCAGTTGCCGACGACGATGACGGGACGAGGCAGCGGCACGCTCTTCTTCAGGCCGGCACGGTAGGCCCAGACGCGCAGGCGCAGCAGGGCCGCGTGAAGGGCGCCCAAGGGACGCAGGGCCTGCGCCAGCGCGTCATTGCTCGCCCAGGCGCGCTGCAGGCGGTCCTGCCAGCTCATGGCGAGCCCGGCGCGCTGGGGGCGGTCATGGGGTCATCAAGGGCTGCCGGGGCCCTGGGCGGCGAAGGTCAGGCGGGCCAGGCCCACCCGCCGGGCGGCGTCCATCACGTTCATCACCGACTGGTGGGCCGCGGCGGCATCGGCCGACACGGTGACCGTGGTCTCGGGATCGATGCCCTCGCTGCCCTGCGCCGCCTGCGCCAGGGCCGCGGCCAGCATCTCCACCGAGCGGCCTTCCACCACCTGGCGGTTGATGGCGTAGCGGCCATCGGCGGACACGGCCACGATGATCTCCTTGGGCCGGTCCTTCAGCTGGTCGGCGCTGGCCGTGGGCAGGGTGATCTGCAGCTCGGTGAACTTCGAGTAGCTGGTGGACAGCATCAGGAAGATCAGGATCACCAGCAGCACATCGATGAAGGGGATCAGGTTGATCTCGGGCTCTTCGCCCTGACGCTGGCGGAATTTCATCGCGAGCCGCCCTGCGAGAGGCGCATCAGGTGGCTCAGCAGCGCGTCACAGGACTCCTCCATCTCCAGCACATAGGCCTCGATGCGGCCGCGGAAGTAGCGGTAGAACATCAGCGCGGGGATGGCGATGATCAGGCCGAAGGCCGTGTTGTACAGCGCGATGGAGATGCCGTGCGCCAGCTGGGCCGGGTTGTTGCCGCTGGGGCCCTGGCTGCCGAAGATCTCGATCATGCCCACGACCGTACCCAGCAGGCCCAGCAGCGGCGCCGCCGTGGCGATGGTGCCCAGGGTGTTGAGGTAGCGCTCCAGCTGGTGGATGGCGCCGCGGCCGGCCAGCTCGAAAGTCAAGCGCAGCTTGGACTCCGGGATCCGGGGCTCCAGCACATTGGCGCGCAGGCCGGTGGCCAGCACCTGGCCCAGCAGGGAGCTCTCGGCCAGCTTGTTGACGACGTCAGCCGGCGGGATCTGCTGCTGGGTGACGGCGATCACTTCCTCGACCAGCTTGGGCGGGGCGATGCGCTGCGGGCGCAGGCTGGCCAGGCGCTCGATGATCAGGGCCATGGCGATGATGGAACACAGAAGCAAGGGCCAGATCGGCCAGCCAGCGGCTTGTATGATCGAAAACAAAGGCTACCCCTCGACGGTTTCGCAGGTCTGCAGCTGCGAGGCTGCGCGCGGGATTATGGCGCGAAGCCACCCCGCCCGGACCCAGGTTTGCAAGTAGACGTGAGTCCTTCGCACAGCAGGGCCCGCGTGGCAGCGGGGCCGGACCGGGGGGCGCCAAGTCATCCACCGAGCCTGTGGATAACTTTGTGGGCAAGCTGTCACCTGAGGTCGGCAGGGCCCGTCAAATCGAGGTTTGGCTCAGATTGCCGCATTTTTGGGCAGGAAAAAGGTCTTGAAAAACAAGCGTTTATGTGTCTGTGACGCAGACATGACAAGGCGAATGGCCCGCAAAGCCTTGATTGGCGCGGCTGTGGAGTTCTGGACCCGCATGGATACTGGGCTGGCGCATGGATGAGGGCTTCAAACCCGCATCGGCACGGCTCACCTGGACGGTGGGCGGCCTCGTGCGGGCCATCGCCGACAGCCTTTCCAGCCGCTTCGCCAGTGTCACCGTGGAGGGTGAGCTTTCGGGCTTCACCCGCGCCGCCAGCGGCCACTGCTACTTCAGCCTCAAGGATGCCGACGGCGGCAATGCGCTGCTGCGCTGCGCGCTGTTCCGCCGCACGGCGGCCATGCTGGACTTCCAGCCGGCCGATGGCCAGCGGGTGCAGATCCGCGGCCGCGTCGCCCTCTACGAGCCGCGTGGTGACCTGCAGTTCGTGGCCGAGGCCATGCGCCGGGCAGGGGCGGGGGCCTTGTACGAGCAGTTCCTGCGGCTCAAGGCCCGCCTCGAAGGCGAAGGCCTCTTCGACGCCGATCGCAAGCGGGCGCTGCCGGCCTATCCGCGGCGCATTGGCGTGATCACCTCGACTGCCGGCGCCGCCCTGCATGACGTGCTGACCGCCCTGGCGCGGCGAGCGCCGCAGGTGGAAGTCTTCGTCTACCCCAGCCTGGTCCAGGGTGCCGACGCGCCGTCCAGCGTGATGGCGGCCCTGGCCCAGGCCAATGCCCGGCGGGACGCCGAGCTCCTGATCCTGTGCCGCGGCGGGGGCTCCCTGGAGGACCTCTGGGCCTTCAACGACGAGCGCCTGGTGCGGGCCATCGTGGCCAGCGAGCTGCCGGTCATTGCGGGCATCGGCCATGAGACGGACATCACCCTGGCCGATCTGGCCGCCGACCTGCGAGCGCCCACACCGACCGCCGCGGCCGAACTCGCGGCACCGTCGCGCCAGGAGTGCCTGGGGCAGCTGGCGCACCTGGAGCAGGTGCTGCAACGCCGCGTCCGCCGGGAGCTGGACACAGCGGCCCAGCGCCTGGACCGCGTCGCCCTGCGGCTGGCACGTCCCGCCGAGGGCCTGGCCCGCCAGCGTCGCCGGGTGGCCCTGCTGGCGCAGCGATGGGGTCAGGTCTTGCCTCGCTGGGAGGGGCTGCAGTCGCAGCGCCTCGCCCACCTGGCCCAGCGCCATCGGTTGGCCGCGCCCCAGCTGCTGCGCAACGGGCAGCAGCGGCTGGATGGCCTGGCGGCTCGCCTGGCGGCGCTGGATCCCAAGCAGGTGCTGGCCCGGGGCTATGCCTGGCTGGACGACGGCCAGGGCAGGGCGCTCACCTCCGTCGACCAGCTGCAGGCCGGTCAGCAGCTGCGCGCCGTGCTGGCGGATGGGGAGGCCTCGCTGGAGGTGCTGTCCCTGGCGAGTTCCGGCGATGCCGGCGCATCACCCCCGCCTGTCAAGCGCCGTCGCAAAGCCACCAAAGACTGAGGCAGATCAAAGCGCCTGGATTGCCGAGGGTCTTGCAGGCTCTGCCTACAATGCTCCGGCACCGCAAGAGGCCCTGCGCCCTTGCCCTCATTCAGCGGGCCCTGGCTCCCCGGCGGACCTCGGCTCCTTCCTTCACCGACAAAGAGAGGACTCACCATGGAACACACCCTGCCCGCCTTGCCCTATGCCAAGGACGCCCTGGCACCCCACTACAGCGCCGAGACGCTGGAGTTCCACCATGGCAAGCACCACAACGCCTATGTGGTGAACCTGAACAACCTGCAGAAGGGCACCGAGTTCGAGAACAAGACGCTGGAAGAGATCGTCAAGACCTCCAGCGGCGGCATCTACAACAACGCCGCCCAGATCTGGAACCACACCTTCTTCTGGAACTGCATGAAGCCCAATGGCGGCGGCACTCCCACCGGCGCGCTGGCGGATGCCATCAATGCCAAGTGGGGCAGCTATGACGCATTCAAGGAAGCCTTCGTGAAGAGCGCCGTGGGCAACTTCGGCTCCGGCTGGACCTGGCTGGTGAAGAAGGCCGATGGCAGCGTGGACATCGTCAACACCGGCGCCGCCGGCACCCCGCTGACCACCGCCGACAAGGCCCTGCTGACCGTCGACGTGTGGGAGCACGCCTACTACATCGACTACCGCAACCTGCGCCAGAAGTTCGTCGAGACCTTCCTGTCCAACCTGGTCAACTGGGAATTCGCTCAGGCCAACTTCGCCTGAGCCCGGGCGGCGGCAACGCCGTCTCAGTGAAAGACCGGCCCTTGCGCCGGTCTTTTTTTGTGCCCGCACGCGGCACAATCCAGGGCTCCCTCCTGCAGTAAGTGGTGTGCGATGCGAGTGCTCCTGGTCGAAGACGATGCCGCCCTGGGCCTGGGCGTGGCCCGTGCCCTGGAGCGCGAGGGCTGGCAGGTGGACCTGCTGCAGGACGGTCGGGCCGCGCTGGCGCCGGGCCTGATGACCCAGTTCGACCTGGCCGTGCTGGACCTTGGCCTGCCAGGTGTCGACGGCATGAGCGTGCTGCGCGAGTGGCGCGCCCAGGGCCTGAAGCTGCCCGTGCTGCTGCTGACCGCGCGCGACGAGCTGGCGGACCGCGTCAGCGGCCTCAATGCCGGCGCGGACGACTACCTCGTCAAGCCCTTCGACCTCAGCGAGCTGGTGGCCCGGCTGCGTGCGCTCAAGCGCCGCGCCGAGGGGCGCACCAGCGACTGCCTGGTGCTGGGTGCCCTGAGTCTGGATCTGGCGCACAAGGAGCTGAGCCACAGGGGCGAGATCGTGCGCCTGAGCCCGCGCGAGTACGCCCTGACCGAGATGCTCATGCAGCGCCCCGGCCGCGTGGTCAGCAAGGACGCCATCGTGGCGCGGCTCTCCAGCTGGGAGGCCGACTTCAGCGAGAACTCGGTGGAGGTCTACGTCTGCCGCCTGCGCAAGCGTTTCGCGGAGCTGGGCGTGGTGATCCGCACCGTGCGAGGCTTCGGCTACGCCATGGACCAGGTGCAGCCGGGCGAGACGGTCGGTGTCGACGCCTGACAGCGCCGCGCCGCCCGCCGGCCCCCGCCGCGCCCGCAGCCTCAGGGCCCAGCTGCTGCGGCCGCTGGCCTGGATCTGGTCCCTGGGCCTGGCCGTCGCGGCCTTCGGGGCCTACGAGCTGGCGGTGGTGGCCGGAGATGCCGCCTTCGACCGCGGCCTGCAGGACTCGGCGACCGCGCTGGCGGGCAAGGTGGTCTGGACGGACCGCGGCCCGCTGCTGGACGTCAGCCGCCAGTACTTCGAGCTGCTGACCTGGGACCAGACCGAACTCAGCAACTACGCCATGCTGGACGAGCAGGGCCAGGTGCTGGCAGGCGATGCTGCCGTGCCTGCGCCCCGGCAGCGCGTCTCGCGCCGCGCCTTCGAGCGCCCCCTGCTCTACAACGCCCGCATGGGCGATGAGGCCGTGCGCGGGGCGTTGTTCTCCATCGCCTCGCCCATGCTGGACCGGCACGTCAGCATCATCGTGGTCGAGACCCTGCACAAGCGCCAGCGGCTGGTGCTGGACGTGCTGACGGTGATGGCGGTGCCGACCCTGGGTCTTGGCTTGCTCACGCTGTCCCTGCTGGCCTGGGGCATACGCCGCGGCGTGGCGCCCTTGCGCGCCGTGGCAGCGGAAGTGGCCAGCCGCGAGCCCAGCGACTGGCGGCCGCTGGCGGTGCAGGGAGTTCCCGCCGAGGTGCTGCCGCTCATCGAGCGCATCAACAGCCTGCTGGCCAATGTGGAGGAGTCCGTGGCCCTGCAGCGCCGCTTCGTGGCTGATGCTGCCCACCAGCTGCGCACGCCGGTGGCCGGCCTGCGCGTGCTGAGCCAGGAGCTGGCCGCGGAGCTGGGCAGCCAGGGCGGCGCGCCAGCCGGCCGGACCGGCCCGCTGCTGGAGGGGCTGCAGCAGTCCAGCGAGCGCATGGGCAAGCTGATCGCCCAGCTGCTGACCCTGGCCCGCGCAGAGGCCGCGCTGATGCAGCTGCAGGGTGTGGAGCCCATGGCCCTGGGGCCGCTGATCCATGAGGCGGTGGAGCCCTTGGCGCTGGAGGCCGTGCGGCGCGGCAGCGAGATCCAGCTGCAGCTGGACGAGCCGCCGGAGCGGCCGCTGGAGGCGCGGGCCCACGCCCTGTGGCTCAGCGAGGCCATCAGCAACGCGCTGGACAACGCCCTGCGCTACGGCGGGCGCCACATCCGCGTGCACCTGCAGGCTGAGGACGGCTGGGCCTGCATCCGCATCAGCGACGACGGGCCCGGCGTCGCCGCGGCGGACCTCCCCCGCCTGGGCCAGGCCTTCTGGCGCGGCGAACGGGCCGACGTGCAGACCCAGGACGGCACGGGCCTGGGCCTGGCCATCGCCCACGACATCATCCGGCGCCTGGGCGGGCGCTGGGAGGTGCGCAGCCGGCCGGAGTTCCCGGGGCTGGAGCTGGTCTGGCGCCTGCCCCTGGTCTGATGGGTGACAAGGCCGCTTGTACGCAGGGCGGCCAGTCCCGGCAGGGCTGACTGTGGCGTTCGTGAGGAATACGCCGGTCGGCTTGATATAAGTCATGTCCGCGCCGGCCGGTTTGGCTAGATTGGAGGCCTGACGGATTCCGCCGGAGTCCGTGCCCCACAAGCCAGAGCAGGACCTCCACCGCCCATGAGCGCCACGCTGAGCGCCACCGCAATGCCCTCACCGGAAGGTGCTGCTGCTTCGGCGCCCCTGCCTCCGGCGGCTGCCTGCGACGACGCGGCGCAGCTGGACCGTTATACCGAGTGGCTGGACCAGGGCGGGCGCCGCCTGGGCCGCTCCCAGCTCCAGCTGGCGGGCATGCACTGCGCCGCCTGCGCCGGCATCATCGAACGCGCCCTGATGGCCGAGGCAGGCGTGCAGGAGGCGCGCGTGAACAGCGCCGCCGAGCGTCTTCAGCTGACCTGGGATCCGGCCCGCACGCAGGTCTCGCGGCTGATCTCCGCCATCGAGCGCGCCGGCTACGGCGCCGTGCCGGACCTCGCCGCGCCCGCGCGCCAGCTGCGCGAGAAGGAGCACCGCCAGGCCCTGTGGCGCCTCTTCGTGGCCAGCTTCCTGATGATGCAGGTGATGATGCTGGCCACGCCCATCTACGTGGCCGGCCCGGGCGACATGGAGCCCGACCAGCGCAATCTGCTGCAGTGGGGCGAATGGGTGCTGAGCCTGCCAGTGATGCTGTTCTCGGCCGGCCCCTTCTTCAGCGCCGCCTGGCGCCAGCTGCGCAGCCGCAGCCTGGGCATGGACGTGCCGGTGGCCCTGGGCCTGCTGGTGACCTTCGTGGCCAGCAGCGGTGCGGTCTTCGACCCCGCAGGCATCTTCGGGCATGAGGTCTATTTCGATTCGCTGACCATGTTCATCAGCTTCCTGCTGGGCGGGCGCTACCTGGAGCTGCGCGCGCGGCACAAGGTGGCCCGTTCGCTGGAGCTGGCCGGCGAGCGCCTGCCCGAGCTGGTGCAGCGCCAGCAACCGGACGGTCAGTTCCTGACGGTGGGCCTGTCCGAGCTGCGGGTGGGCGACCGGGTGCGCGTGCTGGTGGGCCAGGCTTTCCCGGGCGACGGCGTGCTGCTGGAAGGCGCCACGGCGGCGGATGAATCTCTGCTGAGTGGCGAGTCCCTGCCGGTGGGCAAGGGCGCCGGCGATGCGCTTGTGGCAGGCAGCCTCAATCTGCAGGCACCTGTGCTGATGGAGCTGCGCGGGCTGGGGGCGGATACCCGCTATGAGTCCATCGTGCGGCTCATGCGCAGCGCGCTGACGCAGCGGCCGGCCCAGCTGCGCCTGGCCGATCGTGCCGCGGGGCCCTTCCTGTGGGGCGTGCTGCTTCTTGCGGCCGGTGCGGCCGTGGTCTGGAGCTGGATCGATCCCTCGCGTGCCGTATGGGTGGCCGTGTCGGTGCTGATCGTCACCTGCCCCTGCGCCCTGTCGCTCGCCGCGCCCTCGGCCTGGCTCGCTGCGACGGGCCAGCTGGCGCGCCGCGGCGTGCTGCTGTCGCGCCTCGACCTGCTTGAGACGATGGCGCAGGTCGACACCGTGGTGCTGGACAAGACCGGCACGCTGACCGAGGACCGCATGCGCCTGGGCAAGACCTGGCCCCAGGCGCCGCAGGCCGGGTCGCTGCAGATGATGCAGGCCCTGGCACGCCAGTCCCTGCACCCCTATGCCAAGGCCGCGCTGGAGGTGATGGCCTCCATCGAGCCGGCCTCCGGCACAGCGGACTTGCGCGAGGTGCGCGAGGTGCGCGGGCAGGGCATGGAAGCCCTCGACGCGCAGGGCCGCCGCTGGCGCCTCGGCGCCGCCGGATGGGCCGCCCCGGCCTGTGCAGCGCTGCCTTCGGCGCAGCTCCTGCTGGGCTGCGAGGGCGAGGCCCGCCTGGCGCTTCAGTTCGAGGAGACCCTCAGGCCGGACGCCGTGGAGGCCGTGCAATCGCTGCAGGCGCTGGGCCTGCAGGTGGAACTGCTGTCGGGTGACAGGCCCGAGCGCGTGGCTGCGGTTGCGCAGGCCGTCGGCATCGAGCAGGCCAGCGGCGGTGCCAGCCCGGAAGGCAAGCTGGCGCGGGTCGAGGCCCTGCAGGGCCAGGGCCGCAAGGTGCTGATGCTGGGGGACGGCATCAACGACGCACCGGTGCTGGCGCGAGCCGATGCCAGCGTGGCCATGGGGCAGGGCGCCCTGATCGCCCGCACGCAGGCCGATGCCGTGCTGCTCTCGGGCCGCTTGTCCGAGCTGGCCCGCATGCGAGCGCTGGCCCTCAAGACGCGCCGCGTGATCCGCCAGAACCTGGCCTGGTCCGCGCTCTACAACGCCGCCTGCATCCCGCTGGCCCTGACCGGCTGGTTGCCGCCCTGGGCCGCGGGCATCGGCATGGCCAGCAGCTCGCTGCTGGTGATCCTCAACGCCCTGCGCCTGGCGCGGGATAGCAAGACCTGACCCCGCGGGGCAGGGTGCATGACATGGACATTCTCTATCTGCTGATCCCGATGTCGGTGGTGCTCGTGCTGCTGATCGTCGCGGTGTTCGGCTGGGCCATCAACAGTGGCCAATTGGACGATCTGGAACGTGAAGGCGAACGCATTCTGGATGAGGAATCTCAGGGGGTTGATGGCGATCAAGCCATGAACAAAGTAATCCCCTAAAAATCCCGGGGTCAATCAAGTGTGAAGGAGCACGTCAATGGCAAGTGTCGCTCAGCCGGCCGGGCCGGTTTATGAGGACGGCGTCGTACGAGCGTTTGCGCTCGCAGCCGTCCTGTGGGGCATCGTGGGCATGCTGGTGGGGGTGGTCATCGCCGCCCAGCTGGCGTGGCCCGAGCTCAACCTCGGAATTCCCTGGCTCAGCTATGGCCGATTGCGGCCCCTGCACACCAACGCGGTGATCTTCGCGTTCGGCGGCTGCACGCTGTTCGCAACGGCCTACCACGTGGTGCAACGCACCGGCCAGACGCGCCTGTTCGCGCCCGGCCTGGCCTGGTTCACGTTCGTGGGCTGGCAGCTGGTGATCCTGGCCGCGGCGATCACGCTGCCGCTGGGCTTCACCTCCGGCAAGGAATACGCTGAGCTGGAATGGCCCATCGACATCCTGATCACGCTGGTGTGGGTGTCCTTCGCCATCGTGTTCTTCGGCTCCGTGGGCATCCGCAAGATCCGCCACATCTACGTGGCGAACTGGTTCTTCGGCGCCTTCATCATCGCCGTCGCCCTGCTGCATCTGGTGAACAGCGCCGCCATCCCGGTGAGCCTGTTCAAGAGCTACTCGGCCTACGCCGGCGTGCAGGATGCGATGGTGCAGTGGTGGTACGGCCATAACGCCGTGGGCTTCTTCCTGACCGCAGGCTTCCTCGGGATGATGTACTACTACATCCCCAAGCAGGCCGGCCGTCCGGTGTACAGCTACCGCCTGTCCATCGTGCACTTCTGGGCCCTGATCTTCACCTACATGTGGGCGGGCCCCCACCACCTGCACTACACCGCGCTGCCCGACTGGGCGCAGTCGGTGGGCATGCTGTTCTCGCTGGTGCTGCTGGCTCCCTCCTGGGGCGGCATGATCAACGGCATCATGACCCTCTCGGGTGCCTGGCACAAGCTGCGTGACGACCCGATCCTGAAGTTCCTGATCGTGTCCCTGTCCTTCTACGGCATGTCGACCTTCGAAGGTCCGATGATGTCGATCAAGACGGTGAACGCCCTGAGCCACTACACGGACTGGACCGTCGGCCACGTGCACTCCGGTGCCCTGGGCTGGGTGGGCCTGATCTCCATGGGCTCGCTGTACCACCTGATCCCGCGCATGTTCGGCCGCACCGAGATGTACTCCAAGCGCGCCATCGAGCTGCACTTCTGGGTCGCGACCCTGGGCATCGTGCTGTACATCGCCGCGATGTGGATCGCCGGCGTGATGCAGGGCCTGATGTGGCGTGCGGTCAATCCTGACGGCACCCTGGTCTACACCTTCGTCGAGAGCGTCAAGGCCACCTATCCCTTCTACGTCATTCGTCTGTGCGGCGGTCTGCTGTACCTCGGCGGCATGGTCATCATGGCCTGGAACGTGGTGAAGACGGTCGGCGTCGGCAAGGTGCAAGCGCAACCTGTCCCCGCTGTGGCGGCTCACGCCTGAGGCATGGGAGAACTCAACATGGCTAACAACAACCACGCCGTTTCCGGTCACGAGAAGATCGAGACCAGCAACTTCCTGATGATCGTGCTGGTGCTGCTGACGGTGGTCGTCGGTGGCATCGTGGAAATCGTGCCGCTGTTCTTCCAGCGCTCGACCACCCAGCCCGTCGAAGGCCTGAAGCCCTACACCGCGCTGCAGCTGGCCGGCCGGGACGTCTACATCCGCGAGGGCTGCTACAACTGCCACTCGCAGATGATCCGCCCCTTCCGCGCCGAGACCCTGCGCTATGGCCACTACTCGGTGGCCGGCGAGTTCGTCTACGACCACCCCTTCCAGTGGGGCTCCAAGCGGACCGGTCCCGACCTGCACCGCGTGGGTGGCAAGTACAGCGATGAATGGCATCGCATCCACCTGAACAACCCGCGCGACCTGGTGCCCGAGTCGAACATGCCGGCCTACCCGTGGCTCACCAAGGCCGTGGTGGACCCGGCCGACATGGCGCCCAGGATGAAGGCCCTGCGCATGGTCGGCGTGCCCTATACCGATGACGAGATCGCCAAGGCTGGCGAGGAAGTCAAGGGCAAGACCGAGCTGGATGCCGTCGTCGCCTACCTGCAGGTGATGGGCACCGCCCTGAAGAAGTAAGGAGGCACCTCATGGACGTCAATGACATCCGCATCGCCTTCACGCTGTTCTCGATGGTGATCTTCCTGGGCATCGTGTCCTGGGCCTTCTCCAAGCGGAACAAGCAATCCTTTGACGAGCTGGGCGGTCTGCCCCTGATGGACGATCAGACCGCTGGCGCAATCTCCTCCCAAGGAGGCCGCAATGAGTGACTTTTTCTCCAGCGGCTGGTCGACCTTCGTCGCAGCCGCCACCATCGCCGGGCTGGTCCTGTGCCTGGTGCTGCTGATCATCGCCAGCCGCCGCCGCGTCATGGCCGATGACAACACGACGGGCCACGTCTGGGACGTGGACCTGCGTGAGATGAACAACCCCCTGCCGCGCTGGTGGATGGGCCTGTTCGTGATCACCGTGGTGTTCTCCGGCATCTACCTGGCCATGTACCCGGGCCTGGGCAGCAGCGAAGGCAGCCTGAAGTGGACCAGCGTGGGCCAGTACGAGGCTGAGCAGGCCAAGGCCCGCGCGGCCCTGGAAGGCGTCTATGCCAAGTACAAGGCCATGGATGCCGCGGCCCTGTCCAAGGATCCGTCGGCCATGGCCATCGGCGAGCGCCTGTTCGCCAACAACTGCGCTGGCTGCCACGGCTCCGACGCCAAGGGTTCCAAGGGCTTCCCGAACCTGACCGACAACGACTGGCTGTACGGCGGCGCGCACGAGACCATCGTGCAGACCATCAGCAACGGTCGCAATGGCGTGATGCCCCCGATGGCCGCGGCTGTCGGTGGCCCGGAGGACGTCAAGAACGTGGCCAACTACGTGCTGAGCCTGTCGGGCAGCCCGCACAACTCGATCGCGGCCCAGCTGGGCAAGGCCAAGTTCGGCGCCTGCGCGGCCTGCCACGGTCCGGACGGCAAGGGCAACCAGGCGATCGGCGCCCCCAACCTGACGGACAAGATCTGGCTGCACGGCTGGGGCGAGGACGCTGTCATTGCCATGATCAACAACGGCAAGAACAACGTCATGCCGGCCCATGCCTCGCGCCTGAGTGCCGAGCAGGTCCATGTGCTGGGCGCCTATGTGTGGAGCCTGTCGCAGGGCACCGCCGTCGCCGCCAAGTAAGTTCCCTCGCGTCAAGGATTGATCCCCATGAGCAGTAGCAGCGATACCGCCTCGAATGCTTCGTCCCCCGCCCTGCCGGGCGATGACGCCGCCCGTGAGATGGTGTCGCTCTACCAGGCTCAGAAGAAGATTTACCCCAAGGCCGTCAGCGGATGGTTCATCCGCTGGCGCTGGGCCTTGGTCTGGTTCACGCAGCTCCTGTTCTACGGGCTGCCCTGGCTGGAGTGGAACGCACGCCAGGCCGTCCTGTTCGACCTGGGCGCGCGCCGTTTCTACATCTTCGGCCTCGTCCTGTATCCGCAGGACTTCATCTACCTCACGGCGCTGCTGCTGATCTCGGCGTATGCGCTCTTTCTCTTCACCGCAGTCGCCGGTCGACTGTGGTGTGGCTATGCCTGCCCGCAGACGGTCTACACCGAGATCTTCATGTGGATCGAGCGCAAGTTCGAAGGTGACCGCGCCGCCCGCATGAAGCTGGACGCAGCGCCCTGGTCCCTGGACAAGCTCGGCCGCAAGGGCGGCAAGCAGCTGGCCTGGATTGCGCTCGCAGTCTGGACCGGCTTCACCTTCGTCGGCTACTTCACGCCCGTCAAGGTCCTCGGGGCCGAGGTGCTGGCTCTGGGACTCGGGCCGTGGGAGCTGTTCTGGGTGCTCTTCTATGGCTTTGCCACCTACCTGTTCGCCGGTCACATGCGCGAGCAGGTCTGCAAGTACATGTGCCCGTACGCGCGCTTCCAGAGCGCGATGTTCGACAAGGACACGCTGATCATCAGCTACGACGCCGAGCGCGGCGAGCCGCGCGGCTCGCGCGGGCGCAAGATCGACATCAAGGCCGCGGGCCTCGGGTCCTGCATCGACTGCAATCTGTGCGTTCACGTCTGCCCCACGGGCATCGACATCCGCAACGGCCTGCAGTACGAGTGCATCGGCTGCGCGGCCTGCATCGACGTCTGCAACGGCGTGATGGACAAGATGGGCTACCCGCGCGGCCTCGTCCGTTACGACACGCAGAACGGCCTCAGCGAGCACCTCAGCCGCGCGCAGCTGATCCGCCGCATGTTCCGCCCCCGCGTGCTGATCTACTCGAGCATCCTGGTGCTGATCTGCGTGGCCCTGTTCTGGCACATGCTGACCCGCACGCCCTTCAAGGTCGACGTCGTGCGGGATCGCGCCTCGCTGGCTCGCCTGGTGGATGATGGCTACATCGAGAACGTCTACCGTCTGCAGGTCATGAATGCGACCGAGCAGACGCAGTCCTACACCGTCACCGCCGAAGGCCTGCAGGGCCTGGCCCTGGCGCAGCCCCTGCACATGAGCGTGGGGCCGGCCGAGGCGCGCTGGGTGTCCGTCGCGCTGCGCCTGCCGCCGCAGACGGCACAATCGGCGGGCGGTGGTGCCCATGAGATCCATTTCCGCATCGTTCGCGATGCAAGCGCCAGCGAGGTGCCAAGCCAGCTGGTCGAGAAATCCACCTTTGTGGTTCCCCGCTAGGAGCGAAACATGGCTGACATTCAATCCCCTTCGACTGCACCACGTGCCTGGTGGCGTGAGCGCATGATGTGGCTGGTGGTGGGCGGGCCCGCCACCGTGGTGCTGGCCAGCTTCGTGACCCTGGGTGTGGCCCTCAAGCATCCCGATCCGGTGATCGAGACCCAGCAGCGTCTCTCCGCCGACAGCGCCGCGGACGGTCCGCAATCCGCAGCGCTCGCGCCGGCCATCGCGGCCCGCAACCATGCCGCCACCGGCGGCCCTGCGAGCGGCAAGTAAATCCTCGAAGTCCATCGTGGAGGAGACCGGGATGGGACTGATTGGTGAAAAGCCGGGCCCGGCGCGATGGGCCATGCACATCCTCTGGCCAGCCTTCGTGATGGCCGGCGTGACCGAGGCGCTGGTGTTCGCGCTGGTCGATCCCATGGACCTCAGCTGGTTCGGTCTGTCGCCGGTGCAACTGAGCCGCGAAGCCATCTACACCTTGAGCTTCCTGGCCTTCTGGCTGCTGATCAGCCTGGCCTCGGCCGTGACCATGCTGCTGGCGACCCTGCCCCCCGAGCCGGCACCTGGCCAGCCGCGGCGCTGGCCGCACTGAGGGTCAGGTCTTGCCTTTGCAAAGGCGCTGACCGGCCGCCGTCCGGCGCCATTGGCCGCACCAGAAGCAAAAAGCCCGCTGCGTAGCGGGCTTTGCCATCATCGAGCAGGCGCAGGGCCGCTCAAGTGAAGTGCACTCAGGTGCAGTGCGCGGTGTTCACCAGCTTCTGCAGGCCGTCCTGGTTCAGGATGCGGATCTGGCGCTGCTTGACCTCCAGCAGACCTTCGTCCTGGAACTTCGAGAAGGTGCGGCTCACCGTTTCCAGCTTGAGGCCCAGATAGCTGCCGATCTCTTCGCGCGTCATGCGCAGCACCAGGGCCGAGGCGGAGAAGCCGCGGGCCTGCAGGCGCTGCGTGAGGTTCAGCAGGAAGGCGGCCAGGCGTTCCTCGGCGCGCATGGAGCCCAGCAGCAGCATCACGCCGTGATCGCGCACGATCTCGCGGCTCATGATCTTGTGGAACTGGTGCTGCAGGTCGGTGAACTCGCGGGAGAGTTCCTCGAGCTGGCTGTAGGGAATCACGCAGACCTGGCTGTCTTCCAGGGCGACGGCGTCGCAGGAATGGCGGTCGTTGCTGATGCCGTCCAGGCCCAGCAGCTCACCGGCCATCTGGAAACCGGTGACCTGGTCACGACCGTCCTCCGAAGACACGCAGGTCTTGAAGAAGCCCGTGCGGACCGCGTACAGCGACTGGAAGGCATCGCCGGTGCGGAACAGGGTGTCCCCGCGGGAGACGTTGCGGCGCGTGGCCACAAGGCTGTCCAGCTGGTTCAGGTCCGACTCTGACAACCCGACGGGCAGGCACAGCTCGCGCAGATTGCAGCTGGAGCAGGCGACCTTGAAGGGCTCGATCTTGATCGGGGTCTGGGTGTTCATAGGGCTCATTATGGGCTGGGACTGCCGGGGCGGCGAGGAGATGTCAATGGCCGTCTCTGCTTCAGGGCAAAGGACTGCCCTGACGCTCCTCAAGGCTGTAGCCATTGTTTACCCGCGTCAGTTGATCAAGCTTGACACAGGTCAATCAGTGCTTGTGCAGGCTTGGCACAGTGGCGGCATGGAAACCATCAATACTGCCGCCCTGCCGGGCATCACCGAGGATGTGTTGCGCCGCTTCGATGTGTCCGGTCCGCGCTACACGTCCTACCCGACGGCCGACCGATTCGTCGAGGCCTTCTCTGTCGAGCAGTACAAGCAGGCCCTGAACCAGCGGGCCGACGGCGGTGTGGTGGGCGGGGGCGCGCCCCTTTCCCTGTATATCCACATCCCCTTCTGCGAGTCGGTCTGCTACTACTGCGCCTGCAACAAGGTCATCACCAAGCACCATGAGCGCGCGGCGGAGTACCTGGAGGTGCTGGTCCAGGAAATGGACCTGACAGTGGCCGAGCTGCGCCGGCCGCAGTCCATTTCTCAGCTGCATTTCGGCGGCGGCTCCCCGACCTTCCTCAACGACGACGAGCTCACCGGGCTGATGGACGCCATCAAGCAGCGCTTCAAGCTTGCGCCAGGCGCCGAGGTGTCCATCGAGGTCGATCCGCGCACCGTCACCGAGGCCCGCCTGAAGCACCTGCGCCAGCTGGGCTTCAACCGCCTGAGCTTCGGCGTCCAGGACTTCGACCCGGAAGTGCAGAAGGCCGTTCATCGCGTGCAGAGCTACGAGATGGTCGAGAGCCTGATGCAGCAGGCCCGCGCCTTGGGTTTCGAGTCGACCAACGTGGACCTGATCTACGGGCTGCCGCAGCAGACGCCGGAGAGCTTTCTGCGCACCATCCAGCAGGTCGCGACGCTGCGTCCGGACCGCATCGCGCTGTACGGCTACGCTCACCTGCCCACGCGCTTCAAGCCGCAGCGCCGCATCGACGCCAGCCAGCTGCCGGTGGCCGCGTCCAAGCTGACCATGCTGTCCACTGCCCTGAGCGGTTTCGTGGGCCATGGCTACGCCTACATCGGCATGGACCACTTCGCGCTGCCCAATGACTCGCTGGCCGTGGCCAAGCGCCAGGGCCGCCTGCACCGCAATTTCCAGGGCTACAGCACGCAGCCGGACTGCGACCTGATCGGCCTGGGCGTCTCGGCCATCGGCCGCGTGGGTGCCACTTACAGCCAGAATGCCAAGACCCTGCCCGAATACTACGACGCCATCCGCCAGGGCCAGCTGCCCATCCAGCGCGGTCTGGCGCTGAGCCGCGACGATCTGGTTCGCCGGGCCATGATCATGGCGCTGATGTGCCAGGGGCGGGTGGAGTTCGAGTCCATCGAGCTGGCCCACCTGATCAAGGTGCGCGAGTACTTCCGTGCCGAGTTGGAGCAGCTGGTGTCCATGCAGGAGACGGGTCTGGTCGTGGTGGAGCCCGAGGCCATCCAGGTGACGCCGCTGGGCTGGTACTTCGTGCGTGCCGTGGCCATGGTCTTTGACCGCTACCTGCAGGCCGACCGCACCCGCGCGCAGTTCTCGCGCATCATCTGAGGCTACAGTCCTCCCCATGGAAGCAGCCCTCGTCGGTTCAGCCCTGCTGATGGGCTTGGCCGGCACCCCGCACTGTGCCGTGATGTGCGGCGCGCCCTGTGCCGCACTGAGCCAGGGCTCGCCGCGCACGGCCGCGCATCTCGGCTTCCAGCTGGGTCGCCTGCTCAGCTATGGAGCGGCCGGTGCGGTGGCGGCGTCCAGTGTGTCGCTGATGGCGTACTGGGGGCAGACGGTGGCCCTGCTGCGGCCCCTGTGGCTGCTGCTGCACCTGGGCGCCCTGGCGCTGGGGATCTACCTGCTGTGGAAGGCTCGGCAGCCGGCCTGGCTGTCGGCCCTGGGTCGCGAAGGCAGCCGCGACGGTGCCATCCCGCTGGCGGCGCTGGCGGCAGGAGGTCCGGCGTTGAGCGCGCCGCAGCGTCCGCGCTGGCGTGCCGCGCTGGCGGGGCTGGGCTGGGTGGCCTGGCCCTGCGGCCTGCTGCAATCGGCCCTGCTGCTGGCCGCCCTGGCCAATGGCGCGCTTGGCGGTGCCGCGGTGATGGGCGCCTTCGCCGTCAGCTCAGGCCTGGGCCTGGCCCTGGGGCCGGCCATCCTGTGGAAGCTGCTGGGGCTGGGGCAGGTGGAGGAGGGCCGCGGCATGCGCTGGGCGACCCGCCTGGGCGGCCTCGGTCTGGTGCTCAGCGCTGGCTGGGCCCTGGGGCATGGGGTCTGGGCGCAGATCCAGGCCTACTGCGCCTGAATGCGGGCATGCGCATCAAACAAGGCGTATCTGCACGCATCTTGCGCGCAGGGCGGCCGATGGGCGGCCTCGTGCAGCGCCGGTGCCGGCTTGCGCGGCGGCCTCCAGCCTCACTGCGGGTGAAACCGCATTGAAACGCCAGACTGCAAGGCGTATCAGGCCCATGAAAGCTCTGCTGGCATAGAATCGATTTCTTTATGGCGGCACCCCGCCGCATCCAACCTCGCGACTAGCGGAGACGACTACACATGTACCAACACATCAAGGTGCCCGAAGGCGGGCAGAAGATCACGGTCAACGCCGACTTCTCCCTGAATGTGCCCGACCAGCCGATCATTCCCTACATCGAGGGTGACGGCACGGGGTTTGACATCACCCCGGTGATGATCAAGGTCGTCGACGCAGCCGTGGCCAAGGCCTACGGCGGCAAGAAGAAGATCCACTGGATGGAGATCTACGCCGGCGAGAAGTCGACCAAGGTCTACGGCCCGGACGTCTGGCTGCCCGAAGAGACCCTGCAGGTCCTGAAGGACTACGTGGTCTCCATCAAGGGCCCGCTGACCACCCCCGTCGGTGGAGGCATCCGCTCGCTGAACGTGGCCCTGCGCCAGGAGCTGGACCTCTACGTCTGCCTGCGCCCGGTGCGCTACTTCAAGGGCGTGCCTTCCCCCGTGAAGGAACCGCACAAGACCGACATGGTCATCTTCCGCGAGAACTCGGAAGACATCTACGCCGGCATCGAATTCGAAGCCCAGAGCGACAAGGCCAAGAAGCTGATCGCCTTCCTGCAGAACGAGTTCGGCGTCAAGAAGATCCGCTTCCCCGAGACCTCGGGCATCGGCATCAAGCCGGTCTCCAAGGAAGGTACGGAGCGTCTGGTCCGCAAGGCCATCCAGTACGCCATCGACAATGACAAGCCCAGCGTGACCATCGTTCACAAGGGCAACATCATGAAGTTCACCGAAGGCGGCTTCCGTGACTGGGCCTATGCCCTGGCACAGAAGGAATTCGGCGCTGAGTTGATCGACGGCGGCCCGTGGTGCAAGTTCAAGAACCCGAAGACCGGCAAGGACATCGTGGTGAAGGACTCCATCGCCGATGCCTTCCTGCAGCAGATCCTGCTGCGCCCCGCCGAGTACTCGGTGATCGCCACGCTGAACCTGAACGGCGATTACGTGTCTGACGCCCTGGCTGCGCAGGTTGGCGGCATCGGCATCGCCCCGGGTGCGAACCTGAGCGACTCCGTCGCCATGTTCGAAGCCACCCATGGCACCGCCCCCAAGTACGCCGGCAAGGACTATGTGAACCCCGGTTCCGAAATCCTGTCCGCTGAAATGATGCTGCGCCACATGGGCTGGCTGGAAGCCGCTGACCTGATCATCTCCTCGATGGAAAAGTCCATCCTGTCGAAGAAGGTCACCTATGACTTCGCCCGCCTGCTGGACGGCGCCACGCAAGTGTCGTGCTCCGGTTTTGGTCAAGTCATGATTGACCACATGTGATGGCTGCGGCGCTCGCGCCGCATGTGACATCAAGGCACCTTCGGGTGCCTTTTTCATGGGTGGTACGCGCGAGGCCCTGGCCTGTAGCGGGGCGGTAGCGAGGGCCGTCCCTGATGCGGCCAGGGGCGCGCTCCTGGCGTCGCATGGGGCGGCGGACAAGCACCGCTAGCGCGCTCCTGGGGCCAGGGCGCGCTGTGGTGGCTTGAGGGCCGGTCTAAGAAATTGACCAACGAGGCTCGCCAAGGAGCTCACCTATGAGCTCACCAACGAATTCCACCGCCGGATATCACCCACGAACAGGCCAACGAACAAGCCAACTAGGCGGCCAACGAGCCAGCCCGTTAAATCGGCCGACGAACCTGCCTCAGAGGCGGCAGGGTGCCGTGCTGCGACGCTGGCGGCTCGGTGTGTCGGGCCTGCCGCCCGGCGCGAGCCGGGCGTGGCGCAGGTGTTGGATCGAGTGAATCAGCCGGCTGCCGCCTCTCCGCCGATGGGCGTGATGTTCTGGGCCAGCTGACCCTTGGGGCCGGCGACCAGCTCGAAGCTGACCTTGCTGCCCTGCTTGAGGGTGCGGAAACCCTCCATCTGGATCGCCGAGAAATGGGCGAACACGTCTTCGCCGCCTTGTTCCGGTTCAATGAAGCCAAAGCCCTTGGCATCGTTGAACCACTTTACGGTTCCTTGTTGCATTTTCCTTCTCCATCCCGGTGTCTATCGCACCGAGGCGGATTCTCAAAGCTCTGTCGCCTGCGTGTCAATTCGGGGCCTCCCCCGAGGTGCTGAGGGTCTGAAACGGGGGCGGCCGTGGCATTTGGCGCGAATATGGGGGGCAGGGCCCCGCACATCACTTTTTCAAGCCGGGGTCCTTGAATCATGATCAAGCCAGCGCCATGTGTGGCCATATGGCTCTCTATAGAATCGGTCCATGCCAGATCTTCCCAACCAGCCCCCTGTGCCGCCGGGCCAGCCACCCGGCGCGGTGCCGGGCCGTGACGATGCGGACGGGACCGTCATCCTCGAACGAGTTCCCCAGAAAACCGAGCCGCCGCGCCTCTACCAGGTGCTGCTGCTCAACGACGATTTCACCCCCATGGAGTTTGTCGTGATGGTGTTGCAGGAGTTCTTCCGCCATGACCTGGATACGGCCACCCAGATCATGCTCAAGATCCATCACGAAGGCCGCGGCGTCTGCGGTGTCTTCACCAAGGACGTAGCTGCGACCAAGGTCGAACTGGTGCTGGCCGCCTCCCGGCGTGCCGGCCATCCCTTGCAGTGCATTATGGAGGCCGCATGATTGCCCAAGAACTTGAAGTCAGCCTGCACATGGCCTTCGTCGAGGCGCGCCAGCAGCGCCACGAATTCATCACCGTCGAGCACTTGCTGCAGGCGCTGCTGGACAACCCGTCCGCCGCGGAAGTGCTGCGTGCGTGCTCTGCCAACATCGACGATCTGCGCAAGAGTCTCTCGCAGTTCATCAAGGACAACACGCCCACGGTCGGTGGCACCGAAGAGGTGGACACCCAGCCCACGCTGGGCTTCCAGCGCGTGATCCAGCGCGCCATCATGCACGTGCAGTCCACGGGCAGCGGCAAGAAGGAGGTGACCGGTGCCAACGTGCTGGTCGCCATCTTCGGCGAGAAGGATTCGCACGCCGTCTACTACCTGCACCAGCAGGGGGTGACGCGCCTGGACGTGGTCAACTACATCGCCCACGGCATCAAGAAGAGCGAGCCGCCCGAGCCTCCCAAGGGTCAGGAGGGGCAGGGTGGCGGCAGCGAGACCGAACGCGAAGAGGGCGAAGGCGCCGGCGCGGGCGGCAAGGGCTCGCCGCTGGAGCAGTTCACCCAGAACCTCAACCAGCAGGCCAAGGACGGCAAGATCGATCCCCTGATCGGCCGCGAAGCCGAGGTCGAGCGCGTGGTGCAGGTCCTGTGCCGCCGTCGCAAGAACAACCCGCTGCTCGTGGGTGAAGCCGGTGTGGGCAAGACGGCCATCGCCGAGGGCCTCGCCTGGCGCATCACCGAGGGCGACGTGCCCGACGTGCTGGCCGAGGCCCAGGTCTACGCCCTGGACATGGGCGCTCTGCTGGCCGGCACCAAGTACCGCGGCGACTTCGAGCAGCGCCTGAAAGCTGTGCTCAAGCAGCTCAAGGACCAGCCCAACGCCATCCTCTTCATCGACGAGATCCACACCCTGATCGGTGCCGGTGCGGCCTCGGGCGGCACGCTGGACGCCAGCAACCTGCTCAAGCCCGCGCTGAGCTCCGGCGCGATGAAGTGCATCGGCGCGACCACCTTCAGCGAGTACCGCGGCATCTTCGAGAAGGACGCCGCGCTGTCCCGCCGCTTCCAGAAGGTCGATGTGGCCGAGCCCTCGGTGGAGCAGACCATCGAGATCCTCAAGGGCCTGAAGTCCCGCTTCGAGGAGCACCACAGCGTGAAGTACGCGCTGGGTGCCCTGCAGGCGGCGGCCGAGCTCTCGGCCAAGTACATCAATGACCGCCACCTGCCGGACAAGGCCATCGACGTGATCGACGAGGCCGGTGCCGCCCAGCGCATCCTGCCCAAGAGCAAGCAGAAGAAGACCATCACCCGCGCCGAGGTCGAGGACATCGTCGCCAAGATCGCCCGCATTCCGCCGGCCAGCGTGTCCAGCGATGACCGTGGCAAGCTCAAGAGCCTGGACCGCGATCTCAAGAGCGTGGTCTTCGGGCAGGACCCTGCCATCGATGCGCTGGCCGCCGCCATCAAGATGGCGCGTTCCGGCCTGGGCAAGCCGGACAAGCCCATTGGCAGCTTCCTCTTCTCGGGTCCCACCGGCGTGGGCAAGACCGAAGTGGCCAAGCAGCTCGCCTACATCCTGGGCATCGAGCTGATCCGCTTCGACATGTCCGAGTACATGGAGCGTCATGCGGTGAGCCGCCTGATCGGCGCGCCTCCGGGCTATGTGGGCTTTGACCAGGGCGGCCTGCTGACCGAGGCCGTCACCAAGAAGCCGCACAGCGTGCTGCTGCTGGACGAGATCGAGAAGGCCCATCCGGACGTCTTCAACGTGCTGCTGCAGGTCATGGACCACGGCTCGCTGACGGACAACAACGGGCGCAAGGCCGACTTCCGCAACGTCATCATCATCATGACGACGAACGCGGGCGCCGAGATCATGAACAAGTCCACCATCGGCTTCACCACCCAGCGCCAGCAGGGTGACGAGATGGCCGACATCAAGCGCCTGTTCACGCCCGAGTTCCGCAACCGGCTGGACGCCATCGTGTCCTTCCGCGCGCTGGACGAGGAGATCATCCTGCGCGTGGTGGACAAGTTCCTGCTGCAACTCGAAAGCCAGCTGGCCGAGAAGAAGGTGGAGGTCACCTTCACCGACGCGCTGCGCAAGCAGCTGGCCAAGAAGGGCTTCGACCCGCTCATGGGCGCGCGCCCCATGCAGCGCCTGATCCAGGACACCATCCGTCGTGCGCTGGCGGACGAACTGCTCTTCGGCCGTCTGGTCGATGGCGGCCGCCTGACGGTGGACGTGGATGCAGTCGGCGAAGTGCAGCTGGACATCCTGCCCAATGGGAAGAAGTCGGACAGCAAGCCGCCCAAGGCCGAGGCGGCGACGGCGGGCTGAGCCCCGCCGGGATTCCGCCGCGGCAAGAACGCGCCCCTCGGGGCGCGTTTTTCATTGGGCGAGCCGGTCTGTCGGTGCCAGTGCCGGGGCCGCCGCCGGCCTCACCATTCGTGCAGGGAGGCCACGACGCGGCCGATGACCTCCAGCTCCGGCGTGCGGGCCAGGTCCACGTCATAGGCTGCAAAGGAAGGGTTGGCGCTGGTCACGCGGAGGATGCCCGCGGGCAGCATCTGGCAGTACTTCACCAGCAGCTCCTGACCCTGGCGCAGCACGTAGACGAAACCGCTGCGCGGCCGGCGATCCTGCTGGTCGACCAGGACCAGGTCGCCGTCGAAAAGCACGCTTTCCATCGACGAGCCCCGCACCGTGACGACGCTCAGCTGCGGCGCGGAGAGATGGCGCGCCTCGAGCCAGTCCTGGCTGAAGCACAGACCGGTGGCCTCGTAGGGTGCGCCATCTTCCTTGAGCGGTGCCGTGCCATCGCGGCCCTGGGCCTCCAGCGCAGGGATGCGGACAGGGCGGTCCGCACTGCTGTCTTCCCGGCTGCCCGTGACCACGTGCAGCAGGTCCATGCCAAGGGCAGCCGCCTTGCGCAGATAGCGGGCGTCCGGCATGCGGTCGCCGGCCTCGTAGTTGAACTGCGTGGTCTTGCTGACACCCACGGCCGCGCCGAAGTCTGCCTGCACATAGCCCAGGCGTTGGCGTTCCGCGCGGAGGCGTTCGCCAATGCCAACATTTGTGGAGTCCTGGTCGGCGTCGGTGTTTTTCACTGTGATTTGACGGTGAATGGTTTGCGGCAGTGTCGCATCAACAAACGAGGATGACCAGCTGTCATTGTTTCCTCAATTGAGGGGATACATCGTCCATTGATTTCACAGATGGAAACATGTACTCGCGTTTATGCCTAGCAATTTCTATTCGTTGAAATACCATAGACCTCCATTCAACAAGGTTTCATTGGCCATCATGGACGATCCACAAACGGATGGCCTGGGTGCGGAAGGTGGAAAGCGGTATCTGCACGCCCAGGCCTCGCCTGCAGCTGCCAAGCGCACGCTTCAGCGGGAAGGTCTCACCCTCAGCGAATTCGCCCGCATGCACGGCTTCAAGTACCGCACGGTGTCGGAGGTCATCCGGGGGGTCAACAAGGGCCTGTACGGCGAAGGGCACCGCGTGGCCCTGGCGCTGGGCCTGAAGCAGGAGCGCTGACCATGGACACCTGCCCCTTGCCGGCCACCCAGCCCTTGCGGATCGACCGGCAGGTGCTGCGTGTGGCGCATGCCTATGACGTCCTGCCCTTCGAGGTCTTCCAGCATCTGCGCTGCGTGCTGGCAGGCGACCACAACATCGCACAGGCCCTGGAGACGGCGCGCGAAGTGGTGGCGGTGCTGTCGCCCGAGGACCTGGCCTTTGTCCTGGCGCGTCTGCTGGTCTGCACGTCGGATACGCTTGACTAGTCCCGTCGGGCGGCCCCGGCTGGGTCTGGGGTGCCGTGAGGGGGCAGTGGGGGAGTATGTGCCGCGACGTCCAGGTGGCCCTGGCGTGGTCTCTGCGGCCGGGATGGAGGTGCGCGCCTGTGCCTGTCCAGAGGAGGGCTGAGCAATGGTGAGAGGGTCTGGTGCCAGCGCGCGTACCTCCATCCCGGTCGCCGGAGCCCCCGTGGGGGCGGGTGGTCTCGGCAATGAATGGCGCGGAGCCTGGAGGCGCCCCGGGTGCGCGTGACGCGCGCGGCTCAGCCCGCTGCCGGGTCCTGGCGGTAGTAGCTTGTGAAGAGCGCATACAGCGCCGGGTGCTCCTGCCGCATGCGGACGGCCTCCACGAAAAAAGCCTCCGAGGCCACAGCGAAGAACTCGTCCACCGACTCGACGCCGTAGGGATCGATCAGCGTGTCCTCGCCGGCCTCGACACGCTCGCAGAACTGCTCCCAGGCGGGGTCGATGACCTCGATCCAGGCCTGAGTGGCCTCTGCGGACGGCAGGGCGGGGATGCCATCGATGGCGCCATTGCTCATGTCCAGCACATGGGCGAACTCGTGGATCACCACGTTGTAGACCGGGCCGGCGCCCAGTGCGGGGTCAGGCTGGAGTTCGCTCCAGGCCAGCATCAGCGGGCCGCCCTCCATGGCCTCGCCGGCCAGTTCCTCCTCATAGTGATGGACCACCCCGTCCTCATCCATGAACTCGCGCGTGGCCCTGACCTGGGACTCGTGCATCACGATGCCCACGAAGCCGTCATAGACCTCCAGGCCCAGGGCCAGGACGGGCAGGCAGGCCTGCGCGGCGACGGCCACGGCGACCTCGTCGCTCACCTCGAAACCGCCCGCACCGTGGAATTCCTTACGGGCCAGGAACAGTGAGCTGAGGCGTCGCAAGGTGCTGAGGTCGGCGCTGCTGCGGCGGGCGATGAAGGGGTAGCGCGCCAGCGTGAGCGCCCACAGGGCATCGGGAATGGCGTGGCGCGCCAGTTGGCGGCGCTCGCGCCTGTCCTGCCAGGCCTGCAGCAGTCGGTGCAGCATGCTCAGGTGCAGGCGGCGGCCAGGGGCCATCGCTGCAGGCCCCGGGCGTCCAGGCGCAGCACTTCGGCGCGAGGCGCCGGTGCCTCCAGGTCCCAGTCGCTCAGGACCTCGCGGCTCAGGCCCTCGCCCAGCGCGTGTGCCGCCGGGCGGTGGGTGTGGCCGTGGATCAGGATCTGGCAGGCCTGCGCGCGCAGCGCGGCGCGCACGCTGTCGGCATCCAGGTCCGCCCACAGCTCGGGGCGATCCGCATGCCCCGCCTTCTGCGCCATGCTGCGTTCGCGCAGGCCGCGGGCGATGTCCCGACGCTCCTGCAGCGGCCTGTCAAGGAAGGCCTGCTGCCAGGCCGGGCCGCGAACCTGGGCGCGGAAAGCCTGATAGTCGCGGTCCTCCAGGCACCAGGCGTCACCGTGGCTGAGCAGGTAGCGCTGACCGAAGGCCTGCAGCACGCAGGGGTCGGCGAGTCGGGTGAATCCGGCTTCGCGGGCCATGGCGGCGCCCAGCAGGAAGTCGCGGTTGCCGGCCATGAAGAAGAGGGCGGTACGGGTCGAGGCCTGCGCGAACATCGCCAGCAGGCCGGCTTCAAAGGGCTGGTGCCGGGCGTCGTCGCCGATCCAGACCTCGAAGATGTCGCCCAACAGGAAGACGGCATCGGCCGGCGTGTGGCTCAGGTAGTGAGCCAGCGCCGCGCGTGTGCCGGGGGTGTTCTCGGCCAGGTGCAAGTCCGAGATGAGGTCGACCGCCCGCCACGTGGGCGGGGCGATCCACTCGCCTGGCAGGGCATCCAGGCAGGGCAGGGGGTCAGCCCTGGACTTCAACAGCCTTCTCGATGACCACGGCTTCCTTGGGCACGTCGCCATGGCCGTTCTTGTTGCCGGTGGCGACCTTCTCGATCTCGGCCACCACCTCGGCGCCCGCGACCACCTTGCCGAACACGGCGTAG
This sequence comes from Pelomonas sp. BJYL3, assembly GCF_027257975.1. Taxonomy (GTDB): domain Bacteria; phylum Pseudomonadota; class Gammaproteobacteria; order Burkholderiales; family Burkholderiaceae_C; genus Roseateles_B; species Roseateles_B flavus. The sequence continues at coordinate 67,503 of NZ_JANZKX010000007.1, forward strand.
CCCCAGCCGGAGGGCGACTCGGACTTGAAGTCCAGGAAGTCGTTGTTCACGGTGTTGATGAAGAACTGGGCCGAGGCCGAGTGCGGCGCGTTGGTACGGGCCATCGCGATGGTGTACTGGGCGTTCTTCAGGCCGTTGTTGGCTTCGTTCTGGATGGGCGCATCGGTAGGCTTCTGGTCCATGTCGGCGGTGAAGCCGCCGCCCTGGATCATGAAGCGCTTGATCACGCGGTGGAAGATGGTGCCGTCGTAATGGCCCTTGTTGACGTAGTTCAGGAAGTTCGCAACGGTGACGGGGGCCTTGACCTCGTCCAGTTCGAGGCGGATCACGCCCTTGTTGGTGGTCATTTCGACAAACTTGCTCATGGCTTGGACTCCACAGTGGCCTTGTTGATGAAGATGGGGGTGGTCGGCAGGTGCTGGAACATGCCCTGGGCGGCGACCGGCGTGGCGCGGATCTTGTCCACGACCTCCATGCCCTCGATGACGCGCCCGAACACGGCGTAGCCGCGGCCGTCGCGGGTGTTCTCGGCATCCAGGCCGCTGTTGTCGGCCACATTGATGAAGAACTGCGCGGTGGCTGAATCCGGGAAGGCGGCGCGGGCCATGGAAATGGTGCCGCGTTCGTTCTTCAGGCCGGACTTGTCTTCCAGGGGGATGGCAGGGCGGGTGGGCTTCTGCACCAGCTTCTCGGTGAAGCCGCCGGTCTGGATCATGAAGCCGTCGATCACGCGGTGAAAGATCACGCCGTTGTAATGGCCGGCCTTCACATACTGCAGGAAGTTGGCGACGGTCTTGGGCGCCTTCTCGGCATCCAGCTCGATGCGGATGTCTCCCTGGCTGGTGGCCAGCTTGACGACCTGGGCCTGGACGCCCACGGCGGCCAGCAGAAGGGTGCAGGCGGCGAGCAGCCGGCGCGGATGGGAACGAAGCGGGGTGGCAAAGGCCATGGTGGCAGGACTCCCTTGACGAGCTTCCAGGGTGGAGAGGACCAGGGCCGCCCATGGGCGGCCAACCGGCGCATTCTCGCTCAGCGGGCGGGGGTGTTCAGACCGCGCAGCAGTTCCTGCGTGCGGCGCAGCTTCAGGCCGGCATTGACCGAGCTCTGCGGGCCCGGCTTTGCCGCGACGGCGTAGGCGCGCGCGGCCAGCTGCAGCAGCACATCCCCCAGGTTCTCCTGGGCCTGGACATGCTCGGGCTGCAGGCTCACCGCGCGTTGGAGGGCCTCCTGGGCCGCGTCGATGTCACCGCGAGCGGCCAGGATGACCGCCAGGTTGTTGAAGGGATCCGCCAGGTCGGGGAAATCTTCGGTGAGGCGTCGCAGCTGCGTCTCGGCCTGCGCCGTCTCGCCGGATTCCATGCGCATCAGCGCGAGGGCAAAGCGCATGCGGGCGTTGTTGGGGTCCTCGACCAGGGCCGTCTCGAGGGTCTTCTTGGCCTCGGCCTGATGGCCCTGCAGCCATTGCTGCTGGGCCTTCTCCAGCTCGCCGGCTGCCAATGCCGGGGTGCTCCAGGCGAGGCCGGCGGCCATCAGGAGGGCGAGGAGTCGGGGCAGGGCGGGGTGGCAGGACTTCATGTGTTGGGGCGGAGGTGGCGGGAGCCCAATCGGTATACTGAACGATTCTATAAGCTGGCCCTGCACAGCCTTGCACCTCCCGGTGAAGGCCCTGTCCGGCGTCAACTCTTTCGCCCTGCGAGTCCATGTCCCTGCGCATCTACAACACCCTGACCCGCGCGGTCGAGCCCTTCGCCCCCCTCGAGCCTGGCCATGTGCGCATGTATGTGTGCGGCATGACCATCTACGACCTCTGCCATGTGGGCCATGCCCGCATGATGATGGCCTTCGACGTGGTCCAGCGCTGGCTCAAGGCTTCGGGCTTTCGGGTGACCTATGTCCGCAACATCACGGACATCGAGGACAAGATCATCAAGCGGGCACTGGAGCGCGGCATCACCATCCGCCAGTTGACGGACGAAATGATCGCCGCCATGCACCGCGACATCGGTGCCCTGGGCGTCGAGCGCCCCACGCACGAGCCTCGCGCCACCGAGTACGTGGGCCAGATGCTGGACATGATCGGCCTGCTGGAGGAAAAGGGCCTGGCCTACCAGGCCGCCAACGGCGATGTGAACTACGCCGTGCGCAAGTTCGAGGGCTACGGCAAACTGTCCCGCCGCAACCTGGACGAGCTGCGCGCCGGCGAGCGCGTGGCCGTGGATGAAGGCAAGCATGATCCGCTTGACTTCGTCCTCTGGAAGGCCGCCAAGGCCGACGAACCTGCCGATGCTAAGTACGATGGCCGCTACGGCCCTGGCCGCCCCGGTTGGCACATCGAGTGCTCGGCCATGAGCTGCGCCGTGCTGGGCGAGACCTTCGACATCCACGGCGGCGGCCTGGACCTGCAGTTCCCTCACCATGAGAACGAGATCGCCCAGAGCGAGGGCGCCCTGGGCAAGCCCTTCGTGCGCTACTGGATGCACAACGGCTTCCTGAATGTCGACAACGAGAAGATGTCCAAGTCCCTGGGCAACTTCTTCACCATCCAGGACGTCCTCAAGAGCTACGACGGCGAGACGGTGCGCTTCTTCATGCTGCGCACCCATTACCGCAGCCCGATCAACTACAGCGACGCCGCCCTGGACGACGCCCGCCAGGCCCTGCGCCGCCTGTACACGGCCCTGGACGGGGTCGATGCGTCCAATGGCGCCATCGACTGGGCCCATCCGGCCGCCGCAGCCTTCAAGGCGGCCATGGACGAGGACTTCAATGCGCCCGCGGCCCTGGCCGTGCTCTTTGACCTGGCCTCCAGCGTCAACCGCAGCCGTTCCCCCGAGGAAGCGGGTCTGCTGAAGGCCCTGGCCGCCACGCTGGGCCTGCTGCAGCAGGCGCCGCGCGCCTACCTGCAGGCCGGCAGCACCCTCGACGAAGCGGCCATCCAGGCCCAGATCGAGGCCCGTGCTGCGGCCAAGGCTGCCAAGGACTTCGCTGAAGCCGACCGCATCCGCAAGGCCTTGCTGGATGCTGGCATCGTGCTCCAGGACTCGCCCTCCGGCACGAGCTGGATGAAGGCCTGATGGCGCGCTCGTCTGCCGCCGGGGTCACCCCGGACTACTGGGACGAGGCCTGCAAGCACCTGGTCAAGCGTGACCGGGTGATGAAGAAGCTCATCCCGCAGTTCGGCGAGGCCCGCCTGCAGAGCAAGGCTGATGCCTTCACCACGCTCGCGCGCTCCATCGTGGGCCAGCAGATCTCGGTGAAGGCGGCGCAGTCGGTCTGGGACAAGTTTTTGGCCCTCGTGACCGGACCCGTCCACCGCATCCAGCCGGCCGCCGTGCTGGCCCTGGAGGTGACGGCGCTGCGGGGTGCCGGCCTGTCCGCCCGCAAGGTGGAGTACCTGCGGGACCTGGCCGAGCACTTCGAGGCCGGCCGCGTGCATGTGCGCCAATGGACGCAGATGGACGACGAAGCCATCATCGAGGAGCTTGTTGCCATCCGTGGCATCGGCCGCTGGACGGCCGAGATGTTCCTCATCTTCCATCTGATGCGCCCCAATGTCATGCCCCTGGACGACCTGGGTCTGCTCAAGGGCATCAGCGAGAACTACTTCTCCGGCGAGCCTGTTTCGCGAGCCGAGGCGCGGGAAGTCGGGGAGGCCTGGGCACCCTACCGTTCGGTAGCCACATGGTACATTTGGCGAAGTCTCGATCCGCTACCGGTGGAGTACTAGCCCATCCCGTACCGGCTGCGCCAGCCCCCAACAAGGGGTAGCCGCAGCCCCGGCCCAGGTGCCGCCCAGGCTTGCAGCCCGGGCTTGCGCGATGGGCTTTTTGAAATCAGGACGACTGATGAGCAAGAAACATTTCCTCGAATTCGAGCAGCCCATTGCCGAGCTCGAAACCAAGATCGAAGAGCTGCGCTACGTGCAGAGCGAGTCCGCCGTCGACATCTCCGAAGAGATCGACCGGCTCTCCAAGAAGAGCCAGCAGCTCACCAAGGACATCTACTCCAGCGTCGCGCCCTGGCAGACCTACCAGGTGGCCCGCCATCCGCAGCGCCCGCAGACCCTGGACTACTGCAAGGATGTCTTCACCGAGTTCCAGGAACTCCACGGTGACCGCCACTACGCCGACGACGCCGCCATCGTGGGCGGCATCGCCCGCTTCAACGGCCAGCCCTGCGTGGTCGTGGGTCACCAGCGCGGCGCCGACGCCAAGGAGCGCACCCTGCGCAACTTCGGCATGCCGCGCCCCGAGGGCTATCGCAAGGCCCTGCGCCTGATGAAGCTGGCCGAGAAATTCGGCCTGCCCGTCTTCACCTTCATTGACACCATGGGTGCCTATCCCGGCATCGGGGCCGAGGAGCGTGGCCAGTCCGAGGCCATCGGCCGCAACATCTTCGAGATGGCGCAGCTGGAAGTGCCCGTGATCGCCACCGTGATCGGTGAGGGCGGCTCCGGCGGTGCTCTGGCCATCGGCGTGGCCGACCAGGTGCTGATGCTGCAGTTCTCGGCCTACTCGGTGATCTCGCCGGAAGGCTGCGCCTCCATCCTGTGGAAGACCTCCGAGCGCGCACCTGACGCGGCCGATGCCCTGGGCATCACGGCTCACCGTCTGAAGGCCCTGGGCCTGATCGACAAGATCGTGAACGAGCCCGTCGGCGGTGCCCATCGTGACCCGAAGCAGATGTGCTCCAACCTCAAGCGCGCCCTGTCCGATGCCCTGCGCCAGGTCTCCGACCTCAAGCCCAAGGAGCTGCTGGACCGCCGCTACGAGCGCCTGCAGGCCTATGGCCGATTCAGCGACACCAAGAACCGCTGAGCCCGAACCTGGCGCCAACGGCGCCTGCGTGGCCGTTGCCTGGAGCGGCGGCCGCGACTCCACCGCCCTCATGCATGCCACGGCGCGCTGCGCGCAGGCCCTGGCGCATGAGGGTTTTGCTTTGCGGGTGCTGGGCCTGCACGTGCACCATGGCCTGAGCCCGCAGGCGGACGCCTGGCTGGCGCAGCTGCAGCGGCAGGTGGCGGACTGGGCGGAGGAGGGCTTGCCGGTCGCGCTGCGCTGGCATCGGCTGGCTGGATCGCCGGGCCCGGGGGACAGCGTCGAGGCCTGGGCGCGTGAGGGCCGCCATGCCGCGCTGCAGGCCATGGCGCAGGAGGCGGGAGCCTCCCTGCTGCTGCTGGCCCATCACCGGCGAGATCAAGCCGAGACCTGGCTGCTGCAGGCCCTGCGGGGTGCCGGCCTCGCGGGCCAGGCCGCCATGCCCCGGCAGCAGCTGCGCGAGGGTCTGGTGTGGGCGCGTCCCTGGCTGGATCAGCCGCGGGAGCGCATCGAGCACTATGTGCAGGCCCTCGCTCTCCAGCATGTGGAGGATGAGAGCAATGCCGACCCGCGCTTTGCCCGCAACCGCCTGCGCCTGCAGCTGTGGCCCCTGCTGAACGCCGGCTTTCCCGGTGGCGAGGCCGCACTGGCCCAATCAGCCCGCTGGGCGCAGGAGGCCGGGGACCTGCTCGACGAGCTTGCCGGACAGGATCTTGAGGCCTGGACGCAGCCGCCTGCCGGGCTGGATCTCTCGGCCTGGGCGGCGCTGACCCGCCCGCGGCTCAGCAATCTGCTGCGGCACTGGCTGCGCGAGCGCCTGGGGCGGCCGGCGCCGGCCAGCCTGGTGGAGCGGCTGCTCGGTGAAGCGCCGCAGGCGCCCGCTGGGGCGTCGTGGCCAGCTGGCAGCCGGGTGATCCAGAAGCACCGGGGAGCCTTGCTGGTCCTGTCGGCGCCGGTGCAGGAGGTGCCGCGAGCGGCCGCCTCCCGGATGGACCTCAGCCGGCCCGGCCTGCATGCCTGCCCGGCCTGGCGTGGGAGTTTCCAGGTCGATGTGGTGAATGAGCCTTCGTCAGAAGCTGTAGGCTCATCGCTATTGCGCAATGTGATCTTGCGTCAGCGCGAAGGCAGCGAGCAATTCCAGCGGGCGCGCGGCACGCCGCCGCGATCCCTGAAGAAGTCCTGGCAGGCCGCGGGCGTCCCTGCGTTGGCGCGCGGCGGGCCCCTTGTCTTTCTGGATTTCCCTGGGAAAGCGGGGCTGGAGGCGCCGCTGCTGTGGGCGCCTGCGCTGGGCCTGGACGCGCGTTTCGCGGGGCAGGGCGAAGGGCCCTGGCTGCGCCTGAGCTGGCGGCCGGACGCTCCCTGACGAGGGGCTGAAGCCCAGGCCGCTGGCCGGGCGGGGCTTCGTGCTTCGCCAAGGCCAACCGTAGAATCGGCCACTGCGACCGCGGCGCAAGAAACCCCCCTCCAACTCCGCGCAATTTCACAACCATGGCATTGATCGTTCACAAGTACGGCGGCACCTCGATGGGCTCGACCGACCGTATTCGCAACGTGGCCAAGCGCGTCGCCAAGTGGGCGCGTGCAGGTCATCAGATGGTGGTGGTGCCCTCGGCCATGAGCGGCGAGACCAACCGCCTGCTGGGCCTGGCCAAGGAGCTCTCGCCCGCCAGCAGCAGCCCGGCGCTGATGCGCGAGCTGGACATGATCGCCGCCACCGGCGAACAGGTCTCGGTGGGCCTGCTGGCCATCGCGCTGCAGGCGGAAGGCCTGGAGTCCGTCAGCTATACCGGCTGGCAGGTGCCCGTGGCCACGGACTCGTCCTATACCAAGGCCCGCATCGAAAGCATCGATGACAAGCGCGTGCGCGCCGACCTGGCCGCCGGCAAGGTGGTGGTCATCACAGGCTTCCAGGGCATCGACGAGCACAAGAACATCACCACCCTGGGCCGTGGTGGTTCCGACACCTCGGCCGTGGCCATCGCCGCCGCGATGAAGGCCGACGAGTGCCTGATCTACACCGACGTCGACGGCGTCTACACCACCGACCCGCGCGTGGTGCCCGAGGCGCGCCGCCTCAAGAGCATCAGCTTCGAGGAAATGCTCGAGATGGCTTCGCTGGGCTCCAAGGTGCTGCAGATCCGCTCCGTGGAATTCGCGGGCAAGTACCGTGTGCCGCTGCGCGTGCTGTCCAGCTTCACACCCTGGGACATCGACATCAACGAGGAAGCCAAGTCCGGCACCCTGATCACTTTTGAAGAGGACGAAAACATGGAACAAGCCGTCGTGTCGGGCATTGCCTTCAACCGCGACGAGGCCAAGGTGACGCTGCTGGGCGTGCCTGACAAGCCTGGCATCGCCTTCCAGATCCTCGGTCCCGTGGCGGAAGCCAATATCGACATTGACGTCATCATCCAGAACGTCTCGCACGACGGGAAGACCGACTTCAGCTTCACCGTGCACCGCAACGACTACCAGCGCACCATGGAGCTGCTGGAGAAGACCGTGGCCCCGGCCACCGGTGCGGCCAAGGTGCTGGGCGATCCGCGCATCTGCAAGGTCTCCATCGTGGGCATCGGCATGCGTTCCCACGTGGGCGTGGCGTCCAAGATGTTCCGCTCACTGAGCGAGGAAGGCATCAACATCCAGATGATCTCCACCAGCGAGATCAAGACCAGCGTCGTCATCGACGAGAAGTACATGGAGCTGGCCGTGCGCGCCCTGCACCGTGCCTTTGATCTGGACCAGGACGCCGCCTGAAAGCCGCCTGATAAAAAATCAGGAATTTGTAGCGGAGCCTGAAAAAGCACTGCTATACTGCGAGGCTCTGCTGGAGACGTGACCGAGTGGCCGAAGGTGCTCCCCTGCTAAGGGAGTATGTGGGCAAAACCTGCATCGAGGGTTCGAATCCCTCCGTCTCCGCCAGACAGTATTGAGAAACCCGCCCAAGCGTGCTTGTGGCGGGTTTTTTCATGGGCCGCCGCTTGTTCTGCATGGGCCTGTCCCGCAGTCATCGGTCATGGGCTCCGCGGCCTGAAGCCCTCGGTATGGCCTGCTTTCGGGCCTTTCATCCATCCGTGATGGCCCGAGCCGCGGCCGTTCAATTGCACATCAGAATGCACGTGGACCAACACGTGGGGAGCCTGCCGTCATGAATCCGCCTGTGAAGATCCGCAATGCCGAGGAGATTGCCAAGGCCCGCGAGGCTGCCGGCCTGGTGGCGCAGGTGCTGGCCATGATCGGCGAGCATGTGAAGCCCGGCGTCAGCACCGAGGACCTGGACCGGATCTGCCATGACTTCATCGTCAATGAGCTCAAGGTGATTCCGGCGAACGTGGGCTACCACGGCTTTCCCAAGACCATCTGCAGCTCGGTCAACGAGGTGGTCTGCCATGGCATCCCCACGCCGTCCAAGATCCTGAAGAACGGTGACATCGTCAATATCGACGTGGCCATCATCAAGGATGGCTGGTTCGGCGACAGCAGCCGCATGTTCTTCGCGGGCGAGCCCAAGCTCCATGCGCGCCGGCTCGTGAACACCTGCTACGAGGCCCTGTGCGCCGGCATCCGCCAGGTCAAGCCCGGCGCCACGCTGGGCGACATCGGCCATGCCATCCAGAGCATCGCCTTCCGCGATGGCTACAGCGTGGTGCGCGAGTACGGCGGCCACGGCATCGGGGACATCTACCACGACGCCCCTCACGTCAATCACTTCGGCCGCCCGGGCGAAGGCCTCAAGCTGCAGCCGGGGATGATCTTCACCATCGAGCCCATGATCAATGCCGGGCGCCGCGAGGTGAAGGAGATGAAGGACGGCTGGACCGTCGTCACCAAAGACCGCTCGCTCTCGGCGCAGTGGGAGCACATGGTGCTGGTCACCGAGACCGGCTTCGAGGTGCTGACGACCTGGCCGGACGGCCTGGGCCACTACCCGGCCATCGCCTGAGCCATGCTCAAGTTCGCTTGAACTTCGCCTGAGCGCGACCGCGCTGCCGGGGCAGGCCTCAGTGAGGCCGGCGCCCCACCAGGCTCTGCGCCTGCTCCAGCGGCATCGGCCGGCCCAGGTGGTAGCCCTGCGCGCGGCCAATGCCCAGGCGGCGAATGGTCTCCAGCTCCGCCGTCGTCTCGACGCCCTCGGCCACGATGTGGCAGCCCGTTTCCGAGGCAAAGCCATGCATGGCCGCCGCCAGCGCGCGGCGCGAGCGATCGGAATCGATGCAGTGGGTGATGCTGTAGTCCATCTTCACGATGTTCGGATGCAGGTTCAGGATGTGCCTGAAGCTCGCATAGCCCGCGCCTGCATCGTCGATCGCCACCCGCAGGCCTTGCGACTGCAGGGGCAGCATGACGGCGGCGATGTCCTCGTAGCGTTCGACCACCTGGTGTTCAGTGACCTCCACGACGATGCGCTCGAGCGGGTATCCCTGCAGCACCGAGGCGAAGTGCCCGTTGACGATGGTCTCGGGTGAGGTGTTCACCGTCACGTAGATGTCGGGCGGCAGCTGTGTCAGTGCCTCCAGGGCCAGGCGGATGGCCTTGGTCTCCATCTCGACGGCCCGGCCCACATGCGCCGCCTCGGCAAACCAGACATCGGGCGAGCGCAGCGGCTGCAGCGAAAAACGCGCCAGCGACTCGAAGCCGCCGACCCGCGCGTTGCGCACATCGACGATGGGCTGGTAGACCATCTTCAGGCCATCGGCATTGCAGACGGCTTCGATCCTGTCCTCCACGAGGCGGCGGGCCTCCTGGGCGGCCAGGGCGTCCTGGATCTCCTCGGCTGCCATCTGCGCGAAGACCCGCATCATGTCCAGGTCCCTGCGCGTGAGGGTGTGGTCGGCCGAGCGGCTGAAGCAGCAGAAGGTGCCGTAGAGCTGGCCGTCCGCCAGCCGGATGGGAACGCTCAGGTGCGCGCCCACGGGCAGGGCCCGCGTCGCAGGCAGGCTCAGCGCCTCGGTGTTGAGACAGGCATCGGTGATCAGCTCCGGCAGGCGGCCGTCCACGACGCGCTGGCAATAGCTTTCTTCCAGCGGGTCGGAAGCGCCGACCTTGACCGGCCCCTCTGCCGCCTCGGCGTCCACATGCCTGAAGACACGGCGCCCGTCGATGAACTCCGAGATGAAGGCGACCTCCATGCCCAGGTGCCGACGGATGGCCTGGAGGCCGCGCTCGAGCGGGGGCCGGGTGCTGTACCTAGAGGGCGACCCCGATGAAGACGCCGAAAACGCCGAAGGCGCCGAAGGCGACACCGGTGACGTCGAAGATCGCTGCACAAGGGCCAGAGCGGCCGAGGTGAGTACATCTTTCACTGCAACCTCCGAGAACTGCAGTTGCTCCGGCGCTCCGGAGACTTACGGGTGCCCGCTTCGCGGTGCTGTGGATGATGCTCTCACAAGACGTCTGCCTTGACCAGCATCGCCCCGCAGGCCGCTCAGGTGCGGAGCCAGGCGCCTGGTCGTCGGCCTTGCCGGGCCCTCTGGCGGCTGAGGTGCCCGTGCTAGTGCCCACAGGGAGCGGCAAGCGGATCGGAGGGCAGGATGCCGGCATGACCTGCCGGGATGACCTGCCGGAGAACCCGCGATGGGCTGTCTTGCGCAGGCGCTCAGCCGAGGACGGGGCGCCAGGCCTGGGCCAGCGTCTGCACAGCGCGCCGGGTGGCCGCCGGTGGGAGCGCGGCAAAGCCCAGGACCAGGCCCGCGCGTGCCGAGGCCTCGGGCAGGCCGCCCACGTGCCGCATCGCGCCGACCTCCAGCTGCGCCGCGGTGGCGGCCTCGGTCAGGCGGCGTTCCAGCCCGGCTTCCGGCAGGGGCAGGTAGGCATGCAGGCCGGCTTCGGGCGCGGGCAAGGGCAGGCCCAGAGGCTCGATGTGCCGGGCCCAGGCGCCCAGCAGGGCGTCGCGGCGCTCCCGGGCCGCTCGCCGCATGCGGCGCACATGGCGCAGGAAATGGCCCTGGGCGATGAAGTCGGCCATGACCTGCTGGTCCATGCAGGCACTGTGGCGGTCCAGCACGGCCCGCAGCCGCGCCAGCGTCGGCAGCCAGCCGGGTGGCGCCACCAGATAGCCCAGGCGCAGTCCCGGGAACATCAGCTTGGACAGGCTGCCCACGTAGAGCGTGCGGCCGGCGCTGTCCAGGCTGGACAGCGGGGCCAGGGGCAGGCCGACGTGGCGGTACTCGCTGTCGTAGTCGTCCTCGAGGATCCAGGCCTGCTGCCGGCGCGCCCAGGCCAGCAGGTCCATGCGGCGCTGCAGGCTCATGGCGACCCCGGTGGGAAACTGGTGCGACGGCGTCACGTAAAGCAGGCGGCAACGCGGCCCCAGGGCCTCCAGCGCGCCGGGCCGCAGGCCTTCGGCGTCCACCGGGACCGGGTGCACCTTGGTGGCGGCCAGGGCCAGGGCGGCGGCGGCGGAGCGGTAGCCGGGCGACTCCAGGGCGGCCTCGTCCCCCGGCCCCAGCAGGGCCATGGCGGCGAGGGTGATGCCTTGCTGCGCGCCCGCCGTGATCAGGATCTGCCCGGCATTGCAGGCCAGGCCGCGGGCGCTGCACAGGTAGTCGGCCAGCCACTCGCGCAGCGCGGGCAGGCCGGCTGGATCGCCATAGGCCAGCTCGCGCGTGTCATGGCGGCGCCAGGCCTGGGACTGCAGGCGGGACCACAGCGCGGCGGGGAACAGGTCCATGGCCGGACTGCCCCACCGGAAGGCCCGCACCGGGCCGGCCGGCGTGCGCGAAGGCGTGAACGCCTGCAGGCCCAGCCAGCGCGGTGTCTGCGGCAGAGGGGCTGCCGATGGCGCAGCGGGCCCCGCGCCTGCCGGGCTCATCTGTGCCAGCGGCGGCGTCACATAGCTGCCGTCGCCGACGCGGCTCTTGATCAGCCCTTCGTCCAGCAGGTGTTCGTAGGCCCGCACCACCGTGTTGCGAGACAGGCCCAGCGCGCCCGCCAGCTCGCGCGTGGTGGGCATGCGCGCGCCGGCGGGAAGGCGGCCCTGCAGCATGCGCAGGCGCAGCTGTTCCACCAGCTGCCGGGTCAGCGACCCCGAGCCGTCCAGGCGGATGCCGGCGATGTCGAAGGGCAGGGCGGGCCTGCCGGCCATGCCGTGGCGGTCAGTCATGGCATTGGTCTCATTGCATTGCACGGAATTGGATCTTTCATCGTACCAATTGAGCTTCTATGCTGAAGCCTCCCTGCCGCATGAACCGCCCGTCACCGCATGTACACCCCCAAGCATTTCCTGCTCGACGATCCCGCACTGCAGCGCCAGCTGGTCGCGGAGCATCCTCTCGCCCTGCTGGTCGCCGCCAACGCGCAGGACCCCGCAGCGCCGCCGCTGGCCTTTCACCTGCCCATGGTGTGGGTGGAGGACGGGGGGCAGTCGTGGCTGGAGGGGCATCTGGCCCGCGGCAATCCGCATCTGGCCAGCCTGTCTGAGGGGCAGGCGCTGCGTCTGGTCTTCACTGGTCCGGACGCCTATGTGTCACCCGCCCACTACGACAGCCCGCTCAACGTTCCGACCTGGAACTACCTGGCCCTGGAGGTCGAGGGCCGCTTGCAGTTCGTGGATGAGCCCATGGCCAAGGACCGCCTGCTCAAGCGCCTGATCCAGCCGCGCGATCCGGCCTACATCCCGCAGTGGCTGGGCTTGCCGGAGGATTTCCAGCAGCGGCTGCTCTCGGCCATCGTCGGGCTGCGGGTTGAGCTGACGTCCGTCCGGGCCAAGGCCAAGCTGAGCCAGAACCGGGCGGCCGGCGAGCGGGAGCGCCTGATCGAGCATTTCGACGCCGGCGCCTCGCCCGCCATGGCTCGCTGGATGCGCCAGCTGGGCCTCTGATCCGCACCGATTCAACCCTGACCCTCCCTGATTCCCGCCATGACAAGACCTGACCCTCTGGACGTTCGCCCCGTCACCCTCACCGGCCGCCTGGTGCAGCTGGAGCCCCTGAGCCTCGACCATGTGGACGGCCTGTGCGAACAGGGCCTGGACCCGGCGCTGTGGCGCTGGATCCCCACCGGCGTCAGCACGCCGGCCGAGATGCAGGCCTATGTGGAGGCGGCGCTGGCGGACCAGGCGCGGGGTCAGGCCTTGCCTTTCGTGATCCGCGAGCTCAGCAGTGGCCGCATCGTGGGCAACACCCGCTTCGGCAACATCTCGGCCGCGGACCGGCGTCTGGAGATCGGCTGGACCTGGGTGGCCGCCAGCCATCAGCGCACGGGCGTCAACACCGAGGCCAAGACCTTGCTCCTCACCCATGCCTTCGAGACCCTCGGCGCGCATCGCGTGGAGCTCAAGACCGATGCGCTCAACGAGAAGTCCCGCAACGCCATCGCCCGCATCGGCGCGGTGCAGGAGGGCATCTTCCGCCGACACATGGTCTGTGCCTCGGGGCGGGTGCGCGACACCGTCTACTTCTCCATCATCGACAGCGAATGGCCCGCCGTGAAGGCCAGGCTCGCCGCCATGGCCTGAAGGCTCCAGCCAGGGCGAGATACCCCCGGCGGAGCGGCCAAGAAGCAGAAAGCCCGCATCAGCGGGCTTTCCTCTTGCGGACGGAACAGGCTTACATGCCCGCGTAGTTCGGCCCGCCGCCGCCTTCCGGCGTGATCCAGACGATGTTCTGCGTCGGGTCCTTGATGTCGCAGGTCTTGCAGTGCACGCAGTTCTGGGCGTTGATCTGCAGGCGCTCGCTGTTGTCCTCGTTCTTCACGAACTCGTAGACGCCGGCCGGGCAGTAGCGGCTCTCCGGGCCGGCAAAGCGGGCGAGGTTGACCTGGACCGGCACCGAGTCGTCCTTGAGCGTCAGGTGCACCGGCTGGTCTTCGGCGTGGTTGGTGTTGGAGATGAACACCGAGGAGAGGCGGTCGAAGGTCAGCTTGCCATCGGGCTTGGGGTAGTCGATCTTGGCGCTTTCGGCGGCCGGGCGCAGGTAGACGTGGTCCGGCAGCTCGCGGTGGATGGTCCAGGGCGGGCTCTTGAAGCCCAGCTTGGGCAGCAGCCACTGCTCGATGCCCGTCATCAGGGTGCCGACGGTATTGCCCTTCTTGAACCACTGCTTGAAGTTGCGCGAGCGGTCCAGCTCTTCGTGCAGCCAGCTCTTCTCGAAGGCGGCGGGGTAGGCGCTCAGCTCGTCGTGCTGGCGGCCCGCGGCGATGGCCTCGAAGGCGGCCTCGGCGGCCATCATGCCGGTCTTGATCGCGGCGTGGCTGCCCTTGATGCGGGCGGCGTTGAGATAGCCGGCATCGCAGCCGACCAGCGCACCGCCGGGGAAGACCTGCTTGGGCAGGGACAGCAGCCCGCCGGCCGTGATGGCTCGGGCGCCGTAGCCGATGCGCTTGCCGCCCTCGATGTGCTTGCGGATGCTGGGGTGCGTCTTCCAGCGCTGCATTTCCTCGAAGGGCGAGAGCCAGGGGTTCTTGTAGTCCAGGCCGACCACATAGCCCAGCGTGACCTTGTTGCCTTCCAGGTGGTAGAGGAAGCCACCGCCGTAGGTCTCGTGGTCGGCCGGCCAGCCGGCGGTGTGCACCACCAGGCCCGGCTTGGCCTGGCCTTCGGGCACTTCCCACAGCTCCTTGATGCCGATGGCATAGGACTGCGGATCCTTGCCGGCGTCCAGCTTGAACTTGGCGATCAGCTGCTTGCCCAGGTGGCCGCGGGCACCCTCGGCAAAGATGGTGTACTTGCCCAGCAGCTCCATGCCCAGCTGGAAGCCGTCGTGTGGCTCGCCATTGCGGCCCACGCCCACATTGCCGGTGGCCACGCCACGCACGCTGCCATCGTCACCGTAGACGATCTCGGCGGCGGCGAAGCCGGGGAAGATCTCCACGCCCAGGCCTTCCGCCTGCTCGCCCAGCCACTTGGTGACCGCGCCCAGCGCGACCACGTAGTTGCCGTGGTTGTGGAAGCACTCGGGGATGAGCCACTGCGGCGTGTCGCGCGCGCCGTCCTTGGACAGGAATAGCACCTCGTCGGCCGACACCGGCTGGTTCAGCGGCGCGCCCAGTTCCTTCCAGTTCGGGAAGAGCTCGGTGATGGCGCGCGGGTCCATCACGGCCCCCGAGAGGATGTGGGCGCCGGGCTCCGAGCCCTTCTCCAGCACGACCACGGAAAGCTCCTGGCCCTTGGCGTTGGCCAGCTGCTTCAGACGGATCGCGGTGGACAGGCCGGCCGGGCCGCCGCCCACCACGACCACGTCGTATTCCATGTTCTCGCGCGGGCCGAACTGGGCCAGAAGTTCTTCGCTGGTCATCGGGTGTCCTTCAGGATTTGTAATGGGCTTTGCCGCCACCGGGGCTCGCCCGGTTTCGGCACAATTGCGGCGCATTCTACTGGGGTGCTCTGAAAATAGAACGATCGTGCTATTTTTGTGGCGCCAGACCCTAGAGACGCCGCTCTAGCCGGGTGTTGTCCCCGATGTTGTCGCGCAGGGCTGGCCGTACGTCTGCCTCCGTGGCAATGCAGGCGCCATGGGGCCGTCGCCAGGGCTTAACATCCCCCGGACATTGCATGAAGGACGCAAGCCATGAGCTACAGCATTGATCTGGAAGGGCGCGTGGCCCTGGTGACGGGGGCCAGCAGCGGCCTGGGGGCGCAGTTCGCGCGCACGCTGGCCCGGGCCGGTGCGGGCGTGGTGCTGGCCGGGCGCCGCATCGAGCGCCTCAAGGACCTGCGGGCCGAGATCGAGGGCGCGGGCGGTGACGCCCACGTCGTGGCACTGGACGTCACCGACCTCGACTCCATCAAGGCCGCCGTCGCCCATGCCGAGACCGAAATGGGCACCATCGACATCCTGGTCAACAACTCCGGCGTGAGCACCACGCAGAAGCTCACCGATGTCACCGTCAACGACTACGACTTCGTGATGGACACCAATGTGCGCGGCGCCTTCTTCGTTGCACAGGAGGTGGGCAAGCGCATGCTGGCGCGGGCCCGCGGCGCGGCGCCGGGCACCTTCACCGGCGGGCGCATCGTCAACATCGCCTCCATGGCCGGCCTGCGCGTGCTGAGCCAGATCGGCGTCTACTCCATGAGCAAGGCCGCCGTCATCCACATGACCCGTGCCATGGCGCTGGAGTGGGGCAAGTTCGGCATCAACGTCAACGCCATCTGCCCCGGCTACATCGACACCGAGATCAACCACCACCACTGGAGCACCGAGCAGGGCAAGAAGCTCATCGAGCTGCTGCCGCGCAAGCGCGTGGGCCACCCCCAGGACCTGGACACCACCCTGCTGATGCTGTGCGCCAACGAGAGCCATTTCATCAACGGTGCCGTGATCCAGGCGGACGACGGTTTCGGGGTCTGATCGATGAGCTTGCGTGACCTGAGCGCCGCCGAGGCGCGCGTGCTGGCCGTGCTGGTGGAGAAGCAGCACACCGTGCCAGACAGCTATCCCCTGTCCCTCAATGCCCTGACCCAGGGCTGCAACCAGAAGACCGCGCGCGAGCCGGTCATGAACCTCAGCGAGGCCGAGGTGCTGGAGGCCTTGAACGAGCTCAAGGGCATGAGCCTGGTGCAGGAGGTGAGCGGCAGCCGCGTCGTGCGCTTCGAGCACAACCTGCGGCGCGTCTACGGCGTGCCCGGGCAGGCCGAGGCCCTGCTGACCGTGCTGATGCTGCGTGGTCCGCAGACCGCCGCCGAGCTGCGCCTCAATTGCGAGCGCCTGCACCGCTTCGCCGACATCTCCTCCGTCGAAGGCTTCCTGGACGAGCTGGCCGAGCGCCAGCCGCCGTTGGCCGTCAAGCTGCCGCGGGCCCCTGGCGCGCGCGAGCAGCGCTGGGCGCACCTGCTGGCCGGCCCGGTGGCCATGGAGGCGGCACCCGCCGGCAGCGGCGGCGAGCCGCCACGGCGCGACGAGGAGCTGCACGCCCTGCGCGCCGAGGTCGACCTGCTCAAGGCGCAGGTGGCGCGCCTCATGGCGGAGCTGGGCCTCGGCTGAGCCGGTTGCGGCGTCGGCGGCCGGGGCGTGCGCCGCGTGGCTTGACGGCAGCCGGGCGTCCTCCCGTGTCTGGTCTGACCCGCCTCAAGGGCCTGCCTCGCTGAGCGCCGCAACACCGCTGACTTCAAGCCCTGCGCTGCTACAGTGCCCGCATGCATGCCGCCCTCACCACCGCCTCCCCTCAGGACTGGGTGCGCCAGGCCGTCGCCCGCATCGAGGCCGACTTCCAGCGCTCCGCCGACACCCACCTGATCGCCCTGTCGCTGCCGGGCTTCGCGGGCATCGACCTGTACCTCAAGGACGAATCCAGCCACCCCACCGGCAGCCTCAAGCACCGCCTGGCGCGCTCGCTGTTCCTGTACGCGCTGTGCAATGGCTGGCTGCATGAGGGCAGCACGGTGGTGGAGTCCTCCAGCGGCTCCACGGCGGTGTCCGAGGCCTACTTCGCACGTCTGCTGGGCCTGCCCTTCGTTGCGGTGATGCCGGCCACGGTGTCCACCGAGAAGATCCGTGCCATCGAGTTCCAGGGCGGCCGCTGCCACCTGGTGCAGGACCCGACGCAGATCTATGTGGAGTCCCAGCGCCTCGCACGCGAGCTGGACGGCCACTACATGGACCAGTTCACCTACGCCGAGCGGGCCACCGACTGGCGCAGCAACAACAACATCGCCGAATCCATCTTCGAGCAGATGAAGAAGGAGGCCCACCCGGTGCCGCGCTGGATCGTCTGCTCCGCGGGCACGGGCGGCACGCTGGCCACCATGGGGCGCTTCGTGCGCTACTCGCGGCACGCCACCCTGGTCTGCGGGGCCGATGCCGAGCGTTCGGTCTTCTACGAGCACTACCTCAGCCGCGACCCGGCGCTGCGCATCGAGCAGGGCTCGCGCATCGAGGGCATCGGGCGTCCGCGCGTGGAGGCCAGCTTCCTGCCCTCGGTCATCGATGCCATGGTGAAGCTCCCCGACGTCTGGTCCCTGGCGGCCACGCTGGCCCTCAGCGAGCACCTGGGCCGTCCCGTGGGCCCCTCGACCGGCACCAATCTCCTTGCGGCCCTGGCCTGCGCACAGCAGATGCTTGAGCGCGGCGAGCAGGGCTCGGTCGTGACGCTGCTGTGCGACAGCGGCGAACGCTACCGCCACAGCTACCACGACGCCGGCTGGCGCCAGGCCCAGGGCCTGGCCTGCGAGGCCGAGGCGCAGGCCATGACGCGCCTGCTGCTGCAGGGGCAGTGGCCCGAGGCCCTGCTGGAGGGCTGGGGGCTGGCCGGGGCGCTGTCGCGACCTTGAAGCGGCCCTGAAGCGGGTCTGAAGCGGGTCTGAACCGGCCCTGAAGCGGCCCGCCAGCGAGGGGCGTGAACCGCCCCCGTCTCAGCTCACAGATCCTTGGCCACCGTGCCGAACTTCTGCAGCATGAAGTTCCAGAAGGGCTGCACGCAGTCCAGGTGGCCCGGGGGCTGGGCCGGGCAGTCGGTCAGGCTCACGAGGCTGCCGGCGCCGCGCTGCTGCATGGCGGTCAGCGTGTCGGTGGAGGCGCGGTAAGTCACGGTGGCGTCCTGGCGGCCGTGGTAGAGCCACAGCGGCAGGGCGGGCTTCCAGTCGTAGACATTGCTGCGGGCCTCGATGCCGGCCACGTCATCCATGAGGTAGAGGTCCAGGAAGGTCGGGTCGAAGGTCACGTCGGCATCCTCGCCCACGGCCTTGCTCAGCAGGAGGTCGCGTACTTTGCGGCGGTCGCCGTCACCCAGCAGCTTGAGGAAGCCGGGGTTGAGCAGCAGGCCCAGCACCTTGTTCTCATCCTTGACCTTGGCCAGCAGGTCGTCGAGCACGCGGTCCACCTCATAGGGGCCGGCGCCGGCCACGGTCATCTGCAGCTGGGCCTTGTGCACGCTGGCGCCGGACTGCAGGGCCCGGTAGGCCGCCACGCTGGCATAGCCGCCTTCGGAGTAGCCCCCCAGGAAGAGCTGCTGGTTGTCCTTGATGCCCTGGGTGTAGCGCCAGTAGCGCGCGGCCGTGAGCAGGTCGTTCACTGCCGCAGCCGTGGGCGCGGACTGCAGGTAGGGGTGGGGGCGGCCCTTGCTGACGCCATAGCCCACGTAGTCGGCAGCCAGCACCACATAGCCGGCCGAGGCCATGACCACGGCGGCTTCGTCGGCGGTGGCGTGGTTGCTGGGGGCCTCGGCGTCCTTGATGGTCGTGCCGTGCTGGTAGCTCAGCACCGGGCTGCGGCTGCCCGCGGGCTTGACGGGCACGCAGACCAGGGCCGACGCCTCCACGCTGGCGCCGCTGCCGTCCACGGTCAGGTAGGTCAGGCGCCAGGTCTGCACGGCATAGCGTGGCACCAGACTGGGCGCGTTGGGGCCCGCGGCGGTGATGGCCGCCTGGATGTCCTGGCTGCTGATCAGCTGCAGGGCCTTGGCGGACTTCAGCTCGCCGGGGCCGCTCACCGGCAGGACCGGCGGCTCGGGCTGCACAGGCGGCTCCGGGGGCTTTTCGGGGCTCGTGCCGCCGCCACCACCGCCACTGCCGCCGCAGGCCGACAGCAGCAGGCCGGCGGCGAGGGCCAGGCTGGCCAGGGCCTGGGCGTGGCCAGCGAGCCGCTCAGGCGGCGGGGTCAGGTCTTGTCTTCGAGTCATGGGGCGCTCCCTGTGTTTTTGGAGCGATTGTCCCGTGCTCCGGCCTCCTGCAGCGCAGCGCCCGAGCGGCGCGGGCGTAAGCCGCCCGCTTTCATCGTTGGTGTGTATCAAAAATACATATTTTGACGATAGGAGTGCCGCGATACTTTCCCAATCTGAGGCAGGCTTGTCGAAGTTTCAGGCAGGTTTCAAGGCGTTGTCCTGGTGTTCGTACGGATTTGCTGCCGTGATGATGTAGCAATACTACGAAAACAAACCCGGCGCCCACAGGGCGATCGGGGGCGTGAGGGATCCCTCATCCAACGCAAGGACGGGCCGGCACAGGCCCGACACAGGAGACAAGAGACATGCCTACCCCCCATGCCGGCCGCCTGCGGCCCGGGCTCCGCCTGAGCCTGTTCACCGTGGCCGCGCTGACGGCCCTCGCCGCTGCTGCCAGCCCGGACACCCACGTGTCCAACAAGCAGAGCTTTGCCACCGACGTGGTCTACCAGATCGTCACCGACCGCTTCAAGGATGGTGACGCCGCCAACAACCCCACGGGCGCGGCCTTCAGCGCCGGCTGCACCCAGCTCAAGCTCTACTGCGGCGGTGACTGGAAGGGCATCACCCAGAAGATCAGCGACGGCTACCTCACCGGCATGGGCATCACCGCCCTGTGGATCTCGCAGCCGGTGGAGAACATCAGCGCCGTCATCAACTACTCGGGCACCAACAGCACGTCCTATCACGGCTACTGGGCGCGCGACTTCAAGAGGGCCAACACCGCCTTCGGTTCCATCGCCGACTTCCAGGCGCTGATCACCGCCGCGCACAACGCCGGCATCAAGGTGATCATCGACTTCGCGCCCAACCACAGCTCGCCCGCCGACCCGGCCAACAGCGCCTTCGCCGAGAACGGCCGGCTCTACGACAACGGCACGCTGCTGGCCAGCTACAGCAGCGACCCCAACGGCCTCTTCCACCACAACGGCGGCACGACCTTCTCCTCGCTCGAGGACGGCATCTACCGCAACCTCTTCGACCTGGCCGACCTCAACCACAACAAGGCCACGGTGGACGCCTACTTCAAGTCCGCCATCCAGGGCTGGCTGGACCTGGGCGTGGACGGCCTGCGGGTCGACGCCGTCAAGCACATGCCCATGGGCTGGCAGAAGAACTGGATGGCCCACATCCACGGCTACAAGCCCGTCTTCACCTTCGGCGAGTGGTTCCTGGGCGTCAACGAGGTGGACCCCGCCAACCACGCCTTCGCCAACGGCAGCGGCATGAGCCTGCTGGACTTCCAGTACGCCCAGCGCGTGCGCCAGGTGCTGCGCGACGGCAGCAAGACCATGCAGGACCTGCACCAGACCATCGTCGACACCGCGGGCCAGTATGGCCAGGTGATCGACCAGGTCACCTTCGTGGACAACCACGACATGGACCGCTTCCATCAGGCCGGCGCTCCGCAGCGCCGGCTGGAGCAGGCCCTGGCCATCACCCTCACCTCGCGCGGCGTGCCGGCCATCTACTACGGCAGCGAGCAGTACATGGCGGGCAACGGGGACCCGAACAACCGCGCGATGATGAGCGGCTTCGGCACCGGCACCACCGCCTATCAGCTGATCAAGAAGCTGGCCGCCCTACGCAAGAGCAATGCCGCCCTGGCCTACGGCACGCAGCAGGAGCGCTGGCTGAGCCCGGACGTCTACCTCTACGAGCGCAAGTTCGGTTCGCAGGTGGTGCTGGTGGCCGTGAACCGCAGCGCCACGAGCGCCACCACCATCAGCGGACTCGTGACGGCGTTGCCGGCGGGCAGCTACACCGACATGCTCGGCGGCCTGCTGGGCGGCGGCTCCCTGAGCGTGGGCAGCAGCGGCGCGGTCCCCAACTTCGTGCTGGGTGCAGGCGCCGTGGCCGTGTGGCAGGCCGCCCCCGCCATCAGCACGCCGACGCTGGGTCATGTAGGCCCCATGATGGGCAAGCCGGGCAATGTGCTGACGATCGATGGCCGCGGCTTCGGCGCGACCAAGGGCTCGGTCTTCTTCGGCAGCACGGCGGTGACCGGCGCGAGCATCCTCAGCTGGGAAGACACGCAGATCAAGGTCAGCGTGCCTGCCATCGCCGCGGGCCCCTACGCCATCAAGGTGCGCAACGCCAGCGCCGTGGACAGCAATGCCTATGCCGGCTACCAGCTCCTGAGCGGCCCGCAGGTCACGGTGCGCTTCATCGTCACCAATGCCACGACGGCGCTGGGCGAGAACGTCTACCTGACCGGCGACCGCTTCGAGCTCAGCAACTGGAGCAGCAGCACGCCGGTGGGGCCGGCCTTCAACCAGGTCGTCACCAGCTACCCGAACTGGTACTACGACGTCAGCGTGCCGGCCAGCACCACGCTGCAGTTCAAGTTCATCAAGAAGAACGGCAGCGCGGTCACCTGGGAAGGCGGCGCCAATCACACCTTCACCACGCCGGCCAGCGGCACGGCGACGGTGACGGTGAACTGGCAGCCCTGAGTGGCGTCCGGCGGCGTCCACCCCGCCTGAGAAGAACGCCGCCCCGCGTGTCCGGCAGGACAGCGGGGCGGCGTTGTACCGGGGCCGGCGGGCCGGGGCTCAGTCGATGAGCTCGCGCCGCAGCGTGGCTTCGTCCCAGTCGCCGTTCTTGCGGCGGGTCTGCTTGCCGCCCTCGATCACGAGGTAGGTGGGCAGGCCGTTCACACCCAGCTGCTGGCCCACGGGGCTCTGGCCCACGCTCTGCCAGGGCTGGAAGCTCATGCGCAGGAACACCGTGCCCTCGGGCACCGGCCGGCTGGACAGCGCGGCGTAGACCGGGTTGGCGCGGATGCAGTGGACGCAGTTGGCATCGAAGCTGGTCACCTGCAGCACCACGCGCTGCCGGGGGTGCTCGGCCAGCCACTTCTCCAGGTCCTTGGGGGCGATGTCGACGATCTTCGGCGGGCCGGCGGGCGGTTCCGCCACGGGCGCCGCCGCAGCGCTGCGCTGAAGCGGCGGCGGCAGGGCGGCGCTGGACGCCGGCGCCTGCTGCTGGGCGATCCAGGCCTTCAGCGGGCCCAGGTCCAGGCTGGCCGACTGCACCAGCTTGACCGTGGACACGGGGCGCTCGCCGAACAGGCCCACGCGCACGGCCGCGACGGCATCGGGCTTGTAGGCCATGAAGTAGAGGCCGTGGTGGCCGAAGCGGTAGAGGTCCAGCTTCTTGCCGAGCATGTCGAATTCGTTGCGCCAGCTCTGGGAGCTGTCATCACTGCCATCCGGTGCCTGGCAGGGGATGTCGCAGATGGTCACCAGCTCGTAGCCCTGGGCCTTCAGCTGCCCGGCGTAGTGGCGGGCGATCAGCAGGGGGCTGTCGTCGTTCTTGTGGTCGTACTGGACCACGCTGACGGCGCCTTCATAGTTCATGCGCCAGCGGCTCTGCCGGCCGCCGCCGGACTTGCGCTCCGGCGGCGAGATGGGCAGCGTGCCCTGTTCCAGCGGATTGATGTGCCGCACGTACTCGCTGGCGCGAGGGAAGGGTGTGAGGGTGGCTGCGGCCTGCGCCTGGGCGGCCTGCCCGGCGCCGGCCATCAGCAGGGCCAGGCCTGTGCCGGCCAGGCGGCCGCGCGTGGAAGAAGAAGTCATGTCACTCCCCGAATCGTCTTGTCATGGGCGGGCAGCCGGGCCCCGGCCACCATCGCGCGCGAATTTTTTCATGGGGCGCCGGAGACCCGGCCGGCGTCGGGGCCCGAAATTGTCAATGTTTGTGAACGTCGCCCGGCACCGGCAAGGCCGGCCTGCACAGCTGGACGATCTGGCACAGCCAGGCGGCCGCGCCGAGGAAGGGCAGGGGCAGCAGCAGCAGGCCGAGCAGCAGGCCGAGGCCGAGGCTGTTGGCGTCCGCCATGAGCGGGCTGGAGGTGGCCAGCAGGAGCAGGACGGCCGCCACCGTCAGCGCATGGCCGCACCAGCACAGGGCCCGCACGCCGCGCAGGGGCTGCAGGAGCCCGCGCCATGCACTGCGCCGCCACAGCAGCAGGACCAGGACCAGCGCGACCGGCGTCCACCACGAGACCAACGGGCTGCGCACCGGCGCGAGGCCGAAGACCAGTCCTGCCATGAGCCACAGCCAGGCCAGGCTCAGGTGCCACATGTCAGGTGCCACATGTCAGGTGCCACGTCTCAAGTGCCACATTTCCCCGGTGCCACACGCCCGCGCTCCTCAATCCCGCTGTGCCAGCGCCCGCGCGATGTGCCCGCGCTTGACCGTGGGCTTGGGCACGCGCACGTCGAACCAGCGGCGCACGTCTTCGTCCACGCCGATGCCGTGCATGAAGTTGTAGAGGCCCTTCTTCAGCGCGCGGCCCATGGCGTCGTGGTCGGTGCCGGTGGGGTCGATGAAGCCGACATCGTTCTTCGCGAAGCGGCCCTCGGGCAGGGGCAGCAGCTGCACGCCGAACTGCTCGGGATTCAGGCCCACGGGCGAATGCACGGTGCAGGCGAAGCGGTGGAAGAAGCCGCTGTGGATGCAGCCGTTCTCGAAGAGCTGGCGCACGTATTCCAGCGCGTCCACCGTGTCCTGCACGGTCTGCGTGGGGAAGCCGTACATCAGGTAGGCATGGACCAGCACGCCGGCATCGGCGAAGGCCTTGGTGACGCGCGCCACCTGCTCCACGCTCACGCCCTTGTTCATCAGCTTCAGCAGGCGGTCCGAGGCCACCTCCAGCCCGCCGGAGATGGCGATGCAGCCGCTGTCGGCCAGCTGCTGGCACAGCTCGGGGGTGAAGGTCTTCTCGAAGCGCACATTGCCCCACCAGCTGATGGCCGTGCCGCGCGCCTGCAGCTCGGCGGCCAGCGCCTTCAGCGACTTGGGCGGCGCGGCTTCGTCGACGAAATGGAAGCCGGTCTGCCCCGTCTCCTTCACGATGGCCTCGATGCGGTCGACCAGCGTGGCCGCGGTGGCGCCCTCGTAGCGGGAGATGTAGTCCAGCGAGACATCGCAGAAGCTGCACTTCTTCCAGTAGCAGCCGTGGGCCACGGTGAGCTTGTTCCAGCGCCCGTCGGACCAGAGCCGGTTCATGGGGTTGAGCATGTCCAGCAGAGACAGGTAGCGCTCGATGGGCAGGCCGTCCCAGGTGGGCGTGCCCACCTCCTCGAAGGGGATGTCCGGCTCGGCCAGGTGGCGCCAGCGCACCTCGCCGTCCTCGCGCACGAAGGTGCGCACCAGGCGCTGCGCCGAGCGCTGTCCGGCCAGGTGTTCCAGCAGGGCCAGCAGGGGGCGCTCGCCGCCGTCCAGGGTGATGAAGTCGACGTAGTCGAAGAGCCGCGGCTCGGCGAGCTCGCGCAGCTCGGTGTTGACGAAGCCGCCGCCCAGCACCAGGGTCACCCCGGGCCGATGCGCCTTGATGGCCTGCCCCATGCGCAGGGCCGCATAGACCGCGCCGGGGAAGGGGACGGACAGCAGGACGACGTCCGGCTTCGTCTCGTCCACCGCGGCGAGGGTCAGGTCTTGCAGGGTGCGGGCGATCAGGTTGGGCGGCGCGGCCAGCGCCTCGGCCAGCGGATCGAAGTGCGGCTGTGCGGTGGCCAGGCTCTCGGCATAGCGCACGAACTCGAAGCGGGGGTCGACGGCGTCGCGCAGCACGTCGGCCAGGTCATTGAGGTACAGCGTGGCCAGGTGGCGGGCGCGGTCCTGCAGCCCGAGGGCGCCGAAGGCCCAGGCCAGGGGGTCTTCGCCCTCGTCGGCCAGGTAGTGGTCGATGGTGGCGAAGCGCGCGCCCTCGGGCAGGAACTGCCGGGTGTTGATGCGGTGCGCCAGCGTGGGGTCGCGCCCCTGCAGGAAGCCGATCACGCGGTCCACGGTGGCCTCGTAGGCCGGGTACTGCCCGGCGAAGCTGCGGGTCTGGTCCGTCTGCTGCTTCGGGGGCAGCGCCTCCACGGCCTCAAGCATCTGCCGCAAGCCGGCCCGCGAGAAGAGCTGCAGCACCAGGGCCAGGGCGAGGTCGCGCTGTTCGCAGTGCAGACCGCGCGAGCGCAGGAAGCCGGTCAGGTAGGCGGTGGAGGGATAGGGCGTGTTCAGCTGCGTCATCGGGGGGATGAGCGCGAGCACACGCAGGTCGGTCACGGCGGGCACGATGGCGGGGCGGGGCAGGGTGGAGCGGGGCGCTGATGGCTGAACTGTACGCGGCCATGCAGCCGGCGGCATCCCAATGAGAAAGCCCGCGTGGCACGTTGTGCGCCACAGCGGGCTTGGGCGTCACGACGCAGGCACGCGGCCTGCGTGGTGATTACTTCTTCTTCTTGGCGACGGGCTTGGCAGCCTTGGCAGCCGGCTTGGCTTCAGCCTTGGCAGCCTTGCGGGCAGCGGCCTTGGGGTCCACGGCGGCCTTGAAGCCAGCGCCCGGGGTGAACTTGGGCAGCTTGGCAGCGGCGATCTTGATCTTCTCGCCGGTGCTGGGGTTCACGCCGGTGCGGGCAGCGCGGGCGTGTTGCTTGAAGGAGCCAAAGCCGGGGATGGACACGGTGCCACCCTTCTTCACCGTGGTGACCACGGCATCCAGCAGGGTTTCGACGATGCGGCCGGCTTCGGCCTTGGTCAGCTCGTGCTTGGAAGCCAGATGTTCGATCAGTTCGGTCTTGTTCATTCGTATGAAGTTTGGTTGAGCCCGAACAGGCTCGGGCGGCGCGGATTGTGCCCGATAAACACGGGCCCGCAAGCGTGGTTTCTCGCAAAAGTCCCAAGGGCAGGGGGCTCTGGGGCGGCGAGCTCGGGAAAGTCCCATGCCTACGGGGTGCGCGGGCGGCCTGCTACCGGCGGCAGGAGGCCCGTCAGCTGACGGCTGTCTGACGCCAGCCCCCGTGCGCGCCGCCGCCCCTGGCGGCAAAAACTGCCTGCTGCCGGCACGGCGCCGCGGGTATGGCGATTGCCTTGCAAGGGCAGACCGGTCACGCCAGCGCGGCCCCCCGGGGCGGCCTGGCAGGCCACGTCTGCCCGTGCGGGCCCGGCGCCCCGCGGGAGACCGGTCACCGATGAATTCTGAACATTCGCGAAAGGATGCACTATGAACCAGCAGGGTCGAAATCAGGGCCGCCACGAGGACCAGGGCCAGCGCAGCCGCAGTGGCAGCAACTACGGCGATTGGTCGAGCAACCGACCCCAGGGCCAGGAGCAGTTCCAGGGCGGTGGCCAGGGCTCGCAGCAGGGTGGCTATCAAGGCAGCTACCAGGGCGGCTCCCAGGGCGGCGGCATGGGCTCGCAGCACTTCGGCAGTGGCCATGACAACGGCGGGCACCAGGGCGGCTACGGCTCGCAGGGTGGCTGGCAGGGCGGTGCCCAGGGCATGTACGGCGAGCACGGCGGCTACGGCAACCAGCAGTTCGGCGGCGGCTACGGCGGCAGCTATGGCCACAACTACCCCGGCGCAGGCAGCGGCTTTGGCAGCCAGCCGGGGCAGGGCCACTATGGGCAGCCCGGCCACTTTGGCCCGGGCGGCGGCCAGTCCATGCAGGGGCAGCCGTACGGCTCCGGGGGCACGGGCTTTGGCGGCAGCAACGGCGGGGGCTACGGCGGCCTCGGTGGCCAGGGCGGCATGGGCAGTGGCCACAGCGGCTACGGCAACGCGGGCGGCATGAGCGGCAGCTATGGCGGCAGCTACGGCAGCGGCCAAGGCGGCATGGGCGGGAGCTACGGGCAGCAAGGGGGCCAGCAGGGCCACTTCGATCCCGACTACCACCAGTGGCGCGAGGAGCAGATGCGCACTCTGGACAACGACTACCACTCCTGGCGCCAGGACCGCTACAAGAAGTTCTCCGACGAGTTCAACCAGTGGCGCAGCCAGCGGCCTCAGCAAGGCAGCGGCAGCCACGCCAGCGGCTCGGACGAGAACAGCGAAAGCGGCAGCCACGGCGCCTCGGGCAGCGGCAGTTCCGGCAGCTCGTCCGGCAGCGGCACCTCGAGCACCGGCACCTCGAGCACCGGCACCGCGAGCACCGGCACCGCGAGCAGCCGCACCAAGTAAGGCCGCGCCCGCCTCGTCCGGACGAGGCCTTGCGATGCCCGCCGGCTCCGCCCTCATGGCCGGAGCCGGCCCAGCAAGGCCCGTCCGCCTTGTGCCCAGGCCTGTGCCGGGCGGCCGGATGCCCACGGCAGGCGTCCGCGGCCCCTGGCGCGGGCATCAGGACCTCCATGTCACCTCTCGTCGTCTTCAGTCATCTGCGCTGGTCCTTCGTCTACCAGCGCCCCCAGCACCTGATGTCCCGCCTGGCCCGGCACCGTCCGGTGCTCTTCATCGAGGAGCCGGTCCATGACCCCGGTCCCGCTCGGCTGGACAGCAGCTGGCAGGGCCGCCACCTCGAAGTGCTGACGCCCTGCACGCCCTTGCCTTCACAGGGCTTTGATGCGGAGCAGGCCCTCTTTCTGCGACCCCTGTTGCGCCGCGCGCTGCAGGAGCGCGGCCTGCGTTCCCCCATGGCCTGGCTCTACACGCCCATGGCCCTGCCGGTGGCTCGGGCCCTGGATCCCGCGCTGTGGATCTACGACTGCATGGACGAGCTGTCCGCCTTCAAGGGCGCGCCGCCTGAGCTCCCCGAGCGCGAGCGCGAGCTGATGGAGCTCGCCGACCTGGTGCTCACCGGCGGCCCGGCGCTCTACGAAGCCAAGCGCGCGCTGCATCCCCATGTGCACTGCATGCCCAGCGCGGTCGACGTGGCGCATTTCCAGCCGGCCGTTCAGGACCCGGAAGCCACGCGCTGCGCCGAGACCCTGCAGGGCGCCTTGCCCCGGCCCCGGCTGGGCTTCTTCGGTGTCATCGACGAGCGCATGGACCTGGACCTGCTCGCCCATCTGGCCGATGCCCGCCCGCAATGGCAGATCGTGATGGTGGGCCCCGTGGTCAAGATCGATCCCGCCAGCCTCCCGCGACGCCCCAACATCCACTGGCTGGGCATGCAGAGCTACCAGGTCCTGCCCGCCCTCATGGCCGGCTGGGACGTCTGCCTCATGCCCTTTGCCCTCAACGAATCCACCCGCTTCATCAGCCCCACCAAGACCCTGGAATATCTGGCCGGCGAGAAGCCCGTGGTCAGCACGCCCGTGCCTGATGTGCAGCGGCTGTATGGCGCCGTGGTCCGCATCGCCCGCACGGCCGAGGCCTTTGTGGAGGCCTGCGAGCAAGCCCTGCACGAGAGCCCCGGCCAGCGCCGCCAGCGCCTGACGCATGCGATGGACGTGGTGGCCTCCTATTCCTGGGACAGCAGTGCACAGGTGGTGCACGAGCTGCTGGAGGAGGCGCTGGAGTCCCGCCTGATGGGCGGGAGCGCCCCGCTCGCCACGCGGGGGGGGCCGCTGCCGGCGATGCAGGCGCGCGCAGAGTCCACGCCGGCGGCAGCCTCGGCCGCCCGGACCCAGGCCGCCGCGCTGGCAGCCGCACGGGCCGGCCGCCGCTGAGGCGCGTCCGCCATGAAGATCATCGACGCCCACCTGCACTGCAGTGGTCGCGAGGACAGCGGGGGCGTGCTCCGCGCCCTGGACGAGGCCGGCATCGAGCGGGGCGTGCTGCTGGCGCCCTTCCTGAGCCCGGGCCATGCGCTGGGCGATGCGGCCTCGCTGAGGCGCGGCAATGCCCACCTCGCGCGTCTGGTGCGCGGCCACGAGGACCGCCTCACCGGCTTTGCCGTGGTGGACCCTCGCGACGACCATGCCGCGCAGGATCTGCGCCATGCCATCGAGGACCTCGGCCTGCGCGGCGTCAAGATGGTGCCCACCGGCTGGTACCCCTTCGAGGAGCGGGCGCGTGGGGTGTACGAGGTGGCCTCCTCGCTGCGGCTGCCCGTGCTCTTTCACAGCGGCATCTTCATCGACGGCCGCTCCGGCCGCTTCTGCCGCCCGGTCTACTTCGAGGCCCTGCGCGACCATCCCGGCGCCCGGGTGGCCCTGGCCCACATGGGCTGGCCCTGGACCGACGAGGCCCTGGCCGTGGCGTTGATCGACCGCATCCACCAGGTGCCGCCCGAGCGTGCGCAGTTCCGCCTGGACATCTCCTTCGGCCCGCCGCCGCCCTACCGCCGGGACGTGCTGGCCCGCATGCTGGAGGTGCTGGGGCCGGGCTCGCTGCAGTTCGGCAGCGACTGCTTCCTTCCCTGCAGCGGCGCCCACCTGCGCGAGCGCCGCGACTGGGTGCAGGACCTGATGGACCTGCTGGGTCTGGACGACGCGGCCCGCGAACACATCTGGTGGGGCACGGCGGCGGCCTGGCTGGGGCTGGATGCCTCCGGCCGCCTGCCCGCCGGGTCCGGGACTGAAGCGTCGGGGACTGCCGCGGGCGCTAGGTCTGGCGCTGTGTCTGGCGCTGTGTCCGGCGCTGTGTCCGGCGCTGAGGGTCAGGTCTTGCGCCCGGCCGCGGCCACGCCACCTCCGGCTGGCGATCCGGAGTCCACCGGCCTCGCCCAGCGCCTGCGCGCCGGCAGTCCGGGCTGGGGCTGGATGCCCCGTTGTTGCTGACACAGGAAGCCTATGGACAGAAAGACCGTCGCCGTGGCCCGGCCTGGCGCTGCAGCGGCTGCCGGGCGTCGCCTCCACGTGCTGGAGTGCGTGGGCAATGCCATCGTGGGCGGCATGGAGCGCTGGGTCGAGCGCCTGGTCGGGCAGCTGCCGCGGGACCGCTTCCGCGTCAGCCTGCTGTGCCCCTACGAGGGCCGATTCAGTGCCACCCTGCGCGCCCTGGGCGCCGAGGTCTTCTGCGTGCCCATGCCCGAGGACCCCTGCTGGAGCGCCGTGCAGGTGGTGCAGGCCCTGGTGCGCAGCTCGGGCGTGGACCTGCTGCACGCCCACCTGCCCAATGCCCACGCGCTGGCGGGCCTGGTCTCCAGGCTCACCGACGTGCCCCTGCTGAGCACCATCCATGGCCGCCAGCTGACCCTGCTGGACCTGGAGGTGCACCGCGCCGTCCACAGCCACCTGAGCGTGGTCTGCCGCCACAGCTACTACCACGCGCTGGGCCTGGGCGTGGACATGCGCCGCCTCAGCTGCGAGCCCAATGGCGTGGATACGCACGGCTTCCACCCGGGCCCGCGGCCCGCGCAGGGCCTGCGTGCGCGACTGGGCCTGGCGCAGGAAGCGCCCCTGGTGGGCTTCGTCGGGCGGTTGTCGCCGGAGAAGGGGCCGGAGCAGTTTCTGCGCGCCGTCTCGCTGCTGCAGGAAGGACTGCCCGAGGCCACACGCTTCGTGATGGTCGGCGAAGGGCCGATGCAGGCCGCTCTGGAGGCCGAGCAGGCGCGCCTGGGCCTGGGGCAGCGCGTGATGCTGACTGGCCACTGGGACGACATGCCCGGCCTGTACCGGGAGCTCGACCTGCTGGTGTCCACCTCCCACTCCGAGGCCATGCCCCTGGCCCTGATGGAGGGCATGGCCAGCGGCCTGCCCGTGGTGGCGACGCGTGTGGGCGGCATCCCGGAGATCGTGCAGCACGGCCTCAGCGGCTGGCTGGTGGCGGCGCGGGACATCGAGGACATCGCCGGGCGCGTGCGCCAGATGCTGGCCCAGCCCGGGCTGCGTCAGCGCATGGGCGCCGCGGCGCGCCAGGACATGGTGGAGCGCCTGGACCTCGGGCCCAGCCTGGACCGGGTGGCAACGCTGATGCAGGCCCTGGCCCGCCCCGCCCATGAGCCCCATCGCCTGGAAGACGTCAGCGTCCTCGGGCGCGCCTCCTGAGGCCGCGCGGGCGGCATCGCGCGGCAAATCCGGCGGGCATGAAAGCTGCCCCGGGGCCGGGCCCCAGAACACAAAGGAATGCCATGACATCTTCTTCTGCACGGCGGCTGCGTGCCGCGTCCCTGATCCCCGGCCTGCTGGTCCTGGCCGCCTGCGCGACGCCCGAGGGGCCGCCGGCCTCCATCGCCGCGGCCCAGCGCGCCGTCGATGCGGCCAGCAGCGATGGCGCCACCGAGCTCGCCGGCGCCGACCTGGCCCGGGCGCGCGGCAAGCTGGAGCGCGCGCGCCAGATCGCGCCCACCGACCGCCTGCGTGCCCACCGGCTGGCGGAGGAGGCGGCAGCCGATGCCGATCTCGCCCGCGCACGCAGCACGCAGCAGCGCTCTCAGCGCGCCCTGGCCGAGGTCAACCAGTCCCTGCAGACGCTGCGCGACGAGCTGCAGCGGCGCAGCGCCCAGCCCTCCAGCCCCGCGGCCTCGCGCTGATGCGCCGGCCCACCGCCCCTTCCCTGATGCAGGAGTCCCCATGCAAGAACTCAAGACCATCCTGACGGCGGCCGCACTGGCCGTCCTGGCCGGATGCCAGACCTTGCCCGCCCAGGATCCGGCCCTGGACGCCGCCGAGCGCGAGTACCGCGAGGCTGCCGCCGATCCCCTGGTGCAGCGCCATGGCGCGGCCGAGCTGGAGCAGGTCCGCAGCCTGCTCACGCGTGCCCAGCGCTACTACAAGGACGAGCGCAATCTGGAGCAGACCCGCCACCTGGCCTACCTGGCCAGCGCGCAGCTCTCCACCCTGCGCGTGCGCTCGTCCGCCCGTGACGCGGACTTGCAGGTGCAGCAGTCCGGCGCCGAGCGCGAGCGCCTGCGACTGCAGGGCCGCGATGCCGAGCTGGAGCGCGCCCGCAGCGGCGAGGAGGCCGCGCGCCGCGCCGCCGCCCAGGCCCAGGACCGCGCCGCGGGTCTGCAGCGCGACCTTGCCGAGCTGAGTGCCCAGAACACGCAGCGGGGCGTGATGGTCACCCTGCGCGACATGCTCTTCGCCACCGGCCGTGCCGAGCTGCAGCCCGGCGTGCGCCGCTCCATCGAGCGCCTGGCCGAGGTGCTGCGCCAGCACCCCGAGCGCCGGGTGCTGATCGAGGGCTTCGCCGACAGCACCGGCGGCAGCGCGATGAACCTGCGGCTCTCGCAACGCCGCGCCGAGGCCGTGCGCAGCGCGCTGGTGCGGGCCGGCGTCGCTCCCCAGCGTCTGGAGGTGCGCGCCTTCGGCGAGGAGTACCCGGTGGCCGACAACGCCACCGCCGAGGGCCGGCAGCAGAACCGCCGCGTCGAGCTGCTCTTCTCCGACGAGCAGGGCCGGCTGAACTACCGCTGAAGCCACCGCCACGGCCGCCTGGCAAGACAGAAGAGGCCCCGCGGGGCCTCTCTTCGTTGGGCCTTGATCAGCGCCCTCGGGCGCTGCCCGGGCGGGGTCAGAATCGGTACTTCAGCGCCAGGGCCGTGCTCTGCACATAGGTCTTGGCGCCGCCGGGCAGCTTGAAGCGGTCGCGGCTGCGCTCGATGGAGACGGTGAAGTTGCGGTTGAAGTTGAAGCCCAGCCCGATGGTGGCCGTGGGCCCCCAGCCGTTCTCGGTGCCGGTGGTGACGCCGGACAGGGCATCGGCCGTGATCTTGGTGTGGCCGTAGAGGGCGCCCGCCTTGGCATAGAAGCTCACGTTCTCCATGTCCACCATGCCCACCAGGCTGAGGTTGGCACCATAGGCCCGGGCCTCGCCGCCGGCGCGGTCGGCCTTGCCGAAATGGCGCAGGCCCAGCTCCAGACCGAGGAAGTCGTTGAACATGCCGCCGGTGTAGATCGCGAAGGAACGGTCGCGGCTGTCACAGCTGAGCGGGGCCAGGCCGCAGGGCGTGTCGTAGTCCGAGTTGCCCAGGCTGATGCCCACGTAGCCGCGGCGGGTGTAGGGAATCCAGGAGTAGTCGCTGCCGGCATAGCTGCTGGCGTAGCTGCCGCCCGTGCCGTGCTGGTCCTGGGCGGCCAGGCTGGGCTCCATCGCGCTGCCGCGCAGATTGCCCGCGGCGGGGGCTTCGCCGGCGCCGATCAGCGGCCTGTCCGGGCGCGGGTCCTGGGCGCTGCCCATGCCGCCGTTGCCCATGCTGTTGCCCATGGTGTTGCCGCTGTTGCTGCCGTTGTTGCTGCCAGTGCCGGTGCCGGTCTGTGCCTGGGCCGTGGCTGCGATCAGGCAGCTGCCCAGGGCCAGGCACAGGCCGGTGCGCCAGGAAAGGGCGCGTGCGGGTGCCGCGCAGGGGTGGCCGTGTCGTACATGCATCTTGAGGTCCTCTGTGCTGATGGTGAGTGGAAGACGAGCGCCCTGAGGCTGCGAGGCGCGCCGCGAGGGCGCGCCGCAACGGGAGCGCACACGTCTGGCAAGCCGAGGCCTGCCCGCGTGCCGCCTGATGGGCAGACGGCAAGCGCCATGCCATGGCCGGCCGCGCGTCTGTGGTGCCTCTGCCGCAGGGGCGACGGCAAGTTTTGCGGCAGCACGCAGGCCGCGCGGGCAGCCTCTGCGCACGGCAGGCACGCGGGGCGGGGAGGCGCTGCAGGCATTCCGATTGCCTTGCCCCGCCATCCCAGCTCACGGAGACGCCATGTCTGCCCCGTCCCTACGCATCGCCCTGATCAGCGAACACGCCTCACCCCTGGCCCTGGCAGGCAGCGTGGACTCGGGCGGGCAGAACGTCTACGTCGCCAAGGTGGCGACCGCGCTGGCGCGCCGCGGCCATCAGGTGCTGGTACTGACACGCCGGGACAGCCCCGACCTGCCGGCCCGGCAGACGCTGGGCCCGGGCGTGCAGGTCTGCCATCTGGACGCCGGCCCGCCCCGCTTCGTGCCCAAGGAACAGCTGCTGCCCTGGATGCCTGCCTTCGAGACCCAGGCCCGCGAGCTGCTGAGCGCGCGCGCGCCCTGCGACGTGGTGCATGCCAACTTCTTCATGTCGGGCCTGGTGGGCCTGCAGCTGCAGCGCCGCCTGGACCTGCCGCTGGTCGTCACCTTCCATGCGCTGGGCGCGGTGCGCCGCCTGCACCAGGCGGCCAGCGATGGCTTCCCGCCCGAGCGCCTGGCCATCGAGCGGCGCGTCGGCCATGCGGCGGACCGCGTCATCGCAGAATGTCCGCAGGACCGCCTGGACCTGCTGCAGCACTATGAGCTGCCTGCGCGCCGGATCGCCGAGGTGCCTTGCGGCGTGGACCTCCATGAGTTCCGGCCCGGCGACGCTCTCGCCGCGCGCACGCAGCTGGGCCTGGACCCGCAGGCGTTCATCGTGCTGCAGCTGGGCCGCATGGTGCCGCGAAAGGGCGTGGACAACGTCATCCAGGCCCTGGCCCGGCTGCCCGCGGGCGGCGGGCGGCGGCAGGCCCGGCTGCTGGTGGTGGGGGGCGAGTCCGAAGTGCCGGACGAGCGCCTGACGCCCGAGATCGGCCGCCTGCGCGAGCTGGCGCGGCAGCTGGGGGTGGAGGCGCGCGTGCAGTTCGTCGGCCGGCGTGGCCGTGCCGAGCTGGCGCGCTACTACCAGGCGGCCGATGTCTTCGTGAGCACGCCCTGGTATGAGCCCTTCGGCATCACGCCGCTGGAGAGCATGGCCTGCGCCCGGCCGGTGGTGGGCAGCGCCGTCGGGGGCATCCAGCACACGGTGGTCGACGGGGTCACGGGCTACCTGGTCCCGCCCAAGGATCCCGTCACCCTGGCCGAGCACCTGGACTGGCTGCGCACCCATCCGCAGCAGGCCGCCGCCATGGGGCGGGCCGGGTTGCTGCGCGTGCGGCGGATGTTCACCTGGGACCAGGTGGCGGCCCGGCTGGAGGCGGTCTACCGGCGGGTGCTGGTCGAGCGGCGCCAGCCCGAGGCCGGCGCGGCCCGCGGCCTGGGCTTGCTGAGGCCCCAGAGGGGGCCGCTGGGCGTGTTCGCGCCCCCGGTGCCTGATCAGCGTCCGGCAGCGGCCTGGGGGTACAAGGCGTGAGCGGCGTGGTGGAAGTCTTCGATCAGCGCATCGACCAGTTCGGCAAGCGTTCGCGCCGCCGGCGGCCGGCGCCGGGCCCGGCGGTCGTCTTCCTGGCCGAGGAGGCCTTGGTGACCCCGCACCCGCCCCTGGACGCCGAAGCCGAGACCCAGCCGTGGCGGGCCGGCGCCCTCGCGGCCCTGCATGCCTTCCAGGCGCACGGCTATCGGCTGCTGATCCAGGCCCTGCCGGGCGAGCGCCCTGCCCGCATCCAGCAGGGCCTGCTGCAGCGGCTTGGGCACGAGGCCGATGTTGAGGTCGAGGGCATGCTGCCGCATGTGGAGGTCGAGGACCTGCCGGCCCTGTTGCGCCAGGCCGCGGCCTCGCAAGGCCTGGACCTGCGCCGGGCCTGGTTCCTCAGCTGGGACGAGGCCCTGGGCGCGGTGGCCCGGCGCTCGGGCTGCCGCAGCGTGCGGCTGCTGGAGCCGGGCCGCCATGCGCGCCGGCGCTGGCCCCTGCTGCGGGGCCATGTGCCCATGCGGCTGATGGAGGCGGTGGTCTACGTCCTGCGCTGCGACGGTCACCTCGCTGCCGGGCAGTCCCTGCCGGACCCGGCATGAGCGCCGTCGCGAGTTCCCCGTCCACGCCGGCCTGGGACCAGGCGCGCCGCGTGCTGCTGCTGCGCCTGGATGGCCTGGGCGACGTGCTGATGAGCACGCCTGCCATGGCCGCTGTGCGGGAGAGCCTGCCGCAGGCCCGGCTGACCCTGCTGGCCTCGCCGGCCGGTGCAAGCCTGGCGCCGCACCTGCCCTGGCTGGATCAGGTGCTGAGCTACGAGGCGCCCTGGGTGAAGCCCGGCACCGCGGCGCCCGACCGCCCGGTGGGCGAGGCGGACGAAGCCCTGCTGCAGCGGCTCCGCCAGGAGCGCTTCGATGCCGCCATCATCTTCAGCACCTGCACGCAGAGCGCGCTGCCGGCGGCCCTCCTGTGCCGCCTGGCCGGCATCCCGCTGCGCCTGGCCCATGCCCGGGAGAACAGCTACGGCCTGCTGAGCCACCGGCTGGCGGAGCCCGACGCGCTGAGGCCGACCATGCGGCATGAGGTGCAGCGCCAGCTGGATCTGGTGGCCAGCGTGGGTCTGCACACGGCGGACCCGGGCCTGCGCTTCACCCTGCGCCCGGCCGACGTCCGGCGCGTGGCCGCGCAACTGGCCGAGGCCGGGCTGGTGCCCGGGCGGCCGTATGTGCTGGTGCATCCGGGCGCCAGCGCGCCCTCGCGGCGCTATCCCCCCGAAGCCTTTGCCGCGGCAGCGGCGGGCCTGGCCGGTGGTGATGATGGGCCCGGCCAGGGCGCCCTGGCCCTCGTGGCCTGCGCAGGCCCGGGCGAGGCAGGCCTGCTGCAGCGCCTCTGCGCAGCCCTGCCACACCCGCCGCTGCTGCTGCCGGGGGCGCAGAGCCTGGGCGAGCTGGCGGCGCTGATCGCGGGCGCCCGGCTGCTGATCGCCAACAACAGCGGGCCGGTGCACCTAGCCGCTGCGCTGGGCACGCCCGTGGTGACGCTGTATGCCCTGACCAATCCGCAGCACACGCCCTGGCGCGTGAGTGCGCGGGTGCTCAGCCACGAGGTGCCCTGCCGGGACTGCCTGCAGAGCGTCTGCCCCGAGGGCCACCAGCGCTGCCTCACCGGCGTGCCGCCCGAGGCCGTGGCCGGGGCCGCGCGGGAGCTGCTGGCGGAGGCCTCGCCATGAGGGGCGTGCCGGCGCCGCGCCAGCTGCCGCTGCTGGTGTCCGTGGTCCTGCCGACCTACCGCCGGCCGGTCCTGCTGGACCGCTGCCTGCAGGCGCTGATGCGCCAGAGCCTGGCCACCCACTGCTACGAGATCGTGGTGGTGGACGATGGGCATGAGGAGGCCACCCGGCAGCTCGTCGAGCGCCTGGCGGCCCTGCCGGATGCACCGGCCCTGCGCTACCTGCGGCCCGAGCGGGGGCGTGGGCCGGCCGTGGCGCGCAACTGTGGCTGGCGCGCCGCGTGGGCGCCCCTGGTGGCCTTTACCGACGACGACACCGTGGCCGATCCCCGCTGGCTTCAGCAGGGCCTGCTGGGCATGCGCAGCCAGTGGCTGGCCCTGGCCGGCCAGGTGCGGGTGCCGGCCCTCTACGAGCCCGGCCGCCGCCCCACCGACCATGAGCTGATGACCCAGGGCCTGGAGCACGCCGAGTTCGTCACCGCCAATGCCTTTGTGTGGCGGGCGGCGCTGGTCCTGGTGGGCGGCTTCGACGAGCGCTTCCGGCGCCCCTGGCGCGAGGACTCCGACCTGCAGTTCCGGCTCGAGGCCCTGGGCCCGGTGGGCCGTTGTGACGCCGCCCTGGTCTGGCACCCGGTGCGGCCCGAGCGCTGGGGCGTGGCCCTGCGCCAGCAGCGCAATGTCTTCTTCGATGCGCTGCTGTACCGCAAGCATCCGCAGCTGTACCGCGTGCGGGTGCGCCGGCGGCCGCCCTGGGACTACTACCTGATCGTGCTGCTGAGCCTGCTTTCCCTGGCCCTGGCCGTGAGCGGCCAGCCGACCGCCGCGCTGCTGGGGGGCGGGGCCGCAGCGGGCCTGGTGCTGGCCCTGGCCTGGCGGCGGCTGCGGCCCACGGCGCGCAATCCGGCGCATGTCTGCGAGGTGCTGCTGACCTCGGCGCTGATCCCCTTTCTGTCGGTCTACTGGCGCCTGCGCGGCGCTCTGCATTTCCGGGTCCTCTTCCTATGAACCATTCCCTGCTGCTGCCAGGGCCGGTGCAGCGCATCGTGGTGTTGCGGGCCCTGGGCCTGGGCGACCTCATCTGTGCCGGCCCGGCCCTGCGCTCGCTGCGCGCCACCTTTCCCGAGGCCGGCATCTCCCTGCTGGGCCAGCCCTGGGCGCAGGAGTTCGTGGCCCGCTTCGATGCCCTGGACCACTGGATCGGCTTCCCCGGCTGGCCGGGCCTGCGCGAGCAGGTGCTGCATGCCGAGCGGGTCCCCGCCTTCCTGGCCGACATGCAGCGCCAGCGCTTCGACCTGGCCCTGCAGCTGCACGGCAGCGGCGAGTCCAGCAACGGCCTGCTCGGCCTGCTGGGCGCACGCCTGTGCGCGGGCTTCCAGCGCCCCGGGGCCTGGGTGCCGCCGGGTCAGGAGGAACGCTTCTGCGCCTGGCCCGAGCAGGGCCATGAGAGCCAGCGCCTGCTGGCGCTGTGCCGGCACCTGGGGCTGCAGGCCGTGGACGAGTCCCTGGAGTTCCCGCTGCGGCCCACGGACCGCCAGACCCTGCTGCAGCTGTGTCCGGCGCTGGAGGAGGGCGCACCCTATGTCTGCCTGCATGCGGGCGCCCAGCTGGCCTCGCGCCGCTGGCCGGCCCAGCGCTTCGCTGCGGTGGCGGATGCGTTGCACGACGCCGGCTACCGCATCGTGCTCAGCGGCGGCCCGGCCGAGCAGGCGCTGGGCCAGCAACTGGCCGCCCTGATGAGCGTGCCCTGCATCAATCTGGTCGGTCTCACCAATCTCTGGACCCTGGGTGCGCTGATCGCCTCGGCCCGCTGCCTGATCGCCAACGACACCGGCGTGTCCCACATCGCGGCGGCGCTGCGCGTGCCCAGCCTCATCGTCTCCAGCGGGGGCGATGTGCAGCGCTGGGCGCCGCCGGACCGCCAGCTGAACCGCGTGCTCAGCAAGCCCGCGCCCTGCCGGCCCTGCGCCCACCAGGACTGCCCGACCGGCCATGGCTGCGCCCATGCGCTGACCGTCTACGAGGTGCTGGCGGCGCTGCAGCACCTGCTCGAGCTGCCGCCGCTCAGCGGCGGCTCCGGCCCCCTTGCGGAAGGAACCGAACATGACGCGTCGTCTGCGCATCCTCACCTGGCACGTCCATGGCAACTACCTCTACAACCTGTCCCAGGTCCCGCATGACTTCTACCTGCTGAAGGACGCCGCCGGCAGCCCGCAGCGCAGCGGCCGCTGCGGCCAGCTGCCCTGGAGCGACAACGTGCACGACGCACCGGTGGAGGCCTTGCCCGGCATGCGCTTCGATGCCGTGCTGTACCAGTCCCGCCAGGCCTGGGACGAGGACCGCCCGCGCTGGCTCAGCCCCGCCCAGCAGTCCCTGCCGCGCCTGGTGCTGGAGCACGACCCGCCCCAGCAGCATCCCACCAACACCGTGCACTGGGCGGACGACCCGGGCACCGTGCTGGTCCACGTGACGCCCTTCAATGCGCTGATGTGGGACCCGGGCCGCTGCCCGGTGCGCGTGATCGAGCACGGCGTGCGGCCCCTGGACGAGCAGGCCTGGCAGGGCGGCTGGTCGCGTGGCCTGGTGGTCGTCAACCACCTGGCGCGGCGCGGCCGCCGCCTGGGCTCGGACCTCTACCTGCAGCTGCAGCAGCGCCTGCCGCTGAGCCTGGCCGGCATGGGCAGCGAGACCCTTCCCGGGGGCCTGGGCGAGGTCGGCCAGCTGCAGCTGCCACGGCTGATGGCCGCCCATCGCTTCTTCTTCCATCCCGTGCGCTACACCAGCCTGGGCCTGGCCCTGATCGAGGCCCTGATGATGGGCATGCCGGTGGTGGGGCTGGCGACGACGGAGCTGTCCACCGTCATCCGTAGCGGCGACAACGGCTTCATCGACACCCGCCCCGAGCGCCTGGCCGAGGCCATGCAGGCCCTGCTGGAGGACCCCGCCCTGGCCGCGCGCTGGGGCCGCGCCGGCCAGCGGATGGCGCGTGAGCGCTTCGGCATCGGACGCTTCGTGGCGGACTGGCAGCAGCTGTTCCGAGAGGTCTGCGCATGAGCGCGGCGCCGCCCCTTGCCTTGCGGCCCGGCGAGCGCGTGCTGGTGTGCGGCGCCGCGGGCTTCCTGGGCAGCCATCTGTGCGAGCGTCTGCTGCAGCGCGGCTGCGCCGTGCTGGGCCTGGACAATCTCATCAGTGGCGATCTGCGCAATCTGGTGGCGCTGCAGGCGTCGGCGCGCTTCGAGTTCCTGCGCCACGACATCTGCAGCCCGCCCCCGCCGCAGGCCGAAGGCGTGAGCCGCATCTTCAACCTGGCCTGCCCGGCCAGCCCCGCACACTACCAGCGCATTCCCGTGCAGACGGTGCTGGCCAGCGCGCTGGGCGTCTGGCAGCTGCTGGAGCTGGCGCGCCGCAGCGGTGCCCGCCTGCTGCAGGCTTCCACCAGCGAGGTCTACGGCGATGCGCAGGAGCACCCGCAGCAGGAGTCGTACTGGGGGCATGTCAACCCGGTCGGCCCGCGTGCCTGCTATGACGAAGGCAAGCGCTGCGCCGAGGCCCTGATGGTGGCCTATGCCGAGCAGTACGGCACCGAGGTCTGCATTGCCCGGCTCTTCAACACCTACGGCCCGCGCCTGCGGCCGGGGGACGGCCGGGTGGTCAGCAACTTCATCGTGCAGGCGCTGCGCGGCGAGCCGCTGACGCTCTATGGCGATGGCCAGCAGACACGCAGCTTCTGCTATGTGGACGACACGGTGCGAGGCCTCTGCGCGCTGATGGAGAGCGGCTGGCGCGGGCCGGTGAACCTGGGCAATCCCTGTGAATGCCGCATGGTGGAGCTGGCCGAGCGCGTGCTGGCGGTGACCGGCAGCGCCTCCGCCCTGGTGCACCGGCCCTTGCCGCAGGACGATCCCCGCCGGCGCCGGCCTGACATCCGCCTGGCCCGTGAGCGACTGGGCTGGTGGCCCGAGGTCGGTCTGGACGAAGGCCTGGCTCATACCGTGAGCTACTTCCGCGAACGCCTGGGCCTCCCCCTGGCTCAGCGGCCGGCAGCGACGATGGCGAGGGGGGCCGCTGCCTCCAGAGGTGAGGCTGGCTGAGGCTGCAGCGCGGGCGGAGGCGGAGGCGGAGGCAGCAGGCCGGCGAAGGCCTGGCGCAGGGCGCGCTCCAGCGCCCGCGTGCGGCGGGCCTCGGCGGCCTGAGCGGCCTGCGCGGCCCGAGCGGCCTGAACGGCCCGAGCGGCCTGAACGACCCGAGCGGCCTGAACGACCCGAGCGGCCTGAACGGCCTGAGCGGCTTGCGGCCGTTTGAGAGGTCCTGAGCGATGTCCTGAGCGCGGGCCGGTGCGCGGCCATGCCAGCAGCGCGTCCACCTGCTGCGCCATGGCCTCCGCGGTGGCGGCGATGGTCAGGCCGGGGCAGGGCGGCAGGGCGCGCATCTCGGCCAGCGGGGTGCTGCACAGCGGCAGGCCGGCGCCGCGGGCCAGGATCGCCAGCTCGGGCCACAAGTGCTCCGTGGCTGCGTGGACGGGCGCCAGCACCAGCCCGGCATCCGCGGCCTGCAGCAGCGCAGGCAGCAGTTCGGGCGCGAGCTCGCCCAGGCCCCGGCAGGTCGCCGGCCAGCTGCCCTCGGCTGGCGCCTGGCTGCCCAGCATGAGGAACTGCCAGGCGGGGCGCAGGCGGGCCAGCGCCTCCAGCCATGCAGGATCCGGCGCTTGCTGCGGCCGGGCCATGACCAGCAGGCGCGGCCCGGTGGCCGGCCCCAGCAGGGCCCGGATCTCCTGTGCCTCGTAGCTGAGGGCGGGCGGTGGGCGCAGCGCGCGTGCGGGCAGGGCCAGCGGCAGGCGCAGCACCGGCACGCGTGCGACGGCCTCCTGCGCTGCGCCCTGTGCTGACCAGTGCGCGGCCTGCAGCGGGCCCTCGCACAGCAGCAGCGCGGCTTGCAGGGCCGAGGCGCTAAGGTCCGGGGGCAGGGCTTGCGCGTCGGGCTGGAGCAGCAGGGCGTCTCCTGGCAGGGTGCGGTGGGCCGGGGCCCGGACCTGGGCCCGGACCTGTGAAAGGGGCCAGCGCATCAGCCAGGTCAGCGTGCCGCCCTCGGGGCCGCGGCCCACCGCCGCGCGCAGCAGGGTCAGGTCTTGCCCGGGCGTGGCCCAGCCGGCGTGAGCGCCCGGCTCGTGCAGCACCAGCAGCTCCAGCGCCGGGCCCAGGCGGTGGCGGCGCTGCAGCGGTGGGCCGGCCGTGGGGCGGGGCGGCTCGACCAGCAGCACCGAGAAGCAGGCCTCGGGCGCAGGGCACGCGTCGCCCGGCATGGCCTCGCCGGCCAGGCGGCGCAGCAGCCGCTGAAGCGGCGCGTCCAGCCCTTCCCAGCGCACCGGGAGCAGCACCAGGAGGCGCCGGCCCGGCGCCTTCGGTGCTGCGGGCAGGCCCCGCCAGGCGCGCAGGGCGCGCGCATAGGCCTGCACGGGGACGCGCGAGTCCGGGCGTGTGCCGGCAGCGGGCGCTGGGGCCTCGCTGCCCGCCGGCTGCCACAGGCCGCAGCGGTGCCAGCGGCCGGTGTCGCACCAGTCCGGCCGGTCCAGCAGGGGGTAGAGGCAGATGCCCTGCAGCGGCAGGCCCAGGGCGCGTGCCTGCAGGGCCTCGCCGGCCATCTCGTGCAGCCAGGCGGCGCGGCCCATGCCCACATGGCCGGTCTCCGCAAGGACCAGGGGCCGCCGGTAGCGCTGGAAGGCCTCCAGCAGCAGGGTGGAGACCGGCAGGCGCCGCGGATCCCGCAGATGCCAGGCCAGGCGCTTCTCGGTCTGGGCCTCCCATTGGCTGCTGTGGTAGTGGTTGAAGCCCAGCCAGTCCAGCGCGCGCTCGTGGCCGCCCAGGCCGGGCTCGAGGCGGCCGCTCAGCAGGTCCAGGGCCTGCCATTGGTAGTCGCGGATCTGCCGCGCCAGGGCGTCCAGCTCGGGCCGGTCCGGCGGCGCGGCCACGTGGACCAGGGGCTCGATGTGAAGGAAGCGTGCCTGCGGATCCTCGGCGCGGATCGCGGCCATGCCCGCCAGCGCCGCGCGCACCAGCCGCCGCTTGACCTGGTAGCCGCTGCGCTCGCTGCTGCTGACGCCCTCGAGCGCCAGGCCGGAAGCCGCCTCGCCGGCTGCATCGAGGGGCGCATCGGCCTCGGTGGCCTGCAGCACGCCCCCGCAGCTGGCGGCCCAGGCCAGGAAGCTGATCTCGTTGACGGGTGTGTAGAAGCGCGGGGCCTCGCACAGCGGCCGCAGCGCGCGCGCCACCGCGCCGGCGAAGCGCGCGAAGCGCTCGATGAGGGCATCGTCGAAGAAGGAGAGGTCCGGCGGCAGGCCGTAGTGCATCAGCGTCCACAGGGGCTGGATGCCGGCGCGGCGTGCCGCCTGCGCCAGCTGCACGGCGCGCCCGAGGTCCAGCGCGCCGCCCGCACCCTCGCTGAGCCGCCAGCCGATGGTCTCGCGCAGCGTGCGCAGGCCCAGGCGGGCGGCGCGGCGGTAGTCCTCGTCCAGGCGGGCCAGGTGGCCGGTGGCGCGGACCATGTCCAGGGCCTCGCCGGCGGCGTTGACATGATCGGCGCCCTCGTAGCCCCCCATCCAGAAGGAGCGCAGCAGGGGCCCGGGGGGACATTCGCTCAAGAGCGGCCTTTCCCCGGCAGGGCTCAGCAGCCCGCCGCCGGCTGGGGCGCGGCGAGGCCCAGGCCATGCTCGATCTGGGCACACAGTGCATGGCCGATGAAGATGTGGGCCTCCTGGATGCGCGCCGTGTCCTCGTGCGGCACCACGATGCACTGGTCGCAGAAGCTGGGCATGTAGCCGCCGTCCCGGCCGGTGAGACCCACGGTGTGCAGGCCGGCGGCCCGGGCCACGGCCAGGGCTCGCAGCACATTGCGGGACTTGCCTGACGTCGAGATGCCGATGGCGCAGTCCCCCGGCCGGCCCAGGGCCGCGACCTGGCGGGCGAAGACCTCGTCGTAGCCGTAGTCGTTGGCCACGCAGGTGAGCACCGAGCTGTCGGTGGTCAGGGCCATGGCGGCCAGGGGGCGGCGCTCGCGCTGGAAGCGGCCGCTGAGTTCGGCGGCCAGGTGCTGGCTGTCCGCCGCCGATCCGCCGTTGCCGAAGAAGAACAGGGTGTGGCCGGCGCGCAGCACGGCGGCAAGCTGCCGGCCGATCTGGCCCACCAGCACCTGCTGCCGGTGCAGCTCATGGAAGACCGACTGGTGCTCCTGCAGCAGGCGGTGGAACAGCTGGCCCAGCTCGTCGACCTGGGGCTGGGCGGGCAGGCATGAAGCGGCCTTCATGCGGAACCTTCCTCGAAGATGCCCATCTCGGCCAGGCTCAGCCGCGCGGTGCCGAACTTGCCCACCACGATGCCCGCCGCCCGGTTGGCCGCGCGCACGGCCTGTTCCAGGCTGGCGCCGCGCACCAGGAAGCAGGTGAGGGCGGCCAGGGCGGTGTCGCCCGCGCCGCTGACGTCGTAGACCTCGCGCGCCTCGGCCGGCACGTGCAGGGTGGCGCCGCCGCGCGAGTACAGCGTCATGCCCCCGGCGCCGCGCGTCACGAGCAGGTGCTGCAGATCCAGCCGGGCCATGAGCGCCTGCAGCTTGCCCTCCAGGTCGGCCTCGTCCGTCCAGTTGCCCAGCGCCGCCTGCAGCTCGGCCAGGTTGGGCTTGAGCAGCCAGGCGCCGCGGTAGGCCGCGAGATCCGGGTTCTTGGGATCGACCAGGGTGCGGCAGCCCGCCCGGCGCGCGTCCATCAGCAGCTGCGCGCTCTCGCTGAGCGTACCTTTGCCGTAGTCCGAGAGCAGCAGGTAGCGCACCTGCGGCAGCAGCGGCCGGACCAGGGACATGAGGGCCTCGGCCACCTCGGCCGGCAGGGGCTGTTCGATGTCCATGCGCAGCAGCTGCTGGCGCTGGCTGACCATGCGAATCTTCTGCGTCGTCGGGAAGAGGTGGCTGCGCACCCAGTGGCGCTCGATATGGGGATGGTCCAGCAGGCGTTCCAGGCACAGACCCGCGGCGTCCTCGCCCACCGAGCCGGCCAGGCGGCAGGGGCAGCCCAGGCTCGCCAGGTTCAGCGCGACATTGGAGGCGCCGCCCGCCCGCGGGTCGCGGCGCTGCATGCGCAGCACCGGCACCGGCGCCTCGGGCGAGATGCGCTGCACGGCGCCTTCCA
This sequence comes from Pelomonas sp. BJYL3, assembly GCF_027257975.1. Classification (GTDB taxonomy): domain Bacteria; phylum Pseudomonadota; class Gammaproteobacteria; order Burkholderiales; family Burkholderiaceae_C; genus Roseateles_B; species Roseateles_B flavus. The sequence goes on from NZ_JANZKX010000007.1 coordinate 112,463, forward strand.
GGTAGACGTCCAGCATGCAGTCGCCCACGATCAGCACTTCGGGCGGCTTCATCGGCTCGCCTCCCGCCGGCCTTCGGAGGCGCTGCCCCGGATGCGCTGCAGCAGCGCCGTCGTCGAGTGCCCGGCGGCATAGGGCTCGATCTCCGTCCGCCCGCCCCAGGCGGCGACGAGGGCGGTTTCTGGCAGGCGCTCGGCGTGGTAGTCGCCGCCCTTCACGTAGACCTCGGGCTTCAGCAGCGCCAGCAGCGCGGCGGGCCCGCTGTCGTCGAACCAGCTGACCCAGCTCACGCAGCCCAGGGCCGCGACAAGGCGCGCCCGCTGCGGCAGCGGCAGCACGGGGCGGCGGCCCGGCTTGCCCAGCCGGCCGGCCGAGGCGTCGGTGTTCAGCGCCACGAGCAGGCAGGCGCCATGGCGGCGCGCCCGCTCCAGGCAGGCCACATGACCGACATGGAGCAGGTCGAAGACGCCATTGGTGAACACCAGCGGCCGCGGCAGCCGGGCCATGAGAGCGGGCAGGGCTGCCGGCGCCAGGCATTTGCTCGAGCTGTCCCAGGCGTTCTGCACAGTGCAGTGCCTCCATGTTGAAAGAGTGATGCGCCAGGGCAGCGGGCGTGCCCGGTCCTGGGCAGCAAGCGGGCATCGGGCGGAACGAAGGACTTGCCGCAAGGATTGCCGCGACCCAGCGCCACGGCGGGCTCAGGGCGCCGAGGTCTCGGCGCTGCGCGGCTGCTGCGCGGCCGTGGAGATCAGGCGCAGCACATGTTCCGGGTCCACCGGCTTGGTCAGGTGGTGGTCGAAGCCGGCGGCGATGGCCTCGCGGCGATCGGCCTCCTGGCCCCAGCCGGTGATGGCGATCAGCACCGGGTGCTCCCCGCCGGGCAGGGCGCGGATGGCGCGCGCGACCTCCTTGCCGTCCTGCAGGGGCATGCCGATGTCCAGCAGGCAGACGTCGGCCGGATCGGCACGGAAGGCCGCCACGGCCTGCTCGCCGTCGTAGGCGCAGCTCACCCGGTGGCCTTGCATCTGCAGCAGCGCGGAGAGGCTCTGCGCCGCTTCCTCGTTGTCATCGGCGATCAGCACATGCATGGGACGGGCCGGCTGCGGCCGCGGCGAGGCCGGAGCCGGCTCGCGCGGACCCGGCTGGCTGACATGCAGCAGCGGGATGCGCACGGTGAAGCAGCTGCCGCAACCGGGGCCGTCGCTGGCGGCCGTGATGCTGCCGCCGTGCAGGTCCACGAGGCCGCGTGCCAGCGCCAGCCCGATGCCCAGGCCGCCGCCGGGCTTGCCTTCGTCGCCGCTGCCCAGGCGGGTGTACATGTGGAAGACGTCACCCAGCGACGCCGGTGGCATGCCGATGCCGTTGTCGCTGACCTCGATGCACAGCTCGCCCTTGCCCGCCCGCGCCCGCAGATGGATCTCGCCGCCGGGCTCGGTGTACTTGGCCGCGTTGCTGAGCAGGTTGGCCACCACCTGGGAGAGGCGCAGGGCATCGGCGTCGAAGCGCAGCGGGCGGCGGGGCAGCTCCAGCAGCAGGCGGTGCTGCTTGGCGTCGATGAGGGGGCGCACCGCCTCGACCGCATTGTTGATGATGCCGCTCAGCTCCGCGCGGTCCAGGCGCAGCAGCAGCGCGCCGCGGGCGATGCGGGAGATGTCCAGGAGATCGTCCAGCAACAGGGCCATGTGGCGCACCTGGCGGTCGATCAGCTCGTTGCCCCAGCGCTTCTGCTCCTCCGTGGCCTCGGGGGCGCTGGACAGGTGGGCGGCCTGGCGTATCGGCGCGAGCAGATTGCGCAGCTCGTGCGCCAGGGTGGCGATGAACTCGTCCTTGCGGCGGTCGGCGTCGCGCAGCTGCTGATCGTGCCGCCTGCGATCGCTGACATTGGCCGCCCACACCGCCAGCGAGTGGCCCATGGGCGAGACGATGCAGTGGAAGTGCTGCTCCAGCCCCCGGCCGCCCTCCGGTGCGCTGAACTCGAACTCGCAGGTCTCGTTGCGCAGCAGCGCGCGCTGGCACTGGGCCAGCAGGTCGGGGCGGCGCTGCCAGACACCCACCAGGATGTCCTGCACCGGCCGCCCGACCAGCTGCTCGCGCCGGCCCTTGAGCGCACGGACCGTGGCGGCGTTGAGGTAGTCCAGGCGGAAGTCTTCCAGCTGGCCGCTGTCATCGCGCACCGGGCTCAGCACGACGAAGGGCACGGCCGAGGCCTCCAGCACGGCCTCGAAGCGGAGCTCCGAGGCCTGCAGCGCCGCGCGGGTGCGGGCACGCTCGATGAAGAGCACGGCCTTGTTGGCGCACATGTCCATGGCGGTCCGCTCGCGCGCATTGGGCAGCCGCGCCTCCTGCAGGAACAGGCTCATGGCGCCCATCAGCTCGCCCTGGTCGCTGATCAGCGGCAGGGCATGGGCGGCATGGAGCCGGCGGCCGGTCATGAGGGCGCGGATGGGCTGGCAGCGGGGGTCGCTCTGCATGTCCTGCACCATGAGGCGGGCCCGTTCCTTCATGGCCATGCCGCAGATGCCGCCGCCATTGACCAGGCGCTCCAGCTCGGCGGCAGGCATGTCAGAGAAGCCGTGCTGGGCCATGATGCGGGGCCGGCCGTCGTCCAGCATGCTGATGAGGCCGGCGCTGCTGTGGTGGATTTCAAGCGCCGTGGCCAGCACCTGCTCCAGCTGCTCCTCAAGGGTGCCCGGCGCCAGCAGGCGGCTGCTGAGCTCGTGCAGGCGCCGCAGGTCCTCCAGCTGCTCGCCCAGCGCCGCCTTGGCGCCCTGCAGGTCCACCTCGGCGCGCTTGCGGGCGCTGATGTCGATGCCGGCGCCCTGGACGCGGGTGTGGCGGGTCTCGATGTCCAGGCTGACCTGGCCGCACAGCAGGACCCAGTAGGGCAGGCCGTCGGCATCGCTGAGGTTCAACTCGTGGAGGAAGAAGCGGCTCGGGCCGGTGGCCAGGCCGTCCAGCACCTCGCGCAGCCGGCGGGCCGAGACCCCCGGCAGCAGGGCAAGCCAGGCATCCAGGGCCTGGGGGGCGGGCGACCAGGGCAGCTGCAGCATCTCCGCGAAGCGGGGCGAGGCCTGGAGGCTGCGGTGCTGCAGGTCCAGCTCGAACAGGCCCAGGCCGGCCTTCTCGACGATCTGGCGCTGCTGCTGTTCGGACTGCTCGGCCTTCAGCACAGACTGCTGGACGTGGCGCAGGCGGTGCGCCACGAGCGCCAGCAGCGCCCCGCCCAGCACGGCCTGCGCCGCCAGCGCCCCCACGGCCGGCGCAGGGGCCAGGCCCAGGGCGCCACCCAGCCAGGGCAGCGCCAGCCCGCCCAGCAGCAGGGTGAGGCCCGGCAGCGGGCCGGCCAGGACGCAGCAGACCAGGGCCAGCGGCACGGCGGCCCAGGGGGTGCTTGCAATGGAGGGTGACTGCTGGACGACGGCGTGCTCGCAGAGGGTGGCAAGAAGGGCCGTCGCCAATGCGAGGGCGTGCGCCTGCCAGCGACTCGGGCTCCCTGCAGTTGGCATGGGTGTCTGCCCCTATGGGTACTCAATCGGCTGTCCTGGCGCGGGCTCCGCGGATTCTGAGGGGAAGGGAGCCGGGCCGGGCGTGCCATTGAAGCACATCAATGGTGGTGTGGGAAAGCATCGATCCCCTCAGTGCCGCATGCTGCCTGGCATCGCAGGGAATGCCAACGCCCGTGTCGTCTGGCTTATGGAACGTTTGCGCACGCGCCTGCACAGCGCCGGGGTGTCGCAGGCTCAGGGCAGGGTGGCCTTGCGACGCCGATGGGTGCGCTGCACGCAGCAGACGCCCATGAGGCTCAGCGTGAGCAGGCCGAGCCATGTCAGGCGGCGGTTGCTGCGGCTGCATGACCCCTTGGACTGAAGGGACTCAGGGCCCTTGAAATGCGATGAATACATGGAACTCTCCGATTGGCATGCAGTGCGGGCCTCGGGCAATGGACGTTCCTGCGGCAACAAAGGGCAGTGTCACAAGCTGATGCAAAAAGAGCGCTCGCGTCTTGAACATTTCACGCGTCAACGTTGCAAGATGCACGCAGCCTCTCTGCCTGCATCCGTGCGGGCAGCAAGGCGCTCATGAGACCTGGAAGGGAGATGGCGTGGCACATGCGCTGATCGTTGATGACGATGGCGATTCGGTCGAATCGCTGCAAGCACTGATCACGGCCGAACAATTCACGGTGTCCGTTGCCCATAACCTGAGGGACGCCCGGCGGCACATCGCCCTGCAGCAGCCTGACCTCATCCTGCTGGATCTCGAACTGCCCGATGGCAACGGCATGGACCTCTTCACCGACCCCCAGCTGGTGGCCAACTCGGAGGTCGTGCTGATCACCGGCCATGCCTCGCTGGAGACCTCCATCCAGGCCTTGCGCCTGGGCGCCGCGGACTACCTCGTCAAGCCCATCAACCTGCGCCATCTGCAGGGCGTGCTTTCGCGCGTCACGCGGCCCGCGGTGCTGAAGGCCGAGGTCGCCGACCTCAACGCCCACCTGGCCGAGGACGGCAACTTCGGCCATCTGTGGGGGCGCGCGCCGGCCATGCTGCCGGTGTACGAGCAGATCTCGCGCGTGGCGGGCACGGGCGTGTCGGTCTTCATCCTGGGCGAGAGCGGCACCGGCAAGGAGCTGGTGGCCCAGACGGTCCATGACCTCAGCCGGCGGCGCAAGAAGCCCTTCCTGGCGGTCAACTGCGGCGCAATCTCGCCCAACCTCATCGAGAGCGAGATCTTCGGCCACGAGAAGGGCGCCTTCACCGGCGCCGACCACCAGCACCAGGGCTTCTTCGAACGCGCCAGCGGCGGCACGCTCTTCCTCGACGAACTGACCGAGATGCCCCTGGAGCTGCAGGTCAAGCTGCTGCGTGTGCTGGAGACCGGCCGCTACATGCGCGTGGGCTCCACGCAGACCATGGAGGCCGATGTGCGCGTGATCGCCGCCTCCAACAGGCCGCTGATCCAGGCGGTCGAGGCCGGCAAGCTGCGCGAGGACCTGCTGTACCGGCTCAATGTCTTTCCCATCGAGCTCCCGCCCCTGCGCGACCGCCTGAGCGACGTCCCCCTGCTGGCGCGCCACTTCCTGAGCGCGATCGGCGCCAAGGAAGGGCAGCACAAGCAGTTCACCGTGGCGGCCATGGAGCGCCTGTGCCGCTATCGCTGGCCGGGCAATGTGCGCGAGCTGCGCAATGCCGTGCAGCGGGCCTATGTGATGGCCTCGGGCGAGCTGATCACCGACCAGTGGCTGCCCGCGCCCGACCTGCCTGCCGCGCCCGGCAGCGTGGAGTCTCCGCCTGGCGTGCTGCTGGTTCAGGAGCCGCCGCCCCAGGGCGCCCTCGGCGCCCTCGGCGCCTTCGGCGCCGTACCGTCGGAGGGCGAGGGGGCCACCGGGCCGGGCGTGCCGCTCGGCACCGGGCTTGCTTCACCTGTCTATGCCGCCACGGCCGCCACGGCCGCCACGGGCCCGCTGGTGGCAGCGTCGGGCATGGCGGCCGGGGATGGCATGACAGCGGGCATGTCCCCAGGGTTGGCGGCGGCCGGGACCGGCGCCACCAACGGCGTGGAGCAGGACGCGCTGCTGGTGCCCATCGGCTGTTCCATGGCCGAGATCGAGCGGCGCTTCATCCTCGCCACGCTGGCGCACTACAAGCAGCACAAGGAACGCACCGCCGCCGTGCTGGGCATCAGCTTGAAGACGCTCTACAACCGCCTGAAGGAATACGCGGCCACCGAGTCCGACTGGCCCGAGGGCAGGCCCTGAGGCCGGCCGCGCTGCAAGGCTCCGGCGGGATTCATCAGCGCGGCATAGCGGCGCATCATCAGCCCGCTCACGCGGGACCAGTCCAGGGTGCGGGCCCGGCACAGCGCGAGGTCCAGGCGCAGTGCCTCCGGATCGTCCAGCGCCTGGCGCATGGCAGCGGCCCATTCGGCGGGGCTGGCGCTGTCGACGGCCAGCGCCACGTCCGCGCCCAGCTCGCCCAGGCCGGCCCGGCTGCTCAGCACCACCGGCGTGCGGCAGGCCATGGCCTCCAGTGCGGCCAGGCCGAAGGTCTCCTGATCGCCGGCATGCACGAAGGCATCACAGCTGGCCATGATGCGGGCCAGGCCCGACGGGTCCGCCACCGGCGGCAGCAAGCGGACTTGCGATCCCGAGGGGGCACAGGGGCCGGCGCCCACGCACAGCAGCACATGGCCGGGCCCGAGGGCTCGCACCGCACGGGCCAGCAGGGGCAGGCGCTTTTCCGGCGCAAATCGCCCGCAGTACAGCAGCAGTCGCGTGCCGGGCGGCAGGCCCAGCTCGCGCTTGAGCCAGCGCGCCCAACCGCCCTTGCGCGCGGCCGGCCGGAAGGTGCTGCAGTCCACGCCCAGGGGCTGGTACTGCACCTGGTCCAGGCCGCAGAGCCGCAGCTGATGCTCCAGCGAGCGGCTGGGCGCCAGCACCAGGTCGAAGCCGCCGTACAGGCGGAGCAGGTAGCGCTGGGCCCGTTCACGCGCCCATGCGCCGGCCCTGCGGCCGCCCAGCTGTCCCGCCCATCGTTCCAGCAGGGCCGGAAGATGGCTGTGGCAGAAGGCCACGGCCGGCACGCCCAGCTGCTGCGAGGCCTCCAGGCTGGCCCAGCCCAGCACGTAGGGGTCGGCTGCCTCGATGAGGTCCGGCTGGGCCTGCTTCATCAGGGCGACGGCACGGCGGCGGTCCACGACGAAGCGGTAGCCGCCCGAGCGCGGCAGGCTCAGCCCGCCACAGGCCAGCAGGCCGGGGCCCTGGCCCTCGGGGACCAGCAGGCTGTGGCGCCAGCCCGCGTCCAGCAGCTGCTGACGCTTGGCACTGATCACGCGCCGCACGCCGCCGGTGGGGCTGCTGCTCCAGAACATCGTGGCGTCCAGCACGTGAGGTCCGGGCGCTGCGTCCGGAGCCCGGGCGGTCTGCGAGGGAAGTGAGAGGGTCGGGTCTTGCATGGCAGCGGCTCAGCAAACCCTGTGCCCGGCACGCCGGCTGCCGCCGCACAGCATGGCGCGCTCCACCCCCGCACCGGCCCCCACGGCCCCGACCACGCCCCTGCGCTGGACCCCCAGCGACAGCCCCGGCCTGCGACGCGAGGGCCCGCCAGGCCGGTTCCGCTATCGTCTGCCGGATGACCGCCTGCTGCGCGCGGGGCCTGAGCTGGCCCGGATCCGCGCCCTGGCCATTCCGCCGGCCTGGCAGTCCGTCTGGATCTCGGCCGATCCCCGGGCCCATCTGCAGGCCACGGGCCGGGACCCGCGCGGCCGCAAACAGTACCTCTACCACCCGGCCTGGCGGCAGCAGCGCAGCGAGCACAAGTTCGCCCAGCTGCTGGACTTCGGCCGCGGCCTGCCGCGACTGCGCACGCGCCTGCGCCGCAGCCTGGAGACCGGCAGCACGCCGACGCGCGCCCGCGTGCTCGCCGCCCTCGTGCAGCTGCTGGACTGCAGCTGGATGCGCATCGGCAACGACAGCTATGCCCGCGAGAACGGCAGCTACGGCCTCAGCACCCTGCGCTGCCGGCACCTGCGGCTGCAGGGGGAGGCGCTGCACCTGCGTTTCATCGGCAAGACGGGGGTGGCTCATCATGTGAGCCTCAGCGATGACGGGCTGGCGGCGCTGGTGTGGCGCTGGTGCGGCACTGCCGCGAGCTGCCGGGCGACGAACTCTTCCAGTACCTGGACCAAGCCGGGCACGTTCACCGCGTCAGCTCGGCGGACGTCAACGCCTGGCTGCTCGAACAGCTGGGCCCTGGCATGACGGCCAAGGTGTTCCGGACCTGGCATGGCAGCGTGCTGGCCCTGGACCTCGTGCTGGCCGCGGCGCTGCAGGACCAGGCCCCGGACGTGCCGGCCCTCGTGCGCCAGGTGGCAGGGCGCCTGGGCAACACACCCGCGGTGTGCCGGGCGTCCTCCCTGCATCCGGCCGTGCAGGCCCTGGCGGCCGAGCTGGCCGATCCGGCCCGGCGCCAGGCACTGCGGCGCGAGCCCTGGCTGCAGGTGCCGCGGCGCCGTGGCCTCAGCCAGACCGAGGCCCGGCTGATGGCGATGCTTGCAGCGGCCCGCCCTGGGCCAGCAGCAGCGCCTCGAGCTCGGACCACTGCCTGACGCGGTGATCCGGCTCGCGCAGGGGGCTCATGCGCCACACGGTCTCGCCGCCGCAGTCGAAGAGCAGGCTGCGGCAGCCGGCGCGATGGCCGGCCTCCACGTCGTCCAGGGTGTCGCCCACCATCCAGGAGCGGGTCAGGTCCAGCTTGAGCTGGGTGGCGGCCTGCAGCAGCAAGCCGGCTGCCGGCTTGCGGCAGTGGCAGGCCGGCGCGCCGGCGTCGTCGGGCAGATGGGGGCACAGCAGCACGCCGTCGAGTTCCACGCCGTCGGACTCGCGCAGGCGCTGCCGCAGGGCCTGCTCCAGCAGGTCGAAGGCGGCCCGCGTGAACAGGCCACGCCCGATGCCGCTCTGGTTGGTGATCATCACGAGCGCGAAGCCCGCCGAGGACAGGCGCGCCAGGGTGCTGCCTGCACCCGGCATGAAGCGCAGCCGGGCGGGGTCGACGTTGTAGGGCACGTCCTCGACCAGGGTGCCGTCCTTGTCCAGGAACAGCGCGGGCGCCCAGGGCCTGCGGCTCTGCCTGGCCCTCAGGGCCGGCAGGCGCGCGCTCAGGGCCACGAGCTTTCCCGCTCGGGCAGCACCGTGAGCTCTGCGATGCAGGTGCCGCGCGGTTGCTCCAGCACATGGCGGATGGCGCGTGCCACATGGGCCGGGTCCTGCAGGCGCTCGGGGTCCAGGTCGGGGAAGCGGTCCAGCAGGAAGGGGGTCCGCATGCCGCCCGCCACAATGGCGCAGACGCGGATGCCCTGCTCGCGCAGCTCCGCATGCAGGGCGTGCGAGAGCCCGAGCAGCCCCCATTTGCTGGCATGGTAGGCGCTGGCGTTGGGCCAGGCACGCTTGGACGCCGTCGAGGCAATGTTGATGATGTGGCCGCCACCGCCGGCCTGGCGCGCCATGCAGTCCGCCGCGTACTTGCTCAGCACGAAGGGACCGGACAGATTGGTGTGCAGGATGCGCAGCCAGTCCTCCACCTCCAGCTCGGCCAGGGGCGCGGTGACGTCGGTCGCAGCATTGTTGATCAGCGCGTCCAGGCGGCCGAACTGCTGCTCGACACGGCCGATGGCCAGGCGGCACTGGGCCGGGTCGGCCACGTCCAGCGCGAGCGGCATCACCTCGATGTCCAGCGGGGCCAGTGTCGCGGCCTGCGCTTGGGCGCGCTGCAGGTCCATGTCGGCGAGCACCAGTCGGGCGCCCTGCCGGCCCAGCTCGAGGCTCAGCGCGGCGCCCAGGCCCTGGCCGCCACCGGTGATCAGCACCACGCGGCCCTTGAGGGAAAGCGGCCTGGGGGCTTCGCCGGCCTCGCTGTCGGGGCTGAGGAAGAGGTCCTGGGTCTTCGGCGTGGCCGCAGCAGCGGACCGGGTGGAGGAAGTGGAGGTGGCGGAGGAAGCTGGATTCATGCTGTGTTCCGGGCAGGAGGCCTCGCGGGCCGGGGTGGAAGGGAGGGGCTGCTGCACGCCGCCCCGAGCCCCTGAGCACGCGGCATGCCGGCCGTGCTGACCGCCTGTCCGCCTGCCCGGGTAAGCCTTGCAGCAGGATTTCCTGCGGCCTGGCCGGGGGATGGCGCGGAGCGGTGGCATGCCGCTTGCCCCAGGACGCCGGCAGGTCTCTGCAGGGTGAGCCGGAGCGCCGGCCTCCTTCTCCTGATCTTTGAAAGGAATGCACGATGGGCATGAATGAAACGCACGGTGGCGTGAGCAGCGCCAGGACTGAGGCCGCGGACCTGGTGGATCGCACCGCACAGGGCGCGCACCAGACCGTCGACCGCCTGGCCCAGCAGGCCGCGCCTGCGGTCCAGAAGCTGCAGGACCAGATGGAGAACGCCGGCGAGATGCTCCAGGAGCGCGCCGAACAGATGCGCGACATGGGTCGCCAGTGGCGCGAGGGCCTGCGCAGCAGCGTGCGTGAGCATCCCCTGACCACCGTGGTCGCGGCCCTGGCCGTCGGTGCCCTGATCGCACGGCTCTCTCGGTGACGGCGCCGCCCATGCCGCCGGGCATGGAGCCCGGCTCGGCTCGCGAGGGCCGCGACAGCCCGCCCGACGACGGCCCGCCCTCCGGCTGGCTGGGCGGGGTACAGACCCTGGTGCTGAGCTTCGTGGGTCTGCTGGGCGACGGCCTGGAGCTGCTGTCCCTGGAGCTGCAGCGCGGCCTGCGCCTGCTGGAGCGCCTGCTGTGGCTGTCGCTGCTGGGGGCCGCCGCCCTGTTCACGGCCTGGCTGTTCTTCTGGATCGGCCTGGCCGTGGTGCTGACGGACGCCGGCATGATGTGGCCCCTGGCCTGCGCCATCGTGGTGCTGGGCAACGCCGGCGTGCTGGCCATGTGCCTGTCACAAGCGCGGCTGCTGCGCCCCATGTTCGCGATGCCGGCGCTGCGGCGGCAGATGGGTCTGGGCAGCGAGGAGTCCCAGGCCGAGGCCGCCCGGGCCCAGGCGGCTCGCGACTACGCAGCCCGGCACGGCGCTTCCGGCGCTGCACCGGACGCCTCTGACACATCGTCGGGCCCCTCCCGCGCGGGTCCGGATGAAGGCCGCCATGATTGAACGCCCCGAGTCCTCGCCCCCCCGCAAGCCTTCGGCCGAGTCCGATCTGGAACAGCAGATCCTGGCGATCGAGGTGCGCATGCTGCAAAGACGCCGCCTGTTGCTGGGCTCATGGAACGAGGTCGAGCATGCGGTGGACCAAGTGCTGGCGCCGCGGGCCTGGCTGTGGCCCCTGGCCCTGGGCGGCGTGGCTGGCTGCCTGCTGGGCCTGCTGTGGCGGCGGGGTGACCGCGGCGCCACGCCTGCGTCTCGATCGGCGCACCGTGGCCAGGCCCACGCCCACGCCCACCACGGCGCCAGCGCGGCCGGTGCCGGTGCCCTGGCCGGAGCCCTGGCTCTGCTGGGGCCTTGGCTGCGCAGCCTGCTGACGCCCCTGGTGCACCAATGGCTGCGGCCCGCCGTGCTCGAGGCCGCCGAGGGGCTGATGCTGGCCCTGCTGGGCGGGGTGCTGAAGACACCGGCCCAGCGCCACCACGCCCGGCCGGTGGGCCCGGCCGCTGCCACGCCCACGCCTGCGGCTGCCGCGCCGGCCGGCTCCCGGCCGCCTGCCGCACCCTCGCATGACTGAGTGCCCGGGGGCGGGCGCCGCCCCGCCCCCGGCTGCAAAGGGTCAGGTCTTGCCTTTGAACGGATGGTGAACGCCTTGCCCCCCTGGCCGCCCTTGCCCGACTGGTCGTCCGTACTCGCCTTCTCCCTGCACCCGCTGGAGCTGGCGCTGCGCGGAACGGTCATGTACTGGCTGCTCTTCCTGATGTTCCGCTTCGTGCTGCGGCGCGACGCCGGCAGCATCGGCCTGGCTGATGTGCTGCTGGTGGTGCTGATCGCCGACGCCTCGCAGAACGCCATGGCCGGCGAGTACCGTTCCATCGGCGACGGCGTGGTGCTTGTGGGCACCATCGCGGGCTGGAACTGGGTGATCGATTGGGCGGGCTACCGCAGCCGTTTGCTGCGGAAATTCCTGCAGGCGCCTGCCACGCTGCTCGTGCGGGACGGCCAGGTGCTGCAGGCCAGCCTGCGGCGCGAGCTGATCACGCGGGACGAACTGATGGGGGCCTTGCATCGCGAAGGCCTTACTCAGCTGAACGAGGTGGCGCGCGCCTGGATGGAGAGCGACGGCTCCATCACCGTCGTGCCGCGCGACTGAGGCCTTCCGGCCTTCGCCGCGCGGCCCACGGCCTCAGATCAGGCCCGGTGCTCGGTGGCGCGGGCTTCGTCGCGCAGGCGCCGGACCTGATCATGGTTGCGCTGCACGCCGTTCATCTGGCGTTGGACCACCAGCAGCACGTCCGCCGGCAGGTCCTGCTGCAGGGCCTTGCGGTAGCGGGCCACGGCGGCGTCCTCGCCGCGTTCGCATTCCTCCAGCATGGCCACGTCGCTGTAGCCGGCCAGGGTGCCCTTGACGCTCACCCAGCCGCGGTGCATGGCGCCGCTGACGCTGCCTTCGTCCTCCGCCTTGCCGCCGTACTGGCGCACCAGCTGCTGAAGCTCCAGGGCGGCTTCTCGGCATTCCAGGGCCCGTGCCGCGAAGATCTGGCGGATGCTGGCGCTGCGCACATGCTCGGCGCTGGCGGTGAAGCCGTACTCGCCGTCCTTGCAGGTCTCGATCAGGTTGTTGAGCGTGTCGACGACATCGTCCTTTTCCATGGCTGTGCCTCCGAAAGTAGTGACTCGGCGCCGGCGGGTGCCGGCGCTCGCAGCGAGGCAGCAAGCCTTGTGCCCGGTCCCCGCGTGCACCCCTCAGGTGCCCTCAGTCCCGTGTGGCCTGGGGCCCGCTGATGGCGCGACGCAGGGCGTCCAGCAGCTGGGCGGGGGAGCAGGGCTTGCGCAGCACGATCAGCGTGGGGTCGTCGGTGACGGGCGTCGCGCTGTAGCCGCTGATCAGCACGGCGGGCAGCTCCGGCCGCATGGCGCGCAGGGCCTTGACCAGCGTGAGGCCGTCCATGCGGCCGGGCATCATCACGTCGGACAGCACAACGTCGATGCCCGCGCCGGTGCCGAAGCGCCGCAGGGCCTCGTCGGCGTCGTAGACGCACAGCACCTGGCAGGAGAAGGAGCGCAGCAGCGTGGCCGTGACCCGGCTGAGCTCCTCGTTGTCCTCGACCAGCATCACCCGGGCGCCCGCCAGGCTGCTGGTGGCACCGGCCTCGGCGCCGGCCTCTGCCGGCGCGCGCGTCTGGCTGGCCGGCAGCAGCAGGCTGACGACGGTGCCACCTTCCGGCGGGCAGTGGATGCGCGCCGTGCCGCCGGCCTGCACGCAGAAGCCCAGCACCTGACTCAGGCCCAGCCCCGTCGCGCGGCCGACGGGCTTGCTGGTGAAGAAGGGCTCGAAGACGCGGGGCAGGATGTCCGGCGGGATGCCCGGGCCGTCGTCCGCCACCTTGATCAGCACATAGGCGCCCGGCGCGAGTCCGGCCAGCTCGTCCTCGCGGGCATTGCGCAGGCTGAAGTGCACCTTGCCCGCGCCGTTGAGGGCGTCCCTCGCATTCAGGGCGATGTTGATCAGGGCCAGCTCCAGCTCTGCCGGGTCTGCCGTCACCAGGCGCACGCCGGGCTGGAGGTCCATGCTCAGGCTGACGCGCTTGCCCAGCACGGTGCTCAGCAGCGCCTCGAGGTCCTTCAGCGTGCTGGCCAGGTCCAGGGACTGCGGATGGACGGCCTGCTGCCCTGCAAAGCGCAGCAGGTGCTGGGTCAGGCGGCTGCCGACCTCCACCGAGCGCCGGATGGCGCTCAGCGGTACCTGCAGCGCCTCGTTGTGAACATGACGCTGGATGAGGTGGGCGCTGTTGCTGATGACGCCCAGCAGGTTGTTGAAGTCATGGGCGACGCCGCCGGTCAGCCGCCCCAGGGCGGCGATGCGCTGGCTGCGCGAGCTGAGCTGCTCGGTCTCCCGCGTGCGCTCCACGGCCTCGTTGACCCGCTGCTCCAGCTCGCTGCGGGAGCGCCGCATGGCCTCGCTGGCGTTGACCAGGGCGCGCGAGACGTAGTCCCATTCCTCGATCCCCGTGGGCTGCTGGCGCAACGGCCCGCCCGTCTGCAGGGTTTGCGCCATGGAGGTCAGATCGTCCAGGGGCCGCGCGATGCGCCGGCTGAGCCACAGCGCGCCGGCCAGGCCCATGGCGAGCAGGACCATGGCGCCCAGCAGCACGGGCAGCAGGGACTGCAGCTGACCGCCGGCCAGGCGCTCGCGTGGGGCGGTGATGATGAAGCTCCAGCCCTGCGAGGAGGTGCTGAAGTAGGTCAGCACCGCCTGCCCGTTGGGGTTGCGGCCCTGCAGCAGCGCCTCGTCATGGGCCTGCATCAGGGCGCTCAGGGCAGGCCAGGCCGCCGGCTCGGTGAGGGCGGGGCCGCCCGAGGAACTGGCCACGATATGGCCGCGCCCGTCCAGCACGGCAGCGGTCCAGTCCGGCGGGAGGTCCTGATGGTTGATCAGGCGCTGCAGTTCCAGGGGCACGATCGTGACCTCCAGGTTCGCCAGCACATGCCCGCGCCGCTCCACCGGCTGCACCAGCGAGGCGTGAGACGGGATGCCATGGCGGCCCGGTTCCAGCGAGCCGACCATGGGCCGGTTCGCCAGCGGCGGCGCGCCGGGCTCGCGCGGGCGGCGCGAGGAGAGGGGCTCCTCACCGGTCGAGGGCGCAAGGCGGGTGCTGAAGAGGACCTCGTCCGGCGTGCTCAGCACCACCCAGCCGTCCAGGCCCTGCACGGCGCGTCGGGCCTGGGTTTCCAGCAGCTGAAGCTGGGCGGGCTCGATGTCGGGCAGCGTGTCCAGGGTCCGCGCCAGGGCCAGCACGCGGGCGATGGCCGCGCGCTGGGCCAGCTCGCGGTCCACCACCATGGACAGGGCGCGGGCATCGTCCCGCAGATGGCGCACCAGGCGCTCCTCGCCGGCCCGCCACGCCGCCCAAAGGGCCGCCAGGGTGCCGGGCAGCACCACCGCAAGCACCAGCATGACCAGGCGCGTGCGCACCGACATGGTCAGCCGTGGCGCGTGCTCGCGCAGCCGGGCGCCCCAATGCCGCAAGCGCTGCCAGCCCGAGGAATCGTGGGCGGCAGGTGGGGGCTCCACTTCATCGCGTTCCAGCATGGGTCGACATCCAACACGGCAGACACCGCCCCCCGTCAGCCCGGAACCTTGGGCAAGGAGCGACCAGGTCCCAGCAGGCTGCGCAGGCTCGCGCAAGGCCGGCTGCTGGCAGAGAGGTAGAGGGCAATGACACGCAGTTTACGGTTGCGCCGGCAAACGCAGCGAAGGCAGATCAGCAGGGGCACGGCAATCAGGGCGCCTGCCAGGCCCCACAGCCAAGCCCACAGCAGCACCGACAGGAACACCGAGAGCGGATTGATGGCCAACCGGCTGCCGATCAGCCAGGGGCTGACCAGATTGCTCTCGATGGCATGGATGGACAGGAAGGCTGCCGCCGGCAGCAGCAGCTGCAGGCCCTGCGCATCGGTCATGGCGCCGGCCAGGGCGAGGGCCGCGGCGGCGACCCACGGCCCGATGTAGGGGATGAAGTTCAGCAGGGCCGCGGCCACGCCCCACAGGCCCGGGTTGGGCAGCTCCAGCAGGCTCAGGGCCAGGGCGGTGGCGAGGCCCACGCCGAGATTGATCAGGCTGAGGGTCAGCACATAGCGCGAGAGGTCCCGCTGCACGGCGCGCAGCCCGCCCAGCACCACGGCTCGCAGGCGGGGACGTGGCGGGAGGACCTCGATGCAGCGCGACAGCAGCCAGTGCTCGGAGGCCAGGAGGAAGTAGAGCAGGATCACGGTCGACGCCGCCGAGAGCGTGAAGCGCACCCCTTCCGTGAGAAGCGAGCCGGTGAGCGCGACGCCCTCGCTGGCCAGCCGGGCCTTGACGGAGTCCGTCGCCTCGACGGCGCCCTGGGCCCGGCCGCTGCCGCTGCGCAGGCCGGGAAACTCGCCCCGCCAGCGGTCGATGCGTGAGAGCACGCTGCCCAGTGCGCGGGGGGCGCGCTCCCACCACTGGGCCGCGGGCTCGGCCAGCAGCGCCGCCACCGTACCGCCGGTGCCCAGCAGGGCCCCCACGAGCAGCGCGGCGCCCAGGGTCTCGGGAATGCCGTGCCGCCGCAGCCGCCGCACCGCCGGCGTCAGCACAAAGGCCAGCATCAGCGCGATCACCACCGGCACCAGCAGCGAGCGCGCTTCCCGCAGCAGGAAGAGCAGGGCGATGACGAACAACCCCCCGATCGCCCATGCATTGCGCATGACGATCCAGGACGCGAGGCGTTCCGCGGGCACCCAGGTTTCCTGCTGCAGACCGTTCGCCGCCGGCGCCTACTTCTGCGGCGCGCTGACGACGATGTTGTTGCGCACGCCCTTCACGTCAGGCACGCCCGCGGCGATGGTGCCGGCATGGTCCTTCTCGGTCTGGCTGGTGGCGAAGCCCGAAAGCTGGACCGTGCCCTTGAGCGTCTCGACATTGATGCGCATCGCGGCGACCGTCGGGTCTTCCGCCATGCGCGCCTTGACGCGGGTGGTGATGGTGGCGTCGTCCACATACTGGCCGACGGAGCTTTGACCGCTGGTGACGGCACAACCCTGCAGACCTGCGAAGGAGAGGGCCACGGCTGCGGCAAAGAGGACATGCTTCATGTGCTTGCTCCGAAGTGACGGGGTTTGCGGGCAGGGCCCGCTGTCCCTCCGGGCAATTGCCGCGCCTGGCCTGCACCAGCGCTGCAGCTGGGGTCGCAGCGCGCGCGAAGGAATTGCCGCAAGTCTTGCCGCGAAGGCCCCCGGGATCGGGGGGTGTGGGCGCTGATCGCCCGGGCCAAAGACCCTGATGGCCGCTTGTACGGCTGCTTACATGCGTCAGGCGGTTCGTGGGCAGGCGCCGCCATGTCCGTGAAATCCCAATGAATTCGCGGTGCTGCGCGAGAAAGTGCTGCGGGCAAGCGCGCCTCCCAGGCGGCGCACGGACAGCGGGCAGCGGCGGGCCGGCATGCAAGTTGCGAGTCACCGCTCATCCGTTCAATCACGTCATGGGAGTGCGCAATTGATCTTCACCGAACTTCGAACCTCGCAGCGTCAGACGCAGACCCTGTCACCGCGCCTGCAGCACGCGGTCCGGCTGCTGCAGATGTCCTCGCTGGACTTCAGCGCCATGGTGCACGACATGCTGGGACGCAATCCCTTCCTGGAGACCGCCGAGGGCGCGGACGGCACCGAGGAGACCGAGCTTCCCCTGGCCCCGCCGCCCGCGGAGCCCACGCCCACGGAGCTGGCCGAAGCGCCGCCGCCGGTGGAGGCCGCCGAAGCCGACCTGGCGGACGACAGGGAAATCTGGAATGCCGAGGGCGGCTCCGGCGGCAGCCGCCCGGAGGACGGCGAGTTCGGCGCCCTGGACCTCACGCCCGTCCCCCAGAGCCTCCACGACCATCTGCGCAGCCAGATCAATGTGCTGAACCTGCCCGAGCGTGACCATGTGCTGGCCTGCATCGTGGCGGAGTCCGTGGACGAAGACGGCTACCTGCGCACCCCGCTGGAGGAGCTGGCGCCCCTCAGCGGCCTGGAGCCTGCGGCGGACATGGACGAGATGCAGATCGCCCTGAAGCGCGTGCAGTCCCTGGACCCGGCGGGCGTGGGCGCCCGCACGGTGGCCGAGAGCCTCTGGCTGCAGCTGCCGGGCATCGACTGCGAGCACACCCGCGGCCTGGCGGAATGCATCGTGCGGGACCACATCGAGCTGCTGGCCACGCGCGACATGCCGGCCCTGGCCGAACGCCTGGGCGTGACGCCGGCCGAGGCCGAGGCCGTCTGCCTGCGCCTGCGCCGCCTGGATCCCCGGCCGGGCTGGCGCTTCAGCAGCTCGCAGGCCGCCTACATCGTGCCGGATGCGCTGACGTCGAAAGTAGGTGGCCAGTGGCGCGTACAGCTGAACCCGGCCGTCATCCCGCGGGTGCGCATGAACCAGGTCTATGCCGAGCTGTTCCAGCGTCACCGCCGCCAGGGCGACAGCGAGATGGCCAGCCATCTCCAGGAGGCGCGCTGGACCCTGCGCAACATCGACCAGCGCTTCGCCACCATCATGGACGTGGCTGCCGCCATCGTGCGCCGCCAGCGCCATTTCCTGGAGTTCGGCGCCATGGCCATGAAGCCCCTGGGCCTCAAGGAAATTGCTGATGAGGTGGGCATCCACGAGTCCACCGTCTCGCGGGTGACGAACAACAAGTACCTCGCCACGCCCAGCGGCGTCTATGAGCTGAAGTACTTCTTCTCCCGCGCCATCGTCAGCAGCAACGGCAGCGCCTGCTCGGGCACGGCCATCCGCGGCCTGATCAAGGACATCATCGACGCCGAGAATCCCAGCACGCCCTTGTCCGACGCCGACATCACCCGGCTGCTGGCCCGCCAGGGCCTGGTGGTGGCGCGGCGCACGGTGACCAAGTACCGGCAGATGCTGAAGATCGACGCGGTGGAACGGCGCCGCCAGCATGCCTGAATCGCGCGTCCCCGGGCGCCCTCGGTGGTGCGCTCAGCGGCGCCCAGGAGCGGCCCCCGGGGGAGGGGGCGGACCGGCCGCGGGGTCCATCAGTTCCTTGCGCCGCTGGGCATCGAGGCCGGGGGTGGCGTGCAGGTCGGTGTCCACCTGGCCCTGGGCGAGGTCGGCCGCGGCCTGGCCCATCACCTCGCGCTGGCGCTCGCCCGCCGCTCCGCTGCCGTGCGGCGCCGTCGAGGCACTGCCGCTGGACTCGTCCCGCTCATGGGGCAGGGCCAGGTCGTGATCGTCGGGAGGCAGCGGCGAGCCGGGCGCCACGGGGCCGTGGTCCAGTCCATCGCTGGGTTTGCCGGGCCGATGCGGACGGTCCCCCGGGCGGCGCTCATGTGATCGTTTCGAGTCCATCTCTTGTCCTTCGTTCAGGGCCACGGCACGGCGCCGTCCGTGCTGCGGGCAAGGCGTGCGCCCAGGGCACACGGTTTGCTCCGCAAGGGTCGACGGCACCGCGCCACGACCGGCCGCGGCGCCTGATGATGAGGCCCACAACCCAGGAGTTATAGCGATGATGATTCCCCCCCCGACTCACCGATCCAAGGCCGTGCTGCTGTGCGCGGCGGCCCTGCTGTGCCTGTCCGCCTGCGAGCGGCGCAATGACGTCCCGGCACCGGACACGGGCCGCACGAGCACCCAGCCCGACCTGCAGGCCTCCGCCCCGTTGCCGCAGACGCCGGCCTCCTCGGCCAGCTCGGTGCCCTGAGCGGGGCGCCGGCCGGACGCCACCGTCAAGAAGAAGGGGCGACCTCGGTCGCCCCTTCTTCTGCCCGGCCCAGGCCTGAGGCCGGGCCGGTGTCTCCCTGAGCCGGGTGCGTCAGCGCGTGGCCGCGCCCAGCCGGTCCAGCGTGGCATCCACCTGGCGGCGGTAGTTGGGATCGTTGACATCGGGCCACTGCTTCTTCTCGAAGCCCTGCTTGGCGTCCAGCTGCTCGCGCGGCACCAGCAGGACCAGGTCGGCCTTGGTGTCCGCCGGGAAGCGCAGAGACTTCATCGGCAGCGTCAGCAGGCGGTCGTTCATGTTCCAGGAGCGGTCGAAGTCCAGCACGGCGTAGCGCAGGCGGCCCGTGGCCATGGACACCACCAGGTCCTTGATCTCGCCGGCGTTCTTGCCGTTGCTGTCGTCGACGTTCTTGTCCATCAGTTGGCTGGCGCGCAGCAGGTGCGCATTGGGCTTGGGCATGATGCGAGCGCCGGGGCCGAAGTGGCGCTCGATCGAGCTGTTGTAGTCCGGCGAGGTCCAGTCCGGCCAGTGCTTGCGCTCGAAGCCGGGGGCGCGGCGCAGGCGTTCCTTGTCCACGTCCAGCACCAGCTCGTCGCGGTCCATGGAATGGCGGAACACCGTCAGGGGGTAGGCGAAGAGCTTGTCGCCCAGCCCCAGAAAGCCGCCGAAGGACAGGATGGCGTAGTGAATGACTTCGTTGTTGACGTCAATGATGAGGTCATTGATTTCCCCGAGCTTTTCTCCCTGCGGATTGCGCACGTCCTTGCCGATCAGCTGGCTGACGCGCGCATCGCGCGATGTCGCCTGGGCGACCTGCCGGGTGGCGGTGGGGCTGCTGGGCGGGGTGGCGGTCTGGGCTTGGCTCGTCAGGGCGGCCAGGCCCAGCAGGGTCGCGATCCACAGGGGGCGCAAGCTCGGTTGGCCGTGGGCTCGTTGAAATTTGTCGTGCATGGAGGGCTCCGAAGTTGAGGGGCTTGATCGGCAGACGGGCTGCCGCTCACCCGGTTCAGGCAAGCCCCGTGCCCGACCCCGGAGCCCCCCGCCCCACGCTCAGGCACTGAGTGGCTGCGAGGGGTCCTCGGCCGCGCCGCCGCCCGTGGTGCCGGTGGTCCGCGGCGCGCCCGCATGGGCCGGGCCGGTGGGCTGGGAGATATCCGACAGCGCCTGGCCGGTCCTGCCGTGCTCGGCCGCACTTGTCCTGGCGGCCACGTCGCCCAGGGTGACCATGCCGACCAGGCGATGCTCGGCGTCCAGCACCGGCAGGCGCCGGACGGCGGCATCGCCCATCTTGTGCAGCACCTCGTCCAGCGAGTCGTCCTCGTGGCAGCACTGCACCTCGCGGGTGATCATGCCGTCCAGCCGGGTGGTGTCGGCCGGATAGCCCTGGGCCATGCCGCGCAGCACCAGGTCGCGGTCCGTCACCAGGCCCACCAGGCGCTCGCCATCGCAGACGGGGATGACGCCCACGTCCAGCGTCTCCATGGCCTGTGCGGCCTGCAGCATGCTGTCCTCGGGCGTCAGGGTGCGGACCCCGCGCGTCATCACGTCGGATACCTTGCCGGATACCTTGCTCATCGTGGGACTCCTGCGGGCTAGCGGCGTTCAGAGGCGGCCAGGCGCTCGCTCAGGCTGCGGGCCAGCTGCAGGTGTTCCTGCAGGCCGGGCAGCGTCTTCTGGGCGAAGGTCTTGACCTCGGGATCGCCGGCCGAGGTGGCAGCGCGCTGGAAGTCCGCGACCGCAGCCTTGTGGTCCGTCACCATCTGCTTCATGAACTCGCGGTCGAACTCTGCACCGTTGAGGCCCTGCAGGCGGTCCAGGCTGTGCTGGGCGGACGCCGACAGCTTCGGATGCGAGCCGTCCGCGCTGCCCATGCTGCCCATGGGCATGCCGGTGCCGGGCGTTGCCGTCGAGGAGCTTGCGGTGTTGCTGCCGGGACCGCTGCTGGGGCGAGCGCCGATGCCCGCGGCGGGTGGCGCCTCCATGAGCCTGTCCGACCGGGACGATGCCGTGCTCGTCGTGCCGGTGTCGTCCGGGCCGAGCAGGCCACGGCTGCTGGCCAGGGCCTGCAGCTCGCCGTAGACCCTTGTGTGTTCCTGCACCATGCGCTCGGCGAAGCTCTTCACCTCGCTGCTCTGGGCGCGCGTCTGCCCCAGTCGGCCCATCTCGACCTCGGCCCTGCCGGCCGCGGCGGACTTGCTGAGGAACTGCTGGTCGCTCTTCGAGACCTTGCCGGTGTTGCCGGCGCGCTGGCGCGTCTGAAGAACGGCGTCGGCGCCATCGGAATGCGGGCCCGAGGCCGCGTGCGGCCGGGTGCCGGGTTCCTTGGGCGTGTCGGCCGTACCGGCCAGGGCCCAGGCCGCAGTGCCGACGGCGGCCATCCAGCTGACCATCAGATGGGTCAGCGCAGGGGTTCGAAAGGATCGCTTCATCGGTTCACTCCTTCCATCAGCTTTCAACGCGAAGCTGGCGGAAGGGGTCCGGCAATCGGCGTACGAGCGGGACGGGAAGTGCGGGACAGGCAACAGCGGCGAGCCACCGCTGGATCACGCGCCGAGCGACTCAGCGAAGCCGGGCCGCCGCTCGGCCCTGCCCGAGGGCCCGGCGCAGCAGCAGCGCGCCGGACAGCATCAGCAGCAGGGCGCAGGCCAGCAGGGCGGCCTCCCGGACGCCGGGTTCGGCCGCTTCGCCGGGCGCGCCCATCAGCAGGTTCAGGCCCAGCCAGTAGTGGCACACCAGGCCGTCGAGCACCTCGAACAGGCCCCAGCCCAGCAGGCCGGCGCCCAGCAGGCCGCTGGCCGACCACCAGCGCTGCGTCCCCCGCCCCGCTCCGTAGAGCAGGACCAGGCCCAGCAGCAGGAAGATCCACATCAGGCCCAGGAAGAGGCCGTCGATGAACTGGTTGAGGCGCAGGTCCTGCAGCGTCTCGGGAGGCAGCCAGGCCGACATGGTGTGGTGGCTCTGCAGGATCTCGTGGAAGAGGATGCCATGCGCCATCCCGCCCAGGCCCAGGCCCAGCAGCACGCCGGCCACGATCAGGGGTCCGCGACGGCCGTCGGGCTTCATGCGGCCCTCCGCGCGGGGGGCGCTGCGGCGAGCGGCGCGTGCTGCGCCGGGCTCGGCACGAGCCGGGCCGGGCGCGGCGCTCGCGGGGCGGCCTTGCACAGCTCGCCCAGTGCGAGGCCGACGGCAAAGCCCAGGTAGACCAGGCACAGGCTGTCGGCCCGCAGGCGACGCTCGAAGCCGGGGCTCAGGGCGGGCGGCACCCCTTTCAGGTCCACCCAGGCCGCCAAGGCGCTCAGGGCCAGAGCATCCCGCAGGACCTCCTGGGGCCGGGGCTCCGGCGCCTGCGCGCCGCGCAGCAGCCGGCGGCCCTCGAAGACCAGGCTCCAGAAGCAGGACGCGCCGAAATGGATCAGCGCGCCCGTGACCGTGTGGCGAGCGCTGAAGCCCCGTGCGCGGAAGGCGCTGCGGGGCCACAGCCAGTGGCTGATGGCGTTGAGGGGCACGGCGCCGTCGCCATCGTCACGCCGGCCGCGCAGGACCAGCAGCAGGCCGGAGAGCAGGGCCCCTCCGGCGGCGCGTTGCAGTATTCGCTGCGGCATGAATGTCAGACCCTGACGGGCGCTTGCCGCAGCTCTGTCGGCAAATCGTGCCGCAGCAGCCGGCAGGGGCTGCGCCAGGCGGGGCTCCGGCGCCGCGCATGGGCCGGCAGCCCCATGGGCGG
This sequence comes from Pelomonas sp. BJYL3, assembly GCF_027257975.1. Lineage (GTDB taxonomy): Bacteria > Pseudomonadota > Gammaproteobacteria > Burkholderiales > Burkholderiaceae_C > Roseateles_B > Roseateles_B flavus. Next base: position 135,058 of record NZ_JANZKX010000007.1, read on the forward strand.
GGGCATGGTGGGCGGTTCACCCAGGGGCGGGGGCATCTCGATGGGCTCGGGCTCCTGGATGTCGGGCGGCAGCGGGTCCGGCGAGCGCTGCGGCCCGTGAGGCGGCGGCGGCACAGGCGGCAGCTCCGGGGGGATGGGCGGCGTGGTGTGGGCGTGCAGGGTGGGGGTGCGCTGAATGGGCATGGACATCTCCTGGGGCCGCGCAAGAGGGCCCGGGCGCTCACCTGCAATCGGCGCGCCTGCCTGCCTCGCGCGGGCGGCCGTCCCGGATCGCCACTTGCCTGCAGGCGATACCGCGGGGGCACCGCCTGTCAGCCTGCTGGCGCCCCCTGTCAGCCCCAAGACCGCACAGCCAGGAGTCCCACCATGAGCCATTCGCAAGGGCGGGCCATCGACGCCCAGGAGCCCCCCGCCACGCCGTCCGACCAGCCGCCGCCGCAGCACCTGTCCGGGTCCGGCAGCGAAGCCCGGCTGGATCCGCCGCCGCGCTTCATGGCCGAGCACTACCAGGGCAGCGGCAAGCTGCAGGGCCTGGTCGCGCTGATCACGGGCGGAGACTCCGGCATCGGCCGCGCCGTGGCCGTGCTCTTCGCGCGTGAGGGCGCCGATGTGTGCATCGTGCACCTCAGCTCTCATGAGGACGCCCGGCACACGGCGGACTTGGTCGAGGCCGAGGGGCGGCGTGCCCTGGTCGTGGCCGGCGACGTGCAGGAGCCCGACTTCTGCGAGTCCGCCGTGCGTGCCTGCGTGGACGAGCTGGGCCGCCTCGACGTGCTCGTCAACAACGCCGCCTTCCAGCGGCACGCGGACTCCCTGCTGGACATTGACCAGGAGCAGCTTGAGCGCACCTTCCGCACCAATGTCTTCGGCTACCTGCAGATGGCGCGGGCCGCGCTGCCGCACCTGAGGCGGGGTGCCTGCATCATCAACACGGGCTCGTCCACCGGCCTGCGCGGCAACGCGAAGCTGATCGACTACTCGGCCAGCAAGGGCGCGGTCCATGCCTTCACCAAGGCCCTGGCGCTGGCGCTGCTGCCCGAGGGCATCCGCGTCAATGCGGTCGCGCCGGGCCCGGTCTGGACGCCATTGAACCCGGCCGATCTGCCGGCCGAGCAGGTCCCCCAGTTCGGCAGGCACAGCGACATGAAGCGCCCCGCCCAGCCCGAGGAGCTGTCCCCGGCCTATGTGTTCCTGGCCTCGTCGGTGTGCTCGTCCTACATCAGCGGCGTGGTCCTGCCGGTGACGGGCAGCGTGGGAGCCATCTGAAGCGTCGCGGGCAGCGGCGAAGGCGCGCCGATTGCCCCTGCGGTGCTTCATCCATCCCGTCCCGCCTGTTCCGAGGAGGCCTCGTGCGTATCGCCTATGTCACCGAAACCTATCCGCCCGAACTCAACGGCGTCGCCCTTGGCGTGGAGCGGGTGGTCAGCTACCTGCGCGGCCGCGGGCATGAGGTCGACCTGCTGAGGCCGGCCCAGCGCGGCGAGCGCCCGGCGCCGGCGGGCGGGCAGGAATGGCTCTGCACCGGCTGTCCCATCCCCGTCTATCCCGAGCTCCGCTTCGGCCTGGCCTCGGCGGCGGCCGTGGCGCGCCGGCTGCAGGAACGCCAGGCGGAGCTGGTGCACATCGCCACCCCGGGCCCCCTGGCCTGGGCCGCGGTGCGGGCCGCGCGCAAGCTGGGCCTGGCGCTGAGCTCGGACTTCCGCACCAACTTCCACCAGTACAGCCGCTACTACGGCCTGGGCCTGCTGTCCCCGCTGGTCGAGGCCGGCCTGCGCCAGCTGCACAACCGCACCCAGCGCACCTTCGTGCCCTCCCGCTCGGCCTACCGCCAGCTGGCGGCGCGGGGCTTTCGGCATCTGCAGCTGCTGGGACGGGGCGTCGATGCCGACCGCTTCTCGCCCGCCTGGCGCTGCGAGGCCCTGCGCGCCGAATGGCAGGCGGGCAGGGGGCCGGTTCTGCTGCATGTGGGCCGGCTGGCCGCCGAGAAGAACGTGGAGCTGGCCCTGCGCGCCCATGCCCTGCTGAGCCGGGCGCGGCCGGATTGCCGCATGATCGTGGTGGGGGACGGGCCCCTGCGTGCGCGCCTGGAGCGGCGCTACCCGGCCGCGCGCTTTCTGGGCGTGCTGCGCGGCGAGGCGCTGTCGCGCGCCTATGCCAGCGCCGACGCCTTCCTCTTCCCCAGCCTCTCCGACACCTTCGGCAACGTGACCCTGGAGGCCATGGCCTCGGGCCTGCCGGTGCTGGCCTTCAACACGGCCGCGGCGGCGGACCTCATCGTGCCGCGCCTCAACGGCTTCCTGGCCACGGTGGGCGACGACACCGCCTTCCTCGACGGCGCGCTGCGCTTCGCCGCGCCGCCGGCCGTCTTCAACACGATGCGGCTGCAGGCCCGGCGGACGGCGCTGCAGCAGCATCTGCCGGAGCTGCTGGCCCGCTTCGAGACGACGCTGCAGCAGCTCTGCGAGGAGCGGCCGCTGGCCGCGGCCCTGCAGATGCCGGCCGTCTGAGCATGGACTCGGAGGCCCTGCCCGCACGCAAGCGCTCCGCGCCGTCGCTGCGCGAGGCCCTGGCCGCCTGGGCCGCCCGCAGCCCGGCGCTAGCCCTGTCCCGGCGCTGCGAGCTCGCCTGCCTGCGCGGACTGCATGGCCGCGCCCGCCACCCCGTCCTGCTGCGCCTCATGGTGCTGGCCAGCCGTGCCGGCAACGGACCGCTGTGGGGCCTGCTCATCGCGCTGCAGGCCTGGCCCGGCGGCCGGCCCTTGCTGGCGCCGGCCCTGGTGGCCATGGGCGCGCTGCACGTGCTGCTGGTGAAGGGGCTCAAGGCTGCCTTCGCCCGTGCCCGGCCCTGCGAATGCTGCGAGGGCGTGCAGGCCCTGGAGGCGCGGCTGGACCGCCACAGCTTTCCCAGCGGCCATACGCTGCATGCGCTCGCCTTCAGCCTGGTGCTCTCGGCGCAGGACCCGCGCTGGGGCTGGCTGCTGTGGCCGCTGAGCCTGGCCATCGCCCTGTCCCGCTTGGTCCTGGGCCTGCACTATCCCAGCGACGTGCTCGCCGCCTGCCTGCTGGGCCTGATGGGCGGCAGCCTGTGCCTGCTCCTGCTGCGGCAGTTCGGGGTCTGACCTCAGGCGGTGCTCTCCAGCAGCTGCGCCACCTGCAGCAGGCTGACCGGCTGGCGGCGCTGGCTCATGGCTGCCGTGGCCACCCGCTGCCAGGAGCGGCGGGCCGAGGCATGGCGGGCATCCAGGGGGTGAAGCTCCAGGCGCAGCAAGGGGCGCTCGGCCTGCAGGCTCAGCAGGGCGGCATTCCACCAGGCCGAGGCCAGGCGCCGCGAGGCACTGCGTGCGCTCCACACCTGGGCCATGGCGCTGAGCGTCGGACCGTGAGGAAGCAGCACCACCTGGCGCAGGGTGCAGGTGTAGAGCAGGGGCTGCTCGCGCAGGGCCTCCCAGCTGCCGGCGCTCATCAGCCAGGCTGGCGGCACGAAGCCGGCCGGCCTCACCCCCAGGGACTCCATCCAGCGCCGCCCCGCCGTCAGCCGGCGCCGCGCCTCGGCATAGGGCAGGGCGGAGAACTCGCCCTCGCCGTGCGTGTACCACAGGCGCTTCACTCGCTGCCAGCCACCCCGGGGCAGCAGCGGGTCGCGGTGGTCGTAGCCGTGCAGCACCAGTTCGTCGCCCGCCTCGGCGCGCTGCAGCAGCCAGCGCTCGAAGGCCGGGTCGCGGGGGCTGCCATGGAAGCGTGGCACCGCCAGCAGGCTCAGCGGCCGGATGCCCATCTCGTCCAGCTGGTCGATCAGGCTGCGGCAGTCGGACCAGCTCGAGGGCGCAACGTCATGGATCACCGCCGCCAGCAGGCGCGGGGCCAGACCCTCCAGTTCCTCCGGCAGCGGACGGACCGCAGCCAGGAAGGCGGGGTCAGGTGTTGCCAGTCGGGTGTCGGCGCGCAGCGAAGGCTCAGTCACCCAGGGCCTCTCTTTCGAAATGGCGATGGCGGGCCAGCGCGGCGATGAAGCTGGACACGGAGTCGGCGTCGATCTGCAGGGCCGGGTCGCGCGGCGCCTCGCAGCGGAACAGACCCAGCTGCGGGTCGCCGTCCAGCAGGGCCTCGGGCACGCCGGCGGCCCGCAGCAGCTCGGCCGCGTCGCCCAGCATCAGCAGGGGCTTGCAGTGGCGGTACTGATCGCGGACGAAGTCCACGAGCTCCGGCTGGCGTTGCAGCGGCAGGCCGCGGCCGTCCGCCACGGCGCCGTCAGGCAGCACGAGGGCGTCCCATAGCACCGAGGGGGCGGCCTCCAGCGTGACCTCCACCTGCAGCGCCTCGCCGTCCAGCGACGGCTCCAGGGTGCCCAGACGGCGGCCGATGAAGCGCGGCACGGCGCCTGCCGCGAGCAGGGCCGCCTGGACGCTGCGCATGCCGGCGACGTCCATGCCCGCATGACTCAGCAGCGCCACGCGGCGCCCCGCCAGCGACCCCTCGCCCGGGCGTGCCATCAGGGACAGTCCGGCCGAGGCGGGCGGGTCGGTCTCGGCCTCCGCCGGGGCGGGCACCAGCAGGGGCGCAGGCTCGGGCACCGGCAGTCCCAGGCCCGCGGCCACCGCGCTGGCGAGGCGCACGTCCACGCGGGCCAGCTGCGAGAGCACGCGCGTGCGCACCGCCGCCACCTGCACCCGCGAGAGCTCGAAGCGGAAGGCCGCCACGACGTGCGCCTGCTCGACCAGGGTCTGGCTGCGCCAGAACAGCCGCGCCTGGGCATGGTGCTCGGCAAAGCGCTCCGGCTTGGCGCGCAGCTTCTCGCCCTGCACGGGCTCGGGGAAGCTGATGAAGCCGGCACGCCCCGCCTGGAAGGGGCAGCCGCCGCCCAGCGAATTGGGCTCATAGGCTACGCGGCCGCGGGCGATGACCTGGCGGTGCATGCCGTCGCGCTGGTGGTTGTGCACCTGCGCGGTGGGCGTGTTGATGGGGATCTCGTGGAAGTTCGGGCCGCCCAGCCGGGTGAGCTGGGTGTCGACATAGGAATGGATGCGGCCCTGCAGCAGCGGGTCGCTGGTGAAGTCGATGCCGGGAATGATGTGGGCCGTGCAGAAGGCCACCTGCTCGGTCTCGGCGAAGAAGTTGTCCGGGTTGCGCGTCAGCACCAGGCGGCCGACGGGCCGCACCGGCACCAGCTCCTCGGGGACCAGCTTGGTGGGGTCCAGCACGTCGAAGTCGAAGGCCTCCGCCTCGTCCTCGCTGAAGACCTGCAGGCCCAGCTCCCACTCGGGATGCAGGCCGCCCTCGATGGCTTCCCAGAGGTCGCGGCGGTGGAAGTCCGGGTCGGCGCCGGCGATCTTCACCGCCTCGTCCCACAGCAGGGAGTGCGTGCCGGCCACCGGCGTCCAGTGGAACTTGCACAGCCGCGACTCGCCCTGGGCATTGACCAGGCGGAAGGTGTGCACGCCGAAGCCCTGCATCATGCGGTAGCTGCGCGGGATGGCGCGATCCGACATCACCCACATCAGCATGTGCGTGGACTCGGGGCTCAGGGAGACGAAGTCCCAGAAGGTGTCGTGCGCGCTGGAGGCCTGGGGCATGGCATGGTGAGGCTCGGGCTTCAGGGCGTGCACGAGGTCGGGGAACTTCATCGCGTCCTGGATGAAGAAGACCGGGATGTTGTTGCCCACCAGGTCCCAGTTGCCGTCCTCGGTGTAGAACTTCACCGCGAAGCCGCGCACGTCGCGCACGGTGTCGGCCGAGCCGCGCTCGCCGGCCACGGTGGAGAAGCGCACGAACACTGGCGTGCGCTTGCCCGCTGCTGCGAAGGGCGCGGCCTGGGTCAGGTCCGGCAGCGGGTCGTAGCACTCGAAGTAGCCGTGGGCGCCGGAGCCGCGCGCATGGACCACGCGTTCGGGGATGCGCTCATGGTCGAAGTGGGTCAGCTTCTCGCGCAGGATGAAGTCCTCGAGTAGCGAGGGGCCGCGCAGTCCGGCCTTCAGCGAGTTCTGGTTGTCGGCGATGCGCACGCCCTGGTTGGTGGACAGCGCCTGGCCGGTGGCGTCGGCACGCACGCGGTCCAGGGACTCGTTGCTGGCGTTGTAGCCCGTCTCCTGCAGGCCGTCGCCCACCTTGTGCGAGGACCAGCCTTCGGTGACGGTGCTGGCGGTGACCAGTTCGTCCGGCGTGGCGATCTGCTCGCCCGCGACAGGCTCCAGGGCCTGGCCCCGGCCGTGTTCCGCGGCCTTGTGCCGGTTGGCGGGCATGGACGCGGCCAGGGCCTGGGTCCCCAGCGCGCGGCGCAGCAGCCGCACCTGCGCTTCGGTCTGCAGGCTCTGGCCGGCCTGCGGATCGGCGTCCAGGTGGGCGGGGCCGGAGACGGTGCTCAGCGCCGAGCCCACGGCGGGCAACGGCCGGGCGGCGCGCGCCGGGCTGCCGGCCCGACTGCTGCTGCGGGGCGCGGTCTTGCGGCCCGGGCCTGCGGGCGCGCCTTCATCGGAGGGGGGAGGGAGCTTTCGGCTGGCCATGGGCAGTCCTTCAGATGGTTTCGGTTGACCGGCCCTCAGCCGGTGTGCGGAGGCATGCGGCGCGGAATGCGCCCGCGCAGGGCACGGCGCTTGCCGCCCCTGGCAGAAGAGGTGCCAGGTGGCGCCATGGGAGCAGACCATGGCGAAGTACGGCAAGAAGGCTCAGCAGGAAGTGGCCAAGGCCCTGCACGAAGAGAAGCACGGCCAGCTCAGGAGCGGCCGCAGCGGCAAGAAGGTCACGGACCCGAAGCAGGCCATTGCCATCGGCCTGTCGCGGGCCCGCAAGGCCGGCGGCAAGGTGCCTGATCCGCCGCCGCGTCACTGAGGCGGCCTCAGCTGGGACGCTCGCTGAGCAGGATCTCGACGCGCCGGTTGCGCGCCCGACCCTGCTCGGAGTCATTGCCGGCCAGCGGCTCGCGCGAGCCGCGACCGGCCACCGTCATCTGCGAGCTGGGCACGCCGCGCGCGGCGAGATAGTCCCGCACGGTCTCGGCGCGCTGCAGGGACAGCGGCTGGTTGAGCGCGTCGTTCCCGCTGTTGTCCGTGTGGCCGATGATGTTGACCTGCATGCCGGTCCCGAACTCGCGGGCGAACTGGTCCAGCACGGGGCGCATGGAGGGCCGCAGGTCGGCACGGCCGGTGTCGAAGGACAGGTCGCCCGGCACGTGCACGCGCAGCTGGTTGTCCTGGGTGCGGCTGACCTCCACGCCGGTGCCGGCGCTGGCCTGTTCGAGGGCACGCTGCTTTTCCTCCATGCGCCGCGACCAGGCATGGCCGGCCACCGCGCCGATGGCCCCGCCGATGACGGCGCCGGTGCCGGCCTTGCCGCCCGTGACGGAGCTCAGCACCGCGCCCGCGGTCGCGCCCACCGCGGCGCCGGTCGCCGTGCGCCGGCTGCTTTCATCCATGGAGGTACAGCCCGTGGCGACACAGACCGCGGCAATGAGGCAGACGCGGCGGCTGCCGCGCAGGAACTGGTATTGCTGGAGTTGAGGCATGGCTAGTCTCCCTGGCCCCGTGCCGGGGCCGCATGACATGAAGTGGCACCACAGGCCGCTGTGGAAACCGAGGAGAGAAAGGGCCCGGGCCGAGGCGGCCCGGGCCAAATGAGCGCCGGGAGGCGCCCATGGGGAGGTCGTTCAAGCAAGGCGCTGGGGGTCAGGTCTTGCCCCGGTCCGGCGACCCCGCGGGCGGCCCTTCCGCCGCCGGGCGCTGCCGCGTGCGGCCGCGCGTGGCCGGCCTGCTGCGGGGATCGTCCGGGGCCAGGGGCTGGCGGGACGACCGGGTGCCAGCGGGCTTGTCCCGCCTGTGCGCTGCTTGCTGTGGCTCGCCGATGCCGGCGAGTTCCGTGTGCTTCGATGGATTCATCGGCTTTGCGTCTCCGGGCGCCGCCAGCGGCTCCCATGGCCCTCCAGGGGCAAACCCCGTGCCGGGCCCTCATGGCTGGCGGCTGCCGGCCTGCGCAAGCTGCCGCAGCTCGGGCTTGAGCAGCAGGAAGCGGCCGATCACCAGGGCATCCAGCGGCGTGCTGAAGAAAGCCTCCAGCGCATGGCGCGGCGTGCAGACGATGGGCTGGCCCCGCACATTGAAGGAGGTGTTGATGAGCACCGGCACGCCGCTGTGGCGTTCGAAGGCCTTCAGCAGCCGGTGGAAGAGCGGATGCCCCTCGCCGCTGACGGTCTGCACCCGCGCGGTCTGGTCCGTGTGGCAGGCCGAGGGAATGCGTTCGCGCCGACCCGGCTGCAGGCGGTGGACAAAGAGCATGAAGGGCGAGCCCCTGTCGTCCAGCGCGGCGGGCTCGAACCAGTCGGCGAAGTCCTCCAGCGGCACGGCCGGGGCCACGGGGCGGAAGTCCTCGCGGTCCTTCAGCTCGTTGAGCCGGGCCTGCATGGCCGGGTCGATGGGCGAGGCCAGGATGGAGCGCGCCCCCAGGGCCCGCGGGCCGAACTCCATGCGGCCCTGAAACCAGCCGACGACGCGGTTCGCCGCCAGCAGCTCGGCCGTGCGCTCGGCGACGTCGTCCAGGGGTTCGTAGTCCAGGTGGGCCCACTGCAGCAGGGCCTCGATCTCCTGGTCCTCGAAGCCGGGACCGTAGTAGACATGCTCCATCTGCCAGCGCCGCGGCGCCAGCGGGTAGACCGGCGCGGAGGCCGAGGCCAACGTGCTGGAGAGGCGGTCCAGGGAGGAGTCCGCGCCGTCCTCCAGCTGGCGCTCGCGGGCATCCACCCACAGCGCCGCACCCAGGGCGGTGCCGGCGTCGCCGGCCGCGGGCTGGACCCAGACGGCGTCGAAGAGCCCGCTGTCGCGCAGCCGCGCGTTCATCACGCAGTTGAGCGCCACGCCACCGGCCATGGCGAGGTCGCGCTCGCCGCTGGCCTCGCGCAGCCAGCGGGCCAGCTGCAGCACGGTCTCCTCCAGCAGGTCCTGCAGCGAGGCGGCGAGGTCCAGCTGGCGCTCGTCCAGCCGGCCGCCGGGACCGCGGGCAGGGCCGAAGGCGCGCTCCATGTCCAGCGGCGTCAGCTCGTACTGGCCCTGCTCGCCGGTGCGCAGATGCTCGCGCAGCAGGCCGGCATAGCGCGGCGTGCCCAGCGCGGCCAGGGCCATGACCTTGTATTCGTCGCTGGAGTGCAGAAAGCCGAGGTGGGCGGTCACGGACTCGTAGAGCAGGCCCAGCGAATGCGGCATCAACACCTCGCCCAGCGTGCTGTAGCGCTCGTCGTGGTAGCGGCCGTAGGTGGTGGTGGAGCGCTCGCCGCGGCCGTCCAGGGTCATCACGGCGCAGCGCTCGAAGGGCGAGGCCAGGAAGGCGCTGGCCTGGTGGCAAAGATGGTGGGCGACGAAGTGCCACTCGTAGGGCGCCTGCTCATGCCGCACGCCCGCGAAGCGCGCCCGCAGATGGTGCGGCACGCCGTCCACCAGCAGGCGCGGCGCGCAGCTCACATAGCTGGCGAAGAGCGGGTCCCAGGGGCTCTCCCAGGCGCCCTTGTCCTCGGCGGAGGGCTCGAGCGGCAGGCGCAGGCCGCCGTCACGCGCGCGGTCATCGATGAAGAGCTGCGGATTGAAGCTGTAGGCCACATGGTCGACCTCGGCCAGCGTGATGCCGGCCTCTGCCAGGCAGTAGTCGACGGCATGCCAGGGCAGCTCCCAGGCGGTGAAGGGCAGGGGGCGCTTGCCGTGCTTGATCCGGGTGAAGCGCTCCTCCTCGGCCGCGGCGATGAGCTGGCCATCGCGCATCAGGGCGGCGGCGGGATCGTGGAAGCAGGCGTTCAGTCCCAGGGTGATCATGCGCAGTTCCGTCAGTGAAGGCGGCGAAGCTTGGCAATCGCGATGCCAAGGGCGCGCGCTCAGGCGCCGCAGCGGCGCGTGCCCGCCTTCAGCACGCAGCGCATATAGGCCAGCGAGGCGCGCTGGTGACGCGGGTCCAGGGTGGCGGTGCAATCGCCGGGAATGTGCAGCCCATAGCCCCGCAGGAAGGCGTCCATCGCGGTGAACTGGATGCAGAAGTCGGTGGACAGTCCCACCAGCACGAGGCGCTGCGCGCCCATCTCCTTCAGCACAAGGTCCAGCGGCGTGCCCAGAAAGGCCGAATGGCGCGGCTTGAGCAGGAAGAGGTCGGCCGGCTCCGGCTGCAGGCGCTGCGCAATTTCTGCCGCAAGCTTGTCCTGGGCGCGGTGCTGGCTGGTGATCGTCATGGGAGGCGGGGCGCGCAAGACCAGGGGGCGCCGTCGAGGCAAGCGGGGGGGCCGGGCATGCGGTCTGCCGCCGCGGGGCATCGTCCCGCAGCCAGGAGTGCCGATGGAGGAGCTGATGAATGGCCCGATGCAGGGCCCGATGCAGGGCCCGAAGCATGACCTGGAGCAGTGCCCGCAGGTCAGGCCGCCGGATCGGACCGCGCCGCGGCGCCTGGCCGTGTTCGGGGCCGGGTATGTGGGGCTGGTCACCGCCGCCTGCCTGGCCTGGCTGGGCCACGAGCTGGTCTGCGTGGACAGCCAGCCCGAGCGCGTGCGCCAGCTGCGCCGTGGCGGCCTGCCCTTTCACGAACCGATGCTGGGCGAACTCGTGCAGGAGCAGATGCGCGCCGGGCGCCTGCGCTTCAGCAGCTCGGCCGAGGAGGCGGTGGCGCACGGCGAGCTGCTGTTCATCGCGGTCGGCACCCCCACCGCGGCGGATGGCGCGGCCGAGCTGGCGCAGGTGATGCAGGTGGCCGATGCCATCGGCCGCCACATGCCGGGGCCGCGCCAGGTGGTGATGAAGAGCACGGTGCCCGTGGGCACGGGCGAGCGGGTGCGCCAGCGCATCCGCGAGCAGCTGGCGTTGCGCGGGGAGTCCTGGCCGCTGGGCATCGCCTCCAATCCCGAGTTCCTGCGTGAAGGCCTGGCCGTGCAGGACTTCCTGCGGCCCGAACGGGTGGTGGCCGGCAGCGACGATGCCGGCCTGCTCGAGGCCCTGCGCGCGCTGCATGCGCCCCTGCTGTCCGACCGCCGCCCCTTCCTGGCCATGGACCTGCGCAGCGCCGAGCTGTGCAAGTACGCGGCCAATGTCATGCTGGCCGCGCGCCTGAGCCTGATGAACGAGCTGGCCCTGCTGGCCGAAGGCCTGGGGGCGGACATCGAGCAGGTGCGCGAGGGGCTGGGGCGCGATCCGCGCATCGGCGCTCAGTTCCTGCGCGCCGGCTGCGGCTTCGGCGGCTCCTGCCTGCCCAAGGATCTGCGCGCGCTGCGCCACAGCGCCGCGGCCCTGGGTCAGGCCACGCCCATGCTGGATGCCATCGCGGCGAGCAACGAGCGCATGGTCGGCCTGCTGGAGACGCGGGTCTGCGAGGCGCTGGGCGAGCTGCTGGACGGCCGCCGCATCGCCGTCTGGGGCCTGGCCTTCAAGCCGCAGACCGACGACGTGCGGGACTCGCCCGCCCTGGCCCTGGTGCGGGCCCTGCTCGCACGCGGCGCGCAGGTGCAGGCCTACGATCCCATGGCCGGCCCGGCCGCCCGCGAGGCCCTGGGCGAGCGGCCCGGCCTGCATCTGGCGGGCTCCGCCCTGGAGGCGCTGCAGCAGGCCGATGTGCTGGTGCTGGTCACCGACTGGCCGCAGTTCGCCGAGCTGCCGGCCGAGGCCCTGCGCGACCGGCTGCGCGGCACCCTGGTGCTGGACGGGCGCAATGCGCTGGACGGCGCGCGCCTGGCTGCGGTCGGCCTGCGGTACCGCGGCATCGGCAGGGCCACTGCGCAGGCCCTGCCGCCGGTGCAGGCCTGGCCCCTGACGCAGGACCGGTCCGCGCCCCTGGGGACCGCCTGGCCGCATCGACCGGACCACGCCGGGGCCGCGTGGCTGGCCAGCTGAGGCGGGGGCCCGGTCCATGGCGGCGGTCTGGTGGCACTTCCGGGGCGGAGCGCCGCGATGTTGACCCAGCTGCTGCTGCTCTTCGGCGGGGTGCTGCTGGCGCTGGCGCTCTGCCATCGCCTGCTGCGGCGTCTGCCGCTGACGGCGGCGGTGGTCTATCTGATGGCCGGCTGGCTGGCCGGCCTGGGCCTCGGGGCGCCACCCGTGGACCTGTGGACCCGGCATGCCTCCCTCCTGGCCCTGGGCACCGAGCTGGCCCTGCTGATGTCGCTGTTCGCCGTGGGCCTGCGCCTGCGCGTGCTGCCCCATCTGCATCCCTGGAAGCTGGCCCTGCTGATGGCGGGGCCCGGCGTGGTGCTGGCCATGCTGCTGGGCGGTGTCGCGGGCGTGTACCTGCTGGGCCTGCCCTGGCCGGCCGCGCTGCTGCTGGCCTGCATCCTGGCGCCCACGGACCCGGTGCTGGCCTCGGAGGTGCAGGTCCGCTCCGAGAGCGACCGCGACGCGCTGCGCCTGGCCCTGACGGCCGAGGGGGCGCTCAACGACAGCACCGTGTCTCCCGCCGTGATGCTGGCCCTGGGCCTGCTGGGCCTGCATGCCCTGGGCGTGGGCGGTCCGCTGGGCAGCGTGCGCTGGTGGCTGGAGGACCTGCTGTGGCCCATGGCGGGCGGCGCCCTGCTGGGCCTGGGCCTGGGCACGCTGCTGGGGCGGCTGCTGCGCCGGCGCTGGCTGCAGGGCGAGCTGCTGCTGCGTGACGAGCTGCTCTACGCGGGCACCGTCGCCCTGGCCTGTGGCCTCGCCCGGCTGACGTTCACCTCCACCTTTCTCGTGGTCTTCTGCACCGGCCTGGTCTTGCTGCAAGCCTTGCGGGGTGAGACCTCGGGCGATGTCGGCTTCTCGCTGCCCGAGCGCTTTCACGCCTTCGGCTCGCGCATGGAGCGCCTGGTGGAGGCGGTGTCGGTGCTGGCCCTGGGCCTGGCGCTGCACAGCGTGCGACTCACGGCCTGGACGATGGCCTTCGCGCTGGTGCTGGTGCTGGTGGTGCGGCCGCTGTCGGTGCTGCCGCTGCTGCGGGAGAAGGAGCTGCTGCCGGGGCAGCGCCGCCTGCTCGCCTGGTTCGGCATCCGCGGCCTGGGCTCGCTGTTCTACCTGAGCCTGGCCCTCGAGAAAGGCCTGGCCGGGCCGGTGGCCGAGACCCTGATCGCGGCCACGCTGCTGAGCGTGGCCCTCTCCATCCTGCTGCATGGCGTCTCGGTGACGCCCATGATGACGGCCTATCGGCAGCGCCGCGGCCCGGGGCCGCGGCAGCCTGTACCCGCCGAGGAAGCCTCAGCGGGCACGCCCGCGACGCAGCAGGTTGACGATGGCCAGCAGGATGACGGCACCCAGCAGCGAGACCGCCAGCGCCCCGATGCTGAAGACGCCCTGGTTGATCGTCGGAATGCCCAGGATGGGCGAGATGAAGATGCCGGCAATGGCGGCGCCCACGATGCCCACGACGACGTTGAGCAGGAGGCCCTGCTGCCCGTCCGTACGCATCAGCAGGCTGGCGACCCAGCCGATCAGACCGCCCATCACGAGCAGCACGATGAGATTGACCATGAAATGCCCTCCTATACGGCCCGACGGGGCCAGGCGGCTGTTTCTGGCAATCCTCGTGCCATCGGGCGGGACCGCCGCCAGGGGCGCCGGCCATGATCGTTCGCCTGGCTCGCGCGGGGTGGCGGGACCTGGCCGGCGCCGCCAATGCCTGGCTGGACGACTACGCCCCCAGCATGGGCGCGGCTCTGTCCTTCTACACGCTGTTCTCGATCACGCCACTGCTGCTGATCGTGATCTCCCTGGCAGGCCTGGTCTTCGGCGCGCAGGCCGCGCGTGCCGCCATCCTCAAGCAGTTCAGCGCCCTGGCCGGGGCCGACATCGCGCGGCTGCTGGACGCCACGCTCAGCAGCCTGGACCGGCCCGAGGCGGGGCTGCTGGGCCTGGCCCTGGGGGTGCTGAGCCTGCTGGTGGGCGCGACCACGGTGTTCGGTGAGCTGCAGAACGCGATGGACCGCATCTGGCACCTTTCGCACGAAGGCCGCGGCGGGCTGTGGGCGATCCTGCGCTCGCGGCTGCGGGCCCTGGGCCTGGTGCTGAGCCTGGGCTTTCTGCTGATCGTCTCGCTGCTGGCCAGCGCGGCGCTGGAGGCCCTGCGCGCGCGCTGGAACCCCTGGCTGGGCCAGTGGCTGCCGCTCGCCCGGGGCCTGGATTTCGGGCTCAGCTGGCTCCTGGTGAGCGCCATGTTCGGCATGATCTACAAATGGGTGCCGCAGGTGCGGCTGCGCTGGCGCGATGTGCTGGGCGGCGCGGCGCTGGCGGCCCTGCTGTTCTCGCTGGGCAAGTCCCTGATCGCGCTGTACATCGCGCACAGCGGCCTGGCCTCGCCCTTCGGCGCCGCGGGCTCCCTGGTGGTGCTGCTGCTGTGGGTGTACTACGCCGCGCTCATCTTCCTGTATGGCGCCGAGTTCAGCCGCGCGGGGGTGCTTCGCCGGGCGGCGGGGGCGCCCCCTGCTCCGGCCCTTGCTCCGCCTTCTGTCCCGCCGTCTGTCCCGCCGTCTGTACCGCCGTCTGTACCGCCATCTGCCCCGGCATCTGTACCACCATCTGCCCCGCCCCCGGCACCGGGGCCCCGGGGCTGACCAGGGTGTCCACCGCGGCGCCCGGGTCTTCCTCGCCGGCCGCGGAGAGGGACTCGACGCTTGCCTGCGCCGCGGGGCGGGGCGCGCCTGCCGGCGCGGGCCGCCGGGCCGCCTGTTGCCGGTGTTGGCGGCGCTTCATGGCGTTCCGGGCCGCTGCAGCTGCTTGAACTGGCTCAGCGCCTGAGCCACCACCTGGTCCATGTTGTAGTACTTGTAGGTGGCCAGCCGGCCGATGAAGGTGACGTCCTTCAGCTGCGCGGCCTCGGCCTCGTAGCGCCGGTACAGGGCGGTGTTCTCGGCCCGGGGCACCGGGTAGTAGGGATCGCCCTGGGCCTGCGGGTACTCGTAGACCACGGCCGTGGCGGGATGCAGCTGGCCGGTGAGGTGCTTGAACTCGGTGACGCGGGTGTAGGCGTAGTCGTTCGGATAGTTCAGCGTGGCACAGGGCTGCAGGTGCTCGCGCCCGGCGGGCAGGGGCAGGGTCTGGTGCTCGAAGCGCAGGCTGCGGTAGGGCAGGGCGCCGAAGCACTGATCGAAGAACGTGTCGATGGGCCCGGTGTAGATCATGTGGCGCCAGGGCACGCAGTGGACGATGTCGCGGTAGTCGGTGTTGAGCATCAGCCGGATGTTGGGATGCGCCAGCAGGCAGTCGAAGAGCCGCGCATAGCCGTGCAGGGGCATGGCCTGGTAGGTGTCAGTGAAGTAGCGGCCGTCTCGGTTGCAGCGCACGGGCACGCGGGCGGTGACGCTGGCATCAAGCTCCGAGGGGTCCAGGTCCCACTGCTTGCGGGTGTAGCCACGGAAGAACTTGTTGTAGAGCTCGCGGCCGATGCGCGAGACCACCACGTCCTCGGAGGTCCGCACCGCCGGCACCGCCTCGGCCCGCTGCTGGAAGAAGGCCTCGACCTCCTCGCTGCTGAGCTGCAGACCGTAGAGCCGGTTGATGGTGTCCAGGTTGATGGGCATGGGCAGCAGCTGGCCGTCCACGCTGGCCAGCACGCGGTGCTGGTAGGGGCGCCACCGGGTGAACTGCGAGAGGTAGGCGAAGACCTCGGCCGAGTTGGTGTGGAAGATGTGCGGTCCGTAGGGATGGACCAGCAGGCCGTCGGCGTTGTAGTGGTCCCAGGCATTGCCGCCCGCATGCGGCCGGCGGTCCACCACCAGCACGCGCTGGCCGGCCTGGCTGGCCAGCCGCTCCGCCATCACGCTGCCCGCGAAGCCGGCCCCGACGATGAGGTAATCGAAGCCCGCTGCGCCGGCGGGTGGCTGAGGGAAGCGCTGTCGGTAGCTTTGCATGGGGCACTGCAGGCAAGCGCGATGCCTGAGGGGCAGGGCTGGCGGGGTCCTTCAGGCGCCCTGCGCCAGAGGCTGGCGGCGCGCGCCAAGCCCCGGTGCCGAGGCGGCACGCCATTTGCCCCCGGGCCTCACCCCGTCGGCCGCGGGCCCAGTGCCCGTGGCTCCCTGCACTGCAATTTCACAGGAGGTGACCCATGGCATCGTCCACGTCGAGTTTCCCGTCTTCAGCGCCGTCGTCTTCCGCGTCGTCTTCACCGTCCGCTTCATCGCCCCCCGGCACGGCCGGCGCGCCGCACGGCAGCGTGTCGGTGGGCGAGGATCTGCTCAGCCCCGGCACAGGGCAGGGCCCATCCCGGCATGAGGCCGGCGATCGGGGCGAGCGCCAGGGCCCCGAGGCGCTGGAGCGCTGGGTCGAACGCCTGCATGCCGGCATCGACCGGCTGGCCGAGGTCGCCGCGCCGCGCCTGCAGCGCCTGCAGGATGGCGTGAGCGCCACCTGCGGCACCCTGCGGCGCCAGGCCCACCTCGTGCGCGAGGACGGCGAGGAATGGGCGGAAAGCCTGCGCTGCACCGTGCGCGAACACCCGGTGACTGCGGTGGCCCTGGCCGCCGCCTTCGGCATGCTGCTGGGGCGGCTGAACCGCTGAGCCGGCGGGGCCTTGAAGAGAGGCCTTGAAGCTGCATTGAAGCGCCCAGGCCGCCCCGCGCGGGCTGCCCGGGCATCTTTCGTCGGGCGGCGAGCCCTCGGCAGCAGGTGCCTCGGCGCCTGCTGCCTCGTTCTAGGCCTCGCCGGACGAGGCCATGGCCTCCTCGTCATCACCGGTGCCGTCCCCGGCCTGGCGACCCCGCGCGCCCCGCGGGTCTCCCTGGTCCGGCGACTCGCCCTTGAGTTCGGCGCGCCGCGCCTTGAAATCCCGTGCCAGCCCCAGCCAGTCCAGCTTGGCCTTCATGAGCTGAGGGAACATGTCGCGCTCTTCCTCCTTCACATGGTGCAGGGTGTACTCGCACAGCACGGTGAAGCGCGCCTGCTGCTGGGCCTCCTGGGCCTCGTCCTCGGGGTCGAGCTCGCGCAGCTGGCCGATCAGGAGGTGCAGCATCTCGTGCTCCACCTCGGCCTCGTCGATCTGGCTGCAGTCGGCCAGCTCCTCCTTCGCGGCGGGATAGAGCAGCTCTTCCTCGAGCCGGGCATGCACGCTCAGCTCGTCAAGAATCAGCTGCACCAGTTCCTGGCGGGTCTCGGCGTCTTCCTGGGCATCCAGCCGGCGGTACTTGCTGTAGGCCTTCTTGACGCGCTGGTGGTCGTCCTTCAGCTCGGTGAGCAGCTCGTTGCGCGCCTTCGAGGCCGGGCGGCCGGACTTGCGAGCGGTGCGACTGGATACGGATTGCGGTGTGGGCATAGGGCCTCCGGGGACAGGGTGGCGCCATGCAGGCAATCGCCATGCCGGGATGCCGGGGGCGGCCTGGCATGGGTGGCGGCCTGCGCCGGGGCCTCCTGCTGGGCCCGGCGCTTGCCGGGAGGGGAACGGTCCCGCCCGTTGATCGCGCGGGTCGCACACCCCCGCCGGGCCTTCGGGCTCGCATCCAAGGAGATACGCACCATGGCAGACCCCACCCTTCCTCATGTCACCGCGCTGTTCCCCGACCGCGAGAGCGCCGAGCGCGCCTACCAGCAGGTCATGGACCACGGCTACCGCCGTGAAGACGTCAGCGTGCTGATGTCCGACGAGACACGCCACCGCCACTTCACCACCGCGGGCGGGCAGACCACCGAGCTCGGCACCAAGGCGGCCGAGGGCACGGGCGTGGGAGCCAGCATCGGCGGTGCGCTGGGTGCCATCGCTGCCGCCATCGCCGCGGCCGGCACCACCCTGGCCATCCCCGGACTCGGCCTGGTGATCGCCGGGCCGCTGGCCGCCGCGCTGGCCGGCGCGGGCCTGGGCGGCACGGCGGGCGGCCTGGTGGGCGCGCTGATCGGCTGGAGCATTCCGGAGGAGCGCGTCAAGGCCTACGAGTCCGGCCTGCGCGAGGGGGGCATTCTGCTGAGCCTCAAGCCCCGCAGCGAGGAGGACGCGCGCTACGTCGAGGCGCAGTGGAAGGCCCAGCAGGGCCGGCACGCGGCGATCTGAGCCCGCCACAAGCGAGCCTCCCTGGCAGCCTCTCTTGCCGGGTCAGGGGAGGCTCACGGCGGGGTCAGGCCTTGCCTGCGCCGGCCGCTCACCGGCGCGGGCGGCCTGCGGTCCACGCTCCGGCCGCTCCGGCCGGCCCGGCATCGAGATGGAACGCAGCGTGGCCTCCACGCCGGCCGGGTCCCGCACCGCGAAGTCGCCCAGCGAGATGACGCCCACCAGGCGCTGGGCCTGGTCCAGCACCATCAGGCGGCGGATCTGCACCCGGGCCATCTCGGTGAGCACCTCGCCCACGTCGGAATCGCCGGTGCAGGCGTGGACCTTGTCGCTCATCACCTCGCCCACACGGGTCTCGGTGGGGTCCTGGCCCACGGCCACGGCGCGCACGGCGATGTCGCGGTCGGTGATGATGCCCAGCAGCTGCCCGTTCTCGCAGACCGGCAGGGCGCCGACGTTGAACTCGTCCATCAGCTGCGCGGCGCGCTGCAGGGTCTCACGTGGGGCGATGGTGATGGGATCCGTCGTCATGATCTCGGCGGCTTGGGTCATGGGTCCTCCTGGGCTGGGATGAGCCCAGGCAGCAAGCACCGTGCCCGGACCCATCTGGCGACACATGGGCGACACATGGGCGACACATGGGCGACACATGCGCAGCGCATTTTTCTGCACTTCTTGCCGCGCGGGCGCGGGCATGTCGATTGCGTCCGCGCGCCGATGGATGCGCACCCCGCCCACCCCCTGGCCCGCCGGATGCTGCCCGAGCTCTGGCGCGTGCTGCGGCCCTGGCGCGGGCGCGTGCTGCTGGCGCTGGCCCTGCTGCTGCTGTCCCGGCTCGCCGCGGTGGGGGTGCCGGGTCTGCTGAAGGCGGTGGTGGACGCGCTGACGCCGGGCTTCACGCCTGCGGGCGCGCTGGCCCTGCCGGCCTGGCTGCTGCTGGCCTACGCGCTGCTGCGCTATGCCTCCACCCTGTTCACCGAGCTGCGCGACCTGGTCTTCGCCCGCGTGGGCAAGCAGGTGCTGGGGGACTATGCCGAGCGCGTCTTCGCCCACCTGCTGGCCCTGAGCCCGCGCTTCCATGCGCGGCGCCAGACGGGCAGCCTGCTGCGGGAGGTGGAGCGCGGCACCGACGGCCTGGGCTATCTGCTGGGCGCGGGGCTCTTCACCGTGCTGCCGACGGCGGTCGAGTTCCTGGCGGTGCTGGGCGTGCTGGGCTTCAACTACGGCAGCCGCTACCTGCTGGTCATCGTCGCCACGCTGATGGGCTATGTGAGCTGGACGACCTGGAAGACCCGGGCCCGCGTCGAAAGCCAGCGCGAGATGAACCGCCATGACAGCCGCGCCCACGACCTGCTGGTGGACACCCTGCTGAACCACGAGGCCGTCCGCGCGCATGGGCGCGAGGCCGGCGAGCGCGCGCGCTACCGGCAGGTGCTCACGCAGTGGGTGGATGGCGCGGTGCGCAGCCAGCGGCGCCTCACCGCCCTGCACCTGGGGCAGGGCGCGGTGATCGCCCTGGGCGTGGGCGCGGCCATGCTGCTGGCGGGGCGCGACACCCTGGCCGGGCGCATGAGCATCGGGGACCTGGTCCTCGTCAACGCCTATCTGATCCAGGTCTTCCTGCCGCTCAATACCCTGGGCTTCGTCTTCCGCGAGACGCGGGACGCCCTGCTCAATGCCGAACAGCTCTTCGCCCTGCTGCGCCAGGAGGTCGAGATCCGCGACAGCCCGCAGGCCCGCCCGCTGCGCCTGCAGGACACCACGCTGCGCTTCGAGCACGTCGACTTCGGCTACGAGCCGCAGCGCCAGGTGGTGCATGAGCTTTCGCTGGAGATCCCGCACGGCCAGCGCTTCGCCGTGGTCGGCAGCAGCGGTTCCGGCAAGTCCACGCTGGCACGGCTGCTGATGCGCCTGTACGAGCCGGACGCGGGCCGCATCAGCATTGGCGGGCAGGGCCTGCAGGAGGTGACGCTGCAGAGCCTGCGCGACGCCATCGGCCTGGTGCCGCAGGAGCCGCTGCTCTTCAATGACAGCATCGCCTACAACATCGCCTACGGCCGGCCCGAGGCCAGCCGCGCGGAGGTGGAGGCCGCCGCCCGTGCGGCGCAGGCGGACGCCTTCATCCAGCTCCTGCCCGAGGGCTACGAGACGGTGGTGGGCGAGCGCGGGGCGCGGCTCTCGGGCGGGGAGCGCCAGCGCATCGCCATCGCCCGTGCGCTGCTGAAGAACCCGCCCATCATGGTGCTGGACGAGGCCACCTCGGCCCTGGACACCCGCTCCGAGCGCGCCATCCAGGCCGCACTGGACCAGGCGGCCCGGCAGCGCACGGCGCTGATCATCGCCCACCGCCTGTCCACCGTCGTGGACGCCGACCAGATCGTGGTGATGGACCGTGGCCGCATCGTCGAGCAGGGCCGCCATGCCGCTTTGCTGGAGCGCGGCGGGCTCTACGCCCAGCTGTGGACCCTGCAGCGCCAGGAGGAGCAGGCGCAGACCCTGGCTCGGCGGCTGAGCCAGCATCCGGTGAATCTGGCGGGGCTGCTGATCCTGGCGCTGGACAGCCTGCACGGTCAGCTCGACGCCCAGCGCACGGAGCTCTTCACCAGCATCGACATGAGCGTGGCCCGCGTGATGGGCGATGCCAGCCAGATGGCGCGCATCGTGCAGCTGGTCTGCGAGCTGGCCCTGCAGGCCGCGGCGGGCGGGCGCATGGAGGCCCGCCTTTCGCGCGAGGCCCTCAGCAGCCGGCTGGCGCTGACCAGCCATGGCCGGCCCGAGTCTCACGAGGCGCCGGACACCCTGGAGCTGCGCACCCTGGTGGACGAGGCCGGCGGGCGCCTGCTGCTGCAGCGCGACTCGCCGTCCGACCTCAGCGTGCAGGTGGCCTTCGCGCTGCCGGTGCTGGCGGCAGACGCGGCGCGCCCCCGGGTGGCGGCGACCGCGGAGCCGTCGACGCCCGAGGCCTCCCTGGTCCTGGGCGCCGGGCCGGGCCTGCAAGGCATGCGCCTGATGTGCATCGACGACGACGAGGACGCCCTGGCCTCGCTGGCGGCGTTGCTGGAAGGCGAGGGCGCCCAGGTGGAGGCGGTGGGCAGCGGGCCGGAGGCCCTGCAGCGCCTGAGCGCCCGCGACAGCGCGCACTGGCCCGATGCGCTGATCTGCGACATCGTGCTGGGCCAGGAGGACGGCCATGCCGTGGCCCGCAGCATCCGCAGCCTGGAGGCGCAGCGGGACACGCCGCTGGCCCGGCGCCTGCCCGCGGTGGCCCTTACCGGCATGGCCCAGCCCGAGGACCGCCTGCGCGCGCTGGCCGCCGGCTTCCAGCGCCACCTGGCCAAGCC
The DNA here is from genome assembly GCF_027257975.1 of Pelomonas sp. BJYL3. Classification (GTDB taxonomy): domain Bacteria; phylum Pseudomonadota; class Gammaproteobacteria; order Burkholderiales; family Burkholderiaceae_C; genus Roseateles_B; species Roseateles_B flavus. The sequence continues at coordinate 156,329 of NZ_JANZKX010000007.1, forward strand.
GGTGATGCCCCAGGAGCTGCTGCGGGTGCTGCGCCAGCTGGTGCGACCGCAGGCCTGAGCGGCGGCCGGCCGGGCGGGGCCTGGAGCCAGGCACGCCGTGTGCCCCACCCCCTCCGGGCAGCGCCGTCGCCGCGGAAGGCCCGGCTTTTCAGGCGGCAGGCCTGCCACTGCAGCGCACACGGAGACCTCGCCCATGAACCTGATGAACCACCGCTTCTCGGACCTGTTCGCCCAGCTGGGCCTGCCGGATCATCCGGAGGAGATCCGGCATTTCATCTGGCAGCACTCGCCCCTGGACCCGGCCCTGCGCATCGACGAGGCGCCGTTCTGGACGCCCGCCCAGGCCCGGCTCCTGCGCGAGGAGCTCTCGGCCAACGCCGACTGGGCGCAGCTGGTGGACCAGCTCAGCAACGCCCTGCGCGTGGCCTACGTGCGTGACGACAGCGAGTGAGGCCGCCCGCCTCAGCCCTGCAGCAGCTTGTGCACCAGCTCCGGGGTGGTGGCGGCCTGGTACTTCTTCATCAGCCGGGCGCGGTAGACGTCCACCGTGCGGGGGCTGATGTCCAGGCGCTTGCCGATCAGCTTGCTGGTCAGCCCCTCGATGAGCAGGGCGGCGATCTCGCGCTCGCGCGGGGTCAGGTCGCCCGTGATGCGGCGGCGGGCCGAGAGGTCCTCGAAGCTCCAGATGCCCTGGGCATGGGGCTCTTCGGGCCGCAGGGCCCGGCCGGCGACGTGGCACCAGAAGAGCTCGCCGACGCTGGCGCCGCCCACGCGTTTCATCACCCGGTCGTCGGCGTAGTAGCCGCGGGCGTCCAGGCTGGCGGCGATGCGCTCGCCCATGCGCTCGAACTCGTCCGGGCTGGGGTAGAGCAGGGCGAAGCTCTGGCCGATCAGCTGCTCGCGCGTGGCGCCGAAGATGGCCAGGGCCTGCTCGTTGCAGTCGCGGATGAGCCGCCGCTCCGACAGCATCAGGCCCACGGGCGCCTGGTGGAAGGCGATGCGGTAGTCCAGCGTCATGGCCGGCGCGTCAGAGCAGGGCGTAGGTGGTGGTGGCCTGCACGGCCAGGCGGCCCTGCTCGTCCAGGATGTCGATGCTGCCGAAGGCCAGGCTCTTGCCGCTGCGCAGCACCCGGGCCTGCACCGTGGCATGGCTGCCGCTCAGGGGGCGCAGGAAGCTGGTCTGCAGCTGTACCGTGGTCATGGGCTTGAAGGCGCCCAGCTGGCTCATCATGGCCAGCACCATGGCGGTGTCGGCCGCGGCCATGGCGGTCTGACCGCACATGACGCCCCCCACGTGCACGAAGTCCGGCTTGATGGGCAGGCGCAAGCTCACGAGACCGGGCTCGCTGGTCTGCACCTCCAGGCCCATCTGCGCGATCCACGGCGCGAAGATCTCTGGAATGGCGGCTTGCAGCGCATCAGCGTTCATGGGGTTTCCTTGGGGGGGGGCGATAGTCAATTCTACGTAACGACTACGTAAAGGCATACGTAGTACCCTTCGGCGCTGAGGCCGCGGACTGCGGCACGCCTTTCCACCAGGAGATCCCGATGAACAAGCTTTACCCCAGCGCCGCCGCGGCCCTGGACGGCATCGTCAAGGACGGCCAGTTGCTGGCCGTGGGCGGTTTCGGTCTGTGCGGCATTCCCGAAGCCCTGATCGCCGCCCTGCGTGACAGCGGCGTCAAGAACCTCACCGTCATCTCCAACAACGCCGGCGTGGACGGCTTCGGCCTGGGCCAGCTGCTGGAAACGCGCCAGATCAAGAAGATGATCTCCAGCTACGTGGGCGAGAACAAGGAGTTCGAGCGCCAGTACCTGGCCGGCGAGCTGGAGCTGGAGTTCACGCCGCAAGGCACCCTGGCCGAGAAGCTGCGCGCCGGTGGCGCCGGCATCCCCGCCTTCTTCACCCGCACCGGCGTGGGCACCATCGTGGCCGAGGGCAAGGAGCTGCGCGAGTTCGACGGCCAGACCTATGTGATGGAGCGGGCCCTGACGCCCGAGGTCTCGCTGGTGAAGGCCCACATCGCCGACAAGAGCGGCAACCTCGTGTTCCGCCGCACCGCCCGCAACTTCAATCCGGCCGCCGCCATGGCCGGCAAGATCACCGTGGTGGAGGTGGAGCAGGTCGTGGAGATCGGCGAGCTCGATCCGGACGCCATCCACCTGCCGGGCATCTATGTGCACCGCATCGTGCACAACCCGAATCCCGAGAAGCGCATCGAGAAGCGCACGACCCGTACCGCCTGAGGAGACGACCATGGCCTGGACCCAAGACCAAATGGCAGCCCGCGCTGCCCAGGAACTGCAAGACGGCTTCTACGTGAACCTCGGCATCGGCATCCCGACCCTGGTGGCCAACCACGTGCCCGCGCACATGGACGTCTGGCTGCAGAGCGAGAACGGCATGCTGGGCATCGGCCCCTTCCCGACGGAGGACGAGGTCGACGCCGACCTGATCAATGCCGGCAAGCAGACCGTCACCACCATCCCCGGCTCGTCCATCTTCGGCAGCCATGACTCCTTCGCGATGATCCGCGGCGGCAAGATCAACCTGTCCATCCTGGGCGCCATGCAGGTGACGGCCCAGGGCGACCTGGCCAACTGGATGATCCCCGGCAAGATGGTCAAGGGCATGGGCGGCGCCATGGACCTGGTGGCCGGCGTCAAGCGCGTGATCGTGCTGATGGAGCACGTGGCCCGCAAGAAGGACGGCACCGAGGACATGAAGATCCTGCCCCAGTGCACCCTGCCGCTGACCGGCAAGGGCGTGGTCAACCGCATCATCACCGACCTGGCCGTGATGGACGTGACGCCCGAGGGCCTGAAGCTCGTCGAGCTGGCCGAGGGCGTGACGCGCGAGTTCGTGCAGAGCAAGACCGGCGTGCCGCTGGTCTGAGGCTGGGCGGCAGACGCCGGCGTTGCGCCGTCAAGAGAACCGGCCCTCCAGGCAGGGTCTCCTGCTGGAGTAAGGCCCGCATCCACAGGCCAGGAGACGATCGAACGTCGCGGCTTGTGTCGGCACCGACATAGGTGTCCTTGCGCTGAGCCTCGCGTATGGGCCTCGCCCTTGCGTGCCGGTGGCTGCCGCCGGCGCTCAGCTCTCGGCAGGGGGCGGCCTCAGGATGAATCGCGCCTGCTCCTTGCGCAGCATCTGGTACGGTGACAGGAAGTCCACGCCCAGGCCGATGCACGCGTTGGGTATCTTGATCTTCCTGAGCGATGGCGACGCAACTTCGTGCGTCACCAGCGTGTGATGTCCAGCCAGGGCGGCCGCTACAAGCCAGAAATCTGCCACCTGCATGAAGGTGTTCACAGCGGCTGGCTCCCACCCTTGCTGCAGCACCCAGGCACTGAGCCTTTGCGCGGCGGCCAGGACGGCGGCGTCAGGCGATGGGAAGAAGCCATCGTCCTGGGCATTGGCCCAAGCTGCCAGTTCATCACCGCCGGCACTCAGCTCGTCGCCCACTTGACGGATGCTGCGTACTGCGCCAGCCAGTCCCAGAAACCAGGGCAGAAGTCGAAGCCATATTGCAGGTTCTTGGCCTGGATGAAGACGTTGGCGTCGAGCAGGTAGGCCATCAGGTCGGGAATCCCAGAGTCCGGCCCAGCTCGTTGAAAGTGCCTGGCTTGGCGATACCCAGCATGCGGAAGGCATCGCGGTACAACGTGCGACCTTCCAGCGTGCTGGCCACCAGCGTCTGGGCAAACCGCTTGCTGACCCGGGCCACGGTGGTGCGGTAGAAGTCACCACCGCCGGCATTGCGTGCAACCATGGCGTTCAAACGGGCCACTTCGGCGCGGTAGGCACCCCGGAACGTCTCCCGGTCCAGCCAGTCCACGTCGAGCATGCGACGCAGCAACACCAGCGAGCTCACCTTGAAATGCCGAGCCAGACGCTGCAGCGCCAGGTCCAACGCTTCGTCGCGCAGCAGCGCGGCGCGGAACTCCGCTTGCGGCACCAGCAGTTCGGCCGCCACGCGATTGCACCAAATCTCGGTGGCGTGGTCGGAGGTTTCAGGCAGCGCCGCATCAGACAGTGCCGTTTGCCCCAGCCACACGTGCGCCAGCTCAAGAGCCAGCGTGAACATCTGTGCTGCCTTGCTGTCGGCGCCATTGATGAAAACCAGCGGTGCGATGCTGTCGGCCAGTGCGAACCCGCGGAATTCCTGCGGGTCCAGGTGGCGCTTGTTGTTGTTCATCACCACACCGCTGACCATCACCATCACGCCTGCCTGCTCGGCCTGCGCGATGAACAGCCGCAGGGCCTCGGTCCACGTGGAGCACTCGTGCCGCGCTTGCACGCTGAAGCCAAGCTGTTGGCGAATCGATTCCGCCGCATCCGCCGGCGGCGTGGCCATCGTCACGCTGCCGACGTAGGACAGCGGTGCTTCGCCATTGACCAGGGCCTCATCCCGATACCAGGTCTGCCGTGCCTGGCAGGTGTAGATGACGTCCAGCAGGTCGGCGCTCAGTCGTGGCATGCCGAGACCCATGGTCCGAAAGTCCGGGATGGGGACGGCCTCTTGAGGAGGCGCAGGCAGGAAGAAATAGCCCAGCGGCGCATGGGTGGCCTGGGCGTACTGCTCCAGTTGGCGCAGCGTGGGTTGCAACTCGCCCGCCTCCCATGCCGCAAGGTGCGGAAAACGCGCCGCCAGCACAGCCTCATCCAGCCGGGCGCGCTGGCGTGCCCAGGTGAATAGAGAGGCTTGGACGGGGACACGGGTCATGATCTGGATAGCTTATCGCAGCGGTCTCTGGCGGACCTCGACGGGCCGGCGATGGCGTCGCCGCCGAGCCTATCCGAATTTCTGGGCACAGGGTCGGGAAGGGGCGGTATGCATTGATCTGCATTTGGGATGGAAGGGCGGCCGCACAAGGTAAAGATGCGTCAAGACGCAAGCGGCGGTCAGCCACGCAAGTGCTTGTCAGCGTTGGCAACTGACGGGTTTACGTACGGCTGCGTCGTTAACGAATGCTTGCGACATTGCTGTGGCAATTCGCATTGCGGACAGTCTGATGCCCTAGGCTGCGCGGATTCCGTTTTTCCTCACGCTGCCTGGAGCCTGCCATGAGCGCCACCGACCTCGCCGACGCCGAGCCCGCCCTCCGCCCCACTGCTGATGCTGCCGCCATCGAGGCACCGCCCGCCGCCGAGCCCAGGCCCGCTGCCTGGCCCAGCGTGGCGGCCCTGGCCGCCGCCCTGCCGCTGGCAGCCTGCGGTGGCGGTGGTGGGGACAGCGCGTCCCCCTCGCCCAGCCCGACCCCGACGCCCACCCCCACGCCGGTCCCGACGCCCGTCCCCGCGCCCCCGCCCGCGCAGCCCACCGACGCCAGCGCCGCCCGCTTCCTGACGCAGGCGGGCTTCAATGCCACGCCCGAGGCCATCGCCACCGTCAAGGCCCAGGGCTACGCCGCCTGGCTGGACGCCGAGTTCGCCAAGCCCCTCAGCCAGAGCCACTTCGACTGGATGATCGCCAAGGGCTACGGCGGCGTGGACTTCCGCAATGACTTCCGCGGCGTGGACAACACCATCTGGCGCAAGCTGATCAGCTCGCCCGACGCCCTGCGCCAGCGCGTGGTGCTGGCCCTCAGCGAGATCTTTGTCGTCTCCATGGCCGGCATCCCCGTGGCCTGGCGCGGCATGGCCGTCGCGAGCTACCTGGACATGCTGGAGGCCAAGGCCTTCACCAGCTACCGGGAGCTGCTGGAGGGGGTGACGCTCTCCAATGCCATGGGCGTCTACCTGAACATGCGCGGCAACCAGAAGGAGAACACCAAGACCGGCCGCGTGCCCGACGAGAACTACGCCCGCGAGGTGATGCAGCTCTTCAGCATCGGCCTGTACCAGCTCAACCTCGACGGCAGCCTCAAGCTCAACGGCGGCAAGCCCATGGAGACCTACGGGCAGGCCGAGATCACCGAGCTGGCCAAGGTGCTGACCGGCTGGGAATTCGACGGCGCCAATGCCGACGACCCCAGCTTCATGCGCAAGCCCATGGTCAACATCGCGACCCGCTTCTCGACCGGCCCGAAGCGGGTGCTCAACGTCAGCATTCCCGAGACCGCCGACGGCCCGGCGGCGCTGAAGATCGTGCTGGACACCCTGGCCAACCATGCCAACACCGCGCCCTTCATCTCGCGCCAGCTGATCCAGCGCCTGGTCTGCTCCAACCCGAGCCCGGCCTATGTGCAGCGCGTGGCCACCGTCTTCAACAACAACGGCCAGGGCCAGCGCGGTGACATGAAGGCCGTGCTCAAGGCCATCCTGCTGGACAGCGAGGCCCGCTCGCCCGCCGGCGGCCCGGACGTCGGCAAGCTGCGCGAGCCCGTGCAGCGCTTCGTGCAGTGGGCCCGCCTGGCCGGGCTGACCTCACCCACGGAGCTGTGGAACATCGGCGACCTCAGCAACCCGGCCAACCGCCTGGGCCAGAGCCCGCTGCGCAGCCCCTCGGTCTTCAACTTCTTCCGCCCCGGCTATGTGCCGCCCAACTCCGTGCTGGGGGACAACAAGGTCACCGCGCCCGAGTTCCAGCTGCTCAATGAGAGCACGGTGGCGGGCTACCTCAACTTCATGCAGAGCGTGATCGCCAACGGCATCGGCGAGCTCAAGCCCGTCTACACCGCCTTCGACGCCCTGGCGCTTGACCCGCCCAAGCTCGTGGCCCAGCTGGCCCTGCTGCTGGGCGGAGACACCATCAGCGGCAACACCCAGGCGCTCATCGCCAACGCCATCGGCGCCATCGCCGCCAGCAATGTGGCCAACGATGCCGGGCGCCTCAACCGCGTGCGAGCCACGGTGCTGATGCTGATGGCCTGCCCCGAGTACCTGATCCAGAAGTGAGGAGCGACGCCATGCACATCAACAAGCTGCCCCAGCTGCAACGCCGCGAATTCCTGCGCCGGGCCTCGGCCCTGGGCCTGGCCGGCACCGCCGCCCCCTTCGCGCTCAACCTGGCCGCCATGGGCGAGGCCGCGGCGCAGTCCGCTGGCAACGACTACAAGGCCCTGGTCTGCGTCTTCCTCTACGGCGGCAACGACTACGGCAACACCCTGGTGCCCTATGACAGCGCCAGCTACAGCGCCTACGCCACCATCCGCGGCAGCATCGCCACCCCGCGCGACCAGCTGGCCGCCACCGCGCTGACCCCGCGCGTGGCCCTGCCCGACGGCCGCCAGATGGCCCTGGCGCCGCAGCTGGGCCGGCTCAAGACCCTGTTCGATGCCGGCCGCCTGGGCGTGCAGCTCAATGTGGGCACCCTGATCCAGCCCACCACCCTGGCCCAGTACAAGGCCCAGAGCGTGCCGCTGCCGCCCAAGCTCTTCTCCCACAACGACCAGCAGAGCGTCTGGCAGGCCTCCAGCCCCGAGGGCGCCGTGACCGGCTGGGGCGGCCGCATGGGCGACCGCTTCCTCGGCAGCAACGGCAACACCACCTTCACCTGCATCAATGCCTCGGGCAATGCCGTCTTCATGGCCGGCCAGCAGGCGGTGCAGTACCAGGTGGCCACCAATGGCGCCGTGGCCGTCAACGCCGTGACCAAGCCGCTGTACGGCTCCCAGCAATGCGCGGACGCCCTGCGCAGCCTCATCACCGCGCAGCGCTCGCACTGGATGGAGCAGGAACTCAACCGGGTGGTATCACGCTCCATCTCGGCGCAGACCATCGTCTCCAGCGCGCTGACCAATCTGCCGCCGCTGACCACCGTCTTCGATCCGGCCAACAACCTGGCCCAGCAGCTGCAGATCGTGGCCAAGCTGATCGGCTCGCGCGCCAGCCTGGGTGTGAAGCGCCAGGTCTTCTTCGTCTCCATGGGCGGCTTCGACCTGCACGACTTCCTGCCCAATCAGCACCCGGGCCTGCTGACGGCGGTCAACGACGCCCTGGGGGCCTTCCATGACGCCACGGTGGAGCTGGGCGTGGCCGATGCCGTCACCACCTTCACCGCCTCCGACTTCGGCCGCACGCTCAGCAGCAATGGCGACGGCTCCGACCACGGCTGGGGCAGCCACCACTTCGTGATGGGCGGCGCGGTCAAGGGCGGCCGCTTCTGGGGGCAGCTGCCCTCGGTCTCGGTCAACGGGCCGGACGACGTCGGCCAGGGCCGCCTGCTGCCCACCACCTCGGTCGACCAGCTGGGCGCCACCCTGGCCACCTGGATGGGCGTGAGCGCCGCCGACCTCCCCACCGTGCTGCCGCAGATCGGCAACTACACGGTCAAGGACGTGGGTTATTTCGCCTGAGGGCAGGGCGGCGGCGGTGGCGGTCCTACACTGGCCGCCATCGTCGACATCCGAGCCTGCCATGACCCTGTCCCGATTCCCTCTCGCCTCGCCACGACTGCACTGGGCCCTGCTGCTGGCGCTGGGGTCAGGTCTTGCCGGCTGTGCCCAGGCGCCGTCGCAGCCCTCGGGGGCATCCGCGGCTTCGGTGCAAGCCGCCCAGCAGGCCCAGCCCGAAAGCGAAAGCGGCTGGGAAGACAAGCCCGGCTGGCAGCTGCAGCGCGAGGGCGTGGCCGCCGCCAACCCGCTGGCCGTGGACGCCGGCGTGGCCATGCTGCGCGCCGGTGGCAACGCGCTGGATGCCGCCATCGCGGTGCAGATGGTGCTGACCCTGGTCGAGCCGCAGAGCAGTGGCATCGGCGGCGGTGCCTTTCTGATGCACTGGGACGGCCGGCGGCTGCGTGCCTTTGACGGCCGCGAGACCGCTCCCGCCGCGGCGGACGAATCCCTCTTTCTGCAGCCCGACGGCAAGCCCATGAGCTTCATGCAGGCCGTGGTGGGCGGCCGCAGCGTGGGCACGCCGGGCCTGCTGCGCATGCTGGCCCAGGCCCATGCGGCCGAGGGGCGCCTGCCCTGGGCGCAGCTGTTCGAGCCCGCCATCCGGCTGAGCGAGCAGGGCTTCCCGGTCAGCGCCCGCTTCCAGAAGCTGCTGGCCGAGGACGACTTCCTGCCCCGTGACCCGGTGGCCGGCCGCTACTTCTACGACGCCGCCGGCAAGCCCTGGCCCCGGGGTCATGTCTTGCGCAACCCGGCGCTGGCCGAGGTGTTCCGCCGCATCGCCCGCGAGGGGGCCGAGGCCTTCTACCGCGGCGCCATCGCCGAGGACATGGTGCGGCGCGTCAGCACCCACCCGTCCAACCCCGGCCGCCTGAGCCTCGCCGACCTGCAGGCCTACCGGCCCCGCGAACGCGATCCCCTGTGCACGGACTGGAGTGGCCAGGGCCGCCAGCCCTGGCGCATCTGCGGCTTCCCGCCGCCGTCCTCCGGCCACCTGACCATCATGCAGATGCTGGGCATGCTGCCGCCGGTGCCCGCGGCCCAGGCCCTGCAATCGGGCAAGCCCGGCGCCGACTGGCTGCACCGCTACACCGAGGTCGCGCGCCTGGCCTTTGCCGACCGCAACCAGTACATCGCCGACCCCGACTTCGTGCAGGCCCCCGGCGGCCGCTGGGAGACCCTGCTGGCGCCGGACTACCTCCGCCAGCGTGCCAGCCTGGTGGGCGAACGCAGCATGGGCCAGGCCCAGCCGGGCCAGCCCGTGCCGCAGCGCAGCGCCTATGCTCCCATGGCCGCCCAGCCCGAGTACGGCACCAGCCACATCAGCGTGGTGGACCGCGAGGGCCGCGCCGTGGCCATGACCACGACCATCGAGGCCGTCTTCGGCTCGCGCCTGATGAGCGATGGCGGCACCGGCCTCGCCGGCGGCTTCCTGCTCAACAACGAGCTGACCGACTTCTCCCTGGCCCCGCGGGACGCGCAGGGCCGCCCCGTGGCCAATCGCGTCGAGCCCGGCAAGCGCCCGCGCTCCAGCATGAGTCCCAGCCTGGTCTTCAACCCGCAGGACGGCCGCCTGATGATGAGCCTGGGCAGCCCCGGCGGGCAGGGCATCATCCATTACGTGGCCAAGAGCCTCATCGGCATGCAGGACTGGCAGCTGAACCTGCAGCAGGCCTTCGCGCTGCCGAACTTCGCCAGCTTCAACGGCCCGACGGTGCTGGAGGCCGGCCAGTTCCCCGCCGAGACGGTGGAGGCGCTGAAGGCGCGCGGCCACACCGTGCAGCAGCGTGACATGACCAGCGGCCTGCACGGCCTGCAGCGCCAGGGCACGGGCTGGTTCGGCGCGGCCGATCCGCGGCGCGAGGGCGTGGCCCGGGGCGAATGAACTGGCGAGCGAGGGCCGTGGCGCGGGACCCTGCGCCGGGGAGCCCGAGGCCGCCGCTCAGCCCGCCAGCGCCCGGATCTGCCGCAGCAGCGAGGGGCCCTTGCCCGTCAGCTGCTGGCTGATCAGGGCCTTCAGCGGGGGCAGGTGGGCAGCGCCCTGCAGAACGCCCTGGCGCAGGGCGCGGGCCAGGGGGCGCTCGTCGGTGAAGAGCTTCACCACGGCGTTGGTGCCCAGGTAGATGGAGCGGGTGGCGCGGCGGTGCTCGCGCTCGAAGCGCTCCAGCGCCACCGCGTCGCCCAGGTCGCAGCCGGCGCGGTGGCGCCGCGCCATCTGCAGCTCCCGGGCCAGGGTCTGCACGCCGTAGAGGCCGAAGTTGTAGCCATGGGCGGTGACCGGGTGCATGCCCACGGCGGCATCGCCGATGAGGGCGAAGCGTCGCGCCACGAAGCGCCGCGCATAGGTGGCCACCAGGGGATAGAAATGCCGCGGCCCGGCCAGGCGCAGCGTACCCAGGCGGTCCTGGCTGTGGGTCTGGACCCAGGCCAGGAAGGCGTCGTCGTCCAGGTCCAGCAGGCCCTGGGCCTCGTCGGCGTTGACGGTCAGGACCAGCGAGGCCAGGTGCTCCTGCAGCGGCAGCCAGGCCATGGTGTGGCCGTGATGGAAGCATTCCAGCGCGGTGTGCTGGTGCGGCAGCTCATGGTGCATGCGGCACAGGATGACGCTGCGGCCGAAGTCCAGCATGTCCGCGCCAATGCCCGCCAGGCGGCGGCTGGCGGAGAAGCGGCTGTCCGCGGCGATCACCAGCGGGGCGGCCAGGCGCTCGCCGTCCTCCAGCACCACTTCCGCGGCGCGGCCGCCCTGGGCCAGCAGGCTCAGCTTCTGCACGCGGGTGCCGCAGCGCAGGGTGACGCGGTCCTTTCGCTTCTGAACGCCCTGCCAGGCGACCTGGCGCAGCCAGTGGTTGGGCACGAGGTGGCCCAGGCGGTCCGTGCCCTGGCCTTCCGGCGTGAAGCCCAGGAAGCGGGCGTCCTGGCCGTTGAAGACCTGGGCGGCCTTCAGCGGCGAGATGGCCTCGGGGGGCAGGTCTTGCCAGGCGCCCAGCTGCTGCAGCACGCCCACGCCGCGGTGGGTGAGGGCGATCTCGCGGCCGTCCTCCACCGGCTCGGCAATGGCCGCCAGCGGCGCCTGCTCCAGCACCGTGGAGGCGATGCCGATGTCGGCCAGCGCTGCGGCCATGGAGAGGCCGGCCGGGCCGGCGCCGATGATCAGGACGGAATCGGAGGAGGGCGAGGTCTGCACGATGCGGGAGGGCGCGAGGGCCGGCATTGAAGGCGCGAGCAGCGTAGCCCGCGGGCCGCGGGGCCGGCTTGATCCTGATCAGCCAAGGGGCGCGAACCCAGGGAGCTGGCGCCCAAGAAACAAAGCCCCGGCCGGCGATGCGGGCGGGGCTTGGGGCGGGGCTTGGGCCGGAGCTTGTGGCGCTCAGCGCTGGCGCAGCAGGGTGCGCAGGCTCCAGGCGGCGGCCAGGGCCTGCGTCAGGTACAGCAGCCCGCTCCAGACCTCGTAGGGCAGGCCCAGCAGCTTGTAGGCGGCGGCCTCGTTGCAGCCGGCCGTGGCCATGAAGACCGAGGGCAGGAGCTCGTGCAGGAGCAGGGCCATGACCACCTGGTCTGGGAAGGTCAGGTTGCAGCTGGCCGATTGCGCCGCCACCTCATGCTGCCAGACCGCGGCTGCCAGCCCGGCCAGGGCCAGGCCCGCGACCAGGAGCAGGCTCAAGAGCTGCACGGCCCGGGCGCGGTTCAGCAGCTGGCCTAGCAGCCATCCCAGCCCGGCCACGAAGCCCAGCAGCAGGAACACGCCGCGCTGCATCACGCACCAGGGGCAGGGCCGCACGTCGAAGAAGTGCTGGGCCGCCAGGGCCAGGGCCAGCGAGCCGAGGCTGCTGAGGCAGACCAGGGCCAGCACGCGGCCCGGCCAGGGGGAGGGGCGGTGGAACATCAGGCCAGCACTTCGGCGACGAGGTCGATCTCCACGCAGGCGCCCAGGGGGTTCTGGGCCACGCCGAAGGCGCTGCGGGCATGCTTGCCGTTGTCACCGAAGACCTCGGCCAGCAGTTCGGAGCAGCCGTTGGTGACCAGGTGCTGCTCGGTGAAATCGGGCGTGCTGTTGACCAGGCTCATCAGCTTGATGATGCGCACCTTGTTCAGGTCGCCCACGGCGGCGTGCAGGGTGCCCATCAGGTCGACGGCGATGTTGCGGGCGGCCTGCTTGCCGGCAGCGGTGTCCACGTTCTTGCCCAGCTGGCCGGCCCACACGGCGCCGTCCTTCTTGGCCAGGTGACCCGAGAGGAACAGCAGGTTGCCGGTGCGCACGAAGGGCACGTAGGCGGCCACGGGCACGGCCAGCGGCGGCAGGGTGATGCCCAGGGCGTTCAGGCGGTCATACACAGAGTTGGGGGTGCTCATGTCGGCTCTCGCAGGGGATTGGTGAAAAACTGGCCGGCATCCTACACCCGTGACAGGAACGATGCCGGTGCTCATGCCCGCCGCCTTCATGCTGGGCTGGCTGCTGGGCCTGGCGGGCCTGCACCAGCTGGCGCAGCTGCCCCCGGCCCACTGGCCCTGGCTGATGCTTTGCGGCAGCGCCCTGCTGGCATCGGCCCTGCTGCTGCGCTGCCTGCCGGGCGCCGTCCGCGTGGTGCTGCTGCTGGCCCTGGGTCTGCTGGCGGGCCTGGGCAGCGGCTGCCTGCGGGCCGAGCAGCGCCTGCAGGCCCGCCTGGGGCCGGCGCTGGAGGGGCAGGAGATCGAGGTGCAGGCCGAGGTCCTCGCCCTGCCGCAGGCGGTGCAGGGCTTCGCGGGCGTCCCGGGCTGGCGCCTGGTGCTGGGCCTGGCGCCGCTGCAGGGTCAGGTCTTGCCACCGGGGGCGCCGCGGCAGGTGCTGGCCCTGGGCTATCCGGCCGCCGGGCAGCCGCCCTGGCGCGCCTGCGAGCGCTGGCAGCTGCGCCTGCGTCTGCAGCGATCGCCAGGCCTGGCCAATCCCCACGGCTTCGACCAGGCCCTGTGGATGCTGGAGCAGGACCTCCAGGCCCGCGCCCAGATCCGTCCCGGCCTGCAGCAGCGCCTGGCCGGCGCGCCCTGGCACTGCCTGGCCCACTGGCGCGAGGCCTGGCGCGAGCGCCTGCAGGCCCGCTTGGGCAGCGATGGGGCGGCGGGCCTGCTGGTGGCGCTGAGCGTGGGGGACCAGGCGGCCATTCCCGCGCCCGACTGGCAGGTGTACCGCGACACCGGCGTTGCCCACCTCATGGCCATCAGCGGCCTGCACATCACCATGTTCGCCTGGGGTCTGTCGGCCCTGGTGGCGGCCCTGTGGCGGCGCAGCGAGGCCCTGTGCCTGATCGTCCCGGCGCCCAGGGCGGGGGCCTGGCTGGGCGTGGCGGCGGCCGCGGCCTATGCGGCCTTCACGGGCTGGGGCGTGCCTGCCCAGCGCACCGTCTGGATGCTGCTGGGCCTGGCCTGCCTGCAGCAGGGGGCCTGGCGCTGGCCCTGGCCGCTGAGCCTGCTCGCGGCGGCCTGGGTGGTGTGCCTGCTGGATCCCTGGGCGGTGTGCCAGGCGGGCTTCTGGCTCAGCTTCGGGGCGGTGGCGCTGCTGATGAGCCAGGGGCGCACGCCCGCGGCCCCGGGCTGGCGGGCCCGGCTGGGCGCGCTGCTGCGCGAGCAGGGGGTGGTGACCCTGGGCCTGGCGCCCCTCACCCTGATCCTGTTCCAGCAGCTGTCCCTGGTGGGCCTGCTGGCCAATCTGCTGGCGATTCCGCTGGTGAGCTTCGTGATCACCCCGCTGGCGCTGGCGGGCATCGCCTGGCCAGCCTGCTGGGCCCTCGGCGCCTGGTTGGCCGCGCAAGGCCTGGCCCTGCTGGCGCTGATGGCGGCCTGGCCCGTGGCCGTGCTGAGCCTGCCGGTGGCCGCCGCCTGGGCGCAGGCCGCCGCGCTGGCGGGGGCGGCCCTGATGGTGCTGCCGCTGCCGCGGCCCTGGCGGCTCGCCGGCCTGTGCCTGCTGCCAGGCCTGCTGTGGCCGGTGGTGCCGCGACCGCCGCCGGGCCGCTTCGAGCTGTTGGCGGCCGACGTCGGGCAGGGCACGGCGGTGCTGGTGCGCACCGGGCAGCACCTGCTGCTCTATGACACCGGCCCGCGCTGGGGCGGCGGCGCCGACGCCGGCCAGCGCGTGCTGCTGCCGCTGCTGCGCGCCCTGGGCTGGGGGCCCCTGGACGCGCTGATGCTGAGCCACCAGGACCTGGATCACGTCGGCGGCGCGGCGGCCGTGCTGCGCCAGCTGCGGCCCCCGCTGCTGCGCAGCAGCCTGCCGGCGGGGCACGCCCTGCTGCAGGGCCAGGCGCATGAGCCCTGCGAGCGCGGCCAGCACTGGGACTGGGACGGCGTGCACTTCGAGCTCCTGCACCCCGGCCCGCCCGCGCCGCCGCGCACCCAGGCCGCGGCCCGCCCCAACCACCGATCCTGCGTGCTGCGCATCACCGATGCCCAGGGCCACAGCGCCCTGCTCACGGGCGACGTGGAGGCGCCGGACGAAGCCTTGATGCTGTCAGAGGGTCAGGTCTTGCCCAGCGAGGTGCTGCTGCTGCCCCACCACGGCAGCCGGACCTCCTCGACGCCCGCCCTCCTGGCGGCCGCTGCCCCGCGCCTGGCCCTGGCGCAGGCGGGCTACCGCAACCGCTTCGGCCACCCGCACCCGGAGGTGCTGGCCCGCTACCGCGCCGCAGGCATCCCCGTCTGGCAGAGCCCCGGCTGCGGTGCCTGGCGCTGGCTCAGCGGCGAGGCCTGGCCCCGCTGCGAGCGGGACCGCGATCCGCGCTACTGGCAGCTGCGCGATCTGGGGGCGCAGCCGGCGGCGCCGGAGGAGCTCGAGGCGCCGGAGCCTTGATCCGCCCGGCCGCCGCTCACTCGCTGCCTGCCCGCCGCATCTGCCCCAGCTTGCGCCCCAGGCTGATCACGGCCATGGCGTAGTAGGCGGACTGGTTGTAGCGGGTCAGCACGAAGAAGTTGTCGGTGCCGGCCACGTAGACCGGGGCGGCGTCGCCCATCTGCAGCTCGATGAGGGCGAGCTTGCCGGTGTGCTCCTGGCCGGCCTCGGAAAGGCGGGCGCCCAGGGCCTGCATCTGGGCCGGCGTGAAGGTGGGGCGCACGTCGGGGGCCAGCAGCTGGGCGCGTTCGGCGGTGCCGGCGGGGGCGGCCACGGTGTAGTCGGTGGGCAGGGCGCGCTGCCAGCCGTGCTGGGCCAGGAAGTTGGCCACGGAGCCAATGGCGTCGGCCGGGCTGTTGATGAGGTCGGCATGGCCGTCGCCGTCGAAGTCCACGGCATGGCGCATCCAGCTGCCGGGCATGAACTGGCCCAGGCCCAGGGCGCCGGCGTAAGAGCCCTTGAGGGCCAGCGGATCCAGGCCGTCGCGCTGGCACAGCAGGAGGAACTGGTGCAGCTCCTCGCGGAAGAAGGGGCTGCGGTCGCTGCGGCCGGTGGGGAAGTCGAAGCTCAGCGTGGCCAGGGCATCCAGGACGCGGAAGCCGCCCATGATGCGGCCGTAGAAGGTCTCGACGCCGATGATGCCCAGCACGATCTCGGCGGGCACGCCGTAGGCCTCTTCCGCGCGGGCCAGGGCCTCGGCGTTGGCCTCCCAGAAGGCCAGGCCGGCCTGCAGGCGGCGGGGTTCGACGAAGCGGTCGCGGTAGGCCATCCAGTCCTTGGCCGTGCCGGCGGGCGTGGGCATGATCAGCCGCTGCACGCTGGGCAGGATGCGGGCCTGGGCCAGCACGGCGGCGATCTGCTCGGGCGGC
This sequence comes from Pelomonas sp. BJYL3, assembly GCF_027257975.1. Classification (GTDB taxonomy): domain Bacteria; phylum Pseudomonadota; class Gammaproteobacteria; order Burkholderiales; family Burkholderiaceae_C; genus Roseateles_B; species Roseateles_B flavus. The sequence goes on from NZ_JANZKX010000007.1 coordinate 172,331, forward strand.
TGGTTCAGCGAGGCCGCGTGCTCGGCGGCGAACGCCAGCACGGCGGCGGTCTGGCCCAGGGCCGGGGCCTTGGCGTCGGCACTGCCGGGGGCGGTGCCGCCCTTGGTGTGGCGGGCGGGTTTGGCGGCCTGTGCCTTCCTGCCGGGGGCCGGGGCCTTCTTCTTGACCGCGGCTGCAGGGCGGGCGGCCGAAGCCGCGACGGGCGCCGAGGCGGCCTCCTGGGCCTGCAGCAGGGGCGCTGTCAGCAGCCCGGCGGCCAGCAGGGCCAGGGCGAGAAGGGGGCGGCGAAGGGTCGAGGGCTGCAGCAAGATGGAAAAGCGCGAACGCTGGCGGAGTGATTGCGGGAAGGCGGGCGCAGAGCATAAGGGATTCGCCGGCCGCCACGCCGCTCGCAGGTCATCACATGCAACTTGAGTCACGAGTGGCTACAGGAGGGGCTCAGGGCTCCAGGCTCACCGGATCGCCGGCCCGGACAAGACCTGGCACCAGCACCTGCGCATAGACCCCGAACTTCATGTCCGCGGCCTGGGCGATGTGGCGCAGCACGCCGGCTTCCCGAGCCAGCTCGCCCTGGGCCAGGGTCACCATGCCGCAGCGCTCCGTCGCGGCGCTGATCCGCAAGCGGACAGCATTTCCCAGACGCAGCGTCCGGCCCATCCAGGCCAGCTCCACGGGTGCCGCCGGCACGCCGGGCTCGCACTGGATCAGCAGATTGGGCCGGAAGCGGCGGGCATCGACATCCACGCCAGGCAGAGCCTCGCCCAGCCACTGCAGCGAGGCCGTGCTCAGCAGATGCACCGGCCCCGCATCTAAGTGCGAGACATCGGCCTCGCGGGCCAGGGTGACGGGCTGGCCCAGTGCCTCGCTCAAGGCGCCGTCCAGGGCGGGTGAGTCCCCACGCAGCAGTTGGCCGTCGGGAAAGCGAAGCTCGGGCAGCGCAGTCCCCTGGTCGTCTTCGACGTAGTGCGCGCTGAAGTCCAGCAGGCCGTCCATCTGGCGGAAGCGCCGCGTGCTCTTGCCGCTGCCGAACTTGCCTTCGGGATTGCGCACGGCCAAGAGGCGGTCGCCCACCACGCCGCGGGCCTCGAAGCGCAGCGAGGTGCAGGCCTCGCCACGCAGGGACTTCACGGGATAGCGCCACAGCGCGGCTACGCAGCCCAGGGGCGTCGTGTGCATGCAGGGTCCGGGCCCGGGCTCACTGGCCGTGGGGCGCCAGCGCCTGCCAGGCCCCCGGCCCCTCGCTGCGCAGCACGGCCAGGCATTCATGGAACCAGGCCTGGGCCTGGGCGTGCTGCTCGGCCAGGTCCTCGAGGTCGCGCACGAAGCTCAGGCGTTCCAGGCGCCTGCAGACCTCGGCCGGCAGGTCGCGGGCCAGATAGCGCGGGCCGAAGCCACGGCGGGCGGGGCAGTGCAGCAGGCGCAGGGCCTCCATCAGCGGGCGCACCGTCATGGCCTGATAGAAGTGCAGGGCCTCGACGGCGCGGCCGCGCAGGCGTTCCTTGGTGGGGATGTGCTGGAACATCTCGAAGGCGCTGGCCAGTACGGGAATGCGGGCGCGGGCCGCGGCCAGGTCCTGCTCGGCGTCGAGGTGCGATTCCTGCAGCACGCCGGTCCTGTCATGCCAGACCCGGCCGTGGCCGTGCAGTTCGACCTCGCGGAAGAGCAGGGGGTCGCTGCGCCGGATCAGCACGAGGTCCAGTACCAGGAACTCGCTGCAGTCGCGCAGACGGTAGAAGCGCTGGCGGTAGCCCGCGGTGCCGGTGACCTCGTGCTGCAGGGCGATGGGCGAGAGCGCACCGAGCGCGGCCTCCACGGCGGCGAACACGGCCTCGATGGCCTCGTCGGCCACCACCAGCACGGCGTCCACGTCCGAGAGCTCGTCGCGGTAGCTGAAGGCGGCGCTGCCCCCCTCCCAGGCCGCGTCGACATCGGGGTGGGCGGCCAGGGCAGCCTGCAGGGTCTCGATCAGCAGGGAGCGGGCAATGGGCTTCATGCGCCGTGATTGTGGCGAGCGACCGCCGCGGCGCCATCGGTCATGGTCAGCCCGCGCCGGGCCGCACCGTCCAGGACCGCCGCCGTGCGCAGGCGTTCACAAGAGCAGGGCTCGGCGCCCTCAATAGGCGTCGTTGAAGGCGAAGATGGGCTTGCGCGACTTCCACAGGCCCCGGGTGAAGTCCGGGAAGGCCAGCGTCTTGAAGCCCTCGGCGATGGACTGCTCGGACAGCGGCGTGATGGCGCTCCAGGCCACGGCGTCGTAGATGTCGATGGGCATGGGCGCCTGGGCCTTCAGGGCCTCGACAAAGGCGTGGACCACGAAGAAGTCCATGCCGCCATGGCCTGCGCCTTCGGCCCGCGCCGCGTGCTTCTTCCACAGGGGATGGTCGTAGCGGTCCTGGTAGGTCTGGAAGTCCTCCCACTGGTGGGGTGGGCTCTTGCCTTCGATGTGGATCGAACGGTTGAGGTCCATCCACAGGCCGTCCGTGCCCTGCACGCGGAAGCCCAGCGAGTAGGGGCGGGGCAGGGAGGTGTCGTGCTGCAGCAGGATGGTCTCGCCGTTCTCGCAGGCCAGGGTGGTGGTGACCACGTCGCCGAGCTGGAAGCGGGTGCTGGCGCTGGGGTGATCGGCCGGCGCCTTCATCTTGCGGTTCACGTAGTCCTGCAGGCCACGGGCCTTGCTGGCGAAGCTGCTGATGTGGGTGAAGCGGTTGCCTCGGTGGATGTTGGCGTACATGGCGCAGGGGCCGATGCCGTGGCTGGGGTAGAGCTCGCCGTTGCGCTGCACGGCGTGCTGGGTGCGCCAGCGCGCCTCGGACCAGCCCTTGGCGCCGAACTCGACGCCGCCGCCATAGGGTCGGGCCGGGTCGCCGCTGTTGAACTTCACGGCGCGCAGGTCATGCTGGTAGCCGCCCTGCAGATGCACCAGCTCGCCGAAGAGGCCGGCGCGCACCATCTGCAGCACGGCCATGACGTCGCGCCGGTAGCAGACGTTCTCCAGCAGCATGTAGGGCGTGCGGGTGCGCAGCTGGGTGTCGAGCACCTCCCAGTGGTCCTGCAGGCTGATGCCGGCCACCACCTCGCAGCCCACCGGCACGCCGGCCTCCATGGCGGCAATGGCCATGGGCGCATGCCACTCCCAGGGCGTGGCGATGATGACGCCGTCCAGCCCCTTCAGCGCCAGCAGGCGGTGGAAGGCCTGGGGGTCGGCGTCCTCGCCGAAGACGCGGGGCTGGGGCCGGCCGGCCTTCTCGCACTGGTCCAGGGCCTTGCGCAGCATCAGGGGCTCGATGTCGCACAGGGCGGCCACCTCCACGTCCTCGCGCCGCAGCAGCTCCTTGAGCAAGACCTGACCCCGCATGCCGGTGCCGATCATGGCCAGGCGCAGGCGCTCGCGGCCGGCCAGGGCGCGACCGGGCAGGCCCGCGGCCAGGCCCAGGGCGGCGGTGGACTGGAGAAAGTGACGTCGTTGCATGGTCGCTGAAGCCTCGAGCGAGTGGAGCGGGTTGCGCCGCGGATGATGGCAGCGCCAGGGCGTGTCCGGCACTGCGTCAATCCCGGAGCCGGCATGAAAAAAGGGCTCCCCGCGGGGAGCCCTGTCGCGCAAGGACTGCTTACTTGGCGACTTCGGCCGGCGTCACCGGCTGGCCGTTCTGCTCGGTCGAACGATCGAAGACCAGGCTCTTGCCGAACTGCAGCTGCACCCAGGTCGGGTAGGTGTAGGCGGTGCCCTTGTTGTGATCGATCAGGGCGCCGATGCCGCCACCCAGGATGATGTTGCCGTACATGCCCGAGTTCGCGCGGGACACGGCGCGGGCGGTGGCGTCGGGGTTGCCGGGATGGGTGCACAGGATGTCCAGGTCCTTGCCGGAGCGGCGGATCTGGGTGGTGTCGCCCGACTTGACGTTGAAGCTGCCGTAGTCATTGGTCAGCTTGCAGTCTGCGCCGGTGATCATCTCGCCGGTTTCGCCCTTGGTCTCCACCTTCATCGGGTGGGTGCTGTCGTTCATCACGGATGCGCAGCCGCTCAGGGCCAGGGCGCCCACCACGGCGCCGATCGTTGCAAATTTCAAGGAGTCCTCCCAGGGTCTTTGTTGAAATGGGGCCGCAGTGTAACCAGTTGTTTGCGGGACGCCGGGCAGGGTTTCCGGGGGGCTCGGGGGCGGCATCACCGCGCAAGCCGGACGCTCAGGCGGGTCGGCGCAGCGTGCGCAGGGCCTGCCGCCAGCCGCTGCGCCAGGCCTGGGCGGGGGCCTGCGGGCCGGCGCCGTAGCGGGCCTGATCCCAGCTGCGCAGCAGGGCGGCGGCGGTCTGCGCGGCGGGCCCCATCACCGCCTCCAGGGCCTGGGCCCAGTGGCTGTAGCTCAGGTGCAGCGGGGCGGGGACGCCCAGCCGGCTGAGGTCTTTCTGCACGCTCAGGCGCTGGCGCGTCCAGGCGTCGCGGGGGCGGCTCTGCCAGGCGTTCCAGGCCAGGGCCAGGACCAGCACGCCGGCGATCAGCCCCGCGGCGGCCTGGCCGAGCGCGGTCCAGTCGGGGCTCTCGAAGCCCAGCTTGCTCAGCAGCTTGAACTGGTCCTGGCGCGCATAGCCCAGCACCCACTGCTGCCAGCGGTTGTCCAGGCTTTCCCAGCCATTGCGCAGGCGCCGCCAGAGGTCGGGGCTGACGGTGCCCAGCATGCTGCCGACCAGGCCGGGCGGCGGCTCCAGGATCTGGCCGCGCTGGATGCGGTAAGGCGCCACGGCGGCCGTGGGATCGGCGCGCACCCAGCCCCGGTCCGCCTGCCAGTACTCCGCCCAGGCATGGGCCTGGGACTGCCGGACAACCCAGAAGCCGTCCTGCGGTTCGGGGTCGGCACCCTGGTAGCCGGTGACCACGCGGGCGGGCATGCCCATGGCCCGCATCATCACGACGAAGGCACTCGCGAAGTGCTCGCAGAAGCCCAGGCGGCGGTCGAACCAGAACTCGTCGATCAGGTGCGGGCTCTGCTCGCCATAGCGGCCCGGCGACAGCGTGTAGCTGAAGGGCTGCTCGTGCAGGTGCTGCAGCAGCGCCTCCGCCGCGGCCGCCGGGCGCCGGGACTCCGGCAGCGCCGCCAGGGCCGGGCGCTGCAGCAGGGCGCGCGCAAAGGCCAGGCTGCGCGGGTTCAGGCCGGGGGGCAGGTCCAGGTAGTCGGACAGCTCCCGGGCGTCCAGCTGCTGCGGCAGGGCCTCGCTGGCGGGATGGGCCAGATGCTGGAAGCGCAGACGCTCGGTCAGCGGGCGCTGGGTGCGCCAGACATGCTCGCGGTCCAGGCGCAGGCGCAGCTCGTCCAGCTGCAGGGTCTCGCCGGCGGCGCTCGGGTCCAGCTCCAGCATGGGCAGCATGCGGATGCGCAAGGGCTCCAGCGTGAGCTCGTAGCGAAGCCGCGGGCCGGTGGTCCGGGCCTGGCGGCGGGCGGGGTCCAGCGGGGGCTCGCCCGAAGGCAGCTCGTCGGTGGCGGTCCAGAGGCGGCCGTCGAAGTCGCTCAGCACCGGGCCGCGGAAGTACCACTGGCGCGGATCTGGCTGGCCCTCCAGCACCCGCAGCCGCATGGCGATGCTCTGGTCGTTGGCGATCTCGCTGATGCCGCCGAACTGGAGGCGGTCGGACAGGCCGGTGCGTCCCACGCCTTCGGCCGGGATGCCCCACAGCGGCCCGATGCGGGGGAACAGCAGGAACAGGGCCACCATCACCGGCAGGCCCTGCAGCGTCACCCGCGCCGCCTGCCTGGCGGCCAGGGCCAGATGAGGCTGGCCCAGGGGCATCTGGGCCAGCACCAGCGCGGTCAGCAGACCCCAGGTGCAGGCCACGGTCCACAGCGCCGTCAGCAGGGACTGGGAATAGAGGAAGTGGGTCAGGACCAGGAAGAAGCCGAGGAAGAACACCACGAAGGCGTCGCGCCGGGCCCGCAGTTCCAGGGTCTTGAGCCCCATCAGCAGGACCAGCAGGGTGATGCCCGGCTCGCGGCCCAGCAGGGTGCGGAACTGCAGCCAGTTCGCGAGCACGGCCACGCCCAGCACGAGGGTGAGGGTCCAGCGGCCGGGCAGGGGGCGGTTGGAGGCGGCCAGCCAGCCCCGCCAGCCCAGCACCAGGCCGGCCAGGCCCAGGCACCAGGCGGGCAGGTGGTCCGCGTGGGGCAGCAGGGTGGCGGCGATCAGGCCCAGCAGGAAGAAGGTGTCCCGCGCCTCGCGGCCGGGCGGTCGCCAGCGCAGGGCCTGCCAGGGCCAGGTCTTGCCTTCCGTTGCGCTCATGCCGCTGGCTCCTGCTCCTCGGGCAGGCCATGCAGGGCCAGCGCGCGCAGGCAGGCCTGCAGGTGGCCGTCGCCGCTGTCGGGATCCAGCTGGCGGCCGGGGATCTGCAGGCCGAAGCGCAGGCCCTGGCCATCGGCCTGGCGCACCCAGGCGCAGAGGCGGGCCAGGCGGGCCTCGTCGTCCAGCCCGGCGGTGTCGGCCCAGCGCAGCCACAGAGCCTGGCCCTGGGGCGGCAGGCGCTCGCGCACCCACCACTGCGGCGGGGCGTCGCCCTGGGGCAGGGCCTTCTTCCAATGGATGTCCCGCGGACGGTCGCCGCGCTGGTAGGGGCGCAGGCCCTGGACCTCGTCGCCGCCGCGCGCGCCGGCGGCCGGGGTCTGCAGGCGCGGGCCGTCACCGCTGCCGCCAGGCAGGGCGGGCGGCAGCGCCTCGGCCCTGGGATAGACCAGCAGCGGGCTGGCCGGCCGCCAGTAGCTCCAGGCGCGGAACAGGCCCAGGGGAAAGCGGGTTTCCAGGCGCAGGGCGGGCAGGGCGTGCAGGCCGCGGGGCAGGGCGGGCAGGGCCACCTGGACCTGGGCATGGCCCTGGGCGGGCACGTCCGCCCAGGCGCTGCCGCCCAGCGGGTCGGCCTTCAGGAACTGGCGCCACTCCCGGCGGTCTGCCGCCAGGGCGATGCCGTAGCGGGCGGGGCCGGCGTTGTGCAGGCGCAGCAGCAAGGGCGCCTCGCTGCCGGCCTCCACGGCGTCGGGCGGGCGCAGGTCCAGGTCCAGGCCGCGCAGATTGGCATGGGTCGCCAGCATGGAGGCCAGTCCGGCCCCGGCCAGCAGGAAGCTCAGCGCAAAGCCCAGGCTCAGCTGCTCGTTGATGGAGGCCAGCAGCAGCACCGCCAGCGTGGCGCAGAAGAACAGGCCCGGCCGCGTGGGCAGGATGTAGAGGTTGCGCTGGGTCAGGTGGTGGGTGTCGGCACGCGGGTGGCGGGCGCTCCACCATCGCTGCCAGCGGCTTGCGAGCGAGGCCATGACCGTCAGGGCAGCGGGACAGCTTCCAGCATGGCCCGCACCTGCTCGACTGCGCCGCGCCCGCTGCCGGGCCGGGGGCGCAGGCGGTGGGCGATGGTCTGGGCCAGGATGCCTTGCAGGTCGTCCGGCGTGACGTGGTCGCGGCCACGCAGCAGGGCACGGGCCCGCGCGGCGCGCAGCAGGGCCAGGCCGGCGCGGGGCGAGAGGCCATCGCTGAACCACTGGCCCGATCGGGTGGCGCCCAGCAGGGCCTGCAGATAGTCCAGCAGGGCCGGCGAGGCGTGGACCTGGGGAATGCGAGCCTGGATGGCCAGCAGCTCCTCAGGTTGCATCAGCGCCTGCAGGTGGCGGATGGCCTCGCGGCTGTCCTGGCCCAGCAGCATTTCGCGCTCGGCCGCGCGGTCGGGCAGGCCCAGGCTGATGCGCATCAGGAAACGGTCCAGCTGCGACTCCGGCAGCGGGTGCGTGCCCAGCTGCTCGCTGGGGTTCTGGGTGGCGATCACGAAGAAGGGGCGGGGCAGGGCATGGGTCTGGCCGTCGGCCGTGACCTGGTGCTCCTCCATGGCCTCCAGCAGGGCACTCTGGGTCTTGGGACCGGCGCGGTTGATCTCGTCGGCCAGCAGGACCTGGGCGAAGACGGGGCCCGGGTGGAACTGCCAGCCGCCGCGCTCGCGCTCATAAAGGCTGACGCCCAGGAGGTCGGAGGGCAGGAGGTCGGCGGTGAACTGCACGCGGGAATAGCGCAGCCCCAGCGAGACGGCCAGAGTGTGCGCCAGGGTGGTCTTGCCCACCCCCGGGAGGTCCTCGATGAGCAGGTGGCCGCCTGCCATGAGGCAGGTCAGGCAATCCTCGATCTGTAAGGCTTTGCCGCGGATGATCGTGCTAATCTGGAGCGACAGGGCCTCGAACCGGCGGGCGATGCTGGCGGGGGATAGGTCTTGCATAGGCCAAGCACCATAACCCAAATGCAGGGCGATGGCTTGCGCCATACAAGAGTTCCTGGAGACCGTGCCTGCGATGTCCACCGCCTTCCTCAGTCACCCCGACTGCCGCCGCCATGACATGGGCGCCGGCCACCCCGAATGCCCGCAACGCCTGGACGCCATCGACGACTGGCTGATCGCCAACGGCCTGGACATCGCCCTGAGCCGCCATGACGCACCGCTGGCCGAGCTGAAGGACGTCGAGCTGGCCCACACCCACGGCTATGTGAGCGAGATCCGCGACGTGCTGGAGGCCGTGGCCGCCAGCGGCGAATGCAAGGCCATCGACCCGGACACCATCGCCAATCCCTACACCTGGAGCGCCGCCCTGCGTGCCGCCGGCGCCGCCGTGCGGGCCACGGACCTGGTGCTGGACCGCCAGGCCGAGAATGCCTTCTGCGCCGTGCGCCCGCCGGGCCACCATGCCACGCGGGACCAGAGCATGGGCTTCTGCTTCTTCAACAACGTGGCCATCGCCGCCCGCCACGCGCTGGACGTGCGAGGCCTGGACCGCGTGGCCGTGGTCGACTTCGACGTGCACCACGGCAACGGCACGGAAGACATCCTCGCGGGCGACGACCGCGTGCTGATGGTGGGCATCTTCCAGCACCCGCTCTATCCCTACAGCGGCGCCGTGCCCAAGGGCGAGAACATGGTCAACGTGCCCATCCCGGCCTACACGCGGGGCGGGGAGATCCGCGAGATGATCGAGGCCATGTGGATGCCCGCGCTGGAGCGCTTCCGCCCGCAGATGATCTTCATCTCGGCCGGCTTCGACGCGCACCGCGAGGACGACCTCGGCCAGCTGGGCCTGGTCGAGGCCGACTACGAATGGATCACCCTGCGCATCAAGGACATCGCCGCGCGGCATGCCCAAGGGCGCATCGTCTCGGTGCTGGAGGGCGGCTACCATCTGGGGGCCCTGGCGCGCAGCGTGGGAACGCATCTCAGAGTCCTCACGGGCGTCTGATCATTCCCTGGCGCAAGGCTCACAAGGGCGGCTGCAGGCCGCCCTTTTCGGTTTCTGAAGAAAGTGCATGAGTACCCAATCCCTTGATTTCGAGGAAGTGCAGCGCCTGCTGTCCTCCTTCGCCACGACGTCGGCCCTGATGGAGCTGGGCCTGCTCCTGGGCTGCCTGGCCCTGTCGTGGCTGATCGTCTCGCGCCTGAAGCGCTTCATGCAGGACCGCCCGGCCTCGGTGCTGTTCGGCAGCCATGTGGTGGACGGCGTGCTCTTCCCGGTGCTGGCCCTCGTGGCGGCCTTTGCCGCGCGGCGGGCGCTGCCCATGCTGGGCATCAAGTCGGCGGTGTTCAAGCTGATCATCCCGGTGCTGGTGTCCCTGGTGGTGATCCGGCTGACGGCCCGCGTGCTGCGCGCGGCCATGCCGGAGTCGCGCTGGGTGGGCCTGCTGGAGCGCAGCGTGTCCTGGCTGGCGTGGGGCGGCTCCATCCTGTGGATCACGGGCCTGCTGCCGGCGGTGATGGAGGAGCTGGAGAACATCTCCTGGAAGATGGGCAACAGCCAGGTCACGCTGCGGGCCATGATCGAGGGCAGCCTGACCGCGGTTTTCGTGATGGTGCTGGCGCTGTGGCTCTCGGCCGTGATCGAAGGGCGCCTGCTGCGCAATGCCACGACGGACCTCTCCCTGCGCAAGATCGCCGTCAACCTGACACGGGCGGTGCTGCTCTTCATCGGCCTGCTGCTGGCGCTGAGCGCCGCGGGCATCGACCTCACCGCCCTGGGCGTGCTGGGCGGCGCCGTGGGCGTGGGCCTGGGCTTCGGCCTGCAGAAGCTGGCGGCCAATTACGTCTCGGGCTTCGTGATCCTGGCCGAGCGCTCGCTGCGCATCGGGGACATGGTCAAGGTCGACAACTTCGAGGGCCGCATCTCCGACATCAAGACCCGCTACACCGTCATCCGCGCCCTCAATGGCCGCGAGGCCATCGTGCCCAACGAGACCCTGATCACCACCCGCGTGGAGAACTCCTCCCTGGCCGATCCCAAGGTGCTGCTCAGCACGGTCGTGCAGGTGGACTACTCAGCCGACCTGGACGTGGTGATGCCCGCCCTGGTCACGGCCGTGTCCGAGGTGCCGCGCGTGCTCAAGGACCCCGTGCCGACGGTGCAGCTGAGCAACTTCGCCGCCGACGGCCTGGAGCTGACCATCGTCTTCTGGATCTGCGACCCCGAGAACGGCCAGGGCGGCGTGCGCTCGGAGGTCAACCTGAGCATCCTGCGCACGCTGCGCCAGATGGGGGTGGAGATCCCCTATCCGCAGCGGGTGGTGCATCAGGGCAAGACCTGACCCCTGCCGCTTGCCATGGGGGGCCGCCGACGCCCTCAGTGGCTGGACAGGAAAATCCCGATCGCGACCACGCCAAGCCCGACAAGGGCCGCGACGACCACCGCTGCAGCCAGGGTCTCGCGAGCACGCTGCTCGTCACGGAAATGTGATTTGATCCAGGCGTTCACTGTTGACGCTCCATCGATTCAGACGCCGCTGGTGCGGAAATGCACGAGGGCGTAGGCTGCTGCGGCCAGCGCGGTCAGGATGACCGACGCAAGAAGCGTAGCAAAGTGCTGCGGCCACCTCACGCCAGCAGGGACATTGACCACGGTGGGAAATACGGAGCCACCAGCGGCCAGCAGCGCGCTCAGCAGCAGCAGGAAGATGAGGCCGCCGTTGGCCCACCCCGCAAGGTCATGCGCCAAGGGCCTTGCCGATGCCCCGGGTTCGGCGATCTCGTAAAGGGCCGACACGCAAAAACCCATGGCCCCCCAACAAAGCTGCCCATCCTTGATGGGCGTCAGCAACCTCAGTTGCGCAGCGACGTTCGGCGGGAGCGGGAGAAAGCAGAAGAGCCCGAGCAGCACCAAGGGCGCCAGGAGCGGAACGACAACGGTCACCAGGAACCACCCCATCAAGCCTCCTTGGCACATTGTTGGACACGGGGCCGTCCATGGCTCAGGTGGCAGAGAAGCCTGCATGGGCGGTCGCCGGAGTCTATGGGCCATGCGTCGCTCGTGCCCGGCGAAGCTCCTGAAGTGTGGTGAGCCGCGCATGAAAAAACGCGACCCGAGGGTCGCGTTCTTCATGGGGCCGCAAGAGCCGTCGAGGCGCTCAGTCCCAGTCGCGCGTGCGCATCACCGAGGCCCAGCGGCCCTTCTCGATGGCATAGACGCTGATGGTGCCGAAGGCCTGCTCGCCGGCTGCGTCGTAGCGCAGGCTGGCGGTCACGGGGCCGTGCAGGTCCAGCTCCTTCATGGCGGCCAGCACCTTGGCGGGCGCGGCGCTGCCGGCGCGGATCATGGCCAGCGTGATGGAGTGGACGGCGTCGTAGGCGTAGTGGGCGCCGTAGACGACTTCCTGCTTGGTGGCCGCGGCGAAGCGGGTCTCGAAGCTGCGGCCGGCGCTGAACTCGTAGGGCTCGATCACGGGCGAGGTCGAGTAGACCGCGCGGATCGGCATGTCCATCTTGGGCAGCAGATTGGTCTTGATGGTGTCGCCGCCCAGCAGCACGGCATCGCGCAGGCCGGCCTTGGCCATGCCTTTGACCAGGGCCTCGACCTGGAAGTCCGCCAGGGTGGTGATCACGCCATCGACCTTGGCGGCCACCATCTTGGCGATGAGGTCGTCGAAGGTGGTGGTCTTGGCGTCCAGCGAGGCCGCCAGCGCGGCTTCCTTGCCCTTCTTCTTGAAGAGGCTCTGCACGCCGGCGATCAGGGCCTTGCCGTAGGGCGTGCCGTCGTCGACCAGGGCCCAGCGCTCGGCCTTCAGGTTGGACAGCGCGTAGCTGGCCATGGCCTTGGCCTGGAGGTCGTCATTGGCGACCAGGCGCAGGGTGGTGGCCAGGCCCAGCTGGGTGTACTTGGGGTTGGTCGAGATGGCCAGCTGCGGGATGCCGGCCGCGGCGTACACGGGGGCGGACTCGATGCTGACGCCTGAGTTCAGGTTGCCGATCACCGCCACGACGCCGGCGTCCACCAGCTCCTGGGCCACCTTCTTGCCGGTGGCCGCATCGGACTTGTCATCGCGCGAAACCACCTCCAGGGTGATGGCCTGGTTCTTCACGGAGAAGTGGGCCTCGTTCAGCTCCTTCACGGCCAGCTGCACGCCGGCCAGCATGTCCTTGCCCAGGGCAGCCAGGGGGCCGCTTAGCGGCTGAGCCACACCGATCTTGACCGTGTCCGGCAGGCGCGAGCAGGCACCCAGGAAGGGGGCGAGGCCGCCGGCGAGTAGGAGGTTTCTGCGTTGAATCATGGGGGCCTTTCAGAAAGCTGCGCCATTCTAGAAAGCCTGGCACGCGCGCCAAGCCCGTGGGTGGCGCGAATGAGACTTCCTGTAGCAATTGAATGAGATTTCCACGCCCGGGCGCCGGTGGATTCACCGTGAAATCTCAGTGAGAACCCTGAAAAAAAGGCCATCGCGGGGCGATGGCCTGGTGGAGAGTCCCCCGCTTCCGGGTTTTCCCGGGGCGCGCTGGATCAGGCCACGGTGACCGGAATCTTGCCGATCTTGGCCTGCCATTCGGCCGGGCCGGTCTGGTGGGCGCTGGTGCCGCCGGCGTCCACGGCCACGGTCACCGGCATGTCGGTGACGTCGAACTCGTAGATGGCTTCCATGCCCAGGTCCTCGAAGCCCACGACCTTGGCCGCCTTGATGGCCTTGGAGACCAGGTAGGCCGAGCCGCCCACGGCCATCAGGTAGGCCGACTTGTGCTTCTTGATGGACTCGATGGCGACGGGGCCGCGCTCGGCCTTGCCGATCATGGCGATGAGGCCGGTGTTGGCCAGCATCATCTCGGTGAACTTGTCCATGCGGGTGGCGGTGGTCGGGCCGGCCGGGCCCACGACCTCGTCACGCACCGGGTCGACCGGGCCCACGTAGTAGATGACGCGGTTGGTGAAGTCCACGGGCAGCTTCTCGCCCTTGGCCAGCATGTCCTGGATGCGCTTGTGCGCGGCATCGCGGCCGGTGAGCATCTTGCCGTTGAGCAGCAGGGTCTGGCCGGGCTTCCAGCTGGCCACCTCGGCGGGGGTCAGCGTGTTGAGGTCCACGCGCTTGCTCTTGTTGTAATCCGGGGCCCAATGCACGTCGGGCCAGAGGTCCAGGCTCGGCGGCTCGATGTAGCTAGGGCCCGAGCCGTCCAGCACGAAGTGGGCGTGGCGGGTGGCCGCGCAGTTGGGGATCATCGCGATGGGCTTGGAGGCCGCGTGCGTGGGGTAGGTCTTGATCTTGACGTCCAGCACCGTGGTCAGGCCGCCCAGGCCCTGCGCGCCGATGCCCAGGGCGTTGACCTTCTCGTACAGCTCGATGCGCAGCTCTTCCAGCTTGTCCTTGGGGCCGCGCTGGAGGAGCTCGTACATGTCGATGTCGTCCATCAGGGCTTCCTTGGCCAGCAGCGCGGCCTTCTCGGCCGTGCCGCCGACCCCGATGCCCAGCATGCCCGGCGGGCACCAGCCGGCGCCCATGGTCGGGACGGTCTTGAGCACCCAGTCGACGATGTTGTCGGAGGGGTTGAGCATGTAGACCTTGCTCTTGTTCTCCGAGCCGCCGCCCTTGGCCGCGACGATGACGTCCACCGTGTTGCCGGGCACCACTTCCATGAAGACCACGGCCGGCGTGTTGTCCTTGGTGTTCTTGCGCTCGAAGATGGGGTCGGACAGCACGGAAGCGCGCAGCTTGTTGTCCGGGTGGTTGTAGGCGCGGCGCACGCCCTCGTTGATGGCGTCCTGGATGGAGCCGGGGAAGTCGCCCCAGCGCACGTCCATGCCGATCTTCAGGAAGACGTTGACGATGCCCGTGTCCTGGCAGATCGGGCGCTTGCCTTCGGCGCACATGCGCGAGTTGGTCAGAATCTGCGCGATCGCGTCCTTGGCCGCGGCGCTCTGCTCGCGCTCGTAGGCGCGGGCCAGGTGCTGGATGTAGTCGGCGGGGTGGTAGTACGAGATGTACTGCAGGGCGGCGGCGACGCTGTCGACGAGGTCGGCGTAGCGGATGGTGGTCGTCATGGCTTTGGAGGCGGGGTCGTGAACCTGCGCGGGATTATCCCGCAGGCGGCTGACGGGCCTTTGACGCCTGACAGCCGCCCGCTGCCCGAGTCTGGAGATGCCGTGGCCCCCCCGACCGGCAGCCCCGGGCTCAGGGCCTGCCGACGGCGGTCCAGGCGGCCGCCACGGCGCTCTGCTCGGCGGAGCCGGCGCCGAAGAGGTCCCCCGCCGCGTTGAGCGTGGCGCTGCGGGCGCCGGCGTAGTTGGTGCTGGAGGTCATGTAGACCGTCAGCGCGCGGTACCAGATCTTCTCGGCCTTGGCGCGGCCGATGCCGGCCAGGGTGGCCGTGCCGGTGGCGACCCGGGTGTCGCCTGCCTTGCAGGTCTTGCTGGGGCTGCCCGCGTTCGTGCCTTCGGCCAGGAGGTAGAAGAAGTGGTTGGCCACGCCGGAGGAGTAGTGCACGTCCAGGCTGCCCACGGTGCTGTACCAGCAGTCCGCCGAGCGGCCGTCGCTGCTGGGCTGGATCATGGAGCGCAGGGCACTGGCGCCGCTCTTGTAGAGCTTCTCGCCGATCAGGTAGTCGCCGGGGTCGTTGGCATTGGCTGCGTAGAACTCGACAGCGGTGCCGAAGATGTCGCTGGTGCCCTCGTTGAGGCCGCCGGACTCGCCCGAGTAGGTGAGGTTGGCGGTGCGGCTGGTGACGCCATGGGTCATCTCGTGGCCGGCCACGTCCAGGGAGTCGAAGGGGTTGAAGGTGGTGCCGTCGCCGTCGCCGTAGGTCATGCAGAAGCAGGAATCCGACCAGAAGGCGTTGTTGTAGTTGCGGCCGTAGTGGACGCGGTTGTAGGCGCCCACGCCGTCATTGGCGATGCCGCTGCGGCCGTGCACGTTCTTGTAGTAGTCCCAGGTCACGGCCGTGCCGTACTGGGCGTCCACGCCCACGGTCTGGCGGTTGGCCAGGCTGCCGTCGCCCCAGGCGTTGTCGGCGTCGGTGAAAAGACTGCCCTTGCCGCCCTGCTTGTTGCCCATGTCCACGGTGTACTGGCCGCCGCGCGAGGGGTCCTTCAGCTCGTAGCCGGTGCCCGTCGAGTTGGTCACCAGGCCGACGGTGCCGTTGAAGAAGCCGCGGCCGCTGCCATTGGCGGCGCCGGTGTGGACGTCGTCCCAGGCATCGAGCACCACGCCCGAGTCGGCGTCGACGATCACATGCATCTCGCTGGGCGTGCCGTCCTCGCGCTGGCCGGACAGCTGCACCTCATAGGCCAGCACGGGCGCGGCGCCGCGGGCGTAGACCACCGCCTCGGGCCGGCCGTTCGCCGAGAAGCCGGGATGGCGGGCCCGTGCGGCGTCCAGGGCGCCTTCCGACCTCAGCCGAGCCTGTGCGGGCAGGCTGATGCCGTACTGCAGCGTGCGCGACATGGCCCGCAGCTGGCCCTGGCGGTCCGCATGCACGACCAGGTCGCCGCCGATCACGCGCAGGCCGCGGAAGGTGCGGTCGAAGCGCACATGGGTGCTGCCGTCGGCGTCGGTGACCATGTCGCGCATCTCGTAGGCGTGGCCCTCGCCATGCAGGGACAGGCCGGGGTAGGCGGCGATGTGCGTGCGGGCCTGCCGCTGCGTGTCGGCAGGGGCGGCGGCTGCCTGGGCGGCGCCCAGTGAGGCCAGGGCCAGGGCGATGGCGGTGCAGTGGAGTGGCTTCATGGCTTGCGTCCCGGTTGAGTGCAATGAAGGCGGCCGACGCATCTGCGCGTGGCCCGATGCTTGCGTGCGAGCGCCTTCTGGGCGTCCACCGCGGCCTCGATCTTGTACGCCCGACGCCGGCGCCTGGCCATCCCCCGACTGTCTCCCTGTCGCATGAAAAAGGGGCCCCGCGGGGCCCCTGTGCTGTGGCGATGTGAACCGGATCAGTGCCCTTCGGTCTCGCTGCCGTGGCCCCCATGCGCGCTGGCCAGCAGCTTGTCCGTGTAGGCGATGGCCATGGCGGAGAGCAGGAAGGCGATGTGGATCAGCGTCTGCCACATCAGGGTCTTCTCGCTGTAGTTGTCGGCGTTGATGAAGGTCTTGAGCAGGTGGATGGACGAGATCCCGATGATGGCCGTGGCCAGCTTCACCTTGAGCACCGAGGCATTCACGTGGCTCAGCCACTCGGGCTGGTCCGGATGGCCTTCCAGGTTCATGCGCGACACGAAGGTCTCGTAGCCGCCGACGATCACCATGATCAGCAGGTTTGAGATCATCACCACGTCGATCAGGCCCAGCACGACCAGCATGATGATGGTCTCGTTGAGCTTGGCGATGGGCTCGTAGCCGACGATGGCGCCGCTGGCGTCCTTGATGGCTGCGGCCTTGTAGCCGATGCTCTTCACCAGCGTCACCAGGGCCTCCTGGTGGCCGAAGGCCGCCTCGATCAGGTGCACGAGCTCGGTCCAGAACTGAAAGACATACACCGCCTGCGCCAGGATCAGGCCCAGGTACAGGGGCAGCTGCAGCCAGCGGCTGCCGAACATCAGGGCGGGCAGGGGGCCCAGCTTGCGATTCATTTGGGAACTCATTGGTAACTTCCAGGTGGGATCGGCGGCGATTCTAGTGAGACGATCGCGGGCGCATTGTGAAGCAGTCGGATCTCCCGCGCCGGTGTCCCGGCGGTGCAGGAGCCACAATGCCCGAGAACACTTCTATAAGAGTCAGCGATTCGTCAGTGACGAATCGCACAGTTGGTGCAGCGCAAAAAAGACCACGGGCCAGCGCACGCACCCGTCAAGGAGACCCCAGCCATGAGCAATTCCCAGGAAAAGCTGTACCACCCCAACGAGGCAGCTGCGAAAGCGGCCCATGTCTCGGGTCTGGCGGCCTACGAGGCCCTGTGCAAGGAGGCCGACACCGACTACGCCGGCTACTGGGCTCGTCTGGCCCGCGAGCTGATCAGCTGGAAGACCCCCTTCAGCAAGACCCTGGACGAGAGCCAGGCTCCCTTCTTCAAGTGGTTCGAGGACGGCACGCTGAACGTGTCCTACAACTGCCTGGACCGCAACATCGAGCGCGGCCTGGGTGACAAGACCGCCCTGATCTTCGAGGCGGACGACGGCGCCGTGACCCGCGTCAGCTACAGCGAGCTGCTGGCGAAGGTCTCGCAGCTGGCCAATGTGCTGAAGGCGCGCGGTGTGAAGAAGGGTGACCGCGTGGTCATCTACATGCCCATGTCGATCGAGGGTGTGGCGGCCATGCAGGCCTGTGCGCGCATCGGCGCCACGCACTCGGTGGTGTTCGGCGGCTTCTCGGCCCAGTCCCTGCGCGACCGCGTGCAGGATGCCGGCGCCGTGCTGCTGATCACTGCGGACGAGCAGGTCCGCGGCGGCAAGCACCTGCCCCTGAAGTCCATCGTCGACGAGGCGCTGGCCGACAACGCCTGCCCCACGCTCAAGGACGTGATCGTCTACCAGCGCACCGGCGGCAGCATCGGCTGGACGGCTGGGCGCGACCTGTGGCTGCACGAGGTGCTGGCCGGCCAGTCCACGCAGTGCGAGCCGGAATGGGTGGGTGCCGAGCATCCGCTGTTCCTGCTCTACACCTCTGGCTCCACCGGCAAGCCCAAGGGCGTGCAGCACAGCAGCGGTGGCTATCTGCTGCATGCCGCACTGACCACCAAGTGGACCTTCGACCTGAAGCCGGACGACGTCTTCTGGTGCACGGCTGACATCGGCTGGGTCACGGGCCACACCTACATCACCTATGGCCCGCTGGCCCTGGGCGGCACCGAGATCGTCTTCGAGGGCGTGCCCACCTTCCCGGACGCCGGCCGCTTCTGGCAGATGATCGAGAAGCACAAGGTCAGCATCTTCTACACGGCGCCCACGGCCATCCGCTCGCTGATCAAGGCGGCCGAGTCCAATGAGGCGGTGCACCCGAAGCGGTACGACCTCAGCAGCCTGCGCATCCTGGGCTCGGTGGGCGAGCCCATCAACCCGGCCGCCTGGGAGTGGTACCACCAGCATGTGGGCGGCGGCCGCTGCCCCATCGTGGACACCTTCTGGCAGACCGAGACCGGCGGCCACATGATCACGCCGCTGCCGGGCGTCACGCCCCTGGTGCCGGGTTCCTGCACCTTGCCCTTCCCGGGCATCCAGGCCGCCATCGTGGACGAGCTGGGCAATGACGTGCCCAACGGCCAGGGCGGCATCCTGGTGGTCAAGAAGCCCTGGCCCTCGATGATCCGCACCATCTGGGGCGATCCGGACCGCTTCGTGAAGAGCTACTACCCGTCCGAGCTCAAGGGCTACTACCTGGCGGGCGACGGCGCCATCCGCGATGCCAAGACCGGCTACTTCACCATCACCGGCCGCATTGACGACGTGCTGAACGTCTCGGGGCACCGCATGGGCACGATGGAGATCGAGTCGGCCCTGGTGAGCTGCACCGAGCTGGTGGCCGAGGCCGCCGTGGTGGGGCGCCCCGATGACACCACCGGCGAGGCCATCTGCGCCTTCGTGGTGCTGAAGCGCCCGCGCCCCACGGGAGAGGAAGCCAAGAAGATCGCCAACGAGCTGCGCAACTGGGTGGCCAAGGAGATCGGCCCCATCGCCAAGCCCAAGGACATCCGCTTCGGCGACAACCTCCCCAAGACCCGCTCCGGCAAGATCATGCGCCGCCTGCTGCGTTCCGTCGCCAAGGGCGAGGCCGTCACCCAGGACACCAGCACGCTGGAGAACCCGGCCATCCTGGAGCAGCTGGCGCAGACCAACTGAGTGCCGCGCTGCTGCATCCCCAAGGCCCGCCGTTGCGGGCCTTTTTCATGGGCCTGTGATGGATTGGTGCTTGGTGCTTGGTGCTTGGTGCTTGGTGCTTGGTGCTGGGTGCTGGGGGCGGGGGGCTGGGAGCGACGCGAAGCTTGGCGCGGCCCGGCCTCAGCCCCGCCCGCGTCCGGGCTTCATGTGGGGCGGCCGGCCCTGCGGACCGGCTCCCCTGCGGTGCTCGCGGCCCGGAGCGGGCGCGTAACTCGCTCCATTCGCTGCGCTCATTGCGCTCGAACAAACGCGCCCAGTCAGACAACGAAGCGCGCTGACGCGCGCCGCTCCGACCCGCTGCGCTCCTCGGCACCCCACAAGGCGCCCAGCCACGGGCGGGGCTGAGGCCGGGCGATGCATCGAGCATGGCGACGATCAACAAGGCTTGTGATGAAGCCGTGAGTGACTCACGATGATCCGGCTCCCCGGCTCCCCGGCTCCCCGGCTCCCCGGCTCCCCGGCGAGCCGAGAGTGCCGTGCCGTGCGAGGCGTCGAGCATTGCGCCGAACACCCGTGCGCTCGCCGAAAGGCAGTGGCCCGCTGCACAGCAGCCGGGCACCGACGCCCCGCACCCCCCGCTGCCCTACGCTCATCCGCTGCAAAAAAAGAAAAGGCCCGCTGCACAGCTGCCGGGCCCCCCCGCTGCCATACGCTCGTCCGCTGCAAAAAAAGAAAAGGCCCGCTGCGCAGCAGTCGGGCCTTTTCGCACCGCACGCGGCTCGCTGATCCGGCTCCGCCGGTCAGCCGAGCCGGCCCCCCTGGGGGGGCGCGCGAAGCGCGTAGGGGGGGATCACTTCACAGTAAGCACCCACTTGGCCAAGGTCTCGGCCTCGGCAGGCGTCACGGCATTGGCGGGCATGGGCACGGGGCCCCACACGCCGGAGCCGCCCTTGATGATCTTCTCGGACAGCTTCTTCACGGCGTCCTTGTCCTTGGCGTACTTGGCGGCCACTTCCTTGTAGGCCGGGCCCACGATCTTCTTGTCCACGGAGTGGCAGGTCATGCAGTTCTTCTTCTGCGCCAGCTCCTGGTTGGCAAAGGCGGGAGCAGCGAAGACGGCGGCCAGGGCAGCGACGGCGATCAGCTTGGACTTCATGGGTTCCTCTCGAAACAAGCGTCAGGGATTGGGGGCATGGTCCGGCGCTCAAACTGCTCTACAGTGGGAGCCGGAACCGGCGCAAGCGATTCTACGGGGCGTCGTCCCACACGGCAGGTGTGCACTTCTTGTGTGGGGTCAAAGACAAAGAACGAAAAAAGAAAGGAATCCGACCATGTGGTTTGTGGGTCTGGGTGTGCTGCTGATGCTGATGAAGATCGGCGATGTCGGCTTTGTGGCCGGCTGGAGCTGGATTGCCGTGCTGAGCCCCTTCGCGCTCGCGGTGGTCTGGTGGGTCTGGGCGGATGGCAGTGGCTACACGCAGCGCAAGGCCATGGAGCAGCTGGAAGAGCGCCAGGCCAAGCGCCGCCAGCGCGCGCTGGAAGCCCTGGGCCGTGACAAGCCCGGCCAGCGGCGCTGAGCTCGACTCGAGCATCGCCCGCAGCTCGCGGCTGCGCATCCGCGGATGCTCCGGGGCAGTGGCAGGCAGCAGCGGGGCGTTGAGCCGCCACGCAGGCGCCCGCCCCGCGCTAGCGGCAATGCAAGGATGAAGAAAAAGGCCCTGCCGGCATCGCGCCGTCAGGGCCTTTGTGCTGGCAGGCGGGGCCTGATCAGTCGAACTTGTCCAGCACCGCACCGACGCTGGCGCTGGCCGCATTGCGGGCGAACTTGGCCAGCACGCCACGGGTGTAGCGCGGGGCAGGCTGGGTCCAGCCGGCACGGCGGCGGGCCAGCTCCTCGTCGCTCACATGCAGCTGCAGCAGCAGCTGGTGGGCGTCGATGGTGATGCTGTCGCCCTCCTGGACGAGCGCGATGGTGCCGCCCTCATAGGCCTCGGGCGCCACGTGGCCGACCACCATGCCCCAGGTGCCCCCGGAGAAGCGGCCGTCGGTGATCAGGCCCACGCTCTCGCCCAGACCCTGGCCGATCAGGGCGCCGGTGGGCGCCAGCATCTCGGGCATGCCGGGACCGCCCTTGGGGCCCAGGTAGCGCAGCACCATGACGTCGCCAGCCTTGATCTGCCCGGCCATGATGGCGGCCAGCGCGGACTGCTCGTCGTCGAAGACCCGGGCCGGGCCGGTGATGACGGGGTTCTTCAGGCCGGTGATCTTGGCCACGGCGCCCTCGGGCGAGAGATTGCCCTTCAGGATGGCCAGATGGCCTTCGGCATAGAGCGGCTGGCTGACGGGGCGGATCACGTCCTGGTCCGCCGAGAGCTCCGGCACCTCGGCCAGGTTCTCGGCCACGGTCTTGCCGGTGATGGTCATGGCATCGCCATGGATCATGCCGTGCTTGAGCAGCTCCTTCATCACGGCCGGGATGCCGCCCGCGCGGTGCAGGTCGATGGCCAGGTACTGGCCGCTGGGCTTGAGGTTGCACAGCACCGGCACCTTCTTGCGCATGCGCTCGAAGTCGTCGATGGTCCAGTCCACCTCGGCGGCGTGGGCGATGGCCAGGTAGTGCAGCACGGCATTGGTGGAGCCGCCGGTGGCCAGGATCACGGCCACGGCGTTCTCGATGGCCTTCTTGGTGACGATGTCGCGCGGCTTCAGGTCCTTCTTGACGGCCTCGACCAGGATGGCCGCCGCCTGCTTGACGCTCTCCACGACCTCATCCTCGACATTGGCCATGGTGGACGAATAGGGCAGGCTCATGCCCAGCGCCTCGAAGGAGGAGCTCATGGTGTTGGCCGTGTACATGCCGCCGCAGGAGCCGCTGCCGGGGATGGCGCGCTTCTCGATCTCGCAGAAGTCGCGCTCGTCCATCTTGCCGGCCGAGAACTGGCCCACGGCCTCGAAGACGCTGACGATGTTGAGGTCCTGGCCCTTGTACTTGCCCGGCAGGATGGTGCCGCCATAGACATACAGCGAAGGCACGTTGGCGCGCAGCATGCCCATCATGCCGCCGGGCATGTTCTTGTCGCAGCCGCCGATGACGATCACGCCGTCCATCCACTGGCCGCCCACGCAGGTCTCCACGCAGTCGGAGATGACCTCGCGCGAGACCAGGCTGTACTTCATGCCCTCGGTGCCCATGGCCATGCCGTCGCTGATGGTGGGCGTGCCGAAGATCTGCGGATTGGCGCCGGCCTCCTTGAGGCCCTCCACGGCCGCATCCGCCAGGCGCTGCAGGCCGCTGTTGCAGGGCGTGATGGTGGAGTGGCCGTTGGCCACGCCGATCATGGGCTTGCCGAAGTCCTCCTCCTTGTAGCCCAGGCCGTAGTACATGGAACGGTTGGGCGCGCGGGCCACGCCTTCTGTGATGTTCTTCGAGCGGCGGTTGTAGCTCATGGGGAGGTCTCCGGTGTGGGGAAGGCCGCAGGGGCGGCTGAGGCTGGCGCCAGTATCGGCATGGGGAGATATCGTGTCCAATATATATCCAGCCATCGAATGATTTGCGGGATGTATCAATGACCGACCTCCGTACCTGGCGCCAGTTCTGCGTGCTGGCCCGCGAGCTGCACTTCGGCCGGGCCGCCCAGCGCCTGCACATGACCCAGCCGCCCCTGAGCCTGGCCATGCAGAAGCTGGAGCAGGCCCTGGGCGTGACCCTGTTCGAGCGCAGCCGCCGCAGCGTGCGGCTCAGCGCGGCGGGCGCGGCCCTGCTGCCGCAGGCCGAGGCGCTGCTGGCCCAGGCGGAGGCCCTGCCGGCGGTGGCACGCTCGGCGGCCGCAGGCATCAGCGGGCGGCTGCGCCTGGGCTTTGTCTCGACGGTGGGCTACGGCGAAATGCCGCAGTGGCTGCGCCAGTTCCGCGAGCGCTTCCCGGAGGTCGCCCTGCAGCTGCGCGAGGCCACGCTGGACGTGCAGCTGGAGGCTTTCGACCGGGACGAGCTGGACGCCGGCTTCGTGATCCACGCGCCAGGCGCCGCACCGGCCGGCTTCGAGACCCTGCGTCTGTCCGAGGAGCCCATGGTGCTGGCGCATGCCGAGGGCGTGGGCGCGGCGTCGCCCAAGGCCTTGCTCGATGCGCCGCTGATCATCTTTCCGCGCGAGATCGCGCCCTCGCTGCATGACGCGGTGCTGGCCTTCTACGCGGCCCAGGGGCGGCGCGTTGCCATTGCCCAGGAGGCCATCCAGATGCAGACCATTGTCAACCTGGTGTCCTCGGGCATGGGCGTGGCCTGGGTGCCGCGCTCGGTGATGGCCCTGCAGCGCGCAGGCGTCAGCTACCGCGCGCTGCGCATGCCGGGCCTGCCGCGCTGCGAGACGCGGCTGATCTGGCGGGCGCCGGCCGCGCCCGTGGTGGACGGCTTCGTGGCCCATGTGCGGCAGGCGCTGCGGGGAAGTCCCGAGGGGAAATAGCTGGAAGTCATGGCGGCAGGCAACGCAGAATGCGCGGCCGGCCTGGCAATGCCTGACTGACGTGCGGCAGACGCCCCACTGCAGGCTGCGCCAACCACAGGCGGTCAACGGCCGGGCCCGGCCTCCGTTGAACGCCGACGATCCAAGAGAGGAGATGCTCCATGCCCCGCCACGTTCTGCGCCCCTTGCTGCTGGCCGTCCTGCTGAGTGCAGGCCTGGCCCAGGCCGCGACCTTCAAGGATCCTGCCCTTCAGCAGGCCCTGGACGCTGACCACGACGACGAGCTGCTGTCCCTGGCCCGCGCCCGTCTCAAGTCGGACGCCAACGACGCCCAGGGCCTGGCCGCCACGGCCCTGCTGGGCCTGCAGGACGGCGACAGCACCCGCCTCGAGGCCCATGCCAAGGCCCTGCAGCAGTGCGTGGAGCGGCAGCCCCGCGAGTTCGTGTGCCACTTCGTGCTGGGCCAGGTGCTGGGCAGCCAGGCCATGTCCGGCGGCATGATGAAGGCCATGACGCTCACCGGGCGCATCAAGGAATCCTTCCAGAAGGCCCTGGAGCTGGAGCCCCAGTCCTTCGAGGCCCGCGAGGCCCTGCAGCAGTTCTACCTGATGGCCCCGGGTATCGCGGGGGGCTCGACCACCAAGGCCCGCGCCCTGGTCGACGAGATCCAGGACAGCCAGCCGGCCCAGGCCCATCTGTTGCGCGCCCGTCTGCTGGCCACCGACGGCGACACGGCCGGCGCCGAGCGCGAGCTCAAGGCCTACAAGCCGGGCAGGGAGGTCGCGGCCAACAAGGCCTGGGTGCAGGGCTGGGCCGGCCTGGGCCTGAGCTATCTGCAGGACAAGCAGCTGCCCAAGGCTCGCGCCTGGTTCGAGCAGCTGATCAAGGAGCAGCCCCAGGCCGCGCTGGGCCCCTTCGGCCTGGCCCGGGTGGCGGCGGCGGAGCAGCGCTGGGAGGAGTCGGCCCGCGCCTTCGAGCAGTCCCGCACGCTGGAAGGGGCGCGCAACCTGCCCATCGACTACCGCCTGGGTCTGATGCTGCAGGCCAAGGGCGACAAGGCTCAGGCCAAGGCCGCGCTGGAACGCTATCTGGCCGGCAGGACGCCCAGCAAGCGTCTGGCCGAGGACGCCCGCAAGCGCCTGGCCGAGCTCGGCTGATGGGCTGATGGGCTGATGCCGACCCGGGATACCGCGGCTGGCCTTAGCATGTCGGCCATGTCGCTGATGTCGCGTTCCGCTCCTTCCATGCCTGCCCGGTTCCGGTCCGTCCTTCCCGGGCTGCTGACGGCCCTGGCCCTGGCTCTGCCGGGGACCGGCAGGGCCGCCGTGCTGTCGGACCCCACGCTGCAGGCGCTGTTCGCGGCCGGCCAGGCCCTGGAGCTGGAACGCGCGGCGCAGGCGCGCCTCGGCGCCGATGCGAACGACCTCCAGGGGCAGATGGCCCTGGCGCTCGCGGGCCTGGAGTGGGGTCGGCAGGAGGCGCTGGAGCCCTCGCTGCGCCAGATGCAGGCCTGCGTCGAGCGCCAGCCGGACTTCGCGCCCTGCCATTACGTCCTCGGCTCGGTGCTGAGCGTGCAGGCCGTGCGCGGCGGGGCGCTGAAAGCCCTGAGCCTCAATGCGCGCATCCGCCAGCACCTGCAGCGGGCCTTCGAGCTGGACCCGCGCAGCTATGAGATCCGCAGCGCCCTGGTGCAGTACTACCTCGCCGTGCCCATGCTGGCCGGCGGCAGTCACAGCAAGGCACGCAGCCTGGAACTGGACTGGCGCAAGGTCAATGCCGAACAGGCGCGCATGCTGCGCATCTTCATCGCCCTGGGCGACGAAGACTGGGCCGATGCCGAGCGCGAGCTCAAGGCCCTGCGCACGGGCCCGGACCCGCGCCTGGCCTTCGACGCCCGCGTGGCCTACGGGCAGCTGGGCCGACATTTCGTCAAGGACCACCAATGGGACCGCGCCCGCAAGCTCTACGAGCAACTGATGCGGGACCAGCCCCGCCAGGCAAGCGGCGCCTACCTGATGTCCCGCCTGGCCCAGGACCAGGGCCGTTTCGACGAAGCCATCGACTGGCTCCAGCGCGCGCGCAGGCTGGAGGGGGCGGAGCTGCTGCCCCTGGACCAGCGCCTGGGCAATGCCTATGAGGGCCTGGGCGACAAGGCGCAGGCGCGAGCCGCCTACGAGCGCTATCTGGGCGGCAGCCACCGGCACCAGCGCAATGAGCAGGAGGTGCGGCGCTCGCTGGCCGCGCTGGACGGTGGGGCGGGCTGAGCAGGGCTGATCGGGGCAGGGCGGGCCACTATGATGCGCGCCTGACCAATCCTGGACCCTCGAGGACCTCGCCATGTGGGTGCATCCGCAGTTCGATCCCATCGCCATCCGGCTCGGCCCCCTGGCCGTGCACTGGTACGGGCTGGCCTATCTGGCCGGCTTCGTCGTCTTCATGCTGCTGGCGCGCTGGCGCATCCGCCAGCCGGGCCTGACCACCCAGCCCTGGACCACGCTGCACCTCGATGACCTGCTGTTCTATGGCGTGCTGGGCGTGGTGCTGGGCGGCCGCCTGGGCTTCGTCTTCTTCTACAAGCCCGAGTACTACCTGGCCAATCCGCTGGAGATCTTCAAGGTCTGGACGGGCGGCATGGCCTTCCACGGCGGCCTGCTGGGCGTGGCGCTGGCGCTGGCGGTGTTCGCCTGGCGCCGGGGCTGGCGCTTCTTCGAGGTGACGGACCTGGTCGCGCCCTGCGTGGGCCTCAGCTTCGGCCTGGTGCGCATCGCCAACTTCATCAACGGCGAGCTGTGGGGCCGGCCGGTGGCCTCCGACGTGCCCTGGGCCATGGTCTTCCCGCAGGCCCCGACGATGGAACCGCGCCATCCCTCCCAGCTCTACCAGGCCTTCGGCGAGGGCGTGCTTCTCTTCGGCCTGCTGTGGCTCTATGCCCGCAAGCCGCGCCTGACGGGCCAGGTCTCGGGCATCTTCCTCTTCCTGTATGGGCTGCAGCGCTTCGTGATCGAGTTCTTCCGCGAACCGGACGCCTACCTGGGCCTGCAGGCCCTGGGCCTGAGTCGGGGACAATGGCTGTGCCTGCCCATGATCCTGGCCGGCCTCGCCATCTGGGCGTGGGCCGGACGGCGCGGCAGCAAGACCTGACCCCACGCCTGACCTCCTGAACTGGCCGCCATGCGACAAATCTTCTTCGACACCGAAACCACCGGCCTGCGCGCCGAGGCCGGCGACCGCATCATCGAAATCGGCTGCGTGGAGATGGTGAACCGGCAGCTGACCGGCAACAACCTGCACCTCTATCTGAACCCCGAGCGGGACATCGACGAAGAGGCCGTGCGCATCCACGGCCTGACGGTCGAGTTCCTCGCTGACAAGCCCAAGTTCGCCGAGGTGGTGGACCAGATCGTCGACTTCCTCAGCGGCGCCGAGCTGGTCATCCACAACGCGGCCTTCGACATCGGCTTCATGAACGCCGAACTCAAACGCCTGGGCCGGCCCCTGGTGACGGACTTCGTCGGCGGCGTGCGGGACACCCTGCTGATGGCCCGGGACATGTTCCCCGGCAAGGCCAATTCCCTGGACGCGCTGTGCAAGCGCCTGGAGGTGGACAACTCCAACCGGACCTTCCACGGCGCCTTGCTGGACTCCGAGCTGCTGGCCGAGGTCTACATCCGCCTGACCCGCGGCCAGGATGCGCTGCTGATGGACGACCACGGCAGTGCCAGCGGGCAGGAGGGCGGAGACACCCGCGTGGCCCAGGTGGACTTCAGCCGCTTCGTGCTGCCCGTCCTGCAGGCGACGCCCGAGGAGCTGGAGGCCCACGAGAAGGTGCTGGCCGAGCTGGACAAGGCCAGCGGCGGCAAGCGTGTCTGGCAGACGGCAGCTCCCGAGGCCTCCCCGGCTGCCTGAGCTGCCTGAAGCTCGGCAGAAGTTTTTCGGCAAAATTCTGTTCAAGCCCAAAAACTCGTGGCATAATCGTGGGCTTCCCGGTTAACGAACTTTGTTGATGCGGTGGTGCCAGAAAAGGCAGCAAAGGCAACAACAGGGTTTGGCTGGCAGCGACGCCAGCGGACAGATTGATCGGGCGGTTAGCTCAGCGGTAGAGCACTGCCTTCACACGGCAGGGGTCGCAGGTTCGAACCCTGCACCGCCCACCAGAACAAGCGGTCGGGCCAGCAGCTTCAGGCGGTTGGCGACGGCAGCAACAGCTCCGGCGATCGCATCGGAGCGCTCTGGAAGATCTGTCACACGTCGCCGCAGTCGCATGCGTACCGGGCGGTTAGCTCAGCGGTAGAGCACTGCCTTCACACGGCAGGGGTCGCAGGTTCGAACCCTGCACCG
The DNA here is from genome assembly GCF_027257975.1 of Pelomonas sp. BJYL3. Taxonomy (GTDB): domain Bacteria; phylum Pseudomonadota; class Gammaproteobacteria; order Burkholderiales; family Burkholderiaceae_C; genus Roseateles_B; species Roseateles_B flavus. Next base: position 200,109 of record NZ_JANZKX010000007.1, read on the forward strand.
CCCACCAAGATCACCCCGCAAGTCACCTGGCTTGCGGGGTTTTGTTTTTTGGCATGCTCCGACCCTGCAATGAACGCGCAGACGAGGAACGCCGCCTTGGATTCAATCCCCGCTTCGACCACAGACCCCCTGCGCCCGCCCGCCGACTGGTGGCGCTGGGTGCTCGACGGCCAGGCACTGGGCTGGCTGGCGCCGGCGCATCAGCGGCTGCTGGCGGGATGGGGCCTGGGCGTGGCGCTTGCTGAAGCCCGCTCCTGGAGCGTGTGCAGTGACACCCACGATGCCGAGGCCCGCAGCCGCTGGCTTGCCGAGCTGGCGTCGCGCCTGCGCGAGGCTGGCTGGGTGCGGGGCTGGCGCGGGGAGCGCTATCGCTGTCACCTGCCTGGACGCGACGACGGCGAAGGGCCCCCCGGCGGACCTGTCTTCTTCGAGCTGGAGCGTGCCGCCTACCGCTTCTTCGGTCTCACGAGTCAGGCGGTGCATGTCAATGGCGTGGATGCATCCGGCGCGCTCTGGTGCGGCCGGCGCGCGCTGCACAAGGCCACCGATCCCGGGCGCCTCGACAACCTCGCCGCGGGCGGCCTCCCGGCAGGCGAGGACCTCATGGACTGTGCCCGCCGTGAGCTCTGGGAGGAGGCCGGCGTGCCTCCCGCGCTGTGCGGGCCGCTGCGACTGATGGGCCGGCTGCGCACCGCGCGTGTCGAATCCGAGGGCTGGCACGAGGAGTGGCTGCACGTCTTCGAGCTGGCCCTGCCTGCCGGCTTCGTGCCGCGAAACCAGGACGGCGAGGTCAGCGCCTTTGAGTGCCTCGCGCCCGGCGAGGTGGCGCAGCGCATGGCCTCGCAGGACTTCAGCCCGGATGCGGCGGCCGTGAGCGCCTTCTGGCTTGGGTCCAGGGCTGGCCCAGGTCTCATCTCGACTACAGTCGTCAGCCGCTGATGCCTGTGCCTGCCATGACGACTCTTTCTCCCACGCTCACCTTCGACGCTGGCACCCTGCTGGTCCTGTCCGGCCTGCCGGGTGCGGGCAAGACGCGCCTGCGCGAGCGGGCGCAGGGCCTGCCCGAAGGTGCCTGGGTGTCGATGGACGAACTGCGGCGCCAGGTGCTGGGCACGCTGACCGTGCTCAACGCGGGCCGGCGCCAGACGCAGGTCCGGCAGGAAGCCAACGACGTGGTCTACCACATGGCCCAGTCCATCGTGGCCGAGCGCATGCGGCATGGGCTGAGCACCGTGGTCGATGCCACCAACCTCACCGACGCCGACCGCAAGCCCTGGATCGACCACGCCCATGCGAACGGTGCCGAGGCCTGTGTGCTGATCGTGGACACGCCGTTCGAGGAATGCCTGCGGCGCATGCAGGCCCGCGAGGACTGGGTGCCGGAGCCTCGCATCCGCGAGATGATGCAGGCCCGTGGTGGGGCGGGGAGCGAGGGGTTCGAGCGGGGCTCCGGCTATCCTCACCGCCTCCTCTCGGGCGGCGAGACGCTGCGGTTCCAGCCGCGGCAGGTGCCCACCGCGTGCCTGGATGTCGTCAGTGATGTGCATGGCTTGCTGGACGATCTGCTCGTCCTGCTCGAAGGCTGCGGCTGGCAGGTGCGGGATGGCGTCCTGCGGCATCCGGAGGCTCAGCGGCGCCTGCTGTTCCTGGGAGATCTGGTGGACCGGGGGCCCGATTCGCTGCCCCTGCTGGAGCTGGTGATGCGCAGCTGCGAGGCGGGCACCGCCCAGTGTCTGCAGGGCAACCACGAGGCCAAGCTGCTGAAGTTCGTGGAGCAGGCGCAGCGCGAGGGCATCGAGCGCTGGGGCTCCTGGGCCAACGCGGAAACCGGCATGCAGCTGCTGAAGCTGCCCGAGGCCCAGCGTCAGCAGCTGGTGGCGTTCATGCGGCGCCTGCCCCCTTACGTCACCCATGAGCCGGCCCGGGTGGCCTTCGTGCACGGTGACGTCCACCGCTTCGACCCCTTTCTGAGCCTGCGCGAGGACCTCGTGCACGGCCAGTCGGGCTTCCGGCCGGATGTCGATTCCGACGCGATCTATGCCGCCGGACACCGCGCCGGCCTCAATGACTATCTGGTCATCCGGGGCCATGTGCCGCCAACGAGTGAGCAGGACTGCATCGTGTCCATCGAGGCCCAGGGCTACCAGAAGGGGGAGTTGCGCCTGCTGCGCTTCGACGATTTCCTGGCGGCACGCGAGGCGGGCGTCGGCGTCCAGGCGGCGGTGCGACAGGCCCTGCATGTGCGTGCCTGCAGCCACGACCAGGAGGCATATGCCGAGCGCCGGTTCGGCCTGGCCAAGGCCCTGGAGGCCCTCACCACGCGCAAGCTGGTGCGCCGCAGCCTGGACCCCTCCAAGCTCTTCAGGGGCTACAAATACGCCAAGGAGGTGTTCTGGACGGGCGCCTGGGACGCGTCGCCCTACCTCATCAAGGCCCGGGGCATCGTGCTGGACGTGGCGGGCACGGTGGTGTCCAACCCCTTCGACAAGGTCTTCAACTACGGCGAGCGCGAGGTCGGCAGGGACCTGCCGGACACGCTGCCCGTGGTGGAGGCGCTCAAGCTCAACGGCTTCCTGGGCATCATCAGCCCGCACCCCCTGAAGCGTGGCGAGCTGCTGGTGCACACCCAGGGCAGTCTGGACCCTGAAAACGAGTACATCCGGCACATCGTGGCGCTGCTCCAGCCCCGCCAGCGCGGCCTGCTGGCGCGGTTCTTCGCGCAGCGCCCGATGACGCTGATGCTGGAGGTTCTGCATCCGGAGGATCCGCACATCGTCGAGTACGGCCCGGATGAGCACGGCCTCTACCTCATCGGCGCCCGCACGCTGGGCTTCGAGGACCCGGAGCTGCCGGAGGAGGAGCTGGACCGCATCGCCGAGCAGCTGGCCCTGCGCCGCCCCTGGTGGCGCCGCACGACGCTGGGTGAGGTGAAGCGGCGCGTGCGAGATTGCCGGGACGAGGGCTCCATGGTCCGCGCGGACACGGCCTTGCAGACCAGCCTGCTGAAGATGAAGTCACCCTTCTACCTGACGACCAAGTTCCTGGCCCGCCTCAGCAGCAAGAATGCCCGTCATCTCTTCAGCAACCCGCAGGACTTCAAGAAGCACCAGGACGAGGAGCTCTATCCCATCGTCGACGCCGTGGCCGCCGCGTTCAGCCTGGACAGCTTCCTGGCGCTGAGTGACTGCGAGCGGGTGCGCGCCGTGCGGGACATCATCGAGCGTCAGCAGTAGGCGGGCGCCGCTCCAGGCTGATCAGACCAGCAGAAAGCACAAGCGCCCCGTCCCTGCCTCCTTGCCCAGCAGGGGCAGGGTGAGGCTCAGGTCGGTGCGGGCGCTGGGTTGCTGCAGCACCTGCTGCAGCTTGTCGAAGGGCTGCGGGGTCAGCCGGGTGCTGCCCAGCTGGGCCTCGCTGCCGGCGCCGGGCTTGTGCAGCACGGCGGCCATGCTGCGCAGATAGCGGCTGGCTTCCTCCACCATGCGGGGACCGGGCTGGCGGGTCTGGATGGCCTTCAGGATCTCCTGCTTGCCCAGGGCCAGGGCCATGCCGCCAATCATGGCGACGGCGCTGGCGTCCAGCAGGCCGACGGCGTAGGCCGTCTTGCGGCCGGTGCAGCCGTAGAGGCCCACCAGCAGCGGGTACTGCTCGAAGTCATGGCGGGCGTCGGACTTCAGCAGGTCGAAGCTGCGGGTGCAGAGCAGGGCGTGCAGCTGCTGCTGGGCCAGGCCCAGGGACTGCAGGGCGCCGGGCAGCACCGTCGCGGGCTCGGTCACCTCGGCCGTCTTGCGCTGCTGGGCCTGCTCGCGCAGGGCGGACTGGCCGTAGAGGGAGTCGTGCACCACGCGGCGCAGCGTGGCGTCGTCGAAAGGCTTGTGCACCACGAAGGCAGCGCCGTTGCTGCGGGCCTGGCTGAGGCACTGGGCATTGGTCTCTGTGGTCACGAAGCCCACGGGCACATGACCCTGGCCGATCTGGCGCAGCGTCTGCAGCATCTCGATGCCCGAGACGCCCGGCATGTGCCAGTCCGAGACCACGAGGTCCGGCTTGAACTCCTGCATGCGCTGCAGCGCCTCGGCGCCGTCGCTGGCGGTCTGGATCTGCAGGGGCCCCATCTCTCCGTGCTGCAGCACGCGGCGGATGATGGCCTGGATGGCGCGGCTGTCGTCGACGATCAGCACGCGGCGGGATTCCTCGCTCATGTTCTTGTCATTCATCTGATTCCTCGCTCCGGCAACAGGGCACCCTCATGAGGACCGGGCCCATGCGGGCATGGGCGCGGTCCGACGGTCTCCCTGGCGCCAGGGGCGGGACTGGTGTCCGCTCTGCGGTCCGGGCCTTCCATCGCCCCGGGCTGCGCGGCTCGCAGGGCCACGTCATCGGGGCGCCCTCGGGGGCGGCCTGGAGGACCTCTGATGGTCCGGCTGGCTGAAGCTGGAACCCGTCGGGATCAGACGGGTCTCAACTTCTGGCGGGAGTGTCATGCAGGCGACAAGAGCCGCAGGAGCGGAAAAACACCCGGCCGCGCCAGCATTTGCGGCTCTGCGTGAAATAGTCAGCGCTTCGGAGCGGGGCAGAATGGCTGGATGGAGACTGTGCAAGCCCTGGTGATCGGCGCCGGCGTGGTGGGTCTGGCCGTGGCGCGGGCCCTGGCCCGGCGCGGCCTGGAAACCCTGGTCCTGGAGCAGGACAGGGCCCTTGGGCAGGGCATCAGCGCCCGCAATTCCGAGGTGATCCACGCCGGCCTCTACTACCCGACAGGGTCGCTGAAGGCGCTCTGCTGCGTGCGTGGCCGCCAGCTGCTTTACGACTTCTGCGAGGCCCGCCAGGTTCCGCACCGGCGCTGCGGCAAGCTGCTGGTGGCCACGTCACCGGCCCAGCGCGCCGCGCTGGAGTCACTGGCGGCGCAGGCCCGGGCCAATGGCGTCGATGATCTGCAATGGCTCGGCGGCCCCGAGGCCCAGGCCCTGGAGCCGGCCCTGCGTGCGGACGCGGCCCTGCTCTCGCCCTCCACCGGCATCGTGGACAGCCATGCGCTGATGCAGGCCCTGGAGGCCGATCTGGAGGCGGGTGGGGGCCAGGTCTTGCCTTGCAGCCGCGTGCTGGGCTGGCACAGCCGCCCCGAGGGGCTGCACGTGCTGCGGGTGCAATCGGCGGACGGCGAGGTCTCGGAGCTGGGCTGCCGCGTGTTGGTCAATGCGGCCGGCCTGTGGGCCACGGTGCTGGCCGAGGCCAGCACGGGCCTGCCGCCGGGCCTCACGACGGCATTCTGCAAAGGCAGCTATTTCAGCCTGCAGGGGCGGGCCCCGTTCACCCGCCTGGTCTACCCCATGCCCGAGGACGGCGGCCTGGGCGTGCACCTGACCCTGGACCTCGCCGGCCAGGCCCGCTTCGGGCCTGATGTGCAGTGGCTGCCCGAGGGCACGACACCCGAATCCCTGGACTACGCGGTCGAGCCCTCCCGCATGCAGGCCTTCGAGGCCGACATCCGCCGCTACTGGCCCGCCCTGCCCGAGGGCGCGCTGCAGCCGGCCTACAGCGGCGTGCGCCCCAAGCTGCACCGCCCCGGCACGTCGGCCCCGGACTTCCAAATGGATGGGCCCACCCGACATGGCCGGGCGGGCCTCGTGCATCTGCTGGGCATCGAATCCCCCGGCCTGACCAGCTGCCTGGCGCTGGCCGAGGAAGTCCTCAAATGCCTGGCTCTCGATCCCACGCACCCTTCACGACACTGAAGCTGAGAAGCACGAGCAAAGAGAGGCGCAAAACGCTGCCACACCTGGCATTGCTTGCGGCCCAACGCCGCAAGCAATGCCGCCGAGGGCGGGGCCAGGGGCGCAGCCCCAACAGGGCCGAGCGCCGGGCCGCCCCAAGCCGGCCCCCATGGCAAAGCGGGCGGCTCAACGCCGCCCGCTTTGACGTCCCCTCGGGGGACCGACCAGACTTGCCCGCGTTCAGCGGGGCAAGCCTGGGCGAGGGGTTCACAGCCCACAGGCCGAGCGCCGGGCCGCCCCAAGCCGGCCCCCATGGCAAAGCGGGCGGCTCAATGCCGCCCGCTTTGACGTCCCCTCGGGGGACCGACCAGACTTGCCCGCGTTCAGCGAGGCAAGCCTGGGCGAGGGGCTCACAGCCCACAGGCCGAGCGCCGGGCCGCCCCAAGCCGGCCTCCATGGCAAAGCGGGCGGCTCAACGCCGCCCGCTTTGACGTCCCCTCGGGGGACCGCCCAGGCTCGCCCGCGTTCAGCGAGGCAAGCCTGGGCGAGGGGTTCACACCTTACTTCAAGCCGTTGCTGATCGCCTTCAGCAACGTCGCCTGGCTGTCATCCCCGTTGAACTCCCAGAAGAAGGCGCCGCCCAGGCCCTTGTTCTTGGCGTAGCTCATCTTCTCGGTGATCTGGGCCGGGGTGTCGAAGCTCCAGAAGGTCGTGCCGTTGTAGATCCACTGCGCGCGGCTCTGCGGGTCCACGAAGCTCGGGTAGCCCAAGGTCTTGAGGATCTTGTAGTCCTCGATGCCCTTCTCGTACTTGCCCGGGGCAGCAGTGCCCTTCTGGTAGAGGCCGTTGTTGACGTTGGCCACACCCGTCCAGCCGCGGCCGTAGAAGCCGATGCCGATCTGCAGCTTGCTGGCCGGCACGCCCTTGTTCAGGAAGGCCTGCAGGGCGGCGTCGGTGTTGTAGGACTTCACGTCACCCGTGGCTGGATCGCTGCTGTTGGCATAGAGGGGCGAATGGAAGCCGGTGGTGTCTTCCCAGCCGCCGTGGAAGTCGTACGTCATGACGTTGATGAAGTCCACGTAGGGGTGGAACTTGTCCGGCTCGATCACGCGGATCTTGTCCACACCGGCAGGCGCTGCGATGGACAGCAGCAGGCCCGGGCGGATGGCGTCGAGCTGCTTGCGGAACTCGGCCAGCAAGCCGGTGAAGTTCGCCGTGTCCTCGGGCTTGCCACAGGCCAGGCCGCAGGCGGCCGGGTACTCCCAGTCGATGTCGATGCCGTCAAACAGACCGGCCGCAGCACCGGGACCACCGGCGTATTCCACCGAGGGCAGGTCGCCCTTGATGTAGGCGTCCACGCAGCTCTTGACGAAGGCGGCGCGGTTCTCGGGCTTGGCAGCTTCTGAGAAGCCGCGCGAGTAGGTCCAGCCGCCCAGCGAGATCAGCACCTTCAGCTTCGGGTACTTGGCCTTGAGCTTCTTGAGCTGGCCCCAGTTGCCGCGCAGCGGCGCGTCCCAGGCGTCGGCCTTGCCGTCGATGCTGCTCGCGGCGTCAAAGGACTTCGTGTAGTCCGCGAAGGCATCGCCACCCACGCCGGTCTGCTCGTTCACAGGGACGGTGACGCCGACCTCGCACTTGTTGTTGCGCACGTTGCCGAAGGCGTAGTTGATGTGCGTGAGCAGGGGGGCGGAGCCGCTGGTCTCGATGTTCTTGACGAAGTACTTGCGGTCGTAGATGCCCCACTGGGCGAAGTAGCCCAGCACGTTCTTGCCGCCGACGGTGGCCTTGTCGGTGTGCACGGTCAGGGCGGGCGAGGCGGGCGAGGCGCCGGCTTCGCTGACGGCCTGCACGCTGAAGCTGTAGTCGGTGTCCGGCGTCAGGCCATTGACGCTGGCGGTGGTGGCCGGGCCTTGCGCCGCCTGGGCCGAGCCCTGCAGCACGCGGTATTGCACCGTGCAGTTGGGGCCGGCGGGCACGGCGTTCCAGGCCAGGTTCACGCCGGTGCTGGACTTGGAGGGCGCGCTCAGGCCGGTGGGCGTGGCGGGCGTGGTGGTGCAGCTGCCGTTGGCGCTGGTCTTGGCGCTCAGCGCGGCGCTCTGGGCGGAGGCATTGCCGGCCTTGTCACGGGCGCGGACGGTGTAGCTGTAGCTGGTGTTGGCAGCCAGGCCGCTGTCCACATAGCTGGTGCCGGTGGGCGAGCCCACCAGGGTGCCGTTGCGGTAGACGTCATAGCCCGCCACGCCGCTGCCGGCGTCGGTCGAGGCCGCCCAGCTCAGGGTGATGCTGCTGGCGGTGATGCCGCTGGCGGCCAGGCTGGCGGGCACGGTGGGTGCCGTGGTGTCGGTGTTGCCGCCGTCACAGGCGCCGAGCTGCTTCCAGACGTCCCACTGGCCGGACTTGAGCGCGGGGCTTTCGTTCTGGGTCCACCACTTGGCCTGGTAGGCCTGGCTGTTCTGCTGGACCACGGAGCCGCCGGTGTAGACGGCGCCGGAGCTCCAGGTCTGCACGCCGGTGCAGTTGTAGGCCTGGGCGCTGCCGGCGGCAAGGCCGGCGGCCAGGGCGATGAGTTTGAGCGAGTGTTTCATGAGCGTTGAAGAGAGAGAGGTCGAGGGGAAAGGCCCGCCGCCGGAGGAGGGGCGGCGGGCCCGGACTGCTTCTTCAGGATCCCTGGGATGCCCCGGTCAGGGCTGCTGGGCCCGACCGCGGCTGACGGCGGCCTTGAGGGCATTGAGAGAGACGTTGCTCGTGCCGCGCCGCGCTTCCTGCTGCAGGGCGTAGCTCTTGCCGCCGAAGCTCACGATCCAGTTGCTGGGCGTGGGCATGGGCAGGTAGTAGTTCAGCTTGATGGCCACGCTGGCGCCGGGGGCCAGGGTCTGCCAGCTGGGCAGCTTGAAGGCCGCGCGGTGGAAGTCGTTCTTCAGGCCGCCGATGTTGTTGCCCGCGGCATTGGAGCCGTCGGTGACCACCTTGAGGCCGAAGCCGCTCTGGTCGGTCAGCGAGGCCGGGATGGCCGTCGGGATGTCGAAGCTGAAGTCCGTGCCGCCGGGCAGGGTCTGGCTGCTCTTGTTGGTGATGGTGAGCGTGGGGTTGATGGGGTAGTTGGCATCACCCAGGGCAAAGCCGCCGATGCTGAACTGCACGTCGATGGCCTCGGTGGGCATGGTCGCGCTGGTCAGGCGGTTGCCGTAGGGCGCGGCGGTCCTGAACTTGTTGTAGAGCAGGTTCGTGAGCGTGCTGCCCATGCCGTACTCCGCCTTGGCGTTGTCATAGGCGTAGTCGCCGGCCAGCTCCCAGAACATCACGCCGCCGATGCCGCGGTCCGCCACGTACTGGGCCTTGACGCCCAGGGACTGCTCGTCCTCGATGGACAGGAAGACCTTCTTGGTGGCGTTCCACAGCCACGGCGAAACCAGGGTGCCGTCGTAGTAGCGGGTGTAGGTGCCGACGAACTGGTCCTGCGGGTTGGTGGCCGGGTTCAGGCCATAGGCGCCGATGTAGCTGCCGCTCTTGCCGGCGGCCAGGTTCATGGTGTGCCACAGGGGGTTGGAGCCGGCCGGCACTTCCTTGCTGGAGACGTCCAGGTCATGCCAGATGTTGTCCAGGCCGATGGCGCCCGCGCCGCACTTCTGCACCGTGCCGCCGCCCGTGCCGGGAGGGCACTTGGTCTGGTCGGTCTGGGCTGCCGTGCCCCAGAGGCCGTTGGTACCGCCCGTCACGTCCTTCCAGCCGCGGGTGTAGTAGGGCACGCCGATGTTGATGCGGCCTGCCGGCATCGCGCCGCGGAAGTAGTGGTAGGCCCAGTCGGTGTTCAGGTAGCCGATGCGGCCGTACTGCGAGGCCGTGTAGTAGCTCCAGGCCACCAGCTCGGAGTCCTTGCCATCGTCATAGAGCGCGGCGTTGGGCCCCACGAACTGGTTCCAGGCGCCGTGCAGGTCATAGCTCATGATGTTGACGTAGTCCAGGTACTTGGTGACCTGGTACGTCTCCATGCCGCGCAGCAGATAGCCCGAGGCGGGCGCGGCGACGGTGAGCATGTAGTGGCGGGCGTCCTGCTGGCCGGCGGCGTCGAGCTTGGCGCGCAGGGTCTGCATCAGCGTCACGAAGTTCTTCATCAGCGTGGCCCGGCGGGCGTTGCTGATGGTGAAGTCGTCCGGGTTGCCGGCGTCCTTCATGCTGGTGGCGTATTCGTAGTCGATGTCCACGCCATCGAAGCCGTACTGGCGCAGGAAGGCCACGGCGGAGTCGGCGAAGGTGTTGATGCCGGCGGTGTTGGCGCTGCCGTCGGCATTGGTGGTCATGGTGTAGAAGCCACCGCTGGCCACGCGCTTGCCCGTGTCATCGAAGTAGCCGCCGGTCTCGGCCCAGCCGCCCACGGAGACGAGGGTCTTGACCTTGGGGTACTGCTTCTTGAACTTGCTCAGCAGGTTGAAGTGGCCCTTGTAGGAAAGGGTGCTGTCCATCTCGGCGCCGGCCACACCGGGCCAGGTCATGCCGGTGGCGGCGTTGTTCGGGTCGGCCGGGTTGCCCACCGAGACCTTGTTGCTGCCGTCCACATGGGCGAAGGCGTAGTTGATGTGGGTCAGCTGGCCCCAGGGGATGTTGCTGGCCAGGTAGGCGGGCGTGCCGTCCTTGCCGGTGCGCCAGCTGGTGAAGTAGCCGATGATGCGGCGCGGCTTGTCGGCGCCCATCATCTCGCGGCCCTGGTCGTCATAGACCTTGCAGTAGGCGGGCGTGGTGCCGGGAGTGGTGTAGAGGCCTTCCGGGCGGCACTTCTCGTCGCCGGTGGCGCCGCCGCTGACGGTGACGCGGGCGCTGCCGCTGTCGCCGGTGGCACCCTTGTCGTCGGTGGCGCGGGCGGTGATGTCATGCACGCCGGCGCGGGCCGTCCAGCTGATGCTGAAGGGGGCGGTCGTGTCCTCGGCGATCAGCACGCCGTTGTCGTAGAAGGCCACCTTGGCCACGCTGCCGTCCGGGTCGGAGGCGGTCGCGGAGACGGTCACCGTCGCGCCGTCCGTGGCGCTGCTACCGTCGGTCGGCGCGCTGAGGGACACGACGGGCGGCTTGTTGACCGTGCCGCTGGTGACGGTCACCGACTGGCTCTTGCTGTTGGTGGCGCCCTTGTTGTCGGTCACGGTGAGGGTGACGTTGTAGGTGCCGGCCGCGGCATAGCTGCGGCTGGCGGTGGCGCCGGTGGCGCTGCTGCCGTCACCGAAGGTCCAGGCGTAGCTGGCGATGCTGCCGTCGGGGTCGGTCGAGCCGCTGCCGTTGACGCTGACGGTCAGGCCGCTGGCGCTGCTGGTGAAGCTGGCCACGGGCGGCAGGTTGACGGTGCCGCTGGTGACGGTGACGGACTGACTCTTGCTGCTGGTCGCGCCCTTGTTGTCGGTCACGGTGAGGGTGACGGTGTAGGTGCCGGCCGCGGCATAGGTGCGCGAGGCGGTGGCGCCGGTGGCGCTGCTGCCGTCCCCGAAGGTCCAGGCATAGCTGGCGATGCTGCCGTCGGGGTCGGTCGAGCCGCTGCCGTTGACGCTGAGCACCAGGCCGCTGGCGCTGCTGGTGAAGCTGGCCACGGGCGGCTGGTTGACCGTGCCGTCGCAGGGCCCCAGCTGCTTCCAGACATCCCACTGGCCGGACTTGAGCGCGGGGCTCTCGTTCTGGGTCCACCACTTGGCCTGGTAGGCCTGGCTGTTCTGCTGGACCACGGAGCCGCCCGTGTAGACGGCGCCGGAGCTCCAGGTCTGCACGCCGGTGCAGTTGTAGGCGAAGGAGGGGAGGACGCTGCTGCCGATCAGCAGCGCCAGTACCGTGCGTTGATGCATGGCGATTCCTTGAGGGTTCGTGAAAAGGGTGCACGAGGCCAGGACCGCGGGCGCGGGGCCCGGGTCCGGCAGTCAGTGAGGAGGGGTCAGGGAGAGAGGATCCCGGGGACTTTTTTTCTTGGGTGCTCAGGGCTTCACGATGACGTCGAAGTACTTCTCGACGCAGCGCTGGTAGTCCCCGGCCTTCAGGGAGAAGTACGCGGTCTGGTAGCCCACCAGCTTGCAGGCGAAGGCCTTGCCCTCGGGCATTTCCGCGTGATAGGACCAGTCCTGGTCCCAGTAGATGTCCAGGGCGCCGGCACCGCCGACGGCAAAGGACTTCTGGTTGGCGCAGCCCAGCTCCTCGGTGGAGGGGACGGGTACGCCCAGGGCCGCCGCATGCTCACGGTAGTAGGCGATGCGGTTGACGGATTGCGGCTTCTCGTAGCCCTGGCCGCACTCGATGCCGCCGTTGATGATGTTGGTCGTGGCACCGAAGCCCGGCTTGATGCCGGCGGCCGTGTCGACCGCATTGGGCTTCCAGGTGCCATCCACCACATGCAGCATGCTGGGCTTGGGCGAGGCCGGGTAGACGTAGAAGAACACGGCCGAGGCCAGGTTCAGCCAGGTGTCGGCCACCTGCTCGGGGTTGTTGAGCAGGACCTTCACGTCACCGAACATGGCGTCGGAGAAGGGGCCGTAGTTGTAGTTGTACGAGAGCTGCTTGGCGCCGCGGCCGAAGTACTGCTTGAAGCGCCCCTGGGCGTCCTTGCCGCAGGGCCAGGTCTGGCCCTGCCAGGTCGTGGGGTTGCACTCGTTGTTGTAGGGGCAGCCGTAGCTCGATTCGCTGCAGCCCGACTCCCGCACGAAGTACAGGGCCTGGCGCCATTGCGGCGTCGGGCTGTTGGGGTCGTGCGCGCCCGTCTCCTGCGTGAAGTGGGCGAACATGGTGGCCAGGGTCTTGCGGCAGATGGCGTCGGAGTCGCGACCGTCCGTGTACGTCATGCAGACGCCCGAGAACTTGGCGATGGCCTGCAGCAGGCCCGTGTAGGTATAGGACTTGTCGCGCTGCGAGAAGAGGTACTCCCACTGGCTGACCGGCAGGATCTTCTCGACGCGCTTGACGTTCTCCGGGTTGCTGGCCAGGCCCGGGGCCACGGCCGTGACCACGCTGTTGGCCCGCGTGGCGATCGAGGCCTTGACGGCGCGGAAGAGGGCGGTGTCCGTCAGCTTCGCCTCCGTGGCCAGCACGTCCGACTGCTTCAGGATGTACTTGCCCGTGCTCGGGTCCTTGACCACCACGGCCAGGGTGAAGGACTGCGACTTGGCGTTCGTCGCGCCCTTGTTGTCAGTCACCGTGAGGCCGACGGCATAGGTGCCCGAGGCCGCATAGGCGTGCGTGACCTTGGCGCCGCTGGCGCTGCTGCCATCACCGAAGGTCCATAGGTAGCTGCTGATCTGCCCGTCTGGGTCCGTGGAGCCGCTGGCGTCCAGGGACAGGGTCAGGCGGTCCACGCTGCTGGTGAAGGCGGCCACGGGCGGCTTGTTGCCCGGATCACCGCCACCGCCGCCGTCACACGTGCCCAGCAGCTTCCAGACGGCCCAGGCGCCCGAGTTGGCCGCGGGCGACTGGCCCTGCGTCCACCAGTTGGCGCTGTAGGCCTTGCCGGATTCCTGCACCTGCTGGCCCGAGGTATAGGCCGTGGCGCTGTTCCACACATTGATGCCCGTGCAATTGACGGCCTGCGCCTGGCTGGCCGCCAGGATCAGCGGCATGGCCGCCAGGGTCGCCCGCAACAGGGAAGAGGCGCGGGCCGTGCCGCGGGAAGGGGATGCCATGGCCGTCTCGCCATGAGGTACTGCGCTTGCAAACATGAACGGGTCTCCTGCGTTCAACGTGCGCTGCTGATCTTGCGCTGGGCGTCTTCGCGCCCGAGAGAGACAGGGCGCTCAACAACACGCTCCGTCCGCAGCTACCAGACCAGTACCACCAGTAGTCTTGTAGTGGTATGCACTTTAGATACCACTTTATGCAAAAACATTGATACAAACACCTAGGGCTGCCGTAACCCTGTGTAAGGTTGATGACCAATATGGGACCAGATGCGCGGGGCGCCCAGGAGAAGGGGCGCGGTGGTCTGCGTCCAGGGGCGGGGAGGCGAGGCCGTAAGTGTTTGTACCGAGTGCTGGCGAGCGGTATTCGGGATGCCAGGGGAGGCTTCGCCGGCCTATTGGAACGGGAGCCCATCATCATGGGTGGCGGAGTCCTGGCGCCCGCCGCAAGCAGGCGTAGGCATGCCGGAGCCGGAGCGGGGCCGCCCGTGGCACGAAGGATCCCGCGTCGTGCAGAGGTGCCTTTGCCCTGGACTGCGTCACTTGGACGGAGGCGGCGCCTTGGCTGCTTCAGCCTTGGCCGGCGCCGCCGCCACGATCTGAGCGATGCGGTCTTTCAGGAATCCGGCCGCCTGATCCGCGATGGAGCTTGATGTGGCGACGCCGACAGCGATGGCCAGCGAAGAGGTCCAGGCCGCCAGTGTGCCGAGGTTGTAGATCTCGATGAGCCCGCGGGCCCGGCGCCCGGCAACGCGTAGGGCCCCGTAGTCTCCGAGCACCACGCCCAGCAGCATGCACACCACGAAGGCCTGCAGCGCCCAGAGCGTCACCGAGGACCAGCCTTCCAGTGAATCGGGTGCCCCTGCCAGCGTTCCCACTGCGGCGGGGAGCACGACGCTGCTGCTCATCCAGATGCCTTTCAGAATGCCGCTGTGCCCGCGAAGCCGGGGATAGAAGTACATGAAGAAGAAGCCCAGCAGCGGCCATCGGGCGATGTCGTCTATGGCGAGTGCGAACACATGCCAGGTCGCCGCATTGGTCGTGCCCTCGCCGAGCTTCAAGGCACGCAGATACCAGGTGATCCAGGGCAGGGCGATCAGCCCGGCGAGCAAGGCACCCTGCCGCCCCCGCTGCCATGCGCTGCCACCCGGACCGGCATTCAGTGCCAGCAGCGTCAGGCAGCGCTTGCGGGTCGCTGCGGCCTCACGGGCGTCCACCGCCTGGTCCATCTTCTCGAGCTTCGTGACGGCGTCGGCGGGTTCGATATCCGCCTTGTCCAACTTTGCCTGGATGCCCTTTTGCAAGCCACGACGCAGGGCCAGCATGCGATTGTAGAGGCCGATTTCCCGCACGGCCTGACCCAGCAGGCGGCGGCGACTGCCTCCCGGCCGCCTCAGCGGTCTGGGTGTGTAGAGCATGAAGGCGATGACGACCGCGCCAACGGCCGCCCCGATCAGTTGAGGGAGTACATGCAATGACTGCCAGAAGTAGCCCACAAAGAGGAGCAGGGCCCCGGTTTCCAGGGTGCTTGCAGACGCCGGGTCGCGCGGGTGGAGCCAGGCCAGCAGCAGGGCCACGGCTGCCCATCGCCAGGTGTGCGCCAGCTCCCACGTGCCTTCGGTCATGAGCCAGGAAACGGACCAAGGGCTGCTGAAGTCGGGCGGTATGGCCATGACTGCGGCGAGCAGGACCAGGAGCGCGGTTCCCCAGGCGGAGACGGAGCGGGTGGCCCATGCGCTGTTCGCCGGGATCCAGTGGCGGGTCGCTCCTGCGAATGCCCAGCCGAAGGGCATTGCCAATGCGGTGCTGGCGACGAGCTGCACAGACTGCGAACTGCTGCGCAGAAAGGTCGAAAGCCCCATCCAGGCCAGCACCACCGCCAGTGCCCCTGCCATGGGCCTGCCTGTCCAGATGCGCCCCGTGGCCCAGAGGGCGGCCAACGGACCGACAAGCAGGGCAAGGCCATAGGCCAGTCCCGTCACGGTACCCTGCGAAAGATCCTCAGGCCATCTCCCGGTCCGCTCCAGTGACCTCAGCAAGGCTTCAAGTCCTCGTGACATCTCTGCGCCAGCGCCCCTGGCGAGCATCAGGGTCGCGAAGGCCAGTGCCGTCACGCACAGCGCGACACCGGCCCCCCTGGCGCTGGAGACCCAGGGGGTGGATCGAGCCAGCAAGGGCCAGACAAGGCCGACAATGGCGGCCTTGAGCAGGGAGGCCGTCCAGGAAAGGTTGATGAAGCCATGGGCTCGTAGCACGTCGTGGAAGCTCGAGGCCAGCGCTTCGACGATGTCGCAGGCCGCCAGCACCCCGATCAGGCTCAGCGCCAGCAGGCAGCCTTTCTCGGTGGCCTTGACCATGGCTGCCCCCCGTTCCTCGGCGGGCAAGCGCCTACGCGCCCAGAGAAGGACGAGAAAGAAGGGGACGGCGTACTGCACCCCATGCCAGAGGGCCCTGACGGCCTCGATCTCGCCGGTCAGGGCCCGCTGGAGGAAAGGCCGTGCCTGCCGCTTGTCGTCCTTGCCGTTGCCAGGGGCAGCGGCCGTGTCCGGGCGGGCAGCATCTTCAAGACCCAGCTCCACCCGCAGCATCAGGATGTGAAAGTCCTTCGCCTTCCAGTGGCCTTGCGTCGACGACTGCCGCAGCGCTGTCCCGTCGCGAGACCAGACCGACACGGGCTTCTCTGATCGCAGGGTCAGTTCATCGCTGCCGCTGGGCCAGTCGCCGAAGTCGAGCAGC
This sequence comes from Pelomonas sp. BJYL3, assembly GCF_027257975.1. Lineage (GTDB taxonomy): Bacteria > Pseudomonadota > Gammaproteobacteria > Burkholderiales > Burkholderiaceae_C > Roseateles_B > Roseateles_B flavus. Next base: position 216,187 of record NZ_JANZKX010000007.1, read on the forward strand.
AGGGTGTAGCTCTTCGGTGATGTGCCCTCCGTCGGATCCAGTGCGATTGAACTGCGCTCCGCGACCCTGACAGCGGCGCCAGCGGGGTCGTAGTCTTCCACCACCGGCGCCGAGCGCACTTCGGTGCTTCGGGAATTGAGATGGACGGCTCCGAAGATGCCCGTCGCCGGGATGCTCTCCATGCCCTGCGGCCTGGATCGCCGCTGCGCGCGCTCATCCTCCAGGGCCGCCACCAGCCCTTTGCTGGACAGCAGCTCGCGAAGCGTTGCCATGGCGGGGCTGCAGCGCCCGAGCCAGAGGGTGCGGGTGATGAGCACCTGCCTGTCCTGGACTTCCACGTCCACCTGCCGCCTGTAAATGCCCTCGACAAGACGCGCTTGCCGGCTGATGGGCCAGGTGGAGGGGGCCGGCGTTCCGGCCTGCGCGGCCTGCCCAGCGTCGAACCGGCGGATTTGCGCAGGCACCGGACCCTCGACCCCAGGCGGGCATTCGGGGGGCAGGGGGGCGCGCTGCTGCGGGGGCTCCCCGAAACCAGCGTCTTGGCGAGGCGGCTGCACCAAGGGGGCCTGCATGCGAGCCAGCAAGCGTGTCACGCCCAGGTCCATGGCGGGATACAGCTGCGAAAGAAACCCCACCAGCAGGCCCAGGGCGCAGGACATCCTCAGCACCCACAGGCACCAGGCTCCAAAGTCTTTCGGCTGGCCGACGTTCGAAGCGCGCTCGTACATGATCGAACCTCCCTGACATCGTCGATGTGGCGCCTCGTCGGTGCCTGCGCATTGCAGCGCTGCCAAGTGCGGGACTGTCTCCAGGATCGCGCCCTTGCGCCATTCGAGTGAACCCCTGAACGTGGCTTGGGCGCCCGGTGGAAAGCGAGGCAGGGGCTGGGGCTGGTGTGGCCGACGGGGGGGCGCAGGCGGCAGGAACGTTCGCCGTATCACGGGTCGGTGGAGGCCGCATCGTGGCGCCGGCGGCGACGGCGCGTTCGGTCATCGGCTAGGCTGGCGCATTCCCGCTGCCCGGTCGGTCGCAAGAACGGCCCGCCGGGCGCGGGGTGCCATGCCAGAGACTTGCCGGAGAACCGCCATGACTTACGTCGATGGATTCGTCGCTTCCGTTCCCACTGCCAGGCGTGCGGACTTCCTGCAGCACGCGCAGGCCATGGGCCAGCTCTTCAAGGAATACGGGGCGCTCAGCGTGGTGGACTGCTGGGGCGACGATGTGCCGCCAGGCAAGCTGACCTCCTTTGTGCTGGCCGTCCAGTGCAAGCCTGACGAGACGGTCGTCTTCTCCTGGATCACCTGGCCCTCCCGAGAAGCGCGCGATGCCGCCTGGAAAGGCATCATGGCCGATCCCCGCATCCAGTCCGCGGGCGAGCCCCCGTTCGACGGCAAGCGCATGATCTTTGGCGGCTTCGAGGTGCTGTCGGCCGTGTAGCGGGGCCTGCCTGCTTCAGGTCTTCCCCATGAGAAAGTACGGGCCCTCCGAGCCTGTGTCCTCGCTCAGGATCGCCCATCCCTGTGCCTGGTAGAACTGCACCGCGTTGGTGTTTTCAGTCAGGCACTTGAGCGTTGGAGGCTTGTTGAAGTAGCGTGCGCAGCCCGCCAGCAAGGCCTGACCGAGGCCTCGCCGCTTGGCCGAGGGGTGCACGAACAGGTTGTGGACGAAGCTGTCCGGCTCCCAGATCGAGGCAAAACCCAGCACCTCGCCGTCCACCGTCGCCACCAGGATCCGCTCACCCTCCGTGTGCGCATCGAAGTCCGCGGGCTGGTGGTGACCCGCTGGTCGCCAGAAGAAGGCCTCGTTCCGGGACGCCACATACAGACGGCGGAGCGGCTCTCGATCGGACTCCTCGAATGCGCGGATGGAGATGTGCATGGGATGGCGATGGGTGTTGTGAGGGGGCGGGTGGCGCTTGCTGGTGCCGATTCACGCTGCATCGCATCGCAACGCGGGGGGCAGGTCTTGAGTGTGCCGTGCCTTGAACCCTTAGGCGCCTTCTGCCTGTGCCGGATACAGGTGCCGGCACAGCTTCCACTCTTGAATGGGCTGGTCGTCAACGTAGAGCGTCGGCTTGGGTAGAAATCCCTCGAAGCAGTCGGTGATTCCGAGCTCTTCGGCCGTGCGCCGGCAGTAGTCGCTGCCCCCTGAGCTCCAGAGGAAGAGGAGCGCGCCTTCCGATTTCAGCCGCCTGACCGATTCGATGACCGAAGGCATGGGAATCCGCTTGGCACCGGCGGATCGGACCAGGGGGTCGTCGATATCGAAGTAGATGACGCGTTGCATGCTGCAATCAAGTGTTGAGGATGAACAGGAAAGGGGGCAGGTCTTGCCCCTGATGGCCCGGCGGCTTGAGACCTGACCCTGGTCGGCGGGCTGGTGTGCCGGGGACGGTTCAGGGCTGGCTGAGCAAGTTGCGGAGCATGTTCTTGCGAGCCACGTCATGGCGGTGCAAGCCGTAGCGTTCCCGCAGCTCGATGGTCTGCAACCACCGGGCCAGGAAGTCCTTGTCCGTTCGCAGCGATGTCTTGCTCTGCGCCCACTGGCCCTCCAGGCCCTTGAGCGTTCGCGCGATCTGGTGGGATTCGGACCAGCAGGGCTGGCAAAGCGACCGTTGCTGATCAATGGGCGCCTTCTTCACCTCGTAGGTGTACTTCTGGTCTGCAGCGCTGAAAAGGGTCTCGGCCTGGCACCGGCGGCAGCGGTAGATCAGGTCGGTGTAGCTGTGTGTCCAGCCTGCCGATACGGAGCCCTGACTCTGTTCGGACCACTGGGAAGGATCGGCCACTACGGTGTTCGGTGGCGGGTTCCCGCGCGGGGTCCTGGCTCGCTTCGTGGGACGGTTCATCCAGGGGATTTCAGGAGGCGGACCCTAGCGCTCCACCCGCTTCCACCGCCCCTGCTCCAGCAGCTCGTGCGGCAGGAACCTCGCCTTGTAGGCCATCTTGGGGCTTTCCGCGATCCAGTAGCCGAGGTAGAGGTGGGACAGCTGCAGCTGGCGCGCCTGCTCGATCTGCCACAGCACGTTGTAGCTGCCATAGCTGGTGCCGGGCTCGGGCTCGTAGAAGGTGTAGACCGCCGAGAGGCCGTCGGTGAGGATGTCCAGGATGGAGACCATCTTGAGCACCGCGCTGCCGTCCGGCCGGGGCTCGCGGAACTCGACCAGGCGGGAGTTGATGCGGGACTGCAGCAGGAACTGGGTGTATTGGTCCACGCTGTCGTGGTCCATGCCGCCGCCGCTGTGGCGGCCGGCCTGGTAGCGCAGGTAGAGCTGGTAGTGCTCCTCGGAAAAGCCCAGGCGCATCACCCGTGCCTGCAGGCCCTGGTGCTGCTGCCAGGCACGGCGCTGGCTGCGCGAGGGCTTGAAATCCGCCACGGGAATGCGCATGGGCACGCAGGCCTGGCAGCCCTCGCAAAAGGGACGGTAGGTGAACATGCCGCTGCGGCGGAAGCCGGCTTCCACGAGGCCGGAGTAGGCGTCCGCGTGGATCAGGTGGCTGGGCGTGGCCACCTGCGAGCGCGCCAGGCGCTGCGGCAGGTAGCTGCAGGGGTAGGGCGCCGTCGCGTAGAACTGCAGCTCGGCCAGCGGGAGTTCCTTGGGATGCGTCACGGTGGCGGCAGGGGCTAGGGGTCAGTCGGTCGGGGCTTGTTTCAGGGGCTGGAGGCGGGCAGGGCCGGCAGATCCAGCAAGTCCCAGAGGCTTGCATGATAGGTCCAATCGCGCGGCGCTTCCTCAGCAACCTTGGCCTGCAGATGGGCCTCGAAGGCCTCGCGGGGCAGCTCGAAGGCGCCCAGGGAGGCCAGATGCCGGGTGTTCTGCTGGCAGTCGATCCAGGGGATGTCATGCCGACGGCACAGGCACACCAGGGCGGCCAGGGCGATCTTGGAGGCGTCGGTGCGGCGCATGAACATGGACTCGCCGAAGAACATGCGGCCCAAGTTCACGCCGTAGAGGCCGCCCACCAGCTCGCCGTCCATCCAGGTCTCGATGCTGTGCACCACGCCCAGGCGGGCCAGTTCGAGGTAGGCGGCCTGCATCTCGGGGAGGATCCAGGTGCCGCTCTGGCCCTCGCGCGGGCTGCTGGCGCAGGCGCGCAGGACCTCAGCGGTGGCGCTGTCCACGCGGATCTCGCAGCCGGGGGTCTGGCGGAAGCGCTGCAGGGTCTTGCGCAGGGAGCGGGAGAGCTTGAAATGGCGGGTCTGCAGCACCATGCGCGGGTCCGGGCTCCACCACAGGATGGGCTGGCCGCGGCCGTACCAGGGGAAGATGCCCTGGGCGTAGGCGGCCTTGAGGCGCTCCGGGGAGAGGTCACCGCCGGCGGCCAGCAGGCCCGGCGCTTCGGAGTCCGGACCCAGGGCTTGCGAGACCGGGGGAAAATCCAGGGAATCGGGGGCCAGCCAGGGGATCATGGGCGGATGGTAGCCGCAGCCCGGCAGACGGCCCGGACTCGCCATACGTTCAAGAGAGGATCAGATGATCAAGGTCTACGGCATTGCCAACTGCGACACCGTGAAGAAGGCGCGCAGCTGGCTGGAGGCGCAAGCGCTGCCCTACGAATTCCACGACTACAAGAAGGCCGGCGTGCCGGAGGTCCTGCTGCCGCATTGGCAGGCCGCCCTGGGCTGGGAACCCCTGGTCAACCGCAGCGGCACCACCTGGCGCAAGCTGGACGAGGCCCTGCGCGCCGGCGTGGTGGACGCCCCGTCCGCCCGGGCCCTGATGCGGGCCCAGCCCAGCGTGATCAAGCGCCCGGTGGTCGACTGGGGCGACGGCCGCCTGAGCCTGGGCTTCAAGCCGGAACAGTTCGAGGCCCTGCAGCGGGGCTGAGCGCTGGCCGGACTTGGTGCGTGGCGCGCCGCCATGCGCCAGGCTGGGGCGCGCCGGGCCGGTGCATGCACCTGATCGGTGCCGGATGGATCGGTCGGGCATGCCCCAAGCTGGGCATTGTTCTTGCGTTCCTGGTGCGCGACGGGCCGCGCTGGTGCGGCCTTCCCACCCGCAACACCCCAGGAACGCCCCAAGGAAGCCCATGGAGTCCATCAAGCAAAGCGCCGACGCGCTCTTCATCCTGCTCGGCGCCATCATGGTGCTGGCCATGCACGCCGGCTTTGCCTTCCTCGAACTGGGCACGGTGCGCAAGAAGAACCAGGTCAATGCCCTGGTCAAGATCCTGGTGGATTTCGCCGTCTCCACCGTCGCCTACTTCCTGCTGGGCTACACGGTGGCCTACGGGGTGCACTTCTTCACCGGGGCCGAGGCCCTGGCCGCGAAGAACGGCTACGAGCTGGTCAAGTTCTTCTTCCTGCTGACCTTCGCGGCGGCCATCCCCGCCATCATCTCGGGCGGCATTGCCGAGCGCGCCCGCTTCGGCCCGCAGCTGATGGCCACGGCGGTCATCGTGGGCCTGATCTACCCCGCCTTCGAGGGCGTGGCCTGGAACCAGGCCCTGGGCGTGCAGGCCTGGCTCAAGGCGAGTTTCGGCGCCGAGTTCCATGACTTCGCCGGGTCCGTGGTCGTGCATGCGGTGGGCGGCTGGATCGCCCTGGCGGCCGTGCTGCTGCTGGGCCCGCGCATGAACCGCTACCGCAAGGACGGCGCCATCAGCGCGCATCCGCCCTCCAGCATCCCCTTCCTGGCCCTGGGCGCCTGGGTGCTGGCGGTGGGCTGGTTCGGTTTCAACGTGATGAGCGCGCAGACCCTGGACAAGATCTCCGGCCTGGTCGCCGTCAATTCCCTGATGGCCATGGTGGGCGGCACCCTGGTGGCCGTGCTGATGGGCCGCAACGACCCGGGCTTTGCCTACAACGGCCCCCTGGCCGGCCTGGTGGCCGTGTGCGCGGGCTCGGATGTCATGCACCCGCACGGCGCCCTGATCACCGGCGGCGTGGCCGGCTTCATCTTCGTGAAGATGTTCACCCTCACCCAGAACCGCTGGAAGATCGACGACGTGCTGGGCGTCTGGCCCCTGCACGGCCTGTGCGGCGCCTGGGGCGGCATCGCCTGCGGGATTTTCGGCAGCCAGGCGGGGGGTGGCATCGGCGGCGTGAGCTTCTGGTCCCAGCTGCTGGGCACCCTGATGGGCGTGGCCTGGGCCCTGGCCGGGGGCTTCGTGGTCTATGGCCTGCTGAAGCGCTTCGTGGGCCTGCGCCTGAGCCAGGAGGAGGAGTTCGAGGGCGCCGACCTCTCCATCCACAAGATCGGCGCCACGCCGGACCGCGAGGTCAGCTGGTAAGCTCAACGCCTCTTTGACCCCAAGCACCGCCCGCGGGCGGTGCTGCCGTTTCGAGCGTCCGCCATGTTCACAGGCATTGTTCAAGGCGTGGCCCAGGTGGCCGCCCTCAGCGACCGTCCCGGTCTGCGCAGCTTCACCCTGCAGTTCCCGCCCGGCTTCTGCCAGGGCCTGGAGATCGGGGCCAGCGTGGCCTCGGACGGCGTCTGCCTCACCGTGGTGGCGCTGCACGAGGGCGATCGCGCGGACTTCGACGTCATGCAGCAGAGCCTGAACCTCACCACCTTGGGCGCGCTGCAGGTGGGCAGTCGCATCAACGTCGAGCGGGCCGCGAAGGACGGCGCCGAGATCGGCGGCCATCCGCTCTCCGGCCACGTGGACTTCATGGCCACGGTGCAGTCCATCCGCCAGCCCGAGAACAACCATGTCATCCGCATCGGCGTGCCGGCTCCGTGGATGCGCTACATCTTCGCCAAGGGCTATATCGCGGTGAACGGCGCCAGCCTCACCGTGGCCGAGGCCGGCCGCGAGCGCGACGGCTCGGGCTGGTTCGAAGTCTGGCTGATCCCCGAGACCCTGCGCATGACCACCTTCGGCGAGAAGGGCGTGGGCGCGCCGCTGCACATCGAGATCGAGCGCCAGACCCAGGTCCTGGTGGACACCGTCCGCGCCGCGGTCGACGAGCGCCTGGGCCCGCTGCTGCCCCATCTGGAGCAGTGGCTGGCCGAGCGGGGTCAGGTCTTGCCCGACCTGCTGGGCTGAGGCCCGAGGCGTCCCGCGCGGGGCGGGGTCAGCGCTGTGCTGCGCGCTGCAGCACGCCCTGCACGCCACTGAGGGCGCCGAGCCGGCTGCGCAGGTAGTCGCCCAGCCGCGCCTGCTGGCTGAAGGCCACGTTGAATCGGATGTGCGGATCCGGGGTCTTGAGCGCCGAGAAGGTGGCGCCCGGCACCAGCAGGATCTTGTTGCGCCAGGCGTCCTGCACCAGCTCGTCCACGTCCACGCCCTCGGGCACCGAGGCCCACAGGAAGAGACCGCCTTCGCCCGGGTGGTCCAGCCGCATGCCGGCCTGCTCCAGCAGGCGGCTGCACTGCAGGCGGGCCTGCTGCAGCCGGCGCTGCAGGCGCTCCTGGTGCTTGCGCAGCCGGCCGGCCATCAGGACCTCCAGCAGCACGTACTCGTTCAGCGCGGCGCTGCTGAGCACCGAGCAGATCTTGGCCCGCAGCAGCGGCTTGAGCAGGGCTGGCTCCGCGGCGATGTAGCCCATGCGCAGCGCGGGGCTCAGCACTTTGCAGAAGCTGGAGTAGTAGATGACGCCCTCCAGGCCCGCCAGCGCGGCCAGTCGCGAGGGATGGCCGGGATGGAAATGGCCGTGCACGTCGTCCTCGGCGATCAGCAGGCCGTGCTGCCGCGCCAGCACCAGCAGGCGGTGGAGATTGGCAGGGCTGCTGCTCCAGCCCGTGGGGCTGTGCAGGGCCGGCTGCAGGAAGAGCAGGCGGGGGCGGTGCTCCCGGCACGCCGCCTCCAGCTGGTCCAGGTCCAGGCCGTCGGGGCGGCGTCGGATGGCGATGGGCTGCACGCCCTCCTGGCGCAGGCGGTCGAACATCAGGAAGTAGCCGGGGTCCTCGACCAGCACCGTGTCGCCCGCGCGCAGGAAGCTGCGGCAGATGAGGTCGATGGCATGGGTGCCGCCATAGCAGGTCATCAGCCGTCCGGCCTCCACCGGCAGGCCCTGGCCGCGCAGCATCAGGGCGATGCGCTCGCGCAGCTCGGGCAGGCCCTGGGGCGGGCAGCGCGAGGCCATGCCCGCACTGCTGCGTGCCAGGCCGCGCTGCACTGCGGCGGCGGGGATGGCGTCTTCCAGCCAGGCCGGGGGCAGGGCGCCGCTGCTGGCCAGCAGCACGCCGGGGCGCTGGTCATTGGCCTGCTGGGCGAGCCAGACGCCCTCCAGCGTGTCCCCGGCCTCCAGCCAGGCTTCGTCCCGCTCCAGCAGGGGCGGCTCGCAGACGTGGTAGCCAATGGTGCCGCGGGACTCGATGCGCCCCGCCGACGCCAGCCGGTCGTAGGCCAGCACCACGGTGTTGGGGCTCACCGCCAGCTGGGCGGCCAGGGCGCGGATGGAGGGCAGGCGGGCACCCGGCGGCAGCTGGCGGCGCTCGATCAAGCCGGCCAGGCCGGTCTCGATCTGGTCGGCCAGGGGCTGGGAGGCGTGGCGGTCAAGCGGAATCACGGCGCCAGCTTAGCGGAGAAGCAGCAAGGCGAGCAGTGCCAGCGCGCCGCCCATGCAGAGATTGAAGCCGCGCTGCACCGCCGGCCGCTCCAGAAGCCTGCGGATGGCCACGCCGAACAGGGCCCACATGGAGATGGCCGGGAATCCCACCACGGTGCCGAGCACGGCCACCAGCAGCCCCGCCTGCAGGGGCGGCAGTCCTGCCGGCATGAAGGCCGAGGCCAGGGTCACGGCCTTCAGCCAGCTCTTGGGATTGATCAGCTGGAACAGCGCGCCATGCGCGAAGCCCAGGGGCTGCGGCAGGGCGCCGGCCTGCGCCATCGTGGCCCCACTGAGCTTCCAGGCCAGGAACAGCAGGTACAGCGCGCCGCCGATGCGCAGCAGCTGCTGGGCCAGCGGCCAGGCCAGGAAGAGCTGCCCCAGGCCCAGGCAGCAGGCCAGGGTCAGCACAAAGCCGCCCAGCAGGATGCCCAGGATCTGCGGCAAGGTGGCCCGGTAGCCGAAGTTGGCGCCGGAGGTGGTGAGCATGACGTTGTTGGGGCCGGGCGTGCCGGACATCAGCAGGCAGTAGCTCATCAGGGGGAGGAGGTCGGACATGGCGGGCGGCGGGCAGCAGTTGGATGCCGCAAGGCTAGGGCCACCAGGGTCGATGTCCAAGACACAGCGACAGGGCGCAGGCCAGGCGCTGTGTCAGATGGGCGGCTGATACAGCGCCTGGCTCAGTCGGAGAGGTACTTGATGCCGAGCGAGTCTTCGCCGGAGCTGACCGACTCAATGTCCGTGCCGCCGAACTCGTGGCCATGCTGGATCAGCACAGGGGTGGCGGATCAGTTCAGGGCCAGCGCGTCCTTGAAGCGGTAGCCGCGCGTCTGGCGGTCCTGCTGCCACTGGTGGAAGTCCTGGCGCTCCTGGTAGCGGTTGACGTAGTCCAGCGCCTGCACGTCCTCGCCCCAGTCGTGATAGGCGGCCATCACGTCGATCTCGTCGAAATCGTAGGCGGCCGGGCCGCCGGCGGCGGTGACGGCCTGCTGCGCTCGGTCGGTGCCCTTGTACTCGCTGGTCGAGGGAGAGAAGAAGCTGCTGCTGAGGTTCTGGTAGGCATGCATGTATTCCTCCAGGGCCATGAAGAGAATCTTGCGGGACAGCGCCGCGTCGTCGGTCCAGAAGGTGGCCAGATGATCGGCAAAGGTCGCAGGCATGACGATGCGGATGCGCCGGTCAACGGGGAAGTACATATTGCGCTCGGCGACCGTGTCCACCATGTCTGCGGCCGTGGCATTGCTCAACTGCAGGTCCAGACGCAGCCCCAGGCTGCCCAGGACCGCCGAGCGCCGGTCGGACAGGGCATTCGCCGCGGCCTGGTGATTGCCGGCCTGGATGTCGGCGCGGACGTTCTGGATGAGCTGCTGCAGGGCGGGCAGGTGCGCCGCGGCCGCCGGGTCTGCGGCTCCGCCGCGCTGGCCCCTCGCCTGGCGCCGCTGCTTCTTGTTGTAGATGTGATTGCCGATGAGGCCGCCGATGGCCGTCCCCAGCACGGGAATGATGCTGCCGATGGCGGCGCCGATGCCGATGTGCCCGCCGCGCCCAACCCGCTGCAGCGGCGCCGCACGGGACTCGACATCGGGCCCATGGCGCAGCCGCTGCACGGGCTGCCCGGCCGCAGCCTGCGCGCGGGCGCCCATCCGGTCGGCCTCACGCTCCAGGGCAGGGCTGTCGTTGAGAGCCACGCCACCCTGCATCTGCGCGGTGGCCTGCACCCGCCCCTGGGCCTGCTGGACCAGGTGCCAGGCTTCGTGCGGCAGGTGCCGCTCCTGCCCCGGCCCGAGGTGGATTTCGTTGCCCTGTGCGTAGGCATGGGCCTGCAGCGCTGCAGGCCGGGCGGAGTTGCGGTGCACGCGCACGCCCGAGAGGTCGATGCCGGACAGCGCCGCGATGCCCTGGGTCAGGTCCTGCGGCAGCGCGCCCTCGGGGCTCGCACGCAGCTGGGCCAGGCGGTCATCCTGCTGGCGCTGCCGCGTGCTGCCGGATGCCGGCGAGCGGGCAGCGCGCTGGGCCGGCCACTCGCTGCCCTCGGCGGCGGGGCGCTGCGCCTGGCGCTGGGCCAGGGACTGCTCCGTCGTATGCGTGAACCTGCGCATGGCGGCACTCCTTCGATGCTTGCTGGGTCGCCGGGCCTTCCTGCTCAGAAGAGGGAGTCCAGATTGCCTTCGGTGTCAGAGCCCTCGTCCGAGGGCTCGACGGCCTTGCTGGCCTTGCCGCCCGTGCTGCTGGACGCGACCCGGACCTCCTTTTCCAAGGTCTCCGACAGTCCGAACAGGAGCTTGGCGTCGTCGGCGAGGTCCTTCAGGGGCGAGACGGCGCCGGCCCGTTTGCCGGCCGGGTAGCTGGCGGGGTAGGGGATGGGCAGCTCGTGCGGCGCCCCGCGCTGGACGAAGTCCGCCACGCCGGACTGGCCGCTGACATCGAAGTCGGGCAGCGGGTACTCGGGCGCATGCGTCAACCTGCCGGCCCCGTCGTACTGGCGCAGCATGCCGACCCGCCCGGCGCCTTTGTCCTTGCGAACCGTCAGCCAGATGCGGATGGCATCGGCCTGTGCCGTCTTCTCCTCCTGGACGACGGCCAGCACCTGATGGTCGATGTCCGCGAGCGCGTTGGCGTCGACCGCCTCGGTCACGCCGATGTCGGCGACGCGTGCGGCCTCGGGCGGTGGCGTCTCGCCATGCAGGCCATTGACCTGCCGGATGGCCTTGGGGAGGTTTTCCTTGGCGCTGATCTTGCTCGCGTCGAGGATGGTCTTCATCTGCGCCGCTGCGGGCCCGCCGCTGTTGATCCAGAAGGCATCGGCCTTGGCCCTGGGATCGCCGCTGTCCTTCGTCTGCCGCAGGCGATCCTGGCCGGCATAGAGGGCGCCCAGCGAGAGCTCACGGGTATAGCCCTGGATGTCGGCCCAGCCATTGCGGCTGAGCTGCAGGTCCTTGCAGATCTGCTCCAGCAGCTTGACGCCGTCACCCTTGGCCTGGGGTTGTTGCTTGGCTTTGGCCTTGGCGCCGGATTTGGCGCTGGAGGCGCCCTGCGAATCGCTGGCCTTGGGAGTCATGCTGTTGGCCATCGGCGTCAGCGCCCCCTTCACCGCAGCGGGAATCTCGTTGCGCAAGGTATCGGCATGCCCTTTCAGCGTTCCGGCATCTGCAGTTCCATGGGCGACGGACAGGGCCGAACGCGTCTGTGGCTCGTGCGGCCCCAGGAAGCACTGGATGGGCGCGGCCCCAGGTACGGCGGGCCGGGCCAGGGCCGTCCCGCGGAGCTGGGCGATCTGCCGGTCCTGCTGCTGCTGGCGAGGGCTGCCGGCCTGCGGGCCTGGGCGGCGTGTCTCCAGGCTGGTGTCCGCGACAGCCTCACGCGCGGCAGGGCCGCTGTGCGAGGCGCCGGTGCCGCTTTGCGGGCTCAGATGCTGCTCACTGCGTGACACGTGGAACCTCACTTCCGACGGGTTTCTGAACGCTGCCCGGTCGCCTTCTCCGGGCCGTGCCTGCAGGCGGGCCCGGACTGCGCACGCGCCGCCCCCGCCTCACCCAGGGCACCCCGGCTCCTTCCCCGCCGGCAGCTTGCGGCTGAACTCATAGCAGGCGCGCAGCCACTGGATGTTGGATCCCAGGTCGTTGAGCGGCTTGCCGGGGCCCTTCCAGTGGGCCGCCAGCGCCTGGCGCAGTGGCGCGATGGTGTCCATGTACTCGTCCGGGAAGGCGATGATCTCGTAGACCAGCGGGAACTCGATGTAGCCCAGCTTCACCAGCGCCCCCAGCTGCTCGTAGTGGTAGTGGACGGCGGCATAGTCGGCCATCTCTTCCGAGAGGTAGAAGGCCTCGCCGCTGCCCGCGGCCAGGATCTTCTCCTGGATGTGGGACTGGATCTGCAGCCAGTGCGTGCTCAGAAAGCGGTGTGCGCGGCGCGCCATCTTGGCGTCCTCCGCGAAGAACTCCTTCACGTGCGAGAGCGCGGCCAGGCGGCGCGACATGTCGCCCTTCACCGAGTTGTCCACGAACTCGCGGAACTGCCCCACCGAGATCGCCGCGCCCACGATGACGCTGATGCCCGAGGCGATGCCCACCAGGCTGCGCCAGCGCATCAGCGCGGTGCCGAGACGGCCGTTGGGGTGCGCTGCCGGCAGGTCCTCGTCCATGCAGCCGTCCTCAGGGGCGGGCGCGGGCCAAGCCGGTGCCGGTCGGCTCCGCCCGCCGCAGCAGCAGCAGCCAGGGCCGCTCGGCCTGGGGCAGCAGGCGGCCCTGGGCGTCGACGGCCGCCTCGGTCCAGACCACCCGCTCGTGCACATTGCCACCGATGGCGCCCACGCGGTCGGCCTGCACCTCGACGACGAGGTCGCAATGGAAAGGCCACATCCGCTCCCGCTCCGCGCGCGTCAGGCGCTGCAGCTGCGCGAAGCTGTCGAAGCGCTGGATGGCCGCCTCGCGCGGGGCGCAGATCAGGTCGCCGATCCGCGGGCTGGCGGCGGCCGCGTCCAGCAGCTCGAAGCTGCTGCGCCGCGGCTGCTCCAGGCTGGCGCGGATGTAGCTCCAGTGCGCGGCACTGGGCGGGAACTGCTGGGCGCTCAGGCCGGCGGTCTTGGCCAGGTAGGAGATGAAGGCGGCGGACCAGGGCAGCAGGGAGCCGTCCGGATAGAACAGCCGCTGCTGCCCCTCCGCCTGGCCGATGGCGAACCAGTAGTGCATCACCCGGCTGGTGAAGGCCGGCTCGGCCTCCGAGGGGCTGGAGAGGCCGCGCGGGCGCTCCAGCTCGTCGCTCTGCAGCTTCCAGCGCACCTGGCCCCAGAGGGTCCATTCCTGCAGGGCCAGCTGGGTGATGCGCGCACTCCAGTCCGGGATGGCCACGGGGTGACCGCCCAGGCCGTCACCCTCGCTGCGTTCGACAGACTCCACATCGGGCAGGGGCGGCGGCTCCACCCGCGGCGGCATCGCCGGTGGCGCCGACACGCTGGCGCAGCCCTGCAGGATGGCCAGCAGCACGCAGGCGCTCAGCCGGGCCGGCCACGGGGCCAGGGCATCACGGAAGGAGGATCGCGGGACGAGAGCAGGCATGAAGGACTCCGCTTGAGGCGACGGCAGCGGGAGCCGCAGTGTGACCCGCGCCAGCCCTTGACGCCTATCAGTCAAAAGCTGATTCCGCCTGGGAGAAATACCGAAATCGCCCGAAAAGATGCCGGCCAGCGCCGCGTCTGAGGCGGCCCGGCAACGCGGGGCGGGGCCAGGTCTTGCACCTGCTGCCGGACTTGATAGTCTGGCTGCCGCCCCCGGCTTGGGACGGGGCAGGAGCACATGATGCAGTGGACGCTCAAGAAGCGACTGACGCTGGGGTTCGGCGTGATGCTGGCCCTGCTGGCCCTGGTCGCCCTGGTGGGGCAGTACCAGCTGGGCCAGATCCAGTTCTACAACAGCCGGCTGGACTCCCGCGCCTTCCGCCTCTCCCTGGCCCAGGCCTGGGAGACACAGGTGAAGCTGGCGGTGGCGACCAAATCCGCGCTGCCGGCGCTGGACGCGGAGCCGGTGGGCAAGCTCAAGGGCCTGGTCGAGGCCCGCGAGGAGCGGCAGCTGCTGGACGCCGCCCTGTCCTCCGTGGCCGCCGGCCCGGAGGGGCACCAGGCGGCGGTGGGGCAGCTGGCGGGCGGGCTCGTGAAGCTGCAGATCGCCGACAGCAGCCAGCTCCAGGCGGCCCTCAATCGCGCGGTGACGCTGAACTGGAGCGTGCTGGCCTTGGGCATCGTCGTGGGCGTGATCGTCGCGCTGCGCCTGCTGGCCGCCATCCTGACGCCCCTGCAGAAGGCCTCGGCACTGGCCGAGAGCATTGCCGACGGCGACCTGACCGGCGCGGTGGGCGCGCATGCCCAGGACGAGGTGGGCGCGCTGCTGGACTCCCTGGAGCGCATGCAGGCCAAGCTTGCCACCCTGGTCGGCCAGGTGCGTGGCGGGGCGGAGTCCGTGGCCAATGCCTCCAAGGAGATCGCCTCGGGCAATCATGACCTCTCGGCCCGCACCGAGCAGCAGGCCGCCTCGCTGGAGGAGACCGCGTCCAGCATGGAGGAGCTGGGCTCCACCGTGCGGCACAACGCCGACAACGCCCATCAGGCCAAGCAGCTGGCCCAGCAGGCCTCCGACGTCGCGCGTGACGGCGGCGTCGTGGTGGGCCAGGTGGTGGACACCATGCGTGGCATCCACGAGGCTTCGCGCAAGATCGGGGACATCATCGGCGTGATCGACGGCATCGCCTTCCAGACCAACATCCTCGCCCTGAACGCGGCGGTGGAGGCGGCCCGCGCCGGCGAGCAGGGCCGCGGCTTCGCGGTGGTGGCGGGCGAGGTGCGCAACCTGGCCCAGCGCAGCGCCGAGGCCGCCCGCGAGATCAAGGCCCTCATCGGCGCCAGCATGGAGCGCGTGGAGAAGGGCACGGCCCTGGTCGACCAGGCCGGCGGCACCATGGGCGAGGTGGTGGGCGCGATCCAGCGCGTCAGCGACATCGTGGCCGAGATCTCCGCCGCCAGCGGCGAGCAGGCCAACGGCGTCACGCAGGTGGGCGAGGCCGTGCATCACATGGACCAGGCCACGCAGCAGAACGCGGCCCTGGTCGAGCAGATGGCCGCCGCGGCCAGCAGCCTGCAGGGGCAGGCGGACGAGCTGGTGCGGCAGGTGGGGGTGTTCAGGACATGACGCTACGGCCGTTCATCGTAGGCAGCCTGTCGTGGCAGGCCTCCGGCACCAGCGGCGGCAGTTCATCGAACGCCTTCTGACGCCCGCCCGAGCGCACCGTGCCCACCCGCTCACACGGGCCAGGGCCGCAGACATGAGGTCCCTGCTTGAAATCGCGGGGGCGCTGGATGGCGCTCTCGCTCGTCGTGGCTGAGGAGTCCCGCATGCCGGGATCGGGGCCTTCTTGGAGCACATGGCAGTTCTGAGGCCCTGCTCCCGGATGTGTCCGCGCAAGGCGAGGCCGGCGCCTACTGCCATGGCGTAAAGGGATAGCTCGTGCTCGGCTTCTGGTAGGGCGTGGCCGCTGAGGTCTTCCGGTCGTTGGGGTATGTCTGGTTCGGAATGTCGTAGTACTCGGCAGTTTGCCCTGTGGGCTGGATCATGAAGTGCTCCCGGTCGGGAATGGCGGTGCCATCCATGGTGCGGTCCGGCGTCGCGGAGTAGTCGTAGGAGACCAGCACCGCGCCGCCTGTGGGCCTCATGCCCCGCACCAGGTGGTTGCGCGCACCTTCGTTGAAGGCCGTGTTCTCCGGCACGTAGTTGTGTGACGAAGAGGTGGTGGACTGGCTGCCCTCGGCATGGTCCACCACGTGGCCCCGGCCCAAGGTCTGGTGGGTGACGGAATGCTTGTAGTCCTTGGACGTCATGGGGTAGTCCCGCGGCCCTGTGAAGTGATTGCCGCCCGGCTGTACCTGGAACATCCCCCCGAGCACTTGGGTGCCTCCAGACGAGGACGGATCGGAGATGTATGACGTGCAGACGGTGGAACTGCCCACGTCCTCGGAGTCCACGTTGAAGCCGGGCGAGGTCGGGCAGACGACGGGATCCCGCATGGGAATGTAGGGTGTGGACGAACTGCCGCCACCGGTCCAGGTGTAGCCCGGAGGGACGGGGGGCAGCAGGCTGTGCGGCAAGACATGGAAGGACGACGTCTGGGCGCTCGGGTCGAAGGTGGCGCTGGGGACAGTGAATCCACCCGATGGCGTCATGCTCGTCGTGCCTCCCGGCCCAAAGGACTGTCCGATCAGGCTCACGCTGGTGTCGACCCCCTGCGACTCCAGGACACTCTTCTTGTAGAAGGTCCAGCCCGGACCCATCGACTTGTTATGGGGCCCGTTGTCCACGTGCGTGATCTTGCCTCCAGCGACCTGGATCCAGGGATTCATCTTGGCCTGGACCTGGAACCGGTCACCCTGGACGGAGAGCCGGGTGGCCTGCGGAGACAGGCCCCGGATGCCGCTGGCCAGCCCGGTGCCAGAGGCGCCTGGGCGGCTCAGCGATGGGAGGATGACTTTCCCCCCGCTGACCTCCAGGCTTCCGTCCGCCACCCCGCGGGCCAAGGGTCGCTGCCCTGGCTTCCCGGCGCCTCGCAGGCCTTGAGCCAGGCGGTGGACCTCCTGAGCCGGCAGCGCCTGCTCAACCGGTTCATGAGACACCTGGCCCGGGCCGAGCGTCCCGGCCAGTGCCATTGCCCCCGCGGGCGACTCGGCCGCGGCGAGACCCTGGCACTGGGCGATCCTGCGGCCCTGCTGCAACTGCCGCGGACTGCCGGACCAGGCCCCGGACGCCGGGGCCGGGAGCCGGGCAGAGTCCAGGCCGCCGTTGGCGGCTGGTTCGCGCCGCGGGCCTGCGGCCTGAGCGCCGTGGTGCTGGTGAGTGGTGGAGCTGGTCATGGGGTGTGCGTTGAAGTGGGGATCAGTCCGATGGACCCGGCCACCGCAGGCCTGCCGCCCGGCCGCATGGCATGCGCTGCTCTCCTCGAAGTGACGGGTCGGCCTTGCGGCGAGCCTGACCTGTCCCGGCACGGGGCCTGGCCTGATGCAGGCATGGCGGATCCACCTTGCGTTCCGTGGAAGCGGTGCCGGGACTGGGCGGGGCGGGTCCCGACGGTGGTGGCGGGGGGGGCCTCAGGTTCCGGAGCCCTTGGCGATGGAGTTGCTCACATTGGCCTCCATCTGGCGCCGGCGCTTGTTGTTCTTCGCGGCGCTGATGCGCGGGTTCTCCGTGCGGCCCTTGCCAGGCTTGTGCGAGGTGGTCTTGCCGTTGGGGCCGGTCTTTGAATGCGAGGGGCCCAGTGAGTGGCCCTTGGCCTTGCGGGGGTTGAGCTGCGCGATCTGCGCGCCCTGCGCCTGCTGACGCGGCGAGCCGGACGCCCCGTTCGCGCCCGCATGGGCGGCCGCCTGGCGCTGGACGGGCGCCACCGGCGCCTGGGTTCTCTCGTTCGACTTCATGGCTTCTCGACCTTTCTCTTGAGCAGCGCCATCAGCGCTGCAACCACGGGAATCGCGATGAGGGCCAGCAGCTGCGCATTGCTGTTGCGTATGCCGGCCAAAGCCGGGTCGCACTCCAGCAGGGCCGCGCCCAGGATCACCGGCGGGATGCCCGCCAGCAGGGCCAGGCGGCCGTAGCGAGAGCGCCATTCGCAGTTCCACTGGAAGGCCACCCACGTCAGCAGGCCGGCCAGGATCAGCAGGTCGAAGAGCAGGCGCAGCAGCCAGCGGTTGGGGCAGACGAAGCCGCAGATGGCCTCGCTGATGCCCAGGCCCGGATCGCCGACGAAGACCCGACGCAGCATCTCGCGCTGCTCGTTCTTCATCAGGCTGTCGACCAGGGGCGAGGGCCAGAAGCCGATGCCGTCGAAGTTGTCCTGCACATAGACCAGGTCGTCCTGGTACTGCTGGGTGTCCAGCTGCGGCAGCACGAGCAGGGGCACGACGCTGCGCAGGAAGATGCGGCGGTCCCCGCCCTTGAGCGCCGGGCTGGCCTCGATGGTGCTGCGCAGCTGCTTCTTGCTGTCCGAGCTGGGCTCCGACAGCAGGACCAGGAAGCGCAGCTGCACATTGCTGTTGCGCTTGTAGTCGCTGTTGGTCTCGACGATGCGGCCATTGAGCATCTCCGGCTTCTCGACGGCCTTGAGCAGCTCGAAGAGCTTGTCCACCGCGAAGGGCCCGGCCTCGGCCAGCAGGCGGTCGCTGAGCATCAGGTTGATCGCATAGCGCCGCTCCGGGTTCTCGCCCAGCGCCTCGCCCAGGCCGCGGATGAAGCGGGGGTAGAAGGCCGCGAAGCGGTCGGCCAGCACGGGGTCCTTGCTGCGGTCGGGCAGCTGGTCGAAGTAGACCGTCAGCCCGTCGCCCGCGTACTGCACCTCGGCAAAGCCGGGCAGCCAGGACCGGGCCTTGGCCTTCCAGCCCTTCAGCGGTGTGTCCAGCAGGTCCCGTGCATGGCGCGGCACCTGGGTGCTGAGACGAGCCAGCAGGGCCTCGCGCGCCTGGGCCGGCTCGGTGGCCAGGAAGCGCCAGTCGCGGCGGTAGATGCCGAAGTCGATGCGGGTGTCGTAGCGGCGGGCGGTGTCGATGTAGTCGACCTGGTCGGCGGCCAGCGAGGGGAGGGTCAGGTCTTGATCCAGGGGCAGCGCAAAGGGCGTGATGCGGTGGATCAGGCTGAAGTCCATGGGCTGCGGCGGCTCGGGGCTCAGCCAGTTCGGGGCGATGGCGTAGATCAGCTGGCGCGCCCGTGCATTGGTGCAGTGGCAGTCCGGCGTGGCAGACCACTGCGGCGATCCGGCCCACAGCACCCGTTCGCGCGCGGCGGCATCCGCCAGCCATTCGCGCAACGCGGGGGGCAGCAGCCAGCTCGGCAGCTCGCGCAGGGAGAGCTGCTCGGCGGCCGCGGGCAGGGCGCTGGCAGCGGCGCCGGGTGCTGCGCTCGCCGCCGCACTTGCCGCACCTGCCGCACCTGCCGCGCTCGCCGCACTCGCCGCACTCGCCGCTGGCTGCGGGCGGCGCGCGCCGGCCTTGGCCGTGCCTGCCTTGCCGGCGGCGGCCTGGGGGGCGTCCTCGCGGGGCGGGTTCAGGGCCTTCGCGCAGGTCTCGGCCAGCTGCCGGCTGTCGGGTGCCGGGCGCTTCAGGCGCTGCGCCTCGGCCGTCACCAGCTGGCGCACCTGGGCGCAGGCCAGGGCATCGACGGCGGCCAGGAACAAGGCGCGGCTGGGGTACTCGATGCCCATCACGGGCTCCAGCCACAGGGGCAGCTGCTTGTTCTGGTCCTCGGTCCAGGCCAGGCCGGCGGGCGGCGGCAGCGTGGGGGCGCCGGGGTCCGCCGCGGGGAGGCTGGCCGCGGGTTCGGAGGCGGGCGCGCCCTCGGTGCCGGCCGCAGTGCCCGCATCGGCCCCTGCGGCAGGCTTGATGAGGGTGGCCAGGGCATCCAGCTGTGCGGGCTGGAGCTGGTAGACGATGGCGGTGGTCGCGCGGTTCGGAGTCTTGCCCAGCTCGCGGCGGTCGATCTGGCTCAGCGGCGGCGTGGGGCTGCTGGCCGCGGAGGCAGCGGGCTCGGGCTTGCGCACCGGCAGGATGCGCAGCACATAGGCCTGCCCGGCCAGGCGGCCCGCGCCGTCCTCCACGCTGAGCCGGAAGCGGAAGAGCCCGGCCTTGGTGGGCACGCCGCCCAGCGGGCCGGTGGGGTCCAGGCTCAGGCCGTCGGGCAGGCTGCCCTCGGCCAGGCTGAAGACATAGGGCGGCTTGCCACCGACGGCGCGCACCTCGCGCTGGTAGCGCACGCCCACCGTGCCGTTGGGGAGGTAGTCGGGGCGGCGCTCCATGCTCAGCGGGTCGGGGTCCACGCAGGCGGGACGCGGCGCGGCGCTGCACTGGGCCGCGCCGGGCAGCTGGATGCTGGAGACCGACGGCGCCGGCGTCACGGGCCGGGTCTCGGCGGGTGGCGCCGTCGCCGCGGAGGCTGGCGCAGCGGCCGCTGCCGGTGCCGAGCGGGCTGGCGCCGGCGCGCTGGCGGGCGTCTGGGCCTGGGCCGGGCCAGCGCCCGCCCCGTCACTCCAGACGGTCAGGCCGGCGGGCAGCAGGGCCAGGGCCAGCAGCGAGGCCAGGCCGGCACTGCGCCGCAGCAGGGCCGTCAGCCGGCGTCCTTCAGGCGCATGGCGGCTCATAGGGTCCTCCCTTCCTTGCGCAGTTCCTTGGCCAGGCCGGTGCGCAGCTCCAGCAGGCGGATCTGCTGGCGGCCGTCGCGCAGCGCACTGAGCGCGGCATGGCGGATCACGTTGGCGATGGCACCGCCGGCCAGCTCGTAGCGCTGCGCCAGGCCGATCAGGTCCACCTCGGGGGCCAGGTGTTGCGCGGCCAGCATGCCCTGCCACAGGCGCAGGCGGGCATCGGCATCGGGCATGGGGAAATAGATCATCGATTGAAAGCGGCGAGAGAAGGCCTCGTCCAGGTTGCTGCGCAGATTGCTGGCCAGGATGACGACGCCCGGGAAGTCCTCCACGCGCTGCAGGAGGTAGGCGATCTCCTGGTTGGCGTGGTGGTCGTTGGCATTGCTGACGGCGCCGCGCTTGCCGAACAGCGCGTCCGCCTCGTCGAAGAACAGGATCCAGCGCCGCGTGGCGGCCTGGTCGAAGACGCGGGCCAGGTTCTTCTCCGTCTCGCCGATGTACTTGGAGACCACCATGGAGAGGTCGATGCGGTAGACGTCCGCCCCGGTGCGCTGGCCGATCAGCGTGGCCGTCAGCGTCTTGCCCGTGCCGGGCGGGCCGTGGAAGAGGGCGCGGTAGCCGGGCTTGAGCGCGCGGGCCAGGCCCCAGTCCTGCATCAAGACCTGACCCTGCTGCATCCAGGCGCAGATCTGCTCGACCTCGTCCAGCACATCGGGCGGCAGCACCAGGTCGCTCCAGTCCAGGGGTGACTCGATGCGCTTGGCGGGGAAATGCAGGCTGTAGTCCGGGCGCTCCGCCTGGCCGCTGCTGAGCAGCTGCAGGGCCTCGCTGCTGAGCTGCAGCGTGCCGCTGAGCCGGGGCTCGCCGGCCGGCGGCAGGTCCAGCTGCAGGAAGCCGCGCTGCACCAGCGGGTGGCGCGGATCGAAGAGCTCCAGCAAGGCCACGCGCCGGGGCAGGGACTCGCCGGCGATCAGGAAGGCCGCCGTCTCGCCCGTGGGCAGGAAGCCGCCATGCGCCTGTGCCTTGATGCCGCCGAACTCGGTGAAGCCGCGCTCCAGGTTCTCGTTGCGCATGAAGAGCAGGTCCAGGGCTGCGGGGCGCAGGTGGGGGACCAGGCCCAGGGCCAGCAGCAGGCGCTCCTCGGGGCCCAGGCGCATCTCGTCCACCCAGCGGCCCAGCTCGCTGCCGGCGGGCGGCGCGGGGGGCGGATCGGCCGCCTCCAGCCCTTCGTCCCGCTGCTGGAAGTGCTGCTCCAGGCGCAGGGTCAGCACCCGGTCCAGCCAGTCCAGCTCCTGCTGCAGGGCCAGGCTGTGCGGGGTCTCAACGCCATTCCACATGCAGCACTCCTTCCATCCATGGCAGACGGATCGTCGAGAAGCCCCAGGGCAGGCGGTCCAGCAGCACGTCCAGGCCGCGCTTCTCCACCCGCAGGCGCCAGGCCGGCGGGGCGTCCGATCGCGGCTTCTCCGGCGCCAGGCGGCCCTGACGCTGCAGAAAGGTCTCGCGCAGGCCGGCCACCGAGGTGCGGCCCAGCGCCTTCCAGTGCGCGATGACGGCCTGCAGCAGCTGCTCCAGCACGGCCAGGGTCTCGGCCGGCAGGGGCGGCACCGGGGGCAGCACCGTCGCCGTGCCGGCGCCGCACAGCAGGCGGGACAGCACGCTGTGGCATTCCTCGCGCGGCTGGGCGCCATGGCACAGCTGCTGCAGGCACTGCACGGCCACGGCGCGGGCGGTCTCGTCGCGGAAGCGGCCCTGGTCCAGCAGGTCCAGGTGCTTGAACAGGCGCTCGGCATAGGCTGCAAGCAGGACCTGCCCGGCGTCGTCCACCCAGATGGGCTCGCGCCCGGACACCGGCGCAGGCGCCGCCGGCTCGGTGGCGGGCGGCCTGGCCTGCTGGTAGGCCTCGCGCAGGGGGCCGGCCTCGGGCGGGCGGCCCTCCAGGAACAAGACGCGGCACAGGCGGCGCCAGTGCTCGGCCAGCGCGGCGGCGGGCTCCTGCATGGCCTGGCCCAGCCAGCGCAGCAGGCGCCCGGCCCGCTGCTGCAGGCCCTGGGTCGTGGCTCCGAACTGGGCGCGGATCATCTGCCAGCGCCGGGACTCGTCGAACAGGCGGACCCAGCGCGCGCAGGCCTGCTCGGTGCTGAGCAGGCGCGCCAGGCGCAGGCGCTGCGGCCATTGCCAGCGCCCCTGCTCGCACTGGCGGGCGAGGCCCTGCAGCGCGCGGTCCAGGGTGGCGCTGGGCGGGCCGTCCTGCGCGGCGGAGCGCTCGGGCCGGGGCGGCGCGGGCGGCAGCCAGGGCTCCTTCGCCGGCGCCGGCGGGGGGGCCGGCGCGGTCTCGGCAAGCCGCGGCCGGGCCAGGTCCTCGGGCCGTTCCCAGCGCCGCCAGGCGGCTTCCCAGAAGCGCTGCCAGCCGGTGTGGCTGTCCGGCAGGCGCTCGCCGCGGGCGAGGGCATCCAGGCAGGCCTCCATCAGCAGGCCCTGCAGCCGCGACAGGCCCGGCCGCAGCCCCGGCAGGGCGAGGCGCTGCAGGCGCAGGGCGGTTTGGCGCAGGGACTCGGCCCAGTGCAGGGCCGGCGCCGCCTGGGGCAGCGGCAGGGCCTCGGCTCCGCGCGAGTGGCTGCTCTCCAGGCAGCCCAGCAGGCCACCGAAGCTGGCGGCGTCCAGGGCCAGGGCCCAGCGGCGGCGCGCCGGGGCGTCCTGCATCCACAGCCGCAGGCGCTGGCCCAGGGCCTGCGCGTGCTGGCCGGACAGCATCCGCAGCTGCTCCAGCAGGCGGACCTGCCGGGCCTGGCTCAGGCGGCGCCCGCCATCGAGCAGGGGGCGCAGGCGCTGCAGGCTGGCCTCCCAGACGCGGCCCGGGCTGGCGCCAGCCGCGGCGCCGGGGGTCAGGTCTTGCCCTGGCTGGGCATCGGGCTGTGCGGCCAGCAGTGCCTGCAGCAGGCCGGGCTCGCCCGAGGCGGGGGCCAGGGGCAGCAGGCGCTCCTGCCAGCCCGAGCCGAGCGAGCGGCCCAGTTCGGCCTGCAGGGCCTGCAGCAGGCGCTGGCGCCGGGCCTCGCCCAGGGGCCGGCCGCGGGCGTCCCAGAGCAGGTCCAGGGCCTGGGCCCGCAGCACCTGCTGCAGACGCTGGCGCTCGTAGGCGCTGAGCCGGCCGCTGGCCTGCAGGGGCAGCAGGGCGCCTTCGTCGAGCGCCTCCAGCTGGCGGCCCAGGTCCGGGTCACGCTGGGCCAGCAGGGCCTGCAGGCCCTCGTGAGGGCTGATCAGGCGCAGGCGCTGCAGGAGGAGCGGGCCGGCGCGGTGGCGCTCCAGGGCCCGCCACAGCTGCGGCCCCTGCTGCCGGACCAGCCAGGCCAGCCAGCGCGACAGCGAACCCTGAGGCGTGCTCGTCAGCTGCCAGGGCAGGTGGCCCCGTTCCAGGTAGGTCAGGAAGTGCTGCAGGGCCTGGCCGCCGGAGACGGCACCGGGGGCCTCGGCCGGCTGTGTCCAGGGCAGCAGGGCCTCTTCCAGGGCCCGCTGCAGGCGCAGGCCCCATTCCTGCTCGTCCTGGGCGGCATGCAGGCGGCCCAGGTCCAGCACCAGGCTGTCCAGGGCGGGTTGACGCAGGCGGGGTGCCAGCCGGTCGAACAGCTGCTCCATGTGACGCTGGCCCTCGCCGCGCAGGAAGCGCATCAGGCGCTCGTGCAGGGCGTGGCCGTGCGTGGCGGCACGGCCGCTCGGGTGGCGCAGCTCCAGGCGCAGGGTCTCGATCACGTGCGTGTTCATGGCCGGGCCCGTGAGTGCGGAGGCGGCGGCTCGTCGGCGGCGTTCTGGCCTGACTTCTGCGCCGTCTCCAGGCACTGGCGCAGCTGCTCGGCGGCCTGGTCCAGGGTCTGGCAGAGGCTGGGCGCGGCCTGGCCGCCGAGCAGGGCCTGGCAGTAGCGGCGCCGCAGGTCCAGCCAGTGCTGCCAGCGGGCTTCGAACTCGCGCAGGGCATCGGCGTCCAGCCACAGCACGCTGCAGCGCAGATGGGCCGGGGCCTCGCGGCGCAGCAGGGCCTGGGTCAGCTCGCGAAAGCGCTCGTCGCGGCCGCGCGCCGTCCAGCCGCTGCAGACCAGGTAGAGCTGCACGCCCCCCTCGGGCAGCGGGCAGGCGGCGCTGCGGCCGTCCGTGCAGGGGCGCAGCAGCAGGGGCTCGACCAGGTGCAGGCCCTCGCCCTGCAGCTGGACCAGGCAGGCCAGCTCGTGCAGGGCATGGGCCAGGTTGCGGGCCTGATCACGGCTGGGCACCGCGGCCAGGCGCCAGGCGGCACGGCCGCTGTCGTCCAGCAGCAGCAGGGGGCCGGATTCGCCCGCCTCGGCATCCACGACGAAGCGCTGCGGCGCGAGAGCGGCCAGCAGGCAGTCGGTGTCAGCGCCGATGCGGCGCAGCAGCGGGCCCAGCTGCTGCAGCCGCTGCTCCAGGGGCGGCCCCTCCAGCGGCCGTGCGCGGGACTGCGAATCCAGCACGGGCTGCAGCCGGTCGATCTGATCCTCGCCCAGCGCCATGCGGGGGCTGCTGCCGCTGTGCTGCGCCTCCAGGGCCGCGAGCGTGCGGCCCAGCAGCCGGCTGTGGCCGCTCAGCATGCCCAGCTGCAGGGCCAGGCGCTCCTGCAGCGGCGGGGTGTTGTCCGCCTGGTCCAGCAGGGGCCGGCTGTAGTCGGGCGCGGCATGGCGCTCCTGCGTGAGCCGTGGCAGCCGTTGCGCGAAGCTGCGCTTGAGCCGCAGCAGGTGCAGGCTCCAGGCCGAAGGCGCGAAGTAGCAGGGCAGGCCCTGCAGCAGGCCGTGGTCCAGCACCTCACCGTGCAGGGCCAGCTGATAGTCCAGCAGGCGGTGGCGCCGCTCCAGGGGGTCGTCGTCGATCCAGCCGCCGGAGGGCAGCTGGCTCGGCGGTGTCTGCAGCAGGGCCTCGATGCCAGGCAGCTGGGCTTCGCCAGGAAGGCCGGGCCAGTAGCTGCGGGTGTCCGGCTGATCCAGGGCATAGAGGTGCGGCATCTGTTCGCGCTGGACCTGCACCTGCAGCAACCCCTGCTCCAGCAGCGCCCGGTAGCCGGTCCATTGCGCGCGCAGGCCGGGCACCTCGTCCCGGGCGGCCTGCAGGGCCTGTTCGTAGAGGGCGGGCAGCACGGCGGTGGCCGGCAGGTGATCCTCGCGCCGCGTGGGCAGGGGCGGCAGGTCCTCCTCGGCCGGAAAGCCCTGCCAGGTCTGCAGATGGGCCTGGGACACCGCCGAGCCGCCGCTGCCGGCACGGCGCATGTACATCACGCGGCGCCATTCCTGCAGCTCCGCCAGCAGCGGCCCCAGCTCCAGGCGCATGGCGGCGCCGTCCTTGAGCACGGTCCAGCCTTCCAGGTCGGCGGCCCGCTCGGGCCAGCGCAGCCGCAGGGCCCAGTCCATGCCCCAGCGCTGCAGCCCGCCGTGGGGCAGCAGGGTGGCGTCGGCCAGGGCCTGGTCCTCGGGCGGCAGGTCCAGGCGCAGGTCCTCGACGCTCTCGAGGCCGGGCAGGCCGCCCAGCTGCCGGGCCAGGTCGGCCGGGTGCAGCACGGGATGGCGGGACTCCAGCCACTGCAGCTCCTCCTCGTGGGCGGCCCGGCCGAGGGGGCCGTCGCTGAACTCGCCCTCGGGCTGCAGCAGGTCCTGCTCGGGGCTGTCGGGGATGCGGCTGGAGATGCAGTCGTCGCAGCGCTGCAGCAGCTCGCCCAGCAGCTCGGGCAGCTCCCGCTCGCCGGTGATGGCGATGCGCAGCTGGCGCAGCACGATCCAGCGTGGCTGCAGGGCCTGCGGCGGATGCGCCAGGTCCTCGGCCAGGTTGCGCCGGCTCCAGAAGGCCTTCAGCGCCTGCTGGAGCAGGCCGGGCTGGTCGGGGTCGGCGTCGCCGCGGTCCTGCAGGCTCAGGGTCCACAGGCCCTGGAAGCGGCCGGCCGGGTCCTGCTGGGCGCGGATCTGCAGCTGGCGGGCCTGGGGCAGCTGCTGGCGCAGCCACAGCTGCCAGTCGCGTTCGCTGAGGGGGCGGCAGGGCTCCTGGCGTTCGCGGTGCGAGAGGCCGAAGCGCTCCCAGGCGGCGTCGTCGTCCTGCGGCTGCAGGCCCAGCAGCGTGGGCACGGGCTGGCGCGCGGCGAAGACGTCCTCGGTGATCGCGTAGCACAGCGCCTCCAGCAGGCTCACGCCGGGGTCGTGCAGGTTGTAGTCCGTCCAGAGCCGGCCCGAGGCCTGCTGCGCGCGGTCCACACCCAGGGCGCGCAGGGCGTCGAAGCCCAGCGGGTCGGGGCTGTCGCCGCGGTGGCGGGCGATGCCGGCGGGCAGGGGGGCGTTCATGGCTGGCCTCCGCGGGGCTGGCCGCCCTGCATGTGGGGATCGAACCACAGCTGGCTGAGATGGACCTGGATGCGCAGGTCGTCCCCGAAATTGCAGGCGGTGCGGATCTGCAGCTTGTAGCTGGCCTTGCGGCCTTCGCTGCCGTGCCAGCGCAGCTGCAGGCGGTCGCAGCGGCGGCCCCACCAGGACTGGGTGGTGCGGATGCCGCGCTGGCGCTGCAGCCAGCCCAGCAGGCCACGGCCGGGGTTGTAGGTGCTCAGGGCGATGGCGTGCATGAGGCTGAAGTGACCGCTGCCGGGCTGCCCGGCGCCGGCCACCAGTTCGAAGCCCTGGCAGCCCTGCAGCTCGGGGGTCAGGTCTTGCCAGCTGCCATCGGCCAGCACCGGCCCGGGCAGGGGCAGGTTGCCGCGGCGGCCGTGGGCTGCCACATGGCCCTGGACGTCCAGGCGGTCGGCGGGATCGGCCGTGCCGATGCCCACGCGCTGGCGCAGGTCCAGGCTCAGCAGGGGGTCCGTGCCCTGGCCGGGGCTCTGGAACAGCAGCTGGTTGCGCTGGGCGTGCAGGGATGCGCGCCACAGGGCCTGCTCGGGCATCTGGTCGCGGTAGAAGCTGATCAGCGCGTCATGGCCCACGGGCGCGTAGATCTCCTCGCCGTTGGCGACGGTCTTGCGGAAGCCCTCGTCGGCCATGTTGAGCATGGAGTCGATGAGGTCGGCGAAATGCTCCTGCGTGGGCAGCTGACCCTCGCGGAAGTAGTTCTTCAGCGTTTCGCGGTTTCTGCTCGTCATGGAGAGTCCTGCCCGATGATGAAGCTGCCACCCAGGGTGAGCTTGGCGATCCCGCTGACGGGCGCGCGGGGGCTGGGGTGTTCGCTGAGTTCAAGGAGATGACCCCGCGTGGGCAAGGCCAGGCTCCAGGGCCTGGCGGGCCTGAGCAGGCGATGGCCGGTGGCGGTGTCGCGCAGGGTGTAGTGGCCCTCGTCGTCACGGATGATGTGCAGCAGCGAGGCCTGGCCGATCTGCCCCACGCCGGGCTGGGCGCGCAGGAAGGCCTCGACTTCGTCGACCTGCAGCTGCCAGTCGAAGTGCATGGTGGGGCCGCCTTCGCGCCAGGGGGAGAGGAAGCCGCGCAGGGCGTCGGTGATCTGGCGCAGGCGCTCGCCGGCGGGCTCGCCGGGCTTGAGGCGCAGGCTGCAGCGCACCTGCAGGCGTTCGTAGGTGGCATTGCGCACCAGCAGGGGCTGGCCCGGCGGCATGCGGGACTGCAGCCAGCGCTGGATGCGGGCCAGGGTGGCGGCGTCCAGCTTGGGCGCCTCGGCCCCGTCGGGAGCGACGCCGGCCGGCAGGGCGGGCACGACGACCACGGTCAGGCGGCCGTCGCCGCGCGGGTCGCTGCGGGGGATGCACTTCACGCGCTGCACCTCGGGGAACTGCTGCAGCACCAGGCGCTCGTAGTCCCAGGGCATGGCGGCCCGGCCGCGGTGCCGCAGGCGCTCGGCGATGCGGGTGATCCACTCGGGCTGCGATTCGGCCGCGCGTTCGGCGAAGGAGGGCCAGGGCTGGCGCACGGCGGCAAGACCTGGCACCGCCTCCTGGGCCGCGCGCACCGACAGCGGCGCCAGCGGGCGCGGCAGGGCCGGGCCCTGCAGGCGGGTCAGTACGCCATTGGTCCACACCCCCTGGAGACCCGCCAGCAGGGGCAGGCGCCCGTCGCCCAGCAGGCGCAGCCAGAAGGGGCCGGCCGGCAGGCTGGGGCAGCCGCTGCTCATGCCCGCGGGCAGATCCAGCAGGACCACGCCGCTGCGCAGCAGGCCCTCGGTGCCGTCCATCAGCACGCGATGGGCTTCGAGCTCGACCCAGTCGTCGCCGCACCAGGCCTGCCAGCGCAGGCGCGGAAGCGGGCGGCCCAGGGGCTCGCGCGCCGATTCGGAGCGCAGCTTGAACAGCAGGCTCAGCGTGCCCTGCGGTTGCTCGCCCTGCAGGCCGATCATCAGCTGGCCCATGGCCGGCCAGTGGGGCAGCACGGGGCGCGGGTCTGACTGGGGCAGGGCATGCAGGGCCTGGCTGCCGAAGGGCCAGAGGTAGCGCAGCTCGGTGCCGTCCGCCAGGGGCTCGCCGCTGCGGGCGGGGATGCGCTGCCTGGCCACGTAGTCCGCCTCGACCGCGGCCAGGGTGGGGGTCCAAGGCGCTTGCGGCAGGGGCGCGGGCTGCTTGAGCTTGCTGTTGAGGGTCAGGGTGCTGGTGAGCAGGCGCGGGTAGTCGGCATGGCCGAAGGCATGGGGCGTGCCCGCGAGGGTCAGGCGGAAGTAGCCGTGGCGGGTCAGCAGGCTGTAGTCGCGCGCCGGGCCGGTGGCGGGCCGGTGCAGGCGCAGCAGCGGCGTGCCGTCGAAGTCCAGGGTCTGGTCCGCCAGGGGCTTGTTGCGGGGCGCGGCGGGGAACAGGCGCAGGCCCTGGCTGTCCGTCGGGCCCTGCCCGCCCTCGTTGTCGCCGTCCCCGCCGACCTCGCGCCACCGGCCATCCGCCAGCACTGAGGCCTGCACGCGCAGGGCCTGGCTGTTCCAGGGCGCATCGGGGTAGCCGGCGTAGTGCTCGTCCCAGGCGCGGCGCGGCAGGCCTTGCCAGTGCAGGTGCAGCTGCAGGGATTGCAGCGGCTTCTGGACCAGCTCCGGGTGGCTGAACATCAGGTAGGAGCCGGGCTCGGGCAGGGGCCCGAAGGGCATGAAGGGCTTGCTGGGATCCAGGCGGCCCAGCTGGTTGTGCAGCTCCAGGGCCCGCAGCCCCTGCACCTGGACCTCCAGCTGCAGGGCCTCCAGGGGCAGCTGCTGCAGCAGGCTGCTGGCGAAGAGGCGCGAGCGGCTCTGCAGCTGCAGTTGCAGCACGGGCAGTGCGGGCCAGCCCTCGCCGTGTACCGCGGGCCGCGCGGCGCTGACGGCCGCTTGCTCCGAGCCCAGCAGCAGGCACAGCAGGAAGCCCGCGGTTGGCGGCTGGGCCGTGCCGGCTGGCTCCGCCGGGCGGGCGCCCGGCGCGCTGTGGGCCAGGGACCCATGAATGGCGAAGACCTCGTCCACGGCCATCCAGCCCTCGGCGCCGCTGAGGGCCGCGGACCACGCGCCGCGGAACACCCGGTCGAAGACCAGGGAGCGTTCCAGCGGGCGCTCCGAGTAGAGCAGGGACAGCGGGTCGTCCACGTCGACCTGCTGGCCGGGTTCGGGCACGTACTCCGCCAGCACCTGTGCGGCGTGGCCGCGCAGCAGGCCCAGGGCGTCCATGGGCAGATCGGCCGTGGTGGCGCAGAGCCAGACGGCGAAGAGCCGGCCCAGCCAGGGTGTCAGCGTCTCCGGGCTCTGCGCATGCAGGCAGCGGGCCAGCAGGTACTGCAGCCAGGGGGCGCCCTGCAGACCGGGGGCCTCGTCCGTCAGGCGCTGCAGCAGCAGGCGCCAGTGCGCCTGATCCGGCGCCTCGCCCGGTGGCTGCCAGCCCTCCTGGCGCTCGCGCTGAACCAGGTACTGGCAGGCCGCCACCGAGGGCGGCGGGCCGCCGTCGGCAAAGCCTTCCGGCACGCGCAGGTGCAGGTGCAGCTGGATGCGGCGCTGGCCCTCGCGCAGCTGCAGCAGCGGGCTGGCCAGGGCCAGGCCCTGGCGCGCAGGCCGGCTGTCGCTGCCACCGCCCAGCGGCGGGCGGGCCTTGGGGTCGACGTCCGCCAGGCTGTCGGCGGCCGGCGTCTCGCCCTGCCAGGCCAGCGTGCCGGTGGCATAGCCGTAGTCGCGCTCGGGCGAGATGTCGGGGTCGCGGGGCTGGTAAAGGCTCAGCAGATGGCTCACCCGCAGCGGGCTCAGCCACAGCTCGTGCAGCGACTCCACGCTGCGGCTGACGCCGTCCTGGCTCGCGACGAAGCGGGTGCCGGCGGGCAGCTGCACCGGGCGCCGGGCATGGGGCTGGCGTTCCAGCAGCAGGTGCACCAGGGCCGGCACCTCGGGCTCGCGGCCCAGGCCCAGGCGCTG
Organism: Pelomonas sp. BJYL3; assembly: GCF_027257975.1. GTDB lineage: Bacteria > Pseudomonadota > Gammaproteobacteria > Burkholderiales > Burkholderiaceae_C > Roseateles_B > Roseateles_B flavus. The sequence goes on from NZ_JANZKX010000007.1 coordinate 246,667, forward strand.
GGCGTAGTAGTAGTGCGTCAGGCGTTCGTTGAAGCGGTCCAGCGGCTCGCGGCTGAGCTGCAGCAGCTGGGTCTGGGCCAGCAGCAGGCCGATGGAAGGCTCGTGCCACTGCGTGCGCAGGCTGCCGGGCAGGGCCTTCTGGGCGGCGACCTGCAGGCCGGCCAGCACGCGGCACATCGACAGCCACAGCAGCCGGTGCTCGCGCAGGCCGGCGGGGCGCGTGGAGGTGTCCGTGCCGCTCGCCTGAAGGCCCCAGTGCGGATGCCAGGCGCGCGCGGCCTCCTCCGGCGTCAGCAGGGCGCGCAGCTGCGGGGCCAGCACGCCTGCCAGACGGTCCTGCAGCAAGCGGGCGACGGCATGCAGCGGGTCGTCCGCCGGCACGCCGGGCTCGTCCAGGCAGGCCAGCAGGCGGCTGTGCCAGCGGTTGAGGGCCTGGGCCAGGGCCAGGCACTGGCGGCGCTGCTGGGCGGGGGCGAGGGTGTCCAGCTGCAGGGCCTGCGCCTGCCACTGGGCCACCGGCAGGGCCGAGAGCTCGGCCAGCAGCAGGCTCAGGTCCTGTTCCAGCAGGTCGGACCAGCGCCCGCCGGGCAGGCCGCGCAGGGTGATGAAGTCCAGCTGTCGCGACCACTGGAGCAGCTGGCGCAGGCGCTGGGCCAGGCTCAGCTCGTCCGGGCGGAAATGGCCGGGCAGCAGCGCGGGGCTGAGGCGGGTGTCCTGTTGCGAGCCGGTGTACATGCGCTGCCTTCCTGCTCAGCCAGCCTGGACCGGGTGGCTGGCCTGGTCCAGGTAGAGCGGGTAGACCATGTTGTGCCGGGTGTTGGTGGTGCGCACGCGGTAGGACAGGTCGATCTCGATGCGGGCCCAGTCCTCGGGCGAGACGCGCGCCTCCAGCGCCTCGACCTCGATGCGCGGCTCGAAGTACATGATGGCCAGGCGCAGCATGCTGCACAGCTCGTGGAGCGTCTGCGGCGTGGCCTGCTCGAAGACGAACTGGTGCAGCAGCGTCCCGTAGGCATGCTGCATGACCCGCTCGCCGCGGCGCGTGCCGAAGAGGATGCGCAGGCTCTCCTCGATGTCCGGCACGTCCTCGCACAGCACCAGGCGCTGGTCCGCGTCGAAGCGCGGGGGGAAGCTCCAGCCTCGGCCAAGAATGCTCATGTCATCCACCAATCAGGACAGTGGGGAGGCCGAGCACGATGCTGCCGCCGTGCGCTGTGGGATCGCCCAGGCGTGCGGCCGGCTTCTTGCCGATCATCACGGTGGTCGAGCCCATCACGATGGTGTCGGGCGGGCCCACGCAGACGGCGTTGTCCCCGACCACGGCGGCCGGGATGCTGCCGATCAGCACGGTGGGCACGCCCGGCCCGACGATGGGGCCGCCCACGTGCGGGATGGGCGGCACCCCGGGCGTCTGCATGGGGCAGGTGTGGAGGTCGGTGAGGCGGGCGGCAGGGGGCATGGCGGGCCTCTCAATTGATCATGACCAGCGCACCCTTGACGGTGGTCTGGCCGGACGCGGAGAGCTCGGCGGTGGCGGCGCCCTTGGCGGTGAAGCCGATCTGGGCCTCGGCGCTGACGTTGAGCCCCTTGGCGCTGTAGTCGCCCGTGGCGCTCCAGCTGATCTTGGCGGTGGCGTCGCCCTGGATGTTGGCCTGGGCCGTCATCTTGATGTCCTTGATGCTGTCCAGCGTGATGCCGTTCTGGTCCAGGGTGATGCTGTTGCCGTTCTGGTCCTTGAGCACGCACTGCTTGCCCTCGTCGTCGAGGATCAGCGTGTTCTTCGAGGCGGTCTCGATGGTGATGGACTTCTTCTCCTCGTCGAAGATCAGCCGGTGCTTGTAGCGCGTGACCACGGCCTTGGTGTTGTTCTCGGCGGCCAGCTCGTAGGGCGGCATGCGGCTGCTGGAGTAGAGGCTGCCCAGCACCACGGGGTGGGTGGGGTCGTCGTTGAAGAAGCCGACGATGACCTCGTCGTCCACCTCGGGCAGGAAGAAGCTGCCGAAGCCGTTGGAGGCATGGAACTGGGCCAGGCGGGCCCAGATGGTGGGCGTGTCGGCCATCAGTGCCGGCAGGGAGATCTGGATGCGCTGCTGGCCCTCCGGGTCGGCGTCGAGCTTGACGACTTTGCCGATGTGCAGGCCGCGCACGCCCGGCAGCAGGCCGGCGTTGGCGGGGGCCTTGATGTCGGGGCGCTGCATCTGCCAGTCCGGCGGCATGCCGAACTCGGCGTGGCTGATCCAGTTGCCGTCGCTGATCTCGTGCTGGACGGCGCTGAGGTAGCAGTTGCCGTTGAAGCGCGCGCTCACGCCCTTGAGCTCCAGCACGGTGCCAGGTTTTGCCAGTGCGCTGCCCTGGAAGCTCAGCTGGCCGCGGTGGCGTGCGAGCGCGGCCTTGAGCTGGGTGGACTTGGCCCAGGCGTCCAGCACGTCCTTGGTCTGCGGGGCGCAGCTCTGCAGGGCGACGGTGGCGGGCGAGGCCACGCCGGCCAGGGTGCTGCCGTCCAGGTTGCCCTGGCCGGCGTCCGCGCCCGGGCTCTCGCTGCTGCCCTGCAGCAGGGCCTGGCTCTCCAGGCTCCAGCTGGAGGCCTGCACGGCGGTCCACTGGCTGCGGGCGTCGATGTCGGCGCTGAAGTCGATGAGGTCGGCGCCCCAGGTCACCTGCAGCGTCGGGGCGGCGCTGAGCGCGGGCGCCTTGACGACCAGCTTGCCGTCCTCGCACTGCAGCACGAGGCCCATCAGCTCGGCGCGGGCCAGCATGAAGTCCCAGTCGCTGCAGTAGTGCTGGGCCAGCATCTTGTGCTGGGCCGAGGTGGCGTCCACCTCGGCACCGAGGCCGTGGGCCGAGATCAGGCTCTGGATGATGGCGCTGTCGGTCTGGTCGACGTAGTGCGCGCTGCGCCGGCCCAGGGTCATCTTGCAGGCGGCATGCCGGCATTCCAGCTCGAGGCGGCTGTCGTTCTCGCCGAAGATGCGGAAGCCGTGGCGCACGAGCAGGCCGCTGAAGATGGGCTGCTCCTCGTCGCCATACCCGGCGCTGATGCTGATCAGCGCGCCGGGCTTGAAGAGATTGCCCTCGCTGAGCGGGGCGATGCCCTGGGGCATGTCGCCGTCCTGGATCACCAGGCGGGCCCAGGACACGCTGTTGAGCGCATGGCGCACCGTCAGCGAGATGAGGGGCAGCACCGCCTGCGACGCACCGTCGCAGCTCACGGTGACCCGCACCGGGCCGTCGCTGTTGAGGGCAGGGGACTGCGGCATGGTGTCAGCTCAGCGGAGGGAAATGCAGGCGCAGGCCGGCGGGCAGGCGGCGGAACTCGCGCAGGCCGTTGAAGGCCGCCACCTCGGGGTAGTAGCGTGCGTCGCCATAGATGCGCAGGCACAGCAGGGGCAGGGTGTCGCCCTCCACGACCAGCACGCTGTGGCTCAGGTCGGGCGAGGAGCGGTTGGCCTCCAGATTGGCCTGCGAGTTGCTGGCGAAGCCCATGAAGCTCATCTCGCAGTGCGCGCGCAGCGGCGCGCCGCTGGGCTTGAAGAGGGTGTACTGCGTGCTTAAGGACTGCAGCCGGCCGTTGAAGATCAGCGTGCCCCAGGCCACCTGCACATGGTTGGGCTCGTGCGCGCTGCTGTCGTAGTTGTAGACGATGCGGCACAGCTGCTCGAGCTGGGTCACCACCTCCACCACCGGACCCTCGCCGCCCACGGCGCCGGTGCCGTCCAGCACCAGGCTGAAGCTGATGGAGTCGGGCTCCACGGCGCTGAAGCGCATGCGGTTGCGGTTCTGCCCCTGCGTGCGGCGCTTGTTGTAGCGGATCTCACGCGAGTGGGTGAACTCGGCCGGGTTGATCTGGACCTTGAAGCGCTTGCCGGTGTCCGGCGTGGGCGGATCGCTGTTGGGCACCAGCTGGGTGATGGTGAGGGGCTGCTTGCTCATGGTCAGCGCTCGCGTTGCTGGCGCAGGGCTTCCTGGAACCACTGGCGGCAGGCCGCGAGGATCTCCTGCTTGAGCAGCTCGGCATCCAGGGCGCTGGCCTCGGTGTCGCCGCGCGCGCGGGCCTGGCTGCTGCCGGATGCCTCGGCGTCGTCGTCCTCGTCGGCCACCGTGGCCTTCAGCACCAGTTGACGGACTTCCAGGCTCATGACGGGGTCACCAGGCTCTGGTAGGCCAGCTCGATTTCCTCGATGGCCACCTCGTTGCGTTGCGACTCGAAGGCGTTGATGGTCCAGCGGATCGGATAGGCCCTGCTGCAGGTCCAGACCATCAGCGGATTCAGCTCGGCGTCCATCAGCTGCACCTGCACGTCATTGAGGACCAGGGGGATGGAGAGGCCGGGCTCCAGGCTGTCCTTGCACCAGCGCACGAAGGGCGAGCCGCGGTCGACCAGGCCGCGCTTGAGCAGCAGCCGACGGGCCTTGGCCTGCTTGGGCAGCTGCAGCACGAAGCGGTTCTCGCCGCCGTCGGTCACCTCCTCCGTCTCCAGGCTGTGCTCCAGCCCGGAGACTTCCTGGAAGGAGGTCAGGACCGGGCTGGCGCTGCTGCCTGAGCGGGAGAATCCCACCCGGAAAGCGAAGGCCGCCGGCATCTCGGCCGGCGGTGCGTCGGCCATGAAGTTCGGCGAGCCCTGCATCCAGGCGGGAAGTGCCACGGGCATGGTGTCCTCAGGCGTTGGCGATGGTGAGGCCTTCGTGGACGATCTCGATCGTCTCGACGGCCACCTCGTTGCCCTCGGACTTGAGGTCCGTGCCCGTGATCTTGCTGGGCCAGGCATTGGTCAGCGTCCACACCATGGTGGGCTTGCCTTCCTCGTCCAGCAGGCTGATCGTGACCGGCACGCGCTTGATGGTGTTCATCTTGATCTGGTTGAACCACTCCCAGAACTTGTTGTCCGACTTGAACACGCCCTTCTTCATGGTCACGTTGCCGTACTTCTTGAGGCCCGGCATCTTGATCGCCGAGAAGACGGGGCTGTCGCCATGCCGGTACTCGATGGGCTGGGCCTCCACGTCCAGCCCCGAGATCTCCTCGAAGGACAGCACAGCGGAATCCCACTTCACCTGGAAATAGAACTTGGGCAAGGGCCACACATTGGTGGATTGCTTGGAACCGTCATCAGCCATTTCTTTGCTCCATTGCTTGTTGCCTTGGGGGCAGGGGGGCTAGCGCACCACCCTGCGGCCAGTCGAATGCCGTCCGGTCAGGACTTGGGCATCTGCTGCTGGAAGGTGATCTCGATGAACTCGGCGGGGCGCACCATGGCCACCAGCACGGTGACGCGCAGGATGCCTTCCAGCACGTCGTCGGGCGTCATGGTCTCGCCCAGGCCCACATGGACGCTGAAGGCGTCCTCGGGCACGGCCCCCATCAGACCGCCGCGCTTCCACACGCTCGTGAGGAAGTTGCTGATCATGCTCTTGATGGTCACCCAGGTATTGGCCACATTGGGCTCGAAGACCAGGGCCTTGGCCGCCAGGCGGCAGGACTCCTCCAGCATGATCATGGTGCGGCGCACGTTGATGTAGCGCCAGTCCAGGCTGTTGCCGTCCAGGGTGCGGGCGCCCCAGACCAGCACGCCCTCGCCGATGAAGCTGCGGATGGCGTTGATGGACTTGCCCTGCGCGGTGACGTTGAGGTCCTCCTGCTGCTCGGCCGAGATGCTCACGCAGGGCGAGATCACGCCGGCCAGGCTCACGTTGGCCGGGGCCTTCCAGACGCCGCGGGTGTTGTCCACCATGGTGTAGACACCGGCCATGGCGCTGCTGGGCGGCATGACGTTGAGGTGGCGGCGGGACTCGGTCAGCACGGTGTTGAAGACCGAGCTGTGGCGGCTCAGGGTCTTGTTGAGCAGGGCCTTGCGGGCCAGGATGCCGGCGCTGAGCTCGTCGGGTGTCAGCGGCTTGGCATTGGGGCGCTTGGCGGCTTCGTCGGTGACCAGCTTGGCGAAGTCGCCGTTGATCTCCTCGATGGCATCGTTGAGCGCGCGGGTCTGGGCGCTGACGCCGTCGGGCAGCGGCGTCGGGATGCGCAGCTCGGCGCGGATCAGGGTCTTGAGCAGGTCGATGCTGTCGGCCGAGAGGTTCTCGAAGCTGAGGTCCTTCTCGCCGACCACCGTGGTGTTGAGCCAGGGGTAGTAGGCCGCGGCGAAGTCCAGGAAGTTGATGCCCAGGTTGTCGCGGAACTTGCCCACCGGGTTGTCATCGTTCAGCGCCTTGTAGCCGTTGTAGACGTCCAGGATGGCGATGCGGTTGCGCATGCGGTTGCCGCAATGCTGCAGCATGGCCTGCTGCAGGTCCGTGCACTGCTCCTCCTTGAGCTTCACGGCCTCGGGCACCAGGAGCATGGTGGGCTCCTGCTCCTTCAGCAGCTCGTCGATGCCCAGCTTGAAGCGGTCCGGGTCCAGCTCCTGCTTGTAGGTGCCCACCGAGACGATGTAGCAGGGCCCGCCGCCGTTCTGGTAGAAGTGGCGCAGGGCCTGGTAGAGGCTGTAGCTGCCGCCGTCCGGACCGTCCAGCTGGGTCATGCGGTAGCCCTTCTTGCTGGCAGGATCATCCGCCGCGGTCTGGGCCATGAAATCGGGCTGGTCCGCCGCCTCCTCCAGCTTGAAGACGGGCTTGGGCGGGCCGCCGAAGAACTGGTGGTACTCGGCCATGGAGCTGATGCGCCAGGGCGTCAGGGCCAGGGGCTTGTTGCGGTTGTCCGCGAACTCGGTGTGGCCCACGAAGGCCGGGACCGCGGTCGCGACTTCGACCACGGAGTTGGGAAAGGCGTTCTTCTCGACGATGTAAACGCCTGGCGTCTTCATAACGGCCATAGGGCTCTCCTAGGGGTGAACAAAGATCTCGCTCACTGGCCGCGTGCGACCATGGCGCTTCTCGAGGATCAGGCCGCGCGGGGCGGCCAGGGGCAGACGGGCCTGCAGCACGCGCTCGCGGCGTCCTGCCAGGTCCTTCAACACCAGGTGCTGGGGGCCTTGGGCTCCCAGGGGCCAGCGGCGGCGCGAGCGGAAGACCCAGGCCATGCGGCCATCGGGCAGCTGCTCGTCCTCGTCGCGGCGGAAGGCATCGGGCTGGCCCGCCATCTCCAGGGCGGGCTGTGCGGCGTCCCAGTCGCCCAGCAGCAGGTACTTCCAGGTGCACAGCCGGGCCTTGAGTTCGATGGACAGCTCCTGCGCTGCAGGCCGCTGGCCGGACGGCGCGTCGGCGAACGGCGCGTCCAGCACGGGCACGCTGAGCTCGCGCGGGGCGCGGCGGTCGGTGTAGAGCGCGTAGTCGGGGTCGGCGGCCTCCAGCTGCCAGCGCAGCTGGCGCGGGCTGCCGTCCGCCTGCAGGCGCTCGGACCACAGCAGGGCCAGGCGCTCGGCGGGCACGTGCAGCCACAGCTCGCTGCCGTCGCAGCGCTCGACCAGCTGATGGCGGGCGATGAAGGCCTGCGTGTCAGCGCTGGCCCGCAGGCGCAGGCGTCGCGGGCGGCCATCGGCAAAGTAGGTGTGACGCAGGCGCAGTACCAGGATGGGCTGCCAGCTCAGCAGGCGCGCCGTCATGACAGCCCCCGGATCGCTCGCGGGTCGAGCTGCGCAATGGGCGTCTCGCGACCCTGGATGTGCTGGCCCGCAATGCTCACCATGCGGATGCGGTACAGCACCGAGGGCAGGTAGCGGCCGCTGTGGATGCCCCAGAGGCTGTGCATCTCGGCGCTGCTGAGGTTCTCGATGTTGACCACCAGCTTGTCCAGGCGCGGGTCCAGCGCAGGCGTGTTCTGGTGGTCCAGCACGGGCCGCTCATGGAAGAAGTGGATGGCCCCGGACAGGAACTTCAGCGCCTCCGGATAGTTGCTGCCGCTGAAGTTGGCGGCGCACATCATCAGCAGGTTCAGGAAGACAGGCTCGGCGCCGCGCAGCTGGGCCTGGGCGTTGAGCCCCATGCCGATGGCGCGGTGCGCGTAGGCGTCCTGCTCCACGCCGACGAGGAACAGCACCAGCTTGTTGGCGATCAGCGGCACCAGGGTGCCGTTCTGCTCGAGCAGGTTGGACAGGACGGCCAGGTCCTCGTTCACCTGGAAGCGATGGCGCAGGTGGACGTTGAGCTGGCTGGTGATCTGGGTCAGGGCGGCGTCGATCATGGCGTGTCACGGAGACAGGTCGCAAGACTAGGTGCCAGGTCTTGCGCCGGCCATCGGCAGCACGCGGAATCTGTCTAGGACATTTGCTGAGGGGCTCGGGTGGGTGCCGAGCCGGGGTGCACGCGGGTGTCAGATCGGGCGCCAGCCGGGGCGCAAACGCAGGCACCCCGGTCGCCGTGAAGCGAGCGGGGTGCAATGAAGACGTTGGGGAGAAGAGGGCGGCGCAGGACGGGCCGGCTCAGTGCCCGGCGCCCTGGCGGCTGCGGTGCACGTCCAGGCTGCTGATGCCCTCGCGCAGCGCAAAGCGCGTGAGCTCGGCGATGCCGTGGATCTGCAGCTTGGCAAAGACGTTCTCGCGGTGCGTGGCCACCGTCTTGGCGCTGAGGTGCAACTGGCTGGCGATCTCCTGGGCGCTGTAGCCCTCGGACAGCAGCTGCACCATCTGGCGCTCGCGCGGGGTCAGGCGGTGGCTGTCGCGCGAGGGCGTGGCCTGCGGCTGCAACAGCGCGCCCATCAGCTCGCCGCTGACGAAGACCTGGCCCAGCATCACATTGCGCACGCCGCGCGCCAGCTCCTCGTAGGAGTTGTGCTTGAGCAGGTAGCCGCGGGCGCCGGCGTCCAGCACCTGGCGCACCTGCGGCGCGTCCGCCTGCACCGACAGCGCGATGCAGCGAGGCCCCCAGGCCTCCTTGTGCATGTGCTGGATGGCTTCCAGGCCGTTGAGGCCGGGCATGCAGAGGTCGACCAGGGCCACGTCGGGCTCGAACTCCCGGCAATGGCGCATCAGCTCCATGCCGTCGCGGGCCTGGGCGAGCACGCAGATGTCCGGCTCCCGCTCCAGCAGGGCCACCAGGCCTTCGCGCACGAGCTTGTGGTCGTCGGCGATCACGAGGCGGATGGACGTCATGCGGCACTCCTGCGAGTCGGCCAGAGGATGGCGGCATGGACGCGGTCGTTCTGGCGCTGCCACAGCAGCTGGGCATCGACGGTGGCCAGCTGCTCGCGCACCAGGCTCAGGCCCCGGCCGCCACTGCCCACGGCCTCGAGCTGGTCATGCAGCGCAGCGCCGCGCGAGGCGGTGTTGGTGACGCTGATGCGCAGCTGGCGATGGCCGCCGACCAGGCGCAGCCGCGCCGAGGAGGGCTGGCCGTGCTGGCAGGCGTTGATGAGCAGGCCCTGACTGGCGCTCAGCAGGGTCTGCGCGGTGGCGGGCGGCAGCTGCTCGGTATGGCCCAGGGCACTGAAGCCGAGCTGCTGCTGATGCTGGTCCGCCAGGGCCTGCACGCTGCGGTGCAGGCCGGCGGCCAGGTCGGCGAAGCCGGCGAGGGCGGTCGGCTCGGCCGGGCTGCGCACTTGCTCGATCAGGCGGCGGCAGGCCTGCAGGGCTTCCATCATGCGGGCCTCGGCCTTGTGCAGAGGGTCCGCCTCGGGGAGCTCGCGCCGGGCCTGCGCCAGATGCACCAGGCCCAGGGATAGGAGCTGGCAGAGCTCGTCATGCAGGACGCGCGCCAGCTGCAAGGGAGGAGCCGCCGAGGGCAGGCGCCAGGGCGCCAGGCCGGAGTTGAGGAGTGATCTGCCGGCGTGACCCTTGCGGGGGCTGTTCATGGGAAAGGACCTCATTGCCAAGAAGTTGCGGGAAGGCAGGTCGGCCAGCCTGGTGGGGCGTCCGGGCAACAGGGGCGCCCAGGCATGCCGTTTGCCGCAGCAGATTAGGTGGTCGTTTCAAAGAGGGTCAAGCTGTAAGAACTCGCAAGCTAGGGGGTTTCCGGCATCACTTCGGTAGCGGGCCCCGAGGGCGACCAGACAGCAGCAGCGAGTGCGCCGCAGGCGATCCCGAAGGGCCGCTAACATGGGCCGATGCCGTCCTCTCACACCTCCCGCCGCCGCCCCGCGGCGCTCGCACCGTTCATGAACAAGGTCTGCCTGGCCCTGGTGCCGGGTCTTGCCCTGCTCCTCGTTGCGGGGCCGGGCGAAGCCGCCGAGCGCCTGGAACCCGAGCCCGCGCTGGCGGCCCGGGCGCCCGCATCGGCGGCCTCCGGTGCCCAGCTGGCGCTGCAGCAGGGCCTGCTGGGGGTGCGCTGGCGGGTGAAGGAGCTGCTGGGGGCGCCCCTGGGGCCGGCAGCGGGCGGGGCCCGGGCGCCCCACCTCGAATTCGACGCCACGCACCTGCGCCTGTCCGGCAGTGGCGGCTGCAACCGGCTGATGGGCAGCGTGGCGCTGGATGGGCAGCGCATCCTGTTCAAGCGCGTGATCACCACCATGATGAGCTGCCCCCAGGGCATGGCGCAGGAGCGCTCCCTGATCGAGGCCCTGGGCCAGGTGCAGCGCTGGCATCTGGAGGACCGCACCCTCATGCTCCTGAACTGGCAGCAGCAGGTCCTGGTCAAGCTGGTGCGCGAGTGAGCGTCCGGTGAACGGGCCCCAACTGCAAGGCTTGTAAGCGCTTGTGAAAGCCGGTCCACCGGCGGCGTGCGGCGGGCGTTGGACGGGCAGAATGGAGGCCCATATGCAGATCCTTTTGCAGATTCGATCCACCGCCCGATCCCTCGCCCGGTCCACCGCCGGTCTCTGTGCCGTGGCGCTGCTGGGGCTGGCCTCTCAGGCACAGGCCGCCGATGTCGGCATCTCGCTGAGCGTCGTGCAGCCCGGCGTCTATGGCCGGATCGACATCGGCCCGCAGTACCGGCCGGACGTCGTCTATGCCGAGCCCGTCTGGATCCAGCGTCCGCGTCACGTCTACCGCGCACCGCCCCCCATCTATCTGTATGCGCCGCCCCACCATGTGCGCGAATGGGGCCGCTACTGCGGCGGCTACGGTGCCTGTGGCCGGCCTGTGCTGTTCATCGAGGAGCGCTGGGTGCGCGACTGGCATGACCATCGCGGCTGGGAACACGATCACGGCCGGGGTCACGGTCACGGTCACGGTCACGGGCATGGTCATGGCCACCGCCGGGACCGCGACTGGGACCGCGGCTGGGACCGTGACGACGACCGCTACGCACCCCAGCGCGGCCGCCGCGACTGAGCGCGGAGCGCATGCCCGCGCCCGGGGGCTTGGCCGGGCCCGGCAGCACCCGGATGCCGCAACTGACACAATGGCGGCATGAGCGAGATCCTGTCGACCCAGCACGAGCCCCAAGCCCCGGCCGCAGCGCCCTCTCACGAGGGCTTCGAGCGCGTGCGTGACGCACTGCAGCAGTTGTCCCATGAGCACCCGCCGCGCTGGCTGGAGGTGGCCGCCCGCACCGCGCAGGAAGCGGCGGATGCCCTGGGCGTGAGCCTGGGCCAGATCGCCAAGAGCGTGGTCTTGCGCCGCCGCGCCGACGAATCCGCCGTGCTGGTGATCGCCGCCGGCGACCGCCGGGTGGACGAGAAGAAGCTCCAGCTCCACACCGGTCCGCTGGGCCGTGCCGATGCCGACTTCGTGAAGGCGCGCACCGGCTTTTCCATCGGTGGCGTCTCGCCCCTGGGGTTCGCTCCGGCGGCCGGCCTGCCGATGCCGCTGCTCTTCATCGACGCCTCCCTGTTCCGCTTCGATCGCATCTGGGCCGCGGCCGGGCATCCCAACGGCGTCTTCCCCATGACGCCCCAGCAGCTGCAGCAGCTCACCGGCGCCGCCGTGGTCGAGGTGGTGCACGAGGTGGTGCAATGAGCGCACTGCCCCTGACCCCACCGCCCGCGCCCCGCGTGGCCTCGCCCTGCACCAATGTCTGCCGCATCCACCAGCCGACCGGCTGGTGCGAGGGCTGCGCCCGCAGCATTCCCGAGATCACCGTCTGGTCCAAGGCGGATGACGCGACGCGCCTGGAGATCCTCGCCCGCCTGCCGGAGCGCCGCCAGCAGCTGGTGGAGCAGGGCATCTTCACCGCGGCGGAGCCCAGTGTCTGAAGCCCCGGCCGGGGCGTGAACCAGGAGTCCGGCATGCGCCATCTGCGCTTCTATTTCGACCCCATCTCGCCCTATGCGGCCCTGGCCTTCGCCAGGCTGCCCGAGGTCCTGGACGGGCTGGATGTGGTGGTGGACTACGTGCCCGTGCTCTTCGCCGGCTTCCTCAAGGCCCATGGCCACAAGGGGCCGGCCGAGATCCCGGGCAAGCGCAGCTGGACCTACCGCCAGGTGCTCTGGGAGGCCCATCGCCTGGGGCAGCCCCTGCAGCTGCCGGTGCACCATCCCTTCAATCCTCTGGCCCTGCTGCGCCTGTGCTGGGCCGCCGCGCCGGCGGGCCGGACGCCCTCGCGCTGGGTCGTGGAGCAGGTCTTCCGCCATGTCTGGGAGGGCGGCGGCGATCCGCTGGATCCCCAGCGCCTGCAGGCCCTGCAGACGCTGCTCGCGCCGCCCCTGGATCCCTCGTCCGACGAGGTCAAGTCGCGCCTGCGCCTGGCGACCGACGACGCCGTGGCCGCCGGCCTCTTTGGCGTGCCCACCGTGCTGGTGGAGGGCGAGCTGTTCTGGGGCCTGGACGGCCTGCCCCTTCTTTCGGCCTGGCTGCGCGGCGACCCCTGGTTCCAGCAGGGCGGCTGGGAGCAGGCCGCCCGCCTGCCCGTGGGGCAGGCCCGGCCCGGCAGCTGAGAGCGTCATCCCCGGGCGGAGCGGGGGCAGGCAAGACCTGACCCCCATGCGGCCCGCCCCTCGGGGCTTTCCCCAGCGGACCCCGTCAATTTCTCCATGTGAAATTTCGCCTCCGGGTTGCAACGGGTTTCGTCAGCCAACGTTCAGGCTCGCGTCAGATCGAGGTCAGAGGAGGGGATCACAGTCGCCCCAAGGCTCACCGGGGTGGTGGACCTCAGACAAAGATCCAGGAGACTAAACATGGCGACTGCTTCCGCAGTGTCGACCAGTACGCCGATGACGGCTGAAGAGAAGAAGGTCATCTTCGCCTCTTCACTCGGCACGGTGTTCGAGTGGTACGACTTCTACCTCTACGGTTCGCTGGCAGCCATCATTGCCAAGCAGTTCTTCTCCGGCCTGGACCCGTCCGCGGCCTTCATCGCCTCGCTGCTCGCCTTTGCCGCCGGCTTCATCGTGCGCCCCTTCGGCGCCCTGGTGTTCGGGCGACTGGGCGACATGATCGGCCGCAAGTACACCTTCCTGGTCACCATCCTGATCATGGGCCTGTCGACCTTCATCGTCGGCGTGCTGCCCAGCTATGCCTCCATCGGCGCGGCCGCTCCGGTCATCCTGATCGGCCTGCGCATGCTGCAGGGCCTGGCCCTGGGCGGTGAGTACGGTGGTGCCGCCACCTATGTGGCCGAGCACGCCCCGCAAGGCCGCCGCGGTGCCTACACCTCCTGGATCCAGACCACGGCGACCCTGGGCCTGTTCCTGTCGCTGATGGTGATCCTGGGCACCCGTACCGCCATCGGCGAGACCGCCTTCGCCGAGTGGGGCTGGCGCGTGCCGTTCATCGTCTCCATCCTGCTGCTGGCCATCAGTGTCTGGATCCGTCTGTCGATGAACGAATCGCCGGCCTTCCAGAAGATGAAGGCCGAGGGCAAGACCTCCAAGGCCCCGCTGTCCGAGTCCTTCGGCCAGTGGAAGAACCTGAAGATCGTGATGCTGGCGCTGTTCGGCCTCGTGGCCGGCCAGGGCGTGGTGTGGTACTCGGGCCAGTTCTACGCGCTGTTCTTCCTGACCAGCGTGCTGAAGGTGGACTCGGCCACGGCCAACATCCTGGTGGCGGTGTCCCTGATCATCGGCACGCCCTTCTTCGTGATCTTCGGCACCTTGTCCGACAAGATCGGCCGCAAGCCCATCATCATGGCGGGCCTGCTGCTGGCCATCGTGACCTACTTCCCGCTGTTCAAGGCCCTGACCGACGCCGCCAACCCGGATCTCGCCAAGGCCCAGGCCTCGGCCAAGATCACGCTGACCGTGGACCCGGCCACCTGCTCCTTCCAGGGCAGCCCGGTGGCACGTGAGGTGGACTTCACCAGCTCCTGCGACATCGCCAAGCGCGCGCTGGCCCAGTCCGCCGCCAGCTACGAGACCCTTCCCGGTCCGGCCGGCACCGTGGCCCAGGTCAAGGTGGGCGAGACGGTGGTCAACTCCCTGAACGCCACCAAGGCCACCGAGCACAAGTTCGACGAGGCCAGCACCAAGGGCATCGCCGCCTTCAAGAAGGAGCTGGGCGATGCGCTGAAGGCCGCTGGCTATCCGCCCAAGGCCGACCCGGCCAAGGTCAACAAGCCGCTGGTCGTGGCCATCCTGACCGTGCTGGTGATCTACGTGACCATGGTCTACGGCCCGATCGCCGCCATGCTGGTGGAAATGTTCCCGACCCGCATCCGCTACACCTCGATGAGCCTGCCCTACCACATCGGCAACGGCTGGTTCGGCGGCCTGCTGCCCTCCATCACCTTCGCGATGGTGGCGCAGAACGGCAACATCTATCACGGCCTCTGGTACCCCATCGGCGTGGCCGCGATGAGCTTCGTGATCGGCATGCTCTTCGTCCGTGAGACCAAGGACGTTGACATCTACGCCCGCGATTGATGACTGTCAACCGGTCGAGGGGCTGCACCCTCGACAGTGACACCCGGCCGCCGCAGCCTGCGTCAATGCACTGACACACTGCGGTGCGCCTGAGTACAACGCCTTGCAACGAGAGTTGTGAGGCGTTGCCGCTTCTCGGCCATGAGCGAAGCAAGGGCCTGAGCGAGCAGGACGCAAGGCGGACAAGCTGGTCCCGCATGGCGCAGTCGAACGGGACCGCAGCGCCTGCATGCGCAAGCTCTGCCGCATGCGGGGGAGTCCCAGCATTGATTCGAAAGGCCTTCTAGCGCGTGCATGCCCGCGCCACCCCCGAGCGATGCGGGTGCGCCGCCGGGTGGGGGCGCCTTCCATGCCGTGCAGGGAGCCTGCGCAGCGGGCCCGGCAGCCGAGGTGACCGTCCCGTGACAGCCGGATGCCTTCAGACGCGCTCGCGATCATCCGCCGGCGCCCCTCAACGCTTCACGCAAGAATGCCTTGGATGGCTTCGATGCACTTGCTGGCCGCGTCTGCCAGACTGTTTGGACGCGGGCTGGTCGGACGTCTTTTCCTTATGGAGCCGATAGACGTGAGCGGCTCGGATCCGCCGGCCTTGCGTCCTTGCATCAGCGCTCAGTCCGCGACCTCCCCAGCTGCCGTGGATACTGAGTCGCACCCATGGCAGCCAACGACCCATGACATACGACAGGCGCTCGCAGCCGCTCTCTGGCGCAGCCAGTTCCAATCTTCACTGCATCATTGCACGTGTTTTTGTGCCATATTTACAGCTTGTGCTCGTAAAGATCGTTAAATGAGCTCATGTTCATAGATCTGTCATTGATGCTGGAAGTTCATTGTTAGAACAACTAGATCGTCAATAATTCACGAGTATCTGCAGCTGTCGACTGGAGTCTGTCGGCGATCGCTTCCCTCACGTGCGTGCATGTACGACGATGTCTGCCGCGAAAAACATGGGCAAAGCTGGGAGAAGGAGGGAGCGCGGCATGAAAATCGGTGCAGATAGCGAATCGCACTGGGACAGCCTGGACTAAGTGCTGGCCTGGCTTGCAGCGTCCCTGGGGCCTGCGGACAGAGACCGATCGGTCGCTGTGGACTGAACCAGGTGTCCGGCGACAGTCCACATGCTTGGCGCACAGTCAGCGCCAGCGCTGCGCCAGCTGATGCTGCCTCTGTCGGATGCGCTGGCTCTCAGTGAGTCGCCCCGGTGCGGAAGAATCTGTGCGCCAGGCGGAGATTCGATTTGTGCTTGTGTGTCTTGACGGACACATGCCTGCATTTGACCGTGTGGCTCAGTCACTGAGGCCAGCTTGAACGGTCGACGACGTTCTCTATCGCGCGCTTGACCCGCAGAAGCCTGTCGGACGACGCCAAGCTGTTGGCTGCCTGCAGCGCCGCGTGACCGCATTGTCCTCGCTCGACCCAGGCCATACTGGGTACGGCCAGCCTTTGAGGCTTTGCATTACAGAATTTACTCCGCAGCACTGCGGCGACCTCGCACTGTCGATATACGTGCTATTCAATAAGCAACTGAGGGAATCATGGGAGAAAGAGACTTCTTTGGCACGCTGGAGCAGGCATGGAAGGCTGCCAAGACCTATAAGAAAATTGCAGAGCCTATCAAGAAGGGGAAGGACATCAAGGATGTTTGGGATGCCTCCGATGAACTTCAAAAGGCGTGCAAAAAATGGGCCGAGGATCCGTCTGCTCAGAATAGAAAGGGCGTCGACGATGCCTACAAGAAGCAGTACAAAGAGCTGGTGGAAGGTCTTCCACTACCTTATCCAGCCATCCCTAAGAAAATTCGTGACGATACGGTTGAAAATCTTTCAAAGGACCGGTTCACGGACGAAATGAGGAAGGCGCTCGATGATCTTGAGTGGCGAAAGGGAAGGGACGATACCTACCTTGATGACAAGCAGCGGAAGGAGTGCAGTAAGTACCCCCAGGAGAAATTCAAGCGAGCGAAATGGTGGCGTCGGTTGCAGGATCCACTGGCCCTGGACCTTGATGGCGACGGCATTGAAACTGTTGGAGCCGATGCGGGAATTCTGTTTGATCATGACGCTGACGGGACCCGCGTTGCAACGGGCTGGGTCAAGGGCGATGACGGCCTGCTTGCCATCGATCTCGACGGAAACGGAAGAATAGACTCCGGCCGCGAGCTCTTCGGCGACCACAGTCTGTTGGCCGATGGCTCAGTGGCGACGAGCGGTTTTGCGGCCCTGGCGCAATACGACTCCAACCATGACGGGAAGGTTGATGCGTCTGATGCGAGGTGGGGAGACCTACGGGTTTGGCGGGACATCGATGCCAGCGGTACGAGCCGGGCTGATGAACTGTTCACCCTAGCCGAGCTGGGAGTTGCCGCTCTTGACATTTCGTGTCATGACTACTCGATAACATTTGGAAATGGCAACAGCGCGTCGGCGGCAGGAAGTTTCCTTACCTCGCAGGGGAATAGTCAACTGCTGGTGCAGCTTAATTTGGATGAGGATCGATCAAATGTTCGTTATCCGGTTGGTGATTTGGATATTCCGGATGATATTTCGTCCTTGCCGCGACTGGCCAGCATGGGTTTTGTTCGGGATCTTCACTCGGCAGCAGTTGAATCTGGTGCTTTGAAAGTCGCGTTGCAGACCCTCGCGAATTCGGGGAGCCCTTCCGAACTGAGTGTGAATCTTGATCGCCTGCTCGACTCATGGGCTGCTACTGCTTCGCATGTCCCCAGTCACACAGTTGTGTCCTACGAATTTGAAGGAATTCAGAAACTTGATGCCAGTGCCGCTGTAACTGATCAATATGCGTCGCTGACAAGGAAAATATGGATCCTGGAGGTATTCACCGGCGAGTCTTTCGCGAGGCCGGGAGCGAGCGGTCTTACACCCGTGAGTGGCGTGCAGATAGGTCTAATTAATTCAGCCTTTGATGACCTAAAGAACTCATTTTATGACCATCTTGTGCTGAATACCATACTGGTTCCCTACATTTCCAGGATTCAGTACTCCGAGATCGATGGTGATGCATTCATGCATTTCAACCTTGTGGAGGAGTATTTCAATGCACGTTACGCCCAGGATCCTGGTGCTGCGGTCGTTGAATTGATGGATCTTTGCCGGTTGCAGCAAAAGCAGTTTGCCGCGGTTGGCTGGAATGCCTTTGGGTTCGCAGCGCAAGCCTTGAAGGGAAAGCATGTCAGCGACTCAGCGGCAGCACAGCTGAACGCAAGAGGGGTGTTCTTGGGCAATGATGGGCCTGATTCAATCTCGCTTGCTGGGCAGCAGTCATCGATCACATTCGACGGTGATGACACGATCAACTCGGACAGCGCTGCGCAGACTATCTATTCCGGCGCGGGCAACGACACCATCCAAGACGCGGGAGGTGACGATCTCATCGATGCAGGCGATGGGGACGACGTCATTTATGACATGGGTGGCCGCAACGAGCTGCGTGGCGGAGCCGGTAATGACATGGTCAAGTTCTTTGGCGCTTCGTCCAACGTGGTGTACGGCGAGGCTGGCAACGACACGCTGACCGTGGACAACGAGGGCTATGGCAACTACGACGGCCACGCCAACCGCCTGGAAGGGGGGACGGGTAACGACACGATCCGCACGGGAGCCACGGCAGACACCGTGGTCTTCAACCGAGGCGACGGCCAGGACAGTTGGCGGGACAACGGGGTGGTGGGTTACTCGGGTGGCGTGCGTTACGACCCGGGCATGGACACGCTGCAGTTCGGGGCGGGCATTGCAAAGAGTGATCTGTCGCTGAGCCGCCAAGGCAGCCATCTGGTGGTCGATGTGCGCGACCCG
>NZ_JANZKX010000007.1:265182-388691 GCF_027257975.1 Pelomonas sp. BJYL3
CCACGCCAACCGCCTGGAAGGGGGGACGGGTAACGACACGATCCGCACGGGAGCCACGGCAGACACCGTGGTCTTCAACCGAGGCGACGGCCAGGACAGTTGGCGGGACAACGGGGTGGTGGGCTACTCGGGTGGCGTGCGTTACGACCCGGGCATGGACACGCTGCAGTTCGGGGCGGGCATTGCAAAGAGTGATCTGTCGCTGAGCCGCCAAGGCAGCCATCTGGTGGTCGATGTGCGCGACCCGGCGGGCGTGGTGACGGGCGACCGGATCACGATCCTGGGCTGGTTCGACAATGCCGCGCAGGTGGTGGAGCGCTTTGTGTTCGCTGACGGATCAGAACTGATGTCATCTCAGGCCTCGCTGCTGTGCCAGGCCATGGCGGGGTTCGCGCCCCAAGCATTCGAGGCCAGCGCCAGCACTGCTGAGGTTCAAGCCCAGCGACCTCCTGTGGCACTCTTCATTTAAGGTCATGGCCTGCGCAGCCGAGTGAGCTCCACTCGGCTGCTGTTTTCTTGTACAGGCAAACAGATGAGATTCAATGAATTGATGCAGTCACGTCTCCTTTTCTGCATCTTGGGAGCTCTTGGAGGCTGCCTTCTATGGATGCTTTGCGATGATTTCCCCCTCGTCCCAGGTGACGTGGCATTGGCTGTTGGCAAGGCTCTCGCGCATACAGCGCTGGATTGGTCAGGCAGCAAGCGAATAGCGCAGATCTTGCTGATGCTGGGAAGCTATGGGCTCCGAGGCGCTGCCTATTCGATAGGCTTCGGCGCGGTGATCGGCCTACTTGCGATGGCCTCATCAAGGAAGAGGGCAATGATCTACTCTGCGCCCCTAATTCCGTTGATGGCTCATGTGGCTACCTACATTTATCTCTACCCTCTGGAAGAGTCGATTTCAGAGAGGCTCTGGCAGGATTTTGAACTCAATTCCTTCTTTGGGATTTCGATATACCTGCCGTTTCTCATGGCAGCCGAGGCGGCAATCGCTGTCAAGCGACGCTGGCTGAGCAGGCGCCAAGCCGGTCCTACATAGGAGGCTTGTCAGCGTTCTTTCCGCCCCCGTGCCCGCCAGGGCGGGGCTCCTCCCGTGCCTAGGACCGTCATGAAGCATCAGCAGGGTGCCTTCAGAAGAATGTCGGAACGCAAGCGGCTTCTTTCCGGCTGTTTGCAGTTCTTTTTCACATCCTGGCCCGGCTCGCCTTCATGGGCTGCAGAGACCTTCCGTCCGCCGCCAGAGGCCGCAGTATGCTTGCGCCCATGAGCGAAGAGAAGCATGTCCCGCGCGCCGAACAGCGCCGCCTGCAGATGGCCGACATCGCGCGCCTGGCCGGCGTGTCGGTGTCCACCGTGTCCCGTGCCCTCAACGGCAGCACGCTGGTGAACCCTGAGACCCGCCAGCGCGTGGCGGACCTGGCCCGCTCGCTCAACTACTCGATCAACCTCAGCGCGCAGAACCTGCGTCTGCAGAAGAACCGCACCATCGCGGTGGTCGTGCCCTACGACGCCGACTCGCGCCAGCACATCTCCGACCCCTTCTTCCTGTCCATCGTCGGTGCCATCGCCGACGCGCTGACCGACCGCGGCTACGACATGCTGCTGCAGCGCGTGGATGCCGAGCACCTGGACCAGGCCGCGCATGCGGTGGACTCCGGCAAGGCTGCCGGCCTGCTGATCATCGGCCAGTGGCGGCACCACGACCAGCTCAACGAGCTGGCCGCGCGCAAGCTGCCCGTGGTGGTCTGGGGGGCGCAGCTGCCGCAGCAGCTCTACTGCAGCGTGGGCGGGGACAACGTCCTGGGCGGCCGCCTGGCCACCGAGCACATGCTGCGCCTGGGCCGCCGCCGCATCGCCTTCCTGGGCGACGCCGAGCTGCCCGAGGTCATGCACCGCCGCGAAGGCTACTGGCAGGCGCTGCGCGCCGCCGGCCTGGCGCCCGATCCGGTGCTGGAGCTGCCGGCGCCCTTCGAGGTCAGCATGGCGCGCCAGCAGATGCTGGACTTCTTCGAAGCCCACCGTGACATCGACGCCGTCGTCGCCTGCAGCGACCTGCTGGCGCTGCAGTCCCTGCAGGTGCTGCGGGCCCTGGGCCGCCGCGTCCCGGAGGAGGTGGCCGTCATGGGCTATGACGACATGCCCCTCGCGGCCTACAGCGACCCCCCGCTGTCCAGCGTGCACCAGCCGGTCTCCAAGGCCGGCGCCGAATTGGTCGAGGCTCTGCTGAAGATGCTGGAGGGCGAGCGCCTGGCACCCATCATGCTGCCGGTGCACCTGAGCCTGCGCGCGAGCGCGCCGGCACGCTGAGCGACCGGGGGGGGGGCGCGCAGCGGTCCCTGCCGGGCCTGCCGGGAGGCAGGGGCTTCGGCCCGACGGGGGCTCGTGAGCGGGGTGCAGACCCGCAGGCTTGCGGAGGTTCCGCAGGATTTTCGTTGGCCGGATTGGGTCGTCGGAATAACCTCGAAAGTAAGCGGTCGGAGGGCGGCGGAAGGCACGGTGGCACGTGATGCCAGGCGTCGTCGCCCGTCGATCTTCCGGTGCGCCGCACCTCCGATCATCCACCTCAGGGAGCAGCCAGTGTCTTGCCGTCCTTGGCGCGCCATCATGCGCCGGTCCACCTGGTCGTCCGAGAAGGCGCTGGCCGCCCCCGGGGGATCCTCCAGCCTCGCCCTGTCACTGGCGGCATCGGGGCTCTTGTGCTTGCCCTCGGCCGCGGTGGCCGCCTGCACGGTCCCCGGCCTTTGGTCAGATGCCTACGGCGGAAATGCCAGCATTGCGCCCACGCTTGCGGGCACGATGAAGCTTCCCTACTGCGCAGCCACGCACCACCTGACGGTCACGCTGGTGGGCACAAGCGGCTTCAAGGTGGATGCTCGCTACGGCGGCGGTGGCAGCGGTGGCGCCGACGGCCAGGGCCTTGCCGAAGCCCTCACCTTCGCCGCGGACGGCAAGTCGGCCGCAGGCAGCTACGTCAACGACGACGGCGGGACCGGGCCCGACACCTGGACCAGGACGGGCCCGACCCTCGCACTCAGCCGCGGCTCGCTCACCAGCATCACGGCGACCGGCACGCCCGCCGCGGGTGTCTTCAGCTTCACGACGACGTTGCTGGCGGGGGCCAATATCGCCACGGTCGCGCAGGCCGCCGGCTTCACGGAACGGAGCAATCCGGACCAGATCACACTGACGGCCCCGGGCGGCGGCGGGGCGCCGTCGCCGGGTGGGCTGGAGCGCCTCGTCGCCAAGTACAAGGTCGACGACGTGGACGCAAGGAACGAGCTGAACACCATCGCCACCTTCGGCATGTCCTGCTACCTGGTGGCCCTCGAGTCCGACTACGGCACGCCGCCGGGCAGTTGCAGCGCCACGCGCATTGGTGGCGTGAGCGATGCCGGCGCTGTCGCCGACCCGAATGGCCTGACCGGCCCCTGCTGCGCATCGCTCATCGCCAACGTCAGGCCCCAGGGGACCGGGCAGCTGAACACCGGCGGCTGCATCAACTGCAGCCCCCGCACCGGCCTGATGACCGCGGTGGCGTCCGTGACGGGCGCCGACGGCACCGCGGTGGTGGCCGGCGGCACCGTGGCCAGAGACCGCGCGGTCATTCCGGGGCGCGGCGTGCTGGTCGACGTCGATGGCGTGGGCAATGGCATGCTGGCCAATGACACGGGCGGCGCCATCCGGGGCTATCGTCTGGATCTCTTCAATGGGGCGGGCCGGGCTGCATGCGCGGGGGGCGCCAATCCGCATGGGGGCGGCGCTTGCCAGACACCGCAAGGCAGTACCTGTCCAGGGAGTGCATTGAAATGAATCGACTGCTTTGCCTGATGGCCGTGGCGCTTGTTGCCGGAGCCAGCCTCTCTGCCGGATCGTCGGCGGCGCCGTCCCTGTCGGGCGTGAGGATCGCGGCAGTGCGCGACGGCCAGGTCTGCGTGAGCCTCGACGGCGGCGCCCTGCATTGCTTCGGCACGGCCGCGTCCAGGGCCCGGCTGCCAGCCTGGTCGCGTGACGGCAGCCGGATCGCCTACATCGACGATGCGGACCCGGGCTCGGCCCTGGCCTGGCTGGTGGTGATCGACCCGCAGGGCCGGGCGCTGATCCGCCTGCCCATCAAGCCCCTCGCTGCCGGCGAGGTGCGCAGTGGCATGCGTTTCGTCGAGTCGCTGGAATGGCTGGGCAGCGACCGCGTGGTCGCCAGCGGGAGCCTCAATCCCTCGAGCACGGAGAGCCTGGTGTTTGATCTGGGCCGCAAGGCGGTGGTCGCCGAGTACATGGACGACGGCCGCGGGGCCTCCTTCTCACCGGATGGCAGGCATGTGCTCCTCGTCGAAGGGGCCCCGCACTTCACGAGCGGGGACACCCGCGCGCCGGTGCTGAGCCTGAATGGTCAGGCCGTGCTGGCCGGCCTGCCCGTCGACCTGTCGGCGATCGGCCCGGTTCGCTGGTCCGCGGATGGAACGCGTTTCGCCTTGACGGCGCGGGACGCCTCCGGGCTTCATCGCCTGGTCCTCGGGCACGCGCAGACGAAGGCCGCGCGCTGGGTCGACCTCCCGCCCGCCCCGTCTGACGCGGCCCCGGCGCCTGAGCTGTTCTGGTCGGGACATGACTTGCATGTGCAGCGCCTGGTGCCGGGCGAAAGGCAGGGGGCGGTCTCGGAGGCAAAGGGGAGCGCTCCCGGCGCTCGCCAGCTGCGCATGGATGACCATGTCCTGAGCACGGATCAGCGCGAGAGCCGCTGGAAGCGCGTGGCCGAACCGGCCGTCAATCCCGTCCATGCCGCCGCGACATTGCGAGCGACCACCCTGGGGCATTCCTTGCCTGCCGGGGTTCTTGATGCCGACGTGTGGTGCAAGTCTTGCGCGCTGGATCTGGTGGCACGACGGCGCGGCGACGCCGCTGACTGAGGCCCCCACGGGCTGCGCTCAGGCTTTCACGCCTGTCCGATTCATTGTCATGAGGACAGCAGCATGAATCCGTCATCTCTTGTTCGCGTGCTCGTGCCCGTGCTCTTGCTCGGCGCGTCTTGTCTCGCGGCCCTGCCTGCCACCGCCGTGCCCGTGTGCTGGGGCCCGGCGTCGGGGATCTCGACGGCGCCAGTGCTTTCGGCCTCCAGGCGATGGACCTCGACTACCTGGCGCCGTGTTCGACGACGCCTGGCGAGTTCCTGCTGGCGCAGGGGGCTCGCTGGTGTTCACGGCCCAGTTGGCGCCAGCCACGGTGCCGGCGCCGGCCTCGTCCTGGCTGGCGTTCAGCGCCTTGCTGGCCCTGGCCTGGGTCCCGCAGCGCGGACGCCGGTCCACCGCCGCGGCTCCGTGCTTTGCCCACGGCCCGCAGGTCTCGTAAGGGCGCGGCGCGTGGGCCGGTGCTGCAGGGGCACGATGGCGTGGCGCGGCGGCCTCTGGCCCGCTGGTGATCCGCTCGCAGCACCGGCAGTCGCTCAACCAACAGGGTGCAATGGATTGCAGTAATGCTGCTCTGGTGTTGGATAGAGCGCCGATTTGCATCATTGAAATGGCAAATTATTCTCGTTTGTCCGTAGATGCAATCGATTGCAAAATGAGGCGCATCACTCCACAATAGTGCCAGCGGTTCCCCATTGGTGCTTGACGCCTCCATATGGCGCAGGCGGGTGAACCGTCGCATGATCAGCGGCGCCACAGCCGCAGCCTTCGGGCACTCAGGAGACAAGATGCAGCACCGTTCACTTTCGCGCGCCCGCGGCTGGCGCCATGCCTCGCAGGCGGGGTTCCGCCTCCAGATCCTTTGCACGGCCCTCGCCGCCCTCGGCGCCGGAGCCCAGGCGCAGGAGGCCACCCCGGCCGCCGCTGCCAGCGATGGCCTCAAGCTGGACCAGGTCGTGCTGACCGGCAGCTCCACGCAGGTCTCCAAGATGAAGCAAAGCCTCTCGGTGTCCAGCATCGATGCCGAGCAGATGGGCAAGATCGGCGCAACGAACGCGGCGGAGCTGCTGCGCTCGGTGCCGGGCCTGCGCTCGGAGTCGTCCGGCGGCGAGGGCAATGCCAACATCACCGTGCGCGGCGTGCCGCTCTCCGCGGGCGGTTCGCGCTATGTGCAGATGCAGGAGGACGGCCTGCCCGTGCTGCTGTTCGGCGACATCGCCTTCGGCACCGCAGACCAGTTCCTGCGCGCTGATTACAACGTCGAGCGCCTCGAGGTCGTGCGCGGCGGCTCGGCCTCCACGCTCGCCAGCAATTCGCCGGGCGGCCTGATCAACTTCATCAGCAAGACCGGCCAGGAGACGGGCGGCAGCCTGGGCCTCTCGGCCGGCCTGGGCAACCGCCTCTGGCGTGTCGATGCCGATTACGGCGCGAGCCTGGGCCAGGGCGCCAGCTTCCATGTGGGCGGCTACCAGCGTGTGGGCGAGGGCGGCCGGCCGACCGGCATGAACACCGAGAGCGGCGGCCAGATCAAGGCCAGCTTCACCAAGAAGTTCGACCAGGGCTTCCTCCGCCTGAGCCTCAAGGCCCTGGATGACAAGACCCCGTCCTTCATGCCCGTGCCGGTGACCGTCAGCGGCGGGCAGATCCATGAGATCGCCGGCATCGACCCGCGCAAGGCCTTCTTCATCACCCCGAGCCTGAGCCGCGACACCAGCTTCAACAAGGACGGCGGCTGGACCACCACCGCCACCCGCGACGGACTGCACGTCAAGAGCACGGCCGTGGGGCTGGAAGCCGGCCTGGACCTCGGCGGCGGACTGCGCCTGGACGAAAAGTTCCGCAAGAGCAGCAACAGCGGCCGCTTCCTGGCCCTGTTCCCCGCGGACAACGGCGGCAATGGCACGGCCAGCAGCTTCACCGGCACCCTGTTCAACACCTCGCTGGATGACCTGGGCAACACCTTCAACGACCTCAAGCTGACGAAGACCATCGCCTCAGGCGGCGGCAAGTTCAATGTCGTCGGCGGCCTGTTCTACGGCTCGCAGAACGTGGCCCAGACCTGGTTCTGGAACCAGTACCGCCTGAGCATGGACGGCAACAATGCCCAGGTGCTGGACGCCAACGGCAAGGCCTCCAGCGCGCCCATCGCCGAGGGCTGGACCACCTGGGGCGGCTGCTGCACGCGCAGCTTCGACGTGCAGTACACCCAGACCTCGCCCTACGCCGCGCTGACCTGGGAGCAGGGCCCGCTGAACCTGGACTTCAGCCTGCGCCGCGACGAGCAGAAGGCCAGCGGCTACAGCCTCTCCGGTGACAATGCCAACAAGCGCTGGGACGCCGCCAGCCAGAAGACGATCGACTACAAGGTGGCCCACACCAGCTACTCGCTAGGCGGCAACTACGCGCTGAGCAAGGACCTCTCCGTCTTCGCGCGTGCCAGCAACGGTGTGTCCTTCAGCGCCGACCGCCTGCTCTACGGCAACCCGCTGGACGGCTCGGTGCCGGTCGCGCTCAACGAGATCGACCAGCAGGAAGCCGGCGTGAAATGGCGCGGCGCCGGACTCAGCGTCTTCGCCACGCTCTTCAATGCCCGCACCAGCGAGAGCAACTACGAAGTCACCACCCAGAAGTTCACCGCCAACAAGTACAAGGCCAGCGGCCTGGAGCTGGAGGCTGCCTACACCGTGGGCGAGCTGCGCCTCAGCGGTGGCGCCACCTTCACGCACGCCAGCATCTCCGACTCCAACGATGCCAGCACCGTGGGCAAGATGCCGCGCCGCCAGGCCCGCGTGGTCTGGCAGCTGAGCCCCAGCTACACCATGGGGCCGCTGGAGTTGGGGGCCTCGCTGGTGGGTTCGGGCAAGTCCTATGGCGATGACCAGAACACGATCACCATGCCGGGCTACACCGTGGTCAACGCCTTCCTGAGCTACCAGCTCAACGGCAAGACCACGCTGTCCCTGCAGGCCAACAATCTGTTCAACGCCCTGGCCTACACCGAGATCGAGGGCGACGGCCACGCCGCCCGCGCACTCAACGGCCGCAGCGTGCGCGCGACCCTGAAGTTCGACTTCTGAGCCCGGCCATGGATGCGCAACTGCAGTCCGGCGTGATGCTCGTCGGCGAGGCCCTCGTCGACGAGTTCGCCGAGCAGCCCGTGGCCGGCGGTGCCCCGCTCAATGTGGCGCGCTCGCTGGCGGCGCTGGGCTTGCCGGCCCTGCTGGTGTCCCGGCTGGGGCTCCAGCAGCGCCAGCTGCCAGGCACCGGATCCAGCGGCGCCGATGCCGGCGCCCGGCTGGTGCTGGCCAGCATGCGGCGCTTCGCCCTGAGCGAGCAGGGGCTGCAGTTCGATGCGCACCATGCCACGGGGCGGGTGTCGGTGGTGGAGGAGGGCGGCTCTCACGCCTTCCTCATCCACCCGGAGGCGGCCTGGGACCATCTGGACGAACTGCCGGCCCAGGCCCTGCTCCACAGCCAGGCGCCGGCCGTCCTGTACTTCGGCAGCCTGGCGCAGCGCGCCTCGGCCTCGCGGCTGAGCATCCAGGGCCTGCTGCGCACGGCCAAGGAGCGCGGCTGCCTGCGCTACCTGGACCTCAACTTGCGCGAAGGGCAGGTGAGCCTGGATGTGATCGCCGAGAGCCTGGCTGAGGCCGACTGGCTCAAGCTCAACGACGCCGAGCTGGCCCAGCTGCAGCGCAGCTTCGGCACGGGGACGCTGGACCCGCTGCAGCCGGCCGCGCAGCTGCAGCGGCCCGTCGCGGCCCTGGCGCGGCGCTTCGGCGTGCAGCGCCTGATCCTGACCCGCGGCGCCGCCGGCTATGCCTGCTTCGGCGCGGACGGCACGCTGCTGGCCGAAGGGCCGGGCAGGCAAGACCTGACCCTGGTCGACACCGTCGGCGCAGGGGATGCCTTCAGCGCCATGGCGTTGGCGGCCCATCTGCGCCAGCTGCCCCTCGCTCAGGCGCTGAGCCTGGCCAATGGCTATGCGGCCGCCCTGTGCGGTCAGCGTGGCCCCGTGCCCGAATCGGATTCATTCTTCCAGCCCTGGCGCGAGGCGCTGGGCCATGCAGGAGCCATTGCCGCATGAATGCCGCCCACCGTCCCGAGACCACGGCCAGCGGCAAGCCGCGCCTGAGCCTGTGGCAGATCCTGAACATGAACATCGGATTCTTCGGCATCCAGTTCAGCTTCGGGCTGCAGCAGAGCAATATGAGCCCCATCTACAAGTACCTCGGTGCAGACGAGGCCAGCCTGCCTCTGCTGTGGCTGGCCGGCCCGCTCACCGGCCTGCTGGTGCAGCCCCTGATCGGCGCGATGAGCGACCGCACCGTCAGCCGCTGGGGCCGGCGCACGCCCTACTTCCTGATCGGGGCGCTGCTGTGCAGCCTGGGCCTGCTGCTGATGCCCCTGAGCCCCACGCTGTGGTTCGCCGCCGGCCTGCTGTGGATCCTGGACGCCGCCAACAACGTCACCATGGAGCCCTACCGGGCCTATGTCAGCGACCGGCTGGACGAGAGCCAGCATGCCCAGGGCTTCCTCAGCCAGAGCGCCTTCACCGGCCTGGCGCAGACCCTGGCCTATCTCTCGCCCTCGATCATGGTCTGGTGCGGCATGGACGCCAATGCGCTCAATGCCAGCGGCATTCCCCAGGTCACCGTGCTGGCCTTCCTGATCGGCGCGGCCCTGTCCTTCACGACGGTGTGGTGGTCCGTGCGCCGCGTGCCCGAGCTGCCGATGAGCGAGGCCGAGAAGGCGGCGCTGCGCGCACGGCCCCGCGGCCTGGCGGCCACGCTGGCCGAGATCTGGACCGCGCTGAAGGAAATGCCCCAGACCATGCGCCAGCTCTGGTGGATGAAGCTGCTGCAGTGGTACGCCATGATGTGCTACTGGATCTACATCGTGCCGGCCCTGGCCCAGACCCTGTTCGGCACCAGCGATGCCAGCGCTCAGGGCTTCCGCGACGCGGGCCTGGTCAACGGGCAGATCGGCGGCTTCTACAACTTCGTGGCCTTCCTCGCGGCCTTCGCCATGCTGCCCTTCACGCGCCGCTTCGGTGCCCAGCGGGTGCATGCCGTGTGCCTGAGCCTCGCCGGCATCGGCCTGCTGGCCCTGCCGGAGCTGCACAGCAAGGCCCTGCTCTTCATCCCGATGCTGGGCCTGGGCCTGGCCTGGGCCAGCATCATGGGCAATCCCTATGTGCTGCTGGCCGGCAGCATCCCGCCGGAGCGGGCCGGGGTCTACATGGGCATCTTCAACATGTTCATCGTGATCCCCATGCTGATCCAGATGCTGACGCTGCCCCTCATCTACGGCCCCTGGCTGCAGGGGCGGCCCGAGAACGTGATCCGCCTGGCCGGCGTGCTGCTGCTGGGCGCGGCGCTGGCGGTGCTGAGAGTGCGTTCGGCGCGGCCCCCGGCCCGGGCTGGCAAGACCTGACCCTGCGCCGCCCCGGCGTCGATCCTGAACGAAACATTTCCAGTCTCATGCGGCCCGTCCGCAGGGAAAGCAGTCCCCATGAAGAACCAAGTCCAACTGATCACCTACGTCGACCGCCTGGGCGGCGGTGGCCTGCCGCAGCTGCGCCAGCTGCTGGCCGGCCAGGGCCCGCTGGCAGGCCTGTTCGGCGGCGTGCACCTGCTGCCCTTCTTCCATCCCATCGACGGTGCGGATGCGGGCTTCGACCCCATCGACCACACCCGCGTGGACCCGCGCCTGGGCGACTGGGAGGACGTGCGCGCCCTGTCCGCCGAGCTGGACGTGATGGCGGACGTCATCGTCAACCACATCTCCGCCGATTCGCCGCAGTTCCAGGATTACGCCGAGAAGGGCGAGGCCTCGCCCCATGCCGGGCTGTTCCTCACCCTGGATGCGGTCTTCCCGGACGGCGTGACGGAGAAGCAGCTGCTGAAGGTCTACCGGCCTCGCCCCGGCCTGCCGCTGACCACGGCCACGCTGCGCAACGGCGAGAAGCGCATCCTCTGGAGCACGTTCACGCCCCAGCAGCTGGACATCGACGTGCAGCACCCGCAGGGCCGGGCCTACCTGGACGGCATCCTGCAGCGCCTGGCCGCCAGCGGCGTGCGCATGATCCGCCTGGACGCGGCGGGCTACGCCATCAAGAAGGCCGGCGAGTCCTGCTTCATGATGCCGGAGACCTTCGCCTTCATCGCCGAGTTCAGCGCTCGCGCCCGGGCCCTGGGGCTGGAGGTGCTGGTGGAGATCCATGCCTACTACCAGCGCCAGATCGAGATCGCGCGGCAGGTGGACTGGGTCTACGACTTCGCGCTGCCGCCCCTGGTGCTGCACGCCTTTGCCTTTGGCACGGCCGAGCCGCTGATGCGCTGGATCGGCATGCGGCCGACCAATGCGCTGACGGTGCTGGACACGCATGACGGCATCGGCATCATCGACATCGGCGCCGATGCGGCGGACCGCCAGGGCTCGCCCGGCCTGGTCCCGCCCGAGGAGCTGGACGCGCTGGTGGAGCGCATCCACGCGGCCAGCGGCGGGCAGAGCCGCCAGGCCACGGGCGCGGCGGCGTCCAATCTGGATCTCTACCAGGTCAATTGCAGCTTCTTCGACGCCATGGGCCGCGACGAGCGCCGCTACCTGCTGGCCCGCGCCCTGCAGTTCTTCCTGCCCGGCGTGCCCCAGGTCTACTACGTGGGTCTGCTGGCCGGCCTGAACGACATGGCGCTGCTGGAGCGCAGCGGCGTGGGCCGGGACATCAACCGCCACCACTACGCGCCCGAGGAGATCGAGGCCCAGTGCCAGCGGCCGGTGGTGCGGCAGCTGCTGGCGCTGATCCGCCTGCGCAACAGCCATCCGGCCTTCAACGGCCGGTTCGAGGCCCAGGCGCTGGGTGGCACGGGCCTGCGCCTGCGCTGGCAGGCGCCCGGCGCCTCGGCGCTGCTGGAGCTGGACTTCGCCAGCCTGGCGCACACCCTGAGGTTCGAGCAGGACCACGCCCCCGCCCAGGAGCTCCAGCTGGGATGAACGCCGGATGAACGGCCCCGCCGGGCCGCTCAGCCAGCTGTCAGGGAAGGTCGCCAGAATCCCCCCATCGTTTACAAACCGGGTGGATCAACCATGTGGAAACTCGTCGTCGGCTTCGTGCTCTTTGCTGCGCTGGCCCTGTTCATCCTGATGAAGAGCGGTGGTGACATCGACATGAGCGGCGAGAAGCACGACGTCGGCGCCGGTCATGCCGAGCCCGCGGCGTCCGCCGTCCTGGCCGCCTCGGCGCCGGCCGCAGCCAGCGCACCCGCCTCGGCCGCGTCCCAGTAAGCGCCCGGATCGCGCACACGAGGGCAGGGCCGGCCGTTTCGAGGCGGGCGCCTGGCCTCCTATTGACATTGATCAAGCCGGCCGGGAGGCCGCGCTTCTATCGTGCGCGGCATGCGCACCTTGCTTCGAAGCCTGGCGGGCAAGCTCGCCCTCATCCAGACCACCTTCCTCATGGTGGCGCTGGCGGCCATCGGCTTCACGCTGTGGGTCTCCTGGCAGCTGGAGGGCGGGGCAGGCGCCATCAACGAGGCCGGTCGCATGCGCATGATGACCTACCGGCTCGCGCTGGCGCATGAGCGCGGCGAGGTGTCGGAGGTCAATCGCGGTGTCGAGACCTTCGACGACATGATCGCCAACCTGCGCCAGGGTGATCCCAGCCGCCCGCTCTTCATCCCGGACAACAAGGCCTGCATCGACCGCTTTGGCGAGGTCGCCGCGGCCTGGGTGCCGCTGCGCGCCCAGCTGCTCAAGCCGGGCGGCGGCGGTCTGCTGCACCTGCAGGCGGAGCAGTTCGTGGGCACGGTGGACGGCTTCGTGAGCGCCATCGAGCGCACCATCTCCACGCGCACGGCCCTGCTGGGCGGCATGTGCTTCGGCCTGGTGGTGCTGGTGGTGGGAGCCTCGGTGGTCTTCGTCTCGGGCACGCTGGTGTGGATCGTGCGGCCCCTGCAGCGCCTGCGGGACGGCCTGGCCACCATGGCCGCGCGGGACTTCTCGCCGCGCATCGACGAGCGCAACTCGGTGGAGGAGTTTGCCTCCCTGGCCCAGGGCTTCAACACCATGGCCGATGCGCTGCAGCGCTCCTACCAGGGCCTGGAGGCCAAGGTCGCCGAGAAGACCGCCAGCCTGGCGCAGCAGAACGAGCGCCTGGCCGCGCTGTACGACGTGGCCCTGATGGCCAGCCACGGCAGCGACGACCGTGCGCAGCTGGCCAATGACTTCGCCGTGAAGATCGCGCGCGTGGCCGGCGCCGATGCCGCCGCCGTGCGCCTGGCCAACGAGGACGGCGACCGCCTGCTCCTGCTGGGCCAGACCCGCCTCCCGCAGCGCATGAGCGAGGCCGAGCGCTGCGTGCACCTGGGCGATTGCGCCTGCGGCGAGCACCTGCAGACGCAGACAGGCGCGCGCGTCATCCCCATCCGCCAGCTGGGCCGCGCGGCCCTGGGCTTCTGCGAGCAGGCGGGCTACCAGACCGTGATCGCCCTGCCCATGCGCAGCGGCCAGCGCACCCTGGGCGAGGTGGAGCTCTTCTTCTATGGCGAGAAGCGGCCGGGCGAGAGCGAGTCCCAGCTGCTGGACGCCCTGGTCGGACATTTCGGGACCCTGCTGGAGAACCTGCGCCTGGCCGCCCGGGACCGCGAAATGGCCGTCAGCGAGGAGCGCAACCTGCTGGCGCAGGAACTGCACGATTCCATCGCCCAGTCCCTGGCCTTCCTCAAGATCCAGGTCCAGCTGCTGCGCAGCGGCCTGCAGAAGCAGCGCCCCGCCGATGTGGACGCCGCGCTGGCGGAGATCGACGCCGGCGTGCGCGAGAGCTACGCCGATGTGCGCGAGCTGCTGCTGCACTTCCGCACCCGGCCGGGGCACGAGGACATCCAGCATGCCCTGCGCACCACGCTGTCCAAGTTCGAGCTGCAGAGCGGCATCCAGGCGCAGCTGATGGTGCATGGCAACGGCGTGCCCCTGCCGCCGGATGAGCAGATCCAGGTCCTGCACGTGGTGCAGGAGGCGCTGTCCAATGTGCGCAAGCATGCGGGGGCCCAGCATGTGGAGGTCCGCGTGATCCAGGAGCCGGCCTGGCGCTTCGAGGTCAGCGATGACGGCCGCGGCTTCGACACCGAGAACGGCCGCTTCGACGAGACCCACGTGGGCCTGCGCATCATGCGCGAGCGTGCGCAGCGCATCGGTGCCAGTCTGAGCCTGCGCCCGCGCGAGGGCGGCGGCACGGTGGTGGTGCTGGAACTGAAGAAGCCCGAGGCCCGGGAGGGCGGGGCGGAGGCCGCCGGCGCCACGGACGTCCGCATGCACAATGATTGGGTGGCCGCCCAGGCGCGGCTGGCTGGAGGACTTGCGTGATCCGTGTGATGGTGGTCGATGACCACAAGCTGTTCCGCCGCGGGCTCATCGCCCTGCTGGCGCAGGAAGAGGGCCTGGACATCGTGGGCGAGGCGGCGGATGGCGTCGAGGCCCTGCGCCGCGCCGCGGAGCTCAAGCCCGACCTCATCCTGCTGGACAACCACATGCCTGGCGTGCGCGGCGTGGACCTGCTGCCGGACCTGCGCGAGGCGGCGCCGCAGGCCCAGGTGCTGATGCTCACCGTCAGCGAGGACGAGCAGGACCTCACCGCCGCCCTGCGGGGTGGCGCGGCGGGCTACCTGCTCAAGACCATGGACGGCGCCGACCTCGCCAATGCGCTGCGCCGTGCGCATGAAGGTGAGTCGGTGGTGAGCCCGGAGATGATGTCCAAGCTGGTCCGCGCCCTGCGGGCCAGTGCGCTGCCGGCGCCGGCGTCGCAGGTGACCGCCCTCTCGGAGACGGCCGTGGCGCCGGACGTGGAGGCGGGCCTCTCGCCGCGCGAGGGCGAGATCCTGCGCGAGATCGTGCAGGGTGCCAGCAACAAGGAGATCGCCCGCCGCCTGGGCATCGCCGAGACCACGGTCAAGATCCACGTGCAGCACATCCTGCGCAAGCTGGGCGTGAACTCGCGCGTGCAGGTGGCGGTGTGGGCCAGCGAGCGGGGCATCGGCCAGCCGCAATAAAAAAGGCCGCCACCCGGGAGGGCAGCGGCCGAACGCGATCAAAAGGGTTGTCAATCCAGTGGCAGGGTCCGGGGCCCGCCGCATTCCGATGACGGGCCCCGGATCACTCGAGATCAGAACTTGTACTTCACGCCGGCCGACACGTTGTTGGCGGTGCGACCGAAGCCCTGGCCATCGGCCGTCGGCAGGTTGTTGTAGCGGGTGACTTCACCGCGCAGCGAGAGCTGATCGCTCAGCTTGTACTCCAGGCCGGCGCCCAGCTTGAAGCCCACGGTGTGGTCCGAGCCGCCAGCGCTGAAGTCGCGGTCGTAGCGGGCGGCGCCCAGGCGGCCGTAGAGGGACAGGTCTTGCGTCAGGGCGGTGCTGGCCAGCAGGTCGGCGTTCAGGGCCTTGGTCTTGGCGCTGGCGTCACCGATCTTGGCCTTGCCCAGATCGGCATAGCCCAGTTCCACGGCGAAGTGCTTGTCGATCTGGTAGCCGCCGTACAGGTTCAGGCTGTTGCTGTTGCGGTCGGAGCTCTGGCTGCCGGCGTTGAGGTTCTGCTTGGCGCGGCCGATGTCGGCGCCCATGTAGAAGCCCTGCTCCTTGTCGGCGGCGTGGGCGCTGAGGCTGGTGAAGCTGGCCAGGGCGATCAGGCTGCCACCGGCGGCGGTCTTGATGAGGCGGGCGATGTGCTTGGTGTTCATGGCGTTCTCTCCTTTGCTTGCTGCGAAACATTCGCGGCATGGAAAGAATTCTGTTCGTCGAGCCCGCCGGCGTCAGTGGCGCTTGCGTATGCGCTTTGTGACGGTCTTTGACAGCCCGGGAGGGCCCGTCCTTCGACCGCTCTTTCGCCGTGCCGCCTTGATCAAACGCAAGCTCCGGCCATTCTCACAGTGGGCTAGTCCTTCGGAACTATGGGGGCGGGAAGGGCGCTAGTTCTTGTGCAGCTGCGGGCTTGGCTCCACCGAAGGATGTTCGCAAGAGGGCCCTTTGGCCACAGTAGCGACATGGAGAAAAAGGAGTCCGTCCATGTCTGATACCACCGCGCCCAGGCCCAATGGCAGCGGCCGCGCCCTCTCGGTCCTGATCGTCAGCACCCTGGCGTTCACGGTCTGCTTCATGGTCTGGATGATGTTCGGCGTCATCGGCATCCCCATCAAGAAGCAGCTGGGCCTGAACGCCACCGAGTTCGGCCTGCTGACCGCCACGCCCGTGCTCACCGGCTCGCTGATCCGCGTGCCCCTGGGCATCTGGACCGACAAGTTCGGCGGCCGCATCGTCTTCTTCTGCCTGATGCTGGCCTGCGTGATCCCCATCTGGCTGATGGCCTACGCCACGGCCTACTGGCACTTCCTGGTGATCGGCCTTTTCGTGGGCATGGCCGGCGGCTCCTTCTCGGTGGGCACGCCCTATGTGGCCCGCTGGTTCCCCAAGCAGCGCCAGGGCTTCGCGATGGGCGTGTTCGGCGCGGGCAACTCCGGTGCCGCCGTCAACAAGTTCGTGGCCCCGGGCCTGGTCGTGGCCTTCGGCTGGACCATGGTCCCGCACGTCTATGCCGCCGTGCTGCTGGGCACGGCCATCCTGTTCTGGTTCTTCAGCCACCACGACGAATCGCACACGGTGGCCAGCAAGGCCAGCTTCGTCTCGCAGCTCAAGGCGCTGAAGGACCCCAAGGTGCTGAAGTACTGCCAGTACTACTCCATCGTCTTTGGCGGCTATGTGGCCCTGAGCCTGTGGATGGTGCAGTACTACGTCGGCGAGTACGGCCTGGACATCCGCGTGGCCGCCCTGCTGGCCGCCTGCTTCTCGCTGCCCGGCGGCGTGCTGCGCGCCATCGGCGGCTGGCTCAGCGACAAGTACGGCGCCCACAGCGTCACCTGGTGGGTGATGTGGGTGAGCTGGATCTGCCTGTTCCTGCTGTCCTACCCGCAGACCGACTTCACCGTGCAGACCGTCAACGGTGCCCGCAGCTTCCACTTCGGCCTGAACGTCTACGGCTTCACCGGGCTGATGGCCATCCTGGGCGTGGCCTGGGCCTTCGGCAAGGCCAGCGTCTTCAAGTACATCAGCGATGACTACGGCGCCAACATCGGCACCATCAGCGGCATCGTCGGCCTGGCCGGCGGCCTGGGCGGCTTCATCCTGCCCATCATGTTCGGCGCGCTGATGGACTACACCGGCGTGCGCTCCAGCTGCTTCATGCTGATGTACGGCGTGGTCTGGGTCTCGCTGATCTGGATGTACTGGACCGAAGTCCGCAAGACCGAAGTGATGGGCAAGAACGCCCCGGTCTCCCCCATCTCTCAATCCTTCGCGCGCTGAGCCGCGGGGACCGAGTTCGCAGGAGTAGTCATGAACACCACCACCCATCCCGCCGTGCCCGCTGCCCCGAGCAGTGGTGCCGGCGACATCCAGGACTGGCGTCCCGAGGACGAGCAGTTCTGGGCCCAGACCGGCAGCAAGATCGCCTACCGCAACCTCTGGATCTCGATTCCCGCGCTGCTGTGCGGCTTCGCGGTCTGGGGCATGTGGGGCATCATCACCGTGCAGATGCTCAACCTCGGCTTCCCCTTCAGCCAGGCCGAGCTCTTCACGCTGACGGCCATCGCCGGCATCTCCGGCGCCACCATGCGCATCCCGGCTTCGTTCCTGATCCGCATGGCCGGTGGCCGCAACACCATCTTCCTGACCACGGCCATGCTGCTGGCCCCGGCTATCGGTACGGGCATCGCGCTGCAGCACCCCGAGTGGCCGCTGTGGGTCTTCCAGCTGATGGCCCTGTGGTCCGGCGTGGGCGGCGGCAACTTTGCCTCGTCGATGTCCAACATCAGCACCTTCTTCCCCAAGCGCCTGCAGGGCACGGCCCTGGGCCTGAACGCCGGCCTGGGCAACTTCGGCGTCACGACCATGCAGATCGTGATCCCGCTGGTGATGACCATCGGCCTGTTCGGTGCCTTCGGTGGCGAGGCCAAGGCGCTCATCAAGGACAGCGGCTGGATCTTCGGCAAGATCAAGGCGGGCACGCCCACCTACATTCAGAACGCCGGCTTCGCCTGGGTGCTGTCCCTGGTGCCCCTGGCCGTGCTGTGCTGGTTCGGCATGAACAACCTGAAGACGGTGACGCCCAACAGCGGCTCGCCCATCAGCGCCTTTCTGAAGATCACCTACCTGTACTCGCTGGCCTTCGTGCCCTCGATCGGCATGCTGTACCTGTACCTGCCGGCACCGACGGGTCTGGGTCTGCTGAACATGTGGGTCGCGATCCCGCTGGACATCATTGCCGCGCTGGTGGTGATGAAGCTGGCCGCCTTCGGCACCATGAAGGAGAACGTGGCCAAGCAGTTCGAGATCTTCAAGAACAAGCACACCTGGAGCATGACGGCGCTGTACGTGGTGACCTTCGGCAGCTTCATCGGCTTCTCGATGGCCCTGCCGCTGGCCATCACCGTGATCTTCGGCTTCATCCACGCGCCTGATGCCGCCGGCGTCATGCAGCACACGCTGAAGAACCCCAACGCCCCGTCCGCACTGACCTATGCCTGGATCGGCCCCTTCGTCGGCGCTGCCGTGCGCCCCATCGGCGGCTGGATCTCTGACAAGGTCGGCGGCTCCATCGTCACCCAGGTCATCTCGGCCCTCATGGTCGTGGCCTCGGCCGCGGTGGGCTACGTGATGATGCAGGCCTACGGCTCCTCGACCCCCGAGCAGTACTTCCCCATGTTCATGGGCCTGTTCGTGCTGCTCTTCGCCGCCAGCGGCGTGGGCAATGGCTCGACCTTCCGCAGCGTGGGCTTCATCTTCGACCGCCAGCAGGCCGGCCCCGTGCTGGGCTGGACCTCGGCCGTCGCCGCCTACGGCGCCTTCATCGCCCCGGTGCTGATCGGCCAGCAGATCAAGGCCGGCACGCCGCAATACGCCTTCTACGGCTTCTCGGTCTTCTACGCCGTGTGCCTGGTGCTGAACTGGTGGTTCTACCTGCGCGCCAAGGCCTACGTGAAGAACCCCTGACAGGCCGCGAACCCACAAGCATTCGACGGCCGGCCACTCCACCAGGGGCCGGCCGCACCCCAAGACACAGGATCAGCATATGAGCCACTTTCTCGACCGACTGAGCTACTTCGCCCAGCCCAAGGAAGACTTCGCCGACGGCCACGGCCGCGTGACCGGCGAAGACCGAACCTGGGAAGACGCCTACCGCAACCGCTGGGCGCACGACAAGATCGTGCGCTCCACCCACGGCACGAACTGCACGGGCTCCTGCTCGTGGAAGATCTACGTGAAGGGCGGCATCGTCACCTGGGAGACCCAGCAGACCGACTACCCCCGCACCCGCGCCGACCTGCCCAACCACGAGCCCCGTGGCTGCGCCCGCGGCGCCTCCTACAGCTGGTACCTCTACAGCGCCAACCGCGTGAAGTACCCCATGGTGCGCGGCGCCCTGCTCAAGCACTGGCGTGCCGCGCGCGCCGTGGCCAAGAGCCCGGTGGATGCCTGGACCAACATCGTCGAGAACCAGGAAGCCCGCCGTGAATGGCAGCAGGAGCGGGGCCTGGGCGGCTTCGTGCGCTCCAGCTGGGACGAGGTCAACGAGATCATCGCCAGCGCCAACATCTACACCGTCAAGAAGCACGGCCCGGACCGCGTGATCGGCTTCTCGCCCATCCCGGCCATGTCCATGATCAGCTACGCGGCCGGCAGCCGCTACCTGAGCCTGCTGGGCGGCGTGTGCATGAGCTTCTACGACTGGTACTGCGACCTGCCGCCGTCCAGCCCGCAGATCTGGGGCGAGCAGACCGACGTGCCCGAGAGCGCCGACTGGTACAACAGCAACTACATCATCGCCTGGGGCTCCAACGTGCCCCAGACCCGCACGCCGGACGCGCACTTCTTCACCGAGGTCCGCTACAAGGGCACGAAGACCGTTGCCATCACGCCGGACTACGCGGAGATCTCCAAGCTCTGCGACATCTGGCTGCACCCCAAGCAGGGCACCGATGCCGCGATCGCCATGGCCATGGGCCATGTGATCTTCAAGGAGTTCTACTTCGACAAGCGGTCTGCGTATTTCGACGACTACGCGCGCCGCTACACCGACCTGCCGCTGCTCGTGCAGCTGAAGAAGACCACCACGCCCGACGGCCGCACCCTGCTGGTGCCGGACCGCTACCTGCGTGCCAGCGACTTCGGCGGCAAGCTGGGCCAGGACAACAACCCCGACTGGAAGACGCTGGCCTTCGACCAGGACGGCAAGGTCGTGGTGCCCAACGGCTCCATCGGCTTCCGCTGGGGCGCCAGCGAGCGCGACGACCTGGGCAAGTGGAACCTCGAGAACAAGGAAGCCCGCGGTGACCGCGACGTCACCCTGCGCCTCTCGCTGCTGGAGGCCAAGGAGGCCCAGCACGAGATCGCCGAGGTCGGCTTCCCGTACTTCGGCGGCATCGAGTCCCCGCAGTTCACCGCCAACAAGCAGCAGGACGTGCTGGCCCGCAAGGTGCCGGTGCAGCGCCTGAAGCTGGGCAAGCACGAGGACGCCGGCGAGGTGCTGGTGGCCACCGTCTTCGACCTGCAGGTGGCGCAGTACGGCGTGGACCGCGGCCTGGGTGACGACTGCCCCAGGAGCTATGACGACAACAAGCCCTACACCCCCGCCTGGGCCGAGCACATCACCGGCGTGAAGCGCGAGCAGATCACCACCGTGGCCCGCGAGTTCGCCGACAACGCCGACAAGACCCGCGGCCGCTCCATGGTCATCATCGGCGCCGCGATGAACCACTGGTACCACTGCGACATGAACTACCGCGGCATCATCAACATGCTGATGATGTGCGGCTGCATCGGCCAGAGCGGCGGCGGCTGGGCGCATTACGTGGGCCAGGAGAAGCTGCGCCCGCAGACCGGCTGGACGGCCCTGGCCTTCGCGCTGGACTGGATCCGCCCGCCGCGCCAGATGAACTCCACCAGCTTCTTCTACGCCCACACCGACCAGTGGCGCTATGAGAAGCTGGACGTGCAGGAGGTGCTCTCGCCCCTGGCCGACAAGTCCAAGTTCGGCGGCAGCCTGATCGACTACAACGTGCGTGCCGAGCGCATGGGCTGGCTGCCCAGCGCCCCGCAGCTGCAGACCAACCCGATCGAGGTGGTCAAGACCGCGCAGGCCCAGGGCCTGGACGCCAAGGACTACGCCGTCAAGGCGCTGAAGGACGGCAGCCTGCGCATGAGCTGCGAGGACCCGGACCATCCGGACAACTGGCCGCGCAATATGTTCGTGTGGCGCTCCAACATCCTGGGTTCCTCCGGCAAGGGCCACGAGTACTTCCTCAAGCACCTGCTGGGCACCACCAACGGCGTGCAGGGCAAGGACCTCGGCAAGGATGATGCGAAGCCCGAGGAAGTGGTCTGGCATGACAAGGCCCCCGAAGGCAAGCTGGACCTGCTGGTCACGCTGGACTTCCGCATGAGCACGACCTGCCTGTACTCGGACATCGTGCTGCCCACCGCCACCTGGTACGAGAAGAACGACCTCAACACCAGCGACATGCACCCCTTCATCCACCCGCTGTCCACCGCGGTGGACCCGGCCTGGCAGGCCCGCAGCGACTGGGAGATCTACAAGGGCTTCGCCAAGAGCGTGTCCGAGCTCTGCGTCGGCCACCTGGGGGTCGAGAAGGAAGTGGTGCTGACGCCGCTGATGCACGACAGCCCCGCCGAACTGGCCCAGCCCTTCGACGTGAAGGAATGGAAGAAGGGCGAGTGCGAGCTGATCCCCGGCAAGACCGCGCCGCAGATCGCCGTCATCGAGCGCGATTACCCCAACCTCTACAAGCGCTTCACCGCCCTGGGCCCCTTGATGAACAAGGTGGGCAACGGCGGCAAGGGCATCGGCTGGGACACCAAGACCGAGGTCGAGCAGCTCGGCGAACTCAACGGCCTGGTGCGCGATGAAGGCGTCACCAAGGGCATGCCCAAGATCGAGAGCGACATCGACGCCACCGAGGTGGTGCTGCAGCTGGCGCCCGAGACCAACGGCCATGTGGCCGTCAAGGCCTGGGAAGCGCTGTCCAAGCAGACCGGCCGCGAGCACGCCCACCTGGCCCTGCACCGCGAGGACGAGAAGATCCGCTTCCGCGACATTCAGGCGCAGCCGCGCAAGATCATCTCCTCGCCGACCTGGTCGGGCCTGGAGAGCGAGAAGGTCTCCTACAACGCCGGCTACACCAACGTGCATGAACTGATCCCATGGCGCACCCTGACCGGCCGCCAGCAGTTCTACCAGGACCACCCCTGGATGCTGGCCTTCGGCGAGGGCTTCAGCAGCTATCGCCCGCCGGTGGACCTGAAGACCCTGCACGAGGTGGAGGGCAAGAAGCCCAACGGCCACAAGGAGATCGCGCTCAACTTCATCACGCCGCACCAGAAGTGGGGCATCCACTCGACCTACAGCGACAACCTGATGATGCTGACGCTCAACCGCGGCGGCTCGGTGGTGTGGCTCTCGGAAGAGGATGCCAAGGAAGCCGGCATCGAGGACAACGACTGGATCGAGCTCTTCAACAGCAACGGCGCCATCGCGGCGCGGGCGGTGGTGAGCCAGCGTGTGAACAAGGGCATGACGCTCATGTACCACTCGCAGGAAAAGATCATCAACACCCCGGGGGCGGAGATCACCGGCACGCGCGGCGGCATCCACAACTCGGTGACCCGCATCGTGACCAAGCCAACCCACATGATCGGCGGCTACGCGCAGCTGAGCTACGGCTTCAACTACTACGGAACGATCGGCACCAACCGCGATGAATTCGTGCTGGTGCGCAAGATGGCCAAGGTGGACTGGCTCGACGAGGAGTCGGGCCACCACGCAGCCTGATCCACAAGGCTCATTCCATGGACATCCAGTTTTCGATGGCACGGGGGAGGGCGCTGCTTGCCAGCTCCTTCCTTCTCAACGAAGCGTCCTCTCCCGACGCCTTCGGAACTGACTCAGCGATCTGATAGACAAGGAGTTCCGCGATGAAAGTTCGCGCACAAATCGGCATGGTGCTGAACCTGGACAAGTGCATCGGTTGCCACACTTGCTCCGTCACCTGCAAGAACGTCTGGACCAACCGCTCCGGCATGGAGTACGCCTGGTTCAACAACGTCGAATCCAAGCCGGGCATCGGCTATCCCAAGGAGTGGGAGAACCAGGACCGCTGGCATGGCGGCTGGATGCGCAAGAGCGACGGCAGCATCGTCCCTCGCCAGGGTGGCAAGTGGAAGCTGCTGATGCGCATCTTCGCCAACCCCAACCTGCCCGAGATCGACGACTACTACGAGCCCTTCACCTTCGACTACGACCACCTGCAGTCGGCGCCGAAGTCCAAGGCCGCGCCCACCGCGCGACCGCGCAGCCTGATCACGGGGCAGCGCATGGAGAAGATCCAGTGGGGCCCGAACTGGGAGGAAATCCTCGGCGGTGAATTCTCGAAGCGCAGCAAGGACGCCAACTTCGAGAACGTGCAGAAGGAGATCTACGGCCAGTTCGAGAACACCTTCATGATGTACCTGCCGCGCCTGTGCGAGCACTGCCTCAACCCGGCGTGCGTGGCCTCCTGCCCCTCGGGCTCGATCTACAAGCGCGAGGAAGACGGCATCGTCCTGATCGACCAGGACAAGTGCCGCGGCTGGCGCATGTGCGTCTCGGGCTGCCCCTACAAGAAGATCTACTACAACTGGCAGAGCGGCAAGGCCGAGAAGTGCGTATTCTGCTACCCCCGCATCGAATCGGGCCAGCCGACCGTCTGCTCCGAGACCTGCGTGGGCCGCATCCGCTACCTGGGCGTGCTGCTGTACGACGCCGACCGCATCGAGCAGGCCGCGTCCATCAAGGACGACAAGGCGCTCTACCAGGCCCAGCTGGACATCTTCCTGGACCCCAACGATCCCGCCGTGATCGAACAGGCCCGC
This sequence comes from Pelomonas sp. BJYL3, assembly GCF_027257975.1. GTDB lineage: Bacteria > Pseudomonadota > Gammaproteobacteria > Burkholderiales > Burkholderiaceae_C > Roseateles_B > Roseateles_B flavus. The sequence goes on from NZ_JANZKX010000007.1 coordinate 289,055, forward strand.
AAGGACGGCGTGCCCGAGGCCTGGCTCGTCGCCGCCCGCAAGAGCCCGGTCTACAAGATGGCCGTGGACTGGAAGGTGGCCCTGCCGCTGCACCCCGAGTACCGCACGCTGCCCATGGTCTGGTACGTGCCGCCGCTCTCGCCCATCAGCGCCGCGGCCAACGCCGGGCATGTGGGCGTCAATGGCCTGATCCCCGATGTGAAGCAGCTGCGCATCCCCGTGCAGTACCTGGCCAATATGCTCACCGCCGGCGATGTGGCGCCGGTCGAGCGTGCCCTGGAGCGCATGCTGGCCATGCGCGCCTACCAGCGCGGCAAGCATGTGGACGGCGTCGAGGACAAGACTGTGCTGGACCAGGTCGGCCTGCTGAAGAACGAGGTCGAGGACATGTACCAGGTCATGGCCATTGCCAACTACGAGGACCGCTTCGTCATCCCGACCACGCACCGCGAGTACGCCGAGAACGCCTACGACCTGCGCGGCGGCTGCGGCTTCAGCTTCGGCAACGGCTGCTCGGATGGCCAGACCGAAACCAGCCTGTTCGGTGGCGACAAGAAGCGCACCATCCCCATCAAGACCACCGTCTGAGGGAGCGAAGCATGAGCAAGAAACCCCTGCCCATGAGCCTCAGCTGCCGCGTCCTGGCGCGGCTGCTGGACTACCCCAGCGACGAGATGCTGGCGGCACTGCCCGAGCTGCTGGACGCGCTGCGCCAGGAGCGGGCGCTGAGCGCCGAGCGCCTGCAGGAGCTGGAGTCCCTGGTCGCCTGGATGGCGAGCCGGGACCGCTTCGCCCTGCAGTCCGAGTATGTGGAGACCTTCGACCGCGGCCGCGCCAGCAGCCTGCACCTGTTCGAGCATGTGCATGGCGACTCGCGCGAGCGCGGCCCGGCACTGGTCGACCTGGCCAAGACCTACGAGTCCGCTGGTGTCTTCTTCGATGCCAAGGAATTGCCCGACTACCTGCCCGTGGTGCTGGAGTTCGCCTCCACGCAGCCCCAGGCGCTGGCGGCGGGCTTCCTGGCCGAGATGGCCCACATCCTCAACGCCATCCACAGCGCGCTGATCAAGCGCGGCGTGAAGCCCTGGGCGGCCGCCATCGGCGCCGTGCTGGAGCTGGCGGGCGAGACGCCGCAGGCCGTGCAGATCACCGTCGATGAACCCCTGGACGAGGCCTGGGTCGAGCCCGCCGCCTTCGATGGCTGCAGCTCGCGCGGCCAGAGCAAGCCCGGCTCGCCGCAGCCGGTGCACATCGTCCGTCGTCAAGAAACCCCAAAGCAAGGAGTGCGCGCATGAGCCCCGCTTCCAGCCTGTCCAGCCTGTCCACTTCTGCGCTGGACTTCGCCCTCTTCGGCGTCTACCCCTACATCGCCCTGACCGTGTTCCTGCTCGGCAGCCTGCTGCGCTTCGACCGCGACCAGTACAGCTGGAAGAGCGACTCCTCGCAGCTGCTGCGCGCCGGCAGCCTGCGCTGGGGCAGCAACCTCTTCCACGTGGGCGTGCTCTTCCTGTTCTTCGGCCATACCGTGGGCATGCTGACGCCGCACTTCCTGTACGAGCATTTCATCAGCGCCGGCAACAAGCAGCTGATGGCCATGGTCAGCGGCGGCATCGCCGGTCTGCTGGGCTTCGCGGGCGTGAGCATCCTGCTGCACCGCCGCCTGTCGGACGAGCGCATCCGCATCAACAGCAAGACCAGCGACATCCTGCTGCTCGTGCTGCTGTGGGTCCAGCTGGCCCTGGGCCTGGCCACCATCCCGCTGTCGGCCCAGCACATGGACGGCGGCATGATGATGCTGCTGGCCGAGTGGGCCCAGCGCATCGTCACCTTCCGCGGCGGCGCCGTGGAGCTGCTGGCCAGCGCCTCCTGGATCTTCAAGCTGCACATGTTCCTGGGCATGACGGTGTTCGTGGTCTTCCCCTTCACCCGCCTCGTGCATGTGTGGAGCGGCTTCGGCACCCTGGCCTATGTGTTCCGTCCCTACCAGCTGGTGCGCAGCCGTCGCATCAGCCTGCCGGCCGGTCACACCACGCCGCAGCAACGCTGAACTGTCAACGCTGAGACCCCAAGGAGATCGTCATGAGTGGATGTGGTGGTGGCAGCTGCGGCTGCGGTGGTGGCAAGGGCGAAGGCGAGGTCGCGGTCGAGACGCTGGTGCCCATCGCGGTGGCCCGCGTGAACGACGTGGCCCTGCATGGCGCCGGCGAGGTGCTGGGCGAGGAGGCGCTGCGTCAGCGCGCCTATGGCGAGCTGCTGCGCCAGGCCGCGCAGCGCGCCGGCCTGCTGGCAAGCACTGACCCCGGCCCGATCGACGGCGTGCACAGCGAGGCGGCCAGCGAGGCCATCGAGGCTCTGCTGGCCCGCGAGATCCAGCTGCCCGAGCCGGACGATGCGGCCTGCCTGCGCTACTACGAGGCGCACCCGCAGCGCTTCGCCCGCGGCGAGCGCGTGCGTGCCGCCCACATCCTGCTGGCGGTGACGCCGGGCGTGGACGTGGGGGCCCTGCGCGCCCATGCGGAAGGCCTGCTGGTGCGCCTGCGCTGCGAGGACGAAGCCTCCTTCGCCAAGGCCGCGGCCGAGAACTCCAACTGCCCCAGCGGCGAGCAGGGCGGCGGTCTGGGCTGGCTGACCCGCGAGGACTGCCTGCCCGAGGTGGCCAGCGTGCTCTTCGCCCAGGACGATGCCAACCGCCACATGGGCGTGCTGCCGCGCCTGCTGAGCAGCCGGCATGGCTTCCACATCCTGCGCGTGGACGAGCGCGAGGCCGGCGAGGTGCCGTCCTTCGAGCAGGTGCGCGGCTCCGTGGCGGCGCTGCTGCGCCACCAGCTGAGCGTGACCGCCATGCGCCAGTACCTGGACCTGCTGGCCGGGCAGGCGCAGCTGCAGGGCGTCTCCCTGAACCAGGCCGACACGCCCCTGGTGCAGTAGGCGAGGGAGCAGCAGCCATGCCGGACGAACTGCTCGCCCGCCTGCGGCGCTTCAACAAGGACTACTTCCCGCAGTACGAGGCCCGCTTCCGCGACCTCGTCGAGCAGGGTCAGCACCCGAGCACGCTGTTCATCGGCTGCTCGGACTCGCGCATCGTGCCCTACATGCTCACGGGCGCCGGCCCGGGCGAGCTCTTCCTGGTGCGCAATGTGGCGGCCTTCGTGCCGCCCTACGACGGCACGCTGGAGGACCGCGGCTGCGAGCATGGCGAGCACCGCGGCTGCCAGCACCTGGAAGCCGGCGGCGGCGACAGGCAATGGGTAGGCCATCACGGCACGGCCGCGGCCATCGAGTACGCGGTGCTGGCGCTGGAGGTGAAGCACATCATCGTCTGCGGCCACAGCCATTGCGGCGGCATCCGTGCGCTCTACGGCGATGTGCCGGCCGAGGCCCGCAATCTCAAGGCCTGGCTGGACATGGGCCGCGAAGCCGCGCTGCCGGTGCAGCCCACGCCCGAGGCGCTGCGCCGCACGGAGGAGCGCTCCGTCGTGCTGCAGCTGGAGCGCCTGATGGACTACCCCATGGTGCGCAGCCGCGTGGAGCAGGGCAAGCTCTCCCTGCACGGCTGGCACTACGTGATCGAGGACGGCGAGGTGCATGTCTTCGACGTCCAGCAGGGCCGCTTCGTGCCCGCCTCCATGGCCGAGCACAGCGGCACCGGCCCCTATCGCGATCTGCGCGATGCCGAGCGCGACACCGGCGCCCTCTTCAACGAGATCGACGACGCCTGGGCGCCCAGGCGCTGAGTCCCTGCCCGTGACGGGCACGGCGACGCAGCGATTCGCTCAGGGCCCTGGCCTGGCTGACTGCGTGCGCGAAGGGCGCCCGGCCCGTGTCTGCATGGGCGATGAGCGCCCGTTCGTGCGCCTGCCAACCCGCGCAGCGGATCCTGGCGCAGGACGCGGCCCCGGTGGTTGCAGCTCGATACACATGGCCCCTCTTCGGGGGATTCCTCGCGCTGCCTGGAGCACGTGAAATCCGCGCTGGCCGCAGCAAAGGCCACCTCTCCCTCCGTCTGGCTCTGGCTGACGGACCTGCCCTCCCGGTTCGCTGCCTTGCTGGCGCCGCGCCGGCGACCCTACCCAGCATCGACGCCGATGCGCCTCCAGAGAACCAGGAGCTTCCATGCCCACCCCGATGGCCCTGCGCGGCACTGTTGCAGTGATCGCGGCCTTGACCCTTTCAGCCACCGTCCAGGCCGCCGAGGGGCCCGATATTGGCGGCCTTCGCCTAGGCATGCCGGAAGAAGAAGCCCTGAAGGTCCTGGAGACGGCCAAGCAGAACAAGGTCTTCGTCCGCAACGGCAAGATGACCCTGAACCTGACGATCGACCGCATGAAGGGCAGCTTCGACAACCACGTCTACGGCGGGCAGTACACCACCGGCGGCACCATCGTCGCCTTCGGTGTCTCGCCCCTGACCCACAAGGTGTGGTCCATCACCAAGACGGAACAGATCAAGGACAGCCGTCCGACGCTCAAGGCGGTCAGCGAGGCCGCGGGCAAGTTCGGGCCCATCGACCCTAAGGCCATCCGGCCGCAGCAGTACAAGCAGCAGTGGATGTACGAGAAGGGCGGCAAGGAGATCGAATGGGTCAACACCTATGACAAGCCGCGCAATGGCAACTGCTTCGAAGAGCTGAAGAGCTACTCGGTGTCGGAGTTCTTCATCGGCCTGCAGTATCCGCTGGCCCCGACGACCGCCTGCGCGCGCACCTACAGCATCACCGCCAACTCCCGCAAGCAGGACGGCCTGGTGGACGACTACGTGATCGCCGCCGTCGACATCGGCGCCTTCCTGGATTGGTACAAGGTGCTGAGCACCGCGTCCGACAAGGCCCTGGAAGCCGAGGGCAAGCGCGCGGGCAAGCCCTCGCTCTGATCCTGGCCCAACGTCCCCTTTTCCCCTGATTCCCCGAATCGCATCGCCGTCGCTCCGGGCCCTCCCGGGGCGTTCGCCTTCCTGCTTGATGGAGCTGGCATGAACCTCCCACATTCCCGACACCTTCGCCCCAGCCTGGCCTGGCCCGTGCTCCTGCTGAGCCTGCTGTGCCTGATGCTGGCGGCGCGGCCTGCACAGGCCGGCGCGGCCGAGGTGCGCAAGAACTTCGCGCCCTATGTGAAGCAGTTCAGCCCGCCCGTCTGCACCGGGGCCATCAATGAGACCGTGGTGCGCGGCCTCTACCGCTGCGAAGGTGCGCCCGGCGTGGGCCATGCCTACATCAACGAGGCCGCCTCGCTGGTGATGCCCACCAACAGCCGCGACATCACCGATTTCGTCGAGACCGGCCCCGGCGGCAAGCCTGTGTCCGATGCCGAGCGGCGCGTGCTGGTCAGCGACATGATCAAGAACATCCGCTTCGAGCGCCTGATCCACCTGCAGCAGGGCAAGGGCGGGACCAAGGTGCTGCTGCTCTCGGCCTTCGACTGCCCCTTCTGCATCAAGCTGGAGCGGCTGCTGGCCGCGCCGAACACCCGCATCGATGCCGACATCTACGTGCTGCCGACCACGCTGGACAGCAGCAAGAACGTCAACCTGTCGACGGTCGCCAACATCTGGTGCGCCAAGGACAATGCCACCGTGTGGCGCAGCACCCTGACCCGTGCCACGCTGAGCTATGGCAACCTGCCTGCCGGCAGCTGCGACCTCGGCAACCAGTCCACCCGCGACATCGAGACGCTCATCGCCACCCTGGGCCCGGACTTCAAGCGCCGCGCCTACCCGCGCATGTTGCTGGGCAATGGCCAGATCTACACCTCGGCCACTGACGCGGCGGAGCTGTCCGCCCAGCTGTCCGAGGGCGCCAGCAATGCCTTCTGGCGCGAGCCCCTGCCGGAGAGCTACATCAACTTCCGGATGGCGACTCGCGCGGCCGCAGCGACGGGCGGGGAGCCGGCGGCCGGCGGCAAGACGCGCACCACGGTGAAGCTGGGCGACCTGTTCAAGAGCGTCACCGGTTCGGACGACAGCAAGAAGCCCGAGAAGCAGGAAGCGGGCAACGAGGGCCACTGAGGCCCGCGCAGGGGCTTCGGCAGGCCCCGAAGCTCATGCCGGTGCGCGCGGGCTGCTGCGGCGCCGGTGGGCAGGCTCAGGGCTTGATCAGGGGTTGATCAGTTCTTCGGCGCTTGAGCGCAGCGGTGCCGAGCGCGGCATCAGCATGGTCATGCGCGAGCCCTGGCCGGGTGTGGATTGCACCTCGATCTGCCCGCCCAGCACATTGGTGACGATGTTGTGCACGATGTGCATGCCCAGGCCCGATCCGCCCTTGCCCAGCTTGGTGGTGAAGAAGGGATCGAAGATCTTGCGCACGACGGAGGCATCCATGCCGCGGCCGTCGTCCTCGACGACCAGCTCGACCTGATCACTGCCATGCGGCCGGCAGGACACGCGCACCAGGCCTTCGTCCCGCCCCTCGAAGCCATGCACCAGGGCGTTCATCAGCAGGTTGGTGAGCACCTGGCCCAGCGCGCCGGGGTAGCTGCTCATCTCCAGCTCCCGGGTGAGGTCGGTCACGATCTTGAAGGGCGTGTGCTTGAAGCTGGGCTCGACCATCACCAGCACGTCCTCGACCACCTGTGAGAGGTCGAAGTCGCGGCGGGAGTCGGTGGTCTGGTCGATGGCGACCTGCTTGAAGTCCCGGACCAGATCGGCCGCCTTCTGCACATTGCGCTGCAGGATGTCCTGGCCGCGGCGGGTGTCCTTGACCAGCTCTTCCAGCTGGCTGCGGCGCATGGGGGTGTTGTCGGCCAGCATCTGGTCCAGCTTGGCCCAGCGGTCGCCCAGGGCCGAGACCACGGTCATGGCATTGCCCAGCGGCGTGTTGAGCTCATGCGCCACGCCGGCCACCAGGCGGCCCAGGGAGGCCAGCTTCTCGGACTCCACCAGCTCGCGCTGCGCGGTCTTGAGGTTGGCCAGGGCCATGGTGAGCTCGTTGTTGGCGGAGGTCAGCTCGGCGGTGCGCTGGGCCACCTGGTCTTCCAGCGTTGATGCATGGCCGCGCAGGTCCTCGAAGGCGCGCAGCAGGGCCTGGCGCATGCGCTCCATGGCGATGCCCACGCGGGCGATCTCGTCCTCGCCCAGCAGCTCCAGGGGCTGGTCCAGGCGGCCGGCGGCCAGCTCCTCGGCGGCGCGGCTGAGCTTGTCCATGGGATGCAGCACGCGGCGCTGCATCACGCCCAGGATCAGCACCAGAGACAGCGTCAGGATACCGACCGAGCGGGCCAGGGCGCGCCAGGCCTCGTTCTGCTTGGCCTCCAGCAGTGGCGCGGCGCTCATGGCCACCGTCAGCTGGGCGATCTCGCGGCCGTCACGGGTGACGGGGCGGGTGAGGGTGAGGGTCAGGTCCGGATCGGGGTCCGGGCGCTGCATCTGGATGAAGGGCTGGGCGTTGTTGGGCTCGATCACCAGCACGCGCACGAAGCGGGGGTCACTGGTCTGGGCGTCGATCATGGGCTGAGCCAGCTCGGCCGACACCTGCCAGATCGGCTCGGACAGCGACAGCGCCAGCACCTCGACCGTGCGGCCCAGGTCACGCCGCAGGTCCTCCATCGCGGTGTGCCGCGAGGCCTGCCAGTCATACATCAGCACAAGGCTGGTGGGCACGAGCAGACCAACCCCCAGTGCGAGGATGACTGCATTGCGCAAGGAGCTCTGGAACAGTCTCAAGGACAGGCTCTCCCCCTGTGTCCAACGACTCCGCCCACGTCGGGGCGGCCTGCAGGACGGGGTACGTCGCCCTCGTCGTGCTGGCCGGATTATGTCGCTGATTGACCGGGCCTGTCTCGAGGATTGCGGCCTGGGCGTGACAGGCTGCCCAGGGCGCCGGGGGCCAGGTCTTGCGTGCTTGCCGGGCGCCTGCTGCCGGCCTGCTGCGGGCCTGACACCGGGCCTGCCCACGCGGAGTTTGCTGCGGTGCTTGCTGCGGGGAAACCCGCGGCTGCCTGCGCCCGCGGCGGGCGGGAAAGCGGGGGAAACATGATACGTATCAAGGTGGGGCAGGGGGGCAGGCCCTACGCTGCGCCAGCCCGTGTCCCTGTGCGTCCGCCCGGACGGCGCAGGGTCGCCCAAGTCCAAAGCGAGACATCATGAGTTCTGCCCACATCGACGCCCAACTGATCCCGGCCCTGCAATCCAGCGGTCTCAAGCCCCTCCAGCTGGGCGGCCGCGAGCTGCTGCCCATCGTGCAGGGCGGCATGGGCGTGGGCGTGAGCGCCCAGAAGCTGGCCGGCACCGTGGCCGCCCTCGGTGGCGTGGGCACGCTCAGCTCGGTGGACCTGCGCCGCCACCACCCGGACCTGATGGCCCGCACTGAAGGGCTGAATGCCGGTGAGGAAGCCAAGCGGCAGATCAACGAAGCCAACCTCGAGGCTCTGGACCGCGAGATCGCCGGCGCCCGTGAGCGCGCGCAGGGGCGCGGCCTGGTGGCTCTCAATGTGATGCGTGCCGTGAGCGAATACGCCACCTCGGTCAAGCGCGCCCTGGAGGCCGGCATCGACGCCGTGGTGGTGGGCGCCGGCCTGCCCCTGGACCTGCCGGACCTGGCCCAGGACCATCCCAGGGCCCTGCTGATCCCCATCCTCAGCGACTCCCGCGGCGTGCAGCTGATCGTCAAGAAATGGGAGCGCAAGAAGCGCCTGCCCGATGCCATCGTGATCGAGCACCCGCGCCTGGCCGGCGGCCACCTGGGCGCCGCCCGCATCAGCGACCTGGACGACAAGCGCTTCGACTTCGACCGCGTCATCCCCGAATGCCTGGAGTTCTTCCGCAAGGCCGGCATCGAGCGCGAGATCCCGCTGATCGCCGCCGGTGGCATCCGCACCCATGAAGACATCCAGCGCCTGCAGGGCCTGGGCGCGGCCGCGGTGCAGCTGGGCACGCCCTTCGCGGTGACCCAGGAAGGCGACGCCTCCGACGAGTTCAAGCGCGTCCTGGCCGAGGCCCGCGACGAGGACATGGTCGAGTTCACCAGCGTCGCCGGCCTGCCGGCCCGTGCGGTGGGCACGCCCTGGCTCAAGGCCTATCTCAAGATCGAGCACAAGCTGCAGGCGGTGGCGCACGTGAAGAGCCGCTGCACCAAGGCCTTCGACTGCCTGGCCCAGTGCGGCCTGCGCGACGGTCTGAAGGACTGGGGCCAGTTCTGCATCGACAACCAGCTGGCCGCCGCCCTGCGCGGTGACATCAAGAAGGGCCTGTTCTTCCGCGGTGCGGGCTCGCTGCCCTTTGGCGACCAGATCAAGAGCGTGCGCGAGCTGATGGAGCGCCTGCTGACCAGCGGTCCCGCCGCGCAGCCGGCCGCCTGAGCCCGGGGCTGTCGGGCGCTTCGCGGCAGCCGGGCCCTTGCTCGGCCACTCGCGAAGCCCCCTCGGGCACACGCTCGCCAGGCCTTTCCTAGAATGGCCTGATGCAGTCTTCAACGCCGCATCCGGCGCCCCCACGACGCGCCTGGATCGGCCTGCTGATGGCCAGCCTTGGCGCCCTGGGCTTCTCGGGCAAGGCCATCATCGTCAAGCTCGGCTACCGCCACGGAGCCGATGCCATCACCCTGCTTGGCCTGCGCATGCTTTTCGCGCTGCCCCTGTTCCTGGGCCTGGCCTGGTGGGCCGGGCGAGGCCGGGCGGCACTGACCCGCCGGGATTGGTGGGCCGTCATCGGGCTGGGCTTCAGCGGCTACTACCTCGCCAGCTTCCTCGACTTCGCCGGCCTGGCCTACATCAGCGCCAGCTTCGAGCGCCTCATCCTCTACCTCAACCCCACCCTGGTCCTGCTGCTGGGCTGGCTGCTGCTGGGCCGCCGCGTGGGCGCCCGCCAGGTGGCAGCGCTGGGCATCAGCTATGCGGGCGTGCTGTGGGTCTTCGCCCAGGAGCTGCAGTGGCAGGGCGAGCATGTCTGGCTGGGCGCGCTGCTGGTGCTGGGCTCGGCGATCAGCTATGCCTTGTACCTGCTCTACAGCGGCGAGGAGGTGCACCGCCTGGGCGCCATGCGCCTGACCGGGCTGGCGACCTCGGTGGCCTGCCTGCTGTGCGTGGGCCAGTACCTGCTGCTGCGCGGCCCCGGCGCGATCGCCCAGGTGCCGGCGGCGGTGCTGCAGCTGTCGGTGCTCAATGCCGTGCTGAGCACCTTCGCGCCGGTGCTGCTGGTGATGCTGGCCATCGAGCGCCTGGGCGCGGCGGTGGCTGCGCAGACCGGCATGCTGGGCCCCATGGCGACCATCGCCCTGGGCGCCTGGTTGCTGGATGAGCCCTTGACGACGGGCGTGCTGGGCGGGACCGTGCTGGTGCTGGGCGGCATCCTGCTGCTGAATCGATGGAGGTGACGAGATGGATCTGGGACTGAAGGGCCGCTGGGCCCTGGTGTGTGCCTCGAGCAAGGGCCTGGGGCGCGGCTGCGCCGAGGCCCTGGCGGCCGAGGGTGTGAACCTGGTGCTCAATGCACGCGGCGCCGAGGCGCTGGAGGCCACCGCAGCGGCGCTGCGGCAGGCGCATCCGGGGCTGGAGGTCCGCTGCGTGGCGGGCGACATCAGCCAGCCCGCCGTGCAGGCCGCGGCGCTGGCGGCGGCGCCGCAGATCGACATCCTGGTCAACAACGCCGGCGGCCCGCCGCCCGGCGATTTTCGCGACTGGGAGCGGGAGCACTGGCTGGCCGCGCTGGAGGCCAACATGCTGACGCCCATCGCCCTGATCAAGGCCGTGGTGGACGGCATGGCGGCCCGCGGCTTCGGCCGGGTGGTCAACATCACCTCGGGGGCGGTCAAGGCGCCCATCGACGTGCTGGGCCTGTCCAACGGCGCGCGCTCGGGCCTGACCGGCTTCGTGGCGGGCCTGGCCCGCCAGCCCCGCCTGGCCGGCGCCAACGTGACGATCAACAACCTGCTCCCGGGCGCCTTCGACACCGAGCGCCTGGGCAAGACCATGGCCGCGAGCGCGGAGCGCAGCGGGCAGGCGCTGGAGCAGGTGCGCCAGCAGCGCGCCCAGGGCATCCCGGCCCGGCGCTTCGGCACGGCGGCGGAGTTCGGCGCGGTCTGCGCCATGCTCTGCAGCGCGCAGGCGGGCTACCTCACCGGGCAGAACATCCTGCTGGATGGCGGCGCCTACCCGGGCACGTTCTGAGACCAGGCCAGCCTGCGCCCGCGGCGGGCAGTACGTTCTGATACCAACGCGTCCCTTTGTCCCCACGGATTGGGGAGATCGTTACTGCCCGTAACGCCTTCACAATGGCCGCTTCGCGCAAGCCCGGGAGGCTTGGCGACAATGCGCCGCCCCTGATCCGTCTGTGACACGGGCACCACTTGTGGAGGTACGGGATTCCCATGAAATCGAAGATCGCCCTGGCCCTGTCGGGCCTCCTGGCAGGCCTGCATCTGGCGCCTGCCTTTGCCGAAGAAACCAGCTCGCAGGTCGAGAAGTGCAACCAGAAGCTGGGCGTGATGGCCGTGGTGGAGCCGCAGGCCGGCTGGAGCCACCTGTCGCAGTACGGCCTGGGCTCGCCCTCGGCGCTGCTGCGCATGATGGTCCAGCAGTCGGGCTGCTTCGACGTCGTCGAGCGCGGCGTGGCCATGCAGAACCTGCAGCAGGAGCGTGCGCTGGCCCAGGGCGGTGATCTGCGCCAGGAGTCCAATGTGGGCAAGGGCCAGATGCAGGCGGCCGACTTCGTGATGACGCCCAATGTGCAGGTCGGTGCCTCCACCACCGGCGGCATCGGTGGCGCGCTGCTGGGCCGCGTGGGTGGCGTGTTCGGCGCCATCGCCGGCAACCTCAAGTTCCGCGAGGCTTCGACCAGCCTACTGATCGCCGACGTGCGCTCCAGCATCCAGGTGGCAGCTGCCGAAGGCAAGGCCACCAAGACCGACTTCGGCATCGGCGGCTGGGGCTATGGCGGCGCCCTGGTGGGCCTGGGCGGCTACACCAGCACGCCCGAGGGCAAGATGGTGGCGGCCAGCTTCCTGGACAACTACAACACCATCGTCAGGACCATCCGCGACCAGCCCAACCTGATCCGCACCAGCAGCGCTGCCGGCGACGCCAATGCCGCCGCCTCCACCAAGGCCGAGGCGCCGCAGCCGGCCGGCCAGACCCTGTGCCCCAAGATCGGCAACGTGAAGGCCTATGCCAACGCGGCCAAGGACGCCAAGGTCGTGGCCTCCATTCCCAAGGGTGAGGAACTGATCGCCTCGGGCGAGGTCAAGAACGGCTTCGTCTACGTGGACGCCGCCAACTTCAGCGGCTGGGTGCAGCGCACGCTGGTCGGTGCCTGCGGCGGCCAAGCCTCGGCCGCACCCCTGCCGGTCAACAACACGCCGCCCGCGGCGGCGGGCATCTTCGGCAGCTTTGCCGGCTCCTTCGCGGGCCCCGAGCAGGGCACCTTCAACGTGGTGGTCACGCCCGGTGCCGGCGGCATGGGCGTGGTCAGCGGTGGCGGCGTCTCCAACCAGACCGGGGCCTTCAGCGTGAGCGGCACCGTGGCCGCCAGCGGCCGCATGAACATGACGGCCTCCGGCTCCGCCGGCTCGGCCGTCTACCAGGGCTTCCTGGACGGCAACACCGGCGCCCTCAGCGGCACCTGGCACTACGCCCACCGCTCGACGCCCTCTGGCAGCTTCGGCGGCCAGCGCCAGTAAGCGGCAACCCCCACTCGACCCTTGCCCGGCGCCCGGCTCAGCGGCGCCAGATCCACACCGTGCTGCAGCACGCGGGCGCCGGAAGTCCCCTCAGCGGCGCGCGGACACCACGATGCCCGCAGCAATCAGCACAAAGGCCACCGCGTGGAACCACTGGGGCCATTCGCCCAGCAGGGCCGCCGACATCAGCGCCGCGAACACCGGTGTGAGGTTGCCGAAGAAGGCGGCCACGGCGGGGCCGGCCTGCGTCACCCCCAAGCCCCAGCAGCGGTAGGCCAGCAGCGAGGGGCCCAGGGCCACGTAGACCAGGGCCAGGGCAAGACCTGACCCCCAGGCCACCGGCTGCGTCGACAGCAGCTGCTCGGCACCGGCCGATACGCCGGCAAACCCCAGTCCGAAGACCAGCTGCGCCATCAGCAGCATCGCCCAGTCCCAGGGCGGCCGTTGCGCGCCCTGCATGTGGGCGGGCGGCCGCGCCAGCAGCCAGCTGTAGACGGCCCAGCTGAAGACGGCCAGCAGCATCAGCAGGTCCCCCTCGACGAAATGCACGGCGCGCAGGGTCTGCAGCTGGCCGCGGCTCAGCACGAGGGCCACGCCCAGCAGGGACAGCAGGGCGCCCAGCAGCTGGCGCCGGTCCGGCCGCACGCCGTGCAGAAGCATGCCCACGCCCAGCATCCACAGCGGCAGGCTGGCCGCGATCAGGGTCACGTTGAGTGGCGTGGAGCTGTGCAGGGCCTGGTACTGCAGGGCGTTGTAGCAGCCCATGCCCAGGAAGCCGGTCAGGGCGAAGTAGTGCCAGCGCTGGCGCAGGGCGGCCCGCTGCGCCCACAGCGGGCGGGCCAGGGGCAGCAGCACCAGGAAGGCCAGCAGCCAGCGCAGGAAGTTCAGGGTCAGCGGCGGGATGGCCGCGGCGGCCCAGCGGCCCACCACCGCATTGCCGGCCCACAGCAGGGGCGGCAGGGTCAGCAGCAGGGCGAGCTTCGGACTGAGCTTCATGGGCGGGCCATCGCCGGCAGGCGGCAAAAGGGTGCAAAGGCTGGCACGATAGCGGATGCAACTTGTCGTCGCGCTGACAGGCCCGAATGTGGCGGCGCGGCACCCCGTTCACAGCCAGCAGGAGAAGTCGATGTCCCAGGAACAGGTCGTTCGCATTGCCCAGCCGGGCGCAGCCGAAGTGATGCAGCTGGAGCACGTGGAGGTGGGGGCGCCCGGCCCCGGCGAGGTCCGGGTCCGCCACGCCTTCTGCGGCCTCAACTACATCGACATCTACCACCGCAGCGGCGTCTACCCGCTGCCCATGCCCTCGGGCCTGGGCATGGAGGCCTCGGGCATCGTGGAAGCGGTGGGCGAGGGCGTCAGCCACCTGGCCGAGGGCGACCGCGTGGCCTATGCCAGCCAGCCGGTGGGCGCCTATGCCACGGCCCGCGTGATGCCGGCGCGCTGCGTGGTCCGGCTGCCGGACGGCATAGGCCTGGACACCGGCGCGGCCATGATGCTCAAGGGCCTCACCGTGCAGTACCTGCTGCGCAAGACCGTGCCCCAGGGCGGGCTGCAGGCCGGCGACACCGTGCTCTTCCATGCCGCGGCCGGCGGCGTGGGCCTGATCGCCTGCCAGTGGGCCCGCCACCTGGGCCTGAAGCTCATCGGCACGGCCGGCAGCGACGAGAAGTGCGAGCTCGCCCGCCAGCACGGCGCGGCCCACGTCATCAACTACCGTCGCGAGGACTTCGCGGCCCGCGTCAAGGAGCTCACCGAGGGTCGCGGCGTCAAGGTGGTCTACGACTCCGTGGGCGCCGACACCTGGGCCGGCTCCCTGGCCTGTCTCAGCACCTTCGGCCTGATGGTCAGCTTCGGCAATGCCTCGGGCGCGGTGCCGCCGGTGAACCTGTCCAGCCTGTCGGCCAACTCCCTGTACCTGACGCGCCCCGTGCTCTTCGCCCACCTGGCGACCCGCGAGAGCACGCAGGCCATGGCCGATGATCTCTTCGACGTGGTGGGCCAGGGGGTGGTGCGCATCCCCATCGGCCAGCGCTATGCCCTGGCGGAGGTGCAGCAGGCGCACCGCGAGCTGGAGGCCCGTACGACCACCGGCTCCGGTCTGCTGGTGATCTGAGGGAGGCTGCCCTGGAGCAGGCCGCCCGGCGCCTCAGGCGCTGGCGGCTTCGGTCCGGGGCTCGGTCCCGGTGCCGCTGGCGGCCGGCAGGCGGATCTCGAAGCTGAAGCAGGAGCCCGTGCCCGGCTGGCTCTCCACCTGCACCTGCCCGCCCATCAGGCCCACCAGGCGCTGCACGATGGTCAGGCCCAGCCCTGTGCCACCGTAGCGCCGGGTGATGCTGCTGTCCGCCTGGCTGAAGGGGGCGAAGATGTGGCGGATCTGGTCCGCCGTCATACCGATGCCGGTGTCATGCACCGAGAAGCGCAGGCGCACGCCGTGCACGGCCGGGTCCAGGGGGTGCCCGTCCTCCTCCTCGGGCAGCTGGATCACTTCCAGCCGCACCTCGCCGCGCTCGGTGAACTTCAGCGCATTGCCGACGAGGTTGACCAGCACCTGGCGCAGCCGCAGGGCATCGCCCACCAGCCTGGCCGGCACGCCGGGCTGCACGAGGGCATGCAGGCGGATGCCCTTCTCGTGGGCCTGCAGCAGCAAGGGGTGCAGGGATTCCTTGAGGCAGTCGTGCAGGGCGAAGGGCCGGTGCTCGATCTGCACGCGGCCGGCCTCGATCTTGGCCACGTCCAGCAGGTCGTTGATGATGACCAGCAGGCCCTTGGCCGAGCTGTGGGCCAGCTCGATGAAGCGCCGCTGGCGCTCGTCCAGCGGGGTCTGCAGCACGAGTTCGGTCAGGCCCAGCACGCCGTTCATGGGCGTGCGGATCTCGTGGCTCATATTGGCCAGGAAGGCGCTCTTGGCCTGGCTGGCGGCCTCGGCGGCCTGGCGGGCGGCCTCCAGCGCGGCCTGCGTGGCCTTGAGGTCGCCGATGTCGCGCGCGTTGAGCTGCATGACCAGGTCGCCCGTCACCGGGTCGCGCATGGGCCGGGCGTCCAGGCTGTGCCAGCGGCGGCCGCCGGCGGTGTTGAGCTCCAGGTCCGCCGCGAAGGTCTGGCCACGCTGAACCTGGGCCAGGATGCGGCGGCCCACCTCGGCGTCGGGGAAGAGGCTGCTGAAGTCGCTCTGGCCCCGGTCCTTGGGCAGGCCGGTGAAGCAGGCGGCGGCGGCCGGGTTGCGCATCAGGAAGTTGCCGTCGCGCAGGGACACCATCGCGATGCGCACCGAGGTGTGCTGCAGGGCCTCCACGCCGCGCAGCACGGATTTGTCGGAGGCGCTGGAGAGGGAGTCGACGGCGAAGAGCATCACCTGGCGCCCGTCCGGCGTGCGGATGCCGCGAGAAACCAGCAGCACCGTCACGGGCTGGCCCTTGGGATAGAGCGTCCACTGCTCCCGCACGATCTTGCCCAGGGCATGGTCCGTGGCGGTGATGGCCAGGCGGGTGCGCACGGCTTCGGAGCTGTCGGCGTGGTTGCGGGCCAGGAACTCCTCGAGGCTCTCGGCCTGCCAGAAGCTCAGGGCGGCGGCATTGGCCCAGAGGTTGCGCTGGCCCTGCTGGTCGAAGACCCACATGGGCACGTCGAGCCAGTCAAAGTGGGTCAGGCAGTCGAAGTCGAGCATGTCGGGTGCGGGTGGAAGCTGCGGCGCATTGTGACCTGCTTCATGGCGCGCACAGCCTGCAAATCAAGGCGTTGCGGGAGGCTCAGGACTCTGCTACCGCAGCCCGGTAGGCATGCCAGCTGGCATGCCCCAGCACCGGCCCCACCACCAGCAGGCCGAGGAAGCCCGGCAGCAGCGCCAGCACCACCAGCCCCACCACCAGCGCGCCCCACCACAGCATCACGCCAGTCTGGGTCAGCACCAGGCGCAGGCTGGTCAGGCCGGCGGTGACGGCGTCCACCTGCTGGTCCAGCATCATGGGGATCGAGATGACGCTGACGGCGTAGATCAGGCCTGCGAAGAGGGCGCCCACGGTGAGGTAGGTGGCGATGAAGCCCAGGTTCTCGGGGTCCAGCAGCTTGGTGAGCGAGCCCGCGAAATCGGGCATGCCGTCGAAGCTCACCGCGAAGATCACCAGCGAGGCCCGCCCCCACAGCATCTCCAGGATCAGCAGCACGCCGCCGAAGATGGCCATCTGGCCCATGTGGCTGTCCCAGGCGGTGAGGGAGTCGCCCAGGTCGGGCTGCTCGCCGCGTTCCAGGCGCATGGAGACCTGGTACAGGCCCATGCACAGGAAGGGTCCCATCAGCAGGAAGCCCGCGGACAGGGCAAGGGTGTAGGCGGGAGCGTTCTGGTAGACCTTGAGCAGGCCCCAACCCATCAGCACGAAGCACAGGCCGTAGAAGAGGCCGATGCCAGGGTGGCGGCAGAAGTCCTTCCAGCCCAGGCGCAGCCAGTGCAGGGGCTGGCTCCACCGCAGCGTGTTGAGCTGCAGGTGGAAGGGCGAGACGGCCGGGCCTTCCGGGGTGGGCGCGGCTTGATCCGGATCAGGCGTGCGGGCCGGCGGGCGCGAATCGGGCGCCGGCTCCTGCGCCAGGGGGTGGCTCATGGGGTGTCTCCTTCTGCCACCAAGGCTAGAGGGAGGCGCGGGGCGCGTCAGCGGGCCTTACCCTAGGAAGAGCGCCTGACCTGGATCAAGCGTCCGGTCGGCCGGGTTCAGCTGCGCCGCACCCGGCGCAGCTCGTCCAGGATCAGCAGCGCCGCGCCGAGGGAGATGGCGCTGTCGGCCACGTTGAAGGCCGGGAAGGTCCAGGTGTTCTGGTAGTGGAAAAGGAGGAAGTCCACCACATAGCCATGCAGCAGTCGGTCGATCACATTGCCGATGGCGCCGCCCAGGATGAGCGACAGCGCGGTGGCGAAGAGGGTCTGGTGTCCATGCTTGCGCAACAGCCACAGGATGAAGGCGGCGGCCACGGCGCCCAGGCCCACGAAGAACCAGCGCTGCCAGCCGGCCGCCCAGGCCAGGAAGCTGAAGGCGGCCCCGGGGTTGTGCCAGCGGACGATGCTGAAGAAGGAGGTCACGGGGCGGCTGTCGCCGAGCTGGAAGCTCCCCAGGATCAGCACCTTGGTGAACTGGTCGGCCAGGATCACGAGGAGGGCGATCGCCAGCCATTGGATCAGGCGCGGGGAAGCGGAAGAGGTGGCCATGGGCATGTGCAGTTCAGAAGCAGGGCGCTACTGTAGCCGCTCCGCAAGGCGGCCTGCGCCGGGCACGCGAACTGCCCGCTTGAGGTTTGTCAAGCCCGAGGGGCCGGACTAGATTGGTCTTGGAAGCCTGCCACCGGCCCGCGGGGCCGGGGTGTCACGACAAGGAGCTCGCCATGCGCAAGAGGATCTACTGGATGCTGCCCGACCTGGACAGCGCCCGCCGCTGCATGAATGACCTGCTGCTGGCCCGCGTCGCGGCGCCGCAGATCCACTTCATGGCCCGGGAAGGGGCCGAGATGGGTGGCTTGCAGGCCGCCAGCCTGCTGCAGACCTCGGACCTGGTCGAGTCCGCGGAGACCGGCCTGCTGGTGGGGGCCGGCCTTGGCGCTGCCGCCGGGGTGCTGGCGGCCTACAGCCTGGAATCGGCGGTGCCGGCCGGGCTGGTCGTGGCGCTGGCGGCCCTGGGTGCCGTGCTGGGGACCTGGTTCTGCAGCATGATCGGCAGCTCCACGCCCAGCCGGCGGCTGCGGCGCTTCGAGCCTGGCATGGAGGCCGGCCAGTACCTGCTGATGGTGGACGTGCCGCGCGGCCGCGTGGCCGAGATCGAGGCCCTGCTCGCGGCCACGCATCCGGAGGCGAGCTTCCAGGGGCACGAGCCCAATGTGCCGGTCTTTCCCTGAGCCGGGACTCCGGACCCGCTGAGGGCCGCCGGCCGCGCTACAGTGGCCGGCCATGAAGCTGCGCGGCAAGATTCTCCTGCTGGCTATCGCGCCCCTGCTGGCCTCGCTCGCCCTCATCGCGGTGGGTGTGCGGCAGCAGGAGGGCGAGCTGGTCGCCCGCGAGCACGCCACCGTGCAGCGGGCCTACATGGAGGCGCGGCGCGATGAGCTCCGCCATTACGTCGACCTCGCCCTGAGCACGGTGCAGCCGCTCTACGCGCAGGCCCAGGGCCAGGACGCGCTGACCCGCCGCCACGCCAGCGAGCAGGCCCTGCAGCGCCTCGCCACGCTGGACTACGGGGCCGACGGCTACTTCTTCGTCTACGACCTCCAGGGCCGGGTGCTGATGCACTCGCGCCAGCCCGAGCTGCTGGGCCAGAACCTGTGGGAGCTGCGCGACGCCCGCGGCCAGCCCACCATCCAGCGTCTGATCGCCCAGGCCCGGGCGGGCGGCGGCTATGTGGAGTACCTCTGGCGCAAGCCCTCCAGCCAGCAGATGGCACCCAAGCTGGGCTATGTGGTGGCCCTGCCCGAGTGGAACTGGATGATGGGCACGGGCCTGTACCTGGACGGCATCCAGGCCACGCTGGACCAGCTGGACCGCGAGGCCCAGGGCAATATCGCCCGCACGCTGTGGTGGATCGTGGGCATCGCGCTGGCGGGCATCGTGCTGATCAGCGCCAGCGCCCTGGCCCTGAACCTCTCCGAGCACCGCCTGGCGGAGCAGAAGCTGCGCCTGCTGGCGCACGAGGTGGTGCGCTCGCAGGAGGAGGAGCGGGCCCACCTGGCGCGCGAGCTGCACGACGGCATCAGCCAGACCCTGGTGTCCACCAAGCTGCTGGTGGAGGCCAATCTGCGCGAGCCGCGGCCGGCCCTGCTGCAGCAGGCGGTGGAGCGGCTCAGCGGCAGCCTCCACGAGGTGCGGCGCATCTCGCACCGCCTGCGTCCGGCCCTGCTGGACACCCTGGGCCTGGACGCCGCCCTCGAGCACCTGGCCCGGGAATGCGAGACCGCCGGCGGCCCCCACATCGACTGCAGCTGCGAGCCCCGGCCCCTGCCGACCCTGCCCGAGGTGGCTGTCACCGTGCTCTTCCGCGTGGCCCAGGAGGCGCTGACCAACGCCCTGAAGCACGCGCAGGCCGGCCAGGTGCTGCTGCAGCTGCAGGCGCCGGCCGGCGGCGATCTGAGCCTCGTGGTGCAGGACGACGGCCAAGGCTTCGACCTGCGCGCGCAGAACCTGCACCCGCAGCAGGGCATCGGCCTGCGCAATATGCGCGAGCGCCTGACGGCCATCGGCGGGCAGCTGGACATCCAGACCCGGCCCGGCCACGGCACCTGGATCGAGGCCCGCCTGCCCGCCGAGGCCCTGGCCCGGCTGGCCAGCGACAATGCGGCCTCATGAGCGCCCCTTCCTCGCCGCCCCTGCGCATCCTGCTGGTGGATGACCACCCCCTGGTCCGAGAGGGCCTGCGCTCGCGCCTGCAGACCGAGCCGGGCTACGAGGTCGTGGCCGAGGCCGGCAGTGCTGACGAGGCCCTGATCGCGCTGAAGCAGGCCGCGCCCGACCTCGCGCTGCTGGACGTGGGCCTGCGCCAGGGCAGCGGCATCGAGCTGGCCCGCGCCCTGCTGGCCCAGACGCCTGCACTGCGGGTGCTGATGTTCAGCATGTACGACAACCCCGAGTACGTGCAGCGCGCCCTCGAGGCGGGGGCCAGCGGCTATGTGCTCAAGGACGCCTCGGTGGAGGCCCTGCTCGCCGCCATCGAGGCCGTGCGTGCCGGCGGCACCTACCTCAGCCCCGGCCTGACGCGGCGCATGTTCCGCGCCCAGGCGCCCAAGCCGGTGCTGTCCCCGCGCGAGAGCGAGATCCTCAGCGCCCTGGCCCGCGGCGAGACCAGCAAGGACATCGCCCGCCGCCTGGACCTCTCGGTTCGCACCGTCGAGACCCACCGCCAGAACATCAAGCGCAAGCTGGCCCTGGACACGCCGGCCGAGCTGCTGCGCTATGCCCTGGAACATGCCCGCGGCCTGGAGGCGGACAGCGGGCGCTGACCCCAGCATGGCAGGTGCCTAGGGTTGGTCCCTAGTCATCCCTACGGAGTGGCCCCGCGGGCCGAACGGATGTGCCGCGGGCGCGCGGTCTTCACACTGCAGTCTCCCAAGAACCGGATGCCGTCACGCTGCCGCCAGAAGCAGGGCCGGGGTCCATTGCAGGAGACAAAACCATGTCCAGTGTTCGTCGCCACCTCGCCTGGGCGGGCGTGGCCGTGCTCGGTGCCGCGGCGCTCGCCGTGGTCGCCCTGTCCCGCGGCGAGGCCATCAGCGCCCTGTGGGTGGTGGTGGCCGCGATCTGCGTCTACCTGATCGGCTACCGCTACTACAGCCTCTTCATCGCCAACACCGTGCTGGGCCTGGACGGCCAGCGCCAGACCCCGGCCTGGAAGTACAACGACGGGCTGGACTACGTGCCCACGCACAAGAACGTGCTCTACGGCCACCATTTCGCCGCCATCGCGGGCGCCGGCCCGCTGGTGGGGCCGGTGCTGGCCGCGCAGATGGGCTACCTGCCGGGCCTGCTGTGGATCCTGGCCGGCGTGGTCTTCGCCGGGGCGGTGCAGGACTTCATCGTGCTCTTCATCTCCACCCGCCGCGACGGCCGCTCCCTGGGCGAGCTGGTCAAGCAGGAGATGGGCACGGTGCCGGGCCTGATCGCGCTCTTCGGCGCCTTCATGATCATGATCATCATCCTGGCCGTGCTGGCCCTGATCGTGGTGAAGGCCCTGGCCGAATCGCCCTGGGGCACCTTCACCGTGGCGGCCACCATCCCGGTGGCCCTGTTCATGGGCGTCTACCTGCGCTATCTGCGGCCGGGGCGCATCGGCGAGGTCTCGCTGATCGGCTTCGTGCTGCTGATGGCCTCCATCATCGGCGGGCAGTGGGTGCACGAGAGCCCCACGCTGGCCCCGCTGTTCACGCATGACGGCAAGACCCTGACCTGGCTGCTGATCGGCTACGGCTTCGTCGCTGCGTCCATTCCGGTGTGGCTGCTGCTGGCGCCCCGGGACTATCTGTCGACTTTCCTGAAGATCGGCACCATCGTCGCGCTGGCCGTGGGCATCGTCTTCGTGGCGCCCACGCTGCAGATGCCGTCGATCACCAAGTTCGCGGCGGGCAACGGCCCGGTGTGGGCGGGAGATCTCTTCCCCTTCCTCTTCATCACCATCGCCTGCGGCGCCGTCTCGGGCTTCCATGCGCTGATCTCCTCGGGCACCACGCCCAAGATGCTGGAGAACGAGACCCACGCCCGCTTCATCGGCTACGGCGGCATGCTGGCCGAGAGCTTCGTGGCGGTGATGGCCCTGGTGGCGGCCTCGTGCATCGAGCCGGGCGTCTACTTCGCGATGAACAGCCCGGCGGCGCTGGTCGGCAAGACGCCCGAGGCCGTGGCGGCCACCATTTCCACGTGGGGCTTCGTGGTCACGCCCGAGATGCTGGTGCAGACGGCCAAGGACGTGGGCGAGAACACCATCCTCGCCCGCGCTGGCGGCGCTCCCACGCTGGCCGTGGGCATGGCTCACATCCTGCACCAGGTGGTGGGCGGCAAGGCCATGATGGCCTTCTGGTACCACTTCGCCATCCTCTTCGAGGCGCTGTTCATCCTGACCGCCGTGGACGCCGGCACCCGCGCCGGCCGCTTCATGCTGCAGGACCTGCTGGGCAGCTTCGTGCCCTCGCTCAAGCGCACCGACTCCCTGGTGGCCAATCTGCTGGCCACGGGGCTGTGCGTGGCGGCCTGGGGCTACTTCCTCTACCAGGGCGTGGTGGATCCGCTGGGCGGCATCAACACCCTGTGGCCGCTGTTCGGCATCGCCAACCAGATGCTGGCCGCCGTGGCGCTGCTGCTGGGCACCGTGGTCCTGTTCAAGATGAAGAAGGACCGCTACGCCTGGGTCACCATCGTGCCCTCGGTCTGGCTGCTGGCCTGCACGCTGACGGCGGGCTGGCTGAAGATCTTCTCGGACGACGTGCGCGTGGGCTTCCTGGCCCATGCCCGCAAGTACGCCGACGCCGTGGCCGCCGGCCAGGTGCTGGCCCCGGCCAAGAGCCTGGAGGCCATGCAGCGGGTGATCTTCAACGACCGCCTGGACGCCGCCCTGTGCGCGCTCTTCATGGGCGTGGTGCTGAGCGTACTGGTCTACAGCGTCAGGTCCGTGCTGGCCGCGCGTGCCAGCCGCCAGCCCAGCGCCCAGGAGGCGCCGCGCGTGCCCCTGAATCCTGCCGCCGTGGCGTCCAGCCATGCTTGAGCAGGGGCTGCGCGAGCTGGGCCAGGCGGGCCGCACTCTGGCGCAGAGCCTGCGCCTGATGGTGGGCCTGCCGGACTACGGCAGCTACGTGGCCCATCTGCAGCGCGAGCATCCGGAGCGCGAGCCCATGAGCTACGAGGACTTCTTCCGCGAGCGGCAGGCCGCGCGCTATGGCGGCAAGCTGGGGCGCTGCTGCTGAGCGCACGGGCTCTCGTCGCCCCATGAAAAACGCCCCGTCTCGACGGAGCGTTTGCTCAGGTGGCGGGCGCTGATCAGGCGATCTGTCGCAGCTCGCCGCCGCCATGCAGATTGCTGTGGCAGCGGCCGCACAGGCCCGGGTGCTCGGCGATCGAGCCCACGTCCTCGCGGTAGTGCCAGCAGCGCTCGCACTTGGCGTGTGCCGTGGGCGTGACAGTGACGCTCAGCTCGGCCGCGGCCTCGACGCGGGCCGCCGAGGTGATCAGCACGAACTTGAGGTCTTCGCCCAGGGACTGCAGCAGGGTCAGGTCTTGCTCGGCCGCGCCGATCACGACCTCGGCCTGCAGCGAGGCGCCCACCAGGCCCTGGCCGCGCACGTCCTCGATGGCCTTGTTGGCCAGCTCGCGGATCTCGCGCACGCGGCTCCACTTGGCCAGCAGGGCGGCGTCCGGCGCCTCGAAGGTCCAGAAGGTCTCGGTGAAGATGGTCTCGCCACCGTTGAACACCTGCCAGGCTTCCTCCGCCGTGAAGCTGAGGAAGGGCGCCATCCAGCGCAGCATGGCGTTCGTGATGTGCCACAGCGCGGTCTGGGCGGAGCGGCGGGCCAGGCTCTTCGGGGCCGTCGTGTAGAGGCGGTCCTTCAGCACGTCGAGGTAGAAGCCGCCCAGGTCTTCCGAGCAGTAGACCTGCAGCTTGGCCACGACCGGGTGGAACTCATAGCGCTCGAAGTGGGCCAGCACCTCGGCCTGGAACTCGGCGGCGCGGGCCAGGGCGTAGCGGTCCACTTCCAGCAGCTGGTCCAGGGGCAGGGCTTCGGTCGCGGCGTCGAAGTCCGAGACATTGGCCAGCAGGAAGCGCAGGGTGTTGCGGATGCGGCGGTAGCTGTCGACTACGCGGGCGAGGATCTTCTCGTCCAGGCCCAGATCGCCGGAGTAGTCGGTCGCGGCGGTCCACAGGCGCAGGATCTCGGCGCCCATCTTGTCGGACACGGCCTGCGGCGCGACCACATTGCCCACCGACTTGCTCATCTTGCGGCCCTGGCCGTCCACCACGAAGCCGTGGGTCAGCAGGCCCTTGTACGGCGCACGGCCGTACAGCGCCGAGGCGATCAGCAGGGAGCTGTGGAACCAGCCGCGGTGCTGGTCATGGCCTTCGAGGTAGAGGTCGGCCTCGGGGCCCTGCTCATGCGCGGCGCCGGCGTGGCTGCCCTTGAGCACGTGCTGGAAGGTGGAGCCGGAGTCGAACCAGACGTCCAGGATGTCCTGGCCCTTGGTGTAGATCTCGGCCTCGGCGCCCAGCCACTCGGCCGGGTCCAGCTTGGCCCAGGCCTCGATGCCGCCCTGCTCGACCAGCTGCGCGGCACGCTCGATGAACTCCAGCGTGCGCGGATGCGCCTCGCCCGTGTCCTTGTGCAGGAAGATGGGCAGGGGCACGCCCCAGCTGCGCTGGCGCGAGATGCACCAGTCGGGCCGGTTGGCGATCATGTCGCGCAGGCGGGCCCGGCCGTTCTCGGGGTAGAAGCTGGTGGCGTCGATGGCCGCCAGGGCCGTCTGGCGCAGGGTCTGGGCCGGGGCCTCGCTGGCGAAGAGGCCGCTGCCCTCGTCCATGCGCACGAACCACTGGGCCGCCGCGCGGTAGATCACCGGCGTCTTGTGGCGCCAGCAGTGCGGGTAGCTGTGGGTGATCTTGGACTGGGCCATCAGCCGCCCGGCCTGGGCCAGGGCCTCGGTGATGACGGGGTTGGCTTTCCAGATGTGCTGCCCGCCGAACAGGGGCAGGGCGGCTTCATAGGCGCCGTTGCCCTGCACCGGGTTCTTGATGTCGGTGAAGGCCATGCCGTGGGAGACGCAGCTCTGGAAGTCATCCAGGCCGTAGGCAGGCGCCGAGTGCACGACGCCGGTGCCGTCTTCCGCCGTGGCGTAGTCAGCCAGGTAGACCGGGCTCTCGCGGTCGAAGCCGGGGTCCACATGGGCCAGCGGGTGCTTGAACTTCAGCAGCTCGAGCGCGCGGCCCTGGGTGACGGCGACCTGCTCGCCCTCCAGCTGCCAGCGCGCCAGGCATTTCTCGACCAGGGCCTCGGCCACCACGAAGTAGCCGCGCGGGGTCTTGACCAGGGCGTAGGGCAGCTCGGGGTTGAGGTTCAGCGCCTGGTTGGCGGGGATGGTCCAGGGGGTGGTGGTCCAGATCACCGTGAAGGCGTCCTGGTCCAGCGCGGGCAGGCCGAAGGCGGCGGCCAGCTTCGCGGGCTCGGCGCACAGGAAGGCGACGTCCACCGCCGGCGACTGCTTGTCGGCGTACTCGATCTCGAATTCGGCCAGCGAGGAACCGCAGTCGAAGCACCAGTAGACGGGCTTGAGGCCGCGGTAGACGAAGCCGCGCTCGAACAGGCGCTTGAGCACACGGATCTCGCCGGCCTCGTTGGCGTAGTCCATGGTGCGGTAGGGCTTGTCCCATTCGCCGAGGATGCCCAGGCGCTTGAAGTCGGCGCGCTGGCCGTCGATCTGCTCGGTGGCGTAGGCGCGGCTCTTGGCCTGGACCTCGTCACGCGGCAGGCCGCGGCCGAAGGTCTTCTCGATCTGGTTCTCGATGGGCAGACCGTGGCAGTCCCAGCCGGGGATGTAGGCCGCGTCGAAGCCGGCCAGCTGGCGGGCCTTGACGATCATGTCCTTGAGAATCTTGTTGGCGGCGTGGCCGATGTGGATCTGGCCATTCGCATAGGGCGGGCCATCGTGCAGCACGAACTTGGGCGCGCCGCAGCGGGCGTCGCGCAGCTTCTTGTAGATGCCTTGCTCTTCCCAGTTCTTGACCCAGCCCGGCTCGCGCTTGGGCAGGTCACCGCGCATGGGGAAGGGGGTGTCGGGCAGGTTCAGCGTGGCACGGTAGTCGGGTGCGGCGGGCTTGGTGGCGTCAGTCATGGCAGCAATCAGGCAGGGCCGCTGGCGGCAGGCCAGTCGGCGGGCAGGGGGAGCACCGGGGCGGCGCAGGGGCGTCAGGGCAGCAAGCCCCGAGGGCGGGCCCGCATCAAATTCGATCGCGGGTGGTCTGGCGGCGCATCGAGGCGTGGGTGGCCAGGAAGGCGCGTGCCTGCTCGACATCGCGGGCGATGGCCTGGGTCAGGGCGTCCAGCCCGTCGAAACGGGCTTCGTCACGCAGTTTGTGCAGCAGTTCCACGCGCACGAGTTTACCGTAGGCCCCGTTGCGGCCCAGCGTCGCGGGCCAGTCCAGGCAGTGGACCTCCAGCAGCACGCGCCCGGCGTCCTCCACCGTGGGGCGCACGCCCAGGCTGGCCACGCCGTCCAGGGGCGTTTGCGCCAGGCCATGGGTGCGCACGGCGTAGATGCCCATGGCGGCCGGCTTGGCATGCGAGAAGCGCAGGTTCAAGGTGCGGAAGCCGTCGGCCGCACCGGCCGCCGATTCGCCCAGCTGCCGGCCCAGCTTCTGGCCGTGGATCACATGGCCGGAGATGGCATAGGGCCGGCCCAGCAGGCGCTCGGCGTCCTCCATGCGGCCCTCGGCCAGAGCCTCGCGCACGGCCGAACTGCTGACGCGCAGGCCGTGCACCTCGTAGCTCATCATGCGAGCCACGTCGAAGCCCAGGCGCTGGCCGGCGGCGTCGAGCGTGGCGTAGTCGCCCTGGCGCTTGGCGCCGAAGCGGAAGTCGTCGCCCACCAGCACGTAGCGGGCGCCCAGGCCCTGCACCAGCACCTGCTGGATGAAGTCCTGCGCGGGCAGCGAGGCCAGGCGCTCGTCGAAGCGCAGCACCACGACCTGGTCGATGCCGCAGCGTTCCAGCTCCTGGAGCTTGTCGCGCAGCGTGGCGATGCGGGTGGGGGCCAGCTCCGGCTTGCCCAGCTTGCGGGCGAAGAAGTCCCTCGGATGGGGCTCGAAGTTCAGCACGCAGGACGGCAGACCGCGGTGCTGGGCTTCCGAGCGCAGCAGGGCCAGCATCGCCTGATGGCCGCGATGGACGCCGTCGAAGTTGCCGATGGTGAGGGCACAGGCCGGGGCGATGCCCGGGTGATGGAAGCCGCGGAATACCTGCATGGAGGGCATTATCCGTGCCCGGCCGCCCGTTCAGAGGGGCGAGGGCGCCCGAGCGTGCACTCAGGCCGGCACTTCGTCCTCCAGCCGCACCGCGCTCGTCGGTTCGGCCCGGCCCACATGGCGCACCACCAGTTCCAGCAGGTGCTGCATGTCGAAAGGCTTCTGCAGATGGCCGTCCATGCCGGCAGCCTCGCACTGCGCCCGGTCCTGCGGGGAGGTGCTGGCGGTCAGGGCGACGATGGGTGTGCGCGGACGGCCCATGCGCCGTTCCTCGGCGCGCCAGGCGGCCGTGGCCTCGAAGCCGTCGAGCTCGGGCATCAGGCAGTCCATCAGCACCAGCTCGAAGGGCTCCTGCCGGAGCAGCTCCAGGGCCTGGCGGCCGTTCTCGGCCTGCACGACTTCCACGCCGCAGTGGTCCAGCATGGAGGCCGCCACCAGCAGGTTCACCGGGTTGTCGTCGACCAGCAGCACCCGGCCCTGCAGGACCGGCAGCAGGGGATCGCGGGCCGCCCGCTGCGCTGCGGCGGGGGCGTCGCAGGGCTGGAGCGGCAGGGTCAGCTCGAACATCGAACCCAGGCCGCGCCGCGAGCTGGCGCGTAGATCGCCGCCCATGGCGTGGGCGAGCTCGCGGGAGATGGTCAGGCCCAGGCCCGTGCTGTCGCGCCGCTGGCGCAGCTTGCCACCGAGCTGCTCGAATGGGGCGAAGATGCGCTCCAGCTGGTCGGCCTCGATGCCGTCGCCGGTGTCCCGCACGGCAAAGCGCAGCAGGGTGCCGCTGCGCATGTCCTGCACCACGGCCACGCCCACGTCCACCGAACCCTGCTCGGTGAACTTGATGGCATTGCCGACCAGGTTGTGCAGCACCTGCTTGATGCGCGAGGCATCGGCCAGCACATGGCTGGGCAGGCCTTCGGCAAGGCGGACGTTGAGCTGCAGACCCTTCTCGCGGGCAGGGGTGGCGAGCAGGCGGCAGACTTCGTGGACCGCCTCGGCCAGGTCCATGGCAGCGGGCTCGATGACCAGCTTGCCGGACTCGATGCGGGCCAGGTCCAGGATGTCATTGACCAGGTTGAGCAGGTGGCGGCCGGAACTGTGCACCACGCCGAGCTGCTCGCGCTGGCGCTCGTCCAGGTTCGAACGCTCCAGCAGCTGTGTCATGCCCAGGATGCCATTGAGCGGCGTGCGGATCTCGTGGCTCATCACCGCCACGAAGCGGCTCTTGCTGGTGCTGGACTGCTGAGCGGACTGCAGAGCCTGCTGGCGTTCCTCGGCGAGCTTGGCGTGCTCGAAGCGCAGACGCAGCAGCTCCAGGCGGCGGGCCTGGACGCGCAGCGACTCCGTCCAGGCGACGGACAGAAAGATCAGCAGGCCGACGGCCGACAGCCAGCCTTCGCGGGTGTCCAGCAGGCCGTTGTAGAGCAGCGCAGGCGTGAAGACGATGCCGGAGAACAGGGCATTGGCGCGGAACTCGGCGCCCATGGCGAACAGGGAGACCGCGGCCAGGCCGATCATGGAGGCCAGCACCAGGCCGTCAAGACCTGGCACCTCGGGCGTGTGGAAGCACCAGCCCATGGCGCTCCAGCTGAGCGCATCCAGCGCCAGCAGGGTGAAGTAGCGCTGGCGCCAGGCCCGCAGGCTGCCGAGCTCCCGCTGCGCCTGGCGGAAGCTGCGGGCATCCAGCGTGCGCAGCAGCGCCACGCACAGGCGCGCGCACAGCCAGCCCAGCAGCAGGGCGGCGGGCAGGTGGCCCCACAGCAGGAGGACCGGGCAGAAGCTGAAGGCGGCCCCGATGAGATTGGGCCGCAGGCTCAGCTCGTAGAGCGAGCTGAGTCGTTCGCGCTCGATTTGCGCTGCAATGTCCTGATCCAAGGACGGCATCCCTCGTCTGGCCCCGGCCCGTGCCCCGGGGTGCTCTTGTAGGTGTTCATGGTCCGAGCGCAGCGCACGTCGTGTCTGCAGCCGACCTCCTTCGATGCCAGTGCAGTGCACGCGTCATTGCGGGCAGCGATTTGTAGCCTCAACAGGCCTGAGGGCGGCTAGTGCGAACCCTCGATCTGCGGGGGGCGCGGCGCAGGCCGCGGCGGGATCAGTGACGGATCTCACGCCCCGCCGGGCGCACCGAGGATGGCCTCGGGTCCCGCAACCCAGCACCACTGCCCCTCCGGCAAATCGGCCGGCAGCACGAGGTCACCGAACTGCGGCCGGTGCAGGCGCTCGACGCGGTTGCTGACCGCCGCCATCATGCGCTTGACCTGGTGGTACTTGCCCTCGGCCAGCGTCAGGCGCACGCCATGCGTGCCCATGGCCTCGGCGGCCAGGGCCTTCACCAGCTCGGGCTCGCGGTGGACCTTCAGCTCGTGTTCGTGCAGTTCCACGCCGGCCATCAGGCGCTCGAGCTGCTCGGCGTCGACCGGGTGCTTGCAATGCGCCTCGTAGACCTTGGGCACGTGGTGCTTGGGGCTGGTGAGCTTGTGGATGAGGGTGCCGTCGTCGGTCAGCAGCAGCAGGCCGGTGGTGTCCTCGTCCAGGCGACCGACGGGCTGGACGCCGCGCTCGCGCAGGGGCGCGGGCAGCAGGCTCATCACGCTGGGATGGTGACGGGGCTTCTGCGAGCACTCGTAGCCGGCTGGCTTGTGCAGCATGACCAGGGCCTTCTCGTGATAGGGCCAGGTCTTGCCACTGACCTCGAACTGCAGGCCCTGGGGGTCGAAATCGGCATCGGGGTCGTCCACGACGTCGCCGTGGATCTTGACCTCGCCGTGGTGGATCAGGCCGGCGCAGAGGCGGCGGCTGCCGAAGCCTTGGGAAAAGAGAATCTGGGACAAGCGCATCGCCGCATTATCCAAGCTCGCCAGCCGAGGGCAGGCCGGGCAGGCCGCTCGCGGATCGCACAGCGTCCACCACGGCGGCCGCCAGCGCCTCGGCGGCCATCACGCCCAGCAGTCCCAGGTCGGCAGGGCCCGAGGCGCCGGTGGCGAGGCTGAAGACGATGTCGCCATCACTGGGCTGGTGGACGGGATGGATGCTGCGCGCCAGCCCGTCATGGGCCATCTGCGCGAGCTTGGTGGCCTGGGCCTTGTCGAGACGGGCATCGGTGGCGACCACGGCCAGGGTCGTGGCCGCACCGGCGATGGGTCGGATGGGCGCGGCGCCCTGAAGCAGGGCCTGGACGGTGCCCCGGGGCCGGCCGTCCTCGCCGCGGGCGCCGGCGAGGATCCGTCCGCTGGCGGGGTCGACGACGTCGCCCACGGCATTCACCACGGCCAGGGCGCTCAGCGTGGTCGCGCCCACCCGCAGCGAGGCCATGCCCAGCCCGCCCTTCATGGCCCCTTGCGGCCCCAGCAGCTTGCCGACGGTCGCGCCGGCTCCTGCGCCCACGCTGCCGCGCTGGGGCGTGGGCGGTGGCATGACGCTGGCGGCTTCACAGGCTGCATAGCCGGCATCGGCATCGGGGGTCAGGGCCGGGTCGCCCAGCCAGAGGTCGAAGATGACGGCCGCCGGCACGATGGGCACGCGGGCCGGGCCCACGGCCAGGCCGTGGCCGCGCTCGCGCAGCCAGCGCATCACGCCGCTGGCAGCATCCAGGCCGAAGGCGCTGCCGCCGCTGAGCAGCAGCGCATGGACCTGCTGGACGGTGTTCTCGGGGCGCAGCAGGTCGGTCTCGCGGCTGCCCGGAGCGGCCCCGCGCACGTCCACGCCAGCGGTCACGCCCTGGGGGCACAGGACAACGCTGCAGCCGGTGGGGCGCCGGCTGTCGGTCCAGTGGCCCAGGCGCAGGCCGGCGACGTCGCAGAGATGCCCGGTCAGCCTTGCAGCCATGGGCTCAGGGGCGCGGCTTGTGCGGCTGGATGCTGCCGCAGTCGGCGCCCAGCCAGCGGCCCTCGCCCGAGATGGTCATGCTGCGGCCCTGGCGCTGGATGCTCAGCTTGCTGCTGTAGTGCTCGGCGCTGTCGAAGGTGAATTCGCCGTCGCCTTCGGAGGCCGGGTCGGTGCAGGTGAAGTGGCTGCGCACG
This sequence comes from Pelomonas sp. BJYL3, assembly GCF_027257975.1. Classification (GTDB taxonomy): domain Bacteria; phylum Pseudomonadota; class Gammaproteobacteria; order Burkholderiales; family Burkholderiaceae_C; genus Roseateles_B; species Roseateles_B flavus. The sequence goes on from NZ_JANZKX010000007.1 coordinate 320,125, forward strand.
GTATTGCCGCTGCGCGTGACCTGCTGCTTGCAGCGGCCCTTGTCGTCCACCGGCGGCTCATGCCGCTCGGCCTGCTCCTTGCTGATGCAGGTCTTGATGGTGACGGTCCCGCCGGCGCCCATGTTCACCTGCACGCCGTGCTGGGCCATCATCTGCTCCATCATCTGGCGCTTCTCCGGCGGCATATTGGCCATGGCCTGGCGGGCCTGGTCCATCTTGGCCTGCTGGGCGGGGTCCAGCTGCGGCTTCTGGGTCATCTCCCAGAGGCCGGGCTTCATGGTGGACTGCGCGCTGGCGCACAAGGGCAGGGCCAGCAGGGCGGCAAGCGCGGCGAGGGGGGCACGGGGGCGGCGGATCGGCTTCATCGCAACTCCTCGGTGGGGGTGCGGGGCAGTGTAGTCCGCCGTTTCCCTCAGGCGAAGACCCCGGCCTGCTCCGTCATGCGGGCGCTGACCTCGGCCAGGTGGTGCAGGCCGTCGCCCCACTGCATCTCCATCACCGTGAGCCGCTTGAAGAAGTGGCTGGAGATGTATTCGTCCGTCACGCCGATGCCGCCGTGCAGCTGCGTGCACTGCTGGCCGACGAAGCGCATGGACTGGCTCAGCTGCAGCTTCACCTGCGACAGCGCGCGGCGGCGCTGCGCGGGCGGTTCACCCAGCTTCAGCGTGGCGTAGTAGCTCATGGAGCGAGCCAGCTCCAGCTGCATCTTGATGTCGGCCATGCGATGGCGCAGGGCCTGGAAGCTGGCGATGGCCACGCCGAACTGCTTGCGGGTGTTGAGGTAGTCGGCGGTGAGGCGCACCAGGGCGTCCATGGCGCCCACGGCCTCGGCGGCCTGCGCTGCGAGTGCGGTGTCCGCAGCCAGCTCCAGCAAGGCCTGGGCCGCCTCGCCCTGCGCGATGCGCTGGCCGGGCGTGGCCTGGAGGGTCAGCTCCGCGGCGGCCGAGCCGTCGTGCAGCCCATAGCCTCGGGTGACGAGGCCCTCGGCGCCGGCCTCGACCAGGTACAGCGCCGGCCCCTGCTCGTCGGTGGCGGGCACGACGAAGGCCTGCGCCTGCGCGCCCGCGCTCACCAGGCTCTTGACGCCGCTGAGCCGGCCCGCGGTGGCCCGGGTCTGGCCCATGTCCAGCCGGTAGCGCAGGCCGCGTTCCTGGTGAGCGAGCACCACCAGCGCCTCGCCTGCGACGATGCGGGGCATCCAGTCGGCCTGCAGGGCCTGCGGCGCCTGGGACAGCAGCAGCGGCGCCAGCAGGGCGCCCTGCGCATAGGGCTCCAGCACCAGGCCGCGGCCCAGTTCCTCCATCACGACCATGGCGTCCACCGGACCCAGGCCCAGGCCACCATGAGCTTCGGGCACCTGCAGACCCATCAGGCCCAGGCCGGCCAGGCCGTCCCAGGCCGCACGCGAGAAGCCGCCCTCGCGGACGATGGCGCGGCGCTGCTCGAAGCCGTAGTCCTTCTCGACAAAACGCTGCACGGCATCGCGCAGGGCCTGCTGGTCTTCGCTGAAATCAAAATCCATGGCTGTCTCCTGCGCGTCTCAGCCCAGCAGGGTCTGGGCGACGATATTGCGTTGTACCTCGTTGGACCCGCCGTAGATGGTGGTCTTGCGGTAGTTGAGGTAGTGGCTGGTCAGGGAGGCGCAGTGCGCGGCGCCGCCGGGCCAGAGCCCGCCCAGGGCCTGGTCGCCCTGCCAGCCGGCCTCCATGGCCTCGTGGATGAAGGGCGTGGCGAAAGGGCCGCCGGCCAGCATCATCAGTTCGGTGTAGCGCTGCTGGATCTCGCTGCCACGGATCTTGAGCAGGCCCGCCACGTCAAGGGACTGCTTGCCCGAGCGCTCGGCCGAGAGCACGCGCAACACCATCATCTCCAGGGCGACGATGTCCACCTCCAGCAGGGCAATCTGGTCGCGGAAGCGGCCGTCCTCGTAGAGCCCTTCCTGCCGGGCGATGCGCTTGAGCCGCTCCAGCTCGCGCTTGGCCCGGTTCACGTCGGCGATGTTGGTGCGCTCATGGGCCAGCAGGTACTTGGCGTAGGTCCAGCCCTTGTTCTCCTCGCCGATGAGGTTCTCGGCCGGCACGCGGACGTTGTCGAAGAAGACCTCGTTCACCTCGTGTTCGCCGTCCAGCATGATGATGGGCCGCACGGTGACGCCGGGCGACTTCATGTCGATCAGCAGGAAGGAGATGCCAGCCTGCGGCTTGACCTGGGTGTCGGTGCGCACGAGGCAGAAGATCCAGTCGCCGTACTGTCCGAGGGTGGTCCAGGTCTTCTGACCGTTGACCAGGTAGTGGTCGCCCTGGCGCTCGGCCCGGGTCTTGACGGAGGCCAGGTCCGAGCCGGAGCCCGGCTCGCTGTAGCCCTGGCTCCACCAGACGTCCCCGCTCATGATGCCGGGCAGGAAGCGCTGCTGCTGCTCCGCGCTGCCGAAGGCCATGATCACCGGCGCCACCATCACCGGGCCGAAGGGCACCACCCGGGGCGCGCCGGCCAGCGCGCATTCCTCCTCGAAGAGATGGCGCTGGATGGCGTCCCAGCCCGGTCCGCCGAAGCGCTGCGGCCAGGCCCAGCCATGCCAGCCCTTCTTGCCCAGGATGCGGGCCCAGCGCTGCAGGTCCTCCTTGTGCAGGCGCTGGGCGCGGTGCACTTTGTCGCTGATGTCCTGGGGCAGGTTCGCGGCCACCCAGGCACGGATCTCCGCGCGGAAGGCTTCCTGCTCGGCGGTGAAGGCCAGTTGCATCGATGTCTCCTTGCGCCGTCCGGCCGGAGGCGCGTCATCCAGTTTGCGTCGTGCCGATTTTTAGCACGGACGTTCTTTCTTCTCCTGTCGAATGGGGGACATCGGCCGGCTAGGGAATGCCCGGACGCCTCCCGTGCGAAGCGACGCGGCAGTGCCGGGGCGATCACAATGCGCGGCATGAACACGCCCATTCCCCTGCTGGCCATCCATGGAGGTGCCGGCACCATTCTTCGCCAGACCACCTCGCATGAATCCGAGCAGGCCTATCTGCAGGCCCTGCTGGACATCATTCGGGCCGGCGAGGCCCTGCTGGCCGAGGGCGCGCCGGCGCTGGACGTGGTCGAGGCCTGCGTCCGGCTGCTGGAGGAGAACGAACGCTTCAACGCCGGCCGCGGCGCTGTCTACACCGAGGCAGCCACCCACGAGCTGGACGCCAGCATCATGGAGGGCCACTCCCGGCGCGCGGGCGCCGTCGCGGGCCTGCGCACGACGCGCAATCCGGTGCGGGCGGCTCGCGCGGTGATGGAGTCCAGCGGGCATGTGATGCTGATCGGCCCGGCGGCGGATGCCTTTGCCGCGGCGCAGGGCCTGGAGCAGGTGTCGCCCGACTGGTTCGGCACGCCCGAGCGGCTGGCGCAGCTGCGCCGGGTGCAGGGTGAGGGCGGGGCCGCCAGGCTGGACCACGATGGCGCGCAGCGCCAGGCGCCGCTGGATGAGCGCAGCAAGTTCGGCACCGTCGGCGCGGTGGCCCTGGACGCTCGGGGCCGGCTTGCGGCGGCCACCTCCACGGGCGGCATGACCAACAAGAAGGCGGGTCGGGTGGGCGATTCGCCCATCCTGGGCGCGGGCTGCTACGCGGACGACACCGTGGCCGTCTCCTGCACCGGCACCGGCGAGGCCTTCATGCGCAGCGTGGCTGCGCACGAGCTGTCCGCCCAGATGCGCTACCTGGGGCGCAGCCTGGAAGCCGCCTGCGAGGACGTGGTGGGCGCGCGCCTGCCGGCCGTGGGCGGGCAGGGGGGCCTGATCGCGGTCTCGCATCAAGGCGAGCTGTGCCTGCCTTTCAATACCGAAGGCATGTACCGCGGCTGGGTCCGCCTGGGCGAGGCGCCGCAGGCACGGATCTTTCGCTGACTGGCGCGGGCCGCGGCAGGCCGGCGCATCGGCCCGGCCATGAAAAAAGCAGCCCGCGGGCTGCTTTTTGCTGAGGCCATCAAGCGCTTACTGCTTGCGGCGGCGGGTGTAGGCCACGGCGCCGAAGGCTGCGAAGGCCAGGGCGATGGAGCCGGGCTCGGGCACGCTGCTCTTCTTGTCGGAGACAGCCAGGAAGGTCTGCGACGAGGGGCTGGCCGTGCTCTTGTACACGGTGTAGTTGTAGGCCGACTTGGTCAGGCCCAGCGAGCTGGTCCAGAAGGACTCGTTGGCGTTGTTCAGGGCGTCCAGGTACTTCTCGGCCTGGGTGCGCACCGATTCGTAGCTGGTGTTGCTGAAGTAGGCACCACCGTTCTTGGTGGGGTCGGCCACGCCGCTGTTGGCGTCGCCCAGCAGCTCCCACAGCACGTACTGGAAGGCAGCCGACTTGGTGTTGCTCGTCATGCTGTCCTTGTAGGCATAGCTGTAGAGCTCGACCAGGTTGTTGTACAGGCTGACGGTGCCGGACTTGTACTCGTAGTTGTCGACCGTGGAGTAGGGGGCGCTGGTGAACAGCGTCTTGTAGCCCGAGGCCGCGCCGTTGCCGCTGGTGGCTGCGCCGCCGCTGTTGAGCGTGACACCCATGAAGGAGTCCAGCGAGGAGGTGCTGTAGGTGCTCGTCAGCTTGCTGGTGGTCAGCGGGTCGATGCAGTAGACCCAGAACTGCTGGCTGGCGCTGGAGTCGTTGACCAGCGAGGCACCCATGGACTGGCCGGTCTTGGTGTAGGCGCCGATCTGGATGTCAGCCTGACCGTAGCGGTTCGTGCCGGTGCTGGACAGGCTGGTGTTGTAAGCCTGGGCCGTGCCCATGCACAGCACCGCAAGCCCGAGGCTGGCGCCCAAAGTGGCAAAGGTCTTGGTCATTGCTGCAGTGCTCATGGTCTTGTCGCTTGGTTGCTTGCCGGCAGGGTCCCCCCGGCGATGGTCGGAAGGCTACCAGCGAATCTCGAGTTGTTCATCCCGTGAACGAGGGGCCGATGCACAGGGCAAGGGAACTGTCACGTCTGACAGGGTGGGTTAGCAAAATCAGGGCCACCCTCGCTAAGTCATTGATTTGAAATACAGAGGCAAGTGTTTCAAGCTGTTTTCAAACGTAAATGTAAGGCCAGCCGACAGAAGGGTCATGGGCCCGGCGCCGGCCGGCTCAGAGGCCCAGCTCAGCCTTCAGGCTCTTGAACTCGGCGCTGTCCCGGAATCGGCCGGGCATGGCCATGGCTGCGCGCAGCTCCTCCCGGGCGTCCGGCTTGCGACCGGACTTGGCCAGGGCGTAGGCCAGGTGGAAGCGCAGTTGGCCCTGGTTGGGGTCGCGCAGGCGGGCGTCACGCAGCAGGCGCAGGCCGGCCTCGATCTCGCCCCGCAGCACGTGGATCCAGCCCTGGGCGTCCAGCGTCTCCGGGCTTTCCGGAGCCAGCTTGCGGGCGCGCTCGGCCATGGCCAGGGCACCGGCATCGCCCAGGCGCTGCAGCAGCAGGGCGTAGGTGGCCATGGCGGAGACGTCCTGCGGATCGCGGGTGATCAAGGTGGAGAAGCTGCGCTTGGCCGCCTCGTTCTTGCCCAGCTCGGCCTGGGCCTCGGCCAGGACGCGCAGCAGGCCCAGGTCCTGGGGCGCCTTCTGGGACCAGCCTTCCAGGGTGGCCAGGCCCTTCTGCGGGTCGCCGCCGCTGGTCTGGGCACGGGCCAGCAGCAGGGCGTTGGCCGCGCTGGGCTCCTGGTCCAGCACCTGCTGGTAGCGCTTGCCGGCCTCGGCGAACTGCCCGCGGGCATAGGCCAGGTGGCCGGCGGTCAGCAGGGCCGGCAGGGCCGTGGGATACCTGGCCAGCAGGGTCTTGAGCAGGGCGTCGGCGCGCGCGTTGTCCTTCTTGCGGTTGGCCACCTCGATGCCCAGTACCAGCACATTGAGGGCCTCGGCGCCATTTTGCTGGGCCTTCTGCAGGTTGTAGCTGGCGCCGTCCAGATTGCCGATGGCCAGCTGCTGGCGGCCCACGACCACCTGCGCCTCGGCGTCATAGCCGGCGATGCGCGTGGCCTCCTGGAAGAGGACCTTGGCATTGCCGAGATCGCCCTGCATGGCATAGGTGCGGCCCAGGGTCAGCGCCACCTCGAGGTTGCCCTGGTACTTGCCGTTGAGCGCCTTGCCGACCTGGATGGCCTGGTCCAGCTTGCGCTGGCTGGTGTGGAGCTCCATCAGCGTCAGCCCGGGGCGCGGGTCATTGCGCGAGAGGTTGGCGGCCTTCTCCAGGGCTTCGGTGGCCTCGTTGAAGCGGCGGGCACGGAACTCCAGGATGCCCAGCTGGTAGAGCAGCTGCGGGTCCTCGGCGTCCTTCTTGAGCAGCCCGTCCAGACGCTGGCGGGCGGGGTCGAACTGCTTTTCCTCGATGTCCAGCCAGCTGAGGTTGATCAGCGCCGGCTTGAAGCCCGGGCTCTTGGCCAGGGCCTGCTGGAAGGCGGCCCGGGCACCGCCCTTGTCGCCAAGCCGCCCCTTGATATTGCCCAGGTAGTTGATGAGCATGGGGTTGTTCGGGTCGCTCTTGAGCAGGTTCTCGGCCAGTTGCAGCGCGCGCGGGCCCTTGCCCATGCTGGCGTAGGCGGTGATCAGCTGGATGGCGGCGCGGGCGTCGCCGGGGTTGCTCGCCAGCACCTTCTCCAGGTTGCTGATGCCGGCCTCGCCCTGGCCCATGGAGAGCTGGCTCAGCGCCAGCTCCCGGATGGTGTCGGGCGTGGGCTGCTGGGCGGCCGCCTTGTCGAAGGCCTCGGCTGCCTGGTCATAGCGCTTGCGGGCCAGATGGATGCTGCCCTGCAGGTACAGCACCTGCGGGTCCGTGGGGCGCAGGCGCTGCAGGTTGCTGACGATCTGCTGCGCCTGGCTGAGGTCGCGCTGCTCCAGTGCGATGCTGGCGGCCATGAGCTGGCCGGCGTAGTGGTTGGCGTTGAGGGCCAGCAGATTCTTGAGGTGCTCGCGGGCCTTCTCGTTGTCGCCCAGGGCCTTGTAGGCCATCGCGGCGGCGAAGTTCAGGCTTTCGTCGCTGTTGATCACGCCGGCGGGCTGCAGGCCCAGCAGCTCGGTGGTCTGGACATAGGCGTCGCGGGCCTTGGCGGCATTGCCCTTGCGGGACTCGATGACGCCGCGCAGGTAGGACGCCCGCGGGTCGGCCAGGCTGGCCGCGTCCAGGGCGGCGAGGTCCTGCTCGGCCTCCTTGAGCTGGCCGGTCGTGACCAGCAGGCCGGCGCGCGCCACGCGGGCATCGACATTGAGCGCGTTGTGCTGCAGGGCCTTGCCGAAGGAGACCTGGGCGGCACTGCTCTCCTTGAGCTTCTGCTGCACGGTGCCCAGCGCGTACCAGGCGGCGCTGTTGGCGGGATCGAACTCCAGCGCCTTGCTGATCTGGCCCCGCGCCTTCTCCAGCTCGCCCTGGCGCGCCAGCATGGTCGCTTCGGCCAGCAGGGGCAGGGGCGAGCGGGGCGCCAGCGCGCGGGCCTCGGCAAAGGACTTGGTGGCGGCGTCCTTCTGCCCGAGGGTGGCGAAGGCGGTGCCGCGCTGGGTGAGGATCTCGGCATGGCTGCCCGCCGGCACGCCGTTGGTGTTGATGCGGTCCAGCAGCTTCTTGTACTCGCCCAGGGCGATGTAGAGCTGGCCCAGGTCCACCATCACCTCGCTGCGTGCCACGCCCTGCTTCAGCGCCTCCTCGAAGGCAGCCTCGGCCGAGGGCAGGTCGCCCTTCTTCAGCAGGGTGCGGGCCAGCAGCAGGTGGGCGGAGAGCATGTGCGGATCCGCCTGCAGGGAGTTGCGCAGCTGGATCAGCGCCCCGTCGATGTCCTTCTTCTCGAGGCGCTGCTGGGCGTCGTCGTAGAACTTGCTGGCCGCATCACCCGCCCCCTGGGCCTGGAGGCAGGCACCGAGCAGGAGGGAGAGGAGCAGGCGGGAGGGCAGACGGTTCATGGGCGGTCCAGTGCGGGGGGGCCGGCGCACGGCCGGCGAAGCAAAGGGACCGCCGCAGCGGTCCCGGCAGGCGGGGAGCTGGGCTCAGTCCCGGAAGTTGTCGTAGCTCAGGGGCAGGTCCGCCATGTCCTTCTTCAGCTGGGCGATGGCCAGCTGGAGGTCGTCACGGTTCTTGCCGGTGATGCGCACGACGTCGCCCTGGATGGAGCTCTGGACCTTGAGCTTGCTGGCCTTGATGGCGTTGCTGATCTTCTTGGCGTTCTCGGCGTCGATGCCGGAGCGGATCTTGTAGACCTGGCGGACCTTGTCGCCGCCCAGCTTCTCGATCTTGTCGTTCTTGTCCAGGAAGCTGATCACCACGCCCTGCTTGGTCAGCTTGCTGTAGAGCACGGCCTCGATCTGCTCCAGCTGGAAATCGCTGTCGCCAACGGCGTGGATTTCCTTTTCCTTGCTCTTGAGCTCGACGGAGGCACTGGTGCCCTTGAAGTCGAAGCGGGTGTCAATTTCCTTCTTGCTGTTGTCCACGCCATGGCCGATCTTGACCATGTCGGGCTCCAGCTTGGTGTCGAAGCTTGGCATCTCTTGAATCCTTGAGGGAAGGGCCCTCGCCGGAAGCGGCAAGGGAATCTGGGAAAATTCTGCCATGCAACAAGAGATGCCGAACACCCGGGACGAGGGTCAGCGCCCCATCCAGACGAACCCGAGCCTCGTGGTCGAGGAGGGCGTGAACCTGCGGCCCTACAACAGCTTCGGCCTGCCCGCCACCGCCCAGCGCCTGGTGCGCATCCGGCACGAGTCCGACCTGCGCCGCGTGATCGACCACCCCGAGCTGGGCCGCGCGCCCAAGTTCGTGCTGGGCGGGGGCAGCAATATTGTGCTCACACGCGACGTCGAGGCCCTGGTGCTGAAGATGGAGATCCTCGGCAAGCGCGTGGTCGAGGAGCGCGAGGACGCCTGGATCCTGGAGGTCGGCGCCGGCGAGACCTGGCACGAGGTGGTGCGCTGGAGCCTTGAGCAGGGCTGTCCGGGCCTGGAGAACCTCGCCCTGATCCCGGGCACGGCCGGCGCAGCGCCGGTGCAGAACATCGGGGCCTATGGCGTCGAGATCAAGGACCGCATCGAGGCGGTGGAGGTCATCGACCTGATCACCGGCCGGCCCGTGCGCCTGCCGGCCAGCGTGCTGGCCTTCGGTTACCGGGACAGCGTCTTCAAGCAGAGCGGCTTCGGCGGCCTGGCCGGAAAAAGCGTGATCACCCGCGTGCTGCTGCGCTGTCCCAAGCCCTGGATCCCGCAGCTGGGCTACCTGGACCTGGAGCGCAAGATGGCCGAGACCGGCATCACCGCGCCCGACGCGAAGCAGATCTTCGACTGGGTCTGCCAGATCCGCCAGGCCAAGCTCCCCGACCCGCGCCAGATCGGCAATGCCGGCAGCTTCTTCAAGAACCCGGTGGTCAGCGAGGAGCAGTGCCGGGACATCATCGGCCGCGACCCCGGCATCGTGCACTACCCCATGCCCGACGGCACGGTGAAGCTGGCTGCGGGCTGGCTGATCGATGCCTGCGGCTGGAAGGGCAAGAGCGTGGGCGGCGCGGCAGTGTATGAACGCCAGGCCCTGGTGCTGGTCAACCGCGGCGAGGCCCGCGGGGCCGAGGTGGTGACCCTGGCGCGGGCCATTCAGGAGAGTGTCTACGGCCGCTTCGGGATCCGCCTGGAGCCCGAGCCGGTGATCGTCTGATCAGTCGTCCGATCAGGACTTGAACAGCGGCTGCGAGCACAGCTCGCGGCAGCGCGCGATGGCCTGGCGGATGCGCCGGGCGATGGCCTGCAGCACGTCCACGTGCCGTTCGGCACCGGCCGCGGCTTCCAGTTCGGCCGCAGGCTGACTCAGCAGGCGCAGGCCCAGATTGGCCGCCGCGCCCTTGAGCTCGTGGGCCAGCTCGCGCAGCTGGGTGTGATGCGGGCCGGCCAGGCCTTCGTCCAGGCGCTGCTCGATCTCCGGCAGGCCGGCGATGAAGCGCTCGTAGAGTTGCGCCACGGCCTTGCCGCTGAGGTGATGGCCCAGCTCGGCGATGACTTGTGCATCCAGCTCGTCCTCCCCCACACCCAGCGCGGCGCGCGGGCCTGGACGGGGCGTGGCGAGCGGGCCGGCCGCAGGCGCATCCACCTGCTCCCAGGGCTGGCGGTTCAGGGCCACCGTGAGCTCCTGGATGCCCAGCGGCTTGGCCAGGAACTCGTCCATGCCGGCCTCGCGGGCCTGGTGGCGTGTGCTGTCGAAGGCATCGGCCGACAGCGCGATGATGCGGATCTGCCCCTTGGGCGCCGCCATGGCGCGAATCTGCCGGCTGGCCTCCAGGCCGTCCATCACCGGGGTGTGCAGGTCCATCAGGACCATGTCGAACTCTTCCATGCGCAGGCGCTCGACGGCCTGCAGGCCGTTCTCGCAGAAGACGGCCTTGTGGCCCAGGCGTTCCAGCACCGCCTCGAGGAACTGGCGGTTCGTGGCGTTGTCCTCGGAGACCAGGATGCGCAGCTGGCGCAGGGCCGCCAGGGGCACGGCGTCGGGCCTGGAGGGCGGCACGGCGGCATGGTTGGGCTCGCATTCATTGAGCTTGAGCTCCACCGTGAAGACCGAGCCCTGGCCCAGCGCGGACTGCACCTGGATGTCGCCCCCCATGGCCCGGGCCAGGGTGCGCGAGATCTCCAGGCCCAGGCCGGTGCCGCCGAAGCGCCGCGAGCTGCTGGCATCGCCCCGGCTGAAGCGCTGGAAGAGCAGGGCCTGCGTGGCCGAGTCCATGCCGATGCCGGTGTCACGCACCTCGAAGCGCAGCAGGTTGTTGCCCAGTGCGTCGAGCTGGCGGCTCACCAGCAGGCTGACCCGGCCGTGCTCGGTGAACTTGATGGCATTGCCCAGCAGATTCAACAGGATCTGCCGCAGCCGCGTCGGGTCGGCCATCACCCAGCGGGGCACCTCGGGCAGCAGCTGCAGGTCCAGGGCCAGGTCCTTGGCATGGGCCTGGGGCCAGCAGACGTCCTCCAGCTCGCGCAGCATGGCGGGCAGCTCGGTGGGCTCGGGGCGGATGTCCACGCCGCCGGCCTCCATGCGTGAGACGTCAAGGATGTCGTTGAGCACGGCCAGCAGGTGGCGCGCGGAGTCGCCGGCGGCCTGCAGCTGCTGGCGCTGGCGGGCGTCCAGCTTGCTGTCCTGGAGCAGTGCCAGCATGCCCAGCAGGCCATGCATGGGCGTGCGCAGCTCGTGGCTCATATTGGCCAGGAAGACGCTCTTGGCGCGGCTGCCAGCCTCGGCCTGCTCCTGCGCCTGGGCCAGGTGGCGGGCCTGCGCGCCCTGGGCACGCGCATAGGCGCGCAGCCGGCCGAACTGGCGCAGCACCAGCGCGGACAGCAGCAGCACCAGGCCCACCTGGAGGGCATTGAGCAGCAGGCCGGTGCGGTTGTGGTCCCGCACCACGGCATTGCGTTCCGACACCTGGGCGGCCACGAAGTGCGAGGCGGTCAGCGAGAGCTCGCGGATCGGATCTGCCAGCGACTCCAGGCGGTCCAGGACCTCCCGCAGGCGTTCGGGCTGCTCGGTCACCAGGCGGGCATTGAGCGGCAGGCCGTCGGCCCAGCGGATGAAGGCGCGCGTGCGTTCCAGGGTGAGCTTGTAGTCCGGATGCTTGCGCAGAATCAGCGTGGCGTGCTCGCTCTCGATCAGGCTCAGGCGGCTGACGAAGATCTCGTAGCGCTGCACGACCTGGTCGGCATCGACCGTGGGACTGGAGCCCAGCATCTGCTCGATGACCAGGCGCAGGCGCAGGGCCTCGGCCTCGAACTGGAAGAGGCTCCAGACGAGGTAGTCGTCCTGGTAGCGCTCGGTGGCGTCCAGCAGCTGGTACTGCCGGATCTGCAGCCAGCCCATGCCGCCCAGGGCCATCAGCAGCACCAGCACCATGGCCATGGGCAGGTTCAGCCAGCGGCGGTACGTGCGTTGTGCAGGCTCCATGCGCTCAGCGGATTTCCAGGGCCTTGAGCTGCCAGGCACAGCGGCTGTAGTAGATGCTGGTGCGCAGGCGCCGGTCGTCGTCGAAGGGGTAGATGATGAACAGCGGGCCCTTGTCCCGCACGGACATGGGCTGGTCGTCCATCAGCCGGGCGAGGATCACCGGGTGCTGAAGCACGTCCTCCATGGGGATGCTGACCCGGTAGTCGTTCAGCGCGTAGGCCTCGATGCTGCTGCCGCGGGCGCCGGCCAGTGCCAGCACGTCGCGCAGCAGCGGGCCGGTGAACTTGCGGGCGTCCGGATACCAGGGCGTGTTGACCGTGATGCTGCGCTGGGGCAGGGCGGCCAGCATGTCCATGTCCAGGGCCACCCGGCCGTCCTGGTTGGCCTTGAGGCCCGAACCGCTGATGGTCAGGATCACCCGGCCCTTGGGGCTGTCCAGTGCCAGCGCCGGCCCGCCCAGGCCCAGCCCGGCGAGCAGCAGGCTGGCGGCCGCGCAGGCCGCCAGGCCTCTGCGGAGACCGGGCTGCACAGGCAGGCGGCTCGGCCCCGGCATGATCAGTCCCCGTTCTTCAGCTGCGGCAGGGCGACGCCCGAGCCCGGGGTCAGCAGCCCGACCTGGCTGTAGGTCATGAGCTTGTCGCGGGTGTCGATGATGTCCAGGTTGCGCATGGTCAGCTGGCCGATGCGGTCGGCCGGCGAGAAGGGCGCGTCCTCGACCTTTTCCATGGACAGGCGCTCGGGCTTGTAGGTCAGGTTGGCGCTCTTGGTGTCCAGCAGCGAGTAGTCGTTGCCGCGGCGCAGTTCCAGCGCCACCTCGCCGGTCACGGCGCGGGCCACCCAGCGCTGGGCCGACTCGCGCAGCATGATGGCCTGCGGGTCGAACCAGCGGCCCTGGTAGAGCAGGCGGCCCAGCTTCATGCCGTTGATGCGGTACTGCTCGATGGTGTCTTCGTTGTGGATGCCGGTCACCAGGCGCTCGTAGGCGATGTGCAGCAGGGCCATGCCCGGGGCCTCGTAGATGCCGCGGCTCTTGGCCTCGATGATGCGGTTCTCGATCTGGTCGCTCATGCCCAGGCCGTGGCGGCCGCCGATGCGGTTGGCTTCCAGCATCAGGGCGACGGGGTCGCTGAACTCCTGGCCGTTGAGGGCCACCGGCATGCCTTCCTCGAAGCGCACGGTGACGGTCTCGGGCTTGATCTGGACGTCTTCACGCCAGAAGGCCACGCCCATGATGGGGTTGACGATCTTGATGCCGGAGTCGAGGTGCTCCAGGTCCTTGGCCTCGTGGGTGGCGCCCAGCAGGTTGGAGTCGGTGGAGTAGGCCTTCTCGGCCGACATCTTGTAGGCGAAGCCGGCCTTCTGCATGAAGGCGGACATCTCGGCGCGGCCGCCCAGCTCGTCGATGAAGGTCTGGTCCAGCCAGGGCTTGTAGATCTTCAGCGAGGGGTTGGTCAGCAGGCCGTAGCGGTAGAAGCGCTCGATGTCATTGCCCTTGAAGGTCGAGCCGTCGCCCCAGATGTTGACCTCGTCTTCCTTCATGGCGGCCACCAGCATGGTGCCGGTCACGGCGCGGCCGATGGGGGTGGTGTTGAAGTAGATCAGGCCGCCGGTGTGGATGTGGAAGGCGCCGCTCTGCAGGGCGGCGATGCCTTCGTGGACCAGCTGCGCGCGGCAGTCGATCAGGCGGGCGAGCTCGGCGCCGTAGGCCATGGCCTTGCGCGGGATCTCGTCGTAGTCGGGCTCGTCGGGCTGGCCGAGGTTGGCGGTGTAGGCGTAGGGAATCGCACCCTTCTGGCGCATCCAGTGCAGGGCGGCGCTGGTGTCGAGGCCGCCGGAGAACGCGATGCCGACCTTTTGGCCGGCGGGGATCTGCTGAAGAATCGTGGACATGGGTGCTTCTGGATGGGAGGTGCGCGGATGCTGCGCTCCCGGCGCACGGTCGGGAGCCTGTGGACTTGTCTGGACCGTTTATTCTCTGCGAAATCGAGGGTGAAATCAGTCACCCCGCCGGCCAATTGCTTGACGCTTGGCAGATCCAGCATTCGTGCACGGGCCAGGCTTTGTCGCCGCGGCGACAAGCCTGCCGCCCGCAGTTCGGCAAGATGCAGCAGGCGGGCCGGTGCCCGGGAGAGTCGGCATGAGCGTGGCGGATCAGGTCTCGATGCACAAGGCGAAACGCTACTGGCCCCCGCGCCTGCCCCGGCAGCTGGTGCTGCCGGAAACGTCCCTGTGGTTCAACCTGGAGGTCGCCGCCCGGCGCTTTCCGTCCAAGCCGGTCACGCTGTATGGCGGCGCGTCCATGAGCTACGCACAGCTGCAGGCGCAGGCCGAGGCGCTGGCGGGCTGGTGGCAGTCCCGGGGGCTGCAGCGGGGGGACCGCATCGGGCTGTACATGCAGAACTGCCCGCAGTTCCTGGTCGCCTTCTACGCCGCCATGCGGGCCGATGCCGTGGTCGTGCCCATCAACCCGATGAACAAGGCCGAGGAGCTGGCTCATCTGCTGAGCGACTCCGGCGCGCGCGGCCTGGCGTTCGCGGCGGATCTGTCGCCCGTCGTGCAGCAGGCGCTGGCCGGCCTGGCGCAGGCTCCGGTGCTGCTGGGCCTCCATTACGCCGATGCCCTGCCGCCGCACGGCCCACCGCAGGACGAAGGCTTCAGCCCGGCCCTTCGCGAGTGGCTCACGGCCCGGCCGCCGCTGCCGCCGGGCGCGACGCACTGGACGGAGGCCCTGCAGACCGCGCCGCCCGCGCAGCCCGCCGTGAGCGGTCCCGACGACCTCGCCCTGCTGCCCTACACCTCGGGCACCACGGGCCTGCCCAAGGGCTGCATGCACACGCATCGCAGCCTGATGGCCAACTGCTGCGGCGGCGGCCTGTGGGGATCGGCCTCGCCCGAGGCCGTCAGCCTGGCCGTGGTGCCCATGTTCCACATCACCGGCCTGCTCTACGGCGTGCTCTCGCCGGTCTACTACGGCTCGACCCTGGTGCTGCTGCCGCGCTGGGACCGCGAGCTCGCCGGCCGGGCGATCTCTCGCCATGGCGTCACGCACTGGACCTGCGTGCCCACCATGATCATCGACCTCTTCGCCAGCCCCAACTACCGCAGCTTCGAGCTCGGCAGCCTGCGCTACCTCAGCGGCGGCGGCACGGCCATGCCGCAGGCGGTGGCACAGCGCCTGCTCGACGAGTTCGGCCTGCAGTTCGCGGAGGGCTATGGCCTCACCGAGACCGCCGCTCCCACGCATGCCAACCCGCCCGAGCGCGCCAAGCTGCAGTGCCTGGGCATTCCCATCTTCGGGGTGGACTCGCGCGTGGTGGACCCGGACACCCTGCAGGAGCTGCCCCCCGGCGAGGTGGGCGAGATCATCAGCGCCGGCCCCATGCTGTTCCAGGGCTACTGGCAGCAGCCCGAGGCCACGGCGGCGGCCTTTGTCGAGATCGACGGCCGCCGCTTCTTCCGCACCGGTGATCTCGGCCGCATGGACGAAGAGGGCTACTTCTTCCTCACCGACCGCCTGAAACGCATGATCAATGCCAGCGGCTTCAAGGTCTGGCCCTCGGAGGTGGAGCTGCTGCTGTTCCAGCATCCCGGCGTGCAGGAGGCCTGCGTGATCGCCACCCGCGACGCCTACCGCGGCGAGTCCGTCAAGGCCGTCGTGGTGCCCCGCGCCGAAGCCCGGGGGACGCTGACGGAGGAGGCCCTCATCGCCTGGGCGCGCGAGCACATGGCGGCCTACAAGGTGCCGCGCAGCGTGGAGTTCGTGGAGGCCCTGCCCAAGTCCGGGGCGGGCAAGGTGATGTGGCGGGTGCTGCAGGCGCGCGAGAACGAAGCCCGCTGACGCCGTTCAGGTCCCGCCCAGGTCCTGCTCAGACCCTGTTCAGACCCTGTTCAGACCTGACCCCGCGGGCGGCGCCCCGGCTCAGCCCCTGCGGCCCTGCCGGCGCAGATAGCTCGCCACATAGCTGCAGGCGGGAATCACCTGCAACTGCTGCTCGCCGGCCCATTGCAGGCCGGCCGCGACAAGCCGGGCCGCCAGGCCCCGACCCTGCAGGGCCGGGGGCACGCCGGTGTGGGTGAAGACCACGGCGTCGCCCTGGCGCTGGTAGTCCAGCACGCAGCGCTGGCCGGGCTCGGGTTCGAGCCAGAACTGCTGCGCTGCGCTGTCGTGCCGGACGTCCATGGTCTTGCGTGGGCTTCAGCGGCCCAGTTGCTGCCAGAGGTAGCTGTATTCCAGGGCCTGCAGGGTGGCGCGCTGCTCGTTGTCGGCCGCACCGCCGTGACCGCCCTCGGTGTTCTCGTAATAGTAGACCTCGTGGCCCAGCTCGGTCATGCGGGCGACCATCTTGCGGGCATGGCCGGGGTGGACCCGGTCGTCACGCGTCGAGGTGGTGAAGAAGACCTTGGGGTAGGTCTTGTCCTTGCTGACGTTGTGGTACGGGCTGTACTGGCGGATCACTTCCCAGTCCTTGGCATCGTCCGGGTTGCCGTACTCGGCCATCCAGGAGGCGCCGGCCAGCAGCTTGTGGAAGCGGCGCATGTCCAGCAGGGGCACCTGGCAGACCACGGCATTGAAGAGGTCCGGGCGCTGCGTGAAGGTGGCGCCCATCAGCAGGCCGCCGTTGCTGCCGCCCATGATGCCCAGGTGGCGGGGCGAGGTGATCTTCGCCTTCACCAGGTCCTCGGCCACGGCGATGAAGTCCTCGTAGCTGCGCTGCTTGTTGGCCTTGATGGCGGCCTGGTGCCAGGCCGGGCCGAACTCGCCGCCGCCGCGGATGTTGGCCAGCACGTAGACGCCGCCCCGGCTCAGCCAGGCACGGCCGCGGCCACCGGAGTAGCCCGGCTGCAGCGAGACCTCGAAGCCGCCGTAGCCGTACAGCAGCGTGGGGTTGCTGCCGTCTGCCGTGGCGCCCTTGGGCCAGATCACGAAGTAGGGCACGCGGGTGCCGTCCTTGCTGATGGCGAAGCGCTGCTCGGCGCGCATGCCGGCCGCGTCGAACTGGGCCTGGCGGGACTTCAGCACCTGGCGCTCGTCGCTGCCGGTGCGGGCCAGGAAGAGGGTGTCGGGCGTGAGGAAGTCCGTGTAGTAGAGGAAGTAGCGCTCGGCCAGCTCGTCCTTGGGCAGCTCGCTGTCATACAGCGCGCCGGTATGCAGGGCGCCGGGGAAGGGCGCCTTGACCTCGCGGTGCTGCGGAGCCTGGGCCTTGCTGAAGTCCCACTCCTCGAGCTTGCTGGCGACCTGGTCGATGACCGACAGCAGCACGCGGCTGCGGGTCAGGCTGTAGCCCGAGAGCGAGCGCGTGGCCGTGGGCTGGAACAGCACCTTGAACTTGCGCTCACCGCGCTGGTAGGCCTTGAGGTCGGTGATCAGCAGGGAACCGCTCTTGAAGGTGTTGCCGGCGACGGTCCAGTCATTGCGCGGCTTGAGCAGCATCCAGGGGCCCCAGAAGCCGGACTCGACATCGTCAGGAATCTCCAGCTTCACCAGCTTGCCGCCCTGCAGCAGGAAGCTGCTGCTGGTGTAGAAGTCCAGGGCGCGCTGGAAGAGCACGCGCTGGTGGCCCGGCGTGCGGTCCACCAGCACGCTGGCGGCCACGTCCTTGGCCTCGCCCTCGAAGACGGTTCGCGCTTCGCTCAGGGGCGTGCCGCGCTTCCATTGCTTGATGACGCGGGGATAGCCGGAGTCCGTCAGGCTGCCGGGGCCGAAGTCGGTGCCCACGAAGAGGGTGTTCTCGTCCAGCCAGGTCAGCTGGCTCTTGGCCTCGGGCAGCTCGAAGCCGCCCTTGATGAACTGCTTGGTGACGGTGTCGAATTCGCGGCTGACCTGGGCGTCCGAACCGCCGCGCGAGAGGTTGACCATGCAGCGGCGGTAGCTGGGGCCCAGGCACTGCGCGCCGTGGAAGACCCAGCTCTCACCTTCGGCGGCGCCCAGGGCGTCGAGGTCCAGCACCGTTTCCCAGGCGGGATCGGTCTTCTGGTACTCGGCCAGCGTGGTGCGGCGCCACAGGCCGCGCTTGTGCTGCTCGTCCTGCCAGAGGTTGTACAGGAAGCCGCCCATGCGGCTCACGCCCGGAATGCGGTCGCGCGCATTGAGCACGCCAAGCAGGTCCTTGCGGATGGGTTCGAACTCGGGCCGTGCCTTGAGCACCTTGAAGCTGGCCTCGTTGCGTTCCTTGACCCAGGCGAGCGGCTTCTCGCCCAGCACCTCTTCCAGCCACTGGTGGGGGTCGGCGGGTTCAGGGGCGCTGGCCGCCTCGGCGGCATACAGCGCACCCGGCAGCAGGGCGGCGGCAAGGCTCACGGCGGCTCCCAGGGTGGTCAGTTGGCGGCGCTTCAGGCGCAGCAGGTCCAAGGTCTTCATCGCTTCTCCGGCATTGTTGTTCGGGCCGCCCTCCTGGCAGCCGGGCCGGAGTCTAGCCCTCAGGCCGTAGGGTGCTTAAGGGCATGGGGGTGAATCTCCAATTGACGCGAAGGCGTGGAGACGTATACCTGCCCGTCCTGGATGCTGATCTGCAGCTGCATGCTGCGCTCGGCGAAGGCGGCCAGGGCCTGCGTCTCCTCGGCGCTGATCTGCCAGACAGCCAGCTTCGGTGCCCGCGTGAGCTTGCTCTCGATGCCGGCCCACCAGATCGGCGTGCTGGCCGCATAGCAATAGAGGGTGACGCGTTCGGCGCGACCATGCGCCTTCATGAGGCGGCGCTCGTCGGGTTGGCCGAGGTCGATCCAGTGCACCACTTCGCCAGTCAGGTCCAGCTGCCACAGGTCGGGGTCGTCCACCTCGGACAGGCCCTTGGTGAACTCCAGCCGGCCGCGCATCTCGTCCGCCGGCACGTTCAGGGCATAGGCCAGCACGCGCAGCATCATGCGCTCGTCGGTCTCGCTGGGATGCTTGGCGATGGTGAGGTGGTGCTCGCCGTAGACATGGCGGTCCATGTCGGCGATGTTGAGCAGGGCCTTGTAGATGGTTGCCTTGAGTGCCATGGGGAAATCTCGAGAGGGGCAGCGCGGCGGGGCCTGCCTCGGGGTTTGGGGTTTCGCGGGCGATTGCGGGCGAAAGGGGCGGATTATCCCCGGCCAGGCGTGGCGGCGGCTCGTGGCATGATTCCGGCTTTGCGCCAGCCGGCGCGTCCTTAGCTGTACTTCAGCATCAGCCCGTACTGCCATGAAACGAATCCTCCTCTCCGTCTGCCTGGCCGCCCTCCTGCCGGCCCTGGCCTCCGCCCAGACCGCCAATCCCAATGCCAAGGTCGACCCCAAGAACAACAAGGTCAGCCGCCCGGTGGTGGACAAGCCCAAGCAGAAGCTGATGACGCGCGACGAGCTGCGTGCCTGCCTCAACAAGCAGGCCAGCAACGACGCCGAGGCCAAGGCCGTGCTGGCCGCTGAAGCCGACTACAAGAAGGAGCGCGAGCGCCTGATGAGCGAGAAGGAGCAGCTCACAAAGGAAGGCGAGGCCATCGACGCCAACGCCAGCGCCATCAAGGCGGAGCAGGCCGAGCTGATCAAGTCCAACGAGGAACTGAAGGTCAAGCTGCCCGAGATGAGCCGCAGCGAACAGAAGGCTGCCATCGAGGGCTACAACGTCCGCGCCAAGGCCAATGACGCCAAGATCGAGGCCCACAACAAGAACAAGGACGAGTACATGGCCAAGGCCAAGGCCTTCGACGCCGCCATCGAGAAGTTCAACAAGACCGGCAAGGATCTCGAGACCCGCAGCCTGGACCACCTCGACGCCGTCGACGGCTGGAAGAAGGCCTGCGGCAACAAGGCCTATGACGAGGCCGACGAGATCGCGATCAAGAAGGAACAGGCCGCCGCTGCGGCTGCCGGCAAGTAAGCCAGCCCGCCAGGAACAAGGCGCCGACCCTCGCGGGTGCGGCGCCTTTTTTCATGGGGCCGTGGCGCTCAGCGCGGGCCGTAGAAGCGGTCCAGCCCGGCCAGGAAGATCTTGAAGTCGATGGGCTTGGTCCAGTAGTCGGCAAAGCCTGCCGCGGTGGCCCGGCGCACGTCCTCGGGCATGGCATTGGCCGACAGCGCCACGCAGGGAATGGGCGCTGTCGAGGCGTCGGCGCGCAGGGCCTGCAGCAGCTGGTGGCCGTCGCCATCGGGCAGCTGCATGTCCACCAGGATGAGGCGGGGCTGGAGCCTTGCGGCCTGCTGCAGCCCCTCGGCCACGGTCTCGGCGCCGAACAGGGTGATGCCGCCGCGCTTGTTGACCAGCTCCTCGACGATCAGCATGTTGATGGGGTTGTCCTCGACATAGAGCAGGCGAGGCAGCTCGCTGGCAGCAGCATCGGGAGCGGAGTCGGGCATCATCGAGGCGGTCATGGTGTTACTTTTCCGCATTGTGGGCCCGGCATGGCACTATCTTGACCCAGGGCAAGACCTGGCCCCCGGGAATCGGGGACACCATGCAGGACCGGTCCCCGGGGCCGGCCGTGGCAGCATCACAGCAGCGAGGTCTCAGCAATGCATATCGGGATTCTGACAGGTGGCGGGGACTGCCCCGGGCTCAATGCGGTGATCCGCGCGGTCACGCTGGCGCTCATCGAACGCTGCGGTGCCACGGTCACCGGCATCGAGCGCGGCTTCCTGGGTCTGCTGGATGGCCGCTGCCGATCACTGGACGCGCCCACCGTGCGCGGCCTCATCGCCGAGGGCGGCACCATCCTGGGCACCCACAACCGGGCCGATCCATTCCACTACTTCGGCGCCGGCGGCGCCGACTGCTCCGGCCATGCGCTGGACTTCCTGGGGCGCCAGAACATCGACGCGCTCGTGGTCATCGGTGGCGACGGCACCATGACCATCGCCGAGCGCTTCGCCCGCCTGGGCGTGCCGGTCGTGGGCGTGCCCAAGACCATCGACAACGACCTGATGCTCAACGAGCGCAGCTTCGGCTTCGACTCCGCCGTCACGGTGGTCAGCGAGGCTCTGGGCCGGCTTCAGACCACGGCGCGCAGCCATGGCCGGCTGATGATCGTCGAGACCATGGGCCGCTACGCCGGCTGGATCGCGCTGGAGGGCGGCCTGGCGGGCGGCGCGGACGCCATCCTGATCCCGGAGCAGAGCTACCGGCTCGACCAGCTCGCCGCCTTTGCGCGCCAGCGCGCCCACGAGCAAGGCTTTGCCTTGCTGTGCGTGGCCGAAGGCGCCAAGGCCCTGGGCGGCGAATGGGTGATCCAGCGCCACCTCGACGACAGCCCGGATCCGCTGCGCCTGGGCGGCATCGGCCAGCGGCTGATGGGGGACCTGGAAGCCCAGCTGGGCAGCGAGGTGGAGATCCGCTGCACCCTGCTGGGCCACCTCCAGCGCGGCGGCTCGCCCACGGCCTTCGACCGCGTGCTGGCCACGCGCTTCGGCGTGGCGGCGGCCGGCCTGGTGATGCGCGGGCAGTTCGGCCGCATGGTGGCCCTGCAGGGCGACCGCTGCGTGGACGTCGGACTGGGCGAGGTCGCGGGCCAGAACCGCTGCGTGCCCCTGGACCACGAGCGCCTGCAGGTGGCCCGGGAGCTGGGTATCTTCCTAGGGTAAACCCGTTCATCGGCCGTCGCTGCAGTTCATCGCGGCTGATCGGCAACCCGTCCCGTGCGGCTTGGAAGGCCGGGGCCGGCTGGGCACAGTGCGTCCATCGCAGACCAGAAAGCACTTGCCCGCTTGCCCCAGGAGGTTCCCATGAAGCCCGTGACCATCCCCTGCTATGACCGCTATGCCCCGATCCGCCGCCTGGCCCTGGGCAGCGGCCTGTTGCTGGGACTCACGATCGGCGCCCTGATGGCGCTGCCCAGCCAGGCTGCCCTGCCGGCCAAGGCAGTGGTGCAGGTGCTGCCGCGGGTCGAGGTGAGCGGCAAGCGCATGCAGGTCGAGCAGCTGCCCACGGTGGTGATCAGCGGCCGCCGTGCCGATGCCGCCGATGTCCAGCTGGCCCATGCCGAGCCCGAAGGCACTGCGCTGACGCAATGAGCGTGGGCTGACTATGATGCCGCGTCGGTCGAGTGGACCGGCCGCTTCCAGCCTCCCATGAACATGCCTCAGTCCGACCTTCCTGCATCCAGTCCCCGGATTGCCCTTGTCACCGGCGCCGGCAGCGGCATCGGCCGCGCCGCCGCCCTCGGGCTGGCACAGGCCGGCTGGCAGCTGGTGCTGGTGGGCCGCCGTGAAGACGCCCTGCGCGAAACGCAGGCCGCCGCCGCCGAGCCCGCGTGCTGCCTGGTGCGCCCCTGCAATGTGGCCGACGCCGCCGCGGTGAAGGCGCTCTTTGCCGATGTGGAGCAGCGCTTTGGGCGCCTGGACCTGCTTTTCAACAACGCCGGGCTCAGTGCTCCGCCGCTGCCGGTGGAGGAACTCTCCTTCGAGCAGTGGCAGTCCGTGATGGACGTCAACCTCACCGGCAGTTTCCTCTGCGCCCAGGCCGCCTTCGGGCTGATGAAGCGGCAGGATCCGCGCGGCGGCCGCATCATCAACAACGGCTCGATCGCGGCCCACACGCCGCGCCCGAACTCGGCGCCCTACACCGCCACCAAGCACGCCATCACCGGCCTGACCAAGGCCCTGAGCCTGGACGGCCGGGACTTCGACATCGCGGTGGGCCAGATCGACATCGGCAACGCCGCCACCGAGATGGCCCGGCCCATGCAGCAGGGCGTGCGCCAGGCCAATGGCAGCATCGCGGTGGAGGCCACGATGGAGGTGCAGCAGGTGGCCGACACCCTGGTGCACCTGGCCCAGCTGCCCCTGTCCGTCAACGTGCCCTTCATGACCCTCATGGCCAACCGCATGCCTTACATTGGGCGCGGTTGAGCGGAAGCTTGTCTCGAAAGGAACTGGTGTGTTCTCTGCCCTGATTTCCCTGCTGCTGCGCCTGGTGCTGGCCGTGGCGACGGCCATCCTGGTGCTGGGCCTGATGGCGCTGGCGCTGGCGACCCTGCTGGGCGTGGGCCTGTGGAGCCTGATCCGCGGTCGCAAGCCTGCGGTGGACCTGTCCGGCTTCGCGCGGGCACGGGCGTTCCGCGCCGGCCAGGGCTTTGGCCCGGGGCCGGCCCGCCGCACGCCGCCGGCAGACGTGGTGGACATCGAGGCCCGCGTGGTGGGCGAGGGCACCGAAGCTGGCGGCCGCCCGGCACTGCCGCCCCAGTCGCCCTGAGTCCGCGGGGCTCACCAGCGCTTGCTGCTGAGCTCCTCGAAGATCTCGCCGTAGATGCGGTAGCGCGAGGCGCTGATCTCGCCGGCTTCCAGCGCCGCCCGCACGCCGCAGCCCGGCTCGTGCAGATGGGTGCAGTTGTAGAAGCGGCAGCCGCCGGCGTGCTGGCGCAGATCCGGCATGAGCAGCGGCAGCTGGGCCGGCTCGATCTGGCGCAGGCCGAATTCCTGGAAGCCCGGTGAATCGATCAGGGCGGTCTCGCGGGCGGCGTCCATCCAGTACCACTGGGTCGTGGTGGTGGTGTGCCGGCCTGAGTTGAGGGCCTGGGAGATGTCACCCACCTGGGCCTGGGCATCGGGGATCAGCAGATTGATCAGCGTGCTCTTGCCGGTGCCGCTGGGGCCCAGCACGAAAGTGCGCTTGCCCTGCAGCCATGGCTTCAGCGCCTCGGCCGAGGCTTCGGGCGATTCGCGCAGGGCCAGCTCCATCACGGTGAGGCCCATGTCCCGGTAAGGCTGCAGGCGCTCGCGCTGGGCGGCCACGCCGGGCAGGTCGGTCTTGTTGAGGGCCACGCGCGCGCTGATGCCCGCGCTCTCGGCCGCGATGAGGGCCCGCGCCAGCTGCGATTCCGAGAACACCGGCTCCACCGCCACCAGCACCAGCAGCTGGTCCAGGTTGGCGGCGAAGCTCTTGGTCTTCCATTCGTCCTGACGGAAGAGCAGGTTGCGGCGCGGCTCCACGGCCTCGATCACGCCTTCGTCGACACTGGCCTCGGCCCAGCGGACCTGGTCCCCCACCACGCAGTCGCTCTTCTTGCCGCGCGGATGACAGACGCGGCGGCGGCCCTCGCTGTCTTCGACGATGTAGTGCCGGCCATGACCGCGCACCACCAGGCCCAGGTCCAGCCCGGCTCCGCGCTTGTCGGGCGCGGCGCCACCCTTGAATCGGCCACCGCTCACGGCTGGGCCTCGGGCAGGGCGCTGACCTGGGCGGCGCAGATGAAGTCGTTCACGCTGAGCCCCTGCACCGAGTGCGTGCTGAAGCTGACCGTGGCCACGTTGTAGCTGAGCACCATGTCCGGGTGGTGGTCCTGCGCATGGGCGATCTCGGCCACCGCGTTGGCGAAGGCCATGACCTGGTAGTAGTTGTCGAAGACGTAGCGGCGGGCGATGGCCTTGTGGGTCGCGTCAGGCAGCCAGCCGGGGACCTGGGCCAGCCAGTCGCCGAGTTCGGCCTCGGGCAGGGCGGTGGACTGGGGGGCGCATTGGGCGAGCAGCAGGTTCATGCGGTGCGGGGGCTGAGGCGTTCGATGGCGGCCAGGCGTTCGCTGGCCGGGGGGTGGGAATAGTAGAAGCCGGCGTAGACCGGATCCGGGGTCAGGGTGCCGGCATTGTCCTCGTGCAGCTTGAGCAGGGCGTTGCTGAGGTCCCGGCCGCTGGACTGGGCGCAGGCGTAGGCGTCTGCCTGGAACTCGTCGCGCCGCGAGAGCTGGGCGGCGAGGGGCGTGAAGAAGAAGCTGAAGACCGGCAGCACCAGCAGGAAGAGCAGCAGGGCCAGGGCGTCGTTCGGCGCGGCCATGTTGGGCTGCACCCCCAGGCCCAGGTAGAAGCCCACCTGGGTGCTCAGCCAGCCCAGCAGGGCGAAGCCCAGCAGGCTCAGGGCGAAGGCGCCGACCATGCGCTTGAGCACGTGCCGGTGCTTGAAGTGGCCCAGCTCGTGCGCCAGCACGGCCTCCACCTCGCCGGGGTGCAGGCGCTGGAGCAGGGTGTCGAAGAAGACCACCCGCTTGGCCGCACCGATGCCGGTGAAGTAGGCGTTGCCATGTGCCGAGCGCCGGCTGCCGTCCATCACGAAGAGGCCCTTGGCCGCGAAGCCGCAGCGCGCCATCAGGGCCTCGACGCGGCCCTTGAGCAGATCGTCCTGCAGGGGCTCGAACTTGTTGAACATCGGGGCGATGACCGTGGGGTACAGCACCATGATCAGCAGGTTGAAGCCCACCCAGGCGCCCCAGGCCCACAGCCACCACATCGGGCCGGCCGTGCCCATCAGCCACAGAATCAGCGCGGCGATGGGCAGGCCGATCAGCGCGCCCACCCCCACGCCCTTGACCATGTCGGCGACGTACAGCGCCAGCGTGGTGCGGTTGAAGCCGAAGCGCTGCTCCAGGCGGAAGGTGTGATAGAGCGACAGCGGCAGGTCCAGCAGCCCGCCGATGAGCGTGAAGGCCGTCAGCAGGGCCAGCTGGTAGGCCAGGGGGCCGAAGCGCTGCAGGGTGTGGTCTTGCACCCATTCATTGAGGGCGTTGAGCCCGCCCAGCAGCGTCCAGCCGATCAGCAGGGCGCTGGAGATGGCGAGGCTCAGCATGCCGAAGGCCGTGTTGGCCGCGGTGTAGTCGGCAGCCTTTTGGTGGGCCGCCAGCGGCACGCTGGCAGCAAAGGCGGGCGGCACGGCGCCGCGGTGCTGGCGCACATGGCGCACCTGGCGGCTGGCCAGCCAGAGCTTGAGCAGCAGGCTCAGGGCCAGGGCGGCGGCGAGCAGGGTGCTCATCAGCGGCGCCGGCAGGGGCGGCAGCCAGGCTTGCAGCGGGGAGGACAGGGCGGCAGTTTGCATGGCGCCAAGTGTAGGCCTGCGACAATGGCGGCTTGCCCTTTTCGGCCCCAGCTTCATTCCCGTACACACCATGAGCGACACCACCGGCACCCCCGACGCACCCCTGCTGCCCATCAGCGACCAGAACCTGATCTGGATCGACCTGGAGATGACCGGCCTATACCCCGACCGCGACCGCATCATCGAGGTGGCCGTGGTGGTCACGGATCCGCACCTGACCGTGCGCGTCGAGGGCCCGGTCTTCGCCATCCACCAGACCGACGAGACGCTGGACAAGATGGACGCCTGGAACAAGGGCACCCACGGCAAGAGCGGCCTGATCGACCGCGTCAAGGCCTCCACCATCTCGGAGGACGAGGCCGCCGCGCAGACCATCGCCTTCCTGAAGCAGTACGTGCCCGCCGGCAAGTCGCCCATGTGTGGCAACAGCATCTGCCAGGACCGCCGTTTCCTCGCCAACTACATGCCCACGCTGGAAGACTTCTTCCACTACCGCAACCTGGACGTGTCCACGCTCAAGGAGCTGGCCCGCCGCTGGAAGCCCGGCATCATCGAGGGTTTCAAGAAGGCCCAGGCCCACACCGCGCTGGCCGACATCCACGAGTCCATCGACGAGCTGGCCTACTACCGCACGCACCTGCTGAACGTCTGAGTCCCTGGGCGACCCTGCCGTGTCCACGATGACGGCCCCCCTGCGCCCGGAGCAGATCCTGGCCGCCTTCGACTTCCCCCGCCACCCGCTGGCCCGGGAAGACGGCGAGCGTCTGCGCGGGGTCTGGACCACGCCTCCCGCGCGCTGGCTGCGCGCCCGCTCACCGGATGAGCTGCCCGCCGTGATCGCCGCCGCCGAGCAGGCTGCCCGGGAGGGCGCCTGGGTGCTGGGCGGCCTGCGTTACGAGGCCGCGTCGGCCCTGGACGCCAAGCTGGCTCACCATGCCAGCGCGGCGCCGCTGGCCGAGTTCGCCGTCTACGAGCAGGCCCCCGAGCCCTGGCCCGCGCTGCGCTGCTACACGGGCGCGATGGACTGGGCGGACAGCCAGCCCGCGGCGGACGAGGCCGCGCAGGTCGAGCGCATCCGCGAATGGATACGTGCCGGCGACTGCTACCAGGTCAACCTCACCACGCGCCTGCGCCCGCAGGGCACGGCCCCGGACCTGGCGGCGCTCTTCCTGGCCCTGCACGCCGCCCAGCCGGGGGGCTTCGCGCTGTTCCTGCGCGAGGCGGGCGCGGCCAGCGTGTCCCCCGAACTCTTCTTCGACTGGCGCCCCGTGCCCGAGGCGCCGGACGGCACGCGCAGCTGGCTGCTCTCGGCCCAGCCCATGAAGGGCACGGCGCCGCGCGGCGCCGACGTGGTCGAGGATGAGGCCGCGCAGGCCCACCTGCGCACCAGCCCCAAGGAGCGCGCCGAGAACCTGATGATCGTGGACCTGCTGCGCAATGACATCAGCCGCGTGGCCCAGGTCGGCAGCGTGCGCGTGCCGAGGCTGTTCGAGCTGATCGCCTTGCCCACGGTCTGGCAGATGGTGTCCAGCGTCAGCGCCGTCACCCGGGCCAGCGTGCGCCTGCTGGACGTCTTCCGGGCGCTGTTCCCCTGCGGCTCGGTCACCGGGGCGCCCAAGATCCGCGCCATGCAGGTCATCCGGGACCTCGAGCCCGAGGCGCGGGGCTGGTACTGCGGTGCCCTGGGCCTGATCCAGCCGGGTGGCGTGGCCACCTTCAATGTGCCGATCCGAACCGTGGAAGCGGGCAGGGCGGGCCTGCAGTGCGGCATCGGCAGCGGCATCACCCTGGATTCCGAACCTGCTGCCGAGCTGGCCGAGTGGCGGGCCAAGACCCGCTTCCTGCTGCGTGCTGAGGCGCCCATCGAGGCCCTGGAGACCCTGCGCCTGGAGGCCGGCACCGTCACTCACCTGGAGCTGCACCTGGCGCGCCTGCAGCGCACGGCGCATCACTTCGGCCTGCGCTGCAGGCTGGCCGAGGTGCGCCAGGCCCTGGCCGAGCTGGCCGCGCGGCAGCCCGAGGGCTGCTGGCGTGTGCGGCTGACGCTGCCCCGTGACGGGCAGTTGCAACTGGGCCTCCAGCCCTTGGGCGATACTCCAACCCCGGTGCCGCTGGAACTGGCCCGCCGACCCCTGCCTACGCGAGGGCCGCTGGCCGAGTATCTGCAGCACAAGACCACACGACGGGCCCACTACGAGGCCTTCGCACAGGACAAGACAGCAGCAGCCTTCGATGTGCTGCTGTGGAACGAAGACGAGGAACTGACGGAGTGCAGCTTCGGCAATATCGCACTCCAGATCGAGGGCCGCTGGCTGACGCCGCGCCTGGCCGCCGGGCTGCTGCCCGGCGTGCTGCGCGAAGCCATGCTGGCCCGCGGGCAGCTGCAGGAAGCACGGCTGCTCAAGTCAGACCTGGCGCGTGCCCAGGGACTGGCCTTTTTCAACAGCCTGCGGGGTTGGTGCCCTGCAGTGCTGATTTCCGAACCCTGAATTCATCGGGGCGGCCCTCGAGGCCTGTCCCGTCCCCATCCCATGGCAACTAGCAAGACCCCGCGGCGCAAGGCCGCCCCAGAAGCCGCCGCCGAACCGGTGGCAGCCAAGAAGAAGCCGGCGGCAAAGACCGCCAAGGCGGTGACGGCCGAGAAGCCAGCCAAGGCAGCGAAGGCTGTCAAGGCCGTGGCCGCCAAGCCTGTGGCCACAAAGCGCCCCGCCGCCAAGGCGGCAGCCGCCGAAGCGCCGGCGGTGAAGAAGGTCGCTGCCAAGAAGGCAGTGAGCAAGCCCGCCGTCGTGAAGAAGGCCGCGGCCAAGGCTGCCGAGGCATCCGCGGTGAAGGCGCCGGGCAAGGTGGCGGCCAAGACGGCCACCAAGGCCACCACCAAGGCCACCACCAAGACGGCCACCAAGACGGCCGCCAAGGCCGCTGAGAAAGCACCTGCCAAGGCGGTCAAGAAGACGGTCAGGACGGCAGTGAAGGCAGCCGTGATGGCGGCCGAGCCCGCCGTTGAAAAGACGGCGGTCGCCCCGGCGGCCAAGACCAGCCGCAAGAAGGCGGCGGCGCCTGAGGCGGCGGTTGAAGCCCGGAGCAGCCGGCCGGCACGCAGCCGCAAGAGCGTCGAGCCTGAAGTGCCTGACGTGACTGAAGCGCCGGCAACCGAGGCCGTCCAGCCCGTCCGCAAGACCCGCAAGGGCAGCGCACCGGCCGTCGCAGCGCCGGTGGCGGCGCTGGTCGCCGAGGTTGCGGCTGCGCTGGAAGAGCCCGCCGCGCCCGCTGCCCGCAAGCGCGGCAAGGCCGCCGCGGTGGCGGCTGCCGAGACGCCAGAGGTGGTCGAGGCCGTCAAGCCGGCCCGCAAGACCCGGCCCTCCAAGAAGGCGCCGGTGATCGAGGCCGACGAGGCTGACATCGCCGAGCCCGGCATCGAAGACACCGTGGCGCCCCAGGGCCCCGGCTGGCAGTGGCACAAGCCGCAGCCGGGCCTGTTCGGCAGTTATGCCGTCCAGGATGCCGACGGCACCCCGCTGGCTGCGCTGGACCTGCAGGGTGGCGTCGGCCACTACCGCTGCGACTGCGCGGAGTTCCAGGACAGCGAGGAGGGCGCCTGCGCCCATGGCCAGTGGCTGATCGAGCAGCTGTCCGCCGCCCGTGAGGGGCAGGCCGGCAGGCTGGCAGCGGGCCCCGAGACGCCGTGGAGCGAGCTGAGCCTCAGCGCCGGCTGGGAGCGCCGCCTGGTCTGGCGCCTGGGCCAGGGGGCCAGCCAGGCCCTGCGCCAGCTGGCCGAGGATTGGGCGGACGAGCAAGGCCGCTTCATCGCGCCGCTGGAGGGTCAGGTCTTGCCTGCGCTGCTGCAGGCCGCTGCGGCCGAAGGGCATGAACTGCGCGTGGGCGCCGAGGTCTGGCAGCAGTTGGCCCTGGCGGCCGATGCGGGCGATCGGGTCGAACGCCTGGCCCAGGCCTTCGAGCAGGGCCTGGCCTCGGCGGCCCTGCACGCGCTGGTCCGCACGCCGCTGCCCGAGATGCAGTGGGAGGCGGCGCTGTTCGCCGTCTGCGCGGGGCGTGCCATCCTGGCGGATGAGTCTCCGCTGCCCCAGCGCCCGTCCGCCATCGTTGCGGCGCAGCTGTGGCAGTCGCACTTCGGCGTCGGCACCGTGGCCATCGTGGCCCCGGCGGGCCTGCATGAAGCCTGGCGTGCGGACGTCGCTCGCCTGCTGGGTGCCTGGCCGGCCGGCTGGACGCTGAGCGCGCCGACGGACCTGGCGCCGGCGGCCGGCTGCGAGCTGCTGATCGTCGATGCCATCGACGCCTTGGGGGACGCACTGCCGGCCCTGCGCCAGCTGGGCGCCTCGCATCTGATCCTCCTGGCGCACCGGGAGCTGCTGGGCAGCGCGCTGCTGACCCCGCTGGTGGCCTGGATCGACGAGGCCCGCCGCGGCCCCTATGCCAGCCTGCGCCGCCTCGGCGCCGACGCCGGCAAGCGCCAGCAGCGCGAGCTGCTGGAGGCCGTGATGCTGGCCCGTCGCCGTCGTGACTTGGCCGCCGGCCTGCCGGCCCAGCTGCTGACGCACTGGGTGCGCGTGCCGGCCCAGGACTGCGCCGGCCTGACGCTGGACGCGGCCGATGTGCAGACCCTGCAGGCCCTGCACCAGCGCTGGTCCCGCCTGGGCAGCCTCTCGGCCGGCGAGCAGCTGCAGCTGCAGCAGGCCCTGCTGCGCCTGCGCCAGGGGCAGTCCGAGCGCATGGGCGAGGCCCGCGCCGCGGCGCTCGTGCGCCTGCTGCCGGACCTGGTGCCGGGCCGCGCCGAACGCGTGGTGGTCTTCGCCCAGCATGACGCGGCCCTGCGTCCGCTGGCGCTGGCGCTGCAGGCGCTGGGCCTGCCGCTGGCCAATCTGCGCCAGCACCAGAGCGCCGAGGTGCGCGCCATGGAGCTGCAGGCCTGGGCCGAGGGCGAGGCCAGCGTGCTGCTGGCCACCGATGCCGCCTGCGCGGGCCTGGACCTGCGCCAGCCCGGCAGCGTGCTCGTGCATGCCGACCTCAGCTGGAACCCGGCCCTGATGAGCGAGCGCCTGGAGCGCCTGAGCACCGAGGGCGCCAGCGTGCCGGCCTGGGCCCTGGTGCTGGAGGCGGGCTTTGATCCCGCCCAGCTCGGGGCCCATGCACAGGAGGCCTCCCTGCCTTCGGGCCTGCAGGACGGCGAGGCCGGGGCCATCCCCTTCCTGGCTGGCACCGACCTTGCGGCCTTCATGGCTGCCGTGGGTCGGGCCCTGGACCTGCTCAGAACCGCCTGATCGTCTGATGAGCCGACCCTGCTCGCCTGGAGGCGTGCGGGGCCGTGCCGAACGGCAGGAAATCACGCTGCCACCGCCCCGTCTGCCCTGCGGCCGACGGGGCGCTTGGCTATTCCGTGAAAACCCTGGTATGATCGCGGTCTCACTGCAGCAGGGTTGTACAGGGCCCGGGCAGTGTTTCGTACGTCTCCTCTGACCTTGTCCGGCAGCCTCTCTTCATCACTTCGATGCAAGCGTGGTGCCCGACGCCCTCGGGTACGGTCGGCGGCGATGCCGTCGCTTTGACTGTGACCCCGACGCCGCACCGGCTCCAGAGCTCAAGCCTCTTTCTCTGCTTGGCAGACCCTGATGGTCTTGCACGCCCGGTGTACGACGTGAATCGTCTTCCAGCGACTCGACCTTGACCGCGGCATACCGGCTTCAACTATGCCTGCTGCGGTCGCATGTCTTGCGCCTGCCTTTTCGAGGCAGACGCCGGGCATGGCTTTGCAGAAAGAAATCATGAGCTTTGAAAATCTGGGCCTGAACGAAGCCCTGCTGCGTGCCGTGAAGGATTCCGGCTACGAGAACGCCACCGAGGTGCAATCCCTGGCCATCCCGCCCGCCATCGAGGGCGCTGACCTGATGGTCTCCTCGCGCACCGGCTCGGGCAAGACCGCCTCCTTCATCCTGCCCGCGCTGGAGAAGATCCTGGCCGCGCGTGGTGACAACACCAAGCGCCGCGAGAAGGGCAAGATCTACGGTCCCAAGGTCCTGGTCCTGGCGCCCACCCGCGAGCTGGCCATGCAGGTCTCCAAGGCCGCGCAGACCTACGGCCGCCATGTGCAGGGCCTGAAGGTCGCCACCGTGCTGGGCGGCATGCCCTACGCCCTGCAGATCCGCCAGCTGACGGGCCCGCTGGACATCCTCATCGCCACCCCCGGCCGCCTGCTGGACCACCTGTCCTCGGGCAAGTGCGTGCTGGAGAACGTCGAGATGCTGGTGCTGGACGAGGCCGACCGCATGCTGGACATGGGCTTCATCGACGACATCAACACCGTCGCCGCTGCCACCCCGGCCACCCGCCAGACGGTGATGTACAGCGCCACCTTCGCCGGCCACGTCGGCCGCCTGGCCCAGGAGCTGCTGCGCGACCCGCAGCGCATCGACGTCGCCTCGCACACCGACACCCACGAGAACATCGAGCAGCGCCTGCACTGGGCGGACAACCCCATCCACAAGGACAAGCTGCTGGAGTCCATCCTGGCCCAGCCCGAGCTGGACCAGGCCGTGGTCTTCACCAGCACCCAGCGTGACGCCGACTGGCTGGCCGAGCGCCTGGCCGAGATCGGCCATGCCGTGGCCCCGCTGCACGGCGCCATGCCGCAAGGCAAGCGCAACCGCACGCTGATGGCCCTGCGCCGTCGCGAAGTGCGCGTGCTGGTGGCCACTGACGTCGCCGCCCGCGGCATCGACGTGCCCAGCATCACCCACGTGATCAACTACGGCCTGCCGATGAAGGCGGAGGACTATGTGCACCGCATCGGCCGTACCGGCCGCGCCGGCCGCCAGGGCCTGGCCGTGACGCTGGCCCTGCGTGACGACGTGTCCATGATCCGCCGCATCCAGCACTTCACCACCCAGCAGATCCCGGTGACGCACATCGAGGGCCTGGAGCCCAAGACGCAAGAGCCGCGCATCTTCCCGCCCCGCCCCGCCGGCGAGCGCGGCTTCGAGCGCGGCGACCGTCCGGGCTGGGCGCAGAAGGGCGACAAGCGCTTCGGCAGCAAGCCCTTCCAGCGCGAGGGCTTCCAGCCCCGCGGCGGCTTCCAGCAACGCGATGGCTTCCAGCCGCGCGACGGTTTTGCCCCGCGTGAAGGCTTTGCTCCGCGCGACGGCGGCAAGGCCTTCGGCCGTGATCAAGGCGCGCAGGGGCGCGACTTCGCTCCGCGTGAAGGCTTCGCCCCGCGCCGTGACGAGGGCTTCCGTCCGGACGCCCGTCGTTTCGACGACCGCAAGCCCTATGGCCAGGACCGCGGCTTCGGCGGCCAGGACCGCGGTTTTGATCGCGGCGGCGACCGCGGCGGTGACCGCCCCGGCTTCGGCGGAGACAAGCGCGGCTTCGCACCCCGCGACGACCGCGGCGGCTCCTTCGGCGAGAAGCGCGGCTTCGGCGGCAAGCCTGCCTTCGGTGGCAAGCCGGCCTTCGGCGACAAGCCCTTCCACGGCAACCGTGAAGGCGGCGGCCGTGACTTCGGCGACGATCGCCGCGCCGGCGGCCCCGGCAAGCGTCCGGCGCCGCAAGGCCCGCGCCGCGGCGGCTTTGGCCGCTGAGTGAGATGAGGCCGGCGCGTCCCAGACGCCGCCGGCCTTTTTCTTTGGTCTCCTGATCACGATGGGATCTCGTCAGCAGGGCACGCTCACGCAGTGGGACGATGCCAAGGGTTATGGCTTCATCACGCCCGATGCGGGTGGGGGCCGGCTCTTCGTGCATGCACGCGCCTTCGGCCTGCGCAGCTGGCGGCCCTATGTGGGCGAGCGGCTCAGCTACGAGGCCGGGCGCGATCCGCAAGGCAAGGCCCGCGCCCAGCGGGTCAAGGCCCTGCAGCCCCGGCGCCCGCAGCCCGCGGCACGGGCGGCTGCGCCGCGGCCCTCGGCCGATGCGGCCCGTGGCAGCGCCATCCTGATGCTGATCCCCGCCTTCGCCGCCCTCGTGCTGGCCGTGCACCTGGCCTGGCCCATGCCTCACGCGGTATGGGGCAGCTACATGGCGCTGAGCCTGGCCACCTTCATCGTCTACGCCGGAGACAAGCGCGCCGCCCGCAAGGGGCAGTGGCGCGTCGCCGAGTCCACCCTGCATGGGCTGGCCCTCTTCTGCGGCTGGCCCGGTGCGCTGCTGGCTCAGCAGCTGCTCGCCCACAAGCGCGGCAAGCCCGCGTTCATGCGCGTGTTCTGGGGCACGGTGGCGCTGAACATCCTCGCCTTCATCGCGCTGTTCACGCCGGCACTCAACCCCTGGAGCCGCTTCCTGCACTGAGCGCTCCCCCCGTTCCCATGCCTTCCGACTTTTCTCTGCGGCCCCTGCGGGTGGACGATCTCTGCGCGGTCCTGCGCTTGCAGGCCGATTGCTACGGGCCGGACTACGTCGAGCCCGACGAGGCCTTCGCCTCCAAGCTGCGCGAGACCGCTGCCCTGCAGACCTGCTGGGGCGCCTTCGACGCCTCAGGTGCCTTGCGCGCCTATGCCATCAGCCTGCCCGTCTGCGCCGACACCATGCCCGGCCTGCATGCCAGCGACTACCGTTGCCCTTCGCGGCCCACGCTGCTGTACCTGCATGACGTGGCCGTCGGCCCGCAGGGGCGGGGCAGGGGGCTGGCCCAGGCGCTGCTCGCGCGGATCGAGCAGCGCGCGCATGCGCTGGGCCTGGCGCGCATGGGCCTGATCGCGGTGCAGGACTCCGCCCCCTTCTGGCAGCGCCTGGGCTTCGCCCCGCTGCCGTCGATGCCGTCCTGGCTCCAGCGCAAGCTGCAGAGCTTTGGCGAGGCGGCCCGCTACCTGGAGCGGGTCAGCCCGGCTCAGCCGCTCGATGCCTGCCAGCTCGAGTAGGGCCGCGCGGCCAGGGCCGAGTTGAAGTAGCGCGTGTCCTGCGTCACCTCCTCGCCCAGCCAGTCGGGGCGATCGAAGGGGTGGTCCTCGCTGGGCAACTCGATCTCGGCGACCACCAGCGGCGCGTTGGCGCCCAGGAATTCGTCGATCTCCCAGACCAGCCCACCCGCCGGCAGGCGGTGGCGGAACTTCTCGATGCAGGGGCCGTCGGCCAGGGCCAGCAGCGCCTTTGCGTCCGCCACGGGAATGGCGTATTCGAACTCGGCGCGCGTGGCGCCCGCGGTGAGCCCCTTGATCGTCAGGAAGGCCTGCTGGCCGTCGATGCGCACGCGCACGGTGCGGGCCGGGTCACGGCTCAGGTAGGCCTGGCACAGGTAGCGGCCTTCGCCCTGGCGCCAGCCCTCGCCCCGCACGAGGAACTTTCGCTCGATCTCGACGCCCATGCCGTCAGCCCTTGAAGCCCTTGAGCGCGCGGGCGCACTCGGGCACCAGGGCCGAGCCCTTGTAGATGAGGCCCGTGTAGACCTGCACGAGGTCGGCCCCGGCCTGCAGCTTGGCGCGCGCATGCTCGCCGCTCATCACGCCGCCGGCGCCGATGATGGGGTAGCCCGCGCCGAGCTCGGCACGCAGCAGTCGGATCACGCGGTTGCTGGGTTCGAAGACCGGCTGGCCGGAGAGGCCGCCCGTCTCCTCGGCATGCGGCAGGCCCTGGACGGCCTCGCGGCCGATGGTGGTGTTGGTGGCGATGACGCCGTCTATGCCATTGGCCTTCAGCGTGCGGGCGATCACCACGACCTGGTCTTCGTCCAGGTCCGGCGCGATCTTCAGGAACATGGGCACCACGCGCCCGTGCTGGGCCTGCAGCTGCAGCTTGCGTTCCTGCAGGCGGGAGAGCAGGGCGTCCAGGGCCTCGTCGCTCTGCAGGGCGCGCAGGTTCTTGGTGTTGGGGCTGGAGATGTTGACGGTGATGTAGTCGGCATGCGGGTAGACGCCGGCCAGACCGATCAGGTAGTCGTCCACCGCGTTCTCGATGGGCGTGACGGCGTTCTTGCCGATGTTCAGGCCCAGCAGGCCGCCGGCCTTCCTGAAGCTGTGAGCCTGCTTCACGTTGGCGATGAAGCTGTCCAGGCCTTCGTTGTTGAAGCCCAGGCGGTTGATCAGGGCGTTGGCGGCAGGCAGGCGGAACATGCGCGGCTTGTCATTGCCCGGCTGGCCCTTGGGCGTGACGGTGCCCACCTCGATGAAGCCGAAGCCCATGGCGCCCAGGCCGTCGATGCAGCGGCCGTTCTTGTCCAGGCCTGCGGCCAGGCCCACGCGGTTGGGGAAGCGCAGGCCGGCCAGCTGCACCGGATCGCTCACCCGGCTCTGCGACCACAGGCACTGCAGCGGCGTGTTCTGGAAGCGGGCGATGGAGCCCAGCGTCACCTCGTGCGCATGCTCGGGGTCCATGCCGAAGAGGAAGGGGCGGGTCAGGGCGTAGGGAATCAGGGACATGGCGGCAGGGCGGCGCCCCGGCAGGAAATGAGCCGGCGGCATGAGCTTGTAGGGGTGGGGCGATTGTCGCATCCGGCCTCGCAGATAATCAGCGCAATCCCGCCTCTGGCCAGCCCTCATGAAATCCCTCGACCATCCCCAGAACGACCGCGAGATCGGCTCGCGCGACAGCACCCGTGACACCACCCGCACCGATGACACCCGCATCGGCGCCGTGCGCCCGCTCATCTCGCCCGCCCTGCTGCTGGACGAGCTGCCCATCACCGACGAAGCCCTGAACCTCGTCGAGCGCGCCCGCCACGAGATCAGCGACGTGCTGCACGGCCGCGACGACCGCCTGCTGGTGGTGGTCGGCCCCTGCTCCATCCATGATCACGACCAGGCCATGGACTACGCCCGCCTGCTCAAGAAGGCGCGCGACGAGATGCAGGGCGAACTGCTGCTCGTCATGCGCGTCTACTTCGAGAAGCCGCGCACCACCGTCGGGTGGAAGGGCTACATCAACGACCCGCGCCTGGACGGCAGCTTCCACATGAACGAGGGCCTGCGCCTGGCCCGCCAGCTGCTGCTGGACGTGACGGCCCTGGGCCTGCCTGCCGGCACCGAGTTCCTGGACCTGCTCTCGCCGCAGTACATCTCCGACCTCATCGCCTGGGGCGCCATCGGCGCCCGCACGACCGAGAGCCAGAGCCACCGCCAGCTGGCCTCCGGTCTGTCCTGCCCCGTGGGCTTCAAGAACGCGACGGACGGCGGCGTCAAGGTCGCTGCCGATGCCGTGCTGGCCGCGCGCGCCAGCCACGCCTTCATGGGCATGACCAAGATGGGCGCCGCCGCCATCTTCGAGACCCGCGGCAACGATGACTGCCACCTGATCCTGCGCGGCGGCAAGGCGCCCAACTACGACGCCGCTTCCGTGCAGGCCGCCTGCGAGGCGCTGAAGAGCGCAGGCCTGCGCGAGCAGGTGATGATCGATTTCTCGCATGCCAACTCCAGCAAGAAGTTCGAGCGCCAGATCGACGTCGGCCATGACGTGGCGGGCCAGATCGCCGGCGGCGACGCCCGCATCACCGGCGTGATGATCGAGTCCCACCTGCAGGCCGGCCGCCAGGACCTGCTGGAGGGCCAGACCCGTGCCGACCTCAAGCCCGGCGTCTCCATCACCGACGCCTGCCTGGGCTGGGTGCAGACCGAGCCGCTGCTGCGCGAGCTTGCCGCCGCCGTGAAGGCCCGCCGCGCGCGCCAGGCCTGAGCCTGCGCATCCTGCCAGGCAAGACCTGACCCTCTCAGAACCTCAGAAAGACTGCAATGACCCAAGACGAACTCAAGGCCCTGGTCGGCCAGGCTGCGCTGGCCTATGTGGAGGAAGGCTCCATCGTGGGCGTGGGCACGGGCTCGACCGTGGACAAGTTCATCGACGCCCTCGCCGCCAGCGGCAAGAAGATCGCCGGCGCCGTCTCCAGCTCGGTGCGTTCCACCGACCGCATGAAGGCGCTGGGCATCCCCGTGCTGGAGGCCAGCGAGGTGCAAGGGCTGAAGGTCTACATCGACGGCGCTGACGAGATCGACCAGCAGGGCCACATGGTCAAGGGCGGCGGTGCCGCGCTGACCCGCGAGAAGATCGTCGCGGACCTGGCCGAGACCTTCGTCTGCATCGCCGATGAATCCAAGCTCGTGCCCACCCTGGGCAAGTTCCCGCTGCCCGTGGAGGTGATCCCCATGGCCGCCGCCCAGATCGCCCGCCGCTTCGCCGCCATGGGTGCGGATGCCCAGCTGCGCGCCGGCGTGGTGACCGACAACAGCTGCCACATCCTGGACGTGCGCGGCCTCAGCATCAGCGATCCCATCGCCTTCGAGGCCGACGTGAACCAGTGGCCCGGCGTGGTCACCGTGGGCGTCTTCGCCCGCAACAAGGCCGGCGTCTGCCTGCTGGGCACGTCCAGCGGCGTGAAGACCCTCACCTTCGCCTGAGGACGCCATGGAGGCGGTGCGTGACACCATCGCCTACCTGCTGGGCCGCCGTGCCTTCGAGGAACGGCACCACCGCCGCTACCAGTTCGCCGCCAGCCTGCTGCTGCGCCTGCTGGTGAGCGCGGCGGCGCTGGTCTGGGTGCTGCAGGCCCACGACGAATGGCGCGTGGTGCGCGCGGCGCTCGTGGCCTGGGTGCCGGTGCGCCTCTTCATTCCGGAGCTCATGGCCCTGGTCCATGCGCTCTTCTCCGGCATCCGCCATCGGGCCCTGGCGGACGTGCAGGGCCAGCACTATGTCTTTCGCGGCAAGCCCATGCGGGTGGCCGAGTGGGTGCCCGGCGAACGCTGGATCGCGGTGCCGGACCTGGAGCGCGCGCTGGAGCACCCCATCCGCCTGGGCCCCCTGCAGCAGGTCCATGGCGAGCAGTGCCAGCAGCGGGACGGCCGCTGGTGGCTCAGCGCGCCGGCCTGCCTGGACTACCTGGATGGCCTCCAGCAGGCGCAGGCCCTGAAGCTGCGGCACTGGGTGCACGGCACTGTCTGGCTGCCGTCGGGTCAGGCGCGGCGCCAGGGCCGCGAGCGCTGGCGCCGCTGATCGGGTGGGGCGGGCGCCGACCTCCCTCAGACCTGCCAGAGACGAAAGGGGCGACCACCGGTCGCCCCTTTCGTTCTTCTGCTGGATGAGCCTGCGGGCCACGTGGCGCCGCAGGCAACCTCCTCAGCCGCGATCAGTTGACGTTGACAGCCGTCCAGGCAGCGGCCACGGCATTGGCCTGGGTGCTGCCAGCGCCATACAGCTCGTTGGCTGCGGCGATGGTGGCGGCACGGGCGCCGGCGTAGTTGGTGCTGGAGGTCATCTTGGTGGTCAGCGCGCGGTACCAGATCTTGGCGGCGGCGTCGCGGCCGATGCCGGTCAGGCTGCCCGTGCCGGTGGCGACGCGGGTGTCGCCGGCCTTGCAGGTGGGGCTGGTGCCCAGGCTGCTGCTGGTGCCCTCGGCGAGCATGAAGTAGAAGTGGTTGGCCACGCCCGAGCTGTAGTGCACGTCCAGGCTGCCCACGCCGCTGTACCAGCAGTCGGCGGAGGCGCCGTCGCTGCTGGGCTTCATCATGTTGCGCAGGAAGGCCGACTTCACCATGACCTTCTCGCCGATCAGGTAGTCGCCGGCATCGCTGCCGTTGGCGGCATAGAACTCGACCATCGTGCCGAAGATGTCCGAGGTGGCTTCGTTGAGGCCGCCGGATTCGCCGGAGTAGGTCAGGTTGGCAGTGCGGCTGGTCACGCCGTGGGTCATTTCATGGCCGGCCACGTCCAGGGAGACCAGGGACTTGAGGCTGGTACCGTCGCCGTCGCCGTAGGTCATGCAGAAGCAGGAGTCGGACCAGAAGGCATTGGCGTAGTTGCGGCCGTAGTGCACGCGGTTGAAGGCGCCCTTGCCGTCGTTGGCGATGCCGCTGCGGCCGTGCACGTTCTTGTAGTAGTCCCAGGTCACGGCGGTGCCGTACTGGGCATCGACGGCGGCCGAGGCCAGATCGGCGGTGGTGCTGCTGCCCCAGACGTTGTCGGTGTCGGTGAAGATCGTGCCGTTGCCGGCCGTCTTCTTGTTCATGTTGGTGGTGTAGGTGCTGCCGCGAGCCGGATCGCGCAGCTCGTAGCCACCGGTGATGGAGTTGGTCGTCAGGGTGACGGTGCCGCTGTAGAGGCTCTTGCCGGTGCCGGTGGCGGCCGCGGTGTGGATGTCATTCCACATGTCCAGGTGGGCGCCGGTCTGGGCGTCGATGATGGCGTGCTTCTCGAAGGGCGTGCCGTCGGACGCTTCACCGCCGACCAGCACATCCCAGGCCAGACGGGGCTGGTCGCCGCGGGCGTAGATCACCAGCTCGGGCTTGACGCCCATGTCGGCACCGCCATGCTTGGCGACGGCCAGCTGCTTGGCCTGGCCCAGCGAGACGGCGGGCTTGATGTCGACCTTGGGATCGCGCTTGAGCGTCATGTGCATGGCCTGCAGGGCGCCATTGCGGTCCGAGCGCACCACCAGATCGCCACCGATCACGCGCAGGCCGTTGACCCTGCGGTCGAAACGCACGTGCTCGGTGCCATCGGCGTCGGTGATGATGTCGCGCACGTTGTACTCATGGCCTTCGCCGTGCAGGCTGGTGCCGGCGAACTGCTTCACATGGCCCAGCGCACGGCCCTGCGGATCCGCCTGGGCGGACACCGATGCCAGGGTGAGGCCAGCCAGAGCGGCCACGGCGATGCTGATGCTGTTCAGGGACCTTGACTTCTTCATGGGGAACTCCGTCTTGCGCTGGATCCGCAGATCCTTGTGGTTTTGAATGGCTGGCCGAGTCACTGTCTCGGGGCACGGCGCAAATTTGCTGCAAATCGCCCTTTTGTGCGCTCCTCAAAATCCCTCTCGGTGTAGCTCCCCTCTTGCGTGGCCATGACGAATGTCATAGGTGCGCCTTCCTGCCGGAAGAAGTCAGACTTCTTGAAAAGGCATGGGTAGGCGCATGCGCACCAGGGTGCCCTGGCCCGGCTGGCTCTGCAGTGTGAGCTCCCCGGACATGCGCTCCACCACGAGCTTGTGCACGCTGGTGAGGCCCAGGCCCACGCCCGTGCGTCCCATCTGTGTGGTGTAGAAGGGCTCCAGCACGCGGGGCAGGTGCTCGCCCGCGATGCCCACGCCGTCGTCACGCCAGCAGATCTGCACGGTGGGCACAGCAGGCGGCTCCCCGCGGGCCTGCGCACCGGCCGTGGCCAGCGTTGTTTCCTCGAGACCTTCGACCGACAGGTCGATCCAGATCGTGCCCTGCCTGCCATCGCGAAAGCCGTGGATGAGGCTGTTCTCCAGCAGCTGCTGCAGCACCTGCTGGATGTCCTGCGGATAGCCGCGGTAGAGGCAGCGCCCCGGCAGGTCCAGGCGGAGCTCCACGCCGGCCTCCAGCAGGGCCTGGCGCCAGCTGGAGGCGCTCTGGCGGATCAGCGCGCAGAGGTCCATCTCGCTGCGTTCCTGCAGCTCGTCGCTGAGGCCTAGCGTCTTGAAGCGCTGCACCAGCTGCGCGACCCGGGCCAGCCCCCGGTCGATGAGGTCGCTGCCGCCGTCCAGCTGGACCAGCAGGTCGTCCAGCTCGCTGCGCCTGAGGGTCTGCCCGGCCAGGCGCAGGCGCAGCTGCCGGGCCCGCTCGCCGATCAGGGAGGCCCCCATGCGGGCGTTGTCCAGCGGCGTGTTCATCTCGTGCGCCATGCCCGCCACCATGCGCGAAAGGGCCAGCTGCTTCTCATGCTGCATCAGCGTGCGCATGGCCTGCTCCAGCTGGGCGCTGCGCTGGCGGACCTGCGCTTCCAGCTCGTCGTGGGCCTTCTGCAGGGCGACCTCCGTGGCCTGGCGGATGGCGATCTCGGCCTGCAGCCGCGCCAGCGTGTCGGAGAGTTCGGCATTGCGCTGGGCCAGCGAGTTCTCGAGGTCGGAGCCGCGCTGAGCCAGGGTCGCGCGTTCGTGCATCAGATGGGGCCGCTCCAGCACGGCATCCACCGTGTCGCTCAGCGTGTGAGCCAGCTTGCGGTAGGAGGCCTGTTGCAGCTCGTTGAGGCGCTCGCTGGCCCACAGCGCATCGCCCATGCGGCCGCAGCGGCGGCCCAGGCGCTTGACGGCGTAGAGGCAGGCATCGCGCACCGGCACGCGGTTCAGGCCCTGTCCCATGTAGTCGCGCGCGGTGTCCATCAGGGCCTGCCAGCCGGCCTCGTCCTGCTGGGCGCGGACCAGCACGGTGCAGTAGCGCTGCCATTCCTTCCAGCCCGGGCGCATGGGGTCGACCTCGGGGCGGCGCTGGACCTCCTCCATCAGTGCGCGGCTCAGCGCGGCATGCCCGCGCGTGGCCTCGACGATGGCCATGTTGGTGAGGCTCACCGAGGCCAGGGCGTCCAGGCCATGGGCCTCGGCCAGGGCCAGGGCCTCGCGGTGCAGGCGGATGGAGTCCTCGAGATGGCGCTCGAAGGTCTCGTCGTCAGGCGCGCGGATGCCCAGACTGAAGGCCGCACCGGCGGCACCGGCACCGCCGAGGATGCGGTGCCTGAAGGCCGGCGGCAGGGGCGTGCCTTCCTCCAGCAGCTGGCGGCAGGAGGCACCCAGCTCCTCGTACATCTCGGCATGGAAGAGCACGCTGTTGCGCTGCACCGTCATCAGCTGCGCCATGTCCTCCTCACCAGCCTGCAGATAGAGGCTGGCGGCCATGCCGGCGCTGTGCAGCGAGGCGGGGAACATCTGCAGCAGGCTTTCCAGGGTGTGCATCACCCGCCAGACGGCGGCCTCGGCCAGGGGGGCCTTGAGGGTCATGGCCAGCTGCTGGAGTTCGCGGGCACGGCGCAGCCGCTGCAGGGCGGAGGCGGGCTCGCGGCCGATGCCCTGGAGCAGGCCGTAGGCCTCGAGCTCCAGCGCCTGCACAGGGCTGGGCTGGTAGGTGCCGGCCAGGCGCAGGTCGTCTCGCAGCTGTTCGGCGGGCCATTCGATCTGGCTCTGCCGCAGACCATGGAGCAGCCGGGCGAGCTCGGCGGCGCCCGGTGTGATGTGCCCGTCGGAGGTGGGCTCGTCCTGCGGATCGGACCTGGCGCCGCTGGTCATGTGGGGCACGTGCTGATACTCCTGGCAGTGCGGGTGGTGGCGCTTCGCTGGTATCAGCTTAGCGTCTCGCGCGATGCCGTCCAGCCCCGTGGCCGAGGGTGATCAGCCTTGTCGGGATTGCCGGTGCAGGAAGCGCAGGGGATCCAGGGCGTCGACGAGGCTGGCCTCCAGCGGCGCCGGCGCGCCGGTGACCCGGCTGGCCAGCAGCTCGCCGCAGAGCAGGGCCCAGCTGAGCCCGCGCGAGGCCATGGCCGTGCACAGGGCCAGGCCCGGCAGGCGGGGGATCATGCGGACCTGGTCGATGCGGCCCTGCGCAGGGGATGCCGCCAGGCCGCCCACCAGGGGCAGGCGGTCCGGCGCGATCAGGCGCCAGCCCACGCGGCCCTGCGCGAGGGCCGGCCGGGGCAGGGCCAGCGGGCTCAGCTGCGCCAGCTGCGCGAGGTTGTCCTGGTGATCGCTGTCCCGGATTTCGGGGTCGGCGTCGCCGTCCTGGTGCGTGGCGCCGAACACCAGGCCGCCGTCGGGCAGGCCCAGGGCGTAGCCGGCACCTGCCAGCGGCAGCCGGGGCGTGTGCAGGCCGCTCAGGGCCAGCTGCTCGGCGCTGAGCCGGCTGATCTGGCCGCGCTGCACGTTCAGCGGTGGCAGCTGGGCGGCCGGTCCACCGGCGTCGAGGGTGGCCAGCAGGGCCAGGCTGTCTGCGCCCGCGGCCAGCACCAGGGACTCGGCCTCGGCCAGCACGCGGCCGGCCTCGTCCAGGCACTGCCAGCCTGCGGCGCTGCGGCGCAGCCGGCTCACGCGGCAGTCGGTCCGCAGCTGGATGGGGCGGGCCGCCGTCTCGATCAGGGCCTTCACCATGCCCGGCGGGGGCAGGGCGCCGCCACCGGGGTAGAACCAGACGGCCGTCACCGCGGGAGACAGCGGCCAGCCGGCCCGCTCGCAGGCCTGCTCCCGCGAGAGCGCCTGCACATAGTCGGGCGGCAGGCCCAGGCGCTCGATCTGGGCCTGCAAGGTGGCGAGATCGCGTTGCATCTCCAGGCGCAGCAGGCCCGTCTGCAGCCAGGGCAGCTGGCCGCCGGCACGCAGTGCGCGGGCATGGCGCTCGGTGTGCAGCGCAGCGGCGCGGTTGAAGCGGGCGTGCAGGCCGTCGTCCGGGTTGAGGGTGCCATGGAAGAGCCCGCCGGGATTGCCGGAGCCCGACAGCGCCGGCGCCTCGCGCGACTCCAGCAGGCTCACGTCCAGCCCCTGGGCCGCCAGCGCATGGGCACAGGCGGCGCCCGCGATGCCGGCGCCCAGCACGAGGGCCGTGCGCGCACCCGGCGCCAGGGCCAGGCGGCCGGCTGGCCTTTGTG
This sequence comes from Pelomonas sp. BJYL3, assembly GCF_027257975.1. GTDB lineage: Bacteria > Pseudomonadota > Gammaproteobacteria > Burkholderiales > Burkholderiaceae_C > Roseateles_B > Roseateles_B flavus. Next base: position 364,034 of record NZ_JANZKX010000007.1, read on the forward strand.
CGGCATGGCGGGGCCGGTAGCGGGCCACGCTCATCTGCCCCTTGCTGGCAAAGCCCTCGGCCTTGCGGACCTCGAAGCCGGCGCTGGCGAGGCCCTCCCGGACCGTCCGGGCCACGCTCCAGGTGGCGGCCGTGGCCTCCGGGGCGGCCAGTCGGCCCAGGCTGCGCAGCAGGTAGGGGTCCCAGATGTCCGGGTTGAGGGCGGGCGAGAAGCCGTCCAGGTAGAAGGCGTCAACCTCCGCGACGATCTCGGCCAGCCAGTCGCGCGCCTCGCCCAGGCACAGCATGAGGCGCACGCGGCCCTGCTCGAAATCGAGCACATGCAGGTTGTGCGTGAGAGGCGGCCACTGGGCCAGCAGCTGCGCCGCGAGCACGGGCTCGGGCGAGTGGGCATGGGCGCGCTGCAGGTCCGCGTGGCGCAGCGGGTGTTTCTCGACGCTGATGAAGACCAGGCGCTCGGCGCGCTGCGGGTCCGCACGCCAGGCGGCCCAGGTGGCCAGGAAGTTGTTGCCCAGGCCGAAGCCGGCTTCCAGGATCACGAAACGGGCGCGGCCCTGCCAGCGCTGCGGCAGCTCGTTGCCGCTGAGGAAGACGTGCTGCGCCTGTGCGAAGGCGCCGGCGCGGGCATGGTAGACATCGCCGAAGCCGGGCGCGCTGGGCGCCGCGGCATCGGAGAAATCGACCTCGGCGGGACGGATGGGCTGGGTCTTCATGGGCGGCGCAGTATGCCGCAGCCCGGCCTTCGCCGCCCCTGCGCTGGCTCAGACTTCCACGGTTTCGCCATGCTGGGGCACGCGCACCTGCCAGCCCAGCTCGTCCTGGATGCGGCTGCGCAGCGCATCAGCCGCCTGCGGTTCGCCGTGCACCACGAAGGTCTGTGAAGGCGGCCGGCGGAACTGGCGCAGCCAGGCCATCAGCTCCTCGCTGTCGGCATGGCCGGAGAAGCCTTCCAGGTGGCTCAGCTCGGCGCTGACCGGCACGTACTCGCCGCGGATCTTGATCTCGCGCGCGCCGGCAATCATCTTGGCGCCGCGCGTGCCCCCCACCTGGAAGCCGGCGAAGCAGATGTGGTGGCGGGCCTGCGGCGCCATCACCTGCAGGTAGTTGAGCACCCGGCCACCGGTGGCCATGCCGCTGGCGGAGATCACCACACCGGGACGGCGCGCCACGGCCTGCGCCACCTTCAGCGACTCCTGCGGCTTGCTGACCACGCGCACGCCCTCGCACAGGTGCGCGAGTTCGCCGGACGAGATCTTCAGCAGGCGCCCGTATTCCTGCGTGATCTCGGTGGCCTCGCGGGCCATGGGGCTGTCCAGGAAGATCGGCAGATCACCGGGGATCTCGCCGGCGGCCCGCAGGCGCTGCAGCACCAGCAGCAGGGCCTGGGCGCGGCCAACCGCAAAGCTGGGCAGCAGCACGCTGCCGCCACGCGCGATGGTGCTGCGCACGATGCGGCCCAGGCGCTCCTGTACGTCCTCGGCCGGGTGGCGGCGGTCGCCGTAGGTGGACTCGATCAGCAGCACGTCGGCCTCGTCCAGGGGCTGGGGCGGGGGCAGCATGAGGTCCTTGGTGCGGCCCAGGTCACCCGAGTAGACCAGGCGCCGGCCCGCGCCCTGCACCGTGATGCAGGAGGCCCCCAGCAGGTGGCCGGCGGGCGTGAAGCGGATCTCGTTGGCCCCCAGCTTCAGCCGTCCGTCCCGCGGCAGGCCGACGAAATGCGAGAGGGCGCGCTGCGCGTCCTTGAGCGTGTACAGCGGCAGGGCCTTCGCATGGCGCGTGCTGCCCGTGCGGTTGGCGCGGCGGGCGTCTTCTTCCATCAGGTGGGCGCTGTCCGCGAGCAGCACCTCGCAGAGCTTGCGGGTGGCCGGCGTCGAGAAGATCTGGCCCCGGAAGCCCTGGCGCACCAGGGCCGGGATGTAGCCGCTGTGGTCCAGGTGGGCATGGGACAGCAGCACGGCGTCGATGCTGGCCGGCGCCACGCCCAGCGGGCCCCAGTTGCGCTCGCGCAGCGCCTTGTAGCCTTGGAAGAGACCGCAGTCCAGCAGCAGGCGGCGGTCACCGGTGTCGATGAGGTGGCGCGAGCCGGTCACGGCGTCGGCGGCACCCAGGAAGGTCACTTTCATGCGTCTCTCCACAGGCAGCTGGTGGCCGGGCCATTGTGGACCAGCCGCGCGGCCGGCCGGCGGCGCGCGGCTTGAGATGGGTCAAGTGGCGTCCAGTTGCACTGCAGATGCAAAAAAGCCCGGCGGTGCCGGGCTTTGTCGGGGGAGGCTGGGGCGATCAGCGCTTGGGGCTGGTCAGGCGGGCGCCGCCATTGCCCTGTCGAGCCTGGCCGCCGCCGGAGCGCTGGCCCTGGCCGCCTCGCGGCGCGTCGTTGCGGGCGCCGCCATTGCCACGGCCCTGGGCCGGCGCACTGTCGCGGCGTGCCGGCGCCTGGCTGCGCCCGGCTTCCTGGCGAGGGCGGTCACCACCACGGCCTTCGCTGCGGGGCGCGTCGCCACGGGGCTGCGAGGGACGGCCGCCGCGGCCACCGCCACCACCGCCGCCGCTGCGGCCACCTCGGCCGGCACCGCCGCCCAGGCCACCGTTGAGCACCATGCGGCCCAGCACGATGGGCTCGGCCTTGGCATTCGGATCGGGCTCGAAGCCGGGCACGATCTCGCGGGGGACTTCGCGCTTGATCAGCTTCTCGATGTCACGCAGGAAGCCGTTCTCGTCCACGCAGACCAGGCTCACGGCCTCGCCCTTGGCGCCGGCACGGCCGGTGCGGCCGATGCGGTGCACATAGTCCTCGGGGACGTTGGGCAGCTCGTAGTTGACGACGTGGGGCAGCTGGTCGATGTCGATGCCGCGGGCGGCGATGTCGGTCGCCACCAGCACCTGCAGCGTGCCGGCCTTGAACTCGGACAGCGCCTTGGTGCGCGCGCCCTGGCTCTTGTTGCCATGGATGGCCATGGCCGAGATGTCTTCCTTGTTCAGGTACTCGGCCAGGCGGTTGGCGCCGTGCTTCATGCGCGTGAAGACCAGGACCTGGTGCCAGTCGCCCTGACGGATCAGGTGGGCCAGCAGTTCCTTCTTCTTGTCGCGGTCGACCGGATGGATCTTCTGGGCGATGGACTCGTTGGTCTGGTTGCGACGCGCGACCTCGATCAGCGCCGGCTGGTTCAGCAGGCGGTCGGCCAGGGCCTTGATGTCGTCGCTGAAGGTGGCCGAGAAGAGCAGGCTCTGCTTCTTCTGCGGCAGCAGGGCCAGCACCTTCTTGATGTCATGGATGAAGCCCATGTCCAGCATGCGGTCGGCTTCGTCCAGCACCAGGATCTGCACATGGGACAGGTCCAGGGTGCCCTGCTGCGCGTGGTCCAGCAGGCGGCCAGGGGTGGCCACGAGGATGTCCACGCCCTTGCGCAGGCGGTCGATCTGCGGCTGCATGCCCACGCCACCGAACATCACCATGGAGGTCAGGGGCAGGTACTTGCCGTACAGGCGCACGCTTTCTTCGACCTGGGCCGCCAGCTCTCGCGTGGGCGTCAGGACCAGGGCACGGATGACGATGCGGCCGCGAGCGTCGCGGACCGGCTTCTGGGCAGCCAGGCGGTGCAGCAAGGGCAGGGTGAAGCCTGCGGTCTTGCCGGTGCCGGTCTGTGCTCCCGCCATGAGGTCACCGCCCTGCAGGACGGCCGGGATGGCTTGGCTCTGAATGGGGGTGGGAGTGGAGTAGCCGGCGTCGGCAATGGCCTTCAGGAGGGGCTCGGCCAGGCCCAGGGAATCAAAACTCATCGACTGCGGGATTCGCACGCCAGCCGCTCTATGCCTGGCCGCGCCGCATTGTGTGCGACGCCAGTCTTCGGGCCGGGCGGGGCGGGTGCTTGAGCTCAAAAAAAAATGACGCCACGGCAAGACTGTGAGCCGTAGCGTCGGGGGCCATTATAGGTCGGGCGCCGGTCGGCTGGGGGGGATATCGTGTGCCCGGGCGCTTGACGGATCGGACCGGCCCTGCGGCGGCATGCCCGCGCCCTTTGCACCGGGCTGGATGGAGCGGGTCCGGAAGCTGCGACAATAGCGGTTTGGCCTGGGTGAGCCGCGGGCCGGGCGATGCGTGCCACGAGGGCGCTCGGTCCCGGGCCACCGCTGTTTGCCGCGGTTCTTCCGCGTGAGGCCACCGCGCTGGTTCGCCAGCCCCTGCCGCTGCGGCCGCCTGCCTCCGGGCAAGGCCGCTGCGGCCCGAATTCCGCATCTTCCACCTGCACTCAACCCTGAGTAAGCCATGGCCCAATATGTTTTCTCGATGAACCGTGTCAACAAGACGGTTCCCCCCAAGCGCCACATCCTGAAGGACATCTCCCTGTCCTTCTTCCCCGGTGCCAAGATCGGCGTGCTGGGTCTGAACGGCTCGGGCAAGTCCACGCTGCTGAAGATCATGGCCGGCGTCGACAAGGAAATCGAGGGCGAAGCCGTGCCCATGCCCGGCATCAAGATCGGCTATCTGGAGCAGGAGCCCAAGCTGAACCCGGACCAGACCGTGCGTGAGGCGGTCGAGGAAGGCATCGGCGGCGTGCTGGCCGCCAAGAAGCGCCTGGACGAGGTCTATGCCGCCTACGCCGAGCCGGACGCCGACTTCGACGCCCTGGCCGCCGAGCAGGGCGAGCTGGAGGCCATCATCGCCGCCGCCGGTTCCGAGAACACCGACCTGCAGCTGGAACTGGCCGCCGACGCCCTGAACCTGCCGCCCTGGGATGCCAACATCGGCGTGCTGTCCGGTGGCGAGAAGCGCCGCGTGGCCCTGTGCCGCCTGCTGCTGTCCAAGCCCGACATGCTGCTGCTGGACGAACCCACCAACCACTTGGACGCGGAAAGCGTGGAGTGGCTGGAGCAGTTCCTGCAGCGCTTCCCCGGCACCGTGGTGGCCATCACCCACGATCGCTACTTCCTGGACAACGCCGCCGAGTGGATCCTCGAACTCGACCGCGGTCACGGCATCCCCTGGAAGGGCAACTACTCCGACTGGCTGGACCAGAAGGAACGCCGCCTGGAGCAGGAGCAGAAGTCGGAAGACGCCCGCTCCAAGGCCATGAAGGAAGAACTGAAGTGGGTGCGCTCCAACGCCAAGGGCCGCCAGGCCAAGAGCAAGGCGCGTCTGGCCCGCTTCGAGGAACTGAGCGACGTCGAATACCAGAAGCGCAACGAGACCAACGAGATCTTCATCCCCGTGGCCGAGCGCCTGGGCAATGAAGTGATCGAGTTCGAGAACGTCACCAAGTCCTTCGGCGACCGCGTGCTGATCGACAACCTCAGCTTCAAGGTCCCGCCCGGCGCCATCGTCGGCATCATCGGCCCCAACGGCGCCGGCAAGTCCACGCTGTTCCGCATGATCCAGGGCGTGGAGCAGCCGGACTCGGGCACGGTCAAGATCGGCAAGACGGCCAAGCTGGCCTTCGTGGACCAGAGCCGCCAGAGCCTGGACGCCAACAAGACCGTCTGGGAAGACGTCTCCGGCGGCCTGGACAACATCGTGGTCGGCAAGTTCGTGATGCCCAGCCGCGCCTACATCGGCCGCTTCAACTTCAAGGGCAATGACCAGCAGAAGATGGTCGGCCAGCTCTCCGGTGGTGAGCGCGGCCGCCTGCACCTGGCCAAGACCCTGGCCCAGGGTGGCAATGTGCTGATGCTTGACGAACCCTCCAATGACCTGGACGTCGAAACCCTGCGCGCCCTGGAAGAGGCCCTGCTGGAGTTCGGTGGCTCGGCCATGGTGATCTCTCACGATCGCTGGTTCCTGGACCGCATCTGCACGCACATCCTGGCCTGCGAGGGCGATTCGCAGTGGTTCTTCTTCGACGGCAACTTCCACGAGTACGAAGCCGACAAGAAGAAGCGCCTGGGCGAGGAAGGCGCGCGCCCGAAGCGCGTGCGCTTCAAGCCCATCCGCTGAGATCGGTCCCGGCCGGGTGTGCCCCGGCCCGCCGTGCGCAGAAGAGGTCCCGTCGCGGACCTCTTTTCGTTTCCGCGTCCGGGCCGAGCGACACCCGGCGCCTGCTTTCTTTACGCTTCTTCACGCCCTCGGCATGGGGGCCTTACCGGCCCTGCAGACACTGGAGTCACCAACCCAAGCACGGAGTGTCTGTATGCGAAGCCTCAAGATGAAGCACCTGATTCCCGCCGCCGCCATGGCCCTGGCCCTGGTCACCGGTGCCGCCCAGGCCCAGCGCCATCCGGGCATGGGCGGCCCAGGCATGGGCGCCATGGCAGGCGGCCTGATGGGCGGCCATGTCGAACACATGCTGGACCTGGTGGACGCCACCGACGCCCAGCGCGCCCAGATCAAGTCCATCATGGACGCCGCCCGTGGCGAGCTCAAGACCCAGCACGAGACCCTGCGCAGCCTGCACGAGCAAGGCCTGACCCTGTTCAGCGCGACCAATGTGGACGCCGCGGCCATCGAGGCCCTGCGCCAGAAGGGCAGCGCGGTGCATGAGCAGGTCTCCAGGCGCATGAGCCAGGCCATGATCGACGTCGCCCGCGTGCTGACGCCCGAGCAGCGCGCCAAGCTGGCAGCCAAGCTCAAGCAGCGCCAGGCCCGCATGGCCGAGCACCTGAAGTCGCGCAGCGGCCAGTGATCCCCTTGTGCCGAGGACTGCGCTTATGCTTCAGGCTTACACCCCCTCCATGACCCAGGGCGACCGGACCTCGGCCCGCGCCCGCTGCGCCAGCCATCTGCCTTCCATGAATTCCAGACTGCTGCTGATCGACGACGATGCCCGCCTCACCGACATGGTGGGCGACTACCTCCAGGCGGCCGGTTTCGAGATCGACGTGGCCCCGAGCCTGGGGTCGGCGCGGCAGAAGCTGGAGCAGGGCGTCTACGACCTCGCCGTGCTGGACATCATGCTGCCCGACGGCGACGGCCTGGACTTCTGCCGCGAGCTGCGTCGCGATGCCCGCATGAAGCGCCTGCCGGTGCTGATGCTCTCGGCGCGTGGCGAGCCCATGGATCGCATCCTGGGCCTGGAGCTGGGCGCGGACGACTACCTGCCCAAGCCCTTCGAGCCCCGCGAGCTGCAGGCGCGGGTCAAGGCCCTGCTGCGCCGTGCCGAGCCCGACATGCAGGGCGTGGAGGTGCTGCGCTTCGGCCGCCTGGAGATCGACCTCGCGGCCCGCATGGCCCGCCTGGACGGCAAGCCCTGCGACCTCACCAGCCACCAGTTCGACCTGCTGGTCGTGCTGGCGCAGAGCCCCGGCCGGGTGCTTTCGCGGGACCAGATCATGGACTCGCTGAAGGGCCATCCGCTGGAGGCTTTTGACCGTTCCATCGACGTGCACATCTCGCGCATCCGCGCCGTCATCGAGGACGATCCCAAGACGCCGCGCCGCGTGCTGACGGTGCGCGGGGCCGGCTATGTGTTCGCGCGCAAGCAGGACGCCGAAGGCCACGCGTGAAGTCGCTCTACTGGCGCATCTATCTCACCGTCATCGTGGTGCTGGCGGCCTTCGCCCTGGGGGCGGGCTGGCTGTTCCAGCGCCAGATCGAACAGGAGCGCGGCAATGCCGAGGTGGCCGCCGGCGAACGCTGGCAGGCCATGGCCGTGCTGCTGCAGCGCGCCCTGCCGCCCGCGGACGCGCCGCGCGAGCTCCAGGCCCGCGCGATCGAGGAGTGGGGCCAGCGCCTGCGCATGGCCCTGGCCCTGCAGGATGCCCAGGGCCAGCGCATCGGCGCCTCCGAGCTCTTCGAGCGCCGCGAGGAGGTGCCGGGCCAGCGCCAGGTCGAGATCACGCTGGACGACGGCCGGCACATCGCCTTCATCCGGATGCAACGGCCTCCGGGCCTGCGCCCCGAGGGGCGGGCGGAAGGCCGTGCGGACGCACGGCAGGACGCGCGCCGCGCCGCCGGCGACGGCCCGGACCGCGCCCCGTCGGCCGCCCTGCTGCGCCGCGAGGAGGCGCCCTGGGGCGGGCCGGTCCTGCTGGGCCCCCGCCTGCTGCATGGCCAGGGCCTGCTCATCGTGCTGGTGCTGCTGTTCGTGGGCATCGCGGCCGGCGCCTTCCCCGTCGTGAGGCGGCTGACGCGTCGCCTCGAGGCCCTCAAGACCGGCGTGCAGACCTTTGGCGACGGGCAGCTGAGCCATCGCGTCGATGACAGCGGCACCGACGAAGTCGCTGCCGTGGCCCGCAGCTTCAACGAGGCGGCGGGGCGCGTCGAGACCCTGCTGCGCTCGCACCAGAGCCTGCTGGCCAACGCCAGCCATGAGCTGCGTTCGCCGCTGGCGCGCCTCAAGATGGCCTTTGCCATGTTCGAGGACGCCGGCGAGGCGCAGCGCCGCAAGCTCAAGCTGGAGATCCAGACCAATATCGCCGAGCTGGACGCCCTGGTCGAGGAGGTCCTGCTCGCCAGCCGCCTGGACAGCGGCAGCCAGCAGATCCACCAGGACGCAGTCGACGTGCTGGCCGTGGCGGCCGAGGAGTGCGCGCGCAGCGGCGCCGAGCTGCTGAGCGACGAGCGGGACTCGCGCCTGCAGCTGCTGGGCGAGGAGCGTCTGATCCGCCGCGCCCTGCGCAACCTCCTGGAGAACGCCCGCCGCTACGGTGGCGGCAGCGTGGAGCTGGCCATGAAGCACCGCGGCACCTTGCTGGAACTGCAGGTGGCCGATCGCGGCCCTGGTGTGCCCGAGGACCTGCGCGAGCGCATCTTCGAGCCCTTCTACCGCCTGCCCGGCCACGCCGAGCAGACTGGCGGTGTGGGCCTGGGCCTCAGTCTGGTCAAGCAGATCGCCCAGCGCCACGGCGGCTCGGTACGCTGCGAGGCCCGCGATGGCGGTGGCAGCATCTTCGTGCTGAGCCTGCCCCTCAAGACCTGACCCCCGCCTGGTGTGATCCCGCCGGGTCGCGCCCTGCGCAAGACCTGACCCCGCTGCTCACGCCACGGTGCTGGCGGCCGCGCCGGACTCCCGGGCTTCGTGACCATGCACCCACGCCATCAGGGCGACCAGGCCTGCGGAGCACATCAGCAGCCCCAGGCTGGCGGCCAGCCAGAAGCCGCTGGCACCCCGGCAGAAGCCCGGCAGCCAGGCCGGCGGCGCGAAGGCCAGCCAGTAGCCCCCGCCCAGGCCCAGGCCCCAGATGGCCACGGCATAGACCAGCATGGGCGCCAAAGCCACGTGGTGCGCGCGCAGCACCGAGGCCGCGATGGCCTGGCAGGCGTCACCCACATGGAAGAGCCAGACCCACAGCAGCAGGGGCAGGGCCGCGGCCAGGATCAGCGGGTCGGGCGTGTACAGCGACAGCACCTGGCGCCGCAGCAGGAAGACCAGCCCGCCCATCAGCAGCGCGAAGGCCAGCGCGATCTCCAGGCCGTGCCAGCCCAGGCGGCGGGCATCGGCGAAGTCGCGCGCGCCGATGCGCTGGCCCACCAGCGCGCCGGTGGCGTTGCCCAGGGCCATGGGCAGCATGAACATCATGGCCACGAGATTGGCCGCCAGCTGGTGCCCGGCCACCGAGGTGGCACCCAGGCGCGAGATGAAGAGGGCCATGAAGGTGAAGCCGGTCACCTCGATCAGGATGGAGGCGCCCATGGGCAGGCCCAGTCTCAGCAGGCGCCCGATGAGGGCCGGGCGCGGTGGGTGCAAGCCGCCCCGCTGCAGACCGAAGGGTGCGTAGTGCGGGTCGTGCCGCAGCACCCACAGGCCCACGAGCAGCTGGGACCACACCACCAGGGCCGTGGCCAGCGCGCCCCCCGGCGCGCCCATGGGGCTCAGGCCCAGCGCGGGCAGGCCGTGGATCAGGGCCGCGCTCAGCGGCAGCTTCATCGCCAGGCCACCCACCTGCAGCGCCATCACCGCCTTGGGCCGTGACACGGCCGTATTGAAGCCGCGGTAGGCCGTGAACAGCAGGGCCGCCGGCAGCGCCAGGCCGAGGAAATGCAGGTGGCGCCGCACGATGGCCTCGACGGCCGGCTCGGGACGGGCCAGCGCCAGCAGCGGGTCGGGGAAGAGCAGAATCAGCTCGCCGATGAGCGTCAGCGCCAGCGCCAGCCAGGCGGCCTGGTGCAGGCAGTCGCCCACGCCCTCGTGGTCCTGCGCGCCGAAGCGCTGCGCGGCAACGGGCGAGACGGCCAGGATCACGCCCATCAGGCCCACGAACACGCTGGTGTACATGGCGTTGCCCACGGCCAGCGCGGCCAGGTCCAGGGCGGCGTAGCGGGCCACCAGGAGGGTGTCGATGGTCGAGTAGGCCAGCACCGCCAGCTGGCCGATGAAGACCGGCCACGCCAGGGGCAGGATGCGACTGAGGCTGCCGTGGCGCCGCCGGCCCAGGGCCGCCTTCACGGCGCCTCGCCTTCGCCGCGCTTGCGCTCCAGGGCTCGCTCGGCATAGCGGTTGAAGCGCCAGGCCGTGCCTTCCAGGGTGATGCGGCGCCAGGTGACGCGCTTCTCGGCCGGCGTCATCACCGGCCAGTTCTGGACCTCGTCGAAGGTGCGACCGCAGCCCTTGCACAGCTCGTCGCCCTGGCTGGTCGAGCAGATGGCGATGCAGGGGGCGTCCGGCGTGCTGTCGTACCAGCGCAGCCAGGCCTCGCGGGCGGCGGCGGGCAGGGTGTCTTCGTCGCACTCGCTGTCGCGGTGGTAGACGAGCAGGGCGTAGACCTCGGCCAGGGCCTGGACGGGCGGGCAGGCGCTGAGCCCGTCGCCGGGCTCGCGCTGGCGCCACCAGTTGATGGCGGCCTCGATGTCGGTGATGTGGATGCCGGCCATGGACTGCAGCGGGCGATTCTCTTCGTTGCGGTCAGTAGGCGAGGCCCATGGCCTGGCGCACTTCCTTGAGGGTCTTGCGGGCCACGGCGCGGGCCCGCTCGGTGCCGACCTCCACGATCCAGTGCACCTGCTTGGGATTGGCCAGGTACTCGTCGGCCCGTTCGCGCCAGGTCGCCTGTTCCTTCTGGATGGCCTCGATGACGGGCTGCTTGCAGTCCAGACAGCCGATGCCGGCGCTGCGGCAGCCCTGCTCGGCCCAGGCGCGGGTGTCGCTGTCGGAGTAGAGCTTGTGGAACTCCCAGACCGGGCAGCGCGTGGGCTCGCCCGGGTCGCCGCGGCGCACGCGTTGCGGGTCGGTGGGCATCTTGCGAATCTTGTCCTCCACCACCTCGGGCGCCTCGCGCATGGCGATGGCATTGCCGTAGCTCTTGCTCATCTTCTGCCCGTCCAGGCCGGTCAGGCGCGAGGTCTCGGTCAGCAGGGCCTGGGGCTCGGGCAGGATGGGCGCCTCGGCGCAGTAGAGGTGGTTGAAGCGGCGGGCCACCTCGCGGGTGACCTCCACATGCGCGGCCTGATCCTCGCCCACGGGCACGAAGGCGGCCTTGTAGATGAGGATGTCGGCCGCCTGCAGCAGCGGGTAGCCCAGGAAGCCGTAGGTGGCCAGCTCGCGGTTCTTCTCCACCTGGTCCTTGTAGCTGGGCATGCGCTCCAGCCAGCTGTGTGGCGTGCTCATGGCCAGCAGGGTGAAGAGCTCGGCGTGCTCGGGCATGCGGCTCTGGATGAAGAGCGTGCATTGCTCGGGGTCCAGGCCGGCAGCCAGCCAGTCCACCACCATGTCGTAGACGTTGCGCTCGACGATGGACTTGTCCTGGTAGTGCGTGGTCAGGGCATGCCAGTCGGCCACGAAGAAGAAGCAGTCATAGGCCTGCTGCAGCCGCACCCAATTCTTGAGCGCGCCGTGGTAGTGGCCCAGGTGCAGGGCGCCGGTGGGGCGCATGCCGGAGAGCACGCGCTGGCGGGGCAGGGTGGGGGTGTCGCTCATGTGATGGAAGGGCCGGTGCGGGGCGTTCCGCCGGAATGCGGACGCCAGGAAGAAGCCGGTGATTGTAGGGAGTCAGCCCGGCGCATGACGGGAGTCAAGGCGAGGCAAGGCGAGTCGAGTGGCGGGCGCTGGCTACACTTGCGCCCCATGAAGAACATCGTGATCCTGATCAGCGGCCGGGGCTCCAACATGGAGGCCATGGTCAAGGCCTGTGCCGCCGAAGGCTGGCCGGCCCGCATTGCCGCCGTGATCAGCAACCGCCCGGACGCCGCCGGCCTGCAGTTCGCGGCTGCGCAGGGTGTGGCCACCGCCGTGGTGGACCACAAGGCCTTCCCCGATCGGGAGTCCTTCGATGCCGAGCTGGCCCGGGTCATCGACGGCTTCATGCCGGACCTGGTCGTGCTGGCCGGATTCATGCGCATCCTCACGCCCGCCTTCACCCGGCATTACGAGGGGCGCATGCTCAATGTCCACCCCTCGCTGCTGCCGGCCTTCCCGGGCCTGCACACACATGAGCGTGCCATCGAGGCGGGCTGCCGCTTCGCCGGGGCCACCGTGCATTTCGTGACCGCCGAGCTGGACCACGGACCCATGGTCGCCCAGGCCGTGGTGCCGGTGCTGGACGGCGACGACGCCGCCGCCCTGGCTGCTCGCGTGCTCAAGCTGGAGCACCGCATGTACCCGGCCGCCGTGCGCTGGTTCGTCAGCGGGCAGCTCGCGGTCGAGGGCGCGCGCGTGCGCCAGCTCGCGGGCGAGAGCCAGTCCTTCAGCTGAGCCGCGGTTTCAGCGCCTTCAGGCCACCAGGCTGGCCAGCAGATTGATGGACAGGGCCAGCACCCCCGTGTTGAACACGAAGGACAGCAGGGCCTGGATGGTCACCAGGCGGCGCATGGGGCGCGAGCTGATCACCACGTCCGAGGTCTGCGAGGTGGCGGCCAGGGTGATGGAGAAGTACAGGAAGTCCCAGTAGTCCAGGTCCTTGTTCTCGCCCGGGAACTCAAGGCCGTGCGGTGCCGTGCCACCGCGGTGGTAGAGCTGCGAATAGGCCAGCGAGAACTCGATGGGCAGCAGCAGCCAGGTGCCTGCCACCGTGGACAGCGCCAGCAGCAGATAGGGCCAGCCCGCCACCACATTGGCCCCGTGGCGCACCTGGCTCATTTCCGTGACCAGGGCGGCCAGGATGGCCAGGGCGCCTGCCACGGCCAGCATCAGCATCACCGGCACGCCGTCGCCCATGCCCAGGGCCCGGCGCTTCAGCTGGCGGGCATCCGCCCGGCCCATCATCACCAGCACCAGCAGCACATAGGTCCAGACGCCGGCGTTCCAGCCCAGCAGCAGGCGGGTGACCAGGGGCAGTGGCGTGGGCCACAGCACGGCCAGCATCGCGCCCAGCCCCAGTCCGATCAGGACGCGCGGGCGCCAGGGCACCCTCGGGTGGTGGCTGCTCATTCGCCAATCAGCACGAAGCGGGGCTTCATCTGGCCGTCGACTTCCAGGTGCTCGAAGAACATGGCATGGGGCCGCACCCACAGGCCGGTGTTGTTGTAGAGCGGGCGGTACAGCACCAGGACCTCCTCGGTCTCGCTGTGGCGCACGGCGCCCAGGACCTCGTAGTCCTGCCCTTTGTAGTGGCGGTAGCGGCCCGGGGGCGTGGGGGGCAGGGGAGCGGGTTCGGGCTTGGTGTTCATGGCGGGATCCTTTGGAGGCGGCGCCCGGGGGCGCGGCGGCGGTCTTCGGGCCTGGGATAATCCGGCGATGCATCCTAATGCCCTTCTCGATCTCTGCACCGAACTGCTGCGTTCGGTCCTCAAGTTCGACGCGCCCGCTGACGGCGTCGTCTCCGCCTTCTTCCGCAAGAACAAGGCCCTGGGTCAGCGCGAGCGCCATGCCCTGGCCGAAACCACCTATGCCGTGCTGCGCCAGAAGCCCCTGCTGCAAAGCCTGGCGCAGTCGGGCGCCGGCCCGCTGGAGCGCCGCCTGGCCATCCTCGCCTGGGCGGGCGGGGAGGCCGGCCTCAAGGGCGCGCTGAAGCCCCAGGAACAGGAGTGGCTGAAGCAGGTCCGCCAGGTGGATGTCTCGAGCCTGGCGCCCAAGCTGCGCCACAACATGCCCGAGTGGCTGGCCGAGCCCCTGCTGGCGCGCCTGGGCGAGACCGAGTTCTGGGCCCTGGCGGCCTCCATGAGCGAGGGCGCGGCGCTGGACCTTCGCGTCAACACGCTCAAGGCCAAGCGCGAGGAGGTGCAGGCCCAGCTGAAGGCGGCCGGCATCGCGGCGGAGCCCATGCCCTATTCGCCCTGGGGCCTGCGCGTGCAGGGCAAGCCCGCCCTGAACAAGCTGGAGGCCTTCACCAGCGGCGCCCTGGAGGTGCAGGACGAGGGCAGCCAGCTGCTGGCCCTGGCCGTGGACGCCAAGCGCAGCGAGATGGTGGTGGACTTCTGCGCCGGGGCTGGCGGCAAGACGCTCGCCCTGGGCGCCGCCATGCGCAACACGGGCCGCCTCTATGCCTTCGACGTCTCCGGCCACCGGCTGGAATCGCTGAAGCCACGCCTGGCGCGCAGCGGCCTGTCCAACGTCTACCCCGCCCAGATCGCCCATGAGCGCGACGACCGCATCAAGCGTCTGGCCGGCAAGATCGACCGCGTGCTGGTGGACGCGCCCTGTTCGGGCCTGGGCACCCTGCGCCGCAACCCGGACCTGAAGTGGCGCCAGTCGCCCCAGGCGGTGGTGGAACTGCAGGCCAAGCAGAAGGCCATCCTGGACAGCGCCGCCCGCCTGCTCAAGCCGGGCGGCCGCCTGGTCTACGCCACCTGCAGCCTGCTGGACGCCGAGAACGAAGTCATCGCCCAGGCCTTCAGCGAGTCCCACCCGGACTTCCAGCCGCTGGACGCCGCCGCCGTGCTGGAAAAGGCCCATGTGGCGCAGGCCGCGAGTCTGTGCGAGCAGGGCTTCATCCGGCTGTGGCCGCATCGGCACCAGGTGGACGGCTTCTTTGCCGCCATCTGGGAACGCAAGGCCTGAGCGGCCCCGGGGAACGCAAGGCCTGAGCGGCCCGGGCGGTCCTCGCACGGCGCGCAAAAGCGCCAATAAGGCGCGCCGCCGCCTGAGCGCTAGATCTAGATCAAGAGGTGTTTTAGGGCGCCTCACCTACAATCGAGACGCTTTTTGACATCTCCATGACGCTTCTCAATGAGGCAGAGGTCGGACTGAATGAATGAATTGATTTTCGTGCGCGACGTGCTCGTCAACTGGCTGAGCGAAGGCCTGACGGGTGCCAGCCTGTGGCAGGTCGTGCTCTACACGCTGGTGGTGACCCACATCACCATCGCCGCCGTGACCATCTTCCTGCACCGCACGCAGGCGCACCGTGCCCTGGACCTGGGGCCCATCCCCTCGCACTTCTTCCGCTTCTGGCTCTGGCTGACCACGGGCATGGTCACCAAGGAATGGGTGGCCATCCACCGCAAGCACCACGCCAAGTGCGAGACCGAGGACGACCCGCACAGCCCGGTCACCCGCGGCATCGACACCGTGCTGCTGCGCGGCTCCGAGCTCTACCGCGCCGAAGCGAAGAACCAGGAGACGCTGGAGAAGTACAGCCACGGCGTGCCTGATGACTGGATCGAGCGCAATCTGTACAGCCGCTACAGCTGGCAGGGCGTGGCCCTGATGATGATCATCAACCTGGCGCTGTTCGGTGCCCTGGGCGCGACCGTCTGGGCCATCCAGATGGTGTGGATCCCCATCTGGGCCGCCGGCGTGATCAACGGCCTGGGCCACTACTGGGGCTATCGCAACTTCGAGGCCCAGGACGCCTCGACCAATATCTCGCCCTGGGGCCTGATCATTGGCGGCGAAGAGCTGCACAACAACCACCACACCTACCCGACCTCGGCCAAGTTCTCGGTCAAGCCCTTCGAGTTCGACATCGGTTGGGGCTATATCCGCGCCATGGAGATCATCGGCTGGGCCAAGGTCCGCAAGACCGCGCCGCAGCTGAAGCTGGGTGAGCTCAAGGCCGAAGCTGACAAGGCCACGCTGGAAGCCATCATCGCCAACCGCTACGAGATCATGGCCAGCTACGGCCGCAACCTGAAGGCTGCCTGCGCCATCGAGCTGGCCCGCCTGAAGGCCCAGGGCGAGCAGCACAGCGCCAAGTGGCAGCAGTTCAAGCAGGCCAAGCGCTGGCTGCACCGCGATGCCGACCGCATCCCGCAGGCCTTCCATGGCGACATCGAAGGGGCCCGCGCCGCCTCGCCCGCCCTGGACAAGCTGCTGACCATGCGCGAAGAGCTGCGCCAGCTCTGGACCCGGACCAATGTCTCGGCCGAGCAGCTGGTGCGCGACCTCCAGGTCTGGTGCAAGAAGGCCGAGGAAAGCGGCATTGCCGAGCTGCGCAGCTTCTCCATGAACCTGCGCGCGGCCCGCGCCTGAGTGTGTCCGTAGCTTGCGCCGGGGTTTCCCGGCGTGAAGCCCAGGTAAAGAGCGCCCCTTGGAGGGCGCTTTTTTCATGGGCAGTCCATATACTGGTTTTCACTGGGCCGTCATCGCGAAGCCGCGACCTGCGTTGAGTGCGAGGCGCCTGCCCGTCGAGTCCGGTTCTGGGCGCGGATGGCTCAGTCGCAAACCATGAAAGAGGAGAAGACCATGAAGCAATGGAAGACAGGGCTGGTGGCCCTGCTCGCGGGAGTGGGCTTGGCAGGCGTGGCGCAGTCCGCCGAGCTGGACATGCATTTCCAGCCCCTGGATAAATACCGCGACCTCGGCCGCACGGTCACCGAGCGGGAAGACATCCAGAAGGCGCTGAGCGCCCATTTCGAGCGGCTGGCGGCCGAGCGCCTGCCGGCCGGACAGACGCTGCGGATCGATCTGCTGGAGATCAACCGGGCAGGCGAGATGGACTTCCGCCGCCGGCTGCCGGATGAGATCCGCGTGCTGCGCGAGGTCACCTGGCCGCAGATGGAGTTCAGCTATGTGCTGCTGGAGGGCGGCAAGGAGCTCAAGAGTGGCAAGGCCAGCCTCTCCGACATGAACTACCTCCATGGCAGCAGCGCCCGCTACAACGACGGCGACCCGCTGCGCTACGAGAAGCCCATGATCGACAAGTGGTTCGACACCGAGTTCGGCCGCAAGGCGCGCTGAGTCCGGGCGCCGATCGAGCGCCCATGAAAAAACCCGCCAGCTTGCGCTTGGCGGGTTTTTCTTTGGGCTGCAAGCCGGGCTGAATTACTTCAGCTTGATTTCCTTGTACAGGACGTGCTTGCGGGCCTTGGGGTCGAACTTCATGAATTCCAGCTTTTCGGGCGTGGTCTTCTTGTTCTTGTTCGTGGTGTAGAAATGACCGGTGCCGGCGGTGGATTCCAGCTTGATCTTTTCGCGTCCGCCTTTGGATGCCATGTTGTTGCTCCTTGGTGCTTAGTGGATCAGATCAGAGCTCGCCCTTGGCGCGCAGATCAGCGACGACTTGTTCGATACCGACCTTGTCGATCAGACGCAGAGCGGCATTGCTCACGCGCAGACGCACCCAGCGGTTTTCGGTTTCCAGCCAGAAACGACGGTACTGCAGGTTGGGCAGGAAACGACGCTTGGTTTTGTTGTTGGCGTGGGAAACATTGTTGCCCACCATGGGCTTCTTGCCCGTGACTTGACAGACGCGTGCCATGACGCTTCTCCGGTTCGAATTTCTTTACCAGATGCCAAGGCCCGGTTTCTCCAGACCCTGACATCCCATTGACCGCTCTATGCCTGCTAAACCCACGAACGCACGCAAGGTGTGCTCACAGGGGCGATCCATCCGGCAGGCAAGCCAAAGAGTATAGCTGAAAAAGGGGCAGCCGCCCAGGGGCGGCCGTTTCGAGCTGAAAAAGGGCAGCGCGGCCCGGGCAGGGCTCGGGTGCGCCGGTGCCGATCAGCCCTGTGCCTGCTCCAGGTAGCGCTGGGCGTCCAGCGCGGCCATGCAGCCGGTGCCGGCGCTGGTGATGGCCTGGCGGTAGACGTGGTCCTGCACGTCGCCGGCCGCGAAGACGCCCGGCACGCTGGTCATGGTGGCGAAGCCGTTCAGGCCGCTGCGGGTGATGAGGTAGCCGTCCTTCATCTCCAGCTGGCCCTTGAAGATGTCGGTGTTGGGCTGGTGGCCGATGGCGATGAAGCAGCCATGCAGCGGGATGTCCTTGGTGGCGCCGTTCTCGTGCTTCACGCGCACGCCGGTGACGCCGCTCTGGTCGCCCAGCACCTCGTCCAGCGTGTGGAAGACATGCAGCTCGATCTTGCCGGCGGCCACCTTTTCCATCAGCTTGTCCACGAGGATGGGCTCGGCGCGGAACTTGTCGCGACGGTGGATCAGGTGCACCTTGCTGGCGATGTTGGAGAGGTACAGCGCCTCCTCGACGGCCGTGTTGCCGCCGCCCACCACGCACACGTCCTGGCCGCGGTAGAAGAAGCCGTCGCAGGTGGCGCAGGCGCTGACGCCGCGGCCCGAGAACGCTTCCTCGGAAGGCAGGCCCAGGTACTTGGCCGAGGCGCCGGTGGCGATGATCAGGGCGTCGCAGGTGTAGCTGCCGCTGTCACCCTTCAGCAGGAAGGGGCGCTGGGAGAAGTCCACCGTGTTGATGTGATCAAAGACGATCTCGGTCTGGAAGCGCTCGGCGTGCTGCTGGAAGCGTTGCATCAGTTCCGGGCCTTGCACGCCCATGACGTCGGCTGGCCAGTTGTCGACCTCGGTGGTCGTCATCAGCTGGCCGCCCTGGGCCATGCCGGTGATCAGCAGCGGCTTGAGGTTGGCACGTGCGGCGTAGATGGCAGCCGTGAAACCGGCGGGGCCGGAGCCCAGGATCAGCAACTGGGTGTGGCGGGTGTTTTGAGTCATGGCTTCTCAGCTGGGGTTGCAGTCAGGACACACAAGGGGACAAGGTTTTACGATTCATGCCAAACCCTATGGAGGCACGTGACTTAATTGGCACAATGCAGCCATTCTAGGGAAGTCAAGCGGCGCCAGCCTGACGCCACCCCAATGACCACAGCTTAGGAGCTCATTCATGGCCATGCTGTCCAATCTGGACCTGATTCGTCGCGTGCCCTTGTTCTCGTTGCTGACGACTGACCAGGCGCAGTCGATCGCAGACAGCGTGATCAAGCGTCGCTTCAAGCGCGGCGAGGTGGTGGTGGAGCAGGGCACCAAGTCCAACGCGCTGTTCATTCTGCTGAACGGCCGGGCCCGTGTGTTGACGGCTGACAACCGCGGCCGTGAAGTCATCCTCGCCGTGCTGCAGAACGGCGACTACGTCGGCGAGATGAGCCTGATTGACGGCGAGCCCCATTCCGCCACCGTGCGCGCCGAGGTCCAGACCGACATGCTGGTGCTGGGCCGCAATGAATTCGCCCGCTGCCTGCCCGAGAGCAGCAGCCTGTCCTACGGCATCCTGCGCGGCCTGGTGGCCCGGCTGCGCAATGCGGACCGCCAGATCGAGTCCCTGGCCCTGCTGGACGTCTATGGCCGTGTGGCCCGCACCCTGCTGGACATGTCCGAGGAAGACAAGGGCATCAAGATCATCCGCGGCAAGGTCTCGCGTCAGGACATGGCCAAGGTGGTCGGCGCCTCCCGCGAGATGGTCAGCCGCGTGATGAAGGACCTGGAAGACCGCGGCGTCATCGAGACCCTGGAGAACGGCTCCGTGGTCATCAAGGAACGTCTGCACGACTGATCCGGCTGCGGATCCTGTTTCAGATGCCGGCCCGGCGCCGGCTGGCTGACTGCATTTCCTGGGCCACAATCGCGGGATGAGTTTTCCCCTGGGTTCCCTGACGGGCGCGGAGGACGCCGCCCCGGCCGACAAGGTCTACAAGCGCCAGCCCTCCAAGAAGGCCAGGCCGGCGCCCGCGCCGGCCAGCGCCTCGCTGCGCACGCCGCTGTGGCTGATCCTGGGCGGCCTCGTCTGGTGCCTGGTGCTGCTGGCCCTGCTGACGCATGACCGTGGCGACGCCGCCTTCTCCATCGCCGGCAGCAAGGACCACGTGAGCAACCGCGTGGGCACCCTGGGCGCCTGGATTTCCGACCTCCTGCTCTTCGGCTTCGGCTACTCGGCCTGGTGGCTGATGCTGGTGGCCCTGCGCCGCTGGCTGGGCGGCCTGGCCGATGTGCTGCGCACCGAGCCGGTCTTCGACGAGACCCCCGTCTGGCAGCGCCGCGGCCTCTGGGGGCTGGGCCTCGTGCTGCTGATGTGCGCCAGCTGCGCGCTCGAATGGACCCGCCTCTACGGCTGGGAGGCGCGCCTGCCCGGCGCCCATGCGGGCGGCGTGCTGGGCTATGCCCTGGGTCCCTGGAGCATGAAGCTGCTGGGCTTTGCCGGCTCCGGCCTGGTCTGGATCGTGGCCCTGCTGGCCGGCAGCGCGCTGGCGCTGCAGTTCTCCTGGATGCGCCTGGCCGAACTGATCGGCACCCGCATCGATGAATTCCGCCAGCGCAACGTCGACCGCCGCGAGGTGGCCGAGGACAAGCGCGTGGGCAAGAAGGCCAAGCGCGAGCGCGAGCAGGTCGTCGAGGTCGAGCGCCAGGTGGTCGAGGAACACGTGCCCATCGTGATCGAGGCCCCGGTGGTCGAGGTGCCGCAGTCCACCCGCGTGGCCAAGGAGCGCCAGACCACGCTGTTCAGCGAGCTGGCCGACACCAAGCTCCCCCAGGTCGACCTGCTGGACGCCGCGCCGCCGCGCGTCGAGACGGTCACGCCCGAGTCGCTGGAGATGACCAGCCGCATGATCGAGAAGAAGCTGCGCGACTTCGGCGTCGAGGTGCGCGTGGTGGCGGCCTCGCCGGGCCCGGTGATCACGCGCTACGAGATCGAGCCGGCCACGGGCGTCAAGGGCTCGCAGATCGTCAACCTCGCCAAGGACCTGGCCCGCTCGCTGAGCCTGGTCTCCATCCGCGTGGTCGAGACCATCCCGGGCAAGAACTACATGGCCCTGGAGCTGCCCAATGCGCGGCGCCAGACCATCCGTCTGTCCGAGATCCTGGGTTCGCAGATCTACGCCGACGCGCCCTCGCAGCTGACCATGGGCCTGGGCAAGGACATCGTCGGCGCCCCCGTGGTAGCCGACCTCGCCAAGATGCCGCACTGCCTGGTGGCCGGCACCACCGGCTCGGGCAAGTCGGTGGGGATCAACGCCATGATCCTCTCGCTGCTCTACAAGGCCGAGGCGCGCGACGTGCGCCTGATCCTCATCGATCCCAAGATGCTGGAAATGAGCGTCTACGAGGGCATCCCGCACCTGCTGGCGCCCGTCGTGACGGACATGAAGCAGGCCGGCAACGCGCTGAACTGGTGCGTGGGCGAGATGGAGCGGCGCTACAAGTTCATGTCCAAGCTGGGCGTGCGCAACCTCGCCGGCTACAACAAGAAGATCGACGAGGCCAAGGAACGCGGCGAGAAGATCGACAACCCCTTCAGCCTCACGCCCGAGCAGCCCGAGCCGCTGGAGCGCCTGCCCTTCATCGTCGTCGTGATCGACGAGCTGGCCGACCTGATGATGGTGGTCGGCAAGCAGATCGAGGAGCTGATCGCCCGCCTGGCCCAGAAGGCCCGCGCCGCCGGCATCCACCTGATCCTGGCCACGCAGCGGCCCTCGGTGGACGTGATCACCGGCCTGATCAAGGCCAACATCCCGACGCGCCTGTCCTTCCAGGTCTCCAGCAAGATTGACAGCCGCACCATCCTCGACCAGATGGGCGCCGAGGCCCTGCTGGGCATGGGTGACATGCTCTACATGGCCTCGGGCACCGGCCTGCCCACCCGCGTGCACGGCGCCTTCGTCAGCGATGACGAGGTGCACCGCGTCGTCGAGTACCTGAAGGCCCAGGGCGGCGAGCCCAACTACATCGAGGGCATCCTCGAAGGCGGCGTGCTGGAGAGCGAGGGCGGCGGCGAGGGCGGCGGGGGAGGCGGCGGGGACGCCGAGGCCGACCCCATGTACGACCAGGCCGTGGCCGTGGTGCTGCAGCACAAGCGTGCCTCCATTTCCCTGGTCCAGCGCCACCTGCGCATCGGCTACAACCGGGCCGCCCGCTTGCTGGAGCAGATGGAGAAATCCGGTCTGGTTGGCGGCATGGCCACCAACGGCAGCCGAGAACTGATCGTGCCCAAGCGAGACGAATGAACTTCCTGAATTTCAAGCCTTCCCGCCGCCTGCTGTGTGCCGCGGCCTTCCTGCTGGGGTCAGGTCTTGCCCAGGCCGACGCCACCCAGTCGCTCAAGGACTTCGTGCGCGAGGTCAAGAGCGGCCGCGCCAGCTTCAGCCAGACCGTCACCGCACCAGACGGCAAGCGCAAGAAGACCTCCAGCGGCACCTTCGAATTCCAGCGCCCGAACCTGTTCCGCTTCCAGTACCAGAAGCCCTTCGAGCAGCTGATCGTGGGGGATGGCCAGAAGGTCTGGACCTTCGACCCGGACCTCAACCAGGCCAGCTCCCGCCGCATCGGCCAGGCCCTGTCCGGCACGCCGGCGGCGCTGCTGGCGGGGGGCAACGTCGAGAAGGACTTCGAGCTCAAGGCTCAGCCCAGCGAGGCCGGTGTGGACTGGGTCCTGGCCCTGCCGCGCCAGGCGGACGGCAACATCCAGCAGCTGCGCATCGGCTTCAAGGGCCGCGAGCTGGTCGCGCTGGAGGTGCTGGACGCCTTCGGCCAGCGCTCCCTGATGCAGCTGAGCCAGCTGCAGACCAATGTGGCGATCGGTGCCGAGCGCTTCCGCTTCGAGGTCCCCAAGGGCGTGGACCTGCTGGAGCAATGAGGGCAGGGCGCTGGCGGCAGCATGTCTGAGAACGCTTCCCTGTTCGGCGACGAGCCGGCGCCCGAGGCACCGAAGTCCTCGCGGCCTGCGGCCTCGCCCGGCAAGGCCTACCAGCCCTTGCCGGAGCGCCTGCGGCCGCGCCATCTGGACGAAGTCATCGGCCAGCGCCAGCTGCTGGGCGAGGGCATGCCCCTGCGCGTGGCCTTCGAGACCGGACGCCTGCATTCCATGATCCTGTGGGGGCCGCCTGGCGTGGGCAAGACCACGCTGGCACGGCTGCTGGCCCAGGCTTTCGATGCGCAGTTCATCAGCATCTCCGCGGTGCTGGGCGGCGTGAAGGAGATCCGCGAGGCGGTCGAGCGCGCCCAGGTCGCGGCGGCCCAGGGCCGGCGCACCATCGTCTTCGTGGACGAGGTGCACCGCTTCAACAAGTCCCAGCAGGATGCCTTCCTGCCGCACGTGGAGTCCGGCCTCTTCACCTTCATCGGCGCCACCACGGAGAACCCTTCCTTCGAGGTCAACTCGGCCTTGCTGTCCCGTGCCAGCGTGCATGTGCTCAAGTCCCTGGACGAGGAGGACCTGCTGGCCCTGGTCCGCCGCGGCGAGGCTGCCCTGGCCTGCCCGCCCTTCACCGAGGCCGCCGCCAAGCGCCTGGTGGCCTATGCCGACGGCGATGCGCGGCGCCTGCTGAACGCGGTGGAGACCGCCGCGCAGCTGGCACCGCCGGGCCTGGCCAGCATCGACGAGACCCAGCTCGAGCGCGCCCTGGGCGAGCAGCTGAGGCGCTACGACAAGGGCGGCGAGCAGTTCTACGACGTCATCTCGGCCCTGCACAAGTCCGTGCGCGGCTCGGACCCGGACGCCGCCCTGTACTGGTTCTGCCGCATGCTGGACGGCGGGGTCGACGCCCGCTACATCTCCCGCCGCCTGATCCGCATGGCCAGCGAGGACATCGGCCTGGCCGATCCCCGCGCGCTGCGGATCTGCCTGGACGCCGCAGACACCTACGAGCGCCTGGGCTCGCCCGAGGGAGAACTCACGCTGGCGCAGGCCGTGGTCTACCTGGCCATTGCGCCCAAGTCCAATGCGGTGTACACCGCCTACAAAGCCGCGCGGGCCCTGGTCAAGCAGGATGCCAGCCGGCCCGTGCCCCTGCATCTGCGCAATGCGCCGACCCGCTTGATGAAGGACCTGGGCTATGGGCATGAGTACCGCTACGCGCATGATTTCCCCGGCGCCTTTGTGGCTGGGGAGCAGTACCTGCCGGACGGGCTGGAGGACCAGCGCTTCTACGAGCCCGTGCCACGCGGGCTGGAGATCCGCATCGGCGACCGCCTGGCCGAGCTGCGTCGTCTCAATGCCGAGGCGGGCGATGCCGAGGACTGAGGCCTCACCCCCTGTTTCGGTCCTTGCGCCAGCGGGTTATCCCCAGCGAGCCGCTCCCGCGGCGCACTCCTAAAATCCGCGGCCATATGCTGAGTCCCTCCGGCACCCCAGCCCGCTGCTTCGAAGGTCGCGGGCTTTTTTCTTGGGGCCCCGGAGACTCGGGCGCGCTCATCCCTGATCCGGTCGCCGTCTCCTCAGCACGGCAAGGAAGTGGAGTTTTTTGATGGAAACATTCATCCAGCAGATCATCAACGGCCTGGTGCTCGGGAGCATGTATGCGCTCGTGGCCCTGGGCTACACCATGGTGTACGGCATCATCAACCTGATCAATTTCGCGCATGGCGAGATCCTCATGGTCGGGGCACTGGTGAGCTGGACCGTGGCCACGGCCCTGGCCGATTCCGGCCTGCCTGGCTGGGCACTCATGGGCATCGGCCTGCTGTGCGCCATCGTGGTCTGCTCGGTGCTCAATTTCGCGATCGAGAAAATCGCCTACCGCCCGCTGCGCAACGCGCCGCGCCTGGCGCCGCTGATCACGGCGATGGGCATGTCGCTGCTGCTGCAGACGCTGGCGATGATCGTGTGGAAGCCGAACCCGAAGCCCTTCCCGCTGCTGCTGCCCACTGAGCCCTTCAACCTGGGCGGCCCGGTGATCACGGTGACGCAGGTGCTGATCCTGGTGCTGACGGTGGTGATCCTGGCGGCGCTGATGTACCTG
>NZ_JANZKX010000008.1 GCF_027257975.1 Pelomonas sp. BJYL3
ATGGGGCCGCTGGGCCACGTCCCGCCTGCCGAGTTCGAAGCCAATTACCATCGTCAACGCGCTGGTCAGGCCGCGAACGTCTGACTTAAACCAACTAGCCTCCGCGGAAGCCGGGGCGATTCACACCTCCAGATCGTTCGTCGCGACGTTGTCGCGGGCGTAGTCCTCCAGGAACTCGGTAGACCTAAAGCTGACGACGTATTGCCCCGCCTTCAACCCCCGTATCGGATCATCTGTAGTGCCCTTCCACTTGAACAATGTGGCGCTGAAGCCCGTTGCGGTATTGGGCTGGTGGGAGACGACTTCCCACTCCGCAGCGAACTGTTTCGCTTGCTCGGTGGTCATCCTGCTGGAGTGCAGATTGCCCTCATTCAGCATCACCCCGTCAAGAGTCACCGATACTGCGCCAGACCCTGGCCGTGCAGCAGGGTCTCCTCTGTCGGTGTCCCCCAAGAAAGCCTCTGCTGCAATCTGAAGCAAGGTATACGTCTCAAGAACCTGCGGTGACGTCGGATTTATTTCTACGGTCATGTCTATTCCCCCTGTTTTGCTTTGATTACTTCATCAATGAACTTACGACTGACATCGGCTTTCTCACCAGCTTGATGCGGACACATCTGGTCTCCGCCTCCGGAATTGGCATGCTGCCAAGGCCATCGTCCAGTGGTGCTCGCGCCAAAACCCGGGTCCCATACATAGCGAGTCAACTCTGCAAGCACGTTCCCCGTCTGCTTATCGACGACCTTGAGCCTAGTGCCTGCAACCCACAGAGCCCGGTCCGCAGGCTCCACCAAGTCTTCATAGTCAAGTGCATAGCGGGTAGCGGTGCGGTCAACTGGCTTGCAGTGATGTTGACCATCCACCCAGTTCGGGTGCTGCCGCGACCAATCAGGCGTGCAGCGGAAGCGTTGCCCGTTGGTGGAGTCCACGTATTCGACAAATGAATAGCCCCTCTTCGCTGGGAAGTGCTTGAACAGCTCTTCCGCTGCCGGTGGGCCCAGCGCACCTCGTCGGCCTGAATCGGCTGGATTCACAAACTCGCTCATGAGGAACTGCTTGATGTAGTCATCGCCACGGTGCTCCCGCGCCATCGCAGCCTCAGGGTACATCGGGTCAAAGTACTCCTTGCCCCCCCAGGGAATCGGCTGCCGGATCTTGGCAAGCTCAATCCCCTCCACATCCTTCACCGTCCGCTTCACCACCACCCCGGCTGTCTTGCATCGCTCTTCAAAGAGGGCCTTGGCCTTGGCGTACTTTTCCTTGTAGGCGGCCTCCCGGGCCTGGGCTTCCTTGTCTTCCACCGGTTTGCCGCAGGCGCCAAGGGCCAGCATTGCCGCAGCGGACAGCAACATCCATTTCATTTTTGAGTTAGGCTGCATGCAAATGCTCCTGTTCGTTGGCAGCAAGATTCCAGGCGGGCGTGCGGTTGAAAAGCACCTGGCTGCTGGTTATGAGGGTCCGCGTGGCAGGGTCAGAAAATGCCCCTCGATTGGCGCCATCCGCCTTGTTGCTCCGGAAGGCCTGAATCACCGAATTCAGCGAATTTCCATCCTTGAGTGACCCCACCCCGGCACCGTTGAAGGTGAAGACCTTGTCGATACTGTCGGGGCCGTACATCTCATAGAAGGAAGTAGCCAGATGCCCCCCCAGGCTGTAGCCCGTTACCGCCACCTTTGAAGTACCGACTTCCCCCTTGACGGAATCCCACCAGGTTTTCATGTCGGAGATCTGTCCAATGGCCCAGCCCAGGGTCTTCACCTCAAGGTCGTTCGTTGCGGCGCAGTCGCGGGCGTAGTCTTCAATGAACTCCGTGGAGCGGAAGGAGACGACGAACTGCCCTGCCTGGAGACCTCGAACTGGGTCCGTCTCACCCATATATTGAAACAGCGTGCCGCTGAAACCAGTGGCGGTATTGGGCTGATGGGAAACAACTTTCCATTCCAAGGCGAACTGTTTCGCTTGCTCGGTGGTCATCTTGCTGGAGTGCAGATTACCCTTCATCAGCATCTCTTCACCGAGAGTCACCGGGATTGCGCCGGAGCCGGGCCGTGCGGCTGGGTCTTCTCTCTTTGTAGACCCCAAGAAGGTCTCTGCGGCAATTTGCAACAAGGTATACGTCTCAATAGCCTGTGGAGACGTCGGGTTTGCTTCTGCCGTCATATCTATTCTCCCTGTTTTGCTTGGATTACTTCGTCTACAAACTTACGACTAACGTCATCTCTTTCGCCAGGCCGACTTGGACAGACCTGGCTACGGCCACCGGCATTTGCGTGTTCCCAAGGCCATCTTCCCGTGGAGCTTGCACCAAAACCCGCTTCCCATACATAGCGGGTTAATTCAGCGATAACGTTCCCCGACTGTTTATCGACGGCCTTGATCCTGGTACCTGAGATCCATAGCGCCCGGTCAGCAGGCTCCACCAAGTCTTCATAGTCAAGTGCATAGCGAGTAGCGGTGCGGTCAACTGGCTTGCAGTGATGTTGACCATCCACCCAATTCGGGTGCCGCCGCGACCAGTCAGGCGTGCAGCGGAAGCGTTGGCCATTGGTAGGGTCCACATATTCGACAAATGAATAGCCATTTTTCACTGTGAAGCGCTTGAACAGCTCTTCCGCTGCAGGTGGACCCAGTGCACCTCGTTGGCCTGAATCGGCTGGATTCACAAATTCGCTCATGAGGAACTGCTTGATGTAGTCATCACCGCGATGCTCCCCCGCCATCGCAGCCTCAGGGTACATCGGGTCAAAGTACTCCTTGCCCCCCCAGGGAATCGGCTGCCGGATCTTGGCAAGCTCAATCCCCTCCACATCCTTCACCGTCCGCTTCACCACCACCCCGGCTGTCTTGCATCGCTCTTCAAAGAGGGCCTTGGCCTTGGCGTATTTCTCCTTGTAGGCAGCCTCCCGGGCCTGGGCTTCCTTGTCTTCAGCGGGCTTGCCGCAGGCGCTGAGGGCCAGCGAGAGGGCGAGCAAGGCCCAGCAGCCAGGAATGCGGAGCCGAGTAGACGGAACGCTAGACCGGTTCCTGGGAGCGCATGAATTTCTTGCTAGCGGCATGCACCCTCGATGTGGTCAGATCCATGGAAGGTGGGGACTACGTTTCTGACGACGCGCCCCTGCCCTCGCGCCCTCAAGTGCTTCTTGAAAGCACCGATGCCACGTTGCTGGGGGAGCTCTTCGCAGATGCCGGCTGGCGCGCGAGCCCGGATCCGCCGATGGCGCCCATTCAAGGCCGCGGCACCTGGCGCGGACTCGGCGAGCCTGGTGAAGGCCAATCCGCGTTCCAGGGATCCGAAGAGGGCATTGCTGTGCTGCACCTGCATTGGCTTCGCATCCACGGCGTGAATCGGGAGCGAGCGCCTGGCACCCACATCGATCCGGCGCCTGGTCTGAGGACCCACCGCGGCACGGCACGGGGCGGCCAGCCTCCCGGAGGGCCGCCCCACATTCGCCTGGTCTGGCGGCTGCTCAGCCTTGATCGGATGCCCCTCGGTGCAAGCCCACACGCCATCGGTGCGAGCCGTGTTCTTCTGGTCCATTCACCCTCAGCCTCTGCCCCCAAGTCCGGTGGGCACTCTTTTGGCTGATTATTCAAGCATTTGCGACTCGCAGCCGCCTCCCCAAAATGGGTGAATAGGCCCAGGCGTATCCGGCCCCAGAAATTCGCGCGGGGACATCGGGCAAGGACTCGGGCGCCGCCCGGTCGACCGGTGGCGGCGGCCCGGCGGGCTCAGGTGTCCCGGCTCACGTGATTCAGGTCAATCAGCAGGCCGGGAGCAAGCCCGAAGGGGAAGTGCTGTATCAGGTGGAGGCGAGGAGCGGAAAGGCTCGCCCTCAGCGATGGAACAGCAGTGCATAGCCCATGGCCGCCGTCACGAGCAAGGCCGGCACGGCGTACAGATGGAAGGCGATCCAGGCCCGGCGGTCGCCGCTCATGCGCAAGGCGATGAGATTGGCCAGGGACCCCACCATCCATCCGAAGCCTCCGACATTGACACCATACAGCAGCACGCCCCAGTCCTTCGAGAACTCCGCGAGCGCGATGGCGGCCGGCACGTTGCTGAGCAGCTGGCTGGCGCCAATGCCCGCCAGGTACAGATGCACGGGGTCCTGAAGGCCCAGGCTCAGCATCAGCTGCTTCACGACGTCCAGTCCGGACAGCAGGCGCAGGTCGATGAACATCAGCGCGAACACCAGCAGCAGCCCCCAGTCCAGATCCGCCAGGACCCGTGGACGCAAGACGGCGAACATCAGCAGCAGGCCCAGGGACGCCCATCCGGCCAGATGGAGGTCCGTTGCGATCAGGAAGGGAACGTACAGCAGCAGCGAGACGCTCAGCAGCGCGCGGTCGAGCGGGCGCGCCTCGTGGTCCTGGATCTCGAACGAGCGCGTTCCGAAAGCGAAGGCCGTGAGCACCAGGAGTGCCCCGAGCATGGCCGCCACCAGTGGCAGCTGGTGCCAGACGAAGTCCCCGAAGCTCATCCGGGACATCTGCCAGAGGAAGATGTTCTGCGGGTTGCCGATGGGCGTCAGCGTCGACCCGACATTGACCGCCAGCGCCTCGAAGACGATGAGCTTCGTGGACGGCATGCCGGTGAGCTTGCTGATGCTCAGCGTCAAGGGCACGACGACGAACAGCGCGACATCGTTGGTCAGCACGGTGGACAGCAGCGCCGCCACCAGGACCAGGCACAGCGCCGCGGCCCGCTCGGTCCTCATCCACTCGATCAGCGTGCGACCCAGGCGGTGCAGTGCCCCACTCAGCTCCAGGCCCTTGGTGAGCAGCAGGAGTCCGGTCATCGCGGCCAGGGTCGGCCAGTCCACCAGTGAGGGATAGCGGGCGATGCGATCCGGCCCGAAGACACTGAAGAGGAACAACGCACCCAGCAGGACCAGGAAGAACTGGTCCCGCCTCAATCCTTGCGCAACGCGAACGAAGGCCGCCTTCACAGGATGCACGGGCACCTGACTTCCCGGGCTCAAGGCGGCGTGTTCCCGCCCCCGGCGGCGGGCCACAGGGCCCCGTCAGGATGCAGGCGCTGGTCGGCCACCCCCGGCAGCTGCGCCGCGAGAGGGCCGATGCCGGGCAGCGACAGCCCGGGCGCCAGCTCCAGCAGGGGGTGCAGCACGAAGGCGCGCTGGTGCAGGCGCGGATGCGGCAGGCTCAGGCGGGCATCGGACCAGACCTGACCCTCCATGAGCAGCAGGTCCAGGTCCAGGGTGCGCGGCGCATGGCGGTAGGGGCGCTCGCGACCGTGGGCCTGCTCGATGGCCTGCAGGGCGTCCAGCAGTTCCAGAGGCGCCAGCGCCGTCTCCAGGCAGGCGACGGCATTGAGGAAGTCAGGGCCGCCAGCGTCGACCGGCGCGCTGCGCCAGCCCGAGGACACGGCCAGCAGCCGCGACTGCGGCAGGCCGTCGAGGGCCTGCAGGGCGGCACGCAGGGTGGCCGCCAGGTCGCCGAGGTTGGCGCCGAGCCCGATGTAGGCCTTCACGCGGGATCCCGTGGACGAAGAGGCTCAGCCGGCATCCGCGGGGACGGCACCGCCAGCACCGCCACCGCCACCGCCACCGCCACCGCTGCGCGGCTTGCGACGCCGGCGGCGCTTGCGTGCGGGGGCCGAGGCGCCCTCGCCTGCCTCGCCGGCCTCGTCCGGGCCGTCACTGGCGTCGGCGCCGTCGTCGGCCTCGTCGTCAGCGGATGCCCGGGCCGGAGCGCCGGTGCGGGCTTCACCGCTGACGGCACCCTTGGCCACCTGGCGCACGCGACCGCCGCCGCTCTTGCGCTGCTGGCGCTCGCTCTCGCGGGCCTGCTCGACCAGGGCGCGGCGCTCTTCGTCGCTGCCCAGGGCGAAGTCTTCCCACCAGTCGACCAGGGCCATGTCCAGGTCACCCACCTCGGCGCGCAGCAGCAGGAAGTCGAAGCCGGCGCGGTAGCGCGGCTGCTCGACCAGGCTGTAGGGGCCGTTGCCGCTGCGGCGCTCGAAGCGCGGCTGCATCATCCAGATCTCGCGCATGTCGGCGGCCAGCTTGCCGCGGCCGGAGATGTCACCGATGCGGGCGTCGAAGACCAGATCGATGGCCTGCTGCAGCGCGGGCACGGCCGGCTCGCCACCGTCACGCAGACGCTGCCAGCGGCCCTGCACCTCGTGCCACAGCATGCAGGCCAGCATGAAGCTGGGGGCCACGCTGCGGCCCTCGGCCACGCGGCGGTCGGTGTCTTCCAGGGCGCGGCGCACGAACTGGCCGCGGGCCTCGTCCGGCAAGGCGCCCTTCTCGTCCAGCACCGCGTCCAGGATGGAGAACACCCCGCGGCCCAGGCCCTGCTTGCGCAGTTCGTCCAGGCTGGCCAGGGCGTGGCCGGTCTGCAGCAGCTTGATCATCTCGTCAAACATGCGCGAGATGGGCACGTTCTGCAGCAGCGGGATCATGGCCTTGACCGGCACGCGGGTCTTGGGCTCCAGCTCGAAGCCCAGCTTGGCGGCGAAGCGCACGGCGCGCAGGATGCGGACCGGGTCCTCGCGGTAGCGGGTTTCGGGGTCGCCGATCATGCGCAGCACGCGCTTCTTCACGTCGGCAAAGCCGCCGTGGTAGTCGACCACCAGCTCGCGCTGGGGGTCGTAGTACAGGGCGTTGATGGTGAAGTCGCGCCGGGCGGCATCCTCGATCTGGGGTCCCCAGACGTTGTCGCGCAGCACGCGGCCGCTGGCATCGACCACATGGCTCTTGCCGGCCAGCTCGTCCTTGGAGGTCTTCTCGTTGCCGCTGACCTGCTCGGCAGCCTCGTTGGCCAGCAGGGCACGGAAAGTGGAGACCTCGATCACTTCATGCTCGCGCCCGCGGCCGTAGACGACGTGAACGATGCGGAAGCGCCGGCCGATGATGAAGGCGCGGCGGAACAGGGCCTTGACCTGCTCGGGCGTGGCATTGGTGGCCACGTCGAAGTCCTTGGGGCGGCGGCCCAGCAGCAGGTCCCGCACGGCGCCGCCGACGATGTAGGCCTCGAAGCCGGCGTCGCTGAGCGTGCGCACCACCTTGACGGCGCGGTCGTCCAGCAGCTCGGGGTCGATGCCATGCTCGGCCACGCCGATCTCGAGCCGCTTGCCCAGCGCATGCGCCCCGGACGAGGCCTTGGCCTTGGGCTTGGCATCGGGTTTGCCGGGCTTGCCCAGCAGCTTGTCAATCAGGTTCTTGATCATGCAAAGAGATTCAGGATGGGCCAGCCCCGGGTCTGGGCAATCTGTGCCAGCGCTGCCGATGGGTTGGTCGCGATGGGATGGCTGACGCGCTCCATCAGGGGCAGGTCGTTCACCGAATCGCTGTAGAAATGCACTTGCTCGAAGTCCTTCAGTGCCCGCCCCTGCCCGGCCAGCCATTGCTCGACGCGCGTGATCTTGCCGGCCTGGAAGGACGGCACGCCACGGATGGCCCCGTTGTAGTGGCCGGTGGCGTCGCGCTCCAGTTGCACGGCGATCAGATCAGGCACGCCGAAGGCCTCGGCGATGGGGGTGGTCACGAATTCGTTGGTGGCGGTCACGATGGCCACCAGGTCACCGCGCTCCTGGTGTTGGCGCACCAGGGCTCGCGCATTGTCGCGCATCATGGGCTGCATCACCTCGGCCATGAAACGCTGGCGCGCGGCCAGAGCCTCGTCCAGGGGACGCGAGCGCCACACCGAGGTCGCGAAGGCGATGTACTCGGGCAGGTTCAGCTCGCCAGCCTGGTACTGGGCGTAGAAGGCGTCGTTGCGGCGCAGCCATTCGCCACCGTCGGCCCAGCCGATCCGGACCATGAAGTCACCGAAGGCGTGGTCGGAATCACCCGGGATCAGGGTGCCGTCGAGGTCGAAGAGGGTGAGGTTCATCAGCTTCCTTGGTCGAGCAGCATCTGACGCAGCAGGGGCACGGTCACGGCCCGCTTGTTGGCCAGGGCGAATTCATCCAGCCTGTCCAGCAGGCCCATGAGGTGCTTGAGGTCACGGGCGAAACGGCTCAGAACATAGTCCATGACCTCGTCGCTGAGCACGATGCCCCTGCGGTCGGCTTCGCGGCGCAGGGCCGCGCGCATCTCGCCTTCAGGCAAGGGCTGGAGGGCGTAGGTCGGGCCCCAGCCCAGGCGGGTGCGCAGGTCCTCGCGCAGTTCGAGGTCGATGGGTGGCGCCACGCCGGTGGACACCACGGCCAGGCCCAGGGTGGCCGCCTCGACGAAGAGCGTGAAGGCGGCGTGCTGCTGACCGGGGTCGAAGCGGTCGCAGTCGTCCAGCAGCAGCAGGCTGGGGTGGGCGGGCAGCTCCCAGGGCAGCGGCGTCTCGGCGTCGTACCAGCCCACCTGGGCGCCGGCCGCCTGCCAGGACTGGGCCAGGGCGCGCAGCACATGGGTCTTGCCACAGCCCGCCCGCCCCCACAGGAACACGGGCGGCTCGCCCGGGCGCAGGGACAGCAGATGTGCCAGAGCCGCCTCGTTGGCGCCGGGCAGGAGGTTGTCGAAGGAGTAATGCGGCTCGGGACCGAGCGCCAGCGGGATCTGCTTCAAGAACGGGGACTCTGGTACAGGGCGCTGGACAGGTAGGCCTCGCGCAGGCGGCGCGCGGCAACCACCCCCAGGGCGGACACGGGCAAGGCGATCAGCACGCCGACAAAGCCGAACAGATGGCCGAAGGCCAGCAGGGCGAAGATGACCATCAGGGGCGACAGGCCGATGCGTTCGCCCACCAGGCGGGGCGTCAGCACGAAGCTCTCCAGCACCTGGCCGAGGCTGAACACCACGGCAACGGCCAGCAGGCCATAGAGGTTGGCGAACTGCAGCAGGGCCGCCATCACCGCCAGCAGCAGGCCCAGACCGAAGCCCAGGTAGGGAATGAAGACGGCCAGGCCGGTGAAGATGCCCACCGGCAGCGCCAGATCGAAGCCCGCCAGCAGCAGGGCCAGGCTGTAGTAGACGGCCAGCAGCAGCATCACCAGCAGCTGGCCGCGCAGGTACTGGCCCAGCATGCTGTCGCATTCCTTCAGGAAATGGCCCACGGGCGGGCGCAGTCGCGGCGGCACCAGGCCCCAGGCCCGGCCGAGCAGGCTGTGCCAGTCATGCAGCAGGTAGAACAGCACCACCGGCAGCAGCACGGCATTGCCCACGATGGCCAGCACGAAGCTGCCGCCGATGCGCGCCGAGCTCAGGGCCGTGGCCAGCCAGTCTTCCAGGTTGGCATCGAGGTACTTGAGCACGAAGGCCTTGATGCTGGCGGTGTCCAGGGCCACGTTCACGCCGTGCTGGGCCAGCCAGGGCGAGACGTGCTTGTTCAGGGCATTGGCCAGCACGGGGATCTGCTCACGCAGCTGGGGCAGCTCCCGGCTGAGGATGGGCAGCAGGAGCAGGAAGAGCGACAGCAGGGCGATGCCCGCGCCCAGCTCCACCAGGACCACCGCCAGCAGCCGGGGCACGCGGCGCCGCGTGAGCGCATCCACCGCGGGGCTCAGGGCGTAGGCCAGGATGCCGGCCGCCAGGAACGGTGCCAGCACCGGCGAGAGCAGCCACACCAGCCCCAGGCTCAGCAGGGCCAGGGCCGTCCAGGCCAGCGCGTAGCGTTGGGTCTTGCTCAGGGTCATGCAGATGTGTTGCGGATGAAGGCCGTCAGCCGGCGGGGGGCATTGTGCGCAGCCGGCAGGGCCGCGTCAGGCAGGGCCGGATTCTAGGGTCTGTTGCAGGGCCCCCACCCGGGTCCTGAGCGGGCGGGACACCCGGCGCTCAGTGAAGCAGGCGCCCGCCCGGCGAGTGGCGCAGCTGCTCCAGCCGCTCACGGGCCTGCTGGGCCAGCTCCATGGGGGGATGCAGGCTCAGCAGCTGCTCGTAGTCCGCCACGGCCTCGGGCCATTGCATCAGGCGCTCCAGGGTGTGGGCGCGGTCCAGCAGCTCCTCGGCATCTCCCGGCAACAGGATCAGCAGCCGGTGCTGGACCTGCAGCAGCAAGGCCCAGGCCGCCGCACGCCGGTGGATTTCCTTGAGATTGCGCAGCATGCGTGCCAGCCACTGGCGCGGGTTGCAGGGCTGCAGGAAGAGCTCCAGGGGCAGGTCCGCAGGGTCGCTGACGCCCGCCCGCTCGCGCAGGGGGTGCAGCAGCTCCTCGAGGGCGTCGCGGGAGAGGGAGCGGCCGTGAAAGACGTCCATCACCACTTCGCCGGCCGGCAGCTTCAGGCAGACCAGGAAATGCCCCGGGAAGGAGATGCCACGGGCGCGCAGGCCCAGCTGCAGGGCCAGCTCGGCATACAGCAGGCTCAGGCTGATGGGGATGCCGCGCCGGGTCTTCAGCACCTCGTGCAGGTAGGAGTTGCCGGAGGCGTAGTAGTCATTGACATTGCCGGCGAAGCCCTGCTCCTGGAAGAAGAACTGGTTCAGCAGGCGCAGGCGCTGGCTGGCCACGGCATCTGCCGGCACCCGGCGCTTGAGCCGCAGCGCCAGCTCGTCAACATCCGCCAGCAGCTGCTGCACGTCCAGCTGCGGCCATTCGTCCTGGGCCAGCGTGGCGGCGGCCTCCAGGAGGTTCAGGCTGTCGTCCTCGGCCACCAGGCGGGCGAAATAGTCCAGCGGGTCCACCGCGGCCAGGTCCAGATAGGCAGTCATGGGCACATCATCCACGCCTCAGTGGCGGCGCGCAAATTCACGCAGCTTCAGCCCTGACAACAGCAGGACCGCGAAATAGACCAGGGCCGACCCGGCCAGGCTCAGAGCCATCCAGGCCGCGCGCTGCATCTCGTGCCGCCCCAGGGCGACCCAGTCCAGCGCCTGACCCAGCCACCACTGCAGCCCCCCCATGGCCAGGCAGGCCAGCAGCACGCGCGCCATGAAGGCCACCCAGCCCGGCGCCGGGGTGTAGGCCCCACGCTGGCGCAGGCCCCGCAGCAGCACGGCCGCGTTGACCAGGGCCCCCAGGCCGATGGACAGCGCCAGCCCGGCCACGCCGATGGTCGGCACAAGGACGAGGTTGAACACCTGGGTCAGCAGCAGCACGCCGATGGCGATGCGCGCCGGCGTGGCGCTGTCCTGGCGGGCATAGAACCCCGGCGCCAGCACCTTGATGGCTACCAGGCCCAGCAGGCCGACGCCCCAGCCCATGACGGCCTGCGCGGTGCGCGTCACGTCGACGTCGTGGAAGGCGCCGCGGTGGTAGAGCGTTGCCACCAGGGGCTCGGCAAAGACCAGCAGGGCCACGGCGCAAGGCAGGGCCAGCAGCATCACCATGCGCAGGCCCCAGTCCAGCAGGGCCGAGTAGCGCTCGCCCTCCTCGCTGGCCTGCGCCGCGGCCAGCTGCGGCGTCAGCACCGCACTCAGGGCCACGCCCAGCAGGCCGATGGGGAATTCCATCAGGCGGTCCGCGTAGTTGAGCCAGGAGGTCGCGCCATCGGCGATATGGGTGGAGATCTGGGTATTGATCAGCAGTGAGACCTGGGACACGCCCACGCCCAGCAGGGCCGGGCCCATCTGCTTGAGGATCTGCATCACGCCGCCATGGCGCCGGGCTCGCTGCAGGGCCGCCCAGCTCAGCCCGATGTGCGGCAGCATGCCGATGCGGCGCAGCGCCGGCACCTGCACGGCCAGCTGCAGCACGCCACCCATCATCACCCCCAGGGCCATGGCATAGATGCCCGGATAGCCCCAGGCCGGCAGCCGCTTGGCCAGCAGCACGCCTGCGACGATGCAGCTGAGGTTCAGCAGCACCGGCGTGACGGCCGGCACCATGAAGCGTTTCCAGGTGTTGAGCACGCCGGCCGACAGCGCCACCAGGGACATGCAGCCGATGTAGGGAAAGGTCCAGCGCGTCATCACCACGGCGGCCTCATGCCCCTCCTTCGACATGCCCGAGCCCAGGGCCCAGACCAGCAGCGGCGCCCCCACCACGCCCAGTACGCAGGTGGCCAGCAGGGCCCAGGTGAGCACCGTGGCCACGGCATCCACCAGCTCGCGGGTGGCTTCATCCCCGTGCTTGGCGCGCGTGGCGGCCAGGGCAGGCACGAAGGCCTGGGAGAAGGCCCCTTCCGCAAACAGGCGGCGCAGCAGATTGGGAATGCGGAAGGACACCAGGAAGGCGTCGGTCATGGCATTCGCGCCGAACAGGCCTGCCACCATCTGCTCCCGCACAAGCCCCGTCACGCGGGAGGCCAGGGTCAGCACGGAAATCAGGGACGCGGAACGCAGCAGGCTCATCGGGAATATCGTCTTTCTTGTCTCGGGACGCCTGGCCGGCGCGGCCAGGTCCCAACCCTCCTGGGAGACAGGCCGGGCGGGACCATGCAGGTGGCCGGCGATTATGAGCGAAGGCCTTGGACTAGAATCCGGCCCCTTCTTCCCGTTTTCTCCGCGAGAGGACCGAATTTGCATGTCGGGCCTATGAAACTCCAATTGCAAGTGCTATACTCGCGGTCTTTGCACCAACTGGATTAACAAAGAACATGGCAAGCTCTTCCAAAGCCAAGAAGAAAACCGTCCGTTTGGCATCGGGCCGCAAGCGCGCTCGCCAGGACGTCAAGCTGAACGCCGCCAACACGGCTCTGCGCTCCAAATTCCGCACGGTCATCAAGAACGTGCAAAAGGCCGTGGTCGCTGGCGACAAGACCAAGGCTGCTGAACTGTTCAAGACTGCCCAGGCCGTGATCGATTCGGTCGCCGACAAGGGCATCTTCCACAAGAACAAGGCTGCTCGCCACAAGAGCCGCCTGTCCGCCAAGATCAAGGCCCTGGCTGCCTGAAACACCAGTCCTGGTGCAAAGAACTGAAAGGCCCGCCTCTGGCGGGCCTTTTTCATGGCGCCCGAGCTGGGCCGCCCGTCTTCTTTGCACGAGAGGGACGGCACCCGGCCTGCAGGCGGCCCTGGAGCCCAGGCCTCAAGCCGGGTTCAGGCCAGGTGCAGCGGCACCGTCTCCAGGTCCATGGGCTGCGTGCTCGGGCCGCTCATCAGCTCGCGCTTGGCCAGCCAGTCGCCCACGGCGCGCACCACCCAGTCCGGATCATCCAGCGGGATGTCGTGGCCGGCCCGGGTGTGCATGCGCAGGGGCAGACCCCAGCCCCGGCTCACCGCCTGGGAGCAGCGCCAGTCCACCAGCATGTCACCCTGCCCGCACAGCAGCAGCATGGGGACCCGCGGCCGCGCCCGGCTGGCCCGGTAGTTCATCGCCGCCCACAGCTGGCGCAGCACATTGAGGCCGCTGACCGGATGCTGCCGGTGCAGCTTCACCCAGGCGTCCAGCACCTCCTCGGAGTGACTCATCAGCTGAGAGGTCAGCTGCAGCACATGGCGCTCACGCCAGCGCGCCGCGAAGCGCGCCAGGCTCATGGCGACCAGCGTGAGGTAGTTCGTGGGGCGCAGCCGCCTGAAGAAGGGGCT
This sequence comes from Pelomonas sp. BJYL3, assembly GCF_027257975.1. GTDB lineage: Bacteria > Pseudomonadota > Gammaproteobacteria > Burkholderiales > Burkholderiaceae_C > Roseateles_B > Roseateles_B flavus. Next base: position 13,366 of record NZ_JANZKX010000008.1, read on the forward strand.
GAAGGGCTTCATGCTCGTACTCACCAGCACGGCGGCGGCCAGCTCCGCGGGGTAGCGCTGGGCCCACTCGGCCGCCACCATGCCGCCCAGGCTCAGGGCCAGCACATGGACTGGCCCCTCCACGCCAGCCTGGCGCAGTTGTGCGCGCAGATCCTCCACCATCTCGCCGATGTCGGTGGGGCTTCTTTCTCGGCAGCGGTTGCCATTGCCGGCCAGATCCAGCGTCAGCACGCGGACCGAGCCTTGCGTGGCCTGCAGGCCCCGCGCCATCTGCAAGGGGAAGCTCCCCCAGTGGCCGGACTCGCGCGTCAGGCCACGCAGCAGCACCCAGGTCGCCGTCTGCGCTTCACTCATGCCCGCCCCCCGCGATACCAGCGATCCAGCGCCCGCTCGCGGGCCCGCTCCCGCCCGGCGCCAGTCGGCAGCCAGCGCGGCAGACTGAAGGCGGCCCTGGCGCAGAAATCCAGCCAGCCCAGGTGGCGGCGCAGCACCCGCTGCTGGCGATGGCTCACCTTGGGGTTGAAGATGCCGTCCCGGGAGAAGAGCTGGCGGGGGTTCTTCTTGACCCAGATCCAGGAGCCCATCTCCAGGGTCAGCGGTAGAAAAACGCGGTCGGGCCGGTCAGGCATTTGGCAGGATTCCAGATACAGGTAATCCCACAGGTCCCCATGCGTCAGGTATTGCCGGCTCTGCGGCTCGAACACATAGCGGTGCTGGGCGTGGGTCTGGTCCAGCAATTCACTGAGCGCCAGCATCTCCGGCAGATGCATGATCGGCCTTGTGCTACAAGCGAACGGAAACCAGATTCTGTCATCGAGGCCGAAGCCGGAATGGCAGTCGATGGACAAGGCGGCGCGATGGCGCAACAGTTCTTCACAGACCACCTGACAAAGGGCTTGCGCTTCCGGCTGCATCTTGGCACCTGCCCTGCCCCGGTACCAGGGCAGGTTCGCGCTGAGGCGCTGCCCCCCGACCAGAAAAGGCACCGGGCGTTCCGCCTCCACGGGCGCGTTGCGCATCAGGTCCACCCCCGCCGGATTGGCGCGCGTGCCCAGCAGCAGGCCGCCCGGATTCACCAGGGGCATGAAGACCATGCGCAGGCCCTGCAGTTGCTGGTGCAGCAGTTCGTCCCAGCGCAGCCGGGCGACCAGGCTGGCCAGATAGGACAGCACCACCTGGCTGCCGATGCGCTCCAGCCCGTGCACCCCACCGAAGAAGCCGATGGCCGGCACCTCCGGCGCGCGGCTGCCCAGGCTCAGCACCGGCACGGGCAGCGACTGCCCGGCCACCTCCACCACGGCCACGTCACGGCGCTCCAGGAGGCCGCGGGACTGCGATTGCAGCCGGTCCAGCAGGGTGAGTGATTCCAGCAAGGGTGTCGGGCGACGGACGTGCAGCAGACCTGCGGATGCCGGCGCGCCGCCCGGTGGCATCGCGGCGGTGACCTCGGCCAAGGCAGGCAGGACAAGCCGGCAGCATAGCCAGCGGCAGCGGTGCCCGCCATGCGCCAAACGGCCCAGGACGCTGCCACCTGGCCGTCATGCCCCTGGACTAGGCTGCGGGCATATCCCCGGAAGACACCCCTGAAGACACCCTCGAGATGCAACGCCCGATGGACAACGCCCTGCACAAGCCCTCCCTGCGACTCGGGCAGCGCCTGAGGGTCGCGACCTGCCTGCTCCTGTGGGGTGGCGCCGAATGCCTGGCGCTGTGGCGCACCCGGCGCCGGCGCCGCGGCTGATCGCAGGACGGTGGGACGTGGGGCGGGCGCCGCTCAGCGCTCGCCGCGCTCGGGCAGCAGGCAGGCCTCGGCGACCTGCAGGTGGTTGTCACGGGCGAAGTTCATGACGAAGTCCCAGGCCATGGGCTCGACCGACTTCAGCTCCTCGTTGACGATCACGCACTTGATGCCGTTGATCACCCGCGGCACGCAGTAGGGCGAATAGCCGATGTGCGCCCCGATACCCGCCTTCGCGCCCCCGGGACGGAAGCAGGACATGGCCCCCGCCAGCCGCTCCGCCCAGTCACTGGGACGGAAGGTGCGCCCTTCCAGGGTCACACCTTGGATGAACACTTCGCGGGGCTTGGGGACTTGGGTCATGGATGGAAACGGCGGCCGCCCGGACAACGGAATGAACGGCAAACCGCTATTGTGCCTTGGATGTGTTGCGCCGCAGCACGGGTGAGTTGCAAGGCTTCATTTTTTGCCCGGCACTTCTTGGCGAAAACCCTCGGCTGCCTGGGACGCAACCTTAGAATCATCGGCTCCCGGCCTGACGCTGGATTGACGCAGCACCAGGCCCGGAGCGCCCTTACCCCACCCATCCGACATGGAGAGTTGATGAACGCCTCTGCGCCTTCCGTTCCGTCCGAACCGCATGTGATGCAAACCTATGGCCGCCTGCCGATCGCGCTGTCGCATGGCCAGGGTGTCTGGGTCTGGGACGTGAACGGGCGACGATACCTGGACGCGCTGGGCGGCATCGCGGTGAACACCCTGGGTCACGCACACCCCAAGCTGGTCCCTGCCCTGCAGGAGCAGATCGGCAAGATGATCCACTGCAGCAACTACTACCACGTGCCCCTGCAGGAGGAACTGGCCGCGAAGCTCGTGGAGCTCTCGGGCCTGACCAACGCCTTCTTCTGCAACTCGGGCCTGGAAGCCAACGAGGCCGCGATCAAGATCGCCCGCAAGTTCGGCACCGACCGCGGCAACACCAATCCCGAGATCCTGGTCTTCGAGGGCGCCTTCCACGGCCGCTCGCTGGCCACGCTGTCTGCCACGGCCAATCCCAAGATCCACGCCGGCTTCGGTCCGCTGGTGCCAGGTTTTGTCCGTGTGCCGCTCAACGACATCGCTGCGGTCGAGCAGGCCCTGGACGCCCATCCCAACATCACCGCCATCTTCCTGGAGACCATCCAGGGCGAAGGCGGCGTGAAGCCGGCTCGCATCGAGTTCCTGCAGCAGCTGCGCGCCGTCTGCGACCGCCGCGACCTGCTGCTGATGCTGGACGAGGTGCAATGCGGCATCGGCCGCACGGGCAAGTGGTTCGCGCATCAGTGGGCCGGCATCCAGCCTGACGTCATGCCGCTGGCCAAGGGCCTGGGCTCGGGCGTGCCGGTGGGTGCGGTGGTCTGCGGCCCGCGCGCGGCCCGGGTCATGCAGCCGGGCAACCACGGCACCACCTTCGGCGGCAACCCGCTGGCCATGCGTGCCGGCGTGGAGACCCTGCGGCTGATGGTCGAGGAAGACCTGCTGGCCAATGCCGCCAAGGTCGGCGCCGAGCTCAAGGCCGCCCTGGAGCGCGAGCTGGCCGGCGTGGCCGGCGTGCGCGAGGTGCGCGGCCAGGGTCTGATGCTGGGCATCGAGCTTGACCGCCCCGCCGGCGCCCTGCTGGGCCGCTGCGCCGAAGCCGGCCTGATGATCAGCGTCACCGCCGACCGCGTCATCCGCCTGGTGCCCGCCCTCATCCTTTCCAGCGACGAAGCCGCGCAGGTCGTGAGCCTGCTCGTGCCCGTGGTCAAGCAATTCCTCTCGGAGACCCAGGCATGAAGCCCGGGGACAGCCTCATGCGCCATTACCTTCAGTTCAAGGACTTCCGCGCCGAAGAGTACGCCCACCTGTTCGAGCGCGCCTCCATCATCAAGCGCCGCTTCAAGAACTACGAGAAGTACCAGCCCCTGCAGGACCGCACGCTGGCCATGATCTTCGAGAAGGCCAGCACCCGCACGCGGGTGAGCTTCGAGGCCGGCATGTACCAGATGGGCGGCTCGGTGGTGCACCTCACCACCGGTGACAGCCAGCTGGGCCGCGCCGAGCCCGTGGAGGACAGCGCCCGCGTCATCAGCCGCATGGTCGACCTGGTGATGATCCGCACCTTCGAGCAGAGCAAGATCGAGCGCTTTGCCGCACACTCGCGCGTGCCTGTGATCAACGGCCTGACCAACGAGTTCCACCCCTGCCAGATCGTGGCAGACCTCTTCACCTTCCTCGAGGCCCGCGGCATGGACCGCCGCGGCGGCATCGACATGAACTGCCTCAAGGGCCGCGTGGTGGCCTGGGTGGGTGACGGCAACAACATGGCCAACACCTGGCTGCAGGCCGCCGAGATCCTGGGCTTCACCGTGCACGTGAGCACGCCCAGCGGCTATGGCGTCGACCCCAAGGTGGCGGGCGTCAGCAATCCCGACTGCTACAAGGTCTTCACCGACCCCATGGAAGCCTGCCGCGGCGCCGACCTGGTCACGACCGACGTCTGGACCAGCATGGGCTACGAAGCCGAGAACGAGGCCCGCCGCACCGCCTTTGCCGACTGGTGCGTGGACGCCGAGATGATGGCCGCCGCCAAGCCGGACGCCCTCTTCATGCACTGCCTCCCCGCGCACCGTGGCGAGGAGGTTTCGGCCGAGGTGATCGACGGCCCGCAGTCCGTCGTGTGGGACGAGGCGGAGAACCGCATGCATGTCCAGAAGGCGCTGATGGAGTATCTGCTGCTGGGGCGGATTGGCTGAAGGTCGGGCCCAGGGTCAGGTCTTGCCTCGCGGCGCCCCGAGCGTTCGATCCAGAGGCGCAGCGCATGGATTGCGGAGCAGGACCTTCACTGCACGCTGAACGTCGGCCTCCTCGATCCCCGCACAGGGAGGTGACCCCGTTGATCACCCCTCCGTGAGGGCGGCGCTACGTCGGCTTCAGTCCAGAAACGCCCACGTCTGCGCCCCATCAAACCGCCTGACCACCACGGACTCCAGCAGCTGGGGATCGAAGTTGCGGAGGTTGACGCCATGCTTCGCACCGGGCTTGGCCTCGAGTGGTTCCCAGTGGGTCACGATGCCGCAGGTCCTGCAGCGCAGATTCCTCAGCGTGCGGTCACCCCATATGTAGGCCTCCGTGTGCTCGGGGTGGCCCTCGACCCGGACCGAGCCGAATTCGTAATAGGCCCAGATCCCGCCGGTGCGGCGGCAGAGGGAGCAGTTGCAGCTCGTGGCCGTCTCCGGCGCAAAGGGCAGGGTCAGGCGCACGGCACCGCAATGGCAGGCGCCTTGGAGCATCGCGTCGCTGGCTTGGTCCGGCATCGAGTCCTCCTCAGTACTTGGGCCTCAGGCTGCCTTCCATGCTGCCGGCCGGATAGAACTGCTTGAACAGCTTCCAGACCAGGCCGCTGCGGGCGGCCTTGTCCAGGGACTCCTGCAGATGCCGGCGATCGGCCTCGCCCAGCGCGGCGCGGGACAGGTAGACACCGCTGTCGTTCCAGCCCAGCTCCTCGGCCGCATCCAGGCGCAGGCGCCCCAGCAGATGGCTGACGCGCTCGTCGGCATACAGGGCGCTGGCCAGGATGGAGGGGGCCATCACGGTCAGGTCCGCACCGCCGGCATCCAGGACGCGGGCCACGGACACCGGGTCCACCTCCAGCCGCAGACGCCCCTGCCGCCCCAGTTCCTTGAGCAGGGCCTGGTAGGCATCCCCGTAGTCGAAGCCCCGCACCAGGACCACCCGCAGCTCGCTGGCCTGCGCGAGCGCCCGCAGGCTGCTTGGCAGGACACGGTCGGAGCGCAGGGAGATCATCATGGCCCGCGCCTGGATCAGGGGCACGAAGTCGCCGAATTCATCGCGCCGCGGCGTGCGGGAGGCGGGCACGAGTACGTCGCTGCGGCCGGACTCGAACATCAGCTCCTGGCGGGCGCGGGGCACGGCGCTCATCGCGAAGAGGCAGCCATCGGCCTCGCCAACCTGGCGCAGCAGCTCGGGATAGACCCCTGTTGCCGCGCCCTGCGGAGGCAGCAGCACGCTCAGCCCCACCGGCGCCAGCGGAACCTGGATCACCCGGCTGCAGGCCGCCTGTGCCATACCCGCCGCGATACTGCCCAGGACCAGCCCCCACACACGCATCCAACACCCGACGACCATCCGTGATACTCCAAGCCACGAACTCTCAGCATGCCATGAAAGCATCAGCATGCCGTCAGAGTCCCAGGAGAAACTCCGGACATGAAGCTTGCCCTGATTTCCGACCTGCATGCCAACCGCGAGGCCTTCAGCGCCGTGCTCGACCATGCACGAATCAACGGCGCGCGGGAATTTGCGTTGCTGGGCGACCTCGTCGGCTACGGCGGTGACCCGGCGTGGGTGGTCGACCAGGTGCGGGAACTGGTCAGCCAGGGCGCCATCGCGGTGATGGGCAACCATGACAGCGCCATCGTCACCGGGCCCCTCCCCAGCATGCGCGACGACGCCCGCGACGCCATCCTCTGGACCCGCGCTCAGCTCGATGCGGCGCAGCTGGATTTCCTCGCCGGGCTGCCCATGCACCACGAGCGCGACGACTGCCTCTTCGTGCACGCCAACGCCTTCGACCCGGCCGGCTACGAATACATCCAGGGCCGGCTGGAGGCCATGCGCAGCCTTCATGCGACGCACTGCCGCTACACCTTCTGCGGCCACATGCACGACCCGCGGCTCTACCACCTGTCCGGCACCGGCAAGGCCGGCGAGTTCGTGCCCTCGCCGGGCGTGGACATCCCCCTGCTGCCCAACCGGCAGTGGCTGGTCATCCCCGGTTCCTGTGGCCAGCCACGTGATGGCAACCCGGCGGCCTGCTACGCATTGTTTGACATGGCCACGGGTCTGCTGAGCTTCCAGCGCGTACCGTATGACGTGGACGCCGCGGCTGCGCGCGTCCGTCAGTCCGGGCTCAACGCTGCGGTCGCCGAGCGGCTGGCGCAGCGTCTGCTGCTCGGAGAATGAGCATCGCCACCAGCCCCGGGACCCAGCCATGCGAGTGACCGCCGCCCGAGAAGACAAGCCCAGCGCCAAGGCCGACGCCGCCCTGCCCTCGCCCGCGGTCGGCCCGCTGGAGCCCGGCATGGTGCTGGACGGCTTCCGGCTGGAAGAGCGGTTGCACCAGGGTGGCATGGCCAATCTGTGGCGCGTCACCCGGCTGGACCCCATGCCGGGCGAAGACTTCCCCTTGCTGATGAAAGTGCCGCGCATCAAGGGCGGCGAGGACCCGGCCACCATCGTGGGCTTCGAGGTCGAGCAGATGCTGATGCCCGCGCTCAAGGGCCCCCACGTGCCCCGCTACGTGGCGCGCGGCGACTGGACCCGTCAGGCCTATATCGTGATGGAGCACATCGAGGGTCAGTCCTTGCGCCCACGGCTGGACGAGGCACCGCTGCCGCTGGACGAGGTCGTCGAGATCGGCAGCCGCGTCGCCACCGCGCTGCAGGACCTGCACCGCCAGCATGTGGTCCACCTGGACATCAAGCCCAGCAACATCATGTTCAGGCCGGACGGCAGCGCGGTGCTGATCGACTTCGGCCTTTCGCGCCACGACCACCTGCCCGACCTGCTGGAGGAGGAGTTCAGCCTGCCCATGGGCACGGGGCCCTACATGTCTCCCGAGCAGGTGCAGTTCGTGCGCAACGACCCGCGCAGCGACCTCTTCGCCCTGGGCGTCATGCTCTACCACCTGGCCACCGGCGAGCGGCCCTTCGGCCAGCCCTCCTCCGTGCGCGGCCTGCGCCGGCGGCTCTATGTGGAGCCCGTGCCGCCGCGCGCCATCAACCCCGACATCCCGCCCTGGATGCAGGAGGTGATCCTGCATTGCCTGGAGGTCAAGGCCGAGCGCCGCTACCAGAGCGCGGCCCAGCTGGCCCTGGACCTGCAGCGCCCCGAAGGCGTCACGCTGACGCGGCGCGCCGAACGCATGAGCAAGAGCGGCGCCATCAAGGAACTCAAGCGCTGGTTCTTCGCCCTGGGCTCCGAGCCCGTGCTGCAGCCCAGCGTGGCCGAGCAGGTGGCGCGCAGCCCCATCATCATGGCGGCCGTGGACATCGAGAACGCCACGCCGGGCCTGCTGGAACAGCTGCGCGAGACCGTGCGCCGCATCGTGCAGACGGAGCCGGGCGCGCGCCTGGCCTGCGTCAGCGTGATGCGCACCGCCCGCATCGGCATGGACGTTCTGACTGACAAGGACGGCAAGAGCGTGCACGTCAAGCAGCTGGTCGCACTCAAGCACTGGGCTCGCCCCATCAGCCGCGCGCTGAGCCTTGAAGATGGCCGCCTCACCTTCCACGTGCTGGAGGCGCCGGACCCCGCCTCAGCCATCATCGACTTCGCCGCCCGCAACGGGGCCGACCACATCGTGATGGGCGCCCGCGGCAACTCGGCACTGCGGCGCTACCTGGGCAGCGTGTCGGCCCAGGTCGTGGCGGAGTCGGACTGCAGCGTCACCGTGGTCCGCGAGGTGGCCTCGGGGCATCTCTCCGGGCACAAGGCCGCGCCGCCGCCCGCCCCGGCGGAGCCGGCACCGGCAGCCGCGCCCCTGGAGGCGCCACGGCACTGAGCCTGCGGGCGCGCCACCGCCGGGCCCTACACTGGCCGGCATGAGCACCGACAACCCCTGCCTGCGCTGCGGCGCCTGCTGCGCCAGCTTCCGCGTCGACTTCGCCCGCGAGGAACTGCAGAGCGAGGGGGGCACCGTGCCCGACGGCCTCAGCGTGGACCTCACCGGCAGCCTGTGCCGCCTGCGAGGCACCGATCATGCGCGCCCGCGCTGCGCGGCACTGGTGGGCCAGGTGGGTGTCGATGCCCACTGCGGCATCTACGAGTGGCGCCCCTCGCCCTGCCGGGAATTCGGCCTGCGCGCGCCGCTGGGGCTGGGGGACGAGGCCTGCGCCCGGGCCCGCCAGCGGCACGGGCTGCCGCCGCTGATGGACTGAGCCCTGGCGCCGATTCCTGTCGATCCAGGTGTTCTAGTTGTACCTGGCCGAAGCCTGCAGCAGGGCTCGCTTCTTGTCCAGCAGCTGGCGGCGCAAGGTCTCGTTGTCGACAAGCTTCAGGCCCTGAGCCACGGCGGCTTGCGCCTCCTCATAGCGCCCCAGCCTCGCGTAGGTGGCTGCCAGGTATTGCTGCAGCCGTCCGTCCACGCCGGTGCGATCGCGCTGCCGCAGAAAGGCACTCAGGGCACGCGGAAGATCCCCCCCCTGGAAGGCCTGCACCCCTTCGTCCATGTCCGCGAACGGCGGCCTCGACTGTAGGGTCTTGAGATGCGCCCGCAGGGCGGCGAGCTCAGCATGGGCCGCGGCCCCGCTGCGGCTCTCCAGCAAGCTGATCAGGTTGGTGAGGCCTGGCAACCCGTCGGGCGCCAGCCGGATGCTGACACGCAAGGCCTGCTCAGCCTTGTCCATCTGTGCGCGGCGCGCCAGGATGACGGCCAGCGTGTTGTAAGCCTCGGCCAGCTGCGGGTCCTTGATGAGGGACTGCTTGATCAGCTGGTAGGCCAGGTCGGTTTGCCCCTCCTCGAGTGACTCCGAGGCCAGGTTGCTCAGATACATGGCCACGATGGTCGCCTCGGACACCTCCCTGACCGTGCGGAGGTCGCGGATGCTGGCAGGCACGAAGTCCACCGTAAGCCCGCGCTCGTAAGGGCCCAACATGGTGTTCTCGCCCAGGCGCCCCAGCAGCGCGACGTTGACATGCTTCACCAGGTAGCTCAGCTGATCTCCCCGGCTCCAGAGCTCGGCGGACTGCAGCAGCTGGAAGCGCGTGCCCACGCCCAGGCGCTTGGCAAAGGCCGCCGTCATCAGGGCCAGCGACAGGCAGTTGCCACGCCGGTCATGGAAAGCCTCGTGGGCATTGCGTGTGTGGTCGGAGCTGTACTCCACCATCACACGGCCGCGTTCGAACAAGACGCCATAAAGCACCTGCGCGGAGTTGCCGCGGTCGGTCGGGTTCACCAGCGAGCGCAGCGCGAACTGCTCCATCTCGTCGGTGAAGAGCAGCGCCTCCTCGGACTTCTTGCGGGCCAGCGACGCCGTGGCGTCGTCAAAGAATTCATCCGCAAAGACGGCGCCCAGGCGGTTGCGGGCCGCCTCCTCAATCCCCTGATCCACCGGCGCACTCGCGCAGCCCGCCAGCGCGGTGGCAACGGCGATCAGCAGGCTTGCACCCGGGCGGCGCCAGCCCAGGCGCTGAAAGACGTTCAAGCGAGTGGATCGCATGGTGTGCTCCTGTCAATGCATGCGGCGGGCCAGCAAGGCCTCGCGCTTGGCTTCATAGATGCGCTGCTGCCCCGGCGTCGGACTGGTCTCGGCGGCCAAGGCCAGATGCCGGGCGGCGCGCTCCTGCTGCCCAAGGGCGAGCTTGGCCAGGGCGGCCCAGAAATGCAATTCGTGGTAGTTCCCGGATCGAGCCAGCTCCTGTGCAAAGAGGGCGTCAGCCGCAAGGTAGTCCTGGCGCTTCATCGCCTCCTGGCCGTCGTCGAAATACTTGAAGGGCGGCACGGGCCGCACGGACGCCAGCCGCTGCTCATAGCGCGCCAGTTCTTCGGTCCGGTGGGCTTCGCGCAGCACGACCACCATATTGGCCAGGGCGACCTCGTTGTCCGCCTCCTGCGCCAGCACCTGCTCGAGCACGCGTTCGGCCAGGTCCAGCCGCCCCTGCCGGCGGTACAGCACGGCCAGGGTGTTGAAGCCGGCGCTGAAGCGCGGATCGGCCAGCACCGCGGCGCGAGCCCACCAGTAGGCCCCATGCACATCACCGGCATTGAGCTGCTCGGCCGCGCGGTTGTTGTAGTACATGGCCGTGATGGTCGCGACGCTGACCTCCACCGCCCGGCTGCGGTACTGCCCCTCCTCAGGAAGGAAGTCCACGATCACGGGCGCCTCCACCGTGCCCGTGAAGGCCCGCTCCTGCAGCCGCGTGCCCAGGCCCAGGTTCACATGGCCGGACTGGAAGATGAGGCTGTCGCTGCGCGTCCATTGCGGGTCGACCAGCACGGAACGGAAGTAGACCGGCAGCTGCAGCTCCTGCGCAAAGGCGGCCGTCATCAGCACCAGGGACAGGCAGTTGCCCCGGCCATCGGCAAAGGTCTCGGTTGCGGTGCGGGTCTTCTCGGCGTCGTATTGCAGGCGCAGCTGCCCCTCGCGGTAGAGCGCCTTCAGCAGGCCCTCTTTGCTGCCATACATCCGGACCTTGGGCCGCACCGTCTGCTCCAGGAATTCCCGCATGGCCGGCGACAGGGCCAGCAGCTCCTGGCTGCTCGGCAGCACCGGCGCCGGGGCATAGGCCTCGTCCACCAGGGGCGGCGTAGGCAGGGCCTGCCGGGGGGCGGTGGCACAGGCCTGCAGCAAGCTCAGGGCCAGGGCCATGCCGGCCAGGCGCAGACGGGCGGACGGGTGGGGCTGAGTCATGATGCGGGCCTCGCAGGGCTGGGATCCCGACCCATGATGAGCGCCTGGCGCCGCGCTGGCAAGCCGTGCCGGAACTCATGGCGCCGGCAACACCGGCGCGGCCGCGGGACTGCGGCTGGGCCTCAGCGCACGAACACCGCCGCCGCCCAGGCCGGCACCTGCAGCTCGCCCCGCGCGGCATCCGCGCGGGCGCCCCGGCGCAGGGCGGTGTCCGCCGCGTCGGCTGCAGCCAGCACCGGGTGCAGGCGCCAGCCCAGCCGCGCCGGCGTCCAGCTGAAACGGGCCGCCTCGCGCCCCGCATTGAAGACGATCAGCAGCTCGCGAAAGCCGGCACCGGGCAGGCCACGGCCGTCCAGCCGCGCCATCAGCACGGTGGGCGGGACACCCCGGGGAGGGCGCGGGAAGCTGAGGCGCTGCTGCACCTCGGCCGCACTGCGCAGGTGAAAGAGGCTGGAGCTGGCGCGCACGCGCAGCTGGTCCAGGAACATGTCGCGGGCCTGGCGGATGTCCTGGGGACGCGGCTTGATCGCGGGGTCCGCCAGCAGGCCGCGGTAGAGGGGCCAGGCGCCGGCGTTGTCGGCCGCGGGCGGCAGGCCGGCGCCGAAGCCGTTGTCCTGCAGGCGCCAGTCCAGTCGGTTGAAGGCATCGCCCGAGTCGAAGCTGTTGCGGTCCAGGGACTTGGACCGCAGGATCTCCATGCCCGCATGGAAGTAGGCCACGCCCTGGCTGTAGGCCGTCACCGCCGTGACCAGCATCTGCGCCCTCACCCGCTCCTCGTGCGTGACGTCGCGAGGCAGGCGCAGCACGTGGTTGTCGAAGAGGGTGTGGTTGTCATGGTTCTCGGCGTAGTTGACGACCTCTGCCGGCTCGCTGGCATAGCCGGCCGGCTGGTCGCCATAGGCAATGCCCGACAGAGGGCGCGACACACCGCGCCAGTCCCTCAGCCGGTAGCTGCGCAGGCTGCCCGCCAGGCCCACGCGGACCAGGTCGGCCGCCTGCTGCAGCGCCGCCAGGGTGGCGGGCTCCGCCACGCCGTTGGGCGCGCTGAAGAGGCCATTGCCCCAGCCCTGGCGCACCAGGCCGGCCGGCGATCCATCGCCCGGCGAGCCGCCGCGCAGGGCGTCTCGCGCCCGGTCACTGAAGGTGCCGATGCCGCTGCCGTTGAGCGACAGCTGACTGGCCTGCACGAAGCGCGCGCCGTTCGCGACCTCGCCGAAGTTCCAGCCCTCACCGATCAGGGGCACGGCATGGCCCAGCTGCCGGCGCAGGCGGGCCGCGAGGGCCTCCATCACCGCGCGCGGCTGGTGGCCCATGAGGTCGAAGCGGAAGGAGTCGATGCCGTGCTTGTGCGCCCACAGCAGCACGGAGTCGCTCATCAGCTTGGCCATCATCCGGTGCTCGGTGGCGGTGTTGTCGCAGCAGGTGGAGCGCTCGACGCGGCCCTCGGCATCCAGACGCTGGTAGTAGCCGGGCACCACGCGGTCCAGCACCGAATGGAGGTGCTGGCCGGAAGCCGGCGTGTGGTTGTAGACCACATCCATGCCCACGCGCAGGCCCAGCCCGTGCAGGGCCATGACCATCTGGCGGAACTCCAGCAGGCGCTGCCCGCCGGCATTGGCGTCGCTGGCGTAGCTGCCTTCCGGGGCACTGTAGTGCAGGGGGTCGTAGCCCCAGTTGTAGCAGTCGCGGCCGGCCTGTGCGCTGACGGCCGCCTGCTGGGCCTCGCTGTCCGGCGCGGCCTCAGGCACGGCGGGCTGGACGCAGCCGCGCTCGGGAATGCTGGCAATGTCGAAGACGGGCAGCAGGTGGACGTCCGTCATGCCCGCCCGTGCGAGCCGACCCAGATGCTGCACGCCCAGGGACTCGGCCTGCGCGAAGGCGCCGAAGCGGCCGCGCAGGGCGGGCGGCTGGCTGGGGTCATGCCAGGAGAAGTCCCGCACATGGAGCTCGTAGATGCTCATGTCCGTCGGCGCGGCCGCAGGGGCGGGCCGGCGGTGCTGCAGCCAGCCGGGCGGCATCCAGGCGGGATCGTCCAGGTCCGCGATGAAGCTGCGGCGCGAATCGGCATTCAGGCTGACGGCATAGGGATCGGTCACCCGCTGGCGCAGCAGGCCCTGGCCCGGCACGAGCACGTCCACGAGGAAGCGGTAGTACTGGCCTCGCAGGTCCTCGGCCGGTGACAGCAGCCAGCTGCCGCTGGCCGGCTCCCACTGCAGGGGCAGCAGGCGCGCTGCGGGCGATTCGGCGTCGGGATACAGGCACAGCTGCACCTGGTGCGCCGTCGGCGCCCACAGGCGCAGGCCGCTGGCCCGGGTGGCGGGGGCGAACAGCGGCCCGTAGTCCAGGCGCTCGGCGGCCTCGGCATACAGCTGGTCCAGCGCACCGGGCAGCTGCAGGCGGCTGGCCTCCAGCACGCGGCCCTGCGCGTCTTCCCGCAGCAGCAGCAGCTCGGCGCGCAACCAGCGCTCGTCCAGGCCCAGGCCCGGCGGCAGCGTCAGCACGCCGCCCGCGCGGAGGTGCGGAAACTTCAGGGCCAGCTCCTCGGGCAGCGCCTCGCCACGCCGGAGCGGCAGGCTGGCGTCGACCCCCTGCACAGGCTCCCCAGCCACCGCCTTCAGGCCGCCACGCCAGGCCGCGACGAGGCGAAGCGCCCCCTCCGCCTGGAGGCCGGGCCACTGCAGATGCTGCAGGTCCAGGGCATGGGCGCGCGCCGGCCACTCGGGCGCTCCCGGCGCCGGGGCCCTCAGGACCTCGGCCAGGCCCGGCGCATCGCAGGCCGCCAGCCCTTCGCTCGCGAGCGCCGCCCCTTGCGCATGCCCGACCCCGGGCAGCAGCGCCAGCAGCACACCCATGGCCGCACCAGCCAGGCGGAGGGACGACGCGGGAGTGATGGAGACGGGAGAGGCCATGGCGACGATGCAGTGGAGGTCGGGGGAGGTGCGGGGTGGCCACAGGGCCTGCGGCCGCGCAAATAGTAGCAAAACTACATACAAACAAAACCTGAGTTTTCAGGACGCCGGTTTGCAACTATGCTGCTTCGCGGACATCCCTTCCTTGTATTCTGTCCCACCATGTATTTCAACTACAAACTTCTCAGCAGCTGCTGGCTCGGCTGCCTGAGCCTGGCCGCCAGCGCCGCGCCCCAGGGCAGCCCGCCGCCGGACTGGTCCCAGGGCGTGTTCATGGAAGTCTTCGTGCGCGGCTACCAGGACAGCAATGGCGATGGCATCGGCGACCTGCGGGGCCTCACCCGCAGGCTGGACTACCTGCAGCGCCTGGGCGTGACCGGCCTCTGGCTGATGCCCATCACCCGCAGCGCGGACCACGACCACGGCTACGCCATCACCGACTTCCGCGGCATCGAGCCCGACTACGGCAGCCAGGCCGACTTCGACGAACTGCTGCGCCAGGCCCACCGCCGCGGCATCGGCGTGGTGATGGACTACATCCTCAACCACAGCGCCCGCGAGCATCCGCGTTTCCAGGACAGCCTGCGCGATCCGCAGTCCCCCTACCGCGACTGGTACGTGTGGCAAGACCCGGCCCCCGCCGATCTCAAGGACTGGGACATCTGGGGCCACACCCCCTGGTATGCCGACCCGGACCAGGTGTCGCCGAGCGCCCGCTACTTCGCCACCTTCGGCCCGCACATGCCGGACTTCAACCTGCGCAACCCGGCCGTCGTCGAGGATCACCGCCAGAGCCTGCGCTTCTGGCTGGAGCGCGGCCTGGACGGCTTCCGGCTCGATGCCGTGCCCCACCTGATCGAGAACAGCGCCAGGGACTGGAACGACCAGCCCGAGAGCCGCGCCCTCACCGCCGACTTCACCCGCCTGATCCGCAGCTACCCCGGGCGCTTCACCGTCTGCGAGGCCACGGCCAGCCCCGCGGCCTATGCCAGCCCCGAGGTCTGCGGCAGCGCCTTCGACTTCGGCCTGGAGAAGCTGATCCTCGGTGCCGTGCGCGGCGACGCGGAGGCCCTGGCGCCCCTGGCCCGGCATTTCGAGACCACGCCCCTGAACATGGCCACCATGCTGGCCAACCACGACATCTTTGCCGGCGCCCGCGTCTGGGACCAGCTCGGCGGGGACGAAGCCCGCTACCGCCTGGCCGCCGCGAGCTACCTGCTGCTGCCCGGCATCCCCTTCCTCTATTACGGCGAGGAGATCGGCATGGCCGGCATCGAGGGCCCGGGCGATGAGCCCCTTCGCGCGCCCATGAGCTGGACCGCCGACGGGCGCGGCTTCACGCAGGGCCGGCCCTTCCGCGCGGTCTCGCCCAACACGGCCACGCACAATGCGCAGGCACAGACCCGCGATCCGGGCTCGCTGCTGAACCACTACCGCGCGCTGATCCAGCTGCGCCGCTCGCAGCCCGCGCTCAAGCGGGGCGACTACCGGCAGGCCTTCCAGGACGGCAGCGTCATCGGCTTCCAGCGCAGCGCCGAGGGCCAGACCCTGCTGGTGCTGATCAACTACGGCACGCAGGCCTGGCGGGGGCTGCCGGCGGGTGTCCGCGCGGACCAGCGCCTGCGCCCCGTGCTGCGCAGCGCCGCCCAGGCCCGGCTGGCGCACGAGCGCCGTCGCGCGGCGCCTGCGCTGCGAGCGGACCAGCTCCAGCTGCCGCCACAGTCCTTTGCCGTCTTCCGCCTCCCGTGAGAATGGTGCGACCATGCCCCTGCGTTCCCTCCTGAGCCGCCAGCCCTGGCTGCGCGCCATGCTCCTGGCCACCTCCCTCTTCAGCAGCGCACATGCCATGACCCTGGATCACGTCGAGCCCCGCTCCTGGTGGGTGGGCATGAAGCAGAGCGGCCTGCAGCTGATGCTGCATGGCCAGGACATCGGTCGCCTGAAGGCACGCGTCGAGTATCCCGGCGTGCGCCTGCTGCGCCAGCAGGGCCTGGAGAGTCCCAACTACCTGGTGCTGGACCTCGAGATCGGCGCCGAGGCAAGACCTGGCACCCTGCGCATCGAGCTGCGCGAGGGCGACCGCCTGGTGCTGAGCCACCCCTACCCGCTTCAGGCCCGCGCGCCGGGCTCGGCGCAGCGCGAGGGCTTCGGGCCCAAGGACGCCATCTACCTGATCGTGCCCGACCGCTTCGCCAAGGGACTGCCCGCACCGGATGCCGGCGGCATGAGCGAGGGCGAGCGCCGCGAGCTGCCTGGCGGCCGCCACGGCGGCAACCTGGCCGGCATGCGCCAGCACCTGGACTACGTGGCCGCCATGGGCTTCACCCAGATCTGGCCCACGCCGCTGACCGAGAACAACGGCCTCGAGTACAGCTACCACGGCTATGCCAGCACCGACCTCTACCGCGTCGACCCCCGCTTCGGCAGCAACGAGGACTTCCGCGCCTTCGCGGCCGAGGCCCGCGAGCGTGGCGTGGGCGTGATCCAGGACATCGTGCTCAACCACATCGGCGCCCGCCACTGGTGGATGCAGGACCTGCCCACGCGCGACTGGGTCAACCAGTGGCCGCGCTACACCGAGACCAGCCATTTCCGCATGTCCGTCCAGGATCCCTACGGCACCGAGAGCGACCGCCGCGCCTTCAGCGACGGCTGGTTCTCGCCGAACATGCCGGACCTCAACCAGCGCCAGCCCGTGCTGGCCAACTACCTGATCCAGATGAGCCTCTGGTGGATCGAGTACGCCGGCCTCAGCGGCGTGCGCACCGACACCTACTCCTACTCCGACAAGGCCTTCCTGGCCCGCTGGAGCCAGCGCATGCTGGAGGAGTACCCACGGCTGAATCTGGTCGGCGAGGAATGGAGCCCGCACCCGGCGGTGGTGGCCTACTGGCAGCGCGGCAAGCGCAACCACGACGGCTACGTCTCCCACATGCCCTCCATGATGGACTTCCCGCTGCACGGGGCCCTGCTGGCCTCGCTGACCGAGCCCGAGGGCCACGACAGCGGCTTCACCAAGCTCTACGAGGCCCTGGCCCACGACTTTGTCTACGCCGACCCGGCACGCCTGGTGGTCTTCGAGGGCAATCACGACACCCCTCGCGTCATCGCGGCCCTGCACGGAGACCTGGCGCTCTACAAGATGGCCACCGCCTACCTGGCCATGACGCGGCGCATCCCCCAGTTCTTCTACGGCTCCGAGGTGCTGCTGAGCAGCCCGCGCGAGCGCGATGACGGCGCCGTGCGCGGCGACTTCCCCGGTGGCTGGGCCGGCGATGCCGTCAACGCCTTCACCGGCCAGGGCCTGGACGCCCGCCAGCGCGAGGCCCAGGACTGGCTGCGCCGGCTGCTGAACTGGCGCAAGGGGCAGCCGGCCATCCACGAGGGGCGGCTCGTCCACTACAGCCCTCGCCAGGGCGTCTACGTGCTGTTCCGCCAGCTGGGCGGCCGGACCCTGATGCTGGTGCTGCACAAGGGCGCAACCGACGCGCAGCTGGACATCGGCCGCTTCCCTGAGATGCTCAAGCCGGGCCAGGCCTGGCGTGAGGTCATGACGGGGCGCCAGGGCCGCCTGGTCCAGTCGGGAGACACCCTGCCCCTGCCCGCGCGCTCGGCCCAGATCTTCGAGCTGGGCGACTGAGCGCCGGGCCGGCGCGGATCACGGCGCGAGCCCGTCGTCAGCTGCGGCGGTGGACGGCCGGCGCCGGCGCCCCCATACTGCGCGGCAGCGGGGGCCGGCGCCAAGCCTCGGGACCAAGCCACGGGATCCAGTGGCAAGACCTGCCCCCATCGCCAGGGAGCCAGCGTCGTCGTGTCCACAGAACAGAGTCCGCGCGAACCGTCGTCCGCCAGGCGGCTGCACCTGGCCGTCCTCTTCAGCGACCTCAGCGATTCCAGCCTCCTGGCCTCCCAGCTGGAAGCCGAGGACTACCTGGAACTGCTGGCGCGCGTGCGCGACTGCTGCCGCAGCGCCGTCGAGCGGCATCAGGGTCTGGTCGTACGCCTGCAGGGCGATGGCCTGCTGGCGGTCTTCGGCTACCCGCAAGGGGGCGAGGACACCGCGCGGCGCGCCACCGAAGCCGCCCTGGACCTGCATGCCGGCGTCGCCCGGCTGCGCGCGGCCGAGGGCCTGCGCCAGCCTCCCCTGCAGATGCACAGCGGCGTCCATGCCGGCCTCACCCTGGTGATCGAGGGCGACTGCGAACGCGGCCGCCTGGACCTGCTCGGCGAGCCGCCCAATATCGCCTCCCGCCTGTGCGAGCAGGCCGAGGCCGGCGAGATCTGGGTCAGCCAGGCCGCCCTGGGGCCGGAGCTGCACCAGTTCGAGCACCGCCCCATGCAGCGCCTGCCCCTGCGCGGCCTGGCCGAGCCGCTGCCCGCGGTCTGCATCACGCGGCGCGGCCAGGTGCTGACGCGGCTGGCCGCCCGCGAGCGCCAGGGCGCCCTGCCCTTCATCGGTCGCGCGGACGAGCTCCAGGACCTGCGCCAGCTGCTGGCCCAGGCCGCGGCAGGCCAGACGCGGACCGCCCTGGTCCACGGCTCGCCGGGCCTGGGCAAGACGCGGCTGTGCGAGGCCCTGATCGCCGAGGCCCGCCAGCAGGGCTGGCGCATCCACCGCGGCTATTGCGACGGCCACCTGCACGGCGAGCTCATGCAGCCCTGGATGCAGCTGCTGCGGGCCTGCTTCGGCCAGCCCGAGCTGAGTCCCCAGGACCAGCTGCCCACCGCCCCGGACCTCGCCGCCCTGCTGCAGGCCCTGCCCACAGAGCTGCAGGCCGACGCCGCCGAGTGGCTGGAAGCCCTGCGCCCGCAGGCCCATGCCCGCGGGGCCGCACGATCATGGCGCGACTGGCTGCCCCGCCTGCCCGCCCTGCTGCGGGCGCTGGGGCGGCAGCAGCCGCAGCTGGTCTTCCTGGATGACTGGCAGTGGGCGGACCAGGCCAGCCAGCAGATCCTCGAGCGCCTGATGCGCCTGGGCGACTGGCCTCTGATGCTGCTGGTGACCAGCCGGGAAGCCGAGCTCGGGCCCGTGCAGCACCGGGGCGAGTTCCACCCCTTCGCGCTGGGTCCGCTGTCACTGCAGGACTGCCGCGGCGCCATCGCGCAGCTGCTGCCGGGGCTGGACCCCTTCCTGGTCGAGCGCATCCATGCCCAGGGCGGCGGCAATCCGCTCTACATCGAGGAGCTGTGCCATTGCGCCGCCCAGCTGCCCCGCGGCCAGCTGGCCCAGCGCCTGGAGGAGCCCCGGCCCGCCCAGGCGGCCTGGACGGCCCTGGAGCTGCCCTGGCTGCGCAGCCTGGTCGAGGCCCGGCTCGAGCGCCTGCCTGCCGAGCCGCTGGCGCTGCTCAAGACGGCCGCGGTGATCGGCCCGCACCTGCCCCTGTGGCTGCTGCAGGGCCTGTGCAACGAGGACACCACGGCCCCCATCGACACCGAGGCCGCCCTGGCCTGCCTGGCGCGCCACGACCTGCTCTACCCGGCGGAGACCCCGGGCCTGCTGCGCTTCAAGCACGGCATCACGCGCGAGGTCGTCTATCAGCTGGTCGGGGGCCCGCAGCGACGCGAGCTGCACCGCCGCATCGCCCGCAGCCTGGCGGCGGCCAAGGCCGCAGCCCCTGCGATGGAGGCCGCCAGCGGGCAGTCGTCCCTGGCCTACCACCTCGCCCAGGCGGGCGAATGGGCCGAAGCCGCCCACCAGGCCGAGCAGGCCGGCGAACGCGCCGAGCAGGGCGCCGCACCCGACCGTGCCCAGTACTTCTACCACCTGGCCCTGGACGCGCTGGAGCAGTGCCCGCCCAGCGCCGCGTGCTACGCCGCGCAGGTGCGCATCCTGCAGCGCCTGGGCCTCGCCTGCGTCTTCGATCCCACGCCCGAAGACCTGGCCTATTTCGAACGCGGCTGGGCCCTGGCCCGGCGCTGCGACGACCACGCCACCATGGCGCTGACGGTCTACTGGCGCGGCTATGTGTCCTACGCGCTGGGCATGACCCAGCCCGCGGTAGCCCATCTGCGTGAAGCGCTGCTGGGCCTGGAGCAGCTCAGTGCCTCGCCCTCGCCCGACGGCAGCGCCGGCACCTGGCTCCCCTTGCTCGTGCAGGCCCAGGCCACGCTGGGCCAAGCCCTGGCGGCCGCCGGAGACTACGAGGCCGCACTGCACCTGATGGACAGCGCCATTGCCATCAAGCGCCAGCACCGCAGCGGCGCCCGCCCCGCCGTGGGCTCGGCCTACACCCTGGCCTGCAAGGCCGCCGTGCTGGGCGACT
The DNA here is from genome assembly GCF_027257975.1 of Pelomonas sp. BJYL3. Classification (GTDB taxonomy): domain Bacteria; phylum Pseudomonadota; class Gammaproteobacteria; order Burkholderiales; family Burkholderiaceae_C; genus Roseateles_B; species Roseateles_B flavus. Next base: position 33,728 of record NZ_JANZKX010000008.1, read on the forward strand.
GGGGCACCTTTGACGAAGCCGCCGAGTGCTTCGCGGAGGCGCGCCAGGCCATCTACGGTGCGGGCCACGAAGTCGAGGGCTCGGTGCTGTGCCTGCTGGCCCTGGTGCAGCTGTGGCAGGGCCGCTGGGCCGAGGCGCAGCAGTCGGCCAGCCAGGCCCTGCAGATCGCCCAGCGGGTGCGCAACCTCTATGTCTTTGGCATGAGCCGGGCCCTGCTGAGCCGCGCGCAGTGGCGCCAGTGCGAGCCGGGCAGCACCGCATCCTTGCGCGCGCTTCAGGCCCTGGAAGACGCCCTGCAATGGCTGCAATCCCGCCGCAAGCGCCTGTTCGGCTCCCTGCTGCACGGCTGGCTGGCGGAGGCCTACGAGGCCCAGGGCCGCCCCGTCCAGCTGCGCCAGCAGGCCGCCCAGGCCCTGCGCCGCGCCCGCGAGGGTGACCTGCTCGGCGGCCCCACCGCCCTGCGCGCCCTGGCCCTGGCCGCGGCACGTGGCTTCCTGCTCCACCCGCCCGGCCGCTACCTCGCCCTGGCCCAGGCCATGGCCAGGCGCCGCGGGTCGCTGCACGAGACCGCGCTCAACCGCCTGTGCCAGGCCGAGGTCCTGGCGCTGGAGGGCGACCGCGCAGGAGCCCTGGAACAGCTGGAGGCCGCCGAGCCCCCGCTGCAGCGCCTGGGCATGACCTGGCACCTGGCGCAGCTGCAGCAGCTGCGCGCCCGCTGCCTCGGCAGCCCGGCCGGCATCGGGCCCGCGGACGCCGGCTGAGCCCGCTCACCCGCGCCTTGATGAAGGGCGCCACTCAGTCCCCGGGCTGCGCCAGCAGGCAGACGGCCTCCAGGCTCAAGGGCTGGCAATAGCCCAGCAGCCGGCCCTGCAGGTCCAGGCACAGGGCACCGCCGGCCATGGCGACGGGGCGGCCGTCATGCCGCCAGACGCCACCCCGCCGCTGCAGCAGGACCAGGCACAGCTGAGGGGGCCGGCCGGGATCGGCCCCCAGCAGCAGCACCGGCCCGGCCTGCGGCTGTCCGAGCAGGGCCGGGTCCAGCGGGGGCGCGGCAGGCCCGTCCTGCTGCAGCCGTGGCAGCGCCGGCCCCGCCTCACGGGAAGAAGGCCGAGATGGCCGAGATGGCCGGGGAAGCCTGAAATGGGCCTCGACGCGCGGGGGCTCGTCCGCCACATGCCGAGGCAGGGCCGCCAGCTGCCAGCGCACGGCGGGCACGCTGCCCTCGCCCGAAGGGACGACGGAATCGTCCAGCGGCAGCAGGTCTGCGCCGAGGTCCAGCACCAGGCTGCGTGGAATCCAGGACGCGGGGGCCGCCCCGCCCTGCCACAGGCACAGCAGGCGGCGCACCCAGACCTCCAGGACCATCGTGGGAGCGAGCGCCGGCCGCAGGGCACCGGCACCGGGTGACAGCCCCTGCGCCGGCGAGTCCAGGCCCGTCCAGTGGCGCCAGCCGGGACTGCACTGCAGGCGCTCGCGGCTGTCCACGCACAGGCCCAGGTCCCGACCCAGCGCGTGCAGCCTCAGGTCGTGGGCCCGCAGGCTCAGCTGGCGCAGCAGCCAGGGCAAGACCTGACCCCGGGCCTCCGCCAGATCGATCCAGGCCTCTGGCGAACTGCCGGGCGGCAGGTGACCCAGCCCCTCGGGCAGGCTGGCCGCCAGCTGGCCTTCGGCCTCCAGCTCGCGCAAGACCTGACCCCACTGGCAGCGCTGGCGCCCGGTCAGGTCCAGCGTTCCCGGCCTCAGCCCCTGCCTGTGCCCCGCCTTTGCCATGAATTGCACCACCCGCTCCCTCCCTGGCCTGCCCGGCCAGCCGCGGAATTCTAGGAAGCCGGGGGCGCCGTCAGAGCCGCCACCGTCCACCCTCTTGAGGATGTGCTTTCGACATTAGCTGTTGCATCAAGTCGGCCACTCCGAGGTGCCAACACGGCCGGCATGGTGTAGAACGTCAGCCAGCGCCCGACCACCCAAGGAGCCCTCCGTGAGCATGCACGCCGCCCGCAAGATTCTCGTCGCCCAAGGAGGCGGTCCGACCGCCGTGATCAACCAGTCCCTGGTCGGCGTGGTGCTGGAGGCGCGACGGCACAGGGGCATCGACCTGGTCTATGGCGCGCGCCACGGTGTGCGCGGCATCATCAACGAGGATTTCGTCGACCTCACCCAGGAGACCAGCCACAACCTGGAGCTCGTGGCCGGCACCCCGGCCTCGGCCCTGGGCTCCACCCGCGACAAGCCCGACCTCGCCTACTGCCAGCAGATCTTCGAGGTGCTGCGCGCGCACGGCATCGGCTACTTCTTCTACATCGGCGGCAATGACAGCTCGGACACCGTCCGCATCGTGGCCGAGGAGGCGCGCCAGGCGGGCTATCCGCTGCGCTGCATCCACATTCCCAAGACCATCGACAACGACCTCGTCGGCAACGACCACACGCCCGGCTTCCCTTCGGCCGCGCGCTTCGTGGCCCAGGCCTTCGCGGGGGCCAACCTGGACAACGCCGCCTTGCCCGGCGTCTACGTGGGCGTGGTGATGGGCCGCCATGCCGGCTTCCTGACCGCGGCCTCGGCCCTGGGCAAGAAGTTCGATGAAGACGGCCCCCACCTCATCTACCTGCCCGAGCGCGTCTTCGAGATCGACCGCTTCCTGGCCGACGTGAAGGCAGTCTACGAGCGCCATGGCCGCTGCGTGATCGCCGTCAGCGAGGGCATCCACGATGCCAGCGGCCAGCCCATCGCCGCGCGGCTGGCCAAGGACCTGGAGCACGATGCCCACGGCAATGTGCAGCTCTCCGGCACCGGCGCCCTGGCCGATCTGCTGTGCGAGGAGATCAAGACCCGCCTCAAGATCAAGCGCGTGCGCGGCGACACCTTCGGCTACCTGCAGCGCAGCTTCGTGGGCTGCGTGTCCGACGTCGATCAGCGCGAGGCCCGCGAAGTGGGCGAGAAGGCCGTGCAGTACGCCATGTGGGGCGATCGCGACGGCTCGGTGGCCATCCGCCGCAATGGCTACTACTCGGTGGACTACGAGCTCCTGCCCCTGGAGGCCGTGGCCGGCAAGACCCGGGTGATGGAGGACCACTTCATCAGCGAGAGCGGCACGGACGTCACCGACGCCTTCCGCCTCTACCTGCGCCCGCTGCTGGGCTCGGGCATGCCGGACGCGTTCAGGCTGCGGCCCAATCCGGTGGCGAAGGTACTGAAGCCCTGAGGGCACAGCGACGGTCGGATGGCGCCCCGCGTCACAGCGTCTGGCCGCGGCTTCATTCCCCTGGCACGAGCCTGCTTGCCTTGGTGCGTTCATCGACCAGCACCATGAAGTGGTTTCCCGGCAAAGGGTCCAGGCCATCGTAGAAAACGGTCCATTTAGCATCCCTGGCGCTGTAGCACAGCTCCGGCCCCGCGTACTTCCGCAGGTCCCAGCCCTCGGCCCTAGCTTGCGCGGCGGCACGCGACAGCGCCGCGGTGACGGTGATCCGCGTGCGGCCCTGCACCGCATGGTCTCGTCCCTTGTCGCAGTTCCATGGTGTGGGGACCGGGCCTGCCCAGCCGGCGGAGGCAGCGGCTGCGAGCAGGGTCACCCCGAGGGTTCGCAGGGACCGGCTGCCTTCCTGCCGTCGGGCAGGGGCATGCAAGCCACGATCACGAAGCCATTCATGCGCCATGCCAACCTCCGCCGCGCCCTTCGGACACGACATGCTGGTACTCCATGCCAGGCACTTCACGCTCCTGCTCATCCACCGGTTCCCACAGATCGCTCGCCAGCTCGAAGACTGCCTCCGGCACGACCATGGAAAACGTCGCGCCCTGCTCCACATTGCGCTGCTGCACGCGGGCTCGTCGCAGCTCGCGCGGCGCGTCCAGCTCATACATCAGGAGCTCCACGCCCTGGTCCAGGACCTGGCGGCAGAAGTCCATGCGCGGCTGACGCTGGATGAGGCCCAGCTCCAGGATGACGTCCGTCCCGGTGGCCAGCAGCGCCTGGCTGTGCGCCCAGATGAGTGCCAGCAGGCGGTCCTTGCGCTCCAGATACCAGGGGATGAAGTCACCGGCCGGGCGGTCCGGGCTGAACAGCCGGGCGAACCAGGCATCCAGCGCAATGTGCACGCCGCCGCTGCGGGCGGCAAGCGAGGCGGCAAAGGTGGACTTCCCTGCTCCCACAGGGCCTTCGATGAGATGCACCCTGGGCATGGGGCGGTCCTTCCGTGAAGTCTGGCGTTGTCAGCTTCCAGCATAGCAAGACCTGACCCTCCTGCTGCCGGGGAGGCCGGCAGGCCATGGCCGCTGGCCGGCCGCCCCGGGGTCTGGCCCCGAGCGGCGTAAGCGCATGTGCCCCGAGGTGGGGCCCTCGCACAAGCGTGCTGAGCCGGGTGTCCTGCAGGGCCCGGGCGGCCCTGGGGCTGGTTAGCATCGCGCCGTCCTGCGGCTCCTTCGACATCGCCATGCCCGTCCTGCCTCCGCGTCCCCGCCCTGCCTTGCCGCTTCGCCCGCCTGCCCGGCTGCTGCCCGTCGGGCTGGCCGCCCTGCTGTCGGGTCTCCTCGGCGCCGGCCCCGCGCCGGCCCGGGCCGAGGAGGCCCCGCCCTGGCAGGCGTGGCCGGTGCGCAGCGCCACGGGTGACAACCGCAGCGACGACGCCGCCGACCTCGCGCCCCTCACGGCCGGCCTCGCGGGCGTGCGGGTGCTGGGGCTGGCGGAGCAGACGCATGGCGGGCACGAGGAATTCGCCACCAAGCTGCGCCTGCTGCGCCATCTGCACGAGACCCAGGGCTTCGACGTGCTGCTGCTGGAAAGCGGCTTCTTCGACGTGGAGCAGCTGCAGCAGGACGTCCAGGCGGCCGCAAGGCTTCGAGGGAAGGCTTCCGCCGCGCGGTCGTCGAGCTGGGCCAGGGGCGCCCCCGGCAATGTCTTCTACATGTACTCCAAGAGCGTCGAGGGTCAGGCCTTGATGGCCTATCTCGACCAGCAGCAGGCGATGGGCCGGCCCCTGCTGGTGGCCGGCATCGACAGCCAGCACAGCGGCCTGCGCAGCCAGCAAGACCTGGCACGGGGCCTGAGGCGGGCGCTGAGGAGCGGCATGGGCGGCGCGCGCGGGCGTGCCCTGTCGGAAGATGCCGGCTGGCAAGCCTATGCGCGGCAGCTGACCACCCTGTTCACGCTCTCGCGGCAGGCGCCCCCGGCGGCCGAGCGCCAGGCCTTCCAGGCCCGCTCGCAGGCGCTCCAGGACGCGCTGTGCGCCGTGAGGGAAACGCGCGCGAGGCCAGACGGTGCGGGCTGGTGGTGCCGCGTCGTCCGCAGCATGGACGCGCAGGCCCGCAGCCTCTGGAGCAACGGCGCCGACTACCAGCGCGACCAGGCCATGGGCGACAACGCCATCTGGCTGATGGAGCAGCTCCATCCGGGCCGCAAGGCCGTGGTCTGGGGTCACACCGTGCACCTGGCGCGCGGCTTCCAGCGCGACCCCGCCCACCTGCAGGCCGGCGAGGTGATGCACCGGCAGTGGGGTGCGGCCTACCAGGTGCTGCAGTTCAGCGCCTCAGGCGGCCGCTACCTGGACTACGTCAGCCTGCAGGAGGCTGACGTGCCCGCGCAGCCGCCGCAGGCCCTGGAACAGCAGCTGGCGCGCGAGCATCCGGGCCAGGCCCTGCTGGTCAGGGCCTCGGCCCCGGTCACGCTGCCCCAGTTCGCCTACGAATACGGGCAGGGCGGCGTCGAAAGCTCGCAGCAGCCGGGCCAGCTCGGCCGGCACTGGGACTGGCTGTGGCTGCTGCCCCGCATCAGCCCGGCGCGCATGGCGCCCTGAGCTTGCCCCTGGCGCCCGGGGCTGACGGCCCCCGCGGGACGGTGGCCCCGGCCTCAGCCCAGGAGGCGCCGGGCGATCAGGTCCTTCATGATCTCGTTGGTGCCGCCGTAGATCTTCTGCACGCGGGCATCGGCATAGAGCCGGGCGATCGGGTACTCGGCCATGTAGCCGTAGCCGCCGAAGAGCTGCAGGCACTCGTCCATCACCCGGCATTGCTGCTCGGTGGTCCACCACTTGGCCATGTAGGCGGCCTCGTCGTCCAGCGTGCCGTCCAGCAGGCGCTGCACGCAGTCGTTGACGAAGCTCCGCACCACATGGGCCAGGGTGGCGCACTCGGCGAGCTTGAAGCGGGTGTTCTGGAAGCTGGCGACAGACTGGCCGAAGGCCTGGCGCTGGGTCGTGTACTCGACCGTCAGCTCCACCGCCCGCTCGATGGTGGCCGCCGCCGGGACGGCCAGCAGCATGCGCTCGTAGGGCAGCTGGCTCATCAGCTGGCGGAAGCCCTGCCCCTCGACGCCTCCCAGCAGCTGGTCCTGGGGCACGCGCACGCCCTGGAAGGACAGCTCCGCGGTGTCCGAGGCATGCTGGCCCAGCTTCTCCAGGCGCCGCCCCACGCTGAAGCCCGGCAGGCCCTCGGTCTCCAGCACGAGCAGGGAGACTCCCCGGCTGCCGGCCTCGCCGGTGCGCACGGCCACCACCAGCAGATTGGCCGTGAAGCCGTTGGTGATGAAGGTCTTGGCGCCGTCGAGGACATAGCCGTCGCCCTCCTTGCGGGCGCGGGTGCGCAGGGCCTTGAGGTCGGAGCCGCAGCCTGGCTCGGTCATGGCGATGCCGGCCAGCAGCTCGCCGCTGGCCAAGCCGGGCAGCCAGCGCGCCTTCTGCGCCGGCGTGCCGTAGTCCAGGATGTAGTGGGCGGCGATGGTGTGCACGGCGGTGTTGGCGGGCATCTCGGCGCGGGCCAGCTCGTCCTGCACGACCAGCTGGTAGGCCAGGCTGGCGCCTGCGCCGCCCCAGGCCTCGTCCAGCTCCGGCAGCAGGAAGCCCAGGGCGCCGAAGGGTCGCCAGACCTCGCGCGGGATGTAGCCCTGGCGCCGCCAGCCTTCCAGCTGGGGCGCCAGCTCGGCCGTGACGTAGCGGCGCACCTGCTCGCGGAAGGCCTCGATCTGCTCGTCCATCCAGGCATGCCGGTGCAAGCGGGGAAACAGGGACTCACTCATGGGGGAACTCCTGAAGACATGCGGCGAGCAGCAGCCGGCCGCCAATCCGGGAAACAGAGGTAAAAGGGGCGGCCTACAGCCGCTCGTAGAGCGTCACCACGCAGGCACCGCCCAGGCCGAGGTTGTGCTGCAGCGCCAGACGCGCCTGCGGCACCTGGCGCGGGCCCGCCGTGCCCCGCAGCTGCTGGACCAGCTCGGTGCACTGCGCCAGGCCCGTGGCGCCCAGCGGGTGGCCCTTGCTGAGCAGGCCACCGGAAGGGTTGGTCACGACCTGGCCGCCGTAGCTGTTGTCGCCGTCGACCACGAAGCGCTCCGCGCCGCCCACCGGGCACAGGCCCAGGGCCTCGTAGCTGATCAACTCGTTGTGCGCGAAGCAGTCGTGGAGCTCCACCACATCCAGGTCCGCCGGTCCCACGCCGGCCGCCTCGTAGACCTGCTCGGCGGCGCGCCGGGCCATGCCGAAGCCGACCAGTTCGCGCATGTCGCGGGACTCGAAGGTCTCGGGGCCGTCGGTGCTCATGGCCTGGGCCCGGATCCGCACCGCCGCACGCAGGCCGTGGCGGGCGGCAAAGTCTTCCGAGCAGACCAGGGCGGCGGCGGCGCCGCAGGTCGGCGGGCAGGCCATCAGGCGGGTCATCACGCCGGGCCACATGACGGGTGCGCTGAGCACCTCCTCCTCGGTGACCACCGTACGGAACAGGGCCAGGGGATTGTGGGCGGCGTGCCGGCTGGCCTTGGCCCGGATCTTGGCGAAGGTGCTCAGCCGGGTGCCGAACTGCTGCATGTGCGCCAGGCCGGCGCCGCCGAAGTAGCGCAGCGCCAGCGGAATCTCGGCATGGCCGACCAGCTCGTCCGTCGTCTGGTCGAAGCGGTCGAAGGGGCTGGGGCGGTCCTTGAAGACCGAGCCCAGGGCGCCGGGACTCATCTGCTCGAAGCCCAGCGCCAGCACGCAGTCCGCCGCCCCGCTCTCCACCGCCTGGCGCGCCAGGAACAGCGCCGTCGAGCCGGTGGAGCAGTTGTTGTTCACGTTGACGATGGGGATGCCGCTCATGCCCACCTCGTACAGCGCGCGCTGGCCGGCCGTGCTGTCGGCATAGACATAGCCCACATAGGCCTGCTGCACCTGCGCATAGCCCAGGCCGGCATCAGCCAGGGCCAGGCGCGTGGCCTCCGCGGCCATCTGCGGATAGGGCGCGCTGGCGCCGGGCTTGGTGAAGGGGATCATGCCGACCCCGGCGACGAGTACCTTGCGATTCATGGGCCTTGCTCCTTTGCCAGCCACCCGACCGGCGCGCCCCTCGGCGCAGCCCCGGAGCCGGCGACCTCGCCATGCTAGGCAGGGCCGCTGCCCGCGGCGATGGCAAAAGACCGCGCCGTGATGTCATTTCACCTCGCGCACCCCGGGCAGGACATCGCCACGCCGCGCCCCCGCCCCGCGCTACAGTGGACGGCTGTGACATCCCGCCCGTCCCTCAAGCCGGCCCCGGCCCTGACCGTGGGCATCGAGTTCGCGCTGAACCTGCTGTCCGGCCTGCGCCGGCGCGGCATCGAGGGCAGCGAGCTGCTGCTGGAGGCCGGCATCCCGCCCGAGGCGCTGAGCCAGCCCGGCGCCCGCATCTCGACCCTGCAGCTGGCCACGCTGCTGCGCACCCTGATCGAGCGCCATGACGACGAGGTGCTGGGCATGCTGTCCCGCCCCTCCAAGCGCGGCTCCTTTGCCCTGCAGGTGCGGGCCGGCATTGCCGGCGCGACGCTGGAGCAGGCCATCCGCCACATCGCCCATGTGTTCCGGCTGCTGCATGACGACCTGAGCCTGGTCCTGGTCCACGAGGGGCCCGAGCTGGCGGGCGTGCAGCTGTGCTTTCACAACCCCGAGGTGGCCGCGAACCCCCACCTGCACGAGCTGGTGCTACGGGTCTACTGGCGGCTGTTTGCCTGGCTGGTGGGCGGCCAGCTGCCGGCGGTCCGTTTCGACTTCGCCTATGCGCGGCCGGCCTATTCGGAGGGCTATGGCCCCATCTTCCCGGCCCCCTGGCGCTTCGAGCAGCCCCACAGCGCGATGTGGTTCCAGGCGGCACGCCTGAAGCTGCCCGTCTGCCGCGACGAGCAGGCCCTGCGCCGCTTCGTCGCCGATGCGCCGGTGCAGGTCATCCTGCCCCGGCGCGATGCGGGCATCAGCGGCCAGGTGCGCGCCCACCTGCAGCGGGCCCAGCCCCTCTGGCCGGACCTGGCGCGCTGCGCCGAGGCCCTGCACCTGTCACCCAGCACGCTGCAGCGCCGCCTGGCGGCCGAGGGCAGCAGCTTCCAGTCCCTCAAGGACCAGCTGCGGCGCGAGGTGGCCATCTACCGCCTGCACACCAGTGCCCTGCCGCTGGGCAAGCTGGCGCTGGAGCTGGGCTTCTCGGACACGGCGGCCTTCCAGCGCGCCTTCAAGCGCTGGACGGGCCTGGCGCCCGGCAGCTACCGGCGCACGAGGTAGGCCCGGCCCGGCTTGAGGCCCAGGTTGAGCAAGACCTGACCCCCTGCTCAGCTGACCAGCTTGAGCGCCAGTGCCGGATGCGGCCCGGGCAGCGCCTGGCGCAGCAGGGCCTTGGCCTGGTCCATGCCGCTGTCCTGCGCGACCAGCGCCACCACCGCGTTCCCGGACTCCAGCTCGGCCATGGCCAGCGAACGGAAGCCCGGATTGGCGCCCCACTGCCACAGCGCCCGGCGGCCCGGTGTCTGCTCCAGGCCCCAGCCCAGGCCCCAGGACACGCCCGGCACCTCCGGAACCGCCACGGGCGAGGTCGTGACCTGCGCCAGCAGCTCGCGGTCCGCCAGGGTCGCCGCCAGGAAGCGGGCGTAGTCGGCCGCCGTGGTGTAGAGGGATGCCGCGGCGATCTCATGGGGAAAGCGCAGCTGGCGGACCTGCCCCGACGCCGTGCGCCCCGCCACCAGCGCGGGCCGGATCTGCTCGGTGAGCCTGAAGGCACTGTCCGCCATGCCCAGCGGACCGAAGAGCTCCTGCGCGGCCAGCGCCTGCAGCGTCTGGCCCGTCAGCCCCAGCAGCAGATGCTGCAGCAGCACGTAGCCCTCGCCCGAGTAGACCCAGCGCGTGCCGGGCTCGACAGCGAAGCGCAGTGCCCTGCCCTCCGCCCAGTTCGGCAGCCCGGCGGTGTGGGACAGCAGCCGGCGAACCGTGATCCGGGCCAGCATGTCCCGCGGCACCGGGTCCAGCACCGGCGGCTCGCGAAGGGCGAACAGGTTCTGTCGATGGGCGTAGCCCTCGGGCAGGAGCGCGTCGAGCGGGCGATCCAGGTCCAGCTGCCCCTTCAGCACCCGGCGCAAGACCAGGGTGGCCACCAGGGGCTTGGCCAGGGAGGCGCCCTGGAAGACGCCCGGCGTGGCGGACCCGCCGCAGCCCTCGGCAGGCCCCGGATCGACCCGCTCGCCCCGCACCAGCCGGGCGGTCGACTGCACGCAGGCGGCCGCAGCGGCCTCCGGCCCCGCCGGATCGGCCGCAGCCGCGATGCCGGGCCAGGCCATTAGCAGCCCCGTCCCGCGCCACAGGAGCTGGCGGCGATGGACGCAGGGGCGCGCCATGGCGGTCCGGCTCACTTCACGCTCAGGGCCAGCGCCGGCGCCGCCTGGACATAGCCGTCGTTGAGGAACAGCCCCAGCAGGTAGTCACCGGCGGGCAGCCCGCCCAGGGCCTGGCTGCCGGCCGGCGCGCTCACATAGTTCCACTTGAGCGAGGAGGTGCTGCCCGGCGTGTCGCCCTTGCGGTAGACGCCGATCCAGTGCTTGTCACCCGCCGGCAGGTTGACCCAGTTGAGCGTGACGCTCTCTCCCACCCGGCATTGCAGGGCACTGATGCCGAAGCGGGCGGCGGCGGGCAGGCCCGGCAGCGACGGCGAGGGCTGGGCCAGCGCCTGCCCGTTGAGCACCGGATCGCTGAAGTCCAGTCCGGCGCCTTCGAGGTGGCCCGCGAAGCGCCGCCAGAAGCGGGCATCGCCCTCGACCGTCAGCCCCAGGTCGTACCAGCCGCGGCTGTTGGACAGCGGCCGGCTGAACTCGCGTGACTGCGAGGGGGCGAGGTCCACGGTGAGCACGGCGGCATCGCCATAGGCCAAGTCCTTGAGCGTCAGGCGGATCGGCTGGCTGCCCGCATTGGTCAGGCGCAGGCGCACGCCGGCGTTGGCGGGATCCTCTTCCAGGCTGAAGTCCGCCCGTGCCGTGCCGGCGCCCAGCGCGCCCGCGAACTCGCGCAGATAGCCGTTGGCGCCCTGCACCCGCAGGTGGTAGGCCGGGCCCGACCAGTTCCACACCTCAGCGTCCACCCGCTTGCCGGCCTCCACGGTGTAGTGCCAGGGCCCGTCGCTGCGCAGCTGGGATTGGACGATGAAGCTGGCGCCCACGCTGCCGAGGTTGGCGAAGCTCAGGGCAAACTGGCGGGCATCGCCCTGCACGGCACCCGTCACCACGGAGCGATAGGGCAGCGGGCAGGCCGGCCGCGGCGAGCCGGGCACGACCTCCTGGGCGGGCAGGGGCTGCAGCGCGGGCGGCAGGGCGTCGCGCGTGCCCCAGGTGCGGGGGTAGCTGGCGCTCAGGGGCACGCTGGCGGGCCAGCGCGCATCCGCGGTGCCCAGCTGCAGCGCGCTCAGGAGGTCACCGCACACGGCGCGGCGCCAGGGGCTGATGTGGGGGCATTGCACGCGCTCGCGCGGCAGGCCGCGCCCCTGCACCAGCCATTCCTCGAGCAGGCGGATCAGCGAGGTGTGGTCCGCCAGCTGCGAATTCACGCGGCCACCCTTGGTGAAGGGCGAGATCAGCAGCATGGGCACACGGGGCCCCAGGCCGATGGGCTCGCTGCCGTAGGTCTCGCCGGCGGTGCTGACGGTGCTGCGCCCCTGGGCGCTGCTCAGAGGCGGCACGGGCGCGGGCATGTGGTCGAAGAAGCCGTCGTTCTCGTCGTAGGTCAGCACCAGCAGGGTCTTGGCCCAAACCTGGGGCTGATCCACCAGCGCGGCCAGGAGGCGCGCCGTGAAGTGCTCGCCGGCATTGGGCGTCTGCTCCGGGTGCTCGCAGTACTCGGTGGGCGCGCAGATCCAGGAGACCGCCGGCAGCCGCCCTTCCCGCGCATCCTTGGCAAAGGCGTCGATCAGGTACTGCCCGCTCGTGCTGCCCACGTTGCCCGGCCCCGAGCCCGCCGCCATGGCCCGCGCGCGCTGGTAGAGGGGCGAGGCCGGGGTCAGCTTCGCGCCGCTGGCGTCCACGCGGTAGCGGCGGAAGTACTGGAGGTAGTTGTCGCCGTAGTTGTCCCACTCCTGGTAGACCTTCCAGCTCACGCCCAGGCCGTCCAGCTGCTCGGCGTAGCTGGGCCAGCTGATGCCGCTGGCGGCGCTGTTGTCATTGGCGATGTCGGCGTTGTAGATGCCGCCGGTGACGTTGTAGAGCCGCGAGTCGCCGATGCCCGTCACCACGCCGCCGCAGTGGCCGCTGAGGGCATAGAAGCGGTTGGGGTCGGTGGGCCCGAAGATCGAGCAGTGGTAGGCGTCGCAGACGGTGAAGGCGTCCGCCAGCGCGTAGTAGAAGGGCAGATCCTGGCGGTTGAAGAAGCCCATGCAGCGCGCGCCCTTCCTGGGCACCCAGGCGTTCCAGTCCTTCCAGGCGGCCTGGCTGCCCTTCCAGGAATGGTCCAGGCCCACGCGCAGCGCATTGGTGTTGCGCACGTCGAAGTGGTAGGGCGTGACGTCCGCCGTGCCCACCGCAGCGCTGCTGGGCTGTTGCCAGACGGGCTTGCCAGAGGGCAAGGGCACGGCACGCGGATCACTGAAGCCGCGCACGCCGCCCAGGCTGCCGAAGTAATGGTCGAAGGAGCGGTTCTCCTGCATCAGGAAGACCACATGCTCGATGTCGCCCAGGCCGCCGCTGAGGCGCTGTGCCGGCACGGCCAGGGCGCGGGCGATGGTCTGGGCGAAGCCGGGCGAGGAGGACAGGGCCGCCGCCGCGCCCAGCAACAGGCCGCGGCGCGAGGTGTTCACGCCGGTCTCGCTGATGTCGGAAGGGTCGAGGGAATCGGGGGCCATGCTGTCTCCTGGCGGTCTGCTGCCGCAAAAAAGCAGGCAGTCTGTGCGGCGACTGCGGCCTGCCGATGAAGGGCCGACTGGCCCCTTCGGCCCATCGCGCCTGACCCGATCAGAGCAGGCGCGCCAGCAGGCCGCCCTCCGCCGGCAGGCCCAGCGGCACCCAGACCCGCACCGGGTCGCCAGGCGCCACCTGAACGGGCTCGCCGTCCAGGTTCTGCATCTGGGTCAGCTCGACGATGCGATTGCCGCTCGGGTGCAGCAGCTCGACACGGTCCCCCACGGCGAAGCGGTTCTTGGCCTGGACCTGCACCCAGCCGTCCTCGCGCACGCCGGTCACCTCGCCCACGAAATGGCTGCGGTGCAGCTCGCTGTGGCCGCTGATGTAGTTCTGGTAGTCCTGGGCTGGCCGGCGCTCCAGCAGGCCGCCGGTGTAGCCGCGGTTGGCCAGGCCCTCGAGCTCCAGCAGCAGCTCGGGATTGAAGGGTCGGCCGGCCACGGCGTCGTCGATGGCGCGGCGGTAGACCTGGGCCGTGCGGGCCACGTAGTAGAGGCTCTTGGTGCGACCCTCGATCTTCAGCGAGTCCACGCCGATGCGCGCCAGGCGCTCCACATGCTCGACGGCGCGCAGGTCCTTGCTGTTCAGGATGTAGGTGCCGTGCTCGTCTTCCATGATGGGCATGAGCTCGCCGGGACGGCCCTTCTCCTCGAGGAAGTAGACCTTGTCCGCCGCCGGGTGGCGCTGGCCGCCGCCGCAGGTGGAGAAGCTGCTCTCGGCCTCGGCCTGGGCTTCGGCGAAGTTGAAGTCGGCCTCGAGCTTGCCCACCGGGATGGCCTCGCCGGACGCCGATTCCTCGCTGGCCGCCGTCGTGCCGTACTCCCAGCGGCAGGCGTTGGTGCAGGTGCCCTGATTGGGATCGCGGCGGTTGAAGTAGCCCGAGAGCAGGCAGCGGCCCGAGTAGGCGATGCACAGCGCGCCGTGCACGAAGACCTCCAGCTCCATGTCCGGGCACTCGTTGCGGATGGCCTCGACCTCATCCAGGCTCAGCTCGCGCGAGAGGATGATGCGCTCCACCCCGGCCTTCTGCCAGAACTTCACGGCGGCCCAGTTGGTGGTGTTGGCCTGCACGGAGAGGTGGACGGGCACCTTGGGGAAGAGGCCGCGCTCCATCTGGTCCAGCACCTGCATGATCAGGCCGGCGTCGGCCATGATCAGGGCGTCGGGCTTGAGCTCGACCACGGGCTGGATGTCCCGCAGATAGGTGCGGACCTTGTCGTTGTGGGCGATCAGGTTGCTGGTGACGAAGAACTTCTTGCCGCGCTGGTGGGCCTCTTCGATGCCCTGGGCGATCTGCTCCAGGCGGAATTCGTTGTTGCGGGCACGCAGGGAATAGCGCGGCTGGCCGGCGTAGACGGCGTCGGCGCCGAAGTCGTAGGCGGCGCGCATCTTGGCCAGGGAACCGGCCGGGAGAAGGAGTTCGGGGGCTTTGAGGCTCATGGCGCTATTGTCCCAGCCCCGCCCCACGGGTTCACAGCCCGCTAATTTCTGTGTTGACAGAAATTACAGATGCCCTAGACTGCCAGCCATGGAACTCAGCAGCAGCGCACGTCGATTCATCGTCCACTGGGGAGAAATGGGCACCGCCTGGGGGGTCAACCGCACCGTGGCCCAGATCCACGCTCTGCTCTTCTTCCACGGCCGGCCGCTGAACGCCGAGGAGATCGCCGACACCCTCAACGTCGCCCGCTCCAACGTCAGCACCAGCCTCAAGGAGCTGCAGAACTGGCAGCTGATCCGGGTGACCCACCAGCTGGGCGACCGGCGCGACTTCTTCGAGACCTCGGTCGACGTCTGGGAGCTGTTCCGCACCATCGTGCGCGAGCGCAAGGAGCGCGAGTTCGACCCCACCGTGCGCGTGCTCAGCGAGATCGTGGCCGACCCGGCCTTCGCCAGCGAAAGCCCGGATGCCCAGGACCGCGTCCGCGAGGCCCTGCGCTTCATGGACACCCTGGGCTCCTGGTCCGAGGAAATGCTGCGCCTCTCGCCCAGCACGCTGGAGAAGGTGCTGAAGATGGGCGCCAGCGTGCAGAAGTTCGTGCGCGGCGAGAGCAAGCCGGGCGGCACCGCCTGAGGCGCTCCGGCGCCCCTTTTTTGTCTCTCAATTTCTGTCACTACCGAAATATCAGACAAATGAATACCACCGACACGCCTGAAGCGCTGTACCCGCTGACGATCTACTTCGATGGCTCCTGCCAGCTCTGCAGCGCCGAGATCCGCAACCTCCAGCTGCGGGACACCCACGGCCGCCTGAGCTTCGTGGACTGCAGCCCCGCGGACTTCGTCTCCCCCGTGCCCGGCGCGGACCGGGCGGCGCTGATGAACGTCATCCATGGCGTCGGCGCCGGGGGTCAGGTCTTGCGCGCGGTGGATCTGTTCGAGGCGGCCTACCGTGCCGTGGGCCTGCCCTGGGTGAGCCGGCTGCTGATCCATCCGCTGATCCGCCCGATCGCCGACCGGGCCTACCCCTGGGTGGTGCGCAACCGCTACCGCCTGCCGCGCTCGCTGATCCGGGGCCTGTTCGAGCGTGCGGCCCGGCGTGCGGCCCAGCGCGCCGCAGCGCAGCCCCGCTGCAGCGACGGCGCCTGCGAGCGGTCGCCGGAGGGTCGCTCATGAACGGCCCCGTGCGTCGCGTCCTGGTGTGCGGGGCCCGGGGCTTCATCGGCCGGCACATCGTCCAGGCCCTGCTGCAGGCGGGCTTCACGGTGCGGGCCGGCGTTCGCGCGGGCTCGACGGCCCCCCTGCCCGCGGGCGTCGAACCCTGCCCCATGGACTTCAGCCGCGACACCCGCCCCGAGCCCTGGCATGCCCGCGTGGCCGACTGCGAGGCCGTGATCAACGCCGTGGGCGTGCTGCGCGAGCAGGCCGGGCAGTCCATGGACGCCATCCACCATGCCGTGCCCGCGGCGCTCTTCAGCGCCTGCGCCAACACGGGCGTGCGCCGGGTGCTGCAGGTCTCGGCCCTGATGCCGCCCGACAGCCGCACCCGCTACGCCCAGAGCAAGCGCCAGGCCGAGGCCGCGCTGCTGGCCCTGCGTGCCGAGGGCCGGCTGGACGCCTGCGTGCTGCGCCCCAGCGTGGTCTTTGGCGAGGGCGGCGCCAGCACTGCCCTCTTCCAGCGCCTGGCCCGCCTGCCGTGGCTTCCCTGGCCCGCACAGGCGGTGAGCCCGCGCATCCAGCCCATCCGGGTGGAGGACCTGGCCCAGGCCTGCGTCCGCCTGCTGGACGCGCCGGGGCCGCTGCCCGCCACGCTGGACCTGGTCGGCCCCGCGCGCTACACCCTGCCCGACTTCATCGCCGCGCTGCGGCAGACGCACGGAGGCCGGCCCGCCCAATTGCTGGTGCTGCCGGCCGCCCTGGGCACCGCCTCCGCCCGCATGGGCGATCTCTGCCCGCGCCAGCCCTGGGGCAGCGAGACCCTGGCCCTCCTGGGCGCCGACAACATCGCGGACGCCGCGCCGCTGCAGGCCCTGCTGGGTCGTGCGCCGCGCTCGGTGCTCGAAGGCGCGCCCGCATGAATCCGAGCCACCGCCGCTGGGCGCGCGCCAGCCTCGTGGCCCTGTGGCTGGGCACGGCCGGGGTCAGCCTGCTGGACTGGCAAGGCATTTCGCACGCGCTGCTGAGCGGCACGCCGCTGCCGCCGGCCTGGCACGGCGCGGCCATCGCCGCCGGCAGCGCGGCCGACGCCCTGCTGGGCCTGGCCCTGTGGCGCTGGGACCGGCCCTGGGTCTACCGGGCCTGCCTGGTCCTGATGGCGCTGATGACGCTCGTCGCCACCGTGCTGCAGCCCGCGCTGTGGCTGCATCCTCTGGGCCCGCTGGGCAAGAACCTGCCCATTGCCGCCCTGCTCCTGATCCTGCAAGACCTGACCCCCGACCATGAGTGAATACCTGATCCTGAAGACCCTGCACGTGATCTCCAGCGTGCTGCTGGCGGGCACGGGCTTCGGCTCGGCCTTCTACCTCTTCTTCGCCAACCGGACGGGCTCGCTGGAGACGCAGGCCGCCGTGTGCCGCATGGTCGTCAAGGCCGACACCTGGTTCACCACGCCCACCGTGATCGTGCAGCCGCTGACCGGGCTCTGGATGGCCCACCTGGCCGGCTGGCCGCTGGACACGCCCTGGCTGCTGGCGGCCCTCCTCCTGTTCGTCGTGGCCGGCGGCTGCTGGCTGCCCGTGGTGTGGCTGCAGCTGCGCATGCGGGACATGGCCGAGACCGCGCTGGCCCGTGGCGAGCCCCTGCCGGCGCGCTACTGGCGCTATGCGCGCTGGTGGGAGGGCCTGGGCTACCCGGCCTTCGCGGCCATGCCCCTCATCTTCTGGCTGATGGTGGCCAAGCCGCAATGGAGCTTCTGAAGCGCAAGCAAAGCGGCAATTTCGCCACTCTTCGGCTTGTTCGCCACACGGCGCAGGACTATGGTCAGGCCATGGTGCGCCCTGCACGCTGACAAGATCACCCCATGAGCCTGCTGGACCTGGACCAACTGCTGCGCTACTGGACCGCCGAGCAGTGGCAAGCCAATGTGCTGATGCTGCTGCACCTGATGGGCGCGATGCTGCTGGGGCTGATCCTCGGCTACGAGCGCGCCTTCCACGGCCGGGCCGCGGGCATGCGCACCTACGCGCTGGTGTGCATGGCCTCGACGGGCGTGGTGATCCTGCTGGCCTACCCGCAGCAGTGGTTCGGTGGCCATGTGGCGGGCGGCGCGGCCCCGCTGATCGCCGACCCCACCCGCGTGATCCAGGGCGTGGTCACCGGCATCGGTTTCCTTTGCGCCGGCGTGATCATGCGCGAGGGCATGAACATCTCCGGGCTGACCACCGCGGCCTCGCTGTGGTCGGCCTCGGCCATCGGCATCCTGCTGGGCATGGGCTTCTACTTCGCGGCCATCTCGCTCACGCTGCTGTGCGCCAGCCTGATGATGTGGGGCGCCAAGCTGGAGTCCGCCCTGCCCTCGCACCCGGCCATCTCGGTGATGATGCGCGGCGTGGACGGCCGGCACTTCAGCCAGGCCGAGCTGGCCGCCTTCACCGAGCAGCTGGGCTACCGCTTCGCGCCCGGCTCGCTGAGCATCGAGCGCATGGGCAAGCACGAGGAATGGCGCTTTGTCTGCACCGCCAAGCGCAACTACCGGGGCGAGACGCTCACCCGCTTCTCCAGCCGCCTGGGCGATCTGCCCGGGGTGAGCGAGTACCGCGTGACCCACGCGCGGAACTGAGCCGCGGCAGGGCTCAGGCAGCAAAAAGGGCGCCGCGGCGCCCTTTGCTCCTGCTCAGTCGTAGATCGACTTCTCCGGCCGCCGCGCCAGCACCGCGATGGGCGGCGCCCAGCGCTCGCCGCGCGGCTTCTTGCTGGTCACGAGGGTGATCTCCGAGGGTTCGAAGACCTCCACGTTGTGCGTGATCGGCGTGGTCAGCAGGTACTGGGCCCGCGTGGAGCGCAGGAAGTGGCCGACCAGCTGGATGTTGCGCACGTCCAGGTGGGCGAAGGGCTCGTCGATGAAGACGAAGCCGCCGGGGCTGTCGTCGTCCTTCATCAGGCCCACCAGCAGGATCAGGCTCTTGAGCACCTGCTGGCCGCCCGAGGCCTCGCCGTCGTTGAGGCCGACCTCGCCCTTGCCGTCGAAGTTGAAGCGCACGTGCAGGCCGGCCTGGGCCAGCACGAGGTCGTCGTTGTCCAGGTGCGGCAGCTCGGCCTGGGCGATGACGCCGGCCAGCTCGCCCAGCTCCTGCACGTTCTTCTTGTAGCGGCGCACGGTGGCGCGCAGCACGTCGATGTAGCGCTCGCGGGCATTGAAGGCGGCGATGCGGGCCATCTCGTTGCTGGCGCGCCGGTCCTCCAGCTGCGTGGTCTGCTCCAGCACGGAGAGGTGCATGCGGGTATGGCGGTCGGCCACGGCCGGGTCGGTCTCCCAGGTGCCGGCGTTGAGGCCGGTGTCCAGCTCCTGCTGCACATGGCGCATGGCGATCTCGGCCTGCTTGGCGTTCTCGAACTCGTCCCGCAGCGCGGCCACGCGGGCCGGCTGGGTCCAGCTGGACGGGAACTTGGCTCGCGCCTCGCGCGAGGCCTTCGCTGCGGCCTTGAGCTCGCGCAGCCGGCCTTCCTGGTCACGCTGGCCACGCAGCACGTTCTCCTCGCTGGCCTTGAGCGAGCCTTGCGCGGACTCGTAGTCGCGCTCGCTGCGCGTGACCTGGGCCAGGGCGCGGTCGTGCGCCTGGTCCAGCTGTGCCATGCGGGTCGCGGCCTCGACGCGGGCCTGGCGCAGCGCCGGCATGCGGGCGCGGCATTCGGCGAACTCGTCGGAACGCTCGGACAGCTCCAGCGCCGCCTTGTGGCCCTGGGCCGCGCGCTGCGCGTCCTTCAGCTGGCGCTCGACCTCGGCCTGCTCCTTGGCGATGCGGGTCAGCTCGCCGTCGTAGCGGGCCAGCTCGCGCTCCAGGGACTGGCGGCGCGAATCCAGCGCGGAGACGCCGAACTGGTACTCGCGCGGCTCCACCCACAGGCTGCGGCCGCCGCGGCCGTCGCGGTAGTAGGCGTCGGGGGTGATCCATTCGCCGCCGGCGTCGCGGCCGGCCTCGGTGTCCTTGACGCAGCGGATGCCGCCCAGCTGGCGGATCAGCCAGCCCGGCAGCCTGGCGCTGACCTTCAGCGCCGAGAGCAGGCTGTCCTTGGGCACCACGGAGGGCACGTGCTCGCTGTCGCCCACCACGTAATGGCGGTAGCGCTCCTTGGCGGCCAGGGCGAAGGCGCGGGACTCGTCGCCCGAGCGCTCCAGCACCACCACCCAGCGCGAGGGCCGCAGGAAACCTTCGGCCGCGGCGCGCCAGGCTTCGTCGGCGATGTCGATGCAGTCGGCCAGCACATGGTGGCCGATGCCGGCGTCGTCCAGCGCCTTGCGGAAGCGCGTGACCTCGGGTGGCGGCGGCGGCAGGCGCTGGCCTTGCAGCGCGTCCATCGCGGCCTGGGCCTTGCGGGCCTGGTCATTGGTGCGGGTGTAGCTCTCGCGCAGCGCGTGCTGGCGGTTGCCCAGGTCTTCCAGGCGGGCGGTCAGCTCCTTGGCATCGGCCTCGACGGCCGACAGGGCCTTGAGCTCCTCCTCCCGCTTGGCCAGCAGCTCGGCGGGGCGCTCGGCCTCGCGGGCGGCGTCGAAGGCGGCGCGGGCCTCCTTGCGCTGGCGCTCGAGGTCCTGCAGCTCGGCCTTGGCGTTCTCGTGCTTCTCGAACAGCGCATGCAGCTCGGCGCGCTTGGCGGCCATATTGCGCTGGTCGCCCGAGGCGAAGAGGCGCTGGCGGTGCAGCTCGCGCAGGGCCTGGGCCGTGCGCAGCCGCCCTTCGGACCACTGCAGCACCGGCACCACCTCGGTGGCCAGGCGCTCGCGCTCCTTCAGCCGCAGCTGGTACTGCTGGTAGCTGTTGACGCGGTTGGCGAGGTCAGACAGCTGGGCCTGGGTGTGGGACAGCTCATGCGCCGCCTGCTCCACTTCCTTGCTCAGCTGCTGCTGGTGGCTGCGGGCCTGGTCGTAGCGGTCCAGCACCTCCTGGTCGCCGAAGACCTCGAACACGAGGCGCAGCAGCTCCTTGGGGCTCAGCTCGCACAGCCGGTCGGTCTGGCCCTGCTCCAGGGCCAGCACGCGGCCGATGGCGCGGGTCAGGCCGGCGGCCTCCAGGCGCTTCTTCCAGGCCTCGATGCCCAGCCAGTCCTTTTCGGCACGCTCGGCCAGGGCCTCGATCTCATGGACGCCGTCGACCAGCAGGTAGCGGCGCTGCCAGTCCCCGCCGTGGCGCTCGATGCGGCAGGCCAGCGTCACCTGGTCGGCATACAGCAGCGAGCTGGCGAAGGGCCGGCTGCTGTTCTGACGGCCGCGCGGGCGGTTGTCCACCAGGGCGCGCAGCCAGGCGGTCTCGGCGTTGGCGTGGCGGGCGTAGGTCTTGTAGGTGCGGCCGCCCGAGCACTCCAGGCCCAGCAGGGTGCGCATGGCATCCAGCAGCGTGGTCTTGCCCGAGCCGTTGGGGCCGGCGATGGTGATGATGTTGCCGTCCAGCGGCATGGAGACGCGGCGGCAGTAGTCCCAGTGCAGCAGTTCCAGCGATTGCAGGTGAAACATCAGTGCGTCTCCGGCGCGTCGCCCGCCTGGGTGGGGGCGGCGTCGTTCATGTCTTGTTCAGGCTCGGGCTCAGGCTCAGGCTCAGGCTCGTTGCGCTTGGCGATGATGGCGTTGATCGCCGGGCCTGCCAGCGGGTCGGTGGCGCGGGCCAGCACATCGGCCAGAGAGCCATCCAGCACGCGCGGGGCGAGCACGTCGTAGTCCAGCAGCAGGTCCAGCAGCGGGCCCTCGGCGATGTCCTCGGCGCGGCGGGTGATGAAGCCGTTGCGCTCCAGCAGCTTGAGGTTGGCGTCCAGGCGCATCTTCTTGCCCAGCTGGTTGCCGAAGTCGGCCAGCAGGCTGCGGTAGGACAGCGTGGGCGACACGCTGGAGGCCAGCGGCAGCGGCTTGTCCGTGGCGAACATCTCGCCCTGCCCTTCGGCCTGCGCCTCGGTGCGGGCGATCTGGCGCTGGCGCTTGGGCAGGATGATCAGGGACCACAGCACCACCAGCAGGGCCACGCCGTCGCGCGGCAGGTCCAGGTTGTTGTTGGAGGCCAGCCCCGTCTCGCCGAACACGGCCACCTCGGCCGGGCGCAGCATGGCCACGGTGATGTGGTCGGCGTAGAGGTTCTCGACCAGCTTCAGGCCCACGGCCGCCAGGCGGTCGTTGAGGGCGGCCCAGAGCTCGGTGTCGATCAGGGCGCGGCGCACCAGCGGGTGGCTGCGGGGCAGCCAGCGGCGGGCGATCAGTTGCGCAGCCAGGTGGGCCGCGTCGTCCAGGGTATTGCTCATGATTCGGATGCGGGGCCGGGGGCGGCAGTGGGTTCGGTGGGCGCGGCGGTGTTGGCAGCCAGTTCAGGGGGCAGCATCACCTGCCCCTCCTCGTCGACCGGCAGCAGATGGCCGCGGCTCATCCACTTGACGAATTCGTCCTCGACCTCACCCTGCTCGACGGACCAGCGCACGCGCCAGGGCTGGCGGGCCATGTCGCCGGTCGCGCCCTGCAGATGCTGGGCCTGGGGGTCACCGAGCAAAGGCAGCAGCTGGGCGCGGTAGGCCGCGCGGGCATAGCTGCCGCCCAGCACGGCGGGGGTCAGGTCTTGCGCGCCACGGCCCTCGGACTGCCACCGGCCCAGCAGGGTCTGCATGCCGGCGAGGTCTTCGGGCAGGCTCATCACGGCCAGCTGGCCTTCGGGGGCGACCAGGCCGGCCGGCAGCGGCTCGGGGGTGGGCGGCTTGGGGCGGTCGCGCTCGAATTCGGCCTCGCAGGTGTCCAGCAGCTCGTGCTGGGCCACCATCACCGGCAGCACGGGGCGGGAGAGCGCACCCAGGCTGAGGTTCTCCAGGAAGGGCACGTTCTGCAGCCAGCGCCGCACGTCGGTCGTGGTGATGCCGGTGGAGCCCAGGGTCACGCGCTGGCGGTCCACCTGCTGCAGCGCGCGGTTGAACTGGCTGGCCATGGCCAGCAGGCGGGCCTGGGCCAGGCCCAGCTCGCGGGCCAGGCGCTCCAGGCGCGCGTTGCCGTCCGCCTGGGCCTGCTCGATGATGGCCGAGAGCGCCTCGCTGGCCCGCTCCACCAGCCCGAGCGCCCGCTCGAAACGCTGGCGGGCGCGCCGCAGATGGAACTCGGAGCCGCTGGCGATGGCGTCGGCGAACTCGTCGTACAGCCGTGCCAGCTGGGCCTGCAGGTGATGCAGCTGAGCGGGGTCCAGCGTGCCCAGCTGGTGGGCGCCGGCCACATTGGCCAGCAGCGCGGCGAGGTCGGCGTCCTGCTCGCCCGCCACAGTCAGCGGCGAGAGCAGGCCCACCAGCTGCTGGGCCAGCGGGGTGATGGTGTACTGCTGGTTGGAGCCGTCCCAGGCCAGCAGCTGGGCCTCGCGCAGGCGCTTGAGCACCAGTTCCAGCGCCTCGTCGCGCAGGGCATGGAAGTGGCGGTTGAGGGTGTCGCGCGGCAGGCGGGATTCGGGGAGCGCCATCAGCTCCATGAAGACCCACAGGCGCAGGCGCACCAGGGCTGCAGGCCCGTGGAACAGGGCCCGCATGGCCTGGATCAGGGGCTCGTTGCGCTCCAGCTGCCACCACAGCAGGGCCTCGCCGGGCACGGCGCCCTCGCGGAAGTAGTCCTCGAAGCGGGGCGCCTCGGTGGCGTCATCAAAGCGCTCGGCCGCGGCGTCCTGCTCGGGCAGGGCCGCGGCGCGGGTCTGGGAATCGGTCATCGCGCGGATTATCCCTGTCCAGCCCCTGGGATCAGCCCGCCAGCACGCGGGCGACCTTCTGCAGGCCCTCGACCGGCTTGCCCTTGCGCGCGCGCTTGCCGGCGTAGCCCGCCAGGCCGGCGCCCTTGAGCAGCTCCTCCTTGGGCTTGCCGCCGCGGCCCGAGCCCAGCACCTGCAGGGTCTGGGTGAAGGCGGCCACGCTCAGCAGCAGGTCCTTGCCCTCCAGTTCCATGAGGGTCAGGCCGCGGCCGCCCTTGGGCTGGTGCTTGAGTTCGTCGAGCGCGTAGGTCAGCAGACGGCCGCCCAGCGAGAGGCAGGCCAGCTGCACGCCCAGCACCTCGCCACCCGGCACGGGGCTGGGCGGCAGCGGCTTTTCCTCGCCTTCCAGGCTCAGGAAGGTCTTGCCGGCCTTCTGGCGGCTGATCAGGTCACCCACTTGCGCGATGAGGCCGAAGCCGCCCGTGTTGGCCAGCACCAGGCGCTGCGCGCTGGCAGCGGCCCAGTAGTGGACGATCTGCGTGCCGCTCTCCAGCTCGATCAGCGTGGTGATGGGCTGGCCGTCGCCGCGCCCGCCCGGCAGGGCCGAAACGGGCACCGAGTACACGCGGCCATTGCTGCCGAAGACGATCAGGGGATCGACGCTGCGGCAGGGGAAGGTGCCATAGAGCTGGTCGCCCGACTTGAAGGACAGCGCGGCCGGGTCGACCTCATGCCCCTTCAGCGCCCGCACCCAGCCCTTCATGGAGACGACCACCGTGACCGGCTCGTCCACCACCTTGATCTCGGCCACGGCCTTCTTCTCTTCCTGGATCAGCGTGCGGCGCTCGTCGCCATAGGTCTTGGCGTCGCCCTCGATCTCCTTGACCACGGTGCGCTTGAGCACGCTGGGGTTGTCCAGGATGTCCTGCAGCTTGTTCTGCTCCTCGCGCAGGGCCTTGAGCTCCTGCTCGATCTTGATGGCCTCGAGCCGCGCCAGCTGGCGCAGCCGGATCTCGAGGATGTCCTCGGCCTGGCGGTCCGAGAGCTTGAAGCGCTCGATCAGCGCGGCCTTGGGCTCGTCGCTGTTGCGGATGATGCGGATCACCTCGTCGATGTTCAGCAGCACCAGCTGGCGGCCTTCCAGCACGTGGATGCGGTCCAGGACCTTGTCCAGGCGGTGCTGGGTGCGGCGCTGGACCGTGGCCATGCGGTAGCCCAGCCATTCGGTCAGGATCTGGCGCAGGCTCTTCTGCGTGGGCCGGCCATCGGCGCCGATCATGGTCATGTTGATCGAGGCGCTGCTCTCCAGGCTGGTGTGGGCCAGCAGCTGGGTGATGAGCTCCTGCTGTTCCACCGTGCGGCTCTTGGGCTCGAACACCAGGCGCACCGGGGCATCCTTGCTGGACTCGTCGCGCACGCCGTCCAGCACGGCCAGGATGGAGGCCTTGAGCTGCTGCTGGTCCGCCGTCAGGGCCTTCTTGCCGGCCTTGATCTTGGGGTTGGTCAGCTCCTCGATCTCCTCCAGCACCTTCTGCGAGGAGGTGCCATGCGGCAGCTCGGTGACCACCAGCTGCCACTGGCCGCGGGCCAGGTCCTCGATCTTCCAGCGGGCGCGCAGCTTCAGCGAGCCGCGGCCGCTGCGGTAGGCGGCCTGGATGTCCTCGGGCGAGGAGATCAGCTGGCCGCCGCCGGGATAGTCGGGGCCCGGCAGGTGGCTGAACAGCTCTTCGTCGCTGAGCTTCTCGTTCTTCAGCAGGGCGACCGCTGCGGCCGCCACCTCGCGCAGGTTGTGGCTCGGCACCTCGGTGGCCAGGCCCACCGCGATGCCGGACGCGCCATTGAGCAGCACGAAGGGCAGGCGCGCGGGCAGCTGGCGGGGCTCCTGGGTGGAGCCGTCGTAGTTGGGCACGAAGTCCACCGTGCCCTCGTCGATCTCGTCCAGCAGCAGCCGGGTGATGGGCGCCAGGCGGGCTTCCGTGTAGCGCATGGCCGCCGCGCCGTCGCCGTCACGGCTGCCGAAGTTGCCCTGGCCGTCGATCAGCGGGTAGCGCTGGCTGAAGTCCTGGGCCATGCGCACCAGGGCGTCGTAGGCGGCCTGGTCACCGTGCGGGTGGAAGCGGCCCAGCACGTCACCGACCACGCGGGCGCTCTTGACCGCCTTGGGGCCGCTGGCCGTGGTGAAGGACAGCCCCATGCGCTCCATCGAGTACAGGATGCGGCGCTGCACCGGCTTCTGGCCGTCGCATACGTCCGGCAGCGCGCGGCCCTTGACCACGGAGAGCGCGTACTCGAGGTAGGCGCGCTCGGCATAGTGGGCCAGGGTCAGGCTGTTGCCGTCGTCGCTGCCCCCGCCGCCGGGGGCGGGCTGGGGAGCCGATTGCGGGTCGTCGAAATCGAAGGAGTTCTGGTTCATCGTCATGGGGAATGGCGCCTTGCCTGCTGGCCTGATGCGGGCCTACTGCTGAGAGACCGGCGCGCTGTGGAATTGCATGCCCTGCAGCTGCTGGCTCTGGCTGCGCTGCAGCAGCGCCCAGTAGAGCTCCAGCACCATCTGCACATGGGCCTGGGTTTCGTCGATGGGAGGCATGCGCCCCCCGGCCTTGCGGACCGCCGACTCGCCGGCGTTCCAGGCGGCCAGGGCCGCGTCGATGCGGCCGTAGCGCTTGATCAGGTCGGCCAGCATGCGGGCGCCGATCAGCACATTGCTGCGCGGCTCGCGCAGGCGCTGCTCGACGGGCTGGCGGGATTCTGCCGCGGTGGCGTACTGTTCGGCGGCAAGGGCGGTGATCTGCATGAGGCCGGTGGCGCCGCGCGGGGACACCACATCGGCCTTGAAGCCGCTCTCCACCGCGATCATGGCCTTGAGCAGCTCCGTGTCCACGCCGGTCTGCTGCGAGGCCTCGCGCAGATAGGGCTGCACGGCCTTGACCTCGGGCGCGAACTCCAGCCAGGTCAGCAGGGAGCGGCCGTGGTCGGTCTTGCCCGGCACGCGCTGCGGGCGCGCGCCCAGGCTCATCACGGGCTGGTAGCGATCGTCCAGGCGCTGGGCCGCGAAGTGGGCGACGCCCGCCTTGTCCACATAGGCCCACAGCTCCGCCTGCGCAGCCGTGGCCAGCATCAGGAACACGAAGGCCGGCAGCCATTTCACGCGCCACTTCACGCGGATTCCTCGTTCATGGCGCGGCGGGCCTGGTACTCGCGGTCCAGCATGGACATCACGATCAGGCTGTCATAGCCGTCCGCGCCCTCGATGCTCACCCGCACGCTTTCGCGCAGCCGGCCCTCCTCGACAAAGCCCTCGCTGAGATAGAGCGCCTGGGCGCGCGTGTTGAGGCCTTTGACGTCCAGCCAGAAGCGGTGGGCATGCAGCTGCTGGAAGGCCAGCTGCTTCAGCAGGCGCACGCAGGCGCGGCCCACGCCCTGGCCCTTGGGCTGCAGCACCAGGCGCTTGAGTTCCACCGAACGGTTGGGGTTGCGGCAGCCCTGCAGGATCACGTAGCCGGCCGGCTGGGCCTGGGTTTGCAGGTCCTGACCCCATTCCACGATGAAGTGGCGCGAGTCCGGGAAGCGGATCGCGCCCTCGTGCTGGGTGCGCTCCCAGGGCGTGATGAAGGGCAGGTTGGCCCCGTCCTGCTCGACCGAGACGACGTAGTCCAGGTCCGAGAGCATGGTGGGGCGCAGGTGCACGCGCGGCAGGCCGTTCATGGCGTTCAGACCCCGGGCTGGCCCTGGGCCGTTGATTCGAAGCCCGCCAGCACGGCCTGCACATTGCGACCGATGGCGGCGGTGGCATAGCCGCCCTCTTGCAGGAACAGCGTGGGCAGCTGCAGCGAGGCCAGGCTCTGGCCCATGCGGCGGAACTCGGGCTCGTCCAGCTGGAAATGCGAGATGGGGTCGCCGCCGTAGGTGTCCACGCCCAGCGAGACGATCAGCAGCTCCGGCGCATAGGCATTGAGCTGCACGAGGGCCTTCTCGAAGGCCTCGAACCACTGCTCGTTGCTGGCGCCGGCGGGCAGCGGCCAGTTGGCGTTGAAGCCCTCGCCCGCGCCCGCGCCGCGCTCGTCGGCATGGCCCAGGAAGAAGGGGTATTCGGTCTGCGGATCGCCGTGGATGCTGAGGAAGAAGACGTCGGCGCGCTCGTAGAAGATGGCCTGCGTGCCGTTGCCGTGGTGGTAGTCCACGTCGAGGATGGCCACGCGCTGCCTGCCCGCATCGCGCGCGGCCTGGGCCGTGACGGCGGCGTTGTTGATGAAGCAGTAGCCGCCAAAGAAGTCGGCACCCGCATGGTGGCCGGGCGGGCGGGTCAGGCAGTAGGCCGAGCGTTCGCCGGCCAGCACCAGGTCCAGCGCCGTGAGGCTGGCCTGCGCGCCCCAGTAGGCAGCGGACCAGGTGCCCGCGGTCAGCGGAGAGCCGCTGTCCATCGAGTAGAGCCCCATGCGGGCCGCGAAGCTCCGCGGCTCCACATCGCTGCGCAGGCTGCGGATGGGCCACACCGCCGGGAAGGCCTCGCCCTGCCCGCCCAGCGCCTGCCACTCGGCGTAGGCGCCCTCGATGAAGCGCAGATAGCGCGGCGCATGCACCCGCTCCAGCGGTGCGCGGCCGTGGTCGACCACAGGCACGAAGGGCCCGAGATCGCTGGCCTGCAGGGCCTGCAGCACGTAATCGGCACGGGCCGGGATCTCGAAGGCATCCACCAGCTGGCCGCGGAAGAATTCCTTCTGCGCGGCATGCTCGGCGTGGCGCTCGTTGTAGACGATCTTCATGGGGATTCCCGACGATGGCTGGGGCTGGAGGGTCAGGTCTTGCTCAGCGCAGGCTCAGATGTCGACCTCGACCGAGTCGCCATGCAGCTCCATGAGCTCGCGGCGCGAGGCGGCCTCGCCCTTGCCCATCAGCTTGTTGATGGCGCCCTCGGTGGCGGCGAAGTCGAACATGCCGTAGGCCACCTGCATCAGGCGGCGCGTCTCGGGGTTCAGCGTGGTGTCCCAGAGCTGCTCGGCGCTCATCTCGCCCAGGCCCTTGAAGCGGCTGATGGTCCAGCTGTTCTCGCGGGCGCCTTCCTTGCGGAGCTTGTCCAGCGTGGCGGTCAGCTCGCCTTCGTCCAGTGCATAGATCTTGGCGGCGGGCTTCTTGCCGCGGGCCGGCGCGTCCACGCGGAACAGCGGCGGGCGCGCCACGTAGATGTTCCCGGCCTCGACCAGCTTGGGGAAGTGGCGGAAGAACAGCGTCAGCAACAGGACCTGGATGTGGGAGCCGTCGACGTCGGCGTCGGACAGGATGCAGATCTTGCCGTAGCGCAGGTTGCTGAGGTCCGGCGTGTCGTTGGGGCCGTGCGGGTCCACGCCGATGGCCACCGAGATGTCGTGGATCTCGTTGTTCTTGAAGAGCAGGTCGCGCTCGACCTCCCAGGCATTGAGCACCTTGCCGCGCAGGGGCAGGATGGCCTGCGTCTCCTTGTTGCGGCCCATCTTGGCGGAGCCACCGGCGGAGTCGCCCTCCACCAGGAAGAGCTCGTTGTGCAGGAGGTCGCGGCTTTCGCAGTCGGTCAGCTTGCCGGGCAGCACGGCCACGCCGGAGCCCTTGCGCTTCTCGACCTTCTGGCTGGCGCGCTGGCGGGTCTGGGCCTGCTTGATGACCAGCTCGGCCAGCTTCTTGCCGTGCTCCACATGCTGATTGAGCCACAGCTCCAGCTGCGGCTTGACGAAGGCCGAGACCAGGCGCAGGGCGTCACGCGAGTTCAGGCGCTCCTTGGTCTGGCCCTGGAACTGCGGGTCCAGCACCTTGGCCGAGAGCACGAAGCTGGCGCGCGAGAAGACGTCGTCCGGCATCAGCTTGACGCCCTTGGGCAGCAGGCTGTGCATCTCGATGAAGCTCTTGATGGCGCCGAAGAGGCCATCCTTCAGGCCGGACTCGTGCGTGCCACCGGCCACCGTGGGGATGAGGTTGACGTAGCTCTCGCGCATCGGCGCGCCCTCTTCCGTGAAGGCCACGCACCAGGCGGCGCCCTCGCCCTCGGCGAAGTTCTCGGTCTCGGCCTTGCTGGCGTACTGCTCGCCTTCGAACAGGGGGATCAGCGGATCGCTGTTGAGCGTCTGCATGAGGTAGTCACGCAGGCCGCCCTTGTAGGCCCAGGTCTGCACTTCGCCGGTCTTTTCCTGCTTGAGCGTCACGGTGACGCCGGGCATCAGCACGGCCTTGGAGCGCAGCAGGTGCACCAGCTCCGCCTTGGGCAGGTCGGGGCTCTCGAAGTACTTGGCGTCGGGCCAGACACGCACCGTCGTGCCCTGCTTGCGGTCGCCGCTGGCCGCGGGGCGCACGGCCACCGGCTCCACCACATCGCCCGCCTCGAAGGCCAGGCGCGCCACCTGCTTCTCGCGCCAGACCGTCACCTCCAGGCGCTTGGCCAGGGCATTGGTCACGCTGACGCCCACGCCGTGCAGGCCGCCGGAGAAGCTGTAGGCGCCGCCCGAGCCCTTGTCGAACTTGCCGCCGGCATGCAGGCGGGTGAAGACGATCTCGACCACGGGCACGCCCTCTTCCGGGTGCAGGCCGAAGGGGATGCCGCGGCCGTCGTCCTCGATGGTGATGGAGCCGTCGGTGTGCTGGGTGAGGTCGATGCGGCGGCCGTGGCCGGCCAGGGCCTCGTCGGCGGCGTTGTCGATCACCTCCTGGATGATGTGCAGGGGGTTGTCCGTCCGGGTGTACATGCCCGGGCGCTGCTTGACGGGCTCCAGGCCCTTGAGAACGCGGATCGAGGCCTCGCCATAGCCCGAGGGCGCGGCGGACGCGGAGGAGACTGCTTTGCTTGCCATGGCGGCGATTGTAGGGAGGCGCCGGCCCGGCTCCGGCGACGGCGGGCGGGGGAATCCCCAAGCCTGACTTGAGTCGAGCGGCTTATTTCCGGCGTAGCATCCGCCACTTTGCTGAAGCCTGGGGCCTTCTCTCTTGTTGTACGTCCTGCGAATTTCCGTCCTGCTGACCTCCCTGGCCCTGGGCACCGCCGCCCAGGCCCAGACCGCCGCCGCGCCCACGGTCGGCCAGGCCCAGCCTTTCAAGGCCAGCGCCCCGCTGGCCATGGAGCTGCACAACGCCCGCTGGTTCGACGGCCAGGGCTTCCAGAAGGGCACGCTCTACGTCGTCGACGGCAAGTTCACCAAGGCACGCCCCAAGCGCATCCACCGCCGCCTGGAGCTGCGGGACCAGTACCTGATCCCGCCCCTGGCCGAGGCCAACAACCACAATCTGCAGAGCGGCTGGGGGGTGCAGACCTTCGGCCAGCGCTATCTGCAGGATGGCGTCTTCTATGCCGCCATGCAGTGCGGTGACCCGGACAGCACCGCCAGCGCCCGCCCCCTGCTGAACCAGCCGGACAGCGTGGACGTGAGCTTCACCACCGCCTGCGTCACGAGCTCCGACGGTCACCCGCTGGCCCCGCTGCTGGCCCAGCCCGTGGCCGAGGGCCAGGCGCCGCGCCAGGTCGGTGACTTCGCCGACAAGCAGCTGCTGCTCGTCGACTCCCCCGAGCAGGCCCAGCAGAAGTGGCCCCTGGTGGCACCACGCAAGACCGACTGGCTCAAGATCATCCTGGCCTACAGCGACCGGCCCGAGCTGCGCGGCGACCCGGCCGCCCTGGGCCGCCTGGGGCTCAGCCCCGAGACCGCCGCCGCCCTCGTGCGATTGGCGCACAAGGACAAGCTGCCGGTCAGCGCCCATGTGGAGACCGCCGCCGACTTCCGTGCCGCGCTCGAGGCTGGCGTTGACCAGATCGGCCACGTGCCCGGCTATTTCGCGAACTTTGGCGACGGCCCCGAGCGTTTCCGCCTGGACGAAGCCACCGCCGCCCGCGCCGCCAGCCAGAAGACCCAGGTGCTGACGGCCACGGTGGCCAACACCCTCTTCCCCATGAGCGAGGAGCAACGCCAGGCCCAGCGCGCCGTGCTGGCCGAGAACCTGCGCCTGCTCAAGGCCGCCGGCGCGCAGCTGCTGCTGGGCTCGGACAACTTCCCCGGCACCTCGCTGGCCGAGGTCCACCACCTGGCCGGCCTGGAGGTCTTCAGCCCGGCCGAGCTGCTGAAGATGGCCAGCATCAGCACGCCGCGCGCCCTCTTCCCCAAGCGCCGCCTGGCCTGCTTCGACGAGGGCTGCGAGGCCAGCTTCCTGGTGCTGGTGAGCAATCCCCTGGACGACCTGCACACGCTGGACAAGCCGCTCATGCGCATCAAGCAGGGCCGGCTCCTGACCCAGCTGGACAGCGTGGCCGAGGCCAGCGACGCCAGCACGGAGGCCACCGCCGTGGCAGCCAAGGCCGCCAAGCCCGCCAAGGGCAAGAAGGCAGGCTCGGCCAAGGCCGGCGGCAAGGGTGGCAGCAAGACCGCCGCCACCGCTCGCAAGACCAGCGCCGGCAGCGCCGCCGGCAAGTCCCCACGCGGCGCTGCGGCAGTCCGCCAGGGGACAGCGAAGCGCCGCTGAGCCCGCTACAGTGCGGCGGATGCAGTACCCGCCCCACCCCGGTCTCCCCTCGCGTTCCCCCTCCGTGCAGCAGGTCCTGCTGTGCGGGGCCCTCATCGTGACCCTTTCGATGGGCATACGCCACGGCTTCGGCCTCTGGCTGCAGCCCATCACCGTGGAGCGGGGCTGGCCGCGCGAGACCTTCGCCTTCGCCCTGGCCGTGCAGAACCTCGCCTGGGGTGCCGCCGGCCCCATCGCCGGCATGCTGGCCGACCGCTTCGGGGCCTGGAAGGCCCTGGTGATCGGCGCCCTGCTGTACGCCCTGGGCCTGGTGCTGATGTCGGTCTCGCAGTCGGGCCTGGCCTTCACCGGCAGCGCCGGGCTGCTGATCGGCATGGCGCAGTCAGCCACCACGTACGCGGTGATCTACGGCGTGCTGGGCCGGGCGGTGAGCCCGGAGAAGCGCTCCTGGGCCTTTGGCGTGGCCGCAGCGGCCGGTTCCTTCGGCCAGTTCTGCATGATCCCGCTGGAGAGCCACCTGATCGCCGGCCTGGGCTGGCAGCAGGCCCTGTGGGTGCTGGCCGGCGCGGCCCTGCTGATCATCCCCCTGGCCCTGGGCCTGCGCGAGAAGGGCCCGCGGCCCGCGCATGCCGGGCCCCACCAGAGCATCGGCCAGGCCTTGCGCGAGGCCTTCGGCTATCGCAGCTTCCAGCTGCTGATGCTGGGCTACTTCGTCTGCGGCTTCCAGGTGGTGTTCATCGCGGTCCACATGCCCAGCTACCTGAAGGACCACGGCCTGGAGCCGGGCCTGGCCACGACCTCGCTGGCCCTGATCGGGCTCTTCAACATCTTCGGCACCTACACCGCCGGCCTGATGGGCCAGCGCTATCCCAAGCGCTACCTGCTCTCGGCCATCTACGCGCTGCGGGCGGTGACCATCACGGTCTTCCTGCTGGTGCCGCTGAGCGCGCCCAGCGTGTGGGTCTTCTCGGCGGTGATGGGCTTCCTGTGGCTGTCCACCGTGCCGCCCACCAATGCCGTGGTGCTGCAGATCTTCGGGCCGCAGCACCTGTCCATGCTGGGCGGCTTCGTCTTCTTCAGCCACCAGATCGGCAGCTTCATGGGCGTCTGGCTGGGTGGCAAGCTCTATGACGCCACGGGCAGCTACGACGTCGTCTGGCTGCTCGCCATCGCCCTGGGCGTGATGGCGGCCCTGGTCAACCTGCCGGTGCGCGAGCAGGCCATCGCGCGCCAGCCGCTGCCGGCGTGACGCCATGAGGGGACAGGTCTTGCCCCGGCCGCCCTGGCGCAACGGGCGTCTCTGGCGCATTTGGCTGACGCGAGGCATGATCGCGCTCGCGCTGCTGCTGGCCTTTGCGGCCTACCAGGACCCGACCCTGATGCTGCAGCTGGGCAACCAGCTGCTGAGCTGCTTCTGAGGCCGGGCATGCGCCCGGTGCCACCCATTTCCGGGCAGCTCCCACCTCTGCAGGACCCTTCATGATCGTCATCATCACCGGCGCTTCCGATGGCATCGGCGCCGAACTGGCCCGGCAATGGGCCGCACGCCAGGGCCAGGGACTGAAGCTGGTGCTCAGCGGCCGCCAGCTGCCCAAGCTGCAGGCCGTGGCGGCGCACTGCGAGGCGCTCGGCGCCACCGTGCGCGTGCATGCCGCCGATCTCGCGGAGCAGGCTGCCTGTCAGGGGCTCATCCGCGCCGCCACCGAAGCCTTCGGCGGCATCGATGTGCTGGTCAACAACGCGGGCATGTCGGCCCATGCGCTGCTGGAGGAGGTCCAGGACCTGGCCTGGTACGAGCAGCTGATGCGCGTCAACCACTGGAGTGCCGTCTGGTGCAGCCATGCAGCCCTGCCCTGGCTCAAGGCCAGCCAGGGCCGGCTGGTGGCGGTGTCCAGCCTCGCCGGCCTGGTGGGTGTGCCGGGCCGCACCGCCTACAGTGCCACCAAGTTCGCGATGACCGGCTTCTTCGAGGCCCTGCGGGTGGAGATGGCGCCGGCCGGCGTGTCCGTGACCATCGCCTATCCGGGCGTGGTCGCCACCGAGATCCGCTACCGGGGCTTCGGCGCCAACGGCCAGCCCGCGGGCCGCAGCGGCCTGGACGAGCGCGGAGCGATGGGCGTGGACACCTGCGCCCGGCTCATCCTGGACGGCACGCTGCAGCGCGAGCGCGACATCGTCATGAGCGCCAAGGGCCGTCTGGGCCGCTGGCTCAAGCTGATCGCGCCCGGCGTGGTCGACCGCCTGGCGCTCAAGGCCCTCAACCGGCAGCACTGAGCTGCGCCCTGCCATGCAAGACCTGACCCCCACGGCCGCGCCCTCCCCCTGGCTCCTGCGCTGGCAGCGCCATTTCGGCGCCGGCCAGACCGCGCTGGACCTGGCCTGTGGCAGCGGCCGGCATGTGCGCTGGCTGCGCGGGCGCGGCCTCCAGGTCTGCGCCGTGGACCGTGACGCCCAGGCCCTGGCCACCCTGCAGGACAGCGGCGCCGAGCTGCTCGTGGCCGACCTCGAAGGCGCGCCCTGGCCCCTGACCGACCGCCGCTTCGACCTCGTGCTGGTGACGAACTACCTGTGGCGCCCCCTGCTGCCGCGCCTCGTCGAGGCGGTGGCGCCGGGCGGCTGGCTGGTCTACGAGACCTTTGCGGACGGCCATCAGCTGCTGGGCCGGCCCTCGCGCCCGGACTTCCTGCTGCGCCATGGCGAGCTGCTCGAAGCGGCCCGGGGGCTGCGCATCGTGGCCTACGAAGACGGCTTCGCCGATGGCGATGGCGCCGGCGTCAACCCGCGCCAGATCCAGCGCGTTGCCGCCGTTCGCGAGCGAACGCCGGGCGACCCGCAGGCCCGCTATCACTTACCCTGAAGCCGGACCGGCCAGACCCATCCTGCGCTTCAGTAGAATCCGCTGATTACGAGGAACCCTCATGAAACCGATTCTTGGCAGCATCGTGGCGCTGGTGACCCCGATGCAGGACGACGGCAGCGTCGACTACGACGCCCTGCGTCGCCTGATTGACTGGCACATCGCCGAAGGCACTGACTGCATCGGCGTGGTCGGCACCACGGGCGAATCGCCCACGGTGACGGTCGACGAGCACTGCGAGATCATCCGCGTGGCCGTCGAGCACGCCGCCCGCCGCGTGCCCATCATGGCCGGCACCGGCGCCAACAGCACGGCCGAGGCGATCAACCTCAGCCGCTACGCCAAATCGGTGGGCGCCGACTGCACGCTGTCGGTCGTGCCCTACTACAACAAGCCCTCGCAGGAAGGCATCTACCAGCACTACAAGGCGATCGCCGAGGCCGTGGACATCCCCATGATGCTCTACAACGTGCCCGGCCGGACCGTGGCAGACATGAGCCCGGAGACCGCTCTGCGCTGCGCCAGCCTGCCCGGCGTCTTCGGCGTCAAGGAAGCCAGCGGCAACATCGAGCGCGCCGCCTACCTGGTGAAGAACGCCCCCAGGGGCTTCCACATCTATTCGGGCGACGACGGCACGGCCATCGCCCTGATGCTGCTGGGCGGCCATGGCAATGTGAGCGTGACGGCCAACGTCGCGCCGCGCGCCATGCACCAGCTGTGCAAGGCCGCCCTGGCGGGCGACGTCAAGGAAGCCACCCGCATCCACTTCCAGCTGCTGAGCCTGCACAAGCAGCTGTTCTGCGAACCCAGCCCGGCTCCCACCAAGTGGGCGCTGGAACGCCTGGGCCGCTGCAAGGCCGCGCTGCGCCTGCCCATCACCCCGCTGACCGCGGCGGGCCAGGCCAGCGTCGAACAGGCCCTGCGCGAAGGCGGCCTGCTGTGATTTGAGGTGTGAGCCGCGGATTTGTGTCAAATCTGCGGTACAACACCGCCCGTGTTCTCTTGGAGATGTCTAGCGTGACTCGTTCTCTTTCTGCCCCGGCCAAGGGCCTGGCCTCCGGTCTTGTCCTGGCCTCGTTGACCTCGCTGACGGCCTGCAGTTCCATCGAAGGCATGATCGGCACCGACAAGGTCGACTACCGCACCGGCGCCATGCAGACGAGTGGCCTGGACGTGCCTCCGGACCTGACCCAGCTGAACCAGGAACGCCGCAACAGCGGCGGCGTGGTGACGGCCTCCGAGATGGCCAGCCAGAAGGCCGCCCCCCGCAACGCGGGCACCGCGGCAGCCGCCAACGTGGCGCTCAACGCCGTGGGCGACATCAAGCTGGAGCGCGTCAACGGCCAGCGCGTGCTGCGCAGCAGCCTCGCCCCCGAGCAGCTGTGGCCGCAGATCCGCGGCTTCTGGATGGGCATGGGCTTCGAGATTGCCAGCGAGCAGGCCGAAGTCGGCGTGATGGAAACCAGCTGGGCCGAGAACCGCGCCAAGCTGCCGCTGGACTTCATCCGCCGCACCATCGGCCAGGCCCTGGACAACCTCTACTCCACCGGCGAGCGGGACAAATACCGCACCCGTGTCGAGCGCGTCAACGGCGGCACCGAGATCACCATCTATCACCGCGGCATGCAGGAGGTCTACACCAGCCAGCAGCGCGACCAGACGGTGTGGCAGCCCCGTGCGGCCGATCCTTCGCTGGAAGGCGAGATGCTCTCCCGCCTGATGCTCAAGCTCGGCGGCCGCGAGGCGGACGCCAAGGAAGCCCTGCAGGCCAATGCCGGCAGCGCCAGCACGACCAAGCTGGCCGTGGAGCCGACGGCCCGCAATCTGTCGGAAGTGCCGACCAGCCTGAGCATCAACGAGGACTTCGACCGCGCCTGGCGCCGTGTCGGGCAGTCGCTGGACCGCCATGGCTTCACGGTCGAGGACCGCGACCGCAAGCTGGGCCTGTTCTTCCTGCGCTACGCCGATCCCAACCTGGTCGGCAAGGAAGAGCCCAACTTCTTCTCGCGACTGTTCGGCTTCGGCAAGACCGTCACCGCCAACCGCTACCGCGTGCTCGTGAAGAGCGACGGCGGCAAGACCGTGGTGAGCGTGACCGACAGCCAGGGCGTGCAGCAGACCGACGACAACGCCAAGCGCATCCTCTCCCTCCTCCAGGAAGACCTGCGTTGAGGAGGTGGGGCTGGCGCCCCATCTGTTGACCGGACTGAGGACAAAGCCTCTGGGTGCCGCGGCCCCAGGGGCTTTTTCTTTGTTCGAAGAAGACTGCACGCCGCGACAGCAGCGGCGAGACCGTCGTGAATCTCGGAATCTCCACCTGCACAGAGCAGGCGGCGCAGGACTGCGGGCGTACGCCTTTGCTCCGTGTCCCCCGGCCCGCTCCGCGGTCCTCCTCCTTGACCTGCGCAAAGGCGCACACCCGCAATCCTGCTAGGCCAGCACGGAGTCATGGCCCTGAGAGTGGACGGCAACACCCTGAGAAGTGGCTCAGCATGCCCATGCAAGGCGAAGCAGCGACATTGCGCGTGGCTGCGCTGCGGGGGGTCAGGCCTTGCGCCCGAAGCCCGGAGAAAACGTCCAGGCAAGAAAAAACCGCCGGCCTTGCGGCACGGCGGTTTTTCCTGAACCGGGGATCCGATTACTTGCTGGCGGCAGCCGAAGCGGCGTCAGCAGCGGCAGGAGCCGAAGCGTCAGCGGCGGGAGCCGAAGCAGCTTCCGAAGCAGCAGGAGCCGGGGCAGCGGCAGGAGCCGGGGCAGCAGCGGGAGCAGCTTCTTCAGCCTTCTTGCCGCAAGCGGTCAGGGCAGCAGCAGCCAGCAGGGAAGCCAACAGGATCGACTTATTCATACTTGTCCTCAAGATCTATTAGACGAAGATTCAATTACCGGTAATTCTTCGAGCCGGCCACAAAACGATTGCGTCCAGGACACCAACGTCCGAAACGACTCCGCCCATGAGCAACTCGGCAGAACAAGACGTGGAAACCTCGAGCGCTTCCCTCGCCTAGCCAGAAATTATAGCGTCAGCTTTCGGCGCTAGTTAAAGTCCCAAAGTACTGGCGGCAAAGGATTCTTCTGAACGTTGCGAGACCGCATCAAACCATTCGAGCGCGGCGCCATGCGCACTGGCATCGCTTTCAAGCACCGCCCGCCCCTGCCGTGCATCGATCAGCCGCCACATCTGCGGCACCCGTCCCAGCAGCAGAGCCACCGGGCGGCGATGGTCAACCGGGCCTTCGTCGCTGAGCTGGCGAGCCTCCACCACATGGCCGTAGATCTGGCGCCATTGCACGAAACGCGGATGGCGGCGGGCCATGGCCTGGTAGTCGCGCGCCAGCAGGCGCAGGCGCCGCCGCGGCCCCACCCACTGGCGCAGGGCCTCCAGCAGCTGGGGGTTCGAGAGCGGCCAGTGCTGGAAGTCCGCATCGAAGCAGCAGATCTGGGGCGCGCCGTCGCGGCAGGCCTGCAGCAGCTGCTCCAGCAGGGCCGCCTCGACGGCGGCCTGCCCCTCGATCAGCACGGACGGCGCTGCCGTGCCGGGATCGGGGCGGTCCTTTGAGGCGTCGTCCATGGGCTGCTCCTTCAGGTCATTGGGCCGGGCGGTTCCTGGGGCTCAGGCCGGGTCGCTCGCGGGCTGCACCCAGCCGTCCTCGGCCCATTGGTCCAGCAGCTCACGCGCGCCCGCCGACAGCTGGGCCACCTCGCGGGCGCTGAGCGCGCGCTGGTCGGCCAGCCGGCGCATCAGTTTGGCATCACGGCCACCAGCGCGGTAGGACTCGCCGTTGATGAAGACATGGGCCGCGTCATACATCATGCGGCTGCGCCGGTCCAGCAGCGCCGCGGCGCCCTCGGGCAGGGCGTCGCCCATCTCGAAGAAGACCTTGGGCTTGGGCTCGGTGAGGGCCTCGCCCAGCGCGCGCTCCAGGGCCAGCGGCTCGCGCAGGGCGCGTTCGCAGGCATCGCGGGAGAAGTCCAGCAGCTGCTGGGGGATGGCGCCCGGGCTTTCGGTGGCCGGCTGCTTCGGATCCGCGTACATCTTGTTGGCATAGGCCTGGGACTCGTCGTCCATCAGGCGCTGCAGCAGCTCGCGGGCCAGCTCGGCGCGCCAGGGAGTGCGGAAGCCCACCGAGCAGGTCATGCATTCGCCGATGGCAATGCCGTCGTGCGCCCAGCCTGGCGGCAGGTAGAGCATGTCCCCGGGCTCGAGGGTGAACTCCTGCTCGGGCTCGAAGTCCGCCAGCAACTTGACCGGCACGTCCGGACGCAGCGCGCCCGTCGTCGCATGGCCCTGGCGGCCGATGCGCCAGTGGCGCTTGCCATGGACCTGGATCAGGAAGACGTCATAGGAATCGAAATGCGGGCCCACGCCGCCGCCGTCGGTGGCGTAGGAGATCATCAGGTCGTCCAGGCGCGCCTCGGGCACGAAGCGGAACTTCGCCAGCAGCTCGTGCGCGGCCTGCACATGCAGGTCCAGGCCTTGCACCAGCAGCGTCCAGCCCGGCTTGCTCCAGGGCGGCAGCTTGGCCACGGGGCCCTGCTTGAGGGCCCACTTGCCCTGGAACTGCGAGACCAGGCGGGACTCCACGTCCTCGCTGGCGGCCAGCGCGGCGAGCTCGCTGCGAGTGGCAGGCGGCTGGATGCCCGGCAGGGCCTGGCGCACCAGCAGGGGCTTGCGCTGCCAGTATTTGCGCATGAATTGGTCCGGGCTCTGGTCGCCCAGCAGCGGGGTCTTGAGGCTTGTGTTCATCCGGCCATTGTCGCCGCGCGGCGGACCGGGTCTATTGCCGTGGGACAATCGTGCCATGCAAATCACCGCCCCCTGCGTCGTCTCCCTGAGCTGGAGACTGGAAGATGCCCAAGGCCAGCTGATCGATGAACTGGCCGAACCGCTGGAGTTCTTCTTCGGCGGCGACGACCTCTTTGCCAAGGTCGAGGAAGCCATTGCCGGCCAGGAAGCCGGCTTCGAGGCCAGCGTGGCTCTGGATCCGGAACATGCCTTCGGCGACTACGACGCCAAGCTCGTCTGCTTCGAGGCCCGCAGCGTGATGCCCGAGAACGTCGACGTCGGCATGCAGTTCGAAGGCATGCCTGAAGGCGCCGCCACCGAGGACATGCCGCAGGAGCTGATCTACACCGTCACCGAGGTCTACCCGGAGCACGTGGTGCTGGACGGCAATCACCCCCTGGCCGGCGTGGGCTTGCGCATGCACCTGCGTGTGCGCGACGTCCGTGAGGCCACCGAGGAAGAGATCGAGGCCGGCTCCGTCGGCGAAGCGGTCTTCAGCATCGTCAACGGCGCGCCTCCCGGGGAAGCGCTGCACTGAGGCCCACCGCCTCGCCAAGCCGGGCTGCCTTGTGCAGCCCTTTTTGCTTTCAGGGCGGCAGTCGGACCGTCTTGAAAATCCCTAACTTCGACCCTGCAAGTTCTGACAGTAGGGAGCTGCTCAACTGAGCAGTTGTGCAAAGATCGCCAGCCCAGCGGTTCTCACGCGCGCCAGCGCAGGCAGGCGCCACCGGAGCGATATGGACGTTCAGCTACGCCTGGAACTGTTCGGCGCCTACAGCGTCAGCCTGCACACCGGCCACTGGGCCCCGCAGCGAAGCCTCGCCCTCAGCGGGCGCCTGGGCGGCCTGCTGGCCCTGCTCGCCCTGGGCCGGGGCCAGGCCCTGAACCGCGGCGAGCTGTGCCGCGAGCTGTGGGGCGCCGGGCCGGAATCGGCCAGCCCCGCCTGCTTCAACACCCTGCTGTGGCGCCTGCGCCGGGCCCTGGAGCAGCCGCCCCTGGCCAGCGGCGCCATCATCGAGACCGACCGCCAGGGCGGCGTGCGCATCGCCCGCCATGTGCAGGTGCAGTCCGATCTGGAACGCTATCTGGCCTTGGTCGAGAAGCCCCTGGCCAAGCCGGTGGAGCAGCTGGAGGCGGGGGACGTGTGCGCCCTGCGCGAGGCCGTGCAGCTCTACCGTGGGGACGTGCTGGCCGGCTACCAGGACGACTGGGCGCTGCGCCTGCGCGAGCGTCACCGGCGCATGCAGCTGGGCGCCCTGGCACGGCTGATGCACCTCAGCAGCCTGCAGGGCCAGTGGCAGGACGCCATCCAGCACGGCGAGGCCATGCTGGACATGGACGCCCTGCGCGAGGACATCCACCGCGAGCTCATGCGCTGCCACCTGGCCGCCGGCCAGCGCGCCCTGGCCCTGACCCAGTTCGAGCGCTGCCGTGCCGCGCTGAAGCGCGAGCTGGCCATCGCCCCCATGGTCGAGACCCTGGCGCTTTACCAGGAGATCGCCCGCGAGGCCACCCGGCCCGCGAGCGCCGATGCCGCCCTGCCTCCGCCCACCACGGTCTTCCCGCCGAGCGAGCGCGCCATGAACCTCCAGCCCATGCTGCCCTGGACCGAAGCCCTGGTGCAGGCCCGCTGGCACCTGGCCCAGGCCGACGCCCACCTGCAGACGCAGCTGGACTTCGGCCACTGAGCCCGCCTCCCTCCTCCCCCGCTTCCCTCCTCCCCCGCACCCCCCTGGCTCACCGCCTGAGCCTGCAGCCCCAGCCCGGGGCCGCAGCGCGTGGCCGCGCCCGCCAGCCTCATCGCGCCGATCACTGGCCCATCACAGCCCTCACCCTGCCTTGTGATGGCCGTGTGATGGCGCCGTGATGCGGCGGTGATGAGCCGGGTCGCAAGATGAGCTCGCCCACATTGCGCCCCTACCAGCGCCCCAACGCCATGGCCTTGATCAACGACCGCAGCGCCGCCTTCATCGTGAGGGTGTGGTGCGAGCACGGCGATCAACCGGCGCGTGGCGTGCGTGACTGGCGGGGGTCCATCGAGCATGTCGAGAGCGGCGAGCGGGCCTTCTTCCGTGAGCTGAACGCAGTGCCCAGCTTCATGGACCGGCACCTGCGAACCCTCGGCATCGAGGCCCCCAACCGATTCTGGGAGCAAGTCTTCGACGAGGACGAGCCCCCCGAGCAGCGACCCAAGGAGTGAGCGATGCCACGCATTCAGGCCAATCGAGACCAGGTGGATGACCGCTTCAGCGTGCTGGGCTTCACCATCCGCACGGAGAGTCCCTTGTTCGAAGTGGCCGTGGCCACCGACCCCGCCCTGTTCCGCGCGGACGCCCGCGGCCGGCGCGGCCGGCGCAACTTCTACTCCAGCCGGGCCCAGGGCGTGCTGCGCGCGCGCCGCGGCGAGGCCGTCTACCTCCTGCCCCAGGACGTGCTGGCCAACTTCGTGGGCCAGCCCAAGCTCTACTTCGGCCTGGCCACCTACAAGGACGGCACGCCGCAGCAGCCGGACTTTGTGCAGCTGCCGCAGAGCGGGAACATGTACGTCTCCCTCAGCGGCCTGAGCGAGCGCGGCCTGCGCCGGTCCGTCGGGGCCTTCAACGGCAGCTCCTACGGCCAGGCCGCCACGGGCCGCGACCCCAGCCTCGAATGGGGCGGGGACAGCACGGCCGCTCGCCCGGCCACCGCGCCTGCGCCGGCCGCGGCCCCGAGCGCCGCACGCCCCGCTGCAGCGAATGGCGCGGCCGCCCCTGCCGGCACCGCCACCCCGGTCGCCGCCGGCCTGGACTATGACGACGGCTTCGGCCCCTTCCCCGCCGCGCAGTCGGACGAAGGCGTGCAGGCCTACCGCCAGAAGGACACCGGCGAGCAGCCCGCCAGCCAGTCCCCCGACACCCAGGCCATGGACATCCCCCTGGACCCGGGCGCCGGCGGCCGCTCCATCGGCCTGGATGCGCTGCAGGCCGGCGACATCATCGTCAGCACGACGCGGGCCTGGGTCTCGCGGGCCATCCGGCTGGGCACGCTGTCGCCGGTCAGCCATGTGATGCTGTACCTGGGCGGCGGCCGAGTCATCGAGGCCGTGGGCTCGGGCGTGCGCGAGGTGCAGCTTGAAGCGGCCATCGCCGACGCCATCCTGGCCGTGGCCTACCGCGTGCCCAATCTCTCGGCCGCCCAGCGCGACCGCGTGCTGCGCGAGGCCCGCCAGTTCAAGGACCAGCCCTACAACTACCCTGGCATCGTGCAACGCGGCGTGGCCATCGTGGCGCCGGTGACGGGCGCGGTGGTCGATGCCATCAGCCGCCTGCTGAGCGTGCCGCGCCAGCAGGCGCATGCCGTCTACTGCTCGCAGCTGGTGCTGGAGGCCTACCAGCGTGCCGGCATCACCCTGCTGAGCAGCCCGGCCTCGCAGAGCACGCCCGAGGCCGTCGCCCGCTTCGCGCAGGGCCGCCTGGGCTATGTGGGCCATCTCAAGGCCGAGGATGTGCCCCTGGGCATCCAGTTCGCGCTGGACGAGGACAGCCCTGAGGCCGGCGCGCCCTATGCCGCACAGAAGCCAGAGCAGCGAACGGAGCAGGCCGTCCAGCCCCAGAGCTGGGTCGAGCCCCAGGAGGTGCTGCTCAAGGCCTACAACGGCACCCTGGGCGACCAGATCCGCCTCTTCGCCGACACCGTGCGCTGGATCGCCGGCGTGGACGACACCCACGCACTGCCCCACAGCGCCATCTGCCAGGTGCTCTGCTACAACGGCGAGCGCATGATCGGCAAGGCCACGGCCTTCTTCATCGCGCAGCGCCTGCTGCTGACCAATGCGCACGTGGTGAACGGCTGCACCAAGCTCGTCATCATCCCCGGCAAGGTGGGCGATGGCGCGGGCAGCGAGCCCTTCGGCCGTTTCGAGACCACGACCTGGCGCGCCCACCCCAGCTACAGCCGCGGCAGCCGCGACTTCGACTTCGCCGTGGTCCTGGCCCCGCGCAATGCGCCCGGCGGCTTCCTCTCGCCCGTCGAGGAGCTGACCCAGAGCCGGCCCGAGGGCGTGGCCGTCTGCGGCTACTCGGCCCGCTCGCGGCGCGACGACCCGGTCGGCACCATCGTCAACGCCGTGCTCAACCCCGACAAGCAGCACGTGCACCGCGGCTATGTGCGCGAGATCACCGACGAGGTCATGCACTACGACGTGCAGGAGCTCGCCGGCTCCAGCGGCTCGCCGGTCTACTGGATCGAGGGCGGCGCCTTCCCGCGGGTGCATGTGGTGGGCGTCAACGCCGGCCCGCGTGACGGCACCACCAACTCCGGCGTGCGACTCACCCGCGCCAAGGTGCAGTGGATCCGCGACCGCGCCCGCGACATGGGAGTCAGCGTGAGCTTTGAGGCGGAAGGCGGCGAGGAGCCCAACCACGTCAGCGAGGCCCAGTCCGCCGAGGCGCTGATCATCGACAGCGACGACGTCACCCGCCTGCAGCGCCATCTGCCCGCCTGGCGCGACCTCTACACCTGGACCGCGCCCGGCAGCCTCACGGCGCCGCTGGCGGCCCGCAACATGCGCATCCAGCGCTTTGCCGACGCCCACGGCGCGCTGAACCTGGACCGCTACGAGGTACGCATCAGCCGCCTGCCCAGCGGGGCGACGCCGGAATCGCTGGTGGCGGAGATCCGCAAGAACATCAACCAGTACGTCGACACCCGCAACTCGGAATTCATCCCCTACGACGCCAGCGACGCCACGCTGTGGAGCTCCAACAGCCCCTTCGGCGCGGTGCTGAAGATCGACATCCTGGGCCCCGACAACGCCAGCGTGGTCTGCAGCCTGGCCGAGGCC
Source organism: Pelomonas sp. BJYL3 (assembly GCF_027257975.1). Classification (GTDB taxonomy): domain Bacteria; phylum Pseudomonadota; class Gammaproteobacteria; order Burkholderiales; family Burkholderiaceae_C; genus Roseateles_B; species Roseateles_B flavus. The sequence goes on from NZ_JANZKX010000008.1 coordinate 78,071, forward strand.
CGCCGCTGGCGCTTCACCACCATCCATGCGCCGTGGTCCGGCGACCATCCGGTCAGCGGGCACCGTGAATTCGGCATCCGGCCGGACGGCGACGGCTTCATCTTCTTCACCCGCGCCGCGGACCGCGCCACCGACGGCATCGCCGAGACCGTGGTCTGGGCCGGCGCCAACCACCTGTGGCAGAGCCTGCAGCGCAAGGTCACGGACTACGTCAACAGCCATGGCGGCGCGGCCAGCATCCTGCCTCACTTCAGCGAGCGCTTCCACCCGCGGGTGGCGGCCATCCTGGCTCAGGAGGTGATCGAGGCCCAGAGCCTGGCGGCCCAGGAACCTGTGGCCGCGGCTCAGCCCCAGCGCGAGCTGCACCTGGCCCCGCCCCCGGCCCCGCAGATGCAGCAGCCCCTGGGCTGGGACGAGGCGCAGGCCGCACCGGCCGCGGCCGTCGAGATCGCCAGCGCCATCGCCGGAGCCGCCATGGAGCGCCTCAGCAGCAACCAGGGCGACATCAACGTCGAGCTGGACCAGCTGCGCGGCCTCAAGCATCCCAATGACCAGGCGCCCGCGAACCCCGCGCCCTTCCAGGACGCGCCCGTGATCCGCCTGACCGGCTGGCCCAAGGTCAGCAACTACCTGGGCGACGAGATCTCCGCCGGCTTCGAGATCCGCTGGCAGTTCAACGGCCGTTCGCTGGGCAATGTGCAGATCGCGCTGTCGCGCAGCAACGACGCCGTGGGCTGGGGCCTGCAGGTGCACGCCCGCATCATGGACGACGCCATCGTCTACCCGCGCCAGTCGCCCAGCTTCGCGGCCATCCGCGTGCGCTTCGACTACCGCTTCACCCGCGCCGTCGGTTCCGACGTGCTGGCCCACCAGGAGGTCCACCTCTTCGGCAATGGCCGCCACAACATCAGCGGTGAATGGACGCAGGCCAGCACCTTCAGCCTGGCCGTGGAGGAAGAGGATCCGCGCCTGCTGCAGGCGCAGATGCCGGCCCAGGAGCTCAGCGGCGCCCTGGCCTTCACGGCCCGCACCGCCACCCCCACGGCCCCCTCGCAGACCCTGCGCAACGCCCTGGGCGCGACCAGCGGCATGCGCAAGGCCCTGCTGGAGGTGGCGGCCCGCGAGCTGGGCGTGCGCGAGGAAGCCAACCCCCGCGCCGGCGAATCGGGCCAGGACCCCACCATCAATTCCGACAGCGAAGGCCGCATCGTGATGTACCTGCAGGAATGCGGGGTGGGCGCCGCGCAAGGCCAGGCCAACCCGGCCTACTGCGCCGCCTTCGCCACCACCATGCTGCGTCAGGCCGGCTACCGCGGCGTCAACGGCAGCGCCAGCGCCTCGCGGCTGCGCCAGCAGTTCGAGAGCGCCGGCAAGTTCCAGCTGCTGGACGCCAGCCGGCCCTACGACCCCGCCCGCGACTACCGCGCGCAGCCCGGCGACCTCTACTTCAAGGGCGCCCACGGCCACGAGACGCATGTGGGCATCGTGGTGGCCGTGGAGGACAACGGCACCCTGCACACCATCGAGGGCAACACCTGGGGCGCGGGCGGGCCGGCGCAGTCAGGCGTCATGGAACGCACCATCCGGCCCAGCCACGGCCAGCAGCGCGCCGCCATCGCCGGCTTCGGCGTGCTGAGCTGAAGCCCCGACCACGAGACCCATCCCGCCCATGGCCATGGACCCGCATCCGCAGTTCGCCAGCGCCCCGGCGCCCACCGTCGGCTTCGACGAGGGGGTACAGGCCCTGGGCGGCCTGCCGGGCATGCTGCCCGGGCTCAGCGGCAACGCCGTGCCTGCCCCGAGGCAAGCCCTGACCCCCAGCCCGGCGCCCGCCTCGCCCTCGCCCCCGCCCAAGCCGCCCGCCACCGAGACCCTGGCCCAGCGCACCGGCAACCTGATCAACGAGGTCGACTTTCCCGGCTTCGTGGCCCAGCTGGTCAACGGCACCTTCGACGCCATCGTCGACGCCTCCATCCGCCAGATGGAGAGCTATGCCGAGCTGGTGGCCGCGGTGGCCAAGACCACGGAGCAGTTCACCGAGGAGAACGTCAGCGCCAACCAGGCGCGCGACTGGGTGGCCCAGCAGTACGGTGCCGACGTGGCCGTGCTCCTGCCCCGCGGCAGCGACGACCAGCTGCGCCAACCCATGCTGGTGCCGCGCGGCGAGGGCCACAGCCCGGCCTGGCTCGCAAACTACGGCGTGGGCGACCAGGAGCTCAGCAGCGAGCTGCTGGAGAGCGTGGTCCTGCCCCAGGCCCGCGCCCAGCTGGGCCGCGAGCGCCAGCAGCTGCTGGCCACGCTGGTGATGATGGGCCTCAACCGCGTGGCGGTGAAGGACGGCTCCATCAGCGCCAAGGTCATGTTCCGCGCCGTGGCCAACGACAAGGCCACGGTGCAGTACGCGCAGGGCGCCGACCCCGGCAGCGCCACCGGGAGCAGCTGGGGCAGCCGAGGCTCGCTGGCGGCGTCCTCGGGCGTGTCGACCATGGTCAGCACGCTCAACCTCAACGCCCAGAGCGACACCAGCCTCAGCGCGACCATGTTCGGCGAGGTCAAGCTGAACTTCGTCTCCGAGACCCTGCCGCTGGACAAGATGGCCGATGCGATGAAGCTGGCCATGGTCCAGCGCCATGCGGCCCTGGGCCCGCGCGCCGCGGCGCCCCTGCCCGCTGCCACGCCCGTCGCGCCCGCTGTACCGGCCGCCCCGACTGAACCCGGGAGGTCCTGATGCTGCGGGCCCTCTCCACCGTGATCGACGAGCTGCAGACCGCCATGGCACCGCTGCTGCATGAGGCGCTGGCGCCCGCCGGCGTGGCCCGCATCCGGCTGGCCGAGGCGCAGTTCGACCTGCCCCTGGACCTGGCCCTGGTCTTTGCCGACGGTGGCCCCTGCCTGCTGGCCGAGCTGCCGCGTTCCAGCAGCGACGGCCACTGGCATGTCGACCGATCGCGCCTGCGCTTCGTGCTGCGCGCCGAGCTGGAAGAGGAGGTGTCGCCATGAGCGGCAGGGACGAGGCCCCGCAGGTCAGCCAGCTCTCCGGCGTGGGCGACCTGGGCGTGCCCTTCGACGTCTTCATCCAGGCGCTGACTCTGCAGCTGGACAAGGCCCAGGCCGCCATGGCCCTCAAGGCCCGCGTGGGCAAGCTGCCGCTGACCTTTGCCGTGAAGGACGTGCAGCTGGACCTGCGCGCCTTCGTGCGCATGGTCGAGGACGACGTCTGGGTGCGCCCTGCCGGCCCGGGCGAGGCCGAGGCCAGCAGCATCAAGCTGGCGCTGACCACGGTCACCAAGCCCATGATCGACGAGAACGCCGTCAGCTACGAGGCCCACGATGCCAAGCTGGATCTGAAGGAAGCGCTGGGCGAGCGCATCAGCACCGAGGAACAGCGGCAGCTGGAACGCATCGGCGTGCACACCATCCAGCAGCTGCAGGAGCTCAAGAAGTCCGCCGGGGCCGATGTGGTCGCGCGCCTGGCCCGCATGCCGGTGAACCGCCTGCAGCAGGCCATGATGGCCGCCACCGCGCCGCGGGTGCAGCGGGTGGACAGCGCGCCCGCCGTCGGCGACGAGGGCGGCTCGCGCTCGCGCGTCACCCTCAGCACGCCTTCACTCAAGAGCGGGCGGCTGCCCCAGGTGCGGGTCAATGGCCAGCGGCTGCCGGTGCGCCAGGCCGAGGCCATGGCCCTGGAGCTGAGCGTCGACCCCGAGCACATGGGTCAGGAAGCCGAGATCGACTTCGGCGACGGCGAGACCGCCCGCCTGCGCCTCAGCGCCGGTGCCATGGGCAGCTGGCACGAGGCCGAAGCCACCGCCAAGGAGCAGCCATGATGGCCCTGCCCTCCGACTGGCCCAACCAGCTGCCGCGCCGCCTGCTGCTGACCCTGCGCCTGGGCGAGATGCCCGAGCATGTGCCCGCCTGGCGCGCCTGCCAGCGCCACGGCGTGCCCTTCGGCGAGCACCTGGACGGCGGTCCCATCGACCGCCTGCTGTCCCACTTCGGCGGCGGCATGCGCCTGGCTCGCGTGCACAGCGCGCGCACCGGCCGCGAGCAGGCGCCCTCGCGCGTGGGCGCCCGGCGCTTCGATGACATCGAGCAGCTCAGCGGCGTGGCCCGCGTGCTGCGCATCGAGCTGCAGCAGGGCGATCGCCTGCCCGAGTTGATGACGGCCCTGGCCCAGCTGCCCACGGTGGAGCATGCGCGGCCCGAGCGCCTCGTCGACATGGGGCTGGACGGCAGCGCCGTGCATCCCTCCCCGCTGCCCGCCGCCGTGCCGCAGGCGGCCAGCGTCGACATGCAGGAGGCCTGGGCCGCGCGCGACCTGATCCGCCTGACTGAGGCCCTGGCCTATGCACCGGGCGACCCGACCGTGATCATGGGCCTGGCCGACACCGGCGTGGTGATGGACCACCCCGCCCTGCACCGCGCCCTGCGCCCCGGCTTCGACACCGTGGACCTGCAGGCCAGCGCCGGCGGCCCCGAGCTGGTGGGCGACGACGCCGGCGCGGACGCCGACCCGCAGGACGAAGTCGGCCACGGCACCGGCTGCGCCGGCATCGTCTGCGCCGACAGCCCCGACCTGCCCCCGGGCGCGGCGGGCCGGTGCCAGGTCTTGCCTGCCCGGGTGCTGGGCGCCGCGCTGAAGGGCCAGCGGCGCGTGGGCATCGGCTCCGTGGCCAATATCGATGCGGGCATGAAGCGCCTGATCGACCTGGGCGTGAAGGTCATCAACATGAGCTTCGGCACCGCCTCCTCCCAGCTGAGCCCGGACGAGCCGCCGCCCCACAGCGAGGTGGTGCGCTATGCCCTGGCGCGCGGCGTGATCCTGGTGGCGGCCAGCGGCAACTCCGGCCTCACCGAGCCCTTCTACCCCGCCGCCCTGCCCGGCGTGATCGCCGTGGGCGCGGTGGACCTGCAGGGCAAGCCCGCCCGCTTCTCCACCCGCGGCGATCACGTGGCGCTCAGCGCGCCCGGCCAGGGCATCTGGACCTGCGGCCTGAACGGCTGGCAGCGCGCCAACGGCACCAGCTTCGCGGCGCCCTTCGTGTCGGCCGTCTGCGCGCTGATGGCGGCGCGGGCCGAGGCCCGGGCCTGCCCCATCGACCCCGAGATGACCCGCCAGCTGCTCGTGCAGAGCAGCCGGCCCCATGCCCAGGCCGGCGAGTCCGGCATGGGCCGCGGCGTGCTCGACGCCCTGGCCGCCCTGCGCGCCCTGGACGACTGGCTGGACCGCCACGACGGCCTGCAGGCCGACGACTGACCCTGTGCATGACCGAGTGACAAGGAGCCCCCATGGCCAGCCAAAACCCCAAGAAGACAGCGCAGCGCAAGGCGGCCCCACCGGTCGCTGCGGCGCCTCGCGCCCCGCGCAAGAAGACGAGCGCCGCCGCTGCAGCGCCGCCACCCCCCACCCGCAAGGCCAGCGCCCCGGCGCGGGCCCGTCCCTCCCGTGCGGGCCTCGCCGCACCCAAAGCCACCGCCCCCGCTGCGGCAGCCAACACCCAAACAGGAGCCACCCAAATGAACCGCATCCTCTTCATCGACCTGGCCGAACGTGACCGCAACCGCCGCGCCGAGATCCGCGTGCGCATCGCCAACCTGGAGCGCATCGAGAACACCAAGGCCCGCTCCGGCGGCCTGGGCCCGGACCTGAAGAAGGAACTCGACGACCTGCGTGCCCAGCTCGCCGACCGCGACACCACCGACGAGCTCTACCGCGGCGTGGCCGAGCAGGTCTCGGGCAAGCCCTGGGCGGTGCTGTCGCAGACCGGGCAGACCGACTACGTGATGCGCTACGGCTTCATGGGCAGCCAGTACGGCGTGCAGCCCAATGACCTGGGCGTGGAGGAGAAGGAGATCCTGGCCGTCTGCGGCTTGCTGCTGCTGGACGGCATCCAGGGTCCGGACAACCTGAACTTCGTCTCCAAGGTCACCATCGCACGCGGCGAGTTCGAGCAGAACCGCGCCCTGTTCATGGCCGCCTTCAACCGCTTCACCACGCGCCATGAGGTGACGCTCAAGTCGCAGATCGAGAAGGGCTACGTGGACCCGGAGGCGCCCGGCTTCATCAGCGGCCGCAGCAGCACCAGCAGCACGAAGGGCAGCAGCTACCTGGTGCCGGACCCGGACGACACCGTGTACGCCGTCTCCGCCAACAGCCTGGCCTCCATCGTGCGCCGCATCCGCGACGAGGGCATCTCCCCCAACGATCCCTGGCTCACCAGCCGCATGGACAACGCCTTCAACCTGCTGACCGGCATGGTGGAAGGCGCGCCGCCCTCGGCCCTGGAGATCATGCTGCCCGACCTGGAAGAGGCCGTGGACGTGGAGATCCAGAAGGAGAACCTCCAGGCCTCGCAGGCCATCTACTTCGCCTACCAGCTGGAGGAGATGCGCATGTTCCAGGTGGTGGACAAGATCGTGGACCTCTTCCGCGGCGGCCTGCTGCCCCTGGGCAAGGGCACGGTGGGCGACAAGCTCTTCAAGTACTTCAAGACCAGCACCGAGCGCATCACCGAGGCCGAGCGCCGCGAGCTCTACTACCGCATGTTCGGCGCGCCCGGCGGCAACCCCAATGCCGGCGACCCCAACCGCGACTTCAACGAGCTGTGGCTGCGCTTCGTCTCGGCCGTGTCCAGCTTCGCCCGCCAGATCTCGGTGGAGCGGCTGCTGCGCAACAACGTGCCCATGGCCGTCAGCCAGGAGCAGGTGCGCAAGGCCGCGCGCGACCTGGGCGCCAACCTCTCGCGCAACGGCTACGGCATCGCCTACTTCGCCGCGACCGAGCTGCAGAACACCATCATCAACTTCCGCGACATCCTGCAGGACCCCGACCTGCGCTCGGCCTTCGGCGCCCGCGACATGTGGCAGGTGATCGACATGGTCAACGTCAACTACCTGGGCGGCGCCAAGAACACGCACCGCTTCCGCACGCAGTCGCGCGCCGGGGCCATCATCATTCGCTGGATCTCGGAGAACATCCAGCGCCTGGCCAATATCTCGGGCCCGGTGCTCTCCATCGACGAGATCTCCAACCCGCAGATGCGCATCTCCAGCGGCGCCAACCCCACGCTCAAGCCCACGGACTGGGACCTGGTCAATGCCTGCGAGCAATGGCTGGCGGTGATGGGTGTGCAGGAGCAGAGCGTGGAGCACTACTCGCAGTCCATCGAGGCCCCGGCGATGACCAGCCGGCCCATCGACATGCCCCAGGCCGCGCGCGATGTGCTGGCCTCCGTGGGCGTGAACCTGCCGGTCTGAGCCCAGGAGGCTTGTCATGACGCAACCGATGTTCAAGCACGTGGCGCAGTCGCTGGCGGTGGCCTCGCGCCGCCTCGGCGTCAGCGATCCCATGGACTACGTGGGCCCCATGCTGCAGCGCAGCTTCGCCCGACCCGAGAACGACCTGGCCTATGCCAACAACGCGCTGACGCCCGGCGCCGTGCCCTACGAGCCCTCCTTCTCGGAGAGCGAGCCGCGCATGCTGCGCTTCACCATCTCGCCGCTGGAGCCCGAGGCCAGCCCCATGGCCCGGCGGGACGAAGCCACGCGCGAGCTGCGCCGCCTGGTCTACCCCATCTTCGGCCGCGATGCCCTGCGCTGGTTCGACGAGCGCAGCGAGGCCTGGCGGGGCATGTCGGGTCTCTCGTGGATGAACTTCGGCGCCTGGTTCGGCAGCGCCTTCGACGAGGACGGCCTCTACGCCGCCAAGATCTACTACGAGCTCAACCCGCAGCAGATCGAGGCCCTGAGCCCCGGCCTCTCGCGCCTCACGCGGCGGGTGATGGCGCTGTACCCGCGGCTCATGCCCATCTTCACCAGCATCGGCTGCAAGCGCGATGCGGGCTCGCAGCGCGTGACCTTCATGCACCGCGGGCCGCTGGTGCTGTCCGAGCTGGGATCGCTGATGAGCGAGCTGGGCCTGGCCCAGCGCCTGCCCTCGCTGATGCGCGCCGTGGGCGTGGCCCTGGGCGGGCGCTTCGAGCTGCCGCACGGCTCGGCCCTGCTGGGCCTGCGCGAGACGCCCGAGGGCGTAGAGCTCAAGCTGGAGATCCTGCTCTCCGCCCTGCCCGACCTCCCCACAGGCTTCGTCGACCTGGTGCGCCTGGGCCTGGCCGAGCGCCCGCGCCAGCTGGTGGCCCTGGAGCGCTGGCTGCAGGCCTTCGGCGTGGACGATGCGCGCGAGCAGGGCCATTTCTCGGTGCTGTCCGTGCGGGTCACGCCGCGCAGCGACGCCCGCATCAGCCTCTATGTGCGCCCCATCGAGTTCGAGCTGCGCGACCAGATGAACGAGCGCGCATCCGCCGGTCACGTCCTGAGCCCCGAGGTGTGAGATGAGTGCACTGCCCGCCCCCAGCCCTTCGCCCGCCACGCCGCCCGTCAGCCGCGAGACCCTGCAGGCGACGCGCAGCTCCGTCCGCGCCCTGCTGGAGCAGAGCCCGGCCTACACCCGCCTGGCGCCGGACACCCAGCGCCAGCTGGCGCATGACCTGGTCCAGGTGGGCGCCTTCCTGGCCGAGCCGGGCATCAAGGTCGACCCTCAGCAGGCCGCGCCCGAGGTGCAGTCCCTGGCCGCGGGCGGCCTGCTGGGCTTCGGTGCGCTGAACAACCAGGCCAATGCGCGCGGCAGCACCAGCGGCGTCAAGGACGTGGAGGCGGACGATGCCCCGGCCTTCGGCGCCGCCGTGCGCACGGGCGTGGAGCAGGCCGTGGCCATGATCAAGGGGGTGAACTTCCCCGGCTTCGTCAGCGGCCTGATCAACGGCGTCTTCCACAGCATCGTCACGAGCAGCATCGAGCAGATGGAGGCCTACGCCAAGCTGGTGGCCGACGTCTCCAAGAGCCTCAACCAGTTCCGCGACGAGAACACCACGGCCAACCAGGGCCGCGACAACCTCATCGAGCGCTTCCCCGACCTCTTCCAGCTGCAGGAGCCCGGCCAGGGCGACTTCAGCTTCGGCGATGCGCCCGCCACCGGCCCGCGCGTGACCCTGCGCGAAGGCGTGGAGGAGAAGGACGCCATCGCCCGCATCAACGGCAGCGGCCTGCCCCTGGCCCAGCCCCTGCAGCGCATCGACGACAACCTCATCGAGGCCCTGCTCGTGCCCGCCGCGCGCACCACCATCGCCACCGGCCGCCAGCAGCTGCTGGCCACCATGGTCATGATGGGCATGCAGCGCATCGTGGTGACGGACGGCAAGATCTCCGCCAAGGTGCTCTTCGACTTCCAGGCCCGCGACAACCGCCGCTTCCAGAAGAGCGCCGTCAAGTACGACTACGCGACGGACATGTACGGCAACGTCCAGAAGACCCACAGCGGCGAAGGCCAGTGGGACTACAAGAAGGAAGGCGGCAGCGAGACCCGCAGCGACACCGGCGTGCTGACTGGCAAGACGGACGCCAGCACCTACTCGAACGGCTCCTACAAATACAACGAGGCGCCCGTCGTCACGCTCATGAGCACCAGCCAGCTGCGTGACGACTCCTCGCTGCAGACCAAGGCCAGCCTGGCCGGCCATGTGGAGGTCAACTTCAAGAGCGACTATCTGCCGCTGGAGAAGATGGCCGACCCGGCCGCCATCGCCGCCATCCAGATGAACTCGCAGCCCGGCATGGTCAAGACGATGGCTGCGCGGCCGGTCACCACCACGCCGGGCGCGGCGGCACCCGCTGCAGCGCCGGCCGCCGGCACGCCGGCCCCTGCCCCCGCACCCGCCGCCTGAGGACGCCGCCATGCCAAGCACCGCGCTCACGTCCGCCGCCTCGGGCACTTCGGCGGCCCCGCACGACTGGCTGGACGATGCCACCCTGGCCACCGTGCGCCCCCAGGTGCGCGCCCTGCTGGCCCAGAGCGAGGGCTTCCGGGCCCTGCCGCCCGAGCAGCAGCGCGAGATCGCCCAGACCATGGTGCGCGTGGCCTCCTTCATGGCCAATCCCCAGGGCCTGGCGCGCGAGGAGTTCGAGAACCCCGTGGTGCGCAAGGACGGTGGCTCAGTCGATGAGCCAGCGCGGCTGCCCCGCAGCGAGGCGGCCTCCGCCGAGGCCCTGGCCGGCGGCGTCGATGCGGCGAAGAACAAGGCCTCCGAGAAGGTGGGCACCTTCGCCGGCGCCGACTTCAAGGCCGGCGCCCTCCAGCAGGGCACCGAGCAGTTCAAGAACCTGATCAATTCGGTGGACTTCCCCGCCTTCGTCGGCGGCCTGATCCAGAACGTGTTCCAGGCCATCGTCAACGCCAGCATCCAGCAGATGCAGGCCTATGGCGAGCTGCTCAAGTCCGTGGCGCAGACCGTGGACCAGTTCGCCCAGGACAACATCAGCCTGGACCAGGCGCGCGGCTGGCTCAGCGACAAGTTCCCCGACGCGCTGCGCGTCGGGCGAGGCGAGCAGGAGGACGGCGGCACCGGCCAGCGACTGCAGCTGCGCAACGAGGACAACGAAGGGGCGCTGGCCCGCATCAACCAGGAGCTGCAGCTGCTCAAGCCCGTCACCGACCTCTCGGACGAGGAGCAGGAGGCCCGGCTCGTGGCCGCCGCCCGCGTGCAGATGGCGCGCTCGCGCCAGCAGCTGCTGGCCTCGATGACGCTGCTGGGCATCAACCGCATCGTGATCACCGACGGCGCCATCAACGCCAAGGTGGTGTTCGACTTCCGCGCCAGCGACCAGGCCCTGCGCAAGGCCAAGGCCGGGCTCTCGGACCGCGAGCACATGCACAACACCAACATCTCCGGCGCGGCGGGCGGCTTCTTCGGCTGGGGCGCTGCCACCATGAACCGCAACGACTACGACCACATGACCACGGTCCAGTCCTCGGTGGATGAGAGCAGCGAGTCCAAGGCCTCGCTGAAGGCCAAGCTGACCGGCGAGGTGCGCGTCAACTTCAAGAGCGACTACTTCCCCATGGAGAAGCTCGCCACGCCGGGCATGCTGGCCTCCATCCAAGGCAATGCCACGCCCTTCGACCCGAACCCGCCGCGGCCTGCCGCCCCGGCTGCACCGGGGACGACGCCCGCGCCGGCCGGCAATGCCGCCACCCCGGCCGGCCAGACGCCCCCGCGCATGGCCGCCTGAGTGCCGCCCCGGAGCATCGCCGTGAGCTGCGAGACCGCCCCCCATCCCGCCCACCATGCCGCCGCCGAGGCCCTCGCGGGCACCGAGGCCGCAGCGCCCGCCCCCGAGCCGGCGGTGCTGGCGCTGTCGGCCCTGCTGGACCAGGCCGAGGCCCTGCAGGCCGCGCACCTGCCGGGTCTGCGTCTGCTGGCCCAAGGCCTGGACCTCGGCGCCATCGACCTGCCCGAGCCCGCCCGCCCCACGCGTGCACCGGCCCAGCTGGGCGTGCTGGCCAGCCTCTACCTTGTGCAAGAGCTGGAGCCCATGATCCGCGCCAGCGAGCGCATTGCCGCGCTGTGGAGCAGCGGCGCCATCAGCGTGGCCCTGCCCAAGCTGGAGCCCCTGCTGAAGAAGCTGTGGAAGGAACGCCGCCAGCGGCTCTCGGGCGACGAGCGCCGCGCCCTGCTGGCCCAGGCCTTCGACCCGCAGGACTTCGAGCCCGCCCTGGCCCGCCTCTGCGATGCCATCGTGCCCCTGGCCGACAACGCCGGCCAGCACGATGTGCGCGAGGAAGTCGGCCTGCAGCATGCGGCCCAGGGCCTGCTGGAGATCGCTGCCAGCCGCCTCGAAGGCATGCTGCTGCAGGCGGCCGACGAGCTGCTGGGCCAGCTGCGAAGCGCCCTGCAGCTGCTGGGCGATCGCCAGCTGCAGACGGCCTTCGGTGTGCGCGACCTGCATGGCCTCGTACGCGCCGCCCTGGTCCATGAGCGAGACGTGCTGGGCGACCTGCGCCAGCGCTTCGACCGCGCCCGCGCGGGCAGCCAGGTGCTGATGTGGCTGGCTCAGGCGGCGAGCCAGGGCTTTGCCATCGCGCCCGCGGACCCGGCGCTGCAGACCCTCATCGCGGCGGCCGAGCGCTGGCGGCTTTCGGCCCGTGGAGAGCGCCCCGAGGTGGTCAACCTCGCCGTGCTGGAGGCCTTCTGAGCATGGAGGCCCTCAGCCCCGCCCGCCCCACGCAGGCCGTGCACGCGGCGGCCGCGCTGGGCCTGGAGGCCGACACCCCGCCGCCCTGGCTGCGCGCCGCCGTGCGCCAGCAGCTGGCCCACACCCAGGCCTATGCCGAGCTGCCACCCGAGCAGCGCCGGGACCTGGCGCAGGCCATGGTCAGGGTCTCCCACCTGGTGGCCCTGAGCCTGCAGGAGGAGCATGAGGCCGAGCAGGCCATACGCCGGCGCCAGCCCCGCGCGCAGCAGGCCGCGGTGCAGAGCCTCGAGGCCCAGCCCGACTTCGGCACCGCCACGCGCCAGATCGGCCAGACCACGCGGGACACGCTCAATGCCATCAGCTTCCCGCGCTTCGTGACCGACCTGCTCAACGGCGTCTTCCGCGCCATGAACGACTCCAACCAGACCCAGCTGCAGCAGTACCTGCAGCTGCTCAATGCGGTCTCCGGCTCGGCCCAGGGCTTCGAGCAGCTGGCCACGCACGAGACCCAGGCGCGCCAATGGCTGGTCGACCATTTCCCGGACCAGCTCGAGATGGACGCCCCCGAGGCCCCGGACCCCGAGGACCGCCCCGCGCCCGGCGAGACGCCCGACCCCGACGACGCCCCCGAGGTGCCCCGCCTGCGCCTGCGCCCCAATGCGCACATGCCCGAGCCGGACACGCTCCGCGCGGCTTTCGGGCTCGGCCCCAACGAGCCCGTGGAGGCGTCGAACCCGGAAGCCCTCGTGCCCTTCGCCCGGCGCCAGCTCGCGCGCCAGCGCCAGCAGATGCTCGCGACCATGGTGATGATGGGCATGAACCGCATCGTGATCGACGCCGGCAAGATCAACGCCGCCATGCGCTTCCACATCGACACCCGCAGCGCCGCCTCCCAGGACCGCGGCAGCCAGTTCGGCATGCAGAACCGCGTGAAGGCCGGCGGCAGCTTCGGCATCGGCGCCTGGGGCGCCAGCGCCGAGGTGGAGAACACCATCTCCTACGTCAACACCGAGCGCAGCCAGCGCACCGAGGAGATCAACACCGAGGCCGAGCTGAACTCCTCGGTGGAACTGCATTTCCATACCGATGCGGTGCCGCTGAACCGCCTGGCCGCGCAGGCGCAGGCGGACCGCATCCGCAATGCCAGCATCAACCCCAGCGCCGAGCTGGAGACCGCCCACCTCAATGCCCGCCAGCAGCGCCGCGAGGGCCAGCGCACGGGCGACGAGGCGCGCCGCACGAGCACGAACAGCGCTGTGGGCGGCGTGAGCCAGCCCAGCATGCGGGATGCGCCGCTGCCGGTGCCGGCGCCGGGGAGCACGGGTGGGACGGGAGGTGCCAGCGGTGGTGGTGGTGGCGGGGAGAGTGGGGGTACGGGCGGGGCGTCGGGTGCATCTGGCGCGTCGGGCGCATCGGGGGCATCTGGGGCCTCTGGCGCGAGCGGCGGCGGTGCTGCCACGCCGCCCTGACATCACGGAGGGCGTTTGTCTGGCCCCACATGCAGGGCCTTTCCGTTGCAGCGCGTCAGCACTTGGGCAAGGTGGTCATGCTGGATGGCATGACTGGTTCAGGCTGATTGCTGTCGCTCACCAACGACTGCTTTGCGGCTTCTCAGCGCCAGGCAGCGAGTCCAGGGGGCTGCGCACGGCACTGCCGCCCATCCTGAGCACATGGGTATAGATCATGGTCGTCGCCACATCGGCGTGCCCGAGCAACTCCTGCACGGTGCGGATGTCGCTACCCGCTTGAAGCAGATGGGTCGCAAAACAGTGCCGCAGCGTGTGAGGCGTGGCGGGCTTGTTGATGCCTGCGGCCTGAACCGCGCGCTTGAACGCTCGCTGAAAGGTCTCGTCGTAGAGATGGTGCCGGCGAACGACGCCGCTGCGGGGATCGGTGGAGTGATGGTCTTGAGGGAAGACCCAGAACCATCCCCAGCTGGCACCGGCCCGGGGGTATTTGCGCTCAAGAGCATGCGGCAACTCCACCCCCGCATGCCCTGACTCCACATCGGCCGCCCAAACCTGGCGAACCCGGCCCAATTGCTCTCGCAACGGCAAGACCAAGGATTGGGGCAGCATCACCACCCGATCCTTGCCGCCCTTGCCCTGACGCACGTAGATCGCGCGTTGCGCGAAGTCGATGTCCTTGACCCGCAGGCACAAGGCCTCGGTGATGCGCAACCCCGTGCCGTACAGCAGTCGCGCCAGCAATTGACGCTCGCCCTGCAGTCTGGCAAGCACCGCCAACACCTCTTCGACGCTGAGCACCACCGGCAAGCGCCGCTTGGGCACCGGGCGGCCGATCTCCTGCATCCAGGGCAACTGCAGCCCCAGCACCTTGCCGTAAAGGAACAGGAGTGCAGACAAGGCTTGGCGATGGCTAGACGGAGACAGCCCGCGGTCGGATGCCAGATAGGTCAGGAAGGCCTCGACCTCGGAGCCTCCCATCTGCGCCGGATGGCGCAGGCCGTGGAACCTGATGAAGGCTCGAGACCAGTACAAGTACGCCTGCTCGGTCCGCCGGCTGTAGTGCAACATCCGAATGCGCTCACGCAACTGGTCGAGCAGCCTAACGGCACGCAGCGGTGGTAGATTGACAGGGGCGGTCGGGCGCAAAGCCGCGCGAGGGATGGCTGGACGCACGACGGCAGGCAGCATGGCAGCCTCCACTTGGCGGTGCCGCGAACCGGCCAAGCAAGTTTGTAACGGATGCGGCTTTTTGTCTGAAATTTAGTACTGTATGAATAAACAGTCAAATGGGATGAAAGTCCAGTCTCGACAAGCACTTGGATCGCGCGCGGGGCGACCCGTTACTGCGCGGCCTGCCGTGATAGGCCGCGCCGCCCTGCGGTCTACAACACGTTGAACCGCTATGTATAGGCTGCTAGTTGAACGAGTCGAGCCATTTGTGCCTGGTGACGAGAGCGCGACGGTGACGTTGCGGAGCGCGCAGGGCGTTATCGACGCGTTCTGCTGGCCATGCGATTTGGCCTGCGGTACCTATGTCTGTGACGCTTTGTCTGGGGATAACGCGGAGGTTCAAGCTGCGTACTTGGCCGACTGGCCGGACGACGTTCGAGCGCAGCGCTCAGTCGAGCGGCTGGAGAAGGTTGGCGAGTGGTCATACAAGGGTGTGGCTCGCGTCGTCGACCAATCCCTTGGACTCATCGAAGTGCTCGGATTTCGCATCGAAGTCGGCGAAGTCCCATGCGACGGCGCTGTTGAATTCAGCATTTCCCGGCTCAACGTTCGATGAAGCGGTTCAACCTTTCACTGCAGCGGACGGCTTCGCCGCCCGCTGAGTTTTCACGTTAGGCATCAAGTCATGATCGAAGGTTGGCACAACGGCCAATACTTGGTGATCCTCTCCCAGGGCGAGAGTGCCGAGGCTGCTAGACGATACAAGTTCGAGCAGTTCCTTCCCGGGTACAGCCTGGTTGGCCTGCGGGGCTGGGACGACTTCATCGTTCGAAACCAAGCAGGCAATGCATTCACTCTGCCAGCCGTTCCACTTGAAGCCTCATACGCTGAGCCGTTCAGCCTTCCCGAGTCGCTGGCGCTGGAACCCGACGCTCGCCTCGCCGGCAAGATCAAGTGGTACCTGAAGCCGCTTGTCTTCGGCGGTAGCGCCCAAGACAATTCCAATCTGGCGTGGGTCACGCATGAGCAGCATGCGGAACTCGTCACGTGGTGGAATGAACAATACAAGTCCCTCAAGGCGCAATCGTCCGGTGCCTAACCCCTCTACAGGGACTTCCCGCTGAATCAACCGGTTCGGTATTGGCTGCTTTCGGTAGGCGCCTTTGCCGTTTTCCTCAAGACCTGAGTTCGGGTTCGATGCAGCGTCACAGAGAACAGACTGCACATCTACAGGCGGCCTTGTTGCACTCGGGTTTCGGTGCGGGCCCAGATACCAACCGCTCAGCAGGGCTCCATTCACTCGCCGCCGTCGCCACCATGGGCGCGGCACAGGGTTAGTCGAGCTTGCCTGCTGCCGGTCTGACCTGTGTGATGCATCTTCGAACGCATGTCTACGGGAAGAACTTGTGAGTTGAGGGTGGGCGTTTCAAACCGTGGCGGTGCCAGGTGTTGCGAGCGCTGCACCTGGCTTGACCGACACGTAGTTCGGATCGAACTCGCGCCCCTTGGCCAGCAGCGCCCAGACGATGCGCGCATTCTTGTTGGCCAGCGCCACCACGGCCTTTTGCCAGCCCACGCGAGCGAGCAACTGCACCAGCCACTGCGAGATCTTGTCGGTGCGTTTGTGCGCGGTCATCACGGCCGATTTGGCGCCCTGGATCAGCAGCGTGCGCAGGTAGTCGTCGCCGCGTTTGGTGATGCGCCCCAGCACCACCTTGCCGCCGCTGGAGTTCTGCCGGGGCACCAGGCCCAGCCACGAGCCGAACTGCGCGCCGTTCTTGAACTGCCTGAAGTCGCCTACGGTGGTGACCAGCGCCGAGGCGGTCACCGGGCCGATTCCGCTGAGCTGTGCCGCCGCCTTAGCTTGCTGGTCCGAGCGCACATGCGCAGTGATGCGCTCGTCGCAGCTGGCGATGTGGCATTCCAGCTCGATCCAGTGCAGCCGCGCCTCCTGCAGCGCCAGCCGCGCGATGCCGGGCAACTCATTGCTGGCATCTTCAAGCACGTCGGCGAGCCCGAGGCGCAGCGCTTCGGGGCTTTGCGCGAAGACGATGCCGAACTCGGTCAGCAGGCCGCGGATGCGGTTGATGCAGGCGGTGCGGTCTTCCTTGTAGCCCTCGCGCAGGCGGTGGATGGCGAGCAGCGCTTGCTGCGCGGGCGTCTTCACGGGCACGAAGCGCATGTGCGGTCGGCCAGCGGCCTCGCAGATCGCGGCGGCATCGTTGGCGTCGTTCTTGCTGCCCTTGCCGGACATGCGGTAGGGGGTGACGAAGTGGCCGGCGACGAGGCGCGCGTCCAGCCCGAAGCCGCGCAGCTTGCGCGCCCAGTGGTGGGCGCCGCCGCAGGCCTCCATGGCGACCAGGCAGCCGGCGGGCAGTTGCACGCACCAGGCGGCGAACTTGTCGGCAGGCAGGGCCTTGGCGGCGACGACGCGGCCGGTGGCATTGACGGCGTGGACCTGGATCACGCGCTTGGCCAGATCGACCCCAACTCGGGTAATCTCGTTCATGGGCTTCCCCTTTCACAGGCTTGCAGATTGACGATTCGCACCATCAATCTTGGCGTCTCGACGCCGTGGGCCAGAAGGTGGGACGTCCCTTCGTATTCGCTCGAGCCGAATCGCGTCGGCAGACCGCCGCTCGCGGCTCATCTTCAACGTTGGGCAGCACTAGATGCAGCATGATCGACCTTCTTGGGCAGTTCGTGGAATCCGATGCCAGTGCTGCGCCGGGCAGGGCGCACTTTGCTTTTTGGCGTGTCCCAATTGCAAGGCTGTGGTGCTGGTATGCGATGAAGTCGGTACCGCATATCTAGACCCGACCGACCTAGAGGCTGCGGTTTACGGCGCGCTCGATGATCCGAATTGCAGGTGCCCAAGGTGTTCGGCGAAACGTATTTCAGAATTTGAAAGCGCCTCATCGGAGCAAATTCAGTTGGCAGGATTTCTGGATGGCACGTATGAGCGAGAGCTCGCTGCCCAACCCGTCATTGCAGCTGACCTGCGCCAGCTTCGCTGGCTGGTCGGCTGAATTACAACGTTCGGCAGCACAAGATGACTCTGATTGAGTTGTACAACTCCTTGCGAGAACGGTATCCAGGCATCAGCCAAAAGGCCGATGGATTGCACACTAGGTTGTGGGGTCCTCCAGAACCTGATTTCGCATACGTTTGGTTCGAGAGTCTTGCGATCGCCATTAATCTCGAAATGGCAGCTGAAGTCGATCCGGCCACCTATAAATCTCTTCTGAATTACTTGGATGGGGCGCTCGCTGGCGGATCCACTGAGCTTCGCGACTGTTTGGATGCTGGGTTTATGGAGAATCTTTTTTGGCAAATTGCCAGCGTTAAGGCGCGACCATACTGGGAGATCACGCCAAAGCGGCTTAGAGAATTTCACGTGGCATTTCACGGTAGAAGCCCCTTGGCATGAAGTACTGCCAAACCCTTCGCTGCAGCCGACCCGCGCCAGCTACGCTGGCTTGGTCTGCTGCGCTAGAACGTTAGGCCTCAAGAAGACCGCCATGCCGATCGAGTCATTCCTGGAGAACTACCCCGTCCTCTTTGTCGCCCCGATTTGCGCCGTCATGTTCCTTTCGGCGCGCCAGGACTACAAGTCCAGAGGTTCGATCAGCCCTTTCAACTTCAGCCTCTGGCTTGGTGCTGTTGTTCCGCTGGGTTGGGCCTGCGCTCTTGCAAATCGACCCTGGCAACTCGCCAGCATGGTTGCGGTTCTTGTGATCTATTGCGGCAGTGTTCTCAACCTGCTCTTGCGGCGGCACGGGCCTGTCTGAATTTCTGTGTTCGAGGCTCCATCTAGGGCCCATCAATTCAGACGGACCCGCGCCGCATATTACGCGGCAGGCCGTGTGAAGCGCTCGCCGTAGGCAATGGCGAACTGGTTCATGGCCTCCTTCCATTCCTTGGCCGCGCGGCCCCAATCGGCTGTGATGTTGCGCAGCGCCAGCCACAGCAGCTTGGTCGCTGCGTCATCGCTGGGGAAGTGCCCTCGCGTCTTGATGATCTTGCGCAGCCGGCTGTGGATGCTTTCGATGGCGTTGGTCGTGTAGATCACGCGCCGCACCGCCGGGCTGAAGGCGAAGAACGGAATGACCCGGTCCCAGGCCCGGCGCCAAGTGGCTGTCACGGTCGGGAACTTCTGGCCCCAGGGCCCGGTCTCGAAGGCATCGAGTTCGGCCTGTGCCACTTCGGCGCTGGCGGCCGTGTAGACGGGCTTCAAGGCCGCTGCCAGCGCCTTGCGATCCTTCCAGCTCGCGAAGTCCAGGCTGTTGCGGATCAGGTGCACGATGCAGGTCTGCAGCGTCGTAGCCGGGAACACCGCCGCAAGCGCCTCGGGGATGCCCTTGAGCCCGTCAGTGACGGCGATCAGGATGTCCGCCACGCCGCGGGTCTTGAGATCGTTGAAGACCTTCATCCAGAACTTGGCCCCCTCGGTGTTCTCGATCCACAGGCCCAGGATGTCGCGCGTGCCGTCGGGCAGCACGCCCAGCGCCAGGTAGATGGCCTTGTTGCGCACCACCGCATCCTCGCGGATCTTCACGCGCAGCGCGTCGAAGAACACCACCGGGTACATCGGCTCCAGCGGCCGGCTCTGCCAGGCCGTGACCTCGGCCATCACGGCGTCGGTGACGGAGCTGATGAACTCCGGACTCACCTCGGTGCCGTACTGCTCGGCCAGAAAACCCTGGATCTCGCGCACCGTCATGC
The DNA here is from genome assembly GCF_027257975.1 of Pelomonas sp. BJYL3. GTDB lineage: Bacteria > Pseudomonadota > Gammaproteobacteria > Burkholderiales > Burkholderiaceae_C > Roseateles_B > Roseateles_B flavus. The sequence continues at coordinate 97,462 of NZ_JANZKX010000008.1, forward strand.
CACGCGCGTACATGGCCACGATCTTGTCGTCGAAGCCGGTGAAGCGCCGCTCATGCTTGGGGATCAAGATCGGTTCGAAGGAGCCGGCGCGGTCGCGCGGCACCTCGATGCGCAGCGGGCCGTCCTCGGTCAGCACGGTCTTGGCGGACTTGCCATTGCGCTGGTTGCCGGCTTCCTCGGGCCGGGCAGCGCCGGCCGGATAGCCCAGGTGGTGCGACAGCTCCGCGCCCAGCGCGCGCTCGATCAACGCCTTCTTCAGCGCCATGGTCGCGGCATTGATCTGCTCGGCTGTCATCGGCGTGGTGCCGCCGCTCAGTTGCTCAATGAGTTCCTTGGGGATCGACGGCAGCGCCGTCATGCCGGCTCCCGCCGGCTTCTTCTTGCTTGGCATAGATGCTCCTGGCCGTCATGCTATGCCTCGCACACAAAAATCCTGACAGGCCCGGCGGCACAGAAAATGAGGCCTAACCAGTCTACAGGGACTTCCCGCTGAATCAACCGGTTCGGTATTGGCTGCTTTCGGTAGGCGCCTTTGCCGTTTTCCTCAAGACCTGAGTTCGGGTTCGATGCAGCGTCACAGAGAACAGACTGCACATCTACAGGCGGCCTTGTTGCACTCGGGTTTCGGTGCGGGCCCAGATACCAACCGCTCAGCAGGGCTCCATTCACTCGCCGCCGTCGCCACCATGGGCGCGGCACAGGGTTAGTCGAGCTTGCCTGCTGCCGGTCTGACCTGTGTGATGCATCTTCGAACGCATGTCTACGGGAAGAACTTGTGAGTTGAGGGTGGGCGTTTCAAACCGTGGCGGTGCCAGGTGTTGCGAGCGCTGCACCTGGCTTGACCGACACGTAGTTCGGATCGAACTCGCGCCCCTTGGCCAGCAGCGCCCAGACGATGCGCGCATTCTTGTTGGCCAGCGCCACCACGGCCTTTTGCCAGCCCACGCGAGCGAGCAACTGCACCAGCCACTGCGAGATCTTGTCGGTGCGTTTGTGCGCGGTCATCACGGCCGATTTGGCGCCCTGGATCAGCAGCGTGCGCAGGTAGTCGTCGCCGCGTTTGGTGATGCGCCCCAGCACCACCTTGCCGCCGCTGGAGTTCTGCCGGGGCACCAGGCCCAGCCACGAGCCGAACTGCGCGCCGTTCTTGAACTGCCTGAAGTCGCCTACGGTGGTGACCAGCGCCGAGGCGGTCACCGGGCCGATTCCGCTGAGCTGTGCCGCCGCCTTAGCTTGCTGGTCCGAGCGCACATGCGCAGTGATGCGCTCGTCGCAGCTGGCGATGTGGCATTCCAGCTCGATCCAGTGCAGCCGCGCCTCCTGCAGCGCCAGCCGCGCGATGCCGGGCAACTCATTGCTGGCATCTTCAAGCACGTCGGCGAGCCCGAGGCGCAGCGCTTCGGGGCTTTGCGCGAAGACGATGCCGAACTCGGTCAGCAGGCCGCGGATGCGGTTGATGCAGGCGGTGCGGTCTTCCTTGTAGCCCTCGCGCAGGCGGTGGATGGCGAGCAGCGCTTGCTGCGCGGGCGTCTTCACGGGCACGAAGCGCATGTGCGGTCGGCCAGCGGCCTCGCAGATCGCGGCGGCATCGTTGGCGTCGTTCTTGCTGCCCTTGCCGGACATGCGGTAGGGGGTGACGAAGTGGCCGGCGACGAGGCGCGCGTCCAGCCCGAAGCCGCGCAGCTTGCGCGCCCAGTGGTGGGCGCCGCCGCAGGCCTCCATGGCGACCAGGCAGCCGGCGGGCAGTTGCACGCACCAGGCGGCGAACTTGTCGGCAGGCAGGGCCTTGGCGGCGACGACGCGGCCGGTGGCATTGACGGCGTGGACCTGGATCACGCGCTTGGCCAGATCGACCCCAACTCGGGTAATCTCGTTCATGGGCTTCCCCTTTCACAGGCTTGCAGATTGACGATTCGCACCATCAATCTTGGCGTCTCGACGCCGTGGGCCAGAAGGTGGGACGTCCCTTCGTATTCGCTCAACCGGACCCGCAACGGCATGCCACGGCTGGCCGGTTAGCTTCAACGTTGAACGACTGCTTCCGGGTCTCGCGTTCAGCCAATCGAGGGACCGCCCCCGCTGCAGTGCCGCCCTCTGCTTCCGGCTGTAAACGGAAGCTCGCCAACGCCGGCCTTGCGGCGCCTGAACACTGATCAATGCATAAGGGGCTGCCCGCCCCCTGTTCACCTCGCCCGACTTCCAGCGGTACTCAGTTGGAATCTAGCTTCTTGAATGCCCCAAGGGCGAATCATCAGTAGTTGGGCGGCCGCTGTCAGGCCGACACGACTGTCGTGAACGGAACCGGCCAGGTCAGTCGCACCAGCTAGCGCTGCCGGGCCATTGCGGCCATCAAGGAAGCCTGCGTTCTCCACTGCCCGCCCTCCATGGCCGGCCGACAGGGCTCGCCCTCACTTGACCTTGATGACGACTTTGCCCTTCGCGCGCCCGGACTCGACATAGTTCAGTGCCTCATTGGTGGATGCGAACGGGAACACCTGGTCGATGACGGGGCGGATCGCGCCGTCCTCGATGAGACGGGAAATCTCGTGCAGCTGGGCACCGTTCGCCTGCATGAAAAGGAAGGCATAGCCCAGACCGCGACGGCGTGCCTTTCGCCTGACGCCAGCGCTCAGCAAGCGCATGACCAGGCGCACGAGCCCCGGTGCGCCGATCCGCTCTCCGAACGCGGGGTCAGGCGGCCCGGAGATTGAAATCAGCTTGCCGCCGCGCTTGAGCACCCGAAGTGACTTGTCCAGCGTCTTGCCATCTTGGCTATTGAGCACTACGTCGTAGTCGCGCAGGACCTCTCCAAAGTCCTGGGTCTTGTAGTCGACGACCACATCGGCGCCAAGGCGCTTCACGAGCGCCACATTGGCCGTGCTCGTCGTCGTGGCGACACTCGCGCCCAGGTGCTTTGCCAGCTGGATGGCGAAAGTGCCCACGCCGCCGGAGCCGGCCTGGATGAAGACCTTCTGCCCGCTCTTGAGCTGGGCCCGTTCGATGAGCGCCTGCCAGGCTGTCAAACCGACCAGCGGAATGGAGGCAGCCTCTTCCATCGTGAGGCCTCGGGGCTTGAGCGCCAGCGATGATTCTCTGACGGGAACAAACTCGGCGAAGCTGCCGATCCGGAAGTCATCGAGCCGCGCGTAGACCTCGTCGCCCAACTTGAACTTGCGTGCCTGCGGGCCCGCCTTGACGACGACACCCGCCACATCGTGGCCCAGGATGAGGGGCAGGCGGTACGGCAGGATGAGCTTGAACTCGCCGTCCCTGAGCTTGAAGTCCAGCTGGTTCACACCGGCGGCGTGGACCTCGATCAGGACCTCGTCGTCGCGCAGCGCAGGCACCGGCATGTCCGCCAGGCGCAAGGCGCTCTTCTTTTCATAGCGATCAGCAACAAATGCCTTCATGATCACTTCACCCCTTGTGCCGCGTCGAGCCGCAGGTCCTTGCGAATGCCGGCATCCACCAGACCGGCCGGCGCATATCTACGCAGCAGACGCAGGCGGCCGGCAAGCCCGCCGGCGGTGTAGCGAAGCTTGGGCTGCGCGGCGTTGGCAGCTTTCAGCACCACCTCGGCCACGACGTCGGGCAAGTCTGCCGTGGCCATCACCTCCTTCACGCGCTGGTTCACTGCGGTGCGAATCTCACGGTACTCCTCCAGCTTGGCGTCGGGCTCCAGGAGGTTCGCATCGAACGGCGTCTTCGTGTATGCGGGCTCGATGACCGAGACCCGGATACCTCGTGTGCGCAGCTCATGGTCCAGCGATTCGGAATAGCCTTCGACAGCATGCTTGGTCGCGGCATACAGGGCCCCGTAGGGCATGGGAAGGAAGCCCAGCACCGAACCGATGTTGATGATGCGGCCCGAGCCCTGCTGGCGCATGTGCGGCAACACCGCGCGCGTCATCCGGATGAGCCCGAAGAAGTTGGTGTCGAAGATGGCCCGAGCCTGCTCCATCGAGCTTTCCTCGGCGCCGGCAGGGGCGACCCCGAAGCCTGCGTTGTTGACCAGCAGGTCGATTCGGCCTTCCGACTGCATCAGCCGTCCGACAGCCGCATCAACCGACGCATCACTGGTCACATCAAGCGGCAGCATCTCGAAAGCCCCTCCGCTTGCCTCGGCGCCTCGCCGGCTGGTGCCGTAGACCTTGTAGCCCGCCTTGGCAAGCCGCTCCGCGGTGGCTTGGCCGATGCCCGACGAGGCGCCGGTCACGAGGGCAATCTTGCAATGCTTCATGTTCATGAATATCTCCGTCTGGGCTGCAGGTTCGGAAGCCAGGTGTCAGGCAAGGGCTTCAAATCTATCTCGCATGATGATCATCATGTATTTTCACGAACGAAACGCCCCTGTTCGTCAATGGCTTCAGCGAGCGGGGGGCAGCAGATGCTTGAGCGCCGCGTCGCGCAGGCTGTCTGACAACGCAGGGTCGTCAACGGCACGCGCCAAGAGCAGGGTGCCGACCATCGTGGACAGCGTCACGAGCGCCCGTTCGTGGGCGCTGGACTGCCCCCAGTCGGGCGACTGACGGGCGACAAGATCAATCATTTCCTTGATGTGGCGGGTCGCCACGCGACGCACTTCGGGCGCCTGTCGCGTGGTCTCGGAACCCAGCGCTGCCAGAGGGCACCCCTGCTCGACATTCTCGACATGAGCTTTAGAGAGGTAAGCGCTCAACATGGCGGCCAGGGCGGCGCCGGGAGCTTCGTTGGCGACGACGTCAGCCACGGCTGATGCGGACTCAGCGCAGGCCTTGCTTGCCGCCTCGGCCAACATGGCCTCGCGTGAGGCGAAGTGCGAATAGAAGGCACCATGCGTCAGGCCGGCCTCCTTCATGATGTCGGCGACGCCGGTGCCGTCGTAGCCACTGCGCCGGATAGCTCGGGCGGCCACGGACACGATGCGCTCGTGAGTGGCGTCCTTGGCCGCGGCTCTGGCATTCAAATTTGACTTTCGCATTATGCACATCATACGAATATCCAGCAACATCCGCAAGTCAATGCGGCTTTGGCGGAAGCGTGCAGGAGTACGTCAGGCCGATAGGGCCGGTCAGGTCATTCCACGCACGTAGATCGACTCGAACGCCGACGGGAGTTCCTGTAGCTCTGCCTCAAGGTAGTAAACAGATGAGATGCCGTCCATCCATTCCAGGAATCGATCCTCGGTGAAGTAGGCTCGCAGCATCCCAAGTGCCGCCGCTCGATTCTCTGCAGCAATGAAGGCCTCAGTGGGCGGCGAGCCACTGTCGTCAGTGCCTGCAAGTTCGGGCCTCAGGCAATGCGACCACTCCCAGCCAATGTAGGGGCGAGCTTCCATCGAGAACTCTGAGGGCCATCGCACGGTGCCATTCAAGATTTCGTGCGCTCCGAGAAGCCAGACCAGAACTTGGGCTCGCCAATGCGGCGACTGGATGTCAAGGACTGACCGCAGCCACGCCTCGATCGCGGACTCCGGCAAGTACTTCAGGCAGAAGAACAGCGAGGCCGAGAGGTCGCCGCTGGCATCCCACCAGATCCAAACCTGTCTCGGATTGTTGTTCGACCGGCGTAACACGTTGCCAATGGCGATGTCAGAGCCATTCCAGCATTCACTGTCCATGATGGATCGACCCAGTGTCAGCAGCACATCCTCCCGAAAGCCGCTGTACGGCTCGTGGTACACGCCGTTGGGATAGATCGCCATGAACCCGGTGAGCAGGGATTCCAGCAGGTAGGAAACGTGTGCTTCATGGCTGCGCGGGACAAGCCGCCCGAGCAGGTAGTGGTACCAGATGTGCCATTCCCTCATGGGCCCGAACGAACTGGTTCCGCTCGCAATTTCGATGAGCGGCTTCTGAAGGTCGTAGGCCGAAACCGCATCAAGATCGCCCAGAAGTTCGGGAAACATCTGGCGCTCATCGCCCATGAACCAAGCTTCGCCCATTGGCTCTGACGGCTTGTGGAAGTGCCCACATAGGCGCTCAAGCGCAGCCTGGTCGACACCGGCGCTCGGTATCCAAAGGAGTTTTTTCATCTCATCCTGCAGGGGCATGCGTGCCGAGCCTGCCCGAAAGCAGCCGTCCGCGGCCGACCGCTACTGGCCGACAACAGCCTCAGGAAGACCGAGGCTTGGCCACCACCCGGAGTCAAGCGCTCGGCTGCTGCCGACTAGCACCATCAAGCTCTTCCAGCAGCCGGCCGATCCGCGGAGGGCGTAGCGCATCGTCCGTAATGTGCCAGTGGTAAAGATGTCCCATGCAGTCCCTTCCAGGGTGATCAGGCAAGAAATCTTCGCGCACGATGTAGACATTCAGCAGAACGGCATCTTCATCGCCACAAGGCCTCAACTGAGACAACCGTCTCCGAACCAGCTCCGCGCTCCCGTACTCGAAGCCGTCGTCTTCCACGATGAAGAGGGGGTAGTCCGAAGCCGGGACCTCAATCATGTGTTGCGCTGGTTGAAGCTCTGGCGGGACAGCCGCCAGGAATTCAATCGCGCGCTGCTGATCTCGGCATATCGCCGAAATCCACTGCCAGCCTCGACTGTTGCTCGCTTCGATGACAAACATGGTCACTCTTCATATGGCTGAGGGTCGTGGACGAACGCCATAGCGTGGCTTCGGACAGTGGGGCTTGGATCCCATCCGAAAGCGGTCACTCGCGGCCTTCCGCTCCTGGCCGCAAGCAGTCGCCGCCGGGGATCACTGAGGATCAACTCTGCCGCCACCGGCCACAGTCAAGCCAGCCACCTCAATGCTTCCCCGTCGACCCAAACCCACCCTCGCCGCGATCACTCGCGCCGAATTCGTCCACCACCCGGAACTGCGCCTGCACCACCGGCACGATCACCAGCTGGGCGATGCGCTCCATGGGCTGGATCACGAAAGCCGTCTGGCTGCGGTTCCAGACGCTGACCATCAGCTGGCCCTGGTAGTCGGAGTCGATCAGGCCCACGAGGTTGCCCAGCACCACGCCATGCTTGTGGCCCAGGCCCGAGCGCGGCAGGATCACCGCGGCCAGGCCGGGGTCGGCGATGTGGATGGCCAGGCCGGTGGGCACCAGATGGGTCTGGCCGGGCTCCAGGGTCACGGCGGCGTCCAGGCAGGCGCGCAGGTCCAGGCCGGCGGAGCCGGGCGTGGCGTAGGCGGGCAGCTGCTCGGCCATGCGGGCGTCGAGGATCTTGAGGTCGATGGTGCTCATGGGAGGGGCTCGGGAAACTGTGGGGTCAGGTCTTGCTACCTGACCGGATGAAGTCGGCATTCAACCGACGCGCCGGGCGATCTCGGCCACCAGCTGGCGGGCGAGCGTGAGCTTGTCGGCGCGGGGCAGTTCGGTCTCGCGATCGGCCTCGACCAGCACGAGGCTGTTGTCGTCCTTGCCGAAGGTGGCCGGGCCGAGGTTGCCCACCACCAGGGGCAGCTTCTTGCGCAGCAGCTTCTCGCGGGCATGCTTGACGAGGTCCTGGCTCTCGGCGGCGAAGCCCACGCAGTAGGGCGCATCGGGCAGCGCGGCCACGGTGGCCAGGATGTCGGCGTTCTCGGTGAGCTCGAAGGTCGGGGCGCTCTTCTTGCCGTCCTTCTTGATCTTGTGCTCGTTGAGCTGGGCGGGACGCCAGTCGGCCACGGCGGCCGTGGCCACGAAAACCTCGTGCTGCGGGGCGCGCGGCAGCACGGCTTCCAGCATCTGCCGGGCGCTGGTGACGTCGATGCGGCGCACGCCCACCGGCGTGGGCAGGTGCACGGGGCCGGCGATCAGCGTGACCTCGGCGCCGGCCTCGGCGGCGGCGCGCGCGATGGCAAAGCCCATCTTGCCGCTGGAGAGATTGGTGATGCCGCGCACCGGGTCGATGGCCTCGAAGGTCGGGCCCGCGGTGATCAGCAGGCGGCGGCCCTGCAACAGCTTGGGCTGGAAGTGCGCGATCACGGCGTCCAGCAGCTGCTGGGGCTCCAGCATGCGGCCGTCACCGACCTCGCCGCAGGCCTGGTCGCCATGGCCGGGGCCCAGTACCTGGGCGCCGTCCGCCTGCAGCTGGGCGATGTTGCGCTGGGTGGCCGGATGGGTCCACATCTCGCGGTTCATGGCCGGGGCGACGAGCAGGCCGCAGCGCTCGCGCGGGCGCGCCAGGGCGGTCAGGGAGACCAGCTCGTCGGCGCGGCCCTGGACCAGGCGGGCGATCATGTCGGCGCTGGCGGGGGCGATGAGCATCACATCGGCCTCGCGGCTGAGGTTGATGTGCGCCATGTTGTTGGGCTCGCGGGCGTCCCACTGGCTGGTGTAAACCGGCCGGTTCGAGAGCGCCTGCATCGTGACGGGCGTGATGAAGGCCTCGGCGGCCTCGCTCATCATCACCTGCACGGTGGCGCCGGCCTTCACGAGCAGGCGGGTCAGCTCGGCGACCTTGTAGCAGGCTACGCCGCCGGATAGCGCCAGCAGCACCTGCTTGCCGGCCAGTTGGAGTGCGTCAGACATGAGCGGGGACTCTATCAGCCGGGGCGCGTGCGCGCTTCAGCGTTTCCTGAAGACCAGGTCCCAGACCCCGTGGCCCAGCTTCAGGCCGCGGTTCTCGAACTTGGTGAGGGGGCGGTAGGCCGGCTTCTCGGCATAGCCCTGGGCCGTGTTCTGCAGCTGCGGCTCGGCGCTGAGCACCTCCAGCATCTGCTCGGCATAGGGCTGCCAGTCGGTGGCGCAGTGCAGGTAGCCACCAGGGGCGAGATGCTCGATGAGCTTGGCCACGAAAGGCGTCTGGATCAGGCGGCGCTTGTTGTGGCGCTTCTTGTGCCAGGGGTCGGGGAAGAAGATGTGGATGCCGGCCAGGCTGGACTTGGGCACCATCTGCTCCAGCACCTCGACGGCGTCGTGCTGGAAGATGCGGATGTTGGGGATGTCCTGCTCGCCGATCAGCTTCAGCAGCGCGCCCACGCCGGGCTCGTGCACCTCGCAGCCGATGAAGTCGTGGTCGGCCAGAGTCTGGGCGATCTGTGCGGTGGCGCCGCCCATGCCGAAGCCGATCTCCAGCACCACCGGCGCCTTGCGGCCAAAGACGGCCTCGTAGTTCAGCGGCGTGGCGGCCTGGAAGGGCAGCACATAGCGCGGGCCCAGCTCGGCCAGGGCCTTGATCTGGCCCGTGCCCATGCGGCCGGCGCGCACGACGAAGCTCTTGATGGCGCGGCGCGGCGCCTCGCCGTCGGCGGGCGTGGCGTCTTGGGTGTCGGGAGGCGTGAGGTCAGGCGGCGTGGTCATGGGAAATTCCGGGCGAAGGGCCGGGATTTTACCGGCGCCCTGCCCGTTCGCCGCAGCCTGCTCAGCCGATGACGTCCATCACGATGGGAGCGGCCGTGATCGCGGTGCCCGGATCGGCCAGGCTCACCGCCGCCTGGTAGGCCGCGATCACGCGATCGGCCTGGGCCTGGTCGGCCGCATGCACGAGGGCCAGGGGCTCGCCCGCGGCCACCGCATCGCCCACGTGGCGGACCGCGGAGAGGCCCACGCGGAAGTCGATGGCATCGCTGGCCACGCGGCGGCCGCCGCCCATCTCGACGATCAGCAGGCCGATGTCACGGGTCTTCATCGCCGAGATGACGCCGGCCCGCGGTGCCGCAATGGCCTGGATCACGGGAGCGGCCGGCAGGTAGGCCTGCGGGCGCTCCATCAGGTCGGCCGGGCCGCCCAGGGCCACGACCATCTGCGCGAACTTCTCGGCGGCGGCGCCGCTGTCCAGGGCCTGCTGCAGGCGGCGGCGGCCATCCGCGGTGTCAGCGGCGATGCCGCCCAGCACCAGCATCTCGGCCGCCAGCGCCAGGGTCACCTCATGCAGGCGCGACTCACGGCGATCGCCCTTCAGGTAGGCGATGGTCTCGGCGATCTCCAGCGCATTGCCCACCTCGTCACCCAGGACCTCGTTCATGTCGGTGATCAGGGCGCGGGTCTTGAGGCCGGCGCCGCCGGCCACGGCCACGATGCTCTCGGCCAGCTCACGGGCAAATTCGGGCGTGCTGGCGAAGGCGCCGTTGCCGCACTTGATGTCCATGGACAGGCCCTGCAGGCCCGCCGCCAGCTTCTTGGACAGGATGGAGGCGGTGATCAGGGGCACGCTCTCCACGGTCGCGGTGACGTCCCGCGTGGCGTAGAAGCGCTTGTCGGCGGGGGCCAGGTCGCCCGTCTGGCCGATGATGGCACAGCCCAGCTCGCGCACGATGCGGTCGAAGCGGGCCGGGTCCGGCGTGGTCGTGTAGCCGGGGATGGCCTCCAGCTTGTCCACCGTGCCGCCGGTGTGGCCCAGGCCGCGGCCGGCGATCATGGGCACATAGCCGCCGCAGGCCGCGACCATGGGGGCGAGCATGAGGCTGACCTTGTCACCCACACCGCCGCTGGAGTGCTTGTCCAGCACGGGGCCCGGCATGTCGGGCCACTGCATCACGCGGCCGGAATGCATCATGGCGCGGGTCAGGTGCACGGCCTCCTCGCGGCCCATGCCGCGCAGGAACACGGCCATGCCCAGCGCGGCCACCTGGCCCTCGCTCCAGCTGCCATCGGTGAGGCCCTTCACGAAGGACTGGATCTGGGCCTCGGAGAGGGCCTGGCCGTCGCGCTTGGCGCGGATGATTTCTTGGGCGAGCATGGCTTCAGTAGACGGAGGTGACGGCCTGCGAGGCCTGGCCGGACAGCACGGACTCGATGTCCTTCAGCAGACCGCTGGCGCCGAAGCGGAAGCGGCGCGCCTGCAGGGACTCAGCACCCAGCACGTCGGCGGCCAGTTGCAGATAGCCCTGGGCATCGGCCACGGAGCGGATGCCGCCCGAGGCCTTGAACCCGGCCGAGGCCATGCCCGAGGCGGCGATCTCGCGCAGCATCACGCGGGCGGCTTCGGGCGTGGCGGAGACGGGCGTCTTGCCCGTGCTGGTCTTGACGAAGTCGGCCCCCGCGGCGAGCGAGAGGCGCGTGGCCTCGGCAATCAGCTCGGGCTCGGCCAGCTCGCCGGACTCGATGATGACCTTGAGTGTCAGCGGCCGGCTGGCATGGCGCACTTCGGCCAGGAACTCCTCGACCTCGCTGCGCTGGCCGGCCTGCAGGGCCCGCCAGGGCAGCACCACGTCGACCTCGTCGCCACCGGCTTGCGCGATGGTCTCGATGTCGGCAATGGCGCGGGCCACATCCAGCGCGCCTTCGGGGAAGTCGGCCACGGCGGCGACCTTGATCTCGGGCGGCAGCATCGAGCGCGCCTGCGACACGAAGCGCGGCCACACGCACACCGCGGCCACGGGGCCGAAGGCGGTCTGCGCGCGCTCGCACAGCGCGGTGACGTCAGCGGCGGTGTCGGCGTCGTTGAGGCTGGTCAGATCCAGGCACTGCAGGGCCAGGCGTGCGGCCTGGAGCAGGTCCAGGCGGTCAGTGTTTGTTGTCATGCGGTTCTCCCTGGGCGACGCCAGGCCGCCCTTTGTGTGGCTCAGCCCTTGAGCGAGTCAAGGTCGGCCATGCCGGCGATGACCTGGGCCAGGTAGGCTGCGGCGCGCGCGCCGGAGGCCTGGGCCTGCTGCAGGGTCAGGGCGTGGGTCAGGGCCTCGTCGGACAGGCCGGCGGCCATATTGGTCATCAGGGCCAGGCCCATGACGCGCAGGCCGGCGTGGCGGGCCAGGATGGTCTCGGGCACGGTGCTCATGCCCACGGCGTCGGCGCCCCAGGCGGCGAACATGCGGATCTCGGCCGGGGTCTCGAACTGCGGGCCCAGGGCCCAGCAGTAGACGCCTTCGCCCACGATGAGGTTCTCGGCCTTGGCCACGGCCTTGGCGTGCTGGCGCAGCTCGGCGTCATAGGCAGCACTCATGTCCACGAAGCGCTCGCTGCCGGGCTCGCCGACGATGGGCGAGCGCTGCGGGGCGTTGATGTGGTCCGAGATCAGCATCAGGCTGCCCGGCTGCATGTGAGGGCGCAGCGAGCCCGAGGCATTGGTCTGCACCAGCACCTTGACGCCCCAGGCCTTGAGGCTGCGCAGCGCGCCGGCCATGCCGGTGCAGTCGTCGCTCTCATAGGTGTGGGCGCGGCCGCGCAGCATGACCACGCGCTGCTCGCCCATGGTGCCGACGACGACCTCGTTCACATGCCCCTCGACCTTGGGCTGCGGGAAGGCCGGCAGCTCGGCATAGGACAGGTGCTGGGCGCCCTGCACCTGGTCCACGGCGCCGGCCCAGCCGGAGCCCAGCACCACGGCCACGGCGGGCGCGGCACCGAATTGCGCCTGCAGCCTGGCCACGCTGGCGTCGATCTTGGGATTGAGGGTGTTGCGGTCGATCATGTTCGTTCTCCGTGTTCTCTTGGGTCGGACGTTCAGAAGCGCAGGTGGCCTGGTCCGAAACTCGCCGGCAGCAGCTGCTCCAGCGTCCAGTGGGCTTGAATGCCCGCCGGGTCCGCGGCGATCACGAGCAGATCGCCGCTGTTGAATTCGCGCAGCTTCTGTCGGCAGCCGCCGCAGGGCGTGATGACCTCGGGGCCGGGGCCCATCACCAGCACCGCGCGGGCCTGGCGGCCACCGGCCATGACCATGGCGCCCAGGGCGGTGGTCTCGGCGCACCAGCCTTGCGGGTAGGCAGCGTTCTCGATGTTGCAGCCGGCGTGCACGCGGCCCTGCTCGTCGAGCACCGCGGCGCCTACCGCGTACCTCGAGTAGGGCGCGTGCGAATGGCTGCGGGCGCTGGCCGCGGCGGCCAGCAGCTGCTGCAGCAACGCGTCATTCAGGGGCGGCATGGCAGGTCCCTCAGCGTTCTTTGACATAGGGCCGGCCCAGGGCCTTGGGCGCCAGGGCCTGGCCGATGAAGCCGGCCAGCAGGATGACGGTCAGCAGATAGGGCAAGGCCTGGATGGCCTGCACCGGCACCTCGCCGATGCCCGGCAGCTTCACGCCCTGCAGGCGGATGGCGACAGCATCGAGGAAACCGAACAGCAGGCAAGCTGCCGCGGTGGGCAGGGGCTTCCACTTGCCGAAGATCATCGCGGCCAGGGCGATGTAGCCGCGGCCGGCGGTCATGTTGGGGGCGAAGGAGGCGTTCTGGGCCAGGGTCAGGTAGGCGCCCGCCAGGCCGCACAGCAGACCGTTGAGCACCAGGGCGCCGTAGCGCAGGCTCTTCACCGAGACGCCAGCGGCCTCCACCATGGCAGGGTTCTCGCCCACCGCGCGCAGGCGCAGGCCCGGGCGGGTGCGCTCGAGGAAATACCAGACGGCGAAGACCAGCGCGAAGGCCGTGTAGACCAGGCCGTTGTGGCTCAGCAGGCCATGGCCCAGGACCGAGGCGAACCACTGCCCTTCCACCGGCTCGGCAAGACCTGGCACCAGGCCGTGCAGGCGCACCTCGGGCGAGACCGGCGGTGTCTGCCCGCCCTGCGCGAACCAGGCGATGCCCAGCACCACGGTCAGGCCGGCCGAGACCATGTTGATGGCCACGCCCGACACCACCTGGTCACCCCGGTGGCTGACACAGGCGAAGCCGTGCACCAGGGACCAGACGCAGGCCACCAGCAACGCCGCGGCGATGGCCAGCGTCGTGGAACCGCTCAGGGCGCCCACCGCGGCCGCGGCAAAGGCAGCCGACAGCATCTTGCCCTCCAGGCCCAGGTCCACCACGCCGGAGCGCTCGGACAGCAGGCCCGCCAGCGCGCCCAGCAGCAGCGGCGTGGTGACACGCAGGGTGGAGGCGATCACCGATCCGATCAGCACCTCATCCATTCTTGACCTCCTTGCGCTTGAAGGCGGCGTACAGCTTCGCGAACATCGGCGCCGACACCATGGCCATCGCCCCAGCGAAGAGCACGATCAGGCCCTGCACCGTCACCACCATCTCGCGGGAGAAGCCGGGCACCTCGAAGGACACCTCGACGCCGCCCTGGTACAGCACGCCGAACAGCAGCGAGGCCATCACGATGCCCACCGGGTGGTTGCGCCCCATCAGAGACACGGCGATGCCGGTGAAGCCGGCACCGGCCACGAAGTCCAGGGTCAGCTTGCCCTGCACGCCGGAGATCTCGTTGACCGCCATCAGCCCGGCCAGCGCGCCGGAGACACCCATGGCCACCAGCACCTGCAGGCGCGGGCGGATGCCGGCGTAGTGCGCGGCCTCGGGCGCCGAACCCACGGCGCGCAGGCGGTAGCCGGCGCGGCTCTTCCACAGGAACCACCAGACGAAGACGCAGGCCAGCAGGGCCAGCAGCAGGCTCAGGTTCAGCGGCGAGGACGGCCACTCCAGGCCCAGCTTCTCGGCCAGGGCATGCAGGGCGGGCATGCGGGCGCTCTCGGCGAACTCCTGGCTCTCGGGCGACATGGAGCCCGCCGGGCGCAGCCAGTTGACCAGCAGGTACACGTTCAGGCTGGCCGCCAGGAAGTTGAACATGATGGTCGTGATCACGATGTGGCTGCCGCGCCAGGCCTGCAAATAGGCCGGCACCGCCGCCCAGGCCGCACCGAACAGCGCCGCCGCCAGCACCAGCAGGGGCAGCATCACCACGGCCGGCAGCTTGGGCGAGAGCCACAGCGCCAGCAGCGCGACGCCCAGGCCGCCGAAGGTGGCCTGCCCTTCCCCGCCGATGTTGAAGAGCCCGCCGTGGAAGGCCACGGCCACGGCCAGGCCGGTGAAGATGAAGGTGGTGGTGTAGTACAGCGTGTAGCCCAGGCCGCGGCCGCTGCCCAGGGCACCCTCGACCAGCACGGAGAAGGTCTGCACCGGGCTCTGGTGGATGGCCAGCACCACGAGGGCGGCCACGCCCAGCGCGACCACGAGGTTCCACAGGGGCAGCAGCACCAGGTCCATCCAGCGCGGCAGGGTCAACGATTGCGCGCTCATGCCTGCGCCTCCTCGGGCTGGGCCGTCATCAGCAGGCCCAGGGTCTTTTCATTGCAGTCGGCGATGGCCAGCTCGCCGGTCACGCGGCCGGCGTTCATCACCACCACGCGGTCGGCCAGGGCCAGGATCTCGTCCAGCTCGCTGGAGACCAGCAGCACCGCGCAACCCTCGTCACGCAGCCGGCGCAGCTGGCCATGGATGAACTCGATGGCGCCGATGTCCACGCCACGCGTGGGCTGCCCCACCAGCAGCACTGCGGGCTTCTGGGCGATCTCGCGGGCCAGGATCAGCTTCTGCTGATTGCCACCGGAGAACTTGCTCGACCCCAGCAGCGGGTCGCGGGGGCGCACGTCAAAACGCTCCATGAACTCCGCGGCCTGCGTCTTCATGTGGGCCTGGTCCATCGAGAGGCCCAGGGGCCCGGCGCGGTACTGGGCCTGCTCGTGGTAGCCCAGGGCCGCGGTTTCCCAGGCCGGGAAGCTCATCACCATGCCGCACAGGTGCCGGTCCTCGGGCACGTGCGCGAGGCGCAGCGTGCGGGCCTGCGAGGGCGTCATCCAGGCGCCAGGCTCGAAGGTCTGGCCGGCCACCGTCAGCTGCCCGGCCGAGGGCGCCTGCATGCCCGACAGCAGGGCCAGCAGCTCGCTCTGGCCATTGCCCGACACGCCGGCCACGCCGACGATCTCGCCCGCCTTCAGGTCCAGGTCCACGCCCTTGAGCGTCTGCACGCCCTGCTCGTTGCGCAGCGCGAGACCGCGGGCCTGCAGGCGCAGCTCGCCGGCCCTGGCGCCCTCGCCTTCCTTGCGGCCTAGGCTGACCTTGCGGCCCACCATGGACTCGGCCAGGTCCTCGGGATTCGTCTCGGCGATGGCCACGGTCTTGACCACCTGGCCGGCGCGCATCA
The DNA here is from genome assembly GCF_027257975.1 of Pelomonas sp. BJYL3. Lineage (GTDB taxonomy): Bacteria > Pseudomonadota > Gammaproteobacteria > Burkholderiales > Burkholderiaceae_C > Roseateles_B > Roseateles_B flavus. Next base: position 113,170 of record NZ_JANZKX010000008.1, read on the forward strand.
CGGTGACGGCATCGCACAGGGCCATCACCTCCTTGAGCTTGTGGGTGATCAGCAGGATGGTCGTGCCCATGGCGCGGAGCTGGCGCAGGGTCACGAAAAGCTGCTCGGTCTCCTGGGGCGTCAGCACCGCGGTGGGCTCGTCCAGGATCAGGAGGCGGGCGCCGCGGTACAGGGCCTTGAGGATCTCCAGGCGCTGCAACTCGCCCACGGGCAGGTCGCCCACGAGGGCGTCCAGGCGCACCTGCAGGCCGGTCTCGCGCATCAGCGCTTCCAGCTTCGCGCGGGCCGCCTTCTTGGCGCCACCGAGGAAGAAGCCGCCCTCGGCGCCCAGCATGACGTTGTCCAGGCAGCTGAGGGTCTCGACCAGCATGAAGTGCTGGTGGACCATGCCGATGCCCTGGGCGATGGCGACCTGCGAATCGGGGATCTGGACGCGCTGGCCCTGGATCTCGATGTGCCCCTCATCAGCCTGGTAGTAGCCGTAGAGGATGGCCATCAGCGTGGACTTGCCGGCGCCGTTCTCGCCGACGATGCCGTGGACCGTGCCCGCGGCAACGCTGATGCTCACGCCGCGGTTGGCCTGCACGGCGCCGAAGCGCTTGGAGATCTCGCAGAGGCGGACCGCCGGCTGGGCGGTGCTCATCGGAGCTGTCATGGGTGGATGGGGATGGGGCGCTGGGAGGGCGCCACACCGGACGCCCCGCGATTTCCGGACGGCAGGCCCGACCGGGGTCAGGTCTTGCCGCGGGGGCTCGTCAGTATTTGCAGGCGTTGTCCGCCATGTAGTCGGCGACCTTGATCTTGCCGGCGATGATGTCGGCCTTGTAGGCCTCGACCTTGGCCTTGACTTGCGGGCTGATCAGCTTGGCATTGTGCTGGTCGACGGCGTACTCGACACCGTTCTCGGCCAGACCCAGGATCTTGATGCCGGGCTGCCATTCCTTCAGCACGTTGTAGACGGCCACGTCCACGCGCTTGACCATGGAGCTGAGCATGGTACCGGGCTGCAGGTGGTTCTGGTTGCTGTCCACGCCGATGGCCAGCTTGCCGGCGTCCTTGGCGGCCTGATAGACGCCCACGCCGGTACCGCCGGCGGCCGCGAAGACCACGTCCACGCCCTTGGCGAACTGCGCCTTGGCCAGCTCACCGCCGCGGGTCGGGTCGTTCCAGGCGGTGGCCGTGGTGCCCGTCATGTTGGCCTGCACGTCGATCTTGGGATTGGCCGCCTTGGCGCCCTGCTCGTAGCCGCACTGGAACTTGCGGATCAGGGGGATGTCCATGCCGCCCACGAAGCCCACCTTGCCGGACTTGCTGGTCAGCGCGGCCAGCGCGCCGATCAGGAAGCTGCCCTCGTGCTCCTTGAAGACGACGGCCTGCACATTGGGCATGTTGACCTTCTCGTCGATGATGACGAACTTGGTCTTGGGGAAGTCCTTGGCCACCTGCTGCAGGGCCGAGGCCTGGGCAAAGCCCACCGAGATGATGGGGCTGGCACCGCGCTCGGCCATGCGGCGGATGGCCTGGGCGCGCTGGGTGTCGTTGCTGATCTCGAACTCGAGGTAGTTCTTGCCGGTCTCGGCCTTCCAGCGCTCGACGCCGCGGTAGGCAGCCTCGTTGAAGCTCTTGTCGAACTTGCCCCCCATGTCAAAGATGACGGCCGGCTGCTGGGCCTGCGCGGTGGTGGCGGCCAGGGTCAGCGCGGCAAGGGCCGTCGCGGCAAGAGTGTGCAAGGTCTTCATGGTGGGCAATTCCATCTCGACAGAACAGACAACGGACGAACAAGGGATGTGGCGGACGACCCGCCGGCAGATCCACCCGCAGATCCGACGGGACTCTCCCGGAAGATCGCCTGACGAACCCGCCCGGCGCCACCACTGCGGCAACGCCAGCGCATTCTAGAAAGCGGGAGTGTATCGGCGAATGAGGAAAACGCTAAACGTTTGCGCGCCCGTTTCCTCTGGGGCTTGAGCCACACGCCGGGGCACCCCCGCGGCCGCGGCGGAACCGCCCTGCGCACCGCCCTGGCTACCGCTGCCGTCACGACCACGGGCCCTGCGGCGGCGGGTGTCGAACCGCCGGGGCACGGGAGCGCCGGAGCGCTTCCCGGGGCGCCCTCCCCCGGTCTGGAGCCAGCCCTCTACAAAAATTCACGCGCCAGTCTTGCGCTGGCTCAAGCCTTGATCACTAAATGCGATTCTTTCTCATTTAGAATGCCATCATCCTCTTCCAGAGCCTCGCTCCCGGCAGACACCATGATTGCAGCCCCGTCCTTCACGCTGGCCCAGGCCGGCATCGGCCAGGCCCACCGGGTCAAGTCCCTGCACGCCCCGGCCCATGCGCCGGAATGGCCGCAATGGCTGGAGGAGATCGGCTTCGTCAGCGGCGAGCATGTCTCGGTGATCGCGAAGGGCCTGCCGGGTGCCGACCCGCTCGTCGTGCGCATCGGCCAGTCGACCTTCGCCCTGCGCCGCGCCGAGGCCGACTGCATCGAGCTCGCCCTGCCCCACGAGGCCCCCGAACTGACGAACGCGCCAGTCCTGAGCCAGCAAGCGCTGGCATGAGCCAGGCCTGGCCGCCCCGAGGGGCTCCTTCCCGCGCTGCGGGATCGCACGCAGTGCAACAGTTGCTCCCATGAACGAAGCCGTCATCCATCTGCATCCGGCCGGCCCGCTGCTGGCCCTGGTCGGCAATCCGAACTGTGGCAAGACCGCCCTCTTCAACCGCCTGACCGGCAGCCGCCAGAAGGTGGCCAACTACGCGGGCGTGACCGTCGAGCGCAAGGAAGGCCGCGTGCAGACGCCCCAGGGCAAGAGCCTGCGCCTGCTGGACCTGCCCGGCACCTACAGCCTCTATCCGCGCTCGCCGGACGAACGCGTCACCTGCGACGTGCTGGCCGGCCGCGCCATCGGCGAGAAACGGCCGGACCTCGTCGTCTGCGTGCTGGACGCCACCAATCTGCGCCGCAACCTGCGCCTGGTGCTGGCCGTGCAGCGCATGGGCCTGCCTTGCGTCGTCGCCCTCAACATGGCGGACCTGGCGGCCAAGCGTGGCCTGCACATCGACACCGAGAAGATGTCCCGCGCCCTGGGCGTGCCCGTGGTCCGGACAGTGGCCACCAAGGGCGAAGGCCTGGACGCGCTGCGCGCCCTGCTGGGCCAGCGCGAGGACTGGCCGGCCGTGCCGGCCCAGGGCGAGCCGAGCACCGACCCGCAGGACCAGGCGCGCGTCAACGCCCTGCTGCATGAGCTGGGGCTGGACCAGCAGACGCCCGAACTGCCCAGCGACCAGCTGGACCGCTTCGTGCTGCACCCGGTCCTGGGCCCGGCGCTGCTGGCGGTGCTGCTGTTCTTCCTCTTCCAGGCCGTGTTCAGCTGGGCCGAACCGCCCAAGGACCTGATCGAGGCCGCCATCGCCTGGCTGGGCACCGAGGTGGGTTCGCTGATGCCCGAGGGCTGGCTGCGCAGCCTCGTGGTCGACGGCCTGATCGCCGGCGTGGGCGGCGTGCTGGTCTTCCTGCCCCAGATCCTGATCCTGTTCTTCTTCATCCTGGTGCTGGAGGAGTCCGGCTACCTGCCGCGGGCCGCCTTCCTGCTGGACCGCATCATGGGCAGCGTGGGCCTGTCGGGGCGCAGCTTCATCCCGCTGCTGTCCAGCTTCGCCTGCGCGATCCCGGGCATCATGGCCACGCGCTCCATCGCCAATCCGCGCGACCGCCTGGTGACCATCCTGATCGCCCCGATGATGACCTGCTCGGCGCGCCTGCCGGTCTACGCCCTGCTGATCGGCGCCTTCGTGCCGCAGCGCCAGCTGTGGGGTGGCATCCAGCTGCAGGGCCTGGTGCTCTTCGCGCTGTATCTGGCCGGCATCGCGGGCGCCATGGCCGTGGCCTGGGTGCTCAAGCGCTTCACCAGCGGCCAGCAGACCCGGCCGCTGATGATGGAGCTGCCCAGCTACCACTGGCCGCATCCGCGCAACATTGCCATCGGCCTGTGGCAGCGGGCGGTGATCTTCCTGCGCCGCGTGGGCGGCATCATCCTGGTCCTGACCCTGCTGCTGTGGCTGCTGGCCAGCTTCCCCGGCCCGCCGGAAGGCGCCACGGGTCCGGCCATCCAGTACAGCTTTGCCGGCATGCTGGGCCGTGGCCTGGCGGTGATCTTCGAGCCCATCGGCTTCAACTGGCAGATCAGCCTGGCCCTGGTGCCTGGCCTGGCCGCCCGCGAGATCGCCATCAGCGCCCTGGGCACCGTCTACGCCCTGGCCGCCACCGGCGAGGACACCGCGCAGGCCCTGGCCCCGTTGATCGCCCAGAGCTGGGGGCTGCCCACCGCCTTCTCACTGCTGGCCTGGTTCGTCTTCGCCCCGCAGTGCGTGGCCACGCTGGCCGCCGTGCGGCGGGAGACCGGCGGCATGAAGATCCCGCTGATCATGGTGGGCTATCTGTTCGGGCTGGCGTATCTGGCGTCCTACATCACCTTCCACGTCAGCCGCTGGATTCTGGGTTGACCCCCCCTACGGCCTGCGGCCGCCCCCTCAGGAGGGCGCGCCCGTAGGACTCGCGGAGCCCGGTCATCGGGCGTCGTGCGGGGCGGTCTCCGGCTGCGCCGAGTGCACGCGTCAACGTCCACTGGATCGGGCTTGCGGGAGGTGAGTGGCCGTCCGCGGGGGCAAGGCGCGCAAGGGGGTCAGGTCTTGCGTGAGCCAAGCGGTCATGGGCTGCCGCGTCTCCGCAGCCTTTGGCCGGTCTGGCAGCCTGGTGCCCGAGTCCGCCTGCGTTCAGGCGTGCGGCGCGCCCACTGCCGGCCCGCGGCAGCGGTACGGGGCTTAGAAGGCCGCCTTGACGAGCTCGGCCAGCTGCGCATCACTGGCGGGCTTGGCCTTGTTCAGGATGTCGGGGGTCACGCACACGGCGCTGCCGCCGGACTTGGCGCAGACGGTCCGGATGTCCTCGTACTGGAAGGCATCGCCGCCGAGGGCGGGAAACGGGCGGATCTTGATGCCGGTCACGGACTTCCACATGGCGAACTGATCGGCGGACGCCAGGCGCAAGGTCAGTACGGTCGTCCCCTGGGTGTCCTGGTAGATCACGTCCGTCGCCTTGATCCCATAGGCGGAGATGGGCCGCACGGTGTGCTTCACGGCCGGCAGGCCGAGTATCTTGGCCACCGTGGCATCCGGGACTTCACCGGCAAGGGCCGGCAGGGACAGCAGGCTGAGGCTCAAGGCAAGGCTGGCGACTTTCATGGGTGCTCTTCAGGGTGTGCTTGGGTTCAGGGAAAGAGGCGGATGTTGGCGTCTCGGAGCCCAGGCCTCAACGCCGACCTTTGGGGGATCGATCGCGAGGGCGCCGTCAAGACCTGCCCCTCAGGACGCCCGGGTGGCCCATCCCCATGCGGCCGCCAGCGAGACCTTGAACGGGCAGGCTCGCACCGGCGCGCCCGCATCGATGTCAGGCGACACGGGGCCGCAGTGACAAGAGAGCAAAGCCGGGACGCTTGGAGCCCGGCCTGCAAGGGGCGCCTTCAGCCCTTCAGCGATTGGCCTCCGCCAGCAGCTTGTTGACCTCGTCCTGCTGCGGGAAGCCCTTGCCCAGCTTGCTCAGCTGCTGCAGTTCCTGGCGCGCCGGTGCCTTCTCGCCGGCGGCGAGCAGGTAACGGGCCAGGGCCAGGCGGTAGGTGGGCACCTCGGGCGAGAGCTGGACCACCTGGCGCTGCACCTCCAGGGCCTTCTTGGACTGCCCTTCGGCGGCCAGGGCGCTGGCATAGGTGTCCATGATCGCGGGCTGCTCGGGCGCCAGGGCCAGGGCCTTCTGGGCGTAGTCCAGGGCGCCGGGCTTCTTCTGCACGCTCAGCAGCCAGGCCATGTTGTTCAGGGCACCGACCAGGTCCTGGCGCTTGGCCAGCAGGGCGCGGTAGTGCTTCTCGGCACCGGGATAGTCGCCGCTGGCCAGGGCAAGGTCTGCGAGGTAGAGGCCGAAGGTGGTGTCCTCGGGGTGGGACTTGAGCCAGCCCTCGGCAAAGCTGTCGGCCTCGGCGGCGCGGCGGGCCTTGCGCAGCAGGGCATGCAGGCGCAACGGCGCCTCACCCGGTTGCTCCAGAGACAGGGCTTTGCGCATGGCGGCCAGCGCCGGCTCGGTCGCGCCGAGCTCCTGCTGGACGACGCCCTCGGCCAGGTAGCCGGCCGCGGCCTTGGGGTGGCGGGTCTGGAGATCCTTGGCCAGGGCCAGGGCCTCCTGCGGGCGCTTCAGCTGCAGCTCCACTTGGATGGCCATGGCGCGGCCCTGGAGGTCGTCCGGCTTCACGTCCAGCAGCTTCTTCAGCTCGCGCTGCGCCGCCTGGTAGTCCTTGTTGATGATCTGCACGCCGGCCGTGCCCAGCTGGCCCACGCCGGATTCCGGCATCAGCGAGGTGATCTTGCCGAAGGTACTCAGGGCCTGGCCGTTCTCGCCCGCCGCCAGCTGGGCGCGCGCCAGGCGTTCCAGCAGCTCGACATTGTTCGGGATGGCCGCCACAGCCGCCTGCGCGGTGCTGAGCGTGAGCTTGGCGTCGCGGCCGGCGAGCAGCACGTCGAGAAGCATCTCGCGGGCCATGGCGTCGTTGGGGTCGACGCGCACGGCCTCATTGAGCGTCTTGAGGATCTGCTCGTGCGGCTTGCCCAGCTGCGCATCCAGTTCGGCCAGGGCGCGCAGGGCCTGCGAGTTCTTGGGGTTGTCCTTGATGTAGGCCTCCAGGCGCGTGCGGGCCTGGTCGGGCTTCTTCTCGTTGACGTCAATGGTCACCAGGCCGCCCACCGCCAGCAGCATCTTGGGGTCCTTCTTGAGCACGGTGTCGAAGGACTTGCGGGCCTCGGTCAGATTGCCCTGGGCCAGTTGCACGCGGCCGCGCAGCAGCGGCACGTCCACTGAGTCGGGCTGCTTGCGTTCCAGGCCCTCGATGGCCTTGAGCGCGCCGGCGTAGTCGCGGCGGCCGGCCAGGGCGCTGATCAGGGCCAGGTCCACGCCCGTGCCCTTCTCGGTGGCGGCGATGCTGCTGAGCTCGCTCAGCGCCGCCTCTCCGGAGCCGCCCCGGCCCAGCTGGCCGATGGCCAGGGCCGCGCGGTAGCGCTGGTCCTCGGGGCGCAGGGCCGAGGCCCTCTTGAAGAAGTCCTCGGCCTGCTTCTGCTCGCCCAGCAGCATGCTGGCCTGGCCGGCCAGGGCCAGGGCCTCGCTGTCCTTGCTGCTGCTGTCCAGCAGCGGCTTCAGGGCCGCCAGGGCCTTGGCCGGCTGGCGCAGCTTGATCAGGGCCTGGGCGTGCTGGTAGCGCAGCTGGGATGACTGCGGTGCCAGCTGGACGGCCTTGGCCGACAGGGCCTCGGCCTCGCTGTAATTGCCCAGCCGCGCCTCGGCCATGGCGGCCATGCTCAGCAGGCCCAGGTGCTCGGGCGCACCACGGCGCAGGGCCTGCACCAGCTCCTTGGCGCGGCTGTAGTTGCCGGCGGCCATCTCGACCTTGGCCTCCAGCAGGGCCGAACGGCCACCCGGCACGCCGGCCTTCTTCATGGCGGCCAGCTGCTGGCGGGCGGCGTCCACGTCATTGCGGGCCAGGGCCAGGCTCAGCAGGGCGTCATGGGCATCGAACTGGTCCGGCCGCACCGCCAGCAGCTGCTGGAAGGTCTTGGTGGCCTCCGCGGGCTGGTTCAGGGCGCGCAGCTGCAGCTGGGCCTTGAACAGCAGGGCATTGACGGACTTGGGGTGGGTCTTGAGCAGTTCGTCCAGGCGCTGCACGGCCTCGTCGAAGGCCTGCTGGCTGGACAGGATGCGCGCCTGGGCCAGGCTGGCCTGCTCGGAGCCCGGGTCGCCGGCCACGGCGGCATCGGCCAGCTGGCGGGCGCGGTCCTTGTCGCCGGTGCCCAGGGCGGCGGCGCTGAGCTGGGCGTCCAGGGCGGCCTGGGCGGACTTGTCGGCCAGGCGCGTGCTGCCGTAGTCGCTGAGCACCTTCTTCAGCTGGCCCTGGCTCAGCATCACCTGCACCAGCAGCGGCAGCACCTGCTCCTGGGGGTGCTTGTATTCCAGGGCGCGCCGCAGCTCGATCTCGGCGCTGGCGAGGTCACCGCCGTCCAGCAGGGCCTTGCCCAGCAGGAAGCGGCCTTCCGGGCTGGACGGATTCTTCTGCAGGAGGTTCTTGAGCTCGATGGTGGCCGTCTTGGCATCCTGCTGCTGCAGGGCCGTCTTGGCGGAGGCCATCAACTCCTCTTCACTCTTGCCACCGCAGGCAGCCAGCAGGCTCACACTCAGGACCAGGGGAAGGCTCAGACGTCGGGCGCGCAGTTTCAAGTCAATGTCTCCGAAGGTTTGCGGCGGGATCATGCCCTCAAGCGCCGAAGATTGCAGCAGGGACACCCCCACACTCGCAGGGGCGGGGCCTCGTGAGCGATGTCATGCCGGGTGACGGCCGAGCTCACAGCGGGGGTGCGATGGACTCGGCGTAGTCATACAGGGCGCCGAGGATCTCCTGGCTGCGCTCGTCCTCGGCGTGGTCGGCTTGCTCGCCCAGGGCGTCGATGCGCTCGAAGAAGGCGCTGAGGCTCAGGGCGCCGCCCTCGCCGCCGTGCAGGCGTGCCACGCAGTGCTGCTGCCAGCGCGCCTGTTCGGCTTCCGTGAGGGAGCCGGGGAAGTTGCGGGCGCGGTAGCGGAACAGCAGCTCCTCCAGGCGGCCGTCCTCGAAGGCAATGCGGCCGGCGGCCACGCGCTCGGCCAGGGCGGCGCCGTCCAGGGTGCGCAGGCGCTGCAGCTGGCGGCGGTCCTCATTGCCGACGAAGCCGCCGTAGAGGTCTTCGTCCACGTCCAGGGGCGGCAGGGCTTCGCGCTGGTAGACCCGCGACCACAGCCCCGCCAGCGCCCCGCCCTTCTCGGCCAGCAGCTGGGCATGGGCCAGGGCCTGCGCCTTGTCCAGGCCCCAGTGCTGGGCCAGGGCGTCGTTGACGGTGGCCAGGTTGCCGATCACCACAGGTGACTTGTTGACGTGGATGGACTTGATGGGCAGGCGCACCTGCCCCTCGGGCAGCTCGGACTGACGGGTGAAGAGCCGTGCGCGCACGGCCTCGGCGTCCAGGGTGAAGAGCTCGGACGGGTCATGGGACAGGTCCCAGACGATCAGCTCGTTCTTGTTGCTCGGGTGGGGCGCCAGGGGCCAGACCAGGGCCAGGCAGCCCCGCTCCACGCCATACATGCCGGAGATGTGCCAGAAGGGGCGGTTCACCCCGATCTCCGCCCAGACCGCCTCCTTCTTGCGCAGCTTGAGGCAGAAGTCGAAAAGACGGGGCTGCTTCTGGCGTACCAGGCGGGCCAGGGCGATGGTGGCCCGGACGTCGGACACCGCGTCATGGGCCTGCTCGTGGGCCAGGCCGTTGGCGCGGCTGAGGTCCTCCAGCTTGAAGGACACGCGGCCGTCCTCATGGCGCGGCCACTCGATGCCCTCGGGGCGCAGGGCGAAAGTGCAGCGCAGCACGTCCAGCAGGTCCCAGCGGCCGCAGTCGTTCTGCCACTCGCGGGCGTAGGGGTCGATGAGGTTGCGCCAGAAGAGGAAGCGGGTGACCTCATCGTCGAAGCGCAGGGTGTTGTAGCCCACGCCGACCGTGCCGGGCTGGGCCAGTGCAGCCTCGATGCGAGCGGCGAACTCGCGCTCCGGCACGCCCTCGAGCTGGCATTGCTGGGGCAGGATGCCGGTCAGCAGGCAGGACTCGGGGTCGGGCAGGTAGTCCGGCGAGGGCTGGCAGTAGAGGGCCAGGGGCTCGCCGATCTCGTTGAGCTCGGCGTCGGTGCGGATGCCGGCGAACTGGGCGGGGCGGTCATGGCGAGGCACGCGGCCGAAGGTCTCGTAGTCGTGCCAGAGAAAGCTGAGGGTCTGCATGGGCCCGCACGATACCCCATCCGGGAGGGCGCGACGCCGGCCCCATCCGCAGCAAGGCGGACGAGGCCGGCCCCAGGGCTCAGCCCCTGGGCGCCAGGACCTGGGCCAGGAACTTCTCCAGGTGGCCGAAGAGCTGGTCGCGGTAGGCCTGGTGGCTCAGCTGATGATCCCCCTTCTCGAAGGTATGGAAGCTGTGCGGCTTGCCGGCCTTCTTCAGGGCCTCGGCCATCTTGACCGAGTGCTGGTAAGCCGCCTGCCGGTCATGGGTGCCATGGCAGAGAACGACGGGCACCTGGATGCGATCGGCATGCAGGCAGGGTGAGGTGGCACGCAGGCGCTCGGCGTCGTCGCGCGCATCGCCCACCTGGCGCCGGACAGCCTCTCGACGGCTGCCCTGCCCCGCCTCGCTGGCCATGTCGACCAGATCCGTGACCGGAGCAAAGGCGAAGGCCCCGCGGTAGAGATCCGGTGTCTTCACGACCCCCATCAAGGCGGCATAGCCGCCGTAGCTGGCCCCGGCGATCGCCACGCGCTGAGGGTCGCACCAGCCTTTGCCGACACAGTGCTGCAGGACATCCTCCAAGTCCTCCTGCATGGCCAGTCCCCAGCGGCGCAGGCCTGCTTCCAAATAGGCTTGCCCATAGCCGGTCGAGCCCCTGAAGTTGGGTTGAATCACGAAGTAGCCGCGATCCGCCATGAACATGGCCCAGCTGTCGAATTCCAGACCATCGGAGGACTGAGGCCCGCCATGGGGAAACACCACCGTGGGCAGCATCGCCGGCTTCCTTACCCCGGGGGGCGCCGTGCCGATGGCATGCAGCTCCATGCCGTCCCGTGCCTTGAACATGAAATGCCGCTTCCTGCCCAAGGCCTTGTCCTGCAGTTCGGGATAGGTCTCCGAGAGCAGCGTGAGACTGGGCGAAGGGCCCAGGTTCGCCAGGTAGAAGGCCACGGGCCGGCTCACCTACTCAGAGGTGACAACGAAATCCTGCCCATTGCGTGCACCGGCGTAGAGCTGATTGAAGCGCTTGGGCAGGGCTTCATCGATCTCCTTCTGCCAGGCCTTGTACCTAGCATCCCAATAGAAGCTGGCGGTCTCACCCAGCACGGCGTTGCGAACCCCTACAGCCTCGCCCCGTTCGTCGTGGATCAGGGCGCCGTCCAGCGAATAGCGCGGATGGGCCAGCTTCAGCACCGGCTGACTGTCGGCCTTGCTGATGTCCAGCGTGAAGACTGCCGTCAAGCCTTCATGCAGGGCCTGGACGTACAGCTGGTTGGGATCCAGGCCGAAACCCATGGGCGACAGGCGTGCGCGGTCGAATGCCCCGTACTCGCTGATCTTGCGCCAGTTCGAGCCGTCGGCATCGCATACCCAGATGGTGGTGCTGCCTTGCTCGGTGCGTCCCAGGCCGACGCGGATCTGGTGGGAAGCGTCGGTCACCCAGTCATAGATGCGATCCCGCGCCGTGAAATAGGTGGACCGCTCGGCGGTGTCCACATGGACCTTGAAGACAGCCGTGTCGACATTGCGATCATTGGACGGCAGCTGCAGGAGCACATGTTTGCCATCCGGCAGAAAGTCCAGCACCTCGTCCTGCACCTGCGCCCATCGCAGGTCCTTGGCGGCGGCCCCACGGGGCTTGACCAGGTTGATGGGGTTGCTGCCATCCGCATTGATGGCCACCAGGCGGGTCTCCATGGTGGCCCAGGATCCGAGAAAACGCTCTTCGCGCCGGGACGGATAGCGCAGCCCCAGGACCAGCCGATCGTTGTTGACCCAGCGGATCCAGCTGAACATGAACTCCAGGTTATCCGTGGACATCAGTGCCTGTGGCGTGCCACCGGTGGTGCTGCGGACGATGAGCATCGTCCCCGCTTCAGCGTTGACCAGTGCTGCGAAACGCTTGCCGTCCGGAGCAAGGGCCAGCCGCTCCATCAGCGGGCGGCGGCTGAAGCTCTTCAGCGGCAGGGGCGCGCGCGCCGGCCCCCGCATCTCCGTTTCACCAGGCTCCTCATCGCCCTCATGCGTCCCCTGAGCAATGGCCAGGTGCATCGACGGCAGCGCCAATGCCGCCCATTGTGCAGTGCGCTTGAGCAGCGCCCTTCTCCTCATGGCCGAGTCCATGCCTCAACCTCCAGCTTGATTTTTGAGTACCGGGCATTTTGCATGTCGAGGGGGCAATCCAGGCCGCGGACTTTGAGAGTTTTCTCCCCACATGCAACGAACAGAGCCACCCCCGCTGGGGGGGATGGCTTTTCCAAAGCCCATAATCATGCGCAATCTTGAGCCTTCCGTACCCCATGCATCGCTTCATCACACGGCCTGCCTCCAAGTTCTCTTCACGACAAGGGGGATGGGCGTCCCGCAAGCTGCTGCTCTGGATCGGACTCGGCCTGCCACTGGCCCTCCTGCTGCTGCTGGGCGTGGCTGCCGCCTTCATCTACCCCTCCCTGCCCTCGCTGGACAAGCTGACGGACTACCAACCGAAGCAGCCCCTGCGCATCTACACCTCCGACGATGTGCTGATCGGCGAGTTCGGCGCCGAGCGCCGCAGCTACCTGCCGCTGAAGGACATCCCCAAGCGCATGCAGGATGCGCTGCTGGCCGTCGAGGATTCGGCCTTCTACGATCATGGCGGCATCAGCTACACGGGCATCCTGCGGGCGATGCTCAGCAACACCGTCAGCAGCCGCAAACAGGGCGCGTCCACCATCACCCAGCAGCTGGCGCGCGACCTCTACCTGACCAAGCGCCAGCTCTACAGCCGCAAGTTCATCGAGATGCTGCTGGCCCTGAAGATCGAGAGCCAGCTCCCCAAGGAGAAGATCCTCGAGGTCTACATGAACCAGATCTACCTGGGGCAGAAGGCCTATGGCTTCGAGGCCGCGGCGCAGACCTACTTCGGCAAGTCGCTCAAGGACCTGGATGTGGCCGAGACCGCCATGCTGGCCGGCCTGCCGCAGAACCCGGCCTACGCCAACCCGGTCGCCAACTTCCAGCGCGCCAAGCGCCGCCAGCTGCTGGTGCTGGAGCGCCTCAAGGACACCGGCGTGATCACCCCCGAGGAGCACGACCGCGCCCGTGAGGAAAAGCTGCACATCCGCAGCAGCCAGGACGAACGCCTGCACGGCGAGTACGTGGCCGAGCTCGTGCGCCAGCAGGTCTTCGCCCAGTACGGCGAGGAGGCCTACACGCTGGGCCTCAAGGTCTACACCACCCTCGTCGCCGACCAGCAGCAGGCGGCCTACCGCGGCCTGCGCAAGACCCTGCTGGAGTACGAGCGCCGCCGTCCGTGGCGCGGCCCGGAAGGCTTTGTGGAGCTGCCCGACGAGCCCGCCGAGGAGGACGCCGCCATCACGCAGGCCCTCGCCGAGCACCCGGACAACGACGAGCTGCGCGCCGCCGTCGTGACCAAGGTCGCGGGCGGCAAGCTCTATGCCTCGCTGCAGAGCGGGGACGAGCTCCAGATCAGCGGCGACGGGCTGCGCGCCCTGGGCAATGCGCTGTCGGACAAGGCACGGCACGAGCTGCAGGTCCGCCGTGGCTCCATCCTGCGGGTGCTGAAGGGCTCGCCCACCAGGGAGTACCCGCAAGGCGCCTGGGCGGTGACGCAATCGCCCGAGGCCGAGGGCGCGCTGGTGGCCATGGCGCCTGACAGCGGCGAGGTGCGCGCCCTGGTGGGCGGCTTCGATTTCAACCGCAACAAGTTCAACCACGCCACCCAGGCCTTCCGCCAGCCGGGGTCCAGCTTCAAGCCCATCGTCTACTCGGCCGCGCTGGAGCTGGGCGTCACGCCCAACACCCAGATCAACGATGCGCCCCTGGTCTATGACAACTGGGAGCCGCGCAACTACGACGGCAGCTACGACGGCCCCATGCCCATGCGCACGGCCCTGGCCAAGTCCAAGAACATGGTGACGATCCGTCTGCTGGAACAGGTCAGCCCGCCGCGGGCACGGCAATGGGCGGGGCGCTTCGGCCTGGACGTGGACCGGCAGCCCGACAACCTCACCCTGGCCCTGGGCTCGGGCTCGGTGACGCCCATGCAGATGGCGGGCGCCTATGCCGTGTTCGCCAATGGCGGCCAGCTGCGCAAGCCGGTGATCATCCAGCGCATGCTCGACGCCAAGGGTCAGGTCTTGTTCCAGGCCCCGGCGCTGGCCGAGGGCGAGCCTGCCATCTCGGCGCGCAACGCGTTCACCATCAGCAGCCTGCTGCAGGAAGTGACGACACGGGGCACGGCGGCGCGTGCCGCGGGCCAGCTCAAGCGGACCGACATCTACGGCAAGACCGGCACCACCAATGATTCCGTGGACGCCTGGTTCGCCGGCTTCCACCCGCGCATGGCCGCCGTGGTGTGGATCGGCTATGACAACCCGCGCAGCCTGGGTGACCGCGAAAGCGGCGGCGGCCTGGCCCTGCCCGCCTGGATCAGCTTCATGGAAGTGGCCCTGCGCGGCGTGCCGCCCTCCGAGCTCCAGCCGCCCAGCGAAGGCCTGGTGCGCGAAGGTCAGGAATGGGTCTTCGAGGAGTTCGCCGGCCCGGCGGGCCTGCAGCAGATCGGCCTCACGGCCGCGCCGCCCGGCGCAGCTTCAGCGGCCTCCAGCGCGGCCAGCTCGGCACCCTGACACGGCGGGATGGACCAAGGCTGGGGCGATCAGGCCCGGGTGAGCAGGCCCGGGTGACCTGGCCCATCCGCGCAGCACCGCTCCACCAATCCGGTCGCCAGTGGAACCGCAGTGACCTCAGGGCTTGCCACCGCCCGTGCCAGGCAGGCGCTGCAGCGAGCCGCCTTCCAGCCAGCGCTGCACGGCCTGCAGCTCCGCGGCGGCATCGCCCGGCCCCTGCAGCTCGGGCAGCAGGATGTCGGGCAGGACGCCGAAGGCATCGACGGGCAGCTGCGGCAGGCGCAGGCTGCGCGAGGTGGCGTACCAGAGGTCGCGGCGGCCGGACGGCAGGGTGAAGGGCCGCATATTGCTGTAGTCCAGCGCGCCGAAGCTGGGCCGCCCCAGGAGCTTGACGCCCAGGCCCTGGCGCACCGTCAGCAGGAACTGCTCGCAGGAGCTGCCGCAGTCCCGGTCCATCAGCACGGCGACCTTCTGCGGCCGGCGCTTCTCGGGCACCACGCCGCGCTCGTAGACGAAGCGGTCGGCCTGCACGCGCGCCCAGGCGCCCGAGGGCACCGCCCGCAGCGCGGCCAGCACCGATTGCGCGAACAGCACGCAGGCGGCGTCGCCCGGGGCATAGCGTGCGCAGATCTGCTCGTGGGCACGCTGGTTGGCCGGCGTGGACAGCCACTCCACGCCCACGCTCACCGGCTGCTCGGCGAGCAGCCAGGGCAGCAGGGGCGCATAGCTGCTGTCGGCGCCGCCGTCGTTGTCGCGCACGTCGATGATCCAGTTGGGCCGGCTCAGCAAGGCGGCCCGCTGCTTGCGCAGCAGGGTCTCCAGGGCCGCACGGTGCTGCGGGGAGAAGCTGGGCAGGTGGATGACCAGCGTGCGAGGCGTCAGCAGGCGCAGCGTGGGCTGGCGAGCGCCGGACGCCGGCTCGGGAGCGGGGGGCGCGGTCGTGGTCGCGGCGCTGGCAGGCGCGGCACCCGGCGTGGCGGCCGCCAGCGCCTCCGCACCGGGGCTGCTGCTCACCCACAGATGGCCCTTGCGCCAGAGCTTCAGGTAGTTGTTGAGCAGGGCCAGGCAGGCCTTGTCATCGGCGATCTGGGCGGCCTCGCTGCGGGCCTTGAGCAAGGCCGCCGCCATGGACTGCTCGCCGCGCTGAGGCAGCAGCTCGCGTGCGCCGGCATCGTTCTCCATCAGGAAGGCAGGCATGGCCTCGAGGTCCTTGGCACAGGCATCGCCGGCGCCCAGCGCATGCTCGGTCGCCTGCACGCCCTGGGCCCAGGCCGGGCTCGCGGCAGCCAGGCACGCGGCCATCAGCCAGCCCGTCGTCCGGGCTTGCACCCAGGCATGCCCGCGGGCCTGCCTCCGGGTCGCGGGCCCTGCCGGGACCGGCGCCCCGCCGGACTGGGCGCTGCGCCCTGCTGCTTGCGATGCTGACGACTGCTTCATGGTCGTGCCTCCTCCTGCATTCTTGTGCTGCACAGGCACGCTTCATGCCTGCGTCCGGGTCCGGGCTGCCTCCTCGCTCCCGGCCGTGGCGGGCCAGGGTCTCAGCGCCGGCGGACCACCAGGCTGCCCACCGAGTAGCCGGCACCGAAGGAGCAGATCACCCCCGTGTCACCCGGCTTCAGATCGGCGCGGTGGCGGTGGAAGGCGATGATGGAGCCCGCCGAGGCGGTGTTGGCGAACTCGTCAAGGATCAGCGGCGCGACGTCCGAGCCGGCCTCGCCACCCACCAGCTTCTTGACGATCAGCTGGTTCATGCCCAGGTTCGCCTGGTGCAGCCAGTAGCGGCGCACGGCCGTGGTCTCCAGGCCCAGTGCGGCGACATGCGCCTCGATATGGGCGGCCGCCACCGGCACCACCTCCTTGAAGACCTTGCGCCCCTCCTGGCGGAAGGTCTTGTCGCGGGCCAGGGGGTCGCTGTCCTCGCTGCGGTTCATGAAGCCGAAGTTGTTGCGGATGTTGTTGGAGAACTGCGTGGCCAGCTTGCTGCCCAGCACCTCCCACTGCTCGGCCGCCACGGCCTCGTCGGCACGCTCCACGAGCAACGCCGTGCAGACGTCGCCGAAGATGAAATGGCAGTCGCGGTCCTTCCACTCCAGGTGGGCCGAGGTGATCTCGGGGTTCACCACCAGCACGCAGCGCGAGGCGCCGCTGCGCACGGCGTTCCAGGCCTGCTCCAGCGCGAAGGTGGCCGAGGAGCAGGCCACGTTCATGTCGAAGCCATAGCCGCCGGCGCCCAGGGCCTGCTGGATCTCGATGGCCATGGCCGGGTAGGCGCGCTGCATGTTGGCGGCGGCGCAGATGACCATGTCCACGTCCTTGCCCTCGCGGCCGGCGGCGGCCAGGGCCTGGCGCGCGGCGTCGACGGCGATCTCGGCCATCAGGGAGAGCGCCTCGTCCGGCCGCTCGGCGAAGCGGGGGTACATGCGCGCCGGGTCCAGCACGCCCTCCTTCTCCAGCACATAGCGCTGCTTGATGCCCGAGGCCTTCTCGATGAACTCGACGCTCGAGTGGCACAGCGGCTGCACCGTGCCGGCCGCGATGGCCTCGGCCTGCTCGGCATTGTGGCGGTCCACATAGGCGTTGAAGGCCTGGACCAGCTCGGCGTTGCTGATGGTGTGAGGCGGCTGGTAGAGGCCGGTACCGCTGATGACGACTGCGTGCATGGACAAATCCTGTGGGCGGCGCCTGAGGCGCCTGCTGAAGCGGGCAAGTGTAGCGAGCAGCCCTGCACGCTCCATTGGCGGCTTCCCCCAAATCCGCTTGCACTGCGGACAGGCATTCCGCGTAGAATCAATCACCGGGCCCAAATTTTGGCGCCCGGTTTTTTGTGCCCGCACCTTGCCCCGCTGCAAGGCCTCGCGGATCCACAAGCATCTGACCGGGACTCCAAGTCAAGCGCTCGCAGCCGAGGCCGTGCACTGCACCAACGCACGCCGCAATGCGACTCCCTTGAACCATGGAAATCTTCGACTACGACAACATCCTCCTCCTGCCGCGCAAGTGCCGCGTGGAGAGCCGCGCCGAATGCGACACCTCGATCGAGTTCGGCCCGCGCCGCTTCAAGCTGCCGGTGGTGCCGGCCAATATGAAGACGGTGGTGGATGAGCGCATCACCGAATGGCTGGCCACCAACGGCTACTTCTACGTGATGCACCGCTTCGACCTGGACGCCGTGGCCTATGCCCGCAGCATGCGCGACAAGGGCCTCTTCGTCTCGATCAGCTCCGGCGTCAAGGAGGCGGACTACGCCCTGATCGACTGCCTGGCCGCCGAAGGCGTGGGCGCCGACTACATCACCATCGACATCGCCCATGGCCATGCCGACAGCGTTCAGCGCATGATCGCCCACATCAAGCAGAAGCTGCCGGACACCTTCGTCATTGCCGGCAACGTGGGCACGCCCGAGGGCGTGATCGACCTCGAGAACTGGGGGGCTGACGCCACCAAGGTGGGCATCGGCCCGGGCAAGGTCTGCATCACCCGGCTCAAGACCGGCTTCGGCACGGGCGGCTGGCAGCTCTCGGCGCTGAAGTGGTGTGCGCGCGTGGCCACCAAGCCCATCATTGCGGACGGCGGCATCCGCCACCATGGCGACATCGCCAAGAGTGTGCGTTTCGGCGCCTCGATGGTGATGGTGGGCTCGCTGTTCGCCGGCCATGAGGAATCGCCCGGCAATACGGTGGAGGTGGACGGCAAGCTCTACAAGGAGTACTACGGCTCGGCCTCGGACTTCAACAAGGGCGAGTACAAGCACGTCGAAGGCAAGCGCATCCTCGAACCCGTCAAGGGCCGCTTCGCCGATACCGTGCGCGAGATGCGCGAAGACCTCCAGAGCTCCATCTCCTACGCCGGCGGCCGCCAGCTGGCGGACCTGCGCAAGGTGAACTACGTGATCCTCGGCGGCGAGAACGCCGGCGAGCACCTGTTCATGTGAGGCGCGGGCGGCCTGTGCTCGCCCGCTCGATCATCGGCCCGGCTGCAGAGTCGGGCCCCTCACCGTTTCGACCTCGCGCAAAGCGCGTCATGATGAAACAGTATGTGTTGATAACCCGTCTTCTTGCATCAAGACGTTTCCTACCGCCGTCAAAATCGCCCTTTCAATGCATGTAGGGGGCTGACAGGCGCTGCATGCTCGCCACAATGCAGGGGGTCTCCAATCCGCCACCCGCTCCCTGCATGACGCGTCGCACGCCCCCTGCACCGACCCCCACCAGCTTTCGCCGGGACATCAACGGCCTGCGCGCGTGGGCCGTCATGTCGGTCGTACTGTTTCACCTGGGGGTGCCCGGCCTCCGGGGAGGCTTTGTGGGGGTGGATGCCTTCTTCGTGATCTCGGGCTTCCTGATGACGGGCATCCTGCTGAAGGGCCTCGATGCCGGCAAGGTCTCCATCGGCGACTTCCTGCTGGCCCGGGCCCGGCGCATCCTGCCGGCCCTGCTGCTGCTGTGCCTGGGCCTGCTCCTGCTGGGGGCCCGCGTGCTCCTGCCGCTGGACTACAAGCAGCTGGCCTCGCACAGCCTGGCAAGCCTGACCTTCCTCTCCAACTTCAAGTACTGGGGCGAGGCCGGCTACTTCGACGCCAGCTCCCATGAGAAGTGGCTGCTGCACACGTGGTCGCTGTCGGTCGAGTGGCAGTTCTACCTGCTCCTGCCCTGCCTCTTCTGGGCCCTCTGGCGCCTGCAATGGGGGCGCAAAGCCCTGTGGTCGATGCTGGCGGGCCTGGGCCTGCTGAGCCTGGCGCTGTCGATCTGGCAGAGCTTCTCGGACCCGACGGCCGCCTACTATGGCCTTCAAAGCCGCGCCTGGGAGATGTTGCTGGGCGGCCTGCTGCACCTGGCGCCGGCCTGGCGCCCGGGTCAGGAGCGGCAGCGCAGGCTGCTGGAGGCCGCGGGCTTTGCCCTTCTGGTGGGCAGCGTCTTCTTCATCGACGGCCGCTGGCCCTGGCCGGGCCTGCCGGCCCTGCTGCCCACCCTGGGGACTGCCGCCATGATGCTGGCAGCCCGGCAGGATTCGCCGCTCACGGCGTCAGCCCCTCTGCAGTACCTGGGCAGCCGCTCCTACTCCCTCTACCTCTGGCACTGGCCGGCCTGCGTGCTGCTGAGCTATCTGGGTCTCAACCAGCAGGCCTTGCCCCAGATGCTGGCGCTGCTTGCCATGCTGGGGCTCGCCGAGCTGTCCTGGCGACTGGCGGAGCAAGGCGCCGGGCGCAGCCTCAACCGCCAGCCGGCACGGCAGGCCTGGATCCAGCTGGGCAGCTGGACCGCACTGCCGGCCCTGCTGGCCCTGGGCTTGTGGGTGGCCCAGGGCTGGCCTGGGCGCCTGCCGGCCGCTGCGGAGGCCATCGCCGCCGCGGCCGCCCGGCCCTCCTCGGCCAACAAGGCCTGCCATGTCAGCGAGGGCCGGCACTCGCCCATGTGCAAGTACGGGGATGGCCCGCCGGCCTTCGTCCTGCTCGGGGACAGCCATGCCTCGGTGCTGGTCAGCGCCGTCAAGGATGCGCTGCCGGCCGGGAGGTCCATGCTGCAGCTGAGCTATTCGGGCTGCCCTTATGTGCTCGACGCCCGCTTCGACACGCCCTGGACCTCCGCCCACTACGACTGCGCCGGCTTCAACCAGTGGGCCCGCGACACCATCAGAGCCCTGCCGCCAGACGTGGGCGTGATCCTCGTGTCGCGCTACGCCTCGCGGGCCCTTGGGGCCAACGAGGACCCTCCGGAGGAGCGCAGGCCGGCGATCGACTTCCCCGCCAGCGGTCCCATCGATCCCGACCGCCTGGGGCATTTCGCGGCCCAGATCATCCGGGACAGCTGCGAGCTGGCGGCGCAGCGCCCAGTCTGGCTGGTGCGCCCCATCCCCGAGATCGGGCGCCACGTCCCGCATCTGATCTCCCGCCGACTGGCCATGGGCCAGGACCCCGAGCTGGGCCTGGCCTGGGCTGACTACCAGGAGCGCAACGGCTGGATCTGGAAGGCGCAGGATGCCGCTCGCCGGCAATGCGGCGTGCGCATCGTGGACCCCACGAGCCTGCTGTGCGACACCCGCCGCTGCGCCACCAGCCATCAAGGACAGCCCTTGTACATGGATGACAACCACCTCAGCGCGTACGGCAGTGCCCGGCTCGTGCCGGTGTTCCGCCAGGCCCTGCAGGCCGGGCAGCCCATGCTGGAAGCTGCCAATGCCGCCTCGGCCGTATTGCCGGGCGAGCTGCCCGCCGGTCTGTCCGACGCCCTGCCTCATGCCTGGCCCACGGGGCTGCCCCCACCGGCGGCCGGCCTCGCGGCACCCCGCCCAGCCGCGCCGCAGGGGCCGGCGACCGTGCAGCCCAGCACATCACCCTGATCCTGTCTCCTGTCAGTTCTTTCAATCACGCCGGCTTGCGTCATCTTGATGCAGGCCGGCGTCGTCTTTTTGCAGCTTCTGCTGGGATTTCACTGCTATCCAGTTTCTGGGCGCACTTCAACAATAAAACGAACGGTCGTGCTATTTCAGCATCAAGGCCGTCACGACAAACAGGAGACAAGCCATGCGAAACGACACCGCCCGCGAGAGCGGCCAACCTCCTTCACGCCCCCAGCCGGGGGTCCGGCGCCTCGCCGGCGCCCTGCTGGGGGTGAGCCTCGGCCTGCTGGCCCTGGGCGCCCAGGCCCTGGGCTGCCGCAGCGCCACCCCGGCCGAGGCAGCGGTCTACACCCTGCCCCAGCTGATGCCGGGCGTCACCTCGCCCCGGGACGGCACCTGCTTCATCGGCGGACTCAAGATCCCGGGCAGCGACGGCACCCTGCTCAGCGCCAATGTCTTCCTGCCCAAGGCGGATCCCTCGGGCGCCAAGGCGCCCGGCGTGATGTTCATCAGCAGCTGGGCGGCGGCCGACTTCTTCGAGTACGTCGGCCAGCAACAGCGCCTGGCCCAGCAGGGCTATGTGGCCTTTGCCTACACCGCGCGGGGCTTCTGGGGTTCCGAGGGCACGGTGGGCGTGGCCGGTCCGGCCGATGTGGCGGACGCCTCCAGCATGCTGGACTGGCTCAGCGCCAACACCCCGGCCGACCCGCAACGCCTGGCCTCGGCCGGCATCTCCTACGGCGCCGGGCTCTCGCTGCTGGCCGCCGCCCGGGACAGCCGCATCAAGGCCGTGGTGGCCATGTCCGGCTGGGCCTCGCTGATCGAGCAGATGTACCGCAACGAGGTGCCCAACCCCATCTGGCTGGACATCCTGCAGCTCTCCGGCCAGCTGACCGGCCGGCTGGACCCGCTGGTCGCCAGCTACAACAGCCTGCTGCAGAACCCTGACACCCCCGCCGCCAAGATCGGCGAGATCGCCAGCTGGGCCTGGGCCCGTTCGCCCAGCAGTGCGGTCCCGCAGCTCAACAGCCGCCAGGTGCCCGTCATGCTGGTCAAGAACTGGCAGGACGACATGTTCTCGCCCAACTCCAGCATGACCCTGTTCACCGCCTTGAGCGGGCCCAAGAAGCTGCTGCTGCAAAGCGGCATCCACGCCTCGGCCGAGCTGCCCGGCGCCGTGCTGGGCGTGGACCAGCACATCTGGACCCAGGCCCAGCGCTGGCTGGCGCGCTGGCTGAAGAACGAGGCCAACGGCATCGACACCGAGCCCAAGGTCGACCTGCAGCCCAAGTTCCAGGGCTACCGCGAGCTGCTGTCCAACTGGCCGGCGCCCGAGCTGAAGACGCAGACCCTGTACCTGCAGCCCCGCGGCGCCATACGCTGGGACTGGCGCTGCGTGTGCACCCGCGGCTGGACTGGCGGCCTGGGCGGCGCGCCCAGCGGCGACACGGTCAGCGACCGCATCGGCAACAGCTCGGACACGACGGCCAGCAGCGGCCCCCTGCCCGTGCTCTCGCCCCTGATGGAGAGCGTGGGCCTGCCCGTGATCAACCACCAGGCCACCATCCTGTGGGGCAATGGCATCCGCTACGAGGGCGACTGGCTGCGCAGCCCGCTGAAGCTGCGCGGCATCCCCCGCCTGCAGCTGCGCATCAAGCCCTCACAGGCGCGCGGCATGGTCGTGGCCTATCTCTATGACGTGGACGCCGCCGGCTTCGGCACGCTGATCACCCATGGCGCCCGCGCCTGGCACCAGGCCCAGCCCGGGCAGGCCATGAACCTCGGCCTGGACCTGGTGGCCACGGCCTATGACGCGCCCGCCGGCCACTACCTGGCCCTGGTGCTGGACACTCGGGACCCGCTGTACGGCAACCCGGTGCGCGCCGGCGAGTCCTTCGAGTACAGCCTGGAGTTCGCCCCGGGGCAGACGCAAGGCCTGACCCTGCAGTCGCGCTGACAGGCCATGGAGCACCGCCCCCAGGATTCAGCGCCTGGGGGCGCCAAGGTGGCCCCTACAATCGGGCAACCCCTGATTCCCGCCGACGGGGCGCCTCCGCGAGGAGACGCCCCGCGGCCATTTCAAGCAGCAAAGCGCGTCATGACCGAACTTGCCAAGTCCTTCGAGCCCGCCGCCCTGGAAGCCCATTGGGGCCCTCTGTGGGAGTCCCAAGGCCTCTACCGTCCCACCTTGGACAAGAGCCGCGACTCCTTCTGCATCCAGCTGCCGCCGCCGAATGTGACCGGCACCCTGCACATGGGTCACGCCTTCAACCAGACCATCATGGACTCGTTGACGCGCTACCACCGCATGCGCGGCCACAACACCCTGTGGGTGCCTGGCACCGACCACGCCGGCATCGCGACCCAGATCGTGGTGGAGCGCCAGCTGCAGGAGAAGGGCCAGAGCCGCCATGACCTGGGCCGCAAGAACTTCGTCGCCCAGGTCTGGGAGTGGAAGGAGCAGTCCGGCAGCACCATCACCCGCCAGATGCGCCGCATGGGTGACTCGGTGAGCTGGGAGCACGAGTACTTCACCATGGACGACAAGCTCTCCAGGGTGGTCACCGACACCTTCGTGCGCCTCTTCGAGGAAGGCCTGATCTACCGCGGCAAGCGCCTGGTGTCCTGGGACCCCATCCTGAAGTCCGCCGTCTCCGACCTGGAGGTGGAGAGCGAGGAGGAAGACGGCTCGCTGTGGCACATCCGCTATCCGATGGCCGAAGGCAGTGAGTCCCTGGTCGTCGCCACCACCCGCCCCGAGACCATGCTGGGGGACACCGCCGTGATGGTCCACCCCGAGGACGAGCGCTACAAGCACCTGATCGGCCAGCAAGTGAAGCTGCCCATCACCGGCCGCCTGGTCCCGGTGATCGCCGACGACTACGTGGACAAGGAGTTCGGCACCGGCGTGGTCAAGGTGACCCCGGCGCATGACACCAACGACTACCAGGTGGGCCTGCGCCACAAGCTGCCCATGCTGACCATCTTCGATCTCGAGGCCAAGGTCAGCGCCCATGAGGCCAGCGAGATCCCGGCCGAGTACATCGGTCTGGACCGCTTCGTCGCGCGCAAGAAGATCGTGGCCGAGCTGGAGGCGCAAGGCCTGCTGGTCGAGGTCAAGAAGCACAAGCTGATGGTGCCGCGCTGCGCCCGCACGGGCCAGGTCATCGAGCCCATGCTGACGGACCAGTGGTTCGTGGCCATGAGCAAGGCCGGCGCCAACGGCAAGTCCATCGCCGAGGAGGCCATCGAGGCCGTCAGCTCGGGCGACGTGAAGTTCGTGCCCGAGAACTGGGTCAACACCTACAACCAGTGGATGAAGAACATCCAGGACTGGTGCATCTCCCGCCAGCTGTGGTGGGGCCACCAGATCCCGGCCTGGTATGACGAGGACGGCAACGTTTATGTCGCCCGCAGCGAGGCCGAGGCGCAGGCCAAGGCGCCCGGCAAGACGCTGAAGCGCGACGAGGACGTGCTGGACACCTGGTACTCCTCCGCCCTGGTGCCCTTCTCCACCCTGGGCTGGCCCGAGTCCACCGTGGAGCAGGACCTCTTCCTGCCTTCCTCCGTGCTGGTGACGGGCTACGACATCATCTTCTTCTGGGTCGCCCGGATGATCATGATGACCAAGCACTTCACGGGCAAGGTGCCTTTCAAGCACGTGTACATCCACGGCCTGGTGCTGGATGCGCAGGGCAAGAAGATGTCCAAGTCCGAGGGCAATGTGCTGGACCCGGTGGACCTGATCGACGGCATCGAGCTCGCGCCCCTGCTGGACAAGCGCACGCAAGGCCTGCGCAAGCCCGAGACGGCGCCCAAGGTCCGCAAGGCCACCGAGAAGGAGTTCCCCGAGGGCATCCCTGGTTACGGCGCCGACGCCCTGCGCTTCACCTTCGCAGCCATGGCCACGCTGGGCCGCTCGGTCAACTTCGACTCCAAGCGCTGCGAGGGCTATCGCAACTTCTGCAACAAGCTCTGGAACGCCACGCGCTTCGTGCTGATGAACACCGAAGGCCAGGACTGCGGCCTGAAGGAGCACACTGCGGCGGACTGCGAGGGCGGCTACCTGAGCTTCAGCCCCTCGGACCGCTGGATCACGAGCGAGCTGCAGAAGGTCGAGGCCGCCGTGGCCCAGGGCTTTGCAGACTACCGCCTGGACAACGTCGCCAACGCCATCTACGACTTCGTCTGGAACGAGTACTGCGACTGGTACCTGGAGATCGCCAAGGTGCAGATCCAGGTTGGCAACGAGGCTGAAGCGCGCGCCACGCGCCGCACCCTGATCCGCACGCTGGAGACCACGCTGCGCCTGTTGCACCCGGTGGCCCCCTTCATCACCGAGGCCCTGTGGCAGACGGTCGCGCCGGTGGCCGGCCGCAAGAGCACCGAGTACATCGTCAACGCCGCCTACCCCGTGGCCCAGCCCGAGAAGATCGACCCGGCGGCCATCGCCTGGGTGGATCAGCTCAAGGCCGTGGTGGGCACCTGCCGCAGCCTGCGCAGCGAGATGGGCCTCTCGCCCGCCGAGCGCGTGCCCCTGCTGGTAGCTGGCGGCCAGGGCTTCATCGCCGAAGCCGCCCCGCTGATCAGGACCCTGGCCAAGCTGGCCGAGGTGCAGCTGGTGGATGACGCCACCTTCGAGCAGGCCGCCGCCGCGCTGCCCGTGCTGGTGCATGGCGAGGCCCGCCTGGCGCTGAAGGTGGAGATCGACGTCGAGGCCGAACGCGCCCGCCTGGGCAAGGAGATCGCCCGCCTGGACGGCGAGATCACCAAGGCCAACGCCAAGCTGTCCAACGAGAGCTTCGTCGCCCGCGCCCCTGAGGCCGTGGTGGCGCAGGAGCGCCAGCGCGTGGCCGAGTTCAGCGCCACGCTGGAGCGGCTGAAGGCACAGGCGGCCCGCCTCGGCTGAGCGAGCGGGCTGCGCCCGGGATGGGACCCGGGCAGCCCTCCTCGGCGGGCTCACCGGCCCGTCAGGCCCTCAGGCCGCCGCCAGCGCCCAGGCAGCGCTGCCCTGCGAGAGCTCCAGGCCGGGCGCCGGGTCCGAGGCCACCAGCTCCGCATAGAGCCGCTGGAGATAGTCCTCCGTCGCGGCATCGGTCGGGAAGAACAGCTCGACCTTCAGCTCGGCGATGCGCGTGTCACTGGGGGCCCGGAAACGGGTCACCATGCTGGTGAAGCTGCGCGGCTGCCCCTCCAGCATCAGGCAGAAGCGAACGGCGGGATTGCTGTCGGGCCCCTGCTCCTGCTTGCCGGCCACCAGCCGCTCCACGTCGGCGTAGATCTGCATGAAGCGCTCGTCATGGAAGCTCATGAGGTCGTGATGCAGCTCGCGGTAGACGCTCCACTGGACCTCCTCCGGATTCAGCACGGCACGCATCCAGTCCGCGTTGAGCAGGCATTGCTGCACGAGGTTGTCTCCCGGTGAGACGCTGCCCAGCAGGCGCCGGGCCACGGCATTCGCGTCCACCAGGTCCCACCAGCGGTTCAACACCAGCGCCGGATAGGGGTTGTGCTTGGACAGCATGACCTTGACCGCGCTGTAGAAGGGCTCCAGATTGCTGCTGTCCGCGCTGCGGGCCACCTCGGGCTTCAGGCCTGCCAGGGCCATCAGCTGGTCGCGGGCCCGGCAAGGGATGTTGAGAAAGCGCACCAGCTGCATGACCGTCGGGCGCGTGGGCCTCGAGCGGCCCGTCTCCAGGAATGACAGGTTGCGGGACGACATCCCCAGCTCATGGGCCAGTCTCATCTGGCTGTAGCCCCGCAAGGTCCGCCAGAACCGCAGCTGATCTCCGAAGTTGTCCATCCTGCCCTCCCTATCCATGCGTACTTCGTGTGAAGGAACGCTGCTGTCTTGCGCCACCGGGCACCCGGTAGCGCGCACCACAGGCTGACGCGCCCGACGCCACGCCAGCAGCGCCCCGAGCCCGCCGCGGCGGTGCCGGGCGTGGCTGAAGACGTCTGGCAGCGTTCGCGGCACAGCCCGCAGCCACCCGATGGACGCGCTGTGCCGCACAGCCTCTGTCGGGCCGGTCGGAGGCTGAAGAGCCCCGCTTATGCAGCGCGCCCGGGAATCGACGTCAGATTCCAGGAATCCCTCATAAGGCCGCGAACATAACACATCATCTTGGCGCCTTTCTGACGGGCAGCAGGCGGGCTTTGGGCCCGGCAGACATGGGCCGGACGGCCTGCCTCAAGGGACAGCTGGCCAGCAGGACTTCAGGCGCCCACGCGCAGGGCCCGGGCGGGGCCCTCCCGGCCCGGCGCCGCCTCCAGATGCCGCTGCCTGACCCACAGGAACAGCGGCAGGGCGAGCGAGACACCGACGACCAGCCCCAGCAGGCACCAGGGCCCCGACGCCAGCGCCAGGCGCCGCGACTCCATCAGGATGAAGACGATGGTCACCACGCCGGACACCAGCACGTCCATGGCGAAGAAGCCGCTGATCCGGTTGGCGAACAGCTGCGCCAGGAACAGCGGCACATCGAGGCCCTGCTCGGCGACGAACGGAATGAAGAAGGCCAGCGGGAGGGCGGCTCCCAAGACCAGAAGGAGGAGATAGAGGCTGCTCTTTTTCATATTCCCATCAAGGTTTGTTCAAGAAATATTCACATGTCCGGCTGCGTGATTCGCAGGTCCGGGAAGGCCCGGCCGGATGGCTCCCGTTTATCCAGGAAAAGTGAGGGACCGCCAATTCCCTGGGAGGGAATTGCTGCGCCCGCACATCGCTCACTAGTATTCAAGCCAATCTGCCGCAGACGGAATTTGCAAATTTCCAGCCTACCCGCGCCAGATATTCAACCGGCTCCAGGAAATCCAGGACAAAGGGATCTCATGAGTATTGAAAAACAGCAAGACGTCGAGGACTGGATCCTCTACAGCACCTGCGACGAAGACGCGGAATCCGAACTCTCGGCATTGGCCGTCCATTCAGGGGACGATGTTCTTTGTGTCACAGGCAGTGCCTGCCGGACCTTGAGCCTCATTTCCAGGAATCCCCGCAGCATCACGTCCATCGACTATGCCGCGGGGCAGAACTATCTGCTTGAACTGAAACTCGCCGCCATCCGCCATCTTGACTATGAGCGGCTGCTGGGATTCCTGGGCGTTGAGCCAGCGCTCAATGCCCGCATGGCGGACTACCGGAGCCTGGAGAAACACCTCAGCCCGGCCGCGCGCCGCTATTTTTCGCATTATGCGCGGGACGTGGAAGCCGGCGTGCTCTTTCGCGGCCGGCATGAGAAGTTCTACATCCGCATCCTGTCGCCCTTCCTGCACCTGCTCTACGGACGTGCGCTGCGGGAGATCTTCGCCACGGAGTCCCTGGAGCATCAGCGACGCATCTACTTCGAGAAGATCCGCGGCCCCTTCTTCACCTTCCTGGTCAGAAAGGGATTCAACAAGGCCCTGCTGACCACCGTGCTCAACAACCCGGACTACGAGGTCGAGGTGGAAATCGGGAATCTGGGCGACTACATGCTCGAAACCCTGGACCATACCTTCAGCACGCATCTGGCCAGGGACAGCGACTGGCTGAGCCTCATGCTGAACGGCCGCTACCTGAGCCGGCGCGCGCTGCCCCACTTTCTGCAGGAAGACGTGGTCCGGCAAATCAAGGCTGCGGACACGAAAATCCAGATCATCCACCAGGATATTGTCGAATTCGTCAAACAGGCACCGGAATCCGCCTTCAGCAAGTTCTCGCTGTCAGATATCAGCAGCTGCATCTCGAAAACCCGCTTCATGGAACTGCTCTCGCATATTCCGCGCATCGGGCGAAGCCAGGGCCGGCTGTGCTACCGGAATTTCATCGCACGCCACAAGATACCCCAGCCCCTGCAGGGCCTGCTGGCCCGTGACAACGAACTTTGCAACAAGCTCAATCGGGATGACCGGGCTTTTTCGTATCAATTTGAAATTGCCACCGTACAAGGTCTGGATTGAAAAAAACCGTCCGTACAGGAGAGGGACAGATGCACACACATATTCTGAGCAAGGAACGCGAGGTCCTGGAGCGGGTCATGCCGGGGCTGGATGCCCGGCTGGCGGCCTGCCCGCTGCAGCAGCTGGAAGGGGCCGAGTCGCCGGTGCTGGCCTGGTTCAAGGCCGCCGGGGGCGCCGGCATGCTGATCCCCCGTGCGCTGGGTGGCCACGAGCTGCGGGCCCTGGAGGTGCTGCGCGTCCAGCGCGCCCTGGGCAGCCGCTCGCCGTCCCTGGCGCTGGCCACCAATATGCACACCTGCACCGTGGCCGCGATTCCGCCCTGCGAAGCCACGCAGGACCTGCTCCAGATGATCGCCCGGGACCGCCTGCTGGTCGCCTCGGGCTTCGCTGAAGGGCGGCCGGCCACCAGCATCCAGTCGCCCGGCATCGAGGTGCGGGTGAAGGCGGACGGGCTGGTCCTCAACGGCAGCAAGAAGCCCTGCAGCCTGGCCCGCTCCATGGACCTCTTCACCGCGAGCGTGCTGGTGCCGCAGGAGGACGGCCGGCGGCGCTTCGCCCTCGTCACCGTGCCGGCGCATCTGGACGGCATCGAACGCCTGCCCTTCGCAGAGCCCGGCTTCCTGGATGCGGCAGAGAACCAGGAGGTGCGGCTGCGCGAGGTGAGCGTCCCGCATGAGTACGTGTCCTACTTCGGCGAGGAGCTGACCCTCACCCAGGAGCTGTCCGCCGCCTTCCTGTGGTTCGAGATCTTCGTCTCGGCCTCCTACCTGGGCGCGGCCTCGGCGCTGGTCGAGCGGCTGTACCTGCACCAGCGCGGCTCT
Source organism: Pelomonas sp. BJYL3 (assembly GCF_027257975.1). Lineage (GTDB taxonomy): Bacteria > Pseudomonadota > Gammaproteobacteria > Burkholderiales > Burkholderiaceae_C > Roseateles_B > Roseateles_B flavus. The sequence goes on from NZ_JANZKX010000008.1 coordinate 142,781, forward strand.
GCCGCGGTGCGCGCCCAGCTGGCCGGACAGCTCCAGGCCACCATGCTGTCGCTGGAGGCCGTCGCCTGGCGCATCGACACCGGCGAGCGCGACGCCCATGCCGTCGTCAGCGCCCTGGCCGCCCGCTACGAGGCCCAGCGGGTGATTGCGCAGGTCGCGGCGGACGCGGCCGAGCAGCTCGGCGGCATGCAGTACCTGGTCAGCCCCGACGTCCAGTACCTGCTGCGGGTCTGCCGTGCCCTGGCCTTCCATCCGCCCGGGCGCTGGGTCATGGACGAGCCGCTGGACAGCTACTTCAAGGGCCAGGAACTCCACATTCCCTGAGTCCCGGACGCCTTTCGCATTTCCCCATTTCCTGCCCCGAGGAACTCCCATGAACACCTGGATCGATGCACTACTGGACAAGGCCCGGAACTTCCCGGACAAGCTGGCCTTCGCCAATCTCGACGAGGCCGGCGAGGTCGATCAGCAGCTCACCTTCGCGGCCCTGCTGGAGCGGGCCGAGCTGCTGGCCCGCCATCTGCAGCAGCACACCCGGCCGCAGGACCGCGTGCTGCTGCTGTATGCACCCGGCCTCGACTACGTGGAGGCCTTCTACGCCTGCATGTTGGCGGGCGTCGTGGCCGTGCCGCTCTACTCGCCGCAGAACGAACGCAAGCTGGAGCTGATCGATGCCATCGCCGCCGACTGCCAGGCCGCCCTGGCCCTGAGTACCCAGCTCTACTGCGAACGCATGGCCGAGCGCGCCGCCACGCGGCCCGCCGGCGTGAAGCAGCTGCCCTGGCTGGCCACGGACTGCCTGCGCGAGCCGCCCGCGGCCCCCTGGAGCCCGCCCGCCGTCGGCCCCGACGACCTGGCCTATCTGCAATACACCTCCGGCTCCACCTCCACCCCCAAGGGCGTGATGCTCAGCCACCGCCTCACGCTGGCCCATTCGCGGGAACTGCAGCAGCTGTGGGACACCACGCCGGACAGCGTGCTCGTGTCCTGGCTGCCGCACTTCCATGACCTGGGCCAGGTGTTCTCCATCCTCCATCCCGTCTACCTGGGCATGCGCAGCGTGCTGATGGCGCCGGCGGTATTCATGCAGCGGCCCCAGCGCTGGCTGCAGGCCATCAGCGACTTCAAGGCCAGCCACAGCGCAGCGCCGGACTTCGCCTACATGCACTGCGCCCGGCATGTCACCGAGGCTGACCTGGCCTCGCTGGACCTGTCCTCCTGGCGCGTGGCGGTCAATGGTGCGGAGCCCGTGCGCGCCGACTCCATCCTGGCCTTTGACGACCGCTTCGCCGTCCGTGGCGCAACGCTGGAGATGCACCGGCCCTCCTACGGCCTGGCCGAAGCGACGCTGGTGGTCACGGCCCACAAGAGCCCCTGGGGGCCGCGCATCATGTGGTTCAACAGCGAGGCCTTCAGCCGCAACGAGATCCTGCCCTGTCTGGACACCGACCCCAAGGCGCTGGCGCTCGTCAGCAATGGCCGCTGCGCCGACGGCGTGGAGGTGGCCATCGTCGACCCAGTCACCCGGGCCCGTCAGGGCGAGAACACGCTGGGCGAGATCTGGGTCAGCGGACCGGCGGTGGGCCTGGGCTACTGGGCCCGGCCGCAGGACAGCAGCGAGGTGTTCCAGGCCGCCATCGACGGCGAGGCGCAACGCCGCTACCTGCGCACGGGCGACCTCGGCTTCCTGCACGAGGGCGAGCTCTTCATCGCGGGTCGCTCAAAGGACGTGATCATCGTGCGGGGATCCAACCACTATCCGCAGGACATCGAGCTGACCGTGGAGCGGGCCCATCCCCTGGTCCGCGAGGGCTATACCGCCTGCTTCAGCGTGCAGGAGAACGGCTTCGATCAGCTCATCATTGCCGCTGAACGAAAGCGCTATTTCGCCGATGACATCGACTATGACGAGGTGATGCGCGCGATCCAGGCGGCCGTGGTGTCGCGCCACGGCATTCCCGCCACGGAGATCCTGCTCCTGAAGCCGGGGGTCATCGCCAAGACGACCAGCGGCAAGATCCAGCGCAGCCGCTGCCGCGCCGAGTACCTCGAGGGCAGCCTGCGCACCGTGGCCCGCCAGCGCCTGGCGCCTGCCGAGCCGCCCACCGCGCCCACAGCACCCGCGCCGGCCCCTGCCGCCGGGGCACTGGCGGCGCCGACCATGCAGCACGTCATCCAGTGCTCCATCGTCAATTTCATCAAGGACTGGGTTGCGCGCGAGCTGAAGCGCACGCCGGACGCGGCGGCCGGAGAAAGCCCGCTGTCCAGCCTGGGCCTGAGCTCGATGGACATGTTCCGCCTGCATGGCGACCTGGAGACCTTCGTGCAGAAGCCGGTGCCCTCCGAATGGACCTGGGAGGCCCCGAGCCTGGATGCGCTGGCCTCTCAGCTGGCCCAGCACAGCCTCTGCGGCGCCCCGGCCGCCTGACCCCCTCACCCGAGACACCCCATGAAACTTGAATCCATCGCGCTCGCCCTGCCCGGCCAGGTGGTGAGCAACAGCGACATCCTCTCCCTCATCCGCGACTACAGCGCCCGCGACAACGAGGGCCGGCTCGAGCAGGCGCTCAAGGCCGTCGAGTTCTTCCTGAGCTTCGCCGGCTCGAAGGAACGCCGCTGGCTGGCCGAAGGCGAGACCCCGATCGCCCTGCTGCGCCAGGCCGGCCAGCAGGCGCTGGACTCAGCCGGGCTGCGCCCGCAGGACATCGACCTGCTGATCTACGTCGGCATCGGCCGCGGCTTCATCGAGCCCGGCGGCGCCTACCACGCGGCCAATGCGCTGGGCATGGACGGCGTCGAGTGCTTCGACCTGATCGACGCCTGCATGAGCTGGACGCGGGCCATGCACCTCAGCCAGACCCTGCTGCGCGCCGGCAGCTACCGCCGCATCATGGTGGTGAACGCCGAGTTCAACATGGTCAAGGGCGGGGCCATCCATCCGGCGCTCTTCGACCTGCGCTCGCCGGAGTCCGTCGAGTGGACCTTCCCCGCCTTCACGCTGGGCGAGGCGGCCAGCGCCACCATCGTCTGCGAGGACGGCCTGCACGGCCGCAGCGAATCGCCCTGGCAGTTCGAGTTCGAATCGCGCCCGGACCTGGCGGACCTCTGCAACATCCCCCTCCACGCCTACGATCAGTACGCCCTGCCCTCGGAGCGCATCGCGAAGAACGGCTGCGGCCGCTTCACGTCCTACGGCGCCCAGCTGGTCGAGCACGGACGACCGCACATCCTGAACGTCATGCAGCGCCTGGGTCGCAGCGTCCCGCTGGACAGCGCCAAGGCCCTGTTCACGCACGCCTCCTCCCACCGCGACTGGCAGAACTTCGCCGATGCGGCCGGGCTGGGCCCGCTGCTGTATTCCATCTTCCCGCGCACCGGGAACATCGTCTCGGCCTCGGTGCCCGGGGCCATCGCCCTGGCTGCCGCGGAAGGCCGCATCGAGCCGGGCGATCGGCTCATCGGCTGGGTGGGAAGCGCCGGCATGTCCTATGGCGCCTTCAGCTTCGTGATGTAGCGCGCCGAGCCGGCCGTGGGCCGGCACGTCCCCGATGTCGCGATCGGCCCCGCCGATCGCCCCCTGACACGTCCAACGCCTTCACCCATGCCTCTGCTTCATGCCCTGCACCTGCTGTTCGTCGGCAGCCTGTACCTCGTGGCCTATGGATTCCAGCGCCTCACCCGCCCCGGGCAGGACAGGCGGCTCCTCCAGGCCCGCCTCCTGCATGCCTTCCTGGTCCGCATGGGCCCGATCTACATCAAGTTCGGCCAGCTGCTCGCCACGCGGGCCGACCTCATTCCCGCGGCCTGGGTCGAGCAGCTCAGCAGGCTGCAGGACGATGTACCCCCCATGCCCGCCGCGGCCTCCATGGACCGGCTGCGTGCGGCCCTGGACAGGCCTGTCGAGGAGGTCTTCGCCGCCTTCGATCCCGTGCCCGTCGCCAGCGCCTCGATCGCGCAGGTCCACCAGGCGCGCCTGAAGGACGGACGCGAGGTGGCGGTGAAACTGGTCCGGGCCGGCGTGCGGGGGCAGCTGGAGAGCAGCCTGCGCCTGATGACGATCCTGGCCACCCTGCTGCAGCGCTGCAGTCCCGCCGCGCGGCAGCTGAGCCTGAAGCGCCGCATGACCGAGCTGTCGGTGCTGCTGCTCCGGCAGGCCGACCTGCGCCAGGAGGCGCAGGCCCAGGAGCTGGTGCGCAGCAATTTCCAGGGGCACCGCTTCGTGGTCGTGCCGGAGGTCTATCCGGAGTTCAGCGGTCCGGAGGTGCTCGTGATGCAGTTCATGCGGGGCATCCCCGGCCGTGCCGTCGAGCGCGCGCCCATCGACCGCAAACAGCTCGCGCGCCGGCTGCAGGACAGCATCTACACCATGCTCTACATGCACGGCTTCTGCCATGGCGACCCGCACCCCGGCAATGTCTTCTTCGACGAGGAGGGGCGTCTGATCCTGCTGGACTACGGCATCACCGTGGCCCTCAGCGAGGACGAGAAGTGGGGCCTGTCCTCCTTCTACTACGCCTGCACCCGCAAGGAGTGGGCGCTGGCCGCGCAGCGCTTCACCCATCACTTCGTCGAGGACAAGCAGGAGGTCCAGGCACGCTGGGCCGACTACGAGGCTCAGATCACGCGCGTGCTGCAACACCACTTCGACGAATGCCACAACCAGTGGTCAACGGTGAGCTACTTCAAGGACGTCAATGAAGTCCTGAAGCGCTTCGGCGCCAAGTACACGACCACCTTCACCAAGGTCGAGCTGGTGTTCCTGAGCGTGGAGGGCTTCGCGTCGATGATCGACCCCGCCATCGACATCTGGGCCAATGCCCGTGTCTTCACCGACCGCTACTCGCCCTACATGAGCGAGGCCGTGAAGTCCTGCTTCGACCAGCACTTCTCGCAGCTGCTGCCCGGCTCGCTGTCCCTGCGCGACCAGGCCAACCAGTACCTCGTGGCGCCCACCCATATCCATCGCTACTTCTTCCCCAGCGCCTATCCGATCTTCGTGGACAAGGCCGAGGGCGGGCACCTCTTTGACGTGGACGGCAACCGCTTCGTGGACCTCTCGGGAGGCTATGGGCCCCACATCCTCGGCTACAAGCATCCGGCCGTGCAGGCGGCCCTGATGCAGGGCGTGCAGGACGGCTTGGTGAACGCCATCGGCAATCGCGCCGAGCTGGACCTCGCCCGCCGCCTGGTGGAGGCCTTCCATCCGGACGGCAAGGCCGTGCTGTGCAACTCCGGCACCGAAGCCTGCCTGAAGGCGATCCGCCTCTCCCGCGCCTACAGCCGCAAGACGCGGGTCGCCAAGTTCGAAGGCCACTACCACGGCTGGTCCGACCAGGGCATGGTCAGTTCCTGGTTCCGCTTCCGCGGGGACGCCACCCAGCCCCACCCGGTCAGCGGTTCGCAGGGCACCGATGCCGGCACCGTCGACCAGACCCTGGTCCTGCAGTACGGGGACCCGGACGGCCTGGAACGCCTGCGCGAGCATGCCGATGAGCTGGCCTGCTGCATCTGCGAGCCCATGCCCTCCTCGATCGCCAAGTGCGACGTCGAGTTCCTCAGGCGCCTGCGCAGCCTGTGCACCGAGCTCGGCATCGTGCTGATCTTTGACGAGGTCGTCACCGGCTTCCGCGTGACCTACGGCGGCGCCCAGACGCTGGCGGGCGTCCGGCCGGACCTCACCACGCTGGGCAAGATCATCGGCGGCGGGCTGCCCTGCGGCGCCGTAGTCGGACGGGCGGACATCGTGGACGTGGCGCGCAGCTCGCAGGACCCCTTCTTCGACTACGACAACAAGGCCTTCGTCGGCGGGACGATGAGCGGCAACTCCCTCACCTGCCAGGCCGGCATCGCGGCGCTGGACCAGCTCAACGGCAACCGCAGCCTCTACGAACGCCTCAACGCGCACACCGACTGGCTGGCCGCCCAGATGCGTGCCATCGCGAAGGAGCTCGACATCGACTTCTTCATCGAGGGCCGGCACAGCATCTTCTCGCTGACCTTCAGCCACCGCACCTCCAAGCTCTACCGCAAGAAGCAGGCCGGCAGCAACTTCAAGGCCAATATCGCGCTGGCCTATTACATGCGCAAGTACGGCGTCTACATCCCCGAACTGCACTCCTTCATGATCAGCACGGCACACACCATGGCCGACCTGGAGGAGGTCGTGAAGGCGTTCCGGCGCAGCCTTCAGGAGATGTGCGCCGACGGATTCTTCGTCCACTGAGCCTGCCCCCGCCGCTCGCGGTCAGCGCCCGCCGCGGCGTTCGGGCTGCGCCGGCTTCCCTTCCCTTTCATCACGAGCCATGAACCACACAAGACGCCGTCTCCTGATGGCCGCAGGCGCCACCGCGGCCTTCGGATCCCTGCTGTCCGCCCAGAGCCTCGCGCAGGCCGAGAGCCGCCGCCACTCGCTGACCGAGTTGCGGAGCCACTGGCGCTCGCGCCTGCGCCGCGCCCCCGCCGCCCCCTCCGTGGCCATCATCGGCGCGGGCATCGCGGGGCTCGTGGCGGCCTACGAGCTGCGCCGCCAGGGCCTGCAACCCATCGTCTTCGAAGCGACGGGCCGCCCCGGCGGCCGCATCGAAACCCTGCGTGCCGACAGCTGGATCCAGGAGCAGGGCGAGAGCCAGTACTGCCGCTTCCAGCGGGACCGCGACCTCTACTTCAACAGCGGCCCGGCGCGCATCTCGCAGGGGCACTCGCGCGTGCTGCACTACTGCCGCGAGCTGTCGGTGGAGCTCGAGCTGATCATCAACGAGAACAAGGCGGGCTACTTCCGGGTCGCGGCGCTGGCGCAGCGCGGCCCTCTGCGCCTGCGGCAGTTCCAGGCCAGCCTGCGCGGCGGCATTGCCGAGCTGCTGGCCAAGAACCTGGCCGCAGGCAGCAGCCAGGGCGTGATTCCGCCGGCCGAAATCCCGGGCGTGCTGGCCCTGCTGGCCCAGTTCGGCGACCTCGGCAGCGACCTGCGCTTCACGGGCAGCTCGCGCGGCGGCGTGAGCGAGGGCAGCGACCCCATGCACCCGGCCACGCCCCTGTCGCCGCTGGAGCTGCGGGAGCTGGCCCGCATGGACTTCTTCTCGCAGTACAAGCTGCACCTGGGCGAATACCTGGACCAGCAGGCCAGCATGATGCAGCCGCGCCATGGCATGGACCACATCAGCCAGGCGCTGTACCAGCAGGTCGCCGACCGCGTGCTTCTGAACTGCCCCGTCACCGCCCTGGAACGCCGAGGCACGGGCGCGCTGGTCCGCTTCACGCGCAACGGGCAGGCCGCGGCGATGCCCTTCGACCGGGTCATCGTCGCCACCTCGCCCCTGCTGGCCTCGCGCTGGGGCCGGGACTTCTCCCCGGGCGTGCGGACCGCCCTGCTGTCACACCAGATGTCACGCCCGGCCAAGGTCGCCTTCCAGTCGGAGCGCTTCTGGGAGACACGGGACGGCATCTACGGCGGCGTCTCCTACACCGACGAGGACATCACCATGCTGTGGTACCCCTCGCATGCCGTGGGCAGCGCCCAGGGCATCCTGGTGGGGGCCTACCATGTCGGCGCCTTTCCCGGCGACCGCTTCGGCGACCTGCCCGCCGCGGAGCGCATCCGGCTGGCCCAGGAGCAGGGGGAGAAGATCCACCCCGGCTACCGCCGCATGGTGAGCGCCGGCATCAGCCGCTCGTGGAGCCGGGCGGCCTACTTCGAGGGGGGCTGGTCGATGTCGGAGCCCTCGAGCCTGCTGCAGCAACCGGACGGCCCCTTCCTCTTCGCGGGGGACTATCTGTCGCATATGTCGGGCTGGATGGAGGGCGCGATCGCCTCCGCGCATGGCGCGCTGTCGCAGCTTTGAGCGCCGGGGCCGGCATCAGGCCTGCACGCGGGACTCCGCCGTCAGCAACTCGTCCATGCGCCGCGCCACCGCCCAGGCGGCCCGCACGCGCGACTCCCGCGTGGTGCTGGCCACCCGCGGCGTGATCTGCAGATTGGGCATGCCATGCAGGGGCCGGTCGGGCTCCAGCCAGCCCGGCTCCACGCTGTCCATCCAGGCCGCGAGGATGCGGCCGCTGCGCATGGCGCCGGCCAGGGCCACGTCGTCGAACATGGCGCAGTGGGTGAGCGCCACCACCACCTGGTTGGCCTTGGCATGGCCCAGCACGCGGTGGCCCAGCAGGCCCTTGTAGCGCGGGTAGAAGGGCAGCTGCACGCAGAGCACGTCGCTCTGCTCCATCAGGGCGCGCAGGGCCACGGGCGGGATGTTCCATTGCTTCCAGAGGTCCTCGCTCTCGTGCAGAGAGGGGTCGTAGCCCAGGACCTTGGCGCCGAAGGCCGGCAGGATCTGGGCCAGCACGCGCGAGGCCGGAGTCAGGCCCAGCAGGCCCACGGTGGACTGCCCCAGCTCGCGCCCTACCAGCAGGCCATCGGCGCCGTAGACCGGCACCCGGCGCAGCATGTTCAGCGCCGCGCCCAGCATGTACTCGGCCTCGGCCTGCGCCGTGGCCGCGCCGGAACGCACGAGTTCGACCTCGTGCATGCGGCAGGCCTCGATGTCCACCGTCTCGATGCCGGCGCTCACGCGGCCGATCACCCGCAGGCGCGGCGCGGCCTTCAGCAGGGAATGGTCGACCGCCACGGTGGGCGGCAGGATCAGACCGTGCACCTGCTGCAGGCCTTCACGCAGCGCGGCGGGGTCCCGGGCCAGCTCCGGCGCCACGCGCACGGCATGCCGCTTGCCCAGCCATTCGACCACCTCGACATCCAGAGGTTCCAGCACCAGCAGATTCATCTTTTCATGTTCCAGATGGCATTGCGCCGGGGCCAGACCCCCCGTGCCACAATCCCACGCATTCGTCCCAGGCAGCTCGCCAGATGCAAATCAACAAAGCCATTTTCCCTGTTGCGGGCCTCGGCACGCGTTTTCTCCCGGCAACAAAAGCGCAGCCAAAGGAAATGCTGCCGGTCGTGGACAAGCCTTTGATCCAGTATGCGGTCGAAGAAGCCTATGCCGCGGGCATCCGCGAGATGATCTTTGTGACCGGCCGTCACAAGCGCCCCATCGAGGATCACTTTGACATGAGCTTCGAGCTGGAGGTCGGCCTGGAGCAGGCCGGCAAGCAGGAGCTGCTCGACGTCGTGCGCAGCGTCAAGCCCGATGACATGGAGTGCATCTATGTCCGCCAGGCGCAGGCCCTGGGCCTCGGCCATGCGGTGCTGTGCGGGCAGCGTCTGGTGGGCAACGAGCCCTTCGCCGTGCTGCTGGCGGACGACCTGATGGTCGGCCCCGACGAAGGCCGTCCCGTGCTCAAGCAGATGGTCGAGCAGTTCAGCGAATGGCGCGCCTCCATCCTTGCCGTGCAGGAAGTCCCCGCCGAGCACACCCGGCGCTACGGCATCGTGGCCGGCGCCCCGGTGAGCGACAAGCTGGTGGACGTCCAGCGCATCGTCGAGAAGCCCGCGCCCGAGGCCGCGCCTTCGCGCCTGGGCGTGGCGGGGCGCTACATCCTCACGCCGGGCGTCTTTCTCGAGATCGCCAGCCAGCCGCGCGGCGTGGGTGGCGAGATCCAGCTGACGGACGGCATCGCCGGTCTGCTGCGTCGCGAGAAGGTCTTTGCCTACCGTTACGAGGGCAAGCGCTATGACTGCGGCTCCAAGGAAGGCTTTCTGCAGGCCAATGTGGAACTGGCCCTGGCGCATCCCGAGCTGGGCCCCGGGTTCCGCGAGTACCTGAAGTCGCTCAACGTCTGAGCCAGCCCGGCCGGACACAAGCAAAAGGCCTGCGGACTCGGCGAGAGTCGGCAGGCCTTCTTGCAGAGGCGGGCGGTTCAGCGCCGCTTCAGCACGTGAACGAACTCCTCGCCAGACTGGCTCTGCGCCACCAGCTCGTTGCCGGTCTGGCGGGCGAAGGCCTGGAAGTCTCGGGTGGAGCCCGGGTCCGTGGCCACGACCTTCAGCAGCTGGCCGCTCTGCATCTCCGCCAGGGCCTTCTTGGCCTTGAGGATGGGCAGGGGGCAGTGAAGGCCGCGGGTGTCGAGTTCCTTATGGATGTCCATGTGCGTCTCTTTCCTGGACTGGATTCTAGGGCCGGTTCACCCAGCGCAGACCCGGGCCTTCACTGTGTGCACAGCCCCTAGGCAGGGAAGACGCCGGTGGACAGGTAGCGGTCGCCCCGATCGCAGACCACGAAGACCAGGGTCGCGTTGCTGAGCGTGCGCGCCAGCTGCAGAGCCACCCAGCAGGCACCGGCCGCGGAGATGCCGGCGAAGAGCCCCTCCTCGCGGGCCAGGCGGCGGGCCATGTCCTCGGCGTCGCTCTGGCTGACCTGCACCAGCTCGTCGACCTGCTCGGGGTGATAGATCCGGGGCATGTAGGCCTCCGGCCACTTGCGGATGCCGGGAATGCGCGAGCCTTCGGCCGGCTGGGCGCCCACGATGCGTACCGCCGGGTTCTTCTCCTTCAGGAAGCGCGAGGTGCCGGTGATGGTGCCGGTCGTGCCCATGGCGCTGACGAAGTGGGTGATCTCGCCGCCGGTGTCTCGCCAGATCTCGGGGCCGGTGGTCTCGTAGTGGATGCGCGAGTTGTCCTCGTTGGCGAACTGGTCCAGCACGCGGCCGCGGCCGTCACGCTGCATCTGCTCGGCCAGGTCCCGGGCGTATTCCATGCCGCCGGAGCGCGGCGTGAGGATGAGCTCGGCGCCGAAGGCCTTCATGGTCTGGGCCCGCTCGATGGAGAGGTCCTCCGGCATGATCAGCACCATGCGGTAGCCGCGCATGGCGGCGGCCATGGCCAGGGCGATGCCGGTGTTGCCCGAGGTGGCCTCGATGAGGGTGTCTCCTGGCTTGATCTCGCCGCGCTCCTCGGCCCGGCGGATCATGCTGATGGCCGGGCGGTCCTTGACCGAGCCGGCGGGGTTGTTGCCCTCCAGCTTGCCCAGCAGCACGTTGCCGCGGGCGGCCAGCTCCGGCCCCAGGATGCGTTGCAGACGCACCAGCGGCGTATTGCCGATCACGTCCTCCAGACTCGGGTACTGTTTTGTGCTCATGGCGGCGATTGTCCACCAGGGCGCCCGCCCTGCGCGGTCACGGGGCATTGCGGCGTCTCTGGCAGATGGGGTCGGGTCTTGCCCGCGCCGGCGCCGGCAGCGCAAGCCCGAGGCGCCGCCAAAGCCATGTCATAATCCGCCCCTCGCGCACAGCGCCGATGGCCCGGATGGCGAAATCGGTAGACGCAGGGGACTCAAAATCCCCCGCCGCAAGGCGTGTCGGTTCGAGTCCGACTCCGGGCACCACGAAATACGCAATGGCTGCTGAACGCGAAGAAAACCACCGCACGGTGGTTTTTTCATTTCCGCGCCGCCCCGGCCGGAAGCCGCGCGGACGCATACACTCGCTGCGTTCACGGCCGATGCCCGCCGTTCTGTCTCCCAGCGCAAGACCTGACACACCGCCATGCCCCAACTGCCCCCCATCACCAAGGCCTTCATGCTGGCTTGCGTGGGCTTCTTCTGCCTGTTCATCCTGGTGCCGGAATGGAAGCCCTGGCTGGCGTTGTGGCCCATCTCCAGCGGCAACTTCATGCCCTGGCAGATGGTCACCTACGCCTTCCTGCATGGCGACGCCATGCACCTGTTCTTCAACATGCTGGGCCTGTGGATGTTCGGATCGGAGCTGGAGCTGGTCTTCGGCCCACGCCGCTACCTGCAACTGCTGGTGGCCTCCACGCTCAGTGCGGCGGCCATGCAGCTGCTGTTCACCTTCGCCATCGGCTCTTTCGCGCCGACCGTCGGCGCCTCCGGCGCACTGTTCGGCCTGCTGCTGGGCTTTGGCATGCTCTTCCCGGACCGGGTCATCATGCCCCTGTTCCCTCCCATCCCCATGAAGGCCAAAGTCTTCGTGGCCCTCTTCGGGGCGCTGGAACTGCTGATGGGGCTCAGCGGCGCCAGCGGCGTCGCCCACTTCGCCCACCTGGGCGGCATGATCGGCGCCTGGCTGCTGATCAACAACTGGCGCAGCGGCCGCCGTCGCTGAGCTCCCCTGAGCCGGCGAGCAGGCCCTCGCGTACCTCCGCATAACGCAGGCGCAGGCCCAGCTCGCGCTTCAGGCGGTCGTTGCGCAGGCGGCGCGACTCGGCCATGAAGCTCAGCTGCATCGGCGAGAGCTGCTCCCGGGCCTGCGCCCGGCTGATGCGTGGCGGCCTGGGCAGCCCGCAGAGATCGGCCGCCAGGTCGAAGTACTCGCCCATGCGCAGCTGGGTGTCGTCGCAGACATTGAAGCAGCGCCCCGCCGGCGCCCGCAGCAGCGCGCGCACGCAGACCCGCGCCAGGTCGTCGGCGTGGATGTGGTTGGTGTAGACGTCGTCCGCCGCCTCCAGCACCGGCGTGCCGCGCGCCAGGCGCTCGCGCGGATGCCCGCCCTCGCGGTCCCAGGCATAGATGCCCGGCACGCGCAGCACGCTCACATGCGCCCCGGTCTCGCGCCCGAAGCGGCGCAGGGCCTGCTCGGCATCGACACGGCGGTGTGCGCGATCGGAGCGCGGCTGCAGCGGGGCGGTCTCGTCGAGCCACGCGCCCTGGGCATCGCCGTAGACGCCCGTGGTGCTGGCATAGACCAGCACCTGCGGCGGCTCCGCACGGCGCAGCGCCTGCAGCAGGCGGCGGGTCCGCAGGTCCTGCGCGCCGCTGGCCTGTGGCGGCGCCAGGTGCAGCACGTGGGTGGCCAGGCCGGCGAGGCGGCGCAGGGTCCGGGCGTCGTCCAGATTGCCCAGCAAGGGATGCGCCCCGGCGGCCCGCAAGGCCTCCTGGCGTGACGGCGAGGAGGTCAGCGCACAGACCTTCCAGCCGGCAGGCAGGCGGCGCAGCACACGCATCCCGACGTCGCCGCAGCCGACGATCAGCAGGCGCACCGGGGCCTCGGAAGCTTGGGAACGGGAGGACATGGACATGGACGAAGTGCAGGATGGCCAGGCCCGAAAGGACAGGCTGACGGCGCCCGGCCCTGCTCAGGCAAAATGTCGACCCAGTGTACGGCCCGCCCCGCCGACTCCTCGGCAGGACACGGGCCGCTTTATCGTCCGGACCTCACCACCATGAACTTCCAGATCACCGTCCAGCCCAGCGGCCGCGAATTTGCCGTCGAACGCGATGAAACCCTGCTTGGCGCCGCCATCCGCCAGGGCGTCGGCCTGCCCTATGGCTGCAAGGACGGCGCCTGCGGGTCCTGCAAGAGCAAGCTGCTGGAAGGCCGGGTCATCCATGGCGCCCACCAGAGCAAGGCCCTGAGTGCCGAGGAAGAGGCGCAGGGCATGGTCCTGACCTGCTGCGCCACGCCCCAGACCGACTGCGTGCTGGAAGCCCGCACGGTGCCTGGCGCCGGTGAGTTCCCCGTGCTCAAGCTGCCCAGCCGCGTGATCAGCATCGACAAGCCCGCGCCTGACGTGGCCGTGCTCCGCATGCAGCTCGCCGCCAACCAGAACTTCCAGTTCCATGCCGGCCAGTACGTCGAGTTCATCCTGCGCGACGGCGCCCGCCGCAGCTACTCCATGGCCAATGCGCCCCACAACCTGGGTACGCCGGCCGCCATCGAGCTGCACATCCGCCACATGCCCGGCGGCAAGTTCACCGACCACGTCTTCGGCGCGCTGAAGGAGAAGGACATCCTTCGCATGGAAGGCCCCTTCGGCAGCTTCTTCCTGCGGGAAGACAGTGACAAGCCCATCGTGCTGCTGGCCAGCGGCACCGGCTTTGCGCCCATCAAGGCCATCCTGGAGCGCATCCAGCATCTGGGCCTGACGCGGCCGGTGCACCTGTACTGGGGCTGCCGCAGCAAGTCGGACCTCTATCTGCACGACTGGGCCGAGCAGGCCGCGGCAGCCATGCCGACGCTGCGCTATATCCCCGTGCTCTCCGAGCCCAAGCCCGAGGACGCCTGGAGCGGCCGCACCGGCTTCGTCCACCAGGCCGTGCTGGCCGACCTGCCGGACCTCAGCGGCTTCCAGGTCTATGCCTGCGGCGCGCCCATCATGGTGGAGAGTGCCCAGCGCGACTTCTCGGCCCAGGGCGGCCTGCCCAAGGACGAGTTCTACGCCGACGCCTTCACCTCCGAAGCCGACAAGCACGGCGGCTGAGCGCCACGCACGCTGTGCGCCCGCCCGGCCCGCGGCGGGCGGCATGGCAGCCTCATACTTGCCCTCATGAAGCACTTCCAGCCGCCCTACGCCAGCGCCACCCAGTTCGAAGACCGGCTGCGCGAGCTGGGCTCGGCCGTCATTGCGCCCGAGAGCCTCTGCCTGTGGGCGGGCCTGCGCGCCGAGGACCTCCAGTCCCTGACGCCCTTCTGGGACGAGCTCCCGCCCGACACCCATCTGCGCGATGGCGGCCGCTACCGCTTCCGCCGCCATGGCAGCTTTGTGGCCGAGGGCGGGCAGCTGCGCCAGCAGGCCCACCGCGCTCACTGGCAGCCGCTGGACTACAACGCCCTGCACGGCGGCCTGGAGCGCTGGTTCGAGCCCGTGCAGCCGGCCCTGGCAGCGCTGCCTGCCTGGCAGGCCCTGCTGCTGCGCCTGGCCCGCGCGGCCGATGCACTCAAGGGCCCTCAGCCCTGGTTCATCGAGACCCACCAGTTCCGCATCGACACCACCGACGGCATCGGCCGCCCCACGCCCGAGGGCGCGCACCGTGATGGCGTGGACCTGGTGGCCGTGTTCCTGGTGAGCCGCGTGGGCATCAAGGGCGGCGAATCGCGCGTCTTCGAGGCCAATGGCCCGCGCGGCGAGCGCTTCACGCTGCAGGAGCCCTGGACCCTGCTGCTGCTGGACGACGAGCGCGTGATCCATGAGACCACGCCCATCCAGCCCGCTGCCGAGCACGGCCACCGCGACACCCTGGTCGTGACCCTGCGCCGCGGCAGCTTCCAGGACCCTGTCTGAGCGCCCTGCCCTGGCGCCCTGCCAGGGATGCGTGCCATGCATCACGGCATGCCGAATGCTTGTGCCTTGACGAAGGCGCGAGGCCGCCATCCCCCCTACACTCTCGGCCCAGCGCGGTCACGAGCCGCGCTGCTTCGCCGCCACAGGGCCTGGCCTGGGCTGATCCAGACGGGTGTGGCGCTCCATTCCTCTCGCATCACAAGTGCAAGCACGCCATGTCTGACCTCGTCCGCGCCCTGACCGAATCGCCGGCCTCCATCCCCTCGTCCCTCTTCGGCCTGCCCGAGCAGCCCGCCCATGAGCGCGTGCTCTTCGCCACCGACGAGCAGACCGGTCTGAAGACCATCCTGGCCGTGCACAGCACCGCCCGCGGCCCCGCCTTCGGTGGCTGCCGCTTCTGGACCTACGACAACGAGCTGGCCGCCCTGAACGACGCGCTGCGCCTGTCCCAAGGCATGAGCCTCAAGAACGCCCTGGCCAACCTGCCCTTCGGCGGCGGCAAGGCCGTGATCATCAAGCCGGCCGGTGACTTCGACCGCCCCGCCCTCTTCGCCGCCTTCGGCCGCGCCGTGGCCTCGCTCAATGGCGCCTACATCACTGCAGAAGACGTGGGCACCACCACGGCCGACATGCGCGTGGTGCAGCAGCACACCCAGTTCGTGAGCGGCATCCCGCGTGAAGGTGCCTTCGGCGGCGACCCCAGCCCCAAGACCGCCTGGGGCGTGTTCGTCTCCATCGATGAAGGCGTCAAGCGCGTGCTGGGCCGCAGCTCGCTGGAAGGCGTGACCGTGGCCCTGCAGGGCCTGGGCGCCGTGGGCTGGCACCTGGCCGAGTTCCTGCACAAGGCCGGCGCGCAGCTGGTCGTGGCTGACGTCAACGCCGACAAGGTCGCCCGCGCCCAGGCCGAGCTGAAGGCCCGCGCCGTGAGCGTCAACGAGATCCTGTCGGTCCAGGCCGACGTGCTGGCGCCCTGCGCCCTGGGTGCCGTGCTGAATGCCCAGAGCATCCCCGCCATCCAGGCCAAGCTGATCGCCGGCGCCGCCAACAACCAGCTGGCCACCGTGGCCGACGGCGACGCCCTGCAGGCCCGCGGCATCACCTACCTGCCGGACTACCTGGTCAACGCCGGCGGCATCGTCAGCGTGGCCCGCGAGTTCCGCAATGAGGGCGAAGAGTCCAAGGTCATGGCCGAGGTCAGCGAGATCCGCGGTCGCGTGGCCGAGCTGCTGGAACGCATCAAGGTCTCGGGCAACACCCCCGGCCGCGAAGCCGATGCCTGGGCTCGCTCCAAGCTCGTGAAGCCGGTCTGATTGACCACCCCTACCCGCATCGCGGGCCCCTCAAGGGGCTGAGCCCGGACTGCGGAGGTTCAGTGAACCTCCGTAGCCTGGCGAAGAGTCGGGGCGCAAGACCCGACGCGGCCTGATGGCTGCGCCACTGGCCGACTAGTACATGCAAGAAGAGCTCTCCGCCGTGCCGAGAAGGCCGGTGGCGTAGCCACTCGGCCCCCGCACGAAGCCCGAGGATCCGGCTCTGCCGGGCCTACGGGCTTGCCCCCTCGAGGGGGCCACCGCAGGCGGTAGGGGGTGGGCCCTTATTCGCCGAGATACGCCGCCCGCACCTTCGGGTCATTGAGCAGGTCCTTGCCCGCGCCGGTCATGGTGATCAGGCCGCTCTCCATCACGTAGCCGCGGTTGGCGGCGGCCAGTGCGCGGCTGGCGTTCTGCTCCACGAGCAGGATGGTCACGCCCTGGCCGTGGATGTCGTTCACGACCTCGAAGATCTTGTCGACCATGATGGGGCTCAGACCCATGCTGGGCTCGTCCAGCAGCAGGACCTTGGGCTGCGTCATCAGCGCGCGGCCCATGGCCAGCATCTGCTGCTCGCCGCCGGACATGGTGCCGGCCAGCTGCGTGGCACGTTCCTTCAGGCGCGGGAAGATGCCGAAGATCCGGTCGATGTCGGCCTCGATCTGTGCCTTGTCGTTGCGGATGTAGGCGCCCATCTGGAGGTTCTCCACGATGGTCATGCGTGTGAAGGTCCCGCGGCCTTCCGGCACCATCACCAGGCCCTGCTTGACCAGGTCCCAGGCGCCCTGGCCCTTGATGGACTTGCCCATGAATTCGATGTCACCCGCGGCCACCGGCTGAAGACCCGTGATGGCCTTGAGCGTGGTGGTCTTGCCGGCGCCATTGGCCCCGATCAGGCTCACCAGCTCGCCGCGGCGCACTTCAAAGTCCGCACCCTTCACCGCCTGGATCCCGCCGTAGGCCACCTTCAGCCCGCTGACCTTCAACAGCACTTCATTCGTCATCTTTGACTCCAGATTCTTTGCATGCCTGCTTCGCTACGCGGTCCTGCCGCGTGGAGCTCCAGGGTCGGGCTCTGCCGGGCCTCCGGGCTCGCCCCCTGGGGGGCGCGTAGCGCGTAGGGGTTGGGGGCCGTCAGTGGCCGCCGGTCCCCAGATACGCTTCAATGACCTTCTCGTTCTTCTGGACGTCCGCGGGCGTGCCCTCGGCGATCTGCTTGCCGTAGTCCAGCACCGTCACGCGGTCGCACAGGCCCATCACCAGCTTCACGTCGTGCTCGATCAAGAGGATGGTGCGGCCGTCCTTGCGGATGCGGTCGATCAGCTCGCGCAGCACCACCTTCTCGGTGGCATTCATGCCCGCGGCCGGCTCGTCCAGCGCGATCAGCTTGGGGTCCGTGGCCAGCGCGCGCGCGATCTCCAGCCGGCGCTGGTCACCGTAGGACAGCGTGCGTGCCTTGAATTCGGCGTACTTGCCGATGCCCACATAGTCCAGCAGCTCCTGCGCCCGCTTGGCGATCGCGGCCTCCTCGGCCTTGAACGCCGGCGTGCGGAACACCGCTCCGATCAGCCCCGAGTGCGTGCGCACGTGGCGCCCCACCATCACGTTCTCCAGCGCCGTCATCTCCGAGAAGA
The DNA here is from genome assembly GCF_027257975.1 of Pelomonas sp. BJYL3. GTDB lineage: Bacteria > Pseudomonadota > Gammaproteobacteria > Burkholderiales > Burkholderiaceae_C > Roseateles_B > Roseateles_B flavus. Next base: position 160,630 of record NZ_JANZKX010000008.1, read on the forward strand.
GGCGGATGTTCTGGAACGTGCGGGCGATCCCCGTCTTGGCCACCAGGTGCACGGCCGTGGGCTGGTAGGGCGCGCCCCCCAGCTCGAACGTCCCCGCATCCGGCGTGTACAAGCCCGTGATCACGTTGAAGAAGGTGGTCTTGCCCGCCCCGTTGGGACCGATCAGGCCATAGACCTGGCCCTTGTTGATCTGGATGCCCACTTCCGAGAGGGCCTGCAGACCGCCAAAGCGCTTGGACACGCCGGCGACCTTGAGTACGACTTCGCTCATTGTTCTTTGCTCCTGCTGTCCTGGCTCACTTCACCGCCTGCGGCGCCGCCTTGCCGTGCTCCGGGCTCGGCCACAGACCGCGCGGGCGCAGCAGCATGATGCTGATCATCGCCAGCGCCACCAGCAGCTGACGCAGGATGGCCGCATCCAGCCGCCCCCCCGTCATGTCCTGCAGCGGACCGGCCACATAGCGCAGCACCTCCGGCAGCGCCGACAGCAGCAGTGCACCGAGGATCACGCCCGGGATGTGCCCGATGCCGCCCAGCACCACCATCGCCACGATCATCACGGACTCCTGCAGGCTGAACGACTCCGGGCTCACAAAGCCCTGGAAGGCCGCGAACATGCTGCCCGCCACGCCACCGAAGGTCGCCCCCATGCCGAAGGCCAGCAGCTTCAGGTTGCGCGTGTTCAGACCCATGGCCTTGGCCGCGATCTCGTCCTCGCGGATCGCCATCCACGCACGCCCGATGCGCGACTGCTCCAGGCGGAAGCACAGGATCACCGTGGCCACCACCAGCGCCAGGAAGAAGTAGTAGTACAGCGTCACCGACGGCAGCGCGATGCCGAACAGCTCCGTGCTCTTGCCCAGGTCCAGCCCGAAGAAGTGGATGGCGTCGATCTGGCCAATCCCGCGGGGGCCGTTGGTGATGTTCAGCGGGTACTCCATGTTGTTCAGGAACACCCGGATGATCTCCCCGAAGCCCAGCGTCACGATGGCCAGGTAGTCACCGCGCAGCTTCAGCGTGGGCGAGCCCAGCAGCACCCCCGCCAGCGCGGCAAGACCTGCCCCCAGCGGAATGATCACCCACAGCGGCGAGTGCATGCCATTGGGCAGCATCGCCGCGATGTTCTCGAAGTTCTCCAGCAGGTGCGGGCTGGCCAGCAGCGCGAACATGTAGGAACCCACCGCATAGAAGGCCACATAGCCCAGGTCCAGCAGGCCCGCATAGCCCACCACGATGTTCAGGCCCAGCGCCAGCATCACGTACAGCAGCGCCAGGTCAATGATCCGCACCGGCCCGTTGCCGAACTGCTGCGCAATCAGCGGCACCACCAGCAGGCCCAGGGCCGCCAGCACGAACACCACCAGT
>NZ_JANZKX010000009.1 GCF_027257975.1 Pelomonas sp. BJYL3
GAAACGAGTCAGCGCCGATGATAGTGCGGATTCCCGTGTGAAAGTAGGTCATCGTCAGGCTAATATCCCGCCAAACCCCCGGTCCCCAAAGGATCGGGGGTTTTGCTTTTGGGGCGAGGATTTCCGCCGAATATTTCCGGTAGCCGTCCATCAATGCCGGGGCGAGATTTCGGTGAGCAGATGGCTTCTCACTGTGGCCCTATCCAAACATGCCGTAGGCGTTGTGCTCTATCGGCGCCCCCGAGGGGCGATCAAGGCCCGCCATCCGAAGGCGAGCGCGGCGTACGCATCCAGACCAGGCGCCTGTCCTGCGCTCGCTCCCCGCTCGTCACAGCTGCGAGCGACTCGCATTTCGTCCGCTATCCAGGCGTTTCATCCGACGTGGGCGCAGGTCACTCTTCAAGGACGGCGCTTCGTCGCTTAGGGCTGGCGGGCGCGCCCATGACTTCAGATACTGTGTCTACACAATCTGACAGGGCTGGTGGGATCTATGAAGCAAGTGCAGCAAGCTGAACGCGTAAGCCGCAAGCGTGCGGTGATGGCCGCTGCATGCCTGCTGGCTGTGAGCCTTTTTGCTCCTGCCCAGCCTGCGGATGCCAGCGAAGTCGTCAAGCTGACCCGACTGGTTCTCACCGGCAAGCGCTCCGTGGACAACGGCAGCAAGGCCGGACCTGCTCAGGGCCCGATTGAGCGACTGCCCAAGGTCAGTGTTGATGGTCTCCGCATGGATGAGACCCCCACCCAGGTCGCCGGCCAACTGCGTAGCGGCAGTCGCCCCAGCTAAGGCTTCCTCATCCCTGCCGAGGAACGAGGCCCTGCACCTGAAGAGCGCCTGAACAGTCCTTCAGCACCGCGTTACAGTGCAGGGCATTGCCATTGCCGACCCTGCCTAGATGCCCAAGCTCGTTTCCATTGCCACAGCCGAACCTGCCCGGACTGCCACGCCCCGCGGGGAAGCGCCTGCTGGGCCTCGAGCAGCCGAGAAGTTCCTGGTGAGCGTGCAGCCATCCCGCATTGATGGCCACGGCGTCTTCGCCGCCGAGCCTATTCCCGCGCGGCGCAAGATCGGCGAGATGCGCGGTGAGCTGATTTCCGTCGCCGAGGCTCGGCGGCGTATCAAGGGCCGGGCCCGCATTCACATGGTGGAAGTGAGCGAGCGCCGCGCCATCGATGCCACCAATTCCGATGGCCCGCTGCGCTACATCAATCACTCCTGCCAGCCTAACGCGGTGCTGCGCATCCGCCAGGGGCGGGCTGAGTTCTATGCCATCCGCGACATCGAACCCGGCGAGGAGCTGACTGCCGACTACGGCGAGAGCCATCACGAGGGACGGCTGCGCTGCGCCTGTGGGGCCTCCAATTGCAAGGGGCGCCTGTAAGTCTGGTTGCGGCCATGCCGGGTGCGGCCTTGCCCGCATCGTGAATGGCTCGCGAGGGAGGTTTCAGCGGGGAGCCCGGCGCATATCCTGAGCGGCAAACAGTGCGTCATCGATGAGTGCTGCCGCCTCGATGTCCTGCGGCCTGTCGTAGGCCTCCTGAAGATAGCGGAGCAGATCAGGGCCCTCGTCCATGGTCAACGCTGCAATCACGCCCAGCAACTCGGGGTCAGCGCCAGGGCGGGCCTCGGCCTGATACTGGCGAAGGAAGCCCTCCGCCCATGCGCGCGCCGCTGCAGGCATCTGCCCTGAAGGAGCTCCCGCGCCGAGCCGGTCGATCGCCCATGGCAGGGCCTCGGCCAGGGGCAGGGCGTCCGGGTCCTGCTGCAGCTGCTGAGGGTCGAGAGCCTCCTGCAGCGCTTGCCACCGTTCCTCCAGCCACGCCATGAACTCGTCCAGGAGCTCCTGTTCCACGAGGGCTTCGGCCCAGTCCTGGCCCCAGCAGGTGTCCAGAACGGCGACCGGCTCATCGGCGGAATGCAGGCACAGGGCGGCACACAGATGTCCGTCCAGATGATCGGGTGACAAGCGGTCTGGCGCATGCCGGTCATGGACCGGGAGCAGGGCGAGGAGCTGTATCAGGCGTTCTTGCACGGAGTAGGTTTCCTCGGGCGGATGGCGCCAGACGCCGGCGCATGGCCGGTACAGGCGCTCCGCCTACAGTGGTGCGCATGAAAAGAAAAAGGGGCCTCGTTGGAGGCCCCATGATGCATCAGACAGGTGCTCAGAGGCGCTCAGCCACCCAAGCCTGCACGCTGGCCAGGGCTGCAGGCACAGCACGCACATCGGTGCCGCCGGCCATGGCCATGTCGGGCTTGCCGCCGCCCTTGCCGCCGACCTGCTGGGCCACGAAGTTGACCAGCTCGCCGGCCTTCACCTTGCCAATGCTGTCAGCGGTGACGCCTGCGGCCAGCTGGACCTTGTCGCCATCCACGGCGGCCAGCACGATGGCGGCGGTCTTGAGCTTGTCCTTGAGCTTGTCCATGGTCTCGCGGAGGGTCTTGGCGTCGGCCCCGACCAGCGTGGCCGCCAGCACCTTGAGCCCCTTGACGTCCACGGCCTGGCTCAGCAGTTCATCGCCCTGGGCCGAAGCCAGCTTGCTCTTGGCAGCCGCCAGGTCCTTCTCCAGTGAACGCACCTGGTCGAGAACGCCTGCCACGCGTTGGGCCAGCTCCGCCGGGGCGGCCTTCAGGCTACCGGCCAGGCCGTTCACGGTGTCTTCCAGCGACTGCAGATAGGCGAGGGCGTTGTCGCCCGTCACCGCCTCCACGCGTCGCACGCCGGCGGCCACGCCGCCTTCCGCGACGATCTTGAACAGGCCGATGTCACCGGTGGCCTTGACATGGGTGCCGCCGCAGAGCTCCTTGGAGCTGCCGATGCTCAGCACGCGCACGGTCTCGCCGTACTTCTCGCCGAACAGCATCATGGCGCCGCTCTTCTGAGCGTCGTCCAGAGCCATCACCTCGGCCTTGGCGCCGGCATTGGCCAGGATCTCGGCGTTGACGATGGCTTCGACCTTGCGGATCTCTTCGGCCGTCATCGGCGCGTTGTGGGCGAAGTCGAAGCGGGTGCGCTCGGCATTGACCAGCGAGCCCTTCTGCTGCACATGGGCGCCCAGCACTTCACGCAAGGCCTTGTGCATCAGGTGGGTGGCGCTGTGGTTGCGCACGGTCTTGGCGCGCGCCTCGGCGTTGACCTGGGCCTTGAAGCCGTCACCCACCTTGACGGAGCCCTCCATCACGCGGCCGTGGTGGCCGAAGACGTCCGCCTGGATCTTGAGCGTGTCCTCGACGAGCACACGCGTGCTGGCATTGCGCAGTTCGCCGCTGTCGCCCACTTGGCCACCGCTCTCGGCGTAGAAGGGGGTGTGATCCAGCACGATCACGGCATCGTCCCCGGCCTTGGCCTCTTGCACGGACACACCGTCCACGTAGACGGCCGTCACCTTGCTGGTCTCGCAGACCAGGTGCTCATAACCATGGAAGGCGGTGGCTGCGCCGCTGTACTCCAGGCCCTGGGCCATCTTGAACTTGCCGGCTGCGCGAGCCTGCTCGCGCTGCTTGTTCATGGCGGCGTCGAAACCGGCCTGGTCCACGGTCACACCGCGCTCGCGGCAGACGTCGGCGGTGAGGTCCACGGGGAAGCCGTAGGTGTCATGCAGCTTGAAGGCGGTGTCGCCGTCCAGCTGCTTGTCGCCCTTGGCCAGGGCGGCTTCCAGGATTTCCATGCCGTTGGCGATGGTCTGGAAGAAGCGCTCTTCCTCCTGGCGCAGCACCTCGGTCACGCGGCCTTCAGCCTGGCGCAGCTCGGGATAGGCCTCGCCCATCTGGCGAACCAGCTCGGCCACGATCTTGTGGAAGAAGGGGGTGCGGGCGCCCAGCTTGTAGCCGTGGCGGATGGCGCGGCGGGCGATGCGGCGCAGCACGTAGCCGCGGCCTTCGTTGCCCGGGATCACGCCGTCCACGACGGTGAAGCTGCAGGCGCGGATGTGGTCGGCGATGACCTTCAGCGAAGCGCTGTTCTTGTCGCAATCGCCGGCGCCGGCGCCGTCCACGGCAGCCTTGGCAGCGGCCAGCAGGGCCACGAAGGTGTCGATCTCGTAGTTGGAGTGCACGTGCTGCAGCACGGCGGCAATGCGCTCCAGGCCCATGCCCGTGTCCACCGAAGGCTTGGGCAGCGGATGCATCACGCCGTCTTCGGTCCGGTTGAACTGCATGAACACGTTGTTCCAGATCTCGATGTAGCGGTCGCCGTCTTCATCGGGGCTGCCGGGAGGGCCGCCGGCGACGTCCGAGCCGTGGTCAAAGAAGATCTCGGTGCAGGGGCCGCAGGGGCCGGTGTCGCCCATCATCCAGAAGTTGTCGGACATGTAGCGGCCGCCCTTGTTGTCACCGATGCGCACGATGCGCTCGGCGGGCACGCCCACCACCTTGTTCCAGATTTCGTAGGCCTCGTCGTCCTCGGAGTAGACGGTCACCCAGAGCTTGTCGGCCGGCAGCTTGAAGTGCTGGGTCAGCAGTTCCCAGGCGTAGCTGATGGCGTCCTTCTTGAAGTAATCACCGAAGCTGAAGTTGCCCAGCATCTCGAAGAAGGTGTGGTGACGCGCGGTGTAGCCGACGTTGTCCAGATCGTTGTGCTTGCCGCCGGCGCGGATGCACTTCTGGGCCGTGGTGGCCCGGCTGTAGGCGCGCTTGTCGAAGCCCAGGAACACGTCCTTGAACTGGTTCATGCCCGCGTTGGTGAACAGCAGGGTGGGGTCGTCCCCCGGCACCACGGGGCTGGAGGCGACGATCTGGTGTCCCTTGGATTCGAAGAACTTCAGAAAGGTCTGGCGAATGTCTGCTGCTTTCATGCGGCCACTTTCATTGCGGGCGTGGGCCCGGGGCAAGGGCGTCGGCGACGCGGTAAATACTTGATTTTTGGGGATTTTTGATTATAGGGGCCTGCATTGACCGAGGTGGCTTTGCGGCCGGGGTAGAGTGCTGTCTCCACACCCCCCCATTCCCGGAGTTTTCAATGGACAGCAAGACCCCCGCCCTGGCCGCCCTGGACGACGCCAGCCTGTTGCGCCAGCAAGGCCTGATCAACGGCGAATGGGTCGGCGGCGAGACACGTTTCCCCGTGGACGATCCGGCCACGGGTCAGCTGCTGGCCGAGGTGTCCCGGCTGGGTGCGGCGGAGGCCGAATCTGCCATCGCCGCGGCCAATGCGGCCTGGCCGGCCTGGCGCAGCAAGACCGCCAAGGAGCGGGCGGCCATCCTCATGCGCTGGCACCAGCTGATGCTGCGCCATGCGGATGATCTGGCTCGCATCATGACGGCGGAACAGGGCAAGCCCCTGGCCGAGGCGCGGGGCGAGGTGGTGTACGGCGCCAGCTTCCTGGAATGGTTCGCCGAGGAAGGCAAGCGTGTCTACGGCGAGACCATCCCCACCACGGACAACAACAAGCGCTACCTGGTCATCAAGCAGGCCATGGGCGTGTGCGCGGCCATCACGCCCTGGAACTTTCCCATCGCCATGATCACCCGCAAGGTCGCGCCCGCCCTGGCCGCGGGTTGCACCGTCGTGATCAAGCCGGCCGAGGCCACGCCGCTGTCGGCCCTGGCTGTGGCAGAGCTGGCGCAGCGCGCCGGACTGCCTGCCGGTGTGCTGAATGTGCTGACCTCCGATGCGCAGGGCTCCATCGAGATCGGCCAGGTGCTGTGTCAGAGCGACGTGGTGCGCCACCTGTCCTTCACCGGCTCCACCGAGGTGGGCCGCATCCTGATGCGCCAGTGCGCGCCTACGGTCAAGAAGCTGTCGCTGGAGCTGGGGGGCAATGCACCCTTCATCGTCTTTGACGACGCGGATCTTGATGCGGCGGTGGAAGGCGCCATGGCCAGCAAGTACCGCAATGCCGGCCAGACCTGTGTCTGTGCCAACCGGCTGTATGTGCAGCGCGGTGTCTATGACGCCTTCGTGGAGAAGCTGTCGGCCAAGGTGGTCGAGCTGAAGGTCGGCAATGGCTTCGAGCCTGGCGTCAACGTCGGCCCGCTGATTGACGCGGATGCCGTCGCCAAGGTGGAAAGCCATGTCGCCGATGCGCTGGCCAAGGGCGCGCGGCTGCTGGCCGGCGGCTACCGTGCCGAGGGCCTGGGGTCCGGCCAGTTCTACGCGCCCACCTTGCTGGCCGATGTGAAGGCCGACATGCTTTGTGCCCGGGAAGAAACCTTCGGCCCCGTGGCGCCGGTATTCTGCTTTGACACCGAGGCCGAGGTCATCGAGGCAGCCAATGCCACTGAGTTCGGGCTCGCGAGCTACTTCTACAGCCGCGACATCGGCCGCGTCTTCCGCGTCGGTGAGGCCCTGGAGTACGGCATGGTGGGCGTCAACACCGGCCTGATCTCGACGGCCGAGGTGCCCTTTGGCGGCGTCAAGCAGTCCGGCCTGGGCCGCGAGGGCGCGCACCAGGGCATCGACGACTATGTTGAGGTGAAGTACCTCTGCTTGGGGGACATCCAGCGCTGAGGCACTGCACCGGAGGCCTGCCGACAGGCCCTTGTCGAATGGCGCCGCGTAGGCGGAGGGCAGGGTGGAGCGGGTGATGGGAATCGAACCCACGTATCGAGCTTGGGAAGCTAGCGTTCTACCATTGAACTACACCCGCTGAGGTGTGGCGCCAGCGCGCGGTGCGTGGGGCTGGCGCGGATTATAGGCAGGTTCAGGCGGGGCTCAAGGCGCGCGCCCGTTCTGGGTCAGGTCTGCGGCCAAGGCCGAGGCCCGCGGGCCGAAGGCGTAGGCGTCCATGCCCAGGCAGCCGTAGGTCACGCTCTCGTGCAAGCGCAGGGCTGGCGAGGCCGGTCCACCGGCGCCCGCGGCCACGAACCAGGGGAGCAGGTGCTCGTCGGTCGGGTGCATGTCCACGGCATGCGGGGCCTGGCGGCGGTAGTCCAGCAAGGCGGGCCAGTTCGAGGCCAGGGCCTGCTCGGCCCACCAGTGGCGGAAGGCCCTGGATTCTTCGACTTCCGGCGCGTCGACCGCCGCCCCGCCCTGGAAGACGCGGCGCAGGTTGTGGGTGATGCTGCCACTGGCCAGGATAAGGACGCCCTGCTGTGCCCAGGGCGCCAGGGCCTGCCCGAGTGCCCACAGCTCGGCCGGACTGGCCTGGGGCGAGAAGCACAGCGGCAGGACGGGGATGTCCGCCTGCGGCACCATGTAGCGCAGCGGCGTCCAGATGCCGTGGTCCAGGCCGGCCATGGCATGGGTTTGAAGCAGATCCGGCAAGGCCGACTGAAGCTCTGCGGCCAGCGCTGGTGCGCCAGGGGCGTCGTATTGCAGCTGATACAGCGCCGGGTCGAAGCCGCCGAAATCATGGACGGCATGCTGGCGTTCGGCCACGAGCAGGGTGGGGCGCCGCGCCAGGCTGTGTGCGGACAGGGCCAGGATGGCCCGCGGGCGCCTCTCGGCGCTCGTCACGAGCTGGCGGCCCAGGGCCTGCATGAACAGGCCTGCCGCACCTGGCTCCAGCGCCGTCATCGGCGAGCCGTGCGACAGGAAGAGGGGGGCGATGGCAGTGGCGGTGGTCATGGAAGCATTGCAGCAGAGCGATCGCCGCACAGGGCTGAGGGGACTTGCACGCAGGGTTCAAATGCATTGGACATCCGCCCTTACAGTGCGGCATGGATTCCTCCACCGCCTCGGAGCGCCGCCCGTCTGCTGCGCCTGCTGAACGACCCCGCACGCCCTCGATCTTCCTGCTGGCCTGGCGCCAGCTGCAGCGCGACTGGCGAGCCGGCGAGCTGCGAATGCTGAGCCTGGCACTGGTGCTGGCGGTGGCCGCGGTGACGGCCGTCGGCTTTCTCTCGGAGCGCATGGAGGCCGGGCTGCGGCGCGACGCCTCGCAGCTGCTGGGCGGCGACGCGCTGGTGGCCTCGGACCATCCGGTGGCGCCCGAGCTCCAGGCGCTGGCCCAGCAGATGCAGCTCAAGCGCATGCACAGCGTCACCTTCTCCAGCATGGCGCGCGCCGAAGGCGGGAGCACGCGCCTGGTGACGGTCAAGGCCGTGTCGGCCAGCTATCCGCTGCGGGGTCAGGTCTTGCTCACTGACGGCCGGCGCGTTGGCGCACCATCACCTGGCGAGGTGTGGGTGGACGCCCCAGTGCTCGACGCGCTGGACCTGAGCCCGGGGGGGACGCTGCTGCTCGGAGACACCCAGCTGAAGGTCGCGGGCGTGATCCTCAACGAGCCGGACCGCGGCGCCGGCTTCCTCAGCTTTGCACCGCGCCTGATGCTCAACGAGGCCGACCTCGCCGCCACCGGCCTGGTCCAGCCCAGCAGCCGCGTCACCTACCGGATGGCCGTGCTGAGCCCTGCCGCCGATCCGGACGCCGCGGCACGCTTCCTGAAGGAGGCGGGCGCCCTCATCGAACGCCAGGGCTGGCGCGGCCTGCGCCTGGAGAACCTGGAGACAGGCCGGCCGGAGATGCGCCAGACCCTGGACCGCGCCAGCCTCTTCCTGCGCCTGGTGGCCATGCTGGCCGCCTTGCTCGCGGCTGTGGCCATCAGCCTCGCCTCGCGCGATTTCGCGCTGCGCCATCTGGACGACTGCGCCATGCTGCGCGTGCTGGGGCAGTCGCAGTCGAGGATCGCGCGGCTCCACGTGCTCGAGTTCGCCATGGCAGGCCTGCTGGCCAGTGCCGTGGGCGTGCTGGGCGGCCTGGCCCTGCATGAGGTCTTCGTGCGGCTGCTGGCAGGGCTGATGTCGGTGAGCCTGCCGGCGCCCGGCTGGGCAACGGCCGTGGGCGGGCTCGGCCTGGGGCTGAGCCTGATGCTCGGATTCGGCCTGGGACCGGTGCTGCAGCTGGCCTCGGTGCCACCGCTGCGCGTGATCCGGCGGGACCTGGGCGGCGTGCGCATGGCCTCGGGCCTGGTGCTGCTGGCGGGCCTCCTCGGCTTTGCCGGGCTGCTGGCCCTGGTGGCCGGCGACTGGAAGCTGGGCCTGGGCACGGCAGGCGGCTTCATGCTGGCCCTGGCCGTCTTTGCACTGGTCGCCTGGCTGGTGTTGCGCATCCTGCGGCGTTCAGTGCCCCAGGCCGGCGCACCGCGCTGGCTGGCTCTCGCCACTCGCCAGCTCAGCGCACGGCCGGTATTCGCCGTGGTGCAGGTCTCCGCCCTGGGCGTCGGCCTGCTGGCCCTGGCGTTGCTGCTGCTGCTGCGCACCGACCTGATCAACAGCTGGCGAGCGGCCACGCCAAAGGAGGCGCCGGACCGCTTCGTCATCAACATCCAGCCCGAACAGGGCGAGGCCTTCAGGCGCAGCCTGGACATCGCCGGCGTGAAAGGCTACGACTGGTACCCCATGATCCGCGGCCGGCTGGTGGCCATCAACGGCGCTGAGATCAAGCCCGAGCAGTACAAGGAGGAGCGCACGCAGCGCCTGGTGGAGCGCGAGTTCAACCTCAGCCACTCCGACGCCCTGCCTGTGCACAACCAGCTGGCCGAAGGCCGCTGGGTGGCCGACGAGCAGGACGGCCTCAGCGTGGAGCAGGGCATCGCACAGGATCTGGGCCTGAAGCTGGGCGACCGCCTGCGTTTCGACGTGGCCGGGCAGCCCGTCGAGGCCCGCATCACCACCATCCGCAAGCTGGACTGGTCCTCCATGCGGGTCAATTTCTTCGTGCTCTTCCCGCGCCGCGAGATGGCGGATCTCCCGCGCAGCTACATCACCGCCTTCCGCGCGCCCGAGCAGGCCAAGGCCTTGGACAAGCAGCTGGCGCGTGACTTCCCCAACATCACGGCCGTCGATGTGCGCGCCCAGCTCGATCAGGTCCAGCAGGTGCTGGATCAGGTGGCTTCCGCGGTGCAGGTGCTGTTCGCCTTCACGCTGGCCGTGGGGCTGATCGTCCTGCTGACGGCGGTGAGCAGCACCCGGGAGGCTCGCATGCGCGAGTTCGCGCTGATGCGCGCCATGGGCGCGGGCTCGCGCCTGCTGGGCCGGGTTCAGAGCGCCGAGCTGCTGGGCCTGGGGCTGCTGGCCGGCGTGCTGGCCGGCGCCGCGGCCTTGCTGATCGGCGCGGTGCTGGCGGCCAAAGTCTTTGAGTTCAGCTGGACGCTCAACCCCTGGCTGATCCCCGCCAGTGGCCTGGCGGGCGCACTGCTGGCCTGGCTGGCGGGCTGGTGGGGCCTTCGTGGCGTGCTGCAGAAGCCAGTTATGCAGAGCTTGCGCCTGCAGGACATCACCTGAATCGCCGGGCCCGGGCCCGCACATGAAAAAGCCCCCGTGCCGCAAGGCGACGGGGGCTTTGTCCTGATGACCCGCGCGGGGTCTCAGGTCTGGCTCAGAAGGACTGCCAGTCGTCGTCGCCCTCCGCCTTGGGCGCGGGGCTGGCGGCCTTGGGCGCCGGGCTGGCCATGGGCGTGGGGGCAGGTGTTGCCTTGGCCGGGCGCGGGGCCGGACGGGCAGCCGCCGGGCTGGGCGCGCTCGGTGCCGGACTCATGCTCTTGCGCGGCTTGGCGGTGTAGGCCTTGAGCTGGCGCTCCTCCTCGCCCAGGCGGAACACGGACACCACCTCGGTCAGGCGCAGGGCCTGGTCCTTGAGGCTCTCGGCGGCCGCGGCGGATTCCTCCACCAGGGCGGCATTCTGCTGCGTCATCTGGTCGAGCTGGACCACTGCGCCGTTGACCTGGCCGATGCCTTGGCTCTGCTCTGCCGCGGCGGCGGTGATCTCGCCGATGATGTCGGTCACGCGCTGCACGCTGGAGACGATGTCGGTCATCGAGGAGCCGGCCGCCTGCACGAGGCGAGAGCCCGCCTCCACGCGGTCCACGGAGGCGCCGATCAGGGCCTTGATCTCCTTGGCCGCTTCAGCACTGCGCTGGGCCAGGCTGCGGACTTCCGAAGCCACGACGGCGAAGCCGCGGCCCTGCTCGCCGGCTCGCGCGGCTTCCACCGCAGCGTTCAGCGCCAGGATGTTGGTCTGGAAGGCGATGCCATCGATCACGCCGATGATGTCGTTGATCTTCTTGGAGCTGGTGTTGATCTCCTCCATGGTGGAGACCACCTGGGACACCACGTCGCCGCCCTTGGCCGCTGCGTCGCTGGCCGAGGAGGCCAGCTGGTTGGCCGTGGTCGCGGCGTCCGCCGTCTGGCGCACGGTGCCGGTCAGCTGCTCCATGGAGGAAGCGGCCTGCTGCAGATTCGAGGCGGTCTGCTCGGTGCGCTGGGAGAGGTCCTGGGCCCCGACGGCAATCTCGCTGGAGGCCGTGGAGATCGAGTTGCTGGCCGAGCGGACGTCGATGAGGATGTCCTGGATCTTCTTGGCAAACAGGTTGAACGAGGACGCGATGCGGGCGATCTCGTCATTGCCATGCTCGGGCAGGCGCTGGGTGAGGTCGCCGCCGCCCGCACTGATCTCGTCCAGTGCGGCGCGCACGCGGTCCAGGCCGCCCATGGCCCGGGTGATGGTGGCGGCGATGACAGCGCCGGACAGGGCCACCATGATGATCAGAATCACGGCGGCGGCACGCAGCAGCGAGCTCAGCGAGGCCAGCGCCTCGGACTTGTCCGCTGCCAGGATGAGGGTCCAGTTGGTGTCAGCGATGGGCACGCCGCGCAGCAGGTAGGTGCCGTCACCGATGGCCGCCTCCACCCAGGCCCCGCCTGCCGCCTGCGCCGCCTTCAGCGCATTGCCGTCCAAGGCCGGGGACAGCGCGCTGGCCGGCTTCAGCGAGAGCTTGCTGTCCGGGTGGGCGATGATCTTGCCGTCCTTGTCGACCAGGAAGGCGAAGCCGTTGGGCGTGGGCTTGATGGCCTTCACCGTGGACACCACGTCTTCCAGGAACACGTCCGAGGCCACGACGGCCTTGGTGCCGCTGCCATCCTTGACGGCGCTGGCGAAGGTCACCACCAGCTGCTGGCGGGCCGCGTCCATGTAGGGGTCGGTGAGGATGGGCCCACTGGCCGCTGCGGCCTGTGTATACCAGGGGCGGCCCGTGGGGTCATAGCCCGCGGGCAGGTTCTGGGGCGCGTTGAACGAGATGCGCTTGTCTGCAAAGCCCACGTAGGCCGCGTCCAGGCGGCCGGACTTGGCGGCCTGCACGAGGAAGGGCACGGGCTCGGCCTGATCGGCCACGGGCTGCATGGCCGTCACGATGTCGCGCTGGCTGCGGACCCACTGGGCGATCACCGAGGCACGGGCCGCCGCCAGTTGGTCGAGACCGGCCAGCTGCTGCGCATTGGTGTGCGACTTGACGGTCATGTAATTGGCCACGGTGGCTGCTGTCAGGGACAGCACCACCACCGCGATACCCAGGGCAATGAGCCGGGTCTTGATTGAGTCAAACATCGTCGCTCCTTCTTGGCTCTGCATCGCGGAGCGGTGGCCGCTCCGTCGTCTTGCTCGTCCGCCCCCCACGGGGTCCGGATCCTGGCGGCCCATCTGTGGGGCCTGCCGATTGATTCAGCAGCCGGCACCTCGGCGGTCCCGGCTGCTGGCGCCCGGCCCTGTGCGGCCGGCGCGCGTCAGAACGTCTCCCAGTCACTGTCGGAAGCCGGCTTGGCCGCGGGGGCGGCCCGAGGCGCTGGGCTGTCGGCGGTGCTGCTTGCGGCCGGGCTGCGGGGAGCGCTGGCCGCGGGCTTCACCGCACTGGGTTTGAACGGTGCGGATGCGGCCGGCGAGCGCGGGGCAGCCCGGGGCGCCGGGCTGGATGCCACGGTATGGGTGCCGCTCACACGAAACACGCTCACGGCCTCCACCAGGCGCTGGGCCTGCTCCTTGAGGCTTTCCGCGGCCGCGGCGGATTCCTCGACCAGGGCCGCATTCTGCTGCGTCATCTGGTCCAGCTGGACCACGGACTGGTTGACCTGGCCGATGCCGTCGCTCTGCTCGGTAGCCGCCGCGCTGATCTCGGCAATGATGTCCGAGACTCGCTGGACGCTGCTGACGATGTCCTGCATCGAATGGCCGGCGTCCTGCACCAGCCGGGAGCCTGCCTCGACCCGGTCCACCGAGGCGCCGATCAGGGCCTTGATCTCCTTGGCCGCTTCGGCGCTGCGTTGTGCCAGGCTGCGCACTTCTCCGGCCACCACGGCGAAGCCGCGGCCCTGCTCGCCGGCCCGGGCAGCTTCCACCGCGGCGTTCAGCGCCAGGATGTTGGTCTGGAAGGCGATGCCGTCGATCACGCCGATGATGTCGTTGATCTTGCGCGAGCTGTTGTTGATCTCGTCCATGGTCGTCACGACCTGGCCCACCACCTGGCCACCGCGGGCGGCGGCGCTGTTGGCGGACGCGACCAGCTGGTTGGCGGTACGGGCCGAGTCGGCGGTCTGGCGGACGGTGGAGGTGAGCTCCTCCATCGAGGAGGCCGCGATCTGAAGGTTCGAGGCCGTCTGCTCGGTGCGGTGGCTCAGGTCCTGGTTGCCCGTGGCAATCTCGGTGCTGGCCGTGCCGATGGAGTCCACGGAATGGCGCACGGTGCCGATGGTGTCGGCCAGGCGCTGGCGCATGGACTCGGTGTCACGGATCAGGTCGCCGATCTCGTCGTTGCGGGCGTTGTCGACGCTCTTCGTCAGGTCACCGCTGGCAATGGCCTGCACCGCGTCGCGCAGATCCCGCAGGGGGCGCGCCACCCAGTTGCGCATCATCCAGAACAGGCCGTAGCCCAGCGCCGCGGTGGCGCCGCCCAGCATGATCCAGAAGGGCACCATGGTGCGCCAGTGGCTGGCCAGCGCCTCGCTGCTGGACACCTGGGACACGACCCAGTAGCCGGCGGCGTCATTCTTGCGGAGCACAGCGACGTAGGAGCTGCCGCTGGCGCCCAGGACATTGGGCGTGCTGGACATGTAGCCGTCGCTGGTCTTGCCCAGCTCGACGAGGAAGGGCTCGATCTCGGGGGACAGCTCGCTCACGGCCTTGCCCTTGGCCGTCGGGTGGGCCAGGAAGCGCCCCCCCTTGCCGTCCTTGCCCACGGCCACCACGTAGGTGCCGCCGGTCTCGAAGAAGTGTGAGTCCTTGGCCATCTTCTCCATGGCCTTCTGGAAGCCTTCCATGTCCAGGGCGATGGCCAGGATGCCGATGACCTTGCCGGCCTCGTTCTTGATGGGGTCGTAGTAGGCCATGAAGGCCTTGCCATTGAGCACGGCACGACCGGCGAAGGGCTGGCCCTGCATCATGGAGGCGAAGGCCGGGTGGTCCTTGCCCAGCATCTGACCGACGGAGCGCTCGCCGCTGGCGGTCTTGAGGGAGCTGGTGATGCGGACGAAATCGCCGTCCTTGGCCGCGAACACGCTGGCGGCGCCGCCGGTGGTGCCGGCGAACTTGTCGACCTGCGTGGTGTTGCCGTTCAGCTTGGGGCCCCAGTCGCGCAGATCGCCCGTGGCCTCGTCCAGCTGGAACACCGGGCCGAACTCCTGGCGGAAGGCGCCGTAGGACTGCTTCACCATGGTCTTGGCGACTTCGTCCATGGCGTCCAGGGCATCGATCAGGGTCTGGGTCTTGTCGCCGACCCAGGCGATCGTGCGATCGTTGGCGACGCGCGTCAGCAGCACGCTGAGGATGGCGCTGGTACCCAGCAGGATGGCCGCGATGGCCGTGACGCCCACCATGGACACGCGGCGCGCGATGGAGGTGGATGAGCTAGACATTCCGGAAACTCCCAACTCTCAAAACGAGGTGCACCTCCCACCTCTGAAACCTGGCAGCAGGGTGGGTGTTCTCCTGCTGCCGTGAGCCAGCTGGCATCAGCTGGTCAGGCTGTCCATCAGGCCCATGTCGGCACTGCTCATGAGACCTTCGATGTCCATCAGGATCAGCATGCGGTCGCTGACGGCGCCGATGCCGGTGATGAAGCTGGTGTCGACCGCGCTGGCGTTGAGCTCGGGGGCCGGGCGGATGGCATCGCGCGACAGCTCCAGCACATCGGACACGGAATCCACCACGGCGCCGACCACACGGCTCTTCACGTTCAGCACGATGACCACGGTGAAGCTGTTGTACTCGGCCGTCGGGCAGCCCAGCTTCAGGCGCAGGTCCACGATGGGGACGATCACGCCGCGCAGATTGACCACGCCCTTGATGAAGTCCGGCGAATTGGCGATGCGCGTGGGCGGCTCGTAGGAACGGATCTCCTGGACCTTCAGGATGTCGATGCCGTATTCCTCAGCACCCAGCCGGAAGGTGAGGTACTCGCCGCTGGCCGGGCCATGGTTCTTCACCGCGACGGCGCCGCCTTCATGTCGAACGACCTGATTCGATTGTTGGACGATTTCCATGTTGACCTCAGCAGGGGTTGATTGGGTGTTGACAGGTGTTCTCAAAGGCTCAGAAGGTTTCCCAGTCGCCTTCGCTGGACGGCGCAGCCGGCTTGCCGGCCGCGGGCCTGGGCGTCGCGGGCGCAGCCGTTGCTGCGGCAGGGCGGACCATCGGGGCCGAGGCGGGCCTGCCGGCGCTGCCGCCGGCCAGGCTGGCCGAAACGGTGGCTGCCGGGCGCGGCTTGGCTGACGTGCTGCCGGCCGTGGGGCCTGGCGTGCGGCGGGGCTTGGCGACCGAGGCAGACAGGTCGACGCCACCGGTGATCTTGAAGCGGCCCACCGCCTGGGCCAGCTGCTCGGCCTGGTCGCGCAGACTTTCCGCGGCGGCAGCGGACTGCTCGACCAGGGCAGCGTTCTGCTGCGTCATCTGGTCCAGCTCCACCACCGACTGGTTGACCTGGCCGATGCCATCGCTCTGCTCGCTGGCCGCGGCGGTGATCTCGCCGATGATGTCCGTCACGCGCTGCACGCTGGAGACGATGTCCGTCATCGACTCGCCGGCTTCCTGGACCAGCTTGGCGCCGGTCTCCACCCGTTCGACGCTGGCGCCGATCAGGGTCTTGATCTCGCGGGCCGCGCCGGCGCTGCGCTGGGCCAGCGAACGGACCTCGCCAGCGACCACGGCGAAGCCGCGGCCCTGCTCGCCGGCCCGGGCGGCCTCGACGGCGGCGTTCAGCGCCAGGATGTTGGTCTGGAAGGCGATGCCATCGATGACGCCGATGATGTCGCCGATACGCTTGGAGCTGACGTTGATCTCGTCCATCGTGGCGACGACCTGGCTCACCACCTCACCGCCCTTGGCTGCCGCCGAGGAGGCGGAGCTGGCCAGCTGGTTGGCGGTGCGGGCAGAGTCCGCCGTCTGCTTGACCGTGCCGGTCAGCTGCACCATGGAGGACGCGGCCTGCTGCAGATTGCTGGCCGTCTGTTCGGTGCGGCCGGAGAGGTCCTGGTTGCCGCTGGCGATCTCCACCGATGCGGTGCGGATGTGGTCCGCCGAGGTCCGCAGCTGACCCACCAGGTCCTGCAGGGCCTTCTGCATCAGCTGCAGGCTGTGCAGCAGGTGCGAGGCCTCGTCCTTGCCCTCGATGGGGCGGTCGTCATTGGTCAGGTCACCCTTGGCGATGGCGCTGGCCAGCTCCTCGGCCTCGGCCAGGGGCTTGCAGATGCTGTACATGTTCAGCAGGGTCAGCGGCACGACCACCACGGCGCTGGCGATCAGCACGATCACGAAGACCGTCAGCACATTGCCCTGCGTCTTGGCGGCCGACTCCTGCAGCTGGCGGGAGTCCTTGAGCAGGATGGCCTGGTAGTCCATCACCAGCTTGTCGGCTTCGGTGGCCAGATCCTTGGCGCCGGCGAGCATGCGGTCGGCCACGGCGGCGTTGTCGTAGGCGCCGGCTTCCAGCTGCTGCAGCACGGGCTTGGCCTTTGCGTCGTAGTCGCCGAGCACAGCGGGCAGGCGGCTCAGCGGGCCGGTGTCGGAGCCGTGCTGGAGGGCCTTGCCGAGCTTCAGCACTTCGTCGCGGGACTGCTCCCAGCGCTGGCGAAGCGCCTTCACGTTCTCCGGCTTCTCGTAGTTGACGATCATGTCCTTTTCGAAGCGACGCATGTCACCCAGGGCATGGACCAAACTGGTCAGCTCCGTGGAGTCGTTGACCGAGCGCTGGAGGATGTCGTCGGACTGCTTGCGCATGGAGTTCATGCCAAACAGACCCACGCTGCCCAGGGTCAGCAGCAAGGTCAGCACCATCACGATGGCGCCAATCATGCGCAGGCGGATGCTGAACTGCCGCAACAGCGAGCTCATGCTCATTGGAGATGCTCCCAGGAGCCCCTCGTGGGGGCCCGTTCAATATTCAATGACGCGAACGACGGACGAGGCTGCCCACGTCCAGGATCAGGGCCACCCGACCGTCGCCCATGATGGTGGCGCCGGAGACGTCGGTGACCTTGCGATAATTGGCTTCGAGGTTCTTCACCACCACCTGCTGCTGGCCCAGCAGCTCGTCGACCAGCAGGGCGACGCGGCCGCCCTCCGCCTCGACGACGACCATGATGGAGCTGACGTGCTCGAAGTCGAAGCGCGGCACGTTGAAGACTTGCTCCAGCTCAACCACGGGCATGAATTCGTCCCGCACCTCGACGACGCGACCGGAGCCGCCCACCGTCTTGATGGTGTCCGCCTGGACCTGGAAGGACTCGACCACGGAGGACAGGGGCAGGATGTAGACCTCTTCGCCCACGCCCACGCTCATGCCGTCCATGATGGCCAGGGTCAGCGGCAGGCGCACCGAGACCTTCATGCCGTAGCCTTCGGCGGAGTCGATCTCGACGGTGCCGCCCAGCTGGGTGATGTTCTTCTTGACCACGTCCATGCCCACGCCGCGGCCGGAGACGTCCGTCACCTGCTCGGCAGTGGAGAAGCCCGGCGCGAAGATCAGGCCCCAGACTTCCTGGTCGGTGAGGGAGTCGGGCGCGTCGATGCCCTTCTCGCGGGCCTTCTTGATCAGCTTCTCGCGGTTCAGGCCGCGGCCGTCGTCACGGACCTCGATCACGATGGAGCCGCCCTGGTGGGAGGCCACCAGGGTGATGGTGCCGTGCTCGGGCTTGCCCTTGGCCAGGCGTTCGGCAGGCAACTCGATGCCGTGGTCGCAGCTGTTGCGCACCAGGTGGGTCAGCGGGTCGGTGATCTTCTCGACCAGGCCCTTGTCCAGCTCGGTGGCCTCGCCCTGGGTGACCAGCTCGACGCGCTTGCCCAGCTTGGCGGCCAGGTCGCGCAGCATGCGGGGGAAACGGTTGAAGACCACCGACATGGGAATCATGCGGATGGACATCACCGACTCTTGCAGGTCGCGGGTGTTGCGTTCCAGATCGGCCAGGCCGGAGGACAGCTGCTGGTACAGGCCCGGGTCCACATTGCGCGAGTTCTGCGCCAGCATGGCCTGGGTGATCACCAACTCGCCGACCAGGTTGATCAGCTGGTCCACCTTCTCGACCGAGACCCGCAGCGTGGACTGGTCCATGCCGCCGCCACCGGCGCGCGGCTCGACCTTGGCTGCAGGACGGGCTGCCGCCACGGGCTTGGGGGCCTCTGCCACGGCCTTGACCTCGGTGCCCGTGCTCGCGGCGACGGGCACACCGGGGGCGTCGTCGAAGAAGCCGTAGCCCGGGTCTTCTTCCTTCTTGACCTCAGGGGGAGCGCCGGGCGCGCCCTCGTGGAAGCCGTAGCCTTCGCCCAGGGGCGAGAGCTGCACCTGCTCACGGGCGACGTGGAAGGTGAAGAGGTCCAGCAGGTCGTTGTCGGTGCTGGTGGTCAGGACCTTGAAGCGGCGGATGCCGTCGGCCGCAATGCCACCGTCCAGGGGTTCGATGGTGCCGAGGTCGGTGATCTCCTTGAAGAGCTCGACCAGGTTGTCGGCCTGTGCGGGATTGCTCAGCGGGCCGACCTTCAGCTCCAGCTGGCGCGCCACCGGGCCTGCCGGCTTGGCCGGGGCAGGTGCGGCGGCCACGGGCGCAGCGGCGGGCGCGGCCGGTGCAGCCTTGGGCGCCGGCGAGCCGTCCAGCGTGCCGCCGTCGACCAGGGTCTTGATACTCAGCAGCAGCTCGCTGGTGTCCACGGGAGCGGCGCCGGAGCCCTGATGGCGGCCCAGCTGCTCGCGCAGGGCGTCACCGGACTGCAGCAGCACGTCCACCATCTGGGAGGTGGGTTGCAGCTCGTGGCGGCGCAGCTTGTCCAGCAGCGTCTCCATCTGGTGGGTCAGTTCGGCGACATCGCTGAAGCCGAAGGTCGCGGCGCCACCCTTGATGGAGTGGGCGCAGCGGAAGATGGCGTTCAGTTCCTCGTCGTCAGCCGTCTCGATGTTCAGGTTCAGCAGCAGCTGTTCCATGTTGTCGAGGTTCTCGCTCGCCTCCTCAAAGAAGACTTGATAGAACTGGCTCAGGTCGATGCCCGCGCTGAGGCTGGCGCCTTCGGAGGTCATTTCTCCCATGCTTTACTCCTGGCGTTGCTCGTGCCTTAGCGGATCACCTTGCCGATCACTTCGATCAACTTCGCCGGGTCGAAGGGCTTGACCAGCCAGCCGGTGGCGCCGGCGGCGCGGCCAGCCTGCTTCATCTGGTCGCTGGACTCGGTGGTCAGGATCAGGATGGGCGTGGTCTTGAACTTGGGGTTGTCGCGCAGCTTCTTGGTCAGGCTGATGCCGTCCATGCGGGGCATGTTCTGATCAGTCAGCACCAGATCGAAATCGCGCGTACTGGACTTCTCCCAGGCGTCCTGCCCGTCCACCGCCTCCACCACGTTGAATCCTGCGTTCTTCAGCGTGAAGGAGACCATCTGGCGCATCGAGGCCGAATCGTCTACAGCAAGAATTGAGTGCATCGCTTTCTCTCCGGGTAACTAGCTGATATCGACTGGATCGAGTCGATCCTTAGAACAATTCAATGGACCCCGCGTCCATCTCGTCCTGCGTCACGGGATTGGGGCGCAGGGGCGCGATCTCGACGACGGTCGTGCCGTCTTCGTCGTCGCCAAAGGTGTCGCGGGCCAGCTGGTCCGCGCAGTTGCGCAGGCGCTGGCTCGTGTGGGCGATCAATTGCGTGGCCATGTCCTGGAACTGCAGGGCGGTGATGGCCCCCGCGATGTCTTCCATGACGCGGTGCAACTCGCTGCTGCCACTTTCGTCAGCCTGCTCGGCCGCGCGTCGCAGCAGCCCATGCAGGATGCTGGATGCACTGAAGAAATGGGTGGAGAGCGACTCCCCGGCGTCGTCCAGCAGGCGCTGCAGGCGCTCCAGATCGTTGGTCACCGTCATCAGGTGATCCTGAAGTTCTGCCGCGGCCAGGAGGGGAAGCATTCCCGATTCCATTCCCGAGTCCGAGGCGGAGGTGTCATTCATCAGCATCTTGGCTCCACGGGTTTTGTCTCTGCAGAAGCTGCCGTTTGCATCGAGCGAGGTCTCCCCCTATCGACCATTCCGAGCCATGTGTTCATGGACGCGATCTTCGGCATTTCTTGTGGCGATGTCGACAGGACTTGTTGTTCAAACTTGGGCTATTTCCATCCTTCGGCCAATAGTTCTCATATTGACCCTAGGGTTAACCCTTTGTTTGCGCTTTTGTCATCGGGGGACTGTCGTTTTCCAGCAGGCAATGCCCCTGGCAGGGGTACCTTGCGTTGGCATACTCCCGCCCATGTCCAAGCCGAGTCCCGAGCGTCAGCTGCGAGTCCTCCATGTCGAGGATTCCGAGCTGGATCACCACCTGATCGCCGTTGAGCTGGCCCGCGCCGGGCTGCAGGTGGAGCTGTGCCGCCTGGACAGCCTGGCCGCCGTCAATGCGGCCCTGGATGAGCGTTGGGACGCCATCATTTCCGACTTCAACCTGCCTGGCTTCTCGGGCCTGCAGGTGCTGGCCCTGCTCAAGGAGCGGCACCAGCTGCTGCCCTTCATCCTCGTTTCCGGCGAGATCGGGGAAGACACCGCGGTTGCTGCCATGAAGACCGGTGCCTCGGACTACCTGCTCAAGAACAACCTCACCCGCCTGGCCCCGGCGCTGCTGCATGCCATCGAGGCCAGCGAATCCGAACGTGCGCGCATGGAGGCCGACCGGGCCCTGCGCCGCAGCAAGCAGCGTCTGCATGAGCTGGCGGGGCATTTGCAGACCAGCATCGAGATGGAGCGGGCCGCCATCGCGCGGGAGATCCACGACGACGTCGGCGGCTCCCTGACCGCGCTGAAGTTCGACCTGGCCTGGCTGGCTCGCCATGTGAGCGAGCCGGCCGTCCAGCAGCGCGTGGCCTCGGCGATCGAGACCGTGAGCCAGGCGATCGAGGCCAGCCAGCGCATCATGCACAACCTGCGCCCTGCCATCCTGGAGCAGGGCCTGGTGGCGGCTCTGCAGTGGATGGCGGCGCGCTTCGAGCGCCGCACGGGCATTCAGGTCAGCCTGCGCACGCCCCAGGAGCAGCTGCAGATGCCGGCCGGCGTGCCCCTGGTCGCCTACCGCTGTGCCCAGGAGGCGCTGACCAACGTCTCCAAGCATGCGCAGGCGAGTCGCGTGGACATCGAGCTGAGCCTGGACGCCGGCGTGCTGACGCTGGAGCTGCGTGACAATGGTCGCGGCATGGCGCCCCAGGACCTGGCCAAGACGCGCAGCTTCGGCATCCGGGGTCTGCACGAACGGGCCGCGACCGTCGGTGGCTGGGTGGACCTCAGCAGCAGCACCAAGGGCACCAGCCTGATCCTGACCATACCGCTGGAGCCCGATGCGATCGCGCAGGTCCAGGAGGGTGACGAAGAGGCAGAAGACGCCAGCGCGCACGACCCCTCGGTGTGGGGCAATCTATGATCAAAGTGATTCTCTGTGACGACCATGCCCTGATCCGCCGCGGGATCCGGGACACGCTGGCCGATGCGCCCGACATCGAGGTCGTCGGCGAGGCCGGGGATTACGGCGAGTTGCGCACCCTGCTGCGCGGCCTGGGCGACCCGCCCGCCTGCGATGTGCTGGTCCTGGACATCAACATGCCGGGCCGCAGCGGCCTGGACGTACTGCATGTGCTGAAGGACGAGGGCAGCGCCCTGCGCGTGCTGATCGTCTCCATGTACCCCGAAGACCAGTACGCCATCCGCGCCCTGCGCGCCGGCGCCTTCGGCTATGTCAACAAGGGCGGCGATCCGCAGCAACTGGTGCAGGCCGTGCGCACCGTGGCCCAGGGGCGTAAATACGTCACGCCCGAGATCGCGCAGATGCTGGTCGAAAGCCTCACCGCGCCCGTCACCGAGCAGGCTCACCAGAAGCTCTCCGACCGCGAGCTCCAGACGCTTGTGATGATTGCGTCGGGAAAGCGCCTCTCCGATATTGCGGAGGAATTGACATTGAGCCCCAAGACGGTGAGCGTTTACCGCGCCCGCGTGCTGGAGAAGCTCGGGCTCAGCAACAATTCGGAACTGACCGTCTACGCCATCCGCAACGGCCTGGTCGCCAGCTGACGCAGGGGCCGCTGCCAGGCGTTTCGGCGCCTGTGCCTGTCCACCTGCATGCAAGCCAAGAACAATCCTTCCACGATGCCTGCGGGCGATGCCTTGCGCGACGCGCCAGCCTCGCCGCGCTCAGCCTCGCTGGTCGCCCGTCTGACGCGATGGAATCTGGCGGTGCTGGTGTCCACCCTGCTGCTGTGCTTCGTCCTGATCGCGACGGCCGGCTGGTTCTCGGCCCAGGCGCGCCAGGCCAGCCTGTCGCAGGCCAGCGCCCAGGTCCTGGCCAACAGCCTGGCGACCATGCTGGTGTTCGAGGACCGCGATGCGGCGCGCGCCGAGCTGCAGTCCTTCATCCGCCGGGACGACGTGCTGGAGCTGCAGGTGCTGATGACGGACGGCAAGCTCTTCGCCCAATGGGAGGCCGCCGGCCAGCACTCGGACCTGCTGGTCAGCGAGGCCGTGAAGGTGAGCGCCGCACGCCATGAGGCCGATGCCCAGCAGCTGCGCGTCTGGATCCCCATCATGCTGCGGGGCGAGCGGGTTGGCGTGCTGTACCTCCGCGAGAGCCTGCAGGCGCTGCGCCAGCAGCTGCAGCAGGCCATCATCATGGCGGCCTTGCTGATGGCGGCGGGCATCCTGGTGGCGTCGCGCGCCCTTCGCTATGTGCAGCGCCGCGCGCTGTGGCCGCTGGTGGAGCTGTCCCGCCTGGCGGAGCAGGTTGCGGCCGATCAGAACTACAGCCGCCGTGCCCGGGTTCATCATCCGGACGAGGTCGGGCGCCTCACGGAGCGCTTCAACCAGCTGCTGCGCCGGGCCGAGGCCTGGCAGACCGAGCTGAACCGCCAGCTGCGCGAGGAGCAGGCGGCCGGTCAGCAGTACCAGCGCCTGGCGCACGAGGACAGCCTGACCCGGCTGCCCAATCGCCTGTACTTCCAGTCCGCGCTGCAGCGCCTGCTGGCCCACAGCCGTGAGCACCGGGAGCCGCTGTCCCTGATGTTCATCGACCTGGACAACTTCAAGCTCGTCAACGACGGCCACGGTCACGAGGCCGGCGACCAGGTGCTGGTCGAGGTGTCGCGACGCATGAGCGCGGTGCTGCGCAGCAGCGACGTGCTGTGCCGCCTGGGCGGTGACGAGTTCGCCCTCATCCTGCCCGGCCTCGGGCCCGAGGGTGTGGTGACGACCCTGGCCCAGCGCCTCATTGCCGTGGTCCGCGATCCCATCCTGATCAACGGCCAGTCCGTGCAGGTCGGCGCCACGGTGGGCGTGGCCAGCTTTCCAGACGATGCCTCGGACGACGCCGGCCTGCTCGGGCAGGCGGACGCCGCCATGTACGCGGCCAAACGGGCCGGCAAGAACACCTACCGCCAGGCCGGCAAGGTCAACAGCCATGACGCATGAACCAGCCCACCCCCGCACGGCGAGCGCCCTGCTGTGCTGCCTCGGCCTGCTCTGGGCGCTGGGCGCCGCCGGGATGGCCCGCGCCGAGGACGGCGCTGCGGCGCAGGATCCGCCGAGCCTGGAAGAACTGCTCAAGCAGGGCCTGACGGTACTGCCCAAGGCCGTGCAGGTCTCGACGGCCTCGCGCTTCTCGCAGACCGCCGAGACCTCGGCGCTGACCTATGTGCTGACCGAGCAGGACATCCGCAACCTGGGCCTGCGCAGCCTGCGCGAGGTGCTGGATGCCCTGCCGGGCCTCTACATCACCAGCAATTCGAACTTCAGCTTCGTCGGCGCCCGCGGCCTGGGTCGGCCAGGCGATTTCAACTCCCGCGTGCTGCTGATGATCGACGGCGTGCGGGTCAACGAGAACACCACGGATGCCGCCCTCATCGGCCCCGAGTTCTACCTCGATGTCCAGTGGATCGAACGCGTGGAGTTCACGCCCGGGCCCGGCTCTGCCGTCTACGGGAACAACGCCTTCCTGGGCGTGATCAACGTGATTCCCAAGCGGGCGGACAAGCTCCTGGGCTGGCGCGTCGGCCTGAGGGTGGACAGCAGCGACCGCCGGGAAGCGCAGATGAGCTGGGCGGTACGGGGCAGCGAAGGTCAGGAGGCCATGCTGGGCCTCTCGCTCGTGGAGCAGGCGCGCCTGCCCCTGGCCTATGACGTGCCGCCAGAGCAGTTCGATGCCATCCAGTCCCTGAACTCCGAGCGCGTGCAGCGGCTGTTCGGCAGCTACAGCCACCGGGGCCTGTCGGTGCGCGGCGGGCACACTGAACGCACGCTGGGCAGCGCCGTCTGGCTGGACGGGCGCAAGCCGGAGCTGGGCCTGGTCAAGCGCGAGTCCTACTACCGCAACAGCATGCTTGCGCTCAGCCAGGAAATCGCCCTGGGCCCGAGCGTCGACCTTTCGCTGGACATCTCCGGCAAGCGGACCCGCGTCGAGGGCCGTCAGCCCTACCTCGACGAGGAAGGGCGCCGGCGCGTGTGGCGCACGGTGAACGATGGCCGCTGGGTCAACGCCAGCGTGCGCCTGGGGCTGTCGCAATGGGCAGGGCACCGCCTCATGTTCGGCTGGGACACGCAGCAGGACCAGGTCCAGCAGATCTTCCTCGGCCCCTGGGGCGAGGAGCCCTGGCTGACCTTCCTCGCTGGCGGGCGTGGCAACGGTCTCTTTGTCCAGGACGACTGGACGCTGGGCCAGGGCCATCACCTGTCCCTGGGCCTGCGCCGCGACCGTGACGACCGCGTGGATGGTGCGCAGCTCAACCCCCGGCTGGCCTGGACCTGGCAGATCGACGCCGATCGCCGCCTGCGCCTGGTGCACGGCAGTGCCTACCGCGTGGCCAACCTGATGGAGTTCGCGCAGAACTACTTCGTCGAGGCACCGGAATGGCTGCCCTCCGAGGAGCGGGTTCGCTCGCAGGAGCTGGTCTACGAGCACGCCTTCTCGCGCAGTACGCAGCTGCGAGTGTCGGTGTTCCGTTCCACCTTCAAGGGGCTGATCAGCCTCAACCAGGGCCTGGCCTATGTGAACGATGGGCCGATGAAATCCGTGGGCATCGATGCCGGCCTGGAGCACCGCTGGGCCGATGGCGGCCGACTGCAGGCCGCGCTGACGGCGCAGCGCCTGCGCGACGCGGCGGACCTGGTCCCCGACAACTCCCCGCGCTACCTGCTCAAGCTGCAATACCAGCGGCCGCTGGACGGGCGCTGGACGCTGGGCTGGCAGACGCTGGCCATGGGCGCGCGCCACGTGGGCGAGGAACGACTGGGGCCCAGCCTCGTGAACCACGTGCACCTGAGTGCGCGCTGGGACCAGGGCTGGACCCTGGGGCTGGGCCTGCGCAACATCGGCCAGAAGCGCTATGGCGACATCGCCGAGCCGGGCAGCGGCCTGGTCCGGGCGCCTGGACGGACCCTGTTCGTGCAGCTGTCCTCGGCATGGGGATCGTGATGCGGCGCTGGCTTCGCCTGGCGCTGGCTGCGCCCGCCTTCTCCTTTTCTGCGCTTGCGGGAGCCGCGCAGGCCTCGGACGAGGCCGCGCTCAAGGCAGCCTTCGTCTACCGCTTTGCCCAGTTCACGCAGTGGCCGCCGCCGCCGCTGAAGGACTTCACCTACTGCCTGGCGGGGTCCTCCGACATGGGCGAGGCCCTGCGCGGCCTGGCTGCGCGCCAGCATGAGGTCAGCCAGGTGCGTGTCGTGACGCTGACCCAGGTGGGGCAGGCGTCGGGCTGCCAGCTGCTGGTGCTGAGCCTGCTGGACCGCCAGGAGATGCTGCGCTGGCAGCAGGCGCTGGCGGACGCCCCGGTGCTGATCGTCGCGGACTCCCCGGAAGCCCTGCGCAGCGGCGCCGTCATCGCGCTGGCCCAGGAGCCCAACGGCCTGACCTTCCGCATCAACAACACCGAGGCCAAGCGCCGTGGCCTGACGCTGAGCTCGCAGGTGCTGAAGCTGGCTCGCGAGGTGCGCTGAGGCGCGGGTGAATCCGGGAGGGTCAGGTCTTGCCCGGCGTTCAGGTGAAGGCCGCGAGCATCCGGTCCAGCACCAGCTGGAAGGGCCCCTGCATCAGCGGCAGCGTGGCGACCATGCCGATGAGGCCGATGCTCACGGTCAGCGGGAAGCCCACCGAGAAGACGCCGATCTGTGGCGCCACGCGCGAGATCACGCCCAGCACCAGGTTGACGAACATGAGCATGGTGATCAGCGGCAGGGCGATCCAGAAGCCCATGCGGAAGATCTCCGCCCCCCAGATGTGAGGCTGGGCCACGCGCAGGAACTCGAACGGTGACTGCCCCACGGGAAAGGCCTGGAAGCTCTGCACCAGGGCCTGGATCAGCAGCAGGTGGCCGTTCACCGCGATGAACAGAAAGGCCACCATGGAGCCGAAGAAGCGCGAGGTGGAGGTGCCCTGGCTGCCGGTGGAAGGGTCGAAGAAGCCCGCGAAGTTCAGACCCATCTGCAGGCCGATGACTTCCCCCGCGAACTCCAGCGCCGAGAACACCAGGCGCACGGCAAAGCCCATGGAAAGACCGATCAGCAGCTGCTGCGCCAGCAGGAGCAGCAGCAGGGGCAGGGAGTCCAGGGGCGTGGCGGGCATGGCCGGCAGCGAGGGCTGGGCCGCCACCGAGATCAGCAGGGCCAGGCCGATGCGCAGGCGCATGGGCATGGCGCGCTGGCTGAACACCGGCATGCCGGCGAACAGGGCCAGGGTCCGGAAGAAGGGCCACAGCAGCGGCGTGAGCCACTCCAGCAGCTGCGCTTCGGTGAAGCTGACCATGGGCGTCGCGTCTTGCGTTCAGCCCACGACCTGGGGGATGGTCTGCAGGGTGCGCTGGATGTACTCGACCAGCGTGGTCATCATCCAGGGCCCGGTGATGGCCAGCACCAGCACGGCCGCGACGACCTTGGGCACGAAGCTCAGCGTGGCCTCGTTGATCTGCGTGGCGGCCTGGAACACGCTCACCAGCACGCCCACCGCCAGCACGGTCAGGAGCACCGGCGCGGCCACCAGCATCAGCATGTAGAGGCCTTGCTGGCCGAAGGTGAAGACTTGTTGGGCGTCCATGGGTGCACTCAGTTCATGTGGCAAAGGAGGCGGCGAGCGAACCCAGCAGCAGGTTCCATCCGTCCGCCAGCACGAAGAGCATCAGCTTGAAGGGCAGGGACACCAGCACCGGTGACAGCATCATCATGCCCAGGCTCATCAGCACGCTGCTGACGATCATGTCGATGACCAGGAAGGGGATGAAGATCAGGAAGGCGATCTGGAAGGCCGACTTCAGCTCGCTGGTCACGAAGGCCGGCACCAGCACCCGGAAGGGCACGGCCTCGGGCTTGACGTCTCCTTCGAGCTTGGCCAGGCGGCTGAACAGGGCGACGTCGGCCTGGCGCGTCTGCTTGAGCATGAAGCCGCGCATGGGCACCTCGGCCCGCTTGAGTGCCTCGTCGAAGCCGATCTGGCCGGCGGAGTAGGGCTGCCAGGCGTCGCTGTAGACCTTGTCCAGCGTCGGGCTCATCACGAAGAAGGTGAGGAACAGCGAGAGCCCGATGATGACCTGGTTGGGCGGCGCCGCCTGGGTGCCCAGGGCCTGGCGCATCAGCGAGAGCACGATCACGATGCGCGTGAAGCCCGTCATCATCAGCAGCACCGCGGGCAGGAAGCCCAGGGCGGTGAAGAAGAGCAGGGTCTGGATGGGCACCGAGTAGCTGCCGCCCGAGCCCTGGCCGATCAGCAGGGGCAGGGTGGCCGGTGGCGGATTGCCTTGCTGGGCCATGGCGCCTCCCGCGGCCAGCAGCAGCGCCAGCACGGTCCCGGCGCGCAGGAAGGTGTCACTGCGCATGGCCGTCTCCGTTGCCGCGCGCCAGGCGCTGGCGCAGCTGGGCCGCGAAGCCGCCGGCCTCAGGCGCAGCTGGCAGGGTGGCCTGCGGGGCCATCACATGCAGGGTCTGGATCTGCTGCGCGGTGACGCCCAGCACCAGCCAGCGCCGGTCCTCGCCTTCACCCACCTCCACGGTCAGCAGCTTCTGGCTGGGAGACAGGGGCAGGATGGAGACCAGGCGCATCTGCGCATTGGCAAGACCTGGCCCCAGCGGGCTGCGCTTGAGCAGCCACAGCGCCAGGGGAATCAGCGCGATGATGGCCAGGAACCACAGGACCGGCAGCACTTGAGAGTTCATGTGCCGATTCTGGGCAGGACTTGAGGGTGGGAGTCCTTGGAAAAGCGCGGGAAAAGCCCTGCGACAGGGCCAGACGCCCGTGGCCCGCTGCGCTTGCTGAGCCTGGCGTGGTCCGGCGGATCAGCCGCCCTTGGAGAGACGGCGCATGCGCTCGGAGGGCGTGACGATGTCGGTCAGGCGGATGCCGAACTTGTCGTTCACCACCACCACCTCGCCCTGGGCGATCAGGTAGCCGTTGACCAGCACGTCCATGGGTTCGCCGGCCAGGGCATCCAGTTCCACCACCGAGCCCTGCGCCAGCTGCAGGATGTTCTTGATGGGGATGCGGGTGCGGCCCAGCTCCACAGTCAGCTGCACGGGGATGTCCAGGATCATGTTGATGTCCTGGCCCGGCATGTTGCCCGGGGTGGGCGAGAAGTTGGCGAAGCTGGCGGGCGCGACCTGCTCGGTGGGGGCTTGCACCTCCTCCGCGACTTCGGTGCCCTTGGCTTCTGCGAGTGCGGCCGCCCATTCGGCCGCCATTGCGTCTTGTTCGTCCATGGCAGTGCCTTCAGCCTGTGTTGCGGGTACCCAGCCAGCCCTGGTCATGGCCGGTCAGCATGTTTTCAACCTTGAGGGCGTACTTCCCATTGGAGGTCCCGTAGTGGGCCTCGAAGACAGGCACGCCGTCGATCTTGGTCTTGATCACCGGTTCCAGGTCCAGCTCGATGAAGTCGCCGGGCTTGAAGGCCAGCAACTGCTCCACCGTGGCCGGCGCCTGGGCCAGCTCGGCCACCAGCTCCACCTCGGCCGATTGCAGCTGGTGCTTGAGCAGGTTGACCCAGCGGCGGTCGGGTTCGGTGGAGTCGCCCTGCGTGCTGGAGTACAGCACGTCGCGGATGGGCTCCAGCGTGGAATAGGGGATGCAGAAATAGACGGTGCCGCTGGTCTCGCCGATCTCCAGCGTGAAGGACGTCGAGACGACGATCTCGCTGGGCGTCGCGATGTTGGCGAACTGCGGCTGCATCTCCGAGCGCTGGTATTCCAGCTCCAGCGGATAGATGCCCTTCCAGGCCTTGTGGTACTCGGCGGTGATCACCTCCACCAGGCGGAAGATCACGCGCTGCTCGGTGGGGGAGAAGTCCCGGCCCTCGATGCGCGCATGGAACTTGCCGATGCCGCCGAAGAGGGAGTCGATCACGGCGAACACGAGCGTCGGGTCGCAGACGATCAGCCCCGAACCTCGCAGCGGCTTCACCGAGACGATGTTGAAATTCGTGGGCACCACGATCTCGCGCAGGAAGGCGCTGTACTTCTGTACCTTGATGCCGCCGATGGCCACTTCCGGGCTCTTGCGGATGAAGTTGAACAGGCCGATGCGGATGTTGCGGGCGAAACGCTCGTTGATGATTTCCATCGTGGGCATGCGCCCACGCACGATGCGTTCCTGGCTGGCCAGGTTGTAGTCGCGGATGCCGCCCTGCTGGACCTCCTCGGCCTCGAGCTTCTGGCTCTCGCCGGTGATGCCCTGCAGGAGTGCATCGACTTCGTCTTGGGAGAGGATCTGCTGGTTCATGGCGGACTCACTGCGCGTGCGGCATCACTGCACGATGAAGGTGGAGAACAGCACCTGGGTCACAGGGCTCTCGACGGCCTTCTTCTTTTTCTTCTTCTTTTTGCTCGTCGCGGCGGCATCCTCGTCTTCCTCGTCGTCGAGCTCGATGCCCATGGGGCGCACCGACTCGCGCAGGATCTCGCGGGCCAGCTTCTCCTTGCCCTCGCGGGTCAGCAGCTCTGCCGAGGTCTTGTGCGACAGCACCATCAGCACATTGCTGCGGATGGCGGGCATATAGGCCTTGAGCTGGTCCGCGGTCTTGGGGTCACCGACCTCCAGCGTCACGCCGATTTGCGCGAAGCGGTCCACTTCCTTGTCGGCCAGATTGACCGTGAAGGGGTCCAGCGGCACAAAGGTGGGCGGCGTGCCCGGCTTGGGCTTGGCATGGCTCGTCTCGGCCGCGGCGGGCGCCTCGGCGCCGTCCTCGTCCTCGGCGTGCTGCTTCTTCTTCATCAGCATCAGGGCCGCACCACCGCCGATGATGACCAGCAGCAGCACCGCGGCAATGATGATGATCAGCTTTTTCTTGCCACCGCCGCCACCCCCTGCGGCAGCGGCCTCGGCACCGGCTGGTGTGGCCATGAAGACTCCTTGGATCTGTGGGCCCGGCCGCGGTAGCGCGCCATGGGGCCATCAGGATCAATTATTCGGACGAATGGCGGCTTGGCATATGGCAATAAGCGGGGGAAAAGCGTGCAAAAGACCGGAGAGGCCCCGCCAGGACCCCTCCGACCTGCGATGCGGGTCTCAGGCGAAGAGGTCCAGGACGCCGCGGCTGCGGCGCGGCGCGGTCGCGCTGCGCTGCTGCGCCGAGCTCATGTCATCGGCTGCCATGCTGTCCAGGGACGAGGCGGCCCAGCGTCCACCCGCCGCGCTGCCCTCGCGGTCCGCCTGGCCGGACTGGCCCGACTGCGCCTGCTGCTGCTGGCTGAACACGCCGCCACCGCTGAGCGTGAGGCCCTGCTCGCGCAGCGCACCGGCCAGCTCGGGCAGGCTCTTCTCCAGCACGGCCCGGGTGTCGGCCTGCTCGGCCACGAAGCTGATCTGCGCCTGCTGGCCATCCAGCACGATCTGCACCTGCACGGGACCCATCTCGGAGGGATTCAGGTGCAGCTGAGCCTGTTGAACGCCTTCGGTGGCGGCCAGGCTCAGGCGCGCGGCCATCTCGGGCGCAAAGCCCGGTGCGTGCAGCGGTGACTGCAGCTCGTAGCGGGCGCCGGCAGGGGCAGCGCCCGTGCCCCGCTCATGCACGCCACCGGCCTGCGCCTGCTGCAGCAGGCCGGCAAAGCCGGCGGGCAGCGCGGCGGGCTCGTGTGCAGGGCCTGCACCGGCCTTGCCGCCTGGTGCCGTGGCCTCCAGGGCCAGCGCGGCCTCATCCGCACCGGCGGCCTGCGCCGGCGACGCCCCTGCGCCGGCCAGTGCCTGCTGCGCCTGGGCCTGGGCCGCAGCGCCCGGCAGGCCTGCAGGGAGCTCGATGTTCCGGGCGTCCCGCGTGCTCGTACCGCGAGTGCCGTCCGCCAGCCCTTGCGGGCCCGCTTCACCCAGGCCCTCGGGCCTGGACCGGGCCTGGCTGCCCAGGGCGTCGGTCGATGCCAGGGTGGCATCGCCGGCGGCGGGCAGGGCCTTCTGGGCCTCCTGGCCAGGCAGCTGGGCTTGTGGAACCGCCGCCGTCAGACTGGCGTCCTCCGCCGCATCCTGCGTCTCGGTGGGGGCGTCCTCGGCGGTGGCGTCGATTTCGGCATCGCTGGGGCCATCGTCCTTGCGCAGATGCCGCAGCACCTGGGCCAGCACCGGGTCCTGCGCGTCTGCCTCGGCCGTGGCCTGGGCGGCCTGGCTCTGCCTGTCCTTGCCCTGGGCCATGCGCCGGCTGTCGGCCCGGGCGGCGTCCTGGCGCCGCGCCAGATCGGCGGCTGGGTTGCGTGAGGATTCGGCTTCCGGCCTGGGCGAGGCCGGGGTGTGGGAAGGGGCAGGGGCCGACGCACGGGGCGAAGGAGCGGCCACCGGCTCGCTGCCTGGCAGGGGGGCTGCCGGCGTGTTGCCTGCGGCGGCGGGCTGACGCGGGCTGCTCGCGACCGGCGCTGCCGACAGCACGCCGCCCTTGGCCTGCAGCAGCTGTGCAAAGGCAGCCGAGGCCTCGCCGTCCTGGCCGCCACGGGCCGAGCCCAGCTGGCTCAGCAGGTCTGCGGCGGCCGACCGCGAGGTGCCGGCCGTGGGCGTCAACATCATCTTGTTCATGGGAGATCCTTTCGGGCCGGCGCCAGGGGCAGCCGGCGGCGCGGGGTCAATGGCCGAGACGCAGGGCAGGGCCGAAGCCGCTGTGGCGCAACGCGCGGGCCGCCTGCTCGTCGGTGGCCTTTTGCTCCTGGCGATCCTGGCTGCGGCGCGCCTCCAGGCGGCGCCGCTCCAGCAGCTTGCGCACCGAGGCCACGCGCAGCTCGCGTTCGCGCAGTTGTTCACGGATCAGGTCCAGGCGCTGCTCGGCCTGATTGCTCAGCAGGTCCTGCTGGCTGATGGCCTGGTCCAGTCGGCCGCCGAAGCTCTGATAGCAGCTGAGGATGTCCACCGTGGTGCTGCGGGCAAAGCTCTGGGTCCAGCGTGTCTGGTATTCCGTGCGGTATTGCGCGAGCTGCTCGTGCTGCTGGCGCATGGCGCCGGCCCGCGCCTCGGCGTCGCGCAGCAGGCGCAGGGCCTCGTCGCGTTCGGCTTCGGCACGTTCCAGCAGCACGTCCAGGGCTTGCAGGGATTGAGCGCTCATGAAAGTTTCTCCGTCTTGGGACTATCGGCAGTTCTCAGGAAACATTGACCAGTTTTTCGAGCTGGTCGACGCTGCTCACCAGGCCGGCCGGCGAATGCATGTCCTGCTGCAGCAGCTGGGCCATGTCAGCATGCAGCCGCACCGCGAGGTCGAGCTCGTGGTCATGGCCTGGCACATAGGCGCCCAGCTGGAGCAGGTCGCGGGCCTTGTTGAACTTGGCCCAGAGCTGGCGGAAGCGGCGAGCGCAGACCACATGCGCAGGTTTGGCCACGTTGCTCATGACCCGTGAGATCGAGCGTTCGATGTCGATGGCCGGGTAGTGCCCGGCCTCGGCCAGCTCGCGCGAGAGCACGATATGGCCGTCCAGGATGCCGCGGGCGGCATCGGCGATGGGGTCCTGCTGGTCGTCGCCTTCCGAAAGAACGGTGTAGAAGGCCGTGATGGAGCCGCCGCCCGCCATGCCGTTGCCGCTGCGCTCCACCAGCTGCGGCAGCTTGGCGAAGCAGCTGGGCGGATAGCCCTTGGTGGCCGGCGGCTCGCCGATGGCCAGGGCGATCTCGCGCTGGGCCATCGCGTAGCGGGTCAAGGAGTCCATCAGCAGCAGCACATGCAGGCCGCGGTCGCGGAAATGCTCGGCGATGGCGGTGGCGTAGGTCGCGCCCTGCATGCGCAGCAGCGGCGGGGCGTCGGCCGGCGCGGCGACGACCACCGAGCGGGCCAGGCCTTCCTCGCCCAGGATGTCTTCAATGAATTCCTTGACCTCGCGGCCGCGTTCGCCGATGAGGCCCACCACGATGACGTCGGCCTGCGTGTAGCGGGCCATCATGCCCAGCAGCACGGACTTGCCGACGCCGGTGCCGGCGAAGAGGCCCAGGCGCTGGCCGCGGCCCACGGTGAGCATGGCGTTGATGGAGCGCACGCCAGTGTCCAGCGGGGTGCGCACCGGATCTCGGTCCATGGCATTGATGGGGCGGCGCACCATGGGCTCGGGGTGCACGTCTTCCAGCGGGCCGCGGCGATCCAGCGGGTGGCCGTGGGAGTCCACCACCCGGCCCAGCAGGCCATTGCCCATGGGCAGGTGCAGGCCGCGGTCCTCGTCGCGGCGCCAGGGATGGCGCTGCTGGCCCAGCACCGGGCCGTGCAGGGCCGCGGGGCGGGGCACGACCATGGCGCCGCTGGAGAGGCCGTGGACCTCGTCGGTGGGCATCAGGTAGGCGCGGTCGCCGGAGAAGCCCACGACCTCGGCATTGACCGGCGCCTGACCGCGGCGTGGATTCGCCGCCGAGCTGGGCATGTGGATCTGGCACACCGAGCCGACGGGCACGCGCACGCCGGTTGCCTCCAGCACCAGGCCGGCGACGCGCACCAGCTTGCCCTGCGGCTCCAGGGCCACGGGGGCCGCGGCGAAGGCCTGCAGGTCGTCGAGGTACTGGCCCCAGCGCGAGAGGCGCTCGATGCTGTCGTTCCTCATGCGGCACCGTCCTCTTCCGGCTCGGCACTGCCGCGGCGGTCTTCCCACAGCGAGTGCTGGCCAAGGGCAGCCATCACCTGCTGCCAGCGGGCGGGCAGGGTGGCGTCGACGCTGGAGATGTCGGAATCCACCTTGCAGCCGCCGCGGGCGATGGCCGGGTCGGGGATCAGCTGGGCCTCACGGGCCTTGAGTTCCTCGCCCGCGCCCTGCTCGACCAGGGGCAGATCCTCGGGATGGACCCGCACGCGGATATGGCGGGCCGAGATCAGCAGGGCCTCGACGGCGTCGTGGGCCACGCGGGCGATGGCCTCGGGCTGCTGTTCCAGCTCGGTGCGCACCACCTGGCGGGCCAGCTCGACGGCGCAGCGCGTCAGGGTCTCGGCCATGCGGACTTCCATCTCCTCGAAGTCGGCGTTGAAGTTGCGCACCAGCTCGCCGATCTGGGCGCTCATCTGCTGGGCGAAGCTCTTCTTGAAGGCGTCCAGGGCCTCCATGCCGTCGCGGTAGCCGTCCTGGTAGCCGCCCTGGCGCGCCGCAGCGAGAAGCTCCTCGACATCGGGCGCCGCCGGTTCGGCCGGGGCTTCGGCGACGGCGGGCTCGGGGGCGGCCGTCGTGTAGGTCGGCTTGTTCTCCGGCACGCCGTGGAAGGCGTCCGGATTCCAGCTGGAGAAGCCCTGCAGCTCCTCGCGCGGGATGAAACGGCTGTAGTGGCTGGTGCGCGTCGGGCTGCCCTCGGGGCGCACCGGCGGGGGGACTTGGCGAGGCGGGCGAGGCGGCATGGTGAACATTCAGGGCATTCGGTGAGGACGGTGTCCGCAGGCTCAGAGGAACTGGTCGTCCCCGCCGGTGGCGAGCACGATCTGGCCTTCGTCCACCAGGCGGCGAACGATCTTGAGGATCTCCTTCTGCTCGCTCTCGACTTCCGAGAGACGCACGGGGCCGCGGGAATCCAGGTCCTCGCGCAGCGTCTCGGCCGCACGGGTGGACATGTTGCGGAAGATCTTCTCGCGCAGCTCGGGGCCGGCGCCCTTGAGCGCGACCACCAGAGACTCGCTCTGCACTTCCTTGAGGGTGGCCTGGATGCCCTTGTCGTCGATCTTCTCGAGATCGTCGAAGGTGAACATGTTGTCCATGATCTTCTGCGCCAGGTCGCTGTCGGCCTCGCGGATGTAGTCCAGCACCGAGGCCTCGACGCTGGATCCCATCATGTTGATGATCTCAGCCGCTGTCTTCACGCCGCCCAGCGAGCTCTTGCGCATGCGGTCGCCGCCGGCCAGGATCTGGCTCATCACCTCGTTGAGGTCCTTCAGGGCCATGGGCTGGATGCCATCCAGCGTGGCGATGCGGATCAGCACCTCGTTGCGCTGGCGCTCCGTGAAGAGCTTCAGGACGGAGCTGGTCTGGTCGAAGTCCAGGTGGGCCAGGATGGCGGCGATGATCTGCGGGTGCTCGTTGCGCAGCAGCTCGGCCACCGAGCCGGCGTCCATCCACTTGAGGCTCTCGATGGAGGAGACATCGCTGCCCTGCAGGATGCGGTCCAGCAGCAGGTTGGCCTTGTCCTCGCCGAGGGCGCGACGCAGCACCGTGCGCACGTATTCGTCGGTGTCGTTGACCAGCATGCTCTGGGTCTCCGCCACTGCGTCGAACTTGTCCAGCACCTTCTCGACCTGCTCGCGCTTGACCACCTTCAGCTTGGCGATGGTCTCGCCCAGCTTCTGCACTTCCTTGGGCGCGAGATGCTTGAAGACCTCGGAGGCCTCTTCCTCGCCCAGCGACATCAGCAGGATGGCCGCTTGTTCAACGCCTTCGTCATCCATGATGGTGCGTTCCTGTCAGTTCCGCCCCCCGGGCGATGGCAATTACTTCGGGCCGAGCGCCGGGCCGCCCCAAGCCGGCCCGCGGTGACGATGTCAGCGGCTCAATGCCGCAGACATCGTCGTCCCCTCGGGGGACCGACCAGGCAAGCCCGCGTTCAGCGAGGCGAGCCTGGGCGAGGGGCCGGGTATTCTGGGCCGAGCGCCGGGCCGCTCCCAAGCCGGCCCGCGGTGACGATGTCAGCGGCTCAACGCCGCAGACATCGTCGTCCCCTCGGGGGACCGACCGGGTTTGCCCCCGTTCAGGGTGGCAAGACTGGGCGAGGGGCCAACACATCACGCGGGCTCCTCGCCATTGACCCAGGCGCGAACGATGTTGGCGACGGCCGCGGGGTTCTCGCGGGCCAGCTGGCGGGCCCGTTCGAGCTTCTGGTTGTTGGCGGGTGCTTCCAGGGCGGGCAGGCCATCGGCGCCGGGCAGCAGCTCGGTCTCATCGGCCACTGCATTGAGCTGGCCGCCGGCCTCCTCGGCCTTCTCTTCCGCGGGCGGCGGGAAGGCCGCGCGGATGGCCGGCTTGACCATGCCAAAGACGGCGATCAGGGCCACCAGCACCAGGGCCGCGGGCACGGCGGCGGCGCGCACCACGTCCAGCAGCCAGGGCTGCTTCCACAGCGGCAGCTCGGTGCTGTCGATCTTCTCGACCACGAAGGGCGCCGAGACCACGCGCACGGAGTCGCCGCGGTCCTGGCTGAAGCCCATGGTCTCCTTGACGAGCGCGGTCAGCTTGTCGAGCTCGTCCTGGGACACGGGCACCGTCGTGACCTTGCCCTTGGGGTCGGTGATGCTGCGATGGTTGACCACCACCGCGGCATTGAGCCGGCGCACCACGCCGGTGGCGTTGCGGGTCACGCGAACGGTCTTGTCCAGCTCGTAGTTGGTGACAGCCTCGCGGCGGCTGCTCTGCTGGCCGCTGCCCGCGCCACCCGCCGTCTGCAGCGGGGCCGAGGCGCCATTGATGGGGGCCGTGGCAGGCACCGGCGGCTGGTTGGTGGCGGCGCCCGGCACGCCCGCGGGCTGGGCGGGCGTGGCGTTGGTCGATTCCTGGGTCTGCTGGCTGCGGATGGCGCTGCTGGCATTGGCACCCTGATTGGGCTTGTATTCCTCGGCGGTGGACTCGACCTGGGAGAAGTCGACATCGGCGGTGACGGTGGCGCGCAGGTTCTCGCGGCCCACCACCGGCTCCAGCAGCTCATAGATGCGCTTGTGGAGGTTGGCCTCGACCTGCTGCTTGTACTGCAGCTGCTGGCTGTCCAGGCCGGAGCCGTTGTCACCCGGGTTGGAGAGCAGGGCGCCGGTGCTGTCCAGCACGCTGACGGCCTTGGGATTGAGTTCGGGCACCGAGGCCGAGACCAGGTGCACGATGCCGGCGACCTGGGCGCGGTCCAGGGTGCGGCCGCCGCGCAGGGTCAGCATCACCGAGGCGCTGGGCTTCTGCTGCTCGCGGAAGAAGCCGTTCTGCTGGGGCATGGCCAGGTGCACGCGGGCATCGGCCACGTCCGCCATGGCGGTGATGGTGCGGGTCAGCTCACCCTCCAGGGCGCGCTGGAAGTTCAGGCGCTCGTTGAACTGGGTCTGGCCGATGGACTGCTTGTCCATGAGCTCGAAGCCCACCACCGAGCCCTTGGGCAGGCCGGCCGAGGCCAGCTTCATGCGCACGTCATAGACCTGGTTGGCCGGCACGAGGATGGTGCCGCCGGGCTCGTTCCTGTAGGGCACCTGCATCTGCGCCAGCTGGGCAATGACGGCACCGCCGTCCTTGTCCGAGAGGCCGGTGAAGACGGGGCGGAAGTCGCCTTGCGAGGACCACAGGCTCATGGCCAGCACCACGCCCACGAGCGCGGCGAGCCCCAGGCCCAGGCCGAGCTTGCTGCGGGCGGGCAGGGCCACCAATCGCTCGGCCAGGCCCGGCTGGCCTGCGGGCTGGACCGGGACGGGCTCCAGGGTGACGGCGGTAGGGGCGGTGAGGGCGTTGTCCATGGCGGGTGGCTGCTGAGCAAGGGTGCAGGGTTCCCGCACCAATGACCAGGATTTTTTTGTCATTTCCCCCTCAAGAAAGGCGAAATGAGGCCGACAAAGCGCGCTCAGTTCACGCCTTTGTCCTTTGGCCTGCCCCGTAGCATTTGCCTACCTGAAGAGCGGGACCGTGTCCTGCCGCCGTGCCCCGCCGGGCCGGATGGCACCGTCAGCTCCGGGAGATGCCATGGACCTCAAGCTTCGCCCCTTTGATTTCGCAGCCGCCGTCGCCCGCGCCGGGATGAGCAGCAACGGCCAGCCGGTGACGCAGACGCGCCCCACCGGTGGCGCCAGCTTTGGCGATGCCATGGTCAAGGCCATGCAGTCGGTGAGCACCCAGCAGAACGAGGCCCAGCGCCTGCAGCGCGAGGTCCAGCTGGACAACCCCACGGTCAGCCTCGAAGAGACCATGGTGGCCATGCAGAAGGCGCAGATCGGCTTCCAGGCCACGCTGCAGGTGCGCAACCGCCTGGTCTCGGCCTACTCGGAAATCATGAACATGCAGGTCTGAGGCCTGCCGCGGGCCGGTCAGTGGGGCTTCACAGCCGCATCTGGCGGCGCCGCTTCTGCGTCTGGTCGATGTAGAGCTGCAGGGCACGTGCCGTCTCCGGCGGCAGCGTCTGGAAGGCGCAGCCCAGGTGGCGGCCGCTCTGGATCTCGGCATGCTGCGTCACATGCAGCAGCCGCAGGCCCACTTCCAGGCGGGTGTCTCGGTCCAGCTCCAGCACGCAGCCGCCGAGGTCCTGGTTGGGCGGGAGCTCGGGCTGGTCGCCCGGCAGCAGCAGGCCCAGGCCGCCCATGCTCACGTCCAGCACGCGCAGGCGCAGCAGCTCACCCTGCAGAGGGTGGCGCAGCTGCAGCAGCGGATAGTTCACGCCCGTGGGCTGGACCCGGAAGGTCTGGCGGCGCTGGAAGCGGTACAGGCGCTGGGGCAGGGCGGCACGCAGCACGCTGCCGCCGCCATCGCGCACGATGACGGGCTGCTCCAGCTCGAACTCCAGCCGGATCGAGGCCAGGTAGGCCGTGGCGGTGATCTCGTCGCTCTCGAGCAGGGATTCCGCCTGGCTGCTGCTGCTGGGGAGGTCGAAGCCCATGAGCCCGGTCCGGGCGTCCAGCACGCACAGGGTGGTGTGCAGGTCGACCCCTTCCGGATTGCGCAAGTAGACCCGTGCCTGCTCGCTCATCAGCTCACGCAGGTAGGCCGCAATCTCGACGGGGGCGCTGATCCGGTAATTCTCCCGCTGCGGGTCATCGAGGGCGGAGGTGGCGGCGGTGTCGGGCAGGCTCATCGGGGCGGACCAGTTGCAGCGGGCGGCCTGCCGCGCCATCGGGCGGCGGCCGTGATGTGAAGAAGCGCACCGGGGTGCGCTTCGAAGTCTTCAGTGTACGGTCTTGAACTTGCCGCTGAGCACCTGATCCAGATCATCGAGCCAGGGCTCGGCGAGGTGGCGGATCTCCGCGTCGTTGAGCAGGATGCGCTGCATGATGCGCGTCTTGAGCTGGCTTTCCTCGGGCGCCAGCTGCTCGCGCTGGGCGGCATGCTTGAGCTGCGAGATCAGCAGCACGCAGGCGCCTTCCAGCTTGACGACTTCATCCCAGTTGCCCGAGCGGGCCGCGGAGAGCATGTCGGCGCTGGCCTGTTCGATCGCTTCGTAGTAGCTGATGAGGTGGGTGTTCATGGGGCTGTCCGGAATGCTGGGTGGGCGGGCTGTCGTGGTTTTGACGCGCATGCTTCAGGCCACTCGTTTGGTTTCGCCGCGTTCGCCGATGGCATGCCAGGCTTCTCGGATGGGCTGGAGCAGCCGCTGGCATTCCTGGATGGTGGCGATGTCGCTGTGCAGATTGGCATGCGTCAGGCGCATGCACAGGTAGGCGTAG
Source organism: Pelomonas sp. BJYL3 (assembly GCF_027257975.1). Taxonomy (GTDB): domain Bacteria; phylum Pseudomonadota; class Gammaproteobacteria; order Burkholderiales; family Burkholderiaceae_C; genus Roseateles_B; species Roseateles_B flavus. The sequence goes on from NZ_JANZKX010000009.1 coordinate 39,909, forward strand.
AGGTCGCGCAGGTCGCGGGCCAGGGGGCCGGATTCCAGGTTCAGGGCTGCCTTCAGCCCTTCGTCCAGGATACGGACGCAGCGGCCGAGGCTGCGGTTCTTCATCTCGTGGTTGCCGGCCTGGATGTGGCCGATGGCCTGGGTCATGCCGTCGTGCACGCCATCGAACAGCAGGGTCACCAGGCGGTGCGGGCTGGCATTCAGCACGTCGGTTTCCAGACCGACCTTGCTGTACATGGCGCTGGCCCGATGCGTGCGCGATGCGAAGGGGGAAGAGTTGCCGTACATATGCTCAGTTCTCTGTTGGGCCGTGTTGAGACATTTTTCGACCTTCCGCCGGGAAACTTGAGCCTCCGCGACGCGACGAATTGCACGGGGAAACCAGTGGGTTTGTGAGTGGACAGTGTGAATGAAAAAGGCGCCCCGCGGGGCGCCTTGTCAGAGCAGGCCGGACAGCGCCTCAGCCAGAGGACTTGTTGGAGAACTGCTGCGTCACGTAGGCCGACAGGCCGTTGAGCTGCCCCATCTTGGTGTCCAGCGCCGTGTACTGGGCGCGCAGGCGCTTCTCCATCAGGTCCAGGTGGTCCTGCAGGCGGTCGATCTGCTTGTCGTTTTCCTTGATGCGCTTCTGCAGGCCGGTCTGGCCCACGGAGATGGCTCCGTCCGTGCTCAGGTTCTTGCTGGCGAATTCGTTCCACTTCTTGGCAAAACCGTTGTGGCTGGCGTCGGTCAGGTCCACCGCGCTGAAGAAGCGTTTGAGGTCGCCCAGATTGCCCAGGGCCTTGTCCAGCTTGGCGCTGTTGACGGTGAGCGTGCCGTTCTGGCCGGGGTCCAGGCCGATGTCGGCCAGGCGCGCAAAGGCCCCGCCCAGCGTGGTCGAGCCGCCGCTGAGGTTGCGCAGCATCTGCTGCAGCGAAATGGCCTTGGCATCGCCCTGCAGGGTGCCGGCGGTCTTGGTGGCCGAGTCGTACTTGGTCTGGTCGCGCATCAGGTTCATCAGGCCGTTGTAGGCGGTGACGAAGTCCGTGATGGATTTCTTGATGGCCGCAGTGTCCGTGCTGCTGCCGATGTTGACGGCCGTGGTGCTGGTCTTCAGCAGGGTCAGCGTGAGGCCGTCGGCGACGGTGGTGAGGGTGTTGGATTCGGAACTGAGGTCCAGCCCGTCCATGTTGAAGGTGGCATTGCCCGCGCTCTGCTTGAGGCTCATGCCGCCGGCAGCCGGGCCTTCGTAGCTCAGCGCGGCCAGGCTGGGGTCCGAGGCGCTGATCTGGAAGCCGTTGGTCTGCCCGCTGTCACGCGAGCGGATGACCAGGCGCGTGCCCGCGGCATCGCTGACCACGCTGGCCACCACGCCGGCATTGGCTGCATTGAGCTTGTCGCGGATGCTGTTGAGCGTGTCCGTGGCGGTGATGCTGACGTTGATCGAGCTGCTGCCCGACTTGCCGGTGAACACGGGCGGGTCGCCTTCCCAGCTGCCCAGGGCGATGGTCAGCGTCCCCTCACCGACGGTGCTGGTGCCGCTGGCAAACACGCCGCTGGCCACGCTCTGCGCTGTGGCGAGCTGGCTGACGGTGATCACATGGCTCTGCGTGCCGGCACTCGGGCCGCTCACGGTGACGGCGGTGGCGTCCGAGCTGCTGGCCGAGGAGGCGGACCAGGTGGCCGGGTCGCTCAGCTTCTGGGCGGCGGTCTGCATGGCCGACATCGCGGCCTGCATCTGCCCATAGGCCGAGATCTTGGTCTGCAGGCCGGCGGAGGCCTTCTTGATGTTGTTGATGGGTGTCTGTTCGACGGACATCAGCTTCGAGATCATGTCCTCGACATTCAATCCGCTGCCAATCCCCACTGAAGTAATGCTCGCCATGGCATCCTCTCAAAAAGACACTGCCCCAAGCCCTCTTCGGCAGGGTCGGAGCGAACTTTAGGGCTTTTTGCGTTTTTCAGCGCCCGCAGGCCGAGACCGTCTCCCGAAAGCATCGGGAAACCGCCTCGGCCTGCAGGCTGCCGCCTGGTGGCTCAGCCCTTCAGCAGCTGCAGCACCTGCTGCGGGAGCTGGTTGGCCTGCGCGACCATGGCATTGCCGGCCTGCTGCAGGATCTGCGCCCGCGAGAGGCTGGAGGTCTCCTGCGCGTAGTCGGCGTCCATGATGCGGCTGCGGGCGGCGGCCTGGTTCTCCACCGCGACCTGCAGATTGGCGATCACGGCGTCGAAACGGTTCTGCGTGGCACCGAAGGTGGAGCGGGCCAGGTTGACCTGGGCCAGTGCCAGGTCGATCTTGGCCAGCGAATCCAGGGCGCCCTGCGTGCCGCCGGCGTAGACATCGAAGGTCGTGCCGGTGCCGGCCGCGCCCAGGTTCAGGATGTCCGTGGCGGTGGTGTCGATCACCGCCGCCAGCGCGCCGTCATTCTTGCCCGCTGCCGTGGTGGTGGTCAGCATGTCGCTCACCGCCACCTGGATCTGGTCGTCCGTGGTGGCGTTGGCCCCCACCTGGAAGGTGTAGGTCGTCGCCGCGCCGGTGAGGATCTGCGAGCCGTTGAAGGTGGTGTTGCGCACCAGCCGTCCGATTTCGGTCTGCAGCTGCAGGAATTCGTTGTTCAGCGCGGAGCGGTCGTCGACGTTGTTGGTGCCGTTGGCACCCTGCACCGCCAGCTCACGCATGCGCTGCAGCATGTCGCCGATCTTGCCGAGCGAGCCTTCAGCCGTCTGCGCCAGCGAAATGCCGTCGTTGGCATTGCGCACGGCCACCGTCATGCCTCGGACCTGCGTGTTCATGCGTTCCGCAATCGCGAGGCCGGCGGCGTCGTCCTTGGCCGAGTTGACTCGCAGGCCGGAGGACAGGCGTTGCATCGCGACGCTCAGCATCCCCTGAGACATGTTCAGGTTGCGCTGCGCATTCAACGAGGCGATGTTGGTATTGATGGTCTGGGGCATTTGAGCACTCCTGCAAATTGCCGGAGGGTTCGGACCCCGAGGACGCCGATCCGGCGCTCTGCGCGCTCAGGACCGAGGTCTTCGGAGTCGCCCCGCGAAAGGCAGCAGGCCGGAACTGAACCTGACTGCGATCCGGAGGGCTCCGGAATCCACGCCGGGAATTCCTGACGTGTTGGACGAATTCTGAAAGTGCTCGAGCGTCTCCAAACTCCCGATAAAGGGGTGAAACCACCGCCAAAACAAAAGGCAGCACCCCGCCCTGGGCGAGACGCTGCCTTCCTGCGGGGCGCCTTTGCGACGCCGGGATCAGCCGCCGCGCAGCAGCGAAAGCACCTGCTGCGGCAGCTGGTTGGCCTGGGAGACCATCGCATTGCCAGCCTGCTGCAGGATCTGGGCGCGGCTCAGGTTGGCGGTTTCCGAGGCGTAGTCGGCATCCATGATGCGGCTGCGGGCGGCGGTCTGGCTTTCCACCGACACGTTCAGGCTGGAGATCACCGCATCGAAGCGGTTCTGCGCCGCACCGAAGGTCGAGCGTGCCGTGTTCACTTGCGAGAGCGCCAGGTCGATCTTGGCCATGGCGTCCAGCGCACCCTGGGTGGCGCCGGTGTAGACGTCGAAGGTGGCGCCCGTGCCGGCCGCGCCGACGTTCAGGATGTCCGTGTTCGTCGTGTTGATCACCTCGGCCAGGGCCGCGGCATTGGTGCCGGCGCTGGTGGTCGTGCCGGTGATGTCGACGCCGGTGATGGTGATCTGATCGTTGGTCGTGGCGTTGGCGCCCACCTGGAAGGTGAAGCCGGTGGTGCCCGTCAGCACGGGCTGTCCGTTGAAGGAGGTGTTGGCGGCCAGACGCGTGATTTCGCTCTGCAGCTGGGTGAACTCGTTGTTCAGCGCTTCGCGGTCGGTCTGGTTGTTGGTGCCGTTGGCGGACTGCACGGCCAGCTCACGCATGCGCTGCAGCATGTCGCCGATCTTGCCCAGCGCGCCTTCGGCCGTCTGCGCCATCGAGATGCCGTCGTTGGCATTGCGGATGGCCACGGTCATGCCGCGCACCTGGGTGTTCATGCGTTCGGCGATGGCCAAGCCGGCGGCGTCGTCCTTGGCGGAATTGACTCGCAGGCCCGACGACAGGCGCTGCATGCTCACAGAGAGCGAGTTCTGCGACATCGACAGATTGCGCTGGGCATTCAGCGATTGCAGATTGGTGTTGATGATTTGAGGCATGACGCGATCCTTTCAGTACCGATGAATGGAAACCGAGCCCAAGCAGACCAGCGTCGCGGCCGCTTCAGTGACAGTGCGGGCGATGTGCCTGCGCTGCCGGCCTGGTGCGCTCTCGAGAGGAGAGGCGGTGGCCGCTGTCGCTTGTCGCTAACGAGCTGGGACCCGTTGAGAGGGTTATCGGACCGATGTGGATGCGCTTGAGGTCAGACCTTGAAAAGAGGGGCCGCTCAATCACCTGAAAAGCGGGGTGATTGGCGGCCTGTTAGGGTGTTTGCGCTGGCGGGCTTTGCCCTTTGACCTCGACGGTCGTCGCAGCGTTGGAGCTCAGGGCCAGCGGGGCTGGCCCAGGGTCATCGAAGAAGCGACAGCACTTGCTGGGGCGTCTGATTCGCCTGGGCGATCATCGCCGTGCCGGCCTGCTGCAGGATCTGCGCTCGGCTCAGGTTGGCGGTTTCCATGGCGTAGTCAGCGTCCATGATGCGGCTGCGGGCGGCAGACTGGTTCTCCACCGAGACCTGCAGGCTGGAAATCGCAGCGTCGATGCGGTTCTGCGCTGCACCGAAGGTCGACCGTGCCACGTTCACCTGGGCGATGGCCAGGTCGATCTTCGCCACCGAGTCCAGGGCGCCCTTGGTGGCGCCGGCGTAGGCGTCGAAGGTCGTGCCGGTGCCGGCGGCGCCGACGGCCAGGATGTCCGTGTTGGTGGCGTTGGTCACTTCAGCCAGCGCACCGTCGTTCTTGCCGGCGGCGGTGGTCGTGCCCAGCATGTTCAGCCCGGAGATCGAGATGACGTCATTGCTGGTCGCGTTCGCGCCGACCTGGAAGTCGAACGAGGTGGTGGTGGTCAGGGTGGCCTGGCCGTTGAACGTGGTGTTGTTGGTCAGACGGGTGATTTCGCTCTGCAGCTGCGAGAACTCGTTGTTCAGCGCGGTGCGGTCGTCCGTGTTGTTGGTGCCGTTGGCCGACTGCACGGCCAGTTCACGCATGCGCTGCAGCATGTCGTTGACCTTGCCCAGTGCGCCTTCAGCCGTCTGCGCCAGGGAGATGCCGTCGTTGGCATTGCGGATGGCCACATTCATCCCCTTGACCTGGGAATTCATGCGTTCCGCGATGGCCAGACCGGCGGCATCGTCACGGGCAGAGTTGACTCGCAGGCCAGAGGACAGGCGCTGCATGGACACCGCCAGCGCAGACTGCGCGGTGTTGGCGTTGCGCTGTGCGTTCAGCGACAGCAGATTGGTATTGATGACGGCGGGCATGATGTGCTCCTTTCAGCTTGAAGAACCCCGGCTTAGCGCCGACGTGACTCGGGTGCCCGGGTACTGACACCCGTGCTTGCAGCTCGACAGGCGAACCTGCCGCTCTGCACCGCCCGGCGCTAGTCAACCGTTGAAGCCGGAACCTCGTCTTGCCATCGAGGTGCCCGTTCTCGGCCTCCTAACCGGACCACGGAACCTGTTTCCAGACCCGTTGGAATGGCTATCGGAGCCCCCCAGTCGGAACTTGAGGGCTTTTTGTCAAGACCTGTGATCTTTTGAATAGCCGGGGGACTTGCCGTGCTTTTCTTCGTTTTGAATTCAGGCGGGAGCGGGCCTGGACTGTGAAGAAATGCCGGTCTGGCGTCGGGTGGGGCTGGAGGGACTCGGGCGTCCTTTGCTGAAAGGGAGCCGCGTCGTCGCCGCGGCACAGGTGGAAGAAGGCAAGAGGTGAGCGTCAGGAGCACGCTGCGGGGGCCGCGCCCTCATGCCACTGGAGGCGGGGCCCTGTCTGCTATTTCGGCCCGCGCCGGACGAGGCAGGCGCCGAGATGAAGCCGGCAGACCCCGCTTTTCAAGCCTTTGGAGGGGAGGGGCGATCCCTAAAGTGGGCGCCAACGCGGACGATAAGCCTGCCCCTGCCGGTCAGCGATGGCAGGCCATGCATTGTTTGCGTCCCTTTCAACGGCCCGCACGGCCTATCTGCAGGAGATGCACATGCGTTCGACCCATACTGAAGGCGCGCGCGAGGCCTTGCCCGCCGCCATGATCAATCCCAACCCCGAAGCCCAGTGGCTGCTGGCTCAGGCCCGCAACGCGGCCTTCGCCGAGGCCTCCCGCGGCCGTGTGGGCCAGGGCCTGGCCCTGCTCGCAGGCGCACTGGAGCAGGAGCCGCTGAGCCACGAGCTGCTGAGCGATATGGCCGCCCTGCTGCTGAGCGCCGGTGAGCTGGTGCATGCGGCGCGCTATGCCCGCGAGGCCCTGGTCATCACTCCCCACCATGGCGCGAGCCTCTATACCCTGGGCTTTGCCCTGGCGGGCCTGGGCGAAGAGGCAGCCGCGCTGGAGGTGCTCACCCAGCTGCTGACTGGGCAGGGCCTGATCAGCCTGGAACGCGAGGCTCCCGAGCTGGTGGGTCTGGTGCGCGTTGAACTGGCCCGGCTGCAGGCTCGCGCCAACGAGGCGTCCGGCCTGTCATCCCAAGGCTGACAAGCCCGCCCTCTCAGCCGGCTCCAGGGTCGGCATGCCCCCGAAAAGGCCTCCTGCCCCCGTGCAGCAGGCCTTTCTTCTTTGGTGCGGCCGACAGGCTTGTAGGAATTTGCCTGACAAGCGGCTGAGAAATACCGGGACTTCATCGACGGAAATGGGCTGATGTTTCGTTCCAGTTGTGCTCTTCACAATTCGTCTCACGTTGACACGCAATTGAAGCGACACAGGAGCCCGACATGAATGCCGATCAAATCCTCACCGAGATCCGTGAAGCCAATCTGTCGTACCTGATGCTGGCCCAGAGCCTGATCCGCACCGATCGCGAGCAGGCCCTGTTCCGCCTGGGCATCTCGGAAGAGACCGCGACTCTGATCGCCACCCTGACTCCGGCCCAGATCATGAAGATCTCCTCCGGCAACACCCTGCTGTGCCGCTTCCGCATGGACGACGACCTGGTGTGGGGCCTGCTGACCAGCCATGGCAAGCCGGCGGCCAACGACCATGTGTCCCGCCTGCATGCCTCCATCCTCCTGGCCGGCCGGCACCAGGAAGCCGCATGACATGGGGCCCCCGGTCGCCCGGGTACGGGCGACCACCCCCCGAGGGGGTGCAGTTCATAGCCGCCTGGGGGCGTATATGAACTGCAAGGGGGCCGGCTTGGGGCGGCCCGGCGCCGGCCCATTCAATACGCAGTACGAGCCCGCCGTGGGCGGGATCGAACTGCAGCCTAGATGAACCGAGTAGTTTGAATAGACTGGAGACCAACCATGCGCAGCAAGTCCATCCTGACCGAAGCCCGCCAGATCGAGCGCGCCGTCACCCTGATCCAGCTGGGTGCCCGCCTGCAGGTGCTGGAATCGGAAACGGACCTGTCGTATGAGCGCCTGCTGCGCCTGTACAAGGAAGTCTCCGGCAAGTCGCCGTCCAAGGGCCAGCTGCCCTTCTCGACGGACTGGTTCATGACCTGGCAGCCCAATATTCATGCCTCGCTGTTCCTCAACGTGCATGAATACCTGAACAAGGTGGCCGAGATCGACGAGATCGACACGGTCATCAAGGCCTACCAGCTCTACCTGGAGCAGGTGCAGGCCCAGGGGCTGGAGCCGCTGCTGTCGGTGACTCGCGCCTGGCGTCTGGTGAAGTTCGTGGACAACGGCATGCTGACCATGACCAAGTGCTGCAAGTGCGGCGGTCACTTCGTCACCCACCCGCACGAGATCTCCCGCCATTACGTCTGCGGCCTGTGCAACCCGCCGGCCCGCGCCGGCAAGGGCCGCGCGCAGGGCGCGATCCAGATGCATTGAATCAGGGCAGGGTGGTGATGCAGAAACGATCAGCTGCGGAATCTGCCCTGAACACGCCGCCGGGCGCCGAGCAGGTGCCGCCGGCGGCGCGCGCCTGGACCCGCCGGCTGTGGCCGGCGTCGGCGTTTCTGTGCTGGCTGCTGGGCTGGCTGCTGCTGGCGGCGCTTCAGCCGCTGGGGCCCCTGTGGGCCTTGGTGGGCGCGTTGATGCCGGTCGCGGGCCTGGCCTGGCTGCATGAGCGCCGCTGGCGCCGGTTCATGGTGCTGGGTGGCTTTGCCGCCTCCTTGCTGCTGCACCAGGGGTTGGCAGGCCTGCCGGCCTGGTGCTGGCTGCTGCCTCTGGGGCTGCTGGTCCTGATGTACCCGCGCAGCACCTGGCGTGATGCCCCTCTGTTCCCGACGCCTGCCGGCGCGCTGGCGTCCCTGGCTGCCCATGTCGATCTGCCGCCCCAGGCCCGCATCCTCGATGCCGGCTGCGGCCTGGGCGGCGGCCTGCGCGAGCTGCACCGTTGTTTCCCCGCCGCAGAGATCCATGGCGTGGAATGGAGCCCCTTGCTGGCCCTGGCCTGCCGGCTGCGTCATCCCTGGGCCCGCGTCCGGCGGGCGGATATGTGGGCCCAGCCCTGGGCGGGCTACCAGCTGGTCTACCTTTTCCAGCGGCCCGAAAGCATGGCGCAGGCCGAAGCCAAGGCCCGTGCAGAACTTGAGTCCGGTGCCTGGCTGATCAGCCTGGACTTTCCGCTGCCGGGCACGCCTGCCATACTGAACCAGCCCCTCGCGGGGCGTCATTCCGTTCATGTCTATCGTTTCTGAACCCTCGTCATCGGCCCGGGCCGTGGCTTCTTGGCGGTCTGCCGGGGAGATGGTGCACCGGCCTCGCTCAAGAGCCCGGGCGCATGGCCGATAAGGGCTTCAGACACAGCAGCATTCACACACCATGTTCGTCATCGTCGGCTGGCTCATTGCCATGGGTTGCATCTTCGGCGTGTTCATCGCGCACGGAGGCAATATCGGCGTCGTGCTGCATGCACTGCCCTTCGAGTTCATCACCATCTTCGGGGCCGCCTTCGGTGCCTTCCTGGCCAACAACCAGATGAAGGTGGTCAAGGGCGCCATGAAGGGCCTGGGCATGTGCTTCAAGGGCAGCAAGTTCAGCAAGGCGCGCTACATGGAGCTGCTGGCGCTCATGTACGACATCCTCCAGAAGGCCCGCAAGGAGGGCCTGATGTCCATCGAGAAGGACGTCGAGGACCCGCACAGCTCGCCCCTGTTCCAGAAGTACCCGACGGTGGGCAACGACCACCACGTGACCGAGTTCATCACCGACTACCTGCGCATGATGGTCTCGGGCAACCTCAACGCCCACGAGATCGAGTCCCTGATGGACGCCGAGATCGAGACCCATCACCAGGAAGAGCATGCCGCCGTGGCGGCCCTCAACCGCCTGGCAGGCGGCCTGCCGGCCTTCGGCATCGTGGCCGCCGTGCTGGGTGTGGTGAACACCATGGGCTCGGTGGGCCAGCCCCCGGCCGTGCTGGGCGGCATGATCGGCTCGGCCCTGGTCGGTACCTTCCTCGGCATTCTGCTGGCCTATGGCTTCGCGGAGCCGCTGGCCGGCCTGCTGGAGCAGAAGGTGGAGGACGCCGGCAAGGAACTGCAGTGCATCAAGACCACCCTGCTGGCCAGCATGCAGGGCTATGCGCCGCAGGTGGCCATCGAGTTCGGCCGCAAGGTGCTGTACTCGGGCGACCGCCCCAGCTTCACCGAGCTCGAGAGCCACGTGAAGGGCAAGAAATGAGGCTGAGTTCCTCGATGCCTGCCAACGCCAGGGGAGGGCAGCACCATGGCCGGTGACGCCAAGAAGCTCCAGCCCATCATCATCAAGAAGATCAAGAAGGGCGGCCATGGCGCCCATGGTGGCGCCTGGAAGATCGCCTATGCCGACTTCGTGACGGCCATGATGGCCTTCTTCCTGCTGATGTGGCTGCTGGGCTCCACGACGGAGGGCGACAAGAAGGGCATTGCCGACTACTTCTCCTCGCCACTGAAGGTGGCCCTGAGCGGCGGCTCGGGCTCGGGTGATTCCTCGCACGTGATCAAGGGCGGGGGGCAAGACCTGACCCGCCAGACGGGGCAGGTCAAGGCCGGTGATGTCGACGCCCCGCGCCACACCATCAATCTGCGTGCCCTGAAGGAGGAGCAGCGCCGTGCCGAGCGCACCCGTCTGCAGGAGCTCAAGGACAAGATCAAGGAGGTGCTGGCCAACAACCCCTCCCTGGCATCACTGGGGGGGCAGATCCGTCTCGAAATGACACGCGAGGGGCTGCGCATCCAGATCGTCGACGAGAACAACCGTCCCATGTTCGACAGCGGCAGCGCCGTGGTCAAACCCTATATGCGAGAACTACTTCGCGAACTTGGCGCCGTCCTCGCGGAGGTGCCCAACCGCCTGACGCTGGAGGGGCATACTGATGCTCAGCCCTTCTCGGGGGGCGAGCGGGGATACAGCAACTGGGAGCTGTCGGCGGACCGCGCCAACGCTTCCAGGCGGGAGTTGCTGTCCGGGGGGTTGCCGGAGTCGCGGGTGCTGCGCGTGCAGGGCCTGGCGGCGAGCAAGCTGCTGGAGCCCGACGATCCCCGAAGCCCGATCAACCGCCGGATCAGCATCATCGTGATGAACCGTGATGCGGAAGACGCGGTGCTGAAAAATCTGCCGGACAACGAGGACGAACCGGCCGACAATGCAGCATCAGCGGCCGAGAAACCGTAAAGAAGCGTTGAAACGTCCCGTCGCAGCAGGCCCTCGCCACCGCCGGTCAGGCCCGCTGCAGGAACCAGGTTCGACCAGCCCTCAAGCCCCTTGCGAGGAACGCCATGAGCACTGACATGAAATTTCTGATCGTCGATGACTTCTCGACCATGCGCCGCATCGTGCGCGGTCTGCTGAAGGAGATCGGCTACAACAATGCCGAAGAGGCGGAGGATGGCGTCGAGGCCCTGAACATGCTGAAGAACGGCAAGTTCGACTTTGTGGTGAGCGACATCAACATGCCCAATATGACGGGCTTCGAGCTGCTCAAGGCCATCAAGGAAGACGCCTCGCTGAAGCACCTGCCGGTGCTGATGGTGACCGCCGAAGCGCGCAAGGAAGACATCGTGCTGGCCGCCCAGAGTGGCGCCGCCGGCTACATCGTCAAACCTTTCACCAAGGCGACGCTGGAAGAGAAGGTGCAGAAGATCATGCAGAAGCTGGCCGCGGCCGCTTGAGGGAGAAGGCCATGAAAGCCGAAGATTTCACCAAGCTGGGCGCAGGTACTGACCCCCTGATGGTCTCGCCGGAGGTGTTCCAGCAGCTGGGCACCATCACGCGGGTGCTGCACGACACCATGCAGCAGCTGGGCGTGATGCCCAAGCTCCAGACCGCCACCGACGGCCTGCCCGACGCGCGCAGCCGCCTCACCTACATCGCCAACAAGACCGCCGAGGCCGCCAACAAGGTGCTGAACTCGGTGGACCAGGCCAAGAGCGAGCACGCCAAGATCTCGGCCGCGACGGCGGAGATGGCCAAGGCCATCACGGCGGACCCGGTCAAGGCCGTGGCCTCGGGCGCCGTCTTCAACTTCGTCAAGCAGGTCGAGGACTCCACCGCCCACATCGACCAGCACCTGACGGACATCATGCTGTCCCAGGACTTCCACGACCTGACCGGCCAGGTGGTGGCCAAGGTCGTGACCCTGGCCAATGATCTCGAAGACAGCCTGGTCAAGCTGCTGGTGCAGGTGGTGCCGCCCGAGCAGCGCGAGAAGGTGGATCCCAACATCCTGCAGGGTCCGGTCGTGAATCCGGAAGGCCGCACCGACGTCGTGGCCAACCAGAGCGAGGTCGACGACCTGCTGGCCAGCCTGGGCTTCTGACCCCTAGTTGTCCTCCGGCCCGGCCGGCCACATCAGGTGGCGCCGGACCTTCCACAGCCCGCTGAGTGCGATGCACCGGCGGGCTTTTTGTTTGTCACCTCGACCTTCGCGTTGGCCTTGGCGCGAGGTCCCGGCGACGCTCCAGTCGGCGCAGGCGGCCGGCCCGCCGAATGGGTGCGACGGCGCGTGGCCCGCGAGCCCTGATCACCGCCCCTTTCCCCCCGCTTATCCGGCTTAAGTTCCCCCGTCCGCCGGCCAAGAATGTCGCCATCCCCCGGACCGTCCCGTCCGGTGGCATCACGCCATGGCAGACCAAGACGCACAGGACCGCAACTTACCGGCATCGGCCAAGAAGATCCAACGATCTCGGGCCGAGGGCCAGCTGCCGCGCTCGCGTGACCTGCCGCACTTCGCCATGCTGGTCAGCGCCGGCGCTCTGCTGTCCGCCGGTGCGCCCCAGGCCCTGGACTGGCTGCAGAAGATGATCCAGCACGGCCTGCGCTTCGACGCCCAGCTGCTGCAGCGCCCCGGCTTCATGGGCGAGCGCCTGGGTGAACTCACGATGCAGGCGCTGCTGTTCCTGCTGCCCATCTGCGGTCTGCTGATGGTCGTGGCCGTGGCCGCCAATGTGGCTGCCGGCGGATGGAACTGGACCCTCAAGCCCCTCACACCGCGCTTCGATCACCTTAATCCCCTGCAGGGCCTGGCGCGCCTGTTCCAGTGGCAGCACCTGGGTCAGGCACTCAAGGCTGTGCTGCTGGCCCTGCTGCTCGGCGGCGTGGGAGCCATGGTGCTGCGCGACCGCATCTCGGCCTATGTGGGCATCATGTCCGTGCCCCTGCCCAGCGCCATTGCCTACGCCGGCCAGCAGCTGATGCAGGGCCTGGCCCTGCTGGGCCTGGCGCTGGCCCTGTTTGCCATCATCGACGTCCCGCTGCAGCGCCATCTCTACCTCAAGCGCCTGCGCATGAGCCGCGAAGAGGCCAAGCAGGAAATGAAGGAGATCGAGGGCAACCTCGAGATGAAAGGCAAGATGCGCGCCCGCATGCGCGAGATGGCCAAGCGCCGCATGATGGCTGCCGTGCCCACCGCCGACCTGGTGGTGATGAACCCCACTCACTACGCCGTGGCGCTCAAGTACGAAGAGGGCAGCATGGCCGCGCCCAAGGTCGTGGCCAAGGGCACCGACCTGCTGGCCTTCCGTATCCGCGACCTGGCCAAGGACTCCAAGGTCCCGGTGCTGCAGTCCCCTATGCTCGCCCGCGCCCTCTACGCCCACGCCGAGGTGGACCGCGAGATCCCCGCCGCCCTGTTCGCCGCCGTGGCTCAGGTGCTGGCCTATGTGTACCAGCTCAAGGCCGCGATGGCCGGGCAGGGTCAGGCCCCCACGCAGATGCCGGATCCGCAGGTGCCGCCCGAGCTGGACCCGCACAACAAGCCGCATCGCCCCGCCGATGCCGATCTTCTGGAGGATGAGGCATGAACGCCCTGATGGCTCAACTGCAGGCCATGCTCGGCCCGCGCGCGCAGATCGTCGGCGCCCTGGGCGCGCCCATCGCCATCATCATGATCCTGTCCATGATGGTGCTGCCGCTGCCGCCCTTCGTGCTGGACCTGCTGTTCACCTTCAACATCGCCATGGCTGTGATGGTGATGATGGTGGCGGCCCACATGCTCAAGCCGCTGGACTTCGCGGCCTTCCCCACGGTGCTGCTGCTGACCACGCTGATGCGCCTCTCGCTGAACGTGGCCTCCACCCGCGTGGTGCTGCTGCAAGGCCATACCGGCACGGGCGCTGCGGGCCGGGTGATCGAGTCCTTCGGCCACTTCCTGATCGGCGGCAACTTTGCCGTCGGCCTGATCGTGTTCGCCATCCTCGTGGTGATCAACTTCATCGTGGTGACCAAGGGTGCGGAGCGCATCGCCGAGGTCGGGGCGCGCTTCACGCTGGATGCCATGCCGGGCAAGCAGATGGCGGTCGATGCCGACCTCAACGCCGGCCTGATCGACGAGAAGGAAGCCAAGCGCCGCCGCGCCGAGCTCAGCGACGAAGCGGACTTCTTCGGCTCCATGGACGGTGCCAGCAAGTTCGTGCGCGGTGATGCCGTGGCGGGCATCCTGATCCTCTTCATCAACATCATTGGCGGCTTCATCATCGGCGTGGCCCAGCACGGCCTGTCCGCCGGCCAGGCGGCCGATTCCTACATCCTGCTGGCCGTCGGTGACGCGCTGGTGGCCCAGGTGCCGGCCCTGCTGATCTCCGTTGCTGCCGCCATGGTCGTGTCGCGCGTCGGCAAGGACAAGGACATCGGCACCATGATCGGCCGTCAGGTCTTCGGCTCGGCCAAGAGCCTGTCCATCACCGCCGGCGTCATCGGCATGCTGGGCCTGATCCCGGGCATGCCGCATGTGGTCTTCCTGCTGATCGCGTCCGGCCTGGGCTACCTGGCCTGGTGGCTCAAGCGCAAGGAGCAGCTGGCGCAGGAAGCCAAGGCCGAACAGATGCCGCCTCCGCCGCCCGAAGCCAATGCCGAGGCCAGCTGGGACGACCTGCAGCCCGTGGATGTGCTGGGCCTGGAGGTCGGCTACCGCCTGATCACCCTCGTGGACAAGACCAAGGAGGGCGACCTGCTCTCACGCATCAAGGGCGTGCGTCGCAAGTTCGCGCAGGAGGTGGGCTTCCTGCCGCCGGCCGTGCACATCCGCGACAACCTCGAGCTGCGCCCCAGTCAGTACCGCCTGATCCTGCGCGGCGCCGTCATCGGCGAGGCCGAGGCCTATCCCGGCATGTGGCTCGCCATCAACCCCGGCCATGCCACGCAGAAGCTGATCGGCACCTCCACCACCGATCCCGCCTTCGGCCTGCCCGCGACCTGGATCGAGGAGCGCCAGCGGGAAATGGCCCAAATGGCCGGATTTACCGTCGTTGATTGTTCGACTGTCATTGCCACCCATCTTTCACACTTGATGCAAGTTCACGCGGCCCGTCTCCTGGGTCGTGTGGAGGCCCAGCAGCTGGTGGACCACCTCACCAAGCAGCAACCCCAGTTGATCGAAGACGTGATCCCCAAGATGGTTGGCATCGCCACACTGCAAAAGGTTCTCCAGTTCCTGCTGGAAGAGGGCGTGCACATCCGCGACATGCGCTCCATCGTCGAGTCCATCGCGGAGAACGCCGGCGCCACCAACGATCCCATCGAGCTGGGCCGCCGCGTCCGCGTGCACATCGCTCCGGCCATCGTCCAGCAGATCTACGGCCCCGTGAAGGAGCTGGACGTGATCGCCCTGGAGCCCGAGCTGGAGCGCCTGGTCACCCAGGCCCTGAATTCCCCCCATGGCGCCGCGCTGGACCCCGGCGTGGCCGACACGCTGGCCCGCAGCGCGGCCGAGCAGAGCCAGGCCCAGGAGGATCGTGGCGTGCCCGCCTGCCTGCTGGTGCCGGACCTGATCCGTGCGCCGCTGGCCCGACTGCTGCGCCGTGCCGCCCCGCGCCTCAAGGTGCTGGGCCACAGCGAGATTCCCGAGACCCACTCGATCCGCATCGGATCCATCATCGGAGCAGCCGCATGAGCGCCCGCGCCCTGATGACTGATGCCCTGCCTTGTCTGGAGGCCGCATGAACGTCAAACGCTTCACCGCCCGTACGTCCCGCGAGGCCCTCGCGCTGGTGCGCCAGGCCTTTGGCGACGATGCCGTCGTGCTGTCCAACAAGCCCTGCGCCGGAGGCGTGGAGGTGCTGGCCATGGCCCCCGAGGGCATGAACCAGATCGAGCGCGTGGCCGCCACCGCGCCGCGCGCCGAAGCCCGCGGCCCGGCCCGCGTGCAGGCCCGCCCCGCCGCTGCACCCGTGCCCACCATGGCCGGCAGCGCCCGCCTGGCCCAGCGCGTGGCCGAGCGCAATGAACCCAGCTTCGGCCAGCCCGTGGACGAGGATGTGCAGACCCTGGCCATGAGCACCCTGAGCTTCCAGGACTATGTCCGCGAGCGCATGCTCAAGCGCCGCCAGGCCGAGCTCAACGGCCAGCCCGATCCCATGGACCTGCCCGCTGCGGCCCCCGAGCTGCCCGCCGCCGAAAGCCTGGCCACCATGGCCGCCGCCCGCCAGCAGCGCGCGCAGTCCGCCATGCAGACGCTCAACGCCCGCCGCCTGGACACCCCGGCTGCGCCCGTGGCTGAACCGCCGCGCCGCAACCCGCCCGTGCTGCGCGATGAGATCCGCATCTCCGCCGAGCAGCGCCCCATGCCCCAGCTCTCCGACATGCCCGGCACCGCCCGCCGCGACCAGCAGGACATGATGAACGAGCTGCGCTCGATGAAGGGCCTGATCGAGGAGCGCTTCGGCGCCCTGGCCTTCATGGAGAAGCTGCAGCGCCAGCCCGTGCAGGCCCGCCTGACGCAGCGCCTGCTGGACGTGGGCTTCTCGCCCGCCCTGGTGCGCAAGCTGGTCGAGGGCTGCCCGGCGCATCTGGAGGGCAAGGAAGGCGCAGATGAAACCCAGTGGGCCGCGCAGGTGCTGGCCCGCAACCTGATCACCGACGAGACCAACCTGCCGCTGGAGGAGCAGGGCGGTGTCTTCGCCCTGATCGGTTCCACCGGTGTGGGCAAGACCACCACCACGGCCAAGATCGCCGCCGCCTTCGCGACCCGCCATGGCGCCTCGCAGCTGGGCCTGATCACGCTGGATGCCTACCGCGTCGGCGCCCACGAGCAGCTGCGCGCCTACGGCCGCATCCTCGGCGTGCCCGTGCACACGGCCCATGACCGCGCTTCGCTGGAAGACCTGCTGGAGCTGCTGTCGGGCAAGAAGATGGTGCTGATCGACACCGCCGGCATGGCCCAGCGCGACAGCCGCACCCACGAGCTGCTGGAGATGCTGGCCCACCCCAGCATCCGCCGCATCCTGGTGGTTAATGCCGCCCAGCAGGGCGAAACCATCGAGGACGTGGCCGGCGCCTGGCGCGCCCAGACCTGCCAGGGCGTGGTGCTGTCCAAGATCGACGAAGCCGTGAAGCTGGCGCCCGCGCTGGACACCATGATTCGCCATCGTTTGCGCATTATTGGCGTTGCCAACGGGCAGCGGGTGCCGGAAGATTGGCATCGCCTGTCGGCGACGGCCCTGGTGCAGCGCGCGCTGCGCAGCCAGGCCCACGCCGCTTGGCGCATGGACAGCGCCGATGTGAACCTGATCTTTGCCGGAGGCCCCGCGCTGGCCGCCGTGCAGTCCACGGCCCCGGGCGTGCACTGACCCGCCCCTGAGTCATCGAACCCATCGAGACCACCCCATGCGCGAGCCACCCTTCAGCAAGACCCCGCAAGACCAGGCCGACGGCCTGCGCAAGCTCTTTGCCGCCTCACGTGTCCGCTTCATCCCCGTGGTGAGCAACCCCGAGGTGCTGGACTCCGGCGTGCTGCTGGAAGGCCTGTGCGCCGCCTTCTCCGAGATGGGCCTGCAGACCCTGGTGGTCGATGCGGGCGAGCTGTCCCCGGCAGCCACGGAGATGGCCGCTGTGGACCTCTCGGCCTGTGTGGAACGGCTGTCTCGCCAGGTGAGCTACCTGGCCGCGCGCGGCCTGCCGCTGCGCTACATCAATGCCAACGGGTCCGCTGCCGAATTCCTGCAGGCCCTCAGCGAGGCGGCACCCCAGGCCGATGTGATGATCCTGCATGCGCCGGCCGCCGAGCTGGCCCGCGTGCTCAATTCCCGCGAGCTGCGCCCGGTGCTGCTGGCCGACACCGACGCCCGCAGCGTCACCCACGCCTATGCCGGCATGAAGTGGCTCAGCCAGCGCGCCGGCATCATGGTCTACAGCCTCTTGATGGCCTGCCACCCGCAGCTGCGCCTGGCGGAGCGCATCGCCCAGCAGATCAGCAGCTGCGGCGATGGCTTCCTGGGCGCCGTGCTGCGTGACTGGGCCTGCATGGATCCCCGCACGCCGCCCACGGCCCCGCTGTCGCCCGAAGTGCGGCACCTGGCCCGCGAGCTCCTGGCGGTCGTGCCCCAGGGCTTGGCGCCGGATGCGGCCCAGCAGGCCCGCCCGCTGCGGCCCCTGGTGAATCTCCGTCCGGCGCGGCCGGCGGTGGCCGCCAACTGATGTTGCAGGAGCTGAAGATGTATACCGCCAAAGGCCGCCTCGACAACTCTGCGCTGATCCAGCAGTACAGCGGTCTCGTCCGTCGCCTGGCTCACCAGATGATCGCCAAGCTGCCGGCCAATGTGGAACTGGACGACCTGATCCAGGTGGGCCTGATCGGGCTCACCGATGCGCTGTCGCGATTCGATTCCGCACAGGGCGTGCAGTTCGAGACCTTCGCCACCCAGCGCATCCGCGGCGCCATGCTGGACGAGCTGCGCGGCGGTGACTGGATGAGCCGTGGCACGCGCCGCCAGCAGCGCTCCATCGAGACGGCGGTCCACAAGCTGGAGCAGCGGCTGGGCCGCGCGCCGCATGAATCCGAGATCGCTGCCGAGATGGGGCTCAGCCTGGGCGACTACCAGGACATGCTGTCCAAGGTGCGCGGCACCCAGCTGGTCTACCTGGAGGACATGAGTGGCGAGGAGGGGAGTG
Organism: Pelomonas sp. BJYL3; assembly: GCF_027257975.1. Lineage (GTDB taxonomy): Bacteria > Pseudomonadota > Gammaproteobacteria > Burkholderiales > Burkholderiaceae_C > Roseateles_B > Roseateles_B flavus. Next base: position 58,307 of record NZ_JANZKX010000009.1, read on the forward strand.
ATGACTACCTCGATCGTCACGTGGTCGACGAGAGCAACAATCCCATGGCGCAGCTGCAGGACCATCGCATGCGCGAGGCCCTGGTCGCCGCCATCAAGAACCTGCCCGAGCGCGAGCAGTACGTGATGAGCATGTACTACGAGCACGACATGAACCTCAAGGAAATCGCGGCGGTGCTCAAAGTGACCGAATCCCGGGTCTGCCAACTGCACAGTCAGGCCATCGCCCGCTTGCGCGTAAAGCTGCGCGACTGGTAAAACTTCTCCCCAGACGGCCGGGTCCGGCCTGGAGAGGAATCCGCATGAAGTCCTGGTGGCAGTCCGGCTCTCGAGAGCCGGCGCAAACCCCGCAAGCCGCCGAGCCGGCTGGCAAGACTGCAGACGCGCAGGCTCTGGTGCGCTCGCTGGCCCAGCCGGTGTCCAGCCTCGGGCGCGATGCCGCCGAGGTGCGCGGCGCGCTGGAAGACACGCAGAAAGTGGTCGTTGCCCAGCGCGAGGCCATGCAGGCCCTGGGCCACGAATTGCAGCTGGTCCAGCAGGCCCAGCAGGGCATCGCCCTGGCCACGGCAGAATCCATCGAGGCCGTGGCGCAGGCCCGCCTGGCCCTGCAGAACATCGGCGCCGAAGTGGGGGGCATCGTGCAGACGCTGCGCCAGGTCTCGGATGCCGCCTCTGAAATCACCCGCATCGCCCTGCAGACCCGTCTAGTGGCCTTCAACGCTTCGGTGGAGGCCAAGCGGGCGGGCGAGGCCGGCCGCGGCTTCGGCGTGGTGGCCGATGCCGTCAAGGACCTGGCCGCCCAGGTCGAGCAGAGCTCCAAGTCCATCATGGGCACGGTCGGCGCCCTGGATGCCCGCATCGACAGCTTCAGCCGCGAGCTCAGCAGCGAAGGGTGGCAGGCCCATGAGCAGAGCAGCATCCATGCCGCCTTCGGCACCGTGCATGCCGACGTGCAGCGCATCGCCCAGGCCGCCGACCAAAGCCAGCAGACCACCGCCGCCCTCGCGGAACGCGCCGCCGAGCTGGGCGGCGAGGTGGCCCTGGCCCTGCGGCACCTGGAGTCCGCCTTCGCCTGCAGCGACCGATTCCTGCGCCTGTCCGAGGACCTGATCGAGCGCATCGCCTCCTCCGGTGTGCGCGTGGACGACGCGCTCTACATCGAGGGGGCCCAGCAGGCCGCGCAGGAGATCGGTCAGCTGCTGGAAACGGCGGTGAAGCAAGGGCGTATCAGCCTGCAGGACCTCTTCGACGAACACTACCAGCCCGTGCCGGGCAGCAATCCTCAGCAGCACCTCGCGCGCTTCTGCGAGCTGGCCGACCAGCTCTTCCCGCAGGTGCAGGAGCGGCAGCTGAAGCTCTCGGACAAGGTCGTCTACTGCATCGCCGTGGACCGCAATGGCTATGTCTCGACCCACAACCGCCAGTACTGTCAGCCTCAGCGGCCTGGCGATGTGGTCTGGAACACGGCCCACAGCCGTTATCGCCGCATCTTCAATGACCGCACGGGCCTGGCCTCGGCGCGCAACGAGCGGCCCTTCCTGCTGCAGACCTACCGGCGCGACATGGGCGGCGGCCGCTTCGTGCTGCTCAAGGAGGCCTCGGCGCCCATCTGGGTGCAGGGCCGGCACTGGGGCGGCCTGCGCCTGGCCTTCAGCTTCTGAGCCCGCGCCCGCAAGCCCGGGCACCCTGGCTCACTCGACGATGCAGGCGCGGTTCTTCCCCGTGCGCTTGGCCTCGTAAAGGCCTTCGTCGGCGCGGTCCAGGGCCACTTCCAGGGTCTCGCCGGCACGGTAGAGCGTGATGCCGGCCGAGAAGGTCACGAAGACGTCCTTGCCCTCGTGCATGAACAGCGCCGCGGACAGCGAGCGCTGTAGCCGCGTCAGCACCTGCTGGGCCTCGTCCAGGGGCGTGCGGGGCAGCATCAGCACGAACTCCTCGCCGCCATAGCGAGCGACCAGATCGCCGGGGCGCAGCATCTGTGTGACCCGCGCGGCCAGGGACTTCAGGGCCTCGTCGCCCGCGGCATGGCCCAGGCTGTCGTTGAGCTTCTTGAAGTTGTCCACGTCCAGCAGCGCCAGGGCCAGCACGGTGCCCTCGCGTTCCAGCTTGGCCTGCTCGGTGTTGAAGGCCGCCTCCAGCCCGCGGCGGTTGGCGATCTTGGTGAGCTGGTCGGTCTGGACCTCGCTGGAGAGGCGGCGCAGCTCGACCTCCAGCTCATCGACCCGCTTCGAAAGCTCGGAGGCACGCTCGTGCTCGGTGCTCAAGCGCTGCTGCGTGCTGTGGACCAGGGTCTGCACCGTGCGGCTTTCCTCGACCATCTCGCGCACGACGCCGGCCAGGCTCTCGAGCGTGTCGGCCTTTTCGATCACGTCGGCATAGCGGCTGACGTTGCTCTGGAAACGGTCCGTGTGCTGGCCCAGCTGGCCCAGCTCCTCGAGCATGCGGTGGATCAGCAGCTTCAGCGAATCGCGGGCGCGGGCACGCTCGGCCTGCAGGCTCTTCTGGCGCTCGCGCGTGCCTTCCAGCATCTCGCTGACCATGCGCACGCCGCGGGAGCTGAGGCCGGTGTCCAGAGCCTGCGTCATCAGTTCGCACTGGCCTCGGGCCCAGGAGTCATCTTCCGCCAGCTCGACCAGGCTGGCGCTCAGCGCGCGGCAGAGCTCGCCCATCTGGCCGAAAAGATGGTGGCGGTGGTCCAGCATGCGGCGGGCGCGCACGCACAGGGCCTCCATGGACTCGGCGCGCTGCGGCGTGGCGCCCTGCTCGCGCAGGCTGGCCAGGGCCGTTTCCAATTCGTGCTTCAAGGCGTCGGCGCGCTCGTCCATGGCGGGCAGGGCGTGCTGCACGGTCTCATGCAGGCTCTCGCCCACCAGAGGCCAGGCCTGTGGGCCGGCCTCGCGGTCCAGGGCACTGGTGTCCAGCTGGAGTTCGTCTTCGCTGAAGAACTGGCTGGGCGTGCCACCCGGCTCCTCGGCGGCCACCTCCTGCACATCGACGCCGACGTCGCTGGTGTCGCTGTCCCAGCTGGTGAGGAGCTGGCGCAGGCGGTTGAGCAGGCGGTGCGGGTCGCTGCGGTTGGACTCCAGCACGCGCTGCAGGCCGTCCTTCTTGCGGGCCAGGGTCCACTGGCGCCCGCCTCGTTCCAGGCCGCGCACCAGGCGTTCGGTGACGCCGGCCATGCCGTCGGCCAGCACGGCCGGGCCGGCGCTCTGCTGGAAGCGCTCGAGGACGCGCTGGGCCTCGTCCCAGCGTGACTCGCGCAGCATGGCCATGACGTCCTGGCGGGCTTGGATCTCACTGAGCCCCAGGCTCAGCAGGCGCTGGACCACGGGTTGGGCGCGCTCGGGGAGGGTGTCTGCCGCCGCGGCCGGTGCAGCGCTTGCCTCGCTGCCGCCGGACTCGACGAGATAGGCCCGCGCGTAGTTCTCGGGCGTGGGCTCCAGCTTGGCCATGGCCAGGCGGCGCAGTGCGGCCTTGGCGATCAGGGCCGGTGCCTGGCCGGCTGCCGTGGCAGTGGCGGGGCGGGTGGCGGGCGAGGAGGGCGAACGGTCGTCCATGGTGTTCCTGAAGGCTCAGCGCTGGCCGCCGGCCGGGCTGCTGAGGGGGCGGCTCAGGGCCGGGTCGCCATCCAGGCCGTTGGCCTGGACGATCCACGGTGCCTTGCGGGGCAGCACGGTCTGCGCGAGCCAGCGTTCGAGGTCGTCCGCGGCGAGCGGGCGGCTGAAGAGGAAGCCCTGCATCACGCTGCAACCCAGGCGGTGCAGCACCTCCATCTGGCGCAGGGTCTCCACGCCCTCGGCGATCACGCGCAGGCCCAGCGAACGCGCCAGGGCGATGATGGCGGTGACCACGGCCGAGCTCTGCGGCGTGATGCCCAGATCGCGCACGAAGCTGCGGTCGATCTTGACCTCGGAGATGGGCAGCGTGGTCAGGTAGGCCAGGGAGGAGTAGCCGGTGCCGAAGTCGTCGATGGAGATCTCCACGCCTACCTCGTTGAGCCGGTGCAGCGCGGGGATCACGTTCTGCAGGTCCTTCATCAGGCCCGTCTCGGTGATCTCCAGCTGGATGGCCCGGTGCGGCACGCCGTAGGCACTGACGCACTGGTGGATGTGCTCGACCAGGTCCGAGCGCTCGAACAGCCGGTTGGGCAGGTTGACGGCGATGGCGTCCGAGAAGCCGAAGTTCAGCTGCCAGACCTTGGCCTGGCGGGCCGCCTCGCGCAGCGCCCACTCGGACAGCGGCACGATCAGGCCGGTCTCCTCGGCCAGGGGGATGAAGTCCCCCGGGGGCACGAGCTTGTCGCCGCGCTGCCAGCGCATGAGGGCCTCGGCGCCCACCATGCGGGCGGCACGCACGTCGATCTTGGGCTGGTAGTGCAGCACGATCTCGTTGCGCTCGATGGCCTTGTGCAGGGCGGACTCCAGCTCCAGCTTCTCGCGGCCCCGGCCGGCCAGCTGCGGGGTGTAGAGCGCCGAGGCATTGCGCCCCTGGCTCTTGACCGCGTACATGGCGACGTCGGAATTGCGCAGCAGGTCGGCCGTGGTGGTGCCGTCACGCGGATAGATGGCGATGCCCACGCTGGCCGTGACGAAGCACTCCTGGCCGGCGATGAAAATGGGCTCGCGCAGGGCCTCCAGCACGCGCTGGGCCACGCGCTCGGCGTCGCGCTCGTCGGTCACCTCGGGCAGCAGGGCCACGAATTCGTCGCCGCCCAGGCGGCCCACGGCCTCCAGGGTGCGGTGCGAACGGCCGCCCACTGATTCGAGCAGGCCTTCCATGATCTGGTCGGAGTGGCGCACGCAGGCACGCAGGCGGCGGCCCACCTCCATCAGCAGCTCGTCGCCGGCGGCATGGCCCAGGGTGTCGTTGATGACCTTGAAGCGGTCCAGGTCGATCAGCAGCAGGCCCACCTCGTGGCCGCTGCGCCGCGCCGCCTCGATGGCGCGCTCGGCCCGCCAGATCAGCTGGCGGCGGTTGGGCAGGCCGGTGAGGGCGTCGAAATTGGCCAGCTGGCGGATCTTGTCCTCGGCCAGGCGGCGGTCGGTGACGTCCTGGATCACGCCGGTGTAGCCGCTGGCATTGCCGTGCTCGTTGAACTCGGGCTCGGCCTCGATGTGAAGCACGCGCTGCCGGCCGTCGACCAGGGTCACGGCGACGTCGGTCACCAGCACCGAGTTGTGGGCCATGACCTCGCGCAGCAGGCGCATGAAGAGCTGCCGCTCGTCCCGGGGCACCATGCGCATGACGCCGATGAAGTCCAGCGGCTCGTTCGGGCCGTAGCCGAACACGCGCAGGGCTTCCGTGGCCAGCACGAAGCCGCCCGCGCCGCGGTGCCATTCGAAGCTGCCCATGCGTGCCAGGTCTTGCGCGCGGGCCAGGCGGGCCTTGCTGCGCTCCAGCTCGATGCGGGTGCGCGAGCTGCGCAGCAGGTAGCGCAGGCGCCCGGCCAGCAGGCTCCACTGGGTGGACTTGACGAAGAAGTCGGTGGCGCCGACCTGGTAGGCGCGGTTGATGGAGGCCTCGTCGTCGAGGCCGGTCAGCATCAGCACGGGCGTGGACTCGAAGCCCGGCATCTCTCGCAGGCGGCTGCAGGTCTCGAAGCCGTCCAGCTCCGGCATCATGGCGTCCAGCACGATGATGTCCGGCGTCCAGCCCGACACCGTGCGCAGCGCCTCCTCGCCACTGCTGGCCTCGGTGATGTCAAAGCCCCGCTCCCGCAGGGCGATGGCGGTGAGCAGCAGATTGACTTCGTCGTCGTCCACGAGCAGCACGCGGGGCTGCTCGGGCAGGTCCTGGTCCACGGTCGGGTTGGCTGAGTTCATTGGGGCCCCGTCAACAAGGCTTCAAGGGCATGGCGTACCAGCCCCGCCTCATCATGCATGGCATCGATGAGCTTGTCCAAGCCTTCGGTCTGTCCGTTGCGGGCCATGGTCTCGATATCGGCACAGTGCCGCGACAGCTGGAGGGCTCCCAGGCTCGCCGAGGAGGACTTCAGTGTATGGGCCACATGCCGGATGGCCGCCAGGTCCATGCCGGCCTCCCGGGCGCGCTGGAGGTCGGGCAGGAGCTTGTCCAGGGACTTGACGAAGGCGTTGATCACCCGGGGCAGCAGCTGGTTGCTGCCGCTGGGGTCCAGGTCGCGCAGGCGTTGCAGCGAGGCCTCATCCAGGCAGCCGGCGCTGCGCTCGGGCGAGGTGGGCGGGGTGGCAGACGGCATGGTCTCTCCAGGAGGAAGGTGGGCCGATTCGGCAGGCGCGGGGGCGGTCTCGGGGCCGGACAGGGCGGCCTGGCCCAGCTGGCGCTGCAGCACGGCCTGCAGTTCACCGCTGCGGATGGGCTTGGGCAGGTAGTCGTCGAAACCATAGGCCAGCAGCTTGCCGCGGTCGCCTGACAGGGCGTTTGCGGTCACGGCGATCACTGGCAGGCGTCCCGGATTGACGAAACGGAAGCGGCCGTCGCCGCCTCGACGGAAGATCTGCAGGGCCTGGATGCCATCCATGCCGGGCATGTGGATGTCCATCATGACCAGGTCGAAGGTCGATTCGCCCAGGGCGAGCAGGCCTTCTTCGCCGCCGTTTGTGAGCTGCACGGTGCAGCCCAGCTGCAGCAGCATCTGCTGGATGACTTCCTGGTTCACCGGGTTGTCCTCGACGACGAGGATGCGCCATGCCGGTGGCGTTGCGGGCCCGGCCACGGCCGGCGCCTGAGCCGCTGAGCCGCCGGCTGCCGTCAGGGGCAGCGCCAGGCTGAAGATGCTGCCGCCCTCGGGCCGCGCGGCAGCTTCCAGGCGCGCGCCCATCTGCTGGGCCAGCTGCTGAGCCACCGCCAGGCCCAGGCCCGCGCCACCGTAGCGGCGCGCGAGGCTGGCATTGCCCTGGGTGAAGGGCATGAACAGGCGTTGCAGCTTCTCCGCCGGGATGCCGATGCCGGTGTCCACCACCTGCAGCAGCAGGCCGTCCGGCGAGCTGCCGGTGGGCTGGCGCAGGGCCCTCAGGCGGACCTCGCCCTGTTCGGTGAACTTGAGGGCGTTGTCCAGCAGCTTGCCCAGCAATCGGCGCAGCGCGCCGGCGGACACCGGCACCGAGGCCGGCAGGTCCTCCGGCAGCTCCAACGTCAGACGCAGGCCGCGCGACTCGGCCTGCGGACGGTACTGGGCGGTCAGCGTCTCCAGCAGCGGCCGCAGCGGGCAGTCGCCCCCGCGGAGCTCGGCGGCCTCGCCTTCCAGATGGGCGAGGTCCAGCATGTCGTCCAGCAGGTGCTGCAGGTCTTCGGCGCTGGCCTGGACCTGGCGCGCGTAGTGCTGCTGCCGCTGGTCCAGCGGGGTGTTGAGCAGGAGCTGGGTCATGCCCAGGATGCCGTTCATGGGGGTGCGGAACTCATGGCTCATGTTCGCCATCAGCAGGCTCTTGGCCTGGCTGGCGGACTCGGCCTTGTCCCGTGCGGCCTGCAGCTCGCGGTGGCGCTGCTGCTCCTCGGTCACGTCGGCCAGGATGCCGTAGACCAGGGGCGCCCCGCCCGCGTGCACCTGGACCCGCGTGCGCAGACGCACCCAGCGCAGCCCGCGGCCGGGGTGCTGGATGCGCAGCACCATGTCCGAGGACTCGCCGGCGGCCTGGGCCAGCAGCCGGCGCTGGTAGAGCACGCGGTCCTCGGGGTGGATGCGCTCCTCGAACAGGCGGGGGCCGTGGCGCAGGTCCATGGGGCTCAGCCCCAGGGTGTCCAGCAACAGGGGCGAGCTGAAATGCAGGCGGTCCCACTCGGCATTGGTGACGAAGAGGCACTCGCTGACGGCGTCGGTCACTTCCCGGAAACGGGTGTCGCTTTCCTGCAGCGCGCGCTCCAGCTGGCGGCGGGCGTTGGCGTCCTGCAGGACCAGCACCGCGAGGGTGCGACGCTGTCCGGCCAGGGGCAGCAGCAGGCGCTGCACCTGCAGCCAGCGCGAGCCGAAGGGGGTCTGCACGCGCAGGTCCTCGCGAGCGCCGCGGCGGCCTTCTCGCAGCGTCTGCCACCGTGCGGGGGCGCAGAGCTCGGCCAGCGCCGGGTCCACGCCCTGGCCCAGGGGCTGGCCCAGCACGGCAGCGCCGCGCAGCGAGAGCAGGCGCTCGGCCTCGCGGTTGAGGTGCATCAGGCGGCCGTCCTGGCTGTCCATCAGCAGCAGGCCCATGGGGAGCAGGTCCAGCAGGGCCAGGGAATCGGCCGGATTCAGGGCCTGCAGGAGCTGCCGAGCCGCCTCGCCGGCCAGGGAGGAATCAGGCGTCATGGGCGCCCTGCGGGCCAGTGGGGCGGCCGGCGCGGGCCAGGGCCCTCAAGACCTGACCCTCGTCCCGGTGGCGGGCGGTGCCTGTCGGTGCATGTGCTGCCGCGCCCCCCGGGGCCCGGCCTGTGTCTCGTTCCTGCATGGATCGTCTCTCTGCGGTGGGCGGCGCCTCCAAGGCGGGCCCTGGACCCTCATCGCCGCATTCTCGGTGAAACGCCGCTGAACTGGGTAGAGGGATCTTTACAATGAGTTGCATGAGCAGCCTCAGCCAAGTCCCGCAGCGTGGTCGACGCCGACCCTGGTGGGGGGGCGCCCTCGTCGGACTGGGGCTCGCGCTTGCGGCGCTGGGCCTGTGGATGCTGGGCAGCATGGAATCGCAAGGCGCGCTGTGGAGCGGGCTGCTGGCCGTGGCGGCCATGCTGCTGCTGTGCGTGGCGCTGGCGCTGGGCTGGCACCTGGGCGTGCGCCTCACGCGACAGCAGCTGGGCGAGTCCCTGCGCGAGCTGCGCCAGCAACTGCACGCGCAGGCTCAGGTGCAGTCCGACTGGCAATGGCAGACCGATGCCCAGCATCACCTGGTGCGCTGGCAGGCCCCCTGGGGCCAGCCCGGCTCCAGCTGGGTGGGCCTGGCCGCGACGCAGTCCCTGGCCGAGCGCCTGCAGCTGGAGGCGCCCCTGGCGCTGCAGCTGCACGAAGCCCTGACGGCCCAGCGCCCCATCCAACAGCTGAGCCTGCCCGGGGCCTCCGCCTGCGCGAAGCCGCAGGCCGGCAGCTGGTCCCTGCAGGCCGTGCCCCTGCTGGACGGCAGCGGGCGTTTCTGTGGCTTCCTGGGCAGCGCGCGTTTCATCGCGGCGCCGGAGGCCGCAGCGCCCGCCCAGGGCGCCGTCAGCACGCTGCAGCAGGCCGACAGCGAAGGCCTGCGCGCCGAGCAGGCCGCCTTCGCCTACACCGTCTCGCATGACCTGCGCGCACCGCTGCGTGTGGTCGAGGGCTTTGCCCGCATCCTGCGGGAGGACTACGGCCGTCTGCTGGACCGCGTGGGCAATGACCACCTGGACCGCATCTCCGGCGCGGCCCAGCGCATGAATCAGATGATCGATGCCCTGCTGGCCCTGAGCCGGCTTTCGGTCCAGGCGCTGGAGTGCCGGCCGGTGGACCTCAGCGTGCTCGCCGGCCTCGTGGTCGAGGAGCTGCGCCGTGACGCCCCGCAACGCCAGGTGGAGGTCCGCATCCAGCCCGGCCTGGTGGCCCAGGGCGATCCCACCCTGCTGCGCGTGGTGCTGGAGAACCTGCTGGGCAATGCCTGGAAGTACAGCAGCAAGTGCGAGCTGGCACACATCACCTTCGAAGCCAAGGACACGCCGCAGGGCCGGGTCTTCGTGGTGAGCGACGACGGCGCGGGCTTCGACATGCGCTTTGCCGACCGGCTCTTCGCTGCCTTTCAGCGCCTGCACAGCGCCAGCGATTTCCCCGGCACGGGCGTGGGTCTGGCGTCGGTGCGGCGCATCGTCAGGCGCCATGGGGGCGAGATCTGGGCCGAGTCGGCCGTGGGGCAGGGCGCCCGCTTCAACTTCACGCTGCCGGGCTGAACGCCGCGCGCAGGGCGGCGCACTGCCGCCTCAGGCCTGGTCCGTCGCGGGCAGGGCCAGCAGTTCCACGGCTTCAAGCAGGCGCGCGGCCTGATCCGGGAGGGAGCGGCCTTCCGCAGCCGCCATGCGGCGCAGGCGCGTCAGGGCATCGCGGCGGGAGAGGGAATAGCGGTGCATCAGCACGCCCACGGCCATGGCCTCGGTCTGGCCGAGCACTTCGTCGCCGCCCTGGGCGCGCGGCGGCTCGGTCGGGGTGCTGCCGCCGATCCTTGCCCGCAGGTTGGCAAAGGCCGCTTCCACCGCCGGCACGATCTGGTGGATGTCCAGGGGCTTGACCAGATAGGCCACGGCGCCCAGTTCCTTGACCTTGGCCACGGTGTCTTCGTCGGCGAAGGCCGAGAGGAACATGAAGGGCGTCTGCAGGGCCTCGCGCAGATAGGCGGCGACGTCGAAGCCGCTCATGCCCTCCATGCGGATGTCCAGCAGGGCGAGTTCCGGGCGGTGCTCGCGCGCCAGCAGGATGGCATCGTCGCCGTTGTCGGCGTCAATGACCTCGTAGCCGGCCTGGACCAGGCCGTGGGTGAGCGTCGCCAGGACCAGCCTGTCGTCGTCGACCACCAGAATCTTGCCTTTGCTCGTCACTGCCTGCGTTCTCCCACCCAAGGTGGCCGGATTCGCCCGGCCTGGCCACGCTTTCGGCCCCGGGGTGGAGCGGCGTGATCTGGGCCGCTCCTGGTCATTCCGGGCGGCCAAAAGCGGTCATTGTCGCTGAATTGCCGCCTTGCCTGCCTTCACGATTGCCCTAGTCAGGCACAGAGCGGGGCGCAGGGCGACCGTGTCGCTCATGGGCAAGCCCGGGGCCCGGTTCAGCCGGCGGCCAGCCAGGTGATGCTGGGCGGCTGCAGCTCCATGGTGCAGCACACCAGCAGGCCCTGCTGCTCCAGGCTCAGCGTGGCGCTGCGTCGGGGCAGCAGCGCACGCACCAGGCCCAGGCCCGAGACGCTGCCGGGCACGCCGGCCAGGCTGAAGCCCGGTGGCAGCTGGCCCGGGTTGACGATCTGGATCGAGACCCGGTCGGTCTCGCAGCGCAGGTGGCAGTGGATGGGCGCGTCCACGCTGTGCTTGATCGCGTTGGTGAGCAGCTCGTTGAGCGTCAGCGCAATGGGGATGGATTCGGCCTCCGGCAGGGCCCAGCGCGCCGCCTCGGCCGCCATGCCGCCCTCGATATGGCAATGGATGGGCCGGCCGAACATGCGCTGCACGGAGCCGGTGATGGCCTCCACCACCTTGGGCACGCGCAGTGGCCCGGCGCCGCCCACCTGCAGGCCGTAGACCTGGGCGATGGCCTGCACCTGGCCCACGGCCTCGGAGATCACGCCCTTGATCTCCGGGCGGCGCGCGGCGATCTGCTGCAGCAGGCCCGCCACGCCTTGAAGGTTGTTCTTGATGCGGTGGTGCACTTCCTTCACCAGCAGCTCGCGCTGGGCGATGGCGGCCTCCAGGCGCGCAGCCTCGGCGGCGCGCTGCTCGGTGACGTCGCTGGCCACCATCAGCAGCTGCTCGGGCTCGCTGGCGCCGTCGGGGCGGCTGACGTCGCTGAGGTGCAGGTAGCGGGTGTCCCAGATGCGGGTCTCGCCGCCCATGCGCAAGGGGTACTCGCGCTGGGTGACGGCGTCGGTCTGCAGCGCGGCCTCCATGTCCAGGCGGATGGCGCTGCCCTGCTCGGCGCCGAAGAGCTCTTCCGGCGTCGCGCCCAGCAGGGCCTGCTCGGGGCGGCCGGCCAGTCGGGCTGCCACCTGGTTGATCTTCTCCAGGCGCAGGCTGCGGGCATCCAGCAGGCTGATGGCCAGGGGCGCGGCCTCGATGATGCGGCGCAGGGAAGCCTGGGCCTGCTGGGTCTGTGCCTCGGCCTGGCGGCGGCGTTCGATGTCCAGCAGGGCGTAGGTGAGCTGGCGGCCATGCTCGGCAAGACCTGTCACCACGGCGTTGCCCACCACCCAGAACTCGCGGCCGTCGCGGGCCATCAGCCGGCATTCGAAGGTCTCGGCCTGGCCTTCGGTGAGCTCGTCGAGGTAGTGCGTCTGGCGGAAGGGATGCTCGGGCTCGGGCGTGGCCACGATGCTCATGGGCTGGCCCAGGAACTCGACCAGGTCGCCGCCGAACATGCGTCGCGCCGAGCGGTTCATCCACTCGATGCCGCCGCGGCCCACCGTGACGATGCCCACCAGCACCGAGTCCAGCACCGCGCGCTCGCGCTCGGCCTGCAGCAGCAGCGACTGCTGGGCGCGCCAGCGGTCGTCCACGTTGACGTAGGTGGCGATCAGGGCTTCGTCGGCCAGGCCCTGGCGCATCAGGCGCTTGCTGACCTGCATCCACAGCAGGCTGCCGTCGCGCCGGCGCACGCGGCGCTCGCCGCGCCACAGGCCGCTGTCCTGCAGGGCCATCTGGGTGAGGCGGCCGATGTGCTCGTACTCGTGCTGCGATTCGTAGAGGGCCTGCAGGGGCAGGCCCACCAGTTCTTCGATGCGGTAGCCCGTCAGCTGCGCCAGGGCCTCGTTGGCGCGCTCGATGCGGCCGTTGCGCAGGATGGCAATGCCCACGTCGGACAGGCTGAACATCAGCTCGCGGTCCTGCACCAGGGTCTCCAGCTGCGCCTGCTGGCTCTTGAGGCGGCTGATGTCGCTGATCACCGCGATGGCCTCGGGCTCCATCGACTGCCCGGCCGGCACGGCCTTGAGGCTCAGGGACAGCCAGCGCGCCTGGGCCTGGTTCGGGCCGACCTGCTGGAACTCGGCCTCGAAAGGCTGCTGCGGATCCAGGGCCTGCAGGGCATCCAGCACCTGCCGGGCCAGCTCGGGCAGAGCCTGGAACAGCCGGGCGATGCCGGTGCCGGCCTCCGGCTGCGTGGCATGGCCCAGCATGCGGGCGAAGCCGGGATTGCAGCGCACCAGGCGCTGGCCGCGCAGATAGGCCAGGCCCAGGCCGGCGCCGTCCATGGTGGTGGTGAGCTCGTGCAGCAGTTGCTCGCTGCGGGCCTGGGCCTGCTGCTGCGCGGTCATGTCCAGGGTCACGACGGAGGTGGTGCGCTGTCCCGATCCCAGCTGCCCGGGCTCGACCCGCGTGAGCAGCCAGCGCCGGCCCAGCTCGGGGTGGCGCACGGCGTAGCGGACCTCGGCCTTCTCACCGGTCTTGAGCGCCCGCTGCAGGCGCTCGAACTCAGGCAGGGATTCGGGCTCGACGATGTCCCGCCCCACGCCCTGCAGGCCGGCCAGGGGGCCGGAAGGCGCGGCGCCACCCTTGCCCGGGCGGGGCCGCAGCCAGCCGGCGTCCTGCTGGAACGTGGCCAGGCCGACGCCGGCGGTGTCCATCAGGGCGTCCAGCTGCTGGTGCGCCAGGTCGCGCTCCTGTTCCAGGCTGCGGTCCTCCAGCAGGGCCATCACCCGGCGCTGGCCTGCATGCTCGGGCAGGAGGCGGGCCTTGGCCTGCCACCAGCGGGTGCGGCCCTGCGGGTCCAGCAGGCTGGCCTGGGTCAGCAGCAGGCCCTGCCCCTCCAGCAGCAGGGGATGCAGCCCCTGCGGCGTCCAGCCCAGCAGGGACTGCAGGGCGGGCTCAGCCTCGTGCAGCGTGGCGGGGACCTGCAGGCACAGGGCGGCAAAGGCGCTGTTGTGGCGCAGCAGCAGGCCCTGGGCGTCGAAGAGCACCATGGGCAGCGGGCTGAGGTCCAACCACTGGGCCGTTTCCAGCTGCACGCGGTCGGCCTGCTCGCGGGCCAGCATCTCGGCGCTGCAGTCCTGCAGCAGAACCAGGGTCAGCGTGGGCGACTGGGGTTCGTGGAGCCGATGGCTGCTCAGGCGCACCCAGCGTTCGGGCCCGCCGGGCTCGCGCAGGCGCAGGGGGCGCGCGGCGGTGTCGGCCCGCACCAGGCTGCGCGCCAGGGCCCGGCTGTGCGGGCGCTCACGCCACTGGGCGCGGTCCTCGGGCGCCAGCCACTGCGCGAAGTCCTGGCCCTGCAGGGCCTCCAGGGGCCTGCCCAGCAGCGTGAGCAGGGCCTCGTTGGCCGACTGCAGCCGGTGCTGCCCGTCCTCGACAAAGGCCGGAAAGGGGGAGTGCCAGAGCAGTTGCAGCAGGTCCTGGGCCGCGCCTGGGGCCGCAGGCGCCAGGGGTGCCGGTGGGTGCGCTGGCAGATTCGATGGCGAATGCGATGGCGGGGGCAGATGGGGCGCCACGCCGACATCGCTCGCCGGGTGGCGACCCAGCACGCTGCGCCCTGCGCGGGCGGGGCGCGCCGTTTCGGGGGAGGACTCGACGCGGGCATGCAGCATCCAGCAGGCCGCGTCCTGGGTGTCGGGTGTCAGCCCGATGAGATGGAGCTGGGCGCGCAGGGCTTCGCTGAGGGCCCAGGTCGGGGCCACCGGCGCCCGTCGGCCTTCGGCCAGCGCCTGGGTGGCCAGCTTGAGCCAGTCGAAGACCTTGGTGCCAGCGGCGGTGCGCAAGCCTTGCAGGCTGCCTCCCGGCTGCAGGTCCAGGGCCTGGGCCGCGGGGTTGGCTTCGAGGATCTCCAGACGCCGGCCGAGCAGGACGACGGGATCGCTGAGCTCATGCATGAGCCCGCGCACTGCGGTCAGGTCCTGGGCGAGCAGAGAGAGCTGGGATGGCACGAAGCGCAGTGTAGGACAAGCGCCAGGCCCCAATCCCGAGCGGGACTTGCCGCCGGCCTACTCCAGCTGCGCGGCCTTGCCCAGGGCACGGACCACGGCCAGATTGACTTCCTCGATGCCCAGCATCAGGGCGTCCGTGCTGGCGCGGAAGTCGAAGGCTGACTCGTTCTCGACGGCATGGACCAGGTCGAGATAGGGCTTGTACGGCCCGGTCTGCTCGACCAGCGCCTGGCGCACGCGCTCGGGCACGGGGATGGACTGCAGCAGCTTGTCGAAGGGCTGCTTGAGCATGTGGTCCAGCAGGGAGAACAGGCCGCAGATGAACATCTCGTCCCGCATCTCGGACTCGCTCATGCCCTTGGCCAGCTCCTCCATCAGCAGGCCGCGGCGCAGCGCGGCGTACATGATGGGACGCATGGCGTGGTCCTTGCTGGCGGTAGCCAGCAGCAGGGCCAGCCAGCGCTTCAGCCGGGCATAGCCCAGCAGCATGATGGCGTGACGGAAGGAGCTGACCTCCACCGGCAGGCCGAAGGCGGCCGAGTTCATGTAGCGCAGCAGCTTGAAGGCCAGGCTGGGATCGCGCTTGAGGGTCTGCTCCAGGCGCTCGACGTCATCGCCCTGGTCCAGGCGGGACATCAGCTCCACGATGACCTGCAGGTCGGCCTGGATCTCCTGCTTGCCGGCGCCCGGAGGGGGCTCGTAGGCCTCGACCGCGGGGCTCCCGGCAACCAGGGCCGCGCCCAGCTTGAAGGCTTCATCGATCTCGGCGGTGCCGCGGGCATTGCCCACCAGGACGTTCTTGCCCTGCAGCGCGGCCAGGCCCAGGCGACGGGCGTCGTCCAGGTCCAGCTGGACGCGGCCGAAGGCACCGCGCAGCTCGGGCGCCAGCGGGTTGGCACTGAGCCCCTTGAGCAGCAGGCCGGTGCCGTTCTTGCGGGCGGCCTGGATGGCTTGCGCAGCCTCGGGGCTGGCGCCCATGAAGGCCGGCCATTCCAGCTGGGTCTGCGGAGGCAGGGGCAGGGCGGCCAGGCCCTGGAGGCCGGCTTCGCTCATCAGGTTGAGCTGCAGGGGCTTGGGCGGTTCGCTGAAGGCCGGCTGCAGCGCGGCCAGCAGGGCGCTTCCATCCAGCGGGGCATCTGGGCGCAGGGGCAGGATGCTCAGGCGCGTGGCGGTGACCGTGCGCTGGGCGTCGATGACGGGCGCATAGCCCAGGGCCAATTGGCCCAGGATGGGATGTTCACTCATGCAGGCGCTTCGCTTGGGTTCAGTTGTTCAGGTAGTTGAAGAGGGACATGCGCTGCACGGTGGCATAGGCCTTGAGGGCGGCTTCGTAGCCTGTCTGCTGGTTCTGGAAATCGGAGATCGCCCGGGTCATGTCAAGGTCTTCCGCGGCCGATTTCTCGGCTTCGTTGTACTGCTTCAGCGCGGCCAGGCGGGTTTCGGTGCCGTCCAGATTGTTCAGGCGTTCCCCGACCTGGCTTCGCACATTCTGCAGGTTGGCCATGGAGGCGTCCAGATCTCGCAGCGCCAGGACGTTGCTTTGCACGATCTCGGTGCCCGTACGGTTGGTCTTGCGCAGGTCGGCCACCGCGCCGTCGAGTACATCAAAGACCTTCAGCGTGTTCGTCGCAGGCTGGACCTGGAACTCGTCGCCATCGGCGGCCACGCCCTGCAGTGTCATGGACATGCCATCGAAGTCCAGGGTCTTGCCTGGCACATAGGTGCCGGATTTCACGACACCACCGCTTGTCGTGTCCGTCACGGTGTAAGTGGCTGTAGGTCCTGTACCACTGATGGAAATCTTGTAACTATCTCCAGTCAAGGCCGCCGGATCGATGACGCGGCCGGAGTCGATCCAGGACTTGGCCGGCCCGCCCGTGATGCTGTTGGGCAAGGCCGAGGTCACGAAGCTGCCATTGCCGCTGCGGGCCTGTTCCCAGGTCTGGCGGCCATCGACGGTGAGGGGGAAGTTGTCAAGGTTGCCGGTCTGGATCTGGCCGGAGGAACCGCTGTAGACCACGCCGGTGGCCGTGTCCAGGAAGGGCGGGTTGCCCGCGCCCTGGCCGGAGAAGAGGTAGCCGCCGCTGCCGTCAGCCCGGTTGGCGATGGACAGCAGCTGGGCGCGCAGGCCCTCGATCTTGTTGGCCAGGCCGTTGCGCTCCGAATCGCTGTAGGTGCCGTTGCCGGCGGAGACCAGGGTCTCGCGGATCTGCTGGAGAATCTCGTTGGCGTCACCCAGGGCACCTTCGGCCAGCGTCATGCCGTTGCGGCTGGCTTCCAGCGCGCGCTGGTTGGCGTCGACGCGGCCGATGGCCGAGAGGGCGCGCTCGGCGCGTGCCGCACCGGTCGGGTCGTCGCTGGCCATCTCGACCCGCTTGCCGGAAGTCAGCCGCTGCTGCGCTTCCTGCATGCGCTGCTGGCGGGCCTGCAGCTCGGTGATGCCGGCGTCGAAGACGGTGATGGTGGCGAGTCTCATGGCGGAAATCCTTCAGCGGCGCGTGAGGGCCGGGGTTCAGCGCTGAGCCAGCGTGAGCAGCTCGGCAAAGACGGTCTGGGCGGTCTGCAGCACCTTGGCGGCGGCCTGGTAGCCCTGCTGGTACTGCATGAGCCGGGCGGCTTCCTCGTCGAGGTTGACGCCGGCCTGGCTGGCACGGCTGGTCTCGGCGTCGGCCGCCACCGCGGCGGACACATTGCTCAGGTACTGGGCACCCTGCACCCGTGCGCCGATCTCGGACATGGCGGCCGCATAGGCGTCGTTGATGGTCGAGCCCGCGGCCAGGCTGCCGTCGGGCAGCAGGCGCTGGCCCACGAAGGCTTCCTTCTGGATGTTCAGAAAGGCCTTGGCATTGCCGTTGTTGCTGGCCGGGAACTTGGTGGTGGTGATGTCGACCGCGTCGTCCTTCTTGGGCACGCCCACCAGGCGCAGCTCGAAGCCCAGGTCGATGGGCGGCGAGGCCGCGGGGTCGTTGCCGATGGGCGAGCCGGGCGTCCAGGTGCCGGTCAGCGTGCTGCCGTCCGACAGGGTGATGGTGTAGTCCACGCCATTGGGCACCAGCGGATTGGGGTCACCGAAGACCAGGCGGGCCGGCGTCAGGCTGAGGTCCAGCTTGTTGTTGACCGCGTACATGGCGTCCACGCTGACGGTGCCCTTGTTGTTGACGTCGGTGGTGGCGCTGACGGGCGAGGCGGCGGCGATGCCGGTGGTCTGGTCCAGCACGCGGCGCATGTCGACCGAGGCCTGGGCCACGGGCTCCAGCAGCATGCTGTCGGTGCTGGCCAGCGGCGCGCCGACGATCTTGACGGTGAAGCCGTCGACCGTGTCGCCGTCCGAGATGGTGCGCTCCAGGCCGTCGGACAGGCGCGTCAGCTTGTACTGGCCGGGCGAGGTGGCATCGGGCTGCAGCTTGTAGGAGCTGGCCTGCAGCAGCTTGGCGTCGCTGATGGTGAGGTCCACCTTGCTGGCGAAGGTGCCGTCGGGATTGCGCACATTGGTCTCGGCCGGCAGGGCCCGCGGGGGCGCCAGGGAGAAGATGGGATTGCCCGAGCCGGGCGGGTTGGTGAGGGTCCAGCCCAGGGCCTGCTGGTCGTTGACGCGGGTGGCCAGCGCGGTGGCCATCTGGCCGATCAGGTTGCGGGCGTCCTGGATGTCCTTGTTCTGGTAGCGCAGCAGTGCGCTCAAGGAGCCGCCGGTCAGGATGGACTCGTCCAGCTTGCGGGCGCCGCTGACGTCGATGATGCTCAGCGAGGCGCGGGCCGGATCGTAGGGGTCGGCCGTCACCTGCAGGGCCTGGGCGTCGGCGCCCAGCACCAGACGCTGGCCGCCGCCGATGAAGACGCCCAGCGTGCCGTCATCCTGGGCCAGCGTGGTCACCTGCACGTACTGGCTCAGCTGCGAGATCAGCTGGTCGCGCTTGTCCAGCAGGTCGTTGGGCGTGTGGCCGTTGCCATTGGAGCGGGCGACCTGGTCATTGGCCGCGGCAATCTGCTTGGAGAGCTGGTTGATCACGTCCACATTGGCCCGCAGATCGCTCACCACGCCCGCCTGCAGCTGCTGCAGCTGCTCGCCGGCATTGGAGAAGCGCGCGGCCAGCTCCTGCGCACGGCCCAGCACCACCTGGCGGGCGGAGGGGTCGTTGGGCCGGCTGGTCACGTCGACCATGGCGTTGAGGAACTGGCTGGCCGCGTAGCCCAGGCCCTGGGTCCCGGGCGGGAAGAGCTTCTCCAGCTGGGACAGCTGCTCCAGGCTGGTCTGGTCCATGAAGGCCGTGGACTTGGTGCTGGCCGCGTTGTTGGTCAGGAAGGCGTTGTAGGAGCGGGTGACGGTCTCGATCACCACGCCCTTGCCGAAGTAGCCGGCGCCGGTGTACTGGCCGTCCGGCGTGGTGAGCTGCAGGCTCTGGCGCGAGTAGCCCGGCGTGTTGGCATTCGAGATGTTCTGGCCGATGACCTGCAGCGCCGCCTGATTGGCGAACATGGCCCGCATGCCCAGTGACATCAGTGCGGAGTTGCCCATGGTTCTGTCCTCGATTGGGTCCGGTGCTCAGGCGCCGGGCGCTCAGGCCATGGCGCGCTGCACGCGCACCGTGGTGTTGATGGTCTTCGCCAGCTTGACGGCGTAGTCCGGGTCGGTGGCATAGCCGGCCTTCTGAAGGCCCTGGGCGAAGGTCTCTGCGTTGCCCTTGCCGGCCTTGGCCACCACGTCCTTGTAGCGGTCATTGCTGCTCAGCAGCTTGGCATAGTCCTTGAACGCGTCGGCGTAGCTGTCATAGGCGCGGAACTTCGCAGTGACCTTCTGCAGGCGGCCGTCGATGTACTCGGTGGTCTGGACCTCGGTGGTCTTGCCAGTCCAGCCGGCGGTGGCCTTGATGCCGAAGATGTTGTGCGAGCTGCTGCCGTCCTTGTTCATGATCTCGCGCTTGCCCCAGCCCGACTCGTGCGCGGCCTGGGCGATCATGAAGGAGGCCGGGATGCCGGTGCTGGCCTGTGCCTCCTTGGCGGCGCCGTCGTGCTTGAGGATGAAGTCCTGCACATGCGGGGCCACGTTCTTCTTGGCCAGCTGGGGCAGGGCTTGGGGCGCGGCGGGCTTGTCGGCATCACCGCTGATGCCCATCTGGCGCTGCAGCTGGCGTGTGATGGCGTCCGAAAGCCCGCCGGGCAGGCCCGTCATCTTGGTGGCGAACTGCTGGTCCAGCATCTCGGTGCCCATCTGCGAGCCGGCGTTGTCCAGCATGCCGGAGGACAGCGTGGCGGCGCGCATGCTCTTCATCACCTCCTGCATGAAGAGGGACTCGAACTGCTTGGCCGTCTCACGGATCTGGCTCTTGGGGTCGCGCGCGGCGGAGGCGCGCAGGGCGTCCAGCGAGCGCGTGTCGGTGCTGAGGCTGTTGCCGCTGAGGGTCGGTGGATTGAATCGCATGTCAGGTCTCCTCGGCAGCGTCCGGCACCGTCGATGCAGGACGCCATTCGAGCCGAGCGGCATCCGAGGATCCGGCTTTGCCGGTCCTGCGGATGCGCCCCCTCGAGGGGGCTGGCGAAGCCAGTAGGGGGTGGGCCATCAAATCACTTCCAGCTCAGCATTGAGCGCGCCGGCAGTTTTCATCGCCTGCAGGATCGCCAGCAGATCCTGCGGGGTGGCGCCAAGTGCGCTGAGCGCCTTGACCACGTCCGAGAGCTTGGCGCTTGCGGGCAGCTGGATCAAGGGGCCAGCCTCCTGGCGGATCGCGATATCGGTCTTTTCTGTCACCACGGTCTGCCCGCCGCTGAGCGCGCCGGGCTGGCTGACCTGCGGGGTGCTGGTGATGGTGACGGAGAGGTTGCCATGCGCCACGGCGCAGTTGCCGATGCTCACGGCCTGGTTCATCACCACCGAACCTGTGCGGGCGTTGATCACCACCCGGGCTGCCGGGGCTGCCATCTCGATGGGCAACTCTTCCAGGTCGGCGAGGAAGGCCACGCGCTCATCGCTGTCGGTGGGGGCCTTGACCCGCACCACGCGGCCGTCCACGGCCTGGGCCACGCCCGTGCCCTTGGCCTTGTTGATGGCGCGGGCCACGGCGCGGGCGGTGGCGAAGTCGGCGGAATTCAGGTCCAGCTGGATGGCCTCGCCCAGGGCCAGGGGCGTGGGCACTGAGCGCTCCACGGTGGCTCCGGCGGGAATGCGGCCGGCGCTGAGGTGGTTGATCTGCACCTTGGCGCCACCGGCCGAGGCCCCGGCGCCGCCCACCACCAGGTTGCCCTGGGCCATGGCGTAGACCTGGCCGTCGGCGCCGCGCAGGGGCGTGGCGATCAGCGTGCCGCCGCGCAGGCTCTTGGCATTGCCGATGGAGGACACGGCGATGTCCAGGGTCTGGCCCGGCTGGGCGAAGGGGGGGAGCTGGGCCGTCACCATCACCGCGGCGATGTTGCGCGGCTGCATGGTCACGCCCTGGGGCAGGATGACGCCAAACTGCTGCAGCATGGCCTGCAGGCTCTGGCCGGTGAAGGGGGCTTGGGTGGTCTGGTCGCCGGTGCCGTCCAGCCCCACGACCAGGCCATAGCCCGTGAGGGCATTGGTGCGCACGCCCTGGACGGCGGCGACTTCCTTGAGGCGCACCGCTTCGGCAGTGCCTGCCGCGAACAGCAGGGCGGCGAGCAGGAGACGGAGAACGGTGGTGGTGGACATGATGGTCGCAGGGGTAGCCTTGCGACCAATTTTGCGAAAACTTTAGACCGGCGAAAGACTCAAAAAGAAGCGCGACAGCCAGCCTATTCCATGGGCCTCGGCCGGCGCGCCGCGACCGCGCTGCTCGATGCGCACGTTCGCGATGGCCGTGGAGGGGATGGCATTGCCCTGCTGGATGGCGCGCGGGTCCACCTGGCCCGAGAAGCGCAGCACGTCGACGTTCTGGTTCACACCGATCTGCTTCTCCGCAATGATCAGCAGGTGCCCGTTGGGCAGCACCGCGGTCACGACAGCGGTGACGGTGCCCGTGAACTCGTTGGTGTTCTGGTTCGCGCCCTTGCCCGCCGCCTTGTTGGAGGAGCTGCCCGCCACCGAGGCCCGGCCGAAGCTGTTGCTCGCGATGCCGGGCAGGGCGGTGAGGCTGCCGCTGAGGTCCCCGCTCTTGGCCAGCTCGCTGGTGGAGGACTGGCTGGCGCTGACCTTCTCGGCGATCTGTACCGTCAGCGTGTCGCCCACCAGGCGGGCCCGGTGGTCCTCGAAGAGCGGGCGATAGCTGGCAGCCTGGTAGATGGCGCCGTTGAGGGCTGTCTGCGGTGGCACGGCCGGCATCTGCACCACGGGCGTGTTCTGCATCTCGACCTGGGGCATCTTCATCGAGCTGGCACAACCGGCCAGCAGCGTGACGGCAGCCAGGGCGGCCAGGGCGGGCGGGGCAATGTGGCGGGAACGCATGGGGAACCTCTCAATCAGCAGGCGTGAGACTCAGGAGCGCGATCAGATCTGCGAGAGCTTCTGCAGCATCTGGTCCGAGGTCTGCACGGCCTTGGAGTTCAGCTCGTAGGCGCGCTGGGTCTGGATCATCTGCACCAGCTCCTCGACCACGTTGACGTTGGACGTCTCCACGAAGCCCTGCTGGATGGCGCCCATGCCGTTGGCATTGGGGGCGCCGGCATTGGGCGTGCCGGAGGCGGCGGTCTCGGTGAAGAGGTTCTGGCCCTTGGGCTCCAGGCCGGCCGGATTGACGAAATTGGCCAGCTGGATCTGCCCCAGGGTCTGGGGCTGGGTCTGGCCCGGCACCATCACGCTCACCGTGCCGTCCTGGCCGATGGTGACGCTCTGGGCATTGGCCGGCACGGTGATGCCGGGCATCACCGTGTAGCCGTTGTTGGTCACGACCTGGCCGTTGGCGTCCAGCTGGAAGCTGCCGTCGCGGGTGTAGGCCGTGGTGCCGTCGGGCATCTGGATCTGGAAGAAGCCGCTGCCCTTGATCGCCAGGTCGAAGTTGCCCGTGGTCTGCTGCAGGCTGCCCTGGCTGAAGTTGCGCGAGGTGGCCACGGTGCGCACGCCCAGGCCCAGCTGCAGGCCGGTGGGCAGCTGCGTCTGCTCGGTGGTGTTGGCACCGCTCTGGCGCAGGTTCTGGTAGATCAGGTCCTCGAACACCGCATGGCTGCGCTTGAAGCCGTTGGTGCCCACATTGGCCAGGTTGTGCGAGATGTTGTCCAGCTGCGTCTGCTGGGCTTCCATGCCGGTCTTGGCGATCCAGAGCGAGCGAATCATGGCGGGGTCCTTCTCGAAGCCTTGCCCTCAGGCTCAGCTGTTGCTGGACAGCAGCTTGGCGCTGGTCTGTCCCTGGGTCTGGGCAATCTGCAGCAGCTTCATCTGCTGCTCGAACTGGCGGGCGGCGGCGATCATGCTGACCATGGTCTCGACGGCACTGACGTTGGAGCCCTCCAGCGCGCCGTCCTGCAGCCGTGCGGCCTGGTCTGCGGGCAGGTCGCCATTGGCGGCTCGGAACAGACCGTCGGTGCCTCGGGTCAGCGGGGTCTCGGCGGTGGGCGTGACCAGCTTCAGCCGGCCGATCGCCGTCGGGCGGCCCGTGGCCCCCTTGGCGGTGATCGTGCCGTCATTGCCGATGCTCAGCTCGCTGTTGGGCGGCACGTTGATGGGGCCGCCATCGCCCAGCACCTGCAGGCCGTTGCGCAGCACCAGCAGCCCTTCGCTGCTGACGTCCAGGGAGCCTGCACGCGTGTAGGCCTCGGTGCCGTCCAGCCCCTGCACGGCCAGCCAGGCGTCGCCGCGCATGGCCACGTCCAGGTTGCGGCCCGTGGCGCTGATCACGCCGGGATCCGGGTTGTAGCCGATGGTCGTCTCCAGCGCGTAGGCCCGTGTGCTGGCGCCATCGCCGCGCACAGGCACCGCGCGAAAGGCGGCCAGCTCGGCCCGGAAGCCGTTGGTGGAGACGTTGGCGAGGTTGTTGGCCAGCACGTCCTGGCGCTGCATGGCCGCCTTCGCGCCCGCCATCGACAGATAGATCATGCGGTCCATGACAGTCCTCCAGGGTCAGCGCATCAACGGAGGTTGACGAGGGTCTGCAGCACCTGGTCCAGCGTCTTGATGGTCTGGGCATTGGCCTGGTAGACGCGCTGGGCCGTGACCATGTTGACCAGCTCGGCCGTCATGTCCACGTTGGATTCCTCCAGCGCGCCGGACTGCAGCACGCCCATGTTGCCGTCACCGGCCACGCCGACCACCGCATCGCCCGAGGCGTAGGTCCGCGCCCAGACGTTGCCGCCCAGCGGCTGCAGGCCCTGCGTGTTGCGGAAGGTGGCGAGCTCGACCTGGCCGGCCGGCTTGGACTGGCCGTTGGAGTAGCGGGCCATGATGATGCCGGACTTGTCGATCTGGATGCCCGCCAGCTGGCCCGGCGCGTAGCCGTTCTGCTTCACGTCGGTGACGGCGAAGCTGGAGCCGCCTTCGGTGGTCTTCAGGATGTCCAGCTTGATGCCGTTGATGGGCAGGGTGACGGCACCAGCCGAGTTGGTGGACACGGGGATGTCCATGTTGATCTTGTCGGTCGGGCTCACCGGCTTGGAGCCGTCGTAGGCCGAGAAGACCAGGGTGGTGTAGGGCAGGGTGGGGTTGCCGTCGGCATCGACCGGCGTCGCACCGCCCAGGGCGTCGACCTCCAGCGGCTTGCCGTTGGCCGTGGCGTAGATGTTCCAGGTCGTGGTCGAGCTGGGATCGGGCGGCGCCGGGGTGGGGTCGCTCTTCTGGAAGTAGAAGGTCAGCGCCACGCTCTGGCCCTTGGCGTCGTAGACGGTCATGGAGGTGGCGTTGTTGTAGGTGGCCGGGTCGTTGAGCTGCATGCCCGTGCCGATGCCGCCGGGCGCCGTACTCTTGGCCCGCGAGTCCAGGTTGAACTCCATGGACATCTCGCTGGTGACCTGCGGCGTGATGCCGGCGGTGGGCAGCTGCAGGGCCTGGGCCAGGCCCGGCTGGATCACGCCGGTGCCGTCGGCCGGATAGCCCAGCAGCTTGAGCCCGGCGTTGTTGACGATGTAGCCGTCGCGGCTGACCTTGAACTGGCCGTTGCGCGAGTACATGACCGGGTTCTTCTCGTCACTGAGCTGGAAGAAGCCCGAGCCGTTGATGGCCATGTCCATCGGGTTCTCGGTGGTGCTGATATTGCCCTGAGTGAACTGCTGCGAGACCGCGGACAGACTGGTGCCGATGCCTACCGGGTTCTGCCCCGCGCCATTGAGCGCGCTGGCATAGACGTCGGCAAACTCGGCCCGCGAGGACTTGCCGCCGTAGGTGTTGGCGTTGGCGATGTTGTTGCCGATGACCTCGAGGTTCTTGCTGGCGGCATTGAGACCGGAGAGACCTTGCTGGAAGCCCATGATGTGTCCTTCGAAAGAAAGTGCTCGAGGGGTCAGTCGACCCGTTTGACGCTGCTGTAATCGACGAGGCCGACGGTCTGCAGCTGCAGTTGCAGCTTGCCGCCCGCGGTGTTGACGGCCATGACCCGGTCGTGGGCATAGCTGGTGCTGCCCAGGACGCTGGCGCCCTTGCTGGCAGTGATGCGGAAGCTGTAGCCGCCGGACTTCGCATCGAACTTGTCCGAGCTCCAGTCGAAGTCGTGCACGCCGGCGCCCTGGGCGCCCAGCTGCACGGTATCGACCACGGCGCCGGACGGCGCCAGCACCTCCAGCTTGACGGCATCGGCGGGGCTGCTGATCTCGAAGGAGCCCTGGGCCTTGGCCGTCTCCTCGTTCCAGCTGAGCTTGTTGCCGGGCACCAGCACCTCGCGACCGACCAGGCTGACGCTTTGCAGAGCCTGCATCTGGCCGAACTGGGAGCCCAATGCCTTGATGTTGTCGTTGAGGTTGCTGATGCCGGTGACGGTCTGGATCTGCGCCATCTGCGAAGTCACCTGGGCGTTGTCCATGGGGTTCATGGGGTCCTGGTTCTTCATCTGGGCGACCAGCATCTTGAGGAAACGGTCCTGGGTGTCCTGGGCCTGCTGGGCGGCGCTGGGCGTGGTGTTGGCGCTGCTGCCGGTCACCTTGCTGTTGCCGATCACGGTGCTGTAGTCCATGGTTTACCTCGTCAGGCTCAGGATTGGCCCAGCTGCAGGGTCTTGAGCAGCAGGCTCTTGGCCGTGGTCATGACCTCGATGTTGTTCTGGTAGGAACGGGAGGCGGAGATCATGTTGACCATCTCCTCCACGCTGTTGACGTTGCTGTAGGTCACATAGCCCTCGGCGTCGGCCTGCGGGTGCTTGGGGTCGTGCACGCGCCGGCCCTGGGTCTGGTCCTCGGTGATCTGGGCCACGCGCACGCCGGCCGCGCCGGGGTCCTGGCCGGCGCCCATCAGCTGGGTCTGGAAGGTCACCTGGCGCGCCTTGTAGGCCTGGCCGTCGGGGCCGGCCACGGTGTCGGCGTTGGCCAGGTTGCTGGCCACCACATTCAGCCGCTGGCTCTGCGCGCTGACCGCGCTGCCGGAGACATTGAAGATCTG
Source organism: Pelomonas sp. BJYL3 (assembly GCF_027257975.1). Taxonomy (GTDB): domain Bacteria; phylum Pseudomonadota; class Gammaproteobacteria; order Burkholderiales; family Burkholderiaceae_C; genus Roseateles_B; species Roseateles_B flavus. The sequence continues at coordinate 84,271 of NZ_JANZKX010000009.1, forward strand.
GAACATGGACATGGTGCTCTCCTGCCTGGTGCTTCAGCTCAGCCGGCTCAGGCGGCGTTGTGCGACTTCATCGCGTCCAGCTGCGTCCGCACGCTGCTGTTGATGAAGCGCAGGGTGGCCTCGTACTTCACCGAGTTGTCCGCGAAGCTGGCCCGCTCGCGGTCCATGTCCACCGAGTTGCTGTCCAGGTTGGTCTGGGCCGCCATGGCGAACTCGCGACCCGTGGGGCTCAGTGCGCCGGCCAGCGGGGCGAGGTGGCGGCCCTGCGTGGTCTGCAGGGCGCCCGGGGTGCCGATCTCGCCGGTGGCTTCCTTCAGGGCGCGGCTGAAGTCGAAGTCGCGCGCCTGGTAGCCCGGCGTGTCTGCATTGGCGATGTTGCTGGCCAGCTGCTGCTGACGCTCCGCCCGCAGCACCAGGGCCTGGGTCTGGAAGTTCAGCGAATCGGTGAGGCGGTTGATCATGGAAGCACTCCTTGCCGGGGCCGGGTATCGAGGGGCTGGGCGGCCTGTCCTGCAGGCCTCTTGCCAGCCGCTTTGCGACGCCATGGCACGGGATATGGGCATTGTTGGGCGGCGGTCCGCCAAACATGAGCGGGAAAAGAGCGCGCTTTGCTGCTCATTTCGAAGCTAAGGCGCGGCAGGCGGAGGCCTACAGTCCATCCCATCATGTTCAATCGGCCTCAATCCCTGCAGCGCACCGCCCGATGGCTGGCGGCGCTGCTGCTTGGCCTGTGCTGTGGGCCGTGGGCGCAGGCGCAGGTTCAAGCGCAGGGGCAGGGGCTGGAACCCTGGCGCCAGGTCCTGCAGCAGACCGCCCAGCAGGCCGCCAGCCAGCTGAACAGGGAGTTCGGCGCCGCCGCGCGCGTGGTGGTGGAGCTGGGGCAGGCCGATCCGCGCCTGCGTCTGGCGCCCTGCCAGCGGGCCGAGCCCTATCTGCTGCCCGGCATGAAGCTCTGGGGACGCTCGCGCATCGGCCTGCGCTGTGTGGAGGGTGCCAGCCGCTGGAACGTCTCCCTGCCGCTGACCGTGCATGTCTTTGCGCCAGCCCTGGTGGCCGTGGGCCCGCTGGACGCCGGCACCGCGCTGTCTGCAGAGCAGCTGCGCCTGGCGGAGGTGGACATCGCCGCCGAACCGGGCGCCGTGTTCACCGACGCCGCCGCGCTGCTGGGCCGCAGCCTCGGCCGGCCGGTACAGGCGGGCGAGGCGCTGCGCTCGGGCAGCCTCAAGCAGCGCCAGTGGTTTGCCGCGGGCACGCAGGTCAAGGTGACGGCCCGCGGGGCAGGTTTTGCCATTGCCGGCGAGGGCCAGGCCCTCAACCAGGGCCTGGACGGTCAGGATGTCCGTGTTCGCTTCGAGAACGGCCGCACCGTGACCGGTCGGGCCGTCGGGGAGCGGGAAGTGGAGGTCCTGTTGTGAACGATGCACCCTCTAGACCCCCGCCCCCCCTGTCTTCGGGGCTCTCAGCTGGTATCGTTGAGGAAATGGCTCAAGTCCGCCTGGACGCGGCCGATACACCGTCCAACAGGCTGGGCGGTTTCAAGCTCAGTCCTTGGAGAACATCATGAAAATCGGTCAAAACGCTGACAAGCTCGCTGCCACTGGCCTCGGCCAGGGCGTCGAGCGTCCGGCGACGGCGGAAGCCGGCCGCAGCAAGGGTGCTTCCGAGGCAGGCAGTGTGAAAAATGCCCCGGAAGCCAGTGCCAAGATCGCGCTGTCCAGCACCGCAAGCACTATGTTGCAGGGTGTGCCTGACGATGGCAGCTTCGACGCCGAAAAGGTGCAGCGCATCTCCCAGGCCATCAGCGAAGGCAAGTTCAGCATCAATGCCGATGCCATTGCCGACAAGCTGATCGCCAATGCCCGGGAAATGGTCGGCCGCGTTGGTGCCCACTGAAGGGACGGGTCTCCTCATGCAAACCTTGCCGCCCACCGAGAACACCGAAGCGCTGAGCCAGGATCTGGAGCGGCCGCTGATCGAAGTCGAGAACTGCCTGAACCTGCTGGGCGAAGCGCTGGTGCGCCGTGACAGCCAGGCCATCGAGACCCATGCCGCGGCCCTGCACCAGGCCTTGGCCCATGCCATGAACAGCTTCATGGAAGCCGCCCGCAATGGCAAGGTGCCGCCCCAGCTGCGCAACCGTCTGGTCCAGGCCGGTGGCCGCGTGGCGGCGCAGCGCGAGTCCCTGAACCGTGCCAATGCGGCCCTGGATCGCGCCATCGATGTGCTGATCCCGCCCGAGCCGGGTGGCGTCTACGGCGCCAGCGGCAAGAACGAGCGCAAGAGCAGCCTGGGCGGATCCATCCAGGCCTGAGCCGGCCCCTGACGAAAAAAGCCACGCACCGCGTGGCTTTTTTGCTTTTCCGGCCGCCTGGCAGGCCTACTGCGTGGCCTTGTGCCGCAGCGCCTCGAGGTAGGCGTGGCCATCCGGCGGCCGCCCGCTGCGCTGCGACTCCCAGATCATGGTGCCCAGGCAGTCCATGGCCACATGCTGGGCCTCGTGCAGGGACTGCCGGCGCGCGGTCAGCAGGTCCAGGGCCTGACGCACGCCACGCGGCTGGTCGATGGAGTGCTGCTCGCTGATGCTCAGGTGCATCGACAGATGCAGGAAGGGATTGGTGCGGCCCTCCTCGACGGTGTAGACGGCCTGGACGGCCTGCTCTTCGTCCGCCAGCTCGGCGTGGTACTCGGGGTGTTCCTCGATCCACTGCGCCGCCAGGGTCTCCATGGGCGTCAGGGGCAGGCGGTCCCGCCACTTGGCGTAGGTGCTGCAGAAGAACCGGCGGACTTCGATCTGGGACGGGGCAAACATGCCCGCATTGTCGCCGCAAGGCCGCCGCCCTGCCGCGATGGGTCAATCCGGCCGGGCGTCCTCGGCCTCACCGGGGTTCCAGCCCTGGCGATGGCGCACCTGCGCCCGGGCCTCGCGCTCCTGGGCCATCAGGGTCTCCAGCTGCTGGCGGCCCTGCTTGACCATGGCGATGAGCTGGTCCTCGTCATCGCGGTGGCGGGCCATCAGGCGCAGCTGGGCCGCGTTGTGCTGCCGGAAGCGCCAGGCCTGGCGGCGCGCCATGGCGGGCTCCACGCCCAGCAGCTCCAGCACGCTGCGGCCGCTGAGCAGGGCGGATTCAAAGGTCTCGCGTTCGACGTGCTGGACCCCCAGCTCCTGCAGGCGGTAGAAATGCTGGACGTTGCGGGCCCGGGCCACGATCTGCAGCTGCGGAAAGTGCTCGCGGGCCAGCTCGGCGATGGCCAGGCTCTGCGCCACGTCGTCCACCGCGATCACCAGGATGGCAGCGGTCTCCGCGCCGGCCGTGCGGAGCAGGTCCAGGCGGGTGGCGTCACCGTAGAAGACGCGCCAGTCGAAGCGCCGCAGGCCTTCGACGGTGTGGGCGTCGTGCTCCAGCACCGTGGCCTCATGCCCGTTGGCATAGAGCAGGCGGCCGACGATCTGCCCATAGCGGCCGAAGCCCGCGATGATCACCGGCGCCTGCTGCGGCTCCTTCAGCTCTTCCATCGCCGGCCCGCCGCGCAGGGCCAGGCGGGGCTGCAGCCAGCGGTCGGCGGCCGCCAGCAGGGCCGGCGTGCAGCCCAGGGACAGGGCCACCGCGGCCACCAGGGCCGAGGCCTGGGCGTCGCTCAGCAGCCCGGCCTGCTGGCCCAGCTGGAAGACCACGAAGCCGAACTCGCCGCCCTGTGCCAGCAGGATCACGAAGACCGGCCGCTCCAGCAGGGGCAGACCCATGACCCGGCCCATGCCCAGCAGCAGGGCACCCTTGAGCAGCAGCAGGCCGGCCAGCAGGGCCGCGACCAGGCCGGGCTGCTGCAGCAGCACCTGCAGGTCCAGGCCCATGCCCACGGCGATGAAGAAGAGGCCCAGAAGCAGGCCCTTGAAGGGCTCCAGATCGGTCTCCAGCTCGTGCCGGTACTCGCTTTCGGCCAGCAGCACGCCCGCCAGGAAGGCGCCCAGCGCCATCGACAGCCCCACGGCCTGCATCAGCGCCGCCGTGGCCAGCACCAGGAGCAGGGCGGCAGCGGTGAAGATCTCGGGCGTGGCGCTGCCGGCGATCCAGCGCAGCGCTGGCCTCAGGGCCAGGCGCCCGCCCAGGATGAGCACGGCAATGGCGCCCAGGGCCTTCAGCGCCTGCCAGTGGCCCTCCGAGCCGCTGCCATCCGCCCCCGCGAGAGCCGGCACCAGGGCCAGGATGGGGATGGCGGCGATGTCCTGCAGCAGCGCCACGCTGAGGATGCTCTGGCCGGCGGCCGTGCCACCCAGGTTGCGTTCGCCCAGCACGGCCATGGCCACCGCGGTGGAGGACATGGCCAGGCCCAGGCTGCCCACCAGGGCCAGGCGCCAGGGCAGGCCGCACAGAAGGGCCAGGGCCATCAGCAGGGCCGTCGATCCCAGCAGTTGCACCGAGCCCCAGCCGAAGATGGGCCGGCGCAGCTGCCACAGCCGCCGCGGTTCCAGCTCCAGGCCGACCAGGAACATCATCAGCACCACGCCGATCTCGGCCACCTCCAGGATGGTCTCGGGTGCAGACACCAGGCCCAGCACTTGCGGCCCGATCAGCACCCCGGCGACCAGATAGCCCAGGATGGAGCCCAGCCGTGCCCAGCGGGCCAGGGGCACGGCCAGCACGGCGGCACCCAGGAAGACGAGCGGCAGGTGCAGCAGGTCGTGCGAGGGCGCGCTCATGCCTGCGCCTCCACCGGGCGTTCGCCCGCCGGCAGCTCTTCCTGCTCGGCCCGCTGGGAGCCGCACCAGTGGGGATAGTTCAGCAGGTGCTGCAAGGCCTTGCGCACATGCTGGGCAATGGTCTCGTCGTCGGCCCGGTGGGCGCCGTGCAGCACCTGGGGTGGCAGCAGGCGCAGGCCGCACAGGCGCGCCGTCTGTTCGTAGGGCAGCAGGAAGTCCTGGAAGGCGTGGCGGTGGTGGCCCTGGGGGCTGTAGGCCGCCTCGGCGCCGCCCGTGGACAGCAGCAGCCACAGGTCCTTGCCCTGCAGCGCATGGCCGCCCGGCCCGTAGGCCCAGCCATAGCTGAAGACCTCGTCCAGCCACAGCTTCATCAGGGCCGGCATGCCGTACCAGTGGATGGGGTGCAGCCAGATGACGAGCCGGGCCTGCGCGAGCGCCTGCTGTTCGGCCTCGATGTCGATGGCGTAGTCGGGATAGAGGCGGTAGAGGTCCCGCAGTTCCAGCTTGCCTGGAGGGAAGGGCGTGCTGGCCAGCGCGTCCATCAGGCGGGCGCTGACACGGGAATGGGCGCGGTCCGGATGGGCGCAAAGACACAGGATTTCAGCCATGGCGAAGGGTAGCAGCGTCTGCTGGCCACGACTTCCGGCCTTGTCAGCATTGCCGTGGCCGGAAAGTCGCCGCTAACATCCCCAGCAGCGCCGTCAAGGGAGATGCCATGCCCGTGATCCTGGTTGCCAACCCCAAGGGCGGGGCCGGCAAGAGCACCCTCGCCACCAACATCGCCGGCTTTCTTGCCTGGCAGGGCCATGCGGTGGCCCTGGGCGACGCCGACGTCCAGCAGTCCAGCCGGCAGTGGCTGGCCCAGCGGCCGACGCAGCTGCCGCCTATCCTTCCCCTGGACATCGATGACAGGCAGGTGGCCCGCGTGCCCAAGGGCGTCAGCCACGTGGTGCTGGACACGCCGGCGGGCCTGCACGGCAAGCGCCTGGAGCGGCTGCATGGGCTGGCCGACCGCATCCTCGTCCCTCTGCAGCCCAGCCTCTTCGACATGCAGGCCTGCCATGCCTTCGTGCTGCGCCTGAAGGAGCTGGCCGCCGAGCAGCGCCATCGGCCGCGGCTGGGGCTGCTGGGCATGCGCGTGCGGCAGGGGACGCTGTCCCAGCAGCAGTTGCAGCAGTTCCGTCTCAGCCTTGGCGAGGGCCTGGACTGGCTGGGCGAGCTGCGCGACACCCAGCACTATGTGCAGCTGGCGGCCCGCGGTCTCAGCCTTTGGGACATTTCACCCGGTCAGGTGGAGAAGGATTTGCAGCAATGGCAAGCCCTGTGCGGGTGGCTCAAATCATGATCGTCATTCATATTGATGATACGAATGGCGAACCCAGTCTGCGAATCGCCCACCCGGAAGGGGTATGCCCTCGCCCAGGGCCCGCCACTATGATTCGACGCCCCCGACACGCGGGGTGCGTTGATACAGAACTAGCGAGGAGACTGGCATGAAGGTGCTGCTCATTGACGACCATCCCCTGATTCTTTCGGCCCTGCAGACGGTGATCTCGGGCCTGGACGATGGCGTGGAAATGGTCGGGGTGGAGACCGCCGCCGCCGCCCGCCAGCGCCTCAAGGACGAGGACGATTTCGACCTGGTCCTGCTGGACCTGCAGCTGGGCGATGCCAGCGGCTTCGACGTGCTGGAGGAGTTCCGCTCCGTCTACCCGGCCCTGCCCGTGGTGGTGATCTCGGCCTCGGACCGCGCCAGCGACGTCATCCGCTCCATCGACATGGGCGCCATGGGCTTCGTCCCCAAGCGCAGCAGCACCGAGGTGTTGTCCCAGGCCCTGCGCCTGGTGATGTCGGGCGGCATCTACGTGCCGCCGATGAGCCTGGGCACCGAGGCCCCCGCGCCGGCCGCTCCCGAGGTCAACAGCCAGGCGGCCCGCCTGCAGCAGATCTCCCAGCTGGCCACGGCCTCCGAGTACCAGATGCAGGCCGGGCTGGAGAACCTCTCCCTGACCCCGCGCCAGACCGATGTGCTGGCCCTGCTGCTGCAGGGAAAGCCCAACAAGATCATCGCCCGCGAGCTTGGTGTCTCGGTGGAGACGGTCAAGGACCATGTGGCCGCGGTGCTCAAGGCCCTGGGAGTCAACTCGCGCACCCAGGCCGTGCTGGCGGTCAGCCAGATGGTGCAGCGCACGCCGGAGCAGAGCTTCAGCACCTTCCGCCAGCCGGCGCACTGAACGCCACCGCTGCACCATGAAGAAAGCCCGCCTCCTGGCGGGCTTTGTCATTCAGGGGGGAGGGTCAGCTCGGTTCGTAGGCCAGGCGCACGTAGATGGGGGCGAAGGCCTCGGCCTGGGTGATCTCCAGCAGGCGTTCGCGGGCCAGCTCCAGCATGGCGATGAAGGTCACCACCAGGACCTGGGGACCGCGGCTGGTGTCGAAGAGGTGCTCGAATTCGACGAAGCGCTGGCCCTGCAGGCGGCGCAGCACCATGCTCATGTGCTCGCGCACCGAGAGCTCCTCGCGGCTGATCTTGTGGTGCTGCTTCAGCTGCGCCTTCTTGAGCAGGCCCAGCCAGGCCTCGCGCAGGTCGACCAGCTCCACGTCCGGGAAGCGCGGCGTCAGGGACTGCTCGATGTGGACCTGGGCGCGCAGGAAGTCGCGGCCGATCACGGGCAGGGCGTCCAGCCGTGCGGCAGCCAGCTTCATCTGCTCGTACTCCAGCAGGCGCCGCACCAGCTCGGCCCGCGGATCCTCGGGCTCGCCGCCGTCGTCCGTCTTCTTGGGCGGCAGCAGCATGCGGGACTTGATCTCGATGAGCATGGCCGCCATCAGCAGGTACTCGCTGGCCAGCTCCAGGTTCTGCTTGCGGATCTGGTCGACGTAGCTGAGGTACTGCCGGGTGACATCCGCCAACGGGATGTCCAGGATGTTGAAGTTCTGGCGCCGGATCAGGTACAGCAGCAGGTCCAGCGGCCCTTCAAAGGCCTCCAGGAAGACCTCCAGCGCATCGGGCGGGATGTAGAGGTCCTGGGGCAGGGCGAAGAGCGGCTCGCCGTACAGGCGGGCCACGGCCACGCCGTCCACGGTCTGCAGCACGGGGCTGGGCTCGGCCTCCGTGAGCGGCTCGGGCAGCTCGACGGGATCGGGCGGGGTGCTGGGGCCGCTCAAGAGAAGGCTCGCCGGTCAGCGCAGGTGAACGGCGGCGCGCTTCAGTGGGACTTGGTCTGGTAGACGTAGGCCTGCTGGGCCACGCGGGCAGCGCGGTAGTCGGCCTGGGCGGCGCGGTCCACGGGCTTGTCCCACAGCAGGGCGCGGCCGTCGCGCTGTTCCTGTTCCAGCGTCGGCTTCTTGGCCTTCAGCTCGTCGATGAACTGGGTGACTTCGGACTTGTAGGGCTTCCAGAACAAAGGCATGGCGCTTGGGCAATGAAGGTTGATGCAGGGCAGCCGGTGCGGGCGCCCTGGCGGGAAACCGGCATTTTAGCTGCCCCGGGGCGGCGCAGGCGTGGCCTGCGGCACGGCTTCGAAGAAAGTCGCCTGCAGTGTGGCCAGGTCCGGCAACAGTCCCTGCTCGCCCAGCAGCGCTCCCAGGCCTCCGCGCTCGACCAGGGAGGCCGGCTGCGCATTGAGGCCCAGCAGCACCAGTCGCCGGCCCTGGCGCTCCAGGCTCTGGTGCAGCTGGACCAGAGCATCCAGGCCGGTGCTGTCCATGGAGACCAGCAGGTGCATGTCCAGGGCCAGCACGCGGGCGTCGGGCGGCAGGCGCTCGGCCAGGGCCTCGACCTTGGCCACCGCGCCGAAGAACAGCGAGCCATAGACCCGCAGCAGATGCACACCCGGCGGCAGCGCCGTACCGGGTGGCGCCTCCGAGACGCTGAACAGCTCGCTCATGCGATAGATGAAGAAGCCGCAGGCCAGCATCAGGCCGGCCTCCACCGCCACCGTGAGGTCGAAGATCACCGTCAGCAAAAAGGTGCCCAGCAGGGTGGCGCGGTAGGGCAGCTTGAAATGGCGCAGGCGAGCGAACTCATGCCACTCGCCCATGTTCCAGGCCACGACCAGCAGCAGGCCGGCCAGTGCTGCCAGCGGCACCTGCGCGGCCAGCGGCGCCGCGACCAGCACCACGACCAGCAGGCTCAATGCATGCACCATGCCCGCGACGGGGCTGCTGGCCCCCGCCTTCACATTGGTGACGGTGCGGGCAATGGTGCCTGTGGCCGGGATGCCGCCGAACAGGGGGGCGACCATATTGGCGATGCCCTGGGCCATCAGCTCCTGGTTGGGGTCGTGGCGGCGCTCGCCGCTGAGCCGGTCGGCCACGCGGGCGCAGAGCAGGGACTCGATCGAGCCCAGCAGCGCGATGGTCAGCGCGGGGATCAGCAGCTGCTTGGCCTCCTCGAAGCTGAGGCCGGGCCACTCCGGCCGGGGCAGGGCCTGTGGAATGTCGCCGAAGCGGCTGCCGATGGTGTCCAGGGGCAGCTGCAGCAGGCTCGTCGCCAGCGTTGCGAGCACCAGCGCCACCAGGGTGCCGGGCACATGGGCGGCCAGGCGATGCAGGCGCTCGCGGGGGCTGCGTGCATGCGACGCCATCGTGTAGCTCTTGGGCCAGATCAACACCAGCAGGCTGCAGCTCGCGCCCACCAGCGGTGCGTAGGGGTTGAGGCTGGACCGATGGGTCCACAGGGCCTGCAGCTGGGCAAAGAAGTCGGCCGGCATGCGCGGGATCTGCAGGCCCAGGAAGTCCTTCAGCTGCGAGAGGGCCACCAGCACCGCGATGCCGTTGGTGAAGCCGATCACGATGGACACGGGGATGTAGCGCACCAGCACTCCCAGGCGCAGCGCGCCCAGCACTAGCATCATCAGGCCACCCAGCATGGTGGCGATCAGCAGGTTGTGCAGCCCGTAGCGCTGCACGATGCCGTAGACGATGACGATGAAGGCGCCGGCCGGCCCGCCGATCTGCACGCTGGAGCCGCCCAGCAGCGAGATCAGGAAGCCCGCGACGATGGCCGTGACCAGCCCCTGTTCCGGTTTGACGCCCGAGGCGATGGCGAAGGCCAGGGCCAGCGGCAGGGCGACGATGCCCACGGTCAGCCCGGCGCCGACGTCGCGGACCAGGCGCTGGCGCTCATAGCCGCGCAGGCTCTCCAGCAGGCGCGGGCGAAAGGGATGCAGACGAGGCAGGGACATGAACGCTCCGGTGGTGGCGGGAGGGGGGCTTGTTCATGGCCAGAGGCGGCCCGCAGTGATGCAGCCGCGCGATGAAGCGCCGGCGCCGGCTCGGCGCGGCCAATCGCAGCAGGCGGATGCGTTGGGGGTCCACGCCCCGATTGTGGGGCCGCCTTGCGCGGCCAGCAAAAAGGGCTGCCGAAGCAGCCCCTTGGCGGCGAAGCCCGCGGGCTCAGCGCACCCGCATGCCCGGTTGTGCGCCGGGGAAGGGCTCCAGCACGAAGATGCCGGGATTCGCCTTCTCATCGGCATGGCTGGCGGCCAGCACCATGCCCTCGCTCACGCCGAACTTCATCTTGCGCGGGGCCAGGTTGGCCACCATGACGGTCAGCTTGCCTTCGAGGTCCTCGGGCTTGTAGGCACTGCGGATGCCGCTGAAGACATTGCGCAGGCGGCCTTCGCCGGCGTCCAGGGTCAGGCGCAGCAGCTTGTCCGAGCCCTCGACCAGCTCCGCCTTGACGATCTTCGCGATGCGCAGATCGACCTTGCTGAAGTCGTCGATCTTGATCTCGGGGGCCAGGTCTTCACCGCCGGGCACGACCTTCGGTGCCGCAGGGGGCTCGAACAGGGCCTCCAGCAGCTTGGGGTCGACGCGCTGCATCAGGTGCTCGTAGTTGCCGATCTGGTGGGCGCCCAGAGCGCGCTGGGCGTCGGCAAACTGCATGGGCTCGACCTTCAGGAAGGTCTCGACCTTGGCCACCAGGGCCGGCAGCACCGGCTTCAGGTAGACCGACAGCAGGCGGAAGGCCTCGATGCAGACGCTGCAGACGTCCTGCAGCACCTGGTCCTGGCCCTCCTGCTTGGCCAGCTCCCAGGGCTTGTTCTGGTCCACGTACTCGTTGACGCGATCGGCCAGCAGCATGATCTCGCGCAGGGCCTTGCCGAACTCGCGGGTCTCGTAGAGCTCGGCGATGGTGCCGGCATGCGCGCGCAGGCCGTCCAGCAGGGCGCGGCCCTCCACGCCCACATCGGCCGAGAGGCGGCCGTCAAAGCGCTTGGACAGGAAGCCGGCCGCGCGCGACGCGATGTTGATGTACTTGCCGACGAGGTCGGAGTTGACGCGGGCGACGAAGTCCTCGGGATTGAAGTCCAGATCCTCCACCTTGCTGTTGAGCTTGGCGGCCAGGTAGTAGCGCAGCCACTCGGCGTTCAGCCCCAAGCTCAGGTACTTGAGCGGATCCAGGCCGGTGCCGCGGCTCTTGCTCATCTTCTCGCCGCCGTTGACGGTCAGGAAGCCGTGCACGTGCACGTGGTTGGGCGTCTTGCGGCCGCTGAAGTGCAGCATCGCCGGCCAGAACAGGGTGTGGAAATAGGTGATGTCCTTGCCGATGAAGTGGATCTGCTCCACCGCCTCGTCGGCCATGAAGGCGTCGAAGTCGCGGCCCAGCTTGCCGAAGTAGTTCTTCAGCGAGGCCAGGTAGCCGATGGGGGCGTCCAGCCAGACGTAGAAGTACTTGCCCGGCGCATCGGGGATCTCTATGCCGAAGTAGGGCGCGTCGCGGCTGATGTCCCAGTCACCCAGGCCGCCGTTGCCGTTCTCGTCCTTGGCGAACCACTCGCGGATCTTGTTGAGCACCTCGGTCTGCAGGCGGCCGGGGGTCTGCGTCCACTGCTCGAGGAACTCCACGCAGCGCGGGTCCGAGAGCTTGAAGAAGTAGTGGTCCGAACTCTTCATCACCGGCGTGGCGCCGGTCAGCACGGAGAAGGGATTCTTCAGCTCGGTGGGCGTATAGACGGCGCCGCAGACCTCGCAGGAATCGCCGTACTGGTCCTTGGCGCCGCACTTGGGGCACTCGCCCTTGATGAAGCGGTCCGGCAGGAACATGGCCTTCTGCGGGTCGAAGAACTGCTCGATGGTCTTCACCGCGATCAGGTCCTTGGCACGCAGGGCCTTGTAGATGGACTGGGAGAGCTCGTGGTTCTCGGCACCGTCGGTCGAGTGCCAGTTGTCGAAGCTGATGTGGAAGCCGTCCAGGTACTGCTTGCGGCCTGCGGCGATGCCGGCCACGAAGTCCTGCGGCGTCTTGCCGGCCTTCTCGGCGGCGATCATGATCGGCGCGCCATGGGCATCGTCGGCACAGACGAAATGCACCTCCTGGCCCATCATGCGCTGGAAGCGGACCCAGATGTCGGCCTGGGTGTACTCCATGATGTGGCCAATGTGGAAGTTCGCATTGGCGTAGGGCAGGGCAGTGGTGACGAAGAGCTTGCGAGTCATGGCGTGCAGGGTAGCTGCGCGGCGCAAAGGGGCCACGCAAGAGGCGGGATTTTAGGGCCTCGGCGCCGGATTGCCGGCGCCTGGCTCAGGCCTCCTGGGACGGGGCCTGGCCGGCCTCGGGACTGGCCGGGCCGGCGTCGTCGCCGTGCGAGGTCTCGTCGCCGCGGCCCTGGGCCTTGCGGGCCTTCTTTTCAGCGGCTTTTTCTTCGGCCTTGCGCTTCTTGGCCAACTCGCGCTGGCGTTTTTCGTAGGAGTAATTTGGAGTTGCCAAGGTCCGGTCCTTCGGTCGCGACGGCAAGTCACCGTCAGACTCGACTGTAGCGCCTCGCCGCCCGACAGGGCCATGAGGGCCTCCGGGCCATGTGCCAAGCCGCTTCAGCTTGCGCGCGCAAGCGCTTGCCAGCACAGGGAAAAATGAGGTCCAGGCTTGTGGATAAGTTTGTGGGAAAAAGGCGGGAAAAGAAGCCCTGAATGCCATTGACCAAGCCGCCGTCCGGCCTGCATTTGCCCGGGATGTCAAAAAAATCCATATGGATCAATGGCTTGCGAAGGCTCTGGAGTGGCCGCTGCGGCGCGCTCGCGCAGAAGGCCAGATGCCCGCCATTGGGGATAAGCCCGACGGCGCTTCGAGCGCTGTGTCAATTGGCGGCAGCCATGGCGCCGAACGGCGGGGCTCTTTGAGCCCCTGCGCCGGAGGGGCTGGTCACAGAACTTGGCGCATTGAGCTCAAGTATCTTGGAGGGATGGTGTCCAAGTCATTGATTAAACAGGACTAATGAAAGCTGTCCACCGATGCTGTGGATAAGTTTGTGGAGAAGCTGGGTCCCCGAGCCCTAAATGCTTGATTCATCGACGGCGGAGCTGGGTTGCCTCAAATTTTTGCACTTCGATGACGGTCATATGAATCAATGACTTGCACGCGCTTTGGGCCAGGCGCGGCCTCTGCCCTGCCAATGGCGGTGTCTTGTTTCTTTCTGGAACGCCGCCCTGGGACAGTGGGGATAAGTCAAGCCCGCCGCAGCCTGGGTGTGCGCAGATCAAGGCCGGGCGTGTGCTCCAAATGGGGGACATACAGGACGCAGGCAGGCCGCCCGGTGGCCTAGCGGGCCGCCGCTGATGGCGCCATGGACTGGGCAGACATCCCCAGCGGCTGTGGATAAATTTGTGAGTCCGCTGGAGAAAGCCGCGCTAAGTCCTTGATGTCATTGCAGATGTCTTGCGCTGCTCAAGATTTGAGCAGGTTCGGCATGGCGCCAGCGGCTGGTGCTCGCGCCCTGGCATGCGGGGGAACGCCGAGGGGCGGACCTGAACTGGCGGCTAAAATCGCGCGATTTGCAGCCAATGGCCGTATTCATGGGGCAGGGAACCGTTTCGCAGCAATCCGCACAGCAGTCGCCAGACCGGCCGGGACGATCCGCTCAAGGCAGGGACTCGGCCGCCGTTGAGGTGTTCGAGCTCCGCAGCGCATCCATCGCCGCCTTCAGCCTGGTGCTGCGCAGCCCGGACCTGCAGCAGCTGGCGCAGGCCCTGCAGGAGCGCCTGGGTGACACGCCCGAGGTCTTCAACCAGGATCCGGTGGTGCTCGACCTCAGCCAGCTGCCCGCCCCGCCCCAGGCGGCCGACGACGGCCAGCTGAGCCTGGAGTCCGCCGCCGTCCAGCTGGATTTCCCCGCCCTGGTGGCCCTGCTGCGGCGCTTCCGCATGCAGGCGGTGGCCGTCAGCGGCGCCACGGTCGAGCAGCTGGCTGCTGCGCAGGCCGCCGGCCTGGCGGAGGCCGATGTCCCCGCGCAGCGTGCCGAGGCGCCGCGGGTGGAGACCGTGGTCAAGGAGGTGGTGCGCGAGGTGATCGTCGAGCGTGAGGTGCCTGTGCCTGCCGCGCCGGCCGAGCCCAGCCGCACCGTCATCGTCGACAAGCCGCTGCGCTCCGGCCAGCAGATCTATGCCAAGGGCGCCGACCTGGTGGTGATGGCGCTGGTGAACCATGGCGCCGAGGTCATCGCCGACGGCAACATCCATGTCTACGCGCCCCTGCGTGGCAAGGCGATTGCCGGGGCCCGTGGCAATACCGAAGCCCGCATCTTTGCAGCCAGCCTGGAGGCTGAGCTGATCGCCATTGCCGGCATCTACCGCACCACCGAGAACCCTCTGCCCGCCGAGGTGCTGGGCAAGCCGGCGCAGGTCCGGCTGGAGGGCGAGAAGCTGGTGATGGAAGCCTTGAAACTCTGAGCCGCCCGAAGTCCGGACGGCCGAACAACGCATTTTTGAAGAAGGAAGGCAATCGATGACCAAGATCGTCGTGGTGACCTCGGGCAAGGGGGGCGTGGGCAAGACCACGACCAGTGCCAGCTTTGCAACAGGCCTCGCCATGCGCGGCTACAAGACCGCGGTGATCGACTTCGACGTGGGCCTGCGCAACCTGGACCTGATCATGGGGTGCGAGCGCCGCGTGGTCTATGACCTGATCAACGTCATCAACGACGAGATCAAGCTGACCCAGGCCCTCATCAAGGACAAGCAGCTGGACAAGCTCTACATCCTGGCCGCCTCCCAGACCCGTGACAAGGACGCCCTCAGCCAGGAAGGCGTGGAGCGCGTGCTGGAAGAGCTCAAGGCCATGGAGTTCGACTACATCGTCTGCGACTCGCCGGCCGGCATCGAGACGGGCGCGCTGATGGCCATGCACTATGCCGACGAGGCCTTGGTGGTGACCAACCCCGAGGTCTCCTCGGTGCGCGACTCCGACCGCATCCTGGGCATGCTCAACAGCAAGACCAAGCGCGCCATCGAAGGCAAGGAGCCCGTCAAGGAGCACCTGCTCATCACGCGCTACAACCCCAACCGCGTCGAAGGCGGCCAGATGCTCTCGCTGGAAGACATCCACGAGATCCTGCGCACCCCGTTGATCGGCGTGATCCCGGAGAGCGAGATCGTGCTGCAGGCCTCCAACCAGGGCCTGCCCGCCATCCACATGAAGGGCACCGACGTTGCCGAGGCCTATGCCGACGTGGTGGGCCGCTTCCTGGGCGAGGACAAGCCCATGCGCTTCATCGAGGCGGTCAAGCCGGGCTTCTTCAAGCGCCTGTTCGGCGGCAAGTGAAGGAGCGGCCACAATGGGATTCCTCTCGTTTTTCATTGGTGAGAAGAAGAGCACGGCCAGCGTCGCCAAGGAGCGCCTGCAGCTGATCCTCGCGCACGAGCGCAATGGCCGCAGCGCCAGCCCCGACTACCTGCCCCAGCTGCAGAAGGAGCTGGTGGCGGTGATCTCCAAGTACGTCTCCATCAACCCGGACGACATCAAGGTCCACATGGAGCGCCAGGACAACCTGGAGGTGCTGGAGGTCAAGATCGAGCTGCCCGAGCCGGGTCGCTGAGCCCACACGGGCCTCGCAAATGCGAAGGGCCAGTCCTTGCGGGCTGGCCCTTTTTGCTGCCTGGCTTCGGCGGCTCAGGCGTGGTCGAACTGGGAGGCGTTCTTGCCCTTGAAGGGGGCGTAGAAGGCCTTGATCTTGGCCATGTCGGCCTCGATGTCGCCGGTGGGCACGAAGACCGGGCCCAGGCCGCTGAGCTTGCGGCTGTAGTCCATGTAGGCCATCACGATGGGCACCTCGGCGGTGACGGCGATCCAGTAGAAGCCGGTCTTCCAGTAGCGCGTCTTGCTGCGCGTGCCCTCGGGCGGCACGACCAGCTGCAGCGGGCCGTCGGCGGCCTTGATGGCCTCGGCCGAGGCGGCGACGAGGTTGTTGCTCTTGTCGCGTTGCACGGCAATGCCGCCCAGCCAGCGCATCACCGGCCCGAAGGGGAAGCGGAAGATCTGCGCCTTGCCCATCCAGTAGATGTTCAGGCGCAGTGCGAAGGCCACCATGAGCGTGTAGGGCAGGTCCCAGTTGCTGGTGTGCGGGGCGGCGATCAGCACGCATTTGTCCTGGCCGGCCGGCAGGGCGCCGTCCAGCTTCCAGCCCGTCAGGCGCAGGAACCCCACCGAGAAGGCCCGCAGCAAGGTGTTGACGACGGGCGTGGTGAAGATCGTGCGGTGCATGCGGACGGGGCTTGGGCTGACAAACCGTCGATTATCTCGTCTGCCACTCCGAGATCCCTGCCTGTTTTTAGAGCAGGGCAACAAAGTCCGTGAAGAAACAAGCACTTGCCGCATTGCTGCAGAGGCCGTGCACGGACTTGTCCACAGGCGCTGTGGATGCCTGGGCTCTGCCGGCGGCCTCAGTCGCCCGCTTCGGTGCCGGGCAGGGCCTCGATCACCAGGTCCGAGCAGGGCCGGGCCACGCAGGGCAGGAACCAGCCCTGCGCCTTCTCCTCGGCGCTGAGCCCGGGCCATTCGACGATGTACTCGATCTGCCCCGAGACGAGGCGCCGCATGCAGGCCCGGCAGGTGCCGGCGCGGCAGGAGCTCAGCAGCCCGCCGCCCTCGCGCAGGCTGGCGCGCAGCACGGTGAGCTCGGCCGGCGCCTCGAAGCAGTCCCCGGGCTCGCCGGGCTGGAAGCGGATGCGGTAGGACTGTGGTGACATCGGCACATGATGCCAGCGAGCCCCGGGCTTTCGTGAAATGCGAGACGGGCGGCGGGCGCCCGTGGCTGGCATCTGCCTGCGCCGGGGCACACACTGCATCCACATGGACGCAGCGCGCCCTCATCCCGAACTGGAGTCGACCCTGGCCAGCGCCTGGTTCTCGCTGGCGGGGGAACGCTGCGCCTTCACGAGCCTGGACGGCATGCCCGAGCTCGACCCCGAGGCCGCCTGCTTCCAGCTGCCTGTGCTGAGTGCCGACGGGCGCGAGGCCGGCCGCGTACTGCTGGCCCTGAGCGACGAGGATGCCCAGCAGCTGGGTGTCTCCATGTTCGGCATGCCGCTGGACGAGCTGGGCCAGGAGGAGCTGGATGACGCCAATGCGGAGCTCTGCAACATCTTCGGCAGCTGCCTGGTGAAGGCCCTGGACGACAGCCACCAGCTGGAGATGGGCCTGCCGCGCCGCGCCCGCATCGAGGCCTTCGAGGCCCTCAGCCGCCGTCGCATGCCGGCCCTGACGCTGGCAGCCACGCTGGGCCCCCGGCACATCGTCGTGGCCTATTTCGCAAGTGCCCGTGATGTCGACGTCGCATCGCCTGCGCCCCCGTCCACCAAGGATCCGCGCCATGGTTGATTCGAACCCCAAACCCCTGCGCGTGCTGGTCGTGGACGACAGCCGCGCCATCCAGGCCATCATCACCCGCGTCCTGCAGAACGCCGGCCTGGGCCCCATGGTGGTCGAGACCGCCGGCAACGGCGAGCAGGCGCTGCGCATGGTCACCGCCCATCCGCCTGACCTGGTGATCTCTGACTGGCACATGCCCGTCGTCAGCGGCATCGAGATGCTGCAGACGCTGCGCCAGCTGGGCGGCGGCATGGTCAAGGTGGGCTTCGTGACCACCGAGACGGCCGAGCGCCACCTCGACCAGGCGCGCAGCAATGGCGCGGTCTTCGTGATCAACAAGCCCTTCAAGGACGAGGAGCTGCTGCAGGAGGTGCAGAAGGCACTGGCCGCACGCGTCGAGCAGCTGAAGGCGCCGCCCCCGCCACCGCCGCCGCCCCTTGCGCCGCCAGCGATGAGCTCCGAGGGGGCGCTGCATGCCCTGGTCAAACAGCAGCTGGGGCAGATTCCCTTCCGCCTGGTCGAGGCGCCGGGCCAGAGCCTGGACGACCTGAAGCTGCCGCACGACCTGGCCATGTATGCGCTGGACGGGCAGAAGACGCCCTTCGCGCTGGGCATCCTCGACGTCAACGCCTGCTGCATCCTGGGCGGCGGCGGCGCGCGCCTGCAGCCGCCGCCGGTGCGCCAGGCCATGCAGGCGGCCAGGCCCACGCCGGAGATGATGCAGTTCGCCGACCACTTCCTGCGCTCGGCCGCGGGCATCCTGGCGCGCGGGGAGGGCGGTGGCGCGCCGGCGCTGCGCATCGTCAACCTCACGCCCAAGCCTTTCGACAAGCTGCAGGGCCTGCTGTTGCGCAACCGCGGGCGCAGCGACTACCGGATCGCCGTCCCAGGCTACGGCGAGGGTAGATTGGCATTCATTCGTTGCTGATGCTGCCGATAAGTCCCTTGGGCGCGCCTTCGCGCTGCAACAGGAACAGGTCGCTCTGATCATGGCGCTGGAGTTTTCGCTCGACAGCCTTGCGGTGGTCGCCGTCTTCGTGGCCAATGCCGCGGTGATGGTGATCACCATTGGCACCTACTGGCGCATGACGCGCTATGAGCAGAGCAACCACATCCACATCGTCAACGCCCTGCGCGAGACCCGCGACGCCGGGCGCGAGATGAAGATCGCCGCCCATGAGCTCATCCGCATTGCCGAGCGCGGCGGCGTGGGCGGCGGCGGGGGCCTTGGCAGCGCGGAGCTGGGCCAGCTGGATGAGCTGATGAAGCTGGTGCGTGGCCTGCTCGACGCCTATGGCGGGCAAGACGAGGAGGCCGAGGCAGGCGATGAGCCCGAGGTGCGCTGGCCCGATACCGCCCATGAAATGAGCAGCGAGCTGATGGAGCAGCTGCGCCGCAGCCATCGCAACGAGGTGGACCGCCTGGTGGCACAGCGCCGCCGCATGCAGGTGGAGCTGGGCCTGACGCGGGAGCGGCTGGACGATGCGCTCAAGCAGCTCAGCGCCTCGCGGCACCGCGGCGGCGGTGGCGGCTCTGCCGGCGGCGGCCCCGAGCTGCAGGTGCTGCGCCAGCAGCTGGACGGCGTTCGCTCCCAGCTGCAGCAGGCCCAGGACCGCCAGTACCTGGCCGAGACCCGGGCCGAGAAGGCCGAGCGCATGGCCACCAAGCTGCAGAAGGAACTGGAGGAGATGGCCCTGGCGCCTAAGCCCGCCGCCCAGAACAACCAGGCGCCCGAGATGATGAAGCTGCTGGAGCGCGAGGCCCTGATGCTGCGCGAGCAGCTGGCCGAGGCCGAGCGCACCATCCAGAAGCTGCGGGCCGAGCTGGCCGCGCTGGCGGCCAACCCGCCCGAGCACGCCGACGCGCAGGCGGTGGACGAGATCCGCGAGCGCCTGGAGCGCGAACTGGAGCAGCTGCGCGGCAAGATCGACGACCTGCAGGACGCGCTCAAGCGCAACCAGGTCGAGAAGGAGTTCATCGAGGAGCACTACCTCAAGGAAGCCCAGAAGAACGAGGAAGCGCGCCTGGAGGCCGAGGCCACCGCCGCCGCCATGGAGTTCGTGGGCAAGACGCCGGGCGGGCGCTGAGCGTCCCCGGGCTGCAGGGCCGGGTCTTGCCTCGCCGTGGGGCCAGGTCTTGCCTTGCCGGCTGAGGGACAATCGCGGGTTTCCTTGCGTCCGGGCCCGGCCCGGATTCCTCCCGTCGCAGTTCCTGACCATGCTCAAGTACCTGGCCGGCTATCCGGCAGCCCTGCAGGACCAGGTCCGGCAGATGATCGATGCCGGCCGCCTGGGCGACTACCTGACTGCCCGCTACGCCGAGCCGCACACGGTGCAGAGCGACCGCGCCCTGTTCGACTACACGCAGGCGCTCAAGCAGCGCCACCTGCGCAATGCCGCGCCGCTGGACAAGGTCTGCTATGACAGCAAGCTCAAGGTGATCCAGCACGCCCTGGGCACGCACACCCGCAGCACGCGCGTGCAGGGCAGCCAGCTCAAGAGCCGGCGCGAGATCCGCATCGCCAGCCTCTTCCGCGAGGCGCCGGCCGACTTTCTGAAGATGATCGTGGTGCACGAGCTGGCCCACCTCAAGGAGCTGGAGCACAACAAGGCCTTCTACCAGCTGTGCCAGCACATGGAGCCGCGCTACGGTCAGCTGGAGCTGGACCTGCGCCTGTACCTCACCTGGCGCGAGCTGCCGGCGGTGACCGCGATGGAGGCCGTCTCGTGATCCTGCTCGCGCCCATGGAAGGCCTGCTTGACCACATGCTGCGCGACGTGCTGACCCGCGTGGGCGGCATCGACCGCTGCGTCAGCGAGTTCATCCGCATCACTGACATGCTGCTGCCCCGGCGCGTGTTCACCCGCATCGTGCCCGAGCTGCTGCAGGGCGGTCGCACGCCGGCGGGGGTGCCGGTGCGCGCGCAGCTGCTGGGCTCGGACCCGACCTGCATGGCCGAGAACGCCGCGCGTCTGGCCGAGTTGAACCCTGCGGGCATCGACCTCAACTTCGGCTGCCCCGCCAAGTGCGTCAACCGCCATCGCGGTGGGGCCGTGCTGCTGGACGAGCCCGAGCTGATCGCCGAGATCGTGGGTGCCGTGCGGCGCGCCATCCCGGCGGACATGCCGCTGTCAGCCAAGATGCGCCTGGGCTTCATGGACCAGTCGCGCACCCTGGAGTGCGCGCTGGCCATGGCCGAGTCGGGCGCCGAGGAGCTGGTGATCCATGCCCGCACCAAGGCCGATGGCTACAAGCCGCCGGCCTACTGGGACCGCATCGCCCACGTGCGCGAGGCGCTCGCCCCCGCGGTGGGCGTGGTGGCCAATGGCGAGGTGTGGACGGTGGAGGATGCGCGGCGCTGCCTGCAGGAGTCCGGCTGCGACGCGCTGATGCTGGGCCGGGGCATGGTGGCGAACCCGGGCCTGGCGCTGGCCGTGCGCGGCCTGGACATAGGGCAGGGCGCAGGGCAGGGCGCAGGGCAGGGCGCAGGGCAGGGGCTGGACTGGAACGCCCTGCAGCCCCTGATGCTGCAGTTCTGGCGCGAGGTCCAGGCGCATGTGCAGCCCAAGCACCAGGCCGGCCGGCTCAAGCAGTGGCTGCACTACCTGCGCCGCCACTACCCTGAGGCGGGCGAGGCCTACCAGCGCGTGCGCACGATCAACGCGCCGGCCGAGCTGGAGCGGGCGTACTTCACGCAGGCCGCCTGAGCAGGCGTGATGCGGGCGCGGCTCGCACGAAGCTCGTCACGCAGGCCCACGCCCCGGTGCAAGCCCGGAGGCCGCGAAGGGAAGGCAGCGCGTAGCATCCCGCATGCTTCAAATATCCCGCCTTCTCCTTTCCCTGCTGCCCCTGCTGGCAGCCTGGCCGCAAGCGCAGGCCGCGGCCGCGCCTGAGGCCCTGGATCCCGCGCTGACGCTGGAGCGCATCCACGGCGACCCGCCCCTGATGGGCCGCGCCGGCCTGGGCGGCGTGCTCTCGCCGGGCGGGCAGTGGCTCACCTATCTGCGGCCCTCCGAGGCGAACCCTGATGTCAACGAGCTGTGGGGCACGCCCGTGGCCGGCGGCGATGCCCGCCGCCTGGTGGCCGCGAGCGACCTCATCGGCCAGCGCGAGGCCGTGCTGACCGAGGCCGAGCGCATGGCCCTGGAGCGGCGCCGCCAGCGCGGTGCAGGCATCACCGGCTACCAGTGGTGCGGCAAGGACGACCGCCAGCTGATCCTGCCCCTGTCGGGTGACCTCTACAGCGTCGAGCTGGCGCATTCACAGGACGGCGCGCCCAAGGTTCGCCGTCTCACCCACGACGAGCAGGAGCCCGAGCGCGATCCGCAATGCGATGCCGCAGGCCGGCAGCTGGCCTATGTGAAGCAGAACGACCTCTGGATCCAGGGCCTGGACGGCAGCCCCGCGCGCCGCCTCACCCACACGGGCAGCGAGACGCGCTCCACCGGCCTGGCCGAGTTCATCGCCGAAGAGGAACTGCACCGCCACCGCGGCTTCTGGTGGTCGCCCGACGGCACCCGGCTGCTGGCGCTCGAGGTGGACGAGTCCGGTGTGCCCCTGCGCCGCCGCGCGCAGATCGGTGGCGATGGCACGCGCCTGGTGGAGCAGCGCTACCCGGCCGCCGGCAGCCCCAATGCCAAGGTCCAGGCGCTCGTGCTGGACCTGAGCGGCAAGGCGGAGGCCCAGCGCCTGCCCCTGCCCGCCGAGGCCGAGTACATCGCCCGCGCCGGCTGGTTCGCCGATGGCAGTCCCTGGCTGCAGTGGCTGACGCGCGACCAGAAGCGCCTGCAGCTGCTGGAGTTCAACGCCCAGGCTCAGCCCCATGTGGTGCTGGACGAGCGCGATGCCGCCTGGGTCGAGGTGCATGACGACCTGCGCGAGCTGCCCGGGCTCAAGCGCTCGGGCAAGCCGGCCCTGCTGTGGAGCAGCGAGCGCAGCGGGCGCCGCCAGCTCTACCTGGTCGACCGCGTCAGTGGTGCCGTGCAGGCCCTCACGCATCAGCCCGAGCCCGTGGCCCAGCTGGTGTGCCTGGGCGAGCAGCACCTGGTCTTTGCCGGCGCCACCGAGCGCGGCCGCGGCCGCGAGCTGTTCCAGGCCGACTTCAAGGGCCAGGTCCGCCAGCTCCAGCCCGGCGAGGCCCGCCGCTGGCGCGATGCGCGCGGTGATGCCGCCTGCACGCGGCTGCTGATCACGCAGTCCTCCTGGCAGCAGGCGCCGCGCACCGAGCTGCTCCTGCTGGACGGCAGGACGGCACCACGCCTCATCGAGCAGGCCCGGCCCGATCCGCTGGTGCTGGACCTCGCCGCCAAGCTGCAGCCCCAGTTCCCCGCGCTGCTGGCCGCCGACGGCAAGACCCCGCTCAACGCCATCTTCCTGCCGCCCACGCGGCCCAGCCTCAGCGGCAACTACCCCGTCGTGGTGCGGGCCTATGGCGGCCCGGGCACGGCCACGGTGAACTGGCGCTGGCAGGGCGACCTGCCCACCCTGGCGCTCTACCAGCAGCAGGGCTTCGGCGTGCTGATGCTGGACACCCGCGGCATGGCCTTCCGCGACCGCGACTTCACCCGCGCCCATGACCACGCCTTCGGCAAGACCGAGGTGGCAGACCTCTTCGGCGCGGTGCGCCAGCTGGTGCAGCAGTATCCCGCGGTGGACGCCGGCCGCATCGGCTTCATGGGCTGGTCCTATGGCGGCTTCCTGGCCCTGCGGGCGCTGCTGGACGCCGACACGCCCTTTGCCGCCGCCATCGCCGGTGCCTCGCCCACCGACTGGACGCTCTACGACACGGCCTACACCGAGCGCTACCTCGGCCTGCCCGAGGGTGGCAAGGCGCCGGCCTACCAGCAGGCCCAGCTGGTCTCGCGTGCGGCCCTGCTGAGCAAGCCGCTGATGATCATCCACGGTACCGCCGACGACAACGTGCTCTTCGACAACTCGCTGCGCATGATCCAGGCGCTGCAGAACGAGGGCAAGCTCTTCGAGACCGTCATCTACCCGGGCCATGCGCACGGCGTGGCCGGCCGCAAGGCTCGCTACCACCTGGCGCGCACGCAGCTGGATTTCTTCCAGCGGCAGCTGCGTCCCTGAGTCCACCCCTGAGCCGGAACCCGGGGTGGATGGGCATGTGGATTGCCTGTCGTGAATAAATCATGTCAGTGCATTTCCTAGTCCACCCATCTCGAGGATCCGACGTTGAATCGAGACCTTTGCACATGGTGGCCCCCGCGATTGAGGCCTAGTCTTGGATCAAGCCCACAGCAAAGATGAGGGCGTCGTTGGAGAAGATCATGAACATCCTGGAAAGCACCGCTCCGCGCGTGGCGGGGCCGTTCGAAAGCAGCTTCGAGCTGAGGTTCCAATCCCTGTTCCACAGCGGCAAGGCCCTGGCCTTTCCCTGCGACGCACGGGGCGAGGTGAGCCTGGATGCGCTGAGCGAGCGGGCACGCGAGAACTACCTCTTCGCAAGGGCCGTGGTGGGGCATGAGTACGCCGCACCGGTGGTCACCAGCCGCGGCTGAGACCTGCGCCCGTGCGGCCCCTGCTGAGCCGGTGTTCCTGAACGCCGGCCTTCAGAGGCGGCCTGTGCGCTGATCAGCGCCCTCGCTGGCGCCATGAAAAAGACCGCCCTCGGGCGGTCTTGTCATTGCGGGAGGCCGCGGCCTCGTCGATCACTTGCCCCAGCCGTCGCGCAGGCCGGTGATCTTGTTGAAGACGGGCGTGTCGGCACGGTGGTCCACGCGGTCGGCCACGAAGTAGCCGTGACGCTCGAACTGCACCTTGGTGTCGGCCACGGCCGCGGCCAGGGAGGGTTCGAGGTAGCCCGTCACCACGCGCTTGCTGCCGGGGTTGATGACTTCCAGGAAGTCGCGGCCGCCGGCGTCCGGCTGGGCCTCGGTGAAGAGGCGGTCATAGAGGCGCAGCTCGGCCTGCACGGCCTCGTGCACGGCCACCCAGGTGATCACGCCCTTGACCTTGACGGCGTCGGCGCCCGGCGTGCCGCTCTTGGTGTCCGGCACCAGGGTGGCGAGCACGGCGGTGATCTCGCCGGCCTCGTTCTTCTCGCAGCCCGTGCACTCGACCACATAGCCGGCCTTGAGGCGCGCCTTGTTGCCGGGATAGAGGCGGTGGTAGCCCTTGCTCGGCACCTCCATGAAGTCCTCGCGCTCGATCCACAGCTCGGGGCCCAGGCTGAAGGCGCGCTGGCCCAGCTCGGGCAGGTGCGGGTGGACCGGGGCGCTGCAGGGCTCGCGGTGCTCGAGGCTGCCGAAGATCTCGGCGAAGTTCGTGAGCTTGAGCTTGACCGGGTCGATCACGGCCATGGCGCGCGCGGCCTTGCCTTCGAGGTCGGCACGCAGGCAGCCGTCCAGCACGCTGTAGTCGATCCAGGCGTTCTGCTTGGTCACGCCGGTGGACTCGACCATGTTGCGGATGCTCTCCGGCGTGTAGCCGCGGCGGCGCATGCCCACGAGCGTCGGCATGCGGGGGTCGTCCCAGCCGCTCACATGGCCTTCCTCGACCAGCTGGCGCAGCTTGCGCTTGCTGGTGACCACGTAGCTCAGGTTCAGTCGACCGAACTCGTACTGATGGGGCAGGGGGCGTGCCAGCAGGCCGCCCTGGGCCAGGTGCTCCAGCAGCCAGTCGTAGAAGGGGCGCTGGTCCTCGAACTCCAGGGTGCAGATGGAGTGGGTGATGCGCTCCAGCGCGTCCTCGATCGGGTGCGCGAAGGTGTACATCGGGTATATGCACCACTTGTCGCCCGTGTTGTGGTGGGTCGCGCGGCGGATGCGGTACAGGGCCGGGTCGCGCATGTTGATGTTGGGCGAGGCCATGTCGATCTTGGCGCGCAGCACCATGGCGCCGTCCGGGTGGACGCCGTCGCGCATCTCGCGCAGGCGGGCCAGGTTCTCGGCCGGCGTGCGGTCGCGGAAGGGGCTGTTGGTGCCGGGCGTGCCGAAGTCGCCGCGGTTGGCGCGCATCTCCTCGGGCGTCTGCTCGTCCACATAGGCCAGGCCCTGCTCGACCAGGTACTCGGCGGCGCGGTACATGAAGTCGAAGTAGTTGCTGGCGTAGTAGAGGTTGCTGCGCTCGCCGTGCGAGGCCGGAGCCTGCCAGGACCAGCCCAGCCAGGCCACCATCTCCTTGATGGCGTCGACGTACTCCTGCTCTTCCTTCTCAGGATTGGTGTCGTCGAAGCGCAGATGGCATTCGCCGCCATAGTCGCGCGCCAGGCCGAAGTTCAGGCAGATGCTCTTGGCGTGGCCGATGTGCAGGTAACCGTTGGGCTCCGGCGGGAAGCGGGTGCGGACGCGGGCGGGGTCCAGCGGTCCGGCGGCATGGTGGGGCGCGTCACCCGGGCCGCTGCCGAAGCGGCGCTCGGCGCCGTAGCCCTGCTCCAGGTCGCGCTCGATGATGGCTCGCAGGAAGTTGTTGGGCTTGAGGGCCTCGGCGTCAGGGGCGTTCTTGGGCTCGGACATCGGCGTTTCGGGAGCCGCCGGATGTGCCGCGGCCCCCTCGTTGGAATGGGAAGGGGCGGATTTTATCGGTGCTGCGCGACGGTCTGCCGCTCACAGCCCCCGGAAAAGGTGCGCATAGAGCCGGCTGACGC
Organism: Pelomonas sp. BJYL3; assembly: GCF_027257975.1. Taxonomy (GTDB): domain Bacteria; phylum Pseudomonadota; class Gammaproteobacteria; order Burkholderiales; family Burkholderiaceae_C; genus Roseateles_B; species Roseateles_B flavus. Next base: position 110,161 of record NZ_JANZKX010000009.1, read on the forward strand.
CCAGCTTCTCGGCGTGATCGCGCAGATGCAGGGTCAGTTTGCCCTGTTCATCGCGCACGGCGCGGTCGATGGCCGTGGCGCGCACCACGGTGCCGCGGTGCACCTGCCAGAACAGCTCGGCGTCCAGCTGGGGCAGCAGTTCGCGCAGGGAGAGCCGCATCAGGTGCTCCTTGCCGGCGGTGACCACGCGCACGTATTTGTCAGCCGCTTCGAAGAACAGCACCTCCTCGATGGGCACCATCTGGATGCTGGAGCCCTGGCTGACCTGGAGCAGACGCAGGCGGGGCACGGCCGGGGCCGAGGCCGGGGCAAGGGCCTGTGCGGGCGCCAGCAGCTGGCGCAGCTGGTCCAGCGTGGCGTCCAGCGCCTGCGGGCCTTGGCGCTGGGCCAGGGCCTGCTTCAGCCGGGCGACGGTCTGGGCCAGGCGCTCGCGCTGCACGGGCTTCAGCACATAGTCCACGGCCGCGTGCTCGAAGGCCTGCAGCGCGTACTGGTCATAGGCGGTCACGAAGACCAGCAAGGGGAAGGGCGCGCCCTCGGGCCAGTCCTCGGCCAGGGCCGCGGCGGCTTCCAGGCCGCTGAGGCCGGGCATGCGGATGTCCAGGAAGCACAGGCTGGGGCGCCGCGCCAGAGCCAGGTCCACCGCCGCCTGGCCATGCGGGGCGATGGGCAGCAGCTCCAGCTCCGGCCACAGCAGCTGCAGCTCGGACTTGAGGTGTTCGGCGAGCAGGGCTTCGTCTTCGGCAATGAGGGCGGTGAGGGCGGTGGGGCTCATGGGGCAGCGGCGGGGGCGGGGGCCGTCATCAGGCGGCGGGGGATGTGGATCTCGATGCGGCAGCCGCCGTCAGGCGGGTAGCTCAGGCTGAGGCCGGCGGCCTCGCCGTAGCGCGCCTGCAGGCGGTCGCGGACCTGCTGCAGGCCGAAGCCGGTGCCCGCGGTGTCGGCGGCCGGGAAGTGGCCGCGGCCGCTGTCGCTGACCACCAGCAGGCAGTCCTCGCCCTGCATCCGGGCCTGGACGCTCAGCGTGCCGCCCTCGATCTTGGGCTCCAGGCCATGCTTGATGGCGTTCTCCACCAGCGGCTGCAGCAGCAGGGCCGGCAGCTGCAGCGAGGCGAGCTCCTCCGGCAGATCGAAGCGGGACTGCAGGCGCTCGCCCATGCGCACCTGCATGAGGCTGAGGTAGTCCCGCAGCCGGGCGAACTCGTCGCGCAGGGCATGGTGGCCGACGCGGGAGGCCTCCAGCGTGGCGCGCAGGAAGGCGATCAGCTGGTCCAGCATCGCCTGGGCGCGGGCGGTATCCAGGCCGATCAGCACGCGCAGATTGGCCAGGGTGTTGAACAGCATGTGCGGCTCCAGCTGGGCCTGCAGCAGCAGGAGCTGGGTCTCGGCCGCCACGCGGCGTGCGTGCTCGGCCTCGACCTGGGCCGCGGCCATGCGGTGGCGGGTGTAGAAGAAGGCCGTGGCAACGAGGGAGGCCACGCCTGTCACCGTCAGCATGGCGGCCGCGTGGCTCCATTGCGCGGACCACAGGCTGCGGGTGTGCAGGCCGGAGATCAGGTCGCCCAGCTGCTGGCCGATCGAGAAGCCGCCCACCGATCCGAAGATCACGGCCACGGCGATCCAGGGCAGGCCGGGCCATTGCTGCTCGCCGCCTTCCGGGCACGGGCGGCCCTTGCGCATCGCGTAGGCCAGGCCGCGGAAGCTGGCGTCGATGAGGGCCCAGCAGCTCATGCCGATGCACACGGAGTAGAGGATGTTGTGCCAGAAGTCCCGCCAGCCGCTCACCCCTGCCAGCACCAGGCCGATCAGAAGGCACCACAGAAAGGCCGCGCCGGCACCGTGGAGCCATTGGCGCAGCCCCTGTCTGCGGGGCCAGAGGGAGCGGAAGGGGCGGGAGGCCTGGGTCATGGCGGGCGATTGTGCAGCAGGGGCTCAGGCCGCCGGCGCGCAGCGGGCCATCAGGTTGCGGGACCGGGCCAGGAAGAGCGAACCGAGGGCGCCATTGAGTGCGCTCGCGCCCAGCACCACGCCGGCCTGCTGCGCCAGCTGCGGGCTCATGGCCAGGGTCATGCCCATCAGGAACTTGAGCGCGAAGATGCCCATCATCACCGCCAGGGGCGCCCAGCTGCCGGGCACGAAGTAGGCGTCACGCGCCGCATCGTGGCGCGCAGCGCCGGGCCAGCCGCTGGCCATGACCAGCTGGCGCGTGGCCGAGAGCCCCGCCAGGAATCCCAGCACCGTCAAGGCCTGCCAGCCGAAGGCACCCACCGTGCTCCAGGCCGAGAAGGCGAGGAAGGCCAGGGGCATGCGGCGCAGGCGCGCGGCGCTGACCCAGCGGTCACGGGCCTGGCTCAGGCCGAGGACGATGAGGGCCAGCAGCAGGCCCCAGACCCAGGTCGGGACTTGATTGAGAATCATGGGGAGGGTCGTGCTGCTCATCGCGGGCTCCTGGTTGAGGTGTCGATGACTGCACTGTGCCGGGGGCGCCGGCTGGCGTCCCCCGGGGCGCGACGAGGCGCAGGGCGGCGTCGCGAAATGCCTTCAGTCGTCGTGAAGCGCATGAGCGCTCAGCGGCGCCGGCTGCCCCCGCCACCCAGGATGCTGCCCAGCACGCCGCGCACGATCTCGCGGCCCAGGGAGCTGCCCATGCTGCGCAGGGCGGACTTGGCCGCGGCCTCGGCCAGGCCCTCGTGGCGGCCGCCGCGCGGGCCGGTCGTGCCGAAGAGCACGTCCTTGAGCCCGTCCATCAGGCCGCCTCCGGCATCCGGCGTGGGCGCCGGGGCCGGCGTGGCGGGACCGCGCTGCAGGGCCTGCCGCGCTTCGTCTGCCAGCGAGCCGCCGGACGGGGCCGGCGCAGGCGCGCGGGCCGCTGCCGGGGCGCCCTTGAGCCGCTCGTAGGCGGATTCCCGGTCCAGCAGGCGCTCATAGACGCCAGCCACCAGCGAGCTCTGCAGCAGGCCCTGGCGCTGCTCCGGCGTGATCGGGCCGATGCGGCTGCCCGGCGGCAGGATGAAGACCCGCTCGGTGATGCTGGGCCGGCCCTTCTCATCCAGCAGGCTCACCAGCGCCTCGCCCACGCCCAGCTCGCTGATGGCGCTGGCGATGTCCAGCCCCGGCTTGGCCCGCATGGTTTCGGCCGCGGCCTTGACGGCCTTCTGGTCGCGCGGGGTGAAGGCGCGCAGCGCGTGCTGCACCCGGTTGCCCAGCTGGCCCAGCACGGTGTCGGGGATGTCCAGCGGGTTCTGGGTGACGAAGTAGACGCCCACGCCCTTGGAGCGCACGAGGCGCACGACCAGCTCGATGCGCTCCACCAGCGCATCCGGCGCGTCCTTGAACAGCAGGTGGGCTTCGTCGAAGAAGAAAACGAGCTTGGGCTTGTCCAGGTCGCCCACCTCGGGGAGCGTCTCGAAGAGCTCGGACAGCAGCCACAGCAGGAAGGTGGCGTACAGGCGCGGCGCGGCCATGAGCTTGTCGGCCGCGAGGATGTTGATCACGCCCTTCCCGCCGTCGGCCTGCATGAAATCGGCGATGTTGAGCATGGGCTCGCCGAAGAACTTGTCGCCGCCCTGGGCCTCGATCTGCAGCAGCCCGCGCTGGATGGCGCCGATGGAGGCGGCCGAGACATTGCCGTATTGCGTCGTGAACTCGCTGGCATGCTCGCCCACGTGCTGCAGCATGGCGCGCAGGTCCTTGAGGTCCAGCAGCAGCAGGCCCTGGTCGTCGGCGATCTTGAAGACCAGCTGCAGCACGCCGGTCTGGGTCTCGTTGAGGGCCAGCATGCGGGCGATGAGCAGCGGGCCCATGTCCGAGATGGTGGCGCGCACGGGGTGGCCCTGCTCGCCGAAGACGTCCCACAGCGTGGTGGGGCAGGCCACGGGCTCGGGCGCCTCCAGCGCGCGCTCCTTGAGCACGGCCAGCAGCTTTTCCGAGGCCTGGCCGGGCTGGGAGATGCCGGTGAGGTCGCCCTTGATGTCGGCCATGAAGACGGGCACGCCCTGCAGGCTGAAACTCTCGGCGAGCTTCTGCAGGCTGATGGTCTTGCCGGTGCCGGTGGCGCCCGTGATCAGGCCGTGGCGGTTGGCCAGGGCGGGCAGTAGGTGGCACTCGATCTCGCCTTGGCGGGCGAGCAGGATGGGGTCGGCCATGCGGGGCTCCGGGGAAGAGGTGGTGGCGAAAGCTAAAATCGCAGTCTATCCAACACCATCACGGCTGGAGCGCACGGAATTCCACAGGGGAATCACGGCAGGCGCCAAGCGGCCGACCCGGAGAACAAGACATATGGCAGGGCATTCCAAATGGGCCAATATTCAGCACCGCAAGGGCCGTCAGGACGAGAAGCGGGGCAAGGTCTGGACCCGTCTGACCCGTGAAATCATCGTGGCCGCCCGCTCGGGCGGCGGCGACATTGCCATGAACCCGCGCCTGCGCCTGGCCATCGAGAAGGCCAAGGCCGCCAACATGCCGGCCGACAACATCAAGCGCAATGTCGACAAGGCCACCGGCAACCTCGACGGCGTGACCTACGAGGAAATCCGCTACGAGGGCTACGGCATCGGCGGCGCGGCCATCATCGTGGACTGCATGACCGACAACCGCGTGCGCACCGTGGCCGAGGTGCGCCACGCCTTCAGCAAGCACGGCGGCAACCTGGGCACCGAAGGCTCGGTGGCCTTCCAGTTCAAGCACTGCGGCCAGCTGGTCTTCGCCCCCGGCACCTCGGAAGACAAGGTCATGGAGGTGGCCCTGGAAGCCGGCGCCGAGGACGTGATCAGCGGTGACGACGGTTCCATCGAAGTCCTGACCCCCCCGGGCGACTTCGAGGCCGTGAAGAACGCGCTGGAGGCAGCGGGCCTGAAGCCCGAGATCGCCGAAGTCACCATGCGTGCAGAGAACACCATCGACCTCGCCGGCGACGACGCCGCCCGCATGCAGAAGCTGCTGGACGTGATCGAGGACCTGGACGACGTCCAGGAGGTCTATCACAACGCGAGCATCGAGCAATGAAGGTTCTCGTCCTCGGCAACGGCGGCCGCGAACACGCCCTGGCCTGGAAACTCTCGCAGAGCGAGCGCGTGAGCCAGGTCTACGTGGCCCCCGGCAACGGCGGCACTGCGCAGGATCCGCGCCTGCAGAACGTCAACCTCAGCGACGTCAAGCCCCTGGCCGACTTCGCCCAGGCCGAGAAGATCACGCTGACGGTCGTGGGCCCCGAGGCCTTCCTGGCCGCCGGCGTGGTCGACGAATTCCGTTCGCGCGGCCTGCGCATCTTCGGGGCCACCAAGGCCGCCGCGCAGCTGGAATCCAGCAAGGCCTTCGCCAAGGACTTCATGAAGCGCCATGGCATTCCCACGGCCGCCTACGAGACCTTCAGCGACGCCGCCGCCGCCCATGCGTATGTGGATGCGCAGGGCGCGCCCATCGTGATCAAGGCCGACGGCCTGGCCGCGGGCAAGGGTGTGGTGGTGGCCATGACGCTGCCCGAGGCGCATGAGGCCATCGACTGGATCCTCGAGGACAACAAGCTGGGCGTCGTGCACAACGAGGGCGGCGCGCGCGTCGTCATCGAGCAGTTCCTGCAGGGCGAGGAAGCCAGCTTCATCGTGCTGTGCGATGGCCGCAACGTCGTGCCCCTGGCCACGAGCCAGGACCACAAGCGCCTGCTGGACAAGGACGAAGGCCCCAACACCGGCGGCATGGGCGCCTACTCGCCCGCGCCGGTGGTGACGCCCAATGTCCATGCCAAGGCCATGCACGAGATCATCATGCCCACCATCCAGGGCATGGCGCGCGACGGCGTCCCCTTCACCGGCTTCCTCTATGCCGGCTTGATGATCGACGAGCACGGCCAGCCGCGCACCGTCGAGTTCAACACCCGCATGGGCGACCCCGAGACCCAGCCCATCATGATGCGGCTCAAGAGCGATCTCTTCGAGGTGCTGATGCATGCCACCGAAGGCACGCTGGACCAGGTCGAGCTGCAGTGGGACCGCCGCGTGGCGCTGGGCGTGGTGATGGCCGCCGAGGGCTATCCGCTGAACCCGCGCAAGGGCGACGTGATCACCGGCCTGCCGGCCGAGACCGAGGACGCCATGGTCTTCCAGGCCGGCACGGTCGAGAAGGATGGCCAGCTGCAGACCAACGGCGGCCGCGTGCTGTGCGTGACGGCGCTGGGCGAATCGGTGCGCACCGCGCAGCAGCGGGCTTACCAGGCGCTCACCGGCATCCAGTTCGCTGGCATGCAGTACCGCCAGGACATCGGCTACCGCGCCATCAAGCGCTGAAGCCGCCGCCATGAGCCGTTCCCTTCCCATGTCCGCCTGCGTGCCCAGCGCGGTCGACGGCCAGCCCGGCATGCCCCGCGTCATCGAGGGCGGCCCGCGCCTGCGTCCGCGGGGCAGCCGCCTGGCGCGCGGCCTGCTGCGCCTCTTCGGCTGGCGCCTGGAGTTCAGCGGCCTGCCCGCGCTGCAGGGGGTGATCATGGTCTACCCCCATACCTCCAACTGGGATTTCGTCATCGGCGTCCTGGCCAAGTGGGGCCTGGGCCTGGAGCTGAAGTTCTGGGGCAAGGACTCGCTGTTCAAGCTGCCCCTGTTCGGCGCCTGGGTGCGCTGGATCGGCGGCATCGCGGTGGAGCGCTCCAGTGCCCACGGCGTGGTGGCGGACACCGTGGCGCAGGTGCGCGCCGCGCAGCAGCGCCAGCAGTCCTTCTGGCTGGCCCTGGCGCCCGAGGGCACGCGCTCGCTGGCCCCGGGCTGGCGCTCCGGTGCCTATCACGTGGCGGTGCAGGCCGGCATTCCCGTGGGCCTGGCCTACTTCGACTTCCAGCGCAAGGTGGTCGACCTCAGCCACTTCGTGCAGCTGTGCGGCCAGCCCGAGCGGGACTTCGCCCACTTCGCGCACTACCTGGCCCCGGTGAAGGGCAAGCGGCCCGAGCTGGCCAGCCCCATCACCCTGAAAGGTTCCAAGCGATGAACACACAGCTGGTGCGCGACTACCTGCTGGGCCTGCAGCAGCGCATCATCAGCGGGCTCGAGCAGCTCGACGGCCAGCCCTTCCTCAGCGACGGCTGGCAGCGCGAGCCCGGCGGGCGCCTGGAGGGCGACGGCCTGACGCGCCTGATCGAGAACGGCGGGCTCTTCGAGCGCGGCGGCTGCAACTTCTCGCATGTGCGGGGTCGGGTCTTGCCCCCGTCGGCCACCCAGCACCGCCCGGAGCTGGCCGGTGCGCCCTTCGAGGCCATGGGCGTGTCCCTGGTCCTGCATCCTCACAACCCCTTCGTGCCCACGGTCCACATGAACGTGCGCATGTTCGCGGCCCTGCCGGCGGGCGCCGAGCCCGTGGTCTGGTTCGGCGGCGGCATGGACCTCACGCCCTACTACGGCTTCGAGCGCGACGCCCAGCACTTCCACCGCACCTGCCAGGCTGCGCTGGAGCCGCATGGCGCGCAGCACTACCCGCGCTTCAAGCAGTGGTGCGACGACTACTTCTTCCTGAAGCACCGCAACGAGCCGCGCGGCATCGGCGGCATCTTCTTCGACGACCACGCGGAAGGCGGCTTCGATGCGGCCTTCGGCCTGATGCAGTCGGTGGGCGATGCCTTCCTGCCGGCCTACGCGCCCATCGTCGAGCGCCGCCAGGGCCTGGCCTATGGCGAGCGCGAGCGCGACTTCCAGGCCTACCGCCGCGGCCGCTACGTGGAGTTCAACCTGGTCTTCGACCGCGGCACGCTGTTCGGGCTGCAGTCGGGCGGGCGCACCGAGTCCATCCTGATGTCCATGCCGCCGCTGGTGAAGTGGCGCTATGACTGGCATCCGGAGGAGGGCACCCCCGAGGCGCGCCTGTACACCGACTTCCTGCGGCCCCGCGACTGGGCGGGCGAGAAAGCCACGCACCTATGGCTGTGAGCCCGGACGACGCCACGGGCACCGGCCTCGCCGGCCCCGTGGGGCTGTTCGGTGGCTCTTTCGACCCGCCGCACCTCGCCCATCTCAGCCTGGCGCGCACGGCCCTGCAGCAGCTGGGCCTGGCCGAGCTGCGCTGGCTGCCCGTGGGCCAGCCCTGGCAGAAGGCGGGGCGCCAGCTGGCGGCGCCGGCGCACCGCCTGGCCATGGTGCAGGCCCTGGTGGCGGGCGAGCCGCGCTTCGTGGTGGACACCACCGAGCTGGAGCGCGCGGGCCCCAGCTACATGATCGACACCGTGGAGGCGCTGCAGTCGCGCTTTCCACAGCGGCGCGAGTGGTTCCTGGTCATCGGCCAGGATCAGTACGCGCGCCTGTCCAGCTGGCATCGCTGGCAGGATCTGTTGAAGCGACTCACCCTGGCCGTCGCGGCCCGGGCGGGTCAGGCGGTGAGCGCGGCGCCCGAGGTGGCGGCGGTGGCTCATCGTGTGGTCCGGCTGGACATGCCGGCCCTGGAGATTTCCTCCACCCTCCTGCGCGGGCAATGCCTGCGTGGCGAGGACATCACGCCCATGGTGGGCGACGGGGTTGCGCGCTATATTGCCCAGCACCGTCTTTACAGCGAGCACTGAATGGACATTCGTAAACTGCAGCGTGCCATCGTCGATGGTTTGGAAGACGTCAAGGCGCAAGACATCGTCGTGTTCAACACGGAGCACCTCTCGCCCCTGTTCGAGCGCGTGATCATCGCCTCTGGCACCAGCAACCGTCAGACCAAGGCCCTGGCGTCCAGCGTGCGCGAGACCGTCAAGGGTCGCGGCATGGAAGTGATGCGCACCGAGGGTGAGGACAACGGCGAATGGATCATCGTGGACTGCGGCGCCGCCGTCGTGCACGTGATGCAGCCCGCCATCCGCGAGTACTACCACCTCGAGGAGATTTGGGGCGAGAAGCCCGTCAAGCTCAAGGTCGCCAGCGGCGAGACCAAGCTGGTGAAGGCCTCGGAAGACGCCAGCGAGGCCAAGCCGGCCAAGAAGGCCGCGAAGAAGCCCGCCGCCAAGGCCGTCAGCGAGGAAACCGAAGGCATGAAGGCCGCGGTGAAGAAGCCGGCTGCCAAGAAGGCGGCCACCAAGACCGCGGTGGCGAAGAAGGCCGCCACCAAGACCACGGGCACCAAGGCCGCGGCCACCAAGACCGCCGCCAAGGCACCCGCCAAGCGCCGCAGCACCGAGCTGAGCCCGCGCACCAAGGAAGCCGTGACGGTCAAGGTCGGCACCAAGAAGCCGGCGGCCAAGAAGGCACCGGTGAAGGCGGCGGCCAAGCCGGCTGCCAAGCGCGCCCCGGTCAAGCCCGCAGCCAAGCCCGCCGCCAAGCCGGCCGCCAAGAAGCCGGCCGCCAAGAAGTCTGCCAAGTAAGGCATGCGCCTCCTGCTGATGGCCGTGGGCCAGCGCCAGCCCGGCTGGGCGGACGAGGCCTACGAAGACTTCGCCAAGCGTTTCCCCCCGGAAATGCGCCTGGAGCTCAAGGCCGTCAAGGCCGAGCCCAGGGGCGGCAAGAGCACCGAGCAGCTGATGGCCGCCGAAGGGCAGCGCCTGGAAGCGGCCCTGCCCAAGAGCGTGCGGCGCATCGTGCTCGATGAGCGCGGAGATCGCGTCACCACCAAGCAGCTGGCCGAACGCCTGGAACGCTGGAAGGGCGATGGCCGCGACGTGGCCATCTTCATCGGCGGCCCGGACGGCCTGCATCCCGATCTCAAGGGCAAGGCCGACGAGCTGCTGCGCCTCTCCGACCTCACGCTGCCGCACGCCTTCGTGCGCGTGCTGCTGGCCGAGGCCCTGTACCGGGCCTGGTCCGTGATGGAGGGGCATCCCTATCACCGCGAGTAAGGCCGGCATGGCTGACTTCATCTACCTGGCCTCCCAGAGCCCGCGCCGCCGCCAGCTGCTGGAACAGATCGGCGTGCGGCACGAGCTGCTGCTGCCCGGCGCCGACGAGGACGCCGAGGCGCTGGAGGCCGAGCGCGAGGGCGAGAGCCCGGACGCCTACGTCCAGCGCGTGACCCTGGCCAAGCTGGACGCGGCCCTCACGCGCCTGCAGCGCCGCGGTCTGCCCGCCGCACCGGTGCTGTGCTCGGACACCACGGTGGCCCTGGGCGCGCGCATCCTGGGCAAGCCCGCCGACGCGGCCGACGCCCTGGCCACGCTGCGCCTGCTCAGTGGCCAGGAGCACCGCGTGCTGACGGCCGTGGCCGTGGGCGAGGGCGCGCGGCGCCTGCTGCGCCTGAATGTCTCGACGGTGCGCTTCGCCCCGGTCGATGACGCCGCGCTGCGCCGCTACGCCGACAGCGGCGAGCCCATGGGCAAGGCCGGCGCCTATGCCATCCAGAGCCAGGCCGCCGCCTGGATTTCCCACATCAGCGGCAGCTATTCAGGCATCATGGGCCTGCCCCTGTACGAGACCGCCGAGCTGCTGGCGGACTTCGGCATCACGGCCTGACGGAGACCCGCGGAAGCAGGCCCGCGGGGCCTGGCATGATGGGGGTCAGGTCTTGCGTCGCCCGATGCCAGCCCTGCCGCCTCGAACGCTGGCGCCAACGGTGGGACTCACCGCTGGCGCGAGCGCTGGAGCCCAAGCTATGGAAGATATCCTCATCAACTGGTCTCCCCAGGAGACCCGCGTCGCCGTGGTCGAGAACGGCGCCGTGCAGGAGCTGCACGTCGAGCGGACCCTGGAACGCGGCCTGGTCGGCAACGTCTATTCGGGCCGTGTGGCGCGCGTGCTGCCGGGCATGCAGTCCGCCTTCATCGACATCGGTCTGGAGCGCGCCGCCTTCCTGCACGTGGCCGACCTCCACATCGCCGGCCAGGCCGGTCGCGGTCACCATGCCGAGAACGGCACGCCCACGCCCATCGAGCGCCTGGTCTTCGAGGGTCAGGCCTTGACGGTGCAGGTGATCAAGGACCCCATCGGCACCAAGGGCGCGCGGCTGTCCACGCAGATCTCCATCGCCGGCCGCATGCTGGTGCACCTGCCGCAGGACGAGCACATCGGCATCTCCCAGAAGATCGGCTCGCCCGAGGCCCGCGAGCAGCTGCGCCAGCGCATGCAGGCCCTGGTGGGCAAGGCGGAGGAGGGCGGCGGTGGCGGCTTCATCCTGCGCACCAATGCCGAGGACGCCAGCGACGAGGAGCTGGGCTCGGACATCGCCTACCTGCGCAAGACCTGGGCGACCATCCGCGAGCGCAGCTTCCGCTCACCGCCCGGCACCCTGCTGCACCAGGACCTGAGCCTGGTCGAGCGCGTGCTGCGCGACCTGGTCAGCGAGCGCACCGGCTCCATCCGCATCGACTCCCGCATGCAGTACGAGGTGCTGCACGGCTTCGGCGAGACCTACATGCCCGCCGCCGTGGCCAAGCTGGAGCACTACCGCGGCGAGCGCCCCATCTTCGACCTCTACAACATCGACGGCGAGATCGACCGCGCCCTGGCGCGCCGCGTGGACCTGAAGTCCGGCGGCTACCTGATCATCGACCAGACCGAGGCGATGACGACCATCGACGTCAACACCGGCGGCTTCGTCGGCGCGCGCAACTTCGACGACACCATCTTCAAGACCAATCTGGAGGCGGCCGGCGCCATCGCACGCCAGCTGCGCCTGCGCAACCTGGGCGGCATCATCATCGTCGACTTCATCGACATGAGCCGCGAGGAGCACCGCGCCTCCGTGCTGTCGGAGTTCCGCAAGCAGCTGGCCAAGGACCGCACCAAGGTCACCGTGGGCGGCTTCACCCAGCTGGGCCTGGTGGAGATGACCCGCAAGCGCACCCGCGAGTCCCTGGCCCGCATGCTCTGCGAGCCCTGCCCGACCTGCGAGGGCCGCGGGCAGGTCAAGACCGCGCGCTCGGTCTGCTACGACATCATGCGCGAGATCCTGCGCGAGGCCCGCCAGTTCTCGCCCAAGGAGTTCCGCGTGGTGGCCGCGGCCAATGTGGTCGAGATGCTGCTGGACGAGGAGAGCCAGCACCTGGCCGGCCTGTCCGACTTCATCGGCAAGCCCATCTCCCTGACCGCCGAGCCCACCAACCAGACCGAGCACTACGACATCGTGCTGCTGTGATCATCGGCAGGGTCTTTGCCCTGCGGCACAATCGGCGGGCCGCCAGCCGGGCGGCCTGTCTTGATTGAACGCCGAATCGCCGATGAATCGCCTCACCACGCCCGCCCAGCCCCTGAGCAATCCGCTGCGCCGCAGCCTGCTGGTCTCTTCCGCGGCCTCCGCGGCGGCGGCCTTCAGCTTCCCGGCCCTGGCGCAGTTCCGCGTCGAGATCTCCGGTGTGGGCGGCACGCAGCTGCCCATCGCCATTGCCGATTTCCGTGACGAGGCCATGGCCGGTCAGTCGGTGGCCGGCATCGTGCGGGCCGACCTGGAGCGCAGCGGCCAGTTCCGCATGATCGCGGCGCCGGCTGGCCTCTCCGAAACCATCAGCCCCAATTTCAACGAGTGGCGCGGCAAGCAGGCCGATGCCCTGGCCGCCGGCTCCGTGGCCCGCCTGGCCGACGGCCGCCTGGACGTGCGCTACAAGCTCTGGGACGTGGTCCGCGGCCAGGACCAGGGCGGCGAGGCGCAGGCCGTGCATGCCGATGACGTGCGCCTGGCCGCGCACCGCATCGCCGACAGCATCTACCAGAAGCTCACCGGCGACCGCGGCGTCTTCGCCACCCGCATGGCCTACGTCACCAAGACCGGTCCGCGCTACCAGCTGCGCATCACCGATGCCGACGGCGAGGGCGGGCAGGTCGCGCTCAACAGCCCCGAGCCCATCATCTCGCCGGCCTGGTCGCCGGAAGGGCGCGAGATCGCTTATGTGTCTTTCGAGTCCCGCAAGGCCGTCGTCTGGCTGCAGGACCTCTCCACCGGCCGCCGCCGCGTGCTGGCGGACTTCCGCGGCTCCAACAGCGCGCCGGCCTTCTCGCCCGACGGGCAACGACTGGCCCTCACCCTGTCCCTGGCCGGCGGCTCGCAGCTCTTCACCATCAGCCGCAATGGCGGTGATCCCAAGCGCCTCAGCCAGACCCGCGCCATCGACACCGAGCCGGTCTACAGCCCCGACGGCGCGCAGATCTACTTCGTCAGCGACCGCGGCGGCGCGCCGCAGATCTACCGCATGCCCGCCAATGGCGGCGAGGCCGAGCGCGTCACCTTCAGCGGCAGCTACAACATCAGCCCCGCCATCAGCCCGGACGGCAAGACCCTGGCCTTCATCACCCGCGAGGGCGGCTCCACCTTCCGCCTGTGCGTGATGGACCTCGTGACCGGGCAGTCGCAGAAGATCACCGACTCCACCGAGGACGAAAGCCCCAGCTTCGCGCCCAATGGCAAGCTCATCGTCTACGCCACCCGCGCCGGCGGCCGGGACGTGCTCATGACGACCACGCTGGATGGCCGCATCAAGGCCAAGCTGGTGGCCAGCACGGCCGATGTGCGCGAGCCCACCTGGGGCCCCTTCGGGCGCTGAGCAAGCAAAGCAGGGGCGCTGGCCAGGTGAAAAACCGCCATTCATGCCTTGCTGACAGCATTTGGTTCCATTCGAGCCCTGCCAGTGCCCGAAGTCATGCCGAACTTGAGCCAAAATACCGGCCGAGCCGGGTGAGTCGGCCTGCCGCATGCTTTCAGACCAAACCGCATTCGGACCTAACGTACGGACATTGAGGATCCAAGGAGAGAAATGATGCAAATGCAAAAGTTGGCACTGGTGGTGCTCATGGCTGCCGGTCTGGCCGCCTGCTCGTCGACCAAGCTGGAAGAGCCGGCAAAGGTCGAGACCAAGGTCGAGCCGCCCAAGGTCGAGCAGAAGGTGGAGCAGAAGGCCGAGAGCCGTGTCCAGCCCGTGGATATCGATTCCGAGCTGCTGAAGGCCGCCAACGCCAAGGGCCGCACCGTCTACTTCGACTTCGACAGCTTCGTCGTCAAGAGCGACTACACCCCCCTGATCGAAGCCCACGCCAAGCGCCTGAAGAACAACGGCAAGGTCAAGATGAGCCTGGAAGGCCACGCTGACGAGCGCGGCGGCCGCGAATACAACCTGGCCCTGGGCCAGAAGCGTGCCGAGGCCGTGGCTCAGTCCATGAGCCTGCTGGGCGCCGGCAGCGCGCAGGTCGAGCCGGTGAGCTTCGGCAAGGAGCGTCCCGCTGTGGAAGGCCACAACGAGGAAGCCTGGTCCAAGAACCGTCGCGTCGAACTGAAGGACAAGTGAGATGCCGGCCTTGCGACCCCGTCTGAGTGCCCTGGCCCTGGTCGTCGCGACCCTGGCCCTGAGCCAACCGGCCCGTGCCGGCCTGTTCGAGGATGACGAGGCCCGCAAGGCCATCCTGGACCTGCGGGCCAAGCTGCAGCAGGTGGAGGACGCCCAGCGTTCCCGCCTGGAGCAGCTGGCCACGCAAGCGCAGGACCAGCAGTCGGCCCAGAGCCGCAGCCTGCTGGACCTGAGCGCCCAGATTGAAGCCCTGCGCGCCGAGATCGCGAAGCTGCGCGGGCAGAACGAGCAGCTGGCGCGCGACCTGGCCGAGACCCAGCGCCGTGTCAGCGACCAGGCCCAGAACCTGGACTCCCGCCTCAAGCCGCTGGAGCCGCAGAAGGTCAGCCTGGACGGCAAGGAGTTCAACGTCGAGCCCGAGGAACGCCGCCAGTACGAGGCCGCCATCGGCGCCGTGCGCAAGGGCGACTTCGCCGAGGCCGTGGGCGGCTTCAACGCCTTCCTGAAGCGCTACCCCGGCAGCGGCTATGCCGACTCCGCCCGCTTCTGGCTGGGCAACGCCCAGTACGGCAAGCGCGACTACAAGGACGCCATCGCCAGCTTCAAGTCGCTGATCGTGGCCAATCCCGAGCACCCGCGCGCGGCCGAGGCCCTGCTGGCCCTGGCCAACTGCCAGATCGAGCTCAAGGACCTGAAGGCCGCCAAGCGCAGCCTGGAGGACCTGGTCAAGGCCTACCCCGGCACCGAGGCCGCGCAGGCCGCCAAGGAGCGGCTCAAGGCCCTCAAGTAAGCCGGAGCCGGACCGAGGCAAGACCTGCCCCCCGACCCTTCGAACCCCGCCCGGATCCGTCGCCGGCGGGGTTTTGCATTTCTGATGTGCCACCATGAGCGACATGACCCCGCCCCCTCCCAGCGCCCCCGACCATGACAGCGATCGCCGCTTCGGCGGCCTGCGACGCCTCTATGGCGAGCGCGACTACCAGCGCCTGCGCGGCGCGCGCTTCGCGGTGGTGGGCGTGGGCGGCGTGGGCTCCTGGGCGGTCGAGGCGCTGGCGCGCAGCGGCGTGGCCGAGCTGGTGCTGATCGACCTGGACCAGGTGGCCGAGTCCAATATCAACCGCCAGATCCAGGCCCTGGGCAGCACGCTGGGCATGGCCAAGATTGACGCCCTGCGCGAACGCATCCGCGACATCCACCCCGACTGCCAGGTGCATGGCATCGAGGAATTCGTCGAACCCGGCAACTGGCCGGACCTGCTGCGGGGCCGGGCCATCGACGGCCTGATCGACGCCTGCGACCAGGTCCGCGCCAAGGCCGCGCTGGCCGCCTGGGCGCGGCAGACGGGGCATTGCTTCGTGACCGTCGGCGCGGCCGGCGGCAAGCGGGCCTCGCATCTGCTGGAGGTGCAAGACCTGGCCCTCACCACCCATGACCCGCTGCTGGCCAGCCTGCGGCAGCGCCTGCGCAAGGAGTACGGCCTGGCGCGTCAGGGCAAGATGGGGGTGCGCTGCGTGTTCTCGCGCGAGGCCGTGCAGCGGCCCGAGGCGGCCTGCGCGGTCGACGGTCAGGTGGACGGGAGTCTCAACTGCGCGGGCTACGGCTCCAGCGTGATGGTCACCGCGGCCTTCGGCATGACGGCCGCGGCCGAACTGGTGAAAGAATTTTTGCAAACCGCTTGCGCTGACTGAAAAACTGCTTCTATAATCTGAGGCTCTGCTGATGAGTACAGCGCGCAGGCAAAAAGCTCAAAAGAGTTTGAGCCTCAAGCGGCCGTAGCTCAAAAAGGCTCGGGTTGTTAGCTCAGTCGGTAGAGCAGCGGACTTTTAATCCGTTGGTCGCAGGTTCGAATCCTGCACAACCCACCAGTTTCGGTCGGTTTCGATCACGGGCTCTTAGCTCAGTTGGTAGAGCAGCGGACTCTTAATCCGTTGGTCGTAGGTTCGAATCCTACAGGGCCCACCAAGTTTTCTTGGCAGGCGTGATCGAAGGCGATAAGGGATTGGGCTCTTAGCTCAGTTGGTAGAGCAGCGGACTCTTAATCCGTTGGTCGTAGGTTCGAATCCTACAGGGCCCACCAAAACAGAAGGGACTCGTTGAAAGACGGGTCCCTTTTTGTTTTTCCGGGCCGAGGGCCGCCCGCTGCTGGCGCCTACCTCGGCGGCGGCCGTGCCTCATTGCACGCTTGTGCGCATCGCAAGACCCGACCCCCCGCCCCGGGCGCGGTTGTGAAGATTTGTTTCAGTATCATCCAGGGCTTTGCATGCGCCCATTTCCGGTCGCAGCAGCGATCGCGAGAGCAACAGGGCCATGGACAGGAGCAAGGACACGATCAGCCTGGGCGCGCAGCCGCGCGGCGTCGGCCTGCGCCTGGGACCCTGGACCCTGGACATGCAGCGCCGCCGCGATGCCGGCCGCCTGCTCCTTGCCTTCCTCGTCTTCCATGCCCTGCTGTGGGTCGTCAGCTCCGCGCTGACCCACCGCGCCCCGCCCTGGGACAACATCGAGCAGCTGGTCTGGCAGCAGTCCCTGCAATGGGGCTACTACAAGCACCCGCCGTTCCCCACCTGGTGGCTCAGCTTCTGGACCACGCTGCTGGGCAAGCAGATCTGGGTGACCTTCTTCGCCGCGCAGCTGAGCGTGGTGCTGATGCTCTACATGGTCTGGCGCATCGGCCTGCTGGTGATGTCGCCGGCGCGCGCGCTCTGCGCGGTGCTGCTGAGCAGCCTGCTGGTCTACCACGGCATCCACGGCATCATGGCCAACCACAACACGGTGCAGCTGATGCCCGTGGCCCTGCTGCTGTGGACCGGCCTGCTGGCGGTCCGGGAGGGCGGCTGGTGGCGCTGGCTGCTGGCCGGCCTGGCCGCAGCCTTCTGCATGCTGACCAAGTACAGCGCCCTGATCTGGCTGGCCGTGCTGGGCCTTTGGATGATCCAGGACCTGCGCATGCGCCGCCTGCGCCCCTGGCTGGGGGCAGGTCTTGCCCTGCTGGTGGCGGCCGTGCTCTTTGCGCCGCACGTGCAGTGGCTGCTGCGGGAAGGCGCGCCCACCCTCGGCTACGTCAGCAAGGCCGTCAATGGCGAGAACGATGCCTCGCAGCTGGGCCACTGGGGCCGGCTGCTGAATTTCGTCGTGATCCAGTTCGGCCGCGCGCTGCCTCTGCTGCTGGCCACGGGCCTGCTGGCCTGGCTGCTGCGGTCGCATGCCCGCTGGCCGGGCGTCCAGGTGCCTGAGCGGCCGGAGCTGCGCTTCATCAGCTTCATGGCGCTGGGCCCGGTGCTGCTGACCTCCCTGCTGGGCGTGGCCGGCGTGAAGCTGGGCTCGGCCTGGGCTGCCACCTTCTTCGTGGTGCTGGGCCTGTGGCTGATGCGCTTTGTCCCGGCCTACGAACCCAACCGCATGGTGCGCACGGCGCTCATCATTGCCGTGGGCTTCGAGCTGCTGATGGCCCTGAGCCAGGCCCTGGCCAATGGCTGGCTGGTGGACCTCAAGGACCGCCCGGCCCGCGCCAACTTCCCGGCGCAGAACCTCGCCGCCCAGGTGGACGCGGTCTGGCGCCAGCACCAGCCGGGGCCGCTGCACATCCTCGTCGGTGAGACCTGGCTGGCGGGCAATGTCTCGGTGCATGCGCCCACGCACCCGCTGGTCTTTCTGGATGCCGACCCGCAGAAGTCGCCCTGGGTCAAGCCCGAGATGGTCCGCCAGTGCGGCGCCATGCTGGTCATCGACGTGCGTGACCTGGGCCAGCTGCCCGCTGCCGTGAACGCCCTGCGCGAGCAGGCCTACGCCCAGGGCCGCATCGACCTGCCCTGGACGCGGCGCGGCACCGGGCCGCACCTGCAGGTGGAGTGGTCCATCGTGGCGCCGGAGAAGCCGGGCCTCTGTCCGGTGAACTGACAGCCGCTAGCATGGCGGCATGAAGCTGTACCTCCTCTTCCTGCTGGTGGCCGCCGCCACGGTGGCCAGCCCCGGGCCCGGCGTGATGCTCTCGCTCAACAACGCCCTGCGCCTGGGCTGGCGCGGCAGCCTGCCGGGCATCGCCGGCGTGGCAGCGGGGGCGGCGGTGGTGGCGGGCATCTCGGCCACCAGCCTTGGACTGCTGCTGGCGCAGTCGGCCCTGGCCTTCACCGTGATCAAGCTGCTGGGCGCGGCCTATCTGGTGTGGCTGGGGATCAAGCTCTGGCGGGCGCCCTCCCAGGACTGGGCAGAGGCGGCCCAGGCGCCGGTGCTGAGCCCGCGCCGACGCTTCCTCGAAGGTCTGATGCTGCAGTTCACCAATCCCAAGGCCATCGTCTTCTTTCTGTCCATCCTGCCGCAGTTCGTGGACCCGGCCCATGCCGCAGCGCCGCAGCTGCTGCTGCTGGTGCTCAGCTATGCGGGCCTGGTGCTGCTCATCCACAGTCTCTATGCCTGGGGTGCGCAGTCGGTGGGGCGCTTCCTGGGCTCGGCCCGCGGCCGGCGCTGGTTCCAGCGTGGCAGCGGCCTGGTCTTCATCGGCTTCGGGCTGGCGCTGGCGCGGGCCAGCCGCTGAACCCTCGAGCCGCCCGCCCGACCCTGCTTGGCGCGGGCCTATGACTGGGCGGCAAGGGCCCCTGGGCTAGACTGCGCGGCTTGCGAGAGATCCCCATGAGCATGAACCAAGAAGCCCTGGTGCTGCAGGCCCTGCAGCGCGTCGTCGATCCTGTGACCCAGCAGGATTTCGTCAGCAGCAAGCAGATCAAGCAGCTGCGCATCGAGGGCGAGGCCCTGAGCTTCGAGCTGGAGATGGGCTACCCGGCCGCCGGCCTGCATGGCGCCCTGCGCGAATCGCTCGCCGCCGCGGCCCGGACCGTGCCGGGCATTGCGCGCGTGGACATCCGCATCAGCACCCGCGTGCTGGCCCATGCCGTGCAGCGCGGCGTGCAGCTGCTGCCCGGCGTCAAGAACATCGTGGCCGTGGCCTCGGGCAAGGGCGGCGTGGGCAAGAGCACCACCGCCGCCAACCTGGCCCTGGCCCTGGCGGCCGAAGGCGCCCGCGTGGGCCTGCTGGACGCCGACATCTACGGCCCCAGCCAGCCCCTGATGATGGGCGCCAGCGGCCAGCCGGAGTCGAAGGACGGCAAGACCATGGAGCCCATCCTGGCCCATGGCATCCAGCTGATGTCCATCGGCTTCCTGGTCGCCGAGGACCAGGCCATGGTCTGGCGCGGCCCCATGGCCACCCAGGCCCTGGACCAGCTGCTGCGCCAGACGCACTGGCAGGACCTGGACTACCTCATCATCGACATGCCGCCCGGCACCGGCGACATCCAGCTGACCCTGTCCCAGCGCGTGCCGGTGACGGGGGCCGTCATCGTGACCACGCCCCAGGACATCGCCCTGATCGACGCCAAGAAGGGTCTGAAGATGTTCGAGAAGGTGGGCGTGCCCATCCTGGGCCTGGTCGAGAACATGGCGGTGCACATCTGCACGAACTGCGGCCATGCCGAGCACATCTTCGGCGCCGAGGGCGGCCAGAAGATGGCCGCGCAGTACGGCCTGGCCTACCTGGGCGGGCTGCCGCTGGCGCTGTCCATCCGCGAGCAGGCCGATGCCGGCCGGCCCAGCGTGGTGGCCGAGCCCGAGGGCGAGATCGCGCTGCGCTACCGCGACATCGCCCGCAAGGTGGCGGCGCGCATCGCGGGGCAGGCCCGGGACTATTCGTCCAAGTTCCCCACCATCACCATCTCCAAGAACAGCTGAGCCCATGAGCATGCCGGGACCCGAGCTGCTGCAGGCCCTGCTGGCGCGCCATTCCGTCGGCCCCAAGCACCTGGCCGAGCCAGGCCCGGATGAGGCGCAGCTGCAGCAGATGGTGGCCGCCGCGCTGCGGGGGCCGGACCACGGCGAGCTGGTGCCCTTCTGCTTCAAGTGGGTGGGCGGCGAGGCCCGCCAGCGCATGGCCGATCTGTTCGCCGCGGCCGCGCGACGTGCGGGCAAGGATGAGGCCGGCGCGGCCCTCGACGCCGAACGCGCCCTGCGCCCGCCCGTGACGGTGGCGCTGGTGGCGCGCATCGACATGGGCCACCCGCAAGTCCCTGCCCATGAGCAATGGGCCTGCGTGGGCGGCGCCCTGGCCAATTTCCTCAACGCGGCGCATCTGCTGGGCTATGGCGCCAAGATGCTTTCCGGCGCCAAGGTGCGGGATGCCGACATCGTGGCCGCCTTCTGCGAGCCCGGCGAGACCCTGCTGGGGTGGATCGCCCTGGGCACGCCGCTCAAGGCCGGCCGCGCCTCACGCAAGCCCGAGGCCGCGGCGGTGCTGCAACGCTGGCCGAAGTCCGGCTGATCCTCAGCCCTGCTGCGTGGCTTTGAGGTCACGCACATGCGTCGGGCCCACGCGGGCCTCGATGGCGGCCAGCATGGCCTTGCCCCAGCCCAGCGCGAACAGCAGCTCGCCCACCACGAACATGGGCCCGACCAGCAGGCCCACCAGATCGTCCACGAAGGCGGGCTTGCGGCCCTCGTAGTAGTGGCCGACGAACTGGATGATCCAGCCCACCACGAAGCTGCCCACGCCCACCGTCAGCCAGGCGGCCGCCGATCCCTGCGCAAAGGGAGTGGCCAGGGCCATCAGCAGGGCGTTCACGGCCACGGTGGCCAGGCCCAGCACCAGGGCGCCGCGGCTGAGGTACCACAGCGCGCTCACGAAGCACAGCAGCCAGGCGGCGTTGGCCGGCAGACCCGCCACCTCCAGCGGGATGCGCGCCAGCAGCACGCCGATGGCGAACACGATCAGGGGGATGCCCACGAAGTGCGTGGCGATATTGCGGCGGTCGCGGTGGTAGGCGGCGTACTGGGCCATCAGGTCCAGGGCAGGACGGAAGGGGCTGGCCATGGCGGGTCTCCACGTTTGTCTTGATATCCATCAGCTTAGGCAGCGGCGAGCATTCGCACTGTCAAAGATTCGACAGTTGAGCCCCTCCCAAACCCATGGTCCCGGATGACGACTACCAGGCCCTGGCCCGCAGCCGCTGGTTTGCCAGCTGCGAGCCCGCGCTGCAGGCCGCCCTGCGCGCGCTGGGTCACGGCCTGAGCCTGGTGGACGGCGAGCTGCTGTTCCACCAGGGCCAGCGCTCGGCCGGCCTGTGCTGCGTGCTCGCGGGCGCCCTGCAGGTGGGGCGGCTGCAGCCGGACGGCACGCAGAGCCTGCTGGCCTGGCTGGAGGCTGGTCACTGGTTCGGCGAGATCTCCCTGCTGGACGGCCAGCCCCGCACCCACGATGTGCGCAGTGACGGCACGAGCCGGCTCTGGCTGGTGCCCGAGGCGGCCCTGGTGGCCTGGCTGGACCAGCATCCGCGGCACTGGCGCAGCATCGCCCGCCTGGCCTGCGCCAAGCTGCGCCAGAGCTTCGAGGTGCTGGAGGACATCGCCCGCCTGCCCCTGGAGGCACGGCTCGCCAAGCGCCTGCTGCAGGTGGCTCAGGGCTATGGCGAGCAAGACCTGACCCCACAGGATGCGTCGACACCCCGGCGCCTGCGCCTGCCCCAGGAGCAGCTGGCCTTGATGATGGGCGTGAGCCGGCAGACCGTGAACAAGGCGCTGAAGTCCCTGGAGGCGCAGGGGCATATCGCGCTGCGCTACGGCGGCATCGAGCTGCTGGCGCCGCAGGCTCTGGCGGCGCTGGGGCAGAATCTTGGGCATGACTAAGCCAGCACGCGTCCGCATCCAGACCTCGGACTTCGACCTCAGCGCCGAGTGCGCCGCCCTGCGCGCCGACGATGGCGGCGTGGGCGCCGTCGTCAGCTTCGTGGGCACGGTGCGTGGCGGGGCCGGGCAGCCGGGTGCGGATGCCATCTCGCTGATGGAGCTGGAGCACTACCCCGGCATGACCGAGGCGGCCATCGAGGCCATGATCGACGAGGCCCAGCGCCGCTTCGACATCCGCGCCGCCCGCGTGATCCACCGTGTGGGGCCGCTGGCCCCGCTGGACCAGATCGTGGGCGTTTTCGTCAGCTCCCGCCACCGCGGCCAGGCCTTCCAGGCCTGCGAGTTCCTGATGGACTACCTCAAGACCCAGGCCCCGTTCTGGAAGAAGGAGCATGGGCCGGACGGCGCCCGCTGGGTCGATGCCCGCGAGGTGGACGACGCCGCGCTGGCGCGCTGGGGCATTGCCTCGGACAACGCCTCGAATACCGCCTCGGACATCGCCTCGGACCGCGCGGCGTCGGGCGCATGAGCCTGCCCCTGCAGATCGCCGCCGTCGCCGTGGGGGCCAGCGCGGGCGCCCTGGCGCGCTGGGGCGCGGGCCTGTGGCTCAATGCGCGCTGGACGGGGTTTCCGCTGGGCACGCTGCTGGTCAATGTGCTGGGCGGCTTCCTGATCGGCATGGCCCTGGAGTGGTTCGGCCGCATGCCCAACGAGATGGCGCGCCTGCTGCTGGTCACCGGCTTTCTGGGCGGGCTGACCACCTTCTCCAGCTTCTCTGGCGAGTCCCTGAGCCTGCTGCAGCGGGGCGACTTCGGCCTGGCCCTGGCTCACACCCTGATCCACGTGCTGGGCTCGCTGGCTGCCGCCGCGGCCGGGCTGGCCCTGATGCGTGCCGCGCTGAGCTGAGCGCCTTCAGTACTGGTGCAGGCCGTCGTACTGCGCCTTGCCCAGCGGCAGGCCCTGCTGGCGCAGCAGCAGATAGACGGCGGTGAGGTGGAAGCAGAAATTGGGCAGGGCGAACTCGTGGATCCAGGCGCGCAGCGGCATCTGCAGCCAGGCCTGGCCGGCGTCGCCCTCGACCAGACGGCCGGCGGGCTCGAAGTCCTCGGGGCGCCAGGCCTGCACCTGGGCTTGAAGCGCCTGCACCTGGCGCTGCATGCCGGCCAGGTCCTGCGGCCAGTCCGGGTAGCGGGGCTCGCTGCCGCGCAGCACCGCCTCCATGCGGGGCACGAAATTGCCGCAGATCCAGACCTGGCTGCGCAGGGGCAGCATGTCCGGTACCAGGCGGGTCTCCAGCAGCACGTCCTCGCCCAGCCCCTGGCTTTGAAGCCGCAATTGAGCCAGGTCAAGAAGCCCATCCAGCTGCCCGAGATAGCGTAGAAGGGTGGGCACGGTGCCGAGATGAAGCTCGGAGCCGGCGCTGCACGGGGCGGTGGAGTTGGCGGTCTGTGGCATGGTCGGCATTCTGACCGCGGACGCCGGCCTGTCACCCCGCGGCTCTTGAAATGCGGCGAGCTGCGCCCACTTGAACGACAACGGAGGATCACATCCATGCGAGTCGACAAGTTCACCACGCGCTTTCAGGAAGCCCTGGCCGAAGCCCAGAGCGGCGCCGTCACGCGCGACAACCCCTACATCGAACCCGCCCACCTGCTGCAGGCCATGCTGGCGCAGGAGGACGGCCCGCGTGCCCTGCTGGAGCGGGCCGGCGTGCGCCTGCCGGCGCTGAAGACGGCGCTGGACAGCATCGTCAACGGCCTGCCGCAGGTGCAGGGCGAGGGCCAGCAGGTCCAGCCCAGCCGTGAGCTCGTCAGCCTGCTGCAGGCGGCCGAGAAGGAAGCCGCCAAGCGCGGTGACCACTTCATCGCCAGCGAGATGTTCCTGCTGTCCCTGGCCGACGCCAAGAGCGACCTGGCCGGCATCGTCCGCGGCCACGGCCTCACCCGCAAGGGCCTGGAGGCTGCCATCGAGGCGGTGCGGGGCGGGCAGAAGGTGGATTCGCAGGAGTCCGAGGGCAATCGGGAATCCCTGAAGAAGTACACCCTGGACCTCACCGAGCGCGCGCGCCAGGGCAAGCTGGACCCGGTGATCGGCCGCGATGACGAGATCCGCCGCGCCATCCAGGTGCTGCAGCGCCGCTCCAAGAACAACCCCGTGCTGATCGGCGAACCGGGCGTGGGCAAGACCGCCATCGTGGAGGGCCTGGCTCAGCGCATCGTCAACGGCGAGGTGCCGGAGTCGCTGAAGGACAAGCGCGTGCTGGTGCTGGACATGGCCGGTCTGCTGGCCGGTGCCAAGTACCGCGGCGAGTTCGAGGAGCGGCTGAAGTCCGTGCTGAAGGAAGTGGCGGCTGACGAAGGTCGCATCATTCTCTTCATCGACGAAATCCACACCATGGTCGGCGCGGGCAAGGCCGAGGGCGCCATCGACGCCGGCAACATGCTCAAGCCGGCCCTGGCCCGCGGCGAGCTGCACTGCATCGGCGCGACCACGCTGGACGAATACCGCAAGTACGTCGAGAAGGACGCCGCCCTGGAGCGCCGCTTCCAGAAAGTGATGGTCGACGAGCCGACGGTGGAGGCCACCATCGCCATCCTGCGCGGCCTGCAGGAGAAGTACGAGGTGCACCACGGCGTGGAGATCACCGACCCGGCCATTGTGGCCGCGGCCGAGCTCTCGCACCGCTACATCACCGACCGCTTCCTGCCGGACAAGGCCATCGACCTCATCGACGAGGCCGCGGCCAAGATCAAGATCGAGATCGACTCCAAGCCCGAGGCCATGGACAAGCTCGACCGCCGCCTGATCCAGCTGAAGATCGAGCGCGAGGCCGTGCGCAAGGAAAAGGACGAGGCCTCGCAGAAGCGCTTCGAGCTGATCGAGGAAGAGATCGAGAAGCTGCAGCGCGAGTACGCGGACCTGGAGGAGATCTGGAAGTCCGAGAAGGCCACGGCCCAGGGCTCGGCCCAGGTCAAGGAAGAGATCGACCGCATCAAGTTCCAGATCGAGGAACTCAAGCGCAAGGGTGACTTCAACAAGGTCGCCGAGCTGCAGTACGGCAAGCTGCCCGAGCTGGAGAAGCGCCTCAAGGAAGCGCAGGCCAAGGAGAGCGACAAGGCGGGCAAGGCCAAGCAAGGCGCCGCGCCGCAGCTGCTGCGCACCATGGTCGGCGCCGAGGAGATCGCCGAGGTGGTGTCCCGCGCCACGGGCATTCCCGTGTCCAAGCTGATGCAGGGCGAGCGCGACAAGCTGCTGCAGATGGAAGACAAGCTGCACCAGCGCGTGGTGGGCCAGGACGAGGCCATCACCGCGGTGGCCGATGCCATCCGCCGCTCGCGCGCCGGGCTGTCCGATCCCAACCGCCCGCTGGGCTCCTTCCTCTTCCTGGGCCCGACGGGCGTGGGCAAGACCGAGCTGTGCAAGGCGCTGGCGGGCTTCCTCTTCGACAGCGAGGACCACATGGTGCGCATCGACATGAGCGAGTTCATGGAGAAGCACTCGGTGAGCCGCCTCATCGGCGCGCCCCCGGGCTATGTGGGCTATGACGAGGGTGGCTACCTGACCGAGGCCGTGCGCCGCAAGCCCTACAGCGTGCTGCTGCTGGACGAGGTCGAGAAGGCCCACCCGGACGTGTTCAACGTGCTTCTGCAGGTGCTGGACGACGGCCGCCTGACCGACGGCCAGGGCCGCACCGTGGACTTCAAGAACTGCGTCATCGTGATGACCTCCAACCTCGGCTCCCAGCACATCATGGCGCTGGCCGGCCAGGACGAGGAGGTGATCCGCGAGGCCGTGTGGGGCGAGGTCAAGCAGCACTTCCGCCCGGAGTTCCTGAACCGCATCGACGAGACGGTGATCTTCCATGCGCTGGACGCCCAGCACATCCAGTCCATCGCCAAGATCCAGCTGCGCCAGCTGGAGGAGCGCCTCGCGAAGCTGGAGATGAAGCTGGACGTCAGCGAGGACGCCTTGGCCGAGCTGGCCAAGGTGGGCTTCGACCCGGTCTTCGGTGCGCGGCCGCTCAAGCGGGCGATCCAGCAGCGCATCGAGAATCCGCTGTCCAAGCTGATCCTGCAGGGCCGCTTCGGTCCCAAGGACGTGATCCCGGTGCAGGTCGAGAACGGCGAGTTCAGCTTCGGGCGCGTGGTGCACTGACCCCGTCGCTCAAGAAGGCAAAGGGCGCGAACCCGCGAGGGTCGCGCCCTTTTCACTGGCGCCTGTGGGTCAGCCCTTGGCCTGCTTCCAGCGCTGCAGCAGCGTGGCTTCCTGCTCCGCGCTGAAGGCCAGCTTCACGCGGCCCTTCTCCTCCTTGAGCTGGGTCTTGTACCAGGCCAGGGTGTCGGCCACGGTCTGCTCGACGGGGCGGAACTTCAGGCCGGCCTTGACGGCGCGGGTGGTGCGCCAGGTGTGGAAGCCCTTGCTGTCACCGAGGTAGGGCGCCCAGATGGGCATGTCCAGGTCTTCCTGCTTGGCCATGAACTCGCCCGGCACCCAGGTCACGGTGCCCGGCGTGCCGGCGGACTTCTGGCAGGCGGCGATCACGCGGCCCCAGCTCATGGGCTCGGCAGGGCCGACGGCGTTGAACTGGCCCATGGTGCCGTTCTCCACGAGGTGCACCAGCCAGGTGGCGAGGTCGCGCACGTCGATCAGCTGCAGCGGGTCCGTGGGGGCGCCTGGCACGGCGATCTCTCCGCCCTTGTCGAAGCGCACCGGCCAGTAGGTGAAGCGGCCGGTGGGATCGTCCGGGCCCACGATGTAGCCGGGGCGCACGATGGTGCTGCGGCCGGGCAGGGCCTTGGCCACGGCGGCCTCGCAGGCGGCCTTGAGTCCGCCGTAGTTCTCGTAGTTCTTGCCCATGGTCTCGACCGCGGGGTCGGCCAGCACGGCCAGGGGCGAGTCCTCGTCGCCGCCCACGGGCACCGGTTCCTTGTAGGCGCTGATGCTGGAGATGTAGATGTACTGCTTCACCCGCGGCGCCAGCAGCTGCGCCGAGGCGCCGACCATGCGGGGGTAGTAGCCGGAGTCGTCGATCACGGCATCCCATTCGCCGGTCTCGAGCGACTTCAGGCCCTCGCCCTTGAGCGGGTCGCGGTCGCCCTGGCGCTTCTCGACATCGGGGAACAGGCCGGGCCGGGTCTTGCCACGGTTGAAGAGGGTCAGGACATGCCCCCGTGCCCGGGCCACCTCGACGATGGCCGGGCCCAGGAAGCCCGTGCCGCCCAGCACCAGGATGCGCTTGGGCGAGGGGGCTTTGTCCGCGGCATGGGACTGGGGCAGCAGGCTCAGGGCGCCGAGGCCGGCGGTCCATTGCATCAGGTGGCGACGGGTGGGTTTCATGGGACGTCCTTTTCAGCGGAAGGGAAGAGGGAGGGCTCAGGAGCGCAGTGCCGCGGCGGCCGGCGCAGGGGGGGTGGGCGGAGGCGCGTCGGGCCGGGCGGCCTGCTGGCGTACGAGCTGCCCCAGCGAGCGGCCCGTCCAGATCCACAGGCCGGCGCAGCCCAGGGCGGCGAGGCTCACGGGCAGGGCCAGCACGCTCATCAGCGTGGGGGCCCAGACGCCCAGCACGTCGCCCACGCGGTAGACGAAGGTGTCGATGAAGGGCTTGGACTTGTAGCGTTCCTCGGGCCCCAGCGGGATGTACAGCAGCTCACGCGCCGGGCGATCCACCGCGTAGTGCAGGCCGCGGCGCAGCACCTGCACGGCCGCCAGCACCGCGAAGCTGGGCCACAGGGCCAGGGCGCCGAAGCCGGCGAGCGTCAGCGTGGGCAGCACCAGCAGCACGCCGCTGACGCCGATCCAGCGCAGCAGGCGGCCGGTCAGGAAGAGCTGGGTCAGCAGGGTCAGGGCATTGACCCACAGGTCCAGCCGCGCGAAGGCCGCGGTGCGTTCGGCGCCGCTGGCGAAGCTGCTGGCCACGATCTCGCCCTGGGTCAGGTAGAGGAAGGTGGAGGTCAGCGCATACAGCAGCATGTAGACGCACAGGGCCTGCAGATAGCGCGAGCCCGCGATCGCCCTCCAGCCCTCCAGGGCCGAGGGCCCGGGCTCGCGCTCGGGCTGGGCCTGCTCCGAGACACCGAAGTGCCGCCGCAGCACGCCCATGCAGGCCACCGCGATCTCCAGCGCCAGCACCGAAAGGCCCATCAGCGCCGCCGGCCCCAGCTGCAGGCCCCAGCTGCCGCGGCTCAGCGCGTCCGTCAGCGCGGCGCCGCCCATGGCGCCCAGGGTGCCGCCCATGGAGATCAGGCCGAAGAGGCGCCGGCCCTGCTCCTCGCGGAACACATCGCTCATGAGGCTCCAGAACACCGAGACCACGAAGAGGTTGAAGACGCTCAGCCACACGTAGAAGGCATAGCCCAGCCACACGGCGCCGGGCCAGGCCATCATCAGGCCCCCGAAGACCAGCAGATTGGCCGCGAAGAAATGCGAGACCGCCGGGATGAAACGCCGCCGCGGCCAGCGCGACACCAGCTTTGCGTAGAGCGGGTTGGCCACCAGCATCACCAGCAGGGTCACGCTCATCAGCCAGGGCAGCTTGTCCGCGCCCTTGGCGATGCCCATGGCCTCGCGCACCGGGCGCAGCAGGTAGTAGCTCAGCAGCAGGAAGAAGAAGTAGGCGGCAGCCCACAGCAGGGCGCGGCCTTCGCCGGGGCGCACCAGCACCAGTCGCTGCAGGAGGGGTCGTGAGGCGGTCATGGGGGACATGCGGGGAAACTGGGCGGAGGGGCGGCGAAGGCCGCGCCTGTCTTGACTGGCATTGAAGGCCGGCCACGCCGCCTTGTCCTGAAGTCATGCCGGCTTTGTGATGCCATTTGTTCTCAGTGTTTTCACGGTTGGCGGCGCGGGCCGCGGGCGGCGGCCGGGGCCGGAGCGGCGGTGGAGCTTTCTACAATCCGCCTCCATGACTTCCTATTCCGTGGGCGTGCAGCCCCGTTGCTTCGCCCTGGTGCCCGCGGCCGGCGTGGGCAGCCGCTCGGGCGCCGCGCAGCCCAAGCAGTACGTGCCCCTGGCGGGCCGCGCCCTGATGGCCCACACGCTCGATGCCCTGCAGGCCGTGCCGGGCCTGGACGCGACCCTGGTGGTGCTGTCCCCCGAAGACGATCAGTTCGAGCAGGCCGTGCCCGGCTTCGCCGGCGAGCGCGCCTGGGTCGCTCGTTGCGGCGGTGCCAGCCGCGCCGAGAGCGTCGCCAACGGCCTGCTGGAGCTCCAGGCCCGCGGCGCCCAGCCCCAGGACTGGGTGCTGGTGCACGATGCCGCGCGCTGCCTGCTGCGGCCTGAGTGGGTGCAGGCGCTGATGGCCGCCTGCGCGGACGACGAGGTCGGCGGCCTGCTGGCCCTGCCGGTGGCCGACACGCTGAAGGACGAGGCCGAGGGCCGCGTGCAGGCCACCGTCGACCGCCGCGGCAAATGGGCCGCGCAGACCCCGCAGATGTTCCGCCTGGGCCTGCTGCAGCCGGCGCTGCGCCTGGTGGGCGACGCGGCCACCGACGAGGCCAGCGCCGTCGAAGCCCTGGGGCACCGGCCGCGGCTGGTGGCGGCGTCGCTGGAGAATTTCAAGGTGACCTATCCGGCGGACTTCGAGCTGGCCGAGCGCCTGCTGAGGAGCCGGGCCGGATGAGTTTTCGCACCGGCTGCCGCGCTGCGCTGCTCCTGGTCCTGGCGACCGGTCTCAGCACCCC
Organism: Pelomonas sp. BJYL3; assembly: GCF_027257975.1. GTDB lineage: Bacteria > Pseudomonadota > Gammaproteobacteria > Burkholderiales > Burkholderiaceae_C > Roseateles_B > Roseateles_B flavus. Next base: position 139,657 of record NZ_JANZKX010000009.1, read on the forward strand.
CGCCTTTGCGCACGGCAGCGGTTTCTTCCTGGTTCTGGTCGGCGGGTCGCTCTTGCTGGCTTGCTATGCGCTGCTGCTGATTCGTGCCCTCTTCTTCACGCCTCCACGCTGGCGAGGGCGGGTCATCGGGATGACCTTGCTGGCGGCGCCGCTTTGGCTGCTGGTGGCTCTCGGCCCCTTGGGTGTTCCTGTCCTTGAGCGGCTGCTCAGGGACTTCGAGGTCGCCTGGTCGCTGCTCGTGCCCTTGGTACTGGCTGCGCTGGGCTGGATCATGCAAAACCGAATCCGCCGGGGACACCGCCCGGCCCGAAAGTGAGACTCTGACCATGAACGCACTGGACCTGCGCATCGGCGAAGGCTGGGACACCCACCAGCTCGTCAGCGGCCGCCCGCTGATCCTCGGCGGCGTGACCATCCCGCACACTCACGGCCTGCTGGGCCATTCCGATGCCGATGCACTCGCCCACGCCATCACCGACGCCCTGCTGGGCGCCGCGGCCCTGGGCGACATCGGCAAGCTCTTCCCCGACACCGCGGCGGCCTTCAAGGATGCCGACTCCATGGTGCTGCTCGCCGAAGCCCATCGCAAGGTGCGCGAGGCGGGCTGGGCCCTCGTCAACATCGACAGCACCATCGTGGCCCAGGCGCCCAAGATGGCGCCGCACATCGTGCCCATGCGCGAGCGCCTGGCTCAGGTGCTGAGCCTGCCGGTCGATCGCATCAATGTGAAGGCCAAGACGGCCGAGAAGATGGGCCCCGTGGGCGAGGGCCGGGCCATCGAGACGCGGGCGGTGTGCCTGCTGATGCGCGCGGGCTGAGCCCGCCCGGGCTCACTGCGCGCGGCGCAGGCGGATCTGGGTGACCAGGCCGCCGTCGTCGGCATTGCGCATGGAGAGCTTGCCGCCCTGGCGCTGCACCGACTTCTCCACGATGGCCAGGCCCAGGCCGGCGCCGGTGGCCGCGGTGCGGGCGGCATCGCCGCGGAAGAAGGGCGTGGTGAGCTTGTCCAGCTTGTCCTGGGGCACGCCGGGGCCGTGGTCGCGCAGGGTGATCAGCACCTCGGCGCCCTGCACCTTGGCGGTCACCAGCATCAGGGTGGGCAGGTCCGGCAGGTGGCCATAGCGGCGGGCGTTCTCCATGATGTTCAGGAAGATGCGGCCCAGCTCGACCTCGTCGGCCCAGACCTTGATGTCCGCCGGCACATTGTTCTGGATGCGGATCTGGGACGGGTCGCGGAAGCCCTGGGCCTCGCGCTCGGCCACGTCGCGCAGCTTGATGGGATGCAGGGCCAGCTCGCTGGGGCGGGCGTAGTCCATGAACTTGTTGATGATGGCGTCGAGCTGGTCGATGTCCTGGGCCATGTAGAGCCGGGCCTGCTCGTCGGTCACGCTCATCTCGGCCTCCAGCCGCAGACGGGCCAGGGGGGTGCGCAGGTCATGGGAGATGCCGGCCAGCATCACGCTGCGGTCTTCCTCCATCTTGGCCAGGTCGCGGGCCATGCGGTTGAAGCCCATGTTGACCTCGCGGATCTCGCTGGTGAGGGTGCTCTCGTCCAGTCGCGAGTCGTACTCGCCCTCGCGGATGCGGCCGGCGGCGGTGGCCAGCTCGCGCAGCGGGTGGTTGATCAGCCGGGCGATCAGGGCCGAGCCCAGGATGGTCACCAGCAGCGCGATCAGCAGCCACCACCAGTTGGCGGTGAGCCGCGCGGACATGGGCTCGGGGTTGGTGCGCAGCCAGTAGTGCTCGGTGTCGATGCTGAAGCGCACCCACAGGCCGGCCTCGCCATTGAGGCTGCCGGCCACGACGGTGTCCGCACCCAGGCGCTGCTGCAGGGCCTGGACCAGCTGGTGGGTGAAGCTGCTGTTGCCGTAGTCCACCCACTGGTCGGTGGGCTCGGAGATCTCCACCTGGATGTCACGGCTGTGGGTCAGCGACTTGATCATGGCCACGCGGTTCACACCGTCGGTGGTGGCCATGGCGGCACGGCACAGATTGACCAGGCCGGCCAGCTGATGGGCGGACTCCAGCGCGCGGGGTTCGGCGTCCAGCGCCCGGAAGGTCAGCTGCCAGGCGAACACGGCGCCGGCCAGCAGGGCGGCCAGCAGCGCGAAGGTGCGCCAGAACAGGTTGAAGGCGAGGATCTTGGGCGGTTGCGGCATGGGCGCTCAGCCTGCCCGACGGGCGGCTTCAGGCGACGCCAGGCCGCGGCGGGCCGGCGTCAGCAGGGGAGGGGTCAGCTGTTCTCGTCGGGCACGAAGACGTAGCCCACGCCCCAGACGGTCTGGATGTAGCGGGGCTGGGCCGGGTCCGATTCCAGCAGCTTGCGCAGGCGCGAGATCTGCACGTCCAGGCTGCGGTCGAAGGGCTCGAACTCGCGGCCGCGGGCCAGCTGGGCGAGCTTGTCGCGCGACAGCGGCTGGCGCGGGTGGCGCACCAGGGCCTTGAGCATGGAGAACTCGCCGGTGGTGAGGGGCAGGGGCTCGCCGTTCTTGGACAGGCGGCGCAGGGCCAGGTCGAACTCGAAGGGGCCGAAGCTGACCGTCATCGGCTCCTTGGACGGCGCACCAGGCGCCTCCATGGCCGGGCGGCGGCGCAGCACGGCATTGATGCGGGCCAGCAGCTCGCGGGGGTTGAAGGGCTTGGCGAGGTAGTCGTCGGCGCCCACTTCCAGGCCCACGATGCGGTCCACTTCCTCGACCTTGGCCGTCAGCATGATGATGGGCGTGCTGTCGTTGGCGGCACGCAGGCGGCGGCAGATGGACAGGCCGTCCTCGCCGGGCATCATCAGGTCCAGCACGATGAGGTCGACGGTCTCGCGGGTCAGCTGCTTGTTGAGCGCCTTGCTGTCTTCGGCCAGCAGGACCTCGAAGCCCTCCTGCGTCAGGTAGCGGCGCAGCAGGTCGCGGATACGGGCATCGTCATCGACGACGAGGATGCGGTTGGCGCGGGTACTGCTGCTCATGAACGGCTCCGGGAAATATGTAACAGCGCCATTGTGGGCCTGTTCGCCGCATGAATCGCAACCGAATCAACAGTCGTTACGGTTTGGTAACAACTCAAGCGGAGCCTTGCCAACGAGGGGTCGGCGCCCTTCGTTGTGGGCGGGGCGCGGCCTGTCCTGCTATGGTCAGGCCTGCCCCATTTCCAGCGATTTCAAGGATTCCAAGGAGGATTGCATGAAGAAGCGACTGCACCGCGCCGCATGGGCCGGTCTCATTCTGGGCTCGGCCGCACTGCCTGCGCTGGCCCAGCAGGCGGCCAGCCCGCTGCCGCGCGACCGGCTGAATCTCTCGGCCACCGCCAGCGTGGAGGTCACGCGTGACACCCTCGGCGTGGTCTTCTCGACCACCAAGGATGGCAACAACGCCGCCGCGGTCCAGCTGGCCCTGAAGCAGGCCCTGGACGCCGCGCTGGCCGAGGCGAAGAAGATCGCCAAGCCGGGCCAGGTCGAGGTGCAGACGGGCAATTTCTCCATGTACCCGCGCTACGGCAGCAAGAATGGCCAGACCTACATCAACGGCTGGCAGGGCTCGGCCGAGCTGATGGTGGAAGGGAAGAACATCGGCGCCATCTCCGAGCTGACGGGTCGCATCGGCACCATGAGCATTGCGCGGGTGGGCTACAGCCTGTCCAAGGAGGCCCGCGAGCAGCAGGAGAGTGCGGTGGTGGCGCAGGCCATCGCCCAGTTCAAGGCCCGGGCCGCGGAGTACGCGAAGCAGTTCGGCTTCAGCGCCTATGAGATCGGCGAGGTGAGCGTCAACACGCAGGATGCCGCGCCCATGCCCATGGCCGCTCCCGCGCTGCGCATGAAGGCCGCCGGCGCGTCCATGGACGAAGCCCTGCCGGTGGAGGCCGGCAAGGCGACGGTAAGCGTCAGCGTGAACGGTTCCGTCGTGATGAAGCGCTGAACAAGCGGGGGCCGCTTCGTGCGGCCTCCCGGCGGCTCACTGGGCAGTCCAGCCGCCGTCCAGGCTCCAGGCCTGACCGCGCACATTGGCGGCCGCCTCGGAGCACAGGAACACCGCCAGCGCGCCCAGCTGCTCGGGCGTGGTGAACTGCAGCGAGGGCTGCTTCTCGGCCAGCAGGCGGCGCTTGGCCTCGTCGTTGTCCACGCCATCGGCCGCGGCGCGCGCGTCGACCTGCTTCTGCACCAGCGGCGTCAGCACCCAGCCGGGGCAGATGGCGTTGACGGTGACCGGGCTGGTGGCGGTCTCCAGGGCCACGGACTTGGTGAAGCCCACCAGGCCGTGCTTGGCCGCCACATAGGCCGACTTCTGCGCCGAGGCCACCAGGCCATGCACCGAGGCCAGGTTGATGATGCGCCCCCAGCCCTTTTCCAGCATGCCGGGCAGCGCCAGGCGCGTGGTGTGGAAGGCCGAGCTGAGGTTGATGGCAATGATGGCGTCCCAGCGCTCCGTCGGGAAGTCCTGGACCGGCGCCACGTGCTGGATGCCGGCGTTGTTCACGAGGATGTCCACCCCCCCGAACTCGCGCTGGGCATAGGCCATCAGCTCGGTGATCTCGGCGGCCTTGCTCATGTCGGCCCCGTGGTAGCCGACCTTCACGCCCAGTGCCGCCACCTCGGTCTTCGGACCCTCGGCATCTCCGAAGCCGTTGAGCACGATGTTCACGCCCTCGCGGGCCAGAGCGAGGGCGATGCCCAGCCCGATGCCGCTGGTGGAACCGGTCACCAGGGCGGTCTTGCCTTTCAACATGTGAATTCCTTTCGTGGGTCTGCGTGGACTTCGGGATGCGGGCCTGCCTGCCAGGGCAGAATGCCGTCAACGCCCTCGCGGGCTTTTGGAATCCCGGGGACGGCCCGGCGCTTCCGCGTGAGGATACAAACAATGTCTGAACCGCTGCTGAATACCCTGCGCTGCCTCAGCGCCACCGGCCTGCACCGCATGGCCTATTGGGAATGGGGGGCCCGGGACAATCCGCGGGTGCTGGTCTGCGTGCACGGCCTGGCCCGCCAGGGCCGGGACTTCGACCGCCTGGCCCGACGGCTCAGCCGCGACTACCGCGTGATCTGCCCGGACGTCGTCGGCCGCGGCCGCAGCGACTGGCTCAAGAACCCCGCCGCCTACCAGATCCCGAGCTATGTGGCCGACATGGTCACGCTCATCGCCCGGCTGGACGTCGAGCAGGTGGACTGGGTGGGCACCTCCATGGGCGGGCTGATCGGCCTGGGCCTGGCCTCGCTGCCGGGCACGCCCATCCGTCGCCTGGTGCTCAATGACGTGGGCCCCAGCGTCGAGGCGGCGGCCCTCCAGCGCATCGGCGCCTATCTGGGTCAGCCCCTGCGCTTCAAGACGGTGGAGGAGGGGGCTGCCTATCTGCGCACCATCTCCGCCGGCTTCGGTCCCATCAATGACGAGGACTGGCTGACGCTGTCCCGGCCCATGTTCAAGGCCGACGGGGACCAGTTCAAGCTGCACTACGACCCCGCCATCGCGCAGGCCGTGGCGGCGGTCACGCCCGAGATCGCAAAGACGGCCGAGCAGATGCTCTGGGCCGGCTACGACAGCCTGCGCATGCCCACGCTGCTGATCCGCGGGGCGGACTCGGACCTGCTCTCGCGCGCCACCGCCGAGGCCATGACCCAGCGCGGGCCGCGTGCCGAGCTGGTGGAGATCGCGGGGGCAGGTCATGCCCCCATGTTCAGCGACGAGGCGCAGATCGCCGTCGTCGAGGAGTTCCTGAAGCGCGCATGAAGACCGGAGTTGCCGTACATCCCGCCGAGCACGCGGCGCCCATCGTGGCGCTGGCCGATGCCGACCTGCCCGCCGCGCTGCCCGGCGCCGATCCGCAGGCCGGAGGCACCCCGCTGCTGCCCGTGGCCCGGGCGCGCGCCTTCGCCGAGCCTCTGCTGCGCGGCCAGCCTCTGGACACCGGCGAGGACGCCCTGGCCCACGCCGACGGCGTGGCGGCCCTGCTCGCCGGCGTCGGCGCGGCGCCGGCCATGCAGGCCGCGGCCTATCTCGTCTATGCGGGCGACTTCCTCAACAAGCCCGAGGAGATCGTCGCCAAGGCCTTTGGCGAGAGCTATGCCAGCCTGGTGACGCACACCCGCAAGCTGGTGCAGATCCAGCGGGCGGCGCGTGAGGCCCTGGTCGAGGAGGAGCTGCGGCAGCAGCAGACGGAGCGCGTGCGCAAGATGCTGCTGGCCTTCTCGCGGGATCTACGCGTGGTGCTGCTGCGCCTGGCCTCGCGCCTGCAGACCCTGCGCTACTACGCCGCGAGCAAGTTGCCCTGTCCCCCGGCCCTGGCCACGGAGTCGCTGCAGGTCTTCGCGCCCCTGGCCAACCGCCTGGGCATCTGGCAGGTCAAGTGGGAGCTGGAGGACCTGTCCTTCCGCTTCCTCGAGCCCGAGACCTACAAGGCCATCGCCAAGAGCCTGGACGAGAAGCGCCTGGAGCGCGAGGTCAATGTCGAGTTCGCGCGCGTGGGCCTGGTGCAGGAGCTGCGCGCCCTGGGCATCGAGGCCGAGGTGCAGGGCCGGCCCAAGCACCTCTACAGCATCTGGAAGAAGATGCAGGGCAAGAGCCTGAGCCTGGAGCGGGTCTTCGACCTGCGCGCCCTGCGCGTCATCGTCAAGGACGTGGCCGATTGCTACGCCGTGCTGAGCCATCTGCACGAGAAGTACCAGCCCGTGGCCGGCGAGTTCGACGACTACATCGCCAAGCCCAAGCCCAATGGGTACCAGTCCCTGCACACCGTGGTGCGCGGGGCCGACGACAAGGCCATGGAGGTGCAGATCCGCACCCGGGCCATGCACGAGCATGCCGAGCATGGCGTGGCGGCGCACTGGGCCTACAAGGAAGCGGGCACCAAGGGCTATGCCGGCGTGGCCGCCGCGGGCGACTTCGAGGAGCAGGTCGCCCAGGCCCGCAAGGCCGTGCTGCGCCAGCTGCTGGCCTGGGAGCGCGACTACGTCAGCAACGAGGCGCAGGGCGTCTTCGACGACCGCATCTACGTCTTCACGCCGCAGTCGACCGTGGTGGAGCTGGCGGCCGGCTCGACCCCGGTGGACTTCGCCTATGCGGTGCACACGGACCTCGGCCACCGCTGCCGCGGTGCCAAGGTCGACGGCCAGATGGTGCCGCTGAACACGCCGCTGCAGAGCGGGCAAACCATCGAGATCAGCGCGCTCAAGGAAGGCGGTGGGCCCTCGCTGGACTGGCTCAACCCGGAGCTGGGCTATCTGCAGAGCCAGCGCAGCCGCGCCAAGGTGCGGGCCTGGTTCAATGCCCAGGCCCAGGCGCAGACCGTGGCCAAGGGCCGCGAGCTGGTCGAGAAGCTGCTGCAGCGCGAAGGCCGCACCGCGATCAAGCTGGAGGACCTGGCCTCGCGCCTGGGCTTCAAGAATGCGGACGCACTCTTCGAGGTGGTGGGCAAGGACGAATACTCGCTGCGCAATATCGAGCTGCTGCTGCGCCCACAGGAACAGCAGCCCGAGACCGACGAGCAGCTGGCCCTGCGCCGCACCAAGGCCGGCAGCAAGGGCGCGGGGCAGGGCGGTGTGCTGGTGGTGGGCGTGGACTCGCTGCTGACCAACCTCGCGCGCTGCTGCCGCCCGGCCCCGCCGGACGAGATCAGCGGTTATGTGACCCGCGGCAAGGGCGTGGCCATCCACCGCTGCGACTGCAGCAACTTCCGCGAGATGGCGCACCGCGCGCCCGAGCGCGTGATCGCCGTGACCTGGGGCGAGCAGTCCGGCAAGGGCGGGCAGGGTCTGGCCTATCCGGTGGACGTCATCATCGACGCCATGGAGCGCCAGCACCTGCTGCGCGACGTGCTGGAAGTCTTCGCCAAGGAGAAGCTCAACGTCACCGCCATGAACCTGCAGCCCAGCAAGCAGAGCAAGGGCTCCAACAGCTGGATCAGCCTGACGGTGGAAGTGAGCGACTCCGGCCGCCTGTCCAAGGTGCTGCAGGCCGTGACGCAGGTGAGCGGCGTGCGCAGCGCGCGGCGGCGCTGAGGGCAGGGCCTTCCAGCGCGCGCTCCAGGGGCGCCGCACAGAGCCGTTCTCCTGGGCACGCATGAAGAAAATTTCGAGAAAGTAGACAACTCCGAAAATTCCATGCTATAGTGCGAAGCTCTTCAGGCGCGTAGCTCAGTTGGTTAGAGCACCACCTTGACATGGTGGGGGTCGTTGGTTCGAATCCAATCGCGCCTACCAAATTCGGTAGGTTAAAAAGCCCGGTAACTCAATAAGTTGCCGGGCTTTTTGCTTTGCGTTTGCACTTGCTGGGGACACTTCGGGGACAACGGACGAGTCTCTGTCCTGAGAGGGCGCGGTGATGATGAGCATGAACGCGGTCACGAGCGCATCTGCCCGATGGTCTTTGCGAATTGCTTCGTTGGCTGGCAAAGGCGTGTAATCCTGCTTAGTCTTGGCGCTCACAGCGGATAGGATCCGCCAAGTAACCCCAATGACCTTCTCAACCTCAGTTGCGGTAGCTTCGCCAGAAAGAGGGAAGGGATGACAGAACTGATGAACAAGAACATCCTGATCCATCGCGTCAGAGCAAAGAACTTCAAGAGCATTGCTGCTTGCGATGTCAAGCTTGGATCGCTGACCTATTTGGTCGGGCCGAACGGTTCTGGCAAGAGCAATTTCATGGATATCCTCCATTTCGTCAAGGATGCTTTGCAAGGCTCATTGGAAAATGCTCTGCACCTGCGAGGGGGGTTGTCGGAAGTTCGTCGACGTAGTGGAGGACACCCGACGCATTTCGGATTGCGCCTTGACATGCGACTACCCGATGGGCGCGAGGCTTATTACGCGTTTAACGTCGGCGCTCGCCCGTCCGGTGGCTTCGAAGTTCAAAGAGAAGAATGCGCGATTGGAGCTCTGGGACAGGGTCCAAGCTATCGAGTTGTCCAAGGCAGACCCGAGCGCACAAGCGAAGACGTATTCCCGGTTAGCACCCCAGATCGTCTTGCGCTTGTTAATGCGGCTGGTCTCCCGGCGTTCAGACCTGTATTCGATGCCTTGGTCGGGATGGGTTTCTATAACTTGAATCCTCGAGTCATTCGCGATCTTCAAAAGCCTCAGGACGGTGCAATCCTAAAGCCGCTGGGTGAGAACATCGCAAGCGTCCTTGGTTTCATGGAGCGTTACGCCCCGAAAGACAAGCAAGTAGTTGAGGAATACCTCAACGCCGTGGTTCCTTCTGTGCACGGTGTTGAAAGAATCGGCGTCGGTCACATGGAGACCATTGAGTTTCGGCAGGACACTGCTGGAGCGAAATTTCCATGGAAATTCGCTGCAAACAGCATGTCTGACGGTACGCTGCGTGCACTTGGGATATTGGTGGCCTTGTTTCAAGGTGGCGACACGGATCGGCCAGGGGTCATTGGCATCGAAGAACCAGAGGTTGCATTGCATCCTGCGGCGGCGGCGTTGGTGCGCGAGGCATTGGGAAGGGCGGCAGAGCGCTGCCAGGTGCTTGTGACAAGTCACAGTCCCGAGTTGCTAGACGACCAGGAGATCAAGGACGACGCCATCCTTTCCGTGACTGGGGAGTCTGGTGCCACGCAAATCGCTCCAATTGATGATGCATCGCGAAAGGTGATGCGAGAGCAACTCTATACAGCCGGCGAGCTGCTCCGGCTAAACCAGTTAGCACCAGATCCCAAGGCGCTTCTTGATCCGGAGGGCCGCCAACTGAAGCTGTTTGGTGATGAGCAATGACCAAGCTAATTGCCATTGTCGAGGGCGACGGTGAGGTCGTTGCGCTTCCAATACTCGTCCGGCGGCTCGCTGAGCGGTTCGGTCGCTACGATGTCGAGGTCCTCCAACCGCTCCGTATTCATCGTGAAAAGTTCCTGCGACGTGAAGACGAATTTAGACGGATGCTTGAACTAGCTCAGGCGAAGGCTTCAGGCGGCACAGTCTTCGTCTTGCTCGATGCGGATGATGACTGCCCGGTCGACTTAGCTGCGCGGATCCGGCAAAAGGCTGCACCAGTCCTTCGCGACGTACAGCTTGCGGTGGTGGTCGCCAATCGTGAGTACGAGGCTTGGCTTTTGGCTTCAGCGGAGTCGATCGGCGGAAGGCGCGGACTTCTACCGGATCTGAGCGCTCCTCCCAACTGTGACTCAGTACGAGATGCCAAAGGGTGGCTGTCCGAGCGCATTCCAACTGGTCGATATCGTGAAGTGACCGATCAGCCGGCACTGACTGCTGTGTTTGATGTAGACCTAGCCTTGGAGCGGAGCAGATCCTTTCAGAAATTTGTGAAGGAACTTGAGTCTGCCATTTCAGACTGATCGGCAGACTTGAACTGGACGCTTGGCCCCATCGAGCCCCTGATAACAGGGCATGGCATCTTCAGACCACCCAGGCCCAATTAAGGGGGGTAGCTAGGGGTGTGCCGCATGGAGCGTGAGACCCCTACCGTCCCCTTGGTGCCCCTGGCCAACTGGTTCGAATCCAATCGCGCCTACCAAATTTGGAGATCGATTAAGTCGGTCTCAACTGGTAGGCCTCGCTTTCAGCGAGGAACCCAAAGCAAAGCCCGGTAGATCTCTGATCTGTCGGGCTTTTTGCTTTGGGTCGACGCTTGCTGTGTGCCGCCTGGCTGACCCGCAGCTCGAGACCGCTGCACAACTCCCCCTCGCGACACCGCCCCCCGGTCGATGTGAAGGGAATTCCGCGATGTGCAATCCGATTCGAGCTTTTAGCCCGTTTCAGGACCTTTTGAGCCCTTCTCCCG